>NZ_CP087181.1:5142500-5975010 GCF_024748985.1 Pseudomonas sp. B21-031 | reverse complement strand
GGATATCCCCTGAGTTTGAAAGCCGGATGAGGCAAAAACAAACCGCCATTGTACCGGTCGAGCGATCAGTTATCCACATGTGGATACGTTAGGAGCCATGACAAAACAGCCATTTATCGACCAAAACGGCTTTATTGCGCTGTGCATAAGCTCTGTGGATAACCGCACCTGAGGGCTATGCACAACCCTGGGTTGAGATCTGTGGATAATTCACCTGTGGATAATGAGCACTTTAATCCACAGCTTCTGCGCATGCGGAGCACAAGCGCAGCACCGGATACCGACAGGGTTTCAAAACTCTGTACAGCCCGCGATTTCTGGGCTGTAGAACGTTATCCACAGAAAGTTATCCACTTAAGATTTATAAGTTCTTTAAGAAAGCTTTTTAAATGTCTCTTCTTTTTTTTCATGTTATCCCCCGATGTGCGTTCACCCTAAGGCCGTGTCTGGGCAGCGTCTGATCGACCGAGCCGGTCACGCCTTCTATAAGGAATGACTGGTTGGAAATTGACCTATTGGCTTGCTTTCTCTAGAATCGCCGGTCTCTTAAAAAGGGGGCCATCCCGGCCGTCGTCGACAAACCCAGGTAACACGCCATGAAACGTACTTTCCAACCAAGCACCATCAAGCGCGCGCGCACTCACGGTTTCCGTGCTCGTATGGCTACCAAGAACGGCCGCGCTGTTCTGTCGCGTCGTCGTGCCAAAGGCCGTAAGCGTCTGGCCATTTGATTTTTCGGCACAGGTGGTGAGTCAGGACTTCAGTCGGGAAAAGCGACTGCTTACACCCCGACATTTCAAAGCGGTCTTCGACTCCCCAACCGGCAAGGTTCCAGGGAAAAACCTGCTGATCCTTGCTCGCGAGAACGGCCTCGATCATCCGCGCCTTGGCCTGGTGATCGGCAAGAAGAGCGTCAAGCTCGCCGTTCAACGCAATCGCCTCAAGCGCTTGATGCGCGATTCCTTTCGTCTGAACCAGCAGATACTCGCTGGCCTGGACATCGTGATCGTCGCGCGCAAGGGATTGGGTGAGGTAGAAAACCCGGAATTGCATCAACACTTTGGCAAGCTCTGGAAACGCCTGGCGCGCAGCCGGCCTTCTCCAGCGGTTAGCGCCGATTCCGCAGGGGTAGACAGCCAAGATGCGTAAACTGGCACTCGTTCCGATCCAGTTTTACCGTTATGCCATCAGTCCTCTGATGGCCAGTCACTGTCGTTTCTTCCCCAGCTGCTCCTGTTACGCTTACGAAGCCATCGAAAACCATGGCTTATGGCGTGGTGGGTGGCTGGCCGTTCGTCGCCTGGGGCGTTGTCATCCGTGGAACGACGGCGGTTTCGATCCCGTTCCACCCGCTCCTTCCTCCCGAACTTCTTCGATAGCCGAGTAATCATGGATATTAAACGCACGATCCTGATCGCCGCGCTGGCAGTCGTGTCCTACGTCATGGTCCTGAAGTGGAACGATGACTACGGCCAAGCTGCCCTGCCGACTCAGAATACTGCTGCCAGCACTGTTGCTCCGGGCTTGCCCGATGGCGTGCCGGCCGGTAACAACGGTGTCAGCGCCGATGTACCGAGCGCCAACGCCGAATCGAGCCCTGCCGAACTGGCACCGGTCGCACTCAGCAAGGATCTGGTCCGCGTCAAGACCGATGTTCTGGAACTGGCTATCGACCCGGTGGGTGGTGACATCGTCCAGCTGAACCTGCCGAAGTACCCACGCCGTCAGGACCACCCGAACATTCCGTTCCAGTTGTTCGACAACGGTGGCGAGCGTGTTTACCTGGCTCAGAGCGGCCTGACCGGCGCCAATGGCCCGGACGCCCGTTCCACGGGTCGCCCGCTGTACGCGGCTGAACAGCGCAACTACCAACTGGCCGATGGCCAGGAACAACTGGTGGTGGACCTGAAGTTCAGCGACAACGGTGTGAACTACATCAAGCGCTTCAGCTTCAAGCGCGGTGAGTACGACCTGACCGTCAGCTACCTGATCGACAACCAGAGCAGCCAGGCCTGGAGCGGCAACATGTTTGCCCAGCTCAAGCGTGACGCCAGTGGCGATCCGTCTTCGAGCACGGCCACTGGCACCGCTACCTACCTGGGCGCCGCCCTGTGGACAGCTGCCGAGCCGTACAAGAAAGTGTCGATGAAAGACATCGACAAAGGTAGTTTGAAAGAAAATGTGTCCGGCGGCTGGGTCGCCTGGCTGCAGCACTACTTCGTCACTGCCTGGATCCCGGCCAAGTCGGACAACAACGTTGTCCAGACCCGCAAGGACAGCCAAGGCAACTACATCATCGGCTACACCGGCCCAGCCATCAGCGTTCCTGCTGGCGGCAAGGTCGAAACCAGCGCCATGCTGTACGCCGGTCCGAAGATCCAGTCCAAGCTCAAAGAGTTGTCCCCAGGCCTGGAACTGACCGTCGACTACGGCTTCCTGTGGTTCATTGCCCAGCCGATCTTCTGGCTGCTGCAACATATCCACAGCCTGCTGGGTAACTGGGGCTGGTCGATCATCGTCCTGACCATGCTGATCAAAGGCCTGTTCTTCCCGCTGTCGGCTGCCAGCTACCGCTCGATGGCGCGCATGCGTGCCGTGGCGCCGAAGCTCGCTGCGCTGAAGGAACGCTTCGGTGATGATCGCCAGAAGATGTCCCAGGCGATGATGGAGCTGTACAAGAAAGAGAAGATCAACCCGCTGGGTGGCTGCCTGCCGATCCTGGTTCAGATGCCGGTATTCCTGGCCCTGTACTGGGTACTGCTGGAAAGCGTAGAAATGCGCCAGGCCCCATGGATGCTGTGGATCACTGACCTGTCGATCAAGGATCCGTTCTTCATCCTGCCGATCATCATGGGCGCAACCATGTTCATTCAGCAGCGTCTGAACCCGACGCCGCCGGATCCGATGCAGGCCAAGGTAATGAAAATGATGCCAATCATCTTCACCTTCTTCTTCCTGTGGTTCCCGGCTGGCCTGGTGCTGTACTGGGTTGTGAACAACTGCCTGTCGATTTCGCAGCAGTGGTACATCACCCGCCGTATCGAAGCAGCGACTAAAAAAGCTGCTGCTTGACGGGCTGCTAGTCTGTGAATAAAAACGCCCCCTAGTGGGGCGTTTTTGCTATCTGTCGTTTTTGTCGTAGAGGCTTTCGAGCATGAACACTGTGCGTGAGACCATCGCTGCCATCGCTACCGCCCAAGGCCGCGGTGGCGTGGGCATTGTCCGCTTGTCTGGCCCTCTGGCGGCCAAGGCAGGCCAGCTCATCACCGGCCGCACCCTAACGCCTCGCCATGCGCATTACGGGCCCTTCCGTGATGACCAGGGCCTGGTGCTGGACGAAGGCATCGCGTTGTACTTCCCGGGGCCGAACTCGTTCACCGGTGAGGATGTGCTCGAGCTGCAGGGGCATGGTGGGCCGGTGGTCCTCGACATGCTGCTGCAACGCTGTGTACAACTTGGTTGCCGCCTGGCCCGGCCCGGTGAGTTCAGCGAGCGTGCGTTTCTCAACGACAAGCTCGACCTGGCGCAAGCCGAGGCGATCGCCGACCTCATTGAAGCCAGCTCCAGCCAGGCCGCGCGCAATGCCTTGCGTTCGCTACAAGGTGAGTTCTCCAAGCGTGTGCACAGCCTTACCGAGGCGCTGATCGCGTTGCGGATCTATGTCGAAGCGGCGATCGACTTCCCTGAGGAGGAGATCGACTTCCTCGCCGATGGCCACGTGCTGTCGATGCTGGACGCGGTGCGTGGCGAGTTGTCCACAGTGCAACGCGAAGCCGGGCAGGGCGCTTTGCTGCGTGATGGCATGACCGTAGTTATTGCCGGCCGTCCGAATGCGGGTAAATCCAGCCTGCTGAATCGGCTTGCCGGTCGCGAAGCCGCCATCGTCACGGACATCGCCGGCACCACCCGCGACATTCTGCGTGAACATATCCACATCGATGGCATGCCGTTGCACGTGGTCGATACTGCAGGCCTGCGCGATACCGATGACCATGTGGAAAAGATCGGCGTCGAGCGGGCGCTCAAGGCTATTGGCGAGGCGGATCGTGTATTGCTGGTGGTAGATTCCACAGCCCCGGAAGCCGCAGACCCGTTCGCCCTCTGGCCTGAGTTCCTCGATCAGCGGCCGGACCCTGGCAAAGTCACCCTGATCCGCAACAAGGCTGACCTCAGTGGTGAGGCCGTGGGCCTGGAACAGTGTGACGACGGCCATGTGACCATCACCCTCAGCGCCAAGGACGACGACAGTGGTCTGCAGTTGCTGCGCGACCACCTCAAGGCCTGCATGGGTTATGAACAAACCGCAGAGAGCGGTTTCAGCGCCCGCCGGCGGCACCTCGATGCCCTGCGCCAGGCCAGCGATCACCTGGAGCATGGCCGCGCGCAATTGACCCTGGCGGGGGCCGGTGAGCTGCTGGCCGAGGACCTGCGACAGGCTCAGCAGGCCCTGGGAGAGATCACAGGGGCGTTCAGCTCGGATGACCTGTTGGGGCGCATCTTCTCCAGTTTCTGCATCGGTAAGTAATCCACAGGCCTTCAAAAGGCACTCGCAACACCAGGCCGCTCCTCCGGGAGCGGCTTTTTTTTGGGTGATTGGCGGTGGAGTTTTTGCGCCCTTGAGATCGAGCGCCGCCCGCGCGGCGCTTCGCAGCGCAAGGCTGCTCCTACATTTTTATCGGGCCAGTCAATCCTGAGACAGAGGCGCGCGGCCCCTTGGCGCCTAGCTCAATATCGTGTGGAACAAACAAGGCGGTCGCGCGCGCTGGGACAGGCATTACTGGCCGAAACCGATGTAGGAGCAGCCTTGTGCTGCGAAGCGCCGCGCGGGCGGCGCTCGATTTACGCCGTCCCTCATAACCCAAGACAAGCACCTGGCTGCCTTCACCCCAACTTGCTGAACAACCTTTTCGGCCCACCGACCCGCTGGGACGGTCTGTGGATTGCCGAACGGCCACAACAATCCGGTTTTTTCATCAACAGGTACAAAAAAGGCCCAGCTGTACCCTGTGGAAAACCCACCATCAGCTCTCTTGATAACCCCCTCTTTTTCTTGAGGAAAAAACCGTCTGTGCATAAGTAGCACTTTAATCCACAGGCTAAAGGGCGTTATCCAGAGGCCTTATGGCACTTGGATAACAGGGTTTAATTTCTCTGTACACAGCGCCAAATAAGGGATCTAGAACCTTATCCACAGAAAGGTGTGTGCATAAGAATAAACATAAAAACAAAGCTTCTTTAAATCTCTCTTCGTTGTTTTTGTTGTCTGCCACTCATCCACAGCCTGATCAAATTTTGCGCAAGCGGTTCCTTTGCAAGGGGGTAAGTCCCTATACTTGTCCGCTTACCTTCTCTATTCGCAAAAACAGGCACGAGGTGCGTGGTGGATTTCCCTTCCCGTTTTGAAGTGATCGTCATCGGCGGCGGCCATGCCGGTACCGAGGCTGCGCTTGCGTCTGCACGCATGGGTGTGAAAACCCTGCTGCTGACCCATAACGTGGAAACCCTCGGTCACATGAGCTGCAACCCCGCGATTGGCGGTATTGGCAAAAGCCATCTGGTCAAAGAGATCGATGCGCTCGGCGGTGCCATGGCATTGGCCACCGACAAGAGCGGCATCCAGTTCCGCGTTTTGAACAACCGCAAAGGCCCGGCCGTACGCGCCACCCGAGCGCAAGCTGACCGCGCCATTTACAAGGCTGTGGTTCGCGAAATCCTGGAAAACCAGCCAAACCTGTGGATATTCCAGCAGTCCTGCGACGACCTGATCGTCGAACAGGACCAAGTCAAAGGCGTGGTGACCCAGATGGGCCTGCGCTTCTTTGCCGACTCCGTGGTGCTGACGACCGGGACCTTCCTCGGTGGCCTTATCCACATCGGTTTGCAAAACCATTCCGGCGGTCGCGCCGGCGATCCGCCTTCGATTGCCCTGGCGCACCGCATGCGTGAACTGCCGCTGCGCGTAGGCCGTTTGAAAACCGGTACCCCGCCGCGCATCGATGGCCGGTCGGTAGACTTCTCGGTCATGACCGAACAACCGGGCGATACGCCGATCCCGGTCATGTCGTTCATGGGCAACGCGCAGATGCATCCGCGCCAGGTGAGCTGCTGGATTACCCACACCAACGCCCGCACCCACGAAATCATCGCGTCGAACCTCGACCGTTCGCCGATGTACTCGGGTGTGATCGAAGGTGTTGGCCCGCGCTACTGCCCATCGATCGAAGACAAGATCCACCGTTTTGCCGACAAGGAAAGCCACCAGGTCTTCATCGAGCCGGAAGGCCTGAACACCCATGAGCTGTACCCCAACGGCATCTCGACTTCGCTGCCGTTCGACGTGCAGCTGGAGCTGGTGCGTTCGATTCGCGGCATGGAAAACGCTCACATCGTGCGCCCGGGCTACGCCATCGAGTACGACTACTTCGACCCGCGTGACCTGAAGTACAGCCTCGAGACCAAGGTCATCGGCGGCCTGTTCTTCGCTGGCCAGATCAACGGCACCACCGGTTACGAAGAAGCCGGTGCACAAGGCCTGCTGGCCGGTACCAACGCTGCACTGCGTGCGCAAGGCCGCGAAAGCTGGTGCCCGCGCCGCGACGAGGCGTACATCGGCGTACTGGTCGACGACCTGATCACCCTGGGTACCCAGGAGCCGTACCGCATGTTCACCTCGCGTGCCGAGTACCGGCTGATCCTGCGCGAAGACAACGCCGACCTGCGCCTGACCGAAAAAGGCCGCGAACTGGGCCTGATCGATGACCAGCGTTGGGCCGCGTTCTGCGCCAAGCGTGACGGCATCGAGCGTGAGGAGCAGCGCCTGAAGTCGACCTGGGTTCGGCCGAATACCCCTCAGGGCCAGGCAGTTGTGGATAAGTTCGGCACGCCGTTGAGCCACGAATACAGCCTGCTCAACCTGTTGGCGCGGCCGGAAATCGACTACGCCGGCCTGATCGAGGCCACCGGTGGTGATGAAATTGATCCACAGGTCGCCGAGCAGGTCGAGATCAAGACCAAGTACGCGGGCTACATCGACCGCCAGCAGGACGAAATCGCTCGGCTGCGCGCCAGCGAAGACACCCGCCTGCCTGTGGATATCGACTACACCACGATTTCTGGCCTGTCGAAGGAAATCCAGGGCAAGCTTGGCCAGACCCGTCCCGAGACGCTGGGCCAGGCTTCGCGTATCCCTGGTGTGACACCAGCGGCCATTTCGCTGCTGCTGATTCATCTGAAAAAACGCGGCGCAGGCCGCGAATTGGAGCAAAGCGCTTGAGTTCCCTGGTCACCCCGCAACACGCCGAAGAATTGTCCACAGGCGCGCGCCAGCTCGGCATCGAGCTGAGCGCGCAGCAGCACGAGATGCTGCTGGGCTACCTGGCCCTGTTGATCAAATGGAACAAGGCCTACAACCTGACTGCCGTGCGCGACCCGGACGAGATGGTTTCGCGGCATCTGCTCGACAGCCTCAGCGTCATGTCGTTTATCCACAGCGAGCGCGATAACTGGCTGGATGTCGGCAGTGGGGGTGGCATGCCAGGCATACCCTTGGCTATCCTGCACCCGCACAAGCAAGTGACGGTTCTGGACAGCAATGGCAAGAAGACCCGCTTCCTGACCCAAGTCAAAATGGAACTCAAGCTGGACAACCTGCAGGTTATCCACAGCCGGGTCGAAGCATTCAAACCGGCGCAACCGTTCAGCGGAATCATCTCTCGTGCCTTCAGCAGCATGGAGAACTTCACCAACTGGACCCGCCATCTGGGCGACACCGGGACGCAATGGCTTGCAATGAAGGGGCTGCATCCTGCCGATGAACTGGTAGCATTGCCCGCAGACTTCACAGTGGAAAGCGAGCAGGCCCTGACCGTTCCGGGTTGCCAGGGCCAGCGCCATCTGCTGATACTGCGCCGCAAGGCATGACTGGGAACACGCGCATCAATGGCTAAGGTATTCGCAATCGCGAACCAGAAAGGTGGTGTGGGCAAGACCACCACCTGTATCAATCTCGCCGCTTCGCTGGCCGCGACCAAACGTCGTGTGCTGCTGATCGACCTCGATCCGCAAGGCAACGCCACCATGGGCAGCGGTGTCGACAAGCACGAGCTCGAGCACTCGGTATACGACCTGCTGATCGGGGAATGCGACCTGGCTCAGGCCATGCATTACTCCGAGCACGGTGGTTTCCAGCTGTTGCCGGCCAACCGTGACCTGACCGCCGCCGAAGTGGTGCTGCTGGAAATGCAGGTCAAGGAAAGCCGCCTGCGCAACGCCCTGGCGCCGATCCGCGAGAACTACGACTTCATTCTCATCGACTGTCCGCCGTCGTTGTCGATGCTGACGCTGAACGCGTTGGTGGCCTCCGATGGCGTCATTATCCCCATGCAGTGCGAGTACTACGCACTGGAAGGTCTCAGTGACCTTGTGGATAACATCAAGCGCATCGCCGCCCGGTTGAACCCGGAGCTGAAGATCGAAGGCCTGTTGCGGACCATGTTCGACCCGCGCCTGAGCCTGAACAACGATGTTTCGGCCCAGCTCAAGGAACACTTCGGCGAGCAGCTGTACGACACGGTCATCCCGCGCAACATTCGCCTGGCCGAGGCCCCAAGCTTTGGCATGCCGGCCCTGGCCTACGACAAGCAATCGCGTGGCGCGCTGGCTTATCTGGCCCTGGCTGGGGAACTGGTACGCCGTCAGCGCCGTCCATCCCGCACTGCACAAACAACTTAAGGAATCCGTATGGCCGTTAAGAAACGGGGTCTCGGACGTGGGTTGGATGCACTGCTCAGTGGTCCTTCCGTCAGCGCGCTCGAAGAGCAGGCTGTCAAGATCGACCAGAAAGAACTGCAACACCTGCCGGTCGAGCTGATTCAACGTGGCAAGTACCAGCCGCGTCGCGACATGGACCCGGTGGCGCTGGAAGAACTCGCGCATTCGATTCGCACCCATGGCGTGATGCAGCCGATCGTGGTTCGCCCGATTGCCGATAACCGCTACGAGATCATCGCCGGTGAGCGCCGTTGGCGCGCCACCCAGCAGGCTGGCCTGGACACCGTGCCGGCCATGGTCCGCGAAGTGCCGGACGAAACGGCCATCGCCATGGCGCTGATCGAAAACATCCAGCGCGAAGACCTCAACCCCCTGGAAGAGGCCCTCGCGCTGCAGCGCCTGCAGCAGGAGTTCGAACTGACCCAGCAGCAGGTAGCGGATGCCGTGGGCAAGTCGCGGGTTACCGTGGCCAACCTGCTGCGCCTGATCACCCTGCCTGAAGCGATCAAGACCATGCTCGCCCATGGTGACCTGGAGATGGGTCATGCGCGCGCTTTGCTCGGTCTTGAAGAGCATCGTCAGGAAGAGGGGGCGCGTCATGTTGTCGCACGTGGCCTCACCGTGCGCCAAACTGAGGCACTGGTGCGTCAGTGGCTCAGCGACAAGCCTGATCCGGTCGAACCGAGCAAACCTGATCCGGATATCGCACGCCTTGAACAGCGGCTCGCAGAGCGCCTGGGCTCTGCCGTACAGATCCGTCATGGCAACAAGGGCAAGGGCCAGTTGGTTATTCGCTATAACTCGCTTGACGAGTTGCAAGGCGTCCTTGCTCACATCCGCTGAAACAATTCCTGTTGTAGCGCGCAGTCGGAAATCACTACGAAGAGTTGAATAGGGGTTAATCCACCCCTATACTCTGCGCGCATTTTGTCGGCACAAATTATGCCAAGTCATAGCTGACTTGTTGGTCGACTTCCGAGGAGCAGTTGTGATGGAAATACGCACGCCAAACCGCTTGCCTTTCCATCGCTGGGCGGTTTTTCCGGTACTGCTGACTCAATGTGTTGTACTGCTGTTGGCAACGTTGGTGTTGTGGCAGTGGAAAGGGGCGGTCAGTGGATATTCAGGTCTCTGCGGAGGTTTGATTGCCTGGCTACCCAATGTGTATTTCGCCTGGAAGGCATTTCGCTTCAGCGGAGCCCGGGCAGCGCAGGCCATCGTCAAGTCGTTCTACGCTGGCGAGGCAGGCAAAATGATTTTGACGGCAGTGCTGTTTGCACTGACCTTCGCAGGAGTGAAGCCATTGGCGCCGTTAGCAGTATTCGGCGTCTTCCTGCTGACCCTAATGGTCAGCTGGTTCGCGCCACTGCTAATGAATAAAAGACTTTCGAGACCTTAGGGCGTTTGAGGCAACCATGGCAGCAGAAACCGCTTCGGGCTATATCCAGCACCACTTGCAGAACCTGACCTACGGTCAACTACCAGACGGCAGCTGGGGCTTCGCCCATTCGGCTGCAGAAGCCAAGGCAATGGGCTTCTGGGCGTTCCACCTGGACACCCTGGGCTGGTCCGTTGCGCTGGGTCTGATCTTCCTGTTCATCTTCCGCATGGCGGCGAAGAAGGCGACCTCCGGCCAACCTGGCGGTCTGCAGAACTTCGTCGAAGTGATGGTCGACTTCGTCAACGGCAGCGTGAAGGACTCCTTCCACGGCCGTAGCCCGGTGATCGCACCGCTGGCGCTGACCATCTTCGTCTGGGTATTCCTGATGAACGCCGTCGACCTGGTACCGGTCGACTGGATTCCTCAGCTGGCCATCCTGATCTCCGGTGATCCGCACATTCCGTTCCGCGCCGTGTCGACCACCGACCCGAACGCGACCCTGGCCATGGCCTTCAGCGTGTTCGCCCTGATCATCTTCTACAGCATCAAGGTCAAGGGCCTGGGCGGCTTCATCGGTGAGCTGACCCTGCACCCGTTCGGCAGCAAGAACATCTTTGTTCAGATCCTGCTGATCCCGGTGAACTTCCTGCTCGAATTCGTCACCCTGATCGCCAAGCCGATCTCGCTGGCCCTGCGTCTGTTCGGCAACATGTACGCCGGTGAGCTGGTGTTCATCCTGATCGCCGTCATGTTCGGCTCCGGCCTGCTCTGGCTGAGCGGCCTGGGTGTGGTGCTGCAATGGGCGTGGGCTGTGTTCCACATCCTGATCATCACCCTGCAAGCTTTCATCTTCATGATGCTGACCATCGTCTACCTGTCGATGGCGCACGAAGATAACCATTAAGACCGCCTGGCGTGTCTGATAGCCTTCCTCGCCGGTACGGGGGGAGGGCTTAAAAAGTCCGCAAGGGCAGCTGTACTCACGATTTGTTTTACCGCTTCAAACTAAAAACCTAACCAATACGACGTAAAAGTCGGGAGGAAAGATGGAAACTGTAGTTGGTCTGACCGCTATCGCTGTTGCTCTGCTGATCGGCCTGGGTGCTCTGGGTACCGCCATTGGTTTCGGCCTGCTGGGCGGCAAATTCCTGGAAGGCGCTGCTCGTCAACCAGAAATGGTTCCGATGCTGCAGGTTAAAATGTTCATCGTTGCCGGTCTGCTCGACGCCGTAACCATGATCGGTGTTGGTATCGCTCTGTTCTTCACCTTCGCGAATCCGTTCGTTGGTCAGATCGCCGGCTAATCACTCGTCACCACGAGTTGATTTGCTGTATGAATTAAGACCGAGCGAGGTGTTGGCGTGAACATTAATGCAACCCTGATTGGCCAATCCGTTGCTTTCCTGATTTTTGTACTCTTCTGCATGAAGTACGTATGGCCTCCGGTCATCACTGCTCTGCAAGAGCGCCAAAAGAAGATTGCCGATGGCTTGGACGCTGCCAACCGCGCAGCTCGCGACCTGGAGCTGGCCCAAGAGAAAGCGGGTCAGCAACTGCGTGAAGCTAAAGCACAGGCAGCCGAAATCATTGAGCAAAGCAAGAAACGCGCTGCTCAGCTTGTCGAGGAAGCCCGTGAACAGGCCCGCGTCGAAGCTGACCGTGTGAAGGCTCAGGCTCTGGCCGAGATCGAACAGGAACTGAACAGCGCTAAAGACGCCCTGCGTGCCCAAGTGGGTGCTCTGGCCGTTGGCGGTGCTGAAAAGATCCTTGGCGCCACAATCGATCAAAACGCGCATGCGGAGCTGGTTAACAAACTGGCCGCTGAAATTTAAGCGAGGGCGATCATGGCAGAACTGACCACGTTGGCCCGACCTTACGCTAAGGCTGCCTTTGAGCATGCCCAGGCCCATCAGCAACTGGCCAATTGGTCAGCCATGCTCGGCCTGGCTGCTGCGGTGTCGCAAGACGACACCATGCAGCGCCTGCTCAAGGCCCCGCGACTGACGAGCGCAGAAAAGGCCGCCACGTTCATTGACGTGTGCGGTGACAAGTTCAATGCACAGGCACAGAATTTCATTCATGTTGCCGCGGAAAACGACCGTCTCCTGCTTCTGCCGGAGATTGCCGCTCTGTTCGACCTGTACAAGGCCGAGCAAGAGAAATCCGTGGACGTGGAAGTCACCAGTGCCTTCGCGTTGAACCAAGAACAGCAAGACAAACTCGCCAAGGTTCTCAGTGCACGGTTAGGCCAGGAAGTGCGCCTGCACGCGTCGGAGGATGCCAGCCTGATTGGCGGCGTCGTCATCCGCGCTGGTGACCTGGTAATCGATGGCTCTGTTCGCGGCAAAATCGCGAAACTGGCCGAAGCATTGAAATCTTGAGTTTGAAGGGGCAGCAGAGCAATGCAGCAACTCAATCCTTCCGAAATTAGTGAAATCATCAAGGGCCGCATCGACAACCTCGATGTGAGCTCCCAAGCCCGTAACGAAGGTACCGTCGTTTCGGTTTCCGACGGTATCGTGCGGATCCACGGTCTGGCCGACGTCATGTACGGCGAAATGATCGAGTTCCCTGGCGGCGTCTACGGCATGGCCCTGAACCTGGAGCAAGACTCCGTAGGTGCAGTGATCCTGGGTGCATACGACACCCTCGCCGAAGGCATGAGCGCCAAGTGCACCGGCCGCATCCTGGAAGTTCCGGTTGGTAAGGAACTGCTGGGTCGCGTCGTCGACGCATTGGGCAACCCGATCGACGGCAAAGGCCCGTTGGGCAACACCGAGACCGACGCGGTCGAGAAAGTTGCTCCAGGCGTGATCTGGCGTAAGTCGGTAGACCAGCCTGTACAGACTGGCTACAAGTCCGTTGACGCCATGATCCCTGTCGGCCGTGGCCAGCGTGAGCTGATCATCGGTGACCGTCAGATCGGCAAGACCGCCATGGCCATCGACGCCATCATCAACCAGAAAGACTCCGGTATTTTCTGTGTGTATGTTGCTGTCGGCCAGAAGCGCTCCACCGTTGCCAACATCGTTCGCAAGCTGGAAGAAAACGACGCACTGAAAAACACCATCGTGGTGGTTGCCAGTGCTTCGGAATCCGCCGCACTGCAATTCCTGGCGCCATACGCCGGTTGCACCATGGGCGAGTTCTTCCGTGACCGCGGTGAAGACGCACTGATCGTTTACGATGACCTGTCCAAGCAGGCCGTTGCCTACCGTCAGATCTCCCTGCTGCTGCGCCGTCCACCAGGACGTGAAGCGTACCCAGGCGACGTGTTCTATCTCCACTCCCGTCTGCTGGAGCGTGCATCGCGCGTTTCGGAAGAGTACGTCGAGAAGTTCACCAACGGTGCTGTGACTGGCAAAACCGGTTCCCTGACCGCGCTGCCGATCATCGAAACCCAGGCTGGCGACGTTTCCGCGTTCGTTCCGACCAACGTGATCTCGATCACCGACGGTCAGATCTTCCTGGAATCGGCCATGTTCAACTCGGGCATCCGCCCTGCAGTGAACGCCGGTGTTTCGGTATCCCGCGTAGGTGGTGCCGCTCAGACCAAGATCATCAAGAAGCTGTCCGGTGGTATTCGTACCGCTCTGGCTCAGTACCGTGAACTGGCTGCATTCGCCCAGTTCGCTTCCGATCTGGACGAAGCGACCCGCAAGCAGCTGGAGCATGGTCAGCGCGTTACCGAGCTGATGAAGCAGAAGCAGTACGCGCCAATGTCCATCGCGGACATGGCCCTGTCGCTGTACGCCGCTGAGCGTGGTTTCCTGACTGACGTAGAAGTCTCCAAGATCGGTAGCTTCGAGCAAGCACTGATCGCCTTCTTCAACCGTGATCACGCTGAACTGATGGCGAAGATCAACGTGAAGGGTGACTTCAACGACGAAATCGACGCTGGCCTGAAAGCCGGTATCGAGAAGTTCAAGGCCACCCAGACCTGGTAAGCCGCAGCGGGGGCCCAGGCCCCCGCTTGCTAACCTGATAGGTGATACATGGCAGGCGCAAAAGAGATTCGCAGTAAGATTGCGAGCATCAAAAGCACGCAAAAAATTACCAGCGCCATGGAGAAAGTGGCGGTCAGCAAAATGCGCAAGGCACAAATGCGCATGGCTGCTAGCCGTCCTTACGCGGAGCGTATCCGCCAGGTGATCGGTCATCTGGCCAACGCCAACCCGGAATACCGCCACCCTTTCATGATCGAGCGCCCTGTTAAGCGCACCGGTTATATCGTGGTGAGCAGTGACCGTGGTCTGTGCGGTGGCTTGAACACCAACCTGTTCAAGGCCCTGGTCAAGGACATGAACGCAAACCGCGAACAGGGCGTGGAAATCGACCTGTGCGTGATCGGCAGCAAGGGTGCGACTTTCTTCCGCATCTTTGGCGGCAACGTCGTAGCCGCGATCAGCCACCTGGGCGAAGAGCCATCGATCAACGATCTGATCGGCTCCGTCAAAGTGATGCTGGACGCCTACCTGGACGGCCGTATCGATCGCCTCTCCGTGGTTTCGAACAAGTTCATCAATACCATGACCCAGAAGCCAACGGTCGAGCAATTGGTACCGTTGGTGGCAACCCCGGATCAGGATCTCAAGCATCACTGGGATTACCTGTACGAACCCGACGCAAAAGAGCTGCTGGACGGCTTGATGGTGCGTTACGTGGAGTCGCAGGTATACCAGGCGGTGGTCGAGAACAACGCTGCTGAACAAGCGGCCCGGATGATCGCCATGAAGAACGCCACAGACAACGCCGGTGATTTGATCAAAGAGCTTCAGTTGATCTACAACAAGGCGCGTCAGGCTGCGATCACCCAGGAGATCTCGGAAATCGTCGGCGGCGCTGCCGCGGTTTAACGGTTCACATATTCAGAGGATCCAGCTATGAGTAGCGGACGTATCGTTCAAATCATCGGCGCCGTCATCGACGTGGAATTCCCACGTGACGTCGTGCCGAGTGTATACAACGCGCTGAAAGTACAAGGCGCGGAAACCACCCTCGAAGTTCAGCAGCAGCTGGGCGACGGCGTGGTTCGTACTATTGCGATGGGCTCGACCGAAGGCTTGAAGCGCGGTCTGGATGTCGTCGACACCGGCGCTGCCATTTCCGTTCCTGTTGGTAAGGCCACCCTGGGCCGTATCATGGACGTACTGGGCAACCCGATCGACGAAGCCGGCCCGATCGGTGAAGAAGAGCGTCGCGGTATCCACCAGCCAGCGCCTTCGTTCGCTGACCAGGCAGGCGGCAACGACCTGCTGGAAACCGGCATCAAGGTTATCGACCTGGTTTGCCCGTTCGCCAAGGGTGGTAAAGTTGGTCTGTTCGGTGGTGCCGGTGTCGGCAAGACCGTAAACATGATGGAACTGATCCGTAACATCGCCATGGAACACAGCGGTTACTCCGTGTTCGCTGGTGTGGGTGAGCGTACTCGTGAGGGTAACGACTTCTACCACGAGATGAAGGACTCCAACGTTCTCGACAAAGTAGCGCTGGTCTACGGTCAGATGAACGAGCCACCAGGAAACCGTCTGCGCGTAGCGCTGACTGGCCTGACCATGGCTGAGAAGTTCCGTGACGAAGGTAACGACGTTCTGCTGTTCGTCGACAACATCTATCGTTACACCCTGGCCGGTACTGAAGTATCCGCACTGCTGGGCCGTATGCCTTCGGCAGTAGGTTACCAGCCGACCCTGGCTGAAGAGATGGGCGTTCTGCAAGAGCGCATCACCTCCACCAAGGAAGGTTCGATCACCTCCGTCCAGGCCGTATACGTACCTGCGGACGACTTGACCGACCCGTCGCCAGCGACCACCTTCGCCCACTTGGACGCCACCGTCGTTCTGTCCCGTGACATCGCCTCCCTGGGTATCTACCCAGCGGTCGACCCACTGGACTCGACTTCGCGCCAGCTGGACCCGAACGTGATCGGCAACGAGCACTACGACACCGCGCGTGGCGTTCAGTATGTTCTGCAGCGCTACAAAGAGCTGAAAGACATCATCGCCATTCTGGGTATGGACGAACTGTCCGAGACCGACAAGCAACTGGTAGCCCGCGCTCGTAAGATCCAGCGCTTCCTGTCGCAGCCGTTCTTCGTGGCCGAAGTCTTCACCGGTTCGCCAGGCAAGTACGTTTCCCTGAAAGACACCATCGCTGGCTTCAGCGGCATCCTCAAAGGTGACTACGACCACCTGCCAGAACAAGCGTTCTACATGGTCGGCAGCATCGACGAAGCGATCGAGAAAGCCAAGAAACTGTAATTCCTGCGCCCCGCAAGGGGCGCTATCAGGTTGAGGCAAGCAGATGGCTATGACAGTCCATTGCGATATCGTCAGCGCGGAAGGAGAGATTTTCTCCGGTCTGGTCGAGATGGTGGTTGCGCACGGTAACCTGGGTGATCTTGGTATCGCTCCGGGCCACGCGCCGCTGATCACCAATCTGAAGCCAGGTCCGATCACGCTGACCAAGCAGGGTGGCGCCCAAGAGGTGTTTTACATCTCTGGTGGTTTCCTCGAGGTTCAGCCGAACATGGTCAAGGTGCTTGCCGATACCGTGCAACGTGCTGCAGACCTGGATGAAGCTCAGGCTCAGGAAGCCCTCAAGGCTGCCGAGAACGCCCTGAATCTGAAAGGCGCGGACTTCGACTACGGCGCCGCCGCCGCACGTCTGGCCGAGGCCGCAGCTCAGCTGCGTACCGTCCAGCAAATGCGCAAAGGCAAGTAATCGGCCCTGGGCTGATCACTTCTGTTGCGATTGAGTAAAAGGGTAGCCTCGGCTACCCTTTTTCTTTTTCCGAATTTCTCCCCCCGGTCATTTCACTGACCGCCCAGGATTGGTAGCCAGTAATGTCACTCGATATCGTTATTCTCGCCGCCGGCCAAGGTACCCGCATGCGCTCGGCGCTGCCTAAGGTGCTGCACCCGGTTGCCGGCAACTCCATGCTTGGCCATGTTATCCACAGCGCGCGTCAACTCCAGCCGCAAGGTATCCACGTGGTCATTGGCCATGGTGCCGAGCAGGTGCGTGAGCGCCTGGCAGCTGACGATCTGAACTTTGTCATGCAAGACAAGCAGCTGGGTACAGGCCATGCCGTGGCCCAGGCGCTGCCAGCATTGACCGCTGACACCGTACTGGTGCTGTACGGTGATGTGCCGTTGATCGAAGTGGAGACCTTGCAGCGCCTGTTGGCCAAGGCCAATGATCGACAGCTGGGCTTGCTCACGGTCACCCTTGAAGACCCGACCGGCTATGGCCGCATCGTGCGTGACGAGCAAGGCAAGGTGACGGCCATCGTTGAGCACAAGGATGCCAGCGACGCGCAGAAAGCGATCAAGGAAGGCAACACCGGCATTCTGGCCCTGCCTGCGGCGCGCCTGGCGGACTGGATGAGCCGCTTGTCGAATAACAATGCCCAAGGCGAGTACTACCTGACCGACGTCATCGCCATGGCGGTGTCCGATGGCCTGGTGGTTGCCACCGAGCAACCTGAAGACCCGATGGAAGTGCAGGGCGCCAACGACCGTCGCCAGCTGTCCGAGCTCGAGCGCCACTATCAGCTGCGCGCAGGCCGCCGCCTGATGGCTCAGGGCGTCACCCTGCGTGACCCGGCGCGGTTCGATGTACGGGGTGAAGTGACCGTTGGTCGCGATGTGCTGATCGACATCAACGTGATCCTCGAAGGCCAGGTGGTCATCGAAGACGGCGTAGAGATCGGCCCCAACTGCGTGATCAAGAACAGCACCCTGCGCAAGGGTGTGGTGGTCAAGGCTAACAGCCACATCGAAGGTGCGGTGATGGGCGAGGGCAGCGATGCCGGCCCGTTCGCTCGCTTGCGCCCAGGCAGCGTGCTGGATGCCAAGGCCCATGTGGGTAACTTCGTCGAGCTGAAAAACGCTCATCTGGGCGAAGGCGCCAAGGCAGGCCACCTGAGCTACCTGGGCGACGCCGAAATCGGCGCGCGCACCAACATCGGCGCAGGCACCATCACCTGCAACTATGATGGCGCCAACAAGTTCAAGACCGTGATGGGTGAGGACGTGTTCATCGGTTCGAACAACTCACTGGTGGCGCCTGTGGAAATCAAGGCCGGCGCGACCACGGCAGCCGGTTCTACTATCACGCAGACCGTCGAAGCCGCCGACCTGGCTGTGGGCCGCGCGCGTCAGCGCAACATCTCGGGCTGGAAGCGGCCGGAGAAAATCAAGAAGAGCTGAGTTACCCACAGCTGTTTCGATCGAAAGCCGACTTATGTGAATAAGCCGGCTTTTTTTTGGGGTGAGTTGCGCTCCTACACGGGACGAAACTATCCACAGGGCAGCGACTGCTTGACGGGACGAGCGTCTTAGGTTTTGATTGCAACCATTATCTTTCGAAACGAAACTTAAGCGCTCATGTCGAAACGTAACACGCCTCAACGCCGCCACAACATCCTGGCCATGCTCAGTGAGCAAGGGGAGGTGAGTGTGGATGCATTGGCCAAGCGCTTCGAAACCTCGGAAGTGACCATTCGCAAAGACCTCGCCGCCCTGGAAACCAACGGCCTGTTGCTACGCCGCTATGGCGGTGCGGTACCGGTGCCGCAAGAGCTGCTCGGTGAGCCGGCCCAGCCCGTGTCTGCTTACAAGAAGGCCATTGCCCGCGCGGCGGTAGGGCGTATCCGCGAACATGCGCGGATCATCATCGACAGTGGCAGCACCACTGCCGCGATGATTCCCGAGCTGGGCCGACAGCCTGGCCTGGTGGTGATGACCAATTCCTTGAACGTGGCCCGCGCCATCAGCGATCTCGAGCATGAGCCTGTATTGCTGATGACCGGTGGTACTTGGGACCCGCACTCCGAATCGTTCCAGGGGCAGGTTGCCGAGCAGGTGCTGCGCTCCTACGATTTCGATCAGCTGTTCATCGGTGCCGATGGCATCGACCTCAACCGGGGCACCACCACCTTCAATGAGCTGCTGGGCCTGAGCCGAGTCATGGCCGAGGTCGCCCGTGAGGTGATCGTGATGGTCGAGTCCGACAAGGTGGGGCGCAAAATCCCCAACCTTGAGCTGCCGTGGGGCAGCGTGAATACCCTCATTACTGACGAACGCCTGCCCGCAGCGGCACGCGAACAAATTCAAGCCCGCGGCATCAACCTGATTTGCGCCGCGATCAGCCAGGAGCAATGAACATGTGTGGAATCGTTGGTGCCGTAGCCGAACGTAATATCACCGCCATCCTGATCGAAGGCCTCAAGCGCCTTGAGTACCGCGGGTACGACAGTGCCGGCCTGGCGGTCTACAGCCAGCAGGGTGGGCTGGAGCGTCGCCGCCGGATTGGCAAGGTCAGCGAGTTGGAAGCTGCCGTGGCCGCCGAGCCGCTCGTCGGCCAGCTGGGTATCGCACACACGCGTTGGGCTACCCACGGCGCGCCAACCGAAGGCAATGCCCACCCACACTTCTCGGGCAGCGAATTGGCGGTCGTGCACAACGGCATCATCGAGAACCACGAAGAACTGCGTGAAGAGCTTAAAGGCCTCGGCTACGTGTTCACCTCGCAGACCGATACCGAAGTCATCGTCCACCTGATCCACCACACGCTCAAGACCGTTGCAGACCTGACCGACGCGCTGAAGGCTGCGGTGAAGCGCCTGCATGGCGCCTATGGCCTGGCCCTGATCAGCGCTAAACAGCCAGACCGCCTGGTAGCTGCCCGCAGCGGCAGCCCGCTGGTGATCGGCCTGGGCCTTGGCGAGAACTTCCTGGCCTCGGATCAGCTGGCCCTGCGCCAGGTCACCGACCGTTTCATGTACCTGGAAGAAGGCGATATCGCTGAAATCCGCCGTGACCAGGTCAGCATCTGGGACCAGGCTGGCAACAAGGTCCAGCGTGAAACCGTGCAGTATCACGAAGGTGCAGAAGCGGCGGACAAGGGCAACTACCGTCACTTCATGCTCAAGGAAATCCACGAGCAGCCAAGCGTGGTCCAGCGCACCCTGGAAGGCCGTCTGGGCAAAGACCACGTGCTGGTTCAGGCCTTTGGCCCGAAAGCCGCCGACCTGTTCGCCAAAGTGCGCAACGTACAGATCGTTGCCTGCGGCACCAGCTACCACGCCGGCATGGTCGCCCGTTACTGGCTGGAAAGCCTGGCCGGCATCCCTTGCCAGGTCGAAGTCGCCAGCGAGTTCCGCTACCGCAAGGTGGTGGTGCAGCCCGACACCCTGTTCGTCTCGATCTCGCAATCCGGTGAGACTGCCGACACCCTGGCTGCCCTGCGCAACGCCAAGGAGCTGGGCTTCCTCGGCAGCCTGGCGATCTGCAACGTCGGCATCAGCTCGCTGGTGCGTGAATCCGACCTGACCCTGCTGACCCTGGCAGGCCCGGAAATCGGCGTTGCTTCGACCAAGGCGTTCACCACTCAGCTGGTCTCGCTGATGATGCTGACCCTGGCCCTGGGCCAGGTACGCGGCACCCTCGAAGCTGGTGTCGAAGCCGAGCTGGTTGAAGAATTGCGTCGCCTGCCGGCCCGCCTGGGCGAGGCACTGGCCATGGACGCAACTGTCGAGAAGATCGCCGAGCTGTTCGCCGACAAGCACCACACCCTGTTCCTGGGCCGCGGCGCCCAGTATCCGGTAGCGATGGAAGGCGCGCTCAAGCTCAAGGAAATCTCCTACATCCACGCCGAAGCCTACCCGGCAGGCGAGCTGAAGCACGGCCCGCTGGCACTTGTGGATAACGACATGCCAGTCGTGACCGTGGCGCCGAACAACGAACTGCTGGAGAAGCTCAAGTCCAACCTGCAGGAAGTGCGTGCCCGTGGCGGTGAGCTGGTGGTGTTTGCCGACGAGCACGCTGGCATGACCAACGGCGAAGGCACCCACGTGATCAAGGTGCCGCACATCGCTGACGCCCTGGCACCGATCCTGTACACCATCCCGCTGCAGTTGCTGTCGTACTACGTGGCGGTGCTCAAGGGCACCGACGTTGACCAGCCGCGTAACTTGGCGAAGTCGGTGACGGTGGAATAAACCTACGGGCAACCGTTAAAAAGCACCGGCCCCGCTGTGATCCACAGCAGGTGCTGGTGCTTTTTTGCGCAATAAAACCGATTTTGGTATAACTTCCGGCCAGTTCATAGGATTGAACACATTCAAACGCGCCTCAAAGGAATGACTGATGCCTGCTGTCCCCCCTTCTTACTTCGCTGCCGCCGTCGTTCTGACCGGTAGTGCACGATATTCCGCAAGTCAGCCCAACGCCTAGCCATCGCCTATAGGCCACGCCTGCATTAGCCCGCGAGGTTTGTATGGAACTGTCTGAAATTTCTCCAGTCTGGGTGTGCTCAAGGCCAAAGCACTTCTTCAATCATCTGTAAGGTTGTCCACATGAAAGCTCTTCGTAATTGCCTCTTCGCCGCGCTGCCTTTCGTAGCCCTTTCGGGTTGCGCGAATTTTGAGCAAACAATGCAGGAAATTCAGAAGGCGACCGCGCCAGTTGCTATCGATCAAAGCCTTGCAGAAATCTGCCGTGTCACGAAAGAAAACAAGGTTCGTGCAAACAGCCTGTACCGCGGCAAGACCTTCTCCACCAACGGTGAAGTCGCCATGATCAATCAAGGGCTCGAGGCGTATCGGGTAGTGCTGAGCGTTGGCGACGTGGATATCCACGCTGAATCGACCAACACCAGCATGGTCAATGCGCTTTCCGTTGGGAAAAAATCGAATGTTTCCGGTGTCGTGACACTGGTCGACTACGACTACAAGAACTGCCACATCTCGCTCAAGAACGCGACGTTCTAAAGGTGATGCCAGGCTGCGGCGCTCTTGTTTTCAGAGCGCTGCGGCATAGCCTGCGGACCATCCGCTCGTCCCTGTCACCATCAGTCGGCAAAGCGGCAAGCGGTGGGCGTCCTTTCCCACAGCGCAATACGAGCTGAGCGCGACGTCAGATCTGCATCGCCATCCCTTCCACATTCATCGCCGCCTGGCGCAACGCCTCGGAGCGGGTCGGGTGCGGGTGGCAGGTGAGGGCGATGTCCTCTGCCGACGCCGAGAACTCCATGGCCACGCAGAATTCACCGATCATCTCACTGACACTCGGGCCCACCAGGTGCACGCCCAGTACCTCGTCGGTGTTGGCATCGGCGAGTACCTTGGCGAACCCTTCGGTCTCGTGGTTGATCTTGGCGCGGCTGTTGGCGGTGAAGGGGAACTTGCCCACCTTGTAGGCGCGGCCTTCTGCCTTGAGCTGTTCTTCGGTCTTGCCGACGCTGGCCAGTTCGGGGCGGGTATAAATGACACCGGGGATCAGGTTGTAGTTGACCTCATGGGCCTTGCCGGCGATGCGCTCGATGCACGACACCGCTTCGTCTTCGGCCTTGTGCGCCAGCATCGGGCCTGAGGTGACATCGCCGATCACCCAAATGCCAGGCACCGAGCTGCGGTGATGCTCGTTGCTGAGCATGCCGCGTTTGTCGGTCGCCAGGCCTACGCTTTCCAGATTAAGGCCCTGGGTGTAGGGGCGGCGACCGATGGCCACCAGCACGTAGTCGGCCTGCAAGGTTTGTGCGTCGCCACCGGCGGCGGGCTCCAACGTCAGGCTGACGCCATCAGCCGACGAGGTGGCCTGGGTGACTTTGCTGCCGAGCTTGAAGCTCATGCCTTGCTTGGCCAAGGCCTTCTGCAAGGTCTTGGCGGTTTCTTCATCGGTGCCCGGGCAGATGCGGTCGAGGTATTCGATGACCGTCACTTCGCTGCCCAGGCGGCGCCATACCGAACCCAGCTCGAGGCCGATAACGCCAGCGCCGATGACGATCAGGTGCTTGGGCACCTGGGGCAGGGACAGGGCACCGGTCGAATCGATAATGCGCTGATTGTCGATGGTCACGCCTGGCAGGGGCGTGGGCTCGGAACCGGTGGCAATGACGATGTCCTTGGCGTGAAGGGTGCTTTCGCTGCCGTCCTCGGCCTTGACCACGACTTTGCCAATGCCATCCAGACGCCCCCAACCCTTGACCCAGTCGACCTTGTTCTTGCGGAACAAGTACTCGATGCCCTTGGTCAGGCCGGTAACGCTCTCGTCCTTCTGCTTCATCATCTGGGCGAGGTTCAGGGTGGGCTTCACTTCGATACCGAGGTGGGCGAACTCCTCGCCGCTGGCGGCCTCGTACAGCTCGGATGCATGCAGCAGCGCCTTGGACGGCATGCAGCCGACATTGAGGCAGGTGCCGCCCAAGGTCGAGCGGCCTTCCACACAGGCAACAGTCAGGCCCAGCTGGCCTGCTCGGATTGCCGCGTTGTAGCCGCCAGGGCCACCGCCGATGATCACCACGTCATAGGATTTCATGGGTTCAACTCCAGGATGAAGAAGCGCGAGAGGGGCACAAGGTTAGTCTGTGCGCTTAAAGTTGTATACAATCTGCGTGTCTTTCATGTCTGTTTGTTCTAGACCATCGTCGTGTAAAGCCCAAAATCGGCACCAATGAACTACCCTGATCCGGAGGCGTCCGAAATTATGAGGCGTGACGCCCCGTTACCTGAAGGGAGGGTCATTGATGCTTGCGCAACTTCCACCTGCGTTGCAGAGCCTGCACTTACCTTTGCGTCTGAAGTTGTGGGACGGCAACCAGTTCGATCTTGGGCCCAGCCCGCAAGTCACGATCCTGATCAAGGAGCCTCAATTGATCAGCCAGCTGACCCACCCGAGCTTGAACGAGCTGGGTGAGGCTTTCGTTGAAGGCAAGCTGGAGCTTGAAGGCGATATCGGCGAGGTCATTCGGGTATGCGACGAACTCAGCGAGGCGCTGCTGAGTGACGACGAGGACGCTGTTCCACAGCGTACCGCCCATGACAAGCACACCGACGCCGAAGCCATTTCCTACCACTACGACCTGTCCAACGCGTTCTATCAGCTGTGGCTGGACCCGGACATGGCTTACTCCTGTGGCTATTTCCGTGAGCCGGACAACACCCTCGCCCAGGCCCAGCAGGACAAGTTCGATCACCTGTGCCGCAAGTTGCGCCTGCAAGCCGGGGACTACCTGCTGGACGTCGGCTGTGGCTGGGGTGGCCTGTCACGCTTCGCCGCGCGCGAATACGGTGCCAAGGTTTTTGGCATTACCTTGAGCAAGGAGCAACTCAAGCTGGGCCGTCAGCGGGTGAAGGAGGAGGGGCTGGCCGATCAGGTCGACCTGCAGATCCTCGACTACCGTGACCTTCCCCAGGATGGGCGTTTCGACAAGGTGGTCAGTGTTGGCATGTTCGAACACGTGGGGCATGCCAACCTGTCGTTGTATTGCCAGAAGCTGTTCGGTGCCGTGCGCGAAGGTGGCCTGGTGATGAACCATGGCATCACCGCCAAGCATGTGGATGGCCGGCCGGTAGGGCGAGGGGCAGGGGAGTTCATCGACCGTTACGTATTCCCCCATGGCGAGCTACCCCACCTGTCGATGATCAGTGCGAGCATCTGTGAAACAGGGCTCGAGGTGGTCGATGTGGAAAGCCTTCGTCTGCATTACGCCAAGACCTTGCACCACTGGAGCGAAAACCTGGAGAACCAGCTGCACCGCGCCGCGGCCATGGTGCCGGAAAAGACCCTGCGTATCTGGCGGCTATACCTGGCCGGTTGTGCCTATGCCTTCGAGAAGGGCTGGATCAACCTGCACCAGATTTTGGCTGTGAAGCCCTATGCCGATGGTCACCATGACCTGCCTTGGACGCGCGAGGACCTTTACCGCTGAACGTCCAAGTTTTGTAGGAGCAGCCTTGTGCTGCGAAGAGGCCGGTGCAAACACCATCGATTGAGGGTGCCTGCACCGGCCTTTTCGCAGCACAAGGCTGCTCCTACAGAGAATGAGTAAACTTGAAACTCACCTTAAAGAATCGGCGAGATCAACCGGGCTATTCGCATCCCAAGCTGCTGCAGCCGATGCGTATCGAGACTGTCCTCTGGGGTGATTTCCCGGGCTTGATCAAAGTCACGAAGCAGCATCTGTTCGACCTGGTCGGCGAACACGCGGTCGACGGTCAGCAAGGTGATTTCAAAGTTCAGGCGGAACGAACGGTTATCCAGGTTCGCACTGCCGATCGCGCTGACCTCGTCATCTACCAGCACCACCTTCTGGTGCAGAAAGCCTGGCAAGTAACGGAACATCCGCACTCCGGCACGCACCGCTTCGAAGGCAAACAGGCTGGAGGCGGCGTAGACGATCCGGTGGTCGGGGCGTGATGGAATGAGGATGCGCACATCTACACCGCGTAGAACGGCCAGACGCAACGCGGCAAAAATGGCCTCGTCCGGGATGAAGTAGGGGCTGGTGATCCACACCCGGCGTGTCGCCGAATGGATCGCTTCGAGGAAGAACAGCGAGCAGGTTTCCTGCGGGTCTGCCGGCCCGCTGGCGAGGGCTTGGCACAGTACGCCGTTCTCCGGGTAGGTATCGGGCAGGATCAACGGCGGCAGCTGGCGGGTCGCCCAGTACCAGTCTTCGGCGAACGACTCCTGCAAACAGGCCAGTACCGGGCCACCGATCTGCACATGGGTATCGCGCCAGGGCGACAGTTGCGGGTGCTCACCCAAGTACTCGTCACCCACGTTGTGCCCGCCGATGAAACCCGTCAGGCCATCCACCACCACGATCTTGCGGTGGTTGCGGAAGTTGACCTGAAAGCGATTGAACCAACCACGGCGTGTCGCGAAGGCATGAATCTCCACGCCACCGTCACGCAGTACCTGGCTGTAGCTGGCCGGCAAGGCATGGCTGCCGACACGGTCATACAGCACGAAAACCTTCACGCCTTCAGCCGCTTTGCGCAACAGCAACTGCTGCAGTGCCTTGCCCAAGGTGTCGTCGTGGATGATGAAGAACTGTACCAGCACCACTTCGCGGGCTTGATGGATGGCGGCGAAGATGGCATCGAAAGTCGCCTTGCCGTCGATCAACAGCTTTACCTGGTTGTTCGCCAGGCAAGGCATGCGCCCAAGTTTGGGCATGGCGCGCAGGGCGGCATAGCTTTCCGACTCGCGGGCGGTGAGGGCCTCTTCTACCCAGGGGCGCCAGTTCAGGTTGGCCATGGCCACGTGCATTTCCTGGTTGGCCTGGCGCCGTGCCTTGATGTAGGCGTAGAAGGAGCGGGCACCGAAGATCAGGTAGGGGATGAGCGTCAGGTAGGGAATGAAGACCAGGGGCATGGCCCAGGCAATCGCACCTTGGGCGGTGCGCACGGTGAACACTGCATGCAGTGCGGCGACAATGCCCAACAGGTGAATCAGGCCGAGCACATAACCGAAGAAGTAGGGGCTGTGGTAATCCATATGCATCCTGCTTGCCGAGTACACTGTGGGTAACAGAACACGTCCAGGTGCGGCTTGCAACCTGCAGCTGGATTTGGCGTCTAAGCCTCAGCCCGGCCCGTTGGCCGGTTTTTTCCAGGAGCGTTCGTCCATGAAGATTCGTCTGCCACTGTTGGCGTTGGCCCTTGGCCTGAGCAGCCCATTGGTGCATGCACAGATGTTGCAGCCCGGCTTGTGGGAGCTGACCACCAGCAACATGCAGGTCGATGGCAAGCCGTTACCCGACATGGAGTTCATGCTCGGCCAGTTGAAAAACCTGCCGCCAGAGCAGCGCGCCATGATGGAAGGGGTGCTGGCCAAACAGGGTGTGACAGTGGGGGGCAAGGGTGTGCGCTCGTGCCTGACGCAAGAGCAGGTGGCCACCAACGATATCCCGCTGCAAGACCCGAAGTCGGGGTGCACGCAGAAGATTACCGACCGCACCGGTAATGTTTGGAAGTTCCAGTTCAGCTGTCCTAAGGCTCAAGGCAATGGGCAGGCTACCTTCCTCAGTGACAAGGAATTCACCACCCAGGTCAGCGGTACGTTCAACGCATCGGGTGTGCAGCAGCAAGGCAGCATGAACACCCGAGCCGTCTGGTTGGGCAATGATTGTGGCGCGGTCAAACCGCGCACGTGAGGTCCCATTGCCATTGGCTGGTGGCGACTGCGTCGTGAGCATGCAGGCTCTCTGCATGTTCCACGCGCAGCTTGAAAGCTGTGGCCCATTCTATTTGTCGCAACGATTGATGCAGTCGTCGTGCGGCGTCTTCGCAGAACATGAGGTTCTGCCCGTTGGCCAACGCGAACGCCTGTTCGTCCGCGCGCTTAACCGCCGTTTGCACGGCTGTTCCCAAACTGGCCTCGACACGGTCGATCAACTCGGTAATCGGCAGCGCTAGCAAATTACGCTTCAGGCGCACGTGAATTTTTGCGCTACTGCGTTGGCTATGGGGCGTCGCAACGATGCCCTGGCTGCTGCCCAGCCACTCCAACACGCTGTCTTTATCCAAGCGCCCCTCTGCAAAGTCCGCCTGAAACTGCTGCTGAATCAGCTGCCTTGCGAGTGCTGCCGAGCACGGGCACGTCGATGAATAAGGCACAGAAACAAATAGTTCCACGTGGAACACTTCACTTTCGATGCGGGCATCGAGGGTGATCGGATAGCTTTTCCAACCTGCCAATGGGCTGATCAAAGCTGGCCGCTTTAGCAGGTGCTCGAAGGTCAGGCGCAGATAGGCAGCGGAAGAGAGACCTTCATGGCTGCTCAGAAAATCTGCCAGTAGCTGACGAATCGCTAAGGGAGTGAGTGGTTGATGCTCCAGTGATTCCAATGCCAGGTACAGGCGCGACATGTGGATACCACGTGAGCTGCCGTCCACCAGGCTCACGCCCGCGTCGACAGTGGCAGCGGCTATGCGACCTTCGAATTGCACAGGCACGGCGATCCCGCACATACCTACCCAGTCGAGGGGCAAGGCGTGCTGTTGAGCTTGTGCGGCGATGTCGGGAAGCGTGAGTTGGGTCATGTGTGATTCCAAACGAAAAGATCAGCGGCAACCGCCAATCAAGCTGCAGTGCAGGTTGAAGCGCTGCCCACTGGAGCTGGACACCCGGTTCAACGTAGTCCAGCCGATACGGCGGCTATAACCCACCCAAGCCTCGCCGTCGCTGGCCAAGCCGGTGTAGAAGGTCAACCCACCATAGCGGCTGTTGGTTTGCGCCCACGAACGGCGGCTCACGTGCTCATAGCCACGCAGATAGAACGTGCTGCCTTCAGTGCGCACACTGTAGTAACTGCCCTTGCCATCCTGGCAGGCCAACAAGGTTGCGCTGCGGGTACACAGTGCCAACGGGTTGCTTTGTGGCATGGCTAACAGCGTTGTGGGCACGGCCAGCAACAGCATCAGCACAGCGCGTGACGGCTTCATTTTCATCTCCGGCGATCACTCTTCCGACGAGAACAGCTTGGCGAAATTGTATTGTTACTTTATAACATTATGCAATGCATCGTTTCGAATGCGTCTGCCTGAAGAGGTTTCGCCATGCCCAACCGTCTCCCCGTTACCGTGCTGTCCGGCTTTCTTGGCGCCGGCAAGAGCACCTTGCTCAACCATGTACTGCGTAACCGCGACAACCTGCGCGTCGCGGTGATCGTCAATGACATGAGTGAAATCAACATCGATGCCAGCGAGGTGCAACGCAACGTCAGCCTGAACCGCGCAGAAGAAAAACTCGTCGAGATGAGCAACGGATGCATCTGCTGCACGCTGCGCGAAGACCTGCTCGAGGAAGTGGCGCGGTTAGCCGAAGAGGGGCGCTTCGATTATTTGCTGATCGAGTCCACGGGTATATCCGAGCCGCTACCGGTGGCCGAGACGTTCACCTTTCGCGATGAGCAGGGCCGCAGCCTGTCCGACATGGCCCGGCTGGACACCATGGTCACGGTGGTCGATGGCCTCAACTTCATGCGCGACTACCAGGCAGCGGACAGCCTGGCCAGCCGTGGCGAGACCTTGGGTGAAGACGATGAGCGTTCGATCAGCGACCTGCTGATCGAGCAGGTGGAGTTCGCCGACGTGTTGCTGTTGAGCAAGATCGACTTGATGAGCCAGCACGAACGTGAAGAGCTCACGGCCATTTTGCGCAGCCTCAACGCCAGGGCGCAGATTGTGCCCATGGTGATGGGTGAAGTACCGCTGGCGCGCATCCTCGACACGGGCCTGTTCGACTTCGACCAAGCCGCACAAGCCCCCGGCTGGCTGCAGGAGTTGCGTGGCGAGCATGTGCCGGAAACCGAAGAGTACGGCATTGCCGCCAGCACCTGGCAAGCGAGGCGCCCACTTCATCCACAACGCTTTTTCGACTTTATCCACAAGCCCTGGAGCAACGGTAGACTGCTGCGTTCGAAGGGTTTTTTCTGGCTGGCCAGCAAGTATCAGGAGGCCGGTAGCTGGTCTCAGGCAGGGGGCATGATGCGCCATGGCATGGCCGGGCGCTGGTGGCGATTCGTACCGCGTGAACAGTGGCCGCAGGATGTGGATAACGCCGAGGCGATACTGAAATACTGGACTGAGGAGGCGGGTGACTGCCGCCAGGAGTTGGTATTCATCGGGCAGAATATCGACTTCAAAAAGTTATCCACAGAGCTTGAAAGCTGCCTGTTGACGGATGCAGAAATGGAATTGGGCCCGATGGGTTGGTTGCGTCTGCCCGATCCATTCGGCCCTTGGCATGAAGAGGCGGCAGCATGAACCCTGCCCTCAGGCCTGTGGATATTTTTCAGGTGTTCGGTGATTCGCCCCAGGTGCTGACCGAGGTTCTGCAGGACGGCGTAAACCTGGCGGTATGGCGTAGGCGCTTGCCGGCCCAGCTGGAAGATTTTGCACAGTTGGTTATCAGCCTCGGCCAACCCTTGGCTGACCAGCGCGTAATCGATGTGGACGAACAGCAGATGCCGGCGTTGACCGGCCTGTTGCGCGAAGCTGCCGACTTGCAAGGCTATGAGAGCTTCGTCGCCGATGTCAGCTGGCTGCTGGCGGCCTATACCTGCCTGCTCGGTGCGCGCCGAGTGGGCCTGCGCCTGCGTGTGCTGCAAGGGCCGATGTGCCCGCGCTTCCATGTGGACCACGTGCCGGTGCGCTTGCTTACTAGCTATGCAGGCCCCGGTAGCGAGTGGCTGATAGAAGGCGCTGTGGATCGCCGCGAACTTCACGTCGCCGTGCCATCTGTGGATAACATTCAGTGCCTGCAGGCAGGCGAAGTGGCCCTGCTCAAAGGCGAAAAGTGGCAGGGCAACGAGGGCGCTGGGTTGGTTCATCGCTCCCCCTCCGGGCGCCAGGGGCGCTTGTTGCTCAGCCTTGACTGGCTGGCGTGACGGCGCATAGTGAGGCGAACCTCCAGCCTTAAGCCATGCCATGTTGCAAAACATACCTACCCACGTGATTGCCGGCCCACTGGGCGCCGGCAAGACCACGCTCATCCGTCATTTGCTGGCCCAGCGCCCGGCCGGTGAGCGTTGGGCCGTGTTGATCAATGAGTTCGGCCTGGTGGGGCTCGATGCCGCCTTGCTAAGCCGCGACGAGGACGGCATCGCCATCGGTGAGGTCGCTGGGGGCTGCCTGTGCTGCGTCAATGGCATGCCGTTCCAGGTGGGTTTGGGCCGGCTGTTGCGCAAGGCCCGACCTGATCGATTGTTCATCGAGCCCTCTGGTTTAGGCCATCCGTTGCAGTTGCTTGCTCAACTTCAGCAAGCGCCTTGGGTTGGAGTGCTGACAATCCAGCCACTTCTCATGGTTGTGGACGCTCAAAAAATGCTCCGCGACGAGCCGCTTCCGGAGGCTCAACTACATGCTTTCGAGGCCTGCAAGACAGTGGTTTTCAACAAATCCGAAGCTGTGGATGAATATCATAGGTTGTTGATAACTAAGAAATTTCCACAAAAAGATATTCTTTGGACAAGCCAGGGGATGCTGTCCATTTCGCGGCTTCCGATTTCATCCACAGGGGGTATTTCGGCGTCAGATGTGGATAACAGGATTGTCGACAATCTGGTGAATACGCCTGCAACCCTATGGAATAAGCCCAATGAGCCAATCTGCAGTGCGCAGCAAGGGGAGGGAGGTTGGAGTATTGGCTGGCGCTGGCATCCCAGCCAGCAATTTTATCCACAACGCTTATTAGCGTTTTTGCACGCCTGGCCGTGGCGCCGTGCCAAGGGAGTTATCCACACAGGGCAAGGCTGGCAGTCTTTCAATGGGCTGGACGGGGTGCTGCCGCAGTGGCAGCCGAGCGACTGGCGCAGGGATACGCGCATCGAGCTGATTTTTGATCACGCTCAACCGCAGCCGGCCCTGGAGGCCGGCTTGAAGGAATGCCTTATGCGTTGATCAGCGCCAGCGGTTGTGCTCTTGGCGCCACTGCTGCATCTCGATCACATTGTCAGTGCGCGGTGGCGTCTTGATCTCGAACGGGTAGGGCGCTAGTTCGATCTGCACGCTGTGGGCGCCGAACTGGGTGACGGTGCCGGGGTGACGCTGCTCACCCGTCACGGTGAACTCGAAGGCATAGATGCGCGCCAGGCGCTTTTTGCCGTTGGCGTCACGGACAAAGGCGATGCGCTTGAGCGCAACGGCATCGTCGAGCAGTTCGAGGTCGAGCTTGGCGCAATGCTGCTTGACCCGCTCCAAGGCTTTCTCGCGCAACCCATGGTTGTGCCACAACCAAGCGCCTGCCGTGGCGACCAGCATCAGGACGAAGAGATTCTCCAGGGTCAACATTTGCGTATGCTCCAAACAGGTCGAACCAGCTTAACTGCGTCCCTGGCCTGTCGTACAGGTGGCAATCGAGTTCATACTGCGCTGCGCACAATCCTTGAAACAGCTTTGGAAATCTCCCGCATGAAACGTACCCCGCACCTGCTCGCCATCCAGTCACATGTGGTGTTCGGCCACGCCGGCAACAGCGCCGCGGTGTTTCCCATGCAGCGTATTGGGGTCAATGTCTGGCCGCTCAATACCGTGCAGTTTTCCAATCATACTCAGTATGGCCAGTGGGCAGGCGACGTGCTTGCTCCAGCGCAAATTCCTGCGTTGGTGGAAGGCATTTCCAACATCGGCGAGCTGGGCCACTGCGATGCGGTGCTTTCTGGCTACCTGGGCAGTGCCGAACAGGGGCGGGCGATCCTGGCGGGGGTCGAGCGCATCAAGGGTGTGAACCCCAAAGCGCTGTACCTGTGCGACCCGGTCATGGGCCACCCCGAGAAAGGCTGCATCGTGCCGCAGGAAGTGAGCGAGTTTCTGCTTGAAGAAGCGGCCGCCCGGGCCGACATCCTTTGCCCTAATCAGCTGGAGCTGGACAGTTTTTGTGGCCGCCGTGCGCAGTCGCTGGAAGATTGCGTGCAGATGGCGCGCAGCCTGCTCGCGCGTGGGCCGAAAGTAGTGGTGGTCAAGCACCTGGGGTATCCCGGGCGCGCCGAGGACCAGTTCGAGATGCTGTTGGTGACCGCCGAAGACAGCTGGCACCTGCGCCGCCCGCTGCTGGCTTTTCCGCGTCAGCCAGTGGGCGTGGGCGACCTGACGTCTGGCCTGTTCCTGGCCCGTGTGCTGCTTGGCGACACGTGGCTGCAGGCATTCGAGTTCACGGCCTCGGCAGTGCATGAAGTGCTGCTCGAAACCCAGGCCTGTGCCAGCTACGAACTGCAGCTGGTGCGGGCCCAGGATCGTATCGCCCACCCGCGCGTGCGCTTCGAAGCGCAGCGCCTGGCGCTTTAAACGGCGTCGGTCTTGAGGTCCTGGTAACGCTTTTCCAGCTCCTGGCGGATTTGCCGGCGTTGCTGGCCCTGCAGGAACCGGCGCTTCTCCTCGCTGCTGTGCGGTTGGCGCGGCGGCACCGCTACCGGGCGGCGGTTGTCATCGACCGCCACCATGGTGAAAAAGCAGCTGTTGGAATGGCGCACCGAGCGTTCCCGGATGTTTTCGGTCACCACCTTGATGCCCACCTCCATCGAGGTGTTGCCGGTGTAGTTGACCGATGCGAGGAACGTCACCAGTTCACCCACGTGCACGGGTTCACGGAAGATCACCTGGTCGACCGACAGGGTCACCACGTAGCTGCCAGCGTAGCGGCTTGCACAGGCATAGGCGACTTCGTCCAGGTACTTGAGCAAGGTGCCGCCATGCACGTTGCCGGAGAAGTTGGCCATGTCCGGGGTCATCAGGACGGTCATGCTCAGCTGGGCGTTTCCAGGTTCCATAGTGTGCTCACGGTGAGGTTGCGCTGAATCGGGGCGGGTATCTGCTGACACGTTCTGTTTCCCCTCTTTGAGTTTGCCTGCCTGGTACGGGACGTTGGCTGATGCGCCATGGTCACGCTGATCACGCCATCGGCGGCGGTTAACCTGCCGATCTGTTTCTACATATTGCACCGGCGTTATGCGGCGGGGTGCGATGTTAACCTGAGTACGCCCATGCAACATGGGCTTTCCTGCATTCAATACAGTATGTACTTGCTGCTCGCTCGGTTTGCCTTGGCAGAGGAGCGGTCTGCCCGGGCATTCGATAAAAGGAGTATCGCGCCATGCATGCCATCAGCTTCATCCAGGACCTGGCAGTGATCATGCTGGTTGCCGGGGTGGTCACGATTCTCTTCCACCGCCTCAAGCAACCCGTCGTGTTGGGCTATATCGTCGCCGGCTTCATCATCGGCCCACACACACCGCCGTTTGGCCTGATACACGATGAAGACACCATCAAGACCCTCGCCGAACTCGGGGTGATCTTCCTGATGTTCTGCTTGGGGCTCGAGTTCAGCCTGCGCAAGCTGTTCAAGGTCGGCGCCACAGCGTTCATCGCGGCGTTCCTGGAAATCGTGCTGATGATCTGGATCGGGTTCGAGATCGGTCGCTGGTTCGATTGGAATACCATGGATTCGTTGTTCCTCGGCGCTATCCTGGCGATCTCCTCGACCACCATCATCGTCAAAGCGCTCAACGACCTGAAGATGAAGAACGAGCGCTTCGCTCAACTGATATTCGGCGTGCTGATCGTCGAGGATATCCTCGGTATCGGCATCATCGCCTTGCTCTCGGGCATCGCCGTCAGCGGCACGGTCAGCTCTGGCGAGGTGTTTTCCACGGTCGGCAAGTTGTCGCTGTTCATGATTGTCGCGCTGGTCATCGGCATCTTGCTGGTGCCACGGCTGTTGGCCTATGTGGCGAAATTCGAAAGCAACGAGATGTTGCTGATTACCGTGTTGGGCCTGTGTTTCGGGTTCTGCCTGCTGGTGGTGAAGCTGGAATACAGCATGGTCTTGGGCGCCTTCCTGATTGGCGCGATCATGGCCGAGTCGCGCCAGCTGCTTAAAATCGAGCAACTGATCGAGCCGGTACGTGACCTGTTCAGCGCCATTTTCTTTGTCGCCATCGGCTTGATGATCGACCCTCAGGTACTGATCGACTACGCCTGGCCGATCGTGGTCATTACCTTGGCGGTGGTGCTGGGCAAGATGTTGTCCTGTGGCATGGGGGCGTTTATCGCGGGCAATGATGGCCGCACTTCATTGCGTGTCGGCATGGGGCTTTCGCAGATCGGCGAGTTTTCGTTCATCATCGCCGCGCTGGGCATGACCCTGCAGGTCACCAGCGATTTCCTTTATCCGGTGGCGGTTGCTGTTTCGGCCATTACCACACTGCTGACGCCTTACCTGATCCGTGCGGCCGACCCCCTGTCATTGAAGCTGGGTAAGGTGGTGCCGAGCCGTCTGGCGCGTGTGCTGTCGCTGTATGGCGAATGGTTGCGCAACATTCAGCCGCAAGGTGAGGGTGCCATGCTGGCGGCCATGATCCGCCGCATCCTGTTGCAGGTTGGCGTGAACCTGGCGCTGGTGATTGCCATCTTCTTCAGCGGTGGTTACTTCGCTGGGCGCATTGGCAACTGGCTCAGTGAGTGGTTCACCGATGTCAGCCAGCAAAAGGCGGTGATCTGGGGGGCGGCATTGCTGCTGTCGTTGCCGTTCCTGATTGCGGCGTATCGCAAGCTCAAGGCGCTGTCGATGCTGCTGGCGGAAATGGGCGTTAAGCCTGAAATGGCGGGGCGTCACACCCAGCGTGTGCGGCGTGTGATTGCCGAGGTAATCCCGCTGCTGTCGCTGCTGGTGATCTTCCTGCTGTTGTCGGCGCTGTCGGCCAGCATCCTGCCCACCAGTGAACTGCTATTGGTCATTGCGGTGGTGGCGGCAGTGGTGGTGGCTTTGCTGTGGCGTTGGTTTATCCGCGTGCACACGCGCATGCAGATTGCCTTGCTGGAGACGCTGGAGAACAGCCGCGAGAATTCGCACTGAGGAGGTAATGCTCCCTGCGCAAGATTTCACCGTCGTCCGAGGGGATGGAGCGGTAGCGATGTCGCCAGGCGCAGAAAGCCTGGCGATTTTAATCGCATTAATGGCTTTGAGCCATTATTTTTCCTGGCGATATTTCTGATGCTCTTGTAGGAATAATCAGCTTTCCAGCCAGACGTCCCGCGCCCAGTGCCAGACCGATTCCCAGCTGTCTTCAAGGACGATTTCTTCTTCGGCGTTCCACAGCACGACAGTGCCGTCTTCTTCCACGCAGTAATAGTTATCACCGTCCTGGCAGATCGGGATCAGCTCGCGCGGCACGCCGGCATCCCAGGCATTGGATGCAACATCCGGCAGGTAGGTATGCGACTGCGGATCGGTGACGGTCACGGGTTCCAGCGAGCCGTAGACCACATCACTGACGGTCAGCAGGAACTCCTTGAACACGAAGGGAATGTTGATGAACAGCTGCTCTTCGATTTCTACCAGCTGATCTTCATCGGGAAGCTCCAAGGGTACCGGTACCGGTTCATTGGCTTCACGGAGTTGTTCAATCACTTCTTCCACGGTTCACTTCCTCTTACCTGATGACAACGCTGCGCGTTATACCCTAGTAGCCCAGTGTGGCAAAAGCAAAAACCCCGGGACAAGGCCCGGGGTTTTTGTAGTGCGCCAGTCGGTTAGCCGTTTTGACGGATACCGGCGACCAGCCAAGGCTGGTTCTCGCCCTGGGCGCGAACCATGTGCCAGCTTTCGCTGAACACTTCGCCCTGGTCGAAGCGCGAGGTCTTCGACACGCCACGGAAGGTCAGGGTGGCGTCGGTACGGTCGGCGCGGTCGTCTACACCGTCCAACTGCACTTCGAGGTTGTCGATGTAGGTGGCCTGGAAGCCATCACCCAACTCGGCACGTTCGCGCTTGAGGAACTCGAGCATCTGCGGCGTGACGAACTCGGCGATCTTGTCCATCTCGTTGGCATCCCAGTGCTGCTGCAGAGACTGGAAGTGGCTTTGCGCGGCAGCCAGGAAGCTCTGCTCGTTGAACCAGGCCGGTGCGTTGATCACCGGAGCGGCTGCAGCGGCAGGTGCGGCCGAACCACCGAAGACCGACGGCTGGGCAGGCTGTGCGTGGGCTTCACGCTGGAACGGCGCGTGGCCCGGTGCGGCCATTTGCGGCTGCTGCTGGCGGCGACGCGCGGCAATGAAGCGGAACACCAGGAACGCAATCAGGCCCATGATCAGGAAGTCCATGATCTGCATGCCCTGGAAGCCGTCACCCATGAACATGGAGGCCAGCAGGCCACCGGCGGCGAGGCCGGCCAGTGGGCCCAGCCAGCGCGAAGCACCGCTGGCGGCAGCCGGTGCACGGCCTGGCGCAGTCGGCGCGGCGGCAGGCGTGGTTGGCGTGGCCTGACGGGTCTGGTGAATAGGCGCGGAGCCCGAGCTCTTGCCGCCGCCGAACCGCTTGGCGTTGGCGTCCAGGCTCAGCGTCAAGCCGACGCAGAGCGCCAGAGCGATGCTAAGAAAACGTTGCATAAGTGGGATATCCCCTGTTGTGGATTGCACGCGCGTCATGGTGCACAGGTTCCCGGGCACATGACCAGCGACATAATGTTTCGAGCTTTTGCCTGAATGTTACAAGGCGGTGCCTACACCGCCTCGAGCTTGGCGTACCCCAGCATCAGCCACTTGCTGCCTTCGGCAAAATTCACCTGCACACGTGCCTGGGCGCCAGAACCTTCGAAGTTGAGGATCACCCCTTCGCCGAACACCGCATGCTGCACCCGCTGGCCGAGATTGAACGCGGTCTGCGGAATATTGGCATTGGCGAACAGGTTGCTGGTGGTGGCCTTCGCCCCGCCGAATGGGCGGCTGACGCTGTTGGACAGGCGCACTTCCTGGACCAGGCCTGCCGGAATTTCGCGTACGAAACGCGACACCTTGTTGTAGGTCTCGCTGCCATACAGGCGACGTGTCTCGGCGTAGGTCATGACCAGCTGGCGCATGGCGCGGGTAATGCCCACGTAGGCCAGGCGGCGTTCCTCTTCAAGGCGGCCAGGCTCTTCCAGGCTCATCTTGTGCGGGAACAGGCCTTCTTCCATGCCCACCAGGAACACGTAGGGGAATTCCAGGCCTTTGGCGCTGTGCAAGGTCATCAGCTGAATGCTGTCTTCATGCTCGTCGGCCTGGGTATCGCCTGCTTCGAGCGATGCGTGGCCAAGGAAGGCGGAGAGCGGCGAGAGGTCGGCGTCTTCGTCGCTGGACTCGAAGTTGCGCGCAGCGCTGACCAGTTCCTCAAGGTTTTCTACCCGTGCCTGGCCCTTTTCACCCTTTTCTTCCTGGTGATAGAGGATCAGGCCGGACTGTTCGATGGTGACCTGGGTCATGGTATGCAGTGGCATGTCCACAACCTTGGCGGCCAAGCCCTCGATCAACTCGATGAACGCACCCAGGGCGCTGGCGGCGCGGCCCTTGAGGGCTTTGGCGGCGATCAATTGGCACATCGCCTCCCACATCGATAGCTGGCTGTGGCGGGCGTGGTCGCGGATGGCTTCGACGGTTTTTTCGCCGATACCGCGCGGTGGCACGTTGATGACCCGCTCCAGCGCTGCATCGTTGCCACGGCCTTCGAGCAGCCGCAGGTAGGCCATGGCGTTCTTGATTTCGGCACGTTCGAAGAAGCGCTGGCCGCCGTAGATGCGGTACGGAATGCGTTCGCGCAGCAGGGCTTCTTCCAGCACCCGCGACTGGGCGTTGGAGCGGTACAGAATGGCGATTTCGTTGCGCGTATTGCCTTGTTTGATCAGGCTCTCGATGGTTTCCACCACGTAGCGCGCTTCATCGTGTTCGTTGTAGGCCGCGTACAGGGTCAGCGGTTCGCCTTCGCCCATGTCGGTCCACAGCTCTTTGCCCAGGCGCCCGCTGTTGTTGGCGATCAAGGCGTTGGCTGCCTTGAGGATGCCGCCGGTCGAGCGGTAGTTCTGCTCCAGGCGGATCATCTCGGCGTCGGGGAAGTCGGCCGTGTATTGGTGGATGTTTTCGATCTTGGCGCCGCGCCAGCCGTAGATTGACTGGTCGTCGTCACCCACCGCCATCAGGCTGTCGCCACCGCGCGCGAGCAGGCGCAACCAGGCGTACTGCACGGCGTTGGTGTCCTGGAACTCGTCCACCAGCACATGGCGGAAGCGCCGCTGGTAATGCTCCAGCAGGCCAGGGTGATCGCGCCACAGGTCCAGGGCACGCAGCAGCAGCTCAGAGAAATCGATGACCCCGGCGCGCTCGCAGGCCTGTTCGTAGGCGGTATAGACGTCGCGCATGGTCGACAGGAACAGGTCACCGCCGGCCTGGATATGCTGGGGGCGCAGGCCTTCGTCTTTCTGCCCGTTGATGAACCACTGCGCCTGGCGTGCCGGCCACTTCTGCTCATCGAGGCCGAGCTCGCGCATCACCCGCTTGACCAGGCGCTGCTGGTCATCGCTGTCGAGAATCTGGAAGTTCTGCACCAGCCGGGCTTCCTGCCAGTGCGCGCGCAGCAGGCGATGGGCCAGGCCGTGGAACGTGCCCACCCACATGCCCGCCGGGTTTATCCCCAGCAACTGCTCGATCCGCTGGCGCATTTCTGCCGCGGCCTTGTTGGTGAAGGTCACCGACAAGATCGAGTGCGGCGAGGCCTGCTCGACCTGGATCAGCCAGGCGATGCGGTGCACCAGCACGCGGGTTTTACCGGAACCGGCGCCGGCAAGCACCAGTTGACGCCCGAGCGAGGCGGCTACGGCCTGGCGTTGGGCGTCATTGAGGGAGTTCAGCAGGAGGGAGAGGTCATCTGTGCGCATCGGGCCATTCTAGGGCGAGGCAAGGGATGGGGCAAACGTCTACTGTATAAATGTTCACCCTGCAGGCCCACCGTTCATCCGAGTGCCCGAGCAAGGGCCTGCCTTAAAGGCAGGCCGGGTGCTCAGTAGGTCACCATGATCTCGGTGATGCTGGTGATCAGGATGCCATCGTGAAAGATGTCTACCTTGGGGATGTTGCTGTGGTCGCCTGGCAGGTTGAAGCTCACCGGCTTTTGCGTGACCACCTGTGGATAAATGCCTTTGTCGGTTTCGAGCGTCAGTTCAAGTGCCAGCGCGAAGGACTTGTCTTGCATCTTGCGCAGGCTCAGGGTCGGGTGGATACCGGGGTGGCCAACCATGACGCTGCCGGATACGCGAAATGCGGTAGCGCCAGGCATGTTGTCCATTTGGGCAACCCAGCCATTGGTGTCGAGGGTCATGTTTCTGTTCTCCGAAGTCGCGCGACGAAGTGCCGCGTGAGCACAGGGTCATGCACCCACGAACAGCATCGCAGCCAGAAACAGTTCAGCTGTGCCAATGCCTGCCCTGGTGCGCCAGCAGGCTGTTGGCCTGCTCAGGCCCGTTACTGCCAGCCGCGTAGGGGCGTGGTGCCTGGAAGTGCTCCTCCCAACCCTTGATGATCGGGTCGATCCAGGCCCAGGCCGCTTCGACCTCATCGCGGCGCATGAACAGCGTCGAATCACCCTCCAAAATGTCCAGCAACAGGCGTTCATAGGCGTCCCAGCGGCGCGTCTGGCCAAATACCTGAGCCAGGTTCAGGTCAAGGTCGACCGGCTCCAGGCGCATGCCCTTGCCCGGGCTCTTGGTCATCATGCGCAAGCTGATACGTTCTTCAGGCTGCAACTGGATCAGTAGCTGGTTGACCTGGCCGCCGTTGAACAGCTCGTGGGGCACTGGCTTGAACTGGATGACGATCTGCGACGAGCGCCGCGCCATGCGTTTGCCGGTGCGCAGGTAAAAGGGCACGCCGGCCCAGCGCCAGTTGTCGATGTGGGCCTGCACGGCAACGAAGGTCTCGGTGTCGCTGTCGTTGTCCACGTCTTTTTCGAAGTAGTACGCCGGCACTTCCTGCCCGCCGATGCGCCCGGCGCCATATTGGCCACGTACGGTGGTGTCCTGTACGTCCTGGCCGGTGATCGGCTTCAGGGCACGTAGAATCTTCACTTTCTCGTCCCGCACCGCCTCGGCCTCGAACTGCGCCGGCGGCTCCATGGCTACCAGGCACAGCAACTGCAGCAGGTGGTTCTGCAGCATGTCGCGGGTCGCGCCGGCGCGGTCGTAGTAGCCGCCGCGGTTCTCTACACCCAGGGTTTCGCAGACGCTGATCTGCACATGGTCGACCTGGCTGTTGCGCCAGACCGGCTCCAGCAGGGCGTTGGCAAAGCGCAGGGCCATCAGGTTCTGCACGGTCTCCTTGCCCAGGTAGTGGTCGATACGAAACACCTGGGCTTCCTCGAACACCGCGCCAATCGCTTCATTGATGGCCGTGGCGGACGCCCGTGAATGGCCGATCGGTTTTTCCAGCACGATACGGGCCTCGGGGTCGGCCAGGCCGGCGATGCGCAGGTGGTTGGCGATGGGCACGAACAGGTTGGGGGCGGTGGCCAGGTAGAAGATCCGCGTCAGCCCGCCGGGCTCGCCGAGGTAGCGTGCCAGGCGGCCGAAGTCGGCGCTTTGCGCGGCGTCCATGGCGAAGTAGTCGAGCCGGGCGGAGAACCGCTGCCAGACCTCCTCGTCGAAGTCATTACGGGCAATTTGCGCCCGGCAGTGGCGCTCGGCGAGCTTCAGGTAGTCGTTACGTGGCAGGTTGCGCCGCGCCAGGGCGATGATCCGCACGGCGTTGTTCAGGCGAGCCTCGCGAAACAGGTGATAGAGCGCTGGAAGCAGTTTGTGCAGGGCCAGATCGCCGGTGCCACCGAAGACCAGAATGTCGCAAGGAATAGTCAAACCACCACTCTCCACGTTCGTTTAACTGGGCGGGTTGGCGCCCATGTAGTATAACTACAAGAAAGCTACATCCCGGCCAGCCGATCATAACCGAGTCCAGCCCGTGAATCTGTTGCAACATATCGCCCAATCGCGCCACCTGCTGCGCAAATCGGAACTGAAAGTGGCCGACCACGTGCTGCTAGACCCGGCTGCCGTCATGCACAGCTCGATGGCCGACCTGGCGCACAACGTGGGTATCAGTGAACCGACCATCGTGCGTTTCTGCCGGGCGATTGGCTGTTCAGGTTTCCAGGACCTCAAGTTGAAGCTGGCGCAGAGCCTGGCCGCCGGGGCCAGTTTCGGCCAGTTCGCGATCCATGAAGATGATTCGGTCGCCGATTACAGCCTGAAGATCTTCGACACTACCTTGCACACGCTGATGGAAGTGCGCGAGCACCTCGACCCGCAGGCGCTGCAGCAGGCCGTGAGTGCGATGGCGCAGGCGCAGCGTGTGGAGTTCTACGGTTTTGGCGCGTCCGGCGCGGTGGCTGCCGATGCCCAGCACAAATTCTTCCGCCTGCTGCTCAGTGCCGCCGCCTATTCCGACCCGCACATGCAGGCCATGTCGGCGGTCACCTTGAAGCCAGGCGATGTAGCGGTGTGCATTTCCCAGTCGGGCCGTTCCAAAGACCTGCTGATCACCGCCAACCTGGTGCGTGAAAGTGGTGCCAACCTGATCACCCTGTGCCCGAGCGCAACCCCGTTGGCGGAGCTGTCCACCGTCAACCTGGCGATCGACGTGCATGAAGACACCGAGATCTATACCCCGCTGACCTCCCGTATCGCGCACCTGGTGGTGATCGATGTGCTGGCCATGGGCGTTGCCATGGCGCGTGGGCCGAGCCTGGTCAACCACCTCAAGAGCGTGAAGCGCAGTTTGCGCAGCCTGCGGTTGTCGCCCAAGTCGATCAAGGCCACCGACGACTGACCCTCGCGATTACCTGCACGGCCCTTTGTAGAAGCAGCCTTGCGCTGCGAAGAGGCCGGTGAAAACGCCATGAATCTTCGCTGCTATCACTGGCCTCTTCGCAGCACAAGGCTGCTCCTACAGCGGGCGCAAGGCCGGGCGATGAAGCCAGTGAAAATTCATGGTTTTGTAACCTCCCCACCGCAAAACCGTAAACCGCCAGCGCCAGTCTGAAACTCCCGCATCCTAACTGGGAGACAGGCAATGGCTCGTGACTTCGACGGTACGTACCAACCCAACGCCAAGGCTCGCAAGCAGCAGGAAAAGGATCAGCGCCGCATGGAGTATCGCCGCGCGATCGAAAGCTACTGCGACCAGCGTCAATTGCTCCGTGACTTGGCCGACTACCCTGAGCTACAAGCGCTCACGGTGTGGCAGGCGTCGGCAGCGACTTCCCCGAAAAACGCTCCACAATTGCGCTGATAAGCACGCGTTCGCTGCGGATGAACGCTAAAAATGCCAGGGCCACCGGTGACTGCCGCTTGGCCTTGGCCTGTACCACGCACCAGCTTCGGTACAGCGGCAGTTCCTCCACCGGCAATTCTTTCAGCACTCCCGTGGCCAGCTCCATGTTCAACGCATGGCGGGTCAGCAGGGCGATGCCCAAGCCTGCAATCACACACTCGCGCTGGGCATCGGCCGAGGCCACTTCGAGGGTCTGGGTGAAGTGCACGCGCTTGTCCTTGAAGTACTCCTCGCACGCCTTGCGGGTGCCCGAGCCTTGTTCGCGGACCAGCAGGGTATGAGGCTCAAGGTCTTGCAGGCGCAGGTGCTCGAGCTTGCACAGCGGATGGTCCGGCGGGGCCACGGCGACGATCGGGTTGTTCAGGAACGGCAGGAATTCCAGGCCCATGTCCTGCGGCACCATGGACATGATGATCAGGTCGTCACGGTTGTCCGAAAGGCGCCGGATCGCCTGGGCGCGGTTGACCACCGTGAGCGTCAGGTTGACCTCCGGGTGTCGTTGCTTGAAGGCGGCGAACAGGTGTGGCACGAAGTACTTGGCACTGGACTCGATCGCCAGCTTCAGCTGCCCTTGCAGTGAGCCCTGCATGTCCGACAGTTGCATGTCGAGGCTCTCTAGCCGGCCGAAGATGTCGCGGCTGGCGCGCTGCAGCGCTTCGGCTGCTTCGGTCAGGTAGAGCTTCTTGCCGACGTACTCGAACAGCGGCTGGCCGATCAGTTCTTCAAGTTGCCGGATCTGTAGACTAACGGCGGGTTGCGTGAGCGCCATCTCCTCGGCCGCGCGGCTGTACGAGCGCAGATCGCACACTTCGTTGAAGATCTGTAACTGACGTAAAGTCATACGCATCAGGGACTTACGCATTTTTATCCAGGCTCCGGCAAAACCTTGTTACGGCACTATAAGCTTTTGCTAATACTGCCCCTAACAAATATTGATTTTTGTTTATCGACCTACAGCGCTAGGGTGAATGTGCGACTGGCCAGCAACGTCTGGTCACGCGCCGACCGGTAGAACCGGCTCGACTGTTCCTACGGCTTTGGGAAGACTCCAGTGATAAAAAAAATCCTGATCGCCAACCGAGGTGAAATCGCAGTTCGGATCGTGCGTGCCTGCGCCGAGATGGGCATTCGCTCGGTAGCGATCTATTCCGACGCCGACCGTCATGCGCTGCACGTGAAGCGCGCTGACGAGGCCCACAGCATCGGTGCCGAGCCGCTGGCCGGGTACCTGAACCCGCGCAAGCTGGTGAACCTCGCTGTCGAAACCGGTTGTGATGCCCTGCACCCGGGTTACGGTTTCCTGTCGGAAAACGCTGAACTGGCAGAGATCTGCGCCGAGCGCGGGATCAAGTTCATCGGCCCGGCTGCCGACGTCATTCGCCGCATGGGCGACAAGACCGAAGCGCGCCGCACCATGATCAAGGCCGGCGTCCCGGTCACACCGGGCACCGAAGGTAACGTTGCCGATATCCATGAAGCCCTGAGCGAAGGTGACCGCATCGGTTACCCGGTGATGCTCAAGGCCACCTCCGGCGGTGGCGGCCGCGGTATTCGCCGTTGCAACAGCCGTGAAGAGCTGGAGCAGAACTTCCCCCGGGTGATTTCCGAGGCCACCAAGGCCTTCGGTTCGGCGGAAGTGTTCCTGGAAAAGTGCATCGTCAACCCCAAGCACATCGAGGCGCAGATCCTCGGTGACAGCTTTGGCAACGTGGTGCACCTGTTCGAGCGCGACTGCTCGATCCAGCGCCGCAACCAGAAGCTCATCGAGATCGCCCCAAGCCCGCAGCTCACCCCCGAGCAGCGCGCCTACATCGGCGACCTGGCGGTGCGTGCAGCCAAGGCTGTGAATTACGAAAACGCCGGTACCGTGGAGTTCTTGCTCGCCGATGGCGAGGTGTACTTCATGGAAATGAACACCCGGGTGCAGGTGGAGCACACCATCACCGAGGAAATCACCGGCATCGACATCGTGCGTGAGCAGATCCGCATCGCGTCTGGCCTGCCGCTGTCGGTCAAGCAGGAAGACATCCAGCACCGCGGCTACGCGCTGCAGTTCCGGATCAACGCCGAAGACCCGAAAAACAACTTCCTGCCCAGCTTTGGCAAGATCACCCGTTACTACGCACCCGGCGGCCCAGGCGTGCGCACCGACACGGCCATCTACACCGGCTACACCATTCCGCCGTTCTACGACTCCATGTGCCTGAAACTGGTGGTCTGGGCATTGACCTGGGAGGAAGCCATGGACCGCGGCCTGCGGGCCCTGGACGACATGCGCGTGCAAGGGGTGAAAACCACTGCGGCGTATTACCAGGAAATCCTGCGCAACCCGGAATTCCGTAGCGGCCAGTTCAACACCAGCTTCGTCGAAAGCCACCCTGAACTGACCAACTACTCGATCAAGCGCAAACCCGAAGAGCTGGCCCTGGCCATCGCCGCCGCCATCGCCGCCCACGCAGGCCTGTGAGGAACCTAATAATGTCCAAGAAAATCCACGTAACCGACACGATCCTGCGCGACGCCCACCAGTCCCTGCTGGCCACCCGCATGCGTACCGAAGACATGCTGCCGATCTGCGAAAAGCTCGACAAAGTCGGCTACTGGTCGCTGGAAGTCTGGGGCGGTGCCACCTTCGACGCCTGTGTGCGCTTCCTCAAGGAAGACCCGTGGGAGCGCCTGCGTAAGCTGCGCGCCGCGCTGCCCAACACCCGCCTGCAAATGCTGCTGCGCGGCCAGAACCTGCTGGGCTACCGCCACTACAGCGATGACGTGGTCAAAGCCTTTGTCGCCAAGGCTGCCGTCAACGGCATCGATGTGTTCCGCATCTTCGACGCCATGAACGATGTGCGTAACCTGCGCGTGGCCATCGAAGCGGTCAAGGCCGCCGGCAAGCACGCCCAGGGCACCATCGCCTACACCACCAGCCCGGTGCACACCATCGAAGCCTTCGTGAACCAGGCCAAGCAGATGGAAGCCATGGGTTGCGACTCGGTGGCGATCAAGGACATGGCCGGCCTGCTGACCCCGTTTGCCACGGGCGAGCTGGTCAAGGCACTGAAGGCCGAGCAGTCGCTGCCGGTGTTCATCCACTCCCATGACACCGCTGGCCTGGCTGCCATGTGCCAGCTCAAGGCTGTGGAAAACGGTGCCGACCACATCGACACCGCGATCTCCAGCTTCGCCTGGGGTACCAGCCACCCGGGCACGGAGTCGATGGTCGCTGCGCTCAAGGGCAGCGAGTTCGACACCGGCCTGGACCTGGAGCTGCTGCAGGAAATCGGCCTGTACTTCTACGCCGTGCGCAAGAAGTACCACCAGTTCGAAAGCGAGTTCACCGCGGTGGACACCCGCGTGCAGGTCAACCAGGTGCCGGGCGGCATGATTTCCAACCTGGCCAACCAGCTCAAGGAGCAGGGCGCCCTCAACCGCATGAACGAAGTGCTGGCGGAAATCCCGCGGGTGCGTGAAGACCTCGGCTTCCCACCGCTGGTGACCCCGACTTCGCAGATCGTCGGTACCCAGGCGTTCTTCAACGTGCTGGCCGGCGAGCGCTACAAGACCATCACCAACGAGGTGAAGCTGTACCTGCAAGGCGGTTACGGCAAGGCGCCGGGCGTGGTCAACGAGCAACTGCGCCGCCAGGCCATTGGCAGCGAAGAAGTGATCGACGTGCGCCCGGCCGACCTGCTCAAGCCAGAAATGACCAAGCTGCGTAACGACATCGGCGCCCTGGCTCGCTGCGAAGAAGACGTGCTGACCTTCGCCATGTTCCCGGACATCGGCCGTAAGTTCCTCGAAGAGCGTGAAGCCGGCACCCTGACCCCCGAAGCCCTGTTGCCGATCCCGGAAGCTGGCGCCATTGCCGCACCTGGCGGCGAGGGCGTGCCGACCGAGTTCGTTATCGACGTGCACGGCGAAACCTACCGTGTGGACATCACCGGTGTGGGCGTCAAGGCAGAGGGCAAGCGTCACTTCTACCTGTCGATCGACGGCATGCCAGAAGAAGTGGTGTTCGAGCCGCTCAACGAGTTCGTCGGCGGCGGCGGCAGCAAGCGCAAGCAGGCCACCGACCCCGGCCATGTCAGCACCACCATGCCTGGGAACATCGTCGATGTACTGGTCAAGGAAGGCGACATGGTCAAGGCCGGCCAGGCCGTGCTGATCACCGAAGCCATGAAGATGGAGACCGAAGTACAGGCTGCGATCGCCGGCAAAGTCGTGGCCATCCACGTGGCCAAGGGCGACCGCGTGACCCCGGGCGAGATCCTGATCGAGATCGAAGGTTGATAGAAACCTTTATCTGAAAAGCGGTTTACCTCTGGGGAGCGGATGCTCCCCTTTTTTATGCATTAAATTGCATATTTTTAGCGATGCATGGCGAAGATATGCAATTTAATGCATATCTGTACGATGCCGGCTTTCAGTGCTGATAGCCCTTGCCAAAATGCCGCTCCAGCTTGGCCTGCACCAGTTCAAGCAAAATCGACAGCACCCAGTAGATCACCGCTGCGGTCGTCAGCATCTCCAGGTAGCGGTAGCTGGAACGGCCATAGGACTGGGCCAGGAACATCACTTCCCATACGCCCATCACCGAAATCAGCGACGAGTCCTTGAGCATCGAAATGAACTGGTTGGCGCTTGGCGGGATGATGGTGCGCATGGCCTGGGGCAGGGTGATGTGCCAGAAGATCTGTGCAGGGCCGAGGCCTAGCGCCATCGCCGCCTGGCGCTGCCCGGGGGCTACGCCAAGAATGCCGGCTCGGAAGATCTCGCTGAGGTAGGCGCCATAGTTCAGCGACAGGGCGATGATGCCGGCACTGATGGCCCCAGGCACCACACCGAGCTGCGGCAAGCCCAGGTAGATCAGCAGGATCTGGATCAGCAGCGGTGTGCCACGGAAAAACGACGTGTAGAAGCTGGCGATGCCCAGCAGCACTGCGCTGCTCGACAGGCGTGCCAGCGCTGCAGCGAAGCCCAGTGCCACGGAAACGACGATGGAGCACACGCACAGGAACAGGGTCAGCGCCGCGCCCTGCAGGAAGCCGTTCGGCCCCAGCTTGAACCCCGCCAGATACGGGAATTTCTCGACAATGATCGAAAACTTGAGGTCAAAGCTCAGGAAAAACGCGGCAAACAGCACAAACAGCCCAACCCAGGTCAGGTATAGGCGTGTGCGGAATCCGAACAGTCCAGCGCCCGAGGCTTTCGCAGTCGGGCGAGGGGCAGGTTGATGAGCACTCATTTACTGATATCGGCGCCGATCCATTTCTGGGACAACTTGGCCAAGGTACCGTCGGCCTTGAGCTCGGCGAAGACTTGGCGCAGCTTGGCATCCCATTCCGGGTCGCCTTTTTCGATAGCCACCGAGTTGGGCTCTTCATAAAGCGGCGCGCCGGCCAGTTTGAAGCGTTTGTCCTGGTCGAGGCGGGGCTGGGCAGTGACCAGGTTGGTCAGGATCGCGTCCAGGCGCACGCCGGCACCCAGGCCCAGGTCTTGGAAGGCGACGTTGTCGGTGTCGTAGGGTGCGATTTGCACCATTTCGAAGGGGTAATTGATTTTTTTGTCTTCGTTACCTTCGATGACCAGGTTCTTGTTCAGGTAGCTCTCGTAGCTGGATGCGCTGGTCAAGCCGACCTTACGGCCATCCAGGTCCTTGGCTGAATGAATGCGATCATCCTTGGCGTTGACCACAATCACGGCGGGCGAGGCGTAGTACTCGACCGGGAAATCAAACACCTCGGCGCGTGCCTTGCTTGGCGTCATGGAGCACACACAAAGGTCGTAGCGGCCACTCCAGCGGCCCGCGGCAATCACATCCCAGGACGGCGTTTCCAGGCGCAGCTTGACGCCCAGTTTTTCGGCGACGGCCTTGGCTACATCCACGTCAAAACCATCGAGCTGGTTCTGCGCGTTCAGGAACGAGAACGGCGGATAGCTTTCCATCAGCACGTTGACCATTTCCTTGCGCGATTCCACTCGGTCCAATGTGGCGCCTGCGAAGGCTTGAGTGGTGGCACACAGGGCGATGAGGCCGGTGCCGAGCAAGGTAAGCAAGCGCATGGAAGTACCTGAAAAAGTTGTTGGACAATCGGTGCTGGGTATTTAATAGTTATAACAAGTTACACACTAATGAATTTTATTCATAAACATATAAGTGATAGTCATATGGGCGAACGATCGCTGGTAATTCTGGATGGCGGTATGGGGCGAGAGCTGCAGCGTCGTGGTGCGCCGTTTCGGCAGCCCGAGTGGTCAGCGCTGGCCTTGAGCGAAGCACCTGAAGCGGTGCTAGCGGTACATGCGGCGTATATCGAGGCCGGGGCTCAGGTCATCACCAGCAACAGCTATGCGGTAGTGCCCTTCCATATTGGTGAAGAGCGGTTCGCCGAGGAAGGGCGCACATTGGCTGCAACGGCGGGGCAATTGGCCCGTGCTGCAGCCGATGCGGCTGCCGCGCCGGTACGCGTTGCCGGTTCGCTGCCGCCGTTGTTCGGCTCTTATCGCCCGGACCTGTATCAGCCCGAGCGCGTCGCCGAAGTGCTGACCCCCCTGCTGGCCGGCCTGTCGCCCTACGTGGACCTGTGGCTGGCAGAAACCCAGAGCTCGATCGAGGAAGTGCGGGCCATCGGCGCGCAATTGCCACAGGACGGCAGGCCGTTCTGGGTTTCGTTCACGCTGCAGGACGAAGGTGACATCGACGTGCCGCGGCTGCGTTCCGGACAAACGGTCGCCGACGCGGCCGAAGCGATTGCCGGGCTGGGTGTCAGTACGCTGTTGTTCAACTGCAGCCAGCCTGAGGTGATTGGCGCGGCGCTGGACGTGGCGCGCGAGACCTTCGAGCGCCTGGGCGTGGACATCGCCATCGGCGCCTACGCCAATGCCTTCCCGCCACAGCCCAAGGACGCCACCGCCAACGATGGCCTCGATGAGCTGCGTGAAGACCTTGACCCACCGGGCTACCTGAGCTGGGCCAGCAACTGGCGGCAACGCGGCGCGAGCCTGCTCGGCGGTTGCTGTGGGATTGGCCCGGAGCACATTTCGGCGCTCAAGGCCAACCTGGCCTGATCACCCGTTGCGGCAGGCTTCCAGCGTCCTGGCTTGCCCCTCAGGGCGCTGGTTGTCGGCACTCAGCCAGCGCTCGAACCCTGCCGCCACCTGTGGCCATTCATCATCGGTAATCGAGTACCACGCGGTGTCGCGGTTGTGGTCCTTGACCACCAGGTGCTTGCGGAAAACCCCTTCGTAGACAAAGCCAAACCGTTCTGCCGCGCGCTTGGAGCGGGCATTGGCGTTGTTGCACTTCCACTCGAGCCTGCGGTTGCCCAGCTCGAACGCCCGCTTGCCCAGCAGGTACACCGCTTCGGTGCCCTTGGGCGTGCGCTGCATGGCGGCGCCGAAGGCGATGTGGCCGATCTCGATGCGGCCATGGTCGGGCACGATCGACATCAGGCTGAGAATGCCCTGGGCCTGGCCGGTGGGGCGGTCGATGACGGTAAAGAACAATGGGTCTGGGCTGGCGGCATTGCCGTGCAGCCAGCGGTCGAAGGCGCCGCGTTCCGGGAATGGCCCATAGGGCAGGTAATCCCACAGAACCGGGTCTGCATCCGGGCCCTGCAGTACGTCCCAGAGGTCGTCGCCGTGGCGCGCCGGGTCGAGTTTTTCCAGGCGGATAAAGCGGCCCTCGAGGGGCGCTGCCGTGGGCGCGGTGGCGGGTTTCCAGTTCAGTGCGTCAGTCATGTCGTGCCTACAGCCCTTTGCGGAATTGAATGAAGCCCGGCCGCTCGGCGACCTGTTGGTACAGGCTGATGGCGGTGGCGTTGGTCTCGTGGGTCAGCCAGTGCACTTTGGCGCAGTTGGCAGCCTTGGCGGTAGCGTAGACATGCTCGATCAGTTGGCGGCCGATGCCCAGGCCACGCTGCGTGTTATCTACATAAAGGTCCTGCAGGTAGCATGAATTTTCGATGCTCCAGTTGGAGCGATGATAGATCCAGTTGACCATTCCTACGGCCTTGCCATCGACCCAGGCCAGGGCCGAATGGGTGGGCTCGTTGGGGTCGAGCAGGCGCTGCCAGGTGTTGGCGCTGATTGCTTCGGCCAACTCGGTTTCGTAGAAGCGTAAGTAGGCCTGCCACAGGGCAAGCCAAGCTGCATGGTCGTTGGCGCTGACGGGGCGCAGAGTGACGCTGGGCATGGGCTTTTCCTTCAGAGTTGGCGCATGTGCGCCGCCAGTTGGTTGTCAGGGTAGTCGGCACTGCTACTCAGGCCTTCGCGCACGCCTGCGATGTCCTCGGCCGAACGGTTTTGGCTGAGCTTGCGGGCGCCTTGCAGGCGGGCGATCGGCAGGCGTATGCCGACAATCGCGCGCAGCATGCCGTCGATGTAGTCGCTGGGGGCGTCGGAGACCTTCCAGGGTTCACTGCGGCCCTGCTCGTGACGGTCGGTCAGGCGGCTGACGATCTGCAGCAGGGGCGCGGCTTCGTGGATCACTTCAACCGGGCCGTAGGCGTGCACCGCCAGGTAGTTCCAGGTCGGTACCACCTTGGGGTTCTCGGCCTTGCTGGGGTAGTAGCTTGGGCTTACATAAGCGTCAGCGCCGGGGAACACCAGCAGCGCTTCAGTGCCTTGCTCCAGGTCTTTCCACTGAGCGTTGGCCCGCGCCAGGTGCGCGTAGACCGTGCCGAACTCGCCTTGCTCGGGGTCGATCAACACCGGCAGGTGGGTGGCCAGCAGCCCGTGTTCGCCGTGGCTGATAAGCACGGCAAGGCGAGTATCGGCCATGTGCTGGTGCAGGCGATCGAGGTCGTGTTCCTGGTGGGGCTTGCTGTTGTACATGGTGGGTTCCTTGTTGAATGGCTCCATCCTAGGCAGGCTATTGGTTCTGTGTAAGATCCATTTATGACTGATTTGACAGGTCCAATACGGTGAACAAGCGCCCCCTCATCTTGCCCTTCGACCCCGCTGGCATCGTGCTGGACCGCCAGCGAGGGCTTAGCCAGCAGCTTTACCAGGCCTTGCGTGCACGGGTGCTGGATGGGCGCTTGAGCAGCGGTACGCGGTTACCGGCCAGCCGTGACCTGGCAGCCATCCTCGCGCTGTCGCGCAACAGTGTGGTGCGTGCCTACGACCAGTTGTATGCCGAAGGGTATATCGAGAGCCGGGTGGGGGACGGCACCTATGTCACCCAGCTCGATAAACTATCCACACAACTGTCCACAGGGTTATCCCTAGGGTTATCAACAGGTTTATCCACATTTTCCTCAGAAAAGACTGAGGATTTATCCAGCTGTGAGCGCACCAGCGAGCCTTTGGAGCGTCTGAAAAGTAACCATTTGCCGCCTCCCAGAAGTGGCGCGCCGCGCGCATTCCGGGTAGGGATTCCGGCCTTCGATCTGTTCCCGTTTGACGTCTGGGCCAAGCTGCAAGCGGGTTTCTGGCGTAACCCGGACCCTGCGCAGCTGGGCTACGGTGAACCGGCAGGCGAGCTGCAGCTGCGTGAGCTGATTGCCACCTATTTACGTCGTTCGCGGGGCTTATCGTGCACGGCTGAACAAATTGTGATCACCAGTGGTGCACAGCAGGCCATCAGCCTTTGTGCACAGTTGCTGTTGCAGCCTGGCGACGGGGTGGCTGTGGAAAACCCGGGCTACCGGGCCGCCGGGCATACCTTCGCCGTGGCGGGTGGCAGGGTGATGGGCGTGCCAGTGGATGACGAGGGTATGGATTGCCAGCGGCTGATGCAGCTGGCGGACTGCCGCCTGGCCTATGTGACGCCAGCCCACCAGTACCCGACCGGGGTGACCATGAGCCTGGCACGGCGCCTGGCATTGCTGGCCTGGGCCGAGCGCAGCGATGGCTGGATCATCGAAGACGATTACGACGGCGAGTACCGCTACAGCGGTGCGCCATTGGCACCGCTGGCGGCATTGGACCGGCAGGGGCGGGTGCTGTACATCGGCACGTTCGGCAAGATTGCCTTCCCCGCGTTACGCCTGGGCTACCTGGTGCTGCCTGGGCGCCTGGTGCAGGCCTTCAGCCAGGGGCGGGCGTTGGCCATGCGGCATTCGGAGGTCAGTAGCCAGTGCGTGATGGCCGAGTTCATGGCCCAGGGGCATTTTCAGCGGCACATCCGGCGTATGCGCCGGGCGGCGTTGAGCCGTCGCAACGTGCTCAAGGCGGGCTGGCCTGTGGATGTTCCAGGCTTGGGCGCCATGCCGGAAGTGGCGGCGGGGCTGCACGTGAAGGTGGATGTGGATAACTTTGCGCGGGAGCAAGCGTTGGTCGCCAAGGCCGAAGCGGTTGGCGTTGAGGTGAATCCGCTGAGTAGTTACTGGTTGGATGACAGCGAGGTGCCTGTGGATAAGCGGGCTGGGCTGGTGCTGGGGTTTGCGGCCGTGCCGGAAGGCGACATCGCCAATGCACTGATGCGATTGCGCAGTGCCTGGCGAAAGTGAACGGGGCCGCTGTGCGGCCCAATCGCTACTCATTGCACCACGCCTTACCCCGGTAGGAGCAGCCTTGTGCTGCGAAGAGGCCGATAAAGGCAGCGAAGATGCTGCTGGGTTTACTGGCCTCTTCGCAGCGCAAGGTTGCTCCTACAGCGATGTGGGCTGTGGCCTACATACCATCTAGGTGCCGGACTTGATGCGCGTCCAGGCCCTGGTGCGCGCGCGCTCGGCATCGCGTGGCAGCGGCTTGAGGGTGTACAGCTTGGCCATTGCTTCCGCCGTCGGGTAAAGGTTGGGGTTATTGCGAATCGCCGGGTTCACCTTCTCGGTGGCGTCCTTGTTCGGGTTCGGATAGCCGACAAAATCACTGATCGGCGCAATCACCTCCGGGCGCAGCAGGTAGTTGATGAAGGTGTGGGCGTCTTCGGCGTTGGCGGCGTTTTTTGGAATCGCCAGCATGTCGAACCAGATCGGCGCTCCTTCCTTGGGCAGGCGCATGTCGACCACCACGCCATTCTTCGCATCGCGGGCCCGGTTGGCGGCCTGGGAGAAGCTGCCGCTGTAGCCCACCGCCACGCAGATGTCGCCGTTGGCGATGTCGGCCATGTACTTGGAGGAATGGAAATACGTGACGTGCGGGCGAATCTTCAGCAGCAGCTCCTCGGCCTTCTTGTAGTCGGCAGGCTTGTCGCTGTTGGGCGGCAAGCCCAGGTACTGCAGGGCCAGTGGCAAGATCTCCGAGGGCGAATCGAGCAAGGCAACGCCGCACTGCTTGAGCTTGGCGATGTTCTCTTCCTTGAAGATCAGGTCCCAGCTGTCCACAGGCGCGTTCTCACCCAGCGCAGCCTTGACCTTGGCCGGGTTGAAGCCGATCAGCACGGTGCCGTACATGTAGGGCACGGCAAACTTGTTGCCGGGGTCGTTGGCCTCGATCAGCTTCATCAGTGCCGGGTCCAGGTGTTGCCAGTTCGGCAGCTTGCTGCGGTCCAGTGGCTGGAATACGCCAGCCTCGATCTGCTTGGCAAGGAACACGTTGGACGGCACCACCACGTCATACCCGGAGTTGCCGGTCAGCAGCTTGGCTTCCAGTGCCTCGTTGGTGTCGAAAATGTCGTAGATCAGCTTTACGCCGCTGTCTTTCTGGAAGTCGACCAAGGTCTGCGGGGTGATGTAGTCGAACCAGTTGTAGACCCGCAGGGTTCGCTGTTCGGCCTGGGCCTGCAGGGCGCCGGTGAACAGGGTGGCAGCGATGATCGGGGCGAGCAGACGCTTGAGTCGGGCCATTATCGGGCTCCTGGCTGGGCGCGCTGGAAACCTTCCAGCACATTGACCGCGTTGATGCCGATTTCTTCCACAGCGTAGCCGCCTTCCATCACGAACAGGGTCGGCTTGCCGAGCTGGGCGATGCGTTTGCCCATTTCCAGGTAGTCAGGGCTGTCCAGCTTGAACTGGGAGATCGGGTCGTCTTTGAAGGTGTCCACCCCGAGCGAGATCACCAGCACATCGGCGTCGTAGGCAGCGATGCGCTGGCACGCGTCTTCCAGCGCTGCGCTCCAGGCGGCCCAGTCACTGCCGGCCGGCAACGGGTAGTTGATGTTGCAGCCTTCACCTGCGCCTTCGCCCGTTTCGTCGGCATAGCCGAGGAAGAACGGGAATTCGTCCTGCGGGTCGCCGTGGATCGAGGCGAAGAACACATCGCTGCGGCTGTAGAAGATGTCTTGGGTGCCGTTGCCGTGGTGATAGTCGACGTCGAGGATGGCGACCTTGGCGCGGCCTTGGTCCAGGAACGCCTGGGCAGCGATGGCAGCGTTGTTCAGGTAGCAGTAACCGCCCATCACTTCGCCGGCGGCATGGTGCCCCGGTGGGCGGCACAGGGCGAACGCCGAATGAGCGCCTTGCTGGATGGCGGCCTGGGCCGTGAGCGCGACCTGGGCGGCGCTGTAGGCGGCTTGCCAGGTACCGGCGGTAATCGGCGCGCCGGCGTCGAAGCTGTAGTAGCCAAGCTCGCCATGCAGGCCGGTGGGTTTGACCTGGCGCAGGGTGCGGGCTGGCCAGGTGAAAGGCAGCAGGTCGCCTTCGTGGCCCAACGCGGCCCAGCGCGCCCAGGCGCCTTCAAAGAAGTCCAGGTAGTCGGCACTGTGGACGCGCAGCAGCGGCGCGCGGCCGAAGTCGTCCGGCGCCTTCACGTCGCCCAGCTGGCGCTTGTTCACTTGATCGAGCACATGATCGGCGCGCGAAGGCATTTCGAAGCAGGGCATCAGCTTGCCGTCGATCAGCTCGCAGCGGCCGTGGTGCAGGCGGTGGTCATCGGAATAGATCGTCAGCATTGTTGTTCTCCGGTTGGACTGGCGTGGGCCCATTTTCAGGGGCAGCCCGGTAGCGGAGAACGACGCAAACGGCCAAAAGGGGATCGATGTGGCCAAGGTCGCTGGCCGGGTTTAATGTGCTGGCCTCTTCGCGGGCAAGCCCAGGTCAACCGCGAAAGTGGCTGGGCGCCACGCCACTCCAGCGCTGGAATGCATGGCGGAAGCTGGCCGTTTCGCTGAACCCTAAGGTTTCGGCAATCCGGTAGATCGGCATCTGTTCATCGGCCAACAACTGCTTGGCCCGCTCGAAACGCAGCTCATCGAGCAGCTGTTGATAACTGCTGCCCAGCGCCTGCAGGTGCCGACGCAGGGTCCGCGATGAGCAGTTCATCTGCCGCGCCAAACCCTCAAGCCCGGGCGCTGCGTCCAGTTGTTGGGCCAGCAGCTGGCGTATCTTGCCCAGCCAGGCCTGACGCCCTGTGAACTCGAGGTTCAGGCGTCGGCAGCGCTCGCTCATGGCTTTGTGGGTGATGGGGTCGGCCAACGGTAGCGGCGTATCCAGCCAGCGCCGCTCGAAGGCAAACGCGTTGTCCTCGGCCGCGAAGCCGATCGGGCATTGGAAGGCACGGGTATAAAGGCTGTGGTAGCCCGGCCGGGCATGCTCGAAGCGGCTGCCGAGCAGTGGCAGGGGCCGACCCAGCAAGTCGTCGCAGATGACTTTCAGCGAGACCAGGCAGAACTCTGCATTGAAAGCGGTCAGCGCCGGGCTGTCGCGGTAATCGCTGGCGCTGAGCCAGACACGCTGGCCGTCGTCGATCAGGCGCAGTTGGAAGACTGTTCCCAGCAGTGCCGGAAAGCGCAGCGCCAGGCGCAAGGCGTCACCCAAAGTGGCACTGGAGAGCAGGGCGTAACCGAGCATGCCATAGCACGACACGTGCATGCGCTGGCCCAGCTCCAGGCCGATGTCTTCGCGCCGGGCGACGGCATTGGCACACACCTGCAGCTCTTGCTGGGTGGTGATGCGCGCGTCTGCATGCCCCAGGTCCGCCGGGCCGATGCCGCTGCCGGCGAGCAAGGCCGAAGCCTCGCAACCCTCTGCCTGAAAGACGTTGAGGATCAGCGAAACCGCGTTGAGGGTGGTCAGGTGGCTATGCAGCATGCTCAGTATCCCGTTGGTTGGGATGCATTATGGAGCAAGTTGTGTGCCGCAAACCTGGGGCAGGGCAACCGCGCTAGATCATGCAGGCAAAAAAAAGGCCCGATGCATGCGCTCGGGCCTTTGAAAGGTTGAGAGGTGTCTAGTCCCTCGACCTGGTGAGACAGTTGAAGCGGTCGGTTACGCCTTCAGCGGAACCAGACGCGGTGCGATCATGTTTTCTGGGCGCAGGATGTCGTTGAGCATCTCTTCGTCCAGCAGCTTCTCTTCGCGCACCAGTTCCAGCACACCGCGGCCTGTTTCCAGGGCAACACGGGCGATACGGGTGGCGTTTTCGTAGCCGATGTAAGGGTTCAGGGCGGTGACCAGGCCGATCGAGTGCTCGACCAGTTCACGGCAGCGCTGTTCGTTGGCAGTGATGCCGACGATGCAGTGCTCGCGCAGCATGTCCATGGCGCGCTGGAGCAGGCGGATCGAGTCGAAGATCTTGTAGGCGATCAGCGGCTCCATCACGTTCAACTGCAGCTGGCCACCTTCGGCGGCGACGGTCAGGGCCAGGTCGTTGCCCATGATGGCGAAGGCCACCTGGTTGACGGCTTCCGGGATAACCGGGTTGACCTTGCCTGGCATGATCGAGCTGCCTGGCTGACGCGCTGGCAGGTTGATCTCGTTGATGCCGGTACGCGGGCCGCTGGACAGCAGGCGCAGGTCGTTGCAGATCTTCGACAGCTTGACCGCGGTACGCTTGAGCATGCCGGAGAACAGCACGAAGGCGCCCATGTCGGAGGTGGCTTCGATCAGGTCGGCAGCCGGTACCAGCGGCTGGCCGCTGATGGTTGCCAGGCGCTGTACGGCGAGCATCTGGTAGCCCGGGTCGGCGTTGATGCCGGTACCGATGGCAGTACCACCCAGGTTGATTTCGGTCAGCAGCTCCGGCGCCAGCGAACGCAGACGGTTGAGGTCTTCGGTCATGGTGGTGGCGAAGGCGCGGAATTCCTGGCCCAGGGTCATCGGCACGGCGTCCTGCAGTTGGGTACGGCCCATCTTCAGTACGTGGTCGAACTCTTTACCTTTGGCGGCGAAGGCCTGGATCAGGCTGTCGAGGCTGGCGAGCAGGGCGTCATGACCCAGCAGCAGACCCAGACGGATCGCAGTCGGGTAGGCGTCGTTGGTCGACTGCGCCATGTTCACGTCGTTGTTCGGGTGCAGGTACTGGTACTCACCCTTCTGGTGGCCCATGGCCTCCAGCGCGATGTTGGCGATGACTTCGTTGGCGTTCATGTTGGTAGAAGTACCAGCACCGCCTTGAATCATGTCCACCACGAACTGCTCGTGGTAGTCGCCTTTGATCAGCCGGCCGCAGGCGGCGCTGATGGCGGCGTGCTTGGCATCGCTCAGGTGCCCCAGCTCTCGGTTGGCGTCAGCAGCAGCCTGCTTGACCATCGCCAGGCCCACTACCAGTTTCGGGTAGTGCGACAGCGGAACACCGGAGAGGTGGAAGTTGTTGGCAGCGCGCAGGGTCTGGATGCCGTAGTAGGCATCAGCAGGAACTTCAAGGGTACCCAGCAGATCTTTTTCGACGCGGAACGATGCAGCGGCAGACATGATGTATATCATCTCGAATTTGACCCGGCACATGCCGGAATGGCGCTAATCCTAGGCCCGAAGAGGATTTTGCGGCCAATGCTGTTGCACGCTAACCTATGCACAAACGGCATAGTGTTTCATGTGACGCCAATTGACATTCGAGCGTGTTCCATTTTGGTGCACGCCGGGAGATGTGCTTCGTGAACCTGGAAAGCAAATGGCTGGAAGACTTCAGCGCCCTGGCTGCCACGCGCAGTTTTTCGCAGGCGGCAGAGCGGCGTTTCGTCACTCAACCGGCCTTCAGTCGACGTATTCGCAGCCTCGAAGCAGCCTTGGGCCTGCAGCTGGTGAATCGTTCCCGCACGCCGATTGAACTGACCGAGGCCGGGCAGCTGTTTTTGGTCACGGCGCGCACCGTTGTCGACCAGTTGAGCGAAATTCTGCGCCATTTGCACCACCTCGAAGGTGGCCAGGGCGAGGTTATCCAAGTGGCGGCGGCACACTCCCTGGCGTCGGGGTTTTTCCCACGCTGGGTGGCCCAGTTACGCAACGACGGGTTGAACATCGCCACCCGTCTGGTGGCGACCAACGTGGGTGATGCGGTGCATGCCCTGCGCGAAGGCGGTTGCGACCTGATGCTGGCCTTCTATGACCCCGATGCCGCGCTGCAGATGGATGCCGAGATCTTCCCATCGCTGCACATGGGCACCACCGAAATGTTGCCGGTGTGTGCCGTGGATGCCGACGGCCAGCCCTTGTTCGACCTGGAAGGCGAGGGCAGCGTGCCACTCTTGGCCTACACCGCCGGTGCCTTCCTCGGCCGTTCGGTGAACCTGCTGCTGCGCCAGCGCAACCTGCGCTACACCACTGTTTATGAAACCGCCATGGCCGACAGCCTCAAGAGCATGGCGCTTGAGGGCATGGGCATTGCCTGGGTGCCACGCCTGTCGATGCGCGGCGAGCTGGAGCGAGGCGAACTGGCCATCTGCGGTGGCAGCCAATGGCACGTGCCCCTGGAAATCCGCCTGTACCGCTGCGCCCTGGTGCGCAAGGCCAACGTGCGCTTGTTGTGGCGCAAGCTGGAGGGGGCGGCGGCGGTTGACCCAAAAGTCAGCCAAAGCCCCGAAAAATAAGGCCGACAGTTGGTCGCCGGGGGTGCCAGCATCGCCCAGGGTTACGGTATACTGCGCGGCCTTTAGACCGGATAGCTCCGGTCCTGATCAGCAAACAAGCCACGCCGGTCGTCCCGCGTGGCTTGTTGTTTTTTGACGCGCCCAAGGGCGCACAAGCGAAGAGGCTCGACGATGAGTGCACTGGTTGGCGTGATCATGGGCTCCAAGTCCGATTGGTCCACCCTTAGCCACACCGCCGATATGCTGGAAAAACTCGGCATTCCCTACGAAGTGAAGGTGGTTTCCGCCCACCGCACCCCGGATCTGCTGTTCCAGTATGCCGAAGAGGCCGAAGGCCGTGGCATCGAGGTGATCATCGCCGGTGCCGGTGGCGCAGCCCACCTGCCAGGCATGTGCGCCGCCAAGACCCACCTGCCGGTGCTGGGCGTGCCGGTGCAGTCGTCGATGCTGTCGGGTGTCGATTCGCTGCTATCGATCGTGCAGATGCCGGCGGGCGTTCCGGTTGCAACCCTGGCCATCGGCCGGGCGGGCGCGATCAACGCTGCCTTGTTGTCGGCGAGCATCCTGGGCGCCAAGTACCCGCAGTACCACGCGGCGCTCAAGCAGTTCCGCACGGAACAGACCGACACCGTGCTGGACAATCCAGACCCGCGCCAGGCTTGAGGCTGACCCCATGAAGATCGGTGTAATCGGTGGTGGCCAGCTCGGCCGCATGCTGGCCCTGGCGGGTACTCCGCTGGGCATGAACTTCGCGTTCCTCGACCCGGCTGCAGATGCCTGCGCCGCCCCTCTGGGCGAGCACCTGCGCGCCGACTACGGTGACCAGGACCATCTGCGCCAGCTGGCCGACGAAGTCGACCTGGTGACCTTCGAGTTCGAAAGCGTCCCGGCCGAGACCGTGGCCTTCCTCTCGCAGTTCGTCCCGGTCTACCCAAGCGCCGAAGCGCTGCGTATTGCCCGCGACCGCCTGTTCGAGAAGAGCATGTTCCGCGACCTGGGTATTCCGACCCCGGCCTTTGCCGACATTCTCTCCCAGGCAGACCTGGATGCCGCGGTCGCCAGCATCGGCCTGCCAGCCGTGCTCAAGACCCGCACCCTGGGCTACGACGGCAAGGGCCAGAAGGTCCTGCGCAGTGCTGAAGACGTCGTCGATACTTTCGCCGAGCTGGGCAGCGTGCCGTGCCTGCTGGAAGGCTTCGTGCCGTTCACCGGCGAAGTCTCGCTGGTGGCCGTCCGTGCCCGCGATGGCGAAACCCGCTTCTATCCGCTGGTGCACAACACCCACGAGAGCGGCATCCTGCGCTTGTCGGTGGCCAGCGAAGCGCACCCGCTGCAAGGCCTGGCCGAAGACTACGTTGGCCGTGTGCTGAAGCAGCTGGACTATGTCGGCGTGATGGCGTTCGAGTTCTTCGAAGTCGACGGTGGCCTCAAGGCCAACGAAATCGCCCCGCGTGTGCACAACTCCGGGCACTGGACCATCGAAGGCGCCGAGTGCAGCCAATTCGAGAACCACCTGCGCGCCGTTGCCGGCCTGCCGCTGGGCTCGACCGCCAAGGTCGGTGAGAGCGCCATGCTCAACTTCATCGGCGAAGTACCCGCGGTGGATAAAGTGGTCGCCATCGAAGACTGCCACCTGCACCACTATGGCAAGGCCTTCAAGGTCGGGCGCAAGGTTGGCCATGCCACCCTGCGTTGCCAGGACATGGCCACCCTCGAGCGCAAGATTGCCGAAGTAGAGGCGCTGATCAGCAACTGATCGGGCTGCAAATCGAACTTCTGCAAGCGGCTTGCCCTCTGAACATGGCAACAAGCCAAAGCCCGTCTAGGCTTTGGCTTGTTCCATCTTCACTGCAGAGGGATTGCCATGGGCATCATTGGAACCATCTTCATCGGCCTCATCGTTGGCCTGCTGGCCCGCTTCATCAAGCCGGGCGACGACAGCATGGGCTGGATCATGACCATCCTGCTGGGTATTGCCGGCTCCTTGCTCGCCACCTACGGCGGCCAGGCACTGGGGATTTATCAGGCGGGGCAGGCCGCAGGGTTCTTCGGCGCGCTGGTCGGTGCCGTCGTCCTTCTGGTGATCTACGGATTAATCAAGAAACGCTGAATACCGTTTAGAATGCTCGGCAATTCATCCGAGTTGCCGAGCATTTTCATGCGTGCCTTATTTCTCATCCCCTTGCTTCTGGCCAGCACCCTGGCCCGTGCCGAGCTGCCCGAAACCGATTGGCTGGAGCTGATGCCCAAGTCGGACCAGAAGGCCCTTGAGCAGATGCCTGAAATCGACCACAACTCGCCGGAGGCCATGGGCACCTTCACCGACAAGGGCGGCCTCAAGCAGAGCAAAGGGTTGCCGGCGGTGATGTACTCGACCAAGACCGTGGCCGCCATGAACGGCAAGCAAATTCGCCTGGGCGGTTACCCGGTGCCGCTTGAGAGCGATGCCAAGGGCAACAGCACGCTGTTTTTCCTGGTGCCGTACCCGGGTGCCTGCATCCACGTGCCGCCACCGCCACCGAACCAGTTGGTGCTGGTGCGTTATCCGAAGGGGCTGAAAATCGACGACATCTACACGCCGCTGTGGGTTAGCGGGGCGTTGAAGGTGGAGAAGGTCAGCAACGACCTGGCGGATGCGGCCTATGCGCTGGATGCGCAGAAGGTGAGGGTGGTGGAGGACGCCGACCTCTGATTGCCTGCACCGGCCTCTTCGCGGGTAAACCCGCTCCCACAGGTACTTCACCCATTTCGAATGCGGTGCAGTACCTGTGGGAGCGGGTTTACCCGCGAAGAGGCCCGCAAAACCACTGCAAAGCTCAGATCATTTCACAACCAATCTGCACGCCCAGCGAATGGCTCGCGCCAGGCTTCAATTCCACCACGTCATCCCACACATTCGCCGTCTCGATGCACAGCATCCGCTGCCAGCCATCATCCGCCATGTCCGGCAGCTCCCGCGCCCGCTCGGTCCACGGGTTCCAGATCACCGCCGAGCGTGACCCGCTGCTGGTCAGGGTAATCCGCCGGGCCCAGTGCGGGTCGACAATGCTCAGGGTTTGCGGGGTAGCCAGGTAGATCCGGTCAGTCTCCCCGGCAAATGCCAGCGCACCTTGCTGCTGGCGTTGCTCCCAGTCGGCCAAGGTCTCGATGTAGCTCAACCCGTCCACACCCTCGACCCGCGCCTGGCGCACGTCGCTGACGGCAAAGTAGCTGTGCAGGGCCTGGCTGATGGTCACACTCTCGCTGCCGAGGTTATAGCTGGTCAGCGTCACGTTCAGCTGTTCGCCCAGCTCGATCAGCAGCTTCAGCTCGACCTCATGCGGCCAGTCGGGCAAGTCACCTTGAGCCGCAGGCAGCTCGAATTCGATCTGAATCGTGTCGCCGACCTGCTCGGCCCCGTTCAACTGCCAGTCACGACCCCGCACCAGCCCATGCGCGGGGCTTGTTCGCCCTTGTACATATTTTGTACAGACGCGGGGTTGCGCTGCAGATTGCCAAACCACGGCCAGCACACCGGTACCCCGGCGCGCACGGATTTGCCCTGGCGGAAAATGGCCTGGTCGCTCAGCCACAGCAGCGGCGGTTCGCCCACGCGCTGGTAGCTGAGGATCTGCGCGCCCTGCTGGGCGATCAGTAGTTCGGCATGCTCGCTGGTGATGCGCCAGCAATTGAGTTCGCCGTGTTGCTCGGTGTCGACCTTGAAAGTAGCCATTGCACTCGTCTCATTGATTGCCCTGTGGGCCTTGGACCCGGGCACGTGCAATGAGTTTACCGCCGGCGTGGCTCAGCGACGAGGCACAGAGCGGGTGCGGCCACTGCCGTCGATGGCGACGAAGACGAATACCGCTTCGGTCACCTTGCGCCATTCGCTGGACAGCGGGTCGTCGCTCCACACTTCGACCATCATCTGGATCGAGCTGCGGCCGATTTCCAGGGTCTGGGTATAGAACGACAGCTGGGCGCCCACGGCGACCGGGACCAGGAAGGCCATGCGATCGATGGCCACCGTGGCCACACGGCCACCCGCGACACGGCTGGCCATGGCAGTGCCGGCCAAATCCATCTGGGCGACCAGCCAGCCGCCAAAGATGTCACCAAAGCCATTGGTCTCACGAGGGAGTGCGGTGATTTGCAAGGCCAGGTCGCCTTGCGGGATTGGATCTTCTTGTTCGAGCTCAATCATGCGATGGGGCCTCTGACCCGTGACGCTTTCGTTGGTGTGGCGCAAAGGCCGGGTAAACGATTCAGCTGGAAACATACTACGCCGATTTCGTTTCACTGGGCGGCCGTAGGGAAACTCTGCGAAACCGCCTGACATGCAGACCGGCGTTTTCGCACAACATCCCACGCTAGGAGCAACCTTTTCCTACGAACGGCCAGTATATAGAGCATAACGGCCAGCGACGACCGCACATTCATGAATATCTGTATGGTTTTTGTATCGCTTTCGGCGCGCCTCGGCAATTTGCTATCTTCGCTCGTCTACCAATCCAGAAGTCGCGCGCCAAGCGGCCTGCATGACCTACAAGAGAAAGATCGATGACCTCCGTGCCGAGCAGTATCGAGCAGCCTTCACGGCCGCTGACCCGCAGCGACTACAAGACCCTTTCACTGTCCGCCCTGGGCGGTGCACTGGAGTTCTACGACTTCATCATCTTCGTGTTCTTCGCCACGGTGGTCGGCAAGCTGTTCTTCCCTGCCGACATGCCGGAATGGCTGCGCTTGATGCAGACTTTCGGCATCTTCGCCGCCGGCTACCTGGCGCGGCCACTGGGCGGCATCGTCATGGCGCACTTCGGTGACCTGCTCGGGCGCAAGAAGATGTTCACCCTGAGCATCTTCATGATGGCGCTGCCGACCCTGATCATGGGCCTGCTGCCGACCTACGCGCAGATTGGCCTGTGGGCACCGGTTCTGCTGCTGCTGATGCGCGTGATTCAGGGCGCGGCGATTGGTGGCGAAGTGCCGGGCGCCTGGGTGTTCGTCTCTGAGCACGTACCAGCGCGCAATACCGGCTACGCCTGCGGCACGCTGACCGCCGGCCTGACCTCGGGCATTTTGCTCGGCTCGCTGGTCGCGACCCTGATCAACAGCATTTACACCCCAGTTGAAGTTGCCGATTACGCCTGGCGTATACCGTTCTTGCTGGGGGGTGTGTTCGGCCTGTTCTCGGTGTACCTGCGCCGCTGGCTGCACGAAACCCCGGTCTTTGCCGAGATGCAGCAGCGCAAGGCCTTGGCCGAAGAGCTGCCGCTGCGTGCCGTGCTGCGTGATCACCGTGGCGCGATCATCTTGTCGATGCTGCTGACCTGGCTGCTGTCGGCTGGCATCGTGGTGGTGATCCTGATGACCCCGGCGCTGCTGCAGAGCTTCTACCAAATCAGCCCGACCGACTCGCTCAAGGCCAACAGCCTGGCCATCGTGCTGCTCAGCCTCGGCTGTATCGGTGCCGGCAGCCTGGCCGACCGCATCGGCGCTGGGCGTGTGTTCATCGTCGGCAGCCTGCTCTTGCTGGCCAGCTCCTGGACCTTCTACCACAGCCTGCCGACCCGCCCCGACCTGCTGTTCCCGCTGTATGCGCTGACCGGCCTGTGCGTCGGTATCGTCGGCGCCGTGCCCTATGTGATGGTCAAGGCCTTCCCACCGGTGGTGCGTTTCAGCGGCTTGTCGTTCTCTTACAACGTCGCCTACGCCATCTTCGGCGGGCTGACGCCGATGGTGGTGACCGCGCTGTTGAAGGTCAGCCCAATGGCGCCGGCCTATTATGTGGCGGGGCTGTGTGCTGTCGGGCTGGCCGTAGGCGTTTATCTGTTCGCCAATAAGCGCTGACCACGCCCGATAGCGCCGGTGTGTTGCCCTACTGGTGAACAGATAGGGCAACATTCCCTTCCTGTCAGGCGATTTTGCCTACATGTTCATTCGGCTCCCTTAAGCTGCTGTTGGCCCTGTATTCATGTACAGTAAGGCCTTGGCTACTTGATCCTTCATGGAGGTGCCCATGGCCTATTCAGCATTAGCTGTGGCAAACGCCTTCATTGAGCGTGCGCGAAAAGGTGAAATCCGAAATCTCACGCCGATGAAGCTTCAGAAGCTTCTCTTCTACACGCAGTCATGGCATCTGCGTCTGAACGGGGAGAGATCTCCTCTAATCGATGATAATTTTGCCCGCTGGAAGTTTGGCCCGGTCATCCCGTCGCTTTACCATGAGCTCAAATCCTATGGCGCCCAAGAGGTGACATCGCTGATCAAGAATATAAATTTTGATAGCGATGGTGATGCGATCCTCATCACGCCAACCGTTCCAAAGTCAGATCAGGCCACCCACAACCTGATCGATAAAATCATCAGCAAGTACGGCAAGTTGACGGGCACCGAACTCTCCAATCTGACGCATGAGGCGGGGACCGCCTGGGCAGAAGGTGATGCAGACGGCTCGCCGATCACCTGGGGCGAGATGGCTCAAAAAATTCACCCTGAGAGCCGTTTCAGTGGCAAAGAATGATCTCGATCTAGGTGATTTGAACCTTGAGGTTTCCGGCGAAGGTCCGGTTGAAGATGTTCAGCCAGTCAATGACGCGGCTGAAAAGGACGCTGACCGCGAAAAGGTAGAAAACCTCAAGGACCAGAAGGCTGAGCGCCAACTGCGCAAAAAGTATGCAGGCCGCGCGTTTTGGTTTGCGGTCGCCGGTGTTTCGTTTTGGTGTGCGCTTTTAGTCTGGAACGGCTGGGCGACTTACTACACCGGGAAGTCGCCGTTCTCCGACAATCTGCTGATTGCTGTAACAACCGCTACGTCGATTAACTTGTTTGCCGCCTTCCTCGGCGTCATTCGCGGCCTCTTTCCTGCCGGCGGCAAGCGATCAGGCGGCTAGCCCTCCGTCTAAAAGCCTCCTTGCAACATCTTGAAAAGGCCATCCCCGGCACCCGGTGATGGCCTTTCATCCAATTGTCACATTGAAGTCATATCGTATTCATGCGGCCTGCAGATACTTGGGCCCGATCCATCCAACACCCCCAATATTCCTGCTAGGAGCAAGGCATGAAACTGAAGCGTTTGATGGCGGCCCTTACCTTCGCCGCCGCTGGCGTTGCAACCGCCAATGCGGTAGCCGCTGTCGACCCAGCAATCCCGACTTACACCAAGACCACCGGTGTTTCGGGCAACCTCTCCAGCGTCGGTTCGGACACCCTCGCCAACCTGATGACCCTGTGGGCTGAGGCCTACAAGAAGGAATATCCGAACGTAAACATCCAGATCCAGGCCGCCGGCTCTTCCACCGCGCCACCCGCGCTGACCGAAGGCACCGCCAACCTGGGCCCGATGAGCCGCAAGATGAAGGACGTCGAGCTGCAGGCCTTCGAGCAGAAGTACGGCTACAAGCCGACCGCCATCCCGGTCGCCGTTGACGCCCTGGCTGTATTCGTCCACAAGGACAACCCGATCAAGGGCCTGACCATGGCTCAGGTCGATGCGATCTTCTCGTCCACCCGCCTGTGCGGCGCCAAGGCCGATGTCAAAACCTGGGGTGACCTGGGCGTGACCGGCGACCTGGCCAACAAGCCAGTGCAGCTGTTCGGCCGTAACTCGGTATCGGGCACCTACGGCTACTTCAAAGAAGAAGCCCTGTGCAAAGGCGACTTCAAGCCTAACGTCAACGAACAGCCTGGCTCGGCTTCGGTCGTGCAGTCGATCAGCTCCTCGCTGAACGGCATTGGCTACTCGGGCATCGGCTACAAGACCGCTAGCGTCAAGACCGTAGCACTGGCCAAGAAAGAAGGCGGCGAGTTCATCGAAGACAACGAAGAAAACGCCCTGAACGGCAAGTACCCGCTGTCCCGCTTCCTGTACGTCTACGTCAACAAGGCCCCGAACAAGCCTCTGGCCCCGCTGGACGCCGAGTTCATCAAGCTGGTGCTGTCGCAAGCTGGCCAGCAGGTCGTGGTGAAGGATGGCTACATCCCGCTGCCGGCCAAAGTGGTCGACAAGACCCTGGCTGACCTGGGCCTGTCCCACGCTGGTAACGTCGCAAAGAAGTAAGTAATTGAGGAAGCGGCCGGCGCCAAAGCCCGGCCACTTCCACGAATTCTCAGTCCGAAGCCAGAACTCCTGAGCGTCGGGCTTTCTTGCGTCACTGCATTGTCATGTTTTTGTCATACGGGACCGCTAGGGTGTGCGCATGAATGATCTGGCCAACTCCACCATGACCCAAAATTCCCAACCCGTGCGGATTGACTTCAATACGCCCGAGTTGCAACGCAAGCGCCGCATGCGTGCGCTCAAGGACCGCCTGACCCGCTGGTATGTACTGGTGGGCGGGCTTGCCGTATTGGCGGCAATTACCCTGATTTTCTTCTACCTGGCCTATGTGGTGCTGCCGCTGTTCCAGGGCGCTGAGCTGACCAGCAAGAAGGCCCTGGAGCCGACCTGGCTGCAACAGGATGCCGGCAAGCCGCTGATGATCGCGCTTGAAGAGCAGAACCTGGTGGGCATGCGGGTTTCTGACAAGGGGCAGGCACTGTTCTTCGACACCAAGACCGGTGCCGAGCTGCAGCGCGTCGACCTGCCGCTGCCGGCCGGTACCCAGGTGAGCTCCATCAGCACCGATCAGCCGGGTAGCCCGCTGGTTGTGCTGGGTCTGTCCAATGGTCAGGCGTTGGTGTTCCACCACACCTACAAGATCACCTACCCGGACAACAAGAAGACCATCACCCCAGGCATCGACTACCCCTACGGCAAGGACGCGTTCGTGCTTGACGACCAGGGCCGCCCCCTGGAACACGTGAGCGTCAACGTCAACGGCGAAACCCTGCTGCTGGCAGGTTCCACCGGCTCGCACTTGCAGGTCACCCAACTGACCCGCGAAGAGAACATGATGACCGGCGAGGTCACCAGCGAGCAGAACCGTATCGACCTGCCGCAGATGACCGAACCGGTCAAGGCCATCTATGTCGACCCGCGCCAGCAATGGCTGTATGTGGTCAACGGCCGTGCCACCGCCGATGTCTTCAGCTTGCGTGACAAGAGCCTCAACGGCCGCTACAAGCTGCTGGAAGATGGCAATGCCGAAATCACGGCCAGTGGCCAGTTGGTGGGTGGTATCTCGCTGATCTTCGGTGACTCCAAAGGTGGCTTGAACCAGTGGTTCATGGCCCGCGATCCCGATGGCGAGTCGCGCTTCAAGTTGATCCGCAGCTTCCAGATGGGCAACGCGCCGATCGTCCAGATCGATGCCGAAGAGCGCCGTAAGGGCTTCATCGCCCTGGACGCCGAAGGCAAGCTTGGTGTGTTCCACAGCACCGCGCACCGCACGCTGCTGGTCGAGCCGGCTGCAGAAGGCGCTGGCATCCTGGCCCTGTCGCCGCGTGCCAACCGCATCATCATCGAGGAAGGCGGCAAGCTGTTGCCGCTGAGCCTGAAGAACCCGCACCCGGAAGTCTCCTTCAGCGCGCTGTGGGGCAAGGTCTGGTACGAGAACTATGACGAGCCCAAGTACGTCTGGCAGTCGACTGCGTCGAACACCGACTTCGAGCCCAAGCTGAGCCTGTCGCCGCTGACCTTCGGTACCCTGAAGGCTGCGTTCTACGCGATGATCCTGGCCGCCCCGCTGGCCATTGCCGCCGCCATCTACACCGCCTACTTCATGGCCCCTGGCATGCGCCGCAAGGTCAAGCCGGTGATCGAGCTGATGGAAGCGATGCCGACGGTGATCCTCGGCTTCTTCGCCGGCCTGTTCCTCGCGCCGTACCTCGAAGGCCACTTGCCGGGTGTGTTCAGCTTGTTCGTGCTGATGCCGTTCGGCATCCTGCTGGCCGGCTTCGTCTGGAGCCGCCTGCCGGAGTCGATCCGCCTGCGCGTGCCGGATGGCTGGGAAGCGGCGATCCTGATCCCCGTGATCCTGTTCACCGGCTGGTTCGCACTGACCATGAGCCCTTACCTGGAGACCTGGTTCTTCGGCGGCGACATGCGCCTTTGGATCACCAACGACCTGGGCATCACCTACGACCAGCGCAACGCCCTGGTAGTCGGCATCGCCATGGGCTTCGCGGTTATCCCGAACATCTACTCGATTGCCGAAGACGCCGTGTTCAGCGTGCCGCGCAGCCTGACCCTGGGCTCCCTGGCCCTGGGTGCGACGCCGTGGCAGACCCTGACCCGCGTGGTCATCCTCACCGCCAGCCCGGGTATCTTCTCGGCGCTGATGATCGGCATGGGCCGTGCGGTGGGCGAGACCATGATCGTGCTCATGGCCACCGGCAACACCCCGGTGATGGAGATGAACCTGTTCGAAGGCATGCGCACCCTGGCCGCCAACGTGGCGGTAGAAATGCCAGAGTCGGAAGTCGGTGGCAGCCACTATCGCGTGCTGTTCCTGGCGGCCCTCGTGCTGCTGATGTTCACCTTCATCATGAACACCTTGGCCGAGCTGATTCGCCAGCGTCTGCGCAAGAAATACTCGTCGCTTTGATAGAAAGGTAGAGATCCGTGAAAAAGGATTCCCTCAAAGGCTGGTTCAAGAGCGGCGCCCCAGGCGTCTGGATCAGCGGTGGCGCGGTTGCCATGGCGGTGATCATGACCATCGGCCTGCTGTCGGTCATCGCCGTGCGAGGCCTGGGCCACTTCTGGCCGGCCGACCTGGTCCAGGCCACCTACAAGGTGCCTGGCCAGGCTGATCACATCGTCGTCGGCGAAGTGGTGCAAAAAGAAGAAGTGCCCCGTGCACGCCTGAAGGGTGCCGGCTTGCCGGTACCTGAGCAGGGCCCAGAGTTCATGACCCGTGAGCTGATCAAGGTCGGTAACCGCGACCTCAACGGCAGCGACTTCACTTGGGTGGTGGGCGACTGGCTGGTCGATGAGCAACGCCCGGTCGACCTGATGGCGCTGGAACGCCGCGAGTGGGGCAACTTCTACGGCTACCTGGTCAGCGTCAAGGAAGAAGGCCGCGTGGTCGCCGAAGGCCCTGCCGCCTGGAACGAACTGCAGGCCCGCCTCAAGCGCGCCAACCAGCTCAACGGCGAATTGCAGCAGCTCGAGAAAAAAGACATCGGCGCCATCAACCATGGCCTCGAACGCCTGCGCCTGCATAGCCGCAAGCTGGAACTGGAGGGCAAGCTCGACGCCGCTGCCCAGGCCGACATGGACGCCGAGCGTGCCGAGCTGAACAGCCGCTACAAGGCCATCGAAGACCGCCTCAGCGGCCTGCACCAGGCCTTCTCCCGCGACAGCCTGGTGGCACGTGATGCCAACGGCCGCGAAGTGGAGATCAACCTGAGCAAGGTGGTGCACGCCATCCAGCCGAACGGCATGTCCGGGCTGACCAAGATGGGCACTTACTTCGCCAAGGTCTGGGAGTTCCTCAGCGACGACCCGCGTGAAGCCAACACCGAGGGCGGTATCTTCCCGGCCATCTTCGGTACGGTGATGATGACCCTGATCATGGCCGTGATCGTGACCCCGTTCGGCGTGCTGGCTGCAGTCTACCTGCGCGAATACGCCAAACAGGGCCCGGTGACGCGCCTGATCCGCATCGCGGTGAACAACCTGGCGGGTGTACCGGCGATCGTCTACGGCGTGTTCGGCTTGGGCTTCTTCGTCTATGTGCTGGGTGGCTCGATCGACCGGCTGTTCTTCCCCGAGTCGCTGCCGGCACCCACCCTGGGTACACCGGGCCTGCTGTGGGCCTCGCTGACCCTGGCGCTGCTGGCGGTACCGGTGGTGATCGTGGCCACCGAAGAAGGCCTGGCGCGGATCCCACGCACCGTGCGCGAGGGCTCGCTGGCCCTGGGCGCGACCAAGGCCGAGACCCTGTGGAAAATCGTCCTGCCGATGGCCAGCCCGGCCATGATGACCGGCATGATCCTCGCCGTGGCCCGCGCCGCGGGTGAAGTGGCGCCACTGATGCTGGTGGGTGTGGTGAAGCTGGCGCCGTCGTTGCCACTGGATGGCAACTACCCGTACCTGCACCTGGACCAGAAGATCATGCACCTGGGCTTCCACATCTATGACGTTGGCTTCCAGAGCCCTAACGTCGAGGCCGCGCGCCCGCTGGTGTACGCCACCGCGCTGCTGCTGGTGCTGGTGATCGCCACCCTCAACCTCTCGGCGGTGTGGATCCGTAACCACCTGCGCGAGAAGTACAAGGCGCTGGACCACTGATCCTGATTACAAGCGTGCCGCCTGCAAGCCGGGCGGCCCTTTGAAACGAATTGATAGCGTATGGAGTTGACCATGCAGCACGAATCCCATACCCACGGCATCGACATGTCTGCCCTGGGCCGCGACAAGCAGAGCCTGCGCCTGGCCGAAGAGACCGTGGCCATCGAAGTACCGGGCCTGAGCCTGTTCTACGGCGACAAGCAAGCCTTGTTCGACGTCAGCATGAATATCCCCAAGCAGCGCGTGACCGCCTTCATCGGCCCGTCCGGCTGCGGCAAGTCGACCCTCCTGCGTACCTTCAACCGCATGAACGACCTGGTTGACGGTTGCCGTGTGGATGGCGCCATCAACCTGTATGGCACCAATATCTACCGCAAGGGCGAAGACGTGGCCGAGCTGCGCCGCCGTGTGGGCATGGTGTTCCAGAAGCCGAACCCTTTCCCCAAGACCATCTACGAGAACGTCGTCTACGGCCTGCGCATCCAAGGCATCAACAAGAAGCGCACCCTCGACGAAGCCGTCGAATGGGCACTGAAGGGCGCCGCCCTGTGGGATGAGGTCAAAGACCGCCTGCACGATTCGGCCCTGGGCCTGTCGGGTGGCCAGCAGCAACGTCTGGTCATTGCCCGCACCATCGCCGTGGAACCAGAAGTGCTGCTGCTCGACGAACCGTGCTCGGCACTGGACCCGATCTCGACGCTGAAGGTCGAAGAGCTGATCTACGAATTGAAATCCAAGTACACCATCGTCATCGTGACCCACAACATGCAACAGGCGGCGCGCGTCTCGGACTACACCGCCTTCATGTACATGGGCAAACTGGTCGAATTCGGGGACACCGACACCCTGTTCACCAACCCGGCGAAGAAGCAGACCGAAGACTACATCACCGGTCGCTATGGCTAGTCGGTCTGCCAGCCGCAGGCCTGGGGCCAAGGGATAACACGAACGACTTGAAGCTTGCGGCTTGAGGCTTGCAGCTTTTTCGCGGAGCGAAACGATGATCAACAAAGAAAGCCTTACGCATCACATCTCCCAGCAGTTCAACGCCGAGCTCGAAGAGGTGCGCAGCCACCTCCTGGCCATGGGCGGCCTGGTCGAGAAACAGGTCAACGACGCGGTAACCGCGCTGATCGAGGCCGATTCGGGCCTGGCTCAGCAGGTGCGCGAGGTCGATGAGCAGATCAACCAGATGGAGCGCAACATCGACGAGGAGTGCGTCCGCATCCTCGCCCGCCGCCAGCCAGCGGCGTCCGACCTGCGCCTGATTATCAGCATCTCCAAGTCGGTGATCGACCTGGAACGCATCGGTGACGAATCGACCAAGATCGCCCGCCGCGCCATCCAGCTGTGCGAAGAAGGCGAGTCGCCGCGCGGTTACGTTGAGGTGCGCCACATCGGCGACCAGGTGCGCAACATGGTGCGCGACGCGCTGGACGCCTTTGCCCGCTTCGATGCCGACCTGGCGTTGTCGGTGGCGCAGTACGACAAGACCATCGACCGCGAGTACAAGACCGCGCTGCGCGAGCTGGTGACCTACATGATGGAAGACCCGCGTTCGATTTCGCGGGTGCTGAGCGTCATCTGGGCCTTGCGTTCGTTGGAGCGTATCGGCGACCACGCCCGCAACATTTCCGAACTGGTGATTTACCTGGTACGCGGTACCGACGTCCGTCACATGGGCCTCAAGCGCATGAAGGCGGAAGTGCAGGGCACCAGCGGCGATGAGGCCGAAAGCGCTAATGTTCCGGGCCAAGCGGACGATAAATAGTATTGCTCCCGAGCCTCAACGCCCGGCTTAGGCCGGGCGTTTTCGTTTGCGGTCGAGCAGCCATCAGGCACCCGCGAACGGTGTGAAGAAGTCCCGCTCCACGCGCAGTTGTGGCAAGTAGCCATCACTTGCCGATAGGCTAGTCGGGATTCAAGAGGAGTATCGATGAGTAAAGTCAATGTGCTGGTCGTGGATGACGCCCCGTTCATCCGCGATCTGGTCAGGAAGTGCCTGCGCAATGCCTTTCCGGGCATGGTCATCGACGATGCGGTCAACGGTCGCAAGGCTATGGCCATGTTGGGCAAGGAGCCGTTCGACCTGGTCCTGTGCGACTGGGAAATGCCCGAGATGTCGGGCCTGGAGCTGCTCAGCTGGTGCCGTCAGCAGCCCGCGTTGAAGAGCCTGCAGTTCATCATGGTGACCAGCCGTGGTGACAAGGAGAACGTGATCCAGGCCATTCAGGCCGGTGTGTCCGATTTCGTCGGCAAGCCGTTCACCAACGAGCAGTTGCTGACCAAGGTGAAGAAAGCCCTGACCAAGATCGGCAAACTCGACAGCCTGATGGCCACTGGGCCTGCGCGGGCGAATTCGGCGTTTGCCAACGATTCGCTGAGCGCGCTGACGGGCGGCAAGCCTGAAGCCGTCAAGGTCGCGGCGCCTGCTGCCGCGCCGGCCAAGCCGTTGATCAATGCGCCGGCACCGCCTGCGGCTGCACCCAGTGGCCGTGGCCAAGGCCAGTTGCGCCTGTCTAGCGGCACACAGCCGTGCGTGATCAAGGCGTTGAGCCTGAAAGAGGCGCTGTTGGTGGTGCGCCGTAGCGAAGCGCTGCCGCAGGTGCTGGAGGGCGCGGTACTGGACCTGGAGCAAGGCGAAAACGCCGAAGTCGCGCGCCTGAACGGTTACCTGCATGCCGTCGCGGCGCTGGAGCCCAAGCCAGACAGCGACTGGCTGCAGCTGACCTTCAAGTTCGTCGATCAGGATGCGCAGAAGCTCGACTACCTGTCGCGGCTGATTGCCCGCGGCACGGCGCAGAAGCACTTCACGCCCGGCGCCTGATCCACAATCAGGCATCCGCGGTTCCTGTAGGAGCAGCCTTGTGCTGCGAAGAGGCCGGTGATGACACCGTGATATTGGCTGTTATCAACGGCCTCTTCGCAGCACAAGGCTGCTCCTACAGGGTACGTGTTCGCCATCCGACCAACTGTCATATCCCCCGCCAAACCGGCTGCTAGGCTTCGACAGATCACAACTGTCAAAAAGCCACTATCATGCCCGCCCGCCTGCTGCTGTTCTGTGCATTGCTCATGGCCTCGGCGTCGAGCCTGGGCGTGACCCTCTACCCGATCACCGATGCCAACGGTGTGGGTGCCTATACCGACCGACCAGGCCCCGGTGCCAAGCCGATCGAGCTGCATGAATCCATGGTCGAGCGCCAGGAAAGCCAGGTGCGGCTCAACGCGATCGTGTTCCAGGGCGGCGTGAGCTTTTCTGCGCGCAATGAATCGCATGTGCCGGTGCAGGTCGAATTGCACCTGGACAAGCTGATCAACGCCCAAGGCGGCAATGCGCCGCGGATCGTGCGCAGGGTGCTGCCAGGGCGTTCAACCCAAATGCTCAGCGTGCTGCGGGGCCGCCCTGGTACGTTGCTGGGCTATCGCTCGACGCTGCTGCAGGCAATGGGTGACCCGGGGCTGCGGCCTCAGGGTTATCGGTACGCCTTCCCCTGGCTGGGCGGGCCGTTTCGGGTGACGCAGGGGCCCAACGGCCGCTTCAGCCATTTTGGCCCCAAGGGGCGCTATGCCATGGATATCGCCATGCCTGAGGGCACGACCATCATTGCGGCCCGGGAAGGGGTGGTGGTGAATGTCGAGAACAGCCAGACCGGGCGTGGCAGCAACCCTTCGGGCAATTTCGTCAGGGTCCTGCACGCCGACGGCACCATGGGCGTGTACCTGCACCTGATGCGTGGTTCGGTGGTGGTGGCTGAGGGGCAGCGGGTGAGGCAGGGGCAGGTACTGGCCAAGTCCGGCAACACCGGCAACAGCACCGGCCCGCACCTGCATTTTGTGGTGCAGCGCAACGTGGGGTTGGCGCTGGAGTCGATACCCTATCAGTTCGACAGGCCGATCAGTGGGCTGCCCGACTTTACGGCGGGCAACCCCTGAACGATGGGCCGTAAGGTCAATCCAGCTTCAGCACTTTGGCCAGCACGATCTTCGGCCCTTTCATCTTCTTGATGATGATGCGCAGGCCTTCGACCTCAAGCACTTCTTCCTCTTCGGGGACGCGCTTGAGTGTTTCATACACCAGACCAGCCAAGGTCTCAGCCTCGATGTGGTCCAGGTCGATGCCCAGCAGGCGCTCGACCTTGAACAGCGGCGTGTCACCGCGCACCAGCAGCTTGCCCGGCTGGTAGGCGAGGATGCCGCGCTCGGTCTTGCGGTGTTCATCCTGGATATCGCCGACCAGTACTTCCAGCACGTCTTCCATGGTCAGGTAGCCGATTACCTTGCCATCGGCTTCCTCGACCAGCACGAAATGCGCGCCGCCCTTGCGGAACTGCTCCAGCAACTGCGACAGCGGCATATGCCGTGAAACCCGCTCCAGCGGCCGGGCCAGGTCTTCGAGGTCGATGGTTTCGGGCAGGTGGTCGAGTTCAGCCAACTCCAGCAACAGGTCCTTGATGTGCAGCAACCCGGTGAACTCTTCGCGCTCGGCGTCGTAGACCGGGTAACGGCTGAACTTGTGGCGGCGCAGCAGGGCCAGGATCTGCTTGAGCGGCGCGTGCGCGTCGATGCTGACCATGTCCTCGCGGGAATTAGCCCAGTCGACCACTTCCAGCTCGCCCATTTCCACTGCCGAGGCCAGCACGCGCATGCCCTGGTCGCTCGGGTCTTGGCCACGGCTGGAGTGCAGGATCAGCTTGAGCTCTTCGCGGCTGTAATGATGCTCATGGTGCGGGCCAGGCTCACCTTGGCCAGCAATGCGCAGGATGGTGTTGGCGCTGGCATTGAGCAGGTAGATGGCCGGGTACATCGCCCAGTAGAACAGGTACAGCGGCACCGCGGTCCACAGCGACAGCAGCTCGGGCTTGCGGATCGCCCAGGACTTGGGCGCCAGCTCACCGACCACGATGTGCAGGTAAGAGATGACGAAGAAGGCGACGAAGAACGAAATGCCCTTGATCAGCTCTGGCGTGTCAACGCCCATGTAGGCCAGCAGCGGCTCCAGCAGGTGGGCGAACGCTGGCTCGCCGACCCAGCCCAGGCCCAGGGAGGCGAGGGTGATGCCCAGCTGGCAGGCGGACAGGTAGGCGTCGAGCTGGTTGTGCACCTTACGCAGGATGCTGCCACGCCAGCCGTGCAGTTCGGCAATGGAATCGACGCGGGTTGAGCGCAGCTTGACCATGGCGAACTCGGCGGCAACGAAGAAGCCGTTGAGCAGCACCAGGAGCAAGGCAAAGATGATCATGCCGAAATCGGCGAATAACGAGGTGAGGCTGATACCAGGGGAAGGGTCCATGATGGAGTTTTTACGGGGTCCGTCTTTGGGGAATGGAGAAAAAAAGTGCCAGCACAGGCTGGCACAGGGGGTCCAATGTAGCGGTTGAAACCGCAAAAGCAAAGGGTGATGGTCTTGATGGGGTTGCGGCGCAGCCTTCTCAACCCTTGCCGTTGGCCAATTGTGCCGGCGCAAAGTGACAGGTAAAGGTGCTGCCATGCCCCGGCACGCTGCTGATCTCCAGGCGCCCGCGATGGCGCAGCAGTACATGCTTGACGATCGCCAGGCCCAACCCCGTGCCCCCGGTATTGGACGCCCGGCTGGAGTCGACGCGGTAGAAGCGCTCGGTCAGCCGTGGCAAATGCTTGGCATCGATGCCGATACCCGAATCCTGCACGCTGAGGTGCGCACCCTGGGCATCGGCCCACCAGCGGATGCGAATGCTGCCCTCGTCCGGGGTGTATTTGACCGCGTTGAACACCAGGTTGGAGAACGCACTGCGCAGCTCTGCCTCGCTGCCCTTGAGGCTGACGCCGGGTGCGGCTTCCAGGCTGATGCGCTGGTTACGTGGGCCGGACAGCGCCTGGGCATCGCCCTTGATCGACTGCAGCAGGGCATCGACGGGCACGGGCAGGTTGTCGGAGGGGTAGTCGGTGGCCTCCAGCTTGGCCAGCAACAGCAAGTCATTGAGCAGGGTTTGCATGCGTGAACCTTGCTGGCTCATCTGCTGCAGGGCTCGAGTCCAGCGCGGGTTTACGTCCTCGACGTTGTCGAGCAAGGTTTCCAGGTAGCCGGTAATCACCGTCAGCGGCGTACGCAACTCATGGGAAACGTTGGCGACGAAGTCCTTGCGCATCTGTTCGAGCTGATGGATGCGGGTGACATCGCGCACCAGCATCAGGTGCTCGTTATTGCCGTAGCGGGTGATGTGCAGCTGCACGCGCATCCGGTCATTGATCGGCGAAGGGATTTCCAGCGGTTCGACGTAGTTCTCCGCCTCGAAGTATTCCTTGAAGCGAGGGTGGCGCACCAGGTTGGTCACCTGCTGGCCGCCGTCCTGCGGGGTCTTGAAGCCCAGCAGGGTTTCGGCGGCGCGGTTCCACCATTCCAGGTTGCCGTCGCTGTCGAGCATGATCACCGCGTCGCGCAGCGCGGCGGTGGACTCCTGCACCCGGTCGATCACCGCCTGCAAGCGGCCGCGTACGCGTTGGTCGCGACGTTGCAGGTGGTAGATGCTGTCGAATACTTCGCCCCACAGGCCATAGCCGTCTGGCGGGGCCTCGTCGGGTTGATGGTTACGCAGCCAGTCATGCAGGCGCAGCAGCTGCTTGAGGGTCCAACCCAGGTACAGGGCCAGGCCGATGGCCAGGCTCCAGCCGTAATAACCGCTGACCAGCCCACCGACCAGGCAGACAGAGATCAGCAGCAGCAGGTGGCGAATCAGGGTCGCGTGCCAGTTCTGGTTCAATTGACGGTCCTTGTACAACGTCGTGCAGCCAGGCGTGCAGGCGTGTCAGCTCTTGGTCGAGAAACGGTAGCCAGTGCCGCGGACGGTTTGTACCAGATTTTCGTAGGCTTCACCCAGCGCCTTGCGCAAGCGGCGGATGTGCACGTCGACGGTACGCTCCTCGACATAGACGTTGCCGCCCCAAACCTGGTCCAGCAACTGGCCACGGGTGTAGGCGCGCTCTTGGTGGGTCATGAAGAACTGCAGCAGGCGGTATTCGGTGGGGCCCATCTCGGCCGGTTTGCCGTCGATGGTCACGCGGTGGCTGATCGGGTCAAGCAGCAGGCCACCGACTTCGATCGGCGCCTCGCTGTCGCTCGGGCCGGTGCGACGCAGCACGGCTTTCAGGCGGGCGACCAGCTCGCGGGGTGAGAAGGGCTTGGTGATGTAGTCATCGGCGCCCACTTCCAGGCCTTGGATCTTGTTGTCCTCTTCACCTTTGGCGGTGAGCATGATGATCGGGATGTCCCCGGTCAGCTCGTCACGCTTCAGGCGGCGGGCCAGTTCGATGCCCGAGGTGCCCGGCAGCATCCAGTCGAGCAGGATCAGGTCAGGCTTGCGGTCGACGATGATCGCGTGGGCCTGTTGCGAGTTCTCCGCTTCCAGGCAGTCATAGCCGGCCATTTCCAATGCAACGGCGATCATCTCGCGAATAGGCGCTTCGTCGTCGACGATCAGAATGTTCCTGCCAACCATGCTCAAAACCTCTCCTGGAAAATCGTGTCTGGCCCGCATTAGATAACGGAATTATTGCAGCTGTGTGACAGAGCATTGGCTGTTCTGGCGACATTCCATGACTGGACTAGGCTTGAAAGGGCCGCTGCGGCGGCTATCAGAACTCATTTCCCCGGAAACAATGGTGAATCCAATGACACGACATACGCTGAGCTGGATGGCCCTTCTTGCTGCGCTGGCACTCCCGGGGGTGGCCTCGGCCGACCATGCGATGGAGAAGAACGGCATGCTGGTCGACCATGCCGGCATGACGCTGTACACCTTTGACAAAGACGCTGGGGGCAAGTCGATGTGCAATGGCGATTGCGCAAAGAATTGGCCGCCGTTGACGGCTAAAGCGAGCGAAAAGGCAGATGGTGAGTGGACACAGATCAAGCGTGACGATGGCACGATGCAATGGGCCTATGACGGCAAGCCGCTGTACACCTTCGTCAAGGACAAGAAGGCCGGGGATACCACCGGTGACGGCATGAAAGACGTCTGGCACGTGGCCAAGCCGTGACATAGCCGGGGCCGCTTTGCGGCCCTATCGCCGGCAAGCCGGCTCCCACAGGGGCAGCAGCTATGCAAACTCTGTGGGAGCCGGCTTGCCGGCGATAGGGCCGGAAAAGTCAGCGCAGTGCGTAATCCAGCACGACCCCAATGAACACCAGTAACCCCGCCCAGTGATTGTGCAGAAACGCCTTGAAGCACGACTCGCGGTCCAGCTTGCGCGTCGACCAGAACTCCCAGGCAAAGCACAACGCCGCCCCCAGCAGCCCCAGGTGGAACCAGCCGCCCAGCTCGAAGCGGCTCCCAGCCAACAGCAGGCAAGCCAACGACAGCAACTGCAAGGTCAGGATGATCACCCGGTCGGCTTCGCCAAACAGAATGGCCGTCGATTTCACGCCAATCTTCAGGTCATCGTCGCGGTCGACCATGGCGTAATAAGTGTCGTAACCCACGGTCCACAGCAGGTTGGCGATGTACAGCAGCCAGGCACTGGCCGGCAGCTCACCGCCAGCAGCGGTGAACGCCATGGGGATACCCCAGGAATACGCGGCGCCCAGCACCACCTGCGGGTAATAGGTATAGCGCTTCATGAACGGGTAGCAGAACGCCAGGGCCACGGCGCCGAACGATAGCCAGACGGTCCGGCTGTTGGTACACAGCACCAGCAGGAAACTCACCCCGACCAGGATCGCGAACAGTGCCAGCGCCTCGCGGGGTTTGACCCGGCCGCTGGCCAAGGGGCGGTCAGCGGTGCGTTTGACGTGGCCATCGACCTTGCGGTCGGCAAAGTCATTGATGCAGCAGCCTGCCGCGCGCATCAGCACCACGCCAAGGCCGAAGATCAGCACGTTGGCCAGGGTCGGCGAACCTTGGCCTGCAATCCATACAGCCGACAGGGTCGGCCACAGCAGCAGGTAGATGCCGATGGGGCGGTCCATGCGGCTGAGCTGGACAAAGTCCCAGGCGCGCGGGTGCACGCGGTTTAGCGACTTGAGCAGTTGCAGGTACATCAGCGGTTTTCCTCCTTGGCCGCTTGCCACAGGGCTGGCAGGAACACCTCGGCTACCAGCAGGTCCAGGCCGTCCCGTTCAAAGCGTGAGCGTCGGCCCCAAAGCGCATCATGGCGGGCCTCGGTCGGTAACCAGGCCTGTGGATAACTGCACACTTGCAGGGGGTGGCGAATGAACGCCTGGTCACAGAACAGCAACTCGCCCAGCGAGCGGCTGCCCAGGGTCTCGAGGTCCAGGCCACCGCGCTCCAGGGCGCTGCGGCTGGCCACGCTGCGGGCGAACACCCAGGGTTGGCCGTGGCCACGCAGGTACACCTCGCGCACCCAGCCTTGCGCCCCCGGCGCGATGCCCAGGGCCTGGCATTCGTCATCACGCAGTGGCTGCCAGCCTTCCAGCAGCGGGGTGACGGAGAAATGATCGTGGGACAGGCGGGTCAGGCGGCGGGTCAGCGAGCCCTCGTCGAACAGCCAGTCCAGGGTCGGCTGGTCGATCTCGGTCGCCAGCTGTGAATACGGCAGCCACGCGACAGCGGCTGCTTGCGGGGATTCGTACGACACGTCGGTATGCTTGTTACAGCCAGAGAGGCGGCGAGCTTAGCATGATTGCCCCGACTGCTTGCATACTGCTGGCAGGGCCAGTAAAAAGCCCCCAAAGATTGCGCGGCGGCCCCCTGGCGGGCCATCAGCAGCGACACAAGCCCGAGCCTGAAACGAGGAATCCGTACCGATGAAAAAATGGCAATGTATTGTCTGTGGCCTGATCTACGACGAAGCCGAAGGCTGGCCCGACGACGGCATCGCCCCCGGCACCCGCTGGGAAGACGTCCCTGCAGACTGGCTGTGCCCCGACTGCGGCGTCGGCAAGAGCGACTTCGAAATGATCGCCATCGGCTGATCATCCCCTGTTCCCACCCTGAGGTAAGCACGACATGACGTCCCCCGTAGTCATCATCGGTACTGGCCTGGCCGGCTACAACCTGGCCCGTGAATTTCGCAAGCTCGATGGCGAGACGCCGCTGCTGTTGATTACCGCCGACGATGGTCGTTCCTACTCCAAACCCATGCTCTCCACGGGTTTTGCCAAGCTCAAGGATGCCGATGGGCTGTGCATGGCCGAGCCAGGCGCGATGGCCGAGCAGCTCAAGGCCGAAATCCGCACCCACACCCGTATCAGCGGCATCGACCCCGGGCACAAGCGCCTGTGGATCGGCGAAGAGGCCGTGGCCTATCGTGACCTGGTGTTGGCCTGGGGCGCCCAGACCGTGCAGGTGCCGATCGAGGGCGACGCTGGCGGGCAGGTTTTCCCGATCAACGACCTGGAGGATTACGCACGCTTTCGCGCCGCCGCTGCCGGTAAGCAGCGCGTGCTGATTTTGGGCGCTGGCTTGATTGGCTGCGAATTCGCCAATGACATGAGCCAGGGCGGGTTCCAGGTCGAGGTGGTGGCCCCGTGCGAGCAGGTGATGCCGACCCTGTTGCACCCAGCCGCCGCCGCAGCCGTGCAGGCCGGGCTTGAAGGCCTTGGCGTGCGCTTCCACCTAGGCCCGGTGCTGACGCGCCTGCAGCAGGTGGCGCAGGGCCTTGAGGCGCACCTGTCCGACGGCAGCGTGATCGCTTGCGACCTGGTGGTTTCAGCCATCGGCTTGCGCCCCCGCACTGATCTTGCCGCTGCTGCTGGCCTGCAGACTAATCGCGGCGTGGTGGTGGACCGGCAGTTGCGCACGTCCCACGCCAATATCTTCGCCCTGGGCGACTGCGCCGAGGTGGACGGCATCAACCTGCTCTATGTGATGCCGCTGATGAGCTGTGCCCGCGCCTTGGCGCAGACCCTGGCCGGCAACCCCACGGCCGTCAGCTACGGGGCGATGCCGATCACCGTGAAGACCCCCGCATGCCCGCTGGTGGTCTCGCCGCCGCCGCAAGGGCACGACGGCAACTGGCAGGTGGAGGGGCAGGGCAGCGACCTCAAGGTGCTCTGCCACGATGCTGACGGCAAGCTGCTGGGCTATGCCCTGACCGGTGCGGCCGTGATGGAAAAGCTGGCGCTGAATCGTCAGTTACCCCCGGTAATGGCGTAAATAGCGGGCGTTCTGTCGGATTTATCCTGTTGTTGCTCACACAATGGCCGCCCAGATACTGGCGCGGCCTCGGTGAGCGTGCCATTCTCACTCCCGTCTGCCGCAGATTAGAGCCTGCGGTGCCTTGAGCGCTGCTCCCAGAGGCAGCACGGCATAACAACAAAAAATCCCGTCAAAGAGGCTTCACTATGCGCAAACCAGAACTCGCCGCTGTCATCGCCGAAAAGGCCGATCTGACCAAGGAAAAGGCCAACGTGGTGCTGAATGCGATCCTCGACAGCATTACCGGTGCGCTGGACAAGGACACCGTGACCCTGGTCGGTTTCGGCACCTTTGAAAAACGTCACCGTGGTGCGCGTACCGGCAAGAACCCCCAGACCGGCGAGCCGGTGAAGATCAAGGCCAGCAACACCGTAGCCTTCAAGCCAGGCAAGAACCTGCGTGACAGCGTCAACGTACCGGCCAAGCCAGCCAAGAAAGGCAAGTGATCGAATCCTGACATCCCCAGTGTCGGTTCAGCGGGCGCCCTAGGGCGCCCGTTGTGCTTTCTGTAGGGATATGTTGCGAACTTGCATAAATAGTTCTGGAAGAGGATAAACTGCGCGACTCAGTCATTTTTTATTCGAGGCGCGTTGATGAAGTTCCGCTTTCTTCTCTGGGCCATGGGGCTGTTGATGGCCAGGGCCAGCCGTAACAACCCGGCGTTCAAGCAGCAGCTCAAGGACAAAGATCTGGTATTCCAGATGCAGACCCTGGACGGCAAAATCGCCCGGCACTTCATCGTCAGCGACGAGCGCATCAGCAGCAAAGGCGGCGTGCACCCGCAGCCGGCGTTCGCCATTGCGTTCAAAGATGCCGCTTACGGGTTTGCCACGCTGCAGGCAAGCAACAAGCAGTTGGCCTTTATGCAGGGGATTCAGGACAAACACATCCAGATCAAGGGCAATCCGGCGTTGGTGATGTGGTTCCAGGGCTTGATGAAGTACCTCAAGCCGAAGAAAAAGCGCTGAGCCTGGCCCTGTAGGAGCAGCCTTGCGCTGCGAAGAGGCCGGTGACAACACAGTGAATTTTCGCTGCAGTCACCGGCCTCTTCGCAGCGCAAGGCTGCTCCTACAAGGGTTGCGCGTTACGCCCCGAGCTATTAGTGCGGGGCGTGAAACTGCGATGCCAGTTCCCGCAGCAGGGTTTCGGCCTCCAGCACCTTGTTCACCACATCCTCGGCCTTCTCCCGAGTCACCCCCAACCGCTCCAGCAGTTCATCGGGGACATCTTCCTGAGGCCCCGAGCCAATACCGCGCGAACGCAGCAGGCGAGTCGCCAGGCACACCAGGTTGGGGAACGCCGCATAGACGCCGTCATAAGACGGGTCATGCTGGAAGCGCAGCGCCGTCGAGAGCTCATCCGGCATGTCCCACAGCTTCATCAGCCACGCGCCGATCTGCTCGCGGTTGATGCCCAGCAGGTGTTGCTCCACATAGGTGTGGCACAGGTGCGGGTTGACCTCCAAGTGCCGGCAGATCAGCGAGAAGTGCGGCGGGAACACGTGCGCCAGCAGCAGATAGCCAAAGTTGTGCAGCAGCCCGGCCAGGTACGTCAGGCCGGCTTCCGGGCGCTCTGCCCGCGGCATGGCGCGGGTCAGGCCTTCGATGATGGCTGCGGTGTAGATCGACTGCTGCCAATACGGTGTGGCCTGCTGCGGGTGGTCCTTGGGCAGGCTCAGGGTCTTGCCCAGGGCCAGCCCCAAGGCCAGGTTGATGACCAGGTCGAAGCCCAGCACGCGCACGATGGCGTCTTCTACTGAACGGATCTTGCCTGGCGAGGCGTAGTAGGGCGATGCCGCCCAGCTGACCACCTGCGCAGCCAGCGCAGGGTCGGTTTCGACCACGCCGGTGATGTCATCGATGCTGGCGTTAGGGTCTACCCGCAGCTTGATGATCTTCTGCGCTGTGTCGGCCAACGGCGGGATTTCGATGGTTTCTTCCAGGCGCTTCTGGATACGTCGCGCGGTAAAGGCTTGGACCGCCTGGGTGATTTCGTGGGAGTCATCATCGGGCCGATCGAGGTTGGGGCTGATGGCCTTCACCTCCTGGCCAAAGCTGCTGGCGCTGGCCTTGGCGAGCATGCGTTTGAAGTCCGCGCGGTCGATTTCCAGCAACAGGCCAGCTTCGCCGGACTGAATCAGCACCGTCTCGCAGTCGAGCAGGCTTTTTTCGTACTGGCACGGCGAGCTGGTCAACGCCGGAATGCCCGGCAGGCGCTTGAGGTGGTGCTTGTCGAGCATCTGCTTGAGCCGGGGGACCGATACGGCGGTCAACTTGCGGCCGGTCAGCTCGGTCAGGCGATTCAGGTCAAGCAGCTGGCTCTGCGGGAACAACACCATCAAGGCGCCGACTTCGTCGTCGAGGAGCACCGCCTGCACCCGCGAGGCGGCAGGCAATTGCGCATGCTCGAGCACTTCGCGGTAGGTGACGCCAACCTTATCGAGCAGCAGCCGGATGACAGAGGGCGCGTGTGGGGTTGCGGTGTCCAGGGCAACTTCAGTCATGGTCCGTATCCACTAATTCTTTTAAACGCGAAGTATAACCAGTCCCGCCGCAAATCTGGATCCATTGTGGGACTGGCGTCACACTTGGCCGTATTGCTGGCCATGCCGCAGCCAGCGGTCAAGCAACGGGCTGACATGGTCCGGCCAGCGCGCGATCAGCGCTTGGGCGGCATCACGTACGGCCGGCAGCAGGTCGGCATCACGCATCAGGTCAGCGACCTTGAACTGTAGCAGGCCGGTCTGGCGTGTTCCCAGCATCTCGCCGGGGCCGCGCAGTTCCAGGTCTTTTTCGGCGATGATGAAGCCATCGTTGGTTTCACGCATGATCCCCAGGCGTTCGCGGCCAATCTGCGACAGTGGCGGGTGATACAGCAACACGCAGTGGCTCACCGCGCTGCCCCGGCCAACCCGGCCACGCAGCTGGTGCAGTTGGGCCAGGCCCAGGCGTTCGGGGTTCTCGATGATCATCAGGCTGGCATTGGGCACGTCCACCCCCACCTCGATGACCGTGGTCGCCACCAGCAGTTGCAGCTCACCGGCCTTGAACTGGGCCATGATCTCGGCCTTTTCCGCAGGCTTCATGCGCCCGTGGATAAGGCCGACGCGTAGCTCGCCCAGGGCGCTGCCAAGCTCCTCATAGGTGCTCTCGGCCGCCTGGCAGGTCAGTTCTTCGGATTCTTCGATCAGGGTGCACACCCAATAGGCCTGACGCCCCTCGGCACAGGCGGCACGCACCCGCTCTACCACCTCGAAGCGGCGGCTGTCGGCCACCAGCACGGTGTTCACCGGCGTACGCCCGGGTGGCAGCTCGTCGAGGACCGAGGTGTCGAGGTCGGCGTAGGCGCTCATCGCCAAGGTCCGTGGGATCGGCGTGGCAGTCATGATCAGCTGGTGCGGGCACAGTTCGCCGGCCACGCCTTTTTTGCGCAGGGCCAGGCGTTGCTGCACGCCGAACCGGTGCTGTTCATCGATGATCGCCAGGGCCAGGTGCTTGAACTTGACCTCTTCCTGGAACAGCGCATGGGTGCCCACCACCATCGGTGCGCCGTTGGCGATCTGTTCCAGCGAGCTGGCGCGGGCCTTGCCCTTGAGCTTGCCGGCCAGCCATGCCACCTCGATGCCCAGCGGTTCGAGCCAGCGCTTGAAGGTAATGAAGTGCTGTTCGGCGAGGATCTCGGTGGGGGCCATCAACGCCACCTGGTAACCGGCCTCCAGCGCTTGCAGTGCCGCCAGTGCGGCGACCACCGTTTTACCGGCCCCGACATCGCCCTGTACCAGGCGCATCATCGGCTCGGCCTGGGCCAGGTCGTAGGCAATTTCGTTGGCCACCCGTTGCTGGGCGCCGGTCGGCTTGAAGCCCAGGTTGGCCAGGTACTGCGCCGGCAACCGGCTGGCTTTGGGCAGTACGGGGGCACGCAGGCTGCGCAGGCTCTCGCGCAGGCGTTGCTGCGACAGCTGGTGGGTCAGCAGCTCTTCGAACGCCAGGCGGTGTTGAGCCCAATGCTGGCCTTCGGCAAGCTCGTCGAGGTCGGCATCGGCCGGCGGGTTGTGCAGGTAGCGGATAGCATCGTCCAACGGCGCCAACTGGTAGTCCCGGGCCAGCTCATCGGGCAGCCAGTCGGGCAGGCTGCGCGGGCCAAGCATGCCCAGGCTCTGCTGGCAGAGCAGGCGCAGGCGTTGCTGGGTGAGGCCTTCGGTGGACGGGTAGATCGGCGTCAGGGTCTGTTCCACCGGGGGCGGTGGCTCGTCGCCGTTGAGCGCCCGGTACTCCGGGTGGTAGATCTCCAGGCCAGAGGCGCCGGGGCGAGCTTCGCCATAGCAGCGCAGGTGGGTGCCGCGTTTCAGGCCTTCTTTTTGCGCATTGCTGAAGTGATAGAAGCGCAGGCTCAATACGCCGCTGCCGTCACCCAGGCGCACCACGAGGCTGCGGCGCTTGCCCATGGTCACGTCCGCACCGCTTACTACACCTTCGATCACAGCATCCTGCCCCGGGCGCAGCTCGCCAATGGGCACCACACGGGTGCGGTCCTGGTAGCGCAGGGGTAGGTGGAACAGTATGTCCTGCAGGTTCTCCAGGCCAACCTTGGCGAGTTTTTCCGCCATGGCATCGCCCACCCCTTTGAGCACCGTGACCGGGACCTTCGACAGCTCACTCATGACTCAGGCCGGCTGTTCCACAGGGGGTTTGGCGACCGAGCAAAGGCGGATCGAGTCAGCGAGGATCTCGATGGCCTTGGGCCGCGGGAAGCTGGCACGCCAGGCGATGGCCACGGTGCGGAACGGTGCTGGCGCAGTCAGCGGGCGCACTTCGATGATGCCTGGCGCGTAATGGTGGCTATGCACCGCCGACAGCGGCAGGATCGAGACGCCAAGGCCCGAGGCAACCATGTGCCGAATGGTTTCCAGGGAGCTGGATTCCACCGTGGTGTGCCGGGCGCCTTCGCCGCCTTTGTTCAGTGTCGGGCAGGCTTCCAGGACCTGGTCGCGGAAGCAATGGCCTTCACCGAGCAGCAGCAGGCTCTTGTCGTTGAGCATGGCGGTGTCGATGGTCTTTTTCGCCGTCCACGGGTGGTCGGCAGGCATCAAGGCGCAGAATGGCTCATCGTACAGCGGCAGGGTCAGCACGTCGGCTTCGTTGAACGGCAGGGCGATGATCACTGCGTCGAGTTCGCCGTTGCGCAGCTTTTCGCGCAGTACGTGGGTGAAGTTCTCTTCGATGTACAGCGGCATCTGCGGCGCCACACGGTGCAGCTGCGGGATCAGGTGCGGGAACAGATAAGGGCCGACGGTATAGATGGCACCGACCTTGAGCGGGGCCGTCAGCTGGTTCTTGCCGGCCTGGGCCAGCTCGCGGATGCCTTGAGCCTGTTCCAGTACCTTCTGTGCCTGGGCGACGATGCTTTCGCCGACCGGGGTCAGGCGCACCGCGCTCTTGCTGCGCTCGAAAATAAGCACGCCAAGCTCGTCCTCGAGCTTCTTCACACCGACCGACAGGGTCGGTTGGCTCACGTGGCAACGTTCGGCCGCGTGGCCGAAATGTTGTTCCTGGGCGAGTGTGACGATGTAGCGTAATTCTGTGAGGGTCATAACGTGCGTCCATGAAGTTGCGAGCCCAGCATAGCGGCTGCAATCGATAGACGCACGTTATCAGACTTGCCGATTTGTGACAGAAACAAAAGTCTCAGCGGCGGTCCAGCGAGTAGACGAACGGCGCCACGACTTCGATCGTGCCGTTGTTCAACAACTCAGGTGGCGGCTTGGGTACCGTGCCGGCACGACGGATCATTTCCAGGGTCGCCCGGTCCAGCGCCGCGCTGCCCGAACCCCCGGCCATGGCGTACGACACCACCTTGCCTTCGGCATCGACCACGAAACGCAGGCGGTTGATGCCCTGCAGGCCGCGACGACGCGCGTCTTCCGGGTAACGCTTGTACTTGGCCAAGTGGCGCAGCAGGTCACTCTGCCAGGTAGGCAGGGCGTTGCTATTGGACGCAATGCTCGGTGCCGGTGCCGCGGACTTCTGCGGCGGCGTGTTGCTTGGCGGTGCGTCTACCACGCTTTCGGTCGGCGGCGCTTCCTTCGGCGGCTCAGGCTTTTTCTCAGGCTTGGGCGGCTGGGGCTTGGCCTTCGGCTTGGGCGGCTTGGCGATGGCGATCTTGGGTTTAGGGGCTTCCACCAGCTTGGGCAACGGCAGTTCTTCGACCGGTGCCGGCGGCTGGGGGACGGCTTTTGGAGGAGGAGGTGGCGCAGGCTCCGGCAAAGGTGCCAGCTCGACCATCATGGCTGCCGGCGGCAGCTCGATGGCCTGAGGCACCGACCAATTGAGCGTGAGCAGCACAGCGACGGCATGGACACCCAGCACAAGTGCCAGGCTGCCGCTGTAACGCGCCAGATTGTGCCGCGTCTTCGTCATTTCTTGGCTGCCGTCTCGAGACCTACCAGACCGACTTTCAAATAGCCGGCCGCGCGCATGTTGTTCATCACTTCCATCAGGTCACCGTAATCCACGCCCTTGTCGGCCTGGAAGAAGATGGTGGTTTCCTTGTCGCCCTTGGTCTTGGCATCGAGCATCGGGCCAAGCTGGTCGGGCGCAGATACCTGATCGTCGCCGACATACAGCTTCTGGTCGGCCTTGACGCTGACGAACACCGGTTTTTCGGGCCTCGGCGCTGGCTTGGCGGTCGAGGCCGGCAGGTCGACTTTGATGTCGACCGTGGCCAGGGGCGCCGCCACCATGAAGATGATCAGCAGTACCAGCATCACGTCGATAAACGGCGTAACGTTGATTTCGTGGTTTTCGGCGAGGTCGTCGCCACCTTCGTTGAGATGCAGGCCCATGGCTTACCCCACTTTCACCATGTGCGGGGCGGCGCGCTCGCTGCCTTGGTGGTCCAGGTCACGGCTGACCAGCAGCAGCACCTGGGCAGAAGCGTCAGACACCTGAGCCTTGTAGCCGGCAATGGAGCGGGCGAAGACGTTGTAGATGACCACCGCCGGGATTGCCGCAACCAGGCCCAAGGCGGTTGCCAGCAGGGCTTCGGCGATGCCTGGGGCAACCACTGCCAGGTTGGTGGTTTGGGTCTTGGCGATGCCGATGAAGCTGTTCATGATGCCCCACACGGTGCCGAACAGGCCGACGAAGGGTGCGGTCGAACCAATGGTGGCGAGCACGCCGGTGCCGCTGCTCATGTTGCGGCCGCTGGCGGCTACCAAGCGCTCGAGGCGGAAGGCGACGCGCTCTTTGATGCCCTCTTTTTCACGTGCGTTGGTCGACAGGCGCATCTCTTCAAGCGCATCGTGGACCAAGGTGTGCGCCAAGGTGCCTTCCTTGTTCGAGACGTCGCTGGCTTCCTTGAGGCTGGCGGATTTCTTCAGCTGGGCGATCTCGCCGCGCAGACGACGCTTGGCGCCCATCAGCTCGAAGCCTTTGGCAATCCAGATGGTCCAGGTGATGATCGAGGCGATGGCCAGGCCGATCATGACGATCTTCACCACGATGTCGGCGTTCTTGTACATACCCCACGGGGACAGGTCGTGCGCCATGCCCAGGGTAGTATCTTCGACCAGTGCTTCGACGCTTGGGTCTGCGGCGGCTGGCGCATCGGCCGGGGCGTTGGCGACAGGTGCCGAGCCGTCTGCGGCAGGGGCAGCGGCGGTGTTAGCCGGGGCGGCAGCGGCAGCCGGGGTGCTGGCGTTGGCAGTTGGCTCATCGGCCATGGCCACTGGGGCCAGTACCAGGCTGAACATCAGCGCGGCGATGGCACGCCAGGCGCGCGACGGGGTTGGCGAAGCGGAGGGTTGAGTACGTGTCATGCTGGCCGGACCTGATGAAGAAAAAGAGTGAACGTTCTCCAAGGCCTCGAGATAGGCCGAGAACAGATAGGGGCGCCATTATTGCAAGTAATTCTTGTTAACAAAAGTAATCTTGTTGCTTTTTTCACCTAAGGTCTAGCCACTCATCGTGTAGCGTGGCGGGTCTGATCAACTGGTCTAGGGAGTTTTGAGATGTCAGACCTTTCAGTAATGGTCGTAGGTTGTGGTGATGTGGGCGGCCGTCTGGCCCAGCAATTGCTGGCCCGTGGCTGGCAGGTGAGTGGCCTGCGCCGCGCGGTCGAGCACTTGCCCGCAGGTGTTGTGCCGGTGGCCGCCGACCTGGCCGAACCCACCATCCCGCTGGCGTGGCCACAGCAAGCGCCGGACTACCTGGTGTATTGCGTGGCGGCCAGCCAGCACGACGAGGCGGGGTATCAGTCGGCCTATGTCGACGGGTTGCGCCATGTGCTGGGCTGGCTTGCCGAACGTGGTCAGCACCCGCGTCGCTTGCTGTTTGTGTCCAGCAGCAGCGTGTTTGCGCAAAAAGACGGCGAGTGGGTCGACGAGACGGCGGCCACCGAGCCTGAAGGGTATTCTGGCCGGATCATGCTCGACGCCGAGCGCTTGGCGCTGGCCAGTGGTATCCCGGCAAGCGTGGTGCGCTTGACCGGCATCTACGGGCCGGGCCGTGAATGGCTACTGAGCCAGGTGCGTCAGGGCTACCGTGTGGCTGAAGAGCCACCGCTGTATGGCAACCGTATTCATGCCGAAGATGCCGCAAGTTTGCTGGCTTACCTGCTGCAGGCCGATGCCGACGGCGTGGCGCTGGACGACTGCTATATAGGTGTCGATGACGACCCGGCGCCGCTGGCCGATGTGGTGGGCTGGTTGCGTGGGTACCTGGGCGTTACCGAGTGGTCGGATGAGCAGCGGGTGCGGCGTACGGGCAGCAAGCGCTGCAGCAATGCCCGTGTGCGGGCCTTGGGCTGGGTGCCAGAGTACCCAAGTTACAAAGAAGGGTATGCGGCGATTCTGCAGGCTAAAGAGTGAGTCTACCGGCCTCTTCGCGGGTAAACCCGCTCCCACAGGGTGAGCGCTGATTCTGATGTCAGCGGGGTACCTGGACTGCCCCCAAGAAGTTGGACACCAATCCAACCCTTGGGGGATCTATGGGCAAGTACACCGAGCAGTTCAAGCTCAAGGCGATTGCAGCCTACCTTGATGGCAGCGACGGCTTCCGAAAAGTGGCTCGCCACTTTGGCATCGATTTCAGCCTGCTGAGGCGCTGGGTGGCCAGCCACCAAGCCGACTCCAGCATCGGCCAACGTCCTCACGGCCGGCGTTACAGCGAAGAGTTCAAGCACCGGGTGTTGAAGTACATGCATGAACATCGGCTCTCTTTGCGCCAAACAGCCGCCCACTTTGATCTCGGACAGTCTTCGCAGATAGGCATTTGGCAACGACGGTACTACAGTGGTAGCCCCGCAGCGCCTACTGCCGCCAAACCAAGAAAGCCTACTCACGTGCCAAAGAAAATTAAGCCAGTCGAGCCCACTGATACCGATGACGCGCAAAAGCCCCGCGAGCAGCTGCTGGCTGAGCTCGAATACCTGCGCATGGAGAACGCTGTCCTAAAGGAGCTCAAAGCTATGCGCGAGGAGAAGGAGCGAATACAGACGAAAAAGTCCTGATCGTCTGCAAGCTCAAGCGCAGATTTCCTCTACCTGACCTTCTGCGGATGGTCAGGCTGGCGCGCAGCACCTTCTACTACCAGCTCAAAAGCCAACAGAAGCCGGACAAGCATGCTGAGCTCAAAGAGCAGATACAGCGTGTCTATCACGAGCACAAAAAGCTGTATGGCTATCGACGCGTGGCGCTCGTGATCAGAAACAACGGGACCCTGGTTAACAAGAAGGTCGTTGAGCGGTTGATGGCTGAGCTAGACCTGAGATCGGTCGTGCGGCCCAAGAAATACCGTTCCTACCGGGGCGTAGTGGGCAAAGTAGCAATGAATCTTTTAGAGCGTAACTTCGTGGCTCAACGGCCCAACCAGAAATGGGTAACCGATGTAACCGAGTTCAAGGTCGCCGAGCAAAAGCTCTACCTCTCACCCGTCATGGACTTGTACAACGCCGAGATCGTGGCATACGAAATGGCCAGCCGGCCCTGTTATAGCCTGGTTGGAAACATGCTGGACAAGGCGCTTAAGAAGCTGGGCGAGACGCCAAAGCTGGTGATGCACTCGGATCAGGGCTGGCACTATCAACAGCCTCAGTATCGTCACAAGCTCTATCAGCGCGGCGTAAAACAGAGCATGTCGCGTAAAGGAAATTGCCTGGACAACGCGGCCATGGAAAGCTTCTTTGGTACGCTCAAGTCAGAGTTCTTCCACCTGAAGCGATTTGAAAGCGTCGAAGAACTGAAGGCGGGTCTGGATGAGTACATTCATTACTACAACCATGACCGCATCAAGCTAAGGCTGAACGGCCTGAGCCCCGTTGATTACAGGGCTCAGGCTGCTAGCTGAAACTGTCCAACTTTCTGGGGGCAGTCCATACCTGTGGGAGCGGGTTTACCCGCGAAAGGGCCGGCGTGACGGGTAGAGATCCTGGCAGGCCTCAGTCCTTCTCCAGCACCCATTGCCGAGCACCGGCCGCCAATACCGGCATTTCATCCGGCTTCGCGCGGTTAACGGCCTGGAAAATCTCCAGCGTGTCGCCATCACGCTTGATGATAAACGGCGCGCCGCGCTGTTTGCGCTCCAGCCACAGGCTGTCGTTGCTGCCGCCCATGGTCGCGCAATCGCCGGCCAGGCACAGGGCAAAACGGTCCGGGCCAGGCAGGCCACTGACGTTGCCGGTGTCGCTGAAGCGAACGGCGGAGCCTTTGCCCTGGCCGTCGATGATTTTCCATTCACCGCCCAGGTAGGCCTGATACAGCGCCTTCTCGAAGCTGCCACCCAGCGGTGCATTGCCGGGTTGCTTGACGCGTACGAAGGTTTGTTCGGTACCGGACTGCGCGGTGGTTTTCAGCTCGTCACCATCCAGTGCCAGCTGTTCGGTCTGGCCGTCCTGGAAATTGGCCAGCCATTGCTTCTCGTTGGCGCTCAACTGGCCGTCGGCAGCCTCGAAGCCATTGCTGAAGCTGGCCTGCTGGTGAGCCACGTCGAGTTTCCACTCGAATACAGGGCCGTGTTCGTTCAGTGCCTGACGCAGGCTGCCACTTTTGACGGCGGCTTTGATGGCGTCCTGGTTGATCCAGGTGCCGTTGAAGTCTTCGGGTTTATGGCTGGCGCAACCGCTCAGAAGCAGGGCTGCCAGCGCGAGGGGCAGTGCTTGACGCATGGTGGGTAACCTTGGGGAGAGAAGGTGACGGGCAGGGCGCCCGTCACCAGGGGCATCACTCGATGACCAGGATCGCGTCCATCTCGACCTGGGAGCCTTTTGGCAGCGCGGCAACGCCAATGGCGGCGCGGGCTGGGTAAGGCTGTTCGAAGTAACGGCCCATCACTTCGTTGACCGTGGCGAAGTGGCTCAGGTCGGTGAGGAAGATGTTCAGCTTGACGATGTCCTTGAACGAGCCACCCGCGGCTTCAGCCACAGCCTTGAGGTTCTCGAAGACCTGCACGGTCTGGGCCTCGAAGCCTTCGACCAGTTCCATGGTCTTGGGGTCCAGTGGGATCTGGCCCGACATGTACACGGTGTTGCCAGCCTTGATTGCCTGGGAGTAGGTACCGATGGCGGCAGGGGCCTTGTCGCTGTTGATGACGGACTTGCTCATGATGACTCCTTGCGGTTGGCGGACTACGTACGCATGCGGGTGATGCGGACCACACCGGTCAAGGTACGCAGCTTCTTGATCACTCGTGCCAGGTGCACGCGGTCGTGCACGCTGACCACCAGTTGGACCACGCTGATACGGCCGTCGCGTTCGTCCATGCTGATCTTCTCGATGTTGCCGTCGGCGGCATTCACGCTGCTGGCCAGTAGCGCGATCAGGCCGCGCTGGTGTTCCAGCTCGACACGCAGCTCGACATTGAATTCGCCAGCGATGTCCTTGGCCCAGGAGAGCTGCACGCACTTCTCTGGGTTGTGGCGAATTTCACTGATGTTACGGCAGTTCTCCAGGTGCACGACCATGCCTTTGCCCGCCGACAGGTGGCCGACGATCGGGTCACCGGGGATCGGCGTGCAGCATTTGGCGTAGCTGAGCACCAGGCCTTCGGTGCCGCGAATGGCCAGCGGGCCTTCCGGCGTCGGCAGCTGTTCGCCTTCGGCCGACAACAGGCGCCGCGCCACCACATAGGCCATACGGTTGCCCAGGCCGATGTCTTCGAGCAGGTCTTCGATAAGCTCCAGGCGGTACTCGGCGAGAATCGCCTGAATGCGCTCCTGCGGGATCTTTTCGAGGCTGCTGTCGAAGCCGGTCAGCACCTTGTTCAGCAGGCGCTCGCCGAGGCTGATGGACTCGGAACGGCGCTGTTGCTTGAGGGCGTGGCGGATGTGCGTGCGTGCCTTGCCGGTGACCACGAAGTTGAGCCAGGCCGGGTTCGGCCGGGCGCCTGGCGCGCTGACGATCTCTACCGTCGAACCGCTTTGCAGCGGCTCCGACAGCGGCGCCAGGCGGCGGTTGATGCGGCAGGCGATGCAACTATTGCCCACGTCGGTGTGCACCGCATAGGCGAAGTCGACGGCCGTGGAGCCTTTCGGCAGCTCCATGATCCGGCCCTTGGGCGTAAAGACATAGACCTCGTCCGGGAACAGGTCGATCTTCACGCTCTCGATGAATTCCAGCGAGTTGCCCGCGCGCTGCTGCAGTTCGAGGATGCCCTTGACCCACTGGCGGGCCCGCGCGTGGCTGCCTTTTGGCTGCTCGTCGTCGTTGGACTTGTACAGCCAGTGGGCGGCGATGCCGTTGTTGGCCATCTCTTCCATCTCGCGGGTGCGGATCTGGATTTCGATGGGCACGCCGTGCATGCCGAACAGCGTGGTGTGCAACGACTGGTAGCCGTTGGCCTTGGGGATCGCGATGTAGTCCTTGAAGCGACCGGGCAGCGGCTTGTACAGGTTGTGCACGGCGCCGAGCACGCGGTAGCAGGTGTCGACCTTGTCGACGATGATGCGGAAGGCATACACGTCCATGATCTCGTTGAAGGCGCGGCGCTTGCCGCGCATCTTCTTGTAGATGCCATAGAGGTGTTTCTGCCGGCCGCTGACCTCGCCCTGAATGCCGTCGGCAGCCAGGCAGTTGGCCAGCGATTGTTCGATTTTAGCGACGATCTCTTTGCGGTTGCCGCGGGCGCTCTTGACCGCCCGGTGAATCAGCGACGAACGCATTGGGTGCATGGCCTTGAAGCCAAGGTCTTCGAATTCGACGCGCACGGTGTGCATGCCCAGCCGATTGGCGATGGGGGCGTAGATTTCGAGGGTTTCCTTGGCAATGCGCCGGCGTTTTTCACCGGACAGCACTTCCAGCGTGCGCATGTTGTGCAGGCGGTCGGCCAGCTTGACCAGGATCACGCGGATATCGCGGGCCATGGCCATGGCCATTTTCTGGAAGTTCTCGGCCTGCGCCTCGGCCTTGGTCTCGAAGTTCATCTGGGTCAGCTTGCTGACCCCATCGACCAGTTCGGCAACCGTCTCGCCAAATTGCTGGCAGAGGGCTTCCTTGGCGATGCCGGTGTCTTCGATCACATCGTGCAGCATGGCCGCCATCAGGCTCTGATGGTCCATGTGCATGTCGGCGAGGATGCTGGCCACGGCCAGCGGGTGGGTCACGTAGGGCTCGCCGCTGCGGCGGCGCTGCCCATCGTGGGCCTGCTCGGCATAGAAATAGGCGCGCCGAACCAGGTTGACCTGTTCGGGGCCCAGGTAGGTCGACAGCCGTTCGGCTAAGGCTTCTATACCCGGCATGGGTTCACCTCTTGCAGAGGAAGAGGGCCTTGTGCCGCGCGACGTCGACCTGGCATCAATCAGACAGCCTCGTTGGACTCGTCCTCGAACGCGGCGAAGACCGGATCCTCGGTGACGATCTCTTCAGCAGCGATGAACTCGTTGGTGACGATGCCTTCGGCGATTTCACGCAGGGCAACAACGGTCGGCTTGTCGTTTTCCCACGCGACGCGTGGCTCTTTGCCGCCGGTCGCCAGCTGACGGGCGCGCTTGGTCGAGAGCATGACCAGCTCAAAGCGGTTATCCACGTGTTCCAGGCAGTCTTCAACAGTTACGCGGGCCATGGTCTTCCTCAGTAGCAATTGCGGTGGGCGTGCAGCCCAATATGGGCAGGCGGACTCGATAGTATAAAAATTCACCAGCCAATAGGGAAGCGCTGTTTTGCCACGCGCGGATCAGGCCAGCCCCTGTGGGGGCGGGTTTAGCCGCGAAAGGGCCGCAACAGACACCCTCCTCTTGTATCTCACAACATCGCGTCGCGCAACCGCGGGGTCAATTCCTCGAATAATGTCTGCACCGAGCGCAGCGCCCGGCAATCGGGCCGGGTCAGCAGCCACAGTTGGGTGTCGCAACCGGGCAGTGGGCCGCTCAGCGCATCGACGCCAGGCAAGGCATGCACCATGTAGTCGGGCAGCGCCGCCACGCCCAGCCCGGTGCTGACCAGTTGCGCAATGGTCGACATGCCGCTGCATTGGTAGCGTGGGCTCAACCCAGGGTATTGCTGGTTGCGCCAGACCACGGTCGGGTGGTCCTGCATCGAGTCGTCCGGGGCAATCCACGGCACGCTGCTGGCCGACTCGGTCAGCCGTTCGCGCCACTGCGGCTGGCCGCAGATCACGTAGGAGGTCGAGCCCAGGCAACGGCCTACCAGGTGTTCGGGCGGCGTATTGGTCAGGCGCAGGGCGATGTCGGCATCGCGCCGGCTGAGGTTGGCGAAGGTGTTGGAGGTGCCCATTTCCAGCGACAATGCCGGGTAATTGGGCATGAAGTCGGCCAATGCCGGCAGCAGCAGGCTGTGCATTACCGCCTCGGTGCAGGTCAGCCGTACCGTGCCGCTGACCACCTGTTCGCCGCTGGTCATGGCGATGCGCGCGGCCTCCAGGGCCTGTTCGGCGCGCTCGGCCTGCTCGGCCAGAGCCTGGGCGGTGTCGGTGGGCAGGTAGCCTTTACGGCTTTTGACGAACAGCGCGGTGCCCAGTGCCGACTCGAGGCGACGGATCGAGCGGAACACCGTCGAGACGTCCACCTTGAGCAGTTCGGCAGCCTTGGCCAACGAGCGGCCACGTTCCAGGGCCAGGACCAGGGAGAGGTCGGCGTGGGTAATCTGATATTGCATTGATGCACGCTCTGCTTGCCGAAATGCCAATGTCTGTTGCGTTGAGGCCATTTTATAGTGGAACCGCCCCTGGGAATCAATGCGCCCGGTCGGGCAACCAATCCCCACGATGGGAAAGTGAAAAAAACAACAGCTGCAACCATCGTCGCCCGTGAGGCGCCAGCCGTATCCCCACATCGCCGCAGCAAATCAAAGGATGTACACCATGACGTCGGTCACCCCGTGCGCCAGTTCTTCCAGCGAGATGAAAGACTTCCTCCAGGCCCATCCGGATACGCAGTATGTCGATCTGCTGATCTCCGACATGAATGGCGTGGTACGCGGCAAGCGCATCGAGCGGGCCAGCCTGCACAAGGTGTACGAAAAAGGCATCAACCTGCCGGCGTCACTGTTTGCCCTCGACATCAACGGTTCGACCGTTGAAAGCACCGGCCTGGGCCTGGACATCGGCGATGCCGACCGCATCTGCTACCCGATCCCCGGCACGCTGTGCAACGAGCCGTGGCAGAAACGTCCGACCGCTCAGCTGCTGATGACCATGCACGAGATCGAAGGCCAGCCTTTCTTCGCCGACCCGCGCGAAGTGCTGCGCCAGGTGGTGAGCAAGTTCGACGACCTGGGCCTGGATATCTGCGCGGCGTTCGAGCTTGAGTTCTACCTGATCGACCAGGACAACCTCAACGGCCGCCCGCAACCGCCGCGCTCGCCTATTTCGGGCAAGCGCCCACAGTCGACCCAGGTGTACCTGATCGACGACCTCGACGAATACGCCGACTGCCTGCAAGACATGCTCGAAGCGGCCAAGGAGCAAGGCCTGCCGGCCGATGCCATCGTCAAGGAAAGCGCCCCGGCGCAGTTCGAGGTCAACCTGCACCACGTTGCCGACCCGCTGAAGGCCTGCGACTACGCCATCCTGCTCAAGCGCCTGATCAAGAACGTGGCCTACGACCATGAGATGGACACCACCTTCATGGCCAAGCCCTACCCGGGCCAGGCGGGCAACGGGCTGCACGTGCACATTTCGCTGCTGGACAAGAAAACCGGCAAGAACATCTTTGCCAGCAGTGACCCGCTGGAAAGCGACGCGCTGCGCCACGCCATCGGTGGCGTGCTGGAGACCATGCCGGCGTCGATGGCCTTCCTTTGCCCGAACATCAACTCGTACCGCCGTTTCGGCGCGCAGTTCTATGTGCCCAACGCGCCGAGCTGGGGCCTGGACAACCGCACCGTCGCGGTTCGCGTGCCGACCGACAGCAGCGAAAACGTGCGCATCGAGCACCGTGTGGCCGGCGCTGACGCCAACCCGTACCTGATGCTCGCGGCCATTCTCGCCGGTATTCACCACGGCCTGACCAGCAAGGTCGAGCCGGGTGAGCCGATTGAAGGCAACTCGTACGAACAACTGGAACAGAGCCTGCCGAACAACCTGCGCGATGCCCTGCGCGCGCTGGATGACAGCGAAGTGCTCAATCAATACATCAGCCCGGATTACATCGATATCTTCGTCGCCTGCAAGGAAAGCGAGTTGGCCGAGTTTGAAGTGTCGATCTCCGACCTCGAGTACAACTGGTACCTGCACACGGTGTAAGCCCATGAGCGCAAATGCGGTCCCCTTGATCGGTATCAGCGCCTGCCGCCAGCAGGTGGGGAAGAACTCGTCGCACACGGTGGGCGACAAGTATGTCGAGGCGGCCGGCTTTGCCGGGCTGCCGCTGATTTTGCCGGCGCGCGACGGGGGCAGTGATACCCCCGCGCTGCTGGCCCAGCTCGACGGCATTCTTTTTACCGGCTCGCCTTCAAATATCGAACCGCATCATTACAATGGCGCCCCCAGCACGGAGGGTACCCGGCATGATCGCGCGCGCGATCGCCTGACCCTGCCGCTGCTGCAGGCGGCGATTGCCGCCGGTGTGCCGGTGTTCTGCATTTGCCGTGGGTTCCAGGAATTGAATGTGGCCCTTGGCGGCACCTTGCACCAGCGTGTGCAGGAGCTGCCTGGCTACCTTGACCACCGCGAACCTGAGGACGCACCCCTGGAGGTGCAATACGGCCCTCGTCACCCCGTTGGCATCGCGCCTGGCGGGTTGTTCGAGCGCCTGGGCCTGGCTGCGCAATTCGAGGTCAACTCGTTGCACAGCCAGGGCATCGACCGCCTGGCCCCTGGGCTGCGCGTCGAGGCGCGGGCCCCGGATGGCCTGATCGAAGCGGTGTCGATGCCAGATGCGCCGGGCTTCGTGCTTGGCGTGCAGTGGCACCCCGAATGGCGTTTTGCCGAAAACCCGGTCTCCCGGCGCCTTTTCCAGGCGTTCCGCGAGGCCTGTATTGCCCATGCTGCACGGGAGGGTACGCGCCAGAAGGCATTCTGACGTCACCCGAAAGTCTCGGATGACGCACCCCCTGTTGCAAGCTTTCAATGAGTGAAAGCGGGCCTTGTACGCAAGGCCCGCGAAAACAATTCCAAAATTTACGGCACATACTCATGAGCGATTACACAGAAGCCGGCCGCCCACCCGATGTGGCGGCCGACGCGGGCAACACCCAGCGCAGCAAGGGCTTGGCCAAAGGCCGCCTGGGCTTGTTGGCCAGCGTGGTGCTGGGCATTTCCACCATCGCCCCGGTCTATACCCTGACCGGCGCACTTGGCCCAACCGTGCGAGAGGTCGGTGCCCACCTGCCTGCGGTATTCATCGTCGGCTTCCTGCCGATGCTGCTGGTCGCCCTCGGCTATCGCGAGCTGAACTCGGCAGAGCCGGACAGCGGCACCTCGTTCACCTGGTCGGCGCGCGCCTTTGGCCCGATGATCGGCTGGATCGGGGGCTGGGGGCTGGTGGTCGCCACCACCATCGTGCTGTCGAACCTGGCAGGCGTGGCGGTCGACTTCTTCTACCTGTTCCTGGGGCAGATCACCGGCAACCATGGCCTGGCGGCCTTGGCGGATAACCTGCTGATCAACATCAGTACCTGTTGCGTGTTCATCGCCCTGGCGGTGTGGATCTGCTGTCGCGGCATAGCCACCACCATGACGGTGCAGTACGGCCTGGTGGCCCTGCAGTTGCTGGTGCTGATCGGCTTTGCCTTCGCCGCCTTCGGTGGCACCACTGCGCCGCCACCGCTGGAATTCGATTTCGCCTGGTTCAACCCGTTCGGTGTCGAGTCGTTCTCGGCCTTTGCCGCGGGGCTTTCACTGTCGATCTTCATCTTCTGGGGCTGGGACACCTGCCTGACCGTCAGCGAAGAGTCGGTGGGCAGCGAAGAGGTGCCGGGCAAGGCCGCCACCTGGACCGTGATGTTGATCCTCGGCCTGTACCTGTTCACCGCCATTGCCACCCTGCAGTTTGCCGGTATCAGCGAAACGGGCCTGGGCCTGAACAACCCGCGCATCCAGGAGAACGTCTTTGCCCACCTGGCCGGCCCGGTCATGGGGCCGCTGGCGATCCTGATGTCCATCGCCGTGCTGGCCAGCACCGCAGCGTCGCTGCAGTCGACCTTCGTGGCACCGGCGCGCACCCTGCTGGCCATGGGTTACTACGGTGCGGTACCGCCTAAATTCGCCAGCGTTTGCCCGCGTTCGCAAACCCCGCGCTACGCCACCATCTGCGCTGGCCTGGCCGCCGGCCTGTTCTACGTGACCATGCGTACCCTGAGCGAGAACGTGTTGGCCGACACCATCACCGCGCTGGGCATGATGATCTGCTTCTACTATTCGCTGACTGCGTTTGCCTGTGTCTGGTACTTCCGCGACAGCCTGTTCGACAGCGTGCGCCACTTCATCATGCGCGGCCTGTGCCCGCTGGTCGGTGGGGTCATCTTGTCGGTGATCTTCGCGCGTACCGCGATCGACAGCGCCTCGCCAGACTTCGGCAGCGGCTCGCATGTGGGTGGGCTGGGGCTGGTGTTCGTGATTGCCGCGATCATTTCGGTGCTCGGCATCGGGCTGATGCTGCTGTCGCGGATGCGGGCGCCGGCGTACTTCCTGGGGGCGACCCTGCGTCAGCAGGCGACCCTGCCGCTGGCGGAGTAATGCAGAGGGGGCGCTTTGCGCCCCATTCGCAGCACAAGGCTGCTCCTACATCCTTGCCTTTGTAGGAGCAGCCTTGTGCTGCGAATGGGCTGCAAAGCAGCCCCGCGCGGTCTCTCAGGAGAGCAGTTCTTTCAGCAGCCCACCGTGGCGCTGCTGTTGCTTCTTCAACTGCAGGCGATTCGAGCGGAACACCGCCTTCAATTCCTCCAGCGCAACGCCGAAGTCATCATTGATGATCAGGTAATCGTACTCGTCGTAGTGCACCATCTCGCTGACCGCTTCTTTCATGCGCCCGGCGATGATCTCCTCACTGTCCTGCCCACGCCCGTCCAGGCGCTGACGCAGCGCTTCCTGGCTGGGTGGCAGGATGAACACCGAGAGTGCCTCGGGCATCAGCTTGCGCACCTGCTGGGCACCTTGCCAGTCGATTTCCAGGATCAGGTCGAAGCCCTGGTCGAGGGTCTGCTGCAGTGCGCTGCGCGAGGTGCCGTAGAAGTTGCCGAACACTTCGGCATGCTCGAGGAAGTCGCCTTGCTCGATCAGCGCCTTGAATTCTTCGTGCACGACGAAGTGGTAGTTCACCCCGTGCTGCTCACCTGGGCGCATGGCGCGGGTGGTGTGCGAGACCGAGACGCGGATTTGCGTGTCGTCCTGGGTCAGGGCCGTTACCAAGCTGGTCTTGCCGGCACCCGAAGGGGCCGAAACGATGTAGAGGGTGCCGCTGCTGTGATTCATGGTCGGGGTGGCCTTACTCGATGTTCTGTACTTGTTCACGCATCTGTTCGATCAATACCTTCAGGTTGACCGCCGCTTGCGTGCTACGCGGGTCGAATGCCTTGGAGCCGAGGGTATTGGCTTCGCGATTGAGTTCCTGCATCAGGAAGTCCAGGCGCCGGCCGGCCGCGCCGCCCGACTTGAGCACGCGGCGCACTTCGGTGACGTGGGTGGCGAGGCGGTCGAGCTCTTCGGCGACGTCGCTTTTTTGCGCCAGCAGCACCATCTCCTGCTCCAGGCGCTGCGGGTCGAGCTCAGCCTGCATGTCGCCGAAGCGGTCGAGAATTTTCTGCCGCTGGGCCGCCAGCATCTGCGGCACCAGGGCGCGCAGGGTGGTGACCTCGGTGGTCATGTTGTCCAGGCGTTCGTTGATCAGCCGAGCCAGCTCCTGGCCTTCACGCAGGCGCCCGGCCTTGAGCTCGGCCAGCGCGTCGTCGAACAGCGCCACGGCCTCGGCGATCAGCGCTTGCGGGTCGCTGGCGTCGGCGACCAGCACGCCCGGCCACGACAGCACTTCCAGGGGGTTCAGCGGGGCCGGCTGCTTGATCAAGCCAGCCACCTCTTCGGCGGCGGCGACCAGCTGCGCGGCGCGCTCACGGTCCACTTTCAGTGGCTTGCCGGTGCTGTCTTCGTTGAGGCGCAAGGTGCATTCCACCTTGCCGCGCGACAGCCCCTGGCGCAGGCCTTCACGTACCGCGCCTTCGAGGTCGCGTAGGGCCTCGGGCAGGCGCAGGTGCGGCTCCAGGTAGCGGTGGTTGACCGAGCGCAGCTCCCAGACCAGGGTGCCTTGGCTGCCGGCGCGCTCGACACGAGCAAAAGCGGTCATGCTGTGCACCATGGGGAGTACCTCGCGTAGATGAATGAACAGGGAAGCCTCTCGGCTGCAAGGCGCAGGATTGTAGCGCAGTGGGGCCTCGGCGCCCAATCCAGCCATGTTACAGAGGGCGAAATGCGCAGTGGGAAAAGGCGACAGGCTGTCAGGGGCGCGACAATAGGCGTGTCCTCCCGCAGCTGCCGGCTCTATAATGCTCGGCAGATTCAAGTCCCAGTACAGGTATCCCAGATGAAACGTCCAAGTGGTCGCGCCGCCGATCAGCTCCGCTCGATCCGCATCACCCGCAACTACACCAAGCACGCCGAAGGGTCGGTACTGGTCGAGTTCGGTGACACCAAGGTCATCTGCACGGTCAGCGTGGAGAATGGTGTGCCCCGCTTCCTCAAAGGCCAGGGCCAAGGCTGGCTGACAGCCGAATACGGCATGCTGCCGCGCTCCACCGGCGAGCGTAACCAGCGCGAAGCCAGCCGTGGCAAGCAGGGCGGCCGCACCCTGGAAATCCAGCGCCTGATCGGCCGCTCGCTGCGCGCCGCGCTGGACATGAGCAAGCTCGGTGACATCACCCTGTACATCGACTGCGACGTGATCCAGGCCGACGGTGGCACCCGCACCGCGTCGATCACTGGCGCCATGGTCGCCCTGTGCGATGCGCTGGCCGTGATCAAGAAGCGTGGCGGCCTCAAGGCTGGCAACCCGCTCAAGCACATGATCGCCGCGGTTTCCGTGGGCATGTACCAAGGCGAGGCCGTGCTGGACCTGGACTACCTGGAAGACTCCGCCGCCGAGACCGACCTGAACGTGGTCATGACCAGCGCCGGTGGTTTCATCGAGGTACAGGGCACTGCCGAGGGCGCGCCGTTCCAGCCTGAAGACCTGAACGCCATGCTCGCCGTGGCGCAGAAGGGCATGAACGAGATCTTCGAGCTGCAGCAGGCCGCACTGGCCGACTGACTCATAGCAATTGGGGCCGCTTCGCGGCCCATCGCCGGCAAGCCAGCTCCCACCGCGACTGCGCAAACTTCAAGTCATGCGCTATGCCCGTGGGAGCCGGCTTGCCGGCGATGGGGCGCGAAGCGGCCCCAATGGTTTTCTAGATGGTCAACGTCCAGTCATAGTCCACAATCAGCGGCGCATGCTGCGAGAAGCGCGGCTGACGCGGCAGGCGGGCGTTACGCACGAAGCGGCGCAGGCCTGGGGTGAGGATCTGGTAGTCGAACCGGTAGCCCAGGTTGAGCATCTCGGCCTGTTCGTTGTCCGGCCACCAGCTGTACTGGTCGCCTTCACGGCTGACTTCACGCAGGGCATCCACGTAGCCCATCTCGCCCGTGATCGCGTCCATCCAGGCACGCTCCGGTGCCAGGAAGCCAGGCGATTGCTGGCTGTCGCGCCAGTTTTTGATGTCGAGCTTCTGCTGCGCCACGTAGAACGAGCCGCAATAGATGTACTCGCGACGCTTGCGCCGCTGTTTGTCCAGGTACTTGGCGAAGTCGTCCATCAACTTGAATTTCTGGTTCAAGTCTTCGTCGCCGTTCATGCCCGAAGGCAGCAGCAGGCTGGCAATACTGACTTTGTCGAAATCTGCTTGCAGGTAACGCCCGTAACGGTCGGCTGTCTCGAAGCCCAGGCCGGTGATGACTGCCTTGGGCTGCATGCGCGAGTAAAGGGCTACGCCACCTTGGGCGGGCACCTCCGCGTCGCAGGCATAAAGGAAATAGCCATCGAGCTGGAAAGCTGGGTCGTCGAGTTCAAAGGCCGAGGCGCGGGTATCCTGAAGGCAGATGACGTCGGCATTCTGGGCTTGCAGCCAGCTGAGCAAACCACGCTCGGCCGCAGCCTGAATGCCATTTACGTTCACACTGATGATCCGCATAAATGGCCCCAAAAATCTCGTGCGTGTATGATACCCGAGCTCAACTCATTTAGCTAAATCCGTGGTGTCCGGGACTTTCCATGCAGCCGTATCAGCGCGACTTCATTCGTTTTGCCATCGACCGCGGCGTTCTGCGCTTCGGCGAATTCACCCTGAAATCGGGGCGTACCAGCCCGTACTTCTTCAATGCCGGCCTGTTCAACACAGGTTCTGCACTGGCGCAGTTGGGCCGTTGCTACGCGGCGGCCATCGTCGACAGCAAGATCCCGTTCGACGTGCTGTTTGGCCCAGCCTACAAGGGTATCCCCCTGGCGGCGACCACCGCCGTGGCCCTGGCCGATCAGCATCAGCTCGACGTGCCATGGTGCTTCAACCGCAAAGAAGCCAAGGATCACGGCGAAGGCGGCAGCCTGGTTGGCGCGCCTTTGGCCGGTGACGTACTGATCATCGACGACGTGATCACGGCCGGCACGGCCATCCGTGAAGTCATGCAGATCATCAATGCCCAGCAGGCCAAGGCCGCTGGCGTGCTGATCGCGCTGAACCGCGAAGAGCGCGGCAATGGCGAGCTGTCGGCGATCCAGGAAGTGGAGCGTGACTTCGGTATTCCGGTGGTCAGCATCGTTTCGCTGACCCAGGTGCTGGAGTTCCTGGCCGATGATCCGCAGCTCAAGCAGCATCTGCCTGCTGTTGAAGCGTATCGGGCGCAGTACGGGATCTGATTCCGGCTGGGTAATAAAAAAGGCGACCTTTGGATGAAGGTCGCCTTTTTTGTGTCGCCTGTCCTGGCCTCTTCGCGGGTAAACCCGCCAAGAGGTCTGGACAGGCTAACGAGTCACTCAGCGCGGCTTGCGGTTGGTGATCAGCGTACCCACGCCGCTGTCGGTGAAGATCTCCAGCAGCACCGCATTCGGCACGCGGCCGTCGATGATGTGCGAGCTGTTCACGCCGCCCTGCACCGCATCCAGCGCGCACTTGATCTTCGGCAGCATGCCGCCGTAGATGGTGCCGTCGGCGATCAGTTCGTTGACTTGCTCAGTGGTCAGGCCGGTCAGCACCTGGCCCTGCTTGTCCATCAGGCCGGCGATGTTGGTCAGCAGCATCAGCTTCTCGGCTTTCAGCGCCTCGGCTACCTTGCCCGCCACCAGGTCGGCGTTGATGTTGTACGACTCACCGTTGGCGCCCACGCCGATCGGCGCGATCACCGGGATGAAGTCACCCTTGACCAGCATGTTCAGCAAGTCGGTGTTCACGCTCACGACTTCGCCGACATGGCCGATGTCGATGATTTCCGGGGTGGTCATCTCTGGCGTCTGGCGGCTGACGGTCAGCTTCTTGGCGCGGATCAGCTCCGCGTCCTTGCCGGTCAGGCCGATGGCGCTGCCGCCGTGGCGGTTGATCAGGTTGACGATGTCCTTGTTGACCTGGCCGCCCAATACCATCTCGACCACGTCCATGGTGGCCGAGTCGGTCACGCGCATGCCGTCGATGAAGTGGCTTTCGATCGACAGGCGCTTGAGCAGGTCACCGATCTGTGGGCCACCACCGTGGACCACCACCGGGTTGATGCCCACAGCCTTCATCAGCACGATGTCACGGGCGAAGCCGGTTTTGAGCTCCTCGCTCTCCATCGCGTTGCCGCCGTACTTGATCACCAGTGTCTTGCCGACAAAGCGGCGGATGTAAGGCAGTGCTTCGGACAAAACTTCGGCTACATGGGAAGCGGCATCGCGATCGAGGGTCATGCAGGGCTCCTGTAAGGAACAGATAGTCGGTCAGAACGGCAGTTGCAGCTCAGGGGCAACCCGCAGCAACTGGGCGCGGAAAACATCCTTGATACGTTGCAATTCGGCGTCGTTGTCGGCCTCGAAGCGCAGCACCAGCACCGGGGTGGTGTTGGAGGCGCGTACCAGGCCCCAGCCGTGGGCGTAGTCGACCCGCACACCGTCGATGGTGGTCAGGTTGGCCGCGCCCCAGTCGGCGTCGCGTTGCAGTGCATCAATGATGCTGAATTTACCCTCGTCGGTCACATCAATATTGATCTCCGGCGTGGAAATATCGTTCGGGAACGCTGCGAACAGGCTTTCGGCGTCTTGCCCGGCCTTGCTGAGGATCTCCAGCAGGCGTGCGGCACTGTAGATGCCGTCATCGAAACCGTACCAGCGTTCCTTGATGAAGATGTGCCCGCTCATCTCGCCGGCCAGCAACGAACCGGTCTGCTTCATCTTCTTCTTGATCAGCGAGTGGCCGGTCTTCCACATCAGCGCGCGGCCGCCATGCTGTTCGATCAGCGGGGTCAGGCGACGGGTGCATTTGACGTCGAAAATGATCTCGGCGCCCGGGTTGCGCGACAGCACGTCTTGGGCAAACAGCATCAGCAGGCGGTCGGGGTAGACGATGGTGCCGGTGTTGGTCACCACGCCTACGCGGTCGCCGTCACCGTCGAACGCCAGGCCGATGTCGGCCCCGGTTTCCTTGACCTTGGCGATCAGGTCCGCAAGGTTTTCTGGCTTGCCTGGGTCCGGGTGGTGGTTAGGGAAGTGACCGTCCACCTCGCAGAACAACGGGATAACGTCGCAGCCCAGTGCTTCGATCAGCTGCGGGGCGATGACGCCGGCAGCGCCGTTGCCGCAGTCCACCACCACCTTGAGCTTTTTCGCCAGCTTCACGTCGCCGACGATTTGCTGGTAATAGCGCTCGAGGATTTCGACCTTTTCCACGCTGCCTTCGCCACGGCTCAGGTCGTTGGTTTTCAGGCGGGTCTGCAAGGCCTGGATCTGTTCGTTGGCCAGGGTGTCGCCTGCGATGACGATCTTGAAGCCGTTGTAGTCCGACGGGTTGTGGCTGCCGGTGAGCATCACGCCCGATGTGCCGGCCAGCACGTTGGCGGCGTAGTACAGCGCCGGGGTCGGCACCAGGCCGACATCGCTGACCTGGCAGCCGGCGTCAGCCAGGCCTTTGATCAGCTGTTCCACCAGCATTGGGCCGGACAAGCGGCCATCGCGGCCAACGGAAATCTTGGGCTCGCCCTGGGCGAGGGTCTGCGCGCCGATGGCGCGGCCGATCCAGTAGGCGGTTTCGGCATGGAGGGTCTTGCCGACCACGCCGCGAATGTCATAAGCGCGGAAAATGCTGTCCGGCAGTGCGGGGACCAGGTGGGCCATTTCGTTCATCTCTGGAAGCTCCATTAGTCAAAGGCTGTCTGGGCAGGCGCAAACTGAACGCTTGGACGGTGGTTTCGCCAGAGAGTTCGCCATCCTTGGCCTGAACGGTCAGCTGTCGGCTCAGTGGCTGCCGGAGTGGCCGAAGCCGCCAGTGCCACGCTGGCTTTCGTCGAAGGCTTCGACGATGTCGAAATGCGCCTGCACCACCGGCACCAGCACCAACTGGGCGATACGCTCGCCAATGGCGATGGTGAACGGGGTGTTGCCGCGGTTCCAGCACGACACCATCAGCTCGCCCTGGTAGTCCGAGTCGATCAGGCCAACCAGGTTGCCCAGCACGATGCCGTGCTTATGGCCCAGGCCCGAGCGCGGCAGGATCATGGCTGCCAGGCCCGGGTCGCCGATGTAGATCGACAGGCCGGTGGGGATCAGCAGTGTCTGGCCGGGCTCGAGGACAGTGTCCTCCTTGAGCAGGGCGCGCAGGTCCAGGCCGGCAGAGCCTGGGGTGGCGTACTGCGGCAGGGGGAATTCGGTGCCCAGGCGTGGGTCGAGGATCTTGGCTTGAAGAGCGTGCATGTAACTTATTGAACCTGGTTGAGCCGTTCGGCGATGAAGGCGACCAGCTGCCGGGCGATCTTGCCCTTGCTGGTCTGCGCAAAGAGGGTCTGGTGCTGCTGGCGGTCGATCACGGTCAAGGCGTTCTCTTCGCTGTTGAAGCCGATGCTGGGGTTGGCCACATCATTGGCGACGATCAGGTCGAGGTTCTTGTCCTTGAGCTTGCGTGTGGCGTAATCGAGCAGGTGTTCGGTCTCGGCGGCGAAGCCGACGCTGAACGGGCGGTCGCCACGGCCAGCGATGGTCGCAAGGATATCGGGATTACGCACCATCTGCAGCAGCATGCCGTCGCCGGTCGTAGGATCTTTCTTGAGTTTTTGCGTGGCAACCACCTCTGGCCGGTAGTCCGCGACCGCTGCCGAGGCAATGAACAGGTCGCAGGGCATGCCCGCTTCACAGGCCGCGAGCATGTCCCGCGCGCTGACCACGTCGATGCGGTTGACCCGGTCGGGGGTCGGCAGGTGCACCGGGCCGGTAACGAGGGTCACCCGAGCACCGGCTTCGGCGGCCGCTTCGGCCAGGGCGAAGCCCATCTTCCCAGAGCTATGATTGGTGATGTAGCGGACCGGGTCGATGTTTTCCTGGGTTGGGCCGGCAGTGATCAGCACGTGTTTGCCGGTCAGCGTCTGGCGCTTGAAGCTTTCGGCGGCGCACCAGGCCAGGTCGGTGGCTTCGAGCATACGGCCAAGGCCTACGTCGCCACAGGCTTGGCTGCCGGAAGCTGGGCCGAACACCTGGATGCCGCGGCTTTTGAGCAGGTCGAGGTTGGCCTGGGTGGCCGGGTCACGCCACATCGCCTGGTTCATGGCCGGGGCGACGGCAACGGTGGCGTCGGTGGCCAGGATCAGGGTGGTCAGCAGGTCGTCGGCCATGCCTTGGGCCATGCGCGCCATGAGGTCGGCCGTGGCGGGGGCGATGAGGACCAGGTCGGCCCACTTGGCCAGCTCGATATGGCCCATGGCCGCTTCGGCGGCGGGGTCGAGCAGGTCCATGTGCACCGGGTGGCCGGACAGCGCCTGCAGGGTCAGCGGGGTGATGAACTCTGCACCGCCACGGGTCATGACGACGCGCACCTGCGCGCCGTGCTCCAGGAGTCGGCGGATCAGTTCGGCGCTTTTGTAGGCGGCAATGCCGCCACCGACGCCGAGGACGATGCGCTTGTGATACAGCCGCTGCATAGGCTTTTGCCTTTTTCCAGTGAAAGCGGGCGGCGACAAGAACTGCCTGCGGCAGAACGTCGCATGTACGAGGCGAAATAGATTAACACAGGGCCCAAACGTGCCGCAGCAGGACCAAGGAGTGGGGATGAGTATCAGGGAATGGCCGGCTGAAGAACGGCCGAGGGAGAAGTTGTTGTTGCGGGGGGCTGCGGTGCTGTCGGACGCCGAGCTGGTAGCGGTGCTGCTGGGCTCGGGCGTTGCCGGGCGTAACGTGCTGGAGCTAGCGCGGGGGTTACTGGTTCGCTTTGGGGGCCTGAGGCCATTTCTGGAGGCTGATCGCCAAGCTATTTTGCGCGAGCCAGGTCTTGGGCCCGTGAAGTACGCCCAGTTGCAGGCACTTCTGGAGATTGGCCGGCGCTACCTGGATGAGACGATCGAGCGTACGCCGGCGCTGGAGAGCCCGGAGGCGGTGCGGCGCTACCTCAAGGCCATGCTGCGCCATGAGGCCAGTGAGGTGTTTGGCTGCCTGTTTCTGGATACCAAGCACCGGCCGCTGGCGTTCGAGATCCTGTTCAGGGGGACGATCGACCGGGCCAGTATCTACCCGCGGGAAGTGGTGCGCCGAGCGTTGCTGCACAACGCAGCGGCCTTGATCCTGTGCCATAACCACCCGTCGGGCAACAGCGAGCCCAGCCAGGATGATGTGCACATGACCTTGGCGCTAAAGCGCGCGTTAGGCCTGATTGATGTGCGGGTGCTCGACCACATCATCGTGGGGGATGGCGAGCCGTTGTCGATGGTGGAGGAGGGGTGGATCGTTGCTTAGCGGTGTACATGTGCCGGCCTCTTCGCGGGCAAGCCCGCGAAGAGGCCGGTACAGGCGCCTACACAATCAACGGGTCACCGAAACCTTGCTGAAATCCAACCGCCCAAACGGGCTCACCTGGTACCCCTCGACCCCCTGGCGCAGCAGGGTCGCCGCAGTCGGGTGCGCCAGCGGCACCCACAGCGCCTGCTGCTGGATCAGCGTTTGCGCCTGCTGGTACAGCCGGCTGCGTACGCTCTGGTCATTGGTGGTGCGCCCCGCGTTGATCAGCTGGTCGAGGCGGCTGTCGCAGAACCGTGCAAAGTTGGTTCCCGACTTCACCGCCGCACAGGAAAACTGCGGGCTGAGGAAGTTGTCCGGGTCGCCGTTGTCACCTGCCCAGCCCATGAACAGCAAGTCATGCTCGCCGGCCTTGGCGCGGCGGATCAGCTCGCCCCACTCGATCACGCGGATCTCGGCCTTGATGCCGATCTTGCCCAGGTCGGCCTGCAGCATCTGCGCGCCAAGGCTGGGGTTGGGGTTGAGCAGGCTGCCCGAAGGGCGGGTCCAGATCGTGGTGCTGAAACCCTCGGGCAGGCCAGCCTTGGTCAGCAAGGCCTTGGCCTTTTTCAGGTCCAAGGGGTAGCCAGGCAGGTCCTTGGCGTAACTCCAGGTGTTGGGCGGGTAGGGGCCGTTGGCGGCCGTCGCGGTGCCTTCGAACACTGCCTTGAGGTAGGCCTGTTTGTCGAAGGCCAGGTTGATGGCCTGGCGCACCTCTGGCTTGTCCAGGGGCGGGTGTTCGCTGTTGATGGCGACGAAGGCGGTCATGAAGGCCGGCGTGCTGGCTACCTTGAGGTTGCCATCCTTGCCGGCTTCAGCGATGTCCAGCGGCTTGGGCGACAGGGCCACCTGGCACTCGTTGCGCTTGAGTTTTTGCAAGCGCACGTTGGCATCGGTGGTGATGGCGAAGATCAGCGGGTCGACCGCAGGCTTGCCGGCGAAGTAGTCGGGGTTGGCGCGGTAGCGCACCACGGCGTCCTTCTGGAAACGCTGGAAGACGAACGGCCCGGTGCCGATCGGCTGGCTGTTGAGCTTGTCCGGCGTGCCCGCCTTGAGCAGCTTGTCGGCATACTCAGCGGAATAGATCGAAGCAAAGCCCATGCTCAAGGTGGCCAGGAACGTCGCATCCGGGTGGGTCAGGGTGAAGCGCACAGTGTGCGGCTCGGGGGCATCAATCGACTTGATCAGGCTGCCCAGTTGCAGCGATTGCGCATGCGGGTAACCGCCCGGTGCAGTCTTGTGCCAGGCGTGGGCCGGGTAGAGCATGCGCTGGAAGCTGAACAGCACGTCGTCGGCGTTCAGCTCGCGGGTCGGTTTGAAGTAGGCGGTGGTGTGAAACTTCACGTCATCGCGCAGCTTGAAGTCGTAGATCAGGCCGTCTGCCGACACCGTCCAGCTCGCCGCCAGGCTGGGGACAACCTTGCCTTGGCCGGCGTCGAACTCCACCAACCGGTTCATCAGCACGTCGGCCGAGGCATTGGTGGTGGTCAGCGAGTTGTACTGGACCACGTCGAAGCCTTCGGGGCTGGCTTCGCTGCAGACACTCAGCGGGGCTGCCTGGGCGATGCCGGCGGCAAACAGGGAGGTAAACAATAAGGAAAAGGCGGCGGCACGCATCGTGACTCCTTGGCTGTCAGTGGCCCATCTGCCAGTGCAGTCTGGAAACGTCCTACCCTAGTGTGCGCATCAGCAAATGACCACCCTCTTTTTCTGTCGGCTGGCGACGAGTGGTCGACAGTGCGCCGCGCTAGTCGCTATGCTGCTCGCGCACGATTTGCCTCAGCTAGATGCTCATCATCTGTTGTTGCAATGCAGTCTTTCTGGTATAAAGCAGCGCTCTTTTCTAGGGGCTCGGCCTGTCGCATCAGCGGATCCGGTCGATAAGACCTCCAGAATCACGGCGCCTGGCGCCAAAGACTGAGAGATTAAGCGGCCAACCCATGCCGGGTTGGGCATGTGGTTTTAGAGGGCTGAGTCATGTCGAGAGTCTGTCAAGTTACTGGTAAGGGTCCAGTAACCGGGAACAACATTTCCCACGCAAACAACAAAACCCGTCGTCGTTTCCTGCCGAACCTGCAGCACCACCGTTTCTGGGTTGAGTCCGAGAAGCGTTTCGTGCGTCTGCGCGTTTCCGCCAAGGGCATGCGTATCATCGACAAGCGCGGCATCGACGCCGTTCTGGTTGACATCCGTAAAGCTGGCGCCAAGGTTTAAGGGAGAACATCATGCGTGAATTGATCCGTCTGGTTTCGAGTGCCGGTACCGGCCACTTCTACACCACCGACAAGAACAAGCGCACCACTCCGGACAAAATCGAGATCAAGAAATATGATCCGGTTGTTCGCAAGCACGTGGTGTACAAGGAAGCCAAGATCAAGTAATTGATCGGTAACCTTAAAAAAAACCCGCATCCGAAAGGACGCGGGTTTTTTTTTGCCTGCCAGGACCCTTATTTCTGCTCGAACATCACGTAGATCTTGCGGCAAGGCTCCAGCACCTCCCAGGTGCCTTTGAAGCCGGCCGGGATGACGAACCGATCACCGGCGCGCAGGGTCTTGGCGCCGCCATCCTGATCGCGCAGCACCGAAACGCCCTGCACGATCTCGCAATACTCGTGCTCGGTATAGTTCACGGTCCACTGCCCGACATCACCTTCCCAGACACCCGCCGCAAATTGGCCGCACGGGCTGGAGTAGTGGTTATAGACGGCCTGGTCGGGCTCGCCCTTGAGGATTTTCTCTGCCGCCGGGCGGTAGCGTTCAGCCTCGGTCAGAACCTGGGCGAAGTCGATGATGCTGGCGATACTCATGGTGCGGCTCCTGTTGTTGTTTAATAAAATGAACATCAGTAGGCTTTTAGGCCTTTCGTGTCAAATATATTGATAGTTTACACAGGCTGGTTTAGGGTGTCGTTTGCCCGTGCGCGCGCGTCGCCCGGCCAGAATTCTGACAACGCCAGTGAGTCCTCAGTGCGGCGTTGCACCTAAACAAGAGGAGGAGTTTCGTATGACCACCCTGACTCGTGCGGACTGGGAACAACGTGCCCAGCAACTGAAGATCGAAGGCCGTGCCTTCATCAACGGCGAATACACCGACGCCGCATCCGGTGAGACCTTCGAGTGCCTGAGCCCGGTCGACGGACGCTTCCTGGCCAAGGTCGCCAGCTGCGACCTGGCTGACGCCAACCGTGCTGTCGAGAACGCCCGTGCCACCTTCGATTCCGGCGTTTGGTCGCGCCTGGCCCCGGCCAAGCGCAAGGCCAAGCTGATCCGCTTCGCCGACTTGCTGCGCAAGAACGTCGAAGAGCTGGCACTGCTCGAAACCCTGGACATGGGCAAGCCGATCGGCGACTCCTCGACCATCGACGTCCCTGGCGCGGCACAAGCCCTGCACTGGAATGCCGAAGCCATCGACAAGGTCTACGACGAAGTCGCACCGACGCCGCATGACCAACTCGGCCTGGTAACCCGTGAGCCGGTGGGCGTCGTCGGCGCCATCGTGCCGTGGAACTTCCCGCTGCTGATGGCTTGCTGGAAGCTCGGCCCGGCCCTGGCCACCGGTAACTCGGTGGTGCTCAAACCGTCCGAAAAATCGCCACTGACCGCCATCCGCATCGCCCAGCTGGCCATCGAAGCCGGCATCCCAGCCGGTGTGCTGAACGTGTTGCCAGGCTACGGCCACACTGTCGGCAAGGCCCTGGCCCTGCACATGGACGTCGACACCCTGGTGTTCACCGGCTCCACCAAGATCGCCAAGCAACTGATGATCTACGCCGGCGAATCGAACATGAAGCGCATCTGGCTGGAAGCCGGCGGCAAGAGCCCGAACATCGTCTTCGCTGACGCACCTGACCTGCAAGCCGCTGCCGAAGCCGCTGCCAGCGCCATCGCCTTCAACCAGGGCGAAGTCTGCACCGCGGGTTCGCGCCTGCTGGTCGAGCGTTCGATCAAGGACACGTTCCTGCCCCTGGTGGTCGAGGCCCTCAAAGGCTGGAAACCGGGCAACCCACTGGACCCGCAGACCACCGTTGGCGCGCTGGTCGATACCCAGCAGATGAACACTGTGCTGTCGTACATTGACGCTGGCCACAAGGATGGCGCCAAACTGCTGGCCGGTGGCAAGCGCATCCTCGAAGAGACCGGCGGCACTTATGTCGAGCCGACCATCTTCGACGGCGTGACCAATGCCATGAAGATCGCCCAGGAAGAAATCTTTGGCCCCGTGTTGTCGGTGATCACCTTCGACACGGCCGAAGAAGCCATCGCCATTGCCAACGACACGCCGTACGGCCTGGCGGCTGGTATCTGGACTTCGGACATTTCCAAGGCCCACAAGACCGCCCGTGCCGTGCGCGCTGGCAGCGTCTGGGTCAACCAGTACGACGGCGGCGACATGACCGCGCCGTTCGGTGGCTTCAAGCAGTCGGGCAACGGCCGTGACAAGTCGCTGCATGCGCTGGAGAAATACACCGAGCTGAAAGCGACCTGGATCAAGCTGTAAATCGCTGGGGCCGCGATGCGGCCCATTCGCGGGACAAGCCCGCTCCCACAGGTTCACCGCTGATTTCAGAATCGCGGAGTACCTGTGGGAGCGGGCTTGTCCCGCGAATGGGCCCAAGAAAATCCAACAGGGGGAGCACATGCGCTGGGGCACCTACTTCGCCGTACTGGCATCCGTACTCAGTGTCGGCCTTGCGCTCGGCGTGAGCATGCCGCTGGTCTCCCTGCGCCTGGAGGCCTGGGGCTACGGCAGCTTCGCCATCGGCGTAATGGCAGCGATGCCCGCTCTGGGCGTACTGCTGGGTGCCAGCCTGGCCAGCCGCCTGGCCGGTTGGGTCGGTGTGCCTGCGGCCATGCGCCTGTGCCTCTGGGGCGGCGCGCTGTCGATCGGACTGGTTGCGGTGCTGCCCAGCTACCCGCTGTGGTTAGCCCTGCGCCTGCTGATCGGCATGTCCCTGACTGTGGTGTTCATCCTCGGCGAAAGCTGGATCAACCAGTTGGTGGTCGAGCAATGGCGTGGCCGCCTGGTGGCGCTGTATGGCAGCAGCTATGCCTTGAGCCAACTGGCCGGGCCGCTGGTGCTGGGCTTTCTCGGTTCGGACGACGACTTTGGGTTCTGGGCCGCGACCGGTTTGCTGTTGCTGGCACCGCTGCTGCTACTGGGCCGCGGCGGGGCGCCGACCACTGAAGCCTACAGCGTCACCTTCCGGGACCTGGTTGCCTTCTGCCGCCGCCTGCCGGTGATCGCTTGGGCAATCGCCCTGTTTGCCTCGTTCGAAGCGATGATCCTGACCTTGCTGCCGGTCTACAGCCTGCAGCAAGGGTTCACCACCGAGGTTGCCTTGTTCATGGTGAGCACGGTGGTGGTGGGCGATGCAGTGCTGCAGTTGCCCATCGGCGCGCTGGCCGACCACATGTCGCGGCGCACCCTGTTCACCGGTTGTGCAGTGACCTTGATGTGTTCGAGCCTGGCGATTCCGTTGCTGCTGCACACGCCGGTGATCTGGCCGCTGTGGGTGCTGTTCGGGGCCAGTGCTGGGGGGTTGTTCACCCTGTCGCTGGTGCTGATCGGCGAGCGTTATCGGGATGATGCGTTGGTACGTGCCAATGCCCATGTGGCGCAGCTGTGGGGCATCGGTTGCCTGCTCGGGCCGCTGTTGGCCGGGGCGGGTAGCCAGTGGATCAGCGGGCATGCGTTGCCGTTGTTGATGGCTATTGGGGCCGCTGGGCTGGTGGTGTTGACCCGTCGGCGCGGTGCCTTCGAACCTGCGCCTGCCTGATGTTCTTTGGAAGCTTTGCGCCCCCCGCCATTGGAACTACAGCATCTTCTCCAGGCCAACCGCCTTGCTGATCCAGGCATTGAAGCGCCGCCAGAGCCCGCCGGGCTCTGCTGTCAGCGTGTGCAGCTGGCCATTGTCCTCGGTCACCCAGACCAGCTTGTCATTGGCCAGCCTCACCTGATAACTCAGCGCGGGCGCCATGCCCTGCACGGCCAGCTCGCGGGTGTATTCGGCCAGCTCCGGGCTGTCCACCAGCACCCCCACCTCGGTATTCCACAGCACCGAGCGCGGGTCGAAATTGAACGAGCCGATGAACGTCTTGCGCCGGTCGAAGACGATCGCCTTGCTGTGCAGGCTCGAGTCGGAGCTGCCACGGAAGCTCAGGCGCCCGGCGCTGGGGTCGCCCGGCTGGCGGCGCAGCTCGAACAGTTGCACGCCATGTTCGAGCAGCGCACGGCGGTAAGGCGCATACCCGCCATGCACCGCCGGCACATCGGTGGCTTCCAGCGAATTGGTCAGCAGCCTGACCGACGCCCCGGCATCGGCACGGCCGGTCAGGTACAGCAACCCCGGCTCGCCCGGCACGAAGTACGCCGATACCAGGATCAGCTCCTTGTGCACGTTGGCCAGGTCCGGCGCCAACTGCTGGCTCAGCAACAGGTGCGGGTCGGGCTCGTCATCGGCTAGCACCTTGCTCGGCGCATCCCACAGCACTTGGCTGTGGGCCCAGATCAGCTCGTTGCGCCAGATATCCAGGCGCGGCTGCGACTGGTACGCCATCAACCGGTCATACAAGGCCTTGCGCCGCGTCCGCGCCTCGGCCAAGGAAACTTCCAGGCGGTGCCGGCTGGCGCGCAGGTCATCGGCATCCGGCAGGCGCCAGAGAAAATCCCCGATCGGCCGGCTCAGGGCGCTGTTCCAGTACTGGTCGAAACTGTGGCCAAGTTGTTCGGCCACCGGGCCTACGCCCAGCAGGTCGATGTCGGTGAAGTTGAGGTTGGGCTCGGCATCGAAGTACTCGTCACCCAGGTTGCGCCCGCCGACGATGGCCATGCTGTTGTCCACCAGGAACAGCTTGTTGTGCATGCGCCGGTGCTGGCGCGACAGGTTGAACAGGCGGCCTACGGCCCGCGTGGCGCCGGTGCTGCGCCCCAGGTGCAGCGGGTTGAAGACGCGGATCTGGATGTTCGGGTGGGCATCGAGGGTGCCCATGATGGTGTCCAGGCCATCGCTGGTGGTGTCGTCCAGCAGGATGCGCACGCGTACGCCACGGTCGGCGGCACGCAGCAGCTCATGCACCAGCGCGCGGGTGCTGAGGCCGTCGTGGACGATGTAGTACTGCAGGTCGATGCTGGCCTGGGCGTTGCGGATCAGCTCGGCGCGCGCGCGAAACGCCTCGTTGCTGTTGGGCAACAGGCGAAAGCCCGAGCGCCCCTCATAAGGTGCCGCCTGGCGCAGCACCGAGCGGCCGAAGGCGGAATCGTTGGCCGGCAGCGCCTGGCTGACTTCGCGAGGGGCGCCGACGCTGGCACAGCCTGCAAGGCCGAGCAGTAGCGTCAGCAGAAGCGGCAGAGCTTGCTGCAATCTCAAGGTAAGCGCGTCCTGTACAGCAAAGGCTTAAGGGGTTGGACCGTGGAGGGCGGCGCAAAGTTACGCGCAGGCGTCGTCCTGATCCAGTAGACGAAGGGCGGTTTCACCCACGTTGCGCACGGCGGCCTCGATTGCCGGCGTAGGTTGGGCGGCGAAATTCATGCGCAGGCAGTGACGGAACTTGCCCGAGGCCGAGAAAATGCTGCCCACGGCGACCTGCACCCCCTGCTCCAGTAAAGCGCGGTTCAGCCGCAGCGTGTCGAAATGTTCGGGCAGTTCGACCCACAGCATGAAGCCCCCCTGGGGCCGGCTGACCCGGGTGCCCGGCGGGAAGTAACGGGTGACCCAGTCGCTCATCACGTCGCGGCTGCGTTGGTATTGGCTGCGCATGCGGCGCACGTGGGGCTGGTAATGGCCGGCCTTGATGAAGTCGGCAATGGCCAGTTGTGGTTGGCTGGCGGTGCTGCCGGTGCTGATGTACTTCATGTGCAGCACCCGCTCCAGGTAACGCCCCGGCGCGACCCAGCCGATGCGCAGGCCGGGGGCCAAGGTCTTGGAGAACGAGCTGCACAGCAACACGCGGCCGTCGTCATCGAACGACTTGAGGGTGCGCGGGCGCGGGTAGGTGTAGGCCAGGTCGCCGTACACATCGTCTTCCAGAATGGCCACGTCATAGCGCTGGGCCAGGCTCAGCAACGCCTTCTTGCGCGCCTCGGGCATGATGTAGCCGAGCGGGTTGTTGCAGCTCGGGGTGATCTGGATGAGCTTGATCGGCCACTGCTCAAGGGCCAGCTCCAGTGCTTCGAGGCTGATGCCGGTGACCGGGTCGGTGGGGATCTCCAGTGCTTTCATGCCCAGGCCCTTGAGGGTTTGCATGGCGCCATGGAAGCTGGGCGAGTCGACCGCGACGATATCGCCCGGCTCGCATACCGCGCGAATGCTGCAGGACAGTGCCTCATGGCAGCCGGTGGTCACCACCAGGTCGGCCGGGCCCAGGCGGCAGCCGGAGTCCAGCATCAAGCGGGCGATCTGCTCGCGCAGGGCCAGGTTGCCATGGATGTTGTCGTAGTACAGACCAGGCATGTCCTGGCGCCGGCTCAGTTGGGCGAGGCTGCGCAACAGCGGCTTGAGGGTCGGGCTGTTGACGTCGGGCATGCCGCGGCCCAGTTGCATGACGTCCTGGCGCGGGGTGCTGCGGACCAGCTCCAGCACCTGTTCCCACTGGGAAATATCCACAGGGCGCTGGGCCGGGCGGCTGACGGCGGGCAGGGCAGGGAGGTGGCGGTGTTCGCTGACAAAGTAGCCCGACTTGGGCCGCGGCGAGACCATGCCGCTGTCTTCGAGCATGCGGTAGGCCTGCTGCACGGTGCTCAGGCTGACGCCGTGTTCCACGCTGAGGGCGCGCACCGAAGGCAGGCGCTGGCCGGGGCGATACAGGCCTTGCTCGATACGGGCGCCGAGCTGCTCGGCGAGGTTGAGGTAGAGCGTCACGGCATACTCCAGCGTCGCCTGCGGATAGCGACCAGTACAGTTGCGCTGAAAATACAGCATTCACGCGTCGAATCGCCAATTCTGTATGGGAATAATAAGCCGCGAGTGGATCTGTATTGTCACTATTGCCAACGCGCATGCTTTCTACACGGTATCAACTGAGTGGGAGAACGCAGTGATGGGTGGCATGAGCGATGTGCGCTTGCAACTGATGGCCAAGGAGATGGAAGCCGGGCAGCGGGCTAAGGTCTTCAATACGCCGGCGGGCCTGAGCCGTTGGGGGCTGATGGCGCATCGCTGGCATACCCGCAGGGCGCTGCTGCAGCTGACAGACGATGAGTTGCGCGATGTCGGGCTGAGCTGGGAGCAGGCCCGTACAGAAGGGCGCAAACCCTTCTGGAAGGCATAAACGGCTCAATTTGTAGGCACGGCAGCATTCAGACCAGCTCTTTCAGCCGGTGCCAGAGCATCCCCAGTGCCAACAGCGGCGAGCGCAGGTGCTTGCCGCCCGGGAAGGTGATGTGCGGCACCTTGGCGAACAGGTCGAAGCGCCCGCTCTGCTGGCCGCTGATGGCCTCGCCCAGCAGGCGTGCGGCCAGGTGGGTAGCGTTGAGCCCATGGCCAGAGTACGCCTGGGCGTAATAAACATTCGGCTGGCTGGCCAAACGGCCGATCTGCGGCAGGCGGTTGGCGCCGATGCCGATCATGCCGCCCCATTGGAACTCAATGCGCACATCGGCCAGGTGCGGGAAAACCTTGAGCATTTTCGGCCGCATGTAGGCGGCGATGTCTTGCGGGTCGCGGCCAGAATAGTGGCAGGCACCGCCGAACAGCAGCCGGTGGTCCGCAGACAGGCGATAGTAGTCCAGCGCTACACGCTGGTCGCACACGGCCATGTTCTGTGGCAGCAGTGCGCGCGCGCGTTCCTCGCCCAGTGGCTCGGTGGCAATGATGTAGCTGCCGGCGGGCAGTACCCTGCCGCCCAGCTCGCGGTTGAGGTCGTTGTGGTAGGCATTGCAGCACAGCACGAGGGTCTTGGCGCGGACCCGGCCCTGAGCGGTGTGCACCTTGACCTCAGGGCCATACTCGATGCGGGTGACTTCCGACTGCTCATACAGGCGCACGCCAAGGCGGCTGGCTACGGCCGCCTCGCCAAGGGCCAGGTTGAGCGGGTGCAGGTGGCCAGAGCCCATGTCGATCAGGCCGCCGACATAGCACTCGGCGCCGACCACACTGTGGATATCGTCTTTGCCGACCAGGCGCAGCTCGTGCTCGTAGCCCAAGCTGCGCAGTTCTTCAGCATCCTCGGCAAAGCCCAGCAGCTCAGCAGGTTTATTGGCCAGGTCGCAGTAGCCCCAGGTCAGGTCGCAGGCGATGGCGTGGCGCTCGACCCGGTCGCGGACGATCTTCACGGCCTCCAGGCCCATCAGCTTCATGCTGCGCACGCCTTCTTCGCCGATCACCGGAAGGAACTGGTCCAGCCCATGGCCGACCCCGCGGATGAGTTGCCCGCCGTTGCGCCCGCTGGCGCCCCAGCCGAGCTTGCGGGCTTCCAGCAGGATCACCGAGAGGCCGCGCTCGGCCAGTTCGATGGCGGTGTTCAGGCCTGAATAGCCGCCGCCGACGATGCACACGTCGGCGCTGTGCTCGCCTTGCAGGAAAGCGTGGTCGGGGTGGGGCGCGCTGCTGGCGGCGTAATAGGAGGCGGCGTGCTGCGCGCTGTGGATCATGGGGCAGGTCCTGGGCAGGAAAACAGAAGGGGGGAGGATAAGCTGGGGTTTTGTGGTGGGGCAACTGGCCCAATCGCCGGCAAGCCGGCTCCCACCGGGGCTGCACTGCCCCTGAGATAAGCGGTGTACTGGTGGGAGCCGGCTTGCCGGCGATTGGCCCTATAATTCGACCTCGACCCTCATTGTGTACCCGCCATGTCCTGCAACCGCCACAAGATCCACTTCCTGCGCGAGCTCATCCCCTCATTCGAGTGCGAGCCCGGCTGCCACGACTGCTGCGGCCCGGTCACCACGTCAGCCGAAGAAATGGCCCGCCTGCCGCGCAAGACCGAGGCGGAGCAGGCCGCTGCGCTGGAGCACCTGGACTGTGTGCACCTGGGCCCCAACGGCTGCACGGTGTATGAAGAGCGGCCGATGATCTGCCGCCTGTTCGGTACCACCCCGCGCATGGCCTGCCCGCGCGGGCGTGGCCCGGAACAGATGATCGAGCCTGAGGCCGAGCACCTTGTTCACCAGTTCATCGCCACCACCCGCCAAGTGCTGGTCTAGCCTCAGTCCGGAATCGGCAGGCAGAGGCTCTCTTTCACTTCCTCCATCACGATGTAGCTCTTCGACTCGCGCACGTGCGGCAGCTTCAGCAGGATGTCGCCCAGCAGCTTGCGGTATGAGGCCATTTCCGAAATACGCGCTTTTACCAGGTAGTCGAAATCGCCCGAGACCAGGTGGCACTCCAGTACATGGGGCAGCTTGAGCACGGCGCGGCGGAACTCCTCGAAGGTGTCGCCAGACTTGTAGTCCAGGCTGATTTCGACGAACACCAGCAAGCTGCCCTTCAGGTGCTGCGGGTTGAGCCGGGCGTTGTAGCCCATGATGATGCCCTCACGCTCCAGGCGGCGGACGCGCTCGGTGCACGGGGTGGTGGAAAGCCCAACTTTCTCGCCCAGTTCGGTGAAGGAAATACGGCCGTCATTCTGCAGGATCCGCAGTATGTTGCGGTCGATCTTGTCCAGTTCACGCTTGCTCTGGTGCTGGGTTCTCATAGGGGATGCCCCTCCGTGAAAGGCAATATTGCCGAGAATTCTCGCCAAATATAGGCTTTTATATAGTGAATTGCACTGGTCTGTAATTTTTATACTGCGCGCATCCATGCCATTTCAACAAAAGACTGCGGTGCGCCGCGTGCGAGGGATCAACAATGCGAGTTCTGGTACTTGGTAGCGGTGTAATCGGAACCGCCAGTGCCTATTATCTGGCCCGGCAAGGTTTTGAAGTGACGGTGGTCGACCGCCAGCCGGCGGCGGCCATGGAAACCAGCTTCGCCAACGCAGGCCAGATCTCGCCCGGCTATGCCTCGCCCTGGGCTGCCCCGGGTGTGCCGCTCAAAGCCATCAAGTGGCTGCTCGAGCGCCATGCGCCACTGGCCATCAAGCTCACCGGCGATGTCGACCAGTACCTGTGGATGGCACAGATGCTGCGCAACTGCACCGCCAGCCGCTATGCGGTGAACAAGGAGCGCATGGTGCGCCTGTCCGAGTACAGCCGCGACTGCCTCGACGAGCTGCGCGCCGAAACCGGCATCGCCTACGAAAGCCGCACCTTGGGCACCACCCAGTTGTTCCGCACCCAGGCTCAGGTCGATGCTGCAGCCAAAGACATCGCCGTGCTCGAACAGTCTGGAGTGCCGTATGAATTGCTCGACCGCGATGGCATTGCCCGCGTCGAACCGGCCCTGGCTGGGGTAAAAGACATCCTCGCCGGTGCACTGCGCCTGCCCAACGACCAGACCGGCGACTGCCAGCTGTTCACCACCAAGCTCGCCGACATGGCGCAGAAGCTGGGTGTGGAGTTCCGCTTCGGCCAGGACATCCAGCGCCTGGACTTTGCCGGTGACCGCATCAACGGTGTATGGATCGATGGCAAGCTGGAAACCGCCGACCGTTACGTGCTGGCCCTGGGCAGCTACTCGCCGCAGATGCTCAAACCGCTGGGCATCAAGGCGCCGGTCTACCCGCTCAAGGGTTACTCGCTGACCGTGCCGATCACCAACGCCGAGATGGCGCCGACGTCGACCATCCTCGACGAGACCTACAAGGTTGCCATCACCCGTTTCGACAACCGCATCCGCGTTGGCGGCATGGCTGAGATCGCCGGTTTTGACCTGTCGCTCAACCCGCGTCGGCGCGAAACGCTGGAGATGATCGTCAACGACCTTTATCCTCGCGGCGGTGACCTGAGCCAAGCCAGTTTCTGGACCGGCCTGCGCCCGGCCACGCCGGACGGTACGCCGATCGTGGGTGCCACAGCGTTCCGTAACCTGTTCCTCAACACAGGCCACGGCACCTTGGGCTGGACCATGGCGTGCGGCTCCGGTCGCCTGCTGGCAGACCTGATTGCACGCAAAAAGCCGCAGATCAGTGCCGAAGGGCTGGATATTTCCCGCTATGGCAACAGCCGGGAAGTGGCCAAGCACGGGCAGACCGCGCCCGTTCACCAGTGATGTGAGTGCCTGTTCCGGCCTCTTCGCGGCTAAAGCCGCTCCCACAGGGATCGCATGAACGTGCAGTTTGTGCGGTGCCTGTGGGAGCGGGTTTACCCGCGAAGAATCGAACACTGTTTTTAACCTGAACCACCATAAGGCATGCCGCCATGCGTCCCGCCCGCGCTCTGATCGACCTCCAGGCCCTGCGCCACAACTACCGCCTCGCCCGTGAACTGACCGGCGCCAAAGCCCTTGCCGTGATCAAGGCCGATGCCTACGGCCATGGCGCGGTGCGTTGCGCCCTGGCGCTGGAAGCCGAAGCCGACGGCTTTGCCGTGGCCTGCATCGAAGAAGCCCTGGAGCTGCGCGCCGCAGGCATCAAAGCCCCCGTTTTGCTGCTCGAAGGCTTTTTCGAGGCCAGCGAGCTGGCGCTGATCGCCGAGCACGACCTGTGGTGCGTGGTGCATTCGCTGTGGCAACTTGAAGCGATCGAAAAGACCCCGGTGCACACGCCACTGACGATCTGGCTGAAGCTCGACAGCGGCATGCACCGTGTCGGCCTGCACCCCAAGGATTACCACGAGGCGTATCAGCGCTTGCTGGCCAGCGGCAAGGTGGCGCGCATCGTACTGATGAGCCACTTTGCCCGTGCCGATGAACTAGACGCCGACGCCACCGCCGAGCAGATCGCGGTGTTCGAGGCTGCGCGTCAGGGCCTGGCCGCCGAGTGCAGCCTGCGCAACTCGCCCGGGGTGTTGGCGTGGCCACAGGCTGGCGGCGACTGGGTACGCCCAGGCCTCATGCTGTATGGCGCCACCCCCTTCGAAGTCGCCCAGGCCGAGGCTCAACGCCTGCAACCTGTGATGACCTTGCAATCGCGCGTCATCAGCGTGCGCGAACTGCCCGCCGGCGAGCCGGTAGGCTACGGCGCCAAGTTCACCAGCCTGCGGCCGACCCGTGTCGGCGTGGTCGCCATCGGCTACGCCGATGGCTACCCGCGCCAAGCCCCCAATGGCACCCCGGTGATGGTCGCTGGCAAGCGCGCCCAGCTGATTGGCCGGGTCTCGATGGACATGCTCTGCATCGACCTGACCGATGTGCCAGAGGCTAACGTCGGCAGCCCGGTGGAGCTGTGGGGTAAGCAGGTACTGGCCAGCGAAGTGGCTGCGCAGGCCGGCACCATTCCTTACCAGATCTTCTGCAACCTGAAGCGGGTGCCGAAAGACTACTGCGGTGAGTAAGTGCGACGAATGAGACGCTGAAGCGGACAGCTTGAGGGGTGGTGTGTTGTAAATACTGAACGGCATTGCCATGATATCGTTCACATCCACCCCCATTTCTACCCGTTTCAGGAGGCTCCAGCTTTGGACGTCGGCGAACGACTGCAAGCCATCCGCAAGCTCAAGGGCCTGTCACAACGTGAACTCGCCAAGCGCGCGGGCGTAACCAACAGCACCATCTCGATGATCGAGAAAAACAGCGTCAGCCCTTCGATCAGTTCGCTGCGCAAGGTGTTGAGCGGCATTCCGATGTCGATGGTCGAATTCTTTTCGGTCGAACTGGCTGTCGAGAGCCCGACCCAGATCGTTTACAAGGCCGATGAGCTGATCGATATCTCGGACGGCGCGGTGACCATGAAACTGGTGGGCAAGTCGCACCCCAACCGGGCCATCGCGTTTCTTACCGAGGTTTACCCACCGGGTGCCGACACCGGCGCCGAAATGCTCACCCACGATGGCGAAGAGACCGGCATCCTGCTCGAAGGCCGGCTTGAACTGGTGGTCGGCAACGAGGTGTTCATCCTCGAAGAAGGCGACAGCTACTACTTCGAAAGCACCCGCCCGCACCGCTTTCGCAACCCTTTCGACGAGCCTGCCCGGCTGATCAGCGCGGCGACGCCTTCAAACTTTTGATCCAGCGCAGTGCATTGATTCGGCAATACCCCTTTCCTGTGTAGGGTCGTTTCACGGTCTCTGGGTTCCCGCTATACTTTTCAACGCTCGCCGACCCGTGGCCGCGAGCGTGATTAGCCACCATGAGGGTGTACGCGTGAACCAAATCAAGAAGATGCTGGCCGTACCAGCAGCCGTATTCGCCCTCTGGGCAATGAGCGCAACCGCTGCGACCAACGACGACATCGCCAAGCGCCTTGAGCCGGTTGGCCAGGTGTGCGTCCAAGGCCAGGAGTGCAAGGGCATGGAAGTGGCTGCGGCGGCAGGCGGCGGCGGTGCCAAGACGCCGGACGATATCATCGCCAAGCATTGCAATGCCTGCCATGGCACCGGCTTGCTCGGCGCGCCGAAAATCGGCGATACCGCAGCGTGGAAAGAACGCGCCGACCACCAGGGCGGCCTGGATGGCATCCTGGCCAAGGCCATTACCGGCATCAACGCCATGCCGCCTAAAGGCACTTGCGCGGATTGCTCGGATGATGACCTGAAAGGGGCGATCAAGAAGATGTCGGGGTTGTGAGTAACAGCTGAATTGCACGAGGCCCGCCGTTGATGGCGGGCTTTGTTTTTGTGCTGGCTGTGCCGGCCCTTTCGCGGGTAAACCCGCTCCCACAGGTACAGCACTGGGCTCAAAGACTTTGAAATCCCTGTGGGACCGGCCTTAGCCGAGAAAGGGCCGGCACAGTCAATCAAGCCAATTCCTGAATCCATGGAAGACTCAGTAACCGTCAATAATTCAGCATCGGCCTCATGCATAACTAGCATTTCTATCAGTTTTGTTTTTTAGGTTTGTGGAAAATACTCAAGCTTCTGGCTGCGATGGTAGGTAGTTAACAATGGATTTTGAAATAGCGGATAATAACTGTCTGCAGCAGAATGCAGCCAGCCGAACACAACCGAAAATGGCAATCCCCGGCAGTGCCCGCGGGAATCAGGGCTATTCGCCTTACGGCCATCTTTCGATTTTCCAGTCAGTGCTCGGTTTTAATGGTGACCGAGTGGATCCGGTTACAGGCTGTTATCTATTGGGCAATGGTCGTCGAGCATTGAACCCGGCATTAATGCGTTTCATCAGCCCGGACAGCATGAGCCCATTTGCGGCGGGGGGGTGAATTCGTATGCCTATTGTTTGGGCGACCCTGTAAATCGTCAAGATCCACAAGGAACTAATCCGATAAGAAGATTAGCCTTGAGGATGTCAGAAAGTCTATTTCCGAGAAAAGCAAATGGGCCCGTACAATTAAAAATGTATGGGGATAACTATAGAAGTGAAACTATTGTTCATACCAAAATCGAGGAAAATTTTTCCTCCACCGTCAACAAAATAACGGTCAATGAGAGCGCTAACATTCCAGAGGGTTATCAGTTAATTGGGCTTCACGGCAGCAGTCGCCCCAATGCTGAGAAAACGCTGACAGCAGGGCTTAATTCACGCCATGGGACGGTGATGTGGTATGGACGTGGTTTTTATATTACGCCCTATGCCAAGGTTGCTAGTCCTTACGCTGGCGCGACGGGCAGGATATATGGTGTCTACGCAAGAAATTTTAAAGATTGGGTTTATGGGAAAGATTATACATTGCCCAACAGGGAAGAAATGGTGATTAAGGAAGTCGCCTTTAAAAATGTCATTGTGAGGCGCGAGGTAAAGTTCCCGATGGTGCTCAGCAATACATTCGAAGAATATATGACGTCACCGCCAGACGACAATTGGCGGTTATGGTCTTCCTCCAATATGTAGTCGCTCCAACAAGGCCATGCAGTTGGGATGCTGTTACCACTGTTAGGGCTCCCCGGGCAACCAACTCGCTTGAGCTCATGTCCAATTCCTGAACCCATGGATTTCTCAGGAGGCCAAGATGCACCTCTGCGCCATCGATCAGGCTGTCGAGCAGGTATTGGCACGCCTGCCGGCCCATATCCACATGGGCCTGCCACTGGGCCTTGGCAAACCCAACGCCTTCGTCAACGCCCTGTACGCCCGGGTGCGCGACCTGCCCGAACGTCGCCTGACGATCTACACCGCCCTCAGCCTCGGCCGCCCGCCACTGGGCGACGGCCTGCAGCGGCGCTTTCTTGAGCCCTTCGTCGAACGCGTCTTTGCCGACTACGAAGAACTCACTTACCTCGCCGACCTGCGCAACGACCAACTGCCCCCGAATATCCGCGTCGAGCAGTTCTTCATGCAGCCCGGCAGCCTGCTGCACAGCGAGACTGCCCAGCAGGACTACATCAGCAGCAACTACAGCCATGCCGCCCGCGACATCAATGCCAAGGGCCTGAACCTGATTGCCCAGCTGGTGGCTGCCACGCCAGAAAAGCCGGTGCACCTGAGCCTGGCCTGCAACCCCGACATCACCCTCGACCTGCTGCCGATGATCGCCAAACGCCGCGCGGCCGGCGAGACCATTCTCATGCTCGGGCAGGTTCATGCCGAACTGCCCTACATGCCAGGTGACGCGGAGCTGAGCATCGATGCCTTCGACCTGCTGATTGACGAGGTGGAGCAACGTCGGCTGTTCTCTACGCCAAACATGCCGGTCAACACCCAGGACCATTGCATTGGCCTGCACGCCAGCACGCTGGTGCGCGATGGCGGCACGTTGCAGATCGGCATTGGCGCCATGGGTGATGCCGTGGCCGCCGCGTTGCTGGCCAGGCAGGGCGACAACGCCGGCTACCGGGCCTTGATGGATGAACTGGATGTCGGCCCGTGGCAGGCCCTGATCGAGCGCGAAGGGGGGCTGGATGCCTTCGCCCAAGGCCTCTACGGTTGCAGCGAGATGTTCGTCAATGGCCTGCTGGCGCTGGCCGAGGCAGGCGTGGTGCGGCGCCCGGCGGACGAGCAGGGCGTGCTGGTGCATGGCGGGTTTTTCCTTGGCCCGCGGGCGTTCTACCAACGCTTGCGCGAAATGCCGCTGGAGCAACGCGCACGCTTTGCCATGACGCGGATCAGCTACATCAACGAGCTGTATGGCCAAGAGGAACTGAAACGCCGCCAACGTCGGGATGCCCGCTTCATCAACACCGTGTTCACCATGACCTTGCTCGGCGCGGGGGTTGCCGACCAGCTGGAGGATGGCCGTGTGCTCAGCGGCGTGGGCGGGCAGTACAACTTCGTCGCGCAAGGCCATGCGCTGGAGGGTGGGCGCTCGATTTTGCTGCTGCGCAGTTGGCGCGAGGCCGGGGGGCAGGTGACGTCCAACCTGCTCTGGCAGTACGGCCACTGCACCATTCCCCGGCATTTGCGTGACATCGTGGTAACCGAGTACGGCATCGCCGATTTGCGTGGGCAGACTGACAGTGAAGTGATTGCGCGGTTGCTGGCGGTCAGTGACTCACGCTTCCAGGGCGAGTTGATGGAGCAGGCCAAGAAGGCTGGCAAGCTGGCCAAGGGTTTCGAGCTGGATGCACGTTTTACTGACAATACGCCGGAGCGGCTCGAGGCCATCCGGGTACGGCATGCAGGGTTGTTTCCGGAGTATCCGCTGGGGACTGATTTCACGGCAGAGGAGCGGGACTTGCTGCGGGCGCTGAACTGGTTGAAGAGCAAGTTCAAGCTGAGCGAGGCGTTGGAGCTGGGCAAGGCCGCGTTGGATGCGCCGGGGCCTGAGGGCTATGAGGGGCACCTGGAGCGGATGGGGCTGGACGCTCCGCAGGGATTGAAGGAAGAGTTGTATCAGCGGCTTTTGCTGGCAGGGTTGGCGGCGCCCTGAAGATAGCCGGGGCTGCTTTGCAGCCCATCGCCGGCAAGCTAGCTCCCACAGGAACTTCACGAGGCCGCGCCTTGTGCAGTACCTGTGGGAGCCGGCTTGCCGGCGATGGGGCCGGTACAGGCTTACTCGATGAAGCTGACCACACCGCCTTCCAGCGATTTCACCCGGGCCAGCGACTCAACGCGGTAACCCTGGCTGTCCAGCTCGGCACGGCCGCCCTGGAACGACTTCTCGATGACGATACCCAGGCCGGCCACGGTGGCGCCGGCCTGCTTGATGATCGAGATCAGTGCCTGCGACGCCTTGCCGTTGGCCAGGAAGTCGTCAATCACCAGCACGCGGTCGCTGCTGTTGAGGTGGCGTGGCGAGATGGCCACGGTGTTCTCAGTCTGCTTGGTGAAGGAGTACACCGAGGCAGTCAGCAGGTTCTCGGTCAGGGTCAGCGACTGGTGCTTGCGCGCAAAGATCACCGGCACGCCCAGCTTCAGGCCAGTCATCACCGCCGGGGCGATGCCCGAGGCTTCGATGGTGACGATCTTGGTCACGCCGGCGTCGGCGAACAGGCGGGCGAACTCGTCACCGATCAACTGCATCAGCGCAGGGTCGATCTGGTGGTTGAGAAACGCGTCGACTTTAAGAACCTGATCGGAAAGCACGATGCCTTCTTCGCGAATCTTCTGATGCAGTGCTTCCACTGTGGTTTTCCTCGATGTAGCAAAGGTGGCCGCAACAGCGGCAACGGTTAAAGAGTAAGGGTTGATCAGCGTTTGAGCATTGCCCGAATATCGGCCAGTGCGTTGTTGCCACGCGCGGCTTTCACTTCGACGGGCGCATCGTCCAGGCCTTCCCAGGCCAAATCGTCCGGCGGCAGTTCGTCGAGGAACCGGCTCGGGGTGCAGTCGATGATCTCGCCGTACTGCTTGCGCTTGGCCGCAAAGGTGAAGGCCAGGGTCTGGCGCGCGCGGGTAATGCCCACGTAGGCCAGGCGGCGTTCTTCTTCGATGGTGTCGGCTTCGATGCTGGAGCGGTGCGGAAGGATCTCTTCTTCCATGCCCATGATGAACACGTAAGGGAATTCCAGGCCCTTGGAGGCATGCAGGGTCATCATCTGCACACCTTCGGCGTTTTCTTCCTCTTCCTGCTGGCGCTCGAGCATGTCGCGCAGCACCAGCTTGCCGATGGCGTCCTCGATGGTCATGTCACCCTCTTCGTCCTTCTCGAGGGTGTTTTTCAGCGCTTCGACCAGGAACCAGACGTTGCTGATGCGGAACTCCGCCGCCTTGTCGCTGGCGGTTTGCTGGCGGATCCAGTTCTCGTAGTCGATGTCGCGGATCATCTCGTGCAGCGCGGCGATCGGGTCATCCAGCGCCACCTTGTGGCGCACCCCGTCCAGCCAGTGCTTGAAGCGTTGCAGGCGCTCGGTGTAACGGGCATCCAGGTGCTCGCCCAGGCCCAGCTCTTCGCTGGCGGCGTACATCGAGATACCCCGTTCGGTCGAGTAGTTGCCGAGCTTTTCCAGGGTCGTGGAGCCGATTTCCCGGCGCGGCACGTTGATCACGCGCAGGTAGGCGTTGTCGTCGTCCGGGTTTACCAGCAGGCGCAGGTAGGCCATGAGGTCCTTGACCTCCTGGCGGCCGAAGAAGCTGTTGCCACCCGAAAGGCGGTACGGCACTTGGTGGTGCTGCAGCTTCAGTTCGATCAGCTTGGCCTGGTAGTTGCCGCGGTAAAGGATGGCGAAGTCGCTGTACGGGCGGTTGGTGCGCAGGTGCAGGGTGAGGATTTCCATGGCCACGCGTTCGGCCTCGGCTTCCTCGTTCTTGCAGCGGATCACGCGGATCTCGTCGCCCACGCCCATCTCGCTCCACAGCTGCTTCTCGAACGCGTGTGGGTTGTTGGCGATCAGCACGTTGGCGCAGCGCAGGATGCGGCTGGTGGAGCGGTAGTTCTGCTCGAGCATGACGATCTTCAGGGAGGGGTAGTCCTCCTTGAGCAGCATCAGGTTCTCGGGCCGCGCGCCACGCCAGGCGTAGATCGACTGGTCATCGTCGCCGACCACGGTGAACTGGTTGCGCATGCCGATCAGCATTTTTACCAGTAGGTACTGGCTGGCGTTGGTGTCCTGGTATTCGTCCACCAGCAGGTAGCGCACGCGGTTCTGCCAGCGCGCCAGCACTTCGGGGTGTTCCTGAAACAGCTTGACCGGCTGCAGGATCAGGTCGTCGAAGTCCACCGCGTTGAACGCCTTGAGCGTGCGCTGGTAGTGGGTGTAGACGATGGCGGCGGTCTGCTCGCGTGGGTTTCGAGCCTTTTCCAAGGCCTCTGGCGGAAGGATCAGGTCGTTCTTCCAGGCACCGATCATGTTCTTGATCTCGTCGATGCCGTCGTCGCCGGAATACTCTTTCTGCATGATGTCCGACAGCAACGCCTTGATGTCGGACTCGTCGAAGATCGAAAAGCCTGGCTTGTAGCCCAGCTTTTCGTGCTCCTTGCGGATGATGTTCAAACCCAGGTTGTGGAAGGTGCACACCGTCAGGCCGCGGCCTTCCCCCGGGCGCAGCAAGGTGGCGACCCGCTCCTTCATCTCGCGTGCGGCCTTGTTGGTGAAGGTCATCGCCACGATGTACTGGGCACGGATACCGCAGTTCTGGATGAGGTGGGCAATCTTGCGCGTGATGACGCTGGTCTTGCCGGAACCTGCACCGGCGAGCACCAAAAGAGGGCCGCCGACGTAGTCTCGGGCTTCCTGTTGCCGGGGATTGAGTCGGGACATGCTAGAAACCGGGGGTCGCCAGAAAATAGCCGCGCATTCTAACAGGCATGGGCCGGTAATGGCGCGACCGTCTGACGTCTGAGTCAGACTTTTATCTGCGCATAAGTATTAGTCAGGCTCATGCTATTCACCGAAAAAATCGTATTTGCCGGTTGGCCTGGTTTCGCGCACGATGCACGACGAAATGTGTCGTTGCCTACATATATAAAAGCGTAAATCATTTTCATTCATGCAGTGGCATACTTGGCCTCTGCCGTTGCACCCGCCCATGCCCTAAGGAGCCCGCTTGTCCACGCCTGTCGAACCGTTGCGTTTGCTGCTGTTGGCTGATGAGCCGGAATGGGCCGTGCTGTTGCGCGAGTGCGTGCAGGCACTGAGCGGCAGCGCGGTGTTGTTGACCGCACCTGATTGGGAGTCGGTCGACAGCCTGTTCAGCCACGACCGCCAAGCCGTGATCCTGGCCACCCCGGCCTTGCAGCCAGCCCCCGGCCGCTGCGAGCTGCCCACTATCGTGCTGCTTGATCACGAGCCTGAAGTGGCGCCCACCGGGGTCAGCGACTGGCTGGTGCGTGACCACCTCAATGCCGATGCCTTGCGCCGCTCGTTGCGCCACGTTCGCGAGCGCGGCGTGCTGGTTGCCACTTTGCAACGCCTGGCCGAGCAGGACCCGCTGACCGGTATTGCCAACCGCCAGGGTTTCCAGGCCTTGCTAACGACGCGCCTGGCAGAGGGGGATGGCCGTGGCTTGGCCCTCGGCCACCTCGACCTGGACAACTTCCGCCACGTCAACGACGCGCTTGGCCATCAAAGCGGCGATCGGCTGATCCTGCAGGTGGTGGCACGGCTCAAGCTGCAACTGGAGGCCGGCGACCAGCTGGCCCGGCTGGGCAGCGACGAATTCGCCCTGCTGATCGATACCCGCCGCGACCCGAACCGCGCCGAGTGGATGGCCGAACGCATCATCGAAGCCTTGGCCGAGCCCTACTGGATCGACGGCGAAAGCCTGCTGCTCGGCTGCAGCCTGGGCCTGGCTCACGCCCGGGCGCAGGGCGGCGCCGACCCGCTGATGTGGCATGCGCACATCGCCATGCGCCAGGCCAAGGGTAGCCAGGGCTGTACCTTTCATGTCTTCAATGAACGCATCAACCGCAATGCCCGCAGCCTCGCCGACCTGGAAAGCGAGCTGCGCCGGGCCCTGCGCCGTGACGAGCTGGAGCTGCATTACCAGCCACGGCTGAACCTGGCCGATGGGCGCATCGTTGGCCTTGAGGCGCTGGTGCGCTGGCGCCATGCCGAGCGCGGCCTGTTGCCGCCCAGCGAGTTCGTGCCGCTGGCCGAGCAGAGCGGGCTGATCGTGCCGCTTGGCTACTGGGTGATATCGCGCGCGCTGCGTGACATGCAGGCGCTGTGCGAGCATGGCCTGCCGCCGCTGCACATGGCGGTGAACCTGAGCTTCAGGCAGTTTCAGGACAGCCAGCTGCTGACCACCCTGAGCCGGTTGATCATCGAGCACGGCGTCGATGCCCGCTGGCTGGAGTTCGAGCTGACCGAGACGGCGGTCATGCGCCGCAACGAACGGGTACGCCAGACCATGGATGCCCTTGGGCGCTTGGGCGTGCGTTTTTCCCTGGACGACTTCGGCACTGGCTTCTCATCGTTCGTGCACTTGAACAGCCTGCCGATCGCCTTGCTCAAGGTTGACCGCAGCTTTGTCGCGGAGATGGAAATGCGCGAGGAGAACCGCAAGCTGGTGCACGCCATGATCAACCTGGCGCATAACCTCAACCTCGAAGTGGTTGCCGAAGGTGTCGAAAGCGAAGCGCAGATGGCGTTGTTGCGCGAGTTCGGCTGTGACCAGGTGCAGGGGTTTCTGGTCAGTAAGCCGCTGCCGGTGGCGGAGTTGATGGCGTTTCTGCAGGACTGTGGAACGCCGCATCTGGTTAGTCTGTAATGCGGCTAGGGCTGCAAAGCAGCCCCGGCGATCACACGGGCAGTGCAGACCTGTCAGGCAAACCCGCCTTTCTCAACAGCCGTTTCATCCGCCATTCAAAGCCAAGGGTCAGCGCCACTGCCGCACAGGCCAGCCCCAACGCCAGCCCCCACCAGATCCCGATCGCGCCGCCTCCCAGGTTGAAGGCGAACAGCCAAGCGCTGGGGGCGCCCACAAGCCAATAGCAGCACAGCCCGATCAGGAAGGTGGTCTTGGCATCCTTCAGCCCACGGATCGAGCCCATGGCGATGGTCTGCATGCCGTCGAACAGCTCGAACCAGGCCGCGACCATCACCAGCTGCACGGCCAGTTGGTAGATGGCCGCGAACGCGGGGTCGTTGCGGTCGATGAACAACCCCACCAGGGCATCCGGCAACAGCCAGAACAGCGCGGCGAAGGCGAACATGATCATCCCGCCAAAACCGATCCCCACCCGGCCTGCGCTGCGTGCCGCGAGCAGGTTGCCGCCGCCGTAGTACAAGCCCACGCGCATGGTCACGGCATAAGACAGCCCGGTGGGCACCATGAACGCCGTGGAAACGATCTGCAGCGCGATCTGATGCGCCGCCAGCTCCGTGCTGCCGAGCACGCCCATGCACAGCGCGGCAAAGGCGAACAGGCCCACCTCCACCATGTACGTGCCGCCAATCGGCAGGCCCAGCCGCCACAGCTCGCGCAGGGCCGGCAGGGAAGGGCGTGACAGGCCCTGGCGCAGCGGGTAGGCGGCATAGGCTGAATGCCAGCGGATGTATAAGGCCAAGGCAATCGCCATGCCCAGCGACACCACGGCAGTGACCAGGCCGATGCCCATCAGGCCCAGCTTGGGCAGGCCGAACATGCCTTCGATCAGCGCAACGTTGAGCAGGTAGTTGAGCACCGTGCCTATCACGCTGATGACCATCACCGGCGTCGAGCGGCCAAGTGCGCTGGTGAAGCCGCGCAGGGCCATGAAGGTCAGGTAGCTGGGCAGGGCCAGCGGCAACAGGGTGAGGAATTCGGCGGCCGAGGCGACGTTCTCCGGCTGTTGGCCGAACATCAGCAACACCGGCTCCAGGTTCCACAGCACCAGCGCCGCGACCAGCGCCAGGCCCCAGGCCAGCCACAGGCCGCTTTGTGCCAGGCGTGTGACGCCCTCGATGTCGTTGGCACCCTTGCGGATGGCCACCAGCGTGCCGACCGCGGCGATCACGCCCAGGCAAAAAATCGACACGAACGAGTAGCTCGCAGCACCCAAGCCGCCGCCCGCCAAGGCTTGCGGGCTGATGCGGGCCATCATCAGGGTGTCGGTCAGCACCATCAGCATGTGCGCCAACTGCGAGGCGATCAGCGGCCCAGCCAGGCGCAGCAAAGCCTTGAGTTCGGTGGTAGGCGCTACATGCATGCGTGTGGTCCTTTTCCTGATCCCGTGAGCGAAGGGCGATTCTGAGGCTTTGGTCAGCTTTGCACAAAAGGATAAAAACGATCATTGGCATGAGTTTGACTCATGTGTTTATGTTGTCAGCGAACCGTTCCCCAGCCCGCATGGCAGGTGCCTAATGTCTCGTCAGCTCCCACCGTTGTATGCCTTGCGCGCATTCGAAGCCGCTGCGCGACTGAGCTCCTTCACCCGTGCCGGCGAAGAACTTTCGATTACCCAGAGTGCGGTCAGCCGCCATATCCGCACCCTTGAACAACACTTCGCCTGCCGCCTGTTCGTGCGCAGCGGCCGCAGCTTGCAGCTGACCGAAGCGGCCAGGGTGTTGCTGCCCGGCGTGCGCGAAGGCTTCGCCGCGCTGGAGCGGGCTTGCGACACCTTGCGCGGCGAAGATGACATCCTGCGCATGAAAGCGCCCTCTACCCTGACCATGCGCTGGTTGTTGGCCCGCCTGAGCCGTTTTCGTCACCTGCAGCCCGGTAACGAAGTGCAACTGACCAGCGCCTGGATGGACGTCGACCATGTCGATTTCAACCAGGAGCCTTTCGATTGCGCGGTGTTGCTCAGCGATGGCGTGTTCCCGGCGCATTGGGAAGTGCGCCGGTTGTTTCCCGAACTGCTGATCCCGGTGGGTGCGCCGGACCTGCTCGATGATGGGCCGTGGGACGAGCGTCGGCTGGCCTGCATCGAACTGCTGCACCCGACCGTGGACAAGCGTGATTGGCGCGAATGGCTGGAGCGCATGGGGCTTAGCGACAAGGTGTCGCTCAAGGGCGGCCAGGTGTTCGATACCCTGGAGTTGGGCATGATCGCAGCGGCGCGTGGTTATGGCATATCGATGGGGGATTTGCTGATGGTGGCCGAGGATGTGGCGCAGGGGCGTTTGAGCTTGCCCTGGCCAACGGCGGTGCCCAGCGGCATGGATTACTACCTGGTGTGGCCGCGCACCCGGCCGGGGGGCGAGCGGTTGCGGCGCTTGAGCGAATTCTTGCACGCTGAGGTGGCGGCGATGGACCTGCCGGATGTGCAGGTCCTGCCGACGCTTGGGCCGCAGCGCGACCCAATGCGACCCTAAGGCTTACATCGACCCCAGGTTCAGCGCCTGTGCACACGCCTGTAACGAGCGGCGCTCGCTCTGCGCATACAACGCCAGCTCATCCTGCACCTTCAGCCCCAATGCAGCTTCGAACGCCTCACGGTTAGCGTTGCTGCCGTATTCTGCCTGCGCATCGTCGCCCAGGTTGGACTGGAAGATCCCCGCTGCACTTACCGGCAGGAAGTCTTCGTACACCAGCGCCTCGAAGTGCACATGCCCCGCTTCGATCAGCCCTTGCAGGGTGGTCGGGCGGTCGCTGTGATCACGAGCAGCCAAGCCTTTTTCGGTGGCGAAGTAACGGAAGTAGGCCAGGCCTTGTTCACGCATCTGCGCCAGGTCGTCGGGGAACTCGGCGAAGGTCTGGCTCAACAGCGTTCTGTAACGCTCGGCATTGGCTTCGGCTGGCACACCGCCCAAGGCGGCGCGGGTAGCATCGAGCAGTTTGTCGTACAGCTGGCGACCCTTCGGCGTCAGTGCGGCACCGCGTTGTTCGATCTCGCCGAAACGCGCGGTGTGGCTGCCCTCGCTGCCTTGCTGGCCGCTGAAGGCGACTTTTTCCTGCAGCGCCTTGAAGCTGGTCTGGCGCAGCAGGATTGGGTGGCGGCGGGTGGGCGGGCCTTCGACCACGGCCTTTGGTGGAATGCCCTTGGCTGGCATGCCGACTTGGATCGCGTCGATGTCCAGGGTGCGCGGGGTCAGGTGGTTGATGTGCGGGCCCTTGAAGGCCACCACATCGGCTATCAGACGGTGCTGGTCGTGCAGTTGCTGGTACTGCTCGGCGGTTACCGTGGCGTCATGGTGCCAGCGGAAGGTGTGCAGCGCTTCCTGCACGAACGCCTCGGCGTCGGCTGCGCTGAGGCCGCCGTCACGCTCGCACTGGGCAATCAGCTCGAGTACACGCGGGGTGAAAATCTTGCGTTTGGCCAGGATGCCCTGTGCCAATTCGCGCAGTTGCGGGTTGTCGATCAGTTCCAGGCGCAGCAGCGAGGTAAATACCCGGAACGGGCTGACATGCAGGGACTGCTCGTGCACGGCGCGGAAGGCGGTGGAGTGCACGGGTACGCCTGCAGAGCTGAGGTCGTAATAGCCGACGGGCTCCATGCCCATCACCGCGAACAGTTTGGCGATGGTGGCCAGTTCTTCGGCGGTGCCGACGCGGATGGCGCCGTGGCGTTCTTGGTCCAGGCGCTCGATTTCGCCGGTCCAGCGCAGCGCTTCGGCCACCTTTGGTTGCTGGGTCATCACCTGCTGGTTGATTTCGCTCACCAGCTCCAGCAGCGTGCCATACAGCGGCACTTCCTGTTTGTACATGAGCGACATGGCGGCAGAGAACTGCGCGCGGATGCTGTCTGGGCTGACGAAATCGTGGGCGGGCATCGCTAGCTTCCTGGTTGGGTTCGGACGCTTACATGAAAGCTGGGAATGCACATAGCTCACAAGCGAAAAAAAGTGCGAGTGTCATTCCTTTTTTGATCGACCTTGGGCTGTTAGGCCGCCAAGCGGCCCCCAGCAATCTCAAACCTACAACTGCTCGCGAATCCACTCCACCAGCGCCCGCACCTTCGGCACCTCGGCCGCATGCTCGGCATACGCCAGGTAATGCGCCCCGGTACTTTTCATCGCATGATTCCAGGCAATGACCAAGCTCCCGTCATTCAGCTCCTTGGCCACCAGATACCGCGGCACCAGCGCCACCCCACACCCCGCCTGCGCCGCGCTCAAGGCCATATAGAACGTATCGAACCGCGGCCCATGGTAGGCGCTCACACTCTGCAGCCCCAGCTCCAGAAACCACTCATGCCACGCCTCTGGCCGCGATGTGCTTTGCAGCAGCACCAGCTCGGCCAACTCACCGGCATCGGCCAGCGCCCGCCCGGCCAACAGCTCCGGCGCGCACACCGGCACCACCTCTTCGCGGAACAGCTCCACGCAGGTTGCCCCCGGCCAGGTGCCTTGCCCATAGAAGAACACCACATCCGCCGAGCCTTGCAGCAAAGCGAATGGCTCCATCTCGTTACGGATGTCCAGGTGGATATTGGTGTGGCGCTTGCCAAAGCCTTTGAGGTGGGGGATTAGCCAGCGCACGCCAAAACTCGGTTGAGTGGCTACCTTCAATATCTCGGTCTGCTCGCCATAGGTCAGTACGTAGCGGCTCGACATGTCCACCTGGGTGAGGATCTTGTTGACCTCGGCCAGGTACAGGCTGCCCGCTGGCGTCAGCTGCAGGCGGCGGCGAATGCGCAGGAACAGGTGGTGGCGCAGCATGTCTTCGAGTTGCGCCACTTGCTTGCTGACCGCGCTCTGGGTCAGGTGCAGCTCTTCGGCGGCACGGGTGAAACTTAAATGACGGGCTGCAGCTTCAAAGCACTGCAGGGCGGTCATGGAGGGCACCAGGCGTTTGGACATAGCGGTCTCTGCGGCTCAAATCATTACCTGACGGAATGATATGCGGAATAAAGGTCGTTTGTTGCACTGGTGTGATCGGATTAATACTGATCCACATCATTTTTCCACCCCATCACCGATGTAGGAGATGCACAAATGGTTGCTGGATTGCTCGAGCGCCTTGGCGTTGCCGCCGAGGCTTACACCCAGGGCGACTACCCTGTTCACACGCCGATCGACGGCAGCCAGATCGCCTCGGTGAAACTGCTCGGCAAGGCCGAGACCATCGCCCGCATCGATCAGGCGCAAAGCGCCTTCGACGCCTGGCGCACCGTGCCGGCCCCACGCCGTGGCGAGCTGGTCCGCCTGTTCGGTGAAGTGCTGCGTGAACACAAGGCCGACCTCGGCGAACTGGTTTCGATCGAAGCTGGCAAGATCACCCAGGAAGGCCTGGGCGAAGTCCAGGAAATGATCGACATCTGCGACTTCGCCGTCGGCCTGTCGCGTCAGCTGTACGGCCTGACCATCGCCTCCGAGCGCCCTGGCCACCACATGCGTGAAACCTGGCACCCGCTGGGCGTGGTTGGCGTGATCAGCGCCTTCAACTTCCCGGTTGCCGTCTGGGCCTGGAACACCGCGCTGGCCCTGGTGGCCGGTAACTCGGTGGTGTGGAAGCCGTCGGAAAAGACCCCACTGACCGCCCTGGCCTGCCAGGCGCTGTTCGAAAAAGCCCTGAAAGCCTTTGGCGATGCACCGGCTGGCCTGGCGCAACTGGTCATCGGTGGCCGTGAAGCGGGCGAAGCGATGGTCGATGACCCACGTGTGCCGCTGGTCAGCGCCACGGGCAGCACCCGCATGGGCCGTGAAGTCGGCCCACGTGTTGCTGCTCGCTTCGGCCGCAGCATCCTCGAACTGGGCGGCAACAACGCCATGATCCTGGCCCCGAGCGCGGACCTGGACCTGGCTGTGCGCGGCATCCTGTTCTCCGCCGTGGGTACTGCGGGCCAGCGCTGCACCACCCTGCGCCGCCTGATCGTGCACCGCTCGATCAAGGACGAAGTGGTTGCCCGCGTCAAAGCCGCCTACGGCAAAGTACGTATCGGTGACCCACGCAAAGACAACCTGGTGGGCCCGCTGATCGACAAACTGTCGTTCGACGCCATGCAGGGCGCGCTGGCCAAGGCCCGCGACGAAGGTGGCCAGGTGTTTGGCGGCGAGCGTCAGCTGGCTGACCAGTACCCGAACGCCTACTACGTGTCCCCAGCCATCGCCGAGATGCCGGCCCAGAGCGACGTGGTTCGCCACGAGACCTTCGCGCCGATCCTCTATGTGCTGGCCTACGATGATTTCGAAGAGGCCCTGCGCCTGAACAACGAAGTGCCACAAGGCCTGTCCTCGTGCATCTTCACCACCGACATCCGTGAAGCCGAGCGCTTCCAGAGTGCTTCGGGCAGCGACTGCGGCATCGCCAACGTCAACATCGGTACCAGCGGCGCCGAGATCGGCGGTGCGTTTGGTGGCGAGAAAGAAACCGGCGGTGGTCGTGAATCCGGTTCGGATGCCTGGAAAGGCTACATGCGTCGTCAGACCAACACGGTCAACTACTCGCGCGAGCTGCCGCTGGCGCAGGGTATCGTGTTCGACTGATGCTGCATGGCCGGGGGCTTAGCCCCCGGTTCGCGGGGCAAGCCCGCTCCCACAGGATCCCCGCTGCCTTTCAGGCCTGTGTGGTCCCTGTGGGAGCGGGCTTGTCCCGCGAATGGGCCGCAAAGCGGCCCCAACAAAACCAGATGCACCCGCAATAAGAACAACACTGCTGGAGCCGGCCATGTCCGAACTGCGTCAACAATGCTTGTGGGAATTCGTCAGCAAACCGACCGTCGCCGCCCAGGCCCTGGCCGGTGAGCACAAGGCCGATGTCTGTGTCATCGGTGGCGGCATCACCGGCCTGTCCGCAGCGATCCACCTGCTCGAACAGGGCAAGTCGGTGATCTTGCTGGAAGCCTGGAAGATCGGCCACGGTGGCTCCGGACGTAACGTCGGCCTGGTCAATGCTGGCACCTGGATCCGCCCCGACGACGTCGAGGCGACCCTCGGCCAGAAGCAGGGCAGCCGCTTGAACAAGGTGCTTGGCGAAGCACCGGGCGAGGTATTCGCCATGATCGAGCGCCTGGGCATCGATTGCCAAGCCCAGCACAAAGGCACGCTGCACATGGCGCACAACGCCACCGGCATTGCCGACCTCGAAGCCCGCCATGAACAATGGAGCCGCCGCGGCGCTGACGTCGAACTGCTGACCGGCGCCCAGTGCCAGGAATACTGCGGTACCGACAAGATTTCCGCCGCGTTGCTCGACCGCCGCGCCGGCACTATCAACCCCATGGGTTACACCCAAGGCCTGGCCGCTGCGGTTTCGCGCCTGGGTGGCAAGGTGTTCCAGCAGTCCTCGGTCGAGGGCCTGGAGCGCGAGGGTGATGGCTGGCGCGTAAAAACGGCACGTGGCTCGGTGCGCGCCGACAAGGTGGTGATTTCCACCGGTGCCTACACCGAAGGCGACTGGAGCAACCTGCAGAAGCAGTTCTTCCGCGGTTACTACTACCAGGTCGCGTCCAAGCCGCTGCACGGCGCTGCCGCTGACAAGGTGCTGCCGCATGGCCAGGGCTCCTGGGACACCCGCACCGTGCTCAGCAGCATCCGCCGCGACGACCAGGGCCGCCTGCTGCTCGGCAGCCTGGGCCGGGTCGACAACAAGCCGGCCTGGTTCGTGCGCAGCTGGGCTGACCGTATCCAGAGCCATTACTACCCTGAGCTGGGCAAGGTCGAGTGGGAGATGCACTGGACCGGCTGCATCGACTTTACCCCCGACCACCTGATGCGCCTGTTCGAGCCGGCGCCGGGGCTGGTGGCGGTGACCGGTTACAACGGCCGTGGCAACACCACCGGGACCGTGATCGGGCGAGCGTTTGCCGAGTTCTTGCTCAAGGACGAAGCGGACAGCCTGCCGATTCCGTTCTCGCCGATGACCGGGGTGAGCGCTCCGTCTCTGCGCACGGCGTTCTACGAGTCCGGGTTCTCGCTGTACCACGCGGGGCAGTGCTTGAGGGTGGTGTTGTAGCCACTGGCCTCTTCGCGGGGCAAGCCCGCTCCCACAAGTACACCGGTGTATTCAACCTTTGCGATGTATCTGTGGGAGCGGGTTTGCCCCGCGAAGAGGCCAGCACAGTGAAAAATATTACTTGTGCAACCAACTGAGAAAGCCACCTTTCTTGATCAGGGTCGGTTTCTGCAGCAACAACGACTCCCGGCTCTGCCGCCTGAACCGCTGCAGCTTGCTCAACGCCGTTTGCACCTCGCCCCGCTGCACCAGGCAGCTCTTCACCTGTTCCTTGTCGATGCGGTAAAGCACGCAACTGGTCAGCGTGCGGAACTCGGCAAAGCCATCGTCTTCGTCGATGATGCCCTCGATCCCCAGCACTTCCCCCGGCCCCATGCGCCCGGCCTCCAGCAGCTTGTCGCCATCGCGAATCGACGCTGAAACCACGCCGCTGCCAATCACCAACAGGTGATCCGAGCGCTCGCCCACACCCAGGATCACTTGGTCCGCCAGGTATTCCACGGCCGTCATGCGCTGGCTCAACGCATCGCGCTCTTCATCGCTCAGCGAGCGGAACACCCGCACCTCATCCAGCACCTCGCGCTGGCGGCTGCGCGGCGGCAGGGCCAGGTCGACGTTCCACATCACGCCACTGGCCTCCAGGTGCCGATGGGCCAGGTCGAACAGCTGATTGCGCGCGTCGGTCTTGCCGCCCATGTCGGCAATGAAGCCACTGGCTTCGTACTCCACCGACTCCAGGGTCGAAGCCTTCACCGTGACCTTGGGCTTGGGCGTGGCGAGTATCGCGCGCGTGCCCTGCAGGGCCTTTTCCAGCGCATCGAACACCCGCTTGGGGCGCACCTTGGCCGGCACCACCACACTGATCGACACCCCATGCACGTCAGGCGGGCGGCTGTGGTTGAGCAGTTTGGCTTTGGCCGCCACCGAATTGGGGATCACCGCCAGGCTGCCGGCACTGGTCAGCAGCCGCGTGGCACGCCAGTCGATGTCCAGCACCTTGCCTTCGGTGCCGTCAATGGAGATGGCATCGCCGATCTGATACGGCCGCGTGGTGTTCAGCACGATGCCGCTGAACACGTCGGCCAAGGTGCTTTGCAACGCCAGGCCGATGACGATGGCCATCACCCCAGAGGTGGCCAGCAGCCCCTTCACCGGCAGTTGCATCACATAGCCCGCCGCAGCCACCACCGCCGCCAAAAAGATCAGCGCCCCCAGCACATCCTGCAGCAACCGCCCGCCATGGCTGCCACGCGCCACCAGCAACAGCCCGAACACCACGGTTACCGTGCGCGCACCAAACAGCCACCAGCCGATCGTCAGCACTGTCGCCATCAGGTTGCGCGACACATCGTCAGGCCATGGCGGCGGCTGCAAAGGGCTCATGCCCGCGGCCAGCAGCACCCAGCTGAACAGCAGGAAAATCACCAGCCGCGAGCCGATACGCCAGGCCCGGCGTTGGAGGGGGATCAGTTGCCAGAGAATCAGGTCGAGCAGGATCAGTGAAGTGCCGAGCAACAACGGGGACGACTGGATGAACGCCAGCATGGTGGTCTCGGGGGTGAGGGGAGGGCTGTGCGTAGTAATAGAGCAGGTTGGGCAGGCAGGCAATGGGGGACGGGTAAGTTGTATCTGACGGTCAAGGCCGTTGCCCTGTGGTCGAAGGGTTCGCGGCGCTGTGCTCCAACTACATCCCGCATTGCCGCAAAGCTGTTGACTTGCTCAAAGACTGTGATAGCGTTTTACCCGAGCGCGAAACCAGTTGCCATTCAGCGGCAGTAACTGGCGTAGGAACCCCGTCGATGGCTGAATCATCAGCGCAGGGTGAGACCTCCACACCCCGGCTTGAGGGTGTGTATATGAATATCAAGCGTCTATTCAGGGCTACTGGTGACAGTGGCCCTTTTCTTTGCCCGGCAGAAACTCATAGCGCTTGTACAGCAGTTCGCCATGGCGGTGCTTGTTGAGTGCTTTCGCGTCGCACTGCATGAAATTCCACAGTATTTTTCCGCTCTCGAGCGTAACGATCGCTAGCATCTGCCGCTTGGCTTCATATACCCCTGGATTTTCCTCAGACGAAGCAATGGCGTAGGAATTGGCTTGTGGTCTTCAACAAGCCCAGCGTCCATGAAGCCGGCTTGCCGGTTTACAGGCCTGCCAATCCATCGTTCACAAAACAGAACGCTAAAGCCAAAAACCACTATCTACCGCTCCAAAGGTGATGGTTTTAATCTTCTCCCATCAACGCGAAACACCCAACTTACTGAACATCAAAACCCTTAGGAGCAACGACCATGGCCCAATTCAAATACAACCGCCTGAACAAAGACGACGCCGCTGTGCTGCTGGTCGACCACCAGGCTGGCCTGCTGTCCCTGGTCCGCGACATCGAGCCAGACGCGTTCAAGAACAACGTGCTGGCCCTGGCCGACCTGGCCAAGTTCTTCAACCTGCCAACCATCCTCACCACCAGCTTCGAGCAAGGCCCCAACGGCCCACTGGTGCCTGAATTGAAAGCGCTGTTCCCAGACGCCCCTTACATCGCCCGTCCAGGCCAGATCAACGCCTGGGACAACGAAGACTTCGTCAAGGCAGTGAAGGCCACTGGCAAGAAGCAGCTGATCATCGCCGGTGTAGTGACCGAGGTCTGTGTCGCCTTCCCGGCCTTGGCAGCCCTGGAAGAAGAGTTCGAGGTGTTCGTGGTGACCGATGCGTCTGGCACTTTCAACGCGATGACCCGCGATGCCGCCCATGACCGCATGAGCCAGGCCGGTGCGCAGCTGATGACCTGGTTCGGCGTGGCCTGTGAGCTGCACCGCGACTGGCGCAATGACGTCGAAGGCCTGGCGGCGCTGTGCTCCAACCACATCCCGGACTACCGCAACCTGATGACCAGCTACAACGCCTTCAACGCCGGCAAGTAACCCGCCGCGCACCGGGCACCGAGCGTCGGTGCCCGGCAAGGGCAGCACACCCATTCAATCCTCCGCCCGTTCGCTGTTGCACAGTGAGTGCGGGCCAGCTCATCCCAAGGAATGTCGATGAACACCGCACTCCAAGACAACCGCAACGTGGTCACCCTGGTCATCCAGCACAAGGTTCGCGCCGAGGCGCTGGCCGGCTACGAGGACTGGCTCAAGCACACAGTCAGTGCCGCGCGCCGCCAACCCGGCCACCTCGACGTCAACGTGATCCGCCCCGAAGACGGCGGCCGCCACTTCACCACCGTGGTGCGCTTCAGCGATGCCAGCCTGCTGCAGGCCTGGGTCAACTCCACCGAGCGCCAGACGCTGGTCAGCCAGGTGCTGCCGCTGCTGGAGGAGGGCGACAACACCCAGGTCCACGAAGACCCAGAGTTCTGGTTCACCCCACCGAGCACCACGGCGGCACAACCGCCGCGCTGGAAGCAGGCGTTGCTGACCTACCTGGTGATCTGCCCGATGACCATGGTCATACCGCAACTGCTGGCGCCGTTGTTCGCGCGCTTTCCGCACTTGGGCGGCGCGATCACCGGCAACCTGATCGTCAACCTGTTTGTCATCCTGCCCGTGGTGTTCTACATCATGCCGTGGGTAACCCGCCGCTGCGCCAACTGGCTGCGTGGCTGATTCAGCCCCTTCCCCATAGACTTTCAAGGAGATACCGATATGAGCACACTCGTAACCCGCGATGGCACTTCGCTCTATTTCAAGGACTGGGGCAGCGGCAAGCCCGTGCTGTTCAGCCACGGTTGGCCGTTGGACGCCGACATGTGGGATTCGCAGATGGAATTCCTGGCCAGCCGTGGCTACCGCGCCATCGCCTTCGATCGCCGTGGTTTCGGCCGGTCGAGCCAGCCGTGGAATGGCTATGACTACGACACGTTTGCCGATGACATCGCCCAACTGATCGAACACCTCGACCTGCGTGAAGTGACCTTGGTGGGCTTCTCCATGGGCGGTGGCGATGTCAGCCGCTACATCGCACGCCATGGTAACGAGCGGGTGGCCGGGCTTGTGTTGCTGGGGGCGGTGACGCCGGTGTTTGGCCAGCGGGATGACAACCCTGAGGGGGTCGAGGCTGCGGTGTTCGAGGGTATTCAGGCGGGCCTGCGTGCCGACCGGGCGCAGTTCATCGCCGATTTTTCCACGCCGTTTTATGGCTTGAACCAAGGGCAGCAGGTGTCCCAAGGGGTGCTGACGCAGACCCTGAACATCGCGCTGCTGGCCTCGATCAAGGGCACGCTGGATTGCGTCACCGCGTTTTCCGAGACCGACTTCCGCCCGGACATGGCCAAGATTGAGGTGCCGACCTTGGTGATCCACGGTGATGCGGACCAGATCGTGCCGTTCGAGACCACGGGCAAGCAAGCCGCCGAATTGATTCGTGGGGCCGAGCTGAAGGTGTATGAAGGTGCGCCGCATGGGTTTGCCGTGACGCATGCGCAGCAGCTGAATGAAGACTTGTTGGCGTTCCTCCAGCGATGACGGTGTGAGGCATTCGCGGCGGTCCGGCGCCCCGGTATACCCGCTCCCACAGGTTCAACACAGCTTTTGGGGCATGTGATGCCCCTGTGGGAGTGGGCTTGCCGGGGCGCCGGACCGCCGCGAAGAGGCCGGCCCTGGCAGCACAAAACGTGAACAGGGCTAACCTTCTTCAACCCACCGCACATCCATGCAATCCCTGACCAGGCTTGAACCGGCATGCTCCGCAGTTGCGCTTGCCGCTGCCGCACCCAGACGGAGAAGACCATGTCCCAGGACCCTAACGACAAGAGCCGTCGCCAGTTCCTCGCCACCAGCACCGTGCTCGGTGCCGCCGGCGCGCTCTGGTCCGCATTGCCCTTCGCCGGCTCCGCCGGTTCCGCCCATGCATCCACTCAAGGAGGCTCCATGACCGCCGACCTCATTCTGTTCAATGGCAAACTGCACACCGTCGACCGTGAGAAGCCCACCGCCACCGCCGTTGCCATCAAGGACGGCCGCTTCATCGCCGTCGGCAGCGACGCCGAAGCCATGGCCCACAAAAGCGCCACCACGCAGATCATCGACCTCAAGCAGCGCACGGTCATCCCGGGCCTGAACGACTCCCACCTGCACCTGATCCGCGGTGGCCTGAACTACAACTTGGAGCTGCGCTGGGAAGGCGTACCTTCGGTAGCCGATGCCCTGCGCATGCTCAAGGACCAGGCCGCCCGTACCCCGACCCCGCAGTGGGTGCGTGTGGTCGGTGGCTGGAACGAGTTCCAGTTCGCTGAAAAACGCATGCCGACCCTGGAAGAAATCAACCAGGCCGCGCCCGATACCCCAGTGTTCCTGCTGCACCTGTACGACCGCGCGCTGCTCAACCGCGCCGCGCTCAAAGCCGTGGGTTACACCAAGGACACGCCGAACCCGCCGGGTGGCGAGATCCAGCGCAATAAGTTCGGCGAGCCGACCGGCATGCTCATCGCCCGCCCTAACGCGATGATCCTCTACGCCACCCTGGCCAAAGGGCCGAAGCTGCCGCTGGAGTACCAGGTCAACTCGACGCGCCAGTTCATGCGCGAACTCAATCGCCTGGGCCTGACCAGTGCCATCGACGCCGGGGGCGGCTACCAGAACTTCCCGGACGACTACTCAGTGATCCAGGAGCTGGCAGACAACAACCAGCTGACCGTGCGCATCGCCTACAACCTGTTCACCCAGAAGCCCAAGGAAGAACTCGACGACTTCAAGAAGTGGACCTCTAGCGTCAAGCTGCACAGCGGCACCGACTTCCTGCGCCATAACGGCGCCGGTGAGATGCTGGTGTTCTCCGCAGCCGACTTCGAGGACTTCCTCGAGCCGCGCCCAGACCTGCCGCAAACCATGGAAGAAGAGCTGGAACCGGTGGTGCGCCACCTGGTCGAGCAGCGCTGGCCGTTCCGCCTGCACGCCACCTACAACGAATCCATCACGCGCATGCTGGATGTGTTCGAGAAGGTCAACCGCGACATCCCGTTCAATGGCCTGCCGTGGTTCTTCGACCACGCCGAGACCATCACCCCGCAGAACATCGAGCGCGTGCGCGCCTTGGGCGGCGGTATCGCCATCCAGGACCGCATGGCCTTCCAGGGTGAGTACTTCGTCGACCGCTACGGCGCCAAGGCTGCCGAACAGACCCCGCCGATCAAGCGCATGCTCGACATGGGCGTGCCGGTTGGGGCTGGTACCGACGCGACCCGCGTCTCCAGCTACAACCCGTGGACTTCGCTGTACTGGCTGGTCAGCGGCAAGACCGTCGGCGGCATGGAGCTGTACCCCGAGGGCCTGAGCCGTGACACCGCGCTGCAATTGTTCACTCAGGGCAGCGCCTGGTTCTCCAGCGAGCAGGGCAAGAAGGGCCAGATCAAGGTTGGCCAGTTGGCGGACCTGGCGGCGTTGTCGCTGGACTTCTTCAGTGTCGAGGAAGAAGCGATCAAGGGCATCGAGTCGGTGCTGACCATCGTTGACGGCAAGGTCGTGTACGCGGCCGGCGAGTTCGACAGGCTCGGCCCACCGCAGGTACCGGTACTGCCGGAATGGTCGCCGGTGGCCAAGGTGCCGGGGCACTGGCGTGTGGGTACGCCATCGCTGGCAGCGGCGGTGCACCAGTGCAGCGGGCCGTGTGGGGTGCATGCACACAGCCACGAGAAGGCGCGGCATTCCAGCGTGCCGGTGAACGACTTCCAAGGGTTCTGGGGGGCGTTGGGTTGTTCGTGCTTTGCGTTCTAAGCTGATGTGAAGAAGGGGCCCATCAGGGCCCCTTCTTTGTTTGTGCCGGCGTCAATGCTGTGGCTTGTGCGACTGCCCAGCCAATAGGTGCCGAATCTGCACCGGCACACCCTCTGTCTGCAGCATCCGCACCCGCGCTTCGATCTTCAGCTCGCCTCGGGTCACCCGATGGTGGTGGCGCAGGTGCTCCAACCACGACTCCTCGAAGAAGAACTCCAGCCACAGGTGTGGGTCGGCACTGTCGCGCATCAACCCCCACGACAACGCGCCATTGCGCTTGCGCATGGCTTCCAGTTCGCGCGCCGCCAGCTGGAACGCCTCGGCCTTGGCCGGTTCGATGTGGTACTCGACTGTGACCATCACCGGCCCGCTGTCCTGATCCAGGTCATCGTCCAGCAACGGCGCTGGCCAATGCAGCGATGGGGTCAATTCCTCGGCCTCAGTTTCGGGCAGGGTCACCTTGCAGGTCAGCAGGGTCCCAAGCCCCAGGCCACCGGCCGCCAGCAGCAGGCTCAGGGTGATCGATGCATGGCTGGCCAGCGTGCCCCACAGCAGGCCGCCACACGCCATCGCGCCGAAGAAGATCAGGATATACACCGACAGCGCCCGCGCCCGCACCCAGGCGGGTACCGAGGTTTGCGCCGCAACTTGCAGGTTGGACAGTACAGCGATCCACGCTGCGCCGCTGAGCAGCATCGCCGGCAGCAGCACATAGAAGTTGCGCACCAGGGCCAGGGCTAGCAGGAACAGCGCGTACAGCAGGCTGGCAAGCATCACCAGGCGATCACGGCTGATCCGCTCGCGCAGGCGCGGCAACAAGGTCGCGCCGGCCACTGCGCCGATGCCGATCGCCGCCAGCAACAGGCCGAAATCGGATGCTGTGCCGTGCATCTCGCCGCGTACGATCAAGGGCAGCAACGAGGTGCCAGCGCTGGCGCAGAGAAAGAACGCCAGCGCCCGCACCAAGACTGCTTGCAGCGGTTTGGCACTACGCGCAAAGCGCAACCCGGTGCGCATGGCGCCGATAAAACGTTCGGCCGGCAGCAGCGGTTCCTTCACGTCGCGCTTCCACAGCAGCAACACCACAATCACCCCGGCGAACGATACGGCATTCAGGGCAAAGGTCAGCCACGGCCCCACCAGGCTTACCACCACGCCTGCCAAGGCCGGGCCGATTGCCCGCGAGACATTGATGCCCACACTGGAAATGGCCACGGCGTTGGCCAGGTCTTCCTTGCCCACCAGCTCCGGTGTCAGCGCACTCCAGGCCGGCATCATCAGCGCTGTGCCGATGCCTAAGGCCAGCGTCAGTACCAGCAGCAAGGTGACATTCATCATGCCGAGCAGGGTCAAGGCCGCCAGCACCACGGCAACGGCTGACATCCACAGTTGCACCAGTAACAGGTAGCGGCGTTTGTCGACGATATCCGCCGCCGCGCCGGCGGGCAGGGCGAGGAAGAACATCGGCAGCGAACCCGCCACCTGGATCAGTGCCACGTGCAGCGGGCTGGCCGACAGCGTGGTCATCAACCAGCCGGCACCCACCTCGTGCATCCAGGTGCCGATGTTGGAGGCGATGGTGGCGATCCACAGCATGCGGAAGGTGGTGTTGCGCAAGGGGCTCCAAGCGCCTGAGGGGGAGGTGCTCATTTCAGAAGCCGCCTTTGAGTGGGTATTCGATGATCAAGTAGAGGCGGTCAATATCGTCGCCCGCCTGGGCTTGGTTGGCGCGGTGGCTGACGTGGGAAAGCGCCAGGCTGAGGTCTTTGGCGGCGCCGGACTGCACCACGTACTTGAGGTCGACATCGCGCTCCCAGTGACGCCCGCCCTGGCCCTGTTGGGCGGTGTAGGCGCCACCTGCCGGTGCATGCGTGCCATCAATACCGCGGCCGCTGACGTAGCGGCCCATCAGGCTCAGGCCGGGCATGCCGAGGGTGGCGAAGTCGAGGTCGTAACGCAGTTGCCACGAACGCTCGCCGGGGCCGTTGAAGTCGGCGTACTTGATCGAGTTGGCCAGGTAGATGGAGTCGCCGCCGACGAAGTCGAAGGGGGTGTCGCCCTCGACCTTCTGGTAGGCCAGGGTCAGTGCCTGGGCACCGAAGCGGTACTTGCCCGCCAGGCTGTAGGCGGTGGTGTCGATGGCGCCAGCGCTGGCGTTGCCGGTATCACGGGTTTTGTAGAGGTTGCCGTCCAGGCGCCAATTGCCCTCGGCCAGGTTGAGATTGAGGTAGGCCTGGCGCCAGGTGTCTTGCAACTGGCTGGTGTACAGCGCACCGCCGAACGGGCCATCGGGGGCGAACGTGGCGCCGGCCAGGCTGATAGCGCGGCCGTGGGTGGTGGCGCCGTAGCCGGCGAAATCATCGTGGGTCGAGCTGTTGTCCTGGTTGTTGAACGCAGTGAATCGGCCCGCCTGCAGGCGCCAGTCGGGCAGGTCGGTGTTCTCCAGCAACCAGCCCGTGGCGTATTCGGGGTGCAGGCGTTTGTCGCCGGTGTCGAACACCGGTGTCTCGACAGTCATCTCGCCGTAGCGCAGCAGGGTATTGCCCAGGCGTAGCTTGAGGGCTGCGCCGGCGCTGGAATAGTCGGACTCGGCACGGCCATCGCTGTCACGCGGCAGCAAGCCGGTACCGGCATGGCCGCGGCCACCGTCTAGCTTGAGGCCGAGAAAGCCATGCGCGTCGATGCCAACACCCACCGTGCCTTCGGTGAACCCCGAACGGATTTCACCGATGAAGCCTTGGGCCCATTCCTGACGGTAGTTTTGGCCGCTGCCGGAAGGTGAGCGGAAGTCGCTGTGCAGGAAGTAGTTACGGCTGAGCAGCGACCAGCCGGGTTCATCTGCCTGGCTGAGTGCGGGGCAGAGGGCGAGCGTGGCGAGCAGGGCGCGGCCTGGTCCGTGATTGGCGCGGATCATGAGGGCTCCGGGGTGGATGATCCGAGACTGTGAGGCAAGCGTAGGCCACGGTCTTGTAAGGGTGTGCTGGCCTCTTCGCGGGGCAAGCCCGCTCCCACAGGGACCGTGTGGTCTCCAGGGCGCTGGTGCCTCGCGAAGAGGCCGGTACGGACAGCAACTGACTCAGGCCATGTCGCTGATCGCGAACTCCTCGGCCAGGTGATCGATCAGCGACCGCACCGACGGCAACAACCCGCGCCGTGACGGGAAGATCGCATGCACGATGCCGCACCGCGGGTGCCACTCCGGCAGCAACTCCACCAGCCGACCCTCGGCCAAGTCTTCGCGCACGGCGACACGTGGCAAGTGCGCGATGCCAACCCCGGCCACTACAAAATGCCGCAGCGCGAACAGGTCGTCGGTGACCATGCGCGGCGTGTGCGGGATCACGATGCTGCGGCTCATGTCCTCGCCCTGGAACAGCTCCCACTGGTACTCACGCTGGGCGCTGCCCCAATGCACGCTGGGCAGCGTGCCAAGCAGCTGCGGGTCGAAGCCTTCGGGCAGTTGCGCCAGGTACTGCGGATGCCCCACCAGGCACTGGGTGCTGTTGCTCAGCACCTTCATCACCATGTCGGTGTTTTCCAGTGGCGGAAAGCGCACGCGCAGCGCGACATCGAAGCCTTCGTGCAGCAGGTCGACGCGGCGGTTGGTGCTTTCGATGAACAGCTCCACCTGCGGGTACTTGAGCATGTAGCGGGTCAGCATTGGCCCGACCCAGGAGTTGAGCAGGGTGGTCGGGCAGCTGATACGCACCAGGCCGCGAGGCTCGCTGCGGTTACGCTCGATGATCTCCGCCGCGCCCTCGGCCTCCACGCGCATGGCCAGGCAGCGGTTGTAGTAGGCCTGGCCGATTTCGGTCAACGAGCAGTGCCGGCTGGTGCGGTGCAGCAGGCGCACGCCCAGGCGGTCCTCAAGGTCGGCAATGCGCCGGCTGAGTTTTGACTTGGGCATGTCCAGCGCCCGCCCGGCCGGGGCGAAGCCGCCGTGCTCGACGACTTGGGTGAAGTAGTAGAGGGAGTTGAGGTCTTCCAATGATCGTTCTCCAGGTAGAACGCTAAAGGCAATTTTCGCAGTCTACCGCAGCAAAGGTGATGAATTTAATCTGTCCCCATCAACGCGAAACACCCCACTTACTGAAAACATCGAAACCTTTTAGGAGCACGGACCATGAGCAAATTCACCTACAACCGCCTGAACAAAGATGACGCCGCTGTGCTGCTGGTCGACCACCAGGCTGGCCTGTTGTCCCTGGTCCGTGACATCGAGCCGGACAAATTCAAGAACAACGTACTGGCCCTGGCGGACCTGGCCAAGTTCTTCAACCTGCCAACCATCCTCACCACCAGTTTCGAGCAAGGCCCGAACGGCCCGCTGGTGCCCGAGCTGAAAGCGCTGTTCCCAGAGGCCCCGTACATTGCCCGCCCAGGCCAGATCAACGCCTGGGACAACGAAGACTTCGTCAAGGCAGTGAAGGCCACTGGCAAGAAGCAGCTGATCATCGCCGGTGTAGTGACCGAAGTCTGTGTGGCGTTCCCGGCGCTGGCAGCCTTGGAAGAAGAGTTTGAGGTGTTCGTGGTAACCGACGCTTCGGGCACCTTCAATGCAATGACCCGCGATGCCGCCCATGACCGCATGAGCCGTGCCGGTGCGCAGCTGATGACCTGGTTCGGCGTGGCTTGTGAGCTGCACCGCGACTGGCGCAATGACGTCGAGGGGTTGGCGGCACTGTGCTCCAACCACATTCCGGATTATCGGAATTTGATGACCAGCTACAACGCGCTGACGGCGGGTAAGTAATCACCTGCTAGTGGCAAACGAAAAGGCCGGCGCCCTTGTGAGGGCGCCGGCTTTTTTGTCGCTGTGCAGGCTTGGATCAGCGGGCGCTCAACGCCGCATAGCTGTTCATCAGGTTGCGGTAATTGGGAATCCGCTGCGACAGCAGATTGCCCAACCCTTCGATGTCGTTGCGCCAGTCGCGGTGCAGCTCACAGGCCACCGAGAACCAGTTCATCATTTGTGCGCCTGCTTGGGTCATGCGTACCCACGCGGCTTGCTGCACGGTTTCGTTGAAGGTGCCGGAAGCGTCGGTCACCACGAACACTTCGAAGCCTTCAGCCAGCGCCGACAAGGTCGGGAAGGCCACGCACACGTCAGTGACCACGCCGGCGATGATCAGCTGCTTGCGGCCTGTCGCCTTGATCGCCTTGACGAAGTCTTCGTTGTCCCAGGCGTTGATCTGGCCTGGGCGGGCAATGTACGGCGCGTCTGGGAACATCTCTTTCAGCTCGGGCACCAGCGGGCCGTTCGGGCCTTGTTCAAAGCTGGTGGTGAGGATGGTCGGCAGGCCGAAGAACTTGGCCAGGTCGCCCAGGGCCAGTACGTTGTTCTTGAACTCGTTGGGCGAGAAGTCCTGCACCAGGGAGATCAGGCCGGTCTGGTGGTCGACCAGCAGCACCACCGCGTCGTCTTTGTTCAGGCGCTTGTAATCCGGTTGGCTCATGAGGGTAACTCCTTGCATTGGGCTTAGGGTGTGAAACTCAGGTGTACTACCCGAAGGTGGTATACCAATGGATAGAAGGCGCTTAAGAATGCGGGCCGGATGCGGCACCTTGCGTGGTCAACCGCCACGCTTTGGGCGGCTGGCCGACCAGGCGGCTGAATGCCCGGGTGAAATGGGACTGGTCGCAGAAACCACATTCGAGGCTGACATGGGTGATCGGCGCCTCGGTGGCCAGCAGGCGCTTGGCCTTCTCCATGCGCGCCAGCAGGCGCCAGGCCTGGGGCGACAAACCGGTGTTGACCTTGAACGCGCGCGAGAAATGGCTGCGGGTCAGGTTGCACACACCAGCGATCTCGATGATCGACAAAGGGCTGTGCAGCATCAGTTCCTTGGCCTGGCGCAGCCGCGCAGGGGTCAGCGCGCCTGGGGCCGGTGAGGTGCTGCGGATCGTCAGAGGGCTCATGGCGACTCTCCTGTTCAATGAGGAAAGTCTCGCCCCCGGGTCATGACAAAGTCCTGAGCCAAACCTGAAGAGTTCTTAATTGTGCAGTGCTGGCCCTGGCCGCTATACCAATACCTTAAGATGCGCGCGTATTCAGTTTCAGGCCGCGACCGGCGGCCCGCATTCAAGGCGAAAGAGGCATGCAGGAAAATCCCGCCCACCGCACCGTGGCGATGGTGCTGTTCAATGATGTGCTGTTGCTGGATGTCACCGGCCCCATGGACGCCTTTGCCATCGCCAACCGGTTTTTGCCCGCTGAGCGGCAGTACCGGCTGATCACCTTGGCCGAAGGCCAGGGTACGGTGCGCGGTTCATGCGGGCTGAGGGTGATGGCCGACCTGCGCCTGGAAGAGCTGCCCGAAGCCGTCGACCTGTTGCTGGTACCCGGCGGCCCAGGGGCCTATGACGTCGCCCTGCCGGGTCTTGAGCACTGGCTGCCACAGGCCGTGCGCGGGGCCAAGCGATTTGGCGCCATCTGCACCGGCGTGTTCTTGCTGGGCCGGGCCGGCCTGCTCGGCGGCTATCGCTGCACCACCCACTGGAACTATGTCGAACGGCTGGCGCGGGCCTTCCCTGAGGCGAAAGTCGAGACCGAACAGATCTACGTGATTGACCGCTGCCTGATCACCTCGGGCGGCATCACCGCCGGTATCGACCTGGCGCTGGCCGTGGTCGCAGAAGACCACGGCAAGGCCCTGGCCCTAGAAGTGGCCAAGGTGCTGCTGGTCGCTCGCCATCGTCAGGGCGGGCAAACCCCGTATGGGCCGTTGCTGGCGGCCGTGCCGCGTGATGATTCGCCAACCGCGCGGGTACAGGCCTATATCGTCGACCATATCGACCAGGCCTTTACCGTGCAGAAAATGGCCGATCTAGTGGCCATGAGCAGCCGCAACTTTGCCCGTACATTCCAGCGCGAGGTCGGCATCACGCCGTTGCAGTACCTGCAAAATGCGCGCATCGACCAGGCGCGCAAACTGCTCGAAGGCAGCGACCTGCCGTTGAAGGTGGTGGCGGCACGCTGTGGGTTTGGCAGTGATCGGCATATGCGCAAGGTGTTCTGCGAGCGCATCGGCATGACGCCGGCACAGTACCGGGCGCAGTTTGGCGAGAGCTGAGCCGAAACGCGTGCGATCAGCTGATTGTCTTGATAGGCGGGACAATGTTTCTCCTTCAGCCCGGATTGTCTGACGCCCGCACATTGCCCAGAATTGCCGGCCACATTGTTCAACGCTGCCCCGGCAGCTCATGGAGTACGAGCCAATGCCACACGAAGGCAGCCTTCTGCAAACCGCGGTGATCTTCCTGCTCGCCGCGGTCCTTGCTGTTCCCCTGGCCAAGCGCCTGAAGCTGGGCGCCGTGATCGGCTACCTGCTGGCCGGCGTGGCCATCGGCCCGCAGGCACTGGGGCTGATCCGCGATACCGAAAGCGTCGCGCACATCTCGGAACTCGGCGTGGTGCTGCTGCTGTTCATCATCGGCCTGGAACTGTCGCCCAAGCGTTTGTGGCTGATGCGCAAGTCGGTGTTCGGCGTGGGCGCTGCGCAGGTACTGCTGACCGGCGCGGTGATTGGCGCCATCGCCCTGTTCGGCTTCGCCCAGTCGCTGGCCGCCGCCTTGGTGCTGGGTCTGGGCCTGGCGCTGTCATCCACCGCCCTGGGCCTGCAGAGCCTGGCCGAAAGCAAGCAGCTCAACGCGCCGCACGGTCGCCTGGCGTTTGCCATCCTGCTGTTCCAAGACATCGCTGCCATTCCGCTGATTGCCCTGGTCCCGCTGCTAGCCGCCAGCGGCCCGGATACCGGCCACGGTGACAGCCTTGAACATGCACTGAAGGTGTTCGCCAGCATCGCCGTGGTCATCGTGGGCGGCCGCTACTTACTGCGCCCGGTGTTCCGCATCGTCGCGCGCACCGGCCTGCCAGAGGTTTCAACCGCCACCGCACTGCTGGTGGTGATCGGCACCGCCTGGCTGATGGAAGAGGCTGGTATCTCCATGGCCTTGGGTGCATTCCTGGCCGGCCTATTGTTAGCCGACTCGGAGTACCGGCACGAGCTGGAATCGCAGATCGAACCGTTCAAAGGGCTGTTGCTGGGGCTGTTCTTCATCAGTGTCGGCATGGGCGCCAACCTCAGCCTGCTGCTGGAAATGCCGCTGGTGCTGCTGGGCCTGACCCTGCTGCTGATCGCGGTCAAGCTGACCTTGCTGATAGTGGTCGGCCGGCTGGCCGGCGGCCTCAACAGCGCCAGCGCCCTGCGCCTGGGCATGGTGCTGGCGGCGGGTGGCGAGTTCGCCTTCGTTGTGTTCAAGCTGGGCAAGGACCAAGGCTTGTTCGACACCCAGACCTACGACCTGCTGATGATGACCATCACCTTGTCGATGGCCATCACGCCCCTGTTGATGCTCGGCTGCGCTCGTGCCCTCAAGCGCCCGCAACCGCAGCGTGAAGTGCCCGAACAGTACAAACAGATCCAGACCGATGCACCGCGCGTGGTGATCGTTGGCATGGGCCGCATGGGGCAGATCGTCTCGCGCATCCTGCGTGCCCAGAAGATCCCCTTCATCGCCCTGGAAACCTCGGTGGACGCCATCGAGATGACCCGCATGTTCGAGCAGGCCCCAGTGTTCTACGGCGACCCTCTGCGCCCCGAAGTGCTGCATGCGGCCAAGGTGGGCGAGGCGGAGTATTTTGTGATCACCACCGACGACCCAGAAGTCACCACCCGCACGGCGGAGCGGGTCAAGCGCCTGTACCCGCACCTGAAAGTGTTGGCCCGGGCACGAAACCGCCAGCATGTGCACAAGCTGGTGGACGTGGGTGCCGAGCCCATTCGCGAGACGTTCTACTCAAGCCTGGAGCTGACCCGCCGCGCGCTGGTGGGGTTGGGGTTGAGTGACGAACAAGCGGCGGACCGTATTGCGCGGTTCACCCAGCATGACGAAGAAGTGCTGGAGGCCCAGGGGCAGGTGCGCGATGACCGGGCCAAGGTGATGCAGACGGCGAAGGAAGCGCGGGTGGAGCTGGAGCGGTTGTTTGATTCGGATGCGGATTGAGTTTTGATTTTGCGCGGTGTCACCGTCCGCTATCTACATGGGATGTTTCCCAGAGTTTTTCCATCATAGACTGGGGCTGCAGGGCAGCCCTTCGCGGGCAAGCACACGGCCCTGTGGGAGCGGGCTTGCCCGCGAAGAGGCCGGCGCAGGCTAAAACAGGTCAATCAGCCGCCCGAACCGGCACCGTCAACCTGATCCGGCACCCGCCCAGCTCCGAAACCTGAGCCTGCAACTGCCCACCATGGGCCTGAATTACCGAGCTGCAGATCGCCAGCCCCATCCCCAGTCCGCCACTCTTGGTGGTGTAGAACGCACCAAACACCCGCTCCAGCTCCTCTGGCGCAATCCCTGGCCCATTGTCGTCCACGCAAATCTCCACCCCCGCCTCGACCACGGCAGACGTGATGCGCAACAGGCCATCGTCGCGGAACCCCGCCAGCGCTTCCAGGGCATTGGTGATCAGGTTGTAGATCAGCTGCTGCAACTGCACTGGGTCGGCCATGAGGCTCGTTGCGGCCTGCAACCGGGTTTGCACCTTCACGCCGCCTTTCAAGGCATCCGAGGATGTCAGGCGCACCACTTCCAGAATCAGTGCATCGAGCTTCACCGGCTTGAGTTGCATCGGCGACTGTTTGGCCAGCGACCGCAGTGCGCGGACGATGTTGGCTGCCCGTTCACTGTCGTTGCGGATATCTTCCAGGCCGGCAATGGCTTCTTCAAGGTCGGGCTGGCCGCGCTTGAGCCAGCGCAAGCTGGCGGCCGCATTGGCGGCGATGCCAAGCAGGGGCTGGCTGATCTCGTGGGCGATGGAGGCGGACAACTCGTTCATCACCTGCAGGTGCGCGCTGCGGGCAAGCTCTGCACGTGAGCGGCGCAGCTCGGCCTCCATCTGCGCGCGGCTCTGGTTGTCTTCGGCCAGGCGCGTATAGAACTTGGCGGTTTGCAGCGATACCGCAGCCTGCGAAGCGAGAATCTCCAGCATGGCCAGGCGCTGGCTGCCGAACAGGTTCGGCACCAGGCGGTTTTCCAGGTAGACCAGGCCGATCAGCACCCCCTGCAGCAGCAGCGGCAGGCACAGCACCGAGCGGGCGTTGCGTGCGTGCAGCTCCTGGCGAAACGCTTCTGGGCAGTCGCTGAGGGCGTCGTTCAGCACCATGGGTTTCTTGGTGCGCAGGGTGGCATTGATGATCGACAGCGGCGCCTGGGTCAGGAACTTCTGGCAATTGTCCATGCGCACGTGCAGACCGGCATCGTCGATGTAGGCCAGCGCGGCCATCTGGAACTCGGCGCCGCTGACGATCAGCAGGGCACCGTGATCGGCGCCGGAATGCTGGGTCAGGTGGCCCATCAAGGTTTCGATCAGGCCCTCTAGCAGCACCTCTTCGGACAGCGCGCGCGCGGCTTCCAGGCCGACTTCCAGGTCGAGCCTGGCCTGGCTGGCAGAGCGGTAGGTTTCCTGCACGGGCTGGGTGCGCAAGAACGGGTGCAGGGTTTCGAGCTGGCGCACCTTGCCCGTGGCACCCCAGATGTGGAAGCAGTCACGGGCAATGCGCAGGTGCAGGTTGGCGCCAGAGATCAAGCCACTGGGGATGCACACCTCAGCCAGTTGCTCGTGGGCCAGGGCCTGCTCATGGATGAAACCGGCGGCCGTGGCGGCGATCTGGGCCTGGTCGAAACAGCGGATGGCGGCCAGGCCATCGCCGCTGAGCTTGGCGATCACGCCCTCGATCAGCAGGAGCTTGTTGCGGAAGGTGACCGGGTTGAAGCTCGCCCACGCAGCAAAGCGCTCGCGCAATTCGTGCAGCGCAGCCAATTTACCCATCGCGCTGCCCGGGGCTTCCGGGCTGCCCAGGGTGAGGCCGCGGAACAGGTGGTAGTCGGCCAGGTTGATGTGTGCAGGGGCGGCCCAGGCATGGCTGCCGGCGCTGGCGAGTTGGCGTACGGCCTGTTTGATATCGCCCAGGTAGAAGGCCGACATGCCGGCGTAGAGGTGCTTGAAGAACAGCGTGGTGCAGGATTTTATGCTGTGCACGCGGGCTTCGGCAGGCGCTTCGCACCCCGAGCGCGACGCAAGGCCGATCCTGCCACTGCTGCCGGTCATGACAGCGACGAATGCCTGCTGGGCCAAGAGGATGTGTTCGACATCGCTGTAGCCGTAGCCGCGAACGGTGACCAACCCTTGCTCCACTTCGCCGCTGACTTCCTGCAAGGGTTGGCCCATGAACAGTGAGTCGGAAACCAGGTGATTGCGGGCATAGCAGGCCATCGCCAGGTCGCCGCTCAGGCGCGGCGATTCGACCGCTTCCAGTGCCGTGCGCCGGGCAAACTCCATCGGCGCCGTCCAGGCGCTGACCTGGTCGAGGGCGAGCAGGGCGCTGGTCAAGTCGGCCTCGAAACCGTGCCGTTCGATCAGTTTGAGCGCCGCCAGGCAGTAAGCATGGCCGTCATGGTAGGCGGCAAAGCGCTCGGCTGCCATCACGCCAAACCAGGCCAGGCCATAGGTACTGCCAGGTGCGACGCCGTGGAGCAATGACAGCTCCATGATCTTGGCCAGGTGCAGGAAGCAGAGGTCGTCCTTGACGAAGAACGATGATGACAGGGTCGCCAGCAGCGCGATTGCCACCGCCGCGTCTTCCGAGTCGGCCCTGGGCAACGATTCCAGGCAATGGCGGCCCTTGTTCTCGATCAGGGCGTGGACACGGCCATAGGCTGCCTCGACTTGCTCGGGGTGGATGCCCTGGGCAAGCGTGATGCCCAACAGCTCAAGGCCGCCGATGGCGCAGGTGATGGCGGCTGGGTAGTCCGAACGTAAGGTATGCAGGCGTGCTTCAAGCTTGCATACCCGGGCCTTGTCGAGCGCCGATAGCGCACGCTGGTGGCATTCGAGGATGCGAACGTCGGCCTGTGGCATGCGTGACAGTTGCATGTCGCACTCTGCGGCCAGGCAGGCGATGGTAAAGGCATGGCTTGCCTGGCTGCCGGGCGTGGTGCCGAGGCGCAGCAGTTCGTCGGCTGCTTGCAGGTAGCCGGCGGCCTGCTCATAGGCGGCATTGTCGCACGCCCGCAACGCGGCCTCCTGCAGCAGCACCAGAAACCCTTCGCAGTCGCTGGCCGCAAATGCATGCGGGCTGGCCAACTGCACCTGATTGGCGATTTCGAACACCGCGTCGTGTTGAGCCGTTTGCCAGGCCGCCCGCATGGTTTGGGCAATATGCGCGTGCAGCGCCGGCCGCTCGCGCGATGGGGTGAGTGCGTAGGCGGCGTCCAGTACGCGATCGTGCGAGAACACCAGCGCCTTGTGCCCAGCTAGCAGGAAGCCCGCGCCAATCAAGGCCTTGAGCTGTTCGGCCAGTTGCTCGGCGGGCAGTGGCAGCATGCTGCGCAGCAGGCGTTCGTCGCATCGACCCCCCGCGGCGCTGGCAAAGCGCAGCACAGTTCGCTGGGCTTCAGGCAGGCGTGTCAGGCGATGGACCATCAGGTCGGCGACGTTGTCGGCATAGCGGTGTTGCGCTACTGCTGGCAGCGACCACGACCAGCGCATGGTCTGGGTGTCGAAGGTGAACAACTGGTCCTCGACCATCGCCCCGAGGATCTGGTGGATGAAGAACGGGTTGCCAGCGGTCTTCGCGTGCACCAGCTCGGCGAGCTGCAAGGCAGCGTCAGGCGCGGCGTGGTAGCGTTCGCTGATCATCTCCATCACGGCGCCGATGGTGAGGGGGCGTAGGTCTAGGGTGGTGCTGCGGATGGACGCGGGGGTAACCAAGGGCTTGCTGCCGGGTGGTGCATCGCTGCGCCGGGCGAAGATCAACAGCAGGTTGCTGGGTGCTTGCTCCAGCAGTTCATCAAGCAGGTGCAGCGTGGCGTCGTCGGCCCACTGCATGTCATCGAGAAACAGCGCCAATGGTCGCCCGGGGCGGCTGAACACCTGCAGGAATTCGACGATCGCTCGCAGCTCTTTCTGCAAGGCGAGCCGTGTGGGCTTTTCCGGGAACTCGGCCATGGGGCCGATCACCAGCTTCAAGTCCGGGGCCAGCTTGCCCAGCAAACGGCCGCGCCCTTTGATGCGCCGCAGAATTTCACGGCGTAACGCGTCAAGGTCATCGCGGTTCTTGGCCAGCAACTGGGTGGTCAGCGAACCGAGAATCTCGATCCAGGGGCCATAGGGCACCGCCCGTTCCAGGCTGTTGCACTTGCCGCTGGCCCAATAACCCTCGGCGCCGCCCTTGAGTGTTGCCTGTACCAGGCTGGACTTGCCCATGCCGGTAGCGCCTTTGATGAACAGCGCCTGGGGCGCGCTGTCGCGGCGCAATGCCTTGAGCAGCAGGGTGATCACCTTCTGCTCGGCTGTGCGGCCATAGAGGCGTTCGTGGTTGGGCGAAAGGGGGTCAGCGCTGCCAGGCTCGAAATCTTCGATGGCCTGGGCCGCCAGCCACTGCCGCTGGCAGTGAGCAAGGTCCACCGCCAGCGCACGGGCGGTCTGGTAGCGGGCATCGGGCTCTTTGGCCAGGGCCTTGGCGAGGATGCGGCTGAGTGGCTGCGGCACCCGGTTGTCGACCTCGATGGCCGCCCGTGGCTGCACGCCGGCATGCAGCTGGCGCCAGTGCAGTGTGTCGCGCCCGGCGAGCGGCAACTCGCCCAGCAAAAGCTGGTACAGGATGGCGCCCAGCGCATAGATATCGCTGCGTTGGTCGCTGCTGGAGCCGAGGGGGCAGATCTGTTCCGGCGCCAGGTAGGACCAGTTGCCAATGGGTGCGCCTTGCTCGCTGATGAGCGAGTGCGCATCCGCGCGAAACCCGCCGAGCCTCACCCGCTGCGCGTGCTGCACGCAGATATGCGCGGGTTGCAAGGCGCCGTGCAGTACGTTGGCATCGTGTGCCAGCGCCAATGCTGATGCGGCTTTGACGGCGATGTCGAGGAAGCCGGGAAGCGCTGCCGGGCCTTGGGCGATGAGGTCGGCGACCGAGCGGCCGCCCGGATACACCAGCAGCGGCCCTTCAGCCGAACGCACGTAGGCCGAGGGCATCACGGCCCACTTCGGGTCGAGGCGCAGGCGATAATCGTGCTCCAGGCGCTGGCAGGCAGCAGGGGACTCGATCGGGGCGCGCACCGCGATCCAGGCCTGCCCCGTGCCGGGGTCGCACAGGCGGAAGTAGGTCAGCTCGCCTTCCTGCCCCAGACGAGTGATGTCGCACCGATTCAACCAGCCCTCGTCGATCGACTGGTCATAATCGATGGGCCTGTAAGCGAGGCGTTCATCGAGCATCAAGCACCCCCTGCTAACCACATCCAAGGGCGCGAGTATACGCAGCGATCCCCCCGCGCATGCGCGGGCCAGACGGCTTGGCAGGAACGGGAACCATCTTGACCGTTATCGTCCCCTTGGCCGTGGCGGGCGCTTGTATAGTCCCAAGGCCAACCTATCCCTCGGGATAATTGTATGAATGCGGGCGCTGGCCTAGATTGCACGGGGCTGCGCAACCGCCCGGACCCGTGAGACTCGAGAAGACCATGATCCGATTTGGCAATGCCCAGGTGTCGCTGGAGCGACGAGAAGCGTTTCTCGACGGCAAGCCGATCGTGCTGGGCGGGCGCGCTTTCGAGGTGCTGGCAACGCTGATCCGCGCCAAAGGCCGCGTGGTTGGCAAGGACGAGCTGTTCAGCCAGGTGTGGGCCGGCACGGTGGTCGAAGACAACAACCTGCAGGTGCAGATCTCCTTGTTGCGCAAGGCCTTCGGTGACCGCGGCCTGATCCAGACCGTGCCACGCCGCGGCTATCGGCTGGTGGCTGAAGTGGCCCTCGACCTGCCGGCGAGACCCACGAGCAACGCTTCGCTAGCCTTCGACCTCGATACGGCTGAGCCCGCGGCTGATTGCGCAGCGGTGCCCGTGCTGGTGGTGGATGACGACCCATCGGTGCTCAAAGCCTTGGGGCGACTCTTTCGCTCGCACGACATTGTGCATCGCCTGTACGCCTCGGCTGAGGCGCTGCTTGAAGCGCATGCCGACACGCCGTATGCCTGCCTGTTGCTGGACATGAACCTGCCTGAGGCCAGCGGTTTGGAGCTGCAGGCGATGGTGCGCCAGCTCGACCTGCCCTGGCCGATCGTGTTCATGACCGGCCACGGCACTATTCCCATGACCGTGCAGGCGATGCGTGCGGGTGCTGTGGAGTTCCTGACCAAGCCCTTTGATGAGGCGCAATTGCTGACCCTGCTGACAGCTCTGCGTGCCCGTGCGCTGACGGCTGGGCGCGCGTGGCGGCATACACGGCAAGTCAGGGAAAAGTACGCGCGGCTGACCCAGCGTGAGCGGCAGGTGTTCGCGCTGGTGGTCGGCGGGTTGTCGCACAAACAGATTGCCAAAGCGATTGGCACCAGCGAGGTGACGACCAAGGTGCACAAGAAGAACATCATGAACAAGATGCAGTCCCGCTCGCTGGTCGAACTGGTCGCCATGCACAACGTGCTCGAGGCCCGTGCCGAGGGCCAGGGCGCCGCATGAAGCCCGAGGTTGAACGCGACAGGGCGTGGGTGTGCATCGTCGACGATGATGCGTCTGTGCGCAAAAGCCTGGCCAACCTGCTGCGAGCGACAGGCTTCGGCGCGTTACTGTTCGGTTCGGGCGAAGAGTTTTTGGCCTCGACGTTGGCGCGTGAGGCCGGGTGTGCGTTGCTGGACTTGAAGATGCCTGGGCTTTCCGGGCTGGACGTGCTGCGTGAACTGGCGCGCATGGGCTGGCGGCTGCCGGTCGTCTGCATGTCGGCGCATTGGGATGACCTGGCGCTGAAGGCTGCGCAGCGCCATGGGGCGGTGGCGTGCCTGGGCAAGCCGTTTTCTGAAGAGGCGTTGCTGGCGGCGGTAGAGGCGGCGTTGGCTGGCGCAAGAGCGGATTAGAGAAAGCACATCTGCGCAATCAATCCTGGCATGGATCGGCGAAAGTTCGCAGTCGACCTATCCTTGAGACACACCCAGATGCCGCGCCCGAATGTCTTGCATGACGCTTCATCCCCCATCTTCACCGCAGCCGGCTTGCTGTTCATGCGCGTTGCGGCTGCCTTGCTGTTGTTGCTGATCCATGGGTTACCCAAGCTATTGGACTGGAACGGTGAACTGCAGCGCATCGAGGACCCTTTTGGCCTGGGTGCGCCGTTGACGTTGGGCTTGGCCGTGTTTGCCGAGGTGTTCTGCCCGGTGTTGCTGATTTTGGGTGTCGCGGCGCGGCTGGCTTGCTTGCCAGTGCTGGTGGTGTTGTTGGTGGCCCTGGTGGTGGTGCACCCTGATTGGACGCTGGAGCAGGGCCAATTCGCCTGGTTATTGGTGGTGCTGTATGGCGGGCTGGCGCTGACCGGGCCGGGAGCGTTCTCGATTGCTGGGCTTCAGCAAAAGAACATCGCCGGATAGGGGCGGCAGTGCGGCCGCAAAAAGGGCTTCGCCCAATCAACTCCCAGGCCGATACTGCAGCGCCTCGGCCAGGTGCGCCCTGGTAATCGACGCCACACCTTCCAGATCCGCCAGCGTGCGTGCCACTTTCAGCAGCCGATGGGCCGCGCGCAACGACAGGGTCAACCGCTCACAGGCGGTCTCCAGCCAGGCTTGGTCCGCCGCCTCCAGCGGGCAATGGCGGCGCAAGCCGTTGAGGTCGAGAAAGGCATTTGCGCACCCTTGCCGGCGTTGCTGCAGCTCACGTGCTTCGGCCACCCGTTCGGCGACAGCGGCGCTGGTCTCGCCGCTGGGTTGGTTGTTGAGGGTGGTGGTTTCACGCGCCACGGTCAGGTGCAGGTCGATGCGGTCCAGCAGTGGGCCCGACAGTTTGTTGCGATAGCGCTGGATCTGCTCGGTGCTGCAGCGGCAGCGGCCGGTAGGGTCGCCCAGATAGCCACAAGGGCAGGGGTTCATCGCGGCCACCAACTGGAACCGCGCAGGGAAGCGTACCTTGTCCCGAGCTCTTGCAATCACGATCTCGCCGGACTCGAGCGGCTCGCGCAATACCTCCAGCACACGCCGCTCAAATTCGGGCAGTTCATCGAGAAACAGCACACCATGGTGAGCCAAGGTGATCTCGCCGGGTTGCGGCCGACTGCTACCGCCTACCAGCGCAGGGCCCGAGGCTGAGTGGTGTGGGTGGCGGAACGGGCGTTGCGGCCAGCTGTTTAACGGCGCATGGCCGCTGACTGACTGAATGGCTGCCACCTCCAGCGCTTCGCGCTCGTCCAGTGGCGGCAACAGCCCTGGCAGGCGGCTGGCAAGCAAGGTCTTGCCGGTGCCAGGCGGGCCGGTAAACAGCAGGTTATGGGCCCCGGCGGCCGCCAGCAGCAAGGCGCGCTTGGCCGCGATTTGGCCCTGTACCTCGCTGAGGTCGGGGTAGGGCCGGCTGTTCAAGACCAGGCCATTGGCGGCATACGGCGGCAAGGGCACTTGGCCGTTCAGGTGGGCGACCAGCTCCAGCAGGTGCCCGACGGCATACACCACCAGCCCGCCTGCCAGGCTTGCTTCCTCGGCGTTCTCCCGCGGTACCACCAACGCCCGGCCGGCTTCCCGTGCCGCCAGCGCCGCCGGTAGCACGCCCTGCACGGGGCGCAACTGGCCGGACAGCGCCAGTTCGCCAAGGCATTCGATGTCGCAGAGGGTGGCCACCGGCACCTGCCCACTCGCGGCGAGGATGCCCAAAGCAATGGCCAGGTCATAACGCCCGCCATCCTTAGGCAGGTCGGCAGGCGCCAGGTTTTGCGTGATGCGCCTGGCTGGGTAATCCAGGCTGGAATTGACGATGGCACTGCGGACCCGGTCTTTGCTTTCCTTGACCGTGGTTTCGGGCAGGCCGACCAGGGTCAGGTGGGGAAGCCCATTGGCCAGGTGGGTTTCGACGCTGACCGCCGGTGCCTGCACGCCAACCTGGGCGCGGCTGTGGACGAGGGCAAGTGACATGGACGCTCCATTGTCGCGGAATGGGGCCGCTTCCTGCGGCTTGGGCAAGCTTAGCGGCGACAGCCATGATCAGCGCAATAAGTGTGCGTCCTGGTTTTTCAGGTCAGGTATTTCCCCTGGGTTTTCTTAGAATCCGACACAAATGGATCCAATTATTTTTGCGCAGATTCAGGGTATGGCTTAGTGTTGAAGGGCTACTGTGATTGCCATGGGATGGCAACACAACTTCCTACAAATGGACTTGAGGTATTGCCCCGTGCAAACGCTCACTCGCACTCGCCAGGCAATCCGTGAACTGGTGCAGGCCAGTGCTTTCGTTGAACTCAACCGCTTCTTCGACATCCTCGAAGTGCGCTGGCGGCAGTCGCCGCCCGGCGAGTTTCCGGCCTACCTGGAGGCCGTCGAAGGGCACATGCTGGTCGATTGGGACAGCCAGGGCGACAAGGCCCTGACGCAGATCCTCAAGGCCTGGATCGATGCCTGCCCCAAGGCCTATCACCCTCAGGTAGTGATGGGTTTTCATTGTTTCAGCCGGGCCTGCCATATCCGCGAGTCTGCCAACACCCAGCCCATCAGCGCCGAGCGTCGGCTGGCGGCGGAGCAGGTTTGCGAGATTGGCGCGGCGCACCTGCTGCGTGCCATGGGGCGATCGAGCCAGCCTGTGGCAGCGGCGATCGGCATGCTCAAGATCAGCGCGCATTTCGCTGAGCCAGGCTGGTTGCTGGGCCTGTTCGACGGCCAGCCGGTGCGCTTCAGCCCCTGCACTGAGGCCGACGTGGAGGTGCAAGAGGCTGCAGCGCCGCTGCTGGTGAAATACGGCCTGCTACCCCTGGCCGAACTGCCACAGGCCTTACCGGCGTGCCTGGGCAAACGGGCCGAGCAGGGGCGAGAAAACGCCCAGCACTATTGGCTGCATCAAGCACTTGGCGCATTCCCCGGCTGTTTCGAAGCGATTCAGGCTTATGCAACCTACCTGTTGCCCTGCTGGGGAGGCAGTGACGCCGCGATCGACGCCCTGGCCAGTGGGCCGCTGTGTGAGCGTTGGCGCGAGGAACAACGCAATGCACTGCGCTGGCTGGCTATCGAGGACCAGCTCGAACTGCCGCATGCCGGGCAGTCGCAGTCGATCGCTGTGTGGCTGCAGGTCTTCAAGGCCTGGTCGCTGCGAGCACTGAGGCCCAGGGAGCGCGCCACCTTGCTGGCCTGGCGTGGTGCTTTGCGTGGTTGTGCTCAGCAGGATTACGTTGGCGCCCTGCGCGATTTTACCGCCAGTGTGAATCTTTACCCTGACCTTGGGTTCGTCCCGGGCATCGGCCAGCCCTTCCGTAGTTTTGTCTGCATCATGCTGTTCCACGCCGTGAAGGATGAGCAGCAGGCTTTTCGCATTGCTATCGAGCAGCTCTGTGCGAGCCACTCGCACCCCGCCGCCTGTGCGCTGCGGTCGGTTGGGCACGCGTTTGGGCTGTGGGGTTTTCAGTGTTCGAACGAGCAGGCGCGTGTTTGGTCATTGGCTGCGGTAAAGCGCCAATGTGGCCGCCAAGGGCCGGGTGTGGACGTGCTTGAGGTGCCACGCCTGCTTTGGGCTGCCAACCAGCACGAGGCGGCGTTCTACCTTTATGAGCGCTGTGCCGAGCTCAGCCTGCCAGAGGCTGCCCTTAGCCTTCATGACCTGCACCGAGGCGCGCTGCCCAACACCCCCGTGCAGTACCTGGACGCGAGCGCTGCCGACTATTGGTTGTTGCGCGCGGTAGAGACCGGTTGCAAGCAGGCCAAATACACCTTGGCCTGCCGTCGCATGCAAAGCGCAGAAGCCTTGAATGAGCGCAGTGCCATGCTTGCCGTCAGGCGGTTGCTGCACGATGCGTTGGGTGACCTGCAGATCGCTGCCAGTGCGCGTCTGCAGCTGGGTATTCTGCTGCGTCAGTTTGGCGAACCGCAGGAACAGGCCGAAGCCGTCGACTACTTGCAGGCGCTGGTCGAACACCCGGACGCCAGTATTGCCGCTCGCGCCAGTGCCGAACTAGGGCTGGCCTGGATGCAAGGGCAGGGTACGCGCAAGCAAAGCCGCTTCGCCGCCATCGAGTGGATCAACCGTGCGGTCGCATTGCAGCCGGCTGATAACGACATCGAGCATATCCAGGCCGAGATACTCAACTCGCACAACCGGGTGAAGACGCTGTTCACTCTGTGCAGTGCGACGCTGTTCCGCGGCACGCTGCACGCCAGCGAGTTACCGCCGAAACCAGATAATCCGCGCGAGGATCGATTGCAGGCCTCCGCCTGAACCTTATTCGCTGGTCGGCGCCATCCGCGCTTCCAGCTCGGCGACCTGCTTCTCCAGGGCCTCCAAGCGGGCGCGGGTACGGGCCAGTACGACCATCTGGCTGTCGAATTCGTCGCGGCTGACCAGGTCCAGCTTGCTGAAGGCACCCTGCATCAGCACCTTGAACTGGCTTTCCAGTTCGGCGCGAGGCTGGGCGGTATCGCTGCTGAACAGGCGCGAGGCCTGGTCGCTCAGGGCATCGAGAAGGGCTTTGGGCGCGAGCATGTTCGGCTGTCCACTGAAACTGAAAAATGGCCCGCAGTGTAACACGCAGCAAAACGCGGTTTGACCCGTGAGCAAGCAGTGTGCACTGCACATTTTTCGCGCAGTGGGCCAAGGCGGGGCGCACCGAAATCGTGCATCTTTTCGATGCTGGCGACTGGCCAATCCCGACTATTTCGTGCAACTCGCTGTTTTCTGGCGTTTTAGTGGAACTGGCAAGGTTTCTGCAATGACCTGTAGGAGCCATGCACTGATGCAGTTCCTTGTGACCAGGCAGTGCGCACGCGGAGCCGGATGCCGACGACGCGTTACAAAGCCAACCGCTGCGCTTAGACTTGAGACGGGTTTGTTTTCCTGGGGCAAGTCCACCAAATCGGGAGAGAGTTTCATGAAGCTAGTCACAGCCATCATCAAGCCGTTCAAGCTGGACGACGTGCGCGAGTCACTGTCGGAAATCGGCGTGCAGGGCATCACCGTCACTGAAGTCAAAGGCTTCGGTCGGCAGAAGGGCCACACCGAGTTGTATCGCGGTGCTGAATACGTGGTCGACTTCCTGCCCAAGGTGAAGATCGACGTCGCCATCGACGACAAGGACCTTGATCGGGTAATCGAAGCCATCACCAAGGCAGCCAACACCGGCAAGATCGGTGACGGCAAGATCTTCGTGGTGAATCTGGAGCAGGCGATCCGCATCCGTACCGGCGAAACCGATACCGACGCGATCTAAGTAACAAAAAAAGCCTCACCAAACCCAACGCCCCAGGAGAAAACAACATGACTCTGCGTAAGATCGCAGGGCTAGGAGCCCTATTGTCCCTCGTAATGCCCGGGCTCGCCCTGGCAGAGGAAGCTGCCCCAGCGCTGAACTCCGGCGACACCGCCTGGATGTTGACCGCTACGGCGCTGGTGCTGTTCATGACCATCCCGGGCCTGGCCCTGTTCTATGGCGGCATGGTGCGTTCCAAGAACGTGCTTTCGGTGATGATGCAGTGCTTCGCGATCACCGGTTTGATGAGCATTCTCTGGGTCGTCTACGGCTACAGCATGGCCTTCGATACCAGCGGTATGGAAAAGGGCGTGCTCAACTTCAATTCCTTCGTCGGTGGCTTCTCCAAGGCGTTTCTCAGCGGCGTCACGCCCGACAGCCTGACTTCGGCCACCGCGTTGTTCCCTGAGGCGGTATTCATCACCTTCCAGATGACCTTCGCCATCATCACCCCGGCGCTGATCGTCGGTGCCTTCGCCGAGCGCATGAAGTTCTCCGCGATGCTGGTGTTCATGGGCATCTGGTTCACCTTGGTGTACGCACCGATCGCGCACATGGTGTGGAGCGGTGATGGCGCACTGATGTGGGACTGGGGCGTGCTGGACTTCGCGGGCGGCACCGTGGTGCACATCAACGCAGGTATCGCTGGCCTGGTGTGCTGCCTGGTGCTGGGCAAGCGCAAAGGCTACCCGACCACGCCGATGGCCCCGCACAACCTGGGCTACACCCTGATGGGCGCAGCGATGCTGTGGATCGGCTGGTTCGGCTTCAACGCAGGTTCTGCCGCCGCCGCCAACGGCACGGCCGGCATGGCCATGCTGGTGACCCAGATTGCCACCGCCGCCGCGGCCTTGGGCTGGATGTTTGCCGAGTGGCTTGGCCACGGCAAGCCGAGTGCCCTGGGCATCGCCTCGGGTGTGGTCGCCGGCCTGGTCGCAATCACGCCTGCCGCAGGCACCGTGGGCCCGATGGGCGCCCTGGTGATCGGCCTGGCTTCGGGTGTGATCTGCTACTTCTGCGCCACTAGCTTGAAGCGCAAGCTGGGCTATGACGATTCGCTGGATGCCTTCGGCGTACACGGTATCGGCGGTATCGTCGGCGCCATCCTTACCGGTGTGTTCGCCGCACCGGCCCTGGGCGGCTTCGGCACGGTCACCGATATCGGCATGCAGGTCTGGATTCAGGCCAAAGGCGTGATTTTCACCGTGGTTTACACCGCCATCGTCACTTACGTGATCCTCAAGGTGCTGGACCTGGTGATGGGCCTGCGGGTCAACGAAGAAGAAGAGTCGGTCGGCCTCGACCTGGCTCAGCACAACGAACGCGGCTACAACCTGTAACTGCGACGCAGTAAAAACTTGCCCGGTTCGCCGGGCATTTTTTCGCCTGATTTTTGCCATTTCCTGCACGGCAAACGGTTTATCTGTCACGTTCGCGACGTAGGCAGAAAACTTACAAGATGCCGAGCGTTTATGGAGCTTTGCTTTTTCCACGGGCGCGCTAGAATGCGCGCCGAAGGGTGTTTGACATGCAGTCCGCACGCTTCCCCAGCCTTTGCTAGGCTTGCCATTAGCGCGTGGCCAGCAGGTGGCTCAAGGATTTCGTCAGGTCCTGCCAGGAGCAGGGCCTGCAGGGTACGACCCTCCCATCAGGAGGTGGATGCCCAAGGCAGTGGCCAACCCACGGCCAGTTGAATTTTCACTGGTGGCTGCCGGTCTACGGCTGCACTGGTCTATAACCAACCTGCTTTTCGCAAGTCATGAGGTAGAACATGAGCGACGATGATCTGGAAAACGACGACCTCGAAGTAGGCGACGATGATGAGGCTGATGAGGGTCTCGAAGCAGCGGCTGACGACGTTGCGGAAGACGCTGGCGAAGACGATAGCCCTGCGCCCACTGCCAAAGGCAAGTCCAAGGCCGCTGTCTCGGTAGACGAGATGCCGAGCATGGAAGCCAAGCAGAAGGAGCGCGATGCCCTGGCCAAAGCGATGGAAGAGTTCCTTTCGCGCGGTGGTAAGGTGCAGGAAGTGGAGGCCAACGTGGTCGCCGACCCGCCCAAGAAGCCGGACAACAAATACGGCAGCCGCCCTATCTGAGTGGTCGCCCACAAAAAAGCCCGCCGTCGCTGCGGGCTTTTTTGTGCCTGTTGGGTTTAGGAGCCCTATCGCCGGCAAGCCAGCTCCCACAGGATAAAGCTACCTTAGGCGCAGCGCATACCTGTGGGAGCTGGCTTGCCGGCGATGGGCCGCGAAGCGGTCCCTGTCAGCGCCAGCGCGCCATTACCTCAGGCAGTTGCGAAAGCCGCTGGATCTCGGCATCGGGTGCCCGCTCACCGGCCCAGGCCTTGCCTTGTGGGTTGAACCACACGGCCCGCAGCCCGGCCCGTTGGGCGCCGGCGATGTCATCGCCGGGGTGGTCACCCACATGCACCGCCGCGCTGGCCTCGACCTCGCCACGTTTCAGCGCCTCAAGGAATGGTGCCGGATCCGGTTTACCAATGCCCAGGTCTTCGGCGCACAGGGCAAAGCGGAAGTAGTCCGCCAAGCCCAGGCGGCTGACATCGGCGTTGCCGTTGGTGACCACCCCCAGGGTGTACTGGTGGCGCAGGATTTCCAGCACCGGCTGCACCTCAGGGAAGATTTCCACCTGGTGGCGTGCATGTAGGAACACTTCAAAGCCTTCGTTGGCCAGCGCCTGCGCGTGCTTCTCGCTGTAGCCGACTTCTTCCAGGGCATGGAACAGCACCCGCCGGCGCAGGGCGCTGATACGGTGCTTGAGGCCGGGCTCGGCCTGCACCAGGCGCTCGCGAATGGCGAACAGGTGTTCGACCGGTACGCCGCCGAGGATCGGCGCGTTGGCTTCGAGCCAGTCGCGCAGGACGACTTCAGCGCTGGCAATCACCGGCGCGGTGTCCCACAGGGTGTCATCGAGGTCGAAGGTGATCAGCTTGATGCTCATGAGTCTGTGCCTTTGCTGCGTTTGGCCCGGGGGTGGGCGCTGTCGTACACCGCGGCCAAGTGCTGGAAGTCCAGGTGGGTGTAGATCTGCGTGGTGCTGATGTCGGCATGGCCGAGCATCTCTTGCACCGCACGCAGGTCCTGGGACGATTCCAGCAGATGGCTGGCGAAAGAATGGCGAAGCATGTGCGGGTGCAGGTGCTGGCCCAGCTCGCGCTCGCCGGCGACCTTGACCCGCATCTGGATGGCCCGTGGGCTCAGGCGATTGCCCTGGCGCGTGATGAACACGGCGCTGTCGCGTGGGCCGCCGATGCCGCGCAGGCGCAACCACGCCTGCAGGGCCTCGCGGGCTTTACGGCCGACAGGCAGTACGCGCGCCTTACCACCCTTGCCCAGCACCTGCACCAGCCCGCCGGCAAGGTCGAGGTATTCGAGGTCGAGGCCAGCCAGTTCGGACAGGCGCAGGCCTGACGAATAGAACAGTTCGAGGATGGCCTGGTCACGCCGGGCAATGAAGTCGTCGTCGACGCCGCCATCGAGCAGTTGCAGGGCGCGGTCGGTATCCAGCGTCTTGGGCAGGCGGCGCTCGCCCTTGGGCGCAGACAGGCCGCTGGCCGGGTCGTGCTGGCACAGCCCTTCACGGTTCAGGTATCGGTACAAGCCGCGCACGGCCGATAGCAGACGCGCCAGGCTGCGCGAGGATTGGCCTTGGTGGTGCTGGCGGGCGATCAACTGGCGTAGCTGCTGGATTTGCAGTGCTTGCCAGCCGGCGATGCCCTGATCGTTGCAGTAGGCAATGACCTTGTCGAGGTCACGGCGGTAGGCCAGCAGGGTGTGCTCGGACACCTGGCGCTCATTGCGCAGGTGGGCGCAATAAGCCTCCAGCTGGCGTTCCATCAGCGCACCGGACGCAGGGTCTGGGTAACGCGCGGCACGACACGGCCCAGCACCTCGGCAATGTAGCCGAGGAACAGGGTGCCGACGCTGCTCTTGTAGTGTTGCGGGTCGCGGCTGCCAATCGCCAGCACGCCGTGCAGCCCTTGGTATTCGAGGGCGGCAACGGCGCTGGAGCCGACTTCGGGGCGCTGATCTTCACCGAACAGAAACGCCAGCTCATGGTCGCGCAGGTTGCCGCTGACCGTCTTGCCGCCCCCCAGCAGGCCGCCGATGGCTTGGTGCGCCTCGGCGTTGCTGACCCAGCGGCCCACTGGCGCGACGTTATCGCCGAACAGGATCAGGCTGACGAAGGGCACCTGAAACTCCTGGCGTAGGCTGTCTTCGACCGCCATCACCACTTCTTCCAGGCTGCCGGCATCGAGCAGGTCGAGGATCAGCCGGCGGGTCTTGTCGAACAGCCGGTCGTTGTCTCGCGCCACGTCCATCAGTTGCGACAGGCGATGGCGCATCTCGATGTTGCGGTCGCGCAGCAGCTTGAGCTGGCGCTCCACCAGCGACACGCTGTCGCCACGCTGGTGGGGGATGCGCTGCTCGACCAGCAGCTCGTCGTGCTCGGCGAAGAAGGTCGGGTGGGCGCGCAAGTACGCGACCACCGCCTCGGCATCGAGCTCGGTGGACTGCTGGGGTACAACCTTGGGCTGATCGGTCATGGCGGTTACTCGCTTAGAGACGAACCTGTCCTTCGTAGACGCGTACGGCCGGGCCGGTCATCAACACGGGCTTGCCGGGGCCGGCCCATTCGATGTGCAGGCGGCCACCCGGCAAGTCGAGGGTCACCGGTGAGTCCATCCAGCCTTGGCTGATAGCCGCCACGGCCGCGGCGCAAGCGCCGGTGCCGCAGGCCTGGGTCTCGCCGGCACCGCGTTCCCAGACCCGCAGGTTGGCACGGTGACGGTCGATGACCTGGATGAAGCCAGCGTTGACCCGCTGCGGGAAGCGCGGATGGTTTTCGATCTTCGGGCCCAGGGCATGCACAGGCGCGGTATGCACGTCATCGACGCGCAGCACGGCATGTGGGTTGCCCATGGACACAGCGGCAATGGCGTGAACCTCGCCGTCGACTTCCAGTGGGTAACTCAGTGCCTGCTCGTCGGCGACGAAGGGGATTTCGGCCGGCACCAGGCGCGGCGGGCCCATGTCGACACTCACCTGGCCGTCGTTCTGCACGTCCAGCTCGATGATGCCGCTCTTGGTTTCGACGCGGATGCGCTTTTTCGCGGTCAGGCGCTTGTCCAGCACGAAGCGGGCAAAGCAGCGCGCACCGTTGCCGCACTGTTCGACTTCGGAGCCGTCGGCATTGAAGATCCGGTAGCGGAAGTCCACTTCTGGATTGTTCGGTGCCTCGACGATCAGCAGCTGGTCGAAGCCGATGCCGGTGTGGCGGTCGCCCCATTGCTTGGCATGCTTGGGCTGGATGTGTGCGTGCTGGCTGACCAGGTCGAGGACCATGAAGTCATTGCCCAGCCCATGCATCTTGGTGAAACGCAGCAGCATGGGCTCACTCCGGCAGCAGGCTTTCGCCAGCATACAGTTCGGCGACGGTTTCGCGGCGGCGTACTTCGAACGCCTGGTCACCGTCGACCAGGATTTCGGCGCAACGGCCACGGGTGTTGTAGTTCGAGCTCATGACAAAACCATAGGCGCCGGCAGACTGCACAGCCAGCAGATCGCCTTCGGCCAGGTTCAGCTCGCGCTCCTTGGCAATGAAGTCGCCGGTTTCGCAGATCGGCCCGACCAGGTCGTAGGCGCGGCCTTGGCCTTCGCGTGGGGTGACCGCGCTGACGCCCATCCAGGCCTGGTACAGGGCCGGGCGGATCAGGTCGTTCATCGCCGCATCGATGATGGCGAAGTCTTTGTGTTCGGTGTGCTTGAGGTACTCGACGCGGGTCAGCAGAACACCGGCGTTGGCCACGATGTAGCGGCCCGGCTCGAAGACCAGGGCCAGGTCGCGGTCGCCGACGCGCGCGCGGATGGCCTTGATGTAGTCGGCCAGCAACGGCGGCTCTTCATCGCGGTAGCGCACGCCAACGCCGCCACCCAGGTCGAGGTGGCGCAGGTGGATGCCGCAGTCGGCCAGGCGGTCGACCAAGTCCAGCAGGCGGTCGAGGGCATCGAGGAACGGCTCGACGGTGGTCAACTGCGAACCGATGTGGCAGTCGACACCGACCACGTCCAGGTTCGGCAGTTGGGCGGCACGCACGTAGATGGCTTCGGCGTCGGCGATGGCGATGCCGAATTTGTTTTCTTTGAGGCCGGTGGAGATGTACGGGTGGGTGCCGGCGTCGACGTCCGGGTTGACCCGCAGCGAGACCGGGGCAACCTTGCCCATCTCGGCGGCCACCACTTGCAGGCGCTCAAGCTCGTCGGTGGATTCGACGTTGAAGCAGTGCACGCCCACTTCCAGCGCGCGGCGCATGTCTTCGCGGGTTTTGCCGACACCGGAGAACACCACACGATCAGCACGGCCGCCAGCGGCCAGTACACGCTCCAGCTCACCGCCGGAAACGATGTCGAAGCCTGCGCCCATACGGGCCAGCACGTTCAGCACACCGAGGTTGGAGTTGGCCTTGACTGCGAAACACACCAGGTGTTCGACGCCTTGCAGCGCGTCGGTATAGCTGCGGTACTGGGCTTCGATGTGGGCGCGCGAGTACACGTAGGTCGGGGTGCCGAAACGTTCGGCGATGGCCGACAGGGCTACACCTTCCGCGAACAGTTCACCGTCGCGGTAATTGAAAGCGTTCATCTGATTTCCTTACTGCTCTGGCGTTTGCTCGGGCTGGATAGGCTGCTCTTCTTGCGGCTGTACCGCCGGAGCGTGCTTGTGCTGATGCGACTTCTGGCTGCCCTTGCCGTCCTTGCCGTCTTCCGGCAGGTACAGGGGGCCCTTCTGACCGCAGGCCGAAACGAGGCAGGCAACCGCGACCAGCGCCGCGAGCGAGGAAATCAGGCGCTTCATGGGTGAAATCCTTTGAAATATGCAGTATTGCGCCCGAGTATACCGAGCGACCGACGGATTGCCTATGCAAGAGCCGGTCCGCCGGGCGGGCTATTCTTGCCGCCTGCAATGGCTAATCTTTGCATTCGGCGGCAAGCGCCCGTATCTTGCCCGGCTTGCCTGTAACGCAGCCAATTTCGAGGTTCCTGCAATGAGTTTGAGCGAAGCGCGTTTCCATGATCTGGTCGACGCGACCCAACAGGCCCTGGAAGACCTGTTCGACGAGAGCGGCATGGACCTGGACATGGAGAACTCCGCCGGTGTCCTGACCATCAAGTTCGACAACGGCAGCCAGTTGATCTTCAGCCGCCAGGAGCCCCTGCGCCAGTTGTGGCTGGCGGACAAGTCGGGTGGCTTCCACTTCGACTATGACGAAGAGAGCAAGCAGTGGATCTGCGAGAAGAGCGAAGAGCTGCTCGGCGAGATGCTGGAGCGCATCGTCTGGGAGCGGGCCGGCGAGAAGCTGGACTTCGACGAGATCTGAGATGAGTGAGCAGCCGCGGCCGCCCAAGCCGCTCTACAGCAATGTCAGCACGGCCGTGAAATCGCCGTGCATCAGCGTCTGCCGCCTGGATGAACAGCGTGTCTGCACCGGCTGCCAGCGCCCTGTGGAGCACATCCGCGAATGGCGCTCTGCAGACGACGAGCGGCGCCGGCAGATCTGCCGCGAAGCCGAGGCCTTGCGCGCACGGGCTTGAGTATTTGCCCGGCTGTGGTAGTGTCAGGTTCTGCGTCGGTGACGCCAAAGTCATCATAAACCCCGCCCTTGGGCGGGGTTTTGCTTTATTTGCCCGACGAAAATTGCCTGTTCAAAGGAGTCTGACTGGATCATGAGCACCAAGCCTTCCCTCATCCTCACCCGATTGGACGTACAACGTCTCGAGCGTCTGATCGACAGCCTCGACGAAAGTACGCCGGGTGTGCTCGCCCTGCAGGACGAGCTTGACCGCGCCGAGCAGGTGGTCGGTCACGAGGACGTCCCGGCCGGGGTGGTGACCATGAACTCGCGCGTGCACTGCCGTGAAGAGGCCAGCGGCAAGGACTACCACTTGACCCTGGTGTACCCGAAAGATGCTGGGCCGGAAGGCAAGGTGTCGATCCTGGCGCCGATTGGTTGTGCCTTGCTGGGCCTTTCGGTCGGTGAGCAGATCGACTGGCCGGCGCCGGGCGGCAAAACCCTCAAGCTGAAGCTGCTGGAAGTCGAGTACCAGCCAGAAGCGGCGGGTGATTTCGACCTGTGAGCCTTTAGGGCCGCTGCGCCAAGTCTCCTGTGGCAGCGGGCAAGCCCGCTCCCATACGGCCCCGCTGGTTCACCCCCCGACCGCCGCTTGCAACTGCTCTAACCCCTCATTCAGCGCCTGTTCCAGCTCCCGCTTGTAACGCAGGTACAAAACGGTCGCGCCCAGCTCATCACCCAGCAGCTCGGACAAATCCAGGTCGGTAATGTAGCAGCGGTAATGACCGGCGCTGCGGCGTTGCCCGATGATCTGCCGGGCGACCACGGCGTACAGCTGATCGCCATGGTCCAGCTCGGAAAACTCCTGCTGGTCACAGTACAAGGTGACCGTCACGGCGCCCGCGGCACCCCCCTGGATAATCGCCTGAACCTCGTAGTACGGCTGGCCGCTGCCCTCGACAGGCACCAGCCGTGGCTCGATGCTGCGCGCCTTGCCCGGGCCTGAGGGCAGTAACTGCCCATAGTGGATATCCAGCGAAGCGGGGCGCAGGGCGTCCAGCGGCAGTTGAGTATCGCGGCGCATCAGCACCGAACGCAGGAAGCGTTGCAGTGGCAGCAGCAGATGGGCTTCATCCTGCAATGGCAGGCGCTGTTGCCACAGCGCGTTGTACTCATCCAGCACATACAGATCGGCCCAGGCGCCTTGCAGGCGATAGAACACTTGAATGCACGCGGGCCGCCCCTGCTCCAGCACCAGTGCCAGGTCGTGGTCCTGCAGGGCATTGGCGTCCAGGTGCAGCGGGCTGTAGCGGCTGCGTTCTTCGCTCAGGTAGTCCAGCAGCGCCTCATGGGTGGCCAGGGTCGCCAGGCTTACCTGGCCGGGCAGCAACTCCAGCACATGGGTGTGCTGAGCCACCTGCAGCAGGTAGCGGTAGTTCGCCCCCTGGTCGAGCAACTGTTGCACCGTGGCGAACACCTCCTCGACCCGCTGCTCGATGGCCTGGGCGCGGTTGTGGCAGAAGCAGCGTACCCGTAGCCGGGGGCGGTGGCCGCGCTGGCCGAGGCTGTTGAGGTAGTCGCGCAGGCAGCGCAGCAACGCGTGCTCGCCGTCGTAGCGCTGCACCAGCACTTCATTCCAGCTGTTGAGGGTGACCTGGTCCAGCGTCAGCACCAGGTTTTCGCGCACGCCGGCGTAGCTCAGTGAGTCGGTGCGCTCGGTGGTCATCAGGATGTTCAGGTCGCGGTGCTGGCGCAGCGGGTCGATGCCGACGTTGATCAGCAACAGGATTTCGTCGGCCACACTGGGTTGCAGCAGGCGGACTTCGCTGACGGTCGGCAGCGGCAGGTCGAGGGTCTGCTGCAAGCTGCCCAGCAGGTTGAACAGCTCGAGCTCGCGCAGGTCACTGGCGCCAGGGTGCACGGCGAAGCGTGTACTGCTGTCGATGACGCCATTGCGATGGGCCCAGGTCAGCAGTTCGAGCAGCTCGCGGCAGCGTTTGATCGGGCTGAAATGCGTGACCTCGTGCGTGCTCAGGTTACCGGTGTAAAGCTCCCAGTGGTGGCTGCCTGGCTCTTTGCGGTTGGGGGCCTGGACCAGAGTGAGGGTGCCTTCTGCCAGGTCCGGGGCGATCCCCGGGTTGATTACCTCGGTCTTGCCGGCGCGGCGCTCGAAGGCGGCGTACAGGCGCCGCCCCAGCACATTGAGGTCACGCTGGTCGGCGCGGCTGCTGGCGTTGCGGGTCTGGGCGAACTGGCTGAGGAAGCGGTAGCTGTGGTTCAGCTCAGCCACCAGCTCGCGGCGTTCGACCGCGACCTGGCCAACTTTCCATTGGCTGCGGCTGTCGAGCAGGGCCAGTTGGCGCTCGTCCCAACCCCATTCGTCCGCCAGGCGCTGCAGCAATTGGCGTTGCCAACCGTTGGCGCGCACTTGGCCGCTGAGTTTCTTGTTGACCTTCAGGTACAGGCTGCGCCTGACCAGCTCAAGGCGCGCAGTTTCGCCGCGTTGCCGCAGATAGCGCTCGATGCGCCGATAGACCATCACGTAAGGGTCCAGCTCGTCGAGGTCGAGCTGGTTGGCGAACACCGCATGCTTGTAGTCCAGGCTCAGGCAGCGTACGGCGGGGTGCTCGCTGGCGTAGGCTTCGGTCAGCAGTAGTTTGAGCAGCGATTTGTAGGGCGAGTCGATGCCTTTGAACAGTTGCCACAGCCCTGCACCCACGAACTCGCCGGGGGGGATATGCGCCAGGTTGCCGAGGTCGAGCACGTCCTGGCTGCGGATGAAGCGCTTGCTGAGCAAGGTCTGGGTATAGGCACTGTAGTTGTGCTCTTCGTAGGCCGGCACCAGCCACCACAACGGCGTACGCCCGGCCAGCCAGATGGCGGTGCGGTAGAACTCGTCGAGCAGCAGGTAATGCTGGGTAGTGCCGCAGTCGTCGGAACCAAGCTGGCCGTCCCGCTCGCCTTGCGCAAAGCCTTGCGGGTCGATGAGGAAGAAGTGTGCCTCGGCGCCCAGGCTGGCGGCCCAGGTTTCCAGCAGTTGGCACTTACGGCGCAGTTCGTTCAGCAGGTCATCACCCAGGCCTGGCGCATGGCAGACCCACAAGTCCATGTCGCTTTGTTCGGCCTGGGCCAGCGAGCCCAGGCTGCCCATCAGGAACACGCCATGGATCGGGCGCGCTGCCTGCCCCTGGCGAGCCTTGTAGGCGAACGAGCGGGCCAGCCGTTGCGCTTCGGCGACCAGGTCGTCGGCAGGCTCGAAACCGGCCACCCCGGCAGGGGTACTGCTCGAGACATAGCCGGGCAGCAGTGGATGGTTGACGTGGAACAGCAGCGGCAACAGCGTCAGTACCTGTTGCTGGCGCGTCGACAGCCCCTCCATTGCACGTTGCAGGCGACCCTGGTTGAGCGTCAGAAAGCGCGCACGCAAGGTCGCCAGAACTTTGCGGTCGATGCCTTCGTCCAGGTCTGGGCGGATTTCTTGGGGGTGGTTCATTGCGCGCTCGTGGCAGGCCAATAGGGCTGCGGCGAGTTTAGCCTGAGTGAACCAGTCGGATAAGCGCTAAATCGATTTGTTGGCGTCATTTTTCCAGCGTCCTTGCGTGTGGGTAAAACCCGCCGACTCCAGCTTTCAGCCCGCTTCGGGCATGATGGGCTGCATGAGCGTAGTCTCGCTGATTTAGAGGTGTTTACGGATGCGTGTATGGATCGATGCCGACGCTTGCCCCAAGGCGGCAAAGGATTTGATCGTCAAGTTCGCCCTCAAGCGCAAGCTCGAGGTGGTGATGGTGGCAGGCCAGGCGCAAAGCAAGCCGGCCTTTGCCTGTGTGCGGCTGATCGTGGTACCCAGCGGTATGGATGCGGCCGACGATTATTTGGTCGACAACGCCGAGCCTGGTGAACTGGTGATCTGCAGCGACGTGCCGTTGGCCGATCGGCTGGTCAAGAAAGGCGTGGCGGCGCTGGACCCGCGCGGGCGTGAGTTTGACGAGCGCAACATGGGCGATCGTCTGGCGACGCGCAACCTGTTCACCGATTTGCGCGAGCAAGGGCAGGTTGGGGGAGGGCAGGCGCCGTATGGCGAGCGCGAGAAACAGGCATTCGCCAATGCGCTGGACCGGATTATCGCGCGCTTGTCCAAGCCCACCTGACGTGCATGGCTTTTGTAGGAGCAGCCTTGTGCTGCGAAAGGGCCGGCATGGCCACTGAATGTCTTGAGGCTTCAACGGCCTCTTCGCAGCACAAGGCCGCTCCTACCAAGGCAGCGCAGGCTTGGGTTATTGGTCGCCCTCGTGGGTCAGCTCCAGCACCCGGTCCACCAGCTTGTAGATCCCACCGGCCGCTTCGCTGATCGACTTCGCAACCATATAAGCCGGGGTCGTCACCAGCTTGCGCTGGGTGTCTTCAACGATGTCGTGCACATCGCACTCTTCATGCTTGCCACCCATCTTCTCTACCGCAGCAGCCGTACCGGCATCGTTGCCGATGGTGCAGACCACGCCTGGGCCGTAGATCTTCGCCGCCAGCGCTGGCGAGATGCAGATCAGCCCAACCGGCTTGCAGGCATCGGCAAAGGCTTCGGCCAGGGCCAGCACGTCTGGGTTGACGCTGCAGTTGGTGCCTTCGACGGCGAAGTTGGAGAGGTTTTTCGCCGCCCCGAAACCACCGGGCACAATCAGCGCATCGAAGTCTTCGGCATTGGCTTCGCGGATGTCCTTGACCTCGCCACGGGCAATACGCGCCGATTCCACCAGCACGTTGCGCGACTCGGGCATCTCTTCGCCGGTCAGGTGATTGATCACATGCATCTGCGCGATGTTCGGCGCAAAGCACTGCACCTGCGCCCCGCGCTGGTCGAGGCGCAGCAGGGTGATCACGCTTTCGTGGATTTCGGCGCCGTCATAGACGCCACAGCCGGAAAGTATCACCGCTACTTTTTTCGTCATGCTTATTACTCCAGTGTCGAGGCGCTAAATGTCCTCTAGTTTGGCAGATGTAGCCATAGGGATTCCCGCGGTCGCGGCCTAATCTTTGTGGATAACGCCTGAGGTCGTCACCATGGACCTGATACTGCTGGCCGTGCCGTTCTTCTTCGTATTGATCGCCGTCGAGCTGGTGGCTGACCGCGTGCGTGGCCAGCGTAATTACACCCTGGCCGACGCGATCAACAGCCTGAGTACAGGCGCCTTGTCGACCAGCACTGGCCTGTTGACCAAAGGGGTCGGGCTGCTGACCTATGCCTTGGCCTGGGAGCATCTGGCGCTGCTGCGCTTGCCCCAGCAAGCGTGGTGGGTGTGGGTGCTGGCGTTCGTCCTGTACGACCTCTGCTACTACTGGCTGCACCGCCTGGGGCACGAACGCAACGTGCTGTGGGCGGCCCATTCGGTACACCACCAGAGCGAGGAGTACAACCTCACCACGGCGCTGCGCCAGACCAGCAGCGGCTTCATCTTTTCGTGGATCTTCTACCTGCCATTGGCGCTGATCGGCGTGCCGCCCCTGGTGTTCATCACCGTGGCGTCGCTGAACCTTCTGTACCAGTTCTGGGTGCATACCCGGCACATTGCCAAACTCGGTTGGCTTGAGTGGATATTCATCACGCCATCCAACCATCGCGTCCACCATGCGCAAAATCCTGTTTACTTGGATCGCAATTACGGCGGCGTGTTCATTCTCTGGGACCGCCTGTTCGGAACGTTCAAGGAAGAGGACCCGGCCGAGCCCGTGGTATTCGGCGTGACCACGCCACTGGCCAGCTGGAACCCGCTGTGGGCCAACCTGCAGTTCTTCGCCCAGCTGTGGCGTGATGCCCGGCGCACGCGCAGCGTGTGGGACAAGTGGCGGATCTGGTTCATGCCCACGGGCTGGCGCCCGGCCGATGTCGCCGCGCGTTACCCGCAGGCCAAGCCGGACCTGGCGTTGTTTCGCAAGTTCGAGGTTGCCCTGGGGCGGGCGCAGCAGGCCTATGTAGCGGCGCAGTTCGTCGTCTATGTGGCCTTGGGCAGCTATTTGATGGAGGTCGCGGAGCGCGTGCCTGCCGCCGCCCTGATACTGGGCTGGTCGGTCATGGCCTTGGGCTTGTTCGTGCTCGGCGCGCTGTTGGAGAACCGGCCCTGGGCCGTGCGCCTGGAGCGGGCGCGGTTGCTGTCGAATGCGCCAGCGCTGTACCTGGCTGGCGCACTGGGCTTAGCGGTGATCACGCCGCTTGGGTGGGTCTTGCTCCTGGCTTACAGCCTGCTCAGCGTCTGGGGCCTGAGCCAGTGCCGCCGCCTTGCGCTCTGCGCGCAGGGTGCGGAAGCGCCGGCGCAGCCAGAGCAGGACGCCGAGCAACAACAGGCCGCCGAGCACCCATAGCTCGTACTTCTTCACATTGCCCAGCAAGCCTTCGAGGATGGCGCCGAAGTGGTAGGCCGCTGCGCCCAGGGCCAGCGCCCAGATGGCGGCACCGAGGCCGTTGAGCAGCAGGTAGCGGCGCGGCGGATAGCCCGACAGGCCAATGGCCACCGGCATGACCGTGCGCAGCCCATAGACGAAGCGGAAGCTCAGCACCCAGATGTCGGGGTGGCGGCGGATGTGGTCCAGCGCCCGATCGCCCATGGCCTGCCAGCGCGGTTTGCGTGCCAGGATCTTGCGCCCATGGCGACGGCCCATGAAGTACCACAGCTGGTCGCCGGCATAGCTGCCGAAGAAGGCCACCAGGCACACCAGCTTGATGTCCATGTAACCGCGGAACGCGAGGAAACCCGCAAGCACCAGGATGGTCTCGCCTTCAAAGAAGGTGCCTAGAAAAAGGGCGAAGTAGCCGAAATCCTGCAGGAATTGTTGAAGCATTTTCTGAGGTGCTGGCGAAATGAACGCGCAGCCTACCCCTTCGCGCGCGTGGATGAAAGTGTCCAAATGTGTCTCGACGTGAACAATTCCTACAAGGACAATGCCTTCGGCCACAAGTCGCAGGCTTGCCAGTGGGTGTAACACAGGCGTCATAATGGCCGCTTATCGTCCCGCTCAATTGATGATAGGGCGTTAACGTCCTCCAGGAACGTCCAGATGAATAATGAAGTGCTCACCCCTGTCGCGATCAAGGACGCCCAGGCAGTCCCCGAAGAGATGGTGCAGACCCCGCCAGACCTGCCGCCGGCGCCAGAGCCGGAGCCTGTGGTCGAGGCTGCGGCACCGGCCCCTGCGCCGGCACCGGCGATCACCGTCCCGGGCCTTGACGACAGCAGCCTGTACATTCATCGCGAGCTGTCGCAGCTGCAGTTCAACATTCGGGTGCTGGAGCAGGCACTGGACGAGAGCTACCCGCTGCTCGAGCGTCTGAAATTCCTGCTGATCTTCTCCAGCAACCTGGACGAATTCTTCGAGATCCGCGTCGCCGGCCTGAAGAAGCAGATCAACTTCGCCCGCGAACAGGCCGGAGCCGACGGCCTGCAGCCGCACCAGGCGCTGGCGCGCATCAGCGAGCTGGTGCACACCGAGGTGGATCGCCAGTACGCGATCCTCAACGACGTGCTGCTGCCAGAGCTTGAAAAACACCACATCCGCTTCATCCGTCGCCGTCACTGGACGCCCAAGCTCAAGACCTGGGTACGGCGCTTCTTCCGTGACGAGATCGCGCCGATCATCACCCCGATCGGCCTCGACCCGACGCACCCGTTCCCCTTGCTGGTGAACAAGAGCCTCAACTTCATCGTCGAGCTTGAAGGCGTCGATGCCTTCGGCCGCGACTCGGGCCTGGCGATCATCCCGGCGCCGCGCCTGTTGCCGCGGGTCATTCGCGTGCCTGAAGAAGTCGGTGGCCCGGGCGCTAACTATGTGTTCCTGTCGTCGATGATCCACGCGCATGCCGACGACCTGTTCCAGGGCATGAAGGTCAAGGGCTGCTACCAGTTCCGCCTGACCCGAAACGCCGACCTGGCGCTGGACTCCGAAGAAGTCGACGACCTGGCCCGCGCCCTGCGCGGCGAGCTGTTCTCGCGCCGTTACGGTGATGCCGTGCGGCTTGAGGTGGCTGATACCTGCCCGAAACACCTGTCGGACTACCTGCTCAAGCAGTTCAGCCTGAGCGAGAGCGAGCTGTACCAGGTCAATGGCCCGGTCAACCTGACCCGCCTGTTCAGCATCACCGGCCTCGACAGCCACCCGCAGCTGCAATACACGCCGTTCACCCCGGCGATCCCCAAGCTGCTGCAGAACGCCGACAACATCTTCAGCGTGATCAGCAAGCAGGACGTGCTGCTGATGCACCCGTTCGAGTCGTTCACGCCGGTGGTCGACCTGCTGCGCCAGGCCGCCAAGGACCCGCATGTGCTGGCCGTGCGCCAGACCCTGTATCGCTCCGGCGCCAACTCGGAGATCGTCGACGCGTTGGTGGACGCTGCCCGTAACGGCAAGGAAGTCACTGCGGTGATCGAATTGCGCGCGCGTTTCGACGAAGAGTCCAACCTGCAGATGGCCAGCCGCCTGCAAGCGGCGGGTGCGGTGGTGATTTACGGGGTGGTCGGGTTCAAGACCCACGCCAAGATGATGCTGATCCTGCGGCGTGAGCAGGGCGAAATCGTCCGCTATGCGCACCTGGGTACTGGCAACTACCACGCCGGCAACGCTCGCCTGTACACCGACTACAGCCTGCTGACCTCTGACGACGCCCTCACCGAAGACGTCGGCAAGCTGTTCAGCCAGCTGATCGGCATGGGTAAGACCCTGCGCATGAAAAAGCTGCTGCATGCACCCTTCACGCTGAAGAAAGGCATGCTCGACATGATTGCCCGCGAGACCCAGTTCGCACTGGACGGCAAGCCTGCGCACATCATTGCCAAGTTCAACTCGCTGACCGATGCCAAGGTCATCAAGGCGCTGTACAAGGCCAGCCAGTCCGGGGTGCGCATCGACCTGGTGGTGCGCGGTATGTGCTGCCTGCGGCCAGGTATTCCGGGGGTTTCGCACAACATTCACGTGCGCTCGATCATCGGCCGCTTCCTCGAGCACACCCGGGTGTTCTACTTCCTCAATGGCGGCGAGGAGCAGATCTACCTGTCCAGTGCCGACTGGATGGAGCGCAACCTCGACAAGCGCGTCGAGACCTGCTTCCCGGTCGAAGGCAAGAAGCTGTTGCTGCGGGTGAAGAAAGAGCTGGAAAGCTACCTGACCGACAACACCCATGCCTGGACGCTGCAGTCGGATGGGCGCTACGTGCGCAGCACCCCGACCGGCAACCAGAACCCGCGCAGTGCCCAGGCGACCCTGCTGGAGCGCCTGAGCAACCCGGTCCTCAACGTACGCTGAGGACGAAGCCGACCCGGGCCAGCCACTCCGCCTCGTTGGCGAAGTCGGCCTGGGTCAGCTGGTTCTGCTCCAGCCAGCCTTCAGGGAAGACCACATCGAGGCTGTTGTCGCCTGCTTGCAGCTGTACCTTCGGCATTTGCTGCGTGCCACGAATGTGGTGGAACAGGATGGCGAAGCGCAGCAGCACGCACAGGCGAATCAGCTGCACGCCTTCATCGCCGAACTCGGCGAACTTGTCCTTGGGAATGTTGCGGCGATGGCCGCGTACCAGCAGGGCCATCATCTGCTGATCCTCACGGGAGAAGCCTGACAGGTCGGAGTGCTCGATCAGGTAGGCGCCGTGCTTGTGGTAGTGATAGTGGGCGATATCCAGCCCAACTTCGTGCACTTTCGCTGCCCACCCCAGAAGATCGCGCCAATTTCCCTCTTCCAGCTTCCAGGCTTTGGCCACCTGGTCGAACGCGTGCAGTGCCTTGCGCTCGACGCGCGCGGCCTGGCCTTGGTCGACGTGGTAACGCTCCATCAATGAGTTGAGGGTGCGCTCGCGCACGTCTTCGTGGTGATGGCGGCCGAGCAGGTCGAACAGCACGCCTTCGCGCAGGGCACCGTCGCAGTGGTCCATGCGTTGCAGTTCGAGAGCGTCGAAGATGGCCTCGAGAATCGCAAGGCCCGCCGGGAAGATGGTGCGGCGGTCGGGCTTGACCCCTTCGAAGTCGATCTTGTCGACCTCGCCCAGCTTGAACAGTTTACGTTTGACCCACGCCAGCCCTTCGGCGTTGACCTCGCCATTGCCCAGGCCGCTGGCCTTGATGGCTGCGCCGATGGCGCGGATGGTGCCGGACGACCCGATGGCTTCGTCCCAGGTCAGGCGGTGCAGGGCGTTTTCGATGCTCATCAGCTCCAGGCGCGCGGCGGTGTAGGCCTGCGCATAACGCGCCGGGGTGATCTTGCCGTCGCGGAAGTAGCGCTGGGTGAAGCTGACGCAGCCCATTTGCAGGCTCTCGCGTAGCAGTGGCTCGAACCGCTGGCCGATGATGAACTCGGTACTGCCGCCGCCGATGTCGGCGACCAGGCGCTTACCGGGGTTGTCGGCCAGGGTGTGGGAGACGCCGAGGTAGATCAGGCGGGCTTCCTCACGGCCGGAAATCACTTCCACCGGATGCCCGAGAATGGCCTCGGCGCGCTGGATGAATTCGTTGCGGTTGCGCGCTTCGCGCAGGGCGTTGGTGCCAACGATGCGCACCGCACCTGCGGGCAGCCCGTTGATCAGTTGGGCGAAGCGCTTGAGGCAGTCGAGGCCTCGTTCCATGGCTTCTTCGCTGAGCTTGCGCTCTTCGTCGATGCCGGCGGCCAGCTGAACCTTTTCCCCCAGCCGTTCGAGAATGCGGATCTCGGTGTGGTGGGCCTTGGCCACGACCATGTGAAAACTGTTGGAGCCAAGGTCGATGGCGGCGATCAGAGACAGGTTCTTCGCGTTGGTATGCGGCATGATCTGGATGTTCTCGGTCGTTAACCTGGCAATCGTGCCACGATACGGGGCTGTCGCCAACGCGTGGCACGCCAAGGCTTGATGCAGGGCAATGTGCCATTCGATGTTATGACACGCATATGACAGTTTCGATTCGCGGCGTCTTGCACAACTATAGTTACACTCAATCGTCTGTGACTTCCTGTAGTCAGCCTCTGCGGCTATGATGGGCCACGTTTTTATGCTTACGACCCCGGAGATATCCATGAGCAGCGATCTGATCAAACACGTCACCGACGCCACCTTCGAGGCCGAAGTCCTGCAAGCCCAAGGCCCGGTGCTGGTCGACTACTGGGCTGAATGGTGCGGTCCCTGCAAGATGATCGCTCCGGTTCTGGACGACATCGCTTCTACCTACGAAGGCAAACTGACTGTCGCCAAGCTGAACATCGACGACAACCAGGAAACCCCGGCCAAGCACGGCGTGCGTGGCATCCCGACGCTGATGCTGTTCAAGAACGGCAACGTCGAGGCCACCAAGGTCGGCGCACTGTCCAAATCGCAGCTGGCCGCGTTCCTCGACGCCCACCTGTGATGTGAAAAAGCCCCGGAAATACCGGGGCTTTTCTTTTCCAACCCACTAGACGTCGAAAAAAGCAAGTGTTACATTCGGCCTCGCACTGCTTCTCCAGTGCCCCCTGCACGCCGTCGCCGACGCACTCCTAATTAGAATCTGTGCGCGATCCTATCGCCTTCTAGCGGCGCGGCTTCATTAAGCCAGAAGCTTAATCCTCCCTTCATACATGATTACGTCACTCCCCTTATGAACCTGACTGAACTCAAGCAAAAGCCGATTACCGATCTGCTGGAAATGGCCGAACAGATGGGCATCGAAAACATGGCCCGTTCGCGCAAACAGGACGTGATTTTCGCCCTGCTGAAGAAGCACGCGAAAAGCGGCGAAGAGATCTCGGGTGACGGCGTGCTGGAGATTCTCCAGGATGGTTTCGGTTTCCTGCGTTCGGCTGATGCGTCCTACCTGGCCGGCCCCGACGACATCTACGTCTCGCCTAGCCAGATCCGCCGTTTCAACCTGCGTACCGGCGATACCATCGTCGGCAAGATCCGCCCGCCGAAGGAAGGGGAGCGTTACTTCGCCCTGCTGAAGGTCGACACGATCAACTTCGATCGCCCTGAAAACGCGAAGAACAAGATCCTGTTCGAAAACCTGACGCCGCTGTTCCCCAACAAGCGCCTGAAGATGGAAGCCGGTAACGGTTCCACCGAAGACTTGACCGGCCGCGTCATCGACCTGTGCGCCCCGATCGGCAAAGGCCAGCGTGGCTTGATCGTCGCCCCGCCGAAAGCGGGTAAAACGATCATGCTGCAGAACATCGCGGCGAACATCACCCGTAACAACCCCGAGTGCCACCTGATCGTCCTGCTGATCGACGAGCGCCCGGAAGAAGTGACCGAAATGCAGCGCACCGTGCGCGGCGAAGTGGTCGCCTCGACCTTCGACGAGCCGCCAACCCGCCACGTGCAGGTTGCCGAAATGGTCATCGAGAAGGCCAAGCGCCTGGTCGAGCACAAGAAAGACGTGGTCATCCTGCTCGACTCCATCACCCGTCTGGCACGTGCCTACAACACCGTGATCCCGAGCTCCGGCAAGGTCCTCACCGGTGGTGTCGACGCCCACGCCCTGGAGAAGCCGAAGCGTTTCTTCGGTGCCGCGCGTAACATCGAAGAAGGCGGTTCGCTGACTATCATCGCCACTGCGCTGGTCGAAACCGGCTCGAAGATGGACGAAGTGATCTACGAAGAGTTCAAGGGTACCGGCAACATGGAGCTGCCCCTGGACCGTCGTATCGCCGAGAAGCGTGTGTTCCCGGCCATCAACATCAACCGCTCCGGCACCCGCCGCGAAGAGCTGCTGACCGCCGACGACGAACTGCAGCGCATGTGGATCCTGCGCAAGCTGCTGCACCCGATGGACGAAATCGCCGCCATCGAGTTCCTGGTCGACAAGCTCAAGCAGACCAAGACCAACGACGAGTTCTTCTTGTCGATGAAGCGTAAGTAAGCTTCGCTGCATCACGCAAAAAGCCGGGGAAACCCGGCTTTTTGCTGTTTGTCACAAAAGATCGTTCGCCAACGCCCGTCAAAGGTGTGTCGCATAATCAATGGTGCGTAATTAAGCTTCCTCACCAAGTATTGATTGGGGCTGCTTTGCAGCCCATCGCCGGCAAGCCAGCTCCCACAGGTAATGCGCAGTGCTTGAATCGTATGCCGAACCTGGACTGCCCCCAAGAAGTTGGACACCAATCCAACCCTTGGGGGATCTATGGGCAAGTACACCGAGCAGTTCAAGCTCAAGGCGATTGCAGCCTACCTTGATGGCAGCGACGGCTTCCGAAAAGTGGCTCGCCACTTTGGCATCGATTTCAGCCTGCTGAGGCGCTGGGTGGCCAGCCACCAAGCCGACTCCAGCATCGGCCAACGTCCTCACGGCCGGCGTTACAGCGAAGAGTTCAAGCACCGGGTGTTGAAGTACATGCATGAACATCGGCTCTCTTTGCGCCAAACAGCCGCCCACTTTGATCTCGGACAGTCTTCGCAGATAGGCATTTGGCAACGACGGTACTACAGTGGTAGCCCCGCAGCGCCTACTGCCGCCAAACCAAGAAAGCCTACTCACGTGCCAAAGAAAATTAAGCCAGTCGAGCCCACTGATACCGATGACGCGCAAAAGCCCCGCGAGCAGCTGCTGGCTGAGCTCGAATACCTGCGCATGGAGAACGCTGTCCTAAAGGAGCTCAAAGCTATGCGCGAGGAGAAGGAGCGAATACAGACGAAAAAGTCCTGATCGTCTGCAAGCTCAAGCGCAGATTTCCTCTACCTGACCTTCTGCGGATGGTCAGGCTGGCGCGCAGCACCTTCTACTACCAGCTCAAAAGCCAACAGAAGCCGGACAAGCATGCTGAGCTCAAAGAGCAGATACAGCGTGTCTATCACGAGCACAAAAAGCTGTATGGCTATCGACGCGTGGCGCTCGTGATCAGAAACAACGGGACCCTGGTTAACAAGAAGGTCGTTGAGCGGTTGATGGCTGAGCTAGACCTGAGATCGGTCGTGCGGCCCAAGAAATACCGTTCCTACCGGGGCGTAGTGGGCAAAGTAGCAATGAATCTTTTAGAGCGTAACTTCGTGGCTCAACGGCCCAACCAGAAATGGGTAACCGATGTAACCGAGTTCAAGGTCGCCGAGCAAAAGCTCTACCTCTCACCCGTCATGGACTTGTACAACGCCGAGATCGTGGCATACGAAATGGCCAGCCGGCCCTGTTATAGCCTGGTTGGAAACATGCTGGACAAGGCGCTTAAGAAGCTGGGCGAGACGCCAAAGCTGGTGATGCACTCGGATCAGGGCTGGCACTATCAACAGCCTCAGTATCGTCACAAGCTCTATCAGCGCGGCGTAAAACAGAGCATGTCGCGTAAAGGAAATTGCCTGGACAACGCGGCCATGGAAAGCTTCTTTGGTACGCTCAAGTCAGAGTTCTTCCACCTGAAGCGATTTGAAAGCGTCGAAGAACTGAAGGCGGGTCTGGATGAGTACATTCATTACTACAACCATGACCGCATCAAGCTAAGGCTGAACGGCCTGAGCCCCGTTGATTACAGGGCTCAGGCTGCTAGCTGAAACTGTCCAACTTTCTGGGGGCAGTCCAAACCTGTGGGAGCTGGCTTGCCGGCGACGGGGCGCGAAGCGGCGCCACTGCATTTTTGCCCCCAAACAAAACCCGAACGGCGCTACACTCTGCACCCCGACCGATACGGCCAACACGAGGCTCCTGCATGCAGTATCGCGACTTGCGCGACTTCATCCGTGGCCTGGAACAGCGCGGTGAACTCAAGCGCATCCAGGTTCCGATCTCTCCCGTCCTGGAAATGACCGAGGTCTGCGACCGCACCCTGCGTGCCAAAGGCCCGGCGTTGCTGTTCGAGAAGCCCACGGGGTACGACATCCCGGTACTGGGCAACCTGTTCGGCACGCCCGAGCGGGTGGCCATGGGCATGGGCGCCGAGTCGGTCGAAGAACTGCGCGAAATTGGCAAGCTGCTGGCCTTCCTCAAAGAACCAGAGCCGCCGAAAGGCCTGAAGGATGCCTGGTCGAAGCTGCCGATCTTCAAGAAAGTCGTGTCGATGGCGCCGAAGGTGGTCAAAGATGCGGTGTGCCAGGAAGTCGTGGTCGAAGGTGACGACGTCGACCTTGGCCAGTTGCCGATCCAGCACTGCTGGCCAGGCGATGTGGCCCCGCTGATCACCTGGGGCCTGACCGTTACCCGCGGCCCGAACAAGGACCGCCAGAACCTGGGCATCTACCGCCAGCAGGTCATCGGCCGCAACAAGGTCATCATGCGCTGGCTGAGCCACCGTGGCGGCGCGCTGGATTACCGCGAATGGTGCGAGAAGCACCCCGGCCAGCCGTTCCCAGTGGCCGTGGCGCTGGGTGCAGACCCTGCAACCATCCTGGGCGCCGTGACGCCGGTGCCGGATACCCTGTCCGAATACGCCTTCGCTGGCCTGCTGCGTGGCAACCGCACCGAGCTGGTCAAGTGCCGTGGCAGCAACCTGCAGGTACCGGCCACCGCCGAGATCATTCTCGAAGGCGTGATTCACCCGGGCGAAATGGCGCCGGAAGGCCCCTACGGCGACCACACCGGCTATTACAACGAAGTGGACAGCTTCCCGGTGTTCACGGTCGAGCGCATCACTCACCGGCAAAAACCGATCTACCACAGCACCTACACGGGCCGTCCGCCGGATGAGCCGGCGATTCTCGGCGTGGCGCTGAACGAAGTGTTCGTGCCGATCCTGCAAAAGCAGTTCCCGGAAATCGTCGACTTCTACCTGCCACCGGAAGGTTGCTCGTACCGCATGGCGGTGGTGACCATGAAGAAACAATACCCAGGCCACGCCAAGCGCGTGATGCTGGGTGTGTGGTCGTTCCTACGACAGTTCATGTACACCAAGTTTGTTATCGTCACCGACGATGACATCAACGCCCGCGACTGGAACGATGTGATCTGGGCCATCACCACGCGCATGGACCCCAAGCGTGATACGGTGATGATCGACAACACCCCGATCGACTACCTGGACTTCGCGTCGCCGGTGTCCGGGTTGGGGTCGAAGATGGGCCTGGACGCCACCCACAAGTGGCCGGGCGAGACTACACGCGAATGGGGACGGGTCATCGTCAAGGACGAGGCCGTCACCCGCCGTATCGATGAGCTGTGGGATCAGTTGGGAATAGATTGATGCAGGTAACGTTGCAGCCGTCCGGGGCAGTGCTGGCGCTTGAACCCGGGGAACGGATCCTGGATGGAGCGCGGCGGCTCGGCTATGACTGCCCGAACAGCTGCCGCAATGGCAATTGCCATGTTTGCGCCGCCTTGCTGGTGGAAGGGAGCGTCCGCCAGAACGGCGAAGTACGCGACCATGGCGAGCTGTTCACCTGTATTGCCGAACCGCTGGAGGATTGCGTGTTGCTCTGGGACGGTGTGCTCGCCCTGGGCGAGCTGCCAGTGCGCAAGCTGGCGTGTAGCGTGAGCGAATGCGTCGAGGTCGGTGGCGACGTCTGGCGCGTGCGCCTGCGTGCGCCTGCCGGCAAGCCGCCGCGTTATCACGCCGGTCAGTACCTGATGATTGAGCGCGAAGGCGGCAAGCAGGCGGCGTTCTCCCTGGCCTCTGCGCCCCATGGTGGGCGTGAGCTGGAACTGCACGTGCTGGCACGTGAGCCCAGCGCGCTGCAGCTGATCGAGCAACTGCAGCGTGATCGCCTGGCGCGCATCGAAATGCCTTTCGGTGATGCGCACCTGGCCGAGTTGCCAGACGGGCCGCTGGTGCTGATCGCCGCCGGTACGGGAATGGGCCAGATGCACAGCCTGGTCGAGCATTGTCGCGCCCAGGGCTTCAAGCATCCGGTACACCTTTACTGGGGTGTGCGTCGGCCTGAGGACTTCTACCAGATCGAGCATTGGGACGAATGGTTGCGCCTGCCCAACCTGTTCCTGCACAAGGTCGTCAGTGACCTGTGTGGCTGGGAAGGCCGTTGCGGCATGCTGCACGAGGCCGTTTGCGAAGACATTCACGACCTCAACGGCGTGCACGTCTATGCCAGCGGCTCGCCAAACATGGTCTATGCCACCCTTGATGCCCTGGTCGAGGCCGGTATGGATGCTCACCGTATGCGCGCCGATGTATTTGCCTACGCGCCGCGTGGCTAATAACTCAAGTTCAACCGAGTGGGTATAAGGCGGTAATTGTTACCGCCTTGGCTAATAACTTTCACCCCGCTCGAAACAATGCTCTCCAATCGTCGGAAGTTCGCGTGAAACTTTAGCTTTCAGGCTTGAGTGTTGGCGCGTTTGTATCCTAAGGTTAATGCAGACACCTTAGGTGCGGGGCGCAAGCTGCGGCACACAGCGATTCTCGCTTCATTTGTAGTTCACAGGGAATAATGGCGGCAGCGTATGTCGGCAATTGAAAGTTTGTCCTGGAAAAGTGCTTACCCTCCGGCGCTCGACTTCGGCCAGCAACTGACCCGCGAGCAATTGATCAACTCCATGCAACTGACCATGTCACGCCATGAAGGCGGGCCTGTGTGGCTGTTCGCCTATGGTTCATTGATCTGGCGACCGGAGTGCAGTTCGGTAGAGCGGCAGCGCGCGCGGGTGCACGGTTATCACCGTGGGCTTTACCTGTGGTCGCACGAGCACCGTGGCACACCGGAAACGCCCGGCCTGGTGTTTGGCCTGGACCGTGGTGGGTCATGCAGTGGTTTTGCCTATCGGCTGGATGAAAGCAACCTGAATGATTCGCTGATGGCCCTGTGGCAACGCGAGATGCCGTACCCGGCCTACCGCCCGCATTGGCTCAGCTGCCGGTTGGGTGATGGCAGCAAGGTGCAGGCTTTGGGGTTTGTGCTGGAGCGCCATTTGCCGTGCTATGCGGGGAATTTGCCCGACACATTGCTCAGCCAGATCCTCGCCAGTGCCAAGGGGCGATATGGCACCACGCGCGAGTATGTGGAGCAGACGTTGAATGCGTTGCGCAGCCACCAGATGCCGGATCGCAACCTGGAGGCGCGGTTCAGGCGCTGCCATAACCTGCGGGAAGTCTGATTTATTGACTGGCAGTACCGGCCTCTTCGCAGGGCAAGCCCGCTCCCACAGGCACCCGAGCCGACTTGAGGGCAGTGGATAATCTGTGGGAGCGGGCTTGCCCCGCGAAGAGGCCCGAGCAGGCAACCAAGCAGCCAGACGCTAGCTAGTCAGCACCACCAACTTACCCACAGCCTGCCGCTGCCCCAGCTTCTCAATGGCAGCCCCAGCCTCACCCAGTGGATAAGTCTCCGACACCAGCGGCTTCAGCTTGCCTTCACCCTGCCAGGCAAACAGCTGACGGAAGTTAGCTGCATTCTGCTCCGGCTGACGTTGGGCAAACGCCCCCCAGAACACCCCCACGACCGCTGCGCCCTTGAGCAGCACCAGGTTCGCCGCCAGCTGTGGGATCGTCCCGCTGGCAAACCCCACCACCAGCAGCCGGCCATTCCAGGCCAGGCCCCTTACCGCCTGGTCGAACAGCTCGCCACCCACCGGGTCGTAGATCACGTCCACGCCCTGGCCGCCGGTCAGGCGCTTGATCTCGTCCTTGAGGCTGGCCTGGCTGTAGTCGATCAGCTCATCAGCGCCGGCAGCCTTGGCCACGGCCAGTTTTTCGGCGCTGCTGGCTGCAGCGATCACCCGGGCGCCCATGGCCTTGCCTATTTCCACGGCCGCCAGGCCCACACCCCCTGAGGCCCCCAGCACCAGCAGGGTTTCACCCGGCTGCAGGTGGCCGCGCTGCTTGAGTGCATGCATCGAGGTGCCATAGGTCATGCCGAAGGCGGCGGCGGTGGTGAAGTCCATGTGCTCGGGGATCGGCATCACGTTGTAGAAGGGCACCGCCACCTGTTCGGCGAACGCACCCCACCCCGTGAGGGCCATGACCCGATCGCCCACCTTGAACGCACCGGCCTTCTCGCCGACCGCAGCCACCACACCGGCCGCTTCGCCACCTGGGGAAAACGGTAGCGGTGGCTGGAACTGGTACTTACCTTCGATGATCAAGGTGTCGGGGAAGTTGACGCCCGCAGCCTGCACATCCAGCAGGATCTCGTTCTTTTTCGGCACGGGGCTGGCGACGTCTTCCAGTACCAGGTCGCGCGCCGGGCCCAAGGTTTTGCACAACACAGCTTTCATCGGGGCTATTCCTTTGCGGGTAGTGGCCGATAAGTGTAGGAGGGCCACCTGCCGGGTCAACGAGCATGGCCTACCCTGATGGGCCGGCATAAACCAGGGCTTGGGTTTGAGCGGTGTGCTGGGTAAGCTGGCGCCAATTGTATTGAGGAGCGAATTCGTGAAAGCGTGGATCTTGATGGTGCTGGCCCTGATGCTGCCAGTTGCGGCCGTGGCCGAAGAAGCCAAGGAAGGGGCGCCCAAGGTCGCCTACATCACCCTGAGCCCACCCTTTGTCGGTAACTATGCCCTCGACGGCAGCCCCAAGCTGCGTGTCTACAAGGCCGACGTAGCCCTGCGCGTGACCGGTGATGAAGCCGCCAAGGCCGTGAAACACCACGAGCCGCTGATCCGTAACCAGCTGGTGGCGCTGTTCACCCAGCAGACCGTGGACAAGATGAGCAACGTCGACGCCAAGGAGCAACTGCGCCAGGAAGCCTTGAAGCAGGTGCAGCAGGTGATGGAAGCGGAAGAGGGCAAGCCGATTGTCGAAGACCTGCTGTTCAACAACCTGATCGTGCAGTGATCAGGACGCCAGCGTCCGCCGAAAGCGCGCCAGCGCCACGCTGAAGAACACCAGGCCGATCACGGCCAGGGCCAGGATGTCTGGCCATACTACGGCCGCGCCGGCGTCGCGGAACAGGATCGCGGTGCCGAGGCTGACGAAATGCGTCGACGGCGAGCCCTGCATGACCCACTGCAGCCACTGCGGCATGCTGTCCAGCGGGGTACTGCCGCCAGACAGCAACAGCATCGGGATAATGACCGGGATCGCCAGCAGGCCGAATTGAGGTGTCGAGCGCGCCAATGTGGCGAGGAAGATGCCCAACGCGGTACTGGCGAACAGGTACAGCGCGGTCACGGCCAGGAACAGCCCCATGGAGCCAGACAGCGGCACGCCCAGGGCGCCTTTGACCACCACGATGAGCGATACCCAGGTACACAGCACCACCACCAGCGCGTTGCTGGCGATTTTCGCCAGCATGATTTCCAAAGCGGTCAACGGCAGCACCAGCAAGTGGTCGAGGGTGCCGTGTTCACGCTCGCGCAACAGCGCCGTGCCGGTGAGGATGATCGCCAGGATGGTGATGTTGTTGATGATCTGGATCACGGCCAGAAACCAGCCACCCTCCAGGTTGGGGTTGAACAGTGCCTTGGGGTTGATCAGCACGGGGCTCTGGGTTGTGGTGCGCTGGGCATAGTCGAGCAGCTCTCGCTCGAAGATCCGGCCGATGTAGCCGGCGCCCATGAACGCCTGGCTCATGGCCGTGGCGTCGACGTTGATCTGCAGCTCGGGTGAGCGCCCTGCCAGCAGGTCGCTCTGGAAGTTCACCGGCACATTGATCACGAAGGTGTACTGGCCGCTGTCCATGGCCTGGTCCAGGCGGTCCGGGGGCAGGGGCACGGCAGGCTGAAACTCGGGTGGTTGCAGTGACTCGGTGAGCTTGCGTGAGAGCTGGCTATGGTCTTCGTCCACCACGGCAACGCTGGCGTTGTGCACGCCGATCACCGAGCCCGCCGCCGGCATGTAGATCGCCACGCTGAAGGCATACAGCAAAAACAGCAGCAGCACGCTGTCATGGCGCAGGCTGGTCAGCTCTTTCAGGCCCAGGCGCAGGGTGTGGTTCAGGCGCGACATGTCAGGCCTCCTGCTTCTTCAGCATGGCCAGGCTCAGGCCGGTGAACACGGCGAAGAAGCTCAGCAGGATCAGGCACTGCGGCCACAGCTCGCGCAGGCCCAGCGCTTTGGTGAAGGTGCCGACCGCGATGTCCAGGAAGTAACCCGCCGGGAACAGCTGGCCCATCACTGCCGCGGCGCCATCGAGCGACGAGCGTGGCACGATCAGGCCGGAGAACTGGATGGTCGGCAGGCTGGTGATGATCATGGTGCCCAGGATGGCCGCGATCTGGGTGCGGGTGAAGGCCGAGATCAGCAAGCCCAGGCTGGTGGTCGCCAGCAAGTAGGCGACGCCGCCGCAGGCCAGGGCTAGCACGCTGCCCTTGAGCGGTACGGCAAACAACCAGCGGTTCATCGCCACCAGCAACGCCAGGTTGACCAGGCTTACGGCCAGGTAGGGCAGCTGTTTGCCGAGCAGAAACTCCAGGCGGGTGAGGGGCGTGGCGTAGAAGTTGGTGATGGAGCCAAGTTCCTTTTCACGGACGATGCCCAGGGCGGTGAGCATGGCCGGGATGAACGCGAGGATCAGCGCCATGACGCCGGGCCCGATGGCATTCACGCTGACCACGTCCTGGTTGTAGCGGAAGCGTGTTTCCAGGCGCACCGGCTCCTGGCGCTGCACCGGTTGCTGGCTGGCTGCGGCAAATTGTTCGAGGTTCGCCTGGTGCACCGCTTCGACATAGTTGCGGCTGGTCTCCGCACGGAACGGCATGCCGCCGTCGAGCCAGGCAGCCACCACCGGTTGGCGACCGGCGTAAAGGTCGCGGCCAAAGCCGGGTGGGATTTCCAGCGCCAGTTTGATTTCGGAACGTTGCAGGCGTTGGTGCATTTCACGGGTATCGCGAATCGGCGCCTGCTCGGCGAAATACCGTGATCCGCGAAACGCTTCGAGGTAGGCCCGGCTTTGCGGGCTTTGGTCCTGGTCATGAACAGCGAAGGCGAGGTTCTCCACATCCAGCGAGATGCCATAGCCAAAGATCACCATCATGAACACGGCGCCGAGCAGGGCGAAGGCCAGGCGCACTTTGTCGCGCAGCAGCTCCTTGCCCTCCCGGCTGGCCACCGCCAGCAGGCGGCGCAGGCTGAAACCTTGGCGCAACGGCGGTGTGGTCGCTGCCGGCTGCTCCAGGACAGTGTTTTGTGGGGCCTGGGGCACGGCCTTCTGGGCTTGCTCCAGGCAGCGCACGAAGGCGTCTTCCAGGGTTTCGCCGGCGTACTGGCGTTGCAGGGCATCAGGCGTGTCACAGGCCAGTACGCGCCCGGCGTGCATGAACGAAATGCGGTCGCAGCGCTGGGCTTCGTTCATGAAGTGAGTGGAAAGGAAAATGGTCACGCCTTGCTCACGCGACAACTCCACCAGCAGTCGCCAGAAGTCATCCCGGGCGGCAGGGTCGACGCCGGAAGTCGGCTCGTCGAGGATCAGCACTTCAGGGCGGTGCAGCACCGCGACCGCCAGTGACAGGCGCTGGCGCAGACCGAGGGGCAGGGCGCCTGACGGCTGGTCGGCGATGTCGCGCAGGCCGAAGCGTTCGATCAGTTCGCTGATGCGCTGCGCGCTGTCGGCATTGGGCAGGTCGAACAGGCGCGCATGCAGCGTGAGGTTCTGGCGGGTGCTGAGCTCGCCATACAGCGAGAAACTCTGCGACATGAAACCAACCCGCTTGCGCGTGGCCAGGTCGCTGGCGTCCACCGGGCGGCCAAGCAGGCTGGCGCTGCCCTCGCTGGCGGGTACCAGGCCCGTCAGCACTTTCATGGTGCTGGTCTTGCCGCAGCCGTTGGAACCGAGAAAACCGAAAATTTCCCCACGGCCAATGGCGAAGCTGACCTTGTTGACCGCGGTGAAGTCACCAAAGCGCAGGGTCAGGTCATGCGCTTCGATGGCGACTGGGCCATCATTTGCCGAGCGTGGCGGGATAGACAACGGCGCATGTTGCGTACTGCCTGCCCCCTGGAAATGGGTAAAGGCATCGTCCAGTTTGCCGCTGGGCGTGACGCCCGCCAAGGTGTGGCTGGGGCCCGCGGCAATCAGCCGGCCGCCATCGAGCATCAGGCAGTGCTCGAACTGCTCGGCTTCCTCCATATAGGCAGTGGCCACCAGCAGCGTCAATTGCGGGCGTTGTGCGCGTACCTGCTCGACCAGTTCCCAGAAGCGTCGCCGCGACAGGGGTCGACCCCGGTCGTGGGTTCGTCGAGGATCAGCAGGTCAGGTTCGTGGATCAACGCGCAGCACAGGCCCAGTTTCTGCTTCATGCCGCCCGACAGCTTGCCGGCCGGGCGCTCGGCGAAGCGATGCAGGTCGGTGGCCTGCAGCAGGTTGGCCATGCGTTGTTCGCATTCGTGCCGGCCCAGGCCAAACAGCGTGGCGAAAAAACGAATGTTCTCGCTGATCGACAGCTCGGGGTACAGGTTGTTGCCCAGCCCTTGGGGCATGAACGCGACCTTGGGGTACAGCGCAGCGCGGTGGCGTCGTTGGCGGATCGAGCCACCTAGCACCTGCAACTCGCCCTGCTGCAGGCGTTTTACGCCGGCGATCAGCCCGAGCAGGGTCGATTTGCCGGCCCCGTCAGGCCCGATCAGTGCACAGCGGGTGCCGCTGGGCAGGCTGAAACCCAGCGTCTGCAAGGCGATCAGGTCGCCATAACGGTGGCTGATGCCCTCGGCCAGCAATGCCGGCGCGTTCATTGCAGGTTGGCCGGCCAGTCCACGTCCGCCGTGCGCACATAGCCAGCGCCCGGCATGCCCGGCTTGGCTTGCGGCACGGCGCTTGGATCGCTCAGGCGCAGTTTTACGCGAAACACCAGTTTCTGCCGCTCATCGCGGGTTTCGACCTGTTTCGGGGTGAACTGCGCCTTGGCTGCGACAAACGCTACCTTCGCCGGCAAAGCCAGATCGGGCAGCGCGTCGAGGACGATGCGTGCCTGATCGCCAACGGTCAGCCGACCGCTGGTGGAGGCTGGAAGGTAGAGGTTCATGTACTGGTCGCTCGGGTCGATCAGCATCAGCACGCGACCGCCAGCGCCCAACACCTCACCTGGCTCGGCGAGGCGCAGCTGGATGATGCCGTCGATGGGCGCGCGCAGGCTGCTGTCGTCGATCTCGCTGGTCAGCTGGGCGACCTGGGCCTGGGCCGCGCCGATGGCGGCTTTGACGGCTGCCAGCTGGGCGCGCGCGGCAACCACCGCCGCGTTCGCGGTGTCGAAGCGGGCCTGCTGCTGGTCGAGCAGTTGTTGGCTGGCATAGTTGCGCTTGAAAATCTCGCGCACGCGCTTGAGTTCCTGGCCGGCGAGCAGCAGCTCACTCTGGCGCAGTTGCACGCTGGCTTGGGCCGCCGCGTAGTTTTCCTGGGCGCGCAGCACTTCGGCCTCGGCCTGGTTGCGCTGGGCTTCCATTGTGCGGGTGTCGATACGGGCCAGCAGCTGGCCACGAATCACCTTGTCGCCTTCGTCGACCCGCACCTCGGCCAAACGCCCGGGGACCTTGGTGGCAATTTGCACTTCGGTCGCCTCGAGGCGGCCGTTGCCCATGCTCAGGCCTTCCGGCAACTGGTCATGCAGCGACTTCCAGTAACCCAGCCCGGCAGCGGCCGCCAGTAAGGCGATCAGCGCGGTGGCGAAGATCCTGGGGGCATATCGATTCATCAGTCAGCATCCCTGCTCAGTGCACAGCCTATCGTGGCGTGCGGCTATCCATGGCGTGTTGATATCGGTCAAACCCCTTGATCCTAGCCCACCTTCACTTCAGCGCGACAATGGCCGCCCATTGTTCGGGGGTAACCGGCATAACCGACAGGCGGCTGCCTTTTTGCACCAGCGGCAACTCGGCAAGCGCAGCCTGTTGTTTGAGCCTGCCAAGGTCGAGCACCTTGGGCAGGGTTTTCACATGGGCCACGTCCACCGCACTCCACGGGTTCTTCTCGGCGGTGGCCTTGGGGTCGTAATAGTGGCTTTCTGGGTCCAGTGCGGTCGGGTCCGGGTAGGCCGCCGCAGTGATGCGGGCGATGCCAGCAATGCCCGGTTGCGGGCAGCTGGAATGGTAAAAGAAGAACTCGTCGCCCACGCTCATGGCCCGCAAAAAGTTGCGCGCCTGGTAGTTACGCACGCCGTCCCAGCGCGCTTCGCCCAGCCGGCCAAGGGCTTCGATCGAGAGCTCGTCGGGCTCGGATTTCATCAGCCAATAGGCCATGCATGCTGCTCCTGAAAAGGTTTGAAATAACCTGTTGCACGAAACCGACAGCCGGTTGGCGCCAATGTTTGCGTGTCGGCGCAGGTTGTCGGAAAATGCGCCCCGTTTAAAGCGAGATGCTCTGGCGATACCCAGAAAATCGCCAAGCCGAAACAGTTTGCCTGGGGGGCAATCTTCGATGAATCAACGCAAAAAGCCGGATCTGCTGTGGATCCTGGTGTTCATTTTTGGCCTGGGTGTGGTCACCACTGGTTATGCGCAGGGGTTCTTGGAGCGCAAGCTGGACACCGCCTATCAGATGCCGGTCGACGCCAGCCAGCCACAACGTTGATACCCTCCGCTGGCGCCGCTCAGTTCGGCGCCAGGTACCAGTCGCGGTCCGAGACCGTGCCTTGCAATGGTACATCCCAACTGGCCTGTGCCAGCCGCTCGACCTTCTGGCATTCATGCGCCAGCCCCAATAGCAAAGGTTTTTTCCAGGTCTTGCGGCGCGCCTGGTAGGCCAGGCTGCGGTCATAGAAACCACCGCCCATGCCCAAGCGGCCACCCACTTCATCGAAACCCACCAGCGGCAGCAGGATCAGGTCCAGGGCCCAGATCGGGCGTTGCCGTTTGCGGTCGGTCAGTGGCTCTGGAATACGGAAGCGGTTGCGCTTGAGTTTTTCACCCTGTTCGAAACGCTGAAACACCATGCGTGTGCGCGGCCAGGCGTGCAGCACCGGCAGGTAAGTACGTTTGCCGCGTCGCTGGGCTTCGCGCAATAGCAGGTAGGGGTCGATTTCGCCGTCGTTGGGCAAGTACAGGGCAATGTGCCGGGCGCGGCGGAACAGCGGGTCTTGCGCCAGCTGGCGGTATAGGCCAAGGGCGGCTTGGCGCTGCTGGGCAGGCGTGAGTGCGCGGCGTGCATTGCGGAGCAGGCGACGAAGCTGGGGGCGGGTGAGCGGCGCGGTGTCGGTCATGGCACAGGCGTTCCCAGTTGTCGCGACTGGTAGGGGTCTGCCCGCAGCAAGGGCGGACAAAAAAATAAGGCTCCCCGATAAGACCGCTATCGGTGTAGCCCTTGAACCCGAAAGTTCAAGGTGGAGATTGCAGGGGGCGTTAAGGCTTTCCGTCGAGCGGACATGCACACCGGCCCCAGCGTGCAACCCCCGTGGTTGTGCGTATCGGCTCAGGGACATAACCGACTGGCGCATCCCCCAGGGAGTGGCGCCAGTATACCAATCTCAGCCGATTTTGGTATCCGTGTCGTCGGACAAAGCCTTATCGACCCGATCCAACAGGTCGCGCACCTGTTCGCGGTTGGTGCCAGCGACCGGGGCAGCGCTACGGTCTTCCTGGCGGTGCAGCATCTCGTGGGTAATGTTCAACGCAGCCATGACCGCGATGCGGTCGGCGCCGATCACCTTGCCGCTGCTGCGGATCTCGCGCATCTTGCCGTCCAGGTAGCGCGCGGCGCTGACCAGGTTGTTGCGCTCTTCCGGCGGGCAGATGATCGAGTATTCCTTGTCGAGGATCTGCACGGTGACGCTATTGCTTGAACTCATGAGTCTTGCTCCAGAGCTTTGAGGCGTAAAATCATCGACTCGACCTTGCGCCTTGCGATCTCGTTCTTTTCGATGAGGTGGGCGCGCTCTTCGCGCCAGGATTTTTCCTGAGCTACTAGGAGTGCATTTTGCCGTTTTAGTTGCTCGACACGTTCGATCAGCAACTCGAATCGGCTCATCAGCGCTTGCAGGTCGTTCTCTTGCGTGGGTTGCACTCGAATCGCTCCGTCGTTGAGTCACCTGGCGATGATGCCTCTCCCCGGGCCGCGACGGCCAGTGCCGATGGTCTTGGCGCGCCTGCCGGTGCTAGGATACAAGGTCTCCATTCTAGTCATTGCGCCGTCTGGCGCCTAGTTGCCCATGCCCAATACCCAATCGCCCTACATTGCCTTCGCCATGCTGCTTGCCAGCAACGGCCACCCTGTCACTCCTGCCGAGCTGCACGGCTTGCTGGTCGGGCGCAGCTGCGCCGGTGCCGGCTTCGATGCCGACGCCTGGCTGGCCGACGCCGCCCAACTGCTGGAAAACGAACCCGGTGACACCGTCCGCAATGCCCTGATCGGCTTGCAAGAGATGGTCAAGGGCGAGCTCACCAGCGATGACATGGCCATCGTCCTGCTGCTGCCGACCGATGATGCCGCGCTGGCTGACCGTGCTGCGGCGCTGGGCCAGTGGTGCCAAGGCTTCATCACGGGCTTTGGCCTGAACGCCGGTGGCAAGGACCTGTCCACCGAAGCCAAAGACGTGCTGCAGGACCTGGTGGCAATCTCCCAGGTACAAGAAGCCCTCGAAGAGTCCGAAGACGGCGAGAGCGACTACATGGAAGTCATGGAGTACCTGCGCGTCGCGCCGCTGCTGCTGTTCTCCGAGCTGGCCAAGCCGGCCGCACCTGCGTCCAAGCCATCGTTGCACTGATCAACCGGGGGTAGTCTGCCCATGAGCCACATTCCCAAGGCCGAGTATGCCCGTCGGCGCAAGGCGCTGATGGCGCAGATGGTCCCCAACAGCATCGCCATCCTGCCCGCCGCCGCCGTTGCCATTCGCAACCGCGACGTCGAGCACGTGTACCGCCAGGACAGCGATTTCCAGTACCTCAGCGGCTTTCCCGAGCCCGAGGCGGTGATTGCGCTGATCCCGGGCCGTGAACATGGCGAGTACGTGCTGTTCTGCCGCGAGCGCAACCCTGAGCGCGAGCAATGGGAAGGGCTGCGCGCCGGCCAAGAAGGTGCGGTGCGTGATTTTGGCGCCGACGATGCCTTCCCGATCACCGACATCGACGAGATTTTGCCCGGCCTGATCGAGGGCCGGGAACGGGTGTACAGCGCCATGGGCAGCAACCCCGAATTCGATCGCCGGCTGATGGACTGGATCAACGTGATCCGCTCCAAGGCTCGCCTGGGTGCCCAGCCGCCGAACGAGTTCGTTGCGCTGGATCATCTGCTGCACGACATGCGCCTGTATAAATCGGCGGCAGAAGTGAAGGTGATGCGCGTTGCCGCAGACATTTCCGCCCGTGCCCACGTGCGTGCCATGCAGGCCTGCCGGGCCGGGCTGTATGAGTACAGCCTGGAAGCCGAGCTGGATTACGAGTTCCGCAAAGGCGGCGCGAAAATGCCGGCCTATGGCTCGATCGTCGCGGCCGGGCGCAATGGCTGCATCCTGCACTATCAGCAGAATGACGCCCCGCTCAAGGACGGCGACCTGGTGTTGATCGACGCGGGCTGCGAAATCGACTGCTATGCCAGCGACATCACCCGTACGTTCCCGGTCAGCGGGCGTTTTTCGCCCGAGCAGAAGGCCATCTACGAGCTGGTGCTGAAGGCCCAGGCCGCAGCCTTCGCCGAAATCGCCCCCGGCAAGCACTGGAACCACGCCCACGAGGCGACCGTGCAGGTCATCACCGAGGGCCTGGTGGAACTGGGGTTGCTCAAGGGCGATGTGCAGGGGCTGATCGAAAGCGAAGCCTACCGCGCGTTCTATATGCACCGCGCCGGGCACTGGCTGGGCATGGATGTGCACGATGTGGGCGAATACAAAGTGGGCGGCCAGTGGCGCGTGCTGGAGCCCGGCATGGCGCTGACCGTCGAACCGGGCATCTACATCGCCGCCGACAACCAGGCGGTGGCCAAGAAGTGGCGCGGCATCGGCGTAAGGATCGAGGACGACGTGGTAGTGACCAGGCAGGGCTGTGAAATTCTGACGTCGGGTGTACCCCGCACAGTCGCCGAGATCGAGGCGCTGATGCAGGCTGCGCGCAAGGACGCGGCATGAACCGGGTCCACTTGGCGATCATCGGTGGCGGCCTGGTCGGCGCGAGCCTGGCGTTGGCCCTGCAAGCCGGGGCCAAGGCGCGGGGCTGGAAGATCCTGCTGATCGAGCCGTTCGCACCCGGCCACAGTTTCCAGCCCAGCTATGACGCGCGTTCGTCGGCGTTGTCGTATGGCACGCAACAGATCTACCAGCAGTTGGGGCTGTGGCAGGCCATCAGCCAGCGCGCCGAGCCTATCTTGCAGATTCAGGTATCCGACCGTGGCCGGTTCGGTGCCACGCGCCTCGATGCCCACGAAGAAGGCGTGCCAGCGCTGGGTTTCGTGGTGGAAAACGCCTGGCTCGGGCAGTGCCTGTGGCAGGGGTTGGACCCTGAGGTGGTGAGCTGGCGTTGCCCCGCCGAAGTGAGGGCGATGCACGCCATCGAAGGCGGTTATCGCCTGCAGCTGGATGACGACACCAGCCTGGAATGCGACTTGGCCGTGCTGGCCGATGGCGGCCGCTCAGGCCTGCGTGAGCAACTGGGTATTCATGTGCGCCGCACGCCCTATGAGCAAAGCGCCCTGATCGCCAACATCACGCCTGGCGAAGCCCACCGCGGCCAGGCGTTCGAGCGGTTCACCGAAACCGGCCCGATGGCCCTGCTGCCACTACCTGAAAACCGCTGCGCGCTGGTCTGGACCCGTCAGGGCATGGACGCTCAGCGCCTGGCCGAAATTGATGAACGCAGCTTCCTGCGCGAGCTGCAGGACGCCTTCGGCTATCGTCTTGGGGCTTTGCGCCAAGTGGGGGCAAGGCATCTCTACCCGCTGGCTTTGGTCGAGGCCGAAGAACAGGTACGCCCGCACCTGGTGGTGCTGGGCAACGCTGCGCACAGCCTGCACCCCATTGCCGGCCAGGGCTTCAACCTGTCGCTGCGTGACGTCCAGGTGCTTGCACAAGCACTGCTGGCGGGCCCTCAGCAGCCCGGTGACCTTGGCACCTTGCGGTCCTATCATCAGCGTCAGCGCCTGGACCAGGCGCTGACCATCGGCTTCTCCGACCAGGTCACCCGCCTGTTCGGCAGCAACCAGCCGTTGCTGGCTGCCGGGCGCAACATTGGCCTGCTCGGGCTCGACCTGCTGCCGCCGGCAAAAAGCTGGTTTGCCCGCCAGGCCATGGGCCTGGGTACGCGCCCCGATCCGCGGGGCCAGGCATGAGCAATCCGCGCAGACTGGCGCGCCGGGCCCGCATGTTGCGCTGGTTGCTGAACCTTTACCCGCCGTATCTGGGCGCCGGTATCCGCGTGCAGCACATCAGCCCGGACATGCGCAGCGTCAAGGTCCGCATGAAGCTCACCCGCTGGAACCGCAACTACGTCGGTACCCAGTTCGGCGGCAGCCTCTATTCGATGGTCGACCCGTTCTACATGCTGCTGCTGATCGAGCAGTTGGGGCGCGAGTACATCGTCTGGGACAAGGCGGCGAGCATCGATTTCATCTCGCCGGGCAAAGGCCCCGTGTACGCCGAGTTCCACCTCGATGACGCCCTGCTCGACGACATTCGCCAGCAAACCGCCACCGGCAAGAAGTGCCTGCCGCGGCTGCAGGTGGACATCCGCGACGGCGCCGGCGAACTGGTGGCGCGGGTCGATAAAACCCTATACGTGCGGCTCAAGCCGCAAGCGAGGCAGGCGTAAGGCATGGAAATGCGCGCAGATCTGTTGATTGTCGGTGCCGGTATGGTCGGCAGCGCCCTGGCCCTGGCATTGCGCCACAGTGGCTTGGACATTCTCCTGCTCGACGGCAGCCCGCTGTCGGTAAAACCCTTCGATACCGAAGCGCCGTTCGAGCCGCGCGTCAGTGCATTGTCGGCGGCCAGCCAGCGCATTCTGGAGCGCCTAGGCGCCTGGGATGGCATCGCCCGGCGACGGGCCACGCCGTATACCGACATGCACGTCTGGGATGGCAGCGGTACGGGCCAGATCCACTTCTCGGCGGCCAGCGTGCATGCCCAGGTGCTCGGCCACATTGTCGAAAACCGGGTGGTGCAGGATGGCTTGCTGGAGCGTCTGCATGACAGCGACATCGGCCTGCTGCCCAACGCGCGGCTCGAGCAACTGCGCCGCTCCGGTGACGAGTGGCTGCTGACCCTGGCCGACGGCCGCCAACTGCGGGCGCCGTTGGTGGTGGCGGCGGATGGCGCCAACTCGGCGGTACGCCGCTTGACCGGCTGCGAAACCCGTGAGTGGGATTACCTGCACCACGCCATCGTCACCAGCGTACGTTGCAGCGCCGGGCACCAGGCTACGGCCTGGCAACGCTTTACCGACGAGGGCCCGCTGGCGTTCCTGCCGCTGACACGTGAGGGCCAGCAGGACTGGTGCTCGATTGTGTGGTCGACCACGCCAGAGCATGCCGAGCAACTGATGGCGCTGGACGAGCCGGACTTCCTCAAGGCTCTGGAGCGGGCCTTCGAGGGGCGCCTGGGCGAGGTGCTGCAGGCCGACCCACGCGTGTGCGTGCCGCTGCGTCAGCGCCATGCCAAGCGCTATGTGGCTGAGGGCCTGGCGTTGATCGGCGATGCCGCGCACACCATTCACCCGTTGGCCGGGCAGGGCGTCAACCTGGGGTTCCTTGATGCCGCCGTGCTGGCCGAGGTGCTGGTGAATGCCAGCGAGCGCGGCGAACGGCTGGCGGATGTAAAGGTGCTGAGCCGCTATGAGCGCCGGCGCATGCCGCACAACTTGGGGCTGATGGCCGCCATGGAAGGGTTCGAGCGGCTGTTCCAGGCCAATCCGCTGCCGTTGCGCTGGTTGCGTAACAGTGGCTTGAAGCTGGTGGAGCAGATGCCGGAGGCCAAGGCATTGTTCGTGCGCCAAGCGTTGGGGTTGAGCGGAGACCTGCCAGAATTGGCCAAGCCCTGACGTTAGCACGGCCTCTGTAGGAGCAGCCTTGCGCTGCGAAAGGGCCGGTATGACGAGCACCGTTGTGGCTTCTTCGCAGCACAAGGCTGCTCCTACAGGAGGCGCTTGCGCGGGCTGCAACATCCGGTAACGGCTCCGAGGGTGAGGGACAAAATGGGATTCACTACCATTTGCGCCTCTCATACGATCCGAGGAGTGCATTTCATGTTGCCACGCAAGCCCCTACTGGCCGCCCTGGCCCTGACGTTGTTCGGCGGCACTGCCCAGGCAGCGGAAGAAGTGGTGGTGTACTCCTCGCGCATCGATGAGCTGATCAAGCCGGTGTTCGACGCCTACACCGCCAAGACCGGGGTCAAGGTCAAGTTCATCACCGACAAGGAAGCCCCGTTGATGCAACGCATCAAGGCCGAGGGCGAGAACGGTGTGGCCGACCTGCTGCTGACCGTCGATGCCGGCAACCTCTGGCAGGCCGAGCAGATGGGCATCCTGCAACCGATCAAATCGGACATCATCGACCAGAACATCCCGCCGCAATACCGGGCCTCGTCCCATGACTGGACCGGCCTGAGCCTGCGCGCGCGCACCATCATCTACTCCACCGACCGGGTCAAACCGGAGCAGTTGAGCACCTACGAAGCCCTGGCCGACAAGCAGTGGGAAGGGCGTCTGTGCCTGCGCACTGCGAAGAAGGTTTACAACCAGTCGCTGACCGCCACCTTGATCGAGAACCACGGCGAGGCCAAAACCGAAGCCATCGTCAAAGGTTGGGTCAATAACCTGTCCACCGACGTGTTCTCCGATGACAACGCCGTGATCCAGGCCATCGAAGCTGGCCAGTGCGACGTGGGCGTGGTCAACACTTACTACTACGGGCGCTTGCACAAACAAAACCCCACGTTGCCGGTCAAGATCTTCTGGCCCAACCAAGGTGACCGCGGTGTGCACGTCAACCTGTCGGGTATCGGCCTGACCAAGCATGCACCGCACCCTGAGGCTGCGAAAAAGCTGGTGGAATGGATGACGGGCGAGGACGCGCAGAAGCTGTTCGCCGACATCAACCAGGAGTTCCCGGCCAACCCGAAGGTCAAGCCATCGGACGAGGTAGCCGCTTGGGGCAGCTTCAAGGCTGACAGCATTCCGGTCGAAATCGCAGGCAAGCGCCAGGCCGAAGCGATTCGCTTGATGGATCGGGCTGGCTGGAACTAAGTTATCCTTCCGGGGCCTGCAAGGGCCCTTTCGCGGGCAAGCCCGCTCCCACAGGTTTTCCACTGAAGCGTGTGTAAACCCTGTGGGAGCGGGCTTGCCCGCGAACGACCGCGCAGCGGTCGCAATCGCAATCGAGAGTTCTGAACTTGCCCCACACCCCCCAACGTCGCTGGTACCTCCCGGTCGCCCTGGTCGCCGCCCTGGTGCTGTTGCCCCTGAGCGTCCTGCTGCTGTCATGGCAGTCGATCGACCTGCAGATCTGGTCACACCTGCTCGACACCCAGATGAGCCGCCTGCTCGGCAACACCCTGACCCTGGTAGTAGGCGTAGGCATCGGCGTGACCGTATTGGGGGTCAGCCTGGCCTGGCTCACCAGCCTCTGCGAATTCCCTGGCCGGCGCTGGCTGGACTGGGCGCTGATGCTGCCGTTCGCCATCCCCGCCTACGTGCTGGCATTCGTTTTCGTCGGCCTGCTGGATTTTGCCGGCCCGGTGCAAAGCGCCCTGCGCGACGTGTTCGGGCCAATGCGCCTGCCGCGCGTACGCTCCACGGGCGGGGTGATCATCGTGCTGGTGCTGGTGTTCTACCCCTATGTCTACCTGCTGGCGCGCACAGCCTTCCTGGCGCAGGGCAGGGGGCTGATGGAGGCGGCCCGGGTACTGGGGCTGTCACCGCTGCAGGCGTTCTGGCGCGTCGCACTGCCTATGGCGCGGCCGGCGATCGGTGCCGGTATCGCCCTCGCATTGATGGAAACCCTGGCCGACTTCGGTGCGGTGGCCGTGTTCAATTTCGACACCTTCACCACCGCCATCTACAAGACCTGGTACGGCTTCTTCAGCCTGTCCAGCGCGGCCCAGTTGGCCAGCCTGCTGCTGTTGGCGGTGATGCTGGTGCTGTACGGCGAGCGCCGTGCCCGCGGCGCGAGCCGCACGGGTAATGAGCGCGCGCGCGGCAAGGCGCTCTATCACCTGCGTGGGGCCAAGGCGCTGCTGGCCAGCGGCTGGTGCCTGCTGGTGTTCGCCTGTGCCTTCGTCATACCGCTGCTGCAACTGCTGGTGTGGTGCTGGCAGCGCGGGCGGCATGACCTGGACGAGCGTTATGTCGGCCTGGTGCTGCACACCTTGTACCTGGGTGGCATGGCCGCATTGATCACGGTGAGCGTGGCGCTGCTGCTGGCCTTCGCCCGGCGCCAGGCGCCGACCGGCGGCATTCGCGCCGGGGTCGGCCTGGCCAACCTTGGTTATGCCTTGCCAGGCTCGGTGCTGGCCGTGTCGATCATGCTGGCCTTCAGTTACCTCGATAACCAGCTGGTGGTGCCGATTTCGACGTGGCTGGGCGGCGCTGGCAAACCCTTGTTGCTGGGCAGCCTCGCGGCCTTGCTGCTGGCCTACCTGGTGCGCTTCATCGCCGTGGCCTATGGGCCGCTGGAAAGCAGCCTGGAGCGTATCCGGCCCTCATTGCCGGAGGCCTCGCGCAGTTTGGGCGTCGGCGGCGTGGCATTGTTTTTCAAGGTGTATCTGCCGTTGCTGGTGCCCGGTGCCCTGAGTGCTGCCCTGCTGGTATTCGTCGATGTGTTGAAGGAAATGCCGGCCACCCTGCTGATGCGCCCGTTCGGCTGGGACACCTTGGCGGTACGGGTGTTCGAGATGACCAGCGAGGGCGAGTGGGCGCGGGCCTCGCTGCCTGCCTTGACCCTGGTGCTGGTGGGCTTGCTGCCGGTCATCGGGCTGATTCGCCGCTCAGCTCGGCGCCCCGGTCACTGACAGTAAGGATGCCAGCCCGCGCCCATGCGGCTACAATGCGCGGCATTCGCGCGGCGGGTCCTACAAGAAGAGCTGACGACCAAACGTCATCGACCGCCGCCGCTTCGCCACGCCCGGAAGGAGAAACCCATGGGACAGCGCACGCTTTTGTATGACCTGCACCTGGCGCTCGGCGCCAAGACGGTCGATTTTGGCGGTTGGGACATGCCCCTGCACTATGGCTCGCAAGTCGAGGAGCACCATCAGGTGCGCAGTGACTGCGGGGTCTTCGATGTTTCCCATATGACCGTGATCGACATCAATGGCCGTGATGCTACCGCTTGGTTGCAGCATTTGCTGGCCAACGATGTTGCCCGCCTCGACAGTGTCGGCAAGGCGCTGTACAGCCCACTGCTCAACGAAGAGGGCGGGGTCATCGATGACCTCATCGCCTATCGCACCGAAGCCGGCTACCGCCTGGTCACCAACGCCGCTACCCGCGCCAAGGTGCTGGCTTGGCTCAAGGCCCAGCAAAGCGGGTTCTCGGTCGATTTCGAGGTGCGCCCGGACCTGGCCATTCTTGCCATCCAAGGCCCGCAGGCGCGTGACAAGGTCGCCGCCTTGCTCAGCGCCTCGCGCGCCGCGCTGATTCGCGCGCTGCGCCCGTTCGAAGGCATCGCTGACGGCGACTGGTTCATTGCCCGCACCGGTTATACCGGTGAAGACGGCCTGGAGATCATCCTGCCAGGCCACGAGGCCGTTACCTTCTACAACGACCTGGTCGGCGCCGGCATCGCCCCCAGTGGCCTGGGCGCCCGTGACACCCTGCGCCTGGAAGCCGGCATGAACCTGTATGGCCAGGACATCGACGAAACCCACACCCCACTCACCTCCAACCTGGGCTGGAGCATCGCCTGGGAGCCGGCTGAGCGCGAGTTCATCGGTCGCGCGGGCCTGCTGGCGGAAATCGAGCAAGGTGTGAAGGAAAAACTGGTTGGCCTGGTGCTGGAAGAACGCGGCGTTTTGCGTGCCCATCAGGTGGTTCGCGTTGCCGGCATTGGCGAAGGGGAGATCACCAGTGGTAGTTTCTCTCCTACGCTGAGCAAGTCTATTGCCCTGGCGCGTTTACCCATGGCTACCGGCGACCGCGCCGAGGTCGAGATTCGCGGCAAGTGGTACCCGGTGCGGGTGGTCAAACCGACCTTCGTGCGCCACGGCAAAATCCTGATTTGAATAATTTTTAACCGGCGGGCCGACCGCTGAGCCAATCGAGGAATTCAAGACATGAGCAATATCCCCGCCGAACTGCGTTTTGCCGAAAGCCACGAGTGGGCACGCCTGGAAAGCGACGGCACAGTGACCGTTGGCATCAGCGACCACGCACAGGAAGCCCTGGGTGACGTCGTGTTCGTCGAACTGGCGGAAGTCGGCAAGGTGTTCGCCCAAGGCGACGCGGCTGGCGTGGTCGAATCGGTCAAGGCTGCTTCCGACATCTACGCACCGATCGGTGGCGAAGTGATCGCGGTCAACGAAGCACTGGCCGACAGCCCTGAGCTGCTCAACGAAGAGCCTTACGGTGCCTGGATCTTCAAGCTCAAGCCAAGCGACAAGGCTGAGCTGGACAAGCTGCTGGATGCTGCGGGTTATCAGGCTGCTATCGGCGAGTAAAACGTGTCGCCTTCTTTGCGGCTAAAGCCGCTCCCACAGGTACTGCACTGCAGCTGATACCCCTGTAGGAGCGGGTTTACCCGCGAAGAGGCCGGGCCTGCAAGCAAGTTTCCCCGCACAATCGGCAATCCTTCCTAGACTTATAAGTCTCCATGAGGCCTGGTCTAGGAAGAGAGCGTCGTCATGTCCCAGTCGCCGTCCCTGCATCAACTGCAAGAGCTCAACCCTTTCCTGCGTCGCCACCTGGGCCCCGATGCCTCGGAGCAGCAGGCCATGCTCAGCGCGTTGGGTGTTGCCAGCCGCGGCGAGCTGATCGAGCAGACGGTCCCGCCGGGGATCCGCCTCAATCGCCCCCTCGACCTGCCGCCGGCGCTGGACGAACAGGCCGCATTGGCCAAGCTCGCCGGTTATGCCGAGCAGAACCAGGTCTGGACCAGCCTCATCGGCATGGGCTACCACGGCACCGTCACGCCGACCGTCATCCTGCGTAACGTGCTGGAAAACCCTGGCTGGTACACCGCCTACACGCCTTACCAACCCGAAATCGCCCAAGGCCGGCTGGAAGCGTTGTTGAATTTCCAGCAGATGGTCATCGACCTCACCGGCCTCACCCTGGCCAATGCCTCGCTACTCGATGAGGCCACCGCCGCTGCCGAGGCCATGGCTTTGGCCAAACGCGTGGCGCGCAACAAGAGCAACGCCTTTTTCGCCGACGAGCACTGCCACCCGCAAACCCTCTCGGTGCTGAAAACCCGCGCCGAAGGGTTTGGCTTCGAACTGATCGTCGATTCTGTGGATAACCTGGCCAAGCACGCGGTATTCGGCGCCTTGCTGCAGTACCCGGACACCCACGGCGAGGTACGCGACCTGCGCCCGCTGATCGATCACCTGCACAGCCAGCATGCCTTGGCCTGCGTCGCCGCCGACCTGCTCAGCCTGGTGGTGCTGGCGCCACCCGGCGAGCTGGGCGCCGATGTGGTGTTGGGCTCGACCCAGCGCTTTGGCGTCCCCATGGGCTACGGCGGCCCTCATGCCGCCTATTTCGCCTGCCGCGACGACTTCAAGCGGGCCATGCCGGGGCGCATCATCGGTGTGTCGCGCGATGCCCGTGGCAACACCGCGCTGCGCATGGCCCTGCAGACCCGCGAGCAGCACATCCGCCGCGAGAAGGCCAACTCCAACATCTGCACGGCCCAGGTGTTGCTGGCCAACATCGCCGGCTTCTACGCCGTCTACCATGGCCCAGAAGGCTTGCAGCGCATCGCCCAGCGGGTGCACCGGCTGACCTTCATTCTGGCGGCCGGCCTGGAGGCCAAGGGCATCAAGCGGCTCAACCAGCATTTCTTCGACACCTTGACGCTGGAGGTGGGCGGCGCGCAGGCGGCGATCATCGAAAGTGCCGAGCACGCGCGTATCAACCTGCGCATCCTCGGGCGCGGGCACCTGGGCGTGAGCCTGGACGAAACCTGCAACGAACAGACCGTGTTGCGCCTGTTGGACATTTTCCTCGGCGTCGATCACGGCCTGGACATTGCCGCACTCGACCAGTTGGCGCTGCCAGAAGGCATCCCGGCAGGGCTGGTGCGGCGCACGCCGATCCTCGCGCACCCGGTCTTCAACCTGCACCACAGCGAAACCGAGATGCTGCGCTACCTCAAGCAGCTGGAAAACAAGGACCTGGCGCTGAACCAGTCAATGATCCCGCTGGGCTCGTGCACCATGAAACTCAACGCCACCAGCGAGATGATCCCCATCACCTGGCCAGCCTTCGCCCAGCTGCACCCGTTCGCCCCGGCTGCCCAGGCAGTGGGCTACAAGGCGATGATCGACGAGCTGGAAAGCTGGTTATGCGCCATCACCGGCTTCGACGCCATCTGCATGCAGCCCAACTCCGGCGCGCAGGGCGAATACGCCGGCCTTATGGCCATCACCCGCTACCACCGCAGCCGCCACCAGCCTCAGCGTACCTTGTGCCTGATTCCGTCCTCGGCCCACGGCACCAACCCCGCCTCGGCGCAGATGGCCGGCATGGAGGTGGTGATCGTCGATTGCGACGACGACGGCAACGTCGACCTCACGGACCTCAAGGCCAAGGCGCAAGCGGCCGGGGATCGGCTGTCGTGCCTGATGGTCACCTACCCCTCGACCCACGGGGTGTATGAAGAGGGTATCCGCGAAATCTGCGACGTGGTGCACCAACACGGTGGCCAGGTGTACATGGACGGTGCCAACCTCAATGCCCAGGTCGGCCTGACGCGCCCAGCCGACATCGGCGCCGATGTGTCGCACATGAACCTGCACAAGACCTTCTGCATCCCCCACGGGGGCGGCGGCCCCGGCATGGGCCCGATCGGTATCCGCGCCCACCTCAAGCCCTTTGTCGCCAGCCACCCGGTGGTGCCGGTGCCGGGTTTGGACCCGAACAACAGCGCGGTGAGCGCCGCGCCTTGGGGCAGCGCGAGCATTTTGCCGATCAGCTGGATGTATATCGCCATGATGGGCCCGCAACTGGCCGATGCCAGTGAGGTGGCGATCCTCTCGGCCAATTACCTGGCCAGCCAACTTGGCGGGGCTTTCCCGGTGCTTTACCGCGGGCGTAACCAGCGCGTGGCCCACGAATGCATTCTCGATCTGCGGCCGCTCAAGGCGCAGACCAGCATCAGCGAGGAAGACGTGGCCAAGCGTTTGATGGACTACGGCTTCCATGCCCCGACCATGTCATTCCCGGTACCGGGCACGCTGATGGTCGAGCCGACCGAGAGTGAGTCGAAAGCCGAGCTGGACCGTTTCGTAGAAGCAATGCTGGCGATCCGCGCAGAAATTGCCCAGGTGCAGGAAGGCACCTGGCCAGCCGAAGACAACCCGCTCAAGCATGCGCCGCATACCTTGGCTGACGTGTTGGCACCGTGGAACAGGCCGTACAGCCTGGAGCAAGGCATCGCCCCCAGCGCTCACGTACGCAAGCACAAGTATTGGCCAGCGGTGAACCGGGTCGACAATGTGTATGGGGACAGGAACTTGTTCTGCGCGTGTGTGCCGGTGGAGGCTTATCGCTGATTTTTGGGGGGCTGCCCCCCCAAAAAACTTATTCGGCTACAGCGTTCTTGGCCAGAATGGCATTGGCCAGTTCCATGTCGCTGGCCTGCATCCCTGGGTTTTCAGCGCGCACCTGGCGCATCGCCGATTCCAGGAACGGCCCGCGGATTGCGCCTTCACTGGCCACGAAGCTGCCGGCGTCATCCTGCGCGGCCATTACCAGTTTGTGATCCTTCGACGTCAGGTAGGTCGACGCCGTGGTTGCACCGGAAGAAATCACGTTACGCCAGAAGGTATCGGCCATGGCGGAGCCCATTGGCAGCGAAAGCAAGGCAGCGGTCGCGATGGCGGTTTTGAGACGCATGTTGAAACACCTCGAAGGGTGAGGGTTGAAGATGCGCGGTTTGATCCTGCCGAGGGGGTGCAAGTTCCTTGAATACAAGGGTTTTTTGCTCAGGAGCAGACCCTTAGCACTTCTTCTGTAGCGGTCAGGCCCCGGGCCACTTTTGCCTCCCCGCAGCGGCGCAGGTCTACCAAGCCTTCGGTCAGCGCCTGGCGTCGCAACTGCGCCAGGTCGGTGTGTTGGCCTATCTGCGTGCGCAGGCTTTCGCTGGGTATCAACAGCTCGAACAAGCCGGTACGGCCCTGAAAACCCGTGCCGCGACAGGTGCGGCAAGGCTGGCCGCTGGCGGCCGAGGCACAACCCTGGCAATCGCCGCACAAGGTGCGAATCAGGCGCTGCGCCATGACCCCGATCAGCGTTGCCTTGATCAGGTAATCAGCCACGCCCAGTTCCTGCAGGCGGGTGATCGCGCCGCAGGCATCGTTGGTGTGCAGGGTTGACAGCACCAGGTGCCCGGTGAGGGCTGCCTGCACAGCTACCAGCGCGGTTTCCCGGTCGCGGATCTCGCCGATCATGATGATGTCCGGGTCCTGGCGCAGCATCGCCCGCACGCCGTCGGCGAAGCACAGGCCCAGTGCTGGCTGGACTTGCAGTTGGTTGAAGGCCGGCTCCAGCCGCTCGATGGGGTCTTCGATGGTGCACAGGTTGACTTGCGGGGTGGCCAGCAGCTTGAGGCTGGCGTAGAGCGTGCTGGTCTTGCCTGAACCCGTGGGGCCTGTCACCAAGATGATGCCCTGGCGTTGGCCCAGCAGCGCGCGCCATTGTTCCAGTTGCTGCCCCTCCAGGCCCAGGCGGTCGAAGTCTTCATGCAGCTGTTGCGGGTCGAACAGGCGCAGCACCAGTTTTTCGCCAAAGGGCGTCGGCAAGGTCGACAGGCGCAATTCCACTTCGCCGCCGCCGGCAAGGCGGCTTTGCAACCGGCCGTCCTGTGGCCGGCGTTTCTCTGCCACATCCATGCGCCCGAGGTGTTTGAGGCGGCTGACCAGCGCCAGGGTGACGCCAGCGGGGAAGGCGTAGACGGTGTGCAGCAGGCCGTCGATGCGGTAGCGCAGCTGCCCTTTTTCGCGGCGGGGCTCGAGGTGGATATCGCTGGCGCGTTGCTCGATGGCGTACTGCAGCAGCCAGTCGACGATGTGCACGATGTGAGCATCATCGGCGCTGGCTTCGGCCTGGCGTTTGCCCAGCTCCAGCAGGTGTTCGAGCTCGCCCAGGCTGGCTGACTGCTGGTGCTGCGCGCCCTGTACCGATTGAGCCAGGCGGAAGAACGACTGCCCCAACTGGCGGATCTGCAGCGGGCTGGCCAGCACGCGGCGGATGGGCCTGCCCAGGCTCCTGGCCAGGTCCGCTTGCCAGTCATCCTGATAGGGCTGCGCGCTGGCCACGGTGACGCCGGAAGGGTCGGCGGCGACGACGAGAATGCCATGGCGCTGGGCGAAAGCGGGGGAGATCAGCCCGCTGACCTGGGCCATGTCGAGTTGCATGGGGTCGATGCGCAGGAACGGCTGGCCGATCTTGTCAGCCAGCCATTGGCAGAGGCGGTCCAGGTCCAGAGGCTGGCCGGGGTGCTTGCGGTCTTCAAGGCCGGGGGCGGCGATGAGCTCCAGGGGGTGGCAGGTCGGCCGTGACGCGGCCTGTTCCAGTACCAACAGGGTGTCGCTGGCGTCCAGGTGCCGGTCGTTGAGCAAGGCCTGGAGCAGGCGCTTGAGGTCGAGGGCTTGGTTGTCGGGAGTATGCATGGCGGCGTCCTTGCCAGGAGGGAAGTCCTGTTGAAGGCTAGCCGGGTGGGGTGCGCTTACGGCGGGCAAAGGGTTTCTGGATCTTGCGGTGTCACACCACCGCCAGCTCCACGCGCGCCAGGTTCATCAGGCTTACGTCGCCCACACACACCAAGTTGCGCAATTTTTGCGCAATCACCTCGGCCCGGTGCCAGCTCAGCCCGCCAATGCCGATCTCGATGGCGAGCCAGTCATCCTGTTGGCTGACCTGCACGTGGTGCGGGGTCAGAAACTGCAGGGCAAACAGGTTGAGCACCCGGCACAAGCTGTCGGGCTCGGCTTCGGCCTGCAGGCGGTAGTGCACGGTGCTGTGGGCGTTGCTGGCGGCCCAGGCGTCGGTACGTGGCAGTGCGTTCATGCTGGTCTCCGCAAATGTGGGAGAAATTCTTGCACGTTGGGGCGGGTATTTTTTCGCTATGATTCGATCAATTAGCCGGTATGGCAGATTGTTCTATTCGCATTATCATGACTTGGAGAATTATTCATGCAAAGCGAACTGGACGCCTATGATCGGCGCATCCTCGAATTGCTGCAGGAGGACGCTTCGCTGTCCAGCGCACAGATCGCCGAGCGTGTGGGGCTTTCGCAGTCGCCTTGCTGGCGGCGCATCCAGCGGCTGAAGGAGGAGGGGGTGATTCGCGGGCAGGTGACGTTGCTCGACCGCAAGAAGATCGGCCTGAACACGCAGATTTTTGCAGAGGTGAAGCTCAACGCGCACGGTCGCTCCAATTTCACCGAATTCACCGAGGCGATCCGAGGTTTCCCGGAGGTGCTGGAGTGCTACGTGTTGATGGGCTCGGTGGACTTCCTGCTGCGTATCGTTACCTCGGACATTGAGGCGTATGAGCAGTTTTTCTTCGAAAAACTGTCGAATGTGCCGGGGATTCAGGAGGTCAATTCGATCGTGGCGCTTTCGGAGATCAAATCCACCACCAGCCTGCCACTGTCGAGATAGGACACTGCCTGTAGGAGCAGCCTTGCGCTGCGAAGGGGCCGGTTTGGCCAGAAAAAATCTGTGGCAAACGGGCCTCTTCGCAGCGCAAGGCTGCTCCTACAGGGCTAGCGACGCTGATCAAGCCTTGAGCAGGTACTTCCAGCCGCGGCTCTGATCAACCGCACGGGCTTGCTCGATACGGGCTTCAAGCAGCTCGTCGGGCGTTTCGGACAGCGGCAGTTCAGCCAGCTCGTGCAGCTTTTTCAGGTCGCCGTACAGGCGGTCCATCTGCGGTGCTTCGAGCACCTGGCGGGCATGGTGCAGCCAGGCGAGCAGCTGTTCGATGCGCGGCAGCTGTTCGGCCAGGTCTTCCGGGCGCTGGGTGTACAGCGGCAGTTTCAGCGAACGGCCTTCTTCACCCAGCAGGTGCGCCATCCAGCTGGCCAGCTGCGCCTTGCCCTGGCGTTCGCCACGGCCTTTGCGCTCGACGGTCCAGCCACGGGCCAGCAGCCAGCGCGAGGTTTCCAGCGAGAACTGGCCCCAACGCACGTCTTCGAGTTCTTCGGCAAATTGTTCAGGCGCAGCGCGGCGGATGTCTTCGTCATCGTTGCCGGCCTGCACCAGTGGGCGCCAGTCTTCCAGCAGCGCGTCGAGGCTGGCGCGCAGCTCGCGGGTGGTGGCGCGCGGTGCGGCCTGGCCCAAGCTGGCGACCAGTGCGCGCAGCTCGGCCAGGGACTGCACCCAGTCCTGCAGCAGGCGCCAGTGGCCATTGTGGCGATATTGCTCGGCCAGGCGCTGGCTGCTGCCGAGCAACTGCCAGGCGAGGGCGGCGAAGGCATCGTCCAGGGCCATTTCGGCGTCCAGCTCGGTCTGCGGCAGGCCCAGCTCGTAGCTTTCGGGCTCCAGCAGGCGGTAGCCACGCTCGGCCTTGCTGATGTCGCAAGGCATCAGCGGCAGGCTGGCGGCGAGCTCGGCGGCCAGTTCCAGCAGGGCTTCAGGTGCGCCTTCGCGCAGCTCGAGCTCCAACTCGCAGATTTCTTCCTTGCGCTTGCCGGCGATCACGAAGCCCTGGTCCAGCGCGGCCTCGATCACGACCTTGCTCTTGCCACGGCCCCAGGCGATTTCGGCGTATTCACGGCTGAAGTCGGTGGTGAACAGCGGCTTGATGGTTTTCTTGTCGAGCGCAGCCAACTGCTCGGGCCAGCAGGTGCCGTCGAGCTTTTTCAGGTCGAGCTTGACCTTGTCCAGGTGCCACTCGTACTCGTTGCGCTCGGACAGCCCGGCCACGCTTTGCCCGCGGCACTTCAAGGTCTGGATGATTGCATCACCATCGCGGCGCAGGCGCAGGGCGACACGGGCGGCGGAAAGCTCGCGCTCCGGGGTGTCGAAGTACTGGTTGAGCAGTTCACGGGTCTGCCAACCGGACTTGTTGCGCTTTTTCAGCAGGGGGTGCTCACGCAGGGCGGCAAGGGTCTCGCGGCTGGCGCGGAGCTTGAGTTCGGTTTCTTTGTGCATCGCAGGCTCGAAGGAGGGGCTCGTTGGCAGAGAGTCTACAGGAGTCGGCCGTCAACGGTTTATTCCAGACGGCAGATGGTCCTATGATGGGCAACGCTTCCGAGGAGTACAGGCATGCCGTTGCCGACGCTGAAAGACCAGTTCGCCGCTTTGATCGCCGCACCTTCGGTCAGTTGTACCCAGCCTGCGCTGGATCAGTCCAACCGTCAGGTCATCGACCTGCTGGCCGGCTGGTTGGGTGACCTGGGTTTCACGTGCGACATCCAGCAGGTCAGCCCCGGCAAGTTCAACCTGCTGGCCAGCCGTGGCACCGGCCCGGGTGGCCTGGTGCTGGCAGGCCACAGTGATACCGTGCCCTACGACGAGCAACTGTGGTCGAGCGATCCGCTGAAGCTGACCGAGGTCGATGGCCGTTGGGTTGGCTTGGGCAGCTGCGACATGAAGGGCTTTTTCGCCCTGGTCATCGAGGCGGTGGTGCCGTTGCTGGAGCATGACTTCAAGCAGCCGCTGCTGATTCTCGCCACCTGCGACGAAGAAAGCTCCATGTCCGGCGCCCGGGCCCTGGCCGAGGCCGGCCAGCCGCTGGGCCGCGCCGCGGTGATCGGCGAGCCCACGGGCCTGCGGCCGATCCGCATGCACAAGGGCATCCTCATGGACCGCATCGACATCCTCGGGCGCAGCGGCCATTCGTCGGACCCGTCCCTCGGGCGCAGCGCCCTGGAAGCCATGCACGCCGCGATGGGCGAACTGATGCAGTTGCGCGGCGAATGGCAGCAAACCTACCGCAACCCACAGTTCACGGTGCCTACACCGACGATGAACTTCGGCTGCATCCATGGCGGCGACAACCCCAACCGTATCTGCGGCCAATGCGCGCTGGAATTCGACCTGCGGCCGTTGCCGGGGATGGATGTCGAGCAACTGCGGGCAGCGATTCGCCAGAAGCTGGCGCCGGTGGCGGAGCGGTTCGAGGTGCGCATCGACTATGCCCCGCTGTTCCCGGAAGTGCCCGCCTTCGAGCAGGCTGCGGACGCCGAGCTGGTGCAGGTGGCCGAACGCCTGACCGGTCACCGCGCCGAAGCGGTAGCGTTTGGCACCGAAGCGCCTTATCTTCAGCAGCTGGGCTGCCAGACCATCGTGCTGGGCCCTGGCGACATCGCCTGTGCCCATCAGCCCGGCGAGTACCTGGAAATGTCACGAATCGAGCCTACCGTGCGTCTATTGCGTGACTTGATCCGGCACTATTGCCTGCACTAAACGTCCATTGAGCTTATTCGTTCCTGCCTAGAGGAGACCGCGCGTGACCGCAAGCCTGTTCCGACGATGATCTTGAACGCCCCCTGTATCGCCGTTCTCCGTCCACTTATCCACAGGCCCTGTCATGCCCGATTACGTCAACTGGCTGCGTCATGCTTCCCCGTACATCAATGCCCATCGCGACTGCACGTTTGTAGTCATGCTCCCTGGCGATGGGGTGGACCACCCTAATTTCGGCAACATCGTCCACGACTTGGTGCTGCTGCACAGCCTGGGCGTGCGGCTGGTGCTGGTGCATGGCTCGCGCCCACAGATCGAGAGCCGCCTGGCCGACCGTGGCCTGACCCCGCACTACCACCGTGGCATGCGCATCACCGATGCGGCGACCCTGGAGTGCGTGATCGATGCCGTGGGTGCCCTGCGCCTGGCCATCGAAGCACGCCTGTCGATGGACATCGCCGCCTCGCCGATGCAGGGCTCGCGCCTGCGCGTGGCGTCCGGCAACCTGGTCACGGCGCGGCCGATCGGTGTGCTCGAGGGTGTGGACTACCACCACACCGGCGAAGTGCGCCGGGTCGATCGCAAAGGCATCAGCCGCCTGCTCGACGAGCGTTCCATCGTATTGCTGTCGCCGCTGGGTTACTCGCCCACAGGCGAAATTTTCAACCTGGCTTGCGAAGACGTGGCCACCCGCGCGGCCATCGAGCTGGGTGCCGACAAGTTGCTGTTGTTCGGCGCCGAACCGGGCCTGCTGGATGAGCAGGGCAAGCTGGTGCGTGAGCTGCGGCCACAGCAGGTTGCGCCACATTTGCTGCGCCTGGGCAGTGACTACCAGGGCGAATTGCTGGATGCTGCCGCCGAGGCCTGCAAGGGCGGCGTGGCGCGTAGCCATATCGTCAGTTATGCCGAAGACGGCGCGCTGCTGACCGAGCTGTTCACCCGCGGTGGCGGCGGCACGCTGGTGTCGCAGGAGCAGTTCGAAGTCGTGCGTGAGGCGACCATCGAGGATGTGGGCGGCCTGTTGGAGCTGATCAGCCCGCTGGAAGAGCAGGGCATCCTGGTGCGCCGTTCGCGCGAGGTGCTGGAGCGGGAAATCGAGCAGTTCAGTGTGGTCGAGCGCGAGGGCATGATCATCGCGTGCGCAGCGCTGTACCCCATTGCCGATTCCGAGGCGGGGGAGCTGGCGTGCCTGGCGGTGAACCCGGAGTACCGGCATGGCGGGCGGGGCGATGAGTTGCTGGAGCGCATCGAGAGCCGTGCGCGGCAGATGGGGCTGAATACGTTGTTCGTGCTAACTACGCGAACCGCGCACTGGTTCCGTGAGCGGGGCTTTGCGCCCAGTGGCGTGGAGCGGCTGCCGGCGGCGCGGGCTTCGCTGTACAACTACCAGCGCAACTCCAAGATTTTCGAGAAGTCCTTGTAAGCCTGTACCGGCTTCTGCGCGGGGCAAGCCCGCTCCCACAGGAATCTCACTAGGCCTGAGCCTTGCGTAGGATTTGTGGGAGCGGGCTTGCCCCGCGAAGCAGGCGACACCGGTCTCAGAAAAACGCCGCCCTGATGGGCGGCGTTTTCAATTACACGGTATGCAGATACCAGTTGTACTCGAGGTCGGAGATCGAGTGCTCGAACTCCTCCAGCTCGCTTTCCTTGCACGCGACGAAGATGTCGATGTACTTCGGATCGATGTACTTGTTGAGGATCTCGCTGTCGTCCAGCTCGCGCAGGGCATCGCGCAGGTTGTTCGGCAGGCTCTGCTCCAGCTGCTCGTACGAGTTGCCTTCGATCGGCGTGCCCGGCTCGATCTTGTTGGTCAGGCCGTGGTGCACGCCGGCCAGCACGGCCGCCATCATCAAGTACGGGTTGGCATCGGCGCCGGCGACCCGGTGCTCGATGCGCACGGCGTCTGCAGAACCGGTCGGCACGCGCAGCGCGACGGTGCGGTTGTCCAGGCCCCAGCTCGGTGCATTCGGCACATAGAACTGTGCGCCAAAACGACGGTACGAGTTGACGTTCGGGCAGAGGAACGCCATGGACGCGGGCAGGGTCTCGAGCACACCGCCGACAGCGTGACGTAGCGCGGCGTTCTGCTCGGGATCCTCGCTGGTGAAGATGTTGTTGCCATCTTTGTCCAGCACGGAGATGTGAACGTGCAGGCCGTTGCCTGCCTGGCCCGGGTAGGGCTTGGCCATGAAGGTGGTGTCCATTTCATGGTCGTAGGCGATGTTCTTGATCAAACGCTTGAGCAGCACCGCGTAGTCACAAGCCTTGAGCGGGTCTGGGACGTGGTGCAGGTTGACTTCGAACTGCGCCGGGGCGCTTTCCTTGACGATGGCGTCGGCCGGAATACCCTGCTCTTTGGCACCTTCGAGGATGTCCTGCAGGCAGTCGGCGTATTCGTCGAGGTCGTCGATCAGGTACACCTGGGTCGACTGTGGGCGCTTGCCCGAGATCGGCGAGCGCGGCGGTTGCGGGCGGCCATTCACGTTCTCCTGGTCGATCAGGTAGAACTCCAGCTCGAACGCGGCGCAGATGGTCAGGCCCATGTCGTCGAACTTGCTGACAACCTGACGCAACACTTCACGAGGGTCGGCGAAGAACGGCTCGCCTTCGATCTCGTGCATGGTCATGAGCAGCTGTGCGGTTGGGCGTTTCTGCCACGGCTCGTTGCACAGCGTATCGGGGATGGGATAGCAGATGCGGTCGGCGTCGCCGATGTCCAGGCCAAGGCCGGTACTTTCGACGGTGGAACCGTTGATATCCAGGGCGAAGAGGGAGGCCGGCAGGTTGATGCCTTTCTCGTAAACCTTGTGGAGGCTGGTGCGCTCTATGCGCTTGCCGCGCACCACACCATTCATATCTGCAATCAGAAGGTCAACGTAGAGAACCTCAGGATGTTCCTTAAGGAACGCGTTCGCTTCGTTAAGCTGAACGGCACGCGGGGGTACCGACATGATGCAACACCTTTGTTGTTAAAAATATCAATCAAGGGGGGCTTGCAAGACCAGTCAATCGAAAAGCCCTACTGATGTCAAGCCAACCCCATGATGCCCTGAAATGGCACATCTACGGCAGATTTGCTGCATATCGGGGCGAACCATTATCCGCTATTTCCCGCGTGAAGGGCTATCTCAAGCGTGCCGTGTTTTATTTTTTACGGAGGTGTTGTGTAAAAAAATGAACAAGGCTAAGCTCGGATTCAACCCAGAACACAATAATACGAGGGTCACATGGTCCGCTTGTCGCGACCTGAAAGCACTGCCTGCGCAGTGCCATCGGGTACCCCTGTCGTTCATGCACGCACCGTCAACGGTGTGGCCGCCCTGGCCGCAATAATTGACGCTTGGCGCACCCGGACCATTCCCCGTAGCGGCTTCACACGCTTCGATTCGCCTTCCTGCCCTTCAAACTCATTACGGACACGCTTGTTTTCAGTGTATCCACTGTGCTCCTGCGTGGGGGTTTTTGCTTTAGCAATCTTCTCCATCCAGAATCAAGGCGCGGACCACCTTACCTCCTGAGGTATTTATGAGTAACAACCTCGACCAGCTCACCGATTGGTTGAAAGAGCACAAGATCACTGAAGTCGAATGCATGATCAGCGACCTGACCGGCATCACGCGGGGCAAGATTTCGCCGACCAACAAGTTCATCGCCGAAAAAGGCATGCGCCTGCCCGAGAGCGTGCTGCTGCAGACCGTAACGGGTGACTACGTCGACGACGACATCTATTACGAACTGCTCGACCCGGCCGACATCGACATGATCTGCCGCCCCGACGAAGACGCCGTGTTCCTGGTGCCCTGGGCCATCGAGCCGACGGCGCAGGTAATCCACGACACCTACGACAAGAAGGGCAACCCGGTCGAATTGTCGCCGCGCAACGTCTTGAAGAAAGTGCTCAAGCTCTACGCCGACAAAGGCTGGCAGCCAATCGTCGCGCCCGAGATGGAGTTCTACCTGACCAAGCGCAGCGAAGACCCGGACTTTCCGCTGCAGCCTCCGGTAGGCCGTTCGGGCCGCCCCGAAACTGGCCGCCAGTCGTTCTCGATCGAGGCCGCCAACGAATTCGACCCGCTGTTCGAGGACGTCTATGACTGGTGCGAACTGCAGCAGCTGGACCTCGACACGCTGATCCACGAAGACGGCACGGCGCAGATGGAAATCAACTTCCGTCACGGCAACGCCCTGCACCTGGCCGACCAGATCCTGGTGTTCAAACGCACCATGCGCGAGGCCGCGCTCAAGCACAACGTGGCCGCGACGTTCATGGCCAAGCCCATGACCGGCGAGCCGGGCAGTGCCATGCACCTGCACCAGAGCGTGGTTGATGTGGTCACTGGCAAGAACATCTTCAGCAACGAAGACGGCAGCATGAGCGAGCTGTTCCTGCACCACATTGGTGGCCTGCAGAAGTTCATCCCCGAAGCGCTGCCGCTGTTCGCCCCCAACGTCAACTCGTTCCGTCGCTTCCTGCCCGACACCTCGGCGCCGGTGAACGTCGAGTGGGGCGAAGAAAACCGCACCGTCGGCCTGCGCGTACCGGATGCCGGCCCGCAAAATCGCCGGGTCGAAAACCGCCTGCCGGGCGCCGATGCCAACCCTTACCTGGCCATCGCCGCCAGCTTGCTGTGCGGCTACATCGGCATGGTCGAAGGCATCGAAGCCAGTGCGCCGGTGCAGGGCCGTGGTTACGAACGCCGCAACCTGCGCCTGCCGCTGACCATCGAAGACGCCCTGGAACGCATGGAAATCAGCCGTGCGCTGGTCCAGTACCTGGGCAAGAAGTTCATCACCGGCTACGTCGCCACCAAACGCGCCGAGCACGAAAACTTCAAACGCGTCATCAGTTCCTGGGAGCGTGAGTTCCTGCTGTTTGCTGTCTGATCAACCCTGGTGCCGCAGGAGCGCGGCTGTCGGATAACGGAGAAGCACATGAGCGTCAAAAACCCGCAAACCCGTGAATGGCAAAACCTGAGCGGCGAGCACCACCTCGCGCCCTTCAGCGACTACAAACAGCTGAAGGAAAAGGGGCCGCGCATCATCACCAAGGCCCAGGGTGTGCATTTGTGGGACAGCGAGGGCAACAAGATCCTCGACGGCATGGCCGGCCTGTGGTGCGTGGCGGTAGGTTACGGCCGTGAAGAGCTGGTGCAGGCTGCCGAAAAGCAGATGCGCGAGCTGCCGTATTACAACCTGTTCTTCCAGACCGCCCACCCGCCTGCGCTGGAACTGGCCAAAGCCATCACCGACGTGGCGCCGGAAGGCATGACCCATGTGTTCTTCACCGGCTCCGGCTCCGAAGGCAACGACACTGTGCTGCGCATGGTCCGTCACTATTGGGCGCTCAAGGGCAAACCGCACAAGCAGACCATCATCGGCCGCATCAACGGCTACCACGGCTCCACCTTCGCCGGTGCGTGCCTGGGTGGCATGAGCGGTATGCACGAGCAGGGCGGCCTGCCGATTCCGGGCATCGTGCACATCCCGCAGCCGTACTGGTTTGGCGAGGGCGGCGACATGAGCCCGGACGAATTCGGTGTGTGGGCTGCCGAGCAACTGGAGAAGAAAATCCTCGAGGTCGGCGAAGACAACGTCGCCGCCTTCATCGCCGAGCCGATCCAGGGTGCCGGTGGGGTGATCATCCCGCCAGAAACCTACTGGCCGAAGGTCAAGGAGATCCTCGCCAAGTACGACATCCTGTTCGTGGCCGACGAAGTGATCTGCGGTTTCGGCCGTACCGGCGAGTGGTTCGGCTCCGACTATTACGACCTCAAGCCAGACCTGATGACCATCGCCAAGGGCCTGACCTCCGGTTACATCCCCATGGGTGGTGTGATCGTGCGTGACACCGTGGCCAAGGTAATCAGCGAAGGCGGCGACTTCAACCACGGCTTCACCTATTCAGGGCACCCGGTCGCGGCTGCGGTAGGCCTGGAAAACCTGCGCATTCTGCGCGACGAAAAAATCGTCGAACAGGCGCGTATAGAAGCGGCACCGTATTTGCAAAAGCGTTTGCGTGAGCTGCAAGACCACCCGCTGGTGGGCGAGGTACGCGGCCTGGGCCTGCTCGGCGCGATCGAGCTGGTCAAGGACAAAGCTACCCGCAGCCGTTACGAAGGCAAGGGCGTGGGCATGATCTGCCGCAACTTCTGCTTCGAGAACGGCCTGATCATGCGTGCGGTAGGTGACACCATGATCATCGCGCCACCGCTGGTAATCAGCCATGCAGAGATCGACGAGCTGGTGGAAAAGGCGCGCAAGTGCCTCGACCTGACCCTCGAAGCGATCAGATGAGCACCTGCTAGGCTAGCGTTGTGACATTAGTTGGTTACAAGGGGCTGCTTTCCTTGAAACAGCGCCTTGTAACTTGCCAGACTAGCGACTGTTTCAGTCGCCCGACGCGTGTACTGCGGGACCTGGCAGCTGAACGGATGGCTAATCAAAAAAATCTGGAGCATGACGCATGAAGAAAATGGGCAAGACGTTGCTGGCCGCCGCCCTGATGGGTGCCATGGCGACCGCTGTTCAGGCTGAAGACAAGGTATTGAACGTCTACAACTGGTCGGACTACATCGCTCCGGACACCATCGCCAAGTTCGAGAAGCAGACCGGCATCAAGGTCAAGTACGACGTCTTCGACAGCAACGAAACCCTGGAAGCCAAGCTGCTGGCAGGCAAGTCGGGCTACGACATCGTCGTGCCTTCGAACAACTTCCTGGCCAAGCAGATCAAGGCTGGCGTGTATGAGGAGCTGGACCGTTCCAAGCTGCCGAACTGGAAGAACCTCGACATCGACCTGCTCAAGGCCGTTGGCGATGCCAGCGACAAGGACAACAAGCACGCCTTCCCGTACATGTGGGGCTCTATCGGCATTGGCTACAACCCGGAGAAGGTCAAGGCCGCGCTGGGCGTGGACAAGATCGATTCGTGGGACGTGGTGTTCAAGCCTGAGAACATCGCCAAGCTCAAGAGCTGCGGCGTGAGCTTCCTGGATGCGCCGACCGAGATGATCCCGGCCGCGCTGCACTACCTGGGCCTGCCAAGCAACAGCACCGAGAAGAAAGACCTGAAGGCCGCCGAGGACCTGTTCCTCAAGATCCGTCCTTCGATCACCTACTTCCACTCTTCCAAGTACATCGGCGACATGGCCAACGGCAACATCTGCGTGGCCGTCGGTTACTCGGGTGACCTGGAGCAGTCCAAGGCCCGCGCCCACGAAGCTGGCGACAAGGTCAAAGTGGACTACGTCATTCCGAAAGAAGGTGCCGGTACCTTCTACGACATGGTCGCCATCCCGAAAGATGCCGAGCATAAAGACGCTGCCTACCAGTTCATGGACTTCCTGATGCAGCCGGAAATCATGGCTGAGATCACCAACGCCGTGCGCTTCCCGAACGGCAACGCTGCCGCCACCGCGTTCGTGGACAAAGACATCACCAGCGACCCGAGCATCTACCCGCCTGCCGAAGTGAAGAAGCAGCTGTACGCAATCGCTGCACCTGACGCTTCTGTGCAGCGTGTGATCACCCGCAGCTGGACCAAGATCAAGTCGGGCAAGTAAGCCCGATGCGAGGCGCTCTGGGTCGGGGTTGCCCGGCCCAGAGGCCATGAAAGGCAATTGATGATTGCGGCATCGAAGCTGCGAAGGTAAGTTGCGCGCCGGTTTTGCGTGTGCGGCCACATTGCCGCTACCCAGGCACTGATTGTGAGGACCACCCACTTGTCTATTTCTGTATTACGCAAGGCCTTGATGGCTGGAGCGGGCCTGACGCTGGCATGCAGCGTCCAAGCGGCGCCTACGGTGCATTTCTACAACTGGTCCGACTATATCGGCCCGACCACACTCGCGGACTTCGAGAAGGCAACGGGTATCAAGCCCGTGCAGGACGTGTTCGATTCCAACGAAACCCTGGAAGGCAAGCTGCTGGCCGGCAACACCGGCTATGACGTGGTAGTGCCATCCAACCATTTCCTCGGCAAGCAGATCAAGGCGGGCGCGTTCCAGAAGCTCGACAAAAGCCTGCTGCCCAATTATGCCAACCTGGATCCGGCGCTGATGAAACGCCTGGAAAAGAACGATCCTGGCAACCAGTACGCCGTGCCTTACCTGTGGGGCACCAACGGCATTGGTTACAACGTTGAAAAGGTCAAGGCTGCGCTGGGCGTCGACACCATCGATTCCTGGGCTGTGCTGTTCGAACCCGAGAACATGAAGAAGCTCTCCAAGTGTGGTGTGGCCTTCCTCGACTCGGCGGACGAAATGCTCCCGGCGGTGCTCAACTACATGGGGCTGGACCCCAACAGCAGCAACCCCAAGGACTACCAGGCTGCCGAGCAGAAGCTGCTGGCGGTACGCCCTTACGTCACCTACTTCCACTCGTCCAAGTACATCACCGACCTTGCCAACGGCGACATCTGCGTCGCGGCGGGCTTCTCTGGCGACATCTTCCAGGCCAAGGCCCGCGCCGAAGAAGCCAAGAAAGGCGTGAACCTGGCGTATGCGATTCCCAAAGAAGGCGGCAACCTCTGGTTCGACGTGCTGGCGATCCCCAAGGACGCCAAGAACGTCAAAGAGGCCCATGCCTTCATCAACTATTTGCTGAAACCTGAGGTTATCGCCCAGGTCAGTGATTACGTCGGTTACGCCAACCCGAACCCCAAGGCTGGCGACCTGATGGACCAGGCCGTGAGGACTGACGCCGCGGTTTACCCACCGCAGGAAGTGCTGGACAAGATGTTCGTCAACAGTGAGTTGCCGCCCAAGGTGCAACGCTTGATGACCCGTAGCTGGACCAAGGTCAAGTCGGGCAAGTAACAATCCAGACCCGCCGCGGCCCCTGCAGAACAGGCCGCGCGGGCACAAAAATCTTGTTGGGAGTTTCACTCATGGCAGTTGCCTCCGGAGCCTATAAGAAAGCCCTCGAGGGTGGCCAGCAACCCAAGCAGGTGCTGGTCAAGATCGACCGGGTCACGAAAAAGTTCGACGAAACGGTAGCGGTGGACGATGTGTCCCTGGAAATCCGCAAGGGTGAGATTTTCGCCCTGCTGGGTGGCTCCGGTTCCGGCAAATCGACCTTGCTGCGTATGCTGGCAGGCTTCGAGCGCCCCACCGAAGGGCGGATCTTGCTCGACGGCGTCGACATCACCGAGATGCCGCCCTACGAGCGGCCGATCAACATGATGTTCCAGTCCTACGCACTGTTCCCGCACATGACCGTGGCGCAGAACATCGCCTTCGGCCTGCAGCAGGACAAGCTGCCCAAGGCGGACATCGACGCCCGTGTGGCCGAGATGCTCAAGCTGGTGCACATGACCCAGTACGCCAAGCGCAAGCCGCACCAGCTGTCGGGTGGCCAGCGCCAGCGTGTGGCCCTGGCGCGCTCGCTGGCCAAACGCCCGAAACTGCTGTTGCTCGATGAGCCGATGGGCGCCCTGGACAAGAAACTGCGTTCGCAGATGCAGCTTGAGCTGGTGGAAATCATCGAGCGCGTGGGCGTCACCTGCGTGATGGTGACCCACGACCAGGAAGAGGCCATGACCATGGCCCAGCGCATCGCCATCATGCACCTGGGCTGGATCGCCCAGATCGGCTCGCCTGTGGATATCTACGAGACCCCGACCAGCCGCCTGGTGTGCGAGTTCATCGGCAACGTCAACCTGTTTGAAGGTGAAGTGGTCGACGACGCCGAAGGCCACGCGATCATTGCCAGCCCTGAACTGGAGCGCAAGATCTACGTCGGCCACGGCATCACCACGTCGGTCGAAGACAAGCACATCACCTACGCGCTGCGCCCGGAGAAGATGCTGGTCACTACCCAGCAACCGACCTGCGAGCACAACTGGTCGCGCGGCAAGGTGCACGACATCGCCTACCTGGGCGGCCACTCGGTGTTCTACGTCGAGCTGCCGAGCGGCAAGATCGTCCAGTCGTTCGTGGCCAACGCCGAGCGCCAGGGCACACGTCCGACCTGGGGCGATGAAGTGTACGTGTGGTGGGAAGACGACAGCGGCGTGGTACTGCGGTCATGAAACTGCGCAAGCTCAAGCGAGCCTTCCAGCGCTTGACCCCGGAGGGGCGGCACTTGGTGATCGGCGTGCCGTTCATCTGGCTGTTCCTGTTCTTCATGCTGCCGTTCTTCATCGTGTTGAAGATCAGCTTTGCCGAAGCCGACGTGGCGATCCCGCCGTATACCGAGATCTACAGCTACGTCGAAGACAAGATCCAGTTGGTGCTCAACCTGGCCAACTATGGCCTGTTGACCGAAGACGAGCTGTACATCTCGGCCTACCTGGGCTCGTTGAAGATGGCTTTCTTCAGCACCTTGCTGTGCCTGCTGATTGGCTACCCGATGGCCTATGCCATCGCCAACGCCCGCAAAGAGTCGCAGACCGTGCTGCTGCTGCTGATCATGATGCCGACCTGGACAGCGATCCTGATCCGCGTCTACGCCTGGATGGGCATCCTCAGCAACAACGGGCTGCTTAACAGCTTCCTGCTGTGGCTGGGGCTGATCGACCAGCCACTGCAGATTCTCAACACCAACCTGGCGGTGTACATCGGCGTGGTCTATTCGTACCTGCCGTTCATGATCCTGCCGCTGTACGCGAACTTGGTGAAGCACGACCCGAGCCTGTTGGAAGCCGCATCGGACCTGGGTTCGAGCACCTTCAACAGCTTCTGGAAGATCACCGTGCCGCTGTCGAAAAACGGCATCATCGCTGGCTGCATGCTGGTGTTCATCCCGGTGGTGGGCGAGTTCGTGATCCCAGAACTGCTGGGCGGCCCGGAAACCCTGATGATCGGCAAGGTGCTGTGGCAAGAGTTCTTCAACAACCGTGACTGGCCGGTAGCGTCCGCACTGGCGGTAGTGATGCTGGCGATCCTGATCGTGCCGATCCTGCTGTTCAACCGCAGCCAGGCCAAAGAAATGGAGGGCAGGGCATGAAGCGCTTCAGTTTCTCCAAGCTGATGCTGGTGCTCGGCTTGCTGTTCATCTACCTGCCGATGCTGATCCTGGTGATCTACTCGTTCAACGCCTCGAAGCTGGTGACAGTGTGGGGGGGCTGGTCGATCAAGTGGTATGTCGGCCTGCTCGACAACACCCAGCTGATGGGGTCGGTGATGCGCTCGCTGGAAATCGCCTGCTACACGGCGGTGGCGGCGGTGGCGCTGGGCACCCTGGCGGCCTTCGTGCTGACCCGGGTCACCCGCTTCAAGGGCCGCACGCTGTTCGGCGGCCTGGTCACCGCGCCGCTGGTGATGCCCGAAGTGATCACCGGTCTGTCGCTGTTGCTGCTGTTCGTGGCCATGGCGCAGATGATCGGCTGGCCGCAAGAGCGTGGCATCGTCACTATCTGGATCGCCCACACCACGTTCTGTGCGGCGTACGTGGCGGTGGTGGTGTCGGCGCGCTTGCGTGAGCTGGACCTGTCGATCGAGGAAGCGGCGATGGACCTGGGTGCCAAGCCGTGGAAGGTGTTCTTCCTGATCACCATCCCAATGATCGCGCCATCGCTGGCGGCGGGCGGCATGATGTCGTTTGCCCTGTCGCTGGATGACCTGGTGCTGGCCAGCTTCGTGTCCGGGCCGGGCTCGACCACCTTGCCGATGGAAGTGTTCTCGGCGGTGCGCCTGGGCGTGAAGCCAGAGATCAACGCCGTGGCCAGCCTGATCCTGCTGTCGGTGTCGCTGGTGACCTTCATGGTCTGGTACTTCAGCCGCCAGGCCGAAGAGCGCCGTCGCAAGGCGATTCAGCAGGCCATCGAAGAAGGGGCCGCGGCGAACGTGTCGCAGCCACAGGTCAAGCGCCCGACGGCTGCCGCTGCGTCGGTCTGACCCACCTACTCGTGGGCAAGCCCGCTTCTACAGGCAAGTGCAGCTCTAGAACACTGCACACATCCTGTGGGAGCGGGTTTACCCGCGAAACCCCAGCACCGATTCAAAGCCATACTGCATCCCAGTGTGGATAGCCCCGGACACTTCTGACCAATCCAGCCCTCAACGGATTGGCAACAATGTACCGGGCTACATGCACCATGCTCTCCTCCCTTCTCAATGCCCGGTCCTGATACCCAGGCTGCCACACCGGATCATGCTCAACCCCCGCCTGATGCAAAACCAGACTGGATCTGGATTTGAATCTGCGCATCAATGTACCCAGCGTCGTGCCTTTCAACTCGATCAGCCAATGCAGATGGTCCGGCATCAGTACCCAGGCCAATGACCGGCAGGCGTGGTCATGATCGGATTGTCGCAGTTGATGAATAACTAATCGGGCATGTTTGAAGTCATTGAACAGCGGCTTGCGTTGATGGGTAACAGTAGTAAGCAGGTACAGCATGCCGAGTTCTGAATAGCGACCACGTCGAAGCAGGTGTGATTGAGCCCGAGGCATTGGTTTCTTCCTTGAAGAGTGACCTCTCCAAGGTAGTGGATGTGAAACCGCAAAAGTGCGTTGGATGGTTTCGGGAAATGGCAGGGGGCTTGTGGTTGTCTGTACCGGCCCTTTCGCGGGTGAACCCGCTCCCACAGGTGCTACGCAGGATTCAGCATTTGCACAGTCCCTGTGGGAGCGGGTTCACCCGCGAAGAGGCCCGCACCAGCGCCGAAAATACTCGAGTGATCTCCATCAGTGATGTTTGCTGAACCCTGGACTACGCTGACAGTCGCATCTCACAAATCATTTGTGCGCAAGCTAGGAGCCTGCATGAGGGTGACGCGTCCACTGGTGCTGGCAGGCCTGAGTGTGCTGTACATGCTCACCGGCTGTAGCAAGGAAGAAACCCCCGAGACGCTGCCTCGGGTCGGTGTGCAACAGGTCCAGCCTACCGATTTCGCTGCCAGGGTGACCCTGACCGGCGACGTACAAGCGCGGGTGCAAACCGACTTGTCGTTCCGCGTGGGCGGCAAGATCATTTCGCGCAGCGTCGATGTGGGCGATCACGTCAAGGCCAACCAGGTACTGGCACGGCTGGACCCGAAAGACCTGCAGAACAACGTCGACTCGGCCAAGGCCGAGGTGTTCGCCGCCCAAGCGCGCGTGACGCAGACGGCCGCGGCTTTCGTGCGTCAGCAAAAGCTGCTGCCTAAAGGCTATACCAGCCAGAGCGAGTACGACTCCGCCGAAGCCGCGTTGCGTAGCAACCAGAGCGCGCTCAAGGCCGCCCAGGCGCAGTTGGCCAATGCCAATGAACAGCTGAGCTACACCGCGCTGGTGTCCGAAGCCGCCGGCGTGATCACCGAGCGCCAGGCCGAGGTCGGCCAAGTGGTGCAGGCGACCATGCCGATCTTCGGCTTCGCCCGCGATGGCGACCGTGATGCAGTGTTCAACGTGTATGAATCGTTGCTGGTGGCACCGCCAAGCGATGAGGGGGTGATCGTGAAGCTGCTCGATGACCCCAACGTCCAGGCGCAAGGCTTCGTTCGCGAAGTGACGCCAACCGTTTCAGCCCAAAGTGGCACGGTGCAGGTCAAGGTCGGCCTGCGCAACGTGCCGCCCGGCATGCAGCTGGGCTCACCGGTGACGGCCACTGCCAATACCCAGGGGCGCTCCAGCATCGAGCTGCCCTGGTCGGCTTTGACCAAGGCCCTGCATGAGCCCGCCGTCTGGGTGGTGGGCGAGGGCGACAAGGTGGAACTGCGCAAGGTTGAAGTGGCGCGCTACCTCACCGGCAAGGTCGTGGTCGCCAACGGCCTCAAAGGCGGCGAGACCGTGGTGGTCAATGGCGGGCAATTGCTGCACCCCGGCATGCAGGTGGAAAAAATCGATGAAAAGGCTGCGGGGGATGCGCCATGAAGCGCTTGCTGTTATTGCTCCCGGTCGGGCTGTTGCTGGTTGCTTGCAGCTCTGAGGAAGAAGCGGTCGAGCCCGTTCGGCCGGTGCTTTCGGTGAAGGTCGAACCGCAGGTGCAAGCGCAACTCGGGCGCTTTGCCGGCAGCATTCAGGCGCGCTTCGAGAGCACCTTGGGCTTTCGCGTGTCCGGGCGTATTGCCCGGCGTTGGCTTGATGTGGGGGCGCAGGTGAAGCCTGGAGACACACTGGCTACCCTCGACCCCACCGATCAGCAGAACCAGTTGCGCGCCGCTGAAGGCGACCTGGCCAAGGTCCAGGCGCAGTGGATAAACGCCCAGGCCGACGCGCGCCGTCAGCAGCAGCTGTACGACCGCGGTGTCGGTGCCCAGGCCCAGCTGGACATTGCCCAGACCAACCTGAAAACCACCGGTGCGGCGCTGGAGCAGGCACGCTCTGCGGTCAGCCAGGCGCGTGACCAGCTTGATTACAGCACCCTGCGCACGGACCACGCGGCAGTGATCACTGCCTGGCAGGCCGAAGCTGGGCAAACGGTAACGGCGGGCCAGGCTGTCGTGACCCTGGCCCGGCCAGACGTCAAGGAAGCCGTGATCGACCTGCCGATCGGCGTGGGCGAGCAACTCGACAAGGGCCTCACCTTCACCGTGGCCTCGCAGCTCGACCCCAGCATCAACACCACGGCCTCGTTGCGCGAGCTGGAGCCGCAAGCCGACGCCACCACGCGCACCCGACGTGCGCGCCTGACCCTGGCCAGCACGCCGGCCGCCTTCCACCTTGGCACCGCGATCAGCGTGAGCCTGAGTTCTGCGGTCACGCCGCGCAGTGAACTGCCCCTGAGCGCCTTGCTCGAGCGTGACGGCAAGACCCAGGTGTGGGTGATCGACACGCAGCAGAAAACCGTGGCGACCCGGGATGTCGCCTTGATCGACCGCACCCGCGAACACATCGTCATCGCCTCTGGCGTGCAGCCAGGCGAGCGCGTGGTGACCGCCGGCGTCAACAGCCTCAAGCCTGGCCAGAAGGTCACCTTCGACGAGGATGCGCAATGAAAGGAAGCTTCAACCTGTCCGAATGGGCACTCAAGCATCAATCGTTCGTCTGGTACCTGATGTTCGTCGGCTTGCTGATGGGGATTTTTTCCTACTTCAACCTGGGCCGTGAGGAAGACCCGTCGTTCACCATCAAGACCATGGTCATCCAGACCCGCTGGCCCGGTGCGACCCAGGACGAGACCCTGTACCAAGTCACCGACCGCATCGAGAAGAAGCTCGAAGAACTGGACTCGCTCGACTACACCAAAAGCTACACCCGCCCGGGCGAGTCAACGGTTTACGTGTACCTGCGCGACACCACCAAGGCCAAGGACATCCCGGACATCTGGTACCAGGTGCGCAAGAAGATCCAGGACATCCGCGGCCAGTTCCCCGAGGGCATCCAGGGCCCGGCGTTCAACGACGAATTCGGTGATGTGTTCGGTTCGATCTATGCCTTCACCTCCGACGGCCTGACCTTGCGGCAACTGCGGGACTACGTGGAGCAGGCCCGTGCCGAAGTGCGCGAAGTGCCCAATATCGGCAAGATCGAGCTAATCGGCACCCAGGACGAAGTGCTGTACCTGAACTTCTCCACCCGCAAACTGGCGGCCCTGGGTATCGACCAGCGCCAGGTCATGCAGGCGCTGCAATCGCAGAACGCGGTGACCCCGGCAGGGGTAATCGAAGCCGGCCCCGAACGTATTTCGGTACGGACCACCGGCCAGTTCGCCTCTGAAAAGGACCTGGAAACGGTCAACCTGAGGATCAATGACCGCTTCTTCCGCCTCGCCGACATTGCCGATATCGAGCGCGGCTACGTCGACCCGCCGTCACCGATGTTCCGCTATAACGGCCAGACCGCCCTTGGCCTGGCCATCGGCATGAAGGCGGGCGGTAACATCCAGGTGTTCGGCGCCGCGCTGAAGAAGAAGATGGACAGTGTGATCACCGACTTGCCGGTGGGGGTGGGGGTGCACACCGTGTCCGACCAGGCCGTGGTGGTCAAACAGGCGGTGGGTGGCTTTACCAGCGCACTCTTCGAGGCCGTGGTGATCGTGCTGGCGGTGAGCTTCGTCAGCCTCGGCGTGCGTGCCGGGCTGGTGGTGGCCTGCTCGATCCCGCTGGTGCTGGCCATGGTCTTCGTGTTCATGGAGTACAGCGGCATCACCATGCAACGGATCTCGCTGGGCGCCTTGATCATCGCCCTGGGCCTGCTGGTGGACGATGCGATGATCACCGTGGAGGTGATGGTCACACGCCTGGAAATGGGCGAGAGCAAAGAGCAGGCCGCGACCTTTGCCTACACCTCGACGGCATTCCCGATGCTGACCGGTACCCTGGTGACGGTGGCCGGCTTCGTGCCGATCGGGCTCAACGCCAGTTCGGCAGGTGAGTACACCTACACACTGTTCGCGGTGATCGCCGTGGCGCTGATCGTGTCGTGGGTGGTGGCGGTGTTCTTCGCCCCGGTGCTGGGCGTGCATATCCTCAGCAGCAAGGTCAAAGCCCACGAGGCCGAACCCGGGCGCGTGGGCCGGGCATTCGAGGGCGGCCTGCTGTGGTGCATGCGCAACCGCTGGCTGACCATCATTGGCACCGTGCTGCTGTTCGCGCTGGCGATATTCTGCGAGCGCTTCGTGCAGAACCAGTTTTTCCCATCATCCGACCGGCCCGAAATCCTGGTCGACCTCAACCTGCCGCAAAACGCCTCGATCGAAGAGACCCGTAAAGTCGTCGACCGGCTGGAGGCCAGGATCAAGGACGACCCGGACCTGGTGCGCTGGAGCACCTACATTGGCCAGGGCGCGATTCGCTTCTACCTGCCCCTCGACCAACAATTGCAGAACCCCTACTACGCGCAGTTGGTGATCGTCAGCAAAGGCTTCGAAGAGCGCCAGGGCATGATGGATCGCCTGCAGAAACTGCTGCGCGAAGAGTTCGTCGGCATCGGCACCAACGTGCAATCGCTGGAGATGGGCCCGCCGGTGGGCCGGCCGATCCAGTACCGGGTCAGCGGCCAGGACATCGACCAGGTGCGCAAGCACGCCATCGAGCTCGCCACCTTGCTCGATGCCAACGAGCACATCGGCGAGATGATCTACGACTGGAACGAGCCGGGTAAAGTGCTGCGCATCGAGATTGCCCAAGACAAAGCGCGTCAGCTGGGGCTGTCGTCCGAAGACGTGGCCAACGTGATGAACAGCATCGTCACCGGCGTGCCGATTACCCAGGTCAACGACAACATCTACCTGGTCAACGTGGTCGCCCGCGCCGAAGACAGCGAGCGTGGCTCGCCCGATACCTTGCAGAACCTGCAGATCCTCACCCCTAATGGCACCTCGATTCCGCTGCTGGCCTTCGCCACGGTGCGTTACGAGCTGGAACAGCCGTTGGTCTGGCGGCGTGATCGCAAGCCGACCATTACCATCAAGGCGTCGGTCAATGGTGACATCCAGCCCACCGACCTGGTGGCCCAGCTCAAGCCCAAGATCGATGAGTTCGCCAGCAAACTACCGGTCGGCTTCGAGGTGGCGACCGGCGGTACGGTGGAGGAGAGCGCCAAGGCACAAGGGCCGATCCGCAAGGTCATTCCGTTGATGCTGTTCCTCATGGCGACCTTCCTGATGATCCAGCTGCACAGCGTGCAGAAGCTGTTCCTGGTGGTCAGCGTGGCGCCGTTGGGCTTGATCGGGGTGGTGCTGGCATTGGTGCCTACGGGTACGCCGATGGGCTTTGTGGCCATTCTCGGGATTCTGGCCCTGGCCGGTATCATCATTCGTAACTCGGTGATCCTGGTGACCCAGATCGATGAGTTTGAGGCGCAGGGGTTGTCACCGTGGGATGCGGTGGTGGAGGCCACCAACCACCGACGGCGGCCGATCTTGCTGACGGCGGCCGCGGCCAGCTTGGGCATGATCCCGATTGCCCGTGAGGTGTTCTGGGGGCCGATGGCCTACGCCATGATTGGCGGGATCATCGTGGCCACCTTGCTGACGCTGCTGTTTTTGCCGGCGCTGTATGTGGCCTGGTACAAAATCCGCGAGCCAGAAAAACAATCATCCTGACAACACCTGCCGTTGTAGGAGCAGCCTTGTGCTGCGAAGCGGCCGGTACAGCCATCCGTATTTGAGGGTGAATGTACCGGCCGCTTCGCAGCACAAGGCTGCTCCTACAGGGGAAATGTGTGGCTTGTAAAAAAGGTTATATAAACATTCTTAAACAGTATTTTTAAGAATATCCCCGCCTCACTACTATTGCCCTCAAGCCAGGCGCAAATCCCCTTCAAACCTCTGCCCGGCACCCTCACTCCAAGGAGAACGAGCATGAGTGCATCTCTGCGTAGCATCGACGGTCAGGACGAAGCCACCATTCTGCGTGAGATCCAGAGCGCCCTGCGCGATCTGCGTTTCGGTGCGGTGGAGATTACCGTGCACAACGCTCAGGTCGTCCAGATCGAGCGCAAGGAGAAGTTCCGCCTGCAACAGCCCGGCAACAAGACCGGCTGATCGCGCCACACCTTTAAAACTAGAAAAATGCCAATCGGGAGCTTCACCATGTCCATCCGCCGTTATGCGCTCGCCGCCCTGGCCAGTGCTGTTTTTGCCGGTTCCGCAATCGCCAAGGACTACGAACTGCTGAACGTGTCCTATGACCCGACCCGTGAGTTGTACCAACAGTACAACGCCGAATTCATCAAGCACTGGCAGCAGTCCCACCCGGACGACAAGGTGAAGATCCAGCAATCCCACGGTGGCTCGGGCAAACAGGGCCGCGCTGTAATCGATGGCCTGCGCGCCGACGTGGTGACCCTGGCCCTGGCCGGCGACATTGACGAAATCGCCAAGCTCGGCAAGACCCTGCCGGACAACTGGCAGACCCGCCTGCCGGACGCCAGCACCCCGTACACCTCGACCATCGTGTTCCTGGTGCGCAAGGGCAACCCGAAAGGTATCAAGGACTGGGGCGACCTGATCAAGAAAGACGTCTCGGTCATCACCCCGAACCCGAAAACCTCTGGCGGCGCCCGCTGGAACTTCCTCGCCGCCTGGGCCTATGGCCTGAAGACCGGCGGTAGCGAAGACAAGGCCAAGGCTTACGTGCAGGAGCTGTTCAAGCACGTGCCGGTGCTCGATACCGGCGCCCGTGGCTCGACCATCACCTTCGTCAACAACGGCCAGGGCGACGTCCTGCTGGCCTGGGAAAACGAAGCCTTCCTGGCGCTGAAGGAAGACGGTGGCGCAGACAAGTTCGAAATCGTCGTGCCGTCGCTGTCGATCCTGGCCGAGCCACCGGTGGCCGTGGTCGACAAGAACGCCGAGAAGAAGGGCAATACCGCGATTGCCACCGAATACCTCAAGCACCTGTACAGCCCGGCTGGCCAGAAGATCGCCGCCGAGAACTTCTACCGCCCACGTGACGAGAAGGTCGCTGCCGAATTCGGCAAGCAATTCCCGAAACTGGACCTGGTCACCATCGACAAGGACTTCGGTGGCTGGAAGACTGCACAACCCAAATTCTTCAATGATGGCGGTGTGTTCGACCAGATCTATCAGGCACAGTAACGGCCGAGGAAAAGCGGGGCCGCATTGCGGCCCATCGCAGGCAAGCCAGCTCCTACAGGAATCGCGCAGCTCTCAGGCCTGTGGTAATCCTGTGGGAGCTGGCTTGCCTGCGATGGGCAGCAAAGCAGCCCCGGGGTTCAGAGTCTTGCACTGGCCCGGGATTAATTCCGGGCTTCGTGCGTTCAACCAGGGATATTTATGTCACGTCGCATTTCCCCCGTCATACCCGGCTTCGGGCTGACGCTGGGTTACACCTTGGTGTACCTCAGCCTGATTGTGCTGATTCCGCTGGCGGCCATGTTCATCCATGCCTCGCAGCTGACCTGGGAGCAGTTCTGGAACATCATCAGCGCGCCGCGGGTCATCGCCGCGCTCAAGCTGAGTTTCGGCACCGCCCTGTTCGCCGCCATCATCAACGGTGTGATCGGTACGCTGCTGGCCTGGGTACTGGTGCGCTACACCTTCCCCGGGCGCAAGATCATCGACGCGATGATCGACCTGCCGTTCGCCCTGCCTACCGCCGTGGCCGGTATCGCCTTGACAGCCCTGTACGCCCCGGCGGGCTGGGTTGGCCAGTTCGCTACCGACCTGGGCTTCAAGATCGCCTACACACCGCTTGGCATCACCTTGGCGCTGACCTTCGTGACCCTGCCGTTCGTGGTGCGCACAGTGCAGCCAGTGTTGGCCGACATCCCGCGTGAAGTCGAAGAAGCCGCCGCCTGCCTGGGCGCAAAACCGCTGCAGGTGTTCCGCCACATCCTGGCCCCGGCACTGCTGCCTGCCTGGCTGACCGGCTTTGCCCTGGCCTTCGCCCGTGGGGTGGGTGAGTATGGTTCGGTGATCTTCATTGCCGGCAACATGCCGATGAAGACCGAGATCCTGCCGCTGCTGATCATGGTCAAGCTCGACCAATACGACTACACCGGCGCGACTGCCATCGGCGTGTTGATGCTGGTGGTTTCCTTCATCCTGCTGCTGCTGATCAACCTGCTGCAGCGCCGCATCGAAACCCCTTGAAGGAGGCCGGCTATGTCTAGTTCATCCCTGAGCGCTACCGCCGCCGCCAATGCCGCCCGCCGCGGCAGCGCCACCTCGCGGCGCATCCTGATCGGCCTTGGCTGGCTGGTGTTCGCGCTGTTCTTGCTGCTGCCGCTGGTGATCGTGGTATCGCAGGCGCTGAAAAACGGTTTCGGCACTTTCTTCGAGGCGATCTTCGAGCCCGACGCCTTGTCGGCGCTCAAGCTCACCCTGTTTGCCGTGGCCATCTCGGTGCCGCTGAACCTGGTGTTTGGCGTCAGCGCGGCGTGGTGCGTGAGCAAGTACACCTTCCGTGGCAAGAGCGTGCTGGTGACCCTGATCGACCTGCCGTTCTCGGTCTCGCCGGTGATCGCGGGCCTGGTCTACGTGCTGATGTTCGGCGCGCAGGGCCTGTTCGGCCCCTGGCTGCAGGACCATGACATCCAGATTGTGTTCGCGCTGCCGGGCATCGTCCTGGCGACGATCTTCGTCACCGTGCCATTCGTTGCCCGTGAACTGATCCCGCTGATGCAAGAGCAGGGCACCCAGGAAGAAGAGGCCGCGCGCCTGCTGGGCGCCAATGGCTGGCAGATGTTCTGGCATGTGACCCTGCCCAACATCAAATGGGGCCTGATCTACGGCGTGGTGCTGTGTACGGCGCGGGCGATGGGTGAGTTCGGCGCGGTGTCGGTGGTGTCCGGCCATATCCGCGGCGTCACCAACACCTTGCCGCTGCACGTGGAGATCCTCTACAACGAGTACAACCACGTCGCGGCCTTCAGCGTGGCCAGCCTGTTGCTGATCCTGGCGCTCTTCATCCTGCTGCTCAAGCAGTGGAGCGAGAACCGTATTAACCGCCTGCGCCATAGCGCTGCGGAGGAATAATTCATGTCGATCGAAGTTCGTAACGTCAGCAAGCGCTTCAACAGCTTCCAGGCCCTGGACAACATCAACCTGGATATCCACAGCGGTGAGCTGGTGGCCTTGCTCGGCCCGTCCGGCTGCGGCAAGACCACCCTGCTGCGCATCATTGCCGGCCTGGAAACGCCGGATGATGGCAGCATCGTGTTCCACGGCGAGGATGTGTCTGGCCACGACGTGCGTGATCGCAACGTCGGCTTCGTGTTCCAGCACTACGCGTTGTTCCGCCACATGAGCGTGTTCGACAACGTCGCCTTCGGCCTGCGCATGAAGCCCAAGGGCGAGCGCCCGAGCGAAAGCAAAATTGCCGAAAAGGTGCATGAGCTGCTGAACATGGTCCAGCTCGACTGGCTCTCCGACCGCTACCCCGAGCAGCTTTCCGGTGGCCAGCGCCAGCGTATCGCCCTGGCCCGCGCCTTGGCGGTAGAGCCCAAGGTGCTGTTGCTCGACGAGCCGTTCGGTGCCCTGGATGCCAAGGTGCGTAAAGAGCTGCGCCGCTGGCTGGCGCGCCTGCACGAAGATATCAACCTGACGTCGGTGTTCGTCACCCATGACCAGGAAGAGGCCATGGAAGTCGCAGACCGCATCGTGGTGATGAACAAGGGTGTGATCGAGCAGATCGGCTCGCCGGGTGAAGTGTACGAGCAGCCGGCCAACGACTTTGTCTACCACTTCCTCGGCGACTCCAACCGCCTGGCCTTGAGCGAAGGCCACCACGTGCTGTTCCGCCCGCACGAAGTGTCACTGTCGCGCCATGAAACCGAAGGCCACCATGCCGCCGAGGTGCGCGATATCCGCCCGCTGGGCGCGACCACCCGGGTGACCTTGAAGGTGGAAGGGCAGAGCGAGCTGATCGAGGCCGAAGTGGTCAAGGACCATGACAGCCTGACCGGCCTGGCGCGCGGTGAGACGCTGTTCTTCAGGCCGAAGGTGTGGCAGAAGGTGGCGGATATCTAAGCTACCCCAGCGTATGGAACCCGGGCTCTGTCCCGGGTTTTTATTGCCGGGTGGATTGCTGGGGCTGCTTGGCACCCCTTCGCAGCACAATGCTGCACCGCGATTCCCTGTAGGAGCAGCCTTGTGCTGCGAATCGAGGGCGCAGCCCTCGCAGCAATCTCATGCCTTACGCGAATATTTTGCATGCCTACAAAGCATCGCTAATTGCCCTCCTGCCCACAGCCCGCGAAATCCGTGGCTTTCACACGACAGCTCAAAAACAATATTCAATTAAGTTCTAACTATAATTTTAAACATTACTTTAAGAGATAAGCCTCTGGCCCCGATGATTCAGCCACACACCTGAATCGAGACCCCAGGAGTTTGATCAATGGGTAATGTCCAGACGGCCGTCAGAGCCTACGACCAGCCATGGCGCCCGGCACCGGGCGACCTGGTCGAGCTCGGACGCACGCTTCGTCTTCCGCTTGGCCAGCAGCGCCTGCAACGCACGCCTGCCAGCGGCCTCAAGCGCCGCGACAAGCTGGCGTTGGCGTTGCTGGTACTGGCGCTGCACGGCGCCGCCGCCTACTGGGTCAGCCAGGCACCGACGCCTGAGCTGCCCGTGGTGCCGCCGCAGGTGCCACCCATGACCATCGAGTTCGCCGCCCCTGCGCCGCCCGTGGTCGAGCCGCCACCCCCGGCACCCGCGCCGCCGGTGGTCGAGCCACCGCCGCCGCCACCGGTAGTCGACGAGCTGGCCGCGAAGCCCAAACCGAAGCCAAAACCGATCCCTAAACCTGTGGTCAAGCAGGCGCCCAAGCCGCAGCCGAAACCGGTCGAGGCACCGCCACCGGCACCTGTTGCAGCCCCGGCACCGCCAGCCCCTGCGCCACCCGCGCCGGCGCCGGTGACACCGGCTTCAGCCAACGCCGCGTACCTCAAAAACCCGGCGCCGGAGTACCCGCAGATGGCCCAGCGCCGCGGCTGGGAAGGCACCGTGCTGTTGCGCGTCGAGGTCTTGCCCAGTGGCAAGCCGGGGCAGATCCAGGTCCAGAAGAGCAGTGGCCGCGATGCCTTGGACGCCGCTGCGCTGGCCGCGGTCAAGCGCTGGAGCTTCGTCCCCGCCAAGCAGGGCGACGTGGCTCAGACCGGCTGGGTCAGCGTGCCAATCGACTTCAAGCTTCGCTAACGCATTTCACAGAATCAGCAGAACATAGGAAGACATCATCATGAGCCTGTTGGCATCCCCCCTCGAATCCGTTGAAAGCGCAGTCATCTGGCTGCTGGTTGGTTTCTCTGTCGTCACCTGGGGCCTGGCCCTGGTCAAGGTCGTGCAGTTTGTGCGGCTGAAGAACCAGGACAAACGCTTCCACCAGCAATTCTGGGCAGCCTCCAGCCTGGACTCGGCTGCCGAAATCAGCCATGAGCTGCCTGGCCCAGCCGCCCGCGTTGCGCAGTCCGGTTATGCCGCTATTGCCGTCGGCGATACCACCCAGGCCAACGACCTGAGCCACGCCATCAACCACCAGGACCGCCTCGAACGTGCCCTGCGCCAGCAGATCGTCCGCGAGCGCCGTTCGCTGGAAACCGGCCTGGCGGTGGTCGCCAGTATCGGCAGTACCTCGCCCTTCATCGGCTTGTTTGGCACCGTGTGGGGCATCATGGAAGCGCTCAAGGGCATCAGTGCGGCAGGTTCCGCCAGCCTTGAGACCGTGGCCGGGCCGATCGGCGCGGCACTGGTGGCCACGGGGGTGGGTATCGCTGTCGCGGTGCCAGCGGTGCTGGTTTACAACTACTTCCTGCGCCGCCTCAAGCTGACCGCAGCGGACCTGGACGACTTCGCCCATGACTTCTACAGCCTGGCGCAGAAGAGTGCCTTCCGGGTACTGGTGCACCCTGCCGTGCACAAAGCCCAGGCCGGTTTCACCCAGCCGGTGAAGGAGGCGTCCTGATATGGCCTTTTCGACCCAGGACAGCGACGAAGTCCTCAGCGAAATCAACGTCACGCCGTTGGTGGACGTCATGCTGGTGCTGCTGGTGGTGTTCATCGTCACTGCGCCGCTGCTGACCAACGCCATCCCCATCAACCTGCCCAAGACCGAGGCAGTGGCACCGGTGGAGCAGAAAGACCCGCTGGTGGTGAGCATCGACGGGGCTGGCAAGTTGTTCATCAACAAGGACGAGATCCAGCCGGACCTGCTGGAGACCAACCTCAAGGCGGCCAAGGCTAAGGATGCGGAAGTCCGTGTGCAGTTGCAGGCCGATGATGGCGTGAACTACGGCGAAGTGGCGCGGGCCATGGCGGCGATTGAACGTGCGGGGATCAGCAAACTGGCGGTGATAACCGCGCGCTGATTTTGGCAATCCTCTTCAGGCAAGTGACGCTCTTTGAGCGCTTATGGGCCACATCTCTTGGCAGGGGTTGGCCCTTTTTTTTGGGCCTGATGGATAGGTGATGGGCTACAAGGTGTTCGCCGGTGAATGTTTAGCGCCTGGTAGATCGAGCGCCGCCCGCGCGGCGCTTCGCAGCACAAGGCTGCTCCTACATCTGTTTCGGGCCAATTATTCCTGAGGCATGGGCGCGCGGCCCTTCGGTGGCTGACACGATATCGAGTCGGACCAACAAGGCGGTCGCGCGCAAAATGGCACAGGCCTCACTGGCCCGAAACAGATGTAGGAGCAGCCTTGTGCTGCGAAGCGCCGCGCGGGCGGCGCTCGATCTGCGCCCCACCGCCCCCCCAAGCCAGGCCCCCTGTGGCCATCCCCCATCCTCGCAACAATCGCTTCGCCCCCCCAGCACAAATTCATTTAAGTTATTAACAAATAGCTTCTTATTCCTTTACGAATATAACTCCCTCCCTATACTGGTCTCCAAGCACGCAAACTTACTGGAGGCGTCCCCATGCGCAATGAGTCGATTCGTTACCTGATTGTGCCGGGCTGGCAAGGATTGCCAGACAACCATTGGCAGAGTCACTGGCAGCGCACCCTGCCCAACAGCGCCCGGGTCGAGCAGCACGACTGGCTGACCCCGCAGCGGCGCGATTGGGTGCAGGCGCTGGAGCAGGCGATTGCCGCCGAACGCTCGCCGGTGATTCTCATCGCACACAGCCTGGGCTGCGTCACGGTCGCTCACTGGGCCGCCGAGGCCAGCCCGGCGTTGCTGCGTCAGGTACGTGGCGCATTGCTGGTGGCGCCGGCGGATGTCGAGCGGCCGACCTGCGCGCCAGCATTGCGCAACTTCGCGCCGATTCCGATGCAGGCGTTGCCGTTCCCAAGCCAGGTGGTCAGCTCCGACAACGACCCGGCGGTAAGCGTGCCGCGCGCGCTGCACCTGGCCCAGGCCTGGGGGGCCGAAGCGGGCTTGCTGACCAACGCCGGGCACATCAACGTCAAGTCCGGCCACGAGCGTTGGGAACAAGGCTTCGCCTACCTGTACCGCTTGCAGAGCCGGGTGGAGCAACGCGCACTGCGCCGCGCCTGATCGCCTACTGATTACCGTTTGCCTGACGCCCGGCCACCGAAGGCCTGGGGCGGGAGTTTTTCATGACTTTTCAAAACCCGTTTGGCCAGCCGCTGCTGACCTTTCCCGAGTTGGACAAGAGCCCACTGAGCATTCGTGCCAAGGCCCTGGTGTTCATCGACCCGCGCTCGCAACAGCTGCGCGAAGACCTCGAACGCCTGGCGCCGCAGCCCTTGCCGGTGTTGATTCGTGGCGAGACCGGCACCGGCAAGGAGTTGCTGGCACGGCAGATTCACCGCGCCAGTGACCGCGCCGGGCTGTTCGTCTCGGTCAACTGCGCGGCCATCAGCCCGACCTACGCCGACGCCGAGTTGTTCGGCTACAGCGCCGGTACCCACGGCGGCACCGCCAGCAGCCGCGCCGGCTGGTTCGGCTCGGCCAACGGCGGCACGCTGTACTTGGACGAGATTGCCGACTTGCCGCTGGAGATTCAGGGCAAGCTGCTGGCCGCGCTGGAAAACCGTGAAGTGACGCGCGTCGGCGCGCAGCAGCCCCAGCCTGTGGATGTGCGCCTGGTAGCGGCGACCAGCATCGACCTGGCGCGGGTGGTGAAGGCCGGCAGGTTCAATGAGCGCTTGTACCAATACCTGCGTGAGGGGGCGCTGGAGCTGCCGCCGTTGCGCGAGCGACGTGGCGATATCCTGCCGCTGGCCGAGTACTTCGTGGGTATCTACACCGCCCGCCTGCAGCGCTCGGTGCCGCTGATCAGCGACGCCGCCCAGCAGGTGCTGGAAGCCCATGCCTGGCCCGGCAACACCCGCGAGCTGGAGAACGTCATTCACTTCGCCTTGCTGGTCAATGACAGCGAAGAGATCCAGCCGGAAGACCTCGACCTGGCCAACCCTGCGCGCTAGACAGCGCTCATAAGCAAAGGCGGTGATGGCAGTTTGTTTTTGGAATAAGCAGCTAATTAAAAGATATTGTTGCGGCATAAGAAATCTCGGTATTGTCCGCTTCACGCTCACCCGACACGGGGCAGGGCACACGACTTCGCCATCGCCGATGGCCCAGATTCAGAATAAGGACCACCATGAAGAAGACCCTGCTGACCACCGCCCTGGCCGCTGCCCTGTCGTTCGCCGGCCTGGCCAACGCCGCCGAGAAACTGGTGGTTGCCGCCACCCCGGTGCCGCATGCCGAGATCCTCGAGCTGATCAAACCGACCCTCGCCAAAGAAGGTGTGGACCTGCAGATCAAGGTCTTCACCGACTACGTGCAGCCGAACGTGCAGGTTGACCAGAAACGCCTGGACGCCAACTACTTCCAGACCCTGCCGTACCTGCAAAACTTCAACGAAGGCAAGGGCACCCACCTGGAAACCGTGGTCGGTGTACACGTCGAACCGTTCGGTGGCTACTCGAAGAAGGTCAAGAACCTGAGCGAGCTCAAAGAAGGCGCCACCGTTGCTATCCCTAACGAAGGCAGCAACAGCGGCCGCGCCCTGCTGCTGTTGCAGAAGGCTGGCCTGATTACCCTGAAAGACCCGAAAAACGCCCTGGCCACCCCGAAAGACATCGCCGAGAACCCGAAGAAACTGAAGTTCCGCGAGCTGGAATCGGCCATGCTGCCGCGTGTGCTGGATCAGGTTGACCTGGACATGATCAACACCAACTACGCCTTGGAAGCTGGCCTGAACCCGGCCAAGGACGCGCTGGTGATCGAAGGCGCCGACTCGCCGTACGTCAACTTCCTGGTTGCCCGCCCGGACAACAAGGACAGCGACGCTATCCAGAAACTGGCCAAAGCCCTGACCAGCCCGGAAGTGAAAGCGTTCATCGCCAAGAAATACAGCGGTGCCGTGCTGCCGGCGTTCTGATCCGTTCGTAGCCCCGCGCCTGAAAACGCCGACGCCATTGCGTCGGCGTTTTTGTTGGTGCGCGTGATGCAATCCTTTGTAGGAGCGGCCGCGTTAGTCCGTACAACGTGGCAGGGTTGATCGTGCAACCAGGACGCTTTGCGGCCCACTCTGGGCAAACCCCGCGCCCGGTAGGAGCAGCCTTGTGCTGCGAAGAGGCCCGTGACAGCACCGAAATTCACAGTGCTTTCCCCGGCCTCTTCGCAGCGCAAGGCTGCTCCTACTCTTCAGGAATCAGCCTGAGCGTACTCTGCGCTGGAATCACCCCCATCTGCGCCCGTTGGTACTGCCCTTCGATGTACCCCGCAGCCTGATCCGAATAGTGCTTATCAAACGGCACCCCGCTTTGCCCGACCGGGTTACTGGTCAAGGCCTGCCCGGCATCGGCAAAGTCGATCAGCCTGCGTGTCGAAGGCCCATACGTCACCGGCCAAGGTGCCGGTCCGATTTTCGCCGACAGGTTGTTGGGCACCTCATGCGTGCCAGGCGCCGCGAACGGGCCGACGTTGAACAGCAGGTTCAGCGGCTTCTTCACGCCAAGCGGATGGTTATGGGTCAGGGTATGGGCTTTGCCCCATTGCCAACTGGCCGGGTCGCTGCCCAGGGTGTCTCGCAGGTGCTTCACGCTTTTTTGCCAGGCGATGCGCACGATCGCAGTGCGGTCGGTGCGTTCGTTTGCTCCCCGCGTGCTCCACCAGGGCGACTCGGCATCGGCGGCCAAACGAGGCAACGCGGCATCGATGGCGCGGGTGCTGATCAGCACCGGGAACCAGGTGTCGCCCAGTTCGTCATGCAGGGCCGCGAACGCCAGTTCATACAGGAACTGGTTGAACAGCGTGGCGCTGATCGAGTCCAGGGGGTAGTCACCGCTCCAGGCGGCCAGTTGCTCGACCAGCTCCTTCTCCTCGTCCCCCTCGGCCACTGTGCGCAGCGTCGCCAGCAGCGGTGCAAGGGTGCGTGGGCCATGGTCGCTGGCGGTGTCCAGCTGCAGGGCCTGGCTGTTCTGGGTATCCCACTTCACGTCAGGGTTGGCCAGATGGCGGTCGAGCTGGCGGCCACGGTCCGGCAGGTTGTAGTAACCCGGCACGGGCACGGCCGAGGGCGGCTGGTAGTTGGCCGACACGATGTAGCCGCGTGCGGGGTTTTCTTGCTGCGGGTTGGCGCTGAAGGGGTAGAAACCGAGCTTGTCTGCCTGCGGGCTGGCGCCATCGAGGATGAATGTCGGGTTGACCCCCGCCGGGCGGATCGGCAGTTGTGCCGCAGCCCACCAGCCGATATCACCACGGGCATTGGCCCAGACAAAGTTCAGCCCAGGCGCCTGAACCTTGGCGGCCGCCTCGCGCATCTTGCCCAGGGTGTCGGCGCGGTTGAGCTGGTAGAACCCGTCGAGGATCGGGTTTTCGGTTTCCAGAAACGCCCACCACATGGCCACTGGCGTGGTCCCGGCGGTAGCGCCCAATACCTCGTTGACGATCGGGCCGTGGGGCGAGCGGCGCAGGCTGAGGGTGACGGGCGCCTCGCCTTTGACGGCGAGGGTTTGCTCGGTTTTTTCCAAGGTTTGCCAGGTACCGTCGATCATCACCTGGTCGGTGTTTTCGGGGTTGGTCCGTTCGGCGATCAGGTCGACGTCATCGTTCTGGAACATCGTCAGGCTCCAGCCGAAGTCGCGGTTGTGGCCGAGCAGCGCGAAGGGGTTCAGTGCCTGGAAGTAGCCATACAGGTTGAACCCAGGGGCCGACAATTCGGCCTCGTACCACACCGCCGGTACCGCGAAGCTGATGTGTGGGTCACCGGCCAGTAGCGGCTTGCCGCTGCGGGTGCGGTTGCCGGCGACGGCCCAGGCGTTGCTGCCTTCGAATTGCGGGATACCCGCGTCGCTTAGAGCGTCGCGGCTGAGCCGGGCAAGTGCCTCCAGGCTGCGCCAGTCGGCGGCCGCCAACGGCGCGGCCAGGGCGCCTTCGGGTTGCCAGCCGAGGTCGAAGATGCTCAGGTACTGCGGGCCGAGCTGGTCGCGAATATAGGTGAGCGCGGGCTCGGTGCGGAACGCGGCGGCGAAGCTGTAGGCCAGGTAACCGGCGATGCTCAGGGTGTCTTCGGCGGTGAACGGGCGAGGGGTGATGCCCAGCAGGTCGAACTCGATCGGCTTGGGGTGGCTGGCCTGCCAGCTGTTGATGCCCTCCAGGTAGGCTTGCAGGGCCTGCCAGGCGGGTGATTGGCGGTCCTGCCGCTGCACCATCAGCGTCGCTTGGTCGCGGATACGCAAGCTGCGAAACAGGGTGTCGGTGGGCACGAGTTTTTCGCCCAGCACTTCGGCCAACTCACCGCGCGCCAGGCGGCGCATGATCTCCATCTGGAACAACCGGTCCTGGGCGTGCACGTAGCCGAGGGCGCGGTACAGGTCCTGTTCGTTCTGTGCCTGCAGGTGCGCAACGCCGCGGCTGTCATAGCGCACGCTGACCGGCGCCTGCAGGCCGGCGATCGCCACTTCGCCCTCGCGTTGCGGCAGCTTGCCGTGCACGTACCCGTATCCGGCGCCAGCGGCCACGGCGATTACCACGGCCAACAGGGTCAGGCTGCGCTTCATCGAGACTCCTTGTGCATTCGAGCGAAAACTGTGGTCCGATCATCGACGGATTCGCGCACAGAGCATAGCCCTCGAAAGGAGTTTCCATGTCCCTCAGCGAAAAACAGAAAATGCTCGCAGGCCAGCTCTACCATGCCGGCTGCCCCGAGCTGCAGGCCGAGCAAATTGCCAACAAGCACTGGATGCAGCGCTACAACAGCAGTTTCGAGCTGCTCAACGACGCACGTCACGGCCTGCTCGCCGAGCACTTCGGCCAGGCCGGCGAAGGCACGGTGATCCGCCCGCCGTTCTATTGCGACTATGGCTACAACATCAGCATTGGCCGCAACACCTTCATCAACTTCAACTGCGTGATCCTCGACGTGCTGCCGGTGCGCATCGGCGACGATTGCCAGATTGGCCCGGCAGTGCAGATCTACACCGCCGACCACCCACTCGACCCTGAGCTGCGGCGCACCGGGCAGGAAAGCGGCCGGCCGGTGACGATTGGCAACAATGTGTGGATTGGTGGCGGGGCGATCATCCTGCCGGGGGTGACCCTGGGCGACAACGCGGTGGTCGGCGCGGGCAGCGTGGTCACCCGCGATGTGCCAGCGGGTGCGGTGGTGGTCGGTAACCCGGCGCGCGTGCGTCAGCCGGCCCAGGGGCAATAGCAACCCACCGCCAAGGTGTTGGAGGCCGTCACCAGGCGGTTATCGATCAACGCCTTGAGGATCGGTTCGATGAAACTGTGGCTGGCGTTGCACACCGCCCCTTCGCTGTAAGGCCCGAAATAGGCGAGGTGGCCTTGTCGGTCCCATATGGCCACGGCCGGGGAGGCGGGCAGGTGCTCGCTGCCGGGCAGGCTGGCGAGGGGCTTGAGAGCGCTGAGGTTCGTGGGCAACTGGCCGTGGCTGCCGGGTTTTTGCAGCACATGGAAGCTGACGCCGTCGCCTGCGAAGTGACTGACCAGGTCGGCCAGGTGCTGCTGGTTGCCGACATTGCACGGGCAGGCCGGGTCCCAGAAGTGCACCACACGGATCGGGCCGGGGCCGGCCAGCTCTGCGGGCAGGCGCAGTTGGCTGCCGTCGAACAGGGTGGCCTGGTTGTCGAACGGGCGCAGGTAACGGGACTGGAAGGTGGTGTAGGCCAGCCAGAGAATGCCAACGCCAACCAGTAGGGCGATTGCCGTGCACGATGTTTTGATGATTCGGCTATTCATGAGCAGTCATTGGCCCTTTTTGGGAGCGGCCTTGTGTCGCGAAAGGACCGCGCAGCGGTCCCGGCATTTCTGCGATAGCGCTGAAACCGGGGGCCGCTTGGCGGCCCTTTCGCGACACAAGGCCGCTCCCACAATTTGATAGGTGTTGGTTGTTCGAGGGTGAGCAAGCTTGCCACGACGCCAGCTAGAGCTGAATATCACAGATCAATACTCGCTTCGCTCTGGATGTACCCGATGCCCGCCGCTTTGCTCCCCGACCTTCTGCGTGCCAGCCTCGCGCCCTTGACCGATCGCCAGCCGTTGTCGGCGCAGGGGCGCGATTACCAGCATTTTTATGGCCTGGATCTGCCCGTGCACAGTTGGCTGGGTGGCTTCCAGGCGGCCGGGTTCGAGTTGGTCGGGCAAGTCTGGCTGCCGCCGCAGCCGGTGGCCACGGTGTTCCTGCTGCATGGCTATTACGACCACATGGGCCTTTACCGGCATGTGATCGAGTGGGCACTGGGCCAGGGTTATGCAGTGATCAGCTGTGACCTGCCCGGCCATGGCCTTTCCAGCGGTGAGCGGGCCAGCATCAGCGACTTTTCGCTGTATCAGCAGGTGCTCGATGCACTCTTCGAGCAAGCGCGCAGGCTGGACCTGCCGCGGCCTTGGCATTTGTGCGGGCAAAGCACGGGCGGCGCCATCGTGGTCGACCACCTGTTGCACCGGGGCGAGCAAAGCCCGGCCGATGGGCAGGTGATCCTGCTCGCGCCGCTGGTGCGGCCCTGCTCCTGGCGTTGGTCGAAGTTCAGCTATTGCGTGCTGCGCCATTTCGTCAACGGCATCGAACGGCGCTTCAGCGAAAACACCAACGACCCGGCCTTCCTGACGTTTTTGCAAGCCGACCCCCTGCAACCGCGTCGTTTACCCACGGCCTGGGTTGGCGCACTGATCGCCTGGGTCAAGCGCATAGAAGCCGCGCCACGCAGCACACGGCGGCCCTTGATCGTGCAGGGTGAGGCGGACGGCACGGTGGACTGGCCCTACAACCTCGAGGTGCTCAAGGCCAAGTTCACTGAGCCGCAAATACTCATGCTGCCCGAGGCGCGGCACCACCTGGCCAATGAACTGCCCGGCATTCGCCAGCGCTACTTCACCTTCATCGACCAGCGCCTGGGCTGATCACTTGAGGTCGGCAGCACTCTGGCCGACCGCCAGGCCGGCGCGCACGGCAGCCAGTGCCGCCTGGTAATACGCCTTGCCCTCAGGCGATTCAGCGAAGTTGGCGAATTGTTCCAGCTCGGCGTCGGACAAGTCGCGGTACACGTACAGCAGCGTATTGTTGAGGTCTTCGCCGATCTGGCCCATCAGGCGTTGGCGCTGGCCATCGAGCAGGCTCTGGGCCTGGCCGCCGCCAAACAGGCCGGGGATCATCGAACTGAGGCTGTCGGCGGCGACGCCGGCAATCGCCAGGCTGACCTCTGCACCGGCCTCGCGGGCGGGCAACGCCTGGGCCAAGTGGCCGATAAGCAACAGGCGGTCGTCACTGGCCTGGACCTTCGGCAGGCCTTTGGCGTTTTTGGCCAACTGGTCCTTGCGCGTGGCCTGCAGTTCGGCAGCCACCACCTTGCGGCCCAGCGGCGACTTGAAGAAGGCCAGCGCTGGCGCAGGGTTGCTCAGGGTTGCGCGCAGTTTCGCCTGGGCACGGCGGTCCACGGCCTGGGCCTGGAAGCGCTGATTGCTGTTGTTGACCAGCGCTTGGTAGACGGCAGGCGGCAGGCTGTTGCGATAGCGTTCCTGGGCGGCGCTCAGGGCATCGTTGAAGTGGGCGCGCTGGTCGGGCCAGCCGGCGGCCTTGTACAGTTGATCCAGGCTGTCTGCCCAGACAGGCATGGTGCAGATCATCAGCAGAATCAGGGAAAACAGACGGCGCATTCAGGACTCCTGTCGGCAGGCTGCCATTGTCCTTGGCCCAGCGTCGGTTTGTCGAGATATCAGCGCGCTTCTCGGCCAAGTGGCGCTGTGCGAGTGCAAGGCTAATGGATATGATGCGCGCCATGCACATCTCCCCTGAACACCCGATGCTTGCGGCCGTCGTTGACGATCTGGCCACCCATGGCTGGTCCCAGCAGGCGCTCTTTTTGCCTGCCGACCTGGTGCGCGCGCTGGCGGCCGAGTGCCGGCGCCGTGACGCCGAAGGCGAGCTCAACCCGGCAGGGGTTGGGCGCGGGGCTTCACAGGAGATCCGCGAGGCGATCCGCGGTGATCAGATTCAGTGGATCGACCCCGGCCAGGCCGCTGCCTGCGACCAGTACCTGGCGGCCATGGACCAGCTGCGCCTGGCCATCAACCAGGGGCTGTTCCTGGGCCTTGAAGATTTCGAATGCCATTTCGCCCTGTACCCGCCGGGCGCGTTCTATCGCCGCCATCTGGACCGCTTTCGTGACGATGACCGGCGCATGGTCTCGGCAGTGCTCTATTTGAACGAAGACTGGCAGCCGCAGGATGGTGGCCAGCTGCGCATGTTCCTGGCGCAGGGTGTCGAGCACGATGTGCAGCCCGTGGCCGGATGCCTGGTGGTGTTCCTGTCGGGCGATGTGCCCCATGAGGTATTGCCAGCCGGGCGTGAGCGCCTGTCGTTGACTGGCTGGTTCCGGCGCCGTGGCAATGACCTGTTCTGAGTTGCCCAAGGTGCTGGTCAGCGCGTGCCTGCTGGGCCAGCCGGTGCGCTATGACGGCCGCGCCAGTGGCCATCCGGATGTGTTGCAAGCCTGGCAGGCGGCGGGGCGGGTAGTGCCCTTGTGCCCGGAAGTGGCCGGTGGCTTGCCCACACCGCGACCGCCTGCGGAGATCCCTGGCGGGCAGGGCAGTGCGGTGCTCGATGGCCAGGCACAGGTGCTGACGGTGACGGGTGAGGACGTCAGCGACGCGTTTCTGGCCGGTGCTCAGCGGGCGTTGGCGCTGGTGCGCCGGCACGGGATTCGCGTCGCGGTGCTCAAGTCTGGCAGCCCTTCGTGTGGTAATCGCCTGACCTACGATGGCACCTTCAGCGGCGTGAAGGTGCCGGGGGAGGGCGTGACCACGGCGCTGCTGCGCCGGGAAGGGGTGCTGGTGTTCAGCGAGCTGGAGCTGGATGAAGCACAACAAGCGTTGGCGAACCTGTAGGAGCAGCCTTGTGCTGCGAAGAGGCCGCACCTGCAACACCCGTTCCTGCCTTGCCGGCCCTTTCGCAGCGCAAGGCTGCTCCTACAAAGAGCCGGTCATTCACTGGCCTGCAGCCGTCTCCTGGGTACCCTTGAACCACTTCTGCTCCAACGCTGCCATGCGCCCATCGTCTTTGATCCGTTGCAGGGCGTTGTTCACCGCGCTCTCGAACGCTGGGTTGTCTTTCTGGAACGGAATGACCTGTTTCTTCTCACCATAAGGTTGGCTCACGTCCAACTGTTTACTGGTGTTCTGTTCATTCAGGGTGATGTCGTACTTGCCACTCTCCACGCCCGGCAGAACTTCTTCAGCTGGCGTTTCAATGAATTCAGCCCGCAGGTCCAGTTCCTTGGCCAGGATTTGCCCGAACTCGATCTCGAAACCCGTGAGGTGGTCGTTTTCCTTGAATACATAGGGCGGTGTATCGGACTGCACGGCAATGCGCAGTTCGCCGCGGTCGTTGATTTCGTCTATCAGCTCGGCTTGGGCCAATGGACTGATCAGTACTGCAAGCAGTACGCCTAGGGTCGAACGCATGAATGCCCCTTTTTTATTCGGCAGATGAATTTCATTCGCCACGGCTTTCTTCCTCGTCGTGGTCGAGCGCAGCCTATGACCTTGAAGCCTTGGCGAGGTTTAACCCTAACTGAAATATTTCTCTTTGTGGGCTATGGTGAACTACCGCTGCCGCACGTTTTAACGGCAGTGGTCTTTAAGTGAATCACAGGAGAAGTGAATGAACAGCCTATTTTCGCGTGCTGCCGTAGCCGGTCTGCTGATGGGGGCCTCGGTGTTCGCCAGTGCCGCGGATGCCCTGAAGAGCCAGGAGCCGCCCAAGGATGCCAAGGTCGTCATCGTTTCCCCCGCCGATGGCGCAACGGTCGACAAGACCTTCACCGTCAAGTTCGGCATCGAGGGCATGGAGCTCAAGCCTGCGGGTGACCAGACCCCGCATAGCGGGCATCACCACCTGCTGGTGGACGTCGACAAAGAGCCGGTGGCTGACATGCCCCTGCCAACCAGCCTGATGCCTGAGAACAACGCGCCGCTGCCGGCCGGCCCGCAAGTGCTGCACTTCGGCAAGGCACAAACCGAGGCGACCATTACCCTGACCCCAGGCAAGCACACTTTGCAGTTGGTCTTGGGCGACAAGTACCACGTGCCGTTCAAGCCGAGCGTCGAATCGAAAAAGATCACCGTCGAGGTGAAGTAAGCACCCACGAAAAAGGGAGGCCACCAGGGCCTCCCTTTTTCATGCCGCCGTGAAACTTAGAACAGAACGCGGGAGCGGATAGTGCCCTTCACGTGCTGCAGTTTCTCTTGCGCCAGGTCCGAGTACTCGGCGTCAACGTCGATCACCACGTAACCCACTTTCTCGTTGGTCTGCAGGAACTGACCGGAGATGTTGATGCCGTTCTCGGCGAAGACCTTGTTGATCTCGCTGAGCACGCCAGGGATGTTTTCGTGGATGTGCAGCAGGCGGTGTTTGCCTGGGTGCGCCGGCAGGGCAACTTCCGGGAAGTTGACCGAAGACACCGAGGTACCGTTGTCGCTGTACTTGACCAGCTTCTCGGCAACTTCCAGGCCGATGTTGGCCTGGGCCTCGGCGGTGGAACCACCGATGTGCGGGGTCAGGATGACGTTGTCCAGGCCGCGCAGCGGGCTTTCGAACTCTTCGTCGTTGGAGCGCGGCTCGACCGGGAACACGTCGATGGCGGCGCCGATCAGGTGCTTGTCCTTGATTGCGGCAGCCAGGTGATCCAGCTCGACCACGGTACCGCGGGCGGCGTTGATCAGGATCGAGCCCTTCTTCATCGCACGGATTTCCTTCTCGCCGATCATCCACTGGGTGGATGGCAGCTCAGGCACATGCAACGAGACGATGTCGGCCAGGCCCAGCAGTTCGTGCAGGCTGGCGACCTGGACAGCGTTGCCCAACGGCAGCTTGGTCAGCGGGTCGAAGAAGTACACCTGCATGCCCAAGTTTTCAGCCAGCACCGACAGTTGGGTGCCGATCGAGCCGTAACCGACGATGCCCAGCTTCTTGCCACGGATCTCGAAGGAGTTGGCCGCGCTCTTGATCCAGCCACCACGGTGGCACGAAGCGTTCTTCTCGGGGATGCCGCGCAGCAGCAGGATGGCCTCAGCCAGCACCAGTTCGGCAACCGAACGGGTGTTCGAGTACGGGGCGTTGAACACGGCGATACCGCGCTCGCGGGCCGCTTCCAGGTCGACCTGGTTGGTACCGATGCAGAAGCAGCCGACCGCAACCAGCTTCTTCGCGCAGTCGAAGATCTCTTCAGTCAGTTGAGTGCGCGAGCGGATGCCGATGAAGTGGGCATCGGCGATCTTTTCCTTCAGCTCGGCTTCCGGCAACGAACCAGTGAGGTATTCGATGTTGGTGTAGCCGGCAGCCTTGAGGGTATCGACCGCGTTCTGGTGCACACCTTCAAGAAGAAGGAACCTGATCTTGCTCTTGTCGAGAGAAGTCTTGCTCATCTGCGTAAACCTGTATCCCGGAGAAAAAATGGCGAGGGGTGATGCTAGGCGCGGCGTCGGCCTTAGCATGAACAGCGGGAGGGCTATGCTAGCATACGCGACACAATCTGAGCTTATCCCGACAGGTGAAGAGTGCTCAGGGTGACTATGAATAAGTCGAGAGTTCCAGCGATGACCCACCCCGCTGTTATTGATGAACTGATGACCCTTGTCGACCCTGGCAAGGTCCTGACTGACGCCGTTTCCCTCGAAGCCTACGGCAAGGACTGGACCAAGCATTACCCGCCCGCGCCCACGGCCATCGTGTTCCCCAAGAGCATCGCGCAGGTGCAGGCCATCGTTGCCTGGGCCAACCGCCATCAGGTCGCGCTGGTGCCGTCCGGTGGGCGTACCGGGCTGTCGGGCGGTGCCGTGGCGGCCAATGGCGAGGTTGTGGTCGCGTTCGATTACATGAACCAGATTATCGATTTCAATGCGTTCGACCGCACGGTGGTCTGCCAGCCGGGGGTGATTACCCGGCAATTGCAGGCCTACGCCGAGGAGCAAGGCCTCTATTACCCGGTGGACTTCGCCTCCAGCGGTTCCAGCCAGATTGGCGGTAACATCGGCACCAACGCCGGCGGTATCAAGGTCATTCGCTATGGCATGACCCGCAACTGGGTTGCCGGGCTGAAAGTGGTCACCGGCAAGGGCGAGCTGCTGGAACTGAACAAAGACCTGATCAAGAACGCCACCGGCTACGATCTGCGCCAGCTGTTCATTGGTGCCGAGGGCACGCTGGGCTTTGTGGTCGAAGCGACCATGCGCCTGGACCGCGCCCCGCGCAACCTCACCGCGATGGTGCTGGGCACGCCGGATTTCGACTCGATCATGCCGGTGCTGCATGCCTTCCAGGCCAAGCTCGACCTGACGGCCTTCGAGTTCTTTTCCGACAAGGGCCTGGCCAAGATCATGGGCCGTGGCGATGTGCCGGCGCCTTTCGAGACGGATTGCCCGTTTTATGCCCTGCTGGAGTTCGAGGCCAGCACCGAAGAGGTCGCTAACGAAGCCTTGGCCACCTTCGAGCACTGTGTCGAGCAGGGCTGGGTGCTGGACGGGGTGATGAGCCAGAGCGAAACCCAGCTGAAAAACCTGTGGAAGCTGCGGGAGTACCTGTCCGAAACCATCTCTCACTGGACCCCGTACAAAAACGACATTTCTGTCACCGTTTCCAAGGTGCCGGCGTTTTTGCGCGACATCGATGCCATCGTCGGCGAGCATTACCCGGACTACGAGGTGGTCTGGTACGGCCATATCGGCGATGGCAACCTGCACCTGAACATCCTCAAGCCCGACGCCATGAGCAAAGATGACTTCTTTGCCTCCTGCGCCAAGGTCAACAAGTGGGTGTTCGAAATCGTCCAGCGCTACAACGGCTCGATCTCGGCCGAGCATGGCGTGGGCATGACCAAGCGTGACTACCTCGGCTACAGCCGCTCGGCCGAAGAAATCGCCTGCATGAAGGCAATAAAGGCCGTCTTCGACCCTAACGGCATCATGAATCCGGGTAAGATCTTCGCTCCTGAATAATAAGCAGTATGCAGAGGAGTCGGCCATGAGTTACCAGCACCAGTACGTAGACGGCACGCGCATCCACTTCCCGTTGGGCAAAGTGGTGTGCATCGGCCGTAACTATGCCGAGCATGCCAAGGAACTGGACAACCCGATCCCCAGCGAGCCGTTGCTGTTCATCAAACCGGGCAGTTGCGTGGTGCCGCTGGAAGGTGGTTTCAAGATCCCGACCGACCGTGGCGTCGTGCATTACGAGGCCGAGATTGCTGTGCTGCTGGGCAAGCCGTTGTCCACCAAGCCAACCGAAGAAGAGGTGCTGGACGCCATCTCCGGTTATGCCCCGGCGCTCGACCTGACCCTGCGCGACGTGCAGGCCAAGCTCAAGGAAAAGGGCCTGCCCTGGGAGCTGTGCAAGAGCTTTGACGGCGCCTGCGTGCTGCCGCCGTTCGTTTCGGCGGCCAGTTTCGAGGATGTGACCGACATCCCGGTGCGCCTGACCCTTAATGGCCAAGTGGTGCAGGACGGCAACAGCGCGTTGATGCTCAACCCGATCGTGCCGATGATCCAGTACATGGCGGCGCATTTCTCGTTGCAGGCGGGCGATGTGATCTTGACCGGTACCCCGGCGGGCGTAGGGCCGTTCAATGTGGGTGATGAGCTGGTGATTGAGTTGCCGGGTGTGAGCCGCTTCGAAAGCCGGGTGCTCTGAGGTAAAACCCTGCTTCCCACAGGGACTGCATAAGACTTGAAGCTTGTGAAATGCCTGTGGGAGCGGGCTTGCCCGCGAAGAGGCCGGCACGGTTTACCGATTTTTCACACCTTATCTGGATAATGCGCGGACCTACGCCCATTTTCCCAGGATCCACGTATGCCATCTCGCTCCAGCGCCCCGGCAACTCCCAAGCGTCGCTTTTACCTGCGCTGGCCGTTCGGCCTGGCAGTTGCAGCTGTGATCGGCTATGGCGTATCCGTAGCCATGCACTGGGATGACCGCGGGGCACTGTGGGTCAAGGAGAGCTTTGAAAGCACCGCCGAGCAAAGCGAGAGCGTCTGGCTGCCGGCCTATCAGGCCGATATCGACGCCAAACCGCTGCCCGGCATGGACGATGACGAAGCCTCGGACGTGGCTTTCAACCCGCAAACCCGCACCCTGTTCGCTGTCATGGGCAAGAACCCGTTTCTGGTCGAGCTCAGCCTGGACGGTAACGTGCTGCGCCAGATTCCATTGAATGGCTGGAACAACCCGGAAGGGCTGGCCGTGATGGAGGACGGGCACCTGGCAATCGTCGACGAACGGCTGCACGACCTGACTGTGGTCAAGGTGGATGCGCACACCACGTCGCTTAACCATGGCGACTTCCCGAGCTACGACCTGGGCAAGTCGGTGAAGAGCAACAAGGGCTTCGAGGCCGTGGCCTGGGACCCGATGCGTCAACGCCTGGTGATCGGCGAAGAGCGCCCGCCCACGCTGTACACCTGGAGCACTGATGGCCGTAGCCCGCTGAAGGGTGACAAGCAGTTGCTGCCCAGTGATGAACTCGACCTGCGTAACTTGTCGGCCCTCGGCGTCGATCCGCGCACCGGGCACCTGCTGGTGCTGTCGGCGGACTCCAATATGCTGCTGGAGCTGGATGAGCAGGGCCAGCAGGTCAGCTTCATGACTTTGCTGGGCGGTTTCAACGGCCTCGAGCACACCATCCCGCGTGCCGAAGGCGTGGCCATGGATGACCAGGGCAACCTGTACATGGTCAGCGAACCGGCGCTCTTCTATCGTTTCAAGAAAAACTGACAGCAACATCAGATTTGTCGGATGCTGGCATTAAGCTTTGATTCAGTTGTTCATGGTTAGATTCGCCACCCTTACGTCGAGTCTGTCCCCAAATGCGTCGCTATCTCCGCCTGTCACTGATTCCGGCCTTGATTGGCCTCCTCTTGCTCGGCTGGGCCGGGCAGGAGTTTCGCCTGTTCGAGCGCGGCTGGTTCAACCTGAAAACCTGGTGGCAGCCAGCCGAGCAGGGCATCGGCCTGGACCGTTATCGGGTGGTGGTCGAGGCGCAGCCTGTCGAGGGGCTGGACGATGACATTTCGGCGCTGACCTACGACCCAGACCGCAAGACCCTGTTCACCGTGACCAATGCACGTTCGGAGCTGATCGAGCTGTCGCTGGACGGGCGCATCCTGCGGCGCGTGCCGCTGACCGGCTTTGGCGACCCGGAGGCGGTGGAATACGTGGGCCCCAACAGCTATGTGATCACCGATGAGCGCCAACAACGGCTGATTCGCGTGCGCCTGGACGACGATACGCTGTTCCTCGATGCCGGCGATGCCGAGCAGTTGACCCTGGGCATTGGCCTGAACGGCAACAAGGGGTTCGAGGGGCTGGCGTACGACTCGGCCGGCAAGCGCCTGTTCGTGGCCAAGGAACGCGACCCGATGCTGATCTACGAGGTGCATGGCTTCCCGCATGACAACCCCGAGCAGCCTTATGCCGTGCATGTGGTGCAGGACCGCAAGCGTGATTCACGTTTGTTTGTGCGGGACCTGTCGAGCTTGCAGTTCGACGAGCGCAGCGGCCATTTGTTGGCGCTGTCGGATGAATCGCGGCTGGTGCTGGAACTGGATGTGAAGGGCAAGCCGCTCAGTACCTTGTCGCTGCGCAAGGGATACCAGGGGTTGAAGGAGACGGTGCCGCAGGCGGAAGGGATTGCGATGGATGAGGCCGGGACCATTTACCTGGTCAGTGAGCCGAACCTGTTTTACGTGTTCAAACAGCCGGCAGATTAAATGCGGCCTTGCGCGATCCGGGTAGGAGCAGCCTTGTGCTGCGAAAAGGCCGGCAACAGCAGCAGAGATTCACTGTGTAGTCACCGGCCTCTTCGCAGCACAAGGCTGCTCCTACCTGGATCGAGCAGGGCTAGAACAACGCCTATTGGCCTGGGTTACTCGGCCTTGAGGGTTTTCACACCTTCAGCGGTCCCGAGCAGCAGCAAGTCCGCCGGGCGTGCCGCGAACAGGCCGTTGGTCACCACGCCGACGATCGCATTGATCTGCGCTTCCAGCTCGACCGGGTTGGTGATCTGCAGGTTGTACACGTCCAGGATCACGTTACCGTTGTCGGTCAGCACACCCTCGCGGTACACCGGGTCACCGCCCAGCTTGACCAGCTGGCGCGCCACGTGGCTGCGGGCCATTGGGATCACTTCGACGGGCAGCGGGAAGGCGCCCAGCACCGGGACCAGCTTGCTGGCATCGGCGATGCAGATGAAGGTCTTGGCCACGGCCGCGACGATCTTCTCGCGGGTCAGCGCCGCGCCACCGCCCTTGATCAGGTTCAGGTGCGCGTCGCTCTCGTCGGCGCCGTCCACATAGAACTCCAGCTCGCTGACGCTGTTCAGCTCGTAGACCGGGATGCCATGACCCTTCAGACGCTGGGCGGTGGCCTCGGAGCTGGCGACTGCGCCATCGAAGGCGGTCTTGTGCTGAGCCAGGGCGTCGATGAAGAAGTTGGCGGTCGAACCGGTGCCGACGCCGACGACGCTCTTTTCATCCAGCTTGGGCAGAATGAAGTCGACAGCGGCCTGGGCGACGGCCTGTTTGAGTTGGTCCTGGGTCATGCGGGCTCCGAGAGGGGCGGGGAGGTTTTCAAGGGGGCTGGGTTTCAAAGGGGCTTAGTATAGCGGCTTGCGCGGCTTTGCTGTGGTCGCCCGACGTAGCGCTGGGGTAGACTCGCAGCCCTTGTCCCGCGGCCAGTGATGCTTTCCCGATGCTCGAACAGTACGTCAAGAAGATCCTCACCTCGCGCGTCTATGACGTCGCCGTCGAAACGCCGCTGCAGAGCGCCGGGCAGCTGAGCAAACGCCTCGGCAACCAGATCTTGCTCAAGCGCGAAGACCTGCAGCCGGTTTTCTCGTTCAAGATTCGCGGGGCGTACAACAAGCTGGCGCAACTGACCCCAGAAGAGCTGGCCCGCGGCGTGGTCACCGCCTCGGCCGGCAACCATGCCCAGGGCCTGGCGCTGGCGGCGCGTGAGCTGGGGATCAAGGCAACCATCGTGATGCCCAAGACCACCCCGGAGATCAAGATCGAAGGCGTGCGTTCGCGGGGCGGCAAGGTGGTATTGCACGGCGACACCTTCCCCGAGGCACTGGCCTACTCGCTCAAGCTGGTCGATGAGAAGGGCTTCGTCTACATCCACCCCTACGACGACCCGCACACCATCGCTGGGCAAGGCACAGTGGCCATGGAGATCCTGCGTCAGCATCCGGGCCGGCTCGACGCGATCTTCGTGCCGGTCGGCGGCGGCGGCCTGATCGCCGGCATCGCGGCCTACGTGAAGTACCTGCGCCCGGAAATCAAAGTCATCGGCGTCGAGCCGGACGACTCCAACTGCCTGCAGGCCGCCATGGCCGCGGGTGAGCGCGTGGTGTCGCCACAGGTCGGGCTGTTCGCCGACGGTGTGGCGGTGGCGCAGATTGGCCAGCACACCTTCGACATCTGCCGCCTGCATGTGGATGAGGTGATCACTGTCAGTACTGACGAGATCTGTGCAGCCATCAAGGATATCTACGACGATACCCGCTCGATCACCGAGCCAGCGGGCGCGCTGGGGGTTGCCGGCATCAAGAAGTATGTCGAGCTGTATGGCGTGACCGGCCAGACCCTGGTTGCCATCGATTCAGGCGCCAATGTCAACTTCGACCGCCTGCGCCATGTGGCCGAGCGTGCCGAATTGGGCGAAAAACGCGAAGCCATCATCGCCGTTACCATCCCTGAGCGCCCGGGCAGCTTCAAGGCGTTCTGCGAGGCGATCGGCAAGCGCCAGATCACCGAATTCAACTACCGCAAGCACACCTCCGACGAGGCGCACATCTTCGTCGGCGTGCAGACCCACCCAGAGAACGACCCGCGTGCGGTGCTGGTGCAGCAACTGACCGAGCAGGGCTTCCCGGTTACCGACCTGACCGACAACGAACTGGCCAAGCTGCACATTCGTCACATGGTGGGTGGCCATTCGGCCGGCGCCAGTGATGAGATCGTGCTGCGCTTCGAGTTTCCCGAGCGGCCGGGTGCGTTGTTCAACTTCCTCAACAAGCTGGGCGGGCGCTGGAACATCTCGATGTTCCACTACCGCAACCACGGCGCTGCCGACGGGCGCGTGGTGGCGGGCTTGCAGGTACCGGAAGACGAACGCCACCTGGTGCCAGCGGCGCTGGCCAAGATCGGTTACCCGTACTGGGACGAGACCGATAACCCGGCTTACCGGTTGTTTTTGGGTTGAGCGACTAAGCTTGGCTCATCGCGCATGGATATGAAGACATGGAACACCTGACGACGCTCAAGGCCTTGCACATCACCGCCACTGCGCTGCTGCTTCTGGGCGCGCTGGGCTTGGTGATCTGGACAGTTCGCGCCCGCCGGCTGGGCGATGCCGAGGCCTACGGCAAATTGTTGCGCCGGCCGCTGGTGTTCGTTTGGTTGGTCATGGGCGTGTGCCTGGTGAGCATGCCGGTCACTGGCTGGTGGCTGGTGCACCTGGTCGGCTGGCCACTGGGGCAGACCTGGGTGCTGGCATCCAGCGTCATCTATACGCTGGGTGCGTTTGCCGTGTGGTGGCTGCTGGTGCGCTTGAACCGGCTGCGCAAGGCGCAGGTGGTGGGGCTGCGGTTTACCTTGGCGTTGGCGGTGTTCAGCGGGGTTTGCTTCCTGTCCATTGCCGGCCTGATGGGTGCCAAGCCAGTCTGACGGCAGGTCGTGCACAAGGCCTGAAACCTGTGCAGCACCTGTAGGAGCTGGCTTGCCTGCGATGGGGCGCGAAGCGGCCCCAAAATCTCAATCCCTCAGCGAAATCACCGGCCACCCACGCTGTTCGGCTTCCGCCCGCAGGTTCGGATCCGGGTCCACCGCCACCGCATGCGTCACCTGTTGCAGCAACGGCAGGTCATTCATCGAATCGCTGTAGAAATAGCTGTCCGTAAGGTCGTAGCCGTTCTCCAGCATCCAGCGCTGCAACCTCGTCACTTTCCCTTCACGGAAACACGCTATATCGGTACTACGCCCGGTGTAGCGGCCAGCTTCGGTCTCGCATTCGGTCGCCAGCAGGGTACGCACGCCCAAACGGCGGGCGATTGGCGCGGTCACGAAACGGTTGGTGGCGGTGATGATCACCAGTTTGTCGCCCGCCTCGCGGTGCTGCTGCAGCAATGCCAGGGCCTTGGGCAGGATGATCGGCTCGATGCAGTCCCGCATGAAATCGCGGTGCCACGCGTCGAGCTGGGCCATAGGCGTTGCCGCCAGAATCTCCATGGAAAAGGCCAGGTAGGCCTGCAAGTCCAGGGTGCCGTTCAGGTAGTGCTGGTAGAAGGCATCGTTGCGTTGTTTGTAAGCGACCGGGTCGAGTATGCCGCGCTCGCACAGATAGTCACCCCAGGCATGGTCGCTGTCGCCACCGAGGAGGGTATTGTCCAGGTCGAATAAAGCCAGGCGCATCGCGTTCACTCGCATCAGCTACAAGGTAGGCCCGCAGAATACGGAGTTTTCACCTCGCTGCACATAAGCTTGGCGGGCGCGTTGCTGCGCTCGCAGGCTTTGTGGAACAATGCGGTGACATGCGTTTGCGAGGTTGCTGCCGTGATCGACCCGGATGGTTTTCGCCCCAATGTCGGGATCATTCTCACGAATGATGCCGGGCAGGTGCTATGGGCTCGACGGATCAACCAGGATGCCTGGCAATTTCCCCAGGGTGGCATCAACCCTGACGAGACGCCGGAAGATGCCCTGTACCGCGAGCTGAACGAAGAAGTTGGCCTTGAACGCGACGATGTGGAAATTCTTGCCTGCACGCGCGGCTGGTTGCGTTATCGTTTACCCCAGCGTCTGGTGCGTACGCACAGCCAGCCGCTGTGCATTGGCCAGAAGCAGAAGTGGTTCCTGCTGCGTCTGGTAAGCAACGAACAAAGGGTGCGGATGGACCTGACGGGCAAGCCGGAGTTCGACGGCTGGCGCTGGGTCAGCTATTGGTACCCGCTGGGCCAGGTTGTGACATTCAAGCGCGAGGTCTACCGTCGCGCCCTGAAAGAGCTAGCACCGCGTCTTCTGACGCGCGACTGACGACGGAGTTCGACCCCGAGCCATGCTCAATACGCTGCGCAAGATCGTCCAGGAAGTGAACTCCGCCAAAGATCTCAAGACGGCGTTGGGGATCATTGTCTTGCGCGTCAAGGAGGCCATGGGCAGCCAGGTCTGCTCCGTCTACCTGCTTGACCCGGAAACCAACCGCTTCGTGCTGATGGCCACCGAGGGCCTGAACAAGCGTTCGATCGGCAAGGTCAGCATGGCCCCCAACGAGGGCCTGGTCGGCCTGGTCGGTACCCGGGAAGAGCCGCTGAACCTGGAAAACGCCGCCGATCACCCGCGTTATCGCTATTTCGCCGAAACCGGTGAAGAAAAATTCGCCTCCTTCCTGGGTGCACCGATCATTCACCACCGTCGGGTGGTCGGGGTGCTGGTCATTCAGCAGAAGGAACGTCGCCAGTTCGATGAGGGCGAAGAAGCCTTCCTGGTCACCATGAGCGCCCAGCTCGCCGGGGTTATCGCCCACGCCGAGGCGACCGGCTCGATCCGTGGCCTGGGCCGCCAGGGCAAGGGTATCCAGGAGGCTCGCTTCGTCGGCGTGCCGGGCTCGCCAGGCGCCGCCGTTGGCCGCGCAGTGGTGATGCTGCCGCCGGCCGACCTCGAAGTGGTGCCGGACAAGACTGTCGAAGACATCGACGCCGAACTGAAACTGTTCCAGAACGCCCTTGAAGGCGTGCGCGCCGACATGCGCAAGCTGTCGGCCAAGCTGGCCACCCAGTTGCGGCCCGAAGAGCGCGCGTTGTTCGACGTGTACCTGATGATGCTCGAAGACGCCGCCCTGGGCGGCGAGGTGACCGAGGTCATCAAGACCGGCCAGTGGGCCCAGGGCGCCTTGCGCCAAGTGGTCGGCGAGCACGTCAACCGCTTCGAGCTGATGGACGATGACTACCTGCGTGAGCGCGCTTCGGACGTCAAGGACCTTGGCCGCCGGCTGCTCGCCTACCTGCAGGAGGCTCGCTCGCAATCGCTGGTGTACGCCGACAATACCATCCTGGTCAGCGAAGAACTGACGCCAGCGATGCTGGGCGAAGTGCCGGAGGGCAAGCTGGTCGGCCTGGTGTCGGTATTGGGTTCGGGCAACTCACACGTCGCTATCCTGGCCCGCGCCATGGGTATTCCGACGGTAATGGGCCTGGTCGACCTGCCGTATTCCAAGGTCGATGGCATCGAGCTGATCGTCGACGGCTACAAGGGCGAGGTGTTCACCAACCCCAGCGACGTGTTGCGCAAGCAGTACAGCGAAGTGGTCGAGGAGGAGCGCCAGCTGGCGCAAGGCCTGGATGCGCTGCGCGAGCTGCCCTGCGTCACCCCGGATGGCCACCGCATGCCACTGTGGGTCAACACCGGCCTGCTGGCCGACGTCGCCCGTGCCCAGCAGCGTGGCGCCGAAGGGGTAGGCCTGTACCGCACCGAAGTGCCGTTCATGATCAACCAGCGCTTCCCCAGCGAGAAAGAGCAGCTGGCGATCTACCGCGAACAGCTGGCGGCCTTCCACCCGCTGCCAGTGACCATGCGTACCCTGGATATCGGCGGGGACAAGGCGCTGTCGTACTTCCCGATCAAGGAAGAAAACCCCTTCCTGGGTTGGCGCGGCATTCGCGTTACCCTCGACCACCCAGAAATCTTCCTGGTCCAGACCCGCGCCATGCTCAAGGCCAGCGAAGGCCTGAACAACCTGCGCATCCTGCTGCCGATGATTTCTGGCATTCACGAGCTGGAAGAGGCACTGCACCTGATCCACCGCGCGTGGGGTGAGGTGCGTGACGAAGGCACCGATGTGCCGATGCCGCCGGTTGGCGTGATGGTCGAGATCCCTGCGGCGGTGTACCAGACCAAAGAGCTGGCGCGGCAGGTGGACTTCCTGTCGGTCGGTTCCAACGACCTGACCCAGTACCTGCTGGCGGTCGACCGCAACAACCCGCGGGTCGCCGACCTGTACGATTACCTGCACCCGGCCGTGCTGCAGGCCTTGAACACGGTGGTGCGCGATGCCCATGGGGAGGGCAAGCCGGTGAGCATTTGCGGCGAGATGGCCGGTGACCCGGCGGCAGCGGTGCTGTTGATGGCGATGGGCTTCGACAGTTTGTCGATGAACGCCACCAACTTGCCCAAGGTGAAGTGGATGCTGCGCCAGATCAACATGAGCAAGGCCAAGGAGCTGCTGGCCGAAGCCATGAGCCATGATAACCCGCAGGTTATCCACAGCTCGCTGCAATTGGCGCTTAAGAACCTAGGGTTGGCGCGCATGATCGGGCCTGGGGCGAACAAGACCCTCTGATACCTGTACCGGCCTCTTCGCAGCACAAGGCTGCTCCTACAGGGGATCGCGTCACTTTGTAGGAGCAGCCTTGTGCTGCGAAGGGCTGCAAAGCAGCCCCCTGGCCCTCAAGCCATAATCTCAACTTCTCCCAAATGCCCCCCAAACGGCCCGAAACTGCGCTCAACCAGCCGTCTTCTCCCCTGATCATCCACGATCAGCACAGTACTCGCCCGCGTCCCATAAGTCTGGCTGGCAATAAACACACTCGACAGCAGCTTCTCGGTCGCCAACCCCACGCCCGTTTCCGGCAACTCGCTTTCGGCTGCCGGTTCAGCATCGGCCAGCAACGTCAACAAGCGCTGCGGGTCTGCTGACTCAAGCAACCCCTCCAGCCCGCTGCGCGCCTTCACCAGCTTCGGCCACGGCGTATCCAACCCGGCATTGGACAACCCATAGACCCCAGGTCCCAGCAATCGCGGCGCGGCGTCTCGGGCGTGCAGAAACCCTAAGTGCGCCCCATCACCCACCAGCAAGTTGAACCCCGAATACTGGCGGCTGCGGCTGGCCACCTGGTCAAGATAGGCTTCCACGCCAAGCTCACCCTGCAGAAACGCCGCCACCAGCTCCCCACGCGAGCGCACGCCCAAGGCCTGCCCAGGGTCGCGAATGTTGGTCAGCGCGGCAAAGCGCCCCTGCGGCCCCACACCCAGCCAGGTACCGCCAGCCTCCAGGTCACGCCCGGCGTAGACACCAGCGGCATCCTCCCAGGCGGTCAGGGCCTGCGTGGGCCGGGCATAGAACTCGTCGCGGTTGGCCGCCACGATCAGCGGCAGGGCATGCCCCGGCCGCCAGGCGAATACGATCAGGCACATCGGTTGGGCCTCTGTGTTTTTTGCCACTCTACCCACTGCGGCGGTGCTGATCCATCCTGTCACGAAGTTCACTAGAGCCTCAGGGCCGGCTTCCGTTACCATGCCGGATTGATTTTCTCAGGGGCAACGAATGGAGTTCGTACTCTATCTGCTGTTAGGTGCATGTGCCGGCGTGCTGGCCGGGCTGTTCGGCGTTGGCGGTGGCATCATCATCGTGCCGGTGCTGGTGTTCAGCTTCACCTTGCAGGGCTTCGACCCCTCGGTATTGACCCACCTGGCTGTCGGTACGTCGTTGGCAACCATCATCTTCACCTCGATCAACGCGGTGCTCGAACACCATCGCCGGGGTGCGGTGCAGTGGCCGATCTTCGCCTGGATGACCGTGGGCATCCTGATGGGCGCTGGTATCGGCGCCAAGACCGCCTCGTTGATCCAGGGCCCGCTGCTACAGAAGATCATCGGTGTGTTCGCCCTGATCATTGCCGCGCAAATGGCCCTGGACCTCAAGCCCAAGGCCAGCCGTGGCATCCCTGGCAAGCCCGCGCTGACCGCAGCGGGCGGGGTGATAGGCTGGGCGTCGGCGATTTTCGGTATTGGTGGCGGCTCACTGACGGTGCCGTTCCTGACCTGGCGCAGCCTGCCCATGCAGCAGGCGGTGGCAACGTCCTCGGCCTGTGGCCTTCCGATTGCCGTGGCCAGTGCCCTGAGCTTCATGTGGCTTGGCTGGCACGAAGAACACTTACCGGCCCACAGCCTGGGCTACGTGTACCTGCCCGCGCTGGTCGGCATTGCCGTGACCAGCATGTTTTTCGCCCGCTTCGGCGCGCGCCTGGCGCACAAACTGTCGCCACGCCTGCTCAAGCGTCTGTTCGCCGCGCTGCTGTTCTGCGTCGGCCTCAGCTTTTTGATTTAGCTCGCTGATTTGAAACTAGAGGAATATCCATGCTGCCTTACCCGCAGATAGACCCCGTGGCCGTGGCCCTCGGGCCGCTGAAAATCCACTGGTACGGCCTGATGTACCTGGTCGGCATCGGCGGCGCCTGGCTGCTCGCCTCGCGTCGGCTGAACCGCTTCGACCCCACCTGGTCCCGTGAAAAGCTGTCCGACTTGGTGTTCTGGTTATCGATGGGGGTGATCATCGGGGGCCGCCTGGGTTACGTGCTGTTTTACGACCTGCACGCCTACCTGGCCAACCCGACGCTGATCTTCGAGGTGTGGAAGGGCGGCATGTCGTTCCACGGCGGCTTCATCGGCGTGATGCTGGCGGCGGTATGGTTCGGCAAGCGCAACAACAAGTCGTTCTTCGAGCTGATGGACTTCGTCGCGCCAATGGTGCCGATCGGCCTGGGTGCCGGGCGTATCGGCAACTTCATCAATGCCGAGCTGTGGGGCAAGGCGACCGACGTGCCGTGGGCGATGGTGTTCCCACCGTTCAGCGACCCCGCCCAGCTGCCGCGCCACCCCTCGCAGCTGTATCAGTTCGCTCTGGAAGGCGTGGCGCTGTTCCTGATCCTGTGGCTGTACTCGCGCAAACCACGCCCGACCATGGCGGTATCCGGCATGTTCGCGTTGTTCTACGGGATCTTCCGCTTCATCGTCGAGTTCGTCCGCGTGCCGGATGCCCAGCTGGGCTACATTGCCTGGGGTTGGCTGACCATGGGTCAGATACTCTGCATCCCGATGATTCTGGCCGGCCTCGGATTGATCTGGTGGGCTTATAATCGCAAACCTACGGCGAAACCCGCCATCTGACTCCCAACGGCAGGGGTGATCCCTCTGCCGTTCTTGCTACAGGTAAGCCATGAAACAGTATCTGGACCTGGTCCGTGACGTCATCGAAAACGGCACCCTTCAGGAAAACCGCACCGGCATCCGCACCATCAGCCTGCCGGGCGCCATGCTGCGTTTCGACCTGCAGAAGGGCTTTCCGGCCATCACCACGCGCAAGCTGGCCTTCAAGTCGGCCATCGGCGAGATGGTCGGTTTTCTGCGGGGCGTGAAAAACGCGGGTGAATTCCGTGAGCTGGGCTGCAAGGTCTGGGACCAGAACGCCAACGAAAACGCCCAATGGCTGGCCAACCCGTTCCGCCAGGGGCATGACGACCTGGGCGAGATCTACGGCGTTCAGTGGCGCCAATGGCCGGGCTACAAACGCATCCCGCTGAGCAACCCGGCGGCCATTGAGATGGCCGAAAAACAGGGTTTCCGCAAGATTGCCCAGGACGAGGAAGACGGCCAGGCCTTTGTCATCCTGTACAAGGCCATCGACCAGGTGCGCCAGTGCCTGGACACCATCGCCAATGACCCGGGCAGCCGGCGCATTCTGTTCCATGGCTGGAACTGCGCCCAGCTGGATGAAATGGCCCTGCCGCCGTGCCACCTGCTGTACCAGTTCCACCCGAATGCCGAGACTCGGGAAATTTCCCTGACCCTGTACATTCGCTCCAACGACCTGGGCTTGGGCACGCCGTTCAACCTCACCGAGGGCGCGGCTTTGCTGTCGCTGTTCGGCCGTCTGACCGGCTACACCCCGCGCTGGTTCACGTATTTCATTGGCGATGCCCATGTGTACGAAAACCACCTGGACATGCTCAATGAGCAGCTCAAGCGCGAACCGCTCGAGGCGCCGAAGCTGGTGATCAGCGATCGCGTGCCGGCGTTTGCCGACACCGGCAAGTATGAGCCGGAGTGGCTGGAGAAGATCGAACCGAGTGATTTCAGCCTGGAAGGGTATGAGCATCATGCGCCGATGACGGCGCCGATGGCGGTGTGATCCTTAAGATCGCTGGGGCTGCTTTGCAGCCCATCGCCGGCAAGCCGGCTCCCACCCGAACTGTGTAGCCTCCAAGTCTAGCGCCGCACCTGTGGGAGCTGGCTTGCCAGCGATGACGCCAAACAAGCACGACAAGACAGTTGCTCCCACAGGGTTCGGCGTTGCTGTGGCTGGAGTAGGCGCAGCAATCCACCAAGTTCAATGTCCGTGGCTTCGCCCTACATGCGAATGCTCACCTTCCGGCACCGATACCGCCCCGTTCACCTCCAGTTGCTGCAAGATCGCGCATTCACTCCCCTGCGCGCTGCACCTCTGCCGCAGCTCCACCAGCTGCTCCTGCAACGCCACCAAGCCATCGATACGCGCCTGCACATGGGCGATATGCTCGTCGATCAACGCATTGACGCTGCCGCACGACCCTTCGGGGCTGTCGCGCAGGCGTAGCAGGCTGCGGATTTCGTCCAGGGTCATGTCCAGCGTCCGGCAGTTGCGGATGAAGGTCAGCCGCTCGACGTGGGCCTGGGTGTAGAGCCGGTAGTTGCCGTCGGTGCGCGCCGGCTCCGGCAACAGTTGCTCGCGCTCGTAGTAGCGGATGGTCTCCACGGCGCAATCGGTGGCTTTTGCCAGTTCTCCAATCTTCATGGCGAAATCTCCAGCGGATGGCTTGACCCTATAGTGGCTACAGGGTGTTCACTTGGCAACAGGCTCACTTTAAGGATGACCCAATGAACCAGCCTGCCAGCCCCCACCACAAGCATGACCACCACGCCCACAGCTGCTGCGGCAGCGCGGCCGCCCCGGCGTTGGTGCAGTTGAGCGAAAAAGCCAGCGGCGACGCACAGCTCAGCCGCTTCCGTATCGAGGCCATGGACTGCCCCACCGAGCAAACGCTGATCCAGGACAAGCTGGGCAAGCTGGCGGGCATCGAGCAGTTGGAGTTCAACCTGATCAACCGCGTGCTTGGCGTGCGCCACACGCTGGCCGGTACCGCCGAGATCGAGCGGGCCATCGACAGCCTGGGGATGAAGGCCGAGCCCCTCATCGAAGGGGACGGCGCCGGCGCGAATGCTGCCCCGCCCAGCAAGACCCGCTGGTGGCCGCTGGCGTTATCCGGTGTCGCGGCCATCGCCGCCGAAATCGTGCATTTCACCGGGCTTGCACCTGAATGGCTGGTGGCGGCGCTGGCCTTGGCGGCGATCCTGGGGTGCGGCCTGGGCACCTACAAGAAGGGCTGGATTGCCCTGAAAAACCGCAACCTCAACATCAACGCGCTGATGAGCATTGCCGTGACTGGCGCTGTGCTGATCGGCCAGTGGCCGGAAGCGGCCATGGTGATGGTGCTGTTCACGGTCGCCGAGCTGATCGAAGCGCGCTCCCTGGACCGCGCTCGCAATGCCATCAGCGGCCTGATGCAGCTCACCCCTGATAGGGCGACGGTGCTGCAAGCCGATGGCCAGTGGCGCGAAGTGGAAGTGCGCGAGGTGGCCATCGGTGCCTTGGTGCGGGTACGGCCAGGCGAGCGCATCGGCCTGGATGGCGAAGTGACCAGTGGCCAATCCAGCGTCGATCAGGCGCCGATCACCGGTGAAAGCCTGCCAGTGGAAAAAGCCGTGGGCGACAAGCTGTTCGCCGGCACCATCAACCAGGCCGGTGCACTGGAGTTTCGCGTCACTGCCGCCGCCGGGCAATCGACGTTGGCGCGCATCATCAAGGCCGTCGAAGAGGCCCAAGGTGCCCGGGCGCCGACGCAGCGTTTTGTCGACCGCTTCTCGCGCATCTACACACCTGTGGTGTTCGCCGTGGCCTTGGCAGTAGCGGTTATCCCGCCGCTGTTCCTGGCAGGCGCCTGGTTCGACTGGGTCTACCGCGCCTTGGTGCTGTTGGTGGTGGCCTGCCCGTGCGCCTTGGTCATTTCAACCCCGGTGACCATCGTCAGTGGCCTGGCTGCAGCGGCGCGCAAGGGCATCCTGATCAAGGGTGGGGTGTACCTGGAAGGCGGGCGCAAGCTGGACTTCCTGGCCCTCGACAAGACCGGCACTCTCACTCACGGCAAGCCGGTGCAAACGGATGTAAAGGTGTTGGACCCCCTGTTCGAAGGCCGGGCCCAGGCGTTGGCTGCCAGTTTGGCCGAGCGCTCGGACCACCCGGTCTCACGTGCCATCGCCCAGTTCGGCAAGGCGCAAGGTTTGGCTATGAGCGCGGTCGACGACTTCGCCGCATTGGCCGGTCGCGGTGTGCGTGGGGTGATCGAAGGTGAGCTTTACCACCTGGGCAATCACCGCCTGGTCGAGGAACTGGGCCTGTGCTCGCCTGAGTTGGAGGCGCAACTGGATGCGCTGGAGCGTCAGGGCAAGACCGTGGTCCTGCTGCTCGACCGCAGTGGCCCGCTGGCTCTGTTCGCTGTGGCCGACACGCTCAAGCAGTGCAGCCGCCAAGCGATTGCCGAGTTGCATGAACTGGGTATCAAGACCGTCATGCTCACCGGCGACAATCCCCATACCGCTGAGGCCATCGCCGCCCAGGTCGGCATCGATCGTGCCGAAGGCAACCTGCTGCCGGCCGACAAGCTGAAGGCCATCGAGGCCCTGTATGCCCAAGGCCATCGGGTGGGCATGGTTGGCGACGGTATCAACGACGCACCGGCCCTTGCCCGTGCCGAGATCGGCTTTGCCATGGCGGCCGCGGGCACCGACACGGCCATCGAGACGGCCGACGTGGCGTTGATGGACGACGACTTGCGCAAAATCCCGGCCTTCGTCAGGCTGTCGCGCCAAAGTGCGGCGATTCTCAGGCAGAACATCGTTCTGGCCCTGGGCATCAAGGCGATATTCCTGGCGATCACCTTTGCCGGCATGGCGACCATGTGGATGGCGGTGTTCGCCGACATGGGCGTGAGCCTGCTGGTGGTGTTCAACGGCTTGCGCCTTTTGCGCAAATAGAGGACGTGCATGCTGAGTTCCGAGCTCAAAGCCTTCTACATGGTGGCCCGCCTGGGCAGCATCACCCTGGCGGCGAAGAAGCTCGGGCTCAGCCAACCCACCGTGACCACGCAGATCCGCAACCTGGAAAGCCAGTACGCAGTAGAGCTGTTCTACCGGGGCGGGCGGCGCCTGGTGTTGAGCGAAGAGGGCGTGCGCCTGCTGCCGAGGGTCAAGGCGCTGCTGCAGCAGGAGGCCGACATCGAGTTCGAACTGCGCAACAGTGGCCAGGCCCAGGGCAGCCTGCGCATTGCGGCCACCGCGCCTTACTACATCCTCGATCTGGTGAAGGTCTTCCGCGAGCGTCTGCCCCAGGTGGACGTTGCGGTGGAGATCGGCAACTCGCAGCAGGTGCTGGAAATGCTCGAGGACTACCGGGTCGATATCGCCGCTTCGTCGCAATTGGTGGAGGATGCCCGGTTGGTGCGCCGGGTTTTGGGCACCGACCCGTTGGTGGTGGCCGTGCACCGCAACCATCCCTTGGCGCATCGTCAGGTGGTGTCCATCGACGTGGTGGCCGGGCATTGCCTGTTGATGCGCGAGCCGGGGTCGACCACACGCAAGCTGACCGAGCAGATGCTGCAGGAGGCCGGTGTGAAGGCCGGCACGTTGCTGGAGATTGGTAGCCGTGAGTCGATTCGCGAAGCGGTCCTGCGCAACATTGGCATCAGTGTGATTGCCCGCCATGAAGTGCCGCATAACCCCGAATTACGGGTGCTGGCGCTGGAGGATGCACCGGTGATGCATGAGTACCTGTATTGCCTGAAGGAGCGGCGCCAGGCGCGTTTGCCGGCGGCGTTTCTGGGGGTTGCGCAGGAAGTGGCCGGTTCGCAGTTCTGAATCATCCCTTGTAGGAGCAGCCTTGTGCTGCGAAGAGGCCGTTGCACCCCATACATCTGCATCGCCGATCAGGGCCTCTTCGCAGCACAAGGCTGCTCCTACAAGAACCGTGGCGGCAGGTGGGGCACTACAAAATCTGCCTATACCACTATCGCGCGCTTTTGCCTGAAAGCCACAGAACCGTCGCACAGCCTTCCTAGCATGGCCCCATCTCTTCGATGAGGCCTTGCCATGAACAACGCCACCCCAGGCGCACAGATGAAAGTGCGCAACATCCACAAACGCTTCGGCGCCTTCACAGCGCTCAACGATGTCTCCCTGGACATCGCCGCCGGCGAGCTGGTGTGCTTGCTCGGCCCGTCCGGGTGCGGCAAGACCACGCTGTTGCGCTGCATCGCCGGCCTCGAACGCCAGGACCGCGGTGAGTTGCATATCGGCGAGCGCGACGTTTCGGAGCTGCCACCCCAGGCCCGCGACTACGGCATTCTGTTCCAGTCCTACGCGCTGTTCCCCAACCTGACCGTCGAAGCCAACATCGCCTATGGCCTGACCGGCAGCGGCCGCGAACAGACCCGCCAGCGGGTGGCCGAAATGCTCCAGCTGGTCGGCTTGTCCGGTAGCGAAAAAAAGTACCCCGGGCAGCTTTCCGGCGGCCAGCAGCAGCGCGTGGCCCTGGCCCGTGCGCTGGCGCCGGCGCCTTCGCTGCTGTTGCTCGACGAGCCGATGTCGGCGCTGGACGCGCGGGTTCGCGAGCACCTGTGCACCGAACTGCGCCAGCTGCAACGCCAGTTGGGTATCACCACCTTGATGGTTACCCACAACCAGGACGAGGCCATGCTGATGGCCGACCGCATTGCCGTGATGAACAACGGCCAGGTCGAGCAGTACGCCACGCCGCAGGCCATCTACGACCAGCCAGCCACGCCCTTCGTTGCCGAGTTCGTTGGCCAGGGTAACTGGCTGCCGTTCCAGCGCAGCGGTGACAGCCAGGCCCAGGTCGGCGGCATGAGCATGCGTTTGTCGCCGGGCTCGGCGCGGGCCAGCAGCGGCCGCCTGTTCTGCCGCCCCGAGGCGATCACGGTCAACCCGCCGGTGCATGAAGAAAACCTGTTTCCGGCCAAGGTCCGCGAGATCACCTTCCTCGGTAACCGCTGCCGCATGAGCTTCGAGTTCAAAGCCTTGCCGGGACATGCCTTGCTGGCCGAACTGGCCCCTGAGGCCATGCCGCGGCTGGGCTCGCAGGACATCTGGGTGGCGCTGCCACCGCAGAGCCTGCAGGTGTTCGCCTAAGATGGCCGCGCCAATGTCCCTGCCGCTGAACCCGGCCAAGGCCACGTCGCGCCACGGCGTTGCCTTGGGTGACCGGCTGTTTGTCGTCGGTGGGAAGTGGCTGCTGTTGATGCTGCTGGTACTGGCGGTGCTGATGCCGCTGCTGGCGATCTTCTGGCGTGGCTTCAGCGGTGACGCCGGCCAGGGCGGCGGCCTGGCCGCTGCCCGGGCGCTGTTCGCCAGCGAGAACTTCCACTGGCTGCTCGGCAATAGCTTGGCGGTGGCGTTAACCGTCGCGGCCATCGTCATCCCACTGGCTTACCTGTTCGCCTATGCGTTGCAACGCACGCTGATCCCGGCCAAGGGCCTGTGGCGGGGCATCTCGTTGCTGCCGCTGCTGGCACCGTCGATGCTGCCGGCGATCGCGCTGGTCTACCTGTTTGGTAACCAGGGCCTGCTGCGCGGGCTGCTGAGCGACAACATCTACGGCTTCTGGGGGATCGTACTGGGCGAGGCCATCTACACCTTCCCACATGCACTGATGATTCTGCTGTCGGCCCTGTCGCTGGCCGATGCGCGCCTGTTCGATGCTGCGTCGAGCATGGGCGCCGGGCCGTGGCGGGCGTTTTCCAGCATTACCTGGCCCGCCACGCGCCAGGCGGTGTTTGCAGCCTTCTGCCTGGTGTTCACCCTGACCATCACCGACTTTGGCGTGCCGGTCGTGGTGGGGGGTGATTATCAGGTGTTGGCCCTGGAGGCTTACAAGGCCGTCGTTGGCCAGCAGCAATTTGGCCGCGGCGCCCTGATTGGCATGGTCTTGCTGGTGCCGGCACTGCTGAGTTTTGCTGTCGATGCCTGGCTGCGCCGCCGCCAGGGCGAGGCCATGAGTGGGCGAGCGCAGGTGTTCGAGCCCAAGCCCTCGCGCCGTCGCGATGCCTGCTTCCTGGCGGTCGTGTTGGTGGTCTGCGCGGTGCTGTTGCTGGTGATCGGCATGGCCGTGTATTCGTCGTTGGTCACCTTCTGGCCCTACAACCTGTCGCTGTCGCTCAAGCACTACCGGTTCGAGGACACCGCCGGCGGAGGCTGGCTGGCGTACCGCAATAGCGTGACCATGGCGATGGGCACGGCGCTGATCGGCAGCGTGGTGATTTTCTGCGGTGCCTACCTGATGGAAAAGACCCAGGGCCAACGCCTGCTCAACCAGTCGCTGCGCCTGCTCAGCTTCATCCCCATGGCGGTGCCGGGCCTCGTGCTGGGCCTGGGCTACGTGTTCTTCTTCAACCTCAACGGCAACCCGTTGCATGTGCTGTACGGCAGCATGGGCTTGTTGGTCATCTGCACCATTGCGCATTACCTGACCACTGCGCAGATGACCGCCACCACCGCACTGCGCCAGCTCGACGGCGAGTTCGAGGCTGCTGCATTGTCGCTCAAGGCGCCGCTGTATCGGCACTTCCTGCGGGTCACCGTGCCGATCTGCTTGCCGGCGCTGCTGGACATCATCCGCTACCTGTTCGTCTCGGCGATGACCACCGTGTCGGCGGCGATCTTCCTCTACAGCCCCGACACCATCCTCGCCGCCGTTGCCGTGCTGAACATGGACGATGCAGGCAACGTCGGCGGTGCCGCCGCCATGTCGACCCTGATTCTGCTGACCAGCGCCAGCGCCTCATTGCTGCTGGCCGCAGCCTCACGCGGCCTGTTGCGCCGCTCCCAAGCCTGGCGCCAACGCGCCGCGACTGCCTGACCTGTAAGGAACCCCACCATGTTCAAGCACCTTGCACTTGCTGCTACCGTTTCTGCCGTGTTCAGCCTGCAGGCTTCGGCCGCCGGCACTCAGCTGACGGTCTACACCGCGCTGGAGGCCGAGCAGCTCAAGACCTACAAGCAGGCCTTCGAAAAGGCCAACCCAGACATCGAGATCAAGTGGGTACGCGACTCCACGGGCATCATTACCGCCAAACTGCTGGCTGAAAAAGACCGCCCGCAAGCCGATGCGGTGTGGGGGTTGGCGGCCTCCAGCCTGGCCGTGCTTGACCAGCACGGCATGCTCGAAGCCTATGCGCCCAAGGACCTTGGCAAAATCTCGGCAAACTACCGCGACGCAGCCAACCCACCGGCTTGGGTGGGCATGGACGTCTGGGCCGCGACCATTTGCTTCAACACCATCGAGGCCGAGAAGCAGGGCCTGAGCAAGCCAGTCAGCTGGCAAGACCTGACCAAGCCTGAGTACAAGGGCAAGATCGTCATGCCCAACCCGGCCTCATCCGGCACGGGCTTCCTGGATGTCAGCGCCTGGCTGCAGACCTTTGGCGAGCCTCAGGGCTGGGCCTACATGGACGCCTTGCACCAGAACATCGGCCAGTACGTTCACTCCGGCTCCAAGCCGTGCAAGCTGGCGGCGGCGGGCGAGTTCCCGATCGGTATCTCGTTCGAATACCCCGCTGTGCAGCTCAAGCGCCAAGGCGCGCCGCTGGACATCGTGCTGCCCAAGGAGGGCCTGGGCTGGGAGATCGAGGCGACGGCGGTGATCAAAGGCACGCCAAAGGCCGATGCGGCCAAGCGTTTGGCAGACTTTTCGGCCAGCCCTGCGGCGATGGCGTTGTACAAGGAGAACTTCGCGGTGCTTGCCGCGCCGGGTATCGCCAAGCCGCAGACCGAGTTGCCGGCTGATTATGAGCAGCGGTTGATCAAGAACGACTTTGCCTGGGCCTCGAAGCACCGTGACGAGATTCTGGCCGAGTGGCGCAAGCGGTATGACGGTAAGTCGGAGAAGGTGGCGCAGCAGTGAAGAGGTAGGGGTAGGGGTTGGGGTTGAGAGGTGCATGCCTTGAGGGGTGTGGCGCCTGGCAGATCGAGCGCCGCCCGCGCGGCGCTTCGCAGCACAAGGCTGCTCCTACATCTGTTTCGGGCCAGTGAGGCCTGTGATATTGGCGCGCGACCGCCTCAGGAATAATTGGCCCGAAAAATGTAGGAGCAGCCTTGTGCTGCGAAGCGCCGCGCGGGCGGCGCTCGGTCTCCCAGGCGCCGCCCCCCTAAAGGCGAACACCTACCAGCCCCCACACAAACTCAAATCTGCAACACCAACGCCTCCAACTGCTCCTGCCGCTCCGCCTGATTCACCCGCGCCCCGGGGTTGAGCGTCGACCACTGCGGATGCGCCCGCGCCTTGACCAACGCCTCAGGCAACTTGCCCTCGCGCCAGGCCTTCTCGTCCAGCTCGCCCAAGCGAATGCTGTCTTGCGCGGCATGCCCGCGGTTATCCAGGGCCACCATCAACTGCTGCTGGCGCAACGCCAACAGCCGCAACACCGTATCGTCCACCGTCAGCTCACGCTGCCCTTTGAGCTTGCCCATCAACCGCGACCCGTAATTGCGTGCCGTCTGCAGCGCGCCGCCCGCGATCGCACCCGCCAAGGCCGCCGCGCCCAGGGTCAGGCCACCGACCAACAGATCGACCCCGGCCCCGGCCGCAGCGCCCGCCGCCACGCCACTGCCCAGGCGTACGCCCAGCAGCTTCAAGGTCTCGGGGTTGAACAGGTCATCGCCCCAACGACCGTCCAGCAACGGCAAATCACTGGCATGGGCGTCTTCGCGGCGGAAGGCATACAGCTTGAGCAACGCTTCGACACAGCGCTGTTCGCGTTGCCGCACATCCTGGCGCAACGCTTCGATGGCCTTGGCTTCGGCGGCGGGCTCGGCCACCACGCTGCGCCGGCAGGCGGCGCAGTCGAGCAGCAGCTCGGCGATCAGGCGTTTACCGCTTTGATGGCGGGCTTGGCGTTGCGCCTGCTGGTCGTCGATCAGCCGTTGCAGGGCAGGGCGGGCGTCTTCCAGCAGCAGGGCCAGGCTTTCGTACAGGCGGCGCTCGCCGTCTTCCGGCGGGGCCACGCTGTCGAACCGCACCAAGGCGTGAAGGCCAAGCCGGGCAAGGGCTTCACGCCATTCGGGCTCGCGGTGCTGGCTGCTGGCGACGAAGTTGAGCACGGGTAGCAGCGGCTTGCCGCAACTGGCCAGCACCTCCAGTTCGTCGCGGTACTTGGCCAGCACCGGCTCACGGGCGTCGATCACGTACAGGCCGGCATTGCTGGCCTGCAACTGGCGCAGCACCTTGGCTTCCTGCTCGAAGCGTTGGCGTGCCTCACTGCCCTGGAGGAAGCGTGCCAGCCGGGCCGGGCCGTCCAGGCGCTCACCCGGGCGCTCCAGCCGTTCGAGGTAGTCGAGCAGGGCAATGGCGTCTTCCAGGCCAGGGGTGTCATACAGCTCCAGCAGGGGCTCGCCGTCCACCGACAGGCGCGCGCCTTCCACATGGCGGGTGGTGCTGGGGCGATGGGACACCTCGCCAAAGCTCACGTCGCGGGTCAAGGTGCGCAGCAGCGAAGTCTTGCCGACATTGGTGTGGCCGACCACGGCCAGTTTAAGCGGCTCAGTCATGGCCATGCTCCAACCAGGTCAGGGGCGAGGTGTCGGCGTGGGGCAGGCCGAGGCGGTCCAGCGCTTCGTGCCAGTCGCCCAGGCGCTCGGCATCCAAGGCCTGGCCTGGAGCCGCCTGCAGCAGCCAGATACGGGTGGCGCCAGCGTTGCGTGCCAGCTCGGCCAGCAACGCCAGGCTGCCGCGATCGGGCGAACGGCGTGGGTCGCAGGCGATAGCCAGGCGCGCCGGGGGGAAGCGGCTGAGTTGTTCGAGCAGCCGGTTGCGTGATTCACGGCTATCCAGCACACCGGCATCGGTCACGCTTTTGGGCAGGGCGGGCGGCCAGGGGCGCTGGTCATCCAGCTCCAGGCCAACCAGCAAGGCACCGCTGCTGCCGCTTTCCAGTTGCCCGGCAGCGAAGTGGGGCAAGGTGTCGGGCGCGGCGTCCTGCACACCGATGCGCTCGCTGCGTGGCATAAGGCTGTCGCGCAATGCCGCGTAGCCTGGCAGGCTGAGGTCCAGCGCCAGGCGTGCGCGGCCCTGGCGCCAGCGCCACAGGCACAGTGCGGCCAAAAGCAGGCGTGGTAGCAGGCCATAGACCAGCACCACACCGAGCAACCAGCTGGCCCAGGCCTGGCGGGCCAGGTCCAGGGCCGGCAGCGTGTCGCCGCTGGCGCGGATCATGGCTTCGTCCGGCACGGCAAAGCCCAGCAGCGAAGGCAGGGCGCCGAGCGCCTGGGTCATGTGGATGAACGGCTCGGCGGCAAGCAGGGTGGTTTCCCAGACAAAGCCATAGCGCCGTGTGGCCAGCAACGCCAAGAGCATCGCCAACGCGGTCATCATCGCCAGCAGCCACAGCCCGTGCACCAGCACGCCGAGCAGCCAGCGATTCAGGCGCTGGCGTTGCAGCAGCACCAGCAACGCGGGCGCAAGGTGCGCGGCCTTGGCATCGCGGGCAAAGCGTTCGCTCAGCCACAGCCAAAGCCGGCCCAGCCCAGCGCCGTGTTCGCCGCTCAGGCTGAAGCCGATCGCCCAGCTCAGCAACATCAACAGGTTCAACCCCAGCAGGCTGCCCAGTGCCCAGAACACATTCACCGGGCGTTGGCCATCGCCCAGCGCCGCGAAGGCCAGGCCCGCGCCGCTGAAGGCGGCCATGATCAACAGGGCCAGCAGTGCCAGGCGCGCGCCCTGCTTCCAGTGGCGCAGGGCGGCTGTCATGCCGTCGCGTTCGGCCAGGAACAGCGCGCGCGTTTCGATACGGGTCGCCAGGTCGCCGCCGGCCTGGCGGGCGTGGCGGTTGGCTTCCTGGTCTTCCAGGGGGCCGGCATGTTCCTCGCGCAGGCGTACTGCTTCGGTGAGCCAGCGTTTGTCCAGTGGCGTCGGTCCAGTCACAAGGTCTTCCATTGCACAGGTCAGGGCAGAAGCATAACCCACGGCGGGTTTGCTATCCTCGCTGGCATGACTAGCACACTCCCCCTCAGCCTGATCGCGGCCCTCGCCGAGAACCGCGTGATCGGCATCGACAATTCCATGCCCTGGCACCTGCCGGGGGATTTCAAGTACTTCAAGGCCACGACCCTGGGCAAGCCGATCATCATGGGGCGCAAGACCTGGGACTCGCTGGGCCGGCCTTTGCCGGGGCGGCTGAATATCGTGGTCAGCCGCCAGCCTGGGCTGGCGCTGGCCGGTGCCGAGGTGTTCGCCTCGCTGGAAGCTGCGCTGGTGCGCGCCGAACAGTGGGCGCGTGAGCAGGGTGTCGATGAGCTGATGCTGATTGGCGGGGCGCAGCTGTATGGGCAGGCGCTGGAGAAGGGGCTGGTGAGCCGCATGTACCTGACCCGGGTCGAGTTGTCGCCTGAGGGCGATGCGTGGTTCCCGGCGTTCGACGAGGCGCAGTGGCGCCGGGTGAGCAGTGAACCGCAGGCGCCTGAAGGGGCTGGGCCGGCGTATCACTTCGATGTCTGGGACAAGGTTTGAGATTGTTGGGGGCGCTTTGCGCCCCTATCGCGACGCAAGGCCGCCCCTACAAAAAGACCGCGTCTTCTCTGTAGGGGCGGCCTTGCCGTATCAGCTATGACTCAGCGCTGCATGCTCGTCATCTGCTAACACGTCCTTGTCAGTTTCTTTCAACAGCTGGCTGGTCACCACCCCGGCCGTCATCGAGCCATTCACGTTCAGTGCCGTGCGGCCCATGTCGATCAACGGCTCCACCGAAATCAGCAGCGCTACCAGCTCAACCGGCAAGCCCATGGCCGGCAGCACGATCAGCGCGGCGAAGGTCGCACCACCGCCCACTCCGGCTACCCCGGCCGAGCTCAGGGTGACGATGGCGACCAGGGTCGCGATCCACAGCGGGTCGAAGGTGTCGATGCCCACTGCCGGGGCAACCATCACGGCCAGCATGGCCGGGTACAGGCCGGCGCAACCGTTTTGACCAATCGTCGTGCCGAACGAGGCGCTGAAGCTGGCGATGGACTGCGGCACACCCAGGCGACGGGTTTGCGCTTCGATATTCAGCGGGATGCTTGCGGCGCTGGAGCGGCTGGTGAAGGCGAAGGTCAGCACTGGCCACACCTTGCGGAAGAAACGCAGCGGGCTGACGCCGGTCGCCGCCAGGATGACGGCATGCACCACGAACATCAGCCCCAGGCCGATGTACGAAACGACGACGAAGCTGCCCAGCTTGAGGATGTCGTCCAGGTTGGAGCTGGCGACCACTTTGGTCATCAAGGCCAGCACACCATAAGGGGTGAGCTTCATCACCACGCGCACCAGGCGCATGACCCAGGCTTGCAGGGTGTCGATGGCCGACAGGGCGCGCGCGCCTTTCTCGGCGTCGTCCTTGATCAGCTGCAGGGCGGCCAGGCCGACGAACACGGCGAAGATCACCACGCTGATGATTGAGGTTGGCTTGGCCCGCGCCAGGTCGCCTACCGGGTTGCTGGGGATGAACGACAGCAGCAGTTGCGGGATGTTGAGGTCGGCGACCTTGCCCGCGTAGTCGCTGTGGATCGCTTGCAGCCGCGCGCTTTCCTGCACGCCAGCCACCAGGCCGTCGGCGGTCAGGCCGAACAGGTTGGTCAAGACGATGCCGATCAATGCGGCGATGGCAGTGGTCAGCAGCAGGGTGCCGATGCTCAGCACGCTGATGCGGCCAAGCGAGGAGGCATTGTGCAAGCGTGCCACGGCGCTGAGGATCGAGGCGAAGATCAGCGGCATGACGATCATCTGCAGCAAGCCGACATAGCCGTTGCCGACCAGGTCGAGCCAGGCGATGGTGGCTTTCAATACCGGGTGGCCAGCGCCATAGATCGTGTGCAGCACCAGGCCGAACACCACGCCCAGCACCAGGCCCAGCAAGACCTTCTTGGCCAGGCTCCAATCGGTGCGGCGGGTTTGTGCCAGGCCCAGCAGCAAGGCCAGGAACGCCAGCAGGTTGAGAGACAGCGGCAGGTTCATTGAAGCTCCAACAAAAAACAGAAGAGGCATCGCCTCTGTGAGCGATTGCGAACGGAAATGCTAACAGCCTGAAAACAAACGAATTTATACCCAAATGGAATGTACATAGTCGTTTATGGAATAACGGAATGTCGCAGATAGCAATGAACAGGGCGTTTCAAGCTGCTTGAACGTCGTTGTCAGGGCTTGCTGGGCCGGTAGGTTGGACTAGCGTTTCCCGGTCATTTCAGGAGATTCGCACATGAAGTTCGCTCCGAAAGCCCTCGCCCTGGGTCTGTCCCTGCTGTTCGGGGCCCAAACCTGGGCCACCGAACTCAAGCATTGGCCTGCCGAGGCCGCCAAACAGCTCGACAGCATGATCGCCGCCAATGCCAACAAGGGTAACTACGCGGTGTTCGACATGGACAACACCAGCTACCGCTACGACCTCGAAGAGGCGCTGCTGCCGTTCATGGAGAACCAGGGGCTGCTGAGCCGCGACAAGCTCGACCCTTCGTTGAAGCTGATCCCCTTCAAAGACACGGCCGAGCACAAGGAAAGCCTGTTCAGTTACTACTACCGCCTGTGCGAAATCGACGACATGGTCTGCTACCCCTGGGTGGCGCAGGTGTTCTCAGGTTTCACCCTGAAGGAACTGAAGGCCCAGGTCGACGCCTTGATGGCCTCCGGCAAGCCCGTGCCCAGCACCTACTTCGAGGGTGACCAGGTCAAGGCCATCGAGGTGCAGCCGCCCAAGGTCTTTGCCGGCCAGGCCGAACTGTTCAACAAGCTGATGGAAAACGGCATCGAGGTGTATGTCATTTCTGCCGCGTCCGAAGAACTGGTGCGCATGGTCGCGTCCGATCCCAAGTACGGCTACAACGTCAAACCGCAGAACGTGATTGGCGTCAGCCTGCTACTGAAGGACCGCAGCAATGGCCAGCTGACCACGGCGCGCAAGCAGATCAGCGCGGGCAGCTATGACCCCAAGGCCAACGAAGGCCTGGAACTGACGCCTTACCTGTGGACCCCGGCAACCTGGATGGCGGGCAAGCAGGCGGCGATCCTCACCTACATCGACGAGTGGAAGCGGCCGGTGCTGGTGGGCGGCGATACGCCAACCAGCGATGGCTACATGCAGTTCCACGGGGTGGACGTGGGGAAAGGGGGCATCCACCTGTGGATAAACCGCAAGGCCAAGTACATGGACCAGCTCAACGGCATGATCGCCAAGCACGCGGCCGCGCAGGCCAAGGAAGGACTGCCGGTGACGGCGGACAAGAACTGGGTGATCGTCACGCCAGAGCAGATCCAGTAACCCGGTTCAGGTCAGCCGCTTCGGCCGACAATGAGTGTCCTGGCTTGTTGTTGGTCGAAGTCCTGCGCCAGCATGGCCACGGCTTCCATGGCGCTTGAGCGGACGCTGGCGCCCTCGGCGCCAAGCGTCTGTTCGGCCACGATGCTGTGTACCTGGTTGATCCCGACGAAGCGGAACCACGCATCAAGGAAGGGTTTTTCCAGGCCGAACGCCGGGTCAGGCGTCTGGGAGTCGGGGCCATAACCCAGCCCGCGGGTGTAGATGGCCACCGCCCGGCGCCCACCCAGCATGCCGTTCAACCCCTGTTCATCGAAGGTGAACAACACGCCCTTGTGCGAAATGGCGTCGATCAAGTGCTTGAGTTTGTAGGGGATGCCGAAATTCCACAGCGGTACGCTGAACACCACTGTATCTGCCCGGTGGAAGCGTTTGGCGAGGGTTTTGATCTGTGCCCAGGCGGCGTTTTGCGCGGGTGAAAGCGGGGCATCGACAAGCCCGGCGTACTTGGCCGCCAGCAGGTCGCCATCCACTTCGGGCAGCTCGCATTCCCAAGGGTCCAGGCGGTCAACCTCCACGGTTTTGCGCTCGGCCAACGCGGCCAGGAACACTTCGGCAATTTGAGCGGATACCGAGCGTTCGCCTCTCGGCGATGCACACACATAAAGAACACGTTCGACCACGGGGCTACTCCTGTCAGCGTCGATGGCATTTCCCCTGGCGAGGCATACACAGAGGGAGCGCAGAGTCTGATTCAGGACGATTCATTATAGAAATCACGTATGCTCGCCTCATTAAGTTCATTAGGTGATAAATCCGTGTTCGATAGCGTCCTTCTGCGTAGCTTGCTGGCCGTTGCCGACAGCGGGGGCTTCACGCGTGCTGCCGAGCGGTTGCACCTCACGCAATCGGCGATTAGCGCGCACATTCGGCGGCTCGAGAGTGAAGCCGGGCACAAGCTGCTGGAGCGCACCACGCGCTCGGTCAGCCTGACCCCGGCAGGCACGCGGCTGGCAGGTTATGCCCGCACCATCCTGGCACTGCATGACGATGCCCGCGCGAGCCTTGGCGTCGGCCGACGGGTTTGCGGCACGGTGTCCGTGGGGTTGAGCGAGGAGATGGTCAAGGCCCCGATCATTGATTGCCTGCGTCGATTTTCCGTGGCGCACCCCGATGCCGAGGTTGCCCTGCAGGTCGGCTTGACCGGCGAGTTGCTCGCGCTCATGCACGCGGGTGGGCTGGATATTGTGCTGGGGAGCCGCTGCGGCGGTGATGAGCGTGGCGAGGTGCTCTGGTCCGAGCCGTTGGTCTGGGCGAAAGGGCCGCTGGCGCTGGGCACCGATGATGCGACCTCACCTGTACCTTTGGCGGTGTTTTCCGATCAATGCCCCTACCGAGCGGCGGCCATCAAAGCATTGGCGCGTGCAGGGCGACAATGGCGGATCGTTTGCCAGAGCCCCAGTGCCGGGGGGCTGATGACTGCCGTAAGCGGCGGCCTTGGGGTAACCCCGGTCACCCGCTCATGCGCACTGGCCGCAGGCCTGCAGGAAGTGACGACACTGCCCGCACTGCCACACGCGCAATTCATGCTGACCTCGACGGCGAAGCCAAAGCGCTCGGCAGCCTTGCTGCTGGCGCAGTTGCGCCACTGCGCTTCGCGTGGGGAAGATAGTTGAAAGCGCTGGGGCCGCTCGGCGGCCCATCGCCGGCAAGCCGGCTCCCACCCGAACTGTGTAGCCTCCAAGGCTAGCGCCGCACCTGTGGGAGCCGGCTTGCCGGCGATGGGCTGCAAAGCAGCCCCAATACACTCATCAGAGCCTTACAGCCCTTCAAGCATCGCCTTGTTACGCACCGCACCTTTGTCGGCACTGGTCGCCAGCAGGGCGTAGGCCTTGAGCGCGGTGGTCACTTTACGCGGACGCACTTCGGCGGGCTTCCAGCCTTTTTTGTCCTGCTCGACACGGCGCTCGGCCAGCTCTTCGTCGCTGACCAGCAGGTTGATCGAACGGTTGGGGATGTCGATCAACACCTTGTCGCCGTCGCGCACCAGGCCAATGGCGCCGCCTGCAGCAGCTTCCGGCGAGGCGTGGCCGATCGACAGGCCCGAGGTACCGCCCGAGAAGCGGCCGTCGGTGAGCAGGGCGCAGGCCTTGCCCAAGCCTTTGGACTTCAGGTAAGAGGTCGGGTAGAGCATCTCTTGCATGCCCGGGCCGCCCTTCGGGCCTTCGTAACGGATGATGACGATGTCACCGGCCTTCACTTCGTCGGCGAGGATGCCGCGCACGGCGCTGTCCTGGCTTTCGAAGATCTTCGCGCTGCCTTCGAACACATGGATCGACTCGTCGACACCGGCGGTCTTCACCACGCAACCGTCGAGGGCGATGTTGCCGTACAGCACCGCCAGGCCACCCTCTTGCGAGTAGGCATGTTCGAAGCTGCGGATGCAGCCGTTCTCACGGTCGTCATCGAGGGTTTCCCAACGGGTCGACTGGCTGAAGGCGGTTTGGGTCGGGATGCCTGCCGGGCCGGCTTTGAAGAAGGTGTGCACCGCTTCGTCATCGGTCTGGGTGATGTCCCACTTGGCGATGGCTTCTTCCATGCTGCGGCTGTGCACGGTCGGCAGGTCGGTGTGCAGCAGGCCGCCACGGGCCAGCGAACCGAGGATGCTGAAGATGCCGCCGGCGCGGTGGACGTCTTCCATGTGGTACTTCTGGATGTTCGGCGCCACCTTGCACAGCTGCGGCACTTTGCGCGACAAGCGGTCGATGTCCCGCAGGTCGAACGCCACCTCGCCTTCCTGGGCCGCGGCCAGCAGGTGCAGGATGGTGTTGGTCGAACCGCCCATGGCGATGTCGAGCATCATGGCGTTTTCGAACGCCTTGAAGTTGGCGATGTTGCGCGGCAGCACCGACTCGTCGTTCTCGCCGTAGTAGCGCTTGCACAGCTCGACGATGGTGCGGCCGGCAGTGAGGAACAGCTGCTCGCGGTCCGAGTGGGTGGCCAGGGTCGAGCCGTTGCCCGGCAGGGCCAGGCCCAGGGCTTCGGTCAGGCAGTTCATCGAGTTGGCGGTGAACATGCCAGAGCACGAACCGCAGGTCGGGCAGGCGCTGCGCTCGTATTCGGCAACCTTCTCGTCGGAGGCCGTGGAGTCAGCCGCGATGACCATCGCGTCGACCAGGTCCAGGCCGTGGCTGGCCAGCTTGGTCTTGCCGGCTTCCATCGGGCCGCCGGAGACGAAGATCACCGGGATGTTCAGGCGCAGGGCGGCCATCAGCATGCCGGGGGTGATCTTGTCGCAGTTCGAGATGCAGACAATGGCGTCGGCACAGTGGGCGTTGACCATGTACTCCACGGCGTCGGCGATGATCTCGCGGCTTGGCAGCGAATACAGCATGCCGTCGTGGCCCATGGCGATGCCGTCGTCGACCGCGATGGTGTTGAATTCCTTGGCCACGCCACCGGCGCGCTCGATCTCACGGGCAACCAGCTGACCCAGGTCCTTCAGGTGCACGTGGCCCGGGACGAACTGGGTGAACGAGTTGGCGATGGCGATGATCGGTTTCTTGAAATCTTCGTCCTTCATCCCGGTGGCGCGCCACAGGGCTCGGGCGCCAGCCATGTTGCGGCCTTGGGTGGAAGTCTTGGAACGATAATCAGGCATGAAGCACTCCTGGCGGCTTAATCAGGTCACAAAAAGGGGAGTGAGCTTCTCTTGTCCTATGCGCCTTAGGCCGGTTGCCACTGGCACGGATGGGGCCGAAGACACCACGGGATCGCCGCGTGCTCGACCAGAGCTCATAAACCCGCCGGGGATGACTGGCGATGAATAGGCCGATTCTACACCGCTGGCGCTGTGAGGGAATGGCGATGTGTCTGGGCGGTGGCTTTCGCCTCATGACCGGTCGCTTGTAGGACGCTTCCGAAACGCCGGTCCAGGGGCTGACCTGCCCGCCCAAGCTGACTATGATCCGCCCGCCGCATGTGCGGCTTCACGAGATACACCCTCAATGGACCTTCCCAGTTTCAGTTCATACCGAACTCGCAAATTGGCACTGAGCGCGTCGTCGCCAGGGCTTCCGAAGGCTTGAGCCCGTGTGGCTGAGGTGTGCGGGTGCCTGCGTCGGCGCCTGGAGAACCTCATGCAACACACCTCCGATACGCTCGTTTCACCCGTCGACCTGCGCCAGGCCGCTCAGGCCCGTCGTGACGACCTGCTTCACCCGCAAGGCTACCCCGAAGGCACGGCCGGTTACCTGATGACCAGTGAGTACTCGTGCCTGGATACCGGCCTCAGCGCCAGCCAGGCCATCGACATGCTGCGCCGCGAGGCCGCCGATGCCGAAACCATCTACCAGTCCTATGTGCTCGACGGGCAGCGCAACCTGCTCGGGACCTTGTCCTTGCGCGAGTTGATCCTGGCGGCGCCTGAGGCGCTGATTGATCACATCATGGTGCACAAGGTCATTTGCGTCTGTACCACGACCCGTCAGGAAGACGTAGCCCGCTTGATCCGCGAGCACGACCTGCTGGCCGTGCCGGTGCTGGACGAAGCCGGGCGGCTGGTGGGCCTGGTGACCTGCGACGATGCACTTGATGTGGTCGTCGATGAGGCCACCGAGGACTTCCATAAAGGCGCTTCCATTACGAACCACGTGGGCAACCTGCGCGATGCCACCATCAGCCTGCTGTACCGCAAACGGGTGCTGTGGCTGGTGTTGCTGGTCTTCGGCAACCTGTTCTCGGGGGCGGGGATTGCGGCGTTCGAGGAAACCATTGCCGCGCATATCGTGCTGGTGTTCTTCCTGCCGCTGCTGGTGGACAGCGGGGGCAATGCCGGGGCGCAGTCAGCGACCTTGATGGTGCGGGGCCTGGCGACGGGCGAAGTGTACATGCGTGATTGGCTGCGCATGCTCGGGCGCGAGTGCGGGGTTGCGCTGGCGCTGGGGGCGACCATGGCCGTGGCGGTGGCATCGCTGGGCGCGCTGCGCGGTGGGGTGGACATTGCCCTGATCGTGGCCAGCAGCATGCTGGTGATCGTGTTGCTGGGTAGCCTGATCGGCATGAGCCTGCCGTTCATGTTCACCAAGCTGAAGCTCGACCCGGCGACGGCCAGTGGCCCGCTGGTGACCTCGATTGCCGATGCGGCGGGGGTGCTGGTGTACTTTGGGATCGCGTCGTACGTGCTGGATATCTGAGGTGCCTTTTGGGGCTGCTTTGCAGCCCATCGCGGGCAAGCCCGCTCCTACAGGGGGTTGTGTACCTGTGTGGGAGCGGGCTTGCCCGCGATGGGCCGCAAAGCGGCCCCAAGGCGGTGAATCAGCTGTTAGGCAGCAACCGGCAGGTAATGCTCTTGATGTAGCGGGTTTCGGCAATGGCCGGGTGCACCGGGTGGTCCGGGCCCTGGCCGCCGCGCTCGAGCAGTTGCATGTTGCGGTCCAGGTGGCGGGCGCTGGTCAGCAGGATGTTGTTCAGGTCATCCTCAGGCAGGTGCATCGAGCACGAGGCGCTGACCAGAATGCCGTCCTTGTTGAGCATGCGCATGGCCTGCTCGTTGAGGCGACGGTAGGCCGCTTCGCCGTTTTTCAGGTCTTTCTTGCGCTTGATGAACGCGGGTGGGTCGGCAATGATCACGTCGAAGCGTTCTTCGGCGGCCTTCAGCTCGCGCAGCGCTTCAAATACGTCACCTTCGATGCAGGTCAGTTTCTCGCTGATGCCGTTGAGCGCGGCGTTGCGCTCGACGCCGTCCAGGGCAAAAGACGACGCATCGACACAGAACACTTCGCTGGCGCCAAACGCGCCGGCCTGCACACCCCATCCACCGATGTAGCTGAACAGGTCGAGCACGCGCTTTCCTTTGACGTAGGGCGCCAGGCGTGCGCGGTTCATGCGGTGGTCGTAGAACCAGCCGGTCTTCTGGCCTTCACGTACCGGTGCTTCGAACTTGACGCCGTTTTCTTCCAGCGGGACCCAGTCCGGCACTTCGCCGTAGACGGTTTCGACGTAGCGCTGCAGGCCTTCGGCATCACGCGCGGCGGAATCGTTCTTGAACAGAATGCCACTTGGCTTGAGCACTTGCACCAGGGCGGCGATCACGTCGTCCTTGTGCAGTTCCATGGTGGCCGACGCCAGCTGGACCACGAGGATGTCGAAGAAACGGTCGACCACCAGGCCTGGCAGCAGGTCGGAGTCGCCATAGACCAGGCGGTAGCACGGCTTGTCGAACAGGCGCTCACGCAGCGACAGGGCGACGTTGAGGCGGTGTACCAGCAGCGACTTGTCCAGCGGCAGCTTGATGTCGCGCGACAGCAGGCGCGCGCAGATCAGGTTGTTCGGGCTCAGCGCCACGATGCCCAGCGGCTTGCCGTTGGCAGCCTCGAGGATCGCTTGCTGGCCGGCCTGGAAACCTTGCAGCGGGGTCGCGGCGACGTCGACTTCATTGCTGTAGACCCACAGGTGGCCGGCGCGCAGGCGGCGGTCGGCATTGGCTTTGAGGCGTAGGCTGGGCAGGGACATGACGTCGCTCCGGGAAAAAAGAGCGGGAGTATACCGTGTTGGCCTTCGCTTCGGGGTCAGGCGCGACAAAGTGCTGGCCAGGGCTAAAGCCAGCCGATCCGGTGTTAGAATTCGCCGTCCTCAACGAGTGTGTACGCATGTCCCAAGAACTCAGCGCCGAACAGATCCAGCAAGCCTTGCAAGGCATCACCATCCCGCCGCAACCGCAGATCATGGTCGACCTGCAGTTCGAGCAGTACATGCCCGACCCAGACCTGGAAACCATCGCCAAGCTGATTTCACAGGACCCGGGCTTGTCCGGCGCGTTGCTCAAGTTGGTCAACTCCCCGCATTTCGGTCTCTCCAACAAGATCGGCTCGATCCAGCGCGCGGTAAACCTGCTGGGCAGCCGTTCGATCATCAACCTGATCAATGCCCAGTCGATCAAAGGCGAAATGAGCGATGAGACCATCGTCACCCTGAACCGCTTCTGGGACACCGCGCAGGATGTAGCCATGACCTGCCTGACCCTGGCCAAGCGTACCGGCATGCAGACGGCTGACGAGGCCTACACCCTCGGGCTGTTCCATGATTGCGGTGTGCCGCTGATGCTCAAGCGCTTCCCCAACTACATGGACGTGCTGGAAGAGGCCTATGCCAAGGCCAGCGGCGAAACGCGGGTGGTCGATACGGAAAACCGCGCGTTCAACACCAACCACTCGGTGGTGGGGTACTTCACCGCCAAGTCCTGGCGCCTGCCCGAGCACCTCACGGCGGCCATCGCCAACCACCACAACGCCTTGGCCGTGTTCCGCGACGAGTCTTCGCGCAATACTCAGAGCCAGCTGAAGAACCTGCTTGCGGTGCTGAAGATGGCCGAGCACATCTGCGCGTCCTACCGGGTGCTGGGCAGCCAGAGCGTCGACCACGAATGGGAAGTGGTCGGGCCACTGGTGCTCGATTACATTGGCTTGTCGGACTACGACTTCGAAAACCTCAAACAGAATATTCGCGAGCTGGGCGGGCACTGACACATGCCGGAACTACCCGAAGTAGAAACCACCCGGCGCGGCATTGCGCCTCATCTGGAAGGCCAGCGGGTCAGCCGGGTGGTGGTGCGTGACCGGCGCCTGCGCTGGCCGATCCCTGAAGACCTGGATGTGCGCTTGTCGGGGCAGCGTATCGTCAGCGTCGAGCGGCGGGCCAAGTACCTTTTGATCAATGCCGAGGTCGGAACCTTGATCAGCCATTTGGGCATGTCGGGCAATTTGCGCCTGGTCGAGTTGGGCCTACCGGCGGCCAAGCACGAGCACGTGGATATCGAGCTGGAGTCGGGGCTGATGCTGCGCTACACCGACCCGCGCCGTTTCGGCGCCATGCTCTGGAGCCTCGACCCGCTCAACCACGAACTGCTGCTGCGTCTGGGGCCAGAGCCGTTGACCGACTTGTTCGATGGCGAGCGTTTGTTCCAGCTGTCCCGTGGGCGCTCGATGGCGGTCAAGCCGTTCATCATGGATAACGCCATCGTCGTGGGGGTGGGCAACATCTACGCCACCGAAGCGTTGTTTGCTGCGGGCATCGACCCACGTCGCGAGGCGGGCGGTATTTCGCGGGCGCGGTACCTGAAGTTGGCCATCGAGATCAAACGCGTGCTGGCGGCGGCCATCGAGCAGGGCGGCACGACCTTGCGTGATTTCATCGGTGGGGACGGGCAGCCGGGCTACTTCCAGCAGGAACTGTTCGTCTACGGGCGGGGCGGGATGCCGTGCAAGCTGTGTGGCACGACCTTGCGCGAGGTGAAGCTAGGCCAGCGGGCAAGCGTATTCTGCCCACGCTGCCAGCGCTGAACCGCTGTGGGATGCAAGCGCGCCCTGTAGGAGCAGCCTTGCGCTGCGAAGAGGCCGGTGCAAGCAGCCAAGTTTTGCAGCGTTTTCACCGGCCGCTTCGCAGCGCAAGGCTGCTCCTACAGAGGAGCGTGCATTCCCTGAGGTCGGCGCTTATCAGGCCTTGCCAGTAATCAGGCGGTACTTGGCCATCAGCTGCTCTTCGGTCTCTGGATGCGCTTCATCCAGGGGGATGCAGTCGACCGGGCAGACCTGCTGGCACTGGGGCTCGTCGTAATGACCCACGCACTGAGTGCACAGGTTAGGGTCGATCACGTAGATCTCTTCGCCTTGGGAGATGGCCTCGTTCGGGCACTCGGGTTCGCAGACGTCGCAGTTGATGCAATCGTCGGTGATGATCAGGGACATGGGGACTCCGGCCGGGGCTCTCAGCCCGGGCATGTTCAACGCTGTGGGCACAATTGTGCCGCATTCGCGCCCGCAGTGCACGCGGGCGCGATGATCAGGCGTGCAGGCTTACTTCTTGAACCGTTCGGTCAGCGCCTCAGCCACTACGGGGTGGACGAATTTGCTGATATCGCCCCCCAATGCCGCAATTTCCCGGACCAACGTCGAGGAAATGAACGAATAACGCTCCGAAGGCGTCAGGAACAGGCTCTCAACATCGGGTGCCAGTTGCCGGTTCATGTTCGCCAGCTGGAACTCATACTCGAAGTCGGAGACCGCGCGCAGGCCACGCAGGAAGACGTTGGCGCCCTGTTCCTTGGCAAAATGCGCCAACAGGGAAGAGAAGCCGATGACTTCGACATTGGGCAGGTGCTTGGTGACCTCACGGGCCAGCGCAACCCGTTGTTCCAGCGGGAACAGGGGGTTTTTCTTCGGGCTGGCCGCCACTGCGATAATCACGTGGTCGAAGAGCCGCGAGGCGCGCTCGACCAAGTCGCCATGGCCTTTGGTAATGGGGTCGAAAGTACCCGGGTACAACACTCGGTTCATCGCGTCATCCTGGCTGGAGTGCGTTGGGGAGTCGGATGGTAGCGCAGCGATAGCGCCCGGCCAAGTCATGCGGCCGGCTGATGGCACTATAGACAGTGGGTGCATTCGTTGTCATGCGTTGTGTGCCAGGCGGGCGATCAGGTCCTCGGTGAGCTTGGCGCTGATGGCGTACACCGACAATTGCGGGTTGGCGCCGATGCTGGTGGGGAACAGTGAGCCGTCGTGAATCGACAGGTTTTCCAGCTGGTGATGCTGGCCCAGGCTGTTGCACACCGCGTGTCGCGGGTCTTCACCCAGGGCACAGCCGCCCATCACGTGGGCGCTGCCCAGGCGTGTGCGGAACGGCGCCAGTGGCAGGCCGTCGATCATCGCCAGGGCTTCGCCAAGGTTGTTGGCGTAGCGGGCATCACTGTGCACCGGCAACACCTGCTCGGCCCCGGCGGCGAACTGGATCTGCGCCATGCTGCGGTAGGCGCGGCGCAAACCGTCGCGCAGGTAGTCATTGACTGGGTAATCCAGCACGGGCGAGCCATCGCCACGCAGCTCGACCGTGCCACCCTGGCTTTCTGGGTGAAAGCCATCGCGCAGCAACGCCAGCATCACGTGGGTATGCGGCAGCTCGGCCATGCGCTGGGCATTTTCGCTGCCATGCCCGCCCAGCAGGGTGCTGGCCAGGGCCGGGTGCAGCGGTGGCACTTCCAGTTTGTAGCCGACCGGGCCGCCGCTGCCGCCCAGCCATTGGAAGTGATCGCTGTAGATGGACTGCGGAGCACCGTAATAGGGGTCGATGCGCGCCTTGAACCGTGCCGCGCTGAAGTTGACCAAGTGCAAGAAGGTGCGTTTGCCCAGGCGGGCGTGTGGGTCGGGGGCGTTGGAGCGCAGCAGCAGGGCTGGGCTGTTGATACCGCCCCCGGCGAGGATGTAGTGGCGGGCGCGCACGCTGATCTGCCGGCCGGTGGGGTTTATCCCTTGGGCATCCAAGGCCGTGCACTGCAACTGGGTAATGCGCTCGCCGTTGTGCTCGAAGCGCTCGGCACGCGCAAGATAGAGCAGCTCGCCGCCCTGGTCGAGGGTGGCTGGAATAGTGGTCACCAGCATCGATTGCTTGGCGTTGACCGGGCAGCCCATGCCGCAATAGCCAAGGTTCCAGCAACCCCGCACGTTGCGCGGGATTACCGCCCAGCGATAGCCGAGTTGTTCGCAGCCACGGCGCAGGACCTCATTGTTGGCGTTGGGTGGCAAGGCCCAAGGGCTGATCCCCAGCTGATGTTCGATGCGCTCGAACCAGGGGCCTAGCGCCTCGTTGTCCAAGCCATTGACCTGGTGCTCCCGGGCCCAATGGGCCAGGGTCTGTGGCGGCGTGCGAAAGCTCGAGGTCCAATTCACCAGCGTGGTGCCACCCACAGCGCGGCCCTGCAAAATGGTGATGGCGCCGTCCTTGCTCATGCGGCCGAGGCCTTCCTGGTAGAGGCTGGCGTAGGCCTCGCTCTCCAGCAGGTGGAAGTCGCTGCTGGTCTTCAGGGGGCCTTCTTCGATTAGCAGCACCTTGAACCCTGCGGCGCTGAGCAACTGCGCGCTGGTGGCGCCGCCAGCCCCGCTGCCGATCACGGCGATATCGGCCTGCAGGGCCAGGTCCTGCGCCAGGTGCGAGCCGTCGTGGGTGATCCAGCCGCGTTCGAGGCCTTGGCGAAACGGGTCGATTACAGGCATTGGCAAAGCTCTTGTGGTCGTCAGATCTTCGGTGGCCCTGGGTAGCCGCAGGCGGCCCAGGCTTCCGGCCGTTCATACCAGGCCATCTGCAGCAATTGCAGCAACGAGGCGTGGCCCATGCGCAGCAGGTTCAGCGAACTGTCCTGCCAGCGTTGCAGAAACGCGTTGATCTGCTCGCTGCTGGCTTGCTGCCAAGCGCCCCACACGCCGGTCAGCGGGCCACGGGTCAGCGGCAGGCTGAGTACGTCGAACAGTTGCCGGGTGAGCTTGAGCATTTCTGGCGACAGCGCCGCCAGTTTGTGATCGAGGCTGTGCAGCACCAGCGCCTCGACGGCCTGGGTGCCGGCCAGTACCACCGGGATCAGCGCGCTCAACAGGGGCAGGTCGTCATCCCGCAGTCTGTTGTAACCGGGCGCGGCCGACTGTGCCGTGCAGCCGACCAGGCTGGTGGTGGCGAGGAAGGCGCTGGCGCCCAGGCTGAAGCGGAGCAAGTCGCGACGCTGCATGGGCTTGGGCTCAGCGGATGAACAGCTTGTAGACCAGGCGCTGCAAGGCCTTGCCATACGGTGGGTAAATCAGGCGTGCAGCGTTCAGGCGCTGTTTGGCCAGAACGGCCTTGGCCTTGCTGAAGGTCAGAAAACCCTCGTGGCCGTGGTAATGGCCCATGCCGGAAGGCCCGATGCCGCCAAAGGGCAGGTCGTCCTGAGCCACATGCAGCAGGGTGTCGTTCAGGCACACGCCGCCGGAGTGGCTGTGACTCAGCACGTGTTCCTGTTCGCTGCGGTCGTAGCCGAAGTAGTAAAGGGCCAGTGGGCGAGGGCGCTGGTTGATGTAGGCCAATGCCTGGTCGAGGCTGTCGTAGGGCACCAGCGGCAGCAGCGGGCCGAAGATTTCGTCTTGCATCACCTGCATCTCGTCGTTCACGTCCAGCAGCAGGTGAGGGGGCAGGCGTCGGCCCTGGCGCGGCTCGCCTGGGTAGAGGTCGAGCACCTGGGCGCCTTGGTCGCGGGCGTCGTCCAGCAGGTGCTGCAGGCGCTGCAACTGCCGCGGGTTGATGATGGCGGTGTAGTCGGGGTTGTCGGCGATACGCGCGAACAGGCGGTGGACGGCCGACTGGTAAGCGTCACTGAAGGCCCCCAGCCGCTCGCGCGGTACCAGCACGTAGTCGGGGGCTACGCAGGTTTGGCCGGCGTTCAGGGTTTTGCCGAAGGCGATGCGCTCGGCCGCGCTGTCCAGGGGCACGCTGGTCGAGACGATGGCCGGGGATTTGCCGCCAAGCTCCAGGGTGACTGGGGTCAGGTTGTGCGCCGCGGCCAGCATCACCTGGCGGCCGACGCTGGTTGCACCGGTGAACAGCAGGTGGTCGAACGGCAGGCGGGCAAAGGCCTGGGCAACCTCGACCTCACCCAGCACGACGCTGACCAGGTCTTCGGGGAACACGCGCGCCAGCAACTGCTGGAGAGCCAGGGCGCTGGCGGGCGTTGCTTCGCTGAGCTTGAGCATGACCCGGTTGCCGGCGGCCAGGGCACAGGTCAGCGGGCCAATGGCCAAAAACAGCGGGTAGTTCCACGGCACGATGATGCCGACTACACCCAGTGGTTGATAGCGCACCTGCGCGCTGGCGGGCTGGAAGGCCAGGCCGACGCGGCGCCGGCTGGCGCGCATCCAGCGTCGCAGGTGCTTTTCGGCGTGGCGCAGGCCCTGGACCGAGGGCAGCAATTCAGCCAGCAAGGTTTCATCGGCGCTGCGCCCGTCAAAGTCTTGATCGATGGCTTCGATCAGCTGCGTTTGCTCGGCCAGCAGTGCTTCGCGCAGGCTCTTCAGCCATTGCCGGCGCTGGGCTGCCGGGGGGGCGGGGTTAACCGCAAAGGCCAGGCGTTGGGCGGCGAACCTCGCCGTCAGGTCGAGGTCGGAATGCACAGGAGGCACGTCAACGGGCGAGGTCATATCGGCTCGAATCCGGGCAGGAAATCCCTAGAGCCTATACTCTAATCCGAACGATCGTGCGAATTTTTCGTTGGCGTCGAGCGGTGTATTCCACACCGGATACGCCTTAAGATGGCCCTTTGATCAAGGCCCGCAGACTGGGAGCTGAGCATGGCCCCGCGCATGAAGACCCGAGAGCGCATCGTGCAGAACAGCCTGGAGCTGTTCAACCAGCAGGGCGAACGTAGCGTCAGTACCAACCACATTGCCGCGCACATGGAAATTTCGCCCGGCAACCTGTATTACCACTTCCCCAACAAGCAGGCGATCATCGCCCTGTTGTTCAGCCAGTACGAAGAGCTAGTGGACAGCTTCTTGCGCCCGCCTCAAGGGCGTTGCGCCACGGTGGAAGATAAACGTTTCTACCTCAAGGCCCTGCTCGCGGCGATGTGGAACTACCGCTTCCTGCACCGCGACCTGGAGCACCTGCTGGACAGCGACCCCGAGCTGGCCGCCCGTTACCGGCGGTTTTCCGAGCGCTGCCTGCGTCAGGGCCAAGCGATTTACCGTGGCTTCGTCGACGCCGGGATCCTGGCCATGGCGCCAGCGCAGATCGAGTCGCTGACCATCAACGCCTGGATCGTCCTGACGTCTTGGGTGCGCTTTCTCAGCACCACGCGCGAGCATTCCGCGCACCTGGGTGAAGAAGCCTTCAAGCGGGGCGTCTATCAGGTGTTGGTGCTGGAGCTCGGCTTTGTCACCGCCGATGCCCGCAGCGCTGTGGATGCGCTGTGCCAGGAATTCCACGTACCCTTCAACCAGGCCTTGGAACTGTAAACCAGGGCTCGAGTGCTATCGATCAGGAGATTGTCATGCCCCTTGCGCAATTGATCACCCCGGAAGATTTGGCCGAGCGTCTGGGCTCGCCCGATTTGGTGATCCTCGACTGCCGCTTTGCCCTCGAGGATGTGGATTATGGCCAACGCAGCTATGCCGAGGGGCATATTGCCGGGGCCCACTTCGCTGACCTGGAGCGCGACCTCAGCGGCCCGATAAGCAAGGGGCGTACGGGGCGCCACCCGTTGCCCGATGCGGCGCGGCTGGTCGAGCGTCTGCGTGAGTGGGGCTTGGACAATGACAGCGAGGTGGTGCTGTACGACGACGGCCCGGGTGCGTTTGCTGCTCGCGCCTGGTGGTTGCTGGCCTGGCTGGGCAAGCGCAGCGGCGTGTCGATTCTCGATGGCGGGCTCAAGGCATGGCATGCGGCGCACCTGCCGCTGAGCCTGGACCCACCGCTCAAGCGCGAAGGCACCTTCAAGGGCGAAGCGGACAGCAAGCTGCTGATCGATGCCGAGCACCTGGCCAAGCACCTGGGCGATGCCGAGCTGACGCTGATCGACGCCCGCGCGCTGGCGCGCTTCCGGGGTGAAGTCGAGCCGATCGACCCGGTCGCCGGGCACATCCCTGGCGCGCAGTGCGCGGCGTTCACCGACAACCTCGGGGCGGACGGGCGTTTCCTGCCGGCCGAAGCGCTCAAACAACGGTTCGCAGAAAAGCTGGCCGGGCGCTCGCCGGAGCACCTGGTGGCCTACTGTGGCTCGGGCGTGACCGCTTGCCACAACCTGTTTGCCTTGGCATTGGCGGGCTATCCACTGGGGCGGCTGTATGCGGGGTCGTGGAGCGAATGGATCAACAACCCGGCGCACGGGGTGGCTACCGGGGATTGACCTGGGCCGCCACTAAGCGCCCTCTACCAGCCACTGCGGAATCCGCCGCTCCAGGTAATACCCCGGGTTGCGCAGGCTGCCCTCGACAAAGCCCACATGGCCGCCGCGGTTGTGCAGTTCAAAGTGCGTCTGCGGCGCCAGTTCGCTGGCCAGCGGCAAGCTGTGGCTAGAGACGAACGGGTCGTCGCTGGCGTGGATGATCAGGGTTGGGGTGCGATTCTCGCCCAGGAAGAAGCGGCTCGATGAGCGCCGGTAGTAGTCGTGCGCATCGTTGAACCCGTTCAGCGGTGCGGTGACCTTGCCGTCGAAGTCCCAGAAGGTACGCAGGTTGGTCAGCGGCCCCAGCCGTTGCAGCGCCGCCAGCCGCTCATGCTGGCCCTTCTCATGAAAATGCCGCTGCTTCAGTTGCACATAGGCCAACATCTCGCGCATGAAGTGCGCCTGGTAAACCTTCGAAAAGCCTTGGCCGATGCGGTCGGCACACTGGTCTAGGCGAAACGGCACCGACACCGCGACCGCCGCTTCCAGCTGGCTGGCCGACCCGCTTTCGCCCAGGTACTTGAGCAACACATTGCCACCCAACGAATAACCCACCGCGAAAAGCGGCGCCAATGGGCGCTGGGCGCGCAGGTGGGCGACGATTTCTGCCAGGTCTTCGCTGGCGCCGGAATGGTAGCTGCGCGGCAGCAGGTTCGGCTCGCCCGAGCAACCGCGCCAGTTCACCGCCACACTGGCCCAGCCGCGGCCCTGCAGGGCTTGCTGCAAGCCTTTGACGTAGGGCGAGTGGGAGGAACCGGTGAGGCCATGCAGGACCAGCACCAACGGTGCATCCGGTTGGTGCGGGCCGTGCCAGTCGAGGTCGATGAAATCGCCATCGGCCAGCCACAGCCGCTCGCGGTCGCGTTGCAGTTCGGGCAGCTTGCGCCAGAGCGGCCCCCACAAGGTTTGCAGATGGGGGTTGGACAGGCCGACGGCCGGGCGGAACGTGGCAGTGAAACTGGGCATGCTGGGCAACTCGTGATGTGCCTGCCTAGAGTGCCATGAAACGCCGCCGCTGTACCTGCGCTATTGGTCGGAGGCCGGCAGTGGTTGCTGATCGGCAGCCGGGCCAACACTGACAAGTACCCTGCGCGTCAGGTCGAACCTGCGTTGCATGACGTCGCGGACCGCCGCTGGAGTCAGCTCGGCCAAGCGCTCGTTATACGTGTTCAGGTGATCGGCAGGTTGGCGTTCCTGGGTGGTTTCGGTCAGCAGCTCGGCCAGGCGTTTGTTCTGCGCAACCGTACGCAACAACTGGCCTGCCAGCTGTTGGCAGGCCAGTTGCAGTTCGGCCTCGGTCGGCCCGTGCAGCACCAAGTCGTGTAGCAAAGCTTCTACCAGGGCTTGCGAGCTTTTCACGTAGGGCGGGGCAATCTCCCACTCGATAGCAAAGAGCCCTCCAACACGCTTGGGCACCAGCTGGCTGTAGATGTCGTAGGTCAAGCCTCGGTGTTTGCGCAGCGCTTTCATCAAGCGGGAGTCGGACCCCACACTCAGCACCTCGCAGGCCAACTTCAGGGCAAGGTACTCAGGGTCGTTGGCCGGTACGTCGATTGGCAGCGCAAAAAGAACCGCGTTGCCTGCCCCGGCCTGCTCGATGTTGATTGAGGTGCCCGACGTTTGTGGCGCAGCTGGCAGCTCAGCGGCAGCCCAACCTTGGGGCAGTGCCTGGCTGATACGCTGTGCCATGGCCTGCGCCTCGATGCGTGACAGATCCCCGACGACGACCATCTCCAGGTTGGTGGCGGAGTAGGCGCGTCGGTGAAACGCTCTCAGATCAGCGGGCGTGACTGCGTCGAGCGCTTGCGCAGTGCTGCCTTGTGGCTGGCCGTAGGGGTGGCCGCTGAAGAGGTGGCGATAAGCTTCGCTGCGCGCTCTGTGCACCGGCTGCCTGGCGCGGGCTGCGTCATGCAGCACCAGCTGGCGTTTGACCTTCTCCAGGGCTGGCGCGGGGAAGGCCGGTTGTGTGGCCAAGCTGGTGAACAGCTCGATGGCAGGGTCGAGCAGTGCTTTGGTACTGACACTGCGCAGGCTCAGGGTCGCGTAATCATGGCGTATCTGCTTTTCAACCACCGCACCGAGCCGCTCGATACGTTGCGCATGCTCGGCGGCATTGAAGCGCAGGCTGCCCTCGTCGAGCATGTACAGCGTCAGGGCCGCCAGGCTGGGTGGGTCAACCGAGGCAGTGCCGGCGTTAAAGCGCAGCACCACATCGACGATAGGCAAGCCGCGGGCTTCGACGAACGTGACGCCTGTTCCCGCGTCGGTTCTCCAGGTGTGTACCTCGGTGCGGATGGCCTCGCGCTGTTGCAGGTCCAGCCCTTGGGCGGAGAGTAGGCCGCCGTAGATGCCATGTGCCGTCAGAGGGGGCGATATCCTGTCATTCATGGGCGCGCTCCTTGTCGTGCATGTAGGTGATCGCTGTGCGAGGCGCTGTCAGGTAGGCGACGGCGGCCTGGTGCACCTGTTCGGCCGTCACGGCTTCGAGGGTGGCTCGTTCATCATCCAGCGTTATGGGGTCCAACCCGCAGGCCGCCTGCCTGCCGATGGCATGTGCTTGCTCAGCGATGGCGTCCCGGGCAAACAGTTGCCTGGCGAGGAGGCGTGCCTTGGCGCGTTGCAGCGTCTCGGTGCTGGGCGGCTGCTGACGAAAGCGTTCGATTTCAGCCAACAGTCTGTCGGCCGCAGCCTCGGGCGTGACGTGCGCGCTACAGAAGGCGTAGAACGTCAGCAGGCTGTCGCCGCGCCGATACGGTTCGTAAGTGGCCTTCAGGCCTTGCAGCACCTGTTCGTCTATCACCAGCAGGCGGCGGAGCGCGGCGGCGTGGCCTTCGCTGAGGAGATCGGGCAGCAGCCGCAATGCATGAGCTTGCGCGTTGGACGTGGCGGTGCGTTGGCTGGGCAGGTTGAAACTGAGGATCACGCCAGGCCTCAGGCCTTGCAGGTGCACTGTTTGAGAGCGGCGCGTCAGTTCGGCATCCTCGACGGGCGTTTGACGGGGTGGCAGGCGATGGGCGGGGATCACGGCAAAGTGCCGCGCTACCAGTGCCTGCAGTGGCTGTAGCCCGATATCGCCGACGACTGACAAGGTCGCGTTGTTTGGGTGATACCAGGTCTGGTACCAGGTACGCGCCGCCGCGGGCGTCATGCCGCGGAGGTCGGCGGGGTGGCCGATCACCGGCGTTGCATAGCGGCTGTTGCCGTGGGCCAGCAACTGGTGCTGCTCCATCGCGAGGGCCAAGGGGTTGTTGTCGATATCGACGCGCCGCTCAGCCATCACCACTGCCAGTTCGCGGGCAAAGGGCGCATCGCTGAGCGTGGCAGTGGCCATGGTGTCGGCCATGGCTTCCAGTGCAATCTCCAGCCGGCTGACGGGCAAGGTCAGTGGAAACACAGTGGCGTCTTCCAGCGTGAACGCATTCGGGTCTCCGCCGAGGCGGGTCATCAGCGTCGAGTATTGCCCGCTGGCCAGCTTGCTGCTGCCCTCGAACAGCAGATGCTCCAGGGCATGGGACAGGCCGCTGTGGCCGTCAGGCTCGTCGATGGAGCCTACGTGGTACCACAGCTGCACGCTGACGAGCGGGGCGCGACGGTCTTCGCGCAGGTAGACGCGCAGGCCATTGGCGAGGGCAAAGGACTGTACCGACGGTGTCGGCTTTGGCGGTTCGGTCATGGTTGAAGTGCTCCAGCAAGAAACGAAGGAGCAGCTTCAGCCAGGGGGCCGGTTGCTGTGCGGTAGCTAAATATGCCAACGCTTTACGCTGACAATGTACGCCGGCCTGATGGCAGGTGATCAGCCACGCTGCCAGAGCGCGTAATGCACCTGACCGGTCTTTTTCTCCCGGTGCAGGCGCCAGTTGCCCGGCAGTTGCAAGGCCGAGGGTGCGGTCTCGCTCTCGGTGTAGATCCATGCCTGTTCCCGCAGCCACTGGTTCTGTTCCAGCAGGTTGCAGGTGTTGGCCAGCAGGTCCTGGTGGAACGGTGGGTCGAGGAACACCACGTCGAACTGCTGCTTGGCCGGGTTCTGCAGGTAGCGCAGCGCGTCGGTTTGCAGAATTTGCCCGCGTGGGCAGCGCAGCAGCTCGAGGTTGTCCTTGAGGTTGCTGATGGCGGCGGGGTTGCTGTCCAGTGCCACGGCGTCTTCGGCGCCGCGCGACAAGGCTTCCAGCACCAGCGCGCCGCTGCCGGTGAAGGCGTCCAGTACGCGGGCGCCTTCGATGTAGGGCGCGAGCCAGTTGAACACGGTTTCGCGCACGCGATCAGGCGTTGGCCGCAGGCCGTCGCCTTCAGGCACCGCCAGGCGGCGGCTGCGCCACTCGCCGGCGATGATGCGCAGGTGGCCCTGGCCCTTGCTGTGGCCCGGTTGAGGGCGGGCGGGAGGGGTGGATCTTGGCATTAGTGCTCCGGTACGCCGAGCGGTTGCTCGGAAGGCTTGTCAGTGGGGGCTGGCAGCGGTTTTTGCGGCACCTTGGGGCCCGCGGTGACGATCACCAGTTTATCGGCTGACAGGTGTTTGTTCATGGCGGCCTTGACCTGCTCTACGGTGAGCGCCTGGGACTGCTGCATGAAGTCCTCCAGCCAGGTCAGCGGCAGGTTGTAGAAGCCAATGGCCCCCAGTTGGCCGACGATACTGGCGTTGCTGGCATTGGACAGCGGGAAGCTGCCGGCCAGCTCGCGCTTGGCATCGTCCAGCTCTTGCTGGGTCGGGCCGCTCTTGAGGTAGTCGGCCAGGATGTCCTGGACCAGCTTGAGTGTGCCTTCGCTGAGTTCGGCGCGGGTTTGCAGGTTGATCATGAACGGGCCACGTACCTGCATCGGGCTGAACACCGAGTAGACCCCGTAGGTGAGCCCGCGTTTTTCACGCACTTCGCTCATCAGGCGGGTGCCGAACGCGCCACCGCCGAGGATCTGGTTGCCCAGCGACAGGGCCGGCCAGTCCGGGTCCTGGCGGTCGATACCCAGCTCGGCCAGCATCAGGTGGGTCTGCTTGGACGGGAAGTCGATGTGGGTCAGGCCCGCCTTGGGGTCGGTGGGTTGTGCCGGTGCGGCCAGCGCCGGGCCTTTCGGCAGGCCGGCGGATACCTGGGCGGCGATGGCTTCGGCTTCGGCGCGGCTGAGGTCGCCGACCAGGGCGATGACGGCGTTGCCGGCCGAGTAGGCCTTGGCGTGGAAGGCGCGCAACTGGGCCAGGGTGATGCCGTTGATGCTCTCGGCGCTACCGTCGCTCGGGTGGGCGTACGGGTGGTCGCCGTACAGCTTGCCGAACAGGGCCTTGCCCGCGAGCTTGCCGGGGTTCTGCTTGTCGTATTCGAAGCCGGCCAGCATCTGGTTCTTGATGCGCTTGAGGGCGTCTTCAGGGAAGGTTGGCTTGCCTGCCACTTCAGCGAACAGTTTGAGCGCCGGTTCGCGCTTGTCCTTGGTGCTCAGGCTGCGCAGCGATGCCACGGCCATGTCGCGGTACGAGCCGTTGCCGAAGTCTGCGCCCAGGCCCTCGAAGCCTTCGGCAATGGCGGTCACGTCCTTGCCGGCCACGCCCTCGTTGAGCATGGCGTTGGTCAAGGCGGCCAGGCCTGGCGTGCCGCCGTCCTGGCTGCTACCGGCGGCGAAGGTGACGCGCAGGTCGAACATCGGCAGTTCGCGGGCTTCGACGAACAGTACCCGGGCGCCTTCGGCGGTGTTCCAGTGCTGGATGTTCAGTTGACGTCGGCTGGGGGCCTTGCCGTCCAGCTCGGCCAGCGACTGCAGGGTATTGGCCGGGCGGGCCGCGGTGCTGTCAGCCTTGGCCGCGTTGTCGGCCAGGGCCGGGGCCGTCAATACCGCCGCCAGTGCCAGGGCGCGGATGCCCGTGGCCAGCAGGGTGCGGCGTGGTGCGCTGCGATCACTCATGAGCGGACTCCTCGGGCAATACATGGGCAACGCTCAGGCGTTCGCGGGTGAAATAGGTGCGCGCAGCGTTCTGGATGTCTTGCGGGGTCACGCGCTTGAGCTCGTCCAGCTCGCTGTCGATCAGCTTCCAAGACAGGCCCACGGTCTCCAGCTGGCCGATGGTGGTGGCCTGGCTGCTGATGGAGTCGCGGTCGTAGACCAAGCCGGCGATCACCTGGGCGCGCACGCGTTCGAGTTCTTCGGCGCTGGGTGGCGTGGTCTTGAGTTCTTCCAGCAATTGCCAGATGCCCTTCTCCACGTCGTCCATGGTTTTTTGCTTCTGCACGTTCGGCGTGGCCGAGATCAGGAACAGGCTATCGCCCCGGGTGAAGGCGTTGTAGCTGGACGACGCACCGGCCACCAGTTCCTGGCCGCGCTCCAGGCGGGCTGGCATCCGTGCGCTGTAGCCGCCATCGAGCAGGGCCGAGATCAGGCGCAGGGCATGCACCGTGCGCGGGTCCTTGGCGGTCGGCAGGCCGGGTACGTTGAAGCCGTAGATCAGGCTCGGCAACTGGGTGCGCACGTGTAAGGTCAGCTGGCGTTGGCCGGGTTCGGCCAGCTCAAGCGGCAGCTTGGCAGGCGGCACTGCACGCTTGGGAATGCCGGCGAAGTACTTTTGCGCCAGGCCCTTGACCTCATCGACGGTGACATCGCCGACCACCACCAGGGTGGCATTGTTGGGCGCATACCAGGATTCGTACCAATGGCGCAGCTCTTCGACCTTCATGCGATCGAGGTCGGCCATCCAGCCAATGGTCGGGGTGTGGTAGCCACTGGCCGGGTAGGCCATCGCGCGGAACAGCTCGAACGCCTTGGCATTGGGCTGGTCGTCGGTGCGCAGGCGGCGCTCCTCTTTGATCACCTCTATTTCGCGGCTGAACTCGTCGGCGGGCAGGCGCAGGCTGGCCAGGCGATCGGCCTCCAGCTCAAGGGCCACCGGCAGGCGGTCGCGGGCCAGCACCTGGTAATAGGCCGTGTAGTCGTCGCTGGTGAAGGCGTTCTCTTCCGCACCCAGGTCGCGCAGGATGCGCGAGGCCTCGCCGGGGCCGACTTTGGCGCTACCCTTGAACATCATGTGTTCAAGCGCGTGGGACAGGCCGGTCTGGCCTGGGGTCTCGTAGCTGGAGCCCACCTTGTACCAGATCTGCGAGACCACCACCGGCGCGCGGTGATCTTCGCGCACGACCACTTTGAGGCCGTTGTCGAGGATGAATTCGTGGGTCGGTTGCACATCGGCGGCGAAGGCCGCGAGCGGCAGGCAGAGCGTGCCGAGCAACAGGCCAGCGGCGCGGCGGGCTAGAGCATTCATACGGTGTTTAACCTGTTCGGCGGCCCGCAGGGTTTAGCGTCGGCGGGCCAGGAGGTGCTAGGATACTGATCCGGTTGCCTGGCGACCATGCCTGTCGCCGTTCTGGCCCACAGGACACTAAGACAAAACGTTGCGCATGAACCAGCCGGCTTCAAGATAGTCTGTTCTGCGTATAGAGAATTCCCGATGCGTCATTGCTGGCGCATCGCTACCCTGAGATAGCCGTCCTCCATGTTTGGTTCCAACGACGACAAAAAAGCGCCGGCCGAGTCTGGCGAAAAGAAAGGCCTGTTCAGCTGGTTTCGCAAGAAGCCGCAGCAACCTGTCGCCGAACAGCCGCAAACGCCCGAGCCACAGGCTGAAGCGCCGGTAGCGGCGCAGCCTGCCGTCGAGCAGCCTGCTGTGGCACCGGCCGAGCCGGTGGCCGCACAAGCCCCTGTTGCGCCCGAGCCGCCTCAACCAGTGCCGGCCCTGGCTGATCCTGAGCCTTCTCAGCCTGCCCAGCCCCCTGTGGCGGCGAGCATGCCCGCGAACGCGCAAGCCAGCGCACCGCAGGTCGAGCGCCCAGCACCGGTGGTGACTGCCCCCGAAGCCCCGGTAATTCGTGCCGTTGAGCCGCCTGTCAGCAATCTGGTATTGCCCGTTGCCGAAGAGCCTGTGGCCCTGGTGCCGGACCTTGAGCCCACGGCCCCGCCTGCAATTCCTGAGCGACCAGCGGTCGAGCCCGCCGCGCCGGTGGCAGCCGCACCCCAGCCAGCGCCGGTGGTTGCCGAGCCCGCCCCGGTCGCGGCTCCAGCTCCAGCTCCAGAAGCTCCAGCAGCTCCAGCTCCGGCCCCGGTCGAACCCGAGCCCGTTGCCGCGCCGGTCGCCACTGAACAGTCCAAACCCGGCTTCTTCGCCCGCCTCAAGCAGGGCCTGTCCAAGACCAGCGCCAGTATCGGCGAAGGCATGGCCAGCCTGTTCCTGGGCAAAAAAGTCATCGATGACGACTTACTCGACGAGATCGAGACCCGCCTGCTGACCGCCGACGTTGGCGTTGAAGCGACTTCGGCCATCGTCCAGAACCTGACCCAGAAGGTCGCCCGCAAGCAGCTGGCCGATGCCGATGCGCTGTACAAGTCGCTGCAGGAAGAGTTGGCCGCGCTGCTGCGTCCGGTCGAGCAGCCGCTGAAGATCCAGGCGCAGAACAAGCCCTACGTGATCCTGGTGGTCGGCGTGAACGGCGCCGGCAAGACCACCACCATTGGCAAGCTGGCCAAGAAGCTGCAGCTGGAAGGCAAGAAGGTCATGCTGGCCGCGGGCGACACCTTCCGCGCCGCAGCGGTCGAGCAGTTGCAGGTTTGGGGTGAGCGCAACCAGATCCCGGTAATCGCCCAGCACACCGGTGCCGACTCGGCCTCGGTGATCTTCGACGCCGTGCAGGCCGCCAAGGCCCGTGGCGTCGATGTACTGATCGCTGATACCGCCGGCCGTCTGCACACCAAAGACAACCTGATGGAAGAGCTGAAGAAGGTGCGCCGAGTGATCGGCAAACTCGACGCCGAAGCGCCTCATGAGGTGCTGCTGGTACTCGACGCCGGCACCGGCCAGAACGCCATCAGCCAGGCCAAGTACTTCAACCAGAGCGTCGAGCTGACCGGCCTGGCCCTGACCAAGCTGGACGGCACCGCCAAAGGCGGCGTTATCTTCGCCCTGGCCAAGCAGTTCAGCATTCCGATCCGTTTCATCGGTGTGGGTGAAGGTATCGACGACCTGCGCACCTTCGAAGCTGAGCCGTTCGTCAAAGCGCTGTTCGCCGAGCGAGAGCATCCATGATCCGATTCGAACAGGTTGCCAAGCGCTATCCCAATGGCCATGTAGGCTTGCATGAGCTGAGTTTCCGGGCGCGCCGGGGCGAATTCCTGTTCGTCACCGGGCACTCGGGTGCCGGTAAGAGCACCTTGCTGCGCCTGCTGCTGGCCATGGAGCGCCCGACCAGCGGCAAGCTGCTGCTGGCAGGGCAGGACCTGGGCCAGATCAGCAATGCGCAGATCCCGTTCCTGCGCCGGCAGATCGGTGTGGTGTTCCAGAACCACCAGTTGCTGTTCGATCGCACGGTGTTCAACAACATCGCCTTGCCGCTGCAGATCCTCGGTCTGTCCAAGGCCGAGATCACCAAACGCGTCGACTCGGCGCTGGAGCGTGTTTCGCTGGCCGACAAGGGCGAACTGTTCCCGGCCGACTTGTCCACAGGGCAGCAACAACGGGTCGGTATCGCACGTGCCATCGTCCATCAGCCGGCCCTGTTGCTGGCCGACGAACCCACCGGCAACCTTGACCCGCGCCTGGCCGCAGAGATCATGGGCGTGTTCGAAGACATCAACCGCCTGGGCACCACGGTATTGATCGCCAGCCACGACCTGGCACTGATCGCGCGCATGCGGCATCGCATGCTGACCCTGCAGCGCGGCCGTCTGATCGGCGATGGGGAGGCCGGGCAATGAGCACTACACGTACGCCGAAGGTTTCCGAACGGGTTGCGCCGAAACCCGCGGACCCGCAACCGGCGAAGAAAAAGCGCGACGACGATGACGGCCCAGACTTCCGCACACTGCTGCACGCCTGGCTGGAAAGCCACCGCGCGAGCATGGCCGATAGCTTGCGTCGCCTCGGCAAGCAGCCGATCGGCAGCTTCTTCACCTGCCTGGTAATGGCAGTGGCGTTGAGCATGCCCATGGGCCTGTCGTTGCTGCTGAAGAACGTCGAAAAGCTCGGCGGCTCCTGGCAGCGCGCCGCGCAGATTTCGCTGTACCTCAAGCTCGACGCTGGCAGCAAGGAAGGTGAAGCGCTGCGCGACGAGATCAAGCACATGCCCGGGGTGGCCGACGCGCTGTATGTCAGCCGTGACCAGGCGCTGGAAGAGTTCCAGCAGCAGTCCGGCCTGGGGGAAGCGTTGCGCGAGCTCCCCGAGAACCCGTTGCCTGGCGTGGTGGTAGTGACCCCGACCGAGGTCGACAAGCCAGCACTTGAAGCCTTGCGTCAGCGCCTGTCGGAGCTGCCAAAGGTCGAAGTGGCACAGCTGGACCTGGTCTGGGTCGAGCGCCTGGCGGCAATCCTGAAACTGGGCGATCGCTTTGTCTTCGGCCTGGCTGTCATGCTGATTTCTGCGCTGCTGTTAGTAATCGGTAACACAATTCGTCTACATATTGAAAACCGCCGTACCGAGATCGAAGTGATCAAGCTGGTCGGCGGCACCGATAGCTATGTACGCCGGCCTTTCCTGTACATGGGCGCCTTGTATGGCCTGGGCGCGGGGCTGTTGGCCTGGGGCATCCTGGCATTTGGCCTGAACTGGCTGAACCAGGCGGTCGTCGGGCTCTCCGGGCTGTATGGCAGTGACTTCGCCCTGGGTGGGGTGCCGGCGTCCGATGGTCTGTCGCTCTTGATCGGAGCGGTACTGTTGGGGTATATCGGTGCATGGATCGCGGTCGCTCGCCATTTGAACGAGCTGGCGCCACGATAGTTTTTCCCGTGCCAGCATTGACTTTATTACCGTTTTGGGAACTTGTTTACCGGTTTCCGGTCAATGTTGGCAGCGCCCACAAGGCGCGAGTCTAGTAAGTCGGAGGTTCTTGAATGACCACATCGTTGCAACCTGCCTATGCCCTGGTGCCCGGTGCAAACCTGGAAGCCTATGTGCACACGGTCAACAGCATCCCGCTGCTGACGGTCGAGCAGGAGCGTGATCTGGCCGAGCGTCTCTATTACGAGCAGGATCTCGAGGCCGCTCGGCAAATGGTGATGGCCCACCTGCGTTTCGTCGTACACATCGCCCGTAGCTATGCAGGCTACGGCCTGGCCCAGGCTGACCTGATCCAGGAAGGCAACGTCGGCCTGATGAAGGCCGTCAAACGCTTCAACCCAGAGATGGGCGTGCGCCTGGTGTCCTTTGCCGTGCACTGGATCAAGGCCGAAATCCACGAATTCATCCTGCGCAACTGGCGCATCGTCAAGGTGGCGACCACCAAGGCCCAGCGCAAACTGTTCTTCAATCTGCGCAGCCAGAAGAAGCGTCTGGCCTGGCTGAACAACGATGAAGTTCATCGCGTGGCAGAGAGCCTGGGCGTCGAACCGCGCGAAGTGCGCGAGATGGAAAGCCGCCTGAGTGGTCAGGACATGGCCTTTGACCCAGCGGCGGAAGCCGATGATGACAGCGCGTTCCAGTCGCCTGCGCATTACCTGGAAGACCACCGCTACGACCCGGCTGTACAGCTTGAGGATGCCGACTGGAGCGACAACTCCACCAGCAACCTGCATGAAGCGCTGCAAGGCCTGGACGAGCGCAGCCGTGACATTCTCTACCAGCGCTGGTTGGCGGAAGAGAAGGCGACTTTGCATGAGTTGGCTGACAAGTACAGCGTGTCGGCTGAGCGTATTCGTCAGCTGGAAAAGAATGCGATGAACAAGGTCAAGGCGTTGATCACGGTGTGATTCACGTTGGGCTGTACTTAAAAGCCGCTGGCCTGAAGAGGGTTGGCGGCTTTTTTGTTTGTGTTGGCTTTGCGGGCCCTTTCGCAGCACAAGGCTGCTCCTACAGGTACAGCGCCGGACCTGTAGGAGCAGCCTTGTGCTGCGAAAGGGCCCGCAAAGCCCATCGATGATTCAAAGCCTGCGCGAAGCATCCAGCTGCATCAGGTAGCTAGGCCCACCCAACTGGCTCATCTGCCGCCGAATCCACCCGGCTCGACTGGCCACATAGGCGCTGGGCCGGCTGGCGCTCCATTTGATCGGGCTGGGCAACACCGCAGCCAGTTGCGCGGCCTGTTGCCGATTGAGCCGGCTGGCGTCGACCCCGAAGTGGTAGCGCGCCGCCGCCTGGGCGCCGAACACGCCATTGCCCCATTCAGCGCTGTTCAGGTAGACCTCGAGGATGCGCTCCTTCGACCAGAACAGCTCGATCAGCGCCGTAAACCAGGCTTCCAGGCCTTTGCGGAACCAACTGCGGCCCGACCACAGGAACAGGTTCTTGGCCACCTGCTGGGTCAGCGTGCTGGCCCCGCGAATGTTGCCGCCGCGTTCGTTGTAAGCCAGCGCTGCCTGAATAGCCGGGATGTCAAAACCCCAATGGGTAGCGAACTTCTGGTCCTCACCGGCAATGACTGCGACCTTGAGCTCATCGGAGATGTTATCCCACGGTTCCCAGTCGCGCTGCAGGTCGATGGGCTCGCCATTCAGCCAGGACTCGACCTTGCGCTCGGCCATCAACGCCGTGCCAGGGGGCGGCACCCAACGAAACACCAGCACCAATACGATACTGCCGGCAGCGAACCAGAGCAGGGCGCGAGTGAGGCGGCGGATAAGGGATGGCAGCATGTCGATGGCTTGGCCGGGCGGGTGGAACGGGCCATTATACAGACCCGATACAAGGAGTCGTCCCATGCTTCGCAGCTTCCTCATGCTTGCCGCCTTTTTCGGCTTTACCGGTGTGGCCCTGGGCGCTTTCGCCGCGCATGGGCTGAAAAACCGCCTGACGTCAGACTACCTGGCCATCTTCCACACCGGCGTGACCTATCAGTTGGTGCATGCCCTGGCGATTTTCGGTGTCGCCGTGCTGGCAGCGCATTTGCCAGGGCGACTGGTGGGCTGGGCCGGCGGTCTGTTCGCGCTGGGTATCCTGCTGTTCTCCGGTAGCCTGTACCTGCTGACCCTGACAGGCGTGAGCAAGCTCGGCATCATCACGCCCTTTGGCGGCCTGTGCTTCCTCGCCGGGTGGCTGTGCCTGGGCCTGGCAGCCTGGCGGCTGGGCTGACCGAGTGGTCCACAATCGCGACTAATGGCGTGCACCGCCCTTGGGTAAACGGGGTGTTCGGCGCTAGAATGCGGGCCCCAAAGCACAATGGTGGCCGTGCGCATGCGCATTCAACTGAACGGTGAACCTTACGAACTGCCCGCTGGCGAAAGCGTCGCGGCCCTGCTGACGCGCCTGGACCTCACCGGGCGCCGGGTAGCAGTGGAACTCAACCTGGATATCGTGCCGCGTAGCCAGCACGACAGCACTGCGCTGAACGAAGGCGATCAGGTCGAAGTGGTCCACGCCATCGGCGGCGGCTGATAGCGGCTCGGCGGTTCACACGCAAGCCCAGTAACCTTTTCCCGAGGAACAACGATGAGCAACGTTCGTAGCGATAAGCCCTTTACCCTGGCCGGGCGCACTTTCCAGTCGCGCCTGCTGGTCGGCACCGGCAAATACCGTGACATGGAAGAAACCCGCCTGGCCATCGAGGCCTCGGGTGCCGAGATCGTCACCGTCGCTGTGCGCCGTACCAACATCGGTCAGAACCCGGGCGAGCCGAACCTGCTCGACGTGCTGCCACCCGACCGTTACACCATCTTGCCGAACACTGCGGGCTGCTACGACGCTGTCGAAGCCGTGCGCACTTGCCGGCTGGCCCGTGAACTGCTGGATGGCCACAACCTGGTCAAGCTGGAAGTGCTGGCTGACCAGAAAACCTTGTTCCCCAACGTGATCGAAACCCTCAAGGCCGCCGAAGTGTTGGTCAAGGACGGTTTCGACGTGATGGTCTACACCAGCGACGACCCGATCATCGCCCGTCAGCTGGCCGAAGCGGGCTGTATTGCGGTCATGCCGCTGGCAGGCCTGATCGGTACCGGCCTTGGCATCTGCAACCCCTACAACCTGCAGATCATCCTCGAAGAATCCAAGGTGCCGGTGCTGGTCGATGCTGGCGTGGGTACTGCCTCCGACGCCACCATCGCCATGGAAATGGGCTGCGAGGCGGTGCTGATGAACTCGGCCATCGCCCATGCCCAGCAACCGGTGTTGATGGCTGAAGCCATGAAGCACGCCATTGTGGCAGGTCGCCTGGCCTACCTGGCCGGCCGCATGCCGAAGAAACTCTATGCCAGCGCCTCTTCGCCGCTGGATGGTCTGATCAAGTAAGAGCTCCTGATGACTGAATCGCAAGAAACGCCGATCACCGCCGAAGGCGAAGAGCGCCCACACCGCCGTATCAAGAGCTTCGTGATGCGCGCCGGGCGCATGACTGAAGGCCAGCAACGCGGCCTGGACCAGGGTGGTCCCCTGTTCATCCTGCCCCTGGCCGACAGCCCGGTGGATTACGACCAGGTGTTCGGCCGTTCGGCGCCGCGCACCCTGGAGATCGGTTTCGGCATGGGCCACTCCCTGTTGGAGATGGCCGCTGCCGCGCCTGAGCAGGACTTCATCGGTGTCGAAGTGCACCGTCCGGGTGTTGGCGCGCTGCTCAATGGCGTGCTGACCCAAGGGCTGAAGAACCTGCGGGTGTATGACTGCGATGCCATCGAAGTGCTCAACCGCTGCGTGGCCGACAACAGCCTCGACCGTTTGATGCTGTTCTTCCCGGACCCTTGGCACAAGGCGCGCCATCACAAGCGCCGCATCGTGCAGCTGGAATTCGCAGAGCTGGTACGCCGCAAGCTCAAGCCGGGTGGCGTGTTCCACATGGCGACCGACTGGGAACCGTATGCCGAATACATGCTGGAAGTGATGAGCGCTGCGCCCGGTTACCGTAACCAGGCGGCGGATGGCGCGTATGTGCCACGTCCGCAAGAGCGGCCGATCACCAAGTTCGAGCGCCGTGGTGAGCGCTTGGGGCATGGGGTTTGGGATTTGAAGTTCGAGAAGGTGGATTGATTGGCTGATTTGGCCTTTCAAATCGCTTATGCCTACAAAAGTGCAGGCGAAAAAAAACCGCTTAGAAAAGCGGTTTTTTTATGCAAGCGAAAGGACTGAGTATCCTTCGCTTAGAGCTTCACTGAAAACTCTCCACATTGGAGTGATCATAGGCAGCCTGAATTGGTGCGTCAATGATCAGAAATATCCAGCATCACGTGTGTCTAAGTGGTTAACAGCCTCGGATGGATATTCCACGTATCATCGCGCTGCTCCTGTGTGGATTAACTCAGTGACGGGTTGGGTGATAGAAGAATTCTGCTTTGCGACCCCTTCGACACGGCCTGAGAACCGTGCCGGTGAGCGTCCTCTCGAAGGGTCATTCACCTGGCCACTTCACTGAAAACTCTCCACATAGTTTTCGAAGGCATCGAAGTACCGGTTAGGTGCTGGAAGATTGGCCCGCCAACACGGAGGCCAAGGCATATGAAGCGTTTGCTTGATGCGCTGAGCCGCGTATGGAAACTCATTCGGATCTTGTTTGTACTCAAGTCCGCCAGGGATTTCATGCGTGACCACTTCGACGATTCCCTCTAAGGGATAGCCGAGTGGTCGGGCTGCCCTGGTTTCCGGGGCAGCTTTTAGGGTGCCTTACCCCCGCCGATCAGCCACCACGCCGATCAACACCAGCACCACCAGCAGCACCGGTGCCAACGCATAATTATTGAACTGGCCCAACCCCTTCACCACCCACGGCGTGGCATAGATCAGCGCTGCACCGCTGCCAATCATCACCAGCAGGGCTATGAACGGCACGCGCAGGGCGCCAGCCAGGCTGCCCAGGCGTTGTTCCACCGTGGCTTTGATATCGGTGCCGAACAGCACCAGTAGGCAGCCTACCAAGGCCAGCGAAATCTCCGACAGGTTGCTGCGGCTCCAGCGGGAAGCCGTTGCAAGCAGATCAAGTACCAGATCCATGGGTCATCCTTAGGTCAAGAAATACTGCAGCAGGTCATTGAGGAACAACTGGCCGCGCGGCGTGGCCACCAATCGATCCGGTTCGACCTGCAAAAGGCCCTTTTGTTCGGCCGCGCGACGGGCCTCGGCCAGTTGCGCCAGCGGCAGGCCGGTGCGCTGGGTGAACAGTTCGGCTTCGACGCCATCGGTAAGGCGCAAGGCGTTCATCAGGAACTCGAAGGGCAGCTCGTCCACCGGCAGCCGCTTTTCGCCAGCCTTGAACGGTTTGGCCAGGTTCAGGTAGTCCTTGGGCAGGCGGGTTTTCCAGGTGCGCAGGATGCGCCCGTCGGCGAAGGTCAGCTTGCCGTGGGCCCCCGCGCCGATGCCGATGAAATCACCGAAGCGCCAGTAGTTGAGGTTGTGCTTGGCAGCACGGCCTGGCTGGGCATACGCCGATACTTCGTATTGGCGGTAGCCGTGCTCGGCCATCAGGCTTTGGCCGGCCTCCTGGATATCCCAGAGGATGTCGTCTTCCGGCAGCTCGGGCGGCTGGTTCCAGAACACCGTGTTCGGCTCTACGGTCAGCTGGTACCACGACAAGTGGGTCGGCCCTAGGGCGATGGCCTGGCGCACGTCACCCAGCGCGTCGTCCAGCGACTGGTCGGGCAGGCCGTGCATCAAGTCCATGTTGAAGTTGTCGAACCCGGCGGCGCGCGCCATGTCGGCGGCGCGGATCGCTTCGTCGCCGTTGTGGATACGCCCGAGCGCCTCCAGCTTGGCGGGCTGGAAGCTCTGCACGCCGATGGACAGGCGATTGATGCCCGTCTGCCGGTACGCCTTGAACTTCTCTTGCTCGAACGTACCGGGGTTGGCCTCCAGGGTGATTTCGATGTCCGGCGCGAACGGTATGCGTTGTTCAACGCCACGCAGCAGCCGCCCAAGGGCGTTGGCACTGAACAGGCTCGGCGTGCCGCCACCGAAGAAGATCGAGCTGATCGGGCGGCCTTGTACGGCTGCCAGTTCTTGATCGAGGTCGGTCAGCAGGGCGTCGACATAAGCCTCTTCAGGCAGCTCTGGGCCCGCCGCGTGGGAGTTGAAGTCGCAATAAGGGCATTTGCGTACGCACCACGGGATGTGGATGTACAACGCCAAGGGCGGCAGCACGGCGAAACCAGCCGCACCCGCCGGGTACGGTTGGATGGACAACGTTTCGATCATGCCAGGCCCAGGCGTTGACGCAGCAGGACCATGGCGCGGGCGCGGTGGCTGAGCTGGTTCTTGTCGACAGGGGCGAGGTCCGCGCTCGAGCAATTGCGCTCTGGCACCCAGAACAGCGGGTCGTAGCCAAAGCCGTGCTCACCGCTGGCCTCGAACATAATGCGCCCATGCCACAGGCCTTCGCACAGGATCGGCAGCGGGTCGTCGGCGTGACGCACCAGCGCCAGCACGCAGACGAACTGGGCGCCGCGCTCGGCCTCGGGCACGTCTTTCAGGGCGTCGAGCAGCTTGGCGTTGTTTGCCGCGTCACCCTTGCCATCGGCATAGCGAGCAGAATAGATACCCGGCGCGCCGCCGAGGTAATCCACGGCCAGGCCCGAGTCATCGGCCAGTGCTGGCAGGCCAGAGATGCGCGCGGCATTGCGTGCCTTGAGAATGGCGTTTTCGACGAACGACAGGCCGGTTTCCTCTGGCTCGACCTGGCTGAATTCACCGATCGAGCGCAGCTGTACGGACGCGCCAAGCATGGCCTGGAGTTCCTTGAGTTTGCCGGCATTGTGGCTGGCCAATACGAGTTGCTGGAAATTCATCATTCGCCTGGGAACACTTCCTGGTTGAAGCTGAGAGAGTGACTGATGCCGCCGGTTTCGACATTGATGTCGAAGGTCACGGTTTCTGGCTGTTCGATCTTGAACTGGGCGATGTAGTAAATCGCGCCCTGTTCGGTGATCTGCTTGAAGGACAACGGGCTGCTGCGCCCGGTCAGGTCTTTCACCGTGCCGCTGACGACCGCCAAGGCCGGCTTGCTGGCCTTGATCACGGCAATGTTGAGCACGCCCTGGTTCTTGCTGCGCACCAGGCCCGTGACCGCGGCCACCTCCGGCGTCAGCATGCTCGAGGTGAACGCGCTGTAGTGTACCGTCACGTCGCCAAACACTTCCTTGCGCTCGGGACGGGCGGCATCGGCAGCCAGTACAGGCAGGGCCAGGCACAGGCTGATCAGGAACAGGGCTAGGCGACGCATGGTGCGATTCCTCCGGTGGGCGTCAGACCGCGAGCTGGTGCTCCTGCAGGCCAGGGCTGCTGACGCGATAGATGCCGATCTCACCTAGAAGATTAGGCCATAGCCGGCCGCCCCACCCATTACGGTGCAAGTGGTCGACAGCCAGGCGGTCGAGGACCTTGGCGTGGCGCTCGTGGCACAGTTCTTCAAAGTCGGCGAAGGTGCAGAAGTGGATGTTCGGCGTGTTGTACCAGGTATACGGCATGAAGTCCGAAACCGGCATGCGGCCTTTGGTCGCCAGGTACCAGCGGCAGCGCCAGTGGCCGAAGTTGGGGAAGGTGATGATGCACTGACGGCCCACGCGCAGCATCTCGTCGAGGATGCGGTCGGGGTACTCCACGGCCTGCAGGGCCTGGGTCATGATCACCACATCGAAACTGTTGCTGGCAAAGTTGCCCAGGCCCTTGTCCAGGTCCTGCTCGATGACGTTGACGCCCTTGGCCACGCACGCGGCGATATTGTCGGCGTCGATCTCCAGGCCGTAACCGGTGACCTGCTTGCGGTCACGCAGCGAGGCCAGCAGTTCGCCACTGCCGCAGCCCAGGTCGAGTACCCGGCTGCCGGCGGGAATCCAGTCGTGGATGATTTCCAGATCGGCTCTCATGCTGTCCTCAGATGGCGATGCGGTTCATGTAGTTCGAGAAACCCTGCATGTAGCGAGGTGTGGGGATCAGGAAGGCATCGTGCCCATACGGTGAGTCGATCTCCAGGTAACACACGTTTTTGCGCGCGGCCATCAACGCATCGACGATCTCGCGTGAACGGGCAGGCGAGAAGCGCCAGTCGGTGGTGAACGACATGATGCAGTAGTCTGCCGTGACCGAGGCCAGGGTGGCGGCAAGGTCGCCACCGTGGGCCGCGGCCGGGTCGAAGTAGTCCAGGGCCTTGGTCATCAGCAGGTAGGTGTTGGCGTCGAAACGGCCGGAAAACTCCTCGCCCTGATAGCGCAGGTAGCTTTCGACCTGGAATTCGACGCTGTGGAAGTCGTAGTTGAGCTTGTCGCTCTTCAGCTCACGGCCGAATTTTTCACCCATCGAATCATCGGACAGGTAGGTGATATGGCCCACCATGCGCGCCAGCATCAGCCCGCGCTTGGGGATCACGCCCTGGTCCTGGAAGGAACCGCCGTGGAACTCCGGGTCGGTGAGGATGGCTTGGCGCGCTACTTCGTTGAAGGCAATGTTCTGTGCCGAGAGCTTGGGCGCCGAGGCGATATCGACGCAGTGCCGCACGCGGTCCGGGTAGGTGATGGTCCATTGCAGCGCCTGCATGCCGCCAAGGCTGCCGCCCACGATGGCCGCCCACTGGCCAATGCCCAGGCGGTCAGCCAGGCGTGCCTGGCTGTGCACCCAGTCTTCCACGGTCAGCACCGGGAAGTCGGCGCCATAGGGCTTGCCGGTAGCCGGGTTGAGGCTGCTCGGGCCAGTACTGCCATTGCAGCCGCCGAGGTTGTTCAGGCTGACCACGAAGAAACGGTTGGTGTCGATTGGCTTGCCGGGACCGATGCAGCTGTCCCACCAGCCCGGCTTGCGGTCGGTGGCGGCATGGTAGCCGGCGGCATGGTGGTGGCCGGACAAGGCATGGCAGATCAGCACGGCATTGCTGGCGCTGGCGTTCAGGGTGCCATAGGTCTCGTAGACCAGCTCGTAGCTGGCCAGCGAGCGGCCACAGGCCAGGGCCAGCGGTTCTTCGAACCGGGCTGTTTGCGGTGTAACCAGACCGACGGAATCTTCGGGAAGGACAGTGGACATCGACCCTGCTCACGCTTGACGGAGGCGTAAGTCTAAAGAGCGCTACCCCCTGCGGCAAGCAAAGGCTTGCCGCAGGGGGGCGTCGATGTTCAAGGGCGTTGGATCAGATCATCCGCCACAGTTCTTGAGGCATGCCGGCATAGGCAGCCAGCGGCGGCATGACGAACGACTGGATCACCTGGATCGCCAGGAAGGCGAAGATGGGCGAGATGTCCATGCCGCCCAGGTTAGGCACCAGGCGGCGGAACGGTGCCAGCACCGGTTCGCTGATCTGGTAGGCCAGCTCCGCCGCCGGGTTGTGGCTGTTGGGCGCGACCCAGGAGACGATCACCATGACGATCATCGCCACCCAGAAGATCTTCAGGAACAGCGAGGTGATGCCGATGATGGCCCACATCAGCAGGTGCAGCACGTCACCGAAGGTGCCGTAGGTGACCATCAGCACGAAGCCCATCAGCAGCGCCTGAATGACCACCGCCAGCAGCAGCGACGAGGTGTCCAGGCCGCCAACGCTGGGGATCACCCGGCGAATCGGCTTGAGCAGCGGCTGGGTGGCGCGTACCGCGAACTGGCACAGTGGGTTGTAGAAGTTGGCCTTGACCAGTTGCAGCACGAAGCGCAGCAGGACGATCACCAAGTACAGGCTGACCAGGGTTTGCACCACGAAGATCGCGGCGCCAGACAGTGCATTCATCTAAAGCTCCTTATTTGCCCAGTTGTTCGGCCAGCTCGGCGGAGCGCGTCGCTGCGGCCTGCAGCGCTTGCTCGACGATGGCTTCGAAGCCGTTGGCCTGGAACGACGTGATCGCAGCTTCAGTGGTGCCGGCTGGCGAGGTGACGCGGCGGCGCAGCTCGGCAGCGTCGACATCGCTGGCCACGGCCATGCGCGCCGCGCCCAGCGCGGTCTGCAGGGTCAGCTGGGAGGCGGTTTCGCGAGGCAGGCCGAGCTTTTCGCCTGCGGCAGTCATCGCTTCGATCAGCAGGAAGAAGTACGCCGGCCCGCTGCCGGAGACGGCGGTCACTGCGTCCAGTTGCTGCTCTTGGTCCAGCCACAGGGCAGTGCCCACGGCAGACAGCAGCTGTTCGGCCTGTTGCCGCTGTTCGGCGTTGACTTCTTGGGTGGCGTACAGGCCGCTGACGCCTTGGCGCAGCAGCGCTGGCGTGTTGGGCATGCAGCGCACCACCGGGCGTGGGCCTACCCAGCTCTGCAGGCTGGCGCAGGTGATACCGGCGGCGATGGAAACAATCAGCTGGCCTTCCTGCAGGTGAGCTTGCAGGGCTTGGCAAACGGCCTTCATGACTTGCGGCTTGACCGCCAGCACGATCACGTCGGCGCCAGCGATTGCCTGGGCATTGTCTTCGAAGGTTTCGATGCCGTGCTCGGCCTGGATGCGGTTACGGGTCTCGGCGCCCGGGTCGCTGGCGCGGATCTGCGAAGCCTCCAGGCCCTGGGCACGCAGGCCGCCGATCAGGCTGGCGGCCATGTTGCCGGCGCCGATAAAGGCAATACGTGTCTTGCTCATGTCAGGTCCTTGTGGGAAAGAGTGAGTAAAGCATGGAATCAGACGGGCCCGTAGTCGCGGGCACCGAACAGGGCGGTGCCGATACGTACCCAGGTCGCTCCCTGGGCAATCGCCGCCTCCAGGTCGTGGCTCATGCCCATGGACAAGGTGTCCAGGCCAAGGCCTAGGCGCTGCTGCAAGGTGCGCAGGCTGGCAAAAGCGGCCTCTTGGGCGGCGCGGTCATCGGTGGGCTCCGGGATGGCCATCAACCCGCGCAGGCGCAGATTGGGCAGTTTCGCGACGGCCTCGGCCAGCGCTGGCAGGTCGGCCGGTGCGCAGCCGGACTTGCTGTCTTCGCCACTGACATTCACCTGCAGGCAGATGTTCAGCGGTGCCAGTGCTGCAGGGCGCTGTTCCGAGAGGCGTTGGGCGATCTTCAGGCGGTCCACGGAATGTACCCAGTCGAAATGCTCGGCAATGGCTTTGGTCTTGTTCGACTGAATGGGGCCGATGAAGTGCCAGATCAAGGGCAGGTCGCGCAACGCTTCCTGCTTGGTCAGGGCTTCCTGCAGGTAGTTTTCGCCGACATCGCGTACGCCAGCGGCGTAGATTTCACGGATGGCGCTGGCAGGCTTGGTTTTGCTCACAGCCAGCAACTGGATGCTGGCCGGGTCTCGCCCAGCGGCCTGGGCGGCGCTGGCGATGCGGGCGGCAAGGGCGGATAGGTTGTCTGCTATGGTGGACATGGATCGATGCCGGCGGCGAAAGGGTCTGCGGCATTCTACCTGCTTGATCGCCTTTGGGGAGTCTCATGGATGTGACCGACCTGTTGGCCCGTGCTGTGGATGCGCGGGCTTCGGACCTGCACCTGGCCGCGGGCCAGGTACCGATGCTGCGCCTGGATGGCGAGCTGCAACGCATGGACCTGCCGCCGCTGACGGCAGCGGCGTTGAGTGATGCCATGGCGCCCTTGCTGGGCGATGACGCTTGCCGGCAATGGGCGCAGGGGGATGAGCTGGACCTTGCGTTGGCGCTGCCAGCGTTAGGCCGTTTTCGCCTGAACCTGTTCCGCCAGTTGAATGGGGTTGCGGCGACCTTTCGCCTGATACCCAGACGCATTGCGACACTGGACGAGCTCGACCTTGTGGAAGTGTTTCAAGCTGTTGCGCAGTGTTCCGATGGCCTGATTCTGGTGGGCGGGCCCACCGGCAGTGGCAAGTCCAGTACCTTGGCGGCGCTGCTCGATCAGCTCAACCACGAGCGGCCACTGCATATCATCACCCTTGAAGACCCTGTGGAAGTTATCCATAGCAGCCAACGGAGCCTGGTCAACCAGCGCGAGATGGGCCGCGATTGCCGCGGGTTTGCGCAAGGGCTGCGCAGTGCGCTGCGTCAGGACCCGGATGTGATCATGATCGGCGAGTTGCGCGACCTGGAGACGATTCGCTTGGCATTACGGGCGGCTGAAACGGGGCACTTGGTGCTGGCAACCGTGCACACGCGCTCGGCTGCGGGCAGCATCGACCGGCTGGTGGAGGTGTTTGCCGCCGAGGAAAAGCCCCTGGTGCGGGCGATGCTGGCCGAGTCGCTGCGCGTGGTGGTGGCGCAAGTGCTGGTCAAGCGCGTGGGCGGCGGGCGGGTGGCGGCGCGGGAGGTGTTGGTGGCTAACACGGCAGTGCGTAACCTGATTCGCGAAGGGCGGATGGCGCAGCTGAGTTCGGTGATGCAGACGGGGGCGGCGGAGGGGATGCGGACGATGGAAGGGGCGATGCAAAGGCTGGAAGTAATGGGATGGGTGTAGGAGCAGCCTTGTGCTGCGAAGAGGCCGGTGACGTCAGCGACGATCCGCTGTGTTTTCACTGGCCTCTTCGCAGCACAAGGCTGCTCCTACCAGAGCCGTGGTCGAGGCTCGATCAGCGCTTGGCCAGGGCCAGCTGCTGCTGTTCTTTCGGCAACACCCGCTTGGCCACGACATAGTGCTTCTGCCAGTAAGGCTTGCTGAGGGTGTCGATGCTCACCCGCTTGCCGCGACGCGGGGCATGGATGAAGCGGTCGTTGCCCAGGTAGATGGCAACGTGGTTGACCCGTCGGCTCTTGATGTTGAAGAAGATCAGGTCGCCAGGCTTGAGGTCGCCCTTCGCCACCTTCACGCCGTGGCCCTGGGCCATGGCATTGGAGGTGCGTGGCAGGTCGACATCGGCCACATCATTGAAGGCGTATTTCACCAGGCCGCTGCAGTCAAAGCCCTTTTTCGGGCTGCTGCCGCCCCAGACATAAGGCGTACCGAGCACATTGACCGCACGGCTGAGCACATCGCTGCTCTGCTTCGGCGACATGGAGGCAACCGGCAGCCCGCGGCTGCTGGCCGCGTTGCTTGGGCGTGCGCGCAGCGTGGTGTGCTTGGCAGGCGCGTGTTTCACCGAGGCATTGGTGGTATAGCCGGTAAAACCATTGGGAAGTCGTTGCTCACGATTGGTGGCGTGGGCGGCCAGGGGCAATAATAGACAGAGGGTCAGCCATGTCTTGAGTAAAGGCGGCATAGATGAAGCTCTTTATGAATAGTTATGTGTTAGGCGCGCAACTTTATAACAGCTTTTTGATCAATTTCTGATCCGTTGGTCGATTGGCAGGGTGCCATACGTCGGCCTGCGACGAGAAAGTCACATCTTTTCTTAGAAAATTTTCGGATAACCCACGAGGGCTATGAATGAACAGTTATCAACAGGGTGAGCCGCTTCACGACACCCACAGCAAGGTCATCGGCTACTTGTTGTGGATTTTCGGCTTCACCGGCTCGCACCGTTTCTACTACGGCAAGCCAATCACTGGGACGATCTGGTTCTTTACCCTGGGCCTGCTGGGCATCGGCTGGCTGATCGACCTGTTTCTGATCCCGGCGATGGACAAGGAGGCGGACCTGCGCTTCCGGTCCGGTCGGATCGACTACAACATCGCCTGGATTCTGCTGACCTTCCTGGGCATTTTTGGCCTGCATCGCCTGTACCAGGGCAAGTGGATCACCGCGATCATCTACTTCTTCACGGGCGGCCTGTTCCTGGTCGGCGTGCTGTACGACTTCTGGACCCTGAACAGTCAGATTTCCGAAGCCAACAGCGATCGTCGCTGATTGCTGATCGTGTAGGAGCAGCCTTGTGCTGCGAAGAGGCCGGTACAAACACCTAACATCCTTGGTGTTTGCACCGGCCTCTTCGCAGCACAAGGCTGCGCCTATCGAGTTTTACTGGCGGGTCTGGCGCTGTTGCAGCAGCAGGTTGCTGAAGCCTGCGCCGGCAAGCTGTTTCTGCGCCCCGGTCAGTTGTTCGCGGTTGCTGAACGGGCCGACCAGTACGCGGTACCAGGTTTCATCCTTGACCGTCCCCGACTCCACCTTCACCGACTGGCCGAGCAGGATGATCTGCGCGCGGACCTTGTCGGCATCCGCCTGCTTGCGGAACGAGCCGGCCTGCAGGAAGAACTGCGTGGTGGCCGCAGGCTTGATTACCGGCGGTGCCGGAGGTGGCGTCTGGCCCAGCAAGGCGGCCTGGGCGCGTGCCGTGTCGATCTTCGCTGCTTCTGCCGGGGTGACCGGGGTCACTGGCTGGGCAGGCACCGGTGGCGTCTTCTCTGGCACGGCTTCCGGCGGCACGATGACCTCGGACTCCGGCAGCAGGGTGTAGAAGTCATACTTCGGCTTCACCGGCTGCTGCGGGGTGGCCGGGGTGGTCTTGCTGGCTTCGGCCACCTTTTCCGGTTTTTGTTGTTCAGGCTTGGTGCGCTTGATGTCCGCACCGCCTGGCTCGAGCTTCATCAAAAAGACGATGAAAGCGCCCACGGTCAACCCGACTGCCAGCCATACCCAACCCGGGATCGGCTGCTTGGCCGGCGCCTGTTGGCGGCTGGCGCCGCGTTTTGGAGCAGGTTTTTTCTTGGCAGCCAACTTACATGCGCTCCAGGGTTTCCAGGCCGAGCAGTTCCAGACCTTGCTTGAGGGTGCGACCGGTCAGGGCAGCCAGGCGCAGGCGGCTCTGTTGCTGCTCCGGGGTTTCGGCGGCGAGGATCGGGCAGTTCTCGTAGAAGCTCGAGAACAGGCCAGCCAGGTCGTACAGGTAGCTGCACAGCACGTGCGGTGTGCCCTTGTCGGCCACGCTGTTAAGCACTTCGCCGAATTGCGCCAGGCGCGCGGCGAGGTCCAGTTCCTTCTCGGCCTGCAGCACGATCTTGCCGTCGACCTCGTCGAAGCCCTTGCCCAGCTTGCGGAACACGCCCGCCACGCGGGTGTAGGCATACAGCAGGTACGGCGCGGTGTTGCCTTCGAAGTTGAGCATCAGCTCGAAGTTGAAGCTGTAGTCGCTGGTGCGGTGCTTGGACAGGTCGGCGTACTTCACTGCGCCGATCCCGACCACTTCACCGATGTGGCGCAGATCGTCTTCGGCCAGGCTCGGGTTCTTCTCCTTGACCAGGGCGTAGGCACGCTCCTTGGCCTCGGTGAGCAGGTCGATCAGCTTCACGGTGCCGCCGTCACGGGTCTTGAACGGGCGGCCGTCGGCGCCGTTCATGGTGCCGAAGCCCATGTGTTCCATTTGCATCGGGTGGCCGACGAAGCCTGCACGGCGGGCCACTTCGAACACCTGGTTGAAGTGCAGGGCCTGGCGCTGGTCGACGAAGTACAGGGCACGGTCGGCCTTGAGCACATTGCTGCGGTAGCGCACGGCGGCCAGGTCGGTGGTGGCGTACAGGTAGCCACCGTCGGCCTTCTGCACGATCACCGGCAGGGGTTCGCCTTCGCTGTTCTTGAATTCTTCGAGGAACACGCACTGCGCACCCTGGTCCTCGACCAGCAGGCCCTTGGCCTTGAGGTCGCTGACTACGTTGGCCAGGTCATCGTTGTAGGCGCTTTCGCCCATGACGTCGGCCATGGTCAGCTTGACGTTGAGCAGCTCGTAGGTTTTCTGGCAGTGGGACAGGGAAATGTCCTTGAAACGTGTCCACAGGGCCAGGCACTCAGGGTCGCCGGCCTGCAGCTTGACCACCAGGCCGCGGGCGCGGGTGGCGAATTCTTCGGACTCGTCGAAGCGTTTCTTCGCGGCGCGGTAGAAGTTCTCCAGGTCCGACAGCTCGTCGCTGGTAATCGGGTTTTCCTGCAGGTAGGCCATCAGCATGCCGAACTGGGTGCCCCAGTCGCCTACGTGGTTCTGGCGGATGACCTGGTCGCCGAGGAATTCCAGCACACGGGCGACGCTGTCACCGATGATGGTCGAGCGCAGGTGGCCAACGTGCATTTCCTTGGCCAGGTTCGGCGCCGACAGGTCGATCACCACCTTCTCGGCAGCCCCTGCCTTGCGCACGCCCAAGTGGCCGTCGGCCAGGGCGGCGTCCAGGCGGTCGGCCAGGGCGCTGGTGTTCTGGAAGAAGTTGAGGAAGCCTGGGCCGGCAATCTCGACCTTGCTGATGTCGTCGCTGGCGGGCAGCGCGTTGATCAGTTTTTCGGCCAGGTCGCGCGGCTTCATGCCGGCAGGCTTGGCCAGCATCATCGCGATGTTGCTGGCGAAGTCGCCGTGGGTCTTGTCCCGGGCGTTTTCCACCTGGATCGCCGGCGATAGCCCTTCAGGCAGCACACCGTCGGTGACGAGTTGGGTGAGGGCTTGCTGGATCAGCTGGCGAATGGTGTCTTTCATGGGGTTCTCTTTTCGACCGCAAGCGCGGTGGAGCGCTTCGATGCGCAGGTGGAAAAACTGGGCATTATCCGTTGCCGGGAGCGGGTTGCCAACCTTTGCCAAGGCTCAGGGTGTCAGTAGAGGTCTACCGGGTCCACGTCCAGCGACCAGCGAACCTGTCGGCCGCTCGGCATTTGCTCCAACACTAGCAACCAGGCGCTGATCAGTCGATGCAGGGGTGCCCGGGTGTTGGCCTGTATCAATAATTGGGCGCGGAAGCGGCCCGCTCGGCGCTCCATGGGAGCCGGTACCGGGCCCAACAGTTCAATGCCCGGCAGGCGCTGTTCGGCCACCAGGCGCTCTGCTGCGCTGCAGGCTTCGTCGAGGAAGCCTTCGGCCTGGCCCGGTTTGTGCGCTTCGGCGCGCAACAAGGCCAGGTGCGAAAAAGGCGGCAGGCCGGCGGCGCGGCGCTCGTCCAGGGCTTGCTCGGCGAAGGCGAAATAGCCTTGTTCGGTCAGCTGGACCAGCAAGGGGTGGTCGGCCAAGTGGGTCTGGATGATCACCTTGCCGGGCTCTTCGGCGCGCCCGGCACGCCCAGCAACCTGCACGATCAATTGCGCCATGCGCTCACTGGCGCGGAAGTCGCCGGAGAACAGCCCGCCGTCGGCGTCGAGGATGGCCACCAGGGTCACGCGTGGGAAGTGGTGCCCCTTGGCGAGCATCTGGGTGCCCACCAGGATGCTCGGCTGGCCACGCTGGATGGTGCCGAACAGGTTGTGCATGGCGTCTTTACGCGCCGTGCTATCGCGGTCCACGCGCAGGATCGGGTAGTCCGGGAACAGCACCTTAAGGCGCTCTTCGGCGCGCTCGGTGCCTGCGCCCACCGGGCGCAAGTCGACATGGTTGCACTGCGGGCACTGGTGCGGCAGGCGTTCGTCATAGCCGCAGTGGTGGCAACGCAGCACGCCGGAACGCTGGTGCACGGTCATGCGCGCATCGCAGCGAGGGCATTCGGACAACCAGCCGCAATCGTGGCACAGCAACGTCGGGGCAAAGCCGCGGCGGTTGAGGAACACCAGCACTTGCTGGCCTGCTTCCAGGGTCTGGCGGATGGCCTGCTGCAGTGGGCCGCTGATGCCACTGTCCAGCGGCAGGCTTTTCACGTCCAGGCGCAGCATGCGTGGCGGGCGCGCACCGCCGGCGCGTTGGTTCATGCGCAGCAAGGTGTAGCGGCCGGTCTGGGCGTTGTGCAGGGTTTCCAGCGACGGCGTGGCCGAGCCGAGCAGGATCGGGATGTTCTCCTGGTGGGCGCGCACCAGGGCCAGGTCGCGGGCGTGGTAACGCAGGCCTTCCTGCTGTTTATAAGAGCCGTCGTGCTCTTCGTCGATGATGATCAGGCCGGGGTTTTTCATCGGCGTGAACAGCGCCGAGCGGGTGCCGATGATGATGTCGGCCTCGCCGTCACGGGCTGCCAGCCAGGCATCCAGCCGTTCGCGGTCGCCAACCGCCGAGTGCAGCAAGGCGATGCGGGCGTTGAAGCGTTGCTCGAAGCGCGCCAGGGTCTGCGGGCCGAGGTTGATTTCCGGGATCAGCACCAGTGCCTGCTTGCCGGCCTCCAGTGTTTCGCGGATCAACTGCAGGTAGACCTCGGTCTTGCCGCTGCCGGTAACCCCGGCCAGCAGAAACGCGTTGAAACTGCCAAGGCCCAGGCACACGGCATCGAAGGCGTTGCGCTGCTCTTCGTTGAGGGGCAGTTCGGGCTGCGCCAGCCAGTGCTCGTGGCGCGGCGTCGGCAGGTGGCGGCGTACTTCGACGGTGACCAGTTCCTTGGCCAGCAGCAGGTCGAGGCTGTCTTTGTTCAGGTTGAGCTTGCCCAGCAGGCTGTGGGCCACGCCATGTGGGTGCTGCGCCAGGGTTTTCAGGGCATCGCGCTGGCGCGGTGCGCGGGCGATGCGAGGGTCATCGTGGCGGGCATCGGCGGCGACGTGCCAGAAGCGTTCCTGGCGCATCTCGGCCAGTTCGCCCTGACGCAGCAGGGTCGGCAGCGCCCAGCTCAGGGTGTCGCCCAGGCTGTGCTGATAGTACTGGGCCGTCCACAGGCACAGCTTGAACAGGGCCGGCGGCAGCGGCGACACCGGGTCGAGCAGCGCAATGGCCGGCTTGAGCTTGTCGGCGGGCACTTCGCTCTGGTCGCACACCTCCACCAGCACGCCGATCATCTCGCGGCGCCCGAATGGCACACGAATGCGCATGCCCGGTGTGAGGGGCTGGCGCGCCATGCTCGCCGGCGCCCTGTAGTCGAACAGGCGACGCAGCGGGGAGGGCAGGGCAAGGCGCAGGATGACGTCGGACACGCGGAAGGTCTCGCAAGGGCATTTCAAAGACTGGCGAGCCTAGCAGACGACAGTCGGTGCAAGCGACAACTTGCGCTGAGGCTGGGCTCTGGTATTATTCGCCGCCTAATTACGTGCGGTATTCAACAATTGGTGTTGGGTGGCGGCACGCAGCTCGAGGAAGTGACCATGAAAGCAAATATTCATCCGAACTACGAAGTAGTTGCAGTCACCTGCAGCTGCGGCAACAAGTTTGAAAGCCGTTCGACCCTGGGTAGCACCCTGTCGATCGACGTTTGCAACCTGTGCCACCCGTTCTACACCGGTAAGCAGAAAGTCCTGGACACCGGTGGTCGCGTACAGAAGTTTGCCGATCGCTTCGGCATGTTCGGTGCCAAGAAGTAATAATGCGCATGGCGAATCCCTCGGGTTTCGCGCTGTTGCAAAAAAAAGCGCCCCTTGTGGGCGCTTTTTTTGTGGGCGCGATTTGGCATCTGCCTGCCCTGGCGTTCTGCCCGCTGCCGGCCAATCCTCAGCAGGTAGCAGTGCGGCAGGTGGTGGATGGCGATACCTTGCGCCTGACCGACGGCCGCAGCGTGCGCATGATCGGCATCAACGCCCCGGAGATTGGTCGCAAAGGGCGGACCAGCGAGCCCTATGCCGAGGCGGCCAAGCGGCGCTTGCAAGCCCTGGTCAAAGCCAGTGACGGGCGTGTAGGGCTGGTGCAGGGCATCGAGGGCAAAGACAAATACGGCCGCACACTGGCGCACATATACGGCCGCACTGGCAACAATCTAGAAGCACAACTGCTCAGCGAGGGGCTCGGCTACCGCGTTGCCGTTGCCCCCAATGTGCGCCTGGTGGGGTGCCAGCAATTGGCCGAGCAAGCGGCGCGCAAGGCGGGTGTCGGGCTGTGGCGCAGCTCCCCGGTACTGCGCGCACGGGATGTCAGGCAGTCTGGGTTCGCTGTCATCGGTGGCCGAATCGAGGCGGTTGAACGTAACCGCGGCGGCGTCTGGCTGACCCTGGATAGCACGGTGGTGCTGCAGGTTCCCGCTCGTCTGCAACGCAACTTCCCGGCCAGCTTCTTCGATAATCTCAAAGGGCGCCAAGTCGAGGCGCGTGGCTGGGTGCTGGATCGTTCCCGCAAGGGCGGCCTTAAGCCTGGGCAGCGACGCTGGGTGTTGCCATTGACCGATCCGAGCATGTTAGAACGCATTTCAGGCTGAAAAGATGTAGACATTTCGGTATTAGATTGTACACACTGTGATTCGTATGCCCCGTGGGTTATAGCGTAAAGTCGTAGGCTAAAGGCCTTGACACAAGTGACCGACCAGTCTTGTGACTCCCCGGCTCTTTGCGTATCCTCGGCGGTCCGTCAGAACAGTAAATAGCGGAATGCCCACCATGTCAGACCTGAAAACCGCCGCTCTCGAATACCACGCTCAACCTCGTCCGGGGAAACTGAGCGTCGAGCTCTCGAAGCCCACCGCCACCGCCCGTGACCTCGCCCTGGCCTACAGCCCAGGTGTTGCAGAACCCGTGCGCGAAATCGGCCGTGATCCAGAGCTGGCCTACAAATACACCGGTAAAGGCAACCTGGTTGCGGTGATTTCGGATGGTACTGCCATCCTCGGTCTGGGCGACCTCGGCCCACTGGCCTCGAAGCCGGTCATGGAAGGCAAGGGTGTTCTGTTCAAGCGTTTCGCTGGCATCGACGTGTTCGACATCGAAGTCGAGTCGGAAAGCCCGCAAGCTTTCATCGACACCGTTCGCCGCATTTCGATCACCTTCGGTGGTATCAACCTCGAAGACATCAAGGCTCCAGAGTGCTTCGAAATCGAGCGCACCCTGATCGAGCAGTGCGACATCCCGGTCTTCCACGATGACCAGCACGGTACCGCGATCGTCACCGCGGCCGGCATGATCAACGCCCTGGAAATCGCCGGCAAGAAGCTGGAAGAAGCCAAGATCGTTTGCCTGGGTGCTGGCGCTGCCGCCATCTCCTGCATGAAGCTGCTGGTCAGCATGGGTGCCAAGGTCGAGAACATCTACATGATCGACCGCAGCGGCGTGATCCACGCTGGCCGCGACGACCTGAACCAGTACAAGGCGCAGTTCGCCCACGCGACCGACAAGCGCACCCTGGCTGATGCCTTGAACGGTGCTGACGTGTTCGTTGGCCTGTCCGGCCCGAACCTGCTGAGCGCAGAAGGCCTGAAGTCGATGGCGGCCAACCCGATCGTGTTCGCTTGCTCGAACCCCGATCCGGAAATCTCCCCAGAGCTGGCTCACGCCACCCGTAACGATGTGATCATGGCCACCGGTCGTTCCGACTACCCGAACCAGGTCAACAACGTACTGGGCTTCCCCTTCATCTTCCGTGGCGCCCTGGACGTACGTGCCAAGCGCATCAACGAAGAAATGAAGATTGCCGCCGCCATCGCCCTGAAAGACCTGGCCAAGCTGCCGGTTCCTAAGGAAGTTTGCGAAGCCTACGGCGTCGAAGGCCTGGAATTCGGCCGTGAGTACATCATTCCGAAGCCTCTGGATGCCCGCCTGATCACCGTTGTTTCCGATGCTGTCGCCAAGGCTGCTATCGAGTCCGGTGTGGCGACCCTGCCGTATCCGAAGCACTACCCGCTGAACAGCGTGGATGAAGTGTTCAACGGCTGATTCTGGTCGTAAGTACAAAAAGCCCCGGCTCGTGAGAGTCGGGGCTTTTTCGTGTAATGGGGTGTCAGACGTTTCTGTTTTGAGTGTGCCCCCAGCTCTTGCCGAGGAGTATCAATCAATATGGTGCATAACGTGATCGGATAGCTTTCCAAAGGATCTGTTGTGCCAGCCTATTTCCCCTCCCTTACCATCTGTGGTCAGGTCTTTCATTTTGCTCACCTTGAGCCTTTCACCTTCATGTTTCACAGTGAGCGAGCCAATCGGCAGCTGCGGGTGAGAGTGACTTTTTCTAACCACTGTTTCAGTAAGGCATATGATCCTAAGGCCCAGCCCCTGGTAGGTCCGATTATTCGCGATGGTCGTCAGGAGCGAACATTTCGTTTGGTTCGTTACCGTCTCTCTTTCAGGCTCAGGGGTGTAATCGAGGGTTTGCAGGCGTCAGGAGTGCGAGTCTATGAAACAGCCACGGGGCGGAATTGGTGCTACTCGATACTCGTGGAAGACCCACAGGGGCCGTACCATGTGTTCTTCGAAGTACGGCGCGCAACAGGGGTCAAAAGCAGTGGCAGGAGCTTAGGCAGGTTGTCGAAAGTGCTTACCATCAAGGTGAGCAGGGTGGTCCCGTATTGAGGGGGCGCATGCTGTTCACCCTGCTTTGCAGCAAGGTGTACTTGCAGCAACCGACAGCGACTAGGCGTTGAAGCTTCGGGCACAAAAAAAGACGCTCGAGGCGTCTTCTTCTGTTGCTTAAAGCAGATCCGGACACCACTTGCGAACCGCCTTGCGCGATTACGGCCTAGGCCGCTGGGAAGCGCTCAATCTCATCCGGTCAGTCGCTTCGAAGTGCCAAATATAAGCACTGATACGGCGTACGTCAATCTCGGATGAGATCCCTATCTCCGATCAGAACAGGTCCATCGGCGCTGCTTCGTCTGCTGGCAGCGGGCTTCCCGGTGCCGCGCCGTTGCCCAGTTCATCCCCCGACGGTGGCGAGTCTTCGGCCTTGAACAGCTCGAAGTAGGCGTTCGGCGTACCCGGCGAGGCCGCGCGGCCGCTGACCGGGTCGACACGCAGGCTGAGGATGCCTTCCGGCTCAGCCGGTACGTGGTTGGGTTTGTCCTTGAGGGCGGCGCCCATGAAACTCATCCAGATCGGCAGCGCCGCAGTGCCCCCGTACTCGCGGCGGCCCAGGGTCTCGGGTTGGTCGAAGCCGACCCATACCGTGGTCACGTAATCGGCGTTGTAGCCGGAGAACCAGGCATCCTTGGACTCGTTGGTGGTACCGGTCTTGCCGGCCAGGTCCGTGCGGCCCAGGGCCAGCGCACGGCGGCCAGTGCCCCGTTTGATTACATCCTGCAGCATGCTGGTGAGGATGTACGTGGTGCGGCCGTCGATGATCTGTTCCGCCACTGCCGGCGTTTGCGGAGCTGGCGTGACCTGGCCAAAGGCGGCCGGCGCCTCGCCCGGCATGGCTGCGGTGCTGATCGGCTGCTCTGGCGCGGCAAGGCCTGCCTGGTCCTGGGCGCCTTGAGGCACGCGGGGCGGGTTGGCAGTGAACAGGGTCTCGCCGCTACGGCTCTCGATGCGGTCGATCAAGTACGGGGTGATCTTGTAGCCGCCGTTGGCAAAGGTGCTCCAACCCGTGGCGATTTCCATCGGTGTGAGGGTTGCGGTGCCCAGTGCCAGCGACAGGTTGCGCGGCAAGTCCTGCTTGTTGAAGCCGAACTTGGCGATGTAGTCGATGGTGCGGTCGACGCCCATGGCCTGCAGCAGGCGGATCGATACCAGGTTGCGCGACTTGTACAGCGCCTCGCGCATGCGGATCGGGCCGAGGAAGGTGTTGGTGTCGTTCTTCGGCCGCCAGACCTTGTCCAGGTACTCATCGACGAACACGATCGGTGCATCGTTGACCAGGCTGGCCGCGGTGTAGCCGCTGTCGAGCGCCGCGCTATAGATGAAGGGCTTGAAGCTCGAGCCAGGTTGGCGCTTGGCCTGCATGGCACGGTTGTAGTTGCTTTGCTCGAACGAGAAGCCGCCTACCAGGGCACGAATAGCGCCGTTGTAAGGGTCGAGGGTGACCAGCGCGCTTTGTGCGCCCGGCACCTGGCTGAACTTCAGCTTACCGTCGTCCAGGCGCTGCAGGCGCACCAAGTCACCTACCTGGGCAACATCGGCGGGGCTTTGCGGTGCGCGGCCCTGGGAATTGCTATTGAGGAACGGACGCGCCCACTTCATGGTGTCCCAGGCGACGGTTTCTTCCTGGCCGCTTCGGGTCAGCACCTTGAGGTCAGTCTTGTCGACCTGGGTGACGATGGCCGGCTCAAGGCCGCCCAGGGTGCGCTGCTTGCTCAGCTCCAGCAGCCAGGCCGCGTGGGTCTTGCCCGGGAAGCGTGCCTCGGGGCCGCGGTAGCCGTGGCGTTCATCGTAATCGGAAAGGCCCGTGAGAATGGCTTTGTTGGCCATCTCCTGCATGTCGCTCGGCACCGTGGTGGTGACGCGGAAGCCCTCGGTGTAGGCATCGCTGCCATAACGCCCGACCATCTCGGCGCGGGCCATCTCGGCAACGTACGGCGCATTCACCTCAGGTGTCGGCACGTGGTAGCTGGCGTTGAGCGGCTCGGCCAGGGCGGCCTGGTAGCTGGCCTGGTCAATCTTGCCGAGCTTGTACATGCGGCCAAGAATCCAGTCGCGACGCTCTTTTGCGCGCACCGGGTTGGCCAGCGGGTTGAAGCGCGAAGGTGCCTTGGGCAGGCCGGCGATCATCGCCATTTGCGCCAGGCTCACGTCGCGGATCGACTTGCCGTAATAGACCTGTGCGGCGGCATCGATGCCGTACGCCCGGTTGCCCAGGTAGATCTTGTTCACGTACAGCTCAAGGATTTCGTCCTTGGTCAGCTCACGCTCGATCTGCAGGGCCAGCAGAATCTCGTTGGTCTTGCGCGAAAAGCTGCGCTCGCTGGTGAGGAAGAAGTTCTTCGCCACCTGCATGGTGATGGTGCTGCCGCCCGTCTGGATATGGCCGGTTTTTACCAGCTGAGTCGCGGCGCGCATGAGGCTGCTGGGGTCAACACCGTAGTGGTTGAGGAAATTGTCGTCCTCGGCTGACAGAAGCGCCTGGATGAATTGTGGGGGGATTTCCGCGAAACGGATCGGCGAGCGGCGCATTTCGCCGAATTCGGCAATCAGCTTGCCGTCGCTGCTGTACACCCTGAGGGGGATCTGCAACTGGATGCTTCTGAGGGACTCGACCGAGGGCAGGCTAGGGCTAAGATACAGAAACGCACCGCTCACACCGAGTACGAGCGCGCTAATGACTGCGACGGAAGACCACCAGAAGAACTTCAGCAGACGTATCAAGGCTTTTGGGCGTCCAGGTTGATAAGTGAATTGCGTACGGGTCCGGCGGACCAAAAACGCTGGGCATTATAAGCATTTTTTCGCCTTGCCGGGTGACCGGCCAGGTGGCCCGTCGAACCGTTTGGCCGCTGAGGCCTAGCGCTGACGCGGGTTTGCGGCATACAGCAAAGGAACAGCGATGCTTGGACGTTTCGGCATGGATGCCGGTTCACTCTTGGGGGTGGAAATTGCCCCCGACTCCGTTCGGATTGTGCAGCTGCAGCGACGCAAGGGGCGTTGCCAGGTCGCGGCCTGGGCGCACGAGCCGTATGAACCGTACAGTGGGGCTGACTGGGCGACCGACCCTGCCCGGCTAGTGGCTGCGTTGCGCCGTGCCTGCAGGCGCAGCGGTAGTCGGCAGCGCCGCGTCGCGGTGGCGCTGCCGGCAAATCAGGTGATCTGCAAGGTGTGCCAACTGCCGGCTGGCCTGAGTGAAGCTGATATCGAGGCGCAACTGCTGGCTGATGCGGATCACCTGTTTCCATTTCCGCTTGATGATCTGGCGCTGGACTTTCAGACCCTCGGGACGTCCAAGGCCCAGGCCGATTGCCAGGATGTCATGGTGGCTGCCTGTCGCCAGCGTGCGCTGGAGCCCGTTGAAGCGCTGCTTGAAGCGGCTGGGCTGCAGGCCGAAGCGATGGAGGTCGACAGTATCGCGTTGCGGCGGATGTTGCCGCAGGGTGCGCTTGCGGGTTCGGCATTGCTGCGCATCGAAGCGCAGGGCGCGACGCTGCACTGTTGGCGGCAGGGCATGCCCGCGCAGCGCCGCGAAGTGCACCTTGGCCAAGCATTTGGCCAATGGCCGGCGCTTTTGGGCGACGACAGTCAACTGGAATGCGTGCTGGTCGCCGGCAGTTCACCGATCGAGCAAGCGTGGCTGGATAACCTGAGTGCAGAGGTGAAGCTGCCCTGTCGGCCCCTGCCTTCTATTGTGGGGTTGGAGCCTGGTGGGGGCGAGATGCTCTTGGCATGCGCCTTGGCGCTCGGAGGCATGCAGCCATGATGCGTCTGAACCTTTTGCCCTGGCGCGAGCGGCAACGTCGGTCATTGCTTCGGCGCTTTCAGTGGATGTTGCTTGGCAGTGCGGCGCTCGCGCTGTGTGCCGTGATGCTGATCGATCAACTGGCTCGCCAACGCGCGCATCAGCAAAGGTTGAGCACTGTTAGCCGTCAATCCGCCGTTGCGCTGTTAGATGAACAATTGGAGCAGCACGCTGAAGTGCGTGCCGCCCTTGATGCTGCCCAATCACACGCTGCGGTGTTGGCCAGCCTGCGTGCCGATCAAGGTGTATTCCCCGCGTTGCTTAGCGACCTGGAGGCAGCGTTGCCTGCTGGTCTGCAGCTCACTGAACTCACGTTGACAGGCGGTCGTTTGCAGGTGACCGGCCAGGCCGCGTCCGGTGCCGTGGTCGCTCAGTTCATGCGCGACCTCGAGCGGTCCGCTGTACTGCAAGGCCTGGAACTCAAGCATGTGAAGCACCTGCCTTCGGGCGATGAGTTTGTTCTGACAGCGCGTGTGTCGGCGTTTTGGTCGTGAATGCAGCCTGGTGGGTGAGCTGGCAAGGCATGGCCGAACGTTCCGCTTGCTTCAGGTGGGGCGCTTCAGCCGGTCTGGGTGTGTTGGTACTGGCGCTGGGGTGTGGGCTGCGCCTGCCGGAGTTGCGGCACGCCCAAGGGCAAGTGAATGCGCAGCATGAGCGGTTGAGCGAGGAGCATTCGGCCAAGGCAGCCCAGGTGCGGGAGCTGGCACGCATGCGCGATGCGCTGGCCGCCGCACAGCAGGCGCTGCAGGTTGCCCGGTGGCGTCTGGCCGCAGGCGAGGGCATGAGTGACCTGCTCGATTCGCTTGCCGCCTCAGGGCATGAATTTGGCTTGCTGTTCGAGCGGCTCGATGTGCATGAGGCGGTGGAGCAGGCGCACTACCGAACCATCCCCCTCGATGTTCAGGTGGTGGGCCGGTATGCAGCGCTGCGCCTGTGGTTGGACGAATGGCTTGGCCAACTGCGGCTGCTGCGTGTCGGTGACGTGAGCATAAACGAAGTCGATGGGCGGCCAGGGCTGTTGCGCTTGCGTCTAAGGGTTCACGTGCATCATGCCGATGCAGCGGCGCCGGCCGTTGAGTCATTGGCGCATTTGCCCGCTCGGGCAGTGACCGTGCCGCCGTTGGTCGATCTGTTCTCCGCAGCCCCGGCGAGCGTGGCACCTGGCGAATTGGGCCGTGTGCCTTTGGCGCAGTTGGAAATGGTTGGGAGCCTGGCGCAAGGTGGCGCGCATGAAGCGCTGTTGTTGTCTGCAGGCCAGTTGTATCGCGTGCGCCTGGGCGACCGGCTCGGGCGCGATGAGGGTGTTGTCGTGCACATCGACGAGCAGCGTGTCGACGTGCGCGAGCGGTGGTTCGTGGCGCGTGCATGGCATGAGCGCACAGCCGTACTCACCCTCCGAAAACCCCTAGACAAGGAGGTCATGGACAAGGATGAAAAGGCTATGGATAGGGGCGGCGGCGTTCGTCTTGTCGATCCCGCTAGCGACGGCAGTGCCCACTCGGGGTGAGCCACTGTCGCTGAACTTTCAGGATGTGCAGGTACGCGCCGTATTGCAGGTGCTGGCAGACCATGCCGGCGTGAACCTGGTCGCCAGCGATTCGGTGCAGGGCAATATCACCTTGCGGCTTCAGGATGTGCCCTGGGAGCAGGCGCTGGACCTGGTACTGCGCAGCAAGGGCCTGGCCCGCCGCGAGGAGGGCAACGTGCTGTTGGTGGCGCCGGCGGCGGAGCTTGCTGGGCAATCGCTCGATGCCCGACTAGGCCAGGCACTGGATGCGCAATTGCAACCGCTGCAGCGTGAACTGATGCCGATCCACCATGCCGTAGCCTCCGAGCTCGCGGAGCTGTTGCTGGCAACCCTGGCGGACGACGGCATCCTCACCGGGCGCGGCAGTTTGAGCGTTGATGCGCGCACCAATACCCTGGTGGCCTACCAGCCGGCTGACCGCCTTGCCGAGCTGCGCCACCTCGTGGCGCAGCTGGATGTGCCGGTGCGTCAGGTGGCAATTGAGGCACGTATCGTCGAGGCCAATGTCGACTACGAAAAGAGCCTTGGGGTGCGTTGGGGTGGGCCCTTGTACGGTGAGAACGTAAGGCCAGGCAAGGAGCTGTTCGTCGACCTTGGGGTGGAACGTGCCGGCTCCAGTGTTGGCCTGGGCCTGCTGCGTGGCGGCATCTTGCTAGACCTTGAGCTCAGCGCCATGGAAAAGAGCGGCAATGGCGAAATTATCTCGCAGCCCAAGGTGGTCACGGCCGACAAGGAAACGGCCAGGATCCTCAAGGGTACCGAGGTGCCTTACCAGGAAACCAGCAAGAGCGGCGCCACGTCCGTGTCGTTTCGCGAAGCGTCCCTGTCGCTTGAAGTCACCCCGCAGATTACCCCGGACAACAAGGTCATCATGACGGTCAGGGTGACCAAGGACGAACCTGATTACGTCAATGCCTTGAACAACGTACCGCCGATCCGCAAGAACGAGGTCAATGCCAAGGTTCGCGTGGCGGACGGCGAGACGATCGTGATCGGTGGCGTCTACTCGACCACGCAAAACAATGTGGTCGACAAGGTGCCATTTTTCGGCGATCTGCCGTATGTTGGGCGGCTGTTTCGACGCGATGTATTACAAGAGAAAAAATCCGAGCTGCTGGTCTTCCTGACTCCGCGTATCATGAGTGACCAGGCGATTGCTGTGAGTCGTTGATTCTGTGCGAAATTTGATACTTGTGGGGCCAATGGGCGCTGGTAAAAGCACCATTGGACGCCTATTGGCCAAAGAGCTGCGCCTGCTGTTCAAAGATTCCGACAAGGAAATCGAACTGCGATGCGGCGCCAACATCCCGTGGATCTTCGACAAGGAAGGCGAGCCGGGCTTCCGTGACCGTGAACAGGCGATGATCGCCGAGCTCTGCGGGCTCGACGGCGTGGTCCTGGCCACCGGCGGCGGCGCGGTAATGCGCGATGCCAACCGTCAGGCGTTGCGCCAGGGCGGCCGGGTGATCTACTTGCATGCTTCGGTGGAGCAGCAGGTCGGTCGCACCGCACGTGATCGTAATCGCCCCCTGTTGCGTACCGCCAACCCGGAAGCGACCCTTCGCGCCCTGCTCGAAGCGCGTGATCCGCTCTACCGCGAGATCGCCGACCTGGTCGTTGAAACCGACGAGCGGCCGCCGCGCATGGTGGTGATCGATATTCTCGAACGCTTGCAGCAGTTGCCGCCCCGATAAGCCGGGACTATTCTCGGCCACCAGCGCCGAGGCGAGGTTCAACTTACCGCGTGCGCCGCCCAAGCGGCGCCGCGCCCAAGTACATTGTGGGGATACATGCAGACACTAAAGGTCGACCTGGGCGAGCGTAGCTACCCGATCTACATTGGCGAAGGCCTGCTGGACCAGCCCGAGTTGCTGGCGCCGCACATTGCCGGGCGGCAGGTCGCCATCGTTTCCAACGTAACCGTCGCGCCTCTGTACCTCGAACGCCTGGCCAAGACCCTGGGTGCCTATTCGGTGCTGCCCGTGGTGTTGCCTGACGGCGAAGCCCACAAGAACTGGGAAACGCTGCAATTGATCTTCGATGGCCTGCTCACTGCCCGGCACGACCGTCGTACCACCGTGGTGGCCCTTGGCGGCGGTGTGATTGGCGACATGGCTGGCTTTGCCGCTGCCTGCTACCAGCGCGGCGTCGATTTCATCCAGGTGCCGACCACCCTGTTGTCCCAGGTCGACTCCTCGGTTGGCGGCAAGACCGGCATCAACCACCCCCTGGGCAAGAACATGGTCGGTGCCTTCTATCAGCCCAACGCGGTGCTGATCGACACCACTAGCCTCAAGACCCTGCCGGCGCGTGAGCTGTCCGCAGGCCTGGCCGAAGTGATCAAGTACGGCCTGATCTGCGACAAGCCGTTCCTCGCTTGGCTTGAGGACAATATGCAGGCCCTGCGTGCCCTGGACGCCACGGCCCTGACCGAAGCCATCCGCCGTTCCTGTGCAGCCAAGGCTGCGGTGGTCGGTGCCGATGAGCGCGAATCTGGCGTGCGGGCGACCCTGAACCTTGGGCATACCTTCGGCCATGCCATCGAAACCCATATGGGCTACGGCGTCTGGCTGCACGGCGAAGCCGTGTCGGCGGGCACGGTGATGGCCCTGGAAATGTCCATGCGACTCGGCTGGATCGACCAGGCCGAGCGCGATCGCGGAATCCGCCTGTTGCAGGATGCAGGTTTGCCGGTGGTGCCACCACAGGAAATGACCCCGGCGCATTTCATGGAGCACATGGCGGTCGACAAGAAGGTGCTCGACGGGCGTCTGCGTCTGGTGCTGTTGCGCCGGATGGGCGAGGCCGTGATCACCGACGACTATCCGAAAGAGATTCTTCAGGCCACGCTGTCGGCGGATTACCGCGCGATCGTGGCCCAGCTTTGAGGTTGTGACAGCGCAATGACCAGTTTGCATGCCGATGAGGCCTTTCTCGACCATTACCAGTTGAGCCACGATCCGTTCGCGCCCCGCGTGCCCGGCTTCAAATTCTTCCCGGCACAGCGCAAGCCTGTGCTGGGCCAGCTGCATCACCTGGCCCGTTACAGCCAGCTGATGCTGGTGGTCACCGGCCCCTTGGGCAGCGGCAAGACCTTGCTGCGCCAGGCCCTGGTGGCCAGTACCAACAAGCAATCGGTGCAGAGCGTGGTGGTTTCTGCCCGCGGCGCCAGCGATGCGGCCAGCGTGCTCGCCCAGGTCGCGCAGTCGCTTGAGGTCGCCCAGCCTGAGGTCCAGGCCATACTGTCGAAGGTGGTGCAACTGGCGCTGACCGGGCAGGAAGTCTATTTGCTGGTGGACGATGCGGAACAACTCGACGAGTCGGCACTCCAAGCGTTGCTGGAGCTGGCGGCGGGTGTTCCGGAAGGGCGCCCGCACGTGTTCCTGTTCGGTGAGCCGTCGCTGATTGCCGGGTTGGATGAGCTGAGTATCGAGGAAGAGCGTTTCCACGTTATCGAGCTCGCCCCCTACAGCGAGGAGGAGACCCGCGAGTACCTGGAGCAGCGTCTGGATGGCGCCGGCCGGGGCATCGAGGTGTTCACCCGCGAACAGATCGTCGATATCCATGAACACTCCGACGGTTGGCCTGGCACAATCAACCAGGTCGCCCGTGACACTTTGATCGAAGCCATGATCGCCAGCCGTTCGACGGCCAAGCGACCATCCATGGGGTTGAAAATGCCTAAGAAACATGTGCTCGCGCTGTCCGCTGTGGTCGTGGTCGCCGTTGCTGCCGCGGTTCTCATGCCCAAGAAAGGCGACAAGGCACCTGCCGAGGCGCCGGCCGCCCAGGCTCAGTTGCCATTAGGTGAAGGCCAGCCGGGCGCCGCCCAGGCCAATAATGGCAACCCGGCCATCGAGTTCTCCGGCTCGTCGCAGCCGATGCCACTGCCGCTGGTAGGGCAGTCGCAGCCGGTGATGCGCGAACCATTGGCCCAGGCCGCTGGCATGGGGGATGGCGAAGAGGGCAGCCCGGCCGGCAATACCGCGCTGCAGCCTGGCAACCCGCCGACCGTGACCACCATCGCGCCGCCGCAAGGCGTGCCTGCCGGCCCGGCCCCGACGCTGTCGAAGCCGACTGCCAGTGCACCGGTTCAGCCGGTTGCGCCTGCGCCAAAACCGGTCGCAACCCAGCCTGCAAAACCGGTTGCACCCGCCAAACCTGTACCTGCGCCAACCCAGGTCGCCTCAGCCAAGCCAGCCGCCAAGCCTGTCGAGAAGCCTGCGGCTACCGGCAGCAGCGGTGGTGGCTGGTATGCAGGCCAGAAACCGGGCAATTACGTGGTGCAGATCCTCGGCACCAGCTCCGAAGCCTCGGCCCAGGCGTTCGTCAAAGCCCAGGGTGGCGACTATCGCTACTTCAAGAAAAACCTGCAGGGCAAGCCGCTGTATGTCGTGACTTACGGCAGCTTCGCCAACCGTGATGCAGCGGTTGCGGCAATCAAGAACTTGCCAGCGAAGGTCCAGGCTGGTAAACCTTGGCCACGTACCGTCGCCAGCGTCCAACAAGAGCTGGCCACGGCCCGCTGATACCTGCCGGGCGGCACCACCCCGCCGCCCAGTTGCTGAGCGAATTCTAGCTTTCGACTAGCCTGCTGCGCCCGAGCGCGGCAGGCTTTTCTGTCCCAGGCTGCCGGCCACAAGCCTCTCTTGCAGTCATGGCTGAAACGCTTCAGACTCGAGCCAAGCCGCTATCACGGCGCATGGCGCAAAAACATTCAAATTTGCGACATAAATTTTCAATGGTGAGACATGAAAATTTGTGGGCATCGCTGTCGCTGTGCAACAATGGTTTTCCATGACCACCGCAAAAAAGCTGGCGTTTGATCGGCGTGGATGGTAAGTGGTTGTTAAAAAAGAGATTTGCCTCCGTTGAGAGGTGAACCTGGTGAGAAAGTGTCTATGAAAACAGGTCTGTACCATCCCGAAGAATTCAAGGACAACTGTGGTTTTGGCCTGATCGCCCATATGACGGGCGAGCCAAGTCACCACCTTCTGCAAACCGCCATGCAGGCACTGACGTGCATGACCCACCGCGGCGGTATCAACGCCGACGGCAAAACCGGTGACGGTTGCGGTCTGCTCATGCAGAAGCCCGATCAATTCCTGCGGGCCGTGGCCCAGGAACAGTTTGCCGTCGAGCTGCCCAAGCAGTACGCCGTCGGCATGGTGTTCTTCAACCAGGACTCGGTCAAAGCAGAAGCCGCCCGCGCCAACATGGACCGCGAGATCCTCGCCGCTGGCCTCAAGCTGGTCGGCTGGCGCAAGGTCCCAATCGACACCCGCGTGCTGGGTCGCCTGGCGCTGGAGCGCCTGCCGCAGATCGAACAGGTGTTCATCGGCGGTGAAGGCCTGAGCGATCAGGAATTCGCCATCAAGCTGTTCAGTGCCCGTCGTCGCTCGTCCGTGGCCAACGCCCACGACACCGACCACTACATCTGCAGCTTCTCGCACAAGACCATCATCTACAAAGGCCTGATGATGCCGCGCGATCTCGCGGCGTTCTATCCAGACCTGGGTGACGAGCGCCTGCAGACCGCGATCTGCGTGTTCCACCAGCGCTTCTCCACCAACACCCTGCCGAAATGGCCGCTGGCGCAGCCGTTCCGCTTCCTCGCCCACAACGGCGAGATCAACACCATCACTGGCAACCGCAACTGGGCCATGGCCCGTCGCACCAAGTTCGCCAATGACCAGATCCCAGACCTTGAAGAGCTCGGCCCGCTGGTCAACCGCGTGGGCTCCGACTCGTCGAGCATGGACAACATGCTCGAGCTGATGGTCACCGGTGGCATCGACCTGTTCCGCGGCGTGCGCATGCTGGTACCGCCGGCCTGGCAGAACGTCGAGACCATGGACGCCGACCTGCGCGCCTTCTACGAATACAACTCCATGCACATGGAGCCGTGGGATGGCCCGGCCGGCATCGTCATGACCGAAGGCCGCCACGCGGTGTGCCTGCTCGACCGTAACGGCCTGCGCCCGGCGCGTTGGGTGACCACCACCAATGGCTACATCACCATCGCGTCGGAAATCGGCGTATGGGACTACAAGCCGGAAGACGTCATCGCCAAGGGCCGTGTCGGCCCGGGCCAGATCTTCGCCGTGGACACCGAAACCGGCCAGATCCTCGACACCGACGCCATCGACAACCGTCTGAAGTCGCGCCACCCGTACAAGCGCTGGCTGCGTCAGCACGCCACGCGTATCCAGGCGACCTTGACCGACGACCAGGGCGCGGCCAGCTACGATGCTGACCAGCTCAAGCAATACATGAAGATGTTCCAGGTCACCTTCGAAGAGCGTGACCAGGTGCTGCGCCCGCTGGGTGAGCAGGGCCAGGAAGCGGTCGGCTCGATGGGTGACGACACGCCGATGGCTGTGCTGTCGCAGCGCGTGCGTTCGCCGTATGACTTCTTCCGCCAGCAGTTCGCGCAGGTCACCAACCCGCCGATCGACCCGCTGCGTGAAGCGATCGTCATGTCGCTGGAGATCTGCCTGGGCGCCGAGCGCAACATCTTCCAGGAGTCCCCGGAGCACGCCTCGCGGGTCATCCTCAGCTCGCCGGTCATCTCGCCTGCCAAGTGGCGCTCGCTGATGAACCTGGAGCGCGAAGGCTTCGACCGCCAACTGATCGACCTCAACTACGAGCAAGGCGTCGGCCTGGAAGCGGCCATCCGCAACATCGCCGACCAGGCCGAAGAAGCGGTGCGCAGCGGCAAGACCCAGCTGGTGCTGAGCGACCGTTATATCGCCCCGGGCAAGTTGCCGGTGCACGCTTCGCTTGCCGTGGGTGCCGTACACCACCGCCTGACCGAGCAGGGCCTGCGGTGCGACAGCAACATCCTGGTCGAAACCGCTACCGCCCGTGACCCGCACCACTTTGCTGTGCTGCTGGGCTTCGGTGCCTCGGCTGTTTACCCGTACCTGGCTTATGAAGTGCTGGCCGACCTGATCCGTACCGGCGAAGTGCTGGGCGATCTGGACGAGGTGTTCAAGTATTACCGCAAAGGCATCTCCAAGGGCCTGCTGAAGATCCTGTCGAAGATGGGCATCTCCACCATCGCTTCGTACCGGGGTGCACAGCTGTTCGAAGCCATCGGCTTGGCCGAGGACGTGGTCGGCCTGAGCTTCAAGGGCGTGTCGAGCCGCATCAAGGGTGCGCGTTTCGAAGACCTGGAAAGCGACCAGAAGCTACTCGCCGCCGAAGCCTGGAGTGCGCGCAAGCCGATCCAGCAAGGTGGCCTGCTCAAATTCGTCCACGGTGGCGAATACCACGCCTACAACCCGGATGTGGTCAACACCCTGCAGGCCGCTGTGCAGCAGGGCGACTACGCCAAATTCAAGGAATACACCTCGCTGGTCGACCAGCGCCCGGTGTCGATGATCCGCGACCTGCTGAAGGTCAAAGTGGCCGATCAGCCGCTGGCGATCGAGCAGATCGAACCGTTGGAGGCCATCCTCAAGCGCTTCGATTCCGCTGGTATATCGCTGGGTGCCTTGTCGCCAGAAGCCCACGAGGCGCTGGCCGAAGCCATGAACCGCCTGGGCGCGCGTTCCAACTCGGGCGAGGGCGGTGAAGACCCGTCGCGCTACGGCACCGTGCGCAGCTCCAAGATCAAGCAGGTGGCCACCGGCCGCTTTGGCGTGACCCCGGAATACCTGGTCAACGCCGAAGTGCTGCAGATCAAGGTAGCCCAGGGCGCCAAGCCGGGTGAGGGCGGCCAACTGCCAGGCGGTAAGGTCAACGGCCTGATCGCCAAGCTGCGCTACGCGGTACCAGGCGTGACCCTGATCTCGCCACCACCGCACCACGACATCTACTCGATCGAAGACCTGGCCCAGCTGATCTACGACCTCAAGCAGGTCAACCCGCAGGCGCTGGTCTCGGTCAAGCTGGTGGCTGAAGCAGGCGTTGGTACCATCGCTGCGGGCGTGGCCAAGGCCTACGCCGACCTGATCACCATCTCGGGCTACGACGGCGGTACCGGTGCTTCGCCACTGACCTCCATCAAGTACGCGGGCGCACCGTGGGAGCTCGGCCTTGCCGAAACCCACCAGACCCTGCGCGGCAACGACCTGCGCGGCAAAGTGCGGGTGCAGACTGACGGTGGCCTGAAAACCGGCCTCGACGTGATCAAGGCGGCCATCCTCGGCGCCGAGAGCTTCGGCTTCGGCACCGCGCCGATGATCGCCCTGGGCTGCAAATACCTGCGCATCTGCCACCTGAACAACTGCGCCACCGGCGTCGCCACCCAGAACGACAAGCTGCGCAAGGACCACTACATCGGCACCGTCGACATGGTGATCAACTTCTTCACCTTCGTCGCCGAAGAGACCCGCGAGTGGCTGGCCAAACTGGGTGTGCGCAGCCTGGGCGAGCTGATCGGCCGTACCGACCTGCTCGACATCCTGCCAGGCGACACCGAGCGCCAGCAGTACCTGGACCTGTCGCCGCTGCTGGGCAGTTCGCACATTCCGGCGGACAAGCCGCAGTTCTGCGAAGTCGACAAGAACCCGCCGTTCGACAAGGGCGAGCTGGCCGAGAAGATGGTCGAAATGGCCATGCCGGCGATCCGCGACCAGTCCGGTGGCGAGTTCAGCCTCGACATCTGCAACTGCGACCGCTCCATCGGTGCGCGCATCTCGGGTGAGATCGCCCGCTTGCACGGCAACCAGGGCATGGCCGCTGCGCCGATCACCTTCCGCTTCAAGGGCACGGCGGGCCAGAGCTTCGGCGTGTGGAACGCCGGTGGCCTGAACCTGCACCTGGAAGGCGATGCCAACGACTACGTCGGCAAAGGCATGACCGGTGGCAAGGTCACCATCGTGCCACCTGCCGGCAGCCCGTTCGAAACCCAGCACAGCGCCATCGTCGGAAACACCTGCCTGTACGGTGCCACTGGCGGCAAGCTGTTCGCCGCCGGTACTGCGGGCGAGCGCTTCGCTGTGCGTAACTCTGGCGCCCACGCTGTTGTCGAGGGCACTGGCGATCACTGCTGTGAATACATGACCGGCGGCTTTGTCTGCGTCCTGGGCAAGACCGGTTACAACTTCGGCTCTGGCATGACCGGCGGCTTCGCCTACGTGCTCGACATGGACAACAGCTTCGTCGACAAGCTCAACCATGAACTGGTGGAAATCCAGCGCATCAGTGGTGAAGCGATGGAGGCGTACCGCAGCCACCTGGCGCGCGTCCTTGGCGAATACGTGGACGAGACCGGCAGCGAGTGGGGGCGTGAGCTCTTCGAGAACCTGGACGACTATGTGCGGCGCTTCTGGCTGGTCAAGCCGAAGGCGGCCAACCTCAAGCAACTGCTGTCCAGCACCCGTGCCAACCCGCAGTAACAACAGCTGCAAGTGGCAAGCCTCAAGCTGCGAGTAATCGCAGTGCGAGGTTTGCCGGACCCAAGTGATCGACTTGCAGCTTGCGGCTTGTAGCTTGCGACTGCGGTAAAGAGGTTTTGAAAAATGGCTGAACGTCTGAGCAACGACTTCCAGTTCATCGAAGTGGGGCGTAAAGACCCAAAGAAAAAGCTGCTGCGCCAGCGCAAGAAAGAGTTCGTCGAGATCTACGAACCCTTCAAGCCGCAGCAGTCCGTGGAGCAGGCGCACCGTTGCCTGGGCTGCGGTAACCCGTATTGCGAATGGAAGTGCCCGGTGCACAACTTCATCCCTAACTGGTTGAAGCTGGTGTCCGAGGGCAACATCCTGGCGGCGGCAGAACTGTCGCACCAAACCAACACCCTGCCTGAAGTGTGCGGCCGTGTTTGCCCGCAGGACCGCCTGTGCGAGGGTGCCTGCACCCTGAACGACGGTTTTGGCGCGGTGACCATTGGCTCGGTGGAGAAGTACATCACCGACACCGCTTTCGCCATGGGCTGGCGCCCAGACATGTCCAAGGTCAAGCCGACTGGCAAGCGTGTTGCCATCATCGGCGCGGGCCCGGCGGGCCTGGGCTGTGCCGACGTGCTGGTGCGCGCCGGCGTAACCCCGGTGGTGTTCGACAAGAACCCGGAAATCGGTGGCCTGCTGACCTTCGGTATCCCCGAGTTCAAGCTGGAAAAGACCGTGCTGAGCAACCGCCGCGAGGTCTTCACCGGCATGGGCATCGAGTTCCGCCTGAACACCGAGGTGGGCACCGACATCACCATGGAGCAGCTGCTGGCCGAATACGACGCGGTGTTCATGGGCATGGGCACTTACACCTACATGAAGGGCGGCTTCCCGGGCGAGGACCTGCCGGGCGTGCATGACGCGCTGGACTTCCTGATCGCCAACGTCAACCGCAACCTGGGCTTCGAGAAGTCGCCGGAAGACTTCGTCGATATGCAGGGCAAGAAGGTCGTGGTGCTGGGCGGTGGTGACACCGCGATGGACTGCAACCGCACCTCGATCCGCCAGGGCGCCAAGTCGGTGACCTGTGCTTATCGTCGTGACGAGGCCAACATGCCGGGTTCGCGCAAAGAGGTGAAGAACGCTAAGGAAGAGGGCGTGAAGTTCCTCTACAACCGCCAGCCGATCGCCATTGTCGGTGAAGACAAGGTCGAAGGTGTGAAGGTGGTCGAGACCCGTCTCGGCGAGCCGGATGCCCGTGGTCGCCGCAGCCCTGAGCCGATCCCAGGTTCTGAAGAGATCCTGCCGGCCGACGCCGTGGTGATCGCCTTCGGTTTCCGCCCGAGCCCGGCGCCGTGGTTCGAGCAGCATGGTATCCAGATGGACAGCCAGGGCCGCGTGGTGGCACCGGAAAAAGGCAAGTTCAAGCACCAGACCAGCAACCCGAAAATCTTCGCCGGCGGCGACATGGTGCGTGGTTCGGACCTGGTGGTAACCGCTATTTTCGAAGGCCGCACCGCTGCCGAAGGTATCCTGGACTACCTGGAAGTCTGATTGAATGCTGGGGCTGCAAAGCAGCCCCTTTGGCGTTTTGTATACAAAATTGCTTGATCCAAGGCACCCAATAGACAAAACGCATGGCCTTGGCCGTGCCTTTTGTGCTGGCGTCTGAGAAAATGCCCGCACTTTTTTGCCGGATGCCGACATGACTGCCCTGAAGAACGATCGTTTCCTGCGTGCACTGCTCAAGCAACCCGTAGACGTCACCCCGGTCTGGATGATGCGCCAGGCTGGCCGTTACCTGCCGGAGTACCGCGCCAGCCGTGCCAAGGCCGGTGACTTCATGAGCCTGTGCATGAACCCGCAGTTCGCCTGCGAGGTCACCCTGCAGCCGCTGGACCGCTACCCACTGGACGCGGCGATCCTGTTCTCGGACATCCTCACCATCCCCGATGCCATGGGCCTTGGCCTGTACTTCGAAACCGGCGAAGGCCCGCGCTTCAAGAAAGTGATCAGCACCCCGGCCGATATCGAGGCACTGCCGATCCCTGATCCGCAGAAAGACCTGGGCTATGTGATGGATGCCGTCAGCACCATCCGTCGCGAGCTCAACGGCCGTGTACCGCTGATCGGCTTCTCGGGCAGCCCATGGACCTTGGCCACTTACATGGTCGAAGGCGGTTCGTCCAAGGACTTCCGCAAGACCAAGGCCATGGCCTACGACAACCCGCAAGCCCTGCACCTGTTGCTGGACAAGCTGGCCCAGTCGGTCACCAGTTACCTCAACGGCCAGATTCTGGCCGGTGCCCAGGCCGTGCAGATCTTCGACACCTGGGGCGGCAACCTGTCGGCGGCGGCGTACCAAGAGTTTTCCCTGGCCTACATGCGCAAGATCGTCAGCGGGCTGATCCGCGAGCACGACGGGCGCAAGGTGCCGGTCATTCTGTTCACCAAAAACGGCGGCATGTGGCTGGAAAGCATCGCTGAAGCCGGTGCCGATGCACTGGGCCTGGACTGGACCTGCGAGATCGGCGATGCCCGCCGCCGTGTCGGCGACAAGGTTGCGCTGCAAGGCAACATGGACCCGACCGTGCTGTACGCCAAGCCCGAAGCCATCCGCAAGGAAGTGGCGCGTATCCTGGCCAGCTATGGCAAGGGTACCGGCCATGTGTTCAACCTGGGGCACGGTATTACCCCGGAAGTCGACCCCGCGCACGCCGGTGCGTTCATCAATGCCGTGCACGAGTTGTCAGCGCAATACCACCAGTGATTTGATGCACTGCACAAAAAACCCGGCCTTGATGCCGGGTTTTTTGTATTAAGTTTCAATTCAGCGATCGTCGTTAATCTGGTCCCATCGAAACCGAAACAGGACCTGATCTTATGAAAACCCGTTACCTCGCCCTGATCCTCGCCCCTTTGTTCAGCACCGCCGCAGTGGCAGCGGGCTACACCGGCCCGGGCGCCCAACCGGTGACCACCGTGGCCGCTGCCAAGGACGCTGCCGATGACACGCCGGTGGTGCTGCAGGGGTATGTGACCAAGAAGATCAACAACGACGACAAGTACGAGTTCAAGGATAACAGCGGCACGATTACCGTCGAGATCGACAATGAAGACTTGCCGGCTACTCCGTTCAATGAAAAGACCAAGGTCAAACTCACCGGTGAGGTGGAAAAACACCTGATGAGCCGGGAAGTGGATGTCGACCTGGTAGAAATTGTTAACTGAATCAGCAAGAACAAACTGACTAGTTCGCTAGCTTAATCCTACATATCGGTGCCGGACGCGTCTTTAGACTTTGGCACGTCTGTCGGGAGTTGCCGCTCCTGATTGCTCTACCAAGCGTCCGGAGTGCCTGATGATTACAAGAAACAACCTGCGAACACTCGTCGTCAGCAGTGTGTGGGTGGCTATTGCTGGGGCTGGCCTGCATGTGCAAGTGGCCAATGCCCATGGCTATACCTCTAACCCACCCTCTCGCGCGTACGCCTGTCAATCGGGCTTGAACAGTGGCTGTGGTCCAGCCATGTACGAGCCGCAATCTGTCGGTGAAGGGCCTAAAGGCTTCCCGCAACGCGGGCCCGCCGACGGTAAGATTGCGAGCGGTGAGCTCTCCAGTTTTGCCCTGCTCGATGAGCAAACGGCCGGCCGTTGGCATTTGACGCCCATTCGAGATAGGCAAGTCGCGTTCGACTGGTACTACGCAGTTGGGCATAAAACCACTAAGTGGGAATACTTCATCACCAAACCCGACTGGAATCCGAACGTGGCGTTGAGCCGCGAGGCATTCGAGTTAACGCCATTCTGTGAGGTCGATGGCCAAGGCAAACCTGCTCGGGGAGAAGGCCAGCCCATGACAGGCCCGGCCCTTGAAAAGCATCAGTGCACGCTGCCGGCTGACCGCACCGGGCATCACGTTATTCTGGGTCTCTGGACCATTGACGACACCGCAGCTGCTTTCCATGACGTCATGGACGTGGATATCCAGGCCGAGGGCGGACCCGCGCCAGAATGGCCGCAAGTAGGCAGCATCAATCCAAATCGGAATTTGCAGATCGGCGACAAAGTCAAGGCCCGAGCCTTCGTGGGTACGTCGGAAAGCCCGCAGTACAGCGTCAGCATTGACATCGAACATGCCGAGGAGGCCAAAAAGGATAACTGGTCGCTCAAGCTCGCCAAGCGCATCAATGAGACTCAGAACCTAGTACAAGCCGGCCGAATCGGTAGCGAAGGCAACATCAAGCCGATGCCGGGCATCAATAACATCTATGCCAAACCAGAAACCGAAATCACGAGCTATCAACTGGAGATCGAAGGGACACCGGTGGACGATAGCTACCTTCACCTGCATGGTCTCAAGCCTGACTATACCCTGACCGACGGCAAGACCATCCTGGACTTCAGCGTCATGACCAACCGTCAGTTGCTGCTCACTACTCGCCTGTTTGACGCCGCCAATCAGCAGGTCGGCTTCGTTGAGCAGGACGTCGATGCCACTACCAGCCCAGTTGCAGTACCGGTCGAAAGTACCGCAGGCGAGCACCTGCTCAAGGTCGTAGGCGTCAACAAAAGCGGTCGCGTACTGCTGCAGGAAGAGCGCACGGTTCAGTTGAAAGCCGCAGGCAGCGAAGGCTACGACTTCGAATTCCCGCAGTCTATCGCCAGCTATAAGGCCGGCACGCGAGTCCTGCAGCCCAAGACGGGCGAAGTCTTCGAGTGCAAGCCGTTCCCCTACGAAGGCTGGTTCAAGACCTATTCGGAAAGTGCCACGCAATATGAGCCTGGTGTAGGCAGCCACGGGCAAGACGCCTGGATCAAGCGATAAAGGAGCTGGCCTGGCAGCCCGTGATGGGCTGCCAGGCCAGCCTGGGTACTTTCAATGCATGAACACAAGTATTGTTGGCAGCAGGTGCTGTTGCACTGGGTCTCTGCCGTGGTGATTGTTTGGGCGCTGGTCAGTGGCTTTTACGTTGCAATTTTCGATGTTGAGCCCACTACCGCCAGCCTCGTTGGCTTCGTCAACGTCAGCCTGACGACCCTTTTCATTCCCCTGTTCCTGGTGCGCTGGCTGGTTCGCCTGTTTAAACCCAGGCCAGGCGCTGTACATGATGACCCCACCGGGCAGTTGATCGCCCACCTGGTCCATGAAGGTCTTTATTGGGTGACGGCCGTGGTGCTGTTGTCCGGCGTGCTGATGATGGACGGGCCAATCGACGTATTTGGCTGGTTCACCTTGGCACCCCTGTTGAGCGATTGGTTCTGGCTGGCTGCGTGGTCCAAGTTGCACATCGCGGCGAGTTCACTGTTGGCACTGGGCGTGTTGCTGCACGTCGGTGCAGTGGTTTTCCATGAGCTAAGCGGGCGGCGCGTATTGCGTCGAATGTTGCCTTGAACCCATGAAACGCTCTTCCTACCTGCCCTGGATTGCTCTGCTGCTGGTGGCTGTGACCCTTCTGGGCGTGCGTGAGATGGCGCGCCCAGGTATCGACGCTTCTGCTGTGCAGGCGCGGGCGACAACCCCGCCACCTGCACCGGAGCAGACCTTGTCCACTGTAGCGCTGGCGCTGGCATTTGGTTTCAGTGCACCTGGCCAGCAGTCCTCGAACCAAGCCGGCATCGTGCTCAAGGCGTGCTTTGTTTCCAGCCGCGGTGATGCCTGGGCGCTGGTGGCTAGCCGCGAGGGCGAAGGCGTGCACCGGGTTGGCGACAGGCTTGCGGGCGGCAGTGTGCTAAGGCGCATCGATGTGCGTTCCATCACGCTCTGGGTCGATGGCCGTGAAGAAGTCGTACCGCTTTCTGGCACCCACTCCACGCTCTTCCATCCCACTGGCAACACGGCCACCCCCGGCCGGGTCGCTGCTGATTCACCCCGCTTGTTGCGGGAGGTGCAATGACTTTCAAACGATACCTGCGCGTTGCGACGTTCGGTGCCTGCATGACCCTGGCCAGCCCGCTGATCTTGGCTGATGAGCCTACCTGGCAGTTGGCAATGAGCGACGCCGATGTGCGTGATGTGGTGCGCGAGGTAGGGGCGATCCTCGACCAGACGATCGTGCTCGACCCGCGTGTTCAAGGCCGTATCACGGTACTGTCCAATCAAGCGCATGACCGCGAGGGCATTCGACGGCTGTTTTACTCCGTGCTCAATGCCCAAGGTTTTGCTGCAGTCAACGACGGTGATCGGCTGTTGGTGCTGCCGGCCAGTGAAGCCAAGGCCTGGGCCAACCAACAGGTCGATGCGATCCCTTCGGCATTCACCACACGGGTATTCACCCTCTCCGGCAGCATTGCCGCCGACCTGGCCGGGCTGCTGCGGCCGTTGGTATCGAGCAACGGTTACATCGGCCCGTCCAGTTCAGCCAATGCCCTGGTGGTTACCGATTCGGCTGCCAACCTCGATCGCCTGCAAGCCTTGGTTGTGCAACTCGACAGCGGCCAGCGGCACGACTACGAGTTGGTGACCCTGCGCACCGCCCAGGCCAGTGACGTGCTGCCGGTGGTCGAAGCGTCTGCGGGCGGCTCGGACAGCGGCGTTCGGGTGCTGCTCGACCCGCGTGGCAATCGTCTGTTGATTCTCGGCCCGGCAAAGGCTCGCCAACGCCTGGCGCAACTGACCAAAGACCTCGATGCCCCTGCGCCTGCGTCATCGCAAAACTGGCGGGTGGTGCGCCTTCAGCATGGCAACGCCGAGCAATTGGCCGAGGTGCTGGGTGAAGTCGGCAAGCGCCTGGATGGCAAGGCGGGCACGCAAACGTTGGGCCAGCCGCTGGCGGCAGGGGCCATGGTCAAGGCCGATACCAGCCAGAATGCTTTGGTGTTGTTGGGCGAGCCTCAGACCTTGGGTAGCGTGGTACAGATTATCCAGCAGCTGGATCAGCCCCGTGCACAGGTGTTGATACATGCAGCAATCGTCGAGGTCAGTGGCGACATCAACGAGGCCTTGGGGCTGCAATGGGGCGTCGACACCGGGAGCTTGAAGGGCGGGGTGACCTTCCCTGACAGCGGTACCTCATTGGCGAACCTGTTGGGGCCGGAGAAGGCCTTGCCCAGTGGCGCGGCGCTGGCGATAGGCTCCGACCGCTTCGGGCTGCTGGTCTCCGCGCTGGCCAGCAATAGCCGGAGCAATCTGCTCTCAACCCCAAGCCTGCTGACCCTGGACAACCAGGAGGCACACATCCTGGTGGGCCAGAACGTGCCCTTCAAGACCGGCTCCTACACCACTGCGGGCAGCGGCGCGGACAACCCGTTCACCACCGTCGAACGCAAGGACATCGGCATCAGCCTGAAGGTCCGCCCGCACATCAATGAAGGCCGCAGCCTGCGCCTGGAAGTCGAGCAGGAAAGCTCCGAACTGGCGCCGAGCACGGTCGAGGGTGACCTGATCACCAACAAGCGAACGCTCAAGAGCACCATCCTCGCCGCCGATGGCGAGATCATCGTGATTGGCGGTTTGATCAAGGACAGCGTACGTACCGAGCAGCGTGGTGTCCCTCTGCTTAGCCGCATACCGTGGCTGGGCGGGTTGTTTCGCTGGACCCGGGACACCCAGGAAAAGACCAACCTGATGGTATTCCTGCGGCCAACCATTTTGCGTGGTGAGGCTGAGCTGATCGAAGCTGGGCGCCGGGCGTATGACGACGTGCGTGCAGCCGACCCTTCGAACGTGCCGCAAGACCCTCAGCGCCTGTTCGATGTCCGCCGCCTGCCCACTGTCGAGGAGGCCGGCTTGTGAGTGAGTTGTTGCCGTTCCACTTCGCCCGGCGCCACGGCATCCTCCTGGCCGAACAGGCCGCCGAGCCCGCTTTGCTGATGCGCGATAACGCATCGCTGGATGCGCTGTCAGAGGCGTTGCGCCTGGTGGGCAACCACTGGCCGTTGCGCCTGGTGGATGAAGGCGAGTTTGCCGCGCAGCTCGCCCTTTGCTACGGCGGCGCGCAGGATGCGGCGCAGACGGTGATCCAGGGGCTCGACCAGCAAATCGACCTGACCCGCCTGGCTGAGGCGTTGCCGCAGACCAGCGACCTGCTCGATCAACAGGACGACGCGCCGATCATCCGCTTGCTCAATGCGTTGCTCAGCGAAGCCGTCAGGTCGCGCGCCTCGGACATTCACCTGGAAACCTTCGAGCAGCAGTTGCGCGTGCGCATGCGCATCGATGGGGTCATGCGTGAAGTGCTGACGCCACCAAGGGCGCTGGCCGCGTTGCTGGTATCGCGAATCAAGGTCATGGCTCGCCTGGACATTGCCGAAAAGCGTGTGCCGCAGGACGGTCGCATCAGCCTGCGCCTGGCAGGCCATGAAGTGGATGTGCGGGTGTCGACCTTGCCCGCTGCCCATGGTGAGCGGGTAGTGCTGCGCTTGCTGGACAAACAGGCGGTGCGCCTGGACGTGGAACACATGCAGATGCAGGCGTCGGTGCGCCGTGGGTTTTTGGGCATGCTGGAAAAACCCCACGGCATTTTCCTGGTGACCGGGCCGACCGGCTCCGGCAAGACCACCACGCTTTACACGGCGCTCTCGGTGCTCAACCAGACGTCGCGCAACATCCTCACCGTCGAGGACCCCATCGAATATCACCTGCCCGGCATTGGCCAGACGCAGGTCAACACCAAGGTCGAGATGACCTTTTCTCGCGGGTTGCGGGCCATTCTTCGCCAGGACCCGGACGTGGTCATGGTGGGTGAGATCCGCGACCGGGAAACCGCCGATATCGCCGTGCAGGCCTCACTGACAGGGCACCTGGTGCTCTCGACCCTGCACACCAACAGCGCCTTGGGGGCCATTACCCGTTTGGCGGACATGGGCGTGGATACCTGCCTGCTGGCGTCTTCCCTTGCCGGTGTCATGGCCCAGCGGCTGGTGCGGGTGCTGTGCCCGCACTGCAAGGTCGCCTACGCAGTGGACGACGCTACGGCGAATGCCCTGGGCAACCCCGCGACGTTACCCACGCAACTGTATAAGGCCGCAGGGTGTATTGAGTGCCAGTTGGGCTACAGCGGGCGCGTGGCCTTGCACGAGATGGTCGTGGTCAACCCCGCACTGGCTCAGGCCATTCACGGGCGTGCCTCGCAGGCGCACATGCGTGAGCTGATCCGCAGCGATACACCGAGCCTGTTCCAGCATGGCGTCGAGCGTGTTTGCCTTGGCCAGACCAGCGTCGAGGAACTGCTGCGCGTGACGGGCCAGGACTGAGCATGGCCGTTTTCCGTTATCAAGCCCAGAGCGCTGCCGGCGCCCGCCAGCGCGGCACGTTGGACGCCACCAGTGCGCGCCAGGCGCGGCAGCAACTGCGCGAGCAGGGGATGGTGGTATTGACGATCGAGGCGCAACGGCCATCGCCCTTTGCGTCAGTGCGCCGCAGCAACCGCTTGAACCTCGCGCGTCGTTGCCTGTTGACCCGGCAACTGGCGACCTTGCTGCAGGCGGGCATGCCGTTGACCGAGGCCCTGCACGCAGTGGCGGTGCAGAAGCACCAGCGTCAGGTCAGGCAGGTAATGCTGGGGGTGGCCGAGCGTGTGGCTGAAGGTAATACCTTGGCCGACGCGCTGGCGCGCTACCCCTCGGCCTTCCCGGTGGTGTATCGCGCAACGGTCGCGGCGGCCGAACGTTCGGGTGACCTGGCCGGCGTGCTCGAACGCCTGGCCGGGCATGGCGAGAACCAGCAGGCTCTGCGCCAGAAAGTCCAGCTGGCGATGGTCTACCCGCTGATCCTGATGATCGTATCGCTGCTGGTCGTAGGCTTTCTGCTGGGCTACGTGGTGCCTGACGTGGTGCAGGCGTTTGCCCGCGACCATGCCCAACTGCCCCTGGCAACTCAAATACTAATTGCCCTCAGCGACGCGACCGGTCGCTATGGCGTGCTGGCCGTGGTGCTGCTGCTGGTGCTTGCAGCGGCGGTTGTGCTGGCGCTTCGTGCACCCGCAAGGCGACGGCACTGGCATGCGATTGCGCTGCGGGTGCCGGGTTTTGCGGAGCTGGTTCGCACCAGTGACGCCGCGCGTTTCGTCAGCACCCTGGCGATTTTGGGCAGAAGCGGCGTGGTGCTGGTCGAGGCCATGAGCATCGGCGCCGGCGTGGTCGGCAACCTGGTGTTGCGTGAGCGTTTGCAAACGGCCGCCCGCGAGGTCGCCGAAGGCGCGACCCTGGCCAGCAGCCTGGCGCGCAGCGAGGCGTTGCCTGCGCTGATGCTGCACATGATCGCCAGCGGCGAACGGGCAGGCGAACTTGAAAGCATGCTCGAACGCGCCGCCGACCTTCAGGAAAAACAACTCGCCGGGCGGATCTCGCTACTGGTGAGCCTGTGTGAGCCGCTGATGCTGCTGGTGATGGGTGGCATCGTGCTGTTCATCGTACTGGCCATCCTGCTGCCCATTCTCAACCTCAATCAACTGGTCAACTGACATGCCCCTTGGCTCTACACGGCGTTTGCAACGCGGCTTCACACTTATCGAAATCATGGTCGTGGTCATCATCCTGGGCGTACTGGGGGCGCTGGTGCTGCCCAATGTCATGAGCCGCCCGGATCACGCCAAGCTCACGGCAGCGCGCACCGATATACAGTCCATCTCCACTGCGCTGGAAATCTACCGCCTGGACAACGGGCGCTACCCGACCACAGCCCAAGGCCTGCAAGCGCTGGTCAAACGCCCGACCGTGGCCCCGCTGCCACGCCAGTGGAATGCGCAAGGCTACCTCAAGACTGCTGCGTCCGACCCTTGGGGTGCCCCCTATCAGTACGCCAACCCCGGCACGCGCTCCGGACAGGGCTATGACCTGTACTCGCTGGACGCCGACAGCCAACCGGGCGGCGAAGACAGGGATGCGGATATCGGAAACTGGGCCGAATGACATTGCGCCGCTCGCGGGGCTTTACCTTGCTTGAGCTGTTGCTGGTGATGCTGCTGGCAGGCATTGCCTTGGGCATGGCAGGGCTGGCGGGTGGGGGGGATCGGCAACGGCTGGCCTATCGAGAAGCCGGCCTGCTCCTGCAAGTGGTGCAGCATGCCAGGCAGCAAGCGGTGCTCGAAGGGCAAGCACTGGGGCTACGCATCGATCCCCATGGCTACCAATTGATGCTGCGCGCGGGGCCGGTGTGGGCGGCGGCGGGCCAGCGGCGCGCCATCGAGCTGGACCTGCAGTTGGAAATCGACGGCGTGGCGGTGGCGCTTCTCGGGCCAGCCAGCGGCGCGCAACTGGTATTTGCCAGCACCGATGAATACACCCCGTTTTCATTGCACTTTCATGAGGCGGGCGTGCGCCTTGCCTCCCTCACGAGCGATGGCCTCAATGACCCCTGGCTCGAACGCTGAACGTGGTTTCACCCTGTTGGAAGTGCTGGTGGCATTGTCGGTGTTCGCCGTGCTGGCCGCGGCAGTGACCTCTGCCAGCCAGCATGTGCTGGCGCAGTCGCAAGGGGGGCGTGATCGGTTGTTCGCCAGCTGGATCGCCGACAATCACTTGACCGAATTACGCTTGCAGGCGCCATCGGCTGTTGGGCGCCGCACGCTGGAAGTCAGTTTCGACCAGCGCAGTTGGGTCGTGGCCGAGTCGAGGCGGCGCCTGGCTCAAGCGGGTCTTGTCGAAGTTGACGTGCGCGTGGGTCTGGCCGCTGACCCGCAGCCCCTGCAGCTGGCCACGGGCTGGCTGGAGGCTGGCGATGCTGCGCAGTGACGGTGCCCGTGGCCAGCAGGGTTTTACCTTGCTGGAGCTGCTGTTGGCGCTGGCCATCTTTGCCTTGCTCGCGACCGGCAGCAGCCTGCTGCTGGACGCACTGGTGCGGGCCGATAGCGTACGTCAGGCGCAAGCCGATGAACTACGGGCCTTGGGCCGGGCCATGAGTGTGCTGCAGCGTGATGCCCTGCAGAGCTACTGGCCTGCGCCAAAGAGCAGGCGCGCAGGCTACAGCGTGCAGTTGGAACAGCAGCGGGTAGGCTGGCTGCTAGGGGCAGCGCGCGACAGCCAGCCATTGCCACGCAGCGACCTGAGAGTGGTCGAATACTGGCTGGCTGGCGGCGTGCTGTGGCGTCAACGTCGCACGCTGGAACACGGCGTGGGGCAGCCTCAGCGGCTGCTCGAAGGGGTCGTCGAATTGCGTTGGCGGCTACACGCTAACGGCGCTGGGTGGCAAACCAGCTGGCCGCCGGGCCAGGTGCATCCACCCCAAGCCCTCGAAATCACCCTGTCGACCCAGCGTTTGCAAGGGATACGCCGCGTGCTGCCGCTGGCGGGGAGCAGCCTGTGAACCGGGCGCGACAGCGCGGCGTGGCGTTGATCACGGTGTTGCTGGTCATGGCCCTGCTGACCCTGATGGTTGCCGGCATGTTGCGCAGCCACCAGGGGCTGATCGGGGGCATCCGTCAGCAAATCGAGGCATCACGCCTGCAACAGCTCGCACAGGCCGGAGAGCGCCTCGCCTTGCTTGAATTGAAGCAGCAGCGTGACACCCTGCTGCAGGTGACCCATGGCGGCCAGCCCTGGGCGCGAAACCAAACGCTGGATGTCCAAGAAGGGCGCGTGCAACTGCGCCTGGAAGACCTCTCTGGGCGGTTTAACCTGGCTGCACTGACTGCGGGGAAAACACTCGACCCGGTCCTGCTCAAACGGTGGCAGCGCCTCTGCCATTCATTGCAGATCGAGCCACCCGCGCTGGACGCACTGGCCGGCCAGCCGCTGCTCGACCCTACCCAGTTGCGGGCACTACCGGGTGTCAGCGGCGAGATGATGACGCGTTTGCAGCCCTGGGTAGTGGCGCTGCCACCTCGGGCAGCGCTCAACGTCAACACGGCCTCGGCGCGCATGCTCGGAGCACTGGAGGGGGTGGAGTTATCGGTTGCACAGCGCCTGGTGGATGTGCGCCCCGCCGCGGGGTACCCCAGCGTCCAGCGCTTCTTGGCGCTGCCCGAACTCATCGGCCTTGGCATTCAAAACCATGGCCTGACAACAGCCAGCCGATGGTTCCGCCTGGAGGTCCAGGCCGTGCTGGGCAACAAGCACATGTACCTCTACAGCGACGTGGAAATCGACCTGAACACCGACCAGGTTCGGGTGGTGCGTCGTGTTTTTTCTGCACAGCCGGAGCTACGGCCAGATGAGTGAAGTTTTCCTGTTTCTGCTGGCCGAGGGTATGGCCGCAGCCGATACCTCGTGGCCAGTGATTGTGCGCACGGCGCAGGGCCTGGAGCAGCGAACGCAACTGGGCGACCTACCGGCAGCGCTGCCAGGTGCGGCGGTGGTGGTGATCGTGCCGATGGAAATGGCCGGGTGCTGTGTGATCGGGCCAGTGCCTGGCAAGCGCCCTCGACGCGAGTCGCTGGCCTATGCCGCCGAAGAACAGCTGGCATCCCCGCTGGAAACCTCGCACCTGGCATTCGGGGCAGCGGATGAGCAGGGCTGCAGAAGGGTTTTGATGCTGGCGCTGGAAGGTTTTCAGCAGCTGCTGTCGCTGTTGCAGGCGCAGGGCATTGACCCCGTTGCTGTGCATGTCGACGCCGACCTGCTGGGAGGCAATGAAGCGTGCGCGCTGTGGTTCGGGGGGCGATGGCTGCTCGGCGGCGGTGGCTGCGCACGTCTGGCGGTCAGAGCCGATGCCGCTCAGTTACTGGCGCGTCAGCTCCCGCGCATGGCCTGGATGGCCGAAACACACCACCCGGGCATGCCGCTGTGCAACCACCCGGTCCCCAGCGCCCTGGCTACCCTGGTGCAAGGGCGTGCGGGCGCGATCGACCTGCGCCAGGGCGCTTTGCGTCGACGGCGCAAGGGCCCACGCTGGCATGGGTTGGCGGCAGGGCTGGCGCTGATCGTGCTGATGGCCAGCATTGCCGATTATCTGCGTGCCGAATGGGTTTTGCAGCGTGCAACACAGCAGCAGGCCGAAAACGTCATGGCGTTTCAGCGTTGGGCGCCCGATCAGCCAGTGGGGCCTGATCTGGCGGCGCGCATCGTTGCTCTTGAACAGCGGACCCTGCCCGCGACCGCTGTGGAGCGGTTGGCGTGGTTTGCCGAGCACCTGGTCGCCGCCGGGAATGTCACCCTCGAACGGGCCGAATCAGACCCCGCTGGCAGCTGGCGCATGGACGTTGCTGCGCAAGGCTTTGGTGACCTGGAGCGCCTTCGCGAACGGGTTCCCGGGTTGCTGGTGGAGCATGCCAGCCAGGCTGAACACGGCGTACGGGCTGCGCTCTCGTGGCAGGAGGCCGAATGAAACGCTGGCAGGAATCGGTATGGGTGCGCCAATGGCAGCAGTTACCGGCTGGCCGGCGCACGTCATTGCACGCTGCGCTGTGGGGCCTCGCGTTTATCGCGGTCTGGCAACTCGCTTGGCTACCTGCCCAGGCCCGCCTGCAGCAGGCTGAGCAAAAACTGCTGCGAGCGCAGGCGCTGGGCGCGCAACTGCAGCGTGTCTCGCGGGTGCCGGTGCGTTCGCAAGGCTCGGTCGAGCGGCTTACCCCCGCCAGCCTGAGCGAGAGCGCTCGTGTGGCCGGGCTTTCCATCACCGCGCTGGAAACCCGGGCGGAGCAGGTGGATATCAGTCTGCAAGGCCCGCCTGCTGCGGTGTTCAGTTGGTTGCACAGCCTGGGCCGAGACACCGGTGGCGTGCGCAACATCCAGCTGCACGTAGACGGTGAGTGGCTTCAGGCCCGCTTTGCGCTGGCATTGAGCGAGGCCTGAAGCGAGGCGATGATCAGGCTGTCTTGGCGGGAAGGCGGCTCAGGTGCAACGCCACCAGCAACGCCACCGCCAGCAGGCTGCCAATGAACAGGCCGATCCCGTTCCAGCCCCATTGATGCCAGAACACCCCCCCCGCGGTCCCCGCGACACTGGACCCTGCGTAGTAGCAGAACAGGTACAGCGACGAAGCCTGGCCCTTGGCCTTCAACGCCCGCCGCCCGATCCAGCTGCTGGCCACCGAGTGGGCACCGAAGAAGCCAAAGGTGAACACCAGCATGCCGAGAATCACCATCACCAGCGGGCTGGCCAAGGTCATCAGCAAGCCGCCCGCCATCACCACGATACTGACCCAGAACACCTTGCGCCGCCCCAGCTTGTCAGCCAGTGCGCCGACCTGCGCAGAGCTGTAGATACCCGACAGGTACACCACCGACAACAAGCCGACCAGCGCCTGGTTCATGTGGTAAGGCCCTGCCAGCAGGCGGTAGCCGATGTAGTTGAACAGCGTGACGAAGGCGCCCATCAGCAGGAATGCCTCAAGGAACAGCCAAGGCAACCCGGCGTCCTTGAAGTGCATGACGAAGCCGTCCAGCAGACTACGTGGGTTCACGGCTTGTGGGCGGAAGTTGCGTGATTCAGGCAGTACCTTCCAGAACACCAGCGCCGCGACCAGTGCCAGGCCGCCGATGGTCAGCATCGCTGTGTGCCAGCTGACGAAGTCGATCAGTACCCCGGTGATGAGACGCCCGCACATGCCGCCGATGGCATTGCCGCCGATGTACAGGCCCATGGCCAGGCCGATGTGCTGCGGGTGGATTTCTTCGCTCAGGTAAGTCATGGCCACCGCCGCCAGGCCGCTTAACGACAGGCCGACCAGTGCACGTGTCGCCAATACCGCTTCCCAGGTCGGCATCACCGCGCTGGCCAAGGTCGACAGGGCCGCGCAGACCAGCGCAAACACCATCACCGGCTTGCGCCCGATGCGGTCGGAGATCGGCCCGGTGATCAACAGGCCGAACGCCAGCATGGCAGTCGAGACCGACAACACCAGGCTGCTCTGTGCCGCGTTGATGGAAAACTCCTGCGACAGCAGGGGCATCATCGGTTGCACGCAGTACAGCAGGGCGAAGGTGGCGAAGCCGCCGCTGAACAGGGCCAGCACGGTCTTCATGAAGGCGGGGGTGCCTTTCTCGATCCACATTTCGTTAAGGGGGGCAGGTTCTGGGTCGACGGGAAGGGGAGCTACAGCAGTTTTCACGGGCGGGTACCTCTGGCGCAATGAAAAAAGCATATAGCTGGCTAATGATTAGATCCAATATATTGTTCGACCTATTTAAGACGTTTTACGACTTGTTTGGAGCCGATCATGGAACTGCGCCATCTGCGTTACTTCATTGCTGTGGCAGAAGAGCTGCACTTTGGCCGCGCGGCCCAGCAGTTGGGCATTTCACAGCCTCCTTTGAGCCAGCAAATCCAGGCGCTGGAGCAAGAGCTGGGTGCCCGCTTGTTCGACCGTACCAATCGTCGGGTCGAACTGAGCGAGGCGGGGCGGTTGTTCTTGGAGGAAGCACGCCAGGTGCTGGCGCAGGTCGAGAAAGCGGCCGATGTGGCCCGGCGCGCCCAGTTGGGGGAGCTCGGCGAGATGAAGATCGGCTTCACGTCATCGGCACCGTTCACGTCAAAAATCCCCAAGGCCATTCATGCTTTTCGCCAGCGCTTCCCGGCCGTGCACCTGAACCTCAAGGAGTTGAGCAGCCGTGATGTGGCTGAAGCGGTGTTTGACGAGTCCATCGAGGTGGGGCTGATGCGGCCCATGCCGTTGCCGGAGGGCCTGGTGGCGACCGAGCTGTTTCGCGAGCCGCTGGTGGCCGTTATCAATGCCTCGCACCCCTTGGCCGTGGGCACGGAGCAGGGGGTGCACATGGCCTCCCTGGCGCATGAGCCGTTCGTGTTCTTTCCGCGCAGCTATGGCAGCGGGCTGCATGCGCAATTGCTCAGCCTGGCGCGGCACGCTGGGTTCAGCCCGCATTTCGCCCAGGAGGCGGGGGAGGCGATGACCATCATCGGCCTGGTGTCGGCGGGGCTAGGGGTTTCGGTATTGCCGGCCTCGTTCCAGCGCATGCGCATCGAGGGCGTGGTGTACCGCACCTTGCTGGATGAAGGCGCGATGACGGCGGTATGGCTGGTGCAGCGCGAACACGGCAGCTCAGCGATGGCCAGGGCGTTTGCCGAGCTGTTGACCGGGCAGGTCACGAAGCCTTCGTAGTGGCGCCCGGGCATCGTGATCAGTTCGCCATCATCACCCGACAATTGCCGCTGGCCTTAGCTGGCGAGCCACCACATACTCGGGCATTCGTTGATACACGGAGGTCTCTCATGCGGCGCGTGGTGTTCAATCAGAAAGGTGGTGTGGGCAAGTCGAGCATCGCCTGTAACCTGGCGGCGGTCAGTGCCAGCGAAGGTTACCGGACCTTGTTGATCGACCTGGATGCCCAGGCAAACTCGACTCAGTACCTCACCGGCCTGACGGGTGATGATATCCCCATGGGGATCGCCGATTTCTTCAAGCAGAGCCTGTCCAGCGGGCCCTTCAGCAAGAAGAACAAGGTCGATATCTACGAAACGCCATTCGACAACCTGCACGTGGTGACGGCCACCGCCGAGCTGGCTGACTTGCAGCCCAAGCTTGAGGCCAAGCACAAGATCAACAAGCTGCGTAAGTTGCTCGACGAGTTGGACGAGGATTACGAACGGATCTACATCGATACGCCGCCGGCGCTGAATTTTTATGCGGTTTCTGCGCTTATCGCAGCCGATCGCGTGCTCATCCCCTTCGATTGCGACAGCTTCTCGCGCCAGGCTCTGTACGGCTTGTTGGCGGAAATCGAAGAGCTCAAAGATGACCACAATGAGGACCTGCTGGTCGAGGGCATCGTGGTCAACCAGTTCCAGTCCCGCGCCAGCCTGCCCCAGCAGATGCTCGACGAACTGCTGGCCGAAGGCCTGCCGGTGCTACCGGTGTACCTGGGCAGTTCGGTGAAGATGCGCGAGTCGCACCACGCCAGCTTGCCGCTGATTCACCTGGAACCACGGCACAAGCTGACCCAGCAGTTTGTGGCGTTGCATTCGTTGTTGGAAGAAAACGCTTAGGGGTTCAAGGGTAGGGCGTGGTCTTTGTGGTGGGGCAGAGATCGAGCGCCGCCCGCGCGGCGCTTCGCAGCACAAGGCTGCTCCTACATCTGTTTCGGGCCAGTGAGGCCTGTGATATTGGCGCGCGACCGCCTTGTTGGTCCGACTCGGTCTTACAGGCACAGAAAACCTCAAGGCAAACACCTTCCAGGCATCACGATGAACAGCTGATTTCCAGGTGCTTGCCCCACTCCGGCGGCCGCTGGGCGTATGCCTGCATTCCGGCCTGCTCCTCGAACGGCCGGCTCAGCACCTGGTGCAGCCGTCGCACTTCACTGTAATCGCCGGCCTCGGCCGCTTCGATGGCCTTCTGCGCCAGGTAGTTGCGCAGCACGTACAGCGGGTTCACCGCATGCATGCGTTCACGCCGCCCTTCGCCGTTGCCGGCCTCACGCGCGCAGCGGGCAAGGTAGTCCGCGCCCCAGGCATCGAAGGCCAGCAGGTCGATGAAGTCGTCGCGGACGACCTTCAGCGCCTCGGCGATCGGCAGTTCACCCAGCTTGCGGAAGAACAGGGTGTAGTCCACGCCGCCCTTTTGCATGCATTGCAGCAGCCGCTCGACCAGGGCGAGGTCTTCATCCTCGGCGGTCGTCAGGCCCAGGCGCCGACGCATGAGGTCCAGGTAATGCGCCTGGTACAACGGCAAGAACAGCTCCAGCGCCTCTTTCAGCGGTTCCACCTCGATCACCGTGGTCAGCGCCTGGGCCAGCGCACTGAGGTTCCAGTGGGCGATAGGCACCTGGTTGCTGTAGCTGTAGCGGCCACGGTCGTCAGAGTGGTTGCAGATGAAGTTGGCGTCGAAGTCGTCGAGGAAGGCAAAGGGGCCGAAATCGAAGGTGATGCCGAGGATCGACATGTTGTCGGTGTTCATCACCCCGTGGCAGAAGCCATAGGCTTGCCAGCGGGCAATCAGCTCGGCGTTGCGCTCGACGATCGTACGGAACATGGCCAGATAGGGCTGTTCGGCCTTGCGGCATTCGGGGTAGTGCTGTTCCAGCACATGGTCGATCAGCACGCGCTGTTGCTCGGGCTGGCGGGTGTAGTAGAAGTACTCGAAATGGCCGAAGCGCACATGGCTCTGTGCCAGCCGCGTGAGCATGGCCGCGCTTTCGCGGCTTTCACGCCAAACCGCGGTGCTCGAACCGATCACGCACAACGCCCGGCTGGTCGGGATGCCCAGCGCGTGCAGGGCTTCGGAGGCGAGAAACTCGCGGATCGACGAGCGCAGCACGGCGCGGCCGTCGCCCATGCGCGAATACGGGGTCTGGCCAGCGCCTTTGAGGTGCAGGTCCCAATGTTGGCCCGCGTTGTTCAGCACTTCGGCCAGCAACAGGCCACGGCCGTCGCCCAGGCGCGGGTTGTACGAGCCGAACTGGTGGCCGGAGTAGACCATCGCGCGTGGGTCGGCCTCTTCCCAGAGCTTGTGGCCGCTGAACAACTCGGCGAACACCGGCAAGTCGGCTTGCGCGGGGTCGAGGTCGAGCAGGGCCATGGCCGACTCGCTTGCCACCACCAGGCGCGGGTCTGCGATAGGTTCGGGCAGGACCTGGGTGGAGAACGCATCGCCCAGGCGGGCGAAGCGGTTGTCGAAGCTGAGTTGGTCGAGGGCTTTCACGGGTTGCTCCTGGAAATCGGTGCCAAGGGGGCCGCTTCGCGGCCCATCGCAGGCAAGCCAGCTCCTACCGGATCAGCGCTGAGCTTTGGGCTAGCGCAGCCCCAGTAGGCGCTGGCTTGCCTGCGATCGAGGGCGTAGCCCTCGCAAGGATTCAGAACAGAATACGGTATTCGAGCCCCTTTATACCGCTTCAGTGCCATCCGATTTCGGCTGCTCCAGCGGAATCAACTGCTGCTTGCCACCCTTCTGATCCATCAGGAACACCTCGACCTGGCGTACCGAGATCTTGATGTTATGCGCCTTGAACTCGCGATTGATGTACCGGTTGATCTCGTCCAGCGTCGGGTTACGGTCGCCCAGGTCCCGCACGTGCATGCGCAGTTCATGGTCCAGCGAGCTTTCGCCGAAGTTAAGGAAGTACACGATCGGCTCCGGGTCCTTGAGCACCCGCGGGTTCTCATGGGCGCCCTTGAGCAGCAGGTCGCGCACCAGGTCGAGGTCGGAGCCGTAGTCGATGCCCAGCTTCAAGGTCACCCGGGTGACCGTGTCGGTCAGCGACCAGTTGATCAACTGGCCGGTGATGAAGGTCTTGTTGGGGACGATGATGTCCTTGCGGTCGAAGTCGGTGATGGTGGTGGCGCGGATGCGGATCTTGCTCACCGTGCCGGACAGGTTGCCAATGGTGATGGTGTCGCCGATGCGCACCGGGCGCTCGAACAGGATCATGATGCCGGAGATGAAGTTGGCGAAAATCTCCTGCATGCCGAAGCCCAGGCCAACCGACAAGGCCGCTACCAGCCACTGCAGCTTGTCCCAGCTCACGCCGAGGGTCGACAGGGTACTGACGATGCCGATACCGACGATGGTGTACGAGAGCAGCGTGGTGGTGGCGTAGGCGCTGCCCTGGGCCAGGTTCAGGCGTGACAGCACCAGCACCTCGAGCAAGCCCGGCAAGTTGCCGGCCAGGGCGAAGGTGATGCCAACGATCACCAGCGCGCCGAGCAGGTCGCCCAGGCTGATGGGCACCATGCTGGCGGCGGTGCCGGTGCCACTGGTGTATTCGTACAGGGTGAAGTTGTTGAGGTAGGCGAACACCGAGATCAGGTCCGACCACACCCAGTACAGGCCGGCAATGAAGCCACCCAGCAAGGCCAGGCGGATCAGGCGCAGCGACTGTTGGTTGACCTGTTCGATGTCCAGCGTCGGCTCTTCGGTGATGACTTCGCCATCCAGCCCTTCTTTGGCCGCTGCACGTTTGCTCAGGGCGCGCTGGTAGGCCAGGCGCCGTGCTGCCACCGACAGGCCCCGCACGAACGCCGCTTCGATCACCAGCCAGAACAGCAGCAGGTACAGGGTGTAGATCAGCCGGTCGGTCAGCTTCAGCGCGGTGTAGTAGTAGCCGAAGCACACTGCCACGAACAAAGCGATCGGCAGGGCGGTGAACGCCACGCCGACGGCCTTGCGGAACAGCGACGTGTCGCGGTGTGCCGGGCTGCTCAGCAGCAGGCGGCTGAGCAGCCAGGCCATCAGCGCGTAGCAGGTCAGCACCACGCCGATGCCGAGTACATCATCGGCCAGTGCCGAAGGCTGGTGCTCGGCAACCGCCACCACGCCGACCAGTGCCAGCACAACGGTGCCCAGCCTGCGCACCCAGCCCCGGAGGAATTCGACCTGCGGCTTGTGCCAGCGGAAGTGCACTTCTGCCACGCCGCCAGGGGCGAGGATGCGGTAGGCGGTGTAGAACACCAGCCAGGCCTGGGCCAACTGCCACAGCGCCGCGCCGAGGTTGGCGTTTTGCCCGCGGGCGTCGATCTGCAGGGCATAGCTGCACAGGGCCAGGCCCAGGCTTACCGGCATCGCCAACAGAATGTTGATCAGGATGGCCTGGGGCGTGTGCCACTGGCTGTCCCGGCGGAAGTGGCCGATGTCCTGGTGGACCTTGCTCAAGCGCAGGTAGAGGTATTTGCGCCGCCACAACAGGGCGCCAATCACCAGTAGCAGCGGCAGGAACAGCAGCGGGCGCTGGCTCAAACCATCGGCCAGCTCCTTGAGGCCAGAACCCCAGGGCAGGTCGGCGACCTGGCTGGCAAAGCGCTCCGGCACATAGCGTAGCCAGTCCCAGTCCAGTGGCTTGTTGCTGGGGATCCAGAACATCTGCTCGTCGAGGGTGGTGCGCAGGCCCTGGGCCGTGCCCAGCAATTGCTTCTGGTTGAGCTGCAAGGTGATCGATTCGTTGAGCAGCGCCGACAGCTCGCGGTTCAGGCGCTCCAGCAGGTCGGTGCGGGTGATCGCCACTTCCAGCAGGGCCTTGCGCAGTTGCGGGGTGACGTCTTCCGGCGGCTGGTTGGCCAGCAGCTTGTCGACGTAGGTGACCGGGCTGCTCATCTGCTCGCGCTGCTGGTTGATCTCGAACTGGTAAAGGCGGGTGTCGGCGATCTGGTCGGCGAGGTCGCGATCGACCTTCAAGTGCGGCAGGGTCTGCTTCTGCTTGTAGAGGATCTTGGACAGCAGCAGGCTGCCCTTGAGCACGTTGATCTGCTCGTCCAGGGCCTGGTCGGCCTGGGTCAGGCTGTCGAGCTGCTGTTTGGTGCGCAGGTTTTGCTGGGTCAGCTCGTTGAGGCGGTCGGTGCTTTTCAGCAGGTAGTCGGACAGTTTGAGGTTGATCGTGCTTTCAGTGGCCAACAGGCTGCTGCCGCCGGCCTTCTGGGCTTCGATCGACTGCTGGGTGACCGCTTCCTGGGATTGGGCCAGGCGCTTGTCGTTGATCAGCGTCTGCAGGTCCTGGATCTCCTGCTCCAGGCGTGCGGCGCGCTCGATCAGCAAGTCGTGGCGGGCATTGCCAAGGTCTTGCAGCAGGCTATTACCGGCCAGCTCCTGGCGGCGCAGCAGGGTCAGCGCGTTGAGCGAAGCGAGCTCGGCACTGAGCTGGTTGCGCTGGTCGGCGTTGAGCGCCTTGCCATTGTCCTTGCCAGATTTGAGGGCGTTGTTGATTTGCTGGGAGCGGGCCTGGCTGTTGCTGATCTCGGCCTGGGCGCGCTCTGGGCGGGTCTGGGAATTGATGATCAGGCTGTTGGCTTCGGACAGCGCCTTTTGCAGCTCGCCTTGCAGGGTGCTGCGCTCGCTGAGCAGTTGCTCCAGCTGAGGCACCGAGAGGGTGGCATAGCGCTGGGCGACAGGCTGCGGCTTGCTTTCCTTGAGCCGGGCCAATTCTTTTTGGCTGTCGCTGGTTTCTTTCGGTGCGCCGGCCAGCTGTTGCTTCAACGCGGCCAACTTGCGCTCGTTGTCTTCCTTGGTGGCCAGCAGGCTCAGGGTTTGTTCGAGCACCTGCTGCAGGGCCTTCTGATCGGCCTCGGGCAGCTTGCGCTCGGCGATCTTGTCGAGGCTGTGCTGGATGCTGGCGGTGGTCGGCGCTTCGGCCGCGGCGTTCGCGGTGGCCGCGAACGAGAGGGACAAGCACAGCCCGAGCAGGGCTGTGCGAAGGTACACGCGCAGGGACATAGGCAGACTACATTGTGGATCAGGCAGAAACGGAGTTTAGAGGAACAATCCTGGTCCGGGTCGCGTTCCTTCGGGGAATCTGACGCCCACTTTCTGGACATTGTTCCCGTCCATGGTCGCCACGGTCCAGATCGTCCCATGCCATTCGACCTGGTCACCTACTACTGGAGCGCCTCCGACCTTTTGTCGGATGAACTGCGCAAGCGGCATTTTCGCGTCCAGGCCGTCGAGTTTCAGGCCATAAAGTGCGGCCACGGCGCCCAGTTCGGCATCGCCTTCGAGCACGAAGTCGCCGAAGAAGCGCAGGTCGAGGCCGCGTTGCGGCGCCTGGCTGAACAGCTTGCCCAGCGCGGGCAGGTTATGTTCGTGGCCGATCACGCAGAGCATGTCGCCCACTTCAAGCACCGTACTGCCCGACGGGTGCAGCAGTTGTTCGCCACGGAACAGTGCGGCAATCCGCGTGCCTTCGGGCATCTTCAGCTCGCGCAGGGCCGCGCCGATGCACCATTTTTCGGCGCCCAGGCGGTAGACGAACAGCTCCCACTCGCTAGTGATGTGCACTTCCAGCGCTGAGCGGGAGATCGGCGCCGGGTCTGGCGGTACCGTGACCTTCAGCAGCTTGGCCATCCACGGCAGGCTGGTGCCCTGCACCAGCAGCGACACCAGCACGATGAAGAACGCCAGGTTGAAGAACAGCTGCGCATCCGGCAGCCCGGCCATCAGCGGGAACACCGCCAGAATGATCGGTACCGCGCCGCGCAGGCCGACCCAGGAAATAAAGCCCTTCTCGCGGCCATGGAAGGCCTTGAATGGCAGCAGCGCGGCGACCACCGACAGCGGGCGTGCAATGAGGATCATCCACAGTGCCAGGCCCAGGGCCGGCAGGGCGATCGGCAGCAGGTCATGCGGCGTGACCAACAGGCCCAGCACCAGGAACATGCCGATCTGCGCCAGCCAGGCCATGCCGTCGAGCATGTGCAGGATGCCGTGGCGGCTGCGGATCGGTTTGTTGCCCAATACCAAGCCGCACAGGTACACGGCGAGGAAGCCGCTGCCATGCAGGGCGTTGGTCAGCGAAAACACCACCAGGCCGCCCGCCACCACCAGGATCGGGTACAGGCCACCGGCCAGGTTGATGCGGTTGACCAGCTGCAGCATCAGCCAGCCGCCGCCCAGGCCCAGCAGGCCACCGATGCCGAATTCGCGCAGCAGGTGGGTCAGCAGGCTCCAGTGCAGGCCGGTCTGGCCGCTGGCGATCATGTCGATCAGGGTGACGGTGAGGAACACTGCCATCGGGTCGTTGCTGCCCGACTCGATCTCAAGCGTAGCGGTGACCCGCTCGTTCAGGCCTTTGCCACCCAGCAGCGAGAACACCGCCGCGGCGTCGGTGGAGCCGACAATGGCGCCGATCAGCAGGCCCTGGATCAGGCTCAGGTTGAACAGCCACGCCGCTACCAGGCCAGTGAGGGCGGTGGTGATCATCACCCCGACCGTGGCCAGCGACAACGCCGGCCACAACGCCACGCGGAAGCTGGCCACGCGGGTGCGCAGGCCGCCGTCGAGGAGGATCACCGCCAGTGCCAGGTTGCCCACCAGGTAGGCGGTCGGGTAGTTGTTGAAGATGATGCCGCCACCGTCCACGCCGGCGACCATGCCGACGGCGAGAATGATGACCAGAATAGGGATGCCCAGGCGAGAGGACAGCGAACTGACCAGGATACTTGCACCCACCAGCAATGCGCCGATCAGAAACAGGCTGTTGATGGTGCTGGCATCCAAAGGCAGGTACTCCGGGATATCGCGGGAAGGGGGCTTGACTGGCAAGTCGCGTGCCAATCGATTCTAACCTGATGAATTGGCAGCATGTAAAGCGTTTCTGCAGATGAAAAAAAGGCACCGCGATGGGTGCCTTCTCTTGTGTTGCCTGGGTGGGCCTCTTCGCAGCGTAAAGCTGCTCCTACAAGGGAGCGCGTTCGCCGGTAGGAGCAGCCTTGTGCTGCGAATGGGCCGCAAAGCGGCCCCAGGGCAATCAGCCTTGCTTCACTTCACGCATCGGCTTGCCTTTGACCGGCGCACCGTTGGCCACGTAGTACTTGGCCGTGCTGCGCGGCAATGGCTTGCGGTTGCGGATCTTGTCCGAGATTTTCTCGGCGATCATGATCGTGGTGGCGTTGAGGTTGCCGGTGATGATGATCGGCATGATCGACGCATCGACCACACGCAGGCCCTGCATGCCATGCACGCGGCCTTCACCATCGACCACTGCCATGTCGTCGGTGCCCATCTTGCACGAGCAGGACGGGTGGAAGGCGGTTTCGGCGTGCTCGCGGATGAACTTGTCCAGTTGCTCGTCGGTTTGTACGTCGGCGCCCGGGCTGATCTCGCGACCACGGTAGGGGTCCAGCGCCGGCTGGGCCATGATTTCGCGGGTCAGGCGGATGCCGTCGCGGAACTCTTGCCAGTCCTGCTCGGTGGCCATGTAGTTGAACAGGATGCTTGGGTGCTGGCGTGGGTCTTTCGACTTGGCCTGGATGCGCCCACGGCTTGGCGAACGCATCGAACCCATGTGCGCCTGGAAGCCATGTTCCTTCACGCCATTGGAGCCGTTGTAGTTAATCGCGACCGGCAGGAAGTGGTACTGGATGTTCGGCCACTCGAATTCAGGGCGGGTGCGGATGAAACCACCGGCCTCGAACTGGTTGCTGGCGCCGATGCCGGTGCCATTGAACAGCCACTCGGCGCCGATGGCCGGTTGGTTCCACCACAGCAGCGACGGGTACAGCGACACCGGCTGGGTGCAAGCGTACTGCAGGTACAGCTCGAGGTGGTCCTGCAGGTTTTCGCCAACGCCCGGCAGGTCATGCACGACCGGGATGTCGAGGCTTTCCAGCAGGGCGCGCGGGCCGACGCCGGAGCGCTGCAGCAGTTGCGGCGAAGCGATGGCGCCGGAGCTGACGATGACTTCCTTGCGGGCACGGGCTTCGACGCGCTCTTCGCTGTCGCCGACCAGGTAGGTCACGCCCACGGCACGCTTGCCGTCGAACAGCACACGGTCACTCAGGGCATGGGTGACGATGGTCAGGTTCGGGCGCTTCTTGGCCTGGTCCAGGTAGCCGCGCGCGGTGCTGGAACGGCGGCCGTTCTTGGTCACCGAACGGTCCATCGGGCCGAAGCCTTCCTGCTGGTAGCCGTTGAGGTCTTCGGTGCGCGGGTAACCGGCTTGCACGCCGGCCTCGACCATGGCGTGGAACAGCGGGTTGTTGCCAGCCTTGGGCGTGGCGACGCTGACCGGGCCTTCGCCACCGTGGTAGTCGTTAGGGCCGATGTCGCGGGTTTCCGCTTTGCGGAAGTACGGCAGGCAGTCCAGGTAGGTCCAGTCTTCCAGGCCTGGCAGTTCTGCCCAGCCGTCGAAGTCCATGGCGTTACCGCGGATGTAGCACATGCCGTTGATCAGCGAAGAGCCACCCAGGCCCTTGCCGCGGCCACATTCCATGCGGCGGCCGTCCATGTGTGGCTCTGGGTCTGTCTCGTAGGCCCAGTTGTAGCGGCGGCCCTGCAGCGGGAAGGCCAGGGCGGCTGGCATCTGGGTGCGGAAGTCGAAGCGGTAGTCGGGGCCACCGGCTTCCAGCAGCAGCACGGTGACGCTGGCGTCTTCGGTCAGGCGGGTGGCCAGGGTGTTACCGGCGGAACCTGCGCCGACGATGATGTAATCGAATTCTTGGGACATTGAAGTACCCTCGTTTGGCGGTGATCAGGGAGCGGGAACGCCCGTGCGCGCTGGCACGGGCGTGACTACACGCGGTTTAGAAAACCGAGGTGTAGCCGCCCAGCTCGACCTGGACCGACTTGATGCGCGTGTATTGAACCAGCGAGCTGATACCGTTTTCACGGCCAACGCCCGACTGCTTGTAGCCACCGACCGGCATTTCGGCCGGCGATTCACCCCAGGCGTTGATCCAGCAGATGCCGGCTTCGAGCTTGTGGATGATGCGGTGGGCACGGGTGATGTCGTTGGTGCACACGCCCGCGGCCAGGCCGTATTCGGTGTCGTTGGCGCGGCGGATGACTTCTTCTTCGGTCTCGTAGCTGAGGATGCTCATCACCGGGCCGAAGATTTCTTCTTTGACAATGGTCATGTCGTCGGTGCAGTCGGTGAACACGGTCGGGGCCACGAAGGCACCCTTGGCGAAGTCACCTTCGGTCAGGCGCTCGCCACCGCACAGCACGCGGGCACCTTCTTCTTTACCCTTGGCGATGTAACCCAGCACGCTTTCCATGTGCTGGAAGCTGACCAGTGGGCCGAAGTTGGTGTTTTCATCTTCCGGGTTGCCAGCACGGATGCGGGCAACGCGCTCGGCGATCTTGGCTTCGAAGGCCGCTTTCAGCTCGGCAGGGATGAACACGCGGGTGCCGTTGGTGCACACCTGGCCGGAGCTATAGAAGTTGGCCATCATCGCGATGTCGGCGGCCTTGTCCAGGTCGGCGTCGGCGCAGATGATCAGTGGCGACTTGCCGCCCAGTTCCATGGTCACTTCCTTGAGCGAGGAGCTCGAGGCGCTGGCCATGACTTTCTTGCCGGTGGTGGTGCCGCCGGTGAAGGAGACTTTTTCGATGCGCGGGTGCTCGGTCAGCCAGGTGCCGACTTCGCGGCCGCTGCCTGTCAGCACGTTGAACACGCCATCAGGCAGGCCGGCTTCGGTGTAGATCTCGGCCAGTTTCAGGGTGGTCAGCGAGGTGACTTCCGACGGCTTGAAGATCATCGCGTTGCCAGCGGCCAGGGCTGGGGCGGATTTCCACAGGGCGATCTGGATCGGGTAGTTCCATGCGCCGATACCGACAGTCACGCCCAGCGGCTCGCGGCGGGTGTAGACGAAGGAGCTTTCACGCAGTGGGATCTGCTCGCCTTCGATGGCCGGCACCAGGCCTGCGTAGTACTCCAGCACGTCGGCGCCGGTGACGATGTCGACGTAGCGGGTTTCGGAGTACGACTTGCCGGTGTCCAGGGTTTCCAGCTGAGCCAGCTCATCGTTGCGCTCGCGCAGGATGTCGACGGCGCGGCGCAGGATGCGCGAACGCTGCATGGCGGTCATCGCAGCCCAGACTTTCTGGCCACGCTCGGCGCTTTCAACGGCTTTTTCGACGTCGGCCTGAGTGGCACGTTGCACGTGCGCGAGGACTTCGCCATTGGCCGGGTTGATGGCCTCGAAGGTGGCATCGCTGCCAGCGTCGACATAACCACCATCAATGTAGAGTTTTTGCGTTCCGAAACGGGCCATAGTGTCCTCGCAAGTGCAGTGTGTGGTTGGCTAGCGCGTCACGCTCCTGCCGGGTTGGCAACGGCCGTGCGCGGTGGTTCAGAAGCCTGGTCGGTTGTGCCCAGGGACTGCTGTTTAGCCAGTTGTAGATCCATGTATTCGTAAGCGATTCGTATCGCCTGGTCGGTGTCGAAAGCATCTCCCGACAACGCGCCACGCAGCCATAGGCCGTCGATCAGGGCCGCCAGCCCGCGGGCTGCCTTGCGCGCATGGTAAAGCGGCAGGACGCGGCGGAACTGACAGCATAGGTTGGAGTACAAGCGGTGATCGTTGATCCGCTGCAACCTGTGCAAATCGGGCTGGTGCATGCTGGACGCCCAGAAGGCCAACCAGGTTTTCATTGCCGGGCCGTTCACCTGGCTGGCATCGAAGTTGCCCTCGATGATCACTTTCAGGTGGGCACGCGGGCTGTCGTCCGTCAGTGCCTGGCGCCGTGCTGCAACGCCTTCGTTGAGCATGTTCATGATGTAACCCATCGTCGCTGCAATCAGGCCGTTCTTGTCCCGAAAGTAGTGACTGATGATGCCGTTCGACACGCCGGCCAAACGGGCAATGAGCGCAATGCTGGCATCTCCCAGCCCCACCTGATCGACCGCTAGCAGGGTGGCTTCGATCAATTGCTGGCGGCGGATGGGTTGCATACCGACCTTGGGCATCTTGCATTCTCCTCAGGCCTGACAAGCAGACGACAAGCGGCTGACTCGGCGAAGGCCAGTCTATTTTGTTTTGATTGAACGTTCAATCAATAAAGAATAAGCTCTGCGACAATTTGTGCCATTGACAGTTTTTCAGGCTGTTTCGAGCGCACGGATTGACACCCCAGGAAATCGCGTAACCCCCGGAATACAAGGCGTTGACGGGCATGTGCGATGCGAAATGCAGATTCTGCCGAACGGTCATCGACCTGCGGCAGGCCCTTGGAGCGGGCGGGGTGCTCTGTGACGAATGCGCGCACCACGGTGTTGGATGCGGCGTTTTTTGCAGACCACCTGTCTGTTTTTTTGCAACGTATCGATTCGGGATCACGGTTTCCAGGGTGCTTTTATAACACCTGACGCAGTGGGGGTATTCCACCAATTGCTCGGGAAAACACTGATTAGCCTCCACAGCCGTACTGCCCGGAGCATTCGTGCAATGAGTTCTGCCTCCCTTACCAAACCCCCGCCGAGAGGGTCCGGGTCAATAGCGTCGTGTTCTACACCTCGGCGTTGCTGATCCTTGCGTTGACTGCCTTGCTTATCGCTGTACCCGAAACCGCAGGCCAAGTGCTGGGTGTGGCCCAGAAGTGGCTGACACGCACTTTCGGCTGGTACTACATGCTGGTGATCTGCGGATACCTGGTATTCGTCGTTTACCTGGCGTTCTCCGACTACGGCAAGCTCAAGCTTGGCGGCAAGGATGACCAACCCGACTTCAGCTACGGCGCCTGGGCCGGCATGCTGTTTTCGTCCGGTATCGGTATTTCACTGCTGTACTTCGGCGCTTCCGAGCCGCTGGACCACTATTTCAACCCACCGGAAGGCACGCCTGCCAGCCTCGAAGCCGCGCGCCAGGGCCTGCAGCTGACCTTCCTGCACTGGGGCCTGCACGGCTGGGCGATCTACGCCCTGGTCGGCCTGGCCGTGGGTTACTTCGCCTACCGCCACAACCAGCCGCTGGCACTGCGCTCGGCGCTGTATCCGCTGGTGGGTGAGCGTTGGGTCAAGGGCGCTGCCGGCAATGCTGTGGACATCTTCGGCATGTTCGTCACCCTGCTGGGCCTGGTCACCAACCTGGGGATCGGCTCGATGCAGGTGTCTTCGGGCCTTGAATACCTGTTCGGCATGGACCACAACAAGACCAACCTGCTGGTGGTCATCCTGGTCATGGCCGGCGTTGCTACCGTGGCCGCAGTGTCGGGCGTGGAAAACGGCATCCGCCGTCTGTCCAACCTGAACATCATCCTGTTCAGCGGCCTGCTGATTTTCGTGCTGCTGGGCGGCGAGACCTTGCACCTGCTCAATGGCTTCGTGCAGAACGTTGGCGACTACCTCAATGGCATCGTGCTGAAGACCTTCGACCTGTACGTCTACGAAGGCGAAGCGGGCAAGTCCGAGCGCTGGTTGGGCCTGTGGACCGTGTTCTACTGGGCCTGGTGGATTTCCTGGGGCCCGTTCGTCGGCATGTTCATTGCCCGTATCTCCAAGGGCCGTACCGTGCGCCAGTTGGTCATGGGCGTGTTGCTGATCCCACTGGGCTTCACCCTGGCCTGGCTGTCTATCTTCGGCAACACCGCGCTGGACCTGGTGATCAACCAGGGCGCCGTGGAGCTGGGCAAGACGGCCCTCGAGCAGCCGTCGATGTCGATCTACCAGCTGCTGGAATACTTCCCGGCCGCCAAGATCGTGATCGGTGTGGCGGTGTTCGTCGGCTTCGTGCTGTTCCTCACCCCAGCCGATTCGGGCGCGGTGATGATGGCCAACCTGTCGTGCAAAGGCGGCAAGGTGGACGAAGACGCCCCGCACTGGATGGTGGTGTTCTGGTCGGTGATCATCACCCTGGTCACCATCGGTTTGCTGTTCGCCGGCAACTTTGAAGCCATGCAGACCATGGTGGTGCTGGCTGGGCTGCCGTTCTCGGTGGTGCTGGTGCTGTTCATGTTCGGTTTGTACAAGGCCATGAAGCAGGACGTTGCGGTGGAGCAGGAGCGTGCCGAACTGGCCGCCCGTGGCCGCCGCGGCTTCAGCGAGCGCCTGACCCAGCTGGAACTGCAGCCGACCCAGGCCGTGGTGCAGCGCTTCATGGACAAGCAGGTCAGCCCGGCCCTGAAAGAAGCGGCCGAGCAGCTGCGCACCCTGGGCTTCGAGGTTGAAACCCGTGTGGGCCAGTCGCGCAACATGATGGGCCTGCGGGTGATGATGGAAGAGGGCAACCCCTTCGTCTATGAAGTGAGCCTGGACGGCTACCTGGCCGCGCCAAGCGAGGCGCCAGTCGAGGGTGAGCCGGAAGTGCAACAGCGCTTCTACCGCGCCGAGGTGTACCTGCACGATGGCAGCCAGGAATACGACCTGATGGGCTTCGCGCCGGAGCAGATCGTGCGTGATGTACTCGACCAGTTCGAGAGCCATCGCCAGCTGCTGGGGCGTGTGTACAGCTGATCGTTGCGAAAAAGGGCCCTGCTGAACAGCAGGGTTTTTTTTTGGGGGGGGGGCTTGTCGCTGGATCTTAGGCGCCTTTGAGATCGAGCGCCGCGCGGGCGGCGCTCGATTTGCGCACCACCACAAAACCCAAGACAAGCACTTGGCAGCCACACTTCCCCAACATCACGTGAAGAACCTTTTTTTGCCCTGCAATAAGTAGCACCAGGGGGCAGAGCGCTCGCGACAGGCTTCCAGCTCATTTACCTGGAGTGCCTTCGTATGACCCCCTCGGACGCATCGACATTCGATTTCAAGCGAGCCGCTGCCCGGCAGTTCGCCGCCCGCCCCACGCTACGCCAGGTCGTCAGCGACCAATTGCTCACGTTATTGCTGGCAGAGCTGCCATGGCTGGCCTCGGTACAGCCTGCATTGCTGTCTGCCGATGCGCTCACACTGGACAGCCCGGACCCGTCCACACCCTACTGGTCCACTCAACCTTTGGTCGATCGTGTACTGCAGGCCATGCTCGAGTCGCGCTTTCTCGATCTGGAGCCTGTCGAAGGTCGCCATCATAACCTCGGCCTTGTTGATCCTCACCGCTTCGCCGGCTCCCACAACGTGCTCGACACCCGCCAGCTCAGCGGCCTGAGCGAACCGCTCAATGACCTGATCGAGCAACTGCCGCAGCATTTTTGCGAGGCGCAGCTCGGCTTCTGGGCGAGTGCCGGGAGTACCGGTAAAAGCCGTGACCATTGGCTGCAGTTGCTGTTGAGCACGGCCCTGTTGCGCGGTCTACCCTTGCAAGGCCTGGATGCCCAAGAGCAGGCCTGCATTCGCGGCCTGATCCGCGGCGGTGCCGACCAGCCCACGGCGAGCTTCGTGCAGGTCCAGCTGACCCAGGGTTTGCGTGAATCGGAACAATTGCTTAGCCATTTGCTGGTAACAGGTGAGTGGGATGAGCGGCAGGTGGTGCTCTGGTGCGCGGCTTTGCCTCGCTGGCCGCTTTTGCCTTGGCCCTGCGTGATGATCTGGCGCAACGCTACAGCTTCGATGCCATGTCCTGGCGGCTTTATCCGGTTGAGGGCAATGTATTCGCACAGCAGGTGTCGGCGTTGCTGGAAACGCTGTTCACTCAGGTGGACAGCGTGAGCTACCGCCGCCTGGAAGATGTCGCCGCGCTGGAGCAACTGTTCGCCCAGATCAGTGACCCTGCGCAGTGGTTCGACAGCTACCCGGACGATACCCCGGCGGTCAGGCCCCCACCGGCTTTGTCGACCAGCTCTGGAAGCGATAGCGTGGCCTACCGTGCGGGCCTGTTGCAGCTGGCAGTCGATCAGCTCGACGCCGAAGGGGTTGCCGCCATGGATGGCATCCTTAGCCTCAAGGATTACACCCGCCAGCGGCTCACTGAACAGATGCAATCCGCTCACGCGCAGGCTATCTCCCCGGATGACCTGCTGATCGAATTCTTCGTGGCGCTGGGTATTCCGGGAGGCGCAGGAACGGGCGCAGGCGGTGGCGAGCCGGTGGCGTTCGAAGGCAGCAAGACGCTGACGGAGTTCGCCATTGGCAACCTCGGAACGCTCAGCAATGCCTCGATCCGGCGCATTCGGCGCGCCGACGGTTCTGCTGCCCCAGCCTGGCTGGATGCCGATGCTGCCGGTCGATTGGTGAGCCAGATCGATGTCGGTGGCAACTATCCGGTCTATGTCGCCCGTCAATTGGACGACCCATTGCAGCGTGCACAGCGCGTCCGGCGCTTCGCCCGTGAGTGGCGCAACGCTCTGCGCTTCAGCGCATTGGGTGCCAAGCTCGATGGCAAGATCACGGAGGCTGGGCTGCAATGCGTCATTGATTTCTGTGCAGGCCATCTCGACCCGCAAACACCCCGTATGACGCTGATGCCGCTGACCTTCCGACGCCAGCCGCATTCCCGCCAACAGGACCTCGTTCGCGGCATGTATGTGCTGTTCTGTGCCAAGCCTGAGCTGGTGCTGCTGTATCGGCCTTTATACCCGCAGGACACCCTTCGTGAGTATTCAACCCTGGCCGCGTTACTCGCTCACATCCAGGAGTCCACGCTGCTGCAAGCGAGTATTTTGGACTGGCTAAACCCGCAGGTCCGCCATATTTACGACGATGGCGGGTTCAATGAGCCGCACGTCACCAGCATTGGCATCGACCCGTCCAGTCTGCCCGAGCGCCCCGAGCCGCCTGTTATCGAGCCGGTCTTCTGGACCACCGCTATCAATGAAAGGTTGTACAACGCCAACCGTGATCTGCTTATTGAACTAGCGGACATGCAATCCACCTCGAATGCCGAGCGACGGTGGGAAACCCTGTCCCAAGGCGCCTGGCTGCTGTTCGATGTGGTGTCGTTGGCGCTGCGTGGCCCGGTGGCCAGCGTGGCGTGGCTGGTGCAACTGATCAGCTCTTTGGAGAATGACCTGCTGGCGCTTGAGCAGGGCGGCGAGTTCGACCGGCCCGCCGCGGTTTCAGACCTGTTGCTGAACTTGAGCATGGTATTGCTGCATGCGCGGCAACCTGCTCCGCACCCCGCCACGATCGGAACACCTCCCGACATTTCGGCGTTCGATGGGCCTGCCCCGCAGCGAGGGGCTTTTGCCGAGGTCTCGGTGGTCCCCTCTGACGCAGGCGCAGCGGGGATCGGTGAGCTCGCAGCGCTGCCGCAACGCCGGTTGGATCTCTCATGGCGTGGCAATCAAGGGTTCAATTGGCTTGCGCCTGAGCAGCGGCATGCACTGCGCGCCATGCGTACGGGTGTGTCGCTACCCGACTCGGCATTGCAGGTCACGGGCGAGACAGCAGGGCTGTATCAGGTCGACGGGCGCCTGTACGCGGCCATGGACGCCGATGCTTATCGGGTGGCAGTGGTCAACGGCAGTGTAAGGGTGGTCGATGGCAAGGGCGGCTACGGCCCATGGTTGAGCTATGTACAAGGCGCTTGGCGTATCGATGGTTCACTTCGTCTCGCTGGCGGGATGAGGCGAAACACACGCGAGAACATCGCCGATCGCTTCCACAAGCTCCACGCTACGGTTGCCAAACTTAATGCGCAGGTCAGAGCAGCGACGCTCCGCTTTGCCGAGGCCGGCTTCAGCATTCCGGTTTTGCGAGAAAAGGTCACAAAGCTGGGTGAATTGTTGGAAACAGAGCGGGCCAAGCTGGGGCTGGCCACCACAGACAGCGAGCAGGCCGCGTCCAGGGAAATGATTGGCCGGTACGAAGCGCGTCAAGCCGAATGGGATGTGCAAATTCGTAGCAGGCGCATTGAAGCGGTAAAGCAGGTTGAAGAGGTCGTTCGGGACTGCCAGGAGATTCTTCGCACGATCGAGACCATGTTCGAACCCAAATATGCCCGCGAACGGCGAGCGGGGGTGGAAGCGGGGCTGACAGAGCAGCGGCGTGAGGTTCAGCTCAGCCTGATCCGCAACAGCGATTTCATCTTCAATGAGCTCTGGGATTTGGCGGATTACCAGGAGCTGACCAGTATGCAACAGCGCCTTCATGGGCGGCCTGTGCAACAAGTGCTTGAAGCCTATCAGGCTTTTCGCCGCAAGCTTGAGGGCGTCGTGGCGCTTCAGGATCGCATGCTGGCTGCATTCGAACATCTCGACGAGCTATTGGTCGATGTGCCAGGCGAGGTGATCATCAGCAATGCCTCCGAACCGCAAAACCTCACCGTTGATGCATTTATTGCCAAGCGTACGTTCAGCACGGTTCAGTTCCGTTTCCATCAAGTGTTGAACCTTGCCGATTTGGCTTTACACCTGGATAGCATCGATGGTCAGCGCACAATCAATCTATTCCGGGAAGAGCTGTCGGGGATGTCATTGCGCAACGCGGGGGGTGCCCATGGTGAACTCGACTTCGCCAACCTACCGCTCGAGGACCGTATCACCATCTTGCAGGAGGCATGGGACGAATACGCAGCTGCGCTGGTCAACTGCTTGCGAATTCGCGAAACGGGTGGGGCGTTGATCGACATTTCGATGCTGGACCGCTACCGGACGGAGTTGGAGAAGCTCAAGTGTGATGCAGGGCGTAGGTTGGTCGCGTTGATCAAGGAGCAGGAGGGTGCCCGTGCGCCTGACGCGCGCTTGCCTTACATAATCTCCAGCGAGCCGCAGCGGGCAGTGCGTAACGCGGAAGGGCAGATATTGATCGGAAAAAAAGAGCTCGATGCCGATGGTCAGGCGGTGTATCAGGTGCGTGATCCGTTCAGTGACGCGGTGTTGGCCACCTTTGACTGGAGGGACGGCCAATGGCATGAGCGAAGCCGCGACCCAGCGCCGGCCGCACCTGAGGTTGCCTCGACTGATCCGGCGTTTAGGGTGCAGGCGCTGCTGGAGGAGAACGATCAACTTCTCTTGAAGGCCAACGAATACGTGGTGAATGACCTTAAGGGAACACTGCTTGTGCGCCTGTTTGATCTTCAGATAGACAAGCTGGGGCAAGCGGCGACGTCATTGGGCGAGGAGGGCGCCAACGCCGCCCTCATACGGCGCCTGGAGGTTGCCTCGGACCAGATGCGGTCAGAAAAAAACCTCAAGCTGACCATGCTGTACACCGACACCCGCTACCCCAGCGCCGCAGCGTTACGTTTCCTGCATGAACAGAACCTGATCAAGGTGGAGTACGTCGCCCCGCGTCAGGTCATGGCCAATGGCAGCACCTTCGATGAGTACAAGATCATGCGTCTGGCGCAACCAGGTGCCGCATCAGGCCGGCCGTTGTGGGCCGCACACTTCCACATGCCTGCCGCCGACGCGCTGGCGCGTGACTTCACGTTGGGCCATTTGAAAACCTGGAGCCAGCGTCGCTTGAGTGGGCGTGAGGAAGGCTCAACCCAGCGGGTGCACAGAGGCAAACTCACCCTGGAACAGGCGCGCGGCATCATACCGTTCGATTGAGGCGTTCAGCGGTTGCTGTACCGGCCATGTTTGCCATGGGCAGGCATGGCCTGGTTGCCGCGCTCGGCAATCATCTGCTTGAGCCCGATCAGCTCAACGCCCTGGCTTCTCAGGCGCGGGATTTCTCGTGCCAGCACTTCGAGGGTCTGCGGGTAGGGGTGGCCGATCAACACGGCCGAGCCTTGCTTGCGGGCCATCGCGACACCCAGTTGCAGTTGCCCGGCAATGGCTTCGGGGGTGCGCACGTCATCCAGGAACACATCACGCGAAACGTGTGCCACATCTTGCGCCTGAGCTTCGGCGGCGGCCACCGTGGCGGCACTGGTGCGGCTGTCGACGAAGAACAAGTGGCGGCGCTGCAGTTCGCCCATCAGCCAGGTCATGGCTTCGCGTTGGGCGGTCATGCGGCTGCCCATGTGGTTGTTGATGCCGGCCGCGTACGGCACCTTGGCCAAGGCCGCGTCGAGCCGGCTGGCCAGTTCGGGCAGCGGTAGCCCTGGGTGCCAGGCATAGGGGCCGGTAGCCGGGTCCATGGGCATGTGCAGGATCACCGTCTTGTGGGCTTTATGCGCCTGGCGTGCGAAATCGCTGGCGTGCGGGGTGTCGGGCATGATTGCCAGGGTGACCGGGCCGGGCAGGGCGAGCGTGCGGCTGTCACGCTCGGTGCTTTGGCCCAGGTCGTCGATGATGATGCTCATGTAGGCCTTGCTGGCCGGCGCCGCTTGGGCGACGCCGACCAGCAGGTAGCACAGCAGACACAGCAGATACCGCATGGGCGCGATCATTTACCCGAGGTGATGTTCAAGCCCTTGAGCAGGCTCAGGGCCTGGCTCAGCTGGAAGTCATCGTCCTGCGGGCGTTCCTTGCGCTTGCTGCTGCCGGTCGGGCGCTCGGCGCCGCCGTTGCCATTGCCCAGGTGGCCCTGCAGGTCGGCTTCCTTGAAGTTGTCGGTATCGATTTCGGCAGTGAGTTTGGCCGGGCGCACTTCGATATCCGGCACGATGCCCTGGGCTTGGATCGAGCGGCCGTTGGGGGTGTAGTACAGCGCGGTGGTGAGCTTCAGGGCGCGGTCGTTGGCCAGCGGCAGCACGGTTTGCACCGAGCCTTTGCCGAAGCTGTCGGTGCCCATCAGCACGGCGCGCTTCTGGTCTTGCAGGGCGCCGGCGACGATTTCCGACGCCGAGGCGCTGCCGCCGTTGATCAGCACCACCAATGGCACGCCTTCGCTGGCGTCGGCCGGGTCGGCAGAGAAGCGCAGTTCGGAATTGGCGATACGGCCCTTGGTGTAGACGATCAGGCCCTTGGTCAGGAAGTGGTCGGCCACTTCGACCGCCGACTGCAGCACGCCGCCGGGGTTGTTGCGCAGGTCGAGCACCACCCCGCGCAGCTTCTTGCCGTTGTCCTTGCGCAGCTTGGCCAGGGCCTTGCCCACCTCGTCGCCGGTCTTGACCTGGAACTGGGTGATGCGGATGTAGCCGTAGTCGTTTTCCAGCAGCTGGCTTTTCACGCTCTTGACCTGGATCACCGCGCGGGCGAGGGTCACGTCGAACGGGTTGCCGCCATCGCGGACCAGGGTCAGGGTGATTTTTTCGCCGACCTTGCCGCGCATCTTGTCCACGGCTTCGGTCATGGTCTGGCCGCGGGTCGGGGCGCCGTTGATCTTGACGATCAGGTCACCCGCCTGCACGCCGGCCCGGGAGGCGGGGGTGTCATCGATGGGCGAGACCACCTTGATGAAGCCGTCTTCCTGGCCCACTTCGATACCCAGGCCACCGAATTCGCCGCTGGTGCTCTCTTGCAGCTCTTGGAAGTCCTCGGGGCCGAGGTAGGCCGAGTGCGGGTCAAGGTTACTGAGCATGCCCTTGATGGCGTTTTCCAGCAGGGTCTTGTCGTCCACCGGCTCAACGTAAGCGGCCTTGATGCGGTCCATGACCTCGGCGAAGGTGCGCAGCTCCTCCAGCGGCAGCGGCGCCTTGGCCGTCACCTCGGTAGCTGGCACCGCTGCTGGCTTGGCCGGCTCTGCGGCAATGGCCAGGGGCGCGCCGACCGCCAGGGCGATGGACAGGGCCAGCTGGGTGAGACGAGGCGAGTGCAGCATGTCGAACGAACTCCTGATCCTGAAGGTGCTCCGTGAGGAGCATCGGCGCAGCATTCAGGCTACGCCGTAAAAAGGTGAACTGGGTTGTTTTTCGGACAAACCCTAGCCTCTGCACCATTGCGACGGGTCGGTAGGCCGGCCCTGCTGGCGGATGGCGAAGTACAAGCCTGCGCTGTCCTGGCCACCGCTGTCACCCACGGTGGAGATGGCTTCGCCAGCTTTGACGATGTCACCGGCGCTCTTGAGCAGGCTCTGGTTGTGGCCGTACAGGCTCAGGTAACCATTACCATGGTCGAGAATGACCAGAAGTCCAGCACCGCGCAACCAGTCGGCAAACACCACACGGCCGCCGTGTACGGCGCGTACTTGCGTGCCTGGGTTGGCGCTGATCATCACCCCGTCCCATTTGGCCCGGGCGTCACTGCCGCGTGCATCGCCGAAGCGTGCCAGCAATCGACCATTGACGGGCCACGGAAGTTTGCCCCGTGCAGCAGAAAAAGCGCCGCCGTAGTTGGCGCCATCGCTGGAAACCATCGGGCCCAGAGTGGTGCGGGCTTTTTTCGGTGGCTCGACCGGCTCGCGGGCTTCTTCGCGCGCAGCGGCGGCGGTCAGGGCTTCCTGCTGGCGGCGTTTTTCCGCCTCTTGCTGGGCCAGCAGGGCTTTCTTGCGCGCTTCCTCTGCCTCGCGGGCCTGGCGTGCCAGGGTTTCCTCGATGGTCTTGAGTACTTTGCCAAGGTCGGCCTGGTCCTGCTCGCGGGCCTGCAGCTTCTGGTCGCGGTCTTTCATGTCGTTGTTGAGCTTGGCCAGTACTTGCTGGCGCTTGCTGCGCTCAGTCTCGAGAGCCTGGCGGCGGCTGTCGAGGTCGGCGCGCTGGGCCAGCAGTTGCTCTTGCTGGCGGGCGATGTCCTGTTCGACGTTGGCCAACTGGCGCAGGGTCTCGTTGAAGGTGCGCAGTTGCTCCAGGCGCGCCTTGCTCAGGTAATCGTAATAGGTGAGGGTGCGCGCGAATTTCTCGGGGTTCTGCTGGTTGAGCAGCAGCTTGAGGTATTCCTCGCGGCCGTTCTGGTAGGCGGAGCGGGCCTGGATGGCAATCAGCCGTTGTTGTTCAACGCGGGCGGTCTGGAGTTTTTTTTTCTCGGTATCAAGGCGCTCCAGCTCGCCCTCGGTCTTTTTTAGTTCTTGTTGCAGGGCCTCCACCTGTTTCTCGAGATTGCCGATGTCGGTCTCGGTGGACTTGAGGTCTTTCTGCACGCCGGATTTCTCTTCCTGGAGCTTGCCCAGCATCTTCTTGAGCTCGGCGATGTCCTGGCGGGTGGCGTCCAGTTGTTGCTGGGTCTGTGCGCGCTCATCGGCAAATGCCGGGCTGAGCAGGCAAGACAGGGCGAGTAGGATCAGGGCGCGGAGCATGGGGTTGGGCGTACCAGGGATGGAGACTGGCCTAGTATGCCCGCGCGAGCCTGCAAAAAAAACGCCTCGCGGCAGATGCGGCGAGGCGTTTGTCTGGAAACCTTGAATCTGGGGCCGCTTTGCGGCCCATTCGCAGCGCAAGGCTGCTCCTACAGGCGGTGCGCAGGCCACTGTAGGAGCAGCCTTGTGCTGCGAATGAAGGCAACTCAGGCGTCGATCAGGATCGACGTCCCGGTCATTTCCACAGGCTTTTCCAGCCCCAGCAGTTTCAGCATGGTCGGCGCCACGTCGGCCAGCACGCCGCCTTCGCGGACCTTGACCTTGCGCTTGCCCACATAGATGAACGGCACAGGCTCGGTGGTGTGCGCGGTGTGCGCTTGGCCGGTGCAGGCGTCTTCCATTTGCTCGACGTTGCCGTGGTCGGCGGTGATCAGCGCTTCACCGTCGACTTTATCCAGCGCCTCGACGATACGCCCGACACAGGTGTCCAGCGCTTCGACGGCCTTGACCGCAGCCTCGAACACGCCGGTGTGGCCGACCATGTCGCCGTTGGCGTAGTTGACGATGATCACGTCGAAACGCTGTTGCTCGATGGCTTCGACGATGCGGTCGGTGACTTCCGGCGCGTTCATTTCCGGTTGCAGGTCGTAGGTGGCGACCTTCGGCGACGGGATCAGGATGCGCTCTTCGCCTTCGAACGGCTCTTCACGGCCGCCCGAGAAGAAGAACGTGACGTGCGCGTACTTTTCGGTCTCGGCGATGCGCAGCTGGGTCTTGCCGTTCTTGGCCAGGTATTCGCCCAGCACGTTGTCCAGGCTGGACGGTGCAAAGGCTGCTGGCGCCGGGATTTTTGCCGAATACTGGGTCAGGCCGATGTAGGCCGCCATCTTCGGCAGGCGCGCACGTGGGAATTCGTTGAAGTCCGGCTCGACGAAGGCACGCGACAGTTCGCGGGCGCGGTCGGCGCGGAAGTTCATGAAGATCACCGCGTCGCCGTCTTCGACCTTGACCGCCTCGCCAATGCGCGTGGCTTTGACGAACTCGTCGTTTTCTTCACGGGCGTAGGCGGCTTCAAGGCCAGCCAGGGCGGTGTCTGCGGTGTAGTCGGCAACGCTGTCGACGATCAGGTTGTAGGCCGCGGCAACGCGGTCCCAACGGTTGTCGCGGTCCATGGCGAAGTAGCGGCCGATGAGGCTGGCGATGCGGCCCTTGCCCAGCTTGGCGAAGGTCTCGTCGAGCAGCTCGATGGACGACTTGGCGCTGCGCGGCGGCGTGTCGCGGCCGTCGAGGAAGGCGTGCAGGTAGATTTTTTCGGCGCCACGCTGTGCGGCCAGTTCGGCCATGGCGATCAGGTGGTCCTGGTGGCTGTGCACGCCGCCGTCGGACAGCAAACCGAGGATGTGCACGGCCTTGCCGGCACCGACAGCCTTGTCTACCGCGCCGGTGAGTACCGGGTTGCTGAAGAACTCGCCATCACGAATAGCCTTGGTGACCCGGGTGAAGTCCTGGTAAACGACGCGGCCGGCACCGAGGTTCATGTGGCCGACTTCGGAGTTGCCCATCTGCCCGTCTGGCAGGCCGACATCCATGCCTGAACCGGAGATCAAGCCATGCGGCTGACTGGCGCGCAGGCGGTCATAGACCGGTGTGTTGGCGGCATAGATGGCGTTGTATTCGGGGCTTTCGCTGTGGCCGAAGCCATCCAGGATGATCAGGACCAGGGGTTTGGGCGTACTCGTCATCAATCAAACTCACGGTTGTTCAAAGATGATAAAGACACGCATTTTAGGGCAAATGCGCCATCAACGGCGAATATTCGTCCCATCCCCCGACCAGCGCAGCCACCGCGCCAGGGCAAAGCTGCTTTTCTGGCCGGCCAGTCGGGCTTTGGTGGTCATGGGGGGCTGTGTATACTGGCCGGCATTTTCAATCGCCTGGAACACCGCTGATGGTTGCTCACCTGATTCAATTCGCGACAGATCACTACATCCTGGTTGCGATCTTCGTTGTTCTGCTGGTCCTGCTGCTCATCAATGAAGTCCGCCGTGGCGGCCAGAGCCTGAGCAATGGCCAGTTGACTGCCCTGGTCAACGCTGACAAGGCCCTGGTCATCGACATCCGCACCGCCAAGGAATATTCCGCGGGCCACATCGTCGGTGCCGTGAACATCCCGCAGGACAAGCTGGTCAGCCGTATGGCCGAGCTGGAAAAGCACAAAGAGAAGACCCTGATCATCGTCGATGCGATGGGCCAGCAGTCCGGCACGCTCTGCCGCGAGCTGCTCAAGGCTGGTTACAACGCCGCCAAGCTGAGCGGTGGCGTATCCAGCTGGAAAGCCGATAACCTGCCCCTGGTGAAGTGATATGAAGCCCGTCATCGTTTATTCCAGCGACTACTGCCCCTACTGCATGCGCGCCAAATACCTGCTCGAGAGCAAGGGCGTTGCGTTCGAGGAAATCAAGGTCGACGGCAAACCGCAGGTTCGCGCCGAAATGAGCCAGAAGGCCGGCCGTACGTCGGTGCCGCAGATCTGGATCGGTGGCACCCATGTCGGTGGATGCGATGACCTCTATGCCCTGGAGCGCGCCGGCAAGCTCGACGCGCTGCTGGCGGCCTGATTTGCACTGCATTCAAAAACATTAGGATAAGGATCTGCCATGACTGACCAACAGACCAACGGCGCAGCTGCCGAAGACAACAGCCCTCAGTTCTCCCTGCAGCGCATCTACGTGCGTGACCTGTCGTTCGAGGCCCCGAAAAGCCCGCAGATCTTCCGCCAGCAGTGGGAGCCGAGCGTTGCCCTGGACCTGAACACCAAGCAGAAAGCCCTGGAAGGCGACTTCCATGAAGTGGTGCTGACCCTGTCGGTGACCGTCAAGAACGGTGACGAAGTGGCCTTCATCGCTGAAGTGCAGCAGGCCGGCATCTTCCTGATCGCCAACCTCGACGCTTCGTCGATGAGCCACACCCTCGGCGCGTTCTGCCCGAACATCCTGTTCCCGTACGCCCGTGAGACCCTGGACAGCCTGGTCACCCGCGGTTCGTTCCCAGCGCTGATGCTGTCGCCGGTCAACTTCGACGCCCTGTACGCGCAAGAGCTGCAGCGTATGCAGGAAGCGGGCGAGACGCCGACCGTTCAGTAATAGCTGCCGGTTTCAGAAAGGCGCCTCTCGGGGCGCTTTTTTATTGCCTGTTCTGGCCTCTTCGCGGGGCAGTCCACATTGTGGGAGCGGGCTTGCCCCGCGAAGAGGCCGTTCCTGCCAATGCATCAGCTTCCGGCAAACCCGTTCTGCCGCCAGGCCTCATACACCGTCACCGCCACGGTATTGGACAGGTTCAGGCTGCGGCACCCCGGCCGCATCGGCAGGCGCAAGCGCTGCTCGGCCGGCAGGCTGTCCAGCACGTCGGCTGGCAAGCCGCGGCTTTCGGGGCCAAACAGGAAGGCGTCGCCCGGCTGGTAAGCCACTTCATGGAAGGGGTGCGAGCCCTTGGTGGTGAAGGCGAACAGCCGGGGGTTACCCAGGCTTTCCAGGCATCCGGCCAGGCTCTCGTGGCGCTTGAGCGTGGCATACTCGTGGTAGTCCAGCCCCGCCCTGCGCAGGCGCTTGTCATCCAGTTCGAAGCTGATGGGCTCGATCAGGTGCAGGTGGCAACCGCTGTTGGCGCAGAGGCGAATGATGTTGCCGGTATTCGGCGGAATTTCTGGTTGAAAAAGGATGACGTGAAACATGCACGGCTCCAGGCGTGAAGATGACGAGCATTCTACCCCTGAACCGGACCTTCGTTCGAAGGCCTTCCCACGGGTGATGCTATCGCTGGCCATTGTTGGCCTGATGGTGGGCTTGATGATCGGCCGCCTGACCACCCCCGATGAGCGGGTGCTGGAGCAGGTCGAGGTGGTGCAGGACGGGCTCGACCTGTGGTTCAACGAAGAGCCGAAGCTGCATGGCGAGAACGTCGAGGGGACGGTAGCCGTGCTGTTCGAGGCCCAGGGCAAGGCCCAGCGGGGGCAATTGAGCCTGCAGGGCAAACCCGTAGGTTGGCGTGTGCAGAAAAGCGAGGAGGGGCTGTTGCTGACGGTGGTGGCCGCGCGCCCCCTGCACGGCGAGTGGGCCGGTGCAGAGGACGCTGGGCGTTGGCGTGTACAGGTGAGGCTGCACGAATAAAAGAGGGGATGTCCCGGCCTGCCTGTACCAGGGTCCCCAAAACTTGCGCTACTGCAAATAAAAGAGGGGTTTTCCCGGCCTGCCTGTACCGAGGACCCCGAAACGGGAGATACAGGACTTATTGCAGGGGGCGTGCCAGTTTTGCAAAACCCGGAAACATTGGCTTTCAGGGCTTTTTTGCCAGGTTTTGAGGGTTTTTGTGCCTTCGTGCGGTGCAGAGGGCACAGGATCGGTGCATGGCGGCGGAAATAAAAAGGGCCGCTCTAAAGCGGCCCCGTATTTAATGATCTGCGTACAACTCAATGGTCTTCGCTGTCGTCTTCATCTCCGCCGGCGACATTCATCCCCAGCTCCTTGATCTTGCGCGTCAAGGTATTGCGCCCCCAGCCCAGCAACAACGCCGCATCCCGACGCCGCCCCGCCGTGTGCTTGAGGGCGGTCTCGATCATGATCCGTTCGAAACTGGGCACCGCACTGTCGAGCAGGTTCGATTGGCCACGGGCCAGCGCCTGGTCCGCCCACTGGCGCAGCGCCTGTTCCCAGTTGGTCACGGGGGCGGCGTCCTGCGGCAGGTTCAGCAACTCGGGTGGCAAGTCACCGATCAGCACTTCACGGCTGGACGCCATCACGGTGATCCAGCGGCAGGTGTTTTCCATCTGCCGCACGTTGCCCGGCCACGGCAGGTTGCGGATGAACTCTTCGGTCTCCGGCTTCAGCAGTTTTGGCTCCACCGCCAGCTCTTGCGCGGCCCGTGCGAGGAAGTGGCGGGCGAGCGCAGGGATATCTTCGCGGCGGTCGGCCAGGCGCGGAATGTGGATGCGGATCACATTGAGCCGGTGGAACAAGTCCTCGCGGAACTTGCCAGCCTGCACCAACGACTCCAGGTTCTGGTGGGTGGCGGCAATGATGCGCACATCCACCTTGACCGGCACGTGGCCACCCACCCGGTAGAACTCGCCATCGGCCAGCACCCGCAGCAGGCGGGTTTGGGTGTCGGCGGGCATGTCGCCGATCTCGTCGAGGAACAACGTACCGCCGTCGGCTTGCTCGAAGCGGCCGCGGCGCAGGTTGGCCGCACCGGTGAAGGCGCCTTTCTCGTGGCCGAACAGCTCGGACTCCATCAGGTCTTTGGGGATGGCTGCCATGTTCAGGGCAATGAACGGTGACGCCGCACGCGGGCTATGGCGGTGCAACGCATGCGCCACCAGCTCTTTGCCGGTGCCGGACTCACCGTTGATCAGTACCGTGATGTTGGAGTGGCTCAGGCGACCGATGGCGCGGAACACCTCCTGCATCGCCGGCGCTTCGCCGATGATCTCTGGTGTGCGGGCCAGGGCTTGTGGCACATCGAGGCCTTGCTGCTCCTGAGCATGCTGGTTGGCGCGCTTGACCAGCGACACCGCCTCGTCCACGTCGAACGGCTTGGGCAGGTACTCGAAGGCGCCGCCCTGGTAAGACGCCACAGCGCTGTCGAGGTCGGAGTGGGCGGTCATGATGATGACCGGCAGGCGCGGGTGCTGTTCGCGGATCTGGGCCAGCAGGTCAAGGCCGCTGGTGCCCGGCATGCGGATGTCGGAAATGATCACATCCGGTTGCTGGCGGGCCAGGCGGCCCATCACGCCATCAGCGCTGTCGAAGCTCTGGGTGGTCATGCCTTCCTGTTGCAGGGCTTTTTCCAGGACCCAGCGGATGGAGCGATCATCGTCGACGATCCATACGGTTTCACTTCGGCTCATGAGGCGGTGGCTCCTTGTTCCAGAGGCAGGTAGATCGAGAAGGCGGTATGGCCCGCGTGGCTTTCACACTCGATCAGGCCCTGGTGCTGGCTGATGATGTTCTGGGTGATGGCCAGGCCCAGCCCGGTACCGTCCGGGCGCCCGCTGACCATGGGATAGAAAAGGGTGTCTTGCAGTTCCGACGGGATGCCCGGGCCGTTGTCGATGATCTCGACGCGTGCCACCAGCCGGTGGCGCACATGGCCGATGGTGAACTGGCGCAGCGCACGGCTGCGCAGGGTGATGCGGCCCAGGCGCAGTTCGTTCTGCGAGCTGATCGCCTGCATGGCGTTGCGCACGATGTTCAGCACCGCCTGGATCATCTGCTCACGGTCGATCAGCACATCCGGCAGGCTTGGGTCATAGTCGCGCACCAACGTGATGCAGCCCTGACTTTCGGCGTCCACCAGGCTGCAGACCCGCTCCAGCACTTCGTGGATATTGGTCATCGCCAGCGAGGGCAGTTTGTTCGAGCCCAGCATGCGGTCGACCAGGTTGCGCAGGCGGTCGGCCTCTTCGATGATCACGTTGGTGTAGTCGCGCAGGCCCTCTTCAGGCAGCTCGCGGGCCAACAGCTGCGCCGCGCCGCGGATGCCACCGAGCGGGTTCTTGATCTCGTGGGCCAGGCCACGCACCAGCATCTTGGTGGTTTCCTGCTTGCTCAGCTGGGCTTCTTCCTTGGTGATGCGCAGCAGCCGATCGCGCGGGTGCACCTCGAGCAGCAGCAGGGTCTGGCCCTGGTGCAGAATCGGCGTGACAGCGTAGTCGACGGTGATGGTCTGCCCAGTCAGCGAGGTCAGTTGCGCCTCGCGCTTGGTGAACGGGTGCGCCTGTTCAACCGCCTGGCGCAGCGAGCTGAGCGCCTCGGTCGACTCGGTGAACAGCTCGCTGATGAACTGCCCATGGCTGCGCTGGCCACTGACGGCCAACAGCATTTCTGCCGCCGGGTTCATGTATTCCAGGCGCAGCTCGGCGTTCAGCAGGAGCGTGGCGGTGGTCAGGTTGTCCAGAAGCAGACGGTGCTGTGCATCGCTGATGGTCATAAGGCGTCGTTGACCTCTTTTGGCGCTTGCCTGGCACTAGGTGGCCAGAGCCGGGCGCGCTGTGGATCCGCTGATGCCAGGAAAATGCAAGAAACAAACCAAGGCTCCGAAAAGAAGCGGATTAACCTGAGAAAGCCCTGAATTTGCGCTGATTCGGATCAGAAAGCGCTGTTCGAGCGCTCGCTGCGACCTGTTTTGGGCCGCAGGGCAGAGCACTCTTGGCAGTTATGCACCAATATAGAGCATTGCTGTATTCAGCGTTTAGGGCACAGCTGCCCGGTAGCGCGAACCATGGCAAGGTGGCGTAGCGGGTCATTGGTCCGGCTGTTCAGCGCGTCAGCGAGCTTGCGAGCGCAGTCGGTCGGGGGCTGCCGGTCAAAGCGGCCCAGTTCGAACAACAGGGTGGCCTGCAGTTTGTCCAGGCGCGGACGCAGTTGATCAACCAGGTCCAGAGGTTCGGCTGACGGCCTTTGCCCCAGCGTGGTCCAGCGGTCAAGCAGGGCGTATTGGACGAGTTTGTTGGCTTCGATCTGGTCACTGAAGAAGGCAGCGGCGCGATCAGGGCTGAGGTCATGGTCGGCAACCTGTTGGCGCACTTGGGTGATGACCTGTTGCTCGCGCGCGGGCGCCTCTACCGGCAGGTTGTGATCATACTTGTGCAGGGCGACTGAGGTGGCCAAGTCCAAGCGGTATTCGATGTTGGCAAGCAGTGGGGCGAATTCAGCTTCGTAGGGTGTGGAAGCGCTGCAGCCGAGCAGGGCGAGTGAGAGGCAGGGTAGTGCGGGGAGGGCAAGGCGCATGGTGTTCTCCTTATTGGCGTGGAGAGCTGAGTGTGCGCACTCGACCGGGGTTTGCTTGTAGGGGGCGTCTGATTCGCATGTGCGAAAATAAAAACGGCCTCCCAAAGGAGGCCGTCTTGATCACGTCATCGGCGCCAGGCGCCGATCAGATCAGCAGCTGTAGTACAGCTCGTATTCCAGCGGGTGCACGAAGGTACGGACTTTGATCTCTTCTTCGCTCTTCAGCTCGATGAAGGCATCGATGAAGTCGTCGGAGAACACGCCGCCCTTGGTCAGGAACGCACGGCCTTTATCCAGCTCTTCCAAGGCCTCTTTCAGGCTGCCGCAGACTTGCGGGATGTCTTTCGCCTCTTCAGGCGGCAGGTCGTACAGGTTCTTGTCGGCAGCATCGCCTGGGTGGATCTTGTTCTGGATGCCGTCCAGGCCAGCCATCAGCAGGGCCGCGAAGGCCAGGTACGGGTTGGCCGATGGGTCCGGGAAGCGCGCTTCGATACGGCGGGCTTTCGGGCTGCCGACGTACGGAATACGGATCGAGGCGGAACGGTTGCGCGCCGAGTAGGCCAGCATCACCGGGGCTTCGAAGCCTGGAACCAGACGCTTGTAGGAGTTGGTCGACGGGTTGGTGAAGCCGTTCAGGGCCTTACCGTGCTTGATGATACCGCCGATGAAGTACAGGGCGGTGTCGGACAGGCCGGCATAGCCTTCACCCGAGAAGGTGTTCTTGCCGTCTTTCCAGATCGACATGTGCACGTGCATGCCCGAGCCGTTGTCGCCGTACAGTGGCTTCGGCATGAAGGTGGCGGTACGGCCGTAGGCGTCGGCAACGTTGTGCACGACGTACTTCAGGGCCTGTACTTCGTCAGCCTTCTTCACCAGGGTGTTGAACTTGACGCCGATTTCGTTCTGGCCGGCAGTCGCCACTTCGTGGTGGTGAACTTCAACGGTCTGACCCATTTCTTCCAGTGCGTTGCACATGGCAGTACGGATTTCGTGGTCGTGGTCGAACGGCGGAACTGGGAAGTAGCCGCCTTTGACGCCAGGACGGTGGCCTTTGTTGCCGCCTTCCACGTCAGCGCCAGTCATCCACGAGCCTTGCTCGGAGAAGATCTTGAACATCGAGCCGGAGATGTCCGACTGGAACTTCACTTCGTCGAAGATGAAGAACTCAGGCTCTGGGCCGGCGAATACGGTGTCACCGATGCCGGTGCTCTTCAGGTACTCTTCGGCGCGCTTGGCGATGCCGCGTGGGTCGCGATCGTAGCCCTGCATGCTCGACGGGTCGACGATGTCGCAGGTGATGATCAGGGTCGGCTCTTCGGTGAACGGGTCCAGCACGGCGGTGTCATCGACCGGCATCAGGATCATGTCGGAAGCTTCGATGCCTTTCCAGCCAGCGATGGAGGAACCGTCGAACATCTTGCCGACTTCGAAGAAATCTTCGTCCAGGCCATCACGCGCCGGCATGGTCACGTGGTGCTGAATGCCTTTGGTGTCCGTGAAACGCAGATCAATCCACTTGACGTCATGATCTTTGATGAGTTGAACCGACTTCGACATGTTGTCCTCCGGATGGTCTAGAGCGCGGTGGGCCGCTGCCCTGGAAAAAGGGTGTTGCCGGGCGCGGATAGTCGGCCAAGCTTACCTGCCTCACAAGGGAGCAAATTGCATGCCAGTGCCCGAAAATGGCGAGGGCGGGATAAAAGAGGGCGTTTGCGGGCATCTGGCGACAGGGTAGCGGGGAAAAGTGCACCCTTAAGATGCGGTTATTAGGATAGGTGCACCAATAGTGTGCACGCGCTTAGTGTTGTGCTTTCTTTGAGGGCCTCTTCGCGGGTCAACCCGCTCCCACAGGGACCGCAGGGATTTCGAAGACTGAGCAATCCCCTGTAGGAGCGGGTTTACCCGCGAAAGGGCCGTAACAGGCGCCCCAAAACCCCGGCCTGGCATTTATCTCAAAGCTTCTGATCAAAAGTTGGTCAAATCCTGAGCAATTTCCGATATAATTCGCGCCCCTCATTTTCGGCAGGCCCTGCGCGCGCTGTTAACCAATGAAACTTATCGTCAAAGTCTTCCCAGAAATCACCATCAAGAGCCGGCCGGTGCGCAAGCGCTTCATCCGTCAGCTCGGCAAGAACATCCGCAACGTGCTCAAGGATCTGGATCCTGAGCTCGCGGTCGATGGTGTCTGGGACAATCTCGAAGTGGTCACCCGCGTCGAAGACGAGAAGGTCCAGCGCGAGATGATCGAGCGCCTCACCTGCACGCCGGGTATCACCCACTTCCTGCAGGTCGAGGAATACCCGCTCGGCGACTTCGACGACATCGTCGAGAAGTGCAAGCAGCACTTCGGTCACCTGCTGGCGGGCAAGCATTTCGCCGTACGCTGCAAGCGCGGCGGCCACCATGACTTCACGTCGATGGACGTCGACCGCTACGTCGGCAGCCAGCTGCGTCAGCAGTGCGGCGCCGCCGGCATCGAGCTGAAGAACCCGGAAGTCCTGGTGCGCATCGAAATTCGCAACCAGCGCCTGTACGTGATCCACAACCAGCATCAGGGCATCGGCGGCTATCCGCTGGGCGCTCTGGAGCAAACCCTGGTACTGATGTCCGGTGGCTTCGACTCCACCGTGGCGGCCTACCAGATGATGCGCCGTGGCCTGATGACCCACTTCTGCTTCTTCAACCTCGGCGGCCGTGCCCACGAACTGGGGGTGATGGAAGTTGCCCACTACCTGTGGAAAAAGTACGGCAGCAGCCAGCGCGTGCTGTTCATCAGCGTGCCGTTCGAAGAAGTGGTCGGCGAGATCCTCAACAAGGTCGACAACAGCTACATGGGCGTGACCCTCAAGCGCATGATGTTGCGCGGCGCCGCCCATATGGCCGACCGCCTGCAGATCGACGCGCTGGTCACCGGCGAGGCGATTTCCCAGGTCTCCAGCCAGACCCTGCCGAACCTGTCGATCATCGACTCGGCGACCGACAAGCTGGTGCTGCGCCCGCTGCTGGCCAGCCACAAGCAGGACATCATCGACCAGGCCACCGAAATCGGCACCGCCGACTTCGCCAAGCACATGCCTGAATACTGCGGCGTGATCTCGGTAAACCCGACCACCCACGCCAAGCGTCACCGCATGGAGCATGAAGAGAAGCAATTCGACATGGCCGTGCTGGAGCGCGCCCTCGAACGCGCCAAGTTCATCTCGATCGACCACGTGATCGACGAGTTGGGCAAGGACGTCGAGGTGGAAGAAGTGCGCGAAGCGCTGCCTGGCCAGATCGTCATCGACATCCGTCACCCCGATGCCCAGGAAGACGAACCCCTGGTGATCGAGGGCATCGAAGTCCAGGTGATGCCATTTTATGCAATTAATAGTCGCTTCAAGCAGCTGGATGAAACACGCCAGTACCTGCTGTATTGCGACAAGGGTGTGATGAGCCGACTGCACGCACACCACCTGCTCAGTGAGGGACATGCCAATGTGCGTGTTTATCGTCCGGCATAAGACGCCAGGGCTGTATGGCGGCAGCATCCGCCATCGCCCTCCCGACCACCGGGCCTGCTGAGCCTTATACCTTACATATTGGTCGCCTAGACTAGGCGGCAACCGAATCCTCTGATCGAGATACACTTGTGATCGAAAATCTGCGTAACATCGCCATCATCGCCCACGTTGACCATGGTAAAACCACGTTGGTCGACAAACTCCTGCGTCAGTCCGGCACTCTGGAGCGTAACGAGCTCAACGACGAGCGCGTCATGGACTCCAACGACCAGGAAAAAGAGCGCGGTATTACCATTCTGGCGAAAAACACCGCCATCAACTGGAACGGCTACCACATCAACATCGTCGACACCCCCGGCCACGCCGACTTCGGTGGCGAGGTTGAGCGTGTAATGTCGATGGTCGACTCCGTGCTGCTGCTGGTCGACGCTCAAGACGGCCCGATGCCGCAAACCCGCTTCGTGACCAAAAAGGCCTTCGAAGCTGGCCTGAAGCCAATCGTCGTGATCAACAAGGTTGACCGTCCGGGCGCGCGTCCTGACTGGGTTCTGGACCAGATCTTCGACCTGTTCGACAACCTCGGTGCCACCGACGAACAGCTGGACTTCAAAGTCGTCTACGCCTCGGCCCTGAACGGCATCGCCGGTCTGGACCACACCGAAATGGGCGAAGACATGACTGCCCTGTACCAGGCGGTCATTGACCACGTTCCAGCGCCAGCTGTTGACCGTGACGGCCCGTTCCAGATGCAGATCTCCGCTCTGGACTACAACAGCTTCCTGGGTGTGATCGGTGTTGGCCGTATTGCCCGTGGTCGCATCAAGCCGAACACCCCGGTTGTCGCTATCGACGCCGACGGCAAGAAGCGTAACGGCCGTATCCTCAAGCTGATGGGCCACCACGGCCTGCACCGCGTCGATGTCGAAGAAGCCCAAGCTGGCGACATCGTCTGCATCAGCGGTTTCGACGAGCTGTTCATCTCCGACACCCTGTGCGACCCGACTGCCGTTGAGGCGATGAAGCCGCTGACCGTTGACGAGCCTACCGTTTCGATGACCTTCCAGGTCAACGACTCGCCGTTCTGCGGCAAGGAAGGCAAGTTCGTCACCAGCCGTAACATCAAGGACCGTCTGGACAAAGAGCTGCTGTACAACGTTGCCCTGCGCGTTGAAGAAACCGACTCCCCAGACAAGTTCAAAGTCTCGGGCCGTGGTGAGCTGCACCTCTCGGTACTGATCGAAACCATGCGTCGCGAAGGCTTCGAGCTGGCCCTGGGCCGCCCAGAAGTGATCATCCGCGAAGTGGACGGCGTTAAGCAGGAACCGTTCGAAAACGTCACCATCGACATCCCTGAAGAAGCCCAGGGCAAGGTCATGGAAGAGATGGGTCTGCGTAAAGGCGACCTGACCAACATGGTTCCGGATGGCAAGGGCCGTGTACGCCTGGAATACAACATCCCGGCGCGTGGTCTGATCGGTTTCCGTAACCAGTTCCTGACCCTGACCAACGGTGCGGGCATCCTGACTTCGATCTTCGATCGCTACGACACCGTGAAGTCCGGCCACATGTCCGGCCGTCAGAACGGCGTACTGGTTTCGGTCGAAACCGGCAAGGCGCTGACCTACTCGCTGGAAACCCTCCAGGCGCGTGGCAAGCTGTTTGTCGAGCACGGTCAAGAGATCTACAACGGTCAGATCATCGGCCAGAACAGCCGCGACAACGACCTGGGCGTCAACCCTACCAAGGGCAAGAAGCTCGACAACATGCGTGCTTCGGGTAAAGACGAAGTCATCGCCTTGGTTCCGCCTGTTCGCTTCACCCTGGAACAGGCTCTGGAATACATCCAGGAAGACGAGCTGTGCGAAGTCACGCCGAAGTCCATCCGTCTTCGCAAGAAGATCCTGGACGAAAGCGAGCGTACCCGCGCTGCCAAGAAAGCCAAGAACAGCTGATTTAGCTGTGGCTGAATGAAAACGCCCCCGGTCGAAAGGCCGGGGGCGTTTTTTTTTGCCGTATGCATGCTCGTAAGTAAGGTCCGATTTATATTTCTCCGGTGCGCTGCCTCTATTTTATGAGTAAGCATAATCTGAATTAATTGTGCGCTTCTAGTTTCTGATGTGCCAGTGAGCGGGGTTGCAAAATAGATGAGGTTTGCGATCGTTGAAGTGATTGATATTTCAGCGCGTCGAGGCTGTGGGGGGAGGCTCACGTGAGCATACCTTCCAAGTGTGCGAGGACCTTTTAATGGTCTAGTTTTTTGCTGGCTTTACTCCCCTCCTCAACATAAAAACAAATACGCTTGCCGCAACCACCGTGCTCCTGAAAATTACCGCTCAGTACCGTACCGATCAGACCTTTGAGAACGGCGATGTGCTAAGCCTGGTTGTAAATGTTGCTGGAATTGTCGGCGGAATTACCTTGCTTGCCGGTGCTGGGTCTGTCGCGGGCGTTTTCACTGCAGTAGGTGTAGGCGCTAACGCGCTGGGAATGTTGAATTCCGACGTGGCTAATAATTTGTATCAACGGTGGGACCCGGATTCGCAGAGTGTTGCACTTGGAAGTGAACCTCTCCATCAATACGAAATTGTTGGGGGCGGCGGGGGTGGGTACATTGAAGGGATCAGTGGAGGCGGCGGTCCTCTTATCTTTCCGTTGCCTGAGTCGCCAGGGTGGAGTGTCGATATTGGCCCTATACAAATCATTGAGCCTGGAGGAAATAGTTTCGGGGTGGACAGGTATCACTGATAGGTGTAGGAAGACTATACTTTAATGAGCGTTTGTGGAGGGGTGGGTGCATTCAATATCAGGATTTATTGAGTTGTTAAGGGTGTCCCATCCTCTTGCGCGGGTTAAGTTACTCTCGATTGTCGTTATCACGATGGTCGTGTTTGTTGCGCTATATGTCAGTCAGTTGAAGGAGTACACGGCACCTGATGTAGCTAAGCTGATAATCATTGAAGGGCGAGTGTCCGGCCATCCGAACAGTTGGGAGCATAATCGGTCGTTAGTGCATTTTAGCGTTGCTTACAAACTGGACGGTAAGCGCGAGGGTAAGCCTATATACACGTACTGGGAGTTGTACGAGCAGTCGGGGCTCCGGATCAACTCAAAGGTTCTGCTCACTGTTGAGCGGCAGGAGGGTGGTAGTGTGGTGCGTGGGCTTTCGACCCTGTACGGGCGTGTCCTCTATGATGATCGATTCAATCAGCAAGTGATTGCTTGGAATAATGAATCCATCAATTTCAAAGTCTTTCTCATGGTGCTCACGTCGATTGGGGTGGCTGCAGTCGCGTTGGCTACGGTTGTGCGCTATCGGCGTGAGCTTTTCCAAGGGCGTATTGGAAATTAGAGCGTTTATCCGCAAGTATTGAAACGCCTTGTCCGGCTTTAGTTGGCAAGCCTGCGAGTGGAGACCCGCAGGCAATCAGTCAACGTATTACTGCCTTCGGCTTGTAGGCACAATACCCCGGCCGCGGCCCGACCTTGGGGTGGTTGCGGCAGGTGTCCGGGCGCTTGTCATAAATGGTGCACAGCCGGCTCTTACGATCCAGGTACATGCAGTCATCGTTGCTCATCCGGGTCAGGGTGAAAATGCCTGACTTCTGGTTGAAGCGTTCGATGATGCCTTCCTTCTGCAGGCGTTTGGCTACGTTTTTGGGCGGTTCGTCTTTTTCGAACTCGTCTACCACGCCAATGCGGATCAGATCCTTGATCTTCACCTCCACCGGCAGGGTGCAACAGGTCGAGTGGCAGCCACCGCACATGTGGCTGGCATAGCGCTGCCAAGTCTCCAGGCGGTCGACTTCGGCGGCGGCGATCAGGGTCGTTTTCATCGTTATGGGGGTGAATCACGGGCTTGGGGCGCGCGATGATACCGGAGTTGTTCAATTTGTGAACAACCTTTTGCCTGATTCATGGTGCTGATTCAGTGTTCAGGCATGAAAACTGCGAACAGGAACGGTAAGTCCCTGTCGAAGGGTCTAGTCTCTTCACTCTCCCTCCGTATTCGTCAACTTGCCCGAGGATGCCGCATGTCCCAGGAACCCAAAGCACGTGACGCCGAGGTGGCCGATTTTCGCGCCGCTGTACTGGATAAGCTGACCTACGCGGTCGGCAAGGACCCCGAGCATGCCTTCGACCATGACTGGTTCGAAGCCATTGCCCTGGCCGCGCGTGATCACATGGTCGATCACTGGATGGATCACACCCGTCAGGCCTACCGGCGCAGTCAAAAGCGGGTGTATTACCTTTCTCTGGAATTTCTCATCGGGCGGCTGCTGTACGACAGCCTGAGCAACCTTGGCTTGCTGGACATCGCCCGTGAAGCCCTCGATGGCCTGGACGTCGACCTGGAGCGTATCCGCCTGCTCGAGCCGGATGCGGCGCTGGGCAACGGTGGCCTGGGGCGGCTCGCCGCTTGCTTTATGGAAAGCATGTCGACCCTGGGCATCGCCGCCCACGGCTACGGCATCCGCTACGAGCACGGCCTGTTTCGCCAGGCGGTGGTCGACGGCTGGCAGCAGGAGCAGACGGAAAACTGGCTGGATTTTGGCAACCCCTGGGAGTTCGAACGCGCCGAGGTGATCTACCCGATCAGTTTCGGCGGCAGCGTCGAAACGGTGCAAGACACCCACGGCCAGCAACGGCAAGTCTGGTGGCCAGGCGAGACGGTACGGGCGGTGGCCTATGACACGCCGGTGGTCGGCTGGCGTGGCGCCAGCGTCAACACCTTGCGCCTGTGGCGTGCCCGGGCGCTGGAAGAGCTGCACCTGGAGCGTTTCAACGCCGGTGACCACCTGGGCGCGGTCGCCGAAGTGGCCCGTGCCGAGAGCATCTCGCGGGTTCTCTACCCGGCCGACAGCACCGAAGCCGGCCAGGAGCTGCGCCTGCGCCAGGAATACTTCTTCGTTTCGGCCTCGCTGCAGGACCTGCTGCGGCGCCACCTGAACATGCACAAGGACTTGCTCAACCTGCCCGATGCGGCGGCCATCCAGCTCAACGACACGCACCCGTCGATTGCCGTGGCCGAGTTGATGCGCCTGCTGGTCGACCAGCATGAAATCCCGTGGGAAAAGGCCTGGGAGCTGACCGTCGGCACCCTGGCCTACACCAACCACACCCTGCTGCCTGAGGCGCTGGAAACCTGGCCGGTGGCGTTGATGGAGCGCATGCTGCCGCGGCACATGCAGATTATCTACCTGATCAACGCCTACCATATCGACGCCCTGCGCGCGAAAGGCCTGCACGACTTCGACGTGCTGCGGGCGGTGTCGTTGATCGAAGAAGAAAACGGCCGCCGGGTACGCATGGGCAACCTGGCGTTTCTGGGGTCGCACAGCGTCAACGGCGTATCGGCACTGCACAGCAAGTTGATGAAGAGCACGGTGTTCGCCGAGCTGCACAAGCTTTACCCACAGCGGATCAACAACAAGACCAACGGCATCACGTTCCGGCGCTGGCTGTACCAGTCCAACCCGCAATTGACCGAAATGCTGGTCGAGGCGCTCGGCCCGGAGCTCAAGGATGACCCGGAAGGGTTGCTCGCCAACCTGGTGCCGTTTGCCGACAAGAGCAGCTTCCGCAAGCAATTCGCCGCCCAGCGCCTGCACAGCAAACGCGCCCTGGCCAGCATCATCCAGGACCGTATCGGCGTGACGGTCAACCCGGAGGCGCTGTTCGATGTGCAGGTCAAGCGCATCCACGAATACAAGCGCCAACTGCTCAACCTGTTGCACACCGTGGCCTTGTACCAGGCCATACGCAACGACCCGGGCACCAACTGGGTGCCGAGGGTGAAAATTTTCGCCGGCAAGGCTGCGGCCAGCTATCACCAGGCCAAGCTGATCATCAAATTGGCCAACGACATCGCCCGGGTGGTGAACAACGACCCGACCGTGCGCGGCCTGCTCAAGGTGGTGTTCCTGCCCAACTACAACGTCAGCCTGGCCGAAAGCATCATCCCGGCGGCGGACCTGTCCGAGCAGATCTCCACGGCCGGCTATGAAGCATCGGGTACCAGCAATATGAAGTTCGGCCTCAATGGCGCGTTGACCATCGGCACACTGGACGGCGCCAACGTCGAGATGTGCGAGCACGTGGGGGCCGACAACATGTTCATCTTTGGCCTGACGGCGCAGCAGGTCGAGGCGCGGCGGCGAGCGGGGGATTTTGGCGCCAGTGTGGCAATTGCCGAGTCGAGCCGCTTGAACGACGTGCTTCAGTCGATTCGCAGCGGGGTGTTCTCGCCTGATGACCCATCGCGCTATACCGGGTTGATCGATGGGCTGGTGGCCTATGACCGCTTCCTGGTGTGCGCCGATTTCGATGCCTACTGGGATGCTCAGCGGCGGGTCGAGGAGCTGTGGCATACGCCGCAGGAATGGTGGCGGATGGCGGTGCTGAATACGGCAAAGATGGGCTGGTTCTCGTCGGACCGGACCATCCGGGAGTATGCGGGCGAGATCTGGAAGGCACTGGATTGAGCATTGGGGCCGCGGTGCGGCCCATTCGCGGGGCAAGCCCGCTCCCACAGGTTTTGCGTTGCCTTGAAGGCTGCGCAAAACCTGTGGGAGCGGGCTTGCCCGCGAATGGGGCGCACACCAGCCCCAGTCGACAGCCGGCCTGGCAAAGGCTGAACTACCGACCTATTGTGCCGTCAGACAGCCCAGGCGAGTCTCATCACTCGCTAGCATCGCACTCTCCCTGTAAACTGCGGGGGTTTTTCTCCCCCTTTCCATTTCGGAGCCATACATGTCCCGCGTTACCCTGAGTCGCTATCTGATTGAGCAGACCCGCAGCAACAATACCCCTGCCGATCTGCGCTTCCTGATCGAAGTGGTGGCGCGCGCGTGCAAAGAGATCAGCCACCACGTGTCCAAAGGCGCCCTGGGCGGCGTACTGGGCAGCATGGGCACCGAAAACGTGCAAGGCGAAGTACAGAAGAAGCTGGACGTTATCTCCAACGACATCCTGCTGGAGGCCAACGAGTGGGGCGGCCACCTGGCCGGCATGGCGTCCGAAGAAATGGACAACGCCTACCAGATCCCGGGCAAATACCCGAAAGGCGCCTACCTGCTGGTCTTCGACCCGCTGGACGGCTCGTCGAACATCGACGTTAACGTTTCGGTCGGCACCATCTTCTCGGTTCTGCGTTGCCCTAACCAGTACCTGAGCCAGAACGAAAGCCTCAACGAAGAAGCGTTCCTGCAGCCAGGCACCGAGCAGGTTGCTGCCGGTTATGCCATCTACGGCCCGCAGACCATGCTGATCCTGACCCTGGGCAATGGCGTCAAAGGTTTCACCCTGGACCGCGAACTGGGCAGCTTCGTCCTGACCCACGAAAACATCCAGGTACCGGCCACCACCGCCGAATTCGCCATCAACATGTCCAACCAGCGCCACTGGGAAGCCCCGGTACAGCGTTACGTGGACGAACTGCTGGCCGGTGAAACCGGTCCGCTGAAAAAGAACTACAACATGCGTTGGATCGCCTCGATGGTCGCCGACGTGCACCGCATCCTGACCCGTGGCGGTCTGTTCATGTACCCGCGTGACGCTCGCGACCCGAGCAAGCCGGGCAAGCTGCGCCTGATGTACGAAGCCAACCCGATGTCGTTCATCATCGAGCAGGCTGGCGGCGCATCCACCAATGGTTACGATCGTATCCTCGACATCAAGCCAGAGAGCCTGCACCAGCGCGTGTCGGTCATCCTCGGCTCGAAGGAAGAGGTCGAGCGCGTCACCGCGTATCACAAGGAGTAAGTCATGCTCGCACCTTGGCAGCCGTTGCTGGAGTGGTGGTTCGGTTGGGGCACCAGTCCCCAGGCCGTGGCTGACGAGAAGAGCACGCTGTGGTTCGGCAAGCATCACGATGCCGAGGCCCAGGCGCTGTTTGGCGACTTGGTCGAGCACGCCCTGGCGGGCGGGCTCGAAGAGTGGCAACAGAGCCCGCAAGGCTGGCTCGGCCTGCTGATCCTGCTGGACCAGCTGCCTCGCATGATCTACCGCGACACGCCGCGTGCCTTCGAGGGCGACCGGCGTGCCCAGGTGGTGGCCATGCAGGGCCTGCAAAAAGGCTGGGATTACCAGTTGCTGCCGATCCAGCGGGTGTTCGTGCTGCTGGTGCTGGAGCATGCCGAGGTGCTGGACTGGCAAAACCTGTGCGTCGAGCGTTACCAAGTGCTGCTGGACGAGCAACCTGAGGCCAATCGCCGGTTGTTCGAGGGGTTCCTCGACTACGCCGAGCAGCACCAGCGGGTGATTGCCCGGTTCGGGCGCTTCCCGCACCGCAACCTGATGCTGGAGCGGCCGAGCACCAGCGAAGAGATGGACTTTTTGCTGGAACCTGGCTCCAGGTTCTGATTGCCGCTGGGCCTGCTGCGCAGGCCTGTCGCGACACAAAAACCGCGCGTGCATCTGCAGGCGCGGTTTTTTTGTGCCTGCCCTCGGCCAGCCGACCAATGGTGTAGGTGAAAAGGGGGGAGGGCAGGGAACCAGGGAGGGATTTTCCCGTCGAAGGTCACTGCAGGCCACTCGCCTGTATCCCCTGTTCAGGAGTGTCCTTCATGTCGTTGCGTTCCCTCGCCCTGTTGTCCTTGTGCGTCGTTCTGACCGCGTGCAGCAAGATCAACCAGGAAAACTATTCCAAGCTCAAGGCCGGTATGAACAAGGCCGAGGTCGAGCAACTGCTCGGCACGCCCACCGAGTGCTCTGGCGCACTGGGCATGAGCAGCTGTACCTGGGGGGACGAGATGAGCTTTATCAGCGTGCAATACGCGGCCGACAAGGTGCTGATGTATTCAGGGCAGGGCCTCAAATGAGGCGTGTCCACCTGCTACTGGGGTTGTGCCTGGTGATGCTGCTGGGCGGCTGCGCCACGTCTGCACATGACCCGCTGGCGCCGAAAACCGCCGGCAATGTCGACCTCAAGCGCTACCAGGGCAAATGGTACGAGCTGGCGCGCCTGCCGATGCGTTACCAGGAGGGCTGCGAGCAGTCCGAGGCGCATTACAACCTCAAGCAGGACGGCACGTTTGGCGTGCTCAATCGCTGCCGCACGATCGGTGATGAATGGCTGCGCGCCGAGGGGCATGCCAGCATCCAGGAGCCGGGGCATACCGACAAGCTTTGGGTTGAGTTCGATAACTGGTTCACGCGCCTGGTGCCGGGTGTGGCCAAAGGCGAGTACTGGATTCTGTACGTGGACGACCGCTACCACACGGCGATCGTCGGCAGCCCGGACCGCAAATACCTGTGGATCCTGTCCCGCACACCGAGCCTGCCAGCCTGGCAGCGCGAGAGCTTGCTGGCCAAGGCGCGGCAGCAGGGGTATGACACCAGCCGACTGATCTGGCGCACGGCTGACCAGCAGATCGTCAAGTCTCATTGATGCCATTCACGCTGTGCGTGTAGGAGCAGCCTCGTGCTGCGAAGAGGCCGGTAGGCATTCAGCAAATGTTGGAGAAATACCGGCCTCTTCGCAGCACAAGGCTGCGCCTACCCTCAATTCAGCAGTTGACGCAGAACCTCGACGAACGCCCGCGCGCTTTCCTCTTCCTGCGCATGGCGCCCCTGGCGCACTACCCATTGCCCGTTGACCATCACATCGCGCACCTGGCGATCGCCGCCCGCGAACAGCCAACGGTTGAGAATCGCATCGCCCTTTGCCGTGGCGATGTACGGGTCCTGCCCGTCGAGCACCAGCCAGTCGGCTCGCTTGCCCACTGCCAACTCGCCGACCGCTTGGCCAAGCGCCTGGGCGCCGCCGCTCAAGGCCGCGTCATACAGCGTGCGGCCGACCATCGGTTGGTCGCTGCGGTGCAACCGGTTGCGCCGTTGATCGCGTAGCCGCTGGCCATACTCCAGCCAACGCAGCTCCTCCACCACGCTGAGCGACACATGGCTGTCCGAGCCAATGCCCATGCGCCCACCTTGTGCCAGGTAATCCACCGCCGGGAAGATACCGTCGCCCAGGTTGGCCTCGGTGGTCAGGCACAGGCCTGCCACCGCGCCGCTGCGGGCCATGGCGGTAACTTCATCGGCTTCGGCATGGGTGGCATGCACCAGGCACCAGCGCGCGTTCACGTCGACATGTTCGTACAGCCACTGCAGCGGGCGGCGGCCGCTCCAGGCCAGGCAGTCGTCGACTTCCTTCTGTTGTTCGGCAATGTGGATATGCACCGGGCTGTGCGGGCTGCCAGCCTCCAGCACATGGGCGATCTGCCCTGGCGTGACCGCCCGTAGCGAGTGGAAGCACAGGCCCAGCTGCTGTGCCGGCTGCGCGGCCAGCAGGGGGGCGAGTTGTGCCTGCAGGCGCAGGTACTGCTCGGTGGAGTTGATGAACCGCCGTTGCCCTTCGTTCGGAGCCTGGCCGCCGAAGCCGGCGTGGCTGTAGAGCACTGGCAGCAGGGTCAGGCCGATGCCGCTGCTGGCTGCCGCCGCGCTGATGCGCCGGGACAGTTCGGCAGGGTCAGCGTAGGCCTTGCCAGCCTGGTCGTGGTGGACGTAGTGGAACTCGGCCACCGAGGTGTAGCCAGCCTTGAGCATCTCGATATACAGCTGACGCGCGATGACCTGCAGTTGCTCCGGGGTGATCTGGCCCACCAATCGGTACATCAAGTCACGCCAGGTCCAGAAGCTGTCGTTGGGGTTACCCGCCACTTCCGCCAGCCCCGCCATGGCGCGTTGAAACGCATGGGAATGCAGGTTGGGCATGCCCGGCAGCAGCGGGCCGGACAGCCGTTCGGCGCCTTCGGCCGAAGCATCGGGCTCGATACGGGCCACGTTGCCATCACTGGCGACCTCGATTCGGACATTGCTGGCCCACCCATTGGGCAGCAGGGCACGTTCGGCGAAGTAGGCGGACATCGGTGAAATCCTGTTATTGTTAACTTGTATATACATATACAGGCGTTTGCCTGCCGGGTAAACTGCGGCAAGCTACCGCTCATTCAATCGCACAAGGATCCAACGCCGTGCCGACACCTCCTGTCTCCGCGCTGGTTGCCCAGATGGGCGAGGGCCCGGCGCCGCTGTACGCGCGGGTCAAACAGATGATCATCCAGCACATCGACAACGGCAGCTGGCCGCCTCATCACCGGGTCCCTTCGGAAAGCGAACTGGTCAGCCAACTGGGCTTCAGCCGCATGACCATCAACCGCGCCCTGCGTGAGCTCACGGCCGAAGGCTTGCTGGTGCGCATGCAAGGGGTCGGCACGTTCGTCGCCGAGCCCAAGAGCCGCTCGGCGCTGTTCGAGGTCAACAACATCGCCGACGAAATTGCCGGGCGTGGCCACCAGCATAGCTGCCAGGTGATCACCCTTACCGAAGAAGCGGCCGGCTCCGAGCGCGCCCTGGCGCTGGACATGCGCGAAGGCCAGCGGGTGTTCCATTCGCTGATCGTGCACTACGAGAATGGTATCCCTGTGCAAATCGAGGACCGCTACGTCAACGCAGCGATCGCCCCTGATTACCTCAAGCAGGATTTCACCCGGCAGACGCCTTACGCCTACTTGTCCCAGGTCGCGCCGTTGACCGAGGGTGAGCACGTGGTCGAGGCGATCCTGGCCGAGCCGCACGAGTGCCAGCTGCTGCAGATCGAGCGGGGCGAGCCATGCCTGCTGATTCGCCGCCGCACCTGGTCCGGTCGCCAGCCGGTCACCGCTGCGCGGTTGATCCACCCCGGTTCCCGTCATCGCCTTGAAGGACGTTTCAGCAAATGAGCCAGATGCAGGTGTTGCGTGCGCAGGGGTACCCGCGCATGCCGTGGAAGAACGGCGGGGGCTTCACCGAGGAAATCACCCGCGACAGCGGCGAGGGCCTCGACGGGTTCGGCTGGCGTTTGTCGATTGCCGATATCGAAGAGTCAGGCGGATTCTCGTCGTTCGCCGGTTACCAGCGGATCATCACCGTGCTGCAGGGCGATGGCATGCGCCTGTTGGTCGATGGCCAGGCCAGTCGGCCGCTGTTGCCGTTCGATGCCTTTGCGTTTGCCGGCGAGAGCCAGGTCAGTTGCAAGCTGCTAGGTGGGGCGATTCGTGATTTCAACCTGATCTATTCGCCGCAGCGCTATCGGGCGCGGTTGCAGTGGTTCGATGGTACCCACCGGCTGTTCAGCTCGGCGTCGACGCTGTTGTTGTTTGCGGCCAGTAGCCAGGTCGAAGTGGCAATGGCGGGGCGTGAGATGCAGCGGCTGGGGTTGTATGACTGCCTGCGGCTTGAGGGTAACGATGAATTGCTGGGGCTGGAGGTTCAGGGGCGTATTTGCCTGATCGAGCTGACAGCGCACTGATCTCATTGCCGTGTAACTGGGGCTGCTGTGCAGCCCAATCGCCGGCTTGCCGGCGATTGGGTCGCGCAGCGGCCCCTTTGCATTCTGGAAGGAAAAATTTGGTTGTCCATGCTTGTACATACAAGTAAAGGTGTGTTTGTATATTGACCACGACACACCTGCCCGCGGACGACCGCAGAGGACCCTTCCCGTGACCGACAACAACAAATACCGTGACGTTGAAATCCGTGCCCCACGTGGCAACAAGCTGACCGCCAAAAGCTGGCTGACCGAAGCGCCACTGCGCATGCTGATGAACAACCTCGATCCGCAGGTCGCCGAAAACCCTAAAGAACTGGTGGTCTACGGTGGTATTGGTCGCGCTGCCCGCAACTGGGCCTGCTACGACAAGATCGTCGAGACCCTGACCCGCCTGGAAGACGACGAAACCCTGCTGGTGCAGTCGGGCAAGCCGGTCGGCGTGTTCAAGACCCACAGCAACGCCCCCCGCGTACTGATCGCCAACTCCAACCTGGTGCCGCACTGGGCCAACTGGGAACACTTCAACGAACTGGATGCCAAGGGCCTGGCCATGTACGGCCAGATGACCGCCGGCAGCTGGATCTACATCGGCAGCCAGGGCATCGTCCAGGGCACCTACGAAACCTTCGTCGAGGCCGGCCGCCAGCACTACGGTGGCAGTCTCAAAGGCAAGTGGGTACTGACCGCAGGCCTCGGCGGCATGGGCGGCGCCCAGCCACTGGCCGCGACCCTGGCCGGCGCGTGCTCGCTGAACATCGAATGCCAGCAGAGCCGCATCGATTTCCGTCTGGAAACCCGCTACGTCGACGAGCAGGCCAACGACCTCGACGACGCCCTGGCGCGCATCGCCAAGTACACCGCCGAAGGCAAGGCCATCTCTATCGCCTTGCACGGTAACGCCGCTGAAATCCTGCCTGAGCTGGTCAAGCGTGGCGTGCGTCCGGACATGGTCACCGACCAGACCAGCGCCCACGACCCGCTCAACGGCTACCTGCCGGCCGGCTGGACCTGGGAGCAGTACCGCGACCGCGCGCAGACCGAACCGGCTGCGGTGGTCAAGGCCGCCAAACAGTCCATGGCCGTACACGTACAGGCCATGCTCGACTTCCAAAAGCAGGGCATCCCGACCTTCGACTACGGCAACAACATTCGCCAGATGGCCAAAGAAGAGGGCGTGGCCAACGCCTTTGACTTCCCAGGCTTCGTACCGGCCTACATCCGCCCGCTGTTCTGCCGCGGCGTAGGCCCGTTCCGCTGGGCCGCGCTGTCTGGCGAAGCCGATGACATCTACAAGACCGACGCCAAGGTCAAAGAACTGATCCCCGACGACGCCCACCTGCACCGCTGGCTGGACATGGCCCGCGAGCGCATCAGCTTCCAGGGCCTGCCAGCGCGAATCTGCTGGGTCGGCCTGGGCCTGCGCGCCAAGCTGGGCCTGGCGTTCAACGAAATGGTCCGCAGCGGCGAGCTGTCGGCGCCGATCGTGATTGGCCGCGACCACCTGGACTCCGGTTCGGTATCGAGCCCCAACCGCGAAACCGAAGCCATGCGTGACGGCTCCGACGCCGTCTCCGACTGGCCGCTGCTCAATGCCCTGCTCAACACCGCCAGCGGCGCCACCTGGGTGTCGCTGCACCACGGCGGCGGCGTAGGCATGGGCTTCTCGCAGCACTCGGGTATGGTCATCGTCTGCGACGGTACCGATGAAGCCGCCGAGCGCATCGCCCGCGTGCTGACCAACGACCCAGGCACCGGCGTTATGCGCCATGCCGACGCCGGCTACGACATCGCCGTCGATTGCGCCAAAGAGCAAGGCCTCGACCTGCCAATGATCACGGGCTGATCGCTGCACTTTGAGTGATACTGAACAACAAGAAGGGGCCTGCGGGCCCCGACAGAATGGAGTAGCGAAGTGACCGAACTGACCCTTAAGCCTGGCACCCTGACCCTGGCCCAGCTGCGCGCGATCCACGCCGCACCCGTGCGCCTGCGCCTGGATGCCAGCGCCGACCAGCCGATCAACGACAGCGTTGCCTGCGTCGAACAGATTCTTGCCGAAGACCGCACCGCCTACGGCATCAACACCGGTTTCGGCCTGCTGGCCTCGACCCGCATTGCCAGCCACGACCTGGAAAACCTGCAGCGCTCGCTGGTGCTGTCCCACGCCGCCGGCATCGGCGCGCCGCTGGATGACGACCTGGTGCGCTTGATCATGGTGCTCAAGATCAACAGCCTCAGCCGTGGTTTCTCCGGCATCCGCCGTAAGGTGATCGATGCACTGATCGCCCTGGTCAACGCCGAAGTCTACCCACACATCCCGCTCAAAGGCTCGGTCGGTGCTTCCGGCGACCTGGCACCGCTGGCGCACATGTCGCTGGTGCTGCTCGGCGAAGGCAAGGCGCGCTACAAGGGCCAGTGGCTGTCGGCCACCGAAGCCCTGGCCGTTGCTGGCCTGGAACCTCTGACCCTGGCCGCCAAAGAGGGCTTGGCCCTGCTCAACGGCACCCAGGCGTCCTCGGCCTACGCCTTGCGCGGGCTGTTCTACGCCGAAGACCTGTATGCCGCCGCCATTGCCTGCGGTGGCCTGACCGTGGAAGCGGCGCTGGGCTCGCGTTCGCCGTTCGATGCACGGGTGCATGCCGTGCGTGGCCAGCGTGGCCAGATCGACACCGCCGCGTGCTTCCGCGACCTGCTGGGTGAAACCAGCGAAGTCTCGCAATCGCACAAGAACTGCGACAAGGTCCAGGATCCGTACTCGCTGCGCTGCCAGCCACAGGTCATGGGCGCTTGCCTGACCCAGCTACGCCAGGCTGCCGAAGTGCTGGGCATCGAAGCCAACGCCGTGTCCGACAACCCGCTGGTGTTCGCGGCTGAAGGTGACGTGATCTCGGGCGGTAACTTCCACGCTGAGCCGGTGGCCATGGCCGCTGACAACCTGGCCCTGGCCATTGCCGAAATCGGCTCGCTGAGCGAGCGCCGCATTTCGCTGATGATGGACAAGCACATGTCCCAACTGCCGCCGTTCCTGGTGGAAAACGGTGGGGTCAACTCCGGCTTCATGATCGCCCAGGTCACCGCTGCTGCGCTGGCCAGCGAGAACAAGGCGCTGTCGCACCCGCACAGCGTCGACAGCCTGCCCACCTCGGCCAACCAGGAAGACCACGTGTCGATGGCCCCGGCGGCGGGCAAGCGCCTGTGGGAAATGGCCGAAAACACCCGTGGCGTGCTGGCCATCGAATGGCTGGGCGCCTGCCAGGGCCTGGACCTGCGCAAAGGGCTGAAGACCTCCGCCAAGCTGGAGCAGGCGCGTCAGGCGCTGCGCAGCGAAGTGCCGCACTATGACCGCGACCGGTTCTTTGCGCCGGATATCGAGAAGGCCGTCGAACTGCTGGCCAAGGGCAGCCTGACCGGGCTGCTGCCGGCTGGGGTTCTGCCTAGCCTGTAATGCCTTTGGGGCCGCGTTGCGGCCCATTCGCAGCACAAGGCTGCTCCTACAACGGCGACGCTTTCCCTGTAGGAGCAGCCTTGCGCTGCGAAAGGGCTGCACAGCAGCCCCCCTCGATCTCACGACCACAAAAACAAAATTAGGACGTGACATGCAACAAGCTCAAGGTCTCAAGCGCGGGCTATCGGCCCGGCACATCCGTTTCATGGCGCTCGGCTCCGCTATCGGTACCGGGCTTTTCTACGGTTCCGCCTCTGCCATCCAGATGGCCGGCCCCGCCGTGCTGCTGGCCTACCTGATCGGCGGCGCCGCCGTGTTCATGGTCATGCGCGCCCTCGGCGAGATGGCCGTGCACAACCCGGTCGCCGGGTCCTTTGGCCACTACGCCACGACCTACCTCGGCCCCATGGCCGGCTTCATCCTCGGCTGGACCTACGCCTTCGAAATGGTCATCGTCGCCATCGCCGACGTGACCGCCTTCGGTATCTACATGGGCTTCTGGTTCCCTGAAGTGGCCCGCTGGATCTGGGTGCTGGGCATCGTCTTCCTGATTGGCGGCCTGAACCTGTGCAACGTCAAAGTGTTCGGCGAAATGGAATTCTGGCTGTCGCTGCTCAAGGTCGGCGCGATCGTCGCGATGATCCTCGCCGGCCTCGGCATCATGGCCTTCGGCTTCAGCCAGGTGGGCACCGGGCATGCCGTCGGCTTGAGCAACCTGGTCGAGCATGGCGGCTTCATGCCTAACGGTGTCGGCGGCCTGATCGCCTCCTTCGCGGTGGTCATGTTTGCCTTTGGCGGTATCGAAATCATCGGCGTGACCGCCGGTGAGGCCAAGGACCCACAACGGGTCATCCCCAAGGCCATCAATGCCGTGCCACTGCGCATCCTGCTGTTCTACGTGCTGACCCTGTTCGTGCTGATGTGCCTGTACCCGTGGCCGCAGATCGGCAGCGAAGGCAGCCCGTTCGTGCAGATCTTCAGCAACCTGGGGATCGGTTCGGCAGCGGCAGTGCTCAACGTGGTGGTGATTTCCGCTGCGATTTCGGCCATCAACAGCGACATCTTCGGCGCCGGCCGCATGATGTATGGCCTGGCCCAGCAAGGCCATGCCCCGCGTGGTTTCAGCAAGCTGTCCAAGCACGGCGTGCCGTGGATGACCGTGGTGGTCATGGGCGCGGCGCTGCTGGTGGGGGTATTGCTCAACTACCTGATCCCCGAGAACGTGTTCCTGCTGATCGCTTCGATCGCCACCTTCGCCACTGTGTGGGTGTGGCTGATGATCCTGGTCACCCAGGTCGCCATGCGCCGCAGCATGAGCCGCGAAGAAGCCGCGCAGCTCGCGTTCCCGGTACCGTTCTGGCCCTATGGCCCCGCCATGGCCATCGCGTTCATGGTGTTCATCTTTGGCGTGCTCGGTTACTTCCCGGATACCCAGGCCGCGTTGCTGGTCGGTGTCGTCTGGGTGGTGTTCCTGGTGGCGTCCTACCTGCTGTGGTGCAAGCCGCGGCCAGGGCAGGGCAAGGCGGCCCAGGTGCCGGCCGAGCTGCACCGCTAGTACAGGAGATTTGCAAATGAGAACCCTCTGGCAGCACTGCCATGCGGCAACCATGGTGGACGGCCGTTACGCGATCATTGAGGACGCGGCGATCGTCACCTGCGCCGGGCTGATCGAATGGATCGGCCCACGCAGCGAGCTGCGGCCGGTCGAGGCTGAGCGTACGGTGGACCTGGGCTATGCCTGGGTCACCCCTGGCCTGATCGACTGCCACACCCACGCCGTGTTCGGTGGCAACCGCAGCGGCGAGTTCGAGCAGCGCCTGCAAGGCGTGAGCTATGCCGAAATCGCGGCGCAAGGCGGCGGCATCGCCAGCACCGTGCGGGCCACCCGCGCGGCCAGCGAGGATGAGCTGTTCGCCAGTGCTCGCCAGCGGGTTCAGGCGTTGATGCGCGATGGTGTGACCACGCTCGAGGTCAAGTCCGGCTACGGCCTGGACCTGGCCAACGAGCGCAAGATGCTGCGCGTGGCCCGGCGCCTGGCCGACGAATTGCCGCTGTCGGTGCGCGCCACCTGCCTGGCGGCCCATGCCCTGCCGCCGGAGTACGCTGGCCGGGCCGACGACTACATCACCCACATCTGCGACGAGATGCTGCCGGCCTTGGCTGCAGAGGGCCTGGTGGATGCCGTGGATGCCTTCTGCGAACACCTGGCGTTCTCCCCGGCCCAGGTCGAGCGGGTATTCATCAAAGCGCGTGAACTGGGCCTGCCGGTCAAACTGCATGCCGAACAGCTGTCGTCGCTGCACGGCTCCAGTTTGGCTGCGCGCTACCAGGCGCTGTCGGCCGACCACCTGGAATTCATGACCGAGGAAGACGCCATCGCCATGGCTGCGGCCGGCACTGTCGCCGTGCTGCTGCCGGGCGCCTTCTACTTCCTGCGCGAGACCCAGTTGCCGCCGATGGAAGCCTTGCGCCGCCACGGGGTGAACATTGCCCTGGCCAGTGACCTCAACCCCGGCACCTCGCCAGGGTTGTCGCTGCGCCTGATGCTGAACATGGGCTGCACGCTGTTCCGCATGACCCCGGAAGAAGCACTGGCCGGCGTGACCACCCATGCCGCTACGGCCCTCGGCCTGGGCGACAGCCACGGCTCGCTTGAAGTGGGCAAGGTGGCCGACTTCGTCGCCTGGCACATCGAACGCCCTGCCGATCTGGCCTACTGGCTCGGCGGCGACCTGCCCAAGCGCGTGGTGCGCGGGGGCCATGAAATTTCCAATTGAGCGAGGCGCAATGGACAAGGTACTGAGTTTTCACCAGGGCCGCCTACCCCTGCTGATCAGCATGCCTCACGCTGGGCTGGGCTTGACCCAGGCCGTGCGCGAGGGCTTGGTCGACCAGGCGCAGAGCCTGCCGGACACCGACTGGCACATCCCGCGCCTGTACGCTTTCGCCCGTGAGCTGGGTGCTAGCGTGGTGGCGGCGGAGTATTCACGCTTCGTCATCGACCTGAACCGCCCGGATGACGACACGCCGCTGTACGCCGGGGCCACCACAGGGCTGTACCCGGCCACGCTGTTCGAGGGTGAGCCGCTGTTCAAACACGGCAAGGAACCCTCCGCGGACGAGCGCAAGGCCTACCTGGAACAGATCTGGCGGCCGTATCACGAGACGATCCAGCGCGAGCTGGCGCGCCTGCGCGAGGCGTTCGGCTACGCCTTGCTGTGGGATGCCCACTCGATCCGCTCGCTGATCCCGCACCTGTTCGACGGCAAGCTGCCGGACTTCAACCTGGGCACCTTCAACGGCGCCAGTTGCGATGCCAAGCTGGCCGAGCGGCTGCAGGGGGCGTGCGCTGAGGCACAGGGTTATAGCCATGTGCTGAACGGGCGTTTCAAAGGCGGGCATATCACCCGGCATTACGGTAACCCGGACGAGCACATTCATGCTGTGCAGCTGGAACTGGCGCAGAGCACCTACATGGAAGAAGTGGAGCCCTTCGCGTACCGCGAAGACCTGGCGCAGCCGACTCAAGCAGTGCTGCGCGCGCTGCTTGAGACACTGCTGGCCTGGGGCCGGGAGCGCTACGGAAGGTAAGCGGATGTCGAGCGGCGCGGCGCGGCGCTCAACGGGCGTCAAGCGTACCTGTAGCTTTCGGCGATGGTCAGTTCGCGTATCATGTGGGCGACCTTCTGTTCGTATTCGAGCTTCAGGCGTTCGAACAGCGGCGCCAGTGCTTCCAGGGTCGGGCTGGCACCGCCGGGCTCCCGTGTTTCATCTGGCGCATCCAGCACGCGCTGTTGGTAGTCTTGCTCCAATACGGCGAAACGCTCCGCATAGGTTTCCCGCAGGTAGTCGACCCAGGCATCCTGCCGGGCGGCAAATGTCAGGAACGGGTCGCCACTTTCATCTGCAAGTACCTGCGCGCGAGCAGCATCCAGCTCTGCGGGGCTGACGTTGGCGCAGGCCTGGTAGAGCATCTTCTTCGGTGCCAGCGGCAGCTCCAAAGCCTCCGCCAGGTTCAGCTTGTAGGCCATGCGCACTTCGGCCTCGTCCCTGGTACCGGCCCGTTCGCGGGCGATGGTTTCAACGGCCTCCAGCCGATATAGGCGCAGTACCAGGCGATACAGCGCCTGTCCGCGAGACTGCTCGGGCAGCGCCTTGAGTGCCTGTTCGGTGAAGACCTTGATCTCCATTTGGTTGAACACCAGCCAGGCGCCGTCGTGGCAGGTCTGGTATAGCCCTTGACCATTGCGCTCGACGCCCGCGTGGGCCATGCCATTGAACAATGCACGTTCCTCGGCGCTGTTGCCGGCGACCTCCAGAATGCGCCAGACGCGCGCGACAAAATCGGCGCGGGTGGCCAGTGTGCGATACGAGGCCGTGTGCGCCAGGCGGCCTACCAGTTCGAGCAATGCCGGCGCTTCGCCGCCCTGTTGCAGCGTCTCCCACACCGTGCGGTGCGCTTCGTTTTCCTCCACGCTCGCCATGAGCCAGTCATCGACGTCGGGGGCATCCATTTCAGGTTCCAGGGCGGGGCTGTGGGCATGGCCATGGTCGCCGGAACTGACGCTGTCATCATCGTCACTGTCATCGGACTCGCTGTCCGAGTCGTGACGTTCGCGCCAATGCTCCTGAAGAATTTCGTCGGGCAGATCCATCAGAAAACTGTACGACCTGTTACGCGCTTCAGAGCCATGGGCGCGGGACATCGTGAAATCGCTTAGCGGGTTGCCACGCAGGGATATTTCCGTGTGCGCATGGTCATTGCGAGGGTTGTACAGGATGTTGTCCGGCAGGTTGACGATCTGGTTATCGTCGAGGTCCAGAGTGTCCAGGGGCAGAAGGGTCTCCACCCACGCTGGCCACGTGTGCAGGCCGGTGTTGGCCAAGGTGAGCCGAGTCAGGTGATCGCTCAGGGTTTGCAGGTTCTCATTGTCGAAAGAAGCGGCCAGGCGGTTGCCTTCCAGATTGAGCGATTGCAACTGGGGCATGCGCGCGAACATTGCCATGGCGTCGTCATCGATCTGACCACCCTCTATACGGATTGTCAGATGGTGCAGGTCCGGTAAGGCTTCTAACACGTTGGGAAGCGCGCCAGTCGGTGCAACCTGGCCATCGAGGGTGAGTGCCTCCAGTTGTGTGAAGTGCCCCAGGAGCCTATTGAGCTGCTCGCGGGTGGCGGTCATGCGCAGCAGCTGTAGTTCGCGCACGCGGGCGTACAGGTGCGGCGGAAATTGCGGTGGGAAGTTACTCAGCGAAATGTCGGTTAACTGCAGCGGGCCCGTGGTCCCCAGGAAGTCAGCGCGCATGAATGCGAGCCATGCCTCGCCGATTTGCCTTCTGGCTGCGGTTGCCTGTTCGCTCACGGGGTTGGACGAGCTTGAGGCATTGGCCCAGTTGTCGAAGATGGCCAGCACCTCCTGTTGATCCCGCCTGTAGGCCTGGGCACTTTGCTGAATATTGGGAGGGGTGTCGAATGCCAGTTCGAAGTGCCTGGCATCGGGTGCCTGATCAGCCAACAGCGTCAGAATGGCCTGGCGCGACAGCAGGTTACCTTGCAAGGATATGCGCCCACGTGGCTGTGCAGTTCGTGGTGCAAGGGCGAGTTCGTCGGGCACGCTGGTCAGCGCGTTGTCACGCAGGGAGAGATGATCGATCGTAGTGAGCGATTGGCTGTTTAGCCAGGCAGGCCAATCCACCAGGCCCGTGCGGTCCAGGCCGAGATAATGTAAACGGACATTGCCGATGTTCGGCGTGTCCTCGAAGTAGTTGATCGGGCTGCCGCTCAGGTCGAGCACCTCCAGGTTCGGAAAGCGGTCACTCAACCCTGCGATGTAACCGCCACTCAGGCCCAGGCGTGTGTCGTGCAGCCGCAGCTCGCGCAGTGTCGCAAACGCCTGCCGGGGTTGCAGGTTCAAGGTGCTGTAGGTGAGCCCTTGAGGGCTGCTGACTTCCAGGGATGTGAGGTGCCGGAAGCGTTGCAGGAAGTTGTCTACCGCCTGCAGTTCCGGGCCGATGTTCGCGCCCAGGGTTTGCGAGGTCATCAGACCGGTACCTTGGTAATCAACCAGCTGCAAACGCACGATGCGTTGCTCGAAAAAGGCGGGCAGCTGTGCGGGGTAGTCGATCAGCAGGATGCGCTCCAGGCGTAGTGTGGCAGCGCCCCGTCCAATTTCCGGTAGGTGGGTGGCCTGCCAATGCTGCCATAGCGCGTCCTGAATGCGGGTTCGGCTGTTCAGGCGCCTGTGCAGGTCAGGCAGATCAAGGGCCGCGTCGCTCCAGGCGGTCAGGCTCTGGTCCAGGGCATCACGTTCGGCGATCAGCTCATTCAAGCGCTCGCTGATCTGCACGCGTGACAGCCCTGCGCTTTCCAGGGCGGCCAGTACCGCTTCGGCGCTCTGCGCGTCTTGCTCAAGCGCCAGCAGCCGAATCAGATACAGCAGGTCTTCCCTCAAAACTGTGCTGGCGAGCGTGCCGCGGCCGCTCAATGGGTAGCCCACTCGTCCGTCGGCGAGGCGCATGGGCGAGTTTGCGCTTGGTTTGGCCGGTTGCATGTGGAGCACCTTGCGCAACTCGGGCCGTGGCAGTAACGGTAACTGCTGTACGCGTTGCTTGAGCGCTGGGCCTTCCCAGGTATTGGGAAAGCCCAGCGCTGCTCGGTTCGCGTCGGGCAATGCATGCAAGATGGCCGAGTAGAGCGTGTCGCGCCCATGCAGTTCGTGCCCTTCGCCATCGTAGGTCTGGTAGCCATCGGCGTGTTGGGTCAGCACTTTGCGAACAAGCCCGTCTGGCGCGCCTACCTGATCGATCAAGGGGCCGGTGAACCTGCTTTGGCGGAGCTCGATGCGGATTTCGTCAGCCCAGCCAGGCAAACGCGCCACACTGTGCAAAACAAGCCTGTCGGTGTCCGGGTTGTTCACATTGTCGAGGTAGAGCCCCTCGTAGGCACGCGCCAGGCGTACCTGCTGTTGGTAGGTATGGATTTCTTGAGCCAGACGCAACGGGACCTTGCCCGCCAGCAACTGCTCCAGCTCCGCTGGGCTGGCATGGCGCGCCAACTCGTCTGCGATACCAACGGGCAGCGCGGGGTAGCGGCGGGTAATGGTCTGGGTGCTGGGGGCCTGATCGACGGGCGGTGTCTGGTAGCGCGCTTGAAAGGCAGTGATGCGTGTGTTCGCGTCTGTGCCGGCCAAGTCCTGTGACACCTCATGGTCCAGGCTGAAGCGGCGCAGGGTGTCTTCCAGCAATGCTGGCGGGCGCTGGTTTTCGATCAGTACCTGGCGCAGGACGGATTCATGGGTATCGCTGACGGCAAGGATGCGTCGGGCGGTTTCTTCGGAGAACCCGCTGGCCGAAGGCCCCAAGCGTCGGAACAGCGTATGACCCTGCCATTGGCGCGGGCGCTCGAACTCATGCTGCCAGGCACCGGCTTCGTTATGGCGCAGCAGGGGCTCGTAGCTGATGGCTTTGGTCGGGTGCTCAATGCGCTGTTGGGGTGGATTGCCTGGCGAGGTCTTGACTGAATAGACGCGGTCTTCCAACGCCAGCCAAGTCTTGCCCTGGTAGTGATAGAGGCCGAACGCGTCAGGTTTCAAGCCGGCAGGCAACAGGATGTCATGGGCAAAGGGCGTGATATCGGTTTTGATCAGGCGTGTCTTGCCATTGGCCAAGGTAACGCTTTGCAGCTCTTCGATGAACGATGGGGTTTCGACCGGTATCCGCTCGAGGGCGGGCGTGGTGCCAGCACCGGCACCGGCGGCGCCGAGTGCGGCGAACAAGGCGACGTTCTCGACCACGTCCATGAGGTAACCAAAGGCCTGCTCGCGCTCGCCCCGGCTCCAGCTTTCGATACCCTCGTAACTTTCATAGGCCAGCTGAACGGTGGTCACGACCATCATCACCTGGCCCAGAACGGGTACGAAGAAGGCGCCGATGTTCAGCGCCTGCAACACGCCACCGGCGAAATACGCGAGGCGCGCTTCCAGTGCCTTTTCGTCCATTACAGCAGTCGGTACGCCATGGTAAAGCGCATCCGTTCGCAGTTTTCGAACCTTGCGCAGGGTGAACTCGGTCAGGAACGGCTGGCTGTAGTCGTGCATGCGCACGTGCAGCTTGGCCTGCCGATGCGGGCGGCGAACCTTCAGTTGCCCGCCCTCGGCCCACACCAGCGGATAGAGGCGATCGGTAAGGGTGGCGAACAGGGCGTCGGCTTGCTCATCGGCCACCAGGCCACGGAAGAAGTCCAAGTAGCCTCGGCTGAACATTCGGTTGCGTAAGTCGCTGACGAAGTCGAGCGTGGAGGCGTACTCCTTGAGAGCGCACACCGGGTCTTCCGGAATGTAGACAGTGAAGGGCCCGCGCAGGCCGCCCTGGTCGTCCGACGGGCCGATGGCCACCACGCCGGTCAGGTCGACATCCCGCAGTTGCAGGTTACGGCTCAGCAGCGGGCTGCCGTCTCGCACAACGCGCTTGTTATCCGCAACGTCCAGCAGCAAACCGTACGTGCGTTCACTGATGTGCTTTTTCATGTACGCCACGCAGGTATGCAGCTTCAGCGTCGAGCTTTCGCACCGTTTGAGCAGGCCGAGCTGATTGAAGGCGGCTGCCCCCGGCGCCTGGTCGGCCGAAGAGGCGGGGTTGAACACGGCTTCGAGGGTTTTCTGGTACTGCCCGCCCAGGTCCAGTTCCCGGCACAGTGCGGCGAATTCATGGGGGGCGATCGCCAGCGTGTGGTCCTCATTGGCGGGGTCGTAGATGACTGCTTTCATGCGTCTCAGGTCCATCCCCCCAGCCTGAGTGTCGCCAGCCACGAAGTTTTGCAGCGCGGCGGTCAGCAAGGGTTGGGTGGCTCGGCGCACGGCGGCGGCGGCCTCCACTGCTGGGTCTTTTGACAGGTTCGCGAAAGACCAGGGCGTGTCCGCAAGCTTGGGGTGGAACAGGACGGCCCGGCGAACGTCCACCTCCAGCCCAAAACGCTGTGTGATGGCTGTTTTGAGCAGGGGTTCGGCGAAGGCTTCAAGGGTGGTCAGTTGCCCCAAGGCGTGTTGCTTCTGGGATTCGAGCCAGCGGAAATGGGCATGCTCGGCGTGAAAGGTCGCCACGGTCTCCGGCATCTGCAGGCATGCCTGTTCATACCAGTCCAAAGGCTGCTGGGTAGCACTGCGCAAGGCCGCGTACTGGTGCGCTGGCAGTGCCTTGAACCAATCGGGGACGAGCCCTGTGATCAGTGAGTAGGCGGGGTTAATGGCGTCGCCGCCGACGATTCCGGCAGGGGCAATGATGGCAGGCATGAGAGACTCCGATTGATTGGTCAGTGTCGGAGTCTGTCTTCGGGGGCTTATCGCCAAGTGGTAGTTAGTTACCTGCGGCGGTTGCCAGGTGGGGGCTACTCAGTCGAGGAACGTGGCCTGCGGTCTGGGTTGGCGAACGCGGTGAGTTCGCGGATCAGGCGTGCCTCGCGCGCTTGCTTGCTTCGCTCCAGAGCCGTGAATTCCTCGGTAAGGGTATCGAGGGGCCTGTCCGGAAACTGATCCGGCAGGTCCGCTACCTGAGCCTGGTAGCTTTGCTCGATTTCAGCAAAGCGACCGGCGTAGGCCTGGCGCAAATGTTGGACCCACCGAGCGTTGGCGGCCGCAAAATTCAGGAAATCCTCGCCAAGCTCGCCGCGCTGGACCTGCAGCTCGGCATGCGCCAACTCATCGATGCTGGCGCTGATTGCGTAACGCAGGGTGTCTTCGGGTTGGCCCAGGTCAAGCGGGGTATTCAGCTCGCGTCGGTAGGTGAGGCGCACCTCTGCTTCATCCCGGCGGGCAGTCTCGCTCTTGGCGATCTCATCCAGTGCCTGCAGGCGATACAAACGGCGCAGTTCCCGATAGAGGTTGCCTTCGGTATCTGCCGCATCGAACTGCAAACGCTGGTTGGCGATATACAGCTCGATATTCTGGAACACCAGCAAGGCGCCGTCGTGGCAAGTCTGGTCGCCGTTTTCCTGCAGCAGTGCCTCATTGGCCTGATGGTTGAACAGCGCAAGGTCGTCCGGGTTGACCACAGCACTCACCAGCACCTTGCGCACCCGCGCGCAGAACGCCACACGGCTCTTGCCATTCTGGTAAGGGGCGGCATTGCGCAGGCGGCCTACCAGCGCCAGAAGGTTCCCGGCATTGCCCGAAGCCTGGAGGGCGTCCCAGCAATCTCTCAGGGCCTCGTTTTCGACGTCCGAGGCGAGCAGCCAGTCCTGCAGGCTGGGGGCATCGGCAGCCGGGTCTAGGAAGGGTAAGTGGAAGTGGCCGGCCATCGCGCCTTCTGTCGAGGATTCGCTCATGCTGTCTGACAGGTCGATGCCAAAGGTAAAGCTGTGCTGGCTATCCGAGGACGCACGAGCGCGCATGACGGCTTCGTCGCTCAGCGGGTTGCTGAACAGCAAGATCGAGCTGATGGGGAAGTTGTTGTCGAGGTTGGCCAGGATGTGCGCAGGCAATTCGGTGAGGCGGTTCTCGCTGAGGTCCAACAGCTCCAACGGCAGCAGGCTGTCCACCCAGCTCGGCCATTGGTCCAGGGCCATGGCGTTCAGGTCGAGGCGGCGTAGCGTTTGCAGCGTTGCCGGTGCCTGTGTGATCAGCCCCATGCGGTTGCCAGTGAGGTCCAACGAATTGAGCGTGGGCAGGCGCCCCAGCGTATTGATCACCTGCTGGTCGATCACCAGGCCAGCGTTGCGCAAGGCAATGTCAGTCAGCCCGGGCAGGCGCAGCAGGGCCGAAGGCAGTGTCTGCTCTGCCTCCTGGTAAGCATCGACAGACAGGCGCGTCACCCGCGGGAACTGGCGGAACAGCCCGTCGAGCTGGGCGGTAGAGCCGCTTACCCGCTCAAGGGCAAGGTTATGCACCTGTTCGGTGAAAAATGCCGGCAACAGCCTGGGGAAATGCTCGAGCGCAATGTCGTTCAGGCGCAGGGCTGCCCGCGTCAGCCCGATCTCCTGGTAATGCCAGAACTCGTTCAACGCCGTTGCCACACGGGTCCGGGTGGCCATCACGGCCTGGCTGACCGGCGCGTTTGAGCTGGAGGCGTTCACGTAGTCGTCGATGATAGTGCGTAACTGCTGGCGACGTTGCAGCTGCAGGGCCAGGCGGGCGCTGAAGGCTTCGCTGCGGTCCACCTCGAAGCGGGAGGCGCGGCCATCTTCGCTCATCATCACGCGCAGCAGGTCGTCCTCGAACAGGGCATTGCCCTGCAGTGAGAGCACGGCGTGATCGGCGAGGTGGATTCGGTTGTCCAGCAGGAAGCGTGGCAGCATCGTGATCTGATTATTGCGCAGCCCAATGCGACGTATTTGGGTCACGGCGTTGAACCCCACCCCCTCTGGCCAGTGGTCCAACGCCAGGTTGTCCAGGCCCAGGTAGTCGAGTGACAGTTCGTTGAAACGCGGCGGATACTGCTCGGACAAGCGGTTGCCGCTCAGGTCCAGCCGGCGCAAGTGAGTGAGCCCGGCCAGGCTATCGATGTCGGTCGAGGACAGCGAGAGGTTCTGATGGGTCAGGTTCAGCGATTCGAGCGCGGGCAGGTGCTGGGCAATCACCGGCAGGCTGAACTGAAACGGCGAAGGCAAGGCCTCAGGCCGGTAGGCGCGGCTGATCTCCAGCGACCGCAGGTTTGCGAACTGTCGCAGCAGGCCATTGAGGTGGGGGGCGTGGTGGCTCCAGCCGGCAAAGTGTTCGGGGGCTGTTTCGATTAGTTGTAGGTCAGTGACGTTGGCCGTGAAGAATTCCGGCAGGTTGAGCGGGAAATTTTCCAGCGACAGGCGTTCCAGGCGAAGGGGCGGCGCGATGTCGTTGGCTGTGAGGAGGGCGCGTTCGTACCAATGCTGAGCGACTGCATTCAACACCCGCTCTAAATCATCCGGGGCCTGACGAGGCGTCAGCGCCGCTATCTGTCGCCAGTCGTCCAGCCGGCTGTGCAGCTCATCGCGTTGTTCCAGCAAGGTGTTGAGCCTGTCTTCGATCTCGGCGCGGGTGAGGGCACTGTGCTCCAGCGCGGTGAGAATCTGCTCGGCAGGCCGGGGGTTGGGGGCGTGTTGGCCTATCTGCCTGATCGAACTCAGCAAGGTGTGCCGTGAAATGCTCGCGGCGCGGGGGCGCATGCCGCCGAGGGGGTAGCCCAGCCGACCATCGGCCAGGCGCAGTGGCGAGCGGAAGCCTGGGCGCACGGCTTGCATGCCGAGCACCTTGCGCAGGGCCGAACGTGGCATGGGCGGCGCTTGTTGAACCAAGTGCCTGAGGCCTTGCTCATCGACGATACCCAGCGTTTCGCGTTGAGCGGCAGTCAGAACCTCGAACAGTGCGCCGTACAGGGCGTTGTGCGCGACAACCCGTGCATCCGGGTGGTCATTGCCCAGCACGATATAGCCTGCTCTGGCGCTGACGATCGTGGTTCGGCCTGGCCCGTCCGGCGGCCCGAGACGCGTGAGCTGGATAGGTGAGTGCTGGCGCTGTTCAAGCACGAGGCTGATATCGGCTGGCCAGCCGGGCAGTTGCCCGAGCATCTGCACGACCAGTTGATCGGAGTCCCAGTTGCGCAGGCTCTGCAGATACACCCCTTCATACGCACGCGTAAGCCGGACGTTCGCCTGATAAAGGTGGATCTCTTGCCCAATGCGCAGGGGCACTCGCCCGGCTACTAACTGTTGCAGCTCAAGCGGGTTGGCGTTGCGCAACAACTCCTGGGTGATGGCGTTGGGAAGCTGTGGATAAACGTGCTGGATCACACTGGCGCCAGGGGCCTGGGGGGCAGGTAGCTGGCGATAGCGGGCCTCGAACTCGGCACCTGGCAGGCCGGGCTCAGCGTCCGCAGGCAATTGCCCGATCTGCTGGTCCAGGTTGAAGCGGGCCAAGGTATCTTCCAGCAGCGCGGGCAGGCGTTGGTTTTCAGTCAGCGACCGGCGCAAGACCGCTTCATCGATGCCGCAGGCCTGCAGGATTCGTGTTGCTGTTGCGTCATCGAACGCCGCAGAAAGGTGCCCGGCCCGCCGGAACAGCGCCATGCCTTGCCACGTCAGGGGCCTGTCCAGCTCGTGCAGCCAGGCGCCGGCGCCGTTGTGCTGCAAGGCAGGTGTGTAGGCCTGGGGCCTGCGCGGGTGTTCGATCCGGTAGGCATTGCTCGGCGGGGTTTGCTTCACGGTATACAGCTGGCCCTCGAGCATCAGCCAACGCTTGCCAGCATGGGTATACAGCCCGGTTTCATCCGGCTCAAGGCCCGCGGGCAAGGGCGTATCGTGGGCGAAGGGGGCAAGGTCGGGCTTCCACAATCGGGTATCGCCGTTCGGCAAATCGACTTCTTCAAGTTCCTCGATGTAAGAAGGGGTATCCACTTCGGGGATTTCAAGCACGGGGGCCTCTGGCTTACCTGCCAGCACAGCACCGATCCCTTCCTTCACGACATAGCCCGCCGCCGCCCAGGCAGCCAGGGTGGCGGTGTTTTCCATCACATCGATCAGGTAGCGGTGGGCTTGCTCCCTGTCGTCGTTGCTCCAGCTTTCGATACCCTCATAGACTTCGTAACCCAGCTGCGCGATGCACACTGCGAGCATCGCTTCGCCAAGGCCGGGGACGAAAAAACCGGCGATGTTCAGCGTGGTCAGTACTTTCCCGGCGATGGCCTCTCGGTGACGCTTGGCAGACAGCAGGTCGACAGCCCAGGTGGGGACGGCCTGGAAGAGGGCGTCCTTTTCATGACGGGCCACCTTTTGTGTCACCAGGGTTCCTAGAAACGAGTACCTGGCCTTGTGTGGTACGGGTTCGAGCGTTGCCTGTGGGGCTGCGACCCGCTCATGCAGGCCGCGGGTGCTCCAGCCCATGGGGGTCAACCGGTCCTGAAGCTTTTGCTGGATCGACGGTTTGTCCCGGGCCGCCAGGCAGTTGTCCAGGTAATGGATGTCCAGTTGGAGCGCGTCGCGCAGCGCGGCTTCCAGTGCGTCGAAAGAGGCGTATTCCTTCAGCGGGGTGTGCGGGTCGTCGGGGTTGTACAGTGCGACCCTGGCGTTTTGTGAGCTACTGTCGGGCTGCAACTGCAGCACTGCCATGCCGACCATTTCGACCTCCCACAATGTCAGCAGGCTGAACGTGAGTGGGCTGCCGGTGTGCGGCAGAGGCACATCCAGCGGGGCGGCCAGTGCCGCGTCATAAAGGGCCTGGCTGATATGCCCCTGCAACCAGGCACTGTGCAGGCTTTGCCTGAACGCGGATCGCTCGGCACGGGCGAGTGTTTCGTACACCTGCAGGGCCGCCTCATGGGGCCCTTGGTCGCCGGTCGGCGCGGGGTAGTAAATGTCATAGACCTGCTGGTGATAGCGCCCGCCGATGTCCAAGGTACGGCACAGTTCGGCGAACGCGTGGGCGGGAATCGCCACGGTATTGGTCAAGGGCACGGTGCCCATGAAGCGCCGGTGGTCCAGCACCACCGACTTTTTCAGCAAGGCCTGCGGCGCATCCATGCCATCCGCTGCGCACGCGTCAGCATCAAAATTGTGCAATGCCCATTGCAGGAGCGACCGGGTTGCCCGGTCGACGGCTTGTCGGGCATCGATTGCGTGTTCGGTCTGGATCAGCCTGGCATCGACCAGGTAGGTGCTGGACACCTCAACATCCAGGTCGAAGCGTGCCTTGATGGCCTGCGTGAGTTGCTCGCTGGCAAAGGCGTGCAGGTCTGGCAGCGAGGCGAACAGCGCCTGGACCTGCGCCGCGTGGCTGCGGTGCAGGGCATGTTCTTGAGCCAGCGCGCGTGCGATGTCTGGTTGATCCTGCAGCGCTGCTGCAAACCACGGCGGTACCTTGCCCTGCACGTCGCGTAGCGACTGGTACACCTCGCTGGAGGCAGCCTTCAGCCATGGCGGGGTGGCGTGGCCTATCCGTGCGGCGTGCAAAGGCGGGTTGCTCGAGGGGGTAGGGGAAGACGGGTTCATACAAGAGCCTCCAAGCTTGGGTGGGCTCGCAAGTATGTTCAGCAGGCCGGGGCCACTGAGGTAGTTATGTGTTTTTGCCGGGCTGACGGGCGCCGCCATCCGCCTCGTAGGCCTGATCGGGTGAAGGATGGCAACAGGACATGCTCAAAGCGCAATTCAGGTTTATGATGCCCAACGGCAGACTTAATCCTCACACGGAGTGCGCAATGCAGACCCTCTACCCGCAGATCAAACCCTACGCCCGGCACGATCTGGCCGTGGAAGCGCCGCATGTGCTGTATGTCGACGAAAGTGGCTCGCCGGAAGGTTTGCCCGTGGTATTCATCCACGGTGGCCCGGGCGCCGGTTGCGACGCGCAGAGCCGTTGCTACTTCGACCCCAACCTGTACCGCATCATCACCTTCGATCAGCGCGGCTGTGGCCGCTCCACGCCCCACGCGAGCCTGGAGAACAACACCACCTGGCACCTGGTCGAAGACCTGGAACGCATTCGCAAGCACCTGGGCATCGACAAGTGGGTGCTGTTTGGCGGCTCGTGGGGCTCGACCCTGGCCCTGGCCTACGCCCAGACCCACCCCGAGCGGGTGCATGGCCTGATCCTGCGCGGCATCTTCCTGTGCCGCCCGCAGGAAATCGAATGGTTCTATCAGGAAGGCGCCAGCCGCCTGTTCCCCGATTACTGGCAGGACTACATTGCGCCGATCCCGCCAGAAGAGCGTGGCGACCTGGTCAAGGCCTTCCACAAGCGCCTGACCGGCAACGACCAGATCGCCCAGATGCACGCCGCCAAGGCCTGGTCCACCTGGGAGGGCCGTACGGCCACGCTGCGCCCCAACCCGTTGGTGGTCGACCGCTTCTCTGAGCCGCAGCGGGCGCTGTCGATTGCCCGCATCGAATGCCACTATTTCATGAACAATGCGTTTCTCAAGCCGGACCAGCTGATCCGCGACATGCCCAAGATCGCCCACCTGCCGGCGGTGATCGTGCACGGCCGTTACGACGTGATCTGCCCGCTGGACAACGCCTGGGCGCTGCACCAGGCCTGGCCCAACAGTGAGCTGAAAGTCATTCGCGATGCCGGCCATGCGGCCTCCGAGCCCGGCATCACCGATGCCCTGGTGCGCGCCGCCGACCAGATGGCCCGGCGTTTGCTCGACCTGCCCCTGGAAGAAGCATGAAGGGGCTGTTGCAACGCGTGCGTGGCGCGCGGGTAGAGGTGGCCGGCGAGATCGTCGGCGCCGTCGACCAGGGCCTGCTGGTGCTGGTGGCCGTCGAACCTGAAGATACCCGGGAACATGCCGATAAGCTGTTGCACAAGCTGCTTAACTATCGTGTGTTCAGCGACGAGCAGGGCAAGATGAACCTGTCGCTCAAGGATGTCGGGGGCGGTTTGCTGCTGGTGTCGCAGTTCACCTTGGCGGCGGACACGCGCAGCGGCATGCGCCCGGGCTTCTCGACGGCGGCACCGCCTGCCCTCGGTGCCGAGTTGTTCGACTATCTTTTAGCGCAAGCGAAGGGCCAGCACGCCGAGGTGGCCAGTGGGCGCTTCGGTGCGGACATGCAGGTGCACCTGGTCAATGATGGCCCTGTAACATTTATGTTACAAATATGAGGTCAAAAACCCCTTGTTTGTAGGAGAACAAGGGGTTTTGTACGATAAATAGTTAGTCCAGCCTGATGCGTTGTCACGCGACCTGCTGGATAATCGCGCGCTGCATGGACCTGCGTTCGCAGGTTCGTTTCACTCTGACTCGAGCATTGTCTGGATCCGTTTGGGGAATCATTACGCCCTCACGGGGTCCGAACAGTGCTCGCCAACCCGGCATTAGTCGCTGGCCGTTGGTTTCATGATCTGTTTTCGGCGAGGGTTGCTCGTGATTGTTAGTCCCCATAAAGCATCAAGAATCCCCGGCATTCGGCTACGTAAGGCCCTGATGGCCAGTGTGGCACTGGTCGGCCTGATGAACGCGGGCCAGCTGTGGGCATTCAATCTTGACGATGTTGCAGCCAAGGCAAAGGATCTGGCCGGCCAGAAGTACGAAGCACCGAAGAGCAATCTGCCTGCGGTGTTCCGCGACATGAAGTTCGCCGACTACCAGAAGATTCACTTCCTGCAGGAAAAGGCAGAGTGGTCCAAGGACAAGACCCCCTTCAAGCTGTCGTTCTACCACCAGGGCATGCACTTCGACACCCCGGTGAAAATCAACGAAGTCACCGCCACCAAGGTCGAAGAAATCAAGTACGACCCGAGCCGCTTCGAGTTCGGTGACGTGCCGCACGACCCGGAAACCACCAAGAACCTGGGCTATGCCGGTTTCCGCGTGCTTTACCCGATCAACAAGGCTGACAAGCAGGACGAGATCATGACCCTGCTTGGCGCCAGCTATTTCCGCGTGGTCGGCAAGGGCCATGTGTACGGCCTGTCGGCCCGTGGCCTGGCCATCGACACCGCGCTGCCGTCGGGCGAGGAGTTCCCGCGGTTCACCGAGTTCTGGGTCGAGAAGCCGAAGGCTACCGACAAGCACTTGGTGATCTACGCCCTGCTGGACTCGCCGCGCTCCACCGGTGCCTACAAGCTGACCCTGCGTCCGGGCAGCGACACCGTGGTCGACGTCAAGTCGCGGGTCTACCTGCGTGACCACGTCAGCCGCCTGGGCATCGCGCCGCTCACCAGCATGTACCTGTTTGGCCCTAACCAGCCTTCCCGGGTCATGAACTACCGCCCGGCCTTGCACGACTCCGAAGGCCTGTCGATCCATGCCGGCAACGGCGAGTGGCTGTGGCGCCCGCTGAACAACCCGAAACACCTGGCCGTGAGCAACTTCAGCGTCGAGAACCCGCGTGGTTTCGGCCTGATGCAGCGTCATCGCGACTTCAAGGACTATGAAGACCTCGATGACAACTACCAGAAGCGCCCAAGCGCCTGGATCGAGCCAAAAGGTGACTGGGGCAAGGGCACCGTCGACCTGGTCGAGATCCCGACTGCCGACGAGACCAACGACAACATCGTGGCCTTCTGGAGCCCGGAGACCCTGCCGGAGCCAGGCAAGCCGTTCGAGTACGACTACCGGCTGCACTGGACCATCCAGGAAGCCCAGTTCCAGGCCCAGGACCTGGCCTCGGTCACCCAGACCCTGCGTTCCACGGGCGACGTCAAACAGTCCAACCTGATCCGTCAGCCTGACGGCAGCGTGGCGTTCATCGTCGACTTCGCCGGTGCCAACCTGGCTGCCCTGCCGGAAGACGCCGCGGTACGTAGCCAGGTCAGCGTCGGCGACAACGCCGAAGTGGTCGAGAACAACCTGCGCTATAACCCAGAGAGCAAAGGCTGGCGCCTGACCCTGCGGTTGAAGGTCAAGGAAGCCAACAAATCGACGGAAATGCGCGCTGCGCTGGTGCGCGACGTGCCTGTCGAGCCTGCCAAGCCTGCTGCCAAGGACGCCAAGCAGGACAGGGCCGCTGCCAAGCATGCCAAGGCCGAGAAAGACGCCAAGGCCGAACAACCTGCCGCCGATGCGGCGTCCACCAACGGTACCCCGGCCACCACCGAAAAAGTGCTGACCGAGACCTGGACCTATCAGTTGCCTGCCGATGAGTAACTCAAGCGCAAGGCCAGAATCGCTTGGCGAATACCTGGCCCACCTCCCACTGAGCGATGAGCAGCGCGCGGAACTCGCCAGCTGCACCTCGTTCAGTGAGCTGCACCAACGCCTGGCGGCCAACCCGGCCGCCAACGCCGCCGAGGCCGTGCAGGCTTCGGTGGGCCCGCGGTTGACCGTGGGCAGCGCCGCCGAACTCGAAGACGCCGAAATGCTCGGCGTCGACGGCAGCGGCCGGCTGTGCCTGAAAATCGCGCCGCCGATCAAGCGCACCCGTGTCGTGCCCGAGCCTTGGCGCACCAACGTGCTGATCCGCATGTGGCGCCGCATGACCGGGCGCACCAACGCGCCGCAGCCAGAGCAGCGTGAGCTGCCCAAGGCTCGCTGGCGCACGGTTGGCTCGATCCGCCGTTATATCCTGCTGACCCTGATGATCGGCCAGACCATCGTCGCCGGCTGGTACATGAAGGGCATCCTGCCGTACCAGGGCTGGTCGTTCGTCGACCTCGACGAGGTGGTCAACCAGCCGCTGTGGGATACCGTCGTGCAGGTCTGGCCGTATGCCTTGCAGACGTCTATCCTGATTCTCTTCGGCATCCTGTTCTGCTGGGTGTCGGCGGGCTTCTGGACCGCGTTGATGGGCTTCCTCGAGCTGCTCACCGGGCGCGACAAGTACCGCATTTCCGGCAGCAGTGCCGGCAATGAGCCGATCGCACCCGAGGCACGTACCGCGCTGGTCATGCCGATTTGCAACGAAGATGTGCCGCGCGTGTTCGCCGGCCTGCGGGCAACGTTCGAATCGGTGGCCGCCAGCGGCAACCTCGACCGTTTCGACTTCTTCGTGCTCAGCGACACCAACGACACCGACATTGCCGTGGCCGAGCAACAGGCCTGGCTGGACGTGTGCCGCGAGACCAAAGGCTTTGGCCGCATCTTCTACCGCCGCCGTCGGCGCCGGGTGAAGCGCAAGAGCGGCAACCTCGACGACTTCTGCCGTCGCTGGGGTGGCGAGTACAAGTACATGGTCGTGCTCGACGCCGACAGCGTCATGAGCGGCGAGTGCCTGAGCAGCCTGGTGCGCCTGATGGAGGCCAACCCGGACGCCGGCATCATCCAGACCGCGCCCAAGGCGTCGGGCATGGACACCCTGTATGCGCGCATGCAGCAGTTCGCCACCCGCGTGTATGGCCCGCTGTTCACCGCCGGCCTGCACTTCTGGCAGCTGGGCGAGTCGCACTACTGGGGCCACAACGCGATCATCCGCATGAAGCCGTTTATCGAGCACTGCGCTTTGGCGCCGTTGCCGGGCAAGGGCGCGTTCGCCGGTGCGATCCTCTCCCACGACTTCGTCGAAGCCGCGTTGATGCGCCGTGCCGGTTGGGGCGTGTGGATTGCCTACGACCTGCCGGGCAGTTACGAAGAGCTGCCGCCGAACCTGCTCGACGAGCTCAAGCGCGACCGCCGCTGGTGCCACGGCAACTTGATGAACTTCCGCCTGTTCCTGGTCAAGGGCATGCACCCGGTGCACCGTGCGGTGTTCCTCACCGGCGTGATGTCGTACCTGTCGGCGCCGTTGTGGTTCTTCTTCCTGGTGCTGTCGACGGCGCTGCTGGCGACCAACACCTTGATGGAGCCGCAGTATTTCATCGAGCCGTACCAGCTTTACCCGCTGTGGCCGCAATGGCACCCGGAGAAGGCCGTCGCGCTGTTCTCCACCACCATCGTGCTGCTGTTCCTGCCCAAGCTGCTCAGCATCATCCTGATCTGGGCCAAGGGCGCAGTCGAGTTTGGCGGGCGCATCAAGGTCACCCTGTCGATGCTGATGGAGATGCTGTTCTCCATGCTGCTGGCGCCGGTGCGCATGATCTTCCACACCCGCTTCGTGCTGGCCGCGTTCCTCGGCTGGGCCGCGACCTGGAACTCGCCGCAGCGTGACGACGACTCCACGCCGTGGAGCGAAGCCGTGCGCCGCCATGGTCCGCAAACCCTGCTGGGCTTTGCCTGGGCAGCGCTGGTGGCCTGGCTGAACCCGAGCTTCCTGTGGTGGCTGGCGCCGATCGTGGGTTCGCTGGTGCTGTCGATCCCGGTGTCGGTGATTTCCAGCCGTACCCGCCTGGGCCTGGCGGCCAAGGACGAGAAGCTGTTCCTGATCCCTGAGGAATACGCCACGCCGCAAGAGCTGCTGGCAACCGACCAGTACACCCACGAGAACCGCTGGCATGCCCTGCATGACGGCTTCGTGCGGGCAGTGGTCGACCCACGGCAGAACGCCCTGGCCTGCGCCATGGCGACGGCTCGCCATGGCCAGGCAGCGCCGATCGAAGCGCTGCGTGCCGAGCGTGTGGCCAAGGCGCTGGAAGTGGGCCCGCAAGGGCTCGACCTTAGCACCCGCCTGGCTTTGCTCAGCGACCCGGTTGCCTTGTCGCGCCTGCATGAGCAGGTCTGGGCCGGGCACAACGCGGCGTGGATCGATGTGTGGCGTGCGTCGATCGACAACGACCCACATTCGCCGTTGTTGCCGTTGCATCCGGAGAATGAAGGCCAACCGGCACTCGTCGGCGCCTGATAGACCCCGGGGCCGCTTTGCGGCCCATTCGCGGCACAAGGCCGCTCCTACAGAGGCATGCATATCCTGTAGGAGCGGCCTTGTGCCGCGAACGAGGGCGCAGCCCTCGCCAGCAATATCCCCCTCTACTCGATTTTGGCCAACAAAGTCCCCCCAGCTCTAGGTCCCCGGGCCGCCATGCGTTAGCATCCCTCTCCGATAGAACGCTTCGGCCGTACGGCCGTGCCAACAATAAGATTTGCTTCTTTTCTTGCTAGGGGACTTGGTGATGATCAAGAAATACCTTTCGCGACTGCTGGTCGGTGTCACCGCCCTGGTCGCGGTCTCGGCAGCCCAGGCTGGCGCCATCGAAGACGCGGTCAAGCGCGGCACCCTGAAAGTGGGCATGGACCCTACCTACATGCCGTTCCAGATGACCAACAAGCGTGGCGAGATCATCGGCTTCGAAGTCGATATCCTCAAGGCCATGGCCAAGTCCATGGGCGTCAAGCTGGAGACAGTCTCCACCGCCTATGACGGCATCATCCCAGCCCTGCTGACCGACAAGTTCGACATGATCGGCAGCGGCATGACCCTGACCCAGGAACGCAACCTGCGCCTGAACTTCAGCGAACCCTTCATCGTGGTCGGCCAGACCCTGCTGATCCGCAAGGAGCTGGCAGGCGAGATCAAGACCTACAAAGACCTGAACAACGAGAAGTACCGCATCACCTCCAAGCTCGGCACCACCGGCGAGATGGTTTCCAAGAAGCTGATCGGCAAAGCCAAGTACCACGGCTATGACAACGAGCAGGAAGCGGTGATGGACGTGGTCAACGGCAAGGCCGATGCCTTCGTCTACGATGCCCCGTACAACGTGGTGGCGGTGGAAAAGGCCGGCGCTGGCAAGCTGCTGTTCCTCGAAGAACCCTTCACCTACGAGCCACTGGCGTTCGGCCTGAAGAAGGGCGACTACGACAGCATCAACTTCATCAACAACTTCCTGCACCAGATCAAGCATGACGGGACCTACGATCGTATCCACGACAAGTGGTTCAAGAACAAGGACTGGCTGAAGGAAATGGAATAAGGCCCAGGCCACAAGCCCAGCCTTTGACCCCAACGCGCAGGCAAACCCTGCGCGTTCGCATTTACGGAAGTACCCCACGTGATCAAACACAAAAAAGCCCAGTGGCCCTGGCACGCGCTGACCGCGCTGGTGTTGGTGGGCCTGGCGGTCAGCCTGTACCTGGCCACCTCGATGATGTCTTACGAGTGGCGCTGGAACCGCGTACCGCAATATTTTGCCTACCAGGCCGAAGAAGCCCAGCGCGCGGCCGGCTATGGCACCGTGCAGGACATCGTCGTTTCCGGTGACACTGCCCGCGTAACGCTGAAAGAAGAAGGGGGCGCCGAGCAGGTGCTCGACGTCGACAGCAACAGCCTGCTGCTGAGCCGTGGCGATGATGTTGCTGAGGGCGACCAGATCGGCGTGACCCGCCACTGGGCGGCCGGCCCGTTGGCGTGGGGGCTGTGGACCACGTTGTGGCTGTCGGTGGTGTCCGGTGCCCTGGGCCTGGTGATTGGCCTGTTCGCGGGCCTGTGCCGGCTGTCGAACAACCCGACCCTGCGTGACCTGTCGACCGTCTACGTCGAACTGGTGCGCGGCACACCACTGCTGGTACAGATCTTCATCTTCTACTTCTTCATCGGCACTGTGCTCAACCTGTCCCGCGAGTTCGCCGGGGTGGCTGCGTTGGCGCTGTTCACCGGCGCCTATGTCGCCGAGATCGTGCGTGCCGGCGTGCAGTCGATTGCCCGCGGCCAGAACGAGGCGGCCCGCTCGCTGGGCTTGAACGCCAGCCAGTCGATGCGCCACGTGATCCTGCCCCAGGCCTTCAAGCGTGTGCTGCCGCCCTTGGCCGGCCAGTTCATCAGCCTGGTCAAGGACACCTCGCTGGTGTCGGTGATCGCCATCACCGAACTGACCAAGAGTGGCCGCGAGGCCATCACCACCTCGTTCTCGACGTTCGAGATCTGGTTCTGCGTGGCAGGCCTGTACCTGCTGATCAACCTGCCGCTGTCGCATTTGGCCAGCCGGCTCGAGCGGAGGCTTGCGCAAAGTGATTGAAGTCCGTGATCTGGTAAAAGTCTTCGACACCCGCGGCCACGTCGTGCGTGCGGTGGACAACGTCACCACGCGCGTGGCCAAGGCCGAAGTGGTGGTGGTGCTTGGCCCCTCGGGGTCGGGCAAGTCGACCTTCCTGCGCTGCCTCAACGGCCTGGAGCATTTCGACGAAGGCGTTGTCGCCATCGACGGCTTGCAACTGGCCGACCCGAAGACCGACATCAACGCCTACCGCCGCGAAGTCGGCATGGTGTTCCAGCATTTCAACCTGTTCCCGCACATGACCGTGCTGGAAAACCTGTGCTTGGCGCAAAAAGTCGTGCGCAAGCGCGGCAAGGCCGAGCGCGAGGCCAAGGCCCGTGCGCTGCTGGAAAAAGTAGGTATTTCGCAGAAAGCCAACGAGTACCCGTCGCGCCTCTCTGGCGGCCAGCAGCAGCGGGTGGCGATCGCCCGCGCCTTGGCGATGGAGCCGAAGGTGATGCTGTTCGACGAGCCTACCTCGGCGCTCGACCCGGAAATGGTCGGTGAAGTGCTGGACGTGATGAAGACCCTGGCCCAGGAAGGCATGACCATGGTCTGCGTCACCCACGAAATGGGCTTTGCCCGCGAAGTGGCGGACCGGGTGCTGTTCTTCGACCATGGCAAGTTGCTGGAAGATGCCTCGCCGGCGCAGTTCTTCGATGCACCGAAGGACCCGCGGGCGCAGGCGTTTCTGCGTCAGGTGCTGTAACGACCGCCCTGTAGGAGCAGCCTTGTGCTGCGAAGAGGCCGGTAAGCGCTGCGAAGATCACGGGTAGTCTACCGGCCTCTTCGCAGCACAAGGCTGCTCCTACAGGGAGGCGCATGAACACAAGCAGTTTTAAAGGCTGAACCGCCCTACCATCCCCCGCAACTGCCGCCCCAACTGCTCCAGCTCCCCGCTCGAAGCCGCTGTCTGTTCACTGGCCGCGCTGGTCTGGTCCGACACATCGCGCACATTCAGCACACTGCGGTTGATCTGCTCGGCCACCACGCTCTGTTCTTCACTGGCCGTGGCGATCTGCTGGTTCATGCCCTGGATACTCGACACCGTGTCGGTGATCTGCCCCAGCGCATGCCCGGCCTTGCGGCTCAGCTCCACGCTCTGCTCGGTCAGGCTTTTGCTGCTGTCCAGTAAACGGTTCACTTCGTCAGTACCGTTGTGCAGGCTGTCGATCAGCTGCCCAATCTCTTCGGTTGCCGTAGAGGTGCGCTGGGCCAAACCCCGCACCTCATCGGCCACCACGGCAAAGCCACGCCCGGCTTCACCGGCCCTTGCCGCTTCGATCGCCGCGTTCAAGGCAAGCAGGTTGGTCTGTTCGGACACCGATTTGATCACGTCTAGGATGCTGCCAATCCGTTGGCTCTCGCCCGCCAGGTGCTGCATGGCCGCCAGGCAATGGTCCATCTGCCCGGCCAGTTGCTCGATGCGGCCGATGGCTTCGGCCACCACCTGATCGCCCATCTGCGCCTGCTGGTCGGCGTTGGTCGCGGCCATGGAGGCCTGCTCGGCATTTTGCGCGACTTCCTGCACGGTCGCGCTCATCTGGTTCATGGCGGTGGCCACCTGGTCGGTTTCTTCGCGTTGCTGGCTGATGCGCAGCTTGGTGTCTTCGCTGCTGGCCGCCAGCTGTGAGGCCGCCTGCGACAGGTGGCCGACGCCCTGGTCGATGCCGCCGATCAGCTCGCGCAGGCTCAAGGTCATGTCGCGCATGCTGGACTGCAACTGGCCCATCTCGTCGCGGCGCAGTACCGGCTCGACCTGGCTCAGGTCGCCCTTGGCGATACGGGCGGCCAAGGTCAGCGTCTGGCGCAGCGGTTGGGTGATCTGCAAGGTGATCAGCCAGGCGGCGAGCACGCCGACCAGCAGCGCCAGTACGGCCACGCTGGTCAGCAACGAGCGGGCGGCCAGGGCCTCGCTGTCGCGTTGTTCGACTTTGCGCTCGCCCAGTTCCACGCTGACGGCGCTGAGCTCATCGCCCATCTTTTCCATGTTGCCTTGCAACTGCTCGACCCGTATAGCGACGCTGCGGTACTGGTCCAGGCTGGCGCGGTAGTTGGCCAGTTCGGTGCCGGGTTGTTCGGTCAATGTGCGCGACAGGCCCAAGGGCGCAAGGTCCTTGAGTAACTGCCCCAGGCTGGTGTCGGCGGCATTCAGGGCGGCATCACCGACCTTGGCGAAGTCTTCGACGGGCGAGAAGGTATAGGCCGGCACCAGGCTCTGCTGGTTGGCAACGTCGACGTGACGGCTAAGGGTGTCCATCAGGCCCAGTATGCCGCTTTGCCGGCTATCGTCGGGCATCTTCAGCAGGGCCTGGGTCTGCAGCTCATCAATGACGTCGTTGAGTTTCTGTTCCTGTGCCTGCATCGCGTCGCGCCGCGCTTGGCGTTGGCCGACCAGGCGTTGCAGTTCAGTGAAGTCGTCGCGCACACGCTGCAGCAGCTGCAGTTTCTGGGTGAGCATCTGGCGTGAATCATCGACGTTGCTGCGCTGCTGCAGGGTAGTCAGCATGCCTTCCAGCTGATCAAGGATGCGCACGATACGCGACTTGCTGGCGTCATCACTGAGCACGCGGTAGGTGATGCGCTCTGCGCGAAGGTCTTTGACCAGGTCGTTGATCAGGCCGATTTCGCTGAGTTGTTCCGAACGGCTGATGGCGCCATCCAGCGCGCGCCAACCGCTGAGGGTGGTGGCCAGGGTAAGCAGCAAGACCACGGCGAAGCCGAGGGCGAGCTTGGCGCCGACACCGATGTTGCCGAGCCTGCGGTTAAGGTAACCGAGCATGGTGATTCTCCGTCCATTTGAGAGAGGTCGTGCAGGCACAATGCCGGCATGACACTCCTGCCCATCGGCAGCGGAGGCGTAGGACTTGACCTGAAAATCAGGTAGGAAATTTCGCTGTAACTGGTAGGAAGGCTCTGCCTGTACCGGCCTCTTCGCGGGTAAACCCGCTCCCACAGGCTTTGCGCTGGCTTTGAGGGTAGCGCTGTACCTGTGGGAGCGGGTTCACCCGCGAAGAGGCCGGCACACGCGCCGAAAACCGCTGATCAGAGCTGGAAGCGTCCCACCAGCCCTTGCAGGTGCGTACCCAACCGCGCCAACTCGACACTGGAACTGGCCGTCTCTTCACTGGCCGCCGACGTCTGGTCAGAGATGTCCCGCACATTCATCACGCTGCGGTTGATCTCCTCGGCCACGGCCGTCTGTTCCTCTGCCGCCGTGGCAATTTGCTGGTTCATTGCCTGGATCGACGACACCGTCCGGGTGATGGTCTCCAGCGAGCCGCCCGCGCGGCGGGTCAGTTCGACGCTGCTGTCGGTCAGCTGGCGGCTATTGTCCATCACGCTGGCCACGCGCTGGGTGCCGCTTTGCAGGCCGGCAATCAACTCTTCGATTTCTTCGGTCGATTGTTGCGTGCGCTGGGCCAGGCTGCGCACTTCGTCGGCCACCACGGCAAAGCCCCGCCCGGCTTCACCTGCGCGTGCCGCTTCGATTGCCGCGTTAAGGGCCAGTAAGTTGGTCTGCTGGGCCACCGACTTGATCACATCGAGGACGCTGCCGATCTTGTCGCTCTCGGCCTTGAGCTGGTTCATCGCTTCGCTGGAGTTGGCCACTTCGCAGGCCAGGCGTTCGATCTGCGCCACCGCTTCACCTACCACCCGGTCGCCCTCGCGGGCCTGCTGGTCGGCCATCAGGGCCGCTTCCGAGGCCTGCTCGGCGCTACGCGCCACCTCGTGCACGGTGGCGGTCATTTGGTTCATGGCCGTCGCCACCTGGTCGGTTTCGACCTTCTGGTTGTTCACCCCAGCGCTGGTCTGCTCGGTGACCGCCGACAGCTCTTCGGCAGCGCTGGCGATCTGTGTGACGCCGTCGCCGATGCCGCCGATCAGTTCGCGCAAGCCTTGGGTCATGCGCTGCATGCTGGCCTGCAGCTGGCCCAGCTCGTCGCGGCGCTGCACCTGCAGGTCTTGGCTCAGGTCGCCATTGGCCACGCGCTCGGCAGCACTCAGGGTCTGGCGCAGCGGGATGATGATCTGCCGGGTGATCGCCCAGGCCGCCAGCAGGCCCAGGGCCAAGGCCAAGGCGGTGGCGGCGGCGAGCAGGGTTTTGGCCTGGGTAGCGCCAGCGTCGCGCACTGCAGTTTGCGACGTGGTCATCGCCTGGCTGGCTTGCAGCAACACCGTGCCTTGGTCAGCCATGTGTTGCAGCGCTTGCTCGCTGGCCGTCTGCGCGTTGCTGAACTGGTTGACCGCATCACGGTAGCCGGCCATGGCGGTAGCGGCGTCGTCGAGGCTGGCGGCATGCTCTGCGGGCACCTTGGCGGGCAGTGCCTTGAGTTCGGCCAGGGCTGCGTCGATGGCCTTCAGTGCGGTCTGCTGAAACTCGGCGTTGCCGCTGTAGGTGTAACCGCGGACCTGGAAGCGCGCCTGTTGCAGCAGTGCGCTCACCTCGACCGCATGCTGGTACTGCGCGATGTCGCCCCCTCTCAGCAGGCCCTGCTGCACGCGGCCGACCAGCTCGACGGCCTTGTCGGCACTGTCGCCGAGCACACTACGGCTGGCCTCGCGGCGCTGGCCGGCCTGCTTCAGGTCGTTGAACGCTTGTTGGTAAATGCGCACCGCCTCGCGTTGTTGTTCGAGGTGCTGACGGTCGGCAGGGTGGTCGATCTGGCCCAGCATCAACGTCACCTGGTGATCGAGGTTGGCCAGGGCCTTTTCCAGCTCGGCGACAGCGGCGTCATCCCGGTTGCGCTGGTAATGCTGGCGCGCGATGCGCAGTTCCTGGGTGTACTGCTGGATCACCGAAATATTGCCCAGCTTGTCACCGCGGTCGATGACGCTGTCCAGGCCGTGCCAGCCGGTCAGGGTAATGGCCAGGGTCAGGAGCAATACCAGGCCAAAGCCCAGCCCTAGCTTGCGATTGACGCTTACGTTCCCCAGCGAGTGGGCTAACCATCGGTACATGTTCGACTCTCCGGTAACTTGGCAGCACGGATAATTATTGTGTTGCCAAGGCATCGGCCTGGGAGAGAGAAACTTGATGGGGGGAAAAGACTGACTGATGCGTCAGAAAATGCGCGACAGCAGCGCGGTGACGGCAGTCTCCACGCGCAAAATGCGCTCGCCCAGTTGCACCGGGGCAAGGCCAGCCTTGCCCAGCAGCTCGACTTCGTAGGGGATCCAGCCGCCTTCGGGGCCAATGGCCAGGGTAACCGTTTGATCGACGGCGCGCGGGCAGGCGGGGTAGGGGCCCGGGTGGCCCACCAGGCCCAGCGTGCCTTCGGCAATGGCGGGCAGGCGGTCTTCGACGAAAGGCTTGAAGCGCTTCTCGATGATCACCTCGGGCAGCACCGTGTCGCGTGCCTGCTCCAGGCCCAGGATGAGGTTTTCACGAATGCTGTCGGGGTTCAGAAATGGCGTTTGCCAGAAGCTCTTCTCGACCTTGTAGCTGTTCACCAGGATCAGGCGCGGTACACCCAGTGTGGCGATGGTCTGGAACAGCCGGCGCAGCATTTTTGGCCGCGGCACGGCCAGCACCAGGGTCAGCGGCAGCTTGGCGGGCGGTGGCTGGTCGAAGCCGACGTGCAGTTCTGCCTCATGGCCTTCCAGGCGCACCACGGTGGCGCGGCCCATCAAGCCGTTGACCTGGCCGACGCGCAGGCTATCGCCCACCGCGACCTTGTGGATCTCCTGCATGTGGGTGAAACGCCGGTCGGCCAGCACCACGCGGTCGGCCGCGATGAAATCGGCTTCTTCAAGTAGCAGCAGGTTCACGGCTGCGTCGCTGGTGGCTGGTCGTTGTGATCGTTGGCCGCTTCATCGTGCGCGCCGCGCTTGCGGATCAGGCTGCCACACAGCACGCCGACCTCGAACAACAGCCACATGGGCACGGCCAGCAGGGTCTGCGAGAAGATGTCTGGCGGGGTCAGGACCATGCCGACCACGAAGCAGCCGATGATCACGTAGGGACGGACCTTCTTCAGGTATTTCACGTCGACCACGCCGATCCACACCAGCAGCACCACGGCCACCGGGATCTCGAAGGCGACGCCAAAGGCGAAGAATAGGGTCATGACGAAGTCGAGGTAGCTGGCGATGTCGGTCATCATCGACACGCCCTCGGGTGTGGCGCTGGCGAAGAAGCCGAATATCAGCGGGAACACCAGGAAATAGGCGAAGGCCATGCCGGCGTAGAACAGGAAGATGCTCGACACCAGCAGCGGTATGGCGATGCGTTTTTCGTGGCGATACAGCCCAGGTGCGATAAAGCCCCAGATCTGCTGCAGGATGAACGGGATCGCCAGGAACAGCGAAACGATCATGGTCAGCTTGAACGGCGTGAGGAACGGCGAGGCCACGTCGGTGGCGATCATCGTTGCATTGGCCGGCAGGTGGTCGCGCAGCGGCGCGGACACCAAGGTGTAGATCTGCTGGGCGAAGGAGAACAACCCGGCAAAGATCAGGAAGATGACGGCGACACAGCGCAACAGGCGGGTGCGCAGTTCGGTCAGGTGCGAGACCAGCGGCATGGGCTGGTCGTGTTCCGGATTTTCGCTCATGGGGCTCGCGGCGGTTGTGGCGGTTCAGAGGGGGCGGCTGGCGCTGTCGGGGCGGCCGGCGTGGCGTCTGGCGTGGCTTCGAGCCCAGCGGGCGGCTGCACCGTGGCCGTGGTGACAGGGGGCTGCACCGGTGGCGTCTGGGGGTTGAGGATGCGCCGGGCTTGCTCTTCCATCTGCAGGATGTGCTCGTTGTGCAGCTGGCGACGGATATCGTCAGCGCCGATCTCGCGCTCGACTTCCATCTTGATGCTGTTGAAGCTGCGCTTGAGGCGGCCGATCCACAGCCCTGCCGTGCGCGCGGCGCCGGGCAAGCGCTCGGGGCCGAGCACCAGCAAGGCGACGAGGCCTACCAGCAGCAACTCACTGAAACTGATGCCGAACATGGGTCAGTCTTTCCGCTGCGGCTCTTGGACCGGCTGGGCCTGGCCTTCGATGGTGTGGCCCTGGGGCTGTTGTGCAGTGTTGTTCTGCACCGGTGGCACGGGCTGGGCAGGCGGCGGGGTCTGCTCGGCCGGCTTGTTTTCTTCGTCGTTCATGGCCTTGCGGAAGCCTTTGATCGACTCGCCAAGGTCGCTGCCGAAGTTTTTCAGCTTCTTGGTGCCGAACACCAAAACGACGACGACCAGCAGGACAATCCAATGTTTCCAGTCAAAGATACCCATGTTGCTCTCCTAAAATTCTATACAGTCAGGCGGAAGGTTGACGCGCAGCCTTCTCGTCATGCCCGGAAAGCCCGAAACGGCGCTCCAGTTCATCGAGCACGGCCTGTGGGTGTTGCCCCAACGCGCTGAGCATGACCAAGCTATGAAACCACAGGTCGGCGGTTTCATAGATGACATCGCTGTAATCCTTGCTGACAGCGGCGTCCTTGGCGGCGATGATCGTTTCGATGGACTCTTCGCCGAGCTTTTCGAGGATCTTGTTCAAGCCCTTGTGATGCAGGCTTGCCACGTAGGAGCTGTCGGGTGCCGCGTGCTTGCGTTGTTCCAGCACTTCGGCCAGGCGGTTGAGGGTGTCGCTCATGTCAGTGTCCTGCGCTATAGATGGCGTCCGGGTCCTTCAGGACCGGGTCGACGGTTTTCCACTGGCCGTCTTCGAAGACGCGGTAGAAGCAGCTTTCGCGGCCGGTATGGCAGGCGATATGGCCCAGTTGCTCGACCATCAGGATGATCACGTCGGCATCACAGTCCAGGCGCATTTCGTGCAGTTTTTGCACATGGCCGGATTCCTCGCCCTTGCGCCACAGCTTGCCACGCGAGCGCGACCAGTAAATGGCGCGTTGCTCGGCGGCGGTCAGGGCCAGGGACTCGCGGTTCATCCAGGCCATCATCAGCACGCGTCCGGTCTTGTGGTCCTGGGCAATGGCCGGTACCAGGCCATCGCTGTTCCACTTGATCTCGTCCAGCCAGTCTTTCATCGTCCACTCCAAAACGGGCCCGCTCCTGTGCCGGGCCCTTTGCGCTAGTGTGCCAGCCAGCGGGCCGGCTGGCTATTGGCGCACGATCAGGTAAAGGCCGGCGGCCAGCATCAGCCAGGCTGGCCAAGCGGCTGGGGCGGCCAGGCTGGCGGCCTCGGCGGCGCCGGCGGCCAGCACCGCGCCACCCCCGAGCAAGCCGGCGCCCAGCAGGCGCAGCGCCCAGCGGTCGCCCTGGCGGCGGCGCTCCGGCAGCTGCGGGTCGTGCAAGTGCGGTTGCGACAGGCGTTCAAGCAGGTCGCGGGTCATGCCGGCCAGGTGCGGCAGCTGCTCGGCCTGGCTGTACAGGTTGCCGACCATGGCCTTGGGGCTGTAGCGCTCGCGCATCCAGCGTTCCAGGAACGGCTTGGCGGTGCTCCACAGGTCCAGGTCCGGGTAGAGCTGACGGCCCAGGCCTTCGATGTTGAGCAAGGTCTTCTGCAGCAGCACCAGTTGAGGCTGGACTTCCATGTTGAAGCGTCGGGCAGTCTGGAACAGGCGCATTAGCACCTGGCCAAAGGAGATGTCTTTGAGCGGCTTTTCGAAGATCGGCTCGCACACGGTGCGGATCGCCGCCTCGAATTCGTTGACCTTGGTGTGCGCCGGCACCCAACCCGAATCGATGTGCAGTTGAGCAACGCGGCGGTAGTCACGCTTGAAGAAGGCAAACAGGTTGCGCGCCAGGTAATCCTGGTCTTCCGACGTGAGGCTGCCGACGATGCCGCAGTCGATGGCAATGTACTGCGGGCTCCACGGCTTGACCGTGCTGACGAAGATGTTGCCGGGGTGCATGTCGGCATGGAAGAAGCTGTCGCGGAACACCTGGGTGAAGAACACCTCCACACCCCGTTCGGCCAGCAGCTTCATGTCGGTGCGCTGGTCGGCCAGGGTCGCCATGTCAGTAACCGGCACGCCGTAGATGCGCTCCATCACCAGCACCTTGGGCCGGCACAGGTCCCAGTACACCTGGGGCACGTACATCAGCTCGGAGCCTTCGAAGTTGCGCCGCAGCTGGCTGGCGTTGGCCGCCTCGCGAAGCAGGTCGAGTTCGTCGTAGATGGTCTTTTCGTAATCGTTGACCACCTCCACCGGGTGCAGGCGGCGGGCGTCGGCAGAGACCCGCTCGGCGCCCTTGGCGATCAGGAACAACCAGGCCAGGTCTTGAGCGATCACCGGCTTGAGGCCCGGGCGGACCACCTTGACCACGACTTCTTCGCCGCTTTTCAGGCGGGCGGCGTGTACCTGGGCCACCGAGGCCGAGGCCAGTGGTTCGACGTCGAAACGGCTGAAGACCTCGCCAACCTTGGCGCCGAGCTGTTCTTCGATCAACGCCACGGCCTGTTTCGGGTCGAACGGCGGCACGCGGTCTTGCAGCCCCATCAGTTCGTCGGCGATGTCGGTGGGCAGCAGGTCGCGGCGGGTGGACAACAGCTGGCCGAACTTGATGAAAATCGGCCCCAGGTCCTGCAGCGCCAGGCGCAGGCGCGCACCGCGGCTGAGCGCGGAGGGCTTGCGCGGCAGCCAGCGCCAAGGCATCAGCAGGCGCAGGCTCATCAGCCACCAGGGCAGGGGCAGGTCGAACAACAGGTCATCGAGACGGTAGCGGATCACCACACGCTGGATGCGAAAGAGACGGCGGACGGCGAGCAGCTTCATGCGTTATCGCTGGTATCAAGGGATCGGGAGAGGCGCTGCAGGCGCGCCTCGAGGCGTTCTATATCGACCTTCAGGGCGTCGAGCTCGCTGAAGGCGGCTTCGGCTTCGCGTTTGCCCACCAGGGTGCGCGACTCTTCGGCCAGGTACTCGGAGAGGTTCTGGCTGAAACGTGTCAGGCCCTGGCGGGTCCAGCGCGCGCGCAGGCGGAGGTGGCCGGCCAGCAATGCAGTGGCCACCGGGCCGAGCCAGCGCTGCAGCTCGTGCTCCCAGTCCAGTTCGAGGTCTTGCAACACGCCGAACAGGTCGAGCAACACTGCACTGTCGCCATGCAGTTCGACCTGCGGGCTGTGCAGCACGGCGGTCTTGTCCTTGGCCAGCGCCAGTTGCGCCAGGCTGCCAGCAGGGGCGCGCAAGCTGCAGTCGACTTCGCCCTCCCAATGCGCGGCCAGCATCAGGCCGTCTTCATCGGGCAGGATGAACACCTGCAGGGCCGGCTGACGGCAATCGATCTCGATGACCTTGCCTTCGAGCGCGGCCAGCCGCGGCAGCGCCGTGCTGTCCATGCGCAGGACGCGGTTCAGGCCATGTTCGACGCTGGCGAGCAGCCCGGCCAGCAGCATCAGGGCTTGATTCCCCGGTGCACGGCGACGATACCGCTGGTCATGTTGTGGTAGGTGACGCGGTCGAAGCCGGCGTCGACCATCATGGCCTTGAGGGTTTCCTGGTCGGGGTGCATGCGGATCGATTCGGCCAGGTAGCGGTAGCTTTCCGAGTCGTTGGTGATCAGCTTGCCGGCCAGTGGCATGAAGGCGAACGAGTAGGCGTCATAGGCCTTGGACATCAGCTTGTTGGTCGGCTTGGAGAATTCCAGGATCAACAGGCGGCCACCGGGCTTGAGCACGCGCAGCATCGAGCGAATGGCTTCGTCTTTGTGGGTGACGTTGCGCAGGCCGAAGGCGATGGTCACGCAGTCGAAGTGGTTGTCCGGGAACGGCAGCTTCTCGGCGTCGGCCTGGACGAACTCGATGTTGCCGGCCACACCACGGTCGAGCAGGCGGTCACGGCCGACCTTGAGCATCGAATCGTTGATGTCGGCGAGCACTACTTGCCCGGTCGGGCCTACAAGGCGCGAGAACTTGGCGGCCAGGTCACCGGTACCGCCGGCGATGTCCAGCACGCGGTTGCCGCTGCGCACGCCTGACAGCTCGATGGTGAAGCGCTTCCACAGGCGGTGCATGCCGCCGGAAAGCACGTCGTTCATCAGGTCGTACTTGGCGGCCACGGAGTGGAACACCTCGGCGACTTTCTTCGCCTTTTGGCTCTCCGGGACGTCCTGGTAGCCAAAATGGGTGGTGGGTTCGGCGTGTTCGCCTTTGCGCTGGTCGTTCATATCGCTTCACCGGAAAAAATTACCGCCATTCTAGGGCGAACGGGCGGATTTGTCTTGGCGGGGTGTGCCAGGGGGCAGGGGCGGGCATAATGCGGATTATGTCTTCATACCCAGGATCACCCGCATGACCCAGATCAGCGTCGAACGCAAACATTCCCTCGGCCGCGAGGCTGCCCGCGCCAAGGCCGAGGCGCTGGTAGAAAAACTCAGCCGCGAATATGACCTCAAGGCCACCTGGAACGGCGACCGCGTCGACGTCGCGCGCAGCGGCGCCAACGGCAGCGTGCAGATTGGCGAAGACACCATCCGCGTCGAGCTTAAGCTCGGCATGATGCTGTCGATCATGGGCGCTAGCATCAAGAGCGAGATCGAGCGGGCGCTGGACAAGGCCCTGGCCTGACACCAGGGCCGTGCCGTTGACCGGCCCGTCAGTGGGCCGGAAACGGGATGATGCCTTCTATCTGGTCCAGGCGCAGGTCGCCGCGGTAGATGTCGATCCGTTCAGCCGCTGTATGGGCGTGCTCAAGGCTGACCTCGCGCGCCTTTTCGGCCCTGCTGGCACGCGTGGGGCGCGGCTCCCAGTGCTTCAGGTGGCCTTTGACGAAGGCGCGGGGCGCCGCGTCGGCGCTGCGGTAGTGGAAGTGAGCCTCCCACAGCACCGCATTGGGCTCCTGCACGTCCTTGATCTGGTAGACGTCCAGGTAGTCGTTGGCAGTGCGCAGCGGCTTACGCGATGTGCTCAGGGCGATCTCGATCCGCTGTTGCTGATACAGGTAACGTAACGCACTGCTGTCCGGGTGACGGGTGTTGAGATAGGCGTCGGTGAGCAGTCGGCGTTTCTCGCTGTTCAGCGAGGTGATGGCATCGCGTAGTTGGCTAGCCAGGCCTTCGGACGCCCGGTCATCGGCGGCGCTCACGTGCTGCTCGACCTGGCGCATGTCCTCGATCTGCCAGTCCATGAGGTCGGCCAGGCTGTTCGGCTCGTTCGCGTAGCGCGCTGCCAGCGCGACCCGGTCATTCACGTGCGCCAGCAGGTGTTGCGCGCGACTGCGCAGCTGTGCGGTGTCTTGCGCGGCGGGGCGGTCATCGCCTGGGACTTCGAACCATTGGCCATTGCGCCGCTCGTAGGCGCCCTCTGGTTGCTCGTTGGCGGGGTTGCGCTGAACGGCATGATCGCCTTGCAGGTCCCGCTCGACCAGCACCGAGCGCCCCCGGGAGGTTCGGATCAAGGTGCGTTTGCCCGCCCTGACGCGGTGGGTCAGCTGTCGCGCAGGGGGCGATGTGCCCTGTTCGGCATTCATCAAGGCGGTGCTCAAGTCGGTTTCTGCCAGGCGCTCCAGGCCCGTCATCGCCTCGATGTAGGCCTGCAGCATCGTGGTGTCCACGGCAGGTGCGGTGAACGATTGCATGTACCGGGCCCTGCCGATGACGGCCCGGTAAACGCGCAGGGCGTTGCCCAGCACCTCCGCGTGTTGGTCGGCAGGCAGGTTGGCAGAGGCAACGCCATCGTGGTTCCACAGCGCTGCTGACAGGTCCGTGTCGCTCAGGCTGTTTTGCAAAGGCAGCAGGTCAATGGCCGCTTCGGCAGTGAGCAGGGGCTTGTCCAGTGTCAGGTAAGCCAGGTCGCTGACAATCTGTGCGCGGACGATCAACGACGAGTAAGGGCGCAGCTTGATGGCGCGTTCGATCTTGGCTTTCTTGTCCGGGTAGGCGACCCGGGTATCGCTGAGCACGTCGGAAAGCGTTTTATCCAGCCGCTCGCTGACCACGAGCAGGCGGCGGCTGACCTTCAGTGCGTCTCGGGTCGATTCGCGAAATACAGCGTGTCGGCCCCTCTGCTCATCACTGTCTGGCACCCCACGCAAGCCCACGGATTGCTCCTGCAAGTGTTCGTGGTCGACCAGTTCGAGCAGGCGCCGCACCAGCAGCATGTCATTGTCGATGGCGGCTTCTGTCCAGTTGCTGAACCGGCGTGCAGTGGCGCCCGAACGGTCGTACTTCAGGTAGCGAGGCTCGAGCATCTGCCGGTAGAGGTCGGCGTTGGCATGCAGCAAGCTGGCCTGCTTCTCCAGGTACAGCGACCCCGCGGCGATCTGCGGTAGGTGCTGCCTGCGCATTTCCAGCACTGCCTGGCGCTGCACTCGGAGCGCCGGTGGAAGTGCCTTGACGTCGGGTTTGGGCAACGCATTGAACGCCAGGCTGAACGCGGCCGCCTCGTCGTCAAAGGCTTCAAGCTCGATGCGGTTGCGCTCCATCAAGGGTTCGAGCTGGGTCAGTTTGTCCTGGTTGGCTTGACCGGTCGCTTGCAGCGCATCGTAGTGCTGGCGATTCTGCGCGGTCACGGCTTCTCGGGTTTTAGGCATGCCGCCGGCCAAGTGCAGGTCCAGGACCCATTCGTCATTCCAGCGCCGCAGCCAAGGGCCTTTGCTGCGTTCGCGCCCGACAATGTAGTAGCCGTCGGGCGCGCCGCCCCAACGTGTGTGCCATTCGCCCTGGCTGGTGTCCGGGCCGATGACCTGGATTCCGCCCCAGGTTTCCTGCACCTCGTAGGCCACGTCCTGCAGGTTCACGTAGAGCCGCTCTTGCACCTTGTACAACCCGCGTAGGCGGCCTTGTGTTTCAGCGGCATGGCCTTGCAGGGAAACGCCTGCGCGCAGTTCACCCAGGCGCTGGCGGGCGTGGGAGGGCAAATTGCCCACCCGCTGGCTGTTGTGCCAACGGCTCATACTGACGTGGCCGGGACGTTGCGCCTGATGGGGTTCGACCCAGTCCGCTGTCTTGGGTGGCTCAACGGTTACCGGCGTGGAGGGTGCTCTGCGCGCGGGGCCTTCCAGGGCCATGGCATCCACCGCTGCCGAGCTGACGCCCGCATGCGTTGGGGCGGTGGGGCCCTGCATCAGCAACAGGGCCAGGTTGGCCAGCACATCTGCCGCTGCCAAGGCTTGTTCTTCCGCGCTGCCATCGGACAGGGCGGGCAGGTCATCCTTGAGCGTTGCCACGGCGGCGACCAGCCAGGCCAGCATGGCCGCAGGGCCACGCAGCAGGGGCGTGACCGTGTTGAACACGACCCAGCCGCACTGCACGATCAAGGCCCAGCGCTGTTGCGCATTCGAGCGGCTCTGCCGGGAGGCCAGCAGTAGCATTGTCTGGATGCGTGCGTTGTAGAGGTGGTTGTCCAGATCTTCGAGCCAAGGGGCGTGAACGGCTGTAACAGGGACCCTGAGGCGTTCCACCAGGGTGTCCACCAACGCCGACTGCGTGCCAATCAAGTGCGCCAGGGCCGACAGGCGGCTATGCAGGTGCGGACGTTCGAATCCGCCGTGCTGGTAGATGCTTTCTGCATCCTCATCCATCCAGGCCAGCAGCTGTTGCTGCAACGCCTGATCAGCCCGTATCTGCGCCATCAGCCTGTCCAGGCTGGCAAACTCCGCCACGGCGTCATCCGCGAACAGGGGGCGATACAGGACCCAGCGCTGGTTGGCCTTTACCTTGATCAGGAACATGCCGTGCACCGTGTTGCCTTCGGAGGCACCCGGTGCAGGCAGAAACGCCAGCGGCGCAATGCTGAGCGCATCAGGTGACGCCTGATTGGCACGGCAGAAATCGACGATTGCCTGGCAGGCCTGTGCGCTGAGCTTGGCTTCGATCCTGGCCCTGAGCGCGGCGAACTGCAGGGTGCTGCGCCATTCCGTGGCATGGCGCTGGAGGCGGCTGGCCTTGAGCGTGGCATCCTGCAGTTGGTGGGCGACATAAGCGGGGTAATGCCCGCCGACATCCACGGTCGAGATCAAGCGGTTGACGTAATCCAGGTTCAGCCAGCTGCCCAGAGGCCGTGCGTGGGTGTCGAGCAGGCCGGACGCCACTTCGTCGCTACCCGTGTGCAGGCGTGCAATGGCCAGTTCAGTCAGGGTCATGCTTTTCAGGTAGTTCAATTGCGCGGGGCCGGACGACGACAGCGGTACCACCACCGAGATCTGCACGAGCAGCTGGTCGGGGTCTTGCGGTGTTTCGGCTGGGAAGTCCGCGCGCATCTGTTCGCGCAGCCGGCGAGCGGCATAGCGGCCCAGGGTTTCTATCGTGTCGAACGACGTCCTGCCCTGGGCGTGGGCCTGGCTGGCGGCGAGCTCAAGCAGGGCTTCGGCGTACAGCAGCTGGCCGGTGCTGTCTGCTTGGTTCAGCCAGGTGGGCAGGTTCAGCAGTGGCTGCTCGGTGCTTGGCAGGGGCAGGTCCAGGAAATGGGACGAAGGGTCGCTCAAGGTGCTGAAGGCCTCCTCAAGCGCGTGAACGCCGGTGAGCGTGGACAACCGCAGGCGGCCGACCCTGTCGAGGGTGCCATTGAGTATTTCAGTGGACTGGAAGGCGAAAGGGTCTTCGTCCAGTGGTTGCTGTGCCCAGCGCAGCGTGTCGAATTGATACTGCTGCGCCAGTGCGTCGCGAAGGGCGTCGGCGAAGGCCGCAAGGTCAACGTAGCTGCGTACCGCGCCTGAAGGTTTGCACCACAGCACCCGCCTGGGCTCAGCGATGATCAACAGGTCGGGCAAGGCCTGGGGTGCGTGCTCATCGAGGGTGACCTGCAGCCGGTTGATCGACAGCGCGCTGACCGTGCCGTTGATCACGCCATACAGCACGGTTTTCGCCGGTTCGGACAAGCCCTGCCGCTCCACCCCATGCAGCAGGGCGGCTTTCAAGGTCTGCGCCAACCTGTGCACATGGGACAGGCCCGATGTGGCATCGCTTGCAGCCCAGAAACCAATCTGCGCCTGCTGAAAGGCTTCGGTCAGGGCCGCCAGCAGTTCATCGAAGTCGCGGTTGAGGTTGTCCATGTTCAGGCTGACTTCGGGCTGGGCGTTCGGGCCGACACCTGCCGCCTGCGGCAGAAAGGGCAGGGGCGGCGCAATGCTGAGCACGTCTGTGTGCGTGAGGGCCATGCCTTTGCCCGTCAGAAAATGGTCGAGCAGCGTGTTTACCAGGGAGGCCTGTGCCGGTTGCTTGCCTGCGCCGTGGATGAGCGTGAAGGGCTCGAGGGACTGCAACTGAGGGTGGTTGCGGGTGATCCAGGGGTAGCGATTGGCCAGGATGGTCAAGCCGGCCTTGGCAACCACTTCGCGCAGCGTGGGGCGTTGGGCGAATTGGCTGGCTACCCGTTGCTTGAACGTGGTGGGTTGCAGCGGCGGGGACGCAGGCATGAGGTGTGAGCTCTGGTGGCGGGAATGCTCGCACGCTAGCGCCGATGCCTGCGGTGGCGGCGGTACATGTTTGGCCCCCTATGCCGCGTGAGCTTAGGGTGAGGTTTCTAATTTTCTTCCCTACCTTATGCTCAAGCCCAACCTCCATGGGCAGTTCCTCTCCACTCATGAGCATGAGGTACAGAGCATGGCCAAAGTGAATGTGAAGAAAAAGGACGACGCTCCAGGCACCCTGGGCGAAGTGCGCGGTTATGCGCGCAAGATCTGGCTGGCAGGTATCGGCGCCTATGCCCGCGTCGGTCAGGAAGGTTCCGAGTATTTCAACGAGCTGGTCAAAGCCGGCGAAGGCGTTGAAAAACGTGGCAAGAAGCGCATCGACAAAGAGCTCGATGCGGCCAATAACCAGCTGGATGAAGCGACCCAGGAAGTCAGCCGCGTACGCGGCAAGGTCGAAGTTCAACTCGACAAGATCGAAAAAGCTTTCGACGCACGGGTTGGTCGCGCCTTGAATCGCCTTGGCATTCCGTCTAAACATGACGTTGAGGCGTTGTCCATCAAGCTTGAACAGCTGCACGAGCTGCTTGAGCGCGTCGCGCACAAACCATAAGGAGAGCAGGATGGCTGGCAAAAAGAATTCCGACAAAGAAAGCAGCTCCTGGGTCGGCGGGATCGAGAAGTACTCCCGCAAGATCTGGCTGGCGGGCCTGGGGATCTATTCGAAGATCGACCAGGACGGCCCGAAGCTGTTCGATACGCTGGTGAAGGACGGCGAGAAGGCCGAGAAGCAGGCGAAGAAGACCGCCGAAGACGTGGCTGATAGCGCCAAGGCGTCGACCACGTCGCGCGTATCCGGCGTGAAGGATCGCGCGCTGGGCAAGTGGAGCGAGCTTGAAGAAGCCTTCGACAAGCGCCTGAACAGCGCCATCTCGCGCCTGGGCGTACCAAGCCGCAATGAGATCAAGGCGCTGCACCAGCAAGTGGACAGCCTGACCAAGCAGATCGAGAAACTGACCGGTGCTTCGGTCACGCCGATCTCCAAGGCGGCTGCGAGCAAGGCTGCTGCCAAGCCACTGGCCAAGGCGCCTGCCAAACCTGCTGCGAAAACCGCAGCAGCCAAGCCGGCGGCCAAAGCGGCTGCGGCAAAACCTGCGGCAAAACCTGCTGCGAAAACCGCTGCTGCCAAGCCTGCGGCCAAACCCGCTGCCAAGCCTGTTGCGGCCAAACCTGCAGCGGCGAAGAAACCGGCAGTGAAGAAGGCCCCGGCCAAACCGGCAGCCGCCAAACCGGCAGCACCTGCGGCCAGTGCGGCACCGGCTGCTACTGCAACTGCTGCAGCCCCAGCGCCAAGCGCGGCACCGGCCAGCAGCACGCCGTCGGCAGCGACCGGCACCGGTACCCTGATCTAACCGCGTCGCCTTTTTCGCGGGCAACCCCGCTCCCACCCGAACTGTGCAGCCTCCAAGGCTAGCGCCGTACCTGTGGGAGCTGGCTTGCCAGCGATGAGGCCGGAACAAGCACCACAAGACAGTTGCTCACACCAGTCCAGCAGACTACCCCTCCAGATACCGCACCGCCAACTGCTCCGCCGCCGCCCGGGCCTGGGCCTGCAGATGCGGCGCCACCAGCATCATCACCTGGTACACCACGATCCCCACATCTCCCTCCCGCCCCAGCACGCGCTGGTAATCCAGCGAGAACATCAGTGTCAGGGTGATCTGCTCCACCAACTGCCCCAACGCCTGGGTTTCGCTCACCACTTGCCCCTGGCCCTTGAGGCTGGCCAGCAACGCGGCAAGGGTTCGCTTCAGTGCGTTGATCAAGCTGCGCATGCCGCGGGCCAGCTTCGGCAGGCGCCCGGTCAGGTTGGACAGGTCCTGGAACAGGAAGCGGTACTGGGCCATGCGCTCGACGATCAGGTGCAGGAACAACCAGTAGTCCTCGGCCTCCAGGCGCACTTCAAGCGGTGGGTCGAGCAGCGGCATCAGCGCTTCTTCGAAACGCTCGAACAGGCCCAGCACCACCGGTTCCTTGCCATGGAAGTGGTAGTACAGGTTGCCCGGGCTGATGCCCAGTTCGTTGGCGATCTCCAAGGTCGAGACATTCGGTTCGCCTTGCTGGTTGAACAGCTGCAGGGCGCATTCAAGGATACGGTCGCGGGTCTTCATCCGGGCGGTGTGCTCATCGGGTCAGGACATAGGTGCCTGGCGCAGGGCCCAGCGGCGGATAGGTGGCATTGCCAAGCGTGGTGCGTGGTGCTTTCAGCGGGCCGGAGCGCGGGGTGACCCACTCCAGCCACAAAGGCCACCAGCTGCCTTCGCTGCGCTGCGCGTCGTGGAACCAGGCACGCGGGTCGCTGGACAGCTTGGGGTTGGCCAGGTAGTAGGCCTTGGGGTTGCCAGGTGGGTTGATGATGCTCTGGATATGCCCGCTGTTGGCCAGCACGAAGCGTCGGTCGCCGCCCAGCAGCATGGCTGAGCGGTACACGGCATCCCACGGGGTGATGTGGTCGTTGCTGCCGGCCACGGTGAAACTGTCGAGGTCGACCTGCTGAAGGTCGATGGGCGTGCCACACACCTCAAGGCCTGCCGGGTGGGTCAGCGGGTTGTGCTTGAAGAAGTCCAGCAGGTCGCCATGCAGCGCCGCCGGCAGGCGTGTGCTGTCGGCGTTCCAGTAGAGGATGTCGAAGGCGGGCGGGGTCTTGCCGAGCAGGTAGTTGTTGACCCAGTAGTTCCAGATCAAGTCATTGGGCCGCATCCAGGCGAAGATCCGCGCCACTTCGGCGCCGTCCAGCACGCCGCGTTGGTACGAGCGGCGCTTGGCCGCCTCGATCGTCTGCTCGTCGGCGAACAGGCTGGCGGGGCTCTCGAACTTGCTGTCCAGCAAGCTGACCAGGTAGGTGGCGCTGCGCACTCGGCGCAACTGATGCTTGGCTTGCAGGTGGCCTTGCAGCGCTGCCATGGTCAGGCCGCCAGCGCAGGCGCCCATCAGGTTGGGGTCGCGGTTGCCACTGATGCTGCGGCACGCGTTGAGCGCCTCTTCCAGGGCCTGAACGTAGCTCGACAGCCCCCACTCGCGGTGCCGTGGGTCGGGGTTGCGCCAACTGACCATGAACACCTGCAGGCCGTTCTTGAGCATGTACTGGACAAAGCTGTTGGTCGAGCTGAGGTCGAAGATATAGAACTTGTTGATCTGCGGCGGCACCACCAGCAGTGGGCGGGCGTGCTGTTTCTCGCTCATCGGCTGGTACTGGATCAGCTCCAGCAGTTCGTTGCGAAACACCACGGCGCCGGGGGTTGCCGCGACGTTGCCACCCACCTCGAAGGCGCGTTCGTCCACCTGGCGGGGCAAGCCATCGTTATGGCGCAAGTCGTCGAGCAGGTGCGCCACGCCACGCACCAGGCTTTGCCCGCCGGTGTTGAGCAGCTCCTTCACGGCCAGTGGGTTGAGCAGCGAATTGCTGGGCGCCAGGGCGTCGTTGATCAGGGTGAACAGAAACTGCGCGCGGGCGCGGTCATCGTCGTCCAGGTGACTTTCGTCGATCCACAGGCGGGTCTGCTTTTGCCAGGCCAGGTAGGCTTGCAGGCCGCGTCGGTAGAACGGGTTCTGGCTCCAGGTCGGGTCGCTGAAGCGGGTATCTCGCGGGCTCGGCTGGTAAGGGGTGTCGCCGAGCATCACGCGGCCCAGCTGCCCGCTCAGGGCCAGCAGGTGGCGGGCGGTATGCAGCGGGTTGCGCAAGCCATGACGGCCGACACTGCGCAGCGTGGAAATCAGGTCGCGCCCGCGCAGGCCGAGGATGGCGTTCTGCACGTTCATGCTGGTGGCGGGAAGCGTTGGCGTTCCTTTGGCCGGTTTTTCTTTCATGGCAACACTCCCTCGTCTTGACCCTTGGCGCCTGCTGGCCCCGTCGCGGGCGAACCCACCCCTACACGCCCGAAGCCGGGCGCGGATGCATGACCGCGCGCTGACGCTCTTGCTGGAGGAACTTCATGATGATCGGGGCGACGGCCTCGGCCCGGGTGATCAGAAACAGATGGCCGTCGTCGATAATGTGTAGCTGGGCATTGGGAATCCGCCAGGCCAGCAGGCGCATGTTGATCAGCGGGATCAACGGGTCGTCATCGCCAGCCAGTACCAGGGTGGGCTGCTGGATCTTGTGCAGCCAGTGAATGCTGGTCCAGCCAAACCCGGCGAACAGTTGCCAGTAATAGCCCAGCTTGCCGCCGGAGCGCACCTTGGCCGCGTGTCGCATGGCCAGGTCTGGGTCGCGGCGAAAGCCACCGCCGTAGATCAGCGGGGCGATGCGGATGACATGCGAAGGCTGGATGTAGCGCCGAGGGCTGGCCATCATCCACAGCACCTTGGGCTTGCCCGGCACCATCACCGCGCCGGCGGCCGTGGCGGCCAGTACCAGCTTCTTGCAGCGCTCGGGGTAGTCGTGGGCAAACTGCTGCGCCAGGGCGCCACCCCAGGACACACCGATCACATTCACCTGGCCGTAGTCGAGGTAGTCGAGCATGCGTGCCGTGAGCTTGGCCAGCCCCGGAAAGCGATAGGGCTGGCGTGGCGTCGACGAGCCGCCTACGCCCGGTACGTCGAAGGCGATGACTTCCAGGTCTGGGTCCAGCGCTTCGATGAACGGAAACACCAGCTCCAGGTTGGCGCCAATGCCGTTGAAGATCAGCAGCGGCGTCAGGTGCGGCTTGCCCGGGCGCACGGCAGTGCGGATGGACTGGTTGTCCAGTTCGACGGTCCTGAAGATATAGGGTGACGGCATGCGCGTGGCTCTGTGGTGAAGTGAACACCGTGGCCCACCCGCAGGTGGCCACGGCGCTGCAACTCAACGTTCGTGAACGTAGGTGCCCGGAGATGCCTCGCCAGCGGCATAGGCGCGGTTGCCCAGCCGGGTTGGCGCTTTTTTCAGGTCGCCGGCACGTTCGCCCAGCCAGTTCTGCCAGTGCAGCCACCAGGAGTCGGCATGCTTGGTCGCGTTCTCCTGCCAGGCCACGGGGTCGCCCGGGCGATCGGCGCCGGTCATGAAGCGCGCCTTGGGGTTGCCCGGTGGGTTGAGGATGCTCTGGATGTGGCCGCTGTTGGACAGCACGAACTCGATCTTGCCGCCAAACAGGTGCGCCGAGCGGTAGCAGGACGGCCACGGGGTGATGTGGTCGTTGGTGCCGGCGAGGCTGTAGATGTCGCAGGTGACCTGCTTCAGGTCGATCGGCGTGCCGCACACTTCCAGTGCACCGGGGCGGGTCAGTGGGTTGTTTTTGAACATTTCGATCAGGTCGCCATGGAAACCAGCCGGCAGGCGCGTGGTGTCGTTGTTCCAGAACAGGATGTCGAACACCGGCGGCTCATTGCCCAGCAGGTAGTTGTTGACCCAGTAGTTCCAGATCAGGTCGTTGGGGCGCATCCAGGCAAACACCTTGGCCATCTCGCTGCCTTCGAGCACGCCGGCCTGGTAGGAGTGGCGCTTGGCGGCTTCGAGGGTCTGTTCATCGACGAACAGCGCGACCTGGGTGTCCATGGTGGTGTCCAGCACGCTGACCAGCAGGGTCAGGGCATTGACCTTCTTTTCGCCGAGGGCGGCGTAATGCCCCACCAGCGCGGTGCAGGTGATGCCGCCAGAGCAGGCGCCGAGCATGTTCAGGTCTTTGCTGCCGGTAATCGCCAGCACGGCGTCGACCGCTTCCTTGAGCGCATCGATGTAGGTCGACAGGCCCCATTCGCGCTGGGCCTTGGTCGGGTTGCGCCAGCTGATGATGAAGGTCTGCTGTTGTGAGCGCAGGCAGAAGCGCGCCAGGCTTTTTTCCGGGCTCAGGTCGAACACGTAGAACTTGTTGATCTGCGGCGGCACCACCAGCAGTGGCCGCGCATGCACCTGTTCGGTGATCGGGCTGTACTGGATCAGCTCCAGCACGTCGTTGCGGAACACCACGGCGCCGTCGCTGGTGCCCAGGTTCTTGCCCACTTCGAAGGCGTCCATGTTCACCTGGCTGGGCATGCCACCGTTGTTGACCACGTCCTTGGCCAGGTTGGACAGGCCATCGAGCAGGCTTTTGCCACCGGTTTCGAAGAAGCGCTTGACCGCTGCCGGGTTGGACAAGGTGTTGGTCGGCGCCATGGCCTCGGTCATCAGGTTGATGACGAACTGCCCGCGGCTGATGTCCTGGGGTGACAGGTCGCTGTTGCCGATCCACTCCTGCAGCTCCTTGCGCCAGGCCAGGTAGGTTTGCAGGTAGCGGCGGTAAAGGGGGTTGTTGCTCCAGGCCGGGTCGTTGAAGCGGCGGTCGTCGCTCTCGGGGGTGAGGCTGGATTTGCCCAGCAGCACGTTCTTCAGCTCCAGGCCGAAGTGCGCCACGTGCTTGGCGCTGTGCAAAGGTTGGCGCACGGCCTGGCGCAGCACGGTGCGTGCCGAACTCAACAGGTCCTTGCGGCGGATGCCGATGACCGGGTTCAGCCCCAGGGTGTTCTCCGAGGCCTGCCGCTGCAACTCATCGTTGTTCTTGTTACTCATCTGCGACGCTCCGTTGTCCAGAGACGAGTACCGGTTGCCTGTGGCGCTTGCACAGTCCAGAGCCCGGTACTGCTACTCGGGTGACCAGTGATAAGGAACAGCGGTGCTGCGGGCCGGATGCATTCGGCGATGAGCTGCGGGGAATTCTGCGTGTGAAGACAGCCTGCTTTCGCTCGCGACCTCTACATACCGGCCAGGCCCTGATTGCCTTCAAGGCGATGCAGGGAACTTGCCAGCTCCATTGGTTACCCGACTTTCATGTAATGCGCAAGACAGCCCGTCACTGAGCTGTCTGTAGGGCATTCAAGCAGATGAGATTAGAAAATGCGCTCTAAACGTTCGAGGGCTTGCGCTAGAGCATGAGTTTCACGACCGATTCGGCCGGATCGCGGGATTTTCCGGCCTTGTGCAGATCGTCGAGGTACTCGGCCCATAGCTCTTTCTGGCGCAGGCACAGTTGCTCGAGGTACTCCCAGGTGAACAGGCCGCTGTCATGGCCGTCGTCGAAGGTCAATTTCAGTGCATATTGGCCGGCGGGCTCGAGGCCGACGAGGCCGACGTTGACCTTGCCAACTTGCAGGATGGGGTTGCCGTGGCCCTGGACCTCGGCGGAAGGGGAGTGCACGCGCAGGAATTCGGCGGGCAGGTGGTAGACCTCGTTGGGGCCGTAGGTAAGGCTCAAGGTCTTGGAGGCTTTGTGCAGGTTGATGGCGGTGGGCAGGCGGGCCATGGGCTGAATCTCTCGGGAGCTGATGCTGCAAGCTTCCAGCTTCTGAGGGAGGGATTCAAGCTTGATTGGGGCTGCTTTGCAGCCCATTCGCGGCACAAGGCCGCTCCTACAGGTACACCGCTGCATTCAGTGTAGGAGCGGCCTTGTGCCGCGAATGGGCCGCAAAGCGGCCCCATACGGTCTTACAGGATATAGCGCGACAGGTCTTCGTTCTGCGCCAGCTCACCCAGGTGGCTGTTCACATAGCCCGCATCGATCTGGATCGGCGTTTCATCGTGGGTGCTGGCCAGGTCACCGGCACTGAACGACACCTCTTCGAGCAGGCGCTCGAGCAGGGTGTGCAGGCGGCGGGCACCGATGTTCTCGGTTTTCTCGTTGACCTGGTAGGCGATCTCGGCCAGGCGCTTGATACCGTCGGTAAGGAACTCGATGTTCAAACCTTCGGTTTTCAGCAGTGCCTGGTACTGCTCGGTCAGCGAAGCGTGCGGCTCCTGCAGGATGCGCTCGAAGTCTTCTGGGGTCAGTGCCTTGAGTTCGACACGGATCGGCAGACGACCCTGCAGCTCAGGCACCAGGTCGCTTGGCTTGCTCAGGTGGAACGCACCCGAAGCAATGAACAGGATGTGGTCGGTCTTGACCATGCCCAGCTTGGTGTTGACGGTGCAGCCTTCGATCAACGGCAGCAGGTCGCGCTGGACACCCTCGCGGGACACATCGGCGCCGCCGACATTGCCACGCTTGGCCACTTTGTCGATTTCGTCGATGAACACGATACCGTGCTGTTCAACAGCTTCCAGGGCCTTGGCCTTGAGCTCTTCTTCGTTGACCAGGCGGCCCGCTTCTTCTTCGCGGACCATCTTCAGCGCTTCTTTGACCTTGAGCTTGCGCGCCTTGCGCTTGCCCTTGCCCATGTTGGCGAACAGGCTCTGCAGCTGGTTGGTCATCTCTTCCATGCCGGGCGGCGCGGCGATTTCGACACCTACGGCGTCAGCCACTTCGATCTCGATTTCCTTGTCGTCCAGCTGGCCTTCGCGCAGACGCTTGCGGAACAGCTGTCGGGTGTTGGAATCGCTGCTGGTCTGCGCGGCTTCTTCGCTGAAGCTGGTGACCCGCGCCTGCGGCAACAGGGCATCGAGGATGCGGTCTTCGGCGGCGTCTTCGGCGCGGTGGCGCACGCGGATGATTTCCTGCTCGCGGAGCATCTTCAGCGCGGCATCGGCCAGGTCACGGATGATCGATTCGACATCACGGCCGACGTAGCCGACTTCGGTGAACTTGGTCGCTTCGACCTTGATGAACGGCGCGTTGGCCAGCTTGGCCAGGCGACGAGCGATTTCGGTCTTGCCGACACCGGTCGGGCCGATCATCAGGATGTTTTTCGGGGTCACCTCGGCACGCAGCTCGGTCGGCAGCTGCATGCGCCGCCAGCGGTTGCGCAGGGCGATGGCCACGGCGCGCTTGGCGTCGTCCTGGCCGATGATGTGGCGGTTGAGTTCGTGAACGATTTCGCGGGGGGTCATGGACATGATGAAAATGGTCCTCGAGCAGAGCAATCAGTGTGGAAAAGTCCCGCCCTGGGCGGGACGCCAAAACAACTGATCAGTCGGCCAGGTCCTGCTCCTCGATGGTCAGGTTGTGGTTGGTGAATACGCAGATGTCACCGGCGATGTTCAGCGCGGTCTCGGCAATTTCGCGGGCCGAGAGGTCGGTCTTGTTCAGCAGGGCGCGGGCGGCGGCCTGGGCGTAGGCGCCACCGGAACCCATGGCGATCAGGCCGTCTTCGGGTTCGACCACATCGCCGTTACCGGTAATGATCAAGGAGGCATCCTTGTTGGCCACGGCCAGCATGGCCTCCAGGCGGCTCAGGGAGCGGTCGGTACGCCATTCCTTGGCCAGCTCGACGGCGGCACGGACCAGGTGGCCTTGGTGTTTCTCCAGTTGGCCTTCAAAGCGTTCAAACAGGGTGAAGGCATCGGCGGTGGCACCGGCGAAGCCTGCAATGACCTGGCCGTGGTACAGGCGACGGACCTTTTTGGCGTTGCCTTTCATCACGGTGTTGCCGAGGGAAACCTGGCCGTCGCCGCCCATGACGACTTTGCCGTTACGGCGGACAGAAACGATGGTGGTCAAGGGGAGAGTCTCCACGCAGCGGGGCGAAAGTGCCTGATGCAGACTCATATGGGGGTGGGGGGAAGGATTTCAACCTTGGGGGATGAGCGGTTGAGCTTGGCGGGCACATTTGTGCTGGCTCATTCGCGGGGCAAGCCCGCTCCCACTGGTTCTCCGCTTGCCTCGATGATTGCGAACGTCCTGTGGCAGCGGGCTTGCCCCGCGAATGGGCCGCAGAGCGGCCCCTGGGGTTACTCAGGCCTCGTGGCAGACGTGCCCATCGACCAAGGTATAACGCACGGCGCCAGGCAGGCAGTGGCCGATGAACGGGCAGTTCTCGCCACGGGACAGCCATTGCTCGCCAGCAACGGTCGAGGCTTTCGGGTCGAACAGCACCAGGTCCGCCGCGCCACCTACCTTCAGTTCACCCGCCGGCAGGCGCATGGCGGCAGCCGGGCCGCTGGTCAGGCGTGCCAGCAAGGTCGGCAGGTCGAGCAGGCCGTCTTCGACCAGGGTCATGGCCAGTGGCAGCAGCACTTCGACACTGCTGATACCCGGCTCCGTGGCACCGAACGGCGCCAGCTTGGCATCGCGCTCGTGCGGTTGGTGATGGCTGGAGATCGCCTGGATCACCCCCGACTTGACGGCTGCGCGCAGGCCGTCGCGGTCGGCGGCGGTGCGCAGCGGTGGCTGCACGTGGTAGAGGCTGGAAAACTCGCGCAGCGACTCATCGGTGAGAATCAGCTGGTACAGCGCCACGTCGGCGGTCACTGGCAGGCCCAGTTCCTGGGCCTGGGCAATCAAGCGCGCGCCGCGGGCGCTGGTGATCTGGGTGAAGTGCGCCCGCACGCCGCTCTGTTCGACCAGCAGCAAGTTGCGCGCCAAGGCCACGGTCTCGGCAGTCTCCGGGATGCCCGGCAGGCCGAGGAAACTGGCCATGGCGCCTTCATGGGCCAGGCCACCCTGAGACAGGTCGCGGTCCTGGGAGTGGAACACCACGGTCAGGTCGAAGGTGGCGGCGTACTCCAGGGCACGGGCCAGGGTACGGTTGTTGGGGATTTGCTGCAGGCCATTGCCGAAGGCCACGCAACCGGTGTCGCGCAGGGCCACCAGCTCGGCCAGTTGCTCGCCTTCCAGGCCCTTGGTCAGGGCGCCGATCGGGTAGACCTTGCTGTTGCCGGCTTCGCGGGCACGGTCGAGGATCAGCTCGGCCACGGCCGAGGTGTCCAGCACCGGTTTGGTCTGCGGCGGGCAGCACAGGCTGGTCACACCGCCGGCCACGGCGGCGCGGGTTTCGCTGGCGATGTTGCCTTTGCGGCTGTAGCCCGGCTCGCGCAGGGCGACGTCGAGGTCGACCAGGCCAGGCGCTGCAATCAGGCCATCGGCCTGGATCGTGCGGCTGGCGCTGAAGCCGGCCGGCGCTGCGCCGATGGCGGCAATGCGGCCGCCGTCCAGGTGCAGGTCGGTGATCTGGTCCAGGCCGCTGTTAGGGTCGATGACCCGGGCGCCAAGAATACTGATGCTCACAGGGCGTTCTCCTGGTCGAGTTGGCGTTGCGCGTTTTGCCCGCTCATGGCCATGGACAGCACGGCCATGCGCACGGCGATGCCGTACGTCACCTGGTTGAGGATCACCGAGTGCTTGCCGTCGGCCACTGCCGATTCGATCTCCACACCGCGGTTGATCGGGCCAGGGTGCATGACGATGGCATCGGGCTTGGCACCGGCCAGGCGTGCGGTGGTCAGGCCGAACAGGCGGTAGAACTCGCCCTCGCTGGGCAGCAGGCCACCGGCCATGCGCTCACGCTGCAGGCGCAGCATGATCACCACGTCGACGTCTTTCAGGCCTTCGGCGAGGTCGGTGTAGACCTTTACGCCGTATTGCTCGATGCCGATCGGGATCAGGGTTTTCGGGCCGATTACGCGGATGTCCGGGCAGCCCAGCGCCTTGAGCGCCAGCATGTCGGAGCGCGCCACGCGCGAATGCAGGATATCGCCGACGATGGCGACAGACAGGTTCTCGAAGCTGCCCTTGTGCCGACGGATGGTCAGCATGTCGAGCATGCCTTGGGTCGGGTGCGCATGGCGGCCATCGCCACCGTTGATCACGGCCACATCGGGGCACACGTGTTCAGCGATGAAGTGCGCGGCGCCCGAATCGGAGTGGCGCACGACGAACATGTCGGCAGCCATGGCCTCCAGGTTGCGCAGGGTGTCGAACAGGGTTTCGCCTTTGCTGGTCGAGGAGGTCGACACATTGAGGCTGATCACGTCGGCAGAGAGGCGCTGCGCGGCCAGTTCGAAAGTGGTGCGGGTACGGGTCGAGTTCTCGAAGAACACGTTGCAGACGGTCTTGCCGCGCAGCAACGGGACTTTTTTCACGGCCCGGGCACCGACTTCCAGGAAGGAGTCGGCGGTGTCGAGGATCTCGGTCAGCAGTTCGCGGGGCAAACCGTCGAGCGAGAGAAAGTGGCGCAGCTGGCCCTGATCATTGAGCTGCAGCGGGCGCTTGGCGTCGATTGGCGTCATCGCGGGGGACTCTTAAAGGGCGGAAGCGGAGGCGAGGTCCTGGCGCTCGAGGGCGAGCGGTGCGGGTCCGGTCAATTTTACCCGTTCATGGGCTGCCAGCGACAGGGTGGCACCCAGCACATTGGGGCGAATCGGCAGCTCGCCGGCATCCAGGTCGAGCAGGCAGACCAGGGTGACGCTGGCCGGGCGGCCGTAATCGAACAGCTCGTTGAGCGCGGCACGGATGGTGCGACCGCTCATCAGGACGTCGTCGATCAGGACCAGGTGCTGGCCTTCGATTTCGAACGGCAGCTCGGACGGGCGTACTTGCGGGTGCAGGCCGTTCTGGCTGAAGTCATCACGGTAGAACGACACGTCCAGGGTGCCCATGGGGCTGGTATCGCCCATTTCTTCCTGCAGGGCCTGGGCGACCCAGACGCCGCCCGTGCGGATGCCGATGAAGCGCGGCTCGGTGATAGCACGGCGGGCCAGGTGGGCGCGAAGGTCGACAGCCATCTGCCGGATCAGATCGGCGGGATTGGGTAGGCTCATTGCGTGCTCCTCGGGGGCCGCCGGCTCTGCCCGGCGGCAAAGATGATCAGGTATTGGCCTCCAGCCAGCCTTGCAGCAGCAGGGCGGCGGCAATGGCGTCGACCGGGTTGTCGCGGTAGCTGCCGCGCTGGCCACCACGGGTCAGGCGTTCGCCTTTAGCCTCGAAGGTGGTCAGGCGTTCGTCGTGGGTGTGCACGGGCAGGTTGAAGCGGCCGTTCAGGCGCCGGGCGAATTTCTCGGCGCGCGCGCTCATCTCGCTGGGGGTGCCGTCCATGTTCAGCGGCAGGCCGACGACGATGGCGTCGGGTTTCCATTCAGCGACCAGTTTTTCCACCTGGGCCCAGTCGGGCACGCCGTTCTGCGCTTTCAGGGTGCACAGCTCGCGGGCCTGGCCAGTGATGACCTGGCCAACCGCCACCCCGATCTGTTTGGTGCCGTAGTCAAAGCCCAGCAGCAGGCGTAGCTCGGCCATCAGGCGTGGCCCGCCTGGCTGGTCAGCAGGCTGAGGTTGATGCCCAGGCTGGCGGCGGCGGCGTTCAGGCGCTGGTCGCTGGCGAGGCCGAAGATGATTTCGGGGTCGAACGGGCAGTTGAGCCAGGCATTGTCGGCCAGTTCGGCTTCCAGTTGGCCGGCTTCCCAGCCCGCGTAGCCCAGGGTAATCAGGCTGTTTTGCGGCCCCACGCCCTCGGCAATGGCAAACAACACGTCCTGCGAGGTGGACAGCGACAGGCCCCGCAGTTCGACGGTGGCCTGGTAGGTGCATTCGCTGGAGTGCAGCACGAAGCCGCGATCGGTTTGCACCGGCCCGCCCTGGTAGATCGGCACGTGCAGGGTGCTGGCCGGGGGTTCATCGTCTGGGCGCAACTGTTCGAGGATGTCGGCCAGGCTGAGCTCCTGCGGTCGGTTGACCACCAGGCCCATGGCGCCATTGGCGTTGTGCTCGACGATGTACGTGAGGGTCTGGGCAAAGTTCGGATCGGCCATGTGCGGCATGGCGATCAGGAACTGATGCTTGAGGTAGCTCGGGGCGAGGGTTTTCATGGGGGATAGTGTGGCGCCAGGTGGCGAGGCTGACAAGGTGCTCTGCAGGGCTTACTTGATCCCTGTGGGAGCGGGTTTACCCGCGAATGCGTCAGATCAGGCAATTATGTTGCCTTATCGAACGCTTTCGCGGGTAAACCCGCTCCCACAGAGGCCAGTACAGCCAGCAAATCAGTTACTGGACAACCGGTCCCCACGCGCAAAGCGCCAGGTACGGATGATCTCCAACCGGTCGAATTCCGCCAGGTCCCCGGTAAACGGCGCAAACGGCGCCGCCAGCCTGACAATACGTTGCGCCGCCTGGTCCAGCACCGGTTGCCCGGACGATTCCAGCACCAGCACTTCGTACAGCGAGCCATCGCGGTTGATCGAGACCATCATGCGCAAGTTGCCGTAGATCTGCTGGCGTCGCGCTTCGTCAGGGTAATTGAGGTTGCCCACCCGCTCGACCTTCTTGCGCCATTCTTCCTTGTACCAGGCGCCCTTGTCGCGCATGGTCGAGGCGGCGTTGAGGCGGTGGATGCGCGGGCGTTTGGCATACAGCTGCTGTTCATTGGACAGCTCTGCCTCAAGGCTGGCGATCTGGCTGGACAACTGCGAGCTGTCAAAATCAGGCGTGGGCGTTGCAGGCTTTGGTTGCGCCTTGCTTTCCTTGGGCTTGGGCTCGACTTTGTGAGGCTTGGCGGCCTTGGTCACCACGGCCGATTTCTCAGGCGTGGGCGGCGGTGCGACCTCGGGCTTGGCCGCAGGCGGTGGCGTGACCTTGTTGATCTTGCTGTCCTGGAAGGGGGCGACTTCGGTGGTCTTGGGCACCGCCTTCTTCTCCAGGGTGCCGCTGCCTTGCTGGTTGTCCTGAGCCTGGAAATCGGCCTTCTCGGGCGCTTTCTCGCTTTTGAAGGTGGCCAGGGTGATGTCCATGGTATGGCGGATTTCAGCCGGCTTGACCACGGTAAAACCGACGCCAAGGATCAGCGCCAGGTGCACCAGGGCAGCCAGGAACAGGGTAAAGCCGAGCCGGTCCACCGCGCGAACGCGCGGTGGCAGCAGGTCGGAGGGGATGTCAGCGGGCAGCGTCATCAGGTATCCAGCAACCGCGGGGCGGGGCAGCAGGCCAAGTAAAAAGGACCCGCATCATACCCCACTCCGCGATTGTGCCGCGCGTTGCCGGTCAGCGCGCCTTCAGCTGGCGATCAATGGCGTCCATCAATTGCCCGCCGATGTCGGTGTTGAAGGCGTTGTCGATCTCGCGAATACAGGTCGGGCTGGTGACGTTGATTTCGGTGAGGTGTTCGCCAATCACGTCCAGGCCAACGAACAGCAGCCCTTTCGCGCGCAGGGTCGGGCCGACCTGGGCGGCGATCCAGCGGTCACGTTCGGTCAGCGGGCGCGCTTCGCCGCGGCCACCGGCGGCCAGGTTGCCACGGGTTTCGCCACTGGCCGGGATGCGCGCCAGGCAGTAGTCGACCGGCTCGCCGTCGATCATCAAGATGCGCTTGTCGCCGTCCTTGATCGCTGGCAGGTAGGCCTGCGCCATGATCTGCTGCGCGCCCAGGGCGGTCAGGGTTTCGAGGATCACCGAGAGGTTGGGGTCACCGACCCGGTGGCGGAAGATCGAGGTGCCGCCCATGCCGTCCAGCGGCTTGAGAATCACGTCGCCATGCTTGGCCGCGAATTCGCGAATGATGTCTGGGCGGCGGCTGACCAGGGTTGGTGGCGTGCACTGTGGGAACAACGTGGCGAACAGTTTTTCGTTGCAGTCGCGCAGGCTTTGCGGGCGGTTGACCACCAGCACGCCTTCGGCCTCGGCCTGCTCCAGCAGGTAGGTGCTGTAGACGAACTCCATGTCGAACGGCGGGTCCTTGCGCATCAGGATCACGTCCAGCTCGGCCAGGGGGCTGTCCTGCTCGTCGCCCAGCTCGAACCAGCGCGCCGGGTCGGCGAACACGTTTAGTGGGCGCATGCGTGCACGGGCCTTGCCTTCGGCCTGGTACAGGTCGCGCTGTTCCATGTAGAACAGGCTCCAGCCGCGTGCCTGGGCGGCCAGCAGCATGGCCAGCGAGCTGTCCTTCTTGTAGGAGATGGACGCGATGGGGTCCATGACAATGCCGAGGCGAACGCTCATGGGGTGGTTCCTCTTGGCGGCGCGCAGCCGCGATGGATCGAAAGAAAAGTGGCTCAGGGTGGCGCCGGGAGCGCCGATGGTCAAGGGGCGCAGCAGATGGAATGGCCACCCGGAGTGTGCTAAAAATGCGAGGCACAATGCTGCGCAAACCTGTAGGAGCGGCCTTGTGTCGCGAAAGGGTCGCAACGCGGCCCCAGCAATTCTGGCCTGAGCAGCGACGGTAGCCCAAGTGATGGAACAACCCCTGAAGGTCATGGTGATCGACGACTCACGCACGATCCGCCGTACCGCGCAGATGTTGCTCGGCGAAGCGGGTTGCGAGGTAATTACCGCCAGCGATGGTTTCGATGCCCTGGCCAAGATCGTCGATCACCAGCCACGCATCATCTTCGTCGATGTGCTGATGCCGCGCCTGGACGGTTACCAGACCTGCGCCGTGATCAAGCACAACAGCGCTTTCAAGGACATACCGGTGATCCTCCTGTCGTCGCGCGACGGCCTGTTCGACAAGGCCCGCGGGCGGGTGGTGGGCTCCGACCAGTTCCTCACCAAGCCATTCAGCAAAGAAGAACTGCTCGAGGCGATCAGGGCCCATGTGCCTGGTTTTGCCGAACACCAACAACACGCACCCTGACCCCGTCCGCCATGGCGCGGTCTTACTTTCCTGATGGGGAAACAGCATGGCCCGAGTTCTGATTGTCGACGACTCGCCGACAGAGATGTACAGATTGACCGAATGGCTGGAAAAGCACGGCTACCAGGTGCTCAAGGCCAACAACGGTGGCGATGGCGTGGCCCTGGCCCGTCAGGAAAAGCCCGACGCGGTGCTGATGGACATCGTCATGCCCGGCATGAACGGCTTCCAGGCCACTCGCCAGCTGAGCAAGGACAAGGAAACCAGCGCCATTCCGGTGATCGTGGTAACCACCAAGGACCAGGAAACCGACCGTATCTGGGCGACGCGCCAGGGCGCCCGCGACTTCCTGACCAAACCGGTCGAAGAAGACGCACTGATCGCCAAGCTCAAAGAAGTGCTGGGGGCTTGACCACCCGCCCTCATGGCGCGTCGCTGACCGCCTTCGAGTTGCTGCTGGACATTGACCGGCGCTGCCGCCTGCTGGTGGCGGACCAGCCGCCGCAGGATACCCGCCTGCAACAGTGGAGCGGGATCGGCTTTCGGATCGCCGGGCAGTGGTTCGTCGCGCCCATGGGCGAAGTGGCCGAAGTGCTGCGCGAACCGCGCAGCAGCCGTGTTCCTGGGGTTCAGCCCTGGGTCTGCGGGGTCGCCAACTTGCGCGGGCGGTTGCTGCCGGTAATGGACCTGAGCAGCTTCTTCGGGCTTGGCCCGGCCGCCCCCGGCAAGCAGCGGCGGGTGCTGGTGCTGGACCATGAGGACCTGTTCGTCGGCCTGCTGGTGGACGAAGTACTGGGGCTGCAGCACTTTGCCCTGAGCAGCCTGGAACTGTCGCCCCCGCAGCCGTTGATCCGCGCGGCCGCCCGCTTTGTTCAGGGGCACTTCCCGCGTGAACGCAACTGGGCAATCTTCAGCCCCTTCGCCCTGGCCCAGGCGCCGGGCTTTCTTGATGTGGCGTTATAGGACCTGCGAACGTGAACAAGCCTGCCACCAGCGCTACCGCAACGCCCATGGCTCCGCGTACGCGCAGCATCGCGCAGATCACCGTGCTGTTTTTGGTGCTGATTCTGTCGATCATCCTGTTGTTCGCCAATTTCGCCTACCTGAGCACCCAGTCCAACTACGACAAACAGTACATCGGCCATGCCGGTGAGCTTCGCGTGCTGTCCCAGCGGATTGCCAAGAACGCCACCGAGGCGGCGACGGGCAAGGCCTTGGCGTTCAAGCTGCTGTCGGATGCGCGCAACGATTTCGAGCGACGCTGGAGCTACCTGCGCGAAGGCGACACGTCCACCGGTCTGCCAGCGGCACCGGCCACGGTGCGCGATGAGATGGAAGCCGTCCGCCAGGACTGGGAAAACCTGCGCAAGAACACTGATACCATTTTAGCCAGCGAGCAGACGGTATTGTCGCTGCACCAGGTGGCCGCGACGCTTGCCGAGACCGTGCCGCAGTTGCAGGTCGAATACGAAAAGGTGGTCGAAATCCTGCTGCAAAGCGGCGCCCCGGCCAACCAGGTGGTCGTCGCCCAGCGCCAGTTGCTGCTGGCTGAGCGCATCCTCGGTTCGGTCAACACGGTGCTGGCCGGTGACGACACCGCGGCCCAGGCCGCCGATGCCTTCGGCCGCGATGCCGGGCGTTTTGGTCAGGTGCTGGAGGGCATGCTCAACGGCAACCCCGCGCTGCAGGTAACCCGCGTCGAGGACGCCGATGCCCGGGCGCGGCTGGCTGAAATCGCCGAGCTGTTCCAATTCGTGGCCGGCTCGGTGGACGAAATCCTCGAAACATCGCCCGAACTGTTCCGCGTGCGTGAAGCTGCGGGCAACATCTTCAGCCTGTCGCAAACCCTGCTCGACGAGGCCTCGCACCTGGCCAACGGCTTCGAGAACCTGGCCGGCGGGCGTACCCTGGACACGGTCGGCGGCTACGTCCTGGGCCTGCTGGCGCTGGCCTCGATCATCCTCATTGGCCTGGTCATGGTGCGCACCACCAACCGGCAACTGCGCGAGACCGCGGAGAAGAACGAACGCAACCAGCAGGCGATCATGCGCCTGCTCGACGAGATCGAAGAGCTGGCCGATGGCGACCTGACTGTCACCGTGTCGGTCACCGAAGACTTCACCGGGGCCATTGCCGACTCGATCAACTACTCCGTGGACCAACTGCGCGACCTGGTCGCCACCATCAACCACAGCGCCGTGCAAGTGGCCGCTGCGGTGCAGGACACGCAGAACACCGCGCGTCAGCTGGCCAAGGCATCCGAGCACCAGGCCGCGCAAATCAGCGAGGCGTCCGAGGCGGTGGGCGACATGGTCGAATCGATCGACCGGGTGTCGGCGCATGCCTATGAGTCGGCCAAGGTGGCCGAGCGCTCGGTGGCGATCGCCAACAAGGGCAACGAGGTGGTGCACAACACCATCAACGGCATGGACAACATTCGCGAACAAATCCAGGACACCGCCAAGCGGATCAAGCGCCTGGGTGAGTCGTCCCAGGAGATCGGCGACATCGTTAGCCTGATCGACGACATTGCCGACCAGACCAACATCCTGGCCCTCAACGCTGCGATCCAAGCCTCGCTGGCCGGTGAAGCCGGGCGGGGCTTTGCGGTGGTTGCCGACGAAGTGCAGCGCCTGGCCGAGCGTTCGTCGTCGGCCACGCGGCAGATCGAGGCGCTGGTGCGCACCATTCAGGCCGATACCAACGAGGCGGTGATCTCCATGGAGCAGACCACCGCCGAAGTGGTGCGCGGCGCGCGCCTGGCCCAGGATGCCGGGGTAGCGCTGGCGGAGATCGAAGGGGTGTCGCAGAACCTGGCCGAGCTGATCCACAGTATTTCCGACGCGGCCCAGTTGCAGACGTCTTCTGCCGGGCAGATCTCCCACACCATGGCCGTTATCCAGCAGATCACCGCGCAGACGTCTGCCGGGTCCGGCGCCACTGCCGACAGCATCCGCCATCTGGCACGTATGGCCAGCGAGATGCGCCGGTCTGTTTCTGGTTTCACCCTGCCGGCACCTGCCGAGCCGCGCTGAGGAATGCCCATGGCTTCTGCCGCTGTAAGCCCCGAGCGCCACGAAACGGTAGCGCTGGCCTGGACCAAGGCCGCCATCCTCGACTGCCTGGGCCAGGCGCGACAGGCCCTGGAGCGCTTTGCTGGCGAGCCGGGCGATCTGTCCATGCTGGCGTTCGTGGTCGACAACCTGCACCAGGTGCACGGTTGCCTGCGCATGCTCGAGTTGCGCGGTGCGACGCGTCTGGCTGAAGAACTGGAGCTGTTCGCCCGGGCCTTGGCCGACGGCCAGGTCAGCCCACGCGGCGACTGCCTGGGGGCGCTGTTCCGTGGCCTGGAGCAACTGCCGTCGTACCTGGAACGGCTGCGCGGCGCGCGCCACGACCTGCCCTTGGTGATGCTGCCGTTGCTCAACCAGCTGCGCGCCTGCCGCGGTGTGGAGCCCCTGGCCCAGGCCAGCCTCATCAGTGGCACTGCCCAGCGCTTTGCCGGCTCCGATGACCTGGCCAACCTTGACCTGTCGCTGGGCAACTGGCGGGAACAGATGCAGGCCGGGCCCGGCCGCGATGCCCTGCGCTCGGTGGTAAGCGCCCTGTGCGACGACCTGATGCGCATCAAGGAACGCCTGGACCAGTTCGTGCGCGGCGACCGCCAGCACAGCGAACAGTCCGAAGCCCTGCTCGCACCGTTGCGCCATGTCGCCGACACCCTGGCGGTGCTGGGCTTCCAGCAGCCGCGGCGGGTGATTATCGACCAGGTACTGGCGCTGCAGGCCTTGGCCCCCGGCGAGGGCTCGGTGGATGACGCGGTATTGATGGATGTGGCGGGCGCCCTTTTGTATGTGGAGGCGACCCTCAATGGCATGGTCGGCCCGCTGGAAGAAAGCGGGCAGGGCGGGATGCCGGGCTCGGACCTGACCGAGATCCGCCAGTTAGTGCTGAGCGAGTCGCTGGCCGTCCTGCAGCAGGCCAAGGACTTGATTGGTGATTGCCTGGAGTCCGACTGGCCCCGGCAGCGCCTGCAGCCGCTGCCTGGGCTGCTGCAGCAAGTGCGCGGGGCGCTGGCAATGCTGATGCTGCCGGGCCCTGCCGACGTGTTTGCCGGTTGCGCCAGCTACGTGCAACGCTGGTTGCAGCACCTGGACGTCGAGCCGCCAGCCGATGAGCTGGCGCACCTGGCCGATGCCCTGAGCGCAGCCGAATGCTACCTGCAATGGCGGGTGGCCGACCCGCTTGCCGATGCGCAGCCCTTCATCGAGATGGCGCGTGCCAGCCTGGCGGCACTGGGCGTGGCCTGCACGGTCAGCGAAACCGGCTTCGCCCAACAAGACAACGGCGATGGCATCGACGACGAGCTGCGCGACGTGTTCCTCGACGAGGCCGGTGAACTGCTGCCGGAAATCGAGCGCCACTGGCTGCGCTGGCGCGCCGACAACCAGCAGCGCGAGGCACTGCTGGAAGTGCGCCGGGCGCTGCATACGCTCAAGGGCAGCGGGCGCATGGTGCATGCCGAGGCGGTGGCCGAGCTGGCCTGGGGCGCGGAGCACCTGCTCAATCGAATGCTCGAAGGCCGAAGCGTGCTTACCCCGGAAGGGGTGGTCGCCTTGCAGCAAGTGTTCGTCCACCTGCCTGACCTGTTGGCTGATTTTGCCGCCGGGCAGTTACCGCAACTGACCGAAATCGAGCAACTGGCCGGGCATCTGCATGCTCTGGCCGAAAACGATGCGCCACCCGCTGCTGAGGTGGATGGCCTTGATCCGCACCTGCTGGACATCTTCCGCAGCGAGGCGCACGGCCACCTGGCCAGCCTCGAGGCATTCTTGCAGGGCGCCGACGGCCACGACACGCCGGTCAGCGATAGCCTGCAACGTGCGCTGCATACGCTCAAGGGCAGCGCCGCCATGGCAGGCGTGATGCCCGTCGCCGAGCTGGCCACCGCCTTCGACCGCCTGGCGCGTGAGTACAAGGGCCACCAGTTGCCCCTGCAAGTGGCGGAGATCGAATGGCTGGAGGCCGGGCGTTCATTGTTCCACCTGGGCCTGGCACAGCTGGACAGCACGCCGCTGGCGGCCATCCCGGGTGCCGCCGAGTTGATCGAACAAGTGGGCCAGGCGGTGGATGTGCGCCTGGCCACCCTGCATGAAGACCCGCAGCATGCGCGCCGCAACAAGCGCGACCCGCAATTGACCGCCAGCTTCCTGGCCCAGGCCATGGACATTCTGCTCGACGCCGAGTCGTTGCTGTCGCGCTGGCAAGAGCAGCCGGGGCAGCGCCAGGCGCTGGACACCTTGCTCGATGAGCTGACCAGCCTGGGCCATGCGGCGCACCTGGCTGATCTGTGGCAGATGGACGATGTCTGCGAGGCCCTGCTCGACGTCTATGGTGCCGTGGAAGAGGGCAGCCTGGCCGCCGACGCACGCTTTTTCGCCCAGGCGCAGGCAGGCCATGAAGCGCTGCTGGACATGCTCGACGAGGTGGCCGCCGGGCAGGAGATTTCGCCCCGGCCGGCGCTGATCGACAGCTTGCGCAGCCTCTTGGCGCAGGCCTTGGCACCTGAGGCCACGGGCCTTGTGGGCATTGATACGGTCACCCCGTTGCACCCCGACATGGACCTTGGCCTGGGGCTGTCGCGCAACCTGGCGCTGCCGCCAGCGAGCGAGCCGTTGACTGAAGAGCCTGAGAGCCCAGGCGACAAGGAGCTGCTGGAAGTCTTCTTGGAAGAAAGCTCGGACATCGTCGAAAGCGCCGCTGCGGCCCTGGCGCGCTGGCAGGCCGACCCGCGCAGCAGTGTCGAGGTGGAAAACCTGCTGCGTGACCTGCATACCCTCAAAGGCGGCGCACGCATGGTCGAGATCGCCGCCATCGGCGACCTGGCCCACGAGCTGGAATTTCTTTACGAACTGCTCGCTGCCGGCCGCCTGCCACCGAGCCCGCCGTTGTTCGCTTTGTTGCAAAATTGCCATGACCGCCTGGCGCACATGCTCGATGCGGTGCGCCTGGGGCAGCCGCTGCATGCCGCCACGGCGCTGATCGATTACATCCGCAACTTCAGCAGTGCGGCGCTGACCGACAGCGCGGCTGGCCAAGGTGCTGTCGAGGCTTCGGCCCTCGAAGTGCCTGCTGCCGCGCCGGAGCGAGCGGCCGGTGACATGGTCAAGGTCGATGCCGAACTGCTCGACGACCTGGGCAACCTGGCCGGTGAGCATTCGGTGATCCGTGGCCGCATCGAGCAGCAGGTCAACGACGCCCAGTTCACACTCAACGAGATGGAAACCACCCTGGAGCGCATGCGTGACCAGCTGCTGCGCCTGGATGTCGAGACACAGGGGCGGATTTCCAGCCGGCAGCCGTTCGAGAGCGACGCCTACGACGATTTCGACCCCCTTGAAATGGACCGCCACTCGCAGCTGCAGCAGCTGTCGCGGGCCCTGTTCGAGTCGGCTTCCGACCTGCTCGACCTGAAGGAAACCCTGGCCCAGCGTGCCCAGGAAGCCTACGGCCTGTTGCAGCAGCAGGCGCGGGTGAACAGCCAGTTGCAAGAAGGCCTGACCGCGACCCTGATGGTGCCCTTCGAACGCTTGGTGCCGCGTTTACAGCGTGTGGTGCGGCAGGTGGCCAGCGAGCTGGGCAAGCAGGTTGAACTGGTGGTGGGCAACGCCGAAGGTGAGCTGGACCGCAGCGTGCTCGAACGCATGGTGGCGCCCTTGGAGCACATGCTGCGCAACGCCGTCGACCATGGCCTGGAAAGCCGCGAAGCGCGCCTGGCTGCCGGCAAGCCGGAGCACGGCACGATTCACCTGAACCTGTTGCACGAAGGTGCCGACATCGTCATCGAGATGACCGACGATGGCGCCGGCGTACCCTTGGAGGCCGTGCGGCGCAAAGCGATCAAGCGTGGCCTGTTGGACCCGCAGGCGCACTTGAGTGATCACGAGGTCTTGCAGTTCATTCTGCGCCCCGGTTTTTCCACTGCCGAGAAGATCACCCAGATTTCCGGGCGTGGCCTGGGCATGGACGTGGTGCACGAAGAGGTCAAGCAGCTGGGTGGCTCGATGACCATCGAGTCGGCCCAGGGCAAGGGCGCACGCTTTTTGATCCGCCTGCCGTTCACGGTGTCGATCAACCGCGCGCTGATGGTGCACCTGGGCGAGGACCAGTACGCGATCCCGCTCAATACCATCGAAGGCATTGTCCGCGTGCCGCCTGCGGAGCTGGCGGCCTGCTACCAACTGGATGCCCCGCGTTACGTCTACGCAGGCCACACCTACGACCTGCGTTACCTGGGTGAATTACTGCAAGGCCAGCCACGGCCCAGCCTGCTTGGGCAAAGCGTGCCGCTGCCGGTGCTGCTGGTGCACTCTCAGGAACAGTCGTTCGCCATCCAGGCTGACAGCCTCTCACCCAGCCGGGAAATCGTGGTGAAGAGCCTCGGCCCGCAATTCGCCGCAGTCGCCGGGTTGTCCGGCGCGACCTTGCTGGGCGACGGCCGCGTTGTGTTGATTCTCGACCTGCTGGGCCAGTTGCGTGGCCAGCAACGGCGCCTGGCGCGCTTGCCGGGCGGCGGCGATGCCCAGCGGCAATTGTTCGGCCCGGCGCCGCGGCGGTCACTGCTGGTGATGGTGGTGGACGATTCGGTCACCGTGCGCAAGGTCACCAGCCGGCTGCTGGAGCGTCATGGCATGAGCGTGCTCACCGCCAAGGACGGGGTCGATGCCATGGCGCAGCTGGAAGAGCATCGGCCGGATGTGTTGCTGCTGGACATCGAGATGCCACGCATGGACGGTTTCGAGGTGGCCACGCGCATACGCCGTGACGAGCGCCTGAAGCATTTGCCAATCATCATGATCACCTCGCGCACCGGGCAGAAGCACCGCGACCGGGCCATGGCCATTGGTGTCAACGAATACCTGGGCAAGCCTTACCAAGAGTCTGTGTTGTTGCAGAGCATCGCCCACTGGAGCCAAGCCCATGCTTGAACTGATCTCGGGCCAGCGCAGCAGCCTTACCGGCCTGTTGTTGCCCTTGGGCGACCGTACCTTGGTCTTGCCCAATGTCGCCGTGGCCGAACTGTTCGGCCAGCGCAACCTGGTGTGCCAGCGTGGCGAGCCCGCTTGGCACCTGGGCTGGATCGACTGGCGCAAGCAGCGTTTGCCACTGATCGGGTTCGAGGCCGCATGCGGCGGCGAAACCCCGTGTGGCGAGCGCGCGCGCATCGTGGTGCTCAATGCCCTTGGCGATACCGGGCTGCGCTACCTGGCGGTGCTGCTGCAGGACATCCCACGCTCGTGCAAGCTCGACAGCCAGCTCAATTATGTGGATGTGGCGCTGGGCAGCCTGGAGCTGGCGGCGGTGCAGGTGGGCGAGCAGGTGGCGCGGGTGCCGGACCTGGTGGCCTTGGAACGGCTGGTGCGTGACGCGGAACTGCAACCTGTCGCAGGATAGGCTGCGGATAGCGCGGTCCCTGTAGGAGCAGCCTTGCGCTGCGAAGAGGCCGCAAAACGCTGCGCAGATCTACTGTGTAATCACTGGCCTCTTCGCAGCACAAGGCTGCTCCTACAAAGGGTTGAATTACCAGAGGACCGCGCAGGTTTTTGGAACCCAGCCCCTCACAGGAGGTCTGTGTTTGCATGTATTACGGTGAACGCTTCAACGCCTGGACCCACTTGGTCGGCGCCATCCTGGCCTGCATCGGTGCCATCTGGCTGATCGTCGTCGCGGGCCTGCAGGGCGACCCCTGGAAGATCGTCAGTTTCTCCATCTACGGCGGCACGCTGCTGCTGCTCTACAGCACGTCCACCCTCTACCACAGCACGCGTGGGCGGGCGAAGGTGATCATGCGCAAGCTCGATCACCTGTCGATCTACCTGCTGATCGCCGGCAGCTACACCCCATTCTGCCTGGTCAGCTTACGCGGGCCTTGGGGCTGGAGTTTGTTCGGGGTGGTCTGGGGGCTGGCGGTGATCGGCATGCTGCAGGAGATCAAGCCCCGCTCCGAGGCGCGGGTGCTGTCGATCATCATCTATGCGGTGATGGGCTGGATTGTCCTGGTGGCGGTCAACCCGCTGCTGCGCAGCCTCGGTACCGCCGGCTTCGCCTGGTTGGCGGCCGGCGGGGTGTTCTACACGGTGGGCATCATCTTCTTTGCCTTCGACAGCCGCTTTCGCCACTGGCACGGCATCTGGCACCTGTTCGTGATCGCCGGCAGCCTGATGCACTTCATCGCCGTGTCGTTCTACGTGCGTTAGGTGCAGGCTTAAAAGTCGCCCCACAACTGTTGTGCTACCGACAGTGCCACCACTGGCGCGGTTTCGGTGCGCAGCACGCGTGGGCCAAGGCGCGCGGCGTGGAAGCCGGCAGCCTTGGCCTGGTCGACTTCAGCGTCGTTAAGGCCGCCTTCTGGGCCGATCAGGAAGGCCAGGCGTGACGGTGTGTCGTGGCTGGTCAGTGGTTCGGCCACCGGGTGCAGGACCAGTTTCAGATCGGCTTCGGTGGTTTTGATCCATTCGGCCAGCGTCACCGGCGGGTGGATCACGGGCAGGCTCGACCGGCCGCACTGTTCACAGGCACTGATAGCCACTTGGCGCCAGTGGGCCAGGCGCTTGTCGGCGCGTTCGTCCTTGAGGCGCACTTCACAGCGCTCGCTGACGATCGGGGTGATTTCATTGGCGCCCAGTTCGGTGGCCTTTTGAATGGCCCAATCCATGCGCTCGCCACGGGACAGGCCCTGGCCAAGGTGGATGTGCAGCGGCGATTCGGCTTGGCCGGCCAGGGCCTGGTCCAGCGTCACGCGCACGGTTTTCTTGCCGACTTCGAGCAACTGGCCACGGTATTCCTGGCCGCTGCCGTCGAACAGTTGCACGGCGTCACCGGGGGCCATGCGCAGCACGCGGCCGATGTAATGGGCCTGGGATTCGGGCAGGTCATGCTCGCCGAGGCTCAGGGGGGCGTCGATGAAGAAGCGGGACAGTCTCATGGTTCAGCTCGGACGAAAAGGGATCATGTGACCCTGTGGGAGCGGGTTCACCCGCTCCCACAGGGTCGGCGGCGGGCTTTCGGGCCTAGCCCGGGTCGCGGAAGTCGGGGTGGAAGTTGGCCGGTACGGCAACGCTGACGCTGTCGCGGGTGGCGATGTCGATGCCTTCGCTGGCCACCTCGGCGAGGAAGTCGATCTGCTCGGGCGTGATCACATACGGCGGCAGGAAGTACACCACGCTGCCCAGTGGGCGCAGCAGTGCGCCGCGGGTCAGGGCGTGCTCAAAGACCTTCAGGCCACGGCGCTCCTGCCAGGGGTAGGCGACCTTGCCGGCTTTGTCCTGGACCATCTCGATGGCCAGGGCCATGCCGGTCTGGCGGATTTCGGCGACATGCGCATGGTCGGCCAAGTGCGCGGTGGCCGTGGCCATGCGCACGGACAAGGCCTTGTTGGCCTCGATCACGTTGTCCTGTTCGAAGATATCCAGGGTCGCCAGCGCTGCGGCGCAGGCCAGCGGGTTGCCGGTGTAGCTGTGCGAGTGGAGGAACGCGCGCAGGGTCGGGTAGTCGTCGTAGAAGGCCTGGTACACGGTGTCGGTGGTCAGGCATGCGGCCAGCGGCAGGTAGCCCCCGGTCAGTGCCTTGGACAGGCACAGGAAGTCTGGGCGGATGCCGGCCTGTTCGCAGGCGAACATCGTCCCGGTGCGGCCGAAGCCAACGGCGATTTCGTCGTGGATCAGGTGCACGCCGTAGCGGTCACACGCTTCGCGCAGCAGCTTCAGGTAAACCGGGTGGTACATGCGCATGCCGCCCGCGCCCTGAATCAGCGGCTCGATGATCACCGCGCTGATGGTGGCGTGGTGCTCGGCCAGGGTTTGTTCCATGGCCTGGAACAGGTTGCGCGAGTGTTCTTCCCAGCCCATGCCCTCAGGGCGCAGGTAGCAATCGGGGCTGGGCACCTTGATGGTGTCGAGCAGCAGCGCCTTGTAGGTTTCGGTGAACAGCGGCACATCACCTACCGACATCGCGGCAATGGTTTCGCCGTGGTAACTGTTGGTCAGGGTAACGAAACGCTTTTTCTCGGGTTTGCCGATGTTCTGCCAGTAATGGAAGCTCATCTTCAACGCGACTTCGATGCAGGACGAGCCGTTGTCGGCGTAGAACACCCGGTCCAGCCCGGCCGGGGTCATAGCGACCAGGCGCTCGGACAGCTCGATCACCGGCTGGTGGCTGAAACCGGCCAGGATCACGTGCTCCAGCTGGTCGACCTGGTCCTTGATGCGCTGGTTGATGCGCGGGTTGGCATGGCCGAACACGTTGACCCACCAACTGCTCACGGCGTCCAGGTAGCGCTTGCCTTCGAAGTCCTCCAGCCACACGCCTTCACCACGCTTGATCGGGATCAGCGGCAGTTGCTCGTGGTCTTTCATCTGGGTGCAGGGGTGCCACAGGACCTTGAGGTCACGTTGCATCCACTGATCGTTGAGGCCCATGGGTACTTCTCCTGGCTTTGCTGCTGGCTTGGACCGCGTAAGCCTAAGCAAAGCTGGAGGGCACCACAACCGCTGGCGGTCAATGTCGTCGGGTACCGGTCCATTCGAGCTTGCGAATGTGCACCGTGCCGGCCTGCGAGGTGGAGATGGTCAGGCGCCGGAAGGGGCCGTCGATGACCTGGTGATAGGGCAGCGTGGAGATAGGGCCGGGCAGAAGGTCGGTGAAGCCGCTGCCCTCGATGGTGAGCCAGTAGAAGTTGCGGGGGGCTGGCGCGACCAGGTCGTAGTCATAGTTCTCGGTATCGAACAGCATGTGCAGGTCGTCACAGAGAAAGTCGCTGACTACGTAGTATTCCAGCCGTAAACACTCGACCTCCTGGGAGAAGGTGATCTCCACATCGCTGTGTTCGCCAATCACCAGTTCCGTGCCGTCTTCGCCCTTGAACGCTTCGTGAAAGCCTGTCCAAGACGTGCTGTTGGAGCGAATGCTAAGGCCAGATGCCGTGCACAGTGTCTGCTTGTGCCACAGAAACTGTCGTTCGACATGTATGAAGCGCTCCTCGAAGATCATGTGCAGGCCCTCCTGGCGGGCTCTTGGCCATTGTCGCCAGCATCGCCTGCATGCGTGTGACACGGCTACTGGCAAAAATGTCAGTTGCCAAAAGGACTTGATGTCGCCGTGCTGGCAGGGTTGGCAGAGCTGACGTATTCTTAACGCATCGCCTCGGGGCATTCCTGCCTCCCTATTTTTCTGTAACGTCTGACTCGGAGTTCGCCAACATGGCTGCTGCTTGGGTGCGCCTGTGCGCGTTGGTATTGATTGGTGTGTCCAGCGGTGCCGCGCTGGCAAAGGACAAAACACCTACGGCTATCGTGGTGGGTGGGGGCCTTGCGGGCCTCACTGCAGCCTATGAGCTGCAGAGCAAGGGCTGGCAGGTGACGCTGCTGGAGGCCAAGTCGGGCATGGGCGGTCGCTCGGGCCTGGCCACCAGTGAGTGGATCGGCAACGCCAAGGCACAGCCGGTGCTCAACCAGTACCTCGACCGTTTCAAACTTGAAACACTGCCAGCGCCCGAGTTCGTGCGTACGCCGGGCTATCTGATCGACGGTGAGTACTTCAGTGCGACGGACCTTGCCACCAAGCAGCCGGCTACTGCCGAGGCGCTCAAGCGCTATGAGAAAACCCTCGACGACCTGGCCCGTTCGATCGACGACCCGCTGAACCCCCAGGCGACCAGCACGCTGTTCGCCCTCGATCAGATCAACGTGTCTTCCTGGCTCGACAAGCTGCAACTGCCGGCCACCGCGCGTCAGCTGGTCAACCAGCAGATCCGTAGCCGTTACGATGAGCCGTCGCGCCTGTCGCTGTTGTATTTCGCTCAGCAGAACCGCGTTTACCGTGGTGTCAGCGACCGCGATCTGCGTGCCGCGCGCCTGCCCGGTGGCAGCCCGGTGTTGGCCCAGGCGTTTGTCAAACAGCTGAAGACCATCAAGACCAGCTCGCCGGTCACTGCCATCGTGCAGGACAAAGACGGCGTCACCGTCAAGGTTGGCAGCGTGGGCTACCAGGCCGATTACCTGGTCATGGCTGTGCCGCTGCGCGCCCTGGCCAAGATCCAGATGACCCCGGGCCTGGACAGCCAGCACCTGGCCGCGCTCAAGGGCACCAACTATGGCTGGCGCGACCAGCTGATGCTCAAGTTCAACAAGCCAGTGTGGGAAAGCCGGGCCCGTATGTCCGGCGAAATCTTCAGTAACGCAGGTTTGGGCATGCTGTGGATCGAGCCGGCGCTGAAGGGCGGGGCCAACGTGGTGATCAACCTGTCCGGCGACAACGCCCGCCTGCTGCAGGCATTTGGCGACAAGCAGATGGTCGACCAGGTGCTTATCCGCCTGCATGCGTTTTATCCACAGGCCCGCGGTTCGTTCACCGGCTACGAAGTCAAACGCTACAGCACTGACGCCGGCACCGGTGGCGCCTACCTGGCCTACGGCCCAGGGCAGATCAGCAAGTACTGGCGCCTGTGGGAGCGCCCGGTGCAGCGCATCAGCTTCGCCGGTGAGCACACTGACGCGCTCTACCCAGGCACCTTGGAAGGCGCCCTGCGCAGCGGCCAACGCGCGGCAGGCCAGGTGCAGGACCTGCTGGCCGGCAAGTCGTTCGACCCGGCCAAGGCCGTGCCTGTGGCGGCAGCCGCGGCAGGCGCCGCAGCGGCCAAAGACAAGGGCGGGTTCTTCTCCAACCTGTTCGGTGGTGCTTCCGACAAGGCTGAAAAGGGCGACAAGGTGGAAAAAGCCCCTGCCAAGGCCGAGCCGGTGAAAGAAGAGGCCAAGCAGGACAAGCCAGGTTTCTTCAAGCGCCTGTTGGGTGGGGCTGACAAGCCTGAGGTGAAAGCCCAGCCGATTGCCAAGGCCGACGAAGTGGCCCCGGCACCGGTCGCTCCAGTGCCGGTTGCGCCGGCGCCTGTGGCCAAGGAAGCCGCGGCCAAACCTGCTGCTGCCAAGCCTGCCGCGACCAAAGCCGCCCCTGCCAAGCATGCCCCGGCACACAAGCCGGCGGCAAAACAGGCGCACAAGCCTGTTGAAGCGAAAAAGGCCACGGTCAAATCAGAGCCCGCGAAGAAGCCAGTGGCCAATACCCAGGCCAAGGCGGGTTGATTGATCGACAGTGCCGGCCTCTTCCTCCTGTAGGAGCAGCCTTGTGCTGCGAAGAGGCCGGCACTGGCAACCCTGAACTCACCGACTATCGTTAATGTTTCCTTAATAGGAAGCTTTCACAATATCCATCGGATTTCTCGATAATCCGCAGCAATTTTTTCCGCTTTTATTCGATACGTTACGCGTTAGTCTGTGCACAGCTTTCACGGGGAAACACGCCAACATGCAACTGCGCAATTCACCTTCTCGCTACGGCGTGGTCAGCATCATCCTGCACTGGGGTGTCGCGCTGGCAGTCTTCGGCCTGTTTGGCCTGGGGCTGTGGATGGTCGGCCTGGATTACTACGACCCTTGGCGCAAGTCGGGCCCTGACCTGCACAAAAGCATCGGCCTGGTGCTGCTGGCAGTGATGCTGCTGCGCGTACTCTGGCGTTTCATCAGCCCGCCACCGCCGGCACCGGCCAACCACGGGGCACTCACCCGCGTGGCCGCTAAGCTGGGCCATCTGGCACTGTATGTTGGGCTGTTCGCGGTGATGATCGCCGGTTACTTGATCTCCACTGCCGACGGCGTCGGTATTCCGGTATTCGGCTTGTTCGAAGTACCGGCTCTGGTCAGCGACCTGCCCGATCAGGCGGACCTGGCTGGGGTGATTCATCTCTGGCTAGCCTGGGGCCTGGTGATTTTTGCCGTGCTGCATGGCCTGGCAGCACTGAAACACCACTTCATAGACCGTGACGCGACCCTGATCCGTATGCTGGGCCGCAAAGCTTGACTCTCAACCTCAATTGCAAGGAATAGAAAGGATGTTGAAAAAGACTTTTGCCGCTCTGGCGCTCGGTACTGCACTGTTCTCCGCTGGCCAGGCCATGGCCGCTGACTACAAGATCGACAAGGAAGGCCAGCACGCGTTCGTCGACTGGAAGATCAGCCACCTGGGCTACAGCTTCATTCACGGTACCTTCAAGGACTTCGACGGCAACTTCAGCTGGGACAGCGCCAAGCCTGAAGCGAGCAAGATCAACGTTGACCTGAAGACTGCCAGCCTGTGGTCGAACCATGCCGAGCGTGACAAGCACATCGCCAGCAAAGACTTCCTGGACGTGAAGAAGTACCCGGACGCCAAGTTCGTGTCGACCGCCGTCAAATCGACCGGTGAGAAGACTGCCGACGTGACCGGTGACTTGACCCTGCACGGCGTGACCAAGCCGGTCACCTTCAAGGCCACCTTCAACGGTGAAGGCAAGGACCCATGGGGCGGCGAACGTGCTGGCTTCAACGCCACCACCACGCTGAACCTGAACGACTTCGGCATCAAAGGCCCAGGCGCAACTTCGCAGACCCTGGACCTGGATATCAGCCTTGAAGGCGTGAAGCAGAAGTAATTGCGTTATAGCTGAAACCGCTGGGGCCGCTACGCAGCCCTTTCGCGACACAAGGCCGCTGCTACAGAGAAACGCATTCTTCTGTAGGAGCGGCCTTGTGTCGCGAAAGGGCCGCGCAGCGGCCCCAGTTTTTTACAATCAGCGATTGCGCGTCAGCAGCGCAGGTCGCTCGCCGCGTGGGCGGCTTGGCAGATCGTCCAGTTGCTCAGGCGTTGGGTAACGATCGAGCTTGGATTCCTTGCGGATGATCACTGGCTGGTTCTGCGGCTCACGCGAGCTGCGGACTGCAGGTTCCTGGCGCGCAGCATCATCGCGCGCCGGGCGACCGCGACCACCGCCGTTGTTGTCACGGCGTGCACCGCCGCCCGCGTTGTTGCGCGGTGGGCGTTTCTCGCCGCTGGCGCTGCGTGGCTGGCCACCTGTGCGAGGTTGGCCGCCGTTGTTGTTGCGTGGAGCCGCACCTTGGCCCTGGCTTTGACCTGCGCCAGTGCCACCGCCAGGACGGCGGTTACGCCCCTGGTTTTTACCCTGGTACGGGCTGACGTAGTCAGCGCGGTTGCCGAAGTTGTCGACTTCGTCATCCAGGAACTCGTCCGGGGCACGGTCGGCCGGTGCTTTCGGTGTGCTGTTCTGGCTGGCTTGCTGCTGGCGTGGCTTGTTGTCACGCGGCTTGCGCTGTTGCGGCTTGTCGCCCGCCTTTTCCTTCTCGGCAGGCTTCTCGGCAGCGTGCTGCCGGGTCTTGCCCTTGTCCTTGCCTTTGTCTTTGCGGCCGCCGTTGGCGTCTTTGCCGCCTTCGCCGCGTGGCTGGTTGCGACCGCCACGGCCGGTGTTTTGCGGGCGTTCGCGCACTTCCGGCTTCTCGGCCTCGACCTGGCTTGCGTCGAAGCCCATCAGGTCGCCGTCAGCAATCTTCTGCTTGGTGACCCGCTCGATGCTCTTGAGCAGCTTCTCTTCATCAGGCGCGACCAGGGAAATGGCCTCACCCGAACGGCCGGCACGGCCCGTACGGCCGATACGGTGGACGTAGTCCTCCTCGACATTGGGCAGCTCGAAGTTGACCACGTGGGGCAACTGGTCGATGTCCAGGCCGCGGGCGGCGATGTCGGTGGCAACCAGTACCCGTACGGCGTTGGCCTTGAAGTCGGCCAGGGCTTTGGTGCGGGCGTTCTGGCTCTTGTTGCCGTGGATCGCGGCGGCGGTCAGGCCGTGCTTTTCCAGGTACTCGGCCAGGCGGTTGGCGCCATGCTTGGTACGGGTGAAGACCAGCACCTGTTCCCAGGCACCCTGGGTGATCAGGTGTGCCAGCAGCGCACGCTTGTGGCTGGCGGGCAGGCGGTAGATGCGCTGCTCGATGCGCTCGACCGTGGTGTTCGGTGGGGTGACCTCGATACGCTCCGGGTTATGCAGGAGCTTGTCGGCCAGGTCGGTGATGTCCTTGGAGAAGGTGGCCGAGAACAGCAGGTTCTGGCGTTTGGCCGGCAGGCGGGCAAGGACCTTCTTCACGTCATGGATGAAGCCCATGTCGAGCATGCGGTCGGCTTCGTCGAGGACCAGAATTTCGACGTGGGCCAGGTCGACCTTGCCTTGGCCAGCCAGGTCAAGCAGGCGGCCAGGGCACGCGACCAGTACATCGACACCTTTGGCGATGGCCTGGATTTGTGGGTTCATGCCGACACCGCCGAAGATACAGGCGCTGACCAGCGGCAGATCACGGGCATAGACCTTGAAGCTGTCATGCACCTGGGCGGCCAGTTCGCGGGTCGGAGTCAGGACCAGTACGCGAGGCTGGCGCGGGCCATGGCGCTGCGACTTGTCAGGGTGGCCACCCGGGAACAGGCGCTCGAGGATCGGCAAGGCGAAACCGCCGGTTTTACCAGTACCTGTCTGGGCGGCGACCATCAGATCACGGCCTTGCAACACGGCGGGAACAGCCCGCTGTTGCACCGGAGTCGGCTGGGTATAGCCCGCAGCCTCGATAGCGCGGACAAGAGCCTCGGAGAGACCGAGGGAAGCAAAGGACATGGGCAATCCTGTTCTCGTGTGGGCTGGGCCCGTTGGGATGTTCTGCCTGGCGCGACGGGCATCGGTGAGATGCGATCGCGTCCGGTCCAGCTTGGCTTTCACTGCACATCCAGGAAGCGGAGGGCTGACGCGATGGTGCGTCGTTGCCGATCGGGATGCCTGTTGCTAGGCCGAGCGTCCGGGCGTAAGCCTGGCGGGAAGGCCCGAGTATAACAGAGCTATCGCGACGTGCTGCTTTCCTGCTGCTCAACGGCGTTGAGAATGTTTCCGATGTCGCCTATGTAGCGGTGGCTGATGGCGGCGTAAGCGGGTTCCTGCTTGAAGCGTTGCAACTCTTCGGAGAACGCCTGGGCCAGTGCTTCTCGCCCGGGTTTGCGGGTCAACCCCAGGTATTGCGTCTGTCGGCTGACCATCCAGGGCAGCTCTTCGATGCGTTGTTCAAGGCCCAGCTGGCGCATCAGGTAGCGCCCGACCCTGCGGTCGGTAATCAGCAAATCGATCCGCCCCAGCAGCAGTTTGCCGAAGTTGGCTTCATGGGTAGGGGCTGCTTCGCGGCGAAAACGCGGCGAATCGTTGAATGCGGCGCCGTAGGTGTAGCCGGGCGATGTGCCGACGGTCAGCCCCGCAAGGTCGTCCAGCCCATTGACGGCATGGCGGCGGGGGCGGGCCTGAAACAGCACGAACTCGACATCCGACATGGGCTCCGCTGGGTAGACCAGATAGGGCTTGCGCGTGTCGAACTGAAAGATATCCACAATACCGTCGGCCAGCCCTTGCTCGATCATCGCCAGGCAGCGCTTCCAGGGCAGGAACTGCCATTCCACTTCTACCCCCAGGCGCCTGAATACCTGGGTGGTCACTTCGTAGTCGATGCCCCGGGGTTGGCCGTCTTGCTGGTACACATACGGTGCCCAGTCGTCGGACACCAGGCGCAGGCGTTCGGCCAGAGCCAACGGGCTCAGGCAGGCGAGCAGCAGGATCCAGAACAGGCGGGTGGTGGCGAACATGGGCCGCAGATTACGCGCTCGGCCTGCTCAAGGCCAGTGAAGCGGCGGCTGTTCAGGCCTGCGCCGACCTGAGCAGGTGCGCTTCGATAGCCTTGCGCTGTTCCCCGAGCGACAGGCGCAGGCCAGGGTGACGCAGGCACTGGCGCAGCTGTTCAGGCTGGATGCAGCCGTTGCGCGCATTGAAGTTCTCCAGAGCTTTGTCCCACCAAGCCGATGCACAGGCCCGGTCGAACTCGTTGGGGTAGGGGTAGCTGCCATACAGCAATTCGCGGGCAAATTGCCGCTCATGGCTGGGCAGGGTCAGGCTCAACGCCTTGTAGCCCAGCCGGTGCAGGGTCGGCGGCCGCGGCAGTTGATCGTTGACCCGCGCAACATCGGCCAACGCGGCTTCACACAGCGGCGCATCGCCGTGTTTGCGCAGCCAGGCCTGGATCTTGGCGCGGAACTGGGCCTTGCGGCTCCAGTAGTGGTGGATGACGTCGGTGCACTCGGCCAGCTGCAGTTTGCGGTAGGCCGCCACGGCCAGGCAGAACTCTTCGAGGGTGTAGGCCTCGCGGGCCAGTGGGTAGAATTCGTCCATCATGGCGATGGAGTGGTCCAGTGCCTGCGCGTCTTCGGCGGTGAGCCCGATCACGCCCGAGTTGATCAAGGGCATCTGGCAATCGGCCAGGCCCTGGGCCTGGAGGACGGACAGCAGGTTCTTGTACAACAGGCATTTCTGGTTGGCGCCGTAGCGCCCGCCGATGGCGTTGCACAGCAGATGGCCAGGCGCGACGCGCTGGAACAGCCGCATCGGTGACTGACGGAAGAACGTGTCGGTATCGATCAGCACCGCCATTGCATGCTGCGTCAGCACTTGACGCAGCAGCACGTGCTTGCTGCGAAAGTGATAACCATGCGGGGCATTCCACGCCTCGCGCGTGGCGTCGTCGAGCAGGTGCAGCGTGACCGGCAGCTTGGCATAGGGCGCCGGGTTGTCGGTGTAGACCTGAATATCCAGCGCCTCGCCTGCCGACACGTCCAGGTGGGCAAGGGCACTGACGATGCTGAAGCAGGCTTCCTGATGGTAGGTGGCCGGGCCGAAAGCCAGGTAGACGAGCTGAGGGCGCGATGGCTGGGGATGCTGCATGTCAGGCAAGACCTGTTTAACCCGAAAATAAATAAGGCCTTAGTCTATGACCAAAGCCTTAATCATTTCTTAAACAGATAATGCCAAAAAGTTTCAGCGAGGCAGCTTCAGGTTATTCCAGATCGCCAGGCTCGCTTCGGCCTGGTTCAAGGTATAGAAGTGCAGGCCCGGTGCGCCGCCTTGCAGCAGTTGTTCACACATGCGGGTGATCACTTCTTCGCCGAAAGCCTGGATGCTGGCGGTGTCGTCGCCATAGGCTTCCAGCTGCTTGCGGATCCAGCGCGGGATCTCGGCGCCGCAGGCGTCGGAGAACCGGGCCAGCTTGCTGTAGTTGGTAATTGGCATGATGCCGGGTACCACTGGGATATCGACGCCCAGTTTCTGCGCACGCTCGACAAAGTAGAAATAGCTGTCGGCGTTGAAGAAGTACTGGGTGATGGCGCTGTCGGCACCGGCCTTGACCTTGTGCACGAAGTTGGCCAGGTCGATCTCGAAGTTGCGGGCCTGGGGGTGCATCTCGGGGTAGGCCGCCACTTCCAGGTGGAAGTGATCACCGGTTTCCTGGCGGATGAATTCGACCAGGTCGCTGGCATAGCGCAGCTCGCCGCTGGCCATGCCCATGCCGGAAGGCAGGTCGCCGCGCAGGGCGACGATGCGCTTGATGCCTGCGGCCTTGTACTCGGCAAGCAGGGCGCGCAGCTCTTCTTTGGTGTCGCCGACACACGACAGGTGCGGTGCGGCAGGCACTTTCACTTCGCTCTCCAGCTGCAGCACGGTGTTCAGTGTGCGGTCGCGGGTAGAGCCGCCGGCACCGTAGGTGCAGGAGAAGAAATCGGGGTTGTAGGTGGCCAGCTGGCGGGCAACGCCCATCAGCTTTTCGTGACCGGCATCGGTCTTGGTCGGGAAGAATTCGAAACTGTAGCGGCGTTCTTGTGACATCTCTGTTTCCTCAGCTGCAAGCCATGAGCCGCACGCTGCAAGTAAAAGCCAGGGCGGTGGGGGCCGGCCTGGCTTGGGCATCGATCAAGATTAAACGACTACAAGCGCCCGCCGGCATGCCGCCGGGCGCTTGCCGCTTAGTAGCGGTACGCGTGTGGCTTGAACGGGCCTTCGACAGTCACGCCGATGTAGTCGGCTTGCTGCTGGGTCAGCTGGGTGACCACGCCGCCGAAGCCGCGGACCATTTCCAGGGCCACTTCTTCGTCGAGCTTCTTGGGCAGCACTTCTACGGTCAGGCGTTCGGCTTTCTTCTCGGCCGACAGGTCGGCGTACTTCTGCTCGAACAGGAAGATCTGTGCCAGCACCTGGTTGGCGAACGAACCGTCCATGATGCGGCTTGGGTGACCGGTGGCGTTGCCCAGGTTCACCAGACGGCCTTCGGCCAGCAGGATCAGGTAGTCGTCGTTTTGCGGGTCGAAGCTGCCAGCGCCGGTGCGGTGGATCTTGTGCACCTGCGGCTTGACCTCTTCCCAGGCCCAGTTCTTGCGCATGAAGGCGGTGTCGATCTCGTTGTCGAAGTGGCCGATGTTGCAGACCACGGCACGCTTCTTCAGGGCCTTGAGCATGTTGGCGTCGCAGACGTTGACGTTACCGGTGGTGGTGACGATCAGGTCGATCTTGCCCAGCAGGGCTTTGTCGATGCTGGCTTCGGTGCCATCGTTGATACCGTCGATGAACGGCGAGACCAGCTCGAAGCCGTCCATGCAGGCCTGCATGGCGCAGATCGGGTCAACTTCGGTGACCTTGACGATCATGCCTTCCTGGCGCAGGGACTGGGCCGAACCCTTGCCCACGTCACCGTAGCCGATCACCAGGGCTTGCTTGCCCGACAGCAGGTGGTCGGTGCCACGCTTGATGGCGTCGTTCAGGCTGTGACGGCAGCCGTACTTGTTGTCGTTCTTGCTCTTGGTGACCGAGTCGTTGACGTTGATCGCCGGGACTTTCAGTTCGCCCTTGGCCAGCATGTCCAGCAGGCGGTGCACGCCGGTGGTGGTCTCTTCGGTGACACCGTGGACGCGGTCCAGAACGGCTGGGTACTTCTTGTGCAGCAGTTCGGTCAGGTCGCCGCCGTCGTCGAGGATCATGTTGGCGTCCCATGGCTGGCCATCCTTGAGGATGGTCTGCTCCAGGCACCACTCGTACTCTTCCTCGGTTTCGCCTTTCCAGGCGAACACCGGGATACCGGCGGCAGCGATGGAGGCAGCGGCCTGGTCTTGGGTGGAGAAGATGTTGCAGGACGACCAGCGCACTTCGGCACCCAGGGCAACCAGGGTTTCGATCAGCACGGCAGTCTGAATGGTCATGTGGATGCAGCCCAGAATCTTCGCACCCTTGAGCGGTTGCTCGGCGAGGTACTTGCGACGCAGGCCCATCAGTGCAGGCATTTCCGATTCGGCGATGATGGTTTCGCGACGGCCCCAGGCAGCCAGGGAGATGTCAGCGACTTTGAAATCGGTAAAACCAGCAGGCGTGTTTACAGCGCTCATGAGAGCCTCCATTCGTAGTGTGCGAATGGGCGCCGTTGTGCGTTGAGCGTCCGCAGGAGCGGACAACGCCCCATCCGAGCCTGACAGGCCTAGCCTGCTGCAGCGCCCCTCGGACAGGTGGCGGGCATGGCCGCCGCTGCGGGTGGCCAAGTGAAGCGGCAGGATTATAGCCGCGACAGGGACCTTCGCCCAAGGTTTTCTGTCGATTAATCGAGACGATAGTCGATGTTCAATGGAGCGGCGGCGGCCGCTCTGCCATCATGAATGCACGTTAGCCAAGCAGGTTAGGAGTACCGATGAACTTTCACACCCGCAAATGGGTAAAACCCGAAGACCTCAACCCCAATGGCACCCTGTTCGGTGGCAGCCTGTTGCGCTGGATCGATGAAGAAGCGGCGATTTACGCCATCGTCCAGCTGGGCAACCAGCGTGTGGTGACCAAGTACATGTCGGAGATCAACTTCGTCAGTGCCTCACGCCAGGGCGACATCATCGAACTGGGCATCACCGCCACTGAATTCGGCCGCACCTCGATTACCCTCAAGTGCGAAGTGCGCAACAAGATCACCCGCAAGAGCATCCTGACCGTCGACAAGATGGTGTTCGTCAACCTCGGCGAAGATGGTATGCCCGCGGCTCACGGGCGCACCGAGATCAAATACGTCCAGGACCAGTTCCCGGACAGCGCCGTGGAGTAGATTGCTGGGGGCTGCGCAGCAGCCCCATCGCCGGCAAGCCGGCTCCCACAGGTTAGGCGCATTGCAGCCACAAGGCCTTCGCAAAGCCCTGTGGGAGTCGGCTTGCCGGCGAAAGGGCCGCAAAGCGGCCCCCTTGTTTTCAGGGTTGGGCGCTAACCTTGCGCACCACCCGCCCGATGCTCAGCCCCTGCACCAGGATCGACGACAGCACCACGATGTAGGTGATCGACAGCAGCAGGTCACGTTCCTCACCCAGCGGCAGCGACAGTGCCAGCGCTACCGACACACCGCCACGCAGGCCGCCCCAGGTCAGTACCCGCACGGTGCCTTTCGGCACACTCCGCCAGCGGCGCAGCAGCAAGATTGCCGGGGCCACGGTAAGCAGCCGCGACAACAGGACCGCCAGTGCCAGCACACCGCCGGCTGCCAGGTGCATCCAGTTGAACGGCAGCAGCAGAAGCTCAAGGCCGATCAGCGCGAACAGCAGGGCGTTGAGCATGTCATCGATCAACTCCCAGAAACCGTCCATGTAGCGACGGGTCATGTCGTTCATCGCCAGGTTGCGCCCCATGTTGCCGATGATCAGGCCGGCGACCACCATGGCGATCGGAGCAGAAACGTGCAGTTCGTAGCACATTGCCGAGCCACCGATGACCAGCGCCAGGGTCAGCATGACCTCGACCTGATACTGCTCGACGCTCTTGATCATGCGGTAGGTGGCGTAGCCGATCACGCCGCCGAACACCACGCCGCCAATGGCCTCGCGGGCGAACAGCACCGCCGTGTCATAGGCACTGGGGGTTTCGCCGAGCTGAATGATGCCCAGCAGCACGGTGAACACCACGACCGCGGTGCCGTCGTTGAACAGCGATTCGCCGACGATGGTGGTTTTCAGCGGCTTGGAGGCATTGGCGGTCCGCAATGCGCCGAGCACGGCAATCGGGTCCGTGGGCGAAATCAGCGCGCCGAACAGCAGGCAGTAGATCAGCGGAACCTGCCAGCCGAACATCGCGAACACCCAGTGCGACAGGTAGCCGATCACCACGGTGGCGATCAGTACGCCGATGGTCGCCAGCAGGCCGATCGGCCAGCGATAGCTGCGCAGGTCCGAGAGGTTGACGTGCAAGGCGCCGGCGAACAGCAGGAATGCCAGCATCCAGTGCATCAGCAAATCGTTGAAGTCGATCTGGTTCATCAGGCCTTCGACGCGCTCTTCGAGGCCAGGGAAGCCAATCAGGCTAAGCCCTTGCAGCATCAACGAGAACAGCAATGCCGTGACCATCACGCCAATGGCGGGTGGCAGGCCGATGAAGCGGTAGTTGACGTAGGTGAGAAGGGTGGTGAGACAGATAAACGCGGCAACTAATTCAAGCATCCCAAATCCTGTAACAGTGGCTTCCAAGTCGTACCCGAATGACTCGGGCAGTTCTTTGATGACCTGGCGAGGGCTTCGGGGCACACCTTTGACCGGAATTGTTGGAATCGTTCATGTGTGGGGCTTGAGTTGTGCGATGGTTTTGAGATCGAGCGCCGCCCGCGCGGCGCTCGATCTCGTAAGCGCTGAAAATCTTCCGACATACGCACACCAGACTGAAGGCGATATATTCATGCCTCAATAACGTCACAAGGACCTGAAGGCGTGTTGGCAACTTCCTTGGTACTGGTCGCCGCCCTCCTGCATGCGACTTGGAACACCCTGATCAAATTCAGCGGCGAGCGCTTGTTGGTGATTGCCAGCATGGACACGGTCGCGCTGGCTTTCGCCGTGCTGGCCGTGGCCTTTGTCGAGGTGCCTCCTGCCGAAATCTGGCCCTGGTTGATCGCCTCGGCGCTGGCCGAGCAGTTGTACCGTTATCTGCTGATCCAGGCCTATCGGGTGGGTGACCTGGGGCTGGTCTATCCTCTGATGCGCGGGCTGTCGCCGCTGGTGGTGCTGGGCTTGACCCTGGCCTTCGCCGGGGAATCGCTGAGCCAGCAGCAGATCATCGGCATCCTGCTCATTCCGTGTGGCATGGCGTGCCTGCTGTGGCAGGGGGGCGGTGGCGATCGGCTGCCTTGGTCGATGTTGCCCGTGGTGGCGCTGATTGGCCTGTGCATTGGTTGCTACACCTGGTTCGACGGCCAGGCGGTGCGGCTGTGGGGCAAGCCTTGGGACTACCTGGTATGGCTGACCTTGCTCAGTGCCTGGCCTTTCCCGCTGCTGGCCAGTGTGGCGCGCCGGGCACCGTTCGTACTGTTCTGGCGAACCCAATGGCGGCTGGGGTTGGCCGTGGGGCTTTGCGTGCTGTTCAGTTACGCCCTGGTGCTGTGGGCCATGCACCTGGGGTCGGTGGCCGAGGCGGCGGCGCTGCGGGAATTGAGTGTGATCCTGGTGGTGCTGTTGGGTATGCGCTACCTCAAAGAACCTTTTGGCGGGCCAAGACTCCTAGCTTGCGGGCTGGTGCTGGCAGGCATGCTGGTAATGAAGCTCTAACCTTTCGATTGAACAAGGAGTGCTGTCCATGACCGTTGCCCTGTGGTGCATCCTGATTGCCCTGGTATTGCCGCCGCTTTGTGCATTGATCGCCAAAGTGAGCAGTGGCCGCTTCGGCCTCAAGGACAATCACGATCCGCGTGCCTTCCTGGACACGCTATCGGGCCTGCCACGCCGAGCCCATGCGGCGCAGCAGAATAGCTACGAAGCGTTTCCGGCGTTTGCGGCGGCCGTGCTGGTGGCCGATATCGTCGGTAATGCCGAGCAAGTGACGCAGGACGTGCTGGGCGTGATGTACATCACCAGCCGGTTGCTCTACATCATCTGCTACCTGGCGGACTGGGCGGCATTGCGGTCAGTGGTGTGGTTTGCCGGGTTGGCGTTGATCGTGGCGTTTTTCGGGGTTTCCGTCTGAAACCGAGTTGGCTTCTTCGCGGGCTTGCCCGCGAAGCGCCCAGCCCCGATCAAGGCACTTTCGGTACTTCAGGCAGCGGTTTGCCTTTAGGCCACAGCATCCAGATCTGCCCTTGCTGCTTCATGTTCCCGGCCAGCTCACCTGCTTCTGGCCCAGTCCCCCAGAACAGGTCTGCACGTACCTCACCGGCAATGGCCCCCCCGGTATCCTGAGCCCCTACCGGCCGCACAACAGGGGTACCATCCGGGCGCGTAGTGGATAGCCAGAGCAGGCTGCCCAACGGAATCACCTTGCGGTCGATCGCCACGCTGTAGCCGGCCGTCAGTGGCACGTTGAGCGAGCCACGCGGGCCTTCGTTACTGTCGGGGCGGGTGCTGAAAAACACGTAGCTGGGGTTGCTCGCCAGCAGCTCTGGCACCCGCTGCGGGTTGGCCTGGGCCCAGGCATGAATACTGCCCATGCTCACGTCTTCCTTCTTCAACTGGCCCTGTTCCACCAGCCAGCGCCCGATCGGCCGGTAGGGGTGGCCATTTTGGTCGGCGTAGCCCAGGCGCAACTGGCGGCCATCTTCCAGTTGTACCCGGCCCGAACCCTGGATCTGCAGGAACTGCAAGTCCATCGGATCGGTCAGCCAGGCCAGCACTGGGGCTTTTACGCCCTCACGGTTGATGACTTCGGCCGTGTCGTAAGGCTTGAGCACGCGGCCATCGAGGCGCCCGCGCAGGCGCTTGCCCTTGAGCTCTGGGTACACGCTGGCGAGGTCGACCACGATCATGTCGTCGGGCACGCCGTACACCGCTACGTGGTTGGTTTCGGTCGGTTTCAGGCTGCCGGGGTAGACCGGCTCGTAGTAGCCGGTGATCAGGCCGTTGGCGTTGTTCTCGGCCGAGCGCAGGCCATAGACCTGAAGGTTTTGCTGCAGGAAGGCGCGTATTTGCAGGGCATCGTCTGGCACGCTGGCAGCGGCCTCGCAGGTGGCGGCCCAGACGGCGTCGCGCTTGAGTTTTTCACAGCCATTGCGCCACGCGTGGAAGCCGGCAACCAGGTCGGTGTCGCTGACGCTGGGCAAGTCCTGCCAGGTGGCACTGGCATAGGTGGCAATGGCATGGGGCTCAGGTTTGGCGTTCTCGCCGCCGTTGCAGCCGGCCAGCAGGGCCAGCGCGGGGAGTGTCCAGGCCAGGTGGCGCAGGGCAGATTTCATAGGGGGATTCCTGTCATGGGCGAACATGAAGATTCGCCCCTGTTTTTTATGTGGCTATTGGTCTTTGGCCCTTGGCCAGCGATACTGGCCGCCCATTCTCGTAGGCCGTAGTGACCGTGATGTTCAAGCGATTGACCGTTGTTCTGCTCGCAGCCCTTGCCCTGAGTGCCTGTGACCGTGTGGACCCGAACTCGCCGCTGGGCAAGCGCAAGGTCATCTTCAAGGACATGCTCAAGACCAGCGAGGACCTGGGGGGCATGTTGCGCGGCCGTTTGCCGTTCGACGGGGTGAAGTTCTCCGAAGGGGCTGTGAAGCTCGACAGCCTGTCGCACCAGCCGTGGCAGCACTTCCCCCAAGCGCGAGATGGCGGTGAAAGCAGCGCGCGAGCGGAGGTGTGGGAGCGTCAAGCGCGTTTCCATGAACTTGCCCGGCAACTGGAGGGCGTGACCGGTGAATTGGTCGATGCTACCCGGGGCCAGCCGCTGGAGGCGGCGCAGTTGAAGGGGCCGATGGACAGGGTCGAGGCTGCGTGCAAGGCTTGCCATACCGAATTCCGCAATCATTGATCGCCTGTGAGGGCCTTATCGCCGGCAAGCCGGCTCCCACAGGAAACACACAGCCCTTGAGAGCAGTGGAGTACCTGTGGGAGCCGGCTTGCCGGCGATAAGGCGCTCACGGACGCAGCACCTCAGCGGTCGAGTTCGTCGACCGCTTCCTGCAGTTCTTTGCGCGACTCGGCGAGTTTGTCTTTACGCTTGTTTATCTTTTCAGCATCGCCTTTCTTTTCGGCTTTCTTCAGGTCTTTTTCGCGCTGCGCGACTTCATGGCGCGCATCGAGCACCTTTTGTTCACGCTCTTTGCGCAGGCTAGTTTCTGTACAGTTTTTTGCACCTTCCAGTGCCTGCTCGAGCCCCGCGACCTGGTCACTGTTGCCGTGTTCGCGGGCAATCTTCAGTTGGTTCTCGATGGCGCTGCGTTTGGCCGCGCAGCCCGTCAGGCCGGCGTCCGGCTCGGCAGCCTGCACGGCGCCAGCAGCCAGACCCAGTGTTGCGAGCAAGAAAAGAGTCGAAATACGTTTCATGAAAAGCCTCCTGAACGGGGCGGGGCAGAAAAGTTGGGAGAAATCCTGCCTTGGTTTTTCCTATTTAGAAACCCTTGTTGGTTTTTTCTGGCTGAAACTCAGACTTTCCCTACATGTGATTTGGTAAAAAATCATTGCGCGAGCGGTTTATTGCGGGTTTGGAACGCGTTTACGCCTGCCTCGTTTAACTGTGTCGCGATGGCTTGAGTTTCGTTGGCCGTAAAAAACGCTTCAAGCTGGCGCGCGCGCACCGCGCCGATACCCGGCATGGCGTGCCAGTCACCGGCCGTGCGCGAGGACAGCTCTGCCCAGTCACCGTCGAGCTGCATGCCGCCGGGGGCGGGTGCGCCAAGCGCGCGTAGCCAGCGGGAGAAGGGCTGTGATCGGGCGCCTTCGAAGGCGTGCAGCAACTGGGTGGCGGTGGCGTCACTGATACCCGGTACCTGGCCCAGGCGCTGAGCATCGAGTTGCAGCCAATCCGTCATCGAAGTAACCAACCCTGCCTCGACCAGGCGCTGCCAGGTACCTGGCCCGGTGCGCGGCATTGCCAGCCCCTGCTTGCCACTGAGCCACGTAAGCCGCGCAATGAACTGCTCGTTGCAACCGTCGTCTGCGTGCCAGCAGCTATGAGGGTGATAGTGCCCCGGTTGCGGCGCCTCCACCGGCTGGCGCCAGACTGCGCGGTGCACCACGTGCTCGAAACGGGGAATGGCCAGGCCGGCCAGGCTGATTGCCACCTGATCACCGGGGGCAATGTCGAGGCGCTGCCAGCGTGCCAGTGAGCCCAGGCTGACCTGTGTGATCAGCCGGTCGTCCAGTTTGACCGGGTGCAGGCGCAGCACCGGCGTGACCCTGCCCGTGCGACCGACCCGGAAGCGTACCTCACGCACCTCTGCCAAGGCTTGGGCGTAGGGGTATTTCCAGGCTGCCAGCCAATAGGGCGGCTTGGCCTGCCAACGCTCGGCGGGTGGCCGACTGCTCTGGCGCAGGATGACGCCATCGGTGGCGAAGGGCAGGGGCGAGCGGTACCAGTGCAGGCGCCAGTGTGCGGCATCGGCGGTGGCGTCGATGGCAACGCTGTAGCGCTGGCTGTCGGGGAAGCCCAGTTGTGCCAGCTGCGAGAGGCGCTCGGCCTGGCTGCTGGGGCCCTGTGGCCAATCCCAGACGAACAGGCCGATGCTGGTGCCTTGTTCAGCGCTGAGCTGCTTGCGGGCGAGCAGCCCTGCCACGGTGCCCCGTGCCTTGGCGCTGCCCGCCTGGGCTTGCACGTGCTGGTCCAGGCGCAGATACAGTTCACCCTGCAACACCAGGTCAAGGGCCTGGGGCAGTTGCCGGGTAATGGAATCGAGGCGCGGGATGTGGCGGCTCCAGTCGTGCCCCTGGGCCCCGTCACCCCGGCTCAGCAGCTGTACGAGTTGCCCCTGTCGGTAGAGCAAGGACACCGCCACCCCATCGACCTTCGGCTGCACCCATAGGCCAGCCTTGCCGGCCATCCAGCGGCCGACGGCCTGCTCGTCGCCCAGCTTGTCGACGCCGGTATGCGGGACGGGGTGGGTAATCGGGCCGCGCGCCGTGGCCAGTGGCGTGGGTTGCGCCAACAGGCCGAAGCATTGCTGCCAGTGTTCCAGGCGTTGCTGGCTCTGGTCATACAGTTCATCTGCCACCTGGGCGATGCCCAGGCGATGGTAGTTGTCGTCCCATTGGGCAATCGTGTTGCGCAGGTGGGTGACCTCGGCGTCGACCTGTTTGGCGTCCCAGTCGGGGCAGGGGCTGGCGTGCGCCAGCGAGGCATGTAGCGATAGCAGCAGTGCGAACAACAGCATGAACGGCATGGCCAGCATCCTGCATGGCGGGTGGGAACCCTCAGCCTAGGCAGGCTGGGTGCCGATTGCCGTGAACAGTTGTCAGCCGATATGTCACAAAAAAGCCCCTGCCGATTGCTCGGCAGGGGCTTTCGTCCAGCGCTGTAGGAAACTTACAGGCCGGCAGCGTCACGCAGCGACTGGGCGCGGTCGGTGCGTTCCCAGGTGAAGGTGGTGAAGGTGTCGTCGCCGACCGTCTTCTGCTGCGGGGTACGGCCGAAGTGGCCGTAGGCAGCGGTTTCCTGGTACATCGGGTGGAGCAGGTCGAGCATCTTGGTGATCGCGTACGGACGCAGGTCGAAGCACTCGCGCACCAGCTGGACGATCTTGTCGTCGGAGACCTTGCCGGTACCGAAGGTGTTGATCGAGATGGAGGTTGGTTGAGCCACGCCAATGGCGTAGGACACCTGGATCTCGCAACGCTCGGCCAGGCCGGCGGCGACGATGTTCTTGGCCACGTAGCGACCGGCGTAGGCGGCGGAACGGTCGACCTTGGACGGGTCCTTGCCGGAGAACGCGCCACCACCGTGGCGGGCCATGCCGCCGTAGGAGTCGACGATGATCTTGCGGCCGGTCAGGCCACAGTCACCCACCGGGCCACCGATGATGAAGTTGCCGGTCGGGTTGATGTGGTACTGGGTATCTTTGTGCAGCAGTTCGGCCGGCAGGGTGTGCTTGACGATCAGCTCCATCACCGCTTCCTGCAGGTCTTTTTGCGAGACCTCAGGGTTGTGCTGGGTCGACAGGACCACCGCGTCGATGCCGACTACCTTGCCATTTTCGTAACGGCAGGTGACCTGCGACTTGGCGTCCGGGCGCAGCCACGGCAGCAGGCGCGACTTGCGCGCTTCGGCCTGGCGCTCGACCAGACGGTGCGAGAAGCAGATCGGTGCTGGCATCAGCACGTCGGTTTCGTTGCTGGCGTAACCGAACATCAGGCCCTGGTCGCCAGCGCCCTGGTCTTCCGGCTTGGAGCGGTCGACGCCCTGGGCGATGTCCACGGACTGCTTGCCGATGATGTTCATCACCGCGCAGGTGGCGCCGTCGAAGCCGACGTCGGAGCTGTTGTAGCCGATGTCGATGATGACTTTACGTACCAGTTCTTCGAGGTCGACCCAGGCGGACGTGGACACTTCGCCTGCGATGATGGCGACACCGGTCTTGACCAAGGTTTCGCAGGCCACGCGGGCGTATTTGTCCTGAGCGATGATGGCATCAAGGACAGCGTCCGAAATCTGGTCGGCGATCTTGTCCGGATGCCCTTCGGACACGGACTCGGAGGTGAAAAGGGAGTATTCGCTCATCTCGAAGGGTTCCTAAAATTTACCGATGGTGTATGTCGCCAGTCGCCCGCTGAAAATGGCGGACCTGTATCTGGAAACCGTTGCGCAAGCCCACATAGAGGCTGTCCCCGGGGACCAGCCCGGCACTATTGGCCCAACGGGCCAGGTCGTCCTGTTCGAAGCCCAGCCAGAGGTCGCCGCAGGCATCGCGCGCCCACCCCTGGTCATGGCTGCACAGCTCGGTGACCAGCAGGCTGCCGCCCGCTTTCACCCGTTTGGCCAGCTGGCGCAGGGCCAGGGCCGGGTCGCTGAAATGGTGCAGCACCATGTTCAGCACAACGCAGTCGGCTGCCACATCCGTTGCATTCAGTGCATCGGCCAACTGCAGGTTCACGTTGTCCAGGCGCTCACGCTGGCAGACCTGGCGGGCCAGCTCGAGCATGGTCGGGCTGTTGTCCAGGGCAGTCACCGTGGCGAAGCGCCGTGCCAGGTCTGGCAGGAAGCCGCCGTCGCCGGGGCCTACTTCCAGGGCGCTGGCAGTGGGCGCGAAGTTCAGCTTGTCGAGCAGCGCCAGCAGGCTTTCGCGGTACTGCGGCAGGCCGGCGATCAGGTCTTGCTGGGCGCGGAATTTTTCTTCCACGCGCAGGAAAAAGTCCTGGCTGGTGGCTGCGCGGCGTTGCTGTACCTGGGCGATGCGCGCCTGCACCGCAGGTGGCAAGGTCAGGTCGTCGACTTCTTCGAGCAACGCCGTGTGCAGACGCCCGCCCAGGCGTAGGCTGTCGGGCAGGGCGCGGCGGTAGAAAATCGCGTTGCCCTCGCGCCGGGTCGCCACCAGCTCGGCCTGGGCCAGCACCTTCAGGTGATGGCTCATGCCGGACTGGCCGATGTCGAAGATTTGCGCCAGTTCGAGCACGCCAAACGAATCGCTGGCCAATGCGCGCAAAACATTCAGGCGCAGCGCGTCGCCACTGGCTTTGCACAGGGCGGCCAGGGTGTCGCTTCGCTGAGGGATCGATTGCGCACGGAGGTTCATGGGGCGGCAGTCTAGACAGGCATCGTGGCACCCGCAAGGCCAATATCAAAAAGTTTTGATATTGGCGATGAGCTGCAAGGATAGAGCGGCCCCAGCCCATGCTTGCATGCACCTTGCCGCTTAAAGCGTGCCGCTTGACGCTTAAATGTTTGCCCCCAGCCCCCCAGTGGGCGAAAATGGCCGCCTTTTTTCGTATCACAACCTTTCAGCCCCAGGAGATCAGCGATGCCCAGCCGTCGTGAACGTGCCAACGCCATTCGTGCCCTCAGCATGGATGCCGTGCAAAAGGCTAACAGCGGCCACCCAGGTGCCCCTATGGGCATGGCGGATATCGCCGAAGTGCTTTGGCGTGACTACCTGAAGCACAACCCGAGCAACCCAAGCTTCGCCGACCGTGACCGCTTCGTGCTGTCCAACGGCCACGGCTCGATGCTGATCTACTCGCTGCTGCACCTGACCGGCTACGACCTGTCTATCGACGACCTCAAGGCCTTCCGCCAGCTGCACAGCCGTACCCCGGGCCACCCGGAATACGGCTACACCCCAGGCGTAGAGACCACCACCGGCCCACTGGGCCAAGGCCTGGCCAACGCCGTGGGCTTCGCCCTGGCGGAAAAAGTCCTGGGCGCACAGTTCAACCGTGAAGGCCACAACATCGTCGACCACAACACCTACGTGTTCCTCGGCGACGGCTGCATGATGGAAGGTATCTCCCACGAAGTCGCCGCTTTGGCCGGCACCCTGGGCCTGGGCAAGCTGATTGCCTTCTATGACGACAACGGCATCTCCATCGACGGCGAAGTCGAAGGCTGGTTCACCGACGACACGCCGAAGCGTTTCGAAGCCTACAACTGGCAGGTGATCCGCAACGTCGACGGCCATGACGCCGACGAGATCAAGACCGCGATCGAGACTGCACGCAAAAGCGAGCAGCCGACCCTGATCTGCTGCAAGACCATCATCGGCTTCGGTTCGCCGAACAAGCAGGGCAAGGAAGACTGCCACGGCGCACCGCTGGGCAACGACGAAATCGCCCTGGCCCGCAAAGAACTGAATTGGAACCACGGCCCGTTCGAAATCCCGGCCGACATCTATGCCGAGTGGGATGCCAAGGCCGCCGGTGCCAAGGCTGAAGCCGAGTGGAACCAGCGCTTCGACGCCTACGCCAAGGCGTATCCAGAGCTGGCTGCCGAGTTCAAGCGCCGTGACAGTGGCGAGCTGCCGGCCGACTTCTCCGAGAAGGCCCAGGCCTACATCAACGAAGTCGCTGCCAAAGGCGAGACCATTGCCAGCCGCAAGGCCAGCCAGAATGCCCTGAACGCCTTCGGCCCGCTGCTGCCCGAGTTCCTCGGCGGTTCGGCTGACCTGGCCGGTTCCAACCTGACCCTGTGGAAAGGCTGTAAGGGCGTCGAAGCCCATGACGCCAACGGCAACTACGTGTACTACGGCGTGCGCGAGTTCGGCATGACCGCGATCATGAACGGCGTTGCCCTGCACGGCGGCCTGGTGCCTTACGGCGCGACCTTCCTGATGTTCATGGAATACGCCCGCAACGCAGTGCGCATGTCGGCCCTGATGAAGCAGCGCGTGATCCACGTCTACACCCACGACTCCATCGGCCTGGGCGAAGACGGCCCGACTCACCAGCCGATCGAGCAACTGACCAGCCTGCGCAGCACGCCGAACCTGGACACCTGGCGCCCAGCTGACGCGGTCGAATCTGCCGTGTCCTGGAAAAACGCCCTGGAGCGCAAAGACGGCCCATCGGCGCTGATCTTCTCGCGTCAGAACCTGCAGCATCAGGACCGTGACGCCCAGCAGATCGCTGACATCAGCCGTGGTGGCTACATCCTCAAGGACTGTGCTGGCGAGCCAGAGCTGATCCTGATCGCCACCGGTTCCGAAGTGGGCCTGGCGGTTCAGGCCTTCGACAAGCTGAGCGAGCAAGGCCGCAAGGTCCGCGTGGTTTCCATGCCGTGCACCAGCGTGTTCGACGCCCAGGACGCTGCCTACAAGCAGTCTGTACTGCCACTGGAAGTGGGTGCGCGCATCGCCATCGAAGCTGCCCACGCCGACTTCTGGTACAAGTACGTCGGCCTGGAAGGCCGTATCATCGGCATGACCACCTACGGTGAGTCGGCCCCGGCCTCTGCACTGTTCGAAGAATTCGGCTTCACCCTGGAGAACATCCTGGGCACCGCCGAAGAGCTGCTGGAAGACTGATACAGGCAAAGCGAGGGCCTTTGGCCCTCGTTCGCGGCACAAGGCCGCTCCCACAGGATCTGCATACGCCGCAGTACCTTGTGGGAGCGGCCTTGTGCCGCGAATGGGCCGTATGGCGGCCCCTTTCAACCGACGGATTTCAAGAGCCACCTATGCCCCACCCGCGTCCCTACAAAGTTGCACTCAACGGTTATGGCCGCATCGGCCGCTGTGTCCTGCGCGCGTTGTTCGAGCGGGGGGCGAAGGCCGGTTTCGAGATTGTTGCGTTGAACGACCTGGCCGATCAGGCCAGCCTCGAGTACCTGACACGCTTCGACTCCACCCACGGGCGTTTCCCCGGTGAAGTGAGGGTCGACGGCGACTGTCTGCATATTAACGGCGACTGCGTGAAGGTGATGCGCAGCGCCACACCGGAAGGCATCGACTGGGCCGCCCTGGACATCGACCTGGTGCTGGAGTGCTCCGGCGCCTACAACACCCGCGCCGATGGCCAGCGTTTTCTAGATGCCGGCGCGCCACGGGTGCTGTTCTCGCAGCCCATGGCCAGCGAGGCGGACGTGGATGCCACGGTGGTCTATGGCATCAACCAGGCATGCCTGACCGGCAGCGAACGCCTGGTGTCCAACGCGTCCTGCACCACCAACTGCGGCGTGCCGCTGTTACGCGTGCTGGACCAGGCGTTCGGCATCGAATACGTGCAGATCACCACCATCCACTCGGCGATGAACGACCAGCCGGTGATCGACGCTTACCACCACGAAGACCTACGCCGTACGCGCTCTGCGTTCCAGTCGGTGATCCCGGTGTCCACTGGCCTTGCGCGCGGCATCGAGCGGCTGCTGCCGGAACTTGCCGGGCGAATTCAGGCCAAAGCGGTGCGCGTGCCGACCGTCAACGTCTCATGCCTGGACATCACGCTGCAGACCGCCCGCGACACCAGCGCCGCCGAGGTCAACCGGGTGCTGCGCGAGGCAGCGCTGGAGGGCCCGCTCAAAGGATTGCTGGCCTATACCGAGCTGCCTCACGCCAGCTGTGATTTCAACCACGACCCGCATTCGGCGATCGTCGATGCCAGCCAGACCCGTGTTTCCGGCCCCCGCCTGGTAAACCTGCTGGCTTGGTTCGACAACGAATGGGGGTTCGCCAACCGTATGCTCGACGTTGCCGAACACTATCTGCACGTCGTTCAACCAACCCGCAACAAACAGCCCTGAAGGACTGCATTCATGACCGTGTTGAAGATGACCGACCTCGACCTGCAAGGTAAACGCGTACTGATCCGCGAAGACCTCAACGTGCCTGTGAAGGACGGTGTGGTAGCCAGCGACGCGCGTATCCTGGCAGCGCTGCCGACCATCAAGCTGGCCCTGGAGAAGGGTGCAGCGGTAATGGTCTGCTCGCACCTGGGCCGCCCGACCGAAGGTGAATTCTCCGCCGAGAACAGCCTCAAGCCGGTCGCCGACTACTTGAGCAAAGCCCTGGGCCGTGACGTGCCGCTGATCGCCGACTACCTGGAAGGTGTCGAGGTCAAGGCCGGTGACCTGGTGCTGTTCGAGAACGTGCGCTTCAACAAGGGCGAGAAAAAGAACGCCGACGAACTGGCGCAGAAATACGCTGCCCTGTGCGACGTGTTCGTGATGGACGCGTTCGGCACTGCCCACCGCGCCGAAGGTTCGACCCATGGCGTGGCCAAGTTCGCCAAAGTCGCCGCTGCCGGCCCACTGCTGGCCGCCGAGCTGGATGCCCTGGGCAAGGCGCTGAAAGCCCCGGCCAAGCCGATGGCGGCCATCGTCGCTGGCTCCAAGGTGTCGACCAAGCTCGACGTGCTGAACAGCCTGAGCACCGTTTGCGACCTGCTGATCGTCGGTGGTGGCATCGCCAACACCTTCCTGGCGGCCGCTGGCCACCCCGTCGGCAAATCGCTGTACGAGCCTGACTTGGTCGACACCGCCAAGGCCATCGCTGCCAAGGTCAACGTACCGCTGCCGGTCGACGTGGTGGTTGCCAAGGAATTCGCCGAAAGCGCCGAAGCGACCGTCAAGGCCATTGCCGACGTTGCCGCTGACGACATGATCCTGGACATCGGCCCGCAGACCGCTGCTAACTTCGCCGAGCTGCTGAAGTCGTCGCAGACCATTCTGTGGAACGGCCCGGTTGGCGTGTTCGAGTTCGACCAGTTCGGCAACGGCACCAAAGTGCTGGCCAAAGCCATCGCCGAAAGCGCCGCATTCTCCATCGCGGGCGGTGGTGACACCCTGGCGGCGATCGACAAATATGGCGTTGGCGCCGATATCTCCTACATTTCTACCGGTGGTGGCGCGTTCCTCGAGTTCGTCGAGGGCAAGGTCCTGCCGGCTGTGGCAATTCTGGAAGAGCGGGCCAAGGCCTGATGACGTTGGCGCTTGGCAAAGGGAGCGACCTGATGGTCAAGCAATTGCCTGTGATGATTCTGGCCGGGATGCTGAGCGCGTGCTCCAGCAGCCCGTCTTCGGATGAAGCCGCGTCGCGGTCGCCCAAGGGCGGCTGCTACCAGTCTGAGTGGCAGGCTGAGACCGTACCGGTCATCAACAAGCGCCTGGGTCCGGATGGCCTGGAAAAGTACGACGAAGACCACCAGCACAAGGCGCCTGGTTGCCCTTGATCGGGTTCTCGGGCACCTAAGCTGGGTTTGAAGGTCTTCAACACTGGGGCCGCTGTCCGGCCCATCGCCGGCAAGCCAGCTCCAACAGGCCTTGCACATGCCCTTAGGGTGATACGGTACCTGTGGGAGCCGGCTTGCCGGCGATGGGCTGCAAAGCAGCCCTTAGCGGAGTAATGCGATGAAAGCGCTTATGGCCATAGCGGCCCTGGCGACACTGGCAGGATGCTCACTGCTGCAGCCGGCGCAACCCGCCCCGGCAGACAACTGGACCCGTTGGGTCTGTGACACCCAGACTGAAGTGCTGTGGCGCTTCGCGGATGCACAACAAGATTCGGTCGACGTACGCCTTGGCGGCGGCGACCAGGTCTACCGGCTCAAATCCGAGCCGAGCGCGTCGGGCGCGATGTACAGCGATGGCGTGCTGGCCTTCCACACCAAAGGCGAAGAAGGCCTGGTGTACTGGGTGGCAACCAACGATCTGATAGGGCGGGGCTGCAAGGCACCGTGACTGGCCGGGCCGCCCAGGTGGCCCACACTACTTGAACAGCAACCGCCCCTGCGGCAGGCTTGCACGAAACAAACGACGCTTGTCGGGAGAGAGATACACAATGGCACTCATTAGCATGCGCCAGATGCTGGACCACGCCGCCGAGTTCGGTTACGGCGTTCCAGCTTTCAACGTCAACAACCTCGAGCAAATGCGCGCAATCATGGAAGCCGCCGACAAGACCGACTCTCCGGTCATCGTGCAGGCTTCGGCAGGTGCCCGTAAGTACGCCGGTGCACCCTTCCTGCGCCACCTGATCCTGGCTGCGATCGAAGAGTTCCCGCACATCCCGGTGTGCATGCACCAGGACCACGGCACCAGCCCTGACGTGTGCCAGCGTTCGATCCAGCTGGGCTTCAGCTCGGTCATGATGGACGGCTCGCTGGGTGAAGACGGCAAAACCCCAACCGACTACGAGTACAACGTCCGCGTTACTCAGCAGACCGTTGCCATGGCACACGCCTGCGGCGTTTCGGTAGAAGGCGAGCTGGGCTGCCTGGGTTCGCTGGAAACCGGCATGGCCGGTGAAGAAGACGGTATCGGCGCTGAAGGCGTGCTGGATCACAGCCAGATGCTGACCGACCCGGAAGAAGCCGCCGACTTCGTCAAGAAGACCCAGGTCGATGCCCTGGCCATCGCCATCGGCACCAGCCACGGCGCCTACAAGTTCACCAAGCCACCGACCGGTGACGTGCTGGCGATCGACCGCATCAAGGAAATCCACAAGCGCATCCCTAACACCCACCTGGTGATGCACGGTTCCTCTTCGGTACCGCAAGAGTGGCTGGCGATCATCAACCAGTACGGCGGCGACATCAAAGAAACCTACGGCGTACCGGTTGAAGAAATCGTCGAAGGCATCAAGCACGGCGTGCGCAAGGTCAACATCGACACCGACCTGCGCCTGGCCTCTACCGGTGCCATGCGTCGCCTGATGGCCCAGAACCCAAGCGAGTTCGACCCGCGCAAGTTCTTCGGTGAAACCGTCAAAGCCATGCGTGACGTGTGCATCGCCCGTTACGAAGCCTTCGGCACCGCCGGCAATGCCTCCAAGATCAAGCCGATCTCCCTGGAAGGCATGTTCCAGCGTTACCTGAAAGGTGAATTGGCCGCCAAGGTCAATTGATTCGCTGGTAGTACTGAAAAACCCGCAGAGATGCGGGTTTTTTTATGCCTGCGATAACGTGTATTCACGGCAGAGCAACCGTTAGTCGGCTACCGTACAGTTTATGCACTGATAGCGTTCTGATTGCATTGCGAGTTACAGGCCCGGGTCTAGAGTACTTATCGGATCCAATCGTGATTTGAAGTCGGTCACACAATAGAGAAGCAGCATGGATGGCGCTCACCCTCAACCACAGCCACGGGATGGTGGCAGCTCGGTTCTACTGGTGGTAGATGATTACCCCGAGAACCTCATCAGTATGCGGGCATTGCTGGCCCGGCAGGATTGGCAAGTGTTGACCGCAAGTTCGGGGGTGGAAGCCCTGAGTGCCTTGCTCGAACACGACGTCGACTTGGTTTTGCTGGATGTACAGATGCCGGAAATGGACGGCTTCGAAGTCGCCCGGCTGATGCGCGGCAGCCAGCGCACGCGGCTGACCCCGATCATCTTCCTTACCGCTAACGAACAGTCCGATGCTGCTGTGCTGAAGGGGTACGCCAGTGGCGCGGTGGACTACATGTTCAAACCCTTCGACCCGCAGATTCTCAAGCCCAAGGTCCAGGCCCTGCTCGATCAGCAACGCAACCGGCGCATGTTGCAGCAACTGACCCGCGAGCTGGAAACGGCCCGGGCGTTCAACGCTTCGATTCTGGAAAACGCCGCCGAAGGAATTCTGGTGGTGAATGCCGCCGGCACCATCAGTTTCGCCAACCCAGCCATTTCACGCTTGCTGGCAGCGCCAGTGGAGCAGTTGCAGGGCGCCCAGTTGCTTGACCTGGTGCAAATGACCAACGCCAACCTGTGGAGTGAGTCGGATTTCTACCAGGCCTACTTGGGGCGGCAGATCTTCCGTGTGCACGATGCCCAGTTACGCACCCTGGCGGGCGAGCTGGTACCGGTCGCGCTGTCGTGTGCCCCCTTGCCAGCCGATCAGCAGGCGATGGTGGTGACGGTGTTGGACATGTCGGTGGTGCGCAACCTCCACCAACAGCTCGAGTACCAGGCGGTGACCGACCCGCTGACCGGCCTGCTCAACCGCCGCGGTTTCTACCAGGCCGCCGAGGGCGTGCTGCTGCGCAACGAGCGCTCGGACAAGGCGCAGGCGCTGATGTACATGGACCTGGATGGCTTCAAGCGGATCAACGACTCGTTGGGCCATGAAGCGGGTGATCGCGTGCTGCGCTGGGTTGCCGAGCAGATCAAGGACTGCCTGGGCAGCGAAGCGCTGCTGGCACGGATGGGCGGTGATGAGTTCACGGCGTTGTTCGACAGCTTGCCTTACCCCGAGCAGGCCGGGCGTTACGCCGAGCGCTTGCTCGAGCGCATCGCCATCAGCCAGCAGGTGGAAGGGCTGGATGTGTGCCTTGGGGTCAGCATCGGTATTGCCACCTACCCCGACTGCGGCGCCACCGTCGAGGGCCTGCTGCGCGCAGCCGATGCGGCGATGTACGCGGCCAAGCAGGCTGGCCGCCAGCAATACCGCTTCTATGACCACGAGCTCAATGGCCGCGCTCGTTCACGGTTGATGCTTGAAGACGGTGTGCGCGCAGCGATCGAACAGCAGGACTTCAGCCTGGTGTATCAACCCCAGGTTGGCTTCGCCGATGGCCACTTGCGTGGTTTCGAAGCGTTGTTGCGCTGGCAGCACCCCAGCGTTGGCGATGTGCCGCCGGGGCTGTTCATACCCCTGCTGGAAGAGGCCCGGCTGATCAACCGTTTGGCCAGTTGGATCTACCGCCAGGGGGCAGCGCAGCGCCAGGCCTGGTGCGATCGTTTCCCCCGCGACCTGGTGCTGGGTATCAGCCTGAGCCGTGCTCAGTTCGTCATGCCGGGCCTGGTCGAGGAGCTGCAACGGGTGATCCTGGACTATCAGTTGGACCCCGCGCAGCTCGAAGTCGAGGTGGCGGAGACGTCGCTGATGTACAACATCGACGCGGCGGTGAAGCAGATACACCGCCTGCGTGAGCTGGGCGTGCGGGTGGCGCTGGATGATTTTGGCGCAGGTGACTGCTCGTTGCGCATGCTGCGGGACTTGCCGATCGATACCCTGAAGTTGGACCGCCACCTGGTGGCACGCCTGCCGGACTCTGCCGTGGACGCCGCACTGGTGCGCAGCGTGGTGAGCCTGTGCGCCGACTACCGCATCACAGTGATCGCCGAAGGCGTGGAAACCCCGGCCCAGGCTGCGTGGCTGAAGGCAAACGGTTGCGCCTACGTGCAGGGTTTTCTGGTGGCACACCCCATGACTGCAGCGGATGCCAGCGGCTTCCCGGCGATTTTCTCCTGGCCTCGGCCATGATTGGCTAGAATCGCCCTTCGTCACGCCGAATGCACTGCCATGACCGTATTACGTTACTTGCAAGCCTACCCGCCGCACCTGCAAGAGCAGGTGCGGCAGATGATCGACAGCGACCGCCTGGGCGAGTACCTGCAGCGTCGCTACCCCGACCGCCATGACGTGCAGAGCGACAAGGCGCTGTACGGTTATGCCCAGGCGTTGCGGCAGCAGTACCTGCGCAGTGCGCCCAACCTGGACAAAGTAGTGTTCGACAACCGCCTGGACCTGACCCACCGTGCGTTGGGGCTGAACACGGCGGTATCCCGGGTGCAGGGTGGCAAGCTCAAGGCGAAGAAGGAAATCCGCATCGCCGCTTTGTTCAAGGAGGCCGCGCCGCAGTTTTTGCGCATGATCGTGGTGCACGAGTTGGCGCACCTGCGTGAGCGCGACCATAACAAGGCGTTCTACCAGCTCTGTCAGCACATGGAGCCGGACTACCATCAACTGGAATTCGACCTGCGCGTCTACCTGACCTATCGGGAGCTGCCGGGCAACTGTTAAGGACCACGCAGCATGGAAGTGAGCAAGACCAAGAGCAGCTTCTACCGCCGCCTATACGTGGCCTGGCTGATCGACAGCCAGACCGCGACCAGCGTGCCGGCGCTGATGGAGGCCACCGGCATGCCACGCCGCACGGCCCAGGACACCATCGCCGCCCTGGCCGACCTGGACATCGTCTGTGAGTTCGAGCAGCAGGAGGGCGCGCGCAATCATGCCGGGCATTACCGCATTCATGACTGGGGCGCGATCGACAAGCAGTGGATCATTCGGCATTTGCGGCAGATCCGCGAAGTGCTGGGGTATCCGTGATGCGGGGGGCAAAGTGCCCCCTGGCTTTTTCAGCCTTTACGCATACCAATATGCGCAATGTCATCCTCAAGGTATTCCTCACCCACCGCCTCAAACCCATGCCCTGCATAAAACCCTTGCAGATGTGCCTGTGCCGACAGATACACCGGCGTCCCCGGCCAGCAATGCTCCGCCGCCTCCAGCCCTTTGAGCAGCAACGCATGCCCCAGTTTGAGCCCGCGCGCCGCAGGTGACGTGACCACGCGGCCGATGACCACATCGCCCCCTTGGGATTGCGGGTCGAGCAGGCGCAGGTAGGCCACCAGCTTGTCGTCTTGCCAGGCCATCAGGTGCAGGGTGTCGCCGGTCAGGTCCTGGCCATCGACTTCCTGGTAGCTGCAGCGTTGCTCGACCACGAACACTTCAGTGCGCAATTGCAGGATGGCATAGAGCTGCTCCTTGCCGAGATCAGTGTGGTGCTTGCAAAGCCAGTCGATGGACATGGGCACGAACTCCTTGAATGATCCGCCGATCATCGCAAATCCCAAGGCTATCGACGAGTGGCTGATTGCTGCAGGCGGTGTCATGCAGCCTTCGGCCAAAATAGAGGCAAAATGACACTATTGTCCGCTGCCTTCGGCCGCAGCTTTGTGTACGCTCAGCGGCAGTTGTGGTGAAGACCGCCTACACAGTGTGTGCCCTCCATTGCGAAAGGACTTGAGCATGCGGCCACTGCTTTGTGTTCTGGGGTTGCTGGCAGTGATGCTGGCCTCGCCCGCCCAGGGTCACGGCAAGCTGCGGCTTGTGGCGGACAACTGGCCACCGTTTACCGACACCAGCATGCCCGGCGGCGGTTTGGCGACCAGCATCGTCACCACTGCGCTGGCCCGAGCCGGATACACCAGCGCGTTCGAAGAAGTGCCCTGGGCGCGGGCCTTGATGGGCGTCAGCGAAGGGCGTTACGACGTGCTGATCAATGCCTGGCGCAACGACGCGCGTGCGCGCATTGGGCAGTTTTCCGACGCCTACCTGACTAACCGCATCCGCTTGCTCAAGCGCAAGGGCGAGGCGTTTGACTATCAGCATGCTGCCGATTTGTACCCGTACAGCATTGCCGTGGTGCGCGACTATGCCTACTCGCCCGATTTCGACGGCGACACCCGCTTGCACAAGGTGCCTGTGCGCAACTTCTCGTCAGCCGTGCGCATGTTGGCGGCAGGCCGGGTGAGCCTGGCGGTAGAAGATGAATACGTGGCCCGTTACAACCTGCAGCGCGAGCCGCAGGCGGTGCGTGATGGTGTGGAACTGATCGACCCGCCACTGGCGCAGAACAGCCTGCATATTCTGGTCAGCCTGAAACACCCGCAACACCAGCAGATTGTCGAACGGTTCGAGCAGGCGATTGCGGCGATGAAAGCTGATGGCAGTTATGCGCGCTTGTTACGCCAGCATGGCTTTTGAGCGATAAAAAATCAGGCCGGAGCGCTTTCCTTGACCAGGTGCGCTGCCAGCGTGCGCAATGGCCCCAACTGCCTGCAAATCAGTGCCAGCTGGGTCTGCACCAACCGCTGGTGCTCATCCAGCTCTTCCGGCATCTGTTCCAGGTCGTTGGCCAGCGCTTCTTCGGCATCACTGTGGATCGCCACCGGTAGCCGCGCCGCCAGGCCATTGGCGATCTCATCCAAGCTGTTGGCCAGGCTTTGCCCCGCGCCCTCGATCAACAGCTCCTGCACCTCCGCCGGCAAGGCGGTGTCGCGGTGCGCGCCAAGCCCGGAGAGGTAGCTGAGCAGCGTGTGCGACAACACCAGGAAACGGAAGCCAACGTCCGCTTCCTTGCGGAAGTGCCCCGGCTCCATGAGCATGTTGGCCAGCGTGGTCGACAGCGCCGCATCGGCGTTGTGGGCATTGCGGCGGGCCAGGCGGTAGGCGAGGTCGTCGCGTTTGCCGTGGGCATACTGCTGCATGATCTGGCGCAGGTACACGCTGGCGCAGGCCAAGGTGTTGGCCAGCGCCTTGTTCAAGCGCCGGCCTTGCCAGTCGGGCAGGAACAGGAACACCGCCAGAATGGCGATCAGGCTGCCCACCAGGGTATCGAATAGGCGCGGCAGGAACAGGCCGTAGCCGTCGCCGATCTGGTTGAAGCAGAACAGCACCATCAAGGTGATCGCTGCGGTTGCCAAGGTGTACCGGGTGGTGCGGTTGACGAAGAACACCACCCCGGCGACCACGGCGAACATCGACTGGATGATCGGGCTGGGGAACAGGTCGAACAGGGCCCAGCCAACCGTCAAACCGATGGCCGTGCCGAACACCCGCTGCACCAGCTTGCGCCGGGTCGCGCCGTAGTTGGGCTGGCAGACGAACAGCGTGGTGAGGATGATCCAGTAGCCCTGGGTCGGGTGAATCAAATGCACCATGCCGTAGCCGATCGACAGTGCCAGCGACAAGCGCAGGGCGTGGCGGAACAGCAGCGAGGTCGGCGTGAGCTGGGTGCGCAGGCGGCTCAACACATCCTTGAGCGAGCGTGGCGAACGGTCGAGTAGGCTGCTGTCACTGGCATCGGCCAGGCTGTCGGGGTTGCTGGCGGCGCCCAGCAGGCGGTCCAGGGTGGCAAGGTTGGCCGCCAGCGCCCGCAACGACCGCAGCAGGCTACGCCAGGCCGGGTTGTTCTGGTTGCGCAAGTGCTCCAGCGAGGCGTTGAGGTCTTCTAGAGTGTCGGCAAACCGGCTGTCGAGCACGAACGGCTGGCGCAGGCGGATCGAGCGCGCCAAGTCTTGGCAGGCGGAGCCTTGATGGCGCAGCAGGCGCTGGCAGCGGAACATCACGTCGCTGTGGAAGAACGCTTCGGCCAGCGCGTTGTACGGGTAATGCGAGGCGCTGACGCGCTCGTGGATGTCTTGGGCCAGGAAGTACAGCTTCAGGTAACGGCTGACCTTGGAATTTGGCTGGCTGTTGCCGACCCGGTGCAGGATGATTTCCTTGGCGGCGTTGAGCGCCGCAACCACCTTGCCATTTTGCTGGGCCAGTTCCAGGCGGCGGGCCTCCAGGTCGAGGTTGCGGATGGGTTCGAACAGGTTGGCCTTGAGCTTGAGGTAGCGCCCCAGCTCGAAAAACAGCTTGGCCAGGCTTTGCTGCACCGGCTGATTGGAGAACAACGCTTGCCACAGCACCGACAGCAGGCCGTACCAGGCCGCGCCCGCCACCAGCAGCATCGGCTCGTGCCAGAAGTCATTCACCTGGCCGCCGCGTTGGTCCACGCCGATCATGGTGTACACCGACAGAATCAGCGTGGCTGAAGCGATCGCACCATAGCGCTCGCCCAGTGCACCGAGCATGGTCAGGCCGAAGGCCGCCAGGGCCAGGGCGCCGGCGAAGATCCAGGGGTAGGGGAACAGTAACTCGACCGACAGCGCGGCGATGGCAAAACACACCAGGGTTACCGCCAGCGCGCTGAGGCGGCCTTGCCAGCTGTCGTCGGTCTCGGCCAGGGCGCTGGCGATGATGCCCAGGAACAGTGGGATCAGCAGGGCCATTTCATCCTGGTACCAGCACAAGGCCATGCTGCCGGTAAGGGCGACCGTAACCCGAATGCTGTAGCTGAACTTGTCTTGGCCCCACAGGCGACGCAGTGACTGACGGAACGAGCTCGATGACATGATGGCCTTGGGCTGTGATCGAATGAATACAGTGCCGCACGGACCAGCAAGAAGCGTTCCGTGCTGCTGAATGGATTCTACTCTACACGAACTGCGCCGCAGCGTTAGCCGATGCCCATGCCCACTGGAAATTGAAACCGCCCAAGTGGCCAGTGACATCCAGCACTTCGCCAATGAAGTACAGCCCCGGGGCTTTGAGCGACTCCATGGTCTTGGACGACACCTCGCGGGTGTCCACGCCGCCCAGCGTCACTTCGGCGGTGCGATAGCCCTCGGTGCCAGCCGGTACCACCTGCCAGGCTGCCAGTTTCTCGGCGATCTGGGCCAGTTCTGCCGGGGTGTACTGCTTCATCGGCTTCGATTCGAACCACTGCTCGGCCAACAGGTTGGCCAGCTTGCGGGTGAACACCTCGCCGAGCACCGTCTTCAGTTCCGCGTTGGCGCGCTCGGCCTGCTGCTGTTGCAGCCAGGTCAGTGCATCGCGGTCCGGCAGCAGGTTGATCTCCACCGTGTCGCCGGCCTCCCAGAACGAGGAGATCTGCAGAATCGCCGGGCCGCTCAGGCCGCGGTGGGTAAACAGCAGGTTCTCGCGGAAACTGGTGCCGTTGCAGCTGGCCGTGCAGTCTAGCGAGGTGCCCGACAGTTCAGTGCACAGTGCCTTGAGTTGGGGCTCGGTGATAGTGAAGGGCACCAGACCGGCGCGGGTCGGCAGCAGGGTATGGCCGAACTGGCGCGCCACCTGGTAGCCGAAACCGGTAGCACCCAGGGTCGGGATCGACAGGCCGCCGGTGGCGATCACCAGCGACTGGCAGGCGAACTGCCCGGCACTGGTTTGCAGCAGGTAGCCGTTTTCGGTTTTCTCGATGTGCGAGATGCTGGTGTCCATGCGCAACTCGGCACCGGCCTCGTCGCACTCGGCCAGGAGCATGTTGAGGATGTCGCTGGCCTTGTTGTCGCAGAACAGCTGCCCGAGCTTCTTCTCGTGATACGGCACGCCGTGCTTGGCCACCAGCTCGATGAAGTCCCACTGGGTGTAGCGGGCCAGCGCCGACTTGCAGAAGTGCGCGTTGTGCGAAAGGAAGTTGGCAGGCTCAGTGTACATGTTGGTGAAGTTGCAGCGCCCGCCGCCGGACATCAAGATTTTCTTGCCTGGCTTGTTGGCGTGGTCGAGCAGCAGTACCCGGCGGCCACGGCGGGCGCTGAGCTGGGCGCACATCAGGCCGGCGGCGCCGGCGCCGAGGATGATCACGTCGGTGGTGTGCACGGTGTTACCTCATTGGTAGCTGGGGCCGCTGTGCGGCCCTTCGCAGGCAAGCCAGCTCCTACAGGGACCGCGCCTTTTTCTGGCTGTCGCGGCCCCTGTAGGCGCTGGCTTGCCTGCAAAGGGCTGCAGAGCAGCCCCAAAAAATCATCAGAGAATGCGGACTTTGAGAACGCGGCCCTTGATCTTGCCGCTGTTCAGGCGCTGCATCGCCTGCTTGGCGAGTGCCCGTTCCACCGCCACGAAGGCCTGGAAATCGAAGATGGCGATCTTGCCCACCTGCTTGCCCGGGATGCCGGCATCGCCGGTCAATGCGCCGAGGATGTCACCCGGGCGCAGTTTGTCCTTGCGCCCGGCAGCGATGCACAAGGTGCTCATCACCGGCAGCAGCGGCTCGCCACCTTTATTTTTCAGGCTGTCCAGCTGGTCCCAGCGCAGCGGGCTCTTCTGCAGCGCTTCGATGGCCTGGGCGCGGTGGCCTTCGGCCGGGGCCACCAGGCTGACCGCAACGCCCTTCTCACCGGCACGGCCGGTACGGCCGACACGGTGCACATGGATCTCGGCGTCACGCGCCAGCTCGACGTTGAGCACCATGTCCAGGCCGTCGATGTCCAGGCCGCGCGCGGCTACGTCGGTCGCCACCAGCACCGAGCTGCTGCGGTTGGCGAACATGGCCAGCACTTGGTCGCGGTCGCGCTGTTCGAGGTCACCGTGCAGGGCCTGGGCGACGATGCCTTTGGCCGTGAGGTGGGCGACCACGTCTTCGCACTGCTGCTTGGTGAAGCAGAACGCCACGCACGATTGCGGGCGATAGTGGCCGAGCACGCGGGTCACCGCTTCGAGGCGCTGTTGCGCGTCGATTTCGATGAAGCGTTGTTCGATCTGGTTGTCGGTGTGCAGGCTTTCGACCTTGACCTGCTGCGGGTTGCGCATGAAGTCTGCGGCAAGCTGCTTGATGCCAGAGGGGTAGGTGGCCGAGAACAGCAGGGTCTGGCGGCGGGCTGGGGTCTTGCCGATGATGCTGGCGATGGCGTCGAAAAAGCCCATGTCGAGCATGCGGTCGGCTTCGTCGAGGATCAGCGTGTTGAGCCCGTCGAGTACCAGGGTGCCTTTATCCAGATGCTGCTGGATGCGCCCCGGGGTGCCGACGATGATGTGCGCACCGTGCTCCAGCGACGCGATCTGGGGGCCGAGCGAAACGCCGCCGCAGAGGGTCAGGATCTTGATGTTGTCTTCGGCGCGGGCCAGCCGGCGCAACTCTTTGGCGACCTGGTCGGCGAGCTCGCGGGTCGGGCACAGGACCAGCGCCTGGCAACCGAAGTAGCGCGGGTTGATCGGGTTCAGCAGGCCGATGCCGAACGCAGCGGTCTTGCCGCTGCCGGTCTTGGCCTGGGCGATCAGGTCCTGGCCCTTGAGGATGACCGGCAGGCTCTGGGCCTGGATCGGCGTCATCGAGGCATAGCCGAGGGCGTCCAGGTTGGCCAGCATGGCGGCGGACAGCGGCAGGGTGGCAAAGGCGGTGGATTCGGTGGTCACGAGGCGGGCCTGTGTGGCGAAGCGAAAAATGCCGCACAGTCTACCAGCCTCATGGCCATTCGCCCTACGACTCCATGTGTTGTTCCGGACGACGGGCACGCCTTCCGTCTGTCGGCGCCAGTTGCAGGAAGATCGCCGCAGCCAGCATGGCCATGATGCCGATGGTCACAAAGGTCAGCTGGAAGGCGCCCAAGGTGCTTTCCACCCCCTCGGCGCTGCCGGCCGCCGTGAAGCCGCCCAGCAATGCACCGGCGCAAGCCACACCCAGGCTCAGCGCCAGTTGCGCGACCACCGACAGCAGGCTGTTGCCACTGCTGGCGCTGGCATCGTCGAGGTCGATCAGGGTCACCGTGTTCATGGCCGTGAACTGCATGGAGTTGACGGCGCCGAGCAGGCCCAGCTGTATCAGCAGCACGGCGTAGGGCGTCTGCTCGTCGACCAGGCCGAGGCTGGCCAGCAGCAGGCCCAGCAGCAGGGTATTGCCGGTGAGGATGATGCGGTAGCCGAAACGCTCGATCAGCGGCCGGGCGATGGACTTGGCCAGCATCGCCGCTGCAGCCAGCGGGATCATGCTCATGCCTGCCTGGGCTGGCGAATAGCCCAGTGCCACCTGCAGCAGCAAGGGTACGAGGAAGGGCAGGGCGCCGCTGCCCAGGCGCGCGAACAGGTTGCCGAGGATGCCGATGGCAAAGGTGCGCACGCGGAACAGGCTGGGCGAGAACAGCGGCTCGGGATCGCGCCCGGCCCGCAGCCAGTAGGCGGCCAGGCAGGCCATGCCAGCGAACAGCAGCAACATCACCCGCAAGTGCGGCAAGTGCAACTCGCCCAAGCCTTCCATGGCGATGGTGATCAGCACCATCGCCGCGCCGAACAAGAGGAAGCCCGGGCCATCGAAGCTGGTGCGCTCGGCGCCGCGCAGGTCAGGGATGAACTTCCACACGGCATAACAGCCGATGGCACCGACCGGCAGGTTGAGCAGGAAGATCCAGTGCCAGCTGAGGATTTCCACCAGCCAGCCACCGACCGTTGGGCCGAGCAGGGGGCCGAGCAGGCCGGGGATGGTGATGAAGCTCATGATCCGCACCAGCTCGGTGCGGGGGTAGGCGCGCAGCACCACTAGCCGCCCTACCGGCAGCATCAACGCACCGCCCAGGCCTTGAACGACGCGTGCCAGGATCAGAAAGCCCAGGCTGTTGGCGGCGGCGCACAACAGCGAGCCGAAGCTGAATAACAGGATTGCGCTGAAGAAGATGCGTTTGGTGCCAAAGCGGTCGGCGATCCAGCCGGAGGCGGGAATCAGCAAGGCCACGGTGAGCATGTAGGCGATGATTACGCCTTGCATGCGCAGCGGGTCCTCTTCCAGCGAGCGGGCCATGGCCGGCAGCGCGGTGTTGAGAATGGTGCCGTCCAGGGACTGCATGAAGAAAGCGATGGCCACGACCCAGGGGATCCAGCGGGCGGTGACGGGGTCTAGCGGGGTGCGTTCGGGCATGACGTCCTCGTTTGTCAGTGCCGGCCTCTTCGCGGAGCACGCCCGTTCCCACAGGATCTCCACCGCCCTCGAATAGGGTGACATCGCTGTGGGAGCGGGCTTGCCCCGCGAAAGGGCCGGTAATGCCTATCACAATGTCAGGGTCAGGCCTTTGACCAGCGCCCCTGGCAAATGACTCGACCCAGTACTGCGCTGTCCATAGGTACTGGTAGACAGGATCATCTCGCGCTCGCGGGTCAGGTCCTCCAGCTGGCTGCCCAGCAAACTGTACAGGCTGTCATCGAAGCGCATGGTACTTACCGGCCCCTGAATCTGGCCATTCTCCACCCAGAAAGTGGCAAAACGGGTCAGGCCGGTCATGCGTGCTGCTGGCAGGTCCGAGTAGTTCAGGTACCACAGGTTGCTGATATACAGCCCGGTGCCCAGCCGTTCGAGGATTGCTTCACTGGCCAGGTTGCCCGCCGCCAGGCTCAAGGCGCAGGGCGACTCGTAGCTGTCGGCGCCATTCGCCACCAGCGCGAACTCGGCCGCACTGCGTGCGCTGATCAGGCGCTGCACGGCTTGGCCTTGCTGGATCAGCGGCACATCGAGGCGGGGTGACCCCTCATCCGAAAACGCCGGGCTCAGCGAACCGCTGACCTGCTCGTCGAAACTGACCAGCGGGCTCAGCTGGGCATCGCCGTTATACAGGCGCTGCAGGGCGCTGTTGCCAGTGGCCAGGGCCTGCGCAGAAAACCCGCCCCAGCACAGCATACCGGCGATCTCGTCCATGGCCGCTGGCGCCAGGTAGGCGCGGTAACTGCCCGGTTTCAAGGTGATGGCGGGGCGGCCCAGGAACGCCAGTTGATCGCGGGCCTGGCGCAGGCGCGCGACGAACTCGTCAGCGCTCCAGGCCTGCCCGGCATAGTTGGCTTTCACGGCCTGGCCGTTGCTGTGAAACAGGCTCCAGTCCATGTTGAAACTGTTGGCCTGGTGCCAGCCAAAGGCCCCGAACGAGCTGGCGAAGCCGCGACAGATCGGCCCGGCGGCGTAGATGCCGACCAGGTCCAGGTCGCCGGCTTCCCGCTCGATCAAGGCCAGCACTTCATCCAGTTCCGGTAGCGTGTGGTCTTGCTGGCTGTGGCTGTTCCACGGGGTTTCGTCCAGGCGCAGGTAGGGGTCGACGGCCAGCAGGGGCAGGGTCTGGCGCAGTTGGCCCAGGGCATCGGCCAGGCGCGCGCGGTCCAGCACGGCATCATCGCCCAAGGTGATCAACTGCTCGGCCTGGCGGCCATCACAGATCAGGCGCAGCTGCACACTGGCCTGGCTCACCTCGCCGGCCTGGCGCACCTTGGCGTGGTTGAAGCGCACGAACTGCGACTGCTCGGCGTTGTAGCCGAAGGTGAACTGTTCGCCCGGCTGCAGGGCATCGCGCAGGGCGCCAAGCAGGCTCTCGAAACGGTGTTGGGGTGTGGCGCTCATCAGGCGTCGCCTCCGAAGACATCGATCTGGCTGAACACGCAGGCCGGCGAAGCATGGCCAACCCGCACCACCTGGTTGGGCTCGCCTTTGCCGCAGTTGGGCGTACCGAGCACCTGGAAGGTGCTGGCGTCGCCGACCGCGGACAAGTTGCACCAGAACTGCGCCGAGATGCCGCGGTAGTTAGGGTTCTTGACGATGCCCTTGAGCTCGCCGTTTTCGATCAGTTGGCCCCACTCGCAGCCGAACTGGAACTTGTTGCGGGCATCGTCGATGGACCAGGAGCGGTTGGTGCGCATCAGGATGCCGTGCTCGATGCCCTTGACCAACTGCGCCAGCGAGCGGTCGCCCGGCTCGATGTTGAGGTTGGCCATGCGGTCGATCGGTGCGCGGTTCCAGCCACAGGCGCGGCTGTTGGCCACGCCGTCCAGGCCGGAGCGGAACTGCGACAGGGCACCGCCCAACGGGCGCAGCAACAAGCCATCGCGGATCAGGAACTGCTTGCTGGCCTGGGTGCCGTCATCGTCGTAGCTGTAGCTGGCGAGTTCTTCGCCGATGGTCGGGTCGAAGGTCACGTTGAGCAGCTTCGAGCCGTATTGCAGGTGGCCGAAGTCACTGGCGTTGACGAAACTGGTGCCGGCGTAGTTGCGCTCGTCGCCGAGAATGCGGTCCATCTCCAGCGGGTGGCCGATGGACTCGTGAATCTGCAGCATCATCTGGTCGGGCATCAGCAGCAGGTCACGTGGGCCGCTGGGCGTATTGGGCGCCAACAGCAGTTGCAGCGCCTCGTCGGCGACCCGCCGAGCGGCGCCGATCAGGCCACAGCGCTCGATGACCTCGAAGCCGCCCTGCTGGCCGAAGTTGTCCCGGCCCAGGCTGCGGCTCTGGCTGTCTTGGCCGTCACTGGCCGTCACGCTCAGGCCTGGGAACAGGAAGCGCTGGGCGTGGCGCAGCTCGGCGCCGGCGGAGTTGAGGTAGGTCTGTTCGACCAGGGTGATGTCCAGGCCGGCCTGCCAATCCACCAGGCGGCTGTCCTGGGGCACGCTGGCCGACTCGGCGGCGAGCAGGCCCAGGCAATCGGCAAGGTTGGGCAGTGGCTGGTCGAAGTTGGGCGAGACATGGTCGTGGCGTGCGCTGGTCACCGGTTGGTCGCGCAGGTCCAGCAGGCTATGCCTGGCGATCTGCCGGGCCAGCGCTTCGGCGCGTTCGAGCGCCTGCTGCAAGCCTTGTTGGGACAGGTCGGCGGTGGCCGCATAGGCCTCAACGCCGTTGACCCGCACGGTGAGCATGGCGCCCTCGTCCTGGCTGAAAAACGGCGGCTCGGCCACATTGCGACGCACAGACAATGCCTGGTACGACTGCTTCACATGACGCAGGGAAAACAACTCGGCCGTGCTGCGTAGCCCAGCAAAGCGCTGGCGCAACAGGGCGCTGGAATCGAACATGCGAAAGCCTCCGTGTACACGGTGGCTCCCCCTTAGAACCACTCGTCCTGCATGACGAGGCAAGTGCCATCGCGCGCCTCGAGCAATGCCAGCTCATTATGGCAGCCTGGTACTTCCCAGGTTAGGAAATAACGCGCGGCCTGCAGCTTGCCGAGGTAGAAGTCGCGGTCGGCGGCGTTGCCTTTGAGCAGGCCAAGCTCGGCGTGGATCGCCTGTTCCAGCCAGCGCCAGCCGACCACGCAGTGGCCGAAGGCCTTGAGGTACAGGGCCGAGTTGGCCAGGGCGGTGCTGACGTTGCCCTGGGCCATGTCACCCAGCAGGGCAAGGGTGACGGCTTGCAGGCGATTGACCAACTGCTCCAGCGGCTGGCGCAGGGTGTCGAGGCCAGGGTGGTGGCTGGCGCGCTCGGCTGTGCTGGCGATCAGGCGGATCAGTTGCTTGAGCCCGGCGCCGCCGTTTTGCGCAAGCTTGCGGCCGAGCAGGTCGAGCGACTGTATACCTTCAGTGCCCTCGTGAATCGGGTTCAGGCGGTTGTCGCGGTAATACTGCTCAACGGGGTATTCGCGGGTGTAGCCATGGCCGCCGAGGACCTGGATCGCTAACTCGTTGGCTTTGAGGCAGAAGGCCGATGGCCAGGACTTGACGATCGGGGTCAACAGGTCGAGCAGTGCCTGGGCGTGTTGCCGGGCGCTCTCGTCGTCGGCTGTCTGGGTGTCGTCGAACAGGCGTGCGGCGTACAGGCCAAGGTCGAAGGCGCCTTCAACGTAAGCCTTCTGCGTCAGCAGCATGCGCTTGACGTCGGTATGCCCGATGATCGGCACGGCAGGGCTGTGCGGGTCCTTGTTGTCTGGCAACCGCCCTTGTGGCCGCTGGCGCGCGTAGTCCAGCGAATACAGATAGCCGGCATAACCGAGCATCACCGCGCCCATGCCAACGCCGATGCGCGCCTCGTTCATCATCTGGAACATGCAGGCCAGGCCCTGATGCGGTTGGCCGACCAGGTAGCCGATGCACTGGCCGTTGTCGCCGAAGTTCAACGCCGTCGAGGTGGTGCCGCGCCAACCCATCTTGTGGAACAGGCCAGCCAGCAGCACATCGTTACGCTCGCCACGGCTGCCATCCGGGTTCACCCGGTACTTGGGCACGATGAACAGCGAGATGCCCTTCACTCCGGGAGGCGCATCCGGCAGCTTGGCCAGCACCATGTGCACGATGTTTTCCGACAGCTCGTGGTCGCCGCCAGAGATGAAGATCTTGTTGCCCTTGAGCCGGTAGCTGCCATCGCCAGCGGGTTCGGCGCGGGTGCGGATATCGGCCAGGGACGAGCCCGCATGCGGCTCGGTCAACGCCATGGTGCCGAAGTAGCGGCCGTTGATCATCGGCTGCAGGAACAGGCGTTTTTGTTCGTCGGTGCCGAAGCTTTCGATCAGGTTGGCCGCGCCCATGGTCAGGAACGGGTAGGCCGTGGTGCCAGCGTTGGCGGCCTGGAAGTGCGCGAAGCAGGCTTGTGAGACCAGGCTGGGCAACTGCATGCCGCCGACCTCGAAGTCCCTGTTGGCATTGAGGAAGCCCGCCTCAAGGAAGGCGTCGACGGCGGGCTTCACCTCGGCGATCAGCTCTGCGCGGCCGTCGACATAGCGCGGCTCGTTTTCGTCGGCCTTGCGGTTGTGCGGGGCAAAGTACTTTTCGGCGATGGTGCGGGCGGTGGTCAGCGCCGCGTCGAAGGTTTCGCGGCTGTGCTCGGCGAAGCGTGGGCGCTGGGTGAGGGCTTCGGCGTCGAGGACTTCGTAGAGTTCGAAGGCGAGGTTGCGGGGGCTGAGCAGGGTCTCGGGCATGGGGGCGGTCCTTAGCGGGATGCTGCGAGTGTAAGGAATCGGGTGGAGTGGGGGGAGGTTAATAGGTTTGGGTGATATGGGTTTAGAAAGTGCAATGAGACCTAGCGGTCTGGCATCCGTTGAGATCTTTTTTTCCATGCAAAACAAGGAAATTCCCCACAATATTTTCGGACGTTGCCATGCGGGTATCTTGTGTTGAATCCTGTAAATGTCAGTCTTTGGAATAGAGGATTGGCAATGGAAAAGATTGCTCGCTGGACGGATGTCAGGAAAGAGGATCTGTACAAGGTCGAAGATCCATTCTTTGCGGTCTCATTAATTAGAGATAACTTGAAAAGTAGAGGTAATGTTCGGGAGGTGCGTGGTGTAACCGAGCTCTTAAAGGAGTGTGGTCTGTATTACAGCTCGGTTAGCCTCATGAACGATCAAATTGATAGAGCACTCAGGCCGGTTGCGTCAGGTGCGTGGATGCTGATTAAAGATGAACCATTCAAGCCGATAAATACCGAAGAGAATCGGTATGCGAGAATTTGTAGCAGGCAAAATGCTGGCGATTTTTTGATTAACACGGTCTCTGAGGTGAGTGGTCCGGGTAAATGGAAGATAACGTCTATACGTGTTAATAAACGTGCTTCGAGTGCTGCCTTTGTTGCGAATTTTCTGGTGTCGAGAGGCGATGAAGGTCGAGCCTTCTTGTCGTCAGGGAAAGATTATGCGAATACGACGCGAACGGTAATTCAGGAGTGGGTGCCGCTTGACACTGAGGAGCGAAACTTTGCGTTTTCTTCTGCAATCCATAGATTCGGTATGGAGCGTACAGTCACGCAAATTTATGTGGAGGCTGATGATGCCTGGGATGTGTCAGGGGCTTCATGGCATTGGCGGCCAGTAGTCGCAAACGAAGAATATGAGTTCAAACACAAATGACCTGGGGCATGGGTTTGAGAAGGTCAACGCGATTGGTCGGTTTGTTTTGGGGTGGTATGGATGCTTTTTATATTTCTTTCGTGGTATTCAGTAGCTTGAATAGAGGTGTGACACCCTTTCTGAGTGACCTCAATTCTGCCCTTGCAAACATGGAGCAGTGGGGGGGAGGGCTTGAGTTGATGATTTGGATGGGGCTAGTCGTCCAGATATCCCTTGTGGCCAGCAGTATATTGCTTTGCTTGGGAAGAGTCTCCGGAGTCTACTTGGCTGGTATTCAATTTCCTTTTCGCATTTTTTTATAATTCCATCGTTTTCCTTGATTTTGCTATTGCCTGATACCAGCACGTGGATTTGGTTGACCCTTGTCGTTGCATCTGAGGGGGCTAAAGTCTGGAGTCTTTGGTGGCTCTGGCGAAGGCGCACGTGAAGGACTTAGGGCATAAAGGTGCCTGCCATTCCTCTTTCTGCGCCTATGAAATCGAGCGCCGCCCGCGCGGCGCTTCGCAGCACAAGGCTGCTCCTACATTTGTTTTGTGCCAATGAAGCCTGTGATATTGGCGCGCGACCGCCTTGTTCATCCGACGTGGTATTGAGGCGGGCGACAACGGGTCGCGCGCGCTGGTACAAGCGAGACTGGCCCGAAACAGATGTAGGAGCAGCCTTGTGCTGCGAAGCGCCGCGCGGGCGGCGCTCGATCTACGCCGCACTGAAGAAACCAAGCCAGGCACCTGGCAGCCCAACCACACACTCAAACTCTAAATAAACCCCATAAAAAAAGGAGAGCCAAAGCTCTCCTTCTTCATTAACGACCCTCAGCCATCAACCAATGGTCATCAGGCTCGCATTACCCCCCGCAGCAGCAGTATTCACACTCACCGCCCGCTCGATCACCAAGCGCTCCAGCGCAATCTGGTGGTCGCCGCTGGACAGCCCGTGCACACCGACGATCGCCCCGGCACGCTTGGCCACTTGTTGGCACACGCTACGCAGTTGGTCCGAATCGCCATGGTGGATCACGGCGTCGAACGCCACCTCATCCTTATTCCAATCAGCCACCAGCTTGACCTTGGCCTGCAGCTCTTTCGGCAGGCGGGCGCGCAGGGCTTTGCCCGGTTCGCCGTCAGCCCATACCGCCGAGCTGCCAACCGCCAGCACGGCAGCAAACTGCGCCAGCAGGTCGGCTTCGTTGTCCGCCAGGCACAGCACATGTTCGCGCGGCAGGATGGTGTAGCTGTTGCGCTCGCCGGTTGGGCCTGGCAGCAGGCGGGCGATGCCGCTCTGCGACTGGCCGGCAAATTGGCTGCACAGCGCAGCCAGGTCGGCCTGCTGGTTACTCTCGGCCCAGGCCTTGAGGCTGTGCAGCGGTTTGATCAGTTGCTCGTGCAGGGTGCGGTCAGGCGTGCCTTCGCCATCCTGCTGCTGGAAGTGACGGCCAATGGCGTCGGCGGGACGGGTCGACAGCAGGCGGTACAGGTACAGCGGGCCACCGGCTTTCGGGCCGGTACCGGACAGGCCTTCACCACCGAACGGTTGCACGCCAACCACTGCACCAACGATGTTGCGGTTGACGTACATGTTGCCGGCGTTGGCGGTTTCTACGACTTTGGCGATGGTCTCGTCGATACGGGTGTGCACGCCGAGGGTCAGGCCGTAACCAGAATTGTTGATCTGCTCGATCAGTTGGTCGAGGTTGCGGCGGTTGTAGCGCACCACGTGCAGCACCGGGCCGAAGATCTCGCGTTTGAGCTCGTCGAAGCTGTCCAGCTCGATCAGGGTTGGCATGACGAAGGTGCCGCGCTTGACCTCGGCCGCATCGGCGATGGCAACCTGGTAGACCGAGCGGCCTTTTTCGCGCATGCCCTGGATGTGCTTCTCGATGCCGGCCTTGGCTTCGGCATCAATCACCGGGCCGATGTCCACGGCCAGGCGGTCCGGGTTGCCCAGGCGGCTTTCGGCCATGGCACCCTTGAGCATCTCGATCACGCGGTCGGCGGAATCTTCCTGCAGGCACAGCACGCGCAGTGCCGAGCAGCGCTGGCCGGCGCTGTCGAAGGCCGAGGACACCACGTCGATCACCACCTGCTCGGTCAGGGCCGAGGAGTCGACGATCATCGCGTTCTGGCCGCCGGTTTCGGCGATCAGCGGAATCGGGCGGCCCTGGTTGTCCAGACGGCCGGCGACGTTACGTTGCAGCAGGCGGGCCACTTCGGTGGAGCCGGTGAACATCACGCCTTTGACGCGCTCGTCACCAACCAGGCCGGCACCGACAGTCTCGCCGCGGCCTGGCAGCAGTTGCAGGACGCCTTCCGGAATGCCAGCTTCCAGCAGCAGGCGCACGGCCTGGGCGGCAATCAGCGGGGTTTGCTCGGCGGGCTTGGCCAGTACCGGGTTGCCCGCGGCGAGTGCAGCGGCGACCTGGCCGCTGAAGATTGCCAGCGGGAAGTTCCATGGGCTGATGCACACCACTGGGCCCAATGGGCGGTGGGCGTCATTGCTGAAGTCGTTGCGGGCTTGCACCGCGTAGTAGCGCAGGAAGTCCACGGCCTCGCGCACTTCGGCGATGGCGTTGGCGAAGGTTTTACCGGCCTCGCGGATGAGCAGGCCCATCAGCGGCTGGATCTCGGCCTCCATCAGGTCGGCGGTGCGCTCAAGGATCGCAGCACGCTCGGCGGGTGGGGTGGCCTGCCAGATCGGTGCGGCGTTGAGGGCGCACTGGATGGCGTTGTCGACGTCGGCAACCGTGGCTTCCTGGACGTGGCCGACCACATCGCGGTGGTCGGCTGGGTTCAGCACCGGCACAGCAGCCGATTCGCTGGCGGCGCAGGCCAGCAGCGGGGTGGCTTTCCAGTCGTTGTGGGCAGTGGCCAGCATGGCGCAGGACAGCGACGCCAGGCGGTGTTCGTTGGCCATGTCGATACCGGCCGAGTTGGCCCGCTCAGTGCCGTACAGGTCACGCGGCAAAGGGATGCGCGGGTGTGGCAGGCCGATGCCGCCTTCCTGGGTGGCCATGCGCTCGATGCTGGCGACCGGGTCGGCAACCAATTCCTGGATGGAGATCGAGTGGTCGGCGATGCGGTTGACGAACGAGGTGTTGGCGCCGTTTTCCAGCAGCCGACGAACCAGGTACGCAAGCAGGGTTTCGTGGGTGCCGACCGGTGCATAGACGCGGCACGGACGGTTCAGCTTGCCGTCGGAAATCTTGCCGACCACTTGCTCGTACAGCGGCTCACCCATGCCGTGAAGGCACTGGAATTCGTACTGGCCGGGGTAATAGTTCTGACCGGCGATGTGGTAGATGGCCGACAGGGTGTGGGCGTTGTGGGTGGCGAACTGCGGGTAGATGGCTTCGGGTACGGCCAGCAGTTTGCGTGCGCAGGCGACGTAGGACACATCGGTGTACACCTTGCGGGTGTAGACCGGGTAGCCTTCCAGGCCTTCGACCTGGGCGCGCTTGATTTCGCTGTCCCAGTAGGCGCCTTTCACCAGGCGGATCATCAGGCGGTGGCGGCTGCGCTTGGCCAGGTCGATCACGTAGTCGATCACATACGGGCAGCGCTTCTGGTAGGCCTGGATGACGAAGCCAATACCGTTCCAGCCTGCCAGCGAGGGTTCGAAGCACAGGCGTTCGAGCAGGTCGAGCGACAGCTCCAGGCGGTCGGCTTCTTCGGCGTCGATGTTCAGGCCGATATCGTATTGCTTGGCCAGCAGGGTCAGCGACAGCAGGCGCGGGTACAGCTCTTCCATCACGCGCTCGTACTGGGCGCGGCTGTAGCGCGGGTGCAGGGCCGACAGCTTGATCGAGATGCCCGGGCCTTCATAGATGCCGCGGCCATGCGAGGCTTTGCCGATCGAGTGGATCGCTTGCTCGTAGGACGCCAGGTACTTCTGCGCGTCGTGCTCGGTCAGGGCGGCTTCACCAAGCATGTCGTAGGAATAACGGAAGCCCTTGGCCTCGAAACGGCTGGCGTTGGCCAGGGCTTCGGCGATGGTTTCACCGGTAACGAACTGCTCGCCCATCAGGCGCATGGCCATGTCGACGCCCTTGCGGATCATCGGCTCGCCGCTTTTGCCGATGATGCGGGTAAGCGAGGAGGTGAGGCCGGATTCGTTATGGGTGGACACCAGCTTGCCGGTCAGCAGCAGGCCCCAGGTGGCGGCGTTGACGAACAGCGATGGGCTGTTGCCCAGGTGCGGCTGCCAGTTGCCGGTGCTGATCTTGTCGCGGATCAGCGCATCGCGGGTGCCTTTGTCTGGGATGCGCAGCAAGGCTTCGGCCAGGCACATCAGTGCCACGCCTTCCTGGGATGACAGCGAGAACTCTTGCAGCAGGCCCTGGACGATGCCTGCGCGGCCGCCAGCGCTCTTCTGGTTGCGCAGTTTTTCGGCGATGCCGGCCGCCAGTTTGTTGGTGGCCTCTGCCAGTGGCGCGCTCAAGCGAGCCTGCTCCAGCAGCATCGGAATGACTTCCTGCTCGGGGCGGCGGTAAGCGGCGGTGATGGCCGAGCGCAGTACCGATTGCGGCAGGATGCTCTCGGCGAATTCGAGGAAGCATTGGTGAGCATGGTCCGGTTGGACTTCGCCAGCATCGTCGACCAGGTTGCTGGCATGACCGTTGAGTTCGGTCAGGGTGGCACCACCCTCGAGCTTCTCCAGGTAATTGAAGATCGCTTGCTTGATCAACCAATGCGGCGTGCGGTCGATGGACTGCGCAGCTGCTTTGAGTCGCTCACGGGTAGGGTCATCGAGTTTGACCCCAAGGGTGGTCGTCGCCATTTCTTATCCTCGTTATTGCCACGGCTGTGGCCTAAGCTGACGCCAAGAGTATCTTGTAGGACATTTCGGGTGCAACCAGGTGCAACCCTAATTTTTTGTGTAAGAGGTGCAACTCGTCCGAAGCATTTTTCCACACACTAAAAAGGGGCGTTTGCGGTGCGCTTTCTTCTGAAAAGCACGGTTTTTGCTCCAAAAGGGAGCAAAAAAGCGGCATTTACTGAAAATGACCGAGTGGGTGCAACTGGTAACTGAAAAATGGTTGCACCTGCTTCCCGTTGTTGCATAGCATTCGCCGCCTGGGTGCAACCGGCTTGACTGCCAGTTCGCAAGAGATAAAAACAAACGCCAGGGCACACGCATGGGCAATCCACTAACGATCACCTTCGTGATCTACATCGCCGCAATGGTACTGATCGGCTTCGCTGCCTATCGCGCCACCAATAACCTTTCCGACTACATCCTGGGCGGTCGCAGCCTGGGCAGCGTGGTCACCGCGCTCTCTGCCGGTGCTTCGGACATGAGCGGCTGGCTGTTGATGGGCCTGCCGGGCGCCATCTACTTCTCCGGCCTTTCCGAAGCCTGGATCGCCATCGGCCTGACCGTAGGCGCCTACCTGAACTGGCTGTTCGTTGCGGGTCGCCTGCGGGTGCAGACCGAGCACAACGGCGATGCCTTGACGCTGCCGGACTACTTCTCCAGCCGTTTCGAAGACCAGAGTGGCCTGCTGCGGATCATCTCGGCCATCGTCATTTTGGTGTTCTTCACCATCTATTGCGCGTCGGGCATCGTCGCTGGTGCGCGTCTGTTCGAAAGCACCTTCGGCATGCCGTACGAGACGGCGCTGTGGGCCGGCGCTGCCGCCACCATCGCCTACACCTTCGTCGGTGGCTTCCTGGCGGTGAGCTGGACCGACACCGTGCAGGCTTCGCTGATGATTTTCGCGCTGATCCTCACCCCGGTGATCGTGCTGATCTCGACCGGTGGTTTCGACACCACCTTCCTGGCTATCGAAGCGCAGAACCCGGCGAACTTCGACATGCTCAAAGGTGCAACCTTCATCGGCATCATCTCGCTGATGGGTTGGGGCCTGGGTTACTTCGGCCAGCCGCACATCCTGGCGCGCTTCATGGCCGCTGACTCGGTCAAGTCGATCGCCAAGGCCCGTCGCATTTCCATGACCTGGATGATCCTGTGCCTGGCCGGTACCTGTGCCGTGGGCTTCTTCGGCATCGCCTACTTCTCGGCCAACCCTGACCTTGCAGGCCCGGTCACCGAGAACCGCGAGCGTGTGTTCATCGAGCTGGCGAAGATCCTGTTCAACCCATGGATCGCGGGTGTGCTGCTGTCGGCCATCCTGGCGGCGGTGATGAGTACCCTGAGCTGCCAGCTGCTGGTGTGCTCCAGTGCCTTGACCGAAGACTTCTACAAAGCCTTCCTGCGCAAGGGCGCTTCGCAGCGTGAGCTGGTGTGGGTCGGTCGTCTGATGGTGCTGGCGGTTGCCCTGATTGCCATCGCCATGGCAGCCAACCCGGAAAACCGCGTGCTGGGCCTGGTGGCCTACGCCTGGGCGGGCTTCGGTGCCGCCTTTGGTCCGGTAGTGCTGATCTCGGTACTGTGGAAAGGCATGACCCGTAACGGCGCCCTTGCCGGTATCGTGGTGGGTGCATTGACCGTGATCCTGTGGAAGCAATTCGACACCCTTGGGCTGTACGAAATCATTCCAGGCTTCCTCTTCGCCAGCATCGCCATCTTCGTGGTGAGCAAGCTGGGTAGCCCGTCGACGGCGATGATTCAGCGCTTCGAAACGGCTGATGCGGCGTATCACGCTGACAAGTAATACCCGTTGAACAGGCGGCGCCCGCGAAGCAGGCGCCGCCGATCGACAGCCAGGCCTGACTCCGCCTGCAAGGCAAGGTAAACTTGCCACCCCCGCAGGAGTTGCCATGAACTATCGTCACGCCTTCCACGCCGGCAACCACGCCGACGTCCTCAAACACATCGTGTTGACCCGCCTCATCGCCCTGATGTCGCGCAAGGAACAGCCGTTCGCCTATATCGATACCCACGCAGGCCTTGGTCTGTATGACTTGCAGGGCGACCAGGCGACCCGCACCGGTGAATACCTCGAAGGCGTTGCCCGGTTGTGGAACCGCGACGACCTGCCGGCCATGGCAGGCGATTACCTGCGCATCATCAAGCGCCTCAATGCCGATGGCGAATTGCGCTACTACCCAGGTTCGCCAGAGCTGGCCCGCCGCCTGATGCGTCAGCAGGACCGCGCCCTGCTCAACGAGAAGCACCCCGAAGACGGGCCGCTGCTCAAAGAAAACATGAAGAAAGACCCACGCGTCTTTGTTCACCTGGGCGAGGGCTGGCATGTGCCGCGCGCCTTGCTGCCGGTGCAGGAAAAACGCGCGATCATGCTGATCGACCCGCCGTTCGAGCAGGCCGATGAGCTCAAGCGCTGCACCACTTCGATGAAAGAGGCGATCGGCCGCATGCGCCAGACCGTCGCGGCCATCTGGTACCCGATCAAGGACCAGCGCTCGCTGACCCGCTTCTATCAGGACCTCACCAGCACTGGCGCGCCCAAGTTGCTGCGCGTCGAGTTGTATGTGCACCACCAGGACAGCCCGCAGGGGCTCAACGGCTCTGGCCTGGCCATTGCCAACCCGCCGTGGGGGCTGGAGGAAGAGCTGAAGGAGCTGCTGCCCTGGCTCGCCAAGGAGCTGGCACAGACGGCGGGCAGCTACCGGATGGACTGGCTGATCGCCGAGTAGAGCGGTTCCCCAGCTGGCCCTATCGCCGGCAAGTCGGCTCCCACAGGTACGGCGCTGCTCTTAGGGGCTGCGCCGTACCTGTGGGAGCCGGCTTGCCGGCGATAGGGCCAGTTGGAATTGTTTGCGTTATAATCTCGCCCTTTAGCCGCCATCCGCCCACGAGGCCGCTGGCGCATCTCTACCGAAAGAAGAGGCTAATCCCTTGGCATTGACGATTCTTGGCCTGTCCGGCGCCCTTAGCCATGACCCTTCCGCGGCCCTGTACATTGACGGCAAGCTGATTGCCGCCGCCGAAGAAGAGCGCTTCGTGCGTGACAAGCATGCGAAGAACCGCATGCCCTACGAGTCGGCGAAGTTCTGCCTGGAACAGGCAGGCATCAAGCCATCCGACGTCGACGTGGTAGCCATTCCGTTCGCCCCGATCAGCCTGTTCGGCAAGGCCCGCTGGCACTATGCCAAGCGCTACTGGTATGCCCCGGACCGCGCCCTCGACGCGATCCTGATGGGCAACCGTCGCTACAAGCGCTACCGCAAGAAGATCGTCTGGTGCCTGGAGCAACTGGGCTTCGACCCGAAAAAGGTCAAGATCGAACCGGTCGAGCACCACCTGGCTCACGCCTCCAGCGCCTACCACTGCTCGGGTTTCAAGGAAAAGACCGCGATCCTGGGTATCGACGGTAAGGGCGAGTACGCCACGACCTTCTTCGGCTATGGCGAAAACGGCAAGATCCACAAGATCAAGGAGTTCTTCGACCCGGACTCCCTGGGCGGCCTGTATGGCGCGATCACTGAGTTCCTTGGTTTCGAAATGCTCGACGGCGAGTTCAAGGTCATGGGCATGGCGCCGTACGGCGACGCCAGCAAATATGACTTCTCGCGCCTGGCCAGCTTCGAGAACGGCGAGCTGGTAATCAACACCGAATACGCCAACGTCATCGGCCTGCGCCGCTATAAAGAGAAGGGCAAGGGTTTCTACTTCTCGCCGAAGCTGATCGAGTGGCTGGGCCCCAAGCGCGAAGGCGATATCGCCGACGAGCCGTACATCCACTACGCCGCCAGCATGCAGGCGCTGTTCGAGAAGCTGGCCCTGCAAATGATCGACCATTACCTGGGCGATACCTTGAAGCAGACCGGCAAGCTGGCCTTTGCCGGCGGCTGTGCGCTGAACGTCAAGCTCAACCAGAAGATCATTGCTCGCCCGGATGTGAAGGAGCTGTTCGTTCAGCCTGCTTCCGGTGATGCCGGTACTGCGGTGGGCGCCGCAGCCTATGTGTCGCATGCCCGTGGCGTGCCGGTCGAGAAGATGGAACACGTCTACCTCGGCCCGTCGTACTCCAACGAGGACGTGATCGCCGCCTGTGCCCGTCACCCGGACCAGCCGAAGTGGCGCAAGCTCGACAACATGCCCGAGCAGATTGCCAAGATCATGGTCGACGGCAACCCGGTAGCCTGGTTCCAGGGCCGCATGGAATTCGGCCCGCGCGCCCTGGGTGGTCGTTCGATCATCGGCTGCCCGAGCGTCGAAGGCGTAGCTGACCGCATCAACCACCAGATCAAGTTCCGCGAGCGCTGGAGACCTTTCTGCCCATCGATGCTCGACACCGTCGCCCCGCAGATGATCAAGGTCGATCACCCGGCGCCGTTCATGACCTTCACCTTCGAAGTGGCTGAAGAGTGGAAAACCCGCGTACCGGAGGTGGTCCACGAGGACGGCACTTCGCGTGCCCAGGTGCTCAAGCGCGAATACAACCCGCGTTACTACGACATGATGAAGGCGCTGGAAAACCTGACCGGCAACGGCGTGTCGCTGAACACCTCGCTGAACCGCCGGGGTGAGCCGATGATCTGCTCGCCGACCGATGCCCTGAACATGTTCTTCGGCTCGGACCTGCAGTACCTGATCATGGAAGACATCCTGGTAGTGAAGGACGGCGCGGCCGCGTATGACCAGCCGCTCTGAACCGCGCATCCTGCAGTTCTGCCATGGCTATGACGGGCCGTTTCTGGACTGTGCCCGTCAGTACGCCAGCCTGTTTCAGGGGCGTGGCTACCAGGTCACCACGGTGTTTCTCACCGGCGCCGCCGACCCGCAGGTCGCGGCCGGCTGCGCGTCGGACGAGGTGCTGTTCCTGGAGTTCAGCTCCAAGGCCGTGCGTGGGCTGAAGCTTGGCGCCATCCGTGCTTTACGGCGGATCGCGGCTGAGCGCCATTTCAGTTTCTGCATCGCCCACCGGTTCAAACCGATCTATGTCGCCTTGTTGGGCACTGGCCTGCCGGTGATCGGTGTTCACCACGCCTTTGGCGACTATCAGCGCAAAGGGCGGCGGCTGTTTGCCAACCTGTTCAGCAAGCGCCTGAGCCTGCTCGGCGTTTCCGATGCGGTGCGGGACGACATGCGCCGCTGCCTGCCCGCATGGCCGGCCGACCGTATCCAGACCCTGTATAACCGCATCGACATCGAGGCCCTGCAGGCTGCATTGGTGCCTCCGGACGCGGCGCGCGAGGCACTTGGCCTCGACCCTCAGGCGTGGATCGTCGGCAACGTCGGCCGCCTGCACCCGGACAAGGACCAGGCCACGCTGCTGCGCGGTTTTGCCCAAGCGCTGCCGGGGCTGCCTGCTGGCGCTCGCCTGGCGATACTGGGCAAAGGTCGCCTGGAAGCCGAGCTCAAGGCACTGGCTGCCGAGCTGGGTATCGCCGGGCAGGTGGACTTCCTCGGCCAGGTGCCGGATGCCCGCCGCTATTTCACCGCGTTCGATGTGTTCGCCTTGAGTTCGGACCACGAGCCGTTCGGCATGGTCCTGCTCGAAGCCATGGTCGCGGGCGTACCGGTGCTGGCCACGGCCTGCGGCGGTGCCCGCGAAGTGGTCGAAGGTGTGGGTGTGCTGTTCCCGCTCGGTGACGCTGCGCAGCTAGCCCAAGGCCTGAAGCACATGGCCACGCTGGATGAGCAGCAGCGTGAAGCGTGCGCCGAGCACATGCTGCAACGCTTGCACCAGCGCTTCTCTGACCCGGCGGTGCGCGAGGCCTTCTGGCAGTTGCCGCAGGTGCGTGCCCTGGTGGCGCAGGCGTGATGCTCAATCATATCCAAGCCTTCCGCGAACGCGGCTGGCAAGTCATCGACGCCAAGGCGTATGCCGAGGCTTGGGCACGTTTTGGCGGCAGCGTGGCTACGCACCCGCTGGTGGTCGAGCAGTTGGCCGAGCTGGCGCAAATTCCCGTGCGCTACCTGGGTTGGCTGCAAGGCGGCGAGCTGAAGGCAGCGATCCCGACGTGGGGGCGCCACCTGGCGCTGTCCAAGGACGTGCTCAAACGCGCGGGCAAGAAAGGCCTGTTCGACCTCGGTAACGCCGAGATCATCCTGCCGGCCGCCGCCGATGCTGGCGCGCCATTGCGCCATGCCGCGCGTTACCTGTCCGAGCTGAACCAGGGCCGCTTCACAGGGCTCAAGGCGCAGACCGAGCAGTTGGCCATGGCCCGTGCCCACGAGGACCTGTCGAAGAAGTTTCGCTACAACCAGCGCCGCGAGTTGCGTTTGCTGGAAGAAGCGGGCGGGGTGGTGCGGCCGATCAGTGACTTTGACGCCGGCCAGGTTGCCGCTATGTACCGTGACCTGTTCCAGCGTCGCTGGGGCTTCCCGGCCACCGGTGCCGAGCGCATTGACGAGGTGCTCGAGCGTTTGCGCGAGCTGTTGATCGGTTCGGTGCTGTTGCTCGACGACAAGCCCATCGCGATTCAGTTGGTGTATCGCGTCGAAGCGCCCGAGTGGATCAGCGTCGAGTACGTCAACGGCGGTGTCGACCCTGAAACCAAGGCGTTCAGCCCCGGTAGCGTGCTGAGCTTCCTGAATACCCAGGCGGCCTGGGAAGACGCTCGGGCGCGTAACAAACCGCTGCGGTTCTCGTTCGGTCGCGCCGACCGCGAGTACAAGGACCGCTGGTGCAACCCTGTACCGGTGTTCCAGGCGTGAGCCGCAAGCAGCAGTTGCTCAAGCGCCACCGGCGCAACAAGCGCCTGGGCTTGCTTACAGGCCTGCTCGCGCTGATCGCGTTGGGGGTCTTCACCTGGTGGTGGCTGCCGCTGTTGCTGCTGCCGCTGGTGTGGGCCGCACACGAGGCCTGGTTCGCGGACCACCTGTTCTACGCGCCCACCGAGGACTATGCCTACAACTTCGGTGAGCAGGCCCGTGCAGCCTCGGCCAGTCTGCAAAACGGCCTGTTGAAGGCCGACGCAGCGCTGCAAGGCGACGAAACCCTGGTCCTGGAGCTGCGGGTAAAGAGCACCTGGTTGGGGCGGTTTCTCGACCCACGGGTGGAGCTGTTGGCGGATGAGCTGACGGATCGGCAGGCGTTCGAGCGCGGTGTCGACGGGGTTCGCTTCCTCAACCTGACCGGCCTGGCCGCGCCGCTCCAGGCCGGTACGCTGCGTATGCGGGGTCGCCATTGCCGGCTGCAAGGCGAGCCGCGCCTGTGGATAACCCCCAGCGTCGAGTTGCAGCGCCGTCGCGTGATGGTCATTGCGCCCCATGCCGATGACGCTGAGCTGGCAGCTTATGGCCTGTACAGCCAAGCCGACGAAACCTGGGTAGTCACCCTGACTGCCGGCGAAATCGAAGCCGAGCACTATCAACAGATGGGCCTGGGCAAGGCCGAGGCGGCGCGCCTCAAAGGGCGTTTGCGTGCTTGGGACAGCATTGCCGTGCCGCGCTGGGCGGGGGTGCCGGAATCGCGCTGTGTGCAGTTGGGCTACTTCTGTCTGCAACTGCCAGCCATGCAGGCCGCGCCGGATGTGCCGGCCGCTTCACGCGAAGCCGACATGGCCGATATCCGCCCGTTCCGCCAGTTCAATCCCTTCGTGCTGCCCGCCGACAGTGATGGTGCGCCGACCTGGCACAACCTGCTGGCCGACCTGCGCGCGTTGCTGGCCATGGCCAAGCCCGAAGTGCTGGTCATGCCGCACCCGCAACTCGACCCGCACCCCGATCATATCTGTGCTCAGGCGGCCGTACTGGAAGCCTTGCAGGGCCTGGAGTGGCAGCCGCAAACATTGCTGTGCTACGCCAACCACCTGCATGACAACGACCGCTGGCCGATGGGTGACAGCGGCGACGGTGTGGCGTTGCCGCCACAACTCAGTGCCGACCAGCCGTGGGCGCCGTGCGCGCTGGTGCTGGGCCTGCCGACCCAACACGACAAGGCCATGGCCCTGGGCATGATGCACGACCTGCAGCCCCCGGCGCCGTTCAAGCGCCGCCTGCGCCGGCTGTTGCAACGCTGGCTGGCCGGGCGCCGGCCATCGCCCTATGGCGAGAACGAATTCTTCCGCAAGGCCGTGCGCCGACATGAACTGTTCTGGCGGCGTGAGCTGTAGGCGCGCCCCCTGGTTGACCGCGATGGCGCTGAGCGCCCAAGGAACGCAATGAAAGTCTTATTTCTGGTGCAGAAGGAACAGCGGGCGATCCTCGACCGCCTGTACGATGGCGTCGCGGCCAACTGCGAATGTGACCTGCGCTGGCTGACCAGTGAAGACCAGCGTAACCTGCGCCGCTACTTCAAGCGTGAAGTGCAGGTGGAGCGTTATGACCGCATCGTGTTCTTCCTGCGCTTCAAGCAGGAGATCCGCCAGGTGGCGTTCATCCAGACGGTGCCAAACCTGGTCATCCTCGAGCACGACGCCTACCAGAACTACATCCCCTGCAAGTACACCGGCAAGTTCAGCGCGCATTACCGCAAGCTGCCGTGGGCGCGGGTGATCAGTTCGGGCTACATGGTCAGTGAGCGCCTGCGCCAGGAAGGCTTCGACGCGGTATTCGTGCCCAAGGGCTACGATGAGCGGCTGCTGACCGATCAAGGGCGTGAGCGCGACATCGAACTGGCGTTCGTGGGCAGCACCAACAGCGTTGCCTACAGTGGGCGCAAGGCGCTGCTGGACGAGTTGGGGCGGGTCGAGAACCTGGTAGTGACCCGCACCAAGTCGGGCGAGGACTACTGCAACACGCTCAACCGTATTCGTTTCTTCGTCAGTGCCGACGTCGGCATGGGCGAGTACATGATCAAGAACTTCGAAGCCATGGCCTGTGGCTGTGTGTTGCTGGCGTTCGACCAGGGCGAGGAAGAAAACCGCGCCCTGGGCCTGCAAGACATGCACAACGTGGTGTTCTACGACAGCATTCCGACCCTCCAGGAAAAGCTTGGCCGTTTGCGGGCCGACCCTGCGCTGGCACAGCGGATTGCAGAAAATGGCCGCCATCTGGCGGTTTCCCGTTTCAGTTTCGGTGAAGTTGGACGTAGCATCGTCGACCACATGCGCCCTGCGCTCAGGCCTCATCCGCCGTTGTCTGCCTGGCAGCGGCTACGCCTGAAGCTGGGTATTTAAAAAGAGCTTTCGTGCCTACGGAGCGGGCGCTGGAAGTCGATTGTCGCAATGCGGAGGGAGTCCGGTGCGCTTTTCAAATGAGAGTGACGTCACGCTGGTCGTGACAAGTTGTGGGCGGTTCGATCTGCTCAAAGATACCCTTGAGAGTTTCGATCGCTACAACACCGCGCCCATTCGCGAAGTCTTCATCACCGAAGATTCAGGTGACGAGGCCGTGCATGGGGCAGTGCCGGAGCACTGGAAACCGCACTGCACGGTGTTCGTCAACCGGCCAAAACTGGGCCAGCTGCCGTCGATCGACCTGGCTTACAGTCACGTCAAGACGCCCTACATCTTCCACTGCGAGGATGACTGGCATTTCTATCGGCAGGGCTTTGTCGAAGACTCCCGGGCCATCCTGGAGGTCAGCCCCAACCTGCTGCAGGTGTGGCTGCGCAGCCATGCCCACGACCTGGCCGTGCACAGCCCCTACATCCACCTGGGCGATCGCCAGGTGATCGCGGGCGTGCCGTGCTATCCATTGCTGTCCGAGAAGGCCGACTGGCAAGCGTTTTCGCTCAACCCCGGCCTGCGTCGACTGAGCGATTATCAGCGCTGTGCGCCATTTGCCGCCTATGCTGGAGAAAAGGCGCTTTCCCGTCGCTATTCAGAGTTAAATCTGACAGCGGTCACCTTGGAGGGTGATGCAGTATTGCACACAGGATTTGGTAATCACGTGACCTTGCCGGTAGAAGTAGAGCGCAAGGCCAAACGTCGTCAACGTGATCGAGTAAAGCTGGCATTGACGCTGGTGGCGGGTGCCGTAATCGGCATGGGTATCACCATTTTTGTTCAATGAAGTCGCAGTCCCACCTGACTTGAGCGGGAGAGGGGCGCTAACCCCATGAACATCGTCAATATGATGTGGGCAGGCGGTTCGCCGTACATGTCCATCCACAAGGTTCATCGACAGGTGCTTTCTCATGCGGGCCCCGATGCCAGGATCAGCAATTGGCTGCTGCTAGGCAGCGGGCTTTGCTGTGGGCTCGGTTCGACCCGGGAGTGGCATATGCCACCGCGTGCGCTCAAGGGCCGGCACTTGTGGCGCCTGCTGCGCCCGTGGCTGCGCATGCGTCTGCGCAGGGCGCTGGCCGAGGCCCAGGCCGAAATCGTGCTGCTCGATGGTGTCGGTGTCGCCAGGCTGGTGCTGCCGCTGTTGCAGCAGATTCCCCATGTACGCGCCAAGGTGCTGTTCCATGGCAAGACACGGCTGACGGCAAGCGACATCCGCTTGTTGCGCACGCTGCCCGCCGAGCGCCTGAGCATTGCGGCGGTTTCCCATACGCTTGCCGAAGCCCTTGAGCGTGATCTCGGCAGGCCCGTACAGACCCTGCGCATGGCGCTGGACCCACGGGCGTTCGTCGAGCCGCTGTTGAGCCGCGAGCAGGCCCGGCAAGCGCTGGCGTTGCAGCCCGGCAATGGGCAGGTGTTGGGTGCAGTGGGGCGGCTGGTCGAGAGCAAAGGCTTTGAAATGCTGATCGAGGCGTTTGCCAAGGCCGCTGTCCACAAGCCTGATCTGCAACTGGCAATCATCGGTGAAGGCCCCTTGCATGCCGTGCTGCAAGCGCGCATCGACGCGTTGGGCCTGGCCGGGCGTGTGCACCTGTGCGGTCACCGTGAAGACTTGCAGCAGCTCTACCGCGCGTTTGACTGGCTACTGGTGCCTTCGCGGTCAGAAGGCCTGGGGTTGGTCGTGCAAGAGGCGGTGATGGCCGATGTGCCGGTGGTCTGCAGCGACCTGTTGGTCTTCCGTGAGCAGTTGCTGGACACCGGTGGCTACCTGCCCATTGCCGATCAGTCTGCCTGGGCTGAGGCGATAGAACGCTGCAGCGTGCCTGGCGCCACCGCCCTGGCTGCCCGGCAACGCCAGGCATTGGCGCCGGAGCAGGCCTGGCAGGCGTTCCAGAACGGGTCGCAAAGCCTGCTGCGCGGTTGAGTGTCAGCGGGCCAGCAGGGCGGCCTCGAAGTCGGCGAGGGGGAACCGGTCACCCAGGTTCTCCCGCTGAATGTAGTTCACCATGTGCTGCACGTTGCGCCGAATCATGCGTGCAGACAGCGGTGGGCGCAGGAAGCGCATGTCGGCCACGTCGATCAGGCCCAGGCGCTGGTCGGGGGTGACCACGACATTGCCCAGGTGCAACGAGCGGAAGTAGACACCGCTGCGGTGCAGTTGGCGGATCAACTCGATCAACCGCGGCAGGTAAGTGTCCCAGCTGAAGTCAGCATCGCGCGACATCTGCAGCAGCGTGCGCCCAGGCAGCGGGCGGTACAGCACCGCCGTTCTGCCGGGCAGGTCAAGCTTGTGCTGGCTGATCACCTCAAGGGTAGGGATACCCAATTGCGCCAGGCGCGCGGCGTTATCGACGAAGCGCTGGGAGTAGGGGCGCAGCAGCGCAGATGAAATCAGTCGCTTGCGACGAAAAACCTTGAGGAAATTACCATTCTCGAGCAGGTAGACTTTGGCGCCATGGCTGTCTGCCTCTAGCACCTGTGCGCCTAGTGTCAGCTGATCGAATTCGACCTGGGTGAGCCGGGAGCATTGCATGAATAGGGCCTTGTCGTCTGGCGAGCAAAATGACCGGCAATAATGCCGAAAATAATGCGGTAGCACCATGGATGGTGTCTTTGATTCATCGGGGGAAAGGATGTTGTATGAAAAAAACTGGGCGCGCGCCTGGTTAGGATTGGGTCTGGTCTGGTTCTTGGCGGCGATTGCGCTGGCGCCCAGCAATAAGCTGTATCAGCAAGGGCTGGTGCTGTTCTTGTGGTTGCCGACGTTGCTGTTGGCGTGGTCTGCCCGGCAGGTGCTGGCCGAGGCTTGGCGGCGTCAGCCGGCCTTGTGGGCGAGCGTGCTGCTGTTGCTGGCCTGGAGCGGGATCAGTTTGGCCTGGTCGCCGTCTGAGGAACCCGGGCGCGAAATCAAGCGGCTGATTTATATCCTGGTATTTCTGATGGCATTCCCGCTGTTGGCGCAGCGTGGTCAGCGGCGAATTAGCCATTTGTTGGCGTTTGGCAGCGGCTTGCTGGGCCTTGCCGCGCTGATCTCGATCATCAACTTCTATGGTGTGCAGGGCAACCCGCTGCCAGCAAGGCTGGGAGGGATCGGCGAGATTTCGCACCCGATCCTGGGCGCTTATGTGATTGGCGCTGCCGCGCTGCTGCTGCTTTACCAGCCGCCGCGTCATCGCGGCCTGCAGTTGGCCTGGCTGGTGGCGCTGGCCTGCCTGGGGGCCTTCGCGGTGCTTAGCCAGAGCCGTGGCGCGGTGCTGGCCCTGGTTGTCACCGTGGTGCTGGCCCCGCTGTGGTTCCGCGACCGCCACAGCCGGCTGTTCGCCATCCTCGCCATGATCGCCACCGCTGCGGCCTTCTACACCCTGTACAGCCTGATCGCCCAGCGCGGCTCTTCGTACCGCCCGGAGATTTTCCATGCGGTGCTGAGCATGATCGCCGCCCACCCTTGGACAGGGCTGGGGCTGGGCGCGGCGTACGATGTGAGCGCCGTGGGTATGCACTTCGACCATACCCACAACATGTTCACCCACGTTGCCGTGGAAATGGGCCTGCCCGGCATGCTGCTGTGGGTGGCCGTGTGGCTGTACACCCTGGCGGAAATCGTCCGGGCACGCGGCACGCTGTTCGGCAAGATCCTGCTGTGCTTCTGGGTCTACTCGACCCTGGCCATGCAGTTCGATGCCGCCAGCCTTACCGGTACACCGCGTGCAGAGTGGTTCATCAGCTGGCTGCCGGTCGGCCTGGCCATGATGTTGCCTTGGGGGCGTGCCGAAAATGACGCCTGTGGTAAAATTTCCGGTTCAACCTGAACAGCGAGCTCGATGATGGCCGAAACACCGCGAACCGCGGAGCATACCTCCAGCCTGAAGATCTACTTCCGGCTGCTGAGCTACGTGAAACCCTATGCCGGCATTTTCCTGCTGAGCATCGTCGGTTTCGTGATCTTCGCCTCGACCCAGCCGATGCTGGCCGGGATCCTCAAGTATTTCGTCGATGGCCTGAGCAATCCGCAAGCCGTGTTGTTCCCTACCGTGCCTTACCTGCGCGACCTGCAGCTGCTGCAGGCGGTGCCGTTGCTGATCATCCTGATCGCGGCCTGGCAGGGGTTGGGTTCGTTTCTGGGCAACTACTTCCTGGCCAAGGTTTCCCTGTGCCTGGTGCATGACCTGCGTGTCGAGTTGTTCAACAAGTTGCTGGTGTTGCCCAACCGCTACTTCGACAACCACAACTCGGGGCATCTGATCTCGCGTATCACCTTCAACGTGACCATGGTCACCGGCGCTGCGACCGACGCGATCAAGGTCGTGATCCGCGAAGGCCTGACGGTGGTCTTCCTGTTTGCCTACCTGTTGTGGATGAACTGGCACCTGACCTTGGTGATGGTTGCCATCCTGCCGGTGATTGCGGTGATGGTGAGCGTTGCCAGCAAGAAATTCCGCAAGCAGAGCAAAAAGATCCAGGTGGCCATGGGCGACGTAACCCACGTGGCGTCCGAGACCATCCAGGGCTATCGCGTGGTGCGCAGCTTCGGCGGCGAGGCTTACGAACAGCAGCGTTTTGGCCGCGCGAGCCAAAGTAATACCGACAAGCAACTGCGCATGACCAAGACCGGCTCGCTGTACACGCCGATGCTGCAGTTGGTGATCTACACCGCCATGGCGGCCTTGATGTTCCTGGTACTGTACCTCCGTGGTGACTCGACCGCCGGTGACCTGGTGGCCTACATCACTGCGGCTGGCCTGCTGCCGAAACCGATCCGCCAGCTGTCCGAAGTCAGCTCGACCATCCAGAAAGGCCTTGCCGGTGCAGAAAGCATTTTCGAGCAGCTCGACGAAGAGCCCGAGGTAGACACAGGCACCCTCGAGAAGGCGCAGGTGGAAGGCCGTCTGGAAGTGCGCAACCTCAGCTTCACCTACCCCGGCACCGACCGTGAGGTGCTGAGCGACATCAGCTTCGTCGCCGAGCCGGGGCAGATGATTGCCTTGGTAGGCCGCTCCGGCAGTGGCAAGTCGACCCTGGCGGCGTTGATTCCGCGCTTCTATCACCACGACAAAGGGCAGATTTTGCTCGATGGCGAGGAGATCGAGAACTATCGCCTGCGTAATTTGCGTCGTCATGTGTCTCAGGTCACCCAGCACGTCACCTTGTTCAATGACACGGTCGCCAACAACATCGCCTATGGCGACCTGGCCGGTGCACCGCGCGAGGACATCGAGGCGGCGGCTGCCGATGCCTATGCCAAGGAGTTCGTCGACAAGCTGCCGAAGGGCTTCGATACCGAGGTTGGCGAGAACGGCGTGTTGCTGTCCGGCGGCCAGCGCCAGCGTCTGGCGATTGCCCGGGCGTTGCTTAAGGACGCGCCATTGCTGATCCTCGACGAGGCAACCTCGGCACTGGATACCGAGTCCGAGCGGCATATCCAGGCCGCACTGGATCACGTGATGGAAGGGCGGACCACCTTGGTCATCGCCCACCGCCTGTCGACCATCGAGAAGGCCGACCTGATTCTGGTGATGGACCAGGGCCGCTTAGTAGAGCGCGGTACCCATGCCGAGTTGCTTCAGGCGAATGGCCATTATGCCCGCCTGCATGCGATGGGGCTGGATGAGCCGGCCAAGGCCGATATCACCTGAACCTCTTTGATCGGGGCCTCGCCGGCCCCGATTGTCACCGGAATTTTCAAGGGCCCGATCTGGCCATAAAGCCGTCGCTTACCCTGTGCTAATATCCTGCCCCTGTTCATTATTTTCATATGGGTTGCCCATGAAGTTGTCCATGCCGCGTTTCGATCAAGCCCCGGTACTGGTGGTCGGCGATGTCATGCTCGACCGCTACTGGCATGGCGGTACTTCGCGTATCTCGCCTGAAGCGCCAGTCCCGGTGGTCAAGGTCGATCAGATCGAGGATCGCCCCGGCGGCGCGGCCAACGTTGCCTTGAACATCGCCGCCCTGGGCGCGCCGGCGTCGCTGATCGGTGTCACCGGCCAGGACGAGGCCGCCGACAGCCTGGCCAACAGCCTGCAAGCAGCGGGCGTGCGCTCGGTGTTCCAACGCATCGCGCACCAGCCGACCATCGTCAAGTTGCGGGTCATGAGCCGCCACCAGCAACTGCTGCGTATCGACTTCGAAGAACCGTTCGCCACCGACCCGCTGTCGTTGGGCGCGGAGGTCGACAGCCTGCTCGATGGCGTCAAGGTGTTGGTGTTGTCCGACTACGGCAAAGGTGCGTTGAAAAACCACCAGAGCCTGATCCAGGCCGCACGTGCCAAGGGCATTCCGGTGTTGGCCGACCCCAAGGGCAAGGATTTTTCCATCTACCGCGGTGCCAGCCTGATTACCCCGAACCTCAGCGAGTTCGAAGCCATCGTCGGCCGTTGCGCCGATGAGGCGGAGCTGGTCGCCAAGGGCCTGCAGCTGCTGCTGGACCTCGACCTGGGCGCCTTGCTGGTCACCCGTGGCGAGCATGGCATGACCCTGCTGCGTACCGGCCAACCCGCATTGCACTTGCCGGCCCGGGCGCGTGAAGTGTTCGATGTGACCGGTGCCGGCGATACCGTGATCTCTACCCTGGCGGCAGCCATCGCGGCCGGTGAAGAACTGCCACACGCGGTTGCCTTGGCCAATCTGGCTGCGGGCATCGTGGTGGGCAAACTGGGCACGGCGGCAATCAGCGCGCCTGAGCTGCGCCGGGCGATCCAGCGCGAAGAAGGTTCCGAGCGCGGTGTGCTGGGCCTGGAGCAACTGTTGCTGGCGATCGATGATGCGCGTGCGCACAAGGAGAAAATCGTCTTCACCAACGGCTGCTTCGATATTCTGCATGCCGGCCACGTCACCTACCTGGAGCAGGCGCGGGCCCAGGGCGATCGGCTGATCGTCGCGGTCAACGACGATGCGTCGGTCAGCCGTCTGAAGGGGCCTGGCCGCCCAATCAACAGCGTCGACCGCCGCATGGCGGTACTGGCGGGGCTGGGCGCGGTAGATTGGGTGATCAGCTTCCCGGAAGGTACGCCGGAAAACCTGCTGAGCCAGGTGAAGCCGGATGTGCTGGTCAAAGGCGGCGACTATGGTATCGACCAGGTGGTCGGCGCCGATATCGTCAAGGCCTATGGCGGGACCGTGAAAGTGCTCGGGCTGGTTGAAAACAGCTCGACCACGGCGATTGTCGAGAAGATCCGCAAGCATTGATGTGCCTGCGCACTGCGCCTTTGTTGTACCCGCACAATGCGCGGTCCTTGTACCTGTGCAATGCGCGGTCATTGTAGGAGCAGCCTTGTGCTGCGAAGAGGCCGGTGAAAGCACCATAGATTGAGGGTGCTGTCACCGGCCTCTTCGCAGCACAAGGCTGCTCCTACAGGCGCGCGTGTGAATTTATTTGTTAAGCGAAGTCCGCGCCCGCGCTAGCAGCGCCCGTGCCTTGTCGCCAAACCGCTGCAGGTGTGAAGCCCGCCCTGGCTTGGCCTCCACCAAGCCCTGCTGCTTCACCCAATCCCGCCAGCGAATCCGCTCATCGGTGACCACCCAGCCTTCCTGCCGGGCAAAGCTCTCCGCCAGGTAAAGCCCGCGTGTGCTCGCCGGCACCAGCTCGTCCTTTTTCAGCGTATAGAGTTCGGCCAACGGTCGGCCTTCTTCCAATGGCATCAGGTACAGGTCAGGGCGCTTGCGATTCAGCCGGGCCACCAACTGGTCACCTTCCAGGCGTTCGTCGACATGGAACAAGCTGAGTTTTTTGGCGTCCTTGGGTACCTGCAGGCGCATGTCATAGATCAGCTGCAACGAGGCGGTCGGCAGGTGCACGTAAGCCCGTGGTCGCTCCAGCAGCATCAGCTTGCCGCAATGCACCGGCCGTGCCGCGCCAGACTCCGGCGTCAGCACAAAAGGCAGCGCTTCGCGGTAGTGCAGTGCGGCGGCGTAGGGCGCCGGTAGCCAGGTGTCGTTGAAGCGCCCGCCCAGCCAGCCTTCCGGTGTTTCCAGCAAACACTCCTCGGCCACTTCCTGGACAGCGGTGTGCAGCGGCAAGTTGAGCTCTTGAGCGGGGACGTAGCCTGAAATCAGCTTCAGCACCACGTCGCCACGGTCCTGGCGCCGTTGGCGCACCAGTACCCAGTAATCACGGTTTTGCCAATGCAGGGTCAGGCGTACCGAAACGCCCAGGTTGGCCAGCTCGGCCACGAAACGCTGTGTGTCGGGCAACTGGATGGCCCTGCGCCGCTGTTGGGTCTGGGCGAAGTTCAGCGGCATGCCGATGCTCTGGTAGACCAGGCCTTCGGCGCTAGCCTCGACATGCAGCGGCAGTGTCTTGAAGTTGCTCGGGTTCTTGCGGATCAGCGTACGCGGCACGAGGTTCCTCCTCCTGTCGGACGCCCGCGAGGGCGGCTCAATGCTGGCCCAGAATTCGGGCTACGGTGGCCACGTTATGGGCCAGGTGCAACGGATTGATGGTGCCGACGATAGCACTGCTGACGCCCGGGTGGGAGAACAGCAGCTCGAAACTGGCCTGCACCGGGTCAACCCCAGGTGCCAGGCAGATGTGCCCGCTGGCCAAGGCTTTTTTAACCAGGATCGCCTTGCCGTGCTCGGCAGCGTAGTCCAGCACTGGGCGTTCTGCCTGCTCGTTCAGGTTGTAGGTGACCATGGCGCAGTCGCCCTGTTCCAGGGCTTTGAGGCCGCCAGCGACGGTCTTGCCGGACAGCCCGTAGCCGAGGATCTTGCCTTCCTGCTTGAGGGCGGCCAGTGTCTGGTAGACCTCTTGCTGTTCGAGGATGGCCAAGTCATTACCGTCGGAATGCACCAGCACCAGTTCGATGTGGTCGGTTTCCAGCAGGCGCAGGCTGCGTTCGACCGAGCGGCGGGTATGGGCGGCGCTGAAGTCGAAGTGGGAGTGGCCGTTGTCGAACTCTTCGCCGACCTTGCTGACGATCACCCACTCATCACGCTGGCCGCGCAGCAGCGGGCCAAGGCGCTCTTCGCTGCGGCCATAGGCCGGGGCGGTGTCGATCAGGTTGATCCCCAGTTCGCGCGCCTGGGCCAGCAGCATGCGGGCCTCGTCATCGCCGGGGATGGTGAAACCGGTCGGGTACTTCACGCCTTGGTCGCGGCCCAACTTGACCGTGCCCAGGCCCAGGGGCGAAACCGTGAGGCCGGTGCTGCCCAGGGGGCGATGGAAGTCGTGCAGGGTCGGCAGGCTCATGGCAGCAGTTGCTCCCAAGCAGGCACGCCCAGCGCAGGGCGTGGCAGGCCAGAGAGGTCGGCTTGCGCACTGGGGCGTATGCCGTCGCGCTCAAGCTTGGCGATTACCCGGTCGCTGAAGTCCGGGGCCAGCGCCAACTTGGTCGGCCAGCCCACCAGCAGGCGTTGCTGGTCGGCAATAAACGCGTTGTCCGGGCGTACCAGGCCCGACTGTGCCGGTTCGGCACGGTCGACGCGCAGGGTGGCCCAGCGAATCTGGCTTTGGTCGACCCACGGCAGCAGGTTGCCGATTTCCTTTTGCGCCGCGGCAATCTGCGCGGCAGGCTCACGCGCTACGCCATCGGCCTCGGCCAGGTCGCCGCCGAGGTACCAGACCCACTGGCCATCCGCCGCCGGGTGGGTGGTGATGGTGACCCGTGGCTTGGGCCCGCCGCCCAGGCAGTGTGCATACAGCGGCTTGAGGTTCGGCCCCTTGGCCATGACCATGTGCAACGGGCGACGTTGCATGGCCGGCTGGCTCAGGCCCAAGGCGTGCAGCACGTCTTCGGTGCCGGCGCCGGCGCTGAGCACGATACGTTGCGCACGGATTTCACGGTCGTCCACGCGCAGGCCAACTAGCTCATCGCCGTCACGCAGGGGTTCGATACGTTCGCCGGCGAGCAGGCTGTCGCCGGCCAGCTCGGCCAGGTTGGCCAGCAGGCTGGGCACGTCGATGACCAACTCGGCCAGGCGATAGACCTTGCCCTTGAAGTCGCGGTCCTGCAGGGCGGGTGGCAGTTGCTCACCCTTAACCTGATCGACGCGGCCGCGCACGGCCTTGCTGGCGAAGAAGCTGGTGAGGTTGCCGGCCAGGGTGCCGGGGGACCAGAGGTAGTGCGCGTCGGACAGCAGGCGGGTCTTGCCCAGCGGCAGCTCGCCATCGCCCGCCAAGGCCTCGCGCCAGCGTCGCGGCATGTCGGCGATCGCTTCCGAGGCGCCGGTCAGGGCGCCGTGCAGGGCGTACTTGGTGCCGCCGTGGATGATGCCCTGGGACTTGATGGTCTGCTCGCCACCCAGGCTGGCGCGTTCCACCAGCACGGTCGAATAGCCCTGGCGGCGCAACCGGGCATTGAGCCAGAGGCCTGCGACCCCGGCGCCGACGATCAGCACGTCAGTGGAAATGGCGGTTGGCATGGCGGTACCTCGAAGACTGGGACAGCTGGCAAGTATACAGGCTATACCTGAGACGGCCCTATCGCCGGCAAGCCGGCTCCCACAGGTACGGCGTTGAGTCAGAGGCCAATGCTACCCCTGTGGGAGCCGGCTTGCCGGCGATGAGGCCAATTCAGGTTGCATCAATGCCCGGCAGTTTTCGAAAACAGCTGAATCACAACCACCCCGCCAACGATCATCGCCATGCCCAGCATTGCGGGCACATCCAGCTTCTGCCCATAGATCACCAGCGCTGCCACGCTGATCAGCACAATCCCCAGCCCCGACCAGATGGCATAAGCAATACCCACCGGAATGCTGCGCACCACCAGGGTCAGCATCCAGAAGGCAATGCCATAACCGACCACCATCAACAGCAATGGCAACGGCGTGCTCAGGCCCTTCACTGCTTTCATGGAGGCAGTGGCGATGACTTCGGCGCAGATGGCAATAGCGAGGTAGGTGTAGGCGTTCATGGCAATTCTCCGGTGACTGGTCTGGCATTCTAGACGCCACCTGGATGCGGTAAAGTCATTACCTATCACCATGGGAGATAGGTTGATGGCGGAACACTGGAACCTCGATCAACTGCGCACCTTCGTCCGCGTCGTCGAGCTGCGCTCGTTCTCCGCCGTTGCCCGTGAGCAGCGCAAGGCGCAGTCGGCAATCAGCACTGCAATCGCCATGCTTGAAGCCGACCTGGGCGTGACCCTGTTCGACCGCAGCAGCGGCCGCCAGCCCAAGTTGACCGAAAACGGTACCGCGCTGCTGGAGGACGCCCGCGAGCTGCTGCGCCAATGCGAGCGCCTCGACGGCCGTGCCCTGGCCCTGATGCGTGGGCAGGAAGCCTTGCTGCGTGTCGCCCAGGACGAGGCCATGCCCTATCAACCGGTGATCGACAGCCTCGATGAACTGGCCAGCCGCTACCCGTACCTGGAAGTGCAACTGGCCAGCGGCGCCCAGGGCGATGTGGCGCGCAAGCTGGTGGAGCGGCGTGCCGACCTTGGCCTGTTCTTTCATCACGAAAGCATGCCGGCATCGCTGGAGCGTCGTGCCTTGGGCAGTGTGGAAATGGTCACGGTGTGCGCGGTCGGCCATCCACTGGCGCAGCAGGCCAAGGTCAACCGCCAGCAGTTGGCACGCCATCGCCAGCTATTGATCACCCCGCAACAGAGTGGCTACCCCGGCGGCGAGGCGATTAGCCCGCAGGTCTGGCGTGCCGACAGCTTCTACGCCATGGCCGAGCTGCTGATGCGCGGCCTGGGCTGGGCGTGGTTGCCCCGGCACGTAGTCCAGTACCCCACTTACCAGGCGCACATGGTCGAGCTCGCCAGCGAGTGGCGGCCGCCGGCACTGGTCGTAGAACTGGCCTGGCGCCGTGACGAGCCACTTGGGCCGGCTGCGCAATGGCTGGCCGAGCGCTTTGCAGTGCACCTGCGCGCGATCGGGTAAACTTCGCCGCCATGAACAGAACTCTTTATACCTTGCTGTTTCACTTGGGCCTGCCACTGGTTGCGCTGCGCCTGTTCCTGCGGGCGCGCAAGGCACCGGCCTATGGCCAGCGCATCGGCGAGCGCTTTGCCTTCAGCCTGCCGCCCATGCGCCAGGGCGGCATTTGGGTGCATGCGGTGTCGGTGGGCGAAAGCATTGCCGCCGCGCCCATGGTACGGGCGCTGCTGAAGGCCTACCCAGGCCTGCCGATCACGCTTACCTGCATGACCCCGACCGGGTCCGAGCGCATTCGTGCGATGTTCGCCGATGAACCGCGTGTGCAGCATTGCTACCTGCCCTACGACCTGCCGTGGGCGGCCGGGCGTTTTCTCGACCATGTGCAGCCTAAGCTGGGCATCATCATGGAAACCGAGCTGTGGCCGAATCACATTCACCAGTGTGCCAAGCGTGGCATCCCGGTGGCGCTGGCCAATGCGCGGTTGTCCGAGCGCTCGGCCCGTGGTTATGGGCGTTTTGCCAAGTTGACCCGGCCGATGCTCGCCGAGATGAACCTGATCGCGGTACAGACCGAAACCGAAGCGCAACGTTTTCGCGACCTGGGCGCGAGCCCTGAATGCGTGCAGGTGACCGGTTCGATCAAGTTCGACCTGAAGGTCGATGACCAGTTGCTGCCGCGCGCCAAGGCGCTGCGCGAGCAATGGGGCGCCAGCCAGCGCCCGGTATGGATTGCCGCCAGCACCCATGAAGGTGAGGACGCGCTGATCCTGCAAGCACATCAGAAGCTGCTGCAGGTGCATGGCGATGCGCTGCTGATCCTGGTGCCACGCCACCCGGAGCGGTTCGATGCAGTGCATGCCCTGTGCAGCGAGCAGTTCACCACCGTGCGCCGCTCTGCCGGCACCCCGGTCGATGACCAGGCCCGCGTGCTGCTTGGCGATACCATGGGCGAGTTGCTGTTCCTCTATGCCTTGGCCGACATCGCCTTCGTCGGCGGCAGCCTGGTCGCCACCGGCGGCCACAACCCGCTCGAGCCCGCAGCACTGGCTTTGCCGGTGATCATGGGGCCGCATGTGTTCAACTTCCTGGAGATCAGCGCGATGCTGAAGGACGCCGGGGCGTTGCAGCAGATCGAAGATGCCGACGGGCTGGCCGAGGCGGTGCGGCGGTTGATCGAGTTGCCGCAGGATCGTCAGCGCATGGGCGAGGCGGGCAGGGCGGTGATGCGGGCAAACCAAGGGGCATTGCAGCGCTTACTGGATGGGCTGGGCGCGCTTATCCGCTGACGCCTGCATTGGTTTTCCTGGCCCTATCGCTGGCACGCCAGCTCCCACAGGGACTGTACATGGCTTGAGGCCAGTGAAGAGCCTGTGGGAGCTGGCTTGCCAGCGATAGGGCCATCAAAAACAACCCGGCCTGTGAAGTGTCCCTCCTAGCTCAGGGCCTGCGCTCGAAGTTCTTCGCCGCCGCCGCCGCCAGGTCCGGTGGCAGGAAGTCCTTGTCCGGGTTGTAGTCAGGCTTCAGGTAGCGCCCGAGGTCTTGCAGGTCTTGCGGGCTCAGGGTTCCCGCGGCCTGCTTCAGGCTCAGGTTGTCGAGAATGTAGTCATAGCGGCTGTTGTTGTAATCACGCACCGAGGTGTACAGCTGGCGCTGGGCGTCGAGCACGTCGACGATGTTACGGGTACCGACCTGGTAGCCGATTTCGGTGGCTTCGAGCGCGCTCTGGTTGGAAATGATCGACTGTTTGCGTGCCTGCACCTGTTCCACATCGGTGTTTACCGCGCGGTGCAGGTTGCGGGTGTTTTCCACCACCTGGCGGCGCAGGCTTTCGCGCTGTTGTTCGCTCTGGCTCAAGCGCTGGTAAGCCTCGCGCACTTGCGAGCTGGTCAGGCCGCCGCTGTAGATCGGGATGTTCAGTTGCAGGCCGATGCTGGTCTGTTCCACATCACTGCCGTAACGCACGTTTGGCTGCGCGGGCGAGTTGGTGAAGCCCAAGCTGTCGTTATCGCCTTTCTGGTATTTGGCGACCGCATCCACGGTTGGGGCATGGCCGGCCTTGCGCTGGCGCAGGGTTTCTTCGGCGGCATCGACGGCGTAGTTGGTCGCCAGCAGGTTGAGGTTCTGGCGGGCAGCGGTTTCTACCCAGGACTTGGCGTCATTGGGCATAGGCACCTGGATCGGCAGGGTGTGGACCACACCTTGGATCGACGAGTATTCGCGATTGGTCAACGTCACCAGCGCCTCGAAGGCATCCTGCACCTGGCGCTCGGCGATGATCCGGTTGGCTCGGGCCGTGTCGTAGCTGGCCTGGGACTGCAAGACGTCAGTCTTGTCGGAAAGGCCCACATCGAAACGTTCGTTGGACTGGTCAAGCTGGCGCTTGAAGGCGGATTCCTCGGCCTTGGTCGCGGCCAGGTTATCCTGGGCCCGGAGCACGGCAAAGTAGTTTTGCGCGGTCTGCAGGATCAGGTTCTGCTCAGTGGCAGACAATTCCAGCGCCGCCTGTTCGTTGACCGCCTCGGCCGCCTGCAACTGGAACCAGCGGTCGGCACGGAACACCGGCTGCGCCAGGGTGGCGCTCCAGGCGTTGCCGCTGCGGTTGGCGGTGAGGGACGGCTCGTCGAGCTTGGTGCGAGTGTTCATCATCTCGGCACCCGCCGACAGGTTCGGCAGCAGGCCGGCGCGGGCCTGCGGAACGACTTCGCGGCGGGCGCCATAATCGGCGCGGGCTGCCGCAAGATCGGCGTTGTTGTCGACCGCTTCCTGGTAGACGCTGACCAGGTCGGTTTTAACCGTCATGGGCATTTCTGCTGCCCAGGCCATTCCGTTGGACGCACAAGACACGGCTATCGCCAGTGAGAGTTTGCGCAGCATAGAGGCAATCCTTGTACGAAATATAATTACTGAACTGTTGAGTATCGAGCGATGGGCCAGTGTAGTGCCATGCGCCCCCGGCAACAATCGCCCAGTGCGCCTTTCATCATCACCCGTATTTACCCGCTTGGCTTTGCCGACCACTCCAGTCTAGACTGCGCATGTTCTTGTCGGGGTGCCTTGAAGCAAAGGCTGAGATCGCAAAGTTGCGGATCCCGTTGAACCTGATCAGGTTAGCGCCTGCGTAGGGAACAAGATTGCTCGCCTTCCCGGGGAGCCTCTTGTGCCAGGTCCGGGAATGTCTCAGCTGCAAGCAGCTCACGGCACCCCCATGTATCCGGCACTGCACACCCGTAAAGGGGTGCGTCCGCGTCTTTCAGGTTCTCCCCGACATTCCATCCGCTAGGAAGCTGTCTGGAGAGCCCGTGATGAGCAAACAAGAAAAAACGATCAACCTCAGCGAATCGGCACAAGTCGATCAGCAATCCGTGCAACCGTTCCCCCGTTCGCGCAAGGTCTATGTCGAAGGCTCCCGCCCGGACATCCGGGTGCCCATGCGCGAAATCAGCCTGCACGACACCCCTACCGATTTCGGCGGCGAGACCAACGCCCCGGTGCTGGTCTACGACACTTCTGGCCCCTACACCGACCCTAACGTCATCATCGACGTGCGCAAAGGCCTGGCCGACGTGCGTTCGGCCTGGATCGACGCGCGTGGCGACACCGAGCGCCTGGGCGGCTTGAGTTCCGACTTCGGCCAACAGCGCCTGAACGATGCAGAGCTGGCCAAGCTGCGCTTCAACCACGTGCGCAACCCGCGCCGCGCCAAGGCGGGCGTCAACGTCTCGCAGATGCACTATGCCCGCCAGGGCATCATCACCGCCGAGATGGAATACGTTGCCATCCGCGAGAACATGAAGCTGCAGGAAGCCCGCGCCGCCGGCCTGCTTGACCAGCAGCACGCGGGCCACAGCTTCGGCGCCAACATCCCGAAAGAAATCACCCCCGAGTTCGTCCGCGAAGAAATCGCCCGCGGCCGCGCGATCATCCCGGCCAACATCAACCACACCGAGTTGGAGCCGATGATCATCGGCCGCAACTTCCTGGTGAAGATCAACGGCAACATCGGCAACAGCGCCCTGGGCTCCTCGATCGAGGAAGAAGTGGCCAAGCTGACCTGGGGGATTCGCTGGGGTTCGGACACGGTCATGGACCTGTCCACCGGCAAGCACATTCACGAAACCCGCGAGTGGATCATCCGTAACTCGCCCGTGCCGATCGGTACCGTGCCGATCTACCAGGCCCTGGAAAAAGTCGGCGGTGTCGCTGAAGACCTGACCTGGGAGCTGTTCCGCGACACCCTGATCGAGCAGGCCGAGCAGGGCGTGGACTACTTCACCATCCACGCCGGTGTGCTGCTGCGCTATGTGCCGCTGACCGCCAAGCGCGTTACCGGCATCGTCAGCCGGGGCGGCTCGATCATGGCCAAGTGGTGCCTGGCGCATCACCAGGAAAACTTCCTGTACACCCACTTCGACGAAATCTGCGAGATCATGAAGGCCTACGACGTCAGCTTCTCGCTGGGCGACGGCCTGCGTCCGGGCTCGATTGCCGACGCCAACGATGCTGCGCAGTTCGGTGAGCTGGAAACCCTCGGCGAGCTGACCAAGATCGCCTGGAAGCACGACGTGCAGTGCATGATCGAAGGCCCGGGCCACGTGCCGATGCAGTTGATCAAGGAGAACATGGACAAGCAGCTCGAATGCTGCGACGAGGCGCCGTTCTACACCCTTGGCCCGCTGACCACCGACATTGCGCCGGGTTACGACCACATCACCTCCGGTATCGGCGCGGCGATGATCGGCTGGTTTGGTTGCGCCATGCTGTGCTACGTGACGCCCAAGGAACACCTGGGCCTGCCGAACAAGGATGACGTCAAGACCGGCATCATCACCTACAAGATCGCCGCCCATGCCGCCGACCTTGCCAAAGGCCACCCAGGCGCGCAGATTCGTGACAACGCCTTGTCCAAGGCGCGTTTCGAGTTCCGCTGGGAAGACCAGTTCAACCTGGGCCTCGACCCGGACACCGCCCGCGCGTACCACGACGAAACCTTGCCTAAGGAATCGGCCAAGGTCGCGCACTTCTGCTCGATGTGCGGGCCGAAGTTCTGCTCGATGAAAATCACCCAGGAAGTACGTGAGTACGCCGCCAAGATCGAAGCCGTGGACGTGACGGTTGAAGAAGGCATGCGTGAGCAGGCCGAGCGATTCCGCCAGGAAGGCAGCCAGTTGTACAAAAAAGTGTAAGGCAATCCGTCACCACCGTGGGAGCGGGCTTGCCCCGCGAAAGCGTCAGCTGGGCCAGCGCGATTGGCAGGCCAGACGCCTTCGCGGGGCAAGCCCGCTCCCACCGTTGGATGCCTGTTCATCTCAATCTCTGCGGCGATCACAACAATGACCACCCCCAGCCATTTTTCCCCGGACCACCCGGTCCCCACCAGCCAACGCATCTTCGGCTTCGGCGACCTGTTCTCTCTGTGGTTCTCCCTCGGCATCGGCTTGATGGTGCTGCAAGTTGGCGCCATGCTCGCCCCAGGCATGGGCCTTGCCAGCGCGGTGCTGGCCATCGCCCTTGGCACCGGTGTGGGCGTGCTGTTACTCGGGGCGGCTGGCGTCATCGGCAGCGACACCGGCCTGTCGGCCATGGGTACCCTGCGGCTCAGCCTGGGCAGCCATGGCGCCCGCTTGCCGGCAGTGCTCAACCTGCTGCAGCTGGTGGGTTGGGGGGCGTTCGAGATCATCGTCATGCGCGACGCGGCCAGCCTGCTCGGCGCGCGTACGTTCGGTGAAGGCAGTGCGTGGAACAGCCCTATGCTCTGGACCCTGTGCTTCGGCGCCCTGGCGACCCTGCTTGCAGTCAGCGGGCCGCTGGCGTTCGTGCGCAAGGTGTTGCGCACGTGGGGCATCTGGGTGCTGTTGGGCGCGTGCCTGTGGCTGACCTGGAACCTGTTCGCCAAAGCCGACCTGGCCGACCTGTGGCAACGCGCCGGTGACGGCTCGATGTCGCTGGCCGTCGGCTTCGACATCGTCATCGCCATGCCGCTATCGTGGTTGCCGCTGATCGCCGACTACTCGCGGTTTGCCCGCAGTGGCAAGCGTGTGTTCGGCGGTACCGTGCTGGGCTACTTCATCGGCAATACCTGGCTGATGAGCCTGGGCGTCGCCTACACCTTGGCCTTTGCCCCCAGCGGCGAAGCCAATGCCTTGCTGCTGGCCTTGGCAGGTGCTGGGCTGGGTATTCCGTTGCTGTTGATTCTGCTGGACGAGTCGGAAAAAGCCTTTGCCGACATCCATTCGGCCGCCGTTTCCACCGGCGTGCTGGTACGCCTGAAAGTCGAGCACCTGGCGCTGGCCATTGGTGTGCTGTGCACCCTGATCGCGCTGTTCGCGCCACTGGCCCAGTACGAAAACTTCTTGCTGCTGATCGGTTCGGTATTTGCGCCGCTGTTCGGCGTGGTGCTGATGGACCACTACGTGATCCGTCACCGCCGCCTGCCGTCACAGGTCGATGGTTTGCACTGGCAGGCGTTGCTGGCCTGGGCCGTGGGTGTGGCGGCTTATCACCTGATTGCCGCGCAAGCACCGGACCTGGGCGCAACCCTGCCGGCGCTAGTGCTGGCAGGTGTGCTGCATGCGCTACTGAGCTTCAGCCGCGGCCGGGAAACAGCTCGGGCTTGATCACGCCGTTCAGGCGCGGGTAGGGGATCTTCAGCTCGACGTGGCCCATGGAGTAGGGCGCGATGGCATAGACCTCATACTTGACCACCACCGCGCCGTACGTCAGGGCGATGTGCGGCGACCGCTTGAAGGGCCAGGTCTTGACGAAGTCGGCGTCCTTGTCCATGCCGACGCTGATCATCCACGCGCGGTGCGACTCTTCGACGGTCTTCCAGAAGGTCTCTTCCTGGCCGGGCACCAGCATGTCCTGCAGGGTCAGTACCTTGTCCAGCTTGCGCGAATAGTTGATGAAGCCGCGCCCTGGCATGCCATGGGCGCCACCGCTGTCCAGGTAGCTGGACAGTTCGATGATCACCAGCCCGTCATGCTGTTCGCGTACCTTGGCTTGCAAATAGCTGCTGTTGCGCTTGTCGGCGCTGGCCAGGTACTGCTGCTCATACGCCTGCAGGGTGGTTGGCGCGGCGCCGTGCTGGTTGTCTTCGGTCAGCTGCAGCAGGCGCTGTTCGACGATGGCGTCGAGCTTGGGCTGGGCCGGGAAGTGAATGGTGTCGATGTTCACCAGCGGGCAGTCGCTTTCGCTGCAGCCGGGTTTGACGTGCTCCCAGGCGTCACGCTTGACCTCGAGCGGGGCCCGGTAGTTGGGCGTGAACAGGCTCTGGCAGGCACCCAGGGCCAGTGCCAGCACAGCCACGGAAGTCAGTTTGACAAGTGTCATGATGATCCTTGCAGAACAGGGAAAAGTCGGCCTTTGACCGTCGGCGCGACCGTCAGTTCGCCACTAAGCTAACAGACAGAAGGCGCGCTGTCCCGACTGCGCGAACGGTTGCCGGAAAGGGGTGAAACGCGCCAAAGTGCGGAGTAGGATGGCGCGATGCAGTATTTGAGGTCATGAGGATTTCCATGTCAGACGCGTTGAATTCAGTGCCCAAGGGCTTCGAGATCATCGAGCGGGCCAATTGCTTCCAGGGCTTTTATAAGCTCGACAAGCTTCGCCTGCGCCATGAACTGTTCGCCGGGGGCATGGGCCGCGAGATCAGCCGCGAACTGTTCGTGCGCCACGATGCGGTTTGTGTATTGCCCTACGATCCACAGCGTGACGAGGTGGTGCTGATCGAGCAGTTTCGTGTCGGTGCGCTCGACAAGGTCGCCAACCCTTGGCTGATCGAGATGGTCGCCGGGCTGATCGACAAGGACGAGCAACCTGAAGAGGTCGCACACCGCGAGGCAGAAGAAGAGGCTGGGCTTACGTTCAGCGCTTTGTGGCCAATGACCCGCTACTTCCCATCGCCCGGTGGCAGTGACGAATTCGTCCACCTGTTTTTGGGGCGCTGCATCAGCGAAGGCGCGGGCGGCCTGCATGGCCTGGAAGAAGAGGGCGAAGACATTCGCGTGCGCGTGTGGTCGTTCGAGGATGCCTTGCAGGCCGTGCGTGACGGCCGTATCTGCAACGCCGCGACGATCATCGGCCTGCAATGGCTGGCGCTTAACAGAGACGAAGTTCGAGGTATGTGGAAGTGAACCTGCTGCGCGAGCGATATCGGGTTGACCTGGTCGGGCTGCAAGCAGCCTGCGAGGCCAATTACGCCCGGCTGATGCGTTTGTTACCAGACATGCGCACTACCCAGAGCTCGCGTCGCATCGGCATGACCCAGGGCGACCAGATGCTTGGTGTGCTGGTGCTCGATGTCGTGCTGGCCTGCCCTTATACCACCACCCTGCACGTGCGCCAGGAGCACAGCTTGCCGTGGCTGCCGGTGCCGCACCTTGAGGTGCAGGTGTACCACGATGCACGCATGGCCGAGGTAGTCAGCGCCGAGCATGCCCGGCGCTTGCGCAGCATTTACCCTTATCCGAATGCGGGTATGCACCAGCCGGACGAAAAAGCGCAGCTCAACCTGTTCCTCGGCGAATGGCTGAGCCATTGCCTGGCCTGCGGTCATGAACTGGCAAGTGTTCGCTGAAATGTGATGCGCGTCGGTTTCGGGTGTTTGCTCGCAACCGTTGCGCAGCCATAATTCGTGCTGAATCCGTTCGAGGAGACGGCCGTTGCCGCACCTAGACCCAACCCGCCCCGTGCATGTGGTGCAACTCACCGATGCCCACTTGTTCGCCGACCCGGCCGGCACCCTGCTTGGCCTGAACACCCGTGACAGCCTGCGCCATGTGGTCGCCCAAGTGCGCCGCGAGCAGCTGCCCATCGATTTGCTGCTGTGCACCGGCGATCTGTCCCAGGATGCCAGCGTGGCCTCCTATGAGGCGTTCCGTGAGCTGACCGCACCGTTTGCCGTGCCCACCCGCTGGTTGCCGGGCAACCATGACGAGGCGCAGGTAATGGCGCAGGTAGCGCCGGAGCTGGTGCAGGCGGTAACCGACATTGGCGCATGGCGCGTTGTCATGCTCAATACGGCCGTGCACGGTGCTACCCACGGTTTTCTTGAAGACGACCAACTGGCCGCGCTGGAATCAGCCTTGAAACAGGCCGGTGAGCGCCATTGCCTGGTGTGCTTTCACCATCAGCCGGTGGACATCGGCTGCGCCTGGATCGCGCCCATCGGGTTGCGCAATGCCCAGGCACTGTTCGCCATCGTCGAACGTTATCCACAGGTGCGAGCGTTGCTCTGGGGGCATGTGCATCAGAGCTGGGATGAAATGCGCGATGGGCTGCGCTTGATGGCCACGCCGTCGACCTGCATTCAGTTCGCGGCGCAAAGCGAGGACTTCAAGGTGAGCGAAGAGCAGCCTGGCTATCGCTGGTTGCGCTTGCATGCCGACGGGCGGTTGGAAACCGGCGTGGAGCGGGCGCGGGACTTCGAGGTGAAACTGGACTTCGACAGCCCGGGCTATTGAGGTTTCAGGCAATACATCTTTCTTGTAGGAGCAGCCTTGTGCTGCGAAGAGGCCAGCTGCAAAAACACAGATCTTGGGTCTTGCCACCGGCCTCTTCGCAGCACAAGGCTGCTCCTACAAGGAAAGCGCCCCTTGAATGCCCGCAAGTGCCTGAAGAAAGTGTTGCGAAATCCCCCTCACTGCGTCAAAACCCGGCGAACGCGCTACACTGCGCGTCCCTGCGCCCGCAACAAGGGCGCGACGCCGCAGATTCCGGGGGCAGCATGTCGGGTTCCATCCTCTATATCCATGGCTTCAACAGCTCGCCGCTGTCCAAGAAGGCGCGCCAGCTCGAGGCAGTCATGCAGCTGTTGGGCTTGTCCGACCAATTGCGTGTGCCGGCGTTGCACCATCACCCACGCCAGGCCATCGCCCAATTGCAGGGCGCCATCGCCGAACTGGGTGCGCCCTTGCTGGTCGGCAGTTCGCTCGGCGGCTACTATGCCACCTATCTGGCAGAGCGCCACGGCCTCAAGGCCTTGCTGATCAACCCAGCGGTGGCACCCCACAGGTTGTTCGATGGCTACCTTGGCACCCAGCGCAACCTTTACACCGATGAGGCCTGGGAACTGACCCACGATCACGTGCAGGCCCTGGCCGAGCTGGAAGTGCCAGCCCCCGAGGATGCCAACCGCTACCAAGTGTGGTTGCAGACCGCTGACGAAACCTTGGATTATCGCCACGCCGAGCGCTATTACCGAGCGTGTGCATTGCGCATCCAGGCCGGTGGCGACCACAGCTTCCAGGGCTTTGTCGAGCGCCTTCCGGCACTGCTGGCCTTTGCCGGGATTGCCCCGAGCGCGTATGCGGCGCTCGACTTTTCCGTGCTCTGAGCTTTGTACCCAGCACTTTTGCATTCACCTGACTGACGACGAGACCCCATGGCCAATCCCAGCGCTAGCGCCTATAACGCAGACGCCATCGAAGTCCTCTCGGGCCTTGATCCGGTCCGCAAGCGACCGGGCATGTACACCGACACCAGCCGACCGAACCACTTGGCCCAGGAAGTCATCGACAACAGTGTCGACGAAGCCCTGGCCGGTCACGCCCGTTCGGTGCAGGTCATCCTCCACGCCGACCACTCGCTGGAAGTCAGCGACGATGGCCGCGGCATGCCGGTGGACATCCACCCCGAAGAAGGCGTGTCCGGGGTCGAGCTGATCCTGACCAAGCTGCACGCCGGCGGCAAGTTCTCCAACAAGAACTACCAGTTCTCCGGTGGCCTGCACGGCGTGGGTATCTCGGTGGTCAATGCCCTGTCGACCCAGGTGCGCGTGCGCGTCAAGCGTGACGGCAACGAGTACCAGATGACCTTCGCCGATGGCTTCAAGGCCAGCGAGCTGGAAGTGGTGGGCTCGGTCGGCAAGCGCAACACCGGCACCAGCGTGTACTTCAGCCCCGACCCGAAGTACTTCGATTCGCCGAAATTCTCCATCAGCCGCCTCAAGCACGTGCTCAAGGCCAAGGCCGTGCTGTGCCCGGGCCTGCTGGTCAGCTTCGAGGACAAAGGCAGCGGCGAGAAGGTCGAGTGGCACTACGAGGATGGCCTGCGTTCCTACCTGGTCGACTCGGTCAGCGAGTACCTGCGCCTGCCCGACGAGCCGTTCTGCGGCAGCCTGGCCGGTAACAAGGAGGCCGTGGACTGGGCCTTGCTGTGGCTGCCTGAAGGCGGCGACAGCGTACAGGAAAGCTACGTCAACCTGATCCCCACCGCCCAGGGCGGCACCCATGTCAACGGCCTGCGCCAAGGCCTGCTGGATGCCATGCGCGAGTTCTGCGAGTTCCGCAACTTGCTGCCCCGCGGGGTCAAGCTGGCGCCTGAAGACGTCTGGGAACGCATCACCTTCGTGCTGTCGATGAAGATGCAGGAGCCGCAGTTCTCCGGGCAGACCAAAGAGCGCCTGTCGTCCCGTGAGGCGGCCGCCTTCGTTTCCGGTGTGGTCAAGGACGCATTCAGCCTGTGGCTCAATGCCCACCCCGAGCTGGGCATGCAATTGGCTGAACTGGCCATCAGCAACGCCGGCCGTCGTCTCAAGGCCAGCAAGAAGGTCGAACGCAAGCGCATCACCCAAGGCCCGGCGCTGCCGGGCAAACTGGCGGATTGCGCAGGCCAGGACCCGATGCGCGCCGAGCTGTTCCTGGTCGAGGGTGACTCTGCCGGTGGTTCGGCCAAGCAGGCGCGAGACAAAGAGTTCCAGGCGATCCTGCCGCTACGCGGGAAGATCCTCAACACCTGGGAAGTGGACGGTGGCGAAGTCCTGGCCAGCCAGGAAGTGCACAACATTGCTGTGGCCATCGGTGTCGACCCGGGGGCTGCCGACCTGTCGCAGCTGCGCTACGGCAAAATCTGCATTCTCGCCGACGCCGACTCCGACGGCTTGCACATTGCCACGCTGCTGTGCGCACTGTTCGTGCAGCATTTCCGCCCACTGGTGGAGGCCGGCCATGTCTACGTGGCCATGCCGCCGCTGTACCGCATCGACCTCGGCAAAGAAATTTACTACGCCCTGGACGAAGCCGAGCGCGACGGCATCCTCGATCGCCTGGTGGCCGAGAAGAAGCGCGGCAAGCCGCAAGTCACGCGATTCAAGGGGCTGGGTGAAATGAACCCGCCACAGCTGCGCGAAACCACCATGGACCCGAACACCCGGCGCCTGGTGCAGCTGACGCTGGACGATGTGCAGGCCACCTGCGAGTTGATGGACAAACTGCTGGCCAAGAAGCGCGCCGGCGACCGCAAGAGCTGGCTGGAAACCAAAGGTAACCTTGCCGAGGTCATGGTTTGATTCGGCTGTTTCTCGCCGCTTGCCTTGCACTGGTTACCTTGCCGAGCGTGGCGGGCGACTGGCCGCAGTTGAAGATGACTGCCGAATACCCCGTCGAAGGAATGCGCGGCGGCAACTTGTCTGGGTTGGTGCAGTGCCGGGGGGCGTTGTGGGGGGTGTCCGACCGTGACGATGACCGGGTCTATCGCTTCGATCAGCAAAGCGCGGTGTGGCGTGCGCAACCGCTGACCTTCACCCCGCCGCCCGTCCCCGAGAGCGGCTTGCCGTGGGGGCTGAAGTCGCGCAACTGGGCGGCGTCCTATGTGCGCGGTGGCGAGCTGGATTTTGAAGGCATCACCTGTGACCAGGCCGGTAGCCTCTACCTGGTCAGCGAGGCGCATGCTGGCGTGTTGCGCATCCCGCTCGAGGGTGAGCCGGACTGGTTGAAGATCGACCCGGCCATGGTTCGACAGGCGCGGGCCAGTGGCATGCTGCTTAACTTCAATGCCTTGTTCGAAGGCCTGGCGATCAACCCGGCGGGTGACCGCATCTGGCTGGCCGCCGAGCGCGAGCGCCGGGGGTTGGTGGCGATCGAACGTCAGCAGTCGGTGTGGACCTGCGGGCGCAGTTGCGTGCTGCTGAGCGAGGCTGGCGTCGAGATGCAGCCGCCGCAGATGCCCAACCCCCGGGCGCTGTCGCGTGATTTTGCCGACCTGGCCTGGTTCGAGGGCAAGCTGTACACCCTTGAGCGTAATGCCTACCGCATTTGTCGCCGCGACGCGGACAGCGGCGTGGTCGAGCGTTGCTGGTCGTTCGCTGCCGATGCGCTGGTGGAATCGCGCCGGTACGATCAGCCGTACGGCCTGGCAGAAGCGCTGGTAATCGATGCCAAAGGCGCCTGGATTGGCCTGGACAACAACAATGGCGTGCGCGCCGATAGCGAGGCACGCCCGATCGTCTGGCGCTTTGACGCACCCGCCGGCGGCTGGAGCGCCAAGCCATGAGCCAGGCTCCGGGCAAGCGTGCCGGCAAGCTACTGATGATCGTCGCCTGGGCGGCGGCGTTGTTCCTTGCCACGCGTTATTTTGGCCAATGGGAAGACAGCCAGCGCAACCCTAATGCCCAGGTGCAGTCTTCACGTGGCGAAGGCTTTATCGAGGTGCGCCTGCTGAGCAATGGCCAGGGGCACTTCGTGGTGGATGGCGCGATCAATGGCCAGGCCGTGCATTTCATGCTCGACACCGGGGCGACCGACGTGGCGATACCCGAGGCCTTGGCCCGCACGCTGGCGCTTGCGCGCGGCAGCCCGGTGCTGCTCAGTACCGCAAACGGCCGCACCGAAGGTTACCGCACGCGCCTGGATACCCTGCAGCTGGGTGATATCCGCCTGCAGGACGTGCGTGCCACCGTGGTGCCAGGCCTGGACGGGCAGACCGTGCTGCTCGGCATGAGCGCCCTGAAACAACTTGAATTTACCCAGCGCGGCGGCACCATGCTGCTGCGCCAGAACCTGAAATGACGAGGCCCGCATGAGCGACTCACTGGAACTCAGCCTCGACGGCGTCGAACGCCGCTCGCTGGCGGACTTCACCGAACAGGCCTACCTCAACTACTCCATGTACGTGATCATGGACCGGGCCCTGCCGCACATCGGCGACGGCCTGAAGCCGGTGCAGCGACGCATCGTCTACGCCATGAGCGAGTTGGGGCTCGATGCCGATGCCAAGCACAAGAAGTCGGCGCGTACCGTCGGCGACGTGCTCGGCAAGTTCCACCCCCACGGCGACTCGGCCTGCTACGAAGCCATGGTGTTGATGGCGCAGCCGTTCAGTTACCGCTACACCCTGGTCGATGGCCAGGGTAACTGGGGTGCGCCCGACGATCCGAAGTCGTTCGCCGCCATGCGTTATACCGAAGCAAGGCTGTCGCGCTACGCCGAAGTGCTGCTCAACGAAGTGGGCCAAGGCACCGTGGACTGGGTGCCGAACTTCGACGGTACCCTGCAGGAGCCCGCGGTATTGCCAGCGCGCCTGCCCAACATCCTGCTCAACGGCACCACCGGTATCGCCGTGGGCATGGCCACCGACGTGCCGCCGCACAACCTGCGTGAAGTGGCCAGTGCCTGCGTCCGTTTGCTCGACGAGCCCAAGGCCACGATCGAGCAGCTGTGCGAGCACATCCAGGGCCCGGACTACCCGACCGAAGCAGAGATCATCACCCCGCGCGCCGAGATCCTGAAGATCTACGAAACTGGCCGCGGCTCGATCCGCATGCGCGCCGTTTATCGTGTAGAAGATGGCGATGTGGTGGTCACCGCACTGCCGCACCAGGTCTCCGGGGCCAAGGTACTGGAGCAGATTGCCGCCCAGATGCAGGCCAAGAAGCTGCCGATGGTGGCCGACCTGCGTGACGAGTCGGACCACGAGAACCCGTGCCGCATTGTCATCATCCCGCGCTCCAACCGGGTGGATGCCGACGAACTGATGCAGCATTTGTTCGCCACCACCGACTTGGAAAGCAGTTACCGGGTCAACGTCAACATCATCGGCCTCGACGGCCGGCCGCAGCTGAAGAACCTGCGCGCCCTGTTGCTGGAGTGGCTGGAGTTCCGTACCACTACCGTCCGTCGCCGGCTGCAACACCGCCTGGACAAGGTTGAGCGTCGCCTGCACCTGCTTGAGGGCTTGTTGACGGCCTTCCTCAACCTGGATGAAGTGATTCACATCATCCGCACCGAGGAGCATCCCAAGCAGGCGTTGATCGACCGCTTCCAACTGACTGAAATCCAGGCCGACTACATCCTCGAGACCCGCCTGCGTCAGCTGGCGCGCCTTGAAGAAATGAAGATTCGCGGCGAGCAGGACGAACTGCTCAAAGAGCAAGCCAAGCTGCTGGCCCTGCTCGGCAGCGATGCCAAGCTGCGCAAGCTGGTGCGCACCGAGCTGATCAAGGACGCCGAAACCTATGGCGATGACCGCCGTTCGCCAATCGTTGAGCGTGCTGAGGCCAAGGCGCTGTCGGAAAACGAGCTGATGCCGACCGAGCCGGTCACCGTCGTGCTGTCGGAAAAGGGCTGGGTGCGTTGCGCCAAGGGCCACGACATCGATGCCACCGGCCTCTCGTACAAGGCGGGCGATGGCTTCAAGGCCGCCGCTGCCGGGCGCTCCAACCAGTTTGCCGTGCTGATCGACTCCACGGGCCGCAGCTATTCGGTGGCCGCACATACCCTGCCGTCGGCCCGCGGGCAGGGCGAGCCGCTGACCGGCCGCCTGACACCGCCACCTGGGGCAACCTTCGAGTGTGTGCTGTTGCCTGACGATGACGCCCTGTATGTGGTGGCGTCGGACGCCGGCTACGGGTTCGTGGTCAAGGGTGAAGACCTGCAGGCCAAGAACAAGGCCGGCAAGGGCCTGCTCAGCTTGCCCAACGGGGCAAAAGTGATGACGCCACGCCCCGTGGCCAACCGCGAGCAGGATTGGCTGGCGGCGGTAACCACCGAGGGCCGGCTGCTGGTGTTCAAGGTCAGCGACTTGCCGCAACTGGGTAAAGGCAAGGGCAACAAGATCATCGGCGTGCCCGGTGATCGGGTGGCCAGCCGTGAAGAATTTGTCACCGACCTGGCGGTGATGGCCGAAGGGGCGACCCTTGTATTGCAAGCCGGCAAGCGTACCCTATCTCTGAAAGCGGACGACCTGGAGCACTACAAGGGCGAACGGGGCCGGCGCGGCAGCAAGCTGCCACGCGGCTTCCAGCGTGTCGATGGGTTGCAGGTGGAAGGTCCGGCGTAACCCGGTGAAATGTCTGGAACGGCAATTTCAGCGCCGTTCCAGGCAGAAATGCTGGAGTCGGACAGCTATTTCGCGGATGATATGGCCCCTGCGGTGCCGGCGTAGCCGTGTGCCCGATTGAATCTACATGAGTATCACTGCGGTCTGCCTGTGGCGACCGCCTGGATGGGATGATGAAACTTCTGCGCCTTCCATTTGCGCTGTTGATGACGGGCCTTTTGGGGCTGGGCGGATGCAGCATGCATCAGCCGGTTGCCTTGTACCAGCTCGACAGCGGTGATCCTGGCCAGCCGTCGCAAAGCGCGGGCATGGCCGTGGTGCTCGGCCCGGTGTCGGTTGCCGATTACCTGCAACGCGAGACGTTCCTGCAGCGTCAGGCCGATGGCAGCCTGAGTTCGGCGACCGACGGTCGTTGGGCGGGCAGCCTCTCGTCGGACATTGACCAGTTGCTGGTTCGCCAGCTGGCCTGGCGCCTGGACAGCCAGCGCGTGGTCCTGGCACCGGCAACCGCTGGTTTCAGCCCGGACGTGCAAGTCTTGCTGTCGATTACCCGCCTGGATTCTGGCAAGGACCAGCCGGCGATTCTCGATGCCCAATGGCGTCTGCTCGACCGTCGTGGCCATGTGCGCGACAACCGCATCGTTCACCTCGAGCAGCAGCACGAAGGTAGCGAGGCGTCGCAGGTGCAGGCCCAAGGGCAATTGCTGCAAAAGCTGGCTGAGCAATTGAGCACGGCGGTCAAACCGTTGGCCAATCAGCCTGCCATTGCCGAAGAAACGCCGAAAAAGCCAGCTGCACCGGTACAGGTGAAGAAGGCGCCGGAGAAATCCAAGATTCCGATGGCTTCGCCAATTCGTACCGATATGGAAGTCTATCGGTTCTGACGGTTCCGCCAGATACGAAAAAGCCCGCACATGTGCGGGCTTTTTCGTATCTGCTAGGTGATCTCTGTAGGAGCAGCCTTGTGCTGCGAAGGGGCCAGTCCTGGCAACAAAGATGCATTGCCAGCCCCGGCCCCTTCGCAGCACAAGGCTGCTCCTACAATCAGGCTCGGCGCTCGTGCATCCGCGCCAGTTGCCGTTCCAGCATCGAAGGATAGGGCTCCATCAGCCGCTCCACGCAGCATGCGCCCTCCGGGCTGGCAATCGGGCGGATCCGCGCGCGCTGACGAATCAGTGCGTCGTCGCTGATCTGACGCTCCACCAGCAACAGGTTGCGGCTGTGCTGCGACAGCGCCAGGGCATCCTGAGCTTTTTCAGCCATCAGCAGGTCGACCAGCTCCAGCCCGTGCAGGTCGTTACCCAGGGCCAGGCCTAGCTGCAGTTGCAGGGTAATGCCACTGTCTGCGACTTCGATCTGCAAGGCATGGCCCAGTGCGCGCAGCAGCTCGCCACAGCAGATCGCATTGGTCAGGTAGTCCTCGCCACAGTCGCGGCTGTGGAACAGCACCAGGGTGCTGCCGTCGTTGAGCGTGTGGGTTTCGCCCTCATACAGCGAGGCGGCATGCTCCAGGCAGTCGCGGTAGCGCTCTAGCAACTCGGTCAGGCGCGTGCGCGGCAGGCGGCGCAGTTGCTCTTGCGAGCCGAGCTGCACGGCCAGCACAGCACTGTTTTGCGGCTCGTCAGACTCGAACGGCACCGCCTTCGGCGCGCTGTCCTCGTTGTCGAGCAACCCGGCGAAGGCTTCATCGTCCTCGTCGTCTGCCTGGGCGACAGCCTTGGCGCGCGGTGCAGCCTTGGGCGCAGGGGCGGCCTCGTGCAGGTCGTCGAAGGTGTCTTCGTCGTCCTCGTCTTCCGGCTCTGGCTCGGGTTCAGGCGGTGGCGGCGGGGCCAGGCGAGTGTGCAACTGGCGAGCGATGTCTCCGATCTCGTCCTGACGGTCGGTGGCCGGGGTGTAGGGGTGCGGGTCGCGCAGCCAGACTCGCAGCTGCAGCAGCGGCAGGGTGATATGGCGGGCCTGGCGCAGGCTCAGGCTCAGTGCCAGGGCCAGCAGGATGGCGGCGAGGATGCCCATGCTCTGCAGGCTGATCAGCATTGGCTGCTGGAACTGGCCCATGTCCAGGCTGATGCGCAGCTGCCCGGCGGTGACGTCCTGGAAGGTGATCTTGGTCTGGTACAGGCCTTCGGCCTCGCCCAGCAGGCTGTTGCGCGGGCGCTGGCCAGCTTCGGCGAGGATGCGGTTGTCCACGCTGTAGATCGCCGCATGGGCCACCAATGGGTTTTTCACCAGGTTACCCAGCAGCACGTTGAGGCTGAGGATGTCGTTGGACACCAACAGCTCCGTGGCCGACGTGGCCGTCTGCGTGGTCAGGCTCTGGCCGAGCGCATCCGCCTGCTCGTGCATGGCCTGCTTGAACTGCAGGCCCATCACGCAGGCATAGATGACCAGCGCCAGCGCCACCAGGAAAATGTTGGTGAAGGCGATGCGCAGCGCCAGAGGGACGCGACGTTGACTCAGGGCACGATAGATCATCAGGAAGAAGTTGTCTGGCTTGACGGGGGTGGGCCGGTTCACAGAGCTCGGCTCTTAATGGCATAAAAGTGAGGGGCAGTATAGCGACCCCGGTTTTTTCGGCAAAGTATCGTTCGTGCCCGATGGTCACGGAAAATCGGTAGAATGCGCATTTTTCATCGAAGTCGGAGTCCGGTCTTGCGCGAAATCGTCCTGATCAACATCACAGGTGAAGACCGTCCCGGTCTCACCGCGGCCATCACCGGCGTCCTGCTGCAGGGTGGTGTGAACATCCTCGACATCGGCCTGGCGGTCATGCACGGCACCTTGTCGTTCGGCATTCTGGTCGATATTCCGGACAACGAAGTGGCCACCAATCTGCTGCAAAGCGTGCAGGCCAAGGCCCATGAACTGAATCTGCAGGCACGTTACACGCCGATTTCCGAGGCCGATTACCAGCATTGGGCCGATGGCCACGGGGAGGCGCGTCATATCGTCACCCTGCTCAGCCGCAAGATCACCCCAGAGCAGCTGCAACGGGTCAGCGCGGTCATCAGCCAGTACGGCCTGACCATTGAGCGCATCGAGCGCCTGTCTGCCCGTGTGGGCCTGGATGCCGACACCGAGAAGGGCAAGGCGGCCGTCGAGATTTCCGTGCGCGGCGAGCCGAGCGATGCCCAGGCCTTGCGTGCAGACTTCTTTGCCCTGGCTGAAGCGCTGAGCATCGACATCGCCTTCCAGAAGGACGACCTGTTCCGTCGCAACCGCCGCCTGGCGGTGTTCGACATGGACTCGACCTTGATCGAGGCCGAGGTCATCGACGAACTGGCCAAGGCCGCCGGCGTCGGCGAGCAAGTAGCTGCGATCACCGAGCGGGCCATGCGCGGTGAGCTCGACTTCCGCGCCAGCTTCAAAGAGCGCATGGCGTTGCTCAAGGGCCTGGACGTGGGCGTGCTGGATGAGATCGGTGCCTCGCTGCGCCTGACCGAAGGTGCCGAGAACCTGTTCGCCGAGCTCAAGCGCCTGGGCTACAAGACTGCGATCCTGTCGGGTGGCTTTACGTATTTCGCCCGTCAGGTGCAGGCGCGCCTGGGCATCGATTACGTGTTCGCCAACGAGCTGGAAGTGGTCGATGGCAAGGTGACTGGCGTGGCCGTTGAGCCTATCGTCGATGCGCAGCGCAAGGCCGAGCTGCTGCAGCAGTTGGCCCGCGAAGAGGGCTTGCAACTGGACCAGACCATCGCCGTGGGTGATGGCGCCAATGACCTGCCGATGCTGTCGCTGGCGGGCCTGGGCGTGGCGTTCCGCGCCAAGCCGCTGGTACGTCAATCGGCCAAGCAGGCGATTTCGACCCTGGGGTTGGACGGTGTGCTGTACCTGCTGGGGCTGCGAGACCGCGACGCGCGCGGCTGATTCGAGATTTTGGGGCTGCGTTGCAGCCCTGATGTCTGTAGCAGCAGCCTTGTGCTGCGAAGAGGCCGGCGAAGCGGCGAATATTTAGCTGTCTTCGCTGGCCACATCGCAGCACAAGGCTGCTCCTACAGGGGCATGTGTACCTGCTGGCCTCAGGCTTCGGCAGGCGCTGCCAGTAGCTGCCCCATGCGCACCGCCGACCCGGCACCCAGGCTTTCTGCCCACTTCACCTGCTCTGGCCCGAACAGCACGATGGCGGTCGAACCCAGTTTGAAGCGGCCCAGTTCGGCGCCTTTTTCCAAGTGGATCGGCGCGCGGCTGCCTTCGTCGTAACGGAAGGTCTTCAGCTCACGCTTGGGCGGGGTTACCAAGCCGGCCCAGACCGTTTCGATCGAAGCGACAATCATCGCACCCACCAGCACCACGGCCATCGGCCCACGCTCGGTGTCGAACAGGCACACCACACGCTCGTTACGGGCAAACAGCTCGGGGACGTTTTCCGCAGTGGTCTGGTTCACCGAGAACAGGCGGCCCGGCACATACACCATCTCGCGCAGGGTACCGGCCAGCGGCATGTGCACGCGATGGTAGTCCTTCGGCGACAGGTAGATGGTGGCAAATTCACCACCCATGAACGGCGCAGCCATTGCCGGATCGCCGCCCAGCAGCTCTTGCGCGCTGAAACCGTGGCCCTTGGCCTGGAAGATACGGCCGTGCTCGATCGGGCCAAGCTGGCTGACCGCGCCGTCGGCCGGGCACAGGATGGCACCGGGCGTTTCGTCCAGCGGACGGGCGCCGGGCTTCAGGGCACGGGTGAAGAAGGCGTTGAAGTGTTCGTAAGCGCTCAGGTCTTCGACCAGGGCCTCGGACATGTTCACCTGGTAGCGCTTGGCAAACCAGGCGGTGAAGGCGTTTTTGAACCAGCGTGCACGGCACTCGGCGATGCAGCCGGCCAGCCGCGACAGCAGGTGGTGCGGCAGCAGGTACTGGCTGATGATGAACAAACGGGATTTCATGCAGGTTCCTTAGACTTCTACAGGCGTGTCCGGGTGGTTGCCCCATTCGCTCCACGAGCCGGCGTAGGCCTTGACGCGTGGGTAGCCGAGGGATTTGGCCACCAGGTAGGTGAAACCGGAGCGGCGGTGGGTCTGGCAGTGGGTGATCACTTCCTTGTCGGGGGTGATGCCCAGCTTTTCGAGGACGTCGGCGATGTCCTGGCGGATGCGCAGGTGGTCATTGAGGTCCATGCCGGCGGTCCACTCGAAGTTGATCGCGCCGGGGATATGACCCCCTTTGGCCGCCAGAACCTTCTCGCCGCTGTATTCCTGCGGGCCGCGGGCATCCCAGATGACCAGGTCATCGGCGCCCAGGCGGCTTTGCAGGTATTCGCGGGTGGCGGTTGGCTCGCCATGCACGTGCAAGCGTACGGGCGTGTTAGCCGGTGCCGGTACGTCGGTCACCAGCGTGTCTGCCGGCCAGGCCTGGATACCACCATTGAGGTAGTGGTAGGCCTTGTGGCCGATCACGTCGAGCAACCAGATGAAGCGCCCGGCCCAGCCGCCGCCTTCATCGTCATACACCACATAGACGGCATCATTGCGGTGGCCGAGTTCACTGAACAGTTTTTCCAGGTCGCCCAAGGCCGGTACCAGGCCGGGGGCAGGTGGCTGGCCCAGCTGGGTGCGCTTGCCCTCGACGAAGCGTGCGCCGGGGATATGGCCGCTGACATAGCGGTTGGCGCTGCTCAGGTCGACCAGGATCAGCTGTGGCGAATCCAGGCGCGGCAGCAGGTCTGCGGCTTCGATCACCAGGGGCAGGCCGGAAAAGTCAGTCATCCACGGTCTCCAGTGTGGAAAGAGGGGCGATTGTAGCGCAAGGCTCAGCCCTTGCGGTTGGCAAACACCGACAGCGCGCGCTCGATGCATTGCGCGGTTTTACCAAAGGCTTGCACGCTGATATCGGCCAATGGCCGGCAGCCCTGGTCGGCCACCATCAGCATCAGCACCTGATCGTTTACCGCCAGCGAGCGCAGCAGCACGTGCTCGCTGCGGAACAGGGCACGCAGCGGGGCGGGCAGCAGGGCCGAGAACTGGCTGTGGTTTTCTGGGGTGATGCGCAGCTGTCCCGCCTGGGCCATTAACTTTTGCAGCAGTTTGTTTTGCGGCACTTGCAGGGCCAGGGCCCCGGTTTCTTTGGGCAAGCCGGCGGTCTGTTGCACGCGCAGGTAGTCGCTGGCCTTGTCCAGGCTCAACAGCAAGATGCGTTGCATGCCGCAGGCCAGCAGGGCTTCGCGAGCCTGGGTGGCCAGGTGCACGGTATTGGTGAACGGGCTGGGCTGGGCCAACAGGTCCTGGCACAGCTTGCGCCAGCGCGCCAGGTCGTCGCTACTGGGCGGCGGTGGGGCCAGCATGTCCGGGTGCGGGCGGCGCTGGTGCCAGGGCCAGATCAGTGCTTCAGCCGGGTGGAACAGGGCATGCCTGGCGTGGCGGCGGGCGCTGGCCGCAGCCTGCTGGTGCACTTGCTGCTGAACGTCTTCCAGCGAGGTTTGCAGGTAGAGCGCTGTCAGCAGCTGCCAACGTAGCAGGTGCGGGTTGTCCCAGCCCACCTGCGCCGCCAGCGCCAGGTTGTTGGCCAGCAGCACGGTGTTAGCCGGCTGGTTGAACCAGCGGCGCAGGCCGGGCTCGTCATCCAGGCGGTGTTGCTGGCTGAGCAGGTCTTCGTCGCGGGCGATGCTCAGCACCTGGGCCAGTTGTTCGCGTTCTTCCAGCAGCAAGCGGTAACCCTGGGTTACCCACTGCGGCAGGCGCCAGTACTCCGCCATGGTCTGGCACAGCGCCATGATGCGCACGCCAAACAGCTCTTCCTCAACCTGGGCGGCATCCTCGCCCTTGTGGATAACCCGCAGCTCCCAGGTGTCGAGCAGCTTGGGGTAGGCCAGTGCCAGCGGCCACAGGGGTGACAGGAACAGCAGGCTGCCCCAGTGAATTTCCTGCCACAGCCGTGCCAGGCGGCTGGCGAACAAGCCGCTGGCCTGCTGCGAAGCGTGCTGGCTGATCAGTTGGAACTGGCTGAGCACTGGCGGGATTTCTTCGACGGGCACGGAGGGCAGGCGCTTGAGCAACTGCTCGGTGCGAGCCAGGCCCAGCCGGTTAAGGGCGATTTCCAGGCTCTCGGCAGGCTCGGCCTGGCTGGCGTTGGTCGGGTGATTGGCCTCACGCATCACGGAAAGCACCAATGCCGGGCTGTCCTGCATCAGTTCGGCGATATCGCGCAGCGAGCGGCGGCTGTCATTGATGGCAGCGATTACCCGGTCGTGACTGTGCTTCGGCACGGGGATGCGGACACTCTCCAGCAGCTTTACCCAGGCCTCTAACGTACGCGGCGGCTGAGCGGGCACCTTGGTTTCAATTGGCATTTTGACATCAGTCCGAACTGGCTTTTCGCTTTGAGTGGCTATAGTCTGGCGCAGTTCTGCCGATAAGTAGAAGAAGAGTTTTAAAGCTCCCAGTCTCATACCCCGACCACGACAGCAAGTGCTTTGAACCTATGGCTAAAATTATCGGCATCATCGTCGTATTCGCGAGCGTGCTCGGCGGATACGTGCTCTCCCACGGCAAGATTGCGGCGCTGATCCAGCCGTTCGAAGTACTGATCATCGGCGGTGCGGCCTTCGGTGCATTCTTGCAGGCCAACCCTGGCCACATGACCATGCACGTCATCAAGAAGTCGATGAAGATGTTCGGCTCGCGCTTCTCCCATGCCTTCTACCTGGAAGTGCTGGGCCTGGTGTACGAGATCCTCAACAAGAGCCGTCGTGAAGGCATGATGGCCATCGAGAGTGATATCGAGGACGCCGCAGCCAGCCCGATCTTCGCCAAGTACCCCACCGTGCTGGCGGATGAGCGCATGACGGCGTTCGTCTGCGACTACTTGCGCATCATGTCGACCGGCAACATGGCCCCGCACGAGCTCGAAGGCTTGTTCGACATGGAGCTGCTGAGCATGAAGGAAGAGCTCGAACACCCCTCCCATGCGGTGACCGGCATTGCCGACGGCATGCCCGGCTTCGGTATCGTTGCGGCGGTACTGGGTATCGTGGTGACCATGGCCTCGCTCGGCGACGGCGACCAGGCGGCCATCGGCATGCACGTCGGTGCGGCGCTGGTCGGTACGTTCTTCGGTATCTTGGCGGCCTATGGCTTCTTCGGCCCCTTGGCCAAGTGTCTGGAGCACGATGCCAAGGAAGAGCTCAACCTTTATGAGTCGATCAAGGCCTCGCTGGTCGCGTCGGCTTCTGGCATGCCGCCATCCCTGGCTGTGGAATTCGGGCGCAAGGTGCTCTACCCGAAACACCGCCCAAGTTTTGCCGAGCTGGAACAAGCGGTTCGCGGTCGCTGAGTCATGGAAAACAATCAGCCGATCATCATCAAGCGCGTCAAGCGCTTCGGCGGCGGCCATCATGGCGGCGCCTGGAAAATCGCCTTTGCCGACTTCGCCACGGCGATGATGGCGTTTTTCCTGGTGCTGTGGCTGTTATCCACAGCCACCCCCGAGCAGAAAATCGCCATTGCCGGTTACTTCCAGGACCCGATCGGCTTCTCCGAAAGTGGCACGCCCTACGTGATCGACTTGGGCGGCTCGCCCGAGATGGCGCCGGAAAAGACCATCAACCCTGAGGTGAAGACCGAGCCGACACAGGAGTCCACGGTTCAGCTGAACAAGGACCAGGTCGAGACCATGGCCGAACAGGTCGAGCGCGAGCGCCTTGAGCTGCTGCTGCAGGAGCTGCAGAACAAGGTAGAAGAAAACCCGCAACTGCAGAAGTTCAAGGACCAGATCCTGTTTGAGATCACCCAGGACGGTTTGCGTATCCAGATCATGGATGCCGAGAACCGGCCGATGTTCGACCTCGGCAGTGCGCGTTTGCAGCCGTATTTCGAAGACATCCTGCTGGCCATGGCCGACACCATCAAGGCGGTGCCGAACAAGATCAGCGTCAGCGGCCACACCGATGCCAAGCCGTTCGCCGGCACCGGTGAGTTCGGTAACTGGGAGTTGTCGGCCAACCGCGCCAACGCGGCGCGGCGTGCGCTGGTTGCCGGTGGCTATCCGGATGGGCAAGTGGCCCGGGTGGTGGGTTATGCGTCGTCGTCGTTGTTCGACCGCAAGAACCCGTTCAACCCGGTCAACCGGCGTATCGACATCATCGTGCTGACCAAGAAGGCCCAGCGTGACATCGAAGGTGAGCAGGCCGCGCCCGAAGCGCCACCAGCCCAGCCAGCACCGCCTGCCGGCGCCGCGCCAGGGGCGTCTTCGGCGCCTGCTGTGCCAGGCGCTGAGCAAGCACCGATGCAGCCACGCGAGCTGCGCCAGAAGCTGAACATCTTCGAGGATGGCACGCTGAAGATGGACGAAGCCAAGGAGCAGTAAGTGACTGGGGCCGCTCTGCGGCCCATCGCTGGCAAGCCAGCTCCCACAGGGGTTGTGCGAAGCTCAGGCCCACACCCTATCTGTGGGAGCCGGCTTGCCGGCGATGGGGCGCGTAGCGGCCCCAGTGCATTCAAAACCCCCGGCGGATCTTGGCCTTGAGGTCGGCATGAAAGTAGTCGGCATTATCCCGGTCAGCCCCCAATCCTCGCCCTGGCGGCAATGACATGGCCCGCTCGAACGTGCGTTCATCGTGATACGCACGCACGAACAGGTCGATGTGTGGGCGCTCGCGCATGATCGGCCATTTGCCCAGGCATTCAGGCAGTGTGCCTGGCCCTTTGCGGTAGAAACTCACCCGGCGGCAGCCCATTGCCGCAGCCCCCAGCAGCCAGGCAGTCCACCATTGTTCGCCGACGCTGGCCGGCAACACGCCGACCCAATGGGTGGCATCGCTCATCTGCTGGCAGAAACTGCCATAGAGGTCATCGCGGGTTTGCCCATCGCTGTCGTATTGCACCAGCTGGGTGGGAATGCCTTCGAGCAGCAGGCGCTCATTGAGGATGAACGCGTCGAGCCGCTCTTCGTGGCGGTAGCTGATAAGAACCGGCATGGCAGTTGCCCTCCCTGATAGAAGCCATGACCATCAGCGAAAGCAGGAGAAGGGGCAATAGACGACGCTAAAACCGGAGCGGTCTTACGCGCTCCGGTAATATTTCCTACAGATCAGGCGGGTTAGTAGCTGTCTTCTGGCAGGCTGGCGATGATCGAGCGGTAGCTGTTCATGCGTTGCTGCTTGATCCGGCCTTCGTCCAGCGCCTTGAGCAGCGCACAGCCCGGCTCGCGGTCATGCTTGCAGTCGCGGAAGCGGCAGGTGCCGAACAGGTCGCGGAACTCGATGAACCCCCCTTCCACGTCATCGCGGCTGACATGGCCCAGGCCGAACTCGCGAATACCCGGCGAGTCGATCAGGTCGCCGCCGTTGGGGAAGTGGTACAGGCGCGCGGTGGTGGTGGTGTGCGTGCCTTGGCCCGACCATTCAGACAGGTCGCCGACGCGGGTGTCGGCAGCGGGCAGCAGGCTGTTGACCAGCGACGACTTGCCCACGCCCGACTGGCCGACGAACACGCTGATGTGCCCGTCCAGCATCTGCTGCAGGCGCTGCATGCCGTCACCCTGGTGGGCCGAAACCTCCAGCAGCGGGTAGCCGAGGTCGCGATAGACCTCGAGTAGCGCCTGCAACGCCGGGGCGTTCTCGTCGTTGATCAGGTCGGCCTTGTTCAGCAGCAGCAACGGGCGGATGCCTGCGTGTTCGGCGGCTACCAGGTAGCGGTCGATCAGGTTCGGGTGGGGCTCGGGGGCTGGCGCGAAGACGATCACGATCAGGTCTACGTTGGCCGCCACCGGCTTGAGCTGGCCGTGGTTGTTTGGCCGGCACAGCTCGGTGCTGCGCGGCATCTGCGCGACGATAACGCCGATGCCTTGGTTGCCCGCCCGCCAGACCACGCGGTCGCCGGTGACTAGCGCAGGCAGGTTGGCCCGCAGGTGGCAGCGGAAGATCTGCCCAGCTACGTCGCCGTCCTGGGCCTCGACTTCGACCTGCACCCCAAAGTGCGCGATCACCAGGCCCAGTTGCTCTGGCCCCAGGTCGCCGCCTTCCAGCTCCTGCAGCGTGTGCTGCTCGCGTTTGGCGGCGCGAGCGGCGCGCTCGTTCTGGATTTTTTCGATACGCCAGTTTTGGCGACGATTGAGCTGGCGTTTGGCCATGAAGATTCCGTGCTGGGACAGATTGAAAACGGCAGGCAGTTTAGCACGCCGGGCGCTCGACCATTCTGCTTACCTTTGCACCGCGCGCCGCACATGCGCCCGCCGCACTCGCTAGGCTACTATGACGGCCTATACGAGGAGCCCCTGCATGCAAAACCCACAGAACCTGATCTGGATCGACCTGGAAATGACCGGCCTGGATCCGGACAGCGACGTCATCATCGAGATGGCCACGATTGTCACCGACAGCGATCTGAACACCCTGGCCGAAGGCCCGGTGATCGCCATTCACCACAGTGACGAAGTGCTGGCGCGCATGGACGAATGGAATACCCGTACCCACGGCAACTCGGGCCTGACCCAGCGCGTGCGCGAGAGCAAGGTCAGCATGGCCGAGGCCGAGGCCCAGACCATCGCCTTCCTCGAGCAATGGGTGCCCAAAGGCAAGTCGCCGATCTGCGGCAACAGCATCTGCCAGGACCGCCGGTTCCTGTATCGCCACATGCGCAACCTGGAAAACTACTTCCACTACCGCAACCTCGACGTCTCGACCCTTAAAGAGCTGGCCGCACGCTGGGCGCCGAATGTGCGCGACAGTTTCAAGAAGGGTGGCACCCACTTGGCGCTGGACGATATCCGCGAGTCGATTGCCGAACTGCGCCATTACCGCGAGCACTTCATCAAGGTGTGAAGCGTGAGGGCGCAGATATTGTGTCTGTGCCCTCTTTTGGTGCCCTGGGCAACTGGTTAGACTGCGCGCCTTTCTCGCACGGACTCGCACCATGTTGTTGATGCTCTACCTCATTGCCATCACCGCTGAAGCCATGACCGGCGCGTTGTCTGCCGGCCGCCGCGGCATGGACTGGTTCGGCGTGGTGCTGATTGCCTGCGTCACGGCCCTGGGTGGCGGCTCGGTACGCGACGTGCTGCTCGGGCATTACCCGCTGACCTGGGTCAAGCACCCCGAGTACCTGGTGCTGACCAGTTGCGCGGCACTGCTGACGATTTTCATCGCCCCCATGATGCGCCGCTTGCGCTCGATGTTCCTGGTGCTAGACGCCCTGGGGTTGGTGGCCTTTACCTTGATCGGTTGCATGACGGCGCTGGAGATGGGGCAGGGCATGCTGGTGGCGTCGATCAGCGGCGTGATCACCGGGGTATTCGGGGGGATCTTGCGCGATATCTTCTGTAACGACATCCCGCTGGTGTTCCGTCGTGAGCTGTATGCCAGTGTGTCGTTCGCGGCGGCGTGGTTCTATCTGGGGTGTGTGCACTTCCAGTTACCAGCAGAGCAGGCCATGTTGCTGACCTTGTTTGGCGGGTTTCTGCTGCGCTTGCTGGCGATCCGGTTCCACTGGGAAATGCCCAAGTTCCACTACAACGACCAGCAATAGAGCCGCCTTCAGGTGCGACGCGGTCACTGTGGGAGCGGGTTTACCCGCGAAGCAGGCACCGCGGCGTAGGGCACCGGCTCTGCCGGTGTTCGCGGGTGAACCCGCTCCCACAGGGATGGCGTGGCTACTGGATACCGTGCCGTTCCAGCGCCCACTCCACATGCTCGCGCACCAGCGCCGAGGCATCCTCGCGCCGTGCCTTCAGGGCCTCGATCACCGGGATCGTCGAAGGCGCATTGCCTAACCCCACGGCCAGGTTACGCAACCAGCGCTCATAACCCGCGCGCCGCAACGGCCCGCCTTCGGTCTTGCGCAGGAAGGTCTTCTCGTCCCACAAGAACATCTCGGCCAGCGCGGCATTTTCCAACCCATGCCGGGGCTGGAAGTCATGCTCCTGTGTGGGCCGGGCAAAGCGGTTCCACGGGCAGACGATCTGGCAGTCGTCGCAACCAAACACCCGGTTGCCCATCATCGAGCGCAACTCGACGGGGATCGCCCCTTTGAGCTCGATGGTCAGGTAGGAAATACAGCGCCGGGCATCCAGCACATACGGCCCGACAAAGGCTTTGGTCGGGCAGATGTCCAGGCACGCCTCGCAACGCCCGCAGTGCTCGCTGGTGTGCGCGTCGTCCACCGGCAACGGCAAGTCGACGAACAGCTCGGCCAAAAAGAAGTAGCTGCCGGCCTTGCGGTTGAGCAGCAGGGTGTTCTTGCCGATCCAGCCCAACCCGGCTTGCTCGGCAATCGCCTTTTCCAGCACCGGGGCGCTGTCGACGAAGGCTCGGTAGCCGAACGGGCCGATGGCTTCCTGGATGCGATCGGCCAGGTGCTGCACGCGCTTGCGCACCAGCTTGTGGTAGTCGCGGCCAAGGGCGTAACGCGACACGTAGGCCTTTTCCGGCTGGGCCAGGCGTTGCGCCATCTGCGTGTCGCCGGGCAAGTAATCCATGCGCAGCGAGACCACCCGTACCGTGCCGGGGATCAACTGGTCGGGGTGTGCGCGTTTGCCATCGTGAGCGGCCAGGTATTCCATCTCGCCCTGATAGCCGGCGTCTAGCCAGCGCTGCAGGTGCTTTTCGTGCTCGCCAAGGTCCACCCCGGCAATGCCGACATGGGCAAAACCGAGTTCTTGGCCCCAGATCTTGATGGATTGGGCCAGGGCGGCGAGGTCAAGTGTGCAAGCGGACATGGATGGGCAGGCAATACGGGCTCAGGTGCGTATAATTCTGCCAGACATTGGAGCCTTTGACCCCATGCCCCAGACCAAACAACCCGCTCATGCCCCGCAACTGCTCAGCAGCGTGACCGTCGCGCACCTGCCGGCAAGGCCTGCGCATGCCCATAAAAGTGACTTCGGCCATGTGCTGGTGGTTGGCGGCGACCTCGGTACGGGCGGTGCGGTGCTACTGAGTGCCGAAGCCGCGCTGCGCTGTGGTGCCGGGTTGATCAGTGTGGCGACGCGGCCTGAACATGTCGGCGCAAGCCTGGCCCGCCTGCCGGAAGCCATGTGCCTGGGCGTGAGCTCGGCCAATCAGCTGATGGGCGTGCTGGAGCGTGCCTCGGTGCTGGTGGTCGGCCCGGGGCTGGGGCAGGCGGCGTGGGGCCGTAGCCTGTTGTCGGCAGTGGCCAACGCTGAGCAACCGCAGGTCTGGGATGCCGATGCCTTGAACCTGCTGGCGCGCACGCCCCTGGCCCTGCCCAGCGGCAGCATCCTCACCCCGCACCCGGGTGAGGCGGCGCGGTTGCTGGGGATTTCCACCGAGGCCGTGCAAGCCGACCGCCCAGGTGCTGCGCGCAAGCTAGCCCGCCGCTATGCCAGCGTCTGCGTGCTGAAGGGCGCCGGTACCCTGGTGGCCGACCCGAGCGGGCAGCTGGCGCGGTGTGACCGTGGGCACCCGGCCATGGCCGGCGCTGGTCTGGGCGATGTGTTGACCGGCGTGCTGGCGGCGCTGCTGGCTCAAGGCTTGGGGGCCTGGGAGGCCGCCTGCTTGGGGGCGTGGCTGCATGCCTGTGCGGGCGAGCGCCTGGGCGTCAAAGGTAGAGGCCTGGCAGCCAGTGATCTGGCGCCGGTCATTCGTGAGTTGTTGGAGGAGCATTCTGCGTGTCTGGCTTAAACCTGTTTCTGGCCGATGAAGCGGCCATGGTCGCGTTTGGTGCGCGGCTTGCCGAAGTGACCGGCGGTCATGGCGTGATTTTTCTCGAAGGTGACCTGGGGGCGGGCAAGACCACGCTCTCGCGTGGCCTGATCCGTGGCTTGGGCCATACTGGTGCAGTCAAGAGCCCGACCTTTACCGTGGTCGAACCGTACGAGATGGGTGAGGTGCGTGCTTTCCATTTCGACCTGTATCGCCTGGTCGATCCGGAGGAGCTGGAGTACATGGGCATACGTGACTACTTCGAGGGCGATGCGCTGTGCCTGTTCGAGTGGCCACAAAAGGGTGCGGGCGTTTTGCCAAAGCCTGACCTGACCATTACCATAAGCCCCCAAGCGAGCGGACGCTCGCTGAACCTTTCGCCGCAGGGGGCTCGCGGCGAGGCTTGGTGCGTTGCACTGGGCAAACACTAAAACTGTAAGTGGGGTAGGTATGCGCATACGCGCACTGGTCGCCATCGTTGGGCTGCTGCTGACAACGGTGACCGTTGACGCTCTGGCCGTCACTCAAGTCAAGAGCATGCGCCTGTGGCGCGCGCCGGACAACACGCGGCTGGTCTTCGACCTGTCTGGCCCCGTGCAGCACAGCGTCTTCACCCTCAGCGCGCCAGACCGCCTGGTCATCGACATCAATGGTGCGACCCTGGCCGCGCCGTTGAACGTAGCGACGTCCAACACGCCGATCAGCAGCGTGCGTTCGGCCCAGCGTACGCCTACCGACCTGCGTGTGGTGGTCGACCTGAAAAAGTCGGTCACGCCCAAGAGCTTCACCTTGGCGCCCAATGCCCAGTACGGTAACCGCCTGGTGGTCGACCTTTACGACCAGGAAGCCGACGCAGTCGCTGCCAGTACACCGCCTCCGCCGCCGACGCCAGTGCAAACGCCGGTGACCACGCCTGCGGTGCCGGTCAGCCCGGCCCAGCCGGCCATCAAGCTGCCACCGGTGCCCAGCGGCAAACGTGACATCGTGGTCGCGATCGACGCCGGCCATGGCGGCGAAGACCCGGGCGCTTCCGGCTCGCGCGGCCAGCATGAAAAAGACATCGTCCTGCAGATCGCTCAGGAGTTGCAGCGCCAGATCAACAGCGAAAAAGGCTTCCGCGCCGAGCTGACCCGCACCGGTGACTACTTCATCCCGCTGCGCAAACGCACCGAAATCGCCCGTAAGAAGGGTGCCGACCTGTTCGTCTCGATCCACGCTGACGCCGCGCCGTCCAAGGCCGCCTTCGGTGCCTCGGTCTTTGCATTGTCCGACCGTGGCGCCACGTCCGAGACCGCACGCTGGCTGGCCGACACGGAAAACCGCTCCGACCTGATCGGCGGCGCCGGCAACGTCAGCCTCGACGACAAGGACCGTATGCTTGCAGGCGTGTTGCTCGACCTGTCGATGACCGCCACGCTCAGCTCCAGCCTCAATGTGGGCCAGAAGGTGTTGGGCAACATGGGCCGCATCACCTCGCTGCACAAGCAGCGTGTGGAGCAGGCAGGCTTTATGGTGCTCAAGTCGCCGGATATCCCGTCGATCCTCGTTGAAACCGGGTTTATCTCCAACGCCAACGAAGCCGCCAAGCTGGCCACCCGCAGCCATCAGCAGGCCCTGGCCCGCTCGATCCATACCGGCGTGCGCCAGTTCTTCCAGCAAAACCCACCGCCGGGCACTTACATTGCCTGGCTGCGCGACACCGGCAAAATTGCGGCCGGCCCACGTGAACACACGGTGCGCCCAGGTGAGACCCTGGCCATGCTCGCGGTGCGCTATCAGGTCAGCGTGGCCAGCCTGCGCAGCACAAACAGCCTCAAGACCGATGAGCTGAAAGTCGGCCAGCGTCTCGACGTGCCGGCCACTACCCTGGCTTCGCAGCAATGAGTGGTGGTTCACGCATCCAGCTGCTCAGCCCGCGGCTGGCTAACCAGATTGCTGCGGGGGAGGTGGTCGAGCGCCCGGCCTCCGTGGCCAAGGAGTTGCTGGAAAACAGCCTCGACTCCGGTGCCCGGCGCATCGATGTCGAAGTCGAGCAGGGCGGCGTCAAGCTGCTTCGGGTACGTGACGATGGCGGCGGGATTTCTGCCGATGACCTGCCGCTGGCGCTGGCCCGTCACGCCACCAGCAAGATCCGAGAACTGGAAGACCTCGAAGGCGTACTGAGCCTGGGTTTCCGCGGCGAGGCCCTGGCCTCGATCAGCTCGGTGGCGCGCCTGACCCTGACGTCACGCACGGCCAATGCCAGCGAAGCCTGGCAGGTCGAGACCGAAGGCCGCGACATGACCCCGCGCGTGCAACCGGCTGCGCACCCGGTCGGTACCTCAGTGGAAGTGCGTGACCTGTTCTTCAATACCCCGGCCCGGCGCAAGTTCCTCAAGGCCGAGAAAACCGAATTCGATCACCTGCAGGAAGTTATCCGTCGCCTGGCCCTGGCCCGCTTCGATGTCGGCTTCCACCTGCGCCATAACGGCAAGAGCATCCTCAGCCTGCATGAGGCCCACGATGAAACCGCACGTGCGCGGCGCGTCGGCGCTATCTGCGGGCCGGGCTTCATGGAGCAGGCGCTGCCCATCGATGTCGAGCGCAACGGCCTGCGTTTGTGGGGCTGGGTGGGGCTGCCGACATTCTCGCGGAGCCAGGCCGACCTGCAGTACTTCTTCGTCAATGGCCGGGCAGTGCGCGACAAGCTGGTCGCCCACGCCGTGCGCCAGGCGTACCGCGACGTGCTGTTCAATGGCCGGCACCCAACCTTTGTGCTGTTCCTCGAACTCGAGCCCAACGGCGTGGACGTCAACGTGCACCCGACCAAGCACGAAGTGCGCTTCCGTGAAGGGCGTTCGGTGCATGACTTCCTGTATGGCACCTTGCACCGCGCCCTGGCCGACGTGCGCCCCGAGGACCAGTTGGCTGCGCCCGCTGCGGCTGCCGACATCGTCCGCCCCAGTGGTCAGCAGGCCGGTGAATTTGGCCCTCAAGGCGAGATGCGCCTGGCCTCGCCGGTGCTTGAGCAGCCTCGTGCGCCGCAGTTTTCGATTTCCAATGGTGGCAGTGGCTCGGGCTATCAGTCCCAGTACAGCCCGCGTCCGTCGCAGCCACTGCCGGCCGCCGAGTCGCAAGCGGTCTATCGCGAGTTCTACAAGCCGCTGAACGATGGCGCGGCTGCGCCTTCGTCGCTGCCGGAAAGCCAGGGTGACATTCCACCGCTGGGTTATGCCCTGGCTCAGCTCAAGGGCATCTACATCTTGGCCGAGAATGCTGTCGGCCTGGTGTTGGTGGACATGCACGCTGCGCATGAGCGGATCATGTACGAGCGGCTCAAGGTGGCCATGGCCAGCGAAGGCCTGAGCGGTCAGCCGCTGCTGGTGCCTGAGTCGTTGGCCTTGAGCCAGCGCGAAGCTGACTGCGCCGAAGAGCACGCCCAATGGTTCCAACGCCTGGGCTTCGAGTTGCAGCGCCTGGGCCCGGAGACCTTGGCGATCCGGCAGATCCCGGCGTTGCTCAAGCAAGCCGAGGCCAACCGCCTCGTGCAGGATGTGCTCGCCGACCTGATGGAATACGGCACCAGTGACCGCATTCAGGCGCACCTCAACGAACTGCTCGGCACCATGGCCTGCCACGGCGCCGTGCGCGCCAACCGGCGCTTGGCCATCCCTGAGATGAACGCACTGCTGCGCGACATGGAAAGCACCGAGCGCAGCGGCCAGTGCAACCACGGCCGACCGACCTGGACCCAAATGGGCCTGGACGACCTGGACAAACTTTTCCTGCGCGGTCGATGACATGAGCGGCAAGCCCCCAGCAATATTTCTCATGGGTCCGACGGCGGCCGGCAAGACTGACCTTGCCATCGAGCTGACCAAGGTCCTGCCCTGCGAGTTGATCAGTGTCGACTCGGCGCTGGTCTACCGTGGCATGGACATCGGTACCGCCAAGCCTTCCAAGGAACTGCTGGCCGCGCACCCGCACCGGCTGATCGACATTCTCGACCCGGCCGAAAGCTACTCTGCCGCGCACTTTTGCACCGATGCCTTGCAAGCCATGGCGGAAATCACCGCACGGGGCAAGATCCCGCTGCTGGTGGGTGGCACCATGCTGTATTACAAGGCCTTGATCGATGGCTTGGCTGACATGCCGCCGGCCGACGCCAGCGTGCGTGCCGAACTCGAAGCGCAGGCCCGGGAGCTAGGCCTGGTCGAGCTGCACCGCCAGTTGGCCGAAGTGGACCCTGAGTCGGCGGCGCGCATCCATCCGAATGACCCCCAGCGGCTGATCCGTGCGCTTGAGGTTTACCGGGTGAGCGGCGAGAGCATGACGGCTCATCGCCAGCGTCAATTCGCGGAAAGTCGCGGCGCAGACGCAGGCGCTGGCGGACATTTGCCCTATACTGTCGCGAGTTTGGCGATCGCTCCTACAGATCGTCACATTTTGCATCAGCGAATTGCGTTACGATTTTCGCAGATGTTGGAACAGGGCTTCATCGACGAGGTCCGATCGCTGCGAGCCAGAAGTGACTTGCACGCCGGGTTGCCGTCTATACGGGCAGTGGGGTACAGGCAAGTCTGGGACTACCTCGACGGCAGGCTAAGTGAGAATGAGATGCGAGAACGCGGTATCATTGCCACTCGCCAGCTGGCCAAGCGGCAGTTCACCTGGTTGCGCGGTTGGTCTGACGTGCACTGGCTTGACAGCCTTGCCTGCGACAATCTGTCCCGCACCTTGAAATACCTGGGAAGCGTCTCCATATTGAGCTGAGTCCCTGCTAATTGCCGTCTATTCTTGCGAAGGGGCGGCCTAATTTATCGATTTTCTTGATTTTCTATTATTTATCCTTACAGGAGTGCGGCATATGTCAAAAGGGCATTCGCTACAAGACCCTTACTTGAACACTTTGAGAAAAGAAAAGGTTCCGGTTTCCATCTACCTGGTCAACGGGATCAAGCTGCAGGGCTCGATCGAATCTTTCGACCAGTTCGTTGTGCTGCTGAAGAACACTGTCAGCCAGATGGTCTACAAGCACGCTATTTCGACCGTGGTTCCTGCACGTCCGGTTCGCCTGCCAAGCCCGTCCGATTCCGAACACGGTGACAGCGAGCCAGGCAACGCCTGATAGGAGCCTGCATTGTTCTTTGAGCGCCACGGTGGTGGTGAACGGGCGTTGCTCGTTCACTTGGAAGGTCAGAACCCTGAGGCGCGCGAAGACCCGCAGGAGTTTCAGGAGTTGGCATTGTCGGCCGGGGCGGACATCGTCTCGCTGGTGACCATTTCACGGCATCAGCCTACGGCCAAATACCTGATTGGCAGCGGCAAGGTCGAAGAGCTACGCGACCAAGTCAAAGCCGATGAGGTCGATCTGGTGATTTTCAATCACACCCTCACGCCCAGCCAGGAACGCAACCTCGAACGTGTCTTCGAGTGTCGCGTGCTGGATCGCACCGGGCTGATCCTGGATATCTTCGCCCAGCGGGCGCGTACCCATGAAGGCAAGCTGCAGGTCGAACTGGCCCAGCTCGAGCACATGAGCACGCGACTGGTACGCGGCTGGACTCACCTTGAGCGGCAAAAAGGCGGTATCGGCCTGCGCGGCCCGGGTGAAACTCAGCTTGAAACCGACCGCCGCCTGCTGCGGGTGCGCCTGCGTCAGATCAAGGCACGCCTAGAGAAGGTGCGCAGCCAGCGCGAGCAGGCCCGTCGCGGCCGGCGCCGCGCCGAGATCCCGTCGGTTTCGCTGGTGGGTTACACCAACGCCGGCAAGTCCACCCTGTTCAACGCCCTGACCCAATCCGAGGTCTACGCCGCCGATCAGCTCTTCGCCACCCTCGACCCGACCTTGCGCCGGCTCGAGCTGAACGACCTTGGGCCGATCGTGCTGGCCGACACCGTCGGCTTCATTCGTCACCTGCCGCACAAGCTGGTCGAGGCTTTTCGGGCTACGCTCGAAGAGTCGAGCAACTCTGACCTGCTGCTGCATGTGATCGACGCGCATGAGCCAGACCGCATGGAGCAGATCGAGCAGGTGTTGGCGGTATTGGGCGAGATCGGTGCCGAAGGCTTGCCGATCCTTGAGGTCTATAACAAACTCGACCTGCTCGAAGATGTCGAGCCGCAGATCCAGCGCGATGCCGATGGCAAGCCGGAGCGGGTCTGGGTATCGGCACGCGATGGGCGTGGCCTGGAGCTGGTTGGCCAGGCGATTGCCGAGTTGCTGGGGGATGATCTGTTTGTCGGTACCCTGTGCCTGGAGCAGCGTTTTGCCCGCTTGCGCGCGCAATTCTTTGCCCTGGGTGCCGTGCAGAGTGAAGAGCATGATGAAGAAGGGCGCAGCCTGCTGAGCGTGCGACTGCCCAAGGTCGAGTTGAATCGTCTGGTCAGCCGCGAAGGCATGGAGCCGCAAATGTTTGTCGAGCAACACACTTTGCAATAAATGCTCGTCGAGGTCGCCGGGCAGCAGTGACAGGCATTCTGTAGCATTGGACGGCGCGCCGTGGGCGCGTCTTTGCTTTATCAGATGGAGAGCGCTATGGCTTGGAACGAGCCGGGTGGCAACTCGAACAATCAGGATCCCTGGGGCGGTCGCCGTGGTGGCGGCGGCGGTGGTGGCGATAAAAAAGGCCCGCCGGATCTGGACGAGGCCTTCCGCAAACTGCAGGACAGCCTGAACGGCATGTTCGGCAGCGGCAAGAAACGTGGCGGCGGTGACCGCAATGTCGGCAAGGGTGGCGGCTACGGCCTGCTGGGCATCGGCCTGGCGGTGTTGGCTGCCATCTGGCTGTACAGCGCCGTGTACGTGGTCGACGAGCAGGAGCAGGCCGTAGTGCTGCGCTTCGGCAAGTACTATGAGACGGTCGGTCCCGGCCTGAACATCTACTTCCCGCCCATCGATCGCAAGTACATGGAAAACGTCACGCGTGAGCGTGCCTACACCAAGCAGGGGCAGATGCTGACCGAAGACGAGAACATCGTCGAGGTACCGCTGACCGTCCAGTACAAGATCACCAACCTGCAGGACTTCGTGCTCAACGTCGACCAGCCAGAGGTGAGCCTGCAGCATGCGACCGACAGTGCCCTGCGCCATGTGGTGGGTTCCACCTCCATGGACCAAGTGCTGACCGAAGGCCGTGAGCAAATGGCCGTGGATATCCGCGAACGCCTGCAGCGCTTCCTCGACAACTACCGTACCGGTATCACCGTCACCCAGGTCAACGTACAGAGCGCGGCAGCCCCGCGTGAAGTGCAGGAAGCCTTCGACGACGTGATCCGTGCTCGCGAAGATGAGCAGCGTGCCCGCAACCAGGCCGAGTCCTACGCCAATGGCGTGGTGCCAGAAGCCCGTGGTCAGGCCCAGCGCATCATCGAGGACGCCAACGGTTACCGCGATGAAGTGATCGCTCGCGCCAAGGGTGAGGCCGACCGCTTCAGCAAGTTGGTGACCGAGTATCACAAGGCGCCGGACATCACCCGTCAGCGTCTGTACCTGGAAACCATGCAAGAGGTCTACAGCAACTCGAGCAAGGTCATGGTGGCTACCAAGGACGGGCAGAACAACCTGCTCTACCTGCCACTGGACAAGATGGTCGAAGGCAGCCGCAACACGTCCGCACCGGCCAGTGGTGTATCTGCGTCGGTCAACGATGCGGCCGCGCGTGCGGCGCAGGACCTGCAACAGCAACAACAGCCGCCGCGCACTAGGGAGAGCCGCTGATGAGCAATAGATCGCTGATCGCCCTGATCGCCGCTGTGGTGCTGGCCGTCGTGGCCTGGAACTGCTTCTACATCGTGTCGCAGACCGAACGTGCCGTATTGCTGCAATTCGGCCGTGTGGTTCAGGCTGATGTTCAGCCAGGCCTGCATGTGAAGGTTCCTTACGTGAACCAGGTGCGCAAGTTCGACGCCCGCCTGATGACCCTTGATGCTCCGACCCAGCGGTTCCTGACCCTGGAGAAGAAAGCGGTCATGGTCGACGCCTACGCCAAGTGGCGCGTCAAGGATGCCGAGCGCTTCTACACCGCCACTTCCGGCCTCAAGCAGATCGCCGATGAGCGTCTGTCGCGTCGTCTGGAAAGCGGCCTGCGTGACCAGTTCGGTAAGCGTACCCTGCACGAGGTGGTTTCCGGTGAACGTGACGCGCTGATGGCTGACATCACCGCTTCGCTGAACCGCATGGCTAACAAAGAGCTGGGTATCGAGGTCATCGATGTGCGCGTCAAGGCCATCGACCTGCCGAAGGAAGTTAACCGCAGCGTGTTCGATCGCATGAGCACCGAGCGTGAGCGTGAAGCCCGCGAGCATCGCGCCAAAGGTAACGAGCTGGCCGAAGGTATCCGTGCGGATGCCGATCGTCAGCGCCGTGTACTGCTGGCCGAAGCCTATCGTGAAGCTGAAGAAACCCGCGGTGACGGCGACGCCCAGGCGGCTGCCATCTACGCCAAGGCCTACAGCCAGGACGCTGATTTCTATGCGTTCAACCGTAGCCTGCAGGCGTACCGCGAGAGCTTCTCGAACAAGAGCGACGTGCTGGTCCTGGACCCGAAGAACGAGTTCTTCCGCTTCCTGGACAAGAGCAAGCCTTGATGCTCTGAGCCCGTTTTCATTGGGGCTCCGCCCCGCCTGGCAGCTAAAACACCAGGCGGGGTGCATCCTGAATGAAAAGGGGTGTATGATGAGGCAGCCGGGAAATTTCCCGGCTTTTTTGCGTCTGCAAGGTTGATTGGCAAGCCGCCAGTTGACGGTTTGGTCAGCGCGCAAGGCAATTCGAGGGTATTGGGTACGGTGGCTGCGCTGGGATCAGTGCTGCCCGCTGCTGTGCGCGATACCTGCTTTACTGACGGCTCGCCACAGGCAGGCCGCCCGGACCAGAGGGGAAATGGCGTAATGGCAACGGTAGACCGCTGGCTGCTGCCAGATGGCATCGAGGAAGTACTGCCACCTGAGGCTGCGCGCATCGAGATCGCGCGTCGCCAGGTGTTGGACCTGTTCCAGAGTTGGGGCTACGAACTGGTCGTCACCCCGCATATCGAGTACCTGGAGTCGCTGTTGACCGGCGCCGGCCAGGACCTGGATCAGCGCACCTTCAAGGTGGTCGACCCGCAGTCCGGTCGCCTGATGGGCTTCCGCGCCGACTTCACCCCGCAGGTGGCGCGTATCGACGCCCATACCCTGCGCCGTGAAGGCCCGAGCCGCCTGTGCTATGCCGGCAGCGTGCTGCATGCTCAGCCGCGTGCGCTGTCCACCTCGCGCAGCCCGATCCAACTCGGTGCCGAGTTGTACGGCGATGCCAGCCCCACCAGCGATGTCGAAGTCATCAGCCTGATGCTCGCCACGCTGCAACTGACGGATGTCGCCGACGTGCACATGGACCTCGGCCATGTCGGTATCTACCGTGGCTTGGCGCGTGCCGCTGGCCTGTCCGGCGCGGTCGAGCAGCAGCTGTTCGACGCCCTGCAGCGCAAGTCGGTCGACGAAGTACAGGCACTGACCGCCGACCTGCCGAAAGACCTGGGCAACATGCTGCGCGCTCTGGTCGAGCTGTGTGGTGGCCGTGAAGTGCTGGCCGAAGCCCGCGTGCGCCTGGGCCGTGCCCCGGCCAGTGTGCTGGCGGCGCTGGACGACCTCTTGGCGATCGCTGATCGCCTGGCGTCGCGCTACCCAGACCTGCCGTTGTACTTCGACCTCGGCGAGCTGCGTGGCTACCACTACCACACCGGTGTGGTGTTCGCCGTGTTCGTGCCGGGCGAAGGTCAATCGATCGCCCAGGGCGGCCGTTATGACGATATCGGCGCTGATTTCGGCCGGGCACGCCCGGCCACTGGTTTCTCCACGGATTTGAAGACCCTGGTCACACTGGGGCGAGCGGAGGTCGTATTGCCAACTGGCGGCATCTGGATGCCCGACAGTGGTGACGCGGCCCTCTGGCAGCAGGTCTGCCAGTTGCGCAGCGAGGGCCAGCGTGTGGTTCAGGCTTTGCCTGGCCAGCCGTTGAGTGCTGCTCTCGAGGCGGATTGTGATCGGCAATTGATTCAGCAAGACGGGCGCTGGCAGGTACTGCCGCTGACCCATTGAGTTTCTGCGTCGGCAAAAGGCCGGCAACCAAGTTTGCGTGAATGAGGACCAATGTAATGGGTAAGAATGTCGTCGTCCTGGGCACCCAATGGGGTGATGAGGGCAAAGGCAAGATCGTCGATCTGCTGACCGAACATGCTGCCGCCGTAGTGCGCTACCAGGGTGGCCACAACGCGGGCCACACCCTGGTGATCAACGGTGAAAAAACCGTTTTGCACCTGATTCCGTCCGGCATCCTGCGTGAAGGCGTTCAGTGCCTGATCGGCAACGGCGTGGTCGTTGCTCCAGATGCCCTGATGCGTGAAATCACCAAGCTGGAAGAGAAGGGCGTACCGGTGCGTGAGCGCCTGCGCATCAGCCCGGCTGCTCCGCTGATCCTGTCGTACCACGTGGCCCTGGACCAGGCCCGCGAGAAAGCCCGTGGCGAAGCCAAGATCGGCACCACCGGCCGTGGTATCGGCCCAGCGTACGAAGACAAAGTCGCACGCCGGGGCCTGCGCGTTGGCGACCTGTTCCACCGTGAGCGTTTCGCTGCCAAGCTCGGTGAGCTGCTGGACTACCACAACTTCCAGCTGGTGAACTATTACAAAGAGCCGGCCATCGACTTCCAGCAGACCCTGGACGAGTGCATGGCCTACGCCGAGCAGCTCAAGCCGATGATGCTCGACGTCACCGCCGAGCTGCATAACCTGCGTCGCGCCGGCAAGGACATCATGTTCGAAGGTGCCCAGGGCTCGCTGCTGGACATCGACCACGGTACCTACCCGTACGTCACCAGCTCCAACACCACTGCCGGCGGTATCTCCACCGGTTCCGGCGTTGGCCCGATGTACCTGGACTACATCCTGGGTATCACCAAGGCCTACACCACGCGCGTAGGTTCCGGCCCGTTCCCGACCGAACTGTTCGATGAAACCGGCGCTACCCTGGCCAAGCGTGGTCACGAGTTCGGTTCGACCACCGGCCGTGCCCGTCGTTGCGGCTGGTTCGATGCCGTTATCCTGCGTCGCGCCATCGACGTCAACAGCATCTCGGGCATCTGCCTGACCAAGCTGGACGTACTGGACGGCCTGGAAACCATCAACATCTGCGTTGGCTACAAGAACGAGAACGGTGCGGTCATCGACGCCCCTTCCGACGCCGACAGCTACATCGGCCTGGAGCCGGTGTACGAAGAGATGCCAGGCTGGAGCGAGTCGACCCTGGGTGCCAAGACCCTGGAAGCGCTGCCAGAAGCTGCTCGCGCTTACATCAAGCGCATCGAGGAGCTGGTCGGTGCGCCGATCGACATCATCTCCACCGGCCCGGACCGCAACGAGACCATCGTGCTGCGTCATCCGTTCGCCTGATCCGCTTTTACGGCTGATCTGACGCCGCGGCCCTGAAAGGGGTCGCGGCGTTTTCATTTGTAGGCCTGCACCTTGCTAGACCTTGGCACATATCCCTGCTGTTCCCGGCATAACCCTTGCTGTAAGAAGTTTCTGTAGTTGCCATCAAAATAGTGGCGCCAGAAAACACGAGGGTTACACCGTGTCTGCCATCCTCTCACTGTTACGAAGCCGCCTTTTGCGGCCTGTGTTTGTTGCCCTTGGTATCGCTCTTTTGGTGCAGGTGCTGGTGGCCGTTGCGCTGACCCGAAGCACGGTCACCGCGCTGGAGGCCGACCTGGGTGAGCGATTGGGCAATGACAGCCGCAAGCTGGCCAGCGAGCTGGAGCAGGCCGGGCAGGATGTGCGTTCGGGGCTCGATAGCCTGTCTAGCAGCACCCGTCAGCGTTTGAGCGCAGGGTTGTCGACACGCCTGCAAAGCGAGCAGCAGCAACTGCGCACCACGCTGGAAAAGAACCTCAAGGATTCTGCCAACGACATGGCCGAACTGCTGGCCTCGGTCGCCCCGCGGGCTATCTGGGACAACGATGTGCCGGTGCTCTCTGACTTCGCCCGTCGCGCTCAGCGCAATCCCAACGTGCTGTTCGTGGTCTACGACGACGCCCAGGGCCAGCACCTGACCCGCTACCTCAACCGGCAAAACCCGATCAACCAGGCGTTGATGGAAAAGGGGCAGGGCGAGCGGGCGCTGGACAAGGTGATCGATGCGGCTCGCCGCGATCCGGCGGTGTATTTCGTCGAAGCGTCGATCAACCCCAATGGTGCGGAGATCGGCAAGGTGCTGATGGGCGTTTCCACGGCTGGCGTCGATCAGGAGCTCGCGGCCCTTGACCAGCGCTTCGCCGCCTTGATCGCCAGTGGTGAGCAGCTGGTGGGTGACAGCCTCGGGGCCGCCGCCGCCGACAGCGGCAAGACCCTGCGCGAACGCCTGGAGACTGCCCAGAGCAGTGCCACCGCGATGCAGGCCAATACCGCGCAGACGGTGCGTGAAGCTGCTGCCGAGCTGCGCTGGCGTATTGGCCTGGGCCTGGTGTTGGTGGGCCTTGGCGTGTTGCTGGTAGTCGCGTTGGTGCTTGGTCGACGGGTGCTCAGCAAGCTGCGCCTGTTGATCACCGCCCTGAACGACCTGGCTGCCGGTGAGGGTGACCTGACCAAGCGCGTGACCCTCGACAGTCGCGACGAGATCGGTGACATGGCCTCGGCGGTCAACCGTTTCGTCGACAAGTTGCAGCCCATCGTCCGCGAGGCCGGTGAGGTGGCGCAGCGTACGGGTGTCGAGATTGGCGCCATGGCCCAGCGCAATGCCGGTGCTGACGCCGCGGCTGCGCTGCAGCGCGATGAAGTGGCCGCCAGCCTGCGTGACCTGTCGAGCATGGCCGACGAAGCCCAAGCCGAGAGCCATGCCATGCAGTCCGCCTTGCAACAAGTGGTGGATATTCGCCAGGCCACGGAGGAGAACAGCCGGACTTCGACCCAGCTCGCCGGCCTGATCGAAAGCTTGGCAGGGCAGGTGGAAACCGGCTCGCATGTGATCGAACGGCTGGCCAAGCAGAGTGAGCAGATCGAGGTGGTGCTGACAGTGATCCACGGCATTGCCGAACAGACCAACCTGTTGGCATTGAATGCGGCCATCGAGGCGGCGCGTGCTGGCGAGACGGGGCGCGGCTTTGCCGTGGTGGCTGATGAAGTGCGCGCGTTGGCGAGCAAGACGCAAAGCTCGACCGGGGATATCCAGGCGCATATTGCTGCGCTGCAGAAAGGTGCTAAGGAGGCCGTTGCCACTATCAGTCAGGCAGGGCTCAAGGCCAGCGAAGGGTTGTTGGTGTTGCGCGAGAACGAGCGCCGCCAGCAGTCGGTGCAGGCGGCGGTCGAGCAAGTGCATGCAGCGATCGGGCTGGCTACCCGCGCGGCCGAACAGCAAGCGCACGGCGCGCAAGCGGTGCGCGGCCGGGTGGAGACCATCCACGCCCAGGCCGAACGCTCGGCTGAAGTGGTGATGCAGACCACGGCCAGCAGCAAGGTACTGGATGACCTGGCAGCGCAACTGCGGGCCAGCCTGGGGCAGTTCAGGGCGTAACGCCCCCTTTGAGGGGGGGCGCTCCTACAAAACTCACGCCTTGTTGAGGTACATCCGTGTGGTCAGCAGGTACACCGGCAACCCCGATACCACGATTAGCAGTGCCGCATATGGCGCCGCTGCCGCGAACTCGACGTTGGCGGTATGGGCCCAGACCTCAGTGGCCAGGGTGGTCATGCCGGTCGGGCTCAGCAGCAGTGTGGCCGTCAGCTCTTTCATGGCATCGAGGAACACCAGGGCGAAGGCCGCGGCCAGGGCCGGGAAGATGATCGGCAAGGTCACCCGGCAGAACGCGGTGAAGCTGCTCGCGCCCAGGGTGCGGGCAGCCTCTTCGAGCGTCGGCGAAGCCTTGTTCAAGGCGGTGCGTACCGGCGCCTGGGCCAGCGGCAGGAACAGCAGTGCGTAGGCCAGCAGCAACAGCGCAGTGGTCTGGTACATCGCAGGCACGTAGTGCAGGGCGAAGAATACCAGCGTCAGCGCGATCACCAGGCCCGGCAGGGCATGCAGCAGGTACGGCAGGCGCTCAGCCCAGATCGCCAGGCGGCCCTTGTAGCGCACCACCAGGAAGCTGATCGGCAATGCCAGCAACACACAGAACCCTGCGCCGCCAAGCGACACCGACAACGACGTGAGCAGTGCCTTGGAGATTTCGGCGACCGGGAACGCCGCCGACGAGCCAACACTCAGCCAATAACCGAGCATGGCCAGCGGAATGCCGCTGCCCAGCACCGCCAGGCCTACGCAGAACAGCTGCGCCAAGGGCGCCCAGCCGCGCAGGTGCACAGGCTGTGCGCGGCGCGCAACGCCTTGGCCGATACGAACGTGGCGGGCCTTGCCACGCACGCGCAGTTCCAGCCACAACATGATCATGCACAGCGCCAGCAGCACGGCCGAAAGCATCGCCGCGTTGGCGTTGCTGAATTCCAGTTCGAACTGCTGGTAGATCGCCGTGGTGAAGGTCTGCAGGCCGAGGATCGACAGTGCGCCAAATTCCACCAGCATGTGCAGGGCAATCAGCAGGGCGCCGCCCAGCATCGAGGGCCACAGCAACGGCAAGGTCACCTTGATGAACACGCCCCAACGGCTGCACCCCAGCGTACGCGCCGACTCTTCAAGCGAGGTGTCGACGTTGCGCAGGGTGGCTGCCACCGGCAGGAACACCAGCGGATACTTGGACAAGGCCATGACCAGAATGGCCCCGCCAAGGCCTTCGAAGTCCGAGCTCAGCGACACCCAGGTGAAGCTGCTGACGAATGATGGCACTGCAAACGGCAGGCACAGCACCACGCCCCACAGGCGACGCCCCGCCAGGTTGCTGCGTTCGAGCAGCCAGGCCAGGGCCAGGCCGACCACCATGCACACCAGCGTCACCCCGAACATCAGCATCAAGGTGTTGCGCATCAGGCCCCAGACGAACGGGCGCCACAGCAGGTGCAGGGCTTCTCGCCAGCCTGCTTCCCAGGCTTTGAGGGCGACATACGCCAGTGGCAGCAAACTCATTGCCACCAGGAACAGCACAGGCAGCACCACCCAGATCGAGGGGCGCTTGCGGCGCGGCACGAAACGTACCGGCGCCGGCTCGGACAGGGCGGCAGTCATCAGAGCAGACCGACCTCACGTTCAAGTTCCAGGGCTTCTTCGGCATTGCCAAGGTCGGCCGGGGAGATCTTCGGTGGGCGCAGGTCTTCAAAGGGCTTCAGGCCACGGTCAGAAACCATGCCCTTGTGCAGCGGATACTCGGCAGTGGTCTGGGTGATCACACGCTGGCCTTCTTCGCTGGCCATCCAGTTGAGCAGGGCCTGGGCTTCTTTCGGGTGCTTGCTGGCCTTGACCGCGGCGGCGCCGGAGATGGTTACCAGGCCACCTGCATCGCCGTCGGCCAGGTAATACAGCTTGGAATCCAGCTTGCCGCGCTCACGCTCCAGGGCATACCAGTAGTAGTTGTTCACCAGTACGGCGGCGACTTCGCCTTTTTCAACAGCCTTCAGGGCGACCATGTTGTTGGTGTAGGTCTTGCCGAAGGCCTTAAGGCCGGTCAGCCACTCTTCGGCCGCATCACGCCCGTGCATCTTGAGGATGGCTACAGCCTGTTCTTGGAAGGCGCCACTGGTCGGCACGAAACCGACACGGCCATCCCATTCAGGGTCGGCGAAGTCCATGACCGATTGCGGCAAGTCTTTCTCATCGATCTTTTTCGGGTTGAACACCACCACGCGGGTACGCGCGGTGACGCCCATCCACGTGCCGTTGGCGGCTACGTATTCTTTGGGCAGCATGTTCAGGGTGGCGTCGTCGATTTTCGCCAGTAGGCCCAGCTCGCCCAGGTTGTTCAGGGGTGGCGACTCTTCGGTATAGATGATGTCGGCCGGCGAGCGCTCGCCTTCTTCGATGATCTGGCTGGCCAGCTGGTTGCTGCTGCCCTTGCGGATATTGATGTGAATGCCGGTCTTGGCCTCATAGGCCTTGGCGATGGCCTCGCCGATTTCCTTGTGCTGGCCGTTGTACATGGTCAGTGTGACCGGGGCGTCTGCCATGGCGGCCGGGGCGCCGATCACCAGGCTCAATACAGCGGCGGCCAGGGTGCGCATCAGCGGTTGCGGACGGATCGTCATGCGGGTACTTCCTCGCTTACGGCTACATATTTGGAAACAATGGTAAACGAAATCGTTTCTCAAGTGGCCGTGTGACAAGAAATTCATGGGCAGACGATCGTCGAGCAGCTGAATTTTTTGGCCGGAGGGGAGGGCGTAGCGGGTGGAGCAAAAAACGCAGGCAAGAAAAAACCCACTAGCAAGCTAGTGGGTTTTTATATGGTGCCCAGGAGAAGACTCGAACTTCCACGACCGTTAAGTCACTGATACCTGAAACCAGCGCGTCTACCAATTCCGCCACCTGGGCAAAGCTTTACATCAGCTGGTGAAGGCGACTATCGTTCGCTTTCACACAGTAGTAATAGATCCTTGGTCATCTATTACTTGATAATACTTGGTGCCCAGGAGAAGACTCGAACTTCCACGACCGTTAAGTCACTGATACCTGAAACCAGCGCGTCTACCAATTCCGCCACCTGGGCACACATTTCGTCGAGGTCACATGATGCTTTACATCGCGTTTCATCTCAACTACAACGTCGTCTGTCCGTCGTTGTGGTGCGCACTATACGGACGGTCCTGAGGGCTGTAAACCCCCTGATCAAAAAAAATTTCAAATTTTTCAACTTGTTGATTCTTCAGCCCTATTACACCTTCCTCGGCTCATCGCCGGGGGGCTGTCCAAGGCTGTCATTTCCGGTTTCAATACGCCTATGCCAGAATTCCTATCTATATACCCCAAGGTGAACCCCTTCTGATGGCCGATTGGCAATCCCTCGATCCCGAGGCCGCTCGCGAAGCGGAAAAATACGACAACCCTATCCCCAGCCGTGAGCTGATCCTCCAGCGTCTTGCCGATCGTGGCGAGCCGGCCGCCCGCGAGGAGCTGGCGGCAGAATTCGGTCTGTACGAGGAAGACCAGATTGAAGCCCTGCGCCGCCGCCTGCGTGCCATGGAGCGCGACGGCCAGCTTATCTATACCCGGCGTGGCACCTATGCCCCGGTAGATAAGCTGGACCTTATCTGTGGCCGCATTTCCGGCCACCGCGACGGTTTTGGCTTCCTCATCCCTGATGACAAGAGCGACGACCTGTTCCTCAGCCCTTCGCAGATGCGCCTGGTATTCGATGGCGACCGCGCCCTGGCGCGTGTGTCCGGCACCGACCGCCGTGGCCGCCGTGAAGGTGTATTGGTAGAAGTCATCTCCCGCGCGCATGAAAGCGTGGTCGGGCGTTACTTCGAAGAGGGCGGTATCGGCTACGTGACGCCGGACAACCCGAAGATCCAGCAGGAAGTGCTGGTGACCGCCGGTCGCAATGGCGGCGCCAAGATCGGCCAGTTCGTCGAGATCAAGATCACGCACTGGCCCACCCCGCGCTTCCAGCCGCAAGGCGATGTGATCGAAGTGATCGGCAACTACATGGCGCCGGGCATGGAAATCGACGTTGCCCTGCGCAGCTACGACATTCCGCACGTCTGGCCCGATGACGTGGTCAAGGAGGCGCGCAAGTTCCGCTCCGAAGTGGAAGAGAAGGACAAGGAAAAGCGCATTGACCTGCGCCACCTGCCTTTCGTCACCATCGACGGCGAAGATGCCCGTGACTTCGACGATGCGGTGTATTGCGAGCCGCTGGGCAAGCTGCGCCTGTTCTCCGGTGGCTGGCGCCTGTACGTGGCGATTGCCGACGTTTCCAGCTACGTGCGCCTGGGTTCTGCCCTGGACGTCGAGGCCCAGCAGCGTGGCAACTCGGTGTACTTCCCCGAGCGCGTGGTGCCGATGCTCCCCGAAGAGCTGTCCAACGGCCTGTGCTCGCTGAACCCGCACGTCGATCGCCTGGCCATGGTCTGCGAAATGACCATCAACAAAGCCGGCCAGATGGTCGACTACCAGTTCTACGAAGGCGTGATCCACTCCCATGCCCGCCTGACCTACAACAAAGTCAGCAGCATGCTCGAGCATGCCCGCACCCGTGAAGGGAAGGCGCTGCGCGAGGAGTACAAGGAAGTCCTGCCGGACCTGAAGAGCCTCTACGCGCTCTACAAGGTGCTGCTGGACGCGCGCCACACCCGCGGCGCGATCGACTTCGAGACCCAAGAAACCCGCATCATCTTTGGCGACCAACGCAAGATCGCCGAGATCCGCCCGACCGTGCGCAACGATGCCCACAAGCTGATCGAGGAATGCATGCTGGCGGCCAACGTGGCCACCGCCGAGTTCCTGCAGAAGCACGGCGTGCCGGCGCTGTACCGCGTGCACGATGGCCCGCCGCCGGAGCGCCTGGAAAAACTGCGCGCCTTTCTCGGTGAACTGGGCTTGTCGCTGCACAAGGGCAAGGACCCGTCGCCGAAGGACTACCAGGCCCTGCTGGCGAGCATTTCCGAGCGCCCAGACTTCCACCTGATCCAGACCGTGATGCTGCGCTCGCTGAGCCAGGCGGTGTACAGCACCGACAACAACGGCCACTTCGGCCTGAATTACGAGGCTTACACCCACTTCACCTCGCCGATTCGTCGTTACCCGGACCTGCTGGTGCACCGTGCCATCCGCAGCATCATCCGCTCCAAGGTGGATACCCCGCACGTCAAGCGTGCTGGCGCCATGAGCATTCCCAAGGCGCGCATCTACCCGTACGACGAGAACACCCTCGAGCAGCTCGGCGAGCAGTGCTCGATGACCGAACGCCGTGCCGACGAGGCAACGCGCGATGTGGTCAACTGGCTCAAGTGCGAGTTCATGAAGGACCGCGTAGGCGAGACCTTCCCGGGTGTGATTACCGCGGTGACCGGTTTCGGCTTGTTCGTCGAGCTGACGGACATCTACGTAGAAGGCCTGGTGCACGTCAGTGCGCTGCCGGGCGACTACTACCACTTCGACCCGGTTCATCATCGCCTGTCCGGCGAGCGTACCGGGCGTAGCTTCCGCCTGGGCGACACGATCGAAGTCAAGGTTATGCGCGTCGACCTGGACGAGCGCAAGATCGACTTCGAAGTCTCCGAGAAGACCCTCAGCGGGCCGATCGGTCGCAAGCAGCGTGGCGCCGCAGCGTCCGCAGACGGCAAGCCCGAGCAGCCGCAACCGGCCACCGAGGCGAAAGCCACGCCCAAGCCGCGCAGCCGCAAGAGCGAGGCGTCCGAGGCTTACTTCCCTAAAGATGCCGTGCAGCGCAACGCTGAAGTGCGCAAGAGCCGCGAGATGAAGAAGGCGTTGATGACCGACGCTCGCAGCAGTGCCGGCAGCAAGTCGGAGAAGGGTGGCAAGCCATCCGGCAAGCCGACCAAGCATCGCAAAGGCCCGCCGAAGTCCGGTGCGCCCCGCAAGAGCAAGAGCAAGTCATGAGTCAGCTGGAAAAGATCTACGGCGTACACGCCGTGCAGGCGTTGTTGCAGCACCACCCCAAGCGGGTCAAGCAGGTCTGGCTGTCGGAAGGGCGCAGCGAACCGCGCCTGCAGAAGCTGCTGGAGCTGGCCGCAGAAAACCGCGTAGCGGTCGGCCAGGCCGAGCGCCGCGAACTGGATGCCTGGGTCGAAGGTGTGCACCAGGGTGTGGTCGCCGAGGTCAGCCCGAGCCAGGTGTGGGGTGAGTTGATGCTCGAGGAGTTGCTCGAGCGCACCGAAACGCCACCGCTGATCCTGGTCCTGGACGGCGTCACCGACCCGCACAACCTCGGCGCCTGCCTGCGCACCGCCGATGCCGCCGGTGCCACGGCGGTGGTGGTGCCCAAGGACAAGTCCGCGACCCTGACGCCGGTGGTGCGCAAGGTGGCCTGCGGCGCTGCGGAAGTGATTCCGTTGGTGGCCGTGACCAACCTGGCGCGCACGCTTGAAAAGCTTCAGCAGCGTGGCCTGTGGGTGGTCGGCACGGCCGGTGAGGCCGAGCAGGAGATCTACCAGCAGGACCTGACCGGGCCGCTGGTGATGATCATGGGGGCAGAAGGCAAGGGCATGCGCCGCCTGACCCGGGAGCATTGCGATTTCCTGGTCAAGTTGCCGATGGGCGGTAGCGTCAGCAGCCTGAACGTTTCGGTGGCGACCGGTGTTTGCTTGTTCGAGGCAGTGCGCCAGCGTCAAGCCAAGCGCTGATTCATACCTGCGCGGGCCTCTTTGCGGGCAAGCCCGCTCCCACAGGGTCCGGTGAGATCCCTGTAGGAGCGGGTTTACCCGCGAAGCGGACAGTGCAGGCTAATGTGTTTCTGGCTGTTCAAATAATCGCCAATTACCTTGCTTGTCCGCCCCGCCTTCTCTACAATTGCGCCCCTTGCCGAGCTGGCAGGCGCTCATGTGCCTCCCCTCCATGGCAAGACATACAGTGTCATTCACTCCTTGTCTGACCAGCGTTCTGGCAGACTACTAACCCGTAAGGAGCATTCATGCGTCATTACGAAATCATCTTTCTGGTTCACCCGGACCAGAGCGAGCAAGTCGGCGGCATGGTTGAGCGTTACACCAAGCTGATCGAAGAAGATGGTGGCAAAATCCACCGCCTGGAAGACTGGGGCCGTCGTCAACTGGCCTACGCAATCAACAATGTTCACAAGGCTCACTACGTGATGCTGAACGTTGAGTGCACCGGCAAGGCCCTGGCCGAGCTGGAAGACAACTTCCGCTACAACGATGCCGTGATCCGTAACCTGGTCATCCGTCGCGACGAAGCCGTAACCGGTCAGTCCGAGATGCTGAAGGCAGAAGAGAACCGCAGCGAGCGCCGTGAGCGTCGTGAGCGTCCTGAGCATGCTGACTCCGCCGAAGGCGATGACAGCAATGACAGCGACTCCAGCGATAACGCTGACGAGTAATCCACGGACCTTTTGAGGAGCCTATTACATGGCACGTTTCTTCCGTCGTCGTAAATTCTGCCGCTTCACTGCTGAAGACGTGAAAGAGATCGACTTCAAAGATCTCAACACCCTGAAAGCTTACGTATCCGAAACCGGCAAGATCGTTCCAAGCCGTATCACCGGTACCAAAGCTCGTTATCAGCGTCAGCTGGCTACCGCTATCAAGCGCGCCCGCTTCCTGGCCCTGCTGCCCTACACCGACAGCCACGGCCGCTGAGACCGGGTCGTCGACAAGCAGTAAGGGATAAGCATGCGAGCGTTAGCTGATTTCATCATGCGCGGTCGTGTGCAGGCCACCCTGGTGGTGGTCATCAGTGCAGTGTTACCGCTGTTGTTCTGGTTGAGTGCCGCTGCCGGAAGCCTCGTGCTTCTGCGGCGCGGGTTCAAGGATGCTTCAACGGTCATCGCGTTTGGGCTTTTGCCCGCGGTGGCCATCTGGGCCTTTGGCGACCCCAGTACCTTGCTGGTGCTGTTGGGGACGCTGGGGCTGGCCGCCTTGTTGCGTGCCGGGCATTCCTGGAGCCGGGTGTTGATGTTCAGTGTTGTGTTGGGGCTGGTTTACAGCCTCATCCTGGACACGGTACTGCGTGAAACCTTCGAGGTGTTGGCCAAGGCGCTTGTACAAGCCCTGCCACAAATCGAAGGCAAGCCGGTGATCCCCGGTGAGCTGATCGGCCCTGTGCTGGTCGCTTCAACGGCGGTGATGCTGCAGCTGTTCAGCGTGCTGGCTTTGATGCTGGCGCGTTATTGGCAGGCTGCGTTGTACAACCCTGGAGGCTTCGGTCGCGAGTTTCGCGCCTTGAAGTTGCCGCGGGTAACCATGCTGGCTTTGGTGGCCATGATGGTGCTGGGTCCGTTCATCGGGCCGCAGTTCATCGTCCTGGCCTCTGCGTCCAGCCTGGTGCTCGTCCTGGCCGGCATCGCCTTGATGCATGGGCTGGTGGCACAGGGCCGATTGGCCGGTTTCTGGCTGGTGGGCATGTACGTGACGCTGCCGCTGATCATGCAGCTGATTTATCCGTTGCTCGTGGTTTTGGCCATTGTCGACAGCCTGATTGATTTTCGCGGTCGCAAGTCCCCTGAGGGGAATGACTCCGCGAACGGTGAAGGTTAAAAGTTAAGAGGTTTTACCAAATGGAACTGATCCTGCTGGAAAAAGTCGCTAACCTGGGCAACCTGGGCGACAAAGTAAAAGTTAAGGCTGGTTACGGCCGTAACTTCCTGCTGCCATTCGGCAAGGCCACCGTTGCCAACGCCGCCAACCTGGCTGCGTTCGAAGAGCGTCGCGCCGAGCTGGAAAAAGCAGCTGCTGACCGTAAATCGTCGGCTGAAAGCCGCGCTGCCCAACTGGCCGAGCTGGAAGTGACCATCACTGCCACCGCTGGCGACGAAGGCAAGCTGTTCGGTTCGATCGGCACCCACGACATCGCTGACGCCCTGACCGCCTCCGGCGTTGAAGTGGCCAAAGCTGAAGTTCGTCTGCCGAACGGCACCATCCGTCAGGTTGGCGAATACGACGTAGCCGTGCACCTGCACAGCGACGTTGAAGCCACCGTACGTGTGGTCGTCGTAGCTGCCTAAGCTGCGCTGACTGGCTGGCCGCACGCGGCCCAGCCGGTTAACATCGGGCACGGTCCTGTCTTTCACAGGCCGTGCCCTTTGTCTTTTTCGTCCCCCAGAATTTATTCGTGGCCATGAACGAGATCACCACCTCCGAACAGCTTGACCTGCAAACCGCATCCCTGAAGGTGCCGCCGCATTCCATCGAGGCCGAACAGGCTGTGCTCGGTGGCCTGATGCTGGACAACAACGCCTGGGAGCGGGTACTGGATCAGGTGTCGGATGGCGATTTCTATCGGCATGACCACCGCCTGATCTTCCGCGCCATCCACAAGCTGGTCGACCTGAACCATCCGTTCGATGTGGTCACGTTGCACGAGCAGTTGGACAAGGAGGGCGTGTCGTCGCAAGTCGGCGGCCTGGCCTACCTGGCGGAGCTGGCCAAGAACACCCCGTCGGTGGCCAACATCAAGGCCTACGCCGCGATCATTCGCGAGCGGGCCACGTTGCGTCAGCTGATCAGCATCAGCACCGACATCGCCGACAACGCGTTCAACCCGCAAGGGCGCAACGCCGAAGAGATCCTCGACGACGCCGAGCGGCAGATCTTCCAGATCGCCGAGGCCCGGCCGAAGACCGGTGGCCCGGTAGGGGTCAACGAGCTGTTGACCAAGGCCATCGACCGGATCGACACGCTGTTCAACTCCGACAGCGATATCACGGGTATCTCCACCGGGTATACCGACCTGGACGAGAAGACCAGTGGCTTGCAGGCAGCCGACCTGATCATCGTCGCCGGCCGTCCATCGATGGGTAAGACCACCTTCGCCATGAACCTGGTGGAAAACGCCGTGCTGCGCAGCGACAAGGCGGTGCTGGTGTTCTCCCTCGAGATGCCAGGCGAATCGCTGATCATGCGTATGCTCTCGTCCCTCGGGCGCATCGACCAGACCAAGGTCCGTTCCGGCCAGCTGGACGACGACGACTGGCCGCGCCTGACCTCGGCGGTCAACCTGCTCAACGACCGCAAGCTGTTCATCGACGATACCGCCGGCATCAGCCCATCGGAAATGCGTGCGCGTACCCGCCGCCTGGCGCGTGAGCACGGTGAAATTGGCATGATCATGGTCGACTACCTGCAGCTGATGCAGATCCCGGGTTCTGCCGGCGACAACCGGACCAACGAGATTTCCGAGATCTCCCGCTCGCTCAAGGCCCTGGCCAAGGAATTCAACTGCCCGGTGATCGCCCTGTCGCAGCTGAACCGCTCCCTGGAACAGCGGCCGAACAAGCGCCCGGTGAACTCCGACTTGCGTGAATCGGGTGCAATCGAGCAGGACGCCGACGTGATCATGTTCGTCTACCGCGACGAGGTGTATCACCCGGAAACCGAGCACAAGGGCATTGCCGAGATCATCATCGGTAAACAGCGTAACGGCCCCATCGGCTTCATCCGCCTGGCCTTCATCGGCAAGTACACCCGCTTCGAGAACCTCGCGCCGGGCATGTACAACTTCGACGACGACGAATAAGCGCAGGGTTTGCGTATTGCAGATGAATCCGACCTCTGCCGTCGGATTTGATCAAAATTTGTGCTATATTCCGCGCCCGCGATTTCCCTGAACACCAGAACCGGTCACTGACATGCAAGCAGCCAAACCACTCTACGACTATCCCAAGTACTGGGCCGAATGCTTCGGGCCAGCACCGTTCCTGCCCATGAGCAGGGAGGAGATGGATCAGCTCGGCTGGGATTCCTGCGACATCATCATCGTGACCGGGGACGCCTACGTCGACCACGCGTCGTTCGGCATGGCCATCATCGGCCGTCTGCTGGAAGCCCAGGGCTTCCGCGTGGGCATCATCGCCCAGCCAAACTGGCAGTCCAAAGACGACTTCATGAAGCTGGGCGAGCCGAACCTGTTCTTCGGCGTCGCGGCCGGCAACATGGACTCGATGATCAACCGCTACACCGCGGACAAGAAGATCCGTTCCGACGACGCCTACACCCCAGGCGGCATGGCCGGCAAGCGCCCGGACCGCGCCAGCCTGGTGTACAGCCAGCGTTGCAAGGAAGCCTACAAGCACGTGCCGATCGTGCTCGGTGGCATCGAGGCCTCGCTGCGCCGCATCGCCCATTATGATTACTGGCAGGACAAGGTCCGCCATTCGATCCTGATCGACGCCAGCGCCGACATCCTGCTGTACGGCAACGCCGAGCGGGCCATTGTCGAAGTCGCCCAGCGCCTGTCCCAGGGTGAGAGCATCGAACACATCACCGACGTGCGCGGCACCGCGTTCGTGCGCCGTGACACGCCGCAGGGCTGGTTCGAGATCGACTCCACCCGCATCGACCGCCCTGGCCGCGTCGACAAGATCATCAACCCCTACGTCAACACCCAAGACACCCAGGCGTGTGCCATCGAGCAAGCCAAAGGTGACGTGGAAGACCCGAACGAAGCCAAGGTGGTGCAGATTCTCGACAGCCCGGGCATGACCCGCGACAAGTCGGTGATCCGCCTGCCGTCGTTCGAGAAGGTGCGTAACGACCCCGTGCTGTATGCCCACGCCAACCGCGTGCTGCACTTGGAAACCAACCCAGGCAACGCCCGCGCCCTGGTGCAGAAGCATGGCGAAGTGGACGTGTGGTTCAACCCGCCACCCATCCCCATGACTACCGAAGAGATGGACTACGTGTTTGGCATGCCTTACGCACGTATTCCGCACCCGGCCTATGGCAAAGAGCGCATCCCGGCGTACGAGATGATCCGCTTCTCGGTGAACATCATGCGTGGCTGCTTCGGTGGCTGCACCTTCTGCTCGATCACCGAGCACGAAGGGCGGATCATCCAGAACCGCTCCCACGAATCGATCCTGCACGAGATCGAGGAGATGCGTGACAAGGTGCCGGGCTTCACCGGCGTGGTTTCCGACCTTGGCGGCCCGACCGCCAACATGTACCGCATCGCCTGCAAGAGCCACGAGATCGAGAAGCACTGCCGCAAGCCGTCGTGCGTGTTCCCGGGTATCTGTGAAAACCTCAACACCGACCACAGCTCGTTGATCGAGCTGTACCGCAAGGCGCGTGCCTTGCCGGGTGTGAAGAAGATCCTGATCGCCTCGGGCCTGCGTTACGACCTGGCGGTCGAGTCGCCGGAGTACGTCAAGGAGCTGGTCACCCACCACGTGGGCGGCTACCTGAAGATTGCCCCGGAGCACACCGAGCGTGGCCCGCTGGACAAGATGATGAAGCCGGGCATCGGCACCTATGACCGCTTCAAGCGCATGTTCGAGAAGTTCTCGAAAGAGGCGGGCAAGGAGCAGTACCTGATCCCGTACTTCATCGCTGCCCACCCAGGCACCACCGACGAAGACATGATGAACCTGGCCCTGTGGCTCAAGGGCAACGGCTTCCGCGCCGACCAGGTGCAGGCCTTCTACCCGTCGCCCATGGCGTCGGCCACGGCCATGTACCACTCGGGCAAGAACCCGCTGCGCAAGGTGACCTACAAGAGCGAAGGCGTGGAGATCGTCAAGAGCGAGGAGCAGCGCCGTCTGCACAAGGCGTTCTTGCGCTATCACGATCCGAAGGGCTGGCCGATGCTGCGTGAGGCGCTGGAGCGCATGGGCCGTGCCGATTTGATCGGGCCAGGCAAGCACCAGCTGATTCCGCTGCACCAGCCGCAGTCCGACAGCTACCAGAGCGCCCGCCGCAAGAACTCGACGCCGGCTGGCAGCCACAAGGTGGGCAAGGAGCAGAAGATCCTGACCCAGCACACCGGCCTGCCACCGCGTGGCAGCGATGGCAGCAAGCCGTGGGACAAGCGTGAGAAGGCCAAGGCCGAGGCATTTGCCCGCAACCAGCAGGCGGCCAAGGAGCGCAAGGAAGCGGCCAAGGGTGGCGGCAAGGGTAAGAAGCCGCGTCAGCCCGTTATTCCGCGCTGAGGCTTGAAGGGGGCCGCGTTGCGGCCCATCGCAGGCAAGCCAGCTCCTACAGGTACAGCGCAGGCCTTGAATGCTGCATTGTATCTGTAGGAGCTGGCTTGCCTGCGATGGGCTGCAAAGCAGCCCCTTTCAGTTCAATCCGGCTGCTTGTCGACCCACTTCGGCGCCACCGGCGCGACGAATTCATTCATCCCATCCAGCAATGCATCCGCCTGCTGCCCCAGCAGCAACATCGCCCGATGCTGCGGCCGCACGAAACCTTCCTCGACGATATGGTCAAGGAACCCGCCCAGCTTTTCATAAAAGCCATTCACATCGAGCAGGCCCAGCGGCTTGGCGTGATAGCCCAGTTGCCCCCACGTCCACACCTCGAACAACTCCTCCAGCGTACCCAGCCCACCCGGCAGCGCGATGAAGGCATCGCTGAGTTCGGCCATGCGCGCCTTGCGCGCGTGCATGCCATCGACCACCTCCAGGCGGCTCAGGCCCTTGTGGCCCACCTCGGCGTCCAGCAGGCTTTGCGGGATGATCCCGACCACTTCGCCTCCCGCAGCCATGGCAGCGTCGGCCACGACGCCCATCAAGCCCACAGCGCCGCCACCATAAACCAGGGTCAGACCGCGCCGGGCAATGGCCTGGCCAAGGGCGACGGCCGCTTCACGGTAAGCAGGGTTGGCGCCGATGCTGGCGCCGCAGAAGACACACACGGAACGTACAAGCATTGCTCATCTCCAATCACTCAGAATGACAGGGTACGGCGCATGCCTGGCAGTTCCAAGGCCGGTGTCATTCCGGCCGGGAGAATTCGCAGACAGCACCCGTGGCACCCTGGGCATAGGCGGCAAGCAGGCTGTTCATGAAGCTGGAAATGCGCATTTGGTATTGCTCCTAAATGAGAGGTTGTCCCATCCTCCAATAAAAGGGCATGATGTGCCCTTAGATTGGTTGTATACAATCCATTGAACAATTCTACTGGCTGGCCACTTGACACCCCCTTGACCCATATCAGAAAGGGGCTGAACGGTTTCAGGCAGTCTCGCAATTGATAAAACCCTGCCAAGGAGATTCATGATGTTTGCGAAAGCTGTAGCGGTATCCCTGCTGACCCTCGCCAGCGCCTCTGTCTTCGCAGCCGAATGCTCGGTGACTGTCGAATCGACGGACCAGATGTCCTATACCACCAAGGAATTCACCGTCGACAAGAGCTGCAAGGAGTTCACCGTCAAACTGACCCACTCCGGCAACCTGCCGAAGAACGTCATGGGCCATAACCTGGTGATCAGCAAGACTGCTGACATGCAGGCGATTGCCACCGAAGGCATGAGCCAGGGCATCGAGAAGGGCTACCTGAAAGAAGACAACGCCAACATCATCGCCCACACCGCGATGATCGGTGCGCCTGAGAAAGAAACCGAAGTGAAGTTCGACACGTCCAAGCTGGAAGCCGGTGGCGACTACAGCTTCTTCTGCACCTTCCCGGGCCACATCTCGATGATGAAGGGCAAGGTTGTCGTCAAGTAATTGAGTTAGGGGAGGGCTTTGCCCTCCATTCGCAGCGCAAAGCTGCTCCTACAAGCGATTGCATTCGCTTGTAGGAGCAGCCTTGCGCTGCGAATGGGGCGCAAAGCGGCCCCAGGCCCTCAAGGCGCGAACGGCAGTTCGCGCTTGTGCTGGGTCTTGCGGTAGGTCGCTACGATTATATCGAACGCTGCCTGATCAACCGGCTGCCCCTGCAGGAACGCATCGATCTGCTGATACGTCACGCCATGTGACGCCTCGTCCGGCTTGCCCGGCTCAAGGTCTTCCAGGTCTGCTGTCGGCACCTTCTCCACCAGCGATTCCGGCGCACCAAAGCGGCGCGCAATGGCCCGTACCTGGTTTTTCACCAGCCCGCTCAGCGGGGCCAGGTCGCAGGCACCATCACCAAACTTGGTAAAGAAGCCCATTACCGCTTCGGCGGCATGGTCAGTGCCGATCACCAGGCCTGCACGGGCGCCGGCGATGGTGTATTGGGCGACCATGCGGGTACGCGCCTTGACGTTGCCGACAACGAAGTCCACCAGCGTCGGCGAGCCGTTTTTCAGTTCCACCACCTCAGCTGCCAACGCCTTTACTGCCGGGGCAATGTCGACGGTGTGCACCTCATCGGCCTTGATCACGTCAAGGCACGCCTGGGCGTCATGCTCGTCATGCTGCACCTGATAGGGCAAGCGCACGGCAATGAAGGTGTAGGCCTTATCGCCGGTTTCGGCACGCAGCTCGTTGATCGCGCGCTGGGCAAGCAGGGCAGCGGTCAGTGAGTCGACACCGCCACTGATGCCCAATACCAGCGTCTTGAGCCGGGCATTGGCCAGGCACTCCTTGATGAACGCCACGCGCCGAGCCACTTCGTTGTCGAGCGCGGCGGCATCGGCGAACGGTGGCTGCACCTTGAGCGCTTGGGCAATCTCTCGCTGAACGGCTTGCATGGGTTACTCCTTGCTGGGGATTTTGAAAACGTGGCGCATGTAGGCAACGAAGTTCTCGTCGCGGCACTGGGTCTTGGCCGCCTCGTCAGAGATTTTCGCCACCGGCGAGCCATTGCAGTCGGTCATTTTAAGCACGATGTTCATCGGCGCCACACCCGGTATGTCGCAGGTCAGGTTGGTGCCGATGCCGAAACTGACGTTGATGCGGCCGCGCAGGGCACGGAAGATTTCCAGCGAACGGGTCAGGTTGAGGCCGTCGGAAAACACCAGGGTCTTGGTCATCGGGTCGATACCCAGCTTCTGGTAATGGACGATGGCTTTTTCCGCCCAGGCCACTGGCTCGCCCGAATCGTGGCGCAGGCCGTCGAACAGCTTGGCGAAGTACAAATCGAAATCGCCGAGGAAGGCGTCCATGGTGATGCAGTCGGTCAGGGCGATGCCCAGCAGGCCGCGGTACTCGCGTACCCAGCAGTCCAGTGCGGCGCTCTGGCTGTCGATCAAGCGCGGGCCGAGCTGTTGGTGAGCCATGATCCATTCGTGGGCCATGGTGCCCAGCGGCTTGATATCCAGTTTCCATGCCAGGTCGACGTTGCTGGTGCCCACGAAACGGGCCGGGAAGTCATCACGCAGCACCCGTACCACCTCTTCCTGAACACGGCTGGAAAACCGCCGGCGGGTGCCGAAATCGGCCACCTGCAGGTCGGCCAGCTCGTCGTCACTGGCGTGCGCGCGCAGCCAGTCGAACTTGCGGTACAGCTGGTCGCGGGCTTCGGCCAAGCGCATGTGTGGGTGCAGGTGGCGGTTGCGCACTTCGCTGATGATGGCCAACAAGGGCACTTCAAACAGGATCACGTGCAGCCAGGGACCACGCAGGCGTAGAAACAGTTGATCGTTTTCGATGCCGATGCGCACGTAGCGCAGGTTGAAGCGGAACAGGCGCAGAAACCGCAGGAAGTCTGGCTTGAGAAAGCTGATACGTTCCAGAAAGCCCAGTTGGCCTTCATCCAGGGTCAGGTCGCTTAACAGTTCGAGCTGGTTGCGGATCTCGCCGAGGTAGGGGCGCAGGTCTTCGCCGTTGCGGCAGCGAAACTCCCATTCCACGTCGGCGTCCGGGTAGTTGTGCAGCACACCCTGCATCATGGTGAGTTTGTAGAAGTCGGTGTCGAGCAGGTTGTGCACGATGCGCTCGGCGAATGCGCTCTCGCTCATCAAGGGTGGCTCCGGAAGCGGCGAATGGCGGCCATTGTGCCAGCCTTTTGCATTTTCATGTTTCGGCTGCGGCCCATTCGCGGGCAAGCCGCTCCCATCTAGCCGGCATAACGGCCAAAACAGAGGTGTTTTTCCGTGCGCCCGCTAGCCTTGAAACGGTGCTGCCTGTAGCAGTCGCGCACCAGCGGTGTGCACTTCGGTGACGTCGGCTGTTACAGGGCGGTTGCACGTAAACACTTGCCAGGGTTGCAATGATGGCACTCCACGGTTGCTCCTTGTCTGTACGTGTGGTGGCGCCTGCCGCGCGGCAGACGGTTGCACGCTCAATAAAGAAAAGGCCGTCGGTCGCCTGCCAGCCACCCTTGCTGTGTGATTTCCCGGAATACAAAACCAATGGCACGGCCCTTGCTCTGAGCACAGGGTTGAGAAGTTGTAGTGCCAACCAAAAAAAACTCTAGGAGCACCACCTCATGTCGCAGACGTTTTACAAGAAAGGTTTCCTGGCTCTGGCCGTCGCTACGGCACTGGGTATTTCTTCGTATGTTCAGGCCGACATCAAGATCGGCGTCGCAGGCCCGATGACCGGTGCCAACGCAGCGTTTGGCGAGCAGTACATGAAAGGTGCCCAGGCGGCAGCCGACAAGATCAACGCCGAAGGTGGGGTCAACGGCGAGAAGATCGTCCTGGTGAAAGGGGATGACGCCTGCGAACCGAAGCAAGCCGTGGCCGTGGCCAACCGCCTGGTCGACCAGGACAAAGTGGCAGGGGTGGTCGGCCACTTCTGCTCCTCCAACACCATCCCTGCTTCCGAGGTGTACGACGAAGCCGGTGTGATCGCCATCACCCCAGGCTCGACCAACCCGCAGGTGACCGAGCGCGGCCTTTCCGCGATGTTCCGCATGTGTGGCCGTGACGACCAGCAGGGCATCGTTGCCGGTGACTACATCGTCGATGTGCTCAAAGGCAAGAAGGTGGCCGTACTGCACGACAAGGACACCTACGGCCAAGGCCTGGCCGATGCCACCAAGGCGCAGCTCGAGAAGCGTGGCGTGAAGCCTGTGCTGTACGAAGGCCTGACCCGCGGCGAGAAAGACTTCAGCGCCGTGGTCACCAAGATCCGCTCCACCGGCGCCGACGTGGTCTATTTCGGTGGCCTGCACCCGGAAGCCGGCCCACTGGTACGCCAGCTGCGTGAACAAGGCCTGAAGGACGTCAAGTTCATGTCCGATGACGGCATCGTCACCGACGAACTGGTGTCCACGGCGGGTGGCGCGCAGTACGTCGATGGCGTGTACATGACCTTCGGCGCCGACCCACGCCTGCTGCCGGACAGCAAGGCCGTGGTGGAAGAGTTCCGCAAGAACGGTACCGAGCCTGAAGGCTACACCCTGTACGCCTATGCCTCGCTGCAGGCGCTTGCCGCCGCGTTCAACGGTGCCAAGTCGAACAAAGGCGAAGACGCCGCCAAATGGCTCAAGGCCAACCCGGTCAAGACCGTCATGGGCGAGAAGAAATGGGACAGCAAGGGCGACCTGACCGTCTCCGACTACGTGGTCTACCAGTGGGACAAAGACGGTAAATACCACCAGCTGGAAAAACAAAAATAATAACGGCTACCGGCCCGGGTGCTTACTGCCCCGGGCTGCAGCCCCCGCGGTACCTGTCTTTATCCGTAGATCTGCACAGTTCTGCGCTGCGAGGGCCGCTGCATTCAGGGCCCGCCGTGGTAGGCGCTCGTGCAATCTCAATCAGGTGAGATTGCGTTATGGATGGTATTTTTCTGCAGCAACTGGTCAATGGCCTGACCCTCGGGTCGGTCTATGGCCTGATCGCCATCGGCTACACAATGGTCTATGGCATCATCGGCATGATCAACTTCGCGCACGGCGAGGTGTATATGATTTCCGCGTACCTCGCGGCGATCAGCCTGGCATTGCTGGCCTATTTCGGCGTCGAATCGTTCCCGCTTCTGATGCTGGGCACGCTGTTGTTCACCGTCGTCGTCACGGGCGTCTATGGCTTCACCATCGAACGCATCGCCTACAAACCCCTGCGCAACTCCACCCGTCTGGCACCGCTGATCAGTGCCATCGGCATCTCGCTGATCCTGCAAAACTATGCACAGATCAGCCAGGGCGCCCGCCAGCAAGGCGTGCCAACCCTGCTTGAAGGTGCCTTGCGGGTAGAAGTCGGCACCGGCTTCGTGCAATTGACCTACACCAAGATCTTCATCCTGATTGCCGCATTCGTCGGCATGGGCCTGCTGACCTATGTGATCAAGTACACCAAGCTCGGCCGCATGTGCCGCGCCACGCAGCAAGATCGCAAGATGGCTTCGATCCTGGGCATCAACACCGATCGGGTGATTTCCTACGTATTCGTCATCGGTGCAGTCATGGCCGCACTGGCGGGTGTGCTGATCACCATGAACTACGGCACCTTCGACTTCTATGCCGGCTTCATCATCGGCATCAAGGCGTTCACGGCGGCGGTATTGGGCGGCATCGGTTCGCTACCGGGGGCCATGCTCGGCGGCATCATCCTCGGCATCTCCGAGTCGCTGTTCTCTGGCCTGATCAACTCCGACTACAAGGACGTATTCAGCTTCTCGCTGCTGGTGATGATCCTCATCTTCCGTCCCCAAGGCCTGCTGGGTCGCCCGCTCGTGGCTAAGGTGTGAACATGTCCACTGCCAAAACTGCCCCTGTTTCCGAAACCCATGGTTTCGACCTCAAACGCAGCCTGCTGGAGACCATCGTCGCCGGCCTGCTGGCGCTCATTGTCTTTGGCCCGGTCGTCGGCGTGGTGCTCGACGGCTACAGCTTCAATGCCGAACCCCGCCGCGTGGCGTGGCTGGTTGGCGGGGTAATGGTCGGGCGCTTCCTGCTCAGCCTGTACCTGCAGACAGGCGCCGGGCGGCGCATGCTCCAAGGCTTCGACAACGGCGGCTCGGGCGTGCATGTGAATGCGCCGGACTACAAGTCGCGGCTGCGCTACATCATCCCGGCGCTGGTGGTGATTGCCATCGTCTTCCCAATCTTTGCTAACAAGTACCTGCTGACCGTGGTCATCCTCGGCCTGATCTACGTGCTGCTGGGCCTTGGCCTGAACATCGTGGTCGGCCTGGCGGGCCTGCTCGACCTGGGTTACGTGGCGTTCTACGCCATCGGCGCCTATGGCCTGGCGCTGGGCTACCAGTACCTGGGCCTGGGCTTCTGGAGCGTGCTGCCGCTGGCGGCCATCGCGGCGTCGCTGGCGGGGTGCATACTCGGCTTCCCGGTGTTACGCATGCACGGTGACTACCTGGCGATCGTGACCCTGGGCTTTGGCGAGATCATCCGCCTGGTGCTGAACAACTGGCTGTCGTTCACCGGCGGCCCGAACGGCATGCCGGCGCCTTCGCCGACCTTCTTTGGCCTTGAATTTGGCCGCCGGGCCAAGGACGGTGGGGTGCCGATCCATGAGTTTCTTGGCATCGATTACAACGCCAACCTGAAGTTCGTGTTCATCTACGCTGTGCTGTTCCTGGTGGTGTTGGCAGTGCTGTACATCAAGCACCGGTTGACCCGCATGCCGGTCGGCCGCGCCTGGGAGGCCCTGCGTGAAGACGAGATCGCCTGCCGCTCGATGGGCCTGAACCACGTGCTGGTCAAGCTCTCTGCGTTCACCCTGGGGGCCTCCACTGCAGGCCTGGCGGGTGTGTTCTTCGCCACGTACCAGGGCTTCGTCAACCCGTCGTCGTTCACCTTCTTCGAGTCGGCGCTGATCCTCGCCATCGTCGTGTTGGGTGGCATGGGCTCGACCGTCGGTGTGGTGATCGCAGCGTTCGTGCTGACCGTGGCGCCAGAGCTGCTGCGCAGCTTCTCCGAATACCGCGTGCTGCTGTTTGGCGTATTGATGGTGTTGATGATGATCTGGCGACCGCGTGGGCTGATCCGCATCAGCCGTACCGGTGTGGTCCCGCGTAAAGGAGTGGCGCCATGAACGACGATATCATTCTGTCGGTCGACAACCTGATGATGCAGTTTGGCGGCATCAAGGCGCTGAGTGACGTGAGCCTCAAGGTACGGCGCAACCAGATCTTCGCGCTGATCGGCCCCAACGGTGCGGGCAAGACCACGGTGTTCAACTGCCTGACCGGCTTCTACAAAGCCAGCGGCGGGCGTATCGAACTGAACGTGCGCGGCAGCCAGACCAACGTCATCCAGTTGCTCGGCGAACGCTTCCAGGCGGCGGACTTCGTTTCGCCCGCGCGCTTTGCCAACCGCCTGTACTACAAGATGTTCGGCGGCACTCACTTGGTGAACCGCGCCGGCCTCGCCCGAACCTTCCAGAACATTCGCCTGTTCAAGGAAATGTCGGTGGTGGAGAACCTGTTGGTGGCCCAGCACATGTGGGTCAACCGCAACCTGCTGGCCGGGGTGCTCAACACCAAGGCCTACCGCAAGGCCGAGAGCGATGCCCTCGACCATGCGTTCTATTGGCTGGAAGTGGTCGACCTGGTCGATTGCGCCAACCGCTTGGCCGGTGAGTTGTCTTATGGCCAGCAGCGTCGCCTGGAAATCGCCCGGGCCATGTGCACGCGGCCGAAGATCATCTGCCTGGACGAACCGGCTGCCGGCCTCAACCCGCAGGAAACCGAGGCGCTCAGTGGCATGATCCGCGTGCTGCGTGACGAGCACGACATCACCGTGGTGCTGATCGAACACGACATGGGCATGGTCATGAGCATTTCCGACCATATCGTCGTGCTTGACCATGGCAACGTGATCGCCGAAGGCGCGCCACAGGAAATCCGCAACAACCCGACGGTGATTGCCGCCTACCTGGGTGCAGACGAAGAGGAACTGGTATGAGTGCACCCATTCTCGAGCTGAAGGAGCTGGATGTGTTCTACGGGCCGATCCAGGCCCTGAAGAAGGTGTCGATGCACATCAACGAAGGCGAGACGGTGAGCCTGATCGGTGCCAACGGTGCCGGCAAGTCGACCTTGCTGATGTCGATTTTCGGCCAGCCGCGCGCGTCTTCCGGGCACATCGTTTACCGGGGGACAGACATCACCCGCAAGTCGTCCCACTATATCGCTTCCAACGGCATTGCTCAGTCTCCCGAAGGGCGGCGGGTGTTCCCCGACATGACGGTCGAGGAAAACCTGATGATGGGCACCATCCCGATTGGCGACAAATACGCCAAGGAGGACATGGAGCGGATGTACGAGCTGTTCCCGCGGCTGAAGGAGCGGCGCACCCAGCGGGCCATGACCATGTCGGGGGGCGAGCAGCAGATGCTCGCCATCGCCCGCGCGCTGATGAGCCGGCCGAAGCTGTTGCTGCTCGATGAGCCCTCGCTGGGGCTGGCGCCGATCGTGGTCAAGCAGATCTTCGCCACCTTGCGTGAGTTGGCCAAGACGGGGATGACCATCTTCCTCGTTGAGCAGAACGCCAACCATGCGCTGAAGTTGTCGGACCGGGCGTATGTGATGGTCAACGGGCAGATCCGCATGACGGGCACCGGCCAGGAGTTGTTGGTGAACGAGGAAGTGCGCAGCGCCTATTTGGGCGGGCACTGAGTGGCAACACTGGGGCCGCATAGTGGCCCCAGTGCTTCAAGCCGAATGTGGACAACTTGTCGCACACCCTTCTTCAGCCTCTCCAAAAACCCTTCGCAAGCCATTGTTTCCACAGCCTTGTTTTACCCACGGATAATGTGGAACCGCCTGTGGAAAACATGGGTGCACCTCGCTACAGGCCTTTGTTATCAAGCCTTGCAGGGCGTTGATCATTTTTTGATCGCTTTGCCCTTGTGGATGATTTTTCACGGTTTTTTACTCACAGGGTGCAGCGTTCGAGGCCTTGTAAAACCTGTGGGTAAGTCTGTGCAAAAACCTTGGACAGACCGCTGCAAGCGGCATGGTTGAAAGCCTTGCGCCATCACCTCAGAGATATCCACCGACCGTGGATCGCTGAAAGGGTTCCGCGAACTCGACAAGTTGCCCCCAATCCGTGGGGAAAGCCTTGTGGATAACGTGCGCATAGCTGGCGCGAGGCCCTCTGCTACGCGGCTTTGGCAGGTATGATCATTTTTTGACCAATGGCTTCAATGGCTTGCTGCCTGCGTGGTACGAAGGCATGCTGCAAACCCTGCCGAAAATAATCCACAGCGAGGAACACAGCATGACGTCCACCGTATTCATCACTGGCGCGACTTCCGGTTTCGGCGAGGCCACCGCCCGACGTTTTGCACAGGCCGGCTGGAAGCTGATCCTCACCGGTCGCCGCAAGGAGCGCCTGGATGCGCTCTGCGCAGAACTGTCAGGCCAAACCGAGGTGCACGGCCTGGTGCTCGATGTGCGCGACCGCAACGCCATGGAGGCGGCCATCGGTAACCTGCCGCCTGGGTTCGATAAACTGCGTGGCCTGGTCAACAACGCTGGCCTGGCCCTGGGCGTGGATGCGGCGCAGAACTGCAGCCTGGACGACTGGGAAACCATGGTCGACACCAACATCAAGGGCCTGATGTACACCACGCGCCTGCTGCTGCCCCGGTTGATCGCCCACGGGCGTGGTGCGTCGATCCTCAACGTCGGCTCGGTGGCGGGCAATTACCCGTACCCGGGCAGCAACGTGTATGGCGGCACCAAGGCGTTCGTTGGGCAGTTCTCGCTGAGCCTGCGTTGCGACCTGCGCGGCACGGGCGTGCGCGTCAGCAACATCGAGCCGGGGCTGTGCGAGAGCGAGTTCTCGCTGGTGCGTTTCGGTGGCGACCAGGCCAAGTACGACGCCACCTACGCAGGTGCCGAGCCGATCCAGCCGCAGGATATCGCCGAGACCATCTTCTGGATTCTCAACCAGCCGGCGCACATCAACATCAACAGCCTGGAGCTGATGCCGGTGAGTCAGGACTGGGCAGGGTTCTCGATCGACCGGTCGGTCAAAGGTTAGTCCGAAGGCCTCTTCGCAGGGCAAGCCCGCTCCCACAGATTTCCCGCTCAGTTGAGCACAGCGGTAATCCTGTGGGAGCGGGCTTGCCCCGCGAATGCGTCAGCTCAGGCGCTGCAGGCCTTCCAGGCAGGTCGCCAGGTGATAGGGCGTAGTCGAAGGCATGTCATGCCGGCTAACCGCACCCTCGCCATCTCGGCACTCATACCAGCCGCCGTCATGCAGGAACCGCTGCTCCATCGCCTGCAACTGCGCAGCCAGTTTCGCCTCATTCTCTGACCGCAACGCCAGCGCCCGCAGGTACTCCGCCTGGGCCCAGATCCGCTGGGTGGCATCGAGCACCTTGCCGTCCACCGCCAGCATCGACAGCACCGCTGAATCTTTAACCCCGTACTGCTCGGCGTATTCGAAGGCGCGGGCAATGGAGCCATGCAGGGGCGTGCCACGTAGCAGGGGCGAGGTATCGAGTAGGTAGAACCACTCGAACTGATGACCCGGCTCGAACCAGTTATCCACAGCGCCGTTTGGCTTTTCCAGCATCAGGCCATGCTGCGGTTCGATGAACTGCGCCTGCAGGGCTTCGCACAGGTGCAGCAGGGCCTGCTGCACGCCTTCATCCTCACGCACGGCAAGCACTTGCAGGAACGCTTCGGCCAGGTGCATCTGCGGATTCTGCAGCGGGCCGCTGCCCAGGTCGGACCAGTCTTCACCCAGGCTGGCTTCGTATAGGCCGTCGTCGCGGGCGAACTGCTCGCTGACGATTTCCAGCGCAGCGTTCAGTGCAGCCTCCACCAGGCTCTCGCGAACCTTGCCCCAGTAATGGGCGCAGGCAAACACGATGAACGCATGGGTGTAGAGGTCTTTGCGGCGGTCCAGCGGCTTGCCTTCGGCATCGACGCTGTAGAACCAGCCACCGTGCTCGGCATCGTGAAAATGCCGCTGCAACGAACGGAACAACGCCGCCGCTCGCGCTGCCGCGCCGGGTTGCTCGATGCGGCTGCTGAACAGGTACAGCTGGCGAGCGCAGGCCATCGCCCGGTAGCGTTGCACGGGCAATGGCCGGTGCTGGGCGTCCAGGGCTTCGAAGGGCAGGGCCATTTCGTCGTTCCAGCCCGGGCCTTGCCACAGCGGCACGATACGCTCGGCGAAGTGCTGGTTGAAGCGGGCCAGTTCGGGCGGAGTGGGGCGGGGGTCGGACATGAAAGCGCTCGTCACAATCGGGCAGTGCGCCATGGTAGCAGAACTGGGGTTTTGGGTTGTTTACACGGGCCTCTTCGCGGGCTTGCCCGCGAAGAGGCCCGTGTAGCCAACAGATCAGCTCGGGTTACCCAAGCCTTGCCAATGGCGTGCGCCGACGAAGATGAAGCGCAGCTGCTGGGTGATCTTTTCCTGCGCGGTCAGGGCCTGTGGATAACCCGCGTCGGGGCTGTCGATCAGTTCCGGCAGGGTGGCAAACACGGTCTTCACCACCAGGTCGGCCATCACCGCCAGTGCCGCAGCGTCCAGGTGCTGCCAGCGCTTCATGCGTGCCAGGTCGGTGGCCAGGTCGTCGCTGATGTCCTGGCGCAGGCGGGCAATCGCCTGGCGGACCGCCTGCGAGCCCCCGTATTGTTCACGGGCCAGGAACAGGAACTGGGCGCGGTGGGCGGCGACCACGTCGAGGAAGATGCGTACCGAGGCATCGGTAATGCCACCAAATTCGAATTCGTTCTGGCGCACCAGGCGGATGGTCTGGCGGAAGGTGGTATCGACCTCGGCCACCAGGGCCAGGCCCAGTGCGTCCATGTCGGGGAAATGCCGGTAGAAACCGGTCGGTACGATACCCGCCGTTTTCGCCACTTCGCGCAGGCTGATGCTGCCGAAACCACGGCCACTCTCCATGAGCTGGCAGGCGGCATCGAGCAGGGCCTGGCGGGTCTGTAGCTTCTGTTCGGCGCGCGGCAGCATGGGGGCAGGATTCTGTGTCGGTCGAGGCTGGGCACTCTAGTTAAAAAAACGAAGCCCGGTCAATGGACCGGGCTTGGAGGTGAGCAGGCAATGTGCTGCAGGTTGTTCTTTTCGGCCATGGCGATCAGCTCACACGGCTGAGTTCAACCAGGCGATCCGAGCCACCTTCAGCTACGCGGCCACTGCGTTCGATCAAACGGTCGGCACCGCCTTCGGCGACTTGGCCAGCACGCTCGATCAGGCGATCGGAGCCACCTTCGGCAACCCGGCCAGTGCGTTCGATCAGGCGATCAGAGCCGCCTTCGGCTACACGGCCAGTGCGTTCGATCAAGCGATCGGAGCCGCCTTCGGCTACACGGCCAGTGCGTTCGATCAGGCGATCGGAGCCGCCTTCGGCAACGGTTTTCAGAGGCTGGGCGATTTCTGCGGCGCTGGAACGCGATTCGGCGGTCAGGTGCTGTTCAGCGGCCGGCAGGGCAAACGCGTTGGCAGCAAGCAGGGACAGGGTCAGGGTCAGCAGGTGGCGTTTCATGATTTCGGTGCTCCTCTGGGGGGCTGGAAAGTGGGTACGGAGCCAATGCTACGCCCGGGAACGCCAGAGAAAAGTTCATAAGGATAATGGTAACAATCGACAGCATTGATAGAGGCTGGTGAAGGCTCTAGTGCAGGTGTCTTGAGGTGGTTGATGGCTTTTTGGCTTCACGCTCTAGGGCCAGGGTAACGCCTTTGCCGAGCGCAAATGCTGAACAAGAAGCCAGGAAAAACTTCGCTATCATGGCGCCACGGATAAAACCCAGCGGGTTTTCATCAGTCCGAGTTAATGAGTGCCATCGGCGCCCGCTTTGTGCCATGCCGTCAGGAGAATCACGCAATGACGCGACCCGCCAGAATCCTCGTCTGGACCCTTGCCACCCTGTTGACCCTCGTGGCGATACTGGTGGTGGTAATCGCCACCTTCGACTGGAACCGCGTCAAGCCGTTGCTCAACGAGAAGGTATCCGAAGCCCTGCACCGGCCGTTCGCGATCAATGGCAACCTTGCCGTGCAGTGGCGCACCGAACCTGAAGAAGGTGGTTGGCGCGCGTGGGTGCCCTGGCCGCACTTCATTGCCGAGGACCTTACCCTGGGCAACCCCGATTGGCTCAAGGAGCCGAAAATGGTTGGCCTCGAGCGTGTGGAATTCCGCCTGGCGCCGCTGCCGCTGGTGTTCCAGCAGATTGTCATCCCCCGCATCAACCTGACTAAACCGACGGCCAGCCTCACTCGCCTGGCCGACGGACGCGCTAACTGGACCTTTGACTTCGGCCCCAAAGACGAAAACGCGCAACCCTCGAAATGGGAGTTGGACATCGGGGCCATCGGTTTTGACCAAGGCAACGTCAGCCTCGATGACCAGACCCTGAAGACCAGCATGAAGGTGCAGGTCGACCCGCTGGGCAAGCCGATCCCGTTCAGCGACATCGTCGGCAAGGCGCGTGCCGAGAAAACCGGCGGCGCCCAGGACTACGCTTTCGGCTTCAAGGCCCAAGGCCGCTACAAGGGCCAGCCAGTGTCCGGCACCGGCAAGATCGGTGGCCTGCTGGCGCTGCAGGATGCCAGCCAACCGTTCCCGTTGCAGGCCGATGTGCGCATCGCGGATACACACGTAGTGCTTGCCGGTACCCTGACTGACCCGCGCAACCTCGGCGCGCTCGACCTGCGCCTGCGCCTGTCCGGCAATAGCCTGGGCAACCTTTACCCATTGACCGGCGTGACCCTGCCGGACACCCCAGCTTATGCCACCGATGGCCACCTCAGCGCCAACCTGCATGCCGAGCAAGGCGCCACGTTCAATTACCAAGGGTTCAACGGCAAGATCGGCGACAGCGACATCCACGGCGACCTGGCCTTCGTGGCCAGCCAGCCACGGCCCAAACTCTCCGGCAAGCTGGTCTCCAACCAGCTCTTGTTCAAGGACCTGGCGCCGCTGATCGGTGCCGATTCCAACGCCGAGCAGAAAGCCCGCGGCGGAGCCAGCAAGCAGCCGACGGGCAAAGTGCTGCCGGTGGAGGAGTTTCGCACCGACCGCTGGCGCGCCATGGACGCCGACGTCGAATTTGCCGGCAAGCGCATCGTCCACAGTGAGCAATTGCCGTTCAACGACCTGTCTGCCCACGTGATTCTCGAAGACGGCCTGCTGCGCATGGCACCGCTGCGCTTTGGCGTGGCCGGCGGCAACCTGGCGTCCAGGATCCGCCTGGATGGCCGCAGCGTACCCTTGCAAGGCCGGGCACAGCTGACTGCGCGGGGCTTCAAGCTCAAGCAACTGTTCCCCACCTTCGCACCGATGCAGACCAGTTTTGGCGAGCTGAACGGCGATGCCGACATCACCGGCCGCGGTAACTCGGTGGCGGCACTGCTGGGCACGGCCAATGGCGACCTGCGCATGTTGATCAACGATGGTGCGGTGAGCCGCAGCCTGATGGAAATCGCCGGGCTGAACGTGGGCAACTACGTGATTGGCAAGTTGTTCGGTGACGAGGACGTGCAGATCAACTGCGCGGCGGCCGATGTCGGCATCAAGGACGGGCTGGCGACGACACGCCTGTTCATCTTCGATACCGAGAACGCGATCATCTACATCAACGGCACGGCGAACTTTGCCAGCGAGCAGCTTGACCTGAAGATCACCCCGGAGTCGAAAGGGCTGCGGCTGTTCTCGCTGCGTTCGCCTTTATACGTGCGCGGGCCGTTTGCCAAGCCCAGTGCCGGGGTGCAGGCAGTGCCATTGGCGTTGCGTGGCGCGGGGATGGTGGCGCTAGGGGTGGTCGCGGGGCCGGCGGCGGGGTTGCTGGCATTGATCGCGCCGAGCAGTGGGGATGAGCCTAATCAGTGCACGCCGTTGTTGCAGCAGATGAGGGCGGGCAAGGCGCCGACTGAGGTGAAAGGCAAGAAATGAGTGAAGGGGGCCGCTTTGCGGCCCATTCGCGGCACAAGGCCGCTCCTACAGGGGAATGCGATCTCCTGTAGGAGCGGCCTTGTGCCGCGAATGGGCTGCAACGCAGCCCCGTACGATTACAACCCTTGCAACAGATCAGACATATCGTCCGCGTGCTCTTCTTCCTGCGCCAAAATGTCTTCAAAAATACGGCGCGTGGTCGGGTCGCTATCACCAATGTACTGAATGATCTCGCGGTAGCTGTCGATCGCAATGCGCTCGGCCACCAGGTCTTCCAGCACCATTTCTTTCAAGTTGCTACCTGCCACGTACTGGGCATGGGAGTTCTTGGTCAGGTTGTCCGGGTTGAAGTCCGGCTCGCCACCCAGTTGGACAATCCGCTCGGCCAGCTTGTCAGCATGCTCGGCTTCCTGGTTGGCATGCTCCAGAAACTCTTCGGCCGCAACGCTGGCCTTGATGCCGCTGGCCATGAAGTAGTGGCGCTTGTAACGCAGCACGCAGACCAGCTCGGTGGCCAGCGACTCATTGAGCAGGCGCAGGATCTCGGTACGGTCGGCGTGGTAACCCTCGGTCACCGCGCCTTGTTCCACGTGCTGACGGGCACGTTCGCGCAGGGTTTTCACATCGGTCAGTTCAACGTTGCTCATGGTTATCTCCAAACGAATCAGGACGGGGGGTCAAGTGGTAACGAAGGCTCACGCGCCGTGGACGGCGTCGCTGTCCTCTTGTCGTTGTTTGCACGTCTTGAAGCCCTTGGCGTCGACATGCCCGGTGGCGTCGAAACGCACGTAGTAGGGCTGCTGTTTGCCGTCGCGGTTGAGGATGTAGTCGTTGCAGGTGCCCCCGTGCGGCAAGTCGATCACGTTCGACGGGCTGCCGCCGATGGCAATGACCTTCTGCATGGTCATGCCGTGCTCGACCTGCTTGACCAGCGGCTCGTCGCGATAGGTGACGTAATCCACCGGGTTTTCCGGGCGGCTGCCGCAGGCGGCCAGGGTTGCACTGGCCAGAAGGATTGCCAGGGTCTGCTTGTACATGGTCCCGCTCCTTGCTCAAGGGTCTGTTCTGGTTTGGAACCGCACGGCGCGCCAGGAGTTCGATTGCGATGGTCATCGAAGCCGCTGTAGTGTGGGCCGTCGTCCACGGAGAGGGGCAGGGCAATGGGGCAGGAACTGGCTACGCGATACCCTGTGGTGCTGGTGCCGGGCATGCTCGGTTTCGTGCGGGTACTGCTTTATCCCTACTGGTTCGGAATCGTGCCGGCCTTGCGCAAGGGCGGCGCGCAGGTGCATGCCGTGCAGGTGTCGCCGTTGCATTCCAGCGAAGTGCGCGGCGAGCAGTTGCTGGCGATCATCGAAGACATCTGCCAGCGCAGCGGCGCGGCCAAGGTCAACCTCATCGGCCACAGCCAAGGCGCCTTGGATGCGCGCTATGCGGCCGCCAAACGGCCCGACCGGGTGGCTTCGGTGACGTCGGTGGCGGGGCCCAACCATGGCTCCGAACTGGCTGACCACCTGGAACGCACTGCGCCGGGCGATTCACCCCAAGGGCGCATTCTCAAGGCCGTGCTGCATGGCGTGGCAGTGCTGCTGGTGTGGCTGGAAACCGGCTGGCGGCGCGACCCGCTGCCCATCGATGTACATGCCTCGCACCAGTCGCTGACCAGCGCCGGGGTGGCGCTGTTCAACCAGGCTTATCCACAGGGCCTGCCCGACACCTGGGGCGGTGAAGGGCCCGCGCAGGTCAACGGCGTGCGCTACTACTCCTGGTCAGGCACCTTGCAGCCTGGCCTGACTGACCAAGGGCGCAACCGTTTTGACGGCAGCAACCGCTTCTGCCGCTTGTTCGCCCGCAGCTTCGTCAAGGAAAAGGGCCACTGCGACGGCATGGTCGGGCGCTTTAGCGCGCACCTGGGGCAGGTGATCGGCGATGACTACCCGCTCGATCACCTGGACATCGTCAACCAGTCGCTGGGGGCAGTCGGCAAGGGCGCCGAACCGGTGCGGCTGTTCACCGAACACGCGGCCCGGCTCAAGGCTGCGGGGCTATGACGCGGCGGCGCACCGGTGTGGTCCAGCGTTCGGCAAGGATCACCCCGGCCAGGGTCAGCAGGCCGCCGATCAGGTGATAGCGGGCCAGTTGTTCATCCAGCACCACGGCGGCGATCAGCGCGGTGACCAGCGGCAGCAGGTTGAAGAACAGCGTGGTACGGCTTGGCCCCAGGCGGTGCACGGCCTGCATCCATACCAGCGGCGCGATCATCGAAGCCAGCACGCAGGCGTACAGCACCAGGCCGACGTTGTGGGCGTTCAGGCCGGTCTTGTCCGACAGCAGGAACAACGGCAGCAGCACGATGATAGCCACCAGCACCTGCAGGTACAGCAGCTGCAAGGGCGGCAGGCGCAATTGCCATTTCTTCAGCAGGAAGCTGTACAGCGCGTAGGCCAGGGTGGCCACCAGCATCAGCAGGTCGCCGCCGTTCAGGCCCTGTTCCAACAGCGCCCCGGGGTGGCCGGCGGAGACCACCTCGAGCACGCCGAAAAACGACACCAGGGCGCCGATCAAGGCGCCGAAGGTCAGGCGCTGGCCGAGCCAGGCGATGGACAGGGCCAGCGACATCAACGGCATCAGCGAGAGAATGATGCCCATGTTGGTGGCGCTGGTGATGCTGGCGGCGAAGTACGCCAGGCTCTGGTACAGGGCCATGCCCAGCACGCCAAGGACGAAGACTTTGCCCAGGTACGGGCGGATGGCGGCGCGGTTGCGCCACACGGCCGGTAGCAGGAAGGGGGTAAACAGCAGGCCGGCCAGCAGCCAGCGATAGAAGCCGATCTCGGCAGGGTGGATGGCACCGGCCGACAGCTTGGTGACGACGGTGTTGCCGGCCCAGATGAGGATGGCGAGGAGGGGGAAGGTGTAGTTCATGTCGCGGTTACTCGGTTTGGCAAGGTTGGGCCTGCTTTGCAGCGCGCAGTTTGTAGGCAGCGCTGTACCTGTAGGAGCGGGCTTGCCCGCGAAGGCCTGTGCAGCAGGCCCCGATAGCCCGCTATTATCCGCTGTCTGTCCGCAAGCCTATACTTGTATCCAGACAACCCACCCTTTGAAGCAGACAGCATGCCGCGCAAATACCTCGACATCCCCGGTTTCGACCTACTCCCGGCGCCGGTGTACTTCCGCCATGACGAATTTGGCGCCGACACCCACAGCGCGCCACACCGCCACACCTGGGGCCAACTGAACTACGCGGCCCACGGCGTCATGCACCTGGACGTCGAAGGCCAGCGCTTTCTCTCGCCGCCGCAGTACGCCGTCTGGGTGCCGCCGGGCACCGAGCATGGCTGTTACAACCCCCAGGCCATCGTCTACCGCTCGGTCTACCTGGCGCGCAGCCTGTGCGCCGACCTGCCGCAACAACCGTGCAGCCTGGTCATCAGCGACATCCTCAAAGCCATCCTTGGCGACTTCGCCCGGCGTGACCTGAAGGTGGCGCAAGATGAACGCGACCAGCGCCTGGTGCAGGTACTGCTCGACCAGTTGCTGCTGGCCCCGACCCAAACCTGCTACCTGCCTTTCGCCCGCAGCGAGGGCTTGGGCCAGGTGCTCGACGCCTTGAGCCACGCCCCGGGTGACAACCGCCCGCTGGCCGACTGGGCCGCGCAGGTGCATGTCAGCGAACGTACCCTGGCCCGCCAGTTTCTTCGCGAACTGGGCATCAGTTTCGGCGAATGGCGCCTACGCCTGCGCTTTTTACGCGCCATCGAGGCGCTGGAAGCGGGCTTGCCGATTCAGGCCATTGCCTTCGACCTTGGCTACAGCAGCGGCTCGGCCTTCATCGCCATGTTCCAGCGCCAGGCCCACTGCACGCCGGAGCAGTACCGGCGCCAGTCGCGGGCTGAGCTGTAAAAATTCTTGTCTACACTCAGTGGCACCACCGCGCATCGGGCGCGGAAACAGGGAGACCACTCCATGAAGCTGTTGCAAATGCCACTGCTGGTGTTGGCTGTGTTGTTCAGCGCGCAAGGGTTCGCCGCCACCGCGCAGCAGGAAAAGATGACCTCGTGCAATGCCGACGCCACCGCCAAAGCGCTCAAGGGCGATGAACGCAAGGCGTTCATGAGCAACTGCCTGAAGAAGAGCGTGCCTGCCACCCAGCAGGAAAAGATGAAGACCTGCAACGCCGACGCCAGCACCAAGGCACTCAAGGGTGATGAGCGCAAAGCGTTCATGAGCGACTGCCTGAAGAAGAAATGACCTGCGCCTATGCCTGTAGGACGAAGGCTGGCAGACTGCGGGTCTTTTCCGTTGTCTGCCCCTGAGGCTGTATGACTTTCACCCCCCGCCAGGTCACCCTGGCCAGCTGGATCATCGTGTTTGCCGGCCTGCTGCTGGCGTTGCCCCTGAAGTTGCTGCCGAGCCTGTTAGCCGGTTTGCTGGTGTTCGAACTGGTCAACATGCTGACGCCACGGCTGCAGCCGCTGATCGCCGGGCAACGTGCGCGTTGGCTGGCCGTGGCCCTGCTCGGCACGTTGGTCGTCACCACCTTGACCTTGCTGATTGCCGGCGCGTTCAGCTTCCTGCTGCACGAGGCAGAAAACCCCGGGGCTTCGCTGGACAAGTTCATGGCCCTGGTCGAGCGGGCCCGTGGGCAGTTGCCGCCGTTCATCGAAGGCTACCTGCCGGCCAGTGCCGCCGAGTTCAAAGTGGCCATCGGTGACTGGCTCAAGAGCCACCTGGGTGAGCTGCAACTGGTGGGCAAGGGCATGGCGCACATGTTCGTCACCTTGCTGATCGGCATGATCCTCGGCGCCATCGTTGCCCTGCAGCGCATCCCTGACATCTCGCGGCGCAAGCCGTTGGCGGCAGCGCTGTTCGAACGCCTGAACCTGCTGGTGCAGGCGTTTCGTAACATTGTCTTCGCGCAGATCAAGATTTCGCTGCTCAACACCACCTTCACCGGCATCTTCCTGGCCGTGGTGCTGCCGCTGTTCGGTGTGCACCTGCCGCTGACCAAGACGCTGATCGTGCTGACCTTCCTGCTCGGGCTGCTGCCGGTGATTGGCAACCTGATGTCCAACACCCTGATCACTATCGTCGGGTTGTCGTTGTCGATCTGGGTGGCGCTGGCGGCGTTGGGCTATCTGATCGTTATCCACAAGGTCGAGTATTTCCTCAACGCGCGGATCGTCGGCGGGCAGATCAGTGCCAAGTCGTGGGAACTGTTGCTGGCGATGCTGGTGTTCGAGGCGGCCTTCGGCTTGCCGGGGGTGGTGGCGGGGCCGATCTACTATGCCTACCTGAAGAGTGAGCTGCGGCGGGTGGAGCTGGTTTAACCCGTACGGGCCTCTTCGCGGGCTTGCCCCGCGAAGAGGCCAGTTCAGGCGGTAGAGTAAACCTCAGGCTGTCCCGTAGCGCTTACGCGCCTCAATCGCCAACCCGCTACCAATGCTGCCGAAGATGTTGCCTTCCACATGCCGGGCGTTGGGCAGCATCGCCGCCACGCTGTTACGCAGCGCCGGGATCCCGCTCGAACCCCCGGTGAAGAACACGGTATCCACCTGCCCTTCGCTGACGCCCGCCTTGTTCAGCAGCTCGCTGACGCTGCCGCGCACGCGCTCCAGCAGGCCGTCGATCGCCGCTTCGAACACGGCACGGGTCAGTTCCGCTGTCAGCTCCGGCTCTACCCGACGCAGGTCGATATGGCGGCTGTCGTGCTCGGTCAGCTCGATCTTGCTGGCTTCCACTTCCATCGCCAGCCAGTGGCCGGCGCGTTGTTCGATCAGCTTGAACAGGCGGTCGATGCCCAGGGTGTCTTCGATGTCGTAGCGCATGTTGCCCAAGGCCAGCTGCGACTTCTGCGAATACAGGGCGTTGATGGTGTGCCAGGTGGCCAGGTTGAGGTGATAGCTGGTCGGCATCAGTGCGCCGCTCTTCATCCGGCTGCCATAGCCGAACAGCGGCATCACGCCCTGCAGGCTCAGTTGCTTGTCGAAGTCGGTACCGCCAATGTGCACGCCGCCGGTGGCGAGAATGTCGCTTTGGCGTTCGGCCACCAGGTGGCGCTCGGGCGACAGGCGGATCAGGGTAAAGTCGGAGGTACCACCGCCGATATCGACGATCAGTACCAGCTCTTCACGGCTGATGCTCGACTCGTAGTCGAAGGCTGCGGCAATCGGTTCGTACTGGAACGACACGTCCTTGAAACCGATCTTGCGTGCCACGTCGGCCAAGGTGTCCTCGGCCTCCTGGTCGGCGGCCGGGTCTTCATCGACGAAAAACACCGGACGGCCCAGCACCACCTGGTCGAAGCTGCGCTCGGCGGCGGTTTCGGCGCGCTTTTTCAGCTCGCCGATAAACATGCCCAACAGGTCCTTGAACGGCAGGGCGCTGCCCAGCACGCTGGTGTCGTGCTTGATCAGCTTGGAGCCGAGCAGGCTCTTGAGCGAGCGCATCAGGCGGCCTTCGTAGCCTTCCAGGTACTCGTGCAACGCCAGGCGACCATACACCGGGCGACGCTCCTCGATGTTGAAGAAGACCACCGAAGGCAGGGTGATCTTGCCGTCTTCCAGGGCGATCAGCGACTCAGTACCAGGGCGGTGCCAGCCGACCGTGGAGTTAGAGGTGCCAAAGTCGATGCCCAGGGCGCGGGCCGGGGATACGTCAGACATGGGAAAAGGGCTTCCGGAGGCAAAACGGCCGCGCAGTTTATGCCAGTTGGCAAGAGAATCAAGACCAGTCGTCTGCCATGCAGCAATCCCAAGTGGGCCTTGAAAGGCTATGCTTGACCCCTATCTTCAGTTGCAACACGCAATTTCACATTGGTGATCCACAGATGGACTTCAAAGACTATTACAAGATACTCGGCGTAGAGCCCACGGCGGATGACAAGGCGATCAAGGCCGCGTACCGCAAGCTGGCGCGCAAGTATCACCCCGATGTCAGCAAGGAGCGCGACGCCGAGGACAAGTTCAAAGAGGCCAACGAGGCCTACGAAGTGCTGGGCGACGCGCAGAAACGTGCCGAATTCGACGAAATCCGCAAGTACGGCGGCCAGCATGGCCGGCCGTTCCAGGCGCCACCGGGCTGGGAAAACCGGGGCGGTGGTGCTGGCGGTGGTTTCGAAGGCGGCGACTTCTCCGACTTCTTCAGCTCGATTTTTGGCGCCCGCGGGGGCAACCCCTTTGGTGGCGCCCGGCAACAGCGCAGTGCAGGCAGGCGAGGGCAGGACGTGGAGCTGGAACTGGCGGTTTTCCTTGAGGAGACCCTGAGCAAGGAATCCAAGCAGATCAGCTTCCAGGTGCCGCAAACCAATGCCGCCGGGCAGCGCACCGGGTTCACCACCAAGACCCTGAACGTCAAGATCCCTGCCGGGGTGACCGACGGCGAGCGCATTCGCCTCAAGGGCCAGGGTGCGCCGGGCAGTGGCGGTGGGCCCAATGGCGACCTGTTCCTGACCATCCGCATGGCACCGCATCCGCTGTTCGATGTCGAAGGTCATGACTTGATCATCACCGTGCCATTGGCACCGTGGGAGGCTGCGCTGGGCACCAAGGTGGCGGTGCCGACCCTGGACGGCAAGATCAACCTGACCATCCGCCCCGACAGCCAGAGCGGCCAACGCCTGCGGGTACCGGGCAAGGGCCTGGCCAACAAGCAGGGCGAGCGCGGCAACCTCTACGCGCAGCTCAAAGTGGTGATGCCGACGGCATCCGACGAGTCTACCCGTGAACTGTGGGCCAAGCTTTCCGAGAAGGCCGCGTTCAACCCGAGGGCACAATGGAGTAAGTGATCATGAGCAGCACCTTGATCGTTCAACTGGACATGCGCACCCTCTGCCAGGAGGCCGATATTACGGCCGACTACGTGATCGAAATTGTCGAACACGGCATCGTCGAACCCTCTGGGCGAACGCCCGAGGATTGGTTGTTCGACGATCAGGCGCCGCTGTTGGCCAAGCGTGCGGCGAAGCTGCACCAAGAGTTGGAGCTGGAGTGGGAAGGCGTGGCGCTGGCGCTGGAGCTGCTGCAGGAAGTGCAGCAGTTGCGCAGTGAGAACAGCATGCTGAAGCAGCGGTTGGGCAGGTTTATCCAGATGTGAAGGTTGCTGGCCCGGCCTCTTCGCGGGTGAACCCGCTCCCACAAGTACGGTACTGGCCTCAGGCCCTGCATGGTCCCTGTGGGAGCGGGTTCACCCGCGAAAAGGCCAGTACAGCCAACATCAATCTCAGGTTGGATCGGCACCCAGGTTCAGCACCAGTTGCATGAAGGTCAGGTCCAGCCAGCGGCCAAACTTCACCCCCACCTGCGGCATCTGCCCGGTCACCACGAACCCCAGCCGCTCATGCAGGCGTACCGACGCCGCATTGCCACTTTCGATCGCTGCCACCATCACGTGCTTGCCACAGCGCCGCGCACGCTCGATCAAGGCGGCCATCAACAGCGGCCCCAAACCCTTGCCGCGCTGGTCGCCACGGATATACACCGAGTGCTCGACGGTATGGCGAAAACCCTCGAACGGCCGCCAGTCGCCGAACGATGCATACCCCAGCACGCCGGTCTCATCCACCGCCACCAGGATCGGGTAGCCCTGTTGCGCACGGGCCTCGAACCAGGCCTGGCGGTTGGCCAGGTCCACCGGGGTTTCGTTCCAGATCGCCGTGGTGTTGCGCACGGCGTCGTTGTAAATGTCGAGGATGCCCGGCACGTCGGCGGGCAAGGCGTCTCGGATTTCGTGGCTCATTGCAGCGTCTCACAAGGTCGATGGGCGCAGATTAAATGGTTACCAGCCCGCGCACACCCTCGGCTTGCATGTTTTCCCCGCGCCCACGCTGGATGATCTCGCCACGCGCCATCACCAGGTACTGATCGGCCAGTTCCTCGGCAAAGTCGTAGAACTGCTCGACCAGCAGGATGGCCATGTCGCCACGCTCGGCCAGGCGCCGGATGACCGCGCCGATTTCCTTGATCACCGAGGGCTGGATGCCTTCGGTGGGCTCGTCGAGAATCAGCAGGCGCGGGCGGCTGGCCAGGGCACGGCCAATGGCCAGTTGTTGCTGCTGGCCCCCGGACAAGTCGCCGCCGCGGCGCTGTTTCATCTGTTCCAGTACCGGGAACAGCTCGTAGATGAAGGCGGGCACTTCGCGGGCCTCGCGGGCGGGAAAGCGCGACAGGCCCATCAGCAGGTTCTCTTCCACGGTCAGGCGCGGGAAGATTTCCCGGCCTTGGGGCACGTAGGCGATGCCGGCGTGGACCCGTTGCTGGGGCTTGAGCGTGGTGATCGGCTTGCCCTCCCATTCGACGCTGCCTTCGCGGGCGGCGACCAGGCCCATCAGGCAACGCAGCAGGGTGGTCTTGCCCACGCCGTTGCGGCCCAGCAGGCAGGTGACTTCGCCGACCTTGGCCTCGAAGGACAGGCCGCGCAGGATGTGGCTGCCGCCGTAGTATTGGTGCAGGGTGTCGATTTTGAGCATGTCATGTCCCTGAGTTTCTTGTTGTGGCTGCACCGGCCTCTTCGCGGGGCAGGCTGTTTGAATCATCGGCCCAGGTACACCTCGACCACGCGCTCATCCGCCTGCACCTGCTCCAGCGACCCCTCCGCCAGCACGCTACCTTGGTGCAGCACGGTCACATGGTCGGCAATGCTCCCGACAAACCCCATGTCGTGCTCCACCACCATCAGCGAATGCTTGCCGGCCAGGCCCTTGAACAGTTCGGCGGTGAACTCGGTCTCGGCGTCGGTCATGCCGGCCACCGGTTCATCGAGCAGCAGCAGTTGTGGTTCTTGCACCAGCAACATGCCGATCTCCAGAAACTGCTTCTGGCCGTGGGACAGCAGCCCCGCCTGGCGCTGCGCCAGGGATTGCAGGCGCAAGGTGGCGAGCACCTCGTCGATGCGCTGCTGTTGCTCACCACTCAGCCGCGCGGCCAGGCTGGCCCACACCGATTTGTCGGTCTTCAGGGCCAGCTCCAGGTTCTCGAACACGGTCAGTGCTTCGAACACCGTCGGCTTCTGGAACTTGCGGCCGATGCCGGCCTGGGCGATCTGGTATTCGCTCATGCGGGTCAGGTCGAGGGTGTCGCCAAAGAACGCGCTGCCGGTGTCGGGGCGGGTCTTGCCGGTGATCACGTCCATCATCGTGGTCTTGCCGGCACCGTTGGGGCCAATGATGCAGCGCAGTTCACCGACGCCGATGTACAGGTTGAGCGCGTTGAGGGCCTTGAAACCATCGAAGCTGACGCTGATGTCTTCCAGGCTCAGCACCGTGCCATGGCGGGTGTCCAGGCCCGCTGTACGGCGGCTGCCCAGGCCGATGGCGTCGCGGCCGGCGCCGAGGTTGTCGAACACCGGTTCAAGCATGAATTCTGGATGCACAGGGGGCACGCCTCTCATGGTTGGCTCCTTTTCTTCAACAGACCGACCACGCCCTTGGGCAGGTACAGGGTGACGAGAATGAACAGCGCACCGAGGAAGAACAGCCAGAACTCCGGGAAGGCCACGGTGAACCAGCTCTTCATGCCGTTGACCAGGCCAGCGCCGAGCAGCGGGCCAATCAACGTGCCACGCCCGCCAAGGGCGACCCACACGGCGGCTTCGATGGAGTTGGTCGGCGACATCTCGCTGGGGTTGATGATGCCCACCTGAGGCACGTACAGCGCACCGGCAAGGCCGCACAGCACGGCGCTCAGCACCCACACCAGCAGCTTGAAACCGCGTGGGTCGTAGCCGCAGAACATCAGGCGGTTTTCGGCGTCGCGCACGGCGGTGAGCAGGCGGCCGAATTTACTTTGGGTCAGGCGCCAACACAGGTACAGGCTGGCCAACAGCAGGCCGACAGTGAGCAGGAACAGCACCGCACGGGTGCCTTGCGCGGCGATGTCGAAGCCCAGGATGGTGCGGAAGCTGGTGAAGCCGTTGTTGCCGCCAAACCCGGTTTCGTTGCGGAAGAACAGCAGCATGCCGGCAAAGGTCAGGGCCTGGGTCATGATCGAGAAGTACACGCCCTTGATCCGCGAACGGAAGGCGAAAAAGCCGAACAGCAGCGCCAGCAGGCCCGGCGCCAGCACCACCAGGCATAGTGCCCAGGCAAAATGCTGAGTACCGGCCCAGTACCAAGGCAGTTCGGTCCACGACAGAAAGGTCATGAAACCCGGCAGCCCGTCCCCGGCGGCCTGGCGCATCAGGTACATGCCCATGGCGTAGCCGCCGAGGGCGAAGAACAGACCGTGGCCCAGCGACAGCAGCCCGGCATAGCCCCAGACCAGGTCCAAGGCCAGGGCGACGATGGCATAGCAGAGGATCTTGCCGACCAGTGTCAGGGTGTAGGCCGAAACCTGCAGGGCATGGTCCGCCGGCAACAACGACAGCAGCGGCAGGGCCAGCAACAGCAGGACGACGACTGCGCCGATGGCCAGCGACAGGCGCGGCCCGGCTTTTTGCGAAGCGGTGACAAGCAGTGGCTGGTTCATCAGTCGATTACCCGTCCCTTGAGGGCGAACAGGCCTTGCGGGCGCTTCTGAATGAACAGAATGATCAACGCAAGGATAAGGATCTTGCCAAGCACCGCGCCGATCTGCGGCTCCAGCAGCTTGTTGGCGATGCCGAGACCGAAGGCGGCCCAGAGGCTTCCGGCCAGTTGCCCGACACCGCCGAGCACCACCACCAGGAACGAGTCGATGATGTAGCTTTGGCCAAGGTCCGGGCCAACGTTGCCGACCTGGCTCAAGGCCACGCCACCCAGCCCGGCGATGCCCGACCCTAGGCCAAAGGCGAGCATGTCGACGCGCCCGGTGGACACGCCACAGCAGGCGGCCATGTTGCGGTTCTGGGTCACTGCGCGCACGTTCAGGCCAAGCCGCGTGCGGTTGAGCAGCAGCCAGGTGAGCAACACCACGGCGAGGGCGAAGCCGATGATCACCAGCCGGTTGTACGGCAGCACCAGGTTGGGCAGCAGTTGAACACCCCCGGATAACCACGCCGGGTTGCTGACTTCGACGTTCTGCGCGCCGAACAGCAGGCGGATGGCCTGGATCAGAATCAGGCTGATCCCCCAGGTCGCCAACAAGGTTTCCAGTGGGCGGCCGTAAAGGTGACGGATCACCGTGCGCTCCAGCGCCATGCCGACCCCGGCGCTGGCGGCGAAGGCCACGGGCAGGGCGATCAGTGGGTAGAACTCGATCGCGCCGGGGGCGTAACGCTGCAGCAGCACCTGGACCATGTAGGTGCTGTAGGCCCCGAGCATGAGCATCTCGCCATGGGCCATGTTGATCACCCCGAGCAGGCCGAAGGTAATCGCCAGGCCCAGGGCTGCCAGCAGCAGGATCGAACCCAGCGACAGGCCGCTGAAGGCTTGGCCGAGCAGTTCGCCGACCATGAGCTTGCGTTTGACCTGGGCAAGGCTGGTTTCAGCGGCCGTGCGCACGGCGGCGTCGCTTTCGACGCCGGGCTGCAGCAGCGCTTCCAGGCGCGTACGGGCGACCGGGTCGCCGGTCTCGCCCAGCAAGCGCACGGCGGCCAGGCGTACGGCAGGTTCGCTGGCACCCAGTTGCAGGTTGGCCAGGGCCAGGCCCAGGGCTGCGTGTACCGCTGCGTCCGGTTCGCCGGCAAAGCGCCGGTCGAGGAAGGCCATCTGTGCGGGTTGCGCGCTCTTTTGCAGTTGCTGGGCGGCGGCCAGGCGAGTGTCGCTGTTGTCACTGAGCAACTGGTGGCTGGCCAGGGCGTTGTCGATCAGGCTGCGCAGGCGGTTGTTCAGGCGCACCTTGCGGGTGTCGCCCTCGGCGATGCGGCCTTGGCGCAGGTTTTCCAGCAGCGGCAGGCGCGCGGCATCGGGTTGGGCTGCCCAGCCTTCGAGCAGGCGGGCTTGCTCGGCGGGCTTGGCGGTGAGGAAGAATTCGCCCTCGCTGGCCTGGGTTGCCAGGGGCAGCAGGAGCAGCAGGGTGAGCAGGAGTCTGAGCATGCGGGTAATCCTGGAAATCGGCGGTGGATTCTTCGCGGAGCAAGCCCGCTCCCACAGGTCTGGTGCTGTTCTCGGGACCCTGTGGGAGCTGGCTTGCCAGCGAATGGGCTGCAAAGCAGCCCCAGTGCACTCAGTTACCTTTCACCGCATAGTCAGGGCGTTTGTCGTTGCCCGGGATGAACGGGCTCCAAGGCTGCGCCCGCAGCGGCTGCTCGGTTTCCCAGACCACGCTGAACTGCCCGTCATCTTGGATCTCGCCGATCATCACCGGCTTGTGCAGGTGGTGGTTGGTCTTGTCCATGGTCAGGGTGAAACCGGACGGCGCCTGGAAGCTCTGGCCAGCCAGTGCCTCGCGCACCTTGTCGACATCGGTGGACTTGGCTTTCTCAGCCGCCTGCGCCCACATGTGGATGCCCACATAAGTGGCTTCCATCGGGTCGTTGGTCACCGCCTTGTCGGCGCCCGGCAGGTTCTTGGCCTTGGCGTAGGCCTTCCAGTCGGCGACGAACTTCTGGTTGACCGGGTTATCCACCGACTCGAAGTAGTTCCACGCGGCCAGGTGGCCCACCAGCGGCTTGGTGTCGATGCCGCGCAGTTCTTCCTCACCCACCGAGAAGGCCACCACGGGCACGTCGGTGGCCTTCAGGCCTTGGTTGGCCAGCTCTTTGTAGAACGGCACGTTGGAGTCGCCGTTGACGGTGGAGATGACCGCTGTCTTGCCACCCGCGGAGAACTTTTTGATGTTGGCGACGATGGTTTGGTAATCGGCGTGGCCGAACGGGGTGTAGACCTCTTCGATGTCCTTGTCGGCCACGCCCTTGCTGTGCAGGAAGGCGCGCAGGATCTTATTGGTGGTGCGCGGGTAGACGTAGTCGGTGCCCAGCAGGAAGAAGCGCTTGGCGCTGCCGCCTTCTTCGCTCATCACGTATTCCACGGCGGGAATGGCCTGCTGGTTAGGCGCGGCGCCGGTGTAGAACACGTTCGGCGACATCTCTTCGCCTTCGTACTGCACCGGGTAGAACAGCAGGCCGTTGAGCTCCTCGAACACCGGCAGCACCGATTTGCGCGATACCGAGGTCCAGCAGCCGAACACCACGGCGACCTTGTCCTGGGTCAGCAGCTGGCGGCTCTTTTCGGCGAACAGTGGCCAGTTGGACGCTGGGTCGACCACCACCGCTTCGAGCATCTTGCCGTTCACACCGCCCTTGGCGTTGATCTGGTCGATGGTCATCAGCGCCATGTCCTTGAGCGACGTTTCGGAAATGGCCATGGTCCCGGACAGCGAATGCAGGATGCCGACCTTGATGGTCTCGGCGGCCTGGATGCTCCAGCTAAGACCCATCGCCGCAATCGATGCGCTGAGGGTAAAGGCCTTGATCAGACTGCGACGCTTCATGTGCTCTCTCCGCTGAGATTTTTTATGGTGTTGGCCAAGCGGGAGGGGCGTTGCAAGGGGTGTGCCGAGTGGCGGAAGGTGCGTAATAGAGGGGGTGTGCGAGGTGTTGGGGCGTTAGCGAGGTCCAGGTTGGTGCCCGGGACAGTGATGTGCACAGGATTGGGGCCGCTGTGCGGCCCATCGCAGGCAAGCCAGCTCCTACAAGAGATCGCGGTCGTCTGTAGGAGCTGGCTTGCCTGCGATGGGCTGCAAAGCAGCCCCATGCGGCATCAGCTGTTGCGCACCGCCGTGCGCGGATGGCGCTTACTGCGCACACCCTGGTAGGTCACTGCCAGCAGCACGAACCAGATCGGCGTCACCAGCAGCGCTGCGCGGGTGTCGTCTTCCAGGCTGAGCAGCACCAGAATGCCGGCAAAGAACACCAGGCACACGTAGCACATGAAGCGCCCGCCGGGCATTTTGTACTTCGACGCCTGGTGCAGCGCGGCGCGGCGTTTGCGGTAGCTAAGGTACGACAGCAGGATCAGCGTCCAGACGAACATGAACAGCACCGCCGACACCGTGGTGACCAGGGTGAACGCCTCGACCACATCGGGCACCAGGTAGATCAGCACCGCGCCCAACAGCAGGCAGGTGCAGGAAAAGTACAGGCCGTTGGCCGGCACGGCGCGCCGCGACAGCTTCTCGAACGCGCGGGGTGCATCGCCTTCCTGGGCGAGGCCGAACAGCATGCGGCTGGTAGAGAACACGCCACTGTTGGCCGACGAGGCGGCCGAGGTCAGCACCACGAAGTTGATGATGCTGGCCGCCGCTGGCAGGCCGGCCAGCACGAACAGTTCGACGAATGGGCTCTTGCCCGGCACCACATCGCGCCACGGGGTCACGGCCATGATCGCGATCAGTGCCAGCACGTAGAACACGATGATACGGATCGGGATCGAGTTGATCGCCCGTGGCAAGGTGCGTTCGGGGTTCTTCGCTTCCGCGGCGGTGGTGCCGACCAGCTCGATACCGACGAAGGCGAACACGGCAATCTGGAACCCGGCGAAGAAGCCCATCAGGCCATTGGGGAACATACCGCCGTCATTCCACAGGTTGGCCAGTTGCGCGGTGCGCCCGCTCGGCGATTCGAAGCCGCTGATGACCATGTACAGGCCGGTGGCGACCAGGCCGAGGATGGCGACGATCTTGATCAGCGCGAACCAGAACTCGAGCTCGCCGAACATCTTCACGGTAACCAGGTTCAGCGACAGCAGCACCGCCACGCAGGTCAGCGCGGGTATCCACTGCGGCAGGTCGGGGAACCAGAATTGCGTGTAGGCGGCGATCGCGACCACGTCGGCAATACCGGTGACTACCCAGCAGAACCAGTAGGTCCAGCCAGTGAAGTAGCCGGCCCAGGGGCCGAGCAGGTCGGCCGAGAAGTCGATGAACGACTTGTAGTTGAGGTTCGACAGCAGCAATTCGCCCATGGCGCGCATGACGAAGAACAGCATGAAGCCGATGATCATGTAGACGAAGATGATCGACGGGCCGGCGAGGCTGATGGTCTTGCCCGAGCCCATGAACAGGCCGGTGCCGATCGCGCCACCGATGGCGATGAGCTGAATGTGACGGTTGGTCAGGTTGCGCTGCAGATGCTGCTCTTCAGCGGGCGGGGAAGAGGTCCGGGTCATTGGCTGCATTCCATTGAGGGTCAGTCTTTTTGTGAAAGCCGAGTAGGCTAACACGGGCGTCCCAATTCGGGGCGCGACAGATCGACACGACCTTTGCGGTGCAGGGGGCTGCAAAGCAGCCCCTAGTCCTCAGGCGCTGGCCATTACCCTGCGCCGCACCACCAGGCTATCGACCAGCCACATCACCACCATCGACACCCCCACCAGCGGGAACATCACCCCCAACACCACCATCACCCCAACCGCCGTTTTCCAGCGCGGCAGGTCATGGCGCAGCGGCGGCACTCCCAGGCCGCCAGCCGGCCGGCGTTTCCACCACATCACCAGGCCACTGACCGAACCCAGCAAGATCATCAGGCACACCAGCAGAATGATGACCTGGTTGAACGCCCCAAACATCTTGCCCTCATGCAGCATCACGCCCAGCTCGGTGGCACGCGCAACCGGGCTGTAATCCTGCCAGCGCACGTCGGCCAGCACCTTGCCGGTGTACTGGTCGACATGCAGGGTGGCATCGTTGCGCGGGTCATCGGCGAATACCGCAACGGTGAACACGCCGTCGGCCGTGGTCGGCAAGGTAATGCTGTAGCCCGGTTCGACCTGGCGCGCAGTGGCGATGTCCTCGACCTGCTGCAGGCTCACCTGCGGCGCTGCCGGGGCATTCGACATCATGTGATGCCCGGCATGTTCGGCATGGGCGCCGGACTGCGGCATGGGGGTGTTTTCCATTGCCCAGGGCACGGTCTGGCGATGGGCGCTGTTGAGCTCACCTGCCTGCTGATCGGACTTGGGTACGTCGTTCCACATCGCGGCCGGGAAGCGGTTCCACAGATCGGCGTATTGCTTGCCCCACAGGCCAGTCCAGGTCATGCCACTGAGCAGCATCAGCAGCAGCAGGGCCGAGCCCCAAAACCCCGTCACTGCATGCAGGTCACGCCACAGCAGCCGACCGCGTGCGGAAAAACGCGGCCACAGCACGCCCGCGCTGTTGCGCCCACGTGGCCACCAGAGGTACAGGCCGGACACCACCAGCACGATGCCCCAGCCTGCCGCCAGCTCCACCAGGCGGTCACCGACCGTGCCGACCATCAACTCGCCGTGCAAGGCACGGGCTATCGCTTGCAGGTTCTGCTTGCCGTCCTGCGCACCGAGCAGTTTGCCGCTGTAGGGGTCGACGAACACGTTCAGTTCACGGCCGCCGTCATGCACCACGAACTGCGCGCTACGTTCGCCATTCAGGGGCGGCAGGTACTGCCCCACATGGCCTTGCGGATACGCCTGGCGTACCTCGGCCAGCATCACATCCGCGGCCTGTCGGTGATGGCCGGCTTCGACCACCATCAGGTCGCGGTACAGCAGCGGGTCGAGCTGCGGCTTGAACAGGTAGATGATCCCGGTGAGCGCCAGCAGGATCATGAACGGGGCGACGAACAGCCCCGCGTAAAAGTGCCAACGCCAGGCCAGGTTGTAGAAAGAGATGCGTGTTCCGCGCATGGGAACCTCCTGTTTGACCAGGTGAGGGGCGCGACCGTGGCCGCGCCCGTTGTTGTTGTCAGAAGCTGAAATCGACCTTGGTCCAGAAGGTCCTGCCTGGCTCGTTCACCGGCTGTGGATCTGTGGCCGGGTAGCCGAACCCGGCGTTCCCGGCCAGGTTCAAGTGCTCGGCGTAGGTGTTGTCGAACAGGTTGTCGACCCCTGCGCTGAGCTTGAGGTTGTTGTTCACCTTGTAGGCACCATTGAGCGAGAACACACCAAAGCCCGCGCTCTTTTCGTAGTCCTTGCCGACCACGTTGCCTTGGTTCTCGGCGATGCGGTTTTGCGCGGCCACCAGCCGCCACAGTGCACCCACACTCCAGACGTCGCGGCTGTAGGTCAGGCCCAGGCGGCTTTCCAGGGGCGGCATTTGAGGTAGCGCTTTGCCATCACTGCTGTTCTTGCCCCAAGCGTAGGCCAGGGTAGCGTCGGCCTTCCAGTTTTCGCTGAGCTTGTAAGCCGCGCCCACTTCGCCGCCCATGATGCGGGCGTCGATGTTCTGGGCCTGGGACGTGCTCATGCCCATCATGCCAGTGCGGTAGTCGAACAGGATGTAGTCACGGATTTGCCCGACATAACCCGAGGCCCAGGCTTCGAGGCGGGCGTCGCGGTACTGGATGCCGAAGTCGAGCTGGGTGGTCTTTTCTGGCTTGATGCCGTCGAAGGCGTTGGCTGCGCCGGCTGGCGCCAACTTGGGCGAGAACAGCTCCCAGTAGTCGGGGAAGCGCTGGGCGTGGCCGAGGCCGACGTAGGTGGTGGCGGGGATGGCCGCCAGGTCATGTTCGTAACGGACGAAACCGCTGGGCAGGGTGTCTGCGCGGGTGTCGCCTTCGGTGGCGCTGCCTTTGCGGAAGTCGCGGGCCGAGGCGCGGTCCAGGCGGGCGCCGGTGATCAGCCGGTCCTCGTCACTGACGTACCAGGTCAGCTCACTGAAGGCACCGTAGTTGTGGAAATCGGCATCCTTGGTCCAGGCCTGACCTTTGTGCGCATCGACGCCCATGCCGCCGCGCTTGCGGTGTTCGTTGGTCTGCGCATCGATACCGCTGACCAGTTGCACGTCGGCCCAGCGCCAGGTCGCCTTGACCCTGGCGCCCATCGTACGGCGGTCGACGTTGCTGACCATCGGCATGCCCATCATGCCGCTGCCCGAGGGCGTGCGCAGGCTGTAGTTGTCCATCACGTGGTCGGCGTAGTTGTAGTAGACCTGTGCCTCGACCTTGTCGAGCACCTCGCCGAGGTTGGACTTCTCGAAGCGCAGCCCAAGGCTTTCACGCTTGAACTGCGAGCCGTCCATGCCGCGCCCGGCATAGCGTGCTTCGCCATCGCCCTTGCCCGCGGTGAGTTCCAGCAGGGTGTCCTGGTCGGGGGTCCAGCCAAGGGTCACATCGCCGTTCCACTTGTCCCAGCGCGAGGGCACGGTGTCATCGTTGCCGGCGTGGTAGTCGTCCGAGCGCGACTGGTTGCCGACGAAGCGGGCGTAGGCCTGGCTGTTGCCTGCGGCGGCGTCCAGCACTTTGTCGAAGCGGCCATTGGAGCCGGCCAACAGGCTTGCGTTGACGCGGCTGCCGAGGGTGCCGAACTGTTCGGGCTCACGCTCGAAGAGGATGGTGCCGGCCGAACCGCCAGGCCCCCAGATCACGCTTTGCGGGCCTTTGATCACGGTCAGGCGGTCGTAGGTTTCTGGGGAGATGTACGAGGTGGGGGCATCCATGCGGTTGGGGCAGGCGCCCAGCATGACGCCGCCATTGGTGAGGATGTTCAGGCGTGAACCGAACATGCCGCGCAATACCGGGTCGCCGTTGGTGCCGCCGGAGCGGATGGCCGAGAAGCCGGGGATGGTCTTGAGGTAGTCGGCCCCGTCGCTGGCCGGTACCGGCTGGCGAGGGTCTTTCGGGTTGGTGACCACGGTCAGCGGCGAGCTGGGCGCCACGGCAGTGATCACCGTCGGGCTCAACTCGGGTGCGTCGTGCGCGTGGTCAGCGTGGCCGAGGTCGCTGGCCAGGGCCACGGGCGCGAGCAGCGAACCGCATACGGCGGCGATGGCCCCACGCAGGGACAGGGCAAAAACAGGGGTGCAGCCGGACATAATGATTCCAGTCGATCAGTCATGAGTGGGCGCGAAGCCTCCTGGCTCCGTGCGAACAATGGGTTTCAGACGCTGATCGAGGAAGGCGGTGCGCGGCTGCGTGCGCCAGGGAATACAGCCTGCCGGGCATGCCCCTGGTGCGTGGCGGCAGTAAGGTGGGTGGTGGGTACTACGATGCTGGCACTGAGCGGGCTGAGGGTTTGTGGCAGTGCGGGGCAGTTGAACAGCAGGCTGCAGTAACCGCACTTTTCCCACATCACATGCAATTGGCCATCGTCACCGTGGCCGTGATGGGGGGCGGCGCCATGCTGATGCCCGGTGGGCATCGACATGTCCATCGGCATGTTCATGCCGGCGTGGTGATCCATCGGCATCGACTGGGAAATCAGCGGTCCGATGAAGATCATCCACATGGCGAACAGGCTCAGCCATCCGCCACCGACGCGCCTGCGTTCAGGGCGGGTGGTACGGCTGAGGCTGTTGCGCGGCAGGCTCATGGCGAGTGCCTGTCAGCTAATGGTCAGTGCGCGTGTTCGTGGGCCTGGGGCGTTCCCGAGGGCGCCTCTTTCTGCACAGCGACTTCGACGGTGACGTCACCGGCTTTTTCAAAATGCAGGGTCAGCGGGAAACGCTTGCCGTCGGTGAGCAGGCTGCGGTCTTTCGGCTGCATCAGCATCACGTGGTAGGCGCTGGGGGCGAAGGTCACCTCCTTGCCAGCGGGCACTACCACGTTGGGCACCTGCTGCATCTTCATGGTGCCGCTGGCCGTCATGGCGTGCTCGTGCAATTGGGCGTCGTCGCTGATAGGGCTGTCGACACTGAGCAGGCGATCATCCGCCTGGCCATTGTTGTGCACGACGAAATACGCGGCGACGTTGGGTGCATTCGGTGGCAGTTGCAGCGACCAGGGGTGCGCGATGTGCAGGTCGCCCACGGTGTATTCGTGGGCAGTGGCGAAGGCGCTGGGCAGCAGCAGGGCAGCCACGACGAGAGCGTGCTTGAGCATGGTGAGTCTCCGATCTGTTCAGGTTCAGGCAGACAGCGTGAGCAACTCAGACCAAAGGGGAGGCGCGGGGGTTGAGCGCGGGCCATAGCTGGCGCGGCGTGGGTTGGTAATCGGCAAGCTGCGGCGAGTGCCCGGCGTGCAGGGGCGGCGGGTTATGCAGCTGTGGCGGATAGCCCGGCAAGGCCAGCAGCGGGGCGGCACCGGAGCAACACCAGCAGTTCATCATGCTCGCGCTGTCATCGCTCTGCGGGCCGAGGTCGATCTTGGCCAGGGCCTGGACGTCGACCTTGGCCTTGTTGGCCATGCTGGAACAGAACGCCCCCCACAGCAACTGCTCGGCCGGGCCCTTGGGCGCGGCAGAGGACAGCGGCATGGCCAGCAGGTTGAACAGCACTGCTAGGCAGGCTATCCAGGCAATGTGCCGACGTGGGGGCATGGAGAGATCCGGTCAGGAATCGTGGTGGCTATTGTAAGGCGCAGTATAGGTAAAAAAGGTGGGGTGCGGTGAAGTGACGCAGTTGGCGGGGGTTTCTGGGGCTGCTCTGCAGCCCATTCGCGGGGCAAGCCCGCTCCCACAAGTGCAGCGTACAGCCCCGCGAATGGCCGCAGAGCGGCCCCGGCATTCTCAAGCCTTGTTGCGGCCCATCAAGCCGCGCACGGTTTCCTGCAGGTCAGCCGGCAGCACCACGACTTTGGCATTGTCGCTGCTGGCCAGGTTCTCCATCGCGCCGATGTACCGTTCGCCCAGCAAGTACATGGCCGGCACGGTCTCGTTACCCACCGCGTCCTTGACCAGCGAAATCGCCCGCGCCGAAGCCTCGGCCAGGTTGATTTGCGCCTCGGCGTCCAGCTTGGCCGATTGCAGGCGCGCTTCTGCCTCGAGGATCGCGGCCTGTTTGGCACCTTCGGCGCGGGTCACGTCGGCTTTACGCTCACGCTCGGCGGCGGCCTGGCGCTCCATGGCCAGTTGCATGTTCTGTGACGGCTTGATGTCCTGGATTTCTACCGAGCGCACAGTCACGCCCCAGTCTTCGGTCTGCTCGGACATCGCTTCGCGCAGGCGTGCTTTGATCTGCTCACGGCTGGACAGGGCCTCGTCCAGGTCCATGGCCCCGACGATGGCACGCAGCGAGGTCATGGTCAGGCTGGTGACAGCGAAGGAGAAGTTCTGCACGCCGTAGGAGGCCTTCTGTGGGTCGACTACTTTGGCGAAGCACAGGGCATTGGCGACGATCACCGCGTTGTCTTTGGTGATGATTTCCTGCTCTTGCACATCGAGGATGATGTCTTTGGTGGGCAGGCGGTAGGCGACCACGTCCACGTAAGGAATGACGATGTTCAGGCCGGGCTTGAGTGTGTTGTTGTAGCGGCCCAGGCGCTCGACGATCCACTCTTCGCCCTGAGGCACGATACGCACCCCCTTGAACACGGTGATCAGGACGAACAGGGCGAGGGCGCCCACGACGATAAGGCTGGTCATGATACGAACTTCCTTTTAGTACGGATTCAGGCCCGGATGACGCGGGCGGTGTTCCCTTCGATGGCGGTAAGGCGTACGCGCTCGCCGGACGGGATGTCAGTGTCGGCGACGCATACCCATTCTTCGTTGCCGAGGATTGGCTTCTGGAAACGCACGCGGCCTTTCTGGAATTCGGAAACGCTGGCGGTTAGCAGGCCGACTTCGCCAATCACGCTGTCGGCTGTCCAGCGCACATCTGGCTTCTTGTTTCGAAACACCTTGAACCACAGCGCAGTGGTGACTGAAGAAAGCAGCACCCACAGCAGCATCTGCATATCCAGTTGCAAGCTGGGCGCGGCGAGCGAGATGAGCGAAACCAGCACGGCGCCGATGCCGAACCAGAGAATGAAGAACGTGGGCAGGACCAGTTCGAGCAGGATCAGCGCGATACCGAAGACCAGCCAGATCCACCATTGCATGTCCATATGAGTGAAGCCTTCCGGGGGAGAGGGCTGAAGTCTAAGGCAGCGGTTAGGCTAAAGGCTATTCAGACAGAATGAAGTTTGATGTAGGAACAGGCCGATTTTCGGGGCCGGGCGTGCGTACGGTGGGCGCCAAAGCAACTTGCGGTCTTTCCGAAGGCCTACATCGCTTCTCGCTCTGCTTGGACTGCAGCCATCAACGCTTCTCCAGAGGCATACTCGCGGTCCACATCAGGCAGAGCTGGACGCTTCAGAATCAATACGGGAACCCCAAGTTCTCTCGCCACCTCAAGCTTCGGCTCTGTCGCTAGGCTGCCGCTGTTCTTGCTGATGAGCACATCAATACCTCGCGTTTCAAAAAGGTTCCGTTCGTCTTCAATGCGAAATGGTCCCCGGGCACCGATGATCTCGCAACGTTCATTACCGGGGCAGGCCTCCAGTGCGCGCAAGGACCAGAACTGGTCCGGCGGGATCTCTGCCAGGTGTTGCAGCGGCTCGCGGCCCAGGGTGAACAGCGGCCGCCGGAATGGCGCGAGCGCCTCGATCAGCCCCGCCCAGTCGTCCACTTCGCGCCAATCGTCACCCGGCTGTGCCTGCCAGGCGGGGCGGCGCAGCGCCCAGCAGGGGATACCTGCGCTACGTGAAGCGAGGGCGGCGTTGCGGCTGATCTGTGCGGCATAAGGGTGGGTGGCATCGATCAGCAGGGTAATGCCCGCCTCGCGCAGGTATTGGGCAAGGCCTTCAGCACCGCCATAGCCACCGACGCGCACCTGGCAGGTCAGGTCCTGTGGTACGCGGCCGATGCCCGCGAGGCTGTAGACGTGCTGCGGGCCCAACTGGCGGGCGATGGCCAGGGCCTCGGTAACGCCGCCCAGCAGCAGGATGCGCGCGCTCATTGCACACCTGCCTGGCCGACGATGCCGCCTTGGCGGTCGATGGCGAACACCTCTACCTGCACCTGCGGCGGCACCACGCTGCGAGCGAAGGCCAGCGCGTGCGCGCAGACGGCGTCGCCCAGGGCGATGCCTGCAGCATGCGCCAGCGCCAGGGCTTGCTGGCTGGTGTTGGCGGCGATGATCGCGGCCTGAAGGTTTGCGTCGGCGCCGATATTCGCCGCCCAGCCGGCCAACTGCGGCAGGTCGATGCTTGAGTGGCGGCTGTGCAGGTCCATGTGCCCGGCCGCCAGCTTGCTGATCTTGCCGAACCCCCCGCACAGGCTCAGGCGTGGTACCGGCACCTTGCGCAGGTGCTTGAGCACGGCGCCGACGAAGTCGCCCATCTCGATCAGGGCGATTTCCGGCAGGCCGTAAACCCGGCGCATGGTGTCTTCGCTGGCGTTGCCGGTGCAGGCGGCGATGTGCGTGTAGCCGTTGGTGTGGGCGACGTCGATGCCCTGATGGATCGAGGCGATGTAGGCCGCGCAGGAAAACGGCCTGACGATACCGCTAGTGCCCAGAATCGACAGCCCGCCGAGGATGCCCAGGCGCGGGTTCATGGTTTTCAGTGCCAGCTGTTCACCGCCCTGAACATTGACCGTGACTTCGAAACCGCCGCGGTAGGCGCACTCGTCAGCCAGGCGTTGCAGGTGTTCGCCCATCATGCGCCGGGGCACTGGGTTGATCGCCGGTTCGCCCACTGCCAGCACCAGCCCCGGGCGTGTCACGGTGCCGACGCCTTGGCCTGCGACGAAGCGGATGCCGGGCTCTGCCAGCAGGCGGACCTGGCTGAACAGCAGGGCACCATGGGTTACGTCGGGGTCGTCGCCGGCGTCCTTGAGCGTGCCGGCTTCGGCGCTTTCGCCGTCACGGCGGCAAAACTCCAGGCGCATCTGCACGACCTTGCCCTTGGGCAGGGTGATGCTCACGGCGTCGCTGCAGACGCCGGTCAGCAGCAGACGCGCCGCCGCGAGGCTGGTGGCGGTGGCGCAGCTGCCGGTGGTCAGGCCGCTGCGCAGGGGCGCGGGCTGCTCGTGGGTTTCTTCACGCATCGAGGGGCTTCACCACATCGAGCAAGGTGATTGGCAGTGCCTGGCGCCAGGTGTCGAACGTGCCCAGCGGCTGCGCATGGGCAACATGAATACGGGTCAGTTCACCACCGTGTCGCTCGCGAAAGTGCGCCAGAGCCAGTTCGCTTTGCAGGGTGACCGCGTTGGCCACCAGTCGTCCGCCGGGGCGCAGCCGCTGCCAGCACAGGTCGAGCACGCCTTCACGCGTTACCCCGCCGCCAATGAAGACCGCGTCGGGCTGCTCAAGCCCTGCCAAGGCTTCAGGCGCCTTGCCACGGACCAGTTGCAGGCCGGGCACGCCCAGCGCATCGCGATTGTGCTCGATAAACCCCTGGCGCCCTGCGTCGGCCTCGATGGCCAGCGCTCGGCAGGCGGGGTGGGCGCGCATCCACTCGATGCCGATCGAGCCGCAGCCGGCGCCCACGTCCCACAGCAGCTCGCCGGGCAGGGGGGCGAGGCGGGCCAGGGTGATGGCGCGGACATCGCGCTTGGTCAGTTGGCCGTCGTGCTGGAAGGCGCTGTCCGGCAGCCCGGCGACCCGCGGCAGGCGCGGGGCATCGGGCGCGGCGAGGCATTCGATGGCCACCAGGTTGAGCGCTGCAACCTGGGTGTGAGGCCAGTCCTGGGCGGTGCCGGCCAGTGCGCGTTCATCGGTGCCACCCAGGTGTTCGAACACACGCAGGCGGCTCGGCCCGAAGCCACGCTCGCACAGTTGTGCGGCGATTGCTGCGGGGCTGTCACCGTCGTTGCTCAGTACTAGCAGGCGGGCGCCGCTGTGCAGGTGTGCATTGAGCGCCGCCAGCGGCCGGGCGACCACCGACACCACCAGCACGTCCTGCAGCGGCCAGCCGAGGCGGGCGGCGGCCAGTGCACACGAGGACGGCATCGACAGCACCTGCATCTCGCTGGCGGACACCTGGCGCGCCAGGCTGGCACCGACGCCGAAGAACATCGGGTCGCCGCTGGCCAACACGCAGACCGGTTCGCCGCGCTGGGCCAGCACGGGCGCCAAAGAGAAAGGGGTTGGCCAAAGCAGCCGCTCGCCGACCACACAGCGCGGCAGTAAAGCCAGTTGGCGCGAGCTGCCGAAGATCCGCGAAGCGCCCAGCAGGGCACGCCGGGCCTGCTTGCCAAGGCCATTGAAGCCGTCTTCGCCGATGCCTACTACTGTCAGCCAGGGTGCCATGTGTTTCAATCCGCCATTTCTGAGGCCGCTTCGCGCCCCGGGTAAACGATAAGCTCGACCACCGGCTTTTCATGCCGCCGGACAAAGCAGGCATAATACCGCGCCTTCTACACTCAAGCGCACTTTCACAGATTGCCGGACACCCCTTTGAAGCAGGCCCAAGCCCCCGACGTTTCACCTCGCCCCTCGGCCTGCCCGGGGTTGTGGCGCATCGTCAGTGCCCGTGATGGCGGGATTTGCCGCATCAAGCTGCCGGGTGGCCTGCTGCTGGCCGACCAGGCCGATGCCGTGGCCGAGGCTGCCGAGCGCTTTGCCGGTGGCGTGATCGAGGCAACCAACCGCGGCAACCTGCAGATTCGCGGTATTGGCAGCGACCACCAGGGCCTGGTCGCCAGGCTGCTCGCGGCGGGCCTGGGCCCGCGCGAAGCCGCCGGTGACGATGTGCGCAACCTGATGCTCAGCCCGCTGGCCGGGCATGACCCCGCCATGTTGCTGGATGCCCGGCCGCTGGCGGGGCAGATCCTCGACCTGCTGGAAGGCACACCGCGGTTTCACCAGTTGTCGGCGAAGTTCGCCGTGCTACTGGATGCCGGCGAAGGCTTGGCGATGCTTGAGCACCCGCATGACCTGTGGCTCTCGGCGCTGCCTATCGAGCAGCGGACGTGGCTGGCGTTTGGCCTGGCGGGCTGCCCCGCCGATGGCCAGGTGCTCGGGGCGGTGCCGGTGGAGCAGGGCCTTGCTCTGGTGCGCGCGGTGCTGGAGCGCTTCCTTGACCTGGCCGCTGTGGACCAGTCGCGCATGCGCCAGCTGCTCGAATGCTGTTCCCCCGCGTCGTTCGTCGAAGGGCTCGGCCTGGACATCCGCCGCGATGCCGCCGTGCTTGAATGGCGCCGCCCGACGCGCCAGCCCGAGTGGCTGGGTGTGTTGCCACAAGCCCACGGTCTCGCCCTGGGCGTTGCTCCGCCGCAGGGCCGCTTGACCCCCGAGATGCTGCGGGGTGCCGCGCGCATCGCCCGGCACCTGGGCGACGGCAGCCTGCGCCTGAGCCCTTGGCAAAGCCTGGTGCTGACCAATCTCGACCCGGACCAGATCACGCAAGCCCAGGGCGAGTTGTCCACGCTGGGCCTGCTGTGCCACTGCCATGAGCCACTGGCCCGCATCAGCGCCTGCACCGGCAGCAGTGGCTGCGCCAAGGCACAGGGCGAGACCAAGGCCGATGCCGTGGCCTTGGCCGCGCTGCTGGGCCCTGGCGTGCCGGGCAGCGTGCACCTCTCCGGTTGCCCCCGATCCTGCGCCGTGGCCCATGTTGCCCCGGCCACCTTGCTGGCCCGTTCACCGGGCCGTTACGACCTGTATATGCGCGATGCGCGCCTGCCGGGCTTCGGCGCCCTGCGTGGCATCGACCTCACCTTGAACGAAGCAGGCGCCATGCTCGACCTGCCGACGGAGCACCTTGATGATTGACTACATCCGCGATGGTCAGGAGATCTATCGCAATTCCTTCCGTATCATCCGTGAGGAAGCCCGACTCGAGCGGATACCCGCAGACCTCGAAAAGCTCGCCGTGCGCGTGATCCATGCCTGCGGCATGGTCGAAGCTATCGACGGCCTGCAGTTCTCCGAAGGGGCCGGCCGCGCCGGCCGTGAAGCCCTGGCCAAGGGCGCGCCGATCCTCTGCGATGCGCACATGGTCGCCGAAGGCATCACCCGCGCGCGCCTGCCCGCCGACAACAAAGTGGTCTGCACCTTGCGCGACCCGAGCGTGCCTGGCCTGGCCAAAGACGCCGGCAATACCCGTTCCGCCGTGGCCCTGGAGCTGTGGCGGCCGTACCTGGAAGGCAGCGTGGTGGTGATCGGCAACGCCCCGACCGCGCTGTTCTACCTGCTGGAGATGATCGACGCCGGCGCACCCAAGCCTGCGCTCATCCTCGGCTTCCCGGTCGGTTTCGTCGGTGCGGCCGAATCCAAGGCGATGCTCGCCGCCGACAGCCGTGGCGTGCCGTTCGTGATCATGCAAGGCCGCCTGGGCGGTAGCGCGATGGCCGCCGCCGCAGTCAACGCCCTTGCCACGGAGGTGGAATGATGGCGCCACGTGGACGTCTGCTCGGCCTGGGCGTAGGCCCCGGCGACCCTGAACTGATCACCGTCAAGGCGCTGCGCCTGTTGCGCGAGGCGCCGGTGGTTGGCTACTTCGTGGCCAAGGGCAAGCGCGGCAATGCGTTTGGCATCATCGAGGCGCACCTGCAGCCAGAGCAGACCTTGCTGCCGCTGGTCTACCCGGTCACCACCGAGGCCCTGCCGGCACCGCTGTCCTATGAACAGGTGATCAGCGACTTCTATGATGAAGCCAGCGTGCAGGTTGCCGAGCACCTGGACGCCGGCCGCGATGTGGCGGTGATCTGCGAGGGCGACCCGTTCTTCTACGGCTCCTACATGTACCTGCATGACCGCCTGGCGCAGCGCTATGAGGCTGAGGTGATTCCTGGCGTCTGCTCGATGCTCGGGGGCGCCTCGGTGCTCGGCGCGCCGTTGGTGTACCGCAACCAGAGCCTGTCAGTGCTGTCGGGCGTGCTGCCGGCCGAGGAGCTCAAGCGGCGCCTGGCCGATGCTGACGCCGCGGTGATCATGAAGCTGGGCCGCAACTTCCCCAAGGTGCGTGACGTGCTGGCCGAGCTCGGCCTGGACGAGCGTGCGCTGTATGTCGAGCGCGCGACCATGGCCAACCAGAAGATCGTGCCGCTGGCGGACGTCGACCCCCTGTCGTCGCCGTACTTTTCGCTGATCATCGTGCCGGGTGAAAAATGGCAGGGATGAGCATGCACCAGGCACCGGCAATCGTCATCTTGGGCCCAGGCAGCCTGGCCACGGCGCAGCGTATTCAGCAGCGTTATCCACAGGCGGTGATTCATGGCCTGAGTGGCCGTGTCGAGGGCGCCGATCAAGCGTACGCCTCGTTTGGCGACACCCTGCGCACGCTGTATCAGCAGGACACCCCGATCATCGCCCTGTGCGCCGCCGGTATCGTCATCCGCAGCTTGGCCAGCGTGCTCAGCGAGAAAGGCGTCGAGCCGCCCGTACTGGCGGTGGCTGAGGATGGCAGCGCAGTCGTGCCGCTGCTCGGTGGCTTGAGTGGTGTGAACGTGATGGCGCGCGAGATTGGCGAGGCACTGGGCGTGGCGGCTGCGATCACCACCAGTGGCGAGCTGCGTTTCGGCACCTGCCTGCTGAACCCGCCACAGGGCTATGCGCTGGCGGATATCGAGCAAGGCAAGCGCTTTGTCTCCGACCTGTTGGCCGGCGAGACGGTGCGCGTCGAAGGGGATGCGCCGTGGCTGGATAAGGCGCAGTTGCCTGCCAGCGAATTGGCCCGGCGCACGATTCATGTCGGCCATCAGGCACGCGCGAGCAGCTGGGACGAGTTGCTGATCCACCCACGTTCGGTGGTGGTGGGCGTCGATACTGCTGACCTGCAGGGCATTCGCGCAGCGCTAAATGACGCGGGCATTGCCGAGCAGTCGTTGGCCTGCCTGCTGGCGAGCGAGCACGCCATGGCCGATGCCGCCTTGCACGAGGCGGCGCAGGCGCTTGGTGTGGCGCTGCGTTTCGCGGTCAAGCCTGGCGACCTGCGTGGCATGGTGGCCCAGGCGCTGCCTGACGCGCAGTTGATCGAGCAGGCCAATGCCGTCATCGCAGTGGCTTCGGCACCGGTGGATGCCGAGCTGATTGGCCGCCGCCGTGGCCGCTTGGCGGTGATCGGCCTCGGCCCTGGCGCTGCCGAGTTGATGGTGCCGGCGGTCAAGGCAGAGCTGGCACGCGCCCAGGACATCCTCGGCTACGAAACCTACGTGCGCATGGCCGGGCCGTTCCGTGCAGACCAAGTGCAGCATTGCACCGACAACCGCGAAGAGATGCAGCGTGCTCGCCATGCTTTCGAGCTTGCTGCACAAGGGCGCTCGGTGGTGGTGGTGTCGTCGGGTGACCCGGGTGTCTTCGCCATGGCCGCCGCCGTGCTCGAAGCACTGCACGCCTCCAGCGACCCGGCCTGGCAGCGGGTCGATCTGGAGATCCTGCCGGGTGTTTCGGCGTCGCTGGCCACCGCCGCCCAGGCGGGGGCACCGCTGGGGCACGACTTCTGCGTGATGTCGCTGTCGGACAACCTCAAGCCGTGGTCGGTCATCGAGCATCGCCTGGACCTGGCGGCCCAGGCCGACCTGGTCCTGGCGTTCTACAACCCGATTTCCCGCTCGCGGCCTTGGCAGCTGGGGCGTGCGCTGGAGATCGTGCGACAGCACCGCGATGGGAACACACCTGTAGTCCTTGGCCGCGACATCGGTAGGCCAGGGCAGACACTCAAGGTGGTCTCCCTGGCCGAACTGGTGCCAGAAATGGTCGACATGCGCACCATGGTCTTGCTGGGTTCTTCCACGACCTGTCAGTTCGCCAAAGCCGATGGCACCCAGTGGGTGTACACGCCGCGTTGGTACCCGACCGCCGGGTGAGGCGCCGAGGGAACCCGTTCATGCCTGTACCCCGGTCGTTTGCAGCATAGGGTGAAGGCCCCTCGACGATACCCGTCGGGGGCCTTCAAGGATTCTGCACATGACCGAAGAAAGCACTAACCGCAGCTTGGCTGTTGTCGAACAATCGCTGCTGGCGCTCAGCGCAGGCATGTCGGCGCAAAGCCGGCGCGATGCCAAAACCACCTTCCAGTTTTCGTCTCTCGTGGCCTCCAAACTGTATAACCGCGACGGTGAGTCCGAAGCCTGGTTCAACAAGTTCCTGGAAACCATGCGCACCGTGGGTTGGGTTGCGGGCAAACGTTCCTACGAGCGCGACTATGACACTAGCCGTTCGCTGACCCTGGGCCCGATTGCCTTCAAGGTCGCCAGTGCCGCGGGTAAAGCACTGCTCGGTGGGCCAGTGGGCGAAGCCATGGCTAAGCTGGCTGGTGATGCCATCAATGCGCTGGGCAATATCGAGGAAGCGCAGAAGATCTTCCAGCAAAACCTCAAAGGTAATCCGGTTGCGACCACGGGGCTGGGGGCATGCATCGAAACCCCCGAGGGTGAGCTGTTCATGCTGGTCAACGCGTTCAGTGCCTCGCCGAGCGAAAACGACCTGAATACTACGGTGTTCGAATGGAAGAGTTCGAGCAAGGACCGCTACTGCGGTTCAGCCGTACTCAGCTTCAACGAAGTGGTCTACACCGCCGAGGTGCGTGCAGCGATCGAGAAGCGGTTGATCGACAGGGCCATCAAGGCGGCCACCGAACAAGACTTCTGACATTGAACGGGGCCTTTCGAGCCCCGTACTTCTCTCTGCGTGTTTGAAATGCGAGGAAACCCGATGAGTAAGGAAGCCTATTCCTTGTGGCTCGTTGGCGGCACGGCCTTGTTGGTCGACGACGATACGGCTCAGCCCGCCCTGCAATATGCGTTGGACTCGGTACTGTTTGCCCAACTGCGTGCGGACAAATTGAACGGTTCACGTTTTGCCCGCTACAGGCTCTGGTACAGCGACTATCGAAAGGCCCTGCAAGAGCGTGGTTGGATCATTACGTTGAGCCACAGTGATCACCTGCGTATGCATGACGGCACCACGCGAGCCCCAGCGGACGGCCCCATCGACTATTTGCAGTCTCGACACCCCAACCTGACAGGCCATTTAAAGGCGGCCATCAACACGCTTTCACACGATGAGGTGCAGCAATACGTGAGGCCGTTTACCCAGGCCACGCAGGACAATACCACTCAAGTCGTTCAAGAGTTGGGCGTGTTGCTGCCCGGTGCTGTTCTGGACCTGTGTGGCGTGGCGTGCAAGACCCCGTTGCCTTCAGGTGACGGCATCGACCTGCGCGCCAGCGGTGCAACGCTGGGTGATTTCGTGACTGAAGCCAATCGCAAAGACCTGCATGACTTGCTTGAGCGCAAGCAGCGAGCGGTACACATCAGGAACCTGGGCCTACTCACACCGGAGAACGACCATGCAAGCACATGAAGTCGACGTAGTCGGCGCAAGCCTGGTTTCATTCATTCCTGGGGTCAGTCTTCGGCAGCGCAATGCCATCAAGCTTGCCGCGTTGTGGGCTGAGACCGTGACCTTGACGGACATGAAAGAGGAAGCTGCCAAGGATCAATACCACTACTACCGCAAGAAGCTGATGTTTCTTGGGTGGGATGCGAAGACCGCAGAAGAGGTCCACTGGCCTGACCCTCAGCGCGTGGTGGTAGTCGATCAAGTGCTGAGTGCGATCGATGCGGTCGCGGGGGATAGCCATTCAACCTACATGGCACTGGCGTTGGAGAAGTTGAAGAACAACGACATACCGTTGCTGCATTTTGAAAAGCGCAGCAGTGAACAGGGGAAGTTTCAGCTGATGTCCTGTGCGCCCGTAAGTGCCAACTACGTAGACATTGTGCTGTATCACGAGGCTGGCGGCCGCGCTGCCTTCACGGCTGGTTTTCTGTTTCGTGAGCGCCGCAACATGCGCGTGATGGCAGAGCTGGTGCGGTTCAATACGCGCCTGTTCGACCAAGAGCGTCGCAGCGGGGTGGAACGTGCGCTGGTGAAAATCGCGCTGGAGGAAATCAAGAAGGCCGACTTTAGGGCACCAGGTAGCCCTTGATCCCGGTAAAGATGATCTGCGCCGCCAGGGCACAGACAAACAGCCCCATCAAACGGCTGACGATCTGCAGGCCCTGGTCGCCGAGAATCCGCTCAATGCCGTGCGAGAGGTACAGCACCAGGCCCACGGTGAAGCTGGCCAGCGCGATACTGGCGATGGCCAGCAACTTGTCGTCCCAATGCGGCTGGCCCACGCCCATCACCAACAGGGCACCGATGGTGCCGGGGCCGACGGTCAAGGGGATGGTCAAGGGCACGATGGTCACGTCCTGCTGAACGTTGTCGGCCTGCACCGCCGGTTTGCCCTGCGCCATGCCCAACGCCGAGATGAACAGCACGCTGCCGGCACCGATGCGGAAGGCGTCGGCGGTGATGCCGAAAATGCCGAAGATCGCCCGGCCGAACAGGTACAACAGCACGCTGGCGACCAGGGCGGCGAAGGCAACCTTCCAGGCCAGTTGCTTGCGTTCCTTGCTGGAATGGCCGCGGGTCAGGCTGATGAAGCACGACAGCACGAAGAATGGGCTGTAGAGCACGAGCATCTTCAGGTAGACACTGAACAACTCATGGAGCATGGGTTGGGATCCTCGGCTGCGGTGGGTGCCTGTCGATGCATCGTCGGCATTGCTTACGGGATAGGCGCCGGATCCGTCTTGGCTTCCCGGTGATTCGCCCAATACTGGATCAGCTCGCGCAATTGCGACAACTCCACCGGTTTGGCCATGTGCCCATCCATGCCCGCCAACTTGGCGCGCTCCTTATGCTCGGCAAGGATGTGCGCGGTCAGCGCCACCACGGGCGTACGTGGGCGCTGGTGCGCGGCTTCCCATGCGCGCAGTTGCTGGGTGGCCGAGAAGCCATCCAGCACGGGCATTTCGCAATCCATCAGCACCAGGTCATAGCGCTGCGCCTTCATGGCTTGCAACGCTTCTTCACCATTGCAGGCCGTGTCTGGCTCGAGGTTGAGCTTGCCGAGCATGCCGCGGATCACTTTGGTCGAGATACTGTTGTCCTCGGCGACCAGCACACGGAAGTCGCGGGGCAGGTCCAGTGCCTGCGGCACACCGGGAGGGGTGGCCGGCACCGCTTGCTCACGGCCGCGTTGGGCCAGCTCTTCGGCCAGTGTGGTCTTCAGCGTATAGCCTGCCACCGGTTTGGCGAGTATCCGCTTGACCCCGGCATTGCGTGCGATGACCTTGCTCGGCGCGTTGCTGATGCCCGTGAGCATTACCACCAGGATGTCGTGGTTAAGGCTAGGGTCTTCCTTGATCTTGGCCGCCAATTGCATGCCCGTCATGCCAGGCATGTTCTGGTCCAGCAGCACGGCATCGAAGTAGTCGCGCAGGTGCGCCTTGGTGCGCAGCAATGCCAGCGCTTCTTTGCCGGAAGGCACCGCGCTGACATTCATGCCCCAGGCGCTGCACTGCTGCACCAGCACCTTGCGGCAGGTGTCGTTGTCGTCCACCACCAGTACCCGCGCGTCGCGCAATGGGCCATCGAGGTCGGCGGGCGGTTGTTCCAGGCGCGAAGGGTCCAGCGGCAGGGTCAGCCACAGGGTGTTGCCCATGCCGCTGCTGCTCTTGATGCCGAATTCGCCCTGCATCAGGCCGATCAACTGCTTGGCGATGACCAGCCCGAGGTGGCCGCCAAGCTTGTTGCTGGAAAGGAAGTGATGGCTGTGCAGCTCGGCTTGCAACAAGGCTTCGCGCTCGGCGGCGGGCAACGGTTCGCCGCTGTCCTGCACGGCAATGCGCAAACGCGGCGCTTCGCCACGTTGGTCGAGTGCCACCACCAGTAGGATCTCCCCCTGGTCGGTGTTTTTCAGGGCATTTTCCAGCAGGCTCGACAGTGCCTGGCGCAGGCGCGTTGGGTCGCCACTGATCACGCGAGGCACTTGTGGCTGGGTGAAGCTGATCAGCTCGATGTTCTGCTGTTCGGCCTTGGCCCGGAAGATGTTCAGGCAGTCCTCGATCAATGCATTGAGGTCGAACTGCACATCGTCCAGTTCGATCTGCCGGGACTCAAGCTTGGAGATGTCGAGAATCTCGTTGATCAGCGTCAGCAGCTCGTTGCCGGCGCTGTGGATGGTCTGCACGTAGTCGCGCTGTTTGACCGACAGCGGCGTGCCGAGCAGCAGCTCGGTCATGCCCAGCACGCCGTTCATGGGTGTGCGGATTTCGTGGCTGATCTTGGCCAGGAACTCGGCCTTGGCGTTGATCTCGGCATCGCTGGCGGCCAGGGCGCGGCTGGCGCTGAAGCGCTCTTCGCTCATGCGTCGCAGGCGTTCGCTGACGGCCAGGTTAAGCAGCAGGCCGCAAATGACGGTCAAGCCCATGAGCACGCACAGCAGCCACGGCGTCGACGTGCGGGTCAGGCCCAGAAGCGCCGGCAACAGCACCAGGCCGCCAAGGTTGTAGACCCCCATGGCAAGGGTGAACAGGCGTGCGGGCGCGTAGCCCTTGTACCAGTGATAGGCGCTGACCAGCAGCATGCTGACGCTGCCCAGGGCCAGCAGGGCATAGGTCATCAGGTTGAGTGGCAAGGTGTCGACGAACAGCAGCACCAGGCCGCTGACCGCAGCCACCAGCATCTCGCCCTGCAACAGGCGGTTGAGCCGCGGCGAATGGCACGGCGAGAAGAAATGCAGGGTGAAATACAGGCCAGCCAGGCCTGCAAGGACCAGGGTGAGGTAGGCCGCTGGCGTTTGCGCACTGTGCCACACGTGCCACCAGGGGCCGCTGAGGTTGAGCAGGATCAACCCGCTGAGCAGCATCAGGCCGTGGTAGAGCGCCAAAATCAACGTGGTGGTGGAGCGGCCATAGAGGAAGCGGATCAGGTTGTGCAGGATCAGCATCACCAGGCCGCCGAACAGCATGCCGAACAGCAGCGGTTGGGTCTGGTCGGAAGCGGCCACGGCCGCGGGCTCAAGGTTGATGGCCGGGCGCAGTTGGTGCTCGGACACCAGGCGCAGGTAGATGTCCAGCGGCTGCCGGCTGTTAGGCAATGGCAGCACATGGTCGCTGCCGCGCAGGGTCGGGCTGGCATTGCCGGCCTGGCGCCCGTGGTGCAGCTGACGCAGTAATTTGTCGCCCTCGAGGGCGTAGAGGTCCAGGCCTGACAGGTCTGGGGCAAACACCCGTAGCAGTTGCTCCTGATCGCCGGGTTCCAGGCGATAGTGCAGCCACAGGGCTTGTTCGGCAGGGGCGGCATCCAGGTCGCTGAGCAGCAGCGGGCTGAACTGGTTGCGGTAGCGATCGGAGCGCACGTCGCTTAATTGCAGGTTGGCCTGTTCGTCGAGCAGAACGGACCAGCCTCCGCCTTCTTCGGCCGAAGCCGGGAGCAGGCAGAGCAGGGTCAGCAAGCTGACGATCAGAGCTGTGGCAATCCGAAGCCGACGCACTACGAAATCCCTTCTTAGCCGATGTGCCGGATACTAACTATGCGCGGCGCGCCAAGTCGAAGGCAAGGCCCAGAAAGGGCCCTGTCGACGAGCCGAAGGCCGTGGGCGCAAGGCGTCACGGCGCTTCGGTAAAGGTTACTGCTGGTGTTCACCGCGCTCGCGGGCAATGGCCCGGTAGCCGATGTCGGTACGGTAGAAGCTGCCGTCCCACTTAACCTGCTCTGCCAGGCGGTAGGCCTGCTGCTGAGCGGCTTCGACGGTTTGGCCCAGGGCGGTGGCGCAGAGCACACGGCCGCCGGCGGTAACCACTTGGCCGTCTTTCAGGGTGGTACCGGCATGGAACACCTTGCCTTCGAGCTTGGCGGCTGCGTCCAGGCCGCTGATCGCGTCACCTTTGGCATAGTCGCCCGGATAGCCACCGGCAGCCAGCACGACGCCCAGGCTCGGCCGTGGGTCCCACTGGGCTTCAACCTTGTCCAGGGCCTTGGCGAAGGCGGCTTCGATCAGCAGCACCAGGCTCGACTCCAGGCGCAACATGACCGGTTGGGTTTCCGGGTCACCGAAGCGGCAGTTGAACTCGATGACCTTGGGGTTGCCCGCCTTGTCGATCATCAGGCCGGCATAAAGGAAGCCGGTGTAGACGTTGCCTTCCTCGGCCATGCCGCGCACGGTCGGCCAGATGACTTGGTCCATCACGCGCTGGTGCACGTCGGCGGTCACGACTGGGGCAGGCGAGTAGGCGCCCATGCCACCGGTGTTTGGGCCGGTGTCGGCGTCGCCGACGCGCTTGTGGTCCTGGCTGGTGGCCATTGGCAGCACGTTGTGGCCGTCGACCATGACGATGAAGCTGGCTTCTTCGCCGTCCAGGAACTCTTCGATGACCACACGCGAACCCGCATCGCCAAAGGCGTTGCCGGCCAGCATGTCACGCACGGCGTCTTCGGCTTCCTGCAGGGTCATGGCGACGATCACGCCTTTGCCCGCAGCCAGGCCGTCGGCCTTGATCACGATCGGCGCACCCTTTTCCTGCAGGTAGGCCAGGGCAGGCTCGATTTCGGTGAAATTCTGGTAGTCGGCGGTCGGGATCTTGTGACGCGCCAGGAAATCCTTGGTGAAGGCCTTGGAGCCTTCAAGCTGTGCGGCGCCTTTGGTGGGCCCGAAGCAGTCCAGGTTACGGCTGCGGAACAGGTCGACGACACCAGCGACCAGTGGCGCTTCAGGGCCGACGATGGTCAGTTGCACGTTCTGTTCGGCGAAGTCGGCCAGTTGCTCCAGGGCGTTGACGTCGATGGCGACGTTTTCGCACTTGGCTTCAGTGGCGGTGCCAGCGTTGCCTGGGGCAACGAAGACTTTCTCGACGCGTGGGTCTTGGGCGACTTTCCAGGCCAGGGCGTGCTCACGGCCGCCGCTGCCGATGATCAAAACTTTCATGTCAAAACCTCTGTTTGGCGGCGTACTTCGCCCGCTGTGGGAGCGGGTTCACCCGCGAATGCGATGCTGGGTTTACCGCCGCATTCGCGGGTGAACCCGCTCCCACAGGGGCCGAGGTACGGCCGGCCATCTTGATTAGTGGCGGAAGTGGCGCATACCGGTGAACACCATCGCGATGCCGGCTTCGTCGGCTGCGGCGATGACTTCGGCATCACGCATCGAACCACCTGGCTGAATCACGGCGCTGATACCCACTTTAGCCGCATTGTCGATGCCGTCACGGAACGGGAAGAACGCATCCGACGCCATGACCGCGCCTTGAACCTGCAGGCCAGCATGTTCGGCCTTGATTGCAGCAATGCGAGCGGAGTTGACGCGGCTCATCTGGCCGGCGCCGACGCCGATGGTCTGGCGCTGCTTGGCGTAGACGATGGCGTTGGACTTGACGAACTTGGCCACTTTCCAGGCAAACACCAGGTCGTGGATTTCTTGCTCGGTCGGGGCACGCTTGGTAACGATTTTCAGGTCATCGGCGGTGATCATGCCGATATCGCGGCTCTGCACCAGCAAACCACCGTTGACGCGCTTGAAGTCCCAGCCGGCTGCACGCTCAGCTGGCCATTCGCCGCATTCCAGCAGGCGAACGTTCTGCTTGGCGGCGACCACCTCGCGGGCGGCCTGGGAGATTTTCGGGGCGATGATCACTTCGACGAACTGGCGTTCGACGATGGCCTTGGCGGTTTCGCCATCGAGCTCGCGGTTGAAGGCGATGATGCCGCCAAAGGCCGACTCGGTGTCGGTGGCGTAGGCCAGGTCGTAGGCCTTGCGGATGCCGCCTTCGTCTTCCGGTACCACGGCCACGCCGCACGGGTTGGCGTGCTTGACGATGACGCAGGCAGGTTTGACGAAGCTCTTCACGCACTCCAGCGCAGCGTCGGTGTCGGCCACGTTGTTGAACGACAGTTCCTTGCCTTGCAGCTGGATGGCGGTGGAGATGCTGGCTTCACCCTTCTTGGCTTCGACGTAGAACGCCGCGCTTTGGTGCGGGTTCTCGCCGTAGCGCATTTCCTGGGCTTTGACGAACTGGCTGTTGAAGGTGCGCGGGAATTCGCTGCGTGCTTCAGTGCTCAGGGTGTCCTTGGCCTGGTCGATGGTGCCCATGTAGTTGGCGATCATGCCGTCATAGGCGGCGGTGTGTTCGAACGCCTTGAGCATCAGGTCGAAGCGCTGGGCGTAGGTCAGGCCGCCGGCTTTCAGGCCGTCGAGGACGCTGGCGTAGTCGCTGGCATTGACCACGATGGCAACGTCTTTGTGGTTTTTGGCAGCGGAGCGGACCATGGTCGGGCCGCCGATGTCGATGTTCTCGATCGCGGTCGGCAGGTCACAGCCTGGCTTGGAGATGGTGGCTTCGAAGGGATACAGGTTGACGGCGACCAGGTCGATCGGCTTGATGCCGTGCTCGTTCATGATGGCGTCGTCGATGCCGCGACGGCCCAGAATGCCACCGTGGATTTTCGGGTGCAGGGTCTTGACCCGGCCATCCATCATTTCGGCGAAGCCGGTGTAGTCGGCCACTTCCACCGCGTTCACGCCGTTATCCTTGAGCAGCTTGTAGGTGCCGCCGGTGGACAGGATCTCGACACCGAGCTGCTGCAGCTCACGGGCGAATTCGAGGATACCGGTCTTGTCGGAGACGCTGATCAGGGCGCGGCGGATCGGCAGGCGGGTAGTCTGGTCGGTCATTTCGGATTCCATAACGCGGTGGAGTCAGCAAAAAAGGCGCCTCTGTTCAGGGAGCCGCCTTTTCTGATTGGGATTCTGGCTTACAACAAGTCGTACTGCTTGAGCTTCTTGCGCAGGGTGCCTCGGTTGAGTCCGAGCATCTCGCTGGCCTTGGTCTGGTTGCCCTTCACGTAGTTCATCACGCTTTCAAGCAGGGGCGCCTCGACTTCGGAGAGCACCAGGTTGTACACGTCCGTGACGGTCGCGCCTTCCAGGTGGGCGAAGTAGTTGTGCAGCGCCTTCTCGACGCTGTCGCGAAGGGTCTGGCCCTCTTCGCTCGGCGTGTTGAGGTGCTGTTTCAGGTTGGCGTTGTCGCTCACGGGCGTTGTTCCACTCACAAATGTCTCGGTCATCATCGTCATGCGGCCACCCCTTGTCCGTCCTCTGTCTCAAGGCTCTGTCGACGTTCACTGAAAAACGCGCGAACGTTGGCGCACTGCGCTTGTGTGTCTTCCAAAGCATTGAACCGGGAGCGAAACTCCTTGCCGCCGGGTCGTGTTGCCAGGTACCAGCCAACGTGCTTGCGGGCGATACGTACGCCCATGACATCGCCATAGAAGGCATGCAGCGCGGCCAGGTGCTCTAGCAGGATGCGTTCCACTTCGTCCAGCTGCGGGGCCGGCAACTGTTCGCCGGTCCGCAGGTAATGCTCGATCTCGCGAAAGATCCAGGGCCGCCCTTGGGCAGCGCGGCCGATCAACAGGCCATCGACCCCGGTGGCGTCCAGTACCGCCCGGGCCTTTTCTGGCGAGGTGATATCGCCGTTGGCAAATACCGGGATAGACACCGCCTGCTTGATGGCAGCGATGGTGTCGTATTCGGCTTCGCCTGTGTACAGGTCGGCGCGTGTGCGGCCATGCACCGCTAGCGCCTGGATGCCGGCCTGTTCAGCGATCTTCGCCACATTCAGGCCGTTCTTGTTCGCCCGATCCCACCCCGTGCGGATCTTCAGCGTCACCGGGACGTCCACGGCGCCTACCACGGCGTGGAGAATCTCGCTGACCAAGGCTTCATCTCTCAATAAAGCAGAGCCTGCAGCTTTGTTGCAGACTTTTTTTGCCGGGCAGCCCATGTTGATGTCGATGATCTGGGCACCCGCTTCGACGTTGGCCTTTGCCGCCGCTGCCATCATCTGGGCATCCCCGCCGGCGATCTGCACCGAGCGCGGCTCGGGATCGCCTTCGTGAATGCGGCGCAGGCTCGACTTGCGGCTGTTCCACAGGCTCATGTCGCTGGACACCATCTCCGACACCACCATGCCTGCGCCCAGGCGCTTGCAAAGTGTTCGGAAAGGCTGGTCCGTGACCCCGGCCATGGGGGCGAGGATCAGGTTGTTTCGCAGTGTGTATGGGCCGATGCGTACCGCCGACATAGGTGATCCCTGTTGTGGGGCCGAATCTTGGAGTTCGAAAAAGGGTGGGCATGATACCCGCTCTCGGTGACCGGATAAAGATGGATTTGGATAAAATCTGAACAGTTGTCGGCTTATGACTTTTGGTGTGGGTAGGCGAGGGTGGGGGCACAAAGTGCCCCCAGGATCAGCCGATTACTCCGGCGAGCGGAAGCTCAGGCTGTAGTTCACGGCCTTGGGGCCCGGGTCGAGGATGTCCAGGGCGATGTGTATCGGGGTCTGGCTGGGCATCTCGCCGCGCCCGGCCAGTTCGCCGGAAAGGTACTCGCTGGGCTTAAAGCGCCGGCTGGCGATCAGTTGGCCATTGAGGTCGGCGAAACGCAGCTCGAGCAGCGGGAACGGCTGGGCGAAGGGGGCGCGGTTGTAGATGATCGCATCAACGATCAGCGCACCCTTGAAGTCAGGGTGGCTGCGCACCACCAGGTTGCTGCTCTTGATGCGGGCGATGTCGACGCGGGTCGGCACTTCGCAGCCGAACAGCGGGCATACCTGCTGGAAGATCGGCCGGTACTGGTCCTGGCGGGCCATTTCATCGAAATGGAACCACACGTACTGGAACGCCAGCAGGCCTGCAGCCAGCAGCGTCAGGAAGCCCCACAGCAAGCGCTTGCCCCAGTTGGGCTTGGGCTTTTCCCAGCCCAGTTGCAGCGGGTCGTCGACCACGTCGACCAGCGGTTCCTTGCGCGGCGCACGCTCGGGCTTGCTGGACAGGCCAGGCTCCAGGCGTTCACCGGGCAACGGCTCTACAGGGTCGTCGTCGTGGGCCGACAGGTGCAGGTCCAGTTCGTCATCGTCGCGCGCGCTGAGGCCCTTTTCCGGGGCTGGATCGTGGCTGGCAGCGAAGTGCTCGCTGACGAATGCATGGTGCTCGTCGGCCTCGATGTCCCGCCGTACGGGGGGCTCGTCGTCGATGTCCAGGTCCAGGTGGCCGCCCAGGGTCGGTTCGGTGCGATCGCCCGGGGCGGGCTCCAGGTCCAGTGACTCCTGCTCGAACGCTTCCTGTTCCAGCGCGTGCTGTGTCAGTAGCGTGGGTGCAGGTTCAGGCGCCTGTTCAGGCTCGAAGCGGTCGTCGGTGGCGTTGCCAAACAGCTCATCGGTATGGGCGTCTGGCTGATGTTCTTCACGGCGGGCCTGCAAACCGTTGTCCGCGCTGGGCGGGCGAGCGGCGGCAGGTTCGCCACGACGTTCAAGGCGGGCCAGCTCTTGGTCCAGGTCCAGTTCATCCAGGGCCTGGGCCGTGAGCGCCCAGTCGTCCTCAGGGGGCGCTGGGCGTTCGCTGGCGGGGGGATCGGGCGTGACCGCAGGCTCGGCAATCGGCTCGGCAAGCGCTGCGGGTGCGACGGGTACCACTGGCGCCACGGGCACCTTAGGTTCCACAGGCACGCTGGCATCACCGGCGCGGTTCTGCTCCAGCAGTTGCTTTGCAGCGTTGAACACCTGCAGGCAATGGCCGCACCGCACCACGCCGCGCGCCACACTCAACTGGTGATGGGTGACGCGAAAGCTGGTCTGGCAATGCGGGCACTGGGTGACGAAACTGTCGGTCATGCGGCGATCCGGGGTTGTACAAAAGTTATTCTAGCGCGCTTAACGGCGGCGACCACTGATGCGCACCCAACCATCGCGTACGGCGATCGGGTCCAGCTCGAAGTCGGCGGCGTAAGCAGCGGCCACTTCATCGCCTTGTTCGGCAAGGATGCCCGAGAGGGCCAGCAGGCCACCAGGGCGGACCAGGCCAGACAACTGCGGCGCCAGCGAGACCAGCGGGCCGGCCAGGATGTTGGCGACCAGTACGTCGGCTTGCATGGCCGGCATGTGCTCGGGCAGGTACAGCGCCAGCTTCTCGTCGGCGATGCCATTGCGCTGGGCATTGTCGCGCGAGGCTTCAATGGCCTGCACGTCGATGTCGGTACCGACCGCTTCGCGCGCGCCCAGCAGCAGGGCGGCAATGGCCAGAATCCCCGAGCCGCAGCCAAAGTCCAGCACCTGGGTGCCTTCGAGTTGCTGGCCGTCGAGCCATTCCAGGCACAGGGCGGTGGTCGGGTGGGTACCGGTGCCGAACGCCAGGCCCGGGTCGAGCAGCAAGTTTACCGCGTCCTTGTCCGGCGCTTCGTGCCAGCTTGGCACGATCCACAGGCGACGGCCGAAGCGCATGGGCTGGAAGTTGTCCATCCAGCTGCGCTCCCAGTCCTGATCTTCGATCACTTCAGCCTGGTGCTCGGGCAGTTCGGCGCCGGTCAGCAGGCGGACATGGGCGAACACCTGCTCGGGCTCGGCATCGGCCTCGAACAGGGCCAGCAGGTGAGTGTGCGACCACAGCGGTGTGGTGTTGAGGTCGGGTTCGAAGATCGGCTGATCTTCTGCGTCCACGAACGTGACCGAGACGGCGCCGACTTCAAGCAGGGCGTCTTCGTAGGTTTCGGCTTGTTCCGGGCTGATGGCCAGGCGTACTTGCAGCCAGGGCATGGCGGGCACCTTTGGTAAATCGACAGGGGCAGCCCGAGGCTGCGCGAAGGCTGGCAGTTTACGCGAGTGCGCGGAGTTTGTGGATTGTATCGGGGGCCTGCCGCGAATGGGGCGCACAGCGCCCCGGCGATCACTCAGACAAAACAGAGCGACAGGGACTCGGCTATATAAGCAGGCTTCTCTTCCCCTTCGATTTCCAGCGTGGCGATTGCCTTGAGCAGCCACTGACCGGGTTTTTTCTCAAGCACTTCGGCGAGATCGATCTTCAGCCGCACCTGGCTGTCGACCTTGACCGGTTGAATGAACCGCACGCTGTCCAACCCGTAGTTCACGACCATCTTCAACCCTTGCGGCAGGACCAGGATGTCCTCCATCAGCGTGGGGATAAGCGACAACGTCAGGAAACCATGGGCGATCGTGCAGCCAAACGGTGTTTTCGCCGCCTTCTCCGGGTCGACATGGATGAACTGAAAATCGCCTGTGGCTTCGGCAAACAGGTTAATGCGTTGCTGGTCGATTTTCAGCCAGGCAGAACGGCCCAGTTCCTTGCCAACGTACTGCGAAAGCTCTGTAACCGGTACATAGGGCATCGCGACTCTCCAGGTTGTAAGTTGGTACGAAGGTGCAAGATCAGCACGACCCACCGTTTCAGTCAAGTTGCGCGTTTTTCGGCGATTATCGGCTTATACCCTTAGCGTGCTTATAATGGCCGCCATGCCCGAGGGAGGTGCTTATGCTGTTGCGTGGTTTGACCTGGCTGGTGCTGTTTCAACTGCTGGGTACGGCGATCAATCACCTGTTTGTGCCGTTTTTGCCGGGGCCGATCATCGGCCTGTTGCTGTTGCTGTGCTTCCTGATGGCCAGGGGAGAGGTCGGCAAACCCCTCAATGAGGCGGCCAGCAGCCTGCTGCGCTACCTGCCACTGCTGCTGGTGCCGCCGGCGGTGGGGGTAATGGTGTATGCCAAGGACATCGCCGCGGACTTCTGGGCGATTGCCGGTGCACTGTTCATTTCGTGCCTGCTGACCCTGGTGTTCGTCGGCGTGTTGATGCAGAAGCTCATCCACCGCCAAGGCAAGCGCGAGGAGCAGCCATGATGCTCGACTGGCAAGGCGCGCTCGATGCAGTCATCCACCATCCTTTGTTTGGCATCGGCATTACCCTGGGGGCCTATCAGGTCGTGCTTGCGGGCTATGAGAAAACCCGCTGGATCTTCCTGCAGCCGGTACTGGTGTCGATGCTGCTGGTGATCGGCGTGCTGCTGGTGTGCGGCATCGACTACAGCGAGTACCGCCAGCGCACCGAGATCATGAACACGCTCCTGGGGCCTGCCACCGTGGCCCTGGCCGTGCCGCTCTATCTCAACCTGCGGCGTATTCGCCAACTGTTCTGGCCGACATTTACTACGCTGGTAATCGGAGGCCTGTTCGCCACCGTGTGCTGCCTGCTGCTGGGTTGGTGGTTCGGCGCCGAGCACATGATCCTGATGACCATGGCGCCGAAGTCGGTGACTTCGCCGATCGCCATGCTGGTGGCCGAGCAGATTGGTGGTGTGGCGGCGCTGGCTGCGGTGTTCGTGCTGATCACCGGGGTCATCGGCGCGATCTTCGGCCCGGCGCTGTTGACCCGCCTTGGTGTGCACAGCCCTGAGGCGCGCGGCATGTCGCTGGGCGTGACCGCGCATGCGGTGGGCACTTCGGTGGCCCTGCAGGAAAGTGATGAATGCGGCGCTTTCGCCGCGCTGGCGATGAGCCTGATGGGGGTGGCCACGGCGGTGTTCCTACCGCTGGCGGTCAGCCTGGTGGCTTGAGGAGTTGTGATGACGCTACCGCTGTTTCCCCTCAATACCGTGCTGTTTCCGGGGTGCTTCCTCGATTTGCAGATTTTCGAGGCGCGCTACCTGGACATGATTGGCCGCTGCATGAAGCAGGGCGAGGGCTTTGGGGTGGTGTGCATCCTGGAAGGGGAGCAGGTTGGCAAGGCGCCACCGGTGGTTGCTTCGATCGGTTGCGAGGCGATGATCCGCGACTTCGTGCAGCAGGATAACGGCTTGCTGGGTATCCGTGTCGAAGGGGTGCGGCGTTTCAACCTGGAGCATACCGAGGTGCAGAAGGACCAGTTACTGGTCGGGCAGGTGCAGTGGTTGCCAGAGCTTGCTGATAGCCCCTTGGGCGAGGCGGACGAAGACCTGCTGGCGTTGCTGGTTGCCCTGGGTGAGCACCCGATGGTCGAGGCGCTGGACATGCCGCGGCCGGTGGATGGGCAGCAGGCGTTGGCCAATCAGCTGGCGTATCTGCTGCCGTTTATGGAAGAGGACAAGCTGGACCTGCTGAGCATAGACTCGCCGCAGTTGCGGCTGGAAGAGATTCAAAGGCTGTTGGAGCGGATTCAGGGTGAGTTGTTTGCCTGACTGATCACTGTGGCTTGTTGTGGCCTCTTCGCGGGGCAAGCCCGCTCCCACAGGTGTGGTGCATTGCAGACTGCCTGTGGGAGCGGGCTTGCCCCGCGAAGAGGCCAGAACAGGCAACATCAATACTGATACCGTTCCAAAGCCTGCGGCAGCGCGTGCATGGCAAAAAACGCCAGCAGCGCGATACACGCCGGCAGCACCAGCCACCACACCCGCAGCGGCAGCGCTGGAAGCGGCTGGCGATGCTGCACCAAGGTCAGGCTAACCGCGCAGACGCAGCACGCCAGCAAGGCGCCGGCCAGAATATCGGTCGGCCAGTGCGCCCCCAGGTAAACCCGCGACAACGCAATCGCCAAGGCAGGAATGCACCCCAGCAGTACCCAGGTCAGGCGCATCCGCGGCGGCTGGCCACGCCCTGCCAGCACCGCCATTACCAAAAAGAACGCAAAAGACGCCGAACTGTGGCCGCTGGGCATGCTGTAGCTGGTCAGTGGGTCGGTCAGCACCTCGGGCCGCGCGCGGGCGAACAGCCACTTGAGCGTGCCATTGGCAATCGCCGTACCCATCAATGCGCCGCCCGCAAACAGTGCATGGCGCCATTGTTGGGCGAGCAGCAGCAGGCCGGTCAGCAGCCCACCGAGGAAAAACTGCGTGCGAAAATCACCCAGCCGTGTCACCAGCACCACGGTGCCGTCGATGACTTGGCTGCGGTGTTCCTGCACCAGTGTCATCACGCCCTGATCGAATTCGTGCAGGTACGGCCAGCCCAGGAATACCCCGGCCAGGGCCGCGAAGCTCAAGCCGGCGATCAGCCGAGTGCCGTGGCGTTGATCGCGGATGCTGCTGTTCAGGCTCAGGCCGATGAGCACCGCCAACGCACCGGCAAGGATGCCCGCATCCAGCCAGAAGCCTTCCGGTAAAGGCAGGCGCATGGCGGCGCCCGTGGCCCAGCCAGGCAGCAGGTAGGCAACCGACCAGCCGGCGCCTGCCACCAGGCTGACGGCGATGAAGCGCGGCAACGGCATGTCGAACATGCCAGCGACCATCGGCAGCATGGGCCGCAGCGGCCCGATGAAGCGCCCGACCAACAAGCTGGCGATGCCATAACGCTGGAAGTAGGTTTCGGCGCTGCCGATCCATTCCGGGTGATTGCGCAGCAGTGGCAGGCGGCGGATGTTCTGGTGGAAATACTTGCCGACGGTGTACGACAGTGCATCACCCAGCAAGCCACCGAGAAAACCCAGCAACAGCGTTTCGCCCAGGCTGAAGGTGCCGCTGCCGGCCAGCACGGCGACCGCGAACAGCAGCACGGTGCCGGGCACGATGATGCCGGCAATGGCCAGGCATTCGATGCAGGCCACCAGGAAAATCGCCAGGCCAAGCCACTGGGGGTTGGCGCTTAGCCAGCCGGTCAGGCTGTCGAGCCATTGGCCCATGTGTCAGTTTCCTTGTTGATGAATGAAGAAGTCTCGGCCTTCGACTTGGCCGCGTCGCAGCGGGTTCCGTGTACAGAAGCGGGCGTATTCGGCATCGACGAAGCGGTATGGCAGGTGCTCGTCGCGGCCCTGCGGGATGCCCAGGCGCGCAGCCTGGATCACCCGTGGCACGGCGATGCCGCAGTCGTCGACGTACAGGTGCTCATGGTCGAACCGCTGCGCGTCCCAGCGCGGCACTTTCAGGCCCAGTGCACGGCATAACAGGGTCTGGCCTGCGCACAGCCGCTCGGCGGGGCGCAGGTTGCCGCTGGCGTCGGGGTTGTTCAGTTGCATCTGCGCCAGGCTGTTGGCGTTCGAAAGGTCATCCTGCCAAGGGTAGGCGGACTTGATTAGCACCGCATTGCCCGGGCCATGGGCGCTGAAGTTCAACGAGTCGCCACCGCGGGCGTAGTACATGTAGATGTGCCCGCCGTCGAGGAACAGGGCCTTGCGCTTTTCCGTATACCCGAGCGAGGCATGGCTGCCTTTGTCGGTCAGGTAGTAGGCCTCGGTCTCGATGATGCGCGCGGCCAGCCACAGGTCGCCCTGGCGATGGCGGATGACCTTGCCCAGCAGCTCCTTGGCCAGGGTTTGGGCGTCACGGTCGAAAAAGCGGTCGGGCAGGGCTGGCATGCTGGCTGTTCGTGGCTTCAAAGGCCTGGATGATAGCAATGAATGGCTTAATCGAGGCTGAACCGGGTGGGTGGTTGAATGGTATCTGTATGTTTCTTTGGGGGCTGAGAGGTGTTCGTCTTGGGGGATTTTGCGCCTGGGAGATCGGGCGCCGCGCATGCGGCGCCCGACCTGCCGGGTGCTAAAAACCAAGCCAAGCCCACCATTTTCTACCATCCGCCACCCGCCGCTGGGCGTATACCTGCGCGACAGTTATAATCAGCCGATTTCCCCTTCGCCAAGACACCGAACCCATGACTGAGTCCGTTCTTGACTACATGACCCGTTTGGGTCGCGCTGCTCGCCAGGCTTCCCGGGTGATCGGCCGTGCCAGCACCGCGCAGAAGAACCGCGCCCTGCAAGCGGCTGCCGATGCACTGGACGCTGCCCGCGCCGAGTTGACCGCCGCCAACGCGCTGGACCTCGCCGCAGGCCGTGCCAATGGCCTGGAGCCCGCACTGCTCGACCGCCTGGCGCTGACCCCCGCGCGTATCGACGGCATGATCACGGGCCTGCGCCAGGTGGCCAGCCTGCCGGACCCGGTCGGCGCCATCCGCGACATGAGCTACCGCCCATCGGGTATTCAGGTCGGCAAGATGCGTGCACCCCTGGGGGTGATCGGGATCATCTACGAATCGCGCCCGAACGTGACCATCGATGCCGCCAGCCTGTGCCTGAAGTCCGGCAATGCGACCATCTTGCGTGGTGGCTCCGAGGCCATCCACTCCAACCGTGCCATCGCCACCTGCATCCAGCGTGGCCTGGCCGAGGCCGGCCTGCCGGCCGCGGTAGTGCAAGTGGTCGAGACCACCGATCGCGAAGCCGTGGGCGCGCTGATCAGCATGCCCGAGTTCGTCGATGTGATCGTGCCGCGCGGTGGCCGTGGCCTGATCGAACGTATCAGCCGCGATGCGCGGGTGCCGGTCATCAAGCACCTGGACGGCATCTGCCATGTCTACGTCAGCGAGCATGCCGACCTGGACAAGGCCTGGCGCGTCGCCTTTAACGCCAAAACCTACCGCTACGGCATCTGTGGCGCCATGGAAACCCTGCTGGTCGACCAGCGTGTGGCCGAGCGCTTCCTGCCGGAAATGGCCCGCCGTTTCCAGGAAAAGGGCGTCGAGCTGCGTGGCTGTGAGCGCACGCGTGCGCTCATCGAGGCCAAACCGGCCAGCGAAGACGACTGGCACACCGAATACCTGGATGCGATCCTGTCGATTCGTGTAGTGGATGATCTGGACCAGGCCATCGAACACATCAATCACTATGGCTCGCACCACACCGATTCGATCATCACCGAGCACCAGGGCCAGGCCCGCCAGTTCATGGCAGAGGTCGACTCGGCGTCGGTGATGCTCAATACCCCAACCTGCTTCGCCGACGGTTTCGAGTACGGCCTGGGCGCGGAGATCGGTATCTCCACCGACAAGCTGCATGCCCGCGGCCCGGTTGGCCTGGAAGGCCTGACCTGCGAGAAGTACGTGGTGATCGGCGACGGCCAGCTACGCGGCCAGGAGTCCTGCTGAGTTGAGCAAGGCCCAGGCAGTCCGGCGCATCGGCATTCTAGGCGGCACCTTCGACCCCGTTCACATCGGCCACCTGCGCAGCGCGCTGGAAGTGGCCGAGTTGATGGCGTTGGACGAGTTGCGCCTGTTGCCCAATGCCCGGCCGCCGCACCGCGACACCCCGCAAGTGGCCGCGCAAGATCGCTTGGCCATGGTGCGCAGCGCCGTGCAGGGCGTCGCCTGCCTGAGCGTGGATGCCCGCGAGCTTGCCCGCGACAAGCCGTCGTACACCATCGACACCCTGGAGTCGATCCGCGCCGAATTGGGCGCTGACGACCAGCTGTTCCTGGTGTTGGGTTGGGATGCCTTTTGTGGCCTGCCCGCCTGGCACCGCTGGGAAGAGCTGCTGCAACACTGTCACATCCTGGTGCTGCAACGCCCGGATGCCGACGTTGAACCCCCTGACGAGCTGCGCAACCTGTTGGCTGCGCGCTCCGAGAGCGATCCCACCGCCATGTCCGGCCCGGCGGGAAATATTTCGTTCGTCTGGCAGACACCGCTTGCGGTGTCGGCTACACAGATCCGACAGCTGCTGGCCAGCGGCAAATCGGTGAGGTTCCTGGTGCCGGACGCCGTACTGGCCTACATCGAGGCACACGAACTGTATCGTGTGCCTAACTGACGGTGCTCCGGCACCTCATCCAACAAGTTGAACGAGTTTTATATGACCAAGCAGAAAATTTACGGCGAAGAACTGGTCCAAGTGACCAAGGCAGCGCTGGAAGACGTCAAGGCCCAGGATATCCAGGTCATCGACGTGCGTGAAAAGCACAGCCTGACCGACTTCATGATCATTGCCACCGGTACCTCCAACCGCCAGATCAACGCGATGGCCGAAAAGGTCCGTGAAGCCGTCAAGGCCAAGGGTGCTCAACCCCTGGGTGAAGAAGGCAAGGGCGACAGCGACTGGGTGCTGCTGGACCTGAACGATGTCATCGTGCACATGATGACCGCCGCTGCCCGCCAGTTCTACGACCTGGAGCGTCTGTGGCAGGGTGCCGAGCAAAGCCGTGCCGCCGATGGCAAGCACCACAGCCCGGACCATGCCCACGAGTACTCCGACAAGCTCAAAGACCGGGAATAAGGAAGCGTCGTGCGTCTGCGCCTGATCGCGGTCGGCTCGCGCATGCCCAAGTGGGTCGAGGACGGTTGGCATGAATATGCCAAGCGCCTGCCCCCGGAGCTGTCGCTTGAGCTGGTGGAAATCCCGCTGAATACCCGTGGCAAGAATGCCGACGTCGCTCGCCTGATCCGTCAGGAGGGCGAAGCCATGCTGAGCAAGGTTCAGCCTGGGGAACGCATCGTCACCCTCGAGGTCCATGGCAAGCCTTGGAGTACCGAGCAGTTGGCGACCGAGCTGGACCGCTGGCGCCTGGATGCGCGCACGGTGAATTTGATGGTGGGCGGCCCGGAAGGGCTGGCGCCTGAGGTTTGCGCACGCGCCGAGCAACGCTGGTCGCTGTCGCCGCTGACGTTGCCGCACCCGTTGGTAAGGATACTCATCGGCGAGCAGATCTATCGCGCCTGGACCGTGTTGTCCGGGCATCCTTACCACAAATGAGCCTGTAAGCAGTCCGATGTCGCAGCCGATCCGTCTCAAGGACCACGAGAAAGACGCCCGCCTGGTGCGTAACCGCGTCGTGGTCGGCGCGGTGGCGATCATGCTGCTTATCTGCGTTTTGATCGCGCGGCTGTATTACCTGCAGATCATCCAGTACGACTATCACTCGACGCTGTCGGAGAACAACCGGGTGCATGTGCAGCCGATCCCGCCGACCCGTGGGCTGATCTTCGACCGCAATGGGGTGATCATCGCCGATAACCGGCCCAGCTTCAGCCTGTCCATGACCCGTGAACGTGCGGGTAACTGGCAGGAAGTGCTGGACAATATCGTCGAAGTGCTGGAGCTGACTGACGACGACCGCGCCCTCTTCGAGAAGCGCATGCGCCAGGGCCGTCGGCCGTTCGAGCCGGTGCCCATCCTGTTCGAACTGAGCGAAGAGCAGATCGCCCGGGTAGCGGTGAACCAGTTCCGCCTGCCCGGCGTGGAAGTGGTCGCGCAGTTGGTGCGGCATTACCCACAAGGTGCGCATTTTGCGCATTCGGTGGGGTATGTCGGGCGCATCAACGAGAAAGAGCTGAAAACCCTCGACCCTGTGAACTACAGCGGTACGCACCATATCGGCAAGACTGGTATCGAGCGTTTCTACGAAGATGCGTTGCACGGCCAGGTCGGTTACGAGGAAGTCGAGACCAACGCCCGAGGCCGCGTGCTGCGGGTGCTCAAGCGTACCGACCCCAAGCCTGGCAAGGACATTGTCCTGAGCCTCGACATCAAGCTGCAGGAAGCCGCCGAGGCCGCCTTGGGTGGCCGTCGTGGCGCGGTGGTGGCGCTCGACCCGCGTACCGGCGAAGTGCTGGCGATGGTCAGCCAGCCAAGCTTCGACCCTAACCTGTTCGTCACCGGCATCAGCTTCAAGGCCTATGCCGAGCTGCGGGATTCGATCGACCGGCCCTTGTTCAACCGCGTACTGCGCGGGCTTTACCCGCCTGGCTCGACCATCAAGCCAGCGGTGGCCATCGCCGGTTTGGACAGTGGCGTGGTCAATGCCGGCAGCCGGGTATTCGACCCGGGCTATTACCAGCTGCCCAACTACGATCACAAATACCGTAACTGGAACCGCTCAGGCGATGGCTGGGTCGACCTGGATACCGCGATCATGCGCTCCAACGACACCTACTTTTACGACCTTGCCCACAAGATGGGCATCGATCGCTTGTCCAGCTATATGAACAAGTTCGGCATCGGCCAGCGGGTTTCGCTCGACATGTTCGAAGAGTCCGCCGGCCTGATGCCGTCTCGCGAATGGAAGCGTGCCACCCGCCGCCAGGCCTGGTTCCCCGGCGAAACCCTGATTCTCGGGATCGGCCAGGGCTACATGCAGGCGACGCCGCTGCAGCTGGCCCAGGCCACCGCGTTGATCGCCAACAAAGGCGTGTGGAACCGCCCGCACCTGGCCAAGACCATCGAAGGGCAACCGCCGGTGGACGAGAACCCGATGGAAAACATCATCCTGCGTGACAAGTCGGACTGGGCCAAGGTGACCCACGGCATGGAGCAGGTGATGCACAACGCCCGTGGTACCGCGCGCAAGGCTGCTGCTGGTGCCCAGTACCGCATCGCCGGCAAGAGCGGTACTGCCCAGGTGGTGGCGATCAAGCAAGGCGAGAAATACGACCGCAACAAACTTCAGGAACGCCACCGCGACCACGCCCTGTTCGTCGCCTTCGCCCCGGCCGACGACCCGAAGATCGTGGTGTCGGTGATGGTCGAGAACGGCGAATCCGGCTCTGGCGTCGCCGCACCCGTGGTGCGCCAGATCATGGACGCCTGGTTGCTCGATGAGCACGGCCGGCTCAAGTCCGAGTTCGCTCCCGCCACCGTTACCCAGGAATCGGCCCTGTGATGAACAATTTCGATCGCATGCTCTCCAGCGAGGATGTGATGCGTCGGCGCGCCAGCTTCCTGCAGCGCATCCATATCGATGGCCCCTTGCTGGTCATCCTCCTGACCCTCGCGGCCGGCAGCCTGTTCGTGCTGTATTCGGCCAGTGGCAAGAACTGGGATCTGCTGCTCAAGCAGGCGACTTCGTTCGGCATCGGCCTGGTGTCGATGTTCGTCATCGCCCAGCTGGAGCCGCGGTTCATGGCGCGCTGGGTGCCATTGGCCTACGTCACCGGGGTGCTGTTGCTGGTGGTGGTGGACGTGATGGGCCACAACGCCATGGGTGCCACCCGGTGGATCAACATCCCCGGGGTGATTCGCTTCCAGCCCTCGGAATTTCTCAAGATCATCATGCCGGCGACCATCGCCTGGTACCTGTCCAAGCGCACCTTGCCGCCACACCTCAAGCATGTGGCGATCAGCCTGGTGCTGATCGGCGTGCCGTTCATCCTCATCGTTCGCCAGCCCGACCTGGGCACGGCGCTGTTGATTCTGGCCTCCGGTGCATTCGTGCTGTTCATGGGCGGGCTGCGCTGGCGCTGGATTGTCAGTGTGGTGGCGGCGGCGGTGCCGGTGGCAGTGGCCATGTGGTTCTTCGTCATGCACGACTACCAGAAGCAGCGCGTGCTGACCTTCCTCGACCCGGAAAGCGACCCCTTGGGCACCGGCTGGAACATCATCCAGTCCAAGGCTGCGATCGGTTCGGGCGGGGTATTCGGCAAGGGCTGGCTGCTGGGTACCCAGTCGCACCTGGACTTTTTGCCCGAGAGCCACACCGACTTCATCATCGCCGTGCTCGGTGAGGAGTTCGGCCTGGTCGGCATCTGCCTGCTGCTGATCGTCTACCTGCTGCTGATTGGTCGCGGCCTGATGATCACGGCCCAGGCGCAGACCCTGTTCGGCAAGCTGCTGGCGGGCAGCTTGACGATGACCTTCTTTGTATACGTGTTCGTCAATATCGGTATGGTCAGCGGCCTTCTGCCCGTGGTGGGCGTGCCGCTGCCCTTCATCAGCTATGGCGGAACTTCGTTGGTGACGCTGCTGTCAGCGTTTGGCGTTCTGATGTCGATCCATACGCACCGTAAATGGATCGCACAGGTTTGAATAAGGTGAAGAATTTCATGCAAGCAGTGCGTAACTGGGCTGCCCGTTGTGCGCCGTGGATCGGCGCGGTGGGCCTGTTCGGCGCTGTCCAGCTGGCCCATGCCGGCGACTACGAAGGCTCGCCCCAAGTGGCCGAGTTCGTTGGCGAAATGACCCGCGACTACGGCTTTGCCAGCGAGCAGCTGATGGGCGTGTTCCGTGAGGTCCAGCGTAAACAGTCAATTCTCGATGCCATTTCGCGGCCGGCCGAACGGGTCAAGCCGTGGAAGGACTACCGGCCGATGTTCATCACCGACGCGCGTATCGCCCGCGGTGTGGACTTCTGGCGCCAGCACGAAGCGGTGTTGGCGCGGGCCGAGCAGGAATACGGTGTGCCGGCGCAAGTTATCGTCGCGATCATCGGCGTAGAGACCTTTTTCGGTCGCAATACCGGCAATTACCGGGTCATCGACGCCCTCTCGACGCTGGGCTTCGACTACCCGCCGCGGGCCGAGTTCTTCCGCAAGGAGTTGCGCGAGTTCCTGCTGCTGGCCCGTGCCGAGCAGCTTGACCCGCTCACGCTCAAAGGCTCCTATGCGGGGGCAATGGGCTTGCCGCAGTTCATGCCGAGCAGCTTCCGCAACTATGCCGTGGACTTCGACGGCGATGGCCACATCAATATCTGGAACAACCCGGACGATGCCATCGGCAGCGTAGCCAGCTACTTCAAGCGCCATGGCTGGGTGGCCGGCGAAGGCGTGGTCAGCCGCGCCAGGGTGCAGGGCGAGCGGGTTGATGAAGGCCTGACCACCGGTATCGAGCCGGTGAAGACTGTCGGGGAGTTGCGGGCGCTGGGCTGGTCGAGTCATGATGCGCTGCGCGATGATCTGCCGGTCACCGCCTTCCGCCTGGAAGGCGAAAACGGCCCCGAGTACTGGATGGGCCTGAAGAACTTCTACGCGATCACTCGCTACAACCGCAGCGTGATGTACGCCATGGCGGTGCATCAGCTTTCGGAACAGCTGGTCCAAGCACGGGGCGTCAAGTAATGCGCGCAATCATCTCTGCCACTACCTTCAAGCTGCTGACCTGCATGACTGTCGGCATGCTGTTGGTCAGCTGCTCTTCCAGCCGCCCGACCACTACCCAGAAAAGCGGTAATACAGTCCGCGCCCAGCCCGGCCTGGACATCAACCGTGCCCACAAGGACGGTGCGCCGTGGTGGGACGTGGACGTCAACAAGATCCCCGACGCCACGCCAACCGTGCACACCGGCAACTACAAGGCCAACCCCTACACGGTACTGGGCAAGACCTACTACCCGATGCAGGACTCGCGCAACTACCGCGCCGAGGGTACCGCGTCGTGGTATGGCACCAAGTTTCACGGGCAGAACACGGCCAACGGCGAGCTTTATGACCTGTACGGCATGAGCGCGGCGCACAAGACCTTGCCGCTGCCGGCCTATGTGCGGGTGACCAACCTGGCCAACGGCCGCAGCGTGGTCCTGCGGGTCAACGACCGTGGCCCGTTCTACTCCGACCGTATCATCGACCTGTCCTACGCGGCGGCGAAGAAGCTCGGCTACGCCGAAATCGGCACTGCGCATGTGCGCGTCGAAGGTATCGACCCGCAACAATGGTGGGCCCAGCGCGGCCAGCAGCCACCGTTGGTGCTGAAGGAGCCCCAGGTTGCTCAGACCCAGTCGATCCCGGCCAGCACCGGCCGAGTCGAGCAGTGGACCCCGCCACCCCAGCAGCACGCAGCCCCCGTAGTGCCCGTTCAAGTCGGCGGCAACAATGTGCCGGCAGGCAACGGCGGCAGCTTCTTGCAGGTGGGCGCCTTCGCCAACCCGGACGCTGCTGAACTGCTGCGTTCGAAACTGAGCACCATGGTCAGCGCGCCGGTGTTCATCAGCTCCATCGTGCGTAACCAGCAAACCCTGCACCGCGTGCGTTTGGGGCCGATCAGCAGCCAGGGCGAGATCCAGCAGGCGCAGAACAGCATTCGCCTGGCGAACTTGGGGCAGGCGAAGCTGGTCACAGCTGACTGACCGCACCGGCCAAACTGTCGGTTTTGTCATGAATTGACGGGCGCGGGCATGTACAATGTCCGCTTTTGCCCGCAGCGACATAAAGCCGCAGTGTGCGGGCTTGGCCCAAGGCCTTAAAAACTAGACTGACTGGCGCTGGGCACACGATGTGGCCCAGGCAACATCTCAGACCATTAGCGATTTTCGAGAGACGGATGAACATCACCAACCTTGCCAAACGACTTTGCCTGCCCGTACTGCTGATGATCACGCCTGCTGCTTTCGCGGCAGAGCAGATGATGCCGGCACCACCGCAACTGGCAGCCAAGTCCTACGTACTCATGGACGCGTCCAGCGGCAACGTGCTGGTCGAGAACAACGGTGACGAGCGCCTGCCGCCAGCCAGCTTGACCAAGCTGATGACCGCCTACATCGCCACCCTGGACATTCGCCGCGGCCAGATCGGTGAAAACGACCCGGTCACCGTCAGCGAAAACGCCTGGCGTACCGGCGGTTCGCGCATGTTCATCAAGGTCGGCAGCCAGGTGACTGTCAGCGACCTGCTGCACGGCATCATCATCCAGTCGGGTAACGATGCGTCCGTCGCTCTGGCCGAGCACATTGCCGGCAGCGAAGACGCCTTCGCCGACATGATGAACAAGACGGCCGCTGACCTGGGCATGTCCAACAGCCACTTCATGAACCCGACCGGCCTGCCGAACCCCGAGCACTACTCCTCGGCGCACGACATGGCCCTGCTGGCGCGCGCGATCATCGACGTCGACCCGGCCCACTATGCGATTTACTCGCAGAAAGAGTTCTTCTGGAACAACATCAAACAGCCGAACCGCAACCTGCTGCTGTGGCGTGACAAGACCGTCGACGGCCTGAAAACTGGCCACACCGACGAAGCCGGTTACTGCATGGTGGCTTCGGCCGTACGTGACGGCCAGCGCCTGATCGCCGTAGTGTTCGGCACCAACAGCGAGCAGTCCCGTGCTGCCGAGACCCAGAAGCTGCTGACCTACGGCTTCCGCTTCTTCGAAACTCAGACCTTCTATCAGAAAGGCACCGAGCTGACCCAGGCTCCAGTCTGGAAGGGCGCCACCAGCCAGGTTAAAGCTGGCCTGGCCAACGACCTGACCATGACTATGCCTAAAGGCCAATTGAAGCGCCTTCAGGCTTCGATGACCATGAACCCGCAGCTCACCGCACCGATCGCCAAAGGTGACGTGATCGGCAAAGTGGAAGTCAAACTGGACGAGAACGTGGTTCACAGCGCCGACCTGATCGCCCTCGATGGCGTCGAGGAAGGTGGTTTCTTCCGCCGTATGTGGGATAGCATCCGTCTATTCTTCTACGGGTTGTTCAACTGATAACGTGACCTGCCACGCTCCCGCTGTTCAGGCGGGAGCGTTGTTGTTGCCACGGCTTACGAGGCCGTTTCCGCTATGAGCGAACCTGACGTCAAGTCGCACAAAATCGAATTCCCCTGCGCCGACTACCCGATCAAGGTCATCGGCGATACCGTTGTCGGTTTCAAGGACATGGTCATCGAAGTCCTCAGCAAACACGCCAAGGTCGACCTCGCCACGCTGGCCGAGCGCCAGAGCAAGGAAGGCAAGTACACCACGGTGCAACTGCACATCGTTGCCGAGAGCGAGAACCAGCTGCACGATATCAACAGCGCCCTGCGCGCTACCGGCATCGTGAAAATGGTGCTCTGATGTCCGCCTGTCTCGGTTTTCGCGATCTTGGCCTGCAGCCCTATGAACCGGTGCTGGAAGCCATGCGTCGCTTTACCGAGCAGCGAGGGCCCGACAGCCAGGATGAAATCTGGCTGGTCGAACACCCCTCGGTCTTCACCCAGGGCCAGGCCGGCAAGGCCGAGCACCTGCTGATTCCGGGTGATATCCCGGTGGTGCAGACCGACCGCGGTGGCCAGGTGACCTACCATGGCCCCGGGCAACTGGTGGCCTACCTGCTGCTGGATGTGCGGCGGCTGGGTTTTGGGGTACGTGAGCTGGTCAGCCGTATCGAGCAGACCCTGATCGACCTGCTTGCCAGTTACGATGTCCAGGCGGCGGCCAAGCCCGACGCCCCGGGTGTCTATGTCGATGGAGCGAAAATCGCCTCCCTCGGCCTGCGAATCCGCAACGGCCGTTCGTTCCACGGCCTTGCCCTGAACGTGGACATGGACCTTGCGCCATTCCGCCGAATCAACCCCTGCGGTTATGCGGGGCTGGCCATGACCCAGCTACGCGATCTGGCAGGCCCGATCGAACTCAACGAGGTCAGGACAAGGCTGCGCGGACAGCTGGTCAAGCACCTCGACTACGCTGAGCAGACGACCCTCACGGGCGGAATCGACTGAATATGACAACTGTGCAAGAAGCCGTGCCGAACCTGATACCTACCCAGGATGCCACCCCGCGCCCAGCGCCGAAGAAGGTGGAAGCTGGGGTCAAACTGCGTGGTGCCGACAAGGTCGCGCGCATCCCGGTAAAGATCATCCCTACCGATGAACTGCCGAAAAAGCCCGACTGGATCCGCGTGCGCATCCCGGTCTCACCCGAGGTAGACCGCATCAAGCAACTGCTGCGCAAGCACAAGCTGCACAGCGTCTGCGAAGAGGCCTCTTGCCCGAACCTGGGCGAGTGCTTCTCGGGCGGTACCGCGACCTTCATGATCATGGGTGACATCTGCACCCGTCGTTGCCCATTCTGCGACGTTGGCCACGGCCGACCGAAGCCACTGGACCTCGATGAGCCGAAGAACCTCGCCGTCGCCATCGCCGACCTGCGCCTGAAGTACGTGGTGATCACTTCGGTGGACCGCGACGACCTGCGTGATGGCGGTGCCCAGCACTTTGCCGACTGCATCCGCGAGATCCGCGCCTTGTCGCCGGGTGTGCAACTGGAAACCCTGGTCCCGGACTACCGTGGCCGTATGGACGTGGCCCTGGAGATCACCGCGCAAGAGCCGCCGGATGTCTTCAACCACAACCTGGAAACCGTACCGCGCCTGTACAAGGCCGCGCGTCCGGGGTCGGACTACGACTGGTCGCTGGACCTGCTGCAGAAGTTCAAGCAGATGGTCCCGCACGTACCGACCAAATCGGGCCTGATGCTCGGCCTGGGCGAGACCGACGAAGAAGTCATCGAAGTGATGCACCGCATGCGCGAGCATGACATCGACATGCTGACCCTCGGCCAGTACCTGCAGCCGTCGCGCAGCCACTTGCCGGTACAGCGTTTCGTGCACCCGGACACCTTCGCTTGGTTCGCCGAAGAAGGCTACAAGATGGGCTTCAAGAACGTGGCTTCCGGCCCGCTGGTGCGTTCTTCGTACCACGCTGACCAGCAGGCTCACGAAGCCAAGATCAAGCTCTGAGCCTGGTCTGAAGCACCCGTGCCGATGCGCGCCGAAAGGCGGCATCGGCATTTTTGTTTGTGTGCCCTGTACTGCAAGGAGTTGCGATGAATTGCGCTGAAACCTTTGAGTCCCGACTGCCCGCTGCCCTGGGGGAGAACGCCTGCTTTGCCATCGTCGCCCCGGCCGGGCCGGCGCGGCTGGATGCGCAAAAGGCCAGCCAGTGGTTCACCGAGCGTGGCTACCGCTGCCGTATCTACCCGGGCGTTGAACAGGCGCAGGGCTACCTGGCAGGGCCCGATCAGCAACGGCTGCAGGACCTGCACGATGCTTTTGCCGACCCGGCCATCGACGCCATCCTGTGCATGCGCGGCGGCTATGGCAGCATGCGCCTGCTCGACAGCCTCGACTTTGACCTGATCCGTTGCAACCCCAAGCCGTTGATCGGCTACAGCGACATCACCGCGCTGCACACGGCTATCCAGCGCAAAACCGGGTTACTGACCTTTCATGGGGCGATGCTGAATGCCGACCTGTTGGGCGCCAAACTCGAGCCGACCGAGTCGTCGCTGCTGGCGCAGCTGATTGGGCAGGTGGGGGCGGGGGATGCGATCGCGCATCCCGCCGACTTTGCGTTGAGCTGCGTGGTGCCGGGGGTTGCCCACGGGCGTTTGCTGGGGGGCAACCTGTCGATGCTGGGGGCGACCCTGGGAACGGTGGCAGAGATCGATACGCAGGGCTGCATCCTGTTTATCGAAGACGTCAACGAGCCGTTGTTCAGGGTGGATCGTTTGCTGACCCAGTTGCGCCTGGCGGGCAAGCTTGCCGGGGTGAAGGGGGTGCTGGTGGGGGATTTTGCCGGGATCACCGTGGCGGCGTTGACGCCGCTGCTGCAGGACATTTTCGGGCCGCTGGGCGTGCCGGTGCTGGCCGGGTGGCGCAGTGGGCATTGTGATCCGAACGTGTGCTTGCCGCTGGGGGCTGAGGTGGTGCTGGACAGTGGGGAGATGAGGCTGGTGTTGCAGCAGGATTTGTTTATAGGCTGAGGGCGTCGGGGCCGCTTTGCGGCCCATCGCAGGCAAGCCAGCTCCTACAGGAGCGGGTTCACCTGCGAATGGCCGCAAGGGTATTACTGCTGGCGCAGGCTCTCGAGCAGCTTATGGGTTGGATACCCATCCGCGGGCCATCCCAACCCCTGCTGGGCATTGCGAATGGCCTTGCGGGTGTTGGCGCCAATGATGCCATCGGCATTGCCCGCGTCATGCCCGCTGGCATTGAGCAGGTGTTGCAGCTCCATGCGCTCGCTGCGGCTCAAAGGCAGGTCCTCTTTCGGCCAACTGCCGGCAATGAAGCCCCAGCCCGAGAACCGGTCACCCAGCAGGCTTACGGCCAGTGCATAGGACGACGAGTTGTTGTACTTGAGGATGGCGCGGAAGTTGTCCAGCACCAGGAACGCCGGGCCGCGCGCACCTGCAGGCAGCAGCAGGGCGGCAGACAGCTGATTGCTGTTGGCGGGCAGCTGAGTACCGGCTGGCAGCTTCACGCCCAGTTGCAGCCACTCGCTCACCGGCTTGCGCAGCGACCCGTCGGCCAGCCAGAAGTCGAACCCGGCCGGTACTTGCACTTCAAAGCCCCAAGGCTGGCCGCGTTTCCAGCCAGAGCTCTGCAGGTAGTGCGCTGTGGAGGCCAGAGCATCGGGGGTGCTGTTCCAGATATCCCGGCGGCCATCACCGTCGAAATCCACTGCATGGGTGTTGTAAGTGGTCGGGATGAACTGGGTCTGGCCCATGGCGCCAGCCCACGAGCCACGCATGGCCTCTGGCTGGATATCACCGTTCTGCAGGATTTGCAGGGCGGCGATCAGCTGGTCTTGAGCGAATTGGGGGCGGCGGCCTTCGTAGGCCAGGGTCGCCAGTGAGCGAATGACCGACTTGCTGCCCTGGAACTGGCCGAAGTTGCTCTCCATGCCCCAGACCGAAACCAGCACTTGGCGGTCCACGCCATAGCGCTGTTCGATGCGGTTCAACAGTTCTGCATTCTGCTCCATCAGCTTCTTGCCGTTGCGCACGCGCAGTGGCGACAGTGCGCCTTCCAGGTATTCCCACACCGGTCGGGTGAATTCTGGCTGGCTGCGGTCGGCCTTGATCACATCCATGTCGGGGGTGACACCGAGGAATGCACGGTCGAAAGTGTTTGGCGAAATGCCAGCCTGCAAGGCTTGTTGGCGGAAGCCGGCCTGCCATTGCGCGAAGGTTTGCAGGGGCTGGATCTCAGTAGCGCTGGTGTCGGGTGTTGCACCAGGCACGTTCACCACCGGGGCGGGCTGGGCAGGTGCCAGCGGCAAGGCATCGGCGGCGGTGGGTTTTTCCGCGCAGGCGACGAGCAGGATGAAGCTGGAGGCCGCGATCAGCTGGCGGGATTTCCAACGGGGGAGAAGGCTGAGGAGCATGCACAGATCCAGAATTTCAGGTCAGGTGACGACCATACCATGCCTGCGCTTTCGATGCTTTCATGCCGCCAAAAAGTAAGAAGCCTCCCAATCTCTCGATTGGAAGGCTTCGCGGCGGTAGCTGCCTTTGCCCTTGTCCGGTTGTTCCTGGCGGCAGCGGAACAGTGGCTGGGCGACGATCGACTTGGCCTTGTTGGGCCCGTGCTTCTTCGGTTTTTTGCTCATGGTGCGGATTCCCGGTGGGTGGCTTTCGGGGCGCACTGTAGGCCTGTCGATGGGTGAGGGCCAATTGATTGTGTATATGATTCGAAGGCCCTATCGCCGGCAAGCCGGCTCCCACAGGTACGGCACCGCCTTCAAGGCCTGTGATTTACCTGTGGGAGCCGGCTTGCCGGCGATAGCGGCTTTGACTATTACTCGGAAGGCAGCGCTAGCCGCTGCCCGGCCATCAGCAGCGACAGCCGTGCCAGCCCAGTCCAGGGCGAACCCTCGGCCTGCCCCTTGATCTGCGCATCGATCCGCTGAGCATCCTGCAACAGCTGGGCCCAGCGTTGCGCCGAGAGGCGCTGCAGGGCTTTGCTGACCAGTGGGCGGCGTTTATCCCACACCGGTGGCCGCGCTTGGCTGAAGGCCTTGTCCAGCGGTACACCCTGGCTGAACTGCTGGGCCAGCCCTGCCAGTTGGCGCAGTTCGCGCGCCAATGCCCACAGAATCACCGGCGGCTCCACGCCTTCGCCGCGCAGGCCTTCAAGCATGCGCAGGGCGTGCGCGGCTTCGCCATTGAGAATGGCATCGACCAGGCCGAAGACATCGAAGCGGGCGCTGTCGGCGACCGCCGCCTGTACGGTCTCGACGGTGATCTGGTTACCGTCGGCCAGCAGCTTGAGTTTTTCGATTTCCTGGGCGGCAGCCAGCAGGTTGCCTTCGACCCGGGCGGCGATCAGGTCCACGGCATCGCGTTGAGCCGAAAGGCCTGCCTGCGACAGCCGCTGGTTGATCCACTGCGGCAACTGGTGCGCATCCACCGGCCAGATCTGGATGAACTGGCAATGGGCGCCTTCGATCAGGGCCTTGCCCCACTTGGTCTTCTGCGCGCTGCCGTCGAGCTTGGGCAGGCTGATCAGCAGCAGCGTGTCTTCGGCCGGCCTGGCGCAGTATTCCATCAAGGCGGCAGCACCCTTGTCACCGGGCTTGCCGGAGGGCAAGCGCAGTTCCAGCAGGCGGCGCTGGGCGAACAGGGACAGGCTGGCGCCCGCCTGGAGCAAGGTGCCCCAGTCGAAATTGGCGTCGGCGCTGAACACCTGGCGTTCGTCGAAGCCTTGTTGGCGTGCGACGCTGCGGATGGCGTCAGCGGCTTCCTGGCACAGCAATGGATCGTCGCCGCTGACCACGTAAACCGGTGCCAGGGCGCCTTGCAGGTGCTTGTTGAGTTGGGCGGGGGCGAGTTTCATCGGAAACAGGCGGGGCACCTAAGGTGCCCCGCACGGGCTTAGTTGCCCGGAACTTCCAGTGGCGACTGCTGAGGCGTTTCCGCCTGCTGACGGCGAGCGGCTTCCAGCGCGGCGGCTTCAGCCTGGGCGCGTTCGTCGGCTTTACGCTGCAGTTCGTCGAGTTGCGTCGGGGTCAGCATCTGCAGGCGTACGACCATGGCGTTGACCAGGTCGCGGCGCATTTCTTCACGTGCCCGTTTGGCTTCCTGCTCGGAGCCGGTGATGTTGGAACCGTCACGCACGTAGACCTTGCGCACTTCCAGTTTGTCGCTGAGCAGTTCCAGGTTGTTCAGGCCCTGGATGCTGTAGTTCAGTACCGTGGTCAGCTCGTACTCGGCCGAGCGGCTGCCACCGGTGTAGGTCGCGGCGCGTTCGTTTTCCTGCTCGTTGGTCAGCACCAGGCGGTAAGGCGCGCCCGCGTGCAGGTTGACGCCGTTACGCTCCAGAACCTGACGCAGCTGGGTCACGGTTTCGCCATAGGCATTGCGCGCGCTGACGTCCATCTCTTTGACGCTCAGCTCGGTGGTGCCGGTGCCACGCAGCTGGAAACCGCAGGCGCTGAGCACGACGGCCAGGCCGATTACCAGCAGATTGCGTTTGATCATGTTGTTGCTCCCTCTTGGGCCTGTACCGCCCGCCCGCAGAACCTGCGGGCGGGCGTGCCATCAATTGGCGACGATGTTGACCAGCTTGCCCGGTACCACGATGACCTTGCGAATGGTCAGGCCATCGATGAAGCGCAGGACATTCTCGTTGCTGCGGGCGGCGGCTTCGATTTCTTCGCGGCTGGCGGCGGCCGGCATTTCGACCTGGCCACGCAGCTTGCCGTTGACCTGCACCACCAGGACGATGCTGTCCTGTACCAGTGCGCTCTCGTCGACGGCTGGCCAGCCAGCATCGATGACCGCCTGGTCGTGGCCCAGCGCCTTCCACAGTTCGTGGGAGATGTGCGGGGTGATCGGCGCCAGCAGCAGGGTGACGGCTTCAAGGCCTTCCTGCAGCAGGGCACGGTCCTGTTCGGTGGCTTGCGGGGCCTTTTCCAGGACGTTCATCACGGTCATCACCTGGGCGATGGCGGTGTTGAACTTGTGGTACTGGCCCACGTCGGTGCTGGCCTGCTTGATCGCGGCGTGGATGGCGCGGCGGATGACCTTTTGCGCGTCGTCCAGCGTGGCGACGTCCAGCTTGCCCGGCAGGCCCTGGCTGACGTGGCCTTGGGCCAGGCGCCAGACACGACGCAGGAAGCGGCTTGCGCCTTCGACGCCGGAATCGGACCACTCCAGGCTCATGTCGGGCGGCGATGCGAACATCATGAACAGGCGGCAGGTATCGGCGCCGTAGGCTTCGATCATCGATTGCGGGTCGACGCCGTTGTTCTTCGACTTCGACATCTTCTCGGTGCCGCCGATTTCCACCGGCAGGCCGTCGGTCTTCAGGCGGGCGCCAATGATCTTGGCCTTGGCGTCACGTTCGATCTCGACGTCGGCCGGGTTGAACCAGTCCTTGCCGCCGTTGCTGGCAACGCGGTAGTAGGTCTCGGCGACCACCATGCCCTGCGTCAGCAGGTTCTTGAACGGCTCGTTCGAGGTGACCAGGCCTTCGTCACGCATCAGCTTGTGGAAGAAGCGCGCGTACAGCAGGTGCAGGATCGCGTGCTCGATACCGCCGATGTACTGGTCGACCGGCAGCCAGTGGTTGGCGGCTTTAGGGTCGACCAGGCCTTGGTCGTAGTTTGGCGAGGCGTAGCGGGCGAAGTACCAGGACGACTCGACGAAGGTGTCCATGGTGTCGGTTTCGCGCTTGGCCGCCGTGCCGCATTTCGGGCAGGTGCATTCGTAGAACTCGGGCATGCGTGCCAGCGGCGAGCCGGCGCCGTCCGGTACCACGTTTTCGGGCAGGGTGACCGGCAGCTGGTCTTCCGGCACCGGCACGTCGCCGCAGGACGGGCAGTGGATAATCGGGATCGGGCAGCCCCAGTAACGCTGACGGCTGATGCCCCAGTCGCGCAGGCGGAACTGGGTGCGCGACTTGCCGAGTTCCTTGCGGATCAGGGCGGCTTCGATGGCGTCGAAGGCGCCGGCGAAGTCCAGGCCGTCAAACTCGCCGGAGTTGATCAGTTGGCCATGCTCGCCGTAGGCAGCCTGCCACTCGTTGCCGACTTCATCGCCAGCGCTGGTGCGCACCACGGCTTTGACCGGCAGGTTGTACTTGTGGGCGAATTCGAAGTCGCGCTCGTCGTGGGCCGGCACGGCCATCACGGCGCCATCACCGTAGTGCATCAGCACGTAGTTGGCGACCCAGACCGGCAGCTTCTCGCCGGTCAGCGGGTGTTCGACCAGCAGGGAAGTGGGCATGCCCTTCTTCTCCTGGGTGGCCATGTCGGCCTCGGCGACGCTGCCGCTCTTGCACTCGTCGATGAACGCCTGCAGCGCCGGGTTGCCTTGGGCAGCCTGGGTGGCCAGCGGGTGTTCGGCGGCGACGGCGACGTAGGTGGCGCCCATCAGCGTGTCAGGACGGGTGGTGAAGACCTTCAGGGCGCCTTCGTGGCCAATGCTGGCCTGGTCGAACGGGAACTGGACTTCCATGCCGCGCGACTTGCCGATCCAGTTACGCTGCATGGTCTTGACCTGTTCAGGCCAGCCCGGCAGCTCGTCGAGGCTCTCGAGCAGCTCGTCGGCGTAGTCGGTGATGCGGAAGTAGTACATCGGGATTTCGCGCTTTTCGATCAGCGCGCCCGAACGCCAGCCGCGGCCGTCGATGACCTGCTCGTTGGCGAGTACGGTCTGGTCGGCCGGGTCCCAGTTCACGGTACCGTTCTTACGGTAGATGACGCCCTTTTCGAACAGGCGGGTGAACAGCCACTGTTCCCAGCGGTAGTAGTCCGGCTTGCAGGTGGTGACTTCACGTGCCCAGTCGATGGCCAGGCCCAGGCTCTTGAGCTGGGTCTTCATGTAGTCGATGTTTTCGTACGTCCACTTGGCCGGGGCGACGTTGTTTTTCATCGCCGCGTTTTCTGCGGGCATACCGAAGGCGTCCCAGCCCATCGGCTGCAGGACGTTTTTGCCCAGCATGCGCTGGTAGCGGGCAATCACGTCACCGATGGTGTAGTTGCGCACGTGGCCCATGTGTAGCTTGCCGCTCGGGTACGGGAACATCGATAGGCAATAGTAGGTGTCTTTGCCTGGCTGTTCGGTAACAGCGAACGATTGTTGCTCGTCCCAGAAGTTCTGGGCGGCGGCTTCGATATCACGGGGCGTGTATTGTTCGTGCATGGCTACTTTTGGCTGAGAGAGAAGAGACCTTGTTCCAGGCAGCGGAACCTCGCTGCAACCGGTACTCCGGTGTCGTTTAGAGTGAACGCCGTAGCATACAGCAGCGCTGCGCATCGTGGGAAACCTTGATTGCGAATGCCCGCTGGTCGCGGCAAACGGCTGCTTTTTAGAGTGACGCTAAGCTCAGGTGTGGGGGGAGATATTTTTATCTTCAATGAGGTGAACGGATGGGAGAGACGCAGCTACCCGCAATCAAACCGGAGCTTTACGAACGCCTGATCGACCGCCTTGGCCTGGCATTGGAAGTTGCCCGGACGTCGGTACGATTGCGCGACGAGAGTCCAGCCGAGCTGGAGTTGCGCGGCCTTAGCCACGCAGAGTTCGAAGTGATCAAGGCCTACCTGGAATCCCTTCCGGAGCGCCAAAATGCCTGTGCCGGCAGTTACCCGCAAGCGGAGCCGACATCGGCCAAGATCATCTGGCTCAAGGACAAGAAACGCCCCGCCAGCACGGCGAGATCCAGGACGCTGCCGCATCGTTAGCCGTTCAGGACGCCAGGCGCAGGCCATCGCGCGCCGGTTCTTCAATACACTTCTCACGATCGTCGCCGGCCGCACACTTGTTGCCCGGCGTCGATCCTCTTAGGCTGCACGCCTTCCATGGAGGTGTAGCCGATGCCCATTCGATTCTTCATCAAACAATGGCTGATGCCGCCGGGCGTCCTGTTGCTGTTGCTGCTGGCCGCCTGGTGGCTGCGTACCCGCCGCCCGCGGCTGGCGGCGCTGTGCTTTGCAGTGGGGCTGGGTGGCCTGTGGCTGATGAGTTTGCCCCTGGTGGTGCAGGAGTCGGCACGGTTGCTGGAAACCGAACCGCCTTTGCAGGTCAGCGAGTGGGCGGGCCTTGCCGGGAGGGCGGATGCCATCGTCGTGCTAGGTGCCGGGCGTGAGCGCGGCGACCCGGCCTGGGGTGGGGATGACCAGCCTACGGCAACGGCCCTTGAGCGCATGCGCTTTGCTGCGCGGCTGGCCAAGGCTTCGGGGTTGCCGGTGCTGACCAGCGGTGGCTTGCACTACGGCACGCCGCCGAGCGAGGCGCGGTTGATGGCCGATCGCTTGCGTGAAGACTTTGGCGTCGAGGTGAAGTGGCAAGAGGAGGGCAGCCGTACCACCTGGGAAAATGCGCGGTTCACGGCGGATATTCTGCAGCCGCTGGGTATTCGTCGCGTGGTGGTGGTGACCCAGGCCTGGCACATGCAGCGTTCGCGTTTCAGCTTTGAGCAGGCGGGGTTCGAGGTGGTGCCAGCGCCGATGGGGTTCCTGGGGCGTGATCATGCCCGGCCGTTTGCCGGGTTGCTGCCAGAGAGCCGGGCGATGTGGCAGAGCGGGCAGTTGCTGAATGAGGCGGTGGGGTTGGTGGGGTATCGGGTGTTCTATTGAATCTAGGTTGCCTGTGCCGGCCTCTTCGCGGGGCAAGCCCGCTCCCACAGGGTCTCCACTGTCGTCGAGGCCAGTGGAGATCCTGTGGGAGCGGGTTTACCCGCGAAGAGGCCGGTGCAGGAGAACTCAAACGGTCTTGGCGATGCGCCCGGCCAGCAACGCCCAGCCCAGCAACAGCACACAGAGGATCGCCAGCGGCCACGAGCGCCACTGCAGGTAAGGCGTCAATTGCTGCATCGGCACCACCTCGCCATACAGCACCGCCTGCTGGAACTGCGGAATTTGCGTGGTAATACGCCCGAACGGGTCGATCAGCGCGGTTATGCCGTTGTTGGTGGCGCGGATCATCCAGCGGCCAGCTTCCAGTGCCCGCATCTGCGCCATCTGCAGGTGTTGCAGGGGGCCGATGGAGGTGCCGAACCAGGTGTCGTTGCTGATGGTCAGCAGCAGGTCGCTGCGCGCCGCCAGGCTCGCCGCGAACTCGGGATAGACCACTTCGTAGCAGATGTACGGCGCGATCTGGTAACCCTTGGCCTGCAACAGCGGCTGGTCTTCGGGGCCCCGGGCAAAGTCCGACATGGGCAGGTTGAAGAACTCGATCGCGCCACGCAGCATGTCCTGCAGCGGCACGTACTCGCCAAACGGCACCAGTTTCTGCTTGAGGTAGGTGCCGTCGCCTTCGCCGGTCACGGTGATGCCGTTGTAATAGCGGCGCTGGTGGTGCACCACCTCACGTACGGGGACGCCGGTGATCAACGCCGAATGCCGCTCGGCGGCAAAGCGGCCCATCACGTCGATGTAGCCCTGGGCCTGGTCCTTGAGCACCGGCACCGCGGTTTCGGGCCAGATCAGCAGGTCTACGGGCTTCGAGGTGAAGGTCATGTCGCGGTACAGCGCCAGCTGCGCGTCGATGTGCGCGGGGTCCCATTTCACCTCCTGCTCGACGTTGCCTTGGATGGCGGCCACCTTGAGTGGATCACCCGCAGGCTTGGTCCAGGCGTGCCCCTTGAGGGCCATGCCCAGTACCCACGGGGCGAGCAGCAGCACGCCGGCGACGGCCAGGAACGAGGGCCGGGCGCGTAGCCGATGCAGGTTGCACAGCAAGGCAGCGCTAAGCGCCAGGGTGAAGGAAATCAGCCACACGCCGCCTAGCGGCGCCAAGCCCGCCAAGGGGCCATCGAGCTGGCTGTAGCCCGCATAAAGCCAGGGGAAGCCGGTCAAGAACCAGCCCCGGAAGGCCTCTTGCAACAGCCACAGGGCAGCGAAGCACAAGGCATCGGCCAGCGGCGCCTCGTTGCGCCGCAGCCAGCGCGCCCACAGCCACGTGGGCAGGGCGAAGAACCAGGCAAGGGCGGCGAAGAACGCCAGCAGCAGCAGGATCGCCAGCAGCGGCGAAGCGCCGCCGTAGGTGTTCATGCTGACGTAGATCCACCAGGTGCCGGCGCCGTACAGGCCAAAGCCGAAACACCAGCCGCGGCCCATGGCCTGGCGCGGGCTGAGCTCGCGCAGGCCAAGGTAAAGCAGGGCGATGGACAACAGGGCCAGTGGCCAGATGTTGAACGGCGCCAGGGCCAGGAGGGTGGAAGCGCCGGCCGCCATGGCCAGCAGGTTACCGGGCCAGCCGGGGCGGGTGATCCAACGCATGATTGTCCTTAGCGGGTGATCGGTGTCAGGCGCAGCAGGTGAATCCGCCGGCTGTCGGCATTGAGAATGCGGAACTTGTAGGCACCGATCTCGGTGGTTTCGTTGCGCTTGGGCAGGTGCCCGAACGCGCTCATCACCAGGCCGCCCACGGTGTCGAATTCGTCATCGGAGAAGGTGCTGTCGAAGAACTCGTTGAAGTTCTCGATCGGGGTCAGCGCCTTGACCAGGAAGTCGCCGCTGGGCAGCGGCTTGATGTAGCTGTCTTCCTCGACGTCGTGTTCGTCTTCGATGTCACCAACGATCTGTTCGAGCACATCCTCGATGGTCACCAGGCCTGCCACACCGCCGTATTCGTCGATGACGACGGCCATGTGGTTATGGTTGGCGCGGAACTCGCGCAGCAGCACGTTCAGGCGCTTGGACTCCGGCACGAAGGTGGCCGGGCGCAGCAGGTCCTTGATGTTGAAGCTGTCGCCGTTCTCTTTGAGGATCAGCGGCAGCAGGTCCTTGGCGAGCAGGATGCCCAGCACATCATCGTGGCTTTCGCCGATCACCGGGTAACGCGAGTGCGCGGCGTCGATCACCGCCGGCAAGAACTCGCGAGGCGACTGGCTGGCCTTGATGCTGATCATTTGCGAGCGCGGTACCATGATGTCGCGCACCTGCAGGTCAGCAACCTGGATGGCGCCTTCAACGATGGTCAGCGCTTCGCTGTCGAGCAGCTTGTTCTGATGGGCTTCGCGCAGCAGCTCAAGGAGCTCCTGGCGGTTTTTCGGCTCATGGGCAAAAGCCTGGGTCAGTTTACCCAGCCAGGACTTTTGCCCGTTGCTCGATCGATCTTCGCTCATGGCGGTTCTCGTGATCCTTGCAGTATCAGTGTGTGATGGTTTCGTCTTCATCGTCGGCATACGGATCAGGGTGACCCAGTTCTGCCAGCAATTCTCGTTCCAACGCTTCCATTTCCTCGGCTTCCTCATCATCGATGTGGTCGTAGCCGAGCAGGTGCAGGCAGCCGTGGATGACCAGGTGCGCCCAGTGGGCCTCCAGGGTTTTGCCCTGTTCGGCGGCTTCGCGCTCGACCACCGCCACGCAGATCACCAGGTCGCCCAGCAAGGGGATATCGAGCAGGTCATCAGGCACGTCGGCCGGGAACGACAGCACATTGGTCGCGTAGTCCTTGTGCCGGTAGGTGTGGTTCAGCTCGCGGCCTTCGGCTTCGTCGACCAGGCGGATGGTCATCTCCGAGTCGGCGCTGCGCTGGCGCAGGGCCAGCTCGCACCAGCGGCGGAAGGCAGCATCGTCAGGGGCGGTGGCGTCCGTGGCCCGTTGCAGGTCAAGTTCAAGCATCTTTGCCGGGTGCCTCTGGCTTGGCCTGACGGCCTTCGAAGCGGTCGTAGGCCTCGACGATGCGTTGCACCAGTGGGTGACGAACCACATCTTTGGGTTGGAAATGGGTAAAGCTGATACCCGGAACGTCCCGGAGCACCTCGATCACGTGCGCCAGGCCCGACTTCGTGCCACGGGGCAGGTCGACCTGGGTGATGTCACCGGTGATCACCGCCGTCGAGCCGAAGCCGATGCGGGTGAGGAACATTTTCATCTGCTCGAGCGTGGTGTTTTGGCTTTCGTCGAGGATGATGAAGCTGTTGTTCAGGGTACGGCCACGCATATAGGCCAGCGGGGCGATCTCGATCACCTGGCGTTCGATCAGCTTGGCCACGTGTTCGAAGCCGAGCATTTCGTACAGGGCGTCGTACAGCGGGCGCAGGTACGGGTCGATCTTCTGTGCCAGGTCACCGGGCAGGAAACCGAGCTTTTCGCCCGCTTCGACTGCCGGGCGTACCAGCAGGATGCGGCGCACTTGCTCGCGCTCCAAGGCATCCACGGCACAGGCCACGGCCAGGTACGTCTTGCCGGTACCGGCCGGGCCGATGCCGAAGTTGATGTCGTTGGCCAGGATTTCCTTGACGTACCGCTGCTGATTGGCGCCGCGCGGGCGAATGTTGCCCTTGCGCGTGCGCAACGAGACGCTGACCTCGTTGACCGCCGGGTTGTCGATGTTCTCGACGGTCGATTCCTGCAGGTACAGGTGGACCGTTTCTGGCGACAAGTCGGTGGCCTTGGCCTCTCGGTAGAGGCGGCGCAGCAGTTGCTCGGCAGCGGAGGTGGTCTTGGGTTCGCCGATCAGTTCGAACTGATTGCCGCGGTTGCGGATCTCGATGGCCAGGCGTTGCTCGATGAGGCGCAAGTGCTCGTCGAACTGGCCGCACAAGTTGGCGAAACGGTGGGCCTCGAAAGGTTCGAGGATGAAACGATGAGGTTCTATGGGTGCGTTCAAGGTCGTTTTTAGCCGCCCGACGGCAATGGGTGTGAGCTCAAGAATAACCCTTGAATGGCAGTGGCGAAAGCACTGAAACGTTCAACGGTATGTAGGGCCTGTTCTGGCCTATTCGCGGGTGAACCCGCTCCCACAGGTACTGCACAGGTTTCAAGGGCGGTGGAGAGCCTGTGGGAGCGGGTTTACCCGCGAATAGGCCGGCACTGCTATGATGCGCACCTTTTCTTACGCATGTGTTATCCCGCCAACCATGAGCAAACGCGAACCCGCCATCTATAAAGTGATCTTCCTCAACCAGGGGCAGGTCTTCGAGATGTATGCCAAGCAGATCTACCAGAGCGACCTGTGGGGCTTCCTGGAAATCGAGGAGTTCGTCTTCGGCGAGCGCACCCAGGTGGTGGTCGACCCCAGCGAAGAGAAGCTCAAGAGCCAGTTCGAGGGCGTGATCCGCAGCTTCGTGCCGATGCATTCGATCGTGCGCATCGACGAGGTCGAGCGCTTGGGCACGGCGAAGATCAGCGAGGCCAAGGGCGGCGGCAATGTGATGCCGTTCCCCATGCCGATGCCAGAGAAGTAGGGCGTTTCAGGGAAGTGGCGAGAACGGCGAGCGCCCTTCGGCGTTCTGCAGTTCAAGCAGGTACTTGCGGAAGATCTGGCCGAGCACCTGGGTCGCGTGTTCCAGCTCGTCGCGGGGCATCTGCTCGGTCACTTCGTCGGCCATGTCCAGCGCGTCTTCGGCGCCGTTGACCGCCGCCATCTTCAGCAGAATGTAGGCCTGCACGTTATTGGCTTTGACCCCTTCGCCGCGGAAGAACATGGCGCCAAGCCGGTATTGGGCCTGGGCGTGGCCTTGCAACGAGGCCTGCTGAAACCAGTTCAGGGCCTTGTTCAGGTCTTTGGGCGTCTGGGTGTAGTAGTACTCGCCCAGTTCGAACTGCGCCTGGGCATCCCCCGTCGTCGCCGTCTGCTCGCAGGCCTTGAGGGCATTGGCGAGGTCTTCTGGCTGAACATTCAGGGTGCAGCGGCTCGTCGCTGGAATCAGCAATGAGTTACCACCCTCCGCCAGGGCCAGCAGGGGCTGTAGAAGCAACAGGCAGCCCAGGGTCAGGGCGCGGCCGGTGCGGTTCATGGGGATCGACTTACCTCTGCAAAGCTGCGGCCAATGTCTCTGGTGGCACATTATGGGATAAGCAGCGCCAACCTTACAAAGTTTTACGCGAAATTCTGTCGGGTTGGGGAAGTCAGCTGATTGTGTAGGAGCGGCCTTACTTCGCGAAAGGGCTGCAAGGGCGCTCCTACAGGGGCAAATGTGGCGGTTTACTTCAGTGCAGCAAAGGCCTTTTCAGCGGCATCCAGGGTGATCTGCAGCTCCTTGTCGCCATGGGCGATGGAGGTGAAGCCCGCCTCGAACGCACTCGGCGCCAGGTACACGCCACCGTCGAGCATCAGGTGGAAGAAGCGCTTGAAGCGATCCGCATCGCTGGCCATCACGTCGTCGAAGGTGACGATGTCATCGGCGCCGCTGAAGTACAGGCCGAACATGGCACCCGCCTGCGTGGTGACGAACGGTACGCCAGCAGCATCGGCACGCTGTTGCAGGCCATCAAGCATGCGGCTGGTGAAATCGGTCAGTTCGGCGTGGAAGCCTGGGCGGCTGATCAGTTTCAGCGTGGTCAGGCCGGCGGCCATGGCCAGCGGGTTGCCCGACAGGGTACCGGCCTGGTAGACCGGGCCCAGCGGGGCGATGCAGCCCATGATCTCGCGCTTGCCGCCGAAGCAGCCGACCGGCATGCCGCCGCCGACGATCTTGCCGAAGGTCGACAGGTCAGGGGTGATGCCATAGTAGCCTTGAGCGCCGCCCAGGGAGACGCGGAAGCCGGTCATCACTTCGTCGAAGATCAACACCACGCCGTGCTTGTCGCACTGCTCGCGCAGGCCTTCGAGGAAGCCCGGGGCTGGCGGTACGCAGTTCATGTTGCCGGCGACCGGCTCGACAATGATGCACGCCACGGTCTGGCCGACGTCAGCCAGGGTTTTTTCGACCGCGGCAATGTCGTTGAACGGCAGGGTCAGGGTGTGTTTGGCGAAGTCCGCCGGCACGCCCGCCGAGCTTGGCACGCCTTGGGTCAGCAGGCCCGAGCCGGCTTTTACCAGCAGGCTGTCGGAGTGGCCGTGGTAGCAGCCTTCAAACTTGATGATGGCGTCGCGGCCGGTGTAGCCACGGGCCAGGCGGATGGCGCTCATGGTGGCTTCGGTGCCGGAGCTGACCATGCGGACCATTTCCATCGACGGCACGAGCGAGCAGACCAGGTCGGCCATCTCGGTTTCCATGGCGGTAGGGGCGCCGTAGGACAGGCCGTGTTGCAGCTGGTTGCGCACCGCATCGAGCACTTCAGGGTGGCCGTGGCCGAGGATCATCGGGCCCCAGGAACCCACGTAGTCGACGTAGCGCTTGTCGTCTTCGTCAACGACGTAGGCGCCTTCGGCGTGCTTGAAGAACAACGGCGTGCCGCCAACGCTCTTGAACGCGCGGACAGGCGAGTTGACGCCGCCCGGGATGTGCTTCTGGGCTTGGGCGAACAGGGTTTCGGAACGGGACATGGGATCTTCTCTCGAAATCAGGAAGCGAACAGGGCGTTGAAGGCACGGGCGCGGCGGGTGACTTCCTGCGCGCTATCGGTACCAAACAGGCCGTGGATCACCGCCAGCAGGTCGGCGCCATGGGCGACCAACGGGGCAGCGTTGTCGAGGGTGACGCCGCCGATCACGGCGATCGGCAGCTTGACCTGGGCGCGGGCCTGTTCCAGCAGGTCGAGGCTGGCGGCCGGTGCGCCCGGCTTGGTCACGGAGTTGAAAAAGCGACCGAAGGCCACGTAGCTGGCGCCTTCGCTGGCGGCCTGGCGGGCCAGGTCGAGCTGCGCGTGGCAGGTCGAGCCGATGATGGCGTCGCGGCCCAGCAGCGCACGGGCCGGGGTCAGCGGGCCGTCGGTCTGGCCCAGGTGCACGCCGACACCCAGGCGTGCGGCCAGTTCGGCGTCGTCGTTGATGATCAGCTGGGTGTCGTAGCGCTCGCACAGTTGCTTCAAGGCTTCGGCTTCGCGCAGGCGACGCGCGGCGTCGTCACTCTTGTCGCGGTACTGCAACAGTCGCACCCCGCCGTCCAGGGCCGCTTCGACATGGGACAGAAAACGGCCGGCGAGCAGCTGGCTGTCGGTGATTGCGTACAGACCGCGTAGCTTCATCTGAAAGCCTCGTATCAGGAGCAGAAATCCAGGGGCAGGCGGCGCGGCACGTACTGGCCCTTGCCCAGTTGCTCGGCGTCACGCAGGGTGCGCCAGGTGTATTCCAGGGCACTGCGCACAGCGCTTTGCAGTGCTTCGCCCAGGGCCAGTCGACCGGCCAGGGCGCTGGCCAGGGTGCAGCCGGAACCGTGGTAGCTGCCCGGCAGGCGTTGGCAGGTCCAGGTCAGGCGTTGGCCATCGCGGCTGTACAGGCGGTTGTGGATTTCGTCTTCGTCGCCGTGACCCCCGGTAATCAACAGGTGTCTACAGAACGGCAACAGTTTCTCGGCACACTCGTCGGCAGTGCCTTCAGGCAGCTCGGCGAGAATGCGCGCTTCCGGCAGGTTCGGCGTGGCGATGGTCGCCAGCGGCAGCAGGCGTTCGCGCACGGCGTAACCCACTTCGTCCTTGCCCAGGCGGCCACCGCCACCGGCACGCAGGACCGGGTCGCAGACCAGCGGCAGGTGCGGGTGGGCGGCAAGCAGTTCGGCGACGGTGTCGACCATGTCGATCGAACCGAGCATGCCCAGCTTGACGGCCGCTACCGTGGAGTCAGCCAGCACGGCGTTGGCCTGGGCCAGCACCCACTCGCGGTCGAGCACGCGGAAGTCGGAAACATTGACGGTATCCTGGACGGTCAGGGCGGTCACCGCGGGTGCGGCGTGACAGCCTTGGGCGATCAGGGCTTCGATATCTGCCTGCAAGCCGGCGCCGCCACTGGGGTCGTGGCCGGAGAGACAGAGGACAACGGGGCGGGAGCTGTAGGTATTCATGGGCGGCGAGCTTACCACCAAACCCATTTGTGGGGATCGTCCTACAAACGAGTTTTGCTGATCGACTGGTCAGATTCAGGTGTGTTGTTCTGCTGAAAGTATTGATTTAGAGCCTTTTGGCCGTAATTCGGGATGGCCGATTGCCAGGTAGGAAAGCTATGCTAGAGTGCTCGGATAACTCGACAAACGGGTTCTGCCGGATTACGTCGTCTCAAACGGATGGGAGGCAACCGCGACGCGACCGGACAGGCCATGCTGGGGCTGTATGCGCTATTTGCTGATTGTGCTTCTGGGCTTGTTGCCCGTGCTGGCCGTTGCGGTCGACTTCGACGACGCTACCCGCCATCTTCCGCTGGGCGAAACCCTTCAGGTCTTCGAAGACCCTGATGGCAGTACCAGCATTGCCCAAGTCAGTGAGCCCACGTTCGCCAACCACTTTCGGGCCCATCACGAGCCTGTGTTGAACGCTGGTTATTCCACGTCGGTGTTCTGGTTGAAGATCGACCTGCGTTACCTGCCGTCGGCCACTGCCACCCCCCGCCAATGGCTGCTGGAACTGGCCTACCCACCCCTGGATCACCTCGAGTTGTACCTGCCCGACAGCACCGGTACTTACCGCCTGGCCCAGCGCACGGGCGACGCCTTGCCCTACGCCAGCCGGCAGATCCGGCAGAACAACTACCTGTTCGAGTTGCCGCTGCCCCCAGGCCAGGCGACCACCGTCTACTTGCGCTTGCACAGCCAGGGTTCGGTGCAGGCGCCGCTGGCGCTATGGTCGGCCGAGGCCTACATGGAGGACCAGCCCACGCGCCTGTACGTATTGGGCATGATCTACGGCGTGTTGCTGGTGATGCTGGTGTACAACCTGTTCATCTACCTCAGCGTGCGGGATGTCAGCTACCTCTACTACATCCTCTACATCGCCTCGTTCGGTCTTTATCAGGTTTCGGTGAACGGTGCGGGGGTCGCCTACTTCTGGCCGGACAGCCCCTGGTGGGCGAATGCCTCGACGCCCTTGTTCATTGGCGCTGCCGGTTTGTTCGGCTGCCAGTTCGCCCGGCATTTTCTGCAATTGGGCAAGATCAGCCGTGGCTTCGACCGGTTGTTGCAACTGCTGATGCTGGGCGGTGGGCTGGTGATGGTACTGGCCGTGAGCATGCCGTATGGCATCGCCCTGCGCATGGCCACCGTGCTGGCGTTGCTGTTCACCGTCAGCATCTTTGCCGCTGGCGTGTATGCCTGGTCGCGCGGTTTGCGGGTGGCGCGCTGGTTCATCATCGCCTGGTCGGCGTTTTTGCTGGGCGGGCTGGTCAACACCTTGATGGTGTTGGGTTACTTGCCGAACGTGTTTATCACGATGTATGCCAGCCAGTTGGGCTCGGCGCTGGAGGTGGCGCTGCTGTCGCTGGCGCTGGCCGACCGTATCAACAGCCTGCGCGAGCAACAGGCGCAGACCCTGCGTGAAACCGGTCGAACCCTGGAGCAGTTGAACCTGCAACTGGCCAGGAGCAACCGCTTGAAGGACGAGTTCCTGGCCACGGTCACCCATGAACTGCGCACCCCGATGAATGGTGTGATCGGCTCGCTTGAATTGATGCACACCCTGCCGATGGAGGCCGAAATGGCCCAGTACCATCGCACAGCGGTCACGTCGGCGCAGAGCATGATGGACATGGTCGACGACATCCTCACCCTCTCCGAGCTGCAGGGCGGCCGCTTGCGTGTGCAGGCCGCGCCCTTCAGCCTGCGTAACATGCTGCAAGGCTTGCGAGCCGCACACGCTGGCCAGGCGCTGGGCAAAGGGTTGTACCTGAGCCTGGACATACCTGCCGATCTGCCAGACGCGCTGCTGTCCGATGCGCAAAAACTGGCCCGTTGCCTGGGTTGCCTGCTGGACAACGGCCTGAAGTTCACCGATCAGGGCGGGGTCATGCTGCAGGTGCGCGGTCAGCGTTTGGGGCCGGACAACCTGGCGCTTACCTTCACGGTCAGTGACAGTGGCATCGGCTTTGATGATCTCGACCAGGCCACGCTTTATCAGCGTTTTTTCCAGGTTGATGGTTCTATGACCCGGCGTTATGGCGGGCTGGGCATCGGCTTGTCGATTTGCAGGCAGATGGGCGAGTTGCTGGGGGCCACGCTGTCGCATGAATCTACGCGCGGGTTGGGGAGCCGGTTCGAGTTGACGATGAAAGTCGCGATATCGCAGGTGCAGTTGCCTCCGCACTCTCAGCAGACGCGTCGCTCCTTCTAGGTGTATCGATAGCGGGCAGGACGCGTTTGGGGCTGACAGGCGCCCGCCACGGGAGGTATAGCGCCTGGGAAATCGAGCGCCGCCCGCGCGGCGCATCGCGAGCAACGCTCGCTCCTACGTTTGTTTCGGGCCAATTATTCCTGTGGGTTTTGCGCGCGTACGCCTTGGCGCATGGCTCTATATCGCGTCGTACACACCAGGCGGTCGCGCGCGCCTGCCACAGGCGTTACTGGCCCGAAACAAACGTAGGAGCGAGCGTTGCTCGCGATGCGCCGCGCGGGCGGCGCTCGATCTCATAGGCGCTGAATGTGTTGTGGCGAGCACCTATCAGCCCTGATGCATTCTCAAGACTTGCACCCGCGACCTACAACAACTCCAGCCTCTTCCTACGCATCTGCACAGGAGCCATGGCCAAGGCGTTGCTGGATGATACGCCTCAGCCAAGGCTAGGCAGCGCGGGTTACTGCATTCATGGTACGTAAGCCGACAAATAGCCAAAAAGAGCGGTAATGGGCATCCAGCAGACAATCAGCCATAGAACATTTGCCCAAGTTATTTTTGAATTTTCAAACCCACACGCATCACCCTCACAAACATTGACTGATTGCTGTATCTGTACCATTGCCACCGAGAAAAAGGTGGTGTAGAGGAGTGTGAGCATAATCGGGATTAGGGTGAAAGCTGAGAGTGGCAGGCTATCGAATAACTTTTCGGATATATAGAATTCCCAGCCCACTATCATCAGGATGGGTGCGTAAAACATCAGAGTGACACCGACCGCACTACCTTCTACAGGCCGGTTCGCTTGAGTGCAGCGCGCGACGATTTTTTTCATTAGGAAGTAGATTGTTACAGCGCCGAAAATTGTACAAAGCAGCGGGATGAGTCTGAGGCCATGCTGACCTCTGATGAGTAACCAGTGTCGATAGTACCAGTAGTAAAGGTACAGGCCCATTGATAAAGAAGCCATGATTATGAGTTTTGAAATGGAAATGATATAGAGTTGTGTTTCTTGTGGGTGTGAGGTGGTTGGCGATTCGGGATGGTGCTTCTGGGCTGAGGTCATAAGGGGTGGTCTCTCAGATAGGCTATTCGATGAGGAAATTTACGGCTATCCAGATGATGCCGATGATGTTCAATGATGATGAAAAAAGTATTTTGCTTTTTAGCTTCTTAGGGAATTGTAGGTAGTCTCGCTCATCCATAATCCCTCTGCGAATACTTGAGTTTGGTGATCCGATGGCGCCAGCGATTACAGAAATTACTAGCACTCTGGAGCCAATCTTTTTCTCCCCCCATATGCCGGTCGCAAATGGAAGGCACGCACTCCGTTGGAGTGCCGAAGTCATCTCTTTATATTGGCGAGAGCAGGCGATATGAACATCAGTAGCAAGGCCGATCAAAATTAGGCATGCAGGTGTTGCTAGCAAGAATAGTCTTAGTTTTAAGTCAAGGTGCTCAATCATCTGCAAAGACCTCGAAGACTAATTCGCCTAGTTTTTCACCATATTCCATGCCGGCGACGCTGCCAGCCAAGGCACCTGCGCCAGTGATTACTACTCCACATGCGAGAGTCCCAGGTCCGAATCTCCAGCAAACATTCGCAGAGACTCTGACTGATATTTTGCCGGCCGCCCAGCCGCCAGCTAAGCCGCCAGAGAAATTACTTGCCTCAGTAACTTTGACTTTTTCGCAAGCTTTGGAGTTTCCCTCTTTACATACTTCAGAGACTTTAATTGCCGAGCCGATGCCACCAATGGTAATCCCTATACGTCCACCTGTTTTCAAATATTTGGCCATCTTGGCCAGCTTATCCAAATGTGTCGCGTAGCCAGGGATATGTGTAGGTCCTCCCGCCTTGCTCCAGTGGTGCACCAAGCTTCTCGACGAGATTCCCAAGTCCCGCCGCAGACTTTGATAGTTTCCGAGGTTGAGGCGTTTGTTCAGAACGGTCGCTTTCAAGTTCGCACTCAATTGCGTGAACAGCTTTTGACGTTCTGCAAAGAACTCAGGGTGCCGAAGATGCCCGTGCTTGAAGAATTGGTCTTTATGAAGATGTTCGATTTTTTGCAAAATGGTGCTGAGTTCATCCATCGACTTGGCAACCATCGCCTCGCTCACACCCATCGCCAGGCTCACATCACTGAGCAGACCGGCAATCTCGGCCTGATGACGCATCATGAAATCGGCTTCTTCTGGTGTCAGGCTCGCCAACGCTTCCCGTGCCTGCTTCGCCGCACTCATCACCTGTAGCTCTTCACGGGTGCACACCGGGCGCCTCTGGCCGTCGCCGATGACAAAGATTTCGCCTGCCTTGAAGCCACTCTGATACGTCGGGTTCAGCCGTTCCAGGATTGAACGCGGCAAGTTGGCCTGTGGCGCGCCGAGCTCTGCCAGGACTTCCTGGTAGGTCATGCAGCGCGGGAGGATATAAAAGCCAGGTTCCATGGCTTGCGTAGCGGGCGAGGGCTGAAACCCCTCAGGTCGGTAGCTACTGCGCGTCGGGTTACTCGTTTGGGCCTGTGGCTGTGCCTCATAGATGGTCGCAGGTGCGGGCGCTCTGCGCGGGGTCGGCCCATTGGGTGCCCGCGCAACCAATCGATTGCTGCCTATGGGGCAGCCGCACTGGACCAGTGCGCCATCCACGGCGGTCGGTATCCCGTCCTGCTTCCATCGATGTTCACCTTCAACGATGGTCCCTTCGTTACCGCAGAGTGGGCAGGGTGTTGTTTTGTCGCCCACCAGCAGCCAGCCGCTCCCGTGTACACGCCCACGTGCCTGGCCGGCGATACAGAGGGCGCCTGTGGTGGTCTGGTCGCCGTCGAGTCCCTGGCCTTTGCCAAGGATGTTCATACGCTGGCTCATGGTTCGACGCTTCCTAAAAGGGTGGAAGCCGGAACCTAGCACTCTGGAAACCGCCCATTTCACTGGAAGAATGGTTTAGGAAATCTCCTACACGAAATGCAGATTTGGATGTCGTCCGATAATCACCGCCGCAGCCAAATGCCATCCCGATTAGTCATTTTTGTCACTTTGACTGACCCCCAGGGAGTGCTTCACTGGGACTTTCAGGCCTGCACGGATCCAGGAGCTGCCAATGAACCTGCACCAGTACGCTGAAACCCACGAAGTCACCAACCAGCCGCCGTCCCTCGACGGCGCCAACCTGTACCGCCTTGACCAACCCTTGCAGGAGTGGTCGCGGCGTTTTGGCGCTGGCTGGGCCGAGTCGCGGATCGATGCCTACGGTGCCTTGGCCGGTGGGCCGCTGATGGCTGCGGGCTTCTTGGCCAACGCGTACAAGCCGGAATTCAGCAGCCACGACCGTTATGGCCACCGTATAGACCTGGTCGAGTTTCACCCGGCCTATCACGAGCTGATGCGCACCGCGGTCGAACATGGACTGCCCTCGTTGCCATGGGCAGAACCCCGCGCCGGTGCCCACGTAGCGCGGGCTTCGATGACCTACCTGCACAGCCAGGCCGAAGCTGGCACTGGCTGCCCGCTGACCATGACCTTCGCCGCCGTGCCGGCGCTGCGCCTTCAGCCCGAACTGGCCGAGTACTGGCTGCCGAAAATCCTGGCCTGCGAATATGACCCGCGCAACGTCGGGGACCGGCACAAGGCCGGGGTTACCCTGGGCATGGCCATGACTGAGAAGCAGGGCGGCACCGACGTGCGTGCCAACACCACGCGCGCCTACCCGGTCGGTGCGCCGGGCCCAGGCCAGGCGTATGAACTGGTCGGGCACAAGTGGTTTTGCTCGGCGCCGATGTGCGATGCCTTTCTTACCCTGGCCCAGACCGAAAAAGGCCTGAGCTGCTTCCTGTTGCCCCGCCATCGCCCGGATGACAACCGCAACCAGTTCTATATCCAGCGCTTGAAAAACAAGCTGGGCAACAGCTCCAATGCGTCCAGTGAAGTCGAGTTTCGGGGCGCCCTGGCGTGGATGGTGGGTGAAGAAGGGCGGGGTGTGCCGACCATTATCGAGATGGTCGCCATGACCCGTTTCGACTGCATGGTCGGCTCCAGTGCCCTGATGCGCCAGGCCCTCACCCAGGCCGCCCATCATTGCGCGTTCCGCAAGGTCGGCGGCCGGGTATTGAACGAGCAGCCGCTGATGCAAAACGTGCTGGCCGACCTGGCGCTGGAGAGCGAGGCGGCGCTGGCCTTGAGCCTGCGCATGGGGCAGGCCCTGGAGCAGCTTGATGACCCGCAGCAGGCGCATTTTGCCCGGCTGGTCACAGCGGTGGGCAAGTACTGGATCTGCAAGCGTGCCCCGGCAATGATCAACGAGGCCGCCGAATGCCTGGGCGGGGCCGGGTACGTCGAAGACAGCATCCTGCCGCGGTTGTACCGCGAAGCACCGGTCAACTCGACCTGGGAAGGCTCGGGCAATGTGCAGTGCCTGGATGTGTTGCGGGCGCTGTCCAAGGAGCCGGGGGTGCTGGACGCGCTGTTCGCCGAGCTGGGTGATGGCCATGGCGACCCACGGCTGGCTGCGCACATTGGCAACCTCAAGGGGGCGTTCGCCGACACCACCGACATCCAGTACCGCGCCCGTCAGCTGACCGAGGACATTGCACTGGCGCTGCAGGCCAAGCTGCTGCTGGAGGCGGGTAATGCGGTGGTCAGCGACGCGTTCATCGGCAGCCGCCTTGCCGGTGGGGGTCGGGCCTATGGCGCGCTGCCGCGGGGTGTGGATGTGCAGGCGCTGGTGGCAAGGGCCACGCCGGTCTGGCAAGACTGATCAATGGGGGTGTATTTACCCACGAAGGCAGGCAAGATGGTCCACATGCATGTCCAGACAGGAAGCACAGTGTGAGCCACGCTTTTGTAGTCGTTGATACCCCAGAACAGGCCGTCGACCGTCTGGCGGCCCTGCATGAACAGGCCACCGGTGCCCTCAGCCAAGCCCTCAAGCGCTACCTCAAGGACCGAACCGAGCCCGATGCCGACGAGCGCGGGCTGTTCCGTTATCCCGCGCTGCGCCTGACCTATTACAGCCAGGGGGAGGTCGCGGCCACCACGCGTGCCTACGCCAAGGTCCAGGTCGCCGGCACCTACAGCGTCACCGTCACCCAGCCAGCCGCGTTCCGTGGCTATCTGCTCGAGCAACTGCGCCCGCTCATGCACGACTACACCGTGACAGTGGAAGTGGGTGTGAGCGAGCAGAACATCCCGTACCCGTACGTGGTTGATCAGGGCGACGAACTGGCCGGCAGCGGCATCACCGCCGCCCAGCTGGCGCGGGTGTTCCCCAGCACTGACTTGTCGGCAGCCACCGACAACATCGCCGATGGCCTGTACGACTGGGACAGCACCGAAACCCTGCCGCTGGCGCTGTTCGATGCCGCGCGTGTCGACTTCTCGCTGCGTCGCCTGGTGCACTACACCGGCAGTGATTGGCGGCATGTACAGCCGTGGATTTTGCTGACCAACTACCACCGCTATGTCGACCAGTTCATCAGCCATGGCCTTGAGCAACTGCGTGACGACCCGCGTTTCGTGCGCATGGTGCTGCCGGGCAACGTGGTGATCGAAAAGGGTATGGACCATGGCGAAACCCAGGCCCTGGTGGCCAGCGTGGTCTGGCACCGTTACCAGATGCCGGCCTACCACCTGATCGCCGCCGATGGCGACGGCGTGACCTTGGTCAACATCGGCGTCGGCCCTTCCAATGCCAAGAACATCACCGACCACCTGGCCGTGCTGCGCCCGCACTGCTGGCTGATGATCGGCCACTGCGGCGGCCTGCGTCAGTCGCAGACCATCGGTGACTATGTGCTGGCGCATGCGTACATGCGGCGCGACGGCATTCTTGACCGTGTGGTGCCGCCAAACATTCCGATCCCGGCCCTGGCCGAGGTGCAGATGGCCTTGCAGGAGGCGGCAGCACAGGTGACCGGCGAGCGCGGCGAACAGCTGAAAAAGCGTCTGCGCACCGGCACCGTGTTGACCTATGACGACCGTAACTGGGAACTGCGCTGGGCCCAGGAGCGGCCATTGATCAACCTGTCACGTGCGGTGGCGGTGGACATGGAGAGTGGCACCATTGCCGCCCAAGGCTACCGCTTGCGGGTGCCGTACGGCACGTTGCTGTGTGTCTCCGACAAGCCGCTGCACAGCGAGATCAAGCTGCCGGGCTCGGCCAACGCGTTCTACAACCGGGCGGTCAGCCAGCATTTGAAGATCGGCATTGCCGCCCTCGACCTGCTACGTACCGAGCTCAATTCGTTGCACTCGCGTAAACTGCGCAGCTTCGATGAGCCGCCGTTCCGCTGAGGATCCATGCCCCTGCCACCCCGTAACAAGCCGCGCCGCCCTCAGGCGCGGCCTGCCGACCCGCGTCGCCAGCCCAAAGCGCGGCCTGCCGACCCGCGTCGCCAGCCCAAAGCGCCGCCGGCCGAGCCACGCCTGATCCTGTTCAACAAACCGTTCGACGTGCTGACCCAGTTCAGCGATGGCGAAGGGCGCGCGACCCTCAAGGACTTCATCGACATCCCGGGCGTCTACCCGGCCGGGCGCCTGGACCGCGACAGTGAAGGCCTGCTACTGCTGACCAACCATGGCGGCCTGCAGGCGCGCATCGCCGACCCCAAGCACAAGCTGGCCAAGACCTACTGGGTACAAGTGGAAGGTGAGCCGAGCGACGAGCAGCTGCAACGCCTGCGCGAGGGGGTGACGCTCAATGACGGCCCAACCTTGCCGGCCGAGGCCCGCCGCCTGGAGGAACCTGAACTGTGGCCGCGCAACCCACCGGTACGTTTTCGCAAGAGCGTGCCGACCCATTGGCTGGAGCTGGTGATTCGCGAAGGGCGCAACCGCCAGGTGCGGCGGATGACGGCGGCGGTGGGGTTGCCGACCTTGCGCCTGGTGCGGGTGCGGATTGGCGACTGGACGCTGGACGGCCTGGACCAAGGCTGTTGGCGCGAAGTCCCAGCCAAACTGCCGAGATAACGGGGAAACCTCGAAGCCTGCTCAAGTCTCTGTGGGAGCAACTGTCTTGTGGTGCTTGTTCCGGCCTCATCGCTGGCAAGCCAGCTCCCACAGGTGCGGCGCTAGACTTGCAGGCTACATAGTTCGGGTGGGAGCCGGCTTGCCGGCGATGCAGGCGCTGGGGTGTATGGCACCGGCTTCGCCGGTGATCGCTGGCAAGCCAGCTCCCACAGGTCCCTGGCCCATGCCCGGCTGTTACACCCCTTCCAGAAACGCCACCACCACGCTCTTGATGATAAAGGCCAGTACCCCAAGCCCCAGGACGAAGAACAGGATCAGGGTGCCAAACCGCCCGGCCTTGGACTTTTTCGCCAGGTCCCAGACGATAAAGCCCATGAAACCGATCAACACGGTGACGAGGATGATCATCATCCATTCTTCGAATACGGCGGGATCCATCAGTGTTCTCCAGGCAGGCTGAGCGCTCGATCATACGCCGGGCGATGAAGTATTCAACGCAGGTGGGTCAATGGAAGCTCGGTACTGGCCAGTACCTGGTTGAGCACGAAGCTCGAACGCACGCTGGTGACGCCTTCGATACGGGTCAGGCTGCCGAGTAGCAATTTCTGATAGTGGTCCATGTCCGGTACCACCACCTTGAGCTGGTAGTCGGCGTCCATACCGGTGACCAGGCTGCATTCAAGCACCTGGGGCAAGTTGCGGATGGCGGCCTCGAAGGTCTCGAAGCGCTCTGGGGTGTGGCGGTCCATGCCGATCAGGACATAGGCGGTCAGGCTCAACCCCAGCTTCTTGCGATCGAGCAGGGCAACCTGGCGCGAGATGTAGCCGTCGTCCTCAAGTTGTTTGACCCGACGCGAGCACGGCGAAGGCGACAAGCCGATGCGTTCGGCCAGCTCCTGGTTGGAAATGCGCGCATCGCGCTGCAGTTCGGCGAGGATGCTCAGGTCGTAGCGGTCAAGTTTGCTCATGGAATATGCCTTTTCTGTTCAGATTGCGGTGAATTATCAATCTAAGGTGAAAAATTGCGCAAGTGCTATTTATCTGAGCAATCTTCGCAATCCTCTGTCGCCCGCTGCCCGGTATCTTTATCCACAGAATCACTGCCCGGACATCAGTCCACGGCGACGCGCTCTAGGCGAGCGGTCGCGGCCCAGCCATCCAACAGGATCCGCCAGGCCCCCGGGCTACACACCGTCCAGAAGACGGCGTGAGGTGAGCCGGCGCCACAAGTGCCGAGCACGGACGACAATTCCCAAAGGGAGGCCCAATGGCCTCCCTTTTTTCATGTCCGCGATTTTAAGTTGCCGGTGTGGACGGCGCGGTAGACTGGCAGCGGCTGCAGTCATTTTGATCGAGAGGGGCACCATGAAGTCGCGCATCTGGCAGTGGGCAGGTGTTGGTTTGGTTACGTTGAGCATCAGCCTTGGCGCTGTGGCGCAGGGGCCTGATGAGGGGCATGGCGGGGGCCATGGCGGCAACGGGCCACAGGACCCGAACGGCGCTGCCGCAGGCCGCTCCCCGCTCAACTCGCGCGACGAAGTACGCCAGACGCAGCCCCCGCGCCAGGGTTATTACCAGGACATCCCCCGGCACAATGGCGATAACCGCTATTGGCAAGCCGGTGGGCCGGGGCAGCGGCCGGGCGGTGACTGGCAGGGGCGCCCGGACGGCCATGGCAATGGCTGGGGGCCAGGGCCGCAGTATCGCCCAGGGCAGACCATCGACCGCTTCCCGGATCGCTACTGGAAGGTGCCTTACCGCGGGCACGACTACTTCTATTCGGGCGGCTATTGGTATCGACCGCACGGCGGCAGTTACATCGTCGTGGCACCGCCTTATGGTGCGCGGGTGGAGTACCTGCCGGCGTATGCCCGTGAGGTGTGGCTGGGTGGGGCGCTGTTCTTCCTGGTGGCCGATACCTATTACCAGTACCTGGCGGATAGCCGCGAGTATGTGGTGGTCAACCCGCCGATGGCTGCACCCGCGCCTGTGCCACCCGCAGTTGGCGGCTACGACGTGGTGGCTTATCCGATGTATGGCCAGGGCCAGGAACAGCAGGAACAGGACCGCTACCAGTGCCACCGTTGGGCGGTGAGCCAGTCAGGCTTTGACCCGGCGACAGCGGCCTATGCACCCCCTTTGAATGTGACCGATACCTACCGGCGTGCGCTGGGGGCCTGTTTCAGCGGGCGGGGTTACAGCATCAACTGAAATTGTCGCTGAATGATCCGGCCCTATCGCCGGCAAGCCGGCTCCCACAGAACTGTGCAGTGCTCAAGGCCTGGGTTTTCCTGTGGGAGCAACTGTCTTGTGGTGCTTGTGCCGGCCTCATCGCTGGCAAGCCAGCTCCCACAGGTGCGGCGCTAGCCTTCGAGGCTACACAGTTCGGGTGGGAGCCGGCTTGCCGGCGATAGGGCCGGACAGGATTACACCGGGTCCGCGTGCACCATCACATCCGCCTGTGGATAACGCTGGCGAATCACCTCCGATGCCGCCACGCACAGACTGTGCGCCTCATGCAGCGCCAGCTCGCCCGGTAACTCCAGGTGCAACTGCACGAACCATTGGTTGCCCGAAACCCGTGTACGCACATCATGCACCCCCTTCACGCCAGGGATGGCCAGCACCAGGGCGGACATGGCCTCGCCCACATCGCCCGGCAGCTCCTTGTCCATCAGGATGGCGGTGCTTTCCCGCGCGATCTGCAGCGCACTCCAGAGAATGTAGAAGGCAATGCCCAAGCCGAACAGGGCATCCAGTTGCGACCAGCCAAATTGGGTCAGCAGCAAAGCCAGCAAGATGCTGCCGTTCAGCAGCAGGTCTGAGCGGTAGTGCAGGGAGTCGGCCCGCACCGCAGTGGAGCCGGTCAGGCGTATGACCTTGTGCTGCAACGCCAGCAAGGCAACGGTCAAGGCCAGTGAAAGCAGCATGACCGCGATGCCGACGCCCGTGTCACCCAAGGGTTGTGGGGTTTGCAGGCGTTCGACCGCCTGTACCCCGATCAGCACTGCGCTGACTGCGATGAACAGCGCCTGGGCCATACCCGCCAAGGCCTCGGCCTTGCCGTGGCCAAACCGATGGTCATCATCGGCCGGGCGCAGGGCGTAATGCACGGCGAGCAAGTTGAGAAACGAGGCGACAGCGTCCAGTGCCGAATCGGTCAACCCGGCCAACAGGCTGACCGAGCCGCTCAGCCACCAGGCCAGCGCCTTGCTCACGACCAGGATGCTGGCCACCGCCAGTGACGCGCGGGTGGCCAGGCGCAGCAGGCGCTGGTGTTCAGCCGGGGTGATCATGCCGGGGCGATGTCCTTGTCTGGGTCAGGCAGCCGGTACCAACTGGTAGGCGGCCAGTTGCTCGACGCTACCACGGTGCTGGATCAGCCGCGGGTCGTTCAGCGGCAGGCGCTGGCCCAGTTCGCTTTCAAGAATGGCCTGCAGCTTGAGGTTGTCGACCTTGCCGTCCGGGCTTACCGCTTCGCGCAGTTTCTCTGGGGCGACCTGAGCTGTGCGGCCACCCGGGTAGTAGATGGCGCCGGTGGCAAAGTCGATGCCGAAGGCGATCAGCCCGGGGATCACGTAGAAGAGAATGCCGATGGCATCCATGGCGGCGACCACGGGGTCGATCTTGCCGTCGATCTGGCCGCGGCGGTCTGGGTAGAACAGCGTGCCGCAGGCCGTCAGCTGGGTCAGCAAGGTGACGATGAGGGCGCCGCCGATGACACGGGATGGGATACGCATGTAAATCTCCGAAAAGGTATTCAGCAGGGCAAGCGAAGCGCCAGCACCTGATGCTAAGACCATGATAGAGCAGGCTGGGTTCGCCGTTATACTCGCCCGACTGTTCGAGGACCACCATGATTTCATTACCGATCGATACTGTTTTGCCCGCCTTGCGCCAGGCCCTGGAAAACCGCGACGAAGCCGTGCTCGAAGCACCGCCCGGCGCCGGCAAGACCACCCGTGTGCCCTTGGCATTGCTGGACGCGCCGTGGCTGGCCGGGCAAACCATCGTGATGCTCGAGCCACGCCGCCTGGCCGCCCGCGCGGCGGCCGAAAGGCTGGCCAGCGAGCTGGGTGAAAAGGTCGGGGAGACCGTGGGCTACCGCATTCGCCTGGACAGCAAGGTCGGGCCGAAGACCCGCATCGAGGTGGTCACCGAGGGTATCCTCACACGCCGCTTGCAGGCAGACCCCGCGCTGGATGGCGTGGGGCTGTTGATCTTCGACGAGTTCCACGAACGCAGCCTGGACGCTGACCTGGCCCTGGCCTTGAGCCTCAATGGGCGTGAACTGCTACGTGACGAGCCGCCCCTGAAAATCTTGCTGATGTCGGCGACGCTGGAGGGCGAGCGGCTGTCGCGGCTGCTCGACGATGCGCCGGTGGTCAGCAGCGAAGGCCGCATGTACCCGGTGGATATCCGCTGGGGTCGGCCGTTCCAGCCGGGCGAGTTCATCGAGCCGCGGGTCGTCGATTGCGTGCTCCAGGCGCTGGCGGACCAGACCGGCAGCGTGCTGGTATTCCTGCCCGGCCAGGCCGAAATCCGCCGCGTTCATCAGAGCCTTCAGGACATGCTGGGCGAACGTTCCGACATCCTGCTTTGCCCATTGCACGGCGAGCTCGACCTCAATGCCCAGCGTGCGGCGATCGACCCGGCCCCTGCCGGCAAGCGCAAAGTGGTGCTGGCGACCAACATCGCCGAAACCAGCCTGACCATCGACGGTGTGCGCGTGGTGGTTGATACCGGCTTGGCACGGGTGCCGCGCTTCGACCCCGGCAGCGGCATGACGCGGCTCGACACCCAGCGTATCTCGCGCGCCAGCGCCACCCAGCGCGCCGGCCGGGCTGGACGCCTGGAGCCGGGGGTGTGCTACCGGCTGTGGTCCGAGGCCCAGCATGACCAATTGGCGGCGCATGGCAGCGCAGAAATCCTCCAGGCCGACCTCGCCGGCCTGGCCTTGCAACTGGCCCGGTGGGGCGTCACCCCTGATCAACTGCGCTGGCTGGACCGGCCGCCCGCAGCGGCGTTCTCCCAGGCCCAGGACCTGTTGGCACGGCTCAGTGCATTCAAGGCGGGCAGCCGCGACAACCTCAGCGAGCACGGCCAGGCCATGGCCGAACTGCCGGCCCACCCACGTATCGCCCATTTGCTGCTGCGCGGGCAGGATCTAGGCTTGGCGGCCATGGCCTGTGATGTCGCGGCCTTGTTGGGTGAGCGTGATATCCAGCGCGGGGGTGGCGCCGACCTGCACAGCCGGCTGGCGCTGATCAGCGGTGAAAGCAAAACAGCGCGAGGCGGGCAGGGCGGCGTGCAGCGTGCGCGGCAGCTGGCCCGCCAGTACCGTGGGCTGCTGCGTGGCAAGGCAGGCGCTGGGGTTGCCGACCCTGATCATCCACGCTGGTTGGGCGCACTGTTGGCACTGGCCTACCCAGACCGGGTTGCCCAGCAGCGCCGCGAGGGCGGTGCCGAGTATCGCCTGGCCAATGGCCGCGCGGCCCTGTTCGCCGAGGTCGATGCGCTGATGAAGTGCCCCTGGCTGGTGGTTGCCGACCTGGGCAGCCGCCAAGGCCAGCGGGAAGAACGCATTTACCTGGCTGCCGAGTTCGACCCCGCACTGCTGGACGACGTGCTGGCCGAGCAGGTCGAGCGTATTGATATCCTCGACTGGGACGACCGCGAGCAGGTGCTGTGCGCCGAGCGCCAGATTAAGGTCGGCGAGCTAGTGCTCAGCCGCGAGCCGTTGCCTGGCCTGGACGACGACGCCCGCGCCAGGGCCCTGCTCGGCCTGGTACGGCGTAAAGGCTTGAACCTGCTGACCTGGACGCCCGAGTTACGCCAGTGGCAGGCGCGGGTGGCGTTGTTACGTCAGCTGGACCTGGACAAGACCGGGCAAAGTGAATGGCCAGACTTGAGCGACGAAGCCCTGCTGGCGAACTTGGAAGGCTGGCTGCAACCCTACCTGGGCAAGGTGTCCCGCTTGAGCCATTTTGCCGCGCTGGACCTGTCGTCGATGCTGCGCAACCTGTTGCCATGGCCCTTGCCGCAGCGCCTGGACGAATGGGCGCCGGCACACCTGGCCGTGCCGTCCGGCTCGCACATACGGCTGGACTACAGCGAAAACCCGCCCATCCTCGCCGTGCGCCTGCAGGAGCTGTTTGGTCTGGCAGACACGCCACGCATCGCCCAAGGGCGACAGCAGGTCAAGTTGCACCTGCTATCGCCAGCACGCCGGCCCGTGCAAGTGACCCAAGATCTGGCCAACTTCTGGCGCACGACCTATGCCGAAGTGAAGAAGGACCTCAAGGGCCGGTATCCCAAGCACTATTGGCCGGATGACCCGCTGGTGGCCGAGGCCACGGCGCGGGCCAAACCGCGAGGTACCTGACCTACTGCCTTCAACCGAGCTGCTTGAGCAGGAAGGTGGCGACCACGCCTTCCTCTACGTTGAGAAATGCAATCCGGTCCCCGTTGAAATGCGGATCATTGTGCAGCGCGCCAACCCGGTGGCCCCTGTGGTCACGTAGATAGCAAACGAGGCCGTCCTCGGTCATTTGCAAGGGTTCGACTTTCCAGAAGTCGGTGACCTCGGCGTTCCAGTAGAACCCGAGGTAGCCGTTGCGGCTAACGCCCAGTTTCTTGGTGCGCGGATACCATGGAATGCAGAGGTGATAATGCAGTCGATCCTCGGTCTGGGAGTCGAAATGGAAGTCCACAGTTGGCGAGTCTTCTCGTCCTCCAACTTGCAGCCAGTCCTCTTCGGGTGTGCCCCAGGTGGGATTGTCGCTGTTGCGGCTCAACCGCAGCGGAATATTGCGGCCGCCCGACTGCATGTACAGTTTGCCGCGGAACGACTTGGCGTGGCTCGCTTGAATGTCTTCGTCCATGGTGCTTTCTCGAATTCAATTGAAGAAGCACGCACGGTAGACAGGCATGGCAGGTGGGGGCACCGTGAACCTTTTCACGGCGCTGTTCTCAGCTGCTGGCAGGAGACTCCAGCAGCATGAACAGGCGGTACAGCACCACGGTGCTGAACAGCTGCAAGAAGCCGCTGAGGCTGTCCATGGCCAGTTCCATGCCGGGGGACGGCGCTGGGAAAGCCATCAGCAGCAGCCCGTCGATCAGCCAGATCGGCGCCAGCACCGCCAGCACGCAAATCATGATGCGCAGGAAGTTGCCGGTGGTCATCCGCGCACTTTCGCGCATCGACTGCACCACTGGCAGGCCCCGCAGTACCAGCAGGTACTCGGCGAACACCAGGTTGATCATGATCCACACGCCCGGGAAGATGAACAACGCCAAGCCCGCCATGATCAGCAGGGAGCTGATGAGAATCAGCAGGGCCAGCTGCGGCCACAGTTGCACGGCCCGGGCAAACAGGTCGCGCTTGGCGATCTCCTGGCCATTGCTGCGGGTGTCGAGGTAAAGGATCAGCGCCGCGCTGTACAGCGGGTACAACAGCAAGCTGACCAGCATGCCGTAGGCCGGCGACGCCTGGTCGCCCATTTGCCGGTACAGCAGCTGGGTGAGCAAGGCTTCGAGCACCACCAGCGGCAGGCACAGCGGGAGGATGTTCGGCAGGTGGCGGCGGAAGAAGTACAGGGAGTCGCGCAGAACGCTCAGCGGATTCATCGGTCAACATCGCATGGCAGTAAAAGCAGGGGTGTACTTTAGCCCAAAGCAGGCGTGTAGCTGTCACTTGCTGAAAAAAGTTTCACCGCCGAGGTGATTGAATCCAGTGCCTGAACGCCCCATCTTTGACGCTGTCCGTTGTCCCGCTTCCCCATGAGGTAGCTTCATGAACACTGAAGAACAAACCCTGATCGATAGCCTGTTCGGCCGCATCAAGCAGGCGGAAGACCCGAGCCAGCCGCGTGACGCGCAGGCCCAGGCGTGCATCGAAGCGCATGTGCGTCAGCAGCCGGCAGCGCCTTACTACATGGCCCAGGCGATCCTCGTTCAAGAAGCCGCGATCAAGCGCCTTGACGAGCAGAACAAGCAACTGGAGGCGGAGCTCCAGCAAGCTCGCGCACAGGTAGAAGCCAGCCGCGCCGGTAACAGCAGCCCCACCAGCAACGGTGGCGGTGGTTTTCTGTCGAGCATCTTTGGTTCGGGTGGGCGTAACACGCCACCGGCCGTGCAACCGCAGCGCCCCTCGGCGCCCGTTGCTGGCGGGGGTGGCTGGCGTGAACCGTCGGCGCCGGGCTTTAGCCCGCAGCAACCGCAGCAACAGCAGCAAGCTGGCTTTGGCGCAGCGCCGGCGCGAGGGGGCGCCAGCAGCTTCCTCGGCGGTGCGATGCAGACCGCTGCCGGCGTGGCCGGCGGGGTGTTGCTGGCCCAAGGGATCAGCAGCCTGTTCAACCACAACTCGCAGCCAGAGGAAGTGGTGGAAGTGATCAAGGAAGAGCCGACACCGGCCAGCGACAGCGGCGGCTGGAACGACCAGGGCGGGCAGCAGCAGGTGGCCGACAACGGCGGTTGGGGCAATGACCAGGGCGGTTACGCTGATACCGACTACGGCAGTGGTGACGGTGGGTTCTTCTCCGACGACGATTCCTACGTCTGACGGGTCTGGCATACTGCTGGCATTTGGGGCTGCACGGCAGCCCCGGTTCCATCAGACCATGAGGTTCCCGTGAAAAAGATCGCGTTGTTCGCCGACGTGCAGAACCTCTACTACACCGTGCGCCAGGCGCATGGCTGCCATTTCAACTACGCCGCGTTGTGGGCCGAGGTCAGCCGTGAAGGGCAGATCGTCGAAGCCGTGGCCTATGCCATCGATCGCGGTGACAGCAAGCAACAGCAGTTCCAGCAGATCTTGCGTAACCTCGGGTTCGAGGTACGCCTTAAACCGTACATCCAGCGTAGCGACGGCTCGGCCAAAGGTGACTGGGATGTGGGCATCACCCTGGATGTGATCGACGCCGCCAGCCGCGTGGACCAGGTGGTGTTGGCCTCCGGTGATGGCGACTTCGATTTGTTGCTGGAGCGGGTTATCCAGCGCCATGGTGCCGAAGCGGTGGTGTATGGCGTGCCTGGGCTTACGGCGATGTCACTGATCCGTGCTGCGAGCCGTTATGTGCCTATTGAGGGACGGTTGTTGTTGCGGCATTGAGCGCGGGGTCGGGGCGCGAGGTGGAGCGGTGTTGATGGCGTCAGGGCGAAGAGGGGCATGGCGTTAGGTTTTTAGCGCCTGGGAGATCGAGCGCCGCCCGCGCGGCGCTTCGCAGCACAAGGCTGCTCCTACATCTGTTTTGGGCCAGTTATTCTTGGGGCATTGGCGCGCGGGCCCCCGGGGCATGGCGCGATATCGAGTCCGGTAAACAAGGCGGTCGCGCGCAGATACCACAGGCCTGACTGGCCCGAAACAGATGTAGGAGCAGCCTTGTGCTGCGAAGCGCCGCGCGGGCGGCGCTCGATCTCAACCACCCCAAAAACCTCAAGCCAACCACCCAGGCCTACCCACAACCTCAACGTACCCCCACCAAGTGTGTCGCTCATTTATTCCGGTTTTGTAACTTAAGTTTACGCAGTGACCTTTCTAAACTAAGTCACCCGTAAACGGATTTCGAGTACTTAGCCATGCCTGCCTCCCGCCGCTTCCCACTCCTGCTCATCGGTGCCTTCATGGCCCTGTACCTGGTCTGGGGGTCCACCTACCTGTTCATTCGCATCGGCGTCGAATCGTGGCCACCGATGCTCATGGCAGGCGTGCGCTTTCTGATCGCCGGGGGCCTGTTGTATGGCTTTTTGCGCTGGCGCGGTGTGCCGGCGCCGACCTGGCCGCAATGGCGGGCCGCAGGGGCAATCGGCTTTCTGTTGCTCAGCTGTGGTAACGGCGGTGTGACCGTGGCCGAACACGCCGGTGTGGCGTCCGGGGTGGCGGCTTTGGCGGTAGCGACGGTGCCGCTGTTCACCCTGGTCTTCGGCCTGCTGTTCGGCCACCGCAACTCGCGGCTCGAATGGGCGGGGATCGGCCTCGGGCTGGCCGGTATCGCACTGCTCAACCTCGGCTCCAACTTGCAGGCCAGCCCGATTGGCGCGGCACTGATTCTGTTCGCGGCGGCGTCGTGGGCATTTGGTTCGGTATGGAGCAAAAGCTTGCCGCTGCCGCAGGGGCCGATGGCCAGTGCCGCCGAAATGCTGGTGGGCGGTGCTGTGTTGCTGCTCGGCAGTGTGCTGTCGGGCGAGCGCATGACCCAGATGCCCACCGCTGCCGGTTGGGGCGCGCTGGCCTACCTGGTGTTCTTCGGCTCGATCCTGGCGTTCAGTGCCTACATGTACCTGCTCAAGCATGTGCGCCCGGCGGCGGCTACCAGCTATGCCTACGTCAACCCGGCGGTGGCGGTGCTGTTGGGGATCGTCTTCGCCGGCGAACAGATCGGCGCCGAAGAATGCGTGGCCATGGCGGTGATCATTGGCGCAGTGGTGCTGATCGGCCTGCCTCAGTGGCGCAAGGCACCCGCGCCTGTGCAACCGTTGAAGGGCGAAATCTGCAAGTAGACGGGGGTGTTGCGGTAAACTTGCCGCCTTCGCTGAACCCCCTGACGGTATTGCCATGAATTTCGCCAAACTCGGCCTGATCGAACCCTTGCTGCGTACCCTGCAGCAGCTGGACTACACCACCCCGACCCCGGTCCAGGCCCAGGCCATCCCCGCCGTGCTGGCCGGCCGCGACCTGATGGCTGCGGCCCAGACCGGTACCGGCAAGACCGCAGGCTTCGCCCTGCCGGTGCTGCAGCGCCTGGCGCTGGAAGGTGAGAAGGTTGCCAGCAACTCGATCCGCGCGCTGGTGCTGGTACCGACCCGCGAGCTGGCCGAGCAGGTGCACAACAATGTGCGCGAGTATGCCGAGAACCTGCCGCTGAGCACCTATGCGGTGTACGGCGGGGTGAGCATTAACCCGCAGATGATGCGCCTGCGCCGTGGCGTCGACCTGCTGGTGGCCACCCCGGGCCGCTTGCTCGACCTGTTCCGGCAGAACGCGGTGAAGTTCAACCAGGTGCAAACCCTGGTGCTCGACGAAGCCGACCGCATGCTCGACCTGGGTTTTGCCGAAGAGCTGCAGTCGGTGTACGCCGCGCTGCCACGCAAGCGCCAGACCTTGCTGTTTTCCGCGACCTTCTCGGACCAGATCCGGGTCCTCGCCGGCCTGGCCCTGAACGACCCGCTGAGCATTGAAGTCAGCCCACGCAATGCCGCCGCCAACACGGTCAAACAGTGGTTGGTGCCTGTGGACAAAAAGCGCAAGGCCGACCTGTTCTGCCATTTGCTGCGCAAGCAGCGCTGGAGCCAGGTGCTGGTGTTTGCCAAGACCCGCAACGGTGTCGACCAGTTGGTGGAGCGCTTGTTGAGCGAGGGTATCAACGCCGACGGCATCCATGGCGATCGCCCGCAGGCCACGCGCCAACGTGCGCTGGATACCTTCAAGGCCCGTGAGATCCAGGTGTTGGTGGCGACTGATGTTGCCGCACGCGGGCTGGATATCGACGACCTGCCGCTGGTGGTCAACCTCGACCTACCGATCGTCGCCGAAGACTATGTGCACCGCATTGGCCGTACTGGCCGCGCCGGCAACAAAGGGGAGGCGATTTCGCTGGTGTGTGCCGACGAAGTGCAGATGCTGGCATCGATCGAGACATTGATCCGCCAGACCTTGCCGCGGCATGAAGAGCCGGACTTTATCCCAGAGCACCGCGTGCCGATAACCGATGCCAGTGGCCAGGTGATCAAGAAGCCGAAGAAGCCTAAAAAGCCGAAAGAGAACAGCGCGAAGCGTGGTTTGGGGCGCTGGATGGACAGTGCCGAGGCGGCGAGCCCGGCGCCGTCAGTGAAAGCGGTGCGTAAGGTGCCGAGCTTCAATGGTGGGCCGCGTAAGCGTAAGCCTTGAAGGCCTACTAGCCCCATCGCCGGCAAGCCGGCTCCCACAGGTACAGCAAACGCCGCTCCTGTAGGAGCTGGCTTGCCGGCGATGGGCTGCGCAGCAGCCCCGGCGATCTATCAGGCCGCCCCCGCCGTCACCCATTGCGCCGCCGCCCGCCCGGCGCGCAGCCCGCTGGCAAAACACGCCGTCAGTAAATACCCCCCGGTCGGCGCCTCCCAGTCCAGCATCTCGCCGGCACAAAATACCCCCGGCAATGCCTTGACCATCAACCCCTCGCTCAGCCCCTCGAAACGCACGCCGCCAGCACTGCTGATGGCCTCATCCAGCGGCCGGGTACGCACCAAGGTGATCGGCAACGCCTTGATGGCCCGTGCCAGCGCCTGTGGATCGGCGAACGTGGCCTGATCGGTCAGCTCCCGTAACAACGCCGCCTTGACCCCATCGATGCCCAACTGGCTGTGCAGGTGCTTGGCCATGGAGCGCGAGCCGCGTGGCTTGGCCAATGCCCGTGCGATGTTATCCACAGCCTTGTCCGGCAGCAGGTCGAGCAGCAGCACACCTCGGCCCTCCCGCGTGATGGCCTCACGCACCGGCGCCGACCAGGCATACACCAGGCTGCCTTCGACACCTTGCGCAGTGAGGATGAACTCACCTTTGCGCGGCAGGCTGCCGGGCACGCTCAGGGCAATATTCTTCAGCGGTGCGCCGGCAAACTTGTCTTTGAGCAAGGTGCTCCAGGCTTCGACTTCAAACCCACAGTTGCTCGGCTGCAAGGGCGAGATATCCACAGCCCGCTCAGCCAGCAGCGGCTGCCACGCACCGTCCGAACCCAGGCGCGCCCAGCTACCCCCACCCAGCGCCAGCACCACAGCGGCCGCGTGCACCTGGCGTTCACCCTGTGGATAAGCGATCCGCAGGCTGCCATCGTCATGCCAGCCCAGCCAGCGATGACGGGTGTGGATAACTACACCGCTGTCGCGCAGGCGCTTGAGCCAGGCGCGCAGCAAGGGCGCGGCCTTCATGTCGCGCGGGAAGACCCGGCCCGAGGTACCAACGAAGGTTTCGATGCCCAGGCCGTGAATCCACTGGCGCAGCGCGTCGGCATCGAAGCCGCGCAGCAGGCCGTCAATCTCGCCCTGGCGTTCGGCGTAGCGTGCGACAAAGGCCGGGTAGGGCTCGGAATGGGTGATGTTCATGCCGCCGACACCAGCCAGCAGGAACTTGCGGCCGACCGAGGGCATGGCATCGAACACCTCGACCGCCAAGCCCGCCTGGGCCAGCGCTTCGGCGGCCATCAGGCCGGCAGGGCCGCCACCGATGACGGCGACAAGGGGAGGGGTGCAGTGGTGTAGATCGGGCATGGGGGCGGCAGGCTGTGGAAAAGAGCGCGCATTCTAGCGCAGGCCGGTAGGCGGAAGCACTGATCAAAAAATGATCAATACTCTACAAGTGGCGTAGCTAAAGGGCTGCAGCCGCTTTCCAGCAGCTTATCCACAGGCGGTTCCACAGTCATTGTGAACAACCTATGACCCGCGCCGCGCTGTGGTGCAGGATGCCGTGGCGCCGTGCCAGGGCCACGCGGTCCTTGCTGTAGCCGCCACCGATCACGCCCACCACCGGGATGTCGCGGCCCAGGCACTGGCGCATCACCAATTCGTCGCGTGCCGCCAGGCCCTCATCGGTCAGCTGCAGGTAGCCCAGGGCATCGTCCTTGTGCACATCGACGCCGGCGTCGTACAGCACCAGGTCTGGCTGGTAGAGCGGCAACAGGTAGTTGAGGGCGTCATCGACCACCTTGAGGTAGGCCGCGTCGCCCATGCCACGGGGCAGGGGGATGTCCCAGTCGCTCTGGGCCTTGCGGGCCGGGAAGTTCTGTTCACAGTGCAGGGACACGGTAATTGCGTCGGGGATGTCGTGCAGAATTCGCGCGGTGCCGTCGCCCTGGTGCACGTCGCAGTCGAAGATCAGCACCCGGTGCACCCGCCCGGCTTCCAGCAGGTAGCGGCTGATCACGGCCAGGTCGTTGAAGATGCAAAAGCCTGCTGGGTGGTCGTAATGGGCGTGGTGGGTGCCGCCGGCCAAGTGGCAGGCGATGCCATGCTGCAGGGCCAGCTCGGCGCTCAGCAGCGAACCGCCCACGGCGCGCACGGTGCGCCGGGCCAGCGCATCGCTCCAGGGCAGGCCGAGGCGACGCTGGTCCTCGCGGGACAGGTCGCCGCTCATGTAGCGTTCGATGTAGCTTCGGTCGTGGGCCAGGGCAAGGATGTCGTTGGGGCAGATTTGCGGGCGCAACAGGTCCTGGTCACGGGTCAGGCCGCTGTCGACCAGGTGGTCGCGCAGCAAGCGAAACTTGTCCATCGGGAAGCGGTGCTCGGCGGGGAATTCCGGGCTGTAGTCATCGTGGTAGATCAGCGGCAACGGCATGGTCGGTTCGCAATCGGGGCCAGTGCTGATCTTGCCAGTTGTGGGGCGCCGTGCAACCGGCTTGTGATATTAGCGTGTCATTTGCCGGTGCTGGCCAGTACTCGCTGCCAATCCGGCTCGTTCAAGCGCCCGAGAATCCGCGCCTTGCCGTTGCCGTCGACCGACACGAACAGCGCACTGGCGTAGCCGCTTTCCCGCTCCCCGCCCACCACCCGCTGCTGGCGCTGGAAGTGGTCGATGCAACCGTTGTGGGTCACCAACACCAGGTTGTGCCCAGGGCGCTTGCGCGCCAGGGCTTCTTCGGCGAACTGGTTGTCGCAGCTCTCCAGCCAGGCAGCGCTCGGCACGGCCTGGCCTAGAATGAAGTGCGCGGTCTGGCGAGTCCGCACTTTAGGGCTGCTCAGCACATCGGCATTGCTTAAGCCCAGCGTGTGCAAACCCTGGCCGACGCGGGTGGCCGCCTGGGTACCGGCCACGGTGATGCCGGTGGGGTCATCCAGGCACGGCCCGGGTGCGCTGTCGCAGCGTTCGGCATGGCGGATCATCACGATCACTGCGCCTTCGGCCCAATCCTGCAGCAGGCCGCTGTCACTCAACTGTTGCTCGTTGCCAAGGTCCACGATGTGCGTCCTCGTCGCCAGCCAGGTGGTCAACGCCGCCACGACCATGCACAGGCCCAGAGCGGCACCGAGGGCCTTGCGTGACAAACGTCGCTTACGTCGGGCGTGGATGGCAGGGTGGCCTAGGGTATTGCTCGATAGCATGCGTGACTCCGATGGCATGGCCGCGCCGGGTGTGGTCGTGGCTGGCGACATTCTGGTGAGCGGCCTGTCGGGTGGTGGTGAAGGCATTGTGAAAAATGCATTCAGGCGCTGCCGCTTGAGTGAAACGGTCGCCCGCGCCTACGCTGTAAACTGCAAGACAGCAAAACCGGAGCACGCCCGATGACCCCGATTCTTCACCTGGAAAGCGCACGGCTGGTGCTGCGCCAATGGCACGACGACGACCTGCGCGAGTTCGCCGCGCTGTGCGCCGACCCGCACGTGATGCAGTATTTTCCGGCGCCCCTGACGCGCCTGGAGGCGGCCGCACTGATCGGGCGTATCCGTGGCCATTTCAATGAGCATGGCTTTGGCCTGTGGGCGCTGGAGCGCAAAGACAGCGGCGCCTTCATCGGCATGACCGGGCTGCTGAACGTCAGCTTCGATGCCGATTTTGCGCCCGCAGTAGAAATCGGCTGGCGCCTGGCGCGTCGCCACTGGGGCTTGGGGTTTGCCAGTGAAGCGGCCTGGACCTGCCTGCGTTGTGCCTTCGCCCAATTGCGCCTGGACGAGGTGGTATCGTTCACTAGCGAGAGCAACTTGCCCTCGCAGAAAGTGATGCAGGCCATCGGCATGCAGCATGACCCGAGCGGCAGTTTCGAACACCCGCGCCTGCCTGCCGGCCACCCGTTGCGCCCTCATGTGCTGTACCGCATCGACCGCGCACACTGGGAGCAGACCCTGCGCGGCTGAATGGATGGGCATGCGCGGTGCGAATGACAAACCCTGTATCATTCGCCTTCATGAAAGCGCTGTAGAGCCGTGTTGCCTTGCTAGGAGAACCCCCGATGAGTCATGTGTTGGACGACCTGGTCGACCTGTTGAGCCTCGAGTCCATCGAGGAGAACCTGTTCCGTGGACGCAGCCAGGACCTGGGCTTCCGCCAGTTGTACGGCGGGCAAGTGCTGGGCCAGTCATTGTCGGCGGCGAGCCAGACGGTCGAAGATGCGCGCCATGTGCATTCGCTGCACGGTTACTTTCTGCGCCCTGGCGATGCCAGTTTGCCGGTGGTCTATTCGGTAGACCGCGTGCGTGACGGCGGCAGCTTCAGCACCCGGCGGGTGACGGCGATCCAGAAGGGCCACACCATCTTCACTTGCAGCGCGTCGTTCCAGTACGACGAAGAGGGCTTCGAGCACCAGGCGCAGATGCCCGATGTGGTCGGCCCGGAAAACCTGCCCAGCGAAGTCGAACTGGCCAGTGCCATGGCTGAGCACCTGCCTGAGCGCATCCGCGACAAGGTGCTGTGCGCCAAGCCGATCGAGATCCGCCCGGTGACCGAGCGTGACCCGTTTAACCCCAAGCCCGGCGACCCGGTTAAGTACGCCTGGTTCCGTGCCGACGGCAACCTGCCGGACGTGCCTGCGCTGCACAAGTACCTGCTGGCTTACGCCTCGGACTTCGGCCTGCTGACCACCGCCTTGCTGCCCCATGGCAAATCGGTGTGGCAGCGCGACATGCAGATCGCCAGCCTCGATCATTCGCTGTGGTTCCATGGCAACCTGCGTGCCGACGAGTGGTTACTGTACGCCACCGACAGCCCATGGGCCGGCAATGCCCGTGGCTTCTGCCGTGGCAGCATCTTCAACCAGGCCGGGCAACTGGTGGCGTCGTCGTGCCAGGAAGGCCTGATTCGCCATCGCAAGGATTGGGCATGAGCCTGGGCGAGGTACGTAACTGGGTGTTCGACATGGACGGCACCCTGACCGTGGCGGTGCATGACTTTGCGGCGATTCGCGAAGCGCTGGAGATACCGCCTGAAGACGACATCCTGACCCACCTGGCGGCCTTGCCGGCGGCGCAAGCGGCGGCCAAGCACGCCTGGCTGCTGGAGCATGAACGCGACCTGGCGCTGGCTTCGACGGCCGCGACGGGGGCGGTGGAGTTGGTGCGCGAACTGGCCGGGCGTGGCTGCCGGCTGGCGATCCTGACCCGCAATGCCCGGGAGTTGGCGCATGTCACCCTGGAGGCCATCGGCCTGGCTGACTGCTTCCCGGTGGAACATGTGCTTGGCCGTGATGAGGCCGAACCCAAGCCTAGCCCGGATGGCCTGCTGAAGATTGCAGAGGCGTGGGGTGTGGCGCCGAGCGAGCTGGTCATGGTGGGTGACTATCGCTTTGACCTGGATTGTGGGCGTGCGGCCGGGGCGCGTACCGTATTGGTCAACTTGCCGGATAACCCCTGGCCGCATCTGGTGGATTGGCATGCGGCGGATTGCCGAGCGTTGCGCGCGATGCTTGGCTGATTTTTTGTTGGCCGTGCGGGCCTCTTCGCGGGTAAACCCGCTCCCATACGGGAGGAGGCAGCCTGCAGTGGCTATGCTGAACCGCAGTTTTTCCCTGAATGGAGACCCAGCCATGAGCAGCAAGGCCATCTACGTCCAACCTGGCGGCGGCTACGACAACGTCCAGGTCGGCACCTGCGAGGCGCCTGCGCCACAGGCCGGCGAAATCACTGTGCGTCTGCACGCCAGTTCCCTCAACTACCACGACTTCGCCGTGGTCAGCGGCATGTGGGGGCCGAGCGAGCGGCGTATCCCCATGGCCGACGGTGCCGGCGAAGTCACGGCAGTGGGGCCGGGTGTCAGCGAGTTCCAGGTCGGCGACAACGTCGTCAGCACTTTCTTCCCGGATTGGCTCGACGGCCAGGCCAATGTCGAAGGGTTTGCCCGGGTGCCGGGCGATGGCCTCGACGGCTACGCCCGTGAACAGGTCACTGCCCGCGCCACGGCCTTCACCCTGGCGCCCAAGGGTTACAGCCACGCCGAGGCAGCCACGCTGACCACCGCAGGGCTGACGGCCTGGCGTGCCTTGATGAGCGATGACCACCTCAAGCCCGGCGATACCGTGCTGGTGCAGGGCACGGGCGGGGTGTCGATCTTCGCCTTGCAGTTCGCCAAGCTGGCGGGTGCCACGGTGATTGCGACCTCCTCCAGCGATGCCAAGCTCGAGCGCCTCAAGGCCCTCGGCGCCGACCACCTGATCAACTACAAGAGCACCCCGGCCTGGGGTGAGAAGGTGCGTGAGCTGACCCACAACCGCGGGGTCGACCATGTGATCGAAGTGGGCGGGCCGGCGACCCTGGAGCAGTCGATGATTGCCACGCGCATCGGCGGGCATGTGTCGTTGATCGGCATTCTCACCGGGGTAGCGGGGCAGTTGCCGTTGGTTCAGGCACTGGTGCGGCAAATCCGCCTGCAGGGCGTGCTGGTCGGCAGCCGTGCGCAGCAGCAGGCGATGGTGCGGGCGATCGATGCCAATGGCCTGCGGCCGGTGGTGGACAAGCACTTTGAACTGGAGCAGATCGTCGACGCGTTCCGCTACCAAGAGAGCAACCGGCATTTCGGCAAGATCTGCCTGACCTGGTAATCGCACCCGTGAGTGCGATTGCCTTGTCCGGCCTCATCGCTGGCAAGCCAGCTCCCACAGGTGCGGCGCTAGCCTTGGAGGCTATACGGTTCGGGTGGGAGCGGGCTTGCCCGCGAATGGGCCGCATCGCGGCCCCTAGTCGGGCAGTAATCTGTCGCGGCTGTTGGACAGGTGCAGGCACATCGCCGCCCGTGCCGCATCCGGGTCCTGGCGGCGGATGGCATTGAGTATCGCCTCATGCTCCAAATTGGCCAGGTACGCATGCCTGGCCAGCTTGGCGCCGGCGCGTTCGGCCAGGGCCATGCGGTTGCGGGGGATCAGGCCGCTGCCGAGCTGGGCCATCATTTCGCTGAAATACAGGTTGCCGGTGGCCTCGGCGATCAGCAGGTGAAAGCGCCGGTCGGCCTCGATGCAGCTGTCGCCAGCGGCCGCCAAATCTTGATAGTCGTCCAGCGCCTGGCGCATGCGTGCCACGTGCCCGTCGTCGCGGCGCACTGCGGCGAGGGCGGCGGCCTGGCCTTCCAGGCCGATGCGCAGCTCCAGCAGGTCGCGTACGCTGGCGGCGTTTTCGGCGCCAACGCGCAGCCCTGCCTGGGGCTGGCGCTCTATCACAAAGGTACCGATCCCGTGACGGGGCTCCACCAGCCCTGAGGCCTGCAGCTTGGACAAGGCTTCGCGCACCACGGTGCGGCTGACCCCATGTTCACGCACCAGGGTGTTTTCCGAGGGCAACTTGTCGCCTGGCTTGAAGGTGCCCAGCAAAATCTGCTGCGTCAGGCTGGAGACCAGGTCGTGGGCGCGGCTGTGGCCGCGCACACGGGTGTGTGCTGAGTCCATGGTGTGCTCCGTGGTATCGATAGCTTGTACGACAAGTTAAAACACAAAAATATTTTCCGCTGATTTTTCTGATCGAGAAGACCACCTCGTGCGTGGTTGTTTTTGCACGTTCGCAGCTAATACTCATTTTTACAGCTTGTATTTTGAGCTTTTGTCGACTTTATCGATATTGTCGTACAACTGCGCGGGGCATATGCTCCACCCCACTGTCATGTCAGACAACCCGCATAAAAACAACTAGTGGGAGATCCGCAAGTGAACGACACCCTCGCTCCGTCTGCCGGGAATGATGGCGACGCTCTGGCCAGTGCCGTGGCCAAGGTCAAGCGCCACGTCCTACCGCTGTTCGTCATCATGTTCATCGTCAACTACCTCGACCGCGTCAACATCGGCTTCGTCCGCCCACACCTGGAAAGCGACCTGGGCATCAGTGCCGCTGCCTATGGGTTTGGCGCCGGGCTGTTCTTCATCGGCTACGCACTGTTCGAAGTGCCCTCGAACATGCTCCTGCAGCGGGTCGGCGCCCGGCTGTGGCTGACCCGCATCATGTTCACCTGGGGGTTGGTAGCCACGGCCATGGCCTTTGTCCAGACCGAAACCCAGTTCTATGTGCTGCGGTTTTTGTTGGGCGTCGCCGAGGCCGGGTTCTTCCCTGGGGTGATCTACTACTTCACCCGTTGGTTGCCCGGCGCCGAGCGCGGCAAGGCGATTGCGATTTTTCTCAGTGGTTCGGCGCTGGCGTCGCTGATCTCCGGCCCGCTGGCCGGGGCCTTGATGCAAATCCAGGGCCTTGGCCTGCATGGCTGGCAGTGGATGCTGTTCATCGAAGGCATGGCCTCGGTAACGCTGTGCTTCTTCGTGTTCTTCTGGCTCGACTCCAAGCCGCAGGATGCCAAGTGGCTGAGCCAGGCCGAGCAGGATGCGCTGGTGCACACCATCGACCGCGAGCAGCGTGAGCGGGAGGCTGTCGGTAGCGTCAAGACCTCGGCCTGGAGCCTGCTCAAAGACCGCCAGATCGTGCTGTTCTGCCTGATCTACTTCTGCATCCAGCTGACCATTTATGCCGCGACCTTCTGGCTGCCGAGCATCATCAAGCGCATGGGCGACCTCAGCGACCTGCAGGTTGGCTTCTTCAACTCGATCCCCTGGCTGATCTCGATCCTGGCGATGTACGCCTTCGCGTCCGGCTCGGTACGCTGGAAGTTCCAGCAGGCCTGGGTAGCCGCCGCGCTGGTGGTCGCCGCCATCGGCATGTTCATGTCCACCACCGGTGGGCCGGTGTTCGCCTTTGTCGCCATCTGTTTTGCCGCCATCGGTTTCAAGTCGGCCTCGTCGCTGTTCTGGCCGATCCCTCAGGGCTACCTGGACGCCCGCATCGCGGCGGCAGTGATTGCCCTGATCAACTCGGTCGGCAACCTCGGCGGTTTCGTGGCCCCCACCACCTTCGGCCTGCTCGAGCAGCAGACCGGCTCGATCCAGGGCGGCTTGTATGGCCTGGCGGTGACGTCGGTGCTGGCAGCCATCGCCGTGTTCTTCGTACGCACTCGCCCCAAGGGCGCTCCTTCCGATGAGCTCAAGGCGCCTTCGGCCCTGGGCCAGACCCACTGATGACTGCGAGATAAAACCATGAACATGCAGACGACTCCCGCCGTTCACACCACCACCCCCTTGGTCACCGATTTGCGCGTGATCCCGGTGGCTGGCCACGACAGCATGCTGCTCAACCTCAGTGGCGCCCATGGCCCGTACTTCACCCGCAACGTGGTAGTGCTGCGCGACAGCGCTGGCAACACTGGCCTGGGCGAGGTGCCGGGTGGCGAGAAAATTCGCCAGACCTTGGAAGATGCCCGCAGCTTGGTCGTAGGCCAGCCCATCGGCCATTACCAGCGCGTGCTCAACGCCATGCGCCAGGCCTTCGCCAACCGCGATGCCGGCGGCCGCGGCCTGCAGACTTTCGACCTGCGCATCACCGTGCACGCAGTGACAGCCATCGAATCTGCATTGCTCGACCTGCTTGGCCAGCACCTGAACGTGCCCATGGCCGCACTGCTCGGCGAAGGACAGCAGCGCGAGGCGGTGAAGATGCTCGGTTACCTGTTCTACATCGGCGACCGCCAGCAGACCGACCTGGCCTACCGCAGCGAAGCGGAGGCGGACGATGACTGGTTCCGCCTGCGCCACGAGAAGGCCCTGACCCCGGACGCGGTCGTGTGCCTGGCCGAAGCCGCCAGGCAGCGCTATGGCTTCAGTGACTTCAAGCTCAAGGGTGGCGTACTGCGCGGTGAGGAAGAGATGGAGGCAGTGACCGCTTTGGCCGAACGCTTCCCCGATGCGCGCATCACCCTCGACCCGAACGGCGCCTGGTCGCTTAAAGAGGCCATCGCCCTGTGCCGTGACAAGCACGACGTACTGGCCTATGCCGAAGACCCCTGCGGCGCCGAAAACGGCTACTCGGGCCGCGAGGTGATGGCCGAGTTCCGTCGTGCCACGGGGCTGCCTACTGCCACCAACATGATCGCCACCGACTGGCGGCAGATGGGCCATGCGATCCAGCTGCAATCGGTGGACATCCCGCTGGCCGACCCGCACTTCTGGACCTTGCAGGGCTCGGTTCGCGTGGCGCAGATGTGCAATGACTGGGGGCTGACCTGGGGCTCGCATTCCAACAACCACTTCGACATCTCCCTGGCCATGTTCACCCAGGTGGCTGCCGCCGCGCCGGGTGAAATCACCGCCATCGACACCCACTGGATCTGGCAGGACGGCCAGCGCCTGACGCGTGAGCCGCTGCGTATCGTCGACGGCCATGTGCGCGTGCCGGCGCGGCCTGGGTTGGGTGTGGAGATCGATGAAGACCAGCTGGCCAAGGCGCACGAGTGCTACCGCAACATGGGCCTCGGGGCGCGGGATGACAGCGTGGCGATGCAGTTTCTGATACCGGGCTGGCAGTTCGACAACAAGCGCCCTTGCCTGGTGCGCTGAGCCCTTTCTAGCGCGCTGCCCAAGCGCCCAACACACCCTCTCTGTAGGAGCAGCCTTGTGCTGCGAAGAGGCCGGTGAGCACACAGTGAATCTTTGCTGTGTTTACCGGCCTCTTCGCAGCACAAGGCTGCTCCTACAGTGCAAGAATCCGAGCCCTGACGATGCAGCTAGCGTTGCAGGGCGATGCACACCCAAATGAAAAACGATAGCTTCAGACGGCCCGATGGCGCGTTTGGACATGCCAATCGCGACATCTGGCGGGAATGGAAAAGCGTTGTCGTGATCGCACACCTGCGGGACGTTCTCGTGTAATTTTCCTACGCCTTACGGGGCTTAAATGGACCTCGAATTCTGCTGGTGCGTTGCTCTGAATGCGTGCAAAAGGCCAACAACAGCGCGTGAGTGATGTGTCATTCCGATGGACTCTCTAGGAGATAATGTTCGCCTACGCCTGCCCCCCGTCCTTCCTTGTGTCAGCAAAAAGAGAACAAGATCAATGAACACCGTGGGATCTGATGGCAACCTTGCACAAGGTTTCAAGCCACGTCATGTAACGATGTTGTCCATCGCGGGCATTATCGGTGCAGGACTATTCGTAGGCTCCGGGCACGCGATTGCCGCGGCCGGGCCAGCCACCCTAATTTCTTACTTCGTGGCCGGCACCCTGGTGGTGCTGGTCATGCGCATGCTCGGCGAAATGGCCGTCGCGCACCCTGATACCGGGTCCTTCTCCACCTACGCCGACCAGGCCATTGGCCGCTGGGCTGGCTACACCATTGGCTGGTTGTACTGGTGGTTCTGGGTGTTGGTCATCCCCATCGAGGCACTGGCGGCGGGGCATGTACTGAACGCCTGGTTCCCGCAGGTGGACAGCTGGATCTTCGCACTGGCCTCGGTGCTGCTGTTGGCAGGTACCAACCTGTTCAGCGTGGCCAAGTACGGTGAGTTCGAGTTCTGGTTCGCGATTCTCAAGGTCACCGCCATCCTCGGCTTCATCGGCCTGGGCTTCGCGGCCTTGATGGGTTGGCTGCCAAACCGAGAAGTCAGCGGTTTGAGCACGTTGGTCGCTGAGCACGGCGGTTTCGCGCCCAAGGGCTGGTCTGCCGTCATCGGTGCCTTCATCACCGTGATGTTCAGCTTCATCGGTACCGAGGCCGTGACCATCGCCGCCTCCGAATCCAGCGACCCGTCACGCAACATCGCCAAGGCTACGCGCTCGGTGATCTGGCGGATCAGCACCTTCTACATCCTGTCGATCTTCGTGATCATCTCGGTGGTGCCGTGGAACGATCCGCAATTGGCGGTGGTGGGCTCCTACCAGCGTGCGCTGGAGATCATGAACATCCCCAACGCAGCCTTCATGGTCGACCTGGTGGTGCTGGTGGCTGTTACCAGCTGCATGAACTCGTCGATCTACATTGCCTCGCGGATGATGTATTCGCTGGCCAAGCGCGGTGACGCACCGGCCTTCCTGAACAAGACCTCCAAGGTCGGCGTGCCGCGCTCGGCGGTATTTGGCAGCACCCTGATTGGCGCGGCCATCGCCATCCTCAACTACTTCGCGCCCAAAGGCGTGTTCGAGTTCCTGCTGGCCAGCTCTGGCGCCATCGCCTTGCTGGTGTACATGGTCATCGCCATCTCCCAGCTGCGCATGCGACGCCGCCTGGAGCGCGAGAACGCCGAACTGAAGTTCCGTATGTGGCTGTTCCCATGGCTGACCTGGGCGGTGATCATCTTCATCGCCGCGGCGCTGGCGGTGATGATGTATACACCTGAGCACCGGGTGGAAGTGAGCTCGACACTGGGCCTGGCGATTGTGATTTCCTTCCTGGGGATAGTCACATCGCGTGGGCATACGCAGGCAGTGGCGGCGCGGTCGGTGAGGGGATCGGCTTAATCGTCCAAGCCAAAAGTCTCACCCCTGGTGAGACTTTTACTGCGCAGGGCAGCGCATCATCTCGATGTACCTGATCACCGCAGGGGCCTTTTCGAAACGCCGATGAATCAGGCTCAGCCATGAGCTGGCCTGGCAATCGGCAATGCGCCGGTAATTCACCTGCGCCAGGCTGATGCGCTGCACGACCGACTCCGGCACCACGGCAATGCCCTGGCCCAACGAAACCAACGTGATGACCGCGACCAGGCTCCCAGGTTGCGGGCCGAGCCGTGGCACGAAACCACCTTGTGCCGAGACCTCGAGCGTGCCGGAAATCTGCTCGGGGAGGATGAAGGTCTCATTGGCCAGGCGGGATGCAGGGATCTGTGGCAACTCATTGATCCGCGAGTTGGCAGGCAGGGCGAGAACGAAACCTTCCTGGTGCAGGGCGATGGCTTCCAGTTCTTCCGGCAGCTCCATTGGCGAGCGCACGTAGGCGAGGTCGAGCAGGCCATCGCGCACCTGTCCAGGCAACTCCACCATGGGCAGCTCGCGGATGTTCAGGCGTACGTCCGGGTGGCTTTCGCTGAAGCCGGTCACCTGCCGCTGCAGCATGCCCGAATACGCGGCAGAGGCCACATAGCCCATTTCGATACGCCCGCTTTCGCCGCGCCCTGCACGCTGCGCGCCCAGTTGCGCGGCATCGAATTGGCGTACGGCCTGTTCGGCTTCGATCAGCAACGCCTGGCCTGCAGCGGTGAGGTTCACCTCGCGTTGGCTGCGCTCGAACAGGCGCACGCCCAGCTCGCGTTCCATGTCCTGGATCTGCCGGCTGAGGGTAGGCGGAGCGATGCCCAACTGTTCTGCGGCACGGGTGAAATGGCCGTGCTGGGCGACGCAGAGGAAGTAGCGGAAATGGCGGATTTCCATGCGGTGTTACCTGCAAGCTAATGACGCGGGCCACTGCGGCTAACAAGCCGTGGGGCTGATGGCGTTAGGGTGAAGACAACACTACAAGGCTGGTGCCATGGCGGCAAAGGTATCGGTGCTGTGAGTGATATTGCCGGGGCCGCTGCGCGCCCCTTCGCAGCACAAGGCTGCTCCTACAGGTGCAGCGCAGCACCCAAGGCATGCGCTGCACCTGTAGGAGCAGCCTTGTGCTGCGAAGGGGCGCGCAGCGGCCCCAAAGACCCAGCCAGCCTTCGGAGCCTTGCCATGCCCACGCCTGCTTCCCCGCGCTTCACCCTGCTCACCGCCTCACTGGTCTGCGCCCTGATCATCCTCGACACCAACATCGTCGCCGTCAGCCTGCCCAGCATCGCCCGCGATTTGTCCGGCGCGTTCGCCGATATCGAATGGGTGGTCAGCGCCTACCTGCTGGCCTTCGCCGCCTGCCTGCTGCCAGCCGGCAGCCTGGCCGACCGCTTTGGCCGACGCCGCCTGCTGCTGATCGGCCTGGCCGTGTTCGGCATCGCCTCGCTGGCCTGCGGCGCAGCCCCCAGCTTAATGTTCCTCAACCTGGCCAGAGCGGCCAAGGGCATCGGCGCTGCCATGCTGCTGACCTCAGCACTCGCCGCCATCGGCCACCGCTTCCACGAACCCCAGGAACGCCTGCGCGCCTGGGCCTTCTGGGGTGCCTGCATGGGCGCTACCATCACCTTCGCGCCGCTGCTCGGCGGGGTGATCGCCAGCACGCTGGGCTGGCGCTGGATCTTCTACATCAACCTGCCATTGGTCGCGGTGCTGGCCGTGATGGTACTGCGCAGCGTCGAGCCGTCCCGCGACAGCGCCGCAGCACGCCTCGACCCTTGGGGTAGCCTGACCTTCGCAGGCAGCCTGGGCTACCTGATCTGGGCAATGATCGACGCCAACCAAGTCGGTTGGGGCAGCGCCCAGACCCTGGCGCGGCTGCTGATCAGCGCATTCCTGTTCGGCCTGTTCATCATGGTCGAACGCAGCCAGGCAAGGCCGATGATCGACCTGCGGCTGATGCGCAGCGGGCGTTTCGTGGGTGCCCTGTTGGGCATGTTTGGCTATGCGGCCTGCGCCCAGGTGATGATGACCCTGCTGCCGCTCTACCTGCAAAACGGCCTGCAGCTTTCGGCCCTGGCGGCAGGGGCGGGGATGCTGCCGTTCGCCGTGGCCATGCTGCTGACACCCCGCCTGGGCATGCGCCTGGCGGCTCACTTGAGCCCGGCCCAGGTGTTCGCCCTCGGCCTGTTGCTGGTGGGCGCGGGCAACCTGCTGTGTGCCTGGGCCGCTGGCTACGGCGGTTACAGCGCTTTTGCCCTGGCCAGCGTGGTGCTGGGCGCGGGGGCAGGGCTGCTCAATGGCGATACGCAGAAAAACATCATGGCCTGCGTGCCCCGTGAGCGTACCGGCATGGCCTCAGGGCTGAGCACCACCACGCGCTTCGGCGCGATCGTGTTGGCCATCGGAGTGCTCGGCGGCGTGCTGGCGGCCCGCAGTGGCCAACTGCTGCACGACGCCATGGCCGCCGTGGCGCCCGCGCATTTGGACGAGGTTGCCACGATGGCCACGCGCGTTGCTGCGGGCGACCTGCAGGCGGCTTTAGCCGTGCTGGACCCTGGCCTGCGTGAGGCAGTCGCGCCTTTGGCCCGCCAGGCCTTCATCGGAGGGTTTGAAGCCGTGTTGCAAGTGGCAGGCGTGGCGGCGCTGCTGTTCGCGGTGCTGGTCGGCGTGTTACTGAGCCGACCCCTGCCGGCCCTGCAGGATGCACGTTTAATCGAAGGCTAGTGATGAGGTCGCGGGCGCAATGCGATTGTTTCTTCTTGACGCGCAACTAATTCAATTGGCAAATGTCATTGACTGCGCGCCAATTCAGGCTGAAGAAGGAGCTTCACATGCACAATGACGACGTACCTGCCCCAACCATCGAACTGCCTCCCGGCGTGTTCCCTCCGATGCCCGGTTATACGAATGCAGACCTGCTGTTTGTCATGAACCAGCCCATCGAAGCGCTGCTTGAACAACACAATGTCGACCCTGGCTTGATTCGCGAAACCAGCATAGCCCTGGTCAGCCATGTGTATGCGGTGTTTGAACGAGAAGATGTCGACTACCAAATCGCCACCTGGTATCAGAAGCCCTATGACGAGCCCTCCAAGCGTGCGCGCAGCGTCGAAATCATCTCGGAACAGTTCGGGGTATTTGCAATAAAGGCTGCCGCCGAATCCTTGAAAGGCTCGCCATTGCTGCATCTGGGTAAGGACTTTTATATGACGTTCGTCAGCCTGGCGGGTACTTCCATCAAAGCGCACATTCTGAAGTTGAATGACCGCGACGACGGGGCACATTCAACGCAGGAATAGGGCGCACGGTAAGCCTGGACGGCGGTGTGGGAGGCTCAATAGCGCGCGTGTGACGTGTTCTGCGCAGAAACCTGAAAATAAATGAGGTGTTTTCTCATTCTCGTTCGGCCTGTAGAGAAGGCCGGAATACAGGCCAGTCTGCCAGCACCCCACGGAGCGAGAAAATGAGTTCGACCCCGGTTCCACAGCGCCACCCCTTGAATCGTGCCCTGCACGGCGCCTTCTTGGGCCTGGTTGTCAGCAGCTATGCCTTGCCGTCGCTTGCGCAACCCTTGGCCTCTGATCACACCAACCAGCTGCAGCAGTGGAACATCCCGGGTGGCCCGCTGGCGCCGGCGCTCGACCGCTTTGCGCGCCAGGCGGGCATCAGCCTGTCCTACGATGCGCAGAGCATCGGCAACCGCACGACCCAAGGTGTCCAAGGCACGCTCGAGACGCCGGCAGCACTGTCGTCATTGTTGCAGGGCACCGAGTTGCAGCCAGAGCAGCAAGGCCCGAATGCCTACCTGATCATTCCGCAAACCAAGCCTGCCGGCCCGCTCGAACTGGGCGCGACCGAGGACTATCGCCTGGCGCCCGTCATCATCAATGCCAAGGTCAAAGCCAGTGCTGACGACGACGCCGACTCGGTGGTCGCTAAAGAGCTGTGGGTGGGTGGCAAAGTCGCGACCAGCATCCTCAACACGCCCGCGTCCGTGTCGGTGGTTACCCGCAAGGAGATGGAGCAGCGCAGCGTCAGCACCACCGAAGAGGCCCTGCTCTACACCCCAGGCGTCATCAGCGACTTCTACGGCTCGGACGACCGCAACGACTACTTCCAGATCCGCGGCTTCCAGGCCACCACCTACCGCGACGGTCTGACCTTAAGCTCGATGCGCGGTGTGCGCGAAGACCCCTACGCCTACGAGCGCATCGAAATTTTGCGCGGCGCCAACTCCACCCTGTTCGGCCCGGCCGACCCCGGTGGCTCGGTGAACTTCGTGACCAAACAGCCCCGCTTCGAGCAGTTCGGCCAGGGCTACGTCACTTACGGCTCCTACGACCATGCCGAGACCGGCATCGATGTTGGCGATGCGCTGAACGACGAAAAAACCGTCGCCGGCCGCTTCACCGCCAAGATGCAGAACAGCGACCGCGAGTACGACCACTCGCAAGACGACAACCGCTTCGTGATGGGTGGCCTAACCTGGGCGCCGACCGACTACACCTCGGCCACCGTGATCCTGGACTACCTGAAAACTGACAGCTCGCCCAACAGCGGTGGCTACCCGCTGGACAAGGAATACGACCGCAGCGATTTTTACGGTGAGCCCAGCTACAACTTCCACAACGTCGAGCGCACCAGCCTCAGCGGCAACATCACCCACGACTTCGACAACGGCTTCGTGCTGCGCAGCAACCTACGTTACAGCGAGCTGAGCGATGACTTCGGCTACGCCTACCTGAGCGACAGCCCTACGCGTGTTGGCACCACGATCCCACGCTACGTGTTTGGTACCGACAGCGATGCCGACCAACTCAACGGCAACCTGATGCTGCAATACGATGCCCAGTTCGAGCACATCGACAGCAGCACCCTGGTGGGTGTGGAGTACCTCGACTCCACCACCAAGCAAAGCTCCGTCTACGGCCTGGCGCCTTCCATCGATATCGCCAACCCAATCTTCACCGGCGTGCCGGGCGATATCTCGCCGTATACCCGCAAAAAGAACGACGCCACGACCAAGGCTGTTTTCCTGCAGCAGAACCTGTCGTTCTACGACCGCGTCATTGCTACCGCCGGTGTGCGTAACGACTCCATGGACCTGTCCAGCAAGGAGTACATCGGCGGCGCCTCGAGTGAAAACGACAGCTTCTCCGAAACCTCTTACCGCGGCGCGTTGACCTACATCGTCAACGATGAAGTGTCGACCTATGTGAGCATGGTGGAATCCGTTTCACCGCCACAGGTTGGCGTTACCCCGCAAACGGGCCGGCAGTACGAAGTGGGCGTTAAGTATTCGCCCATGGGGATGGATGCGTTGTTCTCTGCAGCCATTTATGACCTGACGCAGGAGAACGTCACCATTGCCGTGGTGTTGCCGAGCGGCATCATCGAGCAGCAGACGGTGGGTGAGTCTCGCGTGCGCGGCCTGGACCTGGAAGCCAAGGCGCAGGTGACGCAAGACATCAGCGTGATCGGGGCTTATTCGTATATGGAGTCTGAAGTGCTGCGTGGGTCGTTGTATGACGGCTCGTCGCTGAAGGGTAAGGAATTCACCACGGCGCCGAAGCATTCTGCTTCGCTTTGGAGCTACTACAGCATTCCTGATACTGACGTGAGCGTTGGGCTGGGGGCGCGGTATGTGGGCGGGTATTACATGGATGCGGCCAATACCAAGAAAAGCGATGGCACCACGCTGTTTGATGCGGCTTTGAATTACAAGATTGCCAAGGGGACCGACCTTGCGCTGAATGTGAGCAATCTGTTTGATGAGCAGCATGTGGTGGGGTCGGGGACGGCGAATTATTACAACCCGGGGCGGGAGGTTACGGCTAAGTTGAGTTATAGCTGGTAAGGCGGGGGGCTGGATTGTGAGGTGCCCGCTATATGGCGGGCACCTACGTTGGCTCCTTCACGCATGGTGAATAGGGCACTGATTTAAGCAGCGGCCTAAAGGCTGGCTTTTACCTGGGCCACCGCCTCCCCAAGGCGCTCGGTGAAACCCGACTGGCCTTGATGGCTCATCACCAGGCGATCAACTGCCCGTGTCATCGCTACGTACAGCAAGCGCATCTCGTCGGCCTCATCCTCACCTTTTCCTGGCATTTCATGCAGGCGCGGGATCATCACAAAACCAAACTCCAGCCCTTTGCTGGAATGCATGCTGACGACTTTTACCGAGTTTTCGGCATAGAGCTTTGTACGCTGAGAGATCACCCTGGCACTGGTGTAAGGAATACCTGCCGCTTTCAGCGCCTCCTCAACCCAGCTGGCTTGACTGGTATGTCGGTAAATCACCGCCATGTCTTCCCAGGCTCTGCCGTTTTCATGTTCTGCCCTTAACCTCATCGCCAGGCACTGTGCTTCTTGAGCTGGCTGAGAGAAGCTTAAAAGCTGTGGCATCTCACCCCGACGCCCCGCACTTTGAGGTGCAAGCACCGGTACATGATCGTCTTCGGCATCACGTGCGCTCAGCAGATCCTTGGAGAATGCATGGGCCACCGAGAGTACTTCTAAGGTGTTGCGGTAATTGGTACGCAGCACTGTGGTCCGGCCAGAGGCCTTGATGCCTACGCTGGCAAAGCTGAACGCCATTTTGGCCGTGCCCGTCGTCTTGCCGCGATAGATGGCTTGAGCGTCGTCATACAGTACCAACAGGTCTTCACGCTCGCGATCCACCTGATGGACGACCAAGCGAAACCACTCGGGTTTAAAGTCGTGCCCTTCGTCAATGAGGATGGCGGCGTATTGCTCTGGGGCTAGGGCGCCGCTTTCCATGTGCCGAAGCACTTCTTCTTCCAATGCTTGAACGAACTTCGCCCCTTTCATTTCAGGAAGACTTAGCTTTGCATGGGTCAGTAAACCGTGGCACCAGGCATGGAAGCCCATGATCGTTACCTTGTGGTCCTGACGGTGCTGCTGCAGTACTTGGCTCAAACGCGCGGCAAGCGTTTTGTTGAAGCACAAGACCAAAACCGGTTTGGTAGCTACGCGAGCTAGGTACAAGCAGCGATAGACCAAGATCATGGTTTTACCGCTACCGGCGACACCGTGGATCACCCGATGGCCATCACCCATGGAACGTGCCAGCTGCTCTTGCTGAAGGTCCATCACCTTAAGCAGGCTGGGAAGGGGAGCATCTTGTTCACTGAACAACCCGAACTGAGCACGTGCCGGGTTTAACCGAATCTCGGGAAACAGATGGTAGCGCACTCGGTCAATTTGCTCCGGCTGCAAGTGCACCGGGAACTGATGTACGAGCATCTTGCACACCTGCTGTTCGAATACCGTGCTGTCTGCAGTTTCAAACATTTCGTCTTTGCAGATTACCCGCGTGCCTTCCATCGCTGCGCCGAGCTTCTTTGCATCGAACTCTTTGCGGGTGATCTCGGTGAGGACCACCCCCCAGCTGTACGGCATGATGAGCTTGCCAGGCCGGTAAGCCCCAACACCTTGGGTTAAGGCGCTGTCTTTTTCCAATGCCTGGACCGTTTCAAAGGCATTTTTGCGGGCTTGGGCCAGCGGGTTGATAACGGTTTTTTCCTGGCCGTCATCGTATTTTTTTACATCGCTGGCCGTCATCGAGATCAGCGAAGTGATTTTCCAGTCTTTGACCTCAAGCACTAGCAGCCCGATATTGGGGTGCAAGAGGACGAAATCAGGTTGCAGGCCTTTTGGCCCGACTGGCACGTTGAACCAGCACAACCAGTCGTCTGAGAGCTTTTTTTCGAGTCGTTCGGCGAGTCGTTTTTCGCCTGGGGCGTCGAAGCGGCAGGCACTGAGTGCGGGGAAGAGTTGGGCCATATCCTTAGCCTCCATATCCAAAAACGACATGCACGGTAGGATTTATAGCTGCGGGGTGCAATGAAAAAGGTGAGGGGGGCGTGGGTTTTTTTGGGGGATACGGTAGGTTCACTGGGCGAGATACCAGGGGAAGCAGCGCGAACAAAGAGCTGGAAACTCGGTGCGAAAAAAGAGAGTCGTGGGGCGTGTCACATTTTTCTTGAGCCGGGGTAACTTGAGCTGAGCCATTAACTCTTTGATTTTTCTGAAATATATTGGTTAATAAATTTCTTTGGAATACCGATTGGAATGCCGAGGCAAGCTGAAATTAGCGATATGCCTCGGTTTGTTATTCTGCAGAGACTGGCGAAAAGATTAATCTTATTCAAAACCGGGCAAGCTGCGCATGCCGCCTTCGGTGCGCTTGCCAAAGCCGCTGGGCATTAGCATTTTGTGCTTTTTCATCTCTGCGAGTACCGCGAACCATTGGTTTTTGCCGAAGCGCAGCTTGGTGACGTTCCAGCTATGCATGACTTCGTCCACGATGGCTTCATCGGTAACTGGGCGACCTTCGAGGATAAAATCGTTCCAGGCGGCATAGAGCGTCACAGTCATTTCGCAACGATCCGTATCCCAGTCCCGCATTAGCTCGATGACCTGTTCAATGGTGGCCCTCTCAATGACCGACCAGGCGCTGATATATGCCTGCCGATGCTGCCCTGCTTGGGAAAGCGGGCGGTAAGCATGGCCAACAGTCTCGCGCTCAATGCGTTCGTACCACTGATGGTTTTGCAGCTCGCCTTCAACCTTATTCATCAGATGGCGATCGTGGGGGCCAGCGGCGTCACGCAGGTAGTTACCTTGGATAGCGGCGAGCCTGGCTGTATGTTCGACTAAGTAAATAACTTTCTGCAGTTTGCGTTGGCCGAAGGTGTGTTGGCTATGCAACTGATGAGTGATTTCTGCGGCGAGCAAGGTGCGGGCTACTTGTCGATCCAGGGTAACGAGAGCTTGCTGAGTATTTTCGACAAGCGCACTTTCGACCAGCTTGTTGGCCAGATGGTCGTTCAACTGGCGCGCCTGGTTTAGGCGCATTTTGAGTTGGTCGCAGAAGCCAATGAGTTGGTCGACTTTGGCGACGATACGATGTTGTTCTGGAAGAGGGGGTAAAGGGAATTCAATCGCTGCAAGTCTCGATGCGCTTAAGTGAGCAATATTTGTGGTCTGCTGTGCCGCCTGTTGAAAACGACCGCTGTGCATACACGATTGAAAATATCGCAATGCATATATTGGTGTTACGCATTCGTATACTCGGAAGCGCAGTAATGTGTTTTGAAAGCAAGCTCCAGGTATTTCTCCATTAAATAGTGCTGGGCGGCCTACCAACTCTTTGCTCTGCCCTTCGTTTAAAAGGATGTCTCCGGGTTGTAACCGAAAGATTTCCTGCTCTGCGGGGGTGAAGTTCATCTCTTTAACGTCTGACAAGTCGAGCGCGTTTTCTTTGACGTTGGCTACGCGTAGATAGGGTGTCATGTGCTCGCCAAAGTGATCCTTCGGGGATCGTTGACGCCCAAGTTTGATTTCACCAACTTGAGCAACGCTTGCTATCGTCCAGCCGTTAGGCAGATCAAATGAGGCAATTTCTGGGGTTGCTTCAGTTGTCTGTTTTGTTTTTTTTGATTTGCAGGAATTCGCGGCTAGTTGATTCTTTTCCTCGACCCGCTTGAGCGTTTCGAAAGCCCGCTCATCGTAGGGATTTTGCTGTACTAGCTTGCCCATCATAGCTAATTGCAACAGATTTTTTCTGAGGGTTTCGATGCTGGTCTCAGTGGTGAACAGGGACTGGAAGTTTTCAGCCAGGCGCTGCCAGTTGATGGCGAATTCGATGGCGTCGCTTGTTTGAGTAAGGCCGTCGAGCAGCACTTGCACCAGTTGGGCGCGGGCGCTTTCGGACTCGGCTTGCTGGGCTTCCAGGCGGTCGCACAGGGCCATCAGATCATCGACTTTGGCGACGATGCGTTCTTGTTCGGCGAGCGGGGGCACTGGCACTACCAGCTTTTCCATTTTCTCTTTGGTCATGTGGACCATAGATACGCCATGGCCAGCAGCCTTGATATCTTGCGTTTGCTCCAGCAAATAGTTGTATAGGTAATGCTTGCTGAGCTGACCTTTGGCGTAAAAATCGAGCTTCCAGATGTGGTAGTGATAGATTGAGCGCTCACCATGCCAAATGAATGGTCCGAAGGATGCAGACCAAGCAAACAGTAAGTCTCCCGGATTGCAGTACTTATCCTCTTCAAGGGTGAGGGTCGAGTAATACCAATGATTGGATGTAAATAGATTCCCAACTCGCAGGACGGGCGTACCTGCGTCTAGCAGCTCTTCTTTCTTGTAGGCCCTACCATTAAGAACATTCACAACATCAGCAAGTCGAGCCCACGCCCAGCCCGCTGGCAGCTCAAATGCTGGATCTTCGGCATCTCTTTCAGACAGCGCCTTCTGTTTCCTGATCTTGCCCTCAGCCACCAACCGTGCCTTTTCCTCGGCAATGCGCTTGAGCAACTCACTGGCCGGCTCATCACTTGGATCTTGCGGCACCAACTTGCCGCGCACCGCCAGTTCCAGAATCAGTTCACGCAGCTTTTTTATACCGTTTGGCGCACCAGCCAGCAGTGGCAGGTTATCGGTAAGCAGCGTCGTCATACCTCGCGCTCCAGGGCTTCAGCCAGCACGGCCTTAAGCTGGTCGCGCAGGTCGCTGATCTCGCCTTGCAGCGTGGCGTAGTTGCGCAGCAGTTCGTCCGGGTCGTGGTTGATTTGTTCTCCGATATGCGGGTTTTTGCAGTCCAGGTTCCAGTTGCGCGCTTGCAGCTCTTCGAGGCTGACCTGCCAGGCAAATTCGTTCTCCACCCGTGCGGCAAAGCCATCGGCCTCGCTGCCCCACCAGGCCTCTTCCACTGAGAACTCTTCGATGCGCATGGGGCGGGTCTTGGAGTAATTCTTCACTCCGGCCGGATACTGGTGTTCGTAGAACCACACCTGTTTGGTCGGCGTGCCCTTGGTGAAGAACAGCAGGTTGGTTTTGATGCCGGTGTAGGGGTTGAACACGCCGTTGGGCAGGCGAACGATGGTGTGCAGGTTGCACTCGGTGAGCAGCTTTTCCTTTATGCGGCTTTTGATGCCTTCGCCAAACAGAAAACCATCGGGCAGTACCACGGCGGCGCGGCCACCGTCTTTGAGCAGCTGCATGATCAGCACCAGAAACAGGTCGGCGGTTTCGCGGGTGCGGAAGGCTGCGGGGAAGTTGGTTTCGATGCCGTCTTCTTCCATGCCGCCGAACGGCGGGTTGGCGACGATGCAGTGCACGCGTTCGCTCGGGCCCCAACTGATCAGCGGTTTGCTCAGGGTGTTGTCGTGGCGGATCTGGCTTGGCACTTCGATGCCGTGCAGGATCATATTGGTGGTTGCCAGCAGGTGCGGCAGCGGCTTCTTTTCCACGCCGAAGATGCTGGCCTGCAGGGTGCGTTCGTCCTCGGCGGTTTTTACATAGCGGCTGCGTTTGTGCTCGATGGCGCAGGTTAAAAAGCCGCCAGTGCCGCAGGCCGGGTCCATGACCTTCTCATCCAGCTTGGGATCGACCATGCGCACCATGAATTCGGTGACCGGACGCGGGGTGTAGAACTCACCGGCGTTACCGGCGTTCTGCAGGTCGCGCAGCAATTGCTCGTAGAGGTTGCCGAACTCATGGCGTTCTTGGGCTTTGTTGAAGTCCACACCTTCCTGAATCTTGTTGATCACCTGGCGCAGCAGCTGGCCGGATTTCATGTAGTTGTATGCGTCTTCAAATACGCTGCGTACTACGAAGGCTGACGGTGTGTTGCTGTACTCGTGCAGGTTCTGCAACTGGGGAAACAGGTTGTTGTCAATAAAGTCCTTCAGCGCATCGCCGGTCATACCTTCCGGGTCAGCCGCCCAAGTGCGCCAGCGGCAGCTCTCGGGAATGGGCGATCGGTAGTTGTCGTCCATTAGCTCCCATTCAAGCTCGCGGTCATCAAAGATCTTCAGGAACAACAGCCACACTAGCTGGCCAATGCGCTGGGCGTCGCCGTCTACGCCAACGTCTTTGCGCATGATGTCCTGGATGGACTTGATGGTGGAGCTAATGGACATGAAGGTCTCTCAACACGTAACGCGGGGGGGCAAGATTCTACCGGATCGTGGAGGAGACTGCTTTGTCATGTCGTCGGTGCTTAGCCCTAGCTTGCGTAAAGCTCACCCTCCAATTCATGAATCGCCTTGGTGTACCCCGCTTTGCCGCCAAAGGCTTTGACCAGCTCGATAGGTGCGCCGATCTGGCTGAAAGGGTCAAGCTGAAGGATTTTGATGTCCTCGATATGCTCGATCCCGGTATCGGCGTATTTATCCAGTAGCGCCTCCAACACCTGGCGGGCTGCGCCTGAATACTTGGCGAAATAGTTGCGCTTTTTTACCTGCTCGGCTCGCTCACGGCGTGATAAGGCAGGCTGATCGAAGGCTACGTGGCAGATCAGGTCGAACGGATCGAGCTGCTTGCCTTGTTTCTTTTCTACTTCTTCGGCCAACGCCTCCCAAATTACGCCTTGGATGGCCATCTCCTCGATGATGACTTTCTTTTGCTCGGCATCGCCCCAGCGCCGGAGGAAGTCATCCAATGAGGCGAACTGCTTTTGTACGCAGGTACGGGTGTAATCATGCAGTGACTCGGTGATCAGCCGGCCATCAGGACCGTAGTACTGCACCCGTTCAGCGACGACATAGACTGGTACGTTGTTGATGATATACCGGATGCGTTTTTTACCTTCATCCTCGCCGGTGAAATCTGGTTCATCACCCTCGTTATCGTTGCCAGCGCTGGAGCCTTCTTGATCGGCTATTGGCTCATCTGGCGGTACGGGGGAGTCATCGATCTCTGGGGCGTAGATCACCACTGGGTCTCCGTCGAAGGCCGGGTCGGCAAACAGCTCGGTGGCCTTTTTGAAATCCATTATGGTGAACCAGTACTTACCGAATTCCTCGTTGATGCGGGTGCCACGACCGATGATCTGCTTGAACTCGGTCATAGATTTGATGTGCTGGTCGAGCACGATCAGCTTGCAGGTCTGCGCATCTACGCCGGTGGTCATTAGTTTGCTGGTGGTGGCGATGACCGGGTAGCGCATTTCCGGGTTGATGAAGTTGTCCAGTTCGGCTTTGCCCTCCTGGTCATCGCCGGTAATGCGCATGACGTACTTGCGGTTCTCAGCCACGCGCTCCGGGTTGAGGTTGACCAAGGCTTGGCGCATGCGTTCGGCGTGATTGATGTCGTCGCAGAAGACGATTGTTTTCTGGAATGGGTCTGAGGCCTTGAGGAACTCGGTGACCTTCTGCGCGACCAGTTGAGTCCGCGCCTCGATGACCAGGCTGCGATCCATGTCCTTCAGGTTGTAGATGCGGTCTTCGATCAGTTCGCCGTTCTTGTCGAGCATGCCCTTGGGTGGGCGCCAGCCTTGCAAGTCTTTGTCGAAGTCGATGCGCACCACTTTATATGGCGCAAGAAAACCGTCCTCGATGCCCTGTTTGAGGGTGTAGCTGTACACCGGCTCACCGAAGTAGGTGATGCTTGACACCTCTTTGGTTTCCTTTGGTGTGGCGGTTAGGCCGACATGGGTGGCGCTGGAGAAATAGTCGAGAATTTCGCGCCAGGCGGAATCCTCGGCAGCGCTGCCACGGTGACACTCGTCGATCACGATCAAGTCGAAGAAGTCGCGGGAGAACTGCTTGTAGATGTTCATCTCTTCGTCAGTGCCAGTGACGGCCTGATAGAGCGATAGGTAGATCTCATAAGAGGTGTCGATCTGGCGTTTGGCGATTTTGGTCATCGCTTGGCCAAAGGGTTTGAAGTCGTTGTTCTTCGTCTGGTCGACAAGAATGTTGCGGTCAGCAAGGAACAGAATTCTCTTTTTCTGTTTTGATTTCCACAGTCGCCAGATGATTTGAAAGGCGGTGTAGGTTTTGCCAGTGCCTGTGGCCATCACCATCAGGATACGGTCCTGCCCGCGCGCTACCGCCTCAACGGTGCGGTTAATGGCGTTCGTTTGGTAATAGCGCGGCATGCGCCCGGAGCCGTCGTCGTAGTATGGCGCTACGATCTTGTGTTGAACCGCAGTATCCAGCCCTTTCCATTGGCAGTAGCGCTGCCAAAGCTCGATAGGACTAGGGAATTGATCCATGGGGAGGTCCGTTTCTACCTTGCTGCCCGTACCACTGCGATCATGGAACAGGAAGGCATCGCCATTGCTGGAGAATACGAACGGTACATCCAGCGCCTCTGCATAGCGAAGAGCCTGCTGCATGCCGGAGCCAACAGAGTGGTTGTTATCCTTCGCCTCGATTACAGCGATAGGCAGGTTGGCTTGATGGTAGAGAATGAAATCTGCACGGCTCGCTTCGCCGCGACTGTGAAGCTTGCCCCGCACGATAATGCGGCCTTTGGTGAAATAAACTTCCTCGCGCACCTGCTTGAGCATGTCCCAGCCAGCTTGCTGGATGGCAGGGGAGATGTACTTACTGCAGATGTCCCGCTCGGAAAGTGATTTCTTGTCCATGGCTCACTGTGTCCCTATGACGTGCTGCGAACTTTATCAGAAGGGCTGGAGGCATGCTGCCAGTATTGAGGGCCGGCATTCTCAGGATCGTCAGTCAGGCCTGCGTCTGCCCTGACAGCGGTTGAAAACCCATGGCTTTTCTAATCGTCGGACGAGAAGCCGTACGGTCAGTAGATAGTAATAGTGTGACGCTCCACTTCGCTCTTTCAGGCGTTGATCGAGAAACCAAACCAAATGCTTTCTCTGCCAGGCCCAAGGCGTTTCTCGCTGCCAGCGCTCTGCTATTTCAGTCTGGATGATTTTCGCCTGTCGCACATGGCGTTGATGGGTTGCGTGCGATCCCGTCAGCACTCCAGCCAAGAACAGTTCCATGTCGAATGGCTTACTCATGTCCGCCCTCCAACGTAGGCAGAGACCACATCGATCCGACCGTGCCCCAACTCGTAGCTGATTTGCTTCCGGGCCTCACGATCAAGGTTCCTATCTACCTGACAACAGTGGCCGCCATTGATAGGCGCGCGGTGTTGGGTGATTTGCTCATAGCGTTCACATGCATACGCCGCTCGTAGCTCATGGAAGCCTTTGAGCTTGTGTGCATGCAGCACGTCCCACGCTGGGCGGACGATTTCCTGCAGAACATTCAGATAGCTTTCGTCTGGCGCAATCAGGTTGCGGCTACTCGCAGGCGACACCTGCCGTGCAAACCCAAGTGCGTCTTGAACATGGTGGTCCACGGCAATCCATCGTGGCGCTGAGGCACCAGCTCGGCCGCCTTTGGTGCCATCCTGGATGTTAATCCAGCCCAGGTCGTTAGCCTCACGGCTTAGCCGTGGCAGGTCAGCCAAGATGGCCTCACGCAAGCGCATGCCGGTGGCTCTTGCCAACAGGACTATTGCGGCGGCCCGTACCTGATGCTGACTGCAAAGCACATCGACAATCTGCTTAACCTGTTTGCGGTCTTGACCCTGCGGCGCTGAGTCTCGAACTCCGCTGCGTTGCATGCCCAACGCCTTACTCGGACTGGGCAACTTCACGCACTGGTCACCGCGAAGCGCCGCCATAGTCCTGTTAACGCTGGATAGTCGATTTTGCGCGGTGCTGACGGAGAGATCACCGCGCTTAACCATGTCGCGCAGATACGCTGCGTAATAGGCCAACACCTTCCGATCAATCTGCCGCGCATCATTGATACCCGGCCCTTGTTCCGAGCGGCACCACTTCACGAATGCCAACCACCGATCACTGTGCGCTTTCACCGTGCCGTAGTGGCCGCCGCCAAACATGTCTTTCAGCGCCTGCGGCCCCGCGTAACTCAATTGCCTGCCGTAACCAAAATTACGACCATCGCGTCTACCCACCATTGCCATGTCAGTCACCTCATCATCCGATCTCCGATCCTTGCCCCACGTCATCCCGCCAAGAATGCTGAGTGTTATCAGGGATCAAGGCCCCTGCGACCTGTGGGGTGTCCTCTAACGCAGGACTGGCGGCTCCTTACGACCGGGAGCAAGGGCATCTCATGATCTGGCCTCCTGAGCACCGTTACCGGTGGGCGGGTGGAGGCAGCACTGGCTGACGAGACCAGCGCCTGAAGATCCTGAGTCGGGTGAACGCAGCGGTGCGATGACCGGGGCATGCCTGACTGTCAGTCAGGTGCAGTCCATTCCGTGATCTGCGGCACCATCATCTACAGCGCTGTTGCTGGTGACAACGGCGTTTGTCACGCCGGTTGTCACGAGGGGGATTGCCGCAAAGCCTTATGCGATCAGGGCTGCAGCAGTGTTAGAAGCGCCCGTCTCTTTCCACAGAAAGAGACGGGCGCAGGTTGGCGCAAGATTCGGCCAAGCGGATAGGTTGCTGCAGGGCAGCGAAGTAGGAAGTGTCATCTGGCGCACGAGGGCCATGATCTGAAGTAGGCATCCATCACCGGGGAGGTGATCGGGCGAGCTGCCGGATGCGAATCGCCATTTAGGGGAGAACCACCGCAAGAGCGGCGTGACCTTCAAGGCTCGGGCCACCTGGGTTGCTGTCATCGACAGCGTTTGCACGGCCAGTTCTACGCCTGTGGATAAACGCGGTCAAGGTTCGAAACTCAGCGCCGCTTTGGACTTTAAGAGCGGTTATCCACCGCTGGATTTCCGTGGTAAATCCTGGACAACGTGTTCGCTTTTAGCTCTTCAAAGTGAGGTCCTTCCAAACAGGGCGGCTTTGCAGCCCTGTTTGGAAGGACCCGTGCTGAGAAGCGGATGAGCGAGGTTGCTTGCCCCGAATCTTGACGTTCAGTTGTTGCTGCTGCCGTTCTTGCGCCGTACAGAGCTAGCGAATCGGTACCACGTTCTTGTCTCTAACTTGGCCGTAAGCTGAGGCAAGCAGGCTGCCGGTGGCGGCCTTCTGGATGTACTCACTCCACCAAGCCATCATCGGGCGCCGGCGCTCGATGTAGTCGGCTCGGTTGTAGGCGCTGCGCACCTCATCCTTGTCGACGTGCGCCAGTGCCACTTCGATTAGCTCGGGGTCCCACCCATGTTCATTTAAGATGGTGCTGGCCATAGAGCGCATGCCGTGACTGACCAAGCGGTCCTGGAAGCCCATGCGTTTCAACGCCATGTTGGCCGTTTGGCTATTGGCGTGGGTGCGCGGATTTCTGTCTGCTGGGAAGACGTATTCGCGATGGCCGCTGTGAGTCTTCAGTGACTCCAGCAGTGCGACAGCGTGATCACTCAACGGGATGCTATGTGGTCGGCGCTTCTTCATCCGCTCCGGAGGGATAGTCCAGACACGCCTTTCAAAGTCGATGTCTGCCCAGCGAGTAGTCGCCGCCTCGGCGGGGCGAGTCATCGTGTGCAACTGCCATTCGATCAGGCAGCGGGTCGTGCGTTTGATGCTGGCGTTCGCAATTTCCAGCATGAGCTCAGGAAGCTCCTCGGGAGGAAGCGCCGCCATGTTTTCTTTCTTCGGTTTCTTGAACACCGCTCGAATCCCGCTGAGCGGGTTCGCGAAGATCATTCCCGAATTGACACCGTAGGTCATGATCTCGTTGAGGCGCTGGCTAAGCCGTTTCACGGTTTCCAAGCTGCCTTTGGCCTCGATCGGTCGAAGGATCTTGATCACCATCGGTGCACTGACTTCCGAGATCGGTGTCGATCTCATGCTCGGAAAAACGTGCAGCGTGAGTGAGCGCCAGATGTCTTCGGCATAGGCCGGCGTGACCGAGTCCTTTTTCAGCTCGAACCAGGCGCTAGCTACTTTTTCGAACGTATGTTCCGTCTCGGCTAGCTTGGCCTGCGCGAGATCATTGCGCTGAGCTTTGGGGTCGATCCCCTGCGCAAGTACTTCCCTAGCATCAACCGCTTTCCGCCGAGCTTGCGCCAGAGAGACCTCGGGGTAGGAGCCGAGCGCCATGTTGATTCGATTTTTGGTGACCGGGTGCCTGTAGTTGAAATTCCACTGCATCGAGCGGTTGACCCGAACTCGGAGCTGGAGGCCGTCGCCATCCGTGAGGACATAGTCCTTGTCTTTGGGCTTGACTGCCTTGAGCTGGCGGTCGGAGAGACGAGCTGTTTGAGCGCACATACGATGAGCTCCCTGACACCTTTTGGTATTCCCAAGATTAGCCCCAGGTAGGCTGGAATACCACCGGGAATACCCGAATGGCTGGAACTCAAAAGCTCTTGAAAGACCGCAAAAGCGCTGGATGCCGCGTATTTACTGGATTTCAGGCACAAAAAAAGACGTACGTGGACGTCTTTGTTTGATCATTTGGTGGAGCCGGGGGGATTTGAACCCCCGTCCGCCAGTACTCCGCTGTCGGTACTACATGCTTAGCCGTGTCTACTGATTTAATCCGCAGCCGCCCGACGGGCAGGGTGCTTTGGATGAGTTGGGTAAGTTTTAGTCGCTTTGCCCCCAACGTGCTACACGACGATCCTGTTCTGTATGACAATCATTTCGGGTTTACAGGCATCCCCTGATGATTGCTGGAGCCGAAGCTACCAGGAGAGCGGGCTCAGCTGCTTACGCAGCGAGAGCGTAACCCTCGTAGTTTTCGTCATTGGCAACTATAGAAAGTTGCAACAGTGGATTTACGAGTTCTGTTACCAACTCGGCATGCACCTAGAGTTTCGCTACCGGCGTCGAATCCTAATCGGCCCCACACTAGCTCTAGCTAACGCACCTTACGGCACGTGAGGCGAGTATACGCCATTGCGCGGGCGACGTCGACAACTGGTCCGGTCGCCCGCACCAGGGGTCACGAACCGCTGCCGCCGCTGCCTTTTTCGGTTTTTTCCAGGCGCTCCAGCACTTTGCTGGTGATGGCGATGCATTCTTTGGTGTCGCCCGAGGCCTGCGCGGCCTTGGCTTTGTCGACGTGCTCGGTCAGGGCTTTGTCCAGGCCTTCGGAGGTGGCGCCGGCGGTGGCCATGCTGTCATCGATCTTTTGCAGGTTGGTGGTGCAGAGGTCGTCGGCGGCAAACACCGGCGATGCCAACAAGGTGGCGGCCGCGAACAGGGCCGATAGCGCGGTACCTTTCATGGGTGTCTCCTTCTAAGGCCTCTGGAAGGTGGGCCTGTTAAGTGGACTACGCAGATTTGGCGTGGGTTCAATCGGGATGCTGGCAGGGCGATATGATGCGGCTGTAGGGGGATTCTGAACTTGAAACTAAATGCTTCGTGGTGGATGGGTTTGGGAATTATCCTACTGGCGCTGCAGCGGTTTCTCTGTTGTCGATGATGGGCGTTGGGGCTAGTTTCCCTGGGTCGCTGAGGTTTGGCGATCGGGTGTGAGAGCCCGTTCCATTCAAGAGATTTACCGTCATGGTAGCTGTGCGCGGGCAGGCCTTGTGCCTGGCCGGTTTTCCTCCTTGTTTGGCCGGTCTCTCACCCCGCGTACAGCTGCCACCTATTCCTGTGAGAGGGAATGGGTGGGGCCTCATGCAATCAAACGAGAGAGAAATATGAAGAAGATTGTTCCTGATCCACCCAGCCAAACGTCGCCACGTTCGTTCTATACCATCGACAACAAGGTCCCTTCACCGGAGGCGTTGCTGTACGCCATTCAGCTGATGCGCGGGATTGAAGACACCTTGGACGAATACATTTGCGGCAATGCCGGTGAGCCGGGTATCGGCATGCTGGTCAATTCGGTGCATAACGTGCAGATGAGCAGGGCGTTGGCTGAGCTGGTGTTGGGGCGCGAGCCATGATGTTAGTCAGTTGAGGCCAGTGGGGTCGCTGCGCGACCCTTCGCAGGCAAGCCAGCTCCTACAGGGGGCGTGCAGCTCTCAAGGGCAGTGTTAGTCCTGAGGTAGAAGTAGATGAGCAGGGCGTTGGCAGGCGCGCGAGCCCTGGTGTTAGTCGGTTGAGGCCATTGGGGTCGCTGCGCGACCCTTCGCAGGCAAGCCAGCTCCTACAGGGGTAGCACGGGTCTTGAGAGCTGCACAGCCCTTGTAGGAGCTGGCTTGCCTGCGATGGGCTGCGCAGCAGCCCCCTTCTACAATGGCCGCACCCGCTTTTAGATTGTGCGTGGGCGGGTGACGCGGTCTACCAGGTACACCAGGCCGTGATAGTCGATGCCGCTGTGGCTCGACAACCCGATTTCGCAAGTGCGGCTGGTGGAAATGCCTTCGCTGCAATACTGCACCGCACCCTTCAGGCTGCGCAGCGCGTGGGCATTGAGCTCTGGCGTGGTGAAGCCTTTATCACCGGCAAACCCGCAGCAGTGAATACCTTCCGGGATCACCACCTGGTTGCTGCAACGCCGCGCCAGGTCGATCAGCGCTTGGCTTTCGCCCAGGTGCTGGGTGCTGCAGGTCACGTGCACGGCCACCGGCTCGTCTTGGGGGGTGAACTCCAGTTTGTCCAGCAGGTGGGTGCGGATGAAGCGCACGGGGTCGTACAGGTCCAGGCGGGTGTCGCCCAGGTCTTGCACCAGGCGCAGGGTGCATGGGCTGGTGTCGCAGTAGATCGGGTCGAGGCCGCCGCGGCTGGCGTGCAGCAGGGCGTTGATCAGTTCTTGGCGTTTGTGCTCGGCCTGCTCTGGGTAACCTTTGGAGGCGAACGGTTGGCCGCAGCAGAGGCTGTCGGCGTTGTCGGGGAACACGACTTGGTAACCGGCTTTTTCCAGCAGGGCGCGGGTCTTGTCCAGCAGCGAGCTTTGTTCGCGGTCGGCATAGGCGGGGCCCATCACGCGCGAGACGCAGGCGGCCAGGTACACGACGCGGGGGCGGGCGTCGTTGCTCGCTGGGCCGAAGTCGATGGCGCGCAGCGGCTGGGGCATGGCGGGCGTCCATTGGGGTAGCCGGCCGTTGCTGGCGTTGCTCAGCGATGCGGTCAGGCGGCTTAGGCGTGGGGCGCCGAGCAGTTTGCGGGCGGTGTTGGCGGCGGTGAGGGTCAGGCGGGCGCCACTCAAGGCCGTGTGGAAATGGTCGGCCAGCCAGTCGGCGGTTTTTTCGTGTTCGGCGGCCTGGCTGCGCAGCTTCTTCACCAGCTCGCCGGTGTTGATGCCGACCGGGCAGCGCTGGGCGCACAGGCCGGTGGCGGCGCAGGTGTCGAGGCCTTGGTATTGGTAGGTCTTGAGCAGTTCGCGGGTATCGACGCCGGCGCGCTTTTTGGCCTGGATATCACGCCACATGACGATGCGCTGGCGTGGGCTGAGGGTCAGGCCTTTGGAGGGGCACACGGGTTCGCAGAAGCCGCACTCGATGCACTTGTCGACGATTTCGTCGGCAGCCGGCAGGGGCTTGAGGTTTTTCAGGTGGATGTCTGGATCGATGCTCAACACTACGTCGGGGTTGAGGATGCCATTGGGGTCGAGCAGGCGTTTGAGTGCCCACATCAACTGGTAGGCGTCATGGCCCCACTCCAGTTCTACGAACGGCGCCATGTTGCGCCCGGTGCCGTGCTCGGCCTTCAACGAGCCACCGAACTCCACGGCCACCAGCTGTGCCACGTCGTCCATGAAGGCTTGGTAACGCGCGACTTCATCGGCGCTGTTGAAGCCCTGGGTGAAGACGAAGTGCAGGTTGCCCTCGAGGGCATGGCCGAAAATGATCGCCTCGTCGTAGCGGTGCTTGTCGAACAGCTGGATCAGGCGGTTGACGCCCTCGGCCAGTTGCTCGACGGGGAAGGTCACGTCTTCGATGATCACTGTTGTGCCGGTCTGGCGCACGGCGCCGACGGCGGGGAAGGTGTCTTTGCGGATTTTCCACAGCTGGTTGTACACCGCTGGGTCTTCGCTGAACTCGACCTTCTGCTCCAGGGGGTAGTCGGCAATCGATGCCATCACGTGGTGCAGTTGTTCGTGCAGCAGCGTCTGGCTGGCGGCGCGGGATTCGATCAGCAGCGCGCAGGCATTGTCTGACAGGCCTTTTACCCACAGGGGCATGCCGGGCATGTTTTGCACCGAGCGCAGGCTGCGGCGGTCGAGCAGTTCGACGGCGGAAACGGGCTGGCGCTTGAGCACGGTTACCGCGCGGCAGCAGCTCTCGACGCTGGGGAACACCAGCAGTGCGCTGGCCTTGTGCGGGTGGTCGGGCACGGTGTCGTAGGTGACGGCGCTGATGAAGCCCAGCGTGCCTTCAGACCCGACCAGCAAGTGCTGCAGGATATCGAGTGGCTGGTCGTAGTCCACCAGCGCATTGAGCGACAGGCCGGTGGTGTTCTTCAGCCGGTACTTGTGGCGGATGCGGTCTGCCAGTTCGGTGTTGGCGCGGGTTTCGCGGCCCAGGCGGGCCAGGGCTTCCAGCAGGTCGGCATGGCTGTGCTCGAAGGCCGCGACGCTGGCCGGGTCTTCGCTGTCCAGGCGGGTGCCGTCGGCCAGTACCAAGCGCAGGCCCGCGAGGGTGTGATAGGTGTTTTGCGCAGTGCCGCAGCACATGCCGCTGGCGTTGTTGGCGACGATGCCGCCGATTTTGCAGGCGTTGATCGAGGCGGGGTCTGGGCCGATCTTGCGGCCGTAGGGGGCCAGCCAAGCGTTGGCCTGGGCGCCGATGACGCCGGGCTGCAAGCGAATTTGCTCACCTTGGCCGCGAATCTCACGGCCGTTCCAGTTGTCGCCGAGCACAATCAGTACCGAGTCGCTGATGGCCTGCCCAGACAGGCTGGTGCCGGCAGCGCGGAAGGTCACCGGCACACGCTCGCGCTGGGCCAGCTGCAGCAGGCCGACCACTTCGTCTTCAGACTCGACGCGCACCACCAGCTTGGGGATCAGCCGATAGAAGCTGGCATCGGTGCCAAAGGCCAGGGTGGAGGTCGGGTCATCGAAACGGCGTTCGGCAGGTATCAGGCGCTCGACATCACGCAGGAACGCAGCGGGCAGGCTCATGCAATCTCCTCGCGGGGCCACGGCGTCTGGTGCGCCGCGTGCCCCGGTCAATCAGGCGGTGTTTCGTGGGGGCGCGTTCAGGCGCCCAGTTCGCGGACCAGCGAGTCGCGGGTGATCTCGCTGATCGACTTGGTACCGGTCAGCACCATGGCCACGCGCATTTCTTTCTCGAACAGTTCGAGCAGGTTCTTCACCCCAGCTTCGCCATGCACGGCGAGGGCCCAGAGGAAGGCGCGGCCGATCAGCACGGTGTCGGCGCCCATGGCGATCATGCGCACCACGTCGAGGCCGCTGCGGATGCCGGAGTCGGCGAGGATCTTCAGGTCGCCTTTCACCGCGTCGGCAATTGCCGGCAGGGCGCGGGCGCTGGACAACACGCCGTCGAGCTGGCGGCCGCCGTGGTTGGACACGACGATGCCGTCAGCACCGAACTTGACCGCGTCGCGGGCATCGTCGGCATCCAGGATGCCCTTGATGATCATCGGGCCTTCCCAGAAGTCGCGGATCCACTCCAGGTCTTTCCAGGAGATCGACGGGTCGAAGTTGTTGCCCAGCCAGCCGATGTAGTCGGCTAGGCCTGTGGGGTTGCCACGGTATTTGGAGATGTTGCCGAGGTCGTGCGGGCGGCCCATCACGCCGACGTCCCACGCCCATTCAGGGTGGGTCATGGCTTGTAGCACACGGCGCATCGGCCCGTTTTTGCCGCTCATGCCGGAGTGGGCGTCGCGGTAGCGGGCGCCGGGTACGGGCATGTCGACGGTGAACACCAGGGTCTTGACCCCGGCTGCCTTGGCCCGCTCCAGCGCATTGCGCATGAAGCCGCGGTCCTTGAGCACGTACAGCTGGAACCACATCGGCCGGTTGATGGCCGGGGCGACTTCCTCGATCGGGCACACCGACACTGTCGACATGGTGAACGGGATGCCGTGGGCCGCAGCGGCGCGTGCGGCCTGGACTTCGCCACGGCGGGCGTACATGCCGGTCAGGCCGACCGGGGCCAGGGCCACGGGCATGCTCAGGGTTTCGTCGAACAGCTGGGTTTCCAGGCTGAGCTCGGACATGTTCTTCAACACGCGCTGGCGCAGGGCGATGCTGGCCAGGTCCGAGACGTTGTGGCGCAGCGTGTGCTCAGCGTAAGCGCCGCCGTCGGCGTAGTGGAAGAGGAAGGGGGGCAGCTTGCGTTGGGCCGCGGCGCGATAGTCGGTAGAGGCGGAAATGATCATGGATTCTCGCAGCGTTGCTTGAGGGGATTGCCGGGCGCAGCGTGGCGCCCGGCCCCTTTCACTTTAGTGATGAACCAGCATGCCGGTCAGCCAGTAAGCCTGGATCAGGGTGATCAGGCCCACGATGGTGGCGAAGAACAGGCTGTGCTTGACGGTGAAGCGGAACAGGTCGGATTCCTTGCCCACCAGGCCGGTGGCGGCGCAGGCCACGGCAATGGATTGTGGCGAGATCATCTTGCCGGTCACGCCGCCGCTGGTGTTGGCGGCCACCAGCAGGGTGTCGTTGACCCCGATCTGGTGTGCGGTGGTGGCTTGCAGCGAGCTGAACAGGGCGTTGGACGAGGTGTCCGAGCCGGTCAGGAATACGCCCAGCCAGCCGAGGAACGGCGAGAAGAACGGGAACGCGGCGCCGGTGCCGGCCAGGACCAGGGCCATGGTCGAGGACATGCCCGAGTAGTTGGTGACGAAGGCGAAGGCCAGCACCATGCCGATCGACAGGATGGGCCAGCGCAGTTCCCAGAACGTCTCTTTGAAAGTGGTCAGACCAGTTTTGAAGTTGATCTTGAGCACTGCCATGGAGATCAGCGCCGAGAGGAAGATCGCGGTGCCGGTGGCGGAGATCGGGTCGAGCTTGAACACCGCTGGCATGGCGGTCGGCGCGGCAACGATCGGCGCGGTCTTGATCACCAGTTGGTCAAGGTGCGGGATGGCGAAGTTGAACACGAAGTTGTACATCGCACCGCCTGGCGCGAATGCGGCCTTGAATGGCTTCAAGGTCCAGATAGTGACCAGCACGGTGAGGATCAGGAACGGCGACCAGGCCTTGAAGATCTCGCCGAAGCTGTAAGGGCTTGGCTGGCTGCCGCCGGATTGCACGACGGCGGCGCCGACGCTGCCCTTGGCTTGTGCGAACGAACGCTTGGGCTGCCAGACTTTGAGGAATAGGGTCAGGCAGATCAGGCTGGCCAGGGCCGAGGTGATGTCCGGCAGCTCTGGGCCGATGAAGTTCGAGGTGAAGTACTGGGTGACGGCGAAGCTCAGGCCGGCGACCAGGGCGGCGGGCCAGGTTTCTTTCACGCCGCGCAGGCCGTCCATCATGAACACCAGCCAGAACGGCACGAACAGCGACAGCAGTGGCAGTTGGCGGCCGGTCATGGCGCCAATGTGGAAGGCGTCGATGCCGGTGACCTGGCCGGCCACGATGATCGGGATGCCCAGCGCGCCGAAGGCGACCGGCGCGGTGTTGGCGATCAGGCACAGGCCGGCGGCGTACAGCGGGTTGAAGCCTAGGCCCACCAGCAGTGCGGCAGTGATGGCCACCGGGGCGCCGAAGCCGGCCGCGCCTTCGAGGAAGGCACCGAAGCAGAAGCCGATCAGCAACACTTGCAGGCGCTGGTCGTCGGTGATCGACAGCACCGAGCTGCGGATCACTTCGAACTGGCCGCTCTTGACCGTGAGTTTGTACAGGAACACCGCGGCAACGATGATCCAGGCAATCGGCCAGAGGCCGTAGAGGAAGCCATAACCCGCGGCGGCGAAGGCCATGTCGACAGGCATCTGGAAGGCGAAGATCGCCACCAGGATCGACAGCGCGAGGGTGATGCTGCCGGCGACGTGGCCTTTGAGGCGGAACACGGCGAGGGCGAGGAAGAAGAACACGATAGGGATGACCGCCGCCAGTGCGGACAGGCCAAGACTACCAAGCGGGCTATAGAGTTGTTGCCAGGTTTGCATATGGGGTGACCCCTAATTGTTGTTGGTCAGCACTGGCATTGGATAATTGGTAAGACCAATTTACAATGTCTGGGCGCTAGGTTAAAAGCGCTGTCGTGGGTGTGTCAATTTGTCCGACACAAAACTTTGGTCGCGTGCCGATGAGCGGGCGTCTGATGGCCTTGGAAAAACCCAGGGTGATGGGTGTGCGTGCGGCGCGGATCGGCGAGAATAGGGCCCCCTGAAATCTGCCGGGGGTTTGTGGAGAGCATGTGATGGTTTTTGATCAGGTCCGCCAACGGCGCCTGTCCGACGACATCGTCGATCGGTTGGAAGGGATGATTCTCGAAGGCACGCTGAGCTCGGGCCAGCGCTTGCCGGCTGAGCGCGTTCTGGCCGAGCAGTTCGGTGTGTCGCGCCCGTCACTGCGTGAGGCGATTCAGAAGCTGGTGGCCAAGGGGCTGCTGATCAGCCGCCAGGGCGGTGGCAACTTTGTCGCTGAATCGCTGGGGTCGACGTTCAGCGACCCGCTGTTGCAGTTGCTTGAGCACAGCCCTGAAGCGCAGCGCGACCTGCTCGAATTTCGCCATACCCTCGAGGCGTCCTGCGCGTATTACGCGGCCCAGCGCGCGACCGAGCCTGACCGTGCACGGCTGAAAGAGGCTTTTGACACGCTGCAGGACTGCTACACCCGCGTTGACGAAGTGACCCGGGCAGAGGAGGGCGCGGCCGATGCGCGCTTCCATTTGGCGATAGCCGAGGCCAGCCATAACGCGGTTTTGCTGCATACCATCCGCGGCTTGTTTGACCTGCTAAAGCGGAACGTGGTGACCAATATCGGTGGGATGTATCAGCAGAGGACTGAAACGCGGGACATGCTGATCAGTCAGCACCGGGAGCTGTACCTGGCGATTGTCGAGGGCAGGGCGGAGGATGCGCGGGAGGTTTCCAGCCGGCACATTTTGTATGTGCAGGAGGTGCTGGAGGAGGCGCACGAAGAGGCCCAGCGCGTGGCGCGGGCGGAGCGGCGCAGCGGGCGCTGAAGTTTGCGTTTGCAGCACGGGCCTCTTCGCGGGGCAAGCCCGCTCCCACAGGCTATGTGCAGAAGCCTGTGGGAGCGGGCTTGCCCCGCGAAGAGGCCCGAACAGGCTAAAGAAGATCTAGTCTTCCTTGCCCTTGTTACGCACGGCACGCTGCAGCTCGCGGTTGGAATCGCGTTCGCGCACGGTGTCGCGCTTGTCGAATTCCTTCTTGCCCTTGCCAAGCGCGATCTCGCACTTGATCAGGTGCTTGCTCCAGTACAGCGCCAAGGCCACACAGGTGTAGCCTTTTTGCGCCACGGCCGCTTCCACCCGCTCGAGCTCGCGCTTGTTCAGCAGCAGCTTGCGTGAGCGGATAGGGTCGGCGATGACGTGGGTGCTGGCCGTGGTCAGCGGGGTGATGTGGCTGCCGAACAGCCAGGCTTCGCCATCCTTGAGCAGCACGTAGCTGTCGGTCAGGTGCGCCTTGCCGGCCCGCAGGCTCTTTACTTCCCAACCGGACAGGACCAGCCCGGCCTCGAACTTGTGTTCGATGAAGTAATCGTGTCGCGCTTTCTTGTTTTGCGCGATGGTCCCGGTCGGATGTTTCTTTTGTTTAGCCATAGGGGCGGCATTATAGGCAACTCGATGCGTGGTCGGCTATGGGATTTCGGTGTGCTTGAGCCACCGCAATGAATACCGGACAATACAGGCCCTGTCGTAGGTACAGAACCTGCTTTTGGCACGCTGCGAAGCGCCGCCACCCAGCCTTGGAAGTGACGCCTGGATGACTACCCATATTCAACGCTCCGCCCTGCTGCCGTATCCCGCCCAGGCGCTTTACGATCTGGTCAATGACGTGGCCAGCTACCCGCAATTCTTGCCGTGGTGCTCGGCATCGACGGTCATCGAGGCCAGTGACACGCACATGCGCGCCAAGCTGGAGGTTGCCAAAGGTGGCATGAGCCAGCATTTCGTCACGCGCAATGTGCTGGTGCCTGGGCAGTCCATCGAAATGAACCTGGAAGAGGGGCCGTTCTCCCAGCTGCACGGTGTGTGGGTGTTCAAACCGCTGGGCGAGAAGGCCTGCAAGATCAGCCTGGACTTGTCCTTCGATTATGCCGGGCCGCTGGTGCGGGCCACGTTGGGGCCGCTGTTCAATCAGGCCGCCAACACCTTGGTAGATGCCTTCTGCCAGCGCGCCAAGCAGCTCAATAGCTGAGTCGTGGCGCATAAAAAAGCCCGGGCCAAGGCCCGGGCTTTTTTATGACCGCCGCGCTTACTGCGGGGAGGTTTCCAGCGGTGCCGGCGTCGGGACCGGAGTGGTCTCGATGGTGTCGATCTCGCGCTGGATGGATTCTTCCACCGAACCGGGTTTGGCCGGTTTCTCTTCAGGCTGCGGCGTGGCCTGCTCTGGCTGGGTCGCCGGGCTGACCGTGGTGTCGCTGCTGCCACCGAGGATTTCCTGGTCGCGGCTCACGCCTGGCATGAAGTCGCCAGACAGGCTGACCAACTGGTCGCTTTCGTTGAAGAAAATGCTCATGCGCTCTTGCTGGCGTTTTCCGCCACCAGGCTGCAGGCTGTACAGGTAGTCCCAACGGTTGGTGTTGAACGTGTCCTGAATCAGGGGGTTGCCCATGATAAACCTTACTTGCCGTCGGGTCATTCCCGGGCGTAATTGGTCTATCATGTCCTGCGTGACGACATTGCCCTGCTGGATGTCGATTTTGTAAACCCCGGGAAACGAGCAACCGGCGAGTGCGAGCAGTCCCACTAGGGTGAGGCTGGTTAGCAAGAGCTTGGTGTTTTGCATCGGTGGGCGACTTCCACTATCTTGGCTGGACAACGTAAACCCCGATCATACCCGTATTAAGAGAAGCTGCGAAGCAGCATCGGCGAGAAAGCTGACCATGGTTGAAAATAGCGAATTACGCAAAGCCGGTCTCAAGGTTACCCTGCCTCGAGTAAAGATCCTTCAGATGCTCGATTCTACCGAGCAGCGTCACATGAGTGCCGAGGATGTCTACAAGGCCTTGATGGAAGCTGGTGAGGACGTCGGCCTGGCCACCGTCTACCGCGTGCTGACCCAGTTCGAAGCGGCGGGTCTGGTGGTTCGCCACAACTTCGACGGCGGTCATGCGGTCTTCGAACTGGCGGATGGCGGTCACCACGACCACATGGTCAACGTGGAGACCAGTGAAGTCATCGAGTTCATGGATGCTGAAATCGAGCGGCGTCAGCGCGAGATCGTGGCCGAGCATGGCTACGAGCTGGTGGACCACAACCTGGTCCTCTATGTGCGTAAGAAAAAGTAACGATTTCGATCGTTATAAATAGCAAAGGCGACCTTCGGGTCGCCTTTGTGCTTTTGGTGTAGGAGCAGCCTTGTGCTGCGAAGAGGCCGGTGAAAACACAGTAGGGCTGTGCCGCTGCCACCGGCCTCTTCGCAGCACAAGGCTGCTCCTACAGGTAATGCGTAGGCCAGTCATTAAGCAGGTAACGCATAGGTCAGTCATTAAGCAGGTGAGGCGTAGGCCAGTCCATTAAGCAGCTAATGCATAGGCCAGTCATTAAGCCTTGCCGCTGACTACCATCTTGCGTGCATGTGCCAGTGATTCCTTGGTCAGGTCGATGCCGCCCAGCATGCGCGCCACTTCCTCGACCCGTTCGCGTTTACCCAGGCTGGCCACCGCCGTGTGGGTGGTGTCGCTGTGGCGCACCTTGTGCACGAACAGGTGGTGATGCCCTTGTGCCGCGACCTGCGGCAGATGGGTTACGGTCAGTACCTGGCCGCGGTCACCCAGCCGGCGCAGCAGTTGGCCGACGATCTCGGCGGTGGGGCCGCCGATGCCGACGTCGACTTCGTCAAACACCAGAGTGGGGATGCGCGAGGTCTGTGCAGTGATCACCTGGATCGCCAGGCTGATGCGTGACAGCTCGCCACCCGACGCGACTTTGGCCAGGCCTTTGAGTGGCTGGCCGGGGTTGGCGCTCACCAGCAGTTCGATCTGCTCGAGGCCGTGCGGCGACAGGTCGTTGCCTTCGTTGGGGGTAAGCTCGATGCAGAAGCGACCACCCGGCATACCCAGGCGTTGGACTTCTTGCTCGACCGCGACCGCCAACTGTTGCGCGGCCTGCTGGCGCAAGGCGCTCAGCTCGCGAGCCCGCTCTTTATAGTGCTGGGCATAGGCGGCCAGCTCTTCGCCCAGGCGCTCGATCGATTCGTCGCTGGCGTTCAAGCCTTCCAGCTCTTCCATCAAGCGCTGCTGCAGATGCGGCAGTTCGGTGGGGTGCACGCGGTGTTTGCGGGCCAGGGTGTAGATAGTGTCGAGGCGCTCTTCCAGGGCCTGCAGGCGCATGGGGTCGGCGTCGAAGTGATCCAGGAAGCGGTTGAGCTCGCCCACGGCTTCTTCGACCTGAATCTGCGCGCTGGCAATCAGGTTGGCGGCTTCGCCCAGCGCCTTGGGTGAGTTGGTGGCGGCGCCCAGCCGATTGAGGCTGGAGGTGAGGGCGCTGAGCACGTTGCCCGAGTCGCTCTCGCTGCACTGGTCGATGACCTGGCGGCAGATGCCGAACAGGGCTTCGGCATTGGTCAGGTTTTTGTGTTCCTGCTCCAGCTGTACCAGCTCGTTTTCGCCCAGGCCGAGGTTGTCCAGCTCCTCGAGCTGGTAGCTAAGCAGTTGGTGGCGGGCGCGTTGCTCGTCACCGGAATTGGAAAGGCGCTCCAGCTCCAGGCGGGTCTGGTTCCAGCGCTTGGCGGCCAGTTGCACCTGGCGGGCCAGGTCGATGGCGCCGGCGTATTCGTCCAGCAGGCGCCGATGGGTGTCGGTTTTGAGCAGCGACTGGTGCTCGTGCTGGCTGTGGATGTCGATCAGCAGTTCGCCGAGCGATTTGAGGTCGCTGAGTGGGCAGGGCGTGCCGTTGATGTAGCCACGGCTGCGGCCTTCGGCGGTGATCACGCGGCGCAGGATGCACGGGCCGTCGTTGTCCAGGTCACGCTCGGCCAGCCAGGTGCGGGCTTCGGGGATGTCTGCCAGGTCGAAGGTGGCGAGGATGTCCGCCTTGTCTGCACCGGGGCGCACCACGCCGCTGTCTGCGCGGTCGCCGAGGGCCAGGCCGAGGGCGTCGAGCATGATCGATTTGCCTGCGCCGGTCTCGCCGGTGATGACGGACATGCCGCGGGCAAGCTCGAGGTCGAGGTGTTCGACGATGGCGTAGTTGTGAATGGACAGGTGCACCAGCATGGGGGCGGCTCCCGAAGGTTCAGGTCTGGTTATTTATACAGTACTTTTTTCCACCCTGACAATGCCCGCTCACAGATTCTCATGTGGGCCGGAAAACCACGCTGCCCCTTGAAGCTGGTTTTTCCGGCCCCATATAGCCGACAACAAAGGCGAGCCTGGCTCGTAATCCAGAAATTTGCGCAGGAGAGACCCAATGGCTGACGAACAGCTGAATGAGAAAGACCTTAACGTCGAAGAAACCGGTGCAGATGCTGTCGGCGCCCGTGTTCTGGAGCTCGAGGAACAGCTGGCCGCCGCCAAGGATCAGTCGCTGCGCGCTGTTGCCGATTTGCAGAACGTGCGCCGTCGCGCCGAGCAGGATGTCGAGAAGGCCCACAAGTTCGCCCTGGAGAAGTTCTCCAGCGACCTGCTGCCAGTGATCGACAGCCTGGAACTGGCCCTGACGCATTCCAGTGACGAAGATGAGCAGGTCAAGGCCATCCGTGAAGGCGTCAAGCTGACCCTCAAGATGTTCCAGGACACCCTCAAGCGCTACAACCTCGAAGTCGTCGATCCGCATGGTGAGCCGTTCAATCCAGAGCACCACCAGGCCATGGCCATGCAGGAAAACGGCGAAGTAGAGCCGAACAGCGTGTTGAACGTGTTCCAGAAAGGCTACCTGCTCAACGGCCGCCTGCTGCGCCCCGCCATGGTGGTGGTCAGCAAGGCGCCAAGCGCAGCTCAGCCTTCGATCAATGAACAGGCTTGAAATCCGCCGGGGCAACCCCATCTAGGTGTCAAGCCTTCAAGTATTACCGCAGTTGGCCAAAGTAGTCGCTGCTACCAAATTCAAGTTTCGGGAGAGTTAACATGGGTAAAATCATCGGTATCGACCTGGGGACCACCAACTCGTGCGTCTCCATCCTGGAAAACGGTAACGTCAAAGTCATCGAAAACGCCGAGGGTGCGCGTACTACCCCTTCGATCGTGGCGTACGCCAACGATGGCGAAATCCTGGTGGGTCAGTCGGCCAAGCGCCAGGCTGTCACCAACCCGCACAACACCCTGTTCGCAGTGAAGCGCCTGATTGGCCGCCGCTTCGAAGAGCAAGTCGTGCAAAAAGACATTCAGCTGGTTCCGTACAAGATCGCCAAGGCCGACAACGGTGACGCCTGGGTTGAAGTCAACGGCCAGAAAATGGCACCGCCGCAAATCAGCGCCGAAGTGCTGAAGAAAATGAAGAAGACCGCCGAAGACTACCTCGGCGAGCCTGTCACCGAAGCGGTCATCACCGTTCCGGCCTACTTCAACGACAGCCAGCGCCAGGCTACCAAAGACGCCGGCCGCATCGCCGGTCTGGACGTCAAGCGCATCATCAACGAGCCGACCGCTGCTGCACTGGCGTACGGCATGGACAAGGCCAAGGGCGACCACACTGTCATCGTTTATGACCTGGGTGGCGGTACCTTCGACGTTTCGGTCATCGAAATCGCCGAAGTCGACGGTGAGCACCAGTTCGAAGTACTGGCGACCAACGGTGACACCTTCCTGGGTGGCGAAGACTTCGACATGCTGCTGATCGACTACCTGGTCGAAGAGTTCAAGAAAGAGTCCGGCATGAACCTGAAGGGCGACCCTCTGGCCATGCAGCGTCTGAAAGAAGCCGCGGAAAAAGCCAAGATCGAGCTGTCTTCCGCTCAGTCGACCGACGTCAACCTGCCGTACATCACTGCAGACGCCACCGGTCCTAAGCACCTGAACGTGAAGATCTCCCGTGCCAAGCTGGAGTCGCTGGTAGAAGAGCTGGTGCAGCGCACCATCGAGCCTTGCCGCATCGCGCTGAAAGACGCCGGCATCGACGCCAGCAAGATCGACGACGTGATCCTGGTCGGCGGCCAGACCCGTATGCCGCTGGTACAGAAAACCGTTGCTGACTTCTTCGGCAAGGAAGCACGTAAGGACGTCAACCCGGACGAAGCCGTCGCCATGGGCGCTGCTATCCAGGGTGCCGTTCTGGCCGGTGACGTCAAAGACGTTCTGCTGCTGGACGTCAGCCCGCTGACCCTGGGTATCGAAACCATGGGTGGCGTGATGACCGCGCTGATCGAGAAAAACACCACCATCCCGACCAAGAAGTCGCAGGTGTTCTCGACGGCCGACGACAACCAGGGCGCAGTGACCATTCACGTGCTGCAGGGCGAGCGTAAGCAAGCTTCGCAGAACAAGTCGCTGGGCAAGTTCGACCTGGCTGACATCCCGCCAGCACCGCGTGGTGTTCCGCAGATCGAAGTGACCTTCGACATCGACGCCAACGGCATCCTGCACGTTGGCGCGAAAGACAAGGCCACCGGCAAGACCCAGTCGATCGTGATCAAGGCCAACTCCGGCCTGTCCGACGATGAAATCGAGAAAATGGTGCGTGATGCCGAGGCCAACGCCGAGGAAGACCGCAAGTTCGAAGAGCTGGCCGGTGCCCGTAACCAGGGTGACGCGCTGGTTCACTCGACCCGCAAGATGGTCGCTGATGCAGGTGACAAGGTCACCGCTGAAGAAAAAGCTGCCATCGAAGCTGCCGTCGTTGCCCTGGAAGCCGCTGTGAAAGGCGACGACAAGGCTGCGATCGACGCCAAGGTCGAAGAGCTGTCCAAGGTGTCGGCACCGGTTGCCCAGAAGATGTACGCCGAGCAGTCGGCCGAACAGCCTCAGGGCGGCGCGCAGCAGGCCGAGCCGGAAGCCAAGCACGATGACGTGGTTGACGCCGAGTTCGAAGAAGTAAAAGGCGACGACAAGAAGTAATCGTTGCATGTTGTCGGCCAGCTCACCGGCGGTTGTCGGTGAGCTGGTAGGATGTCGCCGCGCGGGGGCTTGCTCCCGCGTTGGCGTATCTGGAATTCGAGAATTTTTACAGCATCTGTCAGGGCCATTCGTGGTGTTTGGGCGGGTGCTGATGGCGCGGCGCAGATGCCGAACGCCCAACAAGGTGCAAATGACCTATGTCCAAGCGTGATTATTATGAGGTCCTGGGTGTCGAGCGCGGCGCCAGTGAAGCTGACCTGAAAAAGGCCTATCGCCGCCTGGCGATGAAGTTCCACCCGGACCGCAACCCAGGCGACAAAGAGTCGGAAGACAAGTTCAAGGAGGCCAACGAGGCCTACGAAGTGCTGTCTGACGCCAGCAAGCGCGCGGCGTTCGACCAGTACGGCCACGCCGGCGTCGACCCAAGCATGGGCGGCGGTGGTGCAGGCTTCGGCGGCGCCAACTTCTCCGACATCTTTGGTGATGTGTTCAGTGACTTCTTCGGTGGCGGCGGCGGCCGTGGCGGTGGTCGTGGTGGTGCCCAGCGTGGCAGCGACCTGCGCTACACCCTGGAGCTGAACCTGGAAGAAGCGGTGCGTGGCACCACGGTCAGTATCCGCGTGCCGACGCTGGTCAATTGCACGCCTTGCGACGGTTCTGGCGCGAAGAAGGGCTCGACCCCGTCGACCTGCCCGACGTGCGGCGGTATTGGCCAAGTACGTATGCAGCAAGGCTTCTTCTCGGTGCAGCAGACCTGCCCCCGCTGCCATGGCCAGGGCAAGATCATTACCGACCCATGCAATTCGTGCCATGGCGAAGGCCGTGTCGAGGAATACAAGACGCTGTCGGTCAAGGTGCCGGCAGGTGTCGACACCGGCGACCGCATTCGCCTGTCGGGCGAAGGCGAGGCTGGCACCCACGGTGGCCCGACTGGCGACCTGTACGTGGTGATCAACGTGCGTGAGCACGAGATCTTCCAGCGTGATGGCAAGCACCTGTACTGCGAAGTGCCGATCAGCTATACCGATGCAGCGCTGGGTGGCGAGCTGGAAGTGCCAACCCTCGATGGCCGCGTGAAGCTGAAGATTCCGGAAGGTACCCAGACCGGCAAGCAGTTCCGCTTGCGTGGCAAGGGTGTTGCGCCGGTGCGCGGTGGCGGTGCCGGTGACCTGCTGTGCCGTGTAGCTGTGGAAACCCCGGTCAACCTCAGCCGTCGCCAGCGCGAGTTGCTCGAAGAGCTGCGTGATTCGCTGGAAGGCGACAGCTCCCATTCGCCCAAGGCCAGTGGCTGGTTCGACGGTGTAAAGCGCTTCTTCGGCGATCTCTGACAAGGAAATAGCGATGCGACGTATTGCAGTGATGGGTGCAGCAGGGCGGATGGGCAAGACCCTCATCGAGGCCGTGCAGCAAACGCCGGGAGCCGGGCTGACGGCGGCGATCGATCGCCCTGACAGCTCGCTGGTCGGGGCTGATGCAGGTGAGCTGGCGGCCCTCGGTCGGATCGGCGTGCTGCTGTCCGATGACCTGGCCAAGGTTGCCGACGAATTCGATGTGCTGATCGACTTCACCCACCCTTCGGTAACCCTGAAGAACCTGGCCTTCTGCCGCAAGCACGGCAAGGCGATGATCATCGGCACCACTGGTTTCAGCGTCGAAGAGAAGCAATTGCTGGCTGACGCGGGCAAGGAAATCCCGATCGTGTTCGCTGCCAACTTCAGTGTGGGCGTCAACCTCAGCCTCAAGCTGCTGGACATGGCGGCGCGGGTGCTGGGTGATGATGTCGACATCGAGATCATCGAAGCGCACCACCGTCACAAGGTCGATGCGCCGTCGGGTACTGCGCTGCGCATGGGCGAAGTGGTTGCCAATGCGTTGGGCCGTAACCTGCAGGAAGTGGCGGTGTATGGCCGTGAAGGCCAGACCGGCGCGCGTGATCGTAAGACCATCGGCTTCGCCACCGTGCGTGCCGGTGATGTGGTGGGTGACCACACCGTGCTGTTCGCTGCTGAAGGCGAGCGCCTGGAGATCACCCACAAAGCGTCGAGCCGCATGACGTTCGCCAAGGGTGCGGTACGTGCCGCGCTGTGGCTGGACGGGCGCGAGCCAGGCCTGTACGACATGCAGGACGTTCTGGGGCTGCACTGATCCTTACTGTGTTGCTGATGGCCCAATCGCCGGCAAGCCGGCTCCCACAGGGGAGTGCAAGCCTTCGGGTTGGTGCTGACTGGTGGGAGCCGGCTTGCCGGCGATGGGGTGCAAGGCACCCCCTGTCGCAATCATGTGTTTTAGAGGCACATATACGGTAGACCCAAAAAGCACTTTTCTGTAAGCTACAGCTTTAGTGTGTCCACTAAAAGCGCGCAGCGAATTGAATTCAGCACATGAAAGCGGGGTGACGTGTCCATACGTCACTCCGCTTTTTTGCAACCTGCGATCGCCCTTTCATGCTTGATTTACGGGAGGTCTTCTTGACAAAGCCAGCCATACTCGCCCTTGCCGACGGCAGTATTTTTCGCGGTGAAGCCATCGGTGCCGACGGTCAGACCGTTGGTGAGGTGGTGTTCAACACCGCTATGACCGGCTACCAGGAAATCCTTACAGACCCTTCCTACGCCCAGCAAATCGTTACCCTGACCTATCCGCACATCGGCAACACCGGTACTACCCCGGAAGACGCCGAGTCGAACCGTGTCTGGTCTGCCGGCCTGGTCATCCGTGACCTGCCGCTGCTGGCCAGCAACTGGCGTAACACCCAGTCGCTGCCGGACTACCTCAAGGCCAACAACGTCGTCGCCATCGCTGGCATCGACACCCGTCGCCTGACCCGTATCCTGCGTGAAAAGGGCGCTCAGAACGGCTGCATCCTCGCCGGTGACAACATCAGCGAAGAAGCCGCCATCGCCGCCGCCCGCGCCTTCCCAGGCCTCAAGGGCATGGACCTGGCCAAGGTCGTCTCCACCAAAGAGCGCTACGAGTGGCGCTCCAGCGTGTGGGAACTGAAAACCGACAGCCATCCAACCATCGAAGCCTCCGAGCTGCCGTACCACGTGGTCGCCTTCGACTACGGCGTCAAGCTGAACATCCTGCGCATGCTGGTGGCCCGTGGCTGCCGCGTGACCGTGGTGCCTGCCCAGACCCCGGCCAGCGAAGTGCTAGCGCTCAACCCCGATGGCGTGTTCCTGTCCAACGGCCCTGGTGATCCGGAGCCTTGCGACTACGCGATCCAGGCAATCAAGGAAATCCTTGAAACCGAGATCCCGGTGTTCGGCATCTGCCTCGGCCACCAGCTGCTGGCCCTGGCCTCCGGCGCCAAGACCGTCAAGATGGGCCACGGCCACCACGGTGCCAACCACCCGGTCCAGGACCTGGACACCGGCGTGGTCATGATCACCAGCCAGAACCACGGTTTCGCCGTCGACGAAGCCACCCTGCCGGGCAACGTCCGCGCCATCCACAAGTCGCTGTTCGACGGCACCCTGCAGGGTATCGAGCGCACCGACAAGAGCGCGTTCAGCTTCCAGGGCCACCCTGAAGCGAGCCCAGGCCCGACTGACGTCGCGCCACTGTTCGATCGTTTCACCGATGCCATGGCCAAGCGCCGCTGAGCATCCTGCATCAAGGCCCCGGGCCGGCTTGCGCCGCGCCCGGAAGCGCCTGACCCAGATTGTTCAAGACGGCTTGCCGACTGACCCGCGGATTTGAGTGACAACCATGCCAAAACGTACAGACATCAAAAGCATCCTGATTCTCGGCGCTGGCCCGATCGTGATCGGCCAGGCCTGCGAATTCGACTACTCCGGCGCCCAGGCTTGCAAAGCCCTGCGCGAGGAAGGTTTCCGCGTCATCCTGGTGAACTCCAACCCGGCCACCATCATGACCGACCCGGACATGGCCGACGCCACCTACATCGAGCCGATCAAATGGCAGTCGGTGGCCAAGATCATCGAAAAAGAGCGCCCAGACGCGGTGCTGCCGACCATGGGTGGCCAGACCGCGCTGAACTGCGCCCTGGACCTGGAGCGCCATGGCGTTCTGGAAAAGTTCGGCGTAGAGATGATCGGCGCCAACGCCGACACCATCGACAAGGCAGAAGACCGCTCGCGCTTTGACAAGGCGATGAAGGACATCGGCCTGGAGTGCCCGCGCTCCGGTATCGCCCACAGCATGGAAGAGGCCAATGCGGTCCTCGAGAAGCTCGGCTTCCCGTGCATCATCCGCCCGTCGTTCACCATGGGCGGCACCGGTGGTGGTATCGCCTACAACCGTGAAGAATTCGAAGAAATCTGCGCCCGTGGTCTGGACCTGTCGCCGACCAAAGAGCTGCTGATCGACGAATCGCTGATCGGCTGGAAGGAATACGAGATGGAGGTGGTCCGTGACAAGAAGGACAACTGCATCATCGTCTGCTCGATCGAAAACTTCGACCCGATGGGCGTGCACACCGGTGACTCGATCACCGTTGCGCCAGCGCAGACCCTGACCGACAAGGAATACCAGATCATGCGCAACGCCTCGCTGGCGGTGCTGCGTGAAATCGGTGTCGAAACCGGCGGTTCCAACGTGCAGTTTGGTATCTGCCCGGACACCGGCCGCATGGTCGTGATCGAGATGAACCCGCGCGTATCGCGTTCGTCGGCCCTGGCTTCCAAGGCTACCGGCTTCCCGATCGCCAAGATCGCCGCCAAGCTGGCCGTCGGCTACACCCTCGACGAGCTGCAAAACGACATCACCGGCGGCCGTACCCCGGCGTCGTTCGAGCCGTCGATCGACTACGTCGTCACCAAGCTGCCACGCTTCGCCTTCGAGAAATTCCCGAAAGCCGACGCCCGCCTGACCACCCAGATGAAATCTGTGGGTGAAGTCATGGCCATCGGCCGTACCTTCCAGGAATCCCTGCAGAAAGCCCTGCGCGGCCTGGAAGTCGGTGCCTGCGGACTGGACCCGAAAGTCGACCTGGCCAGCCCAGAAGCTGCCAGCATCCTCAAGCGCGAACTGACCGTGCCGGGTGCAGAGCGTATCTGGTATGTCGCTGACGCCATGCGTTCGGGCATGACCTGCGAAGAAATCTTTGCCCTGACCGGCATCGACATGTGGTTCCTGGTTCAGATGGAAGACCTGATCAAGGAAGAAGAGAAGGTCAAGACCTTGGCCCTGTCGGCCATCGACAAGAACCTGATGCTGCGCCTCAAGCGCAAAGGCTTCTCGGACCAGCGCCTGGCTGTACTGCTCGGCATCACCGACAAGAACCTGCGTCGCCACCGTCACAAGCTGGAAGTGTTCCCGGTCTACAAGCGCGTCGACACCTGCGCCGCCGAGTTCGCCACCGACACCGCCTACCTGTATTCGACCTACGAGGAAGAGTGCGAGGCCAACCCGTCGACCCGCGACAAGATCATGATCCTGGGTGGCGGCCCTAACCGTATCGGCCAAGGCATCGAGTTCGACTATTGCTGCGTACACGCGGCGCTGGCCCTGCGTGAAGACGGTTACGAGACCATCATGGTCAACTGCAACCCAGAAACCGTCTCCACCGACTACGACACCTCCGACCGCCTGTACTTCGAGCCGCTGACCCTGGAAGACGTGCTGGAAGTCTGCCGCGTCGAGAAGCCGAAAGGCGTCATCGTGCACTACGGCGGCCAGACCCCGCTGAAACTGGCCCGCGCCCTGGAAGAAGCCGGCGTACCGATCATCGGTACCAGCCCGGACGCCATCGACCGTGCCGAAGACCGTGAGCGTTTCCAGCAGATGGTTCAGCGCCTGAACCTGCTGCAGCCGCCAAACGCTACCGTGCGCAGCGAAGAAGAAGCGATCCGCGCTGCGGGCGGTATCGGTTACCCACTGGTCGTGCGCCCGTCGTACGTACTGGGTGGTCGCGCCATGGAAATCGTCTACGAGCTGGACGAGCTCAAGCGCTACCTGCGTGAAGCGGTACAAGTGTCGAACGACAGCCCGGTGCTGCTTGACCACTTCCTCAACTGCGCCATCGAGATGGACGTGGATGCGGTCTGCGACGGCACCGACGTGGTGATCGGCGCGATCATGCAGCACATCGAACAGGCGGGTGTTCACTCCGGTGACTCGGCGTGCTCGCTGCCACCGTACTCGCTGCCGGCGCACGTGCAGGACGAAGTCCGCGAACAGGTCAAGAAAATGGCCCTGGAGCTGGGTGTGGTCGGCCTGATGAACGTGCAGCTGGCCCTGCAGGGCGACAAGATCTACGTGATCGAAGTCAACCCGCGCGCCTCGCGTACCGTACCGTTCGTCTCCAAGTGCATCGGCACTTCGCTGGCGATGATCGCGGCCCGCGTCATGGCTGGCAAAACCCTGAAAGAGATCGGTTTCACCAAAGAAATCATCCCGAACTTCTACAGCGTCAAGGAAGCCGTCTTCCCGTTCGCCAAGTTCCCAGGGGTTGACCCGATCCTCGGCCCTGAGATGAAATCGACCGGTGAAGTCATGGGCGTCGGTGACAGCTTCGGTGAAGCCTTCGCCAAGGCCCAGATGGGTGCCAGCGAAGTGCTGCCGACCGGCGGTACTGCGTTCATCAGCGTGCGTGACGACGACAAGCCACAAGTGGCTGGCGTTGCCCGCGACCTGATCGCCCTGGGCTTCGAAGTGGTTGCCACTGCCGGCACCGCCAAGGTTATCGAGGCGGCTGGCCTGAAAGTGCGCCGTGTGAACAAAGTGACCGAAGGTCGCCCGCACGTGGTCGACATGATCAAGAACGACGAAGTGTCGCTGATCATCAACACCACCGAAGGCCGTCAGTCGATCGCTGATTCCTACTCGATTCGTCGCAATGCGCTGCAGCACAAGATTTACTGCACCACCACCATTGCGGCCGGTGAAGCCATCTGCGAAGCGTTGAAGTTTGGTCCTGAGAAGACCGTTCGTCGCTTGCAAGATCTGCATGCAGGACTTAAAGCATGAGCATTACCAAGTACCCGATGACCGTCCAGGGCGCTCGCGCCCTGGAAGAAGAGCACCTGTTCCTGAGCAAGACCGAGCGCCCGCGCCTGAGTCAGGCGATTGGTGAGGCGCGCGAGCTGGGCGATCTTAAGGAAAACGCCGAATACCATGCCGCCCGTGAGGAGCAGGGCATGGTCGAGGCGCGTATCCGCGACATCGAAGGCCGCCTGCAGAACTCGGTCGTGATCGACGTGACCACGATCCCTCACACCGGCAAGGTGATTTTCGGCACCACGGTGGTGCTGGCCAACACCGAAACCGATGATGAAGTGACCTACCAGATCGTCGGCGAGGATGAAGCCGACGTGAAACAGGGCAAGCTTTCGAGCGGCGCACCCATTGCCCGTGCCATCATCGGCAAGGAAGAAGGTGATACCGTCGTCGTCAAGACGCCAAGTGGCACGGTCGAGTACGAGATTGTCGAAGTCAAACACATCTGATCGGCGCCTGCGGGCGCCATCCCTTGAAGGGATCCTCTGGCAGCTGGCCCAGGTATTCTGGGTCGGCGGCTTGTGGGTGTTTCATGTGGGGCTGGTGCCCGCGCTCAAGGTCACAGGCCTGGCGCCCCTGCTGGTGCAGGATGTTGCTGGGCAGATCGACCGCTGGTTGATTGGCGTGGCCTTGCTAGGCTTATTGACCCAGCTGGCGGTATTGGCGAGGGTAGAGGGCCTGTCTGCCTGGTGGCGGCAGTTCCGTGGCCAGATGCTGTTGCTCGGCTTCGGTGCTTGCGTGGGGTATTACACCTTGCGCTACGGCATTTCAGTGGGCGAGCGCTGGCAGATGTTTTGTTTCCTGGTACTGGGCTTTTCCGGCATCGTGCTGGTGGCCCAACCCGTACCGGTCAGGGCGCGCCAGGCGCGCCACTGATCGGAGCCGCTATTATTTGAAGCGGTGGATGTTGGACAGCTGTTTGTTCGGCTGTGGGTTCTTCCGGTAGATCAGCGCTTTCTTGCCGATGGTCTGCACCAGTTCGGCGCGGCCAACCTTGCACAATTCGGCAATGGCGGCGGCACGTTCTTCACGATCTTCGGAGCGAATCTCGACTTTGATCAGTTCATGATCGGCGAGTGCGCGTTCCAGTTCGGCGGCAACGCCTTCGTTAACACCGTTGCCAGCAACGATCAGGACCGGCTTCAGGTCATGACCAATGGACTTGTATTGCTTCTTCTGCTCGTTATTGAGCGGCATAATCTGACCCTTTCCGTCTGATTCTGTAAAATTGACAGGCATTTTACCCGAGGGCCCCTGGCTCCGCCCAGTCAATCACGACGCATATCATCGAGGTGCCCCGTGGTACAACGTTCCAAAAGCAGCGCTAACTGGCTGCGAGAGCATTTTAACGACCCTTTTGTGAAGCAAGCGCAGAAGGATGGCTACCGCTCGCGTGCGAGCTACAAACTGCTTGAGATCCAGGAAAAGGACCGTTTGATCCGTCCTGGCATGAGTGTGATCGACCTCGGCGCAGCCCCGGGTGGCTGGTCGCAGGTGACCAGTCGTCTGATTGGTGGCCAAGGGCGCCTGATCGCCTCCGACATCCTGGAAATGGACTCGATCCCTGACGTTACCTTCATTCAAGGCGACTTCACCCAGGATGAAGTCCTGCAGCAGATTCTCGACGCAGTCGGTGATTCTCACGTAGACCTTGTGATTTCCGACATGGCCCCCAATATGAGTGGTACGCCTGAAGTGGATATGCCGCGCGCCATGTTCCTGTGCGAATTGGCATTGGACCTGGCAACCCGTGTGCTCAAGCCTGGTGGCGACTTCCTCATCAAGATTTTCCAGGGCGAAGGCTTCGACATGTACCTGAAGGACGTGCGCACCAAGTTCGACAAGGTACAGATGCGTAAGCCATCGTCTTCACGGGATCGTTCGCGTGAGCAGTACCTGCTGGGTAAAGGTTTCAAAGGCGTGTGAAAGGCGTGCCACGGGGTGGTCGATAGTTAATTCCAATCGGCCGCCCCGTCTGTATCGTCCGAACTTCGTGTAGTCTAGGTTTCACAAAGGGTTACAGACGGTGCCTGCGGATGCGTAGGTAATGTAGTAAGTTAGGGCGATGAATATCATGCGAGGCACGGCTGCGTCGTGCGCCGGCCTCAGAGGGTAGCGAATTGAACGACATGGCAAAGAATCTGATCCTGTGGTTGATCATCGCAGCTGTCCTGGTGACAGTGATGAACAACTTCTCCAGCCCTAACGAGCCGCAGACCCTCAACTATTCCGACTTCATCCAGCAGGTTAAAGACGGGAAAGTCGAGCGCGTGACCGTCGACGGCTACATCATTACCGGCAAGCGTGCCGACGGCGACAACTTCAAAACCGTGCGCCCGGCCATTACCGACAACGGCCTGATCGGCGACCTGGTCGACAACCACGTGGTCGTCGAAGGCAAGCAGCCTGAGCAGCAGAGCATCTGGACGCAGTTGCTGGTCGCCAGCTTCCCGATCCTGGTGATCATTGCCGTGTTCATGTTCTTCATGCGCCAGATGCAAGGTGGCGCGGGCGGCAAGGGCGGGCCGATGAGTTTCGGCAAGAGCAAGGCGCGCCTGCTGTCCGAAGACCAGGTCAAGACCACCCTGGCTGACGTCGCCGGTTGCGACGAAGCCAAGGAAGAAGTCGGCGAACTGGTCGAATTCCTGCGCGACCCGGGCAAGTTCCAGCGCCTCGGCGGTCGTATTCCGCGCGGCGTGCTGATGGTTGGCCCACCCGGTACCGGTAAGACCCTGTTGGCCAAGGCCATTGCAGGTGAGGCGAAAGTGCCGTTCTTCACCATTTCCGGTTCGGACTTCGTCGAAATGTTCGTCGGTGTCGGTGCCAGCCGTGTGCGTGACATGTTCGAACAGGCCAAGAAGCACGCCCCGTGCATCATCTTCATCGACGAAATCGACGCCGTTGGTCGCCACCGTGGCGCCGGCATGGGCGGTGGTCACGATGAGCGTGAGCAAACCCTCAACCAGTTGCTGGTAGAGATGGACGGCTTCGAAATGAACGATGGCATCATCGTCATTGCCGCCACCAACCGTCCGGACGTGCTGGACCCTGCGCTGCTGCGTCCTGGTCGCTTCGACCGTCAGGTTGTTGTGGGCCTGCCGGACATCCGTGGCCGTGAGCAGATTCTTAAAGTACACATGCGCAAGGTGCCGATTGGCGAGAACGTCAACCCGGCGGTCATTGCCCGTGGTACCCCAGGCTTCTCCGGTGCCGACCTGGCCAACCTGGTCAACGAAGCTTCGCTGTTTGCCGCGCGCTCCAACAAGCGCCTGGTCGAAATGAAAGAGTTCGAGCTGGCCAAAGACAAGATCATGATGGGCGCCGAGCGCAAGACCATGGTCATGTCCGAGAAAGAAAAACAGAACACCGCCTACCACGAAGCTGGTCACGCCATCGTCGGTCGTCTGGTGCCTGAGCATGACCCGGTCTACAAGGTGTCGATCATCCCGCGTGGTCGTGCTCTGGGTGTCACCATGTTCCTGCCTGAGGAAGACCGTTACAGCCTGTCCAAGCGCGCGCTGATCAGCCAGATCTGCTCGTTGTACGGCGGCCGTATCGCCGAAGAAATGACCCTGGGCTTCGATGGCGTCACCACCGGTGCCTCCAACGACATTATGCGCGCCAGCCAGATTGCCCGGAACATGGTCACCAAATGGGGCCTTTCCGAGAAACTCGGCCCGCTGATGTATGCCGAAGAAGAGGGCGAGGTATTCCTCGGCCGTAGCGCCGGCAGCCAGCACGCCAGCGTCTCGGGTGAAACCGCCAAACTGATCGACTCGGAAGTGCGCAGCATCATCGACCAGTGCTACGCCACGGCCAAGCAGCTGCTCACCGACAACCGCGACAAGCTCGATGCCATGGCCGAAGCGCTGATGAAGTACGAGACCATCGACGCCGACCAGATCGACGACATCATGTCGGGTCGCACCCCTCGCGAACCGCGGGATTGGGATGGTGACTCGGCTTCGGGCAACCCTGCAGCTCAGGGTGACCGCCCGGAATCGCCAATCGGCGGCCCAGCGGCTCAACACTAAGGGCATCTATGAGTTCAGTGCAGTACCCAACCCGGTTACCTTGCGGCAACCGGGTTCTTGATTTGTCGCGTACCCATGTCATGGGTATTCTCAACATCACCCCCGACTCCTTCTCCGATGGCGGGCGCTTCAGCCAGCGCGACGCTGCGTTGCGCCATGCCGAAGCCATGGTTGCCGCCGGCGCCACGCTGATCGACATCGGTGGCGAATCGACGCGCCCTGGCGCGCGTGCGGTGTCCGTGATCGAAGAAATCGAACGCGTGGCACCGATGGTCGAGGCGATTAACAGTCGTCTGGACGTAGTCATTTCGGTCGATACCTCCACGCCTGCGGTCATTCGTGAATCCGCACGGCTGGGGGCTGGCCTGATCAACGACGTTCGTGCCCTGGAGCGTGATGGCGCCCTGGATGCGGCGGCGGACACCGGCCTGCCGGTGTGCCTGATGCATATGCGCGGTGAGCCGGGCAATATGCAGGACGACCCGCATTACGATGATGTGACGGCCGACGTAACGCGATATCTTGAGCAGCGGATGGCCGCCTGTGCTGCGGTGGGTATCCCTGCAGACAAAATCATTCTTGACCCGGGCTTCGGTTTCGCCAAGACATTGGCGCATAACCTAAGCCTGTTCAAACACATGGAAGCGCTCTATCGCCTTGGGCGCCCACTGCTGGTGGGCGTTTCACGAAAGAGCATGATCGGCCTGACGCTGGATCGTCCGGTCGGCGAGCGTCTGTACGGCAGCCTGGCGCTGGCAGCGTTGGCCATGACCAAGGGCGCGAGCATCCTTCGCGTCCATGATGTGGCCGAAACTGTCGATGTAGTGCGCATGATCGCTGCGGTACAAAACGCCGAATAAGAACATTGGAGCCGCTATGAGCAGAAAATACTTTGGTACCGACGGCATTCGTGGCCGCGTCGGCGAATACCCGATCACGCCGGACTTCATGCTGAAACTTGGCTGGGCCGCCGGCATGGCCTTCCGCAAGCAGGGCCATTGCCGTGTGCTGGTGGGCAAGGACACGCGTATTTCCGGTTACATGTTCGAGTCCGCGCTCGAGGCGGGGCTGTCTGCAGCGGGTGCCGACGTGATGCTGCTCGGGCCGATGCCGACGCCGGCCATCGCCTACCTCACGCGTACGTTCCACGCCGAAGCCGGTATCGTCATCAGTGCCTCGCACAACCCGCACGACGACAACGGCATCAAATTCTTCTCCGGGCAAGGCACCAAGCTGCCTGACGAAGTCGAGCTGATGATCGAGGAATTGCTCGATCAGCCCATGACGGTGGTCGAGTCGAGCAAGCTGGGCAAGGTTTCGCGCATCAACGACGCAGCAGGCCGCTACATCGAGTTCTGCAAGAGCAGCGTGCCCTCGAGCACCAGCTTCGAAGGCCTCAAGCTGGTGGTCGATTGTGCCCATGGTGCCACCTACAAGGTCGCGCCGAGCGTGTTCCGCGAGCTGGGTGCTGACGTGACCATTCTGCATGCTCAGCCAGATGGCCTGAACATCAACGAAGGGTGCGGTTCGACCCATATCGAGTCGCTGCAGGCGGCCGTGCTGGTCGGTCATGCTGACCTGGGCATCGCCTTTGACGGCGACGGCGATCGGGTGCTGATGGTCGACCACACCGGTGCCATCATCGACGGTGACGAACTGCTGTTCATCATCGCGCGTGATCTGCACGACCGCGGCAAGCTGCAGGGCGGGGTTGTGGGTACGCTGATGAGCAACCTGGGCCTTGAGCTCGCGCTCAAGGATCTGGACATCCCGTTTGTGCGGGCCAAGGTCGGCGACCGTTACGTCATGGCCGAGCTGCTCGAGCGCGAGTGGCTGATCGGTGGCGAAAACTCCGGGCATGTCGTGTGCTGCAACCACACCACCACCGGTGATGCGATCATTGCCGCGCTGCAGGTGCTGATGGCGCTCAAGCGTCGCGGCGAGACCCTGGCCCAGGCCCGTCAGGCCCTGCGCAAGTGCCCTCAGGTGCTGATCAACGTGCGCTACGGGGCAAGTAAGGTCGACCCGCTGGAGCACCCGGCAGTCAAGGAAGCCAGTGCCAAGGTGACCGAGGCGATGGCCGGTCGCGGGCGTGTGTTGCTGCGCAAGTCCGGTACCGAGCCGTTGGTGCGCGTCATGGTCGAAGGCGATGACGAAAGTCAGGTTCGCGCCCATGCCGAAGCGCTGGCGAAACTGGTCGGCGAAGTTTGTGTCTGAAGGCGCTTGCCAGCGCAGATCTGGTTGGGTAAGATCTGCGCCCACTTTGACCGACGAGGTAAAGCATGCGTCGCCCTATGGTAGCTGGTAACTGGAAGATGCACGGTACCCGCGCCAGCGTCGCTGAGCTGACCGAGGGCTTGAGCAATCTCGCCCTGCCGAGCGGAGTGGAAGTCGCGGTGTTTCCGCCGGCCTTGTTCATCAATCAAGTGATTGATGGCTTGGCAGGTAAAGAAATAACTGTCGGCGCACAGAATTCTGCTGTACAACCCGAACAGGGTGCGCTGACCGGCGAAGTTTGTCCGGAACAGCTGGCCGAAGTGGGCTGCAAGTTGGTGTTGGTTGGGCATTCGGAGCGTCGCCAGATCATTGGTGAAACCGACGAAGTGCTTAACCGCAAGTTTGCAGCCGCACAGGCTAAAGGTTTGAAGCCGGTGCTGTGCATAGGGGAAACCCTTGAAGAGCGCGAGGCTGGCAAGACACTCGAAGTTGTCGGGCGTCAACTAAGCAGTATCATCGAAGCGTTCGGTGTTAAGGCTTTTGCCAATGCAGTAATTGCTTATGAGCCTGTATGGGCCATCGGCACTGGCTTAACGGCCACGCCACAGCAGGCTCAGGATGTGCACGCCGCCATCCGTAGTCAGCTGGCGGCAGAAGATGCTGAAGTGGCTGCGAAGGTGCAGCTGCTCTACGGCGGCAGCGTGAAGGCGGCCAATGCGGCCGAACTGTTCGGCATGCCGGATATCGATGGGGGGCTCATTGGTGGAGCGTCCCTGAACGCAGACGAATTCGGTGCAATTTGTCGCGCCGCAGGAAACTGAACAAATGCTGGAAACAGTCATCGTTGTTTTTCATCTGTTGGCAGCGCTGTCGCTAGTAGTGCTGGTACTGTTACAACAGGGTAAAGGTGCGGAAGCAGGTGCATCTTTCGGCGCAGGGGCCTCAAACACTGTGTTCGGAAGCCAAGGTTCTGCAACCTTCCTAAGTAAATTCACTGCAATACTCGCTGCCACTTTCTTTTTGACAGCACTTGGGTTAGGATACTTCGCCAAGGAACAAGCTCACAAGCTGACCCAGGCGGGCCTTCCAGATCCAGCAGTATTGGAAGTGAAAGAGCAGAAGCCGGCAGTAAATGATGATGTACCGGTGCTCCAACAGCAGAAGAGCGAAACCGCCCCTACAACGGGTGATGTACCTCCTCCGGCAGAAGAGCAGAAGTAACGGGTTTCAAATGTAGTATTGCCGAGGTGGTGGAATTGGTAGACACGCAACCTTGAGGTGGTTGTGCCCATAGGGTGTAGGGGTTCGAGTCCCCTTCTCGGTACCAATTGAAGCAAGAGAGCCCGCTTTATGCGGGCTTTCTTGTAGGTGGAGGTCGGATTGACCCAGCACTGGGTTCAGTCTTATACTTTCGCCCCAGCTTTGTCGCGGGGTGGAGCAGCTTGGTAGCTCGTCGGGCTCATAACCCGAAGGTCGTTGGTTCAAATCCAGCCCCCGCAACCAGCTTCAGCGGAGCCCCTTTTCAGGGGCTTTTTGCTAGCCGAACAGTTTTCGGCGTCGTTGTCCAACGGCGCTTTCAGGGATGGGCGCTTCGCCCATTTTTTATTTGCACAGCATGCACGAGGGGGTTCAGGTGTCGAGCAAGCTAGAACAGTTGCAGGCCTTGTTGGCCCCGGTTGTCGAGGGTCTGGGCTATCAGTGCTGGGGGATCGAGTACGTTTCCCAGGGTAAGCATTCGGTACTGCGCATCTACATCGATAAGGAAGACGGGATCCTGGTTGACGACTGCGAAGCAGTCAGCCGTCAGGCCAGCGCCATTCTTGATGTGGAAGATCCGATCAGCAGTGAATATACCCTTGAAGTGTCGTCTCCAGGCATGGATCGCCCGCTGTTCACTCTGGAACAGTTTGCCTCGCATGCCGGCGAACAAGTGAAGATCAAGCTGCGCTCACCCTTCGAGGGTCGTCGTAACTTCCAGGGCCTTCTCCGCGGTGTGGAGGAGCAGGATGTGGTGGTCCAGGTGGACAATCAAGAGTTCCTGTTGCCGATCGACTCGATCGACAAGGCCAATATTATTCCCAGTTTTGACTGAGACGTGCCGGGCCCGGCGGACTATCCGGGCCCAATGGCTTGCGCAAGGCGAGGCGTACGATGAGCAAAGAAGTACTGCTGGTTGTTGAATCGGTATCCAACGAAAAAGGTGTACCGCCCGGCGTCATTTTCGAAGCGCTGGAAGTGGCCCTGGCCACTGCAACCAAAAAACGTTTTGAGGACGAAGTCGACCTGCGTGTGGAAATCAACCGCCACACCGGTAGCTACGAGACCTTCCGTCGCTGGACCGTGGTCGATGAAGCCGATCTTGATGATCCGGCGATCGAGACCTGGTTGAGCAAGATTCACGAGACCCACCCTGAAGCCAAGGTCGGTGACGTGATCGAGGAGAAGATCGAGTCTATCGAGTTCGGTCGTATCGCCGCCCAGACCGCCAAGCAGGTCATCGTGCAGAAGGTCCGTGAGGCCGAGCGCGCCCAGGTGGTCGATGCCTACCGCGAACGCGTGGGTGAGATCATCTCCGGTACCGTCAAAAAAGTTACCCGCGACAACGTCATCGTTGACCTGGGCAACAACGCCGAGGCCTTGTTGGCTCGCGAAGACATCATTCCCCGCGAGACTTTCCGTGTGGGTGTGCGCCTGCGTGCACTGCTCAAGGAAATCCGCACTGAAAACCGTGGCCCTCAGCTGATCCTGTCGCGCACTGCGCCACAGATGCTGATCGAGCTGTTCCGCATCGAAGTGCCGGAAATTGCCGAGGGTCTCATTGAAGTCATGGCTGCATCCCGTGATCCGGGGTCGCGAGCCAAGATCGCCGTCCGCTCCAAGGACAAGCGTATCGACCCGCAAGGTGCCTGTATCGGCATGCGCGGTTCGCGCGTCCAAGCCGTATCCGGAGAGTTGGGTGGTGAGCGTGTGGATATCGTCCTCTGGGACGATAACCCGGCGCAGTTCGTCATCAACGCTATGTCGCCGGCTGAAGTCGCGGCGATTATCGTTGACGAGGATGCCCATGCCATGGACATCGCCGTCGCCGAAGACAACCTTGCCCAGGCCATTGGTCGTGGCGGTCAGAACGTTCGTTTGGCCAGTCAATTGACCGGCTGGACCTTGAACGTGATGACCGAAAAGGACATCCAGGCCAAGCAGCAAGCAGAAACCGGTGACATCCTGCGTAATTTCATCGATGAACTGGAAGTCGACGAGGAGCTGGCCCAAGTGCTGGTCGACGAAGGCTTTACCAGCCTCGAAGAAATTGCCTACGTACCGTTGGAAGAAATGCTCAACATCGATGGCTTTGACGAAGATATCGTCAATGAGCTCCGCGCTCGAGCCAAGGACCGTTTGTTGACCAAGGCCATCGCTACCGAAGAAAAACTGGCAGACGCCCATCCGGCCGAAGACCTGCTCTCCCTTGAGGGCATGGACAAGGACCTGGCGGCGGAACTGGCGGTGCGCGGCGTGGTTAACCGCGAAGACCTGGCCGAGCAGTCGATTGACGACCTGCTCGACATCGACGGCATCGACGAAGAGCGTGCCGGCAAGTTGATCATGGCCGCCCGAGCCCACTGGTTCGAGTAATTAGGCGCGGCCTGAGGAGAGAAGTGCATGACGCAAGTCACGGTGAAAGAACTGGCCCAAGAGGTCGAGGCACCGGTAGAGCGCCTGCTGCAGCAGATGCGTGAGGCAGGTCTGCCGCACACCGACGCCGGTCAGGTAGTGACCGACAATGAGAAGCAGACCCTGCTGACTCATTTGAAAAGCAGCCACAAGAGCAAGGCGGAAGAGCCGCGCAAGATTACCTTGCAGCGCAAGACCACCAGCACGCTGCGTGTCGCCGGTAGCAAAAGCATCAGCGTAGAAGTACGCAAGAAGAAAGTATTCGTTCAGCGCAGCCCGGAAGAAATCCAGGCTGAGCAAAAGCGCGAGCAAGAAGAGCGCCGTGCGGCCGAAAACGCTGCGCGCGACAAGGTTGACGCCGAAGTTCGCCAGCGCAACGAAGAGCAGGCCCGTCGTCACGCTGATGCCGCCCCTGCGGCCCCAGCTGCCAAACCGGCTGCCGCTGCTAGCGCTGCTGCACCTGCCCCGGCACCTGTAGTCGCTGACGCGCCTGCATCGGAAGATGCCGCCGCACGTGCCGCCGAACGCAAAAAAGACGAGACCCGTCGCAACGAAAGCCGCACTCGCGATGACGACCGTCGTCGTGGCGAAGCGCCTCGTGTGTCGATCAAGGTCAAGGTCAAAGAAAAGGAAAAGGCGCCGACTCCGCGTGCTGCTCCGCGTACCACCGACGAAGAGAGCGATGGCGCTCGTCGTGGTCGTGGTGGCAAGGGCAAGCTGAAGAAGCGTAATGCTCACGGCTTCCAGAACCCGACCGGCCCCGTCATCCGTGACGTGACCATCGGCGAGACCATCACGGTCTCGGAACTGGCCAACCAGATGTCCGTCAAGGGCGCTGAAGTGGTCAAGTTCATGTTCAAGATGGGCACCCCGGTTACCATCAACCAGGTGCTCGACCAGGAAACCGCTCAGCTGATCGCAGAAGAGCTGGGCCACAAGGTGACCCTGGTCAGCGATACCGCCCTGGAAGACTCCCTGGCCGAATCGCTGAAGTTCGAAGGCCAAACCGAATCGCGTGCCCCGGTCGTGACCGTCATGGGCCACGTTGACCACGGTAAGACCTCGCTGCTCGACTACATCCGTCGTGCCAAGGTTGCTGCTGGCGAAGCCGGCGGTATCACCCAGCACATCGGCGCCTACCACGTGGAAACCGACCGCGGCATGGTCACCTTCCTCGATACCCCGGGCCACGCTGCGTTCACTCAGATGCGTGCTCGTGGTGCCAAGGCGACCGACATCGTCATCCTGGTGGTGGCGGCGGACGACGGCGTGATGCCGCAAACCCGTGAAGCCGTTCAGCATGCCAAGGCTGCTGGCGTCCCACTGGTTGTCGCAGTGAACAAAATCGACAAGCCAGGTGCTGACCTCGACCGCATTCGCAACGAGCTGTCCGTCGAAGGCGTAACCTCTGAGGACTGGGGTGGTGACACGCCGTTCGTCAAGGTTTCGGCCAAGATGGGTACCGGTGTTGACGAACTGCTCGAAGCCGTTCTGCTGCAGGCCGAGATCCTCGAACTGACCGCTACCCCGACCGCTCCAGGTCGTGGTGTCGTCGTCGAATCGCGCCTGGACAAGGGTCGTGGCCCAGTGGCGACCATCCTGGTTCAGGACGGTACGCTGCGTCAGGGCGACATGGTCCTGTGCGGCTCCAACTATGGCCGCGTACGTGCCATGCTCGACGAGAACGGCAAGCCTGTGAAGGAAGCTGGCCCGTCGATCCCGGTCGAGATCCTTGGCCTGGACGGTACCCCGGAAGCCGGTGACGAGCTGTCGGTGGTGGCTGACGAGAAGAAAGCCCGCGAAGTTGCCCTGTTCCGTCAAGGCAAGTACCGCGAGGTCAAGCTGGCCCGTGCTCACGCCGGCAAGCTGGAAAACATCTTCGAGACCATGGGTCAAGAAGAGAAGAAGACCCTTAACATCGTCCTCAAGACCGACGTACGTGGTTCCCTGGAAGCACTGCAGGGTTCGCTCGGCGGCCTGGGCAACGACGAAGTTCAGGTTCGCGTGATCGGTGGCGGCGTAGGTGGTATCACCGAGAGCGACGCCAACCTGGCGCTGGCGTCCAACGCGGTGCTGTTCGGCTTCAACGTGCGTGCCGATGCCGGTGCGCGCAAGATCGTCGAGCAGGAAGGTCTGGATATGCGTTACTACAACGTGATCTACGACATCATCGAAGACGTCAAGAAAGCCCTGACCGGCATGCTCGGCAGCGATGTTCGCGAGAACATCCTGGGTGTCGCCGAAGTACGTGACGTGTTCCGTTCGCCGAAGTTCGGCGCCATCGCTGGCTGTATGGTCATCGAAGGTACCGTGTACCGCAACCGTCCGATCCGCGTACTGCGCGAAGACGTTGTGATCTTCGAAGGCGAGCTGGAATCGCTGCGTCGCTTCAAGGACGACGCTGCCGAAGTACGTTCGGGCATGGAGTGCGGTATTGGCGTCAAGAGCTACAACGACGTCAAGGTCGGCGACAAGATCGAAGTCTTCGAGAAAGTCCAGGTGGCTCGTACCCTCTAAGGGCGAGCTTGCCGCAAGCCCCCGCTACAGGGCGGTTGGCGGCGCCTTTATAGGTAGCGCCCGGTCAGGCATCAGCCTGACCGGGCGTTTGCCGCTTTAAGTTACAGGTAGCAAGAATGGCCAAAGAATATAGCCGTACCCAACGTATCGGCGATCAGATGCAGCGCGAGCTGGCTGAACTGATCCGCCGCGAAGTCAAGGACCCACGTGTGGGTCTGGTGACCATCACTGCCGTGGACGTCAGCCGCGACCTGGGCCATGCCAAGGTGTACATCACCGTCATGGGCGAGGAAACGCCAGACGCCGTGAAGCAGTCGCTGAAGGCGCTGAACAGCGCTGCCAGCTTCCTGCGTCTGCACCTGGGGCGTTCGATGCAGCTGCGCAGCGTCCCCCAGCTGCATTTCCACTTCGATGAAAGCGTCAGCCGCGGTGTACACCTGTCGGCGCTGATCGAGCGTGCAGTGGCCGAAGACCGCTTGCACAAGGATACCGACGAGCTGGACACCAAGGAGTAAGCGGTGGCCCAGGTCAAACGTATTCGCCGCAACGTCAGCGGCATCATCCTGCTCGACAAGCCGCTCGGCTTTACCTCCAACGCGGCATTGCAGAAGGTCCGCTGGTTGCTCAATGCGGAGAAGGCTGGCCACACTGGCAGCCTCGATCCGTTGGCCACCGGCGTGCTGCCACTGTGCTTCGGCGAAGCGACCAAGTTTTCGCAGTACTTGCTCGATTCCGACAAGGGCTACGAAACCGTCATGCAGATGGGGCAGACTACCAACACTGCCGATGCTGAAGGCGAGGTTTTGCAGACCCGTGAGGTGACCGTTGGTCGTGCCGACATCGAGGCCCTGCTGCCACGTTTTCGCGGCCCGATCAGCCAGATACCGCCGATGTACTCGGCACTCAAGCGCGATGGCCAGCCGCTGTACAAACTGGCACGTGCTGGAGAGGTAGTGGAGCGCGAGGCGCGTTCTGTTACTATTAACCGCTTGGAGTTGCTCGAGTGCGAAGGCACCCGTGCACGGCTCAGTGTAGGATGCAGCAAAGGCACCTATATCCGCACCTTGGTTGAGGATATCGGCGAAGCCCTTGGCTGTGGCGCCTATGTCGCAGAGTTGCGTAGGACCCAGGCCGGGCCCTTCGCACTGGCACAGACGGTGACCCTCGAAGCACTCGAACAAGCCCATGCCGAAGGCGGCAACGAAGCGCTTGATCGCTTCCTGATGCCTTCCGACAGCGGGTTGCAGGACTGGCCAATGGTCAGCCTGTCTGAACACAGTGCGTTCTACTGGCTGCATGGGCAGGCAGTACGCGCGCCGGATGCGCCGCAGTTTGGCATGGTCCGGGTACAAGATCACAACGCGCGCTTCATCGGTATCGGTGAAGTGAGTGAAGACGGGCGCATTGCGCCACGTCGGTTGATTCGGTCGGAATGACCGAAACCGCAGGGCGAGGCTTCGGCCGAACCCTACGGAATCAAGGGTGGCTGTCAGTAGGCACGGTCACACCTTTCTTATTAATACAGGGATTTGTCCCTGGCCTATTGGACCCCGTTCGCGGGATCCGTTATCAGGAGAAGCCAAATGGCCCTCAGCGTTGAAGAAAAAGCTCAAATCGTTACCGACTTCCAGCAAGCAGCTGGCGACACTGGTAGCCCGGAAGTTCAGGTTGCTCTGCTGACCGCGAACATCAACAAGCTGCAAGGCCACTTCAAGGCCAACGGTAAAGACCACCACTCGCGTCGTGGCCTGATCCGTATGGTTAACCAGCGTCGTAAGCTGCTGGACTACCTGAAGGGCAAAGACACCACTCGTTACAGCGCCCTGATCGGTCGCCTGGGCCTGCGTCGCTAATAGCGGCCTGGTCAGTGGTGTGCATGGCGTCTCATGCATTGGCAACGCTGCCTGGCAGCGTTGTCTTTGGGCGCGCCATGCGTATCTCCGAGGCTGGCAGCCTGGTTACGTTGTGCGGTTTTCCGCGCTTCGGCCAGGCTCCCAGCCTCGTGTTGTATCTGGACGGTCAATGGGGCCGATTCCCCGTTCTGCCCAAGAATTCGCAAGAAACCAGTTCCCCCAAGAGCCACTGAAAAGGTAGGAAACCGTGAACCCGGTAATCAAGACATTCCAGTTCGGTCAATCGACCGTTACTCTCGAAACGGGCCGTATTGCCCGTCAGGCCACCGGCGCAGTACTGGTCACTGTAGACAACGACGTTACCGTGCTGGTGACCGTGGTCGGTGCCAAGCAAGCCGATCCAGGCAAGGGTTTCTTCCCTCTGTCGGTCCACTACCAGGAAAAGACCTACGCCGCCGGCAAGATCCCAGGTGGTTTCTTCAAGCGTGAAGGCCGTCCTTCCGAGAAAGAGACCCTGACCTCGCGCCTGATCGACCGTCCGATCCGTCCGCTGTTCCCTGAAGGCTTCATGAACGAAGTCCAGGTGGTCTGCACCGTGGTTTCCACCAGCAAGAAGACCGACCCGGACATCGCTGCGATGATCGGTACCTCGGCTGCCCTGGCAATCTCCGGCATTCCGTTCGAAGGCCCGATCGGCGCCGCCCGCGTTGCTTTCCACGAAAGCACCGGCTACCTGCTGAACCCGACCTACGAGCAACTGGCTGCCTCGAGCCTGGACATGGTCGTTGCCGGTACCTCCGACGCCGTTCTGATGGTTGAATCGGAAGCCCAAGAGCTGACCGAAGACCAGATGTTGGGCGCTGTTCTGTTCGCCCACGACGAATTCCAGGCTGTTATCCAGGCTGTCAAAGAGCTGGCCGCCGAAGCTGCCAAGCCGACCTGGGACTGGAAACCTGCCGTTGCCAACACCGAGCTGTTCAACGCCATCCGCGCTGAATTCGGCGAGGCTGTTTCGCAGGGCTACACCATCACCGTCAAGGCCGACCGCTACGCGCGCCTGGGCGAGCTGCGCGATCAGGCGATCGCCAAGTTCTCCGGTGAAGAAGGCCAGCCATCGGCTTCCGAAGTCAAAGAAATCTTCGGTGAAATCGAATACCGCACCGTTCGCGAGAACATCGTCAACGGCAAGCCGCGTATCGATGGCCGTGACACCAAGACCGTTCGCCCGCTGAACATCGAAGTCGGCGTCCTGCCGAAGACTCACGGTTCGGCGCTGTTCACCCGTGGCGAAACCCAGGCCCTGGTCGTTGCGACCCTGGGTACTGCCCGTGACGCCCAGCTGCTGGACACCCTCGAAGGCGAGAAGAAAGACCCCTTCATGCTGCACTACAACTTCCCGCCGTTCTCGGTTGGCGAGTGTGGTCGTATGGGCGGTGCTGGCCGTCGCGAAATTGGCCACGGCCGTCTGGCCCGTCGCTCGGTCCAGGCCATGCTGCCTGCCGCTGACGTGTTCCCGTACACCATCCGTGTGGTTTCGGAAATCACCGAGTCCAACGGTTCCAGCTCGATGGCTTCGGTCTGCGGTGCTTCCCTGGCACTGATGGACGCGGGTGTGCCGATGAAGGCGCCGGTTGCCGGTATCGCCATGGGCCTGGTCAAGGAAGGCGAGAAATTCGCGGTCCTGACCGACATCCTGGGTGACGAAGATCACCTGGGCGACATGGACTTCAAGGTTGCCGGTACCGCCAAAGGCGTTACTGCACTGCAGATGGACATCAAGATCAACGGCATCACCGAAGAGATCATGGAAATCGCCCTGGGCCAAGCCCTGGAAGCGCGCCTGAACATCCTCGGTCAGATGAACCAGATCATCGGCCAGTCGCGTACCGAGCTGTCGGCCAACGCTCCGACCATGATCGCGATGAAGATCGACACCGACAAGATCCGTGACGTCATCGGCAAAGGCGGCGCCACCATTCGTGCCATCTGCGAAGAGACCAAGGCTTCGATCGACATCGAAGACGACGGCTCGATCAAGATCTTCGGCGAAACCAAGGAAGCAGCTGAAGCAGCCCGTCAGCGCATCCTGGGCATCACTGCCGAGGCCGAAATCGGCAAGATCTATGTGGGTAAGGTCGAGCGCATCGTTGACTTCGGTGCCTTCGTCAACATCCTGCCTGGCAAGGATGGCCTGGTGCACATCTCCATGCTGAGCGATGCTCGCGTCGAGAAAGTCACCGACATTCTGAAAGAAGGTCAGGAAGTCGAAGTGCTGGTACTGGACGTGGACAACCGCGGCCGTATCAAGCTGTCGATCAAAGACGTTGCCGCGGCCAAGGCCTCCGGCGTCTAAGCGACTGACGCGCAATAGAAAAAAGAGCCCTTCGGGGCTCTTTTTTTTCGCCTGACGGGAACCTTTTGTACAGTTGCATCTTGCACGCAGGTTTACCTCGCAGGTTGCAAAATGCACGACTCATGCAGTTGGATTAAAATGCTAAGTCATTGATTTATAAGCGTTTAAGCGAAGCGGAAAAGCTGGCACAGCACATGCAACTACCTTCATACCTGCAGCCAGGAACAACGGCGCAGACCTTTCGAAAAACAGGAGTGACTCACATGAAGAAGTTCGCCATTGCTGCCGCTACTGCTACCGCTCTGACCCTGACCATGGCTAATGCGGCATTTGCCCAACAGTCCACCCAGGCCCCTATGACGCTGGCGGCCGGTGAGGTGACCAAAGCCAAGGAAGCTACTTCCGATACTTGGATCACCACCAAGGTGAAGGCTGACCTGATGACCGAGAAAGGTGTACCTGGCAGCGACATCAAGGTTGAAACCAACAAAGGTGTCGTTTCGCTGTCCTCTGATGTGGCAGTGACTGACGCGCAGAAAGAGATGGCAGTTGCCATCGCCAAGAAGATCAAAGGTGTTCAGGCCGTTTCGGCTGATGGCCTGAAGTCCGAATAAGGGACGTCCCGTCGGCCAAAAGGATTTGGCCACCAACACAAAAAGCCCCGGCAACCTGCCGGGGCTTTTCTTTGGCTGCTTCAAAAGCCCGGGTTGCGGGCGATTACATCGCTTTCGAAGCAGTCCTGCTCGGCGATCAGCGGCTCAACCAGTGGGCGGCTGTCGCGAAAGTGTGCCGTCTGGGTGTGTGCTTCATAGGCGGCGTCGTCCTGGTAGATCTCGTAGAGGTAAATGACCTCGGGGTCTAGGCGGTCCTGGGAGACGTCGAACACCAGGCACCCTGGCTCGTTGGCCACTGATGCAGCGGCATTGACCTTGATGGCCGTCAGAAAAGCCTCGGCGCAACCGGGCTTCACGCGTGTCTTGATAAACAGGCTATACACATGGCACTCCTTTTGTTTTACATTCCGTTTTGAATTGTATACAAAAATGGAGTCGCGCCAATGTCTGAATTGCCTGAACGCCCTGGTCGCTTGAACGGCTTGCGCCACATTGCCTTGTTGGTACCCAACCTTGAGGAGTGCGAGCGCTTTTACGTCGACGTGCTGGGCATGGAGGTGCTCAACCGCGCCAATGAAGACCTGGTCTACCTGACCTGCGGTAACGACAACCTGTCATTGGGGCGCGGCGCAGGGGCTGCCAATGGCTTGCAGACGCTCGATCACTACGGCTTCATCGTTGACAGCGTGGAGGAGCTGGAGGCTTGGTACCAGTACTTCAAGGCGCACGGGGTGACCCTGCTGGACCGCCCGTTCAACCACGGTGACGGGGCGCGCAGCTTCCATTTGCTGGACCCGGCGGGGAACAAGGTGCAACCGCTGTATCACCCGGCAGTGTCGGGTCAGCGGCTGGTTTGAATGCATGGCCTTGCGGTGACTGTACTGGCCTCTTCGCGGGTGAACCCGCTCCCATCCGAACTGTGTAGCCTCCAAATATAGCGCTGCACCTGTGGGAGCGGGTTTACCCGCGAAGGGGCGAGCACTGGCTCATTCGGCATCCAGGTGCATCGGTGTAATTACCCGGCCATCACTCTCGGCCTTGCCCAGGGTCGTGTCGATGAAGTACACCCGGTCATCTTCCAGCTTGCCTTTGTCCACCAGGTAGTCCTTGATGCTGCTGGCCCGCTCCTGGCCCAGCGTGCGTAGCAACGCGGCACTTTCGGCCCAGGACTTGATCACCGCCTCGCGCAGCTTGGCAGTACGCTCGTCGCGGCCAAGCTGTTCCCACTCGGCCGGTGGTTGCTGCTTCAGGCGGGTGCGGTAGATGCCTTCGAGCATCGCCGGCTTGTCGCTGTCGTCGACCACCAGCATCGAAGCATTGGCAGGCACTTTGTCGCCACGACGTTGCAGGATCTTGTACCAGGTGGCCTGGTATTCGCGGTCCAGGCGCTGCTGGGCGATCAGGGGGCCGTCGCTGCTCTGTGCACTGGTGCCTTCGATTTCCAGACGCAGTTCCGGGCGCTCTTTGAGCGCCGAGGCCAGTTTGTCCAGGGAGGACTGGGCATCGCCCGTCAGCTCACTCGAGCCCGGGGCAAACGCGACAGTGCCAAGGTCTTCGGAACCTCCGCCAGCAATCAACCCGCCGATAAACTTGAAGGGTGCCTGGGCCGCGCGCAGCACCAGGTTGCGCAGGGTTTGCCAGACGATCGGCATGACGCTGAACTGCGGGTTGTTGAGGTCACCGGTCACCGGCAACTCGATGGAAATCTTGCCCTCGGTGTCCTTGAGCAGCGCGACCGCCAGGCGGATCGGCAGGTCCACGGCATCTGGGCTGTCGACCTTCTCGCCCAACTGCAGTTGCTCGACCACCACTTTGTTCTCGGCCTTGAGCTGGCCGTTGGTGATCAAGTAATGCAGGTCGAGGTTGAGCCGCCCCTTGCGAATACGGAAGCCCGCGAACTTGCCGGAGTAGGGCGTCAGGGTGGTCAGCTCGACCCGCTTGAAGCTGGTGGCGATATCCAGGCTGGCCAGCGGGTTGAATGGGTTGAGCGCGCCTTTGATGGTGACCGGCGCATAGCGGTCGACCTTGCCCTTGATGTCCACCTTGGCCGGGTTCGGCTTGCGGTTGTCGATGGTGCCGATCTGGCCGTTGAGCTGTTGCACGGCGGTGGCGAAGTTGGGCGTAAGGGACAGGTCGGCGAAGTTGGCCGAGCCATCATTGATGTCGATCTGGCCAATATGGATGCCCAACGGCTTGTCGCTGCTGGCCGGTTTCGCGGCTTTGGCAGCCGGCGCATCGGCGGGCTGCGGGATTAGCAGGTCGTTGACGTTGGTGGTGCGGTCTTCGTTGATGATGAAGCGGGCATAGGGCTGCAGCAAGGTCACCTTGTCGATCGACAGGGCATCACCGTGCACATAGGACAGGCCATCGACGTTCACCTGCTGCCATTTCACGAAGTCGCGGCTCTTGATCGTGTCGAGGGTATGCAACTGGTTGACCTGGGCCTTGCCGGTGACGTTGAAGGCCAGTGGTTCGGTGCTTTTCAGGTCGACCTTGAGGTCGCTGGCAAGCATGCCGCTGCGAAGCTCCAGCAGAATGAACGGGCTGATGTAGGCCTGGGCCACACGCAGGTCGATGTCACGTGTGCTGACATCCAGCTTGGCCCAGACAGGCGCCAGATTCACTTGGCCGGCAGCCTGCAATTTGCCTTGTTTGCCCACACCGGTGTCGAGTTTGAGCGTGAAAGGCGACTGGTTGAGGCTGTCGAAGCCTTGTAGATCGACATTGAGCGGGCCGACATCCAGTGCCACCGGTTCTTTCTGGCTACGGTCTGCCAGGTGCACGTTGTAGTTGCGCAGCTGGACGTCCTTGAGCAGCACTTGCCACGGCTTGCTCGGCGCTTGGGCGGCTTTTTCTGCTGGCGTAGGTTCGGCGGCGGCGGGCTCGGCTTTTTCTTTCGGCGTGGCCTTGGCCGGTTGGCTGGCGAACAGCTTCTGCCAGTCGAGCTGGCCGTCTTTTTCCAACGCGGCCCAGGTTTCGAGCTTGTCGCTGCGAACCTTGCCGACGATGACTTTTTGCTTGGCCAGGTCGATAGTGGTGTCGCTGACCTCCAGGTTGGCCAGGCGAACCAGTTTGCGACCATCCGGTGCCTTGATGGCGAATGGCGCCACTTTTACCGAGGTGTTGTCCAGCAGCAGCTCGGTCTCTTTGGACAGGTTGAAGGTGTAGTGGGTATCGAGGCTGATGACGCCTTCTTCCAGCACCAGGGGTACGGCGTCACGCACATACGGCCAGAACGCCTTCATCTTGCCGTCGGTGACCTTCAGGGTGCCTTCGGAAGCAATGGGCGACAGGCTGAGGGTGCCACTCCAGTCGATCTGCCCGCCGTAGGGGCCCTTCGCTACCAGGGTCATGTCGGCATTGTCGTCCGGGAGCGTGCTGAGGTTTTTCAGCTCCAGGTTCATGTTGTCATACAGGAACTCGATCGGCTCGCTCGGGCGCTCGTCCTGGAAGTGCAGGTAACCTTCCTTGAGCTTGATGCTGCCGATGCGCAGCGGGAATGGGTCGCTGGGCGGCTGCTCATGCTTGGCTTCGCTGGGGGGCAGCTTGAACAACTGGGTCAGGTTGAGCTGCCCGCCCTTGGCGAACAGCACTTCGCTGCGCGGTTTGTCGAGCTCTACCGCCGTCAGGTGCAAGGCGCCATTCCACACGCTGTCGAGCGCAAGGTTGGCATAGAGCCGCTCGAAGCCGACCTGTTCCTTGCCAGGTTCGCCAATTTGCAGGCCCCACAGCGTCAGTTCGAGGCTGAAGGGGTTGAGCTCGATGCGCTGCAGGTGAGCAGGCACGGTGGCATATTGCGCCAATTGCTGATTGGCAATGCGCAGTGCGACACCGGGAAGAATGAGGAAGCCGAGCAGGCTGTAGAGGGCTACGAGAGCCACCATGGCGCCGAGGGCGCGAATCAATCCTTTGTACATGTGTCGCTTCGTCTGTCTAAGCAGGAGTGCTTGGAGTATGGCAGGTTAAATCAGTTCCGCTGAGGCGACCGATTCGCCTCATTCAATGCCCATGCGCCGTTTCGCCCGGTGCGCCGAGCCATCGCGCATGGCCCAGCGCAAAACCGGCGCAGTGCGTTGCAGGCCGAGGCGGATCAGGCGCCGCTGCAATGGCCCGTGCTGCAGCCCGAGCATGGCCTGGGCCCAGTCGGGCAACAGGTCGATGCCGGCGTTCAGCATGAGCTTGCCGACAGGTTGTGCCAGGCGGCTGGGCGCCGGGGCGGCAAGCAGAATGTCGACCACCTCATGGCTGCGGGCATCGCACTGCAACTGCGGGCGCATGTGCCTGAGGTAGTCCTCGACCTGCTGACAGGAGCGCGGCACATCGCGCGCCCCCAGGCGTTCGGCGATCAGGGCAATCTCGTTGTAGTAGGCATCCTGCTCGGCACGGGGCAGGTGCGGGTTGCGGTAACGCAGGTGGGCCGCGAGAAAGCTGCTGACTTCGGCCACATGCACCCAGGTCAGCAAGCCAGGATCACTGGCGGCATACGGGCGGCCATCGGCGGCGGTGCCGGTGACTTGCAGGTGGATGGTGCGGACTTTTTCGATCAGCCATTCGGCATCGCGGGTCGAGCCAAAGGTGGTGCCGGAGATGAACTGGCTGGTGCGACGCAAGCGGCCGAGCAGGTCTTGGCGAAAGTTCGAATGGTCCCACACGCCGGCCAACGCCAGCGGGTGCAGCAGTTGCAGCATGAGGGCACTGATACCGCCGACCAGCATGCTCGGGAAGTCGCCGTGCACCTGCCAGCTGATGCTCTGCGGGCCAAACAGCCCAGGGTCGCCCTTGGGCGACTCCAGGTCGAGCTGGCCGAGGGCCAGCCCGGTAAGGCTCATGACCTGGGTTTCGATGCGGCGGCGAAGGGCTTCCATGGCGACCTGTCGTTCAGGGCGGCCATGAAAGGGGCCGCCAGCTAGTGGTTGAGGCGTTTGTCGATCAAGCCCTGAACCACACTTGGGTCGGCCAGGGTTGAGGTATCGCCCAGGTTTTCCAGCTCGTTGCAGGCGATTTTGCGCAGTATACGCCGCATGATCTTGCCCGAGCGGGTTTTGGGCAGCGCCGGTGCCCACTGGATCAGTTCCGGTTTGGCGAAGCTGCCGATTTCCTTGCTGACCAAGGCCAGCAGTTCGGCCTTGAGCGCGTCGCTTGGGTCGACGCCGTTCATGGGAGTGACAAAGGCATACACGCCCTGGCCCTTGAGGTCATGGGGGTAGCCGACCACTGCGGCCTCGGCGACGCTGTCGTGCAACACCAGCGCGCTTTCCACTTCGGCGGTGCCGATGCGGTGGCCGGAGACGTTGATCACGTCGTCGATGCGCCCGGTGATCCAGTAGTCGCCGTCGGCATCGCGGCGTGCGCCGTCGCCGGTGAAGTAGTAGCCGGGCATGGGTTTGAAGTAGGTTTCGACCATGCGCTGGTGGTCACCATAAACGCTGCGAATCTGCCCGGGCCAGCTGGCTTTGATGGCCAGCACGCCAGCCCCAGGGCCTTCAATGGGGGTGCCTTTTTCGTCCAGCAACACCGGCTGTACGCCGAACATGGGTTGGGTCGCGCAGCCTGGTTTGAGCCGTTGCGTGCTGGGCAGGGGCGTGAGCATGATGCCGCCGGTTTCGGTCTGCCACCAGGTATCGACGATCGGGCAACGCTTCTGGCCGACTTCCTCGAAGTACCATTCCCACGCTTCCGGGTTGATCGGTTCGCCGACGCTGCCGAGCAGGCGCAGGCTTTTGCGCGAGGTGCTCTGGAGCGGCCCGGAGCCTTCGCGCATCAGGGCGCGCAAGGCCGTTGGCGCGGTGTAGAAGATGTTGACCTGATGCTTGTCGACCACCTGCCAGAAGCGCGAGGTGTCGGGGTAATTGGGTACCCCTTCAAACATCAGCGAAATCGCGCCATTGGCCAGCGGGCCATAGACGATGTAGCTGTGGCCGGTGACCCAGCCTACATCGGCGGTGCACCAGAACACTTCGCCCTCGCGGTAATCGAACACCACCTTGAAGGTCATGGTGGCCTGCAGCAGGTAGCCGGCAGTGGTGTGCAGGACGCCCTTGGGTTTGCCGGTGCTGCCGGAGGTGTAGAGGATGAACAGTGGGTCTTCGGCCGCCATCGGTTCAGGTGGGCAGTCGTCGCCAGCGTGTTCCGTCACCTGGTGATACCAGAGGTCGCGGCCCTCGCTCCAGGCCACATCACCCCCCGTCCGCCGGACGACGAATACGCTGCTGACATTCGGGCAATTGGCCAGGGCCTTGTCGACGTTCACCTTCAGTGGAATACGCTTGCCACCGCGGATGCCTTCATCGGCGGTGATCACGGTACGGCAGTCGGCATCGAGGATGCGGTCACGCAGGGCATCGGGCGAGAAGCCGCCGAACACCACCGAGTGCACGGCGCCCAGCCGGGTGCAGGCGAGCATGGCGAAGGCGGCCTCGGGAATCATCGGCATGTAGATACACACCCGGTCGCCTTTTTTCACGCCGCGTGCCTTCAGGGCGTTGGCCAAGCGGCAGACCTGGCGGTGCAGTTCGCGGTAGGTGATGGCTTTGGCGTCTTGCGGGTCGTCGCCCTCCCAGAGCAGGGCGGTCTGTTCACCGCGCGTGGCCAGATGGCGATCGATGCAGTTGTAGCTCACGTTCAACTGGCCACCGTCGAACCAGCGTGCCTGGCCGGTTTTCAGGTCGCACTGTTGTACGCTCGACCAGGGTTTGATCCAGTCCAGGCGTTTGGCCTGTTCGGCCCAGAAGGTGTCGGGGTCTTCCACCGATTGGCGGTAGAGGCGGCGGTAATCGTCGTCAGTGAGGGCGGCGGACTGGCTGACGGCCAGGGCCTGGGGGTAGTCGCGGATATCGAACATGGCGGGTGGTCCTTGCGCTTGTCGGGGGCGATGGACTGCAACGGCTATTCGATGGACAAGTGTAGTCAGGCGGGGTTCGTCTGGATGAGAAAGACAAAGGGCTCACCATGACGGTGAGCCCTTTGTGGGGGTCAGTTGGCGGACGGGCGACCGACCTTCCAATAAATGTAACCGAGCCCGATTGGCGCGATGAAGATGGCCAAGAACCAGCACATGAACATGGTGATGACCTTGACCAGCAGCATAAGCAGCGCGGGCACGACGAACAGGTTGTTGCCCATGATGAAGCCGACGATGCTTTCGTAAACGAAGCGCGCGAAGGGATACAGCAGCGTGCTGATCACCGCCATGCTGATTTCGCCAACGGGCAGATCGGGCGAGGCGTTGACTTTGCCGCTGATGAAAATCGCGCCGATGATGGCGCCGAACACCAGTTGACGGAAGTAATAGCCTGATTTCATGCTGCCAAAGATCGTGGCCTTCAGCCTGTCCATAAGATCCCTCTCATACTCGGATTTGTTGAAGTGGCGCACCTTAGCAAGATGTAACCGTATGTGCCAGGCCGTGAATGAGAAGGCGTGATGGGTTTCTGTGGGGTAAGGGCCGCTGAGCGGCCCCTGTGTCATCAACCGCGGTGACGGCCGCGGAAGTAGTTGATCAGGCCCTGGGTAGAGCCATCTTCGGCGCTGTCTTCCTGGCTGCCGACAAGGCGCTGGTAGACACCTTTGCCCAGCTCTTTGCCCAGCTCCACACCCCATTGGTCGAAGGCGTTGATGCCCCAGATCACGCTCTGCACGAAGACCTTGTGCTCATACATCGCCACCAGCGCTCCCAAGCGGCGTGGGCTGATGCGTTCGACCACCAGGGTGTTGCTCGGGCGGTTGCCCGGGATCACCTTGTGCGGGGCCAGCTTCTCGATGTCGGCTTCGTTCAGGCCTTTGGCGCGCAACTCGGTCTCGGCTTCATCGCGGGTTTTGCCGAGCATCAGCGCCTGGCTCTGCGACAGGCAGTTGGCGTACAGCCACTGATGGTGGTCGGCCACCGGGTTGAAGCTCACCACCGGCACGATGAAGTCAGCAGGAATAAGGTGGGTACCCTGGTGCAGCAACTGGTGGTAGGCGTGCTGGCCGTTACAGCCCACGCCACCCCAGATCACCGGGCCAGTTTCGGTATGCACCGGCGTGCCGTCCTGCAGCACGCTCTTGCCGTTCGACTCCATGTCCAGCTGTTGCAAGTGCTTGGTGATGTTGCGCAGGTAGTGGTCGTACGGCAGGATCGCGTGGCTGCGGGCGCCCCAGAAGTTGCCATACCAGACGCCCAGCAGGGCCAGCAGCACCGGCATGTTCTTGTCGAACGGCGCGGTCTGGAAGTGCTGGTCCATGGTGTAGGCGCCAGACAACAGCTCCTTGAAGTTGGCGGTGCCGATGGCCAGGGCGATCGGCAGGCCGATGGCTGACCACAGCGAATAACGCCCACCCACCCAGTCCCACATCGGGAAGATGTTCTCTTCACGGATACCGAAGGCGACCGCGGCGGCCTTGTTGCTTGAAACGGCGATGAAGTGGCGATACAGCTCTGCTTCCGAGCCGCCTTGGGCCAGGTACCAGGTGCGCGCAGCCATGGCATTCTTCAGTGTTTCGAGGGTGTTGAACGACTTCGACGAAACAATGAACAGGGTGGTTTCGGCGCGCAGGTTGGCCGACAGTTCGTGGAACTCACTGCCGTCGATGTTCGCCAGGTAATGGCAGCGTACGCCGCGTTGTGCGTAGGGCAGCAGTGCTTCGGAGACCAGTTCCGGGCCGAGGAACGAGCCGCCGATGCCGATGTTGACCACGTCGGTGATCGGCTTTTCGCTGTAACCGCGCCACAGGCCATCGTGGATGCGCCCGACCAGCTCGGTGATCTGGTTGAGCACCTTGTGCACGTCCGGCATCACGTTGACGCCGTTGACGCTGAGCTTGTCGCCCACCGGGCGGCGCAGGGCGGTGTGCAGCACCGGACGGCCTTCGGAAGCGTTGATGATCTCGCCGCTGAACATCGACTTGATCGCATCCTGCAGGCCGACTTCATTGGCCAGGTTCACCAGCAGGTCACGGCTTTGCTCGGTGATCAGGTTTTTCGAGTAGTCGAGGAACAGGCCGCAGCTGCTCAGGGAGAACTGATCAAAACGCTTGGCATCGGCGGCGAAGGCTTCACGCATGCTGAAGTCTTGCATGGCGTCGCGGTGTTGCTGGAGCGCCTGCCAGGCGGGCAGGGCCGTCACATCATGGGGAGTACGGTAATACGCCATTGCTCAGGGTTCCTTGGTGCGTTGTGAGGCCTTGGACATTGGCCACGGCTGTCAGTTGCAGGCAGTCATTATAGGCATTGGCGGCGCGGGGGGAATGGGGGCGTGAGCGGTTATGAAGGGGCCGCGAGGCAGCCCCCGAAGGTTTACGCGGTCTTGTCTTCCACGTGCAGGTACAGGTTGTCGATCAAGCGGGTGTTACCCAGGTAAGCGGCGGCAATCACCACCAGGTCGCGATCATCGATCATGGCCGGGCGCAGGCTCACGGCATGGCGCACTTCCAGGTAGTCCGGGCGGAACCCGGCGGCGGTCAGTTGCGCCTGGCCGTCGGCCACCAGCGCGGCAAAATCACGCTGGCCACGGCCAATGGCCGCCCCGATGTGCTGCAGGGTGCGGTACAGCGCAGGTGCGGTAACACGCTGCTCGGGGGTGAGGTAACCATTGCGTGACGACAGCGCCAGGCCATCGTCGGCGCGCACGGTCGGCTCACCGATGATCTGGATAGGCATGTTCAGGTCGCGCACCATGGCGCGGATCACCGCCAGCTGCTGGAAGTCTTTTTCGCCGAACACGGCCAGGTCTGGCTGGACCATGTTGAACAGCTTGCTGACCACTGTCGCCACACCCTCGAAATGCCCTGGCCGGCTGGCGCCGCACAGGCCTTCGGAAAGGTGGGGGACGCTGACCCGGGTTTGCACGCTCATGCCGTCGGGGTACATCTCTTCGACGGTTGGCGCGAACAGCAGGTTGCAGCCGGCCTGGAGCAAGCGTTCCTGGTCGGCTGCCAGGGTGCGTGGGTAGGTGGCGAGGTCTTCGTTGGCGCCGAACTGCAGCGGGTTGACGAAGATACTGGCAACGACAAAGTCGGCCCGCTGGGCGGCCTTGGTCACCAGCGCGGCATGGCCGCTGTGCAGGTTGCCCATGGTCGGCACGAACGCGATGCGCTTGCCTTCGCCACGCGCGCGGCCAACGGCGGCGCGCAGTTCGCGGACAGTCTTGACTGTGTTCATGCGCTGAACCCGTGTTCGCTGGCAGGGAAGCTTATGTCCTTGACCGCCGTCACGTAGGCGGCGAGGGCGCTTTCGATGTCCGGCTGGCCGACCATGAAGTTTTTCACGAACTTCGGCACCCGGCCGCTCAGCGACAGGCCGAGCATGTCGTGCAGGACCAGCACCTGGCCGTCGGTGGCGCTACCGGCGCCAATGCCGATGACCGGAATGCTCACGGCCTGGGTGATTTCCGCCGCCAGTTCGCTCGGTACGCACTCCAGCAGCAGCATGGCCGCGCCGGCCTGTTCCAGGGCAATGGCGTCGGCACGCATCTGCCGCGCCTGGGCTTCCTGACGGCCCTGCACCTTGTAACCGCCCAGCACATTGACGGTTTGTGGGGTCAGGCCCATGTGCGCGCACACCGGCACGCCACGTTCAGCCAGCAGGCGAATGGTCTCCGCCAGCCAGGCAGCGCCTTCGAGCTTGATCATGTGTGCGCCGGCCTGCATCAGCGTGGCGCAGTTGGCAAAGGCCTGTTCGGGGGTGGCATGGGCCATGAACGGCAGGTCGGCAAGAATCAGCGCGCCATCGTTACCACGTTTGACGCAGGCAGTGTGGTAGGCCATTTCCTGGGTGGTGACAGGCAGCGTGCTGTCATGGCCCTGCAGGACCATCCCCAGCGAGTCGCCCACCAGCAACACTTCGACACCGGCCTGGCTGGCAACCTTGGCGAAGGTCGCGTCGTAGCAGGTCAGCATGGTGATTTTTTCACCCTTGGCCTTCAGGCCATGCAGGGTGGTCAGGGTTACTTCAGGCATGTAGGAAAATCCTCGTTCAGGCGCTGTTAAAACGACTGCATACAACGCGTGTAGTCATCTTCCGGAGCGGCACATCATCGCGCGTGATGTTCGGGCACAGGTCCGTCCGGGCCTAAATACGGGTATGCGGCACTTGGGTGCCACACGGGACGCCTATAGTCGTGAGCGAGGTGGGGGAAGTCAATCACCCTGTTACCGCATTGTTACGATCAGGGTGTTACTGGCGTTACCGCCGTCTGCAGCGCCCGAACTACAGGCGCTCGAGGCCGACGAACGGGCAGGCGCTGATGAGTTGGGCGAGGTCGCGGCCATCGGGCAGGCAGAAGCCTGCGGGCACCAGTTCGGCCAATGGGTAGAGCACGAAGGCGCGGGCGTGCATATGGTAGTGCGGCACCTGCAGGCGCGGCACGTCGATCAGGTGGTCGCCGAACAGCAGGATATCCAGGTCGAGCGTGCGCGGGCCCCAACGCTCTTTGCGCACACGGCCCTGGTCATTTTCGATGGCCTGCAGGGCATCGAGCAGCGCCAGCGGCTCGAGCGAGGTGTCGAGCGCAGCCACGGCATTGGTGTAGCGCGGCTGGCCAGGCAGCAGCGAGTCACTGGTGAACAGGCTCGAAGTGGCCACCAGGCGGGTGCCGGTGGCCTGGTCGAGCGCCTGGAAAGCGTTCTGCAGTTGTTCTGCAGGCTCGTCCAGGTTGCTGCCCAGGCCGATGTAAGCGCGCGTGGTCACTCGAACGCCTCTTCGCCACCACGCTTACGCTTGCTGGCGCTACGTTTGCGCTTGCGTGGGCCAGCGCCGGTGCCTTCGTCACGGCTGCCCAGCTCGCGAATCATCTCGCGGCGCTCGCTGTCATTGGCATCCTGGTAGTCAGTCCACCATTGGCCGAGGTCGTCGGTTTCTTCACCCGCGCTTTCACGCAGCAGCAGGAAGTCGTAACCGGCACGGAAGCGCGGGTTGTCGAGCAACTGGTCGGCACGTTTGCCGCTGCGGCGTGGCAGGCGTTCCTGCATGTCCCAGATTTCGCGGATCGGCAGGGTGAAACGCTTCGGGATGGCAATGCGTGCGCACTGTTCGGCGATCAGGTCGTGAGCCGCGCCGTTCATGGCCGGGATCGGAGGCACACCTTGGTTTTGCAGGTGCAGCACACGGGCCGGCAGGGCGGGCCAGAGCAGCGCAGCGAAGAGGAAGGCCGGGGTGACCGGTTTGCCCTGCTTCACTCGCAGATCGGTGTTGTTCAGCGCCTGGCTGATCAAGGTGTGGGTGTAGGTGGGGCGCTCGTCCAGGGCATGCGCGCTGGCCGGGAACAACGGCTCGAACAGCTGCAGGTCGACCAGCATTTCGAAGGCCATCGCACCTTGGCCGGAGAGGAACAGCTTGAGGCTTTCCTCGAACAGGCGTGCCGGGGGGATTTCGCGCAGCATCGGGGCCAGTTCGCGGATCGGCTGGACCGTGTGCTTTTCGATGCCGAAGTCGAGCTTGGCAGCGAAACGCACGGCACGCAGCATGCGCACCGGGTCTTCCTGGTAGCGATGGGTCGGGTCACCGATCAGGCGCAGCAGGCGGTTACGCACATCGTGCACGCCGTTGGCGTAATCGAGGATGCGTTCGCTGACCGGATCGTAGTAGAGGGCATTGATGGTGAAGTCGCGGCGTTGCGCGTCTTCTTCCAAGGTGCCGTACACGTTGTCACGCAGGATGCGACCACTGGCATTGTGCGACGAACGGTGGGTATCACCTTGATCGTCTTCCGAGTGGTGGGCGCGGAAGGTGGCGACTTCGATGATCTCACGGCCGAAGTGCACGTGGACCAACTTGAAGCGGCGACCAATGATACGCGCGTTACGGAACTCGGCACGGACCTGTTCAGGGGTGGCGCTGGTGGCGACGTCGAAGTCTTTTGGGGTGATGCCAAGCATCAGGTCGCGGACACAGCCACCGACCAGGTAAGCCTGGTAGCCCGCACTCTGCAGGCGCTCTACGATGTTCACCGCGTGGCGGCTGAACTGGTGGCGTTGCAGCGAGTGTTGGCTCTTGTTGATCACCTCAGGCGTGGTGCGCCTGTGGTGCTGGCCCGGTACGGGAGGGCGGAACGACTGGAACAGCTTCTTCAGCATGGGATGCACTGTTTGAAGGAATGTTCGGCCAAGAATAGGAGAATGGCCGCATGATGGGCGGGGATTCTAGCATTTACTCAAGGAATGGTGTAGGCGGGTAGCAGGATGCCTGCCAGAAGGGAGAAACGACAAGGGGAGCCTAAGCTCCCCAAGAAGTCGTTGCGTGCTCTTATTATTTTTTTGCTGGGCTTCTTGTTTTTGTTGAGTGCCCTGTCCACAAATCGCAAAGCTTGTGGACGACCCCTAATCCAGGGGTAAAGAGCAAACGGATTGCTTTGGCCGCTGATGTCACGTTGATCTGTCGATCCAACCAGTTCAGGCGCTGCTTTTTAGTGCAGTTTTTGTTGTTCTCTGCCTGGTCGTGGGGCAAGCCCCAAACACGCATCCTCTCCAAAAGAATCAGTTAGCTGCGCCTCCGCCGTCTTGTTTTTATTGTGCGTGAGCCGTTTCGTCTTGTTCTTATTCTGAGTTGCAGTGCTTGTTATTGTTTTTGTACTAAGCATATAGCAGGTGCCGTGCCAACTTTTCGAAACCCAATGAAATCAAGGGCTTGGAGGTTTTCGCAGGATTTTTGCAGGCTGAAAATGGCGGGGTTTCGTTACCGTACACCTCGGGAACTGTTACGCCTGAAAGCTTGGGTAACAGATTTTCGCGGGAACTGATGTGTTACCTGGGGTGTGCGTTGCGTTTTTTGCCGGCCCTTTCGCGGGTGAACCCGCTCCCACAGGTACCGCATTGCCCTTGCGGGCAGTGAGATCCTTGTGGGAGCGGGTTCACCCGCGAAGAGGCCGGCAGGCCGAAAAAGAAATATCAAGGCAGGCAAGACCCGCCTGGCCACGCGATCTTTTACTCGCTGGTGGCGTTGCTCTTGCGCCGCGGGATACCCAGGCGCTGGCGGCGTTCCCACAGGCATTTGCGGCTGACGCCAAGCTTGCGGGCAAGCTCGGTCTCGGTCATGTGGTCCTGGTGCTCGAGCACGAAGTGCTGGAAGTAATCCTCCAGCGACAAGTCCTCGGTAGGCTCATGGCTGGCATTGCCCGCACTGGCCACGGCCAGGGCGTTGTCGAGTATGTCGTCGTCTTCCAGGTCGCTCAGCTCGATGTCGATGCCCAGCAGGTCGGCGGAAATTTCTGCGCTCTCGCTCAGAATCACCGCACGCTCCACGGCGTTTTCCAGCTCGCGCACGTTACCCGGCCAGCTGTAATGACGAATCGCTTGCTCGGCATCGGCGGAAAAATGCAGGTCATCCCGGCCAATACGTGCGCTCTGGCGGGCCAGGAAGGCACTGGCGATTTCGTTGACGTCGCTGCCGCGCTCGCGCAGGGCAGGCAACTTCAGGGCGATCACGTGCAGGCGGTAATAAAGGTCTTCACGGAACTGGCCAGCCTTGGCCAGGTTCTTCAGGTCGCGGTGGGTGGCTGCGATCAGGCGCACATCGACCTTCTGCGACTGCACCGAGCCTACCCGGCGGATTTCGCCTTCCTGCAACACGCGCAGCAGGCGCGCCTGGGCTTCGAGGGGCAATTCGCCGATTTCGTCGAGGAACAAGGTGCCGCCGTCTGCCGCTTCGACCAGCCCGGCGCGCCCTGCACTGGCGCCGGTGAAGGCACCTTTTTCGTGGCCAAACAGCTCGGACTCGATCAGGGTCTCGGGGATGGCCGCGCAGTTCACCGAGATCATCGGTGCCTTGGCCCGGCGTGACAGGTTGTGCAGGGCTCGGGCGACCAGCTCTTTACCGGTACCCGATTCGCCCTGGATCAGGACATTGGAATCGGTCGGTGCGACTTTGCGGATCTTGCTGTACATGTCCTGCATGGGCGGGCACGAGCCGATGATGCCGATCTCGCCATTGGCAGACGCGCTATTGCCTTTGTCGGCCGCTGCCGCCTTGCCGTTGCCCCGCGGTTCTGCCGCCGGTGCGGCAGCAGGCGCGTTTTGCCGGTCGCGCAGGATGCGCGCCACGGCCTGGAGCATCTCGTCGTGGTCGAAGGGCTTGGCGATGTAGTCCACCGCGCCCATTTTCATCGAGTCCACCGCCGAGCGCAGGCTGGCGTAGCTGGTCATGATCAGCACCGGTGTGCCCTGGCCGAGTTTGATCAGCTCGGTGCCAGGCGCGCCCGGCAGGCGCAGGTCGCTGACGATCAGGTCGAAGGTGGCAATGCTGAAGCGTTCCTGGGCTTCCTGCACCGAGCCGGCTTCGCTGACCTGGTACTGGTTCCGCTCGAGCAGGCGACGCAGGGCCGAGCGGATGATGGTTTCGTCTTCGACGATCAGAATATGCGGCATTGATTCAATTCTCTCGACGGTCTCGAATTTCAGGGGACGTCGCTACGACATGCCGGGGCAGGGTCACGCGGATCCGGGTGCCACGTTGCCGTTCGATGTCGGCAGGGCTGTCGATGGTGATTTGCCCATAATGCTCTTCCACGATGGAATAGACCAGAGCGAGCCCCAGTCCGGTTCCTTCGCCCGGGTCTTTGGTGGTGAAGAAGGGCTCGAACAGGCGGTCCATGATGCTCTTCGGGATCCCGCTGCCTTCGTCTTCGACAATCAAGTCGACGGTGTGCTCGAAGACGGAGCTGCGCACACGCACGGCACTGCCGGGCGGTGAGGCGTCGCGGGCGTTGGAGAGCAGGTTGATCAGCACCTGGGCCAGGCGCTGCGGGTCCCCTTCGGCCCAATGTTCCGGGTCGCAGAGGTTGAAGAACTGGACTTCGAAATTGCGCCGGTTCAGCGCCAGCAGCCCAATGGCATCCTGCGCCACTTCGGCCAGGCACACCGGCTCTTCGCTGTTCTGATGGCTGCCACCGGCATGGGCGAAGCTCATCAACGACTGGACGATGCGCGACACCCGTTTGGTCTGTTCAAGAATCTGGCTCGACAGCTCGGTGATCTCGCCATCGCCCTCGCGTTCCTCGCGCAGGTTCTGCGCCAGGCAGGCGATGCCGGTGATCGGGTTGCCGATTTCGTGGGCCACGCCGGCCGCCAGGCGGCCAATGCTGGCCAGGCGCTCGGAGTGCACCAGCTTGTCTTCCAGGGCCTGGGTTTCGGTCAGGTCCTCGACCAGCAGCACCAGGCCACTGTTACCCGGCGCCAAGGGCTCGTCGATGGCGGCCTTGTGCAGGTTCAGCCAGCGAGGCTGCCCGTCGAGGGCCAGGCGTTGCTTGTGCAGGTGTTCGTCGGGCACGTCGATGAAGCCCTGCAGCAGGCCGCGCCAAGGTTCGCCGATGGTCACCAGGCGCGAGCCGACCACGTGCTTGGCGGCGATGCCGGTCAGCTCTTCCATGGCCTTGTTCCACATCAGGATCTCTTGGTCCTTGGCCAGGGAGCAGACGCCCATGGGCAGTTCCTGCAGGGTCTGGCGGTGGTAGCGGCGCAGCGCGTCGAGTTCGGCGGCAAGGCCGGTCAGGCGCGAGTGATAGTCTTCCAGGCGGCTTTCAATGAAGTGGATGTCTTCAGTGACATAGTTTTCGTTGCCGGATTTGTAGGGCAGGAAGGTCTCGACCATGTCCTGGGCCACGCTCGGCCCCATCAGGCCCGACAGGTTGGCCTCGATGCGGTCGCGCAGGCGGCGCAATGCATAGGGGCGGCGCTCGTCGAAGGGCAGGTAGAGGTCGCGCAGGGCCTGTTCGACTTCTTTCTGCGCAGCCTTGGCGCCCAGTGGCTTGGCCAGCTGGGTGGCAAATTCCTGTGGCGAGGCCGCGTGCAGCTCGCGGCGCTGCGGGCGGCGCACGTTGTCCACCGCGCACGCTTCGGCGGCGCTGGCTTCTTCACTGCTGGCATTGGTGAACAGCGAAATCAGGGTGAACAGCAAGACGTTTGCCGCCAGCGAGGCGATGGCCGCCATGTGCCAGCTGGTGTCGTCGAGGACGTAGATCATGTCCAGCAACGGAATGTAGAAGCCCTGCAGGTTGCCCAGCAGCGGCAGCAGCATGGTCACCAGCCACACCAGGGTGCCGGCCAGCAGGCCCGCGATGAAACCGCGGCGATTGGCGGTAGGCCAGTACAGCACCGACAACACGCCCGGCAGGAACTGCAAGGTGGCGACGAAGGCGACGATGCCCAGGTTGGCCAGGCTCTGGTGGTTGTTCTGGGTCAGGTAGAACATGAAGCCGGCGGTGATGATGGCGACGATCAGCGCGCGGCGGGTCCATTTCAGCCAGCGGTAGATGTTGCCTTCGGCCGGCGGCTGGTACAGCGGCAGCACCAGGTGGTTGAGGGCCATGCCTGACAGCGCCAGGGTGGTGACGATGATCAACCCGCTGGCCGCAGACAACCCGCCGATATAAGCCAGCAGCGCCAGCGCTTTGTTATTGGCAGCGATGCCCAGCCCCAGCGTGAAGTATTCGGGGTTGGTGCTGGCGCCCAGGCGCAGGCCGGCCCACAGCACCAGCGGCACGGCCAGGCTCATCAGCAGCAGGAACAGCGGCAGGCCCCAGCTGGCGCTGACCAGCGAGCGTGGGTTGAGGTTTTCGGTGAAGGCCATGTGGTACATGTGCGGCATGACGATGGCCGAGGCGAAGAACACCAGCAGCAGGGTGCGCCATGGCCCTTCCTGCAGCGGTGTGTGCAGCGCCGCCAGGGCTGTCTGGTTCTGCAGCAGCCACACTTCCAGCCCATGCGGGCCGCCAAACACACCGTACAAGGCGTACAGGCCGATGCCGCCCAGCGCCAGCAGCTTGATCACCGATTCGAAGGCAATGGCGAACACCAGCCCTTCATGCTTCTCGCGCGTGGCGATGTGCCGCGAGCCGAAGAAAATGGTGAACAGAATGATCAGCGCACAGAAGGCGAATGCCACCCTGGCCTTGACCGGCTCGCCGGTCAGGATGCTGATCGAGTCGGCCACCGCCTGGATCTGCAGGGCCAGCAACGGCAGCACCCCGATCAACATGATCAGGGTGGTCAGCGCGCCGGCCCAAGTGCTGCGGAAACGGAACGCCAGCAGGTCGGCCAGGGACGACAGCTGATAGGTGCGGGTGATCTTGAGGATCGGGTAAAGCAGCACCGGCGCCAGCAGGAAGGCCCCGGACACCCCCAGGTAGCAGGCCAGGAAGCCATAGCCGTACTGGTAGGCCAGGCCGACCGAGCCATAAAAGGCCCAGGCACTGGCATACACGCCCAGCGACAGGGTGTAGGTCAGCGGGTGGCGAATGATCGAGCGGGGTATCAGCCCACGCTCGCTGATCCAGGCCACGCCGAACAGCACCATGAGGTACGCGGCGCTGATCAGGATCATCTGGGTCAGGCTAAAGCTCATCGGCATCTCGTTGGCTCTGCAGGATGAAGGTGACGACGATCAGGATCAGCCAGAGCAGGTAGGGGCGGTACCAGGCTCCGGTCGGTTCGATCCACCAGTCCATGATGGCCGGGGAGAACAGGTAGATCCCCACGACCAGAAGCAGGACCAAACGATAGATGTACATGCTGGCCTCGATGGTTGGGCGCTGCGGGCTTGGACTTATTATTGGCGCAAAAGAGTGGGGGGATGCTAGCGGGAATCGGTAGGGTTAGCCAAGGGTTTGAAATTATTGGGCTTTTGTTTTTGAGCGGTAGGTTGCCTGTGCGGGCCTCTTCGCGGGCTTGCCCGTGAAGAGGCCGTTGAGGGCTCAGTGCAAATCAGCCTCTGGCACGGTAGTCCGCTGCGCAATCGCCTCAGGCCGCCACTGCTTGCGAGCTACCGCCAACACTTCAGCCGGCGTTGCCAGCAGCAAATCGGGGTTTGCTTCTTGCCCCAGCGCCCGCAATGCCCGCAACAGCAGGGGGGTAGCATGCTCCGCCTGTAAGGGCGGCGAGCGGTACGACTTGCCCAGCTTGTGCCCATCTGGCTGCACGATCAGCGGAATATGCAGGTAACGCGGCTGTGAGAACCCCAGTAGCTCTTGCAGGTACAGCTGGCGCGGTGTGTTGTCGAGCAGGTCGGCCCCGCGCACGATATCGGTAACCCCTTGCCAGGCATCATCCAGCACCACCGCCAGCTGATACGCATACAGCCCGTCACGGCGCTGGATGACGAAATCACCCACCTCGCGCCCCAGGTGTTGCTGGAATTCACCCTGGACCCGGTCGGTGAACCGGTAGATCAACTCTGGCACCCGCAGACGGATCGCCGCGCCCTCGCGTGCATGCCCGGCGTTGCGGCACAAGCCTGGGTAAATGCCGTTGTGCCCTTCCAGCTGTTTGCGCGAGCAGGTGCAAGCGTAGGCCAGGCCCATGTTGAACAGGCGGTCGACCACTGCTGCATAAGCCTCATGGCGCTGGCTCTGGAACACCACCTCGCCATCCCACTCCAGGCCGTAACGCTCCAGGGTCTGCAAGATAGCGTCGCGGGCGCCGGGCATTTCCCGGGGCGGGTCGGTGTCTTCCATGCGCAGCAGCCAACGGCCGTTGACGGCGCGTGCGTCGAGCCAGGAGGCGAGGGCGGCGACCAGCGAGCCGAAATGCAAAAAGCCGCTGGGGGTAGGGGCGAAGCGCCCGATGTAGCTGGAGTCGTTCATGGCGGTCGTGCGTCTGAAAATGAAACGGGGCGCAAGATGCGCCCCGTTTGGGTAGGAAAAGGATCAGCCTTTGCCGACTGTTTTTTCCTTTTTCTCCGCGATTTCCTTGCAGTCGAAGCACAGGTCGGCGGTTGGGCGGGCTTCGAGGCGACGCAGGCCGATCTCGATGCCGCAGGACTCACACCAGCCGTACTCTTCGTCCTGGATCTTCTGCAGGGTCTTGTCGATCTTCTTGATCAGCTTGCGCTCGCGATCGCGGTTACGCAGCTCCAGGGCGAATTCTTCTTCCTGGCTGGCACGGTCGGCCGGGTCTGGGAAGTTGGCCGCTTCGTCCTTCATGTGGGTCACGGTCTGATCCACGCTCGTCATCAACTCAAGCTTCCAGGCACCCAGAAGTTTGGTGAAATGCTTGCGCATGGGCTCCCCCATGTACTCCTCGCCCTTGCTTTCTTTATAGGGCTCTACACCGTACATGGACTGACTGGTTTTTTGCTTTTCTACGGTGGACATGAATAGACCGCCTCTCACTCATCTGATCCAATGCGCAGGATGCTCCATCTCCGGCACCCGCCGGCCCTGCGACTGCGAGCCGCCGAACTTACCAGATAGATCGGGGGTGCGCTACCCCGCCCGATCCTGCTAATTGACAGCGGCGCGAGCCACACGTTCGGTAGCGTGCAGAGGTAGAATCTCCAGTTTAGACCCAATTGAGAGAAGGTCATGGCCCACCCTTACAGTGCGCGCAGCCGCGCCATCGAACCCTTTCACGTCATGGCGTTGCTGGCGCGGGCCAATGAGCTGCAGGCGGCCGGCCATGATGTGATCCACCTGGAAATCGGCGAACCGGACTTCACCACGGCCGCGCCGATCGTCGAGGCCGGCCAGGCCGCATTGGCCGCGGGCCACACCCGCTATACCGCCGCCCGTGGCCTGCCGGCGCTGCGCGAGGCGATCGCCGGCTTCTATGGGCAGCGGTACGGCGTCAGTGTCGATCCTGAGCGCATTCTGATCACGCCGGGCGGTTCTGGCGCACTGTTGTTGGCCAGCAGCCTGCTGGTAGACCCAGGCAAGCACTGGCTGCTGGCCGACCCGGGCTACCCCTGCAATCGCCACTTCCTGCGCCTGGTCGAAGGCGGCGCGCAGCTGGTGCCGGTGGGCCCCGAGGTCAACTACCAACTCACCGCCGACCTGGTTGACCGCTATTGGGACAAAGACACGGTCGGGGCCCTGGTCGCCTCGCCAGCCAACCCGACCGGCACGGTGCTGAACCGTGACGAGCTGGCCAGCCTGTCGCGCGCTACCCGTGAACGCCATGGCCACCTGGTGGTGGACGAGATTTACCACGGGCTGACCTACGGTATGGACGCGCCCAGCGTGCTGGAAGTGGACGATGGGGCGTTTGTCCTGAATAGTTTTTCGAAGTATTTCGGCATGACCGGCTGGCGCCTGGGCTGGCTGGTGGCGCCGCCCGGCGCGGTGGCAGACCTGGAAAAGCTTGCACAGAACCTGTACATCAGCGCCCCCAGCATGGCCCAGCATGCTGCGCTGGCGTGCTTCCAGCCGCAAACCCTGGCGATTCTGGAAGAGCGCCGCGCCGAATTCGCCCGTCGCCGCGACTACCTGTTGCCAGCCCTGCGCGAGCTGGGCTTTGGCATCGCCGTCGAGCCCGAGGGGGCTTTCTACTTGTACGCCGACATCAGCGCCTTCGGCGGCGATGCCTTTGCGTTCTGCCGGCACTTCCTTGAAACCGAGCACGTGGCCTTTACCCCCGGCCTGGATTTTGGCCGCCACCTGGCGGGGCATCATGTGCGTTTTGCCTACACCCAGAGCCTGCCGCGCCTGGAACAGGCCGTGCAGCGTATTGCCCGCGGCCTACGGAGCTGGCAAGGCTGATGGCGTTTTTTCCTCCACTCGAGCAGGGGCGCCTACTGCGGCGCTACAAACGGTTTTTGGCGGACATCGAGCTGGCCAATGGCGAGCAAATGACCATCCATTGCCCGAACACCGGGTCCATGCTCAATTGCATGCGCGAAGGCGGGCAGGTGTGGTTCAGCCGCTCCAACGACCCCAAGCGCAAGCTGCCAGGCACCTGGGAGATCAGTGAAACACCCCAAGGCCGCCTGGCCTGCGTGAACACCGGGCGCGCCAACGCATTGGTTGAAGAGGCGCTGCGTGCCGGGGTTATCAGCGAGCTGGCCGGTTTCACGGCGCTCAGGCGTGAAGTGGCGTATGGCGAAGAGGGCAGCCGCATCGACTTTCGCCTGGAGTTCGACACCGGCCCGGCCTATGTCGAAGTCAAGAGCGTGACCCTGGGCTACCCCGACACCGCCGTCGCGGCCTTCCCCGACGCTGTTACCCAGCGCGGTGCCAAGCACCTGCGTGAGCTGGCGACGCTGGCTCGTCAAGGTGTGCGTGCGGTGCAGTTGTACTGCGTGAACCTGACTGGCGTCGACGCCGTGCGCCCGGCCGAGGAAATCGACGCGGGCTACGCCCAGGCCTTGCGCGCCGCCGTGGCTGAAGGTGTGCAAGTGCTGGCGTACGGCACCTACCTGGATGCCGAACGCATCGTCATCGACCGCCCCTTGCCGGTACTGCTCAACCCTTGAGCCAGATGCCCTGGCTGTCTTCATGGCAGCCCAGGGCCTGCAGGCTGTCGCCCTCGCACGGCCCGGCCACGCATTCGCCGCTTTCTATCAGGAACAAAGCGCCATGATGGGCGCAGTGAATCAGGCTGGCGCTGTCATCGAGAAAGGCATCTGCAGCCCAGTTCAGTGGAATGCTGCGATGTGGGCAGCGGTTGCGATAGAGGTACACCTGGCCCTGGCGGCGCACGCCGAACAGGTCGACGCCGTCTACGCTGAAGGCGCGGCTGTGGCCCTCGGCCAATGAGCTGGAGGTACAAAGGAAGTGCATGGCAAGGACGACTCGTGAAACACGTGATGGCTTGACGCTTCAATGCGAATAATTATCAAATTGCCCGCATTCGATGCGCCCGGCTGTCTATGGTGCGCAGTTCCGCCGCCCGCCACAAGGCGCGCGGCCCGCCTTCAGAAGGAAATCCGATGATGCGCCGTCCCGCTGCCCTGATCGCCCTGTGCGCAGGCCTTGTGCTGTCCACCCAAGCCCTGGCTGCCGAACTGCCGCAGCGATGGGTCAGTGCCGGTGGTGCGCTGAGCGAGTGGGTCACTGCGCTGGGCGGCGAATCACGCCTGGTCGGCGTCGATACCACCAGCCAGCACCCCGCATCGCTGAAGGCGCTGCCGAGCGTCGGCTATCAGCGCCAGTTGTCTGCCGAAGGTATTCTCAGCCTGCGCCCAGACGTGTTGGTGGGCACCGAAGAAATGGGCCCGCCGCCGGTGTTGGCGCAGATTCGCAAGGCGGGTGTGCGGGTAGAGTTGTTCTCCAGCAAGGCCGAACTTGATGCGGTCGATCAGAACCTCAAGCACCTGGGCCAGTTGCTGGGTGCCGAGCCACAAGCCACCGCGTTGGCGGCGGGCTATCGTCAGCAGTTGGACGCGTTGCAGGCTCAGGTCAAACACGCCCAGGCAGGCCAGAAGGCGCCCGGGGTGTTGCTGCTGGTAGGCCATGCCGGTGCCAAGCCGCTGATTGCTGGGCAAGGCACTGCCGGTGATTGGCTGCTACGCCAGGCCGGAGCGCACAACCTGGCCGAGCATCAGGGCTACAAGAACTTCTCCAATGAGGCACTGGCGGCGCTGGACCCGGATGTAGTGGTGTTCTCCGACCGTGCGTTGGCCGACGAGCAGGCCCTGCAAGCGCTGCTGAAGGAAAACCCGGCGCTGGCGGCCTCCCGCGCCGTGCGTGAACAGCGCCTGGTGTCGCTTGACCCGACATTGCTGGTTGGCGGCCTGGGGCCACGCCTGCCAGCGACCCTGCGCTCGCTGGCTGCCACCTTCTACCCGGCAGCCAAGGGCAGTTTCGCTCAATGAGACAACGCGTTCAGCCACGCACATTGATCATCTGCCTGAGCTTGCTGTGCCTGTTGGCGGTGTGGCTGTCCCTGGCCCTGGGGCCGGTCAGCCTGCCACTGTTCGATACCTTGCGCGCTGGGCTGCGCTTGTTGGGGCTGCCGATCGCCGGTGATGGCCTGCAGCAGGCAGAAATGATCCTCGGCCAGATTCGCCTGCCGCGCACCTTGCTGGGGCTGGCGGTGGGGGCGGTGCTGGCGCTGTCCGGCGTGGCCATGCAGGGGCTGTTCCGCAACCCGTTGGCCGACCCAGGGTTGGTAGGCGTCGCCGCCGGGGCGGCCATGGGCGCTGCAGTGGCCATTGTCGGCGGCAGCTGGTTTGGCGGAATGCCGGAGGTGCTGGCGCCTTATCTGCTGTCGCTGTGCGCCTTCATTGGCGGGCTTGGGGTGACCGCGCTGGTCTATCGCCTGGGGCGGCGCGATGGCCAGACCAATGTCGCCACGATGCTGTTGGCCGGCGTGGCCATGACCGCCCTGGGCGGCGCGGCGGTGGGGCTGTTCTCCTACCTGGCCGATGACGCCACCTTGCGCACCCTGACGTTCTGGAACCTGGGCAGCCTCAACGGTGCCAGTTACGAGCGGCTGTGGCCGCTGTTGATGGTGGCTACCGGCGTCGCGCTTTGGTTGCCGCGGCGGGCGCGGGCGCTGAATGCCTTGCTGTTGGGGGAGTCGGAGGCGCGTCACCTGGGTATTGAGGTGGAGCGGCTCAAGCGCGAATTGGTGTTCTGTACCGCGCTGGGTGTCGGCGCGGCAGTGGCGGCGGCGGGGCTGATCGGCTTCATCGGGCTGGTGGTGCCGCACCTGGTGCGCTTGCTGGCAGGGCCTGATCACCGTGTGGTGTTGCCGGCCTCGCTGTTGGCGGGCGGCGTACTGATGCTGTTCGCCGACCTGGCGGCCCGGCTGGTGCTGGCGCCAGCCGAACTGCCGATCGGCATTGTCACTGCGTTTATCGGTGCGCCGTTTTTCCTATTTCTGCTGATTCGAGGGCGCAGCTGATGTTGCAAGTCGAGGGCCTGCACCTGCGGCGGGGAAGCAACGAGGTACTCCACGACATCCACCTGCAATTGACCCCGGGGCAGGTGGTGGGCGTGCTCGGCCCCAACGGCGCGGGCAAGAGCAGCTTGCTGGGGGTGCTGTGTGGCGAGCTGGCGCCCGACCAGGGGCATGTGACCTTGCAGGGCCGGCCGTTGGCCGATTGGGCTGGGCAGGAGCGGGCCAGGCGCCTGGCGGTGTTGCCGCAAGTGTCCAGCCTGGGCTTCTCGTTCAGGGTCGAGGAGGTGGTGGGCATGGGGCGGATGCCGCATGGCAGTGGCCAGGTGCGCGACGCCGAGATCGTCGAAGCAGCCTTGCGTGCCGCGGATGCCTGGCACCTGCAGGGGCGCAGCTACCTGGCGCTGTCGGGCGGTGAGCGGCAGCGGGTGCACCTGGCGCGCGTGCTGGCCCAGCTGTGGCCAGGTGAGCAGGGTACTACGCTGTTGCTTGATGAGCCGACGTCGATGCTCGACCCACTGCATCAGCACACGACCCTGCAAGCGGTGCGGCGCTTTGCCGATCGAGGCGCTGCGGTGCTGGTGATCCTGCATGACCTGAACCTGGCGGCACGCTACTGTGACCGTATCCTGTTGCTTGAGCGGGGCCGCTGCCATGCCTTGGCCTCCCCCGACGAAGTGCTGACGCCTGGGGCATTGAAGGCGGTGTTCGGTATCGATGTGCTGGTACAGGCTCACCCGGAGCGTGGCCACCCGCTGATCATCACCCGCTAGGAGGCATTGCCGATGCGCCATCCACTGCTGTCCGGTTTAGCGCTGTACCTGGTGCTGGCGCTGGGCGGGTGCCAGGCCAGCCTACCGCCGTTACCTGGCTGGCAGAGTACTGAAGGGCGCGAACACGCGCAGTTGGGGCACATCAAGGATCTGGCCAGCGGCCAGCTCATCAGCCCGGAACAACTGGTCACGCAGCTGGCCGATGCCCCGCGTGTGCTGGTAGGGGAGAAGCACGACAACCCCGACCATCACGCATTGCAGCTGTGGTTGTTGCAGGCCCTGCAGGGCCGGCGCGCTCAGGGCAGCCTGTTGATGGAGATGCTGCAGCCTGAGCAGCAGCCGCTGGTCGACAAACTTGAAACACAGCCACAGTTGCCCGCGGACTTGCCCAAGGCGTTAGCGTGGGAAGAAGGCTGGGACTGGCAGTTGTACGGCCCGTTGGTCACGCAGGCCTTGCAGCACGGCATCCCGCTGCTGGCCGCCAACCTTTCACCTGGGCAAATGCGCCACGCCTACCGGCACCCGGCTTCGTTACCGGGCGCACAGTCCAATGCGCCTAGGGTCAAGGCCGCGTTGCTTGAACAGGTGCGTGCCGGGCACTGCGGCTTGCTGCCGGAAAGCCAGTTGCCGGCCATGCTTGCCGTTCAACAGCAGCGCGACCGGCAAATGGCAGAGCAGTTGCTGAAGGCGCCGCAGCCAGCCCTGCTATTGGCTGGCGCATACCACGTGCGCAAGGACCTGGGTGTACCGTTGCACTTGGCTGACCTGGGCGCGCAGGGCCGTAGCGTGGTCGTATTGTTGGCCGAGGTCGGCGAGGAAGCCGAGGCGGGCATGGCCGATTACGTGTGGTACACGGCAGCGACGCCTGAGCAGGATTATTGCGCTCAACTGCGCAAGTAACGCGTTGTCACCCGCATGCGGTGCAAAACCGTCAGGCAAAAAAAGACCCGGCAAAGAGCCGGGTCAATAACCGTGATTAGCCTGATGAGGAGATAATCTGAGAGTCCGAACCAGGGGCTTTCAGTTTATCCAACCAGTCTCGCGACCAGTTGTGATAATCATAACGATTCTCATTTCGGAGTCAATCCCCTTCGTCGGTTTATTTCGCATTTTTTTGCACAGGGTTCTTCGCGTCCAGCTGTTGATTGAGCGCTTCCTTGCGTTCGGTCGGCAAATCGTTCCAGTGCATGTCGAGCAAGGCGCCTTCAATGGCGTACAACAGCACTTTGGAGGCCCGGAACCCTCGCGTTTTCACAGCTTGATACGCACCCACCGCACCGAGCCGGCGCAAATCCGACGCGCTGTGGATGCCGGCCGCATGCAACCACTGCGCAGAAGTCTTGCCAAGATTCTTCAGATGCTGCAATTCATCGTTCATCGAGCCTCCTTGCGATGGCTGAACGGGTCTTGGGGGATAAATCGCGAGCAGGTCAGAGAGGAGTGTAGCGGGGGTTGGAAAATGCGCGGCCTTTTGCCATCGGGTGCGACGATTGGGGAGGGGAGCCGCCTTTTACGGCCCTATCGCCGACAAGCCAGCTCCCACAGGGACACCACTGCCCTTGAGGCTTGTGGAGCTCCTGTGGGAGCCGGCTTGCCGGCGATAAGCTGCAATGCTGACCTTACAGGCCCGGCAAGCGCTGGCGGATCTGGTCGATCACCTGGTTCATGCTGGCGCTTTCCTGCGTATCGACACGGGTGGCGTGCTGCAGTTCTGTGCCATCCAACGGCTCACGGCTGGCCTGCTGAGCCTTGACCACCTCCAGGGTAGCGTCCGACGGGTCGGTTTTTTCTGCCTGGCGCTGCGCCAGCCAGCTGGCGATCACCGCCTCCGGGGCTTGGCAGTCGAGGACCAGGAACGGCACGCCGGTCGCGCTGGCGACCTCTGCCGCCGCTTGGCGTTGAGCATGTTTCAGGTAGGTGGCATCGAGCACCACCGGGAAACCGGCGCGCAGGATGGTGCCGGCCAGATCGTGCAGGCGCTGATAGGTCGCGGCGCTGGCATCTTGGTCATAGATGCCGGCATCCTGCTGCCCAGATAGCGTTGCCTGCTGCTCGCCGAACAGGCGCTTGCGCTCTACGTCCGAACGCACACGCACGGCGCCCAGGGCTTCGACCAGGCGCATCGCCACGTGGCTCTTGCCCACCGCCGAGACGCCGTGGGTGATGGCCAGCAGGCGCGAAGGGATGGCGCTGTAGCTTTCCGCCAGGTTGGCATAGTTGCGGTAGGTGCGCAGGGTGGTGGCGCGCTGCACGCCATCGGCATTGGCGGGCATGCTGAACAGGGCGACCTTGGCGCGCACCAGGGCGCGGTAGGCCTTGTAGAAGTTGAGCACTTCCAGGCCCTCGTAGTCGCCAGTCAGTTCCAGGTACTGGCTGACGAAGCGGTGCGCCAGGCACTTCAGGCCGCGGTCTTCCAGGTCCATGGCCAGGAAGCCGGTATCGGCCCAGACATCGGTCATGCGGAACGGCTCGTTGAACTCGATGCAGTCGAAGATCACCACCTTGCCGTCGATCAGGGTGGCGTTGCCCAGGTGAATGTCACCGTGGCATTCGCGGGTGAAACCGTTGGCCTTGCGCGCTTCGAACAGGCCTTTGAGGCGCTCGAAACTGCTGCGTGCCCATGCCTGGAGGTTGTCCAGTTGCAGCAGGTCGGCCTTGTCGCTGAGGAACGGACGGATCTGCTCGAAGTTCTGCTCGACCGGGGACATCACGCTTTCAGGCGAGCCGTAAGGTTGCGCTGCCGGGACCTTGGGGGTCTGCAGATGGAATTCGGCGATCTGCCGGGCCATCTGGTCGATGTGCTCGGCGTTGAGCTCGCCGTTGGCTTGCAGGGTGCTGAGCATCTGCCCCTGAGGGAACTGGCGCATTTTCAGGGCGTATTCGATTGCTACACCCTCACCGCCGATCTGCGGCGCTTCGGCGCTCCCGGTGATCGGCAACACGTCGAGGTACAGGCCGTCGGTCAGGCGCTGGTTCAGGCGCAATTCTTCGTTACAGAAATGCTCGCGTTGATCCAACTGGGTGAAGTCGAGGAAGCCGAAGTTCATCGGTTTCTTGACCTTGTAGGCGTACTCGCCAGTGAGCAGGACCCAGGAGATATGCGTCTCGATGAGTTGGAACCCATCCACGGGGTGAGGGTAGAGGGCTGGGTTCTGCAACGCAGTGATAAGAGCTTGGCTCACGGGAAATCCTTCCGGGGGCAGGGAATTCGAATGCGCCATTATGGTCAATGGTGCCGTCCCTGCATACCGCCGAGGGCGCCTGCCCAGCCTTTACAAAGTGCGTATAATCCGCCGCCATGACTCGAACTCGAAACGCTCGTACCCCTCAGAAACGCCCGACCGGCCGCTCTCGCGCCTGGCTGGGCTGGGCTTTGAAGCTCAGCCTCGTCGGCCTGGTGATCCTCGCCGGCTTCGCGGTTTACCTCGATGCTGTCGTCCAAGAGAAGTTCTCTGGCAAGCGTTGGACCATCCCGGCCAAGGTATACGCTCGGCCACTGGAGCTGTTCGTCGGCCAGAAGCTGAGCAAGAACGACTTCCTCACCGAACTCGATGCTCTGGGCTATCGCCGTGAAAGCGCGGCCAACGGCCCGGGTGCGGCCGCGGTCAACGGTAATACCGTCGACCTCAACACCCGTGGCTTCCAGTTCTACGAGGGGATGGAGCCCGCGCAGTTCGTCCGCGTGCGCTTCTCTGGCGATTACGTGGCTGGGCTGGCCGGTGCCAACGGCGGCAAGCTCGACGTGGTGCGCCTGGAGCCGCTGATGATCGGCGGTATCTACCCGAAAAACCTCGAGGACCGGATCCTGATCAAAATCGATCAGGTGCCACCGTACCTGCTCGAAACCCTGGTCGCGACCGAAGACCGCGACTTCTATAGCCACTTTGGCGTGTCGCCCAAGTCCATCGCCCGTGCCGTATGGGTCAACACCTCGGCCGGCTCCATGCGCCAAGGCGGCAGTACCCTGACCCAGCAGTTGGTGAAGAACTTCTACCTCACCAGCGAGCGCAGCCTCAGCCGCAAGCTGACCGAGGCCATGATGGCCGTGCTGCTGGAGCTGCATTACGACAAGCGTGAAATCCTCGAGGCCTACCTCAACGAGGTGTTCGTCGGCCAGGACGGCCAACGCGCGGTGCATGGCTTCGGCCTGGCCAGCCAGTTCTTCTTCAGCCAGCCGCTGTCGGAGCTCAAGCTGCACCAGATCGCCTTGCTGGTGGGCATGGTCAAGGGGCCGTCCTACTACAACCCGCGGCGTTATCCTGACCGCGCCCTGGCCCGCCGTAACCTGGTACTCGACCTGCTGGCCGAGCAGGGCGTGGCGAGCAAGGACGTGATCGAGGCGGCAAAGAAGATGCCATTGGGTGTGACCAAGCGCGGCAGCCTGGCGGACAGCTCGTTCCCCGCCTTCCTCGACCTGGTCAAACGCCAGTTGCGCCAAGACTACCGTGACGAAGACTTGACCGAAGAAGGCCTGCGTATCTTCACCAGTTTCGACCCGATCCTGCAGATGAAGGCCGAAACCTCCATGAACGAGACGTTCAAGCGCCTGGCCGGGCGCAAGGGCGCTGACGAGGTCGAGTCGGCGATGGTCGTGACCAACCCGGAAACCGGCGAAGTGCAGGCGCTGATCGGCAGCCGCCAGTCGGGCTTTGCCGGCTTCAACCGCGCCATCGACGCGGTGCGGCCGATTGGCTCGCTGGTCAAGCCGGCGGTGTACCTGACCGCGCTGGAGCAGCCGAGCAAGTACACCCTGACCAGTTGGGTGCAGGACGAGCCATTCTCGGTCAAAGGCGCCAACGGCCAGATCTGGCGTCCGCAGAACTACGACCGTCGTCCGCATGGCACCATTTATCTGTATCAGGGCCTGGCCAATTCCTACAACCTGTCGACCGCCAAGCTCGGCCTGGAAGTGGGCGTGCCCAACGTGATCAAGACCATCGGTCGGCTGGGGGTGAATGTCGACTGGCCAGCCTTCCCGGCGATGCTGCTGGGGGCAGGTGGCATGTCGCCGATGCAGGTCGCGACCATGTACCAGACCATTGCCAATGGTGGCTTCAACACGCCGATGCGCGGTATCCGCAGCGTGTTGACCGCCGAGGGTGAGCCGCTAAAACGCTACCCGTTCCAGATCCAGCAGACCTTCGACCCAGGTTCCATCTACCTGGTGCAGAACGCCATGCAGCGGGTGATGCGTGAAGGTACCGGTCGTTCGGTGTACAACGTGCTGCCGCGTTCGCTGACCCTGGCCGGCAAGACCGGCACCAGTAACGACTCGCGCGACAGCTGGTTCTCCGGCTTCAGCCAGGACCTGCTGGCTGTGGTGTGGATGGGCCGCGACGATAACGGCAAAACACCGTTCACCGGTGCCACCGGCGCCCTGCAGGTCTGGACCAGCTTCATGAAGAAGGCCGACCCGCTGCCGCTGGACATGCCGCAACCGGACAACGTCGTGCAAGCCTGGATCGACCCGTACAGCGGCCAAGGCTCTGACGGTAGCTGTCCGGGAGCCGTGCAGATGCCGTATATTCGCGGAAGCGAACCGCCCGCCGGCGCAGCCTGTGGCGGTGAGCAGAATCCGGCAGAATCGGTCATGGACTGGGTCAAAGGCTGGATGAATTAAGCACGAGCTGCATTGATGAGGTGTGAAGTGAATAAGTGGCTGTTTCCTGCCTTGACGGCGTTGGTTGTGCTCCAGGGTTGCTCCAGCGTCCAGCGTGGCAATATCCCGGTGGTCGACTCGAGCACCCGCGTGTCCAACAGTGAACGCGTAACGGCCAACCGCTCGGCGGCTGGCATGAACAGCGGCACCTCACAAGCGCAGTCGCTGCCTGAGGACTCGGGCGTGACGGTGATGATCCCGCAGGGCGCCGGTGCCTCGAGCATCCAGACGTTCCCGGCCGGTAATGGCGCGGCGCCGATCAGCACCGCACCGATTACCCCGGGCCCGATTTCGACCGGGCCGATGACCACCAACCCTAACCCGATCGCCGACGAGCCGTTCGATATCGCCTCGATGAACAGCACGCCGAAAGCCAGCAGCGCGCCGACCGGCATCCCGCGCAGCGGTGCCGCATCTGGCGGCCTGTCGGCCGACGAGCAGCTTGATGGGCCTGTACTGGCGCTGTTGACGACTGCCCAGCAACAGCAGGTCAGTGGTGATTTCAACGGTGCCTCGTCAAGCCTGGAGCGTGCCCAGCGTATCGCCCCGCGCGAGCCGCAGGTGCTGTTCCGCCTGGCCCAGGTGCGTTTGTCGCAGGGCGATGCAGCGCAGGCCGAGCAGTTGGCCCGCCGCGCCCTGACCTACGCCAATGGCCGCCCCGACCTGCAGGCCGAACTGTGGAACACCATTGCCCAGTGCCGTGAAAAACAAGGTGACAGTGCCGGTGCGGCGCTGGCGCGGCAGAAGGCCCGAGTGAATTCCTGATGATCGAGCAACGCATTCTGGACATCGCCGACCACCTGCTGCTGATCGAGCGTGAGTTGAAGGTGCAAGGCTGGTGGGACGATGAGCCGCCCAGCGATGAAGCGCTGGAAAGCACTGTGCCCTTTGCGGTCGATACGATGACCCTGGAGCAGTGGCTGCAATGGATCTTCCTGCCCCGCATGAAGATCATCATCGAGCTCGGCCACCCGCTGCCCAATGCCTCGGGCATCCTGGTGATGGCTGAAACGGTATTCACCGATCGCCCGGAGCAGAGTCGCGAGCTACGGCGCCTGCTAGCAGAGTTCGATCAATTGATCGCTTCTGGAGCCTGATTTCTTCTCTTTTTCCTTCAAGGGCCGCAGATTGTGGCCCTTTTTTATGGAAATCTTCTTAATTCTGCTGCTGGTATCCTTTTTAGTGGTGGCAGGAATTCATCTTGAGGAAAAATTGGCAATAATTTTTCTTGACTTGTAGCCGCCAAATCACAAGAATCCAACTTCCGCTGTAGAGGGACTGCCAGAAGCAGACCCGCTAAGCAGATCATGAGGCGCACACCCGCGCCGACCTGTTACACCCCGCAACGCGTTACCTCGCGCTGGGTGGGAAAACCCCGCAACACTCTGGGGCGCTCCCAATACTTGCTCAGTCAGTGCTGACGTTCGCTCATGCTCTGCTTGGCAGTAAACCTATTAAGACCCGTCCACTAGGGACGGTATTCTGGCGTTTTAGAGGTGAACAACGTGGAGCTTTTATCTGGCGCTGAGATGGTCGTCCGCTTCTTGCGTGACGAAGGCGTTAAGCACATCTACGGGTACCCTGGCGGTGCTCTTCTTCATGTTTACGATGCCCTGTTCAAGGAACCGGAAGTCGAACACATCCTGGTTCGTCACGAACAGGCTGCGACCCATATGGCGGACGGCTACGCCCGTGCCACCGGCAAGGCCGGTGTGGTGCTGGTAACCTCCGGCCCGGGTGCGACCAATGCCATTACCGGCATTGCCACCGCCTACATGGATTCGATTCCGATGGTCATTCTGTCCGGCCAGGTGCCTAGCACCATGGTGGGTACGGATGCCTTCCAGGAAACCGACATGATTGGCATCTCGCGGCCGATCGTGAAGCACAGCTTCATGATCAAAAACGCCACCGAGATCCCAGAAGTTCTGAAAAAAGCCTTCTACCTGGCGCAATCCGGCCGTCCTGGCCCGGTCGTGGTCGACATTCCAAAAGATATGACCAACCCGGCCGAGAAGTTCGAATACGTCTACCCGAAGAAGGTCAAGCTGCGCTCCTACAGCCCGGCGGTCCGTGGCCACTCCGGCCAGATCCGCAAGGCCGCCGAGATGCTGCTGGCTGCCAAACGCCCGATCGTTTACGCCGGCGGCGGCGTTATTTTGGGTGGCGGCTCCGAAGCCCTGACCGAAATCGCCAAATCGCTGAACCTGCCGGTTACCAATACGCTCATGGGTCTGGGTGGCTTCCCGGGTACTGACCGTCAGTTCCTCGGCATGCTCGGCATGCACGGCAGCTTCACGGCCAACATGGCCATGCACAACGCAGACGTCATCTTTGCCGTCGGTGCGCGCTTCGATGACCGTGTGGTCAACGGCCCGGCCAAGTTCTGCCCGAATGCCAAGATCATCCACATCGACATCGACCCGGCGTCTATTTCCAAGATGATCAAGGCCGACGTGCCTATCGTTGGCCCAGTCGACAGCGTCTTGACCGAGATGCTCGGCATCCTCAAGGAAATCGGCGAGCAGCCTGACAAGGCCGCCGCAGAAGCCTGGTGGAAGCAGATCGATGAATGGCGTGGCGACGGCGACCTGTTCCCTTACAACAAGGGTGATGGCAGCGTCATCAAGCCGCAGACCGTGATCGAAACCCTGTGCGAAGTGACCAAAGGCGATGCCTTTGTTACCTCCGACGTGGGCCAGCACCAGATGTTCGCGGCGCAGTACTACCGCTTCAACAAGCCGAACCGCTGGATCAACTCCGGTGGCCTGGGCACCATGGGCTTCGGTTTCCCGGCGGCGATGGGCGTCAAGCTCAACTTCCCGGACCAGGACGTGGCGTGCGTGACCGGCGAAGGCAGTATCCAGATGAACATCCAGGAACTGTCCACCTGCATGCAGTACGGCTTGCCGGTGAAAATCGTCAACCTGAACAACGGCGTGCTGGGCATGGTCCGCCAGTGGCAGGACATGGCGTACAACGGCCGTCACTCGCACTCCTATGTCGAGTCGCTGCCTGACTTCATCAAGCTGGCCGAGGCCTATGGTCATGTGGGTATCCGCATCACCAGCCTGAAAGACCTCAAGCCGAAGCTGGAAGAGGCATTCGCGATGAAAGACCGCCTGGTGTTCATCGACATCGCGGTTGACCGTACCGAGCACGTCTATCCGATGCAGATCAAGGATGGCTCGATGCGTGACATGTGGCTGAGCAAGACGGAGCGTACCTGATATGCGGCACATCATTTCCTTGCTGCTGGAAAACGAACCCGGTGCCTTGTCTCGCGTCGTTGGCCTGTTCTCCCAGCGTAACTACAACATTGAAAGCCTGACCGTGGCGCCGACCGAGGACCCGACCTTGTCGCGTCTGACGCTGACCACCGTTGGCCATGACGAAGTGATCGAACAGATCACCAAGAACCTGAACAAGCTTGTCGAAGTGGTAAAGCTTGTCGACCTGTCGGAAAGTGCTCACATCGAGCGCGAACTGATGTTGGTCAAGGTCAAGGCCACCGGAGCCCAGCGCGCCGAGATCAAGCGCACCACGGACATTTTCCGTGGCCAGATCGTCGATGTGACCGCCAGTGTGTACACCGTGCAACTGAGCGGCACCAGCGACAAACTGGACAGCTTCATCCAGGCCATCGGCACCGCATCGATTCTCGAAACCGTGCGCAGTGGCGTCACCGGCATTGCCCGTGGCGACAAAGTGCTCAGCATCTAAATTCAAAAATTAGCGATGGCTCCGCAGGGGCCGAGATATAACCAGGGGTATTTTCATGAAAGTTTTCTACGATAAAGACTGCGACCTTTCCATCATCCAGGGTAAGAAAGTCGCCATCATCGGTTACGGTTCCCAAGGCCACGCCCAGGCGTGCAACCTGAAAGACTCCGGTGTAGACGTTACCGTCGGTCTGCGTAAAGGCTCGGCCACCGTTGCCAAGGCAGAAGCCCACGGCCTGAAAGTGGCCGACGTGGCTACCGCTGTCGCTGCTGCCGACCTGGTCATGATCCTGACCCCGGACGAGTTCCAAGGCGCTCTGTACAAGAACGAGATCGAGCCGAACATCAAGAAAGGCGCAACCCTGGCCTTCTCCCACGGCTTCTCGATCCACTACAACCAAGTCGTGCCACGTGCCGACCTCGACGTGATCATGATCGCGCCGAAAGCCCCGGGCCACACCGTTCGCTCCGAGTTCGTCAAAGGCGGCGGCATCCCTGACCTGATCGCTATCTACCAGGACGCTTCGGGCAACGCCAAGAACGTTGCACTGTCCTACGCCGCAGGCGTGGGTGGCGGCCGTACCGGCATCATCGAAACCACCTTCAAGGACGAGACTGAAACCGACCTGTTCGGCGAGCAGGCTGTTCTGTGCGGCGGTACCGTCGAGCTGGTCAAAGCCGGTTTCGAAACCCTGGTTGAAGCCGGCTACGCGCCAGAAATGGCCTACTTCGAGTGCCTGCACGAGCTGAAGTTGATCGTTGACCTCATGTACGAAGGCGGTATCGCCAACATGAACTACTCGATCTCCAACAACGCCGAGTACGGTGAGTACGTCACCGGCCCAGAAGTCATCAACGAAGAATCCCGCAAGGCCATGCGCAACGCTCTGAAGCGCATCCAAGACGGCGAGTACGCGAAGATGTTCATCTCCGAAGGTGCTACCAACTACCCATCGATGACCGCCAAGCGTCGTAACAACGCTGCCCACGGCATTGAAATCATCGGCGAGCAACTGCGTTCGATGATGCCTTGGATCTCGGCGAACAAGATCGTCGACAAAGCCAAGAACTAAGTTTCTTGCAACATGAAAAACGCGGCTTCGGCCGCGTTTTTTCGTTTAGGCAGCCGGCATCTGGTATAAAGCAGACCAGTGGCCTGCCGTCAGAACCTGTTTCGCAGGCCCGTGTCGAACATATTCCACCCTGTTGCAAGGTACCCTACATGAGCGAACGTCCCGAAGAGCCGAACAAGCCCTCCGACGCCGAAAGCCTGCTACCTGTCGATGAGCACATTGAAGAGGGCCATGACGCCGAAGGGCGCAAGGTCCGGCATCGCGGCATCTATCTGCTTCCTAACCTGTTCACCACTGCCAACCTGTTCGCCGGCTTCTACTCCATCATCAACTCGATGAGCGCGCAGAGCGCGTTGAGTGCTGGCGACCCGCGCGAAGCGAGCAAGTACTTCGCCTTTGCCGCCATCGCCATCTTCGTCGCCATGGTGCTCGATGGCCTGGATGGCCGTGTGGCCCGTATGACCAATACCCAAAGCGCCTTCGGGGCCGAGTACGACTCGCTGTCGGACATGGTCGCCTTTGGTGTTGCCCCGGCGTTGCTGGCCTTCGGTTGGGCGTTGGGCGACATGGGCAAGGTCGGCTGGATGGTCGCCTTCATCTATGTGGCGGGCGCTGCCCTGCGCCTGGCACGCTTCAATACCCAGGTGGGGACCGCTGACAAGCGTTACTTCATCGGCCTGGCCAGCCCAGCGGCGGCTGGCGTTGTTGCGGGCACCGTGTGGGCCTTCAGTGACTACGGTATCCAGGGCTCCAAGCTGTCGTTCCTGGTGGCGCTGCTGGTAGCGGCGGCAGGCATGTTGATGGTCAGCAACATCAAGTACAACAGCTTCAAGGAACTCGACCTCAAAGGGCGTGTGCCGTTCGTGGCCATCCTGGCGGTGGTACTGGTGTTCGCGGTGGTATTCAGCGACCCGCCCCGCATCCTGCTGCTGATCTTCCTTGCCTACGCGGCTTCGGGGCCGATCCAGTTCTTGCTGCGGTCTCGCCGTCGCAAGTCGTGACAATGATTTAATGATGGAATAACCCTCCGGCTCCATAGTCTTACTGGTACATCCGTTATCCAGTGCTATGGAGCCGTCCATGCTCATCAAGCTTCCCAGGTCATCCGAGTGCAAGGCGTCGGAGATCACGCCCGAAGGTCTCTATCTTTCTCGTCGCACCGTGCTCGGTGGCTCGCTGGCGGGCCTTGCCCTGGGCGCGCTACCGAGGCTGGGGCATGCCGCCGAGGCCAGCCGCTACGCCGATGTCGAGGCGGGGGCTGCACCCGCCTGGTTCAGTGACAAGCTTGCGGCGACGCGGTGGCAGGCGGTAACGGTCAAGGATGAGGCGATTACCCCCTTCAAGGATGCGACCCACTACAACAACTTCTATGAGTTCGGGCCCGATAAGGGTGACCCGGCTGCCAATGGCGGCAGCTTGCAGACCGAGCCTTGGTCTGTGGTGATCGATGGCGAGGTCGGCAAGCCCGGGCGCTATGCCCTGGAAGACTTCGTCAAACCTTATCAACTCGAAGAGCGCATCTACCGGCTGCGTTGTGTCGAGGCGTGGTCGATGGTCATCCCCTGGCTTGGCTTCCCGCTGGCGCAAGTACTCAAGCAAGTGGAACCGACATCCAACGCGCGCTACGTGCGCTTCGAAACATTGAAAGACCCACAGCATATGCCGGGGCAACGCTCAGGTTTCGCCTTGATCGACTGGCCCTATAGAGAGGGGCTGCGCCTGGATGAGGCCATGCACCCGTTGGCGATTCTGGCGGTGGGTATGTATGGCCGCGAGCTGGCCAACCAGAATGGCGCGCCGTTGCGCTTGGTGGTGCCATGGAAGTACGGGTTCAAGAGCATCAAGTCGATCGTGCGGATCAGCCTGGTGGCCGAGCGCCCGCAGACGACCTGGGAGGGGCTGGCGCCAGATGAGTATGGCTTCTATGCCAACGTGAACCCCGAGGTCGATCACCCGCGGTGGACCCAAGCGCGTGAGCGGCGCCTGCCAAGTGGCCTGTTCAGCCCCAATGTACGGCAAACG
>NZ_CP087181.1:522500-5140000 GCF_024748985.1 Pseudomonas sp. B21-031 | reverse complement strand
GACTGCGTGAAGTCGGAATCGCTAGTAATCGCGAATCAGAATGTCGCGGTGAATACGTTCCCGGGCCTTGTACACACCGCCCGTCACACCATGGGAGTGGGTTGCACCAGAAGTAGCTAGTCTAACCTTCGGGAGGACGGTTACCACGGTGTGATTCATGACTGGGGTGAAGTCGTAACAAGGTAGCCGTAGGGGAACCTGCGGCTGGATCACCTCCTTAATCGACGACATCAGCCTGCTGATGAGCTCCCACACGAATTGCTTGATTCACTTGTATAAAGACGATGCTGTAACGCGACCCTGTTATAGGTCTGTAGCTCAGTTGGTTAGAGCGCACCCCTGATAAGGGTGAGGTCGGCAGTTCAAATCTGCCCAGACCTACCATTACATGGTTCAGCCGTAGAATACGGGGCCATAGCTCAGCTGGGAGAGCGCCTGCCTTGCACGCAGGAGGTCAGCGGTTCGATCCCGCTTGGCTCCACCAATTTTCGCAGTACGCAGTAACGTGTCAGAACTTAGAAATGAACATTCGTTGATGAATGTTGATTTCTGACTTTTGTCAGATCGTTCTTTAAAAATTCGGATATGTGATAGAAATAGACTGAACACTACTTTCACTGGTAGTGGATCAGGCTAAGGTAAAATTTGTGGGCTCGAAAGAGCAAAACGAATTTTCGGCGAATGTCGTCTTCACAGTATAACCAGATTGCTTGGGGTTATATGGTCAAGTGAAGAAGCGCATACGGTGGATGCCTTGGCAGTCAGAGGCGATGAAAGACGTGGTAGCCTGCGATAAGCTTTGGGGAGTCGGCAAACAGACTGTGATCCAGAGATCTCTGAATGGGGGAACCCACTCAGCATAAGCTGAGTATCTTGTACTGAATACATAGGTGCAAGAGGCGAACCAGGGGAACTGAAACATCTAAGTACCCTGAGGAAAAGAAATCAACCGAGATTCCCTTAGTAGTGGCGAGCGAAAGGGGACCAGCCCTTAAGTTGGTTTGAGATTAGTGGAACGCTCTGGAAAGTGCGGCCATAGTGGGTGATAGCCCCGTACACGAAAATCTCTTATCAATGAAATCGAGTAGGACGGAGCACGAGAAACTTTGTCTGAATATGGGGGGACCATCCTCCAAGGCTAAATACTACTGACTGACCGATAGTGAACTAGTACCGTGAGGGAAAGGCGAAAAGAACCCCGGAGAGGGGAGTGAAATAGATCCTGAAACCGTATGCGTACAAGCAGTGGGAGCCTACTTTGTTAGGTGACTGCGTACCTTTTGTATAATGGGTCAGCGACTTATATTCAGTGGCGAGCTTAACCGAATAGGGGAGGCGTAGCGAAAGCGAGTCTTAATAGGGCGTTTAGTCGCTGGGTATAGACCCGAAACCGGGCGATCTATCCATGGGCAGGTTGAAGGTTAGGTAACACTGACTGGAGGACCGAACCGACTACCGTTGAAAAGTTAGCGGATGACCTGTGGATCGGAGTGAAAGGCTAATCAAGCTCGGAGATAGCTGGTTCTCCTCGAAAGCTATTTAGGTAGCGCCTCATGTATCACTGTAGGGGGTAGAGCACTGTTTCGGCTAGGGGGTCATCCCGACTTACCAAACCGATGCAAACTCCGAATACCTACAAGTGCCGAGCATGGGAGACACACGGCGGGTGCTAACGTCCGTCGTGAAAAGGGAAACAACCCAGACCGTCAGCTAAGGTCCCAAAGTCATGGTTAAGTGGGAAACGATGTGGGAAGGCTTAGACAGCTAGGAGGTTGGCTTAGAAGCAGCCACCCTTTAAAGAAAGCGTAATAGCTCACTAGTCGAGTCGGCCTGCGCGGAAGATGTAACGGGGCTCAAACCATGCACCGAAGCTACGGGTATCACCTTTTGGTGATGCGGTAGAGGAGCGTTCTGTAAGCCTGTGAAGGTGAGTTGAGAAGCTTGCTGGAGGTATCAGAAGTGCGAATGCTGACATGAGTAACGACAATGGGAGTGAAAAACTCCCACGCCGAAAGACCAAGGTTTCCTGCGCAACGTTAATCGACGCAGGGTTAGTCGGTCCCTAAGGCGAGGCTGAAAAGCGTAGTCGATGGAAAACAGGTTAATATTCCTGTACTTCCAGTTATTGCGATGGAGGGACGGAGAAGGCTAGGCCAGCTTGGCGTTGGTTGTCCAAGTTTAAGGTGGTAGGCTGAGATCTTAGGCAAATCCGGGATCTCAAGGCCGAGAGCTGATGACGAGTTGCCTTTAGGCGACGAAGTGGTTGATGCCATGCTTCCAAGAAAAGCTCCTAAGCTTCAGATAACTGGGAACCGTACCCCAAACCGACACAGGTGGTTAGGTAGAGAATACCAAGGCGCTTGAGAGAACTCGGGTGAAGGAACTAGGCAAAATGGCACCGTAACTTCGGGAGAAGGTGCGCCGGCGAGGGTTAAGGACTTGCTCCGTAAGCCCATGCCGGTCGAAGATACCAGGCCGCTGCGACTGTTTATTAAAAACACAGCACTCTGCAAACACGAAAGTGGACGTATAGGGTGTGACGCCTGCCCGGTGCCGGAAGGTTAATTGATGGGGTTAGCGCAAGCGAAGCTCTTGATCGAAGCCCCGGTAAACGGCGGCCGTAACTATAACGGTCCTAAGGTAGCGAAATTCCTTGTCGGGTAAGTTCCGACCTGCACGAATGGCGTAACGATGGCGGCGCTGTCTCCACCCGAGACTCAGTGAAATTGAAATCGCTGTGAAGATGCAGTGTATCCGCGGCTAGACGGAAAGACCCCGTGAACCTTTACTATAGCTTTGCACTGGACTTTGAATTTGCTTGTGTAGGATAGGTGGGAGGCTTTGAAGTGGGGACGCCAGTTCTCATGGAGCCATCCTTGAAATACCACCCTGGCAACTTTGAGGTTCTAACTCAGGTCCGTTATCCGGATCGAGGACAGTGTATGGTGGGTAGTTTGACTGGGGCGGTCTCCTCCCAAAGAGTAACGGAGGAGTACGAAGGTGCGCTCAGACCGGTCGGAAATCGGTCGTAGAGTATAAAGGCAAAAGCGCGCTTGACTGCGAGACAAACACGTCGAGCAGGTACGAAAGTAGGTCTTAGTGATCCGGTGGTTCTGTATGGAAGGGCCATCGCTCAACGGATAAAAGGTACTCCGGGGATAACAGGCTGATACCGCCCAAGAGTTCATATCGACGGCGGTGTTTGGCACCTCGATGTCGGCTCATCACATCCTGGGGCTGAAGCCGGTCCCAAGGGTATGGCTGTTCGCCATTTAAAGTGGTACGCGAGCTGGGTTTAGAACGTCGTGAGACAGTTCGGTCCCTATCTGCCGTGGACGTTTGAGATTTGAGAGGGGCTGCTCCTAGTACGAGAGGACCGGAGTGGACGAACCTCTGGTGTTCCGGTTGTCACGCCAGTGGCATTGCCGGGTAGCTATGTTCGGAAGAGATAACCGCTGAAAGCATCTAAGCGGGAAACTTGCCTCAAGATGAGATCTCACTGGGATCTTGAATCCCCTAAAGGGCCGTCGAAGACTACGACGTTGATAGGTTGGGTGTGTAAGCGCTGTGAGGCGTTGAGCTAACCAATACTAATTGCCCGTGAGGCTTGACCATATAACACCCAAGCAATTTGCTAGCGCGAATTGCGGTGGTGAAGACGAAAGACCCGAAAGTTCGTAACCACAAAATCGCATATCCGAATTCGCTGGGCTGTCCATCTGGACATTCTGGCTACAGAATTTCTTGACGACCATAGAGCATTGGAACCACCTGATCCCATCCCGAACTCAGTAGTGAAACGATGCATCGCCGATGGTAGTGTGGGGTTTCCCCATGTGAGAGTAGGTCATCGTCAAGATTCATTTCGCAAAACCCCTATCTGCGCGAGCAGGTAGGGGTTTTGTCTTTTGGGCTGGAAAAGATTTGTCGCCATGCCCGCCATAACCCCGGGCATGCCCCGTGATATGGTTCCGCATCAGAACCCACCGCTTCCAGGGAATGCTCAATGGTCAACACCACCGCCCTCCATCCCGGCTTCATGATCGTACATGGCAACCGCCTCGACGATTTGCGCAGCTTGGTGGTGAGCTGGATGCGCCGTTACCCGTTAGCGCCACTGGAAAACGAAATCGCCCTGGTGCAGAGTAACGGCATTGCCCAGTGGCTAAAACTGGCGCTGGCTGAAGACCCTGAAGAAGGTGACCTAGGCGGCTGTGGTATTGCCGCCGCGATCGATGTACAGCTGCCTGGCAGCTTCATGTGGCAGCTTTACCGGCGAGTCCTGGGCCGCGATGAGATCCCCGAAGTTTCCCTGCTCGACAAAGCACCGCTGACCTGGCGCCTCATGCGCCTGCTTCCGGCGTTGATCGAGCGCCCGCATTTCGAGCCCCTGCGCCGTTTTCTCACCGACGATAGCGACCTGCGCAAGCGTTACCAGCTTGCTGAGCGCCTGGCCGACCTGTTCGACCAGTACCAAGTCTACCGAGCCGACTGGCTCAAGGACTGGGCTGCCGGCGAGCACATCCTTAATACCGCCCGTGGTGAGCGTAAACCCTTGCCCCCTGGTAATCGCTGGCAGGCCGAATTGTGGCGGGCGTTGCTGGACGATGTCGGCGAGCAGGGCATGGCGCAGAGCCGTGCAGGTGTGCATCAACGGTTCATCGAGCGTATCAACAACCTAGAGCAGGCACCTGTCGGCCTGCCATCGCGCGTGATCGTGTTTGGTATCTCCTCCTTGCCAGCACAAGCACTGGAGGCTTTGGCGGGGCTTGCCCGGTTCAGCCAGGTACTGCTTTGCGTCCACAACCCGTGTCGCCATCACTGGGCCGATATCGTCGCCGACAAAGACCTGCTGCGGCATCAGTACAAACGCCAACAACGCAAGCAAGGCATGCCGCTCCTGCTGGATGACCAATCGCTACACCAGCATGCCCACCCGCTGCTGGCCGCCTGGGGCAAGCAGGGCCGTGACTACATCAACCTGCTCGACAGCTATGACGACCCCGGCAGCTACCGCGGCGTATTCAGCGAAGGGCGCATCGACCTGTTCAGCGAAGCTTCGCCGACCACGCTGCTCAACCAACTGCAGGATGACATCCTCGAACTGCGCCCTCTGGCCGAAACCCGCGAACGCTGGCCGCAAGTCGACCTCGGGCAGGACCGTTCGATGCGCTTCCATGTCGCGCACAGCCCGCAACGCGAGGTGGAAATTCTCCACGACCAGTTACTGGCCCGCTTCAGCGCCGACCCTACGCTGCGCCCGCGCGATGTGATCGTGATGCTGCCGGCAATCGACACTTACGCACCCCATATCCGCGCCGTGTTCGGCCAATTGCAGCGCAACGACCCGCGCTACATCCCGTTCACCCTCACCGACCAAGGCCAGCGCGGTCGCGAGCCCTTGCTGATTGCCCTGGAGCACCTGCTCAAGCTGCCAGACAGCCGTTTTGCGGTCAGTGAAGTGCTCGACCTGCTGGACGTGCCGGCTGTACGCGCCCGCTTCGGTATCCGTGAAAGCGATTTGCCCACGCTACATCGCTGGATCGAGGGTGCCGGTATCCGCTGGGGCCTGAACGCCGAGCAACGGGCCAGCCTCGGCCTGCCTGAAGGCCTGGAACAGAACAGCTGGCGTTTCGGCCTGTGGCGGATGTTGTTGGGTTATGCCGTAGGCGTGGGTGAGGGGTGTGATGGCATTGAACCCTATGACGAAATCGGCGGCCTCGATGCGGCACTGATCGGCCCCTTGGTAGCCTTGCTGGATGCCCTTGAGGTGGCCTGCCAGGCACTGGCACAGCCTGCGACCGTCACCGAGTGGGGCGAGCGCTTGAATGCCTTGCTGCAGGTCTTTTTCCTGGCTGAGGGTGAGCACGACGAATTTCTGCTGATGCAGTTGCAGGACCTGCGCGACGCCTGGCTGGAAGTGTGCGAAACCGTCGGCCTGCAAGACGCGCTACCGCTGACGGTGGTCCGCGAAGCGTGGTTGTCGGGGCTTGACCAAGGCAAGCTGTCTCAGCGTTTTCTGGCGGGTTCGGTGAACTTTTGCACCCTTATGCCCATGCGCGCCATCCCGTTCCGCGTGGTCTGCCTGCTGGGCATGAACGATGGTGACTACCCCCGCGCCCAGCAGCCGCTGGACTTCGACCTGATGGCCAGCGACTACCGCCCCGGTGATCGCTCGCGCCGTGAAGATGATCGTTACCTGTTGCTCGAAGCGCTGCTGTCGGCACGGGATCAGCTTTATGTCAGTTGGGTCGGGCGCAGCATCCGCGACAACAGCGAGCGCCCGGCCTCGGTGTTAATCGGCCAGTTGCGTGATCATGTAGCTGCCGGCTGGCGGTTGGCCGGTGCAGATGACGGGCCAGTCCAAGGGCCGGATGAGCGCTTGCTGCACGCCCTGACCCAGGAGCACCCGCTGCAACCGTTCAGCCCGCGCTACTTCCAGAAGGGCAGCCCTTTGTTTAGCTTCGCCCATGAGTGGCAGCTGCTGCATCGACAAGGGCAGGACGCCACGCAGGTCGAGCCGGCTTTGCCTCCTTACGTCGACGACGAAGCACTGAGCCTGACGCAGCTGAACGATTTTCTTCGCCACCCGGTGCGGCACTTCTTCAGCCAGCGCCTGAAGGTGTTTTTCGAGTCCCTAGAAGCGCCTACACCGGATGAAGAGCCGTTCGTCCTCGATACGCTGCAACGCTACAGCGCCAGTGAAACCCTGTTGAATGCCGCGTTGGCCGACCCGGCGAATGCCGAGCAGGCCTTGCAAGTGCAGGCACGCCGCCTGCAAGCGTGTGGCGTGTTGCCGCTTGCCGGTTTTGGCGCACTGTTGCAGGCCGATCTGATTCAGCCGCTGCCTGACCTGCTGCAACGCCATCGTCAGTTGTTGCAGCGTTGGCCACACCTGGTCGAAGGCGCATTGCCGGTGCATTACGAACAGGGCACGCACCGGCTGGAAGGCTGGCTAGGCCGGGTTTACCAGGCTGATGATCAAAGCCTGCTAAGCATCACCACTGTCCCGAACACCATCAGTGCCGGGCGCAACAACTATAAATGGCACCGGTTGATCGCACCCTGGGTCATGCACCTGGCTGCCTGCGCTGCAGGTTATTCGCTGAACAGCGCGCTGGTGGCCAGTGACCTGACCTTGCTCCTTGCACCTTTACCGCAAGACCAGGCGGCGCAATTGCTTGGCGACCTGTTGGTTGCCCGCCAGGCCGCCATGAATGCGCCGCTGCCGGTGGCCGCCAAAACGGCCTTCGCCTGGCTGGCGCAGGACGATGCCGACAAAGCATTGGCCGCGGCTGTTCGGGCCTATGAAGGTGATGAGCGCAACAGTTTTGGCGAGCGCAGCGAGAGCATCGCCCTGGCGCGGCAGTTCCGTGACTTCGCCGCGCTCACCGCCGACGAAACCTTTGAAGGTTGGTGCGAAACCTTGTACCGCCCCTTGTTCAACGCACCCTGGCAGGCCCTGGGCAACCCGGAGAGTGGCGCATGACGCAGGACCGTCCCCTGGCACTGAGTTTCCCCTTGCACGGCAGCCAGCTGATCGAGGCGAGTGCCGGTACCGGCAAGACGTTTACCATCTCGGCGCTGTACCTGCGGCTTGTCCTCGGGCACGGGGGCGAACAGGCCTTCGGCCGTGAGCTGCTGCCCCCGCAGATTCTGGTGGTGACCTTCACCGACGCCGCCACCAAAGAGCTGCGCGAACGTATCCGCGCCCGCTTGGCCGAGGCGGCGCGGTTCTTCCGTGGCGAGCTTGACGCTGCTGACCCACTGCTGCACCAGTTGCGTGACGATTACCCGCAAGAGGCTTGGCCACGTTGCGCCAGCCGCCTGGAAATCGCCGTGCAATGGATGGACGAAGCCGCGGTGTCGACCATCCACGGTTGGTGCCAGCGCATGCTTCGCGAGCACGCGTTCGACAGCGGCAGCCTGTTCACCCAGACACTCGAGACCGATCACAGCGATTTGCTGGGCCAGGTCATGCGCGATTACTGGCGCCGGTTCTGCTATGGCATGCAAGGTGAGGCCCTGGCCTGGGTGCGTGGGCATTGGGGGAGCCCCGACGCGCTGTTGCCGCGGATTCGCCCGCTGTTCGGCCGGGTACGGGCACAGCAGGACGAGCAAGCGCCCGAAGCGTTGATTCAAACCGCGCTTGGGCAACGCACCGAGCAGCTGGCTGCGCTCAAGGCACCCTGGGCACAATGGGCCGATGAGCTGCGGCAGATCTGCCGCGATGCCGTGGCCGCCAAGCGGGCTGACGGGCGCAAAATGCAGGCACGCTATTTTGAACCCTGGTTCGACAAGCTGTGCGCCTGGGCCACCGACGAGCAGGCCGTGGAGCTCGATCTTGGCACCGGCTTCACCCGCCTGACGCCAGCGGGCATGGCCGAGGCCTGGAAGTCTGGCGAGCCACCCGAACACCCCGGGCTGCACGCCATGCAGACGCTGCAGCAACAGTTGCAGGCCCTGGCCAGCCCGGATGCACAGTTGCTTGAACACGCTGCTGGCTGGGTGTCGGCGCGCTTCGAAGTGGAAAAGCGCCGACGCGCCGAGATGGGCTTCGACGACATGCTGCTGCGGTTGCAACATGCCTTGGCCAGTGAGGCCGGTGAGCGCCTGGCCGGGTTGATTCGTGAGCAGTTCCCGGTGGCACTGATCGACGAATTCCAGGACACCGACCCGGTCCAGTACGGGATTTTCGAGCGGATCTACCAGATCAGCGAGAACCGCCCTGAAACCGGGCTGTTCATGATTGGCGACCCCAAGCAAGCGATCTATGCCTTCCGCGGTGCCGACATCTATACCTACCTCGCCGCCCGGCGCGCCACCACCGGGCGCCTGCACAGCCTGGACACCAACTACCGTTCGAGCCAGGCCATGGTCGCGGCGGTCAACCAGGTGTTTCTCCAGGCCGAGGCCAGAAGCCAGGGGCGAGGGGCGTTTCTGTTCCGTGAAGCGCAAGACAACCCGTTGCCCTTCATCGAGGTCCGCGCCAAAGGCCGTAGCGAGCACCTGCTGGTGGACGGCCAGCCAAGCGCAGCCCTGCAATGCTGGCACTTGCAGAGCGAAGAGCCGGTATCGAGCAGCCTTTACCGCCAGCACCTGGCTGCCAGCTGCGCCAGCCATATCGTCGCCTTGCTCAACGGTGGGCAGCAGGGTACGGCGGGTTTCCGCAACGGCGAAGGTGAACTGCGCCCCTGCCTGCCTTCGGATATCGCCATTCTCGTGCGCGACGGCCACGAGGCACAGATGATCCGTGCCGAACTGGCCGCGCGTGATGTGCGCAGCGTGTACCTGTCCGACAAGGACTCGGTGTTCGCCGCCCAAGAGGCGCATGACCTGCTGGCCTGGCTCAAGGCCTGCGCCGAGCCGGATTCGGAGCGCCTGCTCAAGGCCGCGCTGGCCAGCCTTACGCTCAACCTGTCACTGGCGGCGCTGGACAAGCTGAACCAGGACGAACGGGTGTGGGAAGACTGGGTCATGCGTTTTCGGCGCTATCGCGATACCTGGCAGCGCCAAGGCGTGCTGCCGATGCTGCGCCACCTGCTGCACGACTTCCAGCTGCCGCGCACGCTCATCGCCCGCAGTGACGGCGAGCGTGTGTTGACCAACCTGCTGCACCTGGCCGAGCTGCTGCAACAGGCGGCGGGCGAGCTCGATGGCGAGCAAGCGTTGATCCGTCACCTGGCCGAACACCTGGCCAGCTCCGGTCAGGCCGGTGAAGAACAGATCCTGCGGCTAGAGAGCGATGAGCAACTGGTCAAAGTGGTGACCATCCACAAGTCCAAGGGCCTGGAATACCCCTTGGTCTACTTGCCGTTCATCTGCACCAGCAAGCCCGTGGACGGTACCCGTCTGCCCTTGGCCTGGCATGACAGCCTAGGCAACGCGCACCTGACGTTAACCCCTGACCAGGAACAGATCGCCCGCGCCGACGACGAGCGCCTGGCCGAAGACCTGCGTCTGCTCTACGTGGCCCTGACCCGCGCCCAGCATGCGTGCTGGCTTGGCGTCGCCGACCTCAAGCGCGGCAACCAGAAGAGCTCGCAACTGCACCGCTCAGCCCTCGGTTACCTGCTTGGCGGTGGCCTTGCGTTGCCGGGGTCCGGGCAATTGGCCGACTGGCTGCAGGCGTTGGCATCAACCTGCCCGCACATTGAGTGCCCGCCGCTGCCGCTGGCCGACGATCGGCTGTACCGTACGCCACATGCCGAACGTGAGCTGCTGCCTGCGCGCAAGCCTCGGCGAGCGGCCGCCGAGCACTGGTGGATTGCGTCCTATAGTGCCTTGCGCGTCGGTGACCAGACCCTCGGTGCCGACAGCTCACAGGCCCAGCAACTACTGGATGACGAAGTCCTCGATGCGCAACTGCTGCGCGAGGTGCCGGCTGAAGGGGGGGATATCCACCGCTTCCCACGCGGGCCAAACCCCGGCACCTTCCTGCATGGCCTGCTGGAATGGGCTGGTCGAGAAGGCTTCGCCGAAGTCAGCGGCGACCCCGAGCTGATCGAGCGCACGGTCGGCCAGCGTTGCAATCGCCGTGACTGGACTGGCTGGATCCCGACGCTGACGCCGTGGCTGCGCCAGTTGCTGAACGAACCGCTGCCTGTCCTGGCCCACGACGTAAGCCTCACCCTGGCGCACCTGCGTCACTACCAGATCGAAATGGAATTCTGGTTCGCCAGCCATCAGGTCGACGCCGAACAGCTCGATCAACTGGTGGCGCGTTATACGCACCCAGGCCAGGCGCGGCCGGCGGCACAGCCGACACTGCTCAACGGCATGTTCAAGGGCTTTATCGACCTGGCCTTCGAGCTGGACGGGCGCTATTACGTGGCGGATTACAAATCCAACTGGCTGGGCCCGGACATCCAGTCCTACGACAGCCAAGCCATGGAAAAGGCCATCCTCGAGCATCGTTACGACTTGCAGTACGTGCTCTACCTGCTGGCCCTGCACCGCCAACTGCGCGCCCGCTTGCCTGACTACGATTACGACCGCCATGTCGGCGGCGCCCTGTTCATCTTCCTGCGCGGTGCCAACAGCAGCGGTCATGGCGTGTACTTCGTCAAGCCACCGCGGGCACTGATCGAAGCCCTTGATGCGCTGTTCCGTGGCGAGCATGCACCCGCACAGCAAGACCTGTTTGCCGGAGCTGCGCCATGAGCCGAACCCTCACCGACCTGCTGCCCACGCCGCTGCACGCCGAACACCTGCTGGCCCTGGCGCCGCAGCGTGTCAGCGCTGACCTGCTGCAACTGCTGGACCGTTGGGTCGAGCGTGGCTGGCTGCGAGCCCTCGACCGCGCGTTCGTGTCGTTTCTCGAAGAGCGTGCCCCAGGCAGCGACCCCTTGCTGTTGCTGGCGGCTGCCCTGGCGAGCCATCAGCTGGGCCACGGCCATGTCTGCCTGGACTTGCAGCAAACCCTGGCCGAACCGGACTTTGCACTGTCGCTGCCGCCAGAAGGCGACGCCTTGATCGGCCCCTTGCTGCTGCCTTCGCAATTGCTTGCAGACCTGGACCTTCAGGCCTGGCGCCAGCGCATCGCTGCCAGCCCACTGGTGGCCGCTGGCGACACGCCAGGCCAGCAGGCTCGGCCGCTGGTACTCAGTGGCGAGCGTCTGTACCTGCGCCGCTACTGGAACTACGAACGGCGCATCGACCAGAACTTGCGCGAGCGCCTGAGCCAGGACGAAGCCGCACCGGCTGACTTGCCGGCGCGCCTGGCACAGCTGTTCGACGCGGGTGCCCTGGCCGGTCAGGTTGATTGGCAAAAGCTGGCGTGCGCCCTGGCGACCCGCGCCGGCTTCAGCATCATCACCGGCGGCCCTGGCACCGGCAAGACCACCACGGTGGTGCGCCTGCTGGCCTTGCTGCAGGCCCCGGCGGTGGAGCAGGGCAGGCCTCTGCGTATTCGCCTGGCCGCGCCGACCGGCAAGGCCGCTGCGCGCTTGACCGAATCCATTGGCCAGCAGGTCGAGCGCCTGCAAATCAGTGCCGCCGTGCGCGGGCAGATTCCCACCGAGGTCAGCACCGTGCACCGGCTGCTGGGCAGCCGACCTGGGTCGCGGCATTTCCGCCATCACGCCGGCAACCCGTTGCCATTGGACGTGCTGGTGGTCGACGAAGCCTCGATGATCGACCTCGAGATGATGGCCAACCTCCTCGATGCCCTGCCACCCCGCGCACGGCTGATCCTGCTGGGTGACAAAGACCAGTTGGCCTCGGTCGAGGCGGGGGCGGTATTGGGCGACCTGTGCCGGGATGCGGAAGAGGGCTGTTACTCACCCGCGACCCAGGCGTGGCTGGAGCAGATTGGTGGCCAGTCGCTGGAGGGCAGTGGTCTCAAAGCCGGTGATGCGCAGCGCAATCCGCTGGCCCAGCAGGTAGTGATGCTGCGTTTCTCCCGGCGCTTCGGCGAAGGCAGCGGGATTGGCCAGTTAGCGCGGCTGGTCAACCGTCAGCAATCCCATGCCGCGCGTAATCTGCTCGCGATGCCACCGCCGGATGTCAACGGCCTGGCGCTGAAGAACGAACACGATCGAGCCTTCGACCGTCTGCTGCTTGACGGCCTCAACCGCGGCGCAGAAGGGCCTCAAGGCTATCGCAGCTACCTGCGGACCCTGGGCCGCTATCGGCCGGCTCCGGGCACCGCGTTCGATGACCCGCTCTGGGAGCAATGGGCCAGCAAGGTGCTGCACAGTTTCGAGGACTTCCAGCTGCTGTGCGCGGTACGCAGGGGCGCGTGGGGTGTCGAGGGCCTTAACGAACGGGTGGCGCGGGTGCTGCACAACGCTGGGCTGATCGACGCTCAGCAGCCCTGGTATGAGGGCCGGCCGGTGCTGGTGACCCGCAACGACTATGGCCTGGGCCTGATGAACGGCGACATCGGCATCGCCTTGCGCCTGCCCGACGAGCGGGGCGAGCCCCTGCTACGGGTTGCCTTCCCGCGTAACGACGGCAACGGTGGGGTACGTTTCGTCTTGCCAAGCCGGCTCAATGAAGTGGAAACCGTGTTCGCCATGACGGTGCACAAGTCCCAGGGCTCGGAGTTCAGCCATACCGCCCTGGTGCTGCCGGACGCGCTTAACCCGGTGCTGACTAAGGAGCTTGTGTACACCGGCATCACCCGGGCCAAGCATTGCTTTAGCCTGATCGAACCACGGCAGGGCATCTTCGAGGAGGCGGTGTCGCGCAAGGTGCGGCGCATTTCCGGCCTGATGCTCGAACAGGTCTGACACTGGCCGCCAGGTACGATTGGCGGCCATGTGCTATCGTTGCGCCAACATCTGAAAGGACTTCGAGAGATTTCCCACATGACCGTGGCCGGAAGGCGAGTGACGCGCTGTACGCTTTCGCTGTTGCTGGCGGTCCTGTTACTACTGGCAGGCCCTGCCTGGGCGGAAACTTCAGCAACCGCTGTGCAGGCACAGCAACGCGCCAAGGCTGTCACCCAAGTGGTGTTAGGGATCTTCAGTTACGCCCGCTGGCCCGTCGAGCCTACGCCCCTGCGCCTGTGCCTGATCGGCCCCACCGAATACGCAGACGACCTGATCAAGGGCCATGTGCAAGAGTCCGGGCGGCCGCTGCAGGTGCGTCGACTGCTGGCTGACGATGCGCAGGTTGCCCAGGCCTGTGATGCCATCTACATCGGTAAACTCGATCAGGGCCAGCGCGACCGCTTGTTTCAGCGTGTCAGCGGTCACCCAGTGCTGAGCATCAGCGAGGCCGACGACCCGTGTACGGTCGGCAGCCTGTTCTGCCTGCGGGTCAGCGATCAGCAGGTGGCCTTTGAAGTGAACCTCGATTCCGTGGCCCGTTCCGGCGTACGCATCCACCCCAGCGTGCTGCAATTGTCGCGGCGCCGAGGTGCGCAGCCATGAAAACGACCAACAGGCGTATTCGCCCGACCCTGCGTTCGGTGCTCGGCCGTGGGCACCTCAGTGTCGCCCTGCTCGCCGTGGGCCTGGTCGGTATTTCGCTGACCGTGCTGGGCGTGCTTGCCCTGCAGGTCTATGCCAACCACAACCTGCACTTGATCGCTCGCTCGATCACCTACACCGTCGAAGCCGCCGTGGTGTTCGACGACAGCGTTGCGGCCAGTGAGGCGCTGGCACTGATTGCCAGTACCGAAGAGGTGGCCGACGCCAAGGTCTTTAACAATGAAGGCGAGCAACTGGCCCACTGGCAACGCAACGACAGCGGCATGCTCGCGCACCTGGAAACCCAGGTCGCCACCGCGCTGTTGGACGAGCCAGTCAACCTGCCGATCATTCACCAGCAGCAAAAGGTCGGGCATATCGAACTGATTGGCCAAGGCCGTAGCCTGTTGTTGTTCCTGCTCGGTGGGTTGGGCGGGATCCTGTTGTGCATGGTACTCAGCGCCGTCATCGCCCTGTATTTATCGCGGCGCCTGCTCGGCGACATCGTTCGCCCATTGCGTGCGCTGGCCAGCGTTGCCCATGCAGCCCGCCGTGAACGTCGTTTCGACCGCCGCGTGCCAGAAGCCCCGATTGCCGAGCTCAACGAACTGAGTAACGACTTCAACGCCTTGCTCGATGAACTGGAGGTGTGGCACAGCCACCTGCAGAGCGAAAACCAGACCCTCGCTCACCAGGCCAGCCACGACAGCTTGACCGGCCTGCCCAACCGCGCCTTTTTCGAAGGGCGCCTCAGCCGCAGCCTGCGCAACGCTGCGCGGCAGCAAGATCATCTGGCGCTGCTGTTCCTCGACAGTGACCACTTCAAGCAGATCAACGACAGCCTCGGCCATGCCGTGGGCGATGAAGTGCTGATCAGCGTGGCCGACCGCATTCGCGCCCAACTGCGTGAGCATGACCTGGTGGCGCGCCTGGGCGGCGACGAGTTCGCGGTGTTGCTGACGCCCCTGCAGTCGCGCTCAGACGCCGAACACATCGCCGAGAAAATCGTCGCCAGCATGAAACTGCCGGTACAGCTGGACAGTGGCAGCAGCATTGCCACCTCGCTGAGTGTCGGCATCGCCTATTACCCCCAGGATGGCACTGACCCTGCCAGCCTTCTCGACGCCGCCGATGCGGCAATGTACCAGGCCAAGCGTAAGCACCGTGGCCATTGGCAAGTGGCGCAGACGGAACGGTCCGCCACCGAAATCAAGAACAGGAGTTGAACCCGTGATTCATCGTTTGCGTTTTCCCCTTTGGGCGTTGTTGCTCGCCATGCTGGCGCTTACTGGTTGCCAGACCACACCCAAGGGGCTGACTGCCGAGCAAATCGCCGTGCTCAAGCGCGAAGGTTTTGCCCCGACTGATGAAGGTTGGGCCTTTGACCTGTCCGGCAAGGTACTGTTCGGCAGTGACCTGGACAGCCTCAATGGCCAGAGCCAGGCGATCGTCGAGCGAATTGGCAAAGCGTTGCTCGGCGTAGGTCTGCAACGCGTGCGGGTGGATGGCCACGCGGATGCGTCGGGCAGGGCCACCTATAACCAGCAATTGTCCGAGCGCCGCGCACAGAGCGTGGCCAGAACGCTGATCAGCGTCGGCATGCCCGCGCAGAACATCCAGACCCGCGGCCTGGGCAGCACCCAGCCGGTGGCGGACAACCGCAGCAGCGCCGGGCGCACCGAAAATCGACGCGTATCGATCATCGTGGCGTCCTACTGAACAGACCCACCCAACCCAGGTAGCAGGTGGCTTATCTGCGATCGAGGGCGTAGCCCTTGGGCCGCGTTGCGGCCGATCGCAGCGGTTCGTTGCCACGACAATCCAGCGCCGACCTGTACGGGGTTGTGGCTGAGGGCGGCGTCAGCCCTGAGCAAACTGCATCTCGCGGGTCTCACCCATCAACAACGGCGCATTCGCCTCGGTCACCTCGCGAATGTAATCCCACAACAGGGTAATCCGCTTCAACTTGCGCAAATCCTCCCGGCAGTACATCCAGAACGACAAAGAGGGAAAGGGTTAACCCAGTGATTACAGGGGCTGAACCACCATGAATACCCTTCCACAGGAGCACCCTGTCACAAGTGCTGTCACAAACCGCACGCTTCCCTTGAGGCCAACGTGTCGGCTGGCGAGTCCGTACCATTACCGACGACACGGTATCTACTACCTCCGCCTTCGTGTGACTGGCAGTGTGAGTCGCACGGTGTCTGTCTCCCTCAAGACCACTGATCGCAGATGGGCAATGCAAGCATCTGGTCGTCTCACGGCATCGCTTCAATCGTTCCACCTAGAACGCCCTGATGCCTCATGGAGCGATTTGAGGGAGCATCTGTTGATGTTGGTGAGCAGTACGCTTATGTCCTCTGATGACGGCCACCCACTACGCCACTGGGGGGACCTGTACCGCAACGTGGCTGTTAACTCGATGCCGATATTCGCACCGCGTAGTGAGGTGACGAGTACGGCAACTGAACCAGCGTCTACCCCGATGACCTTCGATGGGCTCTCGCAGCTTTACATGGCTGATCGTGGCGGGGACCAGAAGCCCACGACCTTGAAGGAGACGACTCTGTGCCACAAGGTGATTTCTGAGAATCTGGATGGGTTGGATTTGAGGAACCACACCAGGGCAGACCTCGTGGAGTTCCGAGAGCGTTTGTCAGAGGGGCGGATGCCTTCGACTGTGAACAAACTGATCGTGAAGCTTTCGGCTGTCTTTACCTGGGCCGTCGAGAACGGGCACCTGAGCAAGACCTACGACAAGAAGCTGAAGCTGACAAAGGGGGTTGCATCGACCCGTAGGGCTTTCACCCAGCACCAGGTGAGCAAGCTGATGGATTATGCAAACGGTCTCCCAGAGAACTCATGGAAACGATGGCTGCTCAGTCTGGGAATCATCACTGGCGGGCGGCTGAAGGAATTATGCCAACTGACTACAAGTGACGTTGTGACAACGGAGTCTGGCCTTGTTGCCATCCACATCAACGAGGCCGGGGAAGGGAAGTCAATCAAGAACAAGCAGAGCGAGCGTCTAGTACCGCTTACTGACGGTGCCTATGGTTTCGACCTAGCAGCGTTCCTGAGGTACGTCGATGTAGCCCGGTCTAGTGGGAGCGGATCACTAGCCCAAGTCGGCTACAGGCCTTCGGGTGAGTGGGTCAACCAACACGCGATCCCTGCTGCTCTAGGAGACGCCTACGAACGTGGTTTGGTCTTCCACTCACTGCGACATTCTTTGGCAACACTGATGCAGGCCAGAGGAGTGGCGATAACTCACGCTCAGGCCATCATGGGGCACGCCTCAGGCACTATTACCTTTGATACCTATGGGGCAGGGGTTCCGGTCGAGACCATCGCGCGATTGCTCAGAGAGTTGTTCAATGGTGTCTGCATCTGACTTGTGGATGAGTGGCGGCCTTTTAGGAGCAGCACTGATGTAGTACATTCCTATGATGGCCATCAGCCTGCGTCGGCAGATCGTGATTTTTAGCTTCTTCGTCGTGCTGATATCTCCACGGATGTCTAAACCACTTGTTTCGTATAAGAGTAGACCCTATGCAGGAAGCTTTGAGTTTTACGTCGTTTGCAAGCAAAATTAACGAGCTTTACGGAGAAGTAAATAAGAAAAGAGACTTTGAGTACATGTACTCTTATCTCTGTAGAAGTAACTCTTATTTGTCGAGATCATTACTTCGTAATGGTGATGCTAAGCTTTTCTTTGTCAGATCTTTTTCGTGGTTGTTCGCGGCAGCTAATAAGATGGAAATTGATTTGGGTGAGGCTTTTAGGAGGAAGTTTCCTAAAGTTTGCCCATATTGTGTAGCTCCGGTGTGTCAGTGTGCTGAAACTCACAGAGCTCCTATCAACAATTTGCCACTTCATGCGGTAAGGTCTGAGCTGACGGAAAGATATAACTATGAAAAGCGTGCGTTTCCAGAGTTGGCACTAGACAAGGGTGTTGCGATTGTAGCGACTATATACCCTGCGAATAAAGCCATTTGGAATGCCTATGGAAGTTTCTACCATTTCTCCAGGCTGTTTGAAGAGTTGGGGGAAGTGCATGAGGCTTATTCGAGCTTTAGAAAGACTGGCAGTATTGTTAATTTAGAGGAAGAGTTGGCCGATGTGACGGCATGGCTATTGTCTGCATGGGGTATTCATCAGAAGAACGATTCTCTGTCGGACTGCCTAATTGATTACTATGTCGATAATTGCCCAGTTTGTAAAAAGGCTGTATGCGTATGCCAGGAGTACTCTGATAGATCGCAAATGCTGTCTGACAAAGCAAGTCTAGAAATAGTAAAGGCTCAAATTGTTCAGTTGCTGGAGTTGGAGCCAAGTCTGTATCGAGAGATAAATGAGCTGGTCCAGTCAATGGACCAGGCTATTTTGACGACTTCCACTTTGGATGCCAAGCAAGCGGTTAGTAGTGCGAAGAAAATACTTCTTGGTGTTGAAAGTGCCGTTCATGCTGCTGATGATGTTGCAGGAAGAGCAGGTAAGGTGGTCTCAGCAATTCAGTCTATTGTTTCCACTATTGATGGGATCAAGGCTTATTGGTCTTGATTTATTAACGAGTTTTGGTTGAGAGCATTTTTCGCGTTCTTCACTTAGAGGGTGCTATACGGAATGTTCTTTCGAGCCCGCTGCGGCGGGCTTACCTTTGCTACATTTCAGAGCCACGCTGGCGTATCCAGGTGCTCAGCTCCTCAATTGCGGCTCTGAGGGCTGTCTGATTCATCATCAGCAGCTCTAAAGCATCAGCGGTAGCAGCGGCCTTGTCGTCCATATCGAAGATTCCCTTATGCTGGCGGTGATGCACGGTCGGAACAGCTTACAGGTTGCTCAGGCTGCTCGCAGGGGAACACCATCTGGCTGCGGCAGTTAAAATATGACTCTTGCGCCAAGATTCCGAAACTACTCTATCAGGTCGATGGCATAAGGTGGGGACAAGGGAAAATGAATAGGGTCGATACGTACTCATTACTTTCTCAGGAAGGTTATTTGATTAGCTCCTGTCTTGCTACAGGGTTAACGGAGCTCCGAAAAGCGGATGTTCACAACAAGGGTGCCTTTTATACGGCCCTTTTCAACTTGTCAATCGGCCTTGAACGATTGTTGAAGGTCGTTTTAATCATCGATTACATGTTGGCTAATTCAATGGCGGCCCCGGAGAAGGAGCTTCTTCTTCCTTATAGGCACAATATTGTCAAGCTCTACAGTCGTTGTGTCGAGATTTCGATAAAGCGACATAATCCATTAAGGCCTTGTGGTGATCTGAATTCGATAGATAAAGAGATATTGCGATCACTTAACAAATTTGCTGACAAAAGTCGCTATCATAATCTCGATTCATTGTGCTCCCCGACCAACAGAATTGACCCGCTGGAATCTTGGGGCAACATTTTAGTAAGGGTTATCGAGACTGATGTCTCAAACAAGCGTATAAATAAGATTCTTTGTGATGCTCGCAGTGTCTCAACCGCCATCCAGGATTGCACCTTAGTAAATATGGTGGGATTGAGTAAAAAGCCGTTAACATTGGAGGACGCGTTAGCTATACCTGGACTACACGAGCAAGGTGTCCGCTTTGTAATATTGCGGCTAGTTAAGTTTTTTGCACCAATCCGAGATTTATTGAGCGATATCAGTGCGGTGGCCTTTTACAAAAACGATTCTCCCAGCCCGGCGGTGCCTTTAATGGGGGAGTTTCTAGAGTGGATTTGGGATGATCGTAACTATGTTCTCAGAAAGCGGCGGTGGCCATAGAAACGTGATCAGAGATGAGGAAAGTAGTTTCCAATGGCCAGATTTCTTAAATTTTTTTTTCGGCACCTTGCCCTATTCGGAAAACGGTCTGCGTTCTCTGGGCAAACTATCAGAGGGGGGATTTTCAGGTGTCGCACTGCGACAGCTTGAAATTGGCCGATAGGCTAAAACCTGGAAACGGGCGGTCGGTGTCTAATACCCTTTGCGGGCCAGCAGAGAGCATCAGCGGCAAAAATCAAACTATCGACAGGGGTGAGCAGGCCACCCCATAACTGCAGTAGTCGCTTCCTATAGCGTTACACAGCGGCTTTCATTGCACGCTGTACGGTACTCAGGCTAACCCCAAGGTGCTCAGCAGCCCCACGGAACGACAAGCCTTTAGTTACGCCATCACCAGCAATAGCAGCACGGATAGCAGCGTCATCGACGGTCTTAGTACGGCCCTTGTAGACGCCTTTCTCCTTGGCCTTGGCGATGCCTTCCTTTTGGCGTTCCCTGATCATTGAGCGCTCAAACTCAGCAAAACTGCCCATCATCGAGAGCATCAGCTTCTGCATTGGGTTGTCCTCACCAGTGAACTCAAGCTGTTCCTTGTTGAAGCGGATATGGATACCACGTTTGTTCAGGTCCTCTACCAGCTTCAGCAGGTCGGCCAGGGAACGGGCAAGGCGGTCGATGCTGTGGACTACGATAGTGTCCCCTTCACGGACATACTCAAGCATCGCCTGGAGCTGGGGACGGTCTGTGGTCGCTCCGCTCACCTTTTCAGTGAACAACTTGTCCAGGGCGATGCAGTCGAGCTGGCGGTCTGTGTTCTGGTCAACGGAGCTAACGCGAATGTATCCGACCTTTGCCATTTCCTTGCCCTCTGTATTCATTTGCCTCTAGATACAGAGAGTATGGCTGTATTCAAAACAAAAAGCAACGCTAATGAATACGGATTCTAGGTGTGCCCTGTATTCACTTCTTTGTGTTCTCAAGGGTGTACTCAACTGAATACAGATGCCCTCAATCTTGAGGTGATCTTTCTGCGGGGCTTTCCTCCAGGCGAAGAAAAGCCCGCACATGGCGGGCTTGGGGGAGACCGATCCAAAAGTGGTTTGGTCTATCGGATTCCTCAGAAACGAGGAGTCCCGAAAAGTGGGGCGTCCTGAGCAGTTGGGAGATTTCCTCAACGGTGAGGGAAAGTCTGAGGCGGGTGAAAGATGCCTCCAGAAATGGATGCATCTCCCTGTAGGGGCTGTGGTGCAAATCAGTGTTTTTCTGAAAGGTAGGCCCTGTGGTGTAAATCCATATAAAAAATGGATATAGGCTGTGTGGGGCGGCATCTGCTTAGATAATCCACTCGCACCCCCGCGTAGATAGGGGCCTGTAGGGGTGTGATGGTACGAGAGAGTCAAGGCAGGCGCCCGAGGGCGATTAGATACTGGCTAGATCGGCTATTAGTTCGGGGTGTCCTGGAAATCCAGGAGACCGACGCAGATTTGCGTTCATCTCGGTCTGGGAAGGGTAATGACAGACTTGCTGCCCCCTGGGTGATTCATTCTCCTCAAATTGAGGAAAAAGAAATTGGCCCTGGCATCTCATCACGCTGCTGTCTTTCGAGCGTTGAATGCCCGGAACTCGTCCATTGAGAGTTCTGGTAGGCCGTCCATCCGCTGGAAGAAATTGTGAAATCTTAAGTCCCTGTCTTCCGAGGTGATCTTGTATTGCACTCGCATTGCCTCAAGGTCCAAGTCCGCTGGCCAGTATTGAACCATCTCCCGTTCGTACCTTCGCGAGATACAGCCAAAAGTGTCACCAGAGACATCCGCCGATCTGGTAGAGAATTTGACCAGCCCCTGATCCACAAGGGCCTTCAAGGTGCGGGTCAGGTTGGCCAAGTCAAAGTCACCGTAGCCCAGGTTGTCCCTCAGCAGCTCTTGTACGCGTGTCGCGTGGTGGGGCGGATATACGTTCTCTGCGGTATATATACAGGCCAGGGCTTCTAGCACCTGCCGTTTGTTCTTTGTCATTCTCATTTATGTTTTGTCCTTATTGACAAGTAGCGTGAGCTCACCTCGTTGCCGTCCTGTATTCATCCGCTGCCCCTGGGGATCACGCCCGTACAGCGTGTTGTCTTGCACAGTAATAGGTGACGTACCGTCACGCGATTATCAACCTATGCCGCTTGGCATGGTTAACAGCAAGAGCAAGAGCGGGTGGTGGCTGAGCCCCTATCCACCCTTCTGAATAGAATTGCTATCTTGCCTCACGGCATATCTGTCATCAGGGGGCGGGGCAGAAAAGCCCGCCAAAGCTTTTGATTTTAACTGTGCAGATACATGGTGACGTTCCGTCACGTTGTAATAGCTTCTACAGTTCTCAGCAAGGTTAACATCAAGATCAAGAGCGGGGAGGGGCTTGGTTGCCCCTTCTCTCCCCCTACTGTAGAGTTGTTATCGTGCCTCAGGCACAGGTTATTATGCTGTGGCGGCTACGCCACAATGGTAAATTTGAGAAGGTCAATAATCTCAAAGCTCCGCTTTGGCGATTGTGCCCAATCCTGTCTCACGGCAGAAGTGGTCACTCCTTTTAATATTAGGACTTTCTCGACCGCCTTGTGCTCCGGGGTTTGCAGAGCGATTCTTGCGTAACTTTTTGAAAATACCTACGCAAGATTTACGCGGCTATAGCGAAAGAGTCCGGTGCTTCGGCTGAGGCGTTCATTCCAGCTTGTTGAGGGGCGGCAGGTCGATACCAGGCATTGATGTATCTGTCCTGCTCGTGCTCAGTCCCCCTGAAAATCAATCGAGGGTTCAAACTGAGCTTTATCTCGCCCCTGCGGATGTCACTGTTTCGTGATGTGAAGACTCGTAGCATCTGGCTGTCAGTCAGCACTCTTAACTTCTTCATCAAATTTGATTCGGCAGTCCCTAGTGATTTCGCAAGGTCGGCCTGGGTCGTGATGATAATGTTGCGATAAAGAACAAGTCCGTGAAGTTGTTCAAGCAGCCGCAGTTGCGGAATGGTGATGCGGCAGTCGGTATTAGTACGGCGCCATTCACCATGAGCATAGTCCACTTCATTTCGTAGTGAATGCAGTTTGTGGGGCGGTAGTTTACGCCGATCAACAAAGCTTAGATGTTCCTCGAAGTCGTCAATGCTTCGGCACTTACCGAGTTCACATTTGTATTTAGTAGAGCCAGTAAATACTGATGGTGTGTCATCGTGTCCAAGAATTTCGCCAGTGCGTGTGTCGATGATGAGTCCATCAATGCTGAGGTGGCTGGGGGTGTCGATGATGACTGGTGTGAAGGTTCTGCTCTCCATGAGTATTATTCCTTGTTGTAGTTCAGGTCATAGTCAAGACTCCATATGTGCCCCGGGGAGCTGATGCTAGGAGTTCGCGATCCTAATTGCTGGATGCACGAAGCCTGATGAATTCAGCGGCCTTATTGGCTTGATCTTCCGGGCGTTCGTCGTGAGGAGGTAGCTATTATGGTGAGGCTGGAGGGAATGGCTAATCGTATTTTTGCATCAAGTTGATAGGGGCGACTACTTCGCCCGCATCTGTTCCTCAGCCCGCATCGACTTGACGTAACACCGCATCGCCCACTCGATGAACTCTCGAACTGGCATCTTGTGTTTGCGTGCGTGGTAGTTAAGTGAGTGGAAGTCAACGGCATTGAAGCTGACCCCCAATGCCTTAGTGTGTTCGTACTGGTCACTCACGCTGCTGTCTCCATTTCAGGCTTGGCCTTACCCTTTGCAGGCTTGGCATATTCAGCTATCAAGGCGGCGTGTGCTTTCTGGCGTGCTGCTTCCACCTTATCGGCCAGGGCTTTCGCTGCCGCTGCCTCTTGCTCACGGATTTCACGGGCAAGGGTGATGTCAACCTGGCGGGCAGTCTCTGCAACGTTGCGGGCATAGCGGCTTTCGGCATATGCCTCTGCTACTTCTTTTGCAAGGACGGCTAGGTCGGCGTCAATATCTGCTTGAGGTTTCTTCAGGTGAGCTTTGAAGTGCAGCGGCTCATGGAATGCACCGGCGATGGTATACCCTTTGTTCGTCCACTCTAGTAGATCATTGAGAGCATACGTAAGCGGCTTGTCGCTGAACCAATCAACGTGGACGCCTAGCTGTGGGTAAGCTGGCGACTGCGAGTGGCGGTAATACTGTGCGGTACGTTGGTCCACTAGCTTTTTAAGTTCATCGGCATTGTGTGTGAAGCACTCGGCAACGTCGATTCCGTATTTGTATTTCGTAGTCATAATTTATTTCCGTGGTAGCTTGTATTTGCGAGGGTGTTTAAACATATCTGCGATGCTCTCTCTGAAGCGATCATCGGCAATTGGTAGTTGGTTACTGCTTGTGATGCTGCGGCTCTCTACAGCGCTCTTACGGGCTTCCAGGGCTGCTAGAAGTTCTGCCCTAGTGATGCCACGTTCTTTTGCGGCGTTGTCCAGGAACGTATCTAGTTTGGTCTGTGCTTTCTGATTGGCCAGTAGAGCCTTGCCATACTCGACTCTTGACTGTGTGAGCTTTGCCTGGAGTTGGGCGATGTTCTTTGCCTTCGCCCGGTAGTCGAGTAAGTCTGAGAGGGTGGCAACCATACCGGCAGGAAGCACGTTGTCTTCAAGGTTGTTGAGCCAGGCCAGTTCTGCTGGTGTTGCCTCAACATATTCGTATTTTGCAGTGTTGCCTGGGAAGTGGTCGCAATAGCTGATAAGGGCGCCGTTGCTCTTGAGTACTTCCAAGTAAATCTTATCGGCCATCAAGCGGCTTCCTTGTCTTGTTGCTTTGTTGCTTCCTGGGCGATGAACTGTTGTTCTAGCTCAGCCTGGCTGGCAATGTTGTTTTTACGCCAGGTGCGACTCTGGCAGGTCGAGTTGCAGAACCGGCTTAGAGGACTGCGAGAATAGAAAGTGCGGTTGCAGCCTTCACAGGTGTTACGTTTTAGTGGGCGTTGAGCCATAGGGGTATCTCTCAATGAATTAGAGTCTTATGCTGATTAAAATAACCCCGTTGCTCGTGAGAGGTTCGGGGGTAAAGGGCATTTAGCAGTAGGTGGGTATTGCAATTGCACTTGAGTGTAAGTGCGGAGGTTTGCCCGAGCGGGCGAAACTAGAATTAGTGGCCAGTATCGTTGCTCCCCTGGCCGGGAAATACCTTGAAGTGAGCGGAGCAGAGGTCGCCTACTAACCAGTACAACTATCCCAATGAAAATTCAGTCATTTGCCTGGACTGATAACAGGATGCAACACGCACAAGCATCGCCTGTAAGTTCTGCCAGTGAGTGTTAACAATTTAGGAAAGAGTGTTGCGAGAGCTTGAGACAGAACATCTCAAAAGAAGCGTCTAGTATAGCAGATCCAGCCAAATTGTCAATCATAATTCAGTCACTAATGCAAGTGTTATTTTAGTTTTGTTGATAAGCGGCTCCTAGAGGTGTTGGCGGTTGTCCTTTAGCTGCCATCGGGGGAACGCCAGAGGTGTCACAAGTACTGTCACAACCTTTGTCACAAGTCGTTGCTCTAGCACCCCTACCGTAGGTACGATGAACCACCCTTACTCCTTGTCGATCTACCCCTGAGCAAACCGCATCTCGCGCGTCTCGCCCATCAACAACGGCGCATTCGCCTCGGTCACCTCGCGAATGTAATCCCACAACAGGGTTATCCGCTTCAGCTTCCTCAAGTCCTCCCGGCAATACATCCAGAACTGCCGCGTCACCTCGATCTCCTCCGGCAACACCGTTACCAGCCGCGGGTCCTGCGCCGCCAGAAAACACGGCAAGATTGCCAGCCCACGCCCCTGCAATGCTGCGGTGTACTGGGCAATCACGCTGGTACTGCGCAAATGCGCGTTGGCATTGGGAATCAGGTTGGCCAGGTACAACAGCTCCGAACTGAACGCCAGGTCATCCACATAACTAATGAACGGGTGCTTCGCCAAGTCCCCAACCTGTCGAATCGGCGCGTGGTTATCCAGGTATGTCTGGGTGGCGTACAGCCGCAGCCGGTAGTCGCACAGCTTGCAGCACACATAGGGGCCGTGTTCAGGGCGTTCCAGGGCGATGACGATATCCGCCTCGCGCTTGGACAGGCTGATGAAGTGCGGCAACGGCAAGATGTCTACCGAAATGGCCGGATACGCATCGACGAAGTGGCTGAGTTGCGGCGTGACAAAGAAGCTGCCAAAACCTTCGGTGCAGCCCATGCGCACATGCCCCGACAACGCCACGCCCGACCCCGAAACCTGCTCGCACGCCATGTGCAAAGTGCTTTCGATCGACTCGGCATAGCCCAGCAGGCGCTGGCCTTCGGCGGTCAGGACGAAGCCGTTGGTCCGGGATTTTTCGAACAACAACGTGCCCAGCGCACCCTCCAGCGAGGTGATGCGCCGTGACACCGTGGTGTAGTCGACGCTCAGGCGCTTGGCGGCGCTACTGGCTTTGCGGGTGCGTGCCACTTCAAGGAAGAACTTCAGGTCGTCCCAGTTGAGCGCGCTCAGGGATGTGAGGTCTTTTTGCATGATGATCCGGTTTTTTTGTGCGTTCTTGTTGGATGTTTGCACATCTATACTCGAAAAAAGCCCCAGGACGCCACCTCGCGTTTGCACGGCGCTGGCGATCTCGACCCGACAATAATTCCAAGGAGAACCCAGATGAACGCACCTCAATCCCCCGACCAGACCAAGGTCGCGCAGGTCAAGCTGCTGATCGATGGCCAATGGGTCGAATCCAAGACCACCGAATGGCGCGACATCGTCAACCCGGCCACCCAAGAGGTGTTGGCGCGGGTGCCATTCGCCACCGTCGAGGAAGTCGACGCTGCCGTGGCCGCTGCCCATCGCGCCTTCAAGACCTGGCGTGACACCCCAATCGGCGCGCGCATGCGCATCATGCTCAAGCTGCAGGCGCTGATCCGCGAACACACTAAACGCATCGCCCAAACCCTCAGCGCCGAGCAGGGCAAGACCCTCGCCGATGCCGAAGGTGACATCTTCCGCGGCCTGGAAGTGGTCGAGCACGCCGCTTCGATCGGCACCCTGCAGATGGGTGAGTTCGCCGAGAACGTTGCCGGCGGCGTCGACACCTACACCCTGCGCCAGCCAATCGGCGTGTGCGCGGGCATCACCCCGTTCAACTTCCCGGCCATGATCCCGCTGTGGATGTTCCCCATGGCCATCGTCTGCGGCAACACCTTCGTGCTCAAGCCTTCCGAGCAGGACCCACTGTCGACCATGATGCTGGTGGAGCTGGCGCTGGAAGCCGGCGTGCCGGCCGGTGTGCTCAACGTGGTGCATGGCGGCAAGCAGGTAGTGGATGCGATCTGCACCCATCAAGACATCAAGGCGATCTCGTTCGTCGGCTCTACCGAAGTGGGCACCCACGTCTACAACCTGGGCAGCCAGCACGGCAAGCGTGTGCAGTCGATGATGGGCGCGAAGAACCACGCGGTGGTGCTGCCTGACGCTAACCGCACCCAAACCGTCAACGCCTTGGTCGGCGCGGCCTTTGGCGCTGCCGGCCAGCGCTGCATGGCAACCTCCGTGGCGGTGCTGGTGGGCAAGGCCCGCGAGTGGCTGCCGGACATCAAAGAGGCCGCGAGCAAGCTCAAGGTCAATGCCGGCTCTGAGCCGGGCACCGATGTCGGGCCGGTGGTGTCCAAGCGGGCCAAGGAGCGGGTGCTGGGCTTGATCGAAAGCGGCATCAAGGAAGGCGCCAAGCTCGAGCTCGATGGCCGCGGCGTCACGGTGCCGGGCTATGAGCAAGGCAACTTCGTTGGCCCGACCCTGTTCTCTGGGGTGAAAACCGACATGCAGGTCTACACCCAGGAAATCTTCGGCCCGGTGTTGGTGACCTTGGAAGTCGACACCCTCGATGAAGCCATCGCCCTGGTCAACAGCAACCCGTTCGGCAACGGCACCGGCCTGTTCACCCAGAGCGGCGCGGCTGCACGCAAGTTCCAGAGCGAGATCGACATCGGCCAGGTCGGCATCAATATCCCGATCCCGGTACCGGTACCGTTCTTCAGCTTCACCGGCTCGCGCGGCTCCAAGCTGGGTGATCTCGGCCCTTACGGCAAGCAAGTGGTGCAGTTCTACACTCAGACCAAGACCGTCACCGCCCGCTGGTTCGATGACGACAGCGTCAATGACGGTGTGAACACCACCATCAGCCTGCGCTAAGGAGTTCGCCATGCGTATTGCATTCATCGGCCTGGGCAACATGGGCGCGCCCATGGCCCGCAACCTGATCAAGGCCGGGCATCAGCTGAACCTGTTTGACTTGAACAAGACCGTGCTGGCCGAGCTCGCCGAACTGGGCGGGCAGGTCAGCCCGTCACCCAAGGAAGCGGCGGCCAACAGTGAGCTGGTGATCACCATGCTGCCGGCCGCAGCCCATGTGCGCAGCGTCTACCTGAACGATGATGGCGTGCTGGCGGGCATACGCCCTGGCACGCCGACCGTGGACTGCAGCACCATCGACCCGCAAACCGCCCGCGAGGTGTCCAAGGCCGCAGCGGCCAAGGGCGTCGACATGGGCGATGCGCCGGTGTCCGGTGGTACGGGCGGCGCGGCGGCCGGCACCCTGACCTTCATGGTCGGTGCCAGTGCCGAGCTGTTTGCCACGCTCAAACCGGTGCTGGAGCAGATGGGCCGCAACATCGTGCACTGTGGTGAGGTCGGCACTGGGCAGATCGCCAAGATCTGCAACAACCTGCTGCTGGGCATCTCGATGATCGGCGTGTCAGAGGCCATGGCCCTGGGTAACGCACTGGGTATCGACACCAAGGTGCTGGCCGGCATCATCAACAGCTCGACCGGGCGTTGCTGGAGTTCGGACACGTACAACCCATGGCCTGGCATCATCGAGACCGCACCGGCTTCACGCGGCTACACCGGCGGCTTTGGCGCCGAATTGATGCTCAAGGACTTGGGGCTGGCAACCGAAGCTGCACGCCAGGCGCACCAACCGGTGATTCTGGGTGCCGTGGCACAGCAGCTGTATCAGGCAATGAGCCTGCGCGGGGAGGGGGGTAAAGACTTCTCGGCCATCGTCGAGGGTTACCGCAAGCAGGATTGACGAGCGAGGTGTATTTCATCGCGGGCCAGGCGGCCTTCCCTCTGTAACTGCGCACCAGAGGGAAGGGCACCTGCTCCGCGATTTTTTTGCCCTGAACGTGCTGGCCTGAATGCTCTTGTAGGAGCAGCCTTGTGCTGCGAAGAGGCCAGCCAAGGCAACACAATTGCTATGGCAGGTTTGGCCCTTTCGCAGCGCAAGGCTGCTCCTACAGGGGGATGTGTAGGAGCAGCCTTGTGCTGCGAAGAGGCCAGCCAAGGCAACACAATTGCCATGCCTGGTTTGGCCCTTTCGCAGCGCAAGGCTGCTCCTACAGGGGGATGTGTAGCCTAGGTGATCAGGCGAACACGAAGTACTTGCGCACGGTTTCGACCACTTCCCAGGTGCCTTTCATCCCAGGTTCGATCACGAACACATCACCGGCCTTCAGGTGCTTCGGCTCTTCGCCTTCTGGGGTGATGATGCAGTAGCCGTCGAGGAAGTGGCAGAACTCCCACTTGTCATAGTTGACCTCGAACTTGCCCGGGGTGCAGATCCAGGTACCCATGATCTTGCTGCCGTCGGCCGACAGGTAGGCGTTCAGGTTGACGGTGTGCGGATCGCCGCCGATGCGCTTCCACTTGGTGGCGTCCACGACCGGCGTCGGGCAGGTTTCGCGCAGGACGGTGATGAAATCGGACATGGCACAACTCCTGGTGACTGGCTGAATGACTCGACACCATAGGGCCATTGGCCGCGCCGCAGTTGCCTGGGCTCGACGTCCAAGTGCCTGACTGCGCTATATGTAAATGGCGCCACGATAATCAAGCGATGGTAAATCCTACACGGCAATAGGTTTGTGCCTACTTGCGCACCGGACCCATCCGCTGGTCGCCTAAGGTGTGCATAGTGTGTACTGCGCTTTGTTCTGGTCTATTCGATGTGTACCATACACATCGACTGCCGAAGGAAGATTGAATGCGCAGTCGTGAAGTAATTCAGCTTATCGAGGCAGATGGGTGGTACGAAGTAGAGGTGAAGGGCAGCCATCACCAGTTCAGGCACCCAACCAAAAGGGGGAGGGTGACGGTTCCCCACCCTAAGAGCGATCTGCCTAAGGGCACTGTACATAGCATTTTGAAGCAAGCTGGGCTGAAGCAGCCTAATGGCTCCAACAGCTCAAGTACCAGTGGAGACACGCAATGAAATTTCCGGTCGTATTGCACAAAGACGCTGATTCGGACTACGGGGTGACCGTTCCTGATGTTCCTGGCTGCTTTTCAGCAGGCGCCAGTGTCTCTCAGGCGTTGGAGAATGTTCAGGAGGCACTGGCGTTACATTTTGAAGGTCTGGTTGCCGATAACGAAGCGTTACCGCAGGCGCAAGAGATCGATGTTCATGTGGCTAACCCCGATTACCAAGGTGGGGTCTGGGCGGTCGTGGACTTCGATGTGACCCCCTACCTTGGCAAGGCAGTGCGATTCAATGCGACGCTGCCGGAAAATTTGTTGCAACGGATCGATGAGAAGGTAAAGCGCGACCATAGGTATGCATCGCGTTCCGGATTTTTAGCATCGGCAGCGTTGCGAGAGCTGGCAATCGCACACTGATCTAAGGTGGGGGAGACAGTTGCATGGCCATGTCTCAAGCCCACCAATACCGCACAAAGTGGAAAAAAACCGGCGCCGCAAAGCACACCGAGTCCATCCGATCGAGCATGCCGCCGTGGCCTTCGATCATGTGCCCCCAGTCCTTCACCCCGCGGTCACGCTTGATCGCCGACATGACCAGCCCGCCGAAGAAGCCCATGGCGTTCACGGTCAGGGCCATCAGTGCCGCCTGCCAGAAGTTGAACGGGGTGATCCAGCACAGCAGGGCGCCGATCAGTGTGGCCAGTGCCACGCCACCGACGAGGCCTTCGAGGGTTTTCGAGGGCGACAGGTTGGGCGCCACCTTGCGTTTGCCGAACAGCTTGCCGCACACGTATTGCAGCACGTCGCTGATTTGCACCACGAGGATCAGCCAGGCGATCAGCAGCAGGTTGCGGCCCTCGAACCCGGGGATGTCGAGGGTCATCAGTGCGGGCACCGAAGACACGCAATACACCGCGATCATCAGCCCCCATTGCACCTTTGATGCGCGCTCGAGAAAGCGCGTGGTGTCGCCGCCGAAACTGGCAAGGATCGGCAGCAGCAAAAACAGATACACCGGGATGAAAATACTGAACAAGCCATACCAGTCCATGGCGATCAGCACGTACTGCACCGGCAGCGCCACATAGAACGCCGCCACCAACGCCGGGTAGTCGCTGCGCCGCGTCGGGGTGAGGGTCATGAACTCGCGCAGCGCATAGAACGACACGCCGTAGAACAGCACGATCACGCCGTACTTGCCGAACAGGAAGGCGATGCCGATCACCAGCACCATCACCCACCAGGCGTTGATGCGGGCGTTGAGGTTGTCGATCACCGCATGCGGCGCGGGGCCGGCACGCCATTTCAGCAGGCGGCCGATCACGCTGGCGAGCAGCAGCAGGGCGCCGATGCCGGCGAACAGCGAAAGGGTATTGTCGTCCATGTCAGGCATCCTTCGGCGCCAGGTTCAGCAGGGCCTGGCTGGCCCGCTCGAGAAAGGCCTGCTTGTTTTCATCAGCCAGCAGGTGGAGAGGTTCGCCAAAGCTCAGCGTGCACAGCAGCGGCAATGGCAGGGCGCGGCCCTTGGGCATGACCCGGTTGAGGTTGGCGATCCACACCGGCACCAGCTCGACGTCGGGGTTGGCCGCAGCCAAATGGTACAGGCCGCTTCTGAATGGCATGAGCGGCTCATCGCCCAGGTTGCGGGTGCCTTCCGGGAAGAAGATCAACGAATCGCCCTGGGCCACGGCCTCAAGAATCGGCTGCAGGGGGCTGCCTTGGCCTTCTGCGCGCTGGCGGTCGATCAAGACGCCGTTGAACACCTTGCGGATGAGAAAGTCGCGAATACCGGGCTTCGCCCAGTAGTCAGCCCCGGCCACCGGGCGGGTGCGCCTGCGCAAAGGTTCTGGCAGCGAGGCCCAGAGCAGCACGAAGTCGCCGTGGCTGCTGTGGTTGGCGAAGTACAGGCGTTGCACCGGCTGTGGTGTGCAGCCAAGCCATAACGCACGGGCGCCAGTGATCAGCCGGGCGGCCGAGGTGATGACGAAAGCGGTCAAGGTCGCAAGCATGGGGCGGTGGTCATCCGGTAAAGGGCAGTGTCAGCAGGGTAGCCAAGGCCAGCAACAGTTGCAGGCCCAGGCACATGGCTTGGCGGCGCAGCAGGGCCAATGCGGCTTGGCTGCGAGCGGGCCAGTCGCGGCTATCCTTGGCGTGCGGTTTGAGGTTGAGGTCGAACAAGGCACGGTCCAGCGCTTGCGTGTCTGCAGGTAGGTCTTGGCTGGCGCCAAGGTGGGCGAACAGGTCGGCGTCCAGGGCCACGCGGATGGCCCAGTACTTGTGCAGCACGCCGAGCGCCAGCAGCAGCGCGCACAGCAGGCTGCCCAGTGGCGGCAGCGCTGCGCCCAGCAAGGGCGCCAGGCCAACGCCCAGGGCGAGCAGCGTGATGCCGTCCGACAGGCGCTCCAGCTGGCGGCCCCGGGCCAGTAGGCTGGCAGTCAGCTGCAGGTTCATCGCTGTGCGCCAAGTTGTTGCAGGGCCTGTCGATGGGCCGCGTGCAAGACCACGCCAGCGCGTGCGCTGCGTATCCGCTGTTCAGCGTGGTCGGCATCGGCGCAACGCCCCGTGAGTACCAGCCAGGCCGCCACGGCGCTGGCGCTGCGCGAATATCCCAGGGCGCAACAGACCAGCAGAGGGCCTTGCTGGCGCAACTGCTCGATGGCGTTTGCAGCTTCGTGCAACAGGTTGCTGTCGGGCACGATCAGGTCCAGTGTGGGAAGCGAGCGGTAGTTCTGAGCGGTGAGAGCGGCCCCAGTGCGGCACGGCAGCTCTGCGCAAAGGTCGACGATGGCAGCGAACTGCGCGCCCTCACCACGGCCAGGAATCCGCCCCAGGAATACCCCGTCACACACCTCATCCGCCTGCGGATGGCGCCGTGTCCAGACCCTGGAATTGATCCACGCCCCGATCAGATAGGGCAGCAGCAGCCAGGTCGCGGCGCTGGACAAGCGCCCACCGGCGCCCTTCTGAAAACCACCCGCGCCGAACAAGCCGTAGTTCAGTGCCACCCACAACAGCGCCACGGCTGGCCAAGACAGCCACAACCCGGCACCGCCCACCGCGTACGCCAGCCCCGCGCACAGCAAGGCCCCAACGCCATAACACAGCGCCAGCCGCTGGCATTTGCCATCGTGCGCAAGGCAGGCCTGCTGCCATGGCAGGCGACCTTGCCACGGCCATAGCCATAAGCAGACAAACCCTGCCAATGCGCCGGTGGGCACGTCGATGAAGTGATGCTGCCAGGTGGTCAGCACCGACACGCCGATCAACGCCATCCAGCCATGCATCACCCAGCGCCAGGGCTGGCGCTGCACGTGCCGGGCGAACATCGTCCAGATGATCACCAGCAACGCGATGTGCAGCGAAGGCGCCTGGTTGTAAGGCTTGTCGAAGCCCATCAGCACATCGAACAGCCAGCCGAACAGCCCAGCCATTTCTGGCCGTTCGAAGGTGAACCGCAGCGGCCAGAGCAGGAAGCAACTGACGCTGATCACCTGTGCCGTGAGCAGCGCCAGGGCATGCCGGTCCATCTCCTGGCGCGTGCGTGGCAGCAGGAAGGACAACCCGTACAGCAGGTCGATCGACCAGTAGGGGATGATCGTCCAGGGCCACAGCGGCATGCCGTGCTCCCAGCCGAACACCAGGCTGCCGACATCACTGCGGCTGGCGGTGTGGGTGTTCACCAGCCCATAGCTGAGGAAGAAGAACGGCCCCAGCAGCAACAGCCAGAACACGCCCCGCCGAATCAGCCCGGGCTCACGCGTTGGGTTCATTCACGCACCCGTTGCGCCAGGCTGACGCTGAAGATGCCCCATTCGTCGATGCGCTGGGCCAGTTTGCGGAAGCCCGCCGCCTCGACCAGTTGGTCCATCTCTGCTTGGCTGCGCCGGCGCATCACCCACGCCTCGCCGCCGCGATGGCTGGTCAGGGCACGGGCGATCATCTCCAGTTGAGGGTGCCAAGGTTGGCCTGTGTAGACCAGGTAACCGCCTGCTTCGACGGCATCGGCAAGGCCGGCCAGGGAATTGCTCACCAACGCGTTGCTGGGGAACAGTTCGTACAGGCCAGACACCACGGCCAGCGTAGGCCCAGGCTGCAGCGCCGCGAGGCTGGCGCGGTCGAAGGCATCGCCCTGGACGAAGCGGGCAATCTCGGCCAGGCCTTTTTCGGCGATCAATGCGCTGCCTTGTTGCACGTTCAGTTCGCTGTAGTCGCGCAGCAGGATGGAGTCCGGCCGTTGTTCGAGTTCCTCCAGGGCTTCGAGGATGTAACGGCCGTGGCCGGCGGCGATGTCGACGATATGCACCGGCCGCTGTTCGGCGCGCAGGCGAGCAATGGCCTCGCGCAGCAGCTCTTCGACGTGCAGTTTGCGTTGGCGAATGCCGCGCCAGCCGATGGCGTTGAGGTAGTTCTGGTCGACCATGCGGCCCAGCTTGCCTTTGCCCGTCGGTTGGTTGCGGTAGACGTAGTCGAGGGTGCTGCCAGAGTCGAAGCCGGTGTCAAACCCCAGCTTCACGCCCTCGGCCAGCCCTTTGCCTAGGCGCAGGCTGGCACGGGTGGCGCGCCAGTAGAGGTCGCGGGGCGAGTTGCGTGGCAAGGGCGCGGCCAGGCTTTCGGCTTCGGCGCAGCTGGCACCGACCTTGTCGGCATCAAGCAGCGAAGGCGCGGGTACAGGGTTGTCGAAGCAATGTGCGACGAAGCGCTCGATGCGCTTCAGCGCATGGGCGCGGTCGCGTTCACCGAGGGTGTCATGGAAAAAGCCCGGGAGGATGTGCATTTCTTTGCGTGCACTGCCCAGGCGCTCGAAAAAGCGCTCCTGCGGTTTGCGCTCGACCACAAGGTCCGCGCCAGAAACCAGCAATTGCGTCGGTACCTGAATAGCCTGGGCGTCAGCCACCACACGGTCGGCGGCTTCGTACAGGCCCAGCAACATGGTGACCGAAATCGGCCGGCTGATCAGCGGGTCGGCCACGTACGACATGACCCGCTCGGGGTCATGGGTAAGCAGGCGCGGCTTGACGTAACTGTTGACGAAGAAGTTGCCGCGCACGGCCTTGAGCAGCTTCAGGCCGGGCCGTGCGAAGGGCACATACAGCTTGACCTTGAACGCCGGCGAGGCCAGCACCAGGCAGCGTACCTTGGGCGCGTAGTCGTGGGCCCAGGTGGCGATCAGCACGGCGCCGACGCTTTGCGCCAGCACCACCATGTCGTGCTCGGCGATGCCGTGCACGGTCTGCAGATGCTCGATGAAGGTCTGCACGTCGCGCACGCTGGTGGCAAACCCTGGGCTGTCGCCGCGGGCGCCCGGCGATTGGCCGTGGCCGCGGGCATCCCAGGCGAAGAAATCGTAGCCCGGCATGTCCAGTTCGTCGGCCAGGTGGGCCATGCGCCCGCCGTGTTCGTGGCCACGGTGGAACATCACCACGGCGCGGCGTGGCTGGTGTTCATTGCGTGTCGCGGGCCAATGACGGTAGTGCAACTCGACACCGTCATGGGTAGAGAAATGCAGCGATTGCGCTTGGCGCATGGCGAGAATCCTTGTCCGGCGGCGATGGGCTCAGCGGGCTTCGACCAGCCCTTGGCGAACCCGGTTGTAGAGGGTATAGAGCGAGAGCGCGAAGATGACCAGCAAGAGGCCGTTGAGCCAGGTGGCGTTGAGCAGGCCGAATGCAACGCCGGTGCCCAGTACGCCAAAGGCGAATGCCCGGTCGCTCTTGCCCATCGGGCCGTCGTAGCGGCGCGAGGCGCCTGCCAGCGGGCCCATGACGCCGGCGTATTCGCTGAAGGTCGCACTCAGCACCACCAGCACCACCAGGCTGGGCCAGACGCCAGCCAGCAGGGCGAAAGGCAGGTACAGCGCGGCGTCGGCGATCACGTCGCACAGTTCGTTGAGGTAGGCGCCGAGCCTGGATTGCTGGTCGAATTCCCGCGCAAGCATGCCGTCCACGGCGTTGAGCGCCATGCGCAGCAACATCCACAGCGGGATCAGGATGAACAGCCAGGTGATGTGGCTGAACCCGGCCAGCAGCAGGCCCAGCAGGACCGAGACCAAGGCGGCGACGACGGTGACCTGGTTGGCGGTGACGCCACGGTCGTAGAGGCGCTTGACGCCGGGCCGGAGCAAGGCCTGGAAGCGGGGTTTGAGCTGGTAGATCGAGGGCACTTGGAACTCCTTTTCGTGGTGCAGCGTGATTGTGGGCAAAGAGCCCCAGTGGCCGCAAGCGGGTTGGTGAGAGATGGCTCACATCTGAACGGGGTGTAAGGGTGTTGTTCCGCCAACCAAGCGCTTGACCAACCCCGCCGCATACCCGGGCAACGCTGCAAAGTCCCGCGCGCACACCATCAATTGGCGGTTGGCCCAGTCCTCGCGAAGCGCCACCCAGTGCAGTGGCAACAGCCCTTGCCAGCGTTGCACCGAAGCCAAGGGCACAACGCCGACCCCAGCGCCCCCGCGACCATGCGCAGCACCCCATCGAAGCCATCGGCTCGCACCCGTACGCGCATCCGCAAGCCTTCACGCAGTGCCTGTTCCTCCAGGTACAAGGCCAATGCGCTGTCTGCTCCCAGCCCGACATGACCATGGGCCAGGCTGTCGATGAAGCTTGGCGCAGGGTGTGCCGCCAGCGGATGCGCAAGGGGGGTCACCAACACCAGTGGGTCATCGCGAAAGGGCAGGGTCTGCAAAAGCTCGCTGGGCGCCGCGGTCGAAATGATCCCCAGGTCGGCGATGCCTTGGGTGATCGACTGCACGATGCGCAAACTTGGCAGCTGTTGGACATCGACACTGACGCCAGGGTTCTGCGCCAGATAACTGGCCAGCAATTCGGGCAGGTACTCGGTCAGCGCCGCGGTGTTGCACAACAGCCGCACCTGGCCCTGCAGCCCTTGCGCGTACTGGCTCAGGTCGAACTGCAGGCGCTCTACTTGCTGCGCGATCAGGCGGGCATGCTGCAACAGCGCCTGCCCGGCAGGCGTCGGTTGTACGCCGCGCCGATTGCGCGCTAGCAATTGCGTGCCCAGGGACCCTTCCATCGCGCGGATGCGCGCACTGGCAGCCGGCAGCGACAGATGGCTGCGCCGGGCGCCAGCAGTGATGTTGCCGCATTCCAGGGTGTGCCGGAAAAGCGCGAGGTCGATCAGGTCGAAATGCATGTGCCTCTGTCCTGGCAATAGTCAGGCTGAGTATATGGCAGATTTTCAGCCAGCCTGACGCACGCCATCATGGCCCTATGAATACCTTGATCGCGTTCTATCAGCACATTGGCCCGGCACTGACGCTGCTGGTGGTTATCACCTTTCTGCTGGCCGGCACCGTCAAAGGTGTCATCGGCCTCGGCTTGCCGACCATCGCCATGGGCCTGCTGGGCCTGGCTATGCCGCCTGCGCAGGCTGCCGCCTTGCTGATCGTGCCGTCGACACTCACCAACCTCTGGCAGCTGGCTGCCGGTGGTCATCTGTGGGCGCTGCTGCGTCGCCTGGGACCGATGCTGGTGATGATCTTTGTCGGCACCCTGGTTGGCAGCGCATGGCTGGGCATCAACAGTGGCGCGTGGGCCGCGCATGCGCTGGGCGCCGCGTTGCTGGTGTATGCGGTGTATGGGCTGATGGGCCCAGGGTTGCGCGTGGCGCAAGCGCGGGAAGGGTGGCTGGGGCCGCTGTGCGGATTGGTGACGGGCGTGGTGACGGCAGCTACTGGAGTATTCGTGATGCCGGCAGTGCCGTACCTGCAAAGCCTTGGCCTGAACCGCGACGAGATGATCCAGGCCTTGGGCCTGTCGTTTACGGTCTCGACCCTGGCGCTGGCCCTGGGCCTGGTCGGGCAAGATGCCTTGGGCGGCCAGGCGCTGGGGGCTTCATTGCTGATGCTGGCGCCAGCACTGGTGGGCATGCTGGCGGGGCAGTGGTTGCGTCAGCGCATCAGCGCCGCGCTGTTCAGACGCTGCTTCTTCATTGGCCTGGCCGTGCTCGGCGGCCATCTGCTGATCAACGGTTAGCAGACGAGGTGCTGAGCATGTCGATCAACTGGATATCGAACTCGCGCTCCAGGTAGTCCATACGCTTTTCGAAGAACGCGACCATGTGCGGTAGGGCCGAGTGCACATCCAGTGCGGCTTTGTCCGCCCACACTTCGTAGAACACGAACAGGCTCGGGTCAGCCTTGTCGCGCAGCATGTGGTACTCGATGCAGCCCGGCTCCTGGCGGCTGGGTTCGACATAGGCGCGGAACAGGGTTTCGAAGGCTTCGGCCATTTCCGGGCGGGTCTTGGCTTTGAGGATAAAAGCGTACTGCTCGCTCATGGATCGCTACTCGCTGGTGAATGATGAACCGATTCTAAGGCAATAATTAGCTGGCCATTCGTGATTTGAAGGCAATTGTATTTTGACTCATGGCCGCTGTTTCCCCTGCCGTTGAGTCTCTAATCTGCCGGTCATCCAATTTGACTCGATCGAGGCAGCACGGCCTCGGATCGACATCGCCAAATCGAGGCCAGCATGAAAAACATCCTTCTGCTCAACGGTGGAAAACAGTTCGCTCACTCCGATGGCCGCCTTAACGCGACTCTGCACGAAGCGGCCCTCGCGCACCTGGACCGTGCCGGTTTCGACGTGCGGCAGACCTTCATTGATGGCGGCTACGATGTGCGGGAAGAGGTCGAGAAGTTTCTCTGGGCTGACGTGGTGATCTATCAGATGCCCGGTTGGTGGATGGGCGCACCGTGGACGGTGAAGAAGTACATCGATGACGTCTTTACCGAAGGCCATGGCAGCCTGTACGCCAACGACGGACGGACCCGTTCGGATGCCTCGCAGAAGTACGGCAGCGGTGGCCTGATCCAGGGCAAGCAGTACATGTTGTCGTTGACCTGGAACGCCCCGCAGCAGGCGTTTGACGACCCCAGCGATTTCTTCGAGGGCAAGGGTGTGGACGCCGTGTATTTCCCATTCCACAAGGCCAACCAGTTCCTTGGCATGACCGGCTTGCCGACCTTCCTGGCGGTGGATGTGATGAAGCGCCCGGATGTGCCAGCGGCGTTGGCAGCGTATGAAGCGCACCTGGACAAGGTGCTTGGCAAGGCTGTGTAAGTTGCCTGTGAAAGGGGCTGCTGCGCAGCCCAATCGCCGGCACGCCGGCTCCCACAGTGCGTTCGACGACAATCCGAACCCTGTGGGAGCTGGCTTGCCAGCGATTGGGCCGCGCAGCGGCTCCCCTTGCACAGACCCCACCGACCCGCTATGAATCACGGCACACTCCAGCCAAGGCCAAGCGCGTGAAAACCCGATCCGAAGAACTCCAGGTATTCGTCGCTGTGATCGACTGCGGTTCGATCTCTGCTGCTGCCGAGCAGGTGGGACAGACCCCGTCAGCCGTCAGCCGCACCTTGTCGCGCCTGGAGGCCAAGCTCGGCACCACCCTGGTCAACCGCACCACCCGGCGCATGGACCTGACCGAAGAAGGCCGCTTCTTTCTTGAGCGCTCGCGCCTGATCCTGGAACAGATGGACGCGATGGAAGAGCGTCTGTCGATGAACCACCAGACTGCCACCGGGCGCCTGCGCATCAACGCCGCCGCGCCGTTCATGCTGCACGCTATCCTGCCCTGGATCGGCGAGTTCCGCCGCCAGTACCCCGGCATCGAGCTGGAGCTCAACACCGACGACCTGATCATCGACCTGCTCGAACAGAGCACCGATGTGGCGATCCGTATTGGCGAGCTGGCCGACTCCAGCCTGCACGCCCGCAACCTGGGGTGCAGCCCGGTGCAGGTGCTGGCCAGCCCCGCCTACCTGGAGCGCCACGGCACCCCGCAGCGCGTCGAAGACCTGGCCAACCACTGTTTGCTCGGCTTCAGCCAGCCCGAGTCGCTCAACCACTGGCCCTTGCGCCATGCCCAGGGCGACCGCTGGGCGATCCGCCCCGCGCTGATCGCCTCCAGCGGCGAAACCCTGCGCCAGCTGGCGCTGGCCGGGGAGGGCATCGTCAGCCTGTCGCATTTCATGACCCACGAAGACATCCGCAGCGGCCGCCTGCAGGTGCTGCTGGGCGACGCCAACAACGGCTATCGCCAGCCGATCCATGCGGTGTACTACCGCAACACTCAGTTGGCGCTGCGCATCCAGTGCTTCCTCGATTTTATCCAGCGCAAGCTGGCGATGTACGCCTGCTGAGTTGCCTGAACGCGACACATCCTGCCCAAAGGCGGCGAAACTTCCTACGTTGGATTGCACAGTCGACACGCTTCGGCCTTACTGAGTGATCGACAAAAACAACACCAAGGAAGTGTCATGCGTATTGTCCTGCTCCCGACCATGGCCCTCGGAGCCGCGATCCTGAGCTGTTCCTCGGCCTATGCAGCCGCCCTGGAAGGTGGCGCGGTGGCTGCGCCCGATCAATATGGTGCACAGGTTGCCGCCGATATCCTGAAAAAAGGCGGCAATGCCGTGGACGCCGCCGTGGCCACGGCATTCACCCTGGCGGTGACCTACCCAGAAGCCGGCAACATCGGCGGCGGCGGCTTCATGACCCTGTTCGTCGACGGCAAGCCCTACTTCCTCGACTACCGCGAAGTGGCGCCCAAGGCTGCCAGCCGCAACATGTACCTGGACGACAAAGGCGAGGTGATCGAGAACCTCAGCCTGGTCGGTGTGCGGGCAGCAGGTGTACCCGGCACGGTGATGGGCCTGTGGGAGGCGCACCAGAAGTTCGGCAAGTTGCCCTGGAGCGAGCTGCTGACGCCGGCTATCGGCTATGCCAAAAACGGTTTCAAGATTGCTGAAAAACAGTACCAGTACCGCAACGATGCCCAAGGCCTGTTCAAGACGGCGACCAACTTCAACGACTACTTCGGCAACATGAAGGTCGGCGAACTGTTCAAGCAGCCAGAAATGGCCCAGACCCTCGAGCGCATTGCCGACAAGGGCGTAAGCGAGTTCTACCAGGGCAAGACCGCCGACCTGCTGGTGGCGCAGATGCAGGCCGACAAAGGCCTGATCACCAAGCAAGACCTCAAGGACTACAAGGCGGTCTGGCGTGAGCCGATGGCCTTGAGCTGGCGCGGTAACGTGGTCTACACCGCGCCGCCGCCAAGCTCTGGCGGCGTCGCCCTGGCCCAGTTGCTGGGCATCAAGGAAGACCGCGCGGCAGACTTCAAGGGCGTGGCGCACAACTCGGCGCAGTACATTCACCTGCTTGCCGAGATCGAGAAACGCGTGTTTGCCGACCGTGCCGACTACCTCGGCGACCCGGCCTTCACCAAGGTGCCGGTCGATCAGTTGATTGCCAAGGATTACCTGGCCAAGCGCGCCGCGCAGGTAAACCCCAAGGCCATTTCGGTCACCGATGACGTCAAGCCAGGGCTGGAGCCGCACCAGACCACGCACTTCTCCATCGTCGACAAACAGGGCAACGCGGTCAGCAACACCTACACCCTCAACCTCGACTACGGCAGTGGCGTGGTGGTCAAGGGCGCCGGCTTCCTGCTCAACGACGAGATGGACGACTTCAGCGCCAAGCCGGGTGCGGCCAACGCCTTTGGCGTGGTCGGCGGGGATGCCAACGCCATCGAGCCGGGCAAGCGCATGCTGTCATCCATGAGCCCGAGCCTGATGACCCGCGATGGCAAGGTCGAGCTGGTGATCGGCACACCAGGTGGCTCGCGCATCTTCACCTCGATCTTCCAGGTGATGAACAACCTGTACGACTACGACATGCCGCTGGAAAAGGCGGTAGCAGCGCAGCGTGTGCACCATCAGTTGCTGCCTAAAGACACTATCTACTTCGACAGCTATGCGCCGCTGACCGGGGCGGTGGCGGAAGACTTGAAGAAAATGGGGTATGTGCTGGAGGACCAGGGCTGGGAGATGGGCGATATCCAGGCGATCCGGGTGAACGGGGACAAGCTGGAAACGGCGTCCGATCCACGTGGGCGTGGGGTGGGGATGATCGTCAAGTAACGATCGCACCTGTGTAGGAGCAGCCTTGTGCTGCGAAGAGGCCAGTGGCAGCCCAGTAAATCTGCGGTGCTGCCACTGGCCTCCTCGCAGCACAAGGCTGCTCCTACCTGGGTTTGGCGCACGGAGTGTGCGCCCGCCGTGGTTGAATCAAACGCGGAACTGGCTCACCAGCATCTGCAACTGCCCGCCCAACCGCGCCAGCTCAACGCTGGACGCCGCTGTCTCGTTATTGGCCGCTGCCGTCTGCTCGGACACATCTCGCACATTCAGAATGCTCCGGCTGATTTCTTCGGCCACCGCGCTCTGCTCTTCCGCCGCCGCCGCAATCTGCTGGTTCATCGACTGAATGCTCGACACCGTGCCGGTGATGCTTTCCAGCGAGGCGCCGGCCTTGCGCGCCAGTTCGACACTGCTGTCGGTCAGGGTCCGGCTACCCTGCATGGCTGTCGCCACTTGCTGGGTGCCGTGCTGCAGGCTGGCAATCAGCTCTTCGATCTCTTCGGTGGACTTCTGCGTGCGCTGGGCCAACCCACGCACCTCGTCAGCGACCACGGCAAAGCCACGGCCCGCCTCACCGGCACGGGCCGCTTCGATCGCGGCGTTGAGTGCCAGCAGGTTGGTCTGGTCGGCTACCGACTTGATCACGTCCATCACGCTGCCGATTTTCTGGCTTTCTTGTTGCAGCAGGTTCATGGCCTCGGTGGAGCGGTGCATTTCTTCGGCCAGGCGTTCGATTTGGCTGATCGCCTCACCGACCACCTGATCACCCGCGCGGGCTTCATCGTCGGCACCGGTGGCGGCATGCGAGGCCTGCTCGGCGTTGCGCGCCACTTCCTGAACCGTGGCCGCCATTTCGTGCATTGCAGTGGCGACTTGGTCGGTCTCGACTTTCTGGCTGTTGGCCCCTGCGCTGGTTTGCTCGGTGACCGCCGACAGCTCTTCGGCAGCGCTGGCGATCTGGGTGACGCCGTCGCGGATGCCGCTGATCAGCTCGCGCAGGGTGGTGCCCATGCGGGCGATGCCCTGTTGCAATACGCCCAATTCATCACGGCGGGTGACGCGCAGGTCGTGGGTCAGGTCGCCGCCCGCGATGCGCTCTACCGCTTGCAAGGTTTCCTGCAGGGGGCGAGTGATCTGCCGGGTAATGAGCACCGCGGCCAGTACGCCGACCAGCAACGCCAGCAAGGTCGCGATGGCCTGCAGGCTACGGGCCTGCGCACTCTCGATGTCGCGGCGCTCCAGCTGGATTTTGTACAGCGCGTCGCTGGTCTTGACGATGTCGGCGCCCTGGACAGTCATTTCAGCGCGCGCGCTGGTAATGCTGGCCAGCGCATCACGGAACTGGCGCACGGCGTCACGGTAGGCCAGCACCGATTGTTCGAACTGCTGCAGACGCGCGTCAGCGGCTGGCAGCCGGCGCTTGAGGTTGTCGGCCTCGGCCAGCGCCGCTTCGAGCTGGCGCAGGGCGGCCTGTTCATTGGTCGCGCTGTTATCGGCCATGTAGCCGCGCACGTCGATGCGTACCTGCAGCAGTTGCTGGCGGGCCTTGCTGATCAGCTGATATTGAGCCAGGCGCACGCTATCGGTTTCGGGGCGTGCCATGACTTCCTGGCTAAGGGCGTCCATGGCCTGGTCGGCCTTGGCGCCCGACGCATTCATGGCATCACGCGCGGCCCTTGTGGCGTTGTAGCCCGTGCGCATGGTGGCCAGCGAGACCTTGTACTGGCTGATGGTCTGCCCCAGTTCGTGCAGCAGCTTGACGTTGTCCGGGCTCTTGAACGTGCTGACCAGGCGTTGTTGCTGGTTACTGAAGGCATCGAGCTTGTTCAGCGTGTTGGCCGCCGCCGCATCATCGCCGTTGGCAATCATGTACTGCAGACGCGCGATGCGCAGGTCAGTCAGGTCCTTGTTGAGCTGGCTGATATCGCTCATCCAGTTGCTGCGGTCGATCAGGCTGCCCAGGCTGGTCCAGCCGGTCAGGGCCAGCAGGCCGGTGAGGATCAGCACCAGGCCGAAGCCCAGGCCGAGTTTGAGGTTGACGCTGATGTTGGCAAACCAGCTGTTCATGCACGCACTCCAGAAGTTGTTTTCGCTCTCTTGATCGTCGATCGCAAGGCGTTGTTGTTCTGGATGCCCGCTGATTCGTGCAGGGGTTATCGGCAATGATCAGGGAAGCTGAAACGCTTTTTCAGCAGATTTGTAACTTGTCGTTGAAGTGAAGCTGGGGCCGCCAGGCAGCCCCAGGGCGTGTCAGAGGTTACGGGCGCTGAAGGTATCGCAGCTGTTCACTTCGCCTTCGGCAAACCCCGCCTTGAACCAGCGCACACGCTGCGCCGAGGTGCCGTGGGTGAAGGAGTCGGGCACCACGCGCCCCTGGCCTTTCTGCTGCAGGCGGTCATCACCGATGGCATTGGCCGCGTTCAGCGCTTCCTCGACGTCACCCGGCTCCAGCCAGTTCAGGCGTTTCTGCGCTTGGTACGCCCACACCCCTGCCAGGCAGTCGGCCTGCAGCTCCTGGCGCACCAGCAAGCCGTTGTCGCCTTCCATGCGCTGGCCATTGCGGCGGGCGGCATCGACCTTGGCCGACACGCCGAGCAGGGTCTGCACGTGGTGGCCGATCTCATGGGCGATGACATAGGCCTGGGCAAAGTCACCCGCGGCGGCGAAACGGGTTTCCATCTCGCGGAAGAACGACATGTCCAGGTACACCCGCTGGTCGGCCGGGCAATAGAACGGGCCGACGGCCGCCGAAGCGAAGCCGCAGGCCGAGTTGACCTGGCCGCTGAACAGCACCAGTTTAGGGTCGCGGTACTGCTTGCCCGCCTGGGAGAACAGCGCTTTCCAGGTGTCTTCCGTGTCACCCAGCACCGAGGCGACGAAGTCGGCCTGCTGGTCATTGGCCGGCGGCGCCTTGCCGCCTGCGCCACTGGGCGCCTGTTGCTGCTGGGTCATCTGCCCGGTGAGTTGGCCGAGTATCTGCAGCGGGTCTTGCCCGGTCAGCCAGCCAATGCCCACGATCAGCAGGATGGCCCCCAGCCCGAGGCCCTTGCCGCCGCCGAAGCGCATGCCGCCACCACCGCCACCTTCGCCTCGGGCATCGACCACGTTGTCGCTGCGTCGGCCTTTTCGCCATTCCATGAATGCTCTCCGGAGCGTGAAACAAGAAGACAAAGATTAGTTCACCAACGGGGAGGGTGTCAGACAAAGGTGTTAACCCATAACCATATGGTTATGTATATGAGGGCTGATTTCAGTATTCATCCCGCGCGGCTTATCCGAAACTGTAAGTCCGCCTGCCCTGCAAGGCGTCCAGATAATTCCAAGAGAGGAAAACGGCATGCCCGCCCAGGACACCAGCCGCTTCGTGATCCGTGATCGCAACTGGCACCCCAAAGCCCTGACCCCCGACTACAAGACCTCCATTGCCCGCTCGCCGCGCCAGGCATTGGTCAGCATCCCGCAGTCGATCAGCGAAACCACCGGCCCGGACTTCACCCACTTGGGTTTCGGCGCCCACGACCATGACCTGCTGCTGAACTTCAACAACGGTGGCCTGCCGATTGGTGAGCGCATCATCGTTGCCGGTCGCGTGGTCGACCAGTACGGCAAGCCCGTGCCCAATACCCTGGTGGAAATGTGGCAGGCCAACGCTGGCGGCCGCTACCGCCACAAGAACGACCGCTACCTGGCACCGCTGGACCCTAACTTCGGTGGCGTCGGCCGTTGCCTGACCGACCGCGACGGCTACTACAGCTTCCGCACCATCAAGCCGGGCCCATACCCATGGCGCAACGGCCCGAACGACTGGCGCCCGGCGCACATCCACTTCGGCATCAGCGGCCCATCGATTGCGACCAAGCTGATCACCCAGCTGTACTTCGAGGGTGACCCGCTGATCCCGATGTGCCCGATCGTCAAGTCGATCGCCAACCCAGAAGCCGTGCAGCAGTTGATCGCCAAGCTCGACATGAGCAACGCCAACCCGATGGACTGCCTGGCGTACCGCTTTGACATCGTGCTGCGCGGCCAGCGCAAGACCCACTTCGAAAACTGCTGAGGACCCCGCCATGCCAATCGAACTGCTGCCGGAAACCCCTTCGCAGACTGCCGGCCCCTACGTGCATATCGGCCTGGCCCTGGAAGCGGCCGGCAACCCGACCCGCGACCAGGAAATCTGGAACCGCCTGGCCAAGCCAGAGGCGCCGGGTGAACACATCCTGTTGATCGGCCAGGTCTATGACGGTAACGGGCACCTGGTGCGCGATTCGTTCCTGGAGCTGTGGCAGGCCGATGCCGCCGGCCAGTACCAGGATGCATACAACCTGGAAAACGCCTTCAACAGCTTCGGCCGTACCGCCACCACCTTCGATGCTGGTGAGTGGACCGTGCAAACGGTGAAGCCGGGTGTGGTGAAGAACGCGGCCGGCGTGCCGATGGCGCCGCACATCAACATCAGCCTGTTTGCCCGTGGCATCAACATCCACCTGCACACGCGCCTGTATTTTGATGATGAAGCCGAGGCCAACGCCAAGTGCCCGGTGCTGAACCTGATCGAGCAGCCGCAGCGCCGTGAGACGTTGATTGCCAAGCGTTGCGAAGTGGATGGGAAAACGGCGTACCGTTTCGATATCCGTATTCAGGGGGAAGGGGAGACGGTGTTCTTCGACTTCTGAGTTCTGATAGAAACGGGGGCCGCTTTGCGACCCTTCGCGGCACAAGGCCGCTCCTAGAAGGACCGCGTGATCCCTGTAGGAGCGGCCTTGTGCCGCGAAGGGCTGCAAAGCAGCCCCAATGTCTACCAATCAACGCCGAACCAGCAAAACCCCACTTTCCATGTGATGGGTATACGGGAACTGGTCAAACAACGCACAACGCTCGATGCGGTGTGTGTCCTGCAACTGCTCGATGTTCGCCGCCAGCGTCTCCGGATTGCACGAGATGTACAGAATCCGCTCGAACCGCCGGGTCAGCTCGCAGGTATCCGGGTCCATCCCCGCACGCGGCGGGTCAACGAACACGGTACCGAACGCATAACTTTTCAGGTCGATCCCTTCCAGCCGACGGAACGGGCGCACGTCATTCAGCGCCTGGGTCAGCTCTTCAGCCGACAGCCGCACCAAGCGCACGTTATCCACACCGTTCTCATCAAGGTTGCTCAGCGCAGCATTGACCGAGGTCTTGCTGATCTCGGTGGCCAGCACCTGGCGCGCCCGGGTGGCCAGTGGCAGGGTGAAGTTGCCGTTGCCGCAATACAGCTCCAGCAGGTCATCCTCGCGCTCGCCCATGGCGTCGAACGCCCAGCTCAGCATCTTCTGGTTCACCGCGCCGTTAGGCTGGGTGAATGCGCCTTCCGGCTGGCGATAGCTGAACACACGGCCCGCCACGTCCAGTTGCTCTACCGCGTAATCACGGCCAATCACCAGGCGCTTGCCTTTGGAGCGGCCGATCAGGCTTACCCCCAGTTCGTCGGCCAGCTGCCGCGCGGCCACTTCCCAGGCCTCGTCCAGCGGGCGGTGGTAGCACATCGTGACCATCGCATCGCCGGCCAGGGTGGTGAGGAACTCCACCTGGAACAGGCGATTGCTCAGTGCCTCGCTGGCCTGCCAGGCCGCCTTCAGGCGCGGCATCAAGTCATTGATGCGCTCGCTGGCGATGGGGAAGTCTTCGATCAGGATTGCCTTGTGCTTCTCGCCCGGGGCGAACATCGCGTAGTGGCGCTGGCCGTCCTCGCGCCACAGGCGGAACTCGGCGCGCAGGCGATAGTGCTCGCGCGGCGAATCGAAAACAGCCGGTTCCGGCGCGCCGAACGGCGCCAGCAGCTCGCGCAGCCGGGCAACCTTGGCGTCCAGCTGGGTGGCGTAGGAGGAGGGGTCGAAAGCAGCACTCATGCGTTGAACCAGCCCAGCTTGATGACGAACAGGATGGAAAGGATTACCAGGGCCGGGTTCAGGTCGCGGTGGCGACCGGAGATCAGCTTGACGGCGGTCCAGGAAATGAAGCCGAAGGCGATGCCGTTCGCGATCGAGTAGGTCAGCGGCATGGCCAGGGCGGTCACCACCACAGGTGCGGCTTCGGTGACGTCGTCCCAGTTTATTTCCGCCAGGCCCGAGGCCATCAGCACAGCGACGAACAGCAGCGCTGGCGCCGTGGCGAAGGCCGGTACGCTACCGGCCAGCGGTGCGAAGAACAGCGCCAGCAGGAACAGTACGGCGACCACGATGGCAGTCAGGCCGGTGCGCCCGCCCGCGCTCACGCCGGCAGCCGATTCGATGTAGCTGGTGGTGGTCGAGGTGCCTAGCAGCGAGCCGGCCATGGCGGCGGTGCTGTCGGCGATCAGGGCGCGGCCCATCTTCGGCATGTGGCCGTCCTTGCCCATCAGGCCGGCGCGTTTGGCCACGCCGATCAGGGTGCCGGAGTTGTCGAACAGGTCGACGAACAGGAAGGCGAAGATGACGCTGACCAGGCCCACATCCAAGGCACCGGCGATGTCCAGCTGGAGGAAGGTCGGTGCCAGCGATGGCGGCATGGACACGACGCCGGCGAACGGCGTCACGCCCATTGCGATCGCGGCGATGGTCACGGCCAGAATGCCGATCAGCACCGCGCCGCGAACCTTCAGCGATTCGAGGCCGACGATCAGGAAGAAGCCCAGGGTGGCGAGGATCGGCGCTGGCTGCTTGAGGTCGCCAAGGCCAACCAGGGTGGCCGGGTTATCGACGACGATGCCTGCGTTATGCAGGGCGATCAGCGCCAGGAACAGACCGATACCGGCGGCAATGGCCGAGCGCAGCGGCAGCGGGATGCTGTTCACGATCCATTCACGGATGCGGAAGATCGACAGCAGGAAGAACATCACCGCCGACAGGAACACCGCGCCCAGCGCGACCTGCCAGGTGTGGCCCATGTGCAGGACCACGGTGTAGGTGAAGAAGGCGTTCAGGCCCATGCCCGGCGCCAGGGCGATCGGGTAGTTGGCGATCAGGCCCATGGTCGTCGAGCCGATGGCCGCGGCCAGGCAGGTGGCGACGAAGATCGCACCTTTGTCCATGCCGGTCTCGCCGAGGATGCTCGGGTTGACGAACAGGATGTAGGCCATGGCCAGGAAGGTGGTGACGCCCGCAAGAATCTCGGTGCGCACATTGGTGTTGTGTGCTTTTAGTTGAAACAGCCTTTCCAGCATGCCCGCTCCCCAAGGCGCCCCCGGCGCCGTGATTTGTATCGACCCCATCAGCAAAGCACAGACCGTACCGGTTGCCGTGGTTTTATCTGGGGCGGAAAAAAGCCGCGCATCATACCAGCATGCATGGCGGGGGCCTATGGCCATTGGGGAATGGGATTTTGCAAACCCACGCCACCCTCAACGCCTGTGCTGAAAACCGTGTAGGAGCAGCCTTGTGCTGCGAAGAGGCCGGTCTGACAGACGATGCTTTATGGCAGTTAGGGCCTCTTCGCAGCACAAGGCTGCTCCTACAAGGCTCCGCGCAGGGCCTGAGGCCGGTGATCAGCCGCTGTGCAACCGATCGCGTTTGGCCAGCGTTGGGAACAGTTTTATCCACACCCCGGTCACCACCAGCGTGCCCACGCCACCGAGCACCACCGCTGGTACTGTGCCAAACCAGTGCGCCGTGACCCCCGATTCGAACTCGCCGAGCTGGTTCGAGGCACCGATGAACAAGCCGTTGACGGCGCTCACCCGGCCGCGCATTTCATCCGGCGTCTCCAACTGCACGAACGAACTGCGAATGACCATGCTGATCATGTCCGCCGCACCCAGCACCACCAGCACCGCCAGTGAGAACCAGAACGACGTCGACAGGCCAAACGCGATGGTCGCCACGCCAAATACGCCCACCGCTGTGAACATGGTGCGCCCGACCTTGCGCTCGAACGGGAAGCGCGCCAGCCACAGCGACATCAGCAACGCGCCCACTGCCGGTGCAGAGCGCAGCAGGCCCAGGCCCCAGGGGCCGGTGAGCAGGATGTCCTTGGCGAACACCGGCAACAGCGCGGTGGCGCCGCCCAGCAGCACGGCGAACAGGTCGAGCGAAATGGCCCCGAGGATGTCTGGCCGGCTGCGGATAAAGCGGATGCCGGCCAGCAGCGACTCCAGGCTGGCACGGCCGCGTTGGGCCACTTGCTGGCGTGCGTCCAGGCTCAAGGTCAGCACGCAGGCGATGGCGTACAGCCCTACGGTTGGCCCATACACCCAGATGCTGCCAAAGGCATACAGCAAGCCGCCCACCGCCGGGGCGACGATGGTGGCGGCCTGGGTCGCCGAGGCCGAGGCCGCCACGGCCCGGGGGAACAACCCCGGCGGCACGACGTTGGGCAGCAGGGCTTGGGTGGCCGGCATCTCGAACGAACGCGTCGCGCCCAGCAGGAAGGCCAGGGCGAAAATCAGCTCGCGGCTGACGTTGTCGGTGGCGCTGCCCACCGCCAGGGCCAGGGCAATCAACCCCTGCAGGCTCTGGCACAGGGCGGCGACCTTGCGCCGGTCATAGCGGTCGGCAACATGCCCGGTGTGCAGCATGAACAGCACGCGCGGGGCGAATTCGACCAGACCGACCAGGCCCAGGTCGAGCACATTGCCGGTGAGCTGGTAGAGGTGCCAACCGATGGCCACGGTGAGCATCTGGAAGCCGCTGGCGGTAAACACACGGGCCAGCCAGAAGGCGATGAAGGGGCGATGATGACGCAACAACTGCGGTGCGGAATCGGACATCGGAAACCTGTGGCCTCGGCGCAGTAGAGGGGGCGGCAGATTATCATCTGTTTGTAACAAGCAGTTACTGTTTGCCGTAATCGGCACTTTTTCACGGTTTATGAAAGAGGGTGGGGCAACGGGTCACGCGGCAATCAACCACACGGCCCGCCTGGCCATTCAGGACTATGCTTCCAGTCAGTCGTTGACCTGGATCAATCGTTGTAAATGCAACGATCAGCCGACGATGTGGCCTTTGGGCCGGAATCCCTGCGATTGCACAGAACAATTCCAACTCGCCGCACTCGATACCGTGGGGGCAGTAGGCGCCAGGGCCACGAGCCCGAACGCCGGATTATCTGAAGAGGAAGCACTATGTTCGGTTTAGAGGCCTTAGATCTCGCCCGAATCCAGTTTGCATTTACCGTGTCCTTTCACATCCTGTTCCCGGCCATCACCATTGGTCTGGCGAGCTATCTGGCGGTCCTCGAAGGCCTTTGGCTGCGGACCCACAACCAGGTCTACCGTGACCTCTACCACTTCTGGTCGAAAATCTTCGCCGTCAACTTCGGCATGGGTGTGGTCTCTGGCCTGGTCATGGCCTATCAGTTCGGCACCAACTGGAGCCGCTTCTCCGATTTTGCCGGCGCCGTCACTGGCCCCTTGCTCACCTATGAGGTGCTGACAGCGTTCTTCCTCGAGGCAGGCTTCCTGGGCGTCATGCTGTTTGGCTGGAACCGTGTCGGCCGCGGCCTGCACTTCTTCGCCACGGTCATGGTGGCGCTCGGCACGCTGGTTTCGACCTTCTGGATCCTGGCCTCCAACAGCTGGATGCAGACCCCGCAAGGCCACGAGATCATCGATGGCCGCGTGGTCCCGGTGGACTGGCTGGCCGTAATCTTCAACCCCTCGTTCCCGTACCGGCTGATGCACATGGCCACGGCCGCGTTCGTCGCCACTGCCTTCTTCGTCGGCGCCTCGGCGGCCTGGCATTTGCTGCGCGGGCGTGACAACCCGGCCGTGCGCAAGATGCTGTCGATGGCCATGTGGATGGCGCTGATCGTTGCGCCGATCCAAGCGGTGATCGGTGACTTCCACGGGCTCAACACGCTCAAGCACCAGCCGGTGAAAATCGCCGCCATCGAGGGCCATTGGGAGAACGTGCCGGGCGAGCCGACCCCGTTGATCCTGTTCGGCATCCCCGACATGAAAGCCGAAACCACGCGCTTCAAGGTTGAGATCCCCGCCCTCGGCAGCCTGATCCTGACCCACAGCCTGGACAAGCAAGTGCCCGCGATGAAGGAATTCCCGGCAGCGGACCGGCCCAACTCGACCATCGTGTTCTGGTCGTTCCGGGTCATGGTCGGGCTTGGCTTCCTGATGATTTTCGTGGGCCTGTGGAGCCTGTGGCTGCGCAAGCGTGGCACGCTCTACAGCTCCAGGCCGTTCCTGTACCTGACCCTGTGGATGGGGCCTTCCGGCCTGATCGCCATCCTTGCCGGCTGGTTCACCACCGAAATCGGCCGCCAGCCGTGGGTGGTGTATGGCCTGATGCGCACCTCCGAAGGGGTCTCCAACCACAGCTACGTTCAGCTCGGCTTTACCCTGGTGGCGTTCGTGGTGGTGTACTTCGCCCTGTTCGGCACCGGCCTTGGCTACATGATGCGCCTGGTACGCAAAGGGCCGAAGACGGGCGAGGGGGATGAACCCAACCCAGGTGGCCCAGGCCAGAAACGCACGCCGGCGCGGCCGCTGTCCGCCGCCGATGATGGCCATGAGGCCAACACCGTCAGCCTGAGCAAGGGGAACTGAGCCATGGGTATCGACCTTCCGCTGATCTGGGCCGTGATCATCATCTTCGGCGTCATGATGTACGTGGTGATGGATGGTTTCGACCTGGGCATCGGCATGCTTTTCCCCTTCGTCAAGGGCGAGCGTGACCGTGATGTGATGATGAACACCGTCGCCCCCGTGTGGGACGGCAACGAGACCTGGCTGGTGCTGGGTGGCGCCGGGCTGTTCGGGGCCTTCCCGATGGCCTATTCGGTGGTGCTCGAAGCCTTGTACCTGCCGCTGATCCTCATGCTGATCGGCTTGATTTTCCGCGGCGTGGCCTTCGAGTTCCGTTTCAAGGCCAAGGATGACAAGCGGCACATCTGGGACAAGGCGTTCATTTGGGGTTCGTTGATCGCGACCTTCTTCCAGGGCGTTGCGCTGGGCGCGTTCATCGAGGGCTTCAAGGTGGTTGACCGCCACTATGCCGGTGGCACCCTCGACTGGCTGACCCCGTTCAGCGTGTTCAGCGGGTTGGGCCTGATTGTCGCCTACACCCTGCTGGGCTGCACCTGGCTGATCATGAAGACCGAAGGGCCGCTGCAATTGCAGATGCATGACCTGGCCAAGCCGCTGGCGCTGGTGCTGCTGGTGGTGATCGGTATCGTCAGCCTGTGGACGCCGATCGCCTACCCGCAAATCGCCGACCGCTGGTTCAGCATGCCTAACCTGATCTGGTTCATGCCGGTGCCCATCCTGGTGCTGGTGACCTTCTACGGGTTGCTCAAGGCAGTCGCGCGCAATGCCAACTACACGCCGTTCCTGCTGACCTTGGTGCTGATCTTCCTTGGCTACAGCGGCCTGGGCATCAGCGTGTGGCCAAACATCATCCCGCCGTCGATCTCGATCTGGGATGCCGCGGCGCCGCCGCAGAGCCAAGGGTTCATGCTGGTAGGTACGTTGTTCATCCTGCCGTTCATCCTGGGGTACACCTTCTGGAGCTACTACGTGTTCCGCGGCAAGGTGACCCATGAAGACGGCTATCACTAGGAGGCGCGCATGATGACCGGCAAGCATGGCTTGGAAGAGAAGAAGCCACTGTGGCAGCGGCTGGGTTGGTTGGTGCTGATCTGGGCAATGAGTGTAGCGGCCCTGGGTGTGGCGGCCTACGTGATGCGCCTGTTCATGGGGGCAGCTGGCCTCACCACCCATTGATCACAGGGCTTTAGCCCTTCCTTGTAGGAGCAGCCTTGTGCTGCGAAGAGGCCAGTGGCAGCACGTAGAATTTCGCTGCTGTCACCGGCCTCTTCGCAGCGCAAGGCTGCTCCTACCTGGGTTTTGCAGGCTTGGATTTAGGCAGTCGCAGCGTGTTACTTGCGGGCTTTGAGAATCACGAACTTCGGCGTCGCCGCCACTTGTTCAACCCCGCGGAACAGTCGCGCCAGCTTGCTGTGGTAACCCAGGTGGCGGTTACCGACGATGTACAGCGCACCCCCCACCACCAATGCCTCGCGGGCCTGCTGGAACATCCGCCAGGCCAGGAAGTCGCCGACCACTTGCTGCTGGTGAAACGGCGGGTTGCACAGCACCACGTCCAGCGATTGTTTTTCCACCCCTGCCAAGCCATCGGCGGCCAGCATCACTGCCGGGCGTTCGCCCAGCGCTGCCTGCCAGTTTTCGCGGGCCGATTGCACCGCCATGTACGACTCGTCGACCAGCGTGTAATGGGCCTCAGGGTTATCCAGGGCACTGGCGATCGCCAACACGCCGTTGCCGCAGCCCAGGTCCGCCACACGGGCGGCGCCCAGGTTGCGCGGCAGGTGCGGGAGAAACGCGCGGGTGCCGATATCCAGGCCATCGCGGCAGAACACATTGGCGTGGTTGACCAGTTCCAGCGCCGGCGATTCGAGCTGATAGCGGCTAGGGTAGGGCGAGCGCGCAGTCGGGCGCTCGGCAACGGTGGCCGTCAGCAGGCGAGCTTTTTTTTGCGCCAGCGAGGCTTGTACCGGGCCGATGTACTTTTCCATCAGGTCACCCGCCGCGCGTGGCAGGTGCTTGATCATCGCCCCGGCAATCACCTGCGCGCCTGGCGCCAGGTGGCCCTGCAGGCGGATGAGTTGCTCTTCGAGCAAGGCCAGGGTCTTGGGCACGCGCACCAGTACCCGGTCGAACGGGCCCTGCCACCGCTCACTGGCCGGCACGAACGGCACGCTGTCGAACGGCTTGCCGTTGCGGGCGAGGTTTTTTTCCAGGGCCAGGTGCGCCAGGTGCGAGTCGCCGCTGCTGACCACCTCAAGCTGCCCGGCGAGGCTGGCGGCCAGGGCGCCGAAGCTGTCATTGAGCACCAGTACCCGGCAGTTCGCGTCAGGCGCCTGCTCATGCAGTTGCGCGAGCAGGTACTCGTCGGCGGCATCGAAGGCCTGCAGCGGGTCGTTGGCCTGGTCCGGCTGGCGGATCAGGTCGAGTTCGGCGTAGGGGGTGGTCAACAAGGGCATGGCGTCTGGCTCGGGTACGAATCTGCCCGTTGCGGATCGCCACGGGCTTTGCCGCGCAATTCTACAGGGCTTTGCCGATGGTCGCAGAAATGGCTGTCAGATCCACCCACGCAGGGCGGCAATGGCGATGGCGCCGGCCTTGTTGGCGGCGTTGGTCTTGGTGATCACGCTGCGGATGTGGAAGTTTACCGTGCTTTGCGACAGCGACAGGATGCAGGCGACGTCAGCGGCAGTCTTGCCGGCGGCCGACCATTTCAGCACTTCCAGTTCCCGCTCGCTCATTTTCGGCTGGGATGGGCAGAGTGCGTTCAGGTGGTGCTCGCACAGCACGGCGTGCAGGGTGTGGCACAGCCACTGCACGCTGCCGCCTTTTTCGTACAGTTCGTTGATCGTTATTTTTTCTGCGGGCCTGGCCACGCTGACCTGGCTCTCGTTGTGTTGCAAGTCATGCAGCGACTGTGTCCAGCCATGGCGCAAGCCGTGCTCGCAGGCCGCCTGGCGAAAATGCGGGGCTTCACGGTACAGCTCGTCGCTCCAGAGCACCGGCGTGGTCTGGCAATGGCTTAGGCGTGCGGCAGGGTCCTGCTTGTAGAACTCATCGCGCTGATAGCACTCGATCCACTCAGCGGGATAGTTGCTGTAGAGGTACACCCGGGGCGTCTGGGTGGCGATCTGGATGCGGATGTTCAGCCCGAGGTGTTGCATCCCCAGGTCCTGCACCAAGTGCACAGCGATGTCGAACAGCTTCCGTGGGGATCGCTCGCTGACAAAATGATGAAGATGCTCAGGCTTCCAGTGATGCATCCGTAACACTCCAAGGGGGCAACAGGATCCAATCCGTTTGCATACCCGGAACATTGTAGGAAAAGACCTAGTGTAGCGTTGGGATTTTTTGTTATAGCGATCAGGTTTATCTGCGACATCGCCAGCCTTGGCGTGGTGAGGCCTTACAAACCGGTGGTTTTTATCCAGGCCGCTTTGCGCGACACTGTGCGCACGTCAACCTTGGAGCCCGATATGACCGCCAGCGCCGAAAAGTTCACCCGCCAGACACTGCTCGATGTTCAGCCATTGACGCCGAACCTCTTCAGCCTGCGGGTTACGCGCGATTCGGGTTTTCGCTTCCGCGCGGGCCAGTTCGCTCGCCTTGGCGTGACCAAGGCCGATGGCAGTGTAGTCTGGCGCGCCTATTCCATGGTCAGTGCACCCCATGACGAGTACCTCGACTTCTTCTCGATCGTGGTGCCGGGCGGGGAGTTCACCAGCGAACTGAGCCGGTTGGGCGCAGGTGACAGCTTGCTGATCGACCGGCAGGCCTTTGGTTTCCTGACCCTCGATCGCTTCATCGGCGGCCGCGACCTGTGGCTGCTGGCCACCGGCACCGGCATCGCACCGTTCATGTCCATCCTGCAGGACTTCGAGGCCTGGGAGCGGTTTGACAGCATCAAGTTGGTGTATTCGGTACGCGAGGCGAAGGAACTGGCCTACGTGGACGACATCGCCGGGTTGGAGCAACGTGATTACCTGGCCGAGTTTGCCGGCAAGTTGCAGTTCATTCCGGTGGTCACGCGCGAGCAGCACCCCGGTGCGTTGAATGCACGTATTACCACGCTGATCGAGAATGGTGAGCTGGAGAAGGCGGCGGGGCTGGAAATGTCGCCCGAGCATTCACGCATCATGCTCTGCGGTAACCCGGAGATGATCGATGAAACCCGAAAGGTGCTCAAGGCGCGTGACTTGCAGTTGAGCCTAAGCAAGCGGCCGGGGCAGGTAGCGGTGGAAAACTACTGGTAACGCACGGGGCCGCAATGCGGCCCCAGTACGTTTCAGGGCAAGCGATTCTGGTTCTGCGTCTTGAGCAGGTCACGAATCTCGGTCAGCAGCGTTTCTTCAGCGCTTGGCACGGGCGGCGCGCTCGGTGCCACGGCTTCTTCGCGCTTCAGGCGGTTGATCGCCTTCACGCCCATGAAGATGGCAAACGCAACGATCACGAAGTCGATCACGGTCTGGATGAACTTGCCATAGGCCAGCACCACCGCAGGAATGTCACCTTCTGCAGCCTTCAAGGTAATCGCCAGGTCACTGAAATCTACGCCACCGATCAACAGCCCCAGTGGCGGCATGACCACGTCACCCACGAAGGACGAGACGATCTTGCCGAAGGCCGCGCCGATGATGATACCGACCGCCATGTCGACGACATTGCCTTTGACCGCGAAGGCCTTGAACTCACTGATCATGCCCATGTTCGATTCCTTTGTAACAAATGGTGAGGTAAACGCAGTGTAAGCCACTTAAACGCTTCATGCGTTATCTACAGCCTAATGACTGTGGTTAGAACGAATAGTTTTGTCGCATCTCGAAGCGTTCGAGACACGTCTCGCTCGGCTATCATGGCGGTTTTTCCAGGAGAATCCGCCCATGGCCAAGGCCAAGCGCTTGTATGGCTGCACCGAGTGCGGCGCGACCTTTCCCAAATGGGCCGGCCAGTGCGGTGAATGCGGGGCCTGGAACACCCTGGTCGAAACCATGATCGAAAGCGGTGGCGCGGCCGCGCCCAGCAGCGGCCGTGCCGGCTGGACCGGGCAGCAGGCGCAGATCAAGACACTGGCCGAAGTCAGTGTGGAAGAAATCCCGCGTTTTACCACCAGCAGCACCGAACTGGACCGCGTACTGGGCGGCGGCTTGGTCGACGGCTCGGTGGTGCTGATCGGGGGTGACCCAGGCATCGGCAAGTCGACCATCCTGCTGCAGACGTTGTGCAACATCGCGGTGCAGATGCCCGCGCTGTACGTCACCGGCGAAGAGTCGCAACAGCAGGTGGCCATGCGCTCGCGCCGCCTGGGCCTGCCCCAGGACCAGCTCAAGGTGATGACCGAAACCTGCATCGAAACCATCATCGCCACGGCCCGTGTGGAAAAACCGCGGGTCATGGTCATCGACTCGATCCAGACCATTTTCACCGAACAACTGCAATCGGCGCCCGGTGGCGTGGCCCAGGTGCGCGAGAGCACGGCACTGCTGGTGCGCTACGCCAAGCAGAGCGGCACGGCGATTTTCCTGGTCGGCCACGTCACCAAGGAAGGCTCGCTGGCCGGGCCGCGCGTGCTCGAGCACATGGTCGATACGGTGCTGTATTTCGAAGGTGAGTCCGATGGCCGCCTGCGGCTTCTGCGGGCGGTGAAGAACCGTTTTGGCGCGGTCAACGAACTGGGCGTGTTCGGCATGACCGACCGCGGCCTCAAGGAGGTTTCGAACCCGTCGGCGATCTTCCTCAACCGCACCCAGGAAGAAGTGCCGGGCAGTGTGGTGATGGCCACCTGGGAGGGCACGCGGCCGATGCTGGTCGAGGTGCAGGCGCTGGTCGATGACAGCCACCTGGCCAACCCGCGCCGGGTGACCCTGGGCCTGGATCAGAACCGGTTGGCCATGTTGCTGGCGGTGCTGCACCGCCACGGTGGTATTCCCACCCACGACCAGGACGTGTTCCTTAACGTGGTGGGTGGGGTGAAGGTACTCGAAACCGCCTCTGACCTGGCCTTGCTGGCTGCGGTGATGTCCAGCTTGCGCAACCGGCCGCTGGCCCATGGGCTGCTGGTGTTTGGCGAAATTGGCCTGTCGGGTGAGGTGCGGCCGGTGCCCAGCGGCCAGGAGCGGTTGAAAGAGGCGGCCAAGCATGGCTTCAAGCGTGCCATCGTGCCCAAGGGCAATGCGCCGAAGGAGCCGCCTGCGGGCTTGCAGGTGATTGCCGTGACTCGGCTGGAGCAGGCTTTGGACGCCCTGTTCGAGTAATCCTGCACCGGCCTCTTGGCGGGCAAACAAAAAGGGGAGCCGACGATGCGCATCGGCTCCCCCCGCGTAACCGCTCAATCAGCGGTCAATGCTCGGCAACCGCGCTGCGCCTGGGCGCCTCGTTGCCATGCTCGTCCAGCTCCATCATCGGCACTTCATTGCCTTCGGCATCAAACAGCTTGCCATCCTTGAAGTAGTCGCCATCGCGCAGTGCAGAGATGTCCGAATACTGGATGGTGCGCTCGTAGGCCGCAGCGAACACCGACTGCTGGTCCGAATTACCGGCTGTGAAGTGGTTGAAGATCAGGTTCAGCAGGATGGCCATGATCGCCGCCGAGCTGATGCCGGAGTGGAAGATGGTCTCGAACCAGTTCGGGAAGTGGTGGTAGAAGGTCGGTGCGGCAATCGGGATCATGCCGAAGCCCAGCGACGCGGCGACGATGATCAGGTTGACGTTGTTCTTGTAGCTGACCTTGGACAGGGTCCGGATGCCGCTGGCCGCCACGGTGCCGAACAGCACGATGCCCGCGCCACCCAGTACCGGGGTCGGTACCGCAGCAATCACTCGGCCCATGATCGGCAGCAGGCCGAGCACCACCAGAATCACGCCACCGGTGGCCACCACATAACGGCTCTTGACCCCGGTCACGGCCACCAGGCCGACGTTCTGGGCGAAGGCACTTTGGGTGAACGAGCCGAAGATCGGCGCCAGGATGCTCGACGCCATGTCGGCACGCAGGCCATTGCCCAGGCGCTTGGAGTCGACTTTGGTTTCAATGATGTCGCCCACCGCGAGGATGTCGGCCGAGGTTTCCACCAGGGTCACCATGATCACGATGCACATCGACAGGATCGCGGCGATGTGGAACTCCGGCATGCCGAAGTGGAACGGCGTGGGGAAGGCGAACATCGGGCCTTGGGTGACCTTGCTGAAATCGGTCATGCCCAGCGCCCAAGCGATCAGGGTGCCCACCACCATGGCCAGCAGAATCGACAGGCGAGAGATGGTCGCGCTGCCCAGCTTGCTCAGCAGCAGGACGATGGCGAAGGTCAGCGCCGCCAAGCCAATGTTGGCCATGCTGCCGAACTCCGGCGAGGCGCTGTTGCCGCCCATCACCCAGCGTGCGGCCACTGGCATCAGGGTCAGGCCGATGGTGGTGATGACGATGCCGGTCACCAGCGGCGGGAAGAACTTGGTGATGCGCGAGAACACTGGGGTAATCAGGAAGCCGATGAACGAGGCTGCCATGACCGCGCCCAGCACACCTGGCAGGCCACCGCCGCCCTCGCTGCTGAGAATCGCGCCCATGGTTGCCACGCCAGCGAACGACACCCCCTGCACCAGCGGCAGCTGACAGCCGAAGAACGGCAGGCCCAGCGTCTGCAGCAAGGTGGCCAGGCCACCGGCAAACAACGAGGCGGCAATCAGCATGCCGATCTCGGCACCGTTCAGGCCTGCGGCCTGCCCCAGAATCAGGGGTACCGCGACAATCCCTCCATACATGGTCAACACATGCTGCAGACCATAGGCCAAGTTGGCCCCAAGGCCGAGGTTTTCATCCTCGGGGCGCTTGGCGGGAGACGTGCTAGGGGACGTAGTCATGGAGCAGGCTCTCTGCGTTTATTGTTGTGCCGCTACTGTAGACACTTCCTACAAATGATTGCCACAACAATTGTATACAATATTTTGATCGGAGCGCGAACAAGCAGGCTCGCAAGGTGTGCTAGAGCCCAATGCAGAACGCGTACCAAGTCGACAGAGGCTGTACTAGAGGGGTGTGTACAAAGCACTGCTACCCAGGCTTAAAGCTGTCTGGGTAGACAGGAAACACGGGGTGGGGAGGATGTTAGCTAGCTAAAAGATCCCATTATTCGATGAGTTCACGCAGCTCACGCATCATTTCGGTGCTGTCGGCCACGTTCAATTCCACAAGACGGTGCAAATGGGTCATCGAATCGATGTCGATGTAGAGGCAAACGAAGCCCAGCCGGGAGGGTTCTTCGTGGCGCAGTTCCACTTGCATCTCTACCCGCGTGGAAGGGTCGAGGTGGATGATCGCCTCGAAGTCCTGGGTCAAGTCCGCTTCCCAGTTCGCCGGCCGTTCAACCAGCAGGCCTTTGAGTGAAACGTCCAGCAACTTCGTCGGCCAGCGCTGCAGGCCTTGGCGCAATTCGGTCGTTGCATCGAATTCGATGCGTTGAAAACGGCGGCGTTCGTCGTGATCGCTCATGGGGGACTCTCCGGGTGACAACCTGACTATAGTGAGTATGGTAGGTACATCAGGTACCGCAATCTGGCCGCAGAGGCTCTAGACCAAAGCAAGTGTGGCAATGCGCGATGACTCGCCCTAGACTCGATAGGCGGTCTTTCCAATCCACTAGCTGGAAGCAAACCATGAACAACAATAATAGCCTGCTACGCCATATTCCGTGGCTGGCGCTGGCAGTCATAGGGGCCTGCGCGCTGGGTGTGGTTGCCCTGCGTCGCGGTGAGGCGATCAACGCCTTGTGGATCGTGGTCGCGGCAGTGGCCATCTACTTGGTCGCCTATCGCTACTACAGCCTGTTCATCGCCACCAAGGTGATGCAACTCGACCCTCGCCGCGCCACGCCGGCGGTGCTCAACAACGATGGCCTGGACTACGTCCCGACCAACAAACACATCCTGTTCGGCCACCACTTCGCCGCCATCGCTGGCGCCGGCCCGCTGGTCGGCCCGGTACTCGCCGCGCAGATGGGCTACCTGCCCGGCACACTCTGGCTGATCGCCGGCGTGGTGCTGGCCGGTGCGGTGCAGGACTTCATGGTCCTGTTCATGTCCACCCGCCGCAATGGTCGCTCGCTGGGCGACATGGTGCGCGAGGAGATGGGCCGCATCCCGGGCACCATCGCCTTGTTCGGCTGCTTCCTGATCATGATCATCATCCTCGCGGTGCTGGCGCTGATCGTGGTCAAGGCCCTGGCCGAGAGCCCATGGGGCATGTTCACGGTGATGGCGACCATCCCGATCGCGATGTTCATGGGCATCTACATGCGCTACATCCGCCCGGGCCGCATTGGCGAGATCTCGGTGGTCGGCGTGGTGCTGCTGCTGGCGTCAATCTGGCTCGGCGGCGTGATCGCAGCAGACCCGGTCTGGGGCCCGGCGTTCACCTTCACCGGCGTGCAGATCACCTGGATGCTGGTGGGTTATGGCTTCGTCGCTGCCGTACTGCCGGTCTGGCTGGTATTGGCACCGCGTGACTACCTGTCGACCTTCCTCAAGATCGGCACCATCGTGGGCCTGGCCATCGGTATCCTGATCATCGCGCCTGAGCTGAAAATGCCAGCCCTGACCCAGTTCACCGACGGTACCGGCCCGGTCTGGAAGGGCACCCTGTTCCCGTTCCTGTTCATCACCATTGCGTGTGGTGCGGTATCGGGCTTCCATGCGCTGATCTCTTCGGGCACCACGCCCAAGCTGCTGGACAACGAAACCAACGCCCGTTACATCGGCTACGGCGGCATGCTGATGGAATCGTTCGTCGCCATCATGGCCATGGTTGCCGCCTCGGTGATCGAGCCGGGCGTGTACTTCGCCATGAACAGCCCGGCCGCCGTGGTCGGCGCCGATGTGGCGTCGGTGGCGCAGACGGTCAGCAGTTGGGGCTTCCTGATCACCCCTGAGCAGCTCGAAGCGGTCGCCCGCGACATCGGCGAGCACACCATCCTGGCCCGTGCCGGTGGTGCGCCAACCTTGGCGGTGGGTATCGCGCAGATCCTTCACCAGGTGCTGCCGGGTGAAAACACCATGGCCTTCTGGTACCACTTCGCGATCCTGTTCGAAGCGTTGTTCATCCTGACTGCCGTGGACGCCGGTACCCGTGCCGGCCGCTTCATGCTGCAAGACCTGCTGGGCAGCTTCGTGCCAGCCTTGAAACGCACCGAATCGTGGGGCGCTAACCTGCTCGCCACCGCCGGTTGCGTGGCACTCTGGGGCTACTTGCTGTACCAAGGCGTGATCGACCCGCTGGGTGGCATCAACACCTTGTGGCCGCTGTTCGGCATCTCCAACCAGATGCTGGCCGGTATCGCCTTGATGCTAGGTACCGTGGTGCTGATCAAGATGAAGCGCCAACGCTACATCTGGGTGACCCTGCTGCCGGCCGTGTGGCTGCTGATTTGCACCACCGCCGCGGGCCTGATCAAGCTGTTCGACCCGAACCCGGCCGTGGGCTTCCTGGCTCTGGCCAAGAAGTACAGCACCGCCCTGGACGCTGGCCAAGTACTGGCTCCGGCCAAGGACATCGGCCAGATGCAGCACGTGATCTTCAACGCCTACACTAACGCGGGCCTGACGATTCTGTTCCTGCTGGTGGTCTTCAGCATCCTGTTCTTCGCCATCAAGGTCGGCTACGCCGCCCTCGGCCGCAAGGAACGCACCGACAAGGAAACCCCGTTCCAGGCGCTGCCTGACGCGTAAACGAGAGGACTGCAGCTATGTTCAACGACCTGGGTCGACTGGGTAAGTACCTGGGGCAGGCAGCCCGCCTGATGGTCGGCATGCCCGACTACGACAACTATGTCGAACACATGCAGAACAAGCACCCGGACAAACCGGTGATGAGCTACGAGGCGTTCTTCCGCGAACGCCAGGAAGCGCGCTACGGTGGCAAGTCCGGGCCCAAGTGCTGTTGAGCCTGCAACACCTGTAAACCTGTGGGAGCCCGGGCAACCGGGCTCCCACAGTCATTTTCAGCTTCAGGAGTACTTTGCGTGCAAACGCCTATCCCCGTCACTGTACTGACCGGCTTTCTGGGTGCCGGCAAGACCACCTTGCTCAAACACATGCTCAAGGCCGAGCACGGCCTGAAGATCGCCGTGATCGAAAACGAGTTCAGCGAGGCCGGTATCGACAGCCAACTGCTGGGTGACGAGCCGGTGCAAGTCATGACCCTGGCCAACGGCTGCGTGTGCTGCAGCATCCATGGCGACCTGACCCGAGCCTTGTACCTGCTGCTGGAACGCCTGGACGCTGGCGAGATCGCCTTCGACCGCCTGGTCATCGAGTGCACCGGCCTTGCCGACCCGGCACCGGTGGCGCAGACCTTTTTCATCGACGAGGACCTGCGTGATCGCTACATCCTCGACGGCATCATCACCCTGGTCGATGCTGCCCATGCCGAGTTGCACCTGACCCAGGCCATCGCCCAGGCCCAGGTCGGTTTTGCCGACCGCCTGTTGCTGAGCAAGACTGACCTGGTCGAGCCGGCGGCGGTGGAGGCCCTGCGTGAGCGGCTGTCGCGCATCAACGGCCGTGCCGCTGTGCGTGTGGTCGAGCACGGGCGCATCGATTTAGCCGAGCTGCTCGATGTGCGCGGTTTCAACCTCAATACCGACTTGGGTGTCAGCCTAAAACCCACCCTGCGCCCCGTGCTCAAACCGGCCACCCCGGACCGCATCTCCACCCTGGTGCTGCGCACCGACACCCCGCTGGACATCGATCGGCTCAGCGACTTCATGAACGAACTGCTGGAAACCCATGGCAAGCAGTTGCTGCGTTACAAGGGCGTGCTGAACATTGCCGGCGAAGACCGTCGCCTGGTGTTTCAGGGCGTGCTGAAACTATACGGCTTCGACTGGGATGCCGAGTGGGCAGCAGGCGAGGCACGCGAAAGCGTGATGGTGTTCATTGCCGACGAACTGCCCGAGGCTACGATTCGGGCTGGGTTCGAGGCTTTGAGCAAGCCTTGAGCCGCTGAGGTGCCTGAGCCGCAAACCAGGCTGGCCATGAACTGCGGTGGCGGGTTTGCACGTCGATGCACGGGATCAGGCGCTCAGTCAGCACGGCAGTCTGCCGCACGGCCTTGGCGGTGCGGTATTTGACGCTGTGGATGCACTCGCGGTCGCCGAATTCGCAGCGGTTCAGCGAGGTGCCGCCGCAGGGGCCGTTGGCCAAACCTTTGGGGCAGGTTTCTGGGCAGATGTAGAGGGTGTCTTCGAGGCGGCAGCGGCCGCAGGTGTCGCAGCCCAGCAACGGGCGTTTCACCGCACGTTCCACCCCGTGCAGCACGCGGGCGCCCGAGGCCGAGGCCCACAGCGGTTGGCGAACGGCCCAGCCGAATGCCTTGCTCAACCAATTGTTGCGGCTGAACAGCAGGGCATGGAAGGTGTGCAGCAGGTGGTAGCGCGCTTTTTCTGTGCTCGACGCGCTGACCTTCGACTCGCCTTGGCGCCAGCTTGCTGCTGGGGGGTGGAAAACTACGGCGGGAAGGCCGGGCACTTGCCAGCTGGCAGCCCAGGCGGGCGCCCACTGCGCCAGCGAATGGAGCTGCGCTTGCCAATGTTCGAGACGTTGTTCCAGGGCCAATAACTGCTTGAGTTCGTGAATGCCCGACAGGTGCACGCCGCCGTAGCCCATCAACTTCACACCGATGACCTGCAGGGCCAGGCGGTCGACGCTGCGCGCCTGAGCGTGAGCCTTGGACACGGCGGCCTCGGCTTCGAGCATGTCGCGCATGGACGGGGTGACTGTCACCCCGGCCACGTGATCGAGCATGGCGGCGCGCCCGTGGGTAAGGCTCATCAGGCACGCCAGCAAAGGTTTCGGGTTGGGCTGACGGTTCATCCACGCCTGGGCTTCCTGATGCTTGCTGGCATCAAAGCCCAGTTGCAGGGTCAGAAAATCGGCCCCGGCGGCGAGTTTTTTCTCGGCTTTGAAGTATTGCGCCCCACCTTCTTCCTCGCAGTACTTGAACGGGTTGAGCGCGGCACCCAGCAGCCAGTGCGGGCAGGCTTGGCGCGCGATCTGCAGGGCGGCCACCGATTCCAGGTAGCGCACCGGGCGCTGCCCAGGTTGGTGGCCGGGCAGGCGGTCGCCGGTGAGCAGCAGTAACTGGTCCAGCCCATCGGCGTCCATGCGTTGCAGTTGCGCGAGCAAGTGGTGGCGTTCGCGGTCCTTGCCCGAGAAGTGCGGCAAGGCCGGCACCGGCGAGCTGAAGCTGGCCAGGGCGTCGAGGGGCGACATGTCCAGCGGGCTGCCAACGCGATCACCGATGGCCACCGTCATCGGCCAGCCACACAGGTGCCCGCGGGCCATGATCGCTTGCATGGCGGCGAAGCGTTCCGACGACGGCTTGGGGACGAACTCCATGACGCAGACGAAGGTTTTTTCGTGCAGCGCCGTTTTCAGCAGGCTCATGGATCGGGCACCGAATTGGGGCAGGGTGGCATTGTGCGGCAAATGGTCGAGAGGGTCATGTCCGCATGCGTAGGGCGCTGCTCTGAACAAGACATCCTCACGCTCTGCTCCGGTGTTTTCGCGGGCTTCTGTGTAGGAGCAGCCTTGCGCTGCGAAGAGGCCCGTATGCCGGGTAGAGATGTATTAGCCGTAAGGGCCTCTTCGCAGCACAAGGCTGCTCCTACAGACCTCGCGTGAACATGAGTAAATCTTGATTTCATCTCAAATTAAATGAGTTTGTCTCAAAGACTCGATGCCGGGAAAATTTCCCTCATTCATTTATGCGTTCTGAGGGACAAGACATGGCACTGGCACACACCCTGGGTTTCCCGCGCACCGGCCGCGAACTCGAAAAAGCCCAGGAAGCCTTCTGCAACGGTGAGCTCGACGAAGCCGGGCTGCGCGCGGTAGGCCGTGATCTGCGTGCCACCCACTGGCAGGAACAGAAAGACGCAGGTATCGACCTGCTGCCCGTGGGCGACTTCGCCTGGTGCGACCAGGTGCTCACCCACTCGTTGACCTTCGGCGTTGTGCCCGAGCGTTTGCGCAGCCACGACGGTGCCAAGCCAACCCTGCAAACCCTGTTCGCCATGGCACGTGGCCAGGAAATGACCCAGTGGTTCGACACACACGCTCACTACCTGGCACCTGAGCTCAGCGCCGATCAGCAGTTCGCCCTGAGCTGGGAGCAGCTGTTCGAAGAGGTTGCAGAAGCCAAGGCCCTGGGCCACGCGGTCAAGCCCGTGGTGATCGGCCCGCTGACCTACCTGTGGCTAGGCACCACGCAAGGCGCCGACTTCGACAAGCTGGAGCTGGTCGATCGCCTGCTGCCGCTGTACGACGAAATCTTCAATCGCCTGGCCGCGCAGGGCGTCGAGTGGGTACAGATCGACGAGCCGATCCTGGTGCTCGACCTGCCGCAGGACTGGAAAAACGCCTACGAGCGCGTCTACAACATTCTGCAGCGCGCACCGCTGAAGAAACTGATCGCCACCTACTTCGGTGGCCTGGAAGAAAACCTCGGCCTGGCGGCCAACCTGCCAGTCGATGGCCTGCACATCGACCTGGTGCGTGCCCCGGACCAATACCCCACCATCCTCGACCGCCTGCCCGCCTACAAGATCGTGTCGCTGGGCTTGGTCAACGGCTATGACGACAAGGCCGGCGACCTGGAAAGAGCCGTTACCGTCCTGCAGCACGCCGCCGAACGCCTGGGTGACCGCTTGTGGGTCGCGCCGTGCTGCTCGCTGCTGCACAGCTCGGTGGACCTGGCCGTGCAGAAATGCCAACAAGTGGCCGTGCTTGCCAACGCGGTCAAAGCGCCAGAGGCTTTCGACGTGGCGGCTGCCTAACGCATCCCTGCCGTTTGACGAGGTGCTTATAATGCCGGCTCGAAACGTACTCGACAGGGAGTGATGCGATGAGAGTTCTGGTAGTCGGCGCCAGCAAGGGGCTAGGCAAGGCCTTCATGGAAGGGTTGGGCAAGCCGGGCGATACGCTGATCGGTGTGTCCCGCTCGCGCCCCGAAGGGGTGGTGGCCGGCAAGGGGGTCGAGGTGCAGTGGATTGCGGCCGACCTCGGTCAGCCGGCTGCCGCCGTCGAGGCCGTTGCCCAGGCGCTGGCCGAGGGAGGCGTGGATACCCTCATCTACAACCTCGGGCTGTGGGAGGCCGAGGCGTTTTCAGAACACTACAGCTTCCTGGACGACCACGACCCAGAGCTGCAACACATGGTCGACTGCAACATCACGGCCACTATCCTGCTGATCAAGCGCTTGCTGCCGATGCTGCTGGAAAGCGAGAAGCCACGGATCATCCTTACCGGTTCCACTTCAGGCCTGCCGCAGAGCGGGCGCCCTGAAGTGACGTTTGCTGCGTCCAAGTTCGCCCTGCGCGGGATTGCCGAGGCTTTGCGTGAGGGGTATCGCGAACAGCGCCTGGGCGTGACGTGCCTGAACCTGGGATACCTGAACACCGAAGATGGCCTGAATGTGCCAGTTGCCGACGCTGCGGCGCGGGGGGAGGGCGGGTTGATTCCGCTGCACGATGTGGTACTGATGGTGCGGACGATGCTAGAGCTGTCGGCGGCAAGTTATGTGCGCGAGTTGACCTTGCCGGCCATTGCCGATGAGCGGTTCTGAGTAAGCAGGCCCGGCCTCTTCGCGGGGCCTGCTGGCATCAATGACTGATCAGCGCTCGATCGCCAACGCCACACCCTGGCCACCGCCAATGCACAACGTGGCCAGCCCTTTCTTCACATCACGCTTGATCATCTCGTGCAGCAAGGTCACCAGCACCCGGCACCCCGATGCGCCAATCGGGTGGCCCAGCGCAATCGCCCCACCATTCACGTTCACCCGCGCGGCATCCCATTCCAGTGCTTTGCCCACCGCCAGCGCCTGAGCGGCAAAGGCCTCGTTGGCTTCGATCAGGTCCAGGTCCGCCAGCTGCCAGCCTGCTTTGTCCAGGCAGCGCTGGGTGGCTGAGACCGGGCCGATGCCCATGATCGCCGGGTCTACGCCAGCACTGGCATAGGCCGCGATCTTGGCCAGCACCGGCAGGCCCAGGGCCTTGGCCTTGGTGGCGCTCATCAGCAGCACGGCGGCGGCGCCGTCATTGAGGCTGGAAGCATTGCCAGCCGTGACGCTGCCGTCCTTTTTGAAGGCTGCGCGTAACTTGCTCAGCGATTCGGCAGTGGTGTCCGCGCGCGGCTGTTCGTCGCGTTCGAAGACCTTGGGCTCACCCTTTTTCTGCGGCAGCACGATGGGGGTGATCTCGTCCTTGAAACGGCCCGCCTCGATCGCAGCCACGGCCTTGCGCTGGGACTCGGCGGCGAAGGCGTCTTGCTGCTCGCGGCTGAGGCCGTACTTATCCACAAGGTTCTCGGCGGTAATGCCCATGTGGTAGTCGTTGAAGGCATCCCACAGGCCGTCGGTAATCATGCTGTCGATCAGTTGGCCGTGGCCCATGCGCTGGCCCGTGCGCGCCGAAGGCATGACGTAGGGGGCCAGGCTCATGTTTTCCTGGCCGCCGGCAATCACCACCTCGGCGTCGCCGCAGCGGATGGCCTGGGCCGCCAGGTGCAGGGCCTTGAGGCCCGAGCCGCAAACCTTGTTGAGCGTCAGCGCGGGCACGCTGAAGGGCAGCCCGGCCTTGATCGCGGCCTGGCGGGCCGGGTTCTGCCCAGCGCCGGCGGTAAGCACCTGGCCGAGGATGACCTCGTCGACCTGGGCTGGGTCCAGTTGTGTCTGTTCCAGCAGGCGCTTGATCACGGCGGCGCCGAGGTCGACGGCGGGCACTGTTGCCAAGGCGCCCTGGAAGCTGCCGATGGCGGTACGGGTGGCGGCGACGATGACCACGTCGTTCATGTTGTTGTTCTCCGTGCAAGGGTGAGCGCCGCGAGGGCAGGATGCCTTCAGCATCGGTGGGTTTGGTTGATTTGTTAAGTTTGTTTTTCTTTTGGATTGATCTGGAAAACAAATGAATGACGCTGGCACGCTTGCGCTTATGCAAGCCGCTGGCCCTGGGTCTAAGCTGGATGTCGTGCTGTTTCACTCAACGTAACGGAGCTCATGTCCATGCGCATCCTGATTACTCTCACCCTCCTGATCGGCAGCAGCACAGCATTCGCCGCCACCCAATGCACCACAGCAGATAAAAGCACGTGGCAAGACCCGGAAAAATTCCAGGCCCAGCTCAAGGAACAGGGCTACAAGATCAATAAGTTCAAGGTCACCAAAGGCAACTGCTACGAAATCTACGGTTTCGACAAGGATGGCCGCAAGGTCGAGATCTACCATGACCCGGTCAGCGGCAAGGCAGTCAAGACCGAGTACGAAGATTGAAGGCTGATGCCACGGTGCAGCTGTGGGACCCCCTCCTGCGGCTGTGCCACCTGTCGTTGGCCACGGTGTTTTTCGCGGATTATTTTTTCAATGAAGAGGGCGACGACTGGCACCAGTGGCTGGGCTACTACGGGCTGGCGTGCGTGTTGTTGCGCCTGGTCTGGGGCTTTGTCGGGCCGCAAAGCGCGCGTTGGGCCGACTTTTGGCCGACCCCCACGCGCCTGGCCGCCCACACCCGGGCGCTGGTACGCGGGCAGCCTTACCATCGCCTGGGGCATTCGCCGATTGGCGCCCTGGTGATGCTGTTGATGCTGACCGGGATCGCGGGCCTGGGCCTGACCGGGTGGGCGTCGCAGGAGGTCGACGCCCTGTGGGGCGCCGACTGGCCGATGAGCCTGCACAGCTTCCTGGCCGACGCGGTGCTGGCATTAGTCTGCGTGCACGTGCTGGCGGCGATCGTCGAGAGCCTGCGCCTGCGCGAGAATCTGCCCTTGTCGATGCTGACCGGCAGGCGTCGATTGCCGGACGATCAGTGAGTGCTTGGCGCTGCGCGAGCACCTACACCGCCGGGCACTGGTGGCTCACGCAATGGATGCCGCCACCCCCTGCCGCGATGGCGTCGATGTCCAACTGCACAATGTCCCGGTCCGGGTAGAGCGACGCCAGCAGCGCCCGCGCTTTCTCGTCGGCCTGGGCATCACCGAACTGCGGCGCAATGACCGCGCCGTTGATGACGAAGTAGTTGATATAGCCTGCCGCAAAGTCCGGGTTGCCCTTGCTGAACCTGTTGCGCCGGCCGCGCATCGGCGGCGAGACCACGTGGACTTGCAGTCGGCGGCCCTCGGCATCAGTGGCCTGTTTGAGAATCTCCAGGTGCTTGCGGGTCACGGCATGGTCGTAAGACTCAGGGTCGTTGTCCAGGTTGGCGATCACCACGCCTGGCCGTACGAAGCGCGCATAAAAATCCACATGGCCATCGGTGATGTCCTCACCGGCGATACCCGGCAACCAGATGATCGTGCTCAACCCCAGGCGCGCCTTGAGCTCGGCTTCCACCTCGGCTTTGCTCCAGCCGGGGTTGCGGTTGGTGTTTACCCAACTGCTTTCGGTCATGATCCCGGTGCCATGGCCATCGACCTCGATGGCGCCACCTTCACCCACCAGTTCACTGCGCTGGTAGTGGGCCGTGGCTAGCGTGGCGACGCGTTTGGCCAGCAGGGCATCGTTGCGGTGGCGCTGCTTGTTGCCCCAACCGTTGAAGTTGAAATCGACCGCGGCCAAAGCACCGTCATCGTCGACAACGAAGTTGGCGCCGATATCGCGCATCCAGATGTCATCCAGCTCGCAGGTCACGAATTGGGTGTGGGGGCTGGCGCAGTGTTGCTTGGCCAGCGCCAGTTCGCTAGGGCGGCAAAACACCGTCAGCGGCTGGTAGCGTGTAATGGCCTGGGCGATGCGGCCCAAAGCGGCCTGGACGTCGGAGGTGAAGTCTTCCCAGATCGCCGGCTGGGCGCCGAAGGCGATAAAGGCGCGTTGCTGCGGCTCGCCCTCATCAGGCATGAACCAGCGCTCCGGCGCCTCGGCGCGGGCCAGGCCCAGCGGCAGGCCGAGGCTGGCCCCCAGCCCTGCGGCCAGCGACAGTTGCAGGAAGGTTCTACGGTTTGGCATGGCACCACGTGGCATGGTTTAGTCCTGTGCAGTCTTGAAGCGTGTCCACACCCGCATGCGCGCACGCATGTCGGCCTGGGGAATGTCCCGGCCGGGTATCAGCCGGGCATAGGTGGCTTCGTCGAGGTAGATGTCGGGGTTGTCGCGCATGCGTGGCTCGACAGCCTGGCGCGCCTTGGCACTGGCCGTGGGGTAGCCGGTAAAGTTGCTGATGGCCGCCATGTTCGCCGGGCGCATGACGAAGTTGATGAAACGATAGGCGTATTCCGGGTGTTTGGCATCGGCGGGGATGGCCATGGTGTCCATCCATACCGTGGTGCCTTGGCGCGGCACGCGGTATTGGAAGTCGATCGCCTTGCCCGCGGCCTCAGCCGTGCGCTGGGCCTGGATCACATCGCCGCTGTAGCCCAGTGACAGGCACAGGTTTTCGTTGACCAGCTCGGTCACCGGTTGCGACTGGAATTTGCGCACATAGGGACGGATGGCCTTGAGCAACTCGCTGGCGGCAGCCAGGTCTTCGCGTTTGGCGCTGCGCGGCTCCCGGCCCAGGTAGTTGAGGACCACGGCAAGCACTTCGTCTGGCGAGTCGATGATCGAGATGCCGCAGTCGGCGAACTTGGCCGCCAGCTCCGGTTTCAGCAACAGGTCGAGGTCGTCCAGCGGCGCATCCGGCAGGCGCTGGCGGACCTTGTCGGCATTCACCGTCAGGCCGATGGTGCCCCAGGTGTAGGGCACTGTCGCCTGGCTGGCCTTGGGATAGCGGGCATGCAGCGTGCGCAGGCCGGGCTCGATGTCATCCAGGGCCTTGAGGCGGCTGGGGTCGAGCGGCTGCAGGCTGCCGGCGCGCATCAGCCGCTCGGCCACGGTGTCGCCGGGGAACACCAGGTCATAACCGCTGCGCCCGGACATCAGCTTGGCTTCGAGCACCTCGCTGCCGTCCATGACGTCGTAGATCACCTGAATGCCTGTTTCGGCGGTGAATTGCTTGAGGGTGTCCTCGGCAAAATAATCGGCCCAGTTGTACAGGCGCAGGGTCGGTTGTTCAGCCTGGGCGTGGCTGGCGCAGAGCGCCAGGGCAAGTGCAGCCAGCGGTAGCAGCTTCATGTTCAGGCCCTCGTGACATGGGTGTGGTGGCCGTCCAGGGTCAGCAACGGCGCGTACATGTCAGGGCGGCGGTCGCGGTAGATGCCCCAGGTCAGGCGGTCTTCGCGCATGCGCCCAAGGTCCAGGTCGTGCAGCCAGATACCGCTGCTGTCGCGGTCGGCTTCGGCGAGCAATGCGCCCTTGTGGTCGCAGATAAACGATGAGCCATAAAATTGCATCGCCAGGGTGTCATCGCTGCCGGCCACCTCCCGGCCCACGCGGTTGGCCGCGACCACCGGCAGCAGGTTGGCGGCGGCATGCCCGCGCATGGCGATTTGCCAATGATCGCGCGAGTCCAGCTCGGCGGCGCCGGGCTCGGAGCCGATGGCGGTGGGGAACAGCAGCACTTCGGCGCCCAACAGGGCCAGGCAACGGGCCGTTTCGGGGAACCACTGGTCCCAGCAGATGCCGATGCCCAGCCGGCCGAAGGCGGTATCCCAGACCTTGAAGCCCGTATCGCCAGGGCTGAAGTACTCTTTCTCCTGATAGCCGATGGCATTGGGAATATGCGTCTTGCGGTAAACCCCGAGCAGGCGGCCGTCGGCATCGGCCACGGTCAGCGCGTTGAAAAAGGCATTGCCGGCCCGTTCGTACCAACTCAATGGCAGCACCACGCCCAGCTCTCTGGCCAGCGCGGCGAAGCGCTGCAGGATCGGGCTGTCGGGGTAGGGCTGGGCCAATGCCAGGTGCCGGTGGTCCTGCTCGATGCAGAAGTACGGGGTGGCGAACAGCTCCTGCAGCAGAATCACCTGGGCGCCTTTGGCAGCGGCCTGGCGCACCAGCTGTTCGGCGCGGTCGAGGTTGGCGGGCAGGTCCCAGGTGCATGGCATCTGGGTGGTGGCGATGCGCAGCAGGCTCATGGTCGCACCTCGGGTTGCTGCTGGGTGATGCAGTGGATGCCGCCGCCGCCGTGGGCGATGTGGTCGATGCGTACCGGTACGATCTCGCGGCCGGGGAAGGCAACGGCCAGTTGCGCGGCAGCCTCCTGGTCGGCAGGGATGCCGTAGGCCGGCATGATGATTGCGCCGTTGGCAATGTAGAAATTGGTGTAGGACGCGCAGAACACTTCAGCGTCCTGGTCGACCGCAGCGCTGGCTTCGTAAAGGTCGAGCAACTCGAAAGGCCGGCCTTGCGCGTCGGTGGCAAGCGCCAGGGCGCGGCGGTTTTCCCGTGCCACTTCGGCATACACCGAGCGTTGCTCGCGCGTAGCGTCGACCAGCAACACGCCGGGGCGAGCGAAGGCGCACACGCCGTCGACATGGCCGTCGGTCATGTCACCGGTGACGTACTGCGGGTCGCCAGGCAGCCAGATGGTTTTGCGAATGCCCAGGTAGCGGGCAAAGCAGGCTTCGAATTCGGCCTTGCTGATGCCGGGGTTGCGGTTGGGGTTCAGCAGCACCGATTCGGTGGTGATCAGGGTGCCTTCGCCGTCCACATGAATGGCACCGCCTTCATTGCACAGTGCAGTGCTAAAGCCACCCAGCCCCAGGTGATCGAGCATGCGCCGGCCCAGGCTGCGGTCGCGGCCGTGTTGCGACTTGCCGCCCCAGGCGTTGAAGCGCCAGCTCAGGCCGGCCAGGCCGTGCTGCGGATGGCAGATGAAGCTTGGGCCGCTGTCACGGCACCAGCTGTCGTCGACGGTCAGCTCGATCAGCTCGATGTTGGCGCCGCACAGGGCGCGGGCGCCTTCCACTGCAGACGGGTCGACCACCATTTTCACCGGTTCGAAGCGGGCGATGGCGGCGGCCACACGGGCGTAATCCTGCTGCACATCGGCCAGGCGTACGTGCCAGCCGCTTTCCCACAGCGCTTGGTTGTGTGGCCAGATCATCCAGGTGGCTGCGTGGCGGGCCCATTCGGCGGGCATGCGCCAGCCGCTGTCGAGGGACAGGTCCATAGAGAACTCCGATCTATTAAGGATTTTTATCAACGAAGCCCGCCGTCGCGGGTGTTGGTTGCCATGCTATGGCTAGGAACGTTCAGCGACAAACGATACATTTAGCGCACAACTGATTAGCAAGGCTTATCGATCATGCTCAAGCACTGGCCACCCCTCAATGCCCTCAGGGGCTTCGAGGCCGCTGCGCGGCTTGGCAGCTTCCACAAGGCTGCCGAGGCCCTCAACCTCACTCAATCGGCGATCAGCCAGCAAATCCGCAGCCTGGAAACCTACCTGGAACAACCCTTGTTCCATCGCAGCGGCCGCAGTGTGAGCCTGACCGATGCTGGGCACGATCTGCTCAGTACCACCCAGTCGCTGCTGCAGCACCTGGCCGTGGGCATCCGCCGCCTCGAGCAGTACCGCAAGCCCAATCAGCTGGTGGTCAACACCAGCCCGGCCTTTGCCCGGCACTGGCTGCTGCCGCGGCTGGCCGACTTCCATCAGCGCTGCCCGGAGGTCGACCTGTGGCTGTTCACCAGTTTCGAGGTGCCGGACATGGCGACCGAGACGATCGACCTTGCCATTCGCGACGACCTGAGCGCCCAGGCCGAATGCAGTTTCAGCGTGTTGCACCAGGACACGTTGTACCCGGCCTGCCACCCTTCTCTGGTGGCTTCGACGGCACGCACTACCTTGCACGGTGAGCGGGAAATGGACTGGAGCCATTGGCAACTGGAGGGCGGTGAAGACGTGGGCCAGCAGGGCAAGGGGCTTAACTTCTCCGACCCGGGGTTGCTGTTGGATGCCGCCTGTGAAGGGCTGGGTATCGCGCTGGTCAGCCAGTTGCTGGCCCGGCGGGCGGTGGCGCAGGGGCGCTTGCAAGCGCTATCGCCACAGCAGGTGCGGGGGCCTGCGTGGGCCTGCCTGGTGCACCGCGACAGCCAGGATGATCCATTGGCGCAGCGGTTTTTGCAGTGGTTGCAAGGCCAGTTGACGGAGCAAGCGCCGTTTTGAATCCCCTCAAACACCCCGTAAGATGTGTCCGATAACCTGCGGGGGTAGTCTCACCCTCTGATCAATCGGAATCGCCCGTGGCGGCGCTTCCCTGGCATAAACCTGACGAGGTACAGACATTGGCCATCATTCATCCTAAGGTCCGCGGTTTCATCTGCACCACGACCCACCCGAAGGGCTGCGAGCTCAACGTCCGTGACCAGATCGAAGCCACCCGCAAGCTGGGCGTGCGCGAGGATGGCCCGAAGAAGGTCCTGGTGATCGGTGCTTCCAGCGGCTACGGCCTGGCAGCGCGCATTACCGCAGCGTTCGGCTTCAAGGCCGACACCCTGGGCGTGTTCTTCGAAAAACCAGGTACCGAGACCAAGGCCGGTACCGCTGGCTGGTACAACTCTGCCGCGTTCGACAAGTTCGCCAAGGCCGAGGGCCTGTACAGCAAGTCGATCAACGGCGACGCCTTCTCCGATGAAGCCCGTGCCAAGGTCATCGAGCTGATCAAGAACGAAATGGGCGGCAAGGTCGACCTGGTCATCTACTCCCTGGCGTCCCCGGTGCGTAAGCTGCCGCAGACCGGTGAAGTGATCCGTTCGGCGCTCAAGCCAATTGGCCAGCCGTACAAGTCGACCGCCATCGACACCAACAAGGACACCATCATCGAGGCCAGCATCGAGCCGGCTACCGAGCAGGAAATCGCTGACACCGTCACCGTCATGGGTGGCCAGGACTGGCAGCTGTGGATCGATGCCCTGGCCGGTGCCGACGTGCTGGCCGAAGGCGCCCGCACCGTGGCCTTCAGCTACATCGGCAGCGACATCACCTGGCCGATCTACTGGCACGGCGCGCTGGGTCAGGCCAAGCAAGACCTGGACGAAACCGCGCTGCGTCTGGACCAGAAACTGGCCGGCGAAGTCAAAGGCGGCGCCAATGTGGCCGTGCTGAAGTCGGTGGTCACCCAGGCCAGCTCGGCTATTCCGGTGATGCCACTGTACCTGTCGATGGTCTTCAAGATCATGCAGGAGAAAGGCGTGCACGAAGGTACCCAGGACCAACTGGACCGCATGTACCGTGATCGCCTGTACCGCGCCGATGGCGCTGCGGCTGAGGTCGACGAGAAAGGCCGCCTGCGCCTGGACGACTGGGAACTGCGTGACGACGTACAGACCGCCTGCAAGGCGCTGTGGCCGCAAGTCACCACCGAGAACCTGTTCGAGCTGACCGACTACGCCGGTTACAAGAAGCAGTTCCTCAACCTGTTCGGCTTCGAGCGCGCTGACGTCAACTACGACGAAGACGTGGCTACCGACGTACAGTTCGACTGCATTGAGCTGTAAGCAAGGCTGAAAAAAAGTCGGGGGCTGTACCGGCCTCTTCGCGGGGCAAGCCCGCTCCCACAGGGTATCCACTGAGCCAAACAGCCGTGGAGACCTGTGGGAGCGGGCTTGCCCCGCGAAGAGGCCGGCACAGCCCCCGATTTTTTTGCTAGCGTTGGCGCACAACAACAGGATGTGCGCCATGAGCAGCCTCACCCAACCCGCCACCGCCTTTCGCCACCCCGCAGCCGACGGCTACAGCCTCGGCGGCTTCTGCTGGCGCCACGCCCAGGCCAATCCCCAGCGCCCGCTGGTGATCATCAACGCCGCCACATCGGTGCGTTGCCGCTACTACGCGCGTTTTGCCGACTACCTGTTCGCCCAGGGCTGCGATGTGCTCACCTACGATTACCGCGGCATCGGCGAATCTCGGCCGCCAACACTGCGTGGTTTTCAGGCGTCCTGGAGCGACTGGGGGCAGTTGGACTTCGAAGCCATGCTGACGCTCGCCGAACAGGCATTCCCCGGCCAGCCCATCGATGTGGTGGGGCACAGTTTTGGCGGTTGCGCAGTGGGGCTGGCGCCGTCTGCTGGCCGGGTCAGGCGGGTCGTGATGGTGGGCGCACAGTTCGCCTACTGGCGCGATTATGCGGCGGATCAGCGCTGGCGCCTGTTCGGCAAATGGCATGTGGTGATGCCCTTGCTGACCCGCGCCTTCGGCTACTTCCCCGGAAAACGCCTGGGCTGGATGGAAGACACCCCGGCGGGCGTGGTGCATGACTGGACTACCCGTACGCCACGCTACGAGCACCGGCCAAGCGGGCGCCGGTTGGAGAGGGTGCCGTTTGCGCACGTCCAGGCGGCGACGCTGGCAATCAGCCTCACCGATGACCCATTCGGCACTGTGGCGGCGACAGAGCGGTTGCTAGGGTATTTGCAGGGGGCAGAGCGTCAGCACCTGCGCATTGCGCCTGTGGATATCTCGGTCGAGGAAATAGGCCATTTCGCGTTTTTCCATGACCGCTTCCGCGAGCGCTTGTGGCCAATTGCGCTGGCGTGGCTGCAGCGCGGTGAGTTGCTGCCGACCAGGCCGGGGCAGATCATCAGCTGATTGGCCCTCACTGGGCCTGTGAAATACCTGAGGCCTGTGCTGCCCCTGTAGGAGCTGGCTTGCCTGCGAAAGGGCCGCACAGCGGCCCCAGCAATCTCAACCCTTGCGCGAAAGCGGCTGCGCGGTAAATTTCACACCCGCCAGGCCATGCTCGATCAGCGCCCGGATATTGCCATGGTCACTGCCCTCTGGCGTGGCCACGACATCGCGATAATGCTCACCAAAGGCCAGCAGGGCCTCTTCATCGCTCAAGCCTTCCAGCAGGGCCAGGCCCAGAGTCTTGCACGAGCCTTCGTTCTGCCCAGCGGCGTTTTCCACGCCGCCGTTGTTGAAGGCCTGCGGCTGGTAGCTGTAGTGGGCGGCGATAAAGGCCAAGGTGTCGGCAAAGACGTGTTCGCCGCTGGCCAGGCTGGCGCGCAGGGTGTTCAGATCAGTCACGAGGTTTTCCTTTTTCGAACGCCGCTTGTTGTTCGGCGCTGGCTTCTTTCTGGTGTTGGGCTTTCCACTCGGCGTAGGGCATGCCGTACACCGCTTCGCGGGCGTCATCCAGGCTCAGGTCGACCTGACGCTCGTCGGCCGCGGCCTTGTACCACTTGGACAGGCAGTTACGGCAGAAACCGGACAGGTTCATCAGGTCGATGTTCTGCACGTCGGTCCGTATTTGCAGGTGTTCGACCAGGCGCCGGAACGCGGCGGCTTCGAGTTCGAGCTGTTGTTGCGGGGTCATGGGCTTCTCTCAGGTCATGCGATTCTTCAGGTGGCGGCCACCGTTGATGACCACCTGGCTACCGGTACTGTACTGGCTTTCGAGCAGGTATTTGACCGTCTCGATCAGCGGGCCGGCGCCGGGTTCGAATTCCAGCAGGGCCTTTTTCAAGGTCTGCTGGCGGTAGGCTTCATCGCCCCCTTCCTTGAGGATCAGCAGCCCAGGCAGGATACCGTTGACGTGCACCTTGGGCGCATATTTTTCGGCGAACGACAGCACCATGTTCTGCAGCGCGGCTTTGGTGGCGGCGTAGCCGATGTGGCTCTTGCTGCCCCGCGAAGACGTTTCGTCGCAGATATGGATGATGTCGGCCTTGCCCACGCTGCCGGCCTTGCCGAGCATCTCGCCGAGGGCCAGGTTGAGGTGGTAGGGCGCTTCGACGTGCAGGCGGTACATGGTGTCGAGGTTGGCCAGGCCATCGTCGAGCCACAGCGATGCGTTGTGAATGATCGCGCGCAAGCCGTCGTAGTTGCCTTGCAGGTAGTCGATAAGCGCCTGGCGGTCGGCGGCCAGGCACAGGTCAGCCTGGAACTGCACGATGTTGGGGTGTGCGGACTGCGGCTGGAGGCTGCGGCTGGCACTGATCACGGTATGGCCGGCCTGGGCCAGGTCGAGGGCAAGGGCCAGCCCGACGCGCTGGCTGGCTCCGGTAACGAGAATTGGGCTGTTCATGTTCGGGGCGGTCAACTTGTCTGTCCTTTCGTTGCCGCCCAGCATACCCGAACTGTTTCCCTCTTGTAGACCAGCCCTCAGCGGCTGCGCAGCGCTGCTGGGGTGGGCGCGGCAGGGTTCAGCCAGCCCGCCAGCAAGCGGGTGGAGAGGGGGATGAACAGGTAGACCATCACCGGCGTCAGGGCCAGGGTACTGAGCATCACGCGGGGTACCAGGTCGAGGCCTGCCAGCCAATGGCCGAACAACAGGTTGAACAGCAATGACACGGGGAAAAAAGCCAGCCAGATGGCGACGGCCTGCTTCCAGCGCGGCGGTTTTTGCACTGTATGGGTGCCAAACCAGTCATCGATACCACTGACACGCGCTTCTTTGGGGCGCTCGAACAGCCCGTTGCCGCGTTGCAGCCAGGCCTTGCGCGAAGCGGAGTGCTCCCAAGCGTGCAGGGTAGGTTCGTCGCTGAAGCGGAAGATGATCTGGAATTCATCGCTGTCTTGCGGTGGCGCGAGGATGCCGGAGCCGAGGTAGCCGGGGAAGTCGGTGGCCAGTTGCTCGCCTTCATGGAGCCAGGTCAGCAGGTCCTGGTAGCGGCCATGGGCGGCGCGGCGCGACACCATCAGGGTGACGGGTGGGGTAGACATCGTGTATCTCCTGGCGACGGGGCTGGCGGGTAGCTGGCCCCTTGGCTGCGTCGCCCGGGGTGGTGGGCGACGCGAGCATGCATGCAAGAATCGGGCGCGAATTATCGCGATATTGCAGTGTTCGGCAAGTGTTAGCTGGTAAACGGTTGTTAACCGGCGGCCTATGCTGTCGTAGTAACATACAGGTTCCACTTCGGCACACAGGGTACCCAGTGCAGATGAACAAACAGGGACGTACCTCGGAATTCGATGCGGGCCTGGAACACCAGGAGCTGTTCCCGATACGGGAAGTCTCCCGACTGACAGGCGTGAACCCGGTCACCTTGCGCGCTTGGGAGCGTCGCTACGGCCTTATTCAGCCAACCCGCACCGACAGTGGCCATCGTCTGTACTCCCAGGCTGATATCGACGATATCCGCAGCATCCTGGGCTGGCTGGAGCGCGGCGTGGCGGTGAGCAAGGTGGGCAGCATCCTGGTGCGGTGCCAGGCGCAGGTGCAGCAAAGCAGCGACCTGATGGACGTGCGCCTGGCCTGGCAGCAGCAGATTCTCGAGGCGGTGCAGCGCTTCGACAGCGCGAGCCTTCACCGTTTGTTCGATCAGGTGTTCGCTGGCCATACCCTGGATCAAGTGTTCGGCGACATCTTCATGCCGGTGTGGCATGACCTCGCAGCAGGCCAGGGGGGGTATGGTCCGCGGGCGTTTGGGCAGGCCAGCGCCTGGCTGTTTCTCGATCAGTTCTTGCGCGGGCGGGTGTTCGTGCGTCTTCAACTGGCGCGCATGGCCCGCAGCCGCACGGTGTTGCTGGCGCCATTGCCGGGGCCGTGTCACGAACTGGAGCTGCTGGTAACCGCCTTGTTGCTGGGCAGTGACGAGGTGGGGGTGAGCGTGTTGGCGCCTGGGCAACCCATGCAGGAGCTGACGCTGATCTGCGAACGGCTCAAGCCTGATGCCCTGGTGATGTTCTCCAACCAGGCGCCGACCGTGGAATTGAGCAAACGCCTCGAGCGCTTGGTGGTTGGCCTGGAGTGCCCGTTGTTACTCGCCGGTGAAGTGGCCGAGCTGGTCCAGGACAGCCTGGCAGGCAGCCCGGTGGCTTGCCTGGGGGCAGAGAGCAGCGTGATGCGGCAGCGTTTGCGGCAGTTTCTGGCCGGTCAGCTCGATACCTGACTGTGCAGCTCTGGGTGCGCCTGACGATGGGCTTGCAGGATATAGCCGCGCAGGCGTTCGATTTCTTCGACCGGGCTGCGGCTTAAATCGTAGGCCGCAAGGTCAGGGCCAATGCGTCGGCGCAGCACCCCGTGAAGCTCGATGGGGGCAATGCCGGCCGGTGCGAAATGCAACTCGAAACGCGCTGGGGCTTGCGCCAGGTCGCGGATCTCGACCAGTGCGCCCTTGAACGAAATTTCGCGAACCCACAGGCCGCTCGGTTGATCGTGTGTATCCAGCAACGCGCTTGGCTGGTCCATGGACAAGCGCCATGGGCGCAGCATCGGGCCGTCTTCGTAGATTTCCGGTGAGCCCAGCTGCAGGTGCAGGGCATGGAACTCGTCTTCCACCAGTTGCAGCGGAAAGCTGATCTGCTGGTTGTTGAACTGCGCCTGCAAGGTGACCTGCTCGTTGGCCACCAAACGGGTGAGCAAGGTCTGGATCCGACGGTCGCCATTGACCAGCAGGCTGGACATCGAGTCAGCCAGGTTCAGCTGTGGCGAATGCTGCATGTTCTGTATGAAATCCAGCTCGTCCTGGGTCAGGAGCGCATCTGCTTGCATGATCGAACTCGGAGGTGGCGATTTCTTCAACGGGATTGACCGTGCGTAGCGCGTTTGGTTCAGGAGCGTAGGTCGTTTTTCGGACGCGCGCACATTTCGGCCAGTTCGCGTTCCAGCTCGACCTGGCGGCTGACGTCCTTCTGGATACCGATAAAGTAGGTGCGTTGGTCGGCGTCGCTCTTCACCGGCGTGATCGACAACTCGTTCCAGAACGCGCTGCCGTCTTTGCGGTAGTTGCGCAGCACCTCTCGGCATGGCCGGCCTTCGGCCAGGGCTTTGCGAATGCGCGCACGGCCCAGCTGGTCGCGGTCGCTGCCCTGCAGGAAGCGGCAATCCTGATAAAGAATGTCGTCACGGGTGTAGCCAGTCAGGCGTTCGAAGGCGGCGTTCACGTAGATCAGGATGGTGTCTTCGCCTTCCTGTTCGGCGACCACGATCCCGTCGTTGGACGCATCGACCATGGATTGCAGCAGTTGCGCGTTGATCATGTTCGGGCCATTGGGCAAAGAGGCAGGGGGCTGGTACTTAGGTAGAGGCGGCCTTTTGCCAGCGTTGAATGCTAGTATCCTACGTTTTCACTCAGTTTCGGAATCCTCTTCCCGATGAAAGTCGCCATTATTTCCGGGTCGGTGTACGGCACCGCCGAAGAAGTCGCCCGTCATGCCGAATCGTTGCTCAAGGCCGCAGGTTTTGAGGCCTGGCATGCTGTACGTGCCACCCTGCAGGACCTTGAAGGTTTTGCACCGCAGGCTTTACTGGCGGTGACTTCGACCACCGGCATGGGCGAGCTGCCGGACAACCTCATGCCGCTGTACAGCACCCTTCGCGACACCCTGCCCGCCGCCTGGCGTGGCCTGCCGGGCGCGGTAATTGCGTTGGGCGACGCCAGTTATGGCGATACCTATTGCGGCGGCGGCGAGCAGATGCGTGAGTTGTTCGCTGAGCTGGGGGTACGTGAAGTGCAGCCGATGCTGCGCCTGGATGCCAGTGAGACGGTGACCCCGGAAGCAGATGCCGAACCCTGGTTGGCAGAATTTGCCCAAGCGCTGAAGGCCTGAGGCCGCTCCCACGGGTCAGCGCGGCACCTCATGCTCACGCAACAACGCCAGCCACGCCTGCGCCGCCCGTGACAGGTACGCCCCCCGCCGCCAGATGAATGCGATATCCCAACGTAGGTCCTCCGGCGACTGCAGTGGCAAGCGCACCACCCCAGGGCGCTCCAGCGCCTTTGCCACCACACGGGGCAGCAACACCACGCCTTGGCCGGCTGCCACCAACGCCACCATGAAGTCGGCCTGGCCACTGCGCCCGCCTTCTTTCGGGGTAAAACCCTGCTGCTGGCAGGCCTTGAGCAGCCGGTCATTAAGCACGAAGCTGCGCTGATACAGCAGGAAAGGCGTATTGGCCAGTTGCCGCAGATGCACGCCAGCCTCACCCGCCAGCGCATGCCCGGCCGGCAGCAGGGCATCGAGTGGCTCGTTGCAGAACGGCTGGAACGCGAACGCTTCGTCACCGGGCGTCAGGCTGCCACCGAGCTCCAGCTCGCCGCTGCGCACTGCCTGCTCGACGCTGCGGCTGCCGCCTTCGAGCAATTGAATCGAGATGTTCGGGTAGCGTCGCCGGTATTCAGCGAACAGGCCGGCGAACAAGGCGTCACTGCCCAGTATTGGCAAGCCCAGGCGCAATTCACCGCGTGCCATCTGGCCGAGGTCATCCAGCTCGCTGAGCAATGCCTGGCGCTGGCGCAACAACGCTTCGCCGCGCTCTAGGACGATGCGCCCGGCGGCGGTCAGGTGCAGCTGCGAGGCCTGCCGCTCAAGCAGCGGCTGGCCTACATCTTGCTCCAGCTGAGCCACTTGCTTGCTTACCGCCGACTGGCTGATGTGCAGGGTCTGCGCCGCCTGGGTGAAGCCCCCGCGGTGCACCACTTCGATGAAGCTGCGCAGTTGTTTGAATTCCATGGTCGCAATTCTGTTTTGGAATGCTGATCAGTCTAACAATTCGCTTCTGGCCTAGGCAGGCAAATCTTAAAATGAGGGCCTGTCGAGGAAGTCCCCCATGAAACCCGCGTTAGTGAAAAAAGCCTTGCGCCTGCTCGTCGAGCTGGCGATCCTGTTTGCCCTGTTCCTGTTCGGCGGCCAGCTGGCTGTATGGCTCGGCTGGCCCATCCCCGGTGGCGTGATGGGGCTGGCGCTGCTTCTGCTGCTGTTCGCCAGCGGTGTGGTCAAGCCGGCCACGTTGCAGCTGGGCGCCGGCTGGCTGATGGCGGAAATGCTGCTGTTCTTCATTCCGGCGCTGATGAGCCTGCTCGATTACGGCACCTTGGTGCGCGAGGAAGGCTGGCGCATCCTGCTGGTGATTGCCGTGAGCACGCTGATGGTCATGGTGGTGACTGCGCTCACCGTCGAACTGGTGTGCCGCTGGAGTCTGCGCCATGAGCCTTGAACCCATGCCGCTGTTCTGGCTGGCGCTGACCCTGCTGGCCTACCTGGGCAGCCGCTGGCTGTACCGGCGCAGCGGGCGCTACCTGCTGTCGCCGCTAATCCTGGTCCCTGCGCTGCTGCTGGCGGTGGCCGTGCCGTTGCACACTGCTTATGCCGAGTACGCGCGCAACACGCATTGGCTGATGGGCGTGCTGGGCCCGGTGACCGTGGCATTCGCGGTGCCCATCTGGCAGCAGCGGGCTATGTTGGCGCGCCACTGGCCGGCATTGCTGATGGGCATGCTGGCCGGCAGCACCGCCTCGATCGCCAGCTCCTGGGGGCTGGCCCACCTGTTGGCGCTGGACAATGCGATCAGCCTGTCGCTGGTGCCGCGCTCGATCACCACGCCGTTCGCCATGCCGCTGGCCCACGACCTCGGCGGTGTGCCGGAACTGACCGCGGTATTCGTGATGTTCACCGGGGTACTTGGCGCGATGTTCGGCGGGGTGCTGCTGCGTTGGTTGCCCTTGCACACACCCTTGGCGCGGGGCGCGTTGTTCGGGGTCGGGGCGCATGGTGCTGGGGTCAGCAGGGCCCAGGAAGTGGGCCGCGAAGAAGGCTCCGTGGCCGGCTTGGTCATGGTCCTGACCGGGCTGCTGAACCTGTTCGCCGCACCGCTGCTGGCCATGCTCCTCTGACCGTTCGTGCCACTGACTCGCAAGGTCATCAAGCTGGCTGGCAACGCAAGTTTCAGCCCATGGGCGGCTGGCTAGACTCTGCCTCGACATAGAGAGCACATGTAAGTGCCGAGGTGACATGCAATGAGCGCAGCCTTGCCCTATTCCGTCAACACAACTTCACCGGGACCGATCTGATGCCTTTGGCCGAGATTCCATTGTGCGTCTGGCGTACCCGGGGACAGAGTTTCAGCTTCCGGGGCCAGAGCATCCGCTACTGGACCGCAGGGCAAGGAGAGCCCCTGCTTCTGTTACATGGCTTCCCCACTGCCAGTTGGGACTGGCACTACCTGTGGGCGCCGCTGGCCCAGCGTTTTCGGCTGATCGCCTGCGACATGCTGGGCTTTGGCGACTCCGCCAAACCGGTCAATCACGCTTACAGCCTGATGGAACAGGCCGACCTGCAGCAAGCGTTGCTCGCCCACCTCAAGGTCAACCAGCCTGTGCACCTGATGGCCCATGACTATGGCGGCAGCGTGGCCCAGGAGCTGCTGGCGCGGCACCACGAACAGCGCGCGAACATCGCCAGCTGCGTGTTTCTCAACAGTGGGCTGTTCCCCGAGAGCTGCCGTATGCTGCTGATCCAGAAGCTGCTGCTTAGCCGCCTGGGCTGGTTGGTAGGGCGCTCGTTCGGGCGTGACGACCTGGTGCGCAACGTGACCCAGGTTTATGGCCCCTGCACCCACCCCAGTGAAAGCGCACTGGACGATTGTTGGAGCCTGATCGCCGCCAACCGCGGCACGCGCATTTTGCACAAGCTGGCCGGCTACTGGCCGGAGCGCACCCTGCACCGCGAGCGTTGGGTGGGGGCGTTGCAACGTGAAGGGGTGCCCTTGCGCTTCATCAACGGCGTGGTCGACCCGGTTTCCGGTGCGCGCATGGTCGAGCGTTACCGGCAACTGGTGCCGGACCCCGATACCGTGCAACTGCAGGGCATTGGTCATTACCCGCATACCGAAGCACCGGTGCAGGTGTTGCGGCATTACCTGGCCTTTCGTGAGCAGCCGCTGAGTTTTTTGCAGTGCATGGCATGAGTTTTCAGCGCCCATGAGATCGAGCGCCGCCCGCGCGGCGCTTCGCAGCACAAGGCTGCTCCTACAGGAGATGGGCGGCGCCCAAACCCCAGGAATAATTGGCCCGAAACAGATGTAGGAGCAGCCTTGTGCTGCGAAGCGCCGCGCGGGCGGCGCTCGATCTCATAGGCGCTAAAAATCTACCGCCATCCCCCTGGCAGCCCTAACGCTCTCACCTGGCAATCAAGCAAAAAAAAAGCCGCTGCAATCGCAGCGGCCAATCGAGACGTTAGATCAAGGAGCTTCAAAATCTACGTCGGTGAACCTCGCGGGCCTGAAGGGCGGGGGGGTAGTGCCCTTCATGCCGGCCAGTGAGTTAAGAATAAGCGCTTGATCCTGTAGGAAAAATAGCCGCTTATGACATTCACCTTTACGTTTCGGGCAACAGTGCCGACCTCGCTCGCCCTTCAGCCGCGTACCCCATCCGCCAGCTGGTATCGCGCGTTGCAGCCAGCAACCGCTGCGCCGCAGGGCCGTGCTCGTCGGCATGGAAAATCGACGTCGGGCCGACCACGGTCATCACTGCGGCGATCTGGCCCAGGGCGTTGAATACGGGTGCTGACAGCGCATCCACACCCGGCATCAACAGGCCATGCACATGGTGCAGGCCACGTTCACGGATGCCCTCCAGCACGGCCGCATAATCGCTGGCGCTGTGCTGCAGCGCTGCCAGCTCCCGGTCGCGCAGCTCGTCAGTTTCGCGCGCCGGCAGGTAGGCGGCGAACACCAGACCGGTGGACGAACTGAGCAGCGGCAGTACCGACCCGATCTGGGTCACCACCGTGACTGCACGCACCGCAGGCTCGATGCTGACCACGGTCGCGCCCTGATTGCCCCAAACGGCAATGAAGCAGCTCTCGTTCAGTTCATCGCGCAGCTGCGACAGCGGCAGTGCCGCAATCTTCAGCACATCGATGCTGCCCAATGCCGCCAACCCCACGCGCAACGCCTCGCGCCCCAGGCCATAGTGGTTGGTGGCCGCATCCTGTTCGGCAAAGCCGCTGGCAATGAGCGCCTGCAGGTAGCGGTGCACCTTGCTGGCCGGCATCTGCACATGTTCCGCCAAGCGTGACAGGGACGTGGAAGGGGAGAGTTCGGCGAGTGCCTTGAGGATATCGGTGCCGACTTCCGCCGAGCGGACCTTCTGCTTGCCGTTATCGGTGGGGGAGCTGGCTTTGGCCATGGGCATAGGTATCCGGATTCGTCGAGTCGCGCCTTTATAGCTTGACGCCTTGCTCGTAGCAAATTACGTTATTCGTAATCTGATTACGATAAAAACAATGCAGACGTGCTGCCAACCCAGCAGCCAGCTGCCAGCAACGGCTCTGCCAGAGCCCGGAGGCATCGATGAACCGCGACACGTCCCCCGACCTTCACTACCTGAGCGGCTTCGGCAACGAGTTCGCCAGCGAAGCACTGCCAGGTGCATTGCCGGTCGGGCAGAATTCGCCGCAGAAAGCCCCTTACGGCTTGTATGCCGAACTGCTTTCGGGCACGGCGTTCACCATGACCCGCAGTGAGTTGCGCCGCACCTGGCTGTACCGCATCCGTCCGTCTGCACTGCACCCACGCTTCGAGCGCCTGGCACGTCAGCCGCTGAGTGGGCCGCTGGGCGCCGTCACCCCAAACCGCCTGCGCTGGAACCCGCAACCCATCCCTGCCGAGCCCACCGATTTCATCGAAGGCTGGGTGCCGATGGTGGCCAATGCGCCCGCAGATAAACCGGCGGGCGTGAGCATCTACATCTACAGTGCCAACCGCTCCATGGAGCGGGTGTTCTTCAATGCCGACGGTGAACTGCTGCTGGTGCCGGAACAGGGCCGCCTGCGCATCGCTACCGAGCTTGGGGTCATGGACGTCGAGCCGCTGGAAATCGCGGTGATCCCACGGGGCATGAAGTTTCGCGTCGAGCTGCTCGATGGCCAGGCGCGTGGCTACCTGGCCGAAAACCATGGCGCGCCGCTGCGCATTCCGGACCTCGGGCCCATCGGTAGCAACGGCCTGGCCAACCCGCGTGACTTCCTCACGCCGGTGGCGCATTACGAAGAAGCCGAGGGCCCGGTGCAACTGGTGCAGAAGTTCCTCGGCGAACACTGGGCCTGCGAGTTGCAGCATTCGCCGCTGGACGTGGTCGCCTGGCATGGCAGCAACGTGCCCTACAAATACGACCTGCGCCGCTTCAACACCATCGGCACGGTCAGCTTCGACCACCCAGACCCGTCCATCTTCACCGTGCTGACGTCGCCCACCAGCGTGCATGGCCTGGCCAACATGGACTTCGTGATCTTCCCGCCGCGCTGGATGGTGGCCGAGAACACCTTCCGTCCGCCATGGTTCCACCGCAACCTGATGAACGAGTTCATGGGCCTGATCCAGGGTGCCTACGACGCCAAGGCCGAGGGTTTCCTGCCGGGCGGGGCTTCGCTGCACGGGGTGATGAGCGCCCATGGCCCCGACGCCGAGACCTGCGACAAGGCCATCGCCGCCGACCTCGCGCCGCACAAGATCGACAACACCATGGCCTTCATGTTCGAGACCAGCCAAGTGCTGCGCCCGAGCCGCCATGCGCTCGAATGCCCGCAATTGCAGGCCGACTACGATAGTTGCTGGGCCACCTTGCCGAGCACCTTCAACCCGAACCGGAGATAACCCATGAACCAGACCGCCATTACCCGTAGCTGGGTCGAGCATGCCAACGGGCACAGCGATTTCCCGCTGCAGAACCTGCCGTTGGGCATCTTCAGCCGGCCGGGTGAAGCGCTGCGCTGCGGCGTGGCCATCGGCGATGCCATCCTTGACCTGGAAGCGGTACTCGCTGCGGGCTTGTTCGACGGCGAGGCCAAGACTGCGGTAGAGGCTACCCGCGGTGGTGCGCTGAACGCCTTCTTCGCCCTCGGCCGTAGCGCCCGTGTCGCCCTGCGTGATCGCCTGCTGGCGCTGCTCGGCGAACACAGCGAACACCAGTCGGCGCTGAACGCCGCGCTCTATCCAGCCAGTGATTGCCAACTGCATGTGCCCGCCAAGATCGGTGACTACACCGACTTTTATGTCGGCATAGAGCACGCCAAGAACGTCGGCAAGCTGTTCCGCCCGGACAACCCGCTGTTGCCCAACTACAAGCATGTGCCGATCGGTTACCACGGCCGCGCTTCGACCATTCGCCCCTCCGGTACCGAGGTGCGCCGCCCCAAAGGCCAAACCCTGCCGGCTGGGCACACCGAGCCAAGCTTCGGGCCCTGCGCGCGCCTGGACTACGAGCTGGAGCTGGGTATCTGGATTGGCCAGGGCAACGACATGGGCGAGTCGATACCGGTGGGTGATGCCGCCGAGCACGTCGCTGGCTTCTGCCTGCTCAACGACTGGTCGGCGCGTGATATCCAGGCCTGGGAATACCAGCCACTGGGGCCGTTTTTGTCCAAGAGTTTCATTACCAGCATTTCGCCCTGGGTGGTGACGGCCGAGGCCCTGGAGCCGTTCCGCACTGCGCAGCCGGCGCGCCCGCAAGGCGATCCGCAGCCGCTGTCCTACCTGATGGATGCCCGTGACCAGGCCAAGGGTGCGTTCGATATCGAACTGGAAGTGCTGCTGCTGACCGAGCGCATGCGCGAGCAAGGCATTGCGGCTCACCGGCTGACCCTGAGCAATACCCGCAGCATGTACTGGACCGTGGCGCAGATGGTTGCCCACCACAGCGTCAACGGTTGCCAACTGCAACCGGGCGACCTGTTCGGTTCGGGCACGCTGTCGGGTGCAACGCCGGGCTCTTTTGGCAGCCTGCTGGAGATCACCGAGGGCGGCAAGCAGCCGGTGGAGCTGGCCAGTGGCGAGGTGCGCAAGTTCCTCGAAGACGGCGACGAAATCATCCTGCGCGCCCGTTGCACGCGCGATGGCGTGGCCAGCATCGGCTTCGGTGAATGCCGCGGCAAAGTCATCGCAGCCAACTGAGGGGGCAGGGGTATGGAGCTGTACACCTACTACCGTTCCACCTCGTCCTATCGGGTGCGCATTGCACTGGCGCTGAAGGGGCTGGGTTACCAGTCCTTGCCGGTCAACCTGCTCAAGGGCGAGCAGCGCGGTGCGGACTATGTCGCCGTGAACCCGCAGGGCCGTGTACCGGCCCTGCGCACCGACAGCGGTGCGCTGTTGGTGCAGTCACCGGCGATCATCGAGTACCTGGAAGAGGTTTATCCGCACCCTGCGCTGCTGCCGGACACGGCCGAGGCGCGAGCCAAGGTGCGCGGTGTGGCGGCGATCATCGGTTGCGATGTTCACCCGTTGCACAACGTCAGCGTGCTCAACCTGCTGCGCCAGGCAGGTCAGGACGAGCCTCAGGTCAACCAGTGGATCGCGCACTGGATCGGCCAGGGGCTGTCGGCGGTCGAGCAACTGATCGGCGACCACGGCTTCTGCTTTGGCGACACGCCGGGCTTGGCGGATGTGTACTTGCTGCCGCAGGTGTACGCTGCCGAGCGCTTCAACATCGACCTGGGCAGTTATCCGCGTATTCGTCGGGTCGCCGCCCTGGCAGCCCAGCACCCGGCGTTCATCCAGGCGCATCCTTCGCAGCAGCCGGATACCCCGGCTCAGTGAATCGAACGGTTCACCGTCGGGAGTTTGCCGATCCGCTCGGAAAGCTTCAGGCGCTGAACCGGGTCGTCTGTCAGTAGCAGGGCATGCTCCAGGTCGAAGCGCTCGGCCTGCGGGCAATCCAGAAACTGGTAGAGCGATGCGCGGGTGGTGTAGTCGCTGACTTGCACCGGGCCCAGCTGCATCACCCGTTCGGCGTCGATCAATGCCGCCAGGTGGTTGTCGTTGCTGATGTGCAATTGGCGCAGGTTGCGTGACAGGCGTTGCAGCATCTGCCGTGGGCTGGCCGTGCGCATGTGCTCCGCACTCAGCGGCACGTGTGGGCCGAACTGGCGGGCGAGCAGGTCGCGGCAATCACTGGGGTACAAGCGCCTGCCGCCGCAAGGGTCGAGCAGGTGGTCGGCGCCCGGCACGCGCAGCAGGAAGTGGCCGGGAAATGCAACGCCTTCCAGCGGGATCGACAGCCGCCCAGCCAGCTCCAAGGCCAGGATGGCCAAGGTCAATGGCTGGCCACGGCGGCGCTGCAGCACTTTGTCCATCATCGCCGCGTGCGGCCGTAACGGGTGATATTCGTCTTGTTGAAAGCCCAGTGCATTGAGTTGGCGCAGCAGCGGCTGGGCCAGTTCGCACAGGGGCAGCATCGGCAGGTTGGCGCTGATCTCGCGGTGCAGGTCGTGCAGCAGGGCAAGGCTGTTCGCGGGCTCGACACTTCGGTCGTGCTCGGCGGCCATCCACAATGCGGCTTCCAGCAGGGCGACGGGCTCGCGTTCCAGGCAGGCCAGGCAGGCTTGACGTGGCTTCATGGGGCTTCTCCACACACGTTTAACTATTAGCTGTGGCGCGCGGTTTCGTCCAGTGGTCTGACCGCGGCTTCCCGCACTTGGGCCTGCCTATACTGATAGGAGCACCTCGCTGGGGAGCCCGTCGATGTTCGCGCTAATGCAAAGCACCCGTACCCAATCGCTGCACCTGTTCATCGACCCGCCAACGGGGTTGAAGGCGGTGGTGGCGATCCACAGCGAGCAGCTGGGCCCCGCCATGGGCGGTTGTCGCTACCTGCCATACGCCGATGATGAGAGTGCCATGGTCGACGCGATCCGCTTGGCCCAGGGCATGAGCTACAAGGCCGCGCTGGCCGGTTTGGCCTTGGGCGGCGGCAAGGCTGTGATCATGCGCAACCCCCATGTGGAAAACCGCGCTGCGCTGTTCGAGGCGTTCGGCCGTTTCGTCGATACCTTGCAGGGGCGCTTCATCACGGCTGTGGACAGCGGTACCTCGACGGTGGATATGGACTGCATCGCGCAGAGCACGCCGCATGTGACCAGCACTACGGCCTCAGGGGACCCTTCGCCCCATGCCGCCATGGGCGTGTTCGCCGGCATCCGCGCGACGTCGTATGCAAGGCTGGGCAGTTACAACCTGGAAGGCTTGCGGGTGGCTGTGCAAGGGCTGGGCAATGTCGGCTATGCCTTGGCCGAGCAACTGCACGCGGCGGGTGCAGAGCTGTTGGTGAGCGACCTGGACCCCGGGCGGGTGAGGTTGGCGGTCGAGCAGTTCAATGCCCACCCGGTGACCAACGATGCCTTGATCAGCACCCCCTGCGACATCTTCGCCCCGTGTGGCGTAGGGCCTGTGCTGAACGGGCAAAGCGTGATGCAGTTGCGCTGTGCCGCGGTGGCGGGGGCGGCGAACAACCAGCTGACCACCCTGCAGGTTGCCGACCAGTTGGAATCGCGCGGGATACTGTATGCGCCCGACTATGTGATCAATGCCGGTGGGCTGATCTACGTAGCGTTGACCCATCGGGGCGCAGACCTGGGGACCATCACCGCGCACCTGGCGCGGATTCCTACGCGGCTGACCGAAGTGTTTGGCCATGCCCAGGCAGAGAAGCGCTCGCCAGCGCGGGTGGCGCAGATGCTGGCGGAGCGGTTGCTCTACGGCTAAGTCCGACGCTTTCCGAGTAGGAGCAGCCTTGTGCTGCGAAAGGGCCGGTATGGCTAGCATTAATTGTTCGACTTCAAGGGCGTCTTCGCAGCACAAGGCTGCTCCTACAGGCCTTGGCCTTCGAGCAACTCTGCCAACGCATCTGGCTGGCTCTTGAACGCCCGGGCGAACACGTCGCGGTTCTTGGCCATGTAGATACCGGCTTCCTCGACCTGTTGCTCGGTCAGCGATGGCACCGCCTTGTGCAGCACTTCTGCCAGGCGCTCGGCCAGTTCGAGCATCTTGTCGTGACGATCTGCTTCGGCCTTATCCATGAACAAGCGCTCCGGGTCGCGGCTGCTGCGGTACACCACTTCGACGGCCATTCATCACCTCTATGCCTTTTTGCTGGTTGGGTTGCGTTTTACTGTATCTTTATACAGTAATGGCATTGGGCATCGTTGCGCAACCAGAATCTTCCGGCAAAAGCGTAGCCCACAGGTGCCTTGCGGCAATCGGTCGCCTTCCAAGGCGAGGGCCTGGCCCTTTAACTGCATGGCACAAGCGTCACACAGGTGACGCATCATCCTTCATGGCGTATCGGGGAATGGGACAATCGTGAACATCAAATGGGCTGAAAAGCTGCGCAAGGGCCTGCACGGCTCGGCCGACTCGCTGGGCAACCTCTGCGTCGAGGCATTCCATTATCTGGCGCTGTTCGGCATTGGCGCCATCACCGCCTATGCGGCGGTGATGACTTTCCTGGACATGCTCGGCAAGGGCGGGGTCAGTGTCGATGACATCCTGCTGCTGTTCATCTACCTGGAGTTGGGGGCCATGGTTGGGATCTACTTCAAGACCAACCACATGCCCATCCGCTTTTTGCTGTACGTGGCGATCACCGCATTGACCCGCCTGCTGATCGGCGATGTCTCGCACCACAAGGCGCCGGACGAGGGGCTGTTGTACCTGTGCGGTGGCATCCTGTTGCTGGCGTTCTCGATCCTGGTGGTGCGCTACGCGTCGTACCGCTACCCCTCGACCAAGGTGCTGGATGCCAATGGCAAGGAAGTGGACGAGGGCAAGTAGCCCTCAGTTGGCCACGAAATGACGCGGTGCATGCTGCGCATCGCGGGTGAGTGCGGCGAGCACTTGCATCGGGTTCTGGCTCAGTTCGATGGCCAGGCCCAGGCGGATGCTGTCGATGACCCGCTGCAAGCGCACCGGGTCGTTGCGCTGAGCCTGGCTGATCAGGCGCTTGGCGACCACGCCAGCGTCGTCGGCGAGGGTCAGCATGATGCTGCCATCCAGGTCGACGATGCTCAGGTTGACCCGGTACTCGGGGGCGAAGGCGGCGCTGATCTGTGCGAAGGGGTTGTTCATGGTCATGCGTTCTGCAGCGATTGAGTGCAGGGGTTGACCGGCATGAACGCGCGTTGGTTCAGCGCCGTTGATCGACAGAAACGAAAACGCCCGGCACTAGGCCGGGCGTTTTGTTACCACCCTCAGGCGTCGGGGTCACTCAGCTCCAGCACGCCGCGCTTGCTACGCAACTTACCGTAGAAGTGTTCAAGCGCGTGGTTGAGCTTGGTGGCGGCGCCATCGACCGCCTGGTCCAGCGAGGTGGCGGTGTGGGTCACGGAAATCGGTTGGTGGCCTTTCGGGCGAGCCTCCATTTGGCAACGTTTGTCATGCGGTCCGGGTTTGGCGCCGTTCTCGTCGCGCAGGTGCACCTCGATGCGGGTGAGGTCGTCCTCGTAACGTTCGAGGGAGCTTTCCAGCGTACTGCGGACCCACTCGTCGAGCCGGGCGTTACCTTCGATATGGTTGCTGCTGTTGACCTGGATTTGCATGATTCAATCCTTATTCAGCTTGCTCGCATGGAGGCGTGCCTAGGCCCTTGAGACCCTTGGAATTTCTGCGCCTCTTGACTCTAAGGTCAGGCAACGGCGGAATGATTTCAAGCCCTTTTTGAAAATAAATTTCTTGTTGCAACTGCAAGGCGAGGGCCGCGCAGCGACCCCCGGGTTTCGTCAGAAGGCTACCGAGGTCTGCACGTACAGGGTCCGTGGTTCACCCACATACTTACCCTTGTTGTTGTCGTCGAACGAACGCGTGTAGTACTCGCGGTTGAACAGGTTCTTCACGCCTACCGCCACCTTCAGGTTCGACAGCTGCGGGCCAAAGTCATACCCGGCGCGGGTGCTGACCAGCATGTAGCCTGGGATACGCCCGGTACTGCCATCGGCACTTTCCTGGCCGGTGTTGGCGTTGTCGGCATACTGGCTGCTCTGGAAGCTGCTATCCAGGTCCAACTGCCACGGGCCTTCGGTGTAGCCGACGCCCAAGGTGCCCTTGTGCCGTGAAGAGAACGGCACCTGATTGCCCTTGTTCGGGCCGTCTTCGCGAATGGTGGCATCGACGAACGCGTAGCTGGCATGCACGTCGAAGCCGGCCAGTGCCGGGCTCAGGCCGTCGAGGGCATAGCGGATGCTGGTCTCGATGCCTTGGTGCCGGGTCTCACCGCGGGCAATTACCGAATCGTTGGTCTGGTTGCTTTCATACTGGTTGTCGAAGTTGATCAGAAACGCGCCGATCTCCGCTTGCACGTCGCCATTGTCGTAGCGGGTGCCGACTTCCCAGGTGCGTGCTTTTTCGGGTTTTACTTCACCGCTGCTGACGCGGTTGGGCATCTGGCTGTACTGCACGCTGCCGAACGAACCCTCGGTGTTGGCATACAGGTTCCAGCTGTCGGTGAGGTGGTACATCACGTTCAACGCCGGCAACGCGGTGTTGTAGCTGCCTTGGTAACGCTGGCCATTGAGCGTGTTGCTCTGTTCGGAGTCGATCATCTCGTAGCGTACGCCCGGGGTGATGGTCCAGCGGCCGATGTCGATACGGTCGTCCAGGTAGATGGCGTGGGCTTCGGTGCTGCCGCGGGTATCGCGGTCGTTGCGGCTGGCAGTGGTCGGCAGGTCGCCGTTGACCGGTTCGCGGAAGCGCAATTCGTGGCCGGCTTCGTTGACATAGCGGTAGCCGATGCCCAGTTCGTGCCAGCTTTCACCCAGCGCAACGCCTTGGGAGAACCGGGTTTCGATACCGCGCACCCAGTATTCGCGCGGCGACAGCGAAACGAAGCTGCCCTGGTCGAGGTAGCCACTGCGCAGGGTTTTGGTGAAGAAGCTGTTGACGCTGAACTGGCGGTCGTCTTGCTTGTAGTCGTAGCCGACGTTGACCAGCGTGCGACGGCCCCAGAACTTGTCCTTCAGGCGCGTCGACTGGTAAGGGTCGGCATTGAAATCGGCGGTGCTCAGGCCGCCGGGCATGTCGGCTTCGCCTTCGTAGTATTGGGCCATGGCGTGCAGGCTGTTGGCCTCATCCAGTTGCAGCTTGCCCTTGAGGATCAGGTCATCGATCTGCGTGTCGCTGTGCTCGCGCCAGTCGCCGCCACGGGTGCCAGAGTAGAGCAGGGCGCCGCCCAGGCCGTTGGCATTGGTGCCGCCGACCAGCAGATTAGCGCTGTTCTTGAAACCGTCGTGGCTCGAGGACGGGCTGATCTGGTTTTGCATGGCGGCCTTGAAGGTGGCCTCCTCAGGGATTGCACGGGTCACGAAGTTGACGATGCCGCCGACGTTCTGCGGGCCATAGCGCACCGCGCCGCCGCCGCGCACCACGTCCACGGCATCCATGTTGCCCATGCTGATCGGCGCCAGTGACAACTGAGGCTGCCCATACGGCGCGAACGGCACCGGGATGCCGTCCATCAGCACGGTGGAGCGCGACGCCAGGCGTGGGTTGAGGCCACGGATACCAAAGTTCAGCGCCAGGTCATGGCTGCCGGTGCCGTTGTTGTCTGGCGCATTCACCCCAGGGATGCGGTTGAGCACTTCGCGCGCGGTGGTGGCGCCGCTGCGTTCGAAGGCTTCACGGCGCACGACGTCGCGGGCGCCGGGGTGTTCGAAGACGTTGTCTTGCTGGGCTTCTGCCAACCAGTCGCCGACCACCGTTGAAGCCCCCAGTTCGACGGCGGCGCTGGTGTTGGCGGCACTCAGCGGCTGCAGGCTGAAGGCGTTGTCGGTTTCTTGCCGGGCTTGCAGGCCACTGCCGCGCAGCAGCGCGTCGAGGCCCTGGCGCACGTCGTACTGGCCGTCCAGGCCCGGGGTGTTCATGCCTTGGGTCAGTTGCGAGCCGAACGAGATCAATGCGCCGCTCTCGCGACCGAACTGGTTGAGGGCGTCTTCAAGGGAGCCGGCGGCGATGTGGTAAGTGCGCGCTTCGGCGTGGGCCGCGGGGCTGGCGAGGCCGAGGGTGGTGGCGAGCAGCAGAGCGTGGACGAGGGGGCTGGGGCGCAACGGCATGGGTGAGGTCCTGAGAGAAGGGGTTTGCCTTGTCTGTCACGCGAACGTTGGGAAATGGCTCAGGTGAATGCAAAAAATCTGCGGCTGCTGTGCAGCCTATGGCCGGCAAGCCCGCTCCCACGGCTGTAGTTATTGCGAGGGTGGCGTTGTAGGTGGGGGCCGGGGAACCTCACGTCAGGCTATCGACCGTCACCCAGTACCGGGTAAACCGTCGCACCCGCACCGGCAATGCCACCTCCAGCATCTGCAGAATTCGCTCACTGTCATCCAGCGGGTAAGACCCGGAAATCCGCAAGTCGGCAACCCGCTCGCTGCACCCCAGTTGCCCCTGCCGGTAGCGGCCGAGCTCGGCCAGGAAATCCCCCAGGCGCATCTGCGACGCTACCAGCATGCCGTCGACCCAGGCCCCGGCATTGCGGTCCAGCGCTGTGACCGCTCGCCAGCCGTTGCCCCCCAATCGGGCCTGTTGCCCTGCCAGCAAGGCCTCACCCGACACAGTGGCGACGCCACTGAACACCGACACCAGGCTGAACCCGTCGTACTGGCGCACGTTGAAACGGCCGCTGTCCAACTGCAGCGCAGCTTCGCCGGTGCGCAGCAGCAAGGGCCGGGCATCCTTGGCCACCTCCAGCGCCAGTTCGCCTTCGAGCAGGCGCACCACCCGCTGGTGCCCATCCAAGCGCACATCGGCGGCGCTACGGGTATTGAGTTGCAGCAGGCTGCCGTCTTCCAGGTTCAGCCGCCGACGCTGGCCGACCGGGCTGCGGTAGTCGGCCATCAGCCCTGGCAACGGGTTGTGCTGCTGCAGCCCCAACCCTGTGGCACTGGCCACGCCGAGCAGCAGCAAGGCCTTGAGCGCACGCCGTCGAGCGGCCGATGGCGGCGCTTGCAGCGTCGCATGCACCACGGGCGAAGCCACCCCGCGTAGCCGCTGATTGACCTGCTGAATATGCGCCCAGGCGCGCTGGTGTTCGTGGTCGGCTTGTAGCCAGTGCTCCAGCGCCAATTGCTGGGCCCGGTCAAAATCATCACCCTGGGACTCAATCAACCAATGCACGGCCTGCTCGGCTACCTGCGGAGAAAACTGGGTATTCACAGGGCGAAGTAACAGCGCATGGCCGCCTTGTTCAGGTAGCGTTTGACCGTGGCCAGTGACACGTTCAGCTCACGCGCGATTTCGCCCTGGCCCAGGCCGTCGACCTGCGCCAGCAGGAAGGCACGCTTGACCAGCGCTGGCAGGCCATCCAGCAGGCGGTCTAGCTCCAGCAGCGTCTCGAAGATGATCGCTTTCTGTTCTTCGCTCGGTGCCACGTCTTCCGGCACCTGGGCCAAGGCCTGGAGGTAGGCGCGCTCCAGTTCCTGGCGCCGGAAGTGATTGCACAGCACCCGCTTGGCGACCGTGGCCAGGAACGCCCGGGGTTCGATCAATTGCGGTGTCTCGCGTGCTTGAAGCAGGCGTACGTAAGTGTCCTGCGCCAGGTCGGCGGCACTCTGCGGGCAGCCAAGGCGGCGGCGCAACCAGCCGGTCAGCCAGTTGTGATGGGCGTGATAGAGGCCTTCGACCGTGGAGGAAAGGGCGCTGGACACCGTGGATACTCCGGCGCCAAGACGCGCGATTGGAAGTAATAATTGTTCGCATTGTAGTGGGCGACCCTGTGCTCGGCAATCCTCCAGGGGCGGATCGCCGGCCCGTCAGCGATGCGCGGCTAAGCAGCGGCAATATTTTGCTTATGCGAATTGAAATCATTATTATTGCAGCCCCGAAAATGCCCGGACCTCCGCCATGAAGCGCAACGCCGCCGGTATCCCGCTCAATTACCGCCTGGCCGTGGCCTCACGCTGCCTGGCTGCAACGCTGGGCGGTTATCTGCTGGCATCCATGGCCAGTGTCAGCATCGCCCTGCTGGCGCCCTTGCCACGGGTGGATGCGACCCTCACGGGCTTGCTGTTGTCGTTCGTCTTCTACGTGCTGGCGTTCATCTGGTGCTTCGCTTGCCGTAGCGCCTGGCGTGCCTGGTGTGGCGTGCTGTTGCCAAGCGTGCTGCTGGGCGTGGTCAGCGGTTTTGCCTACTGGATGAAAAACCCATGAAAGAAGGCTTTCGCCAGGCCATGGCCTGGTTGCACACCTGGACCGGCCTGATCTTCGGCTGGTTGCTGTTCGCCATCTTCCTCACTGGCACGCTTTCGTACTTCAAGGACGAGATCAACCACTGGACCCAGCCCGAGGTGCGCAGCCATGCGCTCGACCCGGTAAACAGCCTGGGCTTGGCCCAGCGCTACCTGGAGGCCAACGCCGCGCACGCCAGCAGCTGGATGATCCGCTTGCCCAACGAGCGCGAGGCGGCATTGAACGTGGGCTGGCGCGACCCTGAAGCGGGGCGCCGCGGTTTTGTCAGCAAAAGCCTCGATGCGCAGACTGGCCAGCCGGTCGAAGCGCGCGACAGCCGTGGTGGCGAGTTCTTCTACCGCTTCCACTTCCAGCTGGAGATGCCGCACCCGTTCGGCCGTTGGCTGTCGACGTTCTGTGCCTTCATCATGCTGCTGGGCCTGGTCACCGGGATCATCACCCACAAGAAGATCTTCAAAGAATTCTTCACTTTCCGCCCTGGCAAAGGCCAGCGCTCGTGGCTGGACGGGCACAACGCAATTGGCGTGCTGGTGCTGCCGTTCCACCTGATGATCAGCTACAGCAGCCTGGTGCTGTTCATGTACATGGTGATGCCTGCCGGCATTCTGGCCAGTTATGGCGGCAATACCGGCGAGTACTTCAACGAGCTGTTCGGCCGCGACGATGCGCCCAAGGCTGCCAACGTCGCGACGCCCCTGGTGCCGTTGCCGACGCTGTACGCCAAAGTGGAAGAACTGGCGCCGGGTGCACGCATCGGTTTCATCCAGCTGCAAAACCCAGGTGACCGCAATGCACGGGTCACCTTCACCCAGTCCTCGGCCGACAACGTCGCCTACCGGCGCAGCACCAACTGGACCTTCGACGGCGCCAGCGGCGCGCTGCTGACCCAAGGTGCACCGGAGAGCGGGGCGATGATGACGGCCTTCAGTTTTGCCGGCCTGCACATGGGCAATTTCGCCGGGCCCTGGCTGCGCTGGTTGTACTTTGTCTTCGGCGTGGCCGGCACTGCGGTGATCGGCACAGGGTTGGTGATGTGGCTGGGCAAGCGTCAGCTCAAGCATGCCAAGAGCGCGCACATGCCGGGCGAATTGCGCCTGGTCGAGGTGCTCAACATTGCCAGCATGAGTGGCCTGCTGCTGGCGGTGGCAGGCTTCTTCTGGGCCAATCGGCTGATCCCTGTGGCGGCCCCAGGCCGCGCCGATTGGGAGGTGAACACGTTCTTCCTGGTCTGGGCACTGTCGCTGGTGCATGCCGTGCTGCGTTCTGGGCGCCGCGCCTGGGGCGAGCAACTGGCGCTGGGCGCGCTGGCCTTCGCCTTGCTGCCGCTGCTCAACGGCCTGACCACAGGCCAGGGCCTCGATCAGTCATTGCGGTCTGGCGACTGGGCCATGGCCGGGTTCGACCTCACGGCGCTGGCCACCGGCGTGTTCCTGGCCTGGACGGCCAGCAAGATGCTGCGCCCGGCAAAGCCTGTTACCAAGCGCGCCTCACGCGCGGCCAAAAAACCGACGGTCGAGGGCGGCGAGGTGAGCGGATGCTAGGTAGTGCGCTGATTGGCTTCGCGGGCTTCGTCGCCCTGTGCCTGGCCATGGTAAAACACTTCAATGAGCTGCTTGGGCGCAAACCACAGGCGCAACAGCTGCGTGTGCTGCGCGTCGGTGGCTGGCTGCTGCTGGTGCTGTCGCTGGTACTCAGCGTGCACATGCGGGGGTGGGCGCATGGCTTGGTGGAATGGATAGCGGTGTTGATGGCGGGGGTGACCTTGTGGGTGTTCGCCCTGCCGTACCAGCCCCGCCTGTTGCTGGGCCTGGCCGCCGCCAGCGTGGTGCTCGGCCCGCTGTTGGCCGTGCTTGCTGTGTGACGCCTTGAGCGAGCCGGGTGATGTGAGCCAGCCAGACGCTGACAACACTGGCGGGCGTGCGCGCTTCGTGCAGGTGTTTCTGGCGCAGCGTGCGCGCATGGAGGCATTGGTCAGCCGCCGGGTCGGTTGCCGGGCCACGGCATCGGACCTGGTCCAGGAGTTGTTCCTGCGCTTCTGGCGCCGCCCCGAGGTCAAGGTGGAAGCGCTGGACACCTACCTTTTGCGCTGCGCCGGCAACCTTGCCATCGACCACCTGCGCAGCGAAGGCAGCCGCGAGCGTGTGGCCGAAGCCACGCAAGCTGTGGATGAGCAGGCCAGTGCTGCAGAACCTGAGCAAGCCCTGGAGGTCGCTCACGACCTGCAACGCATCGAGGCTGCGTTGCGTGCCTTGCCCGATCGCACGCGGCAGATCTTCCTGCTCAATCGTATCCACGGCTGCAAGTACAGCGAGATCGCCACGGCCATGCAACTGTCCCAGAGCGCCGTTGAAAAGCATATGATGCGCGCCCTCGAAGCGTGCAAGGCGAGTGTCGCCGAGCCCGTTTCCACCCTACGCAGGCCAGGGAGCGCCCGTCGATGAGCCGTCCGAATCCGATCACTGTCGCGCAGTCACAGGCCGCGCTGCAGTGGCTGAGCCGCATCAACGAACAGCCTGGGCAAGCCCAGAGTGCGGCGTTCAAGCGTTGGTTGCTGGCCGACCCGGGGCATCGAGAGGCGTACGCACAGGCTCAGGCGCTGTGGCAGATGAGCGCGGCGCCAGCGGCGCGGCTGGCCGATGAAGAGTGCGAGGGCCTGCAACGGTACCTGGATGCCATGGCCAAGGCGCCTGACCGAGGCCGTTGGCGCCAACGCGTCGCCGCCCTGGCGGTTGCAGCCTGCCTGGTGCTGGCGGTCGGCACCGTGGGTGGGTGGCACCCTGGCTACTGGCTGCAGGACCTGCAGGCCGACTACAGCAGCGCCGGGCACGTCCGCCAGGTGACCCTGGCCGATCAATCGCAGGTGACACTAGATGCGGGTAGCGCGATCACGGTCGACTTCGCCCAGGGCGAGCGCCGTGTGCGGCTGCTGCGCGGGGCGGCGTTCTTCCAGGTCACCCACACCGGTGAGCCGTTTCTGGTCGCTGCCGCCGGCGGAGAGGTGCGGGTGCTGGGCACCCAGTTCGAGGTGCGTGAGCAGGGGGATGGCGCGCAGGTGACGGTGCGCAGTGGGCGGGTCGCGGTGACGCCGGGGCAAGGCGCGGTCGCCCGTGAACTGACGGCCAATCAGCAGCTGGCTTACGTTGATGGCCATGCGGGCAGCACCGTGAGCGTGGACAGCGAGAGCCGCCTGGCCTGGCGCCAGGGCTGGCTGAATTACTACCAGGTGCCGCTGGCGCAGGTGGTCGAGGACCTCGGGCGTTACTACCCGGGGCGCATCCTGCTGCTCGAGGGTGAGTTGGGGCAGCGCAAGGTCAGTGGCAGTTTCCCGGTGCAAGCGCCTTTGGCAGCGCTCGACTCACTGGGCAACGTGATGGGCTTTTCGCGCCAGACCGTCTTGGGGCGGTTGACGATTATCCGCTAGGCACCTGTACCAGAACCTGTGGGGTTGCCCGCGAAGAGGCCGGCCCAGGAAAAAAATTCAAATAACGGATGAGGTAACAGGACGTGGCATCCGTGTAATGAGTGGAAGTGCGATTCATTCGCAATCAACACCCACTTACAGGTCAGCGTCCATGAAGTTCACCCCGCGTTGCGTCCCCCTCTGGCTCGGCCTTTCGGTGTTCCCTGTCATCGCCATCGCACCGCTGGCCGGGGCGGCCGAGCAGGTACAGGCGTACACGTTTGCCCAGCCAAGCCAACCCTTGGCCCAGGCGCTCAATGCCTTCAGCCGAGCCACCGGCCAGAGCGTGGTGTACACCCTCGAGCTTCCTGGCCTGCAGGCACCTGCCCTCAACGGCACCTTCGGTGCAGAACAGGCGCTGCAGCAATTGCTGGGCACTTCCGGCCTGACCTGGCGCCGCGTCGATGCTCGCACCTTCACCCTCGAAGCCGTGAGTAGCGACGGGGCACTCAACCTGCAGGCTACCACCGTGACCTCGCAGATGGACGCCTACAGCTATCAGCCCCCGGCCACGGCCTCGATCATGCGTGGCCAGGGCCCGATCCAGGACATTCCCCAGGCCATCAACGTGGTCCCGGCCCAGGTCATTCGCGACCAGGCCCCGCGCAACCTCGATGATGCCTTGACCAACGTCAGCGGCATCACCCAAGGCAACAACTTTGGCGGCACTTCCGACACCGTGATGAAGCGCGGCTTTGGCGACAACCGCGACGGCTCGATCATGCGTGACGGCATGCCCATCGTGCAGGGCCGCAGCCTCAATGCCAGCACCGAGCGGGTCGAAGTGCTCAAGGGCCCGGCCTCGCTGCTGTATGGCATCCAGGACCCAGGCGGGGTCATCAACGTAGTCAGCAAGCGCCCGCAACTGCAGCAGTACAACGCCCTGACGGTGCGTGGCTCGACCTACGGCAGCGGCAAAAATGGCAGCGGTGGTGGTTTCGACAGCACCGGCGCACTCGGCGACAGCAACTTCGCCTACCGCCTGATCGTCGATCACGAAGATGAGGACTACTGGCGTAACTTCGGTGTGCACCGCGAATCGCTGGTGGCGCCGTCGCTGGCCTGGCTGGGCGAGGACACCCAGGTGGTGGTGGCGTACGAGCACCGCGAGTTTCTTTACCCGTTCGACCGCGGCACGGCCTTTGGCAGCAACGGCCACCCTTTGGACATTCCGGCCACGCGTCGCCTGGATGAGCCGTTCAACGACATGGAAGGGCGCTCTGACCTGTATCGCCTGGAGGTCGACCACCAATTGGCCGACGATTGGAAGCTGCACTTCGGGTACAGCTTCAACCGCGAGACCTACGACGCCAGCCAGGTCCGCGTGACGGGCGTCAACGAAGCCACGGGCACGCTGACGCGCAGTATCGACGGCACGCACAACGCCATGAGCCGCGACCAGTTCGCCACCCTGAGCCTTGTGGGCAACGTCGAGTTGGGCGGCCTGCAGCATGACCTGTTGTTCGGCCTCGATCACGAAGACCGCAAGGTGTTTCGTGGCGACCTGATCCGCCAGACTGCGCAGTCTTCCTTCAGCTATGAAAACCCGGTCTACGGCCAGGAAGTGGAGGGCAGCAGCGTGCGCGCCAGCGACAGCGACCAGACCGACAAACTGCGCACCGACGCGCTGTTCGTGCAGGACGCCCTGCACCTGGACGAGCACTGGATTCTGGTGGCCGGTGCGCGCTTCCAGCAGTTCGACCAATACGCCGGCCGCGGTCGCCCGTTCAAAGCCAATACCGACACCAGCGGCCAGGCCTGGGTGCCGCATGCCGGCATCGTCTACAAGGTCGATGATCAGCTGTCGTTCTATGGCAGCTACAGCGAGTCGTTCAAGCCCAACTCCAGCATTGCGCCGTTGACCGGCGGTGTGGTGCTGGATGCGTCGGTAGCGCCCGAGGAGGGCAAGTCGTGGGAGCTGGGGGCCAAGCTCGACATGCCAGGCAGCTTGACCGGCACCTTGGCGCTGTTCGACATCACCAAGCGCAATGTGCTGGTCGCCAACTTCGACACGGGTACCGGCGAGACGGTCTACAGCAATGCTGGCGAGGTCAATTCACGGGGTGTGGAGCTTGACCTGACTGGCCAGCTCAGCGAACGCTGGAGCCTGATCGGCAGTTATGCCTTTACCGATGCCAAGGTCACCAAAGACCCGGAGCTTGAAGGCAACCGCCTGCAGAACGTGGCCAAGCACAGTGGCTCACTCTCGGCAGTGTATGACTTTGGCCGTGTGTTCGGTGGCGACCGACTGCGCTTTGGTGCTGGGGCTCGTTATGTGGGCGAGCGTTCGGGCAACTCGACCAACACCTTCGACTTGCCCAGCTATACCGTTGCCGATGCGTTTGCCACGTACGAGACCCAGCTCGACGAACACAACATGCGCCTGCAGTTGAACGTGAAGAACCTGTTCGACAAGGTTTACTACAGCTCGGCGGTGAACCAGTACTTTGTCGCAGTTGGCGATGCGCGGCAGGTGAGCCTGTCCAGCACCTTCGAGTTCTAAGGGCTGCAGGCTGTGCGATAGTCGCCAGGCGTCGCTCCGAGCGCCTGGCGGAAGCGGTTGCTGAAATGGCTGGCACTGGAAAACCCGCACAGCAACGCCACCTCTCCCAGCGCAAGGTGGCCCAAGCGTAACAACTGGCAAGCACGGTGCAGCCGCCTTGCCAGCAGGTACTGGTGTGGCGGCAAGCCGAAACTGGTGCGGAACATGCGCGCGAAGTGGTACTCGGAAAGGTTGCAGCGCAGGGCCAGTTCACCGAGGGTGATGGGCTGGTCCAGGTGCGCCTCGATGTACTCCACCAACTGCCGACGCAGGTTCGGCGCCAAGCCGCCTTTTAGCCGCAGACCCTGACGTAGCCCAACCTGGCTGAGCACTGCGTGGTCGACGATCTCATGCGCCAGGCTGCTGGCCAGCAGGCGCTCGCCGGGCTCGTCCCAGGCCAGGCTGATCAACTGGCGAAAGCGCGCCGACTGTTGCGGGTCATCGAGGAACGTCGCCTCCTGCAGCTGCAACTCCCGCGGCTCACGGTCCAGCAGGCGCACGCAACCCAGGGCGAACTGCGCCTCGCTGACGTACAGGTGCGCCAGGCGGATCGCGCCGTTGACCACCCAGTTCGACTCATGGCCGGCCGGCATGATGCACAGCTTGTTTGGTGCCCCCTTGTCGGCCGGGCGCTGGCGACGGAAGGTGCCGGTGCCATCGGCGATGTAGCACGACAGCGTGTGATGGCTGGGCGCCTGGTAATCGCGGGCATCGTCGCGGTTGCGCCACAGCGCCGCAGCCAAGCCGTCGCCCAGGTGTGCGCTCAGCTCCAGGCGGGCGTGGGGCGAGGCGTGCATGGCGTTGAAGACTTGCAGCTGGGAGAGTGGGGTCATGGGCGATTCCTCTGGGGCCATCGTACTGCGCTTGCGGTGCGCTGACAGCTACCTGGGTTGGAAAAGCGCAAGTTTGTGCAAGCGCAGGGCAGTGGCCTGGGGGAACACTGGGGGCCCTGGCGAGGGCTGCGCCCTCGTTCGCAGGCAAGCCTGCTCCTACAGGTACGGCGCCGTCCTCCTGTAGGAGCTGGCTTGCCTGCGATGGGCCGCAAGGCGGCCCCAGGTTGTATGGTCGAACGCCTGAGGAGGCCCCACCTGTGAACCTGTCCCTGTACCTGCTTACCGTCCTGATCTGGGGCACCACCTGGATCGCTCTGAAACTGCAACTGGGTGTGGTCGCCATCCCGGTGTCCATCGTCTACCGTTTCGCTTTGGCCGGGTTGATCCTGTTCGCCATCCTGTTGCTCACCCGCCGCCTGCAACCGATGAACCGCCGCGGCCACCTGATCTGCCTGGCCCAAGGCCTGTGCCTGTTCTGCGTCAACTTCATGTGCTTCCTCACCGCCAGCCAGTGGATCGCCAGCGGCCTGATCGCCGTGGTGTTCTCCACCGCGACCCTGTGGAACGCACTCAACGCCCGGGTGTTCTTTGGCCAGAAGATAGCTGCCAACGTGCTGGGTGGCGGTGCACTGGGGCTGCTGGGCTTGGGCCTGCTGTTCTGGCCCGAACTGTCCCACCATGCCGCCAGCCGCGAAACCCTGTACGGCCTCGGCCTGGCTTTGCTCGGCACGCTGTGCTTCTCGGCCGGCAACATGCTGTCGAGCATGCAGCAGAAAGCAGGGCTCAAGCCCATGACCACCAATGCCTGGGGCATGGTCTATGGCGCGGCGATGCTGACGGTTTATTGCCTGTTCAGCGGCATTCCCTTCGCCATGGAATGGAACACCAGGTACATCGGCTCGCTGATGTACCTGGTCATCCCGGGCTCGGTGATTGGCTTCACTGCCTACCTGACCCTGGTCGGGCGCATGGGGCCCGAGCGCGCGGCGTATTGCACGGTGCTGTTCCCGTTGGTGGCGTTGAATGTGTCGGCGTTTGCCGAGGGGTACCAATGGACGGCCCCAGCGTTGCTGGGGCTCGTCGCGGTCATGGCGGGTAATGTGCTGGTGTTTCGCAAGCCTAGGGTCAAGCCGGTAATGGTGTTGGCACGCTAAGGCGAACGGTCAGCCCTTCCACACCTGCGGGTTCACCAAATCCTGCGGCCGCTCGCCCAGCAGTGCCGCACGCAGGTTGTCCATCGCCCGGTTGGCCATGGCCTCGCGGGTTTCTGCGGTAGCCGAGCCGATGTGCGGCAGGGTCAGGGCGTTGGGCAGTTTGAACAGTGGAGAATCGCTCAGCGGTTCCTTCTCGTACACATCCAGGCCGGCACCGCGAATAGTGCCGGCCTGCAAGGCTTCGATCAGCGCCGCTTCATCGACCACCGGGCCGCGGGCGATGTTGATCAGGAAGGCGCTTGGCTTCATCAGCTTCAGCTCCCGTGCACCGATCAGCTTGCGGGTGGCGTCCGACAACGGCACCACGATGCAGACGAAATCGGCTTCGGCCAGCAGTTGCTCCAGGCTGCGGAACTGCGCCCCCAGCTCTTGCTCCAGTGCGGCCTTGCGGCTGTTGCCGGTATAGATGACCGGCATGTTGAACCCGAACCGGCCGCGGCGGGCAACGGCGGCGCCGATGTTGCCCATGCCGACGATGCCCAAGGTCTTGCCGTGCACATCGCTGCCGAAGTGCGCCGGGCCGACGGTGGCTTGCCACTGGCCGGCCTTGGTCCAGGCATCCAGCTCGGCCGTGCGCCGGGCGCAGCCCATGATCAGCGAGAAGCCCAGGTCTGCGGTGCTTTCGGTGAGTACGTCGGGGGTGTTGGTCAGGGCGATGCCGCGTTCATTGAAGTAGTCGACGTCATAGTTGTCGTAACCGACCGAGACGCTGGACACCACTTCAAGCTTGGCCGCGCCTTCGAGTTGCGCACGGCCAAGCTTGCGGCCGACGCCGATCAGCCCGTGGGCCTCGGGCAGGGCTTCGTTGAACTGGGCATTGATATCGCCGAGCTTGGGGTTCGGCAGGATCACGTTGAAGTCTTGTTGCAGGCGCTCGGCCATGGCCGGGGTGATGCGGCTGAAGGCCAGGACGGTCTTTTTCATCGGCAACTCTCTGCAAGGCTAGGGTGGACTGCCAGGCAGTTGACCGCGTTGCGGTCATTCGCAGCACAAGGCTGCTCCTACAAAGGTCGGTGTAGGAGCAGCCTTGTGCTGCGAATGGAGGGCATCGCCCTCCCATGGTCCTGGCGCTGGAAGCAATGGTTAGCAACCTACCATTGCTCCTCCCCTCAATGCAGCATGTTTCTCAGTTGGCGATCTGCACCTGATGGGTTTTCAGGTCTGCCTCATGCGCTGCGAGAATTTCCGGCAGCGAGTTGCGCAGGTACTCGACCCAGGTCTTGATCTTGGCATCCAGGTACTGGCGCGACGGGTAGATGGCGTACAGGTTGAGCTCTTGCAGCCGGTACTCGGGCAGCACCCGCACCAGGCTGCCGTCACGCAGCCCGTCGATGGCCGAATAGATCGGCAAGACGCCCACGCCCATGCCACTGCGGATCGCGGTTTTCATGGCGTCGGCGGTGTTCACCTGGAACGGCGAGCTAGTGATGTTGACCATTTCCTGGCCTTCCGGGCCGTCGAACAGCCACTTCTCCAGCGGGATCACCGGGCTGACCATGCGCAGGCAGGCGTGCTTGAGCAGGTCGGCAGGCTTGTGTGCGATGCCGTTGCGCACGATGTAGTCGGGCGAGGCGCAGACGATGCTGTAAGTGATCCCCAAGCGCTGCGACACGAAGCCCGAGTCCGGCAGCTCGGTGGCCAGCACGATGGACACGTCGTAGCCTTCGTCGAGCAGGTCCGGCACGCGGTTGGCCATGGTCAGGTCGAAAGTCACGTCCGGGTGCGATTCGCGGTAGCGGGCAATGGCATCGACCACGAAGTGTTGGCCCACCCCGGTCATGGAGTGAACCTTCAATTGCCCGGCCGGGCGGGCATGGGCGTCGCTGGCCTCGGCCTCGGCTTCTTCAACGTAGGTAAGAATCTGTTCGCAGCGCATCAGGTAGCGCTTGCCGGCCTCGGTCAGCGCGATGCGGCGGGTAGTACGGTTGAGCAGCCGAGTTTGCAGATGGGCTTCCAGGTTGGAGACCGCCCGCGACACGTTCGCGGTGGTCGTATCCAGTTGCGCCGCGGCAGCCGTGAAGCTGCCAAGCTGGGCTACGCAACTGAAAGCACGCATATTTTGCAGGGTGTCCATGGGTCACTCTCAAGGTAGAGGACAAAATTGTGTCACGAAGTAACGACGAAGTTATTAAAAGATGCCTTCGACCAAAGGCTGATTATCGCGCGTTTGGTAACAAAGATTCGCAGGAATATGCGCTTATCGCCAGTCCTGCCGCCCCCTAGAATTGCCCGGCCCCTCCACCTCTTCCTCGGGAAATCGCAGCTGTGCCGCGTCGCATCATCAGAACGCTTCAAGTGTTCAGTGCCTGTGCCCTTACCCTCACCTTGAGCGGCTGTATCGGAACCTGGGGCATTGCCCCGCAAAGCAAGACATTACACGCCAATACCCTGACCACCGACGCGGCCATACGCGAAGCAGCCACCGACGCGCACTGGCCCGACCAGCAGTGGTGGCAGGCCTATCGCGACCCCCAGCTGAGCCGCTGGATCGCACTGGCAGTCGAGGGCAGCCCGAACCTGGCCATGGCCCTGGCGCGGGTGCGCGAGGCCAAGGCCATGGCCGGTGTGGTCGAGTCGGCAGAAAAGCTGCAAGCCAACGGCCAGGCCACACTCAAGCGCCACAATTGGCCCGAGGATCAGTTCTACGGGCCTGGTGCGCTGTCGGGCGCCAATACCTGGGACAACAACGCCGCCATCGGCTTCAGCTATGCCCTCGACCTCTGGGGCCGCGAGCGCAATGCCAGCGAGCAGGCCGTGGACCAGGCGCACATGAGTGTGGCCGAGGCTCGCCAGGCGCAGCTCGAACTGCAGAACAACGTGGTGCGTGCCTATATCCAGCTAAGCCTGCACTTCGCCCAGCGCGATATCGTCAAGGCTGAACTGGCGCAGCAGGCGCAGATCCTGGCCCTGGCCAAGCGTCGGCTGGACGCAGGCATCGGCACCCATTTCGAAGTCAGCCAGGCCGAAGCGCCGCTGCCCGAAACCCATCGCCAGCTCGACAGCCTCGATGAAGAAATCGCCCTGACCCGCAACCAGCTTGCTGCGTTGGCCGGCAAGGGGCCAGGGGAGGGCGCGCAGATCCAGCGCCCGACCCTGACCCTCGGCGCCCCGCTCACGCTGCCATCGGCTTTGCCCGCCGAGCTGGTCGGCCAGCGCCCAGACGTGGTCGCCAGCCGTTGGCAGGTGGCTGCGCAAGCCCGTGGCATCGACGTCGCGCATGCCGGCTTCTTCCCCAATGTGGACCTGGTCGGCAGCCTCGGTTTCATGGCCACCGGCGGCGGCCCGCTGGAGTTTCTCACCGGGCGCAAGTTCAACTACAACGTCGGCCCGGCGATCAGCCTGCCAGTCTTCGACGGCGGCCGCCTGCGCTCGCAACTGGGCGTCGCTTCAGCGGGCTATGACATGGCCGTCGCGCGCTACAACCAGACCGTGGTCGGTGCATTGAAGAACATCTCCGACCAGTTGATCCGCCGCGAGTCGATGAAAGAGCAATCGCACTTTGCCGCCGAATCGGTCGCCGCCGCGCAGAAGACCTACGACATCGCCATGGTCGCCTTCCAGCGTGGCCTGACCGACTACCTCAACGTGCTCAACGCGCAGACCTTGCTGTTCCGTCAGCAGCAGGTACAGCAGCAGGTGCAGGCCGCCCGCCTGATCGCCCATGCCGAGCTGGTCACCGCCCTCGGGGGTGGCCTGCAAGCGGGCAAGGACGTGCCGGAGCAAGAGCGCCAGGCCGCACCGAAAACCCCGGCCACCCTGGCCATTTTCGACAAGCAGCCGGATAACGCCAAATGAGCACCTCAAGCCTGCCCGTGCGCTGGCTGCAGGGCCTGGAGTGGCGCCGGGGCTTCTTTGCCTGGGCGCGCACCGATGGCGTGACCTGGGTCTACATCTTCAAGGTGCTGGCCGCCGCCTTCATCACCCTGTGGCTGGCCATGCGCCTGGAACTGCCGCAGCCGCGTACGGCGATGATCACCGTGTTCATCGTCATGCAGCCGCAAAGCGGCCACGTGTTCGCCAAGAGTTTCTACCGGGTGCTCGGCACCCTGGCAGGCTCGGCGATGATGGTCGCGCTGATCGCCATTTTCCCGCAGAACACCGAGCTGTTCCTGCCCAGCCTGGCCCTGTGGGTCGGCCTGTGTTCGGCAGGTGCGATGCGCTACCGCACCTTCCGCGCCTATGGCTTCGTGCTGGCCGGCTACACCGCGGCGATGATCGGCTTGCCGGTACTGGAGCACCCCGACCAAGCCTTTATGGCGGCCGTGTGGCGGGTGCTGGAAATCGCCCTGGGGATTCTCGTTTCAACGTTCGTCAGCGCCGCGATCCTGCCGCAGTCGGCCAGCGCCGCCATGCGTAACGCCCTCTACCAGCGCTTCGGTGTATTCGCTGGCGTCGTAGTCGAAGCCCTGCGCGGTGACAGCCAGCGCGACCGCTTTGAAAGCAGCAACGTGCGCTTCATCGCCGAGGCTGTTGGCCTGGAAAGCCTGCGTAACGTCACCGCCTTCGAAGACCCGCACATGCGCAGGCGCAGTGGCCGGTTGGTGCGCATGAACAGCGAGTTCATGGCCATCACCACGCGCTTCAATGCCCTGCACCGGTTGCTTGAACGCCTGCGCGCCCGTGGCCCGCTGCAGATCGTCAGCGCCATCGAGCCGGGCCTGGACACCTTGGTCGAACTGCTTCAGCCCTACGTGGGCCGCGCCTTGACCGACTCCGACGCGCTGCGCCTGACGCTTGAGCTGGCCGCCTACAAGGAGGGCCTGCAAGCCCAGGTGCGTGGCTTGCGCGCCGAGTACCAGCAAACCAACCCCAGCGAGTCCGACCTGCTCGACTTCCACACCGCCTTCGAGCTGCTGTATCGCTTTGTCGACGAGATGTTCAGCTACGCCGAGACCCATGCCTCGCTGGCCGTGCACAAGCACGAGCGCGAGCAGTGGGACGAGCCCTATGTGGCGCAGACCAGCTGGCTGGTGTCGTTGGCTGCTGGCGTGCGCGCCTCGGCGGTGCTGTTGCTGCTGGGCAGTTACTGGTTGCTCAGCGACTGGCCCAGCGGCGCCATGATGACGCTGATCGCCACGGTCACCGTAGGCCTGTCGGCGGCCTCGCCCAACCCCAAGCGCATGTCGTTCCAGATGGCCTGCGGCACGGCGATCGGGGCCTTCGTCGGGTTCTTCGAAACCTTCTTCGTGTTCCCCTGGATCGACGGATTCCCGCTGCTGTGCATGGTCCTGGCACCGGTCTTCGTGCTGGGGGCATTCCTGTCTTCGCGGCCCGCGTATGCCGGTTACGGCATCGGTTTGCTGGTGTTTTTCGCCATCGGTTCGGTGCCCAACAACCTGACCGTCTACGACCCTTACACCTTCATCAACGACTACATCGGCATGGTCATCGGCATGTTCGTCTGCGCGGCGGCCGGGGCGATCATCCTGCCGCCCAACAGCCGCTGGCTGTGGAGCCGGCTGGAGCAGGAACTGCGTGAACAGGTGCTGTTCGCCATCAGTGGTCGCTTGCGCGGCCTGGGTTCAGCCTTCGAGAGCCGCACCCGCGACCTGCTGCACCAAGCCTATGGCCTGGCTGCCGGCAAACCGAAGGTGCAGAGCGAGCTGATGGGCTGGATGTTCACCGTGCTGGAAATCGGCCACGCCATCATCGAGCTGCGCAAGGAACAGGCCCGCGCCCCGATCCACCCGGCCTACGCCGAGTCGCAACCATGGCGCCAGGCCATCCGTGTCATGGGCCGCGCCCTGGCGCGTTTGTTCCTGCAGCCCAGCGCCAGCAACCACGAGCGCGCACTGGTGGCGGTGGACCATGCCATCAGCCGCGTGCAGGCCACCGACGAACCCTTCGCCCGGCACTTCGACACCTCGGTGCTGCGCCGCGCGCAAAGCTACTTGCACTTCATCCGTTCTTCCCTGCTGGACCCACAGTCGCCGCTGGCACCGGCGAAAGGACTGCACCATGCCCCGTGAAATCATGCCCCGTGAAATCGCCTTCCATGGCGTGTACATGCCCACCATGACCTTGATGTTCCTGTTCGCCCTGGGCCTGGCCTGGGGCCTGGACCGCTTCATCGCCAGCCATGACGGCTACCGCTTTTTCTGGCACCCGGCGCTGCTGCGCCTGAGCCTGTTCGTCTGCCTTTTCGGCGCCCTCGCGCTGTCTGTCTACTGGTGAGAAACCTTCGATGAAAAAGTTCTTCAGCCTGATCGCCACCCTGCTGGTGCTGGTGGCCGCCGTGGCGATCGGCCGCCAGTTGTGGCTGCACTACATGACCACGCCCTGGACCCGCGACGGGCGCGTGCGTGCCGACATCATCAACGTCGCTGCAGACGTGCCCGGCTACGTGGTGGGCGTGCCGGTCAAGGACAACCAGCGGGTGAAAAAGGGCGACCTGTTGATCCAGATCGACCCTGAGCACTACCAGATGGCTGTCGATCAGGCCAAGGCGCTGGTTGCCTCGCGCAAGGCCACCTGGGAGATGCGCAAGGTCAACGCCAAGCGCCGCGCCGACATGGACAACCTGGTGATCTCCAAGGAAAACCGCGACGACGCCAGCAACATCGCCAACTCGGCCCAGGCGGATTATCAACAGGCCCTGGCCGAACTGGCGGCCGCCGAGCTGAACCTCAAGCGCACGCATATCGTGGCCACGGTGGACGGTTACGTGACCAACCTGAACATCCACAAGGGCGACTATGCGCGCACCGGTGAAGCGGTGATGGCGGTGGTCGACGAGAACTCGTTCTGGGTTTACGGCTTCTTCGAAGAGACCAAGTTGCCGCACGTGAAAGTGGGTGACCAGGCCGAGTTGCAGATGATGAGCGGCGAGCGCATCAAAGGCCACGTAGAGAGCATTGCCCGCGGTATTTATGACCGCGACAACCCACAGAGCCGCGAGCTGATTGCTGACGTGAACCCGACCTTCAACTGGGTGCGGTTGGCGCAGCGCGTGCCGGTGCGGATCCACATCGATGAAGTGCCGGAAGGGTTTTTGCTGGCGGCGGGGACGACGTGTACGGTGGTGGTGAAGCCGAGTGAGGGGTGATTATTGCGGTTGGCCTCCTCTTATGCGGCCCTGCAACTCAACGTTCGATACCTTGTCTTGATGTCGGGTCGTTATAGTGCCGAATCTATCCATGCTGCTAACAATCTGGTAATGGGGGAAATCGATAACCCTGATCAAACGTTCAGTACCGTTGCGTATACCTACGCTGTTGCTAGAGTGATGTAAGTTCGATGAAATAGACATATACAGGTGTTCTGGATCGCTTATGTCAGATGTTGGCGTTGCGCGTGCTGATAGTGGCGACTGGGGGGCTGGTCGTGGGCCTGTTGTGCCGTAGGCCGGATTGGCGCTTGAAATGACAGCGCGTTTTTTCTGGAATACAACCGCGCTACGTATCTTCTCCCAGAATTTGCGGTGTCCGGTTGGATCCGTATTGTTTATTGGGTCCCCACCACAATAAGCATAGGCATTTAGCCCACCGTCACCGAATGGGCTCCAGCTGTCCGGGCTGTTGAAACGCATCAGATTCGGATTGAATGCCCTGTACCCGTTGCCCAATAAATAATAGACGGCTACTGAATCTACGAGCTCTCCGTTGAAACCAAGTAAGGTGACCCGCTGGTTGTGAGTGCTCCTTAGACCATAGGCGGAATAGTTAAAATGCGGGCGGTGTGGAGGTTCGGAGCCCTGCGATGTTTCCTGGTAATGGTTTGGCACGAGCATTCACCTTGGATGGCAGGGTGGGTGATGCTTAGATGCTGTCTCAATAGGCCAATGCAGACTACTGGCTTTTTTGTCAGGTACTGAGTATCTGTAGCCACCGGCACATCAAGGTTTGTTTGCTACGCCCACCATTACTGGAACCTCAACACGATCAATCACCTTCGCGCTGATCGACGGATCCAACAACCGCCCTAATCGTGACAGGTGACGGTGGCCCATGATGATCAGTTCGCAGTTCAATGCCTGCGCCTTCGCCACGATAGCGTCGACCGGCTGCCCGGCCACCATGCAGCCCTGGCTGGTGAAGCCGGCGTCCTGCAACTCGCGCACGGCCTTGGCTACGGCGTGGTCGGCATGCTGCTGCTCCTCGCAGGCGGCGGGGTATTCCTCCAGTTCTTCGGTGGTGTAGGGGGCGGGCTTGTCGTGCACGGCGAAGGTCGAGTCGATGGCCAGCAGCACATGCAGCTCGTGTTCATCGGGGCGGCAGTAGCGTCGGGTGAGGCTGAGCAGGGCAGCGGATGCGGAGGAGGCGTCGATGGCGATGAGGACCGGGGTGGGCATGGGAATCCTTGTCGAAGCTAAATGATGTGCTGGCTGTACCGGCCTCTTCGCGGGCTTGCCCCGCGAAGAGGCCGGTACAGCCACTGCATCACTTATGGCCCATCCAAAGCCCGGAATAAATGCCCCACCACGCACGACCTTATTGCGTCTGACGCAATCCACCAACCTGCTACCATCGCTTTTCCCACAATCGCCACGGAAAACGGCCATGCAACTCCCGGACATGAACCTGCTCGTCGCCCTCGACGCCTTGCTTGACGAAGGCAGCGTGGTGGGCGCCGCGCAGCGCATGAACCTGAGCCCGGCTGCCATGAGCCGAACCCTGGGGCGTATTCGCGATGCCTTGGGCGACCCGATTCTGGTGCGCGCCGGCCGTGGCTTGGTGCCGACACCCCGTGCGCTGGCGCTGCGCGAGCAGGTGCATGGGCTGGTGGAGCAGGCCGGGCAGGTGTTCCGCAGCCGTGACGATGTCGACCTGGTCAACCTGGACCGGGCCTTCAATATCCGCACCAACGACCTGTTCATCGCTCTGTACGGTGCCCAGCTGTTGCGCATGATGCTGGCCCAGGCACCGCGTACGGTGCTGCGTTTCGTGCCCGAGGGCAGTGGCGACGATGATGCGGTGCTGCGCAACGGGCATATCGACCTGATCATCAGCTCGGCCGTCGAGCTGGGCCCGGAAATCAAGGTGCAAAGCCTGTTCAACACCTACTTCGTAGGCCTGGCGCGTGAGGGCCACCCGATTTTCGATGCCCAGATTACCCCTGAGCGGTTCGCCGCCTACCCGCAGATCAGCGTGTCGCGCCGTGGGCGGGCCAACGGGCCGATCGATGTGGCATTGGCCAACCACAAGGTCGAACGTCGGGTGGCGCTGATTACCACGAGCTTCCACTCGGCGATGTTTTCGCTGCCGGATTCGGACCTGATCCTGCCGATCCCGGCCAACATCCTCAACAGTGTGCAGCGCTTGAAACTGCCCCTGCGCTCGTTCGAGATCCCGGTGCCGCTGGAGAAGGTCAACGTGATGCAGGCCTGGCACCCGCGGTTCGACAATGACCCAGCCCACCGCTGGCTGCGCCAAACGTTGAAGGTGTGTGGCAGTATCGACCCATAACCAAAGCCGATTGCGTCTGGCGCAATATAAACCTGCCAACAAGTCAGTTTTCGTAAGCATTCGACCTTCTTAGACTTGCTCCAGCCCTGAAATTGTTGCTGGAGATGTATTCCCATGAGTTCCCTGACCGCGCCTTCTGCCGCGCTGGCTGCCGCCCCCGCGCCGGCCGCCCCCGTGCAGACGGCATTCGGCCTGCAGGTGGTGGTGGGGTTGTTTGGGGTGTTGCTGGCCGTACTCTGCGCCGGCCTCAACGAGGCGGTAACCAAGATCTCGCTGGCCGATATCCGCGGCGCCATGGGCATCGGTGCCGACGAAGGTGCCTGGCTGCTGGCCGCGTACAGCGCGGCTTCGGTGTCTGCGATGGCCTTTGCACCCTGGCTTGCGACGACCTTTTCCCTGCGCCGCTTCACCCTGTCTGCCATTGCTGTTTTCGCCGTGCTGGGCCTGCTGCAACCGTTCGCCCCCAACCTGCACAGCCTGATGCTGCTGCGGGTGCTGCAAGGCTTTGCCTCGGGCGCCTTGCCGCCGATGCTGATGAGTGTCGCGCTGCGGTTTCTGCCACCGGGCATCAAGGTCTATGGCTTGGCCTGCTACGCCCTCACCGCCACCTTTGGGCCGAACCTCGGCACACCGCTGGCGGGCCTGTGGACCGAGTACGTCGGCTGGCAGTGGGCCTTCTGGCAGATCATCCTGCCGTCGCTGCTGGCGATGTTCTGTGTCGGCTGGGGCCTGCCCCAAGACCCATTGCGCCTGGAGCGTTTCAAACAGTTCGACTGGCGTGGCGTGCTGCTGGGCCTGCCTGCCATCAGTTGCATCGTCCTCGGCCTGTCGCTGGGTGACCGCTGGGGCTGGTTCGACTCACCGCTGATCTGCTGGCTGCTGGGCGGCGGCCTGCTGTTGCTGGTGCTGTTCCTGTACAACGAATGGTCCGAACCGCTGCCGTTCTTCCAGTTGCGCATGCTCTCGCGGCGCAACCTGAGCTTCGCCCTGGTGACCCTGGCCGGTGTGCTGATCGTGCTCTCCGGGGTGAGCAGCATTCCATCGGCGTACCTGGCGCAGATCCAGGGCTACCGGCCGGCGCAGACCAGCCCGCTGATGCTGCTGGTGGCCATGCCGCAACTCATCGCCCTGCCGCTGACTGCAGCGCTGTGCAACATCCGCGCGGTGGACTGCCGCTGGGTACTGGCGATGGGGCTCGGCATGCTGGCGCTGTCGTGCGTAGGCAGCAGCCTGTTGACCTCCGAGTGGATACGCGGCGACTTCTACCCGTTTTATCTGTTGCAGGTGTTTGGCCAGCCGATGGCCGTGCTGCCGCTGCTGATGCTCTCCACCAACGGCATGACCCCGCAGGAAGGCCCGTTCGCCTCGGCCTGGTTCAACACGGTCAAGGGGCTGTCGGCGGTGATTGCCGGCGGCTTGCTGGATGTCTTGGGCACCGTGCGCCGGCATTTCCATTCCAACCACCTGGTCGACAGCCTGGGCAATGCGCCGCTGATCGATGACAGCGCCGCCGGCCTTGCCCGGCGTATCCATGAGCAGGCCCAGGTACTGACCTCGGCCGACCAGTACCTGGTGATGGCGTGCATCGCCGTCGCGTTGATCTGCCTGATTCCCTTCGTGCCTACCCGGATCTTCCCGCCGCGTGCGGTGGCTTGAGCCCGTGACTGAATTCGAGACTTAGAAATGACCAACAACCGCAAGACACTTTTCATCGGCTCGGTGCTCGCCGTGGCCGTGCTGGCCGGTATCGTCGGGCCTTGGATGCTGGGCAGCGATCACCGCCAGCGCACCAACGACGCCTACGTAATCGCCGATTACACCGTGGTCGCGCCCAAGGTCGCAGGCTTTATCAAAGAGGTGCTGGTCGAGGACAACCAGCAAGTCACGGCGGGCCAGTTGCTCGCGACCCTCGATGCCCGCGACTACCAGGCCGCGCTCGACGCTGCCCAGGCGCAATTGCTGGTGGCCAAGGCGCAGAGCGCCGATGCCCGCGCCACGCTGGAGCGCCAGGCCGCCTTGATTGCCCAGGCCGAAGCCGCCGTGAAAGCCGCCCAGGCCGAAGCAGCGTTTGCCGATCATGAAGTTAACCGCTACAGCCGCCTGGCCGAGCAAGGTGCCGGCACCGTGCAGAACGCCCAGCAGGCGCGCAGCGGGGTCGACCAGGCCCGTGCGCGCCTGGCCAATACTCAGGCGGCGTTGGTGGCTGCACGCAAGCAAGTGGACATCCTCAGCGCCCAGGTGGCCAGCGCCGATGGCCAGCTCAAACGGGCCGAAGCGGGGCTGGAGAAAGCCCAGCTCGACCTGTCCTACACGCGCATCATCGCACCGGTGGACGGCATGGTCGGCGAGCGCGCCTTGCGTGTCGGCGCCTATGTCAATCCGGGGGCTCGGCTGTTGTCGGTGGTGCCGTTGCAACAGGCCTATGTGGTCGGCAACTTCCAAGAAACCCAGCTGACCCATGTGCAGCCCGGCCAACCGGTCAGCATCAGCGTCGATACCTTCTCGGGCGAGCAACTGCATGGCCATGTCGAGAGCATCGCACCGGCCACCGGTGTGACCTTCGCGGCGGTCAAACCGGACAATGCTACCGGCAACTTCACCAAGGTGGTGCAGCGCATCCCCGTGAAGATCGTGTTCGATGACGGCCAGCCGCTGCTTGCACGGCTGCGCGTGGGCATGTCGGTGGAAGCCACCATCGATACCCGCGGCGACAAAATCGAAGGCAAAGAGGTGAGCGCGCGATGAAGCCGGCATTACGCTTGAGCCCGGTGTTGCTGGCGTTGCTGATGGCCGGCTGTACCCTCGGGCCAGATTTCAAACGCCCGGACAGCCAGGCCCCGCAACAGTGGGCAGGCTTGCAAGGCGAGGCCGCGGCCAGTCAGCCGCAGGCCGAACCCCTGGAACTGCGCTGGTGGGAGACCTTCCACGATGCCCGGCTGAGCGCGCTGATCCAGCGCGTCGCCGAACGCAACCTGGACTTGCAGATGGCCAGTGCGCGGCTGCTGCAAAGCCGTGCCTTGCGCAGTACGGTAGCAGCGGATGAAGCGCCTTCGGTCGATGTAAACGCAGGCTACAGCCGTGCTCGCAACAGCGCCGAAGGGCTGAGTGACCCTTCGGGCCACGCGGGCAAATCGGCATTCAACCTGTGGCAGGGTGACTTGGTCGCGGGCTGGGAGCTGGACCTCTGGGGCCGAGTACGCCGGCAAGTCGAGGCTGCCGATGCGACAGTCGAAGTGGCCGAGAACGACCGCCGTGGGGTGCTGCTGGCGCTGTTGTCGGAAACCGCCGGTAACTACATTCAGCTGCGTGCGGTGCAGCACACCCTGGACGTCACCCGTGACAACCTGAAGGTGGCGCAGCACAGCCTGAAGCTGTCCGAGAATCGCCAGGCCGAAGGGGTCGCCACCCGCCTGGACGTGGCCCAGGCCAGTGCCCAGGTCGCCTCCATCGAAGCCCGCCTGCCCAGCCTTGAGGCCAAGCGTGACGACCTGATCAACGCCCTCAGCCTGCTCGCGGCCGAGCCGCCCCGCAGCCTTCAGGCACAGTTGCTCGAAGGGGGTAAACTGCCCGCGCCCCAGCAGCAGTTCGCCATTGGCCTGCCGTCGGAGTTGGCCGAGCGCCGCCCGGACATTCGCCAGGCCGAGGCGCGCCTGCATGCAGCCACCGCCAGCATCGGCGTGGCCAAGGCTGACTTTTACCCGAGCATCCGGCTGTCGGGCAGCCTGGGTTTCCAGGCCATGCAGCTGTCTGACTTCGGCGGCTGGGACTCGCGCCGCTTCGCTTTTGGCCCGCAACTGTCATTGCCGATTTTTGAAGGTGGGCGGCTCAAGGGCACGCTGGAACTGCGTGAGGCGCAGCAGCAGGAAGCCGCGCTCAACTACCGCAAGGTGGTGCTCGGTGCCTGGCATGAAATCGACGATGTGCTGCGCCTGTATAACGCCAGCCAAATCCGTCGCGACCATTTGGCCGAGGCGGTGCGGCAGAACCGTATCGCTCTGGAGACTGCCCAGCGCCAGTATGTGGAAGGGGCGGTGGACTTTCTCAATGTGCTGACTGTGCAAGGGGCGCTGCTGGCCAGTGAAGAGCAGTGGATCGACAGCTCGGCGGCGGTTTCCCAGGCGTTGGTGGGGCTGTACAAGGCCCTGGGTGGTGGCTGGCAGGCGTTTGATACACAGCCTGCGAACAAGGTTTGATAGGTGTTGTGGCAGTACCGGCCTCTTCGCGGGTAAACCCGCTCCCACAGGTACCGCACAGATTTTGAGCACTGTGCAGTACCTGTAGGAGCGGGTTTACCCGCGAAGAGGCCAGTACTGCCAAGCATCAATCAAAGCGGCCGCAGCAACCCAAACCGCTTGCGCAACACCCAATCCAGCAACCGCCGCGGCAACAGCCTGGCAATCAGCGGCAACGCCGTGCTGCCATTACCTAGCCTGACCACCGCAGGCACCGCCGTTTTGCGCGTAGCCGCCAACACCCCTTGGGCAAACACCGCCGCTGGCGTCGGCCGGTCCTGCGATGCCCGCGCCCGTGCCTGTACATATTCGCGCAGTGGCCACCACGGCGAATCCGCAGCCAACACCTGATCGGCCTGGCGCTGGGCATTGCTGGCGAACTGCGAAGCGATCGCCCCCGGCTGCACTTCCATCAGGCGAATGCCAAACGGCGCCAACTCCAGGCGTAGTGCATCGCTCAGGGCGTTGACGGCAGCCTTCGACGCGCAGTAGGCCCCAGCGAACGGCGTGACCAGCACCCCAGAAACGCTGCCGATATTCACCACCAGCCCACGCGCGCGGCGCAGCAGCGGGAACAACGCGCGGGTTACGCCGACCACGGCGAAAACGTTGGTTTCGAATTGCTGGCGCATGGCGTCCACACCCCCGTCAAGCAATGGGCCCATGGCGCCGTAGCCGGCGTTGTTGATCAGCATGTCGAGGCGGCCGTGGCTTGCTTCCAGCTCCTCGGCCAGTTGAGTCAGGGCTTGGCCATCATTGACGTCCAGTTGCCGGGCGGTGAAACCAGCGGCGGCTAATTGCGCGACGTCCTCAGGTTTGCGGGCGGTGGCCCAGACTTCATAGCCGGCATCGCGGAAGGCGTCGGCCAGGGCGCGGCCGATGCCGCTGGAACAACCGGTGATCAGGACGGTGGGCATGGGAGGTGGCCTTGAGTCGGGTAAGTTTGTGTTGCCTGTAGTGGCCTCTTCGCGGGCTTGCCCGCGAAAGGGCCCGACCAGGCGACAGATCAATTGGCAAATGTACCCTGCAGATGCTCAGCCCGAAACTCCAGCGTCTGCGGCCGATAGCCAGAGCGCAGTGGCGGCAAGGGCAGGCAATCCTTCCACTCGGCACCCGGCTGCAGCTCACCCGGCCCCCGGTAACGCGGCGCGCTGTAGGTGTTCTCGGCCAGGTTGACGGTATCCCCCGGTGCATACGCACCCACTCGCCAACGCAGTTCGGTCAGCGGGGCCTTGTTGCCGTTCTTCATGTGAACTTGCAGCGCACGGTCGGCGGGGCATTGGTCCGGGACATAGCTCAGGCGCAAGTCCAGGCGCGCCAGTTGGGCGGCTTCGCGGTTGTCTTGCCAGGCCACGAACAGGGCGACCAGGCCGATGCCGCAGACGGCGGCCAGCGATATCGGCAACGCCTTCGCTGGGTAACGCAGCAGCAGTACCAGCCAGGTGAGGATGAGAACGGCGCCGATAAGCATGAGTCGGTGACCTCAGGTACGCGATTCAGACCATCGTAGCGGTAAACCGACCTCGCTTGAAGGACGGCCTTGAAGGCCAACTACCTCGTAGTCCTGCGAGTACCGGCATGGCGAGTAGCAAATTAGTCTGTCGTCGATGCGTTCACTCAATGAATCGACAACGACAAGGTACTCACGATGAACACAGTAATTGATCTACTAGCTGAAGAAGCTGAACTGCATGACGGTGTCGAGGGGCACGCTTGCGCAGTGGTGTCTATCAAAGACAATGACGGCTTCGTTGCCGACACCCTGTATGCCAACGAAAACAATGACCGCCCGATTTTCGTTCTGGTAACCCAGACCAAAGACCTGAACGGCGGGCTGAGCGCGCTGGGTGTGGCCATCCGGCTGTTTTACGATCAAGCGGGCAAACCCTCCGTCCAGAGCGTTTTTGCAGTCGTGGATTCGGGCACGTACTTGGCGCATCGCATCAATCAACGGGACGTACTGTGGGACCAAGACAGTCGGCAACTGACGATCGATTTCGACGTTGATTTCCGATTTGGGGGAGAATCGTTCAACATGGCCAATGGGCGCATCGAACTCAAGGTGTAATTTCACCATGCGCAAAAAAACCGCTCCCTTTTAAAAGGGGAGCGGTTATTCCGAGCACTGTACTTATTGCGCGAAGGTCGTCACCTAAACCCCACGCTCGATGCAGCTGCAGCGACACGCTAACGCCTTTTGGGAGCACGGCGGACCTGACATTTTTACCAGTAGAGCCAAGGGGTGAAAGGTCGTAATGTCTGCCGTACCTTCAACAGGAGTACTGTCATGAAATCTACAGCTCAAGAAAAATGGGATGAATTCCGCAAAAAGAAAATGATCCCTGCCAAGGGCGTAGTCAGGGCCTATATAGATTACAAAAGTGGACCGTTGGATTTTACTTCAGATAAAGTGGAGTATCATGTCAGCGAAGGTGTCGCAAACATCTTTGGATATACGGGTGATATTGTAGAGCCTACTGCCTTTGTCGTTCTGTCGGCCGAAGTGGCAGCCAATGGGGATGTTGAACTGGGTGGGAATAATTGGTTATTAATCGGCGGGAAGGGTGCTTTTTATGATGTTCATTCAGGTAGCATCCGCGAATTTCAGGCCTCCGAATTAGGTGCACAGGCTGCGGCGTCCAAATTCAAAGGAATGGACGGTGATCCAAAGTTCGAGATGAAAATCTTGGAACTTAACGTCAAGCTCTAATCCCTCTCCCCAGCGAACTAGCAGCCTCGCCCCTGGCCTGGCCAGGGGCGAGTCAGCCTTTACTGCGCGATGGTCTTCACCGACACCCCACGCTCGACCGGCGTGGACGTACGCCCATACACATCTTCGAAACGCTCAATGTCATCTTCGCCCAAGTAGCTGCCAGACTGCACCTCGATGATTTCCAGTGGAATCTTGCCCGGGTTGCGCAGGCGGTGCACCGAGGCGATCGGGATGTAGGTCGACTGGTTCTCGGTGAGCAGGAACACGTTCTCGTCGCAGGTCACCTCGGCGGTGCCGGACACCACGATCCAGTGCTCGGCGCGGTGGTGGTGCATCTGCAGCGACAGGCTGGCGCCTGGCTTGACGGTGATGTGCTTGACCTGGAAGCGGCCGCCCATGTCCACCGAATCGTACGAGCCCCATGGGCGGTACACTTCCAGGTGGTTCTGGGTCTCGCTGCGGCCTTGCTCGTCGAGGGTCTTGACCATCTGCTTGACGCCTTGGACCTTGTCCTTGTGGGCAATCATCATGGCGTCCTTGGTCTCGACCACGACGATGTTCTCAAGGCCGATCACCGACACCAGCTTGCCGTTGCCGTGGATCATGCAGTTGCGGCTGTCCTGCACCACCACATCGCCCTTGGTGACGTTGCCGTTGTCGTCCTTCTCGTGCACATCCCACAGCGACGACCAGCAGCCCACGTCGCTCCAGCCGGCCGACATCGGCACCACGCAGGCGCGCTGCGTCTTTTCCATCACCGCGTAGTCGATGGAATTGTCCGGGCAGCAGGCGAAGGTGGCTTCGTCGATGTTCAGCACATCGCCGTCTGCCTGGCTGCGCTCCAGGGCCAGCACGCAGGTGTCGTAGATGTCGGCGTCGTGCTTTTTCAACTCTTCGAGGAAGCGGCTGGCGCGGAACAGGAACATGCCGCTGTTCCAGAAGTAGCCCCCGGCCTTGACGAACTCGGCGGCGCGTTTCTCGTCGGGCTTTTCAACGAATTGCGCCACCCGCGCCACACCTTCGGGCAGCAGTGCGTCTTGGCTGGAGCGGATGTAGCCATAGCCGGTCTCGGGTTTGGTCGCCGGCACGCCGAACAGCACCATCTCGCCACGCTCGGCGGCCACGGTGGCCAGGGCCAAGGCGCGCTGCAGGGCTTTCTGATCGTCGATCACGTGGTCGGCGGGCAGCACCAGCATCAGGTCGTCGCGGCCTTCGCTGACCAGCTTCATCGCGGTCATCGCCACGGCAGGGGCGGTGTTGCGGCCGAACGGTTCCATCAGGATGCCCTGGGTTTTCAGCTTCAGTGACGAGAGCTGTTCCTGAACGATGAACGTGTGGTCCTTGTTGCAGACCACGATCGGCGCGTCCATGCCTTCGAACACCAGGCGCTGGAGGGTTTGCTGGAACAGCGTGTGCTCACCGGTCAGGGCCAGGAACTGCTTGGGGAACTGCTTGCGCGACAGAGGCCACAGACGCGAACCGCTACCACCAGAAAGAATTACCGGGATCATGATGTTTCTCCAATAAGGTCGTTAATGAGGCAGGGGATCAGTTAGTGGACACTGGGCGGGTGACCCAGACCGGCGACAGGCTGCTGCCGGAACCGGTGACGTACAGCACGGCAGCTTCGCCGCGCTCCAGGGCGACGGGTTTGACGTCGCTGACTTTCTTGTCGCCTGCATACAGGGCGAGGTTGACCTTGACCGGGTTGATCTCACGCTCGCCACGGCCTTTGGCAGCGACTGGCGTGACCACTTCGGTCTTGCCGTCGGCGGTCTTCAGGGTCAGCGACTGGTCGCTGAGGTTCTGTACGCGTACCAGGGCTTTCTGCTTGTTCTTGAACGGCGGTTCTTCGATCAGTTGCGGGTTGCCGCTGCCGCTGTTGACCAGGGTGTAGTACTTGTCGGAGGCCAGCTTGACCGGCACGCTCTTGCCGCCCACCTGGGCGGTGTAGTCACCGCCTGGGAGGAAGCTGAAATCGCTGCTGGCCTGGGCGCCGACCTGCTTGATCTGGGTGTTGCCGACCGAAGCGGCGGCAGGCGCGCTGGCGGCGTTGTACAGGCGCACGAAGGTTGAACCTTTCGGTGCAGTCGGGCCGTACAGCGCGGCGTCGGCACCGGCGAAGGCCTGCATCGAGGCAAGGGACAGGCCTGCTGCGAGGGTGAGGGCTTTGGCAATGGAAGTCTTGGTAGTCATGTGCATTTCCTCTCTTTCGATCAGTGGTTCGTCCGGGTGGACGACAGGGCCAGGTTTTCTTCGGATTTACGGGAGTTCTTCAGCTGGGCGATCCACTGCGGATCGAAGCTGCTGAGGTCGTTTTTCATGGGCAGATAACGTTCTGGGAATTCCCACACCACGACTTGTGGCGCGGCATTTTTGAAGGCATCGCTTTGCAGGTACTTGAGCATCGGCAGCAACGGGCCGTGGCCGTCTTCGGCGTAGTTGGCGACGTCGCTGCGCAAGGCTTGCTGCAAGGCCCCGAGGAAGTTCCAGTGCGGGTTGGCGCTGTAGCTGGTGCCGACCAGTGCGACCGGGATCTGGCTGTCGGCGAACAGCGCGTCGCCCGCATCGCCAGCGGCTTGGGCTGGGCGCGTGGTGCGTTGCTGAAGGTTGTCCGGGCTCGGCAGCAGGTTGCTGAACAGCGGGTCGAGCGGCAGGAAGTTGGTCAGGTCGCCTTTGTAGGGCGCCGTGTTGCCGGCTTCGGTGATGAAGGTTTGCGGGTCGCCATTGAGCAGGCTCTGGCGGCTGACCGCTTCGGCCAAGGCTTGCGCGGCGACTTCGGCGCCCATTGGCGTCCAGTGCGTGTCGGTACGCAGGAACACCTGGCCGCGGGCCTTGGCCTGCTCCATGGGCGCCATCAGGTCTGGGGCGAACACGTTGGCCTGGCGGGCTTGGGCATGGAAGCGGTTGTACAGGTCGTCGTGCAGGCTGGCGGGCAGCTCCTTGCCGATGTATTCGGAATAGACCCGCGCCTTGGCCGGCACGATCGCCAGCACCAGCTGGCTGCCGTGTTGTTGCAGGGTGTCGCGCACGCCACGGATCAGCGCCAGGTTTTCCTGCATCAGTTGCTCGGCACCGGCGGTGGGTTTGAACTCTTCATCGCTGAACAGCCACTGGTCACGGCCTAGCACCACGCCCGGGCGGCCTTCGTTGAACAGCTTGAAGTCCAGCGCCGCCCAGAGGTTGGTGCCCAGGCGCTTGATCGGGAACTGCTCGTCGTAGTGGGTCTCGGCGGCCTTGGCCAGCTTGCCGTTGAGCAGGGTCATCTGCGCGGTGCGCTGGAAGCTTTCCAGGCCGCCAGTGGACCAGGCGCCCATGCCGACCAGCAGGCCGAGGAACGACAGCGAATAGGTAATGCGTAATGTCCGGGTCATGGTCATCAACCTCAGAACTGGAAGTAAAGGAACGGCGAGTAGCTCTGCGCCGAAAGCTTGAGGATCGAGGCCACGAACAGCAGCAGGACCAGGGCGCGGGTCATCACCCGGGCCCAGTCCAGGCCGATCGAGCCGTCGGCGTTGACCTGCACCGGGGTTGCCTTGGGTGTCGGCTTGGCATTGCGGTAGAAGTCGCGCAGGCCGAAGAACGCCAGGGTGAGGTAGGCGATCACCAGGGTGGCCACCTGCAAGCCGGTCAGCTGGGCGCGGTTGAGCTCCGACAGCTGCCATTCGCCAAAGCTGAACATGGCGGCGTACATGCGCCCGGCCACGTGCAGGTTCTCGGCGCGGAAAATCACCCAGCCGACCACGACCAGCAGGAAGGTGAAGGCCCACTTGACCGGGTTGAAACGCTGCGGGTTGGTGTCGATGCCCAGCGCCCGCTCGATCGCCAGCCACATACCGTGCCAGGCGCCCCAGAGGATGTAGGTGAAGTTGGCGCCGTGCCACAGCCCGCCCAGCAGCATGGTCAGGAACAGGTTGCGGTAGGTGTTGAAGGTGCCTTTGCGGTTGCCGCCCAGGGTGATGTACAGGTAGTCACGCAGCCAGGTCGACAGGCTGATGTGCCAGCGGCGCCAGAACTCGGTGATCGACTGGCTGATGTAGGGCTGCTTGAAGTTCTCCATGAAGCGGAAGCCCATCATCAGGCCCAGGCCGATGGCCATGTCGCTGTAGCCGCTGAAGTCGAAGTACAGCTGCGCGGTGTAGGCCAGGGCGCCCAGCCAGGCATCGCCGGTGGTCGGGTTTTGCAGGGCGAAACAGTGGTCGGCCACCACCGCCAGGGTGTCGGCGATGAACACTTTCTTGATGAAGCCCTGCATGAAGCGGGTGCAGCCTTCGGAGAACTTGTCCAGGGTGTGGGTGCGGTTGTTGAACTGGTCGACCAGGTCTTTGAAGCGCAGCACGGGGCCGGCGATCAGGTGCGGGAAGATCGCCACGAACGCCGCGAAGTCGATCAGGTTGCGGGTGGCCGGGGTGTCGCCGCGGTACACGTCGATGATGTAGCTGATCGACTCGAAGATGTAGAACGAGATACCGATCGGCAGCAGCACGTGGGTGAGGATGAACGGCTCCAGGCCGAACGAGGAGATGATCGCATTGAGGCTGTCGACGCCGAAGTTGGCGTATTTGAAGTAGCCGAGGATGGCCAGGTCGACGCCCACGCCCAGCAGCAGCCAGCGCTGGGCCGGTTTGGTACGCACGCCGGCGGCGCCGACTTTCAGGCCGATCCAGTAGTTCCACAGGGTGACGCCTGCGAACAGGGCGAGGAAGTCCACCCGCCACCAGGCATAGAAGATGTAGCTGGCGATCAGCAGCAGCAGGTTGCGATAGCGTTGCCCGCTCAGGTAGTACAGGCCGAGAAAGATCGGCAAGAACAGGAACAGGAACACGTTGGACGAGAAGACCATCCCGGTTCTCCTAATTTGTTCACAGCATCCAGGGCAAAACGCCCCCCAAACCCCCCACGCAATGTGGCGGGCTACCTAGATCCCTGTAGGAGCTGGCTTGCCTGCGATGCAAGGCGAAGCCTTGCCCAGCGATAGTCAGGGGCCGCTTCGCGGCCCATCGCCGGTAAGCCGGCTCCCACAGGGTTTTGCGTTATTTCTTCGAAGCCGCGCTCGGGTCATAGACCCGGGTCAGGTTGCCGCCGAGCCTGAAGCTGTCGAACGGCTGCATACCGTGCTTGCGCTGCAGGGTGTCGCCGACGCACTGGTACAGCGCGCACCAGGGCTCGAGCCAGGCGTACTTGCTGTCGACCTTGAGGTCTTTCATGTCCTGTTTTGCACCGGCGCGTTCAGCGAAATGGCGCGGGTCACGGGCACCGGCCAGCACGCCCTCACCCAGGCGCTGCAGGGCGAAGTTGTTCTCGCTGCGCAGGTCCACGCCATTGACCTTGGCAAAGCTGGCGATCATCGCCAGCGGTGGCAGGGCATAGTTGTGATAAGCCAGGGCGCGCTGCTTGCGTTTGATTTCGTTGGGCAGGAAGCCTTGGTCGTCGATCTGGTTGGCGCCAACCTTGTATTCCTTCACAGCCCAGTCGAACAGGTCGCGACGGTCGGTGGCCACGGCGGTGGCCATCACCGACCAGGCCGCCCAGTAGCTGTGGTTGTTGATCTTCTCCAGCGGCAGGTCGCTCCAGTCGCGCACGGTCTGCTCGGCCAGGCGGGCGAACCAACGCTCGATCTGCTCGGCCTCGGCCTGGTGCGCGGCCAGGGGCTGCGCGTTGGAGAACTTCAGGCGCAGCCACGATCCGCTCATGCTGCCCAGTGCCCATTTGCGCATCGACTTGCCGGTGTGGTTGTAGTCGGTGGACAGCAGGGCGTCGGCCCGCGCCCAGGTTTCGAGCCAGGTCAGCGTGCAGTCGAGCTGCGCCGGGCGGCCGTCGCGCATGTACTGGCCGACCATCTTGCTGACGCCTTTCTCCAGCGTCGTGATGTCGGCCGTGGAGTCGCGGAAGGCTTTTTCCGAGGCCACATTGAGGGTCGCCCGGGCCTTGTCGGAGCCTTCGTACTTGCTGCGAAACTGCAGCGCGCCGGTGTACGGCTTGGGGGCGGGTTCGCAGCGGAACTTGCCATCGCTGGTCTTGAGCTTTTCGATCCCCTCGTAGTAACCCAGGGGCGGTACCAGCGCGGCGTGCGCGGCGCCGCCGAACAGGGCCAGGCTGAGCAGGGCGGGGCTGATGAGTCGCTTGAATGGGGTCATGGTCGCCTCACTGGCCGGCTTGCGCGGTTTGCGCAGGCACGGCGAAGTTGTTGCGTTTGCAGAGTTTGGCCTCGACCTTCTGGGTGCCTTTCTCCGGCCCCTGGACCTCGAAGGCCAACAGGTTCTGGCTGGCCCAGTCTTCGTCTTCGCGCATCTGGAAGACGAAACGGCCGTCGGTGTCGGAGGTTTCCGGTTTCTCCAGCTTGATGTCCTCGTGGCGGCCGTTGAGGTACCAGAGGGTGGCCTGTAGCACCTTCACCGAAGGGTCTTCGAACTTGACGTCCATCTGCAGGTTGCGGTTGATCAGGTCTTTGATCACACCGCCCTTGCCGTTGACCATCAGCTCGTTCTTGCCGGGCTTGAGCGTGGTGCTGGCGCTCATCAGCGCCGGGCGCGCGTCACAGCCATCGTCGAGCAGGCCGAGGATCTGCCGCCAGATGGTTTCCTGGTCCAGGCGATACAGCGGGGAGAACTCCCAGATCAGGATCTTCGGCGGGTTTTTCTGGAACTCTTCGCTGCCCAGGTACTGGATCATCGAGCCTTCCAGGCCACCGCCAGGGAAGGCGACGTTGAGCACGTCCGCACCGATGTACTGTTCGAGGAAGCCCGAGAAGTTGTAGTTCTTGCCGCTGTGGCTGGTACCGACCAAGGTGATCTGCGCGTTGCCGCCATCGCCGAACAGGTCGTCGCCGCCGCTCGCGCCTTTTGGCTCGGTGGCGAACTGGTCCATGTACTGCACGGCGTAGCTGGTGCCACAGAGCTGGCCGGCGACGTTGTGCAGGGTGCCGGTCTTGCCCATGCGCCCGGACTTCTTGGTTTCGAATTCCTTGCGTGGGATGCCTTCGAAGGCCGGCATGTGGTGCACGGTTTCGGCCACGATCTTGGCGGCGCGCTCGGCGCCATACGGCGTCCAGTGCTGGTCACCGCGGAAGTAGAAGTCTTTGCCCTGGTCGGCGGCGGCCAGTTGTTCGTTGGTCAGCGGCGACAGGTCGGGCACGTTGTAGCCCATCTTGCTGAAGCGCTGGAGCATGGCCTGGTAGTTGCCCAGGGCCTTCTGGTAGTCGAAGGCGGCTTTTTCTTCCGGCTTAAGCATGTTGCGGTTCACCAGGCCACGGGTCGGCTGGTAGACCACGACCAGTTCCACGCCGCGCTTCTTGAACGCGTCGTGCACCTGCTGCAGGCGTTTGTAGCCGGCGGGGGTGGTGTTGAACTCGGTACGCAGGTCCTCGCGGGTACGGAACAGCCAGTCGCCCTGGGCCTGTACCAGCGTGGTGAAGTTCTGCTGGTAGCGGGTGGTGTAGCGGCTGGCGTCGTGCGCCTCGGGGCACAGTTGGCAGCAGGGCTCGGCGCTGAACGTCGGGGCTTTCACCTCGTCGGCGCGCACGCCCTGGCTGATCGCCAGAAGGGCGGCGGACAGGCCCAGCAGTTTCATCAGGTGTGGAGTCATGGTCTGGGCTTCCTTAATCGATCATTTCGGTCTGGCGTTCGACCGGGTCGATCAGCACAGCCTTTTGCTGGCGCACCAGCAGGTCGAGGATTTCGTCCTGGCGCTCGCCGAGGATGCCGTTGAGGCTGATGCCGTTGGCCTTGCGCGGCGCGAGCATCGACACCTTGTACAACTCGACCGACAGCGGCGAATCGATCGACAGCGGCCCGGAGCCGTTGGCCGCCAGCTCACCGCCCACCACGATCAACGAGACCTTGGTGTCGAACGGGTCGAGGGCGATGTCGCGGTCGGTGTCGGACAAGTCCTTGATGTGCCCGTAGACACCCACCAGGCCATTGGCCATGGCGACGTTTTCGTACAGGCGGATGTTCACGCTGTTGCGCACGCGGATGCCGTGGCGGCGGTTGTTGATCAGCTTGTTGCCCCAGATCAGGTTGTCGCCGCTTTCGTACAAGGTGATGCCGTCGGTGTGGTTGCGGTAGATCTCGTTGTAGGCGATCAGGTTGTTGACGCTGTTACGGTCGATCACCACGCCCGAGAGCTTGTTGTCGTAGCTCTTGTTGTTGATGATCCAGCTGTCGTTGACCTCACGCGAGACGATGATCCCGTGCTTTTTCTTGGTGCCGTACACCGTGTTGCCGGCGATGATCAGGCGGTGCGAGCGGTCGTGCGGGTCGATGCCGTAGACGATGTTGTCGCGGTAGGTGTTGTCCTTGACCACGAAGTCCTGCGTCTCGTAGCAGTAGAAGCCGTACCACATGTCGCTGAACTCCGAGCCAATGATCCAGCCGGTCGGCTCCGGGCGGCCCATGCGCTTGGCCATGTTCGGCGTGTACTGCGAGATGCTCACACCGTACGACTTGGACTTGGCGTAGCCGAAGCTGGCCATCTTGGTGTTGACGATGTAGGTCTCGGTGCCGCCCCACGACAGCAGGAACGGGCGGAATTCCTTGGGCGAGCGGAAGGTCGCGGGGCCGTTGTCCTTCTCGCGCCAGCCGGTGACCTGGGTGTCGCTGACGAACAGCTTGCCGTCATTGACCAGAAACGCGCCGCCCTCCTGGGACAGGCGCAGTTGCTTGACCTTGCCGTTGATTTCGAGGATGCCCTTCTGCCCGACCACGATTGGCAGGCGCGCCAGGTACACCCCCGGCTCGACTTCGCTGAGGTACTGCTTGGGTACCTTTTTGCTCAGCTCGACCAAGTCGACATGGCCGTCATCGACGAAGATCGCCTGGGGGATGCCGTGCTGGCGTTGCACCCATTCGGCGGCCTTGTTGTCGCCACCGATGAACTCCTTCAGCGACTCTTCCTGCAGCATGCGGCGCACGCTGACCTTGCCTTTGTGGCGGCGGTCGATCTTGCTCTGCACGGCCTCGGCAGTGAAGCCGCTGAGGTCGGGCAGTTTCGGTGGGTCCATGTGCAGCGGTTCGGTGGGCGCGCTGGACACGGTGTAGGTCTTGGCCTGCTGCAGTTCCTTGGCGATCACCGTGGGTTCTGCGGCAACGGCAAGGCCTGAGGCCAGCAGCAAGGCGCTGGCCAGGAGGCTGTGACGTAGGTGCGGGTGAAGGGGCATGACAAGAAATCCTCTACCGGCCTCAGAAGCGCCAGATCACGTCGACAAAGGCACGGTGCATGTACGAGTCCGCTTCCTTGCCATAGGCGTCACCCGGCTTGAACACACCGGCGCGCAGGCGCACCAGCGCGGACGGTTCGTCGATTGCCTGGCTCATCGAAGCGGGCAACAGGCCCTGCTTGAAGTACTTGGTGACGACCACGTCCATTTCCTGGCCGAGGTCTTTTTCGCCATTGATCAGCGGGCGGTTCACGCCGTTGTCGTTGACCGCAGCGTTGATGCCGCTGGAGCCAATGTTCTGCTCGCCATCGACGCGCCAGAACTTGTGGTAGATCAGGCTGGCGTCGTAGTCGTCGCGCAGTTGCCACGAGGCGAACAGGGTGGCCGCCTGCAGGTTGCCCAGCTCGCCACGGAAGGCCTCGCCGAAGCGGTGCACGCGCGAGCGGGTACCGGTGAAGTTGGAGCGGTTGCTCTCAAGGCCGGTCTGCTCGAAGTTGTTCGAGCCGTCATCGCCACCGCCGCCGCTGCCACGGGCGTAGGCCGCACCGACTTGCCAGTTGGGGTCAAGGCGCAGGCGGATGCCGAGGTCGGTGGCCCAGGCGTTGACGTCGCCGCTCTGCTTGCCGGTGGCCACTTGATCGTCGCCCACCTGCTGGCTGCTGAGCTTGTCGCGGTCACCGGTCAGCCAGGTCAGGCTGCCCCAGTAGTTGACGGTGTGGTCGTTGCGCCAGTTGTAGGCGTCGCTGTTGGCTTCCAGGCCCAGCCAGGTGAGGTCGCCGGTGCGGGTCTTGTCGAGCGCATCGATCGTCTCGCCGGGGCTTTTCAGGCTGCCGCTGTCATGGGTGTGGTGGGCACGCAGGCCGACCCAGTGGCCGGGGGTCCATTGCGTGGCGACGTTACCGTAGAGGTGCGTGCGGTCTTTGTCTTCCGGGGCCAGTTCGGTGAGGTCGGTGCGGTACTCGCTGAAGCGCTGGGCCACGCCCAGGTCGGCCTTGAGCAGGGTGGTGTCGAAGGTCCAGTTGAGGGCTTCGATGTTGGTGTCGCGCCACATGCCGTCGTCGCTGCGCAGGCGCTGGCGGCCTAAGCGCAGTTGCTCGCCAGGGTACTGGGTGAGGCCGCTGTAGCCGACCCAGAACTCGCGCATGGCCAGGTAGCTTTTGTCCGGCTTGCGGCTGTCGTCACCGGTGTCGGTGGTGGTGCCGTCGTCGTTCTGGCGCAGGGTGTCGGTTTCGATGGTGTCGGTGGCCGCGACGGCCTGGCCCATGGCGTAGGCGCTCCAGTTGCCGCGCTCGCCGTACACCCAGGGGCGCAGGTCGAGGCCGAGGCCGTTGACGTCACCGCCGGGCCGGGTGCCGAGGTCGCGATCGTCTTCCGATTGGCCGGTGATTTTCACGTCCAGGCCGAAGTTTTTCTGGGCGGTCATGTCGGCCAGGGTCGGGCAGGACCACAGCAGGGCGAAGCTCAGGCCGATGCCGGCTTTCACGAAGGGATTGAGCGTCATAGCGAGTCCTCACCGTCTACTTCTTGTTCGTCGTCTTGCAGGGCTTCGAGGGCCAGGGTGCTGTTGGCGCCTTGCGCCATGCTGCCGCGTGCCTGTTTTTCCTGCGTCAGCAAGCTTTGCGCCTGGCTGCGCTGGTCTGGCGTGAGTTGCTGATCGAGTTGCTGCAGCAGTTCGGCCGACTGTGGCGTCGGGTTGGCCTGCGACAGTTGCGCGAACACCCAGGCGTTGCCAGGTTGCGGGCGGATGCCATGGCCTTCGCTGAACAGCTGGGCCAAGGCATAGTCGGCGCTGTTCTGGCCGCCACGGGCGGCAGCGAGCAGGTGGTCGACAGCCTTCTGCGGCTCGACATTGCCCAGGTAACCGCGGCGGTACAGCTGGCCCAGGTAGTAATGGGCGCTGACCTCGCCGGCGTCGGCGGCGGCCTGCAGGTGCTGTTCGGCTTTTGCCGCATCGGCGGGCAACGTCTTGCCTTCGTAGTAGAGGCGGCCCAGCAGCAGTTCGGCGCGTGGCTGTTCGGCGGCGCGGCCTTTGTCGATGTAGGCCAGTAGCTGGTCGGTGTCGCCCAGCTCGGGGAAGTCGTAGACCAGTTGCGCAAGGCTGACCCACGACGCCGGGTTGGCCGGCGCCACCTGTTCGAGCAGGTCCTTGGCGGTTTTTTCGTCGGTCTGGCCGAGGCTGCGGTCGGCTAGTACACGGGCGACGCTGTCGACCCGGGTGGCCGGTACGGCGCCGCGAGCATAGGCCGCCTTGAGCTGGCCGAGCAGGGCGGCTTGCTGGTCGGGCTGGCCGCGCTTCTGGTACACGGTGGCCAGTTCGACGTAGCAGATGTCGGTGGTATTGAGCGCGGCCTTGCAGATGCTCTCGACCTCGCCCAGGTGCTGGTCGTAGGTGCCTTGGGTGCGATACAGCAGCACCTGGGCCAGGCCCGCTTCCGGGTTGCCGGCGGCGCGCCACTGGTCGATCTGTTGCTGCGCGTTGACGTTGGGGAAGCTCTGCGGGTATTGCAGGTAAAGCATCGCCAGCGGGATCAAGGTATTGCTTTCGCCTTGCTGGGCGGCGCGTTTGAGCAGCGTTTCGGCCTCTTCACGTTCAGCCTGGGTGCTGTCGGGTTTGGCCACCAGCAGGCGGCCGAGCCGAGCCTGGGCCCGTGGCGAAGTGGAGGCTGCGGCGCGGTAGGTGGCCTCGGCTTGCTTGATCTGCGCGGGGTCGCGGGTGGCGACCTTGATGTCGGCCAGGCCGACTTGCGCATCGCTGTAGCCGAGGTCGGCGAGGGCCTTGTAGTTGCGCTCGGCCAACGCGGTGTCGCCGCGCTTGAGGGCTTCGTTGGCCAGGCGCTGGTCAGGCAGGCCGGCACAGCCGGCCAGCGTGATGGCGGCGGCCAGGGCGCACATCCCAAGGTTCACTCGGACCCTGTGGGAGCCGGCTTGCCGGCGAGAGGCCAGCGTGGGCGACACATCTGCTGGGCGAGTGCTGCGCACTCGATCGCCGGCAAGCCGGCTCCCACAGGTATCGGGTTGTGTGCTAGTCATCGGCTTGTCCTCTTACAGCCCACGGGCCACGGCTTTGTCGATCAGCCAGTTGAACGACGGCCCACGGTCGCTGCTGACCGAAGCAGGGCGCCCGGCAAGTTCTGCTGGCAGGCCGCTGTCAGGCTTGATCTGCACGCGGATGTCGGAGGCCAGGTCTTCGCTGTTGAGGCTGGCGCTGCTGACGATCTGGCCGGTGCGCACTTCGTCTTCGCCGGCCACCTGGAAGTTGACCCGGGTGCCGGGCGTGACCTCGTCGAACTGGCGGTAGCTGAAGCGCGCTTCGACCATCGGGTTGGTGGTGCGTGGGATCAGCTGGAAGATCGGTTGGCCCTTGGCGGCGTACTGGCCGTCATCCACCAGCTGGCGGGCGACCACGCAATCGCAGGGGCTGGTGAGGGTGCCGGAAAGCTGCTTGCCGAACAGTTCCTCAACCTTGGCCGGCTCCAGTTGCGAGTCGTCCAGGTGGCCTTTGAGCATGTCCAGCATGCTGGTGCTGAAACTCGCCAGGGGCGCGCCCTTGACCACTTGGCCACCGCTCTCGACCAGGCTGTTCACGGTGCCGTCGCGGGGCATGGTGACGCTGGTGGTGGGCACTGCGACCACGCCAGCTTCGGCGTGGCTGACGAAGTACATGCCGTACAGCGATTTGGCAACGAAACCGAAGGCGGCCACGCCGATCACGAACACGCCGAGGGACACGCTGACCGCCTTGAGGCGGCCGAAGGCGGTCAGGCCGGCACCGCCATCCTTCTGCTTGCGCGCCTTGGTGAAGTTGTCGCGCTGCAGCGTGCTGAGCACATCACCGATGCTGATCAGCTCACCCGACAGGTGGCTGGTGATGATGTGCCGCAGGGTGGCGATGTCGCGGGGCTCCAGGTTCTGGAACTGCGCGCCGGTACGGCCATTGCTGGGGTTGAAGGAGCGCACCTGGAACTCGATGTCGATCGACAGGCCCAGGTTGTCGACCACGAACTGCAGCCGCCCGCGCAGCACATCGCCCACCGACAGTTGCTGTTTGGTGTGGAAGCTCAGGCCACCGGCGGACAGGTCATCGACCTTCACTTCGTGGGTTTGGCGCTGGTTATCCAGGAAGCGCAGCTTGGCTGGAATGCGCACCCGGGCGTGTTGGCGCTGGGCTTCGGACTCATGCACGACGTTGACGTTCACGGCGGTATTCATGGTGGTTTGTTCCTGTTAGATCCGATCCGGTTGGGCTCACACGACCATGAACAGCACAGCAACGAAGATGCTGGCCGCCGAGAAGGTCATGGTCCGCGAGGACCAGGTGTTGAACCATTGTTGAAAGCTGGCGAGGTCACGTTTGAGGGCAGTGGGCTGGCGGGTCCAGGACTGCTTGTCGAGGCGGAAGAACACGTAGATCTTCATCATCGCGCCGACGATCTGGTTGTAATAAAGGATCAGCGGATAGGCCGGCCCGACCTTGTGCCCGGAGCACAGCAGCATCACGGTCAGGATCAGGCGAGTGATGCCGATCCACAGCAGGTACACCAGCAGGAAACCCAGGCCAAACTTGAGGCTGGCGATCACCGCCACGGTCAGGCCCAGCAGGCTGGTCCACATCGACACGCGCTGGTCGAACAGGACGATGCTGGTGAACAGCCCCAGGCGCCGCAGGCCCAGGCCCAGCGCGCGGGAGTTCTGCCGCAGGTTGTTGCCGTACCAGCGGTACATCAGTTTGCGGCTGGCCTTGAGGAAGCTTTTTTCGGGCGGATGCTCGACGGTGTTGATGGCGGCGTCCGGCACGTAGAAGGTGTCGTAGCCCAGGCGCATCAGGCTGAACCAGCTGGACTTGTCGTCACCGGTGAGGAACTTGAAGCGGCCCAGGCGCCAGTGCATCAGCGAGTCGCTTTCGACGTCGGCGATGAACTCGGGGTTGGTCACCACACTGGCGCGGAACATCGACATGCGCCCGGTCATGGTCAGCACGCGCTTTGACAGCGCCATCGAGCACATGTTGATGTGGCGCTGGGCGAAGCGCAGCTTGTGCCACTCGCTCATGATGTAGCCGCCGCGCACTTCGCAGAATTCGTTGGTGGTCAGGCCACCGACATTGGGGTAGAGCTTGAACCACGGCACGGTCTTGCAGACCACGCCATCGGCTAGCACGGTGTCGCCATCAATCACGGCCACCACGGCGTTTTCGTCTGGCAGCATCCGCGAGATGGCGCGAAAACCATAGGCCAGGCCGTCACGCTTGCCGGTGCCGGCGATGCGCACGATGTCTAGCTTGACGTGTGCCGGCGGGTTGTATTTGGCCCACAGGCTTTTCACCAGCAGCTCGTCCGACATCTCCACCAGCGAGCAGACCACGGTGGTGGGGAAGCCGCAGTTGATGGCTTCACGGATCACCGAGCTGTACACCTGCGCGGTGGTCAGCGCATCGATACGAAAGCTGGTGACCATCAGGTACACGTGGGATGGGTCTGCAGCCTTGCCCAGCTTCTGCACCTTGCGGCGCAGGTACGGGTAGACGGCGTACAGGAAGATCATGCCGCGGATGAAATGGGTGGCGCCCATCGAGTAGCGCCAGATGCCGACTGCGCCGACCAGGAAGATGAAGTGCTTCGACTGCGAGTCGAAGATATCGGCCGGCAGGGCCAGGGCGATCAACATGAGCAGGCTCATGTAGAGCAGCCACCCGGCGCACTGCAACAGCACTGTCTGGAGCCTTTGCATGTTCAGCATCCGTCGCGAAATCAGGGAAGGAAGGGCAGCGCGTGTTCCCTGAGGAGCACCTGCGCTGCCCGGCCAAGGGTGTTACCAGCAGATGCCTTCGGTACGGCTGGTGCCGCAGGTGGCTTTGCTCATGAAGCCCACCAGGTCGATCACCTGTTTGCCTTCCGGCGCTTGCTGGGCAAGGGCGCGGAACTGCTCGTCACGGTTGCCCAGGACGATGATGTCGGCGTTGTCGATGACCTGCTGGAAGTCGGCGTTGAGCAGCGAGGAAACGTGTGGGATCTTCGATTCGATGTAGTCCTTGTTGGCGCCGTGAACACGGGCGTATTGGACGTTCTCGTCGTAGATGCCCAACTGGTAGCCCTTGCCGATCAGGCGCTCGGCCAGTTCCACCAGTGGGCTTTCACGCAGGTCGTCGGTGCCGGCCTTGAAGCTCAGGCCGAGCAAGGCGACCTTGCGCTTGTCGTGGGCTTCGATCAGCTCGAAGGCGTTCTGCACCTGCGACTCGTTGCTGGCCATCAGCGAATCGAGCAGTGGCGCTCGCACGTCGAGGCTGGCGGCGCGGTAGGTGAGGGCGCGCACGTCCTTCGGCAGGCACGAGCCGCCGAAGGCGAAGCCTGGGCGCATGTAGTACTGCGACAGGTTCAGTACCTTGTCCTGACAGACCACGTCCATCACGTCGCGACCATCGACACCCACAGCCTTGGCGATGTTGCCGATTTCGTTGGCGAAGGTGACCTTGGTGGCGTGCCACACGTTGCAGGTGTACTTGATCATCTCGGCCACTTCGATCGGCTTGCGGATGATCGGTGCGTCGAGTTCTTCGTACAGGCTTTGCAGCACGTCGCCGCTGGCGCTGTCCAGTTCACCGATGACCGTCATCGGCGGCTGGTCGTAGTCCTTGATGGCGGTGCTTTCGCGCAGGAACTCAGGGTTGACTGCAACACCGAAGTCGACCCCGGCCTTTTTGCCCGAGCAGTCTTCGAGGATCGGGATCACCACGTTCTTGACGGTGCCCGGCAGCACGGTGCTGCGTACCACGATGGTGTGGCGGCGGGTGGTGTCACGCAGCACGTAGCCGATTTCGCGGCACACCGATTCGATGTACTCAAGGCCCAGGTCGCCGTTCTTCTTGCTCGGCGTACCGACGCAGATCATCGACACATCGCTGGCGCGGATGGCCTCGGCGAAGTCGGTGGTGCCGCGCAGGCGGCCATTGGCGATGCCCTGTTGCAGCAGTGCTTCCAGGCCAGGTTCGACGATGGGCGACTTGCCCTGGTTGATCAGGTCGATCTTGGTGCTGGACACGTCCACACCAATCACTTCATGGCCTCGCGCCGTCAGGCAGCCTGCACAGACTGCCCCTACATAACCCAAACCAAAGATGCTGATACGCATCGCTATCACCTCATGTGTGTTTATCACGCCGGCTCCTTCGGAAAGAGCCGGGCCAGGTTGATTAACAACAGTTTTTGGGCGCACGGGTCCATGGCGAATGCACACTTCGCCGAGCGCAGGCAAAATTATTCCGGAGCGCGAAAAGTTATGCGCTCAAACTTGGCAGTAAAAAGCCATTATTAAAAAACGTGCCTTGGCGTGCAGCCGTCTTTATTGCAGTGCGCTACGTGGCGCGCTGCTGTGCTTGTTTTTTCAAGTGGATAAATCCTTTGAAATCAACCACTAGGACGATTTGTAAGGGCGCGTCTCTCCTGCGTGGACAGGGCTCTTGGGGGTGCCCGTTATACCTGTCGAAGTTACTGTGGCGGGCAGTGGATACCTGCCGTTGTCATCTGTAAGTCATCTCTCACAGCCCTGGGGCAGGAAATTCGTTACGGCACTATGAGCGATCCTGTATGACAGAAGTTCCTGGCTGGGTTTTGCCCGGATGAAAGATTTCTAAATAATTCTTCAGTGATAAATAGTTTCAATCTGATAGCACTGGGGTGTTTCGTCCCTGTATATAAAGGGCGAGATTGAGGGGGGATGTTTTAATGCCAGTATCGAAAAATATTTTTCAAAAAACGTCAAAAAAGGTACGAACGGTCTTATGGCGTTTGGCGATAAAGGGAGGTGTGGTGGTTTTTTGGCGTCGGGATTGTGGCGTGATGGCGGTTTGATTGGGGCCGGTGAGGGGGAGGGGGGATGGCGGGGATTTTCTGTGGTTTCGAGATCGAGCGCTGCGCGGGCGGCGCTCGATCTCAACGGCGACGCCACCGTCGGGGCGAACTTCAAGCCTGCGCGTGATCCCGCAAAAACACCAGATGATCCGCCTTCGACTGCTCGGCACTGTAGTAGTACCCCTGCACGTCGAACTGCTTCAGCTGTTCTGGGTCGCTGATGCGCTGCTCAATCACGAAGCGGCTCATCATCCCGCGGGCTTTCTTGGCGTAGAAGCTGATGATCTTGTACTGGCCGTTCTTGAAGTCTTTGAAGTCGACGTTGATCACGCGGGCCTTCAGGGCGCTGCGTTTTACCGCGCTGAAGTACTCATTGCTGGCCAGGTTCAGCAGCACGTCATCACCTTGGTCGGCCAGGGCCTGGTTCAGCCATTCGCTGATGCGCGTGCCCCAGAAGGCATACAGGTCCTTGCCGCGGGCGTTGGCCAGCTTGGTGCCCATTTCCAGGCGGTAAGGCTGCATCAGGTCGAGCGGGCGCAGCAGGCCATACAGGCCAGAGAGCATGCGCAGGTGGTCCTGGGCGTAGCTGAAGTCGTCTTCGCCAAGGCTCTCGGCATCAAGGCCGGTGTACACGTCACCTTTGAACGCCAGCAACGCTTGTTTGGCGTTGGCCGGGGTGAAGTCTGGGGTCCAGCTGCCGAAACGGGCGGCGTTGAGGCCGGCGAGTTTGTCGGACAGGTGCATCAGTTCACTGATCTGGGCGGGCGACAGCTCGCGCAGTTGCATGATCAGTGCCTGGGAGTCGTCCAGGTACTGGGGGAGGGTGAAACGCTCGGTCACCGGCGGGGTGTCGTAGTCGAGGGTCTTGGCGGGGGAAATCACCGTCAGCATCGGGTCGGCTCCTGGAATCGTTGCCAGGGATTCTACGGGCTGGGCCTGGCAAGTCCAAACTATGCCGACGATAGTCACAGACCATCGCCAAGCCAGGCGCTATAGTGCGCGTTTTGCTGTTGCGGAGCTTCCCACCGTGCGCATTGCATCGGCCTTGCTGGCCACGTTGTTGAGCCTGGCCGTGCAGGCCGCCCCATCACCCCAGGCAAGCCTGGACCGTAGCCTGTGGCCCGAGCAGTTGGACAGCCCGGCGCTGTTCGATGTGGCCTCGCGGGCCGAGATCCTCTCGTTCGCCCAGGTGCTGCACGAGAGCGAACTGCTGGACGATGGCGCACTGGCAGCCCGGTTAGGGTTGCGGCAGATCAACCTGCAAAAGGTCCGCCTGGTGCGGGCACGCCTGTGGCAACGTTTGTGGCAGGGTTATCAACAGGCCCAGCGCAGCTGCGAACAGGATGCTTCGTTCTGCTACCCGGTCACGTCGATGGCGGAGTTGCGTGCGCAAGCAGCGACGTTCGCTGCAGATGTTGGCACGTTTTATACCGGCTGGATCGAGCCGAGCCATCATTTCCATGTCCGTTACCTGGATGAGCAGCTGCGTAAGGCAGCCCTGTTGCCGAACACCAGCAGCGAGGTTGAGCGCCTGTCCAACCGGGAACGCAATGGCGATGAACTCAACGATCGCATGTTCCTGCTGACCTTCGTGGGGGGCCCAGGGCCAGACGGGGGCTATACCGATGCCCTCACCCATTACCTGCGTCGGCAAAAGCTTGAAGGCACGTTCTTCGTGCTTGGCAATCGCCTGCAGCAACGCCGTGACGCTGCCGCCGTTGAGGCTCTGCGACAGCTCTATCGCGGGCAATGCGTGGGCATTCAGGGCTGGGAATACCGCTCTCATGCCCAGTGGCAGGGCTGGCAGGATTCGTTGCGGCGCAGCCAGGCGCGGGTGCAGGCTGACCTGCCGGCGCAGTACGTGCCGCTGTTCCGCCCGCCATATGGCCAGCGTCGGGCCGATGGCGAAACGTTCATGGCCAGCCAGCAGTTGCAGGTGTCGTTGTGGGATATCGATGCCCAGGATGAGGGCGCGTTGAGCGCAGAGGCCTCAGCGCAGCGTGTGCTGACCCTGATGCTGCTGTGGCGCAAGGGCGTGATTCAATTCCACGACAGCCTGCCCAAGGCGCAGCCGGCGGTGGAATGGGTGCTGCGCAACACCGCGCAGAGTGGCATTGGCTGGGAGGGCTGCCACGCCTACGGGCATCGTGAGCAGGGGGACTAATATCTGACTGTAGACCTCACTTGCCCCCTCGCCAACCCCTGTTCGTCAATCGGAAAAATAAACTTCACCTGCGCGTAAAAATGCTTTTTTTAGTCATCGTTTATGCGGTATGAAGAAACCAGACAGCCGAGCCCTGCAGCACAGGTGGCGTCATCCACCGTGTCAGGTTCGCTTCCCGCCCGTAGCAACGCGGATACGGGAAGACCGGCAGTCACTCTGCGGCGCAGCAGACCGCGCCGTGTGGCTTCGACATAAGGTGACCGAGTATGGATGACCAAGGACGCAACCCTTCCTCCAGCAAGCCAATCCTGTATGTGCTCGATACCAACGTCCTGATTCACGACCCCAACGCATTACTCAACTTCGAGGAGCACCACGTCGCCATTCCGATGACGGTGCTGGAGGAACTCGACAAGCTCAAGACCGGTAAACAAAGCATCGCCGCCGAATGCCGCCAGGCCATTCGCCTGATCGACCAGACCTTAGGTAACGCCTCGCCCAGCGATGTCGAGCAGGGCGTGCCGATCCAGCGCAACAAGAGTGGGCCCAAGGGCTTCCTGTCCATCCTGATGACCCCGCGCAACGAGCCGAACAAGCTGCTGCCGGAAAACCTCAACGACAACATCATCATCAACCAGTTGCTCGAAGTACGGGCCCGGCGCACCGACCTTGACGTGGTGCTGGTCACCAAAGACATCAACATGCGCCTGAAGGCGCGTGCTTGCGGTATCGCGGCCGAGGACTACAGCACCGACCAGTTGGTCGATGACGTGTCGCTGTTGTCCAAGGGCTATCACTCGGTTACCGGCTCGTTCTGGGACCGGGTCAGCAAGGTCGACACCCGCCAGGAACGGGGCCGCACCTGGCATCGTGTGCAAATGATCGACAACCTGCCGGCTGTGCACATCAACGAGTTCATCATCGATGAACAAGGCTTCGTCGGCTGGATCAAGGGCATCCGCGATGATGAACTGCTGCTGCTCGACCTGCATCAGGAACCCCTGTTGCACCAGGAAGCCTGGGGCCTGAAACCGCGAGACATCCATCAGAGCCTGGCCCTGTTCGCCTTGCTCGATCCGGACATCCACCTGGTCAACCTGACCGGCGCCGCCGGCTCGGGCAAGACCATCCTAGCCCTGGCCGCGGCCATCGAGCAGACCATGGTCAGCAAGCGTTACCGGCGCATCATTGCTACCCGCAGCGTGCAGGGGCTGGACCAGGAGATCGGCTTCCTGCCGGGCACCGAAGCGGAGAAGATGGAGCCCTGGCTGGGTGCCATCACCGACAACCTCGAAGCGTTGCACATGGATGACGAGAGCACCCACGGCAGCGTCGAGTACATCCTTGAGCGGGTGCCGCTGCAGTTCAAGTCGCTGAACTACATTCGCGGTCGCAGCTTCCAGCAGAGCCTGATCTTGATCGACGAGTGCCAGAACCTTACGCCGCACCAGATGAAAACCATCATCACCCGTGCCGGTTCCGGTTCCAAGGTGGTCTGCCTGGGCAACCTGGCGCAGATCGATACCCCTTACCTGTCCGCGACCAGCTCGGGCCTGACCTACCTGACCGAGCGCTTCAAGGACTTCCCCCATGGCGTGCACATCACCCTGCAGGGTGTGCCACGCTCGGTACTGGCCGAGTACGCCGAGTCGCATTTGTAACCCATCCAGCCGGGCGGTGCACCGCCCGGCCTCTTCGCGGGGCAAGCACAGACAGTACATCCCACTGCTCAAACCTGACCCACAGGTTTACACTCTGTGTTCCCTTCACAGGAGCAGAGCAGTGCTGACACATCTTGATTCCCAGGGGCGGGCCAACATGGTCGACGTCACTGAAAAGGCCGTGACCGAGCGCGAGGCGATTGCCGAGGCGCGGGTGCGCATGTTGCCGCAGACCTTGCAGATGATCGTCGACGGTGAGCACCCCAAGGGCGATGTGTTCGCCGTGGCGCGCATTGCCGGTATCCAGGCGGCGAAAAAAACCAGCGACCTGATCCCGCTGTGCCATCCGCTGATGCTGACCAGCGTCAAGGTCGAGCTCAGCGCCGAAGGGCAGGACGCAGTGCGCATCGTCGCCCGCTGCAAGCTGGCCGGCCAGACCGGCGTCGAGATGGAGGCACTGACCGCTGCCAGCGTTGCCGCACTGACGATCTACGACATGTGCAAGGCCGTGGACAAGGGCATGGTGATCGAGCAGGTGCGCCTGCTGGAAAAACTCGGCGGCAAGAGCGGCCACTACAAGGTGGACGCGTGATGAAGGTCAAGGTGATGTATTTCGCCCGCTACCGGGAATTGCTCGGGCTCGATGCCGAACGCGTGGAAGGTGACTTCGCGGTGATTGATGATGTGCGCAAGGCGCTGGTGGCCAAGGGCGGAAAATATGAATTGCTGGCAGAGCAGAACCTGATGTGCGCGCGCAACGAAGAGCTGTGCCGGCTCGACGAGCCGCTGCAAGAGGGTGACGAAGTGGCGTTTTTCCCGCCGGTGACCGGAGGCTGAGCATGACGGTGCGAGTGCAGCACGGGGCGTTTGACCCGGGTGTCGAGGTCAATGCCATGCATGCCGCGAATGTCGGCGTGGGCGCAGTAGTCGGGTTTGTCGGCTACGTGCGGGATTTCAATGATGGCCGCGAGGTGGCCGGGATGTTCCTTGAGCACTACCCGGGGATGACCGAAAAGGCGTTGGCCAAGATCGTGGTCGAGGCCGAGCAGCGCTGGTCCTTGCTCAAGGTCGAGGTGTTGCACCGCATTGGCGCACTGGAGCCGGGCGAGCCGATCGTTTTCGTCGGTGTGGCCAGTGCCCATCGGCAGGCTGCGTTCGATGCCTGCAACTTCATCATGGATTACCTGAAGACCCGGGCGCCGTTCTGGAAGAAGGAAAATACCCAGGACGGGCCGCGCTGGGTAGAAGGGAAGCAGAGTGACCAGGATGCGGCGGGGCGCTGGTAAGCCGATCGGTGTATTTCAGAAGCAGCACGGCCTCTGTAGGAGCAGCCTTGTGCTGCGAAAGGGCCAGTGCTAACAGCAACGATGACTGTGTTGTCACCGGCCTCTTCGCAGCGCAAGGCTGCTCCTACAGAGATCGCGAATTACCTGGGCTCCGCGTGCCTCAATGATGCTTGCGCGGCACCGGCTTGAGCAGCTCATCCGGCGGCATCTCGCATTTGATCTTGCGCCCCAGCAGCTCTTCGATCGCCGGCAGTTGGTAGGAATCGTCCTCGCCGGCAAAGCTGATCGACACGCCACTGGTCCCCGCGCGGCCGGTACGGCCGATGCGGTGAACATAGTCATCGGCATCTTCGGGCAGGGTGAAGTTGATCACGTGGCTGATGCCATCGATGTGGATACCCCGGCCCGCCACGTCGGTGGCTACCAGCACGGTAATCCGGCCTTCACGGAAGCTCTCCAGCGTACGAATGCGCTTGTGCTGCGGCACGTCACCCGACAGTTGGGCGGCGTTGATGCCGTCGCGCACCAGCTTCTCTTCGATACGCCGCACTTCATCCTTGCGGTTGGCGAACACCATCACCCGTTCCCACTTGTTCTGGGTCACCAGGTTGTACAGCAGCTTGTACTTGTCGCTGCCGGCCACCGCGTAGACGTGCTGCTCGACCGTCTCGCTGGCGACGTTTTCTGGCTCGATCTCGACGATGGCCGGGTTGGTGGTCCACTGCTTGGCCAGGTTCATCACGTCGTCGGTGAAGGTGGCGGAGAACAGCAGCGTCTGGCGTTCGCTTTTCGGCGGTGTCTGGCGAATGATCTGACGTACCTGGGGGATAAAGCCCATGTCGAGCATGCGGTCGGCTTCGTCCAGCACCATCACTTCGACCATGTCCAGGTGCACTTCACCGCGCTGGTTGAAGTCCAGCAGGCGGCCCGGCGTGGCGACCAGGATGTCGCAATGACGCGCTTCCAGGGCCTTGAGCTGCTTGTCGAAGTCCATGCCACCGACAAAGCTCATGACGTTCAGGCCGGTGTACTTGGTCAGGGCAGCGGCGTCCTTGGCGATTTGCACCACCAGTTCGCGGGTCGGCGCGATGATCAGCGCGCGCGGTTCGCCCATGAAGCGTTCTTTGGGCGGCGGCGTCTGCTGCAGCTGGGAAATGATCGAGATCAGGAACGCGGCGGTCTTGCCGGTGCCGGTCTGGGCTCGGCCGATCGCGTCTTGGCCACGCAGGGTGTAACCCAATACCTGCGCCTGGATCGGCGTGCAATAGGGGAATCCCAGGTCGTGGATCGCGTGCATCACTTCACTGGACAGCTTGAAATCGTGGAAGCGGGTTTTACCTTCCTGCGGCTCAACCACGAAATCTTCCAGCTTCCACAGGCTGGCCTGCGGCTTTGGCTTGCGTTCGCGGCGCGGTTTTTCCTTGGCCGGTCTATCGGCCGCGGCAGGCGCTTGGGCCTCAGGGCTGGCGTCGGCGGGTGTCGGGGCCGGCTGAGGCGCTGGCTGAGACTGGGGCTGAGCCACAGCAGCGGGAGCAGGCGCGGGCGTTTTCACGCTGGCAGCGGGATCGACGGCCTGAGGCGCGGCGTCTCCTTTGCCGAATATTTTTTTAAGTGCCTTGAGCACGATCGTCTCATCAACTGGTTAAGGAATGTACGCCGGGCAGTGTAAAGCAAGAACTGGACACGGCGTAGCGGAATACGCCCACAACGACGGGCGAGCCTGGCTTATTGCAATTGCTTGCTCAACCAGTCGTGGATGTCGCTCAGTTCCTCGATGGCCACTTCATGCTCCATCGGGTATTCGTGCCATTGGGCGGCAACACCCCAGGTATTCAGGTATTCGAAGGCCGTGCGCCCCATCGAAGGGATCACCACCGGGTCGTGCACGCCATGCAGGCACAGGGCCGGGGTGCGTTGCTGGCAGGCGCTGAGTTCGTGGGCATCGTTGAAGGTTGGCGCGTAGGTGGACAGCGCGATCACCCCGCCCAAGGCCTCTTGCCACTTTATATAGGCAGTGTGCAGCACCACGGCGCCGCCCTGGGAGAAGCCGGCCAGGAAAATCCGCGACAGATTGATGCCCTTGGCCTGTTCGGCCTTGATCAGGGCGATCACCTGTTCGGCCGATTCCTCCAGTTGCGCCTCGTCGATGGCACGCGCCGGGGTCATGGCCTTGATGTCATACCAGCTGGGCATGGCATAGCCGCCATTGATGGTGACTGGGCGGGTAGGGGCCTGGGGCATGATGAACCGGGTACTGAGCAGTCGTTCCTGCATGAATTCGGCAACCGGTAGGAAGTCGTAACGGTCGGCGCCCAGGCCGTGCAACCAGATCACACAGGCGTCGGCGGTTTTCTGCGGTTCGAGAATCAGCGGGTTGGTCATGACTGCTCCGAAAGTGTGCGTGTCTTGTTTTCGTGTGCGTAAAAAGAAGGCGCTGCAAATGATTGTCGGAAAAAGAATGTCGCAACGATACAACTTTCCCTACTTGACGAGCGCTTAAACGCTTTAGCCGTCAACTGTGGTACGCCGTTTGCTATGAATCATCCGATGCAAGGGCCAGGCCGTGACGGTAACACCCTTTGCACGTGAAGGCTGTCATAGAACAGCCCATTGCGCCATTGACCCAATAACAAGCCAACACGGGTCGGATACGCCTCAAAAGGGTGCGGTGCAATTCCGGCTCGGTACAACAAGAGCGATTTGGAGGTTGTGAATGAAGATGTTGAAAACCACCCTGGCAGTCCTGACCGCTGCCGCTGCGCTGGGCGCTGTGACAACCGCCCAGGCCGGCGCCACGCTTGATGCGGTAAAGAAGAAGGGCTTCGTCCAGTGTGGCGTGAGCGACGGTCTTCCAGGCTTCTCGGTACCTGATGCGCAAGGCAAGATCGTCGGTATCGACGCCGATGTCTGCCGCGCCGTCGCTGCCGCCGTGTTCGGCGATGCGACCAAGGTCAAGTTCAGCCAGCTCAACGCCAAGGAACGCTTCACTGCGCTGCAGTCCGGCGAAGTCGACGTGCTGTCGCGCAACACCACCTGGACCAGCTCGCGCGATGCCGGCATGGGCCTGGTGTTCGCCGGTGTCACCTACTATGACGGCGTCGGCTTCCTGGTCAACAAGAAGCTGGGGGTTTCCAGTGCCAAAGAGCTCGATGGCGCGACCATCTGCATCCAGGCCGGTACCACCACCGAACTGAACGTTTCCGACTACTTCCGCGCCAATAACCTGAAGTACACCCCGATCACCTTCGACACCTCCGACGAAAGCGCCAAGTCGCTGGAATCGGGCCGTTGCGACGTGCTGACCTCGGACAAGTCGCAGCTGTTCGCCCAGCGCTCCAAGCTGGCCGCGCCGACCGACTACGTGGTGCTGCCGGAAACCATTTCCAAGGAACCGCTGGGCCCGGTGGTACGCAAGGGCGACGAAGAATGGTTCAGCATCGTCAAGTGGACCCTGTTCGCCATGCTCAACGCCGAAGAGGCCGGCATCACCTCGAAGAATGTCGAGGCCGAGGCCAAATCCACCAAGAACCCGGACAACGCCCGCCTGCTTGGCGCTGACGGCGAGTACGGCAAAGACCTCAAGCTGCCCAAAGATTGGGTAGTCCAGATCGTCAAGCAAGTTGGCAACTATGGCGAAGTGTTCGAGAAGAACCTGGGCCAGAGCACTGACTTGAAGATCGACCGTGGCATGAACGCCCTGTGGAACAACGGCGGCATCCAGTACGCGCCACCTGTGCGCTGATGGCTGCACCCTGCGGCGGCATCCCGCCGCCGCAGGCTGTTCGAATCCCTACTGTCCGGGGCACTTCATGCAAAATCGAATCGGCGCACAAAAGGGGCTATCCCTGAACGATCCGCGTGTGCGCGCGTGGTTGTTCCAGGTTCTCACGATCGTCTTCGTGGTGGGCCTGGGCTGGTACCTGTTCCACAACACGCAAACCAACCTGCAACACCGGGGCATCACCTCGGGCTTCGACTTCCTCGACCGCAGTGCCGGCTTCGGCATCGCTCAGCACCTGATCCCTTATGTGGAATCCGACAGCTACGCGCGGGTGTTCGTCATCGGCCTGCTCAACACGCTGCTGGTGACGTTCATCGGCGTCATCCTGGCGACCGTTTTGGGGTTCATCATTGGTGTGGCACGGCTGTCACCGAACTGGATGATCAACAAACTGGCGACCGTGTATGTGGAGACCTTCCGCAACATTCCGCCTTTGCTGCAGATTCTGTTCTGGTATTTCGCGGTGTTCCTGACCCTGCCAGGGCCGCGGGGCAGCATCAATATCAACGACCTGTTCTTCATCAGCAACCGGGGCCTGAACATGCCCGGCGCCTCGATGGCCGATGGCTTCTGGCCGTTTGTCATTGCCCTGGCGCTGGCGATCACGGCCATCGTGGTGATGGTGCGTGTGGCCAACAAACGCTTCAACGAGACCGGTGAGCCGTTTCACAAGTTTTGGGTGGGGCTGGCGCTGTTCATTGCCATCCCTGGCCTCTGCGTGCTGCTGTTCGGCAGCCCCGTGCACTGGGAAGTGCCGCAGTTGAAGGGCTTCAACTTCGTCGGTGGCTGGGTGCTGATCCCCGAACTGCTGGCATTGACCCTGGCGCTGACGATCTATACCGCGGCGTTCATTGCCGAAATCGTGCGCTCTGGCATCCGTTCGGTCAGCCATGGCCAAACTGAAGCTGCGCGTTCGCTGGGCCTGCGCGAGGGCCCGACCCTGCGCAAGGTGATCATTCCCCAGGCACTGCGGGTGATCATTCCGCCGCTGACCAGCCAGTACCTGAACCTGGCGAAGAACTCGTCGCTGGCGGCCGGTATCGGCTACCCAGAGATGGTCTCGCTGTTCGCCGGTACGGTGCTCAACCAGACCGGCCAGGCCATCGAGGTGATTGCCATCACCATGAGTGTCTATCTCGCCATCAGCATCAGCATTTCGCTGCTGATGAACTGGTACAACAAGCGCATTGCGCTGATCGAGCGGTGAGGATACGCCTGTGAATGCTCACGTTTTCAAACCTGACATGCCGCCACCGGTGAAGACCGTCGGCGTGCTCGCATGGATGCGTGCCAACCTGTTCTCTAGCTGGCTCAATACCCTGCTGACCTTGTTCGCCCTTTATTTGGTGTGGCTGATTGTACCGCCTTTGCTGCAGTGGGCGCTGATCGATGCCAACTGGGTCGGCACCACCCGCGCAGACTGCACCAAGGAGGGCGCCTGCTGGGTGTTCGTGCAGCAGCGCTTTGGCCAGTTCATGTACGGCTACTACCCGACAGAACTGCGCTGGCGCGTGGACCTGACCGTGTGGCTGGCCGTGCTCGGCGCCGCGCCGCTGTTCATCAAGCGCTTCCCGCGCAAAGCCGTGTATGGCCTGGGTTTCCTGGTGCTGTACCCGGTCCTTGCCTACACGCTGCTGCATGGCGGCTACCTGGGCCTGGAAAGCGTGCCAACCAGCCAGTGGGGCGGGTTGATGCTGACCCTGGTGATCGCCACCGTGGGTATCGTCGGTGCGTTACCGCTGGGCATCCTGCTGGCATTGGGGCGGCGTTCGCGGATGCCGGCGGTGAAAGTGGTCTGCGTGACCTTCATCGAGTTCTGGCGCGGCGTGCCGTTGATCACCGTGCTGTTCATGTCCTCGGTGATGTTGCCGCTGTTCCTGCCCGAAGGCATGAGCTTCGACAAGCTGCTGCGGGCGATGATCGGCGTGATCCTGTTCCAGTCGGCGTACATCGCCGAGGTGGTGCGCGGTGGCCTGCAGGCCATCCCCAAGGGGCAATATGAAGCGGCTGCGGCCATGGGCCTGGGCTACTGGCGGGCGATGGGCCTGGTAATCCTGCCCCAGGCGCTGAAGCTGGTGATCCCTGGCATCGTCAACACCTTCATTGCCCTGTTCAAGGACACCAGCCTGGTCATCATCATCGGCCTGTTCGACCTGCTCAACAGCGTTAAGCAAGCGGCAGCTGACCCAGCCTGGCTGGGCATGGCCACCGAAGGCTACGTGTTCGCTGCGCTGGTTTTCTGGATTTTCTGTTTCGGTATGTCCCGCTACTCCATGCACCTGGAGCGCAAGCTGGACACTGGCCACAAGCGTTAGGAGTTTCGAAATGAGTGAAGCGATCAAGCAGCCTGCTGGCCCCGAAGGCATCATCCAGATGCAGGGTGTGAACAAATGGTACGGCCAGTTCCATGTGCTCAAGGACATCAACCTGAATGTGCGCCAGGGCGAGCGCATCGTGCTGTGCGGGCCATCCGGGTCGGGCAAGTCGACCACCATCCGCTGCCTTAATCGGCTTGAAGAGCACCAGCAGGGGCGCATCGTCGTCGATGGCGTCGAGCTGACCAACGACCTCAAGCAGATCGAGGCGATCCGCCGTGAGGTGGGCATGGTGTTCCAGCACTTCAACCTGTTCCCGCACCTGAGCATTCTGGAAAACTGCACATTGGCGCCGATGTGGGTGCGCAAGATGCCGCGGCGCAAGGCCGAGGAAATCGCCATGCATTATCTGGAGCGGGTGCGTATCCCTGAGCAGGCGCACAAGTACCCGGGGCAGTTGTCGGGCGGCCAGCAGCAGCGCGTGGCGATTGCCCGGGCGCTGTGCATGAAACCGAAGATCATGCTGTTCGACGAGCCGACGTCGGCGCTCGACCCAGAGATGGTCAAGGAAGTGCTCGATACCATGGTGGGCCTGGCCGAGGATGGTATGACCATGCTCTGTGTCACCCACGAGATGGGCTTTGCCCGCACCGTGGCGAACCGGGTGATCTTCATGGACAAGGGGGAGATTGTGGAGCAGGCGGCGCCGGATGATTTCTTCGACCGGCCGCGCAGTGATCGGACCAAGTTGTTCTTGAGCCAGATTTTGCATTGATGCTGTTGGGGCCGCTTTGCGGCCCATTCGCAGCACAAGGCTGCTCCTACAGGGGGATCGCATTGCCTTGTAGGAGCAGCCTTGCGCTGCGAATGGGCTGCAAAGCACCCCCAGTGTTACTTCTCTTCCTGCGTCGTCGCCGGAGCAGGCGGCGGCCGCAGCCCGACCTCGGCAACCAGCTTCAGCTGCTGCCCATTGCGCATCACCTCGATGGTGATCTTCTCGTTGGGCTTGATCCGCGCCACCTGGTTCATCGACTTGCGCCCGTCACCCGCCGGCTCACCGTTGATGCTCATGATCACGTCACCCAGCTGCAGCCCGGCTTTTTGCGCCGGCCCTTCGCGGAAGATCCCCGCCACGACGATGCCTGGGCGATTCTGCATGCCGAACGATTCAGCCAGTTCCTGGCTCAGCGGCTGCACTTCGATGCCCAGCCAGCCACGGATCACCTGGCCGTGTTCGACGATCGACTTCATCACCTCCAATGCCAGCTTCACCGGGATGGCGAAACCAATGCCCTGGGAACCGCCAGACTTGGAGAAAATGGCCGTGTTGATGCCGATCAGGTTGCCGTTGGCATCGACCAGTGCACCGCCGGAGTTACCCGGGTTGATCGCCGCGTCGGTCTGGATGAAGTCTTCGTAGTTGTTCAGGCCCAGCTGGTTACGGCCGGTGGCACTGATGATGCCCATGGTCACGGTTTGGCCGACGCCAAAGGGGTTGCCGATGGCCAGCGAGACATCACCGATGTGGATGTTGTCGGAGCGGCCGATGGTGATGGCCGGCAGGCTCTTCAAGTCGATCTTCAGCACCGCCAGGTCGGTTTCCGGGTCGCTGCCGATCACCCGGGCCAAGGTTTCGCGGCCATCCTTGAGCGCTACCACGATCTGGTCGGCGCCACTGGTGACGTGGTTGTTGGTCAGCAGGTAGCCCTCGGGGCTCATGATTACCGCCGAGCCCAGGCTCGACTCCCAGCGCTTCTGCTTGGGCAGGTTATCGCCAAAGAAGCGGCGGAACTGCGGGTCTTCGAACAGCGGATGGGCGCTCTTGTTAACCACCTTGGTGGTGTACAGGTTGACCACCGCCGGTGCGGCCAGGGTCACGGCGTCGGCATACGACACCGGGCCCTGCATGATCCGGGTGGTTTGCGGGGCCTGCTGCAGGTTGACGTCCTGGCTGGGCAGGCCGACCCATTGCGGGAAGCGCTGGATGATCAGCATGGCGATCAACACACCGGTGAGCAGGGGCCAGCCAAAGTAACGCAGAGCCTTGAACATGAACGAATCCTGGGAGTAGGGCGGGAGCCAGATAGCAGCGCCACGGGGCGCGAGCGCGCGCGATCATACACCTGAAACCGCTGATCGGCGAAGGCTTGTCTGGCCTGCACCCAGGCGGCTGACGCCGGTTTCCCCAAGGCCGGCGACGGCTCATAATGGCCGCCAGTATACGGGTGTTGAACCCGGCAAAAACGCAGATTTCGAGGAGATTTTCATGGCCGTCGCTCTGAACACCCTGGTCGAGGAAGCCGAGCGCTACCTGGGCAGTGCGAAGATCCAGGATTATTGCCCCAACGGGCTGCAAGTCGAGGGCCGCCCGCAGGTCAGCCGCATTGTCAGCGGTGTCACGGCCAGCCAAGCGTTGCTGGATGCTGCGGTCGAGGCCGAGGCCGACCTGGTGCTGGTGCACCATGGCTACTTCTGGAAGGGCGAGAACCCGTGCATCACGGGGATCAAGCAGCGCCGTTTGAAAACCCTGCTCAAGCACGACATCAGCCTGCTGGCGTTCCACCTGCCGCTGGATGTACACCCGGAGGTGGGCAACAACGTGCAGCTGGCGCGCCAGTTGGATATCACCGTCGAGGGGCCGCTGGACCCTGAGAACCCGAAAGTGGTCGGCTTGGTCGGTTCGCTGGCCGAGCCGATGACCGCACGGGATTTTGCCCGGCGGGTGCAAGAGGTGATGGGGCGTGAGCCGTTGCTGGTTGAAGGCGACCAGATGATCCGCCGCGTGGGCTGGTGCACCGGGGGCGGGCAGGGGTATATCGATACCGCGATTGCCGCAGGGGTCGACTTGTTCATCAGTGGCGAGGCGTCGGAACAGACCTTCCACAGTGCCCGCGAAAACGGCGTCAGCTTCATCGCCGCCGGGCACCATGCCACCGAGCGCTATGGCGTGCAGGCCCTGGGCGACTACCTGGCCCGGCGCTTTGCCGTGGAGCATCTGTTCATCGATTGCCCGAACCCGATCTAACCCTTCCGAATCTCCCACAGCCCCTGTAGGAGCAGCCTTGCGCTGCGAAGAGGCCGGTACAGGTAAAGTGCCACCACTGGCCTCTTCGCAGCACAAGGCTGCTCCTACAACGGCTGGTGGGGTGGAGCCAGAGCCCAAACCCCCAGTCATATCGTTAGATTGTTTCGATCTAGCCCGCCTCCTAAATAGAATCAGCCGCTGTGATAAAGTGGCTCGCTCGAACACGGCCCGCAGGCCGTCCATAAGATCGTTTTTCGTGAGTAGCCATGGTCGACAAACTGACGCACTTGAAACAGCTGGAGGCGGAGAGCATCCACATCATCCGCGAGGTGGCCGCCGAGTTCGACAACCCGGTGATGCTGTACTCGATCGGCAAGGATTCCGCCGTGATGCTGCACCTGGCGCGCAAGGCCTTCTTCCCGGGCAAGCTGCCGTTCCCGGTGATGCACGTCGACACCCAGTGGAAATTCCAGGAGATGTACAGCTTCCGCGACAAGATGGTCGAGGAAATGGGCCTGGAGCTGATCACCCACGTCAACCCTGAGGGTGTGGCGCAGGGCATCAACCCCTTCACCCATGGCAGCTCCAAGCACACCGATATCATGAAGACCCAGGGCCTCAAGCAGGCGCTGGACAAGCATGGTTTCGACGCCGCCTTCGGTGGTGCCCGCCGTGACGAAGAGAAGTCGCGCGCCAAGGAACGCGTCTACTCGTTCCGCGACAGCAAACACCGCTGGGACCCTAAGAACCAGCGCCCCGAGCTGTGGAACGTGTATAACGGCAAGGTCAACAAGGGCGAGTCGATCCGCGTCTTCCCGCTGTCGAACTGGACCGAGCTGGACATCTGGCAGTACATCTACCTCGAAGGCATCCCGATCGTGCCGCTGTACTTCGCCGCCGAGCGTGAAGTCATCGAGAAGAACGGCACCCTGATCATGATCGACGACGAGCGCATCCTCGAGCACCTCTCCGAGGAAGAAAAGGCCCGCATCGTCAAGAAGAAGGTGCGTTTCCGTACCCTCGGTTGCTACCCGCTGACGGGTGCTGTCGAGTCCGAAGCCGAGACCCTGACGGACATCATTCAGGAAATGCTCCTGACCCGTACGTCCGAACGCCAGGGCCGTGTCATCGACCACGATGGCGCCGGCTCCATGGAAGACAAGAAACGCCAAGGCTACTTCTAATTTCAGGGTTACTCCATGTCGCACCAATCTGATCTGATCAGCGAGGACATCCTCGCCTACCTGGCCCAGCACGAGCGCAAGGAACTGCTGCGTTTCCTGACCTGCGGCAACGTCGACGACGGCAAGAGCACCCTGATTGGGCGCCTGCTGCACGACTCGAAAATGATCTACGAGGACCACCTCGAAGCCATCACCCGTGATTCGAAGAAGTCCGGCACCACCGGCGAAGAAGTCGACCTGGCGCTGCTGGTCGACGGCCTGCAGGCCGAGCGTGAGCAGGGCATCACCATCGATGTCGCCTACCGCTACTTCTCCACCGCCAAGCGCAAGTTCATCATTGCCGACACCCCGGGCCACGAGCAGTACACCCGTAACATGGCCACCGGTGCATCCACCTGTGACCTGGCGATCATCCTGGTCGATGCCCGCTATGGCGTGCAGACCCAGACCCGTCGTCACAGCTACATCGCCTCGTTGCTGGGCATCAAGCACATCGTCGTCGCCGTCAACAAGATGGACCTCAAAGGGTTCGACGAAGGCGTGTTCGAAGACATCAAGGCTGACTACCTGAAGTTCGCCGATGCCATCAACCTGACGCCGAGCAGCCTGCACTTCGTGCCGATGTCGGCGCTCAAGGGCGACAACGTGGTCAACCGCAGCGAGCGTTCGCCGTGGTACACCGGCCCTGCGCTGATGGAAATCCTCGAGACCGTGGAAGTCGCGGCCGACCGCAACTTCACCGACCTGCGCTTCCCGGTGCAGTACGTCAACCGTCCGAACCTGAACTTCCGCGGCTTTGCCGGCACCCTCGCCAGTGGTGTGGTGCACAAGGGCGACGAAATCGTCGTGCTGCCGTCGGGCAAGAGCAGCCGGGTCAAGTCCATCGTCACCTACGAAGGTGAGCTGGAAAACGCCGGCCCAGGCCAGGCCGTGACCCTGACCATGGAAGACGAGATCGACATCTCCCGTGGCGACCTGTTGGTGCACGCCGACAACGTCCCGCCGGTGACCGACCAGTTCGACGCGATGCTGGTGTGGATGGCCGAAGAGCCCATGCTCCCGGGCAAGAAATACGACATCAAGCGCGCCACCAGCTATGTGCCGGGCTCGATCGCCAGCATCACCCACAAGGTCGATGTGAACACCCTCGAAAAGGATGCGGCCAGCGCGCTGCAGCTGAATGAGATCGGTCGCGTCAAGGTGTCCCTGGACAGCGCCATCGCGCTGGACGGCTATGACAGCAACCGCACCACCGGTGCGTTCATCGTCATCGACCGCCTGACCAACGGCACCGTTGGTGCCGGCATGATCATCGCACAGCCAGTGCTGCCGCACGGCAGCACCGGCCAGCATGGCAAGCAGGCTCACGTGTCCACCGAAGAGCGCGCCCTGCGCTTCGGCCAGCAGCCGGCCACCGTGCTGTTCAGCGGCCTGTCCGGCGCTGGCAAGAGCACCCTGGCCTACGCCGTGGAGCGCAAGCTGTTCGACATGGGCCGTGCGGTGTACGTGCTCGATGGCCAGAACCTGCGCCACGACCTGAACAAGGGCCTGCCACAGGACCGCGCCGGCCGCACCGAGAACTGGCGCCGCGCCGCCCATGTGGCGCGCCAGTTCAACGAAGCCGGCATGCTGACCCTGGCCGCCTTCGTCGCCCCGGATGCCGAAGGCCGCGAACAGGCCAAGGCGCTGATCGGCAAGGAGCGCCTGGTGACCGTTTACGTCCAGGCCTCGCCAATCGCCTGCCGCGAGCGCGACCCGCAGGGCCTGTATGCTGCCGGTGGCGACAACATCCCGGGTGAAAGCTTCCCGTTCGATGTGCCGCTGGACGCTGACCTGGTGATCGATACCCAGAACACCAGTGTCGATGAAGGCGTTAAGCAGGTGCTGGATGTGCTGCGTCAGCGTGGCGCGATCTAAGCGCTGAGGCTGCATGAAAAACCCCGCTTCGGCGGGGTTTTTTGTTTGTGTCCGGACGTGCAAATCTCACAGGTCTGGAACGCACTAATTTTTAAGGAGTAACACCCCGTATGAGCGGGGTGTTGGATTTACTCTGCTTTAAATCCTGGCTTGCCGTTAGCTGCGCGCCAGTCCTTAATGATGTTAAGCACGGCTTGAAGTTCACCTTGTGCTTCACTGTCTGGCCAATAGATTAAATCCGTTCCGCTAGGGTGTTCGGTAATGGTTGAGAAGTGGATTAGTAATGGGGCTAGCGTTTCGTCAGGCTCAATGGCGTTGGCGCGATAGAGATCTTCAAGAAATTCTATAAACTCTGCTTCAGTGTAATCATTGTAACTTTTTTTTAAGATCATGACTTGTCACCGTAATGAATTTTTTGATGCGCTATCGGTGTGACGACTCTTAGGTTGTCAACATCGTAAACTGCTCCACCCTCTCCAATTGGGCTGACGTGGTGTAGTATAAAGCTTCTTTGCAAACCGTATGCGTCAGTTTTTCGAGTGATTGGGGCGTTGCCATTTCTCATGCGGCTTAAGTTTTGTTGTGAAAATTGTTTGGATAACTCTGCATCATGGGAGACAGACCTCCAGAACTCCATCCGAAAAGCATTGAAATTATTGAACTCCCTACCTATGAGTTGGGCAGCGATTCGTGTTGGGATGAGGGCTCCTTCTTCACGGCTAGACTGGCCAAGCCAAACCTCGGTGATATCTGAGCCTACCCCACTAACCACCCCCGGTTCATATCGAGGACTCTTGAACACCACCAGAATAGGCGGCAAACCCGAATCCAGCGGAAAGGTGATGATCAGCCGTTCTTGATCCAGTAGCTCAAGAGCCGGATAACCGTCCTGCTCGGTGCTTACAGGATTAAGGCTGCTGCCGGTGTAAACGACAGTCCCAGGTGGTGCCGGTGGAAGACTGGTAGAGCTTCCCTGTTCATCCCCCGGTGCGCTGGCTGGGGTCCAGGTCAGAATTCGCTGAGGGTTCTCCAGTGCCAGGCTGTAAAGCTGGCGCTCGCTGTCGAACGTCGCGGCGCGAACGGGTACTGGCTTAGCGCCAGGTACCACGTAGAGATCCAGCCCATGTTGGTCTTCGGCCCCAGCAAGAAGGTAAGGTAAATCGATACTGGTTGATGAGAGGGCAAGGGCGACTAGATCCGGACCGTTCGGAGGTGAAAGGTTAGCGAGGGGCGTGCTGATGAGGTAGTGACGTTCGCTGTTGGCCAACGTCGACGGCCAGGCCATTGCCAGGGAGCCCACCGCTAGGGCGGGAGTGGAAGCCGCAATAATCCTGGTCAAAGCCGCAGATATTGCAGCCCCTAACGCTGTATAGGCGGTCTCGGCGATTGCGAACGTTGCAGCACCGATGGGGATGATTGCAGGGACCGATGCCGCCAGTCGGCCTTCGTGGTTGTAACTTATACGTTTGAGCAACTTCTCGAGCTGCTGCCGTTCCGCCTCGGCAGCTAAACGCTCAGTTTCGGCTTGCTGGCGTGCCGCTTCTTCTGCGGCCAATCGCTCAGCTTCGGCTTGCTGCCTCACCACTTCCTCGGCAGCCAGGCGCTCAGCCTCAGCCTGTAGCCGAGCGGCTTCTTCAGCCGCCGCCTGTTGCGCTGCAAACTGAGCTTGTAAGTGTTCAACCTCGGCCGCGCGCTGGTTAAGATTCTGCGTAGCACTTGTGAAGGTATCGAGGAACCTGATCGATTCGCTCAATGCAAGGGCCTGGTGATATTCCTTCCAGCGCTGACCAGCTCGTCGCAATCTTTGCTCATCCACAAGATGTAACAGCCCTTCCAGTTGGGGTTTCGACAGAGGGCTGCTGATCCGTGGATTTTGATCTGGGTACTGCGGTATTTGCGATTGTTTGCTCTGCACCAGAGCAGAGGCGGTGGCCAAGTAAGCATTGAACGTTTGGGCGAGTGTGTACGCGTCCCCAATGACGGTTTGCCCGAGCTCATGCTGAATAACATTAGGTAAACATTCGAAGTGAATTTGCCGCTCTACGTGAATCTGCGCTGTTCTACGCGCAATCACCTTCAGCAGGTCTAAAGGCTGCTGGGTCAGCTCCTCTTGATCTACCTGTCCTGCCAGCCCTTTGAGTTCATCCGCTAGCGACTGATGCTTCTGGGCTAGCAGGTGTAAACGATAGGCGCCGTCCCACGACCTCTGCAGTTTTGTGGCCCATTCCACACCCAAGGCTTCACCCGTTGTTGATTCGATGAAGCCAGGGTCGAGAAATCGACTCATCATTGAATCGCCGCGCTTATAGAACGCGGGTACGCCAAAATAGCTATTTGCGTCGGGTTAAATCTGCAGGTAGTTCTCACGCATCTGGCTGATACGTGAGGTCAAAACCTGTTGTTCAACTATTGCTTTTAAAGATTGGTTGGGTGTGTTCTGCGCGTCGGATCTGATTTGAGCTTTTAATGCGGCAATCGTTTCTGGGAGCTGGTTTATCTCTTGAGTATATTTTTCTTCGTGGTCTTTCTCGATGATCTGATATTCCTCTGTCAACACTCTCCGTGTTGAAATGACCCGCGCAATATCATTTTTGGTTGGGCTGGTACCGCGAGGGTAGCCTTCACTCAGCCCCCAGCCCCCTCCGCCTGGTCCGCCTCCACCGCCACCCATTAACCTGAGTTCAGCACCCGTGGGGGCAGCGGCGCTAATCCAAAGCCCTTCGGTGAGATAATACGTTTTGTCCTGTGCCATGTAGGTTCTCCTGATCACTACATGGCAAAGCTTTTCGTGTATTGAATGTGCAGTATGTCAGTTGCGGCCTATCCATCGGTAGGACCCTTCCTGCCGTTCGGAAAGGTCTGAATCAGATATGCTTCTCCGACACTGGAATCACGCGCCTCTCTTTCACTGCCTTGTACGAAAAGCTCGAATAAATTTCCTTAACTCCCGGCAACCGCTGCAGTACTTCCCGGGTGAATTCCCCAAACGATTCAAGGTCCCGCGCCAGTATTTCCAGCAAGAAGTCATAGCGCCCGGAAATATTATGGCAGGCAACGATTTCGGGTATTTCCATCAACCGCTTTTCAAAGGCCAAGGCCATGTCTTTGGTATGTGAATCCATCATGATGCTGACAAAAGCGGTTACGCCAAACCCCAATGACTTAGGGGAAAGAATGGCCTGGTACCCGGTGATATAGCCGTTATCTTCCAGCAATTTGACCCTCCGCCAGCAAGGCGAGGTGGTCAGCGCTACCTGGTCGGCAAGTTCGGAGACGGTAAGGCGGGCGTTGTCCTGCAGGGCAGCGAGCAGGGCGCGGTCGGTGCGGTCGAGGCTCGAAGGCATGGTTTGCCCTCCTGATCGAATAATTGTTGTTTTTGTTCCAAAAAGTGCTCGATTGCGTGGGCTATTTTGGAAAAACTCAGGCAGCTCGGTGGCATAAGCTTATAACAAACCACCAGAGGCTGTTGCCATGCGCGACTCCCATAACAACACCGGTTTTTCCACGCGGGCCATCCATCATGGTTATGACCCGCTTTCCCATGGGGGCGCCCTTGTGCCGCCGGTGTATCAAACAGCGACCTATGCCTTCCCCACCGTTGAATATGGCGCTGCCTGCTTTGCAGGGGAGGAAGCGGGGCACTTCTACAGCCGTATTTCCAACCCGACGCTGGCCCTGCTGGAACAGCGCATGGCGTCGCTGGAAGGGGGGGAGGCCGGGCTGGCGTTGGCTTCGGGGATGGGGGCCATTACCTCGACGATCTGGACCCTGCTACGGCCGGGTGATGAGCTAATTGTCGGGCGCACGTTGTATGGCTGCACCTTTGCCTTCCTGCACCATGGCATTGGCGAGTTTGGGGTGAAAATCCGTCACGTCGACCTTAACGACACCAAGGCACTCAAGGCGGCGATCACCAGCAAAACACGGATGATCTACTTCGAAACACCCGCCAACCCCAACATGCAACTGGTCGATATCGCGGCGGTGGCTGACGCCGCCCGTGGGCATGATTTGCATATCGTGGTCGACAACACCTACTGCACGCCTTATTTGCAGCGGCCCCTGGAAATGGGTGCCGACCTGGTGGTGCATTCGGCCACCAAGTACTTGAGCGGCCATGGTGATCTCACCGCAGGGCTGGTGGTGGGGCGCAAGGCGCTGATCGACCGGATACGCCTGGAAGGCCTCAAAGACATGACGGGCGCGGTGCTGTCGCCGCATGACGCTTCGCTGTTGATGCGCGGTATCAAGACCCTGGCGCTGCGCATGGACCGCCATTGCGCCAACGCACAGCAGGTGGCTGAGTTTATCGCGCGCCAGCCGCAGGTCGAGTTTATCCACTATCCAGGGCTGCCCTCGTTTGCCCAGTACCAACTCGCTCAGCGGCAGATGCGCCTGCCGGGTGGCATGATCGCGTTCGAGCTCAAGGGAGGCATCGAAGCCGGGCGGCGCTTCATGAATGCCCTGCAGCTGTTCGCGCGGGCGGTGAGCCTGGGCGATGCCGAGTCGCTGGCGCAGCATCCGGCGAGCATGACCCATTCCAGCTATACGCCGAAGGAGCGGGCACATCACGGGATATCGGAGGGGTTGGTGCGTTTGTCGGTGGGGCTCGAGGATGTGGAGGACCTGCTTGAGGATGTTGGCCAGGCGCTGATGGTTTGCAGTTGAAGCGGCTGTAGGGGCCCTGACATTGGCATAGCCGTGTCAGGGCCTTACGCCTGGAGATCAAACTTCATCAGGGTCGTTGAGGTACGCGGCGTTTCTTTCCAGAATATTCAGGCGCAACTCAAGAGGAGACTGGCCTTGCGTGCAAACATAGGTGTAAGGCACACCTTTGAACGTGCGCAACATCAAGGGCGTTTGCCGGCCTGCTGGGGCCAGACGCACAATTGCCTGGTCTTCAAGGCTGGCGAAAGTGATGGGTATGTTGTCGCAATCCAGCAACTCGAAGAGCGTTGGGTAGGCATTATCGAAGGGAGAGGGTAAGGCGCATACGCAATTTTCCTTATGGATGTAAAGTGCGCGTGCGTAGCGAACGGAAGACCGAACGAACAACCGGTAGCCCTTTTCCACGCTGCGAAAGTAAAGGTGCAGCGGCGCGACATCGACTGCCTCAGCAACATAGCCAAGGTAATTCGATTCATCGCGCTTGCTGGGTTCAACCGGTTTTACAACTGGCGTGGGATTCTGCACATAGATAGGTTCCCGGCTTCCTCGGTTTCCACGGGTGGTTATCACGGTGTGGCGGAAAAAGCGGCCGGCCCATCCCGCGTGGGCAATGCCAGCCATCGTTGGTTTTTGCGGGGTGGAGGTAGAAGTGCCGCCGATCTCGGCTGGTCTGCCCAGCAGTTCATCAAGGAAATTGAAGCTACCGTTCACGGCCTCGACGGTGGCGATGAACGAGCGTTGTCGGTGAGTCAGCATAAGAGTTCTCCTGGTTTGGATAGGCTTATGCAGGGTCAGGTAATACCTGGCCGATAGGCACTTGGAAATGCGTGCTGAGCATGTCAGATCAACCTGTTGCTAGAAACCGGTAAGGAAACGTGATGGGCAAAACTACTGGCCATTCAGCGACGCACGGCTCAAGACCTCACCTGAAGCACTGCGAACGCCTCCAGCAGATTTTCCAGCGCCTCCTTGAAGCGGCTGTACAGGCCCTGACGTTGGCTTACCGTGTCAGGGCCACTAGCCTGGAGATCAGACTTCATCAGGGTCGTTGAGGTAGGCGGCGTTTCTTTCCAGAATATTCAGGCGCAGTTCCAGAGGTTGCTGGCCCTGCGTGGAAATATAAATGAAAGGATTATCATTGAACGAGCGCAGCATGAGTGGCGCACGCTTGCCAGCCGGGGTAAGGCGCACGATAGTCTCGTCCTCAAGGTCGTCGAAGTCGATTGGGGTGTCGTTGGTATCCAGCAAGTCGAACAGCGTTGGATAGACGCCATTGAATGGCGAGGTCAACGCGCACACGCAATGTTCCTCATGAATATAAAGCGCGTGCTTGTAGCGAACGGAGGAGCGAACAAACAGCCGATAGCCATCATCTACGCAGCGAAAGTACAGTTGCAAAGGCGTGACGTCGACGACGCTTGGTAGGTGGCCCAAGTAATTCGACTTGTCTTGTTTCTTGCCAGGTATCACTTCGGGTGGAAAGTCGACATATATAGATGCAAATCTGCCTGGCGCGATGTTTTCAGTTCTAGCTGGGATAGTGACTGAAGGTGTCACGAATTCGGCAGGCTTGCCGAGCAACTCGTCGAGAAAGTTCAAGCTACCGTCCACGGCCTCGGCAGTGGCAATGAACGAGCGTTGTCGGTGAGTCAGCATAAGCGTTCTCCTGGGTTGGATGGGCTTATGCAGGGTCCGGTAATACTTGGATGACAGGCACTTGGAAATACGCTCTGAGCACGTTGGGTGATTCTGTTGCCTTGCTTAACCTTTCTCCACCCTTCAGAAAACAAAAGGCCTCTTTCGAGGCCTTTTTCAGTGCATCAGCTCAACGCTTGAGCCCGTAGCTCTCATCGAGCATACCCGGCGAGTTCGGCGTTTTTGGCGCGTAATCGCGTGGCACTTCGGCGGTGTCCTTCGGCGGGGTCAGGCGGTCGCGTGGGCCTTGGGCCGCTTCGGAGTGCAGGGCGGCCAGCAGGCGCTGGCGGGTGACGTCGTCGAGGGCCAGGGTGTTGGCGCCATCGGCGAGGTGGTCCTGGACATCCTGGTAGCTCTGGGTGAGTTTCTTGACCAGTACGGCGGTGCTATTGAAGTGGGTGACCACTTCGTTCTGGTAGCTGTCGAAACGCTGCTGGATGTCATCCAGTTGACGTTGCGTGCTGCTCGGCGCGGCATTGGGCAGCAGGCGGGCTACGACGAAACCAACCACCACGCCGATGACCAGGGCCAGGGTCGGCAACAACCAAACAAGGAGCGAGAGTTCCACGAGTCCTTCCTCTATAAACGGCTTTGCTTTACGTTAACGGCTCAGACCTGCGCTGTATACCGCGAGCGATCGCAAATCAGAACAGAATTCCTCACCTAGACGAATCGACCCTTCCCGAGGTCACGGAGTAGTGCCTTGCTTGTCCGCGAAACCCCCTTGTTCATCGATGGCCCTTGTGGCCAGTTGGAAGCCTTGTACCTGGACGTGGCCGATGCCCGCGGCGTGGTGCTGATCTGCCACCCCAACCCGGTTCAGGGCGGCACCATGCTCAACAAGGTGGTTTCGACGTTGCAACGCACCGCGCGTGACGCCGGTTACGTGACCCTGCGCTTCAACTACCGGGGTGTCGGGCAAAGCGCCGGCAGCCATGACATGGGCGCGGGCGAGGTGGCCGATGCCGAGGCGGCGGCTGCCTGGTTGCGCGCGAAGCACCCTGAGCTGCCGGTGGTGCTGATGGGCTTCTCGTTCGGTGGTTTCGTCGCGACCAGCCTGGCAGGGCGCCTGGAAAGCGCTGGCGTTGAGTTGCAACAGCTGTTCATGATTGCCCCGGCGGTGATGCGCCTGACAGACGAATTCCCGTTGCCGCAGCGCTGCCCGATCACCCTGGTGCAGCCCAACAGCGACGAGGTCGTCGATCCGCAGTTGGTCTACGAATGGTCTGACACCCTGTCGCGCCCCCATGAGCTGCTGAAAGTGGCAGAATGCGGACACTTCTTCCATGGCAAGCTGACCGATCTGAAGGATCTGCTGCTGCCGCGCCTTTCGAATTGAGCCAAGCCTGAATAAGCGAACACCCATGACCACGCGCATCCTTACCGGTATCACCACCACCGGCACCCCGCACCTGGGCAACTACGCCGGCGCCATTCGCCCGGCGATCCGCGCCAGCCAGCAACCCGGTGCCGATTCGTTCTACTTCCTGGCCGACTACCACGCCCTGATCAAGTGCGACGACCCGCTGCGCATCCAGCGCTCGCGCCTGGAAATCGCTGCCACCTGGCTGGCCGGTGGCCTCGATCCGGACAAGGTGACCTTCTACCGTCAGTCCGACATCCCCGAGATCCCCGAGCTGACCTGGTTGCTGACCTGCGTTGCTGCAAAGGGCCTGCTCAACCGTGCCCATGCCTACAAGGCCTCGGTGGACAAGAACGTCGAGAACGGTGAAGACCCGGACGCCGGCGTGACCATGGGGCTGTTCAGCTACCCGGTGCTGATGGCCGCCGACATCCTGATGTTCAACGCCCACAAGGTGCCGGTCGGCCGTGACCAGATCCAGCACGTGGAAATGGCGCGTGACATTGGCCAGCGCTTCAACCACCTGTTCGGCCAGGGCAAAGACTTCTTCGCCCTGCCGGAGGCGGTGATCGAAGAGAGCGTGGCGACGTTGCCGGGCCTGGACGGGCGCAAGATGTCCAAGAGCTACGACAACACCATCCCACTGTTCACCAGTGCCAAGGACATGAAAGACGCCATTTCGCGCATCGTGACCGACTCGCGCGCGCCAGGCGAAGCGAAAGACCCGGACACTTCGCACCTGTTCACCCTGTACCAGGCCTTCTCGACGCCGGAGCAATGCGCCGGCTTCCGCGAAGAGCTGCTGCAGGGCCTGGGTTGGGGCGACGCCAAGCAGCGTCTGTTCCAGCTGCTGGATGGGCAACTGGCAGAGAAGCGCGATCACTACCATCAACTGATCTCGCGCCCATCGGACCTGGAAGACATCCTGTTGGCCGGCGCCGCCAAGGCCCGCAAGATCGCCACGCCGTTCCTCGAGCAGCTGCGCGAGGCCGTGGGCCTGCGTTCGTTCCGCAGCAGCGTGCAGGCCAACACCGAAGTGAAGAAAAAGGCCGCCAAGAGCGCGCGTTTCGTCAGCTTCCGTGACGAGGATGGCAGCTTCCGCTTCCGCCTGCTGGCCGCCGACGGCGAGCAACTGCTGCTGTCGCGCAGCTTCGCCGACGGCAAGAGTGCTGGCGCCGTAAGCAAGCAACTGCAGCAAGGTGGCGAAGCCGATGTGCGTGCTGAAGGGCTGAGCTTCAGCCTGTGGCTGAATGGCGAGCAAGTGGCTGAAGGGCCGCAGTTCGACACGGCCGAAGCCCGTGATGCGGCTGTTCAAAGCCTGCACGAGGCCCTGGCGCCACAGCAGGACTGAGACAGTTTGACTGTAGGAGCGGGCAGACCCGCTCCTACAGACTGATTGCCATTAAGCGGGCCTGTCGCTACAGTGACGGCCCGTTTTTTGTTGCCTCGCTAACGAAATCATGACGCCCCTAGAACGATACCAAGCAGATCTGAAACGTCCCGACTTCTTCCATGATGCGGCGCAGGAGACTGCGGTGCGTCACTTGCAGCGCCTGTACGACGACCTGGTGCACGCGCAGAACAACAAGCCGGGCGTGTTCGGCAAGCTGTTCGGCAAGAAAGAGCAGACGCCGGTCAAGGGCCTGTACTTCTGGGGTGGGGTAGGGCGTGGCAAGACCTACCTGGTCGACACCTTCTACGAAGCGCTGCCGTTCAAGCAGAAGATGCGGACGCACTTCCACCGCTTCATGAAGCGCGTGCACGAGGAAATGAAAACCCTCAAGGGCGAGAAAAACCCGCTGACCCTCATCGCCAAGCGCTTCAGCGACGAAGCCAAAGTCATCTGCTTCGACGAGTTCTTCGTTTCCGACATTACCGATGCGATGATCCTCGGCACTTTGATGGAGGAGCTGTTCAAGAACGGTGTGTCCTTGGTGGCGACGTCCAACATCGTGCCGGACGGCCTCTACAAGGACGGCCTGCAGCGTGCGCGCTTCCTGCCCGCCATCGCCATGATCAAGCAGTACACCGACGTGGTGAACGTCGACAGTGGCGTGGACTATCGCTTGCGTCACCTGGAGCAGGCCGAACTGTTCCACTTCCCGCTCAATGACGCCGCACACCAGAGCATGCGTGCCAGCTTCAAGGCGCTGACCCCTGAGTGCACCCAGGCTGTCGAGAACGACGTGCTGATGATCGAGAACCGCCCGATCAACGCCTTGCGCACCTGCGATGACGTCGCCTGGTTCGACTTCCGCGCCCTGTGCGACGGGCCGCGTAGCCAGAACGACTACATCGAGCTGGGCAAGATCTTCCATGCCGTGTTGCTGAGCAATGTCGAGCAGATGGGCGTTGCCACCGATGACATCGCCCGCCGGTTCATCAACATGGTCGATGAATTCTACGACCGCAACGTCAAGCTGATCATTTCGGCTGAGGTGGAGTTGAAGGACCTGTACACCGGTGGCCGTCTGAGCTTTGAATTCCAGCGGACCTTGAGCCGGTTGCTGGAGATGCAGTCGCACGAGTTCCTGTCGCGCGCGCACAAGCCTTGAATACTGGGGCCGCTTTGCGGCCCATCGCTGGCAAGCCAGCTCCCACAGGGTCAGCAACTCGCTTACGAACTTTGTTCTCTGCTCGACAACTCGGTCCAAAGGGCTGCTCCCACAAGTTCCGCGCGGTCCCTGTAGGAGCCGGCTTGCCGGCGATGGGGCGCGAAGCGGCCCCCTAGGCTTCAAGCCTCTTGCATGAACTGCTGCCGATACTGGTTCGGCGACAACTCCGTGTGCTGGCGGAACAACCGGGCAAAGAAGCTGGCGTCGTCGTAGCCCACTTCGTAGCTGATGGTCTTGATGCTCTTGCGGGTGCTCGACAACAAGCCCTTGGCGGTCTCGATCCGTAGCCGTTGCAGGTAATGCAGCGGCTTGTCGCCCGTCGCGCCCTGGAAGCGCCGCATGAAGTTGCGAATGCTCATGCCGTGGTTGCGGGCCACGTCCTCGAAGCGGAACTTGTCGGCGAAGTGCTCTTCCAGCCAATGCTGGATCTGCAGGATGATCAAGTCCTGGTGCAGTTTCTGCCCACCAAAACCCATGCGCCCCGGGGTGTAGTTGCGCTGCACTTCGTAAAGGATGTCGCGGGCCACGGCGCGGGCCACGTTGGCACCGCAGAAGCGCTCGATCAGGTAGATATACAGGTCACAGGCCGACGTGGCGCCGCCCGCGCAATAGATATTGTCGGCATCCGTCAGGTGCTTGTCCTGGTTCAGGCGGATTTTCGGAAAACGCTCGGCAAAATTGGCGAAGAAACGCCAGTAGGTCGTCGCCTCCTTGCCGTCGAGCAGGCCGGACTCGGCCAGCCAAAATACGCCAGAGGCTTCAGCGCACAGCACGGCGCCACGGGCATGTTGCTCGCGCAGCCACGGCAACACCTGTGGATAACGCTGCATGAGGTTGTCGAAGTCGTCCCAGAACGCTGGGAGGATGATGATATCGGCATCGTTCAGGCCGCCGTCGACCGGCAGCTGGACATTGCTGAAGCTGTCCACGGGCTGGCCGTCCGGGCTCACCAGGCCAATTTCGAACATGGGCTGCAGGCCCAGGCCCAACTGCTTGCTGTACCGCAGGCTGGCGAGGTGGAAGAAATCCTTGGCTTGCATCAAGGTCGAAGCGAACACCTTGTCAATGGCCAGGATGCTGACGCGCCGCAGCGACGCGGAGGGTTGGGTAAACATCATTGTCATTGTTCTTATAGGGTAGAGTGGTCAATCACCGGCTGGATCGTCTTATTTTTTGGCGATTGTGTCTACCCCGCAGAATTGCACGGTCCCTTTCGCGAGTTCACCCGCGAAAGGGACAGCGCTGCACTCGGTTCAGGGCGCCGGGTTGGGCTGGTCCTGATGGATCGCCTCGATCGCCGCCAGCAGCTCATCGCTTAGCTTCAGGTCCAGGCTCGCCAGGTTGCTCTCGAGCTGTTCGACGCTAGTCGCACCGATAATGTTGCTGGTCACGAACGGCTGGCGTGTGACGAACGCCAGGGCCATTTGCGCCGGGTCCAGCCCATGTGCCTGGGCCAGTTGCACATAACGGCTGCAGGCTGCCACGGTCTGCGGGTTGGAGTAGCGGGCGAAGCGGCTGAACAGCGTCAGGCGGCCTTTTTCTGGCCGGGCGCCGTTCTCGTATTTGCCCGACAGCATGCCAAAGGCCAGTGGCGAATAAGCCAGCAGCCCGCATTGCTCACGGATCGCGATTTCCGCCAGGCCCACCTCGAAACTGCGGTTGAGCAGGTTGTACGGGTTCTGGATCGACACCGCGCGCGGCCAGCCGCGGGCTTCTGCCAACTGCAGGAACTTCATGGTGCCCCACGGCGTTTCGTTGGACAGGCCGATGTGGCGGATTTTGCCCGCGCGCACCTGCTCGTCGAGCACTTCGAGGGTCTCTTCCAGTGGGGTGAAGTGGTCCTGTGGCAGGTGCTGATAGCCCAGCTTGCCGAAGAAGTTGGTGCTGCGCTCCGGCCAGTGCAGCTGGTACAGGTCGATGCGGTCGGTTTGCAGGCGCTTCAGGCTTTCTTCCAGCGCCGCGACGATGTGCTGGCGGTTGTGCTTGAGCTGGCCATCACGGATGTGGCTGATGCCGTTGCCGGGGCCTGCGACCTTGCTGGCCAGGATCCAGTCGTCGCGATCACCCTGCTCGCGGAACCAATTGCCGATGATGCGCTCGGTGGCGGCATAGGTCTCTGGGCGCGGTGGCACCGGGTACATTTCGGCGGTGTCGATGAAGTTGACCCCGGCGGCCTTGGCCATTGCAATCTGCTTGAAGGCCTCGTCCTGAACGTTCTGTTCGCCCCAGGTCATGGTGCCCAGGCACAGGGCGCTGACGTTGAGATCGGTACGGCCGAGCTGGCGGTATTCCATCGGGAAAACTCTCCTTGGTAAAGAAGCCCATAAAAGCAGGTTGAAATTTTTCGCGCAATCTGGATAATTCGGCACCTCTCCGTGTGGCGGAAGTGATGCACCACCACGCAGGAAGAACCCCGTCGAACATTGGCGTGCCCGACCCGAGCCCCCAAAAGCGTCTGTGTTCGGCTGCGCGCTTGCCCTTGGCAAGCTGTGCACTATCCAGTAAGATTCGCCGTCTATTTTTCGCTGGGCGGCCTCTGAGGCTTTAGAGAATGAAAACTTTTACTGCTAAACCGGAAACAGTAAAGCGCGAGTGGTTCGTAGTCGACGCCGCTGGCCAGACCCTGGGTCGTCTGGCTACCGAAATCGCTAGCCGTCTGCGTGGCAAACACAAACCAGAATACACCCCTCACGTTGACACCGGCGACTACATCGTCGTCATCAACGCCGAGCAAATCCGTGTAACTGGCGCCAAGTCTTCCGACAAAATGTACTACTCCCACTCCGGCTTCCCAGGCGGTATCAAGGAAATCAACTTCGAGAAGTTGATCGCCAAGGCCCCTGAGCGTGTTATCGAAACCGCGGTCAAAGGCATGCTGCCGAAGAACCCGCTGGGTCGCGACATGTACCGTAAGCTGAAAGTGTACGCGGGTGCTGCTCACCCACACACTGCTCAGCAGCCTCAAGAACTGAAGATCTAACGGGATAGTTCATTATGTCGGCGACTCAAAATTACGGCACTGGCCGTCGCAAGACCGCAACCGCTCGCGTTTTCCTGCGTCCGGGTACTGGTAACATTTCCATCAACAACCGTTCTCTGGACGTGTTCTTCGGCCGCGAAACCGCTCGCATGGTTGTTCGCCAGCCGCTGGAACTGACCGAGACCGTTGAGAAGTTCGACATCTACGTCACCGTTGCTGGTGGTGGTGTCAGCGGTCAAGCCGGTGCGATCCGTCACGGTATCACCCGCGCTCTGATGGAATACGACGAAACCCTGCGTGGCGCTCTGCGTCGTGCTGGCTACGTCACCCGCGACGCTCGTGAAGTTGAGCGTAAGAAAGTGGGTCTGCGTAAAGCGCGTAAGCGTCCTCAGTACTCCAAGCGTTAATTTCGCTTCGGCAGTCGAAAAAGCCCGGTTCCTTTGGAACCGGGCTTTTTTTATGTCTTGAACTAACCTGTCAGCATGTCCGTGACGGCTTACCGCATAGACGCAGATCAAGCAAAGCGAGGGTTGTAGCCCGCAACTGGGTAATCACCTTGTCAGTGTGTGGATTTGTTTCTTACCATGGCGGCCAATTTTTAGTGCCACAGACATTACCTAAGTACAGGCCTGATCCAACAGGCCAAGCAAGCTGATGGGAGAGGACTGAATGAGCAATGACGGCGTCAACGCAGGCCGGCGCCGCTTCCTCGTAGCCGCGACCTCTGTGGTCGGGGCGGCGGGGGCAGTGGGGGCTGCGGTACCGTTCGTGGGGTCATGGTTTCCCAGTGCCAAGGCGAAAGCCGCGGGTGCACCGGTGAAGGTGAATATCGCCAAGGTCGAGGCCGGGCAGCAGATGGTGGCCGAGTGGCGTGGCCAGCCTGTGTTCATCGTACGGCGAACGGAGGAGATCCTCGGGAACCTCAAGAAAATTACCGCAGACCTGTCCGACCCCGAGTCGAAGGCCTCGGTGCAACCCACCTACGTCGACCCGCAGGTGCGCTCGATCAAGCCGGAAATACTCATTCTCGTAGGCCTGTGCACCCACCTGGGCTGCTCGCCGACGTTCCGCCCTGAAGTGGCGCCCGCCGACCTGGGGCCAAAGTGGGTAGGGGGCTATTTCTGCCCGTGCCACGGGTCCCACTACGACCTGGCTGGCCGTGTCTACAAGTCGCAGCCGGCGCCCCTCAACCTGCCAGTGCCGCCGCACTCGTATGAGTCGGACGACATCATTGTCATCGGCGTCGATCAGGAGAACGCATGATGAGCAAGTTCATGGACTGGATTGATGCGCGCTTCCCCGCCACCAAGATGTGGGAAGACCACCTGAGCAAGTATTACGCGCCCAAGAACTTCAACTTCCTGTATTTCTTCGGCTCCCTGGCGTTGCTGGTGCTGGTCAACCAGATCGTCACCGGTGTGTGGCTGACCATGAGCTTCACGCCCTCGGCGGAAGAGGCCTTCGCCTCGGTCGAGTACATCATGCGTGACGTGGAATACGGCTGGATCCTGCGCTACCTGCATTCCACCGGTGCGTCGGCGTTCTTCATCGTGGTCTACCTGCACATGTTCCGCGGGCTGCTCTACGGCTCCTACCAGAAGCCACGTGAGCTGGTCTGGCTGTTCGGCATGCTGATCTATCTGGCGCTGATGGCAGAGGCCTTCATGGGTTACCTGCTGCCTTGGGGGCAGATGTCGTACTGGGGTGCCCAGGTGATCATCTCGCTGTTCGGTGCGATTCCGGTGATCGGCGACGACCTCACCCAATGGATTCGTGGTGACTACCTGATTTCCGGTATTACCCTGAACCGCTTCTTCGCCCTGCATGTGGTAGCCCTACCGATCGTGATCCTGGGCCTGGTGGTGCTGCACATCCTGGCCTTGCATGAAGTGGGTTCGAACAACCCCGATGGCGTCGACATCAAGAAGAAAAAGGATGAAAACGGTATCCCGCTGGACGGCATTCCGTTCCACCCGTACTACACCGTCAAGGACATTGTCGGCGTGGTCGTGTTCCTCTTCGTGTTCTGCGCCGTGGTGTTCTTCTTCCCGGAAATGGGCGGTTACTTCCTGGAGAAACCGAACTTCGAGCAGGCGAACGCCTTCAAGACGCCTGAGCACATTGCACCGGTGTGGTACTTCACGCCGTTCTACGCGATCTTGCGTGCGGTGCCTGACAAGCTCATGGGTGTGATCGCCATGGGTGCCGCCATCGCCGTGCTGTTCGTGTTGCCTTGGCTCGACCGCAGTCCGGTGCGCTCCATGCGTTACAAAGGCTGGATCAGCAAGCTCTTCCTGCTGGTGTTCTGCGTGGCCTTCGTCATCCTCGGCATATTGGGCGTGCTGGCACCGACACCAGGGCGCACCTTGCTGTCGCAGGTGTGCACGGTGCTGTACTTCGCCTACTTCCTGCTGATGCCGTTCTACACAAGGCTCGAGAAGACCAAACCGGTTCCGGAAAGGGTGACTGGCTGATGAAAAAGTTGATTGCAGTATTTTTGCTGGCAGTGATGCCTGCCTTTTCCTTCGCTGCGGAACACGGCCTGGAGCTGGACAAGGTCGACATCGACCTGACCGACAAAGCGGCCATGCAGGATGGTGCGCGTACCTTTGCCAACTATTGCATGGGTTGCCACAGTGCCAAGTTCCAGCGCTACGAGCGGGTCGCCGATGACCTGGGCATCCCCCACGAGCTGATGCTTGAAAAGCTGGTGTTCACCGGTGCCAAGATTGGTGACCACATGAACATCGGCATGAAGCCAAGCGATGCCAAGACCTGGTTCGGCGCCGCCCCACCCGACCTGACCCTGGTCGCCCGGGTGCGGGGTACCGATTGGCTGTACACCTACCTGCGCAGCTTCTATGAGGACAAGTCGCGTCCTTATGGGGTGAACAACAAGGTGTTCCCTAACGTTGGCATGCCCAACGTGCTGGTCGGCCTGCAGGGCAACCAGGTGGTTGGCTGCAAGCAGGTGCAGAGCGTGGTCGATGGCAAGAAGCAGTTTGACCCGCTGACGGGCAGCCCATTGACCCATGAAGCGTGCGACCAGCTGACCATCACGCCGAATTCCGGTACCCTGACGACCGAGCAGTTCGACGAGAAGGTCAAGAACCTGGTGACCTTCCTGGCCTATTCGGCCAACCCGGTCAAACTGGAAAGCCAGCGCATTGGTACCTATGTGTTGCTGTACCTGGCTTTCTTCTTCGTATTCGCCTATTTGCTCAAGCGTGAATACTGGAAGGACGTGCACTGATCACGCAGTAATTTCTGGTAGTTGAACGCGCCCGGGGGGCCCTAGCAGATTTGCCAGGGTGCCCCGGGCGCGTTTTCATTTAGAGTTTTACGAGCATCTCGTGCGAGGAGGCGCTACATGGGCGCAACCAACAGGTTAGCCTGCTATTCCGATCCCGCTGATCACTATTCTCATCGGGTACGCCTCGTTCTTGCCGAAAAAGGCATCAGCGTGCACATCGTCGACGTCGATCCTGGTCGTCTGCCGCCCAAGCTGGTTGAGGTGAACCCCTATGGGAGCGTGCCGACCTTGGTCGACCGCGACCTGGCGTTGTATGAGTCGACCGTGGTGATGGAATACCTCGAAGAGCGTTACCCGCATCCACCGTTGATGCCGGTGTACCCTGTGGCGCGTGGCAACAGCCGCCTGCTCATGCACCGCATCCAGCGCGACTGGTGTGCCCTGGCGGACACCGTGCTCGACGTGCGCAGCACTGACGCTGCCCGGGCCGAGGCGCGCAAGGCGTTACGTGAGAGCTTGACCGGTGTCTCGCCGTTGTTTGGTGAGTTCGCCTGCTTCATGAGTGATGAGCAAAGCCTGGTCGATTGTTGTCTATTGCCCATACTCTGGCGTTTGCCGGTCATGGGTATCGAATTGCCGCGGCAAGCCAAGCCGCTGCTGGATTACATGGAGCGACAGTTCGCCCGCGAGCCTTTCGTGGCGAGCCTGTCCTCCGTAGAACGTGAAATGCGCAAGCTTTAAGGAGCTGTTGATGAACTCCAGTCGCCCCTATCTGGTTCGAGCACTGTACGAGTGGATCGTCGACAACGATTGCACGCCCCACATGCTGGTCAATGCCGAATTCCCGGCAGTCCAGGTGCCGCAAGGTTTTGCCAGTGATGGTCAGATTGTCCTGAATATCTCGCCGAGCGCCGTGCGCAGCCTGCACATGGATAACGATGCGGTGAGCTTCGAAGGCCGCTTCGGCGGCGTCGCCCACACGTTGTTCGTGCCGATTGGTGCGATCCTCGGTATCTACGCCCGTGAGAACGGGCAGGGCATGGTCTTTGAGCTGGAGCCGTCGTTGCTGGAAGGCGATGAACTGGAAGACGACGACGTCGAGCCGGATGATGACGGCCCACCTGAAGGGGGTGGCCAGCCGCCGCGTCCGACGGGCCGGCCGAGCCTCAAAGTGGTCAAGTAACAAAAAAGGCGATCCAACCGGATCGCCTTTTTATTTGCGCTGCACCTGCGATTACAGGTCGCTGATGGTGCGCACCTGGTCTTTGTTGATGCGGGTGCGTTTGCCGTCGAGTTGCTGGAACTCGTAGAAGCCGGTGGCCTTCTCGTAGCGCGGCGCGTCGACGGCCTGGAACTCGCGGCCGTCGTTCAGGGTGATCAGGCTGGGGGTGGAGCAGCCGGCCAGGGTAGCGAAGGTGCCAATCAGCAGGGCGGGCAGCAGGAGCTTCTTCATGCGGTGTTTCCTGAATTTCTGAAGGGTAAAGCTTTGTGGTGGCCTGTACGCACCTCATCGCCGGCAAGCCGGCTCCCACAGGTAAACCACGAACCCTGCGAGAGCCGGCTTGCCGGCGATGAGATCGGAACAGGCCAATGAATCAGTCGATGTACTCGAACAGCTTGACGATCTTCTGCACGCCCGACACGCTCTGGACCACGCCGGTGGCGGCGTTGGCCTCTTGCTGGGTCACCAGGCCGAGCAGGTAGACGATACCGTTTTCGGTAATCACCTTGATGCGCGAGCTTGGCACGGCGTTATCGGTCAGCATCTGGGTCTTGATTTTGGTGGTCAGCCAGGCGTCGTTGTTGCGCGCGAGGATGGAGGACGGCTGCATTACCTGCAGTTCGTTGTGCACCTTCTTCACCCGCTGCACTTGGCCTGCAGTCTGCTCGGCCAGGGTCTTGAGGTCGGCGCGCGGGGTTTGGCCAGCGAGCAGGACAATACCGTTGTAGCTGCTGACAACGATGTGCGAGCCCTTGTCCAGGTCTGGGCTGGCTTTGGAAATATTCACCGCAGCCTTGGTTTCGATCAGCGAGTCATCGATCTTGCTGCCGATGGTGCGTGTGCCGCGATCGTCCTCGATTGGCGAATTGCGGGTGGAGGTCAGCACCGAGCTGCAGCCGGTAACGCTCAGGCACAGGGTCAGGGCCATCAGGCCAAGGCGCATAGGGGTCATTCTTCACTCCCGAACAGTTGGCTGTCGATCAGGTCGCACAGGCAGTGGATCGCCAGCAGGTGGACTTCCTGGATACGCGCGGTGACTGTCGAGGGCACGCGGATTTCCACGTCCTCGGGCAGCAGCAGCGAGGCCATGCCGCCACCGTCACGTCCAGTCAATGCTACGACAATCATTTCGCGATCATGTGCGGCCTGGATCGCTTGAATCACGTTGGCCGAGTTGCCGCTGGTGGAAATCGCCAGCAACACATCGCCGGGCTGGCCCAGGGCGCGAATCTGTTTGGAAAAGACTTCGTTGTAGCTGTAGTCATTGGCAATCGAGGTCAGCGTCGAGCTGTCGGTTGTCAATGCGATGGCTGGCAGGCTCGGGCGCTCGCGCTCGAAGCGGTTGAGCAGCTCTGACGAGAAGTGCTGGGCATCGCCGGCCGAGCCGCCGTTGCCGCAGGCGAGCATCTTGCCCTCGTTGAGAAGCGCATTGACCATGACCAGGCTGGCCTGCTCGATGTGCGGTGCCAGGATGTCCATTGCCTGTTGCTTGGTATCGATGCTGGCTTGGAACAGCCGGCGAATTCGGGATTGCATGTCCATCTGGTGACCTTAAGTGGGGCGGTGGCCTTTGCTGCGCGCATCAACGACCAGCCCGCGAAACATAGAGCAAAAAATACGAAGTGGGTTCAGCATTCGAAGGCGTTTTTCAGCCATTGAAGCGGTCTGCCTGCGTGGTGGCTGCCCTGCAGGGCGACAACGTCGAAGCGGCAGGGGTGTGTGGCCCAGCGGCATTCCTTCTGCAGGAAAAGGCTGGCAGCCAGCACCAGCCGTTTCTGCTTGCGCCCGTCGATACTGCCGAGGGCGCCACCGAAGCTCGCGTGCAGCCGGTAGCGGACTTCGACGAATACTACTGTATCGGCGTCGAGCATGACCAGATCAAGCTCACCGCCTTTGCATCGCCAATTGCGTGTCAGCAGCTGCAAACCTTGCCCTTGAAGGAACGCAAGGGCTTGGTTTTCGGCTGTCTGGCCGGCCTGGGTAGGCGATGCGTCGGGCATCAGCGGGCGGTGTCTGGCAGGCGCTTGACCTGGCCGCCTGCGAACTCGGCCCATGGCAGTTGGCGTTCGATGCGCTGGTTGGCGTTCATGCTCAGGCTGCCGGACAGGCCCTGGATGCGGTTATCCGGCAAGGCTTTCAGCTGGCCCAGGCGGGGTGCCAGGCTGTAGGCATCCACACCCATGGCGTACAGGCGGCCGAGGCTGCCGGCTGCTTGGGGCCATTGTTGGACCACTTGCTGGCGCAGGCTGTTGCTGGTGTCGAGCAGCCACGGTGTTTCGCAGAAACGAATGCCGTTCATGTCGTTGTACTGGTTGACGTCACCGCTGGCGCTGTACAGGTTCGAGGTGGCATAGACCGGCACGTCGCCCGCGTACTGGAAGTTCAGCGTCGGCTTGATCTGCTGGGCTTGCTGCGGCGTCGAGGCGAGGAAGATGAAGTCGATGTCCTGGCGGCGCGATGGCTGCGCGGCGATGTTGCCGCCTACCGTGCTTTGCAGGCTCTTGGCGCGGCCTTCGCTTTGACGCAGTTGGAACAGGTCGGCAATTTGCTGGGCCAGGGCGACCGGTTGAGCGATGCGCTCGGCGGCGAGCAGGGTGCCGCCGTTGCTTTCCCAGTCTTTGCGGAAGGCGGCGAGCACGCGGTCGCCCCACTCACCGCTTGGTACCAGGGCAACGGCACGTACCTTGCCGTCGGCGCGGGCGCGGCGCGAGACTTCGCGGGCTTCGTCTTCAGCGGCGAGGCCGAACTGGAAGAGTTGCGGCGGGGCTGTTTGGCCGGCGTCTGCGTAGTTCAGTGCCAGCGTGGTGATTGGCAACTGCTGATTAGCAGCGAGCTTCTTCACCAGGGGCTTTTCCAGCGGGCCGACTACAAGTTGCACGCCAGCGGCCTGGGCTTGGCGGTAGAAGTCGTCCAGCGAGGTGATCCGCGAGCTGTCGAACACCTGCACGGCTGGCGCCGGTTGGCCCGACTGCTGGGCCTGGAAGTGAGCGGCCATGAAGCCATCGCGCAGCGCGCGGGCGACACCCGCCAAAGGCCCTTCCTGGGGCAGCAGCAGGGCAATTTTGGTCAATGGCTGGCTGGCCAGCTCCTTGAGCTTGACCAGCGCCACCGGCAGTTGCTGGGCGGCCGGGTGGTCCGGGTGCTGTTTGCGCCAGGCATCGATAGCGGCTTGCTGTTGCTCCAGGGTGCCGGCGGTTTTCACCGCCAGGGCCAGGCTGGTCCAGCCGGCCAGGACCGGGTCGGTGGCGGGCTGCTGCAACTGCTCTGCCGGCAATGCGGCAACCAGTGCCCAGATGGCGTCATTGTTGGTGCTGGCGGCCTGGCCGCTGAGCAGCGGGGCGAGCAGGATGCGCTGTTGTGCCGCTGCCAGCGACTGGCCATCGGCTTCAAGGGCGGCCGCGTGGACGCTGTAGGTGCGTGCTTGCTGTTCTACCGGCAGTTCGCCAACGCGCTGCAAGCTGGGGTGCGACAGCGCGCTCAGCGCCGCTTTGGGCTGGTTGCGGCTCATTGCCAGCTCGGCGCCAAGGGTGCTGGCGAACACTTGCTGGGCGGGCTTGAGCGTGTCCATCGGGACCTGCTCGAGAATGCGTGCGGCGCGCGGGTAGTCCTTCTGCTTGTACGCCAGGTCCGCGGCGCTCAGGCGCAGCAGGGCGGCGTCTTCCGCGGACTTGCTGGAGGCGGCCTTTTCGAGCAGTTGCTCGATACTGGCGTCCGGAGTACGCGGCAGTTCGCCCAGGCTGGATGAGGGCGAGCTGGCGCAGGCTGCCAGCAGGGTAGCGAGGCAGAGGGCTGAGAGCAGCCGCAGGCAAGCGATCATGTAAAGGTCCTGTTACTCGATCAAGTTGGCCGGCAATTGTACCCAAGCACTGGCCGGGGCGCGATGTTGCTGATGCTGATCCTTCACTATAGGCGGCTGGCCGGTGAACGCCTGCGAAGTTCTTTGCGCCCTGTTGCGGGCGCTCGGGCTACAATGGCGCCTTTGATCCGAAAGACAGGTGTGCGCAGTGACTGATGTGGCAGGGGCTTCGAAATCCACCGTGGGGACGCTGTATGTGGTCGCAACGCCCATCGGCAACCTCGACGACATGAGCGCCAGGGCGCTGAAGGTGCTGGCGGATGTCGCCCTGATCGCGGCCGAGGACACGCGCCACTCGATCCGCCTGCTGCAGCATTTCGGTATCGACACACCGCTGGCGGCCTGCCATGAGCACAATGAACGTGACGAAGGTGGGCGTTTCCTGACCAAGCTGTTGGCCGGCGACAACGTGGCGCTGGTGTCCGACGCCGGTACGCCGTTGATTTCCGACCCTGGCTACCACTTGGTGCGCCAGGCGCGGGCGGCGGGTGTGAACGTGGTGCCGGTGCCCGGTGCGTGCGCGCTGATCGCCGCGCTCTCTGCGGCGGGCCTGCCCTCCGACCGTTTTATCTTCGAAGGCTTTTTGCCGGCGAAGACGGCGGGGCGTCGAGCACGCCTGGAGCAGGTAAAGGAAGAGCCGCGTACGTTGATCTTCTATGAGGCCCCTCACCGCATCCTCGAGTGCCTCGAAGACATGGAGGCGGTGTTCGGTGGCGAGCGCCCGGCGCTGTTGGCGCGCGAGCTGACCAAAACCTTCGAAACCCTCAAGGGCCTGCCCTTGGCCGAACTGCGTGCTTTTGTCGCGGCCGATAGCAATCAGCAGCGCGGTGAGTGCGTTGTATTGGTGGGGGGCTGGAGTGCGCCTGAGGGCGAGCAGGCCATCAGTGTCGAGGCGCAGCGTGTGCTGGACTTGCTGTTAGCGGAGTTGCCGCTCAAGCGGGCGGCGGCACTTGCGGCGGAAATAACCGGTGTACGCAAGAACCTGTTGTATCAACTTGCCCTGGAAAAGCAGAAAGCACAGTAGTGGCAATTTGATATAGTTTACGGTATCGCTTGTTCTTGAGCGCGGCTGCCGTTAACCTTGTCAGCGGAGAGTCGATTGGACAGTCGCTGCCTGCTTTTGTTCCGCAGCTTTTGTTGCGAAACGGCAGGGGGAGGAAAGTCCGGGCTCCATAGGGCAGAGTGCCAGGTAATGCCTGGGAGGCGTGAGCCTACGGAAAGTGCCACAGAAAATAACCGCCTAAGCACTTCGGTGCCGGTAAGGGTGAAAAGGTGCGGTAAGAGCGCACCGCGCGACTGGCAACAGTTCGTGGCTAGGTAAACCCCACTCGGAGCAAGACCAAATAGGGTTCCATTAGGCGTGGCCCGCGTCGGAACCGGGTAGGTTGCTAGAGGCGTCCAGTGATGGCCGTCGTAGAGGAATGACTGTCCTCGACAAAACCCGGCTTACAGATCGACTCTCCACCTCTCCCTCCCTGCTTGAATCGATAGCAGGCGCGCTCTGGTAATACCGAAAAAATCTTACTCTTAATAAATCACTTTAACTTCGAACTCCATACGCTTGCGTGGGTTTGATTTTTCTCGTGTTTTTTTCCCGCCTGAACTCTTTCCGCATTCCTTTATCGCGCTAAATCTCGGTCCTGTAAGGCTTTTCCTTATGAACGTGCCTTGACGGTGCAGCGGGCGGATTCCTATAGTGTGCGCAAGTGGCAGAAAGTGGGATGAAGTGGGTTTTCTGGCACAAAAAAGCTACCATTGTGGGGAATCGCAGCCGTGTTCCGCGGAGCCAACGCCGTCAGCCTCGATGCCAAAGGCCGTCTCGCCATGCCGAGCCGGTACCGCGACGAGCTCGATTCGCGTTGCAATGGTCAGCTGATCGTGACCATCGATGCTGTAGACCCCTGCTTGTGTGTCTACCCGCTTGATGAGTGGGAACAGATAGAAGCCAAGTTGCGTGCCTTGCCGTCGTTGCGTGAGGAAAACCGCCGCCTGCAGCGTTTGCTGATCGGTAATGCGGTTGACCTGGAGCTCGATGGCAGTGGGCGTTTCTTGGTACCGCCCCGCCTGCGTGAGTACGCCAAGCTCGACAAGAAGGCGATGCTGGTGGGGCAACTGAACAAATTCCAGCTGTGGGATGAGGATGCCTGGAACGCGGTTTCGGCAGCCGACCTTGCAGCTATTCAACAACCGGGCGCCATGCCCGACGAATTGCGTGACCTGATCCTGTGACCATAGATAGCGGCTTCAACCACATTACCGTCCTGCTCGACGAAGCTGTCGAGGCATTGGCCCTGCGCGCCGACGGTTGCTATCTGGACGGCACCTTTGGCCGTGGCGGACACAGCCGTCTGATCCTCAGTAAACTCGGGCCGCAAGGGCGGCTGCTGGGCTTCGACAAAGATCCACAGGCGATTGCCACAGGGCAAGCGCTGGCGGCCGAAGACGGCCGCTTTGTCATTGTGCAGCGCAGCTTTGCCGAGTTGGGCGCCGAGGTGGCCGAACGTGGTCTGGCTGGCAAGGTCAGCGGTATCCTGCTTGACCTGGGCGTTTCCTCGCCACAGCTGGATGATCCTGAACGCGGCTTCAGTTTCCTCAATGATGGCCCGCTGGACATGCGCATGAACCCTGACCAGGGCATCAGTGCGGCCGAGTTCATCGCTACCGCACCCGTGGAAGAAATTGCCCGCGTATTCAAAGAGTACGGCGAGGAGCGTTTTGCCGGGCGCATGGCGCGCGCGGTCGTTGAACGCCGCGAAAAGCAGCCCTTCACCCGTACTGCCGACCTGGCCGAAGTGCTCAAGGTCGCCAACCCGGCGTGGGAAAAGGGCAAGAACCCGGCCACCCGCGCCTTCCAAGGCCTGCGCATCCACGTCAACAACGAGTTGGGTGACCTTGAGGCTGGGCTTGAGGCCGCGCTTGATGCGCTGGAAATCGGTGGTCGCCTGGCGGTCATCAGCTTCCACTCGCTCGAAGACCGCATCGTCAAATTGTTCATGCGCAAGCTGGTCAAGGGCGAGGCAGACAACCTGCCGCGCAACCTGCCGGTACAGCACAAGGTCTTCGAACCGAAAATCAAGCTCATCGGCAAGGCGCAGTTCGCGTCCGAGGCTGAGCTCAAGGCCAACCCGCGGTCGCGCAGCGCCGTGATGCGGGTGGCGGAGAAGCTGCGGTGAGCAGGCTGTTTGCCAAGCCATTGCCAGGCGGAAGCTTCCTGATGCTTCTGCTGTTCGTCGGTGTCCTGGTTTCGGCCATCGCCGTGTCCTACAGCGCCCACTGGAACCGTCAGTTGCTCAATACCCTGTACGGCGAATTGAACGAGCGTGACAAGGCCCAGGCCGAGTGGGGGCGCTTGATCCTTGAGCAAAGCACCTGGACCGCCCACAGCCGTATCGAGAGCCTCGCTTCCGAGCAATTGAAAATGCGCGTCCCTGCGGCTGACGAAGTGCGGATGGTGGCGCCATGATGAAGCTCGAAGGCGCACTCTACCCCTGGCGCTTCCGGGTAGTGATCGGTTTGCTGGCGCTGATGGTGGGTGCCATCTGCTGGCGCATCATCGACCTGCAGGTCGTCGACCGTGACTTCCTCAAGGGCCAGGGTGACGCCCGCAGCCTGCGGCATATTCCGATTCCTGCGCACCGTGGCCTGATCACCGACCGCAACGGCGAGCCGCTGGCGGTCAGTACGCCGGTCACCACCCTGTGGGCTAACCCCAAGGAAATGCAGGCTGCCAAGGACCGTTGGCCGCAACTGGCGGCTGCATTGGGGCAAAACGCCCAGCAGTTGACCGAGCGCCTGACCCAACAGGCCAACAAGGAATTCATCTACCTGGTCCGCGGGCTGACCCCGGAGCAGGGCCAGCAGGTGCTCGACCTGAAAGTGCCGGGCGTGTATGGCCTGGAAGAATTCCGCCGCTTCTACCCGGCCGGTGATGTCACCGCGCACATGGTCGGCTTTACCGACCTCGATGACCACGGGCGTGAAGGGGTAGAGCTGGCCTACGACGAATGGCTGGCCGGCGTGCCGGGCAAGCGACAGGTGATCAAGGACCGGCGCGGCCGGCTGATCAAGGACATCCAGGTCACCAAAAACGCCAAGGCCGGTAAGACCTTGGCGTTGTCGATAGACCTGCGCCTGCAATACCTGGCCACCCGTGAACTGCGCAACGCCATTGCCGAACAGGAAGCCAAGGCCGGCAGCCTGGTGATCATGGACGTCAAGACCGGTGAGGTCCTGGCCATGGTCAACCAGCCGACCTACAACCCAAACAACCGCCGCAGCATGTTCCCTGCCGCGATGCGTAACCGGGCGATCATCGACGTGTTCGAGCCAGGTTCGACCGTCAAGCCGATCTCCATGAGTGCGGCGCTGCAGAGCGGGCGCTGGAAAACCACCGACAAGGTCGAGGTTTACCCGGGCAGCCTGCAGATCGGCCGCTACACCATCAAGGACGTTTCCCGCAGCGAGGGCCCGATCCTCGACCTGACCGGCATCCTGATCAACTCCTCCAACGTCGGCATGAGCAAGATTGCTTTCGACATCGGCGGCGAGGCCATCTACCGGGTCATGTCCCAGGTCGGCCTGGGGCAATACACCGGCCTGGGCTTCCCGGGCGAGCGGGTGGGCAACCTGCCTAACCACCGTGAGTGGCGCAAGGCCGAGACCGCGACCCTGTCCTATGGCTATGGCGTGTCGGTGACCGCCCTGCAGCTGGTGCATGCCTACGCGGCGCTGGCCAACGACGGCAAGATGGTGCCGCTGTCGATCCTCAAGGTGGACAAGGCGCCCGAAGCCGTTCAGGCGATTCCGAAAGAAACCGCCGAAACCGTCCAAGGCATGCTGCAGCAGGTGATCGAGGCTCCGCGCGGGGTATTCCGTGCGCAGGTGCCGTTCTATCACGTGGGTGGCAAGTCCGGTACGGCGCGTAAAGCGACCGTCGGTTCCAAGGGTTACACCGAAAACGCCTACCGCTCGCTGTTCGCAGGCTTCGGCCCGATGAGCGATCCGCGTTACGCCATCGTCGTGGTCATCGATGAACCGAGCAAGGGCGGCTACTTCGGTGGTCTGGTTTCGGCGCCTGTGTTCAGCAAGGTCATGTCGGGCACCCTGCGTTTGATGAACGTGCCGCCAGACAACCTGCCGCCGCCACCCACCGCACAACCACAAGTCACTGCAGCTACCGCCAAGGGAGGGCGTGGATGATGACAATGCCATTGAGCAAGCTTTTCGCCCACGCCAGCCGCGATCCGCTGATTCGTGAGCTGACCCTGGACAGCCGCGCCGTGCGTCCGGGTGACCTGTTCCTGGCCGTCCCGGGTGCCAAGGTTGATGGCCGCGACCATATTGCCGACGCCTTGGCCCGTGGCGCTGCCGCCGTTGCCTACGAAGAGCAGGGCGCTACCGTGCTGCCGATCACCGACGTGCCGCTGATTCCGGTCAAGGGCCTGATCGCTCAGCTGTCGGATATCGCCGGTCGCTTCTATGGCGAACCGAGCCGCCAGTTGAACCTGGTTGGCGTTACCGGCACCAACGGCAAGACCAGTGTCACTCAGTTGGTGGCGCAGGCGCTTGACGTGCTGGGCCAGCGTTGTGGCCTGATCGGCACCCTGGGTACCGGCTTCTACGGTGAGCTGCAGAGCGGCCGCCTGACCACGCCGGACCCGATCGCGGTGCAGTCGACGCTCTACGACCTGAAAAAGGGCGGTGCCAAGGCTGTAGCGATGGAGGTGTCCTCGCATGCCCTGGAGCAGGGGCGTGTCGCCGCGCTGGAATTCGATATCGCGGTCATGACCAACCTGTCCCGTGATCATCTGGATTACCACGGCAGCATGGAGGCCTATGAAGCTGCCAAGGCCAAGCTGTTCGCCTGGCGCAGCCTGCGCTGCCAGGTGGTCAACCTGGACGACGATTTTGGCCGCCGCCTGGCGTTGGCGTATGCCCGCCGTCCGAGTGCCGATCATATCGAGACCCGGTTGCTCAGCTACAGCCTGGAAAACCCGGAAGCGTCGCTGTATTGCCGTGAAGCCACCTTCGATGACGATGGCGTGCGCGCAATCCTCGTGACCGCCCAGGGCGAGCGTACTTTGCGCAGCCAGCTGCTTGGCCGCTTCAACCTGAGCAACATGCTCGCGGCCGTTGCCACGCTGCTGGCCTTGGATTATTCGCTGGACGAAATTCTCAAGGTCACCCCGCAGTTGCAAGGGCCGGTTGGCCGCATGCAGCGCTTGGGTGGCGGCAACAAACCGCTGGTGGTGGTCGATTACGCCCACACCCCGGATGCCCTGGAAAAAGTACTCGAGGCCCTGCGCCCACATGCGCACGGCAAGCTGCTGTGCCTGTTCGGCTGCGGTGGCGACCGTGACCGAGGCAAGCGCCCGCTGATGGCCGGCGTGGCTGAACGCCTGGCCGATCGTGTGCTGGTTACCGATGACAACCCGCGCAGTGAAGACCCGCTGCGGATCTTCGACGATATCCGTCCTGGTTTTGCCACGCCAGACAGCGTCGAATTCGTCGCTGGCCGCGGCGAAGCCATCGCCCACCTGATCGCCACTGCCGCAGCCGATGACGTCATCGTCCTGGCCGGCAAGGGGCACGAGGATTACCAGGAGATTCGCGGCGAGCGCCACGATTTCTCCGATCTGGTCGAAGCCGAGAAGGCACTTGCAGCCTGGGAGGCTCCACATGCTTAAAGCCATGACACTCAGCCAGCTGACCACAGCACTGAGTGCTCGCCTGGTCAGCGCCGACGCCAGCTTCGACGGCGTCAGCATCGACAGCCGCAGCGTCACTGCCGGGCAGCTGTTCGTCGCACTGGCGGGGCCACGCTTCGATGGCCATGATTACCTGGCCGATGTAAAAGCCAAGGGCGCCGTTGCCGCGCTGGTCGAGCGCGAAGTTGCCGATGTCGACCTGCCGCAGTTACTGGTCGCCGACTGCCGTCTGGCCCTGGGCCAGCTCGGGGCGCTGAACCGCGCTGCGTTCGACAAGCCTGTCGTAGCCATCACCGGCTCCAGCGGCAAGACCACGGTCAAGGAAATGCTGGCCAGCATCCTGCGCACCCGTGGCCTGGTGCATGCCACACGCGGCAACCTGAACAACGACCTCGGTGCCCCGTTGACCCTGCTGGAAATTGCCCCAGAGCACAGCGCGGCGGTGATCGAGCTCGGTGCTTCGCGCATCGGTGAAATCCGCTACACCGTCGGCCTGACCCAGCCCCAGGTGGTCATCATCAATAACGCCGGCACCGCCCACGTGGGTGAGTTCGGCGGCCCTGAGAAAATCGTCGAAGCCAAGGGCGAGATCCTCGAAGGCCTGGGCGAGGGCGGCACGGCCATCCTCAACCTGGACGACAAGGCCTTTGGCATCTGGAAGGCACGTGCCGGGGCGCACACGGTCATCAGCTTCGCCCGCAATGACGCTAACGCCGATTTCCATGCCACTGACATTGGTCGTGATGCGCGTGGTTGCCCGTCGTTCAAGCTGCATGGCGCCGGTGAAACCGTAGACGTGCAACTCAACGTGCTGGGCGAGCACAACGTCAGCAATGCGCTGGCTGCCGCCGCCGCTGCCCATGCCGTCGGTCTGAGCCTGAGCGGCATCGCCGTTGGGCTGAACGCCGTGCAACCGGTCAAGGGCCGCACCGTGGCGCAGATCGCGCCGAACGGTGTGCGCGTGATCGACGACAGTTACAACGCAAATCCCACCTCCATGTGCGCGGCCATTGATATACTCGCCGGCTTTTCCGGACGCACCGTCCTGGTGCTCGGGGATATCGGCGAATTGGGCCAATGGGCGGAAGAAGGCCACCGTCAGGTGGGTGACTACGCACGTGGCAAGGTCGACGCCCTGTACGCAGTGGGTACCAACATGACACACGCGGTCAAGGCGTTCGGCGCCAATGGCCGTCATTTCGCTACTCAAGCTGAGCTGATCGACGCGGTTAGCGCCGAAAATGCCAGCGACACCACAATCTTGATCAAGGGCTCGCGTAGCGCTGCGATGGAAAACGTCGTGGCGGCTTTGTGTGGTTCAAGCGGGGAGAAACATTAATGCTGCTGCTGTTGGCTGAGTATCTGCAACAGTTCCATAAAGGCTTCGCGGTCTTCCAGTACCTGTCCCTGCGCGGGATCCTCGGTGTACTGACCGCGTTGTCACTGGCGCTGTGGCTGGGCCCGTGGATGATCCGTACCCTGCAGATCCGCCAGATCGGTCAGGCTGTCCGTAACGACGGCCCGCAATCGCACTTGTCCAAATCCGGCACCCCCACCATGGGCGGCGCGCTGATCCTGTCGGCTATCGCCGTCAGCACCCTGCTGTGGGCTGACCTGTCCAACCGCTACGTGTGGGTCGTGCTGATCGTCACCCTGGCGTTTGGCGCCATCGGCTGGGTCGACGACTACCGCAAGGTGATCGAAAAGAACTCCCGTGGCTTGCCAAGCCGCTGGAAGTACTTCTGGCAGTCGGTGTTTGGCCTGGCTGCTGCAGTCTTCCTTTACAAGACCGCCCCGACCAGCGTCGAAACCACACTGATCCTGCCGTTCATCAAGGATGTCACCATCCCGCTGGGCGTTGGCTTCATCGTTCTGACGTATTTCGTCATCGTCGGCTCCAGCAACGCGGTCAACCTCACCGATGGCCTTGACGGCCTGGCCATCATGCCAACGGTTATGGTGGGCGGTGCATTGGGCATCTTCTGCTACCTGTCGGGTAACGTGAAATTCGCCGAGTACCTGCTGATCCCGTATGTGCCGGGTTCGGGGGAACTGATCGTGTTCTGCGGCGCATTGATCGGCGCCGGCCTGGGCTTCCTGTGGTTCAACACTTACCCGGCGCAAGTTTTCATGGGTGACGTCGGCGCGCTGGCGCTGGGCGCCGCGCTGGGCACCATCGCGGTGATCGTTCGCCAGGAAATCGTCCTGTTCATCATGGGCGGCATCTTCGTGGTGGAGACCCTGTCGGTGGTGATCCAGGTCGCTTCCTTCAAGTTGACCGGCAAGCGTGTGTTCCGCATGGCGCCGATCCACCACCACTTTGAACTCAAGGGCTGGCCTGAGCCACGGGTGATCGTCCGTTTCTGGATCATCACCGTGATTCTGGTGCTGGTCGGCCTTGCAACCCTGAAACTGAGGTAGATGAGCGTGTCACTGATCGCTTCCGACCAATTCCGCATCGTTGTCGGCCTCGGCAAGAGCGGCATGTCCCTGGTTCGCTTCCTGGCGAGCCGGGGCATTGCCTTTGCGGTCGCCGACACCCGCGAGCAACCGCCGGAACTGGACACCCTGCGCCGTGATTACCCGCAGGTGGAAGTGCGCTGTGGCGAGTTGGACGTGGACTTCCTGTGCCGCGCCAACGAACTGTACGTGAGCCCGGGCCTGGCCTTGTCCACCCCGGCGCTGCAACAGGCTGCGGCACGGGGTGTGGCCCTGTCGGGCGACATCGAGCTGTTCGCCCGGCATGCCAAAGCGCCGATCATCGCCATCAGCGGCTCCAACGCAAAAAGCACAGTGACCACCCTGGTCGGCGAAATGGCCGCCAAGGCGGGCAAGCGCGTGGCCGTGGGCGGTAACCTCGGCACGCCAGCCCTGGACCTGTTGAGCGATGAGGTGGAGCTGTATGTGCTGGAGCTGTCCAGCTTCCAGCTGGAAACCACGGACCAGCTCAACGCCGAAGTCGCCACCGTGCTGAACATCAGCGAAGACCACATGGACCGCTACAGCGGCCTGCCGGCTTATCACCTGGCCAAGCACCGTATCTTCCGGGGCGCTCATCAGGTGGTGGTGAACCGCCAGGACGCGCTGAGCCGGCCATTGCCGGTGGAAGGCCGGCCGTGCTGGAGCTTTGGCCTGAACCAACCGGACTTCAAAGCGTTCGGCCTGCGTGAGGTGGACGGCGAGAAGTACCTGGCGTTCGAATTCCAGAACCTGATGCCCGTGCGCGAACTGAAAATTCGCGGTTCTCACAACCACAGCAACGCCCTCGCAGCCCTGGCCCTCGGCCATGCCGCTGGCTTGCCGTTTGCACCGATGCTCGACGCCCTGCGCGAGTTTGGCGGCCTGGCCCATCGTTGCCAGTGGGTGCGCGAGCGCAATGGTGTCAATTGGTACGACGACTCCAAGGCCACCAACGTCGGTGCTGCGCTGGCGGCGATCGAAGGCCTGGGCGCGGATATCGCTGGCAAGCTGGTGCTGATTGCCGGCGGTGACGGCAAAGGTGCTGACTTTGCTGCGCTGCGTGAGCCGGTGGCGCGCTTCTGCCGTGCGGTGGTGCTGCTGGGCCGTGATGCCGAGCGCCTCGCCGAAGCGTTGGGCGAAGGTGTACCGCACGTGCGGGTCAAGACCCTGGAAGAGGCCGTCGAACAGTGCGCCGCCCTGGCTCAGTCTGGTGATGCCGTGCTGTTGTCGCCGGCCTGCGCCAGCCTCGACATGTTCAAGAACTTTGAAGAGCGCGGGCGCCTGTTCGCCCAAGCGGCGGGAGGGCTGGCATGATCTTCGGCATCTTCAAGCCGTACCCGTCGCCGCTGATCAGCGGCCGTGGCATCGACCTCGACTTCGCCATGCTTGCCGGCTGCCTGGCATTGCTGGGCCTGGGCTTGGTGATGATCACCTCGGCGTCCTCGGAAGTGGCCGCAGTGCAGTCGGGCAACCCGCTTTACCACATGTTCCGTCACCTGGTGTACGTGGTCATCGGCCTGGTCGCCTGCGGCGCTACCATGCTGGTGCCGATCGCCACCTGGCAGCGGATGGGCTTCATGATGCTGCTGGGTGCCTTCGGCCTGCTGGTGCTGGTGCTGGTGCCGGGTATTGGCCGGGAAGTGAACGGTTCCATGCGCTGGATCGGTTTCAGCTTCTTCAACGTGCAGCCTTCGGAGATCGCCAAGGTCTTCGTGGTCATCTACCTGGCCGGCTACCTCGTGCGCCGGCAGACCGAGGTGCGCGAAAGCTGGATGGGCTTCTTCAAGCCGTTCATCGTGCTGCTGCCAATGGCTGGCCTGCTGCTGATGGAGCCGGACTTCGGTGCCACCGTGGTGATGATGGGCGCTGCGGCGGCCATGTTGTTCCTCGGCGGGGTGGGGTTGTTCCGCTTCAGTTTGATGGTGGTGCTGGCGGTGGTCGCGGTGTTTGTCCTGGTGCAGGCGCAGCCGTACCGGATGGCACGTTTGATCACCTTTACCGACCCCTGGTCCGACCAGTTCGGCTCGGGCTACCAGTTGACCCAGGCCTTGATCGCTTTCGGCCGCGGTGAGTGGCTGGGCGTTGGCCTGGGCAACAGCGTGCAGAAGCAGTTCTACCTGCCCGAGGCGCACACCGACTTCGTGTTCTCGGTGCTGGCCGAAGAGCTCGGCGTGGTCGGCTCGCTGGTCACCATCGCGCTGTTCGTTTTCGTCACCGTGCGCGCCTTGTACATCGGCCTGTGGGCCGAAAAGGCCAAGCAGTTCTTCGCCGCCTACATGGCATTCGGCCTGGCCTTCCTGTGGATCGGCCAGTTCCTGATCAATATCGGCGTGAACGTCGGCCTGCTGCCGACCAAGGGCCTGACCTTGCCGTTCCTCAGTTACGGGGGCAGCTCGCTGGTGATCTGTTGCGCCTGCGTGGGCTTGCTGCTGCGTATCGAGTGGGAGAGCCGCACGCACTTGGGCAGCGAGGAACACGAATTCAACGAAAGCGATTTTGCCGAGGAGCCCAGTCATGGCCGCTGACGGCAAGAACGTACTGATCATGGCAGGCGGTACCGGGGGCCACGTGTTCCCGGCCCTGGCCTGCGCCCGTGAATTCCAGGCACGGGGTTACAGCGTGCACTGGCTGGGCACGCCGAAAGGCATCGAGAACGAACTGGTGCCCCAGGCCGGTCTGCCGTTGCACCTCATCCAGGTCAGCGGCCTGCGCGGCAAGGGCAAGCTGTCGCTGCTCAAGGCGCCGTTCACCCTGGTCAAGGCGGTGCTGCAGGCACGGCGCATCATTCGTCAACTCAAGCCTGTGTGCGTGCTGGGCTTTGGCGGCTACGTGACCGGGCCGGGCGGTGTGGCCGCGCGGCTGTGCGGTGTGCCGCTGGTCATTCACGAACAGAACGCGCGCGCGGGTACCGCCAATCGGTTGCTGGTGCCACTCTCGGCACGCGTCTGCGAAGCTTTCCCAAACACCTTCGCGGCCAGCGGCAAACGCCGCACCACCGGCAACCCGGTGCGCCCGGAGCTGTTCATGGACGCGCAACGCGCACCCTTGGCCGAACGCCGTGCACGCCTGCTTGTGCTCGGGGGCAGCTTGGGTGCGGAACCATTGAACAAATTGTTGCCTAAGGCCCTGTCTGAAGTGCCTGCAACACTGCGGCCAGAGGTGTTCCACCAGGCTGGCAAGCAACACGCGCCGATCACCGCCGAGCGTTATCACGAGGCGGGCGTCGAGGCTCAGGTAGAGCCTTTCATCAAGGACATGGCCCAAGCCTATGGCTGGGCCGACATCGTGGTGTGCCGGGCCGGTGCCCTGACCGTCAGCGAACTCGCGGCGGCGGGCCTGCCTTCGATGCTGGTGCCGTTGCCCCATGCGATCGACGATCACCAGACCCACAACGCCCACTATCTGGCTCGGGAAGGCGCTGCCTTCCTGATGCCACAAGCGACAACTGGCGCAGCGCAGCTCGCTGAACGCCTGAACGAGGTGCTGATGCAACCCGAGAAACTCAACACCATGGCTGGCACCGCACGGCGCCTGGCCAAACCTGCCGCAACCAGCACCGTGGTCGACATCTGCCTGGAGGTGGCCCATGGTTGAAAGCCAGAAAGCCATGCCGCAGCCAAAAATGGGCCGCATCCGTCGCATCCACTTCGTCGGTATCGGCGGCGTGGGCATGTGCGGCATCGCCGAAGTGCTGCTGAACCTGGGCTATGAAGTGTCCGGTTCCGACCTCAAGGCCTCGCCGGTTACCGAGCGGCTGGAGTCGTTCGGCGCAGAGATCTTCGTTGGCCACCGTGCCGAAAACGCTGCCAACGCCGATGTACTGGTCGTGTCCAGCGCCATCAACCCGGCCAACCCGGAAGTCGCCACTGCCCTGGAACGTCGTATTCCCGTGGTGCCGCGTGCCGAGATGCTCGCCGAGCTGATGCGCTACCGCCATGGCGTGGCCGTTGCCGGCACGCACGGCAAGACCACCACCACCAGCCTGCTGGCCTCGGTGTTCGCCGCTGGCGGCCTGGACCCGACGTTCGTCATCGGCGGGCGCCTGACCGCAGCGGGCACCAATGCCCAGCTGGGCACCAGCCGCTACCTGATCGCCGAAGCGGATGAGAGCGACGCCAGCTTCCTGCACCTGCAACCGATGGTCGCCGTGGTCACCAACATCGACGCCGACCACATGGCCACCTACGAGGGTGACTTCAACAAACTGAAGAAAACCTTCGTCGAGTTCCTGCACAACCTGCCGTTCTATGGGCTGGCAGTGATGTGCCTGGACGACCCGGTGGTGCGCGAGATCCTGCCGCAGGTCAAACGCCCGACGGTCACCTACGGCTTCAGCGAAGAGGCCGACATCCGCGCCATCAATGTGCGCCAACAGGGCATGCAGACGCACTTCACCGTGCTGCGCCGCGACTGCGAGCCGCTGGAGGTGTCGGTGAACATGCCCGGCAACCACAACGTGCTCAACGCCCTGGCAACCATTGCCATCGCCTCTGACGAAGGCATCAGCGACGAGGCTATTGTCCAGGGGCTGTCCGGCTTCCAGGGCGTCGGCCGACGCTTCCAGGTCTATGGCGAGCTGCCGGTCGACGGCGGCAGCGTGATGCTGGTCGACGATTACGGTCACCACCCGACTGAAGTGGCTGCAGTGATCAAGGCCGTGCGCGGGGGCTGGCCAAGCCGCCGCCTGGTGATTGTCTACCAGCCGCACCGTTACAGCCGCACCCGCGACCTGTACGACGACTTCGTACAAGTGCTGGGCGACGCCAACGTGCTGCTGCTGATGGAAGTCTATCCGGCCGGTGAAGAGCCGATCCCGGGTGCGGACAGCCGTCAGCTGTGCCACAGCATCCGCCAGCGCGGCAAGCTCGACCCGATCTACATCGAACGTGGCGCCGAGCTTGCGCCACTGGTCCAGCCGCTGCTGCGTGCCGGCGACATCCTGCTGTGCCAGGGTGCCGGTGATGTCGGTGGCCTGGCCCCGCAATTGATGAAAAGCCCGCTGTTCGCTGGCGCCAAGCAGGAGAAGTCGAAATGACCAGCGCCTACGACAAGCTGCACTCGACCCTGGACGTCAAGGCGTTCGGCCGCGTCGCTGTGCTGTACGGCGGCAAGAGTGCCGAGCGTGAAGTCTCGCTCAAGTCCGGCGCCGCCGTGATCGACGCCTTGACCCGCGCCGGTGTCGACGTGGTTGCCATCGATGTGGGCGACGACCTGCTCGACCGCCTGCAACGCGAGAAGATCGACCGCGCCTTCATCATCCTCCACGGCCGTGGCGGTGAAGACGGCAGCATGCAAGGCCTGCTCGAGTGCCTGGGCATCCCTTACACCGGCAGCGGCATCCTCGCGTCGGCCCTGGCCATGGACAAACTGCGCACCAAACAGGTGTGGCAGAGCCTGGGCATTCCGACCCCGCGCCACGCGGTATTGGCCAGCGAAAGCGATTGTTTGAAGGCCAGTACGGAACTGGGCTTCCCGCTTATCGTCAAACCCGCCCATGAAGGCTCTAGCATCGGCATGGCCAAGGTGAACAGCGAGCAGGAACTGGTCGCCGCCTGGCAGGACGCCGCCAAATACGATTCCCAGGTACTGGTGGAGCAGTGGATCCACGGGCCGGAGTTCACCATCGCGGTCTTGCGCGGCCAGGTGCTGCCGCCGATCGCCCTGGGTACGCCACACGTGTTCTACGACTACGACGCCAAGTACATCGCCAACGATACCCAGTACCGCATCCCGTGCGGCCTGGACAGCGTCAAGGAACAGGAACTCATCGACCTGACCGCGCGCGCCTGCGATGCCATTGGCATCGAAGGCTGGGGGCGGTTGGATGTGATGCAGGACGAGCAGGGCCGGTTCTGGCTGCTCGAAGTCAACACCGCACCCGGCATGACTGATCATAGCCTGGTGCCCATGGCGGCCCGCGCGGCCGGCCTGGACTTCCAGCAACTGGTGCTGGCAATCCTGGCCGCCAGCGTCGAGACGCGAGGTTAACAGCCATGCAAGGCGCGATGTTACGTCATCAGCAACCCGCCACCGGCCGTAACAAGCCGGTGCCGCGCGGTGCCAGTCGAATGGTGGCCAAAGAGCCCATGTCGGCGCGCCTGCCCAAGGCCAACTTCAGTGGACTCAAGCGCCTGCTTTGGCCGGTGCTGCTGGTGGCAGCAGGCTTCGGCGCCTATGAAGGCGCCATTCGCCTGATGCCCTACGCCGACCGGCCGATCACCAAGATCGCGGTGCAGGGCGACCTCAGCTACATCAGCCAGCAGGCGGTGCAGCAGCGGATCGCCCCGTTCATGGCAGCGAGCTTCTTCAGTGTCGACCTGCCGGCGATGCGTGCAGAGCTCGAGCAGATGCCATGGATCGCCCACGCTGAGGTCCGGCGCGTGTGGCCGGACGAGGTGGTGATCCGCCTGGAAGAACAGCTGCCAGTGGCACGCTGGGGTGACGAAGCCTTGCTCAATAACCAGGGCCAGGCCTTTACCCCGCGTGAGCTGGCCAACTATGAGCACCTGCCGCAGCTGTTCGGGCCGCAGCGTGCTCAGCAACAAGTCATGCAGCAGTATCAGGTATTGAGCCAGATGCTGCGCCCCATGGGCTTTTCCATCGCTCGCCTGGAACTGCGCGAGCGAGGCAGCTGGTTCCTGACCACCGGTGCGGGCAGCACCGGGCCAGGCATCGAACTGCTGCTGGGGCGCGACCATCTGGTGGAGAAGATGCGCCGTTTCATTGCCATTTACGACAAGACGCTTAAAGAGCAGATCACCAACATCGCCCGCATCGATCTGCGATACGCCAACGGACTTGCCGTTGGTTGGCGGGAACCGATTGCACCGACGACGGCCCAACCCGCCGTTGCGAAGAATTAGAGAGAGGCAGGACCATGGCAAACGCGCATAGCGGCAAAATGATCGTCGGGCTGGACATTGGCACCTCCAAGGTGGTGGCGCTGGTCGGCGAAGTGGGCGAAGACGGCACCCTGGAGATCGTCGGGATCGGTACCCATCCGTCCCGCGGCCTGAAGAAGGGCGTGGTGGTGAATATCGAGTCGACCGTGCAGTCGATCCAGCGCGCGGTGGAAGAAGCGCAGCTGATGGCGGGCTGTCGCATCCACTCGGCCTTCGTCGGCGTGGCGGGCAACCATATCCGCAGCCTGAACTCCCACGGCATTGTCGCCATTCGCGACCGTGAGGTCAGCGTTGCCGACCTCGAGCGCGTGCTCGACGCCGCCCAGGCCGTGGCCATCCCGGCCGATCAGCGTGTGCTGCACACCCTGCCGCAGGACTACGTGATCGACAACCAGGAAGGCGTGCGCGAGCCGCTGGGCATGTCCGGCGTGCGTCTTGAAGCCAAGGTCCACGTGGTCACCTGTGCGGTCAATGCGGCGCAGAACATCGAGAAGTGCGTACGCCGCTGCGGCCTGGAAATCGACGACATCATCCTCGAGCAGCTGGCTTCGGCCTACTCGGTGCTGACCGACGACGAAAAAGAGCTCGGCGTGTGCCTGGTTGACATCGGTGGCGGTACCACCGACATCGCCATCTTCACCGAAGGCGCGATCCGCCACACCGCGGTCATCCCGATTGCTGGCGACCAGGTGACCAACGACATCGCCATGGCCCTGCGGACCCCGACCCAGTACGCCGAAGAAATCAAGATCCGCTACGCCTGCGCCCTGGCCAAGCTGGCCGGCGCCGGCGAAACCATCAAGGTGCCGAGCGTGGGTGATCGCCCACCGCGCGAGCTGTCGCGCCAGGCCCTGGCTGAGGTGGTGGAGCCGCGTTACGACGAACTGTTCACCCTGATCCAGGCCGAACTGCGCCGTAGCGGCTACGAAGACCTGGTACCGGCCGGCATCGTCCTGACCGGCGGCACCGCGAAGATGGAAGGCGCCGTTGAACTGGCCGAGGAAATCTTCCACATGCCGGTACGCCTGGGCGTACCGCACAGCGTTCGGGGGCTGAGCGACGTGGTGCGCAACCCGATCTATTCCACCGGTGTGGGCCTGCTCACCTACGGCCTGCTGAAGCAGTCCGAGGACATGGTCCTGACCGGTAACAGCAACAGCAGCAGCAACAGCTATGGCGATGAACCGAAGGCCCCAGTGCTTGAGCGCTTCAAGCGGTGGGTCCAGGGCAATTTCTAAGTTTCAAAGCAGTAGTGGTAGGCGCAACAACTAGAGAACTGTAAGGAGAGGGAAAATGTTCGAGCTCGTAGACAACGTCCCGCAAAGTCCGGTCATTAAAGTGATCGGCGTTGGCGGTGGTGGCGGCAACGCCGTCAACCACATGGTCAAGAGCAGCATCGAAGGCGTGGAATTCATCTGCGCCAACACGGATGCTCAGGCGCTGAAAAACATCGGCGCGCGCACCATCCTGCAATTGGGCACTGGCGTGACCAAAGGCCTGGGTGCAGGTGCCAATCCAGAAGTCGGCCGTCAGGCCGCGCTGGAAGACCGTGAGCGCATCGCCGAGGTGCTGCAGGGCACCAACATGGTGTTCATCACCACCGGCATGGGTGGCGGTACCGGTACCGGTGCAGCCCCGATCATCGCCGAAGTGGCGAAGGAAATGGGCATCCTCACCGTCGCCGTGGTGACCCGCCCGTTCCCGTTCGAAGGTCGCAAACGTATGCAGATCGCCGATGAAGGCATCCGTATGCTGGCCGAGAGCGTCGACTCGCTGATCACCATCCCCAACGAGAAGCTGCTGACCATCCTGGGCAAGGATGCCAGCCTGCTGTCCGCCTTTGCCAAGGCTGACGACGTGCTCGCCGGTGCCGTGCGCGGTATCTCTGACATCATCAAGCGCCCTGGCATGATCAACGTCGACTTCGCCGACGTGCGTACCGTGATGGGTGAGATGGGCATGGCGATGATGGGTACTGGCTGCGCCAGCGGCCCGAACCGTGCGCGTGAAGCCACTGAGGCGGCGATCCGCAACCCGTTGCTCGAAGACGTCAACCTGCAGGGCGCCCGCGGCATCCTGGTGAACATCACCGCCGGCCCTGACCTGTCGCTGGGTGAGTACTCCGACGTAGGTAGCATCATCGAAGCCTTCGCCTCTGACCACGCGATGGTCAAGGTCGGCACCGTGATCGACCCAGACATGCGCGATGAGCTGCACGTCACCGTGGTCGCCACTGGCCTGGGCGCACGCATCGAGAAGCCGGTCAAAGTGGTGGACAACACCCTGCAGACCGCTCAACAGGCGTACGAGGCTTCCAACCCGGCACCGGTTCGCCAGGAGCAGCCTGCGGTCAACTACCGTGACCTGGAGCGCCCGACTGTAATGCGCAACCAGGCCCATGCAGGCGCCGCCGCGGCAGCTAAACTCAACCCTCAGGATGACCTGGACTACCTTGATATCCCGGCTTTCCTGCGTCGTCAGGCTGATTAATGGAATTTATCAGGGGTATAAAGGTGATTGGTATTCAGCAAAGGTCGGGTCTGTTATCATCCCCAGCCTTTGTTGATACCTGTTCGCAATTTGCGCTGAAGCGGCCAATGCCATGATTAAACAACGCACCCTGAAGAATACCATCCGTGCCACAGGTGTCGGTCTGCACTCCGGGGAGAAGGTATACCTGACCCTCAAGCCTGCACCTGTTGACACCGGCATCGTCTTCCGCCGCGCTGATCTCGACCCTGTGGTCGAAATCGCAGCGCGTGCGGCCAACGTTGGCGAGACAACCATGTCGACGACGTTGGTCAACGGTGACGTCAAGGTCGATACGGTCGAGCACCTGCTCTCCGCCATGGCGGGCCTGGGCATCGATAACGCCTACGTCGAGCTCTCCGCCTCGGAAGTGCCGATCATGGATGGCAGCGCCGGACCCTTTGTATTCCTGATTCAGTCTGCCGGCCTGGAAGAACAGGACGCAGCCAAGAAGTTCATCCGCATCCTGCGCGAAGTGACAGTGGAGGAGGGCGACAAGCGCGCTACCTTCCTGCCTTTCGACGGGTTCAAGGTGAGCTTCGAGATCGACTTCGATCACCCGGTCGTCAGCGGCCGGACCCAGAGCGCCAGTGTCGATTTTTCCAGCACGTCGTTCGTGAAAGAAGTCAGCCGTGCCCGCACCTTCGGTTTCATGCGGGACATCGAGTACCTGCGCAAGCATAACCTTGCGTTGGGCGGCAGTGTGGAAAACGCCATCGTGGTAGACGAGACAGGCGTGTTGAACGAAGACGGCCTTCGCTATGAAGACGAATTCGTGAAGCACAAGATTCTCGACGCCATCGGTGACCTCTACCTGCTGGGCAACAGCCTGATCGGCGAGTTCAAGGGCTACAAGTCCGGGCACGCGCTGAACAACCAACTGTTGCGCAAGCTCATTGCTGAAACCGATGCCTGGGAAGTGGTCACTTTCGAAGATGCCAGCACGGCACCGATCTCGTACATGCGCCCTGTTGCGGCCGTGTAAGTTCGAACACTCTCTAGTTCATTAAGGCCACCTTCGGGTGGCCTTTTTTATTTCAGCCTTTATCCCGGGCGTGGCTGGCAAGGCGTTCCAGGGCAGCGCGCAATTTCGGGTCGGCAATCCCCTCGGCGGTATCGCGAAGGCTTTCGGCGGCATTGCTCGACAGCGCCGCAGCATGCCCGCCACGCTTGGCAGGCACCAATGGCGGTTGCACCTTGTACAAGATACGCCGCAGGTTGCCGAACGCTTCCATGGCCTGCAATTCGCGCATGAGGCGCTTTTGCTGATAGCGCAAGCGAGTAGCCCAATGGCCGTCGGTAACCACCAGCAACAATACGCCATCACGCCACGATGCCACGTGGCAGTGTTCGCGGGCAGCCGGTTGCAGTTGGCTTTCCAGCAAGCGCTGCAGGTGTTCCAGGCGTTCGGCCTGGTTCAGCAGCAGGCGCAGCGGGCGCACCTGGCGCAGCAGGGCGGACGGTAGCTGGGCAGGGGAGGGTTTGTAGGCCATGGTGGTCGCAGGAGGTTACAAGAGCGGCAGTTTAACACCTCTGTTGCCTGCACCGGCCTCTTCGCCGGTACAGACCACACAAGGTAAGACTCATTCTCGATACGTTTCATCTTGCTGAGCCTTGAACTCAGGGAAAATGACCCTATCTAAGAAACGCCCCTGCCAAAACGCTGTATCAGCATCGTGGAAATCCACCACTTTCCTCACCATCGTTTCCGGGTAGAATGCTCGTTCGCATGCGGCCTCAGGGCTGCACGGGCGACTCATGGGGCCGCCCTCCATCCCTACGTGTGGAAGATCCTGCCGATATGTTTGCGCCTTTGTTAAAGAAACTTTTTGGAAGCAAGAATGAGCGTGAAGTCAAACGCATGCTCAAGACGGTGACTATCGTCAATGCCTTCGAAGAGAAGATGGTGGCCCTCTCCGATGAGCAACTGCGGGGCAAGACCGCAGAGTTCAAGGAGCGCTTGGCCAAAGGCGAGACACTGGACCAATTGCTGCCCGAAGCCTTCGCCGTCGCCCGTGAGGCCGGCAAGCGCGTCATGGGCATGCGCCACTTCGACGTGCAGCTGATCGGCGGCATGACCCTGCACGAGGGCATGATCGCAGAAATGCGCACCGGTGAAGGCAAGACCTTGGTCGGTACCCTGGCCGTCTACCTCAACGCATTGTCCGGCAAAGGCGTGCACGTGGTCACCGTCAACGACTACCTGGCCCGCCGTGACGCCAACTGGATGCGCCCGCTGTACGAATTCCTCGGCCTGTCCGTGGGCATCGTCTCGGCCTTCCAGCCGCCGGAAGAAAAGCGCGCTGCCTACGCCTCCGACATCACCTACGGCACCAACAACGAATTCGGTTTCGACTACCTGCGCGACAACATGGCGTTCAGCCAGGAAGAGAAGTTCCAGCGTGAACTCAACTTCTCGGTGATCGACGAAGTCGACTCGATCCTCATCGACGAAGCCCGTACCCCGCTGATCATCTCTGGCCAGGCCGAGGACAGCTCCAAGCTGTACATCGAGATCAACCGCCTGATCCCGCGCCTGACCCAGCACATCGAAGAAGTCGAAGGCCAGGTCACCCAGGAAGGCCACTTCACCATCGATGAGAAGAGCCGCCAGGTCGAGCTCAACGAAGCCGGTCACCAGTTCATCGAAGAGATGCTCACCCAGGCTGGCCTGCTGGCCGAAGGCGAGAGCCTCTACTCGGCGCACAACCTGGGCCTGCTGACCCACGTCTACGCCGGCCTGCGCGCGCACAAACTGTTCCACCGCAACGTCGAGTACATCGTCCAGGACGGCCAAGTCCTGCTGATCGACGAGCACACCGGCCGTACCATGCCTGGCCGTCGCCTGTCCGAAGGCCTGCACCAGGCCATCGAGGCCAAAGAGAACCTGAACATTCAGGCCGAGAGCCAGACCCTGGCGTCGACCACCTTCCAGAACTACTTCCGTCTTTACACCAAGCTGTCCGGCATGACCGGTACCGCCGACACCGAAGCGTTCGAGTTCCAGTCGATCTACGGCCTGAACGTGATGGTGATCCCGCCGAACAAGCCGCTGGCGCGTAAGGACTTCAACGACCTGGTGTACCTGACCGCCGACGAGAAATACGCCGCGATCATTGCCGACATCAAAGAGAGCATGACCCAGGGCCGTCCGGTGCTGGTGGGTACCGCCACCATCGAGACCTCCGAGCACATGTCCAACCTTCTGCTGAAGGAAGGTATCGAGCACAAGGTCCTCAACGCCAAGTACCACGAGAAGGAAGCCGAGATCATCGCCCAGGCCGGTGCGCCAGGCGCGTTGACCATCGCCACCAACATGGCCGGCCGTGGTACCGACATTCTGCTGGGCGGTAACTGGGAGGCCGAAGTGGCCGTCCTGGACAACCCGACCCCTGAGCAGATCGCTCAGATCAAGGCCGACTGGCAGAAGCGTCACCAGCAGGTGATCGAGTCGGGTGGCCTGCACGTGATCGCTTCCGAGCGTCACGAATCGCGCCGTATCGACAACCAGCTGCGTGGTCGTTCCGGCCGTCAGGGTGACCCGGGCTCCAGCCGCTTCTACCTGTCGCTCGAAGACAGCCTGATGCGCATCTTCGCCTCTGACCGGGTGAAGAACTTCATGAAGGCGCTGGGTATGCAGTCTGGCGAGGCGATCGAGCATCGCATGGTCACCAACGCCATCGAAAAAGCCCAGCGCAAGGTCGAAGGCCGTAACTTCGACATCCGTAAGCAGTTGCTTGAATACGATGACGTGGCCAACGAGCAGCGCAAGGTGATCTACCACATGCGCAACAGCCTGCTGGCGGCCGAGAACATTGGCGACACCATCGCCGAGTTCCGCAAGGAAGTGCTGGACGCTATCATCAGCCAGCACATTCCGCCGCAATCGCTGCCCGAGCAGTGGGACGTGGCCGGCCTGGAAGCCTCGCTGGCGAGCGATTTCGCCATGAAGCTGCCGATCCAGCAATGGCTCGACGAGGACGACCACCTCTACGAAGAAACCCTGCGCGAGAAGCTGCTGAGCGAGATCACCAGCGCCTACACCGAGAAGGAAGACCAGGCCGGCATCGACGCCCTGCGCACCTTCGAGAAGCAGATTCTGCTGCGCGTGCTGGACGACCTGTGGAAAGACCACCTGTCGACCATGGACCACCTGCGCCACGGCATTCACCTGCGCGGTTATGCGCAGAAGAACCCGAAGCAGGAGTACAAGCGCGAGTCGTTCACCTTGTTCCAGGAGCTGCTCGAGTCAATCAAGCGCGACACCATCCGCGTGCTGTCGCACGTTCAGGTACGCCGCGAAGACCCGATCGAAGAGGAAGCCCGCCTGCGCCGCGAAGCCGAAGAGCTGGCCAGCCGCATGCAGTTCCAGCATGCTGCCGCGCCAGGCCTTGAAAGCGAAGCGCTGAACGAGGAGGGCGCCGAAGTGGCCGTGGCCGCAGCACCGGTGCGCAACGACCAGAAGCTGGGCCGTAACGAGCCATGCTGGTGCGGTTCGGGCAAGAAGTTCAAGCATTGCCACGGGCAGATCGAGTGATCTGACCCAGTCGCAGTAACGTGACAAACGGGGCCGCTGTGCGGCCCATTCGCGGCACAAGGCCGCTCCCACAGGGACCGCACCGGCTCAGAAGGCTGCGCAGGCCCTGTGGGAGCGGCCTTGTGCCGCGAATGGGTCGCGAAGCGGCCCCGCTCTTCCATCATCATTTCACCGTTTTTCTAGGAGCGCTCTAATGGCTGTTGGTCTTGGTCCTTTGCCCACCCTGCACCCGGTTCCGGGTTTTGAACTCGGCATCGCTTCTGCCGGCATCAAGCGCCCTGGGCGCAAGGATGTGGTGGTCATGCGCTGTGCCGAAGGCTCCAGCGTTGCTGGCGTGTTCACCCTCAACGCCTTCTGCGCAGCACCGGTGATCCTCTCCAAGCAGCGTGTTCAGGGCGCTGTGCGTTACCTGCTGACCAACACCGGCAACGCCAACGCCGGTACCGGTGCTCCGGGCCTGGCCGCTGCCGAGCGCACCTGCGCCAAGCTCGCTGAGCTGACCGGCGTGCCGGCCGAGTCGGTACTGCCGTTCTCCACCGGTGTAATCGGCGAGCCGCTGCCGGTCGAGAAGATCGAAGGCGCCCTGCAGGCTGCCCTGGACAACCTGTCGGAAAACAACTGGGCTGAAGCCGCCACCGGCATCATGACCACCGACACCCTGCCCAAGGGTGCCAGCCGCCAGTTCGAGCACGATGGTGTGACCGTGACCGTGACCGGCATCAGCAAAGGCGCCGGCATGATCCGCCCGAACATGGCCACCATGCTCGGCTACATCGCCACTGACGCCAAGGTCGCACCCAAAGTGCTCAAGGACCTGATGCTCGACGGCGCCAACAAGTCGTTCAACCGCATCACCATCGATGGCGACACCTCGACCAACGACTGCTGCATGCTGATCGCCACCGGCAAGGCCAACCTGCCAGAAGTCACCGAAGCCAGCGGCGCGCTGTTCGAAGCCCTGAAAAAGGCGGTGTTCGACGTGTGCATGGAGGTGGCCCAGGCCATCGTCCGTGATGGCGAAGGCGCTACCAAGTTCGTCACGGTGCAGGTCAACGGGGGTGGTAATCACCAGGAATGCCTGGACGTCGGTTACGCCGTCGCTCACTCGCCGCTGATCAAGACCGCACTGTTCGCCTCTGACCCCAACTGGGGCCGCATCCTGGCCGCCGTCGGCCGTGCGGGCGTGCCGGAGCTGGATGTCAGCCTGATCGATGTGTACCTGGACAACGTCTGCATTGCCAGCCAAGGCGGGCGCAGCCCGAGCTACACCGAGGCGCAAGGCTCTGCGGTCATGGCCCAGGAAGAGATCACCATCCGCATCGAACTGGGCCGTGGTGCGTGCAGCGAAACCATCTGGACCACCGACCTGTCCCACGAGTACGTGAAGATCAACGCCGAATACCGCACGTGATTCAATTGGGGCCGCTTTGCGGCCCTTCGCGGCACAAGGCCGCTCCTACACCGGTCTGCGCTGTACCTGTAGGAGCGACCTTGCGTCGCGAAGGGCTGCGAAGCAGCCCCAAACACCGACAAATGGAGCCGAACCATGAGCTATCACCTGATCATCGGCGACAAGCTGTATTCTTCCTGGTCGCTACGCGGCGCCCTGGCCCTCGAGCTGGCCGGCGTTCCCTACGAAGAAACCCTGATCAAACTCAACCAGCCCGACACCCGTCAGCGCCTTCTCGCCTACTCCGCCACCGGCAAAGTGCCGCTGCTCAAGACCGAGCATGGCGTGATCGCCGACTCCCTGGCCATCGCCGAATACCTCAACGAACGCCACCCTGAAGCGCAGCTGTGGCCTGCCGACGTGGCCGCCCGTGCCCAAGCCCGTTCGGCCTGCGCGCAGATGCACAGCGGCTTCTTCGCCCTGCGCGGGGCGATGCCGTTCGACCTGTCCCGTGACCAGGCCCTGGAGTCTGTGCCGCTGGAGGTGCAGATCGACATCGACCGTATCGTCGCGCTGTGGTCCGAATGCCGCCTGGTCGCCAAGGACACGGGCCCGTTCCTGTTCGGCAAGCCGACCCTGGTCGATGCCTACTTCGCCCCGGTGGCCGTGCGCTTGCGCAGCTACCGCGTCGAAGTCCCGGCAGAGGCGGCGGCTTACATCGAGACTATTTACCAGTGGCCGGCGTTCAAAGCCTGGCAGCAGGCTGGCCTGGCGGAGCGCGAAGGGTGAAACGCATTCATGTAGCAGCAGCGGTGATCCGCGGTGCCGATGGCCGCATTCTGATTGCGCGGCGGGCAGATACCCAGCACCAGGGCGGCCTTTGGGAGTTCCCGGGTGGCAAGGTGGAAGAGGGCGAAAGCGTCGAAGCGGCGCTGGCCCGTGAGCTGCGCGAGGAATTGGGTATCGACGTGACCCGGTCGCGGGCGCTGATCAAGGTCAGCCATGACTACCCGGACAAACAGGTGCTGCTGGACGTTCGCGTTGTCGAAGCGTTCACCGGTGAACCCCATGGCGCCGAGGGCCAGCCTTTGGAGTGGGTGGCGCCGCGCGACCTCGCGCAGTACGACTTCCCTGCCGCGAACAGGCCGATTGTCGCCGCTGCACGGCTGCCGGATCAGTACCTGATCACGCCGGAGGGCCTGGAAGTGCCGCAGATGCTCAAGGGCATCCAGAAGGCCGTGGCCAACGGCACCCGGCTGATCCAGCTGCGAGCGCCGGACATGTACGACCCCAAGTATCGCGATGTGGCGGTGGATGCGGTCGGCCTGTGCGGTGGCAAGGCCCAATTGATGCTCAAAGGGCCGCTGGAGTGGCTGGGTGACTTCCCGTCGGCTGGTTGGCACCTGACGGCTGCGCAGTTGCGCAAGTATGCCGCCAAGGGGCGACCGTTCCCTGAGCACCGCTGGTTGGCGGCGTCCTGCCACAGTGCCGAAGAGCTGGCATTGGCCGAGCAGATGGGGGTCGATTTTGTCACCTTGTCGCCGGTGCAGGCGACCCAGACGCATCCTGAAGCGGTGCCTTTGGGGTGGGAAGCGGCGCAGCGGGCGATTGCAGGTTTCAGCCGGCCAGTGTTCTTGCTGGGTGGGGTAGGGCCGGGTGATCGTGAGCGGGCTTGGGAGGCGGGCGCGCAGGGTGTGGCCGGGATTCGGGCGTTCTGGCCTGAGCTCTGAGTCGCTTGTGATTGGGGCTGCGTAGCAGCCCCAGCACTCTCAGCATTCAGGCTTCGGCGCAGGCTGCCACAGCACCTCGGCAACCCCCTGCCGCCGCCCAATGATCCGCGCCGCCACAAACAACAGATCCGACAGCCGGTTGATATACGCCAACCCAGCACCCTCCAGCGTCTCCAGCGCATTCAACTGCTGACACCGCCGCTCCGCACTGCGCGCCAGGCACCGGCACACATGCGTCTGCGCCACCAACGCCGAACCACTGGGCAGGATGAAATTCTTCAACGGCCCTAGCTCTTCGTTCCACACGTCGATTGCTGCTTCCAGCCGCTCCACCTCGGCCAGGTTCAACGCCTGGTAACTGGGCATTGCCAGCTCGCCGCCGAGGTCGAACAAGCGGTGCTGACAGGGCGCAAGCACTTCGCTCACTTCGTCCAGCCCCTGCTCAGCCAGGCCGGCGAGCAGCACCCCTAACTGGCTGTTGAGGCTATCCACCTCGCCGATGGCCTCGATACGCGGGTGGTCCTTGGGCACCCGGCGGCCGTCGCCCAGGCCGGTTTCGCCTTTGTCGCCAGTGCGGGTGTAGATCTTCGACAGGCGGTAGCCCATGTCATGCCTCCGTGGTGTTTGGTGCCGTCGCTGCCGGCTGGCCGAGGGGCAGGCGCAAGGTGAAGCAGGTGCCCTGGCCGGGCGTGGACTGCACCTCCATCTGCCCCTTGTGGTTGTTGGTGATGATGAAATACGAAACCGAAAGGCCAAGGCCTGTGCCCTGGCCGATCTCCTTGGTGGTGAAGAACGGCTCGAAGGTGCGCTTGCGCACCGCTTCAGGCATGCCCACGCCGTTGTCCTCAACCTGAATTTCGGCCCAGGGCGGGTTGAGCCGAGTGCGCAGGGTGATGCGCCCGGGCTCGCTGGGTTGCGGGCGCAGGTGGATGGCCTGGGCGGCATTTTTTAGCAGGTTGAGCAGCACTTGTTCCAGCTCGTTGGCGGTACAGGGCACTGGCCCAAGGTTAGGGTCGAACTGGCGGACAATGGCCTGGCCCTTGAAGTCAAAGCCAATGGTGAGGTCGAAGTCGTTGCTGGCGATTTCCACAGCCTGGTCGATCAGCGCTGGCAGGTCGCAAGGTGCCAACTGGCGGTTGCTGCGGCGGCTGAAACTGAGCATGTGGGTGACGATTTTGGCCGCCCGGGCGCCGGCCTGTTGAATGCCGTCGAGCAGTTGCGGCACTTCGCGGCTTTCGAGGTAACGGTTGACGGTGGGCAGGTCGATGCCCAGCTCTTCGGCCTGCTCCTGGTTGCGCGGCAACTCCGGGGACAGGCGCCGACGGATATTCTGCACGTTATGCAGAATCGCCCCCAGCGGGTTGTTGATCTCGTGCGCCATGCCCGCGGCCAGGCCGCCCACCGAGAGCATCTTTTCCGATTGCACCATCATTTCTTCCAGTGACAGGCGCTGGGTAATGTCGTCGATGCGGATCACCACCCCGCGGCCGCCGCCGCCCATCAGCGGATAGAACGTCAGGGCGTAGTGGCGCAGGTCCTCGCCTTTGGGCCAGGTCACCCGCTCGATTTTCGCCACCCGGTGTTTCTCTACGGTTTCCTTGAGCTGCGGTAAAAACGGTTTGAGCGGCTCGAAGGCGATGAAGATCGGCTGGTTCAGCGCTTCGTCCAGGGGCGTTCCGGAGAGCACCGTGGCCTCGTGGTTCCACTGGGTGACGTAGAGCTGCTCGTCGAGGGCGATCAGCGCCGAGGGCATGGAGTCGATGATGCTGTTGAGGTAGTTCTGGAAGCCTGTGAGTTTTTTCTCGATTTTGCTGCGCACCTGAACTTCCAGCTCCAGCTTGCGGTTGGTGTGGCGGGTTTCTTCGGCCAGGCCCTGGGCCTGGTCATAGGCGGTCTGGAATTCGTCGCGGGTGCGCTTGAGCTGCTGCTCGCGGGCCTCGATGCGCGAGAGCATGGTGTTGAACGCTTCGGCGAGGCTGCCGATTTCGTCATCGTTGCCGCGGCGGGCACGCAGGGCGTAGCTTTCTTCGCGGGTGACCTGGCGGCTGAGCTCTTCGAGCTGGTTGATCGGCTGTGTGATCAGGCGCTTGATCTGCCGCGCAACGACGATCCACAGCAGGATGCTGAACACCAGGATGCCCAGGCTGGCGCTGAGCGTACCCGTGTAGAAGGCGGTCGGCAGTTCGCTGCTGGCCACCAGCAGCAAGTGGGCAGGTGGGTTGGCGTCGCGGGGTATGCGAATCAACTGCGTGCTGCGAAATTCCATCAGGCGCCAGCCGTCGATGTTGCGAAAGCGCTTGGGCAACGCCAGCGGTTCGCCGTGCTGCAGCTGCGCCAGCATGCGGCCATCACCGCCATAGACGGCGGCGGCGCGCAGTGGCATGTAGCTGTCCAGCTCCTTGAGCAGTGCATTGGCACTGTCTGCGCTGTCGCCGGCACGTGCCGACAGCTGTGGGTTGGCGATCAGCCGGCCGATGGTCTGCAGCGCCTGGGGCGCCATGCTCTCCTGGGTGATCCAGTAGGCGGCGCTGATGAAGGTCAGGTTGGCCACCAGCAGAATGGTCACCAGCAGCACCAGCAGGGCCGCCAGCAGCTTTTGCCCGACCGGGAGGTTTTCCAGGCGTTGGCGCAGGGTCATGGGCAAGGCAGTGTCCGTATCCGGTTGAAAGGGCCAGCGTCAGGCGCTGGGCAAGCCGCGTGCCTGCAGGTTATCGACCAGTCGCTGGTGCAGGCGTTCCAGTTCCGGCAACGCCACGCCATGCCGCTCGGCAGCGCGACACACATGGCCGAGCAGGTAATGGACCTCGGTACGTCGGCCCGCGCGCACGTCCTGGTACATGGAAGAGTAGTTGGCGGCAGTGGCGAGGATCACCCGTTGCACTTCTTCGTCCAGGTCCTCGGCAGCCTGGGGTTGGCCACAGCGGCGCAGCAGCTCAGCCAGCTCGTCGCACAGGGCGGTCACTTCGGCCAGGTGCTCCAGCAGGCCGCCATTGCGACACTCATGCAGTACGGTCAGCGGGTTGATGGCGCAATTGAGCGCCAGCTTGCGCCACAGCCGGGTGAGGATATCCACGGTCCATTCGGCCGGGATGCCGGCGTCGTGCAGGTCATCGAACCACGCCGGGATCCCGGGTTTGAGTGGGTCACCCAGCCAGTTGAAGCCATGGCCGGCGAAGCGCACCTGCCAATCGCCCTCGCGGAACGCCCCTTCGGTGCTGGAGGCGAAGATGCAACGGGCATGGGGCACCTGGTCGGCGACCTCGTCCTGGCTGCCCAGGCCGTTCTGCAGCAGCACCAGCTCTGCGCCTTCGGCCAGCCGCGGTGCCAGGCGCTTGATGGCCGGCGCCGCGTCATACGCCTTGCAGGCCACCAGCAGGCGGTGAATAGGGCCATGGGCGTCAGCCGTTTCGGCGGGGATCGCGTAATGCCTGGAGGTGTCCTGCTCGAGCAAGGTCAGGCCGCCCACACGTTGATAGGCCTGCAGCCGCTGCTCGTCGCGCAGGATCAAACGTACCGCCTTGCCGGCGCGCGCCAGGCGGCAAGCCCACAGGCTGCCCAGGCTACCCGCGCCGAGAATATGCCAGGTGCTGCTCATATGCGTTTCGCAACCCGTTATAATGAGCCCGCATTTTAACCATCTAACTCAGCGTGCTCCATCTTCAGGCCGAGCGCGCTTTTATTTTTGGAGAATACCCATGCCTTCGTTCGACGTGGTATCGGAACTGGACAAGCACGAAGTGCAGAACGCTGTAGACAACGCCGTCAAGGAACTCGATCGCCGTTTTGACCTCAAGGGCAAGGGCAGCTTCGAGTTCAAGGACAAGGAACAGACCGTGCTGCTGACCGCCGAGGCCGAATTCCAGCTCGAGGCAATGATCGAGATCCTGCGCGGTGCGCTGGTCAAGCGCAAGATCGATGTCAAATGCTTGGAAACCAAGGATGCCTATGCGTCCGGCAAAGAAATGAAACAGGAAGCCAAGTTCCGCGAAGGCATCGACAAAGAGCTGGCGAAGAAGATCGTCGCCCACATCAAGGATGCCAAGCTCAAGGTCCAGGCTTCCATCCAGGGTGAGCAGGTGCGTGTCACCGGCAAGAAGCGCGACGACCTGCAAGAAGCGATCGCTGCCCTGCGCGCCAAGGAATTCGACATGCCGCTGCAGTTCAACAACTTCCGCGATTGATCGAAGCGTCACCAGGAACCTCGATGGCGTAATGATGTCCATGGGGGCCGTGGCCGCGGAAATGCCCGCGGCCAGTTTTACCGTGCACATGCCGTTCGGCATCAGGAGATGAACATGGATTTGAACGCTGAAGTCGATCAGCTGGTCCGCCAATCCCAAGCCTGGGTCCCGTTGATCATGGAGTACGGCAGCCGCGTGTGCCTGGCGTTGCTGACCCTGGCCATCGGCTGGTGGGTCATCAACAAGGTCAGCGCGCGCCTGGGCAAGCTGGTCGGCCTGCGCAATGCCGACCTGGCATTGCAGGGGTTCATCAGCACCCTGGCCAATATCATCCTGAAGATCCTGCTGTTCGTCAGCGTGGCGTCGATGATCGGCATCGAGACCACCTCCTTCGTTGCCGCTATTGGTGCTGCCGGCCTGGCCATTGGCCTGGCGCTGCAGGGTAGCCTGGCGAACTTTGCCGGCGGTGTGCTGATCTTGATGTTCCGCCCATTTCGCATCGGAGACTGGATCGAAGCGCAGGGTGTCAGCGGCACCGTGGACAGCATCCAGATCTTCCACACCGTGCTGCGCACCGGTGACAACAAGACGGTGATCATGCCTAACGGCAGCCTGTCCAACGGCATCATCACCAACACCAACCGCCAGCCGACCCGCAAAGTGGTGTTCGACGTAGGCGTGGATTACGAGGCCGACCTGCAAAAGGCGCGCAACGTGCTGCTGGAACTGGCGCAGGACCCGCGTGTGCTGGCCGACCCGGCACCGCAGGCGGTGATTTCGACGCTGGGCGACAGTTCGATCACCGTGTCGCTGCGTATCTGGACCAAGACGTCCGACTATTGGGATGTGATGTTCATGCTCAACGAGCATGCCCGTGACCGGTTGAAGGCCGAGGGCATCGACATTCCGTTTCCGCAGCGAGTGATTCGTGTGGTGCAGGAGACGGCTACCCAGTAACACTGCTGTTCAAATAAGCCGGGGCCGCTGCGCGCCCCATCGCCGGCAAGCCGGCTCCTACAGGTTCAGGTTGTCATCTAACTTTGTGGGAGCCGGCTTGCCGGCGATGGGGCGCGCAGCGGCCCCGGCTTTTCCACCTCATTACACTTGTTCACAGCTAAACCCCGCCACTTCTGGCATATAGCCTGACCCCACCTGCCTCTACCCGAAGCTCACCATGAAACCACTGCTGTACATCACCCCCCTTCGAGCCTTGCTGTTTGGCCTCACCCTGGCCTTGTTCGAATTGCTCACTTACCTGGCCAGCGACGCGGTCATGCCGGCCATGCCCGTGGTGGTCGGCGACCTGAACGCCAGCCCCGAGTACATCCCCCATGCCCTGAACCTGTACCTGCTCGGTGGCGTGGTCCTGCAGTGGCTGATCGGCCCCCTGGCCGACCGCTATGGCCGTCGCCCGCTGCTGTTGGGAGGGTGTGTGTTTTTCGGCGTGGCGTGCCTGGCGACCTTCTGGGTCCATGACATCGGCCTGTTCAACCTGCTGCGCCTGTTGCAGGGCATCGGCCTGGGCTTTGTGGTCACGGTCAGCTACCCGGCCCTGAACGAGGCGTTCAGCGAAGCAGACGCGGTGCGCATGATGGCCCTGCTGGCCAACATTGCCCTGCTGTCGCCGCTGCTCGGCCCGCTGGTGGGGACCTTGTTGCTGCAATGGCTGGACTGGCGTTGGCTGTTCGTGGCCTTCGCCATCGGGGCGGTGCTGGCGTGGGTGCTGCTGTACCGCTTGATGCCGGAAACACTCGGTGTGGAGCGGCGCGATGGTTCGCGGCTGCCGTTCACCCCAATTCACCTGCTGCCACTGTTGTCCGGCTACGGCCAGTTGCTGGCCAACCGGCGGTTTGTCGCCGGCAGCGCAGCCCTTGGCCTGGTCGGCTTGCCTTTGATTGGCTGGATTGGCCTGTCGCCGGTGCTGCTCATCCATGACGAGGGGCTGAGTACGATGGAATATGCCTTGTGGCAATTGCCGGTGTTCGGCGGGCTGATCATGGGCAACTTGATCATCAACCGCATTGCCGACCGTTACCCGCTGCCAGCCCTGGTGCGTGGCGCACTGTGGCCCTACCTGGCTGGCCTGTCGTTGATGGTGCTGGCGACTTGGTACTGGCCGACGGTGACCAGCGTGGTCGCTGGCATGTCGCTGTACGCGCTGGGGTTGGGTGTGGCCAACGCCGTGCTGTACCGCATGACGCTGTTCTCCAGCGAGCAGAGCAAGGGGCTGGTCTCGGCCATGCTGGGGATGATCACCATCGCCTTGCTGGGCCTGGGTGGGGCGCTGCTGGCGATGATCGGGGCAGGTGCCAGCCTGCTGCACTTTGCCTTGGCAGCCAGTGTGGCGGGTGCGCTGGCGCTTTGGCCGTTGTGGTTCGTGGTGGGTGGTCGCCCTGGGGAAGGGGCGGTGGCTCAGTAGCTTGCCGGCGCCGGCCATGCGCAATCCCTGTAGGAGCAGCCTTGTGCTGCGAAGAGGCCGGTGACAGAACAGTGAATCTTCGCTGCTGTTACCGGCCTCTTCGCAGCACAAGGCTGCTCCTACAGTGAAACATCTAAATAGTGGGGTTCAGGGCCGTTCGGCCGCTGGGTTCTCCTCGGGCACGGGCTTGCCGCGCCCGGCCTCCTGACGCCACTGCAGGGCGATCAGAATCAACGTTGGCACGCCCAGCAGGGCGGTGATCAGGAAGAAGTCGTGGTAACCGAACTTCTCCACCATAACCCCCGAATAGCCGCCAATCAGCCGTGGCAGCAACAGCATGATCGAGCTCAGCAGCGCGTACTGGGTGGCCGAGAACTTCAGGTTGGTCAGGCTCGACAGGTAGGCGACGAACGCCGAGGTGGCCATGCCGGAGCTGAAGTTGTCCAGCGAGATGGTGACCACCAGCATGTCCAGGTTCGGGCCCATGTCGGCCAGCATCAGGAACAGGATGTTGGTCGCCGCCGAGGCCGCGCCACCGATGAACAGGATCGGCATGATGCCGAAGCGCACGATCAACAGGCCGCCGACGCCGGCGCCGACCAAGGTCATGATCAGGCCGAAGATCTTGCTGACGCTGGCGATCTGGTCCTTGGTGAAGCCCATGTCGATGTAGAACACGTTGGCCATCACGCCCATCACTGTGTCCGACATGCGATAGGTGGCAATCAGCCCAAGTAGCAGCAGCGCTTGCCAGCGGTAACGGGCAATGAAGTCGTTGACCGGGGTAAGCACCGGGGCAAGGCCACGACGGCCCATGGTCGACAGGCACGCCCAGGTCAGCATCGCGTACAGGATCAGGCGCAGGAAGGCGCGGTCTTCGAGCAGTAGGTCAAGGGGCGTCGCGTCACCGAAGAACACGCTGGCCCAGTCGGTATTGAACAGCTGGGTGAAGCTGGCAGGCACCGACACCAGCAGCACGATCAGCACGAACACCGACGCCAACTGGTGCACCAGGCCGTAACGCGCCGCCGACAGCTGGGTACGCAGCGGCACTGGAGGTTCACGCATGACCAGGGTGGTGAACAGCGCTGGCAGCATCAACAGGGCGAACATGATGTAGGTGCCGGCCCAGGCCTTGTGCAGGTAGCTGAAACCGGTGGAGCCAAACCATTCGGCGAAGAACAGCGCACCGGCGGTGGCCAGCAGGGCTGCTACCCGGTAACCCGCCATGTAGCTGGCAGCCAGGGCGGCCTGGCGCTGGTCATCGGCAATCTCCAGGCGATAGGCATCGACAGCGATGTCTTGGGTGGCCGAGGCGAAGGCAACCAGAACCGCCAGGGCGATCAGCCACGACAGGTGCTGCTGTGGGTCGCACAGGCTCATGCCGACCAGTCCGATCACCACCAGCGCCTGCGACAGCAACAGCCACGAACGGCGACGCCCCAGGCCGCCGAGCAAGGGCAGGCGCCATTGGTCGAGCAGCGGCGACCAGACCCATTTGAAGGCATAGGCCAGGCCGATCAGGCTTGCGTAACCAATGGTCTCGCGGGCCACGCCAGCTTCGCGTAACCATACCGAAAGGGTCGAGAACACCAGCATGTAGGGCAGGCCGGCGGCAAAGCCGAGCAGCAGAAGTACCAGGGTTGACGGGCTGGCATAGGCAGCGAGCGCAGCGCGCCAGGTTTTACGGGGCATGGGCCAACATCTGCCTCAAGTTTGCGAATACAAAGCGCGCACTCTAACCGCTGTGCTCCATCGGGCGCCAGCCATGGCGCGTCATATCCACACGATTATTGGTCACATTTACGCCTTCTGCGCGCAGCCGTGCCCGTTGTTCGTCGCCTGAGGGCGTGCCTAAAGCCAGGCTCAGCCGCCCGCCAGCGCCCAGCACCCGATGCCAGGGCAGGCGAGTATCGGGTGGTAACTGCCCGAGGGTGCGCCCAACCCAACGTGCCGCGCGGCCAAGGCCCGCCAGCTCGGCAAGTTGGCCGTAGCTGACCACCTTGCCTTCGGGCACTTGCCCGAGTACCGAATACAGGGCCGTTCGTCGGGCCTCTGGCGTTTCCAATGCGTGCGCGTATGCCTCGGACATCAGTGCCCCCGTGGCCTGAGGATGAAACCGGACCAATGGTGGCGGTAAATGAGTGTTGAACTCAATGGCAGGCTCCCGGTCTGTCCTTGCTCTGGTTGTCGGTATCTGGATAATGCCCGGCTTTTTTCGTCTAATCGAACCCGTAGTCCGCTTATGTATTCTAGATCCTTGTTGTGCCTGCTAGCCGCTTCCCTGTGCGCCGCGCCTGCGGTTGCCGACACCGTGTGGATGAAAAACGGTGACCGTCTCAGTGGCAAGATCAAAGTCTTCGACGGTGGCAAGCTGCTGCTGGAGACCCCCTATGGCGGGTCTATCGCGCTGGACTGGAAAGCCGTCAAGACCCTGGAAAGCGACCAGGAACTGCTGGTCAAGCAAGACGCTTACAGCGGTGAGCGGGCCAAATCGCTGAAGGCTGCAGAAGACGGCAAGGTTACCCTGGCCAACGGCGAGGCGCCCAAGACCGTCGACCTGGCCAGTATCGAACAGATCATGAAGCCCAAGCCGGTGGTCGAAGACCTGGTCTGGAAAGGCAACGTCGATGTTGCCCTGGACTACAAGCGTGCCGAGAACGACACCGACGACTATGACGTGGGCTTCAAGACCACAGCACGTCATGGCCGCTGGCGGCACAACGCCGAGGGCGAATACAACCGCGAGAGCAAGGACGACGTCACCACCACCGATAACTGGAGTGCCGAGTACGCCCTCGACCGCTTCATTACCGAGAAGTGGTTCTGGCAGGGGCGCATGGAATACAAGCGCGACCACATCGAGGACCTGGCTCGCCAGCGTACCGTGGGTACAGGCCCGGGCTACCAGTTCTGGGACGACGAGCTGGGTGCGTTCTCGCTGGGCTCGCTGATCAACCGTACCGATTTCGAGTACCAGGACGGCGCCAAGGACAACTTCTATGCCGCGGCGGTCAAGTGGGACTACACCCGCTACCTGATCGGCAAGAACGTGCAGCTGTTCACCAATGGCGAAGTCGCCAAGCCGCTGGGCAACGTGGCCGACTACTCGCTGGATGCCGAGGTTGGCCTGCGCTACAAAGTCACCGAATGGGCCTCGCTCAACCTCAAGGCCGAGAAGGACATCATCAGCGGCACGCGTGACAGCGACCTGGACAAGACCCGCTACACGGCAGGCTTTGGCGTGACCTGGTAACGCGCCTACAGTGGCAGCGGCGGGTGATAATGCTTATCTTGTCACCCATCCAGTCCGCCGCCAGGAGCGCCCTTCGTGAGTAACAATGCCATCCGCCCCGCCCGGGAACTGCTGCTCAAGGAATACCGCGGCGTGCTCTCGACCCACTCGAAGTCCATGCCCGGCTTCCCGTTTGGTTCCGTGGTGCCGTATTGCCTGGATGCACAGGGCAACCCGCTGATCCTCATCAGCCGCATCGCCCAGCACACCCACAACCTGCAAAAAGACCCTAAATGCTCGCTGCTGGTCGGTGAGCGTGAGGCCGAGGATGTGCAGGCGGTCGGCCGCCTGACGGTGATGGCCGAAGCGCACAAGCTGGTGGATGAAACCGCCATCGAGGCCGCTGCCGAGCGCTACTACCGGTACTTCCCCGACGCGGCCAACTACCACAAGGCCCACGATTTCGACTTCTGGGTGCTGCAGCCGGTACGCCACCGCTACATCGGCGGCTTTGGCGCCATTCACTGGCTTGATCACGTGACCCTGGCCAACCCGTTCGCGGGCAAGGCCGAGGCGAGCATGATCGAACACATGAACAGTGATCACGCCAATGCCATCGCCCATTACGTCGAACTGACCGACCTGCCACGCACAGCCCCTGCGCTCATGGTCGGTGTCGACAGCGAAGGCATGCACCTGCGTATTGGTCAGGGCATTTACTGGCTGCCGTTCCCAAGCCTTTGCAATACGCCGACACAAGTTCGCGAAGCGTTGGTTTTACTGGCACGCGCCGACCAGTGGCCGGTTGCTGCTGAAGTCGAGGGTTGAAATTGGGAGCGGTCGCATCCATCTGAGGTCTTATTGGAAGGTCTCTTCCGTCGAGGAATCTTTGATGCGTGCTTTTCTACTGTTGCTTCTGCTGTTTCCTGTGCTGGAGCTGTTCGTCTTCGTCAAGGTCAGTGCGGCCATCGGGTTTTTCCCAGCGCTGCTGCTGATCATCGCCGGCTCGGCACTGGGTGTGCTGGTGATGCGCGTGGCCGGGCTGGCCACCGCACTGCGTGCCCGTGAAAGCCTGCAGCGCGGCGAACTGCCCGCTGAGGACATGTTCCAGGGGATGATGCTGGCGGTGGGTGGCGGCTTGCTGCTGCTGCCAGGTTTTATCAGCGACGTGCTGGGCCTGATCTGCCTGTTGCCGTTCACCCGTCACCTGGCTGCGCGCAAGATGCGCCAGCGTGCCGAAGAGCAGGCCATGCGCCAGCGGGCGTTTCAGGATGATCCATTCCAGGCGCAGCCGCCGCGTGATGCCGGCCACCGCCCCAACGTGATCGAGGGCGAGTACGAGCGCCGCGACAAGTGACATTCAGGGGCCGCATCGCGGCCCCTGTTCTTTTTCCGTTCAGCGCCGATGAAAAATTTTCCGTATCAAGCCTTGTAATTGCCTATGGCGGCCTCATGTATGGGTCACCGCAAGGTTTCTGGTGGCGACACCAGACATAACTCAGGTGGTTCGCCCCGCGCGGGCCACCCCCGGCAACGCCGGACCGCATCAACCCGCCGGTGTCGATACCGGCCGATGAAAACCACAATTTGGGAGAGATCGACAATGAAGCTTCGTCCTCTGCATGACCGCGTAGTCATCCGTCGCAGCGAAGAAGAATCGAAAACCGCTGGCGGTATCGTCCTGCCGGGTTCGGCCGCTGAAAAACCAAACCGCGGCGAAGTTGTCGCCGTTGGCACCGGCCGCATCCTGGAAAATGGCGAAGTACGCGCGCTGGCCGTGAAAGTGGGTGACAAAGTGGTTTTCGGCCCTTACTCGGGCAGCAACACCGTGAAAGTCGACGGCGAAGACCTGCTGGTAATGGCCGAGAACGAAATTCTCGCCGTTATCGAAGGCTGATTTCCCCGATTTCCCGTTATTCCAAAGAATTCCAAGGATTAAACGATCATGGCTGCTAAAGACGTAAAATTCGGCGATTCCGCCCGTAAAAAAATGCTGGTTGGTGTCAACGTTCTGGCTGACGCAGTAAAAGCGACCCTGGGCCCGAAAGGCCGCAACGTGGTCCTGGCCAAGAGCTTCGGCGCACCGACCATCACCAAGGACGGCGTTTCCGTTGCCAAAGAAATCGAGCTGAAAGACGCCTTCGAAAACATGGGCGCCCAATTGGTCAAGGAAGTCGCTTCCAAGGCCAACGATGCAGCCGGTGACGGCACCACCACCGCTACCGTTCTGGCTCAAGCCATCGTCAACGAAGGCCTGAAAGCCGTCGCTGCCGGCATGAACCCGATGGACCTGAAGCGCGGTATCGACAAGGCCACCGCCGCTGTCGTCGCCGAGCTGAAAAACCTGTCCAAGCCATGCGCCGACTCCAAGGCCATTGCTCAGGTAGGCACCATCTCCGCCAACTCCGACAACTCCATCGGTGAAATCATCGCCGAAGCCATGGAAAAAGTCGGTAAAGAAGGCGTGATCACCGTTGAAGAAGGCTCGGGCCTGGAAAACGAACTGTCTGTCGTAGAAGGCATGCAATTCGACCGTGGCTACCTGTCGCCGTACTTCGTCAACAAGCCGGACACCATGGTTGCCGAGCTGGAAGGCGCGCTGCTGCTGCTGGTCGACAAGAAGATCTCCAACATCCGTGAGCTGCTGCCAGTGCTGGAAGCCGTTGCCAAGGCCGGCCGCCCACTGCTGATCGTTGCTGAAGACGTTGAAGGCGAAGCGCTGGCTACCCTGGTCGTCAATAACATGCGCGGCATCGTCAAGGTTGCTGCGGTCAAGGCACCTGGCTTCGGCGACCGCCGCAAGGCCATGCTGCAGGACATCGCGGTCCTGACCGGCGGTACCGTTATCTCCGAAGAGATCGGCCTGTCCCTGGAAACCGCTACCCTGGAGCACCTGGGTAACGCCAAGCGCGTCATCCTGTCCAAGGAAAACACCACCATCATCGACGGCGCTGGCGTCGACGGTGACATCGAAGCACGCGTCAAGCAGATCCGTGCCCAGATCGAAGAGACTTCCTCGGACTACGACCGTGAGAAGCTGCAAGAGCGTCTGGCCAAACTGGCTGGCGGTGTTGCCGTGATCAAGGTCGGTGCTGGCACCGAAGTCGAAATGAAAGAGAAGAAAGCCCGCGTTGAAGACGCCCTGCACGCTACCCGTGCAGCCGTTGAAGAAGGCGTGGTGCCTGGCGGTGGTGTTGCCCTGGTTCGCGCCCTGAGCGCAATCGTTGACCTGAAAGGCGACAACGAAGACCAGAACGTCGGTATCGCACTGCTGCGTCGCGCTGTTGAAGCCCCGCTGCGTCAGATCACTGCCAACGCCGGCGACGAGCCAAGCGTTGTGGCCGACAAGGTCAAGCAGGGTTCGGGTAACTTCGGTTACAACGCTGCTACTGGCGAATACGGCGACATGATCGAGATGGGCATCCTGGACCCAGCTAAAGTAACCCGTTCGGCACTGCAAGCTGCTGCTTCGATTGGCGGTCTGATGATCACCACCGAAGCCATGATTGCTGATGCTCCGAGCGAAGCTCCAGCTGGCGGCGGCATGCCAGACATGGGCGGCATGGGTGGCATGGGCGGCATGATGTAAGCCAGCCTTACCCCTAGCGTCATAAAAAAGCCCCGGCTCGTGAGAGCCGGGGCTTTTTTTGTGCTTCGGTGGTGAGCATTGGGGCTGCTTTGCAGCCCATTCGCAGCGCAAGGCTGCTCCTACACATGACACCGTGCTGCTTTTTGTAGCAGCAGCCTTGTGCTGCGAATGGGCCGCACAGCGGCCCCTCACTCAGGCAACACTGGCCTCCACAGCAGGCGCCTCAACCCGCCCGCGCCGGTACAGAACCAGGTAATACGACCCCAACCCGATCAACCAGCAGAACACCGCCGTCCACACGTTGTGCGACAAGAAGTGCGCCCCTTGCATCATCCGCCCGACCGACAGCACCGAACCGGCGACCAGCGCCACCCCCAACGCCACCCGTGCCAGGCGCGGGCGTCGATCACGCAGCGCAAAGAACAACGCGAACAGGCAGAAGCCGGTCGCAGCATGCCCGCCTGGCCAGCACAGCCCCGGCTTATCGGTGGCGGGGCGTGCCTCCAGCAGCTTGCTGTAGGTTTCCTTGCCGCCGAACTGGCTCAGGCTCCAAGGGCACTGCACCTGGGTGACCTTCTTCAGCGGTGTCACAAACGCCGTGGACAAGCCCAGCGCCAACACCAGGCAACCCAGCTCCCGACGCCAACTGAACAAACGCCTCCAGAAGAAACTCACGGCAAAGGTCAGCAAGGCCAGCAGCCCCAGCAGGATCACCACCTGCTTGACCCCATCATGCAGTACGTTCTCCAGCAAATAGCTGTGCCGGCCGATGAATTGCCCGGCAGCCGGGTCGAAGAACAGGTTGGCCACGTCCATGTCGACCGAGGTCAGCTCAAGCAGGATCAAGGCCACTGCCGTCACCAGAGGAATGCCCAGGTACAGCCAGAGATTGAGCGGGCGAGGGCGGGTACGTTCGTGCATGACGACTCCAGGGCGCAAAAAAGATCGGGCATTATCGAGTGGGCGCTATCCTGTGTCCGTGAAGGATCGGTGAAAAAACTGTCAACTCCGGTGAATTTTCCCCAGGGGTGGCACAGTGCAGGCATTGGCCTTAAGCTGCGCCTGCCGCGCACCACAGCGAAGCGCCGCACAGGAGAACCCGATGCGCATTCTATTGGTTGAAGACAACCGCGATATTCTTGCCAACCTGGCCGATTACCTCGGCATGAAAGGCTACACCGTCGATTGCGCCCAGGACGGCTTGTCGGGCTTGCACCTGGCGGCCACCGAGCACTACGACCTGATCGTCCTCGACATCATGCTGCCCGGCATCGATGGCTACACCCTGTGCAAACGCCTGCGCGAAGACGCCCGGCGTGACACCCCGGTGATCATGCTCACCGCCCGCGATCAGCTGGACGACCGCCTGCAAGGCTTCCGCTCGGGTGCCGACGACTACCTGCTCAAGCCGTTTGCGCTGTCGGAGCTGGCCGCGCGCATCGAAGCGGTGCTGCGCCGTGCCCAAGGTGGTGGGCGTCGCACCTTGCAGGTCGCCGACCTGAGCTACGACCTCGATACCTTGGAAGTCACGCGCCAAGGCCGCCTGCTCAAGCTCAACCCGGTCGGCCTCAAGCTGCTTGCCGTGTTGATGCAGAAAAGCCCACACGTGCTGCGACGCGAAGTACTGGAAGAAGCCCTGTGGGGCGACGACTGCCCTGACAGCGACAGCCTGCGCAGCCATGTGCACCAGTTGCGCCAGGTGATCGACAAACCGTTCGAGAAACCGTTGCTGCATACCGTCCATGGCGTCGGCTATCGCCTCGCCGAGGGCCGCGATGGAGTTTAAGCAAAGCCTTGCCCAGCGCATCATCATCGCCTTTGCGTTGATGAGCGCGCTGGTGGCCGGCGCCTTTGCCTTCGGCATCGTCGCCACGGTGCACCTGGTTGAAGAGCGGCTGATTTCCACCGTGCTGGGCGGCGACCTGCAACGCCTGTTGCGCATGGACAGCGTCAGTGACTGGAGCCATCGGCCGCGTCCGGACCAGCTGTTCTACTTCAGTGGCGGGCGTGACGATTTCGAGTTACCCAAAGACTTGCGCCACCTCAACAGCGGCTTCCACGAAGTGTTTCGCGACCAGCTGTCGTACCACGCGATGGTCGAGATCGTCGATGGCCGTCGCTACGTATTGCTGCAAGACCAGAGCGACTTCGAAGAGCGCGAGCGTGTGCTGTTCGCTGTTGTGGTCGTCGGCTTCGTGCTCAGCCTGGTGCTGGCCGTGATTTTGGGCTGGCTGGTGGCGCGCCGGGTGATGGCGCCGGTGATCCGCCTGGCGCGTCAAGTGCGCCACCGCGACCAGCTACTCGGCCTGGCACCGCCACTGGCACCCGATTACGCGGCCGACGAAGTGGGCCAATTGGCCGTGGCCTTCGACGACACGCTGGGCCGCTTGCGCGACGCCTTGACCCGCGAGCGGCTGTTCACCAGCGACGTCAGCCACGAGCTGCGAACCCCGCTGATGGTGCTGGCCACGTCGTGTGAACTGCTGCTGGAAAACCAGGCACTGGACCCGCGTGCACGTAGCCAGGTCGAGCGGGTGGCGCGGGCGACCGAAGAAATGCGCGAATTGGTCAAGACCTTCCTGATGCTTGCCCGCGCCCAACGCGATGAGGGTGCCGTGGCCTCCCAAGCGACCTTGCGCGAGGTTGCGGATGAACTCACTGGGGTTTGGCGCGAAACGATCGAGCAGAAGGGGCTCACGCTGTACTTCGACGGCCGCGTCAGCGCAAGCCCGGTGCTGTACAACGCCACCTTCCTGCAATCGGTGATGGGCAACCTGCTGCGCAACGCCGCGCACTACACCGACAGCGGTTACATTCGCCTGAGCCTGGAAGCGAATGGGTTCAGCGTCGAGGACAGTGGCGTGGGCATACCCGAGGAGCAGCGCGAGGCGATGTTCAAACCCTTCGTGCGCGGCGCTGAGCGGCGTGGCGAAGGGCTGGGCTTGGGCCTGTCGCTGGTGCAGCGCATCTGTGACGACCAGGGGTGGCGCGTCACCCTGACCTCGACCTTGCCGCACGGCTGCCGCTTTCAGGTGGACCTGAGCCAAAGTGTGGAGAAGGGCAGCCCTTCGGGGTTGGTCGGGTAATTTTTGGTAATACCTCTCCAAAGAACTAACACTTTTTTCACATTGGCATAACCTGATTCCAACGCTTGCTTACCTAAGGTGAGCGCACTGGAGTCAGGAGATGCCCAATGCGTAGCCCCATCAAGCTTGAATTTTCCGAGAAATACGACAAAGACCACGCGCGCGAGTATTTCCTCAAGCATCAGGATGGTCTGGCCCGACGCCTTTCCCACAAGCGTGACGAGCAGTTGGCACGTCGCGCCTTGGCGTTGGCCGGTGAGCCGGGCCTGGTACTTGACCTGCCCTGCGGTGCTGGGCGCTTCTGGCCGTTGCTGGCGGAAAAACCCAACCGGGTGATCATCGGCGCCGACAACTCCGAGGCGATGATCGAGACAGCCTGTGCCGCGCAACCGCCAGAGGTGGTCGCCCGGGTACGCCCCTTGCAGACTTCTGCGTTCGCCATTGACCTTCCTGACAATTCGGTCGACAGCATCTTCTGCATGCGGCTGTTCCATCACATCGGCGAAGCGGCCCACAGAAAGACAATTCTTTCGGAATTTCAAAGGGTTAGCCGTGATAGTGTGATTCTGTCGCTGTGGGTGGACGGCAATTTCAAAGCCTGGCGCCGGAAAAAGCTCGAACAGCGTCGCAGCGCCAAAGCCGAGCAGGACAATTACCAGAATCGTTTCGTGTTACCAGCGGACACGGTCGAAGAAGAATTTGAGGCAGCCGGTTTCAGAATCCAGGAACGCTTGGACTTCCTGCCGTTCTATGCCATGTGGCGAGTCTATGTATTGCGTAAGGGGTAGTGTTTGATGGCTGTAGCCCAGAGTGGGGAGTCGCGGTTCGATTTTTACTGGCGCCAGCAGGGCGAATGGGTCGAGGAACCCAACCAGCGGCGTGGCGGCGAGAGTGGCGTGCAACGCCTCAACGATGCCAACGGCAAACTGCTGTATGCCAAGCGCCAGGTCGGGCACATCTACCGCAGCCTGCTGCACCCCTTTGGCCGGCCGACCGTATTGCGTGAACTCGATGCCATCAACAGCTTCGAGCAATTGGGTGTACGTGTTCCGCACATCGTCTTTTGTGGTGCCGAGCGCGATGCCGATCATCAATGGCGCGCGCTGCTGGTCAGCGAAGCGCTGGATGGCTTTGTCGAGCTCGACACCTGGCACGCCGAAGGTGCCCGCGAGCGTTATCCCCAGGTGGTGCATGAGCGCATGCTCAAGGACTTGGCGGATAACCTGGCGCGCATGCACCTGGGGCACTGGCAGCATGGCTGCCTGTATGGCAAGCATGTGTTCGTCAAGGTGATCGGCGAGGGCGACCAGGCCCGGGTCGAAGTCGCTTTGCTGGACCTTGAGAAGTGCCGGCGGCGCATCAGTTGCCAACGTGCGGCGGCGAATGACCTGCGTCAGCTGCGCCGCCACTCGTCGTTCACTGATGCGGAATGGCAGACATTGCTCTACTTTTACCAAATGGCGTTTGGCAGCGTTGTCAAAGGGTTAGGGCAATGAAACTAGAAATCGCTCGAGCTTTGTTCCTGGTGGCTGGATTGGCCGTGACCACTGTGGCGGTGGCTGCCTGGGAAGAGCCGAAGCCGACGGTGTTCAGCAAGGCCGAGATGGCTGACCAGTGCGCTTTGCCACATGTGGCAAAGCCGCAGGAACAGGTCAAGCCGGACCAGGATCTTTTGCTGTTCCTGTTCGGTATGCGTCAGGGATTGCGGCCGTTCGGCTGAACCTGGGTGGTGCTTGAAAACCAGAGGCCCTGCATAGCGGGGCCTCTGGTTTTTTTGTCTGTGAGCGCCGTCGGCCAACTACGATTCCGGTAGGAGCAGCCTTGTGCTGCGAAGAGGCAGGTGAAAACACCCTCAATCTTCGCTGCTGCCACCGGCCTCTTCGCAGCACAAGGCTGCTCCTACCGGGAAATGTCAGCTGGCACAGGTGCCTTGGCCACCGTCTTGTGCGCCAGTAAGGTGTAGATACAAGGCAGCACAAACAAGGTAAACAACGTCCCGATCGACATCCCGGTCGCAATCACCGTGCCGATATCGAACCGGCTCACTGCCCCTGCGCCGGTCGCCAGAATCAACGGCACCATGCCAAACACCATCGCCGCCGTGGTCATCAGTACCGGCCGCAGGCGGATGGCGGCCGCTTCCTCGATTGCCTCACGCACGGTCAGGCCTTTTTCTTCGCGCAACTGGTTGGCAAATTCGACGATCAGAATACCGTGCTTGGTGATCAGCCCGATCAGTGTCACCAGCCCGACCTGGGTATAAATGTTCATGCTGGAAATACCCAGGAACAGCGGCAACAGCGCCCCGCAGATCGACAACGGCACGGTCACCAGAATCACCAGCGGATCGCGGAAGCTTTCGAACTGCGCCGCCAGCACCAGGAAGATGATCGCCAGCGCCAGGCCGAAGGTTACCCACAACGCGCTGCCTTCCTGAACATACTGGCGCGCCACCCCGGCATAGTCGAAGGCGAAGCCTTCCGGGGCTTCTTCGCGGGCGATGGCCTGCACGGTCTGCAATGCTTCGCCCAGGCTGACCATGGGCACGCCTTGGATGATGGCCGAGTTCAACTGCTGGAACTGGTTGAGCTGGCGCGGGCGGGCGCGGTCGCTGAGGGTGATGAGGGTCGACAGTGGCAGCAACTGGCCTTGGTCGTTCTTCACGTAGTAGTTGTTGAGCCAGCCGGGGTTGTTGCGGTACGGCCGCTCGACTTGGGCAATCACCTTGTAGCTGCGGCCCTCCAGGGTGAAGCGGTTGATTTCCCCCTCGCCCAGCAGGGTGGCCAAGGTGCCGCCCAGGGCGTCCATCGAGACGCCCATCTGCGCCGCTTTGGCCCGGTCGATGTCGACCACCACTTCCGGTTTGTCGAAGGCCAGGTCGATGTCGAGGAAGGCGAACTTGCCCGATGCCTGGGCGCGTGTCTTGATACGTTGGGCCACGTCCAGCAGGGCCGGGTAGTCCCCCGCGGTGTTGATCACGAACTGGAACGGCAGGCCCTCGCCGGTACCGGGCAGCGATGGCAGGTTGAAGCCGAAGATCTGCAGGCCGCCGATTTCTTCAAGTTTGGCCTGCACCAGCGGCAGCAGCTCCATCTGCGTGCGCTCGCGCTCGTTCCAAGGCTTTAACAGGAAGCCGCCAATGCCGCTCTGCACACCGTTGAAACCGTTGATCTGAAACGACGAGTAATACTCGGGGAAGGCTTTGAACAACGGCGTGAACTGGTCGGTGTAGGCGTTGAGGTAGTCGAGGTTGGCTGGCTGCGGCGAACTGCTGATCATGAAGATCACCCCTTGGTCCTCGTTGGGCGCCAGCTCGTTCTGGGTGAATTTGAGCAGTACCGGAATCAGGCACAGGACAATCACCGCGAACACCAGCACCACCGGCCGGCTGTCCAGGGTGGCGTGCAGCAGGCGCTGGTAGCGCACCTTGAGGCGCTCGAACAGCAGGTCGAGGCGATGGGCAAGGCCCGAGGGGTTCTGTTCCTGGCGCAGCAACAGCGCGCACATCATCGGTGACAGGGTCAGGGCGACGACACCGGAGATGATCACTGCACCGGCCAAGGTCAGGGCGAATTCTTTGAATAACGCGCCTGTGAGCCCGGTCAGGAAGCCGATGGGGGCATACACCGCGGCCAGGGTGATGGTCATCGACACCACCGGCATGGCGATTTCCCGTGCACCTTCCAGCGCCGCGTCGAACGGCGTCTTGCCTTCTTCCATGTGCCGGTGGATGTTCTCCACCACGACAATGGCATCGTCCACCACCAGGCCGATGGCCAGCACCATCGCCAACAGGGTCAGCAGGTTGAGCGAGTAGCCCATCATCTGCATGAAGAACAGCACGCCGATCATCGACAGCGGGATGGTCACCACCGGGATCAGCACCGAGCGCAACGCGCCGAGGAACAGGAATACCACGACGATGACGATCAGCACCGCTTCGCCGAGGGTCTTGATCACCTCGTCGATGGAGGCCTGGATGAACAACGTGGCGTCGTAGGCAATCGACACCTTCAGCGCCGAGGGCAATTGGCTTTCGAGTTCCGGCATGATGCGCCGGACTTCCTTGATCACCTCCAGCGGGTTGGCGGCCGGTGTGGCCTTGATGCCGATGTAGACGGAAGGGATGCCGTCGAACGAACTGACCGTGTCATAGTTTTCTGCACCCATCTCGACCCGTGCCACATCGCCCAGCAGCACCCGGCTGTCGCCGCTGGTCTTGACCGGCAGGGCAGCGAACGCTTCGGCAGACTTGAGCTCGGTGCTGGCATTGATGCTGGTGACCACGTACTCGCCTTTTACCTCACCGGCCGCCGAGAGGAAGTTGTAACGGCGCACGGCGTTGGTCACGTCGGTGGCCGAGAGGCCGTAGCCGGCCAGTTTCACCGGGTCGATCCAGATGCGCATGGCGAACACCTGATTGCCGAGGATCTCCGCCTCGGCCATGCCCGGCAGGGTGGCCAGTTTGGGTTGGATCACTCGGGACAGGTAGTCGGTGATCTGCGGGTTGCTCATTTCTTTGCTGTAGAAGCTGATGTACATCAGCGCCGAGGCGTCGGCGGCCTCTTTGCTCAGCACCGGGTCTTCGGCGTCTTGCGGCAGCTTGTTGCGCACCTCGTTGGCCTTGGCCAGCAGTTCGGTGAACAAACGGTCACTGTCGGCGCCGACGCGCGCATAGATGGAGATGATCGAGAAGTTCTGCCGACTCACCGAGGTCATGTAGTCGATGCCTTCGGCGCTGGCCAGGCTCTGTTGCAGCGGCTGGGTGATGTAGCCCTGGATGGTCTCGGCGTTGGCGCCGGGGTACGCGGTGGTCACCGTGATCAGGGCGTTTTCCATCTGCGGGTATTGGCGAATCTGCAGTTTGCTCCAGGCCTGAAAGCCCAGCAGCAGAATCAGCAGGCTGACGACGCTGGCCAGGACCGGGCGACGGATGAACGGGTCGGTGAACGCCATGCCTGCCTCCTGTCAGTCGTTGTGCGGGGTGCCTTGATCAGCCTTGCCTGGATCAGGAGCGCCTTGCTCAGGTGTGAGCGCGTTGTCCTGGCCGATGCGGATCGCTGCGCCGGGGGTGAGCTTGAGTTGCCCAGCGGTGACCACCTGCTCGCCGGCCTGCAGGCCCTTGCTGACCACCACCACGCCGTCGCGGCGCTCGCCGGTCTGCACGGTGCGCTGCTCGGCGATGAGCGGGGGTTGGCCGTTTTCGGTTTTTTCCGGGTTGCCGTCCTTGTCCTTTTTCGGGGTGGCGACATACACCGAGTTGCCATACAGGGTGTAGGTGATGGCACTTTCCGGCACCACCACCCGCGGCTGTGGCGCGGGCAGCAGAATCAGCAGGTTGGCGAACATGCCAGGCAGCAGCTTGCCGTCAGGGTTGGCCAAGGTTGCGCGGACCAGCAAGTTGCGGGTGCTTTCCTCGACCTTGGGGTTGATGGCGCTGAGGCTGGCGGTGAAGGTCTGGCCGGGGTAGGCGGCGACCTGCACCAGCACCTCTTGGCCCAGGCTTAGGTGCGGCAGGGCCTGCTCGGGCACGTTGAAGTCGACGTAGAGGCTGGACAGGTCTTGGAGGGTGGCGATCACCGTGCCGGCAGCCAGGTAGTCGCCGACATCCACCTGGCGAATGCCAATGGTGCCGCTGAAGGGCGCACTGATGCTTTTTTTGGTCTTCGAGGCCTTGAGCTGATCGACCACGGCCTGGTTGCGCCGGTACTGGGCGGTGAGGCGATCGTACTCGCCACGGGAGATGGCCGAGTCGCCGACCAGCTGGCTGCCGCGGCCGAAATCGACCTTGGCCAGCCCCAGGTCGGCCTGGGCGGTGCCGAGCAGGGCGGTTTCCTGTTCGTCATTGAGCTGCAGCAGCAGTTGCCCGGCCTTGACCTTCTGCCCGGAGTCGAAGTGCAGGCTTTTGACGATGCCTTCCACCTCAAGGCTCAGCTCGACGCCTTGCAGGGCCTTGAGGCTGCCGACGGCGGGCAGGCGTTCTTGCCACTGGCGTTCTTCGGCCAGCGCTGCCGCCACGGTGATCGGCGGCTTGGGGGCTGTGAACACCTGGATCTGCTGGTAGATCGAGAAGGCCTTGTAGCCCCCCAGGGCCAACACGATCAGCAGAACGACGGCCAACATGATGAGCATGCGGCGGCGAAGCATAGGTCCGGTTCCTTGGAAGCGTGGTTGTTATTCGTTTTGACACGACAACGGGCGATCCTGCCCACGTGTGGATGGGGGAAGTATTGACTGTTTTTGGCTGGTGCGGAAGGGCGGGTGCAACGGGATTATTCAAACACTGGCGCGTGCACTGCCGTGTAGGAGCAGCCTTGTGCTGCGAAGAGGCCCGAGCAAGCACTGGAGATTTACAGTGCTGGCTCGGGCCTCTTCGCAGCGCAAGGCTGCTCCTACACGGGCCGCGATGTGCCAGGGCAATCAGGCCAGGTGCAGGTGGTTGTCCCAGAACCCGGAAGGCAGGTCCATCGGTTGCCCGATCAGCTCAGCCTTGCGGCAATCGTAGAACCGGCAACGCCCCTGCCCGGAGGTCACGACAAAGCCATCCTTCACCGCGCCAACCCCTGCGCAATCTGGCATCGGCGCATCCAGCTTGACCGCGCCACTGTCCAAGTCCCAGACGAACAACCGGTTGGCCCGCGGCGCCGTCAGTGCCACCAGCCGCAGGTCGCTGTGAATCGCCACGCTGGCGGTGTACTGGGCCATGGCCTGCAACTGCCGCTCCGGCACCGGGAAGGCCTTGAACGGCTCGCCCGGGCGCTTGATCGCCAGCAGCTCGGCGGTTTCGTCGGCGTCGCCCATGAATTGCTGGCAGGCGGCAATGGTGCCGTCGTCGCCAATTGCCAGATGACGCACGCTGTTCATCTGCTGGGCGAGGGTTTCTTTGCTCAGCAGGGTGCCGTCGCGCTGCATCAGGACCAGGCTTGGTTGCATGGCGTCGAGGTTCATCTCTACGCGGCTTTCGGCCTCGGTGCGGATGCCGCCGTTGGCCACCACCAGGGTTTCCCCGTCCGGCAGCCAGGCCACTTCATGCGGGCCGATGCCGTGGGTCGACAGCTCGCCGCTGTGCACCAGGCGTTCGCCTTCAAAACGGTAGACACCGAGCAAGCCGCGACCCGGGTCGGTGGTGTCGTTCTCGGTGGTGTACAGCCATTCCCCGCCCTTGTGGATGACCGCATGGCCGTAGAAATGGCGGTTGGGCTGCGAGACCACGGTTTGCAGCAGCCGCCCGTCGCGCAGGTCGACCAGGTAGCTTTCAGTACCTGGGCGGCGGGCGACGAACAGGGCGATCGGCAGCGTGGGGTGGTTGATGATGGCATGGCAACGCTGGGCAACCTGGGTGCTGAACACCTGGGTGCCGTCCAGGCGGAACCCGACGGCGTAATGCTTGCCATCGCCGTCGTCGCGCGCCGAGAGCAGCAGGGGTTCGCTGCCTTTGTTGCGGAACAGGCTCCAGCCGCCCAGGGTGAGGGCGCTGAGCAGTACGCTACCGAGTTTGAGGGCCTGGCGTCGCAGCATGATCAGTCACCGTCGTTGGCATTGAAGCCCAGCTGGATGTTCAACGCCTTGGCCAGCTCGCCTTCGTGCAGGCGGTGGACAACGTTGAGGCTGTCGTAGATCTGGTTGAGGGTCTGCTTGCCGGCGTCGTCGGCCAGCAGCTCGCCGAGGGTTTTCTGATTGTCGGCCAGCTGTTTGAGCGCAGTGGCGTAGGCGTCGTCGATCTTGTCTGCCAAGGCTTTCTGGTCGCTGCCCAACAGGCCACGCAGGCCCTTGTTGTCGACCCCGACCCAGACCGCCTGGGCGGCCTTGAGGCTGGCCTCCAGGCTTTTGAGCGAAGCGTGGCTGCGCCAGGCCTCGGCCTGCAGCGGCTGGGCAATGCCCTTGCTCTGGCGGCCCATGGGGGCGCCAAGCTTCTTCTTCAGGGTGTCCAGGGCGGTGACCTGGGCGCGCAGCAGGTCGGCGATGGCCTCGTGGGAATCGGCGTAGCGCTGGTTGGGGAACTTGGTCATCTGCGAGAGCATGCCGTCGGTGCTGTTCCAGCCCTTGAGGATCTCTTCGGCCAAGGCCTTCTGGTGCTCGGCGATGGCCACCAGCAGTGGGCAGTAGCGGGCTTTCTGCTCTGCCGTGGCAACGTCTGGCTTGCTGTCGAAGAGGATGTACTCGTAAGCCGACAGGCCGCGCACCACGACGCTGGCCTTGCCCAGGGCAGCGGCGTCGACGGGTTTGTCACCGTTGACCAACTGCTCGACCTGGCGGCCGACCAGGTTCTTCTTGTCGGGCCAGAACTGCACCTGCCAGGCGCGGTTGCCTTCGGCCAGCGGGCCGACCAGCAACGGTTGCAGCTCGGCCCAGGCTTTTTGCGCAGTGAGGAAGTCGGCGCGGGCGGTGTCCAGGTTCGCCTTGCCTTCGCAATAGGCCAGGGCGCTGACGGCCAGCTGGCGGTCGGCTTCGACCCAGCGGCTGTAGGTCGGCAGGATCACCTGCTTGGCGATGGCGGCGGAGGTCACGGCTTGCGGGTCCTGCGGCGAGCAGGCACCGAGGGCGAGTGCGGCGAGGCTGGTGAACAACAGTTTGGGTCGGAACATGCCCGGCTCCTTGCGCGTTTTAAAGTGAGTTCAGGAAAGCCAGCAGCGCGGCACGCTGCTCGGCATTGAAGGTGAGGACGAAATTACGTGCCGCTTCGGCTTCGCCACCGTGCCAGAGCACGGCTTCGAGCAGGTTGCGGGCGCGGCCGTCGTGCAGGAACTGGCTGTGGCCACTGACCGTTTCACTCAGGCCGATGCCCCACAGCGGCGGGGTGCGCCAGTCCTGGCCATTGGCCGCGAATTCGGTGCGTTCATCGGCCAGGCCCGGCCCCATGTCATGCAACAGCAGGTCGCTGTAGGGGCGGATCACCTGGCCGGCCAGCTCAGGTTCGGCCGCGTTTGCGGCGGTGGTGAACTGCGGGGTGTGACAGCCCTGGCAACCGGCCTGGAAGAACAGGTTCTTGCCTGCCAGCACCTGCGGCGCACCCACATCACGACGGGCAGGCACACCCAGGTTGCGGGTATAGAAGGTGACCAGGCGCAGGATGTTGTCGCTGACTTCCTTTTCGCCCCCCATGCCATCGCCATTGGGCGCGGCTAGGCAGTCGACTTGCGCTGCGGTGCAGTCGTCCTTGGGTTGCAGGGTGGAGGTCAGGCCCATGTCGCCGGCAAACGCATGGACGTTCTGCTGGTTGACGTTGGGTTGCCCGGCTTTCCAGCCGAAGCGGCCCACCACGGTCTTGCCCTGGGCATCATCCCAGACCCGGTTGGCTCGGCCGCGGATGCCGTTGCGGTTGCGGTCGTCCGGGTCTTCGTTGGCGAGGAGGTCGGCTTCGGGGATGGCTTCGAGCAGGCCGAGGCCGATCATCGGCGGCGCAACACGGGCCGAGAAGCGGGTATCAGGGTGCATTGCCCCGTAGCCCAACTGGGTGATCTGCAAGCTGGGCCGACGCAGTTCGACCTGGTGGCCGTCCTTGAACGTGACGGTCTGGTTGGCGTAAGTCACGCGGACCTTGCCCTCCGGCGCCACGCCGGGGATAGCCATGTCCTGCAACTGGGTGCCGTACACGGGCTCGGGGACCACGCCCAGGCGCTCGACCACCTTGGCCAGGTAAGGCTGGTCGGGGATCGACAGGCGCACCAGCATCGACACCGCGTTGCTGTCATCAAGCTCGGGCGGGTGGCCGCGGCCATCGCGCACGTGGCAGTTCTGGCAGGCATTGGTGTTGAACAGCGGGCCGAGGCCATCGCGCGCGGTGGTGGTGGAGGGGGCGATCACCCAGGGGTTGCGAAAAAAACTGTTGCCGACGGCGAAGTCCAGGCGCCGCTCGGGCGAAAGGTTGGCCGAGGGCAGGGAATAGGCATTGCGATCGCTGCGCTGCACCGTCGCCTTGCCACCCGACAGCGCTTCGCCGGGCTCTGCCTGGGTGAAACGCGGGGCGTCGTCACAGGCGGCGAGGGCAAAGGCCAGCAGCAGGGGAGAGAGTCTGAACAGCGACGAGGACATCAAGGATCCTGGGCGTGAGCGAAAAACCGGCGTGCAAGCTTAGCAAAGTGGGGATGTTTGAATAAGAGCAATTTGCAATTGCTGGATGAAATCAGTGTCAGCTACATCTGTTGCCCGCGAAAGGGCCAGAAGCAAAAAAGGCGACCCGGAGGTCGCCTTTTCCAGAACCGCTACAGCCGAATCAGAACTCGTGATCCGCAGTGTCCGGGTTCAGGTTGGCAATGCCCAGCTTGCCTGCAGCCTGTTCGATCGCGCCGGTCTGCTTGACCAGCGAGGCGATGGCGTCACGCACGACTTGGTTGCCAGCGGCGTTGTCGGCAGCGATCAGTTGGTCGTAGTGCTCGCCTTTCAGGGCGTGGTCGACGATCACCTGGATCTTCGCTTCGGTGGCTTCCAGGTCGGCCTTCAGGGTGGCGTCGGTAGCTGGGTCGACCTTGGCCACCAGCGACGACAGGCTCGGGCCGGTCAGCTTGGTGCCATCCGCGCGGGTGTACTCGCCCAGGTAGACGTTGCGGATACCCTTGGCGTCGTAGAAGTGCGAGTAGTGGGTGTTGTCGCTGAAGCAGTCTTGCTCGTCTTCAGGCGAGTTGGCTTCCAGCGAGACCTTCATGCGCTCGCCCGCCAGTTCGCCCAGCGACAGGCTGCCCATGCCGAACAGCATCTTGCGCAGGCCGTCGTTGACCGGCTCGGCTTCCAGGGTGGCGCGGTAGTTGTCGGCAACGTTCGGTGCCCAGTTGCCGACCATCTCTTCGAGGTCCTTGACTAGCAGGTCGGTGGCCGCCTTCAGGTAGGCACGACGGCGGTCGTTGTGGCCGCCAGTGGCACCGTTGCCTTCCAGGTAGTCGGAAGCAGGGCGGTTGCCGGCGCCTGGGCCGGTGCCGTTCAGGTCCTGGCCCCAGAGCAGGAATTCGATGGCGTGGTAGCCGGTGGCGACGTTGGCTTCAGAACCGCCCAGCTCGTTCAGGCTGGCCAGCTTCTCTGGGGTGATGTCCTTGACGTCGACCTTCTCTTCGCCGACCTGGATCTCGGTGTTGGCGATGATGTTGGCACTGGCCGCTGGGTTGCCCAGGGCGTGCTCGTAGCTCTTGTCGACGTAGTCGATCAGGCCTTCGTCCAGCGGCCAGGCGTTAACTTGGCCTTCCCAGTCGTCGATGATGGTGTTGCCAAAGCGGAAGGCTTCGCTTTGCAGGTAAGGTACGCGCGAGGCAGCCCAGGCGTCCTTGGCGGCTTTCAGGGTTTCGTCGTTGGGCTTGGCCAGGAACGCGTCGACTGCCGTCTGCAGGGCCTTGGCGGTGCTCAGCGAGTCGCTGTACACGGCGTAGACCATGTCGGCGTAATGCTTGACCACGGCCTTGCCGGCCGCTTCATCGACAGCCCCAGGCGCGGCGGCGGTGGTGCTGGCGGCAGCAGGCGCTTGCGCTTGCGGAGCAGCGGCCTTGTCATCCTTTTCGCCACATCCGGCGAGCGCGATGGCGATGGCCAGCAGACTGGCGGAGGCCAGAGGCATTCGAATCATTGTTGGTTTCCCTGCGTCGTGTGGTTGGACCGTGCGCCATGGCACGCGAAACCGCAACATCATGCGAAAGATTTGCATTTGCTGTAAAGAGGCGAGCGCGCAATTCATGTAAATGCCCGTCACGGCCTGTAACCGGGGCCGCCAGGGCTACAGCATGGACACCTGATTGCGCTGTGCCTGCTTGAGGTAACTGGTCAGCTCGCGGGCCGACAGTGGCTTGCTGTAGTGGTAGCCCTGACCCTCGTGGCAACCCTGGGCGATGATGTAGGTCTCCTGCTCGGCGGTTTCCACGCCTTCAGCGATAACCTGCATGCCCAGGCTTTTGCCCAGCTGGATGATGGCGCGCACGATGGTGGCGTCGTCATCGTCGTCGAGCAGGTCCTGGACGAAGCTCTTGTCGATCTTGATCTTGTCCAGTGGCAACGACTTCAGGTAGCTGAGCGACGAGTAGCCGGTACCGAAGTCGTCAATGGCGATCAGTGCCCCGGAGCGGCGCAGACTGAGCAGGTGCTGGGCGGCGGTGCTGATGTCTTCCATCAGGCCGGTCTCGGTCACTTCCAGCTCCAGGCTGCGCGGCGGCAGGCGGTAGGCCTGCAGCAGGTTGTTGACCACGCGCGGCAGTTCGCTGTGGTGCAACTGCACGGTCGACAGGTTGACCGCCATGCGCAGGTCGCTGAAGCCCAGGTCGTGCCATTCGCGCAGCTGCCGGCAGGCCTGGTCGAGTACCCATTCGCCGATGGTGATGATGTTGCCGTTCTGCTCGGCCAGCGGGATGAACTGGTCGGGCGGAACCATGCCCAGCTCCGGGTGTTGCCAGCGCAGCAGGGCCTCGACGCCAACCACGCGGTGGTCGCGGTAGCTGATCTGCGGCTGATACACCAGGTACAGCTGATTGCGCGGCAGGGCTTCGCGCAGGTCTTTTTCCAGCTCGCGGCGGCGGCGCATCTCACTGTCGACGCTGGCGATGTAGAACTGGTAACGGTTGCGTGAGCGGGCCTTGGCCAGGGTCATGGTCTGTTCGGCTTTTTGCAGCAGCTTCTCGGTGCTGTCGCCGTCTTCGGGGAACAGGGTGATGCCGATGGTGGCACGCAGGCGGATCTGCTGATGGTCGAGGTCGAAGGGCACCTCCAGGTCGTCGAGGATACTCTGGGCCAGCTCGGCAGCCTCATAGGGCTGCTCGATGTTGGCCTGAACCAGCGCGAACTGGTCGCCACCCAACCGCGCCAGCGCCCCCAGGCGGCCACTGTGGGCGCGCAGGCGGTCGGCCAGGGCCAGCAGCAACTGGTCACCGACCTGGTAGCTGAATTGCTCGTTGATGCCTTTGAAATCGTCCAGGCCTACGCACAGCACTGCCACGCGATGCTGCAGGCGGCCGCCATCGACCAGGATCTTGTCCAGCTGTTGCTGCAGTTGCTGGCGGTTGGGCAGGCCGGTGAGGAAGTCGTATTGGGCCATGCGTTGCAGGCTGTTCTCGGCCTCGTGGCGCAGGTGGGTATTGCGCTCGATGGAGGCCAGCAGCTGGTTCGCCGTGTTCACCCACAGCCCCAGTTCGTTTTTTTCGTGGCCCTTGAGCAGCGGGATCTGGTGCTGGCTGGGGCGATCGGGGTTGATCTGGGTAAGGTGCTCGATAATTTTCGACAGTGGCTTGGTCAGCAGCCAGTGGTACACCAGGTACAACACCAGGCCCATGGCCAGGGCGCGCAGCACGCCGGAGATGAAGATGATCACGGCGTTGATCAAAAAATCTTCGCCGTACGACGAGGTGTCGAGGGTGATGCTCAGGTCGCCGTAGTATTCGCTGTAGGGGCCGCGGCCGACCAGTTGGGTGGTGTAGGTGCGCTCCTGGCCGAGGATCAGGTCGGTCAGCCAGCGCATGGACATGTCCTGCAGCGGGCGGGATTTTTCGGCCAGCATGGTTTCGTTGGGGTGGCCGATGGACGCCATGCGCACCGACTCGTCCTGGAACAGGCCCTCCATCACCTGCATGCCCATCTCCCGGTCAAGGCTGTACACCGCCTGGGTAGAGGGGTCACGGAACATGTCGAGGATGCGCTGGGCATCGTTGTCGACAGCCTGGCGGGTCTTGTAGGTGTCGTAGACGATTTGCGCACAACTGAGCACGACGCCCACTGCGAGCGCCGACAGCAGCACGACCCTGAGCAACTTGACCGACAAGCTGTTCCGCAATTCCAGCTTCAATGGGGTTTCCTTAATCCATGCGCATGGCATCATTTTGCCATCAATGAAACCAATACACTATCGGCCGGTGTGCCACGGACACAGCGCGAGAAGCGGGGTTGTCCTGGGCAGTATATCGGTCGCCTGGCCCTGCAACTTGAGTGCGCTGTATCAAGTTTCCAGAGGTTTGATGTTAGCGTGCAATCCGTGCTGAGCAAGAGGCTGTTACAGGCCCATAAAAAAACCCGGCACCAAGGCCGGGTTCTTCGTTCAAGGCTGGATATGCATCAGGCCTTGAAGGTCTTGCCTTCGAACTGTTCGGCAACGAAAGCCCAGTTGACCAGGTTCCAGAACGCCTCGACATACTTCGGACGCACGTTGCGGTAGTCGATGTAGTAGGCGTGTTCCCAGACGTCGCAGGTCAGCAGCGGGGTGTCGCCATTGGTCAGCGGGTTGCCGGCGCCGATGGTGCTGGCCAGGGCCAGGGAACCGTCAGCTTTCTTCACCAGCCAGCCCCAGCCGGAGCCGAAGGTGCCGACGGAAGTCTTGGTGAACTCTTCCTTGAACTTGTCGAAGGAACCGAAAGCGGCGTTGATGGCTTCGGCCAGGGCACCGGTCGGTTGACCACCGGCGTTAGGCGCCAGGCAGTTCCAGTAGAAGGTGTGGTTCCAGACTTGAGCGGCGTTGTTGAAGATACCGCCCGAAGAGGTCTTGACGATCTCTTCCAGGGTCTTGCCTTCGAATTCGGTGCCTGGGACCAGGTTGTTCAGGTTCACGACATAGGTGTTGTGGTGCTTGTCGTGGTGATACTCCAGGGTTTCCTTGGAGATGTGCGGCTGCAGGGCATCGTGGGCGTACGGCAGCGGCGGCAATTCAAAAGCCATGGTGGATCTCCTGATTCAGGTCTATTTGCGGTTTGCGCAAGGCCGATCACGGGCGGCCCGATCAACGTCGGCGAGTTTGTACTCTTTGCGACGCGAGGGCTGGATCATAGCACCGGGCCCGGCGCATAACCACGCAACAAAGATAGGGAATAGAGGTTCCAGAGCGGTTGGCCGGCGCCGACCAGTGGTGTTTGCCGCGGCGTTTGTATCGCCTGTGAGATCGAGCGCCGCCCGCGCGGCGCTTCGCAGCACAAGGCTGCTCCCACATTTGTTTCGGGCCAGTCACGCCTGTGCCAGTGGGCGCGACCGCCTTGTTTGTTCGACGCGATATCGAGTCATGCGCCAAGGCGGTCGCGCGCGTTTGCCCCAGGAATAATTGGCCCGAAACTAACGTAGGAGCGAGCGTTGCTCGCGATGCGCCGCGCCGGCGGCGCTCGATCTCCCAGGCGCTGAAACTGCCGTGCCAAACACGTCCCCATTCAGCTAAAAATCAGTTGCGCCGCCACCGCGAACATCATCACCGCCACCATCAGGTCGAGCATCCGCCAGGTCGCTGGCCGCGCCAGCCACGGGGCCAGCCAGGCCGCACCAATCGCCAAGGTCGAGAACCACAGCAGCGATGCACTGGCCGCCCCCGCCACATAGGCCCCGGGCACTGTCTGCTGGGCACCGAGCGAGCCGATCAGCAGCACGGTGTCGAGGTACACATGGGGGTTGAGCAGGGTCACCGCCAGTGCACTGAGCAATACCGCGCGGCGCGAGCGCATGCCCTGACCTTGCTGGTGCTGCAGGCTCTGCTTGGAGCAGGCGCTGCGCAGCGCCTTGGCGCCGTACCAGAGCAGGAACACCGCGCCACCCCAACGGGCGATGGCCAGCAGGGTCGGGTTGTGCGCCAGTACCGTGGCCAGGCCGAACACCCCGGCAGCGACCAGCAGGGCGTCGCAGACGATGCACAGGGCCGCCACCGGCAGGTGGTGCTCGCGGCGCAGGCTTTGCGCGAGGACGAAGGCGTTCTGCGCGCCGATGGCCATGATCAGGCCGAAGGCCACCAGCATGCCGTTCAGATAGCTTTGCCACATGGCGGTGTACTCCAGAAAATGAGCCATAAACGATGCTGGCTATTGTGGTGATTGGCGCTGTATAAGAAAAACAAATAAAGCTGATCAGGCATTAGGAATATCGATGTTCGACTACAAGCTGCTGGCCGCCCTTGCGGCGGTGATCGAGCAAGGTGGCTTCGAGCGTGCGGCGCAGGTGCTGGGGCTGTCGCAATCGGCCATTTCCCAGCGCATCAAGCTGCTCGAAGCGCGGGTTGGCCAGCCGGTGCTGGTGCGGGCCACGCCACCGAGCCCGACCGAGGTCGGGCGCCAGTTGCTCAACCATGTGCAGCAGGTGCGTCTGCTTGAGCGCGACCTGCAACGCCAGGTGCCGGCGCTGGACGAGGAGGGCATGCCGGAGCGTTTGCGGATTGCCCTTAACGCCGACAGCCTGGCCACCTGGTGGGCAGGCGCGGTCGGCCGGTTCTGTGCCGAACAGAACGTGCTCACCGACCTGGTGGTGGAGGACCAGGAAGTCGGCCTTAAACGCATGCGTGCCGGTGAAGTGGCAGCCTGCCTGTGTGGCAGCGAGCGGCCAGTGGCTGGCGCGCGCAGCCTGCCGCTGGGCGCGATGCGCTACCGTGCACTGGCCAGCCCGGTGTTCATGGCGCGGCATTTCCCCCATGGGTTCGAGGTCAAGCGCCTGGCACGTACGCCCGCGATCGTGTACGGCCCGGACGACTTCCTGCAGCACCGCTACCTGGCATCGCTGGGCATTGAGGATGGTTTCCTGCACCACTTGTGCCCCTCGTCCGAAGGGTTCCTGCGCATGACCGAAGCGGGGTTGGGCTGGGGGCTGGTGCCTGAATTACAGGCGCGCGAGCAACTGTCCAGCGGGCAATTGGTGGAAATCTGCGCCGATACTCCCATCGATGTGCCGCTGTACTGGCATCATTGGCGCAATGGCGGGCAACTGCTCGCGCAACTGACCGATCACCTGCGGCACACGGCACGGCAATGGCTGGTGCCCTTGTAGCCACGGCCGGCGTCAGTTGCATCTGAAATCTGGCAAGGCGGAGTCTTACATGCGAATTCTGGTCACCGGCGCGAGCGGCTTCATCGGCGGGCGCTTTGCGCGCGTTGCCCTGGAGCAGGGCCTGGACGTGCGGGTCAGCGGCCGACGTGCCGAAGGTGTCGAGCACCTGGTCAAGCGCGGCGCGCAGTTCATCCCCGGCGACCTGGGCGATGCCGAGCTGGCCCGGCGCCTGTGCCAGGGCGTCGAAGCGGTGGTGCACTGCGCAGGCGCGGTGGGCAACTGGGGGCGCTACCAGGATTTTCACCAAGGCAACGTGGTGGTCACCGAAAACGTGGTCGAGGGTTGCCTGAAGGAGCATGTGCGGCGCCTGGTGCACCTGTCGTCGCCGTCGATCTATTTCAATGGCCGTTCGCGCCTGGACATCCGTGAGGACCAGGTGCCTCGCCGCTTCCATGATCACTATGCGCTGACCAAGCACCTGGCCGAGCAGAAGGTGTTCGGTGCCCAGGAGTTCGGCCTGGAAGTGCTGGCGCTGCGCCCGCGCTTCGTCACTGGGGCTGGCGATGCCAGTATTTTTCCGCGGCTGATGCAGATGCAACGCAAGGGCCGCGTGGCGATCATCGGCAACGGCTTGAACAAGGTCGACTTCACCAGCGTGCACAACCTCAACGAGGCGTTGCTCAGTGCCCTGTTCGCCGACGACCGCGCCCTGGGCCAAGCCTACAACATCAGCAATGGCCACCCGTTGCCATTGTGGGATGTGGTCAACTACGTGATGCGCCAGATGCAATTGCCGCAAGTGACGCGGTACCGCTCCTACGGCCTGGCCTACAGCCTGGCGGCGCTCAACGAAGCGGCGTGCATGCTGTGGCCGGGGCGGCCTCAGCCCACCTTGTCGCGCATGGGCATGCAGGTGATGAGCCGCGATTTCACACTGGACATCAGCCGCGCACGGCAGTACCTGGACTACCAGCCCAAGGTCAGCCTGTGGACGGCCCTCGACGAATTCTGCGCCTGGTGGAAGCACCAGCCTGAAGGCCTGAAAATCGGCTGATGCAACGATGGTCATCACCACGCCGCGCGAGCGGTTTATACTCGTGCCTCTTTGCGACTACCGCGGTTGAATGTACTCATGCGTAAGCCTGCTCACGACGATTACGATGATGTGCCTACCCTAAGGGCCGGCACGCCCGACGATGATGAACTGATACCCGCGCACGTGATGCGCAGCCGGCAGAAAGCCGAGCGGGGGGCCAGTACGGCACCTTTGTGGGCGCTGTTGGTGGCGTCACTGATTGCCTTGGCGGGGTTGGGCTGGTGGAGCTTTCAGCAGATCTCGCTGATGGAGCAGCAACTGGTCGCGACCCAAGAAAGCTTCGCCCGTATCAGTGAAGAGGCGGCCGGACGACTGCAGGCCATCAGCGGCAAGGTCGATGCCAGCGAGTCGACGACCAGCACCGGCAGTGAGGCGCTGAAGCTGCAGATCCGCCAACTGCAGGCCAGCCTGGCCGAGCAGGGCAAGCAGCAGCAGGGTGTAGCGGGGCAGACCGGCGACCTGGGCAAGCGTCTGGAGCAGGTGCTGGCCGATACCCGTGAACAACAGAAGGCCGTGACCGAGCTGCAGAGCCAGTTGCAGGCGCAATTGAAGGCCGTGAATGGCGAGCTGGCGGCGCTGAAGTCAGGCCAGGTCGATGGCGGCAAGCTCGACGGGCAGCTCAAGAACCTGAGCGACGAGGTGGCGGCGCTGAAAAAGCAGGGTAACCCGAGCGCGGCGATCCAGAGCCTGGAGCAGGACATGCTGGTGTTGAAGAGCCAGGTCGACAATCGCCCGGCGGCGGCGTCGGGCGGTGCCTCGGTGCAGGAGTTCGATGCCTTCCGCGGGCAGACCACCCGCAGCATCAACACGCTTCAGAGCCAGATCCAGAACCTGCAGCAGCAGATCAAAGCGCGCCCCTGAAGACCCCGCGTGCCCTGTAGGAGCAGCCTTGTGCTGCGAAGAGGCCAGTGTAGGCATAACCGTTACGTGCAAGCCTGCACGCCTCTTCGCAGCACAAGGCTGCGCGTACCCGATCACATCCGTGGGTAGTCGATATACCCCACCGGCCCCTTGCTATAGAAGGTTTCCGGGTGTGCCTGGTTCAAGGGCGCATCCGCCGCCAGGCGCGCTGGCAGGTCTGGGTTGGCAATGAACGGCACGCCGAACGCCACGGCATCCGCCTTGCCAGTGGCCAGCGCGGCATTGGCAGTGGCCTTGCTGAAGCGCTCGTTGACGATGTACGGGCCACCAAAGGCCTCTTTGATCAGCGTGCCGATGCTGTCGTCCGCTTCCTTCTCCCGCGAGCAGATGAAGGCGATGCCGCGCTTGCCCAATTCGCGTGCCACGTAGGTAAAGGTTTCGGCACGGTCAGCGTCGCCCATGTCGTGTGAATCGGCACGCGGCGCCAGGTGCACGCCTACGCGGTTGGCCCCCCACACTTCAATGGCGGCGTCAGTGACTTCCAGCAGCAAGCGTGCGCGGTTTTCCAGCGAGCCACCGTAGCGGTCGGTGCGCTGGTTGGTGCTGCTTTGCAGAAACTGATCGAGCAGGTAGCCATTGGCACCGTGGATCTCCACACCATCGAAACCTGCGGCCTTGGCGTTTTCGGCGCCGCTGCGGTAGGCCTCGACGATGTCGCCGATCTCTTCGGTTTCCAGCGCACGCGGGGTCGGGTAGTCGCTGAGCGGGCGCACCAGGCTGACATGGCCCTTGGGCTGGATCGCGCTGGGGGCCACCGGCAGTTCGCCGTTCAGGTAGCTGGGGTGAGAAATGCGGCCGACATGCCACAGTTGCAGGAAGATGCGCCCGCCGGCGCCATGCACGGCCTTGGTGACATTGTTCCAGCCACGCACCTGTTCGTCGTTCCAGATGCCTGGGGTGTCTGGGTAGCCGACCCCCATCGCCGAGACCGACGTCGCCTCACTGAGGATCAGCCCGGCGCTGGCCCGTTGCACGTAGTACTCGGCCATCAGTGCGTTGGGCACCCGGCCTTCATCGGCGCGGCAGCGGGTCAGCGGGGCCATGATGATGCGGTTGGGCAGTTGCAGGTCGCCCAGCGTGATCGGGTCGAAGAGCGTAGTCATGCGGTTTCCTTTTCAGAGCGCTTGGCTCAACTGTGCGAGGAAGGCCTGAATGGTCTCCTCATTGCGTTTGAAGAAGTGCCATTGGCCGATCTTCTGGCTGCTGATCAGGCCGGCGCGCTGCAAGATGGCCAGGTGAGCAGAGACGGTCGATTGCGACAGGCCGCAGCGTTGGTCGATCTGCCCGGCACAGACACCGTGTTCGGTGCTGTGGTGCTGGTCAGGAAACTGCGTTGCCGGGTCCTTCAGCCAGTCGAGGATTTCTCGCCGGACCGGGTGGGCCAGGGCTTTTATTATGTCGTCTAGATCGAGGGGCATGGGGTGTGGCTCATGGTGAAGCGGTCGATTGACTGTAAATCGGTATTTCGCGATATACAAATATGAAGAGGTTCTGAGCTGAGCACCAATCGCTATATCGTGTTATGACGATATAGGCGTTGGCGGTGCTAGACTGACGCCATGAACTACCTCGCACACTTGCACCTCGGCGGCCCCGCGCCGCAGCAATTGCTCGGCAGCCTGTATGGCGATTTCGTCAAGGGCTCGCTGGAAGGGCGCTTTCCTCCGGCGCTGGAAGCCGCTATCCGGCTGCACCGGCATATTGACAGCTACACCGACCGTCATCCGCTGGTGCTGGCCGCGCTGGCGCGGTTCCCTGTTCAGCGGCGGCGGTTTGCCGGCATTGTCCTGGATGTGTTTTTCGATCATTGCCTGGCGCGGCATTGGGCCGACTATGCCCAGCAGCCGTTGGCGCAGTTCACCGGTGATTTCTATCGGGTGCTGCTGGCGGAGCCTGAGTTGCCCGGGCGCCTGGCGCGCATTGCGCCGTTTATGGCGGCGGATGACTGGCTGGGGGCGTATGGCGATTTTGCGACCCTGGAGCAGGTGTTCAACGGCATTGCGCGGCGGTTGTCGCGGCCGGAGGGGATGGCTGGCGTGATGCCTGAACTGGAGCGGTTGTATGAGCCGCTGATGGCGGACTTTCGCGAGTTTTATCCGCAGTTGCAGGCGTTTGCGGTGGCCGAGCGGGTGTCTGGCAGCTGATTCTATTCGCCTGTTCCGGCCCTATCGCCGGCAAGCCAGCTCCCACAGGTTGGACTGCCCCCAGAAAGTTGGACAGTTTCAGCTAGCAGCCTGAGCCCTGTAATCAACGGGGCTCAGGCCGTTCAGCCTTAGCTTGATGCGGTCATGGTTGTAGTAATGAATGTACTCATCCAGACCCGCCTTCAGTTCTTCGACGCTTTCAAATCGCTTCAGGTGGAAGAACTCTGACTTGAGCGTACCAAAGAAGCTTTCCATGGCCGCGTTGTCCAGGCAATTTCCTTTACGCGACATGCTCTGTTTTACGCCGCGCTGATAGAGCTTGTGACGATACTGAGGCTGTTGATAGTGCCAGCCCTGATCCGAGTGCATCACCAGCTTTGGCGTCTCGCCCAGCTTCTTAAGCGCCTTGTCCAGCATGTTTCCAACCAGGCTATAACAGGGCCGGCTGGCCATTTCGTATGCCACGATCTCGGCGTTGTACAAGTCCATGACGGGTGAGAGGTAGAGCTTTTGCTCGGCGACCTTGAACTCGGTTACATCGGTTACCCATTTCTGGTTGGGCCGTTGAGCCACGAAGTTACGCTCTAAAAGATTCATTGCTACTTTGCCCACTACGCCCCGGTAGGAACGGTATTTCTTGGGCCGCACGACCGATCTCAGGTCTAGCTCAGCCATCAACCGCTCAACGACCTTCTTGTTAACCAGGGTCCCGTTGTTTCTGATCACGAGCGCCACGCGTCGATAGCCATACAGCTTTTTGTGCTCGTGATAGACACGCTGTATCTGCTCTTTGAGCTCAGCATGCTTGTCCGGCTTCTGTTGGCTTTTGAGCTGGTAGTAGAAGGTGCTGCGCGCCAGCCTGACCATCCGCAGAAGGTCAGGTAGAGGAAATCTGCGCTTGAGCTTGCAGACGATCAGGACTTTTTCGTCTGTATTCGCTCCTTCTCCTCGCGCATAGCTTTGAGCTCCTTTAGGACAGCGTTCTCCATGCGCAGGTATTCGAGCTCAGCCAGCAGCTGCTCGCGGGGCTTTTGCGCGTCATCGGTATCAGTGGGCTCGACTGGCTTAATTTTCTTTGGCACGTGAGTAGGCTTTCTTGGTTTGGCGGCAGTAGGCGCTGCGGGGCTACCACTGTAGTACCGTCGTTGCCAAATGCCTATCTGCGAAGACTGTCCGAGATCAAAGTGGGCGGCTGTTTGGCGCAAAGAGAGCCGATGTTCATGCATGTACTTCAACACCCGGTGCTTGAACTCTTCGCTGTAACGCCGGCCGTGAGGACGTTGGCCGATGCTGGAGTCGGCTTGGTGGCTGGCCACCCAGCGCCTCAGCAGGCTGAAATCGATGCCAAAGTGGCGAGCCACTTTTCGGAAGCCGTCGCTGCCATCAAGGTAGGCTGCAATCGCCTTGAGCTTGAACTGCTCGGTGTACTTGCCCATAGATCCCCCAAGGGTTGGATTGGTGTCCAACTTCTTGGGGGCAGTCCAGGTTGAGCAACAGCTTCAAGGCCTGTGGAGTGCCTGTGGGAGCTGGCTTGCCGGCGATAAGGCCAGTACTGACAGCACATAAAATCTAGGCAGCCCGCGCCTGCCGCCGTGGCACTTCTTCAACCCCGAACAGCGCCATGTGAATCGCCTGCTGCGCCTGCAACGCCAGCACCGCCCGTTCCTTGCCCACGCTGCCGACAGGTGGCAGCAGGTTAATGCACACCTCGCCCCGTGGCTGGGCAAACAGGCGCATCAGGTGCGACACCAGGTCATCATCGCCAATGAACGGCGCAATCGGGTCTATCTGGCCATCACGCAAATACTGGATAGCCACCGGCTGCACCGCCACGCCGCAGTCGATGGCACCTGCCAGCAGGCGGCCATGGAAGGTGCGCAAGATGCGACCGCTGGTCGTGGTGCCTTCAGGGAATATCAGCAGCGGCCGGGCCAGCCCCAGTTGCCCGGCGATCTGTTCGCGCAGGCGCTGGCTGTCACCCCCGCCACGGCGAATGAACAGCGTGCCGGCTTTTTCCGCTAGCCAACCTGCCACCGGCCAATGACGCACCTCGGCCTTGGACAGGAACGACAGCGGCAGCAGCATGCCGAGCAGGGGGATATCGGTCCACGAGACATGGTTGCTGACCCACAGCATCGGCCGCTGCGGCAGCTCGCCCACTACCCGCACGTCGAAGGGCAAGGCTGCCACCAGGCGTTTCATGAACCAGCAGCTCCAGCGTTGCCGGCGCTCGATCGAAGCCGTCAAGCCTACGCGTTCGCCAAGGGCGATCACGCTGGCCATCAGCAGGCCGAGCAGCAGCACTAGCATCAGCCGTGTCAGGCGGGCGAGTACCCGCAGCTTCAGCATCAGACCGCCGCCTTGAAGTGGCGGGCGTAGCGTGGGCAGAGGTCGTCGCGCTTGAGCAGGATGAACACGTCGGCGACCTGGAAGTCCTCATCCCAGCAGGGTTCGCCGCAAATCTTCGCCCCCAGGCGCATGTAGGCCTTGAGCAGCGGTGGCATTTCGGCGATGACATTGTTTGGCAGGGCCAGCTTCGGCAGCGGGTTTTTAGGCTCGGCGCGCAGGTGCTCGTTGCACAGGTAGCGTTCGCGCAGGCGCTGCATGACCGCATGGGCCTGCACGCCACCGTCCTGCATGGGGATGCTGGCGCACCCCATCAGGTAGCTGTAGCGCCCTTCATTGAGCACTTCGGCCAGCTCGCCCCAGAGCACGGCGATGGTGCCGCCGTTGCGGTATTCGGCGGCCACGCAGGTGCGGCCCAGTTCAAGAATCGGCCCTTGCAACTGCAACAGGCCGTGCAGGCTGAACTCTTCTTCGCTGTAGAAACGGCCAAGGCTGCTGGCAGCCTGGTGGTCGAGCAGCCGGGTGGTGGCGACCAGTTCGCCGGTGCTCAGGTCGCGCACGCCGATGTGGCGGCAGTGCGGGTCATAGTCATCCATGTCCAGACCGTGTTCGGCACCCTTGAGTTTGGCCTTGAATTCTGCGCTGAACACTTTATAGCGCAAGGCCTGGGCTTCCTGCAGGGCCGTGGCGCCGACCAGGCGTTCGGCTTGCAGACGGCGTTCAGTGCTGTTGTCGCCGGTGTGAGCGATCCGAGTCATTACGAGTCTCCATAAGCCAGCCATGAAGGGTTGCGGCCGGTCGGCTTTGTTGTGCAAAGTCAGCCTAGGTAGACGGGGTGTCACCCCTGTGAATCTTTGGTGATGCTTGCGTGACACCCGCCCTCAACCCCCCGCAAGGAGCTGCGTCCGATGGCCTGGCTACAACGACTCAACGACCCGCTGCGCCAACCTGTGGCCGGCACCCTGGGCGAAACCTACGCCGCGCTGCTCGAGCGCCTTGGCCAGGTTGCCCCGTTCGAATTGGCGGTGCTCGGCGGACGCGCGATGGCCACGCCTGGCCTGGCCTTTCTCGTCGGTTACCAGGCCGCCTTGCGCGTGCTCTGGCCCAGCGCGCCGGCCAGCCTCGGCGCCCTGTGCGCCACCGAGCGGCGCAGCGTGCGGCCGGCGGACATGCGCACGCGTATCGACGGGTTGCGCCTGACCGGCAGCAAGGATTTCGTTACCGCCGGGCTTGAGGCGGAATGGTTACTGGTGGCGGCGCGCAGTGAAGCGGCAGGCGAGGCACCACGTTTGAACCTGGCGGTGGTGTACCCGGGCGAGCCGGGGGTGACGTTAGAGGCGTTGCCGACCTTGCCGCTGATGCCCGAAGTCGGCCATGGCCGGTTGCTCCTGGAGCAGGCGGCGTGCGAATTGCTGGCCGGAGAGGGTTGGGATGCCTACGTCAAACCGTTTCGTTCGCTCGAAGACTTGTACGTACTTACCGGCTTGACGGCCTGGCTGTATGGCGTCGGCCAGGAGTGTGCGTGGCCACAGGCGTTGCGTTTGCGCCTGCTGAGCGTGTTGGCCGGGTGTGCCGAGGGCAGCCGTCAGTGTGCGGACAGTGTGGGTTGCCATTTGTTGCTGGCGGGGTTGTTTGCGCAGTTTCAGACGTTGCGCGCTGATATTGATGAGGCGTTGCTGGCTGGGCCCAAGCAGTGGGCGCAATTGTGGCAGCGTGATCAAGGGGTGATGGCGCTGGCTGCGGCAGCGCGGGAGAAGCGCCTGGCCAAGGCCTGGGCGGCTGCAGGATTGTCATAAAGGGCCGGCAGACTTGGGTGAACATTTGAATGTTGGGGCTGCAACGCAGCCCCATACTCTGTGAGCTCAAGATGGAAAAGGTCCTGCTGGCCCTGCTGTGGCTTGTCATGTCCTCGGCCCGCGCCGAACACTGGCCAGCCCCCGACTGGCAAACCGACCCTGCCCCCCTCGACTGGCAAGCCGTCGACGCCTACGCCTTCCCCGCTGACCGCAGCATCCATACCAATGCCCTGCTGATCATCCGCGACGGCCGCATTCTCTATGAACGCTACACCAACCCCACAACCGCCCATACCGCGCACCTCACCTGGTCCGTGAGCAAGAGCGTGCTGGCGACGCTGCTGGGTATCGCCCAAGGCGAAGGCCGTTTCCAACTGCAGGACCCGGTCGCGCGCTTCTATCCACCCATGCAAACCCACCCGGACGTGCGCCTGGCCGACCTGCTGCACTGGGCCAGCGGCCTGGACTGGCAGGAAGACTATGAGTACGCCCCGTTAAACTCCTCCGTGGTGGCCATGCTCTACACCCGCGGTCGCAAGGACATGGCGGCCTACACAGCGGCGCGGCCAGCGGCCCGCATACCAGGGCAGCATTTTTTGTATTCCAGCGGTGACAGCAACCTGCTGGCTGCAGCGTTACGCGGCATGCTCGATGCCGGGCAGTACCCCGACTACCCCTGGCAGGCGCTGTTTACGCCGCTGGGCATTCACAGCGCGGTGTGGGAGCGCGATGCTGCCGGGACCTATGTCGGCGCTTCGTACCTGTACCTCACTGCCCGGGATCTGGCGCGCATTGGCCTGCTGATGCAGCGCGAGGGGCGCTGGGGGGATCGGCAACTGCTGCCTGCAACCTGGGTCGCCTTCAATCGCACGCCATTTGCACCGGCCGAGCCAGTGCCGGGCGAAGCCAACCCGGGTGGGCACTGGTGGCTCAACGATGCGCAGGCCTGGCCGGATGCCCCCGCCGACACCTACGCTGCGCTGGGCCATTGGGGCCAGGCGCTGTACGTGTTGCCTAGGCAAAAACTGGTGATTGTCCGCTATGCCGATGACCGCGACGGCACCTACCAGCATGACCAACTGCTCAAGCGGGTGCTGGCGGCGCTGGCCGGGGAGGGCGCATGAGGCGGGCGCTGCGGGTGCTTGTGGCGCTGCTTGCCGTGTCGCTGGGCTGGAGCGCGTGGCAGGCGCGCCAGGCGCTGGCGGATTTCCCGGGCATTCTCTCGGCCTATTCGGCCAAGGAGTATTGCTCGTGCCGCTTCGTCATGGGGTTCGACCCGGCCTACTGCCGCGCCTACGTGAAACAGTGGCTGCCGCTGAGCCTGCTTGAAGAAAGCAGCGAGCAACGGCGCGTTACCGCCGAAGGCCTGGGCCGGCGTAACCAGGCTGCATGGCAGGGCATGCGCGAGGGCTGCCGCTTGCTGCCATGATGGCGGGCGGGTAAGGTTGCGGTCTTGTTTCACGAGATCTGTCATGTTCAAGTTGCCCCGTCTCCTGCCCGCATTGTTGCTGGCCCTATGCCTTCCCGCTCACGCCAACTGGCACCTCGATGGCGAGTCATCACGCCTGTCGTTCATTACCGGCAAAAACGGTGATACAGCCGAAGTTCATCGCTTTCTGGTGCTGCATGGCACGGTGGACCGCAAGGGGGCGGCTGGCCTGCGTATCGAAATGGATTCGGTCAGCAGTGGCATCCCGCTGCGCGACGAACGCATGCGCGACGGCCTGTTCGAGGTGGAGCGGTTCGCCGAGGCCACGGTAAAGGCACAGCTGGACCTGCGGCCGATCAACGACCTGGCCAACGGTGCGCAGATCGAACTGCGCTTGCCACTGACGGTGACGCTGCATGGCCAGTCCCACAGCTACAACGCCTTGCTGCTGGCCACACGGCTGGACGAGCGGCGCTTCCAGGTAGTGACCCTGGAGCCCTTGGTACTGCGCGCCGAGGATTTCGGCCTGGTGCCGGGCCTGGAGAGCCTGCGCAAGTTCGCTGGGCTCAAGTCCATCAACCCATCGGTACCGGTTAATGCGGTGCTGATCTTTACCGCCCGCTGACATGCCGGGGCCGGTCTTCCCCTGGCGGGATGGCAACCAGTTCGAACTGCTGATCGACGGCCCCGAGTTCTTTCCACGCATGCTCCAGGCGATCACGCGTGCCGAGTTCCAGGTCGACCTCGAACTGTATCTGGTCGAAGCGGGCGCGTGCGCCGATGCGGTGGTCGACGCGCTGGCACAAGCCGCCCGGCGCGGTGTGAGGGTGCGCTGCCTGTTTGATGACTATGGTTCGCTGGCCTTCAACAGCGCCTTGCGCCAGCGGCTGCTTGAGGCCGGCGTGTACCTGCGCTGGTACAACCGTCTGCGCTGGAAGCGTGGCCTGCGTAACCTCTACCGCGATCACCGCAAGCTGCTGCTGGTGGACGAGCGCTGGGCGGCGGTGGGCGGCACGGGTGTCACCGATGAATTCTGGACGCCGGGCACCGCTACCAGCGAATGGCATGAGGTGATGGTGCAAATAGAAGGCCCTGTGGTCACCGACTGGCAACTGCTGTTCGACCGCCAATGGCACGCCAACAACCGCCGCACCGCCTGGCGGCCGGCTGAAGGCTTTGGCCTGCCACGCCTGCCCAAGGTGCCAGCACAAGGGCAGGGCATGGGCCGGGTAGCCTATGCCGACGCCCGTCAGCATCAGGACATCCTGCATGCATTGGTGCGTGCGCTGAACAGCGGCAAGCAGCGGGTCTGGCTGGCCACGCCGTATTTTCTGCCGACCTGGAGCGTGCGCCGCTCGTTACGCCGCGCAGCCAGCAAGGGCCTGGACGTGCGCTTGTTGCTGACCGGGCCGCGTACCGACCACCCGTCGGTGCGCTATGCCGGGCATCGCTATTACCCACGTCTGTTGCGCGCCGGGGTGAAGATATTCGAGTACCAGCCGTGTTTCCTGCACCTGAAAATGGCCGTGGTGGACGACTGGGTCAGCGTCGGCTCGTGCAACTTTGACCACTGGAACCTGCGCTTCAACCTCGAGGCCAACATCGAGGCACTGGACCCGCCGCTGACCGCTGCCGTGGTGGCCAGTTTCGAGCGTGATTTCGCCTTGAGCGAAGAAGTCGACCTCGCTCACTGGCATGCCCGGCCGCTGTGGCGGCGGGTGAAACAGCGGGTGTGGGGGTGGCTCGACCGGCTGGTGGTCAACGTACTCGACCGCCGTGACTAAGAGCGACTATCGTGCAGTGACTGTTCACAGGCAATGGAAGGAGTGGATGTGATGACGGCGAAGAAGATTCTCATGCTGGTGGGTGATTACGTCGAAGATTACGAGGCGATGGTGCCGTTCCAGGCCCTGAGCATGGTGGGCCATACGGTGCATGCCGTGTGCCCCGAGAAGCTGGCAGGTCAGACCGTGCGCACTGCCATCCATGACTTTGAGGGTGAGCAGACTTACAGCGAGAAGCCGGGGCATAACTTTGCCCTGAACTATGACTTCGTGCGCGTGCGTGCCGAAAGCTATGACGCCTTGCTGATCCCCGGTGGCCGTGCCCCTGAATACCTGCGCTTGGATAACAAAGTGCTGGACCTGGTCAGGGCGTTCAACGAGGCGGGCAAGCCGATTGCCGCAGTGTGCCATGGGGCTCAGTTGCTGGCAGCGGCTGGCGTATTGGAAGGGCGCGAGTGCAGTGCTTACCCGGCGTGTGCACCGGAGGTGCGCTTGGCGGGAGGCACGTTCATTGATATCGCGGTGGACCAGGCGCACGTGGATGGCAACCTGGTGACTGCGCCGGCGTGGCCTGCGCACCCGGCCTGGCTGGCGGCATTTTTGAAGGTGCTGGGGACTCGCATTTCCTGAACCGGCCCATTCGCGGGCAAGCCCGCTCCCACAGGGTACCTGCTGTTTTTCAGTTCAGTGGAGCAGCTGTGGGAGCGGGCTTGCCCGCGAAAGGGCCCGTACAGGAAGCACAGCTGGAACAGCCTTAACCAACCTGCTCAACCCAGTCATTGAGGTTGTAGTAGTTGGTCACCCGGGCAATCTTGCCGCAGTGAATATAGAAAAACGCCCCTGCTGACAGCACATACGTCTGCCCATTGGCCGCGGGCAGCCCGTCGTCATCGGCGAGGTATTCGCCATGCACCGTGAACTCCGCCGCCGCCCGGCTGCCGTCGGCATTCTGCATCACCACGATATCGGCCAGGCGTTCGCGGTAGCAGCGGTTCATCTTGTCCATGAATGCGGCAAACCTGGCTTTGCCCATCTGCCGCTCGCCCTGGTTGATGTCGTGGATCACGTCTTCGCTGAGCAGGGCGAGAAAGCCTGGCATGTCACCGGCATTGAAGGCTGCGTAGTATGCATTTACCAGTTCGGTAGCGGTCATGGAACAATACCTGTCGTGTAGGGAAAAGGCGGAGCGTGGGTTCGGATGATAGGGTTTCCCCTCAAGCCCGGCTTAGCCGAGCGCGTCATCCACATCGACAAAACGACCGCCAAGCATGGAAATACGCCTGTTGCACGGCGCCGCTATCGCGCCTTACATCGATGACCTCGCTCGCCTGCGCCTGACCGTGTTCCGCGAGTTTCCCTACCTTTACGACGGCACGCCGGAGTATGAGGCCGACTACCTGTCTACTTACGCCCGCTCCGGGCGCAGCCTGGTGGTGCTGGCGCTGGACGCCGGCCGGGTGGTGGGTGCCGCCACTGGCCTGCCGCTGGTGGACGTTGCCGCCGAGTTCCAGCAACCGTTCCTGGCCCAAGGGCGTGACCCTGCCAGCGTGTACTACTTCGGTGAATCGGTCGTGTTGCCGGAGTACCGGGGTCAAGGCCTGGGCGTGCGCTTCTTTATCGAACGCGAGTCCTATGCCCACAAGCTCGCCGAATTCGACTATTGCGCCTTCTGTGCCGTCGAGCGCCCAGGCGTGCACCCCCGGCGGCCGGCCGATTACAGGCCCTTGCAAGGGTTTTGGCGCAATCGAGGCTTTCTGCACGACCCCTCTTTGCGCACCACCTATGGCTGGCGCGACCTGGATGAGCAGGAAACGTCCGAAAAGATCATGTCGTTCTGGCTCAAGGAACTGCCGATATGATCCGTCTGGCGGCCTGCCAGTACGCCATCGCGCTGCACAAGACCTGGGATGCTTATGTCGATCACCTGCAGCGCCTGTGCGCCGAAGCCGTGCAAGATGGCGCCCAGTTGCTGCTGTTGCCGGAGTACGCGGGCCTGGTGCTCAGCGGGCTGCTGCGCGAGGAGCAGCGGGGTGACCTAAAGGGTTCCATCGCCGGTATCCAGCCGTTGATCGAACCCTGGAAGGCCTTGTGCGAGCGCATTGCCCGGCGCTGGGGTATCTATCTGCAACCCGGCAGCCTGCCGGTGCAGGACAGCGATGGCCGCTTTCGCAATCGCGCCTGGCTGTTTGGCCCCGACGGTGTGCTCGGTTATCAGGACAAACTGATCATGACCCGCTTCGAGCGCGAGCAATGGGATATCGCGCCGGGCGAGGGGCTGAAGGTATTCGAGACCAAGCTTGGCAAGCTGGGCATTCTGATCTGCTACGACAACGAGTTTCCGATGCTGGCCCGGCACCTGGCTGAAGCGGGCGCCGACCTGATTCTGGCCCCCAGTTGCACCGACACTGAAGCCGGTTACAACCGGGTGCGTATCGGCGCCCAGGCCAGGGCGCTGGAAAACCAGATTGCCGTGCTGCAGAGCCCGACGGTAGGGCTGGCGCCGTGGTCGCCAGCGCTGGATGAAAACGTTGGGCGTGCGGGGTTGTTTGTACCGCCGGACCATGGGATGCCCGCAGATGGCGTGGTGGCGCTGAGTGATCAGCTCGACCCGGTCGGCAGCCAATGGCTGATGTGTGAGGTAGACCTTGAGGCCGTACGGCGGGTGAGGAAGGCGGGGCAGGTGTTTACCCGGCGCGACTGGCCAGAGCAGTTCGAGCGGATGCTGTAAATGAAAACGCCCGGCGGATGCCGGGCGTTTTCGATCAGGCCAGAAGCGAATTACTTCACTTCAACAGCCAGGCTTTCGGCAATCTTGCTCTGCCACAGCGCAGGGCCGGTGATGTGCACCGACTCACCGTTGCTGTCCACCGCGACGGTGACTGGCATGTCTTTGACGTCGAACTCGTAGATCGCTTCCATACCCAGCTCGGCGAAGGCCAGGACCTTCGACTTGCGGATCGCCTGGGCTACCAGGTAAGCGGCGCCGCCGACGGCCATCAGGTACACGGCCTTGTTGTCCTTGATCGCTTCGATGGCGGTCGGGCCTCGCTCGGACTTGCCGATCATGCCCAGCAGGCCAGTTTGCTCGAGGATCTGGCGGGTGAACTTGTCCATGCGGGTAGCGGTGGTCGGGCCGGCTGGGCCAACCACTTCGTCACCGACCGGGTCGACTGGGCCGACGTAATAGATGAAGCGGCCTTTGAGGTCCACTGGCAGTTCTTCGCCACGGTTGAGCATTTCGACCATGCGCTTGTGCGCGGCGTCGCGGCCGGTGAGCATCTTGCCGTTGAGCAGGATGGTCTCGCCTGGCTTCCAGCTGGCGACTTCTTCCGGGGTGATGTCGTCGAGGTTGACGCGGCGGGCGCTTGGGCCGGCTTCCCAGACGATTTCTGGGTAGGCGTCCAGCGACGGCGCTTCCAGCTCGGCTGGGCCGGAGCCATCGAGCACGAAGTGCGCGTGACGGGTGGCGGCGCAGTTCGGGATCATGCACACCGGCAGCGAGGCCGCGTGGGTCGGGTAGTCCATGATCTTGACGTCGAGCACGGTGGTCAGGCCGCCCAGGCCCTGGGCACCGATGCCCAGCTGGTTGACCTTCTCGAACAGCTCCAGGCGGATCTCTTCGATGCGGTTTTGCGGGCCGCGGGCTTTCAGCTCATGGATGTCGATGGACTCCATCAACACTTCCTTGGCCATGACCGCAGCTTTTTCGGCGGTACCGCCGATGCCGATGCCGAGCATGCCAGGTGGGCACCAGCCAGCGCCCATGGTCGGAACGGTCTTCAGCACCCAGTCGACGATCGAGTCGGACGGGTTGAGCATGGCCATCTTCGACTTGTTTTCCGAGCCGCCGCCTTTGGCTGCGACATCGACTTCGACCTTGTCGCCAGGGACGATCGAGTAGTGGATGACGGCTGGGGTGTTGTCCTTGGTGTTCTTGCGAGCACCGGCCGGGTCGGCCAGGATCGAGGCGCGCAGGACGTTTTCAGGCAGGTTGTAGGCGCGACGCACACCTTCGTTGATCATGTCGTCGACGCTCAGGGTGGCGCCGTCCCAGCGCACGTCCATACCGACGCGCACGAACACGGTGACGATACCGGTGTCCTGGCAGATCGGGCGGTGGCCAGTGGCGCACATGCGCGAGTTGATCAGGATCTGGGCGATGGAGTCGCGCGCGGCAGGCGACTCTTCACGCAGGTAGGCCTCGTGCATCGCCTGGATGAAATCGACGGGGTGGTAGTACGAGATGAATTGCAGGGCGTCGGCAACGCTCTGAATCAGGTCGTCTTGCTTGATCACGGTCATGCAGCGCGCTCCTCTTAAAGACGGGAACATTCGTAAAGGCCCTTCGACACTGCACACCTGTGTGTCGAAACGCCTGGCAAGGCGTCGGCAGGTCAGGCCGACGTAAAAAGGCGCGGCAGTATAGCGCGCCTCACCGTGCGAAACACCTGCGTGTGGTCTGGACCATGGTCGGCAGGCTGACGGGCATCCTTTTTGCTGCCAATAGCGGCTTGCCTTAGAGTGACGATGTGTACCCGGAGAAATGATGACCATGCCTGAACTCTGTGTGGGCGAGCGCCGCTGGACGGTGCCCACCGGCAGCAACCTGCTCGATGCCTTGAACGCGGCGGGCTTGAATGTGCCCTACAGCTGCCGCGCAGGCAGTTGCCACGCCTGCCTGGTGCATTGCCTGGACGGGCAACCGGCGGATGCCCTGCCCGAGGCCTTGGCGCTGGACAAACACGCACAGGGCTGGCGCCTGGCGTGCCAGTGCCGGGTGGTGGATGACCTGCGCGTGGCGGTGTTCGACCCGCTGCTCGAAGGCATGCCCGCAACGGTGTCTGAGCTGGACTGGTTTGGTGATGTGTTGCGCTTGCGCCTGCGGCCAGAGCGCGCACTGCGGTACCAGGCCGGCCAGCATCTGGTGCTGTGGAACGGTGCGGTCGCGCGGCCATATTCCTTGGCAAGCCTGCCGGGTGAGGATGATTTTCTCGAGTTTCATATCGACTGCCGCCGGCCAGGGGCTTTTTGTGACAGCGCTCGGGGCTTGCGGGTTGGCGATGAGCTGCGCCTGGGCGAGCTGAGAGGCGGGGCGTTGCACTACGACCTGGACTGGCAGGAGCGTCCGCTCTGGTTTTTGGCGGCAGGCACCGGGCTGGCACCGCTGTGGGGGCTTTTGCGGGAAGCGCTGCGGCAGGGGCATCGGGGGGAGATTCGGGTGATGCACGTGGCACGTGACCCCGTTGGGCACTATTTGCATGAGCCGTTGCTGGCCATGGAGGGGGTGACGGTGGAGCGGGTGCTGACGGAGCAACTGGATGAAGCGCTGGCACGGTTGCGGCCGTCATCGCGACAGACAGTCGCGCTGCTGTGTGGCTCGGCGGGGAGTGTGGAGCGGTTTGCGCGGCGGCTGTTTATTGCCGGGGTGCCGAGGAATCAGGTGTTTGCCGATGTGTTTGTCGAGCATGCCTGAATGTCTGAGGTGTTCATGCTGGCTTCTTCGCGGGCTTGTCCCGCGAAAGGGCCGCAGAGCGGCCCCCCTTGAAGGCTATCAGCCGACCAGCGGATCACCGACATGCAGGATCTTCATGCCGTTGGTGCCACCGATGGTGTGGTAGCTGTCGCCCTTGGTCAGGATCACCCAGTCACCTTGCGCCACCAAACCACGCTTGAGCAGTTCGTCGACCGCCGCCTGGCTCACCTTGTCGGCCGGCAGCGAAGCCGGGTCGAAGGCGATCGGGTAGACACCGCGGAACATCGAGGCGCGCGCCTGGGTAGCGCGGTGCGGCGACAGTGCGAAGATCGGCACGTGCGAACGCAGGCGCGACATGATCAGCGGGGTGTAGCCACTCTCGGTGAGGGCGATGATCGCCTTGACGCCCGGGAAGTGGTTGGCGGTGTACATGGCCGCCAGGGCGATGCTCTCGTCGCAACGCTCGAAGGTGGTGTGCAGGCGGTGGCTGGACTTCTGGCTGGTCGGGTGCTTCTCGGCACCCAGGCAGATGCGGGCCATGGCCTGGACGGCTTCGATCGGGTAGGAACCGGCGGCACTTTCGGCCGACAGCATCACCGCATCGGTGTTGTCCAGCACGGCGTTGGCCACGTCGGACACTTCGGCGCGGGTCGGCATCGGGTTCTGGATCATCGACTCCATCATCTGGGTCGCGACGATTACCGCTTTGTTGTTGCGGCGGGCGTGCTGGATGATCTTCTTCTGGATGGCGATCAGCTCGGCGTCGCCGATTTCCACGCCCAGGTCGCCACGGGCAACCATGACGGCGTCGGAGGCGGCGATCAGCTTGTCGAGGGTTTCGTCGTCGGCAACGGCTTCGGCACGCTCGATCTTGGCCACCAGCCAGGCGCTGCCGCCGGACTCGTCACGCAGCTTGCGGGCGTATTCCATGTCGCTGGCGTCACGCGGGAACGATACGGCCAGGTAGTCCAGGTCCATTTCCGCGGCCAGCTTGATGTCGGCCTTGTCTTTTTCGGTCAGGGCCGGTGCGGTCAGGCCGCCACCTTTGCGGTTGATGCCTTTGTGGTCCGACAGCGGGCCACCGATGATCACTACGCAGTGCAGTGCATCAGCAGTGGCGGTCTCGACGCGCATGACCACACGGCCGTCGTCGAGCAGCAGTTCGTCACCGACGCCGCAGTCCTTGACCAGGTCGGGATAGTCGATACCGACGATGTCCTGGTTGCCTTCGGTCAGCGGGTGGGCGGTGGAGAAGGTGAACTTGTCACCGATCTTCAGTTCGATGCGCTTGTTGCTGAACTTGGCGATGCGGATCTTCGGACCTTGCAGGTCGCCCAGCAGTGCGACGTGGCGGCCGTTCTTGGCCGCGATTTCACGGATCAGGCGAGCGCGCGCCTTGTGCTCGTCCGGCGTGCCGTGGGAGAAGTTCAGACGTGCCACGTCCAGGCCGGCAAGGATCAGTTGTTCGATCACTTCCGGCGAGTTGCTGGCGGGGCCAAGGGTGGCGACGATTTTGGTACGGCGGATGGTCATGCACAGACTCCTATAGTGAAGCGCAGCGAAAGGCTACTCCTGAATCTCGCTGTAGTCATTGTTCCGTTGCACTACCTGCGACCAAGGCAGGGTAGCGTTTGAACGGTCAGGGCATCCTTGCAAAAGGGTGTGAAGATTTATGGGCAAAGGCCGATACACTGGCATCAAAGGAGACCCCTCATGCGAGCCCTGATCGTTTTAGCCTTGGCGGCCAGCGCCGTCGGCTGCACCCGCTGGTCGATGGACCACCACTTGAACAATGCCTACCGTGCCTACGACCGCGGTGATTGCCAGCGGGTGATGCTGGAGCTTTCGCAGGTCGACCGCACCAGCCGCGCGCGACCGTTCGTCCACCCCGAGGTGTCGCTGCTGCGTGGCCAGTGCCTGGAGCGCCAGAAGCTGTTCGTGGATGCTGCACAGACCTACGAGTACATGATCCATGCCTACCCGGGCAACGAATACGCGTACCGCGCCCAGGCCCGGCTGCAGACCCTCGAGAAGCTTGGCCATTACCGTGGCGCCGAGGCTGCCGTGGCCAACCCGGTGCAGACCACCCCTTGGCGTTAACACCAAGGTGTGATTTATTTCACGGGATTATCCGCGCGCGCTGCGCTAATCTGTAACTCAGTTGTTACAACAACCGCCAGTACCGCGCATTCCTGGCACCGGGTACGGACTGCACTTGTGATCATCTTCAACAAGCGGCATATCGAACGCCATCAGTTGCCCTGCGTTCTCAAGGTCTTCAACCGTTTTACCGATCAGCCGATCGGCCAGCTGGGTAATGCCTCAGTAGACGGTTTGATGCTCATCAGCCAACTGCCGGTGCTGGTCGGGCCGGATTACGAGCTGCAATTGCGCTTGCCGCTGGCCGGTGGCGGGCACCAGTTCATCAACCTCACCGCCAGTTGCCTGTGGTGCCGCGAAGACCAGACGCCCGGCCATTACGACTCCGGCTTCATGTTGCTGCAGGCGCCCCGCGAGTACGACGAGTTCGTTCGCTCTCTGCACGACTATTTCAGTTTCCGCCCGGCCAACGCATCTGCCTGAGCCCCCCCGTGAGCCTTGGCTCGCCAGAATCGCGCTAGAATCGGGTCGACCTCGATACAGGACGACCCCGTGAGCTCCAGCATTTTCTGGCACGACTACGAAACCACTGGCATCAACCCGCGCTGCGACCGACCGCTGCAGGTGGCCGGTGTGCGCACCGACTTCGACCTTAACGAAATCGAAGAACCGATCAGCCTCTATTGCCGCCCCTCGGACGACATCCTGCCGCACCCGGCTGCCTGCCTGGTCACCGGCATCACCCCGCAACAGCTGGAAACCCAAGGGCTGTGCGAAGCCGAATTCATGACCCGGGTGCACGCGCAACTGGCGCGCCCAGGCACCTGTGGCGCCGGCTACAACACCCTGCGCTTTGACGATGAAGTGACGCGCTACAGCCTTTATCGCAACTTTTTCGACCCTTACGCCCGTGAGTGGCAGGGCGGTAATAGCCGCTGGGACCTGATCGACATCGTGCGTACGGCCTACGCCTTACGCCCTGAAGGCATCGAGTGGCCGCAGCAGGATGGCCGTACCAGCCTGCGTCTGGAGCTGCTCAGCAAAGCCAATGGCATCGACCATGGCCATGCCCACGAGGCACTTTCCGACGTGCGGGCCACCATTGCCCTGGCGCGCTTGATCCGGCAGAAACAGCCGAAATTGTATGAGTGGCTGTTTCAGCTTCGCAGTAAACAAAAAGTGATGGAACAGGTCCGTTTGTTGCAGCCGCTGGTACATATTTCGGGGCGTTTTTCGGCGGCGCGTAATTACCTGGGTGTGGTCCTGCCGTTGGCGTGGCACCCGCGCAATCGCAATGCCCTGATTGTCTGCGACCTGCATCAGGAAACCCTACCGTTATTGCGGGAAAGTCCTGAAGTTCTTCGTCAGCGCTTGTATACCCGCCACGAAGAATTGGCCGAGGGCGAATTACCCGTTCCGCTTAAATTGGTGCAGATCAATCGTTGCCCAGTGCTGGCGCCACTCTCGGTATTGCGCCCGGCCGATCAACAACGGTTGGGCATCGACTTGACGTTGTTACAATCGCGTGGCGAACAGCTGGCCAATCAACAAGCACAATGGCAAGACAAGCTTGAACACATCTACGGCAAGGATGATTTCACGCCAAGTGAAGATCCTGAACAACAGTTGTATGACGGTTTTCTGGGCGACCGTGATCGGCGTTTGTGTGAGCAAGTTCGCACGCTGGAACCCGCGCAATTGGGCCAGGGGCACTGGATGTTCGATGACCCGCGCATGCCTGAACTGTTGTTCCGTTATCGGGCTCGCAACTTCCCTGAGACCCTGAACAGTGAAGAGCGTCAGCGTTGGTATGGTTTCTGCCAGCAACGCCTGAGCGACCCGCAGTGGGGCGCGCCGAATACCCTGGGTGATTTCGAGCAGGCGCGGCAACGTGCCTGGGAAGGCGCCGACGAGGCGGGCCGGCGGGTGCTGGATGCGTGGCAGGAACACGCGCGAAAACTGCAGGCCCAATTTGCAATTGGGCAGTGAACGGAAAAACAAAAACGCCGGCATTGAGCCGGCGTTTTTTTGTTGCGCTAAGCAACGTTGAGCGTGCGGACTATCAGTCCAGCAGGGTCGCCCAGCTTTCAACCACGTCACCACCCCACTTGGCTTTCCATTCTTTCAGGGTTTTGTGGTTGCCGCCTTTGGTTTCGATCACTTCACCATTGTGCGGGTTCTTGTATTGCTTGACCTTGCGCGCACGCTTAGTGGCAGTAGGCTTGACCGCACCGCGAGGTGCTTTGCTCAGTTTCGACTCTGGGTCGAGCAGGGCAATCACATCACGCAGCGACTTGGAGTACTCGCCCATCAGCGTGCGCAGTTTGCCTTCGAACTCCAGCTCTTGCTTCAGCTTGTCGTCTTGCGACAGGTTGGCCAGGCGGGCTTGAAGTTCCTTGATGGCTTCTTCGGTGGCGCGGTACTCGTTAATCAGGGACATGGAGAGTTCCTTTAATGCGTGTTCAGAAATGTGTGGGCCAATAATAGACAGGCGATACTCGCAAGTAAACATACAAATGGGCCATTAACTGTTAATTAAGCTGTGACAACATTTCTCTGCGTGAACAAAAATTTACATTAGCCCTGCGTTTTGTCATGCCGCTGAACAGGACCACGTCTTGTGTGCCTGGCGGTGTGCACAACGCACGCGGTGCGATCCATACTGCGTTTTTCCTGGCGGGCCGCTAGAATGAGCGCCTTTGCGAAGTTCTGGAGTCTCATTCATGCGCACCTATCGTCTGGTGATCGCCTGCCCCGACCGTGTTGGCATCGTGGCGAAAGTCAGTAATTTCCTGGCCTTGTACAATGGCTGGATCAACGAAGCCAGCCACCACTCCGATGAACAGAGTGGTTGGTTCTTCATGCGTCATGAAATCCGTGCCGAATCCCTGCCATTCGGTATTGAGGCATTCCGCGAGGCGTTCGCGCCCATCGCCGAAGAGTTCTCCATGACCTGGCGTGTGACCGACTCGGCGCAAAAGAAGCGCGTGGTGTTGATGGCCAGCCGCGAATCCCACTGCCTGGCCGACCTGCTGCACCGCTGGCACACCGATGAGCTGGATTGCGATATCCCCTGCGTTATCTCCAACCACAACGACCTGCGCAGCATGGTCGAGTGGCACGGCATTCCGTTCTTCCATGTACCGGTCGACCCCAAGGACAAGGCGCCAGCCTTCGCCGAAGTGTCGCGCCTGGTCCAGGAGCACGCGGCCGACGTGGTAGTGCTGGCTCGCTACATGCAAATCCTGCCGCCGCAGCTGTGCCAGGACTACGCTGAAAAAGTGATTAACATCCACCACAGCTTCCTGCCGTCCTTCGTCGGCGCCAAGCCGTACCATCAAGCGGCCCTGCGCGGCGTGAAGCTGATCGGTGCGACGTGCCACTACGTGACCGAAGAGCTGGATGCCGGCCCGATCATTGAGCAGGACGTGGTACGTGTCAGCCATGCCGACAGTATCGAAGACATGGTCCGCTTCGGCCGTGATGTCGAGAAGATGGTGCTGGCCCGCGGCCTGCGTTATCACCTGGAAGACCGCGTGCTGGTGCACGGCAACAAGACCGTGGTGTTCGACTGATACCGAGCCGGTCTGCTTCGCAGCCCATCGCCGGCAAGCCAGCTCCCACAGGTGCGGCGCTAGCCTTGGAGGCTACACAGTTCGGGTGGGAGCAACTGTCTTGTGGTGCTTGTTTGGCCCCATCCCCGGCAAGCCAGCTCCCACAGGTATGGCGCTAGCCTTGTAGGCTACACAGTTCGGGTGAGAGCAACTGTCTTGTGGTGCTTGTTTGGCCCCATCGCCGGCAAGCCAGCTCCCACAGGTGCGGCGCTAGCCTTGGAGGCTACACAGTTCGGGTGAGAGCAACTGTCTTGTGGTGCTTGTTTGGCCCCATCGCCGGCAAGCCAGCTCCCACAGGTGCGGCGCTAGCCTTGGAGGCTACACAGTTCGGGTGAGAGCAACTGTCTTGTGGTGCTTGTTTGGCCCCATCCCCGGCAAGCCAGCTCCCACAGGTATGGCGCTAGCCTTGGAGGCTACACAGTTCGGGTGAGAGCAACTGTCTTGTGGTGCTTGTTTGGCCCCATCGCCGGCAAGCCAGCTCCCACAGGTGTGGCGCTAGCCTTGGAGGCTACACAGTTCGGGTGGGAGCAACTGTCTTGTGGTGCTTGTTTGGCCCCATCGTCGGCAAGCCAGCTCCCACAGGTGTGGCGCTAGCCTTGGAGGCTACACAGTTCGGGTGGGAGCCGGCTTGCCGGCGATGGGGCGCAAAGCGCCCCCTCAATCGCGAGGAAACGCTCATGCCAGATCCACGTGACAAAGCTGGCGCCTCACCACCGCCAACCCTCGGCGAGGGCTGCCTGGCCCGCTATGACCCCGAGGCCCTGAGTGACGCCGACGGCACCGAGTTCCCCGGTGCAGCCGAACTCTGGCAGCAACTCAACCCGCCTGACGCCGCCAACGCTCCAGCAGCGGGCGTGCCAGCAAACAAGCGAACACCGGCCCACCCGCCAGCAGATAAAAGTAGTAAGTGACCGCGCGCCAGATAACGATCGCTGCGGCCGCTGTCGAACTGCCCACCAAAGGTGTGAGCAGGCTTGCCGAGGTCAATTCGGCGGCACCTGCGCCACCCGGCAACAGGCTGAACTGGCCGGCGCTGAGCGACAGCATCTGCACCAGGAAGCTGGGGATCCACGCCAGTTCCACACCCAACCCCTTCAGCACCAGGTACAGCACGCTGTAGCGCAGGCCCCAATGCGCGCAGGTCAGGGTGAATACCAGTGCCAGCGTGCGCTTGGGCAGGCGCCACGTTTGTGCCAGGGCGTCGATGAAGTGCAGCAGCTTGCGCGCCCAGCGGCGTTTACGCCCCGCAGACATCCCCAGGCGCTGTAACAGGCGACCGTTCAAGCGCATCAGCCCACGCCGGTAGCGCAGCAGCCCCAGCACTATCACCAATGCCGCACACAGCAGCAGTGCGCTGCCCAGCAACATGCTTTGCTGGCTGTGCCCCAGGCGGTGGAACAACGCATAGCCGGCGATCGCCAGCATCGCGCAGAAGAAAAACAGCAAGTCGTTCAACTGGTCCATGGCGAATACCGCGCCGCTGCGCGCCGGGCCAATGCGGTCGCGCGCCAGCAGGGCCATGAGGGTCAGCGGGCCGCCGCTGCCGCCAGGCGTGGTACAGATGGCGAACTCGGTGGCCATGACCACGCCGAGGCTGCGCAGGTACCGCAGTTGTGCGCCTTGCTGGCCGAGCAGCAGGCGCAGGCGAATGGCGTTGATCACCCAGCACAGCACGATCATGCCCAGTAGCATCAGCAACAGGCTGGGGTCGAAGCGTTGCAGCCTGGGCAGCAGTTCGCTGCCGCCCAGCAGTGTCGGTACCAGCACGGCGCCCAGCAGGGCCAGGCCTAGCCAGCCCAGGCGATTCATGTGCTGGCCTGGCGGTCCAGCCAGGCGGATTTGGTCAATGGCTCGCGGCCCTCTGCCAGCAGCGCCTGCAAGGTGTGTAACCAGTAGTCGCGTGATACGCGGTGGCGCATGTCCACCGGGTGCAGGCCGAGGCGCAAGGTGTCTGCTCCACGCCAGCGCCGGCATTGCCAGTCGCAAAGCACCTTCGACACCCTTCGGCGCCAGGCGCTGCGTGCGCTCCACACCAGGCCGGGGGCCTCGATGGCGGTGAACTCAGGCAGGCGGTACAGGTGCTGCGGTGTGCTGGTGTAGCGCAGCGGCAATTGGCGCAGGGCTTGGCGCGTGCCTTCGCTCATCAGCCAGGCGGGGGCGACGAAGCCGGCAACCGGCCAGGCTTGCCGCTCGAACACCGCCAGGCCTTGTTCCAGGCGTGCTAGCGCCTGACGTTGATCCAGCCCGTAGAATTCGCCTTCATGGGTATAGATGCGGCGCATGAAGAATGCGCCGGGGCTGCGCGGTGGCGCGCCGTCGTCGGCGTGATAGTAGCCATGCAGCGCCAACTCATCACCCCGCGCCAGGCGCCGTTCGAGCAGGCGGCAGAACGTGGGCGAGCGGTGCAGGGGGTTGCGGTGGTGAAAGTCTGGCACCACCAGCCAGGTCATGGGCACACCGCCGATCTTGTCGACGGCTTCGACAAAGGGTTGGTAGTCGGGCCAGGTCTCGGGCGCGATATCGTGCAGCACCAGCATCAGGCTGCGTGCTGCGCTGCCGGTTTCAGCCATGGGCCCGCGCCCGCGGTTGATGGCCGAGCACGGCCTGGTAATGCTGCAGCAGGCCGGCGACCACGTTGTCCCATGAATAGTGTTGCTCGACATGGCGGCGGGCTTGGGTGCCGAGGGTCCGCACGCCCTCTTCGAACACCTGGCGTACGGCCTGCGCCATCGCCGCTCCGTCATTGGCCTGGCACAACCGCCCGCACTGTTCGTTGACGATCTCGCCAAAGGCACCAGCACGCACCGCCACCACTGGCGTCGCGCTGGCCATGGCTTCGAGAATGACCAGGCCGAAGGTTTCCTGGTCGCCGGCATGCACCAGCAGGTCGGCACTGGCCATCAGCCTGGCGACCTCCTGTGGCGGGCAGAAGTGGTCGATCACGCTGACGTTCTGCGGCACATTCACTGGCATGTTGGAGCCCACCAGCAACAGGTGGTAGGGCCGCCCCAGGCGCTGCATGCAGTCGAGCAGTACTGGCAGGTTCTTCTCCCGCGAGCCACGGCCGGCGTAGATCAGCAGGCGGCTGGTGTCGGCAATCCCAAGTTCCGCGCGCAGGTGCGGGTCGCGGTGGTCGGGGTTGAAGGTGGCCAGGTCTACGCCCAGGCGCTGCACATGCACATCGCGTATGCCCAGCCGGCGCAATTTGTCGGCCATCACCTGGCTGGGGGCCAGCACCCGGTCGAAGTTGCCGTACAGTTTGCTGACGTAGGCTTCGACATTGGGCGTGAACCAATTGCCCATGCGGTTGCTGACCAGCAAAGGCAGGTCGGAATGGTAGAAGCCGATCACCGGCACATCGAGCTGGCGGCGTGCCTCCAGGGCAGCCCAAGCGGTCAGGTACGGGTCGCCGACTTCGATCAGGTCAGGTTTGAGGCTGCGCAGCACATTGCACCAGGGCGCCAGGCGCACCGGGAAGCGGTAGCCATTGCCGAAGGGCAGGGGGGGGGCCGGCACCTGGTAAATGCCATCGGTGTGTTGCGCGCTGGCGCCGGGGATCAACAAGCTGTGGCGCACGCCCTGGGTGGCATCGAGGCGGCGGTGTTTGGCATCAAGATAGGTACGTACGCCACCACTGGCGGGGGCGTAGAACATGGTGATGTCGGCAATGTGCACGATCAGCATCCCTCCGGGATCGTCTTCGGGTCTGTCATCCGGCCGTAATGGGCCGGCGATGACGCGCCTAAAGGTTGACCTACCAGAAGGATAGTTTGTTCGATCGAGGTTGGGCTGCTTGCTGCGGGCTTGTAGGCGCAGCCTTTTGCTGCGAAGAGGTCGGCACGCACGCTACAGCTTTGTGAGCTGAACTGGCCTCTTCGCAGCGCGAGGCTGCTCCTACAGGGGGGCTATTGAGCAGTCACTAGATGCGGAAGCTGCCCACCAGGTGTTTCAGGCGCGAAGCCTGTTGCTCCAGGTCCGAACACGCGCGCAGGGTGGCCTGCAGGTTTTCGACACCTTCCTGGTTGAGCATGTTGATCTCGTTGATGTCCATGTTGATCGCCTCGACCACGGCTGTCTGCTCTTCGGTGGCGGTGGCCACCGACTGGTTCATGCCGTCGATCTCGCCGATACGCACCGTCACGCTGTCCAGCCGCTCGCCGGCCTGGTTGGCGATCTGCACGCTGTCCTGGCTGTGGCGCTGGCTTTGGCCCATGGTGTCGACCGACTCGCGGGCACCAACCTGCAGCTCTTCGATCATGGTCTGCACCTGTTGTGCCGACTCTTGGGTGCGGTGTGCCAGGTTGCGCACCTCATCGGCGACCACGGCAAAGCCACGCCCGGCTTCACCGGCACGGGCGGCTTCGATCGCCGCGTTCAAGGCCAGCAGGTTGGTCTGCTGGGAGATGCTGGTGATGACTTCGAGAATCTGGCCAATGTTGACGGTCTTGCTGTTGAGCGTCTCGATGTGCGCGCTGGAGGTGACGATCAGGTCGGACAGGCGGTTCATCGCGGCGATGTTGCGCTCGACCACCTGCTGGCCCTCTTCGGCCAGCAGCCGTGCAGAGCTGGCGTGTTGCGAAGCCTGGGCGGCGTTGCCGGCGATTTCCTGTGCCGCGGCGCCCAGTTCGTTGATGGCGGCGGCGACGCTGTTGGTGCGGTTGGATTGCTCGTCCGAGTTGGTCATCGACGAGTTCGAGGCGCTGATCACGCGCAGGGCCACTTCATTGACCTGCTCGGTGGCCGAGGACACTTCGCGGATGGAGCCGTGGATACGCTCGACGAAGCGGTTGAAGGCGCTGCCGAGCAGGCCGAATTCGTCGTGGTTGTGGATGCGCAGACGTTTGGTCAGGTCGCCTTCGCCTTCGGCGATGTCTTCCATGGCGCGGGTCATGGTCAGCAACGGTTGCATCAGTACGCGAATCAGCAGACCTAGCAGGCCGATGATGATGACCACCGCGACCAGCGTGGCGATTACCGCCGAGGTGCGGAAGGTGCTGAGCATGGAGAAGGCTTTGTCCTTGTCCACTGACAGGCCGATGTACCAGTTGGCCGAAGGCAGGCCTTTGATCGGGGTGAAGGTGAGCAGGCGGGTCTCGCCCTGGGCCTGGACTTCTGTCAGCTCACCGGACAGTTTCGGCGTGTGCTGAGGGAACAGGTCTGACAGCGATTTCATCACCAGGCTCTGGTCCGGGTGTACCAGGATCTTGCCTTGGTCGTTGACCAGGAAGGCGTAGCCCATGCCGCCGAAGTTCAGCGAGTTGATGATCTGCACCAGGCCGTCGAGGGCCAGGTCGCCGCCGACCACGCCCACGCTGTTGGAGACCTTGCTGAGGATGCCGATGACCATCTTGTTGGTGGTCATGTCGATGTACGGTTCGGTCAGGGTCGCGCCAGAGGCGTTCATGCCGTCCTTGTACCAGGGGCGGGTACGCGGGTCATAACCCTCAGGCATCTTGGCGTCCGGGCGCACGCTGAAACCGCCATCGACTTTGCCCAGGTACACCGTGAGGAAGCTTGTGATCAGCGCATTCTGCCCCATCAGGGTTTCAGCGTCGTTGGGTGCCTGGGCAATGTTCTGTGCCAGGTTCTCCACCAGCTTTATACGGCCTTCGAACAGGTTGCGGATATTGGTCGAAGTCGACTCGCCCATTTCAGTCAGATAATTCTCCAGATCCTCTCTGATGGCATTACGCTGGAGATAATCGTTATAGAGGGTGAACAGGCTGAAGGCGAGTATCACGATCAGTGAGGCCGCCAAGAGAATCTTGTGGCTGAAACGAAGGCTTTTGCTCATGGAGTAATCGGTTCCGCTAAGGTTTTATCGGGCGTTCGCACGAATACATCTGCAAGACAGTGCAACATCCCGGGAAGTCCTAGTTGGGTTGTTACTGTGTTCTAGGCGAATATCACCCCGAGGTATCGGCCGATACGCGGCAAAGCTTGAGAAGAGGATGAAAGAAGATGTCGGATTCTTCGCAAATAGTTGTAGGGGCGGGCCTTGATGGTCAGCCTGTCAATCAAGCCATGCGCCTCGCCAACCGTCACGGCCTGGTCGCCGGCGCCACTGGCACCGGCAAGACGGTCACCTTGCAGCACCTGGCCGAGGTGTTCAGTGATGCCGGCGTGGCAGTGTTCGCGGCCGATGTAAAAGGCGACCTGTGCGGCCTGGGCGCGGCTGGGGCGCCGCAGGGCAAGGTGGCTGAACGCATTGCCGGCATGCCTTGGTTGGGGCATACGCCGCAGGCTTATCCGGTAAGCCTGTGGGATATCGCCGGGCAGTCCGGCCACCCCTTGCGCACGACCCTCAGCGAAATGGGGCCGCTGCTGCTGGGTAACCTGCTGGAACTGACCGACAGCCAGCAGGCAGCCTTGTATGCGGCATTCAAGGTGGCCGACCGTGAAGGCCTGCTATTGCTCGATCTCAAGGACCTCAAGGCGCTGCTGGCGCACCTGAAGGACAACCCGCAGATGCTGGGTGAAGACAGCGCGCTGATGACCAGTGCCTCCACCCAGGCCTTGCTGCGTCGCCTGGCGACACTGGAGCAGCAAGGTGCCGAGGCGCTGTTCGGTGAGCCCGCGTTGCAACTCGAAGACTTGCTGCGGCCCGGCAGTGACGGCCGTGGGCGCATCCACCTGCTCGATGCCAGCCGGCTGGTGCATGAAGCGCCGAAGGTGTATGCAACCTTCCTGCTGTGGCTGTTGGCGGAATTGTTCGAACAGTTGCCAGAGCGCGGCGATGCCGACAAGCCGGTACTGGCGCTGTTCTTCGATGAAGCGCACTTGCTGTTCAATGGCACGCCCAAGGCGTTGCAGGACCGCCTGGAGCAGGTGGTTCGGCTGATTCGCTCCAAGGGCGTGGGGGTCTACTTTGTGACCCAGTCGCCAGGTGATCTGCCGGATGCCGTGCTGGCCCAATTGGGTTTGCGCATCCAGCATGGTTTGCGTGCGTTCACCGCAAAAGAGCAGAAGTCGCTGCGGGCCGTGGCCGATGGTTTTCGCCCCAACCCCGCGTTCGACAGCTTGGCGGTGCTGACTGAGCTGGGCATTGGTGAGGCGTTGGTCGGTACGCTGGAGGAGAAGGGCACCCCGGCCATGGTGCAGCGGGTGCTGATCGCGCCGCCGCAGTCGCGTATCGGACCATTGAGTGCGGCTGAGCGCACGGCATTGATTGCCTCGTCACCGCTGGCTGGGCGTTATGACAAGCCGGTGGACCGTGAATCGGCTTATGAAATGCTCACTCAGCGCAAAGGTGAGCCTGTCGAGCCAGCGCCAGTACCGAAGGCCGATGAAGAGAGCTTTGCCGACAAGGCTGGCGATTTTTTGCAGAGTGCAGCGGGGCAGGCGATCAAGTCCGCCGTGCGGCAGGCGGCCAATCAGTTGGGGCGGCAGTTGGTGCGCGGGCTGATGGGGTCGTTGTTGGGGGGCAAGAAGCGCTAGCAGCGCCACCACTGTACGGGCAGCCTTGCGCTGCGAAGAGGCCGGTGCAGCCCATGAAGCTGTAGTGACTCTGCCGACCTCTTCGCAGCGCAAGGCTGCTCCTACAGCGGCGCGGTAATATGAAAAAGGCGCCCGAAGGCGCCTTTTTCTACAGCGGTATCGCTCAGCCGATCGCCTTGGACGCCAGCCAGAACAGGCCAGCTGCCAAGCCCATCGAGGCAGGCAGGGTCAGGATCCAGGCCAGCAGAATGGTCTTCACGGTGCCGCCTTGCAGGCCGCTCTTGTTGGCGACCATGGTACCGGCGACGCCGGACGACAACACGTGGGTGGTCGATACCGGCAGGCTGAACACGTTGGCCATGCCGATGGCGCAGGCCGCGGTGATCTGCGCCGACATGCCCTGGGCGTAGGTCATGCCCTGCTTGCCGATCTTCTCGCCAACGGTCAGGACCACGCGCTTCCAGCCGACCATGGTACCCAGGCCCAAGGCCAGGGCAACGGCCACGATCACCCAGAACGGTGCATATTCGGTGGTGGCGGTGAGGTCTTTGCGCAGCTTCTCAAGGTCCGCCTTTTCACGGGCATCCAGGCCTGGCAGCTTGCCGACCTTTTTCGCCGTGTCATCCAGGCAGAGCAGGTAGCGGCGAACTTCCACGCGCTTCTCGGCATCCAGGGTGTGGTAGTCGGTCACGCCCTTGAGCGAGGCCTGCAATGCGGCGATGGTCGGCTCGGTCTGCTGCGGGTTGCAGCTGAACTGCTCCGGCAGGTCGCTCGCCTTGGCCTTGCCCAGCGCCAGGAACTCACCCAGGGTGGCGGCATTGCGCTCGTAGAACTGGCTCATGTGCAGGGTGGCGTCGCGGGTGCGTTCGATCTGGTAGGTGGTGCTGTTCAGGTCGAGCACGAACTTGGCCGGCACGATACCGATCAGCACCAGCATGATTAGGCCAATGCCTTTCTGGCCATCGTTGGAGCCGTGCACGAAGCTCACGCCCATGGCAGAAATCACCAGTACCAGGCGGTTCCAGAACGGGGGGTGCTTCTTGTCGTCGAGCTTGCGGCGCTGTTCAGGCGTCTTGTGCATCTTCGACAGCGGGCGCCACCATTTAAGGCCGATCAGCACCAGCGCAGCGACCGCGAAGCCGGCCATGGGCGAGACCACCAGCGACATGGCGATGTCGATCGCCTTCTGCCAGTTGACGCCATCGCCCAGCGGGATGTCGTTGATCAGGGCGTTGGCCAGGCCAACACCGAGGATCGAGCCGATCAGCGTGTGCGAGCTGGAAGCAGGGATACCGAAGTACCAGGTGCCCAGGTTCCAGGTGATGGCCGCAGCCAACAGCGAGAAGACCATGGCCAGGCCGTGTCCGGTGTTCACATTGATCAGCAGCTCTACCGGCAGCAGGTGAACGATGGCATAGGCCACCCCGACACCACCGAGCAGAACGCCGAGGAAGTTGAACACGCCGGAGAAGAACACGGCGAGGTGCGGCGGCATGGCTTTGGTATAGATGACGGTAGCTACCGCGTTGGCGGTGTCATGAAAGCCATTGATGAACTCGAAGGCGAGTACGAAGGTCAAGGCGAGCAAGAGGCTCACCAACACCCAGGCATCCAGTCCGCTGAATAAATCGATCATGAAGGTTGTCTGGCGGTCTTAGGGGGGCGGGATTATGCCAGAAAATATTGGCAATCGATGCACCTGCTACAGACCAATAGCACGCGCTGTGACGCAGCCTTCACGCGCTTGCCAACGCTTGCATGAGCAGTAGCGTACGCAAAAAAGCGTGAAATATTCAAAAAATCGGCAAATGTCTGGGAAATAATCGACGCTTGACTGATTCAAACGGCCGTATGAAATTTGTGTAATTCCATTTCATCATCGACCTCTGGGTAAAGATCGACCGCGCCCGGGCACGCCGGGCGACGACGCGGAAGGCGGAACGTTGCGCTTACGGCTTGTCGCTGCGCAGTTCCTTTTCCATTTTTTCCAGTTCCTGGTTGAACGCCTGGTCACGCACGCTGGCGCGCTTGCGCCACGGTTTGCGTTCGGGGTCCGGTTGAGCGGCGTAAGTGGTCACTTCACCACCGTAAACATCCTTGTAACGTTCAGCCTGGCGCTCGAGTTCTGCGCGCAGTTCATCTTTCGTCACAGTAGTACCTGAGTAAGTTGAATTAAGACTGTTGTTTTAGCTGTACAGCATGCCCCTGCGCATACTAAGGATGCCACAGGGAAAGCAGAGGGGGTGCCATACAGAACCTGCACATGCGTGGGTTGCCCGTAAGTGCTGGAGACAGCGGTGTGTTCCATTACCACAGCAACAAGGCGTACAACCCAATCGATTATAGCAACCGATAATTCTTCGAACAGGGATATTTACCAAAGCCTGACACGCCCGTCGAAGTAGTTGGGCTCAATGGGTAACGCGTCACACCGTGCGTATAACTTTGAAAGGTGCGAGCGGCAAAAGTTCTCCGCCCAGCCGTGGCGAATGCAGAAAGTAAAACGGCCTCGCACAAGGCGAGGCCGTTGCCTGGGACTTCTACGGTGGGTACCTGACCAGTCTCTCCAAAGAAGCCACAAAGTGGCATGAGAAAGGTATAAGCAAAAGTGTCAGCGGTCAATTGCGATTATCGGCCGTTCGTTCGATAATCGCACGAACCAGCGTTTTTTTTGAGGTGAGCGATGAGCGACGAAACAGCGGCCAACGAATCTGCCAACCCAGAGTCGGCACGCCCTGCCGCACCCGCCCTGGCGCCGCCGATCGTGGCGTCGCCGGCCAAGCGAATTCAGGCGTTTACCGGCGACCCGGATTTCATGACCTCCCTCGCGCGTGGGCTGGCAGTTATCCAGGCATTTCAGGAGCGCAAGCGCCACCTGACCATCGCCCAGATCAGCCACCGCACCGAAATCCCTCGCGCAGCCGTGCGCCGTTGCCTGCATACGTTGATCAAGCTGGGCTATGCGACGACTGACGGGCGTACGTATTCACTGCTGCCCAAGGTGCTGACCCTGGGCCATGCCTACCTGTCGTCGACGCCATTGGCGATTTCTGCCCAGCCGTATCTGGACCGCATCAGTGACCAACTGCACGAAGCGGCCAACATGGCCACCCTCGAAGGCGACGACATCCTTTATATAGCCCGATCGGCGACTGTGGAGCGGTTGATCTCGGTCGACCTGTCGGTAGGCGGGCGCTTGCCGGCCTACTGCACGTCGATGGGCCGCATTCTGCTGGCGGCGATGGACGATACCAGCCTGCGCGAGTACCTCGACCGGGCTGACCTCAAGCCGCGCACCAGTCGCACCTTGCACGATGCCGAATCGTTGTTTGCCTGCATTCAGCAGGTGCGTGCGCAGGGCTGGTGCGTGGTGGACCAGGAGCTGGAGCAAGGGCTGCGTTCCATCGCTGTGCCGATCTATGACGCTTCGGGGCAGGTGCTGGCTGCATTGAACGTCAGCACCCACGTCGGGCGTGTGACGCGCAGCGAACTGGAGCAGCGCTTCTTGCCTATCCTGCTGGCAGCCAGTCGAGACCTTTGCCATCAATTGTTTGGTTGATGCAACGCAAGGGAGGGCCGCTGAGCGCCCTTCATTGCCCCATTATCGAGCACGGACGCCTTTCCTGTTCGATAAACGCACAATGTCGTACTCAGTGAATTGCGTCGTCCCGGTAGGCTGATTAATGTCTCTCGCAACGGTCGGCTTTGCCGACCGAACAAGAAAAACATGTGAGGCACATACCATGACTACTGTCCCATCGCTGCCGCGGCCGCACCCGCTCGCAGCACTGTTGTATCCAGGCTGACGCAGGCCGCCATCCTCCTATTATCGAACCCTGTACTTGCGCGCTGAGTGCAGTGGCATGGCCGTGCCCTAATTCTGGATAACAACAATGAACCAACCGCAAACCAACGTCGGCAAATGCCTCGACGTCCAGTCGTTTATCAACGACCAGCCGCTGTCCCGCTATCAATGGCGCGTCGTGCTGCTGTGTTTTCTGATCGTTTTCCTCGATGGCCTGGACACTGCCGCCATGGGCTTCATCGCCCCGGCCTTGTCGCAGGAGTGGGGCATCGACCGCGCCAGCCTCGGCCCGGTCATGAGTGCCGCGTTGATCGGCATGGTGTTTGGCGCACTGGGCTCAGGCCCGCTGGCCGACCGTTTCGGGCGTAAAGGCGTGCTGGTGGCTGCCGTGCTGGTGTTCGGCGGCTTCAGCCTGGCCTCGGCCTACGCGACCAATGTCGACCAGTTGTTGATCCTGCGCTTCCTCACCGGGCTTGGCCTGGGCGCAGGTATGCCCAATGCGACGACGCTGCTGTCCGAGTACACCCCTGAGCGGCTCAAATCGCTGCTGGTGACCAGTATGTTCTGTGGCTTCAACCTGGGCATGGCGGGCGGTGGGTTTATCTCTGCGAAGATGATCCCGGCGTATGGCTGGCATAGCCTGCTGGTGATCGGTGGCGTGCTGCCGCTGTTGCTGGCGGTGGTGTTGCTCATCTGGTTGCCGGAGTCGGCACGCTTCCTGGTAGTGCGTAATCGCGGTACGGACAAAGTGCGCAAAACCTTGGCGCCGATTGCGCCGCAGGTAGTGGCCCAGGCGGCCAGCTTCAGCGTGCCAGAGCAGAAGGCGGTGGCGGCGCGCAACGTATTTGCGGTCATCTTCTCCGGCACCTACGGCCTGGGCACGATGTTGCTGTGGCTGACTTACTTCATGGGCTTGGTGATTGTCTATCTGTTGACCAGCTGGCTGCCGACCCTGATGCGTGATAGCGGGGCCAGCATGGAGCAGGCGGCGTTCATTGGCGCACTGTTCCAGTTTGGCGGCGTGCTGAGCGCAGTTGGGGTGGGCTGGGCCATGGACCGCTTCAACCCGCACAAGGTCATCGGCATTTTCTACCTGCTGGCCGGGGTGTTTGCCTACGCGGTTGGGCAGAGCCTGGGCAACATCACCCTGCTCGCCACCCTGGTACTGGTCGCTGGCATGTGCGTCAACGGGGCGCAGTCGGCCATGCCGTCGCTGGCTGCCCGCTTCTACCCAACCCAAGGGCGTGCCACGGGCGTTTCGTGGATGTTGGGCATCGGCCGCTTTGGCGCGATTCTCGGCGCCTGGAGTGGTGCGACGCTGCTGGGCCTGGGCTGGAATTTCGAACAGGTGCTGACAGCGCTGCTGGTGCCGGCGGCATTGGCGACGGTAGGTGTGGTCGTGAAAGGGCTGGTCAGCCACGCGGACGCGACCTGAGTGCCGAAGGGGGCCGCTTTGCGGCCCATTCGCGGCACAAGGCTGCTCCTACAGGGGGGCAATGGCGGCATCTTTAGAAATACATAAATGGTTCGATAATCGCACATAAGGTCGATTATCGGATTGTAAGGGACCTACCAGTCTCCTTAATCTGAACGCACTGATGAACCCTGACCGGGAGTCTCCAAAGCGAGCCGGCACCCCATGAATTCGCTGTCGCTGCGGTTCATTCGGGGGCCAACCCGCGAGCAGATCGTTGCGGCCATCCGCTGGGCGATCCGCTTTGCCGGCGACGTGCAGACCACCACCGAATCCACCCGAATCGAGTTGTCCGCCTTGTGCGACCTCGAAGCCCATACCGCCGCGGCCCATGGCCAGATGGCAGGAGAAGCCTAATGCGCGACGTATTCATCTGTGACGCCATCCGCACCCCGATCGGCCGCTTCGGCGGCGCCCTGGCCGGCGTGCGCGCCGATGACCTGGCGGCAGTGCCGCTGAAGGCGCTGATCGAGCGTAACCCTTCGGTGCAGTGGGATCAGGTCGACGAAGTGTTCTTCGGCTGCGCCAACCAGGCCGGTGAAGACAACCGCAACGTGGCACGTATGGCGCTGCTGCTGGCGGGCCTGCCCGAGAGCATTCCTGGCGTGACCCTGAACCGCCTGTGCGCCTCGGGCATGGATGCCATCGGCACGGCGTTCCGCGCGATCGCCAGTGGCGAAATGGAGTTGGCCATCGCCGGTGGCGTTGAGTCGATGTCGCGTGCACCCTTCGTCATGGGCAAGGCCGAAAGCGGCTACTCGCGCAACATGAAGCTTGAAGACACCACCATCGGCTGGCGTTTCATCAACCCGCTGATGAAGAGCCAGTACGGCGTCGATTCGATGCCGGAAACCGCTGATAACGTCGCTGACGATTACCAGGTTTCCCGCGCCGACCAGGATGCATTCGCCCTGCGCAGCCAGCAAAAGGCCGCCGCGGCCCAGGCAGCCGGCTTCTTCGCCGAAGAGATCGTGCCGGTGCGTATTGCCCACAAGAAGGGCGAAACTATCATCGAGCGTGATGAGCACCTGCGCCCGGAAACCACCCTGGAAGCATTGACCAAGCTCAAGCCGGTCAATGGCCCGGACAAGACGGTCACCGCAGGCAACGCGTCGGGTGTCAACGACGGCGCTGCGGCACTGATCCTGGCCTCGGCAGAAGCGGTGAAAAAACACGGCCTGACCCCACGTGCCCGGGTACTGGGCATGGCCAGCGGCGGCGTTGCTCCTCGGGTCATGGGCATTGGCCCGGTGCCAGCGGTGCGCAAGCTGACCGAGCGCCTGGGTGTGGCGATGAGCGACTTCGACGTGATCGAGCTGAACGAAGCGTTCGCCAGCCAAGGCCTGGCCGTGCTGCGTGAGCTGGGTGTGGCCGATGATGCACCGCAGGTGAACCCCAATGGTGGCGCGATTGCCCTGGGCCACCCGTTGGGCATGAGTGGCGCGCGCCTGGTGTTGACGGCGTTGCATCAGTTGGAGAAGAGCGGCGGGCGTAAAGGCCTGGCGACCATGTGTGTAGGGGTAGGCCAAGGTTTGGCGTTGGCCATCGAGCGGGTTTGATCAGGCTCGGCCTCTTCGCGGGTAAACCCGCTCCCACAGGGATCCACGCAATCCTCTGTGGGAGCGGGTTTACCCGCGAAGAGGCCGGATCTATGAGACACAAGGCTAATGGCCAGCCGCGCAGCGGAACGAGTGTGTTACTAGGTATGTCTAGACTTACCTAGGACCCTCCAGGAGTAAAACCTCATGACCTCAACCTATTACACCGGCGAAGAACGCAGCAAGCGTATCTTCGCGATCGTCGGTGCCTCTTCAGGCAACCTGGTGGAATGGTTCGACTTCTACGTCTACGCCTTCTGCGCGATCTACTTCGCCCCGGCCTTCTTCCCCTCCGACGACCCCACTGTGCAGTTGCTCAACACCGCGGGTGTGTTCGCAGCGGGCTTCCTGATGCGCCCCATTGGTGGCTGGATCTTTGGCCGCCTGGCCGACCGCCATGGCCGCAAGAATTCCCTGATGATCTCGGTGCTGATGATGTGCGCCGGGTCCTTGATGATTGCCTGCCTGCCGACCTACGGCAGCATTGGTACCTGGGCGCCGGCGCTGCTGTTGCTCGCCCGCTTGATCCAAGGCCTGTCGGTAGGTGGCGAGTACGGCACCACGGCGACCTACATGAGTGAAGTGGCACTGCGCGGCCAGCGCGGTTTCTTCGCCTCGTTCCAATACGTGACCCTGATCGGCGGCCAGTTGCTGGCGGTGCTGGTGGTGGTCATCCTGCAGCAGTTGCTGACCGAAGACGAACTGCGTGCCTGGGGCTGGCGTATTCCGTTCGTGGTCGGCGCCGTGGCCGCGCTGATCTCGCTGATGCTGCGTCGCTCGCTGCACGAAACCAGCAACGCCGAAACCCGCAATGACAAAGACGCCGGCTCAATCAGCGGCTTGTTCCGCAATCACGCCGCGGCGTTCATCACCGTGCTGGGGTACACCGCCGGTGGTTCGCTGATTTTTTATACCTTCACCACCTACATGCAGAAGTACCTGGTCAACACGGCCGGGATGAACGCCAAGAGCGCCAGCTATGTGATGACGGGGGCGCTGTTCCTGTTCATGATCCTGCAGCCGTTCTTCGGCATGCTGTCCGACCGTATCGGCCGGCGTAACTCGATGCTGCTGTTCGGCGCCTTGGGCACGCTGTTCACCGTGCCCCTGTTGATGGCGCTGAAGACCGTGACCAGCCCGTTCCTGGCGTTCGTGCTGATCAGCCTGGCCTTGTGTATCGTCAGTTTCTACACCTCGATCAGCGGCCTGGTAAAAGCGGAGATGTTCCCGCCGCAGGTGCGCGCACTGGGTGTGGGCCTTGCGTATGCGGTGGCCAATGCCATGTTCGGCGGGTCTGCTGAATACGTGGCCTTGGGCCTGAAGACCCTGGGCATGGAAAACACCTTCTACTGGTACGTGACGGCCATGATGGCGGTGGCCTTCTTGTTCAGCCTGCGCCTGCCGAAGCAGGCGGCGTACCTGCACCATGACGATTAAGGACCTGCAATGACGTACCGTGCGGACAACCAGCTGTTCGATGCCTACTTCACCGCGCCGGCCATGCGCGAGATTTTCTCCGACCGTGGCCGCCTGCAGGGCATGCTCGATTTCGAAGCCGCCTTGGCCCGCGCCGAAGCGGCTGCTGGGCTGGTGCCGCACAGTGCGGTGGCGGCCATCGAGGCGGCCTGCAAGGCTGAGCGTTACGACGCTGGCGCCCTGGCCGATGCCATCGCCAGTGCCGGCAACTCGGCGATCCCGTTGGTGAAGGCGCTGGGCAAGGTGATCGCCAGCGGCGTGCCTGAGGCCGAGCGCTATGTGCACTTGGGTGCCACCAGCCAGGACGCCATGGATACCGGGCTGGTGCTGCAACTGCGCGATGCCCTCGACCTGATCGAGGCAGACCTCACCCAGCTGTCCGAAACGCTGTCGCGCCAGGCCTTGCAACATGCAGACACCCCGATGGTGGGGCGTACCTGGCTGCAACACGCCACGCCGGTCACCTTGGGCATGAAGCTGGCCGGTGTGCTGGGCGCGCTGACCCGTCATCGCCAGCGGCTTCAGGAGCTGCGCCCGCGTCTGCTGTGCCTGCAGTTCGGTGGTGCGTCCGGCAGCCTGGCTGCGTTGGGCAGCAAAGCCATGCCAGTGGCCGAGGGCCTGGCCGAGCAGCTCAAGCTGCACTTGCCCGAGCAACCCTGGCACACCCAACGCGACCGGCTGGTGGAGTTCGCTTCGGTGCTGGGCCTGATTGCCGGTAGCCTCGGCAAGTTTGGCCGCGATGTCAGCCTGCTGATGCAGACCGAGGCGGGCGAGGTGTTCGAGCCTTCCGCGCCAGGTAAAGGTGGTTCGTCGACCATGCCGCACAAACGCAACCCAGTGGGTGCCGCCGTGCTGATCGGTGCCGCTACCCGCGTGCCGGGCCTGTTGTCGACCTTGTTTGCCGCCATGCCTCAAGAACATGAACGCAGCCTTGGCCTGTGGCATGCCGAGTGGGAAACCCTGCCGGATATCTGCTGCCTGGTTTCCGGCGCCCTGCGCCAGGCCCAGGTGATTGCCGAAGGCATGCAGGTCGATGCCGAACGTATGCGCCGCAACCTCGACCTGACCCAGGGGCTGGTGCTGGCCGAGGCGGTCAGCATCGTCCTGGCCCAGCGCCTGGGCCGTGACCGTGCTCATCATTTGCTCGAGCAGTGCTGCCAGCGCGCCGTCGCCGAACAGCGCCACCTGCGTGCTGTGCTGGGTGACGAGCCGCAGGTCAGTGCCGAATTGTCGGCAGAAGAACTCGATCGCTTGCTCGACCCTGCCCATTACCTTGGCCAAGCTCGCGTCTGGGTGGCGCGCGCCGTGGCCGAACATCAACGTTTCACTGCCTGAAGGAGACTGCTGTGGCGCATTTGCAACTGGCCGATGGCGTACTGAACTATCAAATCGATGGCCCGGCCGATGCTCCGGTGCTGGTCTTGTCCAACTCCCTCGGCACCGACCTGGGCATGTGGGACACGCAGATCCCCGTGTGGAGCGAGCACTTCCGTGTGCTGCGCTATGACACCCGCGGCCACGGCGACTCGCTGGTGACCGCCGGCCCTTACAGCATCGAGCAACTGGGCCGCGACGTCGTGGCCTTGCTCGACGCCCTGGACATCAACAAGGCGCACTTTGTCGGCCTGTCGATGGGCGGCCTGATCGGCCAGTGGCTGGGCATCAACGCCGGCGAACGCCTGGCCAGCCTCACCCTGTGCAACACCGCCGCCAAGATTGGCAGCGATGAGGTCTGGAACCCGCGTATCGACACCGTGCTCAAAGGCGGCCAACAGGCCATGGTCGCGCTGCGCGACGCGTCCATCGCGCGCTGGTTCACCCCGGCCTTCGCCCAGGCGCAGCCCGAGCAGGCCCAGCGTATCTGCCAGATGCTCGCGCAAACCCAGCCTGAGGGCTATGCGGCCAACTGCGCTGCGGTACGCGATGCCGACTACCGCGAGCAGGTTCAGCGTATCCAAGTGCCGACGCTGATCGTTGCCGGTACTGAAGACGTGGTGACCACGCCGGAACATGGCCGCTTCATGCAGGCGGCTATCAAGGGTGCCGAGTATGTCGACTTCCCGGCGGCGCACCTGTCCAACGTCGAGATTGGCGAGCGCTTCAGCCGCCGTGTACTCGACTTCCTGCTGGCCCACTGAGGACAACGCCATGGATGAGAAACAACGCTACGACGCGGGCATGCAAGTGCGCCGCGCGGTGCTGGGCGATGCCCACGTGGACCGCAGCCTGGAGAAGCTCAACGATTTCAATGGCGAGTTCCAGGAAATGATCACTCGCCATGCCTGGGGTGATATCTGGACCCGCCCCGGCCTGCCGCGCCATACCCGCAGCCTGATCACCATCGCCATGCTGATCGGCATGAACCGCAACGACGAGCTCAAGCTGCACCTGCGCGCCGCTGCCAACAACGGCGTGACCCGTGACGAGATCAAGGAAGTGCTGATGCAGAGCGCGATCTATTGCGGCATTCCGGCGGCCAATGCCACCTTCCACCTGGCGGAGTCGGTGTGGGATGAGCTGGGGGTCGAGTCGCGCCAGCCGTGACCTTCGCTGTTTTCACTGGCCCTATCGCCGGCTTGCCGTCGATGGGGCCAGTGGCGGCAACTGTTGTCACACCGCCGCGTTTTTCTTCCTGATGGCGACCGGCCCGGCGTTGGCTTCCACGGCCCGCTTCAGCGCCGGGTACAACCCCAGCATGAATGCAGCTTCGGCCACCACGAACAGCGGCCCGATGATCAGCCCGCTGATGTCGTCGACGAACGCCGGCTTGCGGCCCTCGTAGTAGTGGCCGACGAACTGGATGATCCAGCCCAGCACAAATGCCCCCAGCCCAGCCCCCAGCCACAGCCCGGTGCTTTGCACCGCCAGTACCTGGCCAACCCACAGGCACAGCCCCAGCAGCAGGCCCATGACCAGCCCGAAGCGCAGGTCCAGGCGCAGGTAGAACCACACCGAGGCGGCGGCCGCCAGCAGGGCAGGTGACAGCCAGATGCCTGCAATGTCCCAGCCTGGGCGCGACAGCAGGATGGTCACGGCCAGCACGATCAGTGGAATACCGACGAAATGGGTAGCGATGTTGCGCGGGTCGCGGTGGTAATTGGCGTACTGGCTCAGGTGCTCTTCGAGGTTTTTCATTGTTGTGCCTCCCTGGTTTGCCTGATCGGGTTTTACTGCCTGTGCCCGCGAAGAGGCCAGCAAAGGCAACCTATATTGCTCAGGATAGTCTGCAGCCCACCAGCATCATCACTTCAGCGAATGGCAGCACTCCGCAGGGGCGCATCCAGCCCCACCAGCGTCTCGATCATCGCCCGCGCCGCCGGTGACAATCGGTAGCCGCTGCGGCTGACCACGCCGCAGCGTACGCTGAGCACCTCCAGTGCGGGCGGCAGGTTGCGCCAGTGCAGGCGCACCAGGCGGCCGGCCGCCAGGTCTTCGGCAACGGCTTCTTCGCTGGCGGTACCGATTGCATTACTGGCCTGCACGACACTGCGCAGCACCGCCAAGTGCTCGGTCTGCAGGTGCGGGGTGAAGTCGCTGCGCCCGCTCAGGTTGGCCAGGCGCTTGCGCACACCGGGCGCGAGCAGGGCGCTGGCCAGCGGGAAGGTGAACAGGTCGTTGGTCGACAAGCTGTCCTTGGCCAGCAACGGGTGGCCGGGGCGGCAAAAGAACAGGCCGGGGCGTGGCGTAAGCGGTTCGGTATGGAAGTTGGGGTCAGCCTCGAACGGGCGGATGTCGTCGACGAAAAATTCAATCTGCTCACGGCGCAGTGCCTGGCCGAGGCGCTCGGCATTGTCCACCAGCAGCGAGGTACGAATACCCGGGTGGCTGTCGATGAAGTGGCGCAAGGCATCGGGGACCAGGCGAACAGCCAGGGCTGGGCCGCTGCCGAAGTGCAACTCGCCAGCGTCGAGCTTGGTCATCTGCAGCACTTCGTTGCTCAACTGCGCGGCACCTTGCACGAGGCGCCGTGCGTGCTGCAGCACCACCAAGCCTTCGGGAGTGGGTGGCAGTGCCTTGCTGGCGCGGTCTACCAGGGCGCAGCCGAAGGTCTGCTCCAGGCCCTGGATGGCGCGGCTGAATGCAGGTTGGGTGATGCCCATGGCTTCAGCGGCGCGGACAAAACTGCGGTATTCGTTGAGGGCGATGAAGTAGCGCAGTTGACGGAGGTCCATGTCGCGGCTCTGGGGCGGGGATCAGGGCTCGATTTAAGCTGTTACAGCTTATGTCGTCAACGAAGGTTTGTTTAGGTTGTTATGCGATAAAGTTATTTATGCGTCAAGTCATTCGGCCTCTTCGCGGGTAAACCCGCTCCCACAGGGTCCGCGTAGTTCTTAAAACCGGCGCGGACCTGTGGGAGCGGGTTTACCCGCGAAGAGGCCTGTGAAATTACAGCAGATTCAACGGGTAGCTCACGATCAAACGGTTCTCATCAAACGCGTTGGTGCTGAAGTCCCGGCGCATGGTCGAGTTGCGCCACTTCAATGAAAGGTCCTTGAAGCTGCCCGACTGCACCACATAAGCCAGTTCCGTTTCCCGCGCCCACTCCTTGCCGTCGTCAACGCCACCTGCAGTCACGTTGTCACCCTTGATGTAGCGGTTCATCAAGGTCAGCCCCGGTACCCCGACTGTGGCGAAGTTGAAGTCATGGCGCACCTGCCAGGAGCGTTCCTTGGCGTTGTCGAAGCTTGAGTTGTAGCTGTCGTTGGCCAAGGTACCGCCGCTGGTGCCGTTGACGCGCATCCAGGCGTCATCGCCGCTGACCTTTTGCAGGCCGACGTAGAAGGTATGGCCCTGGTAGCGAGCCGAGAGCAGCGCCGAGGCGGTGCGGTTGTCCAGGTCGCCGGCGCGCTCGGCACCGTCTTCCTTGCCGGTGAAATAACCGAGGTTGGCGCCCAGGGTCCAGTCGCCCAGTGGCTGGCTGTGGACCAGGTTGAGGTACTGCTGGCGGTAGATGTCCTTGAGCTGGGCATCCCACAGGGCAATCGTCGTGCGCTTGTCGTTGAAGGTGTATTCACCGCCGCCGAAGTTGAAGCGGTCGGATGTGAAAGCACCGCGGCCATTGAGCGACATGTCTTCCATGCTGGCGTCGTTGCGCGGGCTGTTGGCGCGGAACTGGCCGGCGTACAGAGTCAGGCCGTCGATTTCCTTGGAGGTCAGCTGGCCGCCGCGGAAGGTTTGTGGCAGCGAGCGACCATCGTCGGAGCGCAGGATCGGCAGCACCGGCATCCATTCGCCGACCTTCAATTCGGTCTGCGAGAGCTTGGCTTTCAAGGCCACGCCCAGGCGGCCGAAATCATCGGCGGGGCGGCCATCGTCGTGCACCGGCAGCAGGTGGGTGTTGGTGGTGCCTTTACCGCCATCGAGCTTGACCGAGTACAGGCCCAGTACGTCCATGCCGAAACCGACGGTGCCCTGGGTAAAGCCGGAGCGGGCGTCGAGGATGAAGCTTTGGGTCCATTCTTCGGCCTTGGCCTGCGGGTGAGCCGGGTCGACGAAATTGCGGTTGATGTAGAAGTTGCGCAGGTTGAGGGTGGCCTTGCCGTCCTCGATGAAACCACCGTCGGCGGCAAACACGGGGAGGGTGCAGGACATGGCCAACAGGCCTGGCAGCAGCTGGCGTGCGGGGTACGAAATGCTCATCTGTCGTGGATCTCTTGTTTTTATTGGCGAGCCGTTGCATTGCAGGATGCGGCCTGCAAGCACGGGTCTTTTGATGAACGTGGGCAACGTTGCGTGAGCGGATGGTGCGGGGTAGGGAAGGGGCGAGGCAATTCGTCGCAGACGGTATGGGGCGATAATCGAACGGAATGTTCCAGTTGGTTAATTGTTTTTATGTACTGGCCTCTTCGCGGGCAAGCCCGCGAAAGGGCCGGCGCTGGCAACCGAAAACAAAAAGCCCACCGCGAAGGTGGGCTTGATGCTGTTACCGGATCATTCACCCTTTCGGTGTTTCCACCGAAGCTTGCTGATTGGCCTGACCGGTCTTCTCGTACCAGCCACCGCCGAGCGCCTTGTACAGGTTGACCTCGCTGGTCAGCTGCGACAGGCGATCACCGATCAGTGCCTGCTGGGCGCTGAACAGGTTGCGTTGGGCGTCGAGGAAGGTCAGGTTGCTGTCGATACCGATACGGTAGCGACGCTCCGCCAGGCGGTAGTAATCCTGGTTGGCCTGCACCAGGTCACGTTGTGCCTGCAACTGCTCTTCGAAGGTCTTGCGCGCCGCCAGGCCATCGGAGACTTCCTGGAAGGCGGTCTGGATGGTTTTTTCGTACTTGGCGACGTTGATGTCCTTCTGGATCTTCGAGTAGTCCAGGCTGGCCTTCAGGCTGCCGGCGTTGAAGATCGGCAGGTTGATCTGCGGCTGGAACAGCCAGGTACCCGACCCCCCCTTGAACAGGCCGCCCATGTCCGGGCTCAGGGTGCCGGCATTGGCGGTCAGGCTGATGCTCGGGAAGAACGCTGCGCGGGCCGCGCCGATGTTGGCGTTGGCGGCCTTGAGCAGGTGCTCGGCTTCCTGGATGTCTGGGCGACGCTGGAGGATGTCCGACGGCAGGCCGGCCGGTACTTCGGCCAACTGGTCGGCATTGAGCTCCAGTGGCGTAGGCAGGTCGGCCGGTACGCCGGTACCCAGCAGCACGGTCAGGCTGTTGAGGTCCTGTGCCACCAGGCGTTGGTACTGCGAGTACTTGACCCGCGCGCCTTCCACGGCGGTGCGTGCCTGGCTGAGGTCGAGGGCAGAGGCCACCCCGACTTCATTGCTGCGACGGGTCAGGTTGTAGCTTTCCTGGTAAGTCTTCAGCGTCTCTTCGGTCAGCTTGAACAGCGCTTGGTCGGCCTGCCAGGTGTAGTAGGCGTTGGCCACGCTGGCCACCAGGGCGATCTGCGTGGAGCGTCGCGCCTGCTCGCTGGACAGGTAGGTTTCCAGGGCCTGCTCGCTCAGGCTGCGCACCCGGCCGAACAGGTCCAGCTCATAGGCGCTGACGCCGAGCGTGGCAGAGTACTGGCTGGTGATATCGGCTTGGCCAGTTTGCGACATGTCTGCCGGTACCCGCTGGCGGCTGCCGCTGCCGGTGGCCGAAACCGCCGGGAACAGGTCGGCCCGCTGGATGCGGTACTGCGCACGGTAGGCGTCGATGTTCAACGCCGCGACACGCAGGTCGCGGTTGTTGACCAGCGAGGTCTGGATCAGCTGCTGCAGGGCCGGGTCGTGGAAGAACTGGCGCCAGCCCTGTTCGGCGGCGGCAACGTCTGCCGCTTCGGTCGGCGAGTACGCAGGGCCTTGCGGCCACTGCGCTGCCACCGGCGCTTCCGGGGTCTGGTAGTCAGGGATCAGCGAGCAGCCGCTAAGAATCAAAGCGGTTACCGCCAGGGACAACAAAGACTTGGTCATTGCCCAGCCTCATAACGTGGAGTTTCAGGGGTGACGTCTTTTTCCGGCTGTTTGCTGCCGAACAGCGACGACACTGCGACGAAGAATAGCGGTACCCAGAAGATTGCCAACACGGTGGCGCTGATCATGCCGCCGATCACGCCGGTGCCGATGGCGTGCTGGCTGCCGGCGCCCGCACCGCTGGCGATGGTCAACGGTACCACGCCAAGGATGAACGCCAGCGAGGTCATGATGATCGGGCGCAGGCGCATACGGCACGCCTCGATCGCGGCGTCGTACAGGCTGCGGCCCTGCTCGTGCAGTTCTTTGGCGAACTCGACGATCAGGATCGCGTTCTTCGCCGCCAGGCCGATGGTGGTCAACAGGCCGACCAGGAAGTACACGTCGTTGGACAACCCGCGCAGGCTAGTGGCGATCAGTGCACCGATGATCCCCAGCGGTACGACCAGCACGACGGCGATCGGGATCGACCAGCTTTCGTACAGCGCTGCCAGGCACAGGAACACGAACAGGACCGAGAGGGCGAACAGTGCCGGCATCTGTGAGCCGGAGAGTTTTTCCTCGTAGGACATGCCGGTCCATGAGAAGCCGATACCGCTTGGCAGTTCGCCGGCGATACGCTCGACTTCGGCCATGGCTTCACCGGTACTGTAGCCAGGCGCTGGCGCACCGAGGATTTCCATCGCCTCGACGCCGTTGTAGCGGGACAGCTTCGGCGAACCGTAGGTCCATTCACCTTTGGCGAAGGAGGAGAACGGCACCATCTCGCCTTTGCCGTTGCGCACGTACCACTTCTGCAGGTCTTCAGGGCTCATCCGGGCGTTCGGTTCGCCTTGGATGTAGACCTTCTTGACCCGGCCACGGTCGATGAAGTCGTTGACGTAGCTGGCACCCAGGGCAATCGACAGGGTGTTGTTGATGTCGGCAATGGTCACGCCCAAGGCGCTGGCACGTTCGTCATCGATGGTCAGCTGGTACTGCGGCTCATCGTTCAGGCCGTTCGGGCGCACGGCACTGAGTACCTTGCTCTGCGCGGCTTTTGCCAGGAACTGATTGCGTGCTTCCATGAGTTTGGCATGGCCGACACCGCCGCGGTCCTGAAGGAACACGTCGAAGCCGGTGGCGTTACCCAGTTCGAGTACGGCAGGCGGGGCGAAGGCGAACACCATCGCATCGCGGAAGGTGAAGAAGTGCTGCTGGGCACGCTGGGCCAGGGCGAACACGCTGTTCTCCTTGGAACGCTCACCCCACGGTTTGAGCATGATGAAGGCCATGCCCGAGCTTTGACCGCGGCCGGCGAAGTTGAAACCGTTGACGGTAAATACCGAGGCCACGGTGTCAGACTCTTCCTTCAGCAGGTACTCACGCATCTGGTCGACCACCGCCTGGGTGCGCTCGGCACTGGAGCCTGCCGGGGTCTGCACCTGGGCAAACAGTACGCCTTGGTCTTCTTCAGGCAGGAACGCCGTCGGGATGCGTGCGAACAGCCAGATCATGCCGACCACGATCAGCGCGTAGGCCAGCAGGAACGGCACCTTGTTGCGCAGGATGGTGCCGACGCTGCGCTCGTAGCCGTTTACGCTGCGGTCGAAGTTGCGGTTGAACCAGCCGAAGAACCCACCTTTGGCCACATGGTGCTCGCCTTTTTTCAGCGGCTTGAGCATGGTGGCGCACAGTGCCGGGGTGAAGATCAGCGCCACCAGCACCGACAGGCCCATGGCCGAGACGATGGTGATGGAGAACTGCCGGTAGATCACACCGGTGGAGCCGCCGAAGAAGGCCATTGGCAGCAGTACCGCCGACAGCACCAGGGCGATACCCACCAGAGCACCCTGGATCTGCTCCATGGAGCGTTTAGTCGCCTCCTTGGGCGGCAGCCCCTCTTCGGACATCACCCGCTCGACGTTTTCCACCACGACGATGGCGTCGTCCACCAGCAAGCCGATGGCCAGGACCATGGCGAACATGGTCAGGGTGTTGATGCTGAAGCCCGCGGCGGCAAGGATGCCGAAAGTACCCAGCAACACCACCGGTACGGTCATGGTAGTGATGATGGTGGCGCGGAAGTTCTGCAGGAACAGGTACATCACCAGGAACACCAGGACCACAGCTTCGATCAGGGTGTGGATTACCCCGCTGATCGATTCGGTGACCACCGGCGTGGTGTCATACGGGAACACGGCCTTCACGCCAGGCGGGAAGAACGGCTCGAGGTCGCTGATGGTCTGGCGCAGGGCCTTGGCGGTGTCCAGGGCGTTGGCACCGGTGGCTAGCTTGACCGCCAGGCCCGACGCCGGCTTGCCGTTGAACTGGGCGCTGACGGCGTAGTTCTCGCCACCCAGGCCTACGTCGGCGACATCGCCCAGGCGTACCTGGGAACCGTCGCTGTTGACCTTGAGCAGAATCTTCTCGAACTGCTCGGCGGTTTGCAGGCGGGTCTTGCCGATGATGGTGGCGTTAAGCTGGGTACCCGGCAAGGCCGGCAGGCCGCCGAGTTGGCCGGAGGACACCTGCACGTTCTGCGCGGCAACTGCAGTCTTGACGTCGACCGGGGTCAGCTGGAACTTGTTCAGCTTGGCCGGATCGAGCCAGATACGCATGGCGTACTGTGCACCGAACACCTGGAAGTCACCCACACCAGCAGTCCGCGAAATCGGGTCCTGCATGTTCGAGACGATGTAGTTGGCCAAGTCGTCCTTGGTCATGCTGCCGTCTTCGGACACCAGGCCGATCACCAGCAGGAAGTTTTTAACCGCCTTGGTGACGCGGATACCTTGTTGCTGCACTTCTTGCGGCAACAGCGGCGTAGCCAGGTTCAGCTTGTTCTGAACCTGAACCTGCGCGGTGTCGGCGTTGGTGCCTTGCTCGAAGGTAGCGGTGATGGTCATGCTGCCGTCGGAGTTACTTTCCGAAGACACATAACGCAGGTTGTCGATACCGTTGAGCTGCTGCTCGATGACCTGCACCACGGTGTCCTGCACCGTCTGCGCCGAGGCGCCCGGGTAGGTCACGGCGATGGCGATGGCCGGCGGCGCGATGCTCGGGTACTGGTTGATCGGCAACTTCAGGATCGACAGTGCCCCGACCAGCATGATCACCAAGGCGATCACCCAGGCGAAGATCGGGCGATCGATAAAGAACTTCGACATGGTTTACTCCGCTTTGGCGTCTGCTTTCGCCGCGTTGGCCTGATCAGGGCTGGCCGGCTTGTTGACGTTGGTGGCTTCGCTGACCTTGACCTCGACGCCGGGGCGCACGTATTGCAGGCCTTCGGTGATCAGGCGGTCGCCTGGGTTCAAGCCTTCCTCGATCAGCCAGTCGCTGCCCAGGGTGCGGCTGGCCTTGAGCTGGCGCAGTTCGACCTTGTTTTCCTGGTTGACCACCAGTGCGGTCGGCGCGCCTTTGAGATCGCGGGTCACGCCCTGCTGTGGCGCCAGGATGGCGTTGGCGTTGACCCCGGCGCGTAGGCGGGCATGCACGAACATGCCAGGCAGCAGGGTGTGGTCGGGGTTCGGGAAGATCGCGCGCAGGGTCACCGAGCCGGTGGTCTCGTCGACCGCGACTTCGGAGAACTCCAGGCGACCCTGCTGCTTGAACAGGCTGCCGTCTTCGAGCACCAGTTGCACCGAGGCGGCGTTGTCACCGGCCTTTTGCAGCTGGCCGCTTTCCAGGTCACGGCGCAGCTTGAGCAGCTCGGCGGTGGACTGGGTGACGTCGACGTAGACCGGGTCGAGTTGCTGGATGGTCGCCATGGCGTTGGTCTGGCCATTGCTCACCAGTGCACCCTCGGTGAACGTGGAACGGCCGATGCGGCCGCTGATCGGTGCCAGGACCTTGGTGTAGCGCAGGTCGATCTGGGCGCTCTTCAGTGCTGCCTCGGCCTGCAATCGTTTGGCATTGGCGTCGTCGTATTCCTGCTTGGAGACGGCTTGTTCATCGATCAGCTGCTTGTACCGCTCGGCCAGCGAGCGGGTCGCCTGCAGGTTGGCCTGGGCATTGGCCAGGTTGGCTTCATAGACGGCAGGGTCGATCTGGTAGAGCTGCTGGCCTTCCTTGACGTCGCTGCCTTCTTTGAAGAGGCGCTTGAGGATGATGCCATTGACCTGTGGGCGCACTTCGGCGACGCGATAGGACGTGGTACGCCCCGGCAATTCCGAGGTCAGGGTGAAGGCTTGTGGTTGGAGGGTCACGACGCCGACCTGAGGAGCCTGCGCGGCAGGCGCTGCTTCTTCTTTCTTGCAGCCACTGAGCAGTGTTGCCAGGGCGACGGCGGAAACCAGAGCGGTAACGGCTGGCTTGAATTGCATGAGGATCCTCGGGGCGCTGGAGCAGGAGACGCTCAAGAGTAATGGAAGAGTCTGGTCAGAAAAATGCTATCGGGTGGATAAATAGCTTGCTAAGGAATATACTTACATTCATGGTTGTTTGTAAATACCGCTGGGTAGTACTTGGCTACTGCCGCAGCCCTTGATTAGCCCATCCGGGAGGCGCCCTGCAGAGGCGACCCCGGCGGTTTCCCCGTGTGCGCCGCGCGCTCGGGCCCAGATGAGGTTGTACTGCCATGGTCCGTAGAACCAAAGAAGAAGCCCAGGAAACCCGCGCCCAGATTATCGAGGCGGCGGAAAAGGCCTTCTACAAGCGCGGGGTTGCGCGAACCACCTTGGCTGACATCGCCGAATTGGCGGGCGTGACCCGAGGTGCGATCTACTGGCACTTCAATAACAAAGCTGAACTGGTGCAGGCGTTGCTCGACAGCCTGCACGAAACCCATGACCACCTTGCGCGTGCGAGCGAAAGCGAGGATGAGCTGGACCCGCTTGGTTGCATGCGCAAGCTGCTGTTGCAGGTGTTCAACGAGCTGGTGCTCGATGCCCGAACCCGGCGTATCAATGAGATTCTGCATCACAAGTGCGAGTTCACCGATGACATGTGTGAAATTCGCCAGCAGCGCCAGAGCACGGTGCTGGATTGCCACAAGGGCATTACCCTGGCGCTTGCCAATGCAGTGCGCCGGGGCCAGTTGCCTGCCGAGCTGGATGCCGAGCGCGCGGCGGTGGCCATGTTTGCCTATGTCGATGGCCTGATCGGGCGCTGGTTACTGCTGCCAGACAGTTTCGATCTGCTGCGTGACGTCGAAAAATGGGTCGACACTGGGCTGGATATGCTGCGCTTGAGCCCGGCTCTGCGCAAATGACTCTTTGTTAAGGATTGTGAGGGAGTGTTTCCTCATTGTATTAACGGGGGATTAAAAGGTTCTTCACGTGATGGTGGGAACGTGTAGTTGCCAGGCGCTTGTCTTGGATTTTGAGGGGGGGCGCAAATCGAGCGCCGCCCGCGCGGCGCTTCGCAGCACAAGGCTGCTCCTACATCTGTTTCGGGCCAGTAACGCCTGTCCCAGCGCGCGCGACCGCCTTGTTTGTTCCACACGATATTGAGCTAGGCGCCAAAGGGCCGCGCGCCTGTGTCTCAGGATTGATTGGCCCGAAACAAATGTAGGAGCAGCCTTGTGCTGCGAAGCGCCGCGCGGGCGGCGCTCGATCTCAAGGGTGCAGAAGATCCAGCGACAAGCGCCCCCAGCAGGCTCAACGCCCACGCAATTGCCGGTCCGGCAACGCCAACGCCACCACCAGCCCCAGCAGTGCGATCACGCCACTGCCCATCAGCAAATGCCTGAACGTCTCCAGCAACCGCGCTTGGGTCTGCGGGTCTGCCTCGCCAGCCTTCAGGCTCCCCAGCAATGGATTGCCCAGCAACGCGAACCCCCCTTGGTGCAGCAACGCCAGCAGTAGGCTGGACATGCACGCCACACCCATGGCTCCCCCGAGTGAGCGGAACAGGTTGGTGGTACTGGTAGCCACGCCGATGTCCTTGATGTCCACGGCGCTCTGCGTGCCCACCAGCGAAGTCGGAAACTGCAGCCCGCAGGCAATGCCGGTCAGCAGCATGAACACGGCACTGAGCAGGGCCGACTGCGGCGGTGTGATCGCCATGGCGAAGATGGCCACCGGCATCAACAGTGCACCGGCGAGAATTTGCGGCTTGTAGCGCCCGGTGAGGCTGGTCATGCGGCCCCCGGTAAAGGCCCCCATCGGCAGGCCCATCGCCAGTGGCAGCAAGTGCAATGCCGCGCTATCGGCGCCTGCCCCGGTGATGCCTTGGTAGCGCAAGGGCATCAGCATGGTCAGGGAAATCGACTGGAAACTGGCGAAAAAGATCACGCCCCAGCACAGCACCGCGACGCGGTTGCCGAACAGGCCGAGGGGTAGCAGGGGCTCCTGGCAGCGCCGCTCGTGGGCAATGAACAGCATCAGGCCAAGCACCGCGCAGGCGAACAGCGCCAGCACCGGCGGCGCTGTCCAGGCGTGCCCTTGGCCGACCAGGGTAATGCCCAGCAGCAGGCTGCCCAGGCCAAGAATCAGTAGCACCGCGCCCAGGTAGTCCACCTGGGCCTCGCGACGCTTTACCGGCATGTCGCCGAGCGCCCGGTGGATCGCCCACAACGCGACCAGCCCCAACGGCAGGTTGATCCAGAACACCCAGCGCCACGACAGGTACTCGGTCAGCCAGCCACCGAGCACCGGCCCGGCGACGCTGGCCACGGCGTACATACTGCTGAAGTAGCCCTGGTAACGCCCGCGTTCGCGGGGCGGCACGAAGTCCCCGATGATCGCCTGGCTGACCGACACCATTCCGCCCGCGCCAACCCCCTGCAGCACGCGCGCCAGCACCAGTTGCTGCATGTCCTGGGCCAGGGCGCAGGCAATCGACGCCAGGGTGAACAGCGAGATGCCGGTCAGGATCATCCGCCGCCGGCCATACAGGTCGCCCAGCTTGCCGTAGATCGGCACTGCCACGGTCATCGCCACCATGTAGCCAGAGATCACCCAGGCGAGCAGGCCGACATCGTTGAACTGGGCCGAGATGGCCGGCAGCGAGACGGCGACGATGGTCTGGTCCAGCGCACCGAGGAAGATGGCCAGCATCAGGGCGGTGAGCACGTTGCGCAGCACGGTCGGGGGCAGGGCGGCAGTCACGGGGTTACCTTGGCAATGGGCTTGAGGCCGATGAATTGTAACCTGACTTAGGTAGCTTCCTATGTACTATCTGCATCCCCTATGCAAGATCGGCATTGGCGCATTCATCCAGTGAGGCATGGCTGCGTGATATCGTGGCTAGACCGCAGGGGCTGTAATCCGTGGCCTGCACCAGCTTGGTGCAGCTATTTGCCGCAGGGTTTTCGTGCCGCTGTATCCCACACCTTTTATTCCTCTGCCTGCATGTCGAGCATGACCGCCCAGATGGCGACGGTTGGAACAGGTCAGGTAGACCCGATTCAGGGGTCGGTAGCAACCGTTCAATTTCACGTTATTGCGGAGTGATCATGCCCAGGGCTTCCCACCAAGATTTGCGTTTTGCCTTCCGCGAGCTGCTCGCTTCAGGTTCCTGCTACCACACCGCGTCGGTGTTCGACCCGATGTCGGCGCGCATTGCCGCCGACCTGGGCTTTGAAGTCGGCATTCTTGGCGGTTCGGTGGCTTCGCTGCAGGTACTGGCTGCGCCGGATTTTGCCCTGATCACCTTGAGCGAGTTCGTCGAGCAGGCCACGCGCATTGGCCGTGTGGCGCAACTGCCGGTGCTCGCCGATGCCGACCACGGCTACGGTAACGCGCTGAATGTCATGCGCACGGTCATTGAGCTGGAGCGTGCCGGTGTGGCGGCGCTGACCATCGAAGATACCCTGCTGCCGGCCCAGTTCGGGCGCAAGTCCACCGACTTGATTCCGGTTGAGGAAGGCGTCGGCAAGATTCGCGCTGCGCTTGAAGCACGGGTCGATTCGTCGCTGTCGATCATCGCCCGCACCAACGCCGGTGTACTGACCACCGAAGAAATCATCGTGCGTACCCAGAGCTACCAGAAGGCCGGGGCCGACGGTATCTGCATGGTGGGGGTGAAGGATTTCGAGCAGCTCGAGCAAATCGCCGAGCACTTGACCGTGCCCTTGATGCTGGTGACCTACGCCAACCCCAACCTGCGCGATGACGAGCGCCTGGCGCGCCTGGGCGTGCGCATCGTGGTCGATGGCCACGCCGCGTATTTCGCTGCCATAAAGGCCACTTATGACTGCCTGCGCCTGCAGCGCGGCCAGCAGAACAAGTCCGAGAACCTCAGCGCCACCGAACTCTCGCACACCTACACCCAACCCGAGGATTACATCCGCTGGGCCAAGGAGTACATGAGCGTCGAGGAGTGACTGGCAGGGCGCCGTCAGCTCAACGCACGGCGCTCAAGGTTGCGCTTTGTGGCACGCAGTGTTCGTGCTGACAATGGGCGGCCGAGCTGGGTTGGTTGCGTAGCAGCTCGACCCGCCAGCAGGCCGACCCGTACAGCCCGGCAATGGCAAACAGTGCCATGACCAGCGCGAACCTTCTTGTTTTGATGCCCATGGTGCTCACCTCCTGTTACAACGCCAGGTGATACCTCTAAGCGTAGCCAATCCCCGGCGCTGTGGGGTTACACCAGGTCCTGATCCCATTCCGGCTCGGCCTTGAACCGCTGCGCGAGAAAATCCAGCATGCTGCGCAAGGTCGCCGGCATGTGCTTGCGCGAGGTATAGACCGCATTCAGGTTGAGTTCGCGTGGCCGTGCTTCGGGCAGCAGGCGCACCAGTTCGCCCGTGCGCAGGGCGGCGGCAGCCTGGTAGGTCGGCAACATGGCGATGCCCGCACCGGCCAGTGCCGCCTTTTGCAGGGTCATCGCTTCATTCGCACTGATGTTGCCCTCGACCGGGACGGCAACGGCTTGGCCCTGTACCTCGAAATGCCAGAGGTGATGGCCGAAGTAAGCATGGGTCAGGCAGTTGTGCCCGCTTAATTCCTCGATCCGCTGCGGCGTGCCATGCTCACGCAGGTAGGCCGGTGCCGCGCACACCACCGAACGGCACACGGTCAGACGCCGGGCGATCAGGTTCGGGTCCAGGTCGTTACTGGTGCGGATGGCCAGGTCGATGCGCTCGTCCACCAGGTTGACCGTGCGATCGAGCATCTGCAGCTCGACCTTCACCCCGGGGTAGCGCCGTACATACGCGGCCACGGCATCCACCAGTTGAGCCTGCCCGAATGACGTACTGACGCTGATGCGCAGCGCGCCGCGGGGGGCGTCGTCCGGTTGGCGCACGGCCACCTGCAGGTCACCGGCGAGTTCCAGCAGTTGGCGGCAGCGTGGCAGTGTTTCCTGGCCGGCGGCGGTCAGGCTCAACTTGCGCGTGGTGCGCTGCATCAGCCGCGCACCAACCCAATCCTCCAGTTCTGCCAGGTAGCGTGAAACCACTGGCCTGGACAGTTGCAGGTGGTCCGCTGCCGCCGATTGGCTGCCCAGGTCGATGACGGTGACAAAAACGCGCATCGCGTTAAGACGGTCCATGATTTGCCCGATTTTAGAAACAAACTATGTTTGAGCATCGCATTTTTTGGCATGGATCGGGCAACTAAGCTGGTGAGCATTCTTCTTCAAGACGGACCGTTGCGATGTCGCTATTCACTCCCTTGCGTGGCCTGATGCTGGCCTGTGTTGCGCTGACCGGCCAGGCGCTGGCTGCCGAACCTTTGCAGTTGGACGTCTACAACCCTGGCCACGAAGCGATTTTCCCGGTCAGTTCGGTGATTGTCAGTGGCGAAAAGGACGCCGTGCTGGTCGATGCTCAGTTCGGCAAGGCCCAGGCCGAACAGGTGGTCGAGCGTCTGCGCGCCGGTGGCAAGCGGCTGACGACGATCTACATCAGCCATGGCGACCCGGACTACTACTTCGGCCTCGACACACTGACCCAGGCTTTCCCACAGGCCAAGGTCGTCGCCTCAGCGGCTACCGTCGCGCATATTCGCCAGACCATGGACGCGAAGCTCGCCTACTGGGGCCCGCAAATGGGCGCGGACAAACCGGCTCGTCTGGTCGTGCCTGAGGTGCTCGAAGGCCATCGCCTGACCCTGGAGGGCCAGGCGCTCGACGTGGTTGGCCTGGACGGCCCGCAACCTGATCGCAGCTTTGTCTGGATTCCGTCGATCAAGGCGGTGGTCGGTGGGGTGGTGGTTTCGGAACACATCCATGTGTGGATGGCCGATACCCAGTCGGCCAAGTCGCATGCCGATTGGCTGGGCACGCTCAAGCGGATCGAGCAGCTGGCACCGCGCACCGTGGTCCCCGGCCATTACCTCGGCCAAAACAGCCGTTCGCTCGCCGCCGTGCGCTTCACGGCGGACTACATTCAGGCATTCGATGCCGAAACCGCCAAGGCAAAAGACGCCGCTGCGTTGGTGGCTGCGATGAAAAAACGCTACCCGGACCTGGCCGACGAGAGCTCGCTGGAGCTCGGCGCCAAGGTCGCCAAGGGCGAGATGAAGTGGTAATTCCGTTCAACTGATGGAGTGTTTCCCATGAGCAAGATCGCAATCATTGGCGCCACCGGCCGTGCCGGCAGCCAGTTGCTGGAAGAAGCCCTGCGCCGTGGCCACAGCGTGGTGGCCATTGCCCGCGACCCGTCGCGGTTGCAGGGGCGTGAGGGGGTGACCGTCAAGGCACTCGATGCCAAGGACAGCGCGGCGCTGCAAGCGGCTGTCTCCGGTGTGGACGCGGTGTTGAGTGCTGCGCATTTCTCGACGATCGAAGCGCACGCGATCATCGAGCCGGTCAAGCGTGCCGGGGTCAAGCGCCTGCTGGTGGTGGGCGGGGCGGGTAGCCTGCTGTTGCCTTCGGGGCACCGGGTGATCGACAGCCCGGACTTCCCCGAGGCCTACAAGGCCGAAGCGAGCGCGGGCGTGCGTTTTCTTGAGGTACTGCGCCAAGAGCCGAACCTGGATTGGACCTTCCTGTCGCCATCGGCGGAGTTCGTCGAAGGTGAACGCAGCGGGCACTACACGCTGGGCAAGGATCATCTGCTGATCGGTGCCGATGGCAAGAGCTGGATCACCTTTGCCGACTACGCGATTGCCATGCTCGATGAGCTGGAGAAGCCGGCACATTCGCGGGCGCGGTTTACCGTCGGTTATTGAGCCACTGCCTGCAGCCAGTCCAGCAACTCGACCAGCCCGGCTGGCTGGTGCCTGGCCTGGCTGACCAGGTAGTAGCCTTTGCCGGTCGTCACCTTCAGGGCAAACGGCATGCACAGCCGTTTGCTGCGCAGGTCATCGCCGATCAGCGACCAATCGCCGATGGCCACCCCGGTGCCTTGGGATGCCATGGCCATCGCCATGTCCAGCGTTTCGAAATGCTGCTTTGGCCCCTGTACATCGACCGTGGCACCGGCCGCCTGCAGCCATAAACGCCAGTCATGCTCATCACGCGAGGGGTGCAGGAGCATATGGCGCATCAGGTCGTCGATGTTGGCCAACGGCAACGGGCCTTGCAGCAGCGAAGGGGCGCACACTGGCGTCAGTTGCTCGTCGAACAGCTTGCGCACCTGCAAGCCCAGGTTCGGCGCGCTGCCATACACCACCGCTGCATCAAAGCCTTCGCGAGCAAAATCCACCCCATGCTGCACCGTGGTGGTCAGCTCTACTGGCACATCCGGGCGCAGCGCCTGCCATTCCATCAGGCGCGGCAGCAGCCAGCGCATCACGCAGGTTGGCGCCTTGAGTTGCAATGTGGCGCTATGCCCGCCGACTTCCCGCACGCCTTGTTCGATCAGGGCAAACACCTGTTGCACCCGGGGCAGCCAGTCCTGGCCTTCACGCGTCAGGCTCAGGCCACGGGCCTGGCGCTGGAACAGGGCGTAACCGAGGTGCGCTTCAAGCGCGGCGATCTGCCGGCTCACGGCACCTTGGGTGATGTGCAACTGCTGCCCCGCACGGGTGAAATTGCAGTGCTGGGCGGTCACCAGGAAGGTGTGCAAGGCGGGCAGGGGAGGAAGGCGTTTCATTGCACTGAGCCATGATTTGAAGACATGGCTAGTATGTGTTTTTTTGCATTGTGGCGATAGCGCTGCCTTGGGTCCAATAAGCGTAGATTTCAACAAGACTCAAGGTAAACACACATGGCAACCTGCGGCGAAGTACTGGTCAAACTCCTTGAAGGCTATGGTGTGGACCATGTCTTCGGCATTCCAGGCGTGCATACCGTTGAGCTCTATCGCGGCTTGGCAACGTCCTCCATTCGTCATATCACCCCGCGCCACGAGCAAGGTGCCGGCTTCATGGCCGACGGCTACGCACGCACGCGCGGCAAACCCGGTGTGTGCTTCATCATCACCGGCCCGGGGATGACCAATATCACCACCGCCATGGGCCAGGCCTATGCCGATTCGATCCCGATGCTGGTGATTTCCAGCGTGCAATCGCGCGATCAGCTGGGCGGCGGCCGCGGCAAGCTGCACGAACTGCCCAACCAATCTGCACTGGTGTCGGGTGTGGCAGCCTTCTCCCAAACCCTGATGAGCGCAGACGACCTGCCCCAGGTACTGGCCCGGGCCTTCGCCGTGTTCGACGGTGCTCGACCGCGCCCGGTGCATATCGAGATTCCGCTGGATGTACTGGTCGAGCCGGCCGATCACCTGCTGCCGGCCCGCCCGGTCCGCAGCAGCCGGGCAGGTGCCGCGCCGCAGGCCGTGGCGCAGATGGCCGAGCGTCTGGCCCAGGCGAAGCGCCCGTTGATCCTGGCCGGCGGCGGCGCATTGAACGCTGGCGCTTCGCTGGCACGCCTGGCAGAGCAGCTTCAGGCACCGGTGGCCTTGACCATCAACGCCAAGGGCTTGCTGGCTTCCAATCATCCTTTGCAAATCGGCTCGACTCAGTCGCTGCCGGCTACCCGTGCGCTGGTGGCCGAAGCGGATGTGGTGTTGGCCATCGGTACCGAGCTGGCCGAAACCGACTATGACGTGACCTTCAAGGGCGGCTTCGAGATCCCGGGCAGCTTGCTGCGGATCGACATCGACCCGGACCAGACGGTGCGCAACTATCTGCCTGAGCTGGCGCTGGTCGCTGACGCCGACCTGGCCGCCGAAGCACTGTGCGTTGCCTTGCAACAGCAGCCGCTGCCGGCGCGTGAAAGTACCTGGGGTGCAGCACGCGTCACGCAGCTGCGCCAATCGCTGGCGGACGGCTGGGACCAGCCGACCCTGAGCCAGACCCGCCTGCTGACCAGTATCCTCCAGACACTGCCCAATGCCATTCTGGTCGGGGACTCGACCCAGCCGGTGTACTCCGGCAACCTCACGCTGGACATGGATGAGCCTCGCCGCTGGTTCAATGCCTCGACCGGCTACGGCACCTTGGGTTATGCACTGCCGGCGGCGATGGGCGCCTGGCTGGGCAGCGCCGCGCAAATTGCCGAGCGCGCGCCGTCGGTTTGCCTGATTGGCGATGGTGGCATGCAGTTCACCCTGCCGGAGCTGGCCAGTGCAGTCGAGGCGCAAGTGCCGCTGATCGTGCTGCTGTGGAACAACCAGGGTTACGAGGAAATCAAGAAGTACATGGTCAACCGCGCCATCGAGCCGGTCGGGGTGGATATTCATACCCCCGACTTCATCGGCGTGGCCCGGGCGTTGGGCGCTGACGCGGAGCATGTGAGTGATGTCGCGCAGCTGCAGGCGGCACTGGGGCGTGCGGTGGAGCGCAAAGGGCCGACGTTGATTCAGGTGGATCAGAATCAGTGGCAGGCGGCAGTCGCAGGTTAACTGAAACTGCCGGTAACCCTTACCCCGCTGTGGCGCGCAACCGCGCCACATCGCGGATCGGGGGTGCGCCATACAGCCGGCTGTACTCGCGGCTGAATTGCGAAGGGCTTTCGTACCCCACGCGATAGCCCGCCACCGCTGCCTCAAGCCCGTCATTGAGCATCAGCCGCCGGGCCTCCTGCAGGCGCAATTGCTTCTGGTACTGCAGCGGGCTCATCGACGTCACGGCCTTGAACCGATGGTGCAAGGTCGAGGTGCTGAGGTTGACCTCACGGGCCAGGTCTTCGATGCGCAACGGCTGCTGGAAGTTCTGGTTGAGCCAGGTGATGGCCTGGCATACCCGATGGGTCTGGCTGTTGGCCAAGGCGATTTCATACAGCCGATAACCCTGCGGCCCACGCAGCAGGCGGTAAAGGATTTCGCGGCGGATCAGCGGCGCCAGCATGGCAATGTCCCGTGGCGAATCCAGCAGGCGGATCAAGCGCAGCAGCGCATCCAGCAACGCTGCATCGGTCTTCTCGACATACAAACCACGGCCGGAAGGCAGGCTGGGCACCAACATCGGCCCGCTTTCGGCAATCAGCTGGCTGATCTCCGCCGGGTCCAAGTCCAGCCGCAGGCCCAGGCTTGGGTTTTCTGGGCTGGCATCGAGCTTCACGCCGCTCAGTGGCAAGGTCACCGACACCACCATGTAGTGCAGCGGGTCGTAGACGTACTGTTCGTCACCCAGAAACAGGCTCTTGCTGCCATGGGCAAGGACGCACAAGGCCGGCTGCGCCAAGGTGGGCACCGAGCGGACACTCTCCCGATAGCTGACCAGGTACAGGTCGTCGATGGCCGACGCGCTGCCGGGTGGGTCGCCGGCATGCCGGCGGATCAGCTCGGCCAGCTCCTGGCGTTGCACTTCCAGGGTCGGTTCGATGGACGTGGGGGTGGTCATGGTGGCTTCCTCTACTGACTGACGCAGCATAGGTTTGGGCAATGGCGGGCGCTAGTCGAAAGCTGCACGGCGATTGCCTGATCCTGCCGCGGTGCAGGATCAGGCAATCGCCCGGCAGTAATAGCCTAACGCGTCGCGCGTGCCAGCCTCTAACCTTGGCAGCCTGGTTTTTCGTCCGCCTGCTCAAGGAGATCGTGCAATGACCCTACGACAACCGGTCACCCACTTGGCTTTCATCCGTGCCAGCAGCGGTCGTTCGGCGGAGCTGGGCGCGCGCCTGCGCGATCTGCTCGAACCCTCATTGCGTACACCGGGGTGCCTGAGCTTCACGGTCCAGCGCTCGCAGGCCGACGCCGACCTTTGGCTGCTCAGCGGCAGTTGGCGTGATCAGCAGGCGATGAGCGGCTACTTCGCTTCGCCAACCCTGGAGGTATTCGGTGAGCTGGTGCAGGCGCAAGTGGTCAGCAGCCTGGACCTGCATACCTTCGATTGATTGCTGATGGGCACAGGTTAAAATGTCGCCTTCGATCAACTACCCAGAGCGCAGCATGGCACGTAGAGAATTCCCGCAGTTCGAAGCCGTTTCGGCGATGGTCCCGGTGGAAGGTGGTGGCTACAACGCCGCCATCGCGGTGAAGGCGCTGGGCATGGGCGGGGCGCCGCGCTTTCACAAGGTACTGGACGGCCAGGTGTTCAAGGGCGCCGTGGCGGCCGATGAGGCCGCCTGCGCCGAGCTGGAACGCCTGCAGGGCGTCACTGAAGAGGGCGAGCTGATCTGGTGATCAGTTGCCCACTTGTGGCCTGGCCATCTTGAACAGGTTGCCCAGTTCGAAATAGTCCGCCGGGCCGCCGCCACGCAGGATCGGTTCGGCGGCGGCGGTGTCGTAGATACCGTTTTTCAGCAGAGGCTCGGCAATGTGCACCGCCACCACTTCGCCGAGGATCAGCCAGCTGGGCACCGACTCCTGGTCTGCCCGTTTCAGCTGGACAATCTGGCTCACCTTGCACTCGAACGCCACCGGGGTTTCGCCCACCCGTGGCACCTTGACGACGCGCGATGGCGCTGCTGTCAAACCGCTCAGTTCGAACTCATTGACGTCTGCCGCTACCGCCGCGCAGCTCTGGTTCATCGCCTCGGCCAATGGCCGGGTCGCCAGGTTCCAGACAAACTCGCCGGTCTGCTCGATGTTGTTCAGGCTGTCTTTGCGCCCGACGCTGCAGAAACCGATGATCGGTGGGATGTAGTTGAAGGCGTTGAAGAAGCTGTAGGGCGCCAGGTTCAGGCGGCCTTCGCGGTCGTGGGACGAGATCCAGCCGATTGGGCGGGGGCCGACGATGGCGTTAAAGGGGTCGTGGGGCAGGCCGTGGCCTTTGGCGGGTTCGTAGTAGTACATCGGTGCTGGGCTTGCTGGCCCTACCTCTTGGGGGACGAGGCGCTAGTGTGCCAAGCCTTTGCCCGGCTGGAAATGATCAAGCCCGGCCGAAGCCGGGCTGGTTGCACGCATCAGGGGTTAGCTGATGCGGTGGGCGTTGGTACGGTCGAAGCCGTCTTCTGCAAAACGCTGGCCGCCGGTGCGGTCAAAGCCATCTTCGGCAAAACGTTGAGCGCCAGTGCGGTCGTAGCCGTCTTCGGCGAAGCGCTGGGCGCCGGTGCGGTCGTAACCATCTTCAGCGAAGCGTTGGCCGCCTGTGCGGTCGAAACCGTCTTCAGCGTACGCGGCGGATTGGCTCTGCACCGCTGCGAAGGTGTGGGCGCTGGTGCGGTCGAAGCCGTCTTCGGCGAAGGCGCCAGTGGCGATTACCGAGAGGGCCAGGGTGAGGATCAGTTTGTTTTTCATGGTCGTTGCTCCAGGGGGGGGCGAGAGGTTGTTTGTTTCTATGGGTTTAATCCTACGCCGATAAAATTGATAAAAAAGCGCAAAAAATAGCGTCTAGTTATCGATTTAATCGATGTGTTTGGCCGCGTCAGCGATGAGCCCTCGAGTGGGCTGAGGGGAACGTTGCAGGGTATGGATCAGCGTTTCGCCAGCCATTGCAGGATGACGATGTCGAATTAATGCGGCGTTAAGAACGAAAATAAGCCTGCGAGCGTTAATGAACGCTTTTTTCATACGCCATAAACCGATTTTTCAGGCTTTGCTCAGCACCATCGCCGCACTTAAAACCGGAGCGGCAAACAATGAATAAACTCCCGCAAATCACCTTGGCCTTCTGGGTCATGAAGATCTGCGCAACGACCCTGGGCGAGACGGCGGGCGATTTGCTGTCGATGACCCTGAATATCGGCTACGCGCTGAGCTCGCTGATGTTGATCAGCGTGTTTCTGCTGACCCTGCTCGGCCAGCTCTACTCACGGCGCTACCACCCGATGCTCTATTGGCTGGTGATTCTTTCCACCAGTACGGCCGGCACCACCATGTCCGACTTCATGGACCGCACACTTGGCTTGGGCTACGCCGCGGGCTCGTCGATTCTGATCGGCATCTTGCTGCTGACCTTCCTGGTGTGGCGCCTGAGTGGTAACCCCTTGGACGTCACCCGTATCAAGAACCGCGCGGGCGAGTTGTTCTATTGGGTGGCGATTCTGTTCTCGAACACGTTGGGCACCGCCTTGGGCGATTACCTGGCGGATGATTCGGGGCTTGGCTTCGCCGGTGGTGCGTTGCTGGTGGGCAGCGCCATCGCGATGGTGGTCGTGGCGCGTTACTGGACGCGCATCCCTGGCGTTGTGCTGTTCTGGGTCGCGTTCGTCCTGACTCGCCCATTCGGCGCCACCCTGGGCGACGTCCTGACCAAGCCACACGAGAAGGGTGGGCTGGACTTCGGCACGGTCGGCTCATCGGCAGTACTCGCCGGTGTGCTGCTGGTACTGGTGCTGATGGCAACCTATTACCAGCGGCGTGAGCCGCGTCAGGTGCTGGAGATGTCCTGAGTATTGATGCGATAACGGGTACTGCGGCCCCCGCCCGGCAGACGGGCCAGGCACGCCTTGTCGAGCAGGTCGGTGAGGTGGCGGGTTGCAGTGGCCTTGGAGACTTTCGCAACGGCCTGGTACTGCGCGGCATTGATGCCTTCTTCGAAGCCGCGTGGGCCCCCGTCGAGCAGCCGGTTGAGCACCTTGACCTGTTCGGGTAAAAGGCCGTGCGCCCGATGCACATGCCAGAACCTGGCTTTGGTGAGTATCCGGTCGATGTTCAGCAACGCCTGCTCGAGGCTGCGCAGCAGGGTTTCAAGGAACCAGGTCAGCCACCGGGTAATGTCGAGGCCGTCCTTCTGGCTGTTCTCCAGTATCTGGTAGTAGCCAGCCCGGTCTTCCAGGATGCTGGCAGACATGGCGTAGAAGCGGATTGCCTGCTGCTCGGCCTGGGCCAGCGCCAAGTCGGTGATGGCGCGGGTCAGGCGGCCATTGCCATCGTCGAACGGGTGCAAGGTGACGAACCAGAAATGGGCGACACCTGCGCGTAGCAGGGGGTCCAGGTGAGTGGCATGGCGGCTGCTGGCAAACCAATCGAGAAAAGCTGCAACCTGCTCTTCAAGGGCATCACGGGGCGGTACCTGAAAGTGCACCGTGGGCTTGTCGAGGCGACCGGAGATCACCTGCATGGTTGTCTCGTCACGCAGTTGGCCCACCAGAACTGCTTTGCTCAGGCCTTCTTCCGCCGCTGGGAACAACCAGTGATGCCAGGTGAACAGGCGCTGCAAGGTCAGCGGTTGGTCGTACCCGCGTGTCGCATCCAGCATCAATTCAGCCAGCCCTTCGCTCCGCGCAGTAGTCGCGCCTTGCTCATGGATGCCCAGCCGTCGAGCGAGGGACGAGCGCACCGAACCCACGTTCAGCTGTTCACCCTCGATCGCCGACGACGTGACAATGTTCTGCAGCAGTGTGTCGAGGATGTTCTCGCACTCGCTGATCGCATCGATGGAGCCGATCTTGCCCAGCAGGCGTCCTTGCATCTCGACGCAACTGCGTAGCAATGGGGCAAGCGCGTCGCTTTGCCACTGGAAATGGGGCCAGTCGGGTTGCTGCCATATCCATAGTGGGCTGTTCATGATCGCTCCAACTTCTCAGTGAGCCGAATAATACTGCTATTCGGCTCATCATGTGAGCCGAATAGGGCCGCTAATCGGCTCATGCCACCGCGATTTGCTTGCTGAGAGATAGGGTGAACGCTGCCAAGTGCTTGTCTTGGGTTTTGAGGTGGTGCGCAAATCGAGCGCCGCCCGCGCGGCGCTTCGCAGCACAAGGCTGCTCCTACATCTGTTTCGGGCCAGTTACGCCTGTACCTGCGCGCGCGACCGCCTTGTTTGTTCCGCACAATATCGAGGTGGCCGCCCAAGGGCCGCGCCGCCTATGTATCAGGGCTCATTGGCCCGAAACAGCTGTAGGAGCAGCCTTGTGCTGCGAAGCGCCGCGCGGGCGGCGCTCGATCTCAAAGGCGCATAAGATCCAGCGACAAGCACCCCCAAAAAAAGGGGCGCCCCGTGCAACGGAGCGCCCCTTTTTCATATCTGCCGGATCAGTATCAGTCGGTGGTGATGCGCGAATGATGCTTGGTGTCTTTCATGGTCGCGTATACCAGCAGCGAGCAGGCGATGCAGCCGGTGACGTACCAGTAGAAGCCGGTTTCCATGCCATTGCTCTTGAACCACAGGGCGACGTATTCGGCGGTGCCGCCGAAGATCGACACGGTCAGGGCGTATGGCAGGCCAACGCCCAGGGCGCGGATTTCAGTCGGGAACAGTTCGGCTTTGACCACCGCGTTGATCGAGGTGTAGCCACTGACGATGATCAGCGCCGCCATGATCAGGAAGAACGCGCCCCACCAGGTTTGCACGGTGTGCAAGGTGCTGAGGATCGGCACAGTGAACAGCGTACCGAGTACACCGAAGGCGATCAGAATCGGGCGCCGGCCGATCTTGTCGGACAGGCCGCCGATCACCGGCTGCAGGCACATGAACAGGAACAGCGTGGCGGCCGAGATGGTGGTCGAGTCGCTGATGCTCATGCCCACGGTGTTGACCAGGTACTTTTGCATGTAGGTGGTGTAGGTGTAGAAGGCCAGGGTGCCGCCCATGGTCAGGCCGACCACGGTCATCAGCTCTTTGGGATGACGCATCAGGGTGCGCATCAGGCTTTCTTTGGACTTTTCCTTCTTGGTGAAGGAGGCGGTCTCTTCCATGCCGCGACGCAGGTACAGCGCAACCACCGCGCACAGCGCGCCGATCACGAAGGGAACACGCCAGCCCCAGGCATACAGCTGCTCAGTGGTGAGCGTCTGTTGCAGGATGATCAGCACCGCCAGGGCGATAAGCTGGCCAGAAATCAGGGTCACGTACTGGAAGCTGGAGAAGAACCCACGGCGTTCCTTGCTGGCCATCTCGCTGAGGTAGGTGGCCGAGGTGCCGTATTCACCGCCCACCGACAGGCCCTGCAGCAAGCGTGCGAAGACCAGCAGGATCGGCGCGGCAACACCGATGGTTTCATAGCCGGGCGTCAGGGCGATGAGCAGCGAGCCCCCGCACATCAGCAGGACCGAGGCCATCAGCGCGGCCTTGCGGCCTTTGCGGTCGGCATACAGGCCCATCAGCCAGCCACCGATCGGGCGCATGAGGAAGCCCACGGCGAAGATCGCGGCGGTGTTGAGCAGTTGTGCGGTGGTGTCGCCAGCGGGGAAGAAGGCTTTGGCGAAGTACAGCGAGAATGCGGCGTAGACGTACCAGTCGTACCATTCGACCATGTTGCCGATGGAACCGCTGAAGATCGACTTCAGGCGGCTGGCGGTGGTTTTTTCTGCGGCCGGCGCGACGGCCGCCCCGGTTGGCAGGGAGGTGGCGTTATCCATCAGGGATACCTTCTCGTTGTTTTTGTGGAGCGCGCCGGAGCGCTGCTTGCCACGGTGATTGCAGAAGGTGTGCCAAATGGGTGCGAGGTGATTCATTTGAGGGCGCTGCACCCCGTTCGCAGGCAAGCCCGCCTGCACCAAGCCCACTGCGCATGCGGGCTTGGTTGGAGCAGGCTTGCCCGCGAAAGGCTGCAAGTCAGCCCCTAGAAGGTAAAGCGTTGGGGTCATGGATGAGCGGATTTCCGCTCATATAGCGCTGGCGGTAAGCAGAAATTCGCCTATTACAGGAAGTCTTCCCGCACCAACCCGTGCCGCTGCATTTTCTCGTTCAGCGTACGCCGCGGCAGTTGCAAAGCTTCCATCACCCCCTTGATCTCCCCTTTGCTCTGACGCAACGCCGCCCGCAAGCACTGCGCTTCAAACGCCTCCATCTGCTCGCCCAGCGACTGCCCGGCCGGTGCCACTTCTATGTTCGGCGAACCCAGCCCCAGCGCATGCCGCTCCGCCGCGTTGGCCAACTCGCGCACGTTGCCCGGCCAGTCGTGGGAAAGCAGCTGCGCCAACTGGCTGCCGCTAAGCGGCGGCGCTGTTCTGCCCAGTTTTTCAGCGCCAGCACGGGCAAAGTGCTCGAACAGCAAGGGAATGTCCTCACGTCGCTCTCGCAAGGGGGCCAAGCGCAGCTCGGCAACGTTCAAGCGATAGGCGAGGTCTTCGCGAAAGCGCCCGGCGCGGGCTTCTTCCAGCAGGTCCGGTTTGGTCGCGGCGATGATGCGCAGGTCGACGCTGATGCTCTGGTTGGCGCCCAAGCGTTCGAGCTTCTGTTCCTGGATCACCCGCAGCAGTTTTGCCTGCTGGGCGAGGGGCATGCTCTCGATCTCGTCAAGAAACACCGTGCCCCCGTTGGCATACTCAAGCTTGCCGATCCGCTTGCCCTGGGCGCCGGTGAAGGCGCCGCTCTCATGGCCGAACAGCTCGGCCTCAAACAGTGACTCAGGGATTGCCGCACAGTTGAGGGCCACGAAGGGTTTGCCCGCACGCGGGCCGAAGTCGTGCAGGCAGCGGGCCACGCGCTCCTTGCCACTGCCGGTTTCGCCGCGGATCAGCACATTGACCGGCAGGCCGGCCAGCTCCAGCACCTGCCGGCGCAGCTGTTGCAGGCCCTGGGACATGCCCAGCAGGGTGTTTTCGAGGCGTGACTTGAGGTCGGCCTGCTCGTGCAGCCGGCGGTTCTCCAGCACCAGTTGGCGCTTTTCCAGGGCGCGACGCAGGCTGCCCAGCAGGTGCTGCGGGGTGAAGGGTTTTTCGAGGAAGTCGTAGGCCCCCTTGCGCATGGCGTCCACCGCCATCGGCACATCGCCATGGCCAGTCAGCAGGATTACCGGCAGGTCGGGGTCCTCTGCCTGCAGGCGCTCGAGCAATTGCAGGCCATCCATGCCCGGCATGCGCACATCGCTGATGATCACGCCAGCAAAGTGCTGTGGCAATTGCGCCAGGCAATCCTCAGCGCGGGCGAACAGTTGCACGCTGAAGCCGGACAGGCTCAGCCATTGCTCGACCGCCGTGCGGATACTGGCTTCATCATCGACGACGATCACTGAATTCAACATACAGGCTCCAGGTCGCGGGGCAGGGTGAGGCTCAGGCGGGCGCCGCCCGGCAGGTTTTCGGCCTGCAGTTGGCCGCCGGCCTCGTGGACGATGCCGTAGGAAATGGCCAGGCCAAGGCCGAGCCCTTCGCCCACGGGTTTGGTGGTGAAGAAGGGGTCGAAGACCTTGGCCAAGTGTTCTTCGGCAATACCGCCCCCCGAATCGAGCACGCTCAGGCGCCACTGGTCGTGATCCAGCTCGATGCGAATTTCCAGGCGTTTGTAGCGTTTGTCGGCCATGGCGTCGAGGGCATTGCGCAGCAGGTTGATCAGCACTTGCTCCAGGCGGATGGCGTCCCCGCGCACCCAGGCCGGGCGTGCCAGGTACAGCGCGACCTCGACGCCCTCGCTGCGAATACGGGTATCCAGCAGGTGCAGGGCCTGGTCGACCACGCCGGCCAGGTCCAGGCGCTCGCGCAGCCCGACCGGGCTGTTGCGGGCAAAGGTCTTCAGGTGGCTGGTAAGCGCGGCCATGCGCGTGAGCATCTGTTCCAGGGGTTCAAGGGCCTTGCGCGCTTCGTCGTAGCGGCCATGGTCGAGCAGCAGGCGCAGGGTTTCCAGCTGCATGCGCTGGGTGGTCAGTGGCTGGTTGATCTCGTGGGCCATGGCCGCCGACATCTGCCCGAGTGCAGCCAGCTTGGCCGATTGCACCAGGCCTTCCTGCGCGGTGCGCAGTTCACGGGTGCGTTCTTCGACCTGGCGCTTGAGTGCTTCGCGGCTGCGCTGGCGCAAGCGTGCCAGGCGCAGGCGCTGGCTGACGAACAGCGCCGCGAAGACCAGGCTCAGCCACACGGCCGCAGCGCCAAGGGCGGCGTTTCGGCCGTCGGCGGCGACCTGCGGTTTGCGCAACAGGTGCAAGGTCCAGTCTTCACCTTGCAGCGGCAGGCGTTCCCACAGGTATTCGGCGACGCCCTCCGGGCCTTGCACGCGGGCCAGGTGGCTATTGTCGGCAAAACGGGTCAGTACCTGATGCTGCAGGGGCACCAGGGGCTGTTTGTCGTACTGGCGGGTCTCAGCCAGTTCTGCACGGTCAGCGCCGCTCAGCGGCTGCAGCTCGCGGTAGCGCCAGCCGTCCTGGTTGGCGATGAAGGTGATGCCACGCGCATCGCTGACCAGCAGGATATCGTTGCCCTGGCGCCATTCACGTTCCAGCTCGGGGAATTCGAGCTTGACCACCATGGCACCGAGGAAGCGGCCATGCTCATCATTCACTGCGCTGGCCAGGAAGTAGCCTGGCACGCCACTGGTCACACCCACCGCGTAGAAGCGGCCGCTGCCCTGGCTGCGGGTCTGTTTGAAATAGGGGCGAAAGCCGTAATTGGAGCCCACGTAGCTGCTCGGCAGCCGCCAGTTACTGGCCGCGATGGCCAGCCCGGTGCGGTCGAGCAGTTCGAGGGTAGACGAGTTGGCGGCACCGTTGATGCGTTCAAGCTTGCGGTTCAGGGCGTCTTGTACCGGCTCGCTGACCGGGCCGCGCAGGGCTGCGATCAGCTCCGGGTCGAGCGCCAGCACGGCGGGCAGGGCGCGGTAGCGTTCGATCAGGGTATGCAGAGCGTTGGCGTACAGGCCCAGTTGCTGGCTGGCGCGCTGGGCGTCGTCTGCCATGGCCTGGCGCTTGGCCTGGTGCATGGCCCAGCCGGCGCTGAGCGCGGTGCCAAGCAGGATGAACAGGACGATCAGCCCCAGACGCAGGGCGCGAAAGGAAAACGGCATGGGGCGGATCCGAAAGATGAGGAATTCAGTGCCGGCCCTATCGCTGGCAAGCCAGCTCCCACAGGTATTGCAGTGCCCCTGTGGGAGCCGGCTTGCTGGCGATAGGGCCAGTACCGGCGTTCAACCGCTTACAACAACTCGAAACTTTTCTGCTGCACCGCCTCGGAGTCCAGCCCTACCTGGACATTGAACTCCCCAGGCTCGGCAACCCGCTGCAGTTGGCCATTGTAGAACTTCAGGTCTTCCTCACTGATGCTGAAGGTCAAGGTTCGCGACTCGCCAGCCTTGAGCATCAGTTTCTGGAAATTCTTCAGCTCTTTGACCGGGCGGCTCATGGAGGCCGAGACATCCTGCAGATACAGTTGCACCACGGTCTCGCCGTCACGCTTGCCGGTGTTCTTCACCGTGACCTTGGCCTCCAGCGTAGCGCCACGCTTGAGGTCCTTGCTCGACAGGGCCAGGCCCGACAATTCGAAGCTGCTGTAGCTCAAGCCATAACCAAACGGATACAGCGGCCCGTTGGGCTCTTCGAAGTACTGCGAGGTGTAGTTGCCGGGCTTGCCGGGTGTGAACGGCCGGCCAATGCGCGTGTGGTTGTAGTACATCGGAATCTGCCCGACTGAACGCGGGAACGTGATGGCCAGTTTGCCGGACGGGTTGTAGTCGCCGAACAGCACGTCAGCGATGGCATTGCCGCCTTCGGTGCCGCTGAACCAGGTTTCCAGCAGGGCGTCGGCCTGCTCGCGTTCCCAGGCAATCGACAGCGGGCGGCCATTCATCAGCACCAGTACCAGCGGCTTGCCGGTGGCTTTCAGGGCCTTGATCAGTTCGCGCTGGCTGGCCGGAATTTCCAGGGTGGTACGGCTCGACGACTCGTGAGACATGCCACGCGACTCGCCGACCACCGCGACCACCACGTCGGACTGCTGCGCGGCCTTGACCGCTTCATCGATCAATACCGCGGCAGGGCGCAGGTCGTTGACGATTTCCGGGGCGTCGAAGTTGAGGAAGTTCAGGTAGTCGAACATCGCCTTGTCGCCGGTGACGTTGGAACCCTTGGCGTAGACCAGCTTGGCCTTGCCTTCTACGGCGCGGCGCAGGCCTTCGCGGACGGTCACCGAATGCACCGGTTTGCCGTCGGCCGCCCAGCTGCCCATCATGTCGATCGGCGCATCGGCCAATGGGCCGACCAGGGCAATGGTGCCGGCCTTCTTCAGTGGCAGGGTCTGGTTGCGGTTTTCCAGCAGGACCAGGCTGCGGCGGGCCACGTCACGCGCGGCGTCGCGGTGCAGGCGGTCGTTGCCGTAGTAGTCCTTGAGGTCAGTTTCGGCTTTGCCGATCCGCACGTACGGGTCTTTGAACAGGCCCATGTCGTACTTGGCGCCAAGCACTTCGCGCACCGCCTGGTCCAGTTCGCCCTGGGTTACTTCACCGTCCTTGAGCAGCCCGGGCAGCTCTTCGCCGTACAGGGTGTCGTTCATGCTCATGTCGATACCGGCCTTGATCGCCAGTTTGGCCGCTTCACGGCCATCACGGGCAACCCCGTGGCGGATCAGTTCCTGGATGGCGCCGTGGTCACTGATGGTCACACCTTTGAAGCCCCACTCCTTGCGCAGCAGGTCGTTCATCAACCAGGTGTTGGAGGTGGCCGGCACGCCGTTGATCGAGTTCAACGCCACCATGACCCCGCCAGCACCGGCATCGAGCGCGGCGCGGTAGGGCGGCAGGTAGTCGTTGTACATTTTCGTCAAGCTCATATCGACCGTGTTGTAGTCGCGGCCGCCTTCCACCGCGCCATATAGGGCAAAGTGCTTGACGATGGCCATGATGCTGTCGGGGTTGGCCGGGCTGCTGCCCTGGAACGAGCGGACCATCACCTGGCCGATTCGCGAGGTCAGGTAGGTGTCTTCACCAAAGCCTTCACTGGTGCGGCCCCAGCGCGGGTCACGGGCGATGTCGACCATCGGCGCGAAGGTCATGTCCAGGGCGTCGGCAGCGGCCTCGATGGCGGCAGTGCGGCCGACCTTGGCAATCGCGTCCATGTCCCAGGTCGCGGCCATGCCCAGGCCGATCGGGAAAATGGTGCGCTCGCCGTGAATGGTGTCGTAGGCGAAGAACATCGGAATCTTCAGGCGGCTGCGCATGGCGGCGTCCTGCATCGGCCGGTTCTCGGGCGCGGTGCGCGAGTTGAAGGTGCCACCTATGCGGCCTGCGGCGATTTCTTCGCGGATTTGCTCGTGGGTCATCTCCGGGCCGATGCTGATCAGGCGCAGTTGGCCGATTTTTTCGGCCTCGGTCATCTGGCTGATCAGGTGATCGATGAACGCCTGCTTGTCCTGCAGGGGCGGAGCGGTAGGGGCGGCGAGGGCCGCCTGACTGACAAGGCCCATGGCCAGGCCCAGCAAAGACAGTTTCATCATCAATTCCGTTGTGGGGCCTCTGCCGTATCCACCGTGATACGCGCGCGGCCGAAGTTTTCAGGCGGCTATTGTTGTACAGTTCGGGGGCGATTCTTCCAGCGGCGGATTATGCCTGAATATGTCGGCGGCCGATGGCACCCTGAATGCCTGGACAACAACAATAAGAACGATCGAGAGACCGCTGGCATGACCCCCCTCAACGAATACGATCAACGTCAGATCGCCGAAGCCATTGCCCGTGCCGAACGGCGCACCGATGCCGAACTGGTAACGGTGCTGGCCCGCCGTGCCGACGATTACGCCTACCTGCCACTGTTCTGGGCCGCGGTGCTGGCGCTGGCCGTGCCGGGCTTGCTGCAGATGCTGCTGGGCTGGCCCGGTATCCGTGGCCTGCTGGTGGCCAACGTCGTGCTGTTCATCGGCTTGTGCCTGCTGCTGCGCCACCCGCGCCTGGCCGGCTGGCTGATCCCGCGTGCCTGGCGCCGCTGGCGGGCGTCGAGCCTGGCCCGCCAGCAGTTTCGCGAGCAGAACCTGCAGCGCACCCACGGTGCCACGGGGGTGCTGATTTTCGTCAGCGAAGCGGAGCGGCACGTGGAAATCCTGGTCGACCGAGGGGTCGAGCAATACCTCGATGCCAGCGCCCGCGCGGCCATCGTAGGGCGCTTTGCCGAGCAGGTGCGTCAGGGCCGGACCTTGCAGGGCTTTGTCGATTGCATCGATGCTTGCGGCGAGTTGCTCAGCGAGCACGTGCCGCCCACCCATGCCCGCAACGAACTGCCCAACCGTTTGGTGATTCTGGACTGACAAAAGCAGGCGTATGGATTGGGGGGCCAGCCTCACACCTGTAGAATGCGTGGCATTGCGCAACGCGCTCCCCGCAACTCGAGGCACCGTTTTTCATGTCCGCCAGTCCTTCCGCTTCCACTGCGCCAGATGCGCGCGCCCAGTTCCTTGAGCTGCTGAGCGCTGCCCTGCACGGCAATACCTTGGTCAAATTGGTGCTGGCGCGCCATGTGGGTGCCGACCAGACCCTGCAGCGGATCATCGCCAAGCCACTGCAGGTCAAGGGCCAGCCCTGCCTGTCGCTGGTGTATCGCCATCAGACCCGTGACATCACCCGTAACCTGCCACTGGAGCAGGCCGAAGTGTTGGTTGCCGAGCTGCTGCCTGAGAGCTTTCGCAATGCCCACCTGTTCGATGCGGACGGCGAGGTACAGCTGACCTTCAGCAAGAAAGGCAAGCCCATGCTCCAGCGCCACGGCGCCCAGGCGCCGCGTGATGCGGCTGCGAGCAGTAGCCATGACCGGGAGAAAAAGCGTTACCTGGAGCTGTCACGGCCCTTTTTGCGTGACCTGGGCGTAACCGATGCGCAAGGTGCGCTGATCCCGTCGATGTCGCGCAAGTGGAAGCAGATCAACAAGTTCATCGAGGTGTTCGAGCACGCCCTGGCCAGCGCGCCGCTGCCGGCCGAACAAGCCCTGCGCGTAGCCGACTTTGGCTCGGGCAAGGGTTACCTGACCTTCGCCATGCACGACTACCTGCGTAACACGTTGGGCCGCGATGCCCAGGTGACCGGCGTGGAGCTGCGCCAGGAGATGGTCGACCTGTGCAACGCCGCGGCCTCGCGGCTGGACCACCCGGGCCTTGAGTTTCAGTGCGGCGATGTACGCAGCGTGGTGCCCGAAGCCATCGAGGTAATGATCGCCCTGCACGCGTGCGACATCGCCACTGACTACGCCATTCACACCGGCATCCGCTGCAACGCCGCGATCATCATGTGCTCGCCGTGCTGCCACAAACAGATCCGCCCGCAACTTCACAGCCCAGGCTTGTTACAGCCGATGCTGCAGTATGGGTTGCACCTGGGGCAGCAGGCCGAGATGCTCACCGACAGCCTGCGAGCGCTGTACCTGGAAGCCTGTGGTTATGAAACCAAGGTGTTCGAGTTCATTTCGTTGGAACACACCAACAAGAACAAGATGATTCTTGCGGTGAAGCGCAAACAGCCGGTGGATAACGCGGCGCTGCTGGAGAAGATTGCGCAACTCAAGGGGTTTTATGGGGTGCAGGAGCATTGCCTGGAGACGTTGTTGCGGGGGGATGGGTTGATTGAGGGTTGAGGGGTGGGCTTTTGTGCGCATGCCGTGAGTACTGCAGCGGCTGTAAGACCGAGCGCCGCCCGCGCGGCGCTTCGCAGCACAAGGCTGCTCCTACATCTGTTTCGGGCCAATTACTCCTGTGGCATGGTCGCGCGGCCCCTTCGTGCACGCCTCAATATCGAGTCGGACCAACAAGGCGTTCGCGCGCCGCCTTCACAGGCGTGACTGGCCCGAAACAGATGTAGGAGCAGCCTTGTGCTGCGAAGCGCCGCGGGCGGCGCTCGGCCTCAAAGGCGCCAAAAATGTTGTGGCGAACAGATACCTAACTCAACGCCGAGCAGCCGGCACCTCGATCGCCAAGTCAGCCAACCCCAACGGGTGCGTACTCGCATCGAAAAAGTGCAGCGCAGTCGCCGGCAAATCCCCGAACCGATCAATGAAGTGCTGCTTCTGATTGATCACCGACGCCTCCCCCAACGGCCGAATGGCAATCGACAAATGGCGAGGGTGTGCCTGTCGAATCGCCTCGACCAGGTGCTGGTCACTGCTGTCCAGATGCTGCCCGAACAGGCATAGCCCCTGGCTCTCCTGCGCCAATTGCGCCAAGCACCAGCTGAGGTAGTCCGAGTGACGAATGGCGCGCAGCTTTTCGTCGCTGCGGTCTTCATTGATGAACAAGGGCACTTCACCCGGAATGTTCACGGCAAAGCCATCGAGCAATTCGGCGCTCTCTGCGCTGCGTTGGCGGGTGGTGCCGTCCGGCAGTTTCAGCAGGTGCAGGCCGCCATGCAGGTGCAGCACGCGGGTGCCTTCACTGCGGGTGCGGCGTACGTCGAAAAAGCCTTGCTCATCAAACAGCTCGGCAAACCCTTGTGGGGCGTGCTGCACGGCCCAAGGCACGATCAGGTCGTAATTGCTGGTGTAGATATTGCGATAGCCGCGCAAGGCTTGGTTCAGCATGGCCAGCGTGGCGGCTGGCATCAGCGGCCATGGCAGGTGCACTGTGCGCACGGCATGAATCAGCGCTTCCTTGATCGAGTAGTAGCGGTTCAGCGGTGCAGTGGAGTTGATGGCCAGCGCCGCGTTGACCCGCACCGTGCTGTTGAGGGCGCTGAGCACGGGCTCGAACAATTCGGTGGCGAGTGACTTGAACAAGGCTTGGTCGCTGATCGCCAGGCCTTTTTTGCGGCCCGCGCGCTGCGCTTCCTCGAACAGCGAGAAATAGCCAAACGGCTTCCACAGTGCACGGCTGGCGCCGTTGCCCAGCAGCAGGGCGTCGCAAGGGTGGCGTTGGTCGAGTTCTGGCCAGGGGGTGAGGTAAGCGTCAAGTGCGGGCATACGGGGTCCGTAGGGCGGAGCGGAAAACCGGGCGACTGTAGCATGTCATTCAAGCGCTAGGTGATTGAGGCTGGCGAGGACAAGAAGTCATGTGTGAGAATGATACGGATTCCTATTAGCGACACTCACCTTCAATGACATCCTTTTCCACACCCTGGAGCGGCCCTGCGCCGGCCTTGCAGGCGGTCGTCGATGATCTGCTGGCCAACTACAGTGACCTGCGTCGCTACCTCAGCGGGCGCCTGCGCAACCCCGACGACGCCGCAGACATCGCTCAGTCCAGCTTTGCCCAGGCCTATGCCCACGCGCTGCATGCGCCGGTGCTCAATGCGCGCGCGTTGTTGTTCCAGGCGGCGCGTAACTTGTGCATCGATCAGTACCGGCGGCGCAGCACCGAGTTGGCGGCGCTGGAGGATTGGCTGGTGCGCGTCGACGGCTTGAGCCCTAGCGTCGAGGACATCCTGATCGCGCGCGAGCAGCTGCAGCAACTGATTGCACTGATTGAGCGCATGCCGCGCCTACGCCGCGAAGTGTTCGTGCGGGTGCGGCTGTATGGCCAGAGCCATCGCGAGGTGTGTGAGGCGCTGGCGCTGTCGGCCAAGTCGGTGGAATTGCACATCGCCCGTGCTGTGTTCGACCTCTCCGAACTGCGCCTGGCCAGCCGCCATGGCTGACCCGGTTGCCGCACGCAAGGTGCAACAGGCCTTGGTCTACCTCGCGGCGATGCATGGCGACGACCCCACGCGCGTGCGCGAAGCCAGCGGCCAGGCGCTGCGCTGGCGGCGGAAGAGCGACGAACATGAGCGCGCCTGGCTTGAGGCCGAGCAGCGCTGGCAACTGGTGCATCGCCTGGCGCCGCAATTGCGCGGCGCCCTGCAGCCGCAGCCGCATGATCCGAGCCGTCGGCGCCTGTTGCGCCAGGGCGGCGCGTTGGCGGTACTGCTGGCGGCAGGTGGCTGGCTGGGCTGGATGTGGCAGCGCACCGGCGCCTTCCAGCAAGACCTGCAGACCGCGCACGGCGAACAGCCCCGCAGCCTGGCCTTGCCCGATGGCAGCCAACTGCTGGTGGCGGCCGAGAGCAACCTGCGTATCCGCTTCGACCATGGTCAGCGCCAGGTGATGCTGCTGCACGGCAATGCCTTCTTCGACGTCGCCCATGAGCGCTGGCGGCCCTTCCATATCAGCACCCGTGTGGGCAGTGTGCAGGTGGTGGGCACGGCCTTCACGGTCAGCGACCGGGGTGACCGGGTGTTCGTGGCGGTGGCCCGCGGCCGGGTTCAGGTACGTGACCTGCACGGTGGCGAACGTACCCTTGGCGCTGGCGAGCGTGTCTGCATCGATGGTCAGGGGCACCTGAGCAACCTGCATGCCCAGGGGCAACTCGGCCCGGACGTCGACCATTGGCAACGCGGTTGGTGGTCTTACACCGACCAGTCGCTGCGCGAAGTGATCGGCGAGCTCAATGCCTATCTGCCGCAGCCCGTGCTGCTGGCGCCGGAAGTCGCGGAACTGAAGCTGACCGGTAGCTTCCCGATCGATCAGCCGCAGAAACTGTTGGAAGCGTTGCCACGCATTCTGCCGGTGCGCCTGAGCGAACGGCAGGGCAGGGTGGAACTGTTGGCGCGCTGAAAAAAGTTTTGAGGGGTAAGCCGCTGGAGCGGCGTCATCAACGGTGAACCCCTCCAAGAGCAAGGACCCTTCATGTCGTTCGCCTCCACCCGTTTATCCGTGCCCCTGCGCCACCTGGCCCTGGCCTGTGCCTTGGGCAGCCTGTTGTCGCCGGGCATGGCCCTGGCTGACAGCCAGCCACTGGCCCTGGATTTTCCGAGCCAATCGCTGGAAACCACGGTGCACGCACTTGCCCGCCAGTCCGGTGTGGCCATTGCCGCCGACAGCCGGGTACTCGCGGGCCGCACTGCGCCAGCCCTGCACGGGCGCTTCAGCGTGCTGCAAGCCTTGCAGCAGTTGCTGATCGGCACCGACCTGGTGGCCGAGGAGCACAACGGTGTGGTGACCCTGCGCAGCACCGCTGAGGACGGCGCCTTGACCCTCGGCGCCACCAACGTCAACGCCGCCGGTTTCAACAGCGAACTGCCTGAGGCCTACAGCGGCGGCCAGGTGGCGCGCGGTGCACGGCTTGGCATGCTAGGCAATCGCGACATCATGGACACGCCGTTCAACATCACCGCCTACACTGCCAAGACCATCGCCGACCAGCAGAGCGGCACGGTTGGCGCCGTGTTGCGCAATGACCCTTCGATCCGCTTCAGCACGGGCGAAGGCCATGCCTACGAGAATTTCATGATCCGTGGCTATGGCCTGGAGTCCTCGGAGCTGGCGGTAAATGGCCTGTACGGCCTGGCGCCAGATGGCCATGTGCCGACCGAATTCCTCGAACGGGTCGAAGTGCTCAAAGGCCCAAGCGCATTGCTCAGCGGCATGGCGCCTAATGGCGGGGTGGGCGGCAATGTCAACTTGGTACCCAAGCGTGCCGGCGATGCTCCACTGACCCGGCTGACCACAAGCTACGTTTCCGACGGCTACTTTGCCCAGCACATCGACGTGGCCCGACGCTTTGCGGATGGGCGCTTTGGTGTCCGCTTCAATGGGGTGTATGGCAGTGGCGACATGGGCGTCGACGAACAGTCCAAGGACCGCACGCTGGCCGCCTTGGCGCTGGATTACCGAGGTGACGACTTCAAGCTCGAACTGGATGCCTACGAGACCCATGAGAAACTCGACAACGGCAGCCCGATGATGGCGGGCTTCAGCGAGCTGGGCTACGTGACCAAGGCGCCCAAGCCCGACACCAACGTGCTGGAAGGCATTTATGCCAAACAAGTCAGCAAGGCAGTGGTGCTGCGCGGCGAGTACCAGCTCAACGACGACTGGACGGCTTTTGCCAGTGTGGGTGGGGCGCGCACGTACTACGACGGCTTCCTGAACGGCACCCGCATCCGGGTGCAGGCGGCCGATGGCAGCGCCAAGGGGCAGACTTACAACCAGGCCGGCTACACCCACAGCCTGTCCAGCGAGGCCGGCCTGCGTGGCAACTTCATGACGGGGCCGGTCACCCACCAGCTGGTGTTGACGACGTCGCTGCTGCACCAGGACATCGGCCGAGCGCCCACGGTCACCGGCGCCACCTACGACACCAACCTCTATCGCCCGGTCAAAGGGGTGATTGCCGGTGATCACGGCTCGAACGACAAGACCGGCGACAATACCTTGTCCAGCTTCGCCCTGGCCGACACCCTCGGTTTCTTCGACGAGCGTGTGTTGCTGACCCTGGGTGCGCGTGCCCAGCGGGTTCGGCAGAAGATGAGCAAGCCTAGCGCCTATGACGAACGCAAACTGACCCCGGCCTTTGGCATCGTGGTCAAGCCCTGGGATGCGCCGGTGTCGCTGTACGCCAACTACATCGAAGGCCTGACCCAAGGTGGCACGGTGACCGAGGTGGGGGCGCTGAACAAGGACGAGCAATTTGCGCCGTACGTGGCCAAGCAGATGGAAGCGGGCGTGAAGTGGGACCTGGGCACGTTCAGTCATACCCTGGCGGTGTTCCAGATCGAGAAACCCAGCATGGTCAAGAACACCCGCGGCGACACCTTCTGGTACACCGATGATGGCGAGCAGCGTAACCGTGGCGTGGAATGGAACATGTTCGGTGAAGCCGCCCCTGGCGTACGCCTGCTGGGCGGGGTGACCTACACCCGGGCCGAACTGAGCAAGACGGCCAACGGCACCCTGGATGGCAACACCGCCCGCGGCGTACCGGCCTGGTCGGCCAACCTCGGCGCCGAGTGGGACCTGCCCTGGGTCGATGGCCTGACCCTGACGGCACTGGGCATTCACAGCAGCTCGCAGTACCTGGACGACGAGAACACGCTGAAGATCCCACAATGGACGCGCTACGACCTAGGCGCGCGCTACGCCACCCGCGTGCTGAACAAGGACGTGACCCTGCGCGCCAGCCTGGAGAACGTCGAAAATCGCGCCTACTGGGCAGGGGTGTTCAACCCGGGGTATGCCACCGTCAGCGAACCGCGCACCTTGAAGCTGTCCGCCAGCGTCGACTTCTGAGGTGCGCATGAACCGCAACTCTCTCATCCGTTGCGCCTTGCTGCTGGCGTTGACCAGCGCCGCGGCGCAGGCTGCAAGCGAAGCCACGCTGCAGCCCGGCCAGGCTGTCAACGGCCAGGCCATGTCCGCAGGCAGTACGGTCTGGCACGTTGTGCTCAAGGCGGGCGACCTGGTGCGCGGCCGGGTCGACGGCGACGTCAGCCTGCGCCTGCTGGACCCGCAGGGCAGGCCCTTGCGCTTGTTGATCGACGGCCAGGACCAGCCGCGCGCGTTCATCTTTGTCGCCGACAGCCCGGGGGCATACGGCTTGCGTGCAGAGCCACTGGACGGGCGCCCAGGCGCCCCTTTCAGCCTGCGCCTGGAGCAGGTGCTGGCGCGTGCCGAGCAGCAGCGAAGCCCACCACGGCTGGCCAGCCCGGCCCTGGCCGAGTTGGCCGGGCAGCTTGCCCAGGGCGGTGATACCGAGGCGTTCTGGAACGCGCGAAAGGCCCAGGGCACGCCGCTGGTCGAGCGGCTACCGGGCCAGCCACAGCAGCGCCTGGTGACGTTTCTGTGGCGCGGCGCCCAGCACAATGTGCGGATGTTCGGCGCGCCTTCGGGCCGTCACCAAGCGCTGCAACGGCTTGGCACCAGCGATGTCTGGTTCGCCAGTTTCGAGGTCCCGGCCAGCACCCGGCTCAGCTACCAATTGGCGCCTGATGTGCCACTGTCGGATGACCGCCGGGTGATTCTTGCCACCACGCGCCGCGACCCGCTCAACCCTGCCACCTTCGCCGACAGCAGCGGTGATGCCTGGCTCTCGCGTTCACGCCTGGAATTACCGGATGCGCCCCCGCAACCCTGGGTAGCCGAACGGCCGGGTATCGCCCGTGGCACGCTCGAACGCAAGCGCCTGGCCAGCGACGTGCTCGGCAATACGCGCGATGTCTACCTGTACCGACCGGCTGGCTGGCGCCCGGGTGCTGCAGGCCAGGCCTTGCTGGTGCTGTTCGACGCCCACGCCTATACCCGCCAAGTGCCTACGCCGACCCTTCTCGACAACCTGATCGCCGATGGCCTGATCCCGCCTACGGCAGCCATCATCATCGCCAACCCCAGCGACCTCAGCCGCCAGCAGGAACTGCCACCCAACCCACGGTTTGCACGTTTCATGGCCGAACAACTAATGCCGTGGGCGCGACAACAAGGCCTGAGTGCACCCGCGGCCAGCACGGTAATCGCCGGCTCCAGCTACGGGGGGCTGGCCGCGTCCTACCTGGGCCTGATGCACCCTGAGCTGTTCGGCAATGTGCTGAGCCTGTCGGGGTCGTACTGGTGGGCCAAGGACGGTGAAGAGCCGGGCTGGCTGACCCGTGAGTACGTCCGGGCAACCCCCAAGCCGCTACGTTTCTACCTGCAATCGGGGCTGTTTGAAGGGCCGACGATTCTGGATACCAACCGCCACCTGCGCGATGTGTTGCGTGCCAAGGGCTATGCGGTGGAAGCGGTGGAGTACCCCGCGGGGCATGATTACCTGCAATGGCGCGGGTCACTGCCGTGTGGCCTGGTGAGCCTGATCGGCAGGCCGGGTGAGGCCAGTTCCCAGGCATGCGCTGAATACCGTTGATGCCCTGCATCCCTGTAGGAGCAGCCTTGTGCTGCGAAGAGGCCAGCGCTAACAGCGTAGAGTATGTGTTGTCACTGGCCTCTTCGCAGCACAAGGCTGCTCCTACAGTAGAGGGTGATTGGCCTGGATTCAGCGTAAGCACTTTGACGCGTTTTACTCCGGCGTTGACACGTGGCGACTCCTGTTCCGCCACACCCGATAGGCGCGGATCCCGGCGCGTACCGAGCCGAACAGCAGTTTGTCCTCCATCTCCCGTGCCATCCCTGAGCGCACCAGCATGCGCAGGAAGGTGCCGCGGGCGCGGGCGATGGCGAAGAAGATGCCTTGGGCGGCCAGGGTGTCGCGGACTTCGCGCAGCGCCGCAATGCCGCTGACGTCGATGCTGGTCACCGCTTCGGCATCGAACAGCACGACCTTGGGCTGGGCCTGGCTCTGCACGGCTTCCAGCAGGCGCATCTTGAAGTAGTCGGCGTTGAAGAACAGGATCGCGTCGTCGAAGCGATACACCACCAACCCCGGCACGGTGCGGGCGTCCTTGAACTTGCGGATGTCGACTTGGCCCTCGGTGCCCGGCAGCCAGCCCAGCACTGCGTCGGTGGGCTGGTAGATGCTGTACAGCAGGCGCAGGATCGCCAGGGTCACGGCAAACACGATACCCGGCAGCACGCCCAGGCCCAGCACCCCGACCGTGGTCAGCAGGCAGAGCCAGAACTCGAAGCGGCTGAGGCGCCTGATGCTCTTCAGCGACTTGATGTCGATCAGCCCCCATCCCGCCATCAGCAACACGGCCCCCAGCGCCGCCTGGGGGATCCAGGCCATGGGGGCGGTGAAGAACAGCAGGATCAGGGCGATCACCAGCGCAGCGATGATGCCGACCAGCTGGCTCTTGCCGCCGACCATGTCGTTGACTGCGGTACGCGAGTCGGCGCCACTGATGGCAAAGCCTTGGGACATCCCGGCCGCCAGGTTGCTCACCCCGAGCGCCACGAACTCATGGTTGGCGTTGATGGCGTAGCCATGGCGTGCAGCAAAACTGCGCGCTGTGAGCATGGCGCTGCAGAAACTGACGGTGGCGATACCCAGAGCGTCGCGCAGCAGGCTTTTCATTTCTGCCAGGTTGCTTTGCGGCCAAGCCAGTTGCGGCATGCCGGCCGGTACCGGGCCGAGGATGGCGACACCGAAGCGGTCCAGGCCGAACAGGCCTACCACAACCGTGAACAGGGCCACCGCCACCAGCGCCGCCGGTAGCCGTGGGTAGCGCTGCGGGAGCCAGATCAGCAGCGCCAGCGCGGACAGGCCGATGGCCAGGGTCACCCCATGAATCTCGCCCAGGCGCTGGAGGAAGTTGACCAAGCTGAGGATGAACCCGTCGCCCTCGATCTTGAACCCGACCACCTTGGACAACTGCCCGGCGATCAGGCTCAGACCAATACCATTGAGGTAGCCGATCAGGATCGGCCGTGAGAAGAAGCTGGCGATGAACCCGGCCCTGGCCAGCCCCGCCCCGATCAGCATCACGCCCACCAGCACGGTGACAATTACCGACAGCTCGGCAATACGCTGCGGGTCGCCCAGCGCCAGCGGTGCCACGGCCCCGGCGATCATCGCGCAGGTGGCGGCGTCCGGGCCGACCATCAGCTGACGCGAGCTGCCGATCAGCGCATACACCATCATCGGCAGCACGCAGGCATACAGGCCATATTGCGGCGGCAGGCCGACGATTTGTGCGTAAGCGATGGCGATGGGGATCTGGATAGCCGCCACCGAAAGCCCAGCCTGCAGGTCGGCATGAAACCACTCACGGCGGTAGTGCAACAGGTTGGCGAGGCCAGGTAGCCAGCGGGACAGAAACATGCGCGGTCCTTTCGAAATGTTTCACGAATCCATCAAGCATATGCGCTTCAAGCCGTTTCGCTTGCAAGCGGATTCGCCGGCCACGCATTCAAGCGCAGTGGCCGGGAGGTGGCCATGGGCCAGATCAACAAAGGGGCATGAAAACGAATAGGCAGAAACGAAAAAAGGAGCCGAGGCTCCTTTTGACAGCGATGACGTTGCTGGAACGCCATGCGGAAATGCGAGGTGGAGCGGGTAGAGGGAATCGAACCCTCAACTAAAGCTTGGGAAGCTTTCGTTTTGCCACTAAACTATACCCGCGTCTGCGTTCGACTTTTTACCAGAACCCTCATCGAATTAGAAGCCCTAGTTATAAAAAGGGTTATAAAAAAGCTTGTCGGCGACCCATAGCCTGCGGGTAATGGGCTACAGGACGCCGAGGCGCTCAGATGGCCAGTGCATGCTGCCCCTGTACGTGCTGGTAGCGTTGACGTGGCTCACGCACGGTCGGCTTGAGGAAGCCGAGCAGCGCGCTGCGGGTATCTTCGCAGGCCGCCTTGGTCTCCATGTCGAGGAAGTGCCCAGCATCGCGAATCACGCTGAAGTGGCTCTTGCCCACATGGCGACCGAACTCGCGCGCATCTTCAGCCGTGGTGTACTCATCGCGGTCGCCGTTGATGAACAGCACCGGGATGTCGATGTTGCGCGCACCGCTCAATGCCCGTTCCAAGTCATGCTGCAGCACTTCGTTGATGTGGAAGTGCATCTGCGCGTACTCGTGGCTGTCCAGGCTGCTCACGTGGCGATAGTTGAAGCGCTTGAACAGCGACGGCAGGTGCTTGCCGATGGTGTCGTTGACCAGGTTGCCGACCTGGTAGCGATCACAGGCGGCCAGGTACTGGCAGCCACGGTCCAGGTAGTCGCGCATCGGTTCGTTGATCACCGGCGAGAACGAGCTGACCACAGCCTTCTTCACTCGCCGCGGCTGGTGCGCCAGCGCCAGCAGCGTGCTCGCACCGCCCCACGAAAACGACATCACGTGATCGGCCTGGAAGTGCTCGATCAGCTCAAGGAGGATATGCGCCTCGGTCTCCTTGGTGATCAGCCGTTCCTGGCGGTTGTGCGGTTTGGATTTGCCGGCGTACGGCTGGTCGAACAGCACGACGTTGAATTGTGGGTGCAGGTTCCGCACTGTCTGGGCGAACGAGGCCGTGGTGGCCAGCGAACCGTTGATCAAAATGATCGTCTTCTCGGCTGCATCCGCGCGATGGAACTCCGTGTAAACCCGATACTGACCTTGGATATCAAGTACAGCGATTTCTGGCCTCATGTCATCGACTCCTGGCGCAAAAAGGGTATTCGCGTCACCTAGGGTGCACGTTCTTTATGACAGGTAGGCATTTGCCTTGAAGAGTAACCGGGGGCCCTGTGTCGATCCTTGGCACACATGTCGACGGTATTGTTTTTGGCGGGCAATTTGCCGTGCCCCAAGGCATCTAGGCGTTGGGTGGCCGGCAAAAAGGTGTCTTCGACTGCGGGCGTGACTCATGAGTCACATGCAGACTGACGATTTGGATTCAAGCAGTGGGCTGGGGATCCTGCAAGTGCCGTTCGGGGGAAAATGTGACTTGGGCCGCCGGGCGGTCGTGTGACACTGCCCGTGTTGCCTTTTCTGGCCTCTTCGCGGGCAAGCCCGCGAAGAGGCCAGTGCAAACAACCTAGACCGAGGCGATTTCCTCGGTCGTCAACGCCCTGAATGCCCCCGGTGCCAACGCCGGATCCAGGCGAATCGCGCCCATGCTTTCGCGGTGCAGCCCCACCACCTTGTTGTCGAAGTGGCCGAACATGCGTTTGACCTGGTGGTACCGCCCCTCGACGATTGCCAACCGGGCCTGGCGGGGGCCAAGGATGTCGAGTTGGGCGGGCAGGGTGGTAAGGTTTTCGAAGGCGAAATACAGGCCTTCGTGGAACTTGGCAGCATAATGCTCGCCAATCTCGTCCTCGGTCTCTACCAGGTAATGCTTCGGCAGTTTGGTCGTTGGCTGGGTCAGGCGACGCGACCATTGGCCGTCGTTGGTCAGGATCAGCAGGCCGGTGGTGTTGAAGTCCAGGCGCCCGGCAATGTGCAGGTCGTCGCGTAGTTCCGCGGGCAGCAACTCGAGTACCGTGCGGTGTTGTGGGTCCTGGGTGGCGCTGACGCACCCGGTCGGCTTGTTGAGCATCAGGTAGCGCGCCGGTCGCCCGGCTTGCACTAGTTGCTCATCCACCTCGACGCGGCTGAACTCACGCACCTCCGTCAACGGGTCGGCCGCCACTTGGCCATCGACCCGCACGCGACGCTGCACCAGCAGCAGGCGAACGTGCTGGCGGTTGTAGCAGGGCAAATTGGCAAGAAAACGGTCGAGGCGCATGGCGAACAGGGCTGAAGTCGAAGGCCGCGCAGTCTAGCGCTTTGTGCCGGGCGGCGCTGCCTGCAGTTGCGCTTCAACCACTGCGCAGCGCGGGCACAGGCAGGCCTTGTCACGCAGCTCGGCAGGCAGGGCCTGGAGCACGGCGGGGTCGATGGTCACGCTGTAGCACCAACAGGCCTGCGTGGCGCTGCGAGGGTCGGCCAGGCTGCACTGGTTCAGGGCGCCACAGGCGGGGCAGTGCTGGCTGTCATTCATGGTCAGGTCCGGAAACTTCACTGCAGACGCGGTTGCGGCCGGCCTGCTTGGCACAATAGAGCGCACGGTCGGCGCGGGTCAGCAGGGCATGCAAGGTATCGCCCGGTTGCAGGCTGCTCAGGCCGATGCTGGTGGTCAGGCGCAACGGTCGGTCGTCGTAGCTGAAGGTCAGCTGTTCGGTGCGGCGGCGGATTTTTTCCGCCACTTCGACCGCTTGCCGGCCTTCTGCCTCTCGCAGCAACACGATGAATTCCTCACCGCCCCAGCGGCAGAGTATATCCGACTGGCGCAGGCTACCCTGCAGCACATTGGCGAACTGGCGCAGCACTTCGTCGCCGGCCAGGTGGCCATGGGTGTCGTTGAGCACCTTGAAGTGGTCAAGGTCGATCAGCAGCGCCACCAGCGGGCCGCTGTCGCGCTGGGCCTCATGCAGCGCCTGGGCGGCCAGCAGGTCGAAGCTGCGCCGGTTGGGCAGGCCGGTGAGGCTGTCGAGGGTAGCCAGCGCCTCGGTGCTGGCCTGGTGACGCTTGACCATCGCATGCACCAGTAACAGCACCACCAGGGTGATCATCGCGCAGATCGCCAGGTTCAGGTACAGCGAGTGGCGGATGCGGTCCAGGGTACCGGTTTCGCGCTTGTCGACCAGCAGGTACCAGTCCAGCTCGGGCAGGTGCCGCACGTTGAGAAAGTGGCTGTGGTTGTCGCTGTCGCGGTATTCGTGGCTGCCTTCGCCAGGTACCGGTTGCTGTGCCAGCAGGTCGCTCAGCTCGGGGTTGTCGCTAAGCGGCTGGCCAACGCGCAAGCCGTGGGGGCCACCTTCGGAGCCGGTCAGCAGGACCTTGCCCTTGGCATCGGTGAACAGCACCGAGCGTTGGTAGCGGCGCTGGTACTCGTCGATCAGCTTGACCACCGACGACACACTCAAGCCCACCCCGGCCGCGCCGATGAAGCGGTGTTGGTAGTCCAGCACCTGGTAGTTGATGAACACCGTCAGGCTGTCCTGGTTGGCCATGTCCAGGTCGACGTTGATCTCATAGGGTGCCTTGAGGTCGCGCAGGCGAAAGTACCAGGCATCGCGCCAGCTGCCGGGCTTGATCTGCTTGAGTACGCCCTTGGCCTGGTAGTAGGTGAGGCTGCGGTCGGAGACGAAGAACGAGGTGAAGATGTCCTGCTTGCCCATGATCTCGCCCAGGTAGCGGGTGATGCGCTGGGTGTCCTGCTCCCCGGACAGTACCCAGTCCCGCAAGAAGGTGTCCTGGGCCATCATCGAGGCGATCAGCACAGGGCGGATCAGGTCTTTCTGGATTTCCGAATAGACCGTGTCGGAGGTCAGCGGCAATTCGGTATTGACGATGCCATCGCGAATGGCACTGCGTGAGGCGAAGTAGCTGAGCAGGGAAGTGGCGAGAAAGCCGCTGGCCAGCAGCATCAGCAGGGTGACGATCAGCGAACGCTGCGAAAACAGAGCGGAACGTGCAGGCATGATCTTCCCGTGATGTGTGCCAAGGCGGTCATTCTAGTGAGATGACCGGCAAATGACTGCAAGTTTTTCAGGGTTATCGCACCTGTTTCAAATTATTGCAAAAATGGCACTGCACCTCGGGATGGCGGTCTTATTCAGTGTCGATGAACGCGTTTTGCATCGACGCTCGCCAGCGCCGCTGTTCGGGCACTCCAGCGGTCCAGGAGGCCGCCATGTCCTATCGAATGCTGTTGATCGCCCTACTGGGTCTGATGACGTCTGCCTGCGCCCCTTACTACGGCGGCGGGGGCTACTACCGATCGGATTACTACTCCACCGACCGTTATGTGTCGCCGGGGTATTACCGATACGACCGCTACTATGTAACGCCGCAGCCGCGCTACTACTACCAGCCCGCACCTCGTTATTACCGCCCGGCGCCGGTGCCGCAATACAGGCCCCACCCGCAGCCAGGCATGAACCAGTGGCATGGCAACCCGCGGTATGACTACGGCAATCGCCAGCGCTATGACTATGGGCGTGACCGTGACCGCCATGACTATCGCGATGGCAGCCAGCGGTATCAGAATGATCGTTGGCATTCCAATGGGCGAGGGGACCGTGACCGCAGGCCAGATGGCGGCCGGGGGCAGGGCCGCAACTGGCAGCGGTGATGAATTGGGGCCGCTGTGCGGCCCAATCGCCGGCAAGCCGACTCCCACCCGTATTGTATAGCCTCCAAGGCTAGCGCCGCACCTGTGGGAGCCGGCTTGCCGGCGATTGGGGTGCGCAGCGGCCCGGTTGCAGATAATCAATCCAAATCCGCCAGCGGGTGGCGCCCCTCCCAGACCTTCGTAAAATGCGCCTCGACCACCGCCGCTGGCACCTGCGCCACATCCGGCCAGTGCCAGCGCGGCTGATTGTCTTTGTCCAGCAGGCGCGCGCGCACCCCTTCGCTGAATTCCGGATGACGGCAGCAATTCAGGCTCATGCCGAACTCCATCTGGAATACCTGCGCCAATGACAGGTGCCGGGCCCGGCGGATCTGTTCCCACACCAAGTGCGCGGTCAACGGGCACCCCTCATGCAGGCGTTCACCCGCTTCGGCCAGCACAGGGTCGTTGTGATATTTCAGGCCTTGCAGCGCATGCCACGCGCCGGCGGGGTCGGCGACATCCAGCAGCTCATCGATCACTTGGCGGCGGGGCAGCCATTGCGCCTCGGGTAGCTCCTCGCAGGCACGATGCTGCTCGGCCTTGAGCAGGCTGTTGAGCTGCAACTCGGTTTGCTCCTGCCAGTTCAGCTGCAACAACTCATCGATCAGCTCCTCCTGCTGGTGCTCGCCGAAGAAACGATCGGCGAGACCCAGGTCGAGGGCATCGCGGGCATTGATCGGGGCACCGGTCAGCCCCAGGAACAGCCCCAGCTTGCCCGGCAGACGGGCGAGGAACCAGCTGGCGCCGACGTCGGGATAGAGGCCGATGCTGATCTCTGGCATCGCCAGCCGGCTGCTGGGCGTGACGATGCGCACATTGGCGCCCTGCAGCAGCCCCATGCCGCCACCCAGCACATGCCCGTGCCCCCAGCACAGCAGCGGCTTGGGGTAGGTGTGCAGCAGGTAATCGAGGCGATACTCGGCAGCGAAGAAGGTGGCGGCCAGCGGCGGCACGCTGCCCGGGTGATCGCGGCAAGCCTGGGCCAGCGCCCTCACGTCGCCCCCGGCACAGAACGCCTTGGCGCCATTGCCTCGCAGCAGCACGCAGACCACGCCAGGGTCGCGGGCCCAGGCGTGCAACTGCTCGCCGAGCACTTCGATCATTCTCAGGTTCAGCGCATTGAGCGCCTTGGGTGTATCCAGGGTGGCGATGCCGATGCAGGCGCCATCGGCACCGGTGAGTACCTCGCAATGAATAGACATGGACTACCTCTCGCAGGTCATCGCACAAGTATGGCCTGCCTGCGGGATCACGCCGGTCGTCGGTCGGATCGTTTGACAAGCGGAGGAGGCTTACCTAGTGTCGCGCCATTGTTTACGGATGGCCCCATGACTGACGACGATCGCATCAAACTCGAACCCAGCTGGAAAGCCGCATTGCGCGACGAATTCGACCAGCCCTACATGCATCAGCTGCGCGAATTCCTGCGCCAGGAGCACGCGGCCGGCAAAGAGATCTACCCACCGGGCCCGCTGATCTTCAATGCCCTTAACTCGACGCCGTTGCAGCAGGTCAAGGTGGTGATCCTCGGCCAGGACCCGTATCACGGCCCAGGCCAGGCCCATGGCCTGTGCTTCTCGGTGCAGCCGGGCATCGCCACGCCGCCGTCGCTGGTCAATATCTACAAAGAGCTGCAGCGCGACCTGAACATTCCAATCGCCAGCCACGGCTACCTGCAGAGCTGGGCCGAGCAAGGCGTGCTGCTGCTCAACACGACCATGACCGTTGAGCGCGCCAATGCGGCTTCACATGCCAAGAAGGGCTGGGAGTTCTTTACCGACCGGGTCATCCAGGTGGTCAGCGAGCAGTGCCCGAACGTGGTGTTCCTGCTGTGGGGCGCGCATGCCCAGGGCAAGCAGAAGCTGATCGATGGCACCAAGCACCTGGTGCTGAAGTCGGTGCATCCGTCGCCCTTGTCGGCGTATCGGGGCTTCCTCGGCTGCGGGCACTTCAGCCGCGCCAACAGCTTCCTCGAACAGCGTGGGTTGGCACCGATCAACTGGGCCTTGCCGCCGCTTTGATGGTATGAAACACCGCGTCGCCTGTTTCGCGGGCAAGCCCGCTCCTACAGGAGCGGTGCAATACTTGTGGGCTTGCCCGCGAGGCAGGCGACGCGTTATTTCAGGCTTTCTCTGCGTTCCAGAGCCGGAACAGCGGCTCCGCCAGAAACAGCACGAACAATAAGCGCATTACCTGCAAGGCCGTTACCAGCGGTACCGACAGCTGCAGGGTCTCCGCCGTCAGGCTCATCTCCGCAATCCCGCCGGGCATCATCCCCAGGGTCAGCGAACGCAGGTCTAGCGCAGTCATCACGCTCAACCCCCACGCTGCGCTGCCGGCAATCAACATGCACAGCGCCGTGGCCAGCAACGTACGGCCCAGAAACGAAGGTGCGCGGCGGAAAAACGCGCGGTTGAAATGGCAGGCCAGGCCGCTGCCAATAAGCCACTGGCCGATTTGACTAGCGCCATCAGGCAGGCCGATCTGCAGGTTGCCCGCCAGGCTAACCGTCGCCGCCACCAGCAGCGGCCCGAACAGCCAAGGGTTGGGCTGGCGCAACCGTTGCCAGATGAAGCCCGCGGCTATACCCAGCGGGGCGATCAACGCTAGCCAGCCCCAGCTCACACTGCCGGCATGATTTAGCGGTACGCCGTCACCCATCAAGAACTTGAACAGCGCCGGCACGCACAGCACCACTGCCAACACACGCAGGCTTTGCGCCGCTGCCACCTGGCTGAGCACCGCGCCGTTGCGCGCGCCCAGGTTGACCATCTCACCCGAACCGCCCGGCATGCTGGCGAAGAAGGCGGTTGCGCGGTCTTCGCCGGTACGTCGCAGCAACCACACACTGATCACGCTGGACAGGGTAGTGAACAGCGCGCCAAAGAAGATCAGCAGAAAGTGGCTGCCCACCTGTTCGATCACGGCGGGGGTGAAGTGCAGGCCGATGCCCAGGCCGATGATGCATTGCCCGCATTTGCGCCCATTGGGGATTTCCGACAGCTGCCAGGGGGTCAGGCAGCGCACCAGGATGATCGCCAACAACGCGCCGACCATCCAGGGCAAAGGCCAGCCGACCTTGCTGGCGAGATACCCGCCAGCAAGGCCGACCAGCCCGGTAGCCCAATACAGGGGCAACGACCGATCAGGCATCAGCCATGGCCCGGCGCTGCAGGCTGCGCTTGCGCCAGATACGCAGCAGCGGCAGGCACAGCATGCACACCACCAGGACCCACACGCCCATGCTGATTGGGCTGGACCAGAGGATGCCCAGCTCACCGTTGGAGATCGACAGCGCACGGCGCAGGTTCTGCTCCATCAGCCCGCCGAGGATGAAGCCGAGCAGGATCGGCGACAGCGGGAAGTCCAGCTTGCGCAGGATGTAGCCCATGATGCCGATGCCGACCATCAGGAACAGGTCGAAGGTGGTGGCGTGCACGGCATACACGCCGATCCCGGTGATGATCGCGATCACCGGCACCAGCGCCCAGTTCGGCACAGCGAGGATGCGGGTGAAGATGCGGATCATCGGAATGTTGAGGATCACCAGCATGATGTTGGCGATGAACAACGAGGCGATCAGGCCCCAAACGATGTCTGGCTGCTGTTCGAACAACAGCGGGCCGGGGGTGATGTTGTACAGGGTCAGTGCGCCGATCATCACCGCGGTGGTGCCCGAACCTGGCACGCCGAGGGTCAGCATCGGGACCAAGGCGCCGCAGCAGGAAGCGCCGATGGCGGTTTCTGGCGCGGCCAGGCCACGGGCATCGCCCTTGCCGAACTTGCCGCTTTCGCCAGCGATACGCTTCTCGGTCATGTAGGCCACGGCGCTGGCCAGGGTCGCGCCGGCACCTGGCAGCACGCCCATGATGAAGCCGAGCAGGCCGCAGCGGATGTTCACTGCGAACACCGAAGCCGCTTCCTTGATGTTGAACAGCATGCGCCCAGTGGCCTTGACAGCCTGGTGGCCATGGTGGGTCTTTTCCAGCAGCAGGAGGATTTCGCTGATCGAGAACAGCCCCAGCACCAGCACCACGAACTGGATGCCGTCGGCCAGGTGCACGCTGTCACCGGTGAAGCGGTAGACGCCGCTGTTGGCGTCGATGCCGACTGCCGACAGGAACAGGCCGATCAGCGCAGCGATGAAGGTCTTCAACGGTTTGTCGCCGGCCATCCCGCCCAAGGCGACAATGGCGAACACCATCAGCACGAAGTATTCCGCCGGGCCGAAGGCGATCGCCCATTTCGCCAGCAGCGGGGCGAACAGCACCATGCCGCAGGTGGCGATGAAGGCGCCGATGAACGAACTCCAGGCCGACAGCGACAAGGCAACGCCTGCCAGGCCCTGGCGGGCCATCGGGTAGCCATCGAGGGTGGTCATCACGGTCGACGCTTCGCCCGGGATGTTCAGCAGGATCGAACTGATGCGCCCGCCGTATTCGCAGCCCAGGTACACCGCGGCCAGCAGGATCAGCGCCGACTCAGGCGGCAGGCCCAGGGCAAAGGCGATAGGGATCAGCAAGGCCACGCCGTTGATCGGGCCCAGGCCCGGCAACAGGCCGACCACGGTGCCGATCAGGGTGCCGCTGAGGGCGGTGACCAGGTTGTACGGGCTCAGGGCGACGCCGAAGCCCTGGCCCAGGTAGCTCAAGGTATCCATGTGTCAGTTCTCCAGTACGCTCAGCAGGCCAAGGGGCAGGGGCACGTCCATCACGCGGTCGAACAGCCAGTAGAGAAACAGGCTCATGCCGACCACGACGATGGCGCTGTGCAACCAGCGGCCGCCGTACAGCCGGGCCATGGGCAGGCCGACCAGGATGGCGCTGAGGATGAAGCCCAGCGGTTCGAAGGTGGCAGCGAAGACGATCAGCAGGCCGACGCAGGCGGCGATTTTGATCAGGGTTTCGCGGTCCAGTTCTGGCTCGTCATCCTTGCGCACGATGGGCGTTGGGCGGATGGCCAGGTAAAGCAGGCCCAGGCCCATCAGGCCGAGCATCAGCAGCGGATAGGCCCGTGGGCCAACCGGTTCGTAGGAAAATGCAGCCTGGTACGGCCAGGCCATCACGGCCAGGGCGGCGCACACCGCCAGCAGGACCAGGGCGAAGAGGCGTTGCAGGATCATCGGGGAATCCTCGTTGGACGCGGACTCTGTGGGAGCGGGCTTGCCCCGCGAACACCGGCAAAGCCGGCGCCATGCACCGAGGTGCCAGCTTCGCGGGGCAAGCCCGCTCCCACAGGGATCTGTTCAGGTAGTCGGCGAGTTACTGAATCAGGCCGAATTCCCTGGCCAGTGCCTTGTAGTCAGCCACCTGTTTCTTCACATAGCCGTCCAGCTCTTCGCCGGTCATGGCAAACGGGAACAGCTCGCGCTGGTCGCGCAGCTTGGCGAAGTCTTCCGAGGCCAGCATCTTGTCGAACGAGGCCTTCCACCAGGCGTAGTCCTCGTCGCTCACCTTAGGCCCCAGGTAGAAGCCGCGTACTACCGGCCAGACGATGTCGTAGCCCTGCTCCTTGGCGGTAGGGATGTCTTTCATCTCTGGCTCGTCCAGGCGGTTTTCGGAGAACACCGCGAGGATGCGCATGTTGCCGCTCTGAATGTGCGGCATGGAGTCGGAGATGTCGGTGGAGCCGACCTGGATGTGCCCGCCCAGCAATGCAGTGGCAATTTCACCGCCGCCTTCCAGGGCCACGTAACGCAGGTCACGCGGGTTGATGCCGGCGGCCTTGGCGATCAGCGCGGTTTGCATCCAGTCCTGGCTGCCGACCGTGCCACCGGAGCCGATCACGACCTTGCTCGGGTCTTTTTTCAGGGCGGCGACCAGGTCGTCGAGGGTTTTGTAGGGCGAATCGCTCTTCACGGCGATGGCACCGTAGCTGGTGCCGACCGCTGCCAACCACTTGACCGCGTTCTCGTCGAAGCGGCCGAACTTGCCTTGGGCCAGGTTCAGCAGCGAGCCGCTGGACCACGCCACCAGGGTGCCGGCATCCCCTGGGCGCTGGGCCACCACGGCGTTGTAGGCCACCGCGCCGACGCCGCCGGGCATGTAGGTGACACGCATGGGCTTGCTGAGGATCTTCTCCTGCACCAGGGCGCTCTGCACCAGTTTGCAGGTCAGGTCGAAGCCACCGCCAGGCGAGGCAGGGGCGATGCATTCGGGGCGTTTCGGTTCGGCAGCGAGGGCGTTGCCGGCCAGCAGCAGGCAGCCGGTAGCGAGGACGAGGCGGCGCAGTGAAAAGGTCATCGTCAATCTCCGTGAGCGTTGTTGTTATTGGGTTACCACAGGGCCACGCTGTAGCTCACCAGCAGCCGCACTTCGTCGGCGTCGCGGGCAAAATTCGAGCGGAAGGTGGCGTTGCGCAAGCGCACGGCGACGTTTTTCAACGGGCCGCTTTGTACCACGTACTTGAACTCGGTGTTGCGTTCCCACTCCTTACCCTCGCTGCCATCGGCGCGGCTGACGTTGTCGCCGCTGATGTAACGGGTCATGAAGGTCAGGCCGGGGACGCCCAAGGCCGCGAAGTTGTAGTCGTAGCGCATCTGCCAGGAGTGCTCGTCGGCACCGGCGAAGTCGTTGATCTGCACGAAGTTGACCAGGTACGGGTCGGCGCCATCGATGTAGGGGAAGGCGCTGTCGCCGGACAGGTGCTGGTAGGCGGCACTGACCTTGTGCCCGCCCAGGGCGTAGCTGAGCATGCCGTTGACGGTGGTGTTGTCGATGTTGCCGGCCTTGGCGGCGCCGGCATCGTCACTCACGGCCAGGCGCAGGTCAGCGCCCAAGGTACCCGGGCCCCACGGCTGGGTAGCGACCATGCCGAGGAAGTGCTGGCGGTAGATGTCGTCGAGTTGGGCGAAGTGGTAGCTGCCGGTGATGCGATCGGTGAACTGGTAGTCCAGGCCCGCGAGGTCGAGGTTATCGGCCGTGAAAGTGCCACCGAAGCGGCCGTTCTTGTTGTTGAGGGCCAGGTCTTCCCAGTTGGTGTCGTTGCGGTCCTTGGCCTTTTCCAGGCGCCCGCCGGTGAAGGTCAGATGGCTGATCTCTTTCGAGGTGAGCAAGCCGCCTTCGAAGGTTTGCGGCAGGATGCGCCCGTCGTTGGGCTGCAGGGTCGGCAGTTCGGGGATCAGCGTGCCGATCTTCAATTCGGTCTTGGACACTTTGACCTTGCCGGTCAGGCCGAGCTTGGAGTACTCGTCGGCGGCCTTGCCGTCGTCATGGGTCGGCAGCAGGCCGGTGTCGGTGCGGTCGGGGCTGGAGTCGAGCTTGATGCCGAGCATGCCCAGCGCATCCAGGCCAAAGCCTACAGTGCCGTCGGTGTAGCCGGACTCGAAGTTGAGCATGAAACCCTGGGCCCATTCGTCGCGCTTGGATTGCTGCGCGCTGGTGCCGTCGCGAAAGTCGCGGTTGAAGTACATGTTGCGGGTTTCGAAGGTCGCCGTGCTGTCTTCGAAGAAGGCGGCCTGGCTCATGGGCGCGACACCGGCGAGCGCAAGGGCGCTGGCGATGGCAGAAGGGCGTGCGGCAAAGGAACGGGTAGGCACGTATGCCTGCGGCTGCGATGACAGCATCGTCGATGACTCCGTTTATTGTTCTTATTCGTTGCACCTTGCTGGTGCTTTTTTCGGCGCGTGGGGCGACCGTGGTGCGATGCTAGGTAACGAACCTTTCGCTAACCTTTCAGCGTGAAAGGTTTGTCAGAAGGGGCTTCACAGGCCGGTCGACAGCGGTACACTCCGCGCCACCGCCCCACCCGAGCAGGGAGAATCCGATGCGTGTGCTGCTGGTCGAAGACCACCTGCAACTGGCCGAAAGCGTGGCCCAGGCCTTGAAAAGTCACGGCCTGACCGTGGATGTACTGCATGACGGCGTGGCTGCCGACCTGGCCCTGGCCAGTGAGGAATACGCCGTTGCCGTGCTCGATGTCGGCTTGCCGCGCATGGATGGCTTTGAAGTGCTGGCGCGTTTGCGTGGCCGCGGCAAGACCCTGCCGGTGCTGATGCTGACCGCGCGCAGTGACGTCAAGGACCGGGTCCATGGGCTGAACTTGGGGGCTGACGATTACCTGGCCAAGCCGTTCGAACTGACTGAACTGGAAGCCCGGGTCAAGGCCTTGCTGCGCCGCAGCGTGCTGGGTGGCGAACGCCAGCAGCGCTGCGGGCCGCTGGTGTACGACTTGGATACCCGGCGCTTCAGCCTGGGCGAGGACAACCTGACCCTGACCTCGCGTGAGCAGAGCGTGCTGGAAGCGCTGATCGCCCGCCCAGGCCGGGTGATGAGCAAGGAGCAACTGGCCGCCCAGGTGTTTGGCCTGGACGAAGAAGCCAGCCCCGACGCCATCGAAATCTACATCCACCGCCTGCGCAAAAAGCTCGACGGCCACCCGGTGGCGATCGTCACCTTCCGGGGCCTGGGTTATCTGCTCGAGCATCGCGATGCGTGACAACGGCAGCTTGCGCGGGCGGCTGCTGGGCAACCTGGCACTGCTGCTGGTGGTGTTGATGTTGGCCAGCGGCTTGAGCGCCTACTGGAATGGCCGTGAAGCCGCCGACACGGCCTACGACCGGACCTTGCTAGCGTCGGCACGGACCATCGCCGCGGGCTTGTCGCAACGCGACGGCTCGTTGAGCGCGGACGTGCCCTATGTGGCCCTGGATACCTTCGCCTACGACAGTGCCGGGCGTATCTACTACCAGGTGCTGGACATCAAGCAGCGATTGATCTCGGGCTACGAGAACCTGCCAGCGCCACCGCCTGGCACGCCGCGCACCGACGACTACCCGGCGCTGGCGCGGTTCTACAACGCGACGTACCTCGGCCAGGACGTGCGCGTGGTCAGCCTGCTCAAGCCGGTCAGCGAGCCGAACATGAACGGCATGGCGGAAATTCGCGTGGCCGAGACCGAAGAAGCGCGGGTGCGCATGGCGCGCGGGCTGATGGCCGATACCCTGCTGCGCCTGGGGATGCTGGCGCTGGGCGCTTTGGTGATGGTGTGGTTTGCGGTCAGTGCCGCGCTACGCCCGCTGGAGCGCCTGCGTACCGCCGTGGAAGAGCGCCAACCCGATGACCTGCGGGCCTTGCCGGTGGTGCAGGTGCAGCGCGAACTGGGCCCACTGGTGCGGGCCTTGAACCACTTTACCGAGCGCTTGCGCGGGCAGTTCGAGCGCCAAGCCCAGTTCATCGCAGACGCCGCCCACGAGTTGCGCACGCCGTTGGCGGCGCTCAAGGCGCGTGTCGAGTTGGGCTTGCGGTCATCCGAGCCGCAGGAGTGGCGGCAGACGTTGGAATCAGCCGCCCAAGGCACCGACCGCTTGACCCACCTGGCCAACCAGCTGTTGTCATTGGCACGGGTCGAGAATGGTGCCCGGGCAATCGCCGAAGGTGGCGCGCAGCGCCTGGACCTCAGCCAGTTGGCCCGCGAACTGGGCATGGCCATGGCGCCCTTGGCGCATAACCGTGGCGTGGCATTGGCCCTGGAGGCCGAGGCGCCCGTGTGGCTCAAGGGTGAGCCGACCTTGCTCAACGAACTGCTAAGCAACCTGGTGGATAACGCCTTGGCGCATACCCCGGCCGGTGGCAACGTGATCTTGCGGGTGCTGGCGCCGGCGGTGCTTGAGGTCGAGGATGATGGCCCAGGCATTCCCGAGGATGAGCGCGAGCGGGTGTTCGAGCGCTTCTACCGCCGCAGTGCCCAAGGCAGTGGGCTGGGGTTGGCGATTGTCGGCGAGATCTGCCGCGCGCACCTGGCGCAGATCAGCCTGCACGATGGCGAGAAGGGCGGTTTGCGGGTGCGGGTGAGTTTCATCGCTGATTAGGGTTTCATTTCCATTGGCCCGTCGGCACTGTGGGAGCAGCCTTGTGCTGCGAAAGGGCCAGTGACTGCTGCGAAGATTTGCTGTGTTGTTAGCGGCCTCTTCGCAGCACAAGGCTGCTCCTACCTGAATCGCGCAGGAGGGTTGGTGTAGCGGGCTTTCGGCGGCTTAGCGCAACAGGCTCCGCGCCTCGAGCAGCTCTTCGACTTCGAGTTCGGTGCCGAACGGCAGCCCCAGGTGTCGGTACGCCGGCAACGCGGCCAGTGGCCGGCTACGCCCACGTTGGCTGATGCAGCGGGCGATCTGCACGACGTCGATATAGTCGACCTTGTCGGTCTGCCGGTCGAGGTCCTGAACCTGGCTCGGCAGGTTGACCAATTGCTCGGGAAACTCCCACGCCTTGAGGATCTTGTCACCCAGCACGGGCTGGATCTGCTCGATCACGTAGTGCAGGCAGACCGGGTCGGACAGCAGCTCGTTGTGTTCTTCGGCGTAAATCAGCACCGGCAGGGCACCGATCTGGTTGACCAGCCCACCGAGGGTCGCCTGGTCGGGTTTGAGGTGAGTGAAACGGCGGCAGATTTCGTAGCTGATGCCTGCCACTTCCAGGCTGTTGACCCAGATATCGCGCAGCTTTTGCTCAACAGCCGGCGAGCGGGCATGAAAGATCTGTTCGATCACCAGGCCGATGGCCAGGTTGCAGCTGTAGTTGATGCCCAGGCGAGTGATTGCGGTGTGCAGGTCGGTGACCTCTACCGCAGCGCGCAACAGGGGGCTGTTGACGACTTTGATCAGGCGCGCCGAGAGGGCCGCGTCGCGACCGATCACCTTGCTCAGGGCCGACACGCTGATCTCGCTATCCTCGGCAGCCTCGCGGATGCTCAAGGCAACCTCGGGCAGGGTCGGCAGGACCAGGTCATCCTTTTCGATGGCATCGAGCAACTGTGCTTGAACCATCTCGGCCAGCTTGTTCATGGACTTCTCTACCGCAGTGGTGGTGCGGCCCCGTCACGCGGACGGGGCAGGCTGGTCAGCGCTGGATTTCCCGGTCGCGGTCCAGTTCATAGGGCAGGCTCAGCACGTGCAGGCGTGGCCCTTCGAGGCTGCCCAGGTGCAGGTTGTCATCGGCCACCGCATCGGCGCTGAGCACCGCGAGCAATTCGCAACCGGTACCCGTATTGGCCGCCATCACCACTTCACCGACCGACGAGCCATGGGTGGGCGAGAAGATCTCGGCACCTGGCGCGGGGATGTCCTGCTGATCGAGCGAGAGCCGGTACTGACGGCGCTTGAGCTTGCCCAGGTACTGCATGCGGGCAACGATTTCCTGGCCGGTGTAGCAGCCCTTCTTGAAGCTGACGCCGTCCACGGCCTGCAGGTTGATCATCTGCGGGATGAACAGCTCGCGGGTAGGGCCCATGACTTGGCCAATACCTGCGCGGATCTGGCCCAGCAACCACTCGTTGAGGCTGCCTTCAGGCAGGCTGGCGGCGAGTGCCGCGCCTACGTCGGCGGCCTGCTCGGCCGGTACCCACAGCTCGACACGGCCTGCGGACACGGCGATGGCGATCAGGCCCTCGTGGCGCACGGTGGCGCCCGCTTCGACCGGCGGCGTCAAGCCCAAGGCTTGCAGTGCCGCCTCGCCACCCTGCAGGCCAAAGCGCGCCCAGGCGGCGCTCTCGTCGCTTAAGGTGGCCTTGGAGAACACGGCGTACTTCTTGAGGTCGGCCAATTGGGCATCGAGCAGTTCACTGGCCATGGCCAGCAGGTAACCGTTACCTTCGGGCACGATGCGGAAACTCGACTGCATGCGCCCTTTGACCATGCAGCGGGCACCGAGGCTGGCATGTTCCTGGCTGAGGTAGTTGATGTTGCAGGTCAGCTGGCCCTGCAGGAACTTGCCTGCGTCGGAGCCGCGGACGGCGAGGATGCCCTCGTGGGACAGGGGGCTGAAGAAAGCGGAATCGGCCATGGGTCATCGCGGTGGCTAAAGACTGGCGGCCATCATAGAACGCCAGTAACAAAATAGGTAGGTGACTAGACCAACGCCCTGTGCCGCTTCGCTCGCCTGGCTGTATACTGGCGGGCCATTCGAGGAGGGCCCCATGGTCGAACAAACTGAACTCAACCGGCTTTTCTGGCACAGCCGCCGCGGCATGCTGGAACTGGACGTACTGTTGGTGCCTTTCACCCAGGAAGTCTACGCCACCCTCAACGAAGCCGACCGCGAACTCTATGTACGCCTGTTGAGCTGCGAAGATCAGGACATGTTCGGCTGGTTCATGGAGCGCACCGAGTCTGAAGACCCGGAGCTGCAGCGCATGGTCCGCATCATCCTGGACCGTGTCCAGCCCAAGTGAGTTTTTCGAAAGCCGTTGGCAAGGCTCGCGCCTGCTGCTGACGGCTTACTTGAGTTGCCAGGTGCTGGCGCTGTTCACTGTGTGGGTGAGCGCGTTGCCCTGGTGGCTGTCCCTGGCGGCCACTGCCGCGTCTGTCGCCCACGCCTGCTGGGCCATCCCCCGACGAATTTTGCTCACGCATCCGCATGCGGTTACCGGGCTGCGCCGAGACCTGCTTGGCTGGCGGGTATTCAGCCGCGCCCAGGGTTGGCAGCCGGTGCGTTTGTGTCGGGACAGTGTTGCGTTGCCGGGGATGGTGGTGTTGCGGTTTGTGCGGGAAGGGCGTTGGCTGGGGCAGGGGCAGTGCGTTCCTTGGGATGCCCTTGGGGTTGATGAGCATCGGCGGTTGCGGGTAAGGCTGAAGTTCAGCCGGCGGCGCTGGGCTGAGGTGGGAGCGATTCAGGGCTGATAGGTTTCGCCGTGGCAGGTTCAGTGCCTGTGGGATCGAGCGCCGCCCGCGCGGCGCTTCGCAGCACAAGGCTGCTCCTGCATCTGTTTCGGGCCAATTATTCCTGAGGCATTGGCGCGCGGCCCCTTGGCGCCTGACACCATATCGAGTCGAACAAACAAGGCGGTCGCGCGCCTCTCTCACAGGCTTTACTGGCCCGAAACAGATGCAGGAGCAGCCTTGTGCTGCGAAGCGCCGCGCGGGCGGCGCTCGATCTCACAGGCGCTGCAGCTTTCAGACCAGACCGCTGCAGCTTTCAGACCAGCCCCCTGCAGCTTTCAGACCGGGCTGAGGATGGTGTCTTTAGCCTCGTCCAGCATCCCCGGATAATCCAGCGTGTAATGCAACCCGCGGCTTTCCTTGCGCTGCATTGCCGAACGAATCATCAGTTCCGCCACTTGCGCCAGGTTGCGCAGCTCGATCAGGTCGCGGCTGACCTTGTAGTTGCTGTAGAACTCGTCGATTTCGTCGAGCAGCAGGCGGATGCGGTGTTCGGCGCGCTGCAAGCGCTTGCTGGTGCGCACGATGCCGACATAGTCCCACATGAAGCGCCGCAGCTCGTCCCAGTTGTGCGCGATGATCACATCCTCGTCCGAGTCGGTGACCTGGCTGGCATCCCAGCCGGGCAGGGCTTTGGGCATGTCGACCTGTTCCAGGTGCGCCTGGATGTCGGCGGCAGCGGCGCGGCCATAGACGAAGCATTCAAGCAGCGAGTTGCTGGCCATGCGGTTGGCGCCATGCAGGCCGGTAAAGCTGGTCTCACCGATGGCATACAGCCCAGGTACGTCGGTATGCCCGCGGTCGTCCACCACCACACCGCCGCAGGTGTAGTGGGCTGCGGGTACTACCGGGATCGGCTGACGGGTGATGTCGATGCCGAAGCCCAGGCAGCGTTCGTAAACGGTGGGGAAGTGGCCCTTGATGAAATCGGCCGGCTTGTGGGTGATGTCCAGGTACACGCAGTCCACGCCCAGGCGTTTCATCTCGTGGTCGATGGCGCGGGCCACGATGTCGCGCGGGGCCAGTTCTTCTCGCGGGTCGAAGCGCGGCATGAAACGCTCGCCGTTGGGCAGGCGCAACAGCGCGCCTTCACCGCGCAAGGCCTCGGTGATCAGGAAACTCTTGGCTTGGGGGTGGTACAGGCAGGTCGGGTGGAACTGGTTGAACTCAAGGTTGGCCACCCGGCAGCCCGCGCGCCAGGCCATGGCGATGCCGTCGCCGCAGGCACCGTCGGGGTTACTGGTATACAGGTAGACTTTGGCCGCGCCTCCGGTGGCGAGCACGGTGAAACGTGCACCGAAGGTGTCCACTTCGCCGCTATTGCGGTTCAGCACGTAGGCACCCAGGCAGCGCTCGCCGGGCAGGCCCAGGCGGCGCTCGGTGATCAGGTCGACCGCCACGCGCTGCTCCAGCAGCTGGATGTTCGGGCGTAGGCGGGCCTGGGCCAGCAAGGTAGTGAAGATCGCGGCGCCGGTGGCATCGGCGGCGTGGATGATGCGCCGGTGGCTGTGGCCACCTTCGCGGGTCAGGTGGAACTCGAAGCCCCCATCGTCGACACCGTGCTGCTCATCCCGGGTAAAGGGCACGCCTTGCTCGATCAACCACTGAATGGCTTCGCGGCTGTGCTCGACGGTGAAACGCACGGCATCTTCATGGCACAGGCCGCCGCCGGCATTGAGGGTGTCCTCGACATGCGACTGGACGGTGTCGGTGTCGTCCAGCACGGCGGCAACACCGCCCTGGGCCCAATAGGTCGAGCCATTGGCCAGGTCGCCCTTGCTGAGCACGGCGATACGCAGGTGGCTGGGGAGGTTAAGTGCCAGGCTGAGACCGGCGGCGCCGCTGCCGATCACCAGGACATCATGTTGGAATTGTTGGCTCATGTCGGGACACTAGTAATCTACGGAAGGGGCACGGCACAATAGTCACGCGCCGATGGCATTGTGAAACTATCGTTAAACCAGGCCGGGTTGCCTTTATAGCAGCCCCGGGTGGCCAATTTCCATGCCACTTGCCAGGAAGCAGCGACCTTGTGGGAACTTTCCGACAGCTACGGAAATCCTATGAAGGCTGCCCGCACGCCACAAATGTCGCGGCGACGCACGGCGGCAGCTCTATTCGGGCTGACACCTGCGTATTCGAAACCTGATTATTGACGTTGCCGGCCGTGACCGCGCCGCGTCTTCCGTGCGAGCCGACCAAGGGCTGCAGGAAACTTGCTTGGAGGGGAGAACTTTTGCGCAAAGCCCGAGTCTATGTTTGCAAGCCTGAACGATGGCTGTTGCAACGCTCCTTCGAGTCTACCGAGGAGTGTTCATGCTAACCCAGGAAGAGGATCAGCAGCTTGTCGAGCGCGTGCAGCGCGGTGACAGGCGAGCGTTCGATCTGTTGGTGCTGAAGTATCAGCACAAGATTCTCGGGTTGATCGTGCGGTTCGTTCACGACACCCACGAGGCCCAGGATGTGGCACAGGAAGCCTTTATCAAGGCCTACCGTGCGCTTGGCAATTTTCGCGGAGACAGTGCGTTTTATACCTGGCTGTACCGCATCGCCATCAACACGGCGAAGAACTACCTGGTGTCCCGTGGAAGACGGCCACCAGACAGTGATGTGAGCTCCGAGGATGCGGAGTTTTATGACGGCGATCATGGTCTCAAGGATCTCGAGTCCCCAGAGCGCTCGTTGTTGCGGGATGAAATCGAAGGCACGGTCCATCGCACCATCCAGCAACTGCCCGAAGACCTGCGCACGGCATTGACCCTGCGCGAGTTCGACGGATTGAGTTACGAAGACATTGCCAGTGTCATGCAATGTCCGGTGGGTACCGTGCGCTCTCGAATCTTCCGCGCTCGGGAGGCCATAGATAAAGCCCTGCAGCCGTTGTTGCAGGAAACCTGAGACAGCGGCTACAGCCAAGAGAGGAACCGCCATGAGTCGTGAAGCGTTGCAGGAATCGCTGTCCGCGGTAATGGATAACGAAGCGGACGAACTGGAATTACGTCGGGTACTGAGTGCCGTCGACGATGCCGAAACCCGTGCTACCTGGTCGCGTTACCAGGTCGCTCGCGCAGCGATGCACAAGGAACTGCTGCTGCCCAACCTCGATATCGCCTCGGCGGTGTCGGCAGCGTTGGCCGACGAAGCGGTACCGGCCAAGGTCAATAAAGGTCCATGGCGCAGCGTCGCTCGCCTGGCAGTCGCTGCCTCGGTGACGGTTGCCGTGCTGGCGGGTGTGCGCATGTACAACCAGGACGAAATCACCGGTGCAGAGCTTGCCTCCCAGCAACCTGCGCAGCAGGGGCTGAGCGTGCCACAAACTCAAGGCCCGGCGGTATTGGCAGGCTATAGTGAAAGCAGTGAGCAACCGACTGGGCCGATGGCCAACGGTGTGCTGCAGAACCAAGCCGGCTGGGATCAGCGTCTGCCAGGCTATCTGCGCCAGCACGCCCAGGAATCTGCGCTCAAGGGCAGCGAAACGGCGTTGCCGTATGCCCGCGCCGCCAGCCTGGATAACCCCGCTAAGTAAGGAGGATCATGCGCGCGCTACCTCTCCTGTCGCTGCTGATAGGCAGCTGCATGACGGTGCCAGCGTTGGCGGCCAACTCTTCGCCTGAGGCGAATGAGTGGCTGAACAAGCTGGCACAGGCCGAGCAAAAGCAAAGCTACCAAGGCTCTTTCGTCTACGAGCGCAACGGCAGCTTTTCTTCCCACGATATCTGGCACAGGGTTGAGGACGGTAAGGTCAGCGAGCGGCTGCTGCAGCTCGATGGCACTGCCCAGGAAATCGTGCGCGTGGATGGCAAGGTTGCGTGCATCAGTGGTGCCTTGGTCAACGGCGTTACGACGCCGCCCGATGCGGCGCCGCGTGCGCTGGATCCCCTCAAATTGATGGGCTGGTACGATCTGGGTGTGGCGGGCAAGTCACGTGTCGCCGGGCGCGACGCGGTGATCGTCACCCTCACACCGCGCGACCAGCACCGTTATGCGTTCGAATTGCACCTTGACCGCCGCACCGGCTTGCCGCTGCGTTCGTTGATGCTCAACGACAAGGGGCAATTGCTCGAGCGCTTCCAGATGACCCGCCTCGATACCGATGACCTGCCTACCGCGGATGACTTGCGCCCCAGTGCGGCTTGCAAGCCGGTGGAGCGGGGCACCAGTACCGGCCAGGAAAGCGTCGCCGGATGGCGCTCGGACTGGCTGCCGCCGGGTTTTGAGCTGGTCAACAGCTCGGTACGCCGTGACCCGGCCCGCAACAGCACAGTCAGCAGCCTGATGTATGACGATGGCCTGGCGCGCGTTTCGGTATTCCTCGAGCCGGTCAACGACAACTCAGGCACCGACACACGCGTGCAACTCGGCCCAACCGTGGCGGTATCGCGCCGTCTGAACACGCCGAAGGGCAAGGTCCTGGTCACTGTGGTAGGTGAAATTCCCCTGGGTACCGCAGAGCGCATTGCGCTGTCGATGCGGCCTCAGGATGCCCAGGCGCGGCAATGATGGCGTGCGCTTTTCAGGTGGTTTCCGGCGTGAGAGACATGCTCCTGAAATGAAATTAAAGCATTGTCATTTGCAATCTTTCCGTAAATTTTCTATAGGTCAGGCTTCTTGGAGCCTGGCCTTTCCTGCTTGTGCAGGGGCCTTACGCTAACCACGCTCGTTGTGACGGGAGCCGTATGTCTATACCACGCTTGAAATCCTACCTATCGATGTTCGCCGCCGTGCTCATGCTCGGCCAGGTGCTCACCGCCCAGGCCGAGGAAGCCCTGCCAGACTTCACCACGTTGGTCGAGCAAGCCTCGCCGGCCGTGGTCAACATCAGTACCAAGCAGAAGCTGCCGGACCGCCGCATCGCCGCTGGGCAGATGCCGGACCTCGAAGGCCTGCCGCCGATGTTCCGCGAGTTCTTCGAGCGCAACATGCCGCAGCAGCCCCGCTCGCCGCGGGGTGATCGTCAGCGTGAAGCCCAGTCGCTGGGTTCGGGTTTCATCATCTCCAGCGATGGCTACGTACTGACCAACAACCATGTGGTGGCCGACGCCGACGAGATCATCGTCCGCCTGTCGGACCGCAGCGAGCTGCAAGCCAAGCTGGTCGGTACCGACCCGCGTACCGACGTCGCGCTGCTCAAGGTCGAAGGCAAGAACCTGCCGACCGTCAAGCTGGGCGACTCCGAGAAGCTCAAGGTGGGTGAGTGGGTGCTGGCCATCGGCTCGCCGTTCGGCTTCGACCATTCGGTGACCAAAGGTATCGTCAGCGCCAAGGGGCGTACCCTGCCTAACGACACCTATGTGCCGTTCATCCAGACTGACGTTGCCATCAACCCGGGTAACTCCGGCGGCCCGCTGTTCAACATGCAGGGCGAGGTCGTGGGTATCAACTCGCAGATCTTCACCCGTTCGGGCGGCTTCATGGGCCTGTCGTTCGCGATCCCGATCGATGTGGCGATCGACGTATCCAACCAGCTGAAAAAAGACGGCAAAGTCAGCCGTGGCTGGCTGGGCGTGGTGATTCAGGAGGTCAACAAGGACCTGGCTGAGTCCTTTGGCCTGGACAAACCGGCCGGTGCCCTGGTGGCCCAGGTGCTGGAAGATGGCCCTGCCGCCAAAGGTGGCCTGCAGGTGGGTGACGTGATCCTGAGCATGAATGGCCAGCCGATCGTCATGTCGGCCGACTTGCCGCACCTGGTCGGCAGCCTCAAGGACGGCGACAAAGCCAAGCTCGAGATCATCCGCAACGGCAAGCGCCAGAACCTGGACGTCAGCGTCGGTGCGCTGCCGGACGATGACGCTGACATCGGAACCGGTACCGGTGCAGATGGCAGTGCCGAGCGCAGCAGCAACCGTCTGGGTGTTTCGGTCGCTGACCTCAGCGCCGAGCAGAAGAAAGCCCTCGAACTCAAGGGTGGCGTGGTCATCAAGGAAGTCCAGGATGGCCCGGCCGCATTGATCGGCCTGCGCCCAGGTGACGTCATCAGCCACCTGAACAACCAGGCCATTGGTTCGGCGAAGGAATTCACCGAGATCGCCAAGGGTCTGCCGAAGAATCGTTCGGTCTCCATGCGTGTGCTGCGCCAGGGGCGTGCGAGCTTTATCACCTTCAAGCTGGCTGAATAAGCGGGTCTTCAGGTAGGAAAAGGGGCAGCGTTGGCTGCCCTTTTTCGTGGAATCTACGGAGGAGTGGGCTGGTCCGATCGCCGGCAAGCCGGCTCCCACAGGTGGGGCGGAGGTTTCAGGTACGGCGCTGCGGTGTTACTAAGCGGCTTGCCAGCGACACTGTCGGCACAGACAGCCGATCAGGAATCTCCCATATCCCTGCTGCTTGAGGTACAATTCCCGGCTATTTTTCGGCGGGCGTCCCGGCTCGCAGCCTTTTCGAGTGTTGACCCGTGAGTGATTTGAGTCATATCCGCAATTTCTCCATCATCGCCCACATCGACCATGGCAAGTCGACGCTGGCCGACCGTTTCATCCAGATGTGCGGTGGCCTGTCTGCGCGCGAAATGGAAGCCCAGGTCCTCGACTCCATGGACCTGGAGCGCGAACGCGGGATCACCATCAAGGCCCACAGCGTCACGCTCCATTACAAGGCGCAAGACGGCAAGACCTACCAGCTGAACTTCATCGACACCCCCGGCCACGTCGACTTCACCTATGAAGTTTCGCGCTCGCTGGCCGCCTGTGAAGGCGCACTGTTGGTGGTAGACGCCGGTCAAGGCGTCGAAGCCCAGTCCGTGGCCAACTGCTATACCGCCATTGAGCAAGGCCTCGAGGTCATGCCGGTGTTGAACAAGATGGACCTGCCCCAGGCTGACCCGGACCGCGTCAAGGACGAGATCGAGAAGATCATCGGCATCGACGCTACCGACGCCGTGGCGTGCAGTGCCAAGAGCGGCATGGGCGTCGACGAGGTGCTCGAGCGCCTGGTGCACACCATCCCCGCGCCGGTAGGCGAAATCGACGCGCCGCTGCAGGCGCTGATCATCGACTCCTGGTTCGACAACTACCTGGGCGTTGTCTCGCTGGTGCGCGTGCGCCAGGGCCGCGTCAAGAAAGGCGACAAGATCCTGGTCAAGTCCACCGGCAAGGTGCACCTGGTCGACAGCGTCGGCGTCTTCACCCCGAAACACACCCAGACCGCCGACCTCAAGGCCGGTGAAGTGGGCTTCATCATCGCCAGCATCAAAGACATTCACGGTGCACCGGTTGGTGACACCCTGACCCTGTCCTCGACCCCGGAAGTCGAAGTGCTGGCGGGCTTCAAGAAGATCCAGCCACAGGTCTACGCCGGCCTGTTCCCGGTCAGCTCGGACGATTTCGAAGACTTCCGCGACGCGCTGCAGAAGCTGACGCTCAACGACTCGTCGCTCCAGTACATGCCGGAAAGCTCCGACGCCCTGGGCTTCGGTTTCCGCTGCGGCTTCCTGGGCATGCTGCACATGGAGATCATCCAGGAGCGCCTGGAGCGTGAGTACGACCTGGACCTGATCACCACTGCGCCGAGCGTGATCTACGAGCTTGAGCTGAAAACCGGCGAAACCATCATCGTCGACAACCCGTCGAAGCTGCCGGACGTTTCGTCCGTCACCGACTTCCGCGAGCCGATCGTCACCGCGACCATCCTGGTGCCGCAGGAGCACCTGGGTAACGTCATCACCCTGTGCATCGAGAAACGTGGCGTTCAGCGCGACATGCAGTTCCTCGGCAGCCAGGTTCAGGTGCGTTACGACATGCCGATGAACGAGGTGGTACTGGACTTCTTCGACCGCCTCAAGTCGACCAGTCGCGGTTACGCTTCGCTGGACTATCATTTCGATCGCTACCAGTCGGCCAACCTGGTCAAACTGGATGTACTGATCAACGGCGACAAGGTCGATGCCCTGGCGTTGATCGTGCACCGCGACAACGCGGCCTACAAAGGCCGTGCGTTGACCGAGAAGATGAAGGAACTGATCCCTCGGCAGATGTTCGATGTGGCGATCCAGGCAGCCATCGGCGGCCAGATCATCGCGCGGACAACCGTCAAGGCGCTCAGAAAGAACGTACTGGCCAAGTGCTACGGTGGTGACGTCAGCCGTAAGAAGAAACTGCTGGAGAAGCAGAAGGCCGGTAAGAAACGCATGAAGCAAGTAGGCAACGTGGAGATTCCACAAGAGGCCTTCCTTGCTGTGCTCAGGTTGGATAGCTAGGTCCTATGTCGCTAAATTTCCCGCTGTTGCTAGTCATCGCCGTAGCTGTCTGCGGTCTGTTGGGCTTGATCGACCTGCTGTTCCTGGCCCCGCGCCGGCGAGCGGCAATCGCCAACTATCAGGGGCGCGTCAATCCGCCCGAGATGGCGGTGGTCGAGCGCCTGAACAAGGAGCCGCTGCTGGTCGAATACGGCAAGTCGTTCTTCCCGGTGCTGTTCATCGTGCTGGTACTGCGCTCGTTTTTGGTCGAGCCGTTCCAGATCCCTTCGGGGTCGATGAAACCGACCCTGGAAGTGGGCGACTTCATTCTGGTGAACAAGTTCTCCTATGGCATTCGCCTGCCGGTGATCGACAAGAAGGTCATCGAGGTGGGTGACCCGCAACGCGGCGATGTGATGGTGTTCCGCTATCCGAGCGACCCGAACGTCAACTACATCAAGCGTGTCGTTGGCCTGCCGGGCGACCAGATCCGCTACACCAACGACAAGCGGCTGTACGTCAATGGCCAACCCATTGCCGAACAACTGGTGGGCACCGAACCGGGCACCTTGGGTAGCGCCGAGCTGTACAAAGAAAAGCTGGGCGAGGCCGAACACCTGATCCGCAAGGAGATGAGCCGTTACCGCATGCCGCCGGACCAGCAATGGACCGTACCGGCTGGCCATTACTTCATGATGGGCGACAACCGCGACAACTCCAACGATAGCCGTTACTGGGATGACCCGAACATTCCCAAGGAACTTCACGGCATGGTTCCGGACCGGAACATTGTCGGCAAGGCCTTCGCGGTCTGGATGAGCTGGCCAGAGCCCAAGCTCAGCCATATGCCTAACCTGTCGCGGGTCGGCCTGATCCATTGATACCCTTCGGCGCTGTCCAGCAGACAGCGCCGAATGCATTTCTGACATAGGCTGTGTTCTCAGGGATCGAGAGTTTCGCCGCGTACAGCGGCGGACCACAGCCAAACAGTCTTTCAGGATGTTGATTTGAACAACGCGTTGAACAACGAACGGGTGGCCGCATGAGTGCTTCCCTCGCCGCACTGGAGCGAAAGCTCGGTTACACCTTCAAGAACCAGGACCAGATGCTTCTGGCCCTGACCCATCGCAGCTACGCCGGGCGCAATAACGAACGCCTGGAGTTTCTGGGCGACGCCATTCTCAACTTCGTGGCCGGCGAGGCGCTGTTCGAGCGCTTCCCGCAGGCCCGCGAAGGCCAGTTGTCGCGCTTGCGTGCGCGCCTGGTCAAGGGTGAGACCCTGGCCCGCCTGGCGCGAGGCTTTGATCTGGGCGAATACCTGCGCCTGGGTTCGGGTGAGTTGAAAAGCGGCGGTTTCCGCCGCGAATCGATTTTGGCCGATGCTCTGGAGGCGCTGATTGGCGCCATCTACCTGGACGCGGACATGCAGACCGCCCGGGAGCGTATCCTGGCCTGGTTGGCCGATGAATTCGAAAGCCTGACCCTGGTCGATACCAACAAGGACCCCAAGACCCGCCTGCAAGAGTTCTTGCAGTCGCGCAGCTGTGAGCTGCCGCGCTACGAGGTGGTGGATATTCAGGGCGAACCGCACTGCCGTACCTTCTTCGTCGAATGCGAAGTGGTGCTGCTGAACAACAAGAGCCGTGGTCAGGGTGTGAGCCGGCGTATCGCTGAGCAAGTCGCCGCTGCGGCTGCATTGATCGCCCTGGGCGTGGAGAATGGCAATGACTGATAACAACCCGACTCGCTGCGGCTACGTGGCCATTGTCGGCCGCCCCAACGTGGGCAAATCGACCTTGCTCAACCACATCCTTGGGCAGAAGCTGGCGATCACCTCGCGCAAGCCGCAGACCACCCGCCACAACATGCTCGGCATCAAGACCGAGGGTGACGTGCAGGCGATCTACGTCGACACGCCGGGTATGCACAAGGCCAACGACAAGGCCCTGAACCGTTACATGAACCGTAACGCTTCGGCCGCCCTGAAAGACGTCGACGTGGTGATCTTCGTGGTTGACCGTACCCGCTGGACCGACGAGGACCAGTTGGTGCTCGAGCGCGTCCAGTACGTCAGTGGCCCGGTCATCCTGGCGGTCAACAAGACCGACCGCCTGGAAGAAAAAGCCGACCTGATTCCGCACCTGCAATGGCTGCAGGAGCAACTGCCGAACGCGGAAGTGGTACCGATCTCCGCCCAACAGGGGCATAACCTCGAGGCGCTGGAAGGCCTGATCGCCAAGCACCTGCCGGAGAACGAGCACTTCTTCCCGGAAGACCAGATCACCGACCGCAGCAGCCGTTTCCTGGCCGCTGAGCTGGTGCGCGAGAAGATCATGCGCCAGTTGGGTGCGGAGCTGCCGTACCAGATCACCGTAGAGATCGAAGAGTTCAAGCAGCAAGGGCACGTGCTGCACATCCATGCGCTGATCCTGGTCGAACGCGATGGCCAGAAGAAGATCATCATTGGTGACAAGGGCGAGCGTATCAAACGCATTGGCTCCGACGCGCGCAAGGACATGGAAGTGCTGTTCGACGCCAAGGTCATGCTCAACCTCTGGGTCAAGGTCAAAGGCGGTTGGTCTGACGATGAGCGCGCCCTGCGCTCGCTGGGCTACGGCGACCTGTAACCCCTGCTGTATGGGCTTGGGGCTGCCTTGCAGCCCATCGCCGGCAAGCCGGCTCCCACACAACCGCAGCGCTACCGAGCCCTGTAGGAGCCGGCTTGCCGGCGATGGGCCGCATAGCGGCCCGATTGGCCTTGGGACAAGTGATTGCCATGGAACAACCTGTCGGCCAGCCGGCCTATGTGCTGCACAGTCGTGCCTACAAGGAAACCAGCGCACTGGTGGACTTCCTCACGCCGCAAGGCCGTGTGCGGGCCGTGTTGCGCCGTGCGCGCGGCAAAGGTGGCAGCCTGGTGCGGCCGTTCGTGCCGCTGGAAGTGGAGCTGCGCGGGCGCGGCGAGCTGAAGAATGTCGGCCGCCTGGAGACGCTCGGTATCGCCGCCTGGTTGCACGGCGATGCGCTGTTCAGCGGGTTGTACCTCAACGAGCTGCTCATGCGTTTGCTGCCCGCCGAAGCCCCTCACCCTGCGCTGTTCGAGCACTACACCCTGACATTGCAGGCGCTGGCCGCCGGACGCCCCCTGGAGCCATTGTTGCGTTCTTTCGAATGGCGCCTGCTGGACGAGCTCGGTTATGCGTTTTCGTTGCAGCATGACGTGAACGACTTGCCGATCGCCGTCGATGGCCGCTACCGCTTGCGCGTGGATGCCGGGCTTGAGCGGGTCGAGCTGCTGCAGCCCGGCTTGTTCCTGGGGGCCGAGCTGTTGGCGCTGGCGCAAGCCGACTGGGAAGCCCCGGGGGCGCTGCTCGCAGCCAAGCGGTTGATGCGTCAGGCACTGGCCGTTCACCTGGGCGCCAAACCCCTGGTCAGCCGGGAACTGTTTCGCAAGCGTTGATCACGTCGTATGCTGTGGGGCTAAATCTTCAGGAGAGCCTTTCGTGACTCACAGCAACCGCATGCTTCTCGGCGTAAATATCGACCACGTGGCGACGCTGCGCCAGGCCCGGGGCACGCGTTACCCTGATCCGGTCAAGGCTGCCCTGGACGCCGAAGAAGCGGGTGCCGACGGCATCACCGTGCACCTGCGCGAAGACCGCCGGCACATTCAGGAGCGCGATGTGGTGGTGCTCAAGGATGTACTGCAGACCCGCATGAACTTCGAAATGGGCGTCACCGAAGAGATGATGGCCTTCGCCGAGAAGATCCGCCCGGCGCACATCTGCCTGGTACCCGAGACCCGTCAGGAACTGACCACCGAAGGCGGCCTGGACGTGGCGGGCCAAGAGGCACGGATCAAGGCAGCAGTCGAGCGCCTGGCCCGCACCGGTGCCGAAGTGTCGTTGTTCATCGACGCCGACGAGCGGCAGATCGAAGCCTCGCGTCGCGTAGGCGCGCCGGCCATCGAGTTGCATACCGGCCGTTACGCCGATGCGCAGACGCCGACTGAAGTCGCTGAAGAGCTCAAGCGCATCGCGGACGGTGTTGCGTTCGGGGTGGGCCAAGGGCTGATCGTCAATGCCGGCCATGGCCTGCATTACCACAACGTCGAGGCAGTCGCAGCGATCAAGGGCATCAATGAGCTGAACATCGGCCACGCGTTGGTGGCCCACGCGCTGTTCGTCGGCTTCAAGGCTGCGGTGGCAGAGATGAAGGCGTTGATCGTGGCGGCTTCGCGCTGATCGCAGGTTGACGGAACTGGCCTCATCGCCGGCAAGCCGGCTCCCACAGGTACAGCGCTAGCCTTGAAGCCTACGCAGTTCATGTGGGAGCCGGCTTGCCGGCGATAAGGCCGTTACCAGCAGCCGGTCAATCGGCTCTGAACACCAGGGTAAACCGGGTCGGACCCGCCGGGCTGCTTATCACCTCAACCCGTCCACCATGCAACTGCATGATCGACTTCACGATCGCCAGCCCCAGCCCGGTGCCCCCCTCAAGCCGTGAGCGCCCAGCGCCCACGCGATAGAAACGCTCGAACAACTGCGGCTGATGCTCTGCGGCAATCCCCACGCCCTGGTTCTCCACCCATATCCTGACATCGCTTGCGTGGCGCTCGATACCGAGGTCTATGCGCTTGCCCGCCGGCGCATGCCGAATGGCATTGCTCAACAGGTTAGACAGCGCACGCTGGAACATCAGCCGATCACCCAAGGCCGTGCCCCAGCCTTGCAGGTGAAGCTCGATGTCCTTGAACTCCGCGCTGATGGCAAACAGTTCCACCACCTGTGCAGCCTCATCGGCCAGCGCCAGGGGCTTGAGCGCCACCTGCGCCTGCGGTTGGCTGACGTGAGCGAGGAACAGCATGTCGTTGATGATGCGGTTGAGCCGGGTCAGCTCTTCGATGCTGTCCTCCAGTACTTCCCGGTAGTTGGCATTGTCGCGCTCGCGGCTGAGGGTGACCTGGGCCTTGCCCATCAAGTTGCTCAGCGGCGTGCGCAACTCATGGGCAAGGTCGTCGGAAAACTGCGACAACTGTTGCACGCCCTGGTCAAGCCGATCGAGCATCACGTTAATGGCCCTGGCCAGCTCGCCCAGCTCTTGTGGCAGGCCACTGTCGGGCAGGCGGTGGTTGAGGTCCTGGGCCGAAACCTGGCCGGCTACCCGGCGAAAATGGCGAAGGGGTTTCAGGCTGCGTTGCACCAGCTTCCAGGCGCCGATGCCGATCAGTATCAACAGCAAGGGCAGAGCCATCAGGGTCGAGTGCAGGTAAGCCTGGAGCAGTGCGTTGTCGTCGGCGCGGTCGAGCGTCATCATCACCCGTACCGGCGTCTCGTCGCGCAAGCGCATCTGGCGTGTCGCGGTCAGCATTTGCTTACCGCGGCTGTCGCGCCATTCGTGAAACGTCAGCCGGGCGCCGGTCGCCAGCGCGCCCACGCTCGACTCCAGGGCTGGGCCCAGGCTGAGCAGGTGCGGGTGGCGGCCCTCGAGGGCGAGCACGCTGAGGCTGAGGTTGTCGTGCCCCATGACCAGGTCGAGCAGGGGGTGGGCGCGACTGCCCAGGTCCTCGCTACGCAGGTCGACACGCAGGTTATGTTCCACCTGCAACATCTTGCGCGCCAAGTCTTTGCGGGCGCGACTGTCCAGCTCGTGGTCCAGGGCAAACACGGCCAGGCAGGCCAGCAGCAGCACCAGCACAGCGCCCATCAGCGTAACGCTCAGGCCCAGGCGCAACGACAGGCTGGCGTTTTTCAAAAGCGTGCCTCGAGTACATAGCCAACGCCGCGTAAGGTGTGGATCAGCTTGTCATCGAACGGGTCGTCGATTTTCGCCCGCAGGCGGCGGATCGAGACTTCGACCACGTTGGTGTCGCAGTCGAAGTTCATGTCCCACACCAACGAAATGATCTGTGTGCGCGACAGCACCTCGCCGGTCTGGCGCATCAGCAGGTGCAGCAGCGCGAACTCCTTGGCGGTGAGGTCGATACGTTGCCCGGCGCGATAGGCGCGGTGGCGGCCGGGGTCCAGCTCCAGGTCGGCGACGCGCAGGGTACTGGGCTGTAATTGCTGGTCGTTGCGGCGCAGCAGGCTGCGGATACGTGCCAGCAGCTCAGGGAATTCGAAGGGCTTGAGCAGGTAATCATCGGCGCCCAAGTCCAGGCCTTTAACCCGGTCAGCCAGGCGGCCGTGGGCGGTCAGCATCATGATGCGTGTTGCCGATTCGTCGCGCAGCCGCTGCAGCACCGTCCAGCCATCGAGCTCTGGCAGGTTGACGTCGAGAATGACCAGGTCATAGGCCTGCTGGCGGGCCAGGTGCAGGCCGTCGGTGCCGGTATGGGCGCAGTCGACCACGTAGCCGTTTTCGCGTAGGCCTTGCTGCAAGTAGTCGGCGGTACGCAGCTCGTCCTCGATGATCAGTAGGCGCATAGGGGGCTCGAAAGGGTGAAAAGGGGCGATTTTCGACCCTGTAGGGGCATCAGGGTCAAGCGGCAGGATGTTACGCCATGAGCGCGGGGGATTTACCTGGATAACAGATTTGTAATCCGGGCGTCATGCCGCTGCCTGGCAGACAATGCAGGGCACATTGCAAGACTGTAATGCGCGCCTCACCTTGGCGTTAGCTGCACCTCAATAGGATGGCCGCAACTGAACGGTTATCACGAGGCAAACACGATGAACCTGATCAAATACCTGCTGCTGGCAACCTTGGCCTTCGGCAGTGCAAGCGTCTATGCCGAAGGTGGCGCTGAACGTTCCCGGCAGTTCTGGGAAGCCTTCCGGCAGGACCAGCAGCGCCTGCACGGGGACAAGCAACAGGCAGTGGTGGCGCGCGAGCGCTCAGTGCAGGAGAAGGCTCGCGAGGTGGCCAAGGACTGATTGTACCCACCTGCGACGCCATCGCTCCTCGTCGCAAGGTTGTTCGGGCGCCCGTCGGGCGCCTTTTTTATTTGCGCGCTACCAATGTCGCCCGGCGCGGAGCCGGCAGGCCTTCGAGAGTGCGGCTGTGGTCGTTCGGGTCGAGGAAGTCGCTTAGCGACTGGTAGCGCATCCAGTCAGTGCTGCGCTGTTCTTCGATGCTGGTGACGCTGACATCGACGCAGCGTACATCGCTGAAGCCGGCACGGCGCAACCAGCGCTCCAGGGCGGGTACCGAGGGCAGGTACCAGACGTTGCGCATTTGTGCGTAGCGGTCTTCGGGGACCAGCACCTGTTGCTCGTCGCCTTCGACCACCAACGTCTCCAGCACCAGCTCGCCGCCTTTGACCAGGCAATCCTTGAGCGCCAGCAGGTGCTCTATGGGGGAGCGGCGGTGGTAGAACACGCCCATGGAGAACACCGTGTCGAACCCTTCAAGGTTGGCCGGCAAATCTTCCAGGGCGAACGGCAAGTGCCAGGCTGGCAGCTCGGGCAAGTACTGCTGCACGGCCTGGAACTGGCAGAAGAACAGCCAGTTGGGGTCGACCCCGACCACCATATCGGCACCGGCGCCGAGCATGCGCCATTGGTAATAACCGTTGCCGCAGCCGACATCGAGCACGCGCTTGCCCTTGAGGTCCAGGTGCGGGCTGACCCGCGACCACTTCCAGTCCGAGCGCCATTCGGTGTCCACGTGCACGCCGAACAGGTCGAACGGCCCTTTGCGCCAGGGCGACAAGCCCATCAGCGCCTCACGCATCTGCGCGCGCGTGGCGTCGTCGCAGTCGCAATCCAGGCGCAGCCCGTTGACCAGGTCGATTTCGCTGGGTTGCAGGGCGGGAAGCGCATCCAGCGCACCGCGCCAGCGATCGAGGTCGCCGTGGCCTTTTTCCAGCTTGGCTTCCAGTTGCGCTTGCAGGCCTTGCGACCAGGACGCCAGGGGGGTGCCCGCCAGACGGCGGACCAGAGGGGACAGATCGATCATGGCAGGGCTATCAGCGAGGCGAAGTTGAGGCATTGGAACCACGGCACGACCTTGGAGAAACCCGCAGCGCGCAGGCGCGCCTTGTGCGCATCCAGGGTGTCGGGCTTCATCACGTTCTCAATGGCACTGCGCTTCTGAGCAATTTCCAGTTCGCTGTAGCCGTTGGCCCGTTTGAAGTCCAGGTGCAGTTCATTCAGCAGGTTTTGCTCGTCATCGTCGGCGAAACGCAGTTTTTCCGAGAGGATCAGCGCGCCGCCCGGCAGCAGTGCCTGGCGAATACGGCCGAGCAACTCAAGGCGTTGGTCGGGGGCGATGAATTGCAAGGTGAAGTTCATCGCCACTACCGAGGCCGGCTCGAAGGGCAGGGCGAGGATGTCGGCTTCCAGCACGTTGACCGGCAGCAGCTCCTGGAACATCGAGTCCTGCGCGGTGAGGTACTGGCGGCAGCGCTCGACCATTGCTGCGGAGTTGTCCACGGCGATGACTCGGCAACCGTCGCTGCGTACATGACGGCGCAACGACTGGGTGACAGCGCCCAGTGAGGCACCCAGGTCGTACAGCGTGCTGTTCGGCTGGGCGAAGCGTGCGGCCAGCACGCCGAGGTTTTCGACGATGGTCGGATAGCCCGGCACCGAACGCTTGATCATGTCCGGGAACACGCGCACCACGTCTTCGTTGAAGGCGAAGTCGGGTACCTGCTCCAGAGGTTGGGCGAAGAGGCGGTCGGGTTGTTTGCTCACGGCGGGCTCGATACGGGGTGAAACGGAGACGCATTTTAGCCAAAGGCGGAGCATCTTGCCATGGCAGTGCTTCGGGGTCAGTGCGTTCACACTGGTTTAATTGAACTTTCCTACCCGATAACAACAATAACCGCTATTAACGTGGGCCCCGTAATGCCGCTACTTTAATAACTCACTTCCATCGTGGGTTATACGGGTAAGGTTATGGAACATATAATGAATGACGCGCAGGGGCAGGCAGGTATTCCCATTGAGGAAATGGACCTGGCGCTCAAGGTGAAGTTATTGCCGGAGCGGTACTTTGCATTTATCAGTAGCCGTGTCAATAGTGGTAGCCAAGTGGGCGGCTTATTGACCGCAGAGAACCTCAAGGCTATCAAGTCGTATGCCAATGTCGTTAACCAGTTGCCGCGCACTCGAAGCGAAGTTGATCAAGATGTCAATTACGCGTCACTCGGCATTGACGCCACCTTTGTGCATGATCTGTATCGGGCGCTGCACAGGCATGTGAATGAGTGGGACACGCTCGAACGCAGCATTAAGCAGCTGGGGCCTGAAATCGAACTGTTCGCTGAAAGCCTGGTAAAGCGCGGCGGTGCCTTGCTGGGCAACCTTGAGCGCAGCGAGGTGTTTCAGCAAATCAAGAAAAACAAATCCGAGGAAGGCGTGGATGTTTACAACCATGAGCTGACCCCGGAAGAGCGCGAACAGATTACATCGGTGTTAAGCGGCGGCATCACTGGCCTGATCCGCGAAATCGAGAACACTCAGCGGCGCATTGCAGACGTCGACGGGCGCGCCTCCTGGTTTAATCGTGAAATCAGGATTGAGCTCAAGCCACGCATGGTGCGGTTGCTCAAGCATTTTGATGAGAAAATCGCCGCCAACGATGTACTGGAAAAGCGCAAGCAGCTTGATGAGTGGGATCAGAAAATCGATCAGCTCAAGTCGGAGTACGACGCCAATGTCGGTTATGCCTTCACGGGGCTGTTGTTAGGCCCGCTGGGGTTGCTGGTGACCGGTGGTGTGTTCGGCGCCAAGGCCGAGCAGATACGTGCAGCCAAGAATGGATTGATAACGCAACGCGATGAATTGGCGCTTGCGCTGATAAAAATGGAGCCAGCGCGCAAAGATTTTGAACGGGTATCTTCATTGGTCAGGGACCTTCAATTCAGGTGCAAAGACCTGTCTGCGGCCACTAAAAGGCTTGCAGATGTCTGGTTGTTTTTGGCGTCCTATGCCAATAACTCGATGAATGAGGCCAAGGAACTGACCAGCAGCACCCAATTGGAATCCTTTGTCCACGATTTTTCAGAGGTGATTAATCCGTGGACCAAGATAGGCGGTATTTGCCATACGCTGTCTGAATTGTTTAATGACTTGGTTGAAGAGTACGAGGATGCCTGACATGGATGTTGCAAACGTCGAATTCGCCCTACCTGATTTTACCCGCATGCAAGTGTTGGAAGATCACACATTCTTGTTGATTGATTCCAAACGCCAGCAGGTCCTGCCTGCAGCACGTGAGCAATTGGATGACCTGAAGAAACTGATAGTGGCTGTGGAACGGTGCTTTCTGGAAAGCCTGGTCGGCGGCATTGTGCTTCTGGAGAATCGCGAATTTGTTACACGCACGACGGTGGCCAGCGTCGATACGAGGCTGGCCGGTGTTATCAGCCGGCTCAACCAGCATCATGCAGCATTGGCCAAGCAGTGTTTACGGCTGGAGCTCTTTTCGCTGTCCGCCTTGGTGCAGCAATTGCCAGACCTGGAAGCACGTACTGCCAGGCTCGATGGCCAGGTCGCAGCGTTTGACCAGCGCTTGCAGCAGCAGCGGCAACAACAGGCGGATATCGTCCAGGCCATCACGCTGTTCGAAAAACCCTCTATCTACAGTGCCTTGAAGGGGCTAATCCCCAGTGAGGATGAGATCGCTCAGATAGCCGGGTTGATCAAAGACCCGAAATTCGACACCCAGTTGCTCACGGCAGTCGTTCAGAAACTCACGGGCCACGTCGACGTTCTGGAAGGGGCGAAAACGTTCAATGATTTGATCAAGGTGCGCGCCAAGCTCGACGTGAAGATCAATGAAACGACCGGTGACCTGGCAACGGTGCAGCACGCCTTGAAAGATGCACTGAACGAGTACGAGGCGGTCAAGTTGCTGGTCGGGCTTGAACCGCTCAAGCAGGAGTGGCTGATGGAACTGCGCAAGGTGGAGCATGAATGGCAGTCACAAGCTATTCAGCTCAACCCCATGATGGACTTGGATGTCGCGCAGGTAGCGCTGCAGGACCTTTACACCTACCTGCTGGCAGTCAAGGTTGCCAGCGACAGGCGTTAAGCGCGGTCAGCGTACGATGACCTTGCACTCGAAGCTCTGCACCGGCGCTACTTCAGCTTCCCAGGGGCGTTGATACACCAGCACCAGTTGGGCTTCTCCGGCACTGCTGGCAAGGTAGCGCCAGGTGGACGAGCCGGCACTGCCGACCACGTCGGTGTCATCGGGGGCGCTGTAGACCTCAGGGCCGAGGCTTTTCAGGATGCTTGCGGCAGGGTTCTCAATGCGCCAGCGGTAGCCGGTTGAGGGGTTTCCTGGAAGGGTCAGGGTCAGTGCCTGGCCCACCTTCAGACGCTGAGGGCATTCGCTTTCGGCGTCCAGCTCGACGGTTGGCAGGGGGTGCTGGGCGCAGGCAGCAAGCAGGGTAAGGCTCAGTGGAACGAGCAGACGAGGGGCGGTCATGTTGGCTCCGTAGGCTGGCGATGACCTGAGGATAACCGAAGCACGTGCAAATTTGTGCCAGCGGTACTGGCCTGTTCGCGGCGAATGCCGCAAACAGGCCAGGACTGATCAGAACAGCACTTTCGCCACGTCGGCAAAGCGCTTGGCAAAATGCACCGTCAGCCCTTCACGCAGGTAGTCTGGCAATTCTTCGAAGTCGCCGCGGTTGGCCTCGGGCAGAATCAGCTCGAAGATCTTCTGCCGCTTGGCGGCAATCACCTTCTCACGCACCCCGCCAATGGGCAGCACCTGGCCGGTCAGGGTCAATTCACCGGTCATGGCCACGCCTTTTTTCGGCGCCTGGTCCCGCGCCAGCGACAGCAGCGCGCTGGCCATGGTCACCCCCGCGCTTGGGCCGTCCTTGGGCGTCGCACCTTCGGGCACGTGGAGGTGGATGAACGCCTCGTTGAAGTAGCCTGGGTCACCACCAAACTGCTTGAGGTTGGAGCTGACGTAGCTGTAGGCGATCTCGGCGGACTCTTTCATCACATCCCCCAGTTTGCCGGTCAGCTTGAAGCCGCGGCTGAGGGTATGAATGCGGGTGGCTTCGATCGGCAGCGTGGCGCCGCCCATGCTGGTCCAGGCCAAACCCGTTATCACGCCTTTGCCGGCCAGCACCTGCTCACTGCGGAACACTGGCATGCCGAGCGCGGCCTCCAGGTCTTTGCTGCCAATCTTGAGCTTGGCATCCGGGTCTTCCAGCAACTTGACCACGGCTTTGCGCACCAGTTTGCCCAGTTGCTTCTCCAGCTGCCGCACCCCGGCCTCACGGGCATAGCCCTCGATCACGGTGCGTAGTGCGCTGTCAGTGATGCTCAGGCTGGTCTTGGCCACGCCGGCCTTGTCCAGCTGCTTGGGCCACAGGTGACGCTTGGCGATGGCCAGCTTTTCTTCGGTGATGTAGCCGGAGAGGCGGATCACTTCCATACGGTCGAGCAACGGCCCGGGGATCGAGTCGAGCGTGTTGGCGGTGCAGACGAACAGCACCTTGGACAGGTCCAGTCGCAGGTCCAGGTAGTGGTCAAGGAAGTCGACGTTCTGCTCGGGGTCGAGGGTTTCCAGCAGCGCGGAAGCCGGGTCGCCCTGGTAGCTCTGGCCCATCTTGTCGATCTCGTCGAGCATGATCACCGGGTTCATCACTTCGACGTCTTTCAGTGCCTGTACCAGCTTGCCCGGTTGGGCGCCGATGTAGGTTCGGCGGTGGCCCTTGATTTCCGCCTCGTCGCGCATGCCGCCGACGCTGAAGCGGTAGAACGGCCTGCCGAGCGATTCGGCAATGGACTTGCCAATGCTGGTCTTGCCCACACCTGGCGGGCCCACCAGCAGCACGATCGAGCCGCTGATCTCGCCTTTCCAGGCGCCCACGGCGAGGAATTCGAGAATGCGTTCCTTGATGTCATCAAGGCCGGCGTGGTGCTGGTCGAGCACCTTGCGCGCGTGCTTGAGGTCGAGCTTGTCTTTGCCGTAAACGCCCCACGGCAGGGCGGTGGCCCAGTCGAGATAGTTGCGGGTCACGGCGTATTCGGGTGAGCCGGTCTCGAGGATTGCCAGCTTGCCCATTTCTTCGTCGATGCGCTTCTGCGCCTGGGCGGGCAGGGTCTTGCCCTCAAGGCGCTGCTCGAACTGTTCGAGGTCGGCGCTGCGGTCGTCCTTGGTCAGGCCCAGCTCCTGCTGGATGACCTTGAGCTGCTCTTTGAGGAAGAACTCGCGCTGGTGTTCGCCGATCTGGCGGTTGACCTCGGCCGAGATCTCGTTCTGCAGGCGCGCCACCTCGACCTCTTTGCGCAGCATCGGCAGGACCTTTTCCATGCGTTTGAGCATGGGCACGCAATCGAGCACTTCCTGTAACTGGCTGCCGGTGGCCGACGTGAGGGCCGCGGCAAAATCGGTCAGCGGTGACGGGTCGTTGGGGCTGAAGCGGTTGAGGTAGTTTTTCAGCTCTTCGCTGTACAGCGGGTTGAGCGGCAGCAGCTCTTTGATCGCATTGATCAGCGCCATGCCGTAGGCCTTGACCTCGTCAGTAGGCTCGGTGGGTTGGCGCGGGTATTCCACTTCGACCAGGTAGGGCGGGCGATGGTGCTTGAGCCAGGTCCGGATGCGCACCCGGGTCAGGCCCTGAGCCACGAACTGCAGCTTGCCGTTCTCACGGCTGGCGTGGTGCACCTTGACCAGGGTGCCGTACTCCGGCAGGGCCGAGGTGTCGAAATGGCGGTGGTCTTCGGGCGGGGTGTCCATGAAGAACAGCGCCAGGCAGTGGTCGGGTGACTTGGCGACCAAGTCGAGGGTTTCTGCCCAGGGCTCTTCGTTGACGATTACGGGCAACACTTGTGCCGGGAAGAACGGGCGGTTGTGAATCGGGATCACATACACCTTGTCCGGCAGTTGCTGGCCGGGCAGGGCGAGGGCGTGGCCGGGGGTGGCCTGGGTATCGGCGTGCTCGACTTCGCTGTGTTCGTCGGGGTGTTCGGGCAAATCCTGCTGGTTGCTCATGGGGCACCTGCGTGAATGACTATGGTGCTTAGATGGGGCGCGGGGGGATGGGTTTCAAGCTTTGCGTTAGAAGCTGCAAGTTGCAAAAAAAAACGGGGCCCTGCAGGCCCCGCTTTCTCTTGTGGCTTGTAGCTTGCCGCTAGAAGCTTAGTCGGCGAGTTTGTAAGCGATGATGTAATCACCCATCTTGGTGCCCAGCGAGCCGTGGCCGCCAGCGGTCACCAGCACGTACTGCTTGCCGTCCTTGCCGCTGTAGGTCATTGGCGTGGCCTGGCCACCGGCCGGCAGGCGGGCTTTCCACAGCTCTTTACCGTTGTTGGTGTCGTAGGCACGCAGGTACTGGTCGAGGGTGCCGCTGAGGAAGCCGACGCCGCCTGCGGTGACGATCGAACCGCCCATGCTCGGCACGCCTACCGGCAGGCCGATCGGCACAGGTGTGCTGTCGCGGGTGGTGCCGTTCTTGTGCTTCCACACGACCTTGTTGGTGAACAGATCGATGGCCGCCACATAGCCCCAGGCAGGCGCCTGGCACGGTACGCCCAGCGGCGACATGAACGGGTGCATGGTCACCGCGTACGGTGCGCCGGTGTTGGGCTGCACGCCGCTGGTCTCGCTTTCGCGCTTGCTGCCGGCGGCGACTTGCTCGCGCGGCACCATCTTCGACACGAAGGCCATGTAGTTGGGCGAGGTGAACAGCAACTGGCGTACCGGGTCGACCGACACGCTGCCCCAGTTGAACACGCCGACGTTACCTGGGTAGATCAGCGAACCCTGCTCGGACGGCGGGGTGTACTGGCCTTCGTAACGCAGTTCGCGGAACTGGATGCGGCACAGCATCTGGTCGAACGGCGTGGCGCCCCACATGGCCTGTTCGGTCAGCTCAGGGCCGAGCAGATTGAGGTCGGAGCGGGCCTGGGTCGGCGAGGTGTGGTCGCCTTTCACGGCGCCTTGCGGGGTCGGGATCTCACGGATCGGCACGATTGGCGTGCCGTCGCGGCGGTCCAGCACATACAGGCTGCCCTGCTTGGTCGGCACGATGATCGCCGGCTTCACGCCATCGGCGGTCTTCAGGTGGACCAGGGTTGGCTGGCTGCCGACGTCCATGTCCCACAGGTCGTGGTGCGTGAACTGGTAGTTCCAGCGGGCCTTGCCGGTGGTCAGGTCGAGGGCGACAACACCTGCGCTGTACTTTTCCGCGCCCGGGGTGCGGTCGGCGCCCCATTGGTCTGGGGTCTGGTTGCCCAGCGGCAGGTAGATCATGCCGAGGTCTTCATCGACGCTGGCGATCGACCACATGTTTGCCGAGTTGCGGCTGTAGGTCTTGCCAGGTGCCAGAGGCTTGGTGTCGTCCGGGTTGTTGCTGTCCCAGTTCCACACCAGGTGGCCGTCGTGCACGTCGTAGGCGCGGATGACGCCGGACGGCTCATTGGTCGACTCGTTGTCGGTGACATGGCCGCCGATGATCACCAGGTCACGGGTGATCGCCGCAGGCGAAGTGGAGTAGTAGCCGCCGGCGGTGAATGGGCCGATGCCGGTGGTCAGGTCGATCACGCCCTGGTTGGCGAAGCCCTCGCAGACCTTGCCGTTGTCGGCGTTGATGGCGATCAGGCGAGCGTCGGCGGTGGGCAGGTACAGGCGGCGCGGGCAGGCCTGGGCGACGGCCTGGCCGGCATCGGTGATTTTCGGTGCTGGGCTGCCATCACGGCTGACGTAGTTGTTCTCGTCATAGTACGAGACGCCGCGGCAGGTCATGTGGGCGAAGCCCTTGAAGGTACCGACCGGGCTCTTGACCTGCGGGTCGTAGCGCCAGATTTCGGCGCCGGTGTCCGGGTCCAGGGCCAGTAGCTTGCTGTGCGCAGTGCAGGCGTAGAGCATACCGTTGACCTTCAACGGGGTGTTCTGGTTGGTCAGCTCCACCGGGTCGTTGTCGGTCGGCAGGTCGCCGGTACGGATGCGCCAGGCTTCTTCCAGGCGGTAGGCGTTCTGCGGGGTGATCTGGCGCAACGGCGAATAGCGGTCGCCATGCTCGGTGCGGCCGTAGGCTTGCCATTCGCCGTCGGGCATGGCCGGCGCGGCGCTGGCCATCTCACTGCTCTCGCGGCCCAGTTCGCCGAACACTTCACCTGGGTGGGTGAACTGGCTGCCCAGGGCGCAGGCACCGGAGGCGACCACGGCGACGCTGAGCAGCGCGGTATTGGCCTTGGCGGCCGGGCCGATCAGTGGGCGACGTGCCCAGGGCAGCAGCAGGACCACGCCAATGGCGAACCAGATGGCCAGGCGCGGCACCAGTTGCCACCAGTCCAGGCCCACTTCCAGCAATGCCCAGGCGGTGCTGCCGAGCAGCACCAGGCCGTACAGCCCGAGGGCGATGCGGCGTTGGGCCAGCAGCAGGATACCGGACAGGGCAAAGCCGATGCCGGCGATCAGGTAATACAGCGACCCCCCCAGCTGGCTCAGCTTGATGCCGCCAGCCAGCAGGGCCAGGCCCATCAGCAACAGCAGCACGCCCAGAAGGCGCGGTAGCCAGCGGGTTCCATTCTTGGCACCGTCAGTGCTCATCGTAGGTTCTCCGTTATGTCAAAAAGTTGATTCAGAAAGTGCTTTGGATCTTCAGGCCGCCGATCAGCGCATCGTCAACCTGCGACACCCCGCCCGGGTGGCGGATGTACTGCAGGTTGGGGCGCACTGTGAGCCAGTCGGCCAAATGAATGCCGTAGTACAACTCGGCGCTGTACTCCGTGTCCTGCACGGGCAGGTAGCCAGGGTTGTCGTAGTCGTCGAGGCCGGCGGCCTGGTTGGCCAGGCGGGCGTTCTTGCGGTAGGCCGGGTTGACGTGCACGCGGGCGAGGGCGAAGCCGATGTCGTCCTTGGCGCGGGCATCGAAGGGCCCTTTGTATACCAGTCCTGCCTGAACATAGTTGTCGATGGCATTGGTCTTCTTGTCGTGCAAGGTGGCGTTGGCGAACAGGCTCAGGCCACGGGACTGGTCGGATGCCAGCGAGGTGACCTGCTGCTGGGCGCCGAGCCACATGCCGTGCTTGCTCGAACGGCTGCGGTAGGCGGCGCCACTGAGCGCGGCCGGCTGGCCGTTGCTGTCGTCGAGCACATCGAGTGCCTTGGCATTACTGTAGTAGTAGCCGGCGCGATATTCCCCTTTCAGGCCATTGACCTGTGGGCTCCACACCAGTTCGACCGGCAGGATGGCGCCCTGGGTGCCGCTGCCACTGAGCTTGAAACCGTTACCCGACTCCAGGTTGGAGGGGTTTTGCTCGTACACGCCGACCTGGGCATAGAGTGCGTCGGTGAGGTTGTAGCGCACGCGCAGGGCCCATTGGCTGACAGGCCAGTTGTACCAGATGCCGCCAACCCAGTTGCCTACCTGCGAGCCGCAGAACGCCAGGTTCTGGAAGTCGCAGGGGAAGCTGTTGAAGTCTTCGCCTTCGCCGAAACGGCCGAATTTGACGTCCAGCGCGCCGTCGAAGTACTTCTGTTTCACCCACAGTTGCGTGAGCCGCCAGGTTTCACCGCGGCCCCAGACTTCCTGGGCAGAGGTGAAGCCGCCGACACGCGGGTCGTTGATGCGGTCGTTGCTGATGTTGTCGCCGTGGCGCTCGGTGAGGGTCAGCTGAAATTCGGTGTCGTTCCAGCCAAAGATTTTTTCCAGGTCCAGGTGGCTACCGAAGGTGAACTGGTCGCTATAGCGCGCGGTACGGTCGTGGTCGAAGCCGCCGTGCAGGTTGCTGCCCATTTCGCCGGTATAGCCGAGGGTGAAGTCGTAACCTTTTGCCAGTAATTCACTGCGGGTGCCGCCCCAATCGCCCAGCATCCACGGGGAATCGCTGGCGAACATTTCGCTGGCGCTGGCAGGGGTTGCACAGGCGGTGAGGGCAAGGCCGATGAAACAGGTTTTGGGCAGCTGGAGCATGAGATAGCGCTATCTTTTGATTATTGAAAAAACGACAAGGGCATCGAAGGGCGGGCCCTTCAATGGAGATGACAACAAGGTGGAGTCGATGAAGCGATTCAGCTTGCGGCGGGGAGGATATAGGGGAAGTTGTAAGAAAAAAAGACAAATTGTCGCAGTTGATTGTTGTCGATCCGGTAACAGTGCCGTTTGTAGGAGCAGCCTTGTGCTGCGAAGAGGCCGGTGAAATCAGTGAAGATCTGCTGTGTTATCTCCGGCCTCTTCGCAGCACAAGGCTGCCCCTACACGCGAATTGGGGCGCAAGGCGCCCCAATGGGATCTCAAAACGTCGTACGCAGCCCCACTTCCACACTGCGCCCCGGCGCTGGCGCAATATCCCGCAGAATCGAACTGGCATAGCGCACCGTCTGATCCGTCAGGTTTTCACCCCGCACGAAGGCCAGCCACTCGCTCTGCCCGATGTCGAAACGATAGCCAACGCTGGCGCCCAGCGTGGTGTAGCCATCGGTGCTGGTTTCGTTGGCCGGTGTGCGATGTTGCGACGCGGCATGCTGCACATCGACCCGCGCCTGCCAGCGGTCCAGCGCCCAGACCAGGCCACTGTTCAACCGCAGCGGTGCGATTCGCGGCAACGGTTCGCCACTGTCGAGGTTCTTGGCCCGGGTATAGTCGCCGGACAGCTCCAGCGCGAAGCTGCCATAGCGGTTCTCGACCAGTTGCCAGCGGTCTTGCGCCTCGATGCCATAGAAGCGCGCTCGCACGCCCTGATACTGGTACTCCGGGAAGCCCGCATGGTCGTGATCATGATCGTGGTCATGCTCGTCCTCGCCATGGTCGTGGTCATGGCCCTCACGCAGGTTGCCTGTGCCGATCAGGCCAATGTAGTTGCGAAAGTGGCTGTAGAAGACCCCGACGCTGCCTTTGTGAGTGCCGTTGTCGAAGCGCAGGGCCAAGTCGCCGGAAATGGCCTTTTCCTTGTTCAGGCTGGCATCGCCCACCTCGTAAGCCCCGGTGGCCACATGCGCACCGTTGGCATACAGCTCATAGAAGGTTGGGGCGCGCTCGGTATAGCCAAGGTTGGCGGCCAGTGCCCAGACCGGGTCGAGCTGGTACACCGCCCCGGACGACAGGCTGAAGGCATTGAAACTGCTGGCGCTGTCGGCCGCGGCAAAGGTCTCGTTGCCCTTGGCATCCGGGTCGACGCGGGTGTGCTCCAAACGCGCGCCCAGGCTCAGGTTCAGGCGCTCGGTGGCTTGCCATTGCTCAAGCATGAACAGCGCCAGGCTGTCGGTATCGGTATGCGGGACGAACGCTTCCTCCCCCAGTGCCGAGAACTCGTTACGGCTGACCTGGGCACCGATCACCCCTTCAACCGGCCCGAGTGGCTGGTGACGCGCCTCGATGCGTGCCTCGTAGCCCTTGTTCTTGAAGGTGGTGTGCACCTCGCCTTCTTCGATTTCGCTGTGCGCGTAGTCGGTATAGCCGGCATCGACCTTGACCGAGCTGAACGGGCCTTCGAGGTCACGCAGTTCAGAGGCGAATGCGTAGTGGTCTTGCTGCATGTCCAGGCGTACGCCGGGTTCGGCCACCGAGCCGTAGTTGCTGTCGTAGCGGCTGTAGGACAGGCCGGCATAGCCATGATCCCACTGGTAAGAGCCGCCGACGGCGCCGCCATCCTGACGCCCGTCGCTGTTCTCCAAGCGGTGTTTGCTCCCCGGCTCGTCGGCGTCACGCACCTTTGAGCTGCGCGCGTAACCAGGGATGCGCAAATCGTTGAACTGGCGGCTGTTGGCGTCCAGGTGCAGGGCGAAGGCGCCGTTGCCGGCTTCCAGTTTACCGGCGCTGCTGCGGGTGGTGTCGGCGCCGCCATAACGCAGTTCGCCCGCCCCGTGGATGCCTTCGATGGGCGCATCGGGGATGCGGTTATCGAAGGTATTGACCACACCGCCAATGGCATTGCCGCCGTAGAGCAGGGCAGCGGGCCCGCGGACGATTTCGACCCGCTCCACGGTCACCGGGTCGAGCGGTACGGCGTGATCGTAGGACAGCGACGAGGCATCCAGTGCACCGACGCCGTTGCGCAGGATGCGGATGCGGTCGCCGTCCAGGCCGCGGATCACCGGGCGGCTTGCCCCAGGGCCGAACCAGGTAGAGGCGACGCCGGGCTGTTTGTTCAGGGTTTCACCGAGGCTGCCGTGTTGCTGTTGCAGCAGGTGGTCACCTTCGAGGACCGTGCTCGGGGCGGCCAGTTGGCGATTGCCCAGCGGGTTGGCGGTGATGACCTGGGGTTCGAGTTCAACGGCCTGGCTGGGTGATGAGGCCAGCCACAGTGCGACGGCGAGGGGGGAGAGGCGGAGCGGGATGTACAGCATGGGGATGGGGCGTTCCTTGGCAGAGGCTTTTGTATTGTTACTGTATAACATTGCTATTTCAGCATAAGGCTTTCGCCTCTGGCCAGCGGTTTTTCAAGCGACCTGAGTCCCCTGGCCACTACACTCGTGTAAGGTGCGCACCTTTCCCACGCTGGAGCACTGGCATGAGCACGGCCCAACACAACGCGTTGCACGGCAAGACCCTAGAGCAGATCCTCACCGAACTGGTGGCTCACTACGAATGGCAGGGCCTGGCCGAGCGCGTCGATGTGCGTTGCTTCAAGAGCAACCCGACCATCAAGTCGAGCCTGACCTTCTTGCGCAAGACGCCTTGGGCGCGGGAGAAGGTCGAACAGCTGTACGTGAAGCTGCAGCGCAAGGCCTGAGGTGCGGCGCCATCCCTGGCTGAGCCTGGCCGCCGTGCTCGGTTGGTTCGGCCTTGCGGTGCAGGTCTACCTGGTGTTGCTGGCGCGCTGGCAGGAACAGGCCAGCCTGATCGGCGGGCTGGTCAACGTGTTTGGTTATTTCACCGTGCTGACCAACACCTTGGTGGCGACGGTGCTGAGTTATGCCGCGTTTGGTCGGGAGGGCAGCGCCAGGCGCTTCTTTCTGTTGCCCTCGGTCAGCTCCGCCGTGGCGGCCAGTATCGTGCTGGTGGCGCTGGCCTACAGCGTGCTGCTGCGTCACCTGTGGCAACCCGAGGGTTGGCAATGGCTGGCAGACGAGTTGCTGCATGATGTGATGCCGGCGTTGTTCGTGCTGTACTGGTGGGTCGCAGTGCCCAAGGGCCATTTGCGGCTGTGGCACCTGGCGGGCTGGGCGCTGTACCCGGCGGGGTACTTTGCCTATGCGCTGTGGCGGGGCAGTGAGATTGGCGTGTATGCCTACCCCTTCATCGATGTGGCGAGCCTCGGGTATGGGCGGGTGATGCTCAATGCCCTCGGGGTGTTGGCGGGGTTCTGGGGGATCGGGCTGGTGTTGCTGGGGTTGGACCGCTGGCGCGGCCGGCAGTTGGCGGTCAGCGTGTAGGAGTAGCCTTGTGCTGCGAAGAGGCCAGTGGAGCCTCTGAAGAACTGGGGTGATGCCACTGGCCTCTTCGCAGCACAAGGCTGCTCCTACAGAAAGCTGAGCTGCGCCTCAGATGTTGGGCACCCGTCCATTATCTGGGGCGAAGCTCAAGCGCGTTACGCGAGAACGGCGCTTACTCGTCGTCCGCAGTACCGTCCGCCCGCCAGTAGGCCGCTGCCTTCAAGGCATCGTCCGGCACGCCTTTTTCCAGCAGCAACGCCTTGGCCTGGCGGGTCAGGGCTTTTTCCAGCGCCACCCAGCCGTACAACCTGCCTTGTGGCAAGGTCAGGTTTTTCAGCAGGGCGAGCAGGTCCTCTTCCTGGCGCCGGACCCAGATCACATCCACCTGCGCCTTGCTTGGCAGCGGCTGGCGTTCCTGTTCGTCTTCGATCTGGATTACCGCCAGCACGTGCCGGCCCGCGGGCAGTTCTTCAAGGCGGCGGCCGATAGCGGGGATCGCCGTCTCGTCACCGATCAGCAGGTAGCTGTCGAAGATATCCGGTACCACCAACGAGGCGCGTGGGCCGGCGATGTTCAGGTGTTGGCCTGGCGCCGCCTGGGCGGCCCAGGTGGAGGCAGGGCCATCACCGTGCAGGACGAAGTCAATGTCCAGTTCGTTGGCCACCAGGTCGATGCGCCGTGGCGTGTATTCGCGCATGGTGGGCCGTTCGCCACCGTCGCGGCCAAGATTACGGGCGTCGATGGCCTGCTGTTGCGCCGGCGTTTCGGCAAACAGCAGCTTCACATGATCGTCGGTACCGACGCTGGTAAAGCCCGCCAGTTCCGCACCGCCCAGGGTGATACGGCGCATGCGTGGGGTCAGGTCAGTAACGCGCAGCACGTCAAGGCGGCGCTGGCGGATTTCGTGGTTGACGCGGTGAATGGTGTCACTCATGGGGGTTCTCCGTAACGGCATCGTCCGGCCCGGAGGCAATGGCCTTGGCCGTGTTGTTAAGCAGGTCGCGGACCCGTTCGATTTCTTCTGGTGTCCAGCGCCCGCTGTGCATGTGCAGCGCATGGCGCAGGTTGCCGACCGCTTCGTGGATCTCGGGTGGGCGGTCGTGCCCGCGCAGGGCGCGTTTGCTGACTTCGATGCGCATGCGCACGCCGTCGAGGGCGACCGCTTGCTCGGCCAGGGCGGTGCGGCCGGTATCGGTGATGGCGTACAGGCGTTTGCTGCCCTGGACCTGGCCGCTGATCAGCTCGGCCTCTTCAAGGAAGTTGAGGGTCGGGTAGATGACGCCAGGGCTTGGGCTATAGCTGCCGTCGAACAGGTTTTCGATCTGGCGGATCAAGTCATAACCGTGGCCAGGTTGCTCAGCCAGCAGGGCCAGCATCAGCAGCTTGAGGTCGCCGGGGGCGAATACGCGAGGGCCGCGTTCGCCGCGGCCGGGGCGGCGCTCGAAAGGATCGTGGGGTGTATGGTCGCGCATCAACATGGGCTCCGTCTTGTGCGATATATCTTAAGATATTACTCAAGATATATCTAAAGACAAGCCATGAATGCCAATGATTATCATCTAAATGTTAGATGAGTCGCTCCCGTGCATCGCAACCTGCGGCGCTTTACATTCATTCGGGTTACCTGGCTGCAGGTAGGGCATAAGGATCGGCGCCATGCCCTTGAGCACTTGCACGGGCAACGCCGAGGTGAATTTGAACGCTTCAGCCGAGCGCCCCGGCACGAATGCGGTCAAAGTGCCGAAGTGGTTATCGCCCAGGAAGAACACGAAGGTGGCAGTGCGGTTCAGCGAACGCGAGCCGATCAAGCGGCCCCCGGCACCGAAGCTTTCGATGCGGTTGTCGCCGGTACCGGTCTTGCCGCCCATCACCAGCGGTGTACCGTCCTGCAGCTTGAAGCTGCCGGAAATACGCCGCGCAGTCCCCGCGTCGACCACTTGTGACATAGCGCCTTTGAGGGCCCGCGCGACCTCCACCGGGAGGATCCGCTGGCCGCGATCGGGGTCACTCACCAGTTTGGTCTCGTAGGGGGTGTTGGCGGCGAAGTGCAGGGTGTCGATGCGCAAGGTCGGCAGGCGCACGCCGTCGTTCTGAATGATGCCGACCAGTTCGGAGAGGGCGGCCGGGCGGTCACCCGAGCTGCCAATGGCGGTGGCCAGTGACGGCACCAGGTGGTCGAACGGATAGCCCACGCGCTTCCAGCGCTGGTGGATGTCGAGGAACGCTTCGATCTCGACCATGGTGCGGATACGGCTGTCGCGTGCACCTTGATGGCGGCTCTTGAACAGCCAGCCATACACTTCCTGGCGTTCGAAGCGGCTGGCATTGACCATTTCGGTCAACGTCGAGCTAGGGTGCTTGAGCAGATAGCCGAGCAGCCACAGGTCCAGCGGGTGGACCTTGGCGATGTAACCCTGGTCGGGCAAGTCGTACTTGCCTGGGCCGTAGGCGTCGTACATTTCCGACAGGCGACCGTCGGTGAGTTTGCCCAGGGCAATCTTGTCGTCCTTGCTGTGCGCGCGCACGAAGGCGTTGAAGGTTTCCTGGCCGGCTTCGGGGAACAGGTAGCGGTGCACCGCCGCCAGGCGCTGCGGGGTCACGCGCATACTGTCGAGGAAGGTGTCCAGGCGTTGCTGCGAGGTTTTGCGCTGGTACTTCTTCCAGAAGCGCATCAGGTAGTTGGTGCCCTCCTTGTCGGCGAAACGGGCCAGGTATTCCTGGCGGCGGGGGTCGGCGTCGTCCTTGAGCAGCGGTACCCGATTGAACGGCTGTTGATAGGTGACGTAGCGCACCAGGTCGCGCATCAGGCGGATGAACGGCAGGTTGATCGATTCGCGCAGGGCGATCTTCAGCGTTGGATTGCGGCTGTTGTCTTCCTTGCGGAAGTTGTTGAACACGTGCATGCCACCCCCGGTGAAGAAGGCTTCGCCGGTGTTGGCCGAATACTTGCGTTCCAGGGCGGCGTCGAGCATGGCATCGAGGTTCTGGTCCTTGCTGTTCTGCATCAGCCATTCCAGTGACCACTGGGTGATGCGGTCCAGTTCGGCCACCTCGACTTTCTTCAGTTCGGCAGCGGGCTTGCCGGCATACTTGTCGTGCAGCTCGGCGATGATTTCCAAGTAGGTGGTGAGCACCCGCAGCTTGGCCGTCGAGCCCAGTTCCAGCTTGCTGCCTTCGTTAATGTCGAACGGCTGGTCGGTGCTGTCGGTCTGCACCCGAACCCTCGAGCCATCGGCGGTGCGCTCGAACAACGTGAAGCTGTAGCGCACCTGATCGGTGGTCTTGGTGGTCAGCAGTCGCTCGCCGATCAGCCCGATCTGCGCCGCGAATTCAGGGTCCGAAAGGTTCTTCAGGTACTGGCTGACCTGCATCTGCAGGTCGGCCTGCAGGGTGCTGGTGGCCGACAGGTCGAGGCGATCAAGGTCGTACAGCGGGCGGTTGAGCATCGCCGCCAGGCGATTGCGGGCCAGGCTGATGCCCTTGTTGGTGATGATCGGCACGATGGTCGGTTGTGCCACCCAGTCGCGATACACCGCCTTGCTGGCCAGCGCCGCATCGGCCAGCGGCTGGTCGATGACTTTGTTGGCGGCGAGCACACGCACATGGGAGTCGGTGAGTTCTGCCAGTTCGACCCGGCCTTTGGACAGGTAATGCGAGGGGCGGCGCTGGGCGATCATCAGCGACAGTACCTGGCGCAGGGCAAGGCCACGCGCCGCCAGGCTTTCGGGGTCGCTGGCGGTCGACAGCAGGGCCTGGTTGACCTGGTCGAAATCGGCGCCGTACCACACCCGTAAGCCTTCAGCCATGCCATGCACTTCACCGTGGCCGGGCACCGCCGAGAGCGGCACGCTGTTGAGGTAGTCGCGCACGATGCGTTGCCGGGCCTCGGTGGTGTCCGGGCCGCCCTGGTAGGCACGCACGCTGGCGGACACCATCTGGCGGATCTTTTCAGCGCCGGACACGGTCAGGCCATCCGGCGAGTGGCGGTACTTTTCCAGCTGCGTCGCCAGGGTACTGCCACCGGCCGACTGGCCGGGCAAGGCAAAGTACTTGGCCACCTGGCTGTAGGCGGCTTTGGCGAAGCGCGGCCAGTCGACGGCCGGGTTGTTGCGCGGGTCGGTGGTGTCGAGCAGGTCGCGGTTTTCGATGAACAACAGGCTGTTGACCATCACCGGCGGGATCGCTGCAAAGTCCGGGTACAGGTGTTGCGGGTAGTTGTACTGGTACAGCGTGTCGCCACGGCAGTCGGTAATCGACAGGCCCGCCTGGATCTTCTCAATATAGGGGGCAAACAGTCCGTGATCGACGTAGTCCATCAATGCGGGCGAGAACTGCACCTGTTCGCTGATCAGGTAGTCGCGTTTGAGCAGCCGCGGCAGGAATTCGCCCAGCGCGCTGTAACCCAGGCGTTTGTCGAACGGGCCTTCACCGGGGTAGACGATGGCGTCGCTGGGGCCTGGCTGCAGCGAGTAGGTCAGGGTGGTGGCGAGCTTGCTGAACTCCCGCGATTGCAGGTTGGAGGTGCGGAATTCGTCATAGGCGGCAAAGCCCAGGGCGATGAGGGCCACCAGCAGGATCAAAATGATCAGCCGCCACCAGAGCCGACGCTGACGTGGGGACTTTGCAGGTGGCGTCTCGGCCGGAGGGGTTGCGGGTGCTTCCGTTCTGGTTGGTTCCGATTGCCACAGTGCGCCCATAGTCTTCAATCCGGCCAGGTATTTTCGTCTTGCTTGTCTGAAGCTTAGACGTTGACCGGGTTGGGTGAAAAATTTGTAGGAAGGCGAGAAAAGTGGCGTAGGGATATGCGGCTTTGGTGTGGGTTTCGGGGCCAGGTGATGTTGATAAGGTGTCGCCCTGAATCTGCGGCGTGTAACAGCCTCAGAACCCTATGAGCAGTGGAATGGACCCGAGATTTCTCGCCAAATTTCCCCTTTTATACAGTGAAAATCCCTACAGGTAGCTTCCTATACTGCTCGCCCCTTCGGCCTGCCGGACGCTCTACTCCGGCACACGGGCCGGCCCACAAGGCCAGCCTGGCCAGTCACTGCCCCGCCTATCGGCGCGGCCGTTGCGGCACGAAGGTCAAATCCAATAACAAAATGAGGTTGTATTGCTATGCCAGTCGGCAACCACCCTGCCCATGCCGAGACCGCACAAGGCGGCCCTCTCAAGCGTGAACTGGGCGAACGGCACATCCGTCTTATGGCGCTGGGCGCCTGTATCGGTGTCGGTCTCTTCCTCGGTTCGGCCAAAGCCATCGAAATGGCCGGCCCTGCCATCATGCTTTCCTACATCATCGGTGGCCTGGCCATCCTGGTCATTATGCGCGCCCTCGGTGAGATGGCCGTGCACAACCCCGTTGCCGGCTCCTTCAGCCGCTACGCCCAGGACTACCTTGGGCCATTGGCCGGTTTTCTCACCGGCTGGAACTACTGGTTCTTGTGGCTGGTGACCTGCGTGGCGGAAATCACCGCGGTGGCCATCTACATGGGCATCTGGTTCCCCGACGTACCCCGCTGGATCTGGGCCTTGGCGGCGCTGGGCAGCATGGGTGCGGTCAACCTGATTGCGGTCAAGGCGTTCGGTGAGTTCGAGTTCTGGTTCGCCCTGATCAAGATCGTCACCATCATTGCCATGGTCCTCGGGGGCATCGGCATCATTGCTTTCGGCCTGGGCAACGACGGCGTGGCGGTGGGCATTTCCAACCTGTGGAGCAATGGCGGCTTCATGCCCAACGGCGTGACCGGTGTGCTGATGTCGCTGCAGATGGTGATGTTTGCCTACCTGGGCGTGGAAATGATCGGCCTGACCGCCGGCGAAGCGCGCAACCCGCAAAAAACCATCCCCCAGGCCATCGGCTCGGTGTTCTGGCGCATTCTGCTGTTCTATGTGGGCGCGCTGTTCGTGATCCTGTCGATCTACCCATGGAACGAGATCGGCAGCCAGGGCAGCCCGTTCGTGATGACCTTCGAGCGCCTCGGTATCAAGACTGCGGCCGGCATCATCAACTTCGTGGTCATCACGGCGGCGCTGTCGTCGTGCAACGGCGGCATCTTCAGCACTGGGCGCATGCTCTACAGCCTGGCGCAAAATGGCCAGGCCCCGGCGACCTTTGCCCGCACCTCGAAAAACGGTGTGCCGCGCAATGCATTGCTGCTGTCGATTGGCGCACTGTTGCTGGGCGTGCTGGCCAACTACCTCGTGCCGGAAAAAGTCTTCGTTTGGGTGACCTCGATCGCCACCTTTGGCGCGATCTGGACCTGGGTGATGATCCTGCTGGCGCAGCTCAAATTCCGCGCCGGGCTGTCGACTGCCGAGCGCAAGGCGTTGAAATACCGCATGTGGCTGTGGCCGCTGAGCTCCTACCTGGCACTGGCCTTCCTGGTGCTGGTGGTGGGGCTGATGGCGTACTTCGAGGATACCCGCGTGGCGCTGTACATCGGGCCGGCGTTCCTGGTCTTGCTGACCGCCTTGTACTACACCTTCCGCCTGGCGCCGAAGGAGGCGCAAGGGGTCGCGAGCACCGCATCCTGATGTGAACTGGCTGGGGCCGCATAGCGGCCCCAGCCATGTCAGGCTGCCACCTCACTGTTCGGCTCGAAGCTGTCCGCCCTGGCCAGCTGCCACATCCGCGAATAAAACTGCCCATTCACCTCGCCGGTCAGCAACTCGCCCGGCTTGAGGAATACGTGCATCTGCGAGAACAGCTTGATCTCTGTGGCCGATACGCGCCGTACCAGGTGCTTGGCCTCCAGTTGCGCGGGGTGGTCCAGGCCGGCCGCTGCCAGCATTTCAGCCAAGGCGCGCAGGGTGTTGTGGTGGAAGTTCAGCACCCGTTGGGCTTTGTCCGGCACCACCAGCGCACGCTGGCGCAACGGGTCTTGCGTGGCCACGCCAGTCGGGCACTTGTTGGTGTGGCAGCTTTGCGACTGGATGCAGCCAATGGCGAACATGAAGCCGCGCGCCGAGTTGGCCCAGTCGGCGCCGATGGCCAGCACGCTGGCGATATCGAACGCGCTGACAATTTTGCCGCTGGCGCCGAGCTTGATCTTGTCGCGCAGGTTCAGGCCCACCAGCGTGTTGTGCACGAACAGCAGGCCTTCGCGCAGCGGTACGCCAATGTGGTCGGTGAACTCAACCGGCGCTGCACCGGTGCCGCCTTCCTTGCCGTCGACGACGATGAAGTCGGGCAGGATGCCGGTTTCCAGCATGGCCTTGGCGATGCCCATGAACTCCCACGGGTGGCCCAGGCAGAACTTGAAGCCCACCGGCTTGCCGTCCGACAGCTCACGCAGCTGGGCGATGAACTGCATCATTTCTATCGGGGTGGAGAAGGCGCTGTGGCGTGACGGCGAGATGCAGTCCTCGCCCATGAGCACGCCGCGGGTTTCGGCAATCTCCTGGGTCACTTTGTGCTTGGGCAGGATGCCGCCGTGGCCTGGCTTGGCGCCCTGGCTCATCTTGATCTCGATCATGCGCACCTGCGGGCTGCGTGCCTGGGCGGCAAAGCGCTCCGGGTCGAAGCGCCCGTCAGGCGTGCGGCAGCCAAAGTAGCCGCTGCCCAGCTCCCAAACCAAGTCGCCACCGTGTTCCCGGTGGTAAGGGCTGATGCTGCCTTCGCCGGTGTCGTGGTGGAAGTTGCCCAGCTTGGCGCCCTGGTTAAGGGCGCGGATGGCGTTGGCGCTGAGTGAGCCGAAGCTCATGGCGGAAATGTTGAAGATCGACGCCGAATACGGCTGCCGGCACTGCGGCCCGCCGACGATGACGCGGAAGCTCGCTGGGTCGGTCAGCGGTGCCGGGCGCATGGAGTGGCCGATGAATTCGAAGCCGGACTCATACACGTCGATCAGGGTACCGAAGGGTTTGTCCGAGGCTTCGTTCTTGGCCCGGGCATAGACCAGCGAGCGTTGCGCGCGGGAGAAGGGCAGGGCGTCGCTGTCGGCTTCGAGCAGGTACTGGCGGATCTCTGGGCGAATGCCCTCGACCAGGTAACGGATGTTGCCGAGGATCGGGTAATTGCGGCGTACGGCGTGGCGTTGCTGCAGCAAGTCGAACACACCGATCAGGCTGAGCACGGCAGTGGTCAGGGTGAACGGCCACAACCACTCATGGTGGGTGAACGGCAGGCTCGCCAGGGTGAACAATACACAGGCGGCGAAGAAGGCGTAGCGGCTGAGAAGTGACAGGCTCATACGGGGTCCTTGCGATGGCGCGGTCAGGCTCAGGGCCTGGGGCAAACCCCGACCATAGCCCGGTTGGGCGATGCTGAAAATGAAAATCGGGGTATCGAAAATCATTCGCTTCAGCGTGCATCGCTCAACAACCTGTGACGCCAGGTATGCTGTTCCTCCACCGAGGCCTCAATGAGGAACTGGTAACGCCCGGCGACTCGCACCGCCACCGGCACGCCATCGCGGTACAGCAAGCGGTTACCGCTCACCGCGGGTAGTTTCGCCCCCGGCAGCAATGACCCGACCACATTGAGCGGGTCGCTGGCGCTGACCATCACCAGTGCGCCCTCCGGCTCACGCCGGCGCACTTGCCGCAACAGGCCCACAGCCTCTGGCAAGGCGAACTGCTCACCGGCTAGCCCAGCAATGAAGCGCCCACCCCGGATTTCGCCGCGGGCCTCCAGGCGGTGATAGCAACGCAGCAATTCGCGCCAGGGCGGCAATACATCACTTTCCCGCTCCAGCAGCCGCCAGCAGATCACCCCATAGCGGCGCAACAGGGCGCGGGCGATGTGCTCCAGACGCTGGCTGTCGTCTATTGCAGCAGTGCCCCTGCGCAACAGCGCCCAGCGGCCGGCGTGGGCCATGCTGGTGGAAAGAGGGGCATGGCCACGCCTGCTGTTGCGCGAGGTGCGTTTTGCCGCTGGCGTGATCAGGCTACGCAGCCCGGTGAAGCTGTCGGCGCCCACCAGGCCGAAGCCCACCAGTGCCTGCAATGCGGTTTCCAGTTCGCTGGGCAGCAGGTGGGCTTCCTGCGTCAGTTCATCGAAGAACAACGCCCCATGCGCCTGCAACACGTCATGCACGCGTTGCGCCCGCGGGCCGAGTTCGTCTACTGCCGGTACGGGCGCCAGGCTGCGCCAGAGGCCCAGGTGTTCGCGCGGCAGCAGCACCAGCGGTGTACTGGCCAAGGTCGTGCTGGCCACCGTGGTTGCCAGCCGGCTCCAGGCAAACTGCCCGCTGCGGCAGGTGTCGTCGAGCCAGTGCGGGCTGTAGTCCTGGATGCGTGCCGGCAGCAGCTCCGCCTCCCAGGCGCCGGCCGCAGCGGGGAAGCCCTGCAACTGTGCCAGCACTTCAGCCACGGCCTGTGGCCCGCGCAGGCGCTCGTCTGCGGCCAGGTGCTGCCAGTCGAACAGAAAACGCATGAAGTCTTGCAGGCTGACCGGTTCGATCTCCCGGCGCAGGCGTTTGACCGTGTAGCGGTGGATGCGCGCCAGCAAGTGCCGTTCGCACCACTGCAGCTGTTGTTGCGCAGGCCTGAAATAGCCACGCAACACGTAGCCTTCGGCTTCCAGGCGGGCCAGGGCCTGTTCGATGTCTGGCTGCGGCTTGCCTAGAGGGGTAGCGATCTGCGTCACGGTTTGCGGGCCGTGGCCACTCAGGCGAGCACGCAGCAGTTCGCTTAGCGCATTGTCCGCCTCGATGGCCTGCTCGAAGCCTGGCAGCACGTTCAGCGCAGGTTCAGTGGCTGAACCTGGATACACGCGTTGCAGCAGGCTCAGGCGTTCACGCGCCAGCCACAGCTGTTGATCCGGCAGGCGCAAGGCGCGCCCCGCTTTGGCCAGTTGCCGAAGCAGTAAATCCCAAGGGGCGTTGGCCTGCACTTCATGGGCAGTGATGGCCCCCAGGCTCATCAACGCTTCGTGCATCTCGTCGGCGTTAGCCGCTTGCGGCCAGGCCTCGCTCTCTACGGCGGCAATGGCATCGGTGTCCAGCGCGCCGAGGTCATCCGCGTTGTGCAGTTCGTTCCAGCGCCGGTTGAGCACGGCCTGGGTGCGTCGCTCTTCCAGGGGCGCATCGTCAAGAAAGGCGTAGGGCCTGGCGTTGAGGATGGCCGAGGCCAGTGGCGACGGGGCCGGCAGGTCACGGCTGAGCAAGCGCACCTCACCGCCTTCGATGCGGCGCAGCAAGGCCAGCCAGCCTTCGCTGTCCATGGCTTCGTGCAGGCAGTCGTCGAGGGTCTGCTCGACCAGCGGATGATCAGGAATCTGCCGTTCGCCGGCGATGTTTTCCAGGCAGGCGATCTGGTCGGGGAACACCGACGCAATCAGGTCCTCGCTTTTCATCCGCTGGAGCTGCGGGGCCACCTTGCGTCCACCGACGAAGCGCGGCAAGGCCATGGCCACGGCAGCGTTCCAGCGCCAGCGCACGCCGAACAATGGCGCATCGAGCAGGGCCTGGATGAGGAGCTGTTCGGCGCTGCGGCTGGACAGGTAGCGCCACACCTCGTCCAGCGTAAAACTGTGGCTGGTGGACAGGGACAGGACGATGGCATCTTCGCTGGCCGCCGCCTGCAGTTCAAAATTGAAGGTACGGCAAAAGCGCTTGCGCAGGGCCAGGCCCCAGGCACGGTTGATGCGGCTGCCGTAGGGCGAGTGGATGATCAGCTGGGTACCGCCGGACTCATCGAAGAAGCGCTCCATGATCAGCGTCTGCTGCGAGGGCAGGGCGCCCAGCACGTCGCGGGTGCGCCCCAGGTAATCGAGCAACTGGCTGGCGCTGTCTTCGCCCAGCTCGAAGGTGCGCTGCAGCCAGGCCAGCACGGCGGTACTGTCGGCGCCGGGCAACCCCAGTCGCTCATCAATGCGTGCCTGCAGCCGAGCGACCGCGGCGGACAATTCATCACTGCGCCCCGGCGCTTCACCTAGCCAGAAGGGGATGGTCGGCGGCAGCCCATGGGCATCCTCCACCCGCACCCGGCCCGATTCGACGCGCAAGATCCGGTAGGAGGCGTTGCCCAACTGGAAAATATCGCCGGCAATGCTTTCCACAGCGAAGTCTTCATTGACGCTGCCAATGTTCAGCGCCTGCGGTTCGAGCAGCACGGCATAGTCGGCGGTTTCAGGGATAGTGCCGCCACTGGTCAGCGCAGTCAGTTGGCTGCCGCGGCGGCCGCGCAAGGTTCCGCTGACCGCGTCGCGGTGCAGGTAGGCGCTACGGATGCCCTGGCGGCCGTTATAGCCTTCGGCGAGCATGCGCAGCAGCGCCTGGTAGTGCGTTACATCGAGTTCGGCGTAGGGCGTTGCCTGGCGCAGGCAGTCGAACAGCGCTTGTTCCTGCCACGTCTGATTACTGGTTTCGGCGACAATCTGCTGGGCCAGCACGTCGAGGGGCGCAGTGGGAATGTGCAGTTGGTCGAGCTCCCCGCAGCGCACGCAGTCCAGCAGGGCGATGCATTCGATCAAGTCGTCGCGTGAAGTGGGGAACAGGCGCCCTTTGGGGATGCCCTCGACCTGGTGCCCGGAGCGCCCGACACGTTGCAAGAAAGCCGCGATCGAGCCGGGTGAGGCGATCTGGCAGACCAGGTCGACATCGCCGATGTCGATGCCCAACTCCAGCGACGCGGTGGCCACCAGCACCTGCAACTGGCTGGTTTTGAGGCGCTGTTCCGCGTCTAGGCGCAGTTCCTTGGCCAGGCTGCCGTGGTGCGCGGCCACCGCGTCTTTGCCCAGGCGGTCGCTGAGGTGGCGGGTCAGGCGTTCCGCCAGGCGCCGGGTGTTGACGAATACCAGCGTGGTGCGGTGCTCGCGGGCGAGGGTTGCCAGTCGGTCGTAGACCAGGTTCCACACGTCCGTGGCCATGACTGCGCCTAAGGGCACGGGCGGCACCTCGAGGACCAGGTCGCGCTGGCGGGCGTGGCCGATGTCGACGATCGCGCAAGGGCGCTGATGGCCGACCAGAAATTGCGCCACGCGCTCTACCGGCCGCTGGGTGGCCGACAGGCCAATGCGACGTAACGGCCGCCCGGTCAACGCCTGCAGGCGTTCGAGGGTCAGTGCCAAGTGCGCCCCCCGTTTGTTGCCGGCCAGGGCATGGATCTCATCGACGATCACTGTGTGCACGCTGGCCAGGCCCGCGCGGCCCGAGGCCGAGCCCATCAGCACATAGAGTGATTCCGGCGTGGTCACCAGGATATGCGGGGCCAGCTTGCGCATGGCTGCACGTTCTTTTTGCGGTGTATCGCCGGTGCGCACTGCGGTGCTGATGCGGGGCGGTTTGAGGCCCTGGTCTTCCAGCGCCTGGCTGATGCCTTCGAGCGGTGCTTGCAGGTTCAGGCGAATATCGTTGGACAGCGCCTTGAGCGGCGAGACATACACCACCTGGGTGCACGCGGGCAGTTCGCCGCCGTGTTCGAGGCCTTGGCAGAACAGTTCGTCGAGCACGGCCAGAAAGGCGCTCAAGGTTTTGCCGGAGCCGGTCGGTGCGGCCAGCAGCATCGACCGGCCGGCGTGAATCAATGGCCAGGCACGCGCCTGGGCGTCGGTGACCGTGGCGAAATGGCGACGGAACCAAGTGCCGACGGCGGGGTGGAACAGCTCCAGCACCGGGTGCTGTTGGGCGGGCAGGTTCATGTGTTGGTTATGGCGGGTGGGCGGCGGGTTGGCAAGGGGCCGTTCGTCTGTGAGTGCGAGTTGCACTGTCCTTGTCAGGCGATGAGCCCCATGGGATCCTCTCAGGCTTTTCCAGCGAGCCCATCCCATGCCCAACACCCTTCGCATCGCCGCCGCCCTGCTGATCGACCCCCAGGGCCGCACCCTGCTGGTGCGCAAGCGCGGTACCGTGGCCTTCATGCAGCCCGGCGGCAAGATCGATGCGGGCGAGTCGCCGGTAGAGGCGCTGGTGCGTGAGCTGCATGAGGAACTGGGCCTGCGCATCGACCCCGCCCAGGCCGTCCACGTCGGCCAGTTCAGCGCGCCGGCTGCCAACGAGCCAGGCTACCTGGTGCAAGCCGAACTGTTTCGCGTCGACAGCGCCGAGGCCGTGACCCCGGCAGCGGAAATCGAAGAAGTGGTGTGGCTGGCGGCGGACCAGGCGCCTGCGCTTGAGTTGGCGCCGCTGACCCGCGACCTGATCCTACCGTTGTACCGCCAGGCCGTCAGCGTACCGCGCTGACCCCATCGAGGGTGGCAAACGAGGTGTCCTTGGCGGTCAGCAAGAAATCGCGCATGTACGGCGCATCGAGCATGTCGGTGCGCACCGCCGCATAAAGCGTGGCGAACAGGCCCTTTTCGCCCAGGCGCTTGCCTTTCACGTAGCCCCGCGAGCTGTACTCGTGCAGTGCCCAGTGCGGCATGCCGCACACGCCACGGCCGCTGGCGACCAATTGCATCATCATCACCGTCAGCTCCGAGGTACGCACGGCGGCTGGCTCGATGTCGGCCGGCTCCAGGAAGCGGGTGAAGATATCCAGGCGATCGCGTTCCACCGGGTAGGTGATCAGGGTCTGGTCGAGCAGGTCTTGCGGCACCATGTAAGGCTTGCTGGCCAGCGGGTGCTGGTTGGCCACGGCGAGCATGGCTTCATAGGTGAACAGCGGCACATAGGTGATACCGGCCAGGTCCAGCGGGTCGGAGGTGACCACCAGGTCCAGGTCGCCACGGGCCAGCGCGGGCAGGGGAGCGAAGGCGAAACCCGAGGCCAGGTCCAGTTCGACTTCCGGCCAGGCATCGCGGAACTGGTCGATGGTCGGCATCAGCCATTGGAAGCAGCTGTGGCATTCGATGGCCATGTGCAAGCGCCCGGCGGTGCCACCGGCCAAGCGCGCGATGTCACGCTCGGCGCCGCGCAGCAGCGGCAGGGTGGCATCTGCCAGTTGCAGCAAGCGCAGGCCGGCGCTGGTGAAGCGGATCGGTTTGCTCTTGCGCACGAACAGCGGCAAGCCCAGGCGCTCTTCCAGCTCTTTGAACTGGTGCGACAGCGCCGACTGTGTCAGGTGCAGGCGTTCGGCGGCCTCTACCAGGCTGTCGGCCTCGCGCAGGGCATGAAGGGTTTTCAGGTGGCGGATCTCCAGCACTGCTGACTCCGAGGGTTGAATGCCAAAGGGAAACAATTGAGTTGAGTTTCTCTCATGTTTCCCAGGCTGTCGACTGGACCGTTGGCCACACCACTCAGCGGGGGTCATCAAACTGTCACTGAACTGTGGCAGCGCGCCCGACAGAAATTCATCACACTCGCGCTCTACTGGGGATCTGCATTCTGGTGTTTCTTTCATGCGGGCTTTGCTGCTGTTTCTCTTCTTCCTTTTCAGCGTGCCGGCGAGTTTCGCCGACCAGCGCTGTGACACGCAGGTAGCGGTACAACGGGCTGAACTGGGTGATTTGAGCCTGGTTTACCAAAGCGTCGGTGCGCCGCGAGACCCTGCATTGCTGCTGGTCATGGGCCTGGGCGGGCAACTGATCCATTGGCCGGACGACGTGGTCGAGGCTTTGTGCCGCCAGGGTTTTCGGGTGATACGCTACGACAACCGCGATGTCGGCCTGTCGCGCTGGAACCAACTGCCACCCTCGGCCAACCTGACGGTCGAGCTGCTGCGCTACAAGCTCGGCCTGCCGGTTTCCGCCCCCTATACGCTCACCGACATGGCGGGGGATGGGTTGCGGTTGATGGATTCATTGGGCGTACGCCAGTTTCATGTGCTGGGTGTCAGCATGGGCGGGATGATTGCCCAGCACCTGGCGGCAATGGCGCCGGAGCGGGTCCGTAGCCTGACGCTGGTGATGTCCAGCTCAGGCGCCGCAGGGCTGCCGGCGCCGGACCCTGCTCTGGTGCAGCTGTTGGCCCGGCGCAGTGCGCCCAGCCGTGAGGTAGCGATCGAGCAGCAGGCTGACTTGCTGGCGGCACTGGGCAGCCCACAGGTGCGTGATGATCGGGCCGCCTTGTTGCAGCAGGCAGCGGTGGCCTATGACCGGGCATTCAACCCGGATGGCGCCAAGCGCCAGATCATGGCGATCCTGGCCGAACCGAGCCGGGTGGCGTTGCTCAACCAGCTGCGCGTGCCGACGCTGGTGGTGCATGGCACGGCCGACCCATTGTTGCCGGTGATGCATGGGGTGCACTTGGCGGCGCATATCCAGGGCAGTCAGCTGCGCTTGATACCGGGGCTGGCGCACCGCTTTCAGGAGCCGTTCAAGGCGCCGTTGCTGGGGGCGGTGCTGCCTTACCTGCAATCACATCGGCAGGATGTGACGCATATTGCGGGGCTGTGAGATTTGCATTGCCCGCGAAGCAGGCGCCGCCGATTTTCAGCCCAGCCCGTACTTTTTCACTTTGTCGAACAGCGTGGTCTTGGCCATGCCCAGCTCCTGGCTGGCCTGGCTGAGGTTGCCGCCGGTGCGTTGCAAGGCATCGCTGAGCAGGTTGCGTTCAAAGGCCTCCACCGCCTCGGAAAAGCCCAGGCCCTGGCTGGCGCCGCCACTCGGGCCTTTCTTGAAGGCCGGTAAGCCCAAGGCATGACGCTCGGCAACGTTGCGCAGTTCTCGCACGTTGCCCGGCCAGTCATGGGCCATCAACCGCGACAAGGTCTGGCTGTCCAGTGTCGGTGCTTCACGGTCGAAGCGCAGGGCCGATTGCTGCAGGAAGTGTTCGAACAACTGCAGGATGTCTTCGCGGCGCTCACGCAGGGGGGGGAGCTCAAGCGTCACCACGTTCAGCCGGTAGTACAGGTCACTGCGAAACTGCCCGTTCTGCCCCATGGCATCGAGGTCGGACTTGGTCGCGGCGATCACCCGGCAATCCACCGCGATGCTCTGATTCGAGCCCAGCCGCTCCAGTGTGCGCTCCTGCAACACCCGCAGCAGCTTGATCTGCAGGTTGATCGGCATGCTCTCGACCTCGTCGAGGAACAGCGTGCCGCCATTGGCGTGTTCGATCTTGCCGATTCGGCGTTTACCTGCGCCGGTAAAGGCGTTGGCTTCGTGGCCGAAAATTTCGCTCTCGAAGAGGTTTTCGGGCAGGCCGCCGCAGTTCAGCGCCACGAAAGGTTGGCCCTGGCGGCGGCTGAAATCATGCAGGCAGCGGGCGACCAGTTCTTTGCCGGTGCCGGTCTCGCCTTCGATCAGCACGTTGGCCGAGGTGTCGGCGACGTTGGCGATCAGTTCACGCAGGTGCTCCATGGCCGGCGAGCGGCCAATGATGCGGCCCTCCAGGCTGCTCTGTTCGGCCAACTGGCGGCGCAAGGCAACTACCTCGCGGGACAGGCCGCGCTGTTCGAGGGCGCGGCGCACCACGTCGACCAGGCGCTCGGGGGAGAAGGGCTTTTCCATGAAATCGTAGGCGCCGTTGCGCATGGCGCCGACCGCCATGTCGATATCGCCGTGGCCGGTGATCAGCACCACCGGCAGGCTGCGGTCGCGGGCCTTGAGGCGGTTGAGCAGCTCAAGGCCATCAATGCCCGGCAAGCGAATGTCGCTGACGACGATGCCGGCAAAGTCGTCGCCGATGCGTTCCAGGGCCTGTTCGGCGCTGCCGACTCCTTCGCAGGCGATGTCTTCCAGGGCCAATGCCTGCTGGCAGCCGAGCAGCACATGCGGGTCGTCTTCGACAATCAGGACGGTGAGAGGCGCTTGGTTCATGGGTGCTCTGCCGGTTCGCTAGGGGGGGATACCAGGGGCAGGACAAGCACAAAGGCCGTGCCGCCACTGACAGGATGCTCGACGTTCAGGCTGCCTTTGGCGGCGGCGGCAAGGCTCGCCGACAAGGTCAGCCCCAGGCCCAGGCCATGTTCGCCCGGTTTGGTGGTGAAGAAGGGTTCGAACAGATGCTTGCGTGCCTCGGCGTCAATGCCATGGCCGTTGTCACGGACCCGCAGGCGATACTTGTCACCCTGCAGTTCGCCTTCGAGCCACAGCTCTGGCAGGGGCTGTGTCGCCATGGCGTCGATGGCGTTGCCGATCAGGTTGACCAGGATCTGCTCCAGGCGGGTCTGGTCGATGGCCAGTTGATGGTCTTCGAACTGGTTGTGCAATTGCAAGTGGCAGCCACTGACGCGGTTGGCCAGTACCTGCAGGGTGGCGTCCACTGCCTTGGCCAGCGATGCCTGGCCACCGTCGTCGCCACGGCGGGCGAATGAACGCAGGCTGGCGGTGATTCGGCCCATGCGGTCGATCAGGTCATTCATGGTACGCAGGTTGGTGCTGGCCGTTTCCAGCGCGCCGCGTTCGAGGAAGCGTACGGTGTTGCCGGACAACGTGCGCAACGCGGCCAAGGGCTGGTTGAGTTCATGGGCGATGCTGGTCGACATCTGCCCGATGGCAGCCAGCTTGCCCGCCTGCACCAGCTCATCCTGGGCATGGCGCAGGGTTTGCTCAGCATGTCGGCGCTCGCGGATCTGCCCCTTCAGCCGCTCGTTGCTGGCGCGCAAGTCGGCGGTGCGTTCGGTGATGCGGCGTTCGAGTTGGCTGTTGGCTTCCTGCAGCGCCTCACGGGCAGCCAAGCGGGTGGCGATGACTTTGCGGCGTTCGTTCCAGGCGATGCCCAGGATGGCCAGCAGGGCGAATGCCACCCCGACCAGGATGCCTTGCACCATCGATTCTCGGCGCAGGTCTTGCAGTGGGGTCAGCAGGGTGAAATGCCACGGGGTGTCGACCAGGCGACGGGTCTGGGCCAGGTAGGCCACTTCATGGGCCTTGCCTTGTGCTGTTTCGCTGTTGGCCGGGAAGGTCAGCTTTTCAACACCATCGGCGAGGGTTTCCCGCGCCAGAGGTTGCAGCTCGTTCAACGGCCACCAGTAATACTGCAGGCTGCGCGCCAGGCGCTCCTTGATTTGCGGGGTCAGCGGGCGCACCGACTTCAAGCGCCGTGCCGGGTCACTGGACAGAATGATGATGCCGTTCTCATCGCTGACGAACGCTTCCAGGCGGGCACGCTGCCAACGTTCTTCGAGGGTGTCCAGGCGTACCTTGATCACCGCAACGCCTATGATCTTGCCGTGTTCTTCCAGGCCATGGGCCAGGTAGTAGCCGGCCTCGCCGGTGGTGCTGCCGATGCCATAGAAGCGCCCGGGTTCGCCGCGCACGGCAGTCTGGAAGTAGGCCCGGAACGACAGGTCTTCACCCAGAAACGAATCGGCATCGCGCCAGTTGCTGGTGGCCTGCACCCGGCCGTTGGTGTCGAGCACGAAGATTGCCCGGCTGCGGCTGCGCCGGTTCAGGCCTTCGAGGTATTCGTTGACCGCCTGGCGGGAGCCGCCATCGGGCTCGGTGAGCAGGTGCGAGACGCTGTCTTCAAGCTCCAGCAGGCTAGGCAGGTAGGTGTATTTGCTGATCTCGCTCTCTACCGTGCGCGCGTGCAGCTCCAGCTGACGCTCGCCGTTTTCGCTCAGGCTGCGGATGCCATTGCTCTCGCTGACCAGGTAACCGGCCATGCCGAGGCCGACCATCAGCAGGATGATCAGGGGGGGTAACAGCAATTGACGAATCAGGCGGGAATTCACGGCAGGTCTGGCAGGGAGAAGAAGCGAAGGATCGCATTTCATCACAGTGGCCTTGTCACGACCAGCGTCCGCTGCCCGATGGGGGCGGGCAGCGGAGGCTGAGGCCGGCTTAGTGTTGCAGGATCTTGCTGAGGAAGTGCTGGGTGCGTTGGTCGCGGGCGTTCTGGTCGCCGAAGAACTCTTCTTTGGTGCAGTCTTCGATGATGCTGCCTTTGTCCATGAAGATGACCCGGTTGGCGACCTTGCGGGCAAAGCCCATCTCGTGGGTCACGCACATCATGGTCATGCCCTCGTTGGCCAGCTGAACCATCACATCGAGCACTTCACTGACCATTTCAGGGTCCAGTGCCGAGGTGGGTTCGTCGAACAGCATGACGATTGGGTCCATGGCCAGGGCGCGGGCGATCGCCACCCGTTGCTGCTGGCCGCCGGAAAGCTGGCCGGGGTGTTTCTTGGCATGCGCGCTGAGGCCGACGCGATCGAGCAGGGCCAGGCCTTTTTTGGAGGCTTCTGCCTCGCTGCGGCCGAGCACCTTGCGCTGGGCGATGGTCAGGTTTTCGGTGATGGTCAGGTGCGGGAACAGTTCGAAGTGCTGGAACACCATGCCCACCCGCGAGCGCAGTTTCGGCAGGTTGGTCTTCGGGTCGGCAATCGAGGTGCCATCGACCACGATGTCGCCCTTCTGGAACGGCTCCAGCGCGTTGACGCACTTGATCAGGGTGGACTTGCCCGAGCCCGACGGCCCGCACACTACTACCACTTCACCCTTCTTGACGTCGGTGCTGCAGTCGGTCAGTACCTGGAAGTCGCCGTACCACTTGTTGACGTTCTTGATGGAAATCATACGGTGATCCTTTTTTGCAGGCGCTTGACCAGCCACGAAGCGGAGAAGCTGATGAGGAAGTAGACGACCCCGGCGAAGATCAGGAACTCATGCGAGCGCCCGATGATGTCGCCGTTGGAGCGTGCCGAGTTGAGGAAGTCGACCAGGCCCACGGTGTACACCAGCGAGGTGTCCTGGAACAGGATGATACTTTGCTGCAGCAGCAAAGGGGTCATCTTGCGGAAGGCCTGGGGCAGGATGATCAGGCGCATGGTCTGGGCGTAGTTCATGCCCAGCGCTTGCGCGGCGCCCATCTGGCCCTTGGAGATCGACTGCACACCGGCACGGACGATTTCGCAGAAGTAGGCGGCCTCGAACATCATGAACGCGACCACGCAGGAGGTAAACGCACCGACGGGGGTGTCTTCGCCGGTGATCCAACGCAGCACGAACGGCACCGCCAGGTAGAACCAGGTGATCACCAGCAGCAGTGGGATCGAGCGGAAGTAGTTGACGTAAGCGCCCGCCAGCCGCGACAGCAGTTTGCTCGACGACAGGCGCATCAGCGCCAGGAGGGTGCCGAGTGCGATACCGCCGACCACGCCCATGACCATCAGTTGCAAGGTCATGATCATGCCTTCCCAGAGGGCAGGCAGGGCCGGGATGATTTCGCTGAAATCCATGTCCATTTACTTGCCCCCCACAGAAATCAGGCCAGGTACTGCGACTTTCTTCTCGACCAGGCGCATGAGCAGCATCAGGCCCATGTTCAGGGTGAAGTAAATCAGCGTGGCCAGGGTGAACGCCTCGAACAGGTTGGCGGAGAACTCTGCGGTCTGCTTGGTTTGTGCCAGCAGCTCCATCAGGCCGATCAGCGAGGCCACCGAGGAGTTCTTGAACACGTTGAGGAACTCGGACGTGAGCGGCGGAATGATGATCCGGTAGGCTTGCGGCAGCAGCACGTTGGTGTAGATCTGCGGCAGGCTGAAGCCCATGGCGCGGGCTGCGGATTCCTGGCCGCGGGGCAGCGCCTGGATGCCGGTGCGCACTTGTTCGCAGACACGGGCCGCAGTGAACAGGCCCAGGCACACCACCACGCTGATCAGCGCCGAAGTGGTCGGGTTGAGGTCCTGCTTGAACCATTCCTGCAGGCCTTCGGGTAGCAGGTCCGGTACCAGGAAGTACCAGATGAACAGCTGCACCAGCAGCGGCACGTTGCGGAACAGCTCCACATAGACAGTGGCGATGCCCGATACCAGGCGGTTCGGCACGGTACGCATGACGCCAAGGACAGACCCCAGCAGCAGCGCGATGATCCAGGCAGTGATGGCGATGGCGATGGTCCAGCCCAGGCCGGTGATGTACCAGTCCAGATAGGTTTCGCTGCCCACGCCGGTGGACTTGAAGAACACGCCCCAGTCCCAGTTGTAATTCATCGGGATTTCCCCTCAGACGGTTGTTTCACGGGCACCTTCGAGCATCCGGGGGCGCTTGGCGCCCTCGGATGAAAGGTTAGACACTAATGAGTGGCCTGCAGAATTGATTCGTGCGCATGCGCACCAGGCCACTATCTGAGGATCAGGACTTCTTCTCGTCCGCCGCTTTGTCGGTCGGCTCGGCGATCAGTTTTTTAAGCTCGTCGCTCATCTGGAACTGCAGGTTCAGGCCCTTTGGCGGGATTGGCTGCATGAACCACTTGTCGTAGCTCTTGTTGACTTCGCCCGACTTGAAGTAAGCCACGATGGCCTCGTCGACCGCTTTCTTGAACGCAGCGTCTTCCTTGCGCACCATGCAGCCGTAGATTTCGTACGACTGAGGTGTACCGGTGATAACCCAGTCGGACGGTTTGCGAGCCTTGGCCATTTCACCGGCCAGCAGGGCGTCGTCCATCATGAAAGCCACGGCGCGGCCGCTTTCCAGCATGTTGAAGGCTTCACCGTGGTCCTTGGCGGAAATCACGTTCATCTTCATTTGCTTGTCGGCGTTCATTGCCTTGAGGATGCGTTCGGAGGTGGTGCCGGCGGTGGTCACCACGTTCTTGCCAGCCAGGTCCGGGAAGTCTTTATAGGAAGGCTGACCGTCCTTGACCTTGGTCAGCAGGCGGGTGCCGACTTCGAAGATGCCAACCGAGAAGCCGACTTGCTGCTGGCGCTCGACGTTGTTGGTGGTGGAGCCGCACTCCAGGTCGACGGTGCCGTTTTGCACAAGCGGGATGCGGGTCTGGGAGGTGACGAGGTTGTACTTGACCTTGATGTCGGTGCCCAGTTGTTTTTTCAGGGCCTCGACCACGGCCAGCTGGATGTCGTGGGAGTAGCCCACGGGCTCCGGCTTGCCTGCCAGGTAGGAAAATGGAATGGAGGAGTCGCGGTGGCCCAATGTGATGGTGCCCGAGTCCTTGATCTTCTTCAGGGTGCCGGTCAGCTCCTCGGCCATGGCCGGCGAAGCGATGACTGCAGCCGCGATAGCGGCGCCCAGCAATTGACGAACGATACGCATCAAATTTTCCTCGACATGTTTGTTTTTTTTATGGAGCCGTTGGCGGACTCTTTCGTTCAACGAATACAACATGAAGCGGGTGCATTCGGCTAAAGAGTGTAGAGCATGAGTCGTGCCAAGCTTCCTTCTTGATCATAACGCCCCGAAATTACGGGGTATCGATCTTTTTTGACAGTAAATCGACAGCATGTGTTGTCCGTGATTCCGAATGGGTTGGCTTTTGCTGTTCGGAAACCCGAATGAATGGAGCCTTGATTTAGTTACCGCAGGTGACGGTTTGCCGTGTGGTCTGTTAACGGCTTTTACGGACCGCACTGCCATGACCCTTTCTCCCAATGAAGCGCCCGCGTCGATTGATGCCCTGATTTCCCAGCGTTTACCGGCTTGGCTCACCGCGGCCACGGTCGACCAGCAGCGTGCGCTTCACCGTGCCCTGCGCCAGCAGCAGGACAGCGCTGAGCGTGTCCGACAGTTGTTCAGCCGTATTCCACCCCTGGATGATTTTGCCGAGGCGCTGCTGCACGAAGCCCTGCGCCAGCGTTTTAAAGTCACCACCGATGTACGCAAGGCAACGCTGCGCAAGGTGGTGCAGATCATTCTGGCAACGCCCATGCCACCAACGCCATCGCCGAACATTGTCCGCATCTCGACTCAGCCCCTGTTGACGACCGCGCTGCACAACTTCACCCAGGCGGAAACCAAGCCAGGGCCTTTCACCCAGGTCGCGCTGCGCGATGTGGCCGGTGTGACACTCTCGGTGTCATTCGAGCGCTTTGCCAAGCTGTGCCGCACGCTCGACCTGGGTGGGCGCTATCAGGCCCTGTTGCGCGAGCATCTGCTGCCAGCGGATCGGCCAGGCGACGAACCCGGCCAGGCCCGTCGCCAGGTTGAGGTATTGCTGGAGGAGGCTCTGCGCTCCTCGTTGGAGGCTGCCGTACGCCTGGCGGTCGTCAAGGGCGAGATCAGCCATGACATCTACCTGCAGACACTGCCGATCTTTGCCAAGACTGCCGTTGTGCCTGCCTACCCCGTGGTGTTGAGTACCCGCCAGGTGTACTTGCTGGGCAAGTGCCTGCACGGAGTGGTGGCCATCGAGATTCAAGACCGCGATCAGGCTTATTTGCGCGGGATCCTGCTCTGGATACCGGGGGACCCCCAGCAACCTGTGCAGGTGTTCGAATCTTGGTGGGCATTCTTTCAGGCCATGGGGCTGCGCTTGCGCGATTCTCACTATGCGGCGTTCATGGCGCGGTTTATCGCCGAGCGTGACCGGGTCGCATTTTTTGGCGCCTTGAGGCATTTGCTGTCGTCGAGTGCCGAGGGCTCAGTCCTCAGGCTCGATGGCCGCAACTTCGCCATCACCCAACCGTTGTTTGCCTTTCTGCGCGCTGCGCGCATCGACAAGGTGCTCGATGATGCCCGTGTGCTGGCGGTCCCAACGGCTGATGAGGACAGGAAGGCACGGGACGAGCGGCTCCAGGGCTACCAGCAGGCGGGGCTGACCTTGCTGAACCTGGCTGGGCTGTTCGTGCCGGTGTTGGGGGAACTGATGCTCGCGGTCGCTGCGGTGCAGATCGCTGATGAGGTCTATGAGGGGTACCAGGATTGGCAGCTGGGCGATCGCCAGGGCGCATTGGAGCACGTGTTCGGTGTCGCTGAAAGTGTGGCGCTGGGCGCCGCGATTGGGGCTGGCACGGCAGCGGCCGGGCAAGTGCTCAAGCGCATCGCGTTCGTTGATGACCTGTCGCCGATTCGTACTGATGCCGGTCACGTCAAGCTCTGCGCTCACGACCTCAATGCCTATCGGGTAAAGGAGCAGGGCGTGACGGTGGGCGAACTGATCCCAGAGGATGACCAGTGGCAGTTGAAGTTGCACGAAGCCAGTTTTCAATTGGCGGGTTACAAGGATGGCGAGCACCTGTTCATCCGTCACCCTCAGCGCAGCGAGGCCTTTCAGCCAATGCTCGAGCACAACGGCAGTGGCGGCTGGCGGCATGCGCTGGAGCGTGCAGAAGAATGGGCGGAGCCGGCGCGCTTGATGCGCCGGTTGAGTGCTGAGCTGGCCGACGTCAGCGAGGAGGAGGTGCGCACGGTGCTCGACAGCACCGGCTTTGATGACGCACAGCTAAGGCGTCTGCACCTGGAAAACGCTCCGCCACCGGCGCGGTTGCTCGATGCACTGGAGCGCTACCGATTGCATGAGCAATTCCCCACCGTGCAAGGAGAGGCGTTCGAGTTTCTGGTCAGTAACTCACAAGACAGTGAGGAATTGGCCAGTGTCGTGCTGCGCCGGGACTTCCCAGGGCTATCGCAGCGCGGGGCACAAGAGATCATCCAACACGTCGAAAGCCAGCAGGTCGAGCAGATGCTGGCCAGTGATCGCGTACCCTTGGCCTTGGCTGAACGCGCCCGCTGGTTCTTGCGCGACAGCCGCCTCGACCGTGCCTGCGCAGGCTTGTGCCAGGCGTCGGCGGCCAATGCCGATACCGCAAAACTGGCCGTTGGCCTTATCGAGCAGTTGGCGCCTTGGCTAGAGCCGTATGCCCTCGAAGTGCGTGCAGACGACCGCACGGGGGCGATATTGGCGCAGGCAGGCGCAGAGGGCGCTGATCAGTGGTTCTGTCTTGTCAGGGTACCGACCGGATACACCGCTTACGCGGCGACAGGCGAGCCACTGCCAGGTGCTGCGCCAACTGACAGCCTGCTGAAGGCACTTTCATTGACCCTGAATGAAGGGCAAAAAATCGCCCTGGGAGGCAGCGCGCTAGACGCCCAGGCACTGAGCGACTTGCTGGCCGAGTACGCCCGCACCCATCGTGATGTGGCTGCGCAACTGATTGGCCAGGCGCCAATAGGCGGTGCTGTACGGCCGCCGGTGCGCTGGGGGGATGGGCGCTTGGGTTATCCGCTCAGTGGCCGGGGCGAAAGCCGCGGGCAGGCCAGCAGACGCGGGATGCGGCAAATTTTCCCGACCCTCGACGACAGCCAACTGCAACGCTACCTGCTGGACCTGATCGGGCGTGGGGTCGACCCATGGCAGCACTACAGCCAGCTCAGCGACCAACTGGCAAGCTTGCGCCAGGTCTTGCGGCGGTGGCGTATGGAACATGCCGGTGTACTGGACCTGATGCGGCGTGGTCGGGTCGCCAACATTATCCGCCGCGCCTGGCGTTGCAAGACAGGCCTGCGCAGCGACGGCACGTATGCGCTTGATATTGCGGGGGAGCGTGTCGGCAGCCTGCCGACGCTGGAGGAGGGGGTGAGTTTTCCGCATGTGACGCGGCTGACCCTGCGCGACATGGACTTGTCGGAAATCGACCCTGATTTCCTCGCGCGTTTTCCTAACTTGCGCGAACTCGACCTGCGCGAAAATCATCTGGCCATCGTACCGCCAGGTGTCGAGCGCCTGGCCCAATTGAGAGGGCTGCGGCTGGACCACAACCGGATCATTATGGACGTCGCTGGCAACCGTCGGATCAATGCCTTGGTCAATCTGCAGCGGCTGGAGCTCAATTTCAATCCACTCGGGTTCGCTCCTGATATTCGCGGGCTGATTCACCTTGGCCCGTTGGGGTTGCGTTCAACGGGCATCAGCGCATTCCCATCGCGCCTGCAGCAGTTACCGCTGCGGGGTATCGCCGACCTGCGCAACAACCAGATCCGCCAGGTCAATCAGGACTTGCATGGACTAAGCCAGCGCCTACGGCGTATGGCCTTGCATGACAACCCGCTGGATGAAGTGAGCGAGCAGTATCTGCATCAATTGCCCGCCCCTGCCAGTGGCCGCCACCAAGACGTCAGGCACAGCCCATCGTTTCGGCATCAGCTGGTGCAAGAGAACGAGCGTGAGCAATGGCTGGTCGGCTCTTCCGGCGCACAACGCAGCGAGCGCGAGATGCAGTGGCGTAACCTGCAATTGGAACGTGAATCCCGGCCTTTCTTCAACTTCCTGCGCGACTTATCTCGGTCTCCTGACTTTGTGCAGCGGCCCCTCTTCTATCGGGCTCGGGTCTGGAACATCATCGAGGCTTGTGAACAGAACAGTGAGCTGCGTGAGCAGCTGTTTGTCATGTCCGGCGGCACCGCTTCGTGCGAGGACCGGTTATTGTGGCTGTTCAGCCAGATGGAAGTGCGGGCGTTGATTCACCGACACACTGCGGGCTTATCCATCGCGCAAAGCGAGGTCGAGCTGATGCGCCTGAACCGCTCGCTGTTTCGCCTGGATGAACTTGACCACATCGCCGCTCGGCGTATCCAGGGGATTCGCGCTGCCGGGCGTGACGTGGACGACATCGAAGTCTATCTGACCTACCGTGTGCGGCTGGCCGGCTCGCTGCGGCTGCCGGCCCAACCCGCTGCACTGCATTTCGAGGCCTATGCCGGCCTGACACCGGCCGACCTGAATAACGCCAGGATTGAAGTGCTAAGGGCGGAAACCCCGGAGCGGCTGACCCAAGCGCTGGCCGAACGAGAGTTTTGGGAGCGTTACGTGCGAGACCGTTACGAGCGCCGCTTCACGGCGCTGGTGGACGCTTTCCGGGCGCCAGAAGAGGCCTACCGGGAGCGTGCAGAAGCGGGAGAGGTCAGTGAGGAGCAGTATCTGACGTACTGCGAAGGTACCGTGCAAGCCATACACGACGGCGAACGAGACCTGATTGTAACCTTGGCTCGCGAGGCTTTCGACCGTTGGTTCGGTATTGATGGGGTGTTGCCGTGAGCCGGTGCCGCTGAGGCGGCACCGGCTTCAGGTTGGCCTCAGGCGGCCTTGAACGATGCCTGGCTTACTGGCGCTTTCTTCAGGTAGTCGTGCAGCGCCTGCTGTTCTGCAGGCGAAGTGAACAGGCCCAGTTTGGTGCGGCGCCACAGGATGTCGGCCGCATCGACTGCCCATTCTTCACTGCGCAGGTAATCGACTTCACGGCTGAAGAGGCCGCCGCCAATGGCCTGGCCCAAACCTTCCGGGCCTTGAATACCCTCGAGCAGGCGCCATACGCGGCTGCCGTAAGTCACTGCCCAGCGTTTGGCGATGTCCACCGGCAGCCACCCGTACTGCGCCAGAATGGCGTCGGTCAGTGCCTGCGCGGTGGTCATGTCTTCCCCGCCGGGCAGCGGCGCGGCAGCGGTCCAGCTGGCGCGCATCTGGGTAAAGAACGGTTTGAGCTCGGCCATGGCCGATTCGGCCAGCTTGCGGTACGTGGTGAGCTTGCCGCCGAACACCGACAGCAGCGGCGCCTGGCCTTCGCCTGCCGACAGCGCCAGGGTGTAGTCGCGGGTCACGGCCGACGGGTTGTCCGACTCGTCGTTGCACAGCGGGCGTACGCCGGAGTAGGTGTGCAGGATGTCGTCACGGCTGAGCTGATGGTTGAAGTGTGCGTTGACCACCTTGAGCAGGTAGTCGGTCTCGGCCTCGGTGATTTTCACCTGGGCCGGGTCGCCGCTGTACTCACGGTCGGTGGTGCCGATCAGGGTGAAGCGGTCCAGGTAAGGGATGCAGAACACGATGCGCTGGTCTTCGTTCTGCAGGATGTAAGCGTGTTCGCCTTCGTACAGGCGCGGGACGATCAGGTGGCTGCCCTGAATCAGGCGGATGCCGTAAGGCGCATCCAGCTTGAGGTCATCCTTGATGAAGCTGGCCACCCACGGGCCAGCAGCGTTGACCAGGGCGCGGGCACGAATGCTCTGCAGGCTGCCGTCGGCATGCTGCAGCTCGACCTGCCACACGCCATCGACACGCTCGGCACGCAGGCAGCGGGTGCGGGTGACGATGTGCGCACCTTTTTCGCGGGCTGCCATGGCATTGAGCACGACCAGACGGGCGTCGTCCACGGCGCAGTCAGCGTATTCGAAACCGCGGGTGATGGCCGGCTTGAGCGGGTAGCCCGGGCCGAAGCGCAGGCTGCGTGAAGCGCCCAGGCGCTTGCGCTTGCCCAAGTGGTCGTAGAGGAACAGGCCGGCACGGATCATCCAGGCCGGGCGCAGGTGCGGGCGGTGGGGCAGCACGAAACGCATCGGCTTGACGATGTGCGGCGCCTTGGCCAGCAGAACTTCGCGCTCGGCCAGGGCTTCGCGCACGAGGCGGAACTCGTAGTGTTCCAGGTAGCGCAGGCCGCCATGGATCAGCTTGCTGCTCGCTGACGAGGTGTGCTGCGCCAGGTCGTCCTTTTCGCAAAGGAACACCTTCAGGCCGCGCCCGGCGGCGTCGGCAGCAATGCCCACACCATTGATGCCACCGCCGATCACGGCGAGGTCATAACAGTCAGCGAGGGGTGGCTGGGACGAAACGGGCTGGGACACGGGCAAGGCCTCCTGGGGCTGTTCACATCGAATATGAACATTGATGTTCGTTTCCGAAAATACTAGCGCAATAGAAGGCGGGTATCCAGTCAGTCTTTATAGAAAATACTGATCGGATGACAATAAAGTGAACATTTACGAAAATTCGGGTGTAGGGCTTGATTCATTAGGCGTTGTCGAGATCGAGCGCCGCCCGCGCGGCGCATCGCGAGCAACGCTCGCTCCTACGTTTGTTTCCGGCCAATTATTCCTGTGGCATTGGCGCGCGGCCCCTTGGCGCCCGCCTCAATGTAGCGTCGGACCAACCAGGCGGTCGCGCGCGCTGGCACAGGCGTGACTGGCCCGAAACAAACGTAGGAGCGAGCGTTGCTCGCGATGCGCCGTGCGGGCGGCGCTCGATCTCGAGAGCGATAAAAATCTCAATCCATACGCTTCAGTCCCACAATCTGCTTCACACCACGTCGAGGCGAATCTTGTACTGGTTGAGCAAGTGGGCGAGGGCGGGCGTCGGCGTCTGGTCGGTCACCAAACAGTCCACCAGGCTGATCGAGCCCAGGCGAACCATGGCATTGCGCCCGAACTTGCTGGAGTCGGCGGCCAGGATAACCTGGCGTGCATTGGCGATCAGGGCCTGGGAAACCCGTACCTCCTGGTAATCGAAGTCCAACAGGCTGCCATCTTCGTCGATGCCACTGATGCCAACCAGGGCGAAGTCGACCTTGAACTGGTTGATGAAATCGACGCTGGCCTGGCCTACCACACCGCCATCGCGGCGCACCGTGCCACCTGCAACCAGTACTTCGAAATCGTCCTTGGCCGCCAGGATCGAGGCCACGTGCAGGTTGTTGGTAATCACCTTCAGGTGGTTATGGTTGAGCAGTGCGCGGGCGATCGATTCGGTCGTTGTGCCGATGTTGATGAACAGCGAGGCATGGTCGGGAATCTGCGAGGCTACGGCTTCGGCGATGCGCTGCTTCTCGTCGCGCATCTGGTCGGCGCGCATGGCGTAGGCGGTGTTCTCGATACTCGAGTCATACGCGGCACCCCCGTGGTAGCGGCGTAGCAGGTTGAGCTCGGCGAGCTGGTTGATGTCGCGGCGGATGGTTTGCGGGGTGACGACGAACAGCTGCGCCATTTCTTCGATGCTGACGTAGCCGCGTTCGCGGACCAGCTCGAGGATTTGTTGTTGGCGAGGGGGCAGATTCATGGGCGGTCCTTATGGGCTGCCGGACAAATTCTGCAATGATGCCGTAGGAAGCGGATGACGGCCAGTGGAGTATCGGGCCGCTACGCAGCCCATCGCCGGCAAGCCGGCTCCCACACCGATCAGCTCTGCTGCCTAAAAAGGAGCTGTGATCGTGGGAGCCGGCTTGCCGGCGATGGGCTGCGCAGCGGCCCCTGACCCCGGATCAGGCTTCGTGATCTTCCCAGTCACGGGTACGGTCGACGGCCTTCAGCCACCCGGCGTAAAGCTGCTCTTTCTGCGTCTCGTCCAATTGCGGGCTGAACTCGCGCTCAATGATCGCCTTGTCGCGCAACTCGTCCAGGCTGCTCCAGAAGCCACAGGCCAGGCCTGCCAGGTAGGCGGCGCCGAGGGCTGTGGTCTCGCGCATTTTCGGGCGCTCCACGCAGGTGCCAAGGATGTCGGCCTGGAACTGCATGAGGAAGTTGTTGGCCACCGCACCGCCATCCACGCGCAATTCGGACAGGCGATAACCGCAATCCTGTTGCATGGCGTCCAGTACGTCACGGGTCTGGTAGGCGATCGATTCCAGCGCTGCACGAATGATGTGGTCGACCTTCACCCCGCGCGTCAGGCCGAACAGGGCGCCACGGGCATAAGGGTCCCAATAGGGGGCGCCCAGGCCTGTGAAGGCGGGCACCAGGTACACGCCGTTGCTGTCTTTGACCTTGCTGGCGAAGTACTCGGTATCGAGTGCGTCGTTGACGATCTTCAGCTCGTCACGCAGCCACTGCACGGTAGAGCCACCATTGAACACGGCGCCCTCCAGTGCATAGGCCACTTCACCCCGCGGGCCGCAGGCGATGGTGGTGAGCAGGCCATGGGACGAGTTGACGGCCTTGTCACCGGTGTTCATCAGCAGGAAGCAGCCGGTGCCGTAGGTGTTCTTGGCCTGGCCGGGCTCGACGCACATCTGGCCGAACAGCGCAGACTGCTGGTCGCCAGCGATACCGGCGATGGCAATGCCGCTCTTGGTGTGGCCGTAAACTTCGGAGGAGGGGCGAACCTCGGGCAGCATCTGGCGTGGGATGCCGAGGATTTTCAGCAGTTTTTCGTCCCATTCCAGTGTGTGAATATTGAACATCAGCGTGCGCGACGCGTTGGTGTAGTCGGTGACGTGCACCTTGCCGCCGGAGAATTTCCAGATCAGCCAAGTGTCGACGGTACCGAACAACAGCTCGCCACGTTCGGCGCGCTCACGGACGCCTTCGACATTGTCGAGGATCCACTTGAGCTTGGTGCCGGAGAAGTACGGGTCGGTGACCAGGCCGGTGGACTTGCGAATGTAGTCTTCATGGCCGTCACGCTTGAGCTGCGCGCAGATTTCGGTGCTGCGGCGGCACTGCCAGACGATGGCGTTGTACACCGGGCGGCCGGTTTCCTTGTCCCACACCACCGTGGTTTCACGCTGGTTGGTAATGCCCAGCGCAGCGACCTGGGCGTGGCTGATGCCCGCCTGGGCGAGGGCCTCGACCAAGGTGGCGCTCTGGGTGGCGAAAATCTCCATCGGGTCGTGTTCGACCCAGCCTGCCTGCGGATAATGCTGGGCGAATTCGCGCTGGGAGGTGCCGACCACATTGGCGTCGCGGTCGAAAATGATGGCCCGCGAACTGGTGGTGCCCTGGTCCAGGGCGATGATGTAGTTCTTATCCAGGGTGTCTGTCATGGTCGTAGGCCTTGCAAAAATGGGAAGTCAGGGCTTGGGCGTGAGGCCACATCAGTTGACTTGAGTATCGCCCTGGCGATTGTCGTTTGTCTCAGCGCTTGCGGTTGGCGCTACTGGCAGGTTGCGGGCGATCAGGCCGCGATACGCTGCGGCGCCCAGGCATGCGCCAAGGATCGGTGCGAACACCGGTACCAGGAAATAAGGAATGTCCCGTCCGCCAGTGAAGGCGATTTCGCCCCAACCGGCCAGGAAGGTCATCAATTTTGGCCCGAAATCGCGGGCTGGGTTCATCGCAAACCCTGTCAGCGGCCCCATGGCGCTGCCGATCACGGCAATCAGCAGGCCGATGAGCAGCGGCGCCACGGCGCCACGGGGCAGGCCATTGTTGTCGTCGGTCAGGGCCATGATCACGGCCATGAGGATGGCGGTGATGACCACTTCCACCAGGAATGCCTGGCCAGTGGACAGCGAGGGGTGCGGGTAGGTGGAGAACACCGACGCCAGCTCCAGGCTTTCGCTGCTGCCTCGCAGCATGGCGTGGGCTTGTTCGAAATCGAAGAACAGGTTGCTGTACAAGGTGTAGACCAACGCGGCGCCGCAGAAGGCGCCGCATACCTGGGCCAGCATGTAGAACGGCAGTTTGCGCTTGTCGAAGCCGGCGAACAGGGTGAGGGCGATACTCACGGCCGGGTTCAGGTGCGCGCCGGAAACACCGGCGGTGAAGTAGATCGCCATGCTCACGCCGACGCCCCAGATAATGCTGATTTCCCACAGGCCGAAGCTGGCACCCGCGACTTTGAGCGCGGCGACGCAACCGGTGCCGAAAAAGATGAGCAGGGCGGTGCCAAGAAATTCGGCCAGGCATTGGCTGGACAAGGTGGGTTCGCGTAGAGCAGTCGTCATGTATGACCTCGTTTTTTTTGTTGTGAGGCGCGTGGCGCTCGACAGCAAAGCCCGGAGTCGATCCCCATTGACCCCAGGCAGATACAGGAAATGCACCTTAAATGTGCACCATTTCTTCAGAAACGAAAAAATATAGACAAGAAACGCTTATGTCAAAGGTCGAAAGTGAACGGTCAGTCACGTTTTGGACGTAGTGTGGGGTCGCGAAACCGCACGCTAGACAGGCGCGTAGGCTCCGAACTGGCTGGGATGTGGGATATGTCCTAAAGTAGCCGCCGACTTATCCCTGACCGGAGCCTGCGCATGACCCCCGCCCTAGACCTGTTGAAAAAAGCCCGCGCCGAGCATCGTGTGCACAGTTATGAGCACGACCCTAAATCGGCATCCTATGGTTTGGAGGCAGCGGAAAAGCTCGGGCTCGATCCGCAGCACGTGTTCAAGACCTTGCTGGCGAGCAGTGAGAAAGGTGAGTTGCTGGTGGCCGTGGTGCCGGTGGTGGGCACCTTGGACCTCAAGGCACTGGCCCATGCGGCGGGGGTGAAGAAGTGCGAGATGGCCGACCCGGCCGCGGCCCAGCGGGCTACGGGGTACTTGGTCGGTGGCATCAGCCCGTTAGGCCAGAAGAAGCGCTTGCGCACCTTTATTGATGATTCGGCGCAGAACTTTGCAACCATCCATGTCAGCGCCGGGCGGCGCGGGCTGGAGGTGGAGTTGGCGGCGGCGGTGCTGGCTGAACACACCCAGGGCACGTTTGCCGGTATTGGCAGGGGTTGAAATCGCAGGGGCCGCTGCGCAGCAGCCCCTGAATAGAGAATCAGGTCGCCGAACTGTAGCGGCGAACGCCATTTTCCTGCCGTGGCAACTGCGCCGCGACACTGCCCGGCACCGGGAACAGCACCAGGTGATCAGCCGCCACGGCAATTCCTACATCCTCACCGACCTGATGATCGATATGGCTTGGGAAGATCGCCTCCAGCTGGCTACCGGTAGGCAGTTGCAGGCGATACAGGGTCGATGCCCCCAGGAAGCTCTTGCCCACGATACTGGCCCGCAGCAGGCTGTCTGGCGCATACACGATATCGTCAGGGCGCAGCAGCACATCCACCGAGCTGCCTGGCGCCATGATATAGGCGCGGTTGCCCCGCAGTTCGCCAAGTTCGGTATTGACTGCCTCGTGGCTGCTCATCTGGCCACGGATGAAGTAACCCTGGCCAATGAAGCTGGCCACGAACGGCGTCTGCGGCTCGTGGTAGAGGTTGTAAGGCGTATCCCACTGCTCCAGGCGACCTTCCTTGAACACACCCACCTGGTCGCTGACGGCAAACGCTTCCTCTTGGTCGTGGGTCACCAGAATGGCGCTGGTCCCCCGGCTCTTGAGGATGTCGCGCACCTCATGGCTCAAGCGGCGGCGCAGTTCCACGTCGAGGTTGGAAAACGGCTCGTCGAGCAGCAGTAACTGAGGCTCTGGCGCCAGCGCGCGGGCCAGGGCGACCCGTTGCTGCTGCCCACCGGACAGCTCGTGCGGATAGCGACCGCCCAAGCCGCCCAGCTTGACCAGCTCGAGCATCTCTTCGACCACCTCACCCTGGCGCGGGTGCTTGGCGATGCCGAAGGCGATGTTATGGGCCACGGTCAGGTGCGGGAACAGGGCGTAGTCCTGAAACACCATGCCGATGCGGCGTTTTTCCGGGGCCAGGGTGAAGCCAGCGCGGGAAATGACCTCGCCCGCCAGTTGGATCTCGCCTTCATGGATAGGCTCGAAACCGGCGATGGCGCGCAGGGTGGTGGTCTTGCCGCAACCGGATGAACCCAGCAGGCAACCAATGTCGCCTGCGTTCAGGTGCAGGTTGAGGTTCTGGACGATGCGCTGGTCGCCGTAGCCGCAGGCGAGGTTGCGCAGGTTGAGCAGTAGGGGTTGACTCATGCGTGGTGGTAAGCCGGTTCTACAAGGAATTCGAGAAGGGCCTTCTGTGCATGCAGGCGGTTTTCAGCCTGGTCCCAGGCGACCGAACGAGGGTCGTCGAGCAGGTCATGGCTGATTTCCTCACCACGGTGGGCGGGCAGGCAGTGCATGAACAGGGCGTCGGGTGCCGCCAGGTCGAGCAGTTCGCGGGTGACCTGGTAAGGCGCGAAATGCGCCAGGCGGCGTGCAGTTTCCTCCTCCTGGCCCATGGAAGTCCAGACATCGGTGGTCACCAGGTGCGCGCCGCGTACGGCTTCCTTCGGGTCGCGGATGATCTGCACACGATCACCGCCCAGCGCCATGAAGCGTGGGTCCGGGTCGTAGCCTTCGGGGCAGGCGATGCGCAGCTGGAAATCGAACTGCTGGGCGGCTTCGATATAAGAGTTGCACATGTTGAAGCCATCACCGATCCACGCCACGGTCTTGCCCTGGATCGAGCCACGGTGTTCGACGAATGTCTGCATGTCGGCCAGCAGCTGGCACGGGTGCGACTCATCGGACAGGCCGTTGATAACGGGTACGCGCGAGTTGGCGGCGAACTCGGTGAGGGTGCTGTGGGCGTGGGTGCGGATCATCACCACGTCGACCATGCTCGACAGCACGATGGCGCTGTCGCTGATCGGCTCGCCGCGGCCCAGCTGGGTGTCGCGGGGTGACAGGAAGATGGCCTGGCCGCCGAGCTGGATCATGCCTGCCTCGAACGACACGCGGGTCCGGGTCGAGGACTTTTCGAAGATCATGCCCAGCACGCGGTTTTTCAGCGGCTCGAACAGCACGCTTCGCTTGCGCAGGTCCTTCAGCTCGATGCCGCGGCGGATCACCCCGAGCAATTCGTCGGTGGTGAAGTCCAGCAGGGAGAGAAAGTGCCTAGCGCTCATGTTTGACTACCTTATCTGCAACGGTATGCAGGTCGACCGTATGGTTTTTTTTGACAACGGGAGTGACCTGCGGCGTAAGCCGCACGGGGCGGACGAAATAGGGAAAGGCGCAATACTATAATTAAATGTCGCCTGAAACCAAGAGGGGAAACAGCAGCTCTGTTGCAAAGGGTGTCGTTACCCCTTGAGCGTGCGCTGTTTTTTATTTGCTACAGAGGTTGTACACGGCTTGCCCGCAATTTGGCAAATGCGTGTCGCGAATCGTTTGCCTGATGTCGGGGAATTCACAGCGCAAAGCGCGCTGGCGAGGGCCGTGGGCCCGGCGCATAGTCGTGATCAGACCCATCACAACGCAGAGGCGGCCATGACCAAGACCCTGCATCACCGTGCCTGTCACCTGTGCGAAGCCATTTGCGGGCTGAACATCGAAGTCAGCCATGAAGACGATGGCCGGGCGCTGATCAGCTCGATCAAGGGCGACCCCGATGACCCGTTCAGCCGTGGCCATATCTGCCCCAAGGCGGTGGCCTTGCAAGACATCCAGAACGACCCTGACCGCCTCCGTCAGCCGCACCGTCGGGTTGGCGAACGCTGGCAGGCGATCGGCTGGGACGAGGCCTTCGCCCTGGCGGCCGACAAACTGTGGGCCATCCAGCAGGCGCATGGCCGCAATGCGGTGGCGGTGTATCAAGGCAACCCCAGCGTGCACAACTACGGGCTGATGACCCACAGCAACTATTTCCTCGGCTTGTTGAAGACCCGCAACCGGTTCTCGGCCACCTCGGTGGACCAGTTGCCCCAGCACCTGACCAGCCACCTGATGTACGGCCACGGACTGTTGTTACCGATCCCGGACATCGATCACACCGACTTCATGTTGATTCTGGGCGGTAACCCGTTGGCCTCCAATGGCAGCATCATGACCGTGCCAGATGTGGAGAAGCGCCTGAAGGCCCTGCGTGCCCGGGGCGGTCAACTGGTGGTAGTGGACCCGCGGCGCAGCGAAACGGCGGCCATGGCTGACCGCCACGTGTTTATCCGCCCCGGCGGCGATGCAGCATTACTCAGTGGCCTGCTCAATACCCTGTTTGACGAAGGCCTGACCCGTGCGTCGCACGTGCCGGTCAATGGCCTTGATCAGGTGCGCAGCGCGATCGCCCCGCTCACCGCCGAAGCCATGAGCCCGCTGTGCGGCATTGCCGCCAGCGATATTCGCCAGCTGGCGCGTGATTTTGCGGCTGCCGACAAGGCCGTTTGCTATGGCCGCATGGGCGTATCGACCCAGGCCTTCGGCACCGTGTGCCACTGGCTGGTGCAACTGATCAACCTGGTCACCGGCAACCTGGATCGGGTGGGCGGCGCCCTGTGTACCGAGCCTGCAGTCGACTTGGTGGCGAGTACGTCGGGTGGGCACTTCAATGCCTGGCAAAGCCGGGTTTCGGGGCTGCCGGAGTACGCTGGCGAGCTGCCGGTGGCTGCACTCGCCGAAGAAATGCTCACGCCCGGTGACGGCCAGGTACGGGCGCTGGTGACCGTGGCGGGCAACCCGGTGCTGTCCACGCCCAATGGTCGACAGCTGGACGAGGCGCTGGAGGGGCTCGAGTTCATGCTCAGCATCGACCTCTACATCAACGAGAGCACCCGCCATGCCGATTTGATCCTCCCTTCCACGTCGGCGCTGGAGAACGACCACTACGACAGCACCTTCAACTTGCTGGCGGTACGCAACGTGACGCGCTTCAACCGCGCGATCCTCGCCAAGCCAGAAGGCGCGTTGCACGATTGGGAGATCTTCGTTGGCCTGGCTAAGGCCTTTGCCGAGCGTGCGGCATTGGCGCTCAAGCCGACCCTGCCCCCGGCGCAGATGATCGACTGGGCTTTGCGCAAGGGGCGTTATGGGGATGAATCGGCCTGGAAACTCTCGATCGAAACACTGGATCGACACCCCCACGGGCTCGATCTGGGGCCGCTAGGCGCCAATCTGCAAGCGCGCCTGCGCACCGCCAGCCAGGCCATCGAAGCGGCCCCTCAGGTGCTGCTCGACGACTTGGCCAGGCTTGCCCGGCAGGCACCGTTGGCCGCTGGGGCGCTGTTGTTGATTGGCCGCCGCCATGTGCGCAGCAACAACTCATGGATGCACAACTTCCACCGGCTGGTCAAAGGCAAGCCGCGCCATCAGCTGTTGATGCACCCTGATGACCTGCTGCAACGGCAATTGCAGGATGGCCAGCGCGTGCGCATACGTTCGCGTACCGGCACCCTTGAGGTTGAAGTGCAGGCGTGTACCGACATGATGCCGGGCGTGGTCAGCCTGCCACACGGCTACGGCCATGCTCGCCAGGGCGTACACCTGCAGGTCGCCCAGGGGCAACCCGGGGTCAGTGCCAATGACCTCACCGATGAGCGCTTGCGCGATCAGGTGTCGGGCAATGCCGCCCTCAATGGCGTGCCCGTGCACGTCGAGGCCGCCTGAGCAACGGCAAGGCCGAGCATACCGCTCGGCTTTCCGATACAATGCGTCACCGTGCCGACCATCGAGTCGGAAAGTTCAGACGAGGTGTTCCATGGATATCATCGAAACGATCAAAGAGCAGATTGCCAACAACACCATTCTGCTTTACATGAAAGGCTCGCCGAATGCCCCGCAGTGCGGGTTCTCGGCCAAGGCATCGCAGGCTGTGATGGGTTGTGGCGAGAAGTTCGCCTACGTCGACATCCTGCAGAACCCGGAAATCCGCGCCAACCTGCCCAAGTACGCCAACTGGCCAACCTTCCCGCAGCTGTGGGTGGCAGGCGAGCTGGTCGGCGGTAGCGACATCATGCTGGAAATGTTTGAAAACGGTGAGCTGCAAACCCTGATCAAGGATGCTGCTGCCAAGGCGAAGGCTTCTGAAGCCTGATCCTCGAACGCCCATAAAAAAACCCGCTCATGGCGGGTTTTTTTATGGGCGGGATTTTACTCTTCGCCCATCTGCGACTGCAGGTAGTTCTCGATGCTGATCTTGTCGATCAGGCTCAGCTGGGTTTCCAGCCAATCGATGTGCTCTTCCTCGGACTCGAGGATGTCTTCGAGCATTTCACGCGAGCCGAAGTCGCCAACGGTTTCGCAGTGAGCAATGGCGGCTTTCAGGTCGATCAGGCCTTTTTGTTCGATCTTCAGGTCGCACTCGAGCATTTCTTTGGTGTGCTCGCCGATCAGCAGCTTGCCCAGGTCCTGCACGTTCGGTATGCCTTCGAGGAAGAGAATACGCTTGATCAATTTGTCAGCGTGCTTCATCTCGTCGATGGATTCCTTGTACTCGTGCTTGCCGAGTTTGTTCAGGCCCCAATCTTCGTACATGCGTGCGTGCAGGAAGTACTGGTTGATCGCGACCAGCTCGTTTCCGAGGATCTTGTTGAGATGCTGGATGACGCTTACGTCGCCTTTCATGACGGGTTCCTGCCCTGTAGAAGTGTGCCAATGCAGAGAAGTTTGAGCCTGATACTTAGGGCTGTCAAACCTAAGTTATTGAATAATAAGTGAAAATGAATAGGAATAAGAATGTTTGTGAAGCGCGTTGGAGTGCTAAGTTATTGAATTGCAGGCATAAAAAAACCGGACGCTAGGTCCGGTTCTTCAAAATAGGGGGTTTAAGCGGCGGTAAATTCTACCGGATAGGGCAGGGCAGCCTGGCTAACCTGAAGATCGGTCAAGGTCTCGCGGACCACTTGCTTGGCAAGGCAGGCACATTTACCGCATTGGCTAGCGACGTTGGTCGCGGCTCGAACTTCCTTGTAGCTGCAGCATCCGTCATAGATCGCATCGCGGATCTGTCCGTCGGTCACGCCGACACAAAGACACACATACATAAAGTCGGACCATCGCTGGTTGAGATGGTCTGGAGCTTAATGGTAATGAGAATGCTTGTCAAAAGTCTTTCTAAGAGGTGCGTGCTTGAGCGACCGGCGGTTGGATTCGGTCTGTCATGAGAAGCCGTGTATGATGGTCGGCCTTTGTTGGATGTCGGGCAAGCCCGTCTGGCCCGGCAAACGGTTTTTCACCCTCATCAGGAGATAACAATGAGCGTACTCGTTGGTAAACAAGCCCCCGACTTCACCGTTCCCGCTGTACTGGGCACTGGCGAAATCGTCGACAGCTTCAACCTGGCCTCGGCCATCAAGGGCAAGTACGGCCTGGTGTTCTTCTACCCGCTGGACTTCACCTTCGTCTGCCCGTCCGAGCTGATCGCCCTGGACAACCGCATCCCAGACTTCCAGGCTCGCAACGTTGAAGTGATCGGCGTTTCGATCGACTCGCACTTCACTCACAACGCCTGGCGTAACACCCCGGTCAACAACGGCGGTATCGGCCAGGTGAAGTACACCCTGGCTGCCGACATGACCCACGAAATCTGCAAAGCCTACGACGTCGAGTCCGAAGGTGGCGTGGCCTTCCGTGGTGCCTTCCTGATCGACACCAACGGTGTTGTCCGTTCGCAGATCATCAACGACCTGCCACTGGGCCGTAACATGGACGAGCTGCTGCGTCTGGTTGACGCCCTGCAATTCCACGAAGAGCACGGCGAAGTCTGCCCTGCCAACTGGAAGAAAGGCGACAAAGGCATGAACGCTTCGCCAGAAGGCGTTGCTGCATACCTGAGCGAGAACGCTGGCAAGCTGTAATTGCCAAGCGCATAAAAAAACCGGCCCTGGTGGCCGGTTTTTTTGTGTCTGGAATTTGAGTCTTCCAGTTTCTGTTCTGCTCTCATCGCTGGCAAGCCAGCTCCCACAGGTACCCCACACTATTCAAGCCTGTGGTAATCCTGTGGGAGCCGGCTTGCCTGCGATGAGGCATTCAACTCAGTCGTTGAAATCGCGCCAGCCGCCCATTTCTTTCCAGCGGTTGACGATGCCGCAGAACAGCTCAGCCGTCTTCTCGGTGTCGTAACGCGCCGAATGCGCCTCACGCCCGTCAAAGTCGATGTCGGCACTCTGGCAGGCCCGCGCCAGCACGGTCTGGCCATACGCCAGGCCCGCGAGGGTGGCGGTGTCGAAGCTGGAGAACGGGTGGAAGGGGTTGCGCTTGAGGTCGTTGCGGTTGACCGCGGCATTGAGGAAGCCCAGGTCGAAGCTGCTGTTGTGGCCGACCAGGATTGCGCGCTTGCAGCCGTTGGCCTTGAGCGCCTTGCGCACGCCGCGGAAGATATCGGTCAGCGCGCTTTCTTCACTCACTGCCATGCGCAGCGGGTGGTCCAGCTTGATGCCGGTGAACTCCAGTGCGGCAGCCTCGATATTGGCGCCTTCGAACGGCTCTACCCGGTGGAAGTAGGTGTGTTCGGGGAACAGGAAGCCTTTCTCGTCCATGCCGATGGTGACGGCGGCGATTTCCAGCAAGGCATCGGTGGCGCTGTTGAAACCGCCGGTCTCGACATCCACCACCACTGGCAGGTAGCCACGGAAGCGCTCAGCCATCGGGTGACGCGAGCCGCTGCCGGCCTGGCCGTCCTGATCGTCTTCGTAGAGGTCTTCGCTCACGCGTTTTCCTCCAGCAGGCGCCAGCGCAGCTTCTCGCCGGCGCGCAGCGGTACCACGGTCTGCTCGCCAAACGGCAGGCTTTCAGGGGCAGTCCACTCTTCGCGGACCAGGGTGATGGTGTCGGTGTTCGCCGGCAGGCCATAGAAGGCCGGGCCGTGCAAGCTGGCAAAGCCTTCGAGTTTGTCCAGCGCGTTACGCTGCTCGAACGCTTCGGCGTACATCTCGATGGCCGCGTACGCGGTGTAGCAGCCCGCGCAACCGCAAGCGGCTTCTTTGGCGTGACGGGCATGAGGGGCCGAGTCGGTGCCGAGGAAGAACTTCGGGCTGCCACTGGTGGCAGCATCCAGCAGCGCCACCTGGTGGGTGTTGCGCTTGAGGATCGGCAGGCAATAGAAGTGCGGGCGAATGCCGCCAACCAGCATGTGGTTGCGGTTGTACAGCAGGTGCTGGGCGGTAATGGTGGCACCGACGTTGGCCGAGGCCTCGGTGACGAACTGCGCGGCATCGCTGGTGGTGATGTGTTCGAACACCACTTTGAGCGTCGGGAAGCGTTCGACCACGCGGCGCATGTGCTCGTCGATGAAGCGCTTCTCGCGATCGAACACGTCAATCTCGCTGCGGGTCACTTCACCGTGCACCAACAGCGGCATGCCAACTTCGGCCAGCGCTTCGATAGCGGGGAAGATATTGTCGATGCTGGTCACGCCTGAATCGGAGTTAGTCGTGGCGCCGGCCGGGTACAGTTTGGCGGCGTACACGATACCGCTGGCCTTGGCCGCGCGGATGTCCTCGGGGCTGGTGCGGTCGGTGAGGTAAAGCACCATCAACGGTTCGAAGCGGCTGCCGGCCGGGCGCGCGGCAAGGATGCGCTCACGGTAGGCGCCAGCTTCGACGGCATTGCGCACCGGCGGTACGAGGTTGGGCATGATGATGGCACGGGCGAAGGTACGCGCCACATCGCCAACGGTATGGGGCAGGACGGCACCATCGCGCAGATGGATGTGCCAGTCGTCGGGACGCAGGAGGGTCAGGCGATCGGACATTGGGGATTCCAGGCGGGTCGAACTCAAGGCCCAATGCTACCGGAAAACCCTGGGCCGAGCACGGCTATCAAGTTTTTCGGGTGGCGTCCGATACCCTGCAGGTAAGCCGTCAGAATTTGTGGAGCCGCCCGTGCGCCAGCGTTACCTAGCCCTGTTGACCCTGTTCGCCAGCCTGCCGGCCGGTGCACTGACTTTCCAGACGCGCATGGAGAACATTGCCTGGCAAGTCGAGGGCGACCAGTTCGAGTGCCGCCTGATCCAGCCGATCGACGGCTTTGGCAGTGGCGAATTCGTGCGCCGGGCCGGTGAACTGCCGGTGTTCCAGCTGCGTTCGCACAGTAATGCGCTGGGGGCTGGGGCTGCCACGTTGCTGGCCGCAGCTGCGCCCTGGCAGCCGGGGCGTGGTGATATCAACCTGGGTGTGGTGCGGATGGCGCGTAGCGGCGTGCTGTTCAGCTCGTCTCAGGGGCAGGCGGGCCGACTGATCAATGGTTTGCTCGATGGCCGCAGCACGGTGGTGCGCAACTACACCGGTGAGGCGGGGCGGGCAATGGAGGTGCGGGTACTGCCGGTGAGTTTCGCCAAGGCCTACAGCGACTACCAGGCCTGCGCCAGCAAGTTGCTGCCGATGAATTATGACCAGGTGAGACAGACGCAGGTAGGCTTCCCGGGGGGCGGCATCGACCTGGACGATTCGGCTCGGGCACGATTGGACGTTGTGCTGGATTACATGAAGGCCGACCCCACGGTTAACCACATCGAGCTCGACGGGCACTCCGACAACAGCGGAAACCGCCTGACCAACCGTGATCTGTCGCGCCGCAGGGCAGTGGCAGTGGCGGACTACTTCAAGGCCCATGGCGTGCCCGAAGCGCAAATCACCGTGCGCTTCCATGGCGAGCGTTACCCATTGGCGAAGAACAACAATGCCGCTAACCGGGCCCGCAATCGGCGGGTGAGTATCGAGCTGGGCCGGGTTGCGGAGGTTGAGAAACCGGTGGAGAAGCCGGTTGAGCAAACAGTGCCAGCTGCTGCTCCGGCGCCAGCTAGCCCGGCTGCCGTGGCGCCGGGGGCGAAGCTACCCTGAGGTCGTGGGGCATGGCAAGTGATTGCTTCGGGGTTCGCCACAACCTATTCAGCGCCTGTGAGATCGAGCGCCGCCCGCGCGGCGCTTCGCAGCACAAGGCTGCTCCCACATCTGTTTCGGGCCAGTTATTCCTGGAGCATTGGCGCGCGGCCCCCTGGCGCATGGCGCGATATTGAGTCGGACCAACAAGGCGGTCGCGCGCCGCCTTCACAGGCGTGACTGGCCCGAAACAACTGTAGGAGCAGCCTTGTGCTGCGAAGCGCCGCGCGGGCGGCGCTCTATCTGATAGGCGCTACACCTCTCAAGCACCATTCAGGCAACGTCGCGCCCTCGACAATTACTGTCGCTTTGTCGTCAGAAGCTGTCGCCCCACTGTAAATTTTTCCATAACGCCGTTAGAATCGACCCCTTTCCGTACAACCCCGTGGAGTGATGGCATGGCGGACGTAAATAAGGTCGTACTGGCGTATTCCGGCGGCCTTGATACTTCGGTGATTCTCAAGTGGCTGCAGGATACCTACAACTGCGAAGTGGTGACCTTCACCGCTGACCTGGGTCAGGGCGAAGAGGTCGAGCCGGCCCGTGCCAAGGCACAGGCAATGGGTGTGAAAGAGATCTACATCGACGACCTGCGCGAAGAATTCGTGCGTGACTTCGTATTCCCGATGTTCCGCGCCAACACCGTCTACGAAGGCGAGTACCTGCTGGGTACCTCCATCGCCCGTCCGCTGATCGCCAAGCGCCTGATCGAAATCGCCAACGAAACCGGCGCCGACGCCATTTCCCACGGCGCAACCGGCAAAGGCAACGACCAGGTACGTTTCGAGCTGGGTGCCTACGCGCTCAAGCCGGGCGTCAAGGTCATCGCCCCATGGCGTGAGTGGGACCTGCTGTCCCGCGAGAAGCTGATGGACTACGCCGAGAAGCACGGCATCCCGATCGAGCGTCATGGCAAGAAGAAATCGCCGTACTCGATGGACGCCAACCTGCTGCACATCTCCTACGAAGGCGGTGTCCTGGAAGATACCTGGACCGAGCACGAGGAAGACATGTGGCGCTGGAGCGTCTCCCCGGAGAACGCCCCGGACCAGGCGACCTACATCGAACTGACCTACCGCAACGGTGACATCGTTGCCATCGATGGTGTCGAGAAGTCCCCGGCTACCGTCCTGGCTGACCTGAACCGCATCGGTGGTGCCAACGGCATTGGCCGTCTGGACATCGTCGAGAACCGTTACGTCGGCATGAAGTCGCGTGGCTGCTACGAGACCCCAGGCGGCACCATCATGCTGCGCGCCCACCGTGCGATCGAGTCGATCACCCTGGACCGCGAAGTCGCTCACCTGAAAGATGAGCTGATGCCGAAGTATGCCAGCCTGATCTACACCGGTTACTGGTGGAGCCCAGAGCGCGTGATGCTGCAGCAGATGATCGACGCTTCGCAGGTCAACGTGAATGGCGTGGTACGCCTGAAGCTGTACAAGGGCAATGTCACCGTTGTCGGCCGCAAGTCGGACGACTCGCTGTTCGATGCCAACATCGCGACCTTCGAAGAAGACGGCGGCGCCTACAACCAGGCCGATGCTGCGGGCTTCATCAAGCTCAATGCTCTGCGCATGCGCATTGCCGCCAACAAGGGCCGTTCGCTGCTCTAAGTACTGGCAAGCGTTGCACGAACCCCGGCTTAGGCCGGGGTTTTTTTTTGCGGCGTTATGCCAATGGCCTTCACACCCTGCGATTGACGACATCCTCCTCAAGCGCACTGATAGACAGGCGTGCGCATTGGCGTTTGTCCAGATTAAGGAAGTGCCAAGTGCGTGTTGATGCCGGCGCGTGTGCGAGTGCCACGAGGATATGCTGTTCCAGCCGTTGTTGTGCATCGGGGCCGGAAAAGATAACGGTCACGGGTTCGAGCAATTCAGTATCTGGGGTGTCGGTTTTAACTTTTTTTAGGGCGGGGTTATAGAACGACTTGTAATTGAAGTTCAACGTTAGAAAGAACAGTGCTGTAAGGAAAAACGGAAAACCGACCAGAAACCAGGTATAGAGACTCTGGCTGGATTCGCTGAGGAACGGCAGTGTTGCAAGGGCGGATGCTTCGATGATCCCCGCGAAGATAGCAATGATCGTCAGCGGGGCGACAGGTTGTACGTCGGGCATAATGGCTGTCTCCTGCGGTTTTGCTCATCATTACCGTACTGTTACGCTCAACTAAAGACTGTAGTGTTTCCTGACTGAGCGTTGTCGCCAGAACAGGGGGTGCCTGATTGTTTCGCGCATTTAAAGTGGAATATTCTTCGCGCGGAAGTTTGTTTTCAACTGGTTCAGTCGATTGGGTCAGTGCTACGTTTCTTGCGAGACATGAACACTCACGATTAGCGTGCTGCAAGGTTTTGTGTAGGAAATTTCTGTAAGTGTTGTAGGGCTCGTCTATTCATGAGTTTCATTGACAAATCGTCGCGCCATGAAGCGTTCTGTCGGTTATCGTGGCGTGCCACAGCAAAAATAATGAATGAATGGATATCACATGAATAAAGTCCTTATCGTGGATGACCATCCGGTCATACGCCTGGCCGTGCGCATGCTGATGGAGCGGCATGGGTATGACGTCGTTGCGGAAACCGATAACGGCGTGGCCGCCTTGCAACTGACGCGTGAGCACCTCCCGGATATCGTGGTGCTGGATATCGGGATTCCCAAGCTCGATGGCCTCGAGGTCATCGCCCGTATGGCGGCATTCAGCCCAGGCAGCAAGGTGCTGGTGCTGACCTCCCAGGTGCCTGGGAACTTCTCGATGCGTTGCATGCAGGCGGGGGCGGCGGGGTATGTGTGCAAGCAGCAGGAGCTGACCGAGCTGCTAAGCGCCATCAAGGCGGTGTTGTCAGGCTACAGCTATTTCCCTAATCAGGCCTTGCATGCCTCGCGAGGCAGGGGCAGCGGTGGCAGCGAGACGGACATGGTCAACCGTCTCTCGGCCCGGGAAATGACGGTTTTGCAGCAGCTGTCGCGCGGGCGCTCGAACAAGGAAATTGCCGACAGCATGTTCCTCAGCAACAAGACTGTCAGCACCTACAAGTCCCGCTTGTTGCTCAAGCTCAACGCCCGGTCGCTGGTAGACCTGATCGAGCTGGCCCAGCGCCACGGGTTGAACTGACCGCTGCGCTGCAAAGCCTCCCGGTGGGAGGCTTTGCAAGGGTTTATAAGTCGTAGTCGAAGTCGGCCAGTTGCTTCTGCAGGCGTCGCTCTTCCAGCAGGTTGTCGATGGTGCGACGTTTACTGAGGTTGGTCTTTGCAGTCTCTACCTGGGGCTCCGCTTCATCATCCGCGGCAACAAAATCATCTTCGATTGACAGGTCGTCTTTATCAGCACTCATGAGTCGCTCCAAGCCAAGGGGCCATTGGCCGTCCTTATAACCAGAAAGCTGACGCTGGTAAAAAAGATTTTTTCAATCGCGCAGGGGGGTTTTTAACTATCGGCTCAATCGTCAGACGTCTTGTGCTTGTATTCGCACAGGTCCTCGATTCGGCAGCTCCCACAGCGGGGCTTTCGCGCCTGGCATACATAGCGCCCATGAAGGATGAGCCAGTGATGGGCATCGAGCAGGTAGGGCTTGGGTACGAACTTGATCAGCTTCTTCTCGACTTCCAGCACGGTTTTACCGGGTGCGATGCCGGTGCGGTTACTGACCCGGAAAATATGCGTGTCCACCGCCATGGTCGGCTGCCGGAATGCCGTGTTGAGTACCACGTTGGCCGTTTTGCGCCCCACGCCGGGCAGCGCTTCCAGCGCTTCTCGGGTTTCTGGCACCTGGCTGCCATGGCGCTCGATCAAAAGCCGGCAGGCTTCGATCACGTTCTTGGCTTTGCTGTTGTAGAGCCCGATGGTCTTGATGTATTCGCTCAGCCCTTCGACGCCGAGGGCGTAGATTGCCTCCGGGGTATTGGCGACCGGGAACAGCCTTGCTGTGGCCTTGTTGACGCCTACGTCGGTGGATTGCGCTGAAAGGGTCACGGCGACAAGCAACTCAAACGGGGTGGTGTAGGCCAGTTCCGTTTTCGGGTCAGGGTTGTCTTCGTGCAGCCTGCGAAAGATCTCCAGGCGTTTTGCGGCATTCATGGACTCAGGGCTTTCCTTGACGACGTGGGTGGGCAGGGCCCGGACGCAGGTGATTGTACAGGGCCAACAGCAGTCCGAGCAGTAGCAGTGCGCCCGGGGCGAGGCTGGCAAGGTGCACCCCCAGCCCTTCGGCCAGCCCTTGGCGACAGGCGCCGAGTAGCAGGTAAGCGGCCAGCAGGCCACCCAGGTGCAGCAGCAATGATCGCCAGCGGCCTGCATCCGGTAGCAGCCGGTCCACTGCCAGGCACGTCAGGCACATCAGTGCCGGGTACGGGCCCAATAGCAGCGCCATGGGCAACAGCCAGGCACGCAGGGCCAATTGCAGGCAGCTGGCCAGGCCAGCGAGTATCAGCAGGCTTGCCAGCACGTAGGCCGCGCCATGCAGGTGGCTGCGCAACGGCATCAGCAAGGCTTGATGCAGGCAAGCCATCAACACCGCGCACCCGCCCATGACAGCCGCCATGGGCAGCGTTTGTGTCACCCCTAGCAGCGGGGCGAGGGCGGTGACCAGCAGGTAGTCCCTATTCATGGGGTGGGACCTCGAGGAATGCGCGACGATGCTCATCGAAATAGCGCAGGGCATCTTGCAGCGCCTCGATCACTGCCCGGGAGGTCACTGTTGCGCCTGCCAATTGGTCGAAGTCACCCTGGTCGCGCTTCAGTGCCCAGTGATCACCCAGGCTGCGATTGGCAAACTGCGTCAGCCAGTGCACCTGCGGGTCGGCAAGGCGCCCGCCGAGCCCGGGGCTTTCTTGCTGCTCGACCACCTGGCTGCCCAACAGGCGCCCGTCAGGCGTGATGGCGATGGTCAAGACGATCGGCCCAGCATAGCCCTGGGCCTGGGTGACCAGGATGACTGCTGAGGGTGTGCCCGCCAACGTTGCCCGGTAGGCTGCCACGATGCGGCTGTGCGCAAGTTGTGCGTCGGGCGTTGGCAGGGGGATATCCAATGGGTGATTGTCGTAACTGGCCTCGGGGAGCACTGCCAGCCGCTGGCGGCTCTGCAGCTGTTTTTCAGCTTCGCCGATGGTGGGTGTGGTCCACGAGCGCCAGATCAGCGTCATCGACAAGGCCAGCGCTGCAGTCACCAGCAGCACTGCTGCCTGCGCGAGGCGCTTCATCGGGCTGCCTCTTGGCGGCGCAAGGCCAGCCGTTCAAGGCTGGGGACCATGAGGTTCATCAGCAGGATGGCGAACGCCGTGCCATCGGGGTAACTGCCCCAGGTGCGGATCAGGTAGATCAGCAGGCCTGTGCCAAAGCCGAACAGCAGCTTGGCCCACTCGCTTTTGGGGCTGGAGACAGGTTCAGTGGCAATGAAAAAAGCCGCCAGCATGGTCGAGCCAGAGAACAGGTGCAGCAAGGGAGAACCGTTGGAATCGGAGCCTGAGCCGTTCCAGCCCAGCAGGCTGAGCAACAACAGGCCCGCCAGCAAACCCGCGGGCGCGTGCCAGCTGAACACTTTGCGCTGTAGCAGAAACAACCCGCCCAGCAGAAACGCCAAGTTGACCCATTCGCTGCCGCGCCCACCGATGCTGCCGAACCCTGGGTGGCTGGCGAACAGTTCATCGATGGTCAGGCTGCGGTTGTGGCGCAGGCCGTCGAGTATTGTCGGTTGTGCCCAGGCATCGATGTGCTCGCCGCCGCCCACTACCTGTTGCAGGCTCTCGAGCAACCCCGGCGCGTGCCCTGGCCAATGGTTCATCTGCAATGGGAAACTCAGCAGTACGAAGGCGTAGCCCACCATAGCCGGGTTGAACACGTTGCGGCCGACACCGCCGAAGGCCTGTTTGCCAAACCCGATCGCCACCCCAGCGGCGACCATGGGCAGCCACCAAGGGGCCAGCGCAGGAAGGGCGGCCGCCAGCAACACCGCAGTGACCAGCGCACTGCCGTCGCTCAGCGTCGCACCTACAGGTTGGCGGCGCAGGGCCAATAGCAGCGCTTCGCAGAGCAACGCTGCACTGGCACACAGCAGCAGCTTGCACAGCAGTCCCCAGCTCTGCATCCACAGCAGCGCTAGCAAACCGGGGGCACAGGCCAGTAGCACCAGGCCCATGCTGGTACGCAGGCGTGGGTCAGGCTTTGCCTTGATCGGCGTCATTGCGCAAAAAGTCCGTTCAAACCGGAAAATGCCATGGCCATGATGCCCACACCGAGCAATTCGATTGGCAGGCCACGCAGGGCAACAGGTATGTCGGCATGGGCGCTGCGCTGGCGCAGGTCCGCGAACAGGGCCAGCGCAAGCCACAAGCCCACTCCGGCCAGCAGGCCTTTGCTCAGCGTCGCAAGCCAGGCCGTGCCAGCGCCTGCCTCCTCCAGCGCCAGCCCCAGCACAGCGACGTTGCTCAGCAGCACTGCAGGCAGGTCAGGCACAGGCCAGTCGGCACGTAGCCTGGCCAGTGCCCATGGCACGCCGTAGGTCAGCAAGGCCAACCAGGGCAGCAACAGGAACAGGCTCAGGTCGTGGAGCTGCCAAGGGTCGAGCACCAGCCACTTGAACAGGTGAGCGCCGATCATGGCGAGTGCCACGGACAAGGCGCAGGCCAAGCCGAGCACATGCACGCGCAGCCGAGATATCGGCTGTTGCTGCAGGCACAGGTGATTGATCAGCGTGGCACTGATCAGGACCAGAAGGTAGTCACTCATGACATGACGATAGCCGGGAATCGGGTCGATTGTCCGGCATTCAGCGGGTGATGGAACAGCCCCGGCACAGAGGCCGGGGCTGGGGGCTTACTTGATGCGTTGGCCTGGCTTGGCGCCGCTGTCCGGGCTGAGCAGGTAAATTTCTTCACCGCCAGGGCCGGCAGCCATGACCATGCCTTCCGACACGCCAAAGCGCATTTTCCGAGGTTTGAGGTTGGCGACCATCATGGTCAGGCGGCCTTCCAGCTTGGACGGGTCGGGGTAGGCCGACTTGATGCCGGAAAACACGTTGCGGCGCTCGTCACCGATGTCCAGCGTCAGTTGCAGCAGCTTGTCGGCACCGGGTACGGCCTCGGCCTTGACGATCAGGGCCACGCGCAGGTCGACGGCGGCAAAGGTATCGAATTCGATTTCCGCCGACAGTGGGTCCTTGGCCAGTTCGCCATTGCCGGCCGGCGCCTGGGCTTCGGCGGCCAGCAGGTCTTCTTTGCTGGCAGCGACCATGGCTTCGACCTTGGCGGGTTCGATACGGCTCATCAGTGCCTTGAAGGCATTCAAGCTGTGGTTTTCCAGGCGCGACTGGTGGTCGTTCCAGGTCAGCGGCGCGACATTGAGGAAGGCCTCGGCGTCGGCAGCCAGCACCGGCAGGACCGGCTTGAGGAAGATCACCAACTGGCGGAACAGGTTGATGCCCTGGGCGCAGATGGCCTGGACTTCGTCCTGCTTGCCTTCCTGCTTGGCCAGCGACCAGGGCGCCTTGTCGGCGATCCAGGCGTTGGCGCGGTCGGCCAGGGCCATGATTTCACGCATCGCGCGGGCGAAGTCACGGCTCTCATAGGCTTCGGCGATGGACGGCGCGGCAGCCAGGAAGGCCTCGGTCAGCTCGGGTGCGGCATCACCGGCCACCATCACGCCGTCGTTGCCTTTGTGAATGAAGCCGGCGCAACGGCTGGCGATGTTGACCACCTTGCCGACCAGGTCGGAGTTGACCTTCTGCACGAAGTCTTCCAGGTTCAGGTCGAGGTCATCGACGCCACGGCCCAGTTTGGCCGCGTAGTAGTAACGCAGGTATTCCGGCTGCAGGTGATCCAGGTAGGTACGGGCCTTGATGAAGGTGCCGCGCGACTTGGACATCTTGGCGCCGTTGACGGTCAGGTAGCCGTGCACGTTGACCGCAGTTGGCTTGCGGAAGCCCGCGCCTTCGAGCATCGCTGGCCAGAACAGGGCGTGGAAGTTGACGATGTCCTTGCCGATGAAGTGGTACAGCTCGGCGCTGGAGTCTTCCTTCCAGAAGGCATCGAAATCCAGCTCTGGGCGGCGCGCGCAGAGGTTCTTGAAGCTGGCCATGTAGCCGATTGGCGCGTCCAGCCAGACGTAGAAATATTTGCCCGGCTCGCCCGGGATCTCGAAGCCGAAATACGGCGCATCGCGGGAGATGTCCCACTCTTGCAGGCCCGAGTCCAGCCACTCGGCGAGCTTGTTGGCGACGGCATCCTGCAAGGTGCCGCTACGGGTCCACTGCTGCAGCATGGCCTGGAAATCAGGCAGCTTGAAGAAGAAGTGCTGGGAGTCACGCAATACCGGGGTGGCACCGGAGATGGCCGACTTGGGGTTCTTCAGCTCGGTCGGGGCGTAGGTTGCGCCGCACTTCTCGCAGTTGTCGCCGTACTGGTCTTCGGCCGCGCACTTGGGGCAGGTGCCCTTGATGAAACGGTCGGCCAGGAACATGCCCTTTTCGGGGTCGAAGTACTGGGTTACCGAACGGGTGGCAATGTGGCCAGCGTCACGCAGGCGCGTGTAGATCAGGCTGGACAGCTCGCGGTTCTCTTCGCTGTGGGTCGAGTGGAAGTTGTCGAAATCCACCAGGAAGTCGGCAAAGTCGCCGCTGTGCTCGGCCTGGACATTGGCGATCAACTGCTCGGGAGTAATGCCTTCCTTCTCGGCGCGCAGCATGATGGCCGAACCGTGGGCGTCATCGGCGCAGACATAGATGCACTGGTTGCCGCGTAGTTTCTGGAAGCGGACCCACATGTCTGTCTGGATGTACTCGAGCATATGGCCAAGGTGGATTGATCCATTGGCATAGGGCAGGGCGCTGGTGACGAGAATCTGACGTGGCTCGGACATGGTGGCTCGGCTACTTATCTGGCTACGGGGTAAAAATGAGGGTGATCGGCCACTATAAAGGGCTGGCGAAGATATTTCACCCCACAGACGCACCTGCTGACGATTGACGGGTTAGGATAGGCGCCTGTTTTACATTCAGTTTGCCAATGGGAGTCTCCATGAGTGCCGTCACCCGTGCCGCCGTCGAAGGCGTGCTTCGCCAGTACACCGACCCCTACCTGAACCAGGATCCGGTCAGCGCCGGCTGCGTGCGCGCCGTGGATATCCAGGGCGGGCAGGTCAGTGTGCAGTTGCAACTGGGGTATGCCGCTGGGTTGTTCAAGAACGGTTGGGCTCAGGTGCTGCAGACCGCGATCGGCAACCTTGACGGCGTCAGCAGCGTCCAGGTGTCGATCGACTGCGTGGTCGTCGCGCACAAGGCCCAGGCCCAGGTGCCCGCCATGGCCAACGTCAAGAACATCATCGCCGTGGCCTCGGGCAAGGGTGGCGTCGGCAAGTCGACCACTGCTGCCAACCTGGCTTTGGCCCTGGCCCGTGAAGGCGCCCGGGTCGGTATTCTCGATGCGGATATCTATGGCCCCAGCCAGGGCGTGATGTTCGGCATCGCAGAAGGCACCCGCCCTCAGATTCGCGAGCAGAAGTGGTTTGTGCCGATCAAGGCGCACGGTGTAGAAGTCATGTCCATGGCGTTTCTCACCGACGACAACACGCCGATGGTGTGGCGTGGCCCGATGGTGTCGGGTGCGCTGTTGCAGCTGGTGACCCAGACCGCCTGGGATGACCTGGATTACCTGGTGATCGACATGCCGCCAGGCACCGGCGACATTCAGCTGACCCTGGCGCAGAAAGTGCCGGTGGCGGGCTCGGTGATCGTCACCACCCCGCAGGACCTCGCCCTGCTGGACGCCAAAAAGGGCGTGGAAATGTTCCGCAAGGTCAATATCCCGGTGCTGGGCGTGGTCGAGAACATGGCCGTGCACATCTGCTCCAACTGCGGCCATGCCGAGCACCTGTTCGGCGAAGGCGGCGGTGAGAAGCTGGCAGCCCAGTACGGCGTCGACCTGCTGGCCTCGCTGCCGCTGTCGATGCTGATCCGCGAACAGGCTGACAGTGGCAAGCCGACGGCAATTGCCGAGCCGGAAAGCCAGATCGCCATGGTGTACCAGGAACTGGCCCGCCAGGTCGGTGCGCGGATCGTGCTGCAGGAAGCCGCAGCACCGGCGATGCCGAGCATTACCATCAGCGAGGATTGACCTGAGATACCCGCTCCTACAGGTACACCACAGGCCTGTAGGAGCGGGTTTACCCGCGAAAATGCCAGCACGGGTTTCAGCCAGGCATAAAAAAACCCGCCAGAAGGCGGGTTTTTTTGAAAGCTAGAAAGCTGAGATCGACTTAGGCGATCTGAACTTCTTCAGCCTGCATGCCTTTCTGGCCGCGGGTAGCGACGAAAGTAACAGCCTGGCCTTCTTTCAGGGTCTTGAAGCCGTCAGCTTGGATGGCTTTGAAGTGCACGAACAGGTCGTCACCCGACTGAGGGGTGATGAAGCCGTAGCCTTTCTCGTCGTTGAACCACTTAACAACACCGTTTTGGCGATTGGACATGTTTCTGTCTCCTTGGACAAAGTTGATTACGGTCAGGAAAAACCCTGCCCGGGACTGAGTGCAAAGAGAGCAGAAAATTCAGATATGGGCCGATCAGGATCGTGCGTCAAACTAGAGATTCTCGGTGTCACGTGCAGCACAGTGGCGTCACCTTAACCCACTTTCCGCAACCTGCCAATGGCCAGAAGCCGCTTTACTGAAATTCAGATCGGTGGCAGCTGTAGGCCCCGCCTGGCGGGGATTGTAGCAAGAATGCAGGATGGAACTTTGAAGAGGGCGCCGGGACCGGTAAGATGCGCCTCACGATTTTCACCTCGCAACTCTTCAGGACACCCCCCGCCATGAGCATCAAATCGGACAAGTGGATTCGCCGCATGGCGCAGGAACACGGCATGATCGAACCGTTCGTCGAGCGCCAGGTGCGCGGCGAGCAGGACAGCCGAGTCATCTCTTTCGGCGTCTCCAGCTACGGCTACGACGTACGCTGCGCCGACGAATTCAAGGTGTTTACCAACATCAATTCGGCCACCGTCGACCCGAAAAACTTCGACGCCGGCAGCTTCGTCGACGTCAAGAGCGACGTCTGCATCATCCCGCCAAACTCCTTCGCCCTGGCCCGCACAGTGGAGTACTTCCGCATCCCACGCAACGTGCTGACCATCTGCCTGGGCAAAAGCACCTATGCGCGCTGCGGCATCATCGTCAACGTCACCCCGCTTGAACCCGAGTGGGAAGGCCACGTGACCCTGGAATTCTCCAACACCACCACCTTGCCGGCAAAAATCTATGCCAACGAGGGTGTGGCGCAGATGCTCTTCCTCGAGTCCGACGAAGAGTGCGAAGTGTCGTACAAGGACCGCGGCGGCAAGTACCAGGGCCAGCGTGGCGTCACCCTGCCACGCACCTGAGCCGACGAGCGCGGGGAATTCCCCGCGCATTTGGTACTCCAACGGGTAACCTGCCGATGTGCATGATGCGTGTCGGCTCTCGTCAGGAGCTGCCTATGAAACTCCATCCCGCAATCAGTGCCAAGCTGGCTGGCCTGCAGCCTAACCAGGTCGGTATGTTGCCATGGTCACTGCTGGCGCACCCGCTGCCGATGCAGGCGGGCGGCGTGCCCCACCAGCCTGATCCCGATTCCCCACAACCACCGGAGCCGGGCGAAACGCAGCCCATGGAGCCCGGTGAGCCGACCTTGCCCGACGAACCACCTCCCGCGCCCGTCGCCTGAGTGGGCGCTGCTTTAAAGCGCCCATACACGCCCGGCGCCGGCCAGAAACACGCGGTTTTCGGCGTCGGGGTACACGCGCCAGCCTCCGGTAAATTCACCGAAGGCCGGTAGCAAGCTGATCGTGTCACCCATCATGAAGCAGGGCAGGCGCAGCCGTTGTCTGGCCCGCCCTTGCAACATGAACACCGGGTGGACGTGGCCCGCCAGCACCGGGTGCTGGGGGTGAGCGACGGGCTCGTGCTGCAAGGCGAAAGGTGCCAATAGCCATGGCCCTTCGACCACCTCGATGCCCAGCGACTGCGGTGGGTCGCCCGCGTGGCGATCATGGTTGCCAAGCACCAGCACGATGCGCAGTCCGGTATGCCGTTCCCGCCATGTTTGCAGCTTGGCCAGCGTTGCCGGTGCGCGCGCGGTTTTGGCATGCAGGAAATCGCCCAAAATGATCAGCATCTGGCACTCATGGTTGGTGAGCAGGTGGTCCAGGCGCGCCAAGGTGGCCTCGGTGGTGCCCCGTGGCACGGGCTGATGCAGGGCGCGATAGCTGGCGGCTTTGCCGATATGCAGATCCGCGACCAGCAGGGCCCGGCGGGCAGGCCAGTACAGCGCTTTGTCCGGCAGTAACCACAGGGTTTCGCCGCAGTGCTCGATGGCCAGGTGATCATTCATGCGTTGTTATCCGCCACTTTTTCCAGGTCTGCGACCATCCGCGCAATGCGGTCTGCGAGTTTTTCTGTGCTCAAGGTTTCGCGCATGCCTTCCACCAGTAAGGTAAAGGCCAGCGGCCCTGGGCGGCGTAATTCACGCAGGTCCAGCTGCAGTTGGCCCAGCTTCGCCAACTGCCGGTGCAGCCGCTCTATTTCCAATTCTTCGCGCAATACTTCGTCCCGTGCCTGGCCCAGCAGCAGGTTGTCGGCATCGTGCTTGCGAAACACCTCGTAGAACAGCCCGCTCGAGGCCTGGATCTGCCGGGTGCTCTTTTGCGCCGCTGGGTAGCCGCCAAACACCAGGCCGGCGATCTGGGCAATCTCGCGAAAGCGCCTTAGCGCCATCTCGCCTGCGTTCAGGCTGGCCAGTACATCCTCTAGCAGGTGCTCGGTCGAGAGCGCGCTGGGCAAATGCGTGGCCCAGTCCACGGCGCTTGGGCTGAGCAACTCAAAGCCATAGTCACTGACGGCGATTGAGACCGAAAGCGGTTGCACCTGGCTGACCCGCCAGGCAATCAGGTTGGCCAAGCCGAGGTTGGCCATGCGCCCGGCGAACGGGTACAGAAAAAGGTGCGAGCCTTGGCGTGATTTTAACGTTTCGGCCAGCAGCGTACGGGTAGTCGGCAGTGCAGACCAGCTTGCTTGCAAGGCCAGCAATGGCTGCACGGCGCGCATTTCCGGGCCTTCGTAACGCTGGTGGGCGGCGGCATCGAGTTGTTCGACCAGTGCGTCAGCCAATTCGCTGGACAGCGGCATGCGCCCGCCATTCCAGCGGGCCACGGCGGCCTTGCGCGAGGTGCTGCGGCGGACGTAGGCGGTCATGTTCTCGACACGCACCAGTTCCAGCACGCGCCCTGCGAAGACCAGGCTATCACCGGGCCGCAGGCGGGCGATGAACGCTTCCTCGACACTGCCCAGCGACTTGCCACCGCCGCCTTTGCTCCAGTACTTGAGCTGCAGGCTGGCCTCGCTGACGATGGTGCCGATGCCCATGCGGTGGCGCCGTGCCAGGCGCTCGCTGGCAACCCGCCAAACCCCGTCGGCGTGGGGCTCGACACGTTGGTAGTCAGGGTAGGCGCTGAGCGAGTTGCCGCCGTGGCAGACGAAGTCCAGCGCCCACTGCCACTGGCTGTCGCGCAACGCCCGGAAGGCCCAGGTGCTGCGTACTTCGGTCAGCAACTGCTCGGGGCGAAAGCCACTGCCCAAGGCCATGCTGACCAGGTGTTGCACCAGCACATCCATGCACAGTTGTGGCGAGCGCCGGGCTTCGATCTGCCCGGCGAGCAGGGCATGCCGGGCCGCAGCGGCCTCCACCAGTTCCAGGCTGTGGGTGGGCACCAAGGTTACCCGCGAGGGGCGCCCCGGTGCGTGCCCGGAGCGACCGGCGCGCTGCAGCAGGCGGGCGATGCCTTTGGCCGAGCCGATCTGCAACACCCGCTCAACGGGCAGGAAATCCACGCCCAGGTCCAGGCTGGAAGTGCAGATGACGGCTTTCAGCGCCCCTTGCTTCAAGTTTCGCTCGACCCAGTCGCGGGTGTCGCGGGCCAACGAGGCGTGGTGCAGGGCAATCAGGCCGGCCCAGTCGGGGCGTGCCTCGAGCAGCGCCTGGTACCACAGTTCGGCCTGGGCGCGGGTGTTGGTGAAGACCAGGCTGCTGGGGCTGCTGTCGAGCTCCCGGCTGACCTGATCGAGCATTTTCAAGCCCATGTGCCCTGCCCAGGGGAACCGCTCGATCGCGTCGGGCAGCAGGGTATCGACCTGCAGTTGCTTGTCTTGCCGGCCTTGCACCAGCAACCCATCGCCTGGCAACAGTACGTCGCGTGCGTGCTGCAAGTTGCCAAGGGTGGCCGAAAGCCCCCAGGTCAGCAGCGGCGGGTGCCAGTGGCGCAGGCGTGCCAGGGCCAGTTGCAATTGCACGCCACGCTTGTTGCCCAGCAGCTCGTGCCATTCATCCACCACCACCAGGCGCAGGTTGGCGAAGTCGTCACGGGCCTGTGCTCGGGTCAACAGCAGGGTCAGGCTTTCGGGGGTAGTAATCAACACACTGGGCAGGCGCCGGGCCTGTCGCGCGCGTTCGGCGCTGCCAGTGTCGCCACTGCGCACGCCCACGCTCCAATTCAGGCCCAGTTCATCGAGCGGCGCTTGCAAGGCACGCGCGGTGTCGGCGGCCAAGGCGCGCATGGGCGTCACCCACAGAACCTGCAAGGGGGCCGGCTGGCGGGTTGAGCTGGCAACGGCGAACGCGCGCAAGGCCGCCAGCCAGACGGCGTAGGTTTTGCCGGCACCGGTACTGGCGTGCAACAGCCCGGACTCGCCGCGTTCGACGGCCGCCCAGACACGGCGCTGAAAGGCGAAGGGTTTCCAGCCGCGCAGGGCGAACCAGGCGTTGGCGAGGTCGGTGGAGGCGGCCATGGGGCGGGTGATCCTTCGAAGGCTGTGCTTCTACTGACCGCCCGCCAGGGGCATTGGTTTTACCGGATCAATTACCCAACAGGTAGCCGCTGCGGCACACCTGCTCGCCCGCCACGTGGGCGATGACCATGCCTGCCGTCGCCATGCGGCGCACGCTACGGGCGTACAGCAGGCCGGGTTGGCTGTTGCGCACCGCAGTCACCCGGTCGTTGAGCGGGTCGATGACTTCGGCGATCAACTGGTCGGCTTGCAGGTGCTGGCCTGGGCGCGCGTGGTACACCAGCAACCCGCCAAGCGGCGTCGACACGGGCTCTACGGCCGCCAGAGGCGTGGCCGCGCGGGGCAGTGGAGGAAGGGGGGCGCAGGTGCCTTCTATGACGCCGTTGTGGGTCAGGAAGTCGAGGATTGCCTGGCAGTCCTTGCTGGCCAAGTCATGGCTCACATCCGCCTGCCCGCGCAATTCGACAGTGACCGAGCAACAGCCCAGCGGAATCGGGAAACGCTTGCCGAAGCGTTGCTGCAACTGCCACCAGACCAGGCTGAAGCATTCATCGAACGATTGCCCGCCTGAATCGGTGGCGAGCAGGCTGGCCTGGGCGCCCAGGTAGCGGGCCAGTGGCTCGATCTGTGGCCAGGCATCGGGCGTCGTGTACAGGTGCTCGACGGCTTCGAAGTCGCAGTGCAGGTCGAGTATCAGGTCGGCGTCGCAAGCCAGGCGTTGCAAGATCAGGCGTTGGGCCTGGAGTGGGGTGCGTGCGGGGTGGGCGTCTAGCCCGCGGCGCAGGTATTCGCGGATCAAGGCGACGTTGTGTGCGGCGTCCTGGGTCAGGTGCTCTTCGATCTGATCGCCGATGGAATCGGACAGATCGACGAAGTTGCGATTGAAATTCTCGCCACTCTGCAGTTCGAAGCGCCCCAGCGGGGCGTCCAGCAGCACCTGTTCGAGACCGACCGGGTTGGCCACCGGCACCAGGATAATTTCCCGCTGCAGACGGCCCTGTTGTTCCAGCTCGGCCAGCCTGCGCTTGAGGTGCCAGGCCACCAGCATGCCGGGCAGTTCGTCGGCATGCAGCGAGGCCTGGATGTACACCTTGCCGCCACCGCGTGGGCCAAAGTGAAAACTGTGCAGTTGGCGTGAAATGCCCGGTACGGGAGAAAGCAGGTCGTGGGTCGAATGGTGCATGGTAGTCCTGGCTACGTGGCGAATACGGTCTGCGACACGGGTCGGCACAAAGATAGAAGCATAATTTTTGCGTCTGCGCCTGTGCGAATTAGGCGCTGTCAGATCAGCAGTGCCTGCAGCGTGGCGAGGTCGTCGGCTTCTTCGACCGGTTTGTCCAGGCGCCAGCGCAGCATGCGTGGAAAGCGCACGGCGATGCCGCTTTTATGGCGTTTGGACAGGGCAATGCCTTCGAAACCTAGTTCGAACACCAAGGTTGGGGTCACGCTGCGCACCGGGCCGAACGTTTCCACGGTGGTTTTGCGGATGATCGCGTCAACCTTGCGCATCTCTTCGTCGCTCAGCCCAGAATACGCCTTGGCGAAGGGCACCAATGCCCGCCCGGCCGTGCCGGGCGGCGCGTCCCAGACGGCGAAGGTGTAGTCGCTGTAGAGGCTGGCGCGGCGGCCGTGGCCACGCTGGGCGTAGATCAACACGGCATCGACGCTGAAGGGGTCGATTTTCCACTTCCACCAGGTGCCCATGTCTTTGGTGCGCCCCACGCCATACAAGGCCTCGCGCTGCTTGAGCATCAGCCCTTCCACGCCCAGGCTGCGTGACTGCTCGCGCTGTTCGGCCAGCTCGGCCCAGGTTTGCCCTTCGAGCAAGGGCGACAGCAGCACGGGCGCCAGGGGGTAATCCGCTACCAGGCGTTGCAACTGCTGACGACGTACGTGCTGCGCCTGGTTGCGCCAATCCTCGCCCTGCCATTCCAGCAGGTCATAGGCCTGCAGCACCACGGGCGCGTCGGCCAGCAGCTTCTTGCCAAGCGTCTTGCGGCCAAGGCGTTGCTGCAACAGGGCGAAGGGTTGCACGGCCAGGGCATCGTCCGTGGCCCCTGGTTTCCACACCAGGATCTCGCCATCGAGCACGACGCCGTCCGGCAGCGTTTGCGCCAGGCTGTGCAGCTCGGGGAAGCGATCGGTGACGAGCTCTTCGCCACGCGACCAGACCCACAGCTGGCCGTCACGCTTGACCACCTGCGCGCGGATGCCATCCCACTTCCATTCGATCTGCCAGTCGCTCGGCGGGCCGAGCAGCGCGTCAAACTGCTCGACGGGCGCCTGCAGCGGGTGAGCCAGAAAAAAAGGATAGGGCTGACCGCCACGCTGGCGGTGTTCATCTGCCGACTCGGCAGCGATCAACTGCTGGTAACCGGCGGCGGTAGGGCGGTGGCTGATGTCGGTGTAGCCGACCAGGCGCTGGGCCACGCGCTTGGCGTCCAGGCCGGCCAGTTGCGCCAGGGCGCGGGTGACCAATAGCTTGGACACGCCGACGCGAAAGCTGCCGGTGATCAGCTTCAGGCACAGCATCAGGCTTGGCCGGTCGAGCTGCGCCCAGAGCGGCGGCAGGCGCTGGCGGATCACGTCGGGCGGCAGGCCACGAAGGGGCAGCAGGTGTGTCTCGACCCAGTGGGCCAACCCCTCGTCGCTGCCATGGCTGTTCTCGGGCAGCAGCAACGAGATCGTTTCGGCCAGGTCGCCCACGGCTTGATAGCTCTCTTCGAACAGCCATTCAGGCAGTTCTGCCAGCTCAGTCGCCAGTTCGCGCAACACACGGGTTGGCACCAGTTGCCGCGGGCGGCCGCCGGCCAGGAAGTACACGGCCCAGGCCGCATCCTCGGCAGGCGCCTGGGCAAAGTAGTCGCGCAAGGCGTCGAGCTTGGCGTTGCTGGAGGTGGTCGCGTCCAGGCGCAGGTACAGTGCGGCGAAGGCTTTCATGCCTCGGGCTCCGAGGGCGCTGGCTCGTCTTCGTCGCCGTATTCGGTGGCGAAGGCGCGGGCATCCAGGCCCTGTTCGTTCAAGTAGCGCACCAGCACATTGACCGAACCATGGGTGACCATCACGCGCTCCGCGCCGGTCTGGCCAATGGCCCACAGCAGGCCCGGCCAGTCGGCGTGGTCCGACAGCACGAAGCCGCGGTCGACGCCACGCCGCCGGCGTGTGCCGCGCAGCAGCATCCAGCCGCTGGCGAAGGCATCGCTGTAATCGCCGAAGCGCCGCATCCAGCTACTGCCTCCGGCAGAGGGCGGGGCCAGGACCAAGGCTTGGCGCATCAACGGGTCGTTGCGCGGGATGTCGCCGGCATAGCGAGTCTCCGGCAGGTGCACACCCGCTTCGCGGTACACCCGGTTCAACGGCTCGACCGCGCCGTGTACCAGAATCGGCCCGATACTCGCGTCTAGCCCGTGGAGAATGCGCTGCGCTTTGCCGAAGGCGTAGCAGAACAGCACGCTGGCCTTGCCCTGTGCGCAATTGGCGCGCCACCAGGCGTTGATACCGGCGAACACCTCAGGCTGGCGGGGCCAGCGGTAGATAGGGAGGCCGAAGGTCGACTCGGTGATGAAGGTGTGGCAACGCACTGGCTCGAAGGGGGCGCAGGTGCCATCGGGTTCGACTTTGTAGTCGCCCGAAGCGACCCAAACCTGGCCCTGGTATTCCAGGCGTACTTGCGCCGAGCCCAGCACATGGCCGGCGGGGTGCAAGCTTAGGGTGACACCGTGGTGGAGAATGCGCTCGCCGTAGGCCAAGGTTTGCAGGTTGATGTCCTGGCCCAGTCGGCTGCGCAGGATGCCTGCGCCGGGCGCGGCGCTCAGGTAGTGGTTATTGCCGGTGCGGGCGTGGTCGCCGTGGCCGTGGGTGATGATGGCACGGTCCACCGGCCGCCAGGGGTCGATGTAGAAATCACCGGGCGGGCAGTAGAGGCCTTCGGGGCGGGCGATAACGAGGTCCATGGCACGGGCGCCGGTGGTGGGTTACCAGTTAGGAGCGCGGTGGGCGATGGGAAGTTCGAGTGAGTTCGTCGTGGGGGTTGTGGCGCCTGTGAAATCGAGCGCCGCCCGTGCGGCGCTTCGCAGCACAAGGCTGCTCCTACATTTTTACGTTTACGCCAAGAAGGTCGCGTGCCCTCGTCTCAGGAATAATTGGCCCGAAACAGATGTAGGAGCAGCCTTGTGCTGCGAAGCGCCGCGCGGGCGGCGCTCGATCTCACAGGCGCTACAAGGGAGGCGTCATGCACTCACGGCATCACACCATCCCCTTTACCGACCCGGTACCAAGGTCAGCCGCTGGCTCCCATAGGCCCGCCCAAAGTTCTGCGGTTGCAGCGGCAGGCTCATGAAGCGCCCTTTGAACCAGGCATCCAACCCGTCGCTGTAGTGTGGGCTGGCCGAGTTGCCGGACTGGCCACTGCTGGTCAGCACCTGTAACGGTTCGGCCTGGCCGAAATCGACGACCATGCGTGCCGACGCTGGCAGGCGGGTGTCGAAGTCACTGCCCCAGGCGTAGGGGGTGAGGGCCAGGGTACTGAAGTCGCCGCCGGCAGCCAGCGGTGAACGGCTGAGGGCGTCACCCAGGCCATGGTAGGCCGGTGCCGGCCAGCGGTACTGGTGCAGCTTGCCCCACTGCCAAGCGCGGCGGTCGGCGCCGAGTTGCGCAGTGCCGGCGTCCACCGCAGCGGCCAGGCTGCGGGCGAGAATCACCGGTTTGTCTTCTTTCTGCGGGGTGCTGCGGTCATCCCAGAACGGGCTGTCTTCGCGGCCCAGCAGGTGGTCGGCCTGTGCCGAGTAGGAGAGCCGCGCGTTGCTGACGAACGCCTGCCAGGCAGGGCTGGATTCGGGCCCGAGGTCGTCGAGGAAGGTTTCGCGGGCGAAGGCCTGAAGGAACAGCTCGTACAGCGCGGCATCTGCCGACACCGGGCTCAGCCGGCCATCGAATGCCTTGAGCCGGGCCAAGGCGTCGCGGGCCTTGTCACGCTGAGCGGGTGGCAGGGCATCGATGGCTTGCTTGAGTGGTTGAGCCATGCCCGGAGCGTCGAACATCTGCTTGAGCTTGTCGGCCAGCAGGGTGACTTGATCGTTTTGCAGGGCCATCAGGCTGCGGCTGTCGTGACGGCCGTTGCCTGCCAACTGGGCCAGGCGCTCGGCGCGCTCGGGGTAGTACCAGGTGTTGGACAACTGCATGCCGTAGCCGCGCGGCAGGCTGCGCTGGTTGGCGTGGCCGATCCAGCCAGCGGGCGGGTCCTGATCGTAAGGGTGCAGCATCGGGTCAGCGTAACCGTCCCAGTCGTAACGGCCGTCCCAGCCGGGCGAAGGCAGCAGGCCCTGGCCTTCGCGGCGGTTAGGGTAGCGCCCGCTGACTTGCCAGCCGATGTGCTCTGGCTCGGCGAAGACGAAGTTGAGCGCCGCGGCGGCGACTTCGCGGGTGCTGTCGAATGCCCGTTCGACGGTCTTGGCGCGGGTCAGGTCGAACAGCGCGTCGAGGCTGCGGTCGCCCTTGAATTGAGGCAGGTTCAGAGCCAGGCCCAGGCTGGCGCTTGCCGGCTGGGCAAGCAGGGTGCCGTGGCGCGTGTCGTACATGACCTCGCGCAGCGGGCGTTGGCCACGCACGAAGAAGGTTTCGCTGCGTGCCCGTGCTGGCAGCCATTTGCCGTCGGCCAGGTAGCTCAGTTGGTTGCCTTGGCGGCGCAGTTGCTCCAGGTACAGGTCCTGGTTGTCGGCCATCACGGCGCTGCTGCTCCAGGCGATCTTGCCGTTGTAGCCGGCCAGCACGATCGGCAGGCCCGGCAGCGACAGGCCGGCGACCTGGTATTTGCCAGTGTGGATCTGCACCGGGCTTAGCGCCCAGGCGGCCTGGCTGTCGCTGGCCAGCAGGCTCTTGCCGCTGCGGCTGCGTTGGCCTGCCAAGGCCAGGTTGGCCGAGCCTGGGCTGCCGAGCAGGTCGAGGTCGGCGAGCTTTTGGCTGGCTGCCGCCAGGGCAGGCAAGCCGGGTAACTGGCTTGCAAGGTTGAGGCCCTTGAGCTTGTCCACTTCGCTGTCGGCCAACGGTTCGTCCGGTGCGCCGGGCAGCAGCCAGGCCAGCTTGTCGCTGCCGACCTTCTGCGCCAGGGTCAGGGCACTGAGTTCTTCTTGCAGGTTCACCGATTGGCTGAAGGCGTACAGGCTGAAGATCAGCGCAGAGTCTTCTGGCTTCCAGTACTCAGGGCGATGGCCGCTGCTGGCCAGGCTGGCGGGCAGCTTGTCGCGGTAGCGGAACAGGTAGGCGTTGACGCCGCGGGCGTAGACCTCGAAGAAGCGCTTGAGCCGTGGCGAGGCGTCGGCGTATTGCTGGGCAGCGCTTTGCTTGAGGTTGGCGGCGCGCATCAAGCGGTCGATGTCGAGTGCATCGCTGCCGGCAAGTTCGGCCAGGCGGCCTTGGGCGAGCAGGCGCATGGCGACCATCTGCTCGATACGATCCCCGGCGTGTACGTAACCGAGGCTGAACAGCGCGTCATGGAAGTTGCCGCTCTCGATCAACGGCGCGCCCATGGCATTACGCCGTACCGAGACGTTTTGTGCCAGGCCTTTGAGCGGCTGTACGCCGGTGGTCGGTGGCACGCTGTCCTGGTAGCCGCCCATCTGGCAACCGGCGAGTCCGAGCATGCCGAGCAGCGTGGCAGCGGTCGTGAACCGCAGGCGGAAGGGAGGTAAGGCGGGGGCGGCCATGACAAGGGCTCCTGCAAGGCGTGGCGGGGGTTTGGAAGGCGCTAAGGTAGTGAGCACGCAGGCGCGGTGCAAGGTGCTGAGGCGGTTTATTTACGAATGGTATGTGGGAGGGGCGATGGGCGAGGGGCGGCAGGTGTGGGCTTGAGTGATGTGGTGTTCTCAAGATCGAGCGCCGCCCGCGCGGCGCATCGCAGCACAAGGCTGCTCCTACATCTGTTTCGGGCCAGTACAGCCTGTGAGAGAGGCGCGCGACCGCCTTGTTTGTTCGACTCGATACCGTGTCAGGCGCCAAGGGACCGCGTGCTCATGCCACAGGAATAATTGGCCCGAAACAGATGTAGGAGCAGCCTTGTGCTGCGAAGCGCCGCGCGGGCGGCGCTCGATCGCAACGCCACCCTCACACTAAAGCCCTACACCAGGCCCTCAGCACAACGTGCCGATCAAGCGCCGTGGCACTTCTTGAACTTCTTCTCGCTGCCGCAAGGGCAAGGATCGTTGCGGCCAACGTCCTTCAGGGCGTTACGAACAGGCTCCTGATGGCCGTGGTTGCAGTGCGGGCCGTGCACATGGCCATGGTCGTGATCGTGGTGGTGATCATGATCGTGGTTGCAGTCAGGGCCATGAACATGAGGTTGCTGGGTCATTGCAAGGTTACTCCGGTATGAAATCACCGGGGATTATCTCACCACTGCGCGACAAGTGCAGGTCCCGGTGGAACAGCAACCCGGTGGCCAGTTCGCCCTGCAAGGTGTAATGCAGCGGTTGCTCGCTTTTAAGCAGCTTGGCCAGCGGCTTGAGGTGCTGCCACAGGTTGGTCCGCGCCGTGATCTTGAAGGTGCGCCGGGCATGGCCGCCGACGCTGCGCCACACACTGGTCTCATCCTGCACCAGCAGCAGGTCGTTGAGCCGTATCGAATACGCCAGGCTGCGGATGAACAAGCGGCTGTCATTCGGGTTGTCGACACGCAAATGCAGCACGAACTCCTGCTCAAGCAGCCTGGCCTTGACCGTTTCTACCCTGACCAGGTGCACCTCAGGTTCGCGCCAGTCGTCACCGCCCCAGCTGACGCAGCCCGCCAGCAGTGCCAGCAGGGCGCCGAGCAGCAGTGCGCGGGCCTGGGCGATCATGCTCAGCTGGCCACGTAACTGGCGCAGCATTTCTTGAACTTCTGACCGCTGGCGCAAGGGCAAGGGTCGTTGCGACCGGCCTTCAGCCCAACTGTGGGGTCGATGAAGTACCAGCGCCCCTCATGCTGGACGAACGCCGAGCGCTCGCGGTGCTGGTGATCGCCGTCCTCATCGTGCCAGCGCGCGGTGAAGGTGACAAAACCGTGCTCGGGTTGGCCACCCAGCACCTCTGCGCTTTCCACCTCCAGCCCCAACCAGGTGCTCTGGGCGCTCCAGCTGGCCATCGCGGCGCGGTCCAGCGCCGCTTGTTGAGCCGGCAGGGTGGTGCTCACCAGGTAGTCGATCAGGCCCAGCACGTAAGCGCTGTAGCGCGAGCGCATCAGCGTCTGGGCATCCGGCGCCGGGGTTCCGGCATGGTAGTGCCCGCAGCAGGCGTCGAGCAGGTTGCCACTGCCGCAAGGGCAGACCGAGACACTCATCATCACCACCAGTACTTTCCAAAATTTTCAGGGTTGGCCCAGAATCGCGCATTGAGCCAGTCCGGGACTTGCTTGTAGTCATGTAGATCATAGGTGAAGAGGCTCAACACCTGCTCTTCACGACGGAATTTTTCGCTGGCAGACAGGGCCAGGGCGAAAAAGTCGGTGTCTTGCCAGCCGCAGGCCGAGAGGTCGGCCAGCACCGCAACCCGGCTGGCATTGAGGTTACGAATGCCCCCCAGCAGCTCCAGGCCGGTACGCTTGGGCAGGTGCTCTAGGCAGTCCACCAGCACCGCCAGGTCAAAGCGTTGACCGGCAAGGTCTGCCGGCAACGGGCCGGGTGCCGCCGTTGCGATGGCCACCTGCGGGTGTGCTTCGGCAAAGGCGTCCAGTGCAGGGAAGCGCGTGCCTACCAGCAACAGGCGTTGAGGGGTAAAACGCTCGAGCAGGGCCGCCAAGGCCTGCTGGGGCGTGCGCTGGGAAAAACCGTCGGTCATTGCCAATCCTCGTTCAAGTCATCCAAGACTAACGGGCCGCAGCGCCTGGGCAAAGCGGCATGTGACCGTGTCGTGGCTTATTGCTGGCAGGGATGGATTGCGCGGTCTTTACTCCCAGAGATCGGCCTTATGCCGATTCCCCTAGGAGAAGCAACGAAAATGAGCATAGTACGCACAGCGATACCCCTGGTACTGCTCACCAGTGTGTTGACTGGTTGTGCAGGTTTGCAAAAAACCGACTGGCCGAAGTGTGCTGCCGTCGGGGGCGTAGGCGGCGCCGCCTTGGGTGCCATCGAGAGTTCCAGCTGGGCTGGCTGGGGCGCGCTGTTGGGCGGTGGCCTGGCGGCGGGCTATTGCTGGGCCCATGGCGATGGCGACGAGGATGGTGACGGCGTGCCGGACAGCCGTGACAAGTGCCCCGGCACCCCACGCGGTGTGCAGGTCGACGCCAATGGCTGCCCGCCAGAACCGGTCGCGGTGGTCGAGGAAGTCGTGGTGCAGAAGGAAGAAGTCATCGTCATCCGCGATGTGCACTTCGAGTTCGACTCTGCGCGTCTGACCGCCAAGGATAAAGAGCGGCTGAACACTATCGCCACCCGCCTCAAACAGGAAGCACCGAGTGCCCGCCTGAGTGTCAGCGGCCATACCGACAGCGTGGGTTCTGACACCTACAACCAGAAACTGTCCGAGCGCCGTGCCCATTCGGTGACCGATTACCTGGTCGAGAGCGGTGTGCCGCGCAGCAGCTTCGTCTCGATAGTGGGTGCCGGTGAAACCCAGCCAGTGGCTGACAACGCCACGGCCGATGGGCGCGCCATGAACCGTCGCACCGAGATCAAGATCCAGCGGTGACGGCCAGCACCAGCGTCCGCGCCTGGAGCAGTGGCGCGGGCGCAGGCTGCTGGGCAGTTCGATCCGACAAGCGTCACTGCAGGGCCTCTGGCGCACGCCTTGGCATTACAGGTACTGTTGGTCGCACGGCTCGCTCGAACGGGCCGCTTCGACATAACAATAAATGTAGAGGGGCGGGGCTATGAAGTTCATCTTGGGCCTGGGTAAGGTCCTGACCGTTATCTTCTGGGGCGTGGCGCTGTTCAATCTGTTGATGCCGCAACCCTTGCCATTCAATCTTCTGATCAACGCGGCAGGCATTGTCTTGCTGAGCCTGCATGTGCTCGAGGTGTTGTTCTTCAACGCCAGCCTGCGTGGGCGCAGCCACCGTTGGTTCGACCGCTTGCAGATCCTGTTGACGGGGATCTTCCATGTCATGTCCATTCCTCGTGCGCAGGAGGCGCCGCGCAATGCGTAATCTGAATCTGCTGTTGCTGGCGGTGTTGGCCGTGCCCTTGGCCCAGGCCGAAAGCCTTGAAGTGGCTTCCAATTCCATGCTGCGCTTGCCCGGCAAGTCGGCCAGCGTGCACCTTGAGTCTCTGCGCGTGGCCGACTCGGCAACGTTGCTCTTGCCTGCCACGCTTACCGAGTTGAAGGTCGATCACCTGCAACTGGGGCGTGAGGCGCGTATCGCCATTGCCCCGGCTGACCACCCGCTGCGCATCGAAGCACGCAGCGCCCGGCTGGGTGAGGGTAGCGAGATCAGTGCCCCGGGTGCGCCAGGCACCTACCAGCGTGCGGCCCGTTCCGGGCGAAGCCTGGACTTGAAGCTGGATGCGTTAGAGGCCGAGCAACTGTCGATCGATGCCCGAGGCGGCGCCGGCGCGCCGGGTTATGCAGGCCTCGATGGTGCCAACGGCCAGGCCGGGGGCTGCACCTGGGGCCAAGCCAGCCGCGGTGCCAATGGCGATGATGGCGGCAACGGGCATGACGGTGCGGCGGGTGGGCGAATTCGCCTGAGTGTGCCGCAGGGCTTTGCTCAATCGCGCATTGTGGTGCGCCTGGATGGCGGTGCCCCGGGCCAGGCCGGGACAGCGGGCAAGGCAGGCAAAGGCGGGGCGAGTAAAGGGTGTTTGGTCTATCGCACCGATGCCGGTGCCAGCGGCCGGCCGGGGCAACCGGGCCAGCCAGGCCTGGCCGGTGCCTCGGGTGAGTTGATCCTGCAGCGCCTTTGAACCGCGCGGGCGGCGCGGCCCAGGGTCGCGTCGCCTACAGCACCCACCGCGAACTGGCCACTGCCACTACCGCGATGCCCAGCAGCAGGTTGATGCCGACCATCCGTCGAATCCTTCCCAATACCGCGGCCCCCGTCGCCCAGTCCTCGGCTTGCACGGCTGTTTTCAGCTCTGGCAGCAGCAAGGCCTGGATGCGCATGAACAGGGCGAACATGGCAATGCCGCCACCGATCATCACATGCACGTACTTGGGCGCGGTCTCGAAGCTTGTGAAGCGCATGTGCAACATGCCGATACCACTGATCGCCAAGATCGCGACAGCCAGCCAGACCCATCTGAAGAAGCGTCGGAAAACTTCCACCCACAACCGCAGGCGCGCAGGCCCGTCGAGGGCTGCAACCGTTGCCGGGCGCAGCACCAGCCAGGCGAAGAACATGCCGCCGACCCAGACCAGCGCGGCCAGGACATGCAGTGTGTAGGGGAGGGCAAAGGCAAGCATCCGGATCTCCATGCGGCATAAAGGGCAATAGCGGGGTATGATAGCCGCCCATGCGAAACACTGAAAATATATCCAGCCCTCCGGGCGCCTGCAGACCATGATCAGCAACGAACTCAAAGCCACCATCCAGGGCGCCTACTCGCGTTTTCTCGAAGCCAAGAGCCTCAAGCCGCGCTACGGCCAGCGCCTGATGATCGCCGAAGTGGCCAAGGTGCTCGGCGACATCGCCTGCGACGATGAAGGCCGCCGTGCCGGCGAGCCCGCCGTTGTCGCCGTCGAGGCGGGTACCGGTACCGGCAAGACGGTTGCCTATGCGCTGGCCGCGATCCCGGCCGCCAAGGCTGCCGGCAAGCGCCTGGTCATCGCCACCGCGACCGTCGCCCTGCAAGAGCAGATCGTCTTCAAGGACCTGCCCGACCTGATGCGCAGCAGCGGGCTGAATTTCAGCTTCGCCCTGGCCAAGGGGCGCGGCCGCTACCTGTGCCTGTCCAAGCTCGATGTGCTGCTGCAAGAAGGCCACGCCCAATCGGCCACTGCGCAGTTGTTCGAGGAAGAAGGCTTCCACATCGAAGTCGACGAGCGCAGCCAGAAACTGTTCAACAGCATGATCGAGAAACTGGCGGGCAACCGCTGGGACGGCGACCGCGACAGCTGGTCCGAAGCCCTGGAAGACCAGGACTGGGCACGCCTGACGACCGATCACAGCCAATGCACCGGCCGCCACTGCCCGAACTTCCAGCAGTGCGTGTTCTATAAAGCGCGCGAGGGCATGGGCAAGGTCGACGTGATCGTCACCAACCATGACATGGTCCTGGCTGACCTGGCCCTGGGGGGCGGCGCGGTGTTGCCCGACCCTCGCGACACCATGTACGTGTTCGACGAAGGCCACCACCTGCCAGACAAAGCCATTGGCCACTTCGCGCATTACTCGCGCCTGCGCTCCACCGCCGACTGGCTGGAGCAGACCGCCAAGAACCTCACCAAGCTGCTGGCCCAGCACCCGTTGCCGGGTGACCTGGGCAAACTGATCGAACAGGTGCCGGAGCTGGCACGGGAGATCCGCACCCAGCAGCAGTTCATGTTCACCCTGTGCGAACAGGTCGCCGACTTCCGCCCCAGCGAAGACACCGAGGGCCGTGAACGCCCGCGCTATCGCTTCGAAGGGGGCGTGGTGCCGGAGCAGATCCGCGAGGTGGGCATCGAACTGAAAAAGGGCTTCGCCCGCCTCAACGACCTGTTCACTCGCCTGGCCGACCTGCTGAAGGAAGGCATGGACGGTGAAGTGAATATCGGTATCGCCAGCCACCAGGCCGAAGAATGGTACCCGCTGTTCGGCAGCCTGGTGACCCGCGCACAGGGCAACTGGGAGCTGTGGACGGCCTTCACCGCCGAAGACCCCGAAGACAGCCCGCCCATGGCGCGTTGGCTGACCCTGGCCGAAAGTGGGGCGTTGTTCGACATCGAAGTCAACGCCAGCCCCATTCTCGCCGCCGAAATGCTCCGTCGCAGCCTGTGGAGTGTCGCCCACGGCGCGCTGGTGACCTCGGCCACGCTCACCGCCCTGGGCAAGTTCGACCGCTACCGCATGCGTTCGGGCCTGCCGCGTGATGCCGTTACCTGCGTGGTCCCCAGCCCGTTCGTGCATGGCGATGCCGGCCTGCTGCGGGTGCCCGACCTGGGCGCCGACCCACGTGATGCGGCGGCGCACACCGCCGCCATCATCCGCGAGTTACCCAACATGCTCGACGATGCCCGCGGTGCGCTGGTGCTGTTCTCGTCGCGCAAGCAGATGCAGGATGTGTTCGACGGCCTGGACCGGGACTGGCGCAAGCTGGTGCTGATCCAGGGCAACCTGTCCAAGCAGGAGACCTTGAACAAGCACAAGGCGCGGGTCGATGATGGCCAGCACAGCGTGTTGTTCGGCCTGGCCAGCTTTGCCGAAGGTGTCGATTTGCCCGGTGCCTATTGCGAGCATGTGGTGATCGCCAAGATCCCCTTCGCCGTGCCCGACGACCCGGTCGAGGCGGCCCTGGCCGAGTGGATCGAAGCCCGTGGCGGCAACCCGTTCATGGAAATTGCCGTGCCCGATGCTTCGTTGCGGCTGATCCAGGCCTGTGGCCGGTTGCTGCGGACCGAGCAAGATCGCGGCGTCATCACCTTGCTTGATCGGCGCTTGGTCACCCAGCGCTACGGCAAGGCTATTCTCAATGCGCTGCCGCCCTTCCGGCGGGAGATTTCCTGACGGCCGGAGCACACTGCTCCGGCTTGTTGTCCATCACTCAGTCTTGGGCTCACGAGGGCCCTGAAGGAGAGCCCCAGCCCTATGGTCCGCCGTACCCTGCCTGTCGTATTCGCCCTGTTGTTCAGCTCGCCCTTGCTGGCTGGGCAGCAGACGCTGTTCAGCTTCGTGCGCCCGGCCTCGGTGGTCAATGTGGTGACCGAAGATGCCGGCATGCCGCAGTACAACGCAGAGCAAACGGCCGGGGGGGAGGTGCTGCGGCGCGTGGTGTTCAACCCAGTCGAGCGGCCGACCCTGCGCCTGAGCCCGCAGAGTGGTGCCTGGGACTGGTCGGCCGGGCAGTTCCTGACCTTGCGCCTGCAAAGCGCCATGGATTGGGCGCTGACTGTGGATGTCACCGTGCTGGGCACTGATGGCCGCACGCTGACCAGCCGCATTGACCTGCCAGCCGGGCCGGCCCAGACGGTCATGGTGCCGCTCACGGCCACCTCGCCGTTGAGCCAGGGTATGCGCGCTGGCCCGCCAATGCCGTGGACGTATGCAGGCCAGCGCCTGCTGCTGACCAGTAGCGCGGGCGCGGTAGACCTCAAGCAAGTGGCCTCTGTCAGCCTGACGATCCCCAACCCCAAGGTGGCGCAGAGCCTGCTGATCGAGAAAGTGGGTATTCAGGATGACGACCAGGCCTACAAAGCGGCCTACCACGAGCTGATTGACGCTTATGGCCAGTCCACGCGTGGCCAATGGCCTGAAAAAATCGGCAGCGACGAGCAGCTCAAGGCTGCCGATGTGCGCGAACAGCAGCAACTCAAGGGCTGGCTGGCAGAGCTTGGCAAGCAGCCCTTGGACACCTATGGCGGGCTGCTGGACGGGGTGGCGTTCGAGGCCAAGGGCTTTTTCCGAACCGAGAAGCGTGATGGGCGCTGGTACCTGGTAACGCCGGATGGCCACCCGTTCTACTCGCTGGGTGTCAACGCCGTGGCTGCGGATGGCGGGCGCACCTACGTCGAAGGCCGTGACGGCATGTTCAAGGCGCTGCCCGGCGATAATGATCCGCTGGCGGCGTTCTATGGCAAGGGTAACAACGACGACGGCAATGCCTCGTCGCAAGGGCGCAACTTCAAGCAGGGGCGTTGGTTCGACTTCTATGCCGCCAATATCCAGCGCACCTATGGCAAACCTTGCCCGCCCAGCGTTGAGGGGCAGCCTGCAGTAGAGTGCCCGCCATGGGTGCTGGATGCCTCGCGCTGGCAGACGCACGCGCTCGATCGCCTGCAAGCCTGGGGTTTCAACACCCTGGGTAACTGGAGCGATTCGGCGTTGGGCCAGGCCAAGCGCATGCCCTACACCTTGCCGCTGTCTATTGTCGGTGACTACGCCAGCATCAGTACGGGCATGGACTGGTGGGGCAGCATGCCCGACCCCTTCGACCCCCGGTTCGCCATGGCCACTGAGCGCGCGGTCGCCATCGCCGCCCGGGACCACCGTGATGACCCGTGGCTGATTGGCTACTTCGCTGATAATGAGCTGGCCTGGGCCGCACCGGGCAATGACCCCAAGGCCCGCTACGGGCTGGCCTACGGCACACTGCGCCTGACCACCGATGTGCCCGCCAAGCGCGCCTTCCTCAAGCAACTGCGGGACAAATACCGCAACCAGGAGGGGCTGTCCAAGGCTTGGGGGATCGAACTGTCTGCCTGGGAATTGATGGAAGACCCCGGTTTCGAGGCCCCCTTGCCCAACCCGGAGCACCCGGAAATCGAGCGGGATTACCAGTACTTCCAACAGGTGTTCGCCGAGACCTATTTCAAGACCATCGCCGATTCGTTGAAGTGGCACGCGCCCAATCACCTGCTGCTCGGCGGCCGCTATGCGGTGAGCACGCCTGAAGCGGTGAAGGCCTGCGCGGAGTTCTGCGACGTGCTGAGTTTCAACTTCTATACCCTCAAACCTGAGGACGGTTACGACTTCGCCCGCCTTGCCGAGCTGGACAAGCCGGTGCTGGTGTCCGAGTTCCAGTTTGGCTCCCGCGACCGCGGGCCGTTCTGGCCGGGGCCGTTGGAGGTGGCGCGTGAAGAAGACCGTGGGCCGGCCTATGGCAACTTCCTCAAGGCCGCGCTGGCGCAGCCGATGATCGTCGGCGCGCATTGGTTCCAGTACCTGGACCAACCGGCCAGTGGGCGGCTGCTCGATGGTGAGAATGGGCACTTGGGGCTGGTGGCCATCACCGATGTGCCCTACCCAGGGTTCGTCGAGGCGGTGCGTAAAAACAACCAGCAGGCCATTGGTCAGTTGCGCGCGCAGTTGGCCAAGCCGCAGCCGTGAGCCATCGGGGCCGTCAAACGGCCCTTTTACCTGCGACCACCCAGCCTAAGCCAGTTTGCAAAACCGCCAACTACTGAAACAATGCACGCCATTTTCAGAAGGTCGTACGGAGAACAGTGGGTGCAGATCCAGGGTCACTATGAGCTGAAGTTCGAGGCGGTGCGTGCAGCCTTCGCCGAGTTGTTCGATGATCCCCAGGAGCGTGGCGCGGCGCTGTGCATCCAGGTGGGCGGCGAGACCGTGATCGACCTGTGGGCGGGCAGCAGCGACAAGGACGGGCAGCAGGCCTGGCACAGCGACACCATCGCCAACCTGTTCTCCTGCACCAAGACCTTCACCGCCGTCACCGCCTTGCAACTGGTAGGCGAAGGCAAATTGGCGCTGGATGTTCCGGTCGCGCGTTACTGGCCCGAATTCGCTCAGGCCGGCAAGCAGTCCATCACCCTGCGCCAGTTGCTCAGCCATCGTGCTGGCCTGCCGGCCATCCGTGAGTTGCTGCCTGCAGAGGCGTTGTATGACTGGCAGGCGATGGTCGATGCCTTGGCCGCCGAAACCCCGTGGTGGGCGCCCGGCACCGAACACGGCTACGCCGCTATCACTTATGGCTGGCTGATCGGCGAGCTGATCCGCCGTGCAGACGGCCGTGGCCCCGGCGATTCGATCGTAGCCCGTACGGCCCGGCCGTTGGGGCTGGACTTCCATGTCGGCCTGGCGGATGAAGCGTTTTACCGTGTGGCGCATATCGCACGCGGCAAGGGCAACCCCGGCGATGCCGCGGCCCAGCGCTTGCTGCAGGTGACCATGCGTGAGCCAGAGGCGCTGTCGACCCGTGCGTTCACCAACCCGCCAGCGATTCTCACCAGTACCAACAAACCCGAGTGGCGGCGCATGCAGCAGCCGGCGGCCAATGGCCACGGCAATGCCCGCAGCCTGGCAGGTTTTTATGCCGGGCTGCTCGATGGCAGCCTGCTCGAGTCCGAACTGCTCGACGAACTGACCCGCGAGCACAGTATTGGCCAGGATCGCACCCTGCTGACCCAGACCCGTTTCGGCCTGGGCTGCATGCTTGATCAGCCCGAGGTGGCCAATGCTACCTTTGGCCTCGGGGCCCGTGCCTTCGGGCATCCCGGCGCAGGCGGCTCGGTAGGCTTCGCCGACCCGGAGCATGATGTGGCATTCGGTTTTGTGGTCAATACCCTTGGCCCATATGTGCTCATGGACCCAAGAGCCCAGAAGCTGGTACGGGTCCTTGCCAGTTGCCTTTGATCGGGTAATGCGGGTATTGGCTGACCCCTTTGACTATCCTCAATGTCTACGCGTTAAGTGCGTTGGCAAAATTTCCTTCTATTTCATGGTGTATCGCTGATGTCTTCACATAAAACCTTAGCACTCGCCCTGTGCCTGACCGCCGTTACCGGCTGCGCCAGTCACTCCCCGGACGCCGCGAAGGACAGTGGTTTCAACTGGTGGCCTTTTGGGTCGGACCAGGTTGCCGAGCAGGAAGTGAAGCAAGCCGTCACCGAAAAGGTCGCCAAGGCCGATGCCAAGTCCGAAAGCGCAAGCCGCTGGTGGTGGCCGTTTGGCGGCGACGACACGGCCAAAGGGCCTGTTGTACCGAAGATCGACCAGAAAGCCACTCAGGCCTGGTTGGACGAATACGAGCCCAAGCTGCGTGAAGCCATCAAGGACAGCAAGCTGGAGCTGGAGCGCCGTGACAACGTGCTGGCTGTGACCATTCCGGTGGACAGCTCGTACAACCCTGACCGCCCGAACATGCTGTTGCCGATGACCCTGGGCCCGATCACGCGTGTGGCCAAGACCGTCGAGGGCGATTCCAAGACTGCCGTGTTGGTACTGGGCCATGCCGACAGCAGCGGTGTTGCAGCGGCTAACCAGAAGCTCAGCCTGGAGCGCGCCGCCTCGGTGTCGGCGATTTTCCGCCTCAGCGGCCTGCAACGTGATCGCCTGAGCCTGAAGGGGATGGGGTCGGTGATGCCGCGCGCCGCCAACGACAGTGCCGAAGGCCGTGCACTGAACCGCCGTGTGGAATTGCTGCTGACGCCTCAGAACACCATGGTCGCGCTGCTGGCCAAATACCAACAGGCCGCGCCGGCACCGACCCCAGCGTCGATGGTCGCGGTTCAGGATGCCAAGGCACCTGCCGCCAAGGCCGTGAGCACCAAACCGGCTGCCAAGGCCGCTGCCAAACCGGCCGCGAAAAAGCCTGTCGCCAAAGCCAAGGCACCCGCCAAGACGGCTGCAAAAAGCAAAGCCGCGCCGGCCAAGCCCGCTGCCAAGAAGGCGACCACCGACAAGAAAGTAGCCGCCAACAGCCCTGCGAAGACCAACTGATCGTCAAGGAAACGCAGCCATGACTCAAACCCTGGCCGATATGCGCCGCGACTACACCCGTGATGGCCTGGCAGAAGCCCAGGCCCCGGGGGAGCCGTTCGCTTTGTTCCACCAGTGGTTCGCCGATGCGGTGAAGACTGAACAACCCCCGGTCGAGGCTAACGCCTTGACCCTCGCCACGGTCGATGGCGAGGGCCGGCCCCATTGCCGCGTCTTGCTGCTCAAGGGGCTCGATGACCGTGGTTTTACCTTCTTCACCAACTACGAAAGTGCCAAGGGCCAGCAACTGCAGGCCAACCCTTTCGCCGCCATGACATTCTTCTGGCCGGCGCTGGAGCGCCAGGTACGCATCGAAGGGCGTGTGGAAAAGGTCACGGCCAAGGAGTCGGACGACTACTACCAGGTGCGCCCGCTGGGCAGCCGCCTGGGGGCTTGGGCCTCGCCGCAAAGCCAGGTAATAGCCGGCCGCGAAGCGTTGGAAGCGCTGGTAAAGGCGACCGAGGCGCGGTTCTGTGACACTCAGCCGCATTGCCCCGAGCATTGGGGAGGGTACCGTCTGTTGCCTGAGCGTATCGAGTTCTGGCAGGGGCGGGCGAGCCGCCTGCATGACCGGTTGAATTACCGCCTGGTCGATGGGCAATGGCTGCGAGAGCGGCTGGCGCCTTGAAAACCCTGGGGCCGCTTGCGGCCCCAGGTGTTTATTCCCCTACGCCGGCATAAGCCTCGGCCTCACGTGCCAACCAACTCGCCAGCGCCTTGCGCTTGACCTTCTCTCGGCGTGCCTGCTCCAGCCGCTGCAACATGTAGTCACGCTTCTGCGCATCCTTCCCGGCCATCGACAGCGCCAGGTCGCGGTCCATCCAGCGGCGCATGCGCACATACAGCCACCCATGGAAGTACAGCCCTGCGACAGTTGTCACCACGACGATGAAGTAATCCATGGCTATCCTTGGTCTCACTTGAAAGGCCCCACGATACAGTCCATGCAGGCTGTACCCAGGCTGAATGAAAACAATTTTATTGCGTCTGCGTCGTGACAGCCGTCAACGCGCAGCGTCTAATGGACACCGATGACTTTTGGAGATTTTACCTATGCGTAAATCCGCTTTGCTGGTGGCGACCTTTACCACCATGTCGCTGTTGCTGGGGGGCTGTGCCTCGAGCCTGACCGGCGATAGCTACTCCCGTGATGAGGCCCGTCGCGTGCAGACAGTGCGTATGGGTACCATCGAATCCCTCCGTCCGGTCAAGATCGAAGGCACCAAGACCCCAATCGGCGGTGGCGCTGGCGCCATTGTTGGTGGCGTTGCCGGCAGTGCAGTCGGTGGGGGCCGCGGTAGCATCGTTGCGGCCGTGATTGGTGCAGTGGCCGGTGGCCTGGCTGGTTCTGCCGCCGAGGAAGGCATCACTCGCACCCAGGGTGTTGAAATCACCGTGCGTGAAGATGACGGCAGCATGCGTGCCTATGTGCAGGCCGTTCAGGAAAACGAGATTTTCCGGGTTGGCGACCGTGTTCGCATCATGACCGTCGACGGTACCAGCCGCGTCTCGCACTAAGCCTTGACCCGGTTGTAGTGCGGCAATAAAAAACCCCGACATGGCCACGCCAGTCGGGGTTTTTTATTGCCGCTGTTTTTTAGCTTGCAAGGGGTTTGCGGCTGGCCATGGCAGTGACGGCATAGCCGATGACCGCAGCGAAGAACGAGCCCGTCAGAATACCCATACGGTCCATGCCCGCATAATCGCTACTGCCTGGCACGAAAGCCAGCGAGCCCACGAACAGGCTCATGGTGAAGCCGATGCCACAGAGGATCGCCACCCCCAGCAACTGCGCCCAGTTTGCGCCAGCAGGCAACGCAGCCATGCGAAGCTTGATCGCGACCCAAGTCAGGCCGAAGACCCCCACTGTCTTACCCAGCAGCAAGCCGACAGCGATACCCAGCGGCACTGGATGAGTGAAACTTTCCAGGTTCATGCCTGCCAGCGAAACACCGGCGTTGGCGAAGGCGAACAGCGGCAGAATGGCGTAGGCAACCCAAGGGTGCAGAGCATGTTCCAAGGACAGCAGCGGCGACGTTTCGGCGTTGCGCGTGCGCAGTGGGATGCACAGCGCCAGGGCGACCCCGGCCAGCGTGGCGTGAACACCGCTCTTGAGCACGCACACCCAAAGCACCAGGCCGATGATCAGGTAGGGCCCTAGTTTGACCACGCCAAGCCGGTTCATGGCCAGCAGCGCGACCAGGCACGCACCGGCCAGCAACAGCGACACGCTCGACAAGGTGCCGGAATAGAACAGAGCAATGACGATGATCGCACCCAGGTCATCGATGATCGCCAGGGTCATCAGGAACAGCTTCAGCGAAACCGGTACGCGCTTGCCCAGCAGTGCCAGTACGCCAAGGGCGAAGGCAATGTCCGTAGCGGTGGGGATGGCCCAGCCGGCGACCGCCGCCGGGTCGTCGCGGTTAATGAACCAGTAGATCAGTGCGGGAATCACCATGCCACCCACCGCAGCGGTAGCGGGCAGGACTATCTGCGAGGGCTTGGACAGGTGGCCGTCGACCACCTCGCGCTTGACCTCCAGGCCGATGAGCAGGAAGAACAGCGCCATCAGGCCGTCGTTGATCCACAGCAGCAAGGGCTTGGCGATTTCCAGCGCGCCAACTTTGACCGCCACCGGGACGTCGAGCAGGCCGTTGTACAGGTAAGACAAAGGTGAGTTGTTGATGACCAGCGCAAGAACGGCCGCGGCGATCAGCAGCAGACCGCTGGCAGCTTCGAGCTGAAAGAATCGGGTGAAGAGGCTACGCACGGGCTATGGGCTCTCCCTGAGAGATAAAGGATGGAACGGGCGTACACCCTAGCCTGTGGCGATATGCTTTCAAACAAAAACTATATTCGTTTTTGTTATATGTTATTGCTGCCTGGGCTGTGGCAAGCCTAGACGGTGTTGCGGAATACGCGGGTAGGGCAAATCTGATTATCTCTGCAGGCTTTTCTGGCACTGCAGAGCCCCACAGACTCGATGCCGTGTAGGAGCAGCCTTGCGCTGCGAAGAGCTCATTGGCAGCACAGAGAGCTTCGCTGCTTTCACCGGCTTCTTCGCAGCACAAGGCTGCTCCTACCAGAAGCGGGCTTTATGCGTTCAGCCCGAGCATATCCCGCGCCACCGCCTCGGCAATGCGAATGCCATCGACGCCAGCGGACAGAATACCGCCCGCATAACCCGCACCTTCGCCCGCCGGGAACAGCCCCCTCAGGTTCAGGCTCTGGAAGTCCTCACCCCGGGTAATGCGCAGCGGCGAAGACGTGCGCGTCTCGATACCGGTCAGCACCGCATCGTGCAGGTTGTAGCCCTTGATCTGCCGATCGAATGCCGGCAGTGCTTCGCGGATCGCCTCGATGGCGAAGTCCGGCAAGCTCGGCGCCAGGTCGCCCAGGGTCACGCCCGGTTTATACGACGGTTCGACACTGCCCAGGGCCGTGGACGGCCTGCCGGCCACGAAGTCGCCAACCAACTGCGCCGGTGCCTGGTAGTTGCTGCCACCCATCACGTAGGCGTGGGCTTCCAGGCGCTCCTGCAGCTCGATACCGGCCAACGGACCACCCGGGTAATCGCGTTCCGGGTCGATGCCGACGACGATGCCGGAGTTGGCATTGCGTTCGTTACGCGAGTACTGGCTCATGCCGTTGGTAACGACGCGGCCAGGCTCGCTGGTGGCCGCGACCACGGTGCCGCCTGGGCACATGCAGAAGCTGTAGACCGAACGGCCGTTCTTGGCGTGGTACACCAGTTTGTAGTCGGCTGCGCCGAGCTTCGGGTGGCCGGCGTACTTGCCCAGGCGTGCCTTGTCGATCAGCGTTTGCGGGTGCTCGATACGGAAGCCGACCGAGAAGGGCTTGGCCTCCATGAACACGCCCTTGGCGTGCAGCATGCGGAACGTGTCGCGGGCACTGTGGCCCAGGGCCAGGACCACATGGCGCGAATGCAGCTGCTCGCCGCTTTCCAAGACCACGCCGGTCAGTTGCCCATCCTCGGTCAGCAGGTCGGTGACTTTCTCCTGGAAGCGCACTTCGCCGCCCAGGGCGATGATGTCCTGACGCATCTGCTCGACCATACCGGTCAGGCGGAAGGTACCGATGTGCGGCTTGTTGATATAGAGGATCTCATCGGGCGCACCGGCCTTGACGAACTCTTCCAGCACCTTGCGGCCGTGGTGCAGCGGGTCCTTGATCTGGCTGTACAGCTTGCCGTCGGAGAACGTCCCGGCGCCGCCTTCGCCGAACTGCACGTTGGATTCCGGGTTGAGCACGCTTTTGCGCCACAGGCCCCAGGTGTCCTTAGTGCGCTGGCGCACTTCTTTGCCGCGCTCGAGGATGATCGGCTTGAAGCCCATCTGCGCCAGCAACAGGCCGGCAAAGATGCCGCAGGGGCCGAAGCCGACCACGATCGGGCGTTGCTCGACCTCGGCAGGGGCGTGGCCGACGTACTTGTAGGTGACGTCAGGCGCGACGCCGATGTTGCGATCGTCTTCGAATGTGCGAAGCAGCTCGGCTTCGTTGCTGGCTTCGAGGTCGATGGTGTAGATGAACAGCAGTTCGCTGTTTTTCTTGCGTGCGTCGTAGCTGCGCTTGAACAGGTTGAAGCTGAGCAATTGCTCATCGCGGATGCCCAGGCGCTGGACGATGGCTTCGCGCAGGGCTTCGTCAGGGTGGTCCAGGGGCAGCTTCAGTTCGGTGATTCGTAGCATGGCAGGGTCCAGTATCCCGGCCATGGGCGGCCGGCGGCTTTACACAAACCGCCAAGTATAAGCTGTTCGCCGCCCTGACTGGCAGGATAAAAGCGCCCGGCGATCAGTTGTCGCGTGCACCACCGTAGTAACCGCAGCCTTGCAGGGTCTTGCCATCGATGCGCAGCTCGGCGCGCAAGTGACGGACTGCCCCGGTCGCGCTGTCCACGCAGCGTTGCGGTGCGACCCAAAGCTCCACGTGCTGGCCGTTGGCTTCGCTGGTCAGGGTCAGGCCGCCACCGGGTACTTCTTCTTCCAGAAACGGCAGGGGTAGCGGCGCCTGGCCTACGCGGTTGACGACCATGCCTTTGCCGCTGGCCTTGATGTCCCAGTCGGGTTCGTGGCCGTTGGCACGCAGGGTCAGCTGTTTGAAGTTGGGGTCTTCGCAGGCCCGGGTCGAGGGCTCCAGGCGGTACAGGCGGCGGACGTCGAGCTGGCCGTCGGTGTTGGCCTGCTTGCTGCCGGTCAGGCGGCCGCGCACGTCGGCGAACAGCTTGTCGCCAGCATCCTTGGCGAGGTTGGCGGCTTCCTGCAGGATGCCGGTGCTGGCGGCGTCGTTGATCACGAAACGGCGGCTTTCATTACAGGGTTTGAACAGCAACTGGCCCCCGGCGGCGCTCAGTTCGCCCTGCATGCGCGTGGTGCCGATGTTCGGGTCGGTCGGCGTGGCAGCCATGAGCTGGCAGCCGGCGAACAGGGGCAGCATGGCGGCGAGCAGCAGGGAGGGGGTGAGGCGCATGGGGCGGGCTCCGGCGATCGTTGCAAAAGAGCTGGCCACGTTACTCAGGGTGCGCGGCGATCACAAGCTTTGTTGGTAGCCTGTGCCGGCCTCTTCGCGGGTAAACCCGCTCCCACAGACCAGCAGAGACTTTCAAAGCTGTGCAGTACCTGTGGGAGCGGGTTTACCCGCGAAGAGGCCGGCACAGGCCATATAAAGAGCTAAGGGCCCGAAGGCCCTTTGCTCAAGTCAACCACCCAGGTAGGCGTCACGCACCTTCGGGTCACTCAGCAGTGCTTCACCCGTGCCCTGCATCACCACCCGTCCGTTTTCCAGTACATAGGCACGGTCGGCGATCTTCAGCGCCTGGTTGGCGTTCTGCTCCACCAGGAACACGGTCACGCCGTCACGGCGCAGCTGTTCGATGATGTCGAAGATCTGCTGGATGATGATCGGAGCCAGGCCCAGCGAGGGCTCGTCGAGCAACAGCAACTTGGGTTTGCTCATCAGTGCCCGGCCAATGGCGAGCATCTGCTGCTCGCCACCGGACATGGTGCCGCCGCGCTGGATATAGCGCTCCTTCAGGCGCGGGAACAGCTGCAGGACCTTGTCCAGCTGCTCCTGGTAATCGCCCTTGTCGGTGAAGAAACCGCCCATGGCAAGGTTCTCTTCGACCGTCAGGCGGGCGAACACGCGGCGCCCTTCGGGGACTACGGCGATGCTCTTGCGCATGATGTGCGAGGAGGTCTGGCCGACCAGTTCTTCACCCAGGTACTTGATGCTGCCACTGTGCGCCTGCGGCGAGCCGCACAAGGTCATCAGCAGGGTCGACTTGCCCGCGCCGTTGGCGCCGATCAAGGTGACGATCTCGCCCTGGTTGATTTCCACGTTGACGCTGTGCAGTGCCTGGATCTTGCCGTAGAAGGTGGAAACGTTCTCGAACTTCAGCATTTACGCTTCCCCCAGGTAAGCCTTGATCACATCAGGATTGTCGCGAATCTGCTCCGGCGTGCCGTCGGCCAGGGGGGTCCCCTGGTTGATCACCACGATATGGTCGGAGATGCTCATCACCAGCTTCATGTCGTGCTCGATCAGCAGCACGGTGACGTTGTGTGATTCGCGCAGGTAGGCGATCAGTGCCTTGAGGTCTTCGGTCTCTTTCGGGTTCAGGCCTGCTGCCGGTTCGTCGAGCATGATGATCCGTGGCTGGGTCATCATGCAGCGGGCGATTTCCAGGCGGCGTTGCTGGCCGTAGGCGAGGGTGCCGGCGGTACGGTTGGCAAATTCGGTCAGGTTGACCTTTTCCAGCCAGTACTGCGCGCGCTCCATGGCTTCCTTCTCGCTGCGGCGGAAGCTCGGGGTCTTGAACAGGCCGGCGAAGAAGTTGGTGTTCAAGTGCCGGTGCTGGGCGATCAGCAGGTTCTCCAGCGCGGTCATTTCCTTGAACAGGCGGACGTTTTGGAAGGTCCGTACCACGCCCTTGCGGGCGATCTGATGGCCGGCCAGGCCCTGGATCGGCTGGCCATCGAGCAGGATGGTGCCGCCGCTGGGCTTGTAGAAGCCGGTCAGGCAGTTGAACACGGTGGTCTTGCCAGCGCCGTTCGGGCCGATCAGCGCCACCACCTGTTTTTCCTTGACGGTCAGGGCCACGCCGTTGACCGCCAACAAGCCGCCGAAGCGCATGCTCAGGCCGCTGACTTGCAGAATTTCGCGGCTCATCGACGCAGCTCCATGTGTGGACGTTGCATAGGCAGCAGGCCTTGCGGACGCCAGATCATCATCAACACCATCAGCGCACCGAACATCAGCATCCGGTATTCGCTGAACTCACGCATCAGCTCAGGCAGTAGGATCATCACGATGGCCGCGAGGATCACGCCCAATTGTGAGCCCATGCCGCCGAGCACGACGATGGCGAGGATGATCGCCGATTCGATGAAGGTGAACGACTCGGGGGTTACCAGGCCTTGGCGAGCCGCGAAGAAGCTGCCGGCGAAACCGGCGAAGCAGGCACCCAGGGTGAATGCCGAGAGCTTGATCACGGTAGGGTTCAGGCCCAGTGCACGGCAGGCGATTTCGTCTTCACGCAAGGCTTCCCAGGCACGACCGATCGGCATGCGCAGCAGGCGGTTGATGACGAACAGCGCCAGCAAGGCCAGCAGCAGCGCTACCAGGTAGAGGAAGATCACCTTGTTGATCGAGTTGTATTCCAGCCCGAAGAACTCGTGGAAGGTCTGCATGCCCTCGGCGGCACGGCGTTCGAAGGTCAGGCCGAAGAACTCTGGCTTGGGGATGTTGCTGATGCCGTTAGGGCCGCCGGTCCAGTCGGTGAGGTTACGCAGGAACAGGCGGATGATCTCGCCGAAGCCAAGGGTCACGATCGCCAGGTAGTCGCCGCGCAAGCGCAGCACCGGGAAGCCGAGCAGGAAGCCAAAGGTGGCGGCCATGAGGCCGGCGATCGGCAGGCAGACCCAGAAGCTCCAACCCAGGTAATGCGACAGCATGGCATAGCTGTAGGCACCTACGGCGTAGAAGCCCACATAACCCAGGTCGAGCAGACCCGCGAGGCCGACCACGATGTTCAGGCCCAGGCCCAGCAACACGTAGATCAGAATCAGCGTGGCGATGTCGACCGCACCGCGCGAGCCGAAGAATGGCCAGACCAGCGCAGCCACGATCAGCCCCATGATGATCCAGCGCTGGGTCTTGGGCAGGGTCAGGTAGTTGCTCACCGCAGGCGGGACCAGCTTGCGATCCGAGCGGCGGCCCATGACCGAACTCCACTGCTTGTCGAACAGCACGCGCAGGAACATCAGCACCGAGCAGACGGCGATGATGCTGATGGTGAACGACCCTTGGCTATGCACGGCCAGGCTGATGCCGTCGATGCTCAGTTTCAGGCCGAGCACCGGGAAGGCCACGGCCCAGACCAGCAAGGCGCTGAAGAACGCCTGTTTAAGATTTTTGTTCATACTTTTTCAACCTCCGGGCGGCCCAGGATGCCGGTCGGCCGGAACAGCAGGACAAGTACCAAGAGACCGAATGCCACCACATCCTTGTACTGGTCGCCGAAAATGTCGGCGCCGAAGGCTTCGGCCACACCCAGCACCAGCCCACCGAGCATGGCGCCCGGAATGCTGCCGATGCCACCCAGCACAGCGGCGGTGAAGGCTTTGAGGCCCACCAGGAAGCCGGCGTTGGGGTTGATCACCCCGTACTGCATGCTCAGCAGCACGGCCGCCACCGCCGCCAGTGCGGCACCGATGACGAAGGTGAGGGCGATGATGTTGTTGGTGTTGATGCCCAGCAGGTTGGCCATCTTGATGTCCTCGGCGCAGGCACGGCAGGCGCGGCCCAGGCGGGAACGGGAGATGAACAGGGTGAGCAGGGTCATGGCCACCAGGGTGACGACGAACACCAGGATCTGCATGTAGCTGATCAGTACTTCTTCAGCACCGCCTGGCCCGAAGGAGAAGCTCCCAGGGATCAGGTTGGGGATGGATTTGTCCTTGGAGTCCTGCGAAAGCAAGACGGTGTTCTGCAGGAAAATCGACATGCCGATGGCGGAAATCAGCGGGATCAGACGGTTGCTGTTGCGCAGAGGGCGGTAGGCAACCCGTTCGATGCTGTAACCATAGGCACTGGTGACGAAGATCGTCGCGACGAAGGCGACGGTCATCAGGATCGGCAGCGAATGGATACCCATCATGGCCAGGCCCGCCAGGGCGATGAAGGCCACGTAGGAACCGATCATGTATACCTCGCCGTGGGCGAAGTTGATCATGCCAATGATGCCGTACACCATCGTGTAACCGATGGCGATCAAGGCATAGGTGCTGCCGATGGTCAATCCATTAACCAGTTGTTGGAAGAAATGGTAGATCTCAGGCATTACAGCGCTCCTAAAAACCTGATTTGCATTTCACTGGCAGGGGTACGGCCAGGAAACCGCGGGTGACGGTTTTAAGATTTTCAGGTGGGCCGGCCCCCGGATCGCGGGGATCAGGCCCATGAACCTCGTAAAACAAAGCCCACTGCTCGCACAGTGGGCTTCTACGGTCAGCTATTTAGTCACGCAGTTACTGAGGGGAAACTTCAGTCTTCGGCTTGCCGAAGTGCCATTCGTAGACCACGAATTTGAAGTCTTTCAGGTCGCCCTTGGCGTCGTACGACAGGTCGCCGGTAGGGGTCTTGAAGGTGCCTTTGTGGATGGCTTCGGCAACCTTGGCGGTGTCTTCCGACTTGGCGGCCTTGATGCCTTCAGCGATCAGCTCGACAGCCGAGTAGGCCGGGAACACGAACGGGCCGCTTGGGTCTTTGCCGTCAGCCTTGATGGCGTCGACGATGGCCTTGTTCGCAGGGTCCGCGTCGAACGACTTCGGCAGGGTAACCAACAGGCCTTCGGAAGCGCCCTGGGCGATCTGCGAAATGGAGTCGTTGCCGACACCTTCCGGCCCCATGAACTTGGCTTTCAGGCCTTTTTCCTGAGCTTGACGCAGGATCAGGCCCAGCTCTGGGTGGTAGCCGCCGTAGTAGACGAAGTCGACGTTGTTCTGCTTGAGCTTCTGGATGATCGAGGAGAAGTCCTTGTCACCGGCGTTCAGGCCTTCGAAGACGGCCACCTTGGTGCCTTTGCCTTCCAGGGTCTGCTTGACCGCGGTGGCGATGCCTTCACCGTACTGCTGCTTGTCGTGCAGGACCGCAACGACCTTGGGCTTGACGTGGTCGGCGATGTAGTTGCCGGCTGCCGGGCCCTGGGCGCTGTCCAGGCCGATGGTGCGGAAGATCAGCTTGTAACCACGGGCGGTGATTTCTGGGCTGGTGGCGGCGGGGGTGATCATGATCACGCCTTCGTCTTCGTAGATGTCGGACGCAGGCTGGGTGGAACTGGAGCACAGGTGGCCGATGACGAACTTGACGCCGTCGTTGACCACTTTGTTGGCGACTGCCACGGCCTGTTTAGGGTCGCAGGCGTCGTCGTATTCCTTGGCTTCGAGCATCTTGCCATCGACGCCGCCCTTGGCGTTGATGTCTTTGATGGCTTGCTTGGCGCCGATGAACTGCATGTCGCCGTACTGGGTGACAGGGCCGGTCTTAGGCCCTGCGATCCCGATCTTGATGGTATCGGCGGCAAACGAATGGCTGGCTACCCCGGCCAGAACCATTGCGGCGAACAGCTTGGAAATCTTGATCATAGTGCTCCACTCATTCTGTTGTAATTCTTATAGTCCTGGCGGCCAGGGCTACAGACCGGGCGGGATTTGCGGTATGGCCACGCCATACTGCATGCCCACCTTCCCCCGGAACATGTCCCGGAACTGTACCGGTACAGTGTAGAGCGCTGTCCGAGCGCTTGAAAAGCGGTCAAAAAGAGCCTGTTTCCTGGGTTGTCGCTTGATCGACACAAAGATACAGAAAGGCGCCATCAATTTGCCTGTATCTGCAGCCCCACCCCACAAGTTCGGGGCCGATCGACCAAATTACGTATTTGAAACCGGGTTTTTCTGCAAAAATACCGGCCTTTTTTATTGGCCGATTTTTGCGGGTACAAACCCATGACTGATCAAACAAGCACCCTCTATGCCAAATTGCTTGGCGAGACGGCAATCATCGAGTGGAAAGCGCTGGAGCGCTTCTGGGCGAAGGGTGACCTGATTTGGGTCGACCCTAGCCTGGACCTGATCTCCGTTGCCGAAGCAATGGCCGAGAATCGCAGCGAGATCTTCGCCAAGTGGCGCAGTGATGGCACTGTAGGACCGGTGACTGCCGAGCAGGCATTGGACCTGCAAAACCGCGATCCAGAGATCTGGGCCGTGGTGGTTTCACCGTTTATCGTGATTCAAGCGAAGCGTTCGGAATCGGCGTGATCGTTTTTGGTGCGTGAAAATGCGCAGCCGCCTCAAATGGGTGCTTGAGGGCGATCAGCCGGGTAGAGGTAAGTAACAATTCGGCGTGGCGGTAACAGTTTACGGGATGCGTAATGTGGCCGCTGCGCGCCCCTTCGCGGGTACACCCGCGCCTTAGGCCCTGACTGCGGCCTCAAAAAATAACAATGTGCAAGGAGTCGTTAATGAGTTCACAACTACCTTCGCTAGGATTCGCCGGCATTGGCCTGATGGGCCTGCCGATGTGTCGGCGCCTGCTGGCTGCCGGCTACCCCTTGACGGTGTGGAACCGCAGCCCGGACAAATGCGCCGAACTGGTGGCGGCTGGCGCGCGCCTAGCGGCAAGCCCGGCCGCGTTGTGCCGCGACAGCGACATGGTGCTGCTGTGCCTGGCCGACACGCCGGTGGTGCGCGAGGTGGTGTTTGGTGAACAGGGCATTGCCCAGGGTGGGCGCAGTGGCCAACTGCTGATCGACTTCTCCAGCCTCGAACCGACCGCCACCCGTGAGATGGCTGCCGAGCTCGCTGCGTTGTGTGGCATGGCCTGGCTGGATGCGCCGGTGTCCGGTGGCACGCCGGGCGCCGAGGCCGGCACCCTGGCAATCATGGTCGGTGGCGAAGCGGCTGACTTGCAACGCGCGCAGCCGGTGCTGCTCACCCTGGGCCAACGTGTAACGCACATGGGCGCCGTGGGGGCAGGCCAGGTGACCAAGGCTTGCAACCAGATGATCGTGGCCTGCAATGCATTGGTGATTGCCGAAGTGGTGGCGTTGGCCGAGCAATCGGGGGTTGATGCGACACTCATCGCCGAGGCGTTGGCGGGAGGTTTTGCCGATTCGAAACCCTTGCAGATCCTCGCCCCGCAAATGGCCGAAAGCCGCTTCGAGCCGGTCAAGTGGCATGTGCGCACGCTCCTCAAAGACCTCGACAGCGCGGTCAAATTCTCCCGCGAGCAGGGCTCGGCGACACCGCTTAGTGGCCTCGCCGCGCAATTGATGCGCCTGCACGGTAGCCAGGGCTACTTGCAAAAAGATCCGGCGACCCTGGTATCGCTGTATCGCAGCAAGGGCTGAGCACGCCTTTGTGGCGCTCCAGCCGCTCCAGGACGGGCCGCAATTCGCCCAGCGCTACCGGGCGGCCGAGCAGGTAGCCCTGCAGGTAGTCGCAGCCGTGGGTTTCGAGGAATTCAAGTTGCTCGACGGTTTCCACCCCCTCACTGACTACCTGCAAGTGCAGGGTGTGGGCCATGACGATGATGGCTTGGACGATCTCGCGGTCCTTCTGGCTGCCGGGTACCTCCTGCAGGAAGGTCCGGTCGATTTTCAGCACGTCCAGCGGCAGGCGCTTGAGGTAGGCCAGTGACGAATAACCGGTGCCAAAGTCATCGATCGACAAGGCCACGCCGAGGGCGCGCACGCGCTTGAGCAGGTTGACCGTGCGATGAATATCGCCCATCAAGGCATTCTCGGTGACTTCAAGCTCCAGGTGGCGGGGCGCCAGCGCCGAGTGGTACAGCGCTTTCTCCACTTCGCTGGGTAGCTCATCGTGGCTGAGGGTTACCGCCGAGCAGTTGACGGTGACCTTCAGGTCAGCAAAGCCGTGACGGTGCAGTTGCGCCAGGTCGGCACAGGCGTGGCGCAGCACCCACAGGTCGAGGTCGATGATCAAACCATTCGCTTCGGCGATACCGATGAACCGGTCGGGCCCGAGCAAGCCGTGTTGCGGGTGCTGCCAGCGGACCAAGGCTTCGAGCTTGGCCACCTGGCCATTGCGCAGGTCGAAGATGGGCTGGTAGTGCACGCACAGCCCGCGTTCCTCCAGCAGCGCGATGCGCAGTTCTTCTTCCAGCTGCAGGGCGAGGGTGGCGCGGGTTTTCAGGCTGTCGTTGAAGAAGTTGAGGCTGTTGCGGCCGTTGCCCTTGGACTGGTACAGGGCAAGATCGGCGTGCTTGAGCAGCTCTTCAGCGGTGTGGCCATCGTCGGGGAAAATGCTGATTCCGATACTGGTGGTCATGACCATGCGCCGGCCACCCAGGTCGATGGGCTTTTTCATCCGTTGCATGATGCGCTGCGCCAGGTGGCGTGCCTCGTCACGGTCGTTGAGGCTGGTGACCACGCAAAACTCGTCGCCGCCGAAACGCGCCACCAGGTCGTGGCTGCGGGTGGCTGCCTTGATGTGGTTGGCAATCACCTTGAGCAGTTCGTCGCCGGCGGCATGGCCAAGGCTGTCGTTGATCCGCTTGAAATGGTCGATGTCGAGGAACATCACCGCCAGGCGGTTTTGACTGGCGGTCTGTTCGGCGAGGCGTTCGGCGAATACCTGATTGAAACCGCGGCGGTTGATCAGATTGGTCAGGGCGTCGTAATGCGCGGCCTGTTGCAGCGAGGCCCGTGCCTGGTCCAATTGGCTGAGCAGGATGCTGACCCGGCGCAGGTCGTGCTCCTTGCTTTGCAGCTTCTTGTCGGCCAGTGCCGCACTGATGCTGGCGCCGCTGATCAGCAGGGTAATGAAGGCAATGGTCAACCCCAGTTGCAGGCTGTTGTCTGCCGAGGGCAGGCGCAGGGCGGTATCGGCGGGGATGACCAGGGTCATGGCCGACATCGCGGTGAAGTGGGTGGCTACGATGCCACCGGCCATCAACAGGCTCGCGCCGTACTTCAGGGCTTGGTGCAGCGTGCCGCTGCCATTGCGGAAATACCGCGCCAACAGCAACGCCACGAGGCTGGTGAGCATGGCAATGACCACACAGGCCAGTAACAGCCCGGTCTGGTAGTACTGCCGGGCGCCGGTCTCAAGGGCGGCCATGCCGATAAAGTGCATCAGGATAATACCGGCACCAATCAGCACGGCACTTTGCAGGTAATGCTGCACTCGCATTTGGCTGCGGTTGAGGCTGTTCATGCCGAGCCAGGCAACGATCAGTGCAATGAGCAACGAGAGGACGGTCAGCGAGACGTCGTAGTGGACTTCCACCGGCGCCTGGAAGGCCAGCATGCTGATGAAGTGCATGGCCCAGATACCGCCAGCCAGGCAGCAGGCGCCAAGCACGCGCCACTGGCGTTGCGCGGTGGGGTGGTCGTTGTGGGATTGGCGCTCGGCCATGTCCAGGGTCGCGAAGCAAGCCGCGCAGGCCACGGTAAAGGCGAGCAGAACAAGGAAAGGCTCGTGGCGACAATCGATGACGATGCGTCCGGTTGCCGGCAGATCGGCGAACAGTTGCAGTCCCAACCAGTCCATTGCGTGCCTCTTGGCCGAGTTTTCACGCGTCTCCGGTACAACGCCTTGGGAGACTGTCCAGAGGCAGTATAGGAAGAGGTGGTTAGGCCTTCCTGACTAATGGCACTTTGATTTCTACGATTTGGTTATGCGTTCAATAGCAGCCAGGAATATGGCTACTGGTGCCGCGCCACCTGTAGGAGCAGCCTTGTGCTGCGAAGAGGCCAGTTCAGACACAGCCAATGCTGTAGCTCTACCGGCCTCTTCGCAGCGCAAGGCTGCTCCTACAGGGGCGGGGTGTATCAGCCGGCTACCAGCACGCGAATGGCTTCGAGGCGCAGGGCAGCTTTCTCAAGCATCGCCAGGCCTTCTTCACGCTGCTTGCGCAGGGCGTCGATTTCGCTGTCGCGCACGCTTGGGTTGACGGCCTGCAGGGCAACCATGCGCGCCAGCTCTTCGTCGGCCTCAGCCTGCAAGCGACGCTGCGCTTCGGCCACACGCTCGACGTGGGTCGGCATGATCTTGGCTTCACCACCACTGATGCGCTGGGCCAGGACATCACGTTGCGCCTGGACGAACTTGTTGGCGCTGGCGCGCGGCACGCTTTCGAGCTGGTCGTTGAGCGTTTCGAACGCCACGCGCGACGCCAGGTCGTTGCCGTTGGTGTCGAGCAGGCAGCGCAGGGCTGCCGGTGGCAGGTAACGGCCCAGTTGCAGGGCGCGCGGTGCTACCACCTCGCTGACGAACAGCAGTTCGAGCAGCACGGTGCCCGGCTTCAGCGCCTTGTTCTTGATCAGCGCAACGGCGGTGTTGCCCATCGAGCCGGACAGCACCAGGTCCATGCCACCCTGAACCATCGGGTGCTCCCAGGTCAGGAACTGCATGTCCTCGCGGGACAACGCCTGGGCGCGGTCGTAGGTGATGGTCACGCCTTCGTCGTCACCCAGCGGGAAGCTGGCGTCGAGCATTTTCTCGCTCGGCTTGAGGATCAGGGCGTTTTCCGAATGGTCTTCGCTGTCGATGCCGAACGCGTCGAACAGGGTTTCCATGTAGATCGGCAGGGCGAACTGGTCATCCTGTTCGAGAATCGCCTCGACCAGTGCCTGGCCTTCACCGGCCCCGCCGGAATTGAGCTCCAGCAGGCGGTCGCGGCCGCTGTGCAGCTCGGCTTCCAGGCGCTCGCGTTCGCCGCGGGCATCAGCCACCAGTGCATCCCAGGCCTTGCTATCACCGCTTTCAAGCAGCGGCAGCAGGCGAGGACCGAACTGATGCTGCAGGGCATTGCCGGTCGGGCAGGTGTTGAGGAAGGCGTTGAGCGCTTCGTGGTACCACTGGAACAGGCGCTCTTGCGGGCTGTTCTGCAGGTAGGGCACGTGCAACTGGATGGTGTGCTTCTGGCCGATCCGGTCGAGACGGCCGATACGCTGCTCGAGCAGGTCCGGGTGGGCCGGCAGGTCGAACATCACCAGGTGATGAGAGAACTGGAAGTTGCGGCCTTCGCTACCGATCTCGGAGCAGATCAGCACCTGGGCGCCGAACTCTTCGTCTGCGAAGTAGGCGGCGGCGCGGTCACGCTCCAGAATGCTCATGCCTTCGTGGAAGACCGAGGCAGGAATGCCGGAGCGCACGCGCAGGGCGTCTTCCAGGTCCATGGCGGTTTCGGCATGGGCGCAGATCACCAGTACTTTGGTGCGCTTGAGCATCTTCAGGGTATCGATCAGCCAGTCGACCCGAGGGTCGAAACGCCACCAGCGCTCGTCGTCAGTGATGTCGCCCTGCGCCTGGAAGGCGACTTCCGGGTACAGCTCGGCTTTTTCGCCAGCCGGCAGGTCGCGGTATTGCTCCGGCATCGCTACCGGGTAGGCATGCAACTCGCGCTCGGGGAAGCCCTGAACGGCTGCGCGGGTGTTACGGAACAGCACGCGGCCAGTACCGTGGCGGTCGAGCAGCTCGCGGATCAGCCGCGCGCTGGCTTGGGTGTCGCCATCGCTGACGGCTGCCAGCAAGGCATCGCCTTCGGCCCCGAGGAAGCCATGGATGGTGGCGTGGGCCTCAGGCGACAGGCGACCTTCGTCAAGCAGCTCCTGTACCGCCTCGGCGACCGGGCGATAGTTTTCGCTCTCGGCACGGAACGCCACAAGGTCATGGAAGCGGTTGGGGTCGAGCAGGCGCAGCCGGGCGAAGTGGCTGTCCTGGCCGAGCTGTTCGGGGGTGGCGGTGAGCAGCAGCACGCCAGGGATCACCTGGGCCAGTTGCTCGACCAGGCCGTACTCGGCGCTGACCTGGTCTTCATGCCAGACCAGGTGGTGGGCTTCGTCGACCACCATGAGGTCCCAGCCTGCGGCAAACAGCGCGTCCTGGGCTTTTTCGTCGTCAACCAGCCACTCCAGGGCCACCAGCGCGAGCTGGGCGTCTTCGAACGGGTTGCTGGCATCGCTCTCGATGAAGCGCTCGGCGTCGAACAACGCCACTTGCAGGTTGAAGCGCCGGCGCATTTCCACCAGCCATTGGTGCTGGAGGTTTTCCGGGACCAGGATCAGTACGCGGCTGGCGCGCCCTGAGAGCAGCTGGCGATGGATGATCAGGCCTGCCTCGATGGTTTTGCCCAGGCCGACTTCGTCCGCCAGCAGCACCCGCGGTGCGCTGCGGTCAGCGACTTCACGGGCGATGTGCAACTGGTGGGCGATCGGTTGTGCGCGGCAGCCACCCAAGCCCCAGAGCGACGACTGCATCTGCTTGCTGGTGTGCTGCAAGGTGTTGTAACGCAGGCTGAACCACGACAGCGGGTCGATCTGGCCGGCGAACAGGCGGTCGCTGGCCAGGCGGAACTGAATGAAGTTCGACAGTTGGGTTTCCGGCAGGGTACGCGGCTGGTTTTGCCCGTCCAGGCCGTGGTACACCAACAGGCCATCGACATCGTCGACCTCGCGCACGGTCAGCTTCCAACCGTCGAAGTGGGTGATCTGGTCACCTGGCGAGAAGCGCACGCGGGTCAGCGGCGCATTGCGCAGGGAATACTGGCGGGTGTCGCCAGTGGCCGGGTAGAGCACGGTCAACAGGCGGCCATCCTGCGCCAGGATGGTACCCAGGCCGAGCTCTGCTTCGCTGTCGCTGATCCAGCGTTGCCCCGGTTGATACTGCTGCGCCATACTGCCTGAACTCCCGCGATGAAAAGCCGGCTATGTTAACGGATCGGCCGGTCAGACCAAAGTGTTGAAGTGCACCGAAGGGTGCCGAAGACCAACAGTCTAGCCGTTTCATCGACCAACACCGTCTTGTAGACGAGGGCTGTGCACTAACATGTCCGCCAAGCACCGCTGGTTGAACGTTTCCCTGGCCGTGAGCAGCCTTGTGCTGCTGGCCGGCTGCGAGCAAAAAAGCTTCGAGACCTTGCCGGCGATTACGCCTGGGCAGCTTGAGGCACTGGGCGTGCAGACGCCGATCAAGAGCGTGCACTTTCGTGACCGCGACGGCGAAGGCCTGCTGGTGCTGAGCCGCACCGACGGCCAGGCCACCGACGCGGAAAACCAGCAGGAAGTGGACAAAGTGGTGCTCAAGGCCACGCTGTATGGGCGCACGGCCGAAAGCGATGCGTTCAAGGCTCGTTGGCAGATCGAGCAGGAAACCACCTGCCCGGGGCTGGACCTGGATGTCGACTTCTATTCCGATGTCAGCGATGTCAGTGACCTGAACAAGGACGGTATCGCCGAACTGACGGTTGCCAGCCATGCCTTCTGCGGCGGCGGCATCGACCCCCACGATATCGCCATCGAAATGCGCGAAGGCCAGGCTATCTACACCATTACCGGCCAATCGCTGATCACCCCGGCGGGTGAGGAGCCGATCGGCGGCGAGCGTGAAGACAGCGCCTCGCTCAAAAGCGCGCCGCAGGTACTGCGCGAGCACATGGACGCAGTCTGGCAGCAGGTCTACAAGCGGCCTTGGAGCGAGGCGAGCCCGCCGAGCGATGACGACCCTGATGACGAAGTCGAATAAGCGTTGTCTCTGTTCAAGGTAGGACAACGCCCGCCGATACAGGGGTAATAGGAGACTTTCCATGTTGCCGCCGATTATTCCGCTCAGTGCAGCCCCGGTAACCTCGCAACAGGACCCGGTCAAACCCACCCCCGACATCAAGCCGGTGGTGCCCGCGCAGCCGACCTCCGGTGAAAGCGCCATTAACCTCAAGCAGCAGCGCGACCCGCAGGAGCAGGCCTTGATCCTGCGTGATGAACAGCGTCGTCAACAGCAACGTCGGCAAAAAAGCGACGGCGAGCTTTACAGCGCGTTACCAGGTGATGAAGTCAACGCTGACAACACCGTACCGGTCGCCCCCTTGATGGGTGAGAGCCCACGTCAGGGGCTGTTGGTCGACATCGAAGTCTGACGCGGGGCTGGTCAGCGTCACTGGCTGGCTTCATCATGCAAGTCTCTGTTGATCGTCGAGCCCACCCATGAGCCAAGACAACCTCATCGATTTCGATGCCGAACGTGCCAAGCGCGTCCACGACCTCAAGGAAAAGCGCCTGAACGAAGTCCGCCAGGCCTTCGAGCAAGCCATGCCCCTGAGCACGGCAAAGAAAAAGAAGCCCAAGGGCAAGCCCAAGAAGCGCTGAAACTTGACGCAGGTCAACCCTGCGCCCGCCCCGCGTGCCCGGTCCCGGGCACCATTGACCCCGGTCAATTTTCCCTGCCCCCACATTCGTTACCTTGCATCCATCGGACAACGGCAAACGAAGAGGGAGGCCGACATGTTCTTCGACAACGTGGTTATCGCAGGTGTGGTAACGGTCGGGTTGATGGTCGCATTCTTTGCCGGTCTGGGCATTTTCATCTGGAAGGACTCGAACAAGCGCAAGCCGCGCTGACCTTCCGGGTTCACGAGCACGCAAGGCATTTAGGGCGACTTCGGTCGCCCATTTTTTTGCCTGCGAAATGTTGGCCAGCGCATCTCAATAAAGATGATTAGCTAGCTAATTAATCGTTTCCGCATTATCCTTCGCTTCATTGTCTATCGTTTACCTGATCATCCCCGCAAGGTCCGCCTCGTGCCCATCACTCTCCAGGCCCTGTTCGCACCCAGCAGCCTCGCCCTCAAGTTCGCCATCAAGACCGTGCTCGGTGGCGGCCTGGCGCTTTGGCTGGCGATGCGCTGGGGGTTGGAGCAGCCGTCATGGGCATTGATGACGGCGTTCATCGTGGCTCAGCCGTTGTCCGGTATGGTGGTGCAGAAGGGCCTGGCGCGCCTGGCCGGCACCTTGGTCGGCACGTTCATGTCGGTAGTTTTTATCGGCTTGTTCGCCCAGACACCAGGCCTGTTCCTGATCACCCTCGCGCTGTGGCTGGCGCTGTGCACGGCTGCGTCGACGCAACTGCGCAGTGCCTGGGCCTACGCCTTTGTGCTGGCCGGCTATACCGCCGCGATCATCGCCCTGCCGGCGATCGACCACCCGTTGCAGGTGTTTGACCAGGCCGTCGCGCGCTGCACCGAGATCTGCCTGGGGATTTTCTGCGCCACCGCCACCAGCGCCCTGATCTGGCCGCTGCGTGTGGAACAGCAGCTGGGTGGGCAGGCCCGGCAGGCTTGGCAAAATGGCGTGCAGGCGGCCAGTGCCATGCTGGGGGGAGAGGATGAAGCGCGCAAAGGGCTGCTGGAAAGCCTTGGGCGCATCGTCGCCATCGACAGCCAGCGCGAACATGCCTGGTTCGAAGGCAATCGCGGGCGTCAGCGGGCCCGCGCCATTCGCGGCCTGAGCCAGAAGCTGATGGTGCTACTGCGTATTTCCCGCTCGGTGCGCCGGCAGTGGCGCCAGCTCGATGAAGGCGAAGCCCGGCACCTGGCACCCTGGCTGGAGGCGGTGCGCGCGCAGTTGGGCGCACCCGACCAACCCGGCCTGTTGCTGTTGCGCCAACGCATCTGGGATGCCGCCCATGATGAGCGGATAAGCGCTGCCGAACATTACTGCCTGGCGCGCATGACGCTGTTGCTGGACTACGCGATGGCCGCGACCCAGGCGCTGGACGACGTCGAAGCGGGCAGGGCGCCCAAGGATGTGTCCCAGGGCCTGGCCGCACACCGCGACTGGTCGCTGGCACTGTTGTTCGGTTCACGCAGCGCGCTGGCGTTTCTGGTGATGAGTGGTTTCTGGCTGGCGACCGCCTGGCCTTCTGCGCCGGGCGGCCTGGTGCTGACCTGTGTGGTCTGCAGCCTGTTTGCCAGCCGCGAAAATGGCGCACAGATCGGCCTCAGTTTCTTGCGTGGCATCTTTCTGGCCATCCCTGCGGCGTTTCTGGTCGGGCAGATTCTTTTGCCGCAGTGGAGCAGCTTCGCCATGCTCTGCCTGGGCATGGGTGTGCCGCTGTTTCTGGGTGCGCTGGGCATGGCCCACCCGCGTACCGGCGCGACCGCGACTTCCTATTGCCTGCACTTCATCGTGTTGGTATCACCGCTCAATGCCATGCAGTTTGGCGTGGCCAGCATGCTCAACAGCGCGCTGGCGATGCTGGTGGGCGTGTCTGCTGCGGTGATGGCGTTTCGTTTGTTGGTGTTTCGTCACCCGGCCTGGCTGGGCCGGCGCTTGCGGGCGGCGACCCAAAGCGACCTGGTGCGCCTGACCCGGCGCGACCTGCGTGGCGCCGACAGCTGGTTTGGCGGGCGTATGGCCGATCGCCTCTTGCAACTGGCGCGGCATGCCGGCGAATTGCCCGAAAGCGAGCGTAAGCGTTGGGACGACGGCCTGCACGGCCTGGACATCGGCGACGAACTGGTGCACCTGCGCATGTGCCTGGCGGTCGCCCAGGCGCCGCTGGGCCGCGCTGAACGCGAGTACCTGCAGCAGGTGGAAGCGGTTCTGGCCAAGGGCCCGGCGGCGGGCCGCGGGCAGCGCCTGGACAGCGCCAGTGAGCAATTCATCGCCGCCTTGCGTCGGCTGCCGGCAAGCGATCCGTTGCGCCTGGCTGAAGGTGCAGTGCTGCAGTTGCAGAAGAGCTGGGGCAAGTGGTGCCGCTGGCAGGAGGACGTGCATGGGGTTGCGTGAATGGGCGCTGGGCGGCGTGCTGCTGAGCCCGTTTCTGATTTATGTGTTGCTGGCCCTGGTGCTCACCGGGGTGTTGCGCTTGTTGGTGCAAGCCACGCCGTTGGGTCGCTGGATATGGCATGAAGCACTGTTCGACGCGGCGTTGTTCGTGTGTGTGTTGTTCCTGGTGGTGCGAGTACTGGGGGCTGCATAAAGGCTCTGTTAACGAATTGTGTAAGGAGTGATTCAATGCGTGCCGCCGTACGTACCCTGGTGACCCTGTGTGTGGTGGCCCTTGCCCTGCTGGCAGGCTACCAACTGTGGCAGTACTACATGCTGACCCCCTGGACCCGCGATGCGCGGGTGCGCGCCGACGTGGTGGTGATTGCCCCAGACGTATCCGGTTGGGTGCGCGAGCTCAAGGTGCATGACAACCAGCAGGTCAAGGCGGGCGATTTGCTCATGAGCATCGACCGTGAACGGTTCCAGGCAGCCTTCGACCAGGCCAGCGCCGTGACCGAGACCCGCGCCCAGCAACTGCGCTTGCGCGAGCGCGAAGCGGCGCGGCGTACGGCCCTAGGGCCGGAGGCAATCAGTGCCGAGCTGCGTGAAAATGCCCAGATCAACGCCGCCATCGCCCGTGGTGAACTGCATGAGGCCGAGGCGCAACTGCAAGTGGCCAAGATCAACTTAGCGCGCAGCGAAGTGCGGGCGCCGCGCAGTGGCCATATCACCAACCTGCGCCTGGCCCAGGGTAACTACGTGAACACCGGGGAGTCGGTGATGGCCCTGGTGGACGATTCGACCTTCTATATCCAGGCCTACTTCGAAGAAACCAAACTGCCACGCATCCGCGTCGGCGACACGGTCAAGGTCTGGTTGATGGGGGCGGGCGAGGCAATGCAGGGGCATGTGGAGAGCATCAGCCGGGGTATCACCGACCGCAACAGTAATCCGGACAGCCAACTGTTACCGGAGGTGGAGCCGACTTTCAACTGGGTGCGTCTGGCGCAGCGGATACCTGTGCGGATCCGTCTGGACGAGATCCCGCAGGGCATGAACCTGAGTGCCGGCATGACAGCCAGCGTGCAGGTGCATGAGGACCGGGTTGAGCAATGAAGCACAGCCGAACCTTCTTAAGGGGCTGTAGGAGTCTTGAAAACCTTGGCGAATCTGCGGTGACTTGCGTTAGGCTGGCCGCTGCGAGTTGCCCGGCAGAGGCGACCGTTTGCAGCCCGGCGTGCGTCACTTTCGACTTGATTGCGAGGTTACGGCATGGCCATCACTTCCCAGGACATCTGCAACGCGGCTGAGCAGCTCAACGGTTTCGTTGGCTTTCATGGCAAGCGCGGCGTTCATATTGTGCGTTTTTCCGAGGACTCGTTCGGCATGGACGTGCCCGACGACAGTATCACCCCCTGCAGCGAATTCGTCTGGCGGCCCGAGCAAGGCCCGCGCATGGCGTTGTGCCGAGAACGCCTGGCACTGTTGCTGGACCAGCATGTCGATGACCGTTTGAACATTGGCGAGCCCTTGCGCACTTACCTGCGGCGCAGCGATTTGCCCGAGATCGTGGCCGAGCGCAACAAGCGCTGACGCCCTGCTGTTCACAGGGGCAGCCTTATTCTGCGAAGGCTGCCTTTAAAGCAGGCGATTGGCCGCCGAGCCTGTGGGCGCCTGCTGCAGCAAGGCTTCGAGCGCCTCTTTAGGCAAAGGCCGGCTCAAGAAATAACCCTGCACCTCATGGCAGCCGTCCTTCTCCAGTGTTCTGAGCTGCTGTTCACTTTCAACGCCCTCGGCCGTTACCGTCAGCCCCATGGCTTCACCCAGGTTGATGATGGCCTGGACCACGGCGCGATCATTGCCACTGGTATTGTTCAGCCCGGCGATGAAGCGTTTGTCGATCTTGATGCTGTCGAACGGGTACGTGCGCAAATAGCCCAGCGATGAGTAACCGGTGCCAAAGTCATCCATGTTCAGGCGAACACCCAGTTCCTTGAGCGAAAGCATGGTGCTTAGCGCGCCTTCGATGTCGTTGAGCATCACGTTTTCGGTGATTTCCAGTTCAAGGCGCTGGGCGGGGAACGCGGTTTCCAGCAGGATCTCGCGAACGTCGGCCACCACGTCGCTGCGCAAGAACTGCGCAGGTGACAGGTTTACCGAAATCAGCAGGCCCTCCGGCCAGTCGTGGGCCGTGCGGCAGGCTTCGCGCAGCACCCAGCGGCCCAGCGCGACAATGATGTCGCTTTGCTCGGCCAGCGGGATAAAGGTGTCTGGCCCGAGCAAACCCTCCTGCGGGTGCTGCCAGCGCAGCAGGGCTTCGACCGCGACGATGCGCAGGTCGCCCAGGCGGTAGCGTGGCTGGTAATGCAACGCGAACTCCTGGTTTTGCAGGGCCCGGCGCAGATCATTCTCCAGTTGTCGGCGGTACTGGATCTGTTTGTTCATTTCGGGGGCGAAGTAGCGCCAGGTGCTCTTGCCCTCCGCTTTGGCCTGGTACAGCGCGATGTCGGCGCAGCGGATCAGTTCGCCGGCATCGAAGCCCAGGGTGCGGCTCTGGGCGACGCCGATGCTGGCGCCGATGTGCAGGGGCTGGTTGTCGAAGACGATAGGTTGCTGCAGCAGGCTAATCAGGCGGGCGCAGAAGCGGTCGACTTCAGTGCGGTTATCCATGCCATTGAGCACTAGGATGAACTCGTCGCCACCCAGGCGCGCGATCAGGTCGACATCGCGGGTGGTGTCACGCAGGCGTGTCGCCACCTCTTGCAGCACAGCGTCACCGGCGGCGTGGCCGAGGGAATCGTTGATCGGCTTGAAGTTGTCCAGGTCCAGTAGCAACAACGTGAGCGGGGGCGAGTCGCTGCCGCGCAACAACAACTGCTCAAGGTGCCGAGCGAGTTTGTTGCGGTTGGCAAGCCCGGTCAGCGGGTCGTGCAGCGACAGGTGCTGGATGCGTGCATGGGCGTCGACTTCGTCAGTGATGTCGCTGGCGGTGCCGCGAAAACCCGTCGGTTTGCCGTCGTACCAGATCGCCCGCGCCGAGATGCGGCAATAGCGGTTTTGCCCGTTGTGGTCACGGTAGGTACAACGCAGGTTTGCCAGCTGCTGTGGGTCGGCTGCGGCCAACGCGTCCAGCCAGGGAGAGAGTGGCGTGGTGTCGCAGGCCAGCAGCTGGTTCACCGGCAGGCCCAGCCAGTCGTCCACCGGGTAGCCGGTGACGCTGACGAAACGCTGTGAAAGATAGGTCAGGCGTTGTTGTCGGTCGGTTTCCCAGATCCAGTCGGATGCGGCTTCGGCGACGGCGCGAAAACGCTGCTCGCTGGCCTCCAGGGCCTGGTTGCTCTGCTGCAGCCGCGCCAGGCTAAGGTCGATGGCGCGGGAGCTGCGCAAGGCGTGGCGGAACAGGTAGAGCATCACCAGGCCGAGTATCAGCAGCGCGCACAGCAGCGGCGGCAGCATCGCCCACAGCAATTGCTGGCCTGGCAGCGGGCTGGTCCAGGCCAGGTGGAAGCCGGTATCGCCCAGCGCGATACGCTGCTGGCCATGCTCGCCGGTAGCGTCTTTCTCGAGGTGCATGCCCGCCAGGCCGGCGCCGGTACCCAACCGTGTAAGTTTGTCGTCGGTCAGCTGGTCGACGAATAGCATGACGGGTGCCTGGCGCACTTCGCTGTCCGAGACCTCCTTGTCTGGCCTTACCGCGGCGGCGCTGAGCACGGCGGGCCAACCGTTGAACAGCACGAACCGGGTGATTTGTTCGCGGGCGCTGGCAGCCGCCCGCGCTTCATTGATGATGGGTTGCAGCGGCGCTTCTATATAAGTGCTGGCGCTCGCTTCACTGGGCTTGCCTTTGAACAGCGCGTAGGTGGTGCGCTGGTCGTCCACCACGAAAACACCTTCATAGCCACTGGCGCTGTATAGCGATTCACCGACGTTCTTCTCTTCGTACGCCCACTGCCAGTCCGCCTTGCCGGCCAGGTGTTCAAAGGCGGCATCCCACACGGCATAGCTGGACAGGAACTGGCGTGAGGCGAGCAGCCGCTGTTCGAGGGCTTGGGAGGCATGGAAGGCGCTGCGCTGTTGCTCTTGGTGATCGAGGGTAGCGGCAATGTTGAGCAATGCGCCCAAGGTGACCAGGCAGGCCAGGCCAAAAACTACGCAAAAGCCTGCAATCAAGCGGCGAACTTGAAATCGGGGTGTGGGTAGGGTGGGTGGAAGGTTGGCGGTCCTGGCCATGTGCGGGTGACTCCTTCAAGAACAGCAGCCTCCCGCAAGGCAATCAGGAAGGAGGTTCAGTCAGGATAGGCCAGCCTGAGCCCGGTGGCCTCGCGTTGCGCGAAATTGACCTGGTCGCGGCCAGCGTGTTTGGCGGTGTAGAGCGCCTTGTCGGCCTGTTCGAGCCAGTGTTCGGGGGATTCAAGGTCGGCGTCGAAGGCAGACAGGCCGATGCTGAGGCTGATCCGCAAATGTGGTAACTGCGGATTGCGGTAGCTCGCCACCCGCTCGCGCAAGCGCTCCATGGCCAGGCAGGCCTGGGCCTCGTTGGTGTCCGGCAGGATCACGCAGAATTCGTCGCCACCGTAGCGCCCGGCCTGGTCGACCTCACGCAGGTTGCGTTTAAGCTCCTCGCTCATCTGGCGCAGCACGCAATCGCCGACTACGTGGCCGAAGGTGTCGTTGATGGTCTTGAAGTGGTCGATGTCGATCAGGGCGATGACCGCCTGCTGCTGCTGTTGCTGGCAGGTCTGAAACTTGACCAGCAGCAGGTCTTTCCAGGCACCGTGGTTGAGCAACCCGGTCAGGCTGTCGGTAAGACTGAGCGCACTGAGGCGGCGCTTGTGCTCTGCCAGTTTGATTGCCAGGCGATAACAGACCCAGCCAAGGGCCAGCGGGTAGAGGGTCAGCATGGGCAAGCACGCGTAAACCTGCACGGGCGTGGCAGTGAGTTGCAAGCCAGGGCCGAGCACGAACGTGGCCACGAGCATGCCGGCAAGCTGGGCCAGCACGCCACGGACGACCAGGCGCTTGCCGCCCGCGGCGACGTTGTTCATGGTCATCATCGACAGCACGGTCACGCTGGGCAGCGGGTTGAAGTGCATGGCGGCGGTCCAGAAGCCGCCCATCAGCGAGTCCAGCAGCAGGTTGCGTTGCTCTGCCTGGTAAGGCGCTGCCGAGCGCATCGCCCACAGGTAGGCCACATGCGGCCAGACAATCCCGTTGAACAGCATCAGCAGCCAGACCCAGGTGGGCGGCGATAGCGGCGCCACGGCAGCCATTACACTGAACAGGCCGATGCCCATGCCGATGATGCGCGGCAGGTAGATGCGCTTGACGAAAGAAAGGCCCTTGCCGCTGCGGTTGTCCATCATGGTCATCGTTCTTCTGCTTAGGCGCCGTTTATCGCATAACGCGTGTGAATATTGTTGAACAGTGTTTCATCTATGAAAAATGACCTTACAAGCCAATTCACGGTTGATCTGATCACTGTGGGGTAATATGAAGGCTTTCCTGTTGCTTGGAGTGCTCATGCTCATGGTTCCCATGGCTAACGCTGCCGGCGAATCGGCGCCTCAACGGGACGGTCGTTTCCATAATCAGGCCCGCCTGCCTCAGGACGGCGTGATGAAAAAGCTGCGCATCGGCCTCAAGTACCTGTTTTTGCGCAAGCCGCCCGACACTCGGCCCTCCACCCCCCTCCAAGTACAGCCCATGACCCGACAACAGGTGCTTGATGCGCCTGATCACAGCCTGTGGCGCCTTGGCCATTCGACGCTATTGCTGAAGTTGCGCGGGCGCTTCTTTATTACCGACCCGGTATTCGCCGAGCGCGCCTCACCGGTGCAGTGGGCAGGGCCGCAACGTTTCCATGCACCACCGCTTGGCCTGGACGAACTGCCGCCATTGGCCGCGGTGATCCTGTCCCATGATCACTTCGATCATCTGGATGAGCAGGCGATTCGACGGCTTGCCCCGCGTACGGGGGTGTTTCTGGCACCGCTTGGGGTGGGTGATCTGTTGATCGAATGGGGGGTTGCAGCAGACAAGGTGCGCCAACTGGATTGGTGGCAGGACACTGAAGTTGAAGGGGTGCGCTTTGTCGCGACCCCAGCACAGCACTTCTCAGGGCGTGGCCTGTTCGACAGTAACCGGACCTTGTGGGCGTCCTGGGTGATGATCGATGAACAACTGCGGTTGTTTTTCAGCGGCGATACAGGCTACTTCGAGGGCTTCAAACAGATCGGCGAGCGCTACGGGCCTTTTGACCTGACCCTGATCGAAACTGGGGCCTATAACGTCGCCTGGCCGAGCGTGCACATGCAGCCGGAGCAGAGCCTGCAGGCACACCTCGACCTGCAGGGGCGCTGGATGCTGCCGATCCATAACGGCACCTTCGACTTATCCACCCATGCCTGGCAAGAGCCATTTGAGCGTATCCTGGCCCTCACTGAGCAAGCGCAGGTGCGGCTATGCACCCCGCAGATGGGCGAGCGGGTCAGCCTGGACTCGCCGCATGCCGGGCAGAACTGGTGGCAGCCCAAACCTGCGCATCAGCGAGAGCGGTCGACAGAGCGTGCCGTGGCGGTGCGCTGAGGGTCATTTTTCAGCGTCTTGCTGGCGAGGTGAGGGCGGCTTCTGGTCGTCCAGTAAACGCGAAGGCGGCTTGCCGCTGTCACTGCGCACCTGCGCATGGCTGATCAGCGCGAAGATGAAGCTGCCACCAATGATGTTGCCGGCCAGGGTCGGCAGGGCGAATGCGAGCAAGAAGCTGCGCCAGGTCTCTTCACCGGCCCAGACCAGGTAGGACACTTCCACCGAACCGACGACAATATGGGTGAAGTCACCCAGCGCCATGAAGTAAGTAATCATCAGGATGATCCAGATCTTGGCGTGCTCCATCGACGGGATCATCCAGACCATGGTGGCGATCATCCAGCCCGACACGATGCCTTTGGCGAACATCTGGCCGATATCGTTCTTCATTACCTTGCGCCCGACCTCTAGAAAGGCCACGTCGGTCTTACCGTCGAAGATCGGCAGCTCCAGCATGACCCAGGCGACCAGTAGGGTGCCGGCCAGGTTACCGAGTAATACCACGCTCCATAGGCGCAGCAGGCGACCCAGGTTGGCCAGGGTAGGCGATGTCATCACCGGCAGCACAGCGGTGAGTGTGTTCTCTGTAAACAGTTGCTGGCGGGCGAGGATCACCGCCAGGAAACCTGCACTGTACCCAATGCTTGCAATCACCTGGGCGCTGTCGCCCTCGGGGAGGCGGGCATAGAACAAACCCATGGCCATGAGCGATAGCCCCATCGACAACCCGGCGGCCAGCGCTGACCACCACAGGGCTGCGATCGTGCGCTCCAGCTCTTGGTCGCCCTGGTAGCGAATGATCTCGTGCAGCACCGCTGCTCGTGGCGGCTGGTTATGGCTGACTTCCTGCTCTTCATCCGCCGACAGGCCTGGCGTTTTCTCGCTTTGCGTCTCGCTCATGGTTGCCACGCTCCGTGGGGTGTTTATCTACAGATCGGTTGCGTCTTCATTAGTTGCGAAGGGCGGTCAAACACTGCTGGAAAGTTTTTTAGATCAGGGTGTTGACTCTGATTTCAAAGCGCGTATTATTCGCCTCCTCGCAGCGATGAACGCTTCGGGGCAAGCGGCAAGTTGTTGAAGTTGAAAGCTTTCGAAAGAAAGCGAAGTTAAAAAACTTCAAAATAAACGCTTGACAGCAAATGAGGAAAGCGTAGAATGCGCGCCTCGGTTGAGACGAAAAGCTCTTAACCAAACGCTCTTTAACAAATTGAATCAAGCAATTCGTGTGGGTGCTTGTGAGTATGGACTGATAGTCACAAAGATTATCAGCATCACAAGTGGCCATGCGAGAAATCACATAGTCATTTGAGATTGCTGAGCCAAGTTTAGGGTTTCTTAAAAACCCAAGCAGTATTGAACTGAAGAGTTTGATCATGGCTCAGATTGAACGCTGGCGGCAGGCCTAACACATGCAAGTCGAGCGGATGAGAAGAGCTTGCTCTTCGATTCAGCGGCGGACGGGTGAGTAATGCCTAGGAATCTGCCTGGTAGTGGGGGACAACGTTTCGAAAGGAACGCTAATACCGCATACGTCCTACGGGAGAAAGCAGGGGACCTTCGGGCCTTGCGCTATCAGATGAGCCTAGGTCGGATTAGCTAGTTGGTGGGGTAATGGCTCACCAAGGCGACGATCCGTAACTGGTCTGAGAGGATGATCAGTCACACTGGAACTGAGACACGGTCCAGACTCCTACGGGAGGCAGCAGTGGGGAATATTGGACAATGGGCGAAAGCCTGATCCAGCCATGCCGCGTGTGTGAAGAAGGTCTTCGGATTGTAAAGCACTTTAAGTTGGGAGGAAGGGCAGTAAGCGAATACCTTGCTGTTTTGACGTTACCGACAGAATAAGCACCGGCTAACTCTGTGCCAGCAGCCGCGGTAATACAGAGGGTGCAAGCGTTAATCGGAATTACTGGGCGTAAAGCGCGCGTAGGTGGTTTGTTAAGTTGGATGTGAAAGCCCCGGGCTCAACCTGGGAACTGCATCCAAAACTGGCAAGCTAGAGTACGGTAGAGGGTGGTGGAATTTCCTGTGTAGCGGTGAAATGCGTAGATATAGGAAGGAACACCAGTGGCGAAGGCGACCACCTGGACTGATACTGACACTGAGGTGCGAAAGCGTGGGGAGCAAACAGGATTAGATACCCTGGTAGTCCACGCCGTAAACGATGTCAACTAGCCGTTGGAATCCTTGAGATTTTAGTGGCGCAGCTAACGCATTAAGTTGACCGCCTGGGGAGTACGGCCGCAAGGTTAAAACTCAAATGAATTGACGGGGGCCCGCACAAGCGGTGGAGCATGTGGTTTAATTCGAAGCAACGCGAAGAACCTTACCAGGCCTTGACATGCAGAGAACTTTCCAGAGATGGATTGGTGCCTTCGGGAACTCTGACACAGGTGCTGCATGGCTGTCGTCAGCTCGTGTCGTGAGATGTTGGGTTAAGTCCCGTAACGAGCGCAACCCTTGTCCTTAGTTACCAGCACGTTATGGTGGGCACTCTAAGGAGACTGCCGGTGACAAACCGGAGGAAGGTGGGGATGACGTCAAGTCATCATGGCCCTTACGGCCTGGGCTACACACGTGCTACAATGGTCGGTACAGAGGGTTGCCAAGCCGCGAGGTGGAGCTAATCTCACAAAACCGATCGTAGTCCGGATCGCAGTCTGCAACTCGACTGCGTGAAGTCGGAATCGCTAGTAATCGCGAATCAGAATGTCGCGGTGAATACGTTCCCGGGCCTTGTACACACCGCCCGTCACACCATGGGAGTGGGTTGCACCAGAAGTAGCTAGTCTAACCTTCGGGAGGACGGTTACCACGGTGTGATTCATGACTGGGGTGAAGTCGTAACAAGGTAGCCGTAGGGGAACCTGCGGCTGGATCACCTCCTTAATCGACGACATCAGCCTGCTGATGAGCTCCCACACGAATTGCTTGATTCATTGTTGAAGACGATCAAGGCCTTTTATAGGCCTAGTCTTGTTCCTGATCAGAACTCGGAAATGAGCATTCGCATCGAATGTTGATTTCTGACTTTTGTCAGATCGTTCTTTAAAAATTCGGATATGTGATAGAAATAGACTGAACACTACTTTCACTGGTAGTGGATCAGGCTAAGGTAAAATTTGTGGGCTCGAAAGAGCAAAACGAATTTTCGGCGAATGTCGTCTTCACAGTATAACCAGATTGCTTGGGGTTATATGGTCAAGTGAAGAAGCGCATACGGTGGATGCCTTGGCAGTCAGAGGCGATGAAAGACGTGGTAGCCTGCGATAAGCTTTGGGGAGTCGGCAAACAGACTGTGATCCAGAGATCTCTGAATGGGGGAACCCACTCAGCATAAGCTGAGTATCTTGTACTGAATACATAGGTGCAAGAGGCGAACCAGGGGAACTGAAACATCTAAGTACCCTGAGGAAAAGAAATCAACCGAGATTCCCTTAGTAGTGGCGAGCGAACGGGGACCAGCCCTTAAGTTGGTTTGAGATTAGTGGAACGCTCTGGAAAGTGCGGCCATAGTGGGTGATAGCCCCGTACACGAAAATCTCTTATCAATGAAATCGAGTAGGACGGAGCACGAGAAACTTTGTCTGAATATGGGGGGACCATCCTCCAAGGCTAAATACTACTGACTGACCGATAGTGAACTAGTACCGTGAGGGAAAGGCGAAAAGAACCCCGGAGAGGGGAGTGAAATAGATCCTGAAACCGTATGCGTACAAGCAGTGGGAGCCTACTTTGTTAGGTGACTGCGTACCTTTTGTATAATGGGTCAGCGACTTATATTCAGTGGCGAGCTTAACCGAATAGGGGAGGCGTAGCGAAAGCGAGTCTTAATAGGGCGTTTAGTCGCTGGGTATAGACCCGAAACCGGGCGATCTATCCATGGGCAGGTTGAAGGTTAGGTAACACTGACTGGAGGACCGAACCGACTACCGTTGAAAAGTTAGCGGATGACCTGTGGATCGGAGTGAAAGGCTAATCAAGCTCGGAGATAGCTGGTTCTCCTCGAAAGCTATTTAGGTAGCGCCTCATGTATCACTGTAGGGGGTAGAGCACTGTTTCGGCTAGGGGGTCATCCCGACTTACCAAACCGATGCAAACTCCGAATACCTACAAGTGCCGAGCATGGGAGACACACGGCGGGTGCTAACGTCCGTCGTGAAAAGGGAAACAACCCAGACCGTCAGCTAAGGTCCCAAAGTCATGGTTAAGTGGGAAACGATGTGGGAAGGCTTAGACAGCTAGGAGGTTGGCTTAGAAGCAGCCACCCTTTAAAGAAAGCGTAATAGCTCACTAGTCGAGTCGGCCTGCGCGGAAGATGTAACGGGGCTCAAACCATGCACCGAAGCTACGGGTATCACCTTTTGGTGATGCGGTAGAGGAGCGTTCTGTAAGCCTGTGAAGGTGAGTTGAGAAGCTTGCTGGAGGTATCAGAAGTGCGAATGCTGACATGAGTAACGACAATGGGAGTGAAAAACTCCCACGCCGAAAGACCAAGGTTTCCTGCGCAACGTTAATCGACGCAGGGTTAGTCGGTCCCTAAGGCGAGGCTGAAAAGCGTAGTCGATGGAAAACAGGTTAATATTCCTGTACTTCCAGTTATTGCGATGGAGGGACGGAGAAGGCTAGGCCAGCTTGGCGTTGGTTGTCCAAGTTTAAGGTGGTAGGCTGAGATCTTAGGCAAATCCGGGATCTCAAGGCCGAGAGCTGATGACGAGTTGCCTTTAGGCGACGAAGTGGTTGATGCCATGCTTCCAAGAAAAGCTCCTAAGCTTCAGATAACTGGGAACCGTACCCCAAACCGACACAGGTGGTTAGGTAGAGAATACCAAGGCGCTTGAGAGAACTCGGGTGAAGGAACTAGGCAAAATGGCACCGTAACTTCGGGAGAAGGTGCGCCGGCGAGGGTTAAGGACTTGCTCCGTAAGCCCATGCCGGTCGAAGATACCAGGCCGCTGCGACTGTTTATTAAAAACACAGCACTCTGCAAACACGAAAGTGGACGTATAGGGTGTGACGCCTGCCCGGTGCCGGAAGGTTAATTGATGGGGTTAGCGCAAGCGAAGCTCTTGATCGAAGCCCCGGTAAACGGCGGCCGTAACTATAACGGTCCTAAGGTAGCGAAATTCCTTGTCGGGTAAGTTCCGACCTGCACGAATGGCGTAACGATGGCGGCGCTGTCTCCACCCGAGACTCAGTGAAATTGAAATCGCTGTGAAGATGCAGTGTATCCGCGGCTAGACGGAAAGACCCCGTGAACCTTTACTATAGCTTTGCACTGGACTTTGAATTTGCTTGTGTAGGATAGGTGGGAGGCTTTGAAGTGGGGACGCCAGTTCTCATGGAGCCATCCTTGAAATACCACCCTGGCAACTTTGAGGTTCTAACTCAGGTCCGTTATCCGGATCGAGGACAGTGTATGGTGGGTAGTTTGACTGGGGCGGTCTCCTCCCAAAGAGTAACGGAGGAGTACGAAGGTGCGCTCAGACCGGTCGGAAATCGGTCGTAGAGTATAAAGGCAAAAGCGCGCTTGACTGCGAGACAAACACGTCGAGCAGGTACGAAAGTAGGTCTTAGTGATCCGGTGGTTCTGTATGGAAGGGCCATCGCTCAACGGATAAAAGGTACTCCGGGGATAACAGGCTGATACCGCCCAAGAGTTCATATCGACGGCGGTGTTTGGCACCTCGATGTCGGCTCATCACATCCTGGGGCTGAAGCCGGTCCCAAGGGTATGGCTGTTCGCCATTTAAAGTGGTACGCGAGCTGGGTTTAGAACGTCGTGAGACAGTTCGGTCCCTATCTGCCGTGGACGTTTGAGATTTGAGAGGGGCTGCTCCTAGTACGAGAGGACCGGAGTGGACGAACCTCTGGTGTTCCGGTTGTCACGCCAGTGGCATTGCCGGGTAGCTATGTTCGGAAGAGATAACCGCTGAAAGCATCTAAGCGGGAAACTTGCCTCAAGATGAGATCTCACTGGGATCTTGAATCCCCTAAAGGGCCGTCGAAGACTACGACGTTGATAGGTTGGGTGTGTAAGCGCTGTGAGGCGTTGAGCTAACCAATACTAATTGCCCGTGAGGCTTGACCATATAACACCCAAGCAATTTGCTAGCGCGAATTGCGGTGGTGAAGACGAAAGACCCGAAAGTTCGTAACCACAAAATCGCATATCCGAATTCGCTGGGCTGTCCATCTGGACATTCTGGCTACAGAATTTCTTGACGACCATAGAGCATTGGAACCACCTGATCCCATCCCGAACTCAGTAGTGAAACGATGCATCGCCGATGGTAGTGTGGGGTTTCCCCATGTGAGAGTAGGTCATCGTCAAGATTCATTTCGCAAAACCCCTATCTGCGCAAGCAGGTAGGGGTTTTGTCTTTTCTGGCGTTTATAAGCGCAGATCCGCTGTCTCCAGGCAAAGATGTTTTGTCCGTCCTGTACCTCTCCAAACGCGCTCAAGGGTGCGACAATTAATCCTGTTCGTGCACGTGACTTTGCCCTGCCTAACCTGCGTCAAGACTTAGGTTCGGGGCACTCTCGCGCCCGAATAGAGCGATGCCAGCGTGCCGTGCTGCGCATTTATGGACTTTCACCGTCCTATCACTTGAGGTAGAGAGCAAGATGGCTAAGGCCGCCGATGTCGTTGTGCAATGCCTGGAAAACGAAGGTGTCGAGTATGTGTTCGGCATCCCTGGTGAGGAAAACCTCGACCTGCTGGAATCCCTGCGCAAGTCGAAGATCAAGCTGGTCCTGACCCGCCACGAACAATCTGCGGGCTTCATGGCCGCCACCTATGGCCGCCTGACCGGCAAGACCGGCGTCAGCCTGTCGACCCTCGGCCCTGGCGCGACCAACCTGGTCACCGCCAGTGCATACGCCTACCTCGGCGGTATGCCGATGATGATGATCACCGGCCAAAAGCCGATCAAGAAGTCCAAACAGGGCCGCTTCCAGATCATCGATGTGTGCGGCATGATGGCCCCCATCACCAAGTACACCCATCAGTTCGCCTCGGCCGACAACATTCCTTCGCGCATGCGTGAAGCGTTCCGTCTGGCTGAAGAAGAAAAACCAGGCGCCGTGCACCTGGAACTTCCGGAAGACATCGCTGCCGAGCAGACCGATGCCATGCCGATCCCGCGCAGCCTGCACCGCCGCCCGCTGGCCGAGCACGTGGCCATCGAAGCCGCCATCGAAAAACTGCGCACCGCACGCAGCCCGATCCTGGTGATCGGTGCCGGCGCCAACCGCAAGATGACTGCCAAGGTCCTCAAGCAGCTGATCGACAAGACCGGCATTCCGTTTGTCACCACCCAGTTGGGCAAGGGTGTGGTCGACGAGCGCAGCCCGCGCTTCCTGGGCAACGCCGCGCTGTCGTCCGGTGACTTCGTCCACCGCGCCATCGAAGCGGCCGACCTGATCATCAACATTGGCCACGATGTGATCGAAAAGCCGCCGTTCTTCATGGTCCGTGGCGGCACCGAAGTCATTCACATCAGCTTCCGCTCCGCCGAAGTCGATGCCGTGTACTTCCCACAGGTCGAAGTGATCGGCGACATCGCCAACGCCGTCTGGCAGATCGCTGAAGGCCTGGGCGACACCTCGCACTGGGACTTCACCCGCCTCATGGCCATCCGTGAAGCCAACGAAGCGCAAATCGCCGAAGGTGCCGACGACGACCGCTTCCCGGTCTACCCACAGCGCCTGGTCGCCGACATCCGTCGCGTGCTGCCGTCCGAAGGCATCGTTGCCCTCGACAACGGCATCTACAAGATCTGGTTCGCCCGTAACTACAAGGCCCACAAGCCGAACACCGTGCTGCTCGACAACGCCCTGGCGACCATGGGCGCAGGCCTGCCGTCCGCGATGGCCGCGCACCTGGTGTACCCGGACCGCCCGGTGATCTCGGTATGTGGCGACGGCGGCTTCATGATGAACAGCCAAGAGCTGGAAACCGCAGTCCGTCTGGGCATGCACGTCACCGTGGTAATCTTGCGTGACGACGGCTACGGCATGATCCGCTGGAAGCAGGCCAACATGGGCTTCACCGATTTCGGCCTGGACTACGGCAACCCGGACTTCGTCAAATACGCCGAAGCCTACGGTGCCAATGGCCACCGCGTGGAAAGCGCCGAAGGCTTGCTGCCGCTGCTCGAGCACTGCATCAAGACCCCAGGCGTACACGTGATCGACTGCCCGGTCGACTACAGCGAGAACGACCGCATCCTCAACAGCGAGCTGCGTGAGCGCGCGCTGGCGGTATAAGGTTTAGCGGCCTATTTGCGGGGCAAGTCGGACCGCCTCACCACCGTTGCTATAGATCACCACAGCGCTCAAAAACTGTGAAGTACCTGTAGCAACGGCGGTAAGGCGGCTCGACTTGCCCCGTGAATGCTTTGGCTGGTCTCTTGAAAATCCCCACGTTTCCATTCTCAGTTCCCCCAATCCTCGGCAATCTGCACGTAGGACCCTTCCCTCAATAATTCTTCCTTTTCCCTACGATCTTGTGGGAGCGTCCTGACTGTCGCTCCCAGGCTCAACCCCGCTTTACTGGCGCCCTTCCGCAACAAACATAAAAGGAAGCCGCCATGTCTGAACACTGCACCCCTGTCAGCCCCGTGCGCATCGCAGTCATCCAGTATGACCCTCAAGTGGGGGTCGAGCACGGTGATCGCAATGTGGGCAGGGGCCTGGCATTGGCCCGGCGCGCCGTGCGCGAAGGTGCCAACCTGATTGTGCTGCCAGAGCTTGCCAACACCGGTTATACGTTCCACTCGCGGGCAGAAGCCTATGCCCATGCGCAGCCCCTGCACGACGGGCACAGCGTCCAAGCCTGGGCGGACTTTGCGCGGGATCATCACATCTACCTGGCGGCGGGGTTCGCCGAACGGGATGGGATGAAGCTGTATGACAGCGCCGTACTTTTCGGCCCCGAAGGCATGCTTGGGCATTACCGCAAAGCGCACTTATGGAACCAGGAAAAGCTGTGGTTCACGCCCGGTAACCTCGGGTTCCCGGTGTTCGAAACCCCCATTGGGCGTATCGGCCTGCTCATCTGCTGGGATATCTGGTTCCCCGAAGTCCCCCGCCTGTTGGCTGCACAAGGCGCCGACATCCTCTGCAGCCTTAACAACTGGGTGTGGACGCCGCCGCCGCTGTTCGATGAGGCCGGGCGCTGCATGGCTTCTTACCTGACCATGACCGCAGCACACGTCAACAACGTCTATATCGCCGCTGCCAACCGAATTGGCAGCGAGCGTGGCGGTCGTTTTCTGGGCTGTTCGCTGATTGCCGGCACCAACGGCTGGCCGATCGGAGAAGTGGCAAGCGCTGAAGAGGAAAGCATCCTCTATGCCGATGTGGACCTCAGTGCGGCTCGGTCTGCGCCGATCTGGAACAGCCTCAATGATCTGCCGCGAGATCGGCGTACCGATCTTTATGACCACACCCTCGGTTATCGCCTGCATGCCCCGATGCCGCGCTGAGGAGGCAGAACATGAACGAGATAAGCATCCCGAACAGGCAAAGGCCACCGCTGGTGATATTGGCCTGCCTGACCGTATTGCTGATACTTAGCCTGGTTTTCGGCCAATGGCCGGACTACGCACAGCTCACCGCCACCCTTGATCACCCCCTGAGCCGTTTGCGCTGGATAGTCGGCGACATCAGCGAAGTCGCTTTCTACAAGCACGAGTTGCCGGCTTTGGGCCTGCTGCTGGGGGCCTGTCTAGCGCATTGGGCCGGTCTTCGTGGCTACCGCTGGCAAGGCTTTGCCATTTGTTGTGGCCGTGGGTGTTCACCAGCTCGCTGCTCGGCCTGCTGCTTAGCCACGTCCTGTGGGGGTGGACGCTGGCTGGGGGAGGCTGGCAACCGACCTTCGTCGCTTTCGTGTCGCTGCCGGCTGCCATGGTATTGCTGTTTGGCGGAGGCTGGCAGGTGACGATTACCGGGGCGCTACTCGGTGCGCTGCTGGTAACGCCTGCCAGCCTATTCCTGGTCAATTACCTGTGCATCCCTTTGCAGTTGCCAGTGGTCATCGGCAACGTTGGCGGCATGGCCGTGGCGAGCGTGGTGGCTTTCCTGCTGTGCATGCGTTTCCCGTTATGGGTGCACCAAGGCAAAAGGCCCGCGGGGTTGCAGCCCGTCAGCCGTCAACCTGATTACGGTGTGGTCTGGACCCTTCGACGTGTGTTGGCTGACTTCAGTGAAGCGCCATTTTTCGGCAATGAGCTTGCCAGCCTCGGGCTGTTGTTTGGCCTGCTGTTGGCCTACGTGATTGCTCCTGCAGCACCGGCCTACGGTTCGCAACTGGTCGTGCAGATGGTGGCAGGCCAGGCGCTGGCGTCATTGGTGGGGGTGCTGGTGTGGCGTCGTCAATGGCAGGCGCGCGGCTGGTACCCCACTTACATCCCCATTGTGTCGATCGTTCCGGCTGCCGTGCTGATGCACGGGGGTGACTGGCAGGTCGTGGTAACCAGCGCGGTGCTGGGTGCGCTGGTAGCGCCGCCATTGGCGGTGGCCATCAGTGGCCGGTTGCCAAGCTATATGCATGGCTACATCGGCAATGTCTTGTCCATGGCCTTCAGTACATTGGCAATCGTGCCGCTGGTGGGGCTGATAGGAGGTGCGGCATGACTGAGTCTCCAGAGTTGCCTCGGCTGTCGATCGCCAGCCTGGGCGGCACCGTCAGCATGCAGGCCGATACGGTTGAGGGGGGTGTAACGCCAACGCTCGATTGTGAGAAGCAACTGTCCTTGCTGCCAGCGCTCAGGCAGATGGCGCACCTCGAAGTGGCGACGCTGGGCATGCTGCCCAGCGCCTCGCTTGGGTTTGTGACGCTGCTTGAAGTGCTGGCCTGGGCGCGTGGTCAGATAGCGCGCGGTGCGCAGGCCGTGATGCTCACCCAAGGGACCGATACGCTGGAAGGTTGCCAGCCTGGCGATGGCCGCTTTTGAGTCACCTGGCAGTGGCCCCTTGGGCGAAGTGGTCGAAGGTGTTGCGCGCTATCACCATCAGCCTTCACCACGGGCAGTACTGCCAATCCTGCATCGTCTCGATCATCGCGTTGCCCTGTTGGAGGCCTGCGTGGATGCGGACACTGCCCTGTTGCAGGCCTTGCCGGCGCTGAGTTACGAGGGGCTGGTGATTGCGGGGTTTGGTGCTGGGCACGTTTCGGGCGCCTGGTCCGAGATGCTGGGCCAACTCACGCCCGGCTTGCCAGTGATCATGGCAACCCGCACAGGCAGGGGGGCAACGGCGCTGGCGACCTATGGGTTTGTCGGCGGCGAGATCGACCTGCAGAAAAAAGGGCTGCACATGGCTGGGCAACTTAGCCCGCGCAAGTGCCGAGTCCTGCTCTGGCTCTTGATCGGGTCAGGCAGGCAGGCCCTGCTGCACACGTGGTTGCCACGCTAGCGAAACTGCCCGCAGCCTCGTCGCTGCGGGCAGCCTTCTGGTGCGTGCTGTGCTAGGGTGCGTGCACTTTTGCTTTTCAGGACAACGCCCATGCTCCCCGCGCTCAGCGAAAAAGAACTCGACCGCCTCGAAGACCTGCTGATCACCTACGGCAACGATTATTCGGTACTCAACCTGTCCGAGCTCAATGGCTTTTTTACCGCCCTGGCCAGTTCCCCGAACATCGTCCACCCGGAACAATGGTTGCCAGCCGTGGCGGGTGGCAAGGTGCCGAAATTCAAGAAGCCCGCGCATGAAGAGGCGTACACGGCGCTGATGTTGCGTTACGCCAGCCAGGTGGCGGATGAGGTGGGTGACAACATCGATCAGTTCGAGCCGCTGTTCGAGGAAAATGAAACCGACGATGGTGCTGTAATCATCATGGAAGAGTGGTGCTTCGGCTATATGCGCGGTACCCAGGTCGCCAGCTGGGATGCGTTGCCGCCTGAGCAGGATCAACTGCTCAAGGCCATTTCCCTGCATGGGCTGGAGGACAACTTCGAGTTGCTCGATCAAATGAGTGGAGAGGACATTCAAGCCTGTGTGCCTCAGGTGATCGAGGCGGCACGCCAGTTGTTCAAGTTCCATAATCAGCTGCACTGAGCCGTAGATGCAGCTTATGCACTTCACTGTAAAAGCGGCCTAGCGCCGCTTCTACAAGCATTATTCCGCCACGCGAAATTATGGTTTCCCCCCAGCACTGATTCTGCTGCCAGTCGAATCGGTCCAACATGGCCTCCACCAGCCCATTCCGGCGCTGACCAGGAGCCAAGCCCATGTCGACCGCGATCAAACTCTACAATTTCCCCAAGTCTGGCCACGCGCACCGTATCGAGCTGATGCTCTCGTTGCTGAAGCTGCCGACCGAGCTGGTTTTCGTCGACCTGGCCAAAGGTGAGCACAAGCAGCCCGCGTTCCTGGCCCTCAACCCGTTCGGCCAGGTGCCGGTCATCGACGACAACGGCACCGTCATCGCCGACTCCAACGCCATCCTGGTGTACCTGGCCAAGAAATATGACAACGGTACCTGGTTGCCCGAGGAGCCCGAAGCCGCAGCGCGCGTGCAACGCTGGCTGTCGGTCGCCGCAGGCCCATTGGCCTTTGGCCCGGCCGCTGCTCGCCTGGTGACCGTGTTCGGCGCCGCCTTCAACACCGATGAAGTCATCGGCCGTGCCCACACGCTGCTCAAGGTGATCGACGCCGAACTGGCCAAGGCCCCCTTCCTGACAGGCAGTCAGCCCACCATCGCCGACGTTGCCAACTACTCCTACATCGCCCACGCACCAGAGGGCAATGTCTCGCTTGAGCCGTACGCCAACGTGCGCAGTTGGCTGGCACGGATCGAGGCGTTGCCAGGTTTCGTGCCGATGCCGCGCACCGCCACGGGCCTGCAAGCCGGCGATTGAGCTCAACCCCCTTCGAGGAATGCCACCATGCATCAGCTCCCAGGCCATCGCGCGTCACCTTGGCACAGCGGTGAGAAGATCCTGCAGGAAAAGGTCGGTGTGTCGGAGCGCATGGAGGTGTTCGGGCAGAAGGTCATCCGCGACTTCATGCCAGACCAGCATCGCGCGTTCTATCAGCAGTTGCCGTTCATGGTGGCGGGCAGTGTGGATGCCCACGGCAGGCCGTGGGCAACCTTCCTCGAAGGCCCGCAAGGCTTCGTCAGCTCGCCCGACCCACGCCAGTTGCTGATCAACGTGGACCTGAAAGCGGATGACCCCGCCACACCAGGGCTGGCGAGCGGGCAGGCAATCGGGCTGCTGGGCATCGAGTTGCATACGCGCCGGCGCAACCGAATCAATGGCCTGATCGGCCAGGCACGCAACGGGCAACTGGAAGTGACGGTGGAGCAGTCGTTCGGCAACTGCCCTCAGTACATCCAGCTGCGCGAGTACACCCGTAGCGATGAGCCGGCAAAAGGGCGCGTCGATGCCACTGCACTGGATGCCCGCACGGTTGCCATGATCGAAGTGGCCGATACCTTTTTTGTCGCAAGCTACGTCGAGCAAGACGATGGCCTGCGTTCGGTCGATGTGTCCCACCGCGGCGGTCGGCCTGGGTTCGTCAAGGTCGAGGGCAACCGCCTGACCATTCCCGACTACGCCGGTAATTTGCACTTCAATACGCTGGGCAACCTGTTGGTGAACCCGGTGGCAGGGTTGCTGTTCATCGACTTCGCCACCGGCAATGTACTGCAGCTTTGCGGGCATGCCGAAGTGGTATTGGAGAGCCCAGCCATCAATGCGTTCGAGGGCGCCGAGCGGTTGTGGACACTGGACGTCGAGCACGTGGTATGGCGCCCGGCAGCGGTATCGCTGCGCTGGGCCTTCAAAGAATACGCGCCGACCAGCCTGATGACCGGCACCTGGGCCGAGGCCGGCGAACGCCTGCAACAGCGTGAACGTCAGCGTCAATGGCAGGCGTGGCGGGTGGTGCGCCTGGAGCAGGAGAGCCGTGATATTCGCTCGTTCTACCTGGCGGCAGATGCACCCGTGCAGTTTGCGCCAGGGCAGCATATTCCTGTGCGTATCGCGCTGGGCAGCGATGCCCCGCTGATTCGCACCTACAGCGTTTCCAGCGCCCCGTCGGACGGTTACCTGCGCATCAGCGTCAAGGCCCAGGGCCCGGCATCGCGCTATCTGCATGAGCGCATTGCGGTGGGCGACCTGCTCGATGTGCGCCCGCCCATGGGCAGTTTTACCCTGGATGAGCAAAGCGCTCGGCCGATTGTACTGATTGGCGCGGGCGTGGGTATCACGCCATTGATCGCCATGCTACGGGCACAATTGGCCCGGCGTCAGTCGCGGCCTATTCACCTGTTTCACGGTGCGCGAAGCCTGGCTGACTTGCCCTTCCAGCAAGAACTGGCGGCGCTGCGCCAGCAAGCGGGCGAATGGTTGCGTGTGCACCGTTGCCTGAGCCAGCCTGAGGCCGATGCGGTCAGGGGGCGCGACTACGAGCATGCTGGTCGGCTGGGCATTGAGCAGGTGAAAGCCCAGCTGGTGCTGGATGACTACGATTTCTATGTGTGTGGCCCAGCGAGTTTTACCCAGGACCTGTACGAAGGGCTGCGCGCCGTGCATGTACCCGACGCACGTATCCATGCCGAAGCCTTTGGGCCATCGACGCTCAGGCGGCACACCGACGACGACCAGCCGGTGCTGCAGCAACCTCCGGCTGCCAGCGAACCGGTGCCGGTGTACTTCGCCAGCTCGGCCAAGGAGGCGCGCTGGGCACCGGGCAGCGGCACCTTGTTGGAGCTTGCCGAGGCGCGTGGGTTGTCGCCGGATTTCAGCTGCCGGGGTGGTTCATGCGGCACCTGCAAGACCAAGGTGGTGAGTGGGCAGGTGCATTACCCGAACCCGCCTGCCGAGCTGCCGGAAAACGGTACGGCGCTGATCTGCTGTGCCGTGCCGGCTAAAGTGGAGGAGGGCGCGCAGGCCTTGGTGCTGGCGCTGTAGTGCTGCCTGATGCGGCCTGCTCATAGGGCAGCGAAAAAACCGCAAATAATCGATAATCCCCACCCCCGACATCCCAGGAGCCGGCATGGATCAGATTCACCTGATGAAGGTGTTCGTAGCAGTCGGCGAGCTGGAAAGCTTCGCCGCTGCCGCCCGCCGGCTGGACATCTCGCCCGCCGCAGTGACCCGTGCCGTCAGTGCCCTGGAGGACCAGTTGGGGGTCAAACTGCTGCTGCGCACCACCCGCAGCGTACGCTTGACCGAAGCGGGTGGCCGCTACCTGGAAGACACCCGGCATATTCTCGCCAGCATCCACGAGGCCAATGAAGCCGCGGCCGGCATCAACGCCACGCCCAAGGGGGACTTGGCCGTTACCGCGCCGATCCTGTTCGGCAAGAAGTTCGTCATGCCGTGCATCGTTCGTTACCTGCAGCAATACCCCGAGGTCGACGTGTCTGCGTACTTCCTCGACCGGGTGGTGAACATGGTCGAGGAGGGCATGGACGTGGCCGTGCGCATCGGCCCGCTGCCAGACTCCGGCCTGAAGGCGCTGCGGGTGGGCAGGGTGCGGCGCATGCTCTGCGCCTCGCCGGACTACCTGGCGCGCCACGGCGTGCCGCAACACCCATCGGACTTGCCAGGCCATGCGGTGATCGGCACCACCAACTTGTCGCCCCGGGCCGGTTGGCGCTTCGGCGTGACGGATGAGCCGACCCTGGTCCGCATGAAGCCGCGACTGACGGTGACCAGCAACGATGGGGCGATTGCTGCAGCCAGTGGCGGGCTGGGGATCGCACGGTTGCTGTCGTACCAAGTGGCGGACGAGATAGCGAACGGGCAGTTGCAGGTCATTCTGGCCGAGTACGAAGAAGCCCCCTGGCCGATTCATGTGCTGCACCGGGAGAGTAAGTACGGGTCCGCCAAAGTCAGGACCTTCATCGACATGCTAGCCCATGCGCTTCGAGCCCAAGGGCTGGATTGAGGTCGTACAACTCCCTGCAATAGCCCCCCTATGCATACACATCCGTTAACAATTTATGTTGTACGACGACCTACGACATGGCAATCTTGCGCCTGAAACAAATTGTCTCAATTAGCGCTGCCAGCGTTGAGGCACTCACCCGCACCTCTAAAAATAAGATTCAGGTGAACCATGAAGATGAAAGGCATCCGTTGGTGGATGGTCAGCCTCGTCACGGCTGGGCTCGTCGTCAACTACCTCGCCCGCAATACCCTCTCGGTGGCTGCCCCCACCTTGATGACCGACCTCTCCATCACGACCGAGCAATACGCCAAGATCGTCGCCGCCTGGCAGGTGTGCTACGCCCTTATGCAGCCGATCGCCGGCTGGTTTATCGACTTCATTGGGACCAAGCTCGGTTTTGCCGTGTTCGCCATGGCCTGGTCGGTGGCGTGTGCTGGCGCAGCCTTGGCCACGGGCTGGCAAAGCATGGCATTCATGCGCGGCCTGCTGGGCATGACCGAAGCGGCCGGCTTGCCTGCCGGGGTCAAGGCCACCACTGAGTGGTTCCCGGCCAAAGAGCGGTCGGTGGCGATCGGCTGGTTCAACATCGGCTCCTCGCTGGGTGCCTTGCTGGCGCCGCCTCTGGTGGTGTGGGCGATCCTGCACAGCGGCTGGCAACTGGCCTTTGTGATGGTCGGGGTGTCCGGCATCGTCTGGACGGTTTTGTGGATGCTGTTATACAAACACCCTCGCGATCAGAAGCGCTTGAGCAGCGAAGAGCGTGACTACATCCTGTCTGGCCAGGAAGCGCACTTCAAGGAAGAGAAGCGCGAGAAGGGCGCCTGGAAACGCATCTTCAAGACCCGAAACTTCTACGCCATCGCCTCCGCGCGCATCCTCTCGGAGCCGGCCTGGCAAACCTTCAATGCTTGGATCCCGCTGTACCTGATGACCGAGCGGCACATGAACATCAAGGAAGTGGCGATGTTCGCATGGCTGCCGTTTCTCGCGGCCGACATCGGCTGTGTGCTCGGTGGTTACCTGAGCCCGCTGTTCCACCGTCACCTCAAGGTGTCGCTGTTCACGTCGCGCAAAATGGTGCTGGTGTTCGGTGCCAGCTGCATGATTGGCCCTGCGTGCATCGGCTTGGTGGAAAGCCCATATACCGCAATTTTGCTGCTGTGCATTGGTGGCTTTGCGCACCAAACGCTGTCGGGGGCGCTGTATTCGATTACGTCGGACTCGTTCAGCAAGGACCAGGTGGCCACCGCGACAGGGATGGGCGGGATGTGTGGGTACCTGGGCGCGGCGGTGTTTACCCTGGTGTTCGGCATCTTGGTGACGCAGATCGGCTACAGTCCGCTATTCGTGGTGCTGGCAGCGTTCGACATCGTTGCGGCGGTGCTGGTGTGGAAGGTTGCGCGTGAGGTACGAGGTGAGCCGGTCGCGCGTCAGGGCGTGGCCACCGCCGAAGTGCTGGTTTAAAGCTTGAGATCGCGGGGCTGCTCTGCAGCCCATCGCTGGCAAGCCAGCTCCCACCCGAACTGTGTAGCCCCCAAGGCTAGCGCCGCACCTGTGGGAGCTGGCTTGCCGGCGATGGGTCGCAAAGCGACCCCTATCCAGGCAACCCCCTTACAGCGCCCGATACTGCATCCTGAACCCCAAGGTCATCGCCTCACCCTGCTGCAACAACCGCAACCCTGGCCGCCCTGGCAGGTGATGCGCGTTGATCGGGTGGCTGACCGGCTCGAAGCAAAAGAACGCCTTGCCCGGTGGGCAGAACAACAGAAAATGCTCACACCCACTGGCCGTGCAATCCAGGGCATAACCCGCGCTGGGCTGTTCGATCACGCAGCTGCCAGGCCAACCACCGAACGCATGATCGACCACCCTGGTCGGCAACGCGCCCGGGCTCTCGAAGCACCAGTCATCAGGCAGCTCAGCCGGGTACGACGGCAGCCGCCCCTCTTCTGCCAGCCACACATGCTGCGCCGCAGCACTTAGCCGGGTGTCCGAATGCCGCGGGAAATAAGGATGCAGCCCCAGCCCATACCACGTGGCTGTTTCATCCAGGTGGGTCACATGCAAGTCGAGGTTCAGGCACCCGTCGAGCAGGTGCACATCCAGCGTTGCCCGGTAGGCAAAGGGCAACTGGCTGTCGAGCGTCAGCCGGGCGCGGCGTTCACTGTGGTGCTCCACCTGCCAGGCCTGCTGCCAGGCGGTGCCATGAATCGGGTAGGGGTCGTGTGCGGTGTTGGGCGCCAACGCCAGCCAACCCTCTGGCCGCTCGAAACCCCCTTGGGCAATCCGGTTGGACCAAGGCGCCAGTGGGTAGCACGCCAGTTGCCGCGGCGTGCCGCTGGCCAGCGCGTCTTGGTCAGAGTGGCGCAGCAGCGCCTGCCCGGTCGCTTTCACTTCCCAGTTGATCAGGCTGGCGCCCAGTTCCGGCGCCAGGCTCAGGCGGGTCAGGTGGTCTTGCAGGTGCAGTTCGGTGACAGCCATCAGCGGCTCCTTTCAGAATGTTTGCTCAGCTCGCCCGGCGATAGGTCAGCAGCACGATGCCGCACACCACCACGGCACCGCCGATCAGTTGCCAGGTACTCAGGCGCTGATCCAGCAACGCCCAACCAAGCAGCAAGGTGGCGATCGGTTCGATGTTCATCACCGGCGCGTTCTGCGCCATGTTCAGCCGGGGCACACAGACGAACAGCAGGGTGAAGGCCACGCCATACAGCACCACCAGGCTGGCCAAGGCCGCCCACCCGCTGCTGCTGGCGGGCAGCGACAGCCCGGAAGGCATCACGCCGCTTGCGCCTGCCACCAGCATGCTGGAGAACACGATCAGCAAGGTCAGCAGGCTGCGTACCGGGCCGCGCACGGCGGCCAGTTTGTGATCGGTGATCCACAATGCGCAGGCGAAGGCGCACGCGGCGCAGAAGGCCAGGCTGACGCCCAGGGCCCAGTGTGGGTTGGCGTCGGCGCTGTCGGCCAGCCGTGCCGGTACATCCAGCGCCAGCACCAGGCCGCAGAGGATCAGGCCCATGAACAGCACGGTGCGGCCAGTCGGGCGCGCACCGCCCAACGCCCACGTGAGCAGCGCCAGCAACATCGGGAAGGTATTGCCCACCAGCAGCGCCAGTGCCACCGGGATACGCGCCACCGCCGAATACAGGCACAGGCTCTGTGTGGCGATCAGCAGGCCAAGCAGCAATTGCCAGCGCCGTGTGCCGGTCGGCAGGCCCACTGCCTGGCGTTGCCACAGCAGCAGGCAGGCCAGGACCAGAAAGGTGATGCCGGAGCGGCAGAGAATCGCCAGCAGCACGCCGGTGCCGTCATCGAAGGCGATGCGTGCGGCAACGTGGTTGGCGGCGAACGAGCAGGCCAGCAGCGCCAGTAGCGCCAGCGCCAGCTTGCGAGGAAAGAGGGGAGTGGCAGAGGAGGGAACAGCCATGTGCAGGATCCATTTGCAAAAGAGGATGGGGCCGCAAGCGGCCCCATTTGGCTTTACAGCACCACGCTGGGCAGCCAGAGCGAGATGGCAGGGATGTAGGTCACGGCCATCAATACCAGGAACAACGCCAGGTAGAAGGGCAACAGCGCCTTCACCGTCGACTCGATGCTCACCTTGCCGACGGCCGAACCGACGAACAGCACTGCGCCCACCGGCGGTGTGATCAGGCCGATACCCAGGTTCACCAACATGATCATGCCGAAGTGCACCGGGTCTACGCCGATGCCCGTGATCACCGGCAGCAGGATCGGGGTCAGGATCAGGATCAGCGGCGCCATGTCCATCACCGTGCCCAACAGCAACAGCATGAAGTTGATGCACATGAGGATCACGTAGCGGTTATCCGACAGGGTCAGGAACGCCGTGGTGATCTTCGAGGGGATCTGCATCAGCGTCATCACGTAGCCGAAGCTTGCGGCAAAACCGATCAGGATCATCACGATCGAGATGGTGCGTACCGTGCGGTGCATCAACTTGGGCAGGTCACGCCACTTGTAGTCGCGGTAGATGAACATGGTCACGAAGAACGACCAGACCACGGCCACGGCGGCCGACTCGGTCGCGGTGAATACGCCCGACAGGATACCGCCGAGGATGATGACCATCGCCATCAGCCCCCACAGCGCCTCGCCAGCGATTTTCAGCGCTTGGCGCAGCGGGATCACTTCGCCTTTGGGGTAGTTGCGCTTTTTCGCGAAGATCAGGCACAGGCCCATCATCACCGCGCTCAGCAACAGCCCAGGCATCACCCCGGCCATGAACAGCGAGGCGATCGACACCGTGCCCCCCGCGGCCAGCGAGTACAGCACCGAGTTGTGGCTGGGCGGGGTCAGCAGTGCCTGCACCGAGCCACTGACGGTCACGGCGGTGGAGAATTCACGCGGGTAGCCTTTGCGCTCCATCTCTGGGATCAGCACCGAGCCCACCGACGCGGTGTCGGCCACCGACGAGCCGGAAATCGCGCCAAAGAAGGTCGAGGCCATGATGTTGACCAGCGACAACCCGCCCCGCACGAAGCCCACCAGTACCCCGGCGAACGCTACCAGCCGGCGGGACATGCCGCCCTCGGCCATGATCGCGCCAGCCAGTACGAAAAACGGAATCGCCAGCAACGAAAACTTGTTAACCCCACTGGCCACCTGGATCATCATCGCCTGCAGTGGGATATCGATCCACCAGGCGCCGATCAGCGCAGACAGGCCCAAGGCGTAAGCCACCGGCATGCCGATCAGGATCAGCGCGATGAAACTGCCCAACAGAATGAACGCATCCATTTACGCAGCTCCTTCGCTTTCTTCAGCCAGGTCGAAACGCACCACCTTGCGGTTGCTTTGGTCGCCCAGCAGGAGTTTTTCCACGACAAAGATCAGCGTCAGCACGCCCCCCACCGGGATCGGCGCGTAAGTCATGCCCACGCGTATACCTGGCAGAGAGGCCAGCGACTGGTTCCAGGTGGTGATGCACAGCTTGGTGCCGTAATAGGTCATGAACACGCACACCACGATCATCAGCAGTTGCACCAGCAGCGAAACCAGCTGGCGCTGCAGGGCGGGCAGGCGGTCGGTGATCATCGCCACCGCCATGTGCGCGCCCGCCCGGTAGCTGGCGGCGGCGCCGACGAAAGTGAATACCACCATCAGCAGAATCGCGACTGGCTCAGGCCAGCTGGAGCCGGTGCCCAGCACGTAGCGGGCGAAGATGCCCCACGGAATGATCAGCGTCATGGTCAGGATCGACAGGCCCGCAATCCAGATGCAGCCGCGGTACAGCGTGTCGTTCACGCTCAGGAAAAGCGATTTCATAGGCATCACCAAAGCGACAGGGCGGCGGCCGCCGCACTGTCGAGGTCGTCTTGGAAGGGGCCGGTATTACTGGACGGCGTCGATACGCTTCATCAGGTCGGCGTACGGTGCACCGTACTTCTCGCGGACCGATGCGGTGGCGTCGAAGAACGGCTTCTTGTCGACGGTGATGAACTCGACACCGGCCGCCTTGAGCTTCTCTTCGCTGGCCGCAGACTTGGCGTCCCACAGCGCACGCTCTTCCATCTGCGCTTCACGCGCGACTTTCTTCACCAGTGCCTGCTGGTCTGCGGTGAGCTTGTTCCAGGTGGTCTTGGACATCACCACCGGCTCCGGCAGGATCAGGTGGCCAGTGAGGGTGTAGTACTTGGCGCTCTGGAAGTGGTTGTGCTCGAGCAGCGTTGGCGGGTTGTTCTCGGCGCCGTCGATCACGCCGGTCTGCAGGGCGCTGAAGATTTCGCCGGTGTCCATGGCGATGCCGTTGCCGCCCATGGCGTTCATCATGTCGATGAACAGCGGGTTGCCCTGCACGCGGATCTTCATGCCCTTGAGGTCTTCAAGGCTGCGCACCGGTTTTTTCGTGTAGATGCTGCGCGAGCCGCCATCCATCCAGGCCAGGGCCACCAGGTTGAATTCGGAGTTGGTGATCTTGTCGAGGATCTCCTGGCCGATGTCGCCGTCGATGATCTTGCGCATGTGTTCATGGTCACGGAACACGAACGGCATGTTGAACACGTTCACGTCCGGCACCACCGGGCCGACGATCCCCAGGCTGACGCGGGTCATCTGCACGGCACCAATCTGTGCCTGCTCGATCACTTCCTTCTCGGAGCCGAGCACCCCACCGGCGAACATCTTGAAGGTAATCTCGCCATTGCTGGCGGCTTCGAGCTTTTTGCCCATGTTCTGTTCAGCGACCACGGTCGGGTAGCCGGCCGGGTGAATCTCGGCGAACTTGATGTCCAGCGCGGAGGCCGGCATCGACAGGCTGAAGGCGAAGGGGAGTACGGCAAGGAGCAGCTTGCGTTTGAAGGTCATGGTGAAACTCCGTGGTTTTTATTATCCGGTTTCGTGTGTGCAAGTGTGTGGCAGAGCGGGTGTTCAGCCCCGGTAGGCAGGCTCCTCCAGGCCTTTGACGCCGAGCTCGAAGGCAAATACCCCACCGGCCAGCGGTTGGTCGGAGAGGTCAATGCCCGCAGGGCGGATCGACGTGACGAACAAGGTGTCCAGGTTGGCGCCACCAAAGGCGCACATGGCCGGTTTTTTTACCGGCACATTGAGCGAGCGGTCCAGGCGGCCATCGGGGGTGAAGCGGTGGACCTGGCCGGCGTCGTTGCCGCAGATCCAGTAGCAGCCGTCCTGGTCGATGGCGGCGCCGTCGGGGCGGCCAGGGTAGGCATGCATGTCGACGAACAACCGCTTGTTGTGCGGCGTACCGCTGTCGATGTCGTAGTCGAATACCCAGATTTTCTGCACGTTGGGGTGCGAGTCCGACAGGTACATGCGCGTGCCGTCGGGGCTGAAGGCCAGGCCATTGGGCACGATCATGCCGTCCTGTTGCAGGTGCAGGTGCCCTTCGCCGTCATGCCGGTACAGCGCCCCGACATGGGCGCCCTGTGGCATGTCCATCAACATGGTGCCGGCCCAGAAGCGGCCCTGGCGGTCGCAGCGCCCATCGTTGAAGCGCATGCCGCCCTGGGCATGTTCGACGGTGCTGAGCAGGCGGCTGTCGAGGCTGCCGTCGGCCTTGGGTTCGAGGTGGAAGATGCCGCTTTCCATCCCCGCGACCCAGCCCTGTTCGGTGCGGGCGATGCAGGCGAGCATTTCGTCACCTTGCCACGCCTGCTGAGCCCCATTGGGCTGCCAGCGGTGCAGTGTGCGGGCAGGGATGTCGACCCAGTACAGGGCCTGTTCGGTAGGGTGCCACACAGGGCTTTCGCCGGTACCGTTGCGGGCGTCGACGATCAGTTCGCAGTTCATGGCCGTGCCTCCTGGCGCGCGGGGGTCAGTTGAACGGTCCGGCCACGGCGAAGGCGCCGCCCTGATAGACCATGCTCGGGTCATCGGCGGCGGGCGCCGGTTGGGCTTCGACGGCCTCGCGGAACACCTCGGAGGTGTCTTTAGGCGCATAGCCCAGGTGCGCGGCATGCCGGTTGTCCCACCACACGGTGCGGTTGTCGGAGGCGCCATAGACGATGGTGTGGCCGACGTCGGGCGTGAACAGCCCGCGCTCGATCAGCTGGACCAGGTCGTCGTAGCTCAGCCAGGTGCAGAGCATCCGCGGGTTCTGCGGTTGCGGGAACGACGAGCCGATACGAATGCTCACGGTCTCGATGCCATAGCGATCGAAGTAGAAGCTGGCGACATCTTCGCCGTAGCATTTGGACAGCCCGTAGTAGCTGTCGGGGCGGCGCGGGGAGTGGGCGTCGATGCGCTCGTCCTGGCGGTAGAAACCGATGGTGTGGTTGGAGCTGGCGAAGATGATGCGCTTGACGCCATGCTTGCGCGCCGCCTCGTAGACGTGGAACACGCCGCAGATATTCGGGCCGAGGATGTCTTCAAAGGAATGCTCGGTGGACACGCCACCGAAGTGGATGATGGCGTCTACGCCTTCGACCAGGGCGTGGACCGCTGCCTTGTCGGCGAGGTCGCAAGCCACCACCTCTTCATGCGGGCCCGCGGCAGGTGCCATCGGGCTGATATCGGAAAGGCGCAGGACCTCGGCGTAGCCTTGCAGGCGTTCGCGAAGGACCTTGCCCAGGCCGCCTGCGGCTCCGGTGAGCAGCAGGCGATTGAGGGGAGTTGGGGTCATGGCCGGCTCGTTGTTAGTTGTTGTAGGTTGTCGTATGACTGAGCTGAATTATCGGCAGCGGGTTCCAGAGTTGTCAATGTTAATTCTGTGACCCTGTGTGCCTCATTACGGCAAACCCGCACCTACAGGTTCCACGTGGTCCGTGTAGGAGCGGGCTTGCCCGCGATGGGCCGCAAAGCGGCCCCTATTACAACAACGACAACGGATAGTTGAAGATCAACCGGTTCTCATCAAACTCGTTGTTGCTGTAATCCCGGCGAATGCTCGAGTTCCGCCACTTCACACTCAAATCTTTGAACGCCCCGCTCTGGATCACATACGCAAGCTCCGTTTCCCGCACCCACTCCTTGCCATCGGTAACCGCACCGTTGTGCACATCCTGCCCGCTGATATAACGGTTCATCAGCGTCAAACCCGGCACCCCGACGGTGACGAAGTTGAAGTCATGCCGCACCTGCCACGAGCGTTCGTTGGCGTTGTCGAAACTGGAGTTGTAGCTATCGTTGGCCAGCGTCCCGCCGCTGGTGCCATTGACCCGCATCCAGGTATCGCCATCGACTTTTTGCAGCCCAACCCAGAAGGTGTTGCCGCCATACTTGGCCGAGAACATCCCCGAGTAGGTCTTGTTGTCCAGCTGCCCGGCACGCTCGGAGCCGTCTTCATCGCCATGGAAGTAGCCCAGGTTGGCGCCCAGGGTCCAGTCACCCACTGGCTGGCTGTGGCTCAGTTGCAGGTATTGCTGCTGGTAGACGTCCTTGAGCACCGCATTCCACAGCCCGACCAGCGTGCGGTCCTGGTTGAACTTGTATTCGCCGCCGACGAAGTTGAAGCGATCGGAAAGCGCCCCGCCATAGCTCATGTCTTCCATGCTCGCGTCATTGCGCGGGCTGTTGCCACGGAACTGCCCGCCATACAGCGTCAGCCCGGCGATCTCGTTGGAGGTGACCTGCCCCCCGCGGAACGTCTGCGGCAGCGAACGGCCGTCGTCGGAGCGCAGGATCGGCAGCACCGGCATCCATTCGCCGATCTTCAGCTCGGTCTTCGAGATCCGCGCCTTGCCCGCCACCGCCAGTCGCCCAAAGTCATCGGCTGGGCGCCCATCGTCGTGGCGCGGCAGCAGCCCGGTGCCGTAGGTGCCGCCACCGCCATCAAGCTTCACCGACCACATGCCCAGCACATCCACACCGAACCCCACCGGCCCCTCGGTAAAGCCCGAGCGGGCATCGAGGATGAAGCTCTGCGTCCATTCCTCGGCCTTGCTTTGCGGGTTGCTGGGGTTGGTGAAGTTGCGGTTGATGTAGAAGTTGCGCAGGCCAAGCGTGGCCTTGGCATCCTCGACAAAGCCCGCCGCCAGGGTGGTACCCGGCAGGCTGCCGAGCATGCCGACGCCGAGCAGGGCAAAGGGAAGGGTTTGGCAGATTCTCATTATTGTTGTGCTCCACAAAAGGGTGTGGCGGCCCGTCCACCGTGCACGCGCAAGCGGCCAGCGGTAGGGGCGGGTAGGTAACGGGCCGGTCACGGCCAGGGAGGGTGAAACGGGCTTACGGCCCTAGGTGGCCGCGGGTGACGAAATCGGGAAAGGTGCAATGCGGGGGTATAGCGCGATTGAAGTCGACATGGCGATCGTCCACGGATTGTTGTTTTTGTTATGCGTTGTCGTACAACTGTGGCGATTTTTATCAAGTGGTGGTGGGGATGTCAACGCTTTGTGGTGTGATGAGGGTGTTTGGAGGCTTGGCTTTTTGGTGAATACGGAAAGCTGAGGCCTCTATTCCGGGGGCAAGGGTTTTTTCTGGAGGTACTATGACTGAGGGCTTGAGTGCTTCAGTGCCTGTGAGATCGAGCGCCGCCCGCGCGGCGCTTCGCAGCACAAGGCTGCTCCTACATCCGTTTCGGGCCAGTCACGCCTGTGAAGGCGGCGCGCGACCGCCTTGTTTGTCCGGCTCAATATCGCGCCATGCGCCAGGAGGCCGCGCGCCAATGCCCCAGGAATAACTGGCCCGAAACAGATGTAGGAGCAGCCTTGTGCTGCGAAGCGCCGCGCGGGCGGCGCTCGATCTCACAGGCGCAGAAGCACTCAGGGCAGACTTCTGTGAACCCAGAGCAGCGCCTTGAATGCGGCTGGGAGCTCTCTATTCCAACCCCGCAAACACCTTCGCCAGTTTCCCCACCGCTACACGCATCTCGCCAGGCGTCAGCGCCGCGAACCCCATCAACAGGCCCACATCATTCCTCGGCGATGCATACAAACTGCCGAGCCCCAACAGGTCGATCCCCACCGCATGCGCCGCCCTCACTACCGCGTCTTCCGGCAAGTCCTGCACGAAATGGCAGGGCATCTGCAGCCCTCCGGCCGGGATGCTAGGCGCCAGAAACGCCCCCAGGTGTTTGTGCACAAGCTCGGCCAGCATGTCCCGGCGTGCGGCATACAGCGCCCGCATGCTCCGCACATGCGCCGTGTAGTGCCCGCCCTCCATGAACCGCGCCAGGGTCAGCTGGGCAATGGAGGCCGTATGCCCATCCTGCAGCGTGCGTGCACTGGTCATCGGCGCGACGAGAGCAGGCGGCAACAGCAAGTAGCCGATGCGCAGCCCGGCGAACAGCGACTTGGTGAACGTGCCGATGTACAGCGTGCGTTCATGCGGGTCCAGGCCCTGCACGCAGGCAGTCGGCCGGCCTTCGTAGTGGAACTCGCTGTCGTAGTCATCTTCGATGATCCAGGCGCGCTGCTGCCTTGCCCACTCGATGGCCTGCAGGCGCCTGTCCAGCGACAACGTCGTGCCGGTGGGGTATTGATGAGACGGCGTTAGAAATACCGCCCTGGCATTGGCGGCCAGACGCACCATGCGCTCCACCTGCAGGCCGTTCTCATCCACTGGCACGGGCACGCCTTCGAGGCCTGCTGCCGCGATGGCTTTGCGCGTGCCTTGGTAGAGCGGGTCTTCGACCAGCACCTGATCGCCCGCATCCATGAGCACCTGCGCGCACAGGCCAAGCGCCTGCTGTGAGCTGGTGAGGATCAGCACCCGGTCGGCAGACGCCTGCGCGCCCCGTTCAAGGTTAAGGTAGTCAGCGATCGCGCTGCGCAGGCAGGCCATGCCCTGTGGCGCACTGTGCTCCAATGCCTGGGTGCCAAATTCCTTGTACACCTGGCGCTCCAGCCTTTCCCAGATCGCCAGGGGGAAGTGCCGGGTCTCGGCTACCCCCGGTGCAAAAGGGCGCGGCCCTTGGAAATTATTCACGCCCCCGCTCTGCAGCACGGCCATCGCCCGGCGGCTCAGTTGAGGTGGCTCATCGCAGCGCGTTTCGCGTTTTTGCTGTCGCCGTGGCAGATGCCGTGCGCGTTGCGAGACGAAGCTTCCGCTGCCCACCCGACGCTCGATGAAGCCCTCTGCATGCAACTGGCTGTAAGCCGCCTCCACGGTATCCCGCGAGACGCCCAGCGATTGGGCCAATGGGCGTGAAGCTGGCAGCGACTTACCGACCGGCAGCGCGCCATCAAGGATCAATTGGCGAATCGCCCGCTGGATCCGCACATGCAACGACAACGCGCCATGGGCCGGGTCGCTCATCCAGGCTTTGACCGATTGCAGTTGTGCATGTTTGAACATTGGTCTGGTTCACTTACATAAAGTGGCGGGGCTATACAGGCCATTCTATCGCTATAAATGCACCTGTTTTCAGACCATTCCCACATTGAAAGGGGTCCACGATGACAGTTGCACCAGCATTGATTTCAGTCCGCGAGTTGAAGCAGAACGATTTCCCTCAATGGTCCGCCTATTGGGACCAGTACCAGGCGTTCTACAAAGTAGCGCTGAGCCAGGCCACCACCGAGCTGACCTGGGCCCGGTTTTTCGACCCGGCAGAGCCCGTGCACTGCGCCGTCGCCACGGACGGTGAGCGCATCCTCGGTTTCGTCCATTTTGTGTTCCATCGCTCGACCTGGGGGTGTAATGACTTCTGCTATCTGGAAGACCTGTACGTTTGCCCAAGCGCGCGAGGGAGGCAGGTTGGCAAGCAGTTGATTGAGCACGTTCAGGGCCAGGCGCGGGAGAAACAGTGCGATCGCCTGTACTGGCATACCCAGGAAACCAACCAGACTGCACAGCGGCTGTACGACTGGATTGCTGAAAAGCCGGGGGTAATCGAGTACCGCATGGCTTGTTAGCACGCAAAAAAAAGGCTGCCCATTGGCAGCCTTTTCGATGCTCAGCCCGGACAATCAGTCCCAGCTCAACGCCCCACCAGTCTGATACTCAATCACACGCGTCTCAAAGAAGTTCTTCTCCTTCTTCAAGTCCATGATCTCGCTCATCCACGGGAACGGGTTGGTGGTGCCTGGGTACTCTTCCTTCAGGCCAATCTGGGTCAGGCGACGGTTGGCGATGAACTTGAGGTAGTCCTCCATCATCGCTGCGTTCATGCCCAGTACACCGCGCGGCATGGTATCGCGGGCGTATTCGATCTCCAGCTGGGTCCCTTGCAGGATCATCTGGGTCGCTTCTTCTTTCATCGAGGCATCCCACAGGTGCGGGTTCTCGATCTTGATCTGGTTGATCACGTCGATACCGAAGTTCAGGTGCATCGACTCGTCACGCAGGATGTACTGGAACTGCTCGGCAACGCCGGTCATCTTGTTGCGGCGGCCCATCGACAGGATCTGGGTGAAGCCGCAGTAGAAGAAGATGCCTTCCAGAACGCAGTAGTAAGCGATCAGGTTGCGCAGCAGCTCTTTGTCGGTTTCCGGGGTGCCGGTGTTGAATTCCGGGTCGGAGATGGCGCGGGTGTACTTCAGGCCCCAGGCGGCTTTCTTCGCGACCGACGGGATCTCGTGGTACATGTTGAAGATCTCGCCTTCATCCATGCCCAGCGACTCGATGCAGTACTGGTAGGCGTGGGTGTGGATCGCCTCTTCGAAGGCCTGGCGCAGGATGTACTGGCGGCACTCCGGGTTGGTGATCAGGCGGTACACGGCCAGGGCCAGGTTGTTGGCAACCAGGGAGTCGGCGGTGGAGAAGAAGCCGAGGTTACGCATGACGATGCGGCGCTCGTCTTCGGTCAGGCCGTCCTGGCTCTTCCACAGGGCGATGTCGGCGGTCATGTTGACCTCTTGCGGCATCCAGTGGTTGGCGCAGCCGTCGAGGTACTTCTGCCAGGCCCAGTCGTATTTGAATGGCACCAGCTGGTTGAGGTCGGCGCGGCAGTTGATCATGCGCTTTTCATCGACCGCAACGCGGGCGGCAGAGCCTTCCAGCTCGGCCAGGCCTTCGGCAACGTCGAGGGCGTCAAGGGCAGCCTTGGCGCGTTTAACGGCTTCGGAGTCAGAAGCCGTAGCGGCACGGGCTTCCAGAGCGGCGGCACCGCCGGCGCTGTCGAGCTTGTCGAGGGTGGCAGCGGCGTTGGCCTGCGCAGGGGTGTTGCCTTTGGCGGCTACTTCGCCGTCTTCCTTGTCGAATTCGTCCCAGCTCAGCATGGTTTGGCTCCTGCTTGAGGGTCGCCCTCAGGCAACCGGTTGGATTTTAAGAATGTGATGCCTGACGCAAGGCCGTTACGGCGAATGGACAGCTCGAGAGGCTGACTCTCGTTACATCTGGATGTGCTTGTGCCTGGCCAGGCCTCACAGAGGGGCCAGGGACTTGAAAGGTGCCCTTTTCAGAGGGGGCGCAGTATACCGGAATTCGCCTTCGATCGGGGTGCGAGTCTGGCCGGCGAGGGTAACTTTTTCGACCGGTTTGGCGCGCATCCGTTCACCAAGGGTGCGTCGTTCGTTCGGGCAAGAGTGTAGCCGCTAAACGAAGGTTTGGCACTATATGTTGTGGTTTTTTGTTTTCTAGACACTGTATATGGGGTTGTGCGTCGTGTAGGAGCAGCCTTGTGCTGCGAAGAGGCCGGCGCAAGCACAGCACATTTCGCTGGCATAGCCGGCCTCTTCGCAGCACAAGGCTGCTCCTACACAGCGCGTGTTAGCTGCAATGCTTGCGCAGGGTCTCGACCACGTGTGTCTTGGGGTGCTTGCGTGCTTCTTCGACCGAGGTGAAGCGGCCGGTTTCAGCATTGCGACCAATTTTGCGAGTTGCCACTTTGTTCCGCGCCATGGGGTACGTCCTTTTTTGAGAGGTCCTGCTCTTTTACCGAGCCGCGCGAGCGGTGGGCAAAGGGCAAGGTTTCTCTGGCGCGCGGATACAAAAATGCCGCAAGGGGCGCCCGTGGCACCCCTTGCGGCATCAGGCCTTACTGGCAGGCTTCGCAGTCAGGCTCGTCGATCGCACACGCCTTTGGCACAGGTGCCGGGCCGGCTGCCTGAACCGGGGCGCTGTCGCCGCCGCTGGAAACAGCATTGAGCTTGCCGGTGTTGATGGTCGACTTCTCGGTGCTGGTCGCAGCCAGGGCACGGAGGTAGTAGGTGGTTTTCAGACCACGGTACCAGGCCATGCGGTAGGTCACGTCCAGCTTCTTGCCCGAAGCGCCAGCGATGTACAGGTTCAGCGACTGAGCCTGGTCGATCCACTTCTGGCGACGCGAGGCAGCATCGACGATCCACTTGGTCTCGACTTCGAACGCGGTGGCGTACAGGTCTTTCAGCTCTTGCGGGATACGCTCGATCTGCTGCACCGAACCGTCGTAGTACTTCAGGTCGTTGATCATCACCGAGTCCCACAGGCCGCGGGCTTTCAGGTCGCGAACCAGGTACGGGTTGATCACGGTGAATTCGCCCGACAGGTTCGATTTCACGTACAGGTTCTGGTAAGTCGGCTCGATGGACTGCGACACGCCAGTGATGTTGGCGATGGTCGCGGTCGGCGCGATGGCCATGATGTTCGAGTTACGAATACCTTTTTGTACGCGAGCACGCACCGGCGCCCAGTCCAGGGTCTCGTTCAGGTCGACATCGATGTACTTCTGGCCACGGGCCTCGATCAGGATCTGTTGCGAATCCAGCGGCAGGATGCCTTTGGACCACAGCGAGCCCTGGAAGGTCTCGTAGGCGCCACGCTCGTCGGCCAGGTCGCAGGACGCCTGGATCGCGAAGTAGCTGACCGCTTCCATCGACTTGTCGGCGAACTCGACCGCAGCGTCGGAACCGTAGGCGATGTGCTGCAGGTACAGTGCGTCCTGGAAGCCCATGATGCCCAGGCCGACTGGGCGGTGCTTGAGGTTCGAGTTACGCGCTTGCGGCACCGAGTAGTAGTTGATGTCGATCACGTTGTCGAGCATGCGCACGGCAGTGTTCACGGTGCGTTGCAGTTTGGCGGTGTCCAGCTTGCCATCGACGATGTGGTTCGGCAGGTTGATCGAGCCCAGGTTGCAGACCGCGATCTCGTCCTTGTTGGTGTTCAGGGTGATCTCGGTGCACAGGTTCGAGCTGTGGACCACGCCCACGTGCTGCTGCGGCGAACGCAGGTTGCACGGGTCCTTGAAGGTCAACCATGGGTGGCCGGTCTCGAACAGCATCGACAGCATCTTGCGCCACAGGTCTTTGGCCTGGATGGTCTTGAACACCTTGATCTTGTTGTACTCGGTCAGGGCTTCGTAGTACTCGTAGCGCTCTTCGAAGGCCTTGCCGGTCAGGTCGTGCAGATCAGGCACTTCCGAGGGCGAGAACAGGGTCCACTTGCCGTCATCGAAGACGCGCTTCATGAACAGGTCAGGGATCCAGTTGGCGGTGTTCATGTCGTGGGTACGACGACGGTCATCACCGGTGTTCTTGCGCAGCTCGATGAATTCTTCGATGTCCAGGTGCCAGGTTTCCAGGTAGGCACAGACAGCGCCCTTGCGCTTGCCGCCCTGGTTGACCGCAACGGCGGTGTCGTTGACCACTTTCAGGAAGGGTACGACGCCCTGGGATTTACCGTTGGTGCCCTTGATGTAGGAGCCCAGTGCACGCACAGGGGTCCAGTCGTTGCCCAGGCCACCGGCGAATTTCGACAGCATGGCGTTGTCGTGGATCGCGTGGTAGATGCCCGACAGATCGTCCGGCACGGTGGTCAGGTAGCAGCTGGACAGCTGCGGGCGCAGGGTACCGGCGTTGAACAGGGTCGGGGTCGAGGCCATGTAGTCGAAGGACGACAACAGGTTGTAGAACTCGATCGCACGGGCTTCTTTTTCTTTCTCTTCCAGCGCCAGGCCCATGGCCACACGCATGAAGAACACCTGTGGCAGCTCGAAGCGTACGCCATCCTTGTGGATGAAGTAGCGGTCGTACAGGGTCTGCAGGCCCAGGTAGGTGAACTGCTGGTCGCGCTCGTGGTTGATCGCCTTGCCCAGTTTTTCCAGGTCGAAGTCAGCCAGCGCCGGGTTCAGCAGCTCGAACTCGATACCTTTGGCGACGTAGGCTGGCAGCGCCTTGGCGTACAGCTCGGCCATCTCGTGGTGGGTGGCGCTGTCGGCAACGCTGAGGAAGCCCAGGCCTTCGGCACGCAGGGTGTCCATCAGCAGGCGGGCGGTGACGAACGAGTAGTTCGGCTCGCGCTCGACCAGGGTACGGGCGGTCATCACCAGGGCGGTGTTGACGTCCTTGATGGCCACGCCGTCGTACAGGTTCTTCAGGGTTTCGCGCTGGATCAGGTCGCCATCGACTTCGGCCAGGCCTTCGCAGGCTTCGCTGATGATGGTGTTCAGGCGCGCCATGTCCAGCGGCGCCAGGCTGCCGTCGGCCAGGGTGATGCGGATGCTTGGGTGCGGCTCGACTACGGCGTCGGTGTTGGCGCGGGTGGCGCGCTCTTTTGCACGCTGGTCGCGGTAGATCACGTAGTCGCGGGCGACTTTCTGCTCACCGGCACGCATCAGGGCCAGTTCGACCTGGTCCTGGATTTCTTCGATGTGGATGGTGCCACCCGATGGCATGCGACGCTTGAACGTGGCAGTGACCTGCTCGGTCAGGCGCGCGACGGTGTCGTGGATACGCGACGAGGCGGCGGCGGTGCCGCCTTCAACTGCGAGGAACGCCTTGGTGATGGCCACGGTGATCTTGTCGTCGGTGTAGGGGACGACAGTGCCGTTGCGCTTGATCACGCGCAGTTGGCCGGGGGCGGTGGCAGCCAGATCCTGGTTGGAATCGGCGGCCTGCGGCACCTGGGCCTGCGGGTTCTCGCGAGTTGTGTCGGTTTGCATGGGTGGGTGTCTCCACAGTTTCTATATTGTACAGGCGCCTTTTGGGCGCCCACCGTTCCGTCCACTTGCTCGATCACCCGTGCGGGGATGCGTCATGCGCGCGCATCCGCCCGCTCGGGCGTACCGACTTCGGGACAGACTCAGGAATAAGGGGCAATAGCTTGCCGCTCCCTGGCCGAAGTCAAAGGTTTTGGGCAGTACCCAAAAGCTGTTGCAGTTCAGTAGTCCGCTGGAGCGGTATGGCTGGTCAAATCACCTGAAGTTCAACCGGAAAATCGAATAATTTGCCGGGTTGACTTTTGTGTGTGATTTTGCACGAACCCCAACATGTAGTGGTTCGCTGCGATCGGGATACAAGATAATGCGGTATCAGGGTCTTTGCAAGGCGAGCGCCTGTGGATAAGTTGTGCGTACTTTGTGGGTATGGCCTGTAGGCCTTGTGCCAAGTGGTTTGCAGTATTTTTCTTCAGCGCGCTGCCCCAAGGCAGAATTTTGAGGGCGCGAACCCTACCACAAAAAACGGTTCAGTCCAGTGGCGAGTGCGGTACTGCAGGTCGGTTGGCAGTGCTCAGGTCGGAACGTAGTATCGGCGATAGAAAAACAACAATCGAAAGGCAAAGGCCATGGACCAACCCACCCCCCGCATCCTCATCGTCGAAGACGACCAGCGCCTGGCCGAGCTCACGGCCGAATACCTCCAGGCCAACGGCTTCGAGGTGGCCGTCGAGGGCGATGGCGGCCGCGCGGTGCGACGCATTGTCGACAGCCAGCCTGACTTGGTGATTCTCGACCTCATGCTCCCCGGTGAAGACGGCCTGAGCATCTGCCGCCGGGTGCGCGGCCAATATGCTGGCCCGATCCTCATGCTCACCGCCCGCAGCGACGAGCTCGACCAGGTGCAGGGGCTGGACCTGGGCGCCGACGACTATGTGTGCAAGCCAGTGCGCCCGCGCGTGTTGCTGGCGCGTATCCAGGCCCTGCTGCGGCGCAGCGAGGCGCCCGAAAGCAAGCGCCTGGACCTGGCCTTCGGCCCGCTGCGCATCGACAACCGCCTGCGCGAAGCGCGGCTGGGCGAGCAACTGATAGACCTGACCGGCGCCGAATTCGACCTGCTCTGGCTGCTGGCCAGCAACGCCGGCCGGGTTTTGTCGCGCGAGCAGATTTTCACCGCCCTGCGCGGTGTCGGCTACGACGGCCAGGACCGCTCCATCGATGTGCGCATTTCCAAGATCCGCCCCAAGATCGGTGACGACCCGATCCACCCACGCCTGATCAAGACCCTGCGCAGCAAGGGTTACCTGTTCGTCGGCGAGGCGCCATGAACAACTCGATCTTTCTGCGCATCTATGGCGGCATGCTCGCTGTGCTGGTGCTGGTGGCGCTACTCGGGGTACTCAGCCTGCACCTGGTCAACGAAGTGCGCGCCGCCCAGCACCGCGAGGGCCTGGCCCAAGGCACTTTCAGCCTGATGGCCGACAACCTGGCCGTGCAGAACGAAACCGAACGCAAGCGCTCATTGCTGATGTGGGAGCGCCTGCTTGGGGTACCGTTGGCGCTGCAGCCGATGTCGGCGCGCACCCTTGACGGTGGCCAGCGGGCCCGGCTGTATCGCGGCCTGGTGGTGGTCGAAAAGACTGGCCCGCACGCCGCCCAGGTGCTGCGCAAGGTCGGCCGCGAGGATGTCCTGCTGGTGGCCCAGATCAAGCAGGTCAGCGAGCAGCTGGCCCGGGCCACGCTCTACCTGTTGGCGGACGAGCTGGTGCGTTATCCGGTGACCGAGCAGCAGCAGCGCCTTGCGCAACTCAAGCAGAGCAAGGGGTTTGGTTTCGACATCGCCCTGCAACGCCTGGAGCGGGTCGGCCTGGATGACGACCAGCGGCGGCGGGTAGAGGAGGGCGATACCGTCATGGCCCTGGGCAAGGATGGCGATTCGATCCGGGTGTTCTCTGGGCTCTCAGGGTCACCCTGGGTGCTGGAAATCGGCCCGCTGCATCAGCTCAACCCGTACCCGCCGCAGTTGCTGATCCTGATTGCCTTTCTCGGGCTGTGCCTGATCGGGCTGGTGGTGTATTTGCTGGTGCGCCAGTTGGAGCGGCGTGTGTCGGGCCTGGAGATTGCGGCCACGCGTATTGCCCAGGGCAGCCTGGACACCCGTGTGCCGGCCGGTGACGCCGATTCGGTCGGGCGCCTGGCTGCAGCATTCAATGGCATGGCCGAGCACCTGCAGCGCTCGTTGACCATGCAGCGCGAGCTGGTGCGGGCGGTGTCCCACGAGCTGCGCACACCGGTGGCGCGCCTGCGCTTTGGCCTGGAGATGATCGAGACCGCGAGTACCGACCAAGCCCGCGCCAAGCACCTGGCCGGCATGGATGGCGACATCCAGGACCTGGACAAACTGGTCGACGAGATGCTGACTTACGCGCGCCTTGAGCAAGGTGCGCCGGCGCTGAAATTCCAGCGGGTCGACCTCGATGCCTTGTTTGACCGGGTGATCGAGGAACTGGCGCCGCTGCGGGCTGGCATCAGGGTGGTGCGCGGTGCTTGCCAAGGGGCTGCAACCGATGGGGCCTGGGTCGAGGCCGAGCCGCGCTACCTGCACCGGGCGCTGCAGAACCTGGTGAGCAACGCCATGCGCCATGCCGAGGGCGAAGTTCGGCTGAGTTACCAACTGGGGCAGCAACGCTGCAGGGTCGATGTGGAAGATGACGGGCCAGGCATCCCGGAGGGCGTTTGGGACCGCATTTTCACCCCCTTCACCCGGCTCGACGACAGCCGCACCCGGGCATCCGGCGGGCATGGGCTGGGCCTGTCGATCGTTCGGCGGATCATCTACTGGCACGCTGGCAGGGCCACGGTAGGGCGCAGCGAGGCGCTGGGCGGCGCCTGCTTCAGCCTCAGCTGGCCGCGGGCACAGGCGCCCCAATAAAGGTCAGACGCTGATCAGGCTCAGCAGGTGGCCGTCCTGAAGGCAGAACTGGCCTTGCAGTTCACTGCCGCGTTGCCATTCGGGCGACAGGTCGGTGAGCAGGCGTAGGCGGGCCGAACCCTCAGCGGACCACTCCAGCACTTCGGCGTGCTCAAAATAGAAACGCTGGCGAGTCAGCGGGTAGAGAGCCTTGAACAGGCTTTCTTTGAGCGAAAAGGTCAGCGTCACTGTCAGGCCGAGCTGGCGGCGGTCCAGGCGCTCAAGTTCTGCGGGGGTGAGGATTTCCGCCTTCAGGCGCTCGGCGCGTTCGTCATCGAGCAGCGACTCCTGATCCAAGCCCAGGCCGCGGCAGCTGCCTTGGCCCGCGACAACGGCGGCGGCCCAGCCTTTGCCGTGGGTGATCGAGCCGTGGATACCGGCCGGCCAGATGGGCGAGCGGTCTTCGTGGGTGCCCGGCACAAAGTCGCGGCCATCCAGGCGTTGCAAGGCGGCGCGGGCGCAGACACGGCCGGCCAGGTACTCGGCCTGGCGCTTGGCCACCGAGCGTTGCAGGCTGGCGCTTTGTACAATGCCGGCACGCTGGAAGTCGTCGGCAGCCAGGTGGGCCGGGTCGAAGGCACAGCTGACCAGCACTGCACCCGGCAACGGGCGGGGCAGGGGCCAGTGGTGCTGAAGTGGGGAGCAGCAGGTGGGAAGTGTGTTCATGGAGGCTATTGTGCCAGCCGCGACGGCTGTGTGGGAGCGGCCTTGCGTCGCGATGGGCCGCAACGCGGCCCCGGCGATCGTTACTTGAACACGTTCTTGAAGAATGCCTGCATATCCGCCCATGAGCTTTCATCGGCGGCCTTGTTGTAGCCAATGTCCGGCCCACCATGCTCGCCATGGCTCAAGCGGTCGGCGTCCGGGTTGGTGAAGCCATGCTTGGCCCCGGGAATGCTGACGAACTGGTAGTTGACCTTGGCCGCGTCCATTTCCGCCTTGAACGCTTCGACCTGTTGTTCGGTGACCATGCTGTCCGCCGCGCCGTGCTCGACCAGTATGTTGGCCCTGACCACGCCCGGCTTGGCTGGCGTCTGGGTGGCCAGCGCGCCATGGAAACTCACCACGCCATCGAGTTTTTCTCCCCGACGCGCCGCATCGAGCACCACCTTGCCGCCGAAGCAGTAACCGACGGCGCCCAGTTGGTGCTTGTTGACGTTCGGCTGCTTTTTCAGCAACTCCAGGCCAGCGTCGAAGCGCGCGGCCGCCGCAGCCGGGTCTTTCATCGCTTCGGCCATGAACGCCTGAGCATCCTGCGGATGCTCGGTGTGCTTGCCATCGCCGTACATGTCGATCGCCAGCGCTTTGTAGCCCAAGGCTGCCAAGTCACGGGCGCGGCGCTTGGCGTAGTCGTTCAGGCCCCACCACTCATGCACCACGACGATGCCCGGGCGTTTGTCGTCCAGTGCATCGTCATAGGCGTAGTAGCCGACATAGCGCTTGCCATCGTCGTCCTGATAGGGAATCTCGCGGGTCACTACCGCCGCCTGGGCGAGGGCGGCGCTGCACATCAAGGTCAGGGCCAGCAGGGCGCGCATGTTTACTACTCCTTGTCTTGCAGACAGTTCGTTCAGCCGTGGTTCAGCCAGGGTTCAGTCACGGTTCAGGGTGCCCTCCTTACTCTAGCTTCCAGACAGAAACAGCGCATCCAACTGGAGTACGAAGCCATGAAAACCTTTAACACCTTGCTCGCCGCCATGGCCGTCTGCGCCGCAGGCATCACCACTGCCCAGGCCGCCGATGAAAACTTCGCCAGCCTGACCTACGGCCAGACCAGCGATAAAGTTCGCAAGTCTGGCCTGTTACAACGCAACACCGACAACCTGAACGCCGACGGCATCATCGGCAAGGACGACACCTGGGGCGTGCGCGTGGGTAAGATCAACGAGCAGGGTCGCTACTACATGACCTACGATAACGTCTCGGGCGACCACAGCGGCCTCAAGCTGCGCCAGGAAAACCTGCTGGGCAGCTATGACCTGTTCCTGCCGGTGGGCGACACCACCAAACTGTTCGGTGGCGGCAGCCTGGGCATGACCAAGCTGACCCAGGATTCCCCAGGTGCCAGCCGTGATACCGACTATGGCTACGCGGTGGGCCTGCAGGCAGGTGTGATCCAGGAGATCACCGACAAGGCATCGGTGGAGATGGGCTACCGTTACCTGCGCACCAATGCTGCCACCGAGGTGGGCGCCAGCGGTGGGCCGAAAGACGGCACCCTGCGCCTGACCAGCAGTGCACAAACTTACCTGTCGGCGAACTACAAGTTCTGAGGTAGTTGTTATCCTGCACTGGCCTCTTCGCAGCACAAGGCTGCTCCTACATCGGGCAACCACTGTGCCTGTAGGAGCAGCCTTGCGCTGCGAAGAGGCCGGCACAGGCCATATAAACAAGGAGCTGCACATGAAACTGCTGGTGGTCGAGGACGAAGCGCTGCTTCGCCATCACCTCTACACCCGCCTGGGCGAAAGCGGCCACGTGGTCCAGGCTGTCGCCGATGCCGAAGAGGCCCTTTACCAGGCCGAGCAGTACCACTTCGACCTGGCCGTGATCGACCTGGGGCTGCCGGGCATGAGCGGCCTGGAACTGATCGGCCGCCTGCGCAGCCAGAACAAGACCTTCCCCATTCTCATCCTCACCGCCCGTGGCAACTGGCAGGACAAGGTCGAAGGCCTGGCCGCCGGTGCGGACGATTACCTGGTCAAACCCTTCCAGTTCGAAGAACTCGAAGCGCGCCTCAACGCGCTGCTGCGCCGCTCCAGTGGGTTCACCCAGTCGACCATCGCCGCAGGCCCGCTGCTGCTCGACCTCAACCGCAAGCAGGCGACCCTGGACGATCAGCCCCTGGCCCTGACCGCCTACGAATACCGCATTCTCGAATACCTCATGCGCCACCACCAGCAGGTGGTGGCCAAGGACCGCTTGATGGAGCAACTCTACCCAGGCGATGAAGAACGTGACCCCAATGTCATCGAGGTGCTGGTCGGGCGCCTACGCCGCAAGCTGGAAGGTGAAAACGGCTTCAAACCGATCGACACGGTGCGTGGCCTGGGTTACCTGTTTACCGAGCGCTGCCGATGATCCGTTCCCTGCGGGTGCGCCTGATGTTGGCGGCCGCAGTGCTGGCGCTGCTGTTCATGCTGGCGCTGTTGCCTGCCTTGCAGAAGGCGTTCAGCCTTGCCCTGCAGGAATCCATCGAGCAACGCCTGGCCTCGGACGTGACCACGCTGATCTCCGCCGCCCGCATCGAGCACGGCCAATTGCAGATGCCGACACTGCTGCCGGACGAACGCTATAACCTGCCCTACACCGGCCTGCTCGGCTATATCTTCGACCGCGACGGCAACCTGGTGTGGCAGTCGCGGGCCACTGCAGACCAGAACATCAACTACCGCCCCCGCTATGACGGCCGTGGCAACGAATTCGCCCGCATCCATCAAGGCGATGGCGAAGAGTTCTTCGTCTATGACGTCGAGATCAAGCTGCTCGGCGGCCAGAGCGCGGCCTACAGCATCGTTGCGCTGCAACCGGTGCGCGAGTACCAGCACACCCTCGATGGCCTGCGAGAAAAGCTCTACCTGGGGTTTGGCGCAGCCCTGCTGGCGCTGCTGGTGCTGCTGTGGGCCGGCCTGACCTGGGGCCTGCGTTCGCTGCGGCGGCTGAGCCGCGAGCTGGACGAGGTCGAGGCCGGCGCGCGTGACGGCTTGAGCCGCGAGCACCCCCGGGAGCTGCTGCGCCTGACCGGTTCGTTGAACCGCCTGCTGCACAGCGAGCGCGAGCAGCGCCAGCGCTACCGTGACTCGCTGGATGACTTGGCGCACAGCCTGAAGACACCGCTGGCGGTGTTGCAAGGGGTGGGCGAGAGCCTGCGCCAGCGCAACGGTGAGCGCGAGCAGGCGCGGGTGCTGCAAAGCCAGATCGAGCGCATGAGCCAGCAGATCGACTACCAACTGCAGCGCGCCAGCCTGCGCAAGAGCGGCCTGGTGCGTCACAGCGTGCAACTCAAGCCCTTGCTCGACAGCTTGTGCAGCACTTTGGCCAAGGTCTACCGCGACAAGCAGGTCAGCGTCGCGCTGGACATACCCGAGGCCGCGCAACTGCCGATGGAGCAGGGCGCGCTGCTGGAATTGCTCGGCAACCTGCTGGAGAACGCCTACCGGTTGAGCCTGGGGCACGTACGGGTGAGCCTGGAAGAGGCGCCAGGCCAACTGACGCTGTGCATCGAAGACGATGGGCCCGGGGTGCCGGCCGATCAGCGCGAGCGCATTCTGGAGCGCGGCGAGCGGCTGGACAGCCAGCACCCGGGGCAGGGCATCGGGCTGGCGGTGGTCAAAGACATCGTCGACAGCTATGACGCCGGGTTGAGCCTGGGTGATTCGCCGCTGGGTGGCGCGGCGTTCCGGATCACCTTCACGCTGGATTGATCGGCAGACCGATTAGCCAACCCCTGTTGGGCGGATTCCCGCCATCCACCCTTGTACAAATTCCGCCACCGGGCGGAAATCCGCCAGCCTTCCTCAGCTTTCTCGCCCTGTCGTTGGGCACTTATCCCTAGCAATCTCGGCCTTTGCACCCTTCATGGGCATTTTGGCATTGCCCTTGCTATTGATCCTGGCAGAGGCCTGCCCAGGCAGCTCGAACACAACGACAAATCCCTCCATGTGCAGGAGGGTTAGCGATTCAGGTGCCCCATCACCCTGGGAAGGGTGAACCGGCACACTTGAGGAAATTAGCCATGACGACACGTCAGCCGCTGTACAAATCCCTGTATGTCCAGGTGTTGGTCGCCATCACCATCGGCATCCTGCTCGGCCACTTCTATCCCGAAACCGGCGTTGCCCTCAAACCCCTGGGTGACGGGTTCGTCAAACTGATCAAAATGGTCATCGCCCCGATCATCTTCTGCACCGTGGTCAGCGGCATCGCTGGCATGCAGAGCATGAAGTCGGTAGGCAAGACCGGCGGCTACGCGCTCCTGTACTTTGAAATCGTCTCCACCATCGCCCTGATCATCGGCCTCGTCGTCGTCAACGTGGTCAAGCCAGGCGCTGGCATGCACATCGACGTCACCACCCTGAACGCCAGCAGCGTGGCCGCTTATGCCGCCGCCGGCGCGCAGCAGACCACCGTTGGCTTCCTGCTCAACATCATCCCCAACACCGTGGTCGGTGCCTTCGCCAATGGCGATATCCTGCAAGTGCTGATGTTCTCGGTGATCTTCGGCTTCGCCCTGCACCGCCTGGGCAGCTACGGTAAGCCGGTGCTCGACCTGATCGACCGCTTCGCCCATGTCATGTTCAACATCATCAACATGATCATGAAGTTGGCCCCGGTCGGCGCCTTCGGTGCCATGGCCTTCACCATCGGCCAGTACGGCGTGGGTTCGCTGGTGCAGCTGGGCTACCTGATGGCCTGCTTCTACGTGACCTGCCTGCTGTTCGTCCTGGTGGTCCTCGGCGGTATCTGCCGCGCCCACGGCTTCAGCGTCCTCAAGCTGATCCGCTACATCCGCGAAGAGCTGATGATCGTGCTGGGCACGTCTTCTTCTGAGTCCGCGCTGCCACGTATGCTGGCGAAGATGGAGCGCCTGGGTGCGAAGAAATCGGTGGTTGGCCTGGTCATCCCGACGGGCTACTCGTTCAACCTGGACGGCACCTCGATCTACCTGACCATGGCCGCCGTGTTCATCGCCCAGGCGACTGACACCACCATGGACATCACCCACCAGATCACCCTGCTGCTGGTACTGTTGGTGGCGTCCAAAGGCGCTGCTGGCGTGACTGGTTCGGGCTTCATCGTCTTGGCCGCCACCCTGTCGGCGGTTGGCCACCTGCCGGTTGCCGGCCTGGCGCTGATCCTGGGCATCGACCGCTTCATGTCCGAAGCCCGTGCTCTGACCAACCTGGTCGGTAACGCCGTTGCCACCGTGGTCGTGGCCAAGTGGGTCAATGAAATGGACAACGACAAGCTGGCTTCGGAGCTGGCATCTGGCGGCGCACCGCTGGAAGACACCCGTCCGACCGACGACCTGGGCGTGGCTGAAGGCCCGGCTCGCTGATCGCGGTTAGGCAATGAAAAAAGGCGACCTTCGGGTCGCCTTTTTTGTACACGCTCGGATCAATGATCCAGCACCACTTCCAGCACGCGGATCAGCGCCGGCTGCGGATAATGCCAGCGCACCTGCACATCCCAGAATTTGACCCCATACACCCGCTCCGCTGGTGGCACCTGATACGCCGGCCGCGGATCTTGCCCGAGGCACTGCTCGATCAGCTCCACCAGTGGCTCGCCCAGGCGCAGGGCATGCGCGTGGGCCTGGGGCAGGGCATCGTCGTGCCATTGCACGGCGATGGCGGCGGGCGCTTCGCTGGCCATCTGGTTACTGGCACCGGCAATGCTGTCGGCATACGGTACGTAAGGCTTGATATCCAGCACCGGGGTGCCATCGAGCAGGTCGATCCCAGACAGCAGCAGGCGCCCAGGCTCCACGCCTTCCAGGCGTACCACCGACTGGCCAATACCATTGGGCCTGTGGGTGGCACGGGTGGCGAACACGCCCATGCTCTTGTTGCCGCCCAGGCGCGGTGGGCGCACTTTCAGGCGTGGCTTGTCTTCCAGGGCCTGGTGGAACAGAAACAACAGCCAGACATGGCTGACCTGCTCCAGGCCCGCCACGGCATCACCCTGGTCGAACGGCGGCAGCAGCTCCAGCACGCCACGCGCCGCAGGTGCCAGGTGGGGCTGGCGCGGGATGGCGAACTTTTCCTTGAAGCAGGAGCGGACGATGCCGACCGGTGAAACCGTATGCTGCATGGCCACTTAGCCGCGCACGCGCAGGGTCAGGCCCTTGAGGAAGTTGCGCAGCAACTGGTCGCCGCAGGGCCGGTAGTTGTCATGGCCGACCTTGCGGAACAGCGCGCTGAGTTCGGGTTTGGAGACCGGGAAGTTGACCGACTTGAGTATCGTGTGCAGGTCTTCTTCCTTGAGCTCGAACGCTACGCGCAGCTTTTTCAGAATCGTGTTGTTGGTCACCGGCAGCTCGACCGGCTGTTGCGGGCGGCTGTCGTCCTTGCCGCGGCGATGAATCACCAGGCCATCCAGAAAGTGCGCCATGACCGGGTCGGGGCAGCGCACGAAGCCGGGCTCTTCCTCTTTCTTGAGGTAGCTGGCCAGGGTCTCGGCGCTGACCTCCAGGCCCGACAGCTTGATGATGCCGACCATTTTGGCATCGTTGATCTTGAGCATGTAGCGCAGGCTGCGCAGTACATCGTTGTGGTTCATTTGACTGAAATCCTGTTCTGAGCCGTGCCATCCGGCGCGGCGGTATTGCTTAGAAACGTTCGCTGGCCGCCATGTAGCGCCACTGTCCCAGTGGCAGCTTGCCCATGGACACACCGCCCAGGCGAATGCGGCGCATGCTGATTATCTGCAGGCGCAGGCTGGCGCACAGTTCAGAAATCTGCCCCGGCTGCGGGTTTTTCAAGGCCAGGCGCAGGTGAGTTTCGTTCTGCCAGCTGGCTTTGGCCTTGGGCAGCTCCCGGTCATTGCGCATCACGCCACGGGCCAGGCGCTCCAGCGCCTGCGGGGTGGCTTCGCCGCTGACTTCGATGATGTATTCCTGCTCCAGGCGACGCAGGTCGGCGTCGATCTTGCGCGCTACGCGCCAATCCTGGGTGAAAATCTGCAGGCCGCTGGCGCCACGCTCGAGTGGCGCAATGCAGGACAGCTTGGTGAAGTGCCCATGCAGCGGCCGAACACCTTCACGGTGCGCCTCGCTGAGGGTGTCCATGGTCATGCTGATACGGGCCGACTCGGTGTCCAGGCCGGCAGGCTGGTTGAGCAAGAGGGTCACGGGCTCGAGGTTCTCGGCGCGCGCACCGGGCAGCAGCTCGACCTGTTGACCGTCGACCTTGAACTGCGGCTGCTCGACCACCACGCCATCGACCGTGACCCAGCCGCCTTCGATGTACAGCTCGGCTTCGCGGCGGGAACAGCCGAATTGCTCGATAAGGCGTTTGGACAGGCGGACGGGCTCAGACATGACGGCGATTCGCAAAGGCAGGGAAAGGCCGCCATTGTACCTGCCTGGGCGGTCGAGGGGCTGGGAATCTGTGTCATTTACGCCGTTTTGGCGAGACAACACGGCAGAAGCGTCAGGCCCCTGCGCGGATCAGTCGCAGGTGCAGCAAGGGGTAGGGCTGCCCCAGCCCATCGGTCTGTGAACGGCCAACTACCTCAAAACCTTCGTGCAGGTAGAACCCCAGCGCCTGCGGGTTCTGCTCATTGACATCCAGGCGTTCGGCATTCAGTTCATCGATGGCGTAATGCAGCAGCCGTTTACCAATGCCCTGGCCGCGGTATGAGGGCGCGACGAACAGCATGTCCACCCGCCCATTGGCCACGCCGGCGAAGCCCTGGATGCGTTGCTGTGAGTCCTTGCAGCAAATCAGCATCACCGCATCGAGGTAGCGGTGCAGCACATGTTCGCGCAGCAGCAGGATATAGGCATCAGGCAGGAAATCGTGGGTCGCGCGTACGGAGTCTTCCCAAACCTGGGTAAGCTCGGGGTAGTCGCGCAGATGGGGGGTGTGCAGCGTCGAAACCTGGCGCATCCGTGTAATCCTCCTGGGGACTGAGGAGAACGATAGATGCAAATGCAAAGGTCGGCGTCAGATCAGCCTAACCATTGCACTGTAGGCGCAGCCTTGTGCTGCGAAGAGGGCAGTGGCAACGCCGTAAATCTTCGCTGCTAGCGCCGGCCTCTTCGCAGCACAAGGCTGCTCCTACCGGGAGTGCGCATGACCGGAGGGTGTGGGCGGATGTGGTAACACAAGGGGCGCCATGCGCCCCCGGTATTTCAGCGCTTTGCGTTGATCAGACAGGCTCTGCCCACATGTCGTACTCGTCGGCATCCACAACCCGGCAACGCACTTTGTCGCCGGGTTTGAAGCCGTGGTCGCCATCGATGAACACGCTGCCGTCGATCTCAGGTGCATCGAAGAAGCTGCGGCCTACCGAACCTTGCTCCTCGACTTCGTCGATCAGCACTTCGATCTCTTTGCCGATGCGCAGCTGCAGGCGCGCGCTGCTGATGGCTTGCTGATGCGCCATGAAGCGGTCCCAGCGGTCCTGCTTGACGTCATCCGGCACTTCGTCCAGGCCCAGGTCGTTGGCCGGGGCGCCTTCGACAGGCGAATACTGGAAGCAGCCGACGCGGTCGAGCTGGGCTTCGGTCAGCCAGTCGAGCAGGTACTGGAAGTCTTCTTCGGTTTCGCCAGGGAAGCCGACGATGAAGGTCGAACGGATCACCAGCTCAGGGCACTGCTCGCGCCAGTTCTTGATGCGCGCCAGGGTACGGTCTTCGAAGGCCGGGCGCTTCATCGACTTGAGCACTTTCGGGCTGGCGTGCTGGAACGGGATGTCCAGGTACGGCAGGATCTTGCCGGCGGCCATCAGTGGGATCACGTCGTCGACGTTCGGGTACGGGTACACATAATGCAGGCGGACCCAGGCGCCCAGGCTGCTCAGCGCTTCGCACAGCTCGAGCATGCGGGTCTTGACCGGGCGGCCATTCCAGAAGTCGGTCTTGTACTTGACGTCGACGCCGTAGGCGCTGGTGTCCTGGGAAATCACCAGGATCTCCTTGACGCCTGCCTTGACCAGGCGCTCGGCCTCGCTCAACACTTCACCCACCGGGCGGCTGACCAGTTTGCCGCGCATCGACGGGATGATGCAGAAGCTGCAGCTGTGGTTGCAGCCTTCGGAAATCTTCAGGTAGGCGTAGTGACGCGGGGTCAGCTTGACGCCTTGAGGCGGCACCAGGTCGATCAGCGGGTTGTGGTCCTGGCGTGGCGGTACCACTTCGTGCACGGCGTTGACCACTTGTTCGTACTGCTGCGGGCCGGTAACCGACAACACACTCGGGTGCACATCACGGATGCTGCCTTCCTCGACACCCATGCAACCGGTGACGATGACCTTGCCGTTTTCCTTGATCGCTTCGCCGATCACTTCCAGCGACTCAGCCTTGGCGCTGTCGATGAAGCCGCAGGTGTTGACCACCACCACGTCGGCGTCCTCGTAGGTGGGCACGACTTCATAACCTTCCATGCGCAGCTGGGTCAGAATGCGCTCGGAATCGACCAGGGCTTTTGGGCAACCCAGGCTTACGAAACCTACCTTAGGAGTGGCGGGAGTGGTGGACATGACTAACCTCGGTATTGAATACAGGTCGCCCGACCGGAAACGGGGGCGATCTTGACGGGCGCTTTTTGGCGCCTCTGATCAAAAAGTGCGCAATTCTAGCGAGCGCAAGGTCGCTTGACTAGCAGAAATACGACGAACGCTGCGCTATGCTTCGCGCCGTTGCGTCCGGGTATCTGCCATGCCCTGGCGTGGGGGTGAATTCTATCGGCCGAGAGGGCCGTCTGCGGGAGTGGTCGATGGTTCAGGCAAGCAGTCATGCCGAAGGCGGGCACGAGGGGAAGCAGGGTGCGACGCGGTCGCTGGGCCTGCTCGTGGCGGCGGTCGGGGTGGTCTATGGCGATATCGGCACCAGCCCGCTGTATACGCTCAAAGAAGTCTTTACCGGTGGCTATGGCGTGCCGGTCAACCATGACGGTGTGCTGGGGATCCTGTCGCTGATCCTCTGGTCGCTGCTGTGGGTGGTGTCGTTCAAATACGTGATGTTCATCCTGCGTGCCGACAACCAGGGCGAGGGCGGCACCATGGCGCTTACCGCGCTGGCGCGGCGGGCCACGGCGGCCCATCCGCGGCTGCGTACGCTGATGGTCATCTGCGGGCTGATTGGCGCTTCGCTGTTCTATGGCGACAGCATGATCACCCCGGCGGTGTCGGTCCTGTCGGCGGTCGAGGGCATGGGCCTGGCTTTTGACGGCATCGATCACTGGGTGGTGCCCATCTCGCTGGTGGTGCTGGTGGCGCTGTTCCTGGTGCAAAAGCATGGCACCGACAAGATCGGCAAGCTGTTTGGCCCGATCATGGTGGCCTGGTTCGTGGTGCTGGGGGCCTTGGGGGTGCATGGCATCTCGCAAAGCCCTGAAGTGCTCAGGGCATTCAACCCCGGTTGGGCGGTGAACTTTTTCATTGTTCACCCCGGCATGGGCGTGGCCATTCTTGGTGCCGTGGTGCTGGCGCTGACCGGTGCCGAGGCGCTGTACGCCGACATGGGCCACTTCGGCCGCAAGCCGATTGCCCGCGCCTGGTTCGCCCTGGTGCTGCCGGCGCTGGTGCTCAACTACTTTGGCCAGGGTGCAATACTGCTGCAGAACCCGGAGGCGGCGCGCAACCCCTTCTACCTGCTGGCACCGTCCTGGGCGTTGCTGCCGCTGGTGGGGTTGGCGACCATGGCCACGGTGATCGCCTCGCAAGCCGTGATTTCCGGGGCCTTCTCCCTGACGCGACAAGCGATCCAGCTGGGCTACATACCGCGCATGCAGATCCAGCACACGTCCAGCGATGAACAGGGGCAGATCTACATCGGTGCGGTGAACTGGACGTTGATGGTCGGTGTGGTGTTGCTGGTCATCGGTTTCGAATCGTCCGGCGCCCTGGCTGCGGCGTACGGTGTGGCGGTCACCGGCACCATGCTGATGACCACCATTCTGGTGTCGTCGGTGATGCTGCTGTTGTGGAAGTGGCCGCCGGTGCTGGCAGTGCCGATTCTGCTGGGCTTTTTGTTCGTGGACGGGCTGTTCTTCGCCGCCAACGTGCCGAAGATCGTGCAGGGCGGGGCCTTCCCGGTGTTGGCGGGCGGCGTGTTGTTCCTGTTGATGAGCACCTGGAAGCGCGGCAAGCAGATTCTTGTCGAGCGCATCGATGAAGGCGCGCTACCGCTGCCGGTGTTCATCAGCAGCATCCGCATCCAGCCGCCGCACCGGGTTGAAGGGACGGCGGTGTTCCTGACGGCGCGCCCCGACGCCGTGCCCCATGCGCTGCTGCACAACATGTTGCACAACCAGGTGCTGCACAGCCAGGTGGTGCTGCTGACGGTGGTCAGCGAGGACCAGCCACGGGTACCGGAGCAGGAGCGTTTCGAGGTGGAGGCCTATGGCGATGGGTTCTTCCGCGTGCTGTTGCACTTTGGCTTCATGGACGAGCCGGACGTGCCAGCGGCGTTGAAGCTGTGCCACCTGGAAGACCTGGATTTCAGCCCGATGCGCACGACGTACTTCCTCAGCCGCGAAACCGTCATTGCGTCGCGGCTGGAGGGCATGTCGCGCTGGCGCGGGAACCTGTTTGCGTTTCTGCTGAAGAACGCCAACGGCAATCTGCGCTTCTTCAATCTACCGTTGAACCGGGTGATCGAGCTGGGGACCCAGGTCGAGATTTGAGCCAGGTCGGGCTGCTGGAATTGCGCAGCCTGTTCTGGCCTCATCGCCGGCAAGCCGGCTCCCACAGGAAGTGTGCAGCGCTTGAGGGCGCTGTTGAACCTGTGGGAGCCGGCTTGCCGGCGATTGGGCCGCATAGCGGCCCCTTTCTATCAGTTCTGCTCCGCCACGCTCGACTTGCCCTGGCGCGTCTCGATCTCGCCGATCAGGCGCTTCGCCAGCGCAGGGTAGTTCTCATCGAAGTGGTGCCCCCCTGGCAGCTTCAGTCGCTCACCGACGGCCGTCTTGTCGGTGCAGCCGCTTTCGTCGGTCTCTTCCACGCCGTAGACGCATACCACTTTGGACGCTGGCAGCCTGGCCATTTCCGGCCCGGTTGGCGCCTCCTGGCCCTCTTTACCCAGCCAGCCCTCGACCTCGATCTCGAAGCTGCCGCTGCGGGCGAAGGCCAGCAGCATCACTGCGTCGATGCGTTGCTGGTCTTCGGCCGGCAGGCGGTTGTAGATGGCGGGCAGCACGTCGGCGCCAAACGAATAGCCGGTCAATACAAAGCGCTTGGTACCCCATTTCTGACGATAGTGCTGCATCAGTTCCGACAGGTCGGCGGCGCTCTGTTCCGGAGTTTTGTGTTGCCAGTAATAGCGCAGGGTGTCGATACCGACCACCGGGTAGCCCAGCTTGGCCATTTCCCCGGCCACGTCCCGGTCCAAGTCGCGCCAGCCACCATCCCCGGACAGGAACAGGGTGACGGTGTCGGTGGTTTGCCCAGCCGGCACCTCGACCACCGGGATGGCCAGGGCATTGCCGTCATGCCCGACCAGGGCTTGGGTCAGTTGCGATTTGAGTACCTGGGGCAAGTGGATGTCGTAATCGCTGATGCTGGTTTCGGCGTTGGCCTGATCGCGCACGAAGGCGGCGCTGGCGTCATCCGGGTTGTCGTTCCAGGCGACGTTCCAGTGGCCGTGGGCGGCCGACTTGGGCAGCGTGGCCTGGCAGCCGGGTTGCTCCAGGGTGAAGTCGACGGAAATGGCCCGCGCCTTGTCGTCAGTCTGTGCGGCCAGCCAGCGCCAGGCTTGTGCCGCACCCGGGCCGATGCCGGCTACCAGGGTCGGTTTCTCGGCGAGCTGGGTCAGTGCCAGGTCCAGCGCCTGCTGCTGCTTGCTGCAGTCGTTCGGCGGCAGGATCACCTGCACCAGCTGGGCTTCCCCGGCCTGGCTCAGGTCCAGCAACTGCTTGTCGGTCAGGGCCTGGTCCTGGGGGACGCCGATGGCAACCCGGGCTTTGGCGTGCACGCCGGGGGTGACACGGGTGATGTGGGTGTCATTCAGGGTCAATTGCTCAAGGCGCGCCTCGGGAGCAGGGCGCGTCCATAGCCAGAAGGCCGCGGCCCCGCCAAGGGCGGCCAGCAGCAGCGCAATCACCAGGTACAGCCAATAGCGTCGGATCATCAGCGTTTCACCAATCCAGTCAGGCCGCCAGCAATCAGGGCGGCAGTGTCGGCCAGTGCCACCAGCGGGTCGAGCCCTGCTGGCACAGCCATGTAACGGGGTTCCCAGTCCGGTTGGAACTTGTCCTTGAAGCGTCGAAGCCCCTGGAAGTTGTAGAGCTGTTCGCCACGGCGGAACACCATTGAGCCCAGGCGCTGGGTCAACGGCGCGCCACGCCTTGGCTGCAACCCGGAAAGCGGGACCATGCCCAGGCTGAAACGGCCGTAGTCATGGCTTTTGTAGTGCAGGATCAGGCCGATCATCATGAATTCCATGGTCAGCTTGGGCGCTTCTGGGTGGGCGCGCATCAGGTCGAGGCTGGCCAGCTCGTTGCTGTGGGTTTCCAGCAGGTTGGCAAACGCCACAGGCCGGCCCTGGAAGCGAATCAGGGCAATCCGGAAATGCTGCAGGTACTCGGGGCTGAAGCGCCCGAGCGAGAAGCCTTTCTCGCGCACGTTCTTGCCGCTGAGCCAGGCATCGGAGATTTCCTTGAGCTCTGCCAGTGGGGCGTGACCGGGCTCATGGATCTCCAGGCTGAGGCCGTCACGGCCGCCACGGTTCCAGGTGTAGCGCAGGTCTTTCATTTCCTTGCCCTTGGCGTCGAGGTCGAAGCGGCGCAGGTCGACCCGGGCTTCCTCGCCCAGCTTGAGGGCGGTCAGGCCAATGTCCATATAGAAGGGCAGGTTCTCTGCGCGCACTTGGTAGAACACCGGCCGGGCGTGGTGCAGGTCGCACAGGTCACGGAACTGCCAGATCATCTCGGCGCGCTCCTGGGCGGGGCCGATCGGGTCATACAGGGCTACCAGGCTGCGACCGCGACGGGCATACATCAGGAAGGCGTTGTCGCGTGGGTGGAACAGCAAGGCCTTGTCCCCCGTTAGCGCCAGGCCGCCATCGGGCTGGTCGGACGCCAGCAGAATGCGGTTGGCGCGTTGCAGTTCTTCGTCATCGGGCAGGTGGATGACCGGCGGTGCGGTACGCAGCAGCCAGGTCAAGGCCACGGCCACCAGCAGCACGGCGCTGCCCATGGCCGCCCGCAGGCCACGCGGGGCATCGGCATCCAGGGTGAACTGCCACCACAGCTGGTGGCTGTAAGGCACATCCTGGTAGGCAAACAGCAGCAACCACACCGAAGCCCCGACCACGCAGGCGCTTGCCACCAGGAACACCGGCGAGAAAGGCAGCTCTAGCAAGCGGCTGGGGCGGTAGAAGGAGCGGCGGAACAGGGCAAGCAGGGCGGCGGTGAACGTGAGCAGGCACGCCTCTTCCCAGTCAAAGCCCTTGAGCAGCGACAGCAAGGCACCGACCAGTAGCAATGTGGTGGTCAGCAGCCAGGCCGCAGACAGGCGCCGGCGCAGCCCTTGGGCCAGCAGCAGGCAGAGCACGCCGATCAGGCTGGCGCCGAAGTGCGATGCATCGATCAGGCGATGGGGTACCAGAAAACCCATGTGCTCCAGGCGCGTGTCGATCTCCGGCGTGGCACCAGAGAACAGCAGCACGACGCCTGACAGGAACACCAGGATCGACAGCACCGGGGCGGCCAGCCCTGAAGCCACCTTGATCGCCTGTTGCGCGAACAGCAGGCGCCGTGCCTCGTTGGCCAACAACAGCACGCAGGCCAGCAGCAGCGGCAATACCACGTAGATCAGGCGATACAGCAGCAGGGCTGCTGCCAGTGGCGCGGCGCCCAACTGGTCGGCAAAGGCTGCCAGCAAGATCGCCTCGAACACCCCGACACCGCCGGGTACATGGCTGAGCACGCCGGCGGCCAAGGCCAGCAGGTACACCAGGATGAACGCGCCAAAGGGTGGTGCTTCGGGCAGCAGCAGGAACAACACGGTGGCTGCCGCGGCCACGTCCAGGGCAGTGATCAGCAATTGCAGCGCGGCCAAGCGGGCACCCGGCAGGCGCAGCGTGCGGCGGCCCAGTTGCACCAACAGGTTATCGGCCACGGGTTGTTCGGCCAGGCGCCTGCGGTAGAGCCCGATCACCAACACTGCAAACAGCACCAGTACAGCAGCAGCGATACCCGCCAACAGGCCCGGCGAAAGGCCCAGCGCCGTGGAGGCGGCGGGCAGGTCGCTCAAGGTCGCCAAGGCAGCCAGGGGCGGCAACGCACACCCCAGCGACAGGCTGGCAAAAACGGTCATCCGCGCAACTTCGGCAGCCCCAAGGCCCTGGCGCGCATACAGGCGGTAGCGTACCGAACCACCCGACAGCATCGACAGGCCGATGGCGTTACCGATGGCGAAGGCGCTGAAGCCGCCCAGGACCAGGCTGCTCGCGGGCAGTTTCACGCCGGCGTAGCGGCTGGCCGACCATTCGTACCCCAGCAGGATCACGAACCCGACGACTGTCGCCAGCAACGCACCGAGCAACGACTGCGTCGGCACACTGAGCATGGCATCGTGCAGCGCATAGATGTCCAGCTCGCTCAGCAGGTGGCGGCAGGCAACCAGCGCCATGGCGAACAGCACCAGCGTCACCGCCAGGCCAATGGGCTGACGATAGCGGCTCAAGCGCTCGATCATGGGCAGGCGCTGCGCAGCAGTCGGTAGCGCCGATGCGAGGGGCACCGGAGGTTCAGGGTTGTGGGAAGTCATCGATTGGTACCCCGAGCCGGCAGCGCGAGGTAGGGGAGAGGTGCGGCCAAGTGAAAGTCCCTTAGGAAAACGTATCCTATAGTACTCCGTGCACAGGCGCTTTCAGCGTTCTGGCCGGGTTAAAGATAGTTCATCCTGAGAGGGGCATCTCAAGCCTGAGGGGCAGGCGAGTGGCAGCTTCGTGCCGTGGCGGTGGAAAGCGTGGGGCCATAAAACAACAAACCCCGCGCTGCTGTTACACAGGCGGGGTTTGTTCTGACGAATATGGTTGCGGGAGCCGGATTTGAACCGACGACCTTCGGGTTATGAGCCCGACGAGCTACCAGACTGCTCCATCCCGCGTCAGAGGTGCGCATTCTACAGCTTGTTGAGTCTGTGTAAAGCGTTAATTGTTGATTTCTCAACCTTTTTTCTTCTGCATCATTTTCGATGCAAAGAAAAAGGCCACTGCGTTAACAGTGGCCTTCTCTTTATTTGGTTGCGGGAGCCGGATTTGAACCGACGACCTTCGGGTTATGAGCCCGACGAGCTACCAGACTGCTCCATCCCGCGTCTGTGGGGCGGATTCTACAGTTTATTGACGGTGTGTCAAGCGTTAGCTCTTGATTTATCGTCAATTTTCTACAATGACTTTTTCGAGGCCAAAGAAAAAGGCCACTGCGTTAACAGTGGCCTTTTCTCGAATCTGGTTGCGGGAGCCGGATTTGAACCGACGACCTTCGGGTTATGAGCCCGACGAGCTACCAGGCTGCTCCATCCCGCGCCTGTGAGATCGAATTCTACGGATTTCCCGCCCTATGTCAAGCATTATTCCAAGAAAACCCTTTTTCGTTCAAACCCTTAGCGTTTGAGCACGGGGCGCGGGGCAGGCGCACCGGGCGTTGCAGGCCGATTGTCGAGGGATGCGCCGCCCAGGCTATTGCGCCAGAGGGGCCATGCGATACTATCTGTATGAATCTACAGTACTGACGGTCATCCATGTCCTTGCGCAAGATCATCCATGTCGACTGCGATTGCTTCTACGCCGCGATCGAGATGCGTGATGACCCGCGCCTGGCCGGTCGGCCCATGGCGGTCGGCGGGTCGGCCGACCATCGCGGGGTAATCGCCACCTGCAACTATGAAGCCCGCGCCTATGGCGTGCGCTCGGCCATGTCCTCGCGCCATGCGCTCAAGCTGTGCCCTGACTTGCTGATCGTCAAACCCCGTTTTGAAGCCTATCGCGAGGCATCCCGCGAGATTCACGCCATTTTTCGCGATTACACCGAGCTGATCGAACCCTTGTCGCTGGATGAGGCCTACCTGGATGTCAGCGACAGCCAGTGGTACGCCGGTAGCGCGACACGGATTGCCGAGGACATTCGCCGGCGCGTCGCCCGTACCCTGCATATCACAGTGTCGGCGGGTGTCGCCCCCAACAAGTTCCTGGCCAAGATCGCCAGTGACTGGCGCAAGCCCAATGGCCTGTTCGTCATCACCCCGGGGGAGGTCGAGGCGTTTGTCGCAGCCTTGCCCGTCGCACGGTTGCATGGGGTGGGCAAGGTCACGGCGGACAAGCTGGCGCGGTTGGGTATCGATACCTGCCTGGACCTGCGCGCGTGGTCGCGCCTGGCCCTGGTGCGTGAGTTCGGCAGTTTTGGTGAGCGGCTTTGGGGGCTGGCGCGGGGGATTGATGAGCGTGCTGTGCACAATGACAGCCGCCGGCAATCGGTGAGCGTGGAAAATACCTACGATACCGATCTGCCGGACCTGGCCAGTTGCCTGGAGCGTCTTCCTGCGTTGCTCGACAGCCTTAATGAGCGCATTGCCCGCATGGACAGCAGCTACCGGCCGGACAAGCCTTTCGTCAAGGTCAAGTTCCACGACTTCAGCCAGACGACGATGGAGCAGGCGGGGGCAGGCAGGGATCTGGAAAGTTACCGGCAATTAATGAAGCAGGCCTTCGCGCGCGGTGACAAGCCAGTGCGTTTGTTGGGCGTCGGGGTCAGGTTGCGGGATTTGCGCGGTGCGCATGAGCAACTGGAGCTTTTCCCACCTAAATGAACAAGGGCCGCTAAGCGGCCCCTTTCATTTATCGCACGCCTGGGTCAGCTACCAGCCGCCCGGTGGCCTTGGTCAGGGATTGCAGGAATTCCTGCTGCAGTTCCGGATCGTTGCGCGTCAGCTCGATCAGGCTCTGCTCCATTTCACTGGCTTCCTCTTCCAGGCCCAGTTCGGACAGGCGTTTGACCCGGTGTACCCACTGGCTGACATCATCGTCTTCCAGGTCGTCGAAGATCAGCTCATGCGCTTCAAGCAGCTTGTTGCGCAGCGTTGCGCTGACCAGCAGGCTGGCGTCACCGCGCACCGCATTGTCCTCATCGACCACCTGCAGGTGCAGGGTGCCAATGTGGTTGAGGTTCTGCTCGGAGAACGGGCTGTCGAGCAGGTTCAGGCGCAGCACGCCGTTTCTGTCGGTGGTCAGCTCGTGGGTGAGTTTACCGGCCTTGACTTCGACCAGGCGCTCGCTCCAGGGCAGGCTGGTGGACTCTTCACGCTGGTCCTTCTGCACTTCGCTGATCCCAGCAAGGTTCTGCTGGGCGCGACCGTTGGACTGCACGTTCATGAACGGGTTAAGCCCCGCCACGCCGTAGCTGAGCCAGTCGTGGGTCACGCTTTCAGGCAGGTTGCCCAAGGCGAACACATTGACCACGTTGGCACCCACGCCCGCCACCACAGCCACCGCACCCAATGGGATCTCGTAGATCTCCCGCCAGGGCTGGTAAGGCGTGTAGCGGTCGTAGCGCCGGGTAACTTCGAACTCGGTGACTTCGAAGCGCTTCAGCTCATGCACGCGCACACGTCGTTGCGGCAGCTCCATCACCTTCGGCTCGCCGACATCGATCTGCAGACTGTGTTCGAGCAGTTTTCGCTCGACGCGCTCCTCGTGCTCGCTGCGCTGGGACATCTGGTTGGCGCAGCCGCTGATGAGCAGGGCGCCGCACAGTGCGGCGCCCCCCAGGGGAAAGGTACTTCGCTTGGACATGATCACTCGTGCATTGATTATCAGCGGCGAACGCGGGCCTGCAGGAACGACAGCACTTCATTGAGTGGCAGCGCTTGAGCATCCTGTTCGGTGCGGTGCTTGTATTCCAGGTTGCCTTCGGCCAGGCCACGGTCACTGACGACGATGCGGTGCGGGATGCCGATCAGCTCCATGTCGGCAAACTTGATGCCTGGGCTGGTCTTCTTGTCGCGGTCATCCAACAGCACTTCGAAGCCGGCGGCAGTCAGTTCGGCGTACAGCTTGTCGGTCGCTTCGCGAACCACGTCGGTTTCATAGCGCAGCGGCACCAGGGCGATCTGGAAAGGCGCCAGGGCGTCGTTCCAGATGATGCCTTTGTCGTCGTAGCTCTGTTCGATGGCGGCGGCGACCACGCGGGACACGCCAATGCCATAGCAACCCATGGACAACACGACAGGCTTGCCGTTCTCGCCCAGTACCTGGCACTTGAGTGCCTCGCTGTACTTGGTGCCGAGCTGGAAGATGTGGCCCACTTCGATGCCGCGCTTGATCACCAGGGTGCCCTGGCCGTCTGGGCTTGGGTCGCCTTCCACGACGTTGCGCAGGTCGGCGACTTGTGGAACCGGCAGGTCGCGCTCCCAGTTGACGCCGAAGTAGTGCTTGTCATCGATGTTGGCGCCGATGCCGAAGTCGCTCATCAGGGCAACCGAACGGTCGATGATGCACTCCAGTGGCAGGTTCAGCGGGCCGAGCGAGCCTGCACCGGCGCCGATGGCGTCACGCAGTTCAGCTTCGGTCGCCATGACCAGCGGGTCGGCAACCTGTTCCAGCTTGGTGGCCTTGATTTCGTTGAGCTCGTGGTCGCCACGGACGATCAGGGCGATCAGCTTGCCTTCTTCGGCGCCGCGCACGATCAGGGTCTTGACGGTTTTCTCGATCGGCAGGCCGAAGTTTTCGACCAGCTGGGCGATGGTCTTGGCGTCCGGCGTGTCGACCAGGCGCAGCTCCTCGGCAGGGGCAGGGCGCACGGTTTCACGCGGGATGGCTTCGGCCTTCTCGATGTTGGCAGCGTAATCGGAGCTGTCGCTGAAGATCACATCGTCTTCACCGGATTCGGCCAGCACGTGGAATTCGTGCGAGTAGCTGCCACCGATGGAGCCGGTGTCGGCTTGCACTGGGCGGAAGTCCAGGCCCAGGCGGGTAAAGACGTTGCTGTACGCCTGGTGCATGCGGTCGTAGGTTTCCTGCAAGGAAGCCTGGTCGGCATGGAAGGAGTAGGCGTCCTTCATGATGAACTCGCGGCCGCGCATCAGGCCGAAGCGTGGGCGGATCTCATCACGGAATTTGGTCTGGATCTGGTACATGTTGAGCGGCAGCTGTTTATAGCTGGACAGCTCGTTACGGGCCAGGTCGGTAATGACTTCTTCGTGGGTTGGGCCGACGCAGAAGTCGCGGTTGTGACGGTCTTTCAGGCGCAGCAGCTCTGGGCCGTACTGCTCCCAACGGCCGGATTCCTGCCACAGTTCGGCGGGCTGGATGCTGGGCATCAGCACTTCCAGGGCGCCGGCGGCGTTCATTTCCTCGCGTACAACGGCTTCGACCTTGCGCATCACTCGCAAGCCCATCGGCAGCCAGGTGTACAGGCCAGAGGCCAGTTTGCGGATCATGCCGGCGCGCAGCATGAGCTGGTGGCTGATGACCACTGCGTCGGCAGGGGTTTCTTTCTGGGTGGCGAGCAAATATTGACTGGTGCGCATGGTGGGCCGTGTCGATTGCCTAAGACGTTGAAATGACCCCGCATTGTACGGGGGCGAAACGAAGGCGTACAGGATGCCCCAGGGCGTGACACTTGTCAGCCAAGAAAAAGCCCGGCGTGATCGCCGGGCTTTTTCAAGTGCGGGGCACTGCAAGCCAGGCTTACAGGATGCTCAGCGGGTACTCGACGATCAGACGCAGTTCGTCGATCGAGCTCGAACCGTAGTACACACCGTCGCTGGAACGGTAGGTGGCCTGACGGACACGGAAGCTCAGGTCTTTCGCTGGGCCGCTCTGCATGACGTACTTGACGTCTACGTCGCGTTCCCATTCCTTACCGTCGTCGGTGGTACGAGTGGTTGCACCGGTACCGCGAGCGTAGCGGGTCATGAAGGTCAGGCCTGGTACGCCGAACTCGGCGAAGTTCAGGTCGTAGCGAGCCTGCCAGGATTTCTCGTCTTCGGCGTTGAAGTCGGAACGGGCAATGGAGTTGGCCAGGAACACGGTACCGCCGCCGTCCACGCCGTAGGCGTAGTCACCGTCGCCGCTGACTTTCTGGTAGGCCAGGGTGAAGGTGTGGGCGCCGATGTTGTAGGCGGCCGACAGGCTGGCTGCGATGTTGTCGAGCTCGTTGGTGCCGTCGGACTTGGTGACGAATGCCCCGGTGCGGTTGGCGCCGATCGACTTGGTGTCATAGATGTTGAAGTCGAACACCAGGCCTTGCTTGTCGCTGATCGGCAGTGCCCAGTTGATGTTGCCGTACCACTTACGGAAGTGATCTTCGATGTGCGAGTAGTAAACGCTGGTGCTGAGGCTGTCAGTGAACGCGTAGGTACCGCCGAAGATGTTGGCTTCGGTCAGGTTCAGGCTGTCATGGTAGGTCTGAGCCTGGGCGTTCATGGCGGTGAAGTGACCGGCGTTCAGGGTCAGGCCATTGATCTCGTTGCTGGTGATCAGGCCGCCTTCGGCAACTTCCGGCAGCAGGCGGCTGTCGTCAGTGGCGAATACTGGCATGGCGGTGAACTGGTCACCGAACTTCAGCACGGTATTGGAGATGCGCATTTTTACAGCGCCGCCGCCTTCGGAGTAATCATCCTGCGAACGGCCGTCGGAGCCTTGTGGGAACAGGCCGGTGCCGGCGCGACCTTTGCCGCTGTCCAGTTTCAGGCCGAGCATGCCGATGGCGTCGACGCCGAAGCCTACGGTGCCCTGGGTGAAGCCCGATTCGTAAGTGCCGAGGAAACCAAGGCCGGTTTCTTCCACGCGGCTCTGAGTGCCGGCTGGGTTGTTACGGAAGTCACGGCTGAAGTACAGCATGCGAGTTTTGACGTTCAGCTGGCTGTCTTCGATGAAACCCTTGGACTCGTCTTGTGCAGAGGCGAAGGCCAATTGCGAGGTCCCTGCCGAAACGGCCAGGGCGATCATGCTCCACTTCATCACGCGCATCGTGATTTGCTCCTTTGGTTTTTTAGGAAGAGTACCGCTGCGCCCAAGTCTTTTAGTTATATGGGGCAGCTCTTTCTTGTTATGTCGGCGGAAATGTATAACACGCTGACTGTTGTTGGCGATATGGGCATATTCAACGTTTCGGGAACTTTATGGCCATGTCGCTTTCAGGTATTTCCATGTCGCAAATCACGTCCCGGATTCCCGGGTCGTACAACGCCAGCGCTGTTCCTGTCACCGTAACGAATCCGTAACTACAGGTTCCGGTTAGGGAAACTCCCTGGTGTATCCAAAGCGGCTGTTGTTATTTGTTGCGTACATCGCTTGATGCAGATGTCGTGCCGACTTGGCGGGAGAGGAATGCAACAAGCGTGCTCAAAAGTACCGCCGGTTCATGAAATTTTCACAAATGAGGCTGCCGAAGGTCGGAAAGTACCGTAAACACGGGGCGAGGCTTGTCTGATGGTGTGCCACAACAGTGGCGGTTTTCAAATTCAAAACCTGTCATAAAAGTCAATGTGTTACCGGCAACTGTTCATGCGGAGTCATTCGTGTGGGTAAAAGCGTAGTGGTGTGCTCGTTTGCGGCCTCATTTTGGTGCGAAAAGTAGCGGTGTGTTACCGCGGCTGTGCAGGCAGGAGGTACTCATGAACTTAAAGTGTGCAATGCCGGGCTGCTGTTGCATGCCGACGCGTGCGAAGCAAGGTATCCTTGCGCAATGTTCCCGTGTGTCGCGGGCCCGTTGTCGAGTATTGGAGGTTGATAGTGGTTGAGATGGATTCGCGTTTACAGCAAGACACCTATGTACTTGGAGACTTCCCGTTGTGCCGTGTGTTGCTCAGCAAAGACGCCAATTACCCTTGGTTCATCCTGGTGCCTCGTCGCGCTGGGGTGAGCGAATTGTTCGACTTGAGCCAGGAAGACCAGGCGCAGCTGTGGAAAGAAACCACGTATCTGGCTGAAGTGCTGAAGGGTGAATTCAAGGCTGACAAGATGAACGTTGCCACCCTGGGTAACGTTGTCAGCCAGATGCACATGCATGTGATCGTCCGTCACACCCATGACGCCGCATGGCCAGCGCCGGTATGGGGCAAAGTGCCCGCCGTCGAGTATGCGCCGGGGCAAGTCGATGCCATTGGTCAGCGCCTGCGCGCGCTGCTCAACGATGACTACCAGCAGGTGGCTTGAAGTGTCCTCTGAATCGCGAATCATCGAGCTGGAAACCCGCCAGGCCTTCCAGGACGACACGCTTCAGGCGCTCAATGATGTGGTGGTCGAGCAAGGGCGTGTGATCGAGCGCCTGCAACTGCAGATGGCCGAGTTGCTCAAGCGTTACGAAGAAATGGTGGGGCAGTACGGCAGCGAAGGTGAAGAGGCGCCGCCCCCTCATTATTGAGTTGAGGCAGCCCTGGCCTTGCACCAGGGCTGCACACGGTCAGCGACGGGTTACCGCAACCACATCTTCGGCCTGCAGGCCTTTGTCACGGTGCATGACCGAAAACTCGACGCGCTGGCCTTCGACCAGAATGCGGTGGCCTTCGCCGCGGATGGCGCGGAAGTGCACGAAGATGTCATCGCCCGAATCGCGGGAAATGAAGCCAAAGCCTTTGGATGTGTTGAACCACTTGACGGTGCCCGTATCGCGGTTGCTGGCCTCCAAGGGGGCGCTTTGGCTCGCGCGGGATTTTCGGTTGGTTCGGGCGAAGCCCGCAGCCAAGTGCAGCACCACGGCCAATGCCGCGCAGACCAGGGCGGCCAGGTTGCCCATTTCGGGGCGAGCCAGCAGCGTCAGGGTCTGCAATACCACGGCCACCACCAGCAGGGCGCAAGCCAGGTGCTGCAATTGTTGCCGGGCACCTCGGTAATACAGCGGCACGACCGGGGCCAATACCAGGTTAAGCAGGCCGAGCAGTGCCAGGTAGACCGCGTCGGGTTGCTGCAGGAAGGGTGTTGCGTCGGTTTTCAGGCTGGGTATGAGCGATAGCAGCAAAGCCGCTACGCCCGTCACCAGATGGACGATCTTGAACATGGGTTGGCTCACAGTTGACAAGCTGATCACAGGAAGAGCTGGCGACACGGTGCGCATGAGGTGTAAAGCGCGAACACGTGGTAGGCCAGCCTATGCACCCGGCAATAACAGTCCGCACGGGTGGCACCCTGCCTATTTAACAGCAAAGGCGCAGGCTACTCAAACCGCAGGCCGCCACAGCCGATGTGTTGCGCCATGTCACAGGCGGGTTGCGCCAAGTGTTGATACAGTTGGAAGGGCCCGCTTGATCATCAAGCTCATGGAAAGGGGAACTTCATGGCAATTGATATCGGTATCAGTGAAGAAGATCGCAAGTCCATCGTCGATGGGCTGTCCCGCCTGTTGTCGGATACCTACGTGCTGTATCTGAAAACCCATAACTTTCACTGGAACGTCACCGGTCCGTCGTTCCGAACCCTGCACCTGATGTTCGAAGAGCAATACAACGAGCTGGCGCTGGCGGTGGACTCGATTGCCGAGCGGATCCGTGCCCTGGGCTTCCCAGCACCGGGGTCCTATGCTTTTTATGCGCGGCATTCTTCGATCAAGGAGGAGGAGGGCGTGCCGGCGGCGGAGGAGATGATCCGTCAGCTGGTCCAGGGCCAGGAGGCGGTGGTGCGCACCGCGCGCAGCATCTTCCCGGTGGTGGACAAGGTAAGCGATGAACCGACCGCCGACCTGTTGACTCAGCGTATGCAGGTGCACGAGAAGACCGCCTGGATGCTGCGCGTCTTGCTGGACGGTAAATAGTCGCCACATAGCGTCAGAAGCGTCTGAAAGCCCGGCTGCCGGCAGTGCAGCCGGGCTTTTTGTGTTTCTGCGGGAAGGTTTTGCCGCTGCTTCGAAGGCGCAGGCTGGCGCTTCATGGTTGCCCTAGGGCCCCGGGTACAGGGGCAATGGCAGTCGCGATGGAGTGGCCGGATGGTAGGCATGATGCAACAAGGCAAGCGAGGCGGTGGTCAGGGGCGTTGGCCGGGCAAGCAATGCGTCGACCCCTTCAAGGCCGACTTCGACATGCTGCAGATCAGGCCGGTGTCGCGTTCGGTCCGGCTCAACGGGTTTTCCACCTGTCTGCGCCTGGAAGCGGTCTACTGGGGGATCCTGGAGCGTATCGCCGAGGCCAACCGCTGCTCGGTCAGCGCAGTGTTGTCCTACGTGGACCGCGAGGTGCATCTGCGACAGGGCGGGGTGCGCAACTTCAGTGGCCTGATCCGCGTCATCTGCGTCGCCTGGTTGCTCGATCCGCCGAGTGCACGCTGATCGCCAGGCGGGCTGCGCAGTGCTTGCTAACCATATATAATCCCGCTTTTTGCTGCCCCGGCAGCCAGTGTTATGGTTGACGAGAGACACCCATGCCCCTTTATGACTATCAATGTGCGTCCTGCGAGCACCGCATGGAAGTGCTGCAGAAGATCAGCGCTGCGCCGCTGACCGATTGCCCGGCCTGTCAGGCGCCGGCACTGAAGAAGCTGCTGTCGGTACCCGGTTTTCGCCTGAGCGGCACCGGTTGGTACGAAACCGACTTCAAGACCGGGGCAAAAAAGAACCTTGCAGGCGGCGACAAAGCCGACTGAGTTGAATGCTGTGACCGGGTCTTGCAGTATTAGCCCTCTGGGCGGCCAAGGCCTCCACCGAATACACGAATCACGAGAAGCGAAACCACCATCATGATGCGCAGCCATTATTGCGGCCAACTGAACGAGAGCCTGGACGGCCAGGAAGTCACCCTTTGCGGCTGGGTCCATCGTCGCCGCGACCACGGCGGGGTGATCTTCCTCGACATCCGTGACCGCGAGGGCATGGCCCAGGTCGTATTCGACCCCGATCGCGCCGAAACCTTCGCCGCCGCCGACCGTGTGCGCAGCGAATACGTCGTGCAAGTCACCGGCAAGGTTCGCAAGCGCCCTGACGGTGCGGTGAATGCCAACATGGCCTCCGGTGCCATCGAGATCCTTGGCTACCAGCTGACCGTGCTCAACGAAGCCGAAACCCCGCCGTTCCCGCTCAACGAATACTCCGACGTTGGCGAAGAAACCCGCCTGCGCTATCGCTTCATCGACCTGCGTCGCCCGGAAATGGCCGACAAGCTGCGTCTGCGTTCGCGCATCACCAGCAGCATCCGTCGCTTCCTCGACGAGAACGGCTTCCTCGACGTCGAGACGCCGATCCTCACCCGTGCCACGCCAGAAGGCGCGCGTGACTACCTGGTACCGAGCCGTACCCACGCAGGCAGCTTCTTCGCCCTGCCGCAGTCGCCTCAGCTGTTCAAGCAGCTGCTGATGGTCGCCGGTTTCGACCGCTACTACCAGATCGCCAAGTGCTTCCGTGACGAAGACCTGCGTGCTGACCGCCAGCCGGAATTCACCCAGATCGACATCGAGACCAGCTTCCTGGATGAGTCCGAGATCATGGGCCTCACCGAGAGCATGATCCGCAAGCTGTTCAAGGAAGTCCTGGACCTGGAGTTCGGTGAATTCCCGCACATGACCTTCGAAGAAGCCATGCGCCGCTACGGCTCCGACAAGCCAGACCTGCGTAACCCGCTGGAACTGGTCGACGTTGCCGACCAGCTGAAGGATGTCGACTTCAAGGTATTCGCAGGCCCGGCCAACGATCCGAAGTGCCGCGTTACCGCCCTGCGCGTGCCAGGCGCCGCCAGCATGCCGCGCAGCAAGATCGACGAGTACACCAAGTTCGTCGGCATCTATGGTGCCAAGGGCCTGGCGTACATCAAGGTCAACGAGCGCGCCAAGGGCGTCGAAGGCCTGCAGTCGCCGATCGTCAAGAACATCCCTGAAGCCAACCTCAACGTGATCCTCGATCGCGTTGGCGCGGTCGATGGCGACATCGTCTTCTTCGGTGCCGACAAGTTCAAGATCGTCAGCGAGGCCCTGGGCGCACTGCGCATCAAGGTCGGCAACGACTTCAACCTGCACACCTGCGAGTGGGCACCGATGTGGGTCGTCGACTTCCCGATGTTCGAAGAGAACGAAGACGGCAGCTTCACCGCGCTGCACCACCCGTTCACCGCGCCGAAGTGCTCGCCGGAAGAGCTCGAGGCCAACCCGGCTACAGCCCTTTCCCGTGCCTACGACATGGTCTTGAACGGTACTGAGCTGGGTGGCGGTTCGATCCGTATCCACCGCAAAGAGATGCAGCAGGCGGTGTTCCGTCTGTTGGGTATCGAAGCGGCGGAACAGGAAGAGAAGTTCGGCTTCCTGCTCGACGCCCTGAAGTTCGGTGCACCGCCTCACGGTGGCCTGGCCTTCGGCCTGGACCGCCTGGTCATGCTGATGACCGGCGCCCAGTCGATCCGTGAAGTGATCGCCTTCCCGAAAACCCAGAGCGCTGCCTGCGTCATGACCCAAGCCCCAGGCATGGTCGACGCCAAGGCCTTGCGCGAGCTGCATATCCGCCTGCGCGAACAGACCAAAGTCGAGTAAGCGGGCCCCGGGCGCATCCAGATGGATGCGCCTTTGCGTTACGGCGCAGGTATTTTTGTCGTTGCGCCCCGTCAGGGGCGCAATTGTTTGTGTTTCAAAGAATTTGGAGTTGTTATGGCTGGTCATTCCAAGTGGGCGAACATCAAGCACCGCAAAGAGCGCCAGGATGCCAAGAGAGGCAAGATCTTCACCAAGTGGATTCGCGAGCTGACCGTTGCGGCCAAGCAAGGCGGTGGTGATCCGGCGTCCAACCCGCGTCTGCGCCTGGCGCTGGACAAGGCGCTCGGCGCCAACATGAGCCGCGATATCATCGACCGTGCTGTGGCTCGTGGTGCTGGCACCAACGAAAGCGACAACGTCGAAGAACTCAGCTACGAGGGTTACGGCCCAGGTGGCGTGGCGATCATGGTCGAGGCCATGACCGACAACCGCAACCGTACCGCGGCAGCCGTGCGTCATGCCTTCACCAAGTGTGGCGGCAACCTCGGTACCGACGGCTCGGTGGCCTACCTGTTCGAGCGCAAGGGCCAGATCAGCTTCGCAGCGGGCGTTGATGAAGACGCCTTGATGGAAGCCGCGATGGAGGCCGATGCCGACGACGTCGTCGCCAATGACGATGGTTCGTTCGACGTCTTCACCTCGTTCAACAGCTTCTATGCCGTGCGTAATGCCCTGGAAGAGGCTGGCTTCAAGGCCGATGACGCTGAAATCGTCATGCAGCCGACCACCAGTGCCGAACTGGATCAGGAAGGTGCGGAGAAGGTGATCAAGCTGATCGACATGCTTGAAGACCTGGATGATGTACAGAACGTCTATTCCAATGCGCAGATTTCCGACGAGATCATGGAAAAACTCGGCTAAGGTGTCGTCTACAAGGCTGTAATTGGGGCCGCTGCGCGCCCCATCGCAGCGGTTCGTCGCCACGACAAGCCAGCTCCTACAGGTAACGCGCTGATCTAGGAAGATGCGCTGTACCTGTAGGAGCTGGCTTGTCGTGGCGACGAACCGCTGCGATGGGGGGCGCAGCGGCCCCAATGGCCTTGAATCAAGCTCAGGCTTCCAAGCATCTCCCTATACGACAGGCTTTATGACTCTGATTCTTGGTATCGACCCCGGCTCGCGCATCACCGGGTATGGCGTTGTGCGCCAGACTGCCCGTGGTTGCGAGTACGTGGCGTCGGGTTGTATCCGCACGGGCAGTGGTGAGTTGCACGAACGTCTGCAGATAGTCTTTCGCGGTGTCAGCGAGATCATCAAGCTGCACGAGCCGGTGACCATGGGCATCGAGCGAGTGTTCATGGCCCGCAACCCCGACTCGGCGCTAAAGCTCGGCCAGGCCCGCGGTGCGGCGATCGTCGCCGCCGCTGAGGCCGGCCTGGAAATCGCCGAGTACAGCGCCACCCAGGTCAAGCAGGCCGTGGCGGGTACGGGCGGGGCCAACAAGGAGCAAGTGATGATGATGGTCATGCACCTGCTCAAACTTACGAAGAAGCCGCAGATCGACGCCTCTGACGCCCTGGCCATCGCCCTGTGCCATGCCCACACCCGTTCCAGCCTGGTACCGCACGGCCTGGCCACGGCACGGCGTCGCGGCGGGCGCTTGCGTCTGTAGTCGCTTCATGCGGTGATACACATTTTGTTCAGGTGAAGCGTTCACCTGAGGCATTTGCTGATAGGGTTGAGCGGTCTTTGATCGGCTCCCCAAGAGGAAGGATCGGAACGTGATTGGACGTTTGCGCGGCACCCTGGCGGAAAAGCAACCGCCGCACCTGATTATCGACGTCAATGGCGTGGGCTATGAGCTGGAAGTGCCCATGACCACCCTGTATCGCCTGCCCAAGGTGGGCGAAACGGTTACCGTGCATACCCACCTGGTGGTGCGCGAAGACGCGCACCTGCTCTACGGGTTCCACGAAAAGCGCGAGCGCGAACTGTTCCGCGAGCTCATTCGCCTCAATGGCGTTGGGCCGAAGCTGGCGCTGGCCTTGATGTCGGGCCTGGAAGCCGACGAGCTGGTGCGCTGCGTGCAGGCCCAGGACACCTCGGCCCTGGTGCGCGTGCCTGGTGTCGGCAAGAAGACCGCTGAGCGTTTGCTGGTCGAACTCAAGGACCGCTTCAAGGCCTGGGAAACTTCACCGGCCATGTTCACCCTGGTGTCTGACGGGCCGGTGCCGGTCAGCAGTGCCTCCACGGCCGAGGCCGATGCCGTCAGTGCGCTGGTTTCCCTGGGCTACAAGCCGCAGGAAGCCAGCAAGGCAGTGTCCGCCATCAAGGACAAGGCAGGCCTGAGCAGTGAAGAGCTGATCCGCGCCAGCCTCAAAGGGATGATTACCAAGTGATCGAAGCCGACCGTCTGATCGCCGCCAGTGGGCGTGACCGCGAAGAGGTCCAGGACCGCGCGATCCGCCCCCTGCGCTTGGACGAATACATCGGGCAGCCGGTGGTGCGTGAGCAGATGTCGCTGTTCATCCAGGCGGCTCGTGGTCGCAGCGAGTCACTCGACCATACCTTGATCTTTGGCCCGCCCGGGTTGGGCAAGACCACCTTGGCCAACATCATTGCCCATGAGATGGGTGTTTCGGTCAAGAGCACCTCGGGGCCAATCCTCGAGCGCCCGGGTGACTTGGCGGCGATGCTGACCAACCTCGAACCTCATGATGTGTTGTTCATCGACGAAATTCACCGGCTTTCACCAGTGGTCGAAGAAGTGCTCTACCCCGCGATGGAAGACTTCCAGCTCGACATCATGATCGGCGAAGGGCCCGCCGCCCGCTCGATCAAGCTTGACTTGCCGCCGTTCACCCTAGTGGGTGCCACCACCCGCGCAGGCATGCTGACCAACCCCTTGCGTGACCGCTTCGGCATCGTCCAGCGCCTGGAGTTCTACAGCGACAAGGACCTGGCAACCATCGTCAGCCGCTCCGCTGGCATCCTGGGCCTGGTCATCGAAGACCAGGGCGCCTTCGAGATCGCCCGCCGTGCCCGTGGCACGCCGCGTATCGCCAACCGCCTGCTGCGCCGTGTGCGCGACTATGCCGAAGTGCGCGGCAAGGGCCAGATCACCAAGGCCGTGGCCGACCTGGCGCTGAACCTGCTGGACGTCGACGAGCGTGGTTTCGACCATTCCGACCGCCGCCTGCTGTTGACCATGATCGAGAAGTTCGACGGTGGCCCGGTGGGGGTAGACAACCTCGCCGCCGCCATCAGTGAAGAGCGTCATACCATCGAAGACGTACTCGAACCCTACCTGATCCAGCAGGGTTACATCATGCGCACACCGCGCGGCCGTGTGGTCACCCGGCATGCCTACCTGCACTTTGGCCTGAATGTTCCCGGGCGTTTGGGGGAGGGGGGGGATTTTTCCGAGCCAGGCGATGAATGACAGATCAAAACCGGCTTTTTGTGGTCCTACCGCTGGCATGCCCTCGGCGCGCTGGCAATAAGACATTAATGAGAAAAAACAGTTGCCGCAGCGGATTGGCAAGCTGAGGAGTAAGCACTAGAGTATGCGCGCGCAAAATCAGCTCGAATCGTTCGCCCACCGTTGTCGCGTCTACTACGAAGACACCGATGCGGGCGGCGTGGTGTATTACGTCAACTACCTGAAATTCATGGAGCGCGCGCGTACCGAGCGGCTGCGGCACCTGGGCTTTTCCCAGTTGCAGCTGGCCGGGGAGAACCTGCTGTTCGTGGTCCATTCCAGCGAGGCGCGCTACCACGCGCCGGCGCGGTTGGACGATGAACTGCGGGTGACCGCGCAAGTACTTGAACTCAATCGTGCCAGCCTGCGCTTCGTGCAGCAGGTCTGGCGGGAAAAGGATGAAACGCTGCTCTGCGAGGGGCAGTTCCTGGTGGCCGCCGTGCGCGCCGACACTTTCAAACCCCGAGCCATACCCCCCAAGCTGCGCGATGCCTTTATGGCGGACGGCTCGGGTACTCAATCGAATGCAGGAGAATAAGCGTGGAAGCTAACGTCGTCGACCATACCTCCATGTGGAGTCTGGTCAGCAATGCCAGCGTGGTGGTACAGCTGGTAATGCTGATCCTTGTGGCCGCCTCGGTCACCTCATGGATCATGATCTTCCAGCGCAGCACCATGCTGCGCGCCGGTCGTCGAGCGCTGGATGCCTTCGAGGAGCGTTTCTGGTCGGGTATCGACCTGTCCAAGCTGTACCGTCAGGCCGGCAGCAACCCAGACCCGGATTCGGGTGTGGAGCAGGTCTTCCGTGCAGGCTTCAAAGAGTTCTCGCGCCTGCGCCAGCAGCCGGGTGTAGACCCGGACGCGGTCATGGAAGGCGTTGGCCGAGCCATGCGCGTGGCCATCTCGCGTGAGGAAGAAAAGCTCGAGCAGAGCCTGCCGTTCCTCGCCACCGTCGGTTCGACCAGCCCGTACATCGGCCTGTTCGGTACCGTATGGGGCATCATGAACTCCTTCCGCGGCCTGGCCAGCGCCCAGCAAGCCACCCTGGCCACGGTTGCCCCGGGTATCGCCGAAGCGTTGATCGCCACTGCGATCGGCCTGTTCGCGGCGATCCCCGCCGTTATCGCGTACAACCGTTTCGCCGCGCGCAGCGAAGTGCTGATCGGTCGTTACTACACCTTCGCCGACGAGTTCCAGGCGATCCTGCACCGCAAAGTGCACACCAGCGAAGAGTAATCAGGTAGAAGCCCATGGCCCGAGTTCGCCACAAACGCAAGCCGGTCGCCGAGATGAACGTGGTGCCCTACATCGACGTGATGCTGGTGCTGCTGGTCATCTTCATGGTGACGGCCCCAATGCTCAACCAGGGCGTGAAGGTCGACCTGCCCAAGGTTTCCAGTGAAGCCTTGCCGCAGGACAACAACGTCCAGATCCTCACCATTTCCATCAAGGCCGACAAGACCTACTACTGGAACCTCGGCAGCGAAGTCGATACCGACAAGCAGATGGACAAGGCCATGACCTTGCCCGACATGACCAACGCAGTGTCCAAGATCATTGCCGCCGGCCGTGACCAGGGCAAGCAGACACAGGTCTTCATTCGTGGCGACAAGGCTGTCGACTACGGCGCGGTCATGGGTGCCATGGGCGGGTTGCAGAAGGCCGGTGTCGGTAACGTTGGCCTGATTACCGAGGCGCCCTGATGCAACAGCGAGAGCCATCCGCCTCGGAAAGCTACTTCTGGCCCAGTGTCTGGGCCATCGGTCTGCACGTGCTGGTGTTCGGCATGCTGTTCGTCAGTTTTGCCATGACGCCTGAACTGCCGCCTTCCAAGCCGATCGTCCAGGCTACCCTGTATCAGCTGAAGTCCAAGAGCCAGGCGACTACCCAGACCAATCAGAAGATTGCCGGGGAAGCGAAGAAAACCGCCTCGCGCCAGACCGAAGTCGAGCAGTTGGAACAGAAGAAGGTCGAGCAAGAGGCCGTTAAGGCCGCGGAACAAAAGAAAGCCGACGCCGCTCAAAAGGCCGAAGAGGCTCGCGAAGCCGCCGAGGCCAAGAAGGCTGAAGCCGCTGAAGCCAAGAAGGCGGAGGAGGCTGCCAAGGCCACCGAGGCCAAGAAAGCCGCCGAAGCCAAGAAAGCCGAGGAGGCGAAGAAGGCCGCCGAGAAACAGCAGGCCGACATCGCCAAGAAGAAGGCTGAGGAAGAGGCCAAGAAGAAAGCCGAGGAGGAGGCCAAGAAAGAGGCCGCCGAAGAAGCGAAAAAGCAAGCCGCCGAGGACGCCAAGAAAAAGGCAGCCGAAGAGGCCAAGAAGAAAGCAGCCGAGGACGCCAAGAAGAAAGCGGCGGCCGAGGACGCGAAGAAGAAGGCAGCTGAAGAGGCCAAGAAAAAGGCCGCTGCAGACGCCCAGAAGAAAAAGGCACAGGAAGCGGCCCGCAAGTCGGCGGAAGACAAGAAAGCCCAGGCCCTGGCCGAGCTGTTGTCCGACACCACAGAGCGGCAGCAGGCACTGGCTGACGAGCAAGGCGACCAGGTGGCCGGCAGTTTCGACGACCTGATCCGTTTGCGAGCGGCCGAAGGCTGGGCGCGTCCGCCTTCCGCGCGTAAGGGCATGACGGTGGTCCTGCAGATCAACATGTTGCCAGATGGCACCATCACCAATGCCAGCGTTCTGCGCTCCAGTGGCGACGGTCCGTTCGACAGTTCGGCGGTGGCAGCAGTGAAGAACATCGGTCGTCTGACCGAAATGCAGGGTATGAAGCCGAGCGATTTCAATCAGTATCGTTCGTTCAAGATGACATTTACACCTGAGGATCTAGCGTTGTGATTAAACGTCTGAGAGGACTGCTGGTCATGCTTTGCTGCGTAGCAGGCATGGCGGTAGCAGATGAAAAGAACATCCTGGTCACCAGTGGCAGCGACCGGGCCACTCCCATCGCGGTAGTGCCGTTCGGTCTGCAGGGCGGCAGCGTGCTGCCCGAAGACATGGCCGAGATCATCGGCAACGACCTGCGCAACTCCGGCTACTATTCGCCGATTCCGCGTCAGAACATGATCAGCCAGCCTTCCCAGGCCAGCGAAGTCATCTTCCGTGACTGGAAAGCGCTGGGCGCGCAGTACGTCATGGTCGGCAGCATCGTGCCGTCCGGCGGCCGCCTGCAGGTGCAGTACGCCCTGTTCAACGTCGCCACCGAGCAGCAAGTGCTGACCGGTAGCGTGGCGGGCAGCGTCGACCAGTTGCGCGACATGTCGCACTACATCGCCGACCAGTCGTTCGAAAAGCTCACCGGCATCAAGGGTGCGTTCTCGACCCGCATGCTGTACGTGACGGCCGAGCGTTTCTCTACCAATAACACCCGTTACACCCTGCAGCGTTCGGACTACGACGGTGCCCGGGCAGTGACCCTGCTGCAATCGCGTGAGCCGATCCTGTCGCCACGCTTTGCACCGGATGGCAAGCGCATTGCCTATGTGTCGTTCGAGCAGAAGCGCCCGCGTATCTTCGTTCAGCACATCGACACCGGTCGCCGTGAGCAGGTCACCAACTTCGAAGGCCTCAACGGCGCGCCTGCCTGGTCGCCGGATGGTTCGCGCCTGGCGTTCGTGCTGTCTAAAGATGGCAACCCGGACATCTATGTGATGAACGTGGCGTCGCGTCAGATCAGCCGTGTCACTGCTGGCCCAGGTATCAATACCGAGCCGTTCTGGGGCAAAGATGGCAACACCCTGTACTTCACCTCCGACCGTGGCGGCAAGCCGCAGATCTACAAGCAGTCGGTCAGTGGTGGTGGTGCCGAGCGCGTAACTTTCGTGGGTAACTACAACGCCAACCCGAAACTTTCGGCGGACGAAAAGACGCTGGTGATGATTCACCGTCAGCAGGGCTTCACCAACTTCAAAGTGGCGGCACAGGACTTGCAACGCGGAAGTGTAAAGATTCTCTCGGAAACAAGTCTTGATGAGTCTCCCACTGTTGCGCCAAACGGCACCATGCTAATCTACGCCACCCGCCAGCAGGGCCGGGGAGTCTTGATGCTCGTGTCGCTTAATGGCCGCGTGAGGCTCCCACTTCCTACCGCTCAAGGCGAAGTCAGAGAACCGTCCTGGTCCCCTTTCCTGAACTGATTGCGGCGTAATACGTTTTGCTTAACACACTGGGGTTTCATTAGGAGTTTCACGATGGAAATGCTGAAGTTTGGTAAATTCGCTGCGCTGGCTCTGGCCATGGCTGTAGCTGTAGGTTGCTCCTCGAAAGGCGGTGACAACGCTGGTGAAGGCGCTGTTGACCCGAACGCTGGCTACGGTGCCAACACTGGCGCGGTCGACGGCTCCCTGAGCGAAGAAGCCGCCCTGCGCGCAATCACCACCTTCTACTTCGAATACGACAGCTCGGACCTGAAGCCAGAAGCCATGCGCGCTCTGGACGTTCACGCCAAGGACCTGAAGTCCAACGGCAACCGCGTTGTTCTGGAAGGCAACACCGACGAGCGCGGCACCCGCGAGTACAACATGGCTCTGGGTGAGCGTCGTGCCAAGGCCGTTCAGCGTTACCTGGTTCTGCAGGGCGTTTCCCCTGCTCAGCTGGAACTGGTCTCCTACGGTGAAGAGCGTCCGGTTGCCACTGGCAACGACGAGCAATCCTGGGCTCAGAACCGTCGCGTAGAACTGCGTAAGTAAGTTCCTATGCGAATGTGCCGCCGTGTTGTAACCGTCCTCGCACTCAGCCTGCCGCTCGCGGCTTGGGCTGAGGTCCCTGTAGTAGATGACAACGCGGGTGGGTATCCACCTGCGGGTTATGGCACGAGCGGCGCCTATGCCGGGGCAGGGGCTTCGACCCCTGCCTCAGCACAGGGCCAGCTGTTCATGCAGCTGCAACAGATGCAGGATCAGCTTTCCCGCCAGCAAGGCATCATCGAAGAGCTGCAAAACGATGTGTCGCGCATGAAGCAGGAAAACCTGGAGCGATACCAGGATCTGGACCGTCGCATCAACAGTGGTGCCGCGCCTGCCGCGACCCCTGACAATTCCGCTACCGGTGGCGCATCCAATGCCGCCGCCGGTGCAGCAGCAGGCGCCGCTGGCGCTGCTGCACAACAACCGGCCGCCAGCAGCGAGCCCGGTGATCCGGCGAAAGAAAAGCTCTACTACGATGCTGCTTTCGACCTGATCAAGCAGAAGGACTTCGACAAGGCCAGCCAGGCGTTCAACGCCTTCCTGCGCAAGTACCCCAACAGCCAGTACGCCGGCAACGCCCAGTACTGGCTGGGTGAGGTGAACCTGGCCAAGGGCGACCTGCCAGGTGCCAGCCAGGCCTTCGCTCAAGTGAGCCAGAAGTACCCCAAGCACAGCAAGGTGCCTGATTCGCTGTACAAGCTGGCCGACGTCGAGCGCCGCATGGGCCACACCGACAAGGTCAAAGGCATTCTGCAACAGGTCATCACCCAGTACCCCGGCACCTCTGCCGCGCAGCTGGCGCAGCGCGACCTGCAGAAGCTCTAAGCAGCACCTTTTAAAAGAAACCCGCGCGAGTCGCGGGTTTTTTCGTTAGAATCAGTGCCCTTTTTCCTAAACACGCTGCTGCGGATAACGCCATGTCGAGTCCGCGACAGTGCCTGACGGAGGCGGACAGCCTGTTTAGCTGTCACGCCCGTGGCGATCATGCAAGACACATTACGCATCACCGAAGTCTTTTACTCGTTGCAGGGTGAAACACGAACGGCTGGGCTGCCCACGGTATTCGTGCGCCTGACCGGTTGCCCCCTGCGCTGTCAGTACTGCGACAGTGCCTACGCCTTCACCGGCGGCACTATTCGCACCCTCGATTCGATCATGCAACAAGTGGCCGGCTTCAAGCCGCGCTACGTCTGTGTCACCGGTGGCGAACCGCTGGCCCAGCCCAATGCCTTGCCTTTGCTCCAGCAGCTGTGCGATGCCGGCTACGAGGTCTCGCTCGAAACCAGTGGCGCCCTGGATATTTCCGGTACCGACACCCGCGTCAGCCGCGTGGTCGACCTGAAGACCCCAGGCTCCGAGGAGTCGCACCGCAATCGCTACGAGAACATCGAGCACCTGACCCGCAACGACCAGGTCAAGTTCGTGATCTGCTCCCGTGAGGATTATGACTGGGCCGTGTCCAAGCTGATCCAGTACAACCTGGCCGAGCGTGCCGGCGAGGTGTTGTTCTCGCCCAGCCACCATCAGGTGAGCGCGAGTGACCTGGCCGATTGGATCGTTGCCGACAACCTGCCCGTACGTTTCCAGTTGCAGCTGCACAAGCTGCTGTGGAACGACGAACCCGGACGTTGATTGAGGAGTTGCAGTACATGACTGAGAAACGCGCGGTAATCTTGCTGTCCGGTGGCCTGGACTCGGCCACGGTGGTGGCCATGGCCAAAGCCGAAGGCTACAGCTGCTACACCATGAGTTTCGACTATGGCCAGCGTCATCGGGCCGAGCTCGATGCTGCCGCCCGTGTGGCACGTGACCTGGGTGTGGTCGAGCACAAGGTCATTGGCCTGAGCCTGGACGGTATCGGTGGCTCGGCCCTGACCGACAGCAGCATCGACGTGCCGGAAACCCCAGGTGAAGGCATCCCGGTCACCTACGTACCGGCGCGCAACACCGTTTTCCTGTCCTTGGCCCTGGGCTGGGCAGAAGTGCTCGAAGCGCGTGACATCTTCATCGGCGTCAATGCCGTGGATTACTCCGGTTACCCGGACTGCCGCCCCGAATTCGTCGAAGCCTTCGAGCGCATGGCCAACCTGGCGACCAAGGCGGGTGTCGAAGGGCAGGGCTTCCGCATCCAGGCACCGTTGCAGAACATGAGCAAGGCGCAGATCGTTCAGGCGGGCATCGCCCGGGGTGTGGATTACAGCCTGACGGTTTCCTGCTACCAAGCCGACGATCAAGGCCGTGCCTGCGGCAAGTGCGACAGCTGCCGCCTGCGTGCTGATGGCTTCAAGGCTGCCGGGGTGGCCGACCCGACGCGTTATTTTTGATTTTTTTTATGGCGAGGTGTTGATTTCCCGTTAGAAATCAGTATTATACGCGCCATCCAACGGGTCGTTAGCTCAGTTGGTAGAGCAGTTGGCTTTTAACCAATTGGTCGTAGGTTCGAATCCTACACGACCCACCATATGCAGTAAGTCAAAGCCCGCTACCGGCAACGGTAGCGGGCTTTGTCGTTTCTGGCGTGTACTGACGGTTACTCAGCCCACTCCGGATCTCCGGTAAACACCACGGTCAACCAACGGTCCGGCCCTTCGCCGCCCACGGCATCGCCGATCTCGTTGCGCAGCGCATCCCACTCATCGATGGTTTTCGCGCCCATGCCGGTAGGCACGATGAAGTACAGCTCGATCTCCCGCGAACGCCCTACCTTGGCCACATAGGCGCGGTACGACTGCAGCCCGTGGCGCGCGACGAAGGCCTTGGCGACTTCGTCTACATGCAGTTTGAGGTCCCCCGGCGTCACCAGGAATATCTCCGAAAACGCTTGGCGTACCACCGACAGCGGCAATGGAATGATCACAAGGCAGACCAATGCCAGCACCGCCGGGTCGATGTACGGGGACATCCATTCCCACTGCGTGCCCTGCACCGCATAACCAAAGCAGAAAGCGATCAGCAACGCGGCGGTGATGCTCGCCGACATCACCCAACCCTTGACGTCCATGCGTACGAAATCCGACCCCAGCTTGCGGTTGGCCCGGGCTTCGACGACTGCAATGGTCACGCAGGCGATCACGGTCAGTACCGCGTAGACCATGGCGATGCCGAACTCCAGGTGCCGCCCGCCTTGCAATACGCTGCTGACGGCGTTGATCAACGCATAGATGGCTACGCCGCTGAGCAGGATGCCATTGAGCGCCAGCACCATGGGCTCCAGGTGCCAGAAGCCCATGGTGAAGCGCTCACGCAGCTTGCGTGACATTTGCAGGCTGGTGGCGTGAGAGGTGATCAGCTTGACCACCACCAGCGACAGGCCACTCATGCTGGCGTCGACCAGCGAGTAAACGCCGTCGAAGATGATCGAGAACGAGCCTGAGGCCAGGCCGAAGGCAATGCCGATGGTGGCGATGAACAGGGTAACGGCGATCGAGGTGCGTAGCAGGCCTTGTTCGCTGGTGATGTCGAAGAACGGGGTTTTGTTTGTTGCTTGCATGGGTAAAGCTCTTTCAAAAGGTGGGTTGCCTGTGCTTGCCCGCGAAGAGGCCAGTACCGGCTAAACGCGAAACTGCTCCATCAAAGCTTGCTGCTGATTGGCCAGCCGGTTCAGCGCCTGGCTGATCCGCGCCGATTCATCGGCCTGGCCGGCCAGCGATTCTGTCACATCACGAATACCTGCCACGTTACGGTTCACTTCCTCGGCCACCGCACTTTGTTCCTCGGCCGCCGAGGCGATCTGCAGGTTCATGTCGCTGATCACCGCCACCGCCTCGCCGATACGCTGTAGGGCCGGTAGCGCCTGTTCCATACGCGTTGCGCTGGCCTGGGCTTGGCGCTGGCCCTCATGCATGGCGCCCACCACATCTTGGGTGCCTTGCTGCAGGCCCTCGATGACCTGGCGGATTTCCTCGACCGAAACCTGAGTGCGTTGGGCCAGGCTGCGCACTTCATCGGCGACCACGGCGAAGCCACGGCCAGCCTCGCCGGCGCGGGCCGCTTCGATGGCGGCATTGAGCGCCAGCAGGTTGGTCTGCTCGGCAATCGCACGGATCACCTCTAGCACCGAGCCGATCTGATCGCTGCGGCTTTCAAGGGTGCGCGCTTCGTCCATCGCGGTATTCATGTCGGCTGCCAGGCGGTCGATGGCCTGGCGGGTGCTGGCAATCAGTTGTAGGCCTTCGCGGCTTGCCTGGTCGGCGCCACGGGCCGCCTGGGCGGCCTGGGAGGCGTTGTGGGCTACATCCAGCGCGGTGGCGCTCATTTCGTTGGCAGCGGTGGCGACCTGCTCAATTTCCCGGTGCTGTTGCTGCATGCCGCTACTGGTCTGGCTGGCGATGGCGGCGGACTGGTCGGCAGTGCCACGGGCTTCCTGCAGCGAACCTTTGACCTGGGCGATCACCGGCTGGAGTTTGTCGAGAAAGCGGTTGAACCAGCCGGTCAGTTGTCCCAGTTCGTCCTCGCGGGCGTAGTCCAGGCGACGCGTCAGGTCACCTTCGCCGCTGGCGATGTCTTTCAGGCGCGCGGCGACGGCGAGAATCGGCCGCGTCACGCCGCGGGCGGTCAGCCAGACCAGCACCAGGCCCAGCACAGCGGCGCCGAGACCGATCAGCAGGCTGGTGAGGTTGGCAGTTTGGTTGTGCGCATCCAGGCGTTGGTTGAGCGCCATGGCCGGTGCTTGCAGCACGCTTTCAGGCAACTCCAGCAACACTTGCCAGGGCGCTGCGTCGGGGATGGGGCTGAACGGGTGAGCAACGCGCAGCAAGCCGTTCGGTACCGCCGTGTCCAGCGCCTTGCCGAGCTGGCTGCTGTCGCGGCTGTGGCCCGCCAGCAGGCCGGCCGGGCTGACGATGCTGACCTGGCCCTGGCCATCGAACAGCTCCTGGCGGCCGTTCAGGCTCAACTGCTGCAGGTTGTCCAAGCCAATGTCCAGGCCGACCACGCCGACGACCTTGCCGTTTTCCAGCAGGGGCAGGGCAATGCTGGTCATCAGCACCTGGCGGCTGTTGACCTCGTCGAGGTACGGCTCGAGCATGCAGGTGCGTGCTGTCTCTTGCGGGCAGGTCAGCCAGCGGTTCTGCGGGCTGCCGCTGGTGCTGATGCGGGTGTCGGCGAGCATCGCCTCAGGCATGGCTTCTTGCTCCAGGGTGCCCGGGCGCGGCTGCGACCAGTACAGCGAGAAGCGCCCGCTGTCGTTGCTGCCCACGGCCTCCTGGGCGACGAACTGGCTGTCTTGATGGTCCAGCGTGTCCGGCTGGAACACCAGGTACAGGCCGATCACATCCGGGTTGCTGGCCAGGCTGGCGCGCGCCTCGCGGGTCAGCTCGCCACGCAAGTCGTTGCCGCCGCGGGCCTTCAGCACCTGTACCAGGCGTCGGAAGCCATTACCGTGCTGATAGGCGTCCATGAAGTAGCGCTGGATACGCAGCGCCTGGGTTTCGGCGTGCGCCTGCAGGCGTAGGCGCGCGCTGTGGTCGAGCATTTCCGAGTTGGCCTGGCTGACCAGTGCCGCGCTGCGCCGGGCCTGGGTCAGCGAGGTGGTGACCAGCAGTGCGACGATGGCCAGCAGGCACAAGCCGGCAAGCAGGGTGATCTTCCACTGGATGGAGAGGCGACGCAGCGACATGAGGGCTTTCCTTTTCGATCAAGGACAACGCCCGCGGTCAGGCGCGGGCGTTGTCGGCAGCGTGGGTCATTCAGCGATGCAGTTCGGTGGCGCAACCCTGAAGGCCTTGGTCAGCCAGGCCAGGTAAATCACCCCGAGCAGCGCCCAAAGCCCTCCGAACATCAACGAATGCTCGTTCAGGTCCAGCCACAGCGAAACGATGATGCAGAAGCCGATGGTCGGCAGTACCAGGTACTTCAGCTTGTTGGCCAGGCCTTTGCGGTTGCCTTCGCGCAGGTAGCAGTGGTTGATCACCGACAGGTTGACGAAGCTGAACGCGACCAGGGCGCCGAAGTTGATGATCGACGTGGCGGTGACCAGGTCGAAGAAGATCGCCGACAGCGAAATCAGCCCGACCACGGCGATGTTCATCACCGGCGTCTTGTAGCGCGAGTGCAGGCGGGCAAAGATGCTGGCCGGGATTACATTGTCGCGGCCCATCACGTACAGCAGGCGCGAGACGCTGGTCTGCGAGGCCAGGCCCGAAGCAATGGTATTGATCACGGTGCAGGCGATGAACACCGACTGGAACAGCTTGCCACCCACGTACAGGGCGATCTCCGGCAGGGCGGCTTCTTGGTCATGGAAGCGCGCCATGGTCGGGAAGTAGGCCTGGATGAAGTACGACACCAGGATGAACACCATCCCGCCGATCAGCGCGGTCAGGAAGATGGCCCGTGGGATGGTCTTGCCTGGGTCGCGGGTTTCTTCCGACAGGCACGTCACTGCGTCGAAGCCCAGGAACGAGAAGCACAGGATGGTGGCGCCAGCGGCCAAGGCACTGAGGTGGGTCTGATTGTCGGCGAACGGCAGCAGGCTCCAGGTGGTGCCCAGCCCTTCGCCGTGGCCTAGGCCACGCACGCAGAGGTAGATAAACACAGCGATGATCGCGACCTGCACCGCCACGAACAACAGGTTGAAGTGCGCCACCAGGTTGATGCTGCGCATGTTGATCAAACTGATCAGGCTGACGAACCCGGCCACCCAGACCCACGCGGGCACTTCGGGGAACATGGCCGACAGGTAGAGCTTGGCCAGCAAGGCATTGACCATGGGCAGGAGCAGGTAGTCCAGCAGCGATGACCAGCCCACCAGGAAGCCCACGTGCGGGTTGATGGCGCGCTGGGTGTAGGTGTAGGCCGAGCCTGACTGTGGGAAGCGTCGTACCAGGGTGCCGTAGCTCACCGCCGTGAACAGGATGCCGGCCAGTGCCAGGATGTAGGCGCTGGGCACGTGCCCGGCGGTGATGCCGGAAACAATGCCGAACGTGTCGAACACGGTCATCGGCGTCAGGTAGGCCAGGCCGATGATCACCACGTGCCAAAGGCGCAGGGATTTGCGGAATTGGTCGCCGCCGGAAGCGCTGTGGTCAGGCTGCATGCTGGCATGGCTCCTGCGGCTGGACGTGAACGGCGGGCACAGTGAATTGCGCATGCGGCAAGGGCGAGCGGGTGGGCTCCATGTTGTTCACCTTTATTGTTCGGAGCAGAGGGAGGCGCGTGCGAGGCGCCGGTTGTTCTTTGTGGGGTGGGCGCGGTGCAAGTGGTGAAAATAAAAAACGATGGGTAGGTTGGTGTCAAGTTAAACATGACAAGATGTTGCAAAACTGAAATATTTATCGATTTCAATGGGGTTTTGTTCAGTTTTTGCGCGATTTTTTGCGGTTTTGATCGATTTAGATGTTCGTAAAATTGAACAAAAAGGATCTTTCCCATGGGCCTATCAGACGTATCCTACAGCCGGGATTTCTCTGCTTCGGCCGCCACCTGCCCGAGGCTGCGGTGATATTCTTCAGGCCTTGCGTGGCACCTTGGCCACGTGTAAGCCCTTATGGACAGCATTCGGTTCTATTCATGAAGAAATCAGTAGGCATCCTTACCGGCCTGGCTATCGCCATTGCCGTCGCAACCACCGCTGGCGCCTGGTACACCGGCGAGCGCCTGCCTGCGGAGCTGGAATACTCCGTCAACCGCAGCAACGCCGAACTGAAAAAAGCCCTGGTGGGCGTCGGTGGCAGCCTGACCGTCGAACTGGTCTCGCTGGATCGGCACTTCTTCAGCAGTACCGCCCAGTACCGGCTCAAGGCCAAGGACATCAACCTGGGCGACGACGAAGTGGTCAGTTTCGATGTAGGCATGACCGACCAGATCGAGCATGGTCCATTCCCGTGGTCGCGGGTCAAGGCACTGAAGCTGATGCCCGTGCTGGCTGTCAGCAACAGCACGCTGCAGAAGGACGATTTCACCGCCCCCTGGTTCGCGGCAGCGGGCGAACAGGCGCCGATCAGCGCGCAGACCAGCCTGGGCTACGGCGGCAACGTCGACAGCACGGTCCTGCTGGCCCCGCTCAAGGTCAACGAAACCGACGGCAACAGCCTCGCGTTCTCGGGCATGCAGTTGCAGCTTAGCGGCGACCGCGAAGGCAAGGCGACGAAATTCCAGGGCAGCGCCGAGCGCTTCGAAATGAAGTGGGTGCACGACGATCAGCCGCCTGCCACCTTCGAGCTGAAGGGCTTGAAGGTCGACGGCGACTTGGCCGCCACCCAGCACGATGCGATCTATGTCGGCAAGGTCGACCTGTCGCTGGCGGAAACCAAAGTGACCTTGGGGCCCAAGCAGCAGGTGCTGTCGATCAAAGGCTTTGAGCAGAAAGCCCAGCAAGCCCTCGACGGCCCGGACACCGTCGGTGGGCGCGCGGATTACACGTTGGCGGATATCACCTGGGACGGCCGCGCTGTCGGCAATGCGCAGATGGCCGTGAGCATCAAGTCGGTCAATGCACCGGCGCTGCAAGCGCTGTCGCACTGGTACCAGGCGCACTTGCCGGAGTTCGAGGCAGCGGCCGCAGCGGGCCAGGCGGTGCCACAGATCCAGATGGGCGAAGCCGAGAAGGCCAAGTTCCAGGCTGACCTGCAGCAACTGCTGGCCTCCAAGCCCAAGCTCGCGGTGGAAAACCTGTCGTTCAAGACCGCCAACGGCGAGAGCCGCTTCAACCTGGCAATTGACTTCGCCAGCCCGGCCTCCTTCGACCTGCCGCCCGACCAGCTGAGCAAACAACTGATCACCGAGGTCAAGACGTCGCTGTCGCTGTCCAAGCCGATGATCGGTGACCTGGCAACCTTGCAGGCTCTTTTGGAAGGGCAGACCGATGCCCAGGCCATCGCCATGCAGTCGAGCCAGGCAGGTGAAATGGTTGGCATGATGGCGCTGCAGAGCGGCATGGCCACGGTGCAGGGCAACGACGTGGTGACCCGCCTGCACTATGCCGATGGCATGGTCGACTTCAATGGCCAGAAGATGACCGTAGAAGAGTTCGCCATGCTGATGTCCATGCGTCTTGCCGCCTTGCAGCCGCAAGGTTGATTCGCTAAGCCTGCCCCGGCCCGTTCGCCGGGGCAGGCTGCATAAAAACCCCTTTTGAATTCCCTCGATTGTCTGTAGCCTTCGGCGTCCGATAATAATCCGCGCCCGCAGAGGGCCGTGATGGCCTGCGCGCCGTCCGGCGCCCTTAGCCGATCTGCCAGGGCCGGGTGATACACTCGATTTGATGCGCGCACGCGCTTGCAGGTCCAGCGATCATGACCCAGATTTCCGAACGCCTGTTGGTTCAGGCCCACCTCGACGCCAAACAGCTCAACCCGCTGACAGCCGAGCAGGAGGCCGAATACCGTGCGGCCATCGCTGCCGAGCTCAAGGCCCAGAACGCCGTGCTGGTCGCCCATTATTACTGCGACCCGGTGATCCAGGCGCTGGCCGAAGAAACCGGCGGCTGCGTATCCGACTCGCTGGAAATGGCCCGCTTCGGCAAGAACCACCCCGCCGAAACCGTGATCGTCGCCGGCGTGCGCTTCATGGGTGAGACGGCAAAAATTCTCACCCCCGAAAAACGCGTGCTGATGCCCACCCTGGAGGCCACCTGCTCCCTCGACCTGGGTTGCCCGGTCGAAGCGTTTTCGGCCTTCTGCGACCAGCACCCGGAACGCACCGTGGTGGTGTATGCCAATACCTCGGCGGCTGTGAAGGCCCGTGCCGATTGGGTGGTGACCTCGAGCTGTGCACTGGAGATCGTCGAAAGCCTGATGGACAACGGCGAGACCATCATCTGGGGCCCGGACCAGCACTTGGGCCGTTACATCCAGAAGCAGACCGGTGCCGACATGCTGCTGTGGGACGGTGCGTGCATCGTCCACGAAGAATTCAAGTCGCGTCAGTTGGCCGACATGAAGGCGCTTTACCCGGATGCCGCGATTTTGGTCCACCCCGAATCGCCGGAATCGGTGATCGACCTGGCTGACGCGGTTGGCTCCACCAGCCAGTTGATCAAAGCCGCGCAGACCCTGCCGAACAAGACCTTCATCGTCGCGACCGACCGCGGCATCTTCTACAAGATGCAGCAGCTGTGCCCGGACAAGGAATTCGTCGAGGCCCCGACTGCCGGTAACGGCGCCGCATGCCGCAGCTGCGCGCACTGCCCATGGATGGCGATGAACACGCTGGAGCGGGTGTTGGAATGCTTGCGCACGGGCAGCAACGAGATTTTCGTTGATCCGGCGTTGGTGCCCAAGGCGATCAAGCCGCTTAACCGCATGCTGGATTTCACCCAGGCGGCGCGCTTGAAGCTTTCGGGTAACGCCTGAAAATGCTGGGGCCGCTCTGCGGCCCATTCGTAGCACAAGGCTGCTCCTACAGGGGAACGCGATCTACTGTAGGAGCAGCCTTGTGCTGCGAATGGAGCGCAAAGCGCTCCCGAAAAACTCAGCGCCCCATCATCTCCCTGACCATCCGCTGCTGCTCCATGACCTCGCGCTGGCGCTGATCGATCTGTGACGCCAGCGGGAAGTTGCTCCCCGCACGACGCTTGGCGTAATCCAGCTGCTGGATAGCCTGGTCGAAGTCACCGACCAAGGTGAAGTACTCGGCGCGCGCCCGGTGCAAGCCGATGGTATTACCCGACAACCCCCGCACTTCGGCAACGTCATACCACACATCCGGATCGTCCGGCCGGCTCTTGAGCAGGTCGTTCAGTACTTTTTCCGCTTCAGCTGGCTTGTTCTGCTTCACCAGCAGGTCGGCCCGCACCTGTTTCAGCGGGTAGTTGCCCGGGTACAGCCCCTGCATGCGCTCGGCACGCTGCTGGGCGTCAGCGAGGCGGTTGTTGGTGATGTCCAGGTCGATCTGCGCGAGGTTATAGGTAATGTCGTTGGGCGCTTTGGCCAGCAATGGCTTGAGCAGTTCGCGGGCTTCGTTGAGCTGGCCACCCTTGATCTGCGCCAGGGCCAAGCCGTAGCGTGCGGCGTCCAGTTTAGGGTCTTCATCCAGCTGTGCGCGGAAGCGCTTGGCGGCAAGGCCTGGGGTGCCTTCGTAGGTGAGGGCCACGCGGGCGCGGATCAACTGGTAGCGCTGGGTGTCTTCGATGCCGCCCTTGGGCGCCTGCTCGGCGCGGTTGCGGGTGTCGGCAACGCGCGACTCTGTAACCGGGTGAGTCAGCAGAAATTCTGGCGGCTTGGCATCGTAGCGGTACTGACGCGCCAGGCGCTCGAACATGCTCGGCATGTTGCGCGGGTCGTAGCCAGCCTTTTCCAGGTTCTGGATACCGACGCGGTCGGCTTCCTGCTCGTTTTGCCGCGAAAAGCGCCGCTGCTCTTGGATCGCCGCCGCCTGGGTGCCGGCAATCATGCCGATGCCAGCGTCGCCAGCGCCCCCCGCTGCCAGCACGATGCCGGCCAGCAGTGCGGCCATCATCGGCAGTTGCATGCGTTGCTGGGCTTCGACGCCACGGGCAAAGTGGCGCTGCGACAAGTGCGCCAGTTCGTGCGCCAGTACCGAGGCGTATTCGCCCTCGGTCTGAGCATTGAGGAACAGGCCACCGTTGACCCCGACGATGCCCCCAGGGGCGGCGAATGCGTTGAGCTCGCGGCTGTCGATCAGGATGAATTCCAGGCGTCGGTCCTGCAGCTGGCTGGTTTCTGCCAGGCGGTACACGCTGGTTTCGACGTAGTCCTTGAGCTGCGGGTCGTTCAGCTGGTTGACCTGGCCACGCAACAGGCTGAGCCAGGCGCGGCCGAGCTGGTGTTCCTGCTGCGGCGAGACGATCGCAGAGCTGGCATCACCCAGTGATGGCAGGTCGTCAGCATGGCCGGGAAGGGCCATCAGGCAGGCCAGCGTCAACAGGGTAGGGCGCAGTAGATTCATGCACGAAGCTCGCGTCGGGTCAAAGGCCTCTACTGTAGCCCGCTCACACGTTGGCGACCAGTGGCGGTATCCTAGCGGGCCTGTTACCAAAGACGTCTACCCGCGTGTGGAGAACCCCTGATGAGTGACACCCTGACCTGCGACGCCGAACTCGACGCCAGCGGGCTGAACTGCCCCCTGCCACTGCTGAAGGCGAAGATGGAACTCAACCGCCTGGCCAGTGGCGCGGTGCTCAAGGTGATTGCCACCGATGCCGGCTCGCAGCGTGACTTCCGCACTTTTGCCAAGCTGGCCGGTCATACGCTGCTGCACGAAACGGCCGAGGCCGGTACCTACACCTACTGGCTGCGCAAGGCCTGAGTCTTAACCAAGGATCGTCAATGTTCAAAGTGCTTCGCGACTGGATGCAGCGCTACTTCTCCGATGAAGAAGCAGTGGTGCTGGCGGTCCTGCTGTTTCTGGCCTTTACCGCAGTACTGACCTTGGGCGGCATGCTCGCGCCGGTGTTGGCGGGGATGGTCCTGGCGTTCCTGATGCAAGGCCTGGTCAACGCCCTGGAGCGCCTGCGCGTGCCTACTCGGCTGGCGGTGGCGGTGGTGTTCGCGTTGTTCATGGGGGCGCTGGCGGTCATCCTGCTGGTGCTGGTGCCGTTGCTCTGGCATCAGCTGATCACCCTGTTCAACGAGTTGCCCGGCATGCTCGGCAAGTGGCAGTCGCTGTTGCTGCTGCTGCCTGAGCGCTACCCGCACCTGGTGTCGGATGAGCAGGTGCTGCGAGCTATCGAGTCGGTGCGCGGTGAAATCGGCAAGTTCGGCCAATGGGCGCTGACGTTCTCGCTGTCGAGCCTGCCGCTGCTGGTCAACGCCATGATCTACCTGGTGCTGGTGCCGATCCTGGTGTTCTTCTTCCTCAAGGACCGGGAAATGATCGCCCGCTGGGTCAGTGGTTACCTGCCACGCCAGCGCACATTGTTGAACCGGGTGGGCAGCGAGATGAACCGGCAGATTGCCAACTACATCCGTGGCAAGGGTATCGAGATCCTGATCTGCGGGATTGCCACCTACATCGCCTTTATCAGCCTGGGGCTCAACTATGCCGCACTGCTGGCGCTGCTGGTGGGCTTGTCGGTGGTGGTGCCTTATGTGGGCGCGGTGGTGGTGACGGTGCCGGTGACGCTGATTGCTTTGTTCCAGTGGGGCTGGGGGGACCAGTTCATCTACCTGATGACGGTGTACGCGATCATCCAGGCACTGGATGGCAACGTGCTGGTGCCGCTGCTGTTTTCCGAGGCGGTCAGCCTGCACCCGGTGGCGATCATCTGCGCGGTGTTGTTGTTTGGTGGGCTGTGGGGCTTTTGGGGGATATTCTTCGCGATCCCGCTGGCGACGCTGTTCAAGGCTGTGCTGGATGCCTGGCCGCGGCAGGAACCGAGTGTTTCGCCACTGCTCTGAATGACATTGGGGCCGCTTTGCGGCCCATTCGCAGCACAAGGTTGCCGTTGTAGGAGCAGCCTTGTGCTGCGAATGGGGCGCGAAGCGGCCCCAACCAATCTCAAGCCTTGTTCAAAGCCTGGGCCGCCGCCAAAACGGCCTCCACATGCCCCGGTACCTTCACCCCACGCCATTCCTGGCGCAGCACACCGTCCTTGTCGATCAGGAAGGTGCTGCGGTCCACGCCCATGTATTCCTTGCCATACAGCTTCTTCAGCTTGATCACGTCGAACAGCTGGCACAGGGCCTCGTCCTTGTCGCTGATCAGCTCGAACGGGAAGCCTTGCTTGGCCTTGAAGTTCTCATGCGACTTGATGCCATCGCGCGACACGCCGAACACCACGGTGTTGGCTGCGGCAAAGGCGTCATGCTGATCGCGGAAACCCTGGCCTTCGGTGGTGCAGCCCGGGGTGCTGTCCTTCGGGTAGAAGTACACCACCACCTGGCGGCCCTTGAGCTCGGCAAGGCTGACCGTTTGGCCGCTGGTGGCCTGGGCCTGGAAATCGGCAACGGGTTGGTCGAGTGCTACGGCCATAGGGGCTTCCTTACACGGGGTTCTGTGGGCGCCAAGGCTCGATCAGCGCATCCAGGTTCAAGGCATCGGCAAAGTCCAGGAACTGGTCACGCAGCCAGCTGATCTGGGTGCCGGCGGGCAGGATCACGGTGAACTGGGCGTTGAGCATGCTGCTGCCGGTTTGTGGCGCCAGGTAGGTGTCGCAGGTCATGGCTTCGAGCTCGACGCGGTGGTCGAGGAAGAACTGGCACAGCTCATTGATGATGTCCGGGCGGTAGGCCGCACTGACATAGGCCACATAAGGCAGCGCCTGCGGGCGCACCTCCTGGTCGGCGCTGCGCACCACATCAAGGGTCAGGCCGTGCTTTTTGCCCAGGCCCGGCAGGGAAGCTTCAAGACGCGCCAGGGCGTCCCAGCTGCCACCGACCTGCAGCACCAGGGCGCTGGTCTCGCCATGGCGGCTCAGGCGCGAAGTGACGACCGCGCAGCGGTTTTCGAAGGCAGCGCGGCTGAGGACGTTGGCCAGTTCCATGGGGTTTGGGCCCAGGGCACTGATGACAAGGAATTGTTCGCGGACGGTGGGGGTGGACATGCAGCATTCCTAAAGCGATGAGCGGTCGGTGCAGGACAGGCAAAAGCCTCCAGTCGGCAGGGCCCGGGGCTCGCATGCGAGGTCGTGGACGCCGGCGGGGAGCAAGGTCGACGGCCCGGCGGGCCGCGCTGCACCGATCAAAGGGCCAAGGGTAGCGAAATAAGCCGCCGAGGGGAATGCTCCGCCCGCCTGCTTCGCTTGTGCAAGGCCGATGCCCCCAGTACCATTACCGCTCTCTTTTTCCGGCAGGAGCAGTTACATGATTGCGGGCAGTATGGTGGCATTGGTCACTCCCATGGATGCACAAGGGCGTCTTGACTGGGACAGCCTCGGCAAACTTGTAGACTTCCACCTGGAAAACGGCACTCATGCGATCGTCGCCGTCGGCACCACCGGCGAGTCGGCCACCCTGACTGTTGAAGAACACATCGAGGTCATCGAATTTGTTGTCAAACGTGTCAATGGCCGCATTCCGGTCATCGCGGGCACCGGCGCCAACTCCACGTCGGAAGCCGTGCACCTGACCCAGAACGCCAAGAACGCTGGCGCCGATGCCTGCCTGCTGGTCGTGCCGTACTACAACAAGCCGACCCAGGAAGGCTTGTACCAGCACTTCAAGCACATCGCTGAAGCCGTCGACATCCCGCAGATCCTCTACAACGTGCCCGGCCGCACTTCGTGCGACATGCAGGCCGAGACCGTGATCCGCCTGTCGACCGTGCCGAACATCATCGGCATCAAAGAGGCCACCGGCGACCTGGCCCGCGCCAAAGCCATCCTCGATGGCGTCAGCAAGGACTTCATCGTCATGTCCGGCGACGACCCGACCGCTGTCGAGCTGATCCTGCTGGGCGGCAAGGGCAACATCTCCGTGACCGCCAACGTCGCCCCGCGCGAAATGGCCGATCTGTGCGAGGCCGCCCTTGAGGGCAATGCCGAGAAGGCCCGCGCGATCAACGAAAAACTCATGCCGCTGCACAAAGACCTGTTCTGCGAAGCCAACCCGATTCCGGTGAAGTGGGCGCTCGTTGAAATGGGCCTGATGCACAAGGGCATTCGCCTGCCGCTGACCTGGCTGAGCGAAGGCTGTCACGAAAAAGTCCGTACTGCCTTGCGCCAGTCCGGCGTACTGGTTTAATCGAGGAAGTACACCGCATGAAGCGACTGGCTGGTCTTTCCGCCCTTGCCCTGATCATTTCCAGCACCAGCGGTTGCGGCTGGCTGTGGGGCGACGAGGGTTATTTCCGCGACCGCGGCAGCGATTACCTGCAGGCGCACCCGACCGCGCCGATGCAACTGCCGCCGGACGCCAGCAACGTCAAGCGCCTCGACCCGCTGTTGCCTATTCCGCGTAACGTTGCTGATGACCGTGCCACCGGCGAGTTCGAAGTACCGCGCCCGCAGCCCCTGACTGCGGGTGCCGAAGTCAGCGATTTCAGCCTGCAGCGCAGCGGCAACAGCCGTTGGGTCCTGGCCCAGCGCTCGCCCGCCGAAGTCTGGCCGGCAGCCCGTCAGTTCTTTGAAGACAATGGCTTCCGCATTGCTGAAGAGCGCCCACAGACTGGCGAATTCAACACCACTTGGCAGCGTTTCGATGAACTCTCCGCGTCACTCGGTCAGCGCCTGGCGAGCACCGCCAGCAGTGCAGACAGCGAAGTGCGCGTGCGTGTACGCATGGAGCCCGGCGTGCAACGCAACACCTCCGAGGTGTACATCGTCAGCGTCGAGCGCCCGGCCGGCAGCACCGCCGAGCCTGGTTTCCCGTCCTCGTCCAGCAACACTGGCGCCGATGCCCTGCTGGTCGACGAAATGCTTGCCAGCATGAACCGCAGCGCCGAGAAGGGCGGGTCGGTCTCGCTGCTGGCCGCACGCGATTTCGATGCCCCGAGCCGCGTCAGCCTGAGCGAAGACGGCAGCGGCAACCCGGTGCTGTACCTGGGCGCCGACCTGGATCGCGCCTGGTCCAGCGTAGGCCGCGCCTTGGAGCAAGGTGGCGAGTGGCGTGTCGAAGACATCAACCGCAGCTTGGGCCTGTACTACATCAACCTGTCCGAAAAGCCTGACGACAAGCAGAACGAGCCGGGCTTCTTCAGCCGCCTGTTCGGCAGTGCGCCGTCCAAGGAAGAGCGTGAAGCCCGTGCCGAACGCTACCAGGTGCGCCTGAGCAAGGTCGGTGAAAGCGTGCAGGTAACGGTCGAGAAAAACATCAACACCGTGGCTCCGGCCGATGTCGCCCGCCGCGTGCTGAGCGCCATTCAGGACCACCTGGGTTAAGTGCGCTTCGCGGTACTCGGAAGCGGCAGCCAGGGAAACGGCACGCTGATTGCCAGTGGTGACACGCTCATCCTGGTCGATTGCGGGTTTTCCCTGCGTGAAACCGAGCGGCGCCTGGCGCTGCTCGGGGTCAGCGCAGCACAGCTGAGCGCCGTGTTGGTCACCCACGAACATGCCGACCACGTGCATGGGGTGGGGTTGCTGTCGCGGCGCTACAATGTACCGGTCTACCTCAGCCAAGGGACCTTGCGCGGCCTGCGCAAGCCGGTGGAGGTGGCCGGTTTTCTCGCGTGTGGCGACAGCCTGCGCATCGGTGGCCTGGAGGTTACGGCGGCGCGTGTCGAACACGACGCCTACGAGCCGTTGCAGTATGTGTTCAGCGACGGCCGGCGGCGTTTCGGCATGCTCACCGACCTGGGCTCGTACGATGCGTTGTTGCTGGAGCGCTACCAAGGCCTGGATGCCTTGTTGATCGAGGCTAACCACTGCCGTGACCTGCTGGCGCGCGGGCACTACCCGGCCTTCTTGAAGCTGCGGGTGGGTGGCGCGCAAGGGCATTTGAACAATCACCAGGCTGCGCGCCTGGTGGACGAGTTGGGCTGGAGCAACCTGCAACACCTGGTGCTGGCCCACCTCAGCAGCAAGAACAACCTGCCACAACTGGCCCGCCAGTGCTTCGTCGACACCCTCGGGTGCGACCCGGACTGGCTTCAGGTGGCGAATCAGGAACACGGGCTCGACTGGCGCGAAATCGCCTAGCCCAACTACTCAAGCAAGCGGAGCCCATCATGGAAAAACGCGAAGAACTTTACCGCGGCAAGGCCAAATCGGTTTACAAGACCGACGACGCCGACCGCTTGATCCTGCTGTTCCGCAACGACACCTCGGCGTTCGACGGCAAGCGTATCGAACAGCTCGACCGCAAAGGCATGGTGAACAACAAGTTCAACGCCTTCATCATGCAAAAGCTCGAAGAAGCCGGCGTGCCGACTCAGTTCGACAAGCTGCTGGGCGACAACGAGTGCCTGGTGAAGAAGCTCGACATGATCCCAGTCGAGTGCGTCGTGCGTAACTACGCCGCGGGCAGCTTGGTCAAGCGCCTGGGCGTGGAGGAGGGCATCAAGCTGGAGCCGTCCACCTTCGAACTGTTCCTGAAGAACGACGAGAAGGGCGACCCCTTCATCAACGAATCCCACGTTGTCGCGTTCGGCTGGGGCACCGCCGAGCAGCTGGTCGAAATGAAAAAGCTGTCGCTGAAAGTCAACGAAGTGCTGAACAAGCTGTTCGATGACGCCGGCCTGCTGCTGGTCGACTTCAAGCTGGAGTTCGGCGTCTTCCACGGCCAGATCGTCCTGGGCGACGAATTCAGCCCAGACGGCTGCCGCCTGTGGGACAAAGAAACCCGCAAGAAGATGGACAAGGACCGCTTCCGTCAGGGCCTGGGCGACGTCATCGAAGCCTACGAAGAAGTTGCCAAGCGCCTGGGCGTGCCGCTGTAAGCGGCCCGTTCACGCAAGCGCCTGATACCACGCGAATTTTTTTGAAATAAAGGTTTGCGTTTCAGAAATTCGCTGGTATGATGCGCGCCATTGGAGAGATGCCGGAGTGGTCGAACGGGACGGATTCGAAATCCGTTGTACTGGCAACAGTACCTAGGGTTCAAATCCCTATCTCTCCGCCATACGCGAAGTAGCCGAAGCCCCCGAAAACGTTGATGTTTTCGGGGGCTTCGTCGTTTCAGGGTTATCAGTTAGGGCAGATTTAGGGCAAATTTGCAGCCTAGCAGGCCGCGTTAGGTCGTATCAGTCCGCTGCAAAGCCCATCATCTTGGAGACGATGTCCGCCATGCTTTTGGTGTCCTTCGAGATCCAGCGGCCATAGTGCTTGCGCACCATGGTCGTGTCGCTGTGGCCGAGTTGGCGGGCTACCCATTCAATCGGGACGTAGCTCGATAGCGCTTGGCTCGCGAACGTGTGGCGTGCCTGGTTAGCGCCTCGATGTCGAATGCCTGCTTTCTCAAGATGGGCGGTGAACCAGTTGCTGACGGTCTTGCCGTTCCACAGCAGCCCGCTTGTGGAACTGCGGAACAGGAAGCGGACACGCTCATGCTTCTTCGTGATGTTGTCTCTCTGCACAACGCTGATGTGCGTGGGTTCGGCATCCCTGGCTTCGGCCACGATCATGGCCAGCAGCTCCAAGGCCGGCGCGATCAGCTCCACCGTACGAATGCGCGAGCGCTCCTTCGGTACCTTGAATTCCCCAGCGACCAGGGCGCGGCGAATTGTCAGGGTGCCAGCCACCAGGTCAACGTCCTCTACGCCTGCCGCGATCAACTCGGACAGAGACAGCCCGGCCCAACAGTTGAAGACGATCATCCGGCTGTCTGTCATACGCTCAGGGTCGGCGGCGGCTATCCGCTCGATCTCGCTCCTGGTGAATGGGTCGGCGAATTCGCTGTCGCTGTCGGACTGGATGTTCTCGATGCGTTCCAGGGGGTTGAGCCTGATAATCTCATCGCTGAACGCATCCCCCCACACCCCCCTTATAATTGTGAAGATGTCATTAACGGTTTTCGGCTTGAGGCCATTGGTGAGCAGTTCAGCTTGGAATAACTCAAGCTCGCTCTTGGGAATGCTGGCGATCGTTCTGCCGGTAAACTTTTTCCTAACGTGCTCTGACTTACTTTTATAGTTAATGTAAGTGCTATTAGCCTTCTTGACCTTGGCAACTTCAAGCCACTGGGCTATCCCTTCGTCGACAGTCCTTTTAGCTGGCTCATTCGGAAGTTCTTGACGGGCCTTGAGCCAAGCGGAGTCGGGGAAGTGTGCCGCATAGTCGAATCGGTTTTCCTTGATCTCAGCAAGTATCGTCCTGCGTTTGTTGTCCGCATAGGCGATGGCGGCCTTGTTGATCTTGGCAACGTTTCGCAGTGGTTCCCGGCGGCGTTCGCCTTCAAACATGAAGGCGATCCGCAGAAGGTTGCCATTGATGTCGACGCCTTTCGGCAAGGCGTCGACACCTGTTGGAAGCTTCGCACTCATGGACGGCCGGCCATCCAGTTTTCGATTTCAACACGGTTGTAAACAATGACATTGGCTGGATCAGTCCGCCATTGTTTCTCCTCCAGCCAGATTCCACGATCGCGATACTTGCGAACGGCTTCGGTGCTGAGTCCGAAAATCGGGAAGAGTAGTTCCTTTCGTATCCAGGTAGACGGTGTAATCAGAAGTTGCACCGTTTCGCTTGGGTTAGCAGCTTCATGGATTGGCTTAATCTGTGGCTTGGCCATAAATGTATTCTCCAACTTACCGAATTGGGCGCAGGCGCTTGACCTGCTGGAGTTTCTTTGCGGCCACATTGGCCATATAGGATTCCCATTCCAAGCTTTTCTGCTGTTGCCGGATTTGGCTGCAGCGGGCATGGTTTCGGGTTGAGCGTGCTTTGCCGCAGATGTCGCACATTGCCGGAAGGTCGAGGCTATGGGAGGCGATGCGCGGCCGCGTTCTTCTCGCATCAGTCATGGCGCTGCTCCAATACGCGGCTGTAGTCGATCCGGTAGCGTTTCCCGGTTTTGATGTTCTGGACTGAAATCGTCCCTGGGTGGGCTGCGTTCGGGTGGCTGACCACTTCGACGCGCGCGTGATGTGTGCCCCGGTCAACCATCAGCTTGCTGCCGATCGGGTAGGTCTGCTCAACGGCTGAGTTCAGGTTGCGTCGGGCTGCCTCCAGCCATGCGCTGGCAGCGTTGAGGTCGGGGGGAGTATTAATGAGGTCGGGCTTGTAGCCCTCCGCTTTGTCTAGGCACCGGCATGGCGTGACACTGGCGCAGTGGGCACCGGAGAGCAGGGTGTTGCTGTCGGGCTTGCAGCCCTCGGCATTTACCTGGCGGTGGCACTCGATCTCCGCGATAAGCTCCAGCACATCGGTGGGCGGTACCATTATCCTGTACACGACGGACGTGGTTTCATTCGACGGCTTAGCAGCGGCCCATTCGGCCGCCCACTTGAGTTGTAGGATTTCCATGCGTGTAGTGGTCACAGCGAATACCTCTCATGGACTCGGCGAGCGTTTGGGCTCAAGGCTAGGTGCTCAAGGTTTGTGGCGCTGTTTACGGTCGTTAGCGTGCCTGAAGCGGGCCGGCTGGTAGTGCTGATGTGCTCCAGCTGAGCCAGTGCAGCGATCAGCGCCACGGCGAGCGTGAGGCTGATCAGTTGCCAGGTGCGTGTTGATTTATCCACGTTGGCGGCCCTCGTTGAGCTGGCTGAGAACCTGTTTGCTGGCCAGCTCGAACAGTTCGTCGGCGGATACCGGCGTGACGGACTGCTCGAAGTTGCGCACGGCGTCAAACCGGGTACGGTACAGCCCGGCCTGGCCGAGCCAAGCGGCGGCGTGATGCTCGGCGTTTGACACTGGGCAGCCGTGAGCTTCTGGGACAGAGCCATCATGGGTGCGCCTGCATTTCCTGCAGTGATACAGGCCGCCGTCGTCGGCCTCGCTCATGTACCAATCATGGCGGTGCGTGCTCATGCGGCCTCCCGTTGGTACAGATCGATTAGATCTTTGGCGTTGGCGGCGATCAGGTCTTCCGCCTCGTCGGGGCAGACGCTGTTGCCAATCAATCGGATCTGGTTGGTGTTGCTGATGGCGCGCCACTCCAGCTCGCCGGTGCGCTGGTTCTCGAACAGCCCGCGATCGAGGATGTAGTCAGGACTAAATCCCTGTGCGAGCTTCAGTTCTGGCGCTTTCAACATGCGCAAGGTGAAGTCGACCAGCACATAGTCGCCCAGCAGTACCAGGTCGGCCGGCTCTGGGAAGTGCTCGGGTAGGTACTTGTGCAGGAAGCGGGCGCATTGGCGTGCTTTCTTCATCAGATCCGGCGGCAGTACTGCTGCAGGCACTTGGACGATGCTGACCAGGGCCATGCGTTCCTTTGTGGGCAGCGTGTGCATTGGCTCGCGCATGCCTTGCCACTGGCCACCGGTGCCGTAGTACTTAACCAGGTAGGCGCTGGCCAATCTCTGGTTGGTGCCGCGCCCGAGGATGGTGCTCAGTGGTGCGCGTGCTGCTCGACCGTCGCCGGTATAGAACCCGCCGTTTGCCTGCTCAAAGTGGCATGCGGCAATCGCATGATGCCCGCTGCCTGTAGTTAGCGCGTTGACCGGTTTGGTCATGCTCGTGCCAGTGCTTCCTTTGCGCAGGGTAACCATCGTGGCGGTGGCCATGGCCTGCTCGCCCCGGTTGGCTGCGGTTTTGGTGCGTGTTGACTCGGATACGGGATATCCCGATCGATCGCCGTGGTGCGTCAGGTGCGTCAGGTGCGTCAGGTGCGTCAGGTGCGTCAGGTGCGTGAGGTGTGCAGCTGCCAGCGCGAAGTGGCCGCCTTTCACCTGCGCTACCTGGGTGCGTAGAGGCTCGACCGCACTGAACGTCCTTTGGGTGCTTGCGTTAGCAAACTCGGTGAGGCTTGCGGCGGCCAGCTGGTGATCGTTCATTGGGATCACGAATGGCTGCTCGGCCATCACGGTATGCCGCCAAAAGCCCTTGGCCACGCGGCGGCAGGTGTTCTCCACCAGTGGGCGCTTTCGATCGAATAGGCTTTTTCCGAGGTCTTTGAAGTCGATGCACTCGGCGGCGGTGCGCCATGGCAGTTGTCCTGCCTTTGGCTTTTCGTGACGCTTGGGTTTCGTCCACACGATGGGGCGGCCGTCGGTGCGACCGATAAGGAACAGACGTTTGCGGATGGTCGGAGACCCGGCGTTGGAAGCTCGGCGTTCACGCCACTGCACGTCGCACCCAAGGCCGCGGACCAATGCATCCATCGGTACCCATTGACCGATGCACTCCATGATTTCGTGCATATCGGGATGGTCCGCCGGCAAGCCGGTGGTGAGGCAGGACACGAATGCCCGGAAGGTGCGGCCGGTATGTTCTTTGATCGGCTTGCCCGCATCGTCCAGTGGTCCCCACGCCTGGAACTCTTCCACGTTCTCCATCAGGAACAAGCGCGGACGAGTAGCAAATACCCAGCGAACGACCACCCATGGAAGCGAGCGTACGCTTTTGCTGCGTGGTGCTCCGCCTTTCGCTTTGGAGAAATGGCGGCAATCCGGCGAGGCCCACAGAATGCCCACGGGTTGGCCGCCGGTTGCTTCCAGCGGGTCAACTTCGTAGATGTCGCAGATGTAGTGCCTGGTCTTGCGGTGGTTTGCACGGTGCACCGCGATCGCGATTGGGTTGTGGTTGATTGCGATGTCCGGGTCGCGATATGCGCGTGCTCCGCCGCTGCTGGCACCGCCGGCGCCGGCGAACAGGTCCACGTAAAGTTCGCGCTGAAAGGGAAGGGCTTGCTGTTGCGCTCCCGCGATGACGATCTGCTGGGCGGCGGTCATACGACTGTCCCCTGCTGGCGGGCGATCTGCATTGCCTGTTCGAAGGTCATTGCTCGGCCTTTGAAGTGCCAGATGGGGTCAGACTCGCTGCTCAGGACGAGTGTATTGAGCAGCGGAGCGGGCTTACCCGGCGTCCAGTTATCAAGCACGTCGTGCAAACCGAGTGCTTTGGCGATGGCCTGGGCGTAGGTGCTCTTGCCGCAGCCAGAGGGGCCGTGGACGAGGCAGCTACGGGGAGCTGGGGTCTTCATGCTGCAGCCTCCCCAGTTGAGGTGCCGTCAGGGGTGCTGCGGAGCTGGGCGTGCATGCGCTTTGCCAGCTCGTCGATGGAATCGGCCTGGGCGGCTGCTCGATCTGCCTCGGGTTGGGACTTCAATGCCTGGAATGTGCGCTGGGCGAGGCGCATCGTGGACGAAGCGTTGATCAGCTTCTCGTAGTCAGCCTTGGTCACAGGGAGGCCGGTGTACGACATGATTCGTGCTTCAAGTTCGCTGATACTTGCCTTGAGCGCAGCAATGCTGGCTTCGCGCGCGGCAAGCTGCACATTGCCGGTTTGCTGAGTGCGCAGCAGCTCTGCGCGTTGATCGTCCAAGGCCTGTTTGGCTTCCTTGAGCTGAAGGCTCAAGGTCTGGTCGTGGAAGGTTTTGCCGGCCTCGAACCCTCGGGCATAAGCAAGTCGGCGTGCCTTAGCGATCAGGAAAGGAAGGATGATCAGGGTGACCATCCAGCCGACGCCAGCGGCGAGTGCGTACTGATGAGGTTGCATGTGCTGTGCTCCTTCGTGGCCCGCCACCTTGCGGGGTGAGAGTCGGTGGCGGGCAGGGTGCCCCTGTTGGCCGGGGCCGCCTGCTTCAAGCGGATTGAGTAGTGCGCTCTGCCTGGCGATCCAGATATGCGGCCAGGTTCTGCAGGTAAACCACGTGCTGGGCCTTCGCCGAGTTGTGTAACTTGCTCAGTTGCAGATCGATCTGGCCCTTGTTGATGAGCTCCCTGAGTCGTCGGTCTGTACCGATGTGAGCGAAATAGCGCTCCCTCACGGCGGACAGCGTCGGGCAAGGGGTGGCGAACTCACTGCGCAGTTGTTCCAGCGTGCTCATGCGCATTTCCCGAGGCCTTCGGGGCCGGGCTGAAGCTTTCCGCGCACTGCTGCAGCGAGGTGTGCTTTGCAGGCACCCGTGACGGCGACACAAACATCCCCTTGCTCGTTGGTCACTACGGCGCCAAGGGGCAGTTCGCGGTTGACGGTGGCGATGACATAGGCGGTTTGGCCGGTTAGGAGTACTTCTTCCACACTGACCTGCGCCTCCAAGAGTGCGAGTGCTTCTTCCGACTGAGCGCCAGAGTCAGCTCGGCCATTGGCCAGATCCTGCAGAAAGTCCCGCAATGATTGGCACTTGGTCGAAAGTGCGCGAGGAAGGCTCAGGCTGCTGAGGAGCGGCCCAAGGGTCACCTTGATGCGGTGGTGAGTAGTGTCGTTCTCGATCTCAAGCTGAGCGTCAAGCGACACTTCCGGGCGCTGCAGTTTGCAGGTCGCTGAGCCGCCTTTGTCCAGGGTGCTCTGCAGCAGCATGATCTGGCGGAGAGGTATCTGGAACTCGCTCATGCTGCACCTCCGGTGGCCGCTACTGCGTGGGCCTTACCATCCTGGGTGACGACCAACTGCAAGCCGGTGCTGCGCTGGAATGCCTGAATCTTTGCAAGGCTGCTGCAGGCGGTGGGGTGGATCAGGACCGTGACCGATCCTTTGTGCTGTGCTGATTTCATTCTTCCGTGTCCTTGAAGTGAGAGAGGGGCACGGGGACGAAATTAGCAAAAGCTAATTAATTGAGCAATAGCAAACGCTAAATTGTCGGGGTGTGGCTACGCCCCAGCAAATGCCGGTAGGGCGCAGCACGGGAGTTCGTTAGAGCTTCTTCGCGTTCCAGGCCAGCAGGACGCGGGCTTGGATATGCATGCGCTCGATCATCGACTCATCGATGGTAATCGGTGGGTAGATGGGGTTGTCGGAGATCATTCGCAGTTGGCCTCCGGTAAGGCGCTGCAGGCGTTTGATGTAGAGATCGCCCTCGAGGGTGAAGACGTATATCGCGTCTGTTTTCACCTCGGAAATCCCACGATCCACAAGCAGAGCGTCGCCGTCGGCGAACGTGCCAGACATGCTGTCGCCATCTCCTGTGATGATGGCCAAGTTGTCGACATTCGAGAAGCTCAGGCCCTGCATCCTTAGCCAGTCGAGGTGAACCGTCATGTCGCGGATGACTTCAATGTGCATACCTGGGGCTGCCTTGCCATGCCCCATAGACGCCGCGATATCGAGGTGCGGAATCAGCACGAAGTTCTTGTCCTTTACCGCCCTGGTGGGCAGGCGAACCACGTTGTCTGGAGCTGCGGTGGATGGCTCCTCGGAGGGAGGAGATGTCAGCGTCCCTGCTGCGAGCCCAATCTTGAGCTCCAGATTTAGCGCAGCCTTTTCCCCCAGCTTGCGATGGCCGTTGAGCAGTTGTGAAAGGTACGACGCGTCTAGGTCGTGAGCCTCAGCGAATTCCTTCTGGCTCAGTGCACCCATGATCGTACGGAGGGAGGCGATACGCCTTTCGTTGATATCCATGTGGCGATGATTGCTTTCCGTTAGCAAACAGTAAATTACGACTTGCTATTGCCTTGCGAATTAGCAATTGCTAATCTCGCCGCCAATGGAGGTGTCTATGACGCTTAGCGAGTACTTGAAAACGATGGACAAGGAAGGGCTCGAGGCTTTCGCGAAACGTTGCGGAACGTCTGTTGGGCAGTTGAAACAAGTCGCCTACGGCAACCGCCGCGCTAGTGCGGGATTGGCTGTTTGCCTAGATCGAGAAACGGAAGGGGCGATTCGTTGTGAAGCGCTGCGACCGGACATTGATTGGGCGTATTTGAGGCAAGCAAAGGAATAAGGTGCTGGACCAGGGACTCTCACCTCCCTGGCCCAGCGACGACGACGCACAGCACAGTACGGTCGTAGCTGTAGGATAGGTCCTACCTCATTCTCTGGCTACACCGTAAACCGAGGATTTACGGTTATGAGTCGCATTGATCTACTGCCGGATGCAGGTCCGGTTCTCGCCTTGCGGCAGGCGCTCTACCGCGCCGGTCGCGACTATCACGGCGGTATCACAAAGCTGGCCTTCGATATGGTCATGGACGTGGATGCCCTGCAGAAGAAACTCCACCCTACCGAAGAGCGCCGCTGGCCAAGCCCGGACGAGCTCGAAGAAATCGTCCGCTGGACCGCTGACCCGCGTTTGCTTGATGCCTTGGTCCGTCCGGCCGGTGCCGTCTGGTATCGCCCGGAGCCGGTCCCAGCGACTAATGAAGCTCTGCAGGCAGTAGCCAAGCTCCTTGAAGAGTCCAGTGAGTTCGTCGGTAGCCTGCACGAAGGCGCCGCTGACAATGTCTGGACGGCTGGTGAAGTGGTCGACCTCGAGCAGCGCGGGATGGATGTTATCCGTCAGGTACTGGCAATCATGGCGGGTGCCCGCCAAGCCATGGAGGACGAAGCTCATGGCTGATGTGATCGATGTGGCTAACGACCAAGCCGACTATCACCTGCAGGTAGCCCTTCAGCGCCGCATTCGCCCAGTGACGAAGCCGAGTGCGCAGTTCTGTGAAGACTGCGATGAACCAATCCCGGAGGTGCGTCAGCTGCTGGTGGCGGGGTGCGAGACTTGCATCAGCTGCCAGCAGCTGCGGGAGCGTCGGAGATGAGTGATCGCCCATCCTCTACCACAGCTGATTGGGCGCGGCGCTACATTGATGCCTTCGATCTTGCTCTGGTTCCCATTGAACCAGGTGAGAAGGGTCCGAAGGGTGCCGGCTGGAACAAGCCTGGTGGCTATTTCACGGATGCCTCGAAGGCTGAAGCGTTCTGGACTGCGAGCCCGAATCACAACCTTGGTGTTGTGCTCGGGCCGAGTCGTGCCTGCTCGCTCGACGTTGATGACGTTGAGCTGACCCGGCAGGTCTTGCAGCAGACCCTTGGGCTCGACGTTGACGCGCTCGCTGATGCGTACCCGACCTCAGTAGGCAACCCTGAACGATTCCGCGTGATGTTCCGCGTTCCTGAAGGTGTGGAGCTGACTCGCCACGCCCTGGTGTGGCCGAACAAAAACGACCCCGATGGCACCATCTACAAGGGGCTCATGGGGCAAGTGAAGGCCGCGCAGGACGAAGGCGATGCTGCCCGCGAGGCGGCTTTTCGCATGGCGGCTGAGCCCTTCAAGAAAGTGACGGTTTTTGAGCTGCGGGGCGGCCTGGTGCAGGACGTCTTGCCGCCATCCATTCACCCAGGCACTCGTAAACCCTACACGTGGCGTACACCACCGACTGCTGAGGGGCTGCCCGAGTTGCCGGCTGACCTGCTGGGCATCTGGCAGGGTTGGGACGAATTTAAAGCGAAGGGGGAGGCTGTTTGCCCTTGGAAGCCGAAGGCGGCAGCACCTGCGGCTGCAGCTCGTCCCGTGGCCAGGCCATCACCAGCTGCTGCACGATCTGGTGACCGGCTCCCCGAAGTCATTCCCGAATTCAACCGCGTCCATGACATCGCCACGATGATCGAGGCGCATGGTTACAAGCGCATCGATGGGAAATGGTTGAGCCCGCACAGCAGCTCAGGGCTGCCAGGTGTGACGATCAAAGATCGCAAGCTTTACTCGCATCACACTTCTGATCCCCTGGCCAACGGGCACAAGAACGACGCGTTCGACGTGTTCTGCATCCTGATGCACGATGGCGACCAGAAGGCTGCGACCAGAGCGGCGGCACAGATCCTCGGCATTGACGCGAAATCCCGTCCACCGGAACCGCCTCCATTGGGCGAACTTCCCCGTACCCCATCGGCAGCCGAGCCGGCCGAGCAGCAGCCCGTCTTCGACGCCGATGTCGATCACCTTCCCCACGCCCCATCGGACGTCGAAGCGCCCAGCCCGGCCGGCTCCTCGGCCAACGGGGGGGCAGGGGGTAGCACCCTGGACATTGACGGTGCGATGCGCCGCTTTGCCCTGGTCGAAGGCACCACCAACGTGTGGGACTTGGACAAGGGGCGTTCGATGAAGCGAACAGGCTTCGAGGCCCTGGTTGGCAAGCCGCTCGCAAAAGCTTGGATGGAGCGGACCGACAAGAAGCTTATCGCCTCCGAGCAAGTGGCAGAGCTCGAGCAGGCCCGAAAGATGTCCAGCAAGAAGGGCGGCACGCTGAAGCTGGAGCCGCTCGACCGCTACATCTACATAGACGGCACGAAAGAGGCCTGGGATCGCGAAAAGAAGCGCCGTCTGCCCGAGGGCAGTGTGAAAATGGCCTTGGGCGATGCCTATCAGCTCTGGCTGAACAGTCCGGATCGGCGTGTAGTGGACGTTGACCACATCGTGTTCGACCCGACGATGACCAAAGATCCGGCGATTTACATCAACACATTCGAGGGTTTGCCGCTTGAGCCGGCCCGCGACGACGCTGCGTGCGAGAACTTGCGCTGGCTGATCTCGTTCCTTTGCAACCATGACGCCGAGGCGTTGGACTGGCTGGTGAAGTGGCTGGCGTTCCCGCTGCAGCATATGGGCGCGAAGCTGGACACCGCGATCCTGTTCCACTCGACCATGGAAGGCTCGGGCAAGAGCCTGCTGTTTTCAGACATCATGGGCGAGTTGTACGGTGAGTACGGTGCCACTGTTGGGCAAGACCAACTTGAAGGCAGCTTCAACGCTTGGCGAAGCGGCAAGCTGTGGGCTGTATTCGAAGAGGTTGTGAGCCGCGATCAGCGCTACAACCAGGTCGGCAAAATCAAGCACATGATCACCGGCAAAACGGTGCGCATGGAGTCAAAGTTCATCAATGGCTGGGAAGAGACCAACCACATGAACGCGGCTTTCCTGAGCAACGAGATCATGCCGTGGCCAATCAGCGAAGACGACCGTCGGATGTTGGTGATGTGGCCCTTGGAGACGCTGCCGGCTGAGAGGCAGAAGGCAATCGCCAGGGAGTTGGCGAATGGTGGGGTGGCTGCCTTGTATGGGTGGCTGCTTAGCGTTGACCTTGAGGACTTCAATCAGCGCACCCGTCCGCCGAAGACTGAGGCCAGGCAGCGCCTGGTAGAGCTGAGCCGCACGGCCTGGCAGACCTTCTTCCACCTCTGGCGCAACGGCGAGCTTGGGTACGGCCTCTGGGGCTGCTGCCTGACCTCGGATGTTTACGCCATGTTCATTGAGTGGTGCGCCCATAACAAAGAGCACGCCATGAGCCAAACCAAGTTCTCTTTGATGCTGAGCGCGAAGGTGGAGAAGACAAGGGCTATCCCTTGGACGGACTGCTCCACGGCCCAGGGCCCGCGTCGTTTCGCGGCGTTCTTCATGCCCAACGATGGTGATCCTTCCCTGCCCCCATCCATGAATGCGGCCGTGCTGGGCAAGAACGTTCGCGAGTGGCGCGAGCGAGCGAAGCTCGCGGGCTGGACGGTGGAAGGCTGGGACCACATCAAGAGGGTTGCAGCATGACTCCGCCGGTAAGTGTGTTGGGTGTGTTGGGTTGGTGTTGGGTTGGTTTCCGCAAGCCAACACAGATTCAGGCCCCGAAATCCGTGGCTTGGCGTCATTGTGTGTTGGGTGTGTTGGGTTCGCGCACGCGCACGCGCATGCGATCTACTTCAACTGCCAAAATCGAAGGGCGGATGAATCTATATGCGAACCCTGAAAAACCCAACACACCCAACACACTAAACACAGATGTTTCCAATCCATTGAATTCATTGGGTTTTGAGTGTGTTGGGTTTGTGTTGGGTTCGCTGAATATGTGTTGGGTTTTGATTTCGGGGGAATGGCGATGACGATGGACGTGGAAATACGCCTGCAGCACCTGGCGCGGATGGTTCAGCACCAGAAGGACATGGCAGCATTGATCGATGAAACCGAGCGCCTGCGCCTGGTGGATGATCTGATGGAGCATTGGGGCGAGCAGCGTCGGCAACTGGGATTGGAAGCCAGCCTCGGCAGCCAGATGGGGACGATCATGGAATGGAAGGGGTCGGCGCCCCGCACCGGCTCTTCTGGTGCTCGGATACTGATGGCCGGTGCCGGCCTGGATCATGCCGCTGCCGAAGTCGATGCAGCCGTTGCTGGGCTGGCCCGCCGGGACAAGCGCGGGGCGACACTGGCCGAGCTGGCTGAGCTACGGTACTTCCATCAGGTCACGATCAGGGAGCAGATGCGTGTGGTCGGGATTGAGGAGGGTGCTGATCGGACCTATCGCAACTGGGTTAAGGCCCTGCGGCTACAGGTGTTTGCCGTGCTGGCCGCCCGATCCGGCAGCGCTCGTCAGCAGACCGTTCGTCGGGTCGCTATGCGACTTGCGTGCAACATTGATGCGACATAGCCACCAGATGATGACGAACCGAAAAACACCCCTTTTCGGTTTTTCCGGTGGCATGTAAAAAGTCCCCACGATATCAAAAGTGCGCTTAGGCGCTTCCCCCACAAGCACTGTGCTGTGCAACCCGCCCCGACCTGTCGGAGCATCGAGAACCCTGCCAACCGGCGGGGTTTTCTTTTTCCGGCGCCTTGCTTTGCCAATGAGGCTTTTATGAACAGCGAGCAACAAACGTTAGCCGAACTGCCGATCTGGATGGTGATCGTGCTGTCCCTGGTCGGCGGTGTTTCGGGAGAAATGTGGCGGGCCGACATGGCGGGTGCTCGCGGTTGGGGGCTGATTCGCCGGTTGGCGTTGCGCTCTGGTGCCTGTGTGACCTGCGGGCTTTCGACCAACATGCTGCTGTACGCCCTCGGCGTTTCGGTATGGGCGGCGGCGGCCGTTGGTTGCTTGGCTGCGATGGCCGGTGCCGATGTTGCTATCAACCTCTACATGCGCTGGGCTGCGAAGCGCCTGGGACTGGAGCAGGCGCCACCCGCCGGCGGGGAGGCGGGTCAGTGACCACGGCCCGATGCTGGCCCAGGCGGCGCCCGCCGATTTTTGGGTCCTCCCCCGGGGCCGCCCCCTACACGGGTGCGCAGACTCGCGGTTTCCCTGCAGCTGAAATTCCTGCAGGGATGTCCGTCTTTTCAAGGACTTAGTGATGGGCAAGACAGTCAGCAAGCTCGAACTGGGCGAGATCATCGGCCGTGATGAGCGAACCCTGAGCCGTTGGCAGAAGGACGGCATGCCAGTGATCGAGTTCGGTGTTGGCCGTGGCAACGAAAACCAGTACGACACCCAGGTGGTGATCGAGTGGCTGATGTGCCAGGCCGCCTTGAACGGCAAGAAGGAATCGACGCGCGACCGCCTTGATCGGCTGCGCGGTGACCGCGAAGAAATCGCGTTAGCCCGTGAGCTGGGCGAGGTCGTGATCGAGGCCGAAATGGTTGAGCGCTTTGAGGCGGTGATCACTGCCGCGAAGATTGAACTGCTCAATACCTTCCCTGATGAGCTGGCGGCGACCTTGTCGGCCAAGTACGGCGTGCAGGTCGATGACCAGCTGATCCGCGAGCCCATCGAATCAATACTGAGGAGGTTGTCCGCGTATGACGAGGACGACGATCTCGCTGGGGATTCTGACGAGTCGGACGACGAGGAGGGCTCTGAAGAAGACGGCGAGTAAAGCCATGGGCCGGGTCTGCCGTAAGTGGGCTCCCCCGCCAAGAATGACCATCGCCGAGTGGGCCGACCGGTTCCGCTGGCTCGCTCCCGAAGAGTCAGCTGCACCAGGTAAGTACCGCTTCGACATGACCCCGCACCTGATCTGGCCGGGGGGACCGCTCGAAGCGCTGGACGATCCGAACGTATTCGAGATCGTGGGGCGCAAGTCAGCCCAGGTAGCCTGGACATCGGGAGTGCTGGGTAACGCCATCGGCAAGTGGATTGATCTCGACCCTTCTCCCATCTTGATCCTGTTCCCCAAGGCTGAAGCGGCCAAGCAGTACGTCGCGGAAAAACTGGAGCCGATGATTGAGGCCACCAAGCGGTTACGGAAGAAGGTTGACCTGCGTAGTCGCAAGCTGCAGCAGCGCCAGGACTTCAAGCGCTTCCCCGGTGGCTTCCTGAAAATGGTGGGCTCCAACAGCCCGGCCAGCGTGAAGTCCACGCCAGTGCCACGGGTTGCCATTGAAGAGCCTGATGACTGCAACCTCAACCTGCGGGGGCAGGGGGACAGCATCAAGCTGGCCAAGGAGCGTCTCAAGACGTTCCGCCGGTCGAAGATCATCATTGGTGGCACACCTACCATCAAGGGCCTTTCTGCCATCGACGCCGAGCTTGAGCTATCCGACAAGCGCGTTGGGTTGGTGCCGTGCCACGGTTGTGGCCAGTCGCATGCGCTGAGCTTCGATCATCTGCACTGCGACGAGGACGAACACTACTTCCACGAGGTCTATGGCAAGCGCCGCCCGGAAACGGCTTACTACGCGTGCCCGCACTGCGGTGAGATCTGGGATGACCACCAGAAGAACTCCAACCTCGCGCATGGATACTGGGAAGCGACGGCTGAATTCCGTGGTATCGCCGGCTACATCCTCAATGAGCTGTACGCCAAGTTCCACGGCTCCCGCTTTGAGGTGCTGATGGAGAAGAAGCTGCAGGCGGAATACGCCACGCGGCTGGGCAACATCGGTCCGATGATTGCCTTCACCAACAGCTCAATGGGTGAGAGCTACGAGTACAAGAGCGACGCGCCCAAGACGGACGAGCTGGAGAAGCGCGCCGAGCCCTATGCCGAGTTGACGGCCCCGAAGGGCACGCTGCTGGTCACGGTCGGCGTCGACGTTCAGGGTGATCGTCTCGCCCTGGTCATGGTTGGTTGGGGGAGGGGCGAGGAGTCCTGGAGATTGTACTGGGGCGAGCTACCAGGCAACCCCATCGATCCGCACGACCCGGTGTGGACTGAGCTGGACAAGGTCATCGCGACACCCATACCCACCGAAAGCGGTGCGCAGCTTGCCGTATCAGCAGTCAGCATCGACAGCTCTGACGGTAACACCAGCGATGCGGTGTACACCTACGTTCGAGATCGCCAGCGCTTCAACATCATGGCGATCAAGGGCGCGTCCATCGACAGCCGGGACCGGGAAATCTTTACTAAGCCAGCCCAGTCTGCAGACACCAGCCAGGACAACACCAAGGCCTCGAAGTACGGCCTGCGCGTGTTCATCGTGGGTACCCACAAGGCCAAGACGCTTATCGATGGCCGGATGAAGCTCAAGGGGGCAGGGCCGGGCCGGATGCACTGGTACAGCGAGATCCGCTCGGACTACTACGAGCAGGTGACCAACGAGGTGCTGGCGCCGCACCCGCGTAACCCCAGCAAGATGGTCTGGCAGAAAAAAGCAGGCCGGCGCAACGAAGCGCTGGACTGCGAGGTGTACGCCTTGCATGCGGCTCGCAGCCTGAAGACGCACCTGCTGCGTGATCACGAATGGGACCAGTTGGAGCAGCAACTGCTTCAGCCCACCCTCTTCACAACTGAGCAGGCGGTGGCGCCGGTTCCCCGCCGTGCGCTAGCGCGTGGCAGAGGCACTCGGAGCCGCGTCAGCTAACCGAGGTTCACCATGACAGATGCACAACAACGTCTCGACGAGGTCCGGGCGGCGATCTCGAATGTCCTGAAAAACGGGCAACGCTTGCGTCGACAGGATCGAGAGGTCCAGTTGGCTGAGCTGAACAGCTTGCGCTTGCTGGAGAAACAGTATGCAACCGAGGTTGCCGCAGAGACGGCTGCCCGGCAGGGCCGTGGCCGTAACCGCGTTTCCTACGTGGGGATCTGACCATGTGGCCGTTCCGAAAACGGGATTCGGCTGCCGAGCAGTTGATGACCGAAGCTATTCGTGTGGCCAGAGCTTCAGTCGAGGGGCAGCAGATCGTCGCCCAGGGCGGTGGCGGTGGCGTCGAAACCCGCTGGCGTGGCGCCTCCCGGGTGCTGCGCAGCGTTGCCAGCTGGATTCCTGGCCTAGGTAGCCCTCGGCGTGACTTTAACCATAGCGAGCGCCGCATGTTGGTGGCCCGCTCCCGCGATGCGATGCGCAATCACTTGATCGCCCGCGCGGCGATTACCCGATTGCGCACCAACGTCGTGGGTACCGGGCTCGTCTGCCGTGCCCAGGTCGACCATGAAGCGTTGGGCTTGACTGAGGAAGAGGCAGAGCAGCTCAACGGCCAACTGGACCGTCTGTGGTCGCTGTACGCCGATGACCCACGTGAGTGCGATGCCGAAGCATCGCTCAACCACTACCAACTACAGGCTCTGGTACTTGTCTCGTCGATGGTTGCAGGTGACGTATTTGTTGCCAGCCCCGATCAGGAGCGGCCTGGTTGCATCTTCAGCACGCGGTTGCAGTTGATCGAGTCGGACCGCGTAGGCAACCCGAACGGCGGAATGGACCGGGCGGACCTAGTAGAGGGCGTCGAGTTCGACGGACTGGGGGCGCCAGTGGCTTACCACGTATGCACCGGCTACCCGGGCGAGCATGTGCTGGGCAAGTCGCTGCAATGGGAGCGGCTGACGGTGTTCGGTGCTGAAACCGGGCGTCGTCGGGTGCTACATGTCATGGCTGACAAAGAGCGGCCTGGGCAGAAGCGCGGCGCCCCCTACCTGTCGCCGGTTCTTGAGCCACTGCAGAAGCTGGAGCGTTACAGCAGCGCCGAGCTGATGGCGGCGGTGATATCGGCAATGTTCACCGTGTTCATCAAGAAGGGCGACAACTTCAACAATAACAACCTGCCCATGTCCGCATTGACAGAAGAGCAACCAGGCGGTGATGACACCTCCGACGGTGCAATTGCGCTGGGCGAGGGGGCCATCGTTGACTTGGGCGTGGGTGAGGAACCGATGATCGCCAACCCCAGCAGGCCCAACGCGCAGTTCGATCCGTTTTTCACCGCAGTCGTGAAGGAAATCGGCGCGGCGCTGGAGCTGCCGCTGGAGGAACTGTTGTTGCATTACAGCAGCAGCTATAGCGCAGCCCGGGCAGCCATGTTGCAGGCTTGGCGCTTCTATAGCTTGCGCCGCTGGTGGCTGGCCTGTGACTTCTGCCAGCCAAGCCGCGAGCTGGTGATCGACGAGGCTGTGGCCAGAGGCTTGGTGGATCTGCCCGGTTACAACGACTCGGCCAAGCGCAAGGCCTATTGCCAGGCAATCTGGATTGGTCCGGCCCGTGGCGCGATTGACGAGCTCAAGGAAGCCAATGCGGCGGGCAAACGCATCGAGATCGGCGTGAGCAACGAGACGCTGGAAACGGCGGCCATGACCGGAGAGCCCTGGCAGCAAGTGATCCGTCAGCGTACCCGAGAGGTTGCCTACCGGCGCGAGCACAACATACAGGCTCTGCCAAAAGGTGGGCTTGAGTCCCCACCTGACCCTAAACCCCAAGAGGAATAAGCATGCCTCGAGCACTTGAGCTGGCTGCATCGCAGCCCTGGCTGATGATGCCCGACGCCTTGGACAACCTGCTGACCATCTCCGACCGCATGGGCGATCCGGTGGCGCTGGCAACCAAGCGCGGCGAGCGGCTGGATGAAACCCGGCGAGTCACCATGCGCGGCAATGTTGCGGTGGTTCCAATCACCGGCCCGATTTTCCGGTACGCCAACCTGTTTACCGAGATCAGCGGCGCCACCAGCACCCAAATCCTTGCGACCGACATTCAGCGTGCGCTGGATGACCCCAAGGTCAAGTCGATAGTGCTCAACATCGACAGTCCTGGTGGCGTCGCGTCGGGCATCAACGAACTGGCTGAGATGATCTTCGCAGCCCGGGATCGCAAGCGGATCGTTGCCTACATCGGTGGCATCGGAGCCAGCGCGGCCTACTGGATCGCCTCGGCGGCAGGCGAGATCGTCATTGATGAGGCCAGCCTGGCAGGCAGCATCGGCGTCGTTGTCGAGGCTGTGATCGAAGACGAGAAGAAGACCGGTCGCACTCGCTACCAGATCGTCAGTCGCAACGCGCCAAACAAGCGGCCTGACCTCGGCACGGAGGAAGGCCGCGCCAAGATGGGCGAGACCATCGACGCGATGGCCGACGTTTTCGTGGGCAAGGTTGCCCGCAACCTCGGCGTAGCGGCCGAGAAGGTGCCCGAGATGGGCGACCACGGCGGGATCCGCGTCGGTGCCGACGCCGTCAAGCACGGCCTAGCTCATCGGGTGGGCTCGCTGGAATCCCTGATCACTGAACTGGCCAAGCCGGCCACTACTTTCCCAAGGACAAACACCATGACCACCGTCAAAACCACGGCCGAACTGCGCACCGCCCTTGCAGCTGGCACCGACCCCAACACCATCGAGATCGTCCAAGCCGATCAGCCTGACATCGCAGCGATTCGAGCCGAGGCCGCCACCGCCGAGCGTGAGCGTATCAAGGGCATTAATGCTCTGGCCGTCAAAGGCTTTGAAAAGGAAATCGGCGCTGCGATCGATGATGGCAGCTCGGTTGAGGCCACGGCTCTGGTGCTGTTCAAGGCCTCGCAAGATCGCGGTATTTCTCTCGCAGGCATCAAGGGTGATGCACAAGGTGTGACCGGTACCACTCCGCTGGAAGGCGGCAAGGCTGGTGAGCGTAAGGCCGCCGTTAGCGCAATCGTCTCTGGCGCCTCGCGCCGTTAACCAGGAGCTCCTCATGCCAAACCCTGTAACCCATACCTTTACACCTTCCCAGCTCGAGGCGGGGGACTTCCCCGTTGTGATGGAGTCCGGCGTCATCGCCGCTGGACAGCAGCTGCCGCGCGGTGCAGTGCTAGGCCAAGTCACCGCTTCTGGTGAGTACCTGCTGTGCAAAACCGCTGCCGAGGACGGATCGCAGGCCCCCAAGGCGATCCTCGACCGCGCTGTGGACACCACCGATGGCGCTCACAGCGCGCCTATTCGCCTGACCGGCCAGGTGCTGGGCAACCAGCTCACCCTCGGTGGGGGCCTTACTCTGGCGGCTGCGAAAGCCGCTCTGCGTCCTCTCTGCCTCTTCGTTCGATAATTGGAGCCTCTATGGATATCTTCGACACCCTGACCATGCTGGAAGCTGTCGAGCAGCTGGCGACGCCGCGGCGCTTCCTCATGAACACCTTCTTTAATGCCGGCGCCCCTGAAACCTTCCCCACCGAGACGGTGACCATCGACATCGTGAAAGGGCAGCGCAAAATGGCGCCGTTCGTTCACCCGACCCTGCCTGGCAGCGTTTCGCAGCGTACCGGCTTCGCCTCGTCGACCTACCAGCCGCCATACATTCAGCCCAAGCGTGTCACCCGGGCAGAGCAGATCCTGAAACGCGGCGCAGGTGAAACCCCGTTCTCGACGCGCACCGCACTTGAGCGAGCGGGCGAGCGGCTCGGCCGTGACCTGGTTGAGCTTGAGGGCGAGATCATTCGTCGTGAGGAATGGATGTGTTCTCAAGCGCTGACTACCGGTCGGATCCGGGTTGTCGGCGATGGGGTTGATGACACCATCGACTTCTTGATGGAAGACACCCACAAGGTCTCCTTGGCCACTGGCCGTTGGAACACCGCCGGATCCGATCCCATCGGTAACTTGCGTCAGTGGCGGCGCCTGATCGCCAAGGACTCGGGGCGTTCGGCCAACGTCGCGGTGTTGAGCGCGGAGGCACAGGATGCTTTCCAGAGCAACGATGCGGTACTCAAGCAGTTGAACACCCGCCGTGTTGACCTGGGCTTGATCAAACCGGAAGAGCTCCCTGACGGCGTAACTTACCTCGGCTACCTCAATGACCCGGGTGTGGACCTTTACGCGTACGACGAGTGGTACCTGGACGATGAGGCTGGTGAAAAGCCAATGATTCCTGCCGGGGGCCTGATCCTAGGTTCTACCGCCACTCGTAACGCCATGCTGTACGCGGCGATTCAGGATCTTGAAGCCATCGAAAGCGGCCTGGTTGAAGCCGCGCGCTTCCCCAAGAGCTGGGTCACTCAGGAGCCAAGCCAACGCTGGCTGAAGGTTCAGGCGGCGCCGTTGCCTGGCCTGCTGGAACCGAACGCCTTCCTCTTCGCCAAGGTGGTGTGACATGGCTGCCAAGGTCGAATACGTGGTGGTGGACGGCTGCATCCAGGATGGGGCCAAGGTCTTCGAAAAGGGTGAGGTCTTCATGTCGTCCGACAAGGAAGTGCTGGAGCTGCTTATCGAAGAGGGAAAGATTGCTCCTCGCGGCAAGCTGCCAGGTAAGGACGAACAAGACGACGGTGACTGATCATGGGCTTCCGTGAACAGGTGGCGTTCATGGACCGTGCGCTACTGGATGTCCTGGGAGACGAGGCTGAGATCGAAGGTATGGCTGAGCCGGTACCGGGGTTCTTTTCGGCGCCGTGGCTCCAGCCCAAGCTTGGCCAGATCAACACCGGGGTGCGCGAACCTGTTTTTGCCGTTCGTATCGTCCACGCGAATGGCATCAAGGAGGGGATGCACTTGGTGGTCAGGCTTGCACCTGAGGATGGTGGTGGCCGTTACGTCATCGCGGGCAGGAAGCCTGACGGGACCGGTTGGATCAACCTGACTCTGCGTGAGGTGCGTTCATGAGTGTTGGCAGTTACCACAAGGAGTCGGCAAGCAGCGGCTTAATCACGCTGCAGGCAAGACCCCAGGATGTTACGGGCTTTCAACAGTTTGCCCAATTGCTGCCGAAAGCGATCGCTGCAGCGCAGCGGCGAGCCATCAATAAGACACTTCGTTGGTTGAGGGGCAAGATTGCCAGAGAAGTGGGTGTGCAAGAGCGCATCGCTGTAGCGGCTGTACGGAAGCGCTTAATGGCTTACCCCATGGGCAGCAACGGGCAGGGCAAGCTCTGGTTCGGGATCAAACCGATTGAGGCTAGTCGTGCTGGCCGGGCGCGGCAAACGCGCTCTGGTGTATCGGTAGCTGGGCGTCATTACAAAGGGGCTTTCTACCGCCGAGTATATGGCGATCAGCCTGACATCTGGATTCGTGCTGGCAGCAAGCATTTCACGGATGAAGATTACCCCGACAGCATGGTTGAAGCGCGACGAAAGGGCCGTTCGGGTTGGATTGCTGAATCCACCAGCATAGGCCGCTTCCCCCTTGCTAAGGCAAAAATCTCGCTAGAAGACGTTCGGCCCCATTTCGAGACCTGGACAAATCGTGCCCACGACCGACTGCTGGTGGTTATGAGGCAGGAGTTGAACTTTGAGTTGCAAAAGGTCTTGCGGAGGACTGGCAATGGGTGACGATCCGATACCACTTTCCCAGATTTACACTGCGATTGAGCAGCACATCGGAGAAGCGATACCTGGCCTCGCTTATGTCGGAACCATGCCTGCAGGCATAGAAGTCGTTCCGGTGCCAGCAGTTGTGTTGGAATTGGCCGGTTTTGATGACGCAGACAAAGACCCGGGGACTGGTGAGGCGGCAGTTGATGCTCGTTTTGAGGCGCGCGTTATCGTGGCAGCCGAAGAGGAAAACTGCCTTCACGTGGCCGCTTTTGTTGCTGCTCAACTGGCTGTTTTACTGCGTATGCAGTCCTGGGGGTTGGCTGTGGAATTTGCCCAGTTTGTTCGGGCAGAACGGGATTGGAGCCGGCCAGAGCTAGATAGCTTCGCCGTTTGGGTAGTTGAATGGACCCAGGTGATCTATCTCGGAGAGGAGGAGTGGCCGTGGCCCCGAGAGCCCGGCCCGCTGGTGGTTGCCTTCGATCCTGACGCCGGTCAGGGCAACGAGCATCACTACCAATCACCTGAGGCCATGGAATGAGTTACGTGAGCGCCGAGCACGACCGCATGTTGGCCTGCGTCGTGATCAAGGGCTATGTCGTGGCGGTCGACCTGGATGCCGGCAAGCTGCGTATGTCGGACGGTACCGGCTGGAGCAGCGCCTGGGTGCGTTGGCACTCGCTGGCTGCCGGGAAGGCGCGACATTGGCGTGCACCGAGCCTGGGGGAGCAGGGCGCGCTGATCAGCCCTAGCGGCGACCCCGCTCAGGGTACTTTCATTCCCGGCCTGTACGGCAACGCTGGCGAGCGACCGGACAACCGTGACCATGTCGAGGTGTGGCGTTTCGATGATGGCGGGTCTCTGGTCTACGACTGGGCTGCCAATAGCTACACCATCAAGCTGCCCACCGGCACGGTCAGCATCGAGGTCGGCAGCAGCAAGGCGATGGTTACCGACGACGCTATCACCGCCAAGTCCACCGCGATCAGCGCCGAGGCCGAGAGCATCACTGCTAAGGCAGCCCTGATCACCCTGCAGGGTGTCGTGCAGATCGACGGGCCGTTACGCGTAACGGGCGACATCTTAGGCCTCGGGAAGATCATCGACACCGGCGGCAACACAGCCAACCACAAACACTGACAGCCCGCTCTCGCGGGCTTTGTCTTTTCTGGAGCATCACTTTATGGCAGTCAAGAAAACTGCTGCGGATGACGCGGCAACGGATGCGGGCGAATCCGCAGTTATACCTGGTGCGGAAGGTACCGCCGCTGTTGTGGAGGTCGCGGCGCGTGGCGTGACCTTCGGCGACAGTGCCTATACCTCGCGCTCGCTTTTCCTGCAGGCCGGCGACGAACTGCGCGAGTTGAAGGTGCTGGCCGGTCGCGTGACCGTCCAGGCCGATGACGACGAGGCCTTGGCGTTCCTGGGTGGCCACGCCGACCTGCAGCGCCTGGACGGCTAACCATGATTGGCGTGGACCGGCGAACCGGTCAGCCACTTTCGGGCCTCGATCATCTGAAACAGTCGATTGAGGACATTCTGACCACCCCCTTGGGCTCTCGGCGCATGGTGCCGGAGTACGGCAGTCACCTGCGCCGCTTTATCGACCTGCCGGTTAACGAGGGCTGGAAAAGTGCGGTGCAGGCCGAGGTGGCCCGCGCCTTGGGCCGTTGGGAGCCGCGCGTGCAGCTGGAGCGCGTCAAGGTGGTTTCCGTGCTTGATGGCCAGATAGGTCTGGAACTGACAGGCCAGTACCTGGGCAATTCGGCCGTCGTGGAGGTGAGAGCATGATTGACCTGTCTTTGCTGCCCCCGCCCGATGTGGTGGAAACCCTGGACTTTGAGGCGCTGTATCAGGAGGTGGTAGGCATTTTCCGCAGCCACATGGGCGACCAGTGGACAGCGCTGTTGGAGTCCGACCCGGTCGTCAAGCTGATGGAGGTGATTGCCTACCGCGAGCTGATGATGCGGGCGCGGGTCAACGCGGCGGCCAAGGCCAGTTTGCTGGCCTATGCCAAGGGTGCCGACCTGGATAACCGCGCCGCTGACTACGGTGTGCAGCGGTTGACCATCCGCGCGGCCGATCCTGATGCGGTGCCTCCGGTGGAGGCCGTCATGGAAGACGACGAGGCGCTGCGCTACCGCACGCGGCTGTCGCTTGAGGCGCTGTCCGTTGCCGGAAGCCGTGGCGCATATGAGTACTACGGGCTGACCGCCTCGGCCGAGCTGGTTAACGTGTCGGTCGACTCGCCCCGGTTTTCCGGGCTGCCACTCGACGCCACGGTTAAAGCGCTACTGCCGGCCGGGGCCATTGTGGTGGTCTGTGACTACGACGCCGGGCTGGATAAGCCACTGCCCGGCGACGTGTCGCTGGCCATTCTGCCAAGGCTGGATAGCACTTCGCTGCCGGCCCAGCTGGTGGCCACGGTGCAGGCGGCGCTGTCAGCCGAAAGCGTGCGGCCGGTCACCGACCGACCGCGCGTGCAAACGGGCGCGCCTACCGACTTCAAGGTGCAGGCCGTTCTGCACGTCGAGGCCGGGCCAGATCCGGCGGTGGTTAAAGCGACCGCCCGGAAAGGCCTGGATGCGGCCATTGCCGAGGCGCGAAGCCTGGAGGGGCAGTTGCCGCTGTCAGCGATCTACGCGGCGTTACACGTAACGGGCATCAGCCAGGTTGACCTGGTGTACCCGACTGCAGGTATCGCGTGTGACAAGCGGCATTACCCCAACTGTACGTCAATCACGCTGACCACGCAGGTGGCGACGTGAGCCTGCTGCCGCACAACGCCACGCTGCTGGAGCGCTCGCTGGAGGCGGCCAGCGAGCAGGGCATTGACCCGGAAATCATCCGGTGCATTGCCGACTCGACGCGCTGCCCGCCGGACTTCCTGCCTTGGCTTGGTTGGGCCTGGAAGGTCGAAGGCTGGGAGGCTGCCAACACCAACGCCCAGCGCCGCGAGCTGGTCCGCGAGGCAATCCCGGTTCACAAAACCAAGGGCACCGTCGGCGCGATCCGGCGGGTGCTCAAGGCGGTACGGGTAAACGCGGATTTCAAAGATTGGCACCAGATCCCGAACGCGGCCCCGTACACGTTCCAGGTCACGGCCTGGGCGAACGAAAACCGCGAGGGGGAGGGCTCGATTATCTCGCCGCAACTGGGGGCGCGTTTGCGCGCCCTGGTCGACGCGGCAAAGAACGAGCGCAGCCACTACGAGTTTCGCCTTGGCGCGCGCTTTGACGGCGGCCTGCTGTTTGCCAACGCCAGTCGCGGGTACGGCCTGCAGCGTCTGAGCATGAATGCCCAGGCGGTGCAGATCGACGTGGCGGTGCAGGGCCTGCAATTCGCCAATGCTACCCGGTCATTCGGTGTGTCTCGGCGGTCTGTCGAGGCCTTGGGCGTTCCGATCAACGCTGAATCGGGCTTTGTGGTCGCCAGTGCGACCCGTGCCCTAGTCGTCGTGCGCAGCACGATGGAGGCTGTTCTATGAGTACCCCGTTACAACCCGTGATCACCAAGGCGGGGCTGGCGGCGATCCTGCGAGCCGATAACACCGGCATCGCGGCGCAGATCACCCATATCGCCCTGGGCACCTCGGGCTACACACCGTCGGCCGACCAGAAAAGCCTGGTTGCGCAAACGGCCAAGTACCCGATTGCCGGCGGCGAGCGCCTGAGCAGCACCTTGCTACACCTGACCGCCCTGGCCGATGGCGACCGCGCTTTTTGGGTGCGGGAAATCGGCTTTCTGCTGAGCGACGGCACCCTGCTGGCGGTGTGGTCCGATTCATCTAACCCGCTTGCCTACAAGTCGGCAGACACCGATTTGCTGCTGGCTTACGACCTGTCGCTGTCAGCGCTGCCGGCGGACAGCGTGACGATTGTCAGCAACGAGGCCGGGCTGAGTCTGAGCCTGGCCGGGCCACTGGCTGCGCAAGCGCAGGCACTGATTGCCGAGCAGTTGCGCGGCCTGCAGCGGCAAGACCAGATCGACCAGCAAGGCCAGTGGCAGCGCGTGGCGGGGGAGCAGCTTTCCCGCTTGCTGTCGCGCATGTCGGACGTCGAGCGCCGTCAGGAAGCCGACCGCGAAGGCCTGGCCAGCGGTGTCATCGGCAATGCCGCCGCAGTGGTCTCCGAGCAGCTGCGTGGCTTGCAGCGGCAGGATCAGCTGGACGCCCAGGGCGAAGTCTCGCGCCGGGCTGGTGTGGTGCTCGACAACCATACGCAGCGCCTGCAGGCCGTCGAGCTTCGCCAAGACAGCGACCGCGAAGGCTTGTTGAGCCTTTCAATCTGTAACGCAGCGGCTGTTATCGCGCTGCAAACCCTAGTAACCAAAAACACCTATGGAGCGTAGAACGCATGAGTCTCGAATCTGATGTAGCTAACCTGGTCACGCAAACTAACTCCTTGCTGGCCTACTTCCAGACCCGCAAGGCTGGCATTGATGCCGCCGTTGCGGCCGCTATCGCAGCATCGCCGGAAACCTCGCGCTCCTGGTATGTCGACCCGGTCAACGGCCTGGACACCAACAAGGGCACCCAGGCCGAGCCGTTCAAGACCATCAACAAGGCTATCGCGGTTACCCCGCCCAGCGGCGTCTGCACGGCGTACGTTATGGACGACTACGACATGCCGGCCGGTATCGGCTCGCTGAACTCGGTGTTGATCTTGGTCGGGGTGGCGAAAAACGGTGTACGGCCGAAGCTCAAGCCCAAGTACATCACCAGCACCGATGCGAACAACATCACCACCACCAACATGACCGGCTTCAACATGTACCTCGCGTCGAATCTGATTTCGATTCGAGACATGGATATCTATTTGCCGTCGCCTGCCGGGTTCACCCCAGCGCCGAACAACGCCCGTGCCGGCTCGTTCTTCCGTGGTTTCTCTAGCGTGAACGTGCCGACCGTCTTCAACGTGTCCCTGGAAAACGTGGCCGTCACCATGGCTGCGGACTGGTTCGGCAACTTCATCGGTGTGACGTCGAGCAGCGTGGTTCTGGCGACCACCAACGTGTCGTTCCCGAGTGGCTTTGCTGGTCGCTACGTCAGCAACGTGGCCGCCGGCGCTCTGGTGAAAGACCTGGGCCACGTTATGTCTAACCTCGCTTCCCTGTAATTCGGAGTACACCCTATGCAAACCCGTAACTTGAGCGTCGACTTTGGCGGCGCGTTCCTTGCTGGCTACAAATACGAAAATCTGCCTGTGGGAGCCGCCTTGCTGGTCGCGGCCATGCAGATCGACCAAGCGGCCGATGTGGCTCGCGCGTCGGTGATCAACGACCCGTTGCGTGCCCTGGAGCATCAGCGTGCTGCGGACGAGGCTCGCGCGTTCCAGCAGGCCGGTTACGCTGGCGAAACACCGGTTTATGTGAAGGCCTGGGCAGATGCTGCAGGGCTGGAGCCGCAGGAGGCCGCCGACAGCATTCTGGCCAAGGCCAAGGCTTGGGATGATGCGTTGCTGAGCCTGCGCACCTTGCGCCTCAAGGGCAAACAGGACGTGCAGAAAGCGACAACCCACGCGGAAGCCGAGGCCATTGCCGACTTGGCCATTGCAGCGATCAAGGAGAGCGTGCAGGGCCTCGGCCTCGACGTTTAAGTCAGTTCCCACCCCGTAACCCCAAGGGCCGCTAAGCGGCTTTTTTTGTGCCTGGAGGGCACGCATGAATCGAACCCACTTTGAGCACGTCCTGGCGGCGTTGCTGATCATGGGCGCCCTGTGGGGCGCCTTTGCCCTGCTGGGCGTCCCCGCTGGCCACTGGGCCGGCGCCGCTGCCGGCATCTTCTTTTTCGCCGGCCGCGAGTACACCCAAGGCGAGCGCTACCTGTCGCACGTCGAGTCGGTGCACCTGGCCAACCTGCGCTGGTACGACGGCCTGCGCATTTGGCGATGGACCGTAGACGGTCGCCTCGACTTCTTCTGCCCGCTGGTGGCCTGCCTGACCGTGGCGCTGCTGGTGCAGGTGCTGCAGATCCTGCAGCACTGACGGTTTCCTTCCCTCCCACCCCTCGGGCCGCGCATGACGCGGCCTTGTGCTTTCTGGAGTATCAAATGGCTGGATTCTTTCACGGCGTTACCGTATCGAACGTCGACACCGGAGCGCGCAACGTTTCGTTGCCGTCGTCCTCGATCATTGGCCTGGTCGACACCTTCACCGAAGGCGCCGGGGCTACGGCGAAAATTGGCGACCTGGTGCTGATCACCAACGAGCGCGAGGCGGTCGCCGCGTTCGGTGCTGCCTCGGCTGTTACCAAGGCCTGCCAGGCCATCTATGCCCGCTCCAAGGCGGTGATCGTCGCCACCGGCGTGGCCAAGGGCGCGGATGCGGCGGCGCAGACTTCCGCGATCATTGGCGGGGTGCAGGCCAGCGGCAAACGTACCGGCCTGCAGGCGCTGCTTGATGGTAAGAGCCGTTTCAACGCGCAACCGCGCTTGATCATCGCACCCAAGCACAGTGCCACTCAGGCGGTGGCCACGGCCATGGATTCGATTGCGGGCAAGCTGCGCGCCATCGGCATCATCGACGGCCCCGGCACTACCGACGAAGCGGCCACCACCTACGCCAAGCTGTTCGGCTCCAAGCGCCTGTACATGGTCGATCCAGGTGTGCAGTTCTGGGACACCACGTCCGGCGCGTCTGGTGCGACGGTAGACGCGCCGGCCTCGGCCTGGGCGGCGGGCATGTTTGCCTACACCGACAGCGAATACGGTTTCTGGTCGTCGCCGTCGAACAAGGAGTTTGTCGGTATCACCGGCACCACCCGAGCAATCGAGTACCTGGACGGCGACGAGACGTGCCGGGCCAACCTGCTGAACAACGCCAATATCGCGACCATCATCCGTGACGACGGTTTCCGCCTGTGGGGCAACCGCACGCTGTCGAGCGATTCGAAATGGGCGTTCGTCACACGCGTGCGGACCATGGACATGGTCATGGACGCGATCCTGTACGGCCACAAGTGGGCGGTGGACCGGGGCATTACCTCGACTTACATCCGCGACGTGACCGAGGGCCTGCAGGCCTTCATGCGCGACCTGAAAGCCCAGGGCGCAATCATCAACTTCGAGGTCTACGCCGACCCGGTGCTCAACTCCACCAGCCAGCTGGAGCAGGGCAAGGTGTATTGGAACATCCGCTTCACCGACGTTCCACCGGCAGAAAACCCGAATTTCCGTATCGAAGTTACCAACCAGTGGTTGACCGAAGTTCTCGACCAAGTCGCGTAAGGAGCGCATCACATGGCAATGATTCCCGAAATTCTGGCCAACATGAACTTGTTTGTGGATGGGGTCAGCTTCCAGGGCGACGTGCCCAGCCTGACCTTGCCCAAACTAACGCTCAAGATGGAAGAGCACCGCCCAGGTGGCATGGACATGCCAATCGAGATGGACGTGGGCATGGAGAAGATGGAGTCCAACTTCACCACCACTGGCGTGCGTAAAGAGTCGCTCAAGTTCTTCGGCCTGGCCGACGGCAACGCCTTCAACGGCACTTTCCGTGGCTCGTTCAAGGGCCAGAAAGGTGAAACCAAAGCAGTCATCGTCACCCAGCGCGGCACCCTGAAAGAGCTGGATATGGGGGATTGGAAGCCAGGCGATAAGGCCGAGCTCAAGCACGCTGTGGCCCTGACCTACTACAAGCTGGAGGTCGCCGGCGAGGTCATCTATGAGATCGACCCGGCCGGCATGAAGCGCGTCATCAATGGCGTCGACCAACTGGCCGGCCAGCGCCGGGACCTCGGCCTGTAATCCCTCCCCACCCTTTCATATCTCTTTCCGAATCAAGGACCTCAAACCATGGCCAAGCCACTGCCAAAGTTCATCAAGCTCGAAGCCGACCGCGTCACCGTAACGCTGACCAGCCCGGCCGAGCTCAACGGTGTCCGGCAGGACACCATCACCCTGCGGGCGCCGACTGTCCGCGATATCCGCAACTCGACCCAAACCTCGGACGGTGACGATGAGCAGCGCGAGCTGAATCTGTTCGCCTCCTTGGCCGATGTTCACGTCAAAGACCTGGAGGGCCTCACCTACAAGGACTACAACCGCCTGGCGACCGGGTACAACTTTTTGGTGCGAGACGACGAGCTTTAATCCGGCCACGCAGAAGCAAGCTGCCAAGCGACTTGCGGCTGAGTTGAATTTCTCCGCCGCAGAGATCCTGACCATGTCCTACGCGGACATGGTTTGGTGGCTTACGGATTGAGCTTGCATAGGGGGCACCGATGGCAAGCAGGCTAGCGTTATCGCTGGTGATCGGGGGTGCTGTCGCCTCATCGGTAGGCGCTGCATTCAAGACGGTCGAGAACGGCATCCAGAAACTGGAGGCCAAAGGCAACAGGGCCAAGGTGCTGAAAAGCACCATTGGCGAAACCGTCAAGCTGCGTGAAGAGTGGAAGCGGGCGCACGACAGCGGTGCGGCCGGCGCCGACAAACTACTGCGTAAGCTGGACAGCAATCTGGATGCCCTTCGCAAGCAGGGTATCGAGGTTGGTCGCCTCAGTCGCGAGTATCAGCGCCTGGGGCGCGAGGCGAGAGCCGCCGATCTGCAACTCAAGGGTCACCAGCAGTTGCAGGCGGGCAAGGAATCGCTCAAGTCGAACATTGGCAAGGCGGTGGTCGCCACGGGCGCCGCCGCCGTGCCGACAATGATCAGCGCGAACTATCAAGCAGTCATCCGTGACATTGCGATCAAGGCCGATATCGTCAACAAGCCGGAGGAGCGGCAGCTCACCCGGACGGTGATTGATACGGCCAAAGACACCGGCATGTCCCGCAATGACGTGGCTGACCTGGTCAACCAGTTGGTCGGTGCCGGCATGGAGCTGGACAAGGCGCTGTCCTATGCCCCTGTCGCGGCCAAGTTCGCGATTGGCCAGGGGTCTTCGGGTGTCGACACGGCGTCGATGATCCAGGCGCTGCAGCAAAACGCCAAAATCAACGACCCGAAGGTCATGCAGCAGGCGCTGGAGGCTATTGCCTACCAAGGTCAGGCGGGCAGCTTCGAGGCCAGCGACATGGCCAAGTGGTTCCCGCAACTGCTGGCCGGCATGGAGAAAAACGGGATCACCGGGCTAGACGCGGTGACCTCGCTGGGCTCGATGCTGCAGGTGCAGATGAAGACCGCCGGCAGCTCGGACGAAGCGGCGAACAACTTCAAGAACTGGATGGAGAAGATCGGCGCCGGTGATGTAGTCAAAGCCTACAAGGATGCTGGCATTGACTATCAGTCCTCGCTGAACACCGGTTTGCAGAAGGGCATGAACGTCATCGAGGCGTCCATGGCCCTGGCCATGAAGTACGTCGAGGCGACCGACCCCGCGAAGGCCAAGAAGATCGAGGCGGCCAAGGCCAAGATCGACAAGGAGGTCGACCCTGAGAAAGCCAAGGCGGCGCTGGACGCTCTGGAAAAGACCTTACGCACCGGCGATATCTTCGCCGACATGCAGGTCAAGGCGGCGCTCACTGCCTATGGGCAGAACAGGGGGTTATACGAGGAGCTCAAGGCCGACTCGCAGAAGGCAACGGGAATTCTCGACAAGAACCTGGCTGAGCGTCGCGAAACATCAGCGCAGCAGTGGGCCGAGACAGCCCAGGCGGTTGACGACGCCATGCGCAGCATTGGCGATGCGATCCGCCCGGCTACTGACATGGCATCGAAGGGTCTGACAGCCGTCGCGCGTGGCATTACTTCGCTGTCGGACAAGTTCCCGGCTGTTGTGGCGGGCATTGCCGGTACCGTGGCGGCCATCCTCGCACTCAAGACGGCATCCAGCGCGTTCAAGATCGGGCGGGGTGTGTTGAACATCGCGCGAGGTCGAGGTCTGGAGAGGATGGCCGGCCGGGCGGGGCGTGGCGATCGTACGCCCATTGAGCTGCCTAAGACGGGCAGCAAAGTGGTCGACACTGGCCTTGGCCTGCTGGGTAAGGTGTTTGGAGCAACGCCGAAGGATGCGGCGCCGGCAAATGACCCGCTAGCAGGCAGGGATGACACGCAGCGGGTCTTTGTGGTCAATGCCGATGCATTCAGCGGGATCGGCAGTAGCGTCACAAACAGTGCGCCTGCAGCCCCTGCTCGGGGCGGTCGTAGAAGCCGGCGCAGGGCTCGTAGGCGTGAGGCAAGACAAGCTGCTCCAGCCCGGCCCGGGGTGAAGGTTGAGGCGCCCAAGTCGCCACTGGTGAAGCCGGCTATTCCTGTAGCTGCGCCGAAGGTGGTTACCGGCTTCGAAGAGCTGGGCAGGGTTGCTCGCTCGGTGCGCGGCGTTACACGTCTGGCCAAGCGATTGCCTGGTGGGAACGTGGTTGACTCCGGCGCTGCTGCGATCGATGTCGCGATGAATGCCACATCTCAAGATGAGAAGGCAGAAGGGTATGGTGGTGCAGCTGGCAGCCTTGCGGGGACTCTCGCAGGCGCGGCGGCCGGGGCGGCCATCGGCTCGGTGGTGCCTGTCATAGGCACTGCAGTAGGCGGTGCAGTCGGCGCTGTACTCGGTGGCATGGGTGGCGAATCGCTGGGTGGGTGGCTGGGCAAGCGCTGGTTTGGTGATGAGCAACCCGAGTCCGCCCCCAAGGCTGAGTCAGAAAGTCCGGCAGTACCTGGGGAGGCTTTACGTGTAACCCTGGCTCCGTCGCAGAAGGACAAGCCAATCCCCAAGGTTGATACCTCGGTTCCGTTGCCAGCGGCCCCAAAGGCTGCTGTCGTGGCGCCGGTAGTGATCGACAACCGTGAACCTGTCACCAAGCCAATGCCGGCGCCGCCGGTACCGGCCTTGGGAGACACGGTGCGTAACGCAGTAGCCCCGGTGCCGCCCGAGCCCAAGGTGTCGTACGACCCGCTTGACCCGGTGTCCAAGGACCCGTACCTGGTGCCCGCGCTGACGGCCAACAAGGTGCGTTTCCCAGGTGCGCCACTGGTGCGGCCGCCGGCGCAACCCGAGCCTCAAGCCGAGGCAGCACCGAGCGTGCAGGAGCCGCCGGCGAAGTTGGGCGATACGCTGCGCGGCGTCACCGTTTCAGCTCCAGCGCAACCTGAGCCAGTAGCAGAGACTGAACCGCCGTCGGTGCTGCAGGAACTGCCGAGGTTGGGCGACACGGTGCGAGCCGTGGGCGGCCCGGTCCCGGCTGAGCCTGAAGTGTCGTATGACCCTCTCGACCCGGCGTCCAAAGATCCGTACCTCCTGCCCGCGCTGACGGCTAGCAAGGTGCGTTTACCAGGTGCGCCACTGGTGCGGCCGCCGGCGCAACCTGAGCCAGTGATCGAGCCTGAACCGGCGCCGGTGTTACAGGAACTTCCGAGGTTGGGCGACACGATGCGAGCCGTGTCTACCCCAGCCCCGGCTGAACCTGAAGTTTCGTATGAGCCGCTCGACCCGGCGTCCAAGGACCCGTACCTGGTACCGGCATTGACGGCAAACAAGGTGCGCTTCCCGGGTGCGCCGCTGGTACGGCCGCCGGCGCAACCTGACCCTGTGCCTGAATCTGTGCTGCAGGAAGCACCGAAGTTGGGCAGCTCAGTGCGAGCCCTGGCTACACCGGCGCCGACCGAGCCTGCGGTGTCGTATGACCCGCGCGACCCCGAGTCCAAGGACCCGTACCTGTTGCCGGCGTTGACGGCCAACAAGGTGCGTTTCCCGGGTGCAGGCCTGGTGCCACCGCAAGCCCAACCGCAACCGGCGTCGACACCGCCGCCGGTGAAGCTGGGAGAGACGGTGCGCGAGGTGCCGGCTAAATCGGCACCGGTGCCTGTGATGATCGACAGCCGCGAGCGTAGGCCCGCTGCCGATGGCGCTTCACCGTCAGCTGTTCCCCAGTTGGCAAACTTGCCGGCTGGTTTCGGTGATGTGGTGCGTGACATGGCGGCTAAGTCTGCTCCCATACCACCTCGGATACCCGAAGTGGCTCAACCAGCCAGAGCGGCTGCACCAGGAGCGGTATCGGCGCCGAAAGTGGATCAGGCGTTTTCGTTCTCGCCAAACATCAAGATCGATGTGCAGGGCGATGTGAAAGACCCGTCGCAGGTCGTCCGTGAAATCGAGTCGCCACTGCGTCAGCTGTTTGAGGCATGGCAGCGCGAAGCATCGGCGCGCATGGCTTCGGCTCAACTGTTCGACCAACCGCATGTTTAAGGAGGGCCTATGGCCTACATGGCGCAGCTGGAGTCGTCCCTTTCCGGGCTGGTTTCAGCAGGGGAGGCTGGACGTAAAGGTGTGGACGGCATGCTGTCACCGCTCAACAGTGCAGTCGGCAGCATCACAGGCGCCGCGTCGGAGCTGGAGAATATTCCGTTCGTGGGGCCTGAAGCCGGAGCCAAGCTTGGCCGGATCGTGCGCAGTATCAACGTGGCGCAGTCTCAGGTAGGGCAAGTGGCGTCGATGTATAGCCGAGCAGTGACCGGTGCCGCTCAGGTGCAGGAGCGGCTCGGCACGTTCAAGCAGATGGCAGCGAAGGTCACAGCTCAGGCCGGCCGGGTGGCGGGGTTGGTTAGCCCGTCGCTGTCCAACGTGCTGCCGACCGGCGGCCTGTTGGGGTCGGCCACTCCGCTACCTGAGGCGGTCGCGCCTTACCCGCACCTGCTGATCATCCAGCCACACGATCCGAAAAAGCAGCCGTACTACTTCAACCTGGGCACGGCCGCCTTTGACGAACTGCGTCGTCAGACGTCGTTCCGTTGGGCTGGTCAAGAGCGTCTGCGTCGAAGCGTGGCCCAGCAGGCAGTGGGGTTGGGGGAGGAAAAGATAACGCTCAAGGGTGCGATCTTCCCGCACCACAAAGGCGGCATCAAGCAACTGAGCGTGCTGCGTAGCATCGGTCGCAACCTACAGGCACTGAAGCTGGTTACGGGTTACGGCGAGGTGCTGGGCGATTGGTGCCTGGTCAGTATCGAAGAGGAGCAAAGCCACCTGCTGGCAGGTGGTATCCCCCGTAAACAGGGCTTCAACCTGGAGTTTGTGAGCTATGGCAACGACCTGCAGAACGTCTGACGGGGATCTGCTCGATGTGATCTGTCAGCACCATTATGGAAATCTCAATGGCACGGTCGAGGCAGTGCTCGATGCCAACCCGGATTTAGCCAGGGAGGCACAGCCGTACCGCGCCGGCCTGTTGATATTGCTGCCCGATCTGTCGGCGCCGGCTGTTGAGCTGCTGCAGCTGTTCGACTGACCCGGTGTTACTCAAGCGAAGCCCCGCCCAGTGCGGGGTTTCTTGTATCTGGAGTCTGCATGAAACCAACGTATCGAATCATCGCGGACCGCAAGGACATTACCGCGCTGATCAATGACCGCCTTCTGCTGCTGCGGATCTCGGACAAGCCTGGCATGGAGTCGGACGAGTTTGAGCTGCGCATTGACGACCGCGACCAGGCAGTGGCGCTGCCAGCCCGGGGAGGGGTGGTGGAGGTCCTGCTGGGTTACGAGGGCCAGCCACTCAAACGCATGGGCGCCTACACCGTGGACGAGGTGCAGTTATCCGGTCCGCCTGATGAGCTGACCATTCGCGGCAAGGCCAGCGACATGCGTGGCAGCGGTAAGACCATCCGTAGCGGCAGTTGGGAGGGTGTGCCGCTGTCCGAGATCGTCACTGAAATTGCCAAGCGCAACGGCTGGGAGGTCGTTTGCCCGGTCACGACGAAGGTCGAGCGGATCGATCAGCGCAACGAATCGGATTTCAATTTTGTCACGCGCCTGGCACGGCAGTACGACAGCACCGCCAAGGTCGCCCAGGGCAAGTTGCTGGTTATGCCCCGGCAGGGCGGGAAGAGCACTTCGGGCAAGTCATTGCAGGTCGTCACAGTCAACAAAACGGACGTCTCCCGCTATCAATTTCGGCTAAGCGACCGTAGTACACAGAAGGCAGTGAAAACCCAGCACCAAGATCAGAAAACTGGTGCTTTGAAGGTGGTCCAGTTGGACAACGACGAATCGCCGGACGGCCTGCCCCCAGTTCATACCGACCGGCATATCTACCCCAACGAGACTGCTGCCAGACAGGCCGCCAAGGCGCGGCTGGCCGCGTTCAACCGCAGCACCGCTGGCGTGCGCCTGGAGATGGCTGGCCGGCACGACCTATTTGCGGAGTGCTTGGTAAATGCCCAGGACTTCAAGGTCGGGTTCGATGGTGAGTACCTGGTGGAAAGCGTGGAGCAAGTGTTCACGGCCAGCGGGTGGACCACGACCGTCGAGTGCAACGGCGGCAAGAAGGGCAAGGCCAAGGCCTCGGGCAAGAAAAAGAAAGACGACAAGCCGCTCAAGGTTGAGCAGCTCTAACCCCTATGGCCGCATACGGCCATCACTGGAGAGACCAATGGCTATCTCAGTTCAACAGCTGCAACAGATCCTCCCAAACGCCGGCCGAAAAGCCGGCGTTTTTGTTCCCGGCCTCAACGCAACAATGGGCAAGTACTCGATCATCACCCCTCGGCGTATGGCTGCGTTCCTTGCACAAGTCGGCCATGAGTCTGGCCAGCTGCTGTATGTGCGCGAGCTCGGTAGCGATGCCTACCTGGCCAAGTATGACACCGGGCGCCTGGCGGAGCGCCTCGGCAACACCCCGGCGGCTGACGGCGATGGTCAGCGGTACCGTGGCCGTGGGCTTATTCAGATAACTGGCCGCGACAACTACGAGGCCTGCAGCGAAGCGCTGTTCGGTGACAGCCGCTTGCTCAATACCCCTGACCTGCTTGAGCAGCCCGTCTATGCATCGCTGTCGGCCGGCTGGTACTGGCAGCGGGCAGGACTCAATAGCCTCGCGGATAAGGTGCTGCGGGGCGATGACTCGGTGTTCGAGCTGATCACCCGCCGTATCAATGGTGGTCTGAATGGGTTGAAGGATCGCCAGGTGCTCTACAAGCGTGCGCTTGAGGTGCTGCAGTAATGGCGTTGAATTGGCGTATCGCGCTTCTGGCCGCTGCGGTCGGGCTCTATGCCGGCGGGCGTGGGGCTTGGGTCTGGCAGGCCAGCGAGTACGGAAAGCAGCTGGCTGAGCAGGCTGCAGGTTATGTCCAGCAGTTGGCGGACAGAGATCGGGTTCATGGTCATGAACGTGAGGAGGCTGCAGCTGCAGCCTTGGAGCAGCTGGCTGAGCAGAAAACTCAGCGAAAAAGACCTGGAGGATCGCCTGCAGGAGCAGGGCAAAACACACTGGAAGGAGATGAACGATGCAAAACAGATTCAAGATCGCCTGCGTGACAGGCTGGCTACTGCTGACTTGCGGTTGTCAGTCCTTGTCGACGCCGGAGCCTTTGCCGCCCCGGGTTGTGACGGTGGGGTGCGAGAAGCCGCCGGCACCGGAGGCATGGTTCATGGACCCATTCGTGCCCAACTTGACCCAGCGCATGCTCAACGAATTATCGGCATCACCGACACCGGTGATCGAGGACTGATCGCACTGCAGGCCTGCCAGGCCTACGTGCGCGAAGTCACCAAGTAAAAAGAGGCGAGCCAGGAAGATGCGTCAACATCCAGCCCGGCCCGCCGAACCCGCAGACCCATCCTGCAAGTCCAGCCGTAGCCCCTGCCTTGTGCACAAAGCGCGGCGAGCCTAACACCTGTTTATCCATACAGTAAAGACTTGCATACCTATGACCTCTCCTATTATTCCTTGGATGGGTGGCAAACGCCGCCTGGCTGACCGCTTGATCCCTCTCTTTCCCCCTCATGAGTGCTATGTCGAAGTCTTCGCCGGGGGTGCTGCGTTGTTCTTCATGCGCCCCCAGCCCGCCCCGGTCGAGGTACTGAACGATCTCAACGGTGACCTGGTCACCCTTTACCGTGTTGTGCAGAACCACCTGGAGGAGTTCGTGCGCCAGTTCAAATGGGCGCTCAGTTCCCGGCAGATCTTCGAGTGGCAGAAGATGACGCGCCCCGAAACTCTGACCGATATCCAGCGCGCTGCCCGGTTCTTCTATTTGCAGCAGCATGCTTTCGGAGGCAAGGTCACCGGGCAGACGTTCGGTACCGGCACCACCGGGCCGGCCATCAACCTACTGAGGATTGAAGAAAACCTGTCCGCCGCGTGGCAGCGTCTCGCCGGTACTTACGTCGAAAACCTGTCCTGGCTCGCCTGTGCCGAGCGTTACGACCGGGCGCATACGTTCTTTTATATGGACCCGCCGTACTGGCAGACTGCAGGCTACGGCGTGGACTTCCCGTTCGTGGAATATGAGCGCATGGCTGACTTCATGCGCCGCTGTAAGGGCAGGGTGATGGTCAGCATCAATGACCACCCGGACATCCGCCGAGCATTTGAAGGTTTCCACTTCGACTACCTAGATATCCGCTACAGCAATACCAATCAGCGTCAGGGCAAGGCTGAGGTCTCTAGTGAGCTGGTGATAATGAACTGGCACCCGGCGGCTCTGGGGCAGTTGTTTTAACTCTAATAGGATCTGCCACCAGGTGCGCGATCCGTTGAGCATGTTCACGCTCTTGGTCGTCCCAGCGAGTTCAATGCCATAGCTGCAGTGTGCACGGTTCATCAGGTTCACGCATTGGAGGTGAACTGCATTGACTCGCCTTTGCTCTACAGTGATCTGGTCGTGGAGACTATGCGACTCGGTGCGTTTCTATTTCAGGCAATCGCTGAATTAAATGTGATTTCAAAGAGCTAGGTAGTAGATTTTGGTGGTGTCAAAAAGCTAGCATGCAGGTGCGCGTAGACGTTTTTCTTGCAATATTAAGGATGATCAATGGCACTTACTTCCGCAGCATTAACGGGTATGGTTGCTCGTAGCTTAAGCCCTGTTATAACTGACTTGTATAACATGGCCAAAGGTGGCGTCAAAAACTCGATAGAAAAAATACATATTGCGCAAGGAGGTAAAAAGTTTGCGCGTGGCCTGCTGAAGGTTGAAAAAGTCAAAACTATTTGGTCCCCTGACAAAGAAATGTCAGTAATGGATTTCTATTATCCGTCATCTATCATGGTGGCTGATGAGCGAATAGCTATTAATAATATTGCAGACTTACCTGGCGGAAACTTAATAATTCAAGGTATCGTAGGTAGAGGTAAGTCGATTTTTTTGCGGTATTTGGCATCTGCAATGCTTAGGGATGAAGCTGTAGCTAATATCCCTGTATTTATAGAGCTCCGAACGATCTCACAGAAGCGAACCATCGTTCAAGCTGTTGAGCGCTACATGAGTTCAATAGGTTTAGATATGTCATCTGACGTTTTTGAACACATCGCTTCATCTGGTAAGCTTTGTTTGCTGCTGGATGGGTTTGATGAGGTTAGCGAAGATGTTATTAATGATGTCGTTGAGGAGATTGAGTATCTTCATATTAAGCATCCAGAATTACGTCTTGTTGTATCCTCTAGGCCGGGTAACGAAGTTCAGAAGTTGCCTGGGTTTGAAGTGGTAGATCTGTTGCCGTTGAGGTCGACCGATTATGATCCTTTCATGAGGAGGCTAAAGATCACCTCGGCTAAGCGTGTTGAGCTAATTAGTGCAATTGAGCAAAGTCCGTCTAATATCGAAGGTATAATTAGCACTCCATTGATGATGACTTTGGTTGTTTTGGTCTATGAGTCTGAGCGAGAGATTCCTCCAACTCTTCCGGAGTTTTTCGAAAAGCTTTTTCATGTCGTGTTTACACGTCATGACAGATTGAAAATAGGTTTCAATCGTAAGCACTTCAGTGGGTTGTCCGAAAGAAAGTTGCAGAAGGTATTCGAGGCCTTTTGTTTTATGGTGGTGGAGCTTGGTCATGGTCGAACTTTAGATTCTGAGGCTTTTGAGTCATCCTTTGAAGCTGCTATCCAGTATGTGGATGAGTGTAAGTGTGAAGTGGAAGGGTTTAAGAAGGATATTGTCAAAGTCGCATGCCTTATGATGGAGGAAGGTATTGGGGGGGTCGCTTTTCTTCATAAGAGTATTATGGAGTACTACGCGGCAGCCTTTATAAAGCATTCATCGGAAGATATAGCTGAGCTCTTTTATCAGGAAGCCGCGAGCCCAGATTCAAGAAAGTGGCAGCCTATGCTTGTATTTCTAAGTTCGATCGATAGGTATAGGTTTTGTAAATACTTTTTGTTGGTCGACGGGGAACGTATGCTGGATAGGTTGCAAGGGATTCTCGCGCGAAGGGATGATAGTGAAGTTATTAGTCTTTTTGATGAATTCTACCCAAAAGTTGGTATTAACTTCCTTTCTGATGGTCGGCCTGTGTCATTCGGTCCCATGGGGCCGTTCAAGAATTATTGGCATAACTGGCTAGACGAAGAGTTTGGTAGGGTCATATTCGAACTGGTTGAAAGCGCAGAAGATTTTGAGGTTGTTGCGCGAGCAATCACTGAAGATATTCCTGGCTTGGTCGAGCGTGATTCGCATGATCGGCAGGGTATAAAACTTCGTGGGCTGGTCAAATTATTTGGAATGAGGAAGATCTGGGTTCAGCTCTCTTCAGCTGAAATGCAACTGGCTGAGTTGCTAAAGGTGGCGCAAGGCATTGTTGGAACAAATGAACTAAAGAAATCTATTTTTACTAAGAAGTTAAAAAAAGATCAGGCGGCTGTATAGAGGGGTTGCTGATCTCCAATCAGGGGCGGCGGTCCTGCAGGTCGCGAAAGTTGTTCTCGGATTCCGCCAATGCCCCTATCTCCAGAGACGGGCGGATTCAAATCCCTATCGCCCAATCGGCTATACTCAATGCTTTCCTGCTATTGCGGAGTTAAAAGAGTTGCAAAGGAATTGTCGGCCGTGATCCTGCCAGGCGACCCTCTGATGCTGGAGGCCGTTGGTGCGATGAGGCGATATCACGACGCGCAATCATTAGGCTGCTCGGAGATTGAATTTGAGCGTCTCCGTGTTCTGGTCGAATTTTTGTTTCAGGCGATAGCGGATCACAATCTGCGTGTTCGTGGACAGGCTTCCGCTCCAAAATAATAGGTCTAGCAGCGGCAAAATGGGGGAGATCGCTATGCTAATTTACCCCCGCTTATGCGCTTATGCCTGAATGTAAAAGGCACCTAAGCCTCAGGAAACCTAGGCTTGGGCGCCTCTTTCGTTCATGTGCGCACCTGTATCTACGTTTGGGCACTCACAGTATAACCAGCTCTTTTTTGTTTCCCACATTCGCAAGTTCAATTGTGTCGTCTTTAGACCAATACATAAGTCGTAAAGCAGGATTGCCTTTTGTGATTTGAGTGCGCCAGCCAAGGGCCTCGTTTTTCTTCTTCTGGGTTTTCTTGTTAAGGTCGGAATACATAGGGTTGTGAGGGTATTTTGGGAGTGAGGCGATAACGTGGCAGATAACGTCAAATGCTGTATTTGAAAATTTTTGTCCAGGCGCACATTGGTGAGCGTGTAATGATTCTATAAAATTTTCGCCAAATGAAAACTTCTGCAGTTCTGAGTTTCCAGATCTTTGCAGAATTGTTGCGGCGCCTATCATGATCGCTGCGTGTATCTTTGCGGGCGTATCTGCCTGCTGATACATGTCAGAAGAATTAAATTGAGCTAAAAATCTCGGGTATGTCGAATAGATCTTTACCTCGTCCGAAAGTGCTATCGGAAACTCATCGCTTAGTTCCGGCACGCTGTGCTTTAACTCACCAGTGATTTTGATGGCGTTAGTTTGAGCCCCTAACGGGTGGTGTAGGATAGACAAGCTTTTGTGGTGGATCTGGCTAGCAAGGAAAACATCCTCCACTAATTTTGTGAGCGGTACGAATCTTTCAAACTTACAGCCTTCTAACTGTGGGTTCAATGCAATAGAGTTCCACTCCCCCGCGCATTCAGGTAGAAGGCATTCGTCGTCTTCTACAAGCATGCTTGCAATGCTGCGGACGATAGCGGCTATGTCTTTTGGAGCGAATTCAGTTCGTAATTCTGCTGGAATGTTATGATTGAATATTTGCGTGCAAGGATAAAGTTCTAGTTCGCTTAACTTAGCTAGGGAGTCACTCTCAATAATAACCTTATTCCCGCCATCATCTAGTTCTCTTTTTATGGCAATGAGGTCGCTAACTTTTTCCGAAAGCATGCTGCTGTCGCAAAAAGCAGGTGAGACTAAATAATCACAGCTCACTATAACCTGCATGCTCATTCAGCCTTCAAGTTGCTAAGGTTTTTAATTTCTCTTTTTTTAGCCACTGCTTCGAGGAGGATGTTCTCGACTTCTTTGTCTGTCTGGTCGAAAAAGTCTTCTGGCCAATCGATGATCGAACCGAATGATGTAATGTCAACAGATTGGAATTCCGAATTTTTTTCTTTCTTCCCGACAAAAATTACATTTGTATTGGCACGTAAATTTTCATTGCGACTTTGAGCGATTCTGAGACGTAAACGGTTGATCACATATTCACTGTGTGTCTCAATTAGACACTGTTTTGCACCGCTTGATATCGCTAAGAAAAAATCTGTGAGACGGGATTGGACTTTGGGATGGAGATGGAGTTCGGGTTGTTCGAAAATTAGAATGTCGTCATCCTCAGAAAGCAAGGCCATCACGACAATTGGAAGAATCTGACTCACACCTACGCCGACGTGGGTTAGATCTTGTAATCTATCATCGGTGGTTGTCTTAACTAAAATTTCATAACCCAGTTTTCCTTTGTCTGAGGTCTGGAATTCAGTCACCACTCCAAGATAAGTGAGCCACTCCGTGCAGGCTACGCCTAGTGTGTCAAATTTTTTTATAAAATCTATTTTATTGTCAGCTGTTTCTACTGCCAGGGTATAGTGTATTTTTACACCTTTATTTATGTGGAGTACCGCTGCAGTATTTTCCCCTTTAAGGCCGACCAGCGTTGGCTCAGACAGGTCAAAGGCCTGATACATCGCCTGCGGTTCGTTTCTTAATGGTCCAAGGTATTTGATGTGTCGTGGAATTATGAAAGAGCCGAAAAGATTTAGGTGTTCCAGTGCACTAATTTCGTATGTGGCTTTTGCGCGCGTTTTCTTCATGTTCGCATACCACACGCCCTGAATAGTGTCTCTGTTGCGAATCAGGAAATCGAAAAGTGCTTTACGCTCTTTCTCAGAAAGGCGAGCTATCATTGCCCGCCACTCGATGATGTTCAGGCTTTCGGAAAGTGGGGGGATTGAGATCAAATCAGGCGCAAGACTAATTGCCTGCTCTGCGAGTACCTTGCGAATGTGTTCACGGTCTACAACCTTCTGACTGGCATCGAGAAGATTGATTATCTCTTCGGGTATTTTAAAGTTTTTAGTCTGGTCTTCAATTTCAGCGCTTATCATTGATTTGATCTTATCTAATAAGGCTTTAGGGATTTCTGAGGTTTCCAGACTTTTTTGATCATCCTCTTTAACTGTTTTCAAATAATTCGGTGTGCCAATGAGGAAGGGTACAAGGGTCTGGCTGAGTTTTTTTGTTAGGTCGTAATTTAGGTGTAGTATGTTAGGAATTAGATCTTGTCGTGATACCCCTTCGATCTTGTAGTCGGGGTGTTCTTTGGCGATTTCTGATTTGTTTGCAGATTCTAAGTCTAGGACTGAAAATAGCTCAGGGTTGGTACGACCTGGCTCTTGTGATGAAAATTTTATATACTCATCGTAGTTGCCGCCAGAGCTTTGGCCTAGAGCGATTTCGCCGCGAATAATTTCTGGGTGGAACTCGCCTTCGAACTTTTTGTTGTTGTCGCTTATGTTTGCGAAGGTGTACTTCAAAGAAAGTTTTTTAGTTGATAGCCACGATTGTGAGTTTTTGCTGAACTGTAGTTCAATCGCTATGTCTATAAATCTTTCGTCAGTCTTGCAGGTGTGGTTTAATATATCTGTAAAGGAGCCAAGTCGAACTAGTTTTCCGTTGAGTGAAACGGTTTTTTTCAAGTATCTAGAGGAAAATGTTTGACTCAGCATTAGGATGGACTGAAGAATCGAGCTTTTGCCGGAACTGTTGGAGCCACAGATTACAGAAAGATTTTTAAATTGTATGGGGTGGTTGTTGGACACAGACTTGAAATGCTTGAGTGATAGTGAGGTAATCATTCTTTTGGGCTTATTGACTGTAAGTTAGAGGCGGGTTGAGCGGCTTTTTTAACAAAGCTTAAATATAGGGAGGGTTGGATTGATAGAGTTTTCAAAATATTTAGTTCCCTCTAGATATCAGCATGTATGAGTTTTTTGATGGTTTTTTGCCATTATGACCTTAAGGTATCTCGCGATTTAAGCCTTGTCTAGCCCGCCGACGATGCATGGGCAGCTAGATTCTAGAAGTGAGGATTTAGCTGAGAAAATTTCGTTCAGGAATGAGCCAGCTTTCCTATCGCGAGAGGAGGTAGTTTTTGCATTTCGCTCGATGCGATAGATCCCGCAGTAGACATCCCTGACTTGACCCTCCGCCACAGCGGCAAGGGGCCGAGAAAGGGTAAGGGGGAGAAACTTGAGATTGGGACAGAATTGGTACGAGAATTTCACTAAAGATTTTATGTAAGCGAAATCAGTGAGTTGGAGAAAAACATCCCAATCCATCATCGGCGCTGCTCAGGTGTGGTTTTGGTAAGTCGAGAGCGTTTACGCCCGTCAGGAGAGTGGCCGCTCAAGCCCTCAGGCGTGCAATCCCAGTTGAAATCGCCTCAGCATGGATATCGAGGGTCGTCAGGGCGGCCATTACGTTTTCATGAATATCGACTGAGCCGCGATGGCTCACCCACAGCGAAAGCTCCTCCAGCGCTGCTCTGATAGCAACCTGGTTCAGAAGCAACAGCTCAAGGGTGTCGGCTGTGGTCGAGGCTTGTTCATCCATGAGCATGCTCCAGGTGCGAGAGTTCTTAGGGCAAATTTAGGGCAAATTCTAGGGCGTCTCAGACCTAAGCCGGCCATCCGCCAACGTCATAGTAGCCGGTTATGCTGGCCTGCGGCGGCCTATTGAGTGCGTCGGGCGGGTTCAAATCCCTATCTCTCCGCCATACATGTGGTAGATGAAGCCCCTGAAAACGATGAGTTTTCAGGGGCTTTTTCGTTGTTTGGCCTTAATGCTTCATCATCCCCAGTTCCGCATCATCAAGCAGCGCTTTGGCCATCGCGCTCAGGTAATGCGAAGCCCAGATCAACTTCTGATCGCCCTCCATTAACCCTGTCAGGGTCATGTCGCGTACATAGCCCATCAGCTCGGATGCCTGTTCGCGGGCGCTTTGGCAGCAGATGCCTGGCTCGATGCGAAAGAGTGGGTGGGTTTGGTTTTCGCCTTGGTAGAACGTTGTCAGGCCGACAGTGGTGGGCGGCTTTGGGGTGGCTGTAGTCGTCATTTAACTCCCTGGAATCTTTAGTGCCGGGCCTGGCCTCTTCGCGGGTGAACCCGCTCCCACAGGTATGGAGAAGAGCCCTGTGGGCTTGCCCGCGAAGGGGCCGGGCCTGGCTACGCAGCTACTCGAACGTTCAATCCACCGTGCGCGGCGCTGGGGGGATGTGCGAGGGAGTAGGGCGGATCGGGGACTATCTTGCGCATGAAAGCTCCTTGGGTAAGTGGAGCTGCCTGGCAACGCTGTCAAACGAATGGAGACAGCTATACACAGGTTGACAGACCGGTACCCAAGCAATCCGGCGCACACGAATGTGCCCTATGTACAGCCGCCATGAAGCGCTGCAACGGAAACTTGGGTTGTCGGCCTGTCAAAGCCAGTCGTTGATTTGGCAACGACTGGGCGAGACTAGAGCGCGACCCAAGCACTCGCAACAGTTTGAGCGGATCGTGAGTATGTTTGGGAAATGGACTACAAGATAGGGGAAAAAACTGAAGGTTAGCTGTAGGGCGGATGGCTGATTCGCCATCCTTTACAGTTCAAGAAATGACAACTGCGCTCTTCTGTTGTTTATGCGTTTTGGGTAAACCTGGGGCCGCTTTGCGGCCCATCGCAGGCAAGCCAGCTCCTACAGGTACAGCGCAAGCCTTGAAGGCAATGCAGTACCTGTAGGAGCTGGCTTGCCTGCGATGGGCTGCGCAGCAGCCCCGGAAATCTCGAATCAGCGCATCGCCGCCAGCTTGATCCCGAACCCAACCAGGCAAACCCCCGCCAACCGCTCGAACAGGTTGGCAATCCGTGGATTCGCGCGCATGCGTTCGGCCAGCTGGTGGGTCAACACCACCGCAATCAGCCCATACAGGAACGTCACCACCGCCACGGTCGCCGCCAGAAAGCCAAAGGTCAGCAACCCCTGGTGCTTCACCGGGTCGACGAACAGCGGGAAAAACGCCATGTAGAACATGATCGCCTTGGGGTTGAGCAAGGTGATCATCATCGTCTGGCGCAAGTAGTGGCCGTTGTCCATGCGGCTTGCACGCGGGGCGCCGCCGGGTTTGCTCAGCGCCATGCGCAGGCCCAGGTAGGCCAGGTACGCAGCACCCGCCCATTGCACCACGTGGAAGGCGGCAGGGTAGGCGGCAAGTAAGGTGGCAACGCCAGCCACGGCCAGCCACAGCAGCACCTGGTCACCCAGGATTACCCCGAAGGTCGCCGCCAAGCCGGCCTTGATGCCACCCTTGCCCGTGGCCGTGATCAAGGCAAAGTTGCCCGGGCCAGGGATTGCCAGGACGATGATGAAGGCGATGACGAAGGCGCCGTAGTCGGTAACACCCAGCATGGGGGGGAACTCCTGTAATAGTGCAGGTGCAAGGCAGAACTACAGACTATCTTCCCCGGCGGCTTACTTTTCAACTGTCCATTAATGCTACAAGTATGCGACGCATTCTTACATCGCAGCCTGTGCGACTTGGATCCAATGCCTTGGTTCTGTATGATCCGGGCGCCATCAGTACGATGGCCGACGATTCATTTAAAGGACTTAGTATGAAAAAGCTGTTGAAAGCCACTGTTGCCGTTGCTGTCGTTTCGGGCGTTGCCCTGCTGTCCGGCTGCACTGGTCAAGTCTACAACCAGCAGAAGAACTGCTCGTACGACTACCTGTTCCACCCTTCGGTTTCCATCTCCAAGGTCATCGGTGGCTGCGGCCCGATCGATAAACTGCCTCAGCCGCAGTAATCTTGGCGATACCCTGATCGCGACGCTTGCGGCGTGATCCAAGGACCCCGGTCATGCAGATGCCCGGGGTCTTTTGTTTAAGGGGTCACCAGCGCAACGAAACGGTACCGAGCAAGGTCCGCTCTTCACCCCAGTAGCAACGCCCGGCGTTGTTGCAGCCTGCTACATACTCTTTGTCGAACAGGTTGCGGGCATTGACCTCGACCGACCAGTTTTCGTCGAAGGTATACCCCACCTTGGCATCTACCAGCGTGACATCACCGGTATCGAGCTTGCCGTACAGGCTCGCCGGGGTATAAGCGAAGGTGCTGTCGAAGTGACGCACGCCACCGCCAATCTCAAGCCCCTTCAACAGCCCGTCACGAAAACGGTAGGTGCTCCACACCGATGCCTGGTTGCGCGGCACGCCGGTCATCTGGTGATCTTCATACAGCGAACCCGCCACGTCCTTGGTAATGCGCGAATCGGTGTAGGTGTAGGCCGCGGTGAGGTTGAGGTTTTCGCTCAGGTCGCTGTTGAGCTCCAGTTCCACACCCTTGGCGCGGCTGGCGCCGATCTGGCGGTAGTCGCCGACGCTTGAGTCGAACAACACATCGTCCTTCTTGCGCAGGTCGTACACCGACGCGGTAAAGGCGGTGTTCCAGCCCTTGGGCTCGTACTTGATACCCACTTCGTACTGTTCGCTGGTGGTCGGGTCCAGCGGGCCGCTCTTGCTCTCGGTCTGCTGGGTGGGGGCAAAGGCGGTGGAATAGCTGAAGTACGGCGACAGGCCGTTTTCGAACTGGTACATAACGCCGGTCTGCCAGGTGAACTTGCTGTCCCAGCTGTCCATGTCGACTGGCGGGTTGCCGACCTTGTTGCGGAACTGGCTGTTGACCCGGTCCAGGCGCCCGCCGAGCAGCAACACCCAGTTGTCGACCTTGGTTTGCAGCTGGCTGTAGAGGCCGTACATGGTTTGATCGAGCAAGGCGTTCTGCACATGCAGGGGCGTGCTTGGTTTGCCGTTCCAGACCGGATTGAACACGTTGATGGTGCCGCCGTTGCCGGCGTCCCAATCCTGGTTGAACGAGGTGCGGTCCAGGCTTGCACCTACCAGGAAGGTATGGTCGAACGCGCCGCTGATGAAGTGGCCTTCGAACTGGTTGTCCAGCGAGTAGGCGATGGACTTGTTGTAGCGGTCGTAGGCAGTGTTGCCCAAGGTGGTGCCGAAGCCGCCGTTGTTCAGGCTGCCTGGCCACATTTCCTGGCGGTCGATGCGCGACTGCATGTAGCGCGAATTCTGGCGGAACTGCCAGGTGTCGTTGAAGCGGTGGCTGAACTCATAGCCCAGGCTCCAGGTTTCGCGTTCGAAGTTGTCCCAGTCCGGGTTACCGGATAGCTGGTCCTTGTCGATCTTGCCGTTGGGGTTGTGCAGCAAGGTGCCGGCTGCGGGGTAGCCCAGCTCCATCAAGGTGCGGTCGCGCTGGTAGGTGGCCAGTACGGTCAGGCTGTTGAACTCGTCGAAGTTCAGGGTCAGCGACGGGGCGATGTAGAGGCGGTCATCAGGCTGGTGATCGACCTGGGTATCGGCGTTGCGGCCCATCATTACCAGGCGGCCAAGCACATTGCCTTCATCGTTCAATGGGCCGGAGACGTCGACACCCAGCTGGCGGCGGTTGTGCGAGCCATAGCTCAGCTGCACTTCGCCGCGGGCCTCGGCGGTCGGCCGTTTGCTGACCAGGTTGACCACGCCACCAGGGGCGTTCTCGCCGTACAGGATCGAGGTCGGGCCGCGGAACACTTCCACGCGCTCGAGGCCATAGGGCTCGCTGCTGGTGTCGTAGCGGTTGCCTTGCACCCGCAGGCCATCGCGCAGCAAGCCGTAGCCATAGTCGGTGGCGTTGAAGCCACGGATGAAGAACAGGTCGCCGGCCTGGCCGTCACCACCGGCAAAGGGTGGGGAGAAGATGCCCGGTACATAGCCGAGCACTTCGGTGAGGGTCTGCGATTGCTGGTCGTCCATGCGCTGGCGCGTCACCACCGAGACCGAGCGCGGGGTGTCGGCCAGGGCGCTGCTGGTCTTGCTGGCCGTGGCGCTGGAGACCGCACGGTAGCCCGTGTCGCCCTGGCCATTGCTGACGGCCAGGGTGGCGGCGTTGATGGCGGTGGCATCCAGTTGTAAAGCGTTGCCGTCTTCGACCGGTTGCAGCACATAGCCGCTGCTGCCTTGCGGTACAGCCTGCAGGCCGCTGCCTTGCAGCAGGCGGGCCAGCCCTTGGGTGACGCTGTAGCGGCCTTGCAGGCCCTGGCTGGTTTTACCGGCGGCCAATGCGTTGCTGCCGGCCAGGTAGATGCCGGCCTGGCTACTGAACTGGTTGAGGGCGCTGGTCAGCGAGCCGGGGGCGATGTTGAAGGCAGTCTCGGCATTGATCGCTTGTTCGGCGTACGCCAAGGTCGCCGGCAGCATCAGCGGTGCAGCGGCACAAAGGGAAAGCGGGGCGGCAAGCGCCAGGCGAAAGGCGGGGTGGAGGGGCGTCGGCATGCTGGTCCCTGAGGTCGATACGGTCAGTTGAGGAAGGTTGTGAGGGGTTAACCGAACGAGATTGGGAAAAGGGAACCGGTGGGTGCGTTTTTTTTGCATGAGGACTTTGGGGGTGTATGGCGTTGTTTTTGTAGCGCCTGTGAAATCGAGCGCCGCAAACCTATCGGCAACCACCCATCAGCCCCACTCTTCACGCCGGCTCGACGCTCACCCACCAGGGCGTCAGCCTTTGCACGCGAACCGGCAGCGCCGCCTGCAGCAGGTCGAGTGCGCGGTCGGTATCGTTGAGCGGAAAAGCCCCCATCACCGACAGCTGTGCCACCGACGGGTGCCAGCCCAGGTGGCCATGGCGATAGCGGCCCAGCGTCTGCAACAGCTGCGCCAGGGGCATGTCCTCGGCATTCAGGCGCTGATGAATCCACGACTCGCCCGCGCTTTGCGCCGGGCGCGGCGCGCTGATGCCCTGGGCGGTGAAGACCACCTGCTGCCCGGCCTGGACGATAAGGCGCTCGGCCCGTTGCGCAGTGCACACTTCGACCGCACCGGCGTACACGTCCAGCCGCGTGGTCCCGCCCTGCTGGCACACCGCAAAACGGGTACCCAGGGCTTGTATGCGCCCTTGCGCGGTGTCGACAAAAAATGGCCGGCGCGGGTCGGCGGCGGTTTCTACCAGGATTTCGCCAAAACGCAACGTGAGCACGCGGCTCAGCGCCGAGAACTCCAGGTCCACTGCGCTCTGGGCGCCCAGCCACAGCTGGCTGCCGTCGGCCAGGCGGGTTTGCCGGGTTTCGCCAATGCCGGTGGTAAAGTCGGCACCCCAGCCCGGCAATGGCGCACCCCGCCAGGCCTGCCAGCCGAGCAGCGAGCTGGCGCCGAGCACCAGCAACGTCTTGAGCCCGGTGCGCCGGCTGAAGCGGCGCGGGTCGTGCTCGCGCAGGGCCCGGCCCGCGGCAGCGCCTTCGGCCTGCAAAGGCGCGAAGCGCTGGCCGACACGTTGCACGTAGTGCCAGGCTGCGCGGTGGTCGCCGTGCTGGTCGAGCCAGTGTTGCCACTGGTGGCGCACCTGCGGGCTGGCGTCCTCGTCTTGCAGTTGCACGTACCAGTGCGCGGCTTCCTGCAAACTGGCGTGGCTGAGTTTCTGCGTGGGTGTGCTCATGGCGTCATTCCACCAGCACGCCGTCGAGTTCGGCTTCAAGGATGGCGCAGTGCAAAAAGGCCTGCGCCAGGTACTTCTTGATCATGCGTTCGCTGACGCCAATGTGCGCGGCGATATCGCGGTAGGCCAGGCCATCGATTTGTGCCAGCAGAAACGCCTGGCGCACCTTGCCGGGCAAGCGCAGCAGCATCGCGTCCACCTCGTGCAGGGTTTCGACGATGATCGCTCGCTGCTCGGGGGAGGGCTGCACGGCTTCGGGCTGCAACGCCAGCTGTTGCAGCCAGGCATGCTCCAGCCGCTGGCGCCGCCAGTGGTCCACGCATAGGCCACGGGCGATGGTGGCCAGGTAGGAGCGTTCAGCGCGCTCCCCGTCGAACTGGCGCGGGCGGTTGAGGATGCGCAGGAACGTGTCCTGAACCAGGTCGGCAGCATCGCAACGGCTGCCCAGGCGCCGGTACAAAAAGCCAAGCAACCAGCGCGAATGGCTGTGGTACAGGGCATGGATCGAGGTGTTCAACTCAGGTATCGAAACCACGGCGGCATCCGGCGCGAGCGCGTACTGGTGCGAATGAGAAATGATCGCAATAGTAGGGGTGACGGAAGAATACTGCAATCGCTGTCGAATATTCCCGCGTGGCTGGGACAACCTGTCGCCTTGACGCGCGGCCCCTCAATTTGTTTGTGCTGGCAATTCAGATACAATCGGAAAAACGTTTCAGCGATGGTGGGTCAATTCGACCATCGGCTGGGCGTTCACTGTTTCTCTTGGCTGCTGACTCCAATGATCAATAACAAGCGCGCGCTGAAGGACAGAACGACACGAGGCCCCGCCTAGGCCTCCCTTACGTGCTAACCATTGGGATTGATCAATGTTCAAGAAAGCTGGCAAGACCTTGCTGGGTCTGGCTGTCGCGGCGAGCGTCATGCAAGCGCACGCGGTAGAAACCAAGAAAGTCGACGTGCTGCTGGTCGGTGGCGGCATCATGAGCTCCACCCTGGCGGTCTGGCTGCATGAGCTGGAGCCGAGCTGGTCGATGGAAATGGTCGAGCGCCTGGACGGCGTCGCCGAAGAAAGCTCCAACGGCTGGAACAACGCCGGTACCGGCCACTCCGCGCTGGCCGAGCTGAACTACACCCCGGAAGACAAAGACGGCAACGTCAACATCACCAAGGCCATCGAAATCAACGAAGCCTTCCAGATCTCTCGCCAGTTCTGGTCGTGGCAGGTGCGTCAGGGCGTGCTGAAGAACCCGCATTCGTTCATCAATAGCACCCCGCACATGAGCTTCGTCTGGGGCGATGACAACATCAAGTTCCTCAAGAAGCGTTATGACGCGCTGCAGGCCAGCCCGCTGTTCCGCCCGATGCAGTACTCCGAGGACCACGCGCAGATCGCCAAGTGGGTCCCGCTGATGATGGAAGGCCGCGACCCTAACCAGAAGCTGGCCGTGACCTGGACGCCGATCGGCACCGACGTCAACTTCGGCGAGATCACCCGCCAGTTCGTTGGCCACCTGAAGACCCAGGACAAGTTCGACCTGAAGCTGTCCAGCGAAGTGCAGGACATCACCCGCAACAAGGACGGCTCCTGGCACGTCGAGTACAAGAACCTGAAGGACGGTACCGAATCGGCCACCGACGCCAAGTTCCTGTTCATCGGTGCCGGCGGCGGCGCGCTGAAGCTGCTGCAGAAGTCGGGCATCCCTGAGGCCAAGGAATACGCCGGCTTCCCGGTGGGCGGCTCGTTCCTGGTGACCGAGAACCCAACCGTTGCCATGCAGCACATGGCCAAGGCCTACGGCATCGCCTCGACCGGCGCGCCACCCATGTCGGTACCGCACCTGGACACCCGCGTGCTGGACGGCAAGCGCGTGATCCTGTTCGGGCCATTCGCGACCTTCTCGACCAAGTTCCTGAAGAACGGCTCGTACCTCGACCTGCTGGGCAGCACCACGCTGCACAACGTGTGGCCGATGACCAAGGTCGGTATCGAACAGTACCCGCTGGTCGAGTACCTCGCGGGCCAGCTGATGCTGTCTGACGACGACCGCTTCGAAGCCCTGCGCACCTACTTCCCGAACGCCAAGAAAGAAGACTGGCGCCTGTGGCAGGCCGGCCAGCGCGTGCAGATCATCAAGCGTGATGCCGAAAAAGGCGGCGTGCTGAAGCTGGGCACCGAAGTCGTGGCCTCCGAGGACCGCACCATTGCCGGCCTGCTGGGTGCCTCGCCAGGTGCTTCGACTGCTGCGCCGATCATGCTGAACGTGCTCGAAACCGTGTTCAAAGAGAAGGTGGCGACGCCTGAGTGGCAAGCCAAGATCAAAGAGATCGTGCCGAGCTACGGTACCAAGCTGAATGATTCGGCAGCCGCCACGCAGAAAGAGTGGAACTACACCGCTGAAGTGCTGCAGCTGGAGAAGCCGCCCGTGATCGATGCCAGCGTCGACTTCGGTGCTGCGCCAGGCAAAGCGGTTGAAAGCAAGCCTGAGAACGACATGGCGCTGTAAGCGACACTGTTGTGAACGAAAGCCACGGGGGTGACCTCGTGGCTTTTTTGTTTCCGGGCAAAGCCGCTGATCGGAAACCCTGGCGGGAGCCAATAAAAACATATTTTGATGCTTAAATTAATCTTGTCAGTCGATCCCCTCCAGGAGGGTGCCGTCATGAACCTCAAGATTGCTGCCTTACTGCTGTTAGCCCTGTGTGCGCAGCCGGCATGGAGCCAGAGTTACGCAACCGCTACCCCCGCCGCCAAACCTGCCCAAGCCGGTGCACTGACCACGCGCCTGGCCCTGCGCGACCTGTGGGTCGAGCACATATTTTGGGTCCGCAATTACGCCGTGGCCAACCAGGCCGGCAATGCCAAGCAAGCCGAAGTCGCCGCCAACGAAGTGGTCGCCGATGCCACCCGCATCGCCAATAGCATTGCGCCGTTGTACGGCCAGACGGCAGCCGACCAGTTGCTCAAGCTGCTCGCCGGCCACTGGGGCGCTATCAAGCATTACAGTGACGCCACCGTCGGCAAGGACAAGCAAGGCCAGCAGGCCGCTGTCGATGACCTGACCAGCAACGCCAAGGCGCTTGCCGCGTTCCTGGCCAAGGCCAACCCCAACCTGCCCGAGCAGACCCTGATCACGATGCTCGGCGCCCATGGCGGCCATCATATTGCGCAGATCGACCAGCTTGCCACTGGCGACTATGCCGGTGAAGCACGCACCTGGGGGATGATGCGCGAGCATATCCTGGCACTGGCGGACGCCTTGACGGCGGCGCTGGTCAAGCAGTTCCCGGACAAGTTCTGATGCTCGAAGGGCTTGGCCGTACCCAACAGGACCTGCTCCACGCGTTGCTGCATCAGCCGGCTGGCATGAGCATCGACGACCTGGCGCAGGCCCTGGCCATCACCCGTACCGCCGTGCGTCAGCACCTGGCCGCACTGGAGCGTGACGGCCTGGTGATGCGCGGTGCCACCCGGCCTACCGGGCGCCGTCCGGAGCAACTGCACCAGCTCACTGAGCATGCCCGCGAGTTGTTCCCGCGGCAGTATCCGCTGTTGGCCAATCTGTTGATCGCTGAAGTGGCCGGCATCATCGGCCATGACGCCCTGCAGGTGCTGATGCGCCAGTTGGGGCGCAAGCTGGCGGCAGACCTGGAGCGGCAGGTGGTGGATGAGGCGCGCATCGTTCAGCACATGAACACGGCCGGGTATGAGGCAGAGGTGTTCTTTCGCTCAGCCGGTGAGCCGCAGATCGTCGCGCACAATTGCGTGTTCCATCACCTGGCCAAGGCGCACCCGGTGGTGTGTGAGCTGGACCTGGCGCTGATCGGGACGTTGGGGGGCGCCGAGGTCAGCCATGAAGAATGCATGCTGAGGGGAGGGCAGGTGTGCAGGTTTGCACTGCGTAAGGAACAGACTTGATGCTGGTGGTGCGGGCCTCTTCGCGGGCAGGAATCACTGCTGCCGCAGAATGCACGCCAGTAACCCAGGGAACCGTTCGTCGAGCATTTCGCTGCGCAGCGAGTTCATGTGGGTCGTGCCGACATTACGCGTATGCACCAACCCCGCATCGCGCAACACGCGAAAATGGTGTGACATGCTCGACTTCGGCCGGCCGCCGTCCAGCTCGCCGCAGCTGGCCTCCGCCACGCCCGCCAAGTGGCGCACGATCTCCATGCGTACGGGGTCGCTCAAGGCGTAAAGCAGGCGCTCGAGGATCAGGTCTTCAGGGTTGGGATGTTTGTAGGCTCGCATGGTCGACATGATAACGGGCCTTTCAATTATTGCCATAGTTCGATTATGATCGAACTATCGTATTCAGATGAACCCGGAGTCCCTCATGTCCGCATTGTTCGAACCCTATACCCTCAAAGACGTCACCCTGCGCAACCGCATCGCCATTCCGCCCATGTGCCAGTACATGGCCGAGGACGGCATGGTCAATGATTGGCACCACGTCCACCTGGCCGGCTTGGCCCGAGGTGGTGCCGGCCTGGTGGTGGTCGAAGCCACTGCGGTCGCGCCAGAAGGGCGCATTACCCCCGGCTGCGCCGGTATCTGGAGCGACGCCCATGCCCAGGCGTTCGTGCCGATGGTGCAGGCGATCAAAGCAGCAGGCTCAGTGCCGGGCATCCAGATTGCCCATGCCGGGCGCAAGGCCAGCGCCAACCGCCCGTGGGAAGGGGACGACCACATCGCCGCCGACGATGCCCGCGGCTGGGAGACCATCGCCCCCTCGGCCATCGCCTTCGGCGCTCACTTGCCGAAAATACCGCGCGAAATGACCTTGGACGACATTGCCCGGGTCAAGCAGGACTTCGTCGATGCCGCCCGCCGTGCGCACGAGGCGGGCTTTGAGTGGATCGAACTGCACTTTGCCCACGGTTACCTGGGCCAAAGCTTCTTCTCCGAGCATTCCAACCAGCGTACCGACGCCTACGGTGGCAGCTTCGAGAACCGCAGCCGCTTCTTGCTGGAAACCCTGGCAGCCGTGCGTGAGGTGTGGCCGGAGAACCTGCCGCTGACCGCCCGCTTTGGTGTGCTGGAATATGACGGCCGCGATGAGCAGACCTTGGACGAGTCCATCGAGTTGGCCCGGATGTTCAAAGCCGGTGGCCTGGACCTGCTGAGTGTCAGCGTCGGGTTCACCATCCCTGAGACGAACATCCCGTGGGGCCCAGCGTTCATGGGGCCGATTGCCGAGCGCGTGCGCCGCGAGGCAGGCCTGCCGGTGACGTCGGCGTGGGGCTTTGGTACACCGCAGCTAGCGGAAGGCGCGCTGAAAGCCAATCAGCTCGACCTGGTGTCGGTAGGGCGTGCGCACCTGGCGGACCCGCACTGGGCGTACTTCGCGGCCAAGGAGTTGGGGGTGGATAAAGCGTCGTGGACCCTGCCGGCGCCTTATGCGCACTGGCTTGAGCGTTATCGCTGAGTGATGCAGGGGGCTGCTGCGCAGCCCAATCGCCGGCAAGCCGGCTCCCACAGGTAGTGCGCATGCCGGCCTCTGTGGGAGCCGGCTTGCCGGCGATTGGGCCGCAAAGCGGCCCCAGGCTTCAAAACCGATCCAACCGATAGGCCTCCATCTGCGGCCTTCTTTGCTGGTTGGCCAGCCGCCCCACCCATTCGGCCGTCACCGCCGCCTGAGTCAACCCCAGGTGCTGATGCCCGAACGCAAGCATCACCCGACCCTCGCACACCTGGTCGATCACCGGCAATGAATCCGGCAACGACGGCCTGAAGCCCATCCACGGCGTCGCCCCTTCGGCATCGAGATCTTGCTGGAACAAGCCCTTGCTCAGCCGGTGCAGCTGCCATGCCCGTTGCATGCTTGGCGGCGCATCGAGCCCGGCGAATTCCACCGTGCCGGCCAGCCGTAACCCGTCGGCCATCGGCGTCATGATGAACTTGCGCTCCAGCGAGGTGACGGCAAAGGGCAGCCGTTGATGTTCACCCGGCAACATCAGGTGGTAGCCACGTTCGGTGTCCAGCGGCACCCGCTTGCCGGTAAGGGCCGCAGTGAGTTTCGCCGAATGCGCGCCGCAACTGATCAGCACCTGGCGTGCAGTGAACGTGCCTTGGTCGCTGGCCAGGCTGACGCCGCTGCCGTGCAGGTGCCCACCGTCGACGTGCGCCCGGACGAAGCGAACCCCACTGGCCTTGGCCGCTTCGAACAGCTCGCAGACCACGCGGTACGGGTCGATGAAATGCCCGGTACGGGGGAAAAACAGCCCGCCCAGGATCGAGCGGCTCAGCTGAGGCGCCGCTGCCCATACGCTGTCGGCCGACCAGTACTCTGCCGGCACCGCCTGCTGTTGCATGCGCGCCTGCAAGGCCGCCAGTGCCTGGCGCGATTCGTTGCGTTCGAACACCAGCAACGACCCCTCTTCCTTGAACAGGTCGCTGCGCCCAATCGAGCCTAACAACCGCTGCCAGGCCGCCAGGCTGCCTTCGTTCAGCGCACGGATGCCAGCCACGCTGCGCTGAAACGGCGCCGGCCGCAGGTTGAGCAGCAAGCGGGTGAACCAGGGCATGGCCTTGGGCAGGTACTTCCAGTCCAGGCGCAGCGGGCCCATCGGGTCCATCAGCATGCTGGGCAGGCGCTTGAGAATCGACAAGTCGGCAATCGGGAACACCTGCTCGGTGGCCAGGTGCCCGGCGTTGCCGAATGAGGCGCCGTGGCCAGGTGGCTCGCGGTCGATCAGCAGCACCCGACGGCCTTGCCTTGCCAACTGCAGGGCACAGGCGACGCCGACGATGCCGGCGCCGACCACCGCGATATCAGTTTCAGCAGCGTTGAGCGGCTCGACCATGGTTCAGCCTTCCCGCTTGCCGTCGAGCAACCGGCGCAGTTGCAGCGGGTTGCCGTGGCGCAAGGCCTCTGGCAGCAGCCCGTCTGGGAAGTCCTGGTAGCACACCGGGCGCAGGAAGCGCAGGATCGCCGCGGTGCCCACCGACGTGGTGCGGGCATCGGAAGTAGCCGGGAATGGCCCGCCATGGACCATCGCATCGCACACCTCGACCCCGGTCGGCCACCCGTTGACCAGGATGCGCCCGGCCTTGCGTTCCAAGGTCGGCAACAGGGCGCGGGCACTGTCGATGTCGGCCTCGTCCAGTTGTAGCGTCGCGGTCAGTTGGCCTTCCAGGTGCTCGGCAACCTGGCGCACCTGCGCGTCGCTGTCGCACGCTACCACCAGTGAGGCAGCGCCGAAGACCTCGGCTTGCAGCGCCGGGTCGGTCAGAAACGCGCTGGCCTGGGTCACGAACAACTGGGCCTGGCACTGGTTAGGGCCATGCGCCGGTTGACCGCTGGCGGCGACTTCGGCGTTGCTGTTCTCGGCCAATGCGCCAACGCCCGTTTCATAAGCGCTGAAAATACCGGGGGTGAGCATGGTTTGTGCGGCTGCACGTTGCACCTGCTCGCTGGCGGCGTCGACGAAGCGTTGCAGGGCCGGCCCTTGCCGGGCGATCACCAGGCCAGGGTTGGTGCAGAACTGCCCGGCGCCTTGGGTCAGCGAAGCGACGAACCCTTGCGCCAGTGCTTCGCCGCGACGCTGCAGGGCGGCGTCAAACAGGAACACCGGGTTGATCGAACTCATCTCGGCGTACACCGGGATAGGCTCTGGGCGGGCCTGCGCCGCGTGGCACAGGGCGATGCCGCCGCTGCGCGAGCCGGTAAAACCGACGGCCTTGATGCGCGGGTCGCTGACCAGGGCGATGCCCACTTCACGGCCCGCGCCGTACAACAGCGAGAACACGCCTTCAGGCAGGCCACAGTGCTTCACGGCGTCAGCCACCGCCCGGCCCACCAGCTCGCTGGTGCCAGGGTGGGCGCCGTGGGCCTTGACCACCACCGGGCAACCCGCGGCCAGTGCCGAAGCCGTGTCGCCGCCGGCCACCGAGAAGGCCAGGGGGAAGTTGCTGGCGCCAAACACCGCCACCGGCCCCAGGGCCACCTGGCGCTGGCGCAGGTCGGGGCGCGGCAGGGGCTGGCGCTCGGGCAGGGCATTGTCGACCCGCACGTCCAGCCATTCGCCGGCACGTACCACGCGGGCGAACGTGCGCAGTTGCGTGCAGGTGCGGCCGCGTTCGCCTTGGATGCGTGCCTTGGGCAGGCCCGTCTCGGCGACGGCGCGGTCGATCAGTGCATCGCCCAGGGCCTCGATCTGTTCGGCGATGGTTTCAAGAAAGTGTGCCCGTTGTTCGAGCGAGGTCTCGCGGTATTCATCGAACGCCGCCCAGGCCAGTGCGCAGGCCTGGGCCACGTGTTCGCCGGTGCCGCCGAGGTAGGCGGGTTCGAGCGCTTGGCCGGTGGCCGGGTCGATGGCGCGGATGGCGTCGCGGCTGCCGGTTACCGGCGTTTGGCCAATCAGCAGGTTGCCTGTCAGGGTCATGGGGGCGTCCTTGGTAATGCGGGAGTGAAGAGCGGCGGTGCCCGAGTCATCGAGCACTACCTGTGGCAAGGATCAGGCGACGTTCTGCTCGGCCGACCAGTTGGCGTACCACTGGCGGAACAGCGCGTATTGCTGCTCGGCGTAGTTGCGCTGGGCATCGGTCAGGGCGTCGGTCTCGTTGAAGTGCAGGCTGTACTCGCGGTCGCCGTTGAGCACCATCAGGTGCTTGTAATACAGCACCAGGTCGCAGCCTTCATCGAACGACGACAACACCGCCAACGCCGCTTCCAGTTCGCGGGCCAGGCGCCGGGCCTTGGCATCACCTTTGGCAGCCTGCTTGCTCAGGCTCACCAGTTGCAGCACTTCACGGGGCAGGGCGTTGCCGATGCCGGTGATGGCACCGGTGGCATTGCAGTTGACGAAGCCATGCACTACTTGGGTGTCGACGCCGACCATCAGGGTCACGTCATCGTCCTTGGAAGTGATGTGCTCGGCGGCGTAGCGCAGGTCGGCGCTACCGCCAAATTCCTTGAAGCCGATCAGGTTCGGGTACTCGCGGCGCAGCTCGAAGAACAGGTCGGCGCGGGTGGCAAAGCCGTAGTACGGGCTGTTGTAGATGACTGCCGGCAGTTTCGGCGCGGCGGCCAGGATGGCCGAGAAGTGGTGCTTTTGAGCAATCAACGAAGCGCCGCGGGACAGTACACGCGGGATCACCATCAGGCCGGCCGCGCCAACTTCGGCGGCATGGGCCGCGTGGGAAACCGCTTCACGGGTATTCACCGCGCCGGTACCGACGATGGTCGGGATGCCGGCAGCCACCAGGCGCGCCACGCCTTCCTGGCGTTCGGCCTCGGTCAGCAGCGGCCAGTCGCCCATCGAGCCGCAGTACACCACGGCGCTCATGCCGGCTTCGATCAGCTCGCGGCCTTTGCGTACCAGGGCATCGAAGTCCGGTTTACGGGCGGCGGTGCAGGGGGTCATCAGGGCAGGCATGCAGCCGGTGAAGATGTTGTCGCTCATGGGTGTCACTCCTTGCAGTATTCAGTCTGGGTTGCGAATAAAAAGGCCTGGGCAGGTCAGATGCCCCAGGCGAAAGGATCCTGTTCGTCGATCAGCAGGGTGCTGTCGGCGGTCATGTAGGCGCGGCCGGTGATGAACGGGCGAATACGCTCGCCCTCGCGCTGGTAGCGGCCCTGGAACTGGCTGCCGGTGATGCTCGCCTGGACCCAGGTCTGGCCCTCGTCGAGCTTGCCGTCGGCGGCCAGGCAGGCCAGCTTGGCGCTGGTGCCCGTGCCGCAAGGGGAGCGGTCGTAGGCCTTGCCGGGGCACATGACGAAGTTGCGGCTGTCGGCGGCGGGGTCGTCGGCAAACAGCTCGACATGGTCGATCGGCTCGCCGTTTTCGCCGGTGATGCCCTGGGCCTGCAGGGCGTTGAGCATCGCCCAGGTGTAGTCGGTGAGCGCTTCGACGTTGTCCAGCTCGATGCGCTGGCCATGCTCGGACACCAGGAAGAACCAGTTGCCGCCCCAGGCGATATCGCCGTGCACCACGCCATGGCCCGGTACCTCGACCGGCACCTGTTGGCGATAGCGGTAGGCAGGCACGTTGCCTACGGTGATCGCGCCGTCTTCATGCAAGGTGGCGCTCACCTGGCCGACCGGCGTGTCGACCTTGTGCACACCTGGCGCGATCAGCCCCAGGTGCTGCAGCGAGGCGATCAGGCCGATGGTGCCGTGGCCGCACATGTTCAGGTAGCCGGCGTTGTTGAAGAAGATCACCCCGCACGTGGCGTCTTCCGAGACCGGCGGGCAATACAGTGCACCGACCAGCACATCGTTGCCACGAGGCTCCAGCAGGCAGGCGCGGCGCCAGGGGTCATGCAGTTCGCGCAGTTCGTCGCGCTGTTCGGCCATGGTGCGGCCATTGAGCGGTGGGAAGCCTTTCATCACCAGGCGGGTCGGTTCGCCGCCGGTATGCGAGTCGATGACGTGAATGTGTTTCATGGGCAGGTCCCTTGAATGGTGGCCGAGGTCAGGGGGCGACAGCGGCAGGGCGGTGGCCCAGGTGTGTGTCGGCGGTGGCTTCGCTCTCGTCTTCGCCATCCAGGCGCACCAGGTGCGCCGGCACGCCGGTCGCGGCGCCCCAGTAGTAGATGCCCAGGGCACAGGCGGCCACGACCACGGTGTCGAACGGGTGGCCGATCACGCCCAGGCCGCCGAAGCTGCCCAGCCAAGACAACAGGATGGTCACGGCGTAGAAACCGATCAGCCAGGCCGACGAGCGCACTTGCTGGCCGATGGACAGGTGCTGGGTTGGCACGAAGCGGGCGCACAGCAGGTAAAGCACGAACATCACGATTTGCAGGGCCAGCAGCCACGACACGGTGTTCCAGCCCGACCAGTAGACGATCAGCGCGGCGATGATGAACGACAGCGGGCCGAGCACGCTCATGCCCTTGACGCGGAACGGGCGCGGCATCTCGGGTGCGTTGCGGCGCAGCGCGGCGACGGTGACCGGGGCCACGGCATAGCTCAGTACCAGTGCCGCCGAGACCACGTTGATCAGCGCTTCCCAGGACGGGAACGGCAGGGTCCAGAACACCGACAGGGCAAAGGTCAGCCACAGCGCCGGGCGGGGGATGCCGGACTGCTCGTCGATGCGGGTGAAGACTTTGAAGAAGGTCCCGGTCTGCGCCCAGCCATAGATCACCCGCGGGGTGGCGTTCATGTAGATGTTGCCGCAACCGCTTGGCGAGATGACCGCGTCGGCCACCACCAGGTAGGCCAGCCAGCCCACGCCCAAAGCCAGGGCGATGTCGCGGTAGGGCAGGGCGAGTTCCTTGGTCACACCGGCCCAGCCGTTGGCCAGCATTTCGGTTGGCACGCTGCCGAGGAAGGCCAGTTGCAGCAGGGCGTAGATCGCAGTGGACAACAGCACCGACAGGATCAGCGCGATTGGAATGGTGCGCTGCGGGTTCTTCACTTCACTGGCCACCGAAATGATCGGTGTCAGCCCCAGGTAGGCGAAGATGATGCCACCCGCCGAGACGGCCATTTCCACACCCGACAGGCCGAACGGCGCAAAGCCCTGGACCTCGAAGTTTGCCGGTTTGAAGAAGGTGAACAGCACGCCGATCACCAGCAACGGCACGATGAACTTGAACACGCTGACCAGGTTGTTGGCTTTGGCGAAGGTCTTGACGCTGCGGTAGTTGAGCAGAAAGAACAGCCCCAGCAGCGCGAACTGCACCAGCCAGCCGAGCACGCTCGGGTCACTGGACCCGGCCTTGGTCAGTTCGGGGAACCAGGCCGCGGCGTATTGCCGTGACGCGACCACTTCGATGGCGATCAGGCTGGAAAACGCGATCAGCGTGATGAAGCCCATCAGGTAGCCAAGCAACGGGCCGTGGGAATACACCGGGTAGCGCACCACGCCACCGGCGCGGGGCAGGGCGGCGCCGAGCTCGCAGTAGACGATGCCCAGCAACAGCACGGCGAAACCGCCGAGGAACCAGGACAGAATACCGGCGGGGCCAGCGATGGCCGAGACGTGGCTGGCGGCGAACAGCCAGCCAGAGCCGAAGATGGCGCCTAGGCCGATGAAGGTGAGGTCGAGCAATGAGAGCTGTTTTTTGAATTTGCCTGACATGGGTGCGCCTTTTTGTAGGTTTTGGATAGGCAGGTCTGATGTCACGAGGTGCGGCTTTTTGGGCCGCGCTCTTGTAGGTCTTGGGCGGCTTGCGTGGGGCATAGAGTGGACCGATCGGGGCATCGGTTCTTGATGGTTTTCTGCAGGGTGGATGACGAAATCGGCACAGTTGCAGAAAAGTAGTGGCGGGGTGGTGGGCTCGTGGATAGGCTGAAAGCCATACCGCATAAGGGCTTGGGAGATGCAGTGCCAGTGCCGGCCTCTTCGCAGCACAAGGCTGCTCCTACAAGGCAGTGCGGTCCCTGTAGGAGCAGCCTTGTGCTGCGAAGAGGCCAGTAAAGCCATTAGAGATCAACCCAATGACCGCCCCCCCCCTGGCAACCCTGTACCAGTCCTTGGACCAGCACCGGCCCGCCACCCTGGAGGCTCTGCTCGCCGGGGTCTCCCTGCTGCTGCCGATCCTCGACGCGATCCCCAATGCCGCGATCTTCATCAAGGACGCCGACGCCCGCTACGTGCTGGCCAACAACACCCTGGTCCAGCGCTGCGGCCTCAAGCGTTTGCAACCCTTGCTGGGCAAGACCAGCGCCGAGGTCTTTCCGGCACAACTGGGCCCCGGCTACACCGAGCAGGACCGTCGCGTACTCAAGGATGGCCTGGTGCTGCAAGACCAGCTCGAACTGCACCTGTACGGCAGCCGCGAACCGGGTTGGTGCCTGACCCACAAGCGGCCTTTACTCAACCCCGACGGCGCAATCATCGGCCTGGTAGGCATCTCGGTCGACCTGCAGTCAGCCGCCGACACCCACCCCGCCTACCAGCGCCTGGCAGCCGTGGATGAGCACATTCGGCGGCATTTTCACCAACCCATCAGCATGGGCGAACTGACCCGCATCGCGGGTATTTCCGTGGCTCAGCTGGAGCGCTATTGCAAGCGGGTGTTCCACCTCACGCCACGGCAGATGATCCACAAGGCGCGGCTGGAGCATGCCCATCGCTTGCTGCACAGCGACTTGCCAATCACCGAGGTGGCGATGCAGTGCGGCTACACCGACCACAGCGCCTTCAGCCGCCAGTTCAAGCAATTGACCGGGTTCACCCCGCGCCAGTACCGCCAGGCGACGGCCGCTCAGGAGGGTTGAAACAGCGCGCGCGCCTCGTCAAAGCACTGCTCGGCAATCGCCGAACGCGGCTCGCTGCGGCGCAGCAGCAGGCCCACCGGGCTGTGGATGCTGGCGTCGACGATAGGCAGGATGCGCATGTGGTCGCTCAAGTCTTCCAGCCCGCAATCCAGTGGCATGATCGCGCAGCACACGCCGGTGTTGATGGCCTGGATCAGCTGGAAGCTTGAGTCGCTTTCCAGCACGGCATTCGGTTCCAGGCTGCGACTGCGGAAGCTCAGGTCCAGCGATTGACGGTAGTGCATGCCTTTGCTTAGCAAACCCAGTGGTATATCACCGAGGTCTTCCCAGCGCAGGGTGTCGGCCTGGAACTGGAAGTGCCGGGTATCGTGCAGCAGGCCCATGGTGGTGGTGCCCAGCTCGATCACCTCGAAGAAGCTGGCATTGACTTGGTCGAGGTAGCAGATGCCCAGGTCGAGCTGGTTGCGGCTCAGGCCATCCATGATCTGCTCGGTGCTGTGCGAGCTGATCTGGAAGTGCAGCTCGGGGTATTTTTCGCGCAGCGGCAACAGCAATTGCATCGGGTTGAAGCTGGCCAGCGGCACGGTGCCCAGGCGCAGGCTGCCGACCACCTGGCCGCGGCAACTGGCGGCTTCGGCTTGCAGGCCGTCATGGGCCGCCAGCAGCGTGCGGGCCCAGGCCAGAATGCGTTCGCCGGCTTCGGTGAACCCTTCGAAGCGCTGGCCGCGTTTGACCAGCACCAGGTCCAGTTCGTCTTCCAGGTTGCGCAGGCGCATCGACAGCGTCGGCTGGGTGATGTGGCACAGCGCTGCGGCCTGGCCAAAATGGCGAGTCTGGTCGAGCGCGATGAGGAACTTGAGTTGCTTGATGTCCATGGGAGTGCCTGGCGTCTGGTTATGCTGACCTTAACCAAGTCAGCGATAGATGTCATTGATCACCCGGTACGCCATATCGATTGGACGCCCCCCGGCCGTGCCTCTAGCGTGGTGACAATGCCCTTTCAGGAGTAGCCCACCGTGAGCGTCAAACCCGATGCGGTCTTCGTACCGCTCAACATCGCCGTACTGACCGTCAGTGACACCCGCACCTACGACAACGACACCTCCGGTGAGCTGCTGGCCAGCCGCTCGGTGGAAATCGGCCATCGCCTGGTGGCGCGAGCGCTGCTCAAGGACGACCTGTACAAAATCCGCGCCCAGGTCGCCACCTGGATCGCCGACGAGCAGGTGCAAGTGGTGCTGATCACCGGCGGTACCGGCTTCACTGGGCGTGACAGTACGCCTGAAGCCGTTGAATGCCTGTTGGACAAACGTATCGATGGCTTTGGTGAGCTGTTCCGGGCCTTGTCCATTCTCGATATCGGCACGTCGACCATTCAGAGCCGGGCATTGGCCGGGCTGGCCAACGGTACCTTGGTGTGCTGCCTGCCAGGCTCGACCGGGGCCTGCCGAACAGCGTGGGAAGGGATCCTGGCCGAGCAACTGGATGCGCGCCACCGGCCGTGCAACTTCGTGCCGCACCTGAAGCCTGTCGAGGCTTGCGCAAGTCGCGGTTAGTGCCCTGCCTGTACTGGCCTCTTCGCGGGCCAGCACAGGCAGTAAAAAACTCAGCTCAACACATACCCCACCGGCTCCAATGCCGGTGGCAGCGGTTCAACCCCCAACCCGGCCAGCACATCGCGCTCCACGGTGCGCACCAGCGCATCGGTAGGCAGGTCGTTCTCATCGCGCCCAAACGGGTCTTCCAGTTCGTTGCCAATCGCATCCAGCCCAAAAAACGTATAGCCGACGATGGTGGTGAACAGCGGCGCCAACCAGCCCAGCGGTTCAGCCAGGGCGAACGGCAGCAGCAGGCAGAAGATGTAGATGGTGCGGTGCAGCAACAAGGTATAGGGGAACGGCAACGGCGTGCCTTTGATCCGCTCGCAGGTGGCCTGCACTTCGGTCAGCCCCACCAGCCGCTGTTCCAGCACGCTGTAGCGCCAATCGCTGATCTGCCCCTGTTGCGCCAGCCGTGAGCAGTGCCCGCCGACTTCGCGCAGGATCGTGTCGCACACATTGTGCGCGCTGATCGCGCTGGGGTTGGCCAGCCAAGGCCGGGCGGCCGCCAAATCATCCTCGTTGCGCAGCCGGGCGTTGAGCGCATGGGCAAAGCCGCACAGGCTGCGCAACAGTTCGGCACGCAGTGCCGGGTCGGCGATCACCACGCTTTCGCGCACGAACGAACGGGTCTCGATGATCAGCTTGCCCCAGGCCTTGCGGCCTTCCCACCAGCGGTCGTAGCAGGCGTTGTTGCGAAAGCTCATGAAGATCGACAGCGACAGACCCAGCAAGGTGAACGGCGTGGCGCTGACCGGGTAGAAAAATGCCGGATAGTGGCGCTCGACCAGCACGATCAGTGCGGCCAGCAGGGTGACCATCAGGCAGCGCAGGGCGATGCGCTTGATGATCGAGCCCTTGAGGGTGAACAGCACGCGCAGCACGTCGGGGCGGGGGTGGACGATCATGGAAATCCAGAGGTGGCTGTTCAGCCGCCGGTCATGTTCATGAAACGCAGGATCTGCACGTCACCCCCCACCTCGAAATGATGGCGGTAAGGCTTGAGGTGCAGGGAGTCGCGGATGGCGTTTTCCAGGCGCTCGGCGTTGCCCGGGTGGGCACGCAGGACCTGCTTGAGGTCCACCGAATGTTCGTTGCCCAGGCACAGCAGCAGGCGGCCTTCGACGGTCAGGCGCACGCGGTTGCAGGTGGCGCAGAAGTTGTGGCTGTGCGGCGAGATGAACCCAACCCGGGTGTGCGCCGCTTCGGCCAGGCGCCAGTAGCGTGCCGGGCCTTGGGACGACTCGGTGGACTCGATCAGGGTGAACTGCTCGGCCAGCCGGTCGCGCACCTCGTCACTGGAGTAGAACGACTCACCACGCTGGTGTTCGCTGATGTTACCCAGGGGCATTTCTTCGATGAAGGTGATGTCCAGCTCGCGGTCGATAGCAAAGCGCACCAAGTCGACCAGTTCGTCATCGTTACGGCCCTTGAGCACTACGCAGTTGAGCTTGGTCTTGCGAAAGCCTGCCTGGCGCGAGGCGTCGATGCCGGCGATCACCTGGTTGAGATCGCCGGTGCGGGTCAGTTGCTTGAAGCGCCCGGGGTCCAGGCTGTCGAGGCTGATGTTCAGGCGCGAGACGCCGGCGTCGAACAGCGGTTGGGCCAGGCGCCCGAGTTGCGAGCCGTTGCTGGTCATGCACAGTTCGCGCAGGCCGGGCAGGGCGGCGATGCGCCCGCACAGCTCGACGATGCCCTGGCGCACCAGCGGCTCGCCACCGGTCAGGCGGATTTTGCGGGTACCCAATGCGACGAAGCGCTCGGCCACCTGGAACAGTTCTTCGAGGCTGAGGATCTGCTGGCGCGGCAGGAACTGCATGTCTTCGGCCATGCAGTACACGCACCGGAAGTCGCAGCGGTCGGTGACCGACATCCGCAGGTAGTCGATTTTCCGGTTGAAGCCGTCGATCAGGGCCCGGCTGTTCTGTTCCACGATTGCGCTCGAATGGGATGGACTCAGCTCCAAGCTATAACCTGGCCGCACCCCCGTCAAATTGCTTTCCCCGACTGGTTGATCAATCTGCTCTATCACGGCTGCAGGCCCCGGTATGTATGGGAGATTCCCCCTGTAGGTGCAGCCTTGTGCTGCGAAGAGGCCATTGCAGCCACAGCTTCTCGGCTAGCCAAACCGGCCTCTTCGCAGCACAAGGCTGCTCCTACAGGACGCGATTTGGATCCGTGATCGAAACGGCTTATCAGCCCGTAAGATCTTTCGATTGGACGCTTGTGCCCCACGCTCAATAGTCTGGAAAAAACACCGAGTGTGAGGATTCACCGCATGAGCCAGGACGAACATATCAGGGACTACAAAGGCGCCGCCGCCGGCTGGGGGGCGCTCAAGAGCGTGACCAAAAGCTGGCTGGGCAGCGAAAACGCCTTCAAGAACCTGCGGGCCATGCTCAAGACCAACCAGAACGGCGGCTTCGACTGCCCCGGCTGCGCCTGGGGCGAGTCGCCGGAAAACGACATGGTCAAGTTCTGCGAGAACGGCGCCAAGGCGGTCAACTGGGAGGCTACCGGTCGCTCGGTAGACCCTGCATTCTTCGCCAAATACAGCGTCAGTGCGCTGGCCGAACAGACCGATTACTGGCTTGAATTCCAAGGCCGGCTGACCCACCCGATGCGCTACGACGCGGCCACCGATCACTACGTCGAAACATCCTGGGAAGAGGCCTTCGCCCTGGTCGCCAAACACCTGCAGGCGCTCGATTCGCCCGACCAGGCCGAGTTCTACACCTCGGGGCGGGCCAGCAACGAAGCGGCGTTTTTGTACCAGCTGTTCGTCCGCGCCTACGGCACCAACAACTTCCCCGATTGCTCGAACATGTGCCACGAGGCCAGTGGTGTGGGCATGTCGGAAACCCTCGGCGTGGGCAAGGGCACCGTGGTGTTCCATGACCTGGAACTGGCCGACGCCATCTTCGTCATCGGCCAGAACCCCGGCACCAACCACCCGCGCATGCTCGAACCGCTGCGCGAGGCGGTCAAGCGTGGTGCCCAGGTGGTGTGCTTCAACCCGCTGAAAGAGCGTGGCCTGGAGCGCTTCCAGCACCCGCAACACCCGTTCGAAATGCTCAGCAACGGCTCCGAACCGACCAACACCGCGTACTTCCGCCCGGCCCTGGGCGGCGACATGGCGGCCATGCGTGGCATCGCCAAGTATTTGCTGCAATGGGAACGCGAGGCCCAGGCCAAGGGTGAACCGGCGGTGTTCGACCATGCCTTCATCGCCGAACACACCAGCGGCGTCGACGCCTACCTGGCGGTGGTGGATGCCACCTCTTGGGCGCATATCGTCGAGCAGTCGGGCCTGACCCAGGCTGAGATTGAGCTGGCCGCGCGCATGTACCGCAAGGCCGAGCGGGTCATCATGTGCTGGGCCATGGGCGTCACCCAGCACCGCCACTCGGTGCCCACCGTGCAGGAAATCGTCAACCTGCAACTGCTGCGCGGCAACGTCGGCAAACCCGGTGCCGGCCTGTCGCCGGTGCGTGGCCACAGCAACGTGCAGGGCGACCGCACCATGGGCATCGACGAGAAGCCCAAGGCCGGGCTGCTCGATGCCCTGGAAAAACGCTTCCAGTTCCGTGTGCCCCGTGCCCACGGGCATAACGCGGTGCTGGCGATCAAGGCCATGGAAGAAGGGCAGGCCAAGGTCTTCATCGCCCTGGGCGGCAATTTCGCCCAGGCTACCCCAGACACCCCTCGGACCCACGCGGCCCTGCGCAACTGCGCATTGACCGTGCAGATTTCCACCAAGCTCAACCGCTCGCACCTGGTCACCGGCCGCGATGCGCTCATCCTGCCGTGCCTGGGCCGAACCGAGATCGACCTGCAGGCCGACGGGCCGCAGGGCGTGACCGTGGAGGACACCTTCAGCATGGTGCACATCTCCCACGGCCAATTGCGCCCGCGCTCGCCACACTTGCGTTCGGAGCCGGCCATCGTGGCCGGCATGGCCCAGGCGACGTTGGGCAAGCAGCCGATCGATTGGGAATATGCCATTGCTGACTACAGCCGCATCCGCAGCATGATCGCCGATGTGATCCCCGGCTTTACCGACTTCAACGAGCGCTTGCAGCACCCGGGTGGCTTCCACCTGGGCAACAACGCGGCGGATCGCACGTGGCGAACCGCCACCGGCAAGGCGCGTTTCAGTGCCAGCCAGTTGCCGGAGCAACTGGTCAATGCCCAGGTGCTGGCCCGTGGCGACAAACCGGACCTAATCCTGCAGACGTTGCGTTCGCACGACCAGTACAACACCACCCTGTATGGCCTGGATGACCGCTATCGTGGGGTGTTTGGCCTGCGTGAGGTGGTGTTCGTCAATGAGGCTGACATCCGTCGCCTGGGGTTCGAGCCTGGCGAGCACGTGGACTTAGTGTCGCTGTGGGAGGACGGGCGCGAGCGGCGGGTGTCCGGGTTCCGCCTGGTGGCGTATGACGTGCCGCAGGGGCAGGCCGCGGCGTATTACCCGGAGACCAACCCGCTGGTGCCGCTGGAGAGTTATGGCGAGGGGACGTATACGCCGACCTCGAAGTTCGTCGCGATCAGGGTAGAGAAAGCCAAGGCGGGGAACCGGATCGAGGCGGTGCAGGCGGCTGAATAAAGGTTTGCCTGATCCGGCCTCTTCGCGGGCAAGCCCGCGAAGAGGCCAGCACCGGTCAGGGCCGGTGCACCGGGTAAGCGGTGGTGTACTTCATCTGCTCCATGGCAAAACTCGACGTAATGTTGGAAAGCCCGTCGGTGCGGGTGATCAGCTTCTTGTAGAACCGGTCATAGGCGGCAATGTCACCCACCACCACCCGCAGCATGTAATCCCAATCCCCCGACATGCGGTAAAACTCCATCACCTCCTCGAAACCGGTCACCGTCGCGGCAAACTGCTCCAGCCAGGCGCTGTCGTGGCGCTGGGTCTTGAGCTGGACGAACACGGTCAGGCCCAGCCCCAGGCGCGTGGGGTCGAGCAGGGCAACGCGGCCAAGGATGTAACCCTCTTCTTCCAGGCGTTTGACCCGCTTCCAGCAGGGTGTGGTGGACAGGTTTACCGCCTCGGCCAGGTCCTTGAGGGAAATGGACGCGTCGCGCTGCAGCAAGGTGAGGATGTGTTGGTCGAAATTGTCCATGTCGATTACAGGCTGGCCAGAGAATGATTTTCTCCAGATTACTGCAAAACCGAAAAAATACGTGACCCCCGTTGCACGTCCTTGCCGCCGGCAATGGTTGTGCGATAGTTGCAGGCTTACCTCAGTCAATGGACCGGATCATGTCCGACAAGCCGCGTAATTTCGCCACCCGTACCATCCACGCCGGCGAGCAGCATAGCGTTGCCGACAACGCGATCTTCCCGCCCATCTACACCGCCAGTTCGTACATCAAGCGCAGCCTGGACGACAACCCCGAGTACGCCTACAGCCGCGTCGGCAACCCGACCCGGCATGCTTACGAGAGCTGCGTCGCGGCGCTGGAAGAAGGTGTCGGCGCGGTGGCCTGCGCCTCCGGCGTGAACGCCACGGCGACGGTGCTGGAGTTGTTGCCCAAGGATGCCCACGTGGTGGTGATGAACGGCGTCTACGGCGGCACCTTCCGTATTCTGGAGGACTACCGCAGCCACACATCGGGGCTGACCACCACTTACGTCGACCTCAACGACGTGCAGGCTGTGGCCGCGGCGATTCGCCCGGAAACCCAGCTTATCTGGATCGAGTCCCCGACCAACCCCTTGCTGCACCTGGTCGACATCAAGGCGGTCTGCGACCTGGCGCGGTCGCGCGGTATCCTCACCTGCATCGACAACACCTTCTGCTCGCCCTGGAACCAGCGCCCGATCACCCTGGGCGTGGACCTGGTGATGCACTCGGCAAGCAAGTACATCGGCGGCCATTCCGACCTCACCGGCGGTGTGGTGGTGGCCGCCAACGACGCGCTGCTGGCGCGGCTGCGCAAGATCAGCATGGCCGTCGGGGCGATTCAGGGGCCGTTCGACTGCTACTTGGCCCTGCGTGGCCTGAAAACCTTGGATGTACGCATGGAGCGCCAGTGCGCCAATGCGCTGCAGGTGGCGCGTTTTCTCGAACGCCATCCGCAGATCGAGCAGGTGTTTTACCCGGGGCTTGAAAGCCACCCCCAGCATGCGCTGTGCAAGCGCCAGATGCGTGCGGGCGGGGCCGTGGTGGCCATGAAGGTCAAGGGTGGCGACCGGGCGGCGCTCAATCGCCTGGTCGAGGCGCTGCAGATCTTCGTGCTCGCCGATTCGCTGGGCGGCGTGGAGAGCATGATCAACCACTCCTGGAGCATGTCGCACAACTCCCTGAGCCCGGAACAGAAGGGCGTAATGGGCATCAGTGAGAACGTGCTGCGGCTGTCGGTGGGGATCGAGGACTATCGGGACCTGATCGATGATCTGGATACGGCGTTGAAGGCGTCGGCTAGCGTATAAAAGCGGCTGGCCCTATCGCCGGCTTGCTGGCGATAGGGCCGGTTGATTCAGCAGAAACGCTTCAAGATTTCGGCGGATGAATGATCCGTTCGATCTTGTCCTTGATCAGCAGCCGCTCCTTGCGCAGTCGGGTGATGGTGTCATCGGTGCTGGCGTTACCTTCAGCGGCCAGCACTTCCTTGTCTTTGGCGATGTACTCCTTGTGCAGTTTTTGCAGGTCATGGTCTTTGTCGATGCGCGTCTGGAAATCATCGGCAGTGATGTTCAGGTCAGCGAGCAGATCATGCGGAACGGGCATTTCTTCACCTCTCGTGGGGGTTGGCGAACGGTCCTGACCTTTGAGGATAGCCGCCTTTGCGCAGGTGGGGGCGGGGGGGGCCGGCGCAGCCTTCTCGCAACCGGGCAGCAAACGTGGCCTGCCAGGCTGAATGGCGGCTGAATAAACTTCATTTAATGTTGGAAAAACGCCTTCTCACGGTTTTGTTGGCGTCTTTTTCACGAAAAATTGATGGTGGCCTTTCTAGAGTTCAGCCAACTTTTCGCGGTGCCGCACAGGCCCGTGGGCTGATAATCACTCTTGATTGCGAACACTGATGCTCAACTTTAAATCCCTGCGGACTGAATGGGTCACGCTGCTGGCCAGCCTGTACCTGCTGATCGGCTTCAATTTCTTTCTCTGGCAGCACCTGGAGCAAGTGGTTCCGCCAGGGTTGGCGGGGCTTTGGCTGAGCCTGGCGTTTGCCGTGCTGATGCTGTTCGCATTCAACCTGATTTTGACCTTGTTTGCCTTCCGGTATGTATTAAAGCCGGTACTTATTGTGCTGTTCATGAGTGGCGCGGGTGTTGCTTACTTCATGAATCAGTACGGGGTGCTTATTGATTCTGGCATGTTCCGTAACATGGCAGAGACCAATGTTGCGGAAGTGCGCGACCTGATGTCGTTCAAGTTTGTCGCTTATATACTGTTGCTGGGCGTATTGCCCTCGGTCGTGCTGTGGAAAACACCGATCGCCTACCGCGCCTGGCACCGTGAGCTGTTGGGCAAGCTGGTGGTCAGCGGCGCCTGCGTGGTCGCCCTCGGGTCGGTGGCGTTGGTCAACTACCAGGGCTTGTCGTCACTGTTTCGCAATCACCACGAACTGCGCCTGATGCTCACCCCGAGCAATATCGTGGGTGCCTCCATTGGTTATGTCAGCGAACGCGTCGGTACAGCGGCCAGGCCCTTCCAGAGTTATGGCACGGATGCGAAACGCGATCCCGCCTGGCAGCACCATGAACGCAAGTCGTTGACGGTGCTGGTCGTCGGCGAAAGTGCGCGGGCCGACCATTTCGGCGTGCTCGGTTATGACCGCGACACTACGCCTAACCTGGCCAAGGAGCAGGGCCTGCTGGCCTTCTCCGATGTGCATTCGTGCGGGACTGAAACCGCCGTGTCGGTGCCCTGCATGTTCTCGGGCATGCCGCGCAAAGACTACGACGCGCGCGTGGCAAAAAACCGTGAAGGGCTGCTGGATATCCTGCAGCGGGCCGGTTTGGCCGTGCAGTGGCGTGACAACCAGTCGGGCTGCAAGGGCACCTGTGATCGGGTGCAGTTCCTCGATGTCAGCAACCTCACTGACCCGGCGCTGTGCGCCAACGGCGAATGCCATGACGAGATCCTGTTGCAGGGCCTGGGCGAGCTGATCGATAACCTCGACAAGGACACCGTGCTGGTGCTGCACCAGATGGGCAGCCACGGCCCCGAGTACTTCAAGCGCTACCCCAACGCCAGCGAGCGCTTCACCCCGGTGTGCCAGAGCAATGCGCTGAACCAATGCAGCGAGCAGGAGATTATCAACGGCTACGACAACACCCTGGCCTACACCGACAAGGTACTGGCGTCGCTGATCGACACGTTGCGCAGCAAACAGGACAAGGTCGACACGGCGATGATCTACCTCTCCGACCACGGTGAGTCGCTGGGTGAGTACAACCTGTTCCTGCACGGCACCCCTTACGCCATCGCCCCAGAGCAGCAGAAGCACGTGCCACTGCTGACCTGGTTCTCCGACAGCTACAAAGAGGACTTTGGCCTGGACACCGACTGCCTGACCAAGCTCAGCGACGCGCCGCTGTCCCAGGACAACCTGTTCCACTCGATGCTCGGCCTGTTGCAGGTGCGCACCGAGGTCTACCAGCAATCGCTGGACATGTTCGCCAGCTGCCGGCCGTGGCTGGCCGCCAAGCGCTGATCGCGCATGGCTTTTACACCACCGTTTATCTATTCCAGGGATGGCGCAGGTTTCACCCGCAGTGCCCGCGCCGTATATACTGCGCGCCAATGTTAGTGGGAGAGCCTCGTGGCCATCGAAATTCACTGGATCCGTGACGACCAGACCCTGGCCGACCTCTGCCGAAAGTGGCGCCAACTGCCCTTCGTAGCGCTCGACACCGAATTCATGCGGGTAGACACGTTCTACCCCAAGGCGGGGCTGATCCAGATTGGCGACGGTCAACGTGCCTTTCTGATCGACCCGCTGCTGATCAAGGACTGGCAACCCCTGGCCGAGCTGCTTGAAGACAGCGGTGTGGTCAAGGTGCTGCACGCCTGCAGCGAAGACCTCGAAGTGCTGCTGCGCCTGACCGGCAAGCTGCCACAGCCACTGTTCGACACGCAGTTGGCCGCCGGTTACCTGAACCTGGGTTTCTCCATGGGTTACTCGCGCCTGGTCCAGGACGTGCTGGGGCTCGAGCTGCCCAAGGGCGAAACCCGGTCTGACTGGCTGCAACGCCCGCTGTCCGACACCCAGGTCAGCTACGCCGCCGAAGATGCCGTGCACCTGGCCGAGCTGTTCATCGCGCTGCGCCCGCGCCTGTCCGATGACAAGTACGCCTGGGTGCTGGAAGACGGCGCCGAGCTGGTGGCCCAGCTGCGCCGGGAAGTCGAGCCGGAGAGCCTGTACCGCGACGTCAAGCTGGCCTGGAAGCTTGCGCCCCAGCAGTTGGCCGTGTTGCGCGAGCTGTGCGCCTGGCGTGAGCGCGAAGCGCGCAACCGCGACGTGCCGCGCAACCGCATCCTCAAAGAGCACTCGCTGTGGCCGATGGCCAAGTCCCAGCCCTCTAACTTGTCGGCCCTGGCCAAGATCGACGAGATGCACCCGCGCACCATCCGCCAGGACGGGGAGTTTCTCGTCCAGCTGATCAAGCGTGCTGCCAGCCTGCCCGCCGATCAGTGGCCGCAGGTTTTGCCTGAGCCATTGCCGATCGAAGCGGCCGGCATCCTCAAGCAGCTGCGCGCCATCGGCCAGGCCGAAGGCGAGCGCTTAGGCATTGCCCCCGAGCTGATGCTGCGCAAGAAAACCCTGGAAGCGCTGCTCAAGAGCGGCTACCCCAATGGCCCCTATCAACTGCCCGATTCGCTGCGCGGCTGGCGTCGCGAGCGCATGGGCCAGGCCCTGCTGGACAACCTGGCAGGCGCCGGAGAGACCCGATGAAACGTATTTGCTCGATCTACAAGAGCCCCCGCAAGAACGAAATGTACCTGTATGTGCTCAAGGCCGAAGGCCTGGAGCGCGTGCCCGAGGCCTTGCTGCCGTTCTTCGGCACCCCCGTGCATGCTTTCGACCTGGTGCTGAGCCCCGAGCGCAAGCTGGCGCGCGAGGACATCACCAAGGTGCTGGAAAACCTCGACAACCAGGGCTATCACCTGCAGATGCCGCCGGCCGAGGATGAGTACATCGAGCACCTGCCCGAAGAGCTGCTGCGCCGTAACGACCCGGTCTGACCCAGGCCCGGTTCCCCTCATTCGCCAAGCGGCCCGCCTGTCGGGCCGCTTTCGTTGTCTGCCAAGGTTGTTTTCACGATGCGCGTTCTGATCGCCGAACAGGATCATGCCAAGTACACCCAGCTGCTGGGCGAAGCGGCCCCTGACCTGCAAATCCTGACCAGCAGCGATTCTGCCGAGCTGGCGCTGCAGGCACCGCAGTGCCCGGTGTGGCTGGGCCAGCCCGACTTGCTGGCGAGCCTGCTGCGCCAGGGCCACAAGCCGGCCTGGATGCAGTCGACCTGGGCCGGCATCACCCCGTTGCTGGCCGAGGGTTTGCCACGGGATTATCGCCTGACGCGCGCAGTTGGCATTTTTGGCCAAGTCATGGCGGAGTACATGCTCACCTACCTGCTCGGCCATGAACGCGAGGTGCTGTCGCGCCTGGTGAGCCAGGTCGAGCGGCGCTGGGATGACCGCCCCGGGCGCACCCTTGAGGGGCGCAAGGTGCTGATCGTCGGCACCGGCGACATCGGCCAGCGTGTGGCGGAGTTTCTGCTGCCGTTCGGCGTGACCCTGTACGGGGTCGCGAGCAGCGCCCGCGAGCAGCTGCCGTTCGTCGAAGTGGCGGCCCTGGCGGACCTGCCGCGCATGGTCGAGCAGGTTGATTACGTGATCAACCTGCTGCCGGACACGCCCGCCACCCACGACCTGTACGATGCGGCGCTGTTCCAGCGCTTCAAGCCCAGTGCCTTGTTCATCAATGCCGGGCGTGGAGTGGCGGTGGTCGATGGCGACCTGGTGGAAGCACTGAAGCAGGGGCATCTGGCGGGCGCGGTGATCGATGTATGCCGCCAGGAGCCACTGCCCCAGCGTCACCCGTTCTGGACCGCCTGGGGGTTGCTGCTGACCGGGCACAGCTCGGCGCCCACCTCGCCGGCGGCGATGGTGCGGTTGTTTGTCGAGAATGTGCGGGCGTATGAGGCGGGGCAGGGGTTGCGCGGGGAAGTGGATTTCGCCCGGGGTTACTGATTGCTAGTGGCCTGTACCGGCCTCTTCGCGGGTCAAGCCCGCTCCCACCTGTGGGAGCGGGCTTGACCCGCGAAGAGGCCAGTACAGCCAACAAACAAGGCTTACAGGCTAAAATCCCCCTCAGCCGCCAGCTCGCTCAACGGCCGGCGCGAGCTCGGCACTTCACGCGCCTGCAGTGCCTCAGCCAAGGTCGCCTTGTCGCCCAGCTTGCCGATCGCCACCATGGCATGCAGCTCGTAACCCTCTGGCACCTTCAGTTCGCGACGCGCCAGCTCCTTGTCGAAACCGGCCATGCCGTGGGTGTGCCAACCGCTGATGCTGGCCTGCAAGGCCAAGTGCCCCCAGGCGGAGCCGGTGTCGAAGGTGTGCCACAGGGCTGGGCTTTCTTCAGCGGCACCAGGCGCTGCGAAGGTGGTTTTGGAGATGATCAGCACCAGCGCCGACGCCTGTTGCGCCCAGCTGCGGTTGAACGGCACCAGCAGGTTCAGGTAACGCTCCCAGTTCGCGGTGTCGCGACGGGCATAGAGGAAGCGCCAAGGCTGCGAGTTGTACGCCGACGGCGCCCAGCGCGCGGCTTCCAGAAAGCTCAGCAGGGTCTCTTCGCTGATCGGCTCGGCGGTAAAGGCCCGTGGCGACCAGCGGTTGATGAACTGCTCGTTGATGGCGTAATCGGCAATACGGGGGGTGGCGCTCATGGCTGTTCCTGCAAGCAGATGGGAAAACCGCACGCTACTGCGTCCCGTCATGACTGACAAGCGGTCTGGCTTTGCCAAAGGCCAGGCTCTAGACTGGCGCCGCCGCGCGCCGCGCACTGATGATGAATGCAGGAAACCCGTGTGATGATCGCTGACAGCGCGCCGTTCTGGCGGCGCAAAACCCTCGAACAACTCAGCCCGCAAGAGTGGGAATCGCTCTGTGACGGTTGCGGTTTGTGCTGCCTGCAAAAGCTCGAGGACGAGGACGACAACAGCATCTATTACACGCGCATCGCCTGCAAACTGCTGGACCTCGACACCTGCCAGTGCAGCGACTACCCCAACCGCTTCGCCCACGTGCCCGACTGCATCCAGCTGACCCCAGGCAAGGCCGACCAGTTCAAGTGGCTGCCCAGCACCTGCGGTTATCGCCTGGTCAGCGAAGGCAAGGACCTGCCTGACTGGCACCACCTGATCTGCGGCGATCGCCAGCAGGTCCATGAACAGCGTATTTCCCAGTCAGGGCGTATGCTCAGTGAGCATGATGTCGATGAAGACGACTGGGAAGACCACCTGATTTTTCGCGCCAGCTGACCGGCGCGTCCCCGTCGCCTCTGGGAAACAAGGAGTTTCTGTATGCGTTGCCAGCTGTTGTTGCTGCTGAGCCTGATGGCCTGTTCGCCGGCCTGGGCGAAGAAAGTCGACCTGGATTATCACGTGCGCCTGTTGCCAGCCAACGGCCAGGCCGAAGTGCGCCTGACCCTGGCCGAAGGCAGCAGCGTGCGCAGCCTCGACTTCGACCTGGGCAAGGCCGGCACCTACAGTGGCTTCCAGGCTGACGGCCAATGGCAAGTCGCAGACAAGGGCGAGCGCGGTGTGTGGCACCCGGCGCCCGGCAAGACCAGCCTCAGCTACCGCGTGCAACTGGACCAGAAGCTGCGCAGTGGCGCTTATTCGTCGCGTATCACGCCCCATTGGGCCTTGTTCCTCGGCGACCAACTGGTACCGCCCGCGCGCCTCGATCAGCAGGACGGTACCGAATTGGTGGCACGCCTGTGGTTCGACCTGCCAGAGGGCTGGAAAAGCATCGAAACTTCATGGCCGCGCATCGGCAAGGACAAGTTCCGCATCGACAACGTCTCGCGCCTGTTCGACCGCCCCACTGGCTGGATGTTGGCGGGCGACCTGGGCAGCCGCCGGGCTCGTCTGGGCGAGACTGAAGTCACCGTTGCCGCGCCAGTCGGGCAGGGCATGCGGCGTATGGACAGCCTGACCCTGCTGACCTTCGTCTGGCCGCAATTGCAGGCCGTGTTCCCGCGTAACCCACCCAAACTGCTGTTGGTCGGCGCCCGGGATGGTATGTGGCGCGGGGCGATGGCGGCGCAGGGGTCGCTGTATATGCACAGTGCCCGGCCGATGATCAGTGAAAATGGCAGTAGCCCGTTGTTGCGCGAATTGGTGCAACTGTTTGCGCAGATTCACGGCCGTGAAGGCAGTGACTGGCTGATCGAGAGCCTGACCGACTATTACGCCAGCGAGTTGTTGCGCCGGGCAGGCGGGGTCAGCGATGACCGCTACGAGGCCTGGCAGGCGCGTTTGAGCAAGCAGGCTGCCAAGGTTACCCAGCTCAAGGGCGAGCAGGCCAACCCGGCGCAGGTTGCCCGTGGCGTCTTGTTGCTGCAGGCCCTGGACAAGGAGATCCGCATCCACACCCAGGCCAAGCGTTCGTTGGATGACGTGGCGCGGGCGCTGATGCGCTTGCCGAGTGTGAGTACCGAGGAGTTCGTGCAGATCAGCGAGCGTGTGCTGGGGCGGCGGTCTGAGGTGTTGCAGAGCAAGGTGTTGCGCTAGCGATTTGTGTCACCTGTGCCGGCCTTTTCGCGGGGCGAGCCCGCTCCCACAGGATTGCGCTGCTCTGAGGACCAATGGACCAATGGACCAATGCACTACTCTCAGGATCAGTGAAGTAATGGTGGGAGCGGGCTTGCCCCGCGAAGAGGCCGGCACAGGCAAAAACAAAATCAAAGGCCAGTCAACGGGTCCTTCCCTGTCACCGTCACCCCGCGGGTAGCTGCCTTGGCACTGGCCTTCAACGCCTGCAATTGCGCTGCACTGTCTTCGATGTCCGCGCGCAACCGGTTGTATTCCTGACGATGCCGCTGCCACCAAGCCTTGGTCGAGCAATGCCCGCTGACCCCGCGCGCCACGGCCATACCGCCCACCACCATCTGCAGCAGCCCGACCAGGCCGCCATGGCGCAGCCCTTTGCTGAACATCAGCGCCCCGCCGGCCAGCGAACCGACCCTTTCCAGGCCCTGGACATTATGCTGCGACGACGCCGCAGCGGAATGGATACCGAGCATGGCAAGCCCTCCGTATGAAGTGTAAGCAGCTGACCGCAGGTCGCTCGCCGCCGTTCATTCGCTGTGCCGAATGGTTGCCAGGCGTACGGCCTGCGCATTGCCATTCAGCGCCAGCACCTGAAAAATGTCCTGTCTGGGCAGTTATTTGTCCGGTTTGGCAATGCAGCCCGCCAGGTGTTTAATCTCACCCCTTTAAAACCGCGAAGCCCTTTAAATACGGGCGGTACAGAGATTCAACCGCTCATCTAAAATGCTGTAGACACATTGTCTAACAGTGCCCTATATTCGTTATACAAATAGTAGACACAGCGCTATGACAACAAAGAAGGCCGCCATGAAAGCCACCGTACAAGCCATCAGCGAAGAAGCGCCGCAGGACCGCAAGGCCGTCCTCGCCGAAGCGCTGCGCCGCCGGATCCTCAGCATGGAATTGGCCCCGGGCGCTGTGGTGGACGAGTTGGCACTGTGCGACGAGTTCGGCCTGTCGCGCCCACCGGTGCGTGAGCTGCTGCGCCAGATTGCCGCCGAAGGCTATATCGAGCTCGAGGCCAACCGCGCGCCGCGTGTTGCCGCGATGAACCACGATTCGCTGCACAGCTTTTTCGTCGCGGCGCCGCTCATCTATATCGCCACCACCCAGTTGGCCGCTACCTACGCCAGCGAAGCGGAAATCGAGGCGCTCAAGGCTATCCAGGCGCAGTTCCGCCAGGCCATCGAAGCGCGTGATGTGGAAAACCGGGTGGTCTACAACGACGCCTTCCACCTGGAAATCGGCAGGATGGCGCACAACGACTACCTGATGCCGAGCCTGCGCCGCCTGCTTATCGACCATGCCCGCCTAGGCAAGATTTTTTATCGCCACCCGACCACTGATGACATGCAACAGGACCTTGAAACCGCCTGCGACCAGCATGACCAGATGATCGATGCCATCGAGCGCCGCGACCCCGCGCGCGCCGGGCAACTGGTGCGTGAGCACTTCGAGCTGTCGCGCCGGCGCATGGCTGAATACGCCGCACCGCAAGGGCTGGATGTACCGATTCAGATATAAGGTTTCCAGGTCGTCGCCACTGGCGCTGATCGCTCGTCAACAACAAGATCCAGGTTAGTGACATGACAAGAATAAGCTCGTTACCTGCCGATGATGCCACCTGTGGTTGGTATCACCTGAGCACACCCCGCACGCCACGGCCGGCCCACAGTGGCCATAGCCAGGCGCGCTGGGTGGTGGTCGGTGCCGGCTTCACCGGGCTGGCCGCTGCGCGCCAGTTGGCAACGAACTTTCCGCATGACGAGATCGTGCTGGTCGAGGCCCAGGAAGTCGGTTTTGGCACCTCCGGGCGCAACGCCGGTTTTGCCATCGACCTGCCCCATGACATCGGCGCCGAGGACTACATCGGCGATATCGATACTGCCAAGACCGTGCTCAAGCTCAACCTGGGTGGGCAGTCGTACCTCAAGGAGCTGATCGAGCGCCATGGCATCGAATGCCAGTTTCGGCACTGTGGCAAATACCAGGCCGCTGTCGAGGATCGTGGCATTGCCGTGCTCGATGCCTACCGTCGAGGCCTGGACAAACTCGGCCAGCCCTATGAAGTGATCGAAGGTCGCGACCTGCCCGAACACATCGGCACGCACTTCTACCGCAAGGGTTTGTTCACGCCGGGTACCGCGTTGCTGCAGCCTTCGGCGCTGGTCAAAGGCTTGGCCGACAGCTTGCCGAGCAATGTTTCACTGTACGAGCACACGCCGATCACTGACGTCGAGTACGGCGACAAAGTGGTACTGCGCCACGCCAAGGGCTCGATCACTGCTGACAAGCTGGTGCTCACCACCAATGCCTTCGGCATGAGCTTCGGCTTCCTCAAGGGCCGCATGTTGCCCGTGTTCACCTATGGCAGCATCACCCGCCCGCTGACCGAAGACGAGCAGGCCCGCCTGGGTGGCAAACCCTACTGGGGCGTGATCCCCGCCGACCCATTCGGCACCACCCTGCGGCGCACCGTCGACAACCGCCTGCTGGTGCGCAACAGCTTCAGCTTCAACCCGGATGGGCGCAGCAACCGCAAGTACCTCGACCGTTTCGTACAACGCCACCGCGAATCCTTTGCCCGGCGCTTCCCGATGTTGCCCGACGTGAACTTTGAATATACCTGGGGCGGCGCCCTGGCGTTGTCGCGTAATCACATGGGGTTCTTTGGCCAGTTGGCGCCCAATGTAGTCGGCGCGCTGTGTTGTAACGGCCTGGGTGTTACCCGCGGCACGGTCACCGGGAAGTTGCTGGCCGACTGGCTGGCCGGTGACAAACACGAACTTATCGAGTTTTTGCTCAATGCCCCCGGGCCTTGCGCGAATCCACCGCAGCCCTTGGTATCCCTGGGCTTGAACGCCAACTTGATGTGGGGGCAACTGCGCGCGGGCAAAGAAAGCTGATCGTTTTGTAAGTTAGGCCATTGAATATTGACGTCGGGCGGATTTGCCCGGCACGGGCGCGCTTTGCCCGAAATTGATGATCGAGATGTCATGTCCGATGACCCGGGGCTGAAGGCTGTTTTCAGTTTCGCGGACGCGCTCGCCTTGAAAACGTGCATGCAGAAGAAGTGGTAGGAACAACAATGACAAGTCCGAATATTTCGATTGAAGATGTACCGATCAACCGTTTTCACCAGTTTTTAACCCTGCGCTCCGGCGGGGGCTCTTTCGTCGATGGGTATGTGTTGAGCATCATCGGCGTGGCAATGGTGCAAATGTCTGCGGGCCTGAGCCTGACCAGCTTCTGGCAGGGCATGATCGCCGCCTCGGCGCTGATCGGCATTTTCTTCGGCGGCTTTTTCGGCGGTTGGCTGACTGACCGATTTGGCCGCAAGCGTGTGTTTTTCGTCGGCCCGACCCTGTTCATCCTGTCGTCGCTTGCGCAGTTTTGGGTGGAGTCGGCGCTGGCCTTGTTCCTGTTGCGATTTGCCATCGGCATCGCGGTGGGTATCGAGTACCCGGTGGCCACCTCGCTGCTGGTGGAGTTCCTGCCCAAGAAGAACCGCGGCCCGCGCCTGGCCACCCTGACGGTGCTGTGGTTCGCCGGTGCCGCGACCGCCTACATGGTCGGTGAGGCGATCCTGCGCCACGGCGGCGATGATGCCTGGCGCCTGGTATTGACCAGTGCAGCGGTAATTGGCGCGGTGCTGTTCGCCATTCGCCTGGGCACCCCGGAATCGCCACGCTGGCTGATCAGCAAGGGCCGCTCGGCCGAGGCCGAACAGGTGATCAAGCGGGTCTATGGCAATGGCTTCTCGCTGCGCAACCTGCCGGAAGAACCCAAGGCCCGCAAGCTGTCGTTTCTCAGCCTGCTGCACTCCGGGTATGGCAAGCGCATGCTGTTCGTCACCCTGTTCTGGACCTGTTCGGTGATCCCGGTGTTCGCCGTGTACGCCTTCGCCCCGAAAGTGCTGGGCGCGCTCAACCTCAAGGGTGGCTGGGCATCGATCGGTTCGGTCGCCATCACCTTCCTGTTCGTGGTCGGTTGCATCATCGGCACCCGCCTGCTCAACACCCTCGGTCGGCGCACCACGCTGCTGCACAGCTTCTTCTGGTCGGGGCTGGCGCTGCTGGGCCTGGCGGCATTCAGCCATGGCAGCGAGCTGCTGATTCTGGTGCTGTTCGGTGCTTATGCACTGTTCATCGGCGGTGCCCAGGTATTGCAACTGGTCTACCCCAACGAGCTGTTCCCCACCGAAATCCGTGCCGGCGCCGTGGGCGTGGGCACCTCCATGTCGCGGGTCGGTGCTGCTGTCGGTACCTGGCTGGTACCCATCGCCCTCGACAACTATGGCATCGGCGCAACCATGTATGCCGCCGCCGCCGTCACGTTTGTCGGCCTGGCCGTCTCTGTCGCCCTGGCCCCGGAAACCCGTTCATTGAACCTGCAGCAAGCGGCATCGCTGAGCTGAGCTATTCGAAAAGCCGCCGCAGCGTAAAACCGCTGTGGCCTCTACACCCCTGAACAACGCACTGGAGAACCTACCGTGAAATTCGAAGGCATCTACACCCCGGCTATCACTCCGCTGGCTGCGGACGGCTCGATCGACAAGGCGGCGTTCGCCGAAGTACTCGACTACCTGGTCGAATCGAAAATCCATGGCGTAATTATCGGTGGCTCCACCGGCGAGTACTACGCCCACACCGCGCAAGAGCGGATCGAGCTGGCCGCCCAGGCCAAGGACGTGCTCAATGGCCGTCTGCCGCTGATCATCGGCACCGGCGCGATCCGCACCGAAGATTCCGTGGCCTTCGCCAAACACGCCAAGGAAATCAAGGCCGACGCGCTGCTGGTGGGCACGCCGCCGTACGCGCTGCCGACCCAACAGGAAATCGCCCTGCACGTCAAAGCGGTCGACGCGGCTGCCGGCCTGCCGATCATGCTCTACAACTACCCAGGCCGCATGAGCGTGGGCATGGGCGAGGAATTCTTCGAGGCGGTCGCCGATGTGAAAAACATCGTCGCCATCAAGGAGAGCTCGGGCGACATGGCCCAGTTGCACCGCCTGGCCATCCAGCGCCCGAACATCCAGCTGTCGTGCGGCTGGGACGACCAGGCCCTGGAGTTCTTCGCCTGGGGCGCGCAGAGCTGGGTTTGCGCCGGTTCCAACTTCATCCCGCGTGAGCACGTGGCCCTGTTCGAGGCCTGCGTGATCGACAAGGACTTCGCCAAAGGCCGCCGCATCATGGCCGCCATGATGCCGCTGATGGACTTCCTCGAAGGTGGCAAATTCGTCCAGTCGATCAAGTACGGCTGCGCGCTGAACGGCCTGAGCACCGGTGGCGTGCGCAAGCCGCTGTACGACCTGGATGCCGCCGAGAAGCAGGCACTCGAGCGCGTGGTCACTGAACTTAAGCGCAACATCGCCCAGATCACCGGAGGTGCCTGACCATGGCTGAATTGCTGAGCAAGGAACAGTACGCGGCCATCGCCGCCGACCTGCAGCTGCGTACCCAGGCGTTCATCGACGGTGAGTTCCGCGATGCCGTCTCGGGCCGTACCTTCGTCACCACCAACCCGGCCACTGGCAAACAGCTGGCCGAAGTCGCCGCCTGCGACGTGCAGGATGTCGACGTTGCCGTGGCGGCGGCCAAGCGTGTCTTCGAAGACGGCTCGTGGTCGAAACTGCAACCCGCTGAGCGCAAGCACATCCTGCTGAAGTTCGCCCAGCTGCTGGAAGACAACAGCCACGAGCTGGCGGTTTTGGAGGCGCTGGACAGCGGCAAGCCGGTCAGCGAATGCCAGAACGTCGACGTGCCGGAAACCATCCACACCCTTCGCTGGCACGCCGAGCTGATCGACAAGATCTACGACAACACCGCCCCCACCGGCAATGCGGCCGTGACCATGGTGGTGCGTGAAGCCATCGGTGTGGTCGGCCTGGTGCTGCCGTGGAACTTCCCGCTGCTGATGCTGGCCTGGAAGATTGCCCCTTCACTGGCGGCCGGTTGCTCGATCGTGGTCAAGCCCGCCAAGGAAACCACCCTCAGCGCCCTGCGCGTGGCCGAGCTGGCGCATCAGGCCGGCGTACCGGCGGGTGTGTTCAACCTGGTGCCAGGCGGTGGCCGTGAAGTGGGCGAAGCCATCGGCCGCCACATGGACATCCCGATGGTCAGCTTCACCGGTTCCACCGACACCGGCCGCCTGTTCCTGAAATACGCGGCCGAGTCGAACCTCAAGCGCATCGTGTTGGAACTGGGTGGCAAGAACCCGGCCGTGGTCATGAACGACTGTGAAGACCTGGACGAAGTGGCCCAGTTCGTCACCGCCGGTGCGTTCTGGAACATGGGCGAAAACTGCTCGGCGTCCTCGCGCCTGATCGTGCACAAGGACGTCAAGGACGAGCTCCTGACGCTGATCGGCAAGCACTTGAAGGACTGGAAGCTGGGCGACCCGCTGGACCCGGAAAACCGCTTGGGGGCGATGGTCAGCAAAGCGCACTTCGAGAAGGTGAAGTCTTACCTGGAATATGCCGCCGAGCAGAAGCTCAGCGTGGTACAGGGCGGTGAGACCGAGCAGGGCGTGTTCGTGCAACCGACCATCGTTGACGGGGTGACGCCTGACAACCGGTTGTTCGTCGAGGAAATCTTCGGGCCGGTGCTGAGCGTGACCAGCTTCGAGACCATTGACCAAGCGATCGAGCTGGCCAACGACACCATCTACGGCTTGGCGGCTTCGGCCTACACCGGCAGCCTGCGCAATGCCCTTCGCCTGTCGCGGGAAATCCGCGCGGGTGTGGTCACGGTCAACTGCTTCGGCGAAGGCGATGCTTCGACGCCGTTCGGTGGCTACAAAGAGTCCGGCTTTGGTGGGCGCGACAAGTCCATCTGGGCGCACGATCAGTACACGGAGTTGAAGACCATCTGGATCAACGCTTCGTGAGCTGACTGCAGGACGGTGCTGTTCTGACGGAGCTCAGCACCTGGCCGCCTCTGGTGATGCCTCTACCGACCTGTAGGAGCAGCCTTGTGCTGCGAAGAGGCCGGTACAGGCACCCTCAGAGACGGCTTTTTTACTTGAACTTGGGCCCCGACCGGGTATTCAGTCCTTTGGCCATCCGGTCATACAGCACCACATTCACCGTCGCCGCCAGGTTCATGCAGCCCTGGGTCGGGATGTAGATGGTCTCTTCACACCACCCTCGCACATCGGCATCGAGGCTGCCGTCTTCTGGCCCGAAAATGTAGATGGCGCGATCCGGGTGGGTGTACTCGGGCAGCGGCCGTGCGCCGTCGACCAGCTCTACCGCTACCGGCGTGCAGCCCAGCGGAATGATGCGCTGCAGGTCGTCGATGCCGATCAGCGGGATGTCGTAGTGCACACGTTTGGTGTCGGTGACGAAGTCGCGGGCGCGCTCATACCGTTTGCCGGTGTAGAACACCGAATTGACGCCGTAGCAACCCGCTGCGCGCATCACCGAGCCGACGTTTTCCGCCGACTTGGGGTTGAACAGGCCGATGCAACTGTATCGTTTGTTTGCCACGTGCCGGGGCCCTTCGCAAAAAAAGCGCGATTATACGGGCTCGCCGGCCGCAGCGGGGGCTGTGTCGATGGTCAGTCTTTTTTCAGCAGGCCAGCCAGCCCGGCAAACGGGTTATGGGTAGCCTTGGCGATGCTCGGGGTGCTGGTCGAGCCTTCGCTGAAATACTGCTGGTCGGTGTAGCGCGAGTGTTCGTTGTCGTGGCAGTACAGGCACAGCAACTCCCAGTTCGAACCGTCCTGCGGGTTGTTGTCGTGGTTGTGGTCACGGTGGTGCACGGTCAGCTCGCTCAGGCGCTTGCCGGCAAACTCGCGGGCGCAGCGGCCACACACGTGCGGGTACATTTTCAGGGCCTTGTCGCGGTAGCCCATCTCTTTGTCGCGCTTGGCGTCGGCAAGGATGCGGTCGAGGCGTGCGGTGGCGGCGGAGGTTGAGGCCGAACTCATGGTGTTTCCTTTGTTCTGATCAGGCAAATGACGGTTATGCCACTGAGTCTAGCGCGCTTGCAGGCCAGGCGGACAGGCGAAAGCTTCCATTTAGGCGTAGCCTGTAGGAAGGTTCCCGACAGGAGGTTGCTGATGTTGCATGCGATCCTCACCGCGTTGCTCCTGGCTGGCCTGCCCATGGCCGAAGCCGCCAGCGCGCCACCCCGGCTCAATACACCCGTGCCCGGCGCCCCCGGCACGCCCACGCCTACGCCGTATCCGCAGATCACCCCGAGTACGCCGCCGAAGGCTTATGACAGCCAGCCTGGTGCACCGTTGTTGCCGCCAATGCCGGTGCCTGGGCCGCCGAAGGACCAGCCGTTGCCAGGGCTGCGGCCAGAGCCTGTGAAGGTGCCGGTGGAGGAGGATTAGAGTGACGGTTTTGGGCGGGAAGGGTTTGCCGTGGCATTTGCAGTGTTGCGAAGATCGAGCGCCGCCCGCGCGGCGCATCGCGAGCAACGCTCGCTCCTACGTTTGTTTCGGGCCAGTTACGCCGGTGGCAGCGCGCGCGACCGCCTTGTTTACACGACCCGGTATTGAGATGGACGCCAAGGGGCCGCGCGCCAATGCCTCAGGAATAATTGGCCAGAAACAAACGTAGGAGCGAGCGTTGCTCGCGATGCGCCGCGCGGGCGGCGCTCGGTTTCAAAACCGCTGCATCCCCAACGTCATACACCTATAAAACACTGCGCGGTCTCACCTTTGCGCTACACCACCCCCAACTCGCCAAACACGAAGGCATACTCCAGCGCCACATCCTTGAGCCCCTGATAGCGCCCGCTCATGCCGCCATGCCCAGCACCCATTTCAGTCTTGAGCAGCAGCAGGTTGTCATCGGTCTTGCGCGTGCGCAGGCGGGCGACCCACTTAGCGGCCTCCCAATACTGCACGCGGCTGTCGTTGTAGCCGGCCACCACCAGCATGGCCGGGTAGGCCTGGGCTGTTACGTTCTCGTACGGTGCATAGGCCTTGATGCGCTCATACACCTCGGGCTCTTGCGGGTTGCCCCATTCGTCGTACTCGGTGACGGTCAGCGGCAGGTCGGGGTCGAGCATGGTGTTGAGCACGTCGACGAAAGGCACTTCGGCAATCGCGCAGCGGAACAGCTCGGGGCGCAGGTTGAGCACCGCGCCCATCAACAACCCGCCCGCGCTGCCGCCGCTGATGGCCAGGCGCTCGGGCGAGGTCACGCCTTCGGCGATCAGGTGCTCGGCACAGGCGATGAAGTCGGTGAAACTGTTCTGCTTGTGCGCCTGCTTGCCGGCCCGGTACCAAGCCTCACCCAGCTCGCCACCACCGCGCACGTGGGCAATGGCAAAGGCCACGCCGCGCTGCAGCAGGCTCAGGCGGGCATGCGAGAACCACGGGTCGAGGCTTTCGCCATAGGCGCCGTAGCCATACAGGTACAGCGGCACGGTCTTGCCCAGGTCTTCGCGGCGGCGCACCAGGCTGATCGGCACCTGAGTACCGTCCTGGGCGGTGGCCCACAGGCGCTGGCTGACATAGTCGTCAGCATCGAACGCACCCAGCACCGGGGTTTGCTTGAGCACCGCCTGCGCCCCGGTGGCCAGCTCCAGCTGGCGCACCTGGGCCGGGCGGTTGAGCGCTTCGTAGCGCAGGCGCACGCGGGGGCTGACGAACTCCAGGCTGTCCTGCACGTAAAGGCTGTAGGCAGCATCCGGCAATTCGACACGGTAAGCCGCCAGGCCCTGGGGGCGTACTTCGATGATCGGCAGGCCACCTTCGCGCAGGCTCAGGGTCAATGCCCCTGTGTTGAGGCTCAGGCCTTCCAGCATCACCTCGTCGCTGTGCGCTACCAGCAACTGCCAGCGATCACGGGTCGGTACGTCATCGGCTGGGGCGTGGTACAGGGCGAAGTTGATGCCGTCCTGGTTGGTGCGGATGAACCAGCGCCACTCGCCATCGAGCTGGCCGTGATCAGGGAAGTACTCATGGTCTTCAACCCGTGGCGCCAGGCAGGTGAACGGCAGCTGCGGCGTTTCGGCATCGAGTACCCAGGCCTCGCTGGTGGTCTTGCTGTTCAGCAGCAGTACCAACTGGCGTTCGGAGCTGGTGCGGTAACAATGCAGGAAGAAGCGGCCGTCGGGCTCTTCGAACACAGTTGGCGCGCCACTGCTACCCAGGGTGTGACGACGCAGGCGCCAAGGGCGATGGGTGTCATCCAGTTCGGCGAAGAACAGCGTCTGGCTGTCATTGGCCCAGGTCAGGCTGCCATCGCAGTCCTCGAAGGGCAGGGTGGTGATGCTGTCGTCGCCCAGGTCCTTGACGTACAGGGTGTAGATCTCGTCGCCGCTGGTATCGAGGCTGTAGGCCAGCAGGCGATGGTCGGGGCTGACGTTGAAGGCCCCCAGTGACAGGAAGCCGCCGTTGGCCAGTGCGTTAGGGTCGAGCAGCAGCTGTTCGTGGCTTTCATCCACCGTGTTGGAGTCGTCAGCCGGGCGCGGGCAGCGGTAATGGCGCGGGTATTCGTCGCCAGCGGTGGTGCGGGTGTAGTACAGGTACGGACCCCAAGGGGAGGGCAGCGACAGGTCGGTTTCCAGGATGCGGCCTTTGATTTCTTCGAACAGCTGTTCGCGCAGGGGCGCTTGGTCGGCCAGGCAGGCTTCCTGGTAGCTGTTCTCCGCCTGCAGGTATTCGAGCACCTCGGGCGTGTCGCGCTGTTGCAGCCAGGCGAACGGGTCGGCGGCGTTGTCTGCGCGGGCGATGGGGGGCTGGGGCTTGGTGGGCATCGGGGGTCCTTGGCTGAGGCCTGAACAGGGAAGCGCTGTCTGCGCCCTGAAAAGTGTTTATCATAGGCAACTCTTTGCCTGGCTTGCACGAACACCATGACCGAGAACGACTATACCCTCGCCTGGGGCCTGTACGCCCTTGCCGCCCTGGGCTGCCTGTTGGTGGGCTTCAAGCTCACGGGTTGGATGTGGCGCTGGCTGCGCGAACCGCTGCGGGTGATCCTGGCGGTGCTGCTGCTGACCCCGACCATCGTCGACCCGGTCAAGGACAGCTTTGCCCCGGCCATCGCCATTACCGCCCTGGACGTAGCATTCAAGGTCGGCAACAACGCCTGGCGCGCGGTGTCCGATTTTGCCATGTACGGCATGATCGCTTTTGGCCTGTACTTGCTCTTCGTGTTGTTGCGCTGGCCGCTGGAAAAGCGTGCCCGTGAGCGCCGCGAGCAAGCCGAAGCCGCCGCCAAGCGCCAGGCCGCCGAGGATGACGAGGTCCGGGTCGACGCCCCGCTGGCGGCCGAGCGCCGTGACCGTTATCGCAACGATCCACCCCCTGCCGCGCCTGCGGGCGGCGGTCGGGTCGAGCCTCGCCTGTAAATCGGAGACACGCGCATGTGCGAACTGCTGGGCATGAGTGCCAACGTCCCCACCGACATCGTTTTCAGCTTCACCGGCCTGATGCAACGCGGCGGCCGCACCGGCCCGCACCGTGATGGCTGGGGCATCGGCTTTTACGAAGGGCGCGGCCTGCGCCTGTTCCAGGACCCGGCCGCGAGCAGCGAGTCGGAAGTCGCCAACCTGGTGCAGCGTTACCCGATCAAAAGCGAAGTGGTCATCGGCCACATTCGCCAGGCCAACGTCGGCAAAGTGTGCCTGTCCAACACCCACCCGTTCGTCCGCGAAATGTGGGGCCGCAACTGGTGCTTCGCGCACAACGGCCAGTTGGGCGACTTCAAGGGTGAAGCGACCTTCTATCGGCCCGTGGGCGATACCGACAGCGAAGCGGCCTTCTGCGACCTGCTCAACCGCATCCGCGCGGCCTTCCCAGAGCCGGTAGCCGTGGAACAGCTGCTGCCGGTGCTGGTCGAAGCCTGTGCCGGCTACCGTGGCAAGGGCGTGTTCAACTGCATGCTCAGTGACGGCGACTGGCTGTTCTGCTTCTGCTCGACCAAGTTGGTGCACATTACCCGGCGCGCACCTTTTGGTGCGGCACGGTTGAAGGATGTCGACCTGATCGTCGATTTTCACACCGAAACGACCCCCAATGACGTGGTCACGGTGATTGCCACCGAGGCCCTGACCGAGAACGAGACCTGGGCGCGTTACGCGCCGGGCGAGTGGGCACTGTGGCGGCACGGAGAGTGCGTTTCGCAAGGCCAGAGCTAAGGACGCTGCATGTTCAGAAGTTACCTGCGGTTGTTGCTGTTCACCTTCGGCCTGCTGGCCGGTATCCAGGTTCCGGGGCTGGTCAATGACTACACCCAGCGGGTCGAGGCGCACCTGTTCGAATCGCGTCAGGCGCTGGATGGCTTCAAGCAGACGGCCGAACGCTTCTTCAATGGCGACCTGCAGGCGCTGCTGCGGCATTACCGCAGCAGTGATGACCCGGTGTTTAACAGTGATGCCAACAGCATCGAAAGCCTGATGATCCGCAACGAACTGTTGGAAAACGAATGGCAGGCGCTGCAAGGGTCGTGGGTGAGCCGTACCTGGCATGTATTGGTACAGCCGGACCCGCAAATGCGTGAAGAAACGCTCAAGGGCTACAGCTACCAGATTCTGCTGGTGCCAGAGGCGGTTGGCTGGGGCATTGGTGTTGGGTTTGTGCTGGCCTTTGTGGTCGAAAGCCTGTTGCTGGCGCTTGGCTGGGTGATCATGGGCGGGCGGCGTCGGGTGGTGAAGGAAAGCTGGCGCTGAGTCATATAGCGCCTGTGCGGGCCTCTTCGCGGGCAAGCCCGCTCCCACAAGCGTTTTGCAGTATTTAAGCTTTGCACTATCACTGTGGGAGCGGGCTTGCCCCGCGAAAGGGCCGGTAAAGGCAGCGATAATCCCTAGACCAGCACAATCCGTTGCCCACCCACATCCTGCGCATACCGCTCCAGCACCTGCCGGCACACCTCGACCACCTCATCCACCAATGCCACCCCAGTCTGCCAGGCCACCACCAGCTCCAGGCTAGGCGGTGGTTGCAGCCCTTCCAGCAGCACCAATTCCCCCAAGCTTAGCTCCGCATCCACCAAGGCCGGTGGCAGCGCACCCACCGCAAAGCCGTCCCGCAATAGCCGGGTAATCGCTGCCACCGAGTTCACGCAGTTCAAGCGCGGTGTTTGCACCCCGGCGCCTTGCAACAGGCTGAGCACCTCCTGGTGCGGCCTCGAGTTTTTCGAAAAGGTCACGATGCGCTCGCGGCCCAGTTCCGCCAGTGAGGCGTAATCACGGTGCTGGAGCGAGCCTGCGGCCACGATCCAGCCCATCGGGTAACGCGCCAGGTCCAGGCTGCGGATCGACTGTTCACGCAGCAGGTCGGTCTGCAGGATCACATCCAAAAAGCCCTTCTGCAGCTGCTCGCGCAGGTTCAGCGCGGTATCGGCCACCAGCTCGATCTCTACCTGCGGGTAGCGCTCGGTCAACGCCGCCACCAACGCGCTCATCCAGGTATGAATCACCGTGTCCATCACCCCGATGCGGATGCGCCCGACCTTGGCCCGGTCGCTGTCCAGCGATTGCTTCATGGCCTTGGCCGTGTCGAGCATGCGCTCGGCGTATTCCAGCACCTTGCTGCCCTCCGGGGTCAGGCTGACGCCGCGTGAGTCGCGCAGCAGCAGTTTGACGCCCAGGTCGGCTTCTAGCGCGGCGATGCGGCTGGAGACCGAGGCCTGGGTGGTGAACAACTTTTCTGCGGTCAGGCGGAAGCTCTTGAGCCGGGCGACCCAGACGAAAGTTTCGAGGAAACGAAGGTTCATGATCAGTTTTTCTTGTTCCAGACCGGCGGTTTTTCTCGTTGGACGCACCCGGCGCGGTCTCTGAACAATGATGCCCAGGCCGCGACGCAATAGGTCGCCCCATAAAACAATACCAACAAGCCGAGGCAAGCATGAACCCCACCGGCGTGCAGCAGCAGGTCGCTTCACCTTCTTCGACCGGGCCTTTCGCCTGGTACCGCGACATCGACAAGCAGCAACGACGCACCTTCTGGAGCTGCAAGATCGGCTATGGCCTGGACGGCATGGACACGCAGATGCTCAGCTTCGTCATCCCCACGCTGATCATGCTGTGGGGCATCAGCACCGCCGAGGCTGGGCTGATCCACACCAGTACGTTGATCGCGTCTGCCATCGGCGGCTGGGTCGCCGGCATCCTGTCCGACCGTATTGGCCGGGTCCGCACCTTGCAGCTCACGGTGCTGTGGTTCGCGTTCTTCACCTTCCTCTGCGGCTTCGCGCAAAACTACGAACAGCTACTGATCGCCCGTACCTTGATGGGCTTTGGCTTTGGCGGCGAATGGACCGCAGGCGCGGTGCTGATCGGCGAAGTGATCCGCGCCCAGGACCGCGGTAAGGCGGTGGGCATGGTGCAGTCCGGGTGGGCCATCGGCTGGGGCCTGACTGCAATTCTGTACGCGCTGCTGTTCTCCTGGCTGCCGGCCGAGCAGGCCTGGCGCGCGCTGTTTTTGCTGGGGCTGGTGCCGGCCGTGTTCGTGATCTTCGTGCGCCGCCTGGTCAAGGACCCGGAGGTGTACCGCCAAGCCAAGGCGGCTGAGGCGGTCGAAGCACCGTCGCACTTCTACGAGATCTTCGCCCCCGGCATGCTCTGGACGACCGTGCGTGCCTCCTTGCTGACCACCGGTGCGCTGGGCGGTTACTACGCGATCACCTCGTGGTTGCCGACCTTCCTCAAAAACGAGCGCGGCCTCAGCGTGCTGGGTACCGGGGGCTACCTGGCGATGGTGATCGTCGGTTCCTACATCGGCTATGTGGTCAGCGCGTACCTGTCCGACCTGTTGGGCCGCAAGAAGAACTTCATCCTGTTCGCCGTGGGCTCGTTCATCATCGTGCTGCTGTACACGCAGGTACCGGTCAGCGATGGCGTCATGCTCTGGCTGGGCTTCCCGCTGGGGTTCTTCGCCTCGGGCATCTTCAGTGGCATGGGCGCGTTCCTGACCGAACTGTTCCCCACCCGCATTCGTGGCTCGGGGCAGGGCTTTTGCTACAACATCGGCAAGGTCATCGCCGCACTGTTCCCCTTGCTGATCGGCGTGCTTAGCCAAAAGGTGCCGCTGGGGTTGGGGATTGGTGTTTTCTCGGCTGTCTCCTACGGCGTGGTGATTCTGGCAGCGCTCAGCCTGCCGGAAACACGCGGCAAACACCTTCAGGCGCGGTAAGGTAGGCCTATGAACAGCGACAAGGGAGTCTGTGTGGTGGAACGCCTGCTTCTCAATTGCGACATGGGCGAGAGTTTTGGCAGCTGGCGCATGGGCCTGGATGCCGAAGTGATGCCGTTTATCGATTGCGCCAACATCGCCTGCGGCTACCACGCCGGCGACCCCAGCATCATGCGCCGTACCGTGGAGTTGGCACTGGCCCATGGCGTGACCATTGGCGCGCACCCGGCCTACCCGGACCTGGTCGGCTTTGGCCGCCGCTCCATGGCCTGCAGCCCTGAGGAAATCCGCGACCTGCTGCACTACCAGATTGGTGCGCTGGACGGCATCTGCAAGGTACTTGGCAGCCGGGTGGCCTACGTCAAACCCCATGGTGCGCTGTACAACGACATGATGGCCGACCCGCTCAAGCTGCGCGCGGTGCTCGAAGCCGTGGCGGCCTATGACAGCGGCTTGCCGTTGATGCTCATGGCCACCGCCGACGACAGTGCGGCACAGGCCCTGGGCGAGGAGATTGGCGTGCCGCTGTGGTTCGAGGCCTTCGCCGACCGCGCCTACACCGCCAGTGGCCACCTGGTCTCGCGGCGCCTGCCCGGCGCCGTGCACCATGACCCGGCCCTTGTGGTCGAACAGGCCGTGCGCCTGGCCCGCGGCGAAACCCTTGTAGCGGACGATGGCAGCGCGCTGCGCCTGCGCGCCAGCACCCTGTGCGTGCACGGCGACAACGACAGTTCAGTGGCCGCGGTGCGGCAGATCCGCCAGGCCCTCGATGCGCTGGAGCAAGTATGAAGGTGCGCGTTGAAGTGGTCGCGATCGACAGCCTGATGGTGCGCCTGTTCGACACCATCGATGAAGCCAACATGCCGTGGATGCTTGCGGCCAGCCAGCGCTTGAGCGCCGCCTTCAGGAAGCACCTGGTGGACTTGGTGCCTTCCTATACCACGCTGATGGTGCAGTTCGATCTGCCGCCTGCGCAGGCGAGGGCGCTGATCACTCAAGCACTGGAGGGGCTGCAGCCGGACACCGGCAGCGGTGGCCGTCGGCATGAGATTCCGGTGTGGTACGACGCCAGTGTCGGCCCTGAGTTGCCCGTATTGGCGGCGCGCACCGGCCTGAGTGAGCAAGAAGTGATCCGCCTGCACAGCGAGCGCGAGTACCCGGTATTCGCCCTCGGCTTCGCCCCAGGTTTCGGCTTCATGGGGCTGGTGGACGAGCGGCTGGCATCGCCGCGCCTGAACACCCCGCGCAAGCGTTTGGCGGCGGGCAGCGTGGGTATCGCCGAGCGCCAGACCGCCGCTTACCCGGCGGTATCGCCAGGCGGCTGGAACCTGATCGGGCGTACCCCGGTGCGTCTGTTCGACCGTGAACGCGAAGGCTACAGCTTGTTGCAACCGGGTGACCGGGTGCGTTTCGTGGCTGTTTCCCACGCCGAGTTCAAGGCGTTGGGGGGTAATGACAGCCCGCTGGAGGCGCAGGCATGACGCAGTTGAAGATTGAGGCCAGCACCGCGCTGTGCCAATTGCAGGATGCCGGGCGGTTTGGCGTGCGCCACCTTGGCGTGACTCAGGGCGGGGCGCTGGACTGGGTGGCAATGAATTGGGCCAACTGGTTGCTGGGTAACCCGCTGGGTGCGCCAGTGATCGAGGTGGCGCTGGGCGGATTCAGCGTGGTGGCCGAGCAGGATTGCGTGCTGGCCTTGGCTGGCGCCGACCTGGATGCGCGGGTTGATGATCAGCCCCTGGCGCCTTGGCGCAGTTTTGCTCTGGCCAAGGGCCGGCGGCTGACTTTGAGGCAGCCCAAGCAGGGCGTACGCGCTTATCTTGCTGCGCCTGGCGGGTTCCAGGCCGAGACAGTGCTAGGCAGTTGCGCCACCGTTGTACGTGAAGCATTAGGCGGTATCGATGGGCGAGGGGAAGCGTTTGGCAAAGGTCAGGGGCTGACGTTTGCCGGGTCATCCCCGGCCTTGCGCGAAGTGCCTGGGGCGTTGCGGCCTGTGTATTCGACAAAGCCTGTGCTCGACCTGGTGATGGGCGCGCAGATCGGTGATTTCAGCGGTATGAGCCTGTTCGAGGCGTTTAACAGTGACTGGACTTTGGACAGCCGAGCAGACCGCATGGGGATCCGATTGCTTGGGCCGCAGCTGGTTTACCAGGGCGCGCCGATGATCTCCGAAGGGATTCCGCTTGGCGCAGTGCAGGTGCCGCCAGATGGGCAGCCAATCGTGCTGCTCAATGATCGGCAGACCATTGGCGGGTATCCACGGCTGGGGGCGTTGACGCCGTTGGCGCTGGCGCAATTGGCGCAGTGCATGCCGGGGGCGGGGGTGCGGTTCAGGGCGGTGGTGCAGGAGGAGGCTTGGCGGGAACAGCAGGGTTATCTGAACCGTTGGCGGTGAAGCTACCGGCCTCTTCGCGGGGCAAGCCCGCTCCCACAGGTAGGGTGCTGTCCCTGAGAACAGCATCCCACCCGGACTGCACTTGAACCTGTGGGAGCGGGCTTGTCCCGCGAAGAGGCCGGTGCAAGCGATATCACTTAGACAGGTACCGCATCCCATCCTCCAACCCCTGCAAGGTCAGCGGGTACATCTTGTCCTCGATCAAATCCCTCACCAGGTGCGTTGACGCGGTGTAGTCCCAGGCCTGCTTTGGGTACGGGTTGATCCAGATGATCTTCTTGAATTTCTCCATGAAGCGCTGCATCCACACATACCCGGCTTCTTCGTTCCAGTGCTCGACGCTGCCACCAGGCTGGGTGATCTCGTAGGGCGCCATGGCCGCGTCGCCGACGAACACCACTTTGTAGTCATCGCCGTACTTGTGCAGCAGGTCGAAGGTGGAGAACCGCTCCGAGGTGCGCCGTAGGTTGTTCTTCCACACCGACTCGTACACGAAGTTGTGGAAGTAGTAGTACTCCAGGTGCTTGAACTCGGTCTTACAGGCGGAAAACAGCTCTTCGCAGACTTTGACGTGGGCATCCATCGAACCACCGATGTCGAACAGCAACAGCAGCTTGACGGTGTTGCGCCGCTCTGGGCGCATCTGGATGTTCAGCAACCCGGCGTCGCGTGCGGTGTGGTCGATGGTGCCGTCGATGTCCAGCTCTTCGGCAGCGCCTTCACGGGCGAACTTGCGCAGCCGGCGCAAGGCCAGCTTGATGTTGCGCGTGCCCAGCTCGACCTGGTCGTCGAGGTTCTTGTACTCGCGCTGGTCCCACACCTTCACCGCCTTGCCCTGGCGCTTGCCAGCCTCGCCCACGCGGATGCCTTCGGGGTTGAAACCGCCTGAACCGAATGGGCTGGTGCCGCCGGTGCCGATCCACTTGTTGCCGCCAGCGTGGCGTTCCTTCTGCTCTTCGAGGCGTTTCTTGAATTCCTCGATCAACTTGTCCAGGCCACCCAGCGACTGGATTTGCGCGCGTTCTTCATCGGTGAGCGAGCGCTCGAATTCCTTGCGCAGCCAGTCTTCGGGGATCAGCGCTTCAAGGTGGCGGTCGAGGTTTTCCAGGCCCTTGAAGTAGGCCGAGAATGCGCGGTCGAATTTGTCGAAATGGCGCTCGTCCTTCACCAGGATCGCCCGTGCCAGGTAGTAGAACTCGTCCATGTCGGCAAACACCACGCGTTTTTGCAGGGCATTGAGCAGGTCGAGCAGTTCGCGTACCGACACCGGCACCTTGGCCGCGCGCATTTCGTTGAACAGGTTGAGCAGCATGGCCGGCCCCTCAGCGGTTGCCGCGTCGGCTCATGAACGCCAGGCGCTCGAGCAATTGGACGTCTTGCTCGTTCTTCACCAGGGCGCCAGCCAGGGGTGGGATGGCCTTGGTCGGGTCACGCTCGCGCAGCACCGCTTCGCCAATGTTGTCGGCCATCAGCAGCTTGAGCCAGTCGACCAGCTCGGAGGTGGAGGGCTTTTTCTTCAGGCCCGGCACTTTGCGCACGTCGAAGAACACGTCCAGCGCCTCGCTGACCAGCGATTGCTTGATGTTCGGGTAATGCACGTCGACGATCTGCTGCAGCGTGGCGCGGTCGGGGAAGGCAATGTAGTGGAAGAAGCAGCGGCGCAGGAAGGCGTCGGGCAGTTCTTTTTCATTGTTCGAGGTGATGATGATGATCGGGCGCTGCTTGGCCTTGATGGTCTCGTCGGTTTCGTAGACATAGAACTCCATCTTGTCGAGTTCTTGCAGCAGGTCGTTGGGGAACTCGATGTCGGCCTTGTCGATTTCGTCGATCAGCAGGATGACCCGCTCTTCAGCCTCGAAGGCTTCCCAGAGCTTGCCCTTTTTCAGGTAGTTGCGCACATCGTGGACTTTTTCGGTGCCCAGCTGCGAATCGCGCAGACGGCTGACCGCGTCGTACTCGTAGAGGCCCTGGTGGGCCTTGGTGGTGGACTTGATGTGCCAGGTGATCAGGCGGGCGCCGAATGAGGCGGCGAGCTGTTCGGCGAGCATGGTCTTGCCAGTGCCCGGTTCGCCTTTGACCAGCAGCGGGCGTTCGAGGGTGATGGCCGCGTTTACCGCCAGTTTCAGGTCGTCTGTGGCGACGTAGTCGCGGGTGCCTTCGAACTTCATGGGAGTGTCCTCTGCGGGTGGCTGGGCCAGCCTTTTCGCGGGGCAAGCCCGCTCCCACAGGAGCACCACAAGCCTCGAGAACTGTGGTATCCCTGTGGGAGCCGGCTTGCCGGCGATAGGGCCATAACAGCCAGTACCTATTTTTGATTTGTTACCGACTATAACGCGGGGCTCGGCGCCTGCAAACGCAGACCGGGTATTCAGTCCCTGAATGCCCCGTCACGCGCTTTCAGTCGGACTTGGGCGCAGGCTGCTCATACCGCGCATTGAACGCCTGGACAAAGCCGTTACGCAGGATCTGCAAAAACGCCTCGAAGGCACTGACATCCTGCTTGTGCACGCTGCCACTGAGCTCCACCCGGGTGGCGAACTGGTTTTTCGGCTGGTTTTTCAGCACCGATTCGGTGCCCCCCACGAGCGCCTCCCACACCGAGCGGAAGAAGCCCTTGTCCTTGTTCTGCACGTCCTGCTGCCAGTTGAACACATCGACATCGCGCAGCAACGGCTTGATATAGCCTGTAAGCCGGCCTTTCTCAGCCTGGGCTTCGATCACCAGGTCGCCATGCCCGGCATTGAAGTCGAACTTGCCGTAGGCACTGGCAAAGTCATTGAGCTTGCGCAACTGAATGTCGGTGGCGCGCAGGCGGAATTCGAAGTCGTCGAAGTCGCTGAACGGGTCGAAGGTGGCGCGGCTCTCGACCTTGGCATCCCCGAACAACACGGCATTAGCGTTAAAACTGGCGTCGCGCCGGCCTTTTTCGTTGCGCACGTTGGTCAGGTTGCGAATGCTGGCGTCGAGCCGGGTGGCCTTGAGGTTGACGGGTGGCTTGGAGTTGAAGTTGCGAAAGGTCAGCACGCCGTCTTCGATGCGTACTTCGTTGAGGGTTATCGGCAACAGTTTTTCCAGTTGTTGGCGCCAGTCGGTGCCGCGGCCGGTTTGTGACGCCTGCTTGCTGCCACCATCGACAAAGTTCAGCGCTGGCCGCACGAAGGTCACCTCGGCCACTACGGCGCGGTCGTACCACAGCGCGTGCCAGCTCACCGACAGGTCGATCAGAGGCGCATCGAGCAGCGGCACCGGGACTTTGCCGCTGGTCTTGACGATCTTCAGGCCGTTGATCTGGTAAGCGCCGCGCCACCAGGCCAGGTCGACGTCGACGACCTGGCCGCGGTAGTCACCCATGTCGGCCAGCTTGTCGTTGAGGTAGTCGCGCACCAGGTAGGGCAGGGCCAGGTGCAGGGCCACCAGCAGCACGACCAGGCTGGCCAGGCCGACCAGCGGCCAGCGGTAGCGACCTTTCATCGAAGGTTCTCCTAGGCTGGATGTGCGGTTGACCGCAGCCGCCGCCTGGGAGTTCGAACAGGCTTTACGGGCCAACGGGGCAGGCTTACCCTTGAAGTCTTTCCCTGCATCTTCATGTTCAAGGACCCCTGCCATGAGCCGTATCTACGCAGACAACGCCCATTCCATCGGTAACACGCCGCTGGTGCAGATCAACCGCATCGCCCCGCGTGGGGTGACCATCCTGGCCAAGATCGAAGGGCGCAACCCGGGCTACTCGGTCAAATGCCGGATCGGCGCGAACATGGTCTGGGACGCCGAAAGCAGCGGTAAGCTCAAGCCCGGCATGACCATCGTCGAGCCCACCTCGGGCAACACCGGCATTGGCCTGGCGTTCGTTGCCGCCGCCCGTGGCTACAAGCTGATCCTGACCATGCCTGCCTCGATGAGCCTGGAGCGGCGCAAGGTGCTCAAGGCCTTGGGTGCTGAACTGGTACTGACCGAGCCGGCCAAGGGCATGAAGGGCGCCATCGAGAAGGCCAACGAAATCGTCAACTCCGACCCGGCCCAGTACTTCCAGCCAGGCCAGTTCGAAAACCCGGCCAACCCGGCGATCCATGAAAAGACCACCGGCCCGGAGATCTGGAACGACACCGACGGCGCCGTCGATGTGCTGGTGGCCGGTGTGGGCACTGGCGGTACCATCACCGGCGTATCGCGCTACATCAAGCAGACCCAGGGCAAGTCGATCCTCTCGGTGGCGGTGGAGCCGGTGGCCTCGCCGCTGATCAGCCAGACCCTGGCCGGTGAAGAACTCAAGCCCAGCCCGCACAAGATCCAGGGCATTGGCGCGGGCTTCGTGCCGAAGAACCTCGACCTTTCCATGGTCGACCAGGTCGAGACGGTGACCGACGAAGAGTCCAAGGCCATGGCCATTCGGCTGATGCAGGAGGAGGGCATTTTGTGCGGTATTTCCTGTGGCGCAGCCATGGCGGCGGCGGTGCGCCTCGCCGAAAAACCAGAGATGCAGGGTAAGACCATCGTCGTAATCCTGCCCGACTCTGGCGAGCGCTACCTGTCGAGCATGCTGTTCAGCGATATGTTCAGCGAGCAGGAAAACCAGCAGTAATCGCCTCGTCCTCTGATCAGGCGCAACACTCGGTAATCCGGTTTATTGCAGAATCTTCATGAATGAGATCCCGCCCAGGTTGTTTTTACTGGGGCGGGATGGGTTTATGATGGCCGGATGATTTTTTCGGGAGCAGGCGGCGCAGGCCTGCTTTCTTTCCAAGGAGTGTTGCATGACCTTTTCCTTTGCAGCCAAGGCGGGTGTCCTGCTGGTGTTTTTCGGCAGCGTGCTGTTCGTGCACCTGCGCGGCAAGGCGCGCCTGCCTGTGTTGCGCCAGTTCGTCAACCATTCGGCGCTGTTCGCCCCCTATAACGCCTTGATGTATCTGTTTTCTGGCGTGCCGTCCAAGCCGTACCTGGACCGCCAGCGCTTCCCCGAGCTGGATGTGCTGAAGGACAATTGGCAGGAAATCCGTGAAGAGGCCATGCGCCTGTTCGACGAGGGTTACATTCGCGCAGCCGAAAAAGACAACGACGCCGGCTTCGGTTCGTTCTTCAAGAAGGGCTGGAAGCGCTTCTACCTGAAGTGGTACGACAAACCGCTGCCGTCGGCCGAGGCCCTGTGCCCGCGCACCGTCGAGTTGGTCAGCAGCATCCCCAACGTCAAGGGCGCGATGTTCGCCTTGCTGCCCGGTGGCAGCCACCTGAACCCGCACCGCGACCCGTTCGCCGGCTCGTTGCGCTATCACCTGGGCTTGTCCACGCCCAACTCCGACGACTGCCGCATCTACGTCGATGGCCAGGTGTATGCCTGGCGTGACGGCGAGGACGTGATGTTCGACGAAACCTACGTGCACTGGGTCAAGAACGAGACCGACGTCACCCGCGTGATCTTGTTCTGCGACATCGAACGCCCGCTGAGCAGCCCGCTGATGACCCGCATCAACCGCCAGGTCAGTGCCTTCCTCGGTCGCGCCACCGCGCCGCAGAACACCGACGACGAGCGCGTCGGCGGGATCAACCAGGCGTATGCCTGGAGCAAGCGTTTCAGCAACAAGATCAGCAGCCACGTGAAGCAGTTCAAACGCGCCAACCCCAAGGCCTACCGCATTCTGCGGCCAGTGTTGGCGGTGGTGGTGGCGTATCTGTTGTACCGCTGGTTGTTCTGATTGCTATTTGCCCGCAGCGCCAGGTGTTCCTGGCGCTTGCAGGCGACCCTTTTTCGGGGTTTATAGTGAATTATAGATCGATTATAGAGCCATTATAGATAGCGCAAAAAAAGGGCGGCCATTGTCGTGACCGCCCCTAGCCAAGCCCGCGCTACGCTACCTCACGCCGGCTCCAGCGCCTCGACCACCTTCCCGCGGCTCAGGTGCACCACCTTGTCCGCCGTATCGAAGTAGCGGTCATCATGCGAGATCACGATGATGGTCTTGCCCAGCCGCTTCAGGTCCGGCAGCAGCTCGGTGTAGAACACCCGGCGGAAGGTCGGGTCCTGGTCCGCCGCCCATTCGTCGAACACCAATACTGGCCGGCCATCCAGCCAAGCGTTGACCAGCGCCAGGCGTTTGCGTTGGCCGGTGGAAAGGTCGGTGGTGGTAAACGCACCATCGCGCACGCTCACCTTATGGGCGATTTCCAGCCGCTCCAGGTAGCGCGTGGCATCGCTGGGCAGGCTGTGCTCGTGCTCGGGCAGGTCTTCGAACAGGTAGTAGTCGGCGAACACGGTGGTGAACAGCTGGCGATAGTCGTCCAGCCCCTGCGGGTCAACGGCCTTGCCGTTCAGGCGCACTTCGCCGCGTTGCGGGGTATACAGGCCCAGCAGCAGCTTGATCAGCGAGGTCTTGCCGCAGCCGTTTTCGCCGACGATGAACAGGATCTCGCCCGGCGCGATGCTCAGGTTCACCGGCCCGACGCGGAAGGGTTCGTTGCCGTCCACCGGTGGGTAGGCGTATTCGACATTGTGCAGCTCCAGGTGCGCGCTGCCCGGGGCGGTGTGCCTGACCGGCTGGTCTAGCAGCAGGTGCGGTTCGGGCGAGGAAAAACGCTCGGACAGGTCGGCGATGCGGCGGAACGCCACTTGCGCGCGGCCGAGAATCGGCAGGTTGCCGATCAGCGTCTCCAGCGGGCCTTTCATGTACAGCAGCACCAGCACGAAGCCGCTCATTACGGCCGGGTCGTTGCTCGGCCACAGCGACTGCAGGGCCAGGGTCAGGCCGATGACCACGAAAAACAGCATCGACCCGAGGCTCTTGGCTGCCACGAAAATGTTGATGGCGCGGATGTGGGTGTTGGCGATGAAGTCGGCGGTGCCCTGGATGTTGCGGGTCAGCATGGCATGGCGGCGGCGGCGGTCGATGCGCAGCTCCTTGGCGCCTTCGGCAATCGCCGAGTAGTGCTTTTGCAGGTTGTCCTCGGCATCGCGGGCGGCGTTGAAACCGGCCACGCCTTTTTGTCGGGCCACGTACTGCACAGCGCTGCCGATGCCGATCGCCACCAGGGTGATGAGGAAGATCGGCCACGACAACCAGGCCAGGTAGGCCATGCAGCCGATCACCGTGGTCAGCGAGATGGCCAGCGGGGCGAAGGCGAAGGCGAAGTCGCTGATGGTGTCGACGTCGCGGGTCAGCACTGGGATCAGGCGGTGGGTGCGGTAGCGCTCGATCTGCTCGATCGGCGCCGACAGCACCTTGGCGCCGAGGTCTTTGCGCAGCCGGGCGATGACCTTCTGGCCAACGTAGTTGGTGCCACTGTCGGCGGCCACGCTGCTCACCAGCGCCAGCACGCACAGGCCGGCGAAGGCCAGGATCACGCCCTGGCTCATGCCATCGGGGGCATGCAGGCCCTGGTTGACGGTGGCCAGCAGCGCGGTCACGGCCAGGCCGCCGACCATGCCCAGCAGCACCGAGACGATGACCGCTGGGCGGTAGGGTTTGAGCAGGTTCAGCAATTCGCGGATGGCCCCGGGGGAAGACGTTTTCATGAAGCGCGATCTCGGTGAGGGAGTGGAGGTGGGCGGCGTGGCGGGGTCAGCTCCCGAGGGCCAGGGTGCCCTTCATCAAGGTGCTGTGGAACGGGAACGAGCAGTAAAAGCTGTAGGCAGTGCCGGCCTTCAACGACCGGGTGTCGAGGGTGACGCTGTCTTTTTCGCCACCGCCAATCAGGCGGGTATGGGCGATGACCCGGGTATCGCCTGGCTTCACGTAGTCCTGTGCCTCGCCTGCCTTCAGGCCGTCGTCCAGCACGCCCTGCATGTCTGCCTGGCTGCTCAGGACCCAGTTATGGCCCATCACGTTCTTCGGCATTTCGCCAGGGTGGGCGAGGGTGACGGTGAACGACGTGCAAGCCTTGGGGATGGTGATTTCGGCCTTGTCGAAGGTCATCTGGTCGGTGCCGTGTATTTCCACGGCACAGTGCTCGGCCGACCAGGCGACGGCAGGGGCCGCGGCAAGCAAGGCGAGGAGCAGAAGCTGGCGAGTCATGTAGGGTTCCTGGGCGATAAAAGGGTGCACATCGTTCAGACGAACCGGCGCGCGTTCGCTTTACCTTGTGTGTTCGCGCGGGTGAATTTCTGCCGGGCATGCTCGTTCATCTAGTCAGGCGCCCTGATGGCGCAGCATCCCTTTCGCCGCCACGGCGGCCCTGGCTTGAGGTGACGGTACATGAGTGAATTGCTGAGCTTTGCGATCGAACCCCTGGACGCCGCCCGCGGCGACCTGCCGCTGTTGGTGCGCGCGCCGGAGCCCGGCATCGAGTTGCTCGACGCGTTTGACGAGCTGAAACCGCTGGTTGACCGCCACCTGCTGCACGCCGGCGGCATCCTGTTCAGGGGGTTTCAGGTAGGCGGGGCTGAGGCTTTTCGCCAGTTCGCCGCCGCGTTCGGCCACCCGCTGCTCAACTACGAGTTCGGCTCTACGCCGCGCAGCAACGTGACCCAAGGCGTGTACACCTCGACCGAGTACCCGGCGCACCAGAGCATCCCGCTGCACAACGAGCAGGCCTACACCCTCGAGTGGCCGATGAAGATCTGGTTCTACAGCGTGATCCCCGCCGAGACCGGCGGTGAGACGCCGATTGCCGACAGCCGCGAGGTGTATCGGCGGATGCCAGCGCGTATCCGCGAGCGCTTGGTCGAGAAGGGCCTGATGTATGTGCGCAACTACGGCAACGGCCTGGACGTGGAATGGTCGCAGGTGTTCAACACCGAAGACCCGCGGCAGGTCGAGGCTTACTGCCGTGCGCATGCCATTGAATGCATCTGGAAGGAGGATGGCGAGTTGCGCACACGCCAACGCTGCCAGGTGGTGGCGCGGCATCCGGTGACGGGGGAGGACGTGTGGTTCAACCAGGCGCACCTGTTTCATGTGTCGAACCTGCAGCCGGAGGTGCGGGAGTCGTTGATGGATATCGTCGAGGAAGAGGACCTGCCGCGTAATGTGTATTACGGCGATGGGTCGGCCATTGAGGACGCGTTGCTTGATGAGGTACGCGGGGTATTGGATGAGTGCACCATCCGTTTTCCTTGGCTGGAGAATGATGTGCTGATGCTCGACAACATGCTCGCGGCGCATGCGCGTTCGCCGTTCACGGGGAAGCGCAAGGTGGTGGTGGCGATGGCGGAGGGGTATTCGCAGGTGGGGCGGTGACGAGGTGCATGCCTTGGGAGTTTTGTCGCCTGTGAGATCGAGCGCCGCCCGCGCGGCGCTTCGCAGCACAAGGCTGCTCCTACATCTGTTTCGGGCCAATTATTCCTGAGGCATTAGCGCGCGGACCCTTGGCGCCTGACACGATATCGAGTCGAACAAACAAGGCGGTCGCGCGCCTCTCTCACAGGCTTTACTGGCCGGAAACAGATGTAGGAGCAGCCTTGTGCTGCGAAGCGCCGCGCGGGCGGCGCTCGATCTCACCGGCGCTGCAAAACCCAAGGCATGCACCTATCAGCCCCAACCCCTAAATCAGCCCCCCATGCCTTCGTCTGACAGTTACCGCTCGACTGCCAGGACACCGCTCGACATGAATGCTGAACAGACGCTCAAACTCGCCCGCCGTTTCATCGAACTCAGCCCCGACAAGCGCCGCCTGTTCCTCAAGGCGCTGCAGGGCGAGGGCATGGACTTCTCGGTGCTGCCGATTGCGCCGGGTGTCGAGGTCGACGAGCGTGACCGGTTGTCCTACGCCCAGCGGCGCATGTGGTTCCTCTGGCAGCTCGACCCCCAAGGCGCAGCCTATAACCTGCCAATGGCCGTGCGCCTGAATGGCCCATTGGATCTGAGCGCCCTGCAACACGCCTTCGACGCCTTGGTCGCCCGCCACGAAACCCTGCGCACCCGCTTTGTCGCCGACGGCGATGACGTGCGTCAGCACGTGGACGCCGTCGCGGCCCCGCTGCAATTGCGCCAGGACTGCCTGAGCGAGCTGGCTGAAGCGGCCCGCCAACACACCCTCGAATCGATTGCCGAAGCAGAGGCCCTGGCGCCTTTTGACCTGGCCACCGGCCCGCTGCTGCGCGTGCGCCTGCTGCAACTGGCAGCGCAGGAACATGTCCTGCTGCTGACCCTGCACCACATCGTCGCCGATGGCTGGTCGATGAACGTGCTGATCGACGAATTCCTGCACCTCTACGACGCCGCCGTGGCCGGCACCCCAGCCACACTCGAGCCCCTGCCGATCCAGTACCGTGACTACGCCCTGTGGCAGCGCAGCTGGCTCGAGGCCGGTGAGCAGGACCGCCAGCTGGCGTACTGGCAGGCGCGCCTGGGCGATGATCACTCCCCACTGGAGCTGCCGCTGGACCGCACCCGTAACGGCCGGCCAAGCTACCGCGGCGCTCGCCACGCATTCCCGATTGCTGCTGATGTCGGCGAGCGCCTGCGCGGCCTGGCGCGTCGGCACAACGTTACCTTGTTCATGGTTTTGCTGGCGGCCTTCAAGCTGCTGCTGCAGCGCTACAGCGGGCAGGGCGCAATCCGCGTCGGCGTGCCCATCGCCAACCGCAACCGCGCCGAAAGCCAGGGTTTGATCGGCTGCTTCATCAATACCCAAGTGCTGCACACCGAGCTCGACCCGCTGCTGGATATCACCGGCCTGTTGCAGCGCGTGCGCGAAACCGCCGTGGGCGCGCAGAGCCACCAGGACCTGCCGTTCGAGCAACTGGTCGAAGCCTTGGACCTGCCCCGCAGCACCGACAGCCCGCTGTTCCGCGTGCTGTTCAACCATCAGGCCCAGGTGGCGGATGTCGAAGCCATCAAGACCCGCTCCGGGCTGAGCCTGGCGCCGATCACGCTGGAAAAGCACAGCGCCCGTTTCGACCTGGCACTGGATACCCACGAGCGTGCCGGGCAGTTGCATGCGGCCTTCACCTATGCCCTGGACGTGTTCGATGCGGCCACTATCGAGGCCCTGGGCGAGCAATGGCTGGCCCTGGTGCAGGCGCTGGCCGATGACACCGCTGGCGCGGTGGGCGAGTTGCCGTTGCCGGGCCTGGCAGCCACTCGGGGTGTGCCAGGTCATTTGGTCGAACCACTGCTGGTTCACCAGCGCTTTGCCGACGCCGCCCGCCGCCACCCCGCGCGCACCGCAGTGATTGCCGCCGGCGAGGCAGCCAGCTACGCCGAGCTCGATGCCCGCGCCGAGGCCATCGCCGACAGGCTGGTCGAAGCCGGCGTGCAGCCAGACACCCTGGTCGGCGTGCTGGCTGACCGCAGTGTCGGCATGCTCGCCAGCATCCTCGGCGTGCTCAAGGCGGGCGGCGCGTACCTGCCCCTGGAGCCTGAACAACCGGCCGAACGCCTGGCCTACTTGCTCACCGACAGCGGCACCCAACGGGTGCTGGCCCCTGGCAACTGGCAGGCGGAGCTGCCTGAAGGCGTTTCCCGACTGGCGTGGGAACACACCCAAGCCCGCAGCCAAAAAACGCCACGCCCGAGTGCTGCCGCAGCCAACCTCGCCTACGTGATCTACACCTCCGGCACCACCGGCCAGCCCAAGGGCGTCGCAGTCAGCCATGGCGCCTTGGGCAACTACGTCGAGGGCATCGCCGCGCGCCTGCCGGTGGGGCAGATCCGCAGCATGGCGCAAGTCTCGACCCCGGCAGCGGACCTTGGCCACACCATGCTGTTCGGCGCCCTGTGCGGCGGCCAGACCTTGCACCTGATGCTGCGCGAGCAAGTGTTGGATGCCGAGGGCTTTGCGGCCTACCTGGCACAGCACCAGGTGGACGCCCTCAAGATTGTGCCCTCGCACCTGGAGGCCATGTTGGTCGCGGGTCGCGCGGCACTGCCTGGCCAGTGCCTGGTGCTGGGCGGTGAGGCCATCAGCCCGGGCCTGCTCGGCAAAATCCGCGCCCTGGCGCCGACACTCAAGGTGTTCAACCACTATGGCCCGACCGAAACCACGGTCGGCGTGCTGGTGGCTGAACTGGACGATCAGGCGTCGCTCGGCCAACCGCTGGCCAACGCTACCGTCAACGTGCTCGACAGCTGCCTGCAGCCACTGCCGGCCAAGGCCAAGGGTGAGCTGTACATCGGCGGCGCCGGCCTTGCCCGTGGCTACCTCGGCCGCCCGGCGCTGACCGCCGAGCGCTTCGTGCCCGACCCAAATAGTGCCCACGGCGAACGCCTGTACCGCAGTGGCGACTGGGTTCGGCACAACGCCGCTGGCGAGCTGCAGTTTGCTGGGCGCATGGACGGCCAGGTGAAAATCCGCGGTTACCGGGTGGAACTGGCCGAGATCGAGCACCAGTTGCGTGGCCTGGAAGGCGTCGCCAACGCCGTGGTCCGGGTCAAGGGCCAGGCACCGGAAGCGGTGCTGGCGGCCTGGCTGGTGCCCAGCCAAATGCCGGTAGACAGCCAAGCTTGGCAGGACACGATTCGCGCCACGCTCAAAGGCCTGCTGCCCGAGCACATGGTGCCGACCCATCTGATGGTGCTGGCGCAACTGCCGGTTACGGCCAACGGCAAGGTCGACGTCAAGGCGCTGCCCGAGCCGGTCGCCACCCAGGCCGCCTATCAGGCACCAGTGACCCCGCTGCAGGTGCAACTGGCGCAGATCTGGGCTGAAGTGCTGCAGGTGCCGAAAGTGGGCCTGAGCGACAACTTCTTTGCCTTGGGCGGGCACTCGCTGCTGGCCACCCAGGCCGTATCGCGGGTGCGCAAGCACCTGGGCCTGGACATCCCGCTGCGTACCCTGTTCGACACGGTCGACCTGCAGGCTTTCGCCCAGGCCGTGGCCGAGGGCGAGCAGGGTGCAGGGCTTGAGATCGAGATCCTCGACCGCGAGGAGCCACTGCCGGTGTCCCGCTCGCAAAACCGTCAGTGGCTGTTCTGGAAGCTCAACCCCGAAAGCCTGGCCTACAACACGCCAATGGCCGTGCGCATGCAAGGCCCCCTCGACCGTGCTGCGGTGCAGGCCGCGCTGGACGCGCTGGTGGCGCGCCACGAATCACTGCGCACGGTGTTCGTCGAAGCCAACGGTTTGCCGTGGCAACGCATCCTGCCCGCCGCCTCGGTGCCGATCGGTTTCGAAGACCTCAGTGGCCAGGACGACGCCGCGCAGATGCGCAAGCTCGAGGCCGAAGCCTTCGCCCCGTTCGACCTAGAGCACGGCCCACTGCTGCGTGCCCGCCTGTTCAAGGTGCATGCGCAGGAGCACCTGCTGTCGCTGACCCTGCACCACATCGTCTCCGACGGTTGGTCGATGAGCCTGCTGGTACGCGAGTTTGCAGCGGCCTACAACGCGGCCGCCAGCGGCCAGGTGCGGGCCATCGAACCGCTGCCGGTGCAGTACGCCGACTTCGCCGCCTGGCAGCGCAAATGGCTGGCCGAGGGGCAGATGCAGGCACAGATCGACTATTGGAAGGCGCGCCTGGAAGACGACTTCGAAGTCCTCGAACTGCCCGCCGACCGCATTCGCCCGCAGGTCAAAAGCTACCAGGGCAGCCGCTTCGATGTGCGCCTGCCGCTTGCCTTGACCGAGCGTCTGCGGGCATTGGCGGTGGCGTCCAATGCCACGCTGTTCCATGTCTTTTTGGCGGCCTATGCCATCGTGCTGTCGCGCTACAGCCGCAAGGATACGATCAACATCGGCGTGCCCGTCACCAACCGCAACCGCCTGGAGCTCGAAGGGCTGATCGGCTTCTTCATCAACGTGGTGGTGGCGCGGGTGGGCGTCGATGGCAGCCTGCCGTTCCCGCAGCTGCTGGCCGCGATCAAGGAGACCACGTTGCAGGCCCAGGCCAACAAGGACGTGCCGTTCCTTGAGGTCGCCGAAGCCCTGTACCCCGAGCGCGACCAGGGCGTGAACCCGTTCTTCCAGGTGCTGTACAACCACTTGCGCGACTTGGGCGAGCAGGTGTCCAGCGATGCCCTGCACGGCCTCAAGGTCCGGGAAGTGGACCTGCTGGAACCGGGCGCGCAATACGACATTTCGCTCAACACCCTGGAACGTTCCGACGGTGTAACGGCCTCGTTCAACTACTCCACCGACCTGTTCGATGCCCCGCGTATCGAGCGCATGGCCGGGCACTGGCAAGCGCTGCTCGAAGCCATCTGTGCCGAGCCGCAGCGCTGCATCGCCGAGCTGGACTTCTTGGCCGACGCTGAGCGCCGTCAACTGACTCAAGGCTGGAACCCGGCACCGCAGGCCAGCAGCGGCCTGTGCGCGCACCAGTTGCTGGAACGCCAGGCAAGTGCGCGGCCGGACGCCGTGGCGCTTATTTTCGACGACCAGCAACTGAGCTACGCCGAGCTGGACCGCTGCAGTAACCAGTTGGCCCACCGCCTGCGTGCCCTGGGCGTAGGCCCGGAGCGCCTGGTAGGTGTAGCCGTCGAGCGGGGCCTGGGCATGGCGCTGGCGTTGATCGCCATTCACAAGGCTGGCGGTGCCTATGTGCCGCTGGACCCGGACTACCCGCAAGAGCGCCTGGCGTACATGGTCGAGGACAGCGGCATCGGCCTGCTGCTGGCCGATGCGCCGTCGCTGGCGCGCTTGCAGCTGGATAAGCAACTGCCTTGCGTGGTGCTCGAACCCGGCACCCAGTGGCTGCACGCCTGGCCGGCCGAGCCGCTGCCAAACCTGGCCGCGCCGCACAACCTCGCCTACGTCATCTACACCTCCGGTTCCACCGGCATGCCCAAGGGCGTGGCCATCGATCACCATGCCTTGTCGGTGTTCTGTCAGGTGGCTGGCGACTACTCGCGCCTGAGCCCGGAAGACCGTGTGCTGCAGTTCGCCACCTTCAGCTTCGACGGCTTCATCGAGCAGTTTTTCCCGCCGCTGGCGCAAGGCGCTTGCGTGGTGCTGCGCGACCTGCGGCTGTGGGACACCAACACCCTGGTGGACGAGATCAACCGCCACGGGGTTACCGTGGCCGACCTGCCGGCGGCCTACTGGCGCCTATTGGCCCTGGAGCGTCGCGCACCCGAGGCCTATGGCCGGCTCAAGCAGATCCACGTGGGCGGTGAAGCGGTGCCGGAGGATGCCCTGCGCGCCTGGCTGGCCGACGGGCCGCCGGCGGTGCGCCTGCTCAACACCTACGGCCCGACCGAGGCGACCGTGGTCGCCACCACGTTCGATTGCTCGCCAATGACGCCCGAGCAGATCAGCGCAGGCGGCGTGCCGATTGGCCGAGCGTTGCCAGGCCGGACCTTGCACGCCCTGGACGACGGCCTGGCGCCGACCCCGGTCGGCGTGTCGGGCGAACTGTTCATCGGCGGGGCAGGGTGCCTGGCGCGGGGTTACCACCAACGCCCATCGCTGACAGCCGAACGTTTCATTCCCGATCCGTTCGACCCCGTCGGCGGAGGCCGGTTGTACCGCACCGGCGACCTTGGCCACTACGACGAGCAGGGGCAACTGGCCTATCGCGGGCGAGCTGACCACCAGGTGAAGGTGCGCGGTTTCCGCATTGAACTGGGCGAGATCGAGCAGTACCTGCGCGCGCACCCGGATGTGCGCGAGGCAACGGTATTGGCCATCGACCTGCCCAGTGGCAAGCAGCTGTGCGCCTATGCCGTGCCTGTCGAAGGCAGCACTGGCGACCTGCGCCAGGCGCTCAAGCAGTACCTCAAGGCCAGCCTGCCGGACTACATGATCCCGTCCTACCTGGTGACCTTGCCGAACATGCCGCTGACCCCCAGCGGCAAGCTCGACCGCAAGGCGCTGCCGCTGCCCGACCCCAGCCAGCCGCAGCACGACTACGAAGCGCCGCAGACCGAACTGCAACAGCAACTGGCGCAGATCTGGGCGCAATTGCTGAACCTCGGCCAGGTTGGCCTGAACGACAACTTCTTCGAGCTCGGCGGCCACTCCCTGCTGGCCGCACAGGCGGTTTCGCGCATCAACGTGGAGCTGGGCCTGGACCTGCCCCTGCGGCTGATCTTCGCCCACCCCGAGCTGCGTGCGTTCGCCCAGGCACTGGACGAGCAGGGCCTGTCGCTGAGCGACGACGGCCTGAGTGATATCGAAAAAATGATGAATGAATTCACAGAGGCCTGACATGGAACTCACTGCAGCACAACGCATTGCCCAACGCTTCGTCGGCCTCCCTGTGGAGCAGCGTCAGCAGATTCTGGAGAAAATGCAGGCCACTGGGCAAAGCTTCCGCCTGTTGCCCATCGTGCCCGCACGCCAGGGCCTGGCGCGCATTCCTTTGTCGTTTGCCCAGCAGCGCTTGCTGTTCCTCTGGCAGTTGGAGCCCGACAGCCCGGCCTATAACGTGCCGATGGCCGTGCGCCTGAAGGGCGCACTCGACCTGGCGGTATTGCAGCAGGCGCTGGATGCGCTGGTCAGCCGTCACGAGTCGCTGCGTACCCGCTTCGTCTCGGATGAAGGCGAGTTCCATCAGGACATTCTCGACACCTGCCCGCTGGTGCTGGACGTGGTCGAGTGCCAGGACGATGAAGGCGCCTTGAGCGTGGCTGTCGATGCCGCGCTGAAGCAGCCGTTCGACCTGCTGGCCGGGCCGTTGATGCGGGTTACGCTGCTGCGCGTGGACGCCGAGCACCATGTGCTGGCCCTGAGCATGCACCACATCATCTCCGACGGTTGGTCGAGCGACCTGCTGGTGCAGGAATTCATCCAGCTGTACACCGCGTTGGCTGAAGGCCGCCAGGCCGTATTGCCGGCCCTGCCGATCCAGTACGCGGATTATGCGATCTGGCAGCGTGCCTGGCTGGAGGCCGGTGAGGCCCAGCGCCAGCTGGCGTACTGGCAGGCGCAACTGGGTGACGAGCAGCCGTTGCTGAGCCTGCCGCTGGACTTCGAGCGGCCCGCCACGCCGAGCTATCGCGGCGCGGTGCTCAAACTGAACATCGGCGCGGAGCAGGCCGAGGCTTTGCGTACCCAGGCACGCAAAGGCGGCCACACCGTATTCGTGCTGATGCTGGCGGCCATGGCGGTGGTGCTGTCGCGCTACAGCGGGCAGTCGGACATCCGCATCGGCGCGCCGAATGCCGGGCGTAACCGCACCGAGCTGGAAGGCCTGATCGGCTTTTTCATCAATACCCAAGTGCTGCGTGTGCAGGTGGACGAGCGCGCGACCTTCGCTGCGCTGATGGAGCAGGTCAAGGACGTAATTGGCGGCGCCCAGTCGCACCAAGAGCTGCCGTTCGAGCACCTGGTGGATGCCTTGCTGCCAGAACGCAACCTGGCCCACAACCCGCTGTTCCAATTCAAGATCAACCAGCACGTGGCGGCCGGCGACCCCTCGCGCAAGCGCCTGGGCGAGCTGGAGGTAGAAGGCTTTGCCCGTGAAGGGGGCGATGCGCGCTTTGACCTGGCCTTCGACTTCTCGGACAAAGCCGATGGCATAGAGGGGTATTTCACCTACGCCACCGACCTGTTCGAGCAGGCCACCATTGAGCGCTTGGCGGATTCGCTGCGGCGTGTGCTGGACGTGCTCAGCCACGCTCAGCACACGCCGATCGTCGAGCACCTTGAAGTGGCGGCGCAGCAGCAGGCCGCGCCAGCAGCTTACCCGCACCGCGACTTCCTCGCCTTGTGGCACCAGGCGATGGCCCAAGGGCAGGCCCAGGGTGGCGTGCGTGCAGGTGACCGCTTCATGACCCAGGCCGGGCTGGACGCTGCGTCCAACCGCGTGGCCGACTACCTGCGCCAGCGCGGCGTCGGTGCTGGCAGCATCGTTGCCCTGTGCCTGCCGCGCTCCATTGAGTGGGTCACGGCCTTGCTGGCAGTCCTCAAGACCGGGGCCGCCTACCTGCCGCTGGACACCCAGCAGCCGCAGGAGCGCTTGCAGCAGTTGATCGTCGACAGTGGCGCTGCCGTGCTGCTGCATGAGCCTGGCGAAACACGCTTCGCGGGCCTCGACGGGGTGCAGGCGGTTGCCTGTGAAGCCGCCACCTGGGCAGGCTGCAGCGACAGCCGAGTAGAGGTCGCGGTCAGCCCTGAACAGCCGGCCTACCTCATCTACACCTCGGGCTCGACCGGCCAGCCGAAAGGCGTGGTGGTCAGCCATGGGGCGCTGGCCAGCTACCTCCAGGCCATGCTGGAGCGCCTGCAACTGCCTGCCGGCGCGAGCATGGCCATGGTGTCCACCACCGCCGCCGACCTGGGCCACACCGTGCTGTTCGGTGCCCTGGCCTCGGGCCGCCTGCTGCATTTGTTGCCGCAAGAACTGGCCTTCGATCCCGACGGTTTCGCCGGCTACATGGCGCAGCACCAGGTGGGCGTGGTGAAGCTGGTGCCAAGCCACCTGCAAGGCCTGCTACAAGCGTCCCGCGCCGCCGAGGTGCTGCCTGCCGAAGCGTTGATTCTGGGCGGCGAAGCGTGCCCTTGGAGCCTGCTGGAAAAAGTCCGTGAGTTGCGCCCGGGGTGCCGGGTGATCAACCACTACGGCCCGACCGAGACCACGGTCGGCGTGCTGACCTTCGAGCCAGGCCAGCGTCTGCAAGGCTGCCGCACAGTGCCAGTCGGTCGCCCGCTGGGCAATGCCTGCGCCCAGGTGCTCGATGGTTACCTCAACCCGCTGGCGCCGCACGTGGTCGGCGAGCTGTACCTGGGTGGGCAGGGTGTTGCCCAGGGCTACCTGGGCCAGCCGGGGCTCACGGCCGAGCGCTTTGTACCGGCTGCGGGTGGCGCCCGCCTGTACCGCACGGGCGACCGAGCGCGAATGAGCGCGGAAGGCCTGATCGAATTCATCGGGCGTGCCGATGACCAAGTGAAAATCCGTGGCTATCGCGTCGAGCCGGGTGAAATCGGCCGAGTCATCGCCGGGCTGCCCGGTGTCAGCGACGCCGTGGTCCTGGCCGTGCCACTGGAAGGCGATGCCGTGCGCCTGCAGTTGGTGGCCTACGTGGTGGCTGAAGGGGGCATGAGCACGCAGCAGTTGCAGGCGCACCTGCAGGCGCGCCTGCCTGACTACATGGTGCCCGCACACATCCTGTTGCTCGAGCGCCTGCCACTGACCGCCAACGGCAAGCTCGACAAGCGTGCCTTGCCCACACCGGGCGCGGTAAGCCGCGGCTATGTGGCCCCAGAAGGCGAGATCGAAGAGAAGCTCGCCGCCGTGTGGGCCGATGTGCTCAAGCTGGAACGCGTGGGCAGCAGCGACAACTTCTTCGAGTTGGGTGGCGACTCCATCCTCAGCCTGCAAATCATTGCCCGGGCCAAGCGCCAAGGCATCAAGATCACCCCCAAGCAACTGTTCGAGCAGCAGACCGTTGGCCAGCTGGCCCAGGTCGCCAAGCGCATCGAAGCCAAGCAACCGCTTGCAGCCCCCGTGGATACCGCGACCCGCGGTGAGGTGGCGCTGCTGCCGGCCCAGGTGCGTTTCTTCGAAATGGACATCGCCCAGCCTGCGCATTGGAACCAGTCGGTGCTGCTGAAACCGGCCCAGCGTGTGCAAGTGGAGCACCTGGAAGCGGCCCTGCGTGCGGTGCTGGAACAGCACGATGCCTTGCGCCTGCGCTTCAGCCGCCAGAACGGCCAGTGGCAGGCCCGCTTCCAGGCCCTGGACGCTTCGCCGGTGGTGCGCCAGCGCAGCCTCGCGGCGTTGAGCGAACTGGACGCTGCGGGCACCGAGGTGCAAGCCAGCCTCGACCTGGAGCACGGGCCGCTGCTGCGTGCCGAACTGTTCGACGTCGCCGATGGCCAGCAGCGTTTGCTGTTGGTCATTCACCACCTGGTGGTAGACGGCGTGTCCTGGCGGGTACTGCTGGAGGATCTGCAAGAGGCTTACCAGCAACGCCTGAACGGGCAAGTCGTTAGCCTGCCGGCCAAAACCTGCGCCGTGAAAACCTGGGCAGAGCGCCTGGTCACTCACGCCAGCAGCCCAGCGTTGCACGCCCAGGCTGACTACTGGCAGCACGTGCTGCAAGGCAGCCTGGCAGAACTGCCGCGTGACAACCCGCAGGGCAGCCTGGGCAACCAGCATGCCCGCACCGCTGCATCGCGGTTGGATGCCGCGCGTACCGCCCAGTTACTGAAGCAGGCATCCGCCGCCTACCGCACCCAGGTCAACGACCTGCTGCTGACCGCGCTGGCGCGTACCCTGTGCCAGTGGAGCGCGCAGGACGAGGTGCTGGTGCAACTGGAAGGCCATGGCCGCGAAGACCTGTTCGACGACCTTGACCTCAGCCGCACGGTGGGTTGGTTCACCAGCGTGTTCCCGGTACGCCTTGCCCCTGGCCAGGCGCTGGGCCCGTCGATCAAGGCAATCAAAGAGCAATTGCGCGCGGTGCCGGACAAGGGCATCGGTTACGGCTTGCTGCGTTACCTGGGCGACACCCCGGTACGTGAGCGGCTCAGCGGCACTGCGCAGCCACGCGTCACCTTCAACTACCTGGGCCAGTTCGACAGCAGTTTCACGACCGACGATACCGCCTTGTTCAGCCCGAGCGGCGAAAGCGCCGGGCGTACCCAATGCGCCGGTGCGCAACTGGGCAACTGGCTGAGCATCACCGGCCAGGTGTATGGCGGCGAGCTGTTCCTGGAGTGGACCTACAGCGACGACGTCTACCGCGCGGAAACCATCCAGCAGTTGGCCCAGGCCTACGAGCAGGCACTGGCCGAGTTGGTCGAGCATTGCTGCCAGGCGCAACAGCACGGCGTGACGCCTTCGGACTTCCCATTGGCCGCGCTCACCCAGGGCCAGTTGGACAGCTTGCCTGTACCTGCGGCGCAGATCGCCGATGTGTATCCGCTGTCGCCGATGCAGCAGGGCATGCTGTTCCACACCCTGTACGATCAGCAGGCCGGCAATTACATCAATCAATTGCGGGTCGATGTCGAAGGGCTGGATGTGCAGCGCTTCAAGCAGGCCTGGCAGGCTGCGCTCGATGCCCATGACATCCTGCGCAGCAGTTTCGTCCTGCAGGGCGAGCTGGAGCAGGCCGTGCAGGTGGTGCGCAAATCGGTGGCGTTGCCGTGCAGCGAGCATGACTGGCGTGGCCAGCCGGCGCTTGAGCAGGCCCTGCAGGCGCTGGCCGAAGGCGAGCGCCAACAAGGCTTCGAGCTGACCGAAGCGCCGCTGCTGCGCCTGGTGCTGGTGCAAACGGGCGAAGCCCGCCACCACCTGATCTACACCAACCACCACATCTTGATGGATGGCTGGAGCACCTCACGCCTGCTGGGTGAAGTGCTACAGCGTTACGCAGGCATGGCGCCAAAGGCCCAGGCCACGCACTACCGTGACTATATCGCCTGGCTGCAAGGCCAGGACGCGGCGGTCGCCGAGGCCTTCTGGCAGGCCCAGCTGGCCGCGCTCGACGCCCCGACGCGCCTGGCCCAGGCCATTGCCGGGAGCGCGGGCGATGCGGGCAGCGGCTATGGTGATCATCGCCTGGCCCTCGATGCCGAGCAGACCGCCCGCATCGAAGCCTTCGCCCGGGCTAACCGCGTTACCGTCAACACCCTGGTGCAATCGGCCTGGCTGCTGCTGTTGCAGCGCTATACCGGCCAGGCCAGTGTCTGCTTCGGCGCCACCGTGGCCGGCCGCCCGGCAGATTTGGCAGGCGTTGAGGAGCAGATCGGCCTGTTCATCAACACCCTGCCGGTGATTGGCGCACCCCGTGCCGAGCAGACGGTAGCCGAGTGGATCAGCCAGGTGCAGGCTTGCAACCTGGCCGTGCGCGAGTTCGAGCACACCCCGTTGTACGACGTGCAGCGCTGGGCCGGGCAGGGCGGTGACGCGCTGTTCGACAGCATTCTGGTGTTCGAGAACTACCCGGTGTCCGAGGCGCTGCAACAAGGTGCGCCGGGCGGGTTGCGCTTTGGCGACGTGGCTGTGCAAGAGCAGACTAACTACCCGCTGACGCTGGTAGTAGAACTGGGCGCGACCCTGTCGATGCAATACAGCCACGACCGTGCCCTGTGGAGTGACGAGAGCATTGGCCGGTTGGCGGGTTACTTCACCCACCTGCTGCAGGCATTGGTCGCCGATGCGGGTGCAGTGGTCGGCGAGCTGCCGATGCTGGGCCTGCAAGAGCAGCAGTTGATGGTCGAGGGCTGGAACGACACCGTCGCGGCGTACCCGAATGAGCGCAGCATTCACTCACTCATCGAAGCCCAGGTGTTCGCCACCCCGGACGCCCCGGCGTTGGTGTTCGGCGAGCAGACCCTGAGCTACGCCGAACTCAACGGCAAAGCCAACCAGCTGGCGCACAAGCTGCGTGAACTCGGCGTGGGCCCGGACGTGCTGGTGGGCATCGCCATGGAGCGCAGCCTGGAGATGGTCATCGGCTTGCTGGGTATCGTCAAAGCCGGTGGCGCCTATGTGCCGCTGGACCCGGAGTACCCGCAGGACCGCCTCAGCTACATGTTCGAGGACAGCGGCATCGCCTTACTGCTGACCCAGTCGCACCTGCGCGCTGCCTTGCCGATCCCGGCTGGCCTGCGCAGCCTGGACCTGGACAGCGAAAACCTCGATGGCTACAGCGATGCCAATCCTGGTATCGACGTGGCCCCGTTGAACCTCGCCTATGTGATCTACACCTCCGGCTCCACCGGCCGCCCGAAAGGCGCCGGCAACAGCCACCAGGCGCTGGTCAACCGCCTGTGGTGGATGCAGAAGGCCTACGGCCTGGACGCCAGTGACAGCGTGCTGCAGAAAACCCCGTTCAGCTTCGACGTGTCGGTGTGGGAGTTCTTCTGGCCGCTGATGACCGGCGCGCGCCTGGTCATGGCCCAGCCGGGTGCTCACCGCGACCCGCAGCTGCTGGTCGATACCATCAACCAGTACGCCATCAGCACGCTGCACTTCGTGCCGTCGATGCTGCAGGCGTTCATGACCCACGAGGCGGTGGAAAGCTGCCGCAGCCTCAAGCGTGTGGTGTGCAGTGGCGAGGCATTGCCGGCCGAGCTGGCGCGCCAGACCCTGCAACGCCTGCCAGGGGCCGGCCTGTACAACCTGTACGGCCCGACCGAAGCGGCCATCGACGTCACCCACTGGACCTGCCGCCCAGACGAAAGCATCAGCGTGCCGATCGGCCAGCCGATCGACAACCTCAAGACCCACATCCTCGAAGGCAGCCTGCAACCGGCGGTACGCGGCAGTGCCGGCGAGCTGTACCTGGGCGGCGTGGGCCTGGCCCGTGGTTACCACCAGCGCCCGGCGCTGACGGCCGAGCGCTTCGTGCCGGACCCGTTCAGCGACAACGGCGGGCGCCTGTACCGTACCGGTGACCTGGCGCGTTACAACGCCGATGGCGTGATCGACTACGCCGGGCGTCTCGACCACCAGGTGAAAATCCGCGGGTTGCGGATTGAACTGGGTGAAATCGAAGCGCGCCTGCTGGAGTTGCCTGCGGTGCAGGAAGCGGTGGTGCTGGCCCAGGACGGGCCGAGCGGCAAACAGTTGGTGGGCTATGTGGTACCGGCCGACAGCACGCAAGACGAGGCCGTATTGCGCGACAGCCTGCGTGAGGCCCTCAAGGCCGGCCTGCCGGATTACATGGTGCCCGCGCACCTGCTGCTGCTGGGCAAGCTGCCGGTAACACCGAACGGCAAGCTGGACCGCAAGGCCCTGCCGCAACCGGATGCCAGCCTGCTACAAGGCGAGTACGTGGCGCCGCAGAGTGAGCTGGAGCAACAGATCGCAGCGATCTGGGCGGATGTGCTGAAGCTGGAGAAGGTCGGCCTGACCGACAACTTCTTCGAGCTGGGCGGTGATTCGATCATCTCGCTGCAGGTGGTCAGCCGAGCACGCCTCATGGATATCCAGTTCACGCCCAAGGAGCTGTTCGAGGCCCAGACGGTGCAGGCTCTGGCTACCGTGGCCCGCCGTGAAGACAGCACGTTCATCGATCAGGGGGCTGTTACCGGTACGTTGCCACTTACCCCGATCCAGCACTGGTTCTTCGAGCGCGAGGTGCCCGAGCGCCATCACTGGAACCAGTCCGTACTGCTCAAGCCGAATACCAGCTTGCAGGCCACACAGCTGGACGCCGCCTTGCGTGCCCTGGTCGAGCATCACGATGCCTTGAGGTTGCGCTTTGTGCAGTCTGAAGCGACGGGCCAGGCCGAATTTGCCCAGGCGCAAGCGGCTCAACTGCTGTGGGTGCTTGACCTGCCGGACGCAGCGGCACTGGAGCACGTCGCCAACGATGCCCAGCGCAGCCTCGTGCTTGAGCAGGGTCCGCTGCTACGAGCTGTGCTGGCTTCGTTACCGGATGGCAGCCAGCGCTTGCTGCTGGTGATCCATCACCTGGTGGTGGATGGTGTGTCCTGGCGCGTCCTGCTGGAAGACCTGCAGCAGGCGTACCGCGCCCTCGCAGCGTTCGAGCCCGTCAGCCTGCCGGCCAAGACCAGTTCGTTCAAGGCCTGGGCAGAGCACTTGCAAGCCTACGCCCACGGCGCAGAATTGCAGGCCGAACTGGGCTACTGGCAAGGGCAGTTGCAGGACGCCAGTGATGCCTTGCCCTGTGACCACCTGCAGGGCAGCAATCAGCAGCGCCATGCCGCTTCGTTCACGACGCGTCTGGACCGTGAAACCACGCGGCAACTGTTGCAGGACGCCCCAGCAGCCTACCGTACTCAGATCAACGACCTGCTACTGACAGCGTTGGCACAGGTAGTCGGTGGCTGGACCCAGCGGGAAGAAGTATTGGTGCGCCTCGAAGGCCATGGCCGTGAAGACCTGTTCGATGACATCGACCTGAGCCGCACGGTGGGCTGGTTCACCAGCATGTACCCGGTCAAGCTCAGCCCCAAAGCTGACGTGGCGAGCTCGATCAAGACCATCAAGGAGCAACTGCGAGCGGTCCCGAACAAAGGCTTGGGCTACGGCCTGCTGCGTTACCTGGGCGGTGCCGAGGCCAGCGCGACCCTGGCGGCACTGCCGCAGGGCGAGATCGTGTTCAACTACCTGGGCCAGTTCGACGGCAGCTTCGATGAGTCGGGGCTGTTCGTGCCCGCGCAAGAAAATGATGGCATCAAGCAGAACGAAGCGTCTGCGCTGAGCAGCCTGCTTTCCCTGAGTGGTCAGGTTTACGGGGGTGAGCTGCGCCTGGAGTGGGGCTATAGCCAGGCCATCCATGAGGCCGAAACCATCGAACGGTTGGCGACAGCCTACCAGCAGGCGTTGACCGAGATCATTGCCCATTGCTGCCTGGAGCACAGCCGTGGCGTTACGCCATCGGACTTCCCGCTGGCCGGTCTCAACCAAGCTCAGCTGGACAGCCTGCCGGTGCCTGCCTCGCAGATTGCGGATGTCTACCCACTCTCGCCGATGCAGCAAGGGATGTTGTTCCACACGCTTTATGAAGAGCAGGCGGGTAACTACATCAACCAGTTGCGGGTGGATGTGGATGGCCTGGATGTGGAGCGCTTCAGGCAGGCCTGGCAAGCAGCGCTGGACGCCCACCCTGTACTGCGCAGCGGCTTCGTTTGGCAGGGCACGCTCGATCAGGCGGTGCAAGTGGTGCACAAGCGCGTGGCGCTGCCGTTTACCGAGCATGACTGGCGCGGCCTGCCTGAGCTGGAGCACGCGCTGCAGACACTTGCCGCCGGCGAGCGTGAGCAGGGCTTTACCCTGGACCAGGCACCTTTGTTGCGTTTGGTGCTGGTGCGTACCGGTGCTGGGCGCCACCAGTTGATCTACACCAGCCATCACATCCTCATGGATGGGTGGAGCAGCTCACGCTTGCTGGGCGAGGTGCTGCAACACTACGCCGGTTACCCGCTGCCGACCCTGGCAGGCAACTACCGTGACTACATCGCCTGGCTGCAACGCCAGGACGGTGCTGCGGCAGAAGCCTTCTGGAAGGTGCAGTTGAATGAATTGCAGGCCCCGACGCACCTGGTTCAAGCCATTTGCGAACCGCAGGCAAGCACAGGCACGGGCCAGCACGATCTGGAGCAACACTTTGACGCGCAGCAAACCGCTCGCATCGAAACCTTTGCCCGTGCCAACCGGGTTACCGTCAATACCTTGGTGCAAGCTGCCTGGTTGCTGGTGCTGCAGCGCTACACCGGCCAGGCCAGCGTGTGCTTCGGTGCCACGGTTGCGGGGCGCCCGGCTGAGCTGGCGGGCGTCGAGGAGCAAATCGGCCTGTTCATCAACACCCTGCCGGTAGTCGGTGCCCCGCGTGCGGAGCAAACCGTGGGTGACTGGATCGCCCAGGTGCAGGCGAGCAACCTGGCCCTGCGCGAGTTCGAACATACGCCGCTTTACGATGTACAGCGTTGGGCCGGCCTGGGCGGCGAGGCGCTGTTCGACACCTTGGTGGTCTTTGAAAGCTACCCAGTGTCCGAGGCACTCAAGCAGGGCGCGCCAGGTGGTTTGCAGTTTGGTGATGTGGGTATTCAGGAGCAGACCAACTACCCGTTGACCCTGTTGGTAAGCCTCGGCGAGACATTGTCGATCCAGTACCGCCATGACCTCGCGCGGTGGAACCCGGCCACCCTCCAGCAGGTCGCTCGCCACCTGAGCCATCTGCTGCAAGCCATGACTCAGGATGCAGGCCGAGTGCTCGGCGAGCTGTCGTTGTTTGCTGCCGATGAGCAACAACAGATCCTGCAAGGCTGGAACCCCAGCCACGGGCAGTATCCGGATCATCGCGCTATCCACCACCTGATAGAGGCCCAGGTGCAACGTGCACCGAACGCGCCGGCCCTGGCCTTCGGTGAGCAGACGATGAGCTATGGCGAGCTCAACCGCCGTGCCAACCGGCTGGCACACAAGCTGCGCGAGCTTGGCGTTGGCCCGGATGTGCGGGTGGGTATTGCCATGGAGCGCGGCCTGGAGATGGTGATTGGGCTGCTGGGCATCCTCAAGGCCGGCGGTGCTTATGTCCCGCTGGACCCAGGCTACCCGAGCGAGCGTCTGGCTTACCTGTTCGAAGACAGTGGTATCGAGCTGTTGCTGACCCAGCAGCATCTGGCCGACGCCCTGCCGGTGCCTGCTGAGGTGCAGTGCCTGGATATCGTCGCTGATGCGTTTGCCGGCTACAGCGATGCCAACCCGGCGATCGCGTTGACACCGGACAACCTGGCCTACGTGATCTACACCTCGGGCTCCACCGGCAAGCCCAAGGGCACCCTGCTGCCGCACGGCAACGTGGTGCGGTTGTTTGCAGCGACCCATGACTGGTTTGCCTTCGACGCGAGCGACGTATGGACGGTGTTCCACTCCTATGCCTTCGACTTCTCGGTGTGGGAGCTGTTCGGGGCGCTGGTGTATGGCGGCAAGGCGGTGATCGTGGCCAAGGATGTGGCTCGCGACTTCGACGCGTTCCATGCGTTGCTGGTGCGCGAGCACGTGACCGTGCTCAACCAGACGCCTTCGGCTTTCAAACAGCTGATGCCTGTTGCCTGTGAGCGGGCAACGGCAGGGCAGAAGCTGGCGCTGCGGCACGTGGTGTTTGGCGGCGAGGCGTTGGAAGTTGCAAGCCTCAAACCTTGGTTCGAGGTGTTCGGCGACAGCCAGCCACGGTTGATCAACATGTACGGCATCACTGAAACCACGGTGCATGTCACTTACCGGCCAATCACCCTCGAAGACTTGCACAAGGGCGCGACCAGCCCTATCGGCGAGGTCATTCCCGACCTTAGCTGGTACTTGCTCGATGCAGCGCTGCACCCTGCGGTACCCGGAGGGCATGGCGAGCTGGTGATCGGTGAGGCCGGCTTGGCCCGTGGCTACCACGGCCGTGCAGGGTTGACCGCCGAGCGCTTTGTGCCCAACCCGTTTGGCGCACACGGCGGTCGCCTGTACCGCTCGGGCGACCTGGCCCGCTACCGCACCGACGGGGTGATCGAGTACATGGGCCGTATCGACCATCAGGTGAAGATTCGAGGCTTCCGCATCGAACTGGGCGAGATCGAAGCCTGCTTGTTGAACCAGCAGGCAGTGCGTCAAGTCGCGGTCCTGGCCCAGGAGGGGCCGAGTGGCCCGCAACTGGTGGGGTATGTGGTGCCTGCCGACGTCGCGGCGCTCGCCAGCGTCGAGGCACAGGCTGCCCTGCGCGACACCTTGCGTGCTTCGCTCAAGGCTGACCTGCCGGATTACATGGTGCCAACACATCTGCTGTTGCTGGACACCTTGCCGCTCACCGTCAACGGCAAGCTCGACCGCAAGGCCTTGCCACAACCGGATGCACGCCTGCTGCAGAGCGAGTATCTCGCCCCGCGCAGTGAGCTTGAACAGCAAGTCGCAGCTGTCTGGGCCGAGGTACTGAAGCTGGAGAAAGTCGGGTTGACCGACAACTTCTTCGAACTGGGCGGCCATTCGCTGTTGGCAACCCAGGTGCTGGCCCGTCTGCAGATCGAGCTGGGCGTGAACCTGCCGCTGGCCCTGTTGTTCCAGGCTGAAAACCTGCAGGCCTACGCGGCCATGATCAGTGAACTGAATACCAATAGTGACGAAGACCTGGATGAGCTCCAGGACTTCATGAATGAGCTTGAGGCAATTTGAGATGCACATGGATAAAAGAAATTCGGACCTGGTCCAGCGCTTCGTTCGGCTGCCTCTTGCACAGCGCAAGCTCTTTCTCGAAAAGCTGAGTGACAAAGGCATCAGCCTCGCGCAATTGCCCATTCCGGTCGTGCGCCATGAGGTAGAAAGGCCCGAGCTTTCCTATGCCCAGCAACGCCAATGGTTCCTTTGGCAGTGGGAGCCAGACAGCGCGGCCTACAACATTCCCACTGCCTTGAAGTTCAAGGGGGCACTGGACACGACTGCACTGCGGCGCAGTTTTGAAACGCTGATCGCCCGCCATGAGACGCTGCGCACCACCTTCCACCTGGAGGGCGAGCAGGCCGTGCAGCGGCTACACGAAGAACAACCTTTTGAGTTGTCGCTGGAGGACCAGGAACAGGCAGACGAGCAGGCTGTTCGCGGGTGGGTCGAGGCTCAGGCGCGTCAGCCTTTCGACCTGGCCAACGGGCCGCTGCTGCGGGTCAAGTTGTTGCGCCTGGCGGAGCGCGAACATGTGTTGGCGGTAACCCTGCACCACATTGTCTCCGACGGTTGGTCCATGCCGGTGATGGTGGAAGAGCTTGTCCGTCTTTATGAGGGCTACAGCCAAGGCCAGGAAGTTGCGCTGCCGGCGCTGCCCATCCAGTACGCCGACTACGCCATCTGGCAGCGTCGTTGGATGGAAGCTGGGGAGCAGGAGCGCCAGCTGGCCTACTGGAAGGAACAGCTGGGCGATGAACAGCCGGTCCTCGAATTGCACACCGACCGACCGCGCCCAGCCGTACCGAGCGGCGCCGGTGCTTGTGTCGGCATTAGCTTGCCGGCCGAGCTGGCCGCATCGCTCAAGCAATGCGCGCAACAGCAGGGTGTGACATTGTTCATGCTGTTGCTGGCGAGCTTCCAGGTGCTGCTGCACCGGTATTCGGGGCAGGCGGACATTCGTGTGGGTGTGCCTGTGGCCAACCGCAACCGGGTGGAGACGGAGCGCTTGATCGGCTTTTTCGTCAACACACAGGTACTCAGGGCCGAGTTCGCTGCAGATGCCCGCTTCAATGACCTGTTGGCGCAGATCAAACAGCGTGTGCTGGGGGCCCAGGCCCATCAAGACCTGCCATTCGAGCAATTGGTCGAAGCCTTGCAGCCTGAGCGGAGCTTGAGCCATAGCCCCTTGTTCCAGGTGATGTACAACCACCAGACGCAGGTCAAAGGTGAGCGCCACAGCTTGCCCGGCCTTGAGGTCGAAGGGGTGGCCTGGAGCAATGACACGGCCCAGTTCGACCTGAAGCTGGACACCGTCGAGCACGCGGGTGGGATCGAGGCCGCACTGACCTACGCAACCGATTTGTTCGAGGCGCCGACCCTTGAGCTCATGGCGCAACATTGGCGTAACTTGCTGGAAGGTATTGTTAGCCAACCTGGGCAGCAGGTTGCTGATTTGCCTTTGTTGAGCCATCAAGAGCAGCAGGCGATGGTGCAGGGGTGGAACGCCACCGCCGCCGAATTCCCCGTCGAGCGCAGCATTCACTCACTGATCGAAGCCCAGGTGTTCACCACCCCGGACGCCCCGGCGTTGGTGTTCGGCGAGCAGACCCTGAGCTACGCCGAACTCAACGGCAAAGCCAATCAGCTGGCGCACAAGCTGCGTGAACTCGGCGTGGGCCCGGACGTGCTGGTGGGCATCGCCATGGAGCGCAGCCTGGAGATGGTCATCGGCTTGCTGGGTATCGTCAAAGCCGGTGGCGCCTATGTGCCGCTGGACCCGGAGTACCCGCAGGACCGCCTCAGCTACATGTTCGAGGACAGCGGCATCGCCTTACTGCTGACCCAGTCGCACCTGCGCGCTGCCTTGCCGATCCCGGCTGGCCTGCGCAGCCTGGACCTGGACAGCGAAAACCTCGATGGCTACAGCGATGCCAATCCTGGTATCGACGTGGCCCCGCTGAACCTCGCCTATGTGATCTACACCTCCGGCTCCACCGGCCGCCCGAAAGGCGCCGGCAACAGCCACCAGGCACTGGTCAACCGCCTGTGGTGGATGCAGAAGGCCTATGGCCTGGACGCCAGTGACAGCGTGCTGCAGAAAACTCCGTTCAGCTTCGACGTGTCGGTGTGGGAGTTCTTCTGGCCGCTGATGACCGGCGCGCGCCTGGTCATCGCCCAGCCGGGTGCTCACCGCGACCCGCAGCTGCTGGTCGATTCCATCAACCAGAACGCCATCAGCACGCTGCACTTCGTGCCGTCGATGCTGCAGGCGTTCATGACCCACGAGGCGGTGGAAAGCTGCCGCAGCCTCAAGCGTGTGGTGTGCAGTGGCGAGGCATTGCCGGCCGAGCTGGCGCGCCAGACCCTGCAGCGCTTGCCAGCCGCCGGCCTGTACAACCTGTACGGCCCGACCGAAGCGGCCATCGACGTCACCCACTGGACCTGCCGCCCAGACGAAAGCATCAGCGTGCCGATCGGCCAGCCGATCGACAACCTCAAGACCCACATCCTCGAAGGCAGCCTGCAACCGGCGGTACGCGGCAGTGCCGGCGAGCTTTACCTGGGCGGCGTAGGCCTGGCCCGTGGTTACCACCAGCGCCCGGCGCTGACGGCCGAGCGCTTCGTGCCGGACCCGTTCAGCGACAACGGCGGGCGCCTGTACCGTACCGGTGACCTGGCGCGTTACAACGCCGATGGCGTGATCGACTACGCCGGGCGTCTCGACCACCAGGTGAAAATCCGCGGGTTGCGGATTGAACTGGGTGAAATCGAAGCGCGCCTGCTGGAATTGCCAGCGGTGCAGGAAGCGGTGGTGCTGGCCCAGGACGGGCCGAGCGGCAAACAGTTGGTGGGCTATGTGGTACCGGCCGACAGCACGCAAGACGAGGCCGTATTGCGCGACAGCCTGCGTGAGGCCCTCAAGGCCGGCCTGCCGGATTACATGGTGCCCGCGCACCTGCTGCTGCTGGGCAAGCTGCCGGTAACACCGAACGGCAAGCTGGACCGCAAGGCCCTGCCACAACCGGATGCCAGCTTGCTACAAGGCGAGTACGTGGCGCCGCAGAGCGAGCTGGAGCAACAGATCGCAGCGATCTGGGCGGATGTGCTGAAGCTGGAGAAGGTCGGCCTGACCGACAACTTCTTCGAGCTGGGCGGTGATTCGATCATCTCGCTGCAGGTGGTCAGCCGAGCCCGCCAGCAAGCCATCCAGTTCACGCCCAAAGAGCTGTTCCTCAACCAGACCGTACAGGCGCTGGCAGCAGTCGCCCGGCGTGCGTCCCAAAGTGCAATCGATCAGGGCCCGGTGACGGGTGATACGCCCTTGCTACCGATCCAGCACGGGTTCTTCGAGGCGAAGATGCCAGCGCCTCATCACTGGAACCAGTCCGTGTTGCTGGCGCCCCGCGAAACACTGCTGAGCGAACCGCTGAATGCCGCGTTGCTGGCCCTGGTTGAGCATCATGATGCGCTGCGACTGCGCTTCGGGGTGCAGGCCACCTTCGGCCCCCCTGAAACGACCGCGTTGTTGTGGGTCAGGCCTTGTGCGGATGAACAGGCGTTGCATCGCGTTGCCGATGAGGCACACCGTAGCCTGAATCTGGAGCAAGGCCCTCTGCTACGTGCTGTGTTGGTCGAGATGCCCGAGGGTGAGCAGCGCTTGCTGTTGGTCATCCACCATCTGGCGGTGGACGGTGTGTCGTGGCGGGTGCTGCTGGAAGACTTGCAACAGGCCTACCAGTCACTGCGTGCAGGGCAAGCGCTGAAGCTGCCGGCCAAGACCAGTTCGTTCAAGGCCTGGGCAGAGCACTTGCAAGCCTACGCCCAAGGCGCCGAGCTGCAGGCTGAGCTGGGCTACTGGCAGGCGCAGTTGCAGGGCGCCAGCGATACCTTGCCTTGCGACCATCTGCAGGGGGGCAATCAACAGTGTCATGCCGCTTCGGTCAGCACCCGCCTGGACCGGGAAACCACCCGGCAACTGCTGCAGGAGGCCCCAGCAGCCTACCGCACACAGATCAACGACCTGCTGCTGAGCGCCTTGGCGCGCGTGGTTGGGCGTTGGACGGAGCAAGATGAAGTACTGGTGCGCCTGGAAGGCCACGGCCGTGAAGACCTGTTCGATGGCATCGACCTGAGCCGCACGGTGGGCTGGTTCACCAGCATGTACCCGGTCAAGCTCAGCCCCCAGGCTGACGTGGCGAGTTCGATCAAGACCATCAAGGAGCAACTGCGAGCGGTACCGAGCAAAGGCCTGGGCTACGGCGTGCTGCGTTACCTGGGCGGTGCCGAGGCCAAGGCGGCCCTGGCAGCGTTGCCGCAGGGTGAGATCGTGTTCAACTACCTGGGCCAGTTCGATGGCAGTTTCGATGAGGCGGGGTTGTTCGTACCTGCCAAGGAATATGCCGGCGCCCCGCAGGACGCGCAGGCCCCTCTGGGTAGCCTGCTGGCGCTCAACGGGCAGGTTTACGGCGGTGAGCTGAAACTGGGCTGGAACTTCAGCCGGGAGCAATTCGATGAAGCGACGATTGAACGGCTGGCCAATGACTACGCCGAAGAGCTCAAGGCACTGATCGCTCATTGCTGCCAGCCAGAGCACCGCAGCGTTACGCCTTCGGACTTCCCGTTGGCCGGGCTAACCCAGGCGCAACTGGATGGCCTGCTGGTACCGCCGGAGCAGATCGCCGACGTTTACCCGCTGTCACCGATGCAGCAGGGCATGCTGTTCCACACGCTGTACGAGCAGGAAGCCGGCAGCTACATCAACCAACTGCGAGTGGACGTAGACGGGTTGGACGTGGAGCGCTTCAAGCAGGCCTGGCAGGCAGCGTTGGATGCCCATGACATCCTGAGAAGCGGCTTCGTCTGGCAGGGAGAACTGAACCAGGCAGTGCAAGTGGTGCGCAAGCGGGTTGCCCTGCCGTTCAGTACCTTTGACTGGCGCACCCAGCCGATGTTGGAAAGCGCCTTGCATGCGCTGGCTGAAAGCGAGCAGCAGCAGGGGTTCGTGCTGGACGAGGCGCCCTTGTTGCGGTTGGTCCTGGTACGTACGGACGCCGATCGGCATCACTTGATTTGCACCCATCATCACATCCTCATGGATGGCTGGAGCACCTCTCGGCTACTGGGCGAAGTGTTGCAGCGTTACACTGGCCACGCGCTGGCCACGCAGCCTGTGCACTACCGCGATTACATCGGCTGGCTGCAGCAGCAGAGTGCGAGTGCCGCCCAGACCTTCTGGCAGGACCAACTGGCCAGCCTGGAAGAACCGACCCGTCTGGCTCAGGTGCTGCGTAGCGCGTCGGCGCAAGAACTGCCTGGCCAGGGTGAGCTTCATCAAGTGTTCGATCAGGCATTGACCCAGCGCATCGAAGGCTTTGCAAGAGCCAATCGGGTAACCGTCAATACGTTGCTTCAGTCGGCGTGGCTGCTTTTGCTGCAACGCTACACCGGGCAATCCACTGTGTGTTTCGGCGCTACCGTAGCCGGGCGCCCTGCAGAGCTGCCGGGGGTGGAGGAACAGATCGGCCTGTTCATCAATACATTGCCGGTTATTTGTGCACCACGCTCGGAGCAGAGCGTGGCCGAGTGGATCGAACAGGTGCAGGCGAGCAACCTGGCCCTGCGCGAGTTCGAACACACGCCGCTCAATGAGGTTCAGCGCTGGGCAGGCCTGGGGGGTGAGGCGCTGTTCGATACGCTGATGGTGTTCGAGAACTATCCGGTTTCCCAGGCGCTTCAGGAAGGGGCGCCGCAGGGGCTGAGTTTCGGCGTGGTTTCACACCGTGAGAAGACCAACTACCCCTTGACGCTTGCTGCAATGCTTGGGGAAACACTGTCCATCCAGTACAGCTATGACCGCGCGTGCTGGAGCGAAGCCAGTATTCAGCGGGTGTCCGATCACTTGTTCAACCTGCTGCAAGCGCTCATTGCGGATGCAAGCACGGCGCTGGGAGAGCTGTCGTTGCTCGGCAGCACCGAGCGTCAGCAGATCCTCCACGAGTGGAACCGCAGCGAAGCCGTTGCGCTAACCGGCAAGTGCGCTCACCAGTTGATCGAAGCACAGGCACACCAGCGTCCGGATGCGGTGGCGCTGGTGTTCGACGACCAGCAACTGAGCTACCGCGAGCTGGACCTGCGCAGCAACCAGTTGGCGCGTAAGCTCATGGAGCAAGGGGTAGCACCGAACACACTGGTGGGTATTGCTGCCGAACGTGGGCTTGCGCTGGCTGTGGCCTTGATTGCCATCCACAAGGCCGGTGCGGCCTATGTGCCTTTGGACCCGGACTATCCGCAAGATCGGTTGGCCTATCTGATTCAGGACAGTGGCATCGGTGTGCTGCTGGCGGACGCGGCCTCCATGGCGCGTCTGCCAATGCCTGACGGCTTGCCGTGCGTGGGCCTGGAGCAAGGCGGGCAATGGCTGGAGCACCTCAGTGCCCAGCCGCTGGAAACACAGGTCACGCCAGACAGCCTGGCGTATGTGATCTACACCTCGGGCTCCACCGGCATGCCCAAGGGTGTAGCCATTGCTCACCATGCGCTGTCGGTTTTCTGCGAAGTTGCCAGTGGCTACTCGCGCCTGTCAGCCGAAGACCGCGTGTTGCAGTTCGCGACGTTCAGTTTTGATGGGTTCATCGAGCAATTCTTCCCGCCACTGTCCCGGGGGGCTTGCATCGTGATGCGCGGTCAACAGCTCTGGGATACCGACACCTTCAGCCAACAGATCATTCGGCACGGGGTAACCGTCGCCGACCTGCCTGCCGCGTATTGGCGCTTGCTGGCACTCGATCGGCGCAAGCCTGAGGCCTATGGCCAATTGAAGCAGATCCATGTCGGTGGCGAAGCCGTGGCCCTCGATGGCCTTCAAGCCTGGCTGGCAGATGGCCCGCCGGCAGTACGCTTGCTCAACACCTATGGGCCGACTGAAGCCACGGTGGTCGCCACGACCTATGACTGCTCGCGCCTGGTCCATGCCCCGGCGGCAGACAGCGGTGTGCCGATTGGCCGCGCATTGCCTGGGCGGGTCATGCGCGCGCTGGACGGCGGCTTGTCGCCGACCGCGATTGGCGTAGCCGGTGAACTGTACATCGGTGGTGACGGGTGTCTGGCGCGTTGTTACCACCAGCGACCGTCGCTGACGGCAGAACGTTTCATCCCGGACCCATTCGATGAAGTCGGCGGGGGGCGGCTGTACCGCACCGGGGATCTGGGGTATTTCGACGAGCAGGGTGAAATCGCCTACCGCGGCCGTGTTGATCATCAGGTGAAGGTGCGCGGTTTCCGCATTGAGCTAGGAGAGATCGAGCAGCATCTGCAGGCGTATCCGCAGGTGCGCGAGGCCGCCGTGATCGCTGTCGATCAGGCCGCTGGCAAACAGCTGTGCGGCTATGTGGTGCCGACTGATGAAGTCGAGGACGAAAGCGACCTGCGTGCCTCCTTGAAGCAGTACCTGAAGGCCAGCTTGCCGGACTACATGATCCCGACCTACCTGGTGATCATGCAGCACATGCCGATGACGCCAAGCGGCAAGCTGGACCGCAAGCGCTTGCCTGCTGCCGATCACGATCAGTCGCCAAAGGATTATGTTGCCCCGCAGGGCGCGCTTGAGCAGCAACTGGCCGAAATTTGGTCGGGCGTGCTGAAGCTGGAGCAGGTTGGCGTTACCGACAACTTCTTCGAACTGGGTGGCGACTCGATCATTTCCCTGCAGGTGGTCAGCCGCGCCCGTCGGGCTGGCATCCAGTTCTCACCCAAGGAGCTGTTCCAGCATCAGACGATTCAGGAACTGGCCGCGGTGGCCCGGCGAGTCGTCGGCACCTCGATTGATCAAGGCAGGGTGGCGGGATCGTCGCCACTGACACCGATTCAGCAATGGTTCTTCAAAGAGGACATCGCCGCTCGGCATCACTGGAACCAGTCGGTATTGCTGCAACCTGGCGAGGTTATTGTCGCTGAGCAGTTGCATGCGGCGTTGCGCGCGGTGCTCGATCACCACGATGCGCTGCGCATGCGCTTCGAGCAGGTCGAGGGGACGTGGCGAGCCGAGTTCACCGCTGATACGGCTCAGGATTTGGTCTGGGTGCGGACACTGGCCGCCGAAGAAGACCTGCTCGATATCGCAGAGCAGGCGCAGCGCAGCCTGGACCTTGGGCAAGGCCCGCTGTTACGGGGGCTGCTGGTCGGGCTGCCAGATGGCAGCCAGCGCTTGCTGCTAGTGATTCACCACTTGGTGGTGGACGGTGTGTCGTGGCGGTTGCTGCTGGAGGACTTGCAGCAGGCTTACCAAGCACTGAGGAATGGGGAGCCGGTGACCCTGCCGGCCAAGACCAGCTCGCTCAAAACATGGGCCGAGCACCTGCAACACTACGCACAAGGCGAACCCCTGCGTGCCGAATTGACCTACTGGCAAAACCAGCTGCAAGGGGCAAGCGATGAATTGCCTTGCGATCACCCACAAGGTGGCAACCAGCTGCAGCACGCCTCCTCGGTCAGCACCCGCCTGGATCGCGAAACCACGCGACAACTGCTGCAGGACGCCCCGGCTGCCTACCGTACGCAAATCAACGACCTGCTGCTGACCGCCCTGGCACGAGTAGTCAGCCGCTGGACCCAGCGCAGTGACGTATTGGTGCGCCTGGAAGGTCATGGCCGTGAAGACCTGTTCGATGACGTAGACCTGAGCCGTACGGTGGGCTGGTTCACCAGCATGTACCCCGTCAAGCTCAGCCCGCAGGCCGACCTGGCCGGCTCGATCAAAACCATCAAAGAACAGCTGCGAGCAGTGCCGAGCAAAGGCCTGGGTTATGGCCTGCTGCGCTACCTGAGTGGTGCTCAGGCCGCTGAGACGCTGGCTGCGCTGCCGCAGGGCGAGATCGTGTTCAACTACCTGGGGCAGTTCGACGCAAGTTTCGATGAGCAAACAGGGCTGTTCGTACCGGCCAAAGAGTACGGCGGCGCAAGCCATGATGCATGCGCCCCGTTGGGTAGTTTGCTGGCAGTGAACGGGCAGGTGTACGGCGGTGAACTGGAACTGGCCTGGTCGTTCAGTTCGCAGCTGTTCGAACGCTCGACCGTCCGCAGGCTGGCAGATGCCTATGCCGAGGAGCTCAAATCACTGGTAACTCACTGTTGCCAGGAACAACATCGAGGCGTCACACCGTCCGACTTCCCATTGGCCGGCCTGACCCAGGCGCAGCTCGACGGCTTGCCGGTACCTGCCTTGCAGGTCGGCGACATCTATCCGTTGTCGCCCATGCAGCAAGGGATGCTGTTCTACAGTGCACAGGGAGCGGAAGGGGGGATCTACATCAACCAGACTTCGGTGGCGGTGGAAGGCTTGGTGATCGAGCAGTTCGTCGAGGCGTGGAATTTCGTGATCGCGCGTCACGATATCTTGCGTACCGGCTTCTGGTCGGCGGCCCACTTGGCGCAGCCACTGCAGATTGTCCATCGTCATCTGAACTTGCCGATCCGCGTGCTGGACTGGCGCGACCGTACTGTCACGCAAGAGGCCTTGGAGGCGTTGGCCGCGTCAGAGTCGGGTGAAGCGTTCGACATGATGTCGGCGCCCTTGATGCGGGTCATCCTGGTGCGCCTGGACGACCATCGCATGCAATTGATCTGGACCCGTCACCACATTCTGATGGATGGCTGGAGTAACGCCAGACTGCTGGGAGAGGTGTTCCAGGCTTATCATGGGAAGGCTTTCGACAGCCCTAAAGGACGGTTCGGCGATTACATCCGTTGGCTCGAGGGGCAGTCGCAGGCACAGCTGGAAGCATTTTGGAGCAGCAAGCTTGGGGCGCTCGAAGGCCCGACCTTGTTGGCGGACACTCTCGCACCCAAGCCCGCTGGCCAACTGACAGGGCATGCCGCGCTCTACTTGCACTGGGATGCCAAGCGCACCGAGAACCTGCGTGAGCGCGCCCAGCGCCTGCGCGTGACACCCAACACGCTCGTCCAGGCGACCTGGCTGCTATTGTTGCAGCGTTATACCGGCCAACAGACGGTCTGCTTCGGTGCGACCGTGGCGGGCCGCCCCGCCTCTTTGCCGGGTTCCGACGAGATGCTGGGCTTGTTCATCAATACCTTGCCGGTGGTGCAGACGCCAGAGCCGCAGCAAAAGGTCAGTGACTGGTTGCAGCAATTGCAGAGTTACAACCTGGAGCTGCGCGACCACGAACATGCTGCGCTCTCCAACGTGCAACGCTGGGCGGGGCGTCCGGGGCAGCCGTTGTTCGACAGCATCCTGGTCTTTGAAAACTACCCAGTGGGTGAGCGCTTGCAGGGCGATGGCAGCGGTACGCTGCAATTTGGCGAGGTCAATGATCGCGACGTCACCAACTATGCGATGGACCTGGCCGTGCATCTGAATGACACCTTCTCGGTGGAGTTCATGTACCTGCGTAGCCGTTTCACCGAAGCGGCTACCGAAGCCATCCGCAGCAGTTTCGAATGCCTGCTCAGCGCGATGCTGGATGATCCGCATGCCACGATCGGCAACCTGGAAATGCTCAGCGCCGTACAAATAAAGCAAGCGGCTCAGCGCAATCTGTTGCAACCAAGCGAGCCGAATGGCCCTCGGCTTGCGCACCTCATCGCCCGGCATGCGCAGTCATACCCCGATGCGGTGGCGGTCATCTGCGCCGATCAGCAACTGAGCTATGCGCAACTGGAGGACCGTGCCAACCGCCTGGCTCATCACCTGATCGGCCTTGGCGCCCGACCGGAAGTCACCGTGGGGGTGGCCCTGGAACGTTCAGTCGAGGTGATCGTGGCCTTCCTCGCGGTGATGAAGACGGGCGCTGCCTATGTGCCGCTGGACATTGATTATCCTCAGGAGCGCTTGCAGTGGATTGTCGAGGATTCGGCCATGCACTTGCTGCTGACCAGCAGCGCCTTGCGTGAGCGGTTCCCGGAGGTGGAACATTGCGTGGCGCTGGACCGTTTGGCGTTGGCTGAGCAGGCTGCGAGTGTGCCTGAGGTCTCGGTGATGGACGACAACCTTGCCTACCTGATCTACACCTCGGGCTCGACCGGCAAGCCGAAAGGCGTCGCGGTGAGCCATGGCCAGATCCGTATGCACTGCCAGGCTATCGCGCAGCTTTATGAGATGGACGCGTCCACCCGCGAATTGCTGTTCATGTCGTTTGCCTTCGATGGTGCCCAGGAACGCTGGCTGTCGACACTCTCCTCGGGTGGTTGCCTGGTCGTGCGGGACAATCGCTTGTGGACTGCTGAGGAGACCTTGCAGGTGCTGCATGAGCAGCGCATCGACATTGCCTGCTTCCCACCGGCGTACCTGCAGCAAATGGCCGAGTTTGCCGAAAGCCAACAGCAGGCTGCACCGCCTGTGCGCATTTATTGCTTCGGCGGTGATGCAGTGCCTGACGCTTTGTTCGAGTTGGTCAAGCGCACCTTGCAGCCCCAATACCTGACTAACGGTTACGGCCCCACCGAGACCGTGGTCACGCCGCTGCTGTGGAAAGTATCGGCGCAACAGGCCTGCGCCGCGGTCTATGCGCCGATCGGTGAGCGGGTCGGTCAGCGCACACTGCATGTGCTCGACCAGGACCTCAACCCGTTGCCTGATGGGGTGGCTGGAGAGCTGTACATTGGTGGGGAGGGTGTTGCACGAGGTTACCATCAGCGTGCAGCCCTTACTGCCGAGCGCTTCGTTGCCGACCCATTCGGTCAAGGTGCACGCCTGTACCGCACCGGTGACCGAGTACGCCGCCGCGCAGATGGGGTGATCGACTTCATCGGGCGCTTGGACAATCAGCTGAAAATTCGCGGTTTCCGCATTGAGCCGGGTGAGATCGAAGCGCGCTTGCGCAATCTGCCAGAGGTCAGGGATGCGGTGGTTGTTGCACGGGAAGGTGCAACTGGCAAGCAACTGGTCGGTTATGTCGTGACCGGTACAGGCGTAACGACGCCTGGCCAGTTGCGCGATGCCTTGCGTGCTGAGCTTCCGGACTACATGGTGCCAGCACAACTTGTGCTGCTGGCGGCCATGCCCCTTACCCCGAATGGCAAGATCGACCGTAAGGCGCTGCCAGCGCCTGAGCTGGGCGGCCAGCGTGTACGTCTGGCGCCGCGTAACGGCATCGAACGGGTATTGGTGCAGATATGGCAAGACGTGCTGGAGGTGGAGGCGCTGGGCATCGACGACAACTTCTTCGAACTGGGCGGCGACTCACTGCGTGTGCTGAAAATGCTGTCAAAAGTACGCAGCCACGATGATCTGCCCATCGAGTTGAAGCTGCGCGATGTGATGGCCAAGCCGACAATCGGTGAGCTGTCTGGCTATTCGGCCGATGAGGCAAGCCTTGACCCACTGCTATTGCTCAACACCCGTGTCGATCAGGCACCGCCGCTGTTCTGCCTGCATGCCGGCTTTGGTACCGTGTTCGATTACGAGCCTCTGGCTCGCCGCCTGGATGGGTATTGCAGTGTCTACGGTATCCAGTGCCGCATGTTGCTTGACCGCGAATGGCAAGACGATTCGCTCCAGTCGATGGCGATTGAGTATGCGCAGTACATTCGCCAGAAGCAGCCCGAAGGGCCGTATCGGTTGGCGGGCTGGTCGCTGGGTGGGGCGTTGGCGGTACTTGTCACCCAAGAGCTGGAAAACCAGGGGCAGAAGGTCGCATTGCTTGGTTTGGTTGACAGCTTCATTCCGGCAGGCCTGCGCGAGTCGTTCTCTGATGACTGGAGCCAGGATTTGCAGGGCTTCCTGAGTGTGGTTCTGGGAGGGGCCAAGGACGACCTGGCGGTGCCTGGCGTTTCTGCCGACAGCGACGTCGTTCATTTGCAGGGTGTGATCGATCAGGTCCGTTCGGCCCAGGCGCTGCAATCGGCCTATGCCGAAATCGACAGTGCCGAACTGGCTCATACCTTCGTCGTGGCCATGCGTTTGAAAGCGTTGTCGCAGCAGCTGGCCGGGCTTCCGCAGACCAAGGCTATGGCGCATTGCTGGTGGGCTGGGAACACGGCCGGCGCGGTGCTGGGAGACGCAGTCCATTGTCAGGTGGACGCTGGCCATTACGACATCCTCAAGGCCTCTGAGGTGATTGAAGGGCTGGCAGTGCAGTTGATTCAGGAGGGTTCAATGGTGGAGTGAGGCTAGCTTCCCGTTTTTTGGGGGGCTTGTTGCTGGATCTTATGCGCCGTTGAGATCGAGCGCCGCCTGCGCGGCGCTTCGCAGCACAAGGCTGCTCCTACAGCTTTTTCGGGCCAGTGAGTCCTGAGCGCGCGTTCCTTTGGCGTCCACCTCGATATCGTGTGGAACAAACAAGGCGGTCGCGCGCGCAGGTACAGGCGTAATTGTCCCGAAACAGCTGTAGGAGCAGCCTTGTGCTGCGAAGCGCCGCGCGGGCGGCGCTCGATTTGCGCCCCCCTCAGAACCCAAGACAAGCACCTGGCAGCCTTCACCCTATTTCTCGCCAAACACATCGCAGCCGCGATTCCCCGGCATCACGTGAAGCCCCTTTTTTGGGGACTTGTTGCTGGATCTTCTGCGCCGTTGAGATCGAGCGCCGCCTGCGCGGCGCTTCGCAGCACAAGGCTGCTCCTACAGCTTTTTCGGGCCAGTGAGTCCTGAGCGCGCGTCCCTTTGGCGTCCACCTCGATATCGTGTGGAACAAACAAGGCGGTCGTGCGCGCAGGTACAGGCGTAATTGGCCCGAAACAGCTGTAGGAGCAGCCTTGTGCTGCGAAGCGCCGCGCGGGCGGCGCTCGATTTGCGCCCCCCCGCTCAGAACCCAAGACAAGCACCTGGCAGCCTTCACCCTATCTCTCGCCAAACACATCGCAGCCGCGATTCCCCGGCATCACGTCAAGCCCCTTTTTTTTGAGGCACCAGCGTGGTCATGCGTTTGCGCGGGGGGCGGGCCACAGGCGAGGAGGGAGGTGATGCGAATGCTGTACGAGCGGGGAAAACCCCTGGCGTTGACGCCAGGGGCCAAGGAGGATCAGAAGTCGTAACGCAGGTTCATCTGAGCATTGCGTGGCGCACCGTAGTGGCCGTAGTTGCCCGCGAAGCCGGCGTAGTATTTCTCATCGAAGAGGTTGTTGAGGTTCAGCGTTGTCGATAGATGGTCGGTGATCTGGTAACGCGCCATCAGGCTGGCGACGTAGTAGTCATCCTGGGTCGCCCGGGTCTTGTACGACGAGAAGTACAATGAAGTGCCAGAGTTCCAGTTAAGGCCACCCCCTACGGTCAGCTTGTCGAACTCACCCGGCAGGCGGTATGTGGTCCAGAAACGCAGGGAATCCATCGGCAGTTGCGTCAACATGCGATCGCCGTCGCCGTTCTCGGTCCTGGAATAGCTGTAGCCGGTTTGCACATTCCAGCCTGGCAGGATTTCACCCGTGAGCTCAAGGTCAACACCTCTGGTTTTAGCACCGTTGACAGCTTTATACGCCTCTTCGCCATTCGTGCTGTCGGGGATGGTCTGGCCAGTACGCTCTGCCAGGTTGTCCCTTTCAATCCAGTAGACTGCTGCGCTGGCATTCAAGCGGCTGTCGAAGAACTCACCTTTCCAGCCCATCTCATAGTTCTTGCCAAGCACGGGGTCCAGTACCTTGCCTTCGATGTCACGTGCAGACTGGGGCTTGAAGATGTCGGTGTAGCTGACATACACCGACTGTTCGGGCGTGAGGTCGTAGACGAGCCCTGCATAGGGGGTAACCACGCCGGTTTCGCCAATGTGATAGTCGGTCGGCGCACGGGCGATGGTGAGTACTTTTGAGTAGTAGTTGTAGCTGTAGTTGGTCCCGCGGGCGCCGAGGATCAGGTGAAGCTGGTCGGTGAAGTTAAGGCGTGTGGCGGCGAAGTAGCCGCTTTGCCGTGAGTTGATGTTGAAGTCCAGCAGCGGAATGTAACTGTCGGGCTTCTCCATGTAATTGTCCCAGCTGCCGAAGTTGAAGCTGTTCGACCCTGAGCCTATAGCAGAGAAGTGATCGTTGTTGTACTCGTTCCAGTTCCAGCCGAAGATCAAATCATGCGTTTGTCCGAGCAGCTCGAAGGGGCCTTGCAGGGTGACATCCACGCCTTTCTGGACTTGTTCGGCATGCGCCTTGCCAATGTCTGCAGATGCCTCGAGGGTCACCGGATCCAGCGATGAGGTGCCACTGGCGGTTTCATAGGTGGCATCGGCAAAATCACGGTCCACGTCCATGTAGTTGGCAGCGACCTTGAATTCCCAGTCGTTGGCCAGCTTCTGCTCGACATTGAGGGTGTAGTTCAGCGTCTCATAATCGTCGAATGCCCAGCGCGCGCCGGAGCTGGTGGAGCGAGAAAAGTTGGTCTGTTGGCCGTTGCTGTACATCAACGGTACGCCAGGGGCGCCATTGGCCTTGTACTTTTGATAATCGACGCCGAAACGTACCAGGGTGGAATCGGTCATGTCGGCTTCGACGACGCCGTAGACAATGTCCTTGCGCTGGCTGTACCAGTCCATGAAGGAGTTATTGTCTTGCTTGGCTGCGACGAAGCGGCCACGCACATTGCCGCTGTCAGTCAGCGGCCCGGACACGTCCGCCTCCAGGCGGTTGTAATCCCACGACCCTACACCAGCCTGCACATAAGACTGAAAGTGGCGTGTGGGGCGTTTGTGAATGATGTTGACTACACCACTTGGGTCGCCGGCACCGGTCATCAAACCGGTCGCACCCCTGACCACTTCAATTCGGTCGTAAAGCGCCGTGTCGAAAAACGTGCTCGGCAGGGTGCGGGTCTGGTTTTCCTGGGTCGTGGTGACGCCATCGATCTGATAGGTGTTGATCTGGCTGCCGCGGGAATAAATGTTGAACCGCTCGCCGCCATCCTGGGACATGGTAATGCCAGGGGTTTGGGTCAGCACATCGGTCATGCTGTGAAGCTGTTGGTCATCCATACGCTGGCGGGTGATGACGCTGATCGACTGCGGGGTTTCGCGAAGCGACAGGTTCATCTTGGTGGCAGTGTTGGTGACCCCAGTGGTGTAGGAGCCAGTGCCCTCTGTGGTCGACCCTAGCGCGTGGCTATTCACGTTGGTTGGCGACAACTCCATCTGGCCTTCGGCATTCGCTGCGGCGGTTACGGTGACCGTATTGCCATCAATCTGGTAACGCAGCCCCGTCCCTTGCAGCAGCGTGCGCAGCGAGGACTGCAAATCATGCCGCCCCTTGAGCGCCGAAGAACGCAGCCCGCTGATGTCTTCCGGGCTGTACAGCAGTTGAGTATCCGTCTGCTTGGCCAGCGCCTGCAGCGCCGAGTTCATCGACTGCGCCGGAATATCCAGGGTCCATTCCTGCGCCTGCACTTGTGCAACCAGCGCAGAGGACAGCGCCAGGCCCAGGCCAATGCGTGACAGCGCACGCTGGGGGCGAAGGGAATGACGAATCAGTAAGGCTTTGGCAAGCGGGTTGAGCGCAGTGGGCAATGGCATGGACATCTGTTGCGTTCTCGTTGGCAGAGGGGTTTTTTTCTATGTGCTGTATGTGACGCAGCACCTGTGAAAAACCGGAACGATTCTTATTGACTGTTTTTCTACAGGTGCTGTTAACCGCGTCACAACGCTCAGAGTTCGCGGGCTACGCGAAAGCCGAGGAAGTCGCCACGGGTGGTCTTGAGGCGGTCGTTGCGGTTGGCCGAGCGCGAGAAGATCGGTGGCTCGCCCCAGTCGTTGCCGCGCATGTGCGCGCGGATGCACTTGGGGTCCTGGATCCAGGCGCTGCCGTCGCTGGGGGCGCCTTCGTAGCTTTCGTGGTAGCAGTCGGCGACCCACTCGTAGACGTTGCCGTGCATGTCGTACATGCCGAAGGCATTGGCCGGATAGCTGCCCACGGGGGCGGTGAAGGTGTAGCCGTCACGGGGGCCGTAGGTGTTGGCGTGCTTGCTGATCTCGTACCTGCCTGGCTCGTCGAACGGGAAGGGGAACGGGCCGGTAGAGCCACCGCGGGCGGCGTATTCACGTTCGGCCTCACTGACCATGCGGTAGGGCTTGCCGGTTTTTTTTGCCAGCCACACGGTGTAGGCCTGGACTTCGTCATAGTCGACGCAGACCGCAGGTTGGCGGGCCGTTTGTTTGTAGGTGGGCTTGCTGGCTTCGCACCAGCGGCCGGGGCGGTCGTCGCCGCTCTTGATGACGGTGCCGGTGGCCTTGATGTAGGCGTCCAACTCGCCGGCGGTGACCTGGTAGCGGCTCATCGCGAAAGGCTTGGCGAAGGTCACGGTGTGCAGCGGGCCTTCGTCGGGCTGGCGGCCGGCTTCGTCATCGGGTGCGCCCATCACGTAGCTGCCGGCGGGCAGTACCACCATCTCTGGGCAGTCCTTGCAGTCCTGGAAAACATCACCTGGCTTGGCCGCGTGGGCGTAGGCGCTGACCAGCAGCAGGCAGGTGATCTGGGCTGGCCGGTAGAGCCAGGCTTTTGCGTTCATGAGTGGTCCTCGGAGCGGGTGAATGCGTGCGGCGTTTCGCATTCAGACGAGCCAAGGCGGTGAAAAATTAACCAATGGCCGCGCCTACAAAGGTCGGTTTAGCCAGTTGCCAGCCAGAAAACGCCGGGCTATAGTCCAGGCCATTGATCTCATCCTGAAGACCTGTTCATGCCAGCCATCCCTTCCACCTCATGCTTTGCCATCGCGCCAGTCGCGGGCGAGGTCGTGCGTGGTAGCCAGCAGCCGGCCATGATCAGTCACTACCCACCACCTGTCAGTGGCGTTGTAGGCGGCGTAGCTCCGCCTCTTTGCGTGGTCGTGCTGGGCTGATCGGCTTCTGGCCGCATCCCACCGCGCTCGCAACCTACTGAACACGGTCGGCTACTTCCCTCGCTGAAGCGTACGCCCTCCGTTCGGCTCATTCGCCCGAAAGGTGGCAATACATGTCTGTCATTTCCAAAGCATCCGTGGCCTCGGCGGCCACCACCAGCCTGTTCGTCTTGCTGTGGAGCAGCGGGGCAATCGTCTCCAAGCTGGGCCTGGCGCACGCCAGCCCGTTCGCTTTCCTGTTGTTGCGCTCGGCGCTGGCCCTCGCGGGGCTGTTGATGATCGGCCCGTTGTTGGGCCTGCGTTGGCCGCGCAGTCGTGGGGCGATGCTGCGCGCCCTGGGCACTGGCTGCGTGTTATTGGGGGCCTACCAGATCTTCTATTTGCTGGCGCTCAATACCCATGTCACCCCTGGCGTCATGGCCACCGTGATGGGGGTGCAACCGATCCTCACCGTGGTACTGATGGAGCGTCAGCGTTCCTGGAGCCGGCTGTTCGGCCTGGGGCTGGGCCTTGCTGGCCTGGTGATGGTGGTTTATCAAAGCATCAACCTGGGTGGGGTGTCCCTGGCCGGCATGCTGTTCGCGCTGCTGGCGCTGGGCAGCATGACGTTGGGTTCGATCCTGCAAAAACGCATCACCGACAACCCTATGGGCACCTTGCCGTTGCAGTACCTGGCAGGGTTTGCCCTGTGCGCGCTGTTCGCCCCCTTGCAGCCGTTGCACGTGCAGTGGACCGGCGGCTTCGTCGGTGCCCTGCTGTGGATGGGGCTGGTGGTGTCGTTGCTGGCGACCCTGCTGCTGTATCGCCTGATCGCCAAGGGCAATCTGGTCAATGTCACCAGCCTGTTCTACCTGGTGCCTGCGGTGACTGCGGTGATGGACTTCCTGATCTTCGGTAACCGTTTGGCAGCGCTTAGCCTGCTGGGGATGGGGCTGATTGTGGTGGGCTTGCTGTTCGTGTTCCGCAAGCCGGCTGCGCGGTTAGCGGAGGCGTAAGCGTAGCGCTCTAGCGAAACTCTTCGGGGATGGTGTGCCGCAGCACGCCTTCCTCGAAGTCCAGCAGGTCGGCTTCGCGCTGGGTCAGCAGGTAATAGAGCAAGGTGTCGAGCGCGCGCTGTGAGGGAACTTCGACGGCAAGCATCCTCACCGCCTGTTCTGCTTCGCAGTTGCAGCCGAAGTCTTGCAGGGCTGAGCGCACCTGGTCGAGGGTCTCCGGTGGCTTTACGATCACCCGGAACACCGAGCGGGCGCTGCTGATGCGCAAGCTGTCGAACCAGGTTTCACCGCCGTCCTCCCGCGTGTCGATGATGTCGCCCGGCGCAATGCCGTAGACATAGAACGGGATGCCATCGACTTGGTAGCCGCCGTCGACTGCCTTGGCCCACAGGCCCTCGACCGAGGCCGGCGGGTAACCGTCTGCGTCCTGCACCAGGCGGAACAACACTTTCTTGTATGCACTGTTCATCGTGTGCCCCGCTTCAATGGCGCGTCGGCCGCAGCACCAGCCACAAGGCCGCGCCAATCAACACACCGCCGTACAGGTGCGCCATCGACAGCGGCTCATCCAGCAACCATGCCCCCCACAATACGCCGAATACCGGGATCAGGAAGGTCACGGTGCTGGCTTTGACTGGGCCGATTTCTTCGAGCAGGCGGAAGTACAGGATGTAGGCGAATGCGGTGCACAGCAGGCCCAACCCGAGCAGCGACAGCCACACCTGCCAGCCGCCCCAGCTGGCAGGGGGCTGAGCCAGGGCGCTCCAGGCGAACAGCGGGCTCAGCAGGAGCGTAGCGCCGAGCATGCTGCCCAGGGCCGAGAGGCGGCTGTCCAGGCCGCTGACCCAGCGGCGGGCGAGAAAACCGGCGAAGCCATAACAGGTGGTGGCCGCCAGGCAGGCGAGGGCGCCTTGCAGCAAGGCCAGGTCCAGCGCGACGGGGCCAGCGCCGCTGAGGACGCCGACGCCGAACAGGCCCAGGAAGATGCCGCAGAGCTTGGGCAGGGTCATCGGTTCACGGAAGAACAGCACGCCGATCAGTACGCCCATCAGCGGTGTGGTGGCGTTGAAAATCGCCGAGTAGCCGGCTGGCAGTACCTGCGCGGCCACGGAGTAGAAGGTCGCCGGGATGCCCGAGTTGATCATACCCAGCACCAGGCAGGCGCCGAGCTTGCCTTGGAAGTCCCAGCGTAGCCGCGCGGCGGCGACGATGGCGACCAGGCCCAGGCAGGCGATCGACACGCGGAAAAACGCGGTCGGCACGGTGCCTAGTTCGGGGGCGATGATGCGCATGAACAGGAAGCTCGCCCCCCAGACAGCGGCAAGGGTCAGCAGGCGGGCTAGGGCAATGGGGGTCACAACGGTCTCCGGGTTCTGGGCAGGGCGCGAGTTTACGCCAGGGGGGAGTGGGATTCTTGTGCTTTCTTGCGCTGTGAATCTAGGCAGGCTGTGGACCGGCTAAGCTGTATCACTCACCCTGCACCGAGATGCCCTGCATGTCCCAGCACTGGCCTGCCAGCGAAATCGCCCGGATGATCCTCGATGGCTTCGATGACTACCGCGAACACTTTCGGCGCATCACCCTCGGCGCCCGTGAGCGCTTCGAGCAGGCGCGCTGGCAAGACATCCAACGCGCAGCGGCGGCGCGTATCAACCTCTATGAAGAAAAGGTGGCCGAGGCCAACGGCCGGCTACGGCAGAGCGTTGCCGATGAGGTGCTGCTGGATGTGGAGCAGTGGCCGCTGGTCAAGAGCGCCTACATCCACCTGATTGACCCACGGCTCGACGACGAGTTGTCCGAGACCTGGTACAACTCGCTGTTCTGCAGCCTGTTCAGCCACGACCAGATCAGCGACGGCTGCATGTTCATCCACACCACCCGGCCTTCCATGCGCAGCCACGAGCGCGCGGCGCAAACCCGCACCTATCAGCTTGGGGAGGGGCTCAAGGGCCTGCTGCGGGCGATCTTCGCCGATTACCCGTTCGATGTGCCCTATGGTGACCTTGAGGGCGACCTGACGCGGCTGGAAGAACAGCTGCGCGAATGCCTGCCGGACTGGGTGTGCAAGGACCCAGCCCTGGCGGTCGAGCTGTTTTCGCCGGTGTTGTACCGCAACAAGGGCGCCTACCTGGTCGGCCGCCTGTACACCCCCGACGAGCAGTGGCCGCTGGTGATCCCTTTGTTGCACCGCGAAGGCCATGGCATCGAGGCCGATGCGCTGATCACCGACGAGGCGGAGGTGTCGATCATCTTCTCTTTCACCCGCTCCTATTTCATGGTCGATGTGCCGGTGCCGGCGGAATTCGTCAACTTCCTCAAGCGCATCCTGCCCGGCAAGCACATTGCCGAGTTGTACACCTCGATCGGTTTCTACAAGCATGGCAAGTCGGAGTTTTACCGGGCACTGATCAACCACCTGGCCAACAGTGACGACCGCTTCATCATGGCGCCCGGGGTGCGTGGGATGGTCATGAGCGTGTTCACGCTGCCGGGCTTCAATACCGTGTTCAAGATCATCAAGGACCGCTTCTCACCGTCGAAAACCGTTGACCGTGCCACGGTGATCGACAAATACCGCCTGGTGAAAAGCGTCGATCGGGTAGGGCGCATGGCCGATACCCAGGAGTTCGCCGATTTTCGCTTTCCGCGCAGCAAGTTCGAGCCGGAATGCCTGGCCGAGCTGCTGGAAGTGGCGCCGTCCACGGTCGCCCTGGAAGGCGATACAGTGCTGATCCGCCACTGCTGGACCGAGAGGCGCATGACGCCCCTCAACCTTTACCTGGAGCACGCCAGCGAAGGCCAAGTGCTCGAAGCGCTGGAGGATTACGGCTTGGCCATCAAGCAACTGGCGGCGGCGAACATCTTCCCCGGCGACATGTTGCTGAAAAACTTCGGCGTCACCCGCCATGGCCGGGTGGTGTTTTACGACTATGACGAAATCTGTTTTCTGACCGAGGTGAACTTCCGCCATATACCGCCACCGCGCTACCCGGAAGACGAGATGTCAGGCGAGCCGTGGTACTCGATCGGGCCGCATGACGTGTTCCCCGAAGAGTTCCCGCCGTTTCTGTTTGCCGATATGGGCCAGCGGCGTTTGTTCAGCCGCTTGCATGGCGAGTTGTATGACGCGGATTACTGGAAGGGTTTGCAGGCAACGATTCGCGACGGGAAGGTGATCGATGTGTTCCCGTATCGGCGTAAGGTGCGGTAACCCCTGGGGCTGCGCTGCGACCGTAAAAAATCAGCGCCACGCACGTCTCGGGTTTTAGCCCTTCAGGCACTTCAACTCGCTGAAATCGGTGCGCACCTTGCTCAGTCGCGCCTGCAGTTGCTGCCGCTGCTCCGGCGTGCTCAAGTGCATCAGGTCGACCAGCAACCTGCGTGCTTGCAGCTCGGTGTTCTGGTAGGCGATGCGGTACTCCGGGGTCCACAGGCTCTCTTTGCGCTGCAGCAACTGCGCCAGGCGCGGTTCGAAGCTGGCATCGCTGCGTTTGTCCATCGCCAGCACCAGCTGTTGCTGCCAGTGGGCACGGTTGGCGATCCATTGGCGGTTCTGATCGCCCAACGCCTGTGACCAGGTCAGCACACGTAGCCGTTGCGCTGCATTGAGTTCACCCAGCCACGGCGTCAGGCGTTTCTCCATGCGCTCGGCGCGGCGGGCAATCTGCTTGGGCAACGGCGTATCGACATACTGCTTTTGCCGTTCGCTGATGTCGTCGCGGAACGCCTCGCGCATTTCCGCCACCTGCGCGTCGCTCATGCCACGCAGCAGTTCGGTGGCAGAGGGGGTGATTTCTTCGGCAACCCGGCCAATCGCCTCGCGCGCTTCGCGGGTGCGCTGCTGCAATGCCTGGTCGGTCACCTGGTCTTCGGCGACCATAGCCCGCACTCGGTCCAGCCAGTCGAGGTAACTGGGCAGTTGGGTTTTGCAATGCCAGGCCAGGTGCTGCCTGAGCCGCTCGTCGAGCAGCACCTTCTGGTCGCGGTTCATGTCCAGGTAGTCACCGAGCGACCACGGCACCAGGCGGTCCAGGTTGCGGTAGGCCAGGTCGATGCGGCTGCACGCGACCAGGGCCAGGGCTAACGCGACGGTGATGAGCAGGGGCTTGAGCAGGCGTCGAAGCATGTGCTGATCCTTGCAGTGGCTGGCCAGTCGGTAGACGCAAGGGGGAAGATGACGGTTCCACCGAATCAGCGGTCGGGCAGTACGGTGGCTTCAGGTGTAGAATAGCCGTCTTGTCTTGAGGAACATCGGAAATGGCTCTGCTTGGGCGTTACAACAGTTTGCAAATCGTTAAACACGTGGAATTCGGCCTCTACCTGGACGGCGGCGCCGATGGCGAGATCCTGCTGCCGGGGCGTTACATCCCGAAGAACGCCGAGACCGAGGTAGACGATTGGTTGAACGTGTTCATCTACCTGGACAGCGAAGACCAGCTGATTGCCACCACCGAGAAGCCCAAGGTGCAGGTCGGTGAGTTCGCCAGCCTCAAGGTCAAGGACATCAATGGTGCCGGTATCTTCCTGGATTGGGGCCTGTCCAAGGACCTGCTGATGCCTTACTCGGAAGAGTTGCGGCCACTGAAGATCGGCGACTACTGCGTGGTGCACGCGTACCTCGACAAGCGTACCCGCCGCATCACCGCGACCGCGCGCCTGGACCGCTACCTGGACCGTACCCCGGCCGATTATCAGGTCGGCCAGCCGGTCGAGCTGCTGGTGGCCGGCGAGACGCCGATGGGCTTCAAGGCGATCATCAACAACCGCCACTGGGGCCTGATCCACAAGAACGAGGTGTTCAAGTTCCTGCGTTCGGGGATGCACGAGAAGGGCTTCATCAAGGAAATTCGCCACGACGGCAAAATCGCCCTGAGCCTGCAACCGGTTGGCGCTGCCCTGGCTGACAGCCTGCAGGAGCAGATCATGGCGCGCTTGGACGCCGAAGGCGGTGTGCTGCCGGTGTGCGACAAGAGCGACCCGGCAGTGATCACCAAGCTGTTCAACGTCAGCAAGGGCAACTTCAAGAAGGCCATTGGCGCGTTGTTCAAGCAAGGCCGCATCGTCATCCATGACGATCGCATCGAGCGGGTCTGATCAGGCCTGCACGAACGTGCGGAAGTCCAGCTGCTCGCCACCCGGGCGGGTGTCGCGCAGCAGCGAGTCGCGGTCGGCGCTCAGGGCCAGGCTGATGGTCGAACGGCGTTTGCCTGGCTTGCGCACTTCCATCTGCTCCAGGTGAGCCTTGAGGAAGTTGGTCGGTACTTTCAGGTGCTGCAGCTCATCGCTGTCCGGGGTGTGCAGCAGCAGGTTGACCCAGTCGGGCTGGCCTTTGCCCAATAGCGCTACCGGCACTTCGAACCACCACAGGTTGCGTTTGGGGTCGAGGATGGCGAACAGCGTGTTGCTGCTGGTCAGTACGGGCCGGGTCAGTGCTTCGTTGCGCCGGGCGATGGCGGCGGGTTTGTCGAGTTTCATGCAGGTTCCTGCGGGTTGACGCGTGATAAGGCCTGCATTGTGAGGGGTGGCGGTTAGCGGGGCAAGGTTTGCCCCGCGAAGAGGCTGATTGCTTCAGCGACTCACCGGCCGGCTCAACTCGGAAGTGGCCCCATCGGCAGTGGTCACTGTCGCGGTAAAGCTGCGCAACCCGCCGATATTCTCCAGCGGATGTGCAAACCGCGCCTGCCCCTGGGCATCGCTGTTCACCAGCACTTCCCCAAGAGACTGCTCCGCTTCGCTGCCCGCAGCCTGCGCATTGCCGAACAACTCGACGCGCAACAGGCTCGATGCCGGCCCCTGCACTTCGCCGCGAATCACATTCCCCTCAAGCGCGATCAGCCGAGGTGGCTGCTGGTTGTGGTTAGGCAACGGTTGGCAAGGCTTGGGTTCGCCCTTGGCATCGCAGATGATCGCTTGGTCCTTCTTCGCCAGCTCCGCACCCACCCCGCGCGACCCTTCATACAACGCATGTGCCTGCGCCGGCACGCCGAAGATGATGGCGCCGGTGCGCTGGTTTGGCACGCAGGAGCCACCGGCCTCGCAGCGGCGGATGTCCTGGCTGTTGTTCCAAATGCGGTTGGCGCTCAGGCGTGTGGCGGTGACGCTCGGCTCTGGGCGCAAGGCCACGCCGATGCGGTTGCCGTGGATCAGGTTGCCATCGAGGATGTTGCCCTCGCCGGTAACGCTGACGCCGATCGAGTTACCGGTGAAGGTGTTGGCGCCCAGGTAGTTGCGGTTGCCCCAGTTGATCTGCAGGCCGTCCGAGTAGTTCTCGAAACGGTTGCGCACCACCGTGTTGTCATTGCCCAGCAGAATCTCGATGCCCTGGGACGGCTCGGGGTTGGCCGGTGTGGAGCGGAACAGGTTGTCCGCCACCAGGTTGAAGGCCGCGCCACGCGTCAGCTCCAGGCCGTCACCGTTGTCTATCAGCTGGTTGCGCAGCACCTTGTTGTTGACCGTGCTGGTGGCGGTGGGGTTACCGGCGCCGTCGTCACCGGTGAGCATGATGCCGGCGCCGCCTTTGTTGGCGATGACGCGGTTGTCTTCGATGACGTTGCCGCTGGCGCGGTTGACCAGGATGCCGATGCAGAAGTTGCGCACTTCCAGGCCGCTCAGGTGCACGCCTTGGGTGTCGCGCAGCACCAGGCCCGGGTGGGTCGTGGTGCGTACGTTGGTGCCGAACTGGCCGGGCAGGGCGCCGGGGCAGGTGTGCACGCCCTGGTCTTTGATATAGCCCGAGCCGTCGATGGCGATGTACTGGCCGTCGCGGGCCCAAGCCAGGCCGGTAATGCTCACCGGGCCTTTGATTTCAGGCAGCGCGCGCGTGGGTTTAATCACATAGGGCGCCTGGCCCACCGCGGCAATCTCGATGCGGTAGTGGCCGGGGTTTTGGTTGCTGGTCTCGATCGCCCAGCGCAGGCTGCCGGGCTGGCCGTCATCGGCATAGTGCTCGACGCGCAGGGCTTCGGTGACGGCCGGCGAGGCGGCGAGGGCAGGCAGGGGGAGCAGTGGCAGCATGGCCACGAGCACAGGCATCAAACGCATGGGGCGGGTTTTCCGATAAGTCGTTGTTTTTATTGCAGGCGGTCGTATGCGGGGATTCTAGGGCAGGCAGTCGGCCCTGCGCAGGTGGTTGGCGGGAATTGGTGCGGTATTCGCCCGCAGATTTGCCGCTCGGCTTGATCGTGGCAAATTGGTTGAAACTCTTGCGAAGGGCCTCAGGTCCACAGACTGTCGACACGGTTCACGTGTCTCCATTTGCAGGAGTTTTGCCATGAGCGGTACTAAAGACAAAGCGAAAGGCTTGGCCAACGAAGCAATCGGTAACGTGAAACAAGGCATCGGCAAAGTGACCGACAATGAAAAGCTCAAGGCCGAAGGCAAGGCGCAGGAACTGAAGGGTGAAGCCCAGCAGATCAAAGGCGATGTGAAGGACGCTGTGAAAAAGCCTTGATGCATCCTGCCCTGTTCACCAGGGTGTAGGCGTCGCCCTGTAGGAGCAGCCTTGTGCTGCGAAGAGGCCAGTGATAGCAATGAATATTATGTAAGTTGCTACGGGCCTCTTCGCAGCGCAAGGCTGCTCCTACAAGGATTGCGTTTAACGTAGGCATTTTCTTTTAAACCCTCGGGAGCAGCACAGCAACGGCGTGGTCTATTAGACTTGTCTGTTGTATCGATCGAGCGGCGAAAGGAGACGCTATGATTTTTTCCGCCCTGCAAGGTTTGCCCTTGCACCGCGTGCTGGTGCGCACCGTCAAAGAGTTTCTTGACGACGAGATGTCCACCTATGCGTCCGCGCTGGCCTACCAGATGCTGTTTTCGCTGTTTCCCTTCCTGTTGTTTCTGATTGCCCTGATCGGCTTCCTGCATTTGCCAGATTTCTTTTCCTGGTTGCGCCTGCAATCAGAATTGGTGCTGCCGCCCCAGGCCCTGGAGCAGGTGAACCCGGTGATCGACCAGTTGCAACAGTCCAAGGGTGGGCTGTTGTCGGTGGGTATCGTGATTGCCCTGTGGACTGCCTCGGCGGGTGTACGGCTGATGATGAGCGCCATGAACGCCGCCTATGACGTACCCGAAGGCCGCCCGGTATGGAAGCGCATACCGCTGTCCATCTTCTACACCGTGGGCATCGCCGTCATGCTGCTGGCCGCCGCCGCGTTGATGGTGCTGGGGCCGCAGGTGATGGAGTGGATTGCCGCCCAGGTCGGCATGCAGGAAGTCATCGTCACGGTGTGGACCATCCTGCGCTGGCCGGCAATCATCATCCTGATGATGGTGGCGGTGGCGCTGATCTATTACGTGATGCCCGATGTTAAGCAGAAGTTTCGCTTCATCACCCCAGGCTCGGTGCTGGCCGTGGTGGTGTGGATCGTCGCGTCGCTGGGCTTTGCCTACTACGTGAAAACCTTTGCCGATTACAACGCCATGTATGGCAGCATCGGTGCAATCATCGTGCTGTTGCTGTATTTCTACATTTCTGCTGCCGTGCTGTTGCTTGGCGCGGAAATGAACGCGGTGATCGAACACATGTCCGCCGAGGGCAAGAACCCTGGCGAAAAGGATTTCGACGGCGATAAGCCCAAGGAAACCATCACTGTGCTCGGCCATGAACACCCCGTCGAGCCGCAAACCACCGAGCCGAACCCCCGATGATCCGTGACATTCTCAAGATGGGCGACGAACGCTTGCTGCGCATCGCCCCGCCCGTGCCCCCGCAGATGATCGGCAGCGCTGAACTGCAGCAACTGATCGACGACATGTTCGAGACCATGCGCCATGTTGGGGGGGTGGGTTTGGCTGCGCCGCAGATCGGCATCGACCTGCAACTGGTCATCTTCGGCTTCGAACGCAGCGAGCGTTACCCGGATGCCGAACCGGTGCCGCAGACCATCCTGCTCAACCCGTTGATCACGCCGATGTCGAGTGAGGTCGAGGACGGTTGGGAGGGCTGCCTGTCGGTGCCCGGCCTGCGCGGCGTGGTACCGCGTTACCAGCACATTCGCTACGAAGGCCTAGACCCTCAGGGTAACCCGATCAACCGCTTTGCCGATGGCTTCCATGCGCGTGTGGTGCAGCACGAGTGCGACCACCTGATCGGCCGGCTGTACCCCTCGCGCATCCAGGATTTCGCTAAATTCGGTTACACCGAGGTGCTGTTTCCCGGGCTGGACGCTAGCGACGACTGACCGCGCACCAGGGCCACCAAGCGCTTGCTGCGTTGGTAGCGCTGCAGGCGCGCAGCCAAGGGCTCGGGTAGCGTTTGCGCGTCATCGAACCCCAGGCGCTGGTAGAAGGGCACAAGGTCCGGGTGGCAAAACAGCCAGGTCGGCCCAGCCGCTTGCGCCAACGCACTGTCGATCAGCCGCCCAGCGACACCCAGGCCACGCTGTGGCGGGGCGACGAACAGCCCGGTCAGCCAATAGCCATCGCCAACGGCGGTCAGGCTCATGCCTGCAATGATGCCGCTGGCCCGCGCCACCCACAGTGCAGCATCACGTGCTGCGCGCATGGGAGAGCCGTGCTGGCGGTAGAAGTGATCGAGCAGGCGACGTTCCGTGTCTGACAGCTCGGAGCAATGCAGATGATCAGAAATGGCGTGTATCCCTTGTTTAAACGGCCACGATGGGCAGGTACATGCCAGAGGCTCTATCCCACCATTCTCAAACCATTATGTCGCAGATTGTTGCAAAACCGGCAAGGGTGAATATCCGACTTCGGGGTTCAACTATTGCAAACCGGGAGTAGACTTTTACGTATCCCACCAGCAGTACGACGAAGCGGGATCGGTACTTCGTGTCATCTTTGCAGTCGATGACAACTTCTCCGCGCCAGTGACGGCATTAGAAGTCAATCGATCAGCTTGATTGCGTTATAGGCAAACCCACATGAAACCATTACTGATTCTTGCATTGGTCGGTATGTCCTCGTTCGCCCTCGCCGATGAGGTCAAACCTGTCTCCAACGAGCCCGTGGCCCAGCAATACGACTACTCCATGAACCTGGATATCAAGCGGGTCATCAACCTGTCGACCATCCCCAATGTCTGCGAAGTAGTGCCTGCGACCATGACCTACGAAGACCACCAAGGCCAGGTGCACACTATTCAGTACCGCGCCATGGGCGAGGGTTGCCAGCAGGGTTGATACTGCAACGCCAACCACCTCTTCGCGCCGAACCGTCGCGAGGAGGTGGCCAGGCCGATCTCGGTGTCATGGGCTGGACAGTACTTGGCGCACCACCTCCAGCCCGCGTTTCAGCTCGGCCCGGCTAGCCGCCGCCGACAGGCTGATACGTACCGCCTGCACCTCGGTCGCACCAATGGCGAAGACACTGGCCGGGACGATTTCCACACCCTGCTCGCGACACCGCTTTACCACCCCCTCCGCACCCTGCGGTGTGGCCAACCATGCATGAGGTGAAGGCTGCGCTGTGTTGTGCAGGCCATCGCCCAGCAGCCTTCGCGCAAGGCGCCAACGCTCGGTAATTTCCTCCCGCTGCCAGGCCAGCCGCCGCGCAGCCGTACCGTCTTCGATCCACTGGCAGGCGATGTGCAGGTTCAACGGCGATACAGGCCAGTGGCTGGCCTGGGCATGCGGGTCGACCTGTGCCAGCAGCTGCGGGCTGGCCACGATCCACCCCAGGCGCAAACCGGCAGCCACCGTCTTGGACAGGCTGCTGATGAAAATCCCTTGCTCGCCCAGCAGGGGGTAGAGCGGCGGCCTGTCGCTGAGTGCGCCATACACGTCATCCTCGATCACCAACAGCCCCAGGCGTTTGACGACCGCAGCGAGCGCTTCGCGGCGAGCGTCATCCATGCAGGCGCCGGTGGGGTTGTGCAGGGTGGGTGTGGTCACCAGCACACGGGCACCGCTGGCGCGGGCGACGCGGTCAAGGTCGTCGGGGCGCAGGCCTTGGCTGTCCAGCGCCACACCATGCACGGGCAAGCGCAACTGTCGGCAGGCCGCCTTGATGCCGGGTGCGGTCAAAGCTTCGAGCATGACCGGCTCACCGGCCTGGCAGAACGACTGCAGCACCAGGGTCAGAGCCTGTTGCGCACCGCTACTGAGCAGCAGTGCGTCTGGGGGCAGGGCCAATCCGCGATTGGCCAGCCATTGCGCGCCATGAATGCGGCCCAGCAGTAACTGCTCGGGCCCCAGGTAATGATCCAGCAGGCCACTCTCGTGCCGTGCCAGCAGGTTACGCAGGCTGCTTTGCAGGTCTTGATTGTGCAGGTCGGCCACCGGGACGTTGGTCGACAGGTCGATCAATGGCTGTTGCCCATCGTGGTGCTTGAGTCGAAACAGCGTCGCTTCCTTGCTGCCCGCCAGCACGTAGGTGCCGCGGCCGACTTCACCTGCCACCAGGTGGCGCGCGGCAGCTTCACGGTAGGCCTGCTGGGTGGTGCTGGGGTTGAGGTCGAGCTTCCAGGCCAGGCGCCGCTGGGGTGGCAGGCGGTCGCCGACCTTGAGCTCACCGCGCTCAATGGCGTCGGCAATCGCATCGACCAAGGCCAGGTAGCGGGGTTGGTCATCATCCACAAGCGTTGGGATCCACACGAAATTGCTACCCATGCAATATAAGGTTGTACCCATACAATGCCCGGCGCTTAGGATCGGATCAACCACCTACCGATGAGGGATGATCGCCATGTTCGACTTGAAAGCCTTGCGCGAAGCCGCCGATTTCGTTCACCAGCATGTGCCCGCAACGCCCCAGCACGCCTGGCCTTTGCTGGCCGAGCGGCTGGGCTGCCAAGTGTGGGTGAAACATGAAAACCATGCGCCCACCGGGGCGTTCAAAGTGCGCGGCGGGTTGGTCTACGTGCGTTCGCTGCTGGCGGATGGCGCGCCGCCCCGTGGCCTGGTCACCGCCACGCGCGGCAACCACGGCCAGAGCATGGCACTGGCTGCACGCCAGGCGGGCATACCGTTGGTGATCGTCGTGCCCGAAGGCAACTCCACCGAGAAGAACGCCGCCATGCGCGCCCTGGGTGCCGAGTTGGTGGAGCACGGTGTTGATTTTGATGTGGCCCGTGAAGAGGCGGCCCGGCTGGCTGACGAATTGGGCTACATGATGGTGCCATCGTTTCACCCGGAGCTGGTGCGCGGGGTAGCCACCTATGCCTTGGAACTGTTCGAGGCCGTGTCTGAGCTGGACTGTGTATACGTGCCTATCGGCATGGGGTCGGGCATCTGCGGGCTGATCCAGGCACGCAACCTGCTGGGGTTGAAGACCGAGATCGTGGGGGTGGTGTCTAGCGTGGCCGATGCCTATGCGCAAAGTTTCGAGCGGGGGCGCATCGTCACCACTGCCACTGCCGACACCTTCGCCGATGGCATGGCCTGCCGGGTGCCGCACCCGGAGGCGTTCGCCTTGGTGTGTGAGCATGCCGCGCGCATCGTACGGGTGAGCGACAGTGAAGTTGCCGAGGCCATGCGCGTGTACCACGAGGCCACGCATAACACCGCCGAAGGTGCGGGCGCTGCGGCGCTGGCGGCGTTGATGCAGGAACGCGAGCGGCAAGTGGGCAGGCGGGTGGCCGTGGTGCTGAGCGGGGCGAACGTGGATCGCGCGCGTTATGCGCGCGTGCTGGCGGGTGATGAAAAATCCTGAATGAATATCGAGGAATAAGTGCTATCTTAATCTGATAGCATTTTTCGATGAACACTCGATACCGAAAAATTCTCGACGCTATCTCCAGGACGCCAACCACGTCGTCATTGGCCTTTTCCGAGATCGAGGCGCTGGTGCTTCATCTGGGAGGGCAGGTGCTGGAGCGACAAGGCTCCAGGGTAAAGTTGGTGCTTGGCGGCCAATACTGGAGATGCCATCGCCCTCACCCAGGCAAGGAAGCCAGGCGGTATCAGATTGAAGAAGCCCGCGAATTCTTGCTGCGGGCAGGAGTCAGCCTATGAGTTGCATGCGCTACAAGGGCTATGCCGCCCGAATCGAATACGATGAGCGTGACGACATTTTCGTGGGTCGCGTGCTTGGCATGCGCGACATCATCAGCTTTCACGCAAGCTCCGTTCCTGAGTTGCATGAAGCCTTCCGTGAAGCGCTCGAGGACTATCTCGCTGATTGTGCAGAACAGGGCATCACCCCTGAAAAGCCGGCATCAGGCAAGATCATGTTGCGTATCCGGCCAGAAGTCCACGCTGCTGCCAGCATTGCCGCCCGGGCCGCCGGCAAGAGCCTGAACCAATGGGCGGATGAGGTATTCGAGCAGGCGGCCTTTGCCTGATCGAACACTTCTTCTTCCCATCCCCTGATCACTCGTGGCAGGCTCTACGGCGCTTAATTGGCCGGTCATCGAGTGCTCAATGCCTTTCTCCAATGGTTTTCTCCTCAGCCTGTCCCTGTGTCTGGACATCGGCGTCGCCAACATCGCCATGATCACCTTGGCCATGCAGCGTGGTTTTCTCAAAGGTTTCTGGCTGGGGCTGGGGACCTGTGTGGGGGACTTGATCTATGCCGTTGCCGCACTGGCCGGGATGACCGTGCTGCTGCAGTTTGAAAGCGTGCGCTGGACCTTGTGGCTGGGCGGTTCTGCGCTGCTGGTGTGGTTCGCAGTGAAGATGCTGCTGGCGGCGTGGCGCGGCGGGCACATGGACACGCGGGCAGACGTGGTGGTGGATTCGGGCTGGCGCGAGTTCTTGCGTGGGATCTTTTTGGCCATGTCTTCACCCACCGCGATTTTGTGGTTCGCGGCGGTCGGTGGGGTGCTGATTTCCCGATCCGGTGGTGGCAGCTTGCTGGAGGCCGGGTTGTTCCTCAGCGGTTTTTTTGCGGCGGGGTTGGTCTGGTGCCTGAGCCTGTGCGGCATTGCCAGCCACGGGGGGCGATTGCTGGGGGATCGATTGCTGACCTGGTCGTACCTGCTTTCGGCGGCGATTTTCTGCTATTTCGCGGTTTACGTGATTGTTTCGGGGTATCGCGAGTTCATTCTCGCCAGCCCTGGGGTTTGAGGCAGGGTGCATGCCTTGGGTCTTTCAGCGCCTGGGAGATCGAGCGCCGCCCGCGCGGCGCTTCGCAGCACAAGGCTGCTCCCACATCTGTTTCGGGCCAATTATTCCTGAGGCATTAGCGCGCGGTCCCATGGCGGCTGACACGATATCGAGTCGAACAAACAAGGCGGTCGCGCGCCTCTCTCGCAGGCTTTACTGGCCGGAAACAGATGTAGGAGCAGCCTTGTGCTGCGAAGCGCCGCGCGGGCGGCGCTCGATCTCCCAGGCGCTAAACAACCCGAAGCGAACACCTGGTAGCCCTCACCCAACCTCAAGCCCATTTATTTTCACCGGCCTGTCGATTTCCCCCGCTACCGTTCGACTAACAGTTGAAAGCACAGGCCCCACCTGTGCCCAAACCTGACAAACGATCGGAGGCCCCCCGATGAGCACTGCAGCTGAAAACGAACTCCGCCAACTGATCGACCGCTGGATGCAGGCCGTGCGCGACCGTGACATCCCCGGCATCACTGCGCCCTATGCCGACGACATCGTCGCCTTCGATGCCATCAAAACCCTGCAATTCAAAGGCAAGGCTGTTTACCAGGCTCACTGGGAAATGTGCATGGGCCTGTGCACCGGCCCGATGATCTTCGAGCTCGCCGAGCTCACCGTATACGCCGACGGCGACCTGGGCCTGGCGCACTGGTTGAACCGCTGCGGCCCGTCGGACGACGAGAGCCAATGCGGCTTCATGCGCGCCACGGTCGGCTATCGCCGCCAGGGCGGGCAATGGCAAGTCATCCATGAACACTGGTCGGCACCGTTCGACATGGAAACGCAGAAAGCCCTGTTCGATCTGAAGCCCTGATCTGATATCGCCAAACGCACTTTGCCAATGCCCTGGAGGCGACCATGAAATACCTGTGCCTGGTCTATTGTGACGAAGGGCTGCTGCACAGCCTGCCCGACAGCCCGGAAGACGCCGAATGCATGGCCTATGCCGAGGCGTTGCAGGGTTCTGGGCGCATGCTCGCGGCCGAGGCGCTCAAGCCGGTGCAAACCGCCACCACGGTACGTGTGCGCAGTGGGCACATGAGCCTCACCGATGGCCCGTTCGCCGAAACCAAGGAACAACTGGCCGGGTTTTATCTGGTAGATGCCCGAGACCTGAACGAGGCGCTGAACATCGCCAAAGGCATCCCCGCCGCAAGGGTCGGCAGCGTTGAAGTGCGACCTGTGCGCGAACTGCAACCCTGACACTCACGGAGAACCACCAGCATGAGCCTTGCACACCCTGCGCAAGCGCAGCACGAGTTGTCCATCAGCCGATTGATCGACGCGCCCCCGGCCAAGGTGTTCCGCGCCTGGACCGAGCCCCAGTGGCTGATGCAATGGTGGGGGCCGCACGGCATGACCACCCCGGAATGCGAAATGCAACTGTGGGTCGGTGGCCTGTTCCGCACCCTGATGCGGGCTCCGGATGGCACCGAGTACCCGACCCAGGGGGTGTTTCTGGAGATTGCCGCGCCGAGGCGGCTGGTGTTCACCGACGCCTTCGGGCCGGGTTGGGTACCTTCTGACAAAGCGTTCATGACCGCTGTGGTGACCTTTGACGAGGAGCACGGCAAGACCCGTTACACCGCCCGCGCCTGGCATTGGAGCGCCGCCGACAGCCGAGCCCATGAGGAAATGGGCTTCCACCAAGGCTGGGGAGAAAGCCTGGACCGCCTGGTGGAGGTGGTGACCCTGCGGATGCCGGACTGATGGCAGGGCTGGCGCAGGTGCGCGCCGAAGTCGAGGCGGTCTACCGTCGCGATTCGCGGCGCATCCTGGCGACCTTGATCCGCTTGTTGGGCGACTTCGACCTGGCCGAGGAGGCCATGCACGATGCGTTCTTCATCGCTGTGGAGCGCTGGCAGCGCGATGGCATCCCCGGTAACCCTCGGGCATGGCTGGTGTCGACCGGTCGCTTCAAGGCCATTGATGCGTTGCGCCGACGTGCCCGCTTCGACCGCTCCCAGGCGGACCTGATCATGCTACTGGAAGGCCAGGTGCAAGACCCCAGCGAGGAAGCGCTGCTCGGCGATGATCGCCTGCGGCTGATTTTTACCTGCTGCCACCCGGCCTTGGCCGCCGACGCGCAGGTGCCGCTGACCCTGCGCGAGGTCTGCGACCTGACCACCGAGCAGATTGCCCGGGCGTTTTTGCAAACCCCGGCCACCATCGCCCAACGCATCGTGCGCGCCAAGGCCAAGATCCGCGACGCGGGCATCCCCTACCAGGTGCCGGCGCTCGATGAGTTGCCCGAGCGCCTCGAGAGCGTGCTGCGGGTGATTTACCTGGTGTTCAACGAAGGCTATTCGGCATCGTCCGGCGACGCCTTGCTGCAGCAGGACCTGACAGACGAAGCAATCCGCCTCGGCCGCCTGCTGGGGCTATTGTTGCCAGACCCGGAGGTGATCGGCTTGCTGGCGCTGATGCTGTTGCAGGCATCGCGGCAGCGTGCGCGCATCGACGCGCAGGGCAACTTGGTGGTGCTTGAACAGCAGGACCGCAGCATGTGGGACCGTGCGCGCATCGAAGAAGGCTGTGAGCTGGTGCGTCACGCCCTGCGAAGCCGCGGCTATGGCGCCTATACCGTGCAGGCGGCGATAGCCGCGGTGCATGCCGAGGCGGCCACGGCGGATGACACGGACTGGGACGAGATCGTCGGGCTGTATGACGTGTTGCAACGGCATTGGCCGTCGGCGGTGGTGGCGCTGAACCGGGCAGTGGCGCTGGCGAAACGGGATGGGCCGCAGGTGGGGTTAGCGGCGGTTGAAGCGATCCTGGCGGCGGGTGAGCTGCACGACTATCACCTGGCGCATGCGGCAAGGGCGGAGCTGCATGCTCAACTGGGCCATGTCGAAGAGGCCCGTGCGGCGTGGCAGCAGGCGTTGGCGTTGACCCGGCAGGCGCCGGAGCGGCGGCATATCGAGCGGCGGCTCCAAGCACTGAAATGAGCGGGCAGAACAGGTCCTATTCGCCAGCAAGCCGGCTCCCACAGGTTTGGAGTCTGCACAAACCGTGTGGGAGCTGGCTTGCCAGCGAATAGGGCCTGTGCCGGTTACATCAAAAACCGGCTGAAAAACGTGATCAGCTGGCCACGAAATTCGGCGGCGATACCAGCTCGACCGTCTGCTGCTTGCGCGGCGCCAGGATCTCGGCCTCGCCCTCGACCACCAGCTCATCGTTCTGGTTGTACACATTGGTGGCGATCCGCACCTTGAACTTGGGCAGCTTCTCGAGGATTTCCAGGCGCACGGTCAGGGTGTCGCCAATTTTCACCGGCTTCTGGAAGCTCATCTTCTGGCCCAGGTAGATGGTGCCAGGGCCAGGCAGCGTGCACGCCACCGCCGCACTGATCAGCGCGCCGCTGAACATGCCATGGGCAATGCGCTCACGGAACATGCTCTTGGCCGCGAACTCGGCATCCAGGTGCACCGGGTTGTGGTCACCGGACATCGCGGCAAACAGCTGGATGTCACGTTCTTCCACAGACTTTTCATAGGTGGCTGTCTGGCCGACTTCAAGGGCTTCGTAAGGCGTGTTGGTGACCTGGGACATCGGGGCTTCCTTAAGCGGTGGGCGAGGGCGGCTATCATTCACTGCGCGCAGGGCGGCCAAGGGCCAGCGCCTGTTCGAGCCAGCCGAGAATGTCGGCGGTGACCTCGTCACGGTTGGTTTCGTTGAGCACTTCGTGCCGTGCCTCTGGGTAGATGCGCAGCTGTACATGCTGGTTGCCGGTCGCGCGTAACGCGTCGGCCAGATGGGTGAGACGCTTGCCGGTACTGACCGGATCACATTCACCGCCAATCACCAGCAGGGGCAGGTTCGGATCGATCTGCGCGAGGTTACTTGCCTGGCTGATCTGCGCCAAGCCTTGCAGCAGGTCGAGCCACAACTGGTTGCTGCAGCGAAAGCCACACAGGGGGTCATTTACGTACAGGTCTACCTCGCCAGGGTCGCGACTTAGCCAGTCGAAGGCGGTGCGGTTGGGCTTGAAGGCTTTGTTGAACGAGCCGAACGACAGCCACTCGATCAGTGCGCTCTTGCCCAGCGGCCCTTGGCGCCAGGCCTCGACCCGGGCGATCAGCCGCGCCACGCGGTACAGCGCCGCCGGCTGGAAGTTCGAGCCGCTGAGGATCGCCCCGTGAAGGCTGGCGCTGTGGTGCAGCAGGTAAGCCTGGGCAATGTAGCTGCCCATGCTGTGGCCGAACAGGAACAGCGGCGTGCAGGGGTATTGCTGGCCGATGTGCTGGGCGAGCAAGCCCAGGTCATTGACCACGGCATTCCAGCCATGATGGCGGGCGAACAGGCCGAGGCTGCCCAGTTCGGCGGTGCGCCCGTGGCCGCGCAGGTCGGGAGCGAACAGGGCGAAGCCGGCCTCGCTCAGCGCATGGCCCAGCCGCTGGTAGCGCCCGGCGTGCTCGGCCATGCCATGGGCCAGCAGCACCACGGCCTTGACCGGCGTGGCCGGCAGCCATTGGTGTACGTACAGGCTGCAATGCTCGCTGGCGGGCAGCCAGAAGGCGTCGTGGGGCATGGCCGGTCCTTTGCGCGGGGGGTACGAGCACAGTGTATGCGCAACCGGCTGGATTGCAGGAAGGGCACAAATAAGATTCACAATGTTAATGGCGGAGCTTGGCGTATATGCCGCCTTGGGCTTACCTGCTAACGTCGGTTAAACGCCTGTTTGCCATTGGCGATCAGGTCAAAGGACTAAAACGACCCGCTACACCCCCCGCAGCAGGTCCAGGCAGAGGAACAATAATAAATGCAAGCCGACTTCTGGAATGACAAGCGCCCGGCGGGCGTGCCTTCCACCATCGACATTCATGCCTACACCTCCGTCGTCGAGGTCTTCGAGCGTTCTTGCAAGCGCTTCGCCGACCGCCCGGCGTTCAGCAACCTGGGCGTGACCCTGACCTACGCCGAGCTGGAGCGCCATTCGGCGGCCTTCGCCGCCTGGCTGCAGCAACACACTGACCTGGTACCGGGCGACCGCATCGCCGTGCAGATGCCCAACGTCCTGCAGTACCCGATCGCGGTCTTCGGCGCGTTGCGTGCCGGGCTGATCGTGGTCAACACCAACCCGCTCTACACCGAGCGTGAAATGCGCCACCAGTTTAAGGATTCCGGCGCCCGCGCGCTGGTCTACCTGAACATGTTCGGCAAGCGCGTGCAGGAGGTGCTGCCCGATACCGGTATCGAGTACTTGATCGAGGCGAAAATGGGCGACCTGCTGCCCGCCGCCAAGGGCTGGCTGATCAACACCGTGGTCGACAAGCTGAAGAAGATGGTCCCGGCCTATCAATTGCCCCAGGCGGTGTCATTCAAGCAGGTGCTACGTGAGGGCCGCTCGCTGAGCCACACGCCGGTGCCGCTGAGCCTGGACGATATCGCCGTGCTGCAATACACCGGCGGCACCACCGGCCTGGCCAAGGGCGCGATGCTCACCCATGCCAACCTGGTGGCCAACATGCTCCAAGTGCTGGCGTGTTTCTCGCAGCATGGGCCAGACGGGCAGAAGATGATCAAAGAAGGCCAGGAGGTGATGATCGCGCCGCTGCCGCTTTATCACATCTATGCCTTTACCGCGAACTGCATGTGCATGATGGTCACCGGCAACCACAATGTGCTGATCACCAACCCGCGGGACATTGCCGGCTTCATCAAGGAGTTGGGCAAGTGGCGTTTTTCCGGCCTGCTCGGGCTCAACACACTGTTTGTCGCGCTGATGGACCACCCCGGCTTCCGGCAACTGGATTTTTCCGCGCTGAAGGTCACCAACTCCGGTGGCACCGCGCTGGTGAAGGCCACCGCCGAGCGCTGGGAGAGCCTCACGGGCTGCCGCATCGTCGAAGGTTATGGCCTGACCGAAACCTCGCCGGTCGCCAGTACCAACCCTTATGGCCAGTTGGCGCGGCTGGGCACGGTGGGTATCCCGGTGGCAGGCACGGCGTTCAAGGTAATCGACGACGACGGCAACGAGCTGCCGGTGGGTGAGCGGGGTGAACTGTGCATCAAGGGGCCGCAGGTGATGAAGGGCTATTGGCAGCAACCCGAAGCCACTGCGCAGACCCTGGACGCACAAGGCTGGCTGAAGACGGGTGATATCGCAGTGATCGACCCGGATGGCTTCACCCGCATCGTCGACCGCAAGAAGGACATGATCATCGTCTCGGGTTTCAACGTGTACCCCAACGAAATCGAGGACGTGATCATGGGCCATCCGCAGGTTGCCAACTGCGCGGCCATCGGCGTGCCGGACGAGCGTTCTGGCGAGGCAGTGAAACTGTTCGTGGTGCCGCGCGAGGGCGGGTTGAGCGTCGATGAGCTGAAGGCGTACTGCAAGGCCAACTTCACCGGCTACAAAGTGCCCAAACACATCGTGCTGCGCGAGTCGCTGCCGATGACGCCGGTGGGCAAGATCCTGCGGCGCGAGTTGCGTGACATCGCCTGACAGGGATGCAGGGCGCCTCTGGAACGGGCCTTTTGGCCCGTTTTGCGACATTTTGGATAAATACTCTAAAAATGACTTGTATAGTTCATTGAGTCATTTTTGTGACCGTGAGGCCTGTTTTGGCCTCTAGGCGACCCCTGGCAAAGCTGTTACTCTCGGGCCGCTTTCAGATGATCCGGTTTGCAATGAGCCGCCATCACATATCAATAATAAGCGCATCGACGCGTGAATCGAACTTCGCTGTTGCTGAAGGAGTGGGCTTCCATGATCGAACATTTTTGGAAGGATAAATACCCAGCCGGGATTACGGCGGAAATCAATCCTGACGAATTCCCCAATATCCAGGCGGTACTCAAGCAATCCTGCCAACGCTTTGCCGACAAACCGGCCTTTAGCAACCTGGGCAAGACTATCACCTATGGCGAACTGTATGCGCTGTCGGGGGCGTTTGCCGCCTGGCTGCAGCAACATACCGACCTGAAACCGGGTGATCGCATTGCCGTGCAACTGCCCAACGTCCTGCAATACCCGGTAGCGGTATTCGGCGCCATGCGTGCAGGGCTGATCGTGGTCAACACCAACCCGCTGTATACCGCGCGGGAGATGGAGCACCAGTTCAACGATTCCGGTGCCAAGGCGCTGGTGTGCCTGGCCAACATGGCCCACCTGGCCGAAAAAGTAGTGCCCAAGACCCAGGTCAAGCATGTCATCGTCACCGAAGTGGCCGACCTGCTGCCGCCGCTCAAGCGCCTGCTGATCAACAGTGTGATCAAGTACGTGAAGAAGATGGTGCCGGCCTATGACCTGCCGCGTGCCGTGCGCTTCAACGACACACTGGCGCTGGGCAAGGGCCAGCCGGTCACCGAGGCCAACCCGCAACCCAATGATGTCGCCGTGCTGCAATACACCGGCGGTACCACGGGCGTGGCCAAGGGCGCGATGCTGACCCACCGCAACCTGGTGGCCAACATGCTGCAATGCCGGGCGCTGATGGGCTCGAACCTGCACGAAGGCTGCGAGATCCTGATCACGCCGCTGCCGCTTTACCACATCTATGCCTTCACCTTCCATTGCATGGCAATGATGCTGATCGGCAACCACAACGTGCTGATCAGCAACCCGCGTGATTTGCCGGCGATGGTCAAAGAGCTGAGCAAGTGGAAATTCAGCGGCTTCGTTGGCCTCAACACCTTGTTCGTCGCCCTGTGCAACAACGAGGGGTTCCGCGCGCTGGACTTCTCTGCGTTGAAAATCACCTTGTCTGGCGGCATGGCCCTGCAATTGAGCGTGGCCGAGCGCTGGAAGGCCGTTACCGGTTGCGCCATCTGCGAAGGTTACGGCATGACCGAAACCAGCCCGGTGGCCGCCGTCAACCCGTCCGAGGCCAACCAGGTTGGCACCATCGGTATTCCGGTACCTTCGACGCTGTGCAAGATCATCGACGACAGTGGCAATGAACTGCCGTTGGGCGAGGTGGGTGAGCTGTGCATCAAGGGCCCGCAAGTGATGAAGGGCTACTGGCAGCGCGAAGACGCCACCGCCGAGATCCTCGACAGCGCGGGTTGGCTCAAGACCGGCGACATCGCGTTGATCCAGCCGGACGGCTACATGCGTATCGTCGACCGCAAGAAGGACATGATCCTGGTCTCCGGTTTCAACGTGTACCCCAACGAGCTGGAAGACGTGCTGGCCGGCCTGCCAGGTGTGCTGCAGTGTGCGGCCATCGGCGTGCCCGACGAAAAATCGGGCGAAGTGATCAAAATGTTCATCGTGGTCAAGCCGGGCATGACCGTGACCAAGGAGCAGGTGATGGAGCACATGCGCGCCAATGTCACCGGCTATAAGGTGCCGCGCTACATCGAGTTCCGCGATACGTTGCCGACCACCAACGTGGGCAAGATCCTGCGCCGTGAGTTGCGCGATGAAGAGCTGAAGAAGCAAGGGCTCAAGAAGATCGCTTGAGCCTGTATTCTGGGCTGGCTTTGCTGGCCCTTCGCGGGCAAGCCCGCTCCTACAGGTATCTCACTGTAGGAGCGGGCTTGCCCGCGAAAGGGCCGGTGAAATCAGCGCAATTTCTCGAGCATCTGGTAGTACCACATGCCTGCCGCCAACAGCGGATTCCCCAGCAAATCCCCCATCGGCACCCGCACGTGCTTGCACTGCGCAAAGGTGTCGAACTTCTCCAGTGTCCCGGTCAGTGCTTCGGCCATGATCTCGCCCATGATGTGGCTGGTGGCAATGCCATGCCCGGAGTAGCCCTGGCAGTACCAGACATTGTCCGAGAGCTTGCCCAGTTGCGGGATGCGATTGACCACGATGCCCATGGCGCAACTCCACTGGAACTCGATCGGCACCCCTTTGAGCGCCGGGAAGGTGCGTTCGATGCAGGGCCGCAGTTCACCTTCGATGTCGCGTGAATCACGCCCGGAGTAGTTGGCGCCACCGCCAAACAGCAAGCGCTTGTCGGCAGTCAGGCGGTAATAGTCGAGGACAAAGCGGCAGTCATAGACCGCCAGGTCCTGCGGGTTGATCTGCTCGGCCAGTTCACCCAGCGGCGCAGTGGTAACGATGCCGCCCATGGCCGGGAAAATCTTGCCCTTGAGCTTGCGCTTCTCCAGCTTGTGGTAGACATCGCCGGCCAGCATCACCTGGCGGGTTTCGATGCGCCCCTCGGCGGTCACCACTGCTGGGCGTGGGCCGTGGACGATGTCCAGCACCTCTGAATGCTCGAAGATCAACGCGCCCAGGCTGTGGGCGGCGCGGGCCTCGCCCAGGCACAGGTTGAGCGGGTGCAGGTGCAGGTTGCGGCGGTTTTTCAAGGCGCCCAGGTACAGTGGGCTCTGCAGGTGCTGGGCCATGGCGCTGCGGTCAAGCATCTCGACCTGGTCGCCCATGCCGCGACGCTCCGCCTCGGCCGCGAAACCGCGCAGTTCGTTCAAGTGCGACGGCTTCATCGCGGCATGCAGGTGGCCGCGCTTGAGGTCGCAGTCGATGCCGTAGCGTGCCACCCGTTGCTCGATGACCTGGTGCCCGCGCCAGCGCAGGTGCCAGATAAAATCATCCACCTCGCTGCCCAGGCGATCGCGCATTTGCGTGCGCATGGCTTCGTCGCCCGACAAGCTGCCGGTCACCTGGCCGCCATTGCGCCCACTGGCGCCCCAGCCGATGCGGTTGGTTTCGACAATGGCCACCTTCAGGCCGCGCTCTGCCAGCTCCACTGCGGTGGCCACGCCGGTGAACCCACCGCCGATGATGGCCACGTCGACGTGCACGGTGCCCTTGAGGGTCGGGTACTGCGTGTGGTCATTGAGGGTGGCGCTGTAATAGGACGGCGCGCGTTGGGCCGGTCCCTTGTTCAATGCTGCGTTCATGGGTGTTCCTTGTTATGAATGGGGCTCAGGCCTGGTGCAGGTACCAGCGCCAGTCCTGTTCGCTGACTTCGGCCATGAACTGGCGGTACTCGGCGCGCTTGACCTTCAGGTACACCCCAAGAAATTCCTCGCCCAGTGCCTCCCGGGCCCAGCCCGAATGCTGCAGGGCATCCAGGGCGGTCAGCCAGTCGGTGGGCAAGTGCTCGGTGGCCTGGGCGTAGCCGTTGCCTTCAACGGGGGCGCCAGGGTCCAGCTGTTCACGGATGCCGCGGTGGCTGGCGGCGAGGATGGCCGCTGCGGCCAGGTACGGGTTGGCATCGGCACCGCAGATGCGGTGCTCCACGTGCCGGCTGTTGGCCGGGCCGCCCGGTACGCGCAGGCTGACCGTGCGGTTGTCGACGCCCCAGGTGGGCGCCAGTGGCGCGTAGCTGTTGGCCTGGAAGCGGCGGAACGAGTTGGCATTGGGGCAAAACAGCAGCAGCGAATCGCGCAGGTGGCGCAGCATGCCGGCCACGGCGTGGCGCAGCAACGGCGTACCGGCCTTGTCCTCGCTGGCGAACAGGTTGTTGCCGGCGCTGTCGACCAGGCTCAGGTGCATGTGCATGCCGGTGCCGGCCAGTTGTGCAAAGGGTTTGGCCATGAAACAGGCTTGCATGCCATGCGCATGGGCCACGCCTTTGACCAGGCGCTTGTAGCGCACGGCCTGGTCCATGGCCAGCAGTGCATCGCCGTGCTCAAGGGTGATTTCCACCTGGCCAGGTGCGTACTCGGAGATCGCCGTGCGGGCGGGGATGCCCTGGGCTTTGCATGCGGCGTAAAGGTCGGCGAGGAAGGGCTCGATCTGTTCCAGTTCACGCAGGCCATACACCTGCGTACTGCGCGGGCGCCCACCATCGTTGTCCAGGGCCGGCTGCGGGCGGCCCTGGGCATCGCGTTTTTGGTCGAGCAGATAGAACTCCAGCTCACACGCCATCACCGGGTGGTAGCCATCGGCCTTGAGCGCTTCGATCGTGCGCAACAGCACATGGCGTGGGTCGGCAATGCTCGCCGGCAGGCCTTCGCTGGGGTGCATGCTGACCTGCACCGCGGCGGTGGGTACACGCCGCCAGGGCAGGCGCACCAAGCTCCCTTCCAGCGGGTAGGCGCGGCAGTCGATGTCGCCAACGTCCCAGACCAGGCCAGAGTTTTCGACGTCATCGCCATTGAGGGTCAGGCCCAGGATCGTGCTGGGCAGCGGGCGTCCGGTCTGGTAAACCGCCAGCAGTTCCTCGCGGTGCAGCAGCTTGCCGCGGGGGACGCCGTTGGCGTCGAGGATGAACAGCTCGAACAGCTCGATATCGGGGTTGTCGGCCAGGAATTGGCTGGCGTGCTCTACGGGTGCAAAGTGCATGATGAATTCGCTCACGGGCGCACAGGGCCACCGCGCATGCAGGCGGCCCAGTTGAGTCAAACGGCCAGACGGTGGCCGGGTTGGGTCACAATGGCGTGAGCGAAGTGTCCGGTGGGCGCGCGTGACGGCAGTGCCACAAAGCCCAGAAGGCGAGGATGATGTGGACCAGCGGATTTTCCCCAGCACGGCTCCTGGCCTTCGGCAGCGAAGGGCGGGACGACGGTGGGGCGATAGGCTGGGCGGGAGTCATGCCTTTGATACTCACATGCGGCGTAAGGTTGATTAAAGCAGTGAATGGCAACCTTTACATCAGCCTTCACTAAACATAGCGCGCTTGCCTGAGCGTTGTAGGAGCAGCCTTGTGCTGCGAAGAGGCCGGTGATAGCAACCGACATCACCTTTGTTGTCACCGGCCTCTTCGCAGCACAAGGCTGCTCCTACAAACAGAAGGTGGGGCCAGCGCGGACAGCAAAGAACCCTCAAATCTGCGACAATCGCGCCTCTTCAAATGCCGATCATGAAAAAGCAGGCTCACCTGCATCACTAAAAAGCCCCATGACAGACCAAGCCATCGACCAGCTCCTGAAAAACCTCGACCACGCCATGATCGCCGACCGCCACCGTCTGCGTCGGCAACTGCACGAGCTGCGCAAACGCCCGGACGAAGCGAAGCTCGCCCAGTGGGTGGAAAAGGTCCAGGCCTCCTGCGCGCAGGTCACCGCACGCCAGCAAAGCGTGCCAAACGTGCGCTATGACGACAGCCTGCCGATTGCCGCCAAGCGTGACGAGATCAAAAAGGCGCTGGCCGAGCATCAGGTGCTGGTGATTGCCGGTGAGACCGGCTCGGGCAAGACCACTCAGTTGCCGAAAATCTGCCTCGAGTTGGGTCGCGGTAGCCATGGCCTGATCGCTCACACCCAGCCACGTCGTATCGCCGCGCGCAGCGTCGCTACCCGTGTCGCCGAAGAACTCGGCACGCCGCTGGGCGGGCTGGTCGGCTACCAGGTGCGTTTCGAGGACCAGAGTGATGCCAATACCCTGGTCAAACTGATGACCGACGGCATCCTGCTGGCCGAAACCCAGCACGACCGCTTCCTTGAACGCTACGACACGATCATCGTCGACGAGGCTCACGAACGTAGCCTCAACATCGACTTCCTGCTCGGCTACCTCAAGACCCTGCTGCACCGCCGCCCGGAACTGAAGCTGATCATCACCTCGGCGACCATCGATCTTGAGCGCTTCTCCCAGCACTTCGATGGCGCACCGATCATCGAGGTGTCGGGGCGCACCTTCCCGGTCGAAACCTGGTACCGCCCGCTGACCAGCGAGCAGGACGAGGAAGGCAACCAGATCGAGGAAGACCTCACCGTCGACCAGGCGATCCTCGCCACCCTGGACGAACTGGCGCAGCATGAGCGCAGCGAGGGCAAGGGGCCTGGCGATGTGCTGATCTTCTTGCCGGGCGAGCGGGAAATTCGCGATGCCGCCGAGATCCTGCGCAAGGCGCAACTGCGCCATACCGAGATTCTGCCGCTGTATGCGCGCCTGTCGCCCGCCGAGCAGCAGCGCATTTTCCAGTCGCACACCGGGCGCCGCGTGATCCTGGCCACCAACGTCGCCGAGACTTCGCTGACCGTGCCGGGCATTCGTTATGTGATCGACACCGGCACCGCTCGCATCAGCCGCTACAGTTACCGCGCCAAGGTCCAGCGCCTGCCGATCGAGGCGGTATCGCAGGCCAGCGCCAACCAGCGTAAGGGCCGCTGCGGCCGGGTCGAACCGGGCATCTGCGTACGCTTGTATAGCGAAGAGGATTTCAACGGCCGGCCGGCGTTCACCGACCCAGAGATCCTGCGCACCAACCTCGCGGCGGTAATCCTGCAGATGCTGCACCTGCGCCTGGGTGCGATCGATGCGTTCCCGTTCATTGAGCCGCCGGATGGCAAGGCCATCAGCGACGGTTTCAACCTGTTGCAGGAGCTCTCGGCGGTCAACCGCGAGAACCAGTTGACCCCGCTAGGGCGACAGCTGGCGCGCTTGCCGATCGACCCACGGCTGGGCCGCATGCTGCTTGAAGGCGCCCGCCAGGGCAGCCTGCAGGAAGTGTTGATCGTCACCAGCGCCCTGTCGGTGCAAGACCCGCGCGAGCGGCCGCCGGAGCGCCAGCAGGCGGCCGACCAGGCGCATGCTCAGTGGAAGGACGTCGATTCCGACTTCGCCGCACTGGTCAACCTGTGGCGTGGCTTCGAAGAACAGCGCCAGGCGTTGACGGCCAACCCGTTGCGTAACTGGTGCCGGAAGAACTTCCTCAATTACCTGCGCCTGCGCGAATGGCGCGATGCCCACCGCCAGCTGGCGCTGATTTGCCGTGACCTGCAATTGACGGTCAACAAGGAACCGTCCGATTACCAGCGGATGCACAAGGCCATCCTCAGCGGCCTGCTCAGCCAGATCGGCCAGAAGACGGAAGAGGGCGACTACCAAGGTGCCCGTCAGCGGCGTTTCTGGGTCCACCCGTCCTCGGGCTTGGGACGCAAGCGCCCGCAGTGGGTCATGGCGGCGGAACTGGTAGAGACCACCAAACTGTACGCGCGGGTGGTCGCCAAGATCGAGCCCGACTGGATCGAGCCGCTGGCCACCCACCTGGTCAAGAAGAACCACTTCGAACCGCACTGGGAGAAAAAGCGCGGGCAAGTGGTGGCCTATGAGCAGATCACCTTGTATGGGCTGATTCTGGTGGGGCGCCGGCCGGTGCACTTTGGCCCGATCGACCCGGTGACCTCCCGCGAGCTGTTCATCCGCGAGGGGCTGGTGGGCGGCGAGATCCAGTCGCGGGCCAAGTGCCTGGCGGCCAACAAACGCCTGCTCGAACAGCTCGACGAACTGGAGGCCAAGGCCCGTCGGCGCGATATTCTCGCCGATGAAGAGACCCTCTACGCGTTCTACGAAGCGCGCCTGCCCGAGGAAATCCACCAGACCGCGACCTTCGATGCCTGGTACCGCATGACCAGCCAGAAGGACGCCAACCTGCTGATCATGCGCGAGGAAGACGTGCTGGCGCGTGAAGCCAGTGAAGTCACTGCAGCGCAGTACCCGGACAGCCTGCAGGTAGGGGACTTGCGCCTGTCGTTGACCTACCACTTCGAACCGGGCCACCCCCGCGACGGTGTGACCGTGCGCGTACCGGCGCCGCTGTTGCCAAGCTTGCCGGGCGAGCGCCTGGAATGGCTGGTGCCGGGCCTGATCGAAGCCAAGTGCGTGGCGCTGGTGCGCAACCTGCCCAAGGCCCTGCGCAAGAATTTCGTGCCGGTACCGGACTTCGTCAAGGCCGCGCTGGCGCGCATGACCTTCGGCCAGGGCGCGTTGCCCCAGGCGTTGGGCCAGGAGCTGCTGCGCATGACCGGTGCGCGCGTGTCCGACGAGGCCTGGGCAGAATCGGTCAACTTGGTCGAAGGCCACCTGCGGATGAACATCGAAGTGGTCGATGGCCAGGGCAAGTTCCTCGGCGAAGGCCGCGACCTGGCCGAGCTGACCGCACGCTTTGTCGCCGCCAGCCAGGCCGCATTGGCCGTGCCACGCAGCGAGAACGCCGAACGCCCGGTGCAGGCCAAGGCCTTCAGTGAAGTGGCGCAGAGCACCCAGCAGAAGATCGCCGGGCTGTCGATGACCGTCTACCCGGCGCTGGTGGACGAAAACGGCACGGTGCGCGAAGGGCGTTTCTCGACCCAGGCCGAAGCCGAGTTCCAGCACCGTCGCGCCTTGCAGCGCTTGTTGCTGCAACAGTTGGCGGAGCCTGCCAAGTTTTTGCGTGGCAAGCTGCCCGGGCTGACCGAACTGGGCTTGCTGTACCGCGAGCTGGGCCGTGTCGAGGCACTGGTCGAAGACATTCTGCTGGCCAGCCTGGACAGCTGCATCCTTGAGGGTGAGCACCCGCTGCCGCGCGACGGTGCCGCCTTGGCCGGGTTGGCCGAGCGCAAACGTGGCAGTTGGGCCGAGCACGCTGAGCGCCTGGCGCGCCAGACCTTGGAAGTGCTCAAGTTGTGGCACGGGCTGCAGAAGCGCTTCAAAGGCAAGATCGACCTGAGCCAGGCGGTGGCGCTGAACGACATCAAGCAACAGCTGGCCAACCTGGTCTACCCGGGCTTCGTTCGCGAAACCCCGGGCGCCTGGTTCAAGGAGTTGCCGCGTTACCTCAAGGCCGTGGAGTTACGCTTGGAGAAGCTCGGCTCGCAGGTGCAGAAGGACCGCGTCTGGAGTGGCGAGCTGGCAAACCTTTGGGCCCAGTACAAGACACGCGCCGACAAGCATGCCCAGGAGGGCAAGCGTGATGAGCAACTGACGCTGTACCGTTGGTTGCTGGAGGAATACCGGGTGTCTTTGTTCGCTCAGCAGCTGGGTACCAAAGTGCCGATTTCTGACAAGCGTCTCAGCAAACAGTGGAGTCAGGTGGAAGGTTAAACTTCCTGAATTGTGGCAATATTGGTGCAGTTTGGGGCCGCGTTGCGGCCCTTCGCGGGCAAGCCCGCTCCTACAGGGAGCGCAGCCCTCGCCACTAAATTGGCACTAAAGTGCTATTACGCATTTTCCAGCCAGCGCCCCGTGGCGATGGCCTTTGACCAGAGGAACGACCGTGCATAACGTCGTGATCAGCGGCACCGGCCTGTATACCCCGGCCCAGAGCATTTCCAACGAAGAACTGGTGGAGTCCTTCAACACGTGGGCGCAGCAGTTCAACCACGACAACGCCGCCGCCATCGAGCGCGGCGAGGTCGAGGCAGCGCCGCTGTCCGACGCCGCTTTCATCGAGAAGGCCTCGGGCATCAAGAGCCGCTTCGTGCTGGACAAGGCTGGCATCCTCGACCCGCAACGCATGAAGCCACGCCTGCCAGAGCGCTCCAATGACGAGCCGTCGATTCTGTGTGAAATGGCTGTGGCCGCTGCTCGCCAGGCGCTTGAACGTGCGGGCCGTACCGCTGCCGATGTCGATGGTGTGATCGTCGCGTGCTCCAACCTGCAGCGCCCATACCCGGCCATTGCCATCGAAGTGCAAAAGGAGCTTGGCATCGAGGGCTTTGCCTTCGACATGAACGTGGCCTGCTCGTCAGCCACTTTCGGCATCCAGACCGCCGCCAACAGCGTGCAGCTGGGCCAGGCGCGTTCGGTACTGATGGTCAACCCCGAGGTCTGCACCGGCCACCTGAACTTCCGCGACCGCGACAGCCACTTCATCTTCGGTGATGCCGCTACCGCCGTGCTGATCGAGCGAGCTGACCACGCCACCTCGAAGCACCAGTTCGAGATTGTCAGCAGCAAGTTGTGGACCGGGTTTTCCAACAACATCCGTAACAACTTCGGTTTCCTCAACCGCGCGGCGGAGGAGGGGGAAGGTACTGCGGACAAGCTGTTCATCCAGGAAGGCCGCAAGGTGTTCCGTGAAGTGTGCCCCAAGGTGGCTGAGCTGATCGGTGAGCACCTTGAAGCGAATGACCTGCAGCCGAGCGACGTCAAGCGCTTCTGGTTGCACCAGGCCAACCTGAGCATGAACCACCTGATCGTCAAGAAGCTGCTGGGGCGTGAAGCCACCGAGGAAGAGGCACCGGTGATTCTGGACCGTTATGCCAACACCAGTTCGGCGGGGTCGGTGATTGCTTTCCACCTGTACCAAGATGACCTGGCCGAGGGTGCGGTGGGCGTGCTGAGCTCGTTTGGCGCGGGGTATTCGGTGGGTAGCGTGATTCTGCGTAAACGCTGATTGCCGGGGCCGCTTTGCGGCCCATTCGCAGCACAAGGCTGCTCCTACAGGGGAGCGCGAACCGCACCTGTAGGAGCAGCCTTGTGCTGCGAATGGGCTGCAAAGCAGCCCCCTACAATGTCACAGACAAAAAAAGGCAGGAAATACCGGATGGGGTCGGCATTTCCCGCCTTGAGTGAAGCAGTGAAGCGGTTGCTTAGAACTTGGCTTCCAGGTCTACCTGCAGCGTGTCTACGTCAGCATTGCTGTTCGGCAGCTGCGACAGATCGGTCTTGGCCATCAGGTACGCCGCGCCCAGCGAGAAGTTCTTGTCGATCTCGTAACCGACCTTGAACTTGTGGCCGCGAGAGCCGGTGAAGCCGTTGCCGAAATCGGAGTCGGTGAACAGGCTGACCACGGCGTTACGTTGAACATCGCGGTAGTTGTAGTCCAGGCTCCAAGCGCCGACCTTGGTTTTCAGACCGGCCAGCCAGGCCTGGTCTTCACCGTCGGTGCTCTCGGTGTTTTTCACGTATTGGCCGTAGGCCGACAGCGGGATGGCGAAGCCAGTGAAGTCGAGCTGACCGAAGCCTTCCACCAGGTTGAACTCATTGGTGGTGTTGCCGAACGACTGCAGAATGGCCGCTTCCTTGTCGTTGTCGTAGCCATAGATGCTCGCACCCACAGTGACTTTCAGCACGTCGGCAGGGGCGAACTTGGCGCCCAGCTGGCCGTGGTAGACCTGCGCATCGTGCTTGTACTGCACGCCATCGCCGTCGACGTTGTCTTTGAGGGTGTACTGACCGGCACTGGCAAACACTTCGGCACCGCCCAGGTCAGCCTTGTAGGTCGCGGCCACGCCTTCTGGGTTGATGTCGCTGTCCCAGATGATATCGCCCATGCTCACCCACGGCTGTGGCATCTTGCCGCCGATCAGGTGCAGGTTTGGCACTGCGGTAGGGTGCCAGTCGAGGTAGGCCAGGTCGACCCACAGCGATTTCTTGTCGAAATAATTGTCGAAGCTCTGGTTGGTCGAGCGGCGGTCGGCGCTGCTGCCGGTGGCGATACGCACGCCAGCATCGACTTGCGGGTTGATCTCGCTGTAGAAGCCGACACGGGCACGGACGCGCTGGCGGTCCTGGTTACCGCTGCTGCTGTTCGGGTCGTCAACGTTGACGTCTTCGTAACGCAGGCGCACATCTCCCTTGATCTGGGTCTTGGCGGCCCATGCCACTTTTTGTTCAAAGGAACTCATACGCTCGGACTGCGCTTTCTGGTCGGCCTTTTCCTTGGTCTCTTTTGCCAGATCGCCTTGCAGTTCGTTGTACTGCGCCTGGTTGATCGAGCCATTGGCGCGGAGCATTTCGAGCAGCTTGGCGTCGACAGCAGCACTGGCCGGAGTACTCAGAGCCAGCATCATGCCGGTGAGGCTCACTCCGGTAAGTGTGGAAACAAGACGCATAAGGTTCTCCCTACTAGAAAAAAATGGGGGAGGCTCAGCGCCCGCCCCTGTGTTGGCATGTCTTCGGAAAGGGCCTGAATAGACAGGTTCTGGGGTTCCGGAAAACAGGCGCAAGTATTGCGGGGGGGAATGACAGATTAATGTCTAATTAGTGGCACTGTTGTTAAGTAATCGGCAATGAACGGATTGGCCGGGTGATCGTCATTTGAGTGATGGGCCATTCTTCCGGGATACTGAGGGCCTTAAGACAGCGAGTCGAAACCGTGACCAGCCTGTACAGCCTTGCTCATCTGCGTGATCTTCCCGCGGCCACCTGGGATGCCCTGGTGCCTGCGGGCCAACCGTTTCTGCGCCACGCCTTTCTCACCGCGATGGAGGACAGTGGCAGCGTTGCTCCCTCCACCGGCTGGGCTGCCGAGCACCTGGTGCTGGAGCGTGAAGGGCAGGTACGCGCCGTGCTGCCGGCCTACCGCAAGTGGCATTCGTTTGGCGAATACGTGTTCGACCACGGCTGGGCCGATGCCTGTGAGCGGGCAGGCATTGCCTATTACCCCAAGCTGCTGGGCGCCGTGCCGTTCAGCCCGGTCAGCGGTCCACGCCTGCTGGCCGCCGACCCCGCCGATGGCTTGCTGGTGTTGCAAGCGCTGCCCGAGTACCTGGGCAAGGGCGGGCTCTCTGGGGCGCACATCAACTTCACCGACCCGGCACTGGACCAGCAGATGGCCGGCTTGCCAGGCTGGATGGAACGGCTGGGTTGCCAGTTCCACTGGCGCAACCGAGGCTATCGGGACTTCCAGGACTTTCTCGACACGCTCAGCTCGCGCAAGCGCAAACAAATGCGCAAAGAGCGCGAGCAAGTGGCCGGGCAGGGTATCGATTTTCAGTGGTACAGGGGTGATGAACTGGGTGAGGCGCAGTGGGACTTCGTCTACCTGTGCTACGCCAACACCTATGCAGTGCGCCGGCGCGCGCCGTATCTGACCCGTGAGTTCTTCAGCCTGCTGGCCGAGCGCATGCCCGAGGCGCTGCGGGTGGTGATGGCCAGGCAAGGTGGGCGTGACGTGGCCATGGCCCTGAGCCTGGTGGGCGGCGACAGCCTGTATGGCCGTTACTGGGGATGCCTGGATGAGTTCGACCGGCTGCACTTTGAAACGTGCTTCTACCAGGGCATGGACTTTGCCATTGCTGAAGGCCTGCAGCGGTTCGATGCGGGGGCCCAGGGTGAGCACAAGTTGATCCGAGGGTTCGAGCCGGTGCTGACGCGGTCGTGGCATTACCTGCTGCATCCCGGGTTGCGGCGGGCGGTGGAAGGTTTTTTGTTGCAGGAGCGGGAAGGGGTGCAGGGGTATGCCGAAGAGGCGCGGGGGATGTTGCCTTACCGCAGGGATTGAATAACAAGTTGCCCGCGAAGAGGCCGGTGCAGGCAACCGCACATCTCAATCCACCCCAACAAACCCGCCGGTCTGGTGATGCCACAACCGCGCATACAACCCTTGCTGCGCCAGCAATTCACTGTGGCTGCCACTCTCGACGATATGCCCTTTGTCCAGCACCACCAGCCGGTCCATCCGGGCAATGGTCGAAAGCCGGTGGGCGATGGCGATCACGGTCTTGCCCTGCATGAGCGTTTCCAGGCTCTCCTGGATCGCCGCTTCAACCTCAGAGTCCAGCGCTGAAGTGGCCTCGTCCATGATCAGGATCGGTGCGTTCTTCAACAACACCCTGGCAATCGCGATACGTTGACGCTGGCCGCCAGACAACTTGACCCCACGCTCGCCCACATGCGCATCGAAGCCGGTGCGCCCTTGGGCGTCGGTCAACTGCGGGATGAACTCGTCGGCGCGGGCGCGGCGTACGGCTTCAAGCAGTGCCGCTTCGCTGGCCTCTGGGCGGCCGTACAGCAGGTTGTCACGGATCGAGCGGTGCAACAGCGAGGTGTCCTGGGTGATCATGCCGATCTGCGCACGCAGGCTGGCCTGGCTCACTTCGGCGATGTCCTGGCCATCGATGAGGATACGCCCACCCTGCACGTCATACAGCCGCAGCAGCAGGTTCACCAAGGTCGATTTGCCCGCGCCAGAAGGGCCGATCAGGCCAATCTTCTCGCCCGGGCGGATGTTCAAATTGAGCCCTTCGATCACGTTGCTGGCGTTGCCGTAGTGGAAGTCCACATCGTCGAAATGCACCGCGCCACGGCTCACCTTCAGCGCCGGCGCATTGGGCTTGTCGGTGACGGTGACCGGCTGGGCGATGGTTTGCAGGCCGTCCTGGACCATGCCGATGTTCTCGAAGATGCCGTTGACCACCCACATGATCCAGCCCGACATGTTGACGATGCGGATCACCAGGCCGGTGGTCAGGGCAATTGCCCCCACGGTGATCAGCGACTGGCTCCACAGCCACAGCGCCAGGCCGGTAGTGCCGACCACCAGCAAGCCGTTGAGGGTGGTGATGACCACGTCCATGCTGGTGATCACCCGCGAGGCGAGCTGCGTTTTTTCGGTCTGTTCGCGGATTGCCTCACGGGCGTACTGCTGTTCGTAGTCGGTGTGGGCGAACAGCTTGAGGGTGGCGATATTGGTGTAGCCGTCGACGATGCGCCCCATCAGTTTGGAGCGTGCGTCGGACGAAATTACCGAGCGCGCCTTTACCCTCGGCACGAAGTAGAACAGTGCGGCGATGTAGCAGGCGATCCACGCCAGTAGCGGCAGCATCAGGCGCCAGTCGGCTTCGGCGAACAGGACCAGCGAGCTGACGGCATAGATCAGCACGTGCCACAGGGCGTCCACTGCCTGTACCGCCGAATCGCGCAGCGAGTTGCCGGTTTGCATGATGCGCTGGGCAATACGCCCGGCGAAATCGCTTTGAAAGAAGTTCAGGCTCTGCTTGAGCACATAAGAGTGGTTTTGCCAGCGGATCAGGCTGGTCATGCCCGGGTTGATGGTCTGGTGTACCAGCAGGTCGTGCAGGCCGAAGAACAGCGGGCGCAGCAGCAGGATCACCACCAGCATCCAGATCAGCTCACCGCTGTGTTCGCTGAAGAAGTTGGCATTGGGCGTGCCTTGGGCCAGGTCGATGATGCGGCTCAGGTAGCTGAACATCGCCACTTCGATCAACGAAGCGACCAGGCCGACCACCAGCAGGGCGGCAAAGCTTGGCCAGACCTGGCGCAGGTAATACAGATAAAACGGCCACACCGTACTCGGCGGTGCTTCGCTCGGTGCCTCGCGAAAAATGTCGATGAGTCGTTCGAAACGGCGGTACAGCATGGGTGACAACACTCCTGTTGGTCCGGCCTTCAGGCGGGTTCACGTCCCTGTGAAACCTGCATTCAGTCGATACGTTTGGCGGACTTGATATAGACCGGATCGGCCGGCACGTCGCGCATGCCCTTTTTCACGGTGGTCGGTGAGTTGACGATCTGGTCGACCACTTCCATGCCTTTGGTCACCTTGCCGAACACGGCATAACCACGGTCACGGCCTGGGTTGAGGAAGTCGTTGTCAGCCACGTTGATGAAGAACTGGCTGGTGGCCGAATTCGGGTCCGAGGTGCGGGCCATGGACAGGGTACCGCGGGTGTTCTGCAAGCCATTGCTGGCTTCATTGCGGATCGGGTCTTTGGTGCTCTTTTGCACCATCTGGTCGGTGAAGCCGCCGCCCTGGACCATGAAGCCCGGGATCACGCGGTGGAAGATGGTGTTGTTGTAGAAGCCGCTGTCGACGTACTCGAGGAAGTTCTTGGTACTGATCGGCGCCTTCTCGGCATTCAACTCGATTTCGACCTGACCGAAGCTGGTGTCCAGCAACACGTGAGGGGTCTTGTCGGACGCCATGACGCTGGTGGCGAAGGCGACCGAGCAGGCGGTGAGCAGGAGTTTTTTCAGCATGGGCTCAAAGATCCTTGAGAGGTGGAAGCAGCTGCAAGAAACTGCAGCAGGGTCTGGTTGAAGACCTCGGGTTGATCGAGGGGCGTAGCGTGCCGGGAATCGTCGATGACTACCAGCCTGGCGTGCGGGATCAGGGCAACGTAGCGCTCTTTCAGATGTATCGGCGTGTAATCGTGGTCGGCGGCAATTACCAGCGTGGGACAGCGAATTTGCCCGATGCGTTCCTGCACGCCCCAGTCGACGATGGCGTCGAAGCTTTTGAGGTAGGCGCGCTTGTCGTTGCGTGCCCAGCGCTGCGCCATCTTCTGGCGCAGGTCAGCTTGGCCGGGCTTGGGGAACAGGCGCTGGGCCAGGCCTTTGCCCACGGTCTCGACGCTGAGCAGGCGTGCCAGGCCCCAACGCTTGGCCCACCAGGCCCAGTCGCTGCGGGTGCGGCGCTTCACCTCCGGGGCGCTGTTGACAATGCACAGGCTGCGCAGCCAGCGCGGGTGATCGACGGCAAACTGGAAGCCGACCATCCCGCCCATCGACAGGCCCACGAAGTGCACCGGGCCGGTCTGCAGGTGTTCGAGCAGGGCCAGCAGGTCTTCGCTGAAGGTGGCGATCTGGTAGCCGTCGCGGGGTTTGTCGGAGCGGCCGTGGCCGCGAATGTCCATGACGATGACCCGGTAGTAGCGGCTCAACAGCGGTATCTGCAGCTCCCAGTCCTGGCAGCTGGAGCCCAGACCATGCAGCAACACCAAGGGTTCGCCCTGGCCGTATTCCTCGTAATGCAGTAAGCATCCTTCGTGTTCGAAATAGGCCAAGGGCGCGGTCCTCTCAGGCTTGTGGGGGGGCTGCGAAGGGCACGTCCAGAGGCGCGGTGTCGAAGTTGCGCAGCAGGTCGATGAGAATCTGCGTAGCCGGGCCCAGGGTCTTCTCTTTGCTCGAATAAAGGTAGAACAGTGGGTGACGGCTGCCACCCTGATCCAGCGGCAGCGGCTTGAGCACACCTTCACGCAGTTCGCGTTCGATCATGTGCCGCGGCAACCAGGCAAAGCCCAGGCCGCTGCTGACGAAGGTGGTGGCGGTGCCCAAGCTGCCGACGGTCCAGCGCTGTTCTGCGCCCAGCCAGCCGACATCCAGCGGTTGAGCGCGGCCAGAGTCGCGGATCACCACCTGCAGCTGGCTTTCCAGGTCCTGGAAGGTAATTTCACGGCCCAGGCGGTGCAGGCTGTGTTCGGGGTGGGCAACGGCGATGAACTCTACCGCGCTCAGTTCGGCGCCCAGGTAGCCGCCGATGCTGTAGCTGCTGATGGCCAGGTCGGCGATGCCTTCGCGTAGCACTTCTTCGACGCCCGACAACACCTCTTCACGCAGGCGTACCCGGCAACCGCGGCTTTGCGGCATGAACGCACTCAGCGCACGCACCAGCCGGGCGCTGGGGTAGGCGGCGTCGACCACCACGCGCACCTCGGCTTCCCAGCCTTGTTCCATGTGATGGGCAAGGTCTTCGAGCTGGCTGGCCTGTTTGACCAAGTGGCGTGAACGGCGCAGCAGCACGTTGCCAGCCTCGGTGAGCACCGCCTTGCGCCCATCGATGCGCAGCAGCGGAACACCGAGCTGCTCTTGCATGCGGGCCACGGTGTAGCTGACCGACGACTGCGAACGGTGCAGCGCCTCGGCGGCCTGGGCAAACCCCCCGTGATCGACCACTGCTTGCAGTGTTCGCCACTGATCAAGGGTTACGCGCGGCGCTTTCATGTTTCGCTCCTGTTGTCCTAAGCTGCGCTCTTCCAAGGAGAGCGCCCCATGAAGAAATGTTGTGCGGCAATACTGATGTGCCTGCCCCTCGGTGCCATGGCTTACCCCATCGATGTGGAGAAGCAACTGGACGGGGTCAAGCTCGATTACACGGCCTACGATACCGCCTACGACATTGGCGCCATCACCCTCAACAACTATGGGCAGGTGCCTGCAGCTTGCAAGGTGATGTTCCGCAACGGCCCTGAAGCGCCGCGGGTGCGCCGGGTGAACGTGCCGGCAGGTAAAAGCGTCGACGTCACCGCCAAGTTCAATCGCCAGATCATCAAATTGCGGATCAGCGTGAACTGTACAGCGGAATAAACGGATTAATCGATTGATTGAACCCACTTTTTACGCTTTTTTATCGATAGGTCAAGCCTTAATCTCACCTCCATCGAATCGCACCCTTTTTGCCGATGGAGGCACCCCATGTCCCGTGTACTGATCATCGAAAGCAGCGCCCGCCAGCAGGATTCCGTTTCCCGTCAACTGACCCGCGACTTCATCCAGCAATGGCAGGCCGCCCACCCGGGCGATGAGATCACCGTACGTGACCTGGCTGTGACCTCGGTGCCGCACCTGGATGCCAACCTGCTCGGTGGCTGGATGAAGCCCGAAGAGCAGCGCAGTGCCGCCGAACTCGAAGCGCTGGCCCGCTCCAATGAGCTGACGGATGAACTGCTGGCGGCCGACGTGCTGGTGATGGCTGCGCCGATGTACAACTTCACCATCCCCAGCACCCTCAAGGCCTGGCTGGACCACGTGCTGCGCGCCGGCATCACCTTCAAGTACACCCCGACCGGCCCGCAGGGCCTGCTGACTGGCAAGCGCGCCATCGTCCTGACTGCCCGCGGTGGCATTCATGCCGGCGCCACCAGCGACCACCAGGAACCCTACCTGCGCCAGGTGATGGCGTTCATCGGCATTCACGATGTGAACTTCATCCATGCCGAGGGCTTGAACATGAGCGGCGACTTCCACGAGAAGGGCATCAACCAGGCCAAGGCCAAGCTGGCTGCGGTGGCCTGAGCGTCAACGAATTCCCAACCCTGACACCTGTTTTTGCTCCTTTGGGTGTACCTGCCCGGCCTGATGGCCGGGCTTTTTTATGCCTGGGATTTCTCGGTTGCTTGTGCCGGCCCTTTCGCGGGCAAGCCCGCTCCTACAGGGAATTCACTGTTCTCAAGGCCCGTGGTGTACCTGTGGGAGCAGGCTTGCCCGCGAAAGGCCCGGCACAGCCCCCACACTTCTCATGGTTGAACTCACGCGGCGCAACCCGCTAAGGTCGCCGCCTTGATCCACGAGAGGCAACCATGGGCTACCTGATTATCGTCGCGCTGATTCAGGCGTTTTCCTTCAGCCTGATCGGCGAGTACCTGGCCGGGCACGTCGACAGCTACTTTGCCGTGCTCGCGCGGGTGCTGCTGGCGGGCCTGGTGTTCTTGCCGCTGACCCGCTGGCGCCAGGTCGAGCCGCGCTTCATGCGTTCGATGCTGCTGATCGGTGCGCTGCAATATGGCATTACCTATGTCTGCCTGTACCTGAGCTTTCGCGTGCTCACCGTGCCGGAAGTGCTGTTGTTCACCATCCTCACGCCGTTGCACGTGACCCTGATCGAAGATGCCTTGAACCGGCGTTTCAACCCATGGGCATTACTGGCCGCGCTGGTGGCCGTGGCGGGAGCCGCGGTGATTCGTTTCGACAGCATCAGTGGTGAGTTTTTCATCGGCTTCCTGCTACTGCAACTGGCCAACTTCACCTATGCCGCCGGCCAGGTGCTGTACCGTCACCTGATCGCTCGAAACCCCAGCGACCTGCCGCACTACAAGCGCTTCGGTTACTTCTACCTCGGGGCCTTGATCGTCGTGCTGCCGGCGTTTCTGCTGTTCGGCAACGCCCAGCACCTGCCAAGCACCGATGTGCAATGGCTGGTGCTGTTGTTCCTCGGGTTGTGCCCGACCGCGCTGGGCCTGTACTGGTGGAACAAGGGTGCGTGCCTGGTTTCCGGGGCGACGCTGGCCGTGATGAACAACCTGCACGTGCCGGTGGGGCTGTTGCTCAACCTGTTGATCTGGAACCAGCACGAGCCATTGGGGCGGTTGCTTATCGGGGGCGCGGTGATTCTGGCGTCGGTGTGGTTGAGCCGGTTGGGTAGCCGCACTGACGCCGCGCTGACCCGCAAGGCCTGATATGCATACCCTCTTTGTCATCGTCGCGCCGATCTTCGCCCTCATCCTAGTCGGTTACCTGTGCCGTCGCGCCAACAAGCTCGGCGACAAGGCCGCTGCCGAAATCAACAAGATGGTGGTCTGGCTCTGCCTGCCGGCCTTGCTGTTCAAGGTGACCGCCACTGCGACCTGGAGCGAGATCTGGCACCCAGGCTTCATCGTGGCGTTTGGCACGGGCGCGCTGGCCATGTTCGTGATCACGCTGGCGTGGCGGCTGTACAGCGGCCATAGCCTGGTTGCGGCGAGCATCGACGGGCTCAGCGCGGGGTATGCCAACACCGGCTACATCGGCATCCCGCTGTGTCTGATGCTGTTCGGCCAGGCGGGCTTGCAGCCGGCGCTGATCTCGTCGTTGATCGTGGTGTGCCTGGTGTTCGCCATTTCGCTGACCTTTATTGAGGTCGGGTTGCAGGACGAGCGGCAGGTCGGCCGGGCGGTGCTGGTGGTGAGCAAGGCGCTGGCGAAGAACCCGCTGGTGATTTCGCCGGTGGTGGGGGCTGGGTGGGCCATGAGCGGGTTGGGGCTGGCCGAGCCGGTGATGCATTTTCTCGACATGCTGGCGTTGGCCACCACGCCGTGCGCCTTGATATCGCTGGGTGCATTCCTGGCAGAAAAGCGCGCGGGTGCGCAAGCCAGCCCGTGGCCGTTGGTGGGATTGAAACTGGTTGGGCAGCCGGCCCTGACCTGGGTGCTGGCGTACAAGGTGTTCAGCCTGCCGAGCATGTGGGCGGCTTCGGCGGTGCTGCTGGCGGCGCTGCCGACCGGGACCGGGCCGTACATGCTGGCGGAGTACTACAACCGCGAGGCGGGGCTGATTTCGCGGACGATCCTGTTGTCGACCGTGGCTTCGTTGGTGACCCTGACCGGGTTGTTGTACCTGCTGGGTTACGCGGGGTGATTCGGGGGCGCTTTGCGCCCCATTCGCAGCACAAGGCTGCTCCTACAGTGGACGCGTACCTCCTGCAGGAGCAGCCTTGTGCTGCGAATGGGCTGCAAAGCAGCCCCGGCGATCTCAAGCCTCGCTCATCTCTTCCAACCGGTGCGGCACTCGCCCGCTCAACCCCACCCGCATGTCATTGCCACTCGGCTGTTGATACAAGCTCAAGCCAAACTCCGGCAACACCGCCAGCAGGTAATCGAAGATATCCCCTTGAATCCGCTCGTACTCCGCCCACACCGTGGTGGTGGTGAAGCAGTAGATCTCCAGCGGCACCCCTTCGGCGGTGGTCTGCATCTGCCGGACCATGCAGGTCATGCCTTGATGCACATTGGGGTGATTCTTCAGGTAAGCCAGCGCAAACGCGCGGAAGGTGCCGATATTGGTCAGCTTGCGGCGGTTGGCGGACAGCTCGGCCACCGGCCCCAGCGCTTCGTTCCAGGTTTGCAGCTCCTGGCGTTTGCCAGCCAGGTAGTCGCCCAGCAGGCGCACCTGGGTCAGGCGCTGTTCCTCTTCGCGGGTCAGAAAACGCACACCCGCCGCGTCGATGAACAGGCTGCGCTTGATGCGCCGGCCGCCTGACTGCTGCATGCCGCGGTAGTTGCGGAACGATTCGCTCATCAAGCGCCAGGTCGGGATCGAGACGATGGTCTTGTCGAAGTTCTGCACCTTCACCGTGTGCAAGGTGATGTCCACCACATCGCCATCGGCACCGACCTGTGGCATTTCGATCCAGTCACCCACATGTAGCATGTCGTTACTGGTCAATTGCACACTGGCCACGAACGACAGCAGGGTGTCCTTGTAGACCAACAGCAGCACCGCCGACATGGCACCCAGGCCCGACAGCAGCAGCAACGGCGAGCGGTCGATAAGCGTGGCGACGATGACGATGGAGGCGAAGATCCACAGCATCATCTTGGCCAGTTGCACATAGCCCTTGATCGAGCGGGTGCGGGCATGCTCGGTGCGCGCGTAGATGTCGAGCAAGGCATCCAGCAGGCACGACAGGGCCATGGTCATGAACAGCAGGGTAAAGGCCAGGGCAACGTTGCCGAGGAAGTGCTGCGCCGTGTCGGACAGCTCCGGCACCAACTTCAGGCCAAACTGCAGCACCAGCGACGGTGTGGTCTGGGCCAGCCGGTGCAACACTTTGTTGTGGCGCAGGTCATCCAGCCATTTCAGCGCCTGTTGGCGCGCCAGCAGGCGGGTGCCGTGCAGCATCAGGAAGCGCGAAAGGCGGCCGACGACTAGAGAAATCAGCAGCAGGACGGCCAGGCCGATGGCGGCGTGGAGCATGGGATGTTGATCGAGGGTGCCCCAGAGGTCGAGGGAGTCACGCCAGATTCGTTGGATATCCATGGGGTTTTGAACAGTCTGTATTGCCAAACGAAGCGCCATTAGAGCGCGGATGCCGATAAAGTTGCCAAAAGAAATTCGGCTACGGCGGCAGAAAACGTTACCCTATGCAACTGAATTTCCCGCACTTGCCTGAGGTTACCTCCGTGTTTTCCCAATTCGCCCTGCACGAACGCCTGCTTAAAGCCGTGGCCGAGCTTAAATTTGTCGAGCCGACCCCGGTGCAGGCAGCGGCCATCCCCCTGGCCCTGCAAGGGCGTGACCTGCGTGTGACCGCGCAGACTGGCAGCGGCAAGACCGCGGCATTCGTCCTGCCAATGCTCAATCGCCTGGTCGACCTGAGCGGCCCGCGCGTGGAAATCCGTGCGCTGATCCTGCTGCCTACCCGCGAGCTGGCGCAACAGACCCTCAAGCAGGTGCAACTGTTCTCCCAGTTCACCTACATCAAGGCCGGCCTGGTTACCGGCGGTGAGGACTTCAAGGAACAGGCCGCCATGCTGCGCAAGGTGCCGGACGTGCTGATCGGCACCCCGGGCCGCCTGCTCGAGCAACTCAACGCCGGCAACCTGGACCTGTCCCACGTCAAGGTCATGATCCTCGATGAAGCCGACCGTATGCTCGACATGGGCTTTGCCGAAGACATGGAGCGCCTGTGCAAGGAGTGTGAGAACCGTGAGCAGACCCTGCTGTTCTCCGCCACCACAGGCGGCGCGGCCCTGCGCGACATCATCGGCAAGGTGTTGAAAGACCCTGAGCACCTGATGCTCAACAGCGTCTCGCAGCTGGCCGAAGGCACCCGTCAGCAGATCATCATGGCTGACCACGACCAGCACAAAGAGAAGATCGTCCAGTGGTTGCTGGAAAACGAGACCTACCAGAAGGCGATCATCTTCACCAACACCCGTGCCCTGGCCGACCGTATCTATGGCCACCTGGTGGCCAAGGACGTGAAGGCCTTCGTCCTGCACGGTGAGAAGGACCAGAAAGACCGCAAGCTGGCCATTGAACGCTTCAAGCAGGGCAGCTCCAACGTGCTGGTGGCAACCGACGTTGCCGCCCGTGGCCTTGACATCGACGGCCTGGACCTGGTGATCAACTTCGACATGCCACGCAGCGGTGACGAGTACGTGCACCGTATTGGCCGTACCGGCCGTGCGGGGGGCGAGGGCCTGGCGATCTCGTTGATCACCCACAACGACTGGAACTTGATGTCGAGCGTCGAACGCTACCTCAAGCAGCAGTTCGAGCGCCGGGTGATCAAAGAAGTCAAAGGCACCTACAACGGGCCGAAAAAGGTCAAGGCTTCGGGCAAGGCTGCCGGTACCAAGAAGAAAAAGGTCGAGAAGAAGTCGGGTGACAAGAAGGCTGGCGCTAAGCGCAAGCCGACCGCCAAGCCAAAGGCCAACGCGCCACTGGCCAGCTCCGACGGCATGGCGCCGCTGAAAAAGCGCACGCCAGCAGCTGAGTAAGCCGTCTGCAGCCCTATCGCCGCCTTGCCGGCGATAGGGCCTTTACCGCCTCTGCGTCACTCCGCTTTTTTCTCTGCTGTCTTCAATTCCTTGATTCGTGTATCGATCAGCTGGCACTTGTCTGGCAGGTCCTTGCTCGCCGTCCCCAGCTCCATACCCTGGAGCTCATCGTTGATCTCCTTGGCCTTCTGCGGGTTCTGTTCGGTCAGCTGGCTGACCAGCCCGGCCAGTTCTTCGCGCTTCTGAGTGGCCTCCTCCGGCGTGCAGGCCCAAGCGGGCAGGGCGCAGAGCAAGGCGGTTGCACAGGTGATGCGCAGCAGCGATTTCATCCTTTATACCTCCGGCATTGGCTATGCCTGGTGGAGGGCGGTACATCCCTTGAAGTTCAGCCTCGACGACCGGCGGGCTCGATAACCCGCAGGTGCAAGATAATCAACATTGTTAGTGTGCAAGGTGAGGTTTTGCCGTCATGTCTATGCCCAACGCCTTCATGACTGCGAGGAACGATTTAAGGGTCGGATTGCCGTGTTCGCTGAACGATCGGTAAAGTTGCTCACGAGACAAGCCGGTTTCTTTCGCCAGATCGCTCATCCCTTTTGCACGAGCCACTACGCCAACGGCTTTGGCCACGTAGCTGGCATCACCCGTTTCCAGCGCATCGGACATGAATTGAGCGATGGCTTGCGGAGTGGTCAGGTAATCGGCCGCATCGAACTCAAAAAATGTTTCAGTCATTTTGCATCCTCCAGGAACGCAGGATTTCGTGAGCCGCTTTGATGTCCCGCCGCTGGCTGCTCTTGTCCCCGCCGCAAAGCAGTATTACCAACGTATCGCCTGCTTGGTGAAAGTACACCCGGTAGCCCGGACCATGGTGAATTCGGAGTTCACTCACGCCGTGGCCAACTGCTGAGACGTCACCAGACAGGCCCTCCATCAAACGGTTAATACGAGCAATGATCCGGATACGCGCCATTTCGTCCCGGAGCCCATGCACCCAATGTCTGAAACTGCTGGATTCGATCTTCTTCATTGGGTGAATGTAGTTTATAAATCACACTGGGCTAGCGCATCAAATGGTTTCTGTTTTTTCTGAACACGACCCGCCGCAGGTAGGTCCCAACCTGTGTACCCCTTCCGTCCACAGCAGGAGCCTGCCGCCATGAGCACCACCTACGACTGGGACTTGATCGAACGCTTGCTGCATGAAGTGCAGAACAGCGCCGGTCACAGCTTTACGCCACGCCCCTACGCCGAGCAGCACGCCGCGGCGCTAGCCGCCAAAGGCCAGCCGATAGGCGATCTGGACCACTTGAAGACCCGGGCCTGCGAATACGAAAAACTGTTGTTCGAGCGAGGCTTCATCGAAAGTCGGCCTGATGAAGAGGGGGGCAACGGCGAAAACTTTGTCCTCAGCGAACGCGGCTCGCGCCTGTTGAGCCTGATCGACAGCAGCATCCCGGGCTTCGAGCACCCGCGTCAGGTCTTGGATGAACAAGCCGATGCGCTGGATGAAGCGACCTTTGAGCAGGTGTCATCGAAGGCACAGATTGCTTGAGGTCGTTTTGAGGGTGGCACGGGTGGGCCTGTAAACCCGATAATCGGCAGTCTTTGAAGACTGCCGAGCTGATCCCATGCCAATGACTACCCCAAAGGCCCGCCGATGAGCGCGGCCCGGAAGAACCCCGACGCCTTCGCTTTCCAGGTCATGCTTGGGTTGTGCCTGATCTGGGGCTGCCAGCAAGTGTTGATCAAGACGGCTGCCGTCGACATCGCTCCGGTCATGCAGGCCGCCCTGCGCAACTGCATCGCCGCTGTGCTGGTGGGCCTGATGATCTGCTGGCGCGGTGGTTGGGAGCAGGTTGGCAGCACTTGGCGCGCCGGGCTGTTGGCGGGCGGGTTGTTTGGTGTCGAATTCCTGTTCATCGCTGAAGGGTTGAAGCTGACGTCGGCAGCGCACATGTCGGTCTTCCTCTACACGGCACCCGTTTTCACGGCGTTGGGCCTGCACTTCATGCTGCCCAGTGAGCGGCTGCGGCTGCTGCAGTGGTTGGGGATCTTGCTGGCCTTCGGTGGGATCGCCACCGCGTTTGCCGGTGGCATGTCGTTTGAAGAAATGGACAGCCGCACGTTGCTGGGCGATGCCTTTGGCGTTGTGGCGGGGCTGGCCTGGGGTGCGACGACGGTGGTGGTGCGCTGTTCCCGGCTTTCGGAAGCGCCGGCGACCTTGACCCTGTTCTATCAGTTGGCGGTGGGCTTTGCCGGGCTACTGCTGATTGCCTTGCTCAGCGGCCAGATCGGCGCGGTGTCGCTGACGCCTTTGGCGGTGGGCAGTGTGCTGTTCCAAGGGATCGTGGTGTCGTTTGTCAGCTACCTGACCTGGTTCTGGTTATTGCGCAAATACCTGGCGTCGAACCTCGCGGTGTTTTCGTTCATCACGCCGCTGTTCGGCGTCACGTTCGGCGTGCTGCTGCTGGATGAGCCGCTGAGCGTGAACTTTGTGCTTGGTGCGGTGATGGTGTTGCTTGGCGTAGTGCTGGTGAGCGCCGAGCCTTGGGTGAAGCAGCAATTGCGCAAATGGGTGGGGTAACAGCCGCTGCCCAGTGCGTCACTGACCGTCAACCGAAACCCCTGTAGGAGCAGCCTTGCGCTGCGAAGAGGCCAGTAGCAGCAGCGAGCATCTACGTTGCTGCGACTGGCCTCTTCGCAGCACAAGGCTGCTCCTACACGGATTGCGCAGTGGTTGAAGGGGCCGCCAGGCAGCTGGCGTTGGCATGGGCTGCAGTCAGCACCAACACCCCGGCCACTGCCAACCCGCTCGCGGCCAGCAACAATGCCAATTCCAGGCTCCCCGTGTAGTGGTTGCTGACTGCCGCCAACAACGGCCCGCTGAGTTGCCCGAGCGCAAAGCACGCCGTGAGCAGCCCGGCATTACGCTGCGTCGCGTGCGGCGCCAGCTCCCGCGAACGCTGCATCACCAGTTGCATGCAGGCCAGGAACGGCGCGCCGCACAGCACCACACCCAACCCCAGGCCAAGGCCTCCGCCCATCAGGCATGCCAACACGCCGAGCCCTTGTAGCCACAGGGTGGCGGTCAGCCAGGCAGAGGTCCTGCCGGCCCGGCGCACGCTCACCAGCAGTACGCCCAGCGCGGCTGCCAGGCCAAAGGCCGGCCAGAACAGGTCAGCCATCCACTGGCCGTGAAACTGCTGGTTGGCCATCTGTGACAAGAAGGTGGCCGGCAGGATGTAACCGACGCCGTACAAGGCATAGACCATCCCAAGACGCGCAATCCCGGCATTGCCTGCCCTACCGGGCTGCGCAGTGGCCGGGTGCGCCGTTTGCGCTTGCGCCTGGGGCAACCAGGCCCGTACGGCCAACAGCATCATCAGCGCCGCCACCGCGTAGATCAGCCACAGCGCCGCCGAACCCAGCCCCAGCCCATGCGCCACCAGTGCCAGCAGCCCGGTAACGGCGATCCCCAGGCCCGGCCCGGCAAACACCAAAGCGCCCAAGCGGGGTTGATGGTGTGCATTGGCAACTTGCTGGCTGAGGCTGGTGATCATCACCAATACCCAGGCGCTGGCCACGCCGGTGCCGAAGCGCAACAGCAAGTGGCTCCAGAAGCCATCGGCGGCCCACGAGGCCAAGGTCAACAGCACGCACAGCCACAGGCCACCTTGCAGGCGCAGGCGTACCTGGGCAGGTTTGCGAGCGAACATGCCATCCACCGCACCGATGAAGTAACCCAGGTAATTGGCCGCCGCGACCAGCCCGGCGGCCGTGAGGTCGAACTGGCCTTCGGCGATCAGTTGCGGCAGTTGAGGGGTCAGGGCGAAGCGGCCGATGCCCATGGCCATCATCAGCGCTACGGCGCTGGCCAGCAGTTGTATACGGGGCGACATGGAAGGGCTCCTGCACGTTGATAAGCGATAGATGGCAGGTTAGGCCGGTTTTATTTTCATTAAAATTGAATAATGATGATGAAGTTGTTCTGTTTTGGAGAATGGTATGGAGTTCAGCCAACTGCGCATCTTCCAGGCGGTCGCCGAGGAAGGTTCGGTCACACGCGCCGCCGAGCGCCTGCATCGGGTGCCGTCGAACCTGTCAACGCGCCTGCGCCAGCTCGAAGAGCAATTGGGCGTGGAGCTGTTTCTGCGCGAGCGCCAGCGGCTGCAATTGTCGCCGGCGGGCAAGGTGCTGCTGGACTATGCCAATCGCTTGTCGGCGCTGCGTGATGAGGCGATGGCGGCCGTGCAAGGTGGCCAGCCGGCCGGGGAGTTTGTGCTGGGCACCATGTACAGCACCGCAGCCACCCACCTGCCGGCGTTGCTGGCGCGTTATCACCAGGCGTACCCGGCGGTGAACCTGCAGGTGCGTGCAGCGCCCAGCGGTGAGCTGTTCGAGGGCTTGCTCAGCCATGGCCTGGACGCAGCCTTGGTGGATGGCCCACCGAGCCTGGCCGGGCTGGACGGTGTGCCGCTGTGCGAGGAACAGCTGGTGTTGATCACCAGCCCCGAACACCCGCCCGTGCACACGGCAAAAGACGTGGCAGGCAAAGCGGTGTTCACTTTCCGCCAAGGCTGCTCGTACCGAATGCGCCTGGAGGCCTGGTACGCCCACGCCCATACACCGATGGGGCGGGTGATGGAGATCGAGTCGTACCAGAGCATGCTGGCCTGTGTGATTGCCGGCGCAGGTGTGGCCATGATGGCGCAGTCCATGCTCGACAGCCTGCCTGGGCGCGACCGGGTGCGGGTCCACCGGCTGCAGGCACCTTTCGATCAGGCGGTGACCTGGTTGATGTGGCGCCAGGGCATGCGCGGGGCAAATTTGCAGGCCTGGATCGATCTGCAACAAAGCGAAACGATTAACCAATCGTCGGAATGCGCCGTTCAGGCTTGATCCGCGTCAAAATGGCCCTTATCTCTAAGACCAGATGCATGCGCAATACAGGACATCGGGCTATGATCTGTATGAAACATCACTGGATTGATTGACCGTGAGGCTGACCCGTCAAGGGGGCACTATGAAGAAACCACTGTTCAACTGGCTCCACGACTTGGCTGTCGCACTGGGGTTGATTCCACCCCCCTTGCAGCCGGTGCCGATCCCGACTGATGAAGAGCAGCGCAAGCGCCAACCGCGCCGTCGCTGAAATGACAAAGGCCGCCGCATCATTGCTGATGCGGCGGCCTTTTTGTTGCGGTGGATCGTCTGTATTGCCTAGCGCGTATCAGGCCAGTTTGACTGCTGCCATCGATTTGCGCGACATCAGGCTGACCGCCACAAAGCTCACCAGGCCAACTGCCAGGCTGTAGTAGATCGGCGTGTTGGCTTCCAGCCCGTCCTTGAACATGAACAGCAGCGCAGTAGCGAAGCCCAGCGACATGCTGGCGATGGCGCCTGCGGTGGTTGCGCGTTTCCAGAAGATCGCACCGATCAGCGGAATCAGCATGCCGCCGACCAGCAGGTTGTAGGCCAGGGTCAGGGCGTTGATCACATCGTTCACCACCAAGGCGATACCCAGTACCACCAGGCCGGTCAGCAGGGTGAACAGGCGGCTGATGGCCAGGCTCGACTGCTTGCCGCCACGCAGCTTGGGCAGCAGGTCTTCAGTCAGGGTGGTGGACGCAGCCAGCAGGCCGGCGCTGGCAGTCGACATCATGGCCGCCAGGGCCGCCGCCATCAGCAGGCCACGAATGCCATCGGGCAGGGTGCTCTTGATCATCTCCGCAAAGGCATTGTTTGGGTTGGCCAGGTCGGGCATCAGCACGTGCGCGGCCATGCCGATCAGGGCGCAGGCCAGGCCGTACACCACGCAGTAGACACCTGCGGTAGTACCGGCACGTTGGCAGACCTTCTCGTCACGGGCAGTGAATACGCGCTGCCAGATGTCTTGGCCGATGAGGATGCCGAAGAAGTAGATCAGGAAGTAGGTGATGATGGTGTCCCAACCGATGGTGGTCAGCTGGAAGCTGGCCGCAGGCAGTTTGGCCACCAGGGTGTCCCAGCCACCGGCCTTGTACAGGCACACCGGCAACAGGATGAACATCAGGCCGACGGTCTTGATGACGAACTGGACGATGTCGGTCAGGGTCAGCGACCACATGCCACCGATGGTCGAGTACAGCACCACCACGCCACCGCCGAGCATCAGCGACATCCAGAACGGCAACTCGAGCAGCACTTGCAGCACGGTCGCCATGGCCAGGGTCGAGGTAACGCCGATCATCAGCGCGTACGCCAGCATGATCGCCGCGCTGGCCTGGCGGGCCATCGGGTTGTAGCGCCGCTCCAGGACCTGGGTCACGGTATAGATGCGCAGGCGCAGCAGCGGTTTGGCGAGGAACAAGTTGAGGGCGATGATGCCCAGGCCCAGGGCTGCGCACAGCCAGAAGCCAGAAATGCCGTAGACATAGCCCAGGCGCACAGTGCCGACGGTGGAGGCGCCGCCGAGTACGGTAGTGGCCATGGTGCCCATGTACAGGGTCGGGCCGAGGTTGCGTCCGGCCACCAGGTAGTCTTCCTGGGTTTTTGCCCGACGCATGCCATACCAGCCAAGCCCGAGCATGCCGGCGGTATAGATCATTACAACGATGATGTCCAAGGCCATTGGGGGTCTCCCGATTATCTTTATTATGGCGAGATCGACCGCACGGGCTTAGCGCCACCCGGCGGTCTAGTCTTGTGTTGGCGGGCCTCAGTGGCCCTCCCTCATGGCTCCTGCCGGGGTATTGCAGTCAAGCGGTGCCGTGGTATCGCCAGGATCAGCGACGCACGACGCCCGGCAGCACGCAGAGCATCTCGAACAGCAGGTTGGCGCCGAGCAGCGAGGTGTTGCCGGTGGTGTCGTAAGGCGGGGAGACTTCGACGAGGTCACAGCCGATCAGGTCCAGGCCGTGGCAGCCGCGAATGATCTCCATCGCTTGGATCGTGGTCAAGCCTCCAATTTCAGGCGTGCCGGTGCCAGGGGCCCAAGCGGGGTCGATACCGTCGATGTCGAACGACAGGTAAACCGGGCCGCCGCCGACTTTTTCACGGACTTCGGCCATCAGCGGTTCCAGCGATTTGTGCCAGCATTCCTCGGCCTGCACCACGCGGAAGCCCTGGCGACGGCTCCAGTTGAAGTCGTCGGCGGTGTAGCCCTGGGCGCGCAGGCCGATCTGCACCACGCGGTCACAGTCAAGCAGGCCCTCTTCCACGGCGCGGCGGAAGGTAGTGCCGTGGGCGATCTTCTCGCCGAACATGTGGTCGTTGACGTCGGCGTGGGCATCGATGTGCACCAGGCCGATCTTGCCGTGCTTTTTATGCAGGGCGCGCAGGATCGGCAGGGTGATGGTGTGGTCGCCGCCCAGGGTCATCGGGATAACGTTGTGCTCGACGATTTCGTCGTAGGCTTCTTCGATGATGCGCACGGCATCGAGCAGGTTGAAGGTGTTGATGGCCACGTCACCGATGTCGGCCACCGACAGCGAGTCGAATGGCGCAGCCCCGGTGGCCATGTTGTACGGGCGGATCATCACCGACTCGGCGCGGATCTGACGCGGGCCGAAGCGGGTGCCGGAGCGCAGCGAAGTGCCGATGTCCAGGGGCACACCGATGAATGCGGCATCCAGGCCGGCGGCGCTTTGCAGGTGGGGGAGACGGAGCATGGTGGCGATGCCGCCGAAACGCGGCATTTCGTTGCCGCCCAGTGGTTGGTGGAGAGTCTTGTCCACGGTGGGCCTCATCAGTCGGTCGATTGTTGTGTTTGTTCGAACCTGTGCCGCGGCGCGCCTGTGTAGTCTGGTTGTGCCGGCGGGCAGGACATTTCGGCCGAGTTTGCGCAAGGTAGTGCGTAGGAAGAATCGCTACCGGCAAATACTTACTTCAGGAATTTCTGAACTAATGCCCGCGCAACCGGTTAGACTTCACGCATTTACTGTTGCGGAACCGTTGCACCATGAGCTCGACCCTGCCCGATCTGAAACTCCTGCGCATCTTCGTCAGCGTGGTGCGTCACCAGGGCTTCGCTAACGCCCAGCGCGATTTGAACCTGTCGACGTCAGCCATTAGCACCTACATGAGCCAGCTGGAGGGCGGGTTGGGGATTGTGCTGTGTCACCGTGGTCGCGGCGGTTTCAGCCTCACCAGCAAAGGCGAGCTGTTTCATCAGGAGAGCCTGCGCCTGCTGGCCGAGCTGGATGGCTTTGAGCAATATGCCGCGGCCCTCAAGGGTGAACTGCGCGGCACGCTCAACCTGGGCGTGATCGACTCCACCGTGGGCGACCGCGCACTGCCCCTGGCCGAAGCCATCGGTGCTTACAGCCAGGAGCACCCGGCGGTGCACTTGCACCTGTCGGTGTCCAGCCCGTACGAACTGCAATTGGGCGTACAGGACAACCGCCTCGACCTGGCCATCGGGGCGTTCTCTTCGCGCATGAGCGGCCTGGTTTACCAGCCGCTGTACCGTGAGCAGCACTGGCTGTACTGCAGCAGCCGCCATCCGTTGTTTAACGAGCGGCGCATCCCTGAGCAGGTGGTGACCCAGCAGCGCATGGTCGGGCGCGGCTACTGGAGCCAGGCAGAGCTGGCCCGGCATGGCTTCAAGCACAGTGCGGCGACGGTGGAAAGCATGGAGGCGCAGCTGATCCTGATTCTTTCGGGTGCCTACATTGGCTACCTGCCAGAGCATTACGCCCAAGCTTGGGTGGAGAAGGGCGATCTACGGGTGTTGTCGCCGTCTACCTTCGGTTATCAAGCACCCTTTTCGTTGATCATTCGCCGTGGTCGCAGCCGCGAGCCGTTGATTCAGACGTTCCGCGACCTGCTTAAAAGCCAGCTCAACGTGGGCTGATACACAGCCTGTCCATGCATTCCGTCGGGACGGGCTCAATTCCTACAGAACATGACCGCTAACCTGATAGCGCTCTGCTAAACATCAACTTGCGCTGATGATTCCTCCCTATTTCATCCTGCAAGGATCGCCCAAGATGCGCATGAATTTGCCCGTCACTGAGCACGAAAGAACCTTCTCCAGCGATCAACGCCTGATCTCCACGACGGACCTCAATAGCCGCATCACCTACTGCAATGACGCCTTTGTGGCGATCAGCGGTTTTACCTACGACGAACTGGTCGGCCAGACCCACAACCTGGTGCGTCATCCCGACATGCCTCCGGCGGTGTTCGGGCACATGTGGGACACCATCAAGCAAGGCAAACCCTGGATGGGCGTGGTCAAGAACCGCGCCAAAAACGGCGATTACTACTGGGTCAGCGCTTACGTCACCCCGGTGTATGAGCAGGGCAGGGTCAGTGGCTATGAGTCGGTGCGTTCAGTGCCGACGCGCGAGCAGATTCGCCGTGCCGAAGCGCTTTACGCGCGCTTGCGTGCTGGCCGTTCGCCGGTGTCTTGGGCGGCGCGGCTAGGGCATGAATTGGCGCACGGCTGGCCACTGATCGGCGCGGGCCTGCTGTCGGCGGCAAGCTACCTGTGGCTGCCGCCCTACGCGGCGCTGGGGGTGCTGATGGCCAGCCTGTTGCTGGCCTGGTACTTGGTCGAGCATCACCACAGCCAGGCCATTCGGCGCACACTTGGTGAGCACCCGAAAGCCTTCACCAGCCCGTTGGTGGCGTTGACCTACAGCGACAACCTGGGCCTGCAGGGCCAATTGGACATGGCCATCATCAGCGAAGAGGCCCGCTTGCAAACCGCCTTGACCCGCCTGGTGGACGCCGGCGTCGGGGTGAAGTCGCGGGCGGCGCAGTCGGCTGACCTGTCCGACGCCCAGGCCCAGATGCTTGACCGCCAGCGCAACGAAACCGACCAGTCCGCCACGGCCATCGCGCAGATGGCGGCGACTATCCAGGAGGTCACCCACAACGTGCAAAGCACCGCTCATGCGGCAGGCGATGCCGACCAGTTGGCGCAGCAAGGCAGTGAGTTGGCCCAGCAGAGTCTCAAGGCCATGGGCAGCATGAGCGATGCGGTCAACGACATCGGCCAGGCGGTCAACGCGTTGGCCGAGCAGACGCAGTCGATCGGTAGCGTGGTCGATACAATCACCTCGATTGCCGAGCAAACCAACCTGCTGGCGCTCAATGCCGCCATCGAGGCAGCCCGCGCCGGGGAGCAGGGGCGCGGATTTGCCGTGGTGGCCGATGAGGTCCGCTCTTTGGCCCAGCGCACCCGTGCCTCGACCGAGGAGATCCATCAGATCATCGCCTCGTTACGGGCAGGGGCAGAGCGGGCGGTGAGCACGGCCAGCCGCGGCGAGCAGATTTCACGCGACAGCGTACACAGTGTCGAAGCGGTGCAAGCGGCGTTGACCGGTATCGCCCAGGCGGTCAGCCGGATTACCGGCATGAGCCAGCAGATGGCGACGGCTTCTGAGCAGCAAAGCCATGTTGCCGAGGATATCAACCAGCAGATTGTGAGGATTGCACAGCTGTGTGATCAGAGCGCCGGGCAGGCCAGGCAAGGGGCGGAAATCAGCCAGGACCTGGAGCGTATGGCGGAGTATCTGCATAGCTTGGCGGAGCGTTTCAACCGCTGACATTCAGCGTATCCCACAAGGAAGTGGGGCTTTTCTGCAGGGCTATGGCACACTGCGCCCGGTAAGGAGAAGCCGATGCCCAGACCCCGCTGCGAGCGCTGCCAGCGCCCGCTCGACCACTGCCTTTGCCCACTGATACCCTCGCTCGACAGCCGCACCCGCGTGGTTCTGCTGCAGCACCCCAGTGAAAGCGCGCACGCCCTGAATACCGCCCGCCTGGCCGCCCTTGGCCTGGTCAATGCCGAATTGCGCGTTGGCGAGGTGTTCGACGACCTCGTTGAATTGCTGCAGACACCTGGCTACCGGCCGGCGCTGCTGTTCCCGGGTGAGCATGCCCAGGTGCTGACGGCTTATGGTGAGGGGGATGACAGGCCCTTGCTGTTGATCGTGCCCGACGGTACCTGGCGCAAGGCACGCAAGCTGCTGTACCTGAATCCGTTGCTGGAGGCCTTGCCGCGTGTGACGCTGGGGGCGGTCGCGCCTTCGCGCTACCGGTTGCGCAAGGCGCCGGAGCCGGGGGCATTGTCGACCCTCGAGGCGGTGGTGGAGGCGCTGAATGTGCTGGAGCAGCCAGCCCGGTTCGATGCATTGCTCAAACCGTTCGAAGCCCTGATCGAGGGGCAGATCAAGGCCATGGGTACCGAGACGTTCCAGCGCAATCACGGCACCCCATAAACGTGTAGGAGCAGCCTTGCGCTGCGAAGAGGCCGGTGAAAACGTAGTTAATCTTGGCTGTTTTCACCGGCCTCTTCGCAGCGCAAGGCTGCTCCTACACGTAAGGTGTATCAGCCAACAGTCGGGTTGCCCCGACTGTTGATCAACGCATCTCTGGCAGCTGTGCGTCGGTCTTCACCTCATTGCTGGCGATGGCTTCTGGCGGCAGCGAAATACGCTGCTTGCTCAACAGTTCACCCATGGTTGCCAACACGCGGTACATCGAGAATTCCTCGGTGTAACGCACTTCGGTGTAACGACGGTCGGCGTTGTACAGCTCGTTCTCACTGTCGAGCACGTCGAGCAGGGTACGTTGGCCAAGGCCGAACTGATCCTGGTAAGCCGCGCGTACGCGCTTGGTGGTTTCGGCGTATTCACGCGCAGTTGGGGTCTGCTTGCGCGCGTTGTTCATGGCGTTCCAGGCCAGGCTCAGGTTCTCGGTCAGCTCGCGCAGGGCGTTGTTGCGGATGTCCAGGGCCTGGTTGATCTTGTGGGCATCGGACTGCAGGCGGGCCTTGTCGCTGCCGCCGCGGAACACGTTGTAGTTCAGCTCGACACCGGCCTGCCAATCGTTGTTGCTGTGACCCTTCTCACCGCCAAGGTTGTTGTTGGCACCCGTGGCCAGCACAGCGTCCAGGCGTGGGTAGAAGGTCGACTTGGCCACTTCGTACTGCCGCTCGGCCGCATTGACATCGGCCTGGGCGGACTTGATGTAAGGGTTGTTCTGGCGCATGCCTTCCCGGGCATCGTCGAGGGTGCCAGGAATTTCAACCTTGATCGATTGCGGCCCCTCCAGTTCATCGGGGTGTTTGCCGATGACGCTGAAGAAGTTGGCCTCGGCATCGGCCAAGTCGACTTCGGCGGTGTCCAGGTTGTTCTCCGCCAAGGCACGGCGGGCGCGGGACTGATCGAGGTCGGCGGTGCTGCCGACGCCGCGCTCGGTGCGCAGGCCGATCTGGTCGTTTACCCGCAGGTGGGCTTGCAGGTTGTTCTTGGCCAGCGTCACCAGCTCACGGCGCTTGAGCACTTCGAGGTAAACCTCCACAGCGCGCAGGGCAACATCCTGGGCGACCGCCTGGGTGTAGTAGGCGCGGGAGGTGGCGACCGCTTCGGTGCGGCCTACTTCGTTCGAGGTGTTAAAACCGTCGAACAGCATTTGCCGCAGGCGCAGCTCTGACTGGGTGTAGCTGAGGGTGGCCTTGTCATGGTTGCGCGTACCGTCGGGGTTGGTGCCGCGGGTATTGAGGTTGTCCGAACGCTGGCGGCCATAGCCTGCGACCAGGTCAACGGAAGGGTAGTAGCCGCCACGCGCGAATTTCACGTCTTCATCGGCAGACAGCTTGCTGTTGCGGTTGGAGCTGATCTGCGGATGGTAGTCCACGGCGCTCTGAACAGCCTCGGTAATCGACATCGCCTGTACGTTGGCACACGCCATTGCCAACAGTAATGCACTGGTGATGGGGGTCAAAACGCGCATGGGTACCTCTCCCTGATCCTAAAATAAGTCCTGCTGGTCGCCAAAAAAATGACGATATAGTTATCATGCAAATCGTTTCAGGTTTTTAACAACAGAGCTAAGAACATTCAATCAAAGTGATAAGAAGATTTTCTCATAAAACATACCGATATTTGACTTATCAGGTCTAAGAGGGCGCGGGAGACGCTTAAGGTCGACCGAAATCAAAGCGGCTGAAAGTCTCGTTTTTCAAGGTTTACAGCGAGTTCCAGAACTTTTGCAGCTAAAAAAAAGGCTGGATAGGCGAAATAGATATTTGGCGACAAAAAAATGACGCTAGAGGGTTTAGGCCCGCTATGTGTTCACCAAGAGGGTGCGATTACTGGCGCACGCAGCGTTGATCACTGCTTGCGCAGGGTCTTTTGCTTGAGGATATAGAGACTGACCAGCACCGCGCTGGTGAGCATGAATGCTCTAGCCCAGAACAGCGGTACCAGGTAGCACGACAGGCCAATGCTGGCCCACATCAGGCCTATGGCGTAGACCTTGCCTTTTAGCGGTATGCCGTCGCCACTGAGGTAATCACGGATCCACGGCCCGAGCTTCGGGTGATGGACCAGCCAGTGGTGAAAGCGAGGCGAGCTGCGCGCGAAACACGCCGCCGCCAATAGCAGAAAAGGGGTGGTGGGCAACACCGGCAGGAATATCCCCAGCACCCCCAGCGCAACGCTGAGCCAGCCGACGGCCAGCAGCAGGTAGCGCACAGCCGACTCAGTGGTGGCGAGGCTTGAGCAGCGCCGGCTTCTCATCAGGGGCGTGCAGCAGCAGGAACAGCGCGCTGAGTGCTTCCGGGATCTGCACGATCATGTCGTCCTGGAGGTTGGCATTGCTGGCGATGTCGGCGAACTCTGGCTGCTCGTCGAACAGGCCCGAACCGACCATGATTGGCAGCAGCATCTCGCTGACTTCTTCTTCAGCGTTTTCGAACCAGGCCTCTTCACGCAGGAACACGCCCTCCATGAAGCCGATGCACCAACCGCGCAGGTCGGAATCGTCCGGCTCTTCGGTCAAGTCCAGGTCGCACGGCAGGTCGAATTCTTCGTCGCTGGCCAGTTGGCGAGCGATGTGCGCCTTCAGTGCCACCAGGGTCGCTTCGATCTCGGTGCGCTGGGCATCGCTGGCGTAGTGGGGTTCTTCGGCGAACAGGGCGTCGATCCACTCGCGCTCGGGTACGTCCTCGGCATTGATCGACAGGGCCGTGAGGTAGCCGTGAGCGGCGACGTAGTCCAGCGCTTCTTCGTGCAGCTCGTCGGCGTCGAGGAAGGCTTGCAGGCGGGTGAGTTGCTCGGCGAAGGACATTACAGGGCTACCTTGGGGAATAAACGATACCGAATTCTAGCACCTTGCAGCGTTGGCGGGGCAAAGGGAACGTCTGTCACAGCGGCACCCTGCGTGGGTTAGCACTGGGGTATAATCCGCGATTTTTCATCCAGGGGCGGTCTTTGTCGGCCGTCTGGTAAAAACCGCTTACGCATTCGGCGTGTGCGGGGCGGGTTTTTCGTCCAGCCTGTCTCCAGGATGGTACGGCGATTTGTGGAGTTGCACATGCTCGAACAGGCTCAGCGCGTTCTCAAGGATATCTTCGGCTACGACAGTTTCCGTGGGCGCCAGGCAGCAATCATCGAATGCGTGGCCAACGGCGGCGATGCGCTGGTACTGATGCCCACCGGCGGCGGCAAGTCGCTGTGTTTCCAAGTGCCGGGGCTGCTGCGCCCAGGCCTGACCGTGGTGGTTTCGCCGCTGATTGCGTTGATGGACGACCAGGTCGCCACGCTCGACGAGCTTGGCGTGGCTGCGGCCGCACTCAACTCGACGCTGAGCGCCGAGCAGCAACGTGAGCTGGCTGGGCGCATGCGCCGCGGTGAGCTGAAGATGCTGTACCTGGCGCCTGAGCGTCTGGTTCAGCCGCGCATGCTCGACTTCCTGCGCGACCTGGACATCTCGCTGTTCGCCATCGACGAGGCCCATTGCGTGTCGCAATGGGGCCACGACTTCCGTCCGGAATACCTGCAGTTGGGCCAACTGGCCGAGCTGTTCCCGCATGTGCCGCGCATCGCCCTGACCGCTACCGCCGACATGCGCACCCGCGAAGAGATCGTCCAGCGCCTGCACCTGCAGGGCGCCGAGCGTTTTCTTTCCAGTTTCGACCGGCCCAACATCTTCTACCGCATCGTGCCCAAGGAGGCGCCACGCAAGCAGCTGATGGCCTTCCTCGGCGAGCGTCGCGGCAACGCAGGCATCGTCTACTGCCTGTCGCGCAAGAAGGTCGACGAGACCGCTGCCTTCCTCTGCGACCAGGGCTTCCCGGCGCTGCCGTATCACGCCGGCCTGGCTGCCGAAACGCGATCCGCCAACCAGCACCGCTTCCTCAACGAGGAAGGCTTGATCATGGTCGCCACCATTGCCTTCGGCATGGGCATCGACAAGCCCAACGTACGCTTTGTCGCCCACCTCGACCTGCCCAAGTCGCTCGAGGCCTATTACCAGGAGACCGGCCGTGCCGGCCGTGATGGCTTGCCGTCCGATGCCTGGATGGCCTACGGCCTGCAGGACATGGTGATGCTCAAGCAGATGCTGCAGAACTCCGAGGGCGACGAGCGCCACAAGCGCGTCGAGCAGCACAAGCTCGACGCCATGCTGGCCCTGTGTGAAGAAACCCGCTGCCGCCGCCAGTCGTTGCTGGCCTACTTCGACGAAACCCTGGAGCAGCCCTGCGGGCATTGCGACAACTGCATCGACCAAGTGCAGACCTGGGACGCCACCGAACCTGCTCGCCAGGCGCTGTCGGCCGTATTCCGTACCGGCCAGCGCTATGGTGTCGGGCACCTGGTGGACGTGTTGCTGGGCAAGGACACCGAGAAAGTGCGCAATTTCGGCCACGAGAAGCTTTCGGTGTTCGGTGTCGGCAAGTCGCTGGCCGAGGTCGAGTGGCGTTCGTTGTTCCGCCAGTTGGTCGCGCGCGGCCTGGTGGATATCGACCTCGAAGGCTACGGGGGCCTGCGCCTTTCCGACAGCTGCCGGCCGTTGTTGCGCGGCGAGGTGACCTTGCAACTGCGCCGCGACCTCAAGCCGCAGACGGTGGCCAAGAGCGCTGGCAGCGGCGGCAGCCCGGCCAGCCAGTTGGTGCGTACCGAAGAGCGCGAGCTGTGGGAGGCGCTGCGTACCCTGCGGCGCAAGTTGGCCGAGGAGCACAGCGTGCCGCCTTACGTCATCTTCCCCGATTCGACGCTGCTCGAAATGCTGCGCAGTCAGCCCGCCAGCCTCAGCGACATGGCCCAGGTCAGCGGCGTGGGTGCGCGCAAGCTGGAGCGCTACGGCCAGGCCTTCCTGGAGGTGCTCAACAACAGCGGGGGCACCGAGGAGGCGCCCAAGGTGGTCCTCGACCTGCGCCACGAGTTGGTCAGCCTGGCGCGCGCGGGCATGACCCCCGCGCAGATCGCCGGCCAGCTCAATTGCAGCGAAAAGAACGTCTACAGCCTGCTGGCCGAAGCCATCGGCCGCCAGGAACTGAGCCTTGATCAGGCCCTCGACCTGCCGGAAGACCTGATGATGGAGGTGCAGGACGCCTTCCTCGACGGCGAAGGCGAGCTGCCGCCGGTGTCGACTATCGCGCCCTTGTTTGGGCCACGGGTACCGGAGGGGGTGCTGTATTGCATACGCGCAGCATTGGCCGCGGAATTCGACGTTTAACAGTCGGCAGGTTCGAGGCCAGAACCGCCAACTGCTGACCTTTGTCATGCTTTTTGACGATTATCGAACACTGGCAAGCGCCCGAGCCTTGCCACGTGGTCCGGGGCATGGTTAGCTGCCTAATAATTAGATCTATTCAATGAGTTGCTTATGCCCCTGACCGACAACCAACACCGCTTCGGCATGCAGCTGGCCCAGATGTCCCGGGGCTGGCGTGCCGAGCTGGACCGCCGCCTGGCCGGGTTAAACCTGTCCCAGGCGCGCTGGCTGGTGTTGCTGCACCTGGCCCGTTTCGAAGAAGCACCGACCCAGCGAGAACTGGCCCAGAGTGTGGGCGTCGAAGGCCCGACCCTGGCGCGCTTGCTCGACAGCCTGGAGGCGCAGGGCTTGGTGCGTAGGCAGGCAGTGCTTGAAGACCGGCGGGCGAAGAAGATTTTGCTGTGCCCACCGGCCAAGCCGCTGATCGAACAGATCGAGACCATTGCCAACGCGCTGCGGGTAGAGCTGTTCACCGGGGTGGATGAGGCAGACCTGGAAGTGTGCATGCGGGTACATGCGAAGATTCTGGGTAACCTCGAAAAGTCCTGATTTCGGGGGCTGCGTTGCAGCCCATTCGCGGGATAAGCCCACAGTGATAGCGCAGCGCTGTAGCTGTGGGAGCGGCGGTGCGGCGATCCGACTTGTCCCGCGAATGGGCCGAATACGGCCCCATCGATTCAGAAGGTATGCCCCAGGTTCAGGTACACCGCCTGCTCATGCGCACTGTTGGCCCCATAGCTCAGGTTCAACGGCCCCAACGGTGTCTCCAGCCCCAGGAAGATACTCGCTGCATTGATGTAGCCACTGTCGAATTCATTGTCGTTGTTCCACGCCCGCCCACGCTCCAGCGAGCCGCCGATGTACAGCGGGAAGTCCAGCGGCACGTAGGCCCGTGGCGTCAGGCGGCGGTAATAGACCATGCGCAGCAAGCTGATGTTCTGCCCCGACACCGAGTCCTGGCGGAACCCTGACAGCTCCCGCGCGCCCCCCATCACGAAGCTTGAGGTCACTACCTCGGCATCATCCAGCGTGCGCCCGTAGCGCCCACCCAGCACCCAGGTATTCGGGCCACTGCTGATGGCCTTGTCCAGGTTGAATAGCCACTGGCGGTAGTCTTGGTCGGAGTCGAGCGATTTGTCGTACTTGCGCAGGGTCAGGCCGATGTCTTCGCCGCTGTGCGGGAAGTACACGTTGTCGAGGGTGTCGAACGAGTACTTGAGCTCGTAGAACCCCTCATTGAAGCTAACTTTGGGCAGGTCCTGGTCACCGATACGCACTTCGGCTTCCCCCCAGGCCTTGCCCGCGCCAAGGCGTACTTCGCCATAGGTGCCGATTTGCCGGCCGAGGTTGAGGCCAAAACCATAACGTTCCAGGCGGTACTCGGCGATCGGGTCGTTGTCCAGGGTCGCCTCGATGTTGCGCGAGCCTATGTCCAGGTAGGGCGCGACGAAGTAGCGCGAGCCCACGTCTAGCGGTTGATAGAATTCGCTGTAAAGCTCTTGCTGGTCGCCGATCTGGGCGCGGGTCAGCCATTCGGCGCCCAGGCTGTTGATGCCGTTGACCCGGTAGCTGGCGCCGAGGTTGAAGGCGCTGTCGCCGCGCAGGTCATCCGACAGGTTCAGGCCCAGGCGCAAGTAGTCAGTGCCGCCGCGCCTGCCGCGGGCATTGATCACCAAGGTGTTGTCCGCGCCCTTGTGCACCACGCGGTATTGCACCCGGTCGAAGTAGTCCAGGCCATACAGCGTGCCCATGTCGGTCTGCAGGCGGTCAAGCTCCAGGGGCGCATCGATCGGCTGGCGGATATAGGAGCGGATCACGTCGTCGCTGACTTTGGAATCGTTTTCCACCCGGATCGCAGTGATCACCGGCGTGCGCTGACGCGGCGAGCGGGCAACGGCCAGGCTGCTGTCACCCTCGGGCTGGCGCAACGCAGCCAGGCGCGGGTCGAGCAGGCGGGTGGCGCGGTAGCCGGCTTCGATCATTTCGCGGGCGCGGCCGAAGTCGGTCACGCCAAACGCGGCCAGCGTCGGCTGGATCAGGATGTCGTCGCGGTGCAGGCTGGCCAATTGTTCTTCAGAGTTGCGCCGGGTCATCAGGGTGATCGACTGGTTCAGCACATCGACCACCGTGGCCAATTGCTTGCGGTCACGCAGCGGCGTACCGATGTCGACCACGATGGCCAGGTCCACACCCATGTCGCGGGCCACATCCAGCGGGATGTTGTCGACCATGCCGCCATCCACCAGCAAGCGGCCATCCAGCTCGACCGGGGCGAACACTGCGGGGATCGACATGCTGGCGCGGATCACCTGGGGCAGGTGGCCGCGGCGGAACACCACCTTTTCGCCGCTGGCGATATCGGTGGCCACCGCCCGGAAGGGGATGGGCAGTTTGTCGAAATCGCGGGTGTCGGCGGTATGGGCCAACTTGCTTTCCAGCAGCAGCGCCAGGTTCTGGCCCTGGATCACGCCCAGCGGCAGGCCCAGGCTGCCGTCGTCGCGAAAGCTCAGCTTCTGCTTGACCAGAAAATCACGGTCGTCCTGCTTGCGCCGGAACGGCACGTCCTTGCGCGGTGGCGCATCCGACAAGGCCTGTTGCCAGTCCAGGGTAGTGGCCAGCTTTTCCAGTTCTTCCACACTGTACCCCGAGGCATACAGGCCACCGATCACCGCCCCCATGCTGGTGCCGGCGATGGCATCGATGTGCACGCCTTGTTCTTCCAGAGCCTTGAGCACGCCGATATGGGCCAGGCCCCGGGCCGCACCGCCAGAAAGCACCAGGCCAACCTTGGGCCGTACCTGCTCGGCGGCATTGACCGTGGCAGCAACCAGCATTAGCAAAAAACAGAACAGCAAACGGCGCATCGTGAGTCTCAAACCGTGGGCAAAAGACCGCTAGTATAAGCGGCCCCTTACCTGGAGATGCTTCGCAATGGCCATCAGCAAGCCTGAAATCGTCATCACGTATTGCACGCAGTGCCAGTGGCTGCTGCGCGCTGCCTGGCTGGCCCAGGAACTGCTCAGCACCTTTGCCGACGACCTTGGTCGGGTAGCGCTGGAGCCGGGTACCGGTGGCATCTTCCGCATCACCTGTGATGGCGTGCAGATTTGGGAGCGCAAGGCCGACGGTGGGTTCCCGGAGGCCAAGGTGCTCAAGCAGCGGGTACGTGACCAGATCGACCCGCAGCGCGACTTGGGCCACAACGATCGCTGATCAGGCGCCTTCGGCCAGCGGCCGTGGCTTTACGGGTTGTTCGGCGGCCAAGCGGCTGGACAGCACGATGGCGAAAATGATCAGCGCGCCACCCATCAGCATGCGCACGGTGGGCGTTTCGGCGAACACGGCCCAGGCCACGGCGATGCCGTAGACCGGCTCCATGCCGAACACCACGGCAGCCGTGCGCGCCTTGATCACGGCCAGGCTGGCGACAAACAGGCTGTGGGCCACCCCCGTGCAGAAGACGCCGAGCAGGGCGATCCACAACCAGTCCATCGGCGTCACCGCGCCCAGCCCGGGCGCTGCGAACGGCAACAGGCACAGGCTGACCACCAGGTTTTGCCACAGTGCTGCCTGCACGGCGGGCAAGCGGCCGGAGCCGGCGCGGTTGGTCAGCGACAGCAACGAGAACAACAGCCCTGACAGCAACGCCCAGAGCAGGCCGCCAGTGGCCTCGCTGGCCAGGTCGAACGCCGGTGTGACCAGCACCAGGCCGACGCTCACCAGCAGCACCAGCACCGCTTCGTTGCGGCGGATGCGTTCGCGGAACAGCAGGCCTTCGAGGATCACGGTAAAGGCTGGGAAGCTGGCGAAGCCCAAGGTGGCGATGGCCACGCCGCCCACCTTGACGGCGATGAAGAAGCTGACCCAGTGCCCCGCCAGCAGCACGCCGCCGAGCAGCAGGCGGCGCACATCCTGGCCAGTGAGCCGGTGCCAGCCTTGACGGGCAAAACTGGCGAACAGGGCCAGGGCCAGGACGGCAAAAGCGGCGCGGCCAAAAACGATGATGGCCGGGCTGGCGCTGGCGGCCAGCTTGCCGAAGACGCCGGTAAGGCCGAAGAACAGCGCGCCAATGTGCAGGGCGCCTAGGGCTGTGCGGTGGTTCATGGTGGTCCTTGAGCAAGAGTATGTCAGTACTGGCGCTTTCGCGGGGCAAGCCCGCTCCCACAGGTACGGCGCAACCCCCGAAGCATGTGGGAGCGGGCTTGCCCCGCGAAAGGGCCAGTGCAGGCACAGTGTAGGTCTTCAGGCAAACCCGTTCTGTCGCCCAACTAGCGTCCGTTATCGCCAGACTCTCGCCGCAACGCCAAGGGCGTACAGCCAAACGCCCGCAACATCGCCGCCGAAAACGCACTTTGCGAGCTGTACCCCACCCGCGCCGCAATCTCCCCCATAGGCAGCACCGTCTGCTCCACCAGTTGCCGCGCCTTTAGCAAGCGCCGCTGGCGCATGTAATCCATCGGCGTCATCGCGCATTCGGCAATAAAGCGTGCATGCAGGCGAGCAGTGGACAGCCCGGCCAGGCGCGCCAGGTCGGCGACCTGCAACGGGTAGGCAGCATGTTGCTCGATATGCGCATCGAACGCCGCATAAGGCAGGCGCTGGCTGGCCCTGATGCTGGCGGCTGCCGGTGGGGTAAGGCTGGCCAACAGCAGCGCCGCACCTTGGCGGGCGATCAGCGGGTCGCCCATGGGGCTGGCCGCCAGCCAGTCCACCAACTGCTGCTGGCGAGCGTCCAGGCCCAAGGCCGCGGGGCGATCGAGCAGCCGGCGGCTGGCATCGGCATGCTCACCCAGTTGCTCGCGCAACCAGTGCTCCCCAGGCACATCCAGCACCAGGCAGTCGCTGCCAGCACCGCTGGAGCAGGTGTGGTGCGCACCCGCCGGCACCACCATCAGGGCCTGACGATCTACCCGTGCACCGTGGCCCTGGACCTCGAATTCCAGGCGGCCGCTGAGGCCGAACACCAGTTGCGGGTGTTCGTGGCTGTGGGCGATCAGGCTGTCACGGTAGTGGCGCAGCGAGAGGATCGGGCCTGTGGTCATGGGGGCGTCCTCGCAGGGCAGACGCGCATTGTGCCTCATTCACAGCAGGCCATCACCCGTCATGGTTTTGCCACAGCAGTGTCATCCGCGCCTGCCAGTCTCCAGCAAACTGCGCCGGAGCCCGCCCATGACCCACGCTGAACTCTCCCGTCCCTCGCGCAAGCAACGTGTGCGCACCTTGTGGATTTCCGATGTGCACCTGGGCACCCGTGACTGCCAGGCCGAGCACCTGTCGCGGTTTCTCAAGGGCTACCAGGCCGACCGCATCTACCTGGTCGGCGATATCATCGATGGCTGGAAGCTGCGTGGCGGCATCTATTGGCCGCAAGCGCACACCAATGTCATTCGGCGCCTGTTGACCATGAGCAAGCGAGGCACCGAGGTGATTTATGTCACCGGCAACCATGACGAATTCCTGCGCCGTTATTCGAAGCTGATGCTGGGCAACATCCAATTGGTGGATGAGGCTGAGCATCTGACGGCCGATGGGCGCCGCCTGCTGGTGATCCATGGCGACCAGTTCGACGTAATTACCCGCTATCACCGCTGGCTGGCGTTTCTAGGTGACCGCGCGTATGAGTTCACCCTGGTGCTCAACCGTTGGCTCAACCACTGGCGAGCCCGTTACGGCTATGGCTATTGGTCGTTGTCGGCTTACCTCAAGCACAAGGTGAAGGGCGCTGTGAGCTTCATCAGCGACTTCGAAGATGCCATTGCCCACGAGTGCACCCGCCGCGGGTTCCAGGGGGTGGTATGCGGGCACATCCATCATGCCGAGATCCGTAAGGTGGGGGAGGTGGAGTACCTCAATTGCGGAGATTGGGTGGAATCGTGCACGGCCTTGATCGAGCACTGGGATGGCAGCATTGAGCTGTATCGCCTGGCGGACGCGCAGGCGCGACACGCTGAAGGCCGCAAAGCGGCCCAAGCCATTTAAAGGCTGATCTTGCCCAGCAAGATGTCACGGAACATGGCGAAGTCACCGATCAGGCTGTAAAGCGGATAGGTAAACGTCGCCGGCCGGTTCTTCTCGAAGAAGAAATGCCCGACCCACGCAAAGCCATAGCCAAACAGCGGCACGGCCAGCAGCAGCAACCATTTGCCGCTGCCGATGGTGTACGCCAACAAGGCAATCACCAGGCTTGTCCCGACAAAATGCAGGCGGCGGCAGGTGGGGTTGCTGTGCTCGCCCAGGTAGTAGGGGTAGAACTCGGCAAAACTGCGAAACTGCGCTGTGCTGTTCATGGCACTGCTCCGGGATTAATACTTCTGGATAAGATACACGGCGTGGAGCCTGAATCGAGTCTAGAGTCATTGGCGGGGCCTACCAGTGACAATAGGCGCCAATTGAGTATCCTTGGGGTTCACCGCAGGAGCGGTCAGCATAAGAAGCCTGTCATGAGTGAAAGAACCACGTCAGCCAGCTGGGCATCAGGGATCGTCAAGGCACTCGAGCTGGAAGGGCTCGATTGCCCAGCCATGTTCAAGCAACTCGGGCTCGACTTCGCCGCCCTCGACGACCCCGACGCGCGTTTCCCCCAAGACTCCATGACCCGGCTCTGGCAGCTGGCGGTGGAACTGTCGGGCAACGAAGCCATCGGCCTGAATATGGCGCGGGTAGTGCGCCCGGCTTCGTTCCATGTGGTGGGCTATGCGTTGATGTCCAGCCGCACCCTGGCCGAAGGCTTCGAGCGGCTGGTGCGTTACCAGCGCATCATTGCCGAAAGCTCCGACTTGAGCTTCCGCCTCGGCACTGAGGGCTATTCGCTGATTCTGACCGTGCATGGCGACCATCTGCCACCGACCCGGCACAGCGCCGAAGCGTCGTTGGCGTGCGCGCTGTCGTTGTGCACCTGGCTCAGCGGGCGCGTCATCCAGCCGCGCCGGGTACTGGTGCAGGGGCCGCAGCCGAAGAATATCGAACCCTACAAGGTCGCCTTCCATTCACCGTTGGTATTCGATGCACCGCATGATGCGCTGGTGTTCGAACGTGCCGACATGGAAGCACCGCTGCCGACAGCCAACGAGGCCATGGCCATATTGCACGACCGTTTTGCCGGTGAGTACCTGGCGCGCTTCTCGGAAAGCCGGGTCACCCACCGGGTGCGCCAGGTACTGTGCCGCATCCTGCCCCAGGGCGAGCCCAAGCGTGAAACCCTGGCCCAGGCCCTGCACCTGTCTCAGCGGACCTTGCAGCGGCGCCTGCAAGAGGAGGGCACCAGCTTCCAGACGTTGCTCGACGATACCCGCCGTGAGCTGGCCGAGCAGTACCTGGCCCAGCCCGGCATGACCCTGCTGGAAACCGCCTACCTGCTGGGTTTCGCCGACCCGAGCAATTTCTACCGGGCGTTCCGCCGCTGGTTCGATGCCACCCCCAGCGAATACCGCGCCCGCCTGGGCGCGGAGCCTGAAGGGGTCAGTGACGCCAGAACGCCGGCATGCACAACACTAGCACCGTGATGATCTCCAGCCGACCGAGCAGCATGCCGCCGGCGAGAATCCACTTGGCGGCGTCCGGCAGCGTCGCATAGTTGCCGGCTGGGCCGATCACTTCGCCCAGCCCCGGGCCTACGCCCGACACGGTGCCGGCAGCACCGGTCAACGCGGTCATCCAGTCCACGCCCAGCAGCGACAGCAGCAACGCCATCACGCAGATGGTGATCGCGAAAAAGAACGAGAACGTCAGGATCGAGCGCACGATTTCTTCGTCGAGGCGGTGCCCGTTGTACTTCTGCTTGATCACTGCGCGCGGGTGGATCAACTGGTTAAGGCTGGCCTTGAGCAGGATGTAGGCGACCTGGAAGCGGAAGATCTTGATCCCGCCTGCGGTCGAGCCGGAGCAGCCGCCGACGAAGCCCAGGTAGAAGAACAGCATCAGCGAGAAATTGCCCCACAGGCTGTAGTCGCCCAAGGCGAAGCCGGTGGTGGTGACCACCGAGGTCACGTTCAGCGCCACGTGGCGCAAGGCATCTAGCCAGTGCAGCTTGGTGGTGGCCCAATACCAGGTACCCAGCACGAGCCAGGTGACCACCAACATGCCGAGCAAGCCCTGAACCTGCTGGTCGCGGATCAACGCCCGGCGGTTGCCGCGCAGGGTGGCCACATACAAGGTGAAGGGCAGGCTGCCGAGGATCATCACCACCACCGCGACCCAATGCACAGCGGGGATATCCCATTTCGCCAACGACTGGTCGGAGGTCGAGAAGCCCCCGGTGGAAATCGCCGACATGGCGTGGTTGATGGCATCGAACGGCCGCATGCCGGCCCACCAGAAGGCCAGCGCGCCGAGCACGGAGAAACCGACGTACACGCCGACGATCGACTTGGCGACCATGTGTGAACGCGGCATGACCTTTTCGGAGCGGTCCGAGGACTCGGTCTGGAACAGGCGCATGCCACCAATGCGCAGCAGCGGCAGGATCGCCACGGCCATGGCGATAAAGCCGATGCCGCCGAGCCAGTGCAGCATCGAGCGCCACATCAGGATCCCCGGCGACATGCTGTCCAGGCCGCTGAGCACCGTGGCGCCAGTCGCGGTGATGCCCGACATGCTCTCGAAGAAGGCGTCGGTGTAACTGATGTGTTGCGTCAACAGGAACGGCAAGGCCGCGAACACGCACACCACCAGCCAGCTGCTGACGGTTAGCAGGTACATGTCGCGCGGGCGCAGGTGCACGTGCTCGGGCCGGCCCTGCACGACCATGAGCAGGCCGGCGATGAAGGTGATCAGGCTGGACCAGAGGAACGACGGCATGTCGCCAGTGCGCTCGAAGATCACCAGGGTCGCCATGGGCACGACCATGCTGACGGCCAGGGTGATCAGGAAGATGCCGATGATGAAACCAATGATCCTTAAGGTCGGCAACGCCATGTGATCTGCTCTGACTCTGAACGGAAGGGCGCCATTCTACCTATGGGTCTGGTGATGTAAACGCTAGAATGGCCGCACATTCACCTGCCAGGAGGGTAGCCGATGGAGGCTCTCGACGCATTGCTCAACCGTGTTTCCGTGCCACGTCTGACCGACCCCGCGCCAAATGATGCCCAGCGTGAGGCATTGTTCCAGGCTGCATTGCGTGCACCGGACCACGGCCAGCTGCGCCCGTGGCGGTTCCTGACCATCGAAGGCCAGGGCCGCGAGAAGCTGGGCGAGCTGTTCGCCGAAGCGGTCCAGCACAAGGGCGATGCCAGCCAGGCAGCGCTGGACAAGGCACGTGCCATGCCGCTGCGTGCGCCGTTGCTGATTGTGGTGATCGCCAAGCTGCAGGATCATTTCAAGGTGCCCAAGTCCGAGCAGCGCCTGGCGGCCGGGTGTGCGGCCCACGGTATTCTGATCGCGGCGCATGCCCAGGGTGTCGGTGCGGTGTGGCGTACCGGTGACATGGCGTTCGATGCGCATGTGCACAAAGGGCTGGGGTTGGCTGAGAATGAGGAGTTGATCGGTTACCTGTATGTCGGCACGCCGGTAAACGAGCCGCGTACAGCGCCGGTGCTGGACACTGCTGATTTTGTCAGTGCCTGGGGCGAGTAAGCGCTGAGAGGGTTGGGGCCGCTTTGCGGCCCATTCGCAGCACAAGGCTGCTCCTACAAGGGTGACGCGATCCTCTGTAGGTGCAGCCTTGTGCTGTGAATGTCAACTAGCAGCCTGTGTCACAGGCAACTCCAGCCGTGCCACAAACCCCCCTTGCGGATGGTTCGCCAGCACCAGGCTGCCGCCATGGCGCTCGGCCGCCTTGCGCGCAATCGCCAGCCCCAGTCCATGCCCAGCCGCTTGCTGCCCCGGGGCCCGGAAGAACGGCTCACCCAGCTGTGCCAGGTGCTCTGGCGCCACCCCTGGCCCATGGTCACGCACGCTCAACACAATGCGGCCCTGCTCACGCTCGGCGCTGACTTCGATCGGCTGCCCGGCCGGGTTGAAGCGCAAGGCATTGCGCAGCAGGTTGTCGACGGCGCGCTCGATCAAGGTTGGCCAACCCTGCAAGGTCAGCCCAGGTTGCGCCTGCAGGCGTACTTCCTGCTCCGGCGCGCTGAGCAACGCATCCTTGCGCACCCCGCCCAGCAGGGCGTTGAGGTCGACCGGCTCGGCATGCGCCTGCTCGGCATCGACACGGGCCAGGGCAAGGATTTCGCTGATCAGGTCTTCCAGCCGGTCGCATTCGCGGGTCAGGCGCGGCCACAGCGCCTGGCGCTGCTCGGGCTCCGCGCGTTCGGCCAAGGCCAGGGCGATACGCAGCCTAGCCAGCGGTGAGCGCAGTTCATGGGAGACGTCGCGTAGCAACTGGCGCTGGCTGCCGATGGTGCTCTGCAGGCGGGCACCCATCTTGTTGAAGTCGTTGGCCAAGACCCCGAACTCGTCGCGCCGGGCGGCCAGGCGCGCTAGGCTGTTCTGTTGGTAGCTGGTCTGGCCGAGGTCGTGTACTGCGCTGCGCAGGCGGCTCAAGGGGCGGGTGATGGACAAGGTCACCAACAGGCTGAACAAGGTCAGGACCACCAGGGCGATGCCCAGTGCACTGAGCGGCCAGAGCAGGCTCTCGCGGTGCCACGCGTCCAGCTCGGGGTGCGGGATCCGGTAAATCAGCAGGTACGTCTCACCGCTGTAGGGGCTGGTGTATTCCTCGGTCAGGCGCCGCCATGGCAAGCGCCGCTCGTCATTGTGCTGGCGCGCCTCGAAGGCCGCCGCGCGGCGCGGGAAGGTGCCGGGCACCACAGCCTCGCCGCTGTCGTCGAGCACTTGCACATCGATCTTGAAGCGCTGCTTGCGGCGTTCGAGGAACTGCTGCGCCGAGGCCGTGCCTTCCTGTTCGTAGTGCTTGGCCCAGTGGCTGGCGAGGGTGTTGAGGCCCGGGTGGCGGCTGAGGATCCAGGCGTCCTGGTTGAGCATGTGGCCCAACAGGATCGACAGCCCGGCAACCAGGGTAATGGCCAGCCAGAAACTGGCCAGGATGCGCCAGAACAGTGAACGCAAGTGCACCTCCTGCAAACGGGAAAAGCCCGGCCCGCAGGGGTGCGGGCCGGGCGTCGGGCGGTTAGCTTACTGGGCCTTGGCGGCTTTTTCAGCCTTCCAGGCCTGGAACGCTTGCCATTCGGCTTTCTTTGCAGCTCGCTCTTTCTGCAGTTCGTCGAACTGCTTTTGTTGCTCAGGCTTGAGCAGGGCGCGGACCTGGCTGTCGGTCTTGTCATGGCTTGCCTTGAGTTCATCCTGCATGGCCTTCTGGTCGGCGGCCGGCAGCTTGGACAGGTAGCGCTCAGTGATGTCGCGGCGTTGCTTCATCTGCTCGCCCATCAGCTTGCCGATCTGCTGACGCTGGTCGCGGCTCAGGTCCAGTTGGGCGAAAGGCGCATCACCGCGATGATGCGGGCCGTCGTGACGCGGGCCGCCTTCAGGCATGGCCATGGCCACGGTCGGCAGGGCGGCGGCGAACATCAGGGCGATAAGGGTCTTGCGCATGGTGTCTCTCCTTTCATAGGCCGGTGGTTACCGGATGAGCACAGTCTACGCAGCTCACCGTCAAGGGCGGTCAGGGGAGGGTAAAGGCTGGGTAAAGATGGCGGCTGAGATTTTGGGGCCGCTGCGCAGCCCATCGCCGGCAAGCCAGCTCCCACATGAGCAGTGCAGTGTTCAAGGGCCGCGCTATCGCTGTAGGAGCTGGCTTGCCGGCGATGGGCTGCGCAGCGGCCCCAACGATCTCACAAGCTGTAGTAATAGCCCCGGCTACGCAACGCAACGATGCGCGGGCGGCCATCGGCATGGGGCCCGATTTTCTTGCGCAGGTTGCTGACGTGCATGTCCAGGCTGCGGTCATACAGGGTCAGCTTGCGGCCAAGACCAATCTGCGCCAGTTCCTGCTTGTCCAGCGGCTCACCGGGCTGGCGCAGCAGGGCTTCGAGGATGCGGCTTTCGGACAGGGTCAGGGTCATCTCGCGGCCATCGATGCTGGCCACGCCCCGTGCCGGGCTGTAGATCAGGTCGCCGATCTCTACCTGGGTGGTGGTGGCTGCCGGGTGGCTGCGGCGCAACACGGCGCGCAGGCGGGCAGTGAGCTCGCGGGGGTCGCAGGGTTTGGCCAGGTAATCGTCGGCGCCCAGCTCGAGGCCAAGGATGCGGTCCAGCGGCTCGCCGCGGGCCGACAGCATCAGCACCGGCAGCTCGGCATGGTCATTGCGCAGCTGTTTGAGCAGCTCCAGGCCGCTGCCGTCAGGCAGCATCACATCCAGCACCACCGCCGCTGGCGCATGCGCGGCCAGGGCCTGACGTGCGCTCAGGCCATCGTGGCAGGCACGTACAGAAAAACCTTCCTGGGTCAGCCAGCTGCCGAGCAGCTCGCACAGCTCCTGGTCATCATCAATCAGTAACAGCTCACTCATGACTCACTCAACTCAACCATCGACGGCGTCATATTGGTCCGCCAGTGGCAAAGATACCGCAGACTGATGGCAAGTGTGTAACCAGCAGCACCGCGTGGCCTGCTTTCGCGGCCAAGCTCGCGCCTGCAGGTTTGCGCAAAGCGCGAAGCTTGCGCTGTCCCTGCGGGAGCGGGCTTGCCCGCGAAAGCAGGCCGCACGGCCTTGAATCAAGGCAGAACTTGCTTGAATGGCTTGACGATGACGCTGTCGTACACGCCCGCGGCAATGTACGGATCGGCATCGGCCCAGGCCTGTGCAGCGGCCAGGGAATCAAACTCAGCCACGATCAGGCTGCCGCTGAAACCGGCTTCACCTGGGTCATTGCTGTCGATGGCAGGGTGTGGGCCGGCCAGCACCACGCGGCCTTCGGCCTTGAGTTGCTGCAGGCGCTCGATGTGCGCAGGGCGGGCAGCCAGGCGCTTTTCCAGGGAGTTCGCGACGTCGCTGGCGATGATGGCGTAGAGCATGTCAATCCTTGGGTTTGGAGGTAGAAGGGTCGTCGTGCAGGTGACGCGACAGGTAGACACCTTGGGCTACCAGGAAGATCACGGTCATGCCCAGGCTGCCGAACACCTTGAAATCGACCCAAAAGGCCTGGAAGGTGAAGGCGACGAACAGGTTGGCCGCGCCGCAGACCAGGAAGAAGCAGATCCAGGCCAGGTTCAGGCGGGTCCAGATGGCATCGGGCAGGGTCAGGGCGTGGCCCATGATGCGCTTGATCAGCACCCGGTCACCGATGAAGTGGCTGCCGGCGAACGCCAGGGCGAACAACCAGTTGACCACCGGCGCTTTCCATTTGAGGAAGGTTTCGCTGTGGAAGGTCAGGGTCAGGCCGCCGAACACCAGGCAGGCGACCAGGGTCAGCCATTGGCCTTTTTCCAGCTTGCGCTGGCGCAGGAACAGGGCACCGTACACCACCAGGGAACTGGCGATGAGCATGGCCGTGGCACTGTAGATACCGCCGAATTCGAAGCTGTGGCCGGCGACCTCCATGGGCCGCGGGTCGAGCTTGTAGACGATGAAGAACAGCAGCAACGGGATGAAATCGATGAATTGTTTCACAATGGCAGCCAGAATCGGGATGTGACGGCATAATAACAAACATCGATTCCAGCGGTAGCGCTCCTCCATGAATGTTGATCTGCACTGTCACAGCACGGCCTCCGACGGCGCCCTGTCGCCCACGGTCCTGGTCGCCCGGGCCCATGAGCACGGGGTGCAAACGCTGGCACTGACCGACCATGACACCCTCGAAGGGCTCGTCGAAGCACGTCAGGCCTGCCACGCGCACGGCATGCACTGGGTCAGCGGGGTAGAGCTGTCGTGCACTTGGGGTGGGGCAACCATCCATGTGCTGGGCTATGACTTCCCGCTCGACGCACCGCCCTTGCTCGACGCCATCGAGGCGTTGCACCGTGGCCGCTGGCTGCGCGCGGAGGAAATCGACAAACGGCTGGCGGCCAAGGGCATGCCGGGTGCGCTCGACGGTGCCAGGGCCGTGCAACAAGAACTCGGCGACAGCGGCAACGCCCCAGCGCGCCCGCACTTCGCCGAGTTTCTGGTGCGCGCAGGGCACGTCAAGGACCGCGGCGAGGCCTTCCGCAAGTGGCTGGGCGCCGGCAAGCTCGGCGACGTCAAGCAACATTGGCCGACCCTGGACGAAACCGTGGCGACCCTTCGCCAGTCCAACGCTTGGGTGAGCCTGGCCCATCCGATGCATTACGATCTGACCCGCAGCAAGCGCAGACGGCTGATTGCCGACTATATTCAGGCAGGCGGGCAAGCGCTTGAGGTGGTCAATGGGATGATGCCCGCCGAGCAGGTGGGCACGATGTCCATCCTCACCCGTGAGTTCGGCCTGCTGGCAAGCGCTGGCAGTGACTTCCACGGCCCCGGCACCTGGGGAGAGATCGGTGCCTACCGGCCTTTGCCCGAGGACCTGCCACCTCTGTGGCGCCGATTCAGCCATGAACAGCCTATGGCGGTATGAACAGGACGACTATGTGAGCCAATTTTTCCAGATACATGCGGAAAACCCGCAAGCGCGCCTGATCAAACAGGCCGTCGATATCATTCGCAAGGGCGGTGTGGTGGTCTATCCCACCGACTCGGCCTATGCATTGGGCTGCCAGATCGGTGACAAGAACGCCATCGAACGGGTCCGCCGTCTGCGCCAGTTGGACAAGCAACACAATTTCACCCTGTTGTGCTGCGACCTGTCGCAAATGGGCCTGTTTGCCAAGATCGATACCTCCACGTTCCGTCTGCTCAAAGCGCACATTCCGGGGCCCTATACCTTTATCCTCAATGCCACCCGGGAAGTGCCGAGGCTTCTGATGCACGAGAAGCGCCGCACCATTGGCCTGCGCGTGCCGTCCAACCCTATCGTCCTGGCGCTGCTGGAGGAGCTGGGCGAGCCGTTGATGAGTGTGAGCCTGATCTTGCCCGGCGATGAAGAACCCATGACGGACCCCTACGAGATCCGTCAACGCCTGGAGCACCATGTCGACCTGATCATCGATGGCGGCTTCGGGGACCTCAAGGCATCCACGGTGATCGACCTGACGGGCGATGAGCCTGCATTGATCCGCGAAGGCTGCGGCGACCCGACCCCGTTCCTGGTCAACGCGTGAGCCAGGTGGAAGCGCCCGAGGCGCCGGCCGAGGAGGTCGAGTCGCCTCAACAGTTGCAACTGGCCCTGGTCTACGGCGAAGCCCTGACCGAGATGCCGGTGGACTTGTACATCCCGCCGGACGCCCTGGAAGTCATTCTTGAAGCGTTCGAAGGGCCGCTGGACTTACTGCTTTACCTGATCCGCAAACAGAACATCGACATCCTCGACATCCCCGTGGCAGAGATCACTCGTCAGTACATGGGGTATGTCGAGCTGATGAAAAGCGTGCGCCTGGAGCTGGCTGCCGAATACCTGGTCATGGCTGCAATGCTGGCCGAGATCAAATCGCGCATGCTGTTGCCGCGTTCCACCGAGGTCGAGGAAGAAGAGGGCGACCCGCGCGCCGAGCTGATCCGCCGCTTGCAGGAATACGAGCGCTTCAAGGCGGCGGCAGAAGGTATCGATGCGTTGCCACGGGTGGGCCGCGACATTGTCGTGCCACGCCTGGAGGCCCCCCAGGCCAAGGTGCGCAAGCTGCTGCCCCAGGTCAGCCTGGAAGAGCTGTTGGTCTCGATGGCCGACGTCATGCGCCGCAATGACCTGTTCGAGAGCCACCAGATCACCCGTGAGACGCTGTCGACCCGCGAGCGCATGAGCCAGGTGCTCGACCGCCTCAAGGGCGGCGCCTTTGTGCCCTTTGTCGAGCTGTTTGCGGCTGAAGAGGGCAAACTGGGGGTGGTGGTGACGTTCATGGCGATTCTTGAGCTGGTGAAGGAATCGCTGATCGAACTGGTGCAGAATGAGGCTTTCGCCGCGATCCACGTGCGGCTTCGCGCCGAGTTTGTTGAAGAACCTGATGAACCTGAATGAACCCCGCGACCTGGCGTCGCTGATCGAAGCCTTTCTGCTTGCCTCGGGCAAACCGCAGTCCCTTGAGCGCCTGTACGAGTTGTTCGAAGAGGCGGAGCGCCCGGAGCCCAAGGTGTTCAAGAAGGCTCTGGAAGTACTCGGCAAGTCGTGCAACGGCCGCGCCTTCGAACTCAAGGAAGTGGCCACCGGCTATCGCCTGCAGATCCGCGAAGACTTTGCCCCTTGGGTCGGGCGCCTATGGGAGGAGCGGCCGCAGCGCTATTCCCGTGCGCTGCTCGAGACCATGGCGCTGATCGCTTACCGCCAGCCCATCACCCGTGGCGAAATCGAAGACGTGCGCGGTGTGGCGGTGAACAGCAACATCATCAAGACCCTGATGGAGCGCGAGTGGATCCGCATCGTCGGCTACCGCGAAGTGCCGGGCCGGCCGGCGATGTTCGCCACCACCAAGGCCTTTCTCGACCACTTCAACCTCAAGAGCCTTGAGGAACTGCCGGCGTTGGCCGAGTTGCGCGAGATGGAGCCCGAACCCTTGCTCGACCCCGATGACGCGCCGGTGCCTGCGCACCTTCAGGCGTTGGCTGATGCAAGCCTGGGGGATGAGGCTGAAGCCGAGGCGCCGAAGGATGAGACCAGCTTCCGCACCTTGCTGGTGGAATTGGATGCGATGGAAGAAGGGTTGAAGACCGACTTCGATGATTTGCGCGAGCAGGACGTGGTAGAGCCAGAGCCTTCGGTTGAGGGTGAAGACCCGGTACAGCCCTGAGCCTTTTACCACCATTGCCGGCCTCTTCGCGGGCAAGCCCGCTCCCACAGGTAAGTAGCAAGCTTCAGGCATTCTGTGTGGGAGCGGGCTTGCCCCGCGAAGAGGCCGGCACTGCCAACGCCAAACCATTGGGCAGAAAACCCATCCAGCCCCCACAAAACCCACTACGCTCCAGTGCGTTCCCGACACGAACCGCGTATGATGCGCGGCCCTTTGGCGCGTTCGTCGCCAAGACCCCTTTTTCATTCCTACACCGGGAGGTGCCCAGATGAGTGAGCAAGACCTGCAAAATACCGAAATTACCCCTCCATCCGGCGAAAAGCTGCAGAAAGTGCTGGCGCGCATTGGCGTCGGTTCGCGCCGTGACGTCGAGGCCTGGATCAGCCAGGGCCGGATCAAGGTCAATGGCGTTGCCGCCACCCTCGGCCAGCGCGTCGACCTGCACGATGCCATCGCTGTCGACGGCAAGCTGATCAAGCGCGAGGAAGCCGCCGAGGCCACCCGCCGCGTGATCATGTACAACAAGCCCGACGGCGAGATCTGCACCCGTGACGACCCGGAAGGCCGCCCGACGGTGTTCGACCGCCTGCCGCGCCCGAAAGAAGGCCGCTGGATCAACATCGGCCGCCTGGACATCAACACCACCGGCCTGTTGCTGTTCACCACCGACGGTGAATTGGCCAACCGCCTGATGCACCCGTCCTACGAGATGGACCGTGAATACGCAGTGCGTGTACGGGGTGAGGTCGACGACGAGATGATCGAGCGCCTGAAGGCGGGCGTGATGCTCGAAGACGGCCCGGCCAAATTCACCGACATCCAGAAGGCCCCGGGCGGCGAAGGCTTCAACCATTGGTACCACTGCGTGGTGATGGAAGGCCGTAACCGCGAAGTACGTCGCCTGTGGGAGTCCCAGGGCATGGTGGTCAGCCGCCTGAAGCGCGTGCGTTTTGGCCCGGTGTTCCTCAACTCCGACCTGCCGATGGGCCGCTGGCGCGAAATGACCCAGGGCGAAATCGACATCCTGGCCGCCGAAGTGGGCCTGCAGCCGGTTGCGCTGCCGACCTTGAACCTCAAAGCCAAGGACAAGATGGAGCGCATGCAGCGCAAGTCGAGCCGTCCGATGGGGCGTGGCGAGCGCGTGCGTAACCTGCGCCCGGCCAGCGATGCGACGGCTGGCGAGCGCCCAGCGCGTCAGCCGCGTGACACCGCCGCCGAGCGCCCAGCGCGCCCGTCGCGTGACGAAGCACCACGCAAAGGCAACCGTGGCAGCACGGTGGCCGAGCGCCCGAGCGAGATGCGCAAGCGTACCGGCAAGCCAGAGGGCGACAAGCCGGCAGGCCGTGGCCGCGGCAAGCCGCGCGGTTGATCCGCAGCGCAAGATAAAGAACCAGCCTTCGGGCTGGTTTTTTTTCGCCTCCACCCAACCCTAATGAAGCGCAGACCTGTAGGCGCTGGCTTGCCTGCGATGGGGCGCGAGCGGCCCCAACTTATTGATCAGTCACCCTTTTTCTGACGAGTGGAAAGCTGGCAAACCACCCTGTAACGTTTTTTATACAAAATTACCCCTTTCTGGCCATCGAATGCGTATTTTCCTACATCTGTAAACAGAACTTGCCGCGCCCACCTTGCCAGTACTCCCCCTCTGCCATGCATGCCTATTGCCCAAACCCCCGCCGCACGCTGATATAGCAGGCATTGCCGTGTGCAAAAGCCCGCCCACAGAGGTGTGCTGACAAAACAACAAATGGAGGCGCCATGTACGCCGATCACTCCGCCTTTCAAGGCTCACACCACAGGATCGCTGCGTTTTTTCCCGAGGAAATGACGCAACGCGTTGACGCCTGCGCGCTTGCAGGGGTATACAGTGCGCCGCGTTTTACCTGTGACCCTCTTGCGTACCGCGCACTCTTGATCACACCCGGCTGAACCGCCTCGGCGGCGCCCGCGTTCAAGAAACCCAAGGTAACCACCTTGCCCATTCCGCTGCGCCACGAGCGCGGTGGGTCCGATTTCGTCACAGATAAAAACAATGCAGGTGACTTCGTTCATGAGTGGACAAAACATGCATTCAGGCGAGCTAAAGCGGGGCCTGAAGAACCGCCACATCCAGTTGATCGCTCTCGGTGGTGCGATTGGTACGGGTCTGTTCCTCGGCTCGGCAGGCGTGATGAAATCCGCCGGCCCGTCGATGATCCTTGGCTACGCCATCTGCGGCTTCATCGCCTTCATGATCATGCGCCAGTTGGGCGAGATGATCGTCGAAGAGCCGGTGGCCGGTTCGTTCAGCCACTTTGCCCACAAATACTGGGGCGGTTTCGCAGGCTTCATGTCGGGCTGGAACTGCTGGGTGCTGTACATCCTGGTGGGCATGTCGGAACTGACGGCGGTCGGCAAGTACATCCACTACTGGTGGCCAGAGATCCCCACCTGGGTCACGGCGGCGGGCTTCTTCCTGCTGATCAACTTCATCAACCTGATGAACGTGAAAGTATTCGGTGAGGCCGAGTTCTGGTTTGCGATCATCAAGGTCGTGGCCATCGTCGGCATGATCGGCCTGGGTGCCTACCTGCTGACCAGCGGCAGCGGTGGCCCGGAGGCGTCGGTGACCAACTTGTGGGCACACGGCGGGTTCTTCCCGCATGGTGTCAGCGGCCTGGTCATGGCCCTGGCGTTCATCATGTTCTCCTTCGGTGGCCTGGAGATGCTCGGTTTTACCGCAGCCGAGGCCGACAAACCGAAAACCGTGATCCCCAAGGCTATCAACCAGGTCATCTACCGCATCCTGATCTTCTACATCGGCGCGTTGGTCGTGCTGTTGTCGCTGACCCCATGGGACAACCTGGTCGCCAGTATCGACGCGTCCGGCGGCAGCTACGGCAGCAGCCCGTTCGTGCAGGTGTTCTCCCTGCTGGGCAGCGATGTGGCCGCCCACCTGCTGAACTTCGTGGTCCTGACCGCAGCACTGTCGGTGTACAACAGCGGCACCTACTGCAACGCCCGCATGCTGCTGGGCATGGCCGAGCAGGGTGATGCCCCGGCGGCCCTCGCCAAGGTCGACAAGCGCGGTGTGCCGGTGCGTTCGATCCTGGTCTCGGCGGCGGTGACCCTGATTGCCGTGCTGCTCAACTACTTCATCCCGCAGAATGCGCTGGAGTTGCTGATGTCGTTGGTCGTGGCGACCCTGGTGATCAACTGGGCGATGATCAGCTACTCGCACCTGAAGTTCCGTCAGCACCTGAACCGCACCGGCCAGAAGCCGCTGTTCAAGGCGCTGTGGTACCCCTACGGCAACTACATCTGCCTGGCTTTCGTGGTGCTGATCCTGGGCATCATGCTGCAGATCCCGGGTATCCAGATCTCGGTGTATGCGATCCCGGTGTGGGTGGTGGTGATGTTCCTCTTCTACCTCATCAAGCCTAAGCGTGACGCGCAGGCTAACGGGGCCGCCGGTACTGTGGCCAAGTAATCGCCATAGGTGGCAAGAAAAACCCGATGCCAGGTGACTGGCATCGGGTTTTTTCGGTTACGCGCCCCTTGTAGGAGCAGCCTTGTGCTGCGAAGAGGCCAGTGCTGCCAGCACAAAACTCAGATCTGCTCCAGCAACCAACTGCGAAACGCCCGCAACGACGGCAGCGCTTCGTTGCGTGGCGGATAGATCAGGTAATAGCTGCGTTGGCTGGCAAACGCCTCGCCAGGGCTGAACAGCTCGCCCTTGGCCAGTTCCTCTTCCACCAATATCCGCGGCACCAGGCCGATGCCGATGCCGGCCCGTACCGCCTGGATCAAATGCGACGTCAGCTCGAAACTCGGCCCCAGGCGCATCGCCCGGTGCGGCAGGCTGTGGTGCGAGAACCACTCGCCCCAGGCATGCGGGTTGTTGGCGACGTTCAGCAGCACTTCTTCGCTGACCCGGGCGGGGCTCCAGCCATGCGCGTCGGCGCCTGCCTCTGGCGGCAGAATCACCAGCAACTCTTCGGCGTGCAGGCGGTGGCAGATCAGCCCCGGCAGGTCGTGGCTCGCCACGCCGATCGCCGCATCGATCTCGCTGGTGTCGAAGTTGATCGCTTCGATCCGTGAATGGATATGCACCAGCATGCCCGGGTGGGCGCTGTAGAACGCATGCAGCCGCGGCAGCAGCCATTTCGAGCCGAAGGTGGGCAGGGTGGCCAGGCGCAGCGTGCCAACACCCGATTGGTAGGCCAGCGCCTGCAAGGTGGCGCTGCGGATGCGCCCCAAGGCTTCGCTCAGCTCGCGCTGATACAGCCGGCCGACGTCGGTCAGCTGCACCTGGCGCCCTTCACGGCGGAACAGCGTCAGCCCCAATTGCTGCTCCAGTGCCTGCACCTGGCGGCTGACAGCGCTTTGGGTCAACGACAGTTCGGCGGCGGCGCGGGTATAGCTTTCATGCCGGGCGGCAGCCTCGAACGCCAGCAGCAGCGACATGGACGGTGTCAGGTGGCGGTAATTCATTCATAAAAGTCATCGATAGCGGCAGGATTATCCGTTTGCCCTTGGCGCGAAACTACAGGAACATTGGCCTATTCGTCATCTGGTGTGAAATAACCCATGCCGGCATGACAGGTTTTCCGTGAATTAGCCCATATCAAGAGGCCATCCGTCGATGATCGCCCAGCTGCCGACCAGTGCACCGACCGCCAACTACCCCGAATTCCTCGAGGCCCTGCGTAACAGCGGCTTCCGTGGCCAGATCAGTGCCGATTACGCCACCCGTACCGTGCTGGCCACCGACAACTCGATTTACCAGCGCCTGCCCCAGGCAGCGGTGTTCCCGCGTGACGCCGATGACGTCGCGCGGGTCGCCACGCTGATGGCCGAGGCGCGCTTTGCCCAGGTCAAACTGACCCCGCGTGGCGGCGGCACCGGCACCAACGGTCAGTCGCTGACCGATGGCATCGTCGTCGACCTGTCGCGGCACATGAACACCATCCTCGAAATCAACGCCGAGGAGCGTTGGGTGCGGGTCCAGGCCGGTGTGGTCAAGGATCAGCTCAATGCCGCGCTCAAGCCCCACGGGCTGTTCTTCGCCCCTGAGCTGTCCACCTCCAACCGCGCCACCGTCGGCGGCATGATCAACACCGATGCCAGCGGCCAGGGCAGCTGCACCTACGGCAAGACCCGCGATCACGTGCTCGAACTGCACAGCGTGCTGCTCGGGGGTGAGCGCCTGCACAGCCTGCCCATCGATGACGCTGCGCTGGCGCAGGCCTGTGAAGCGCCTGGTCGGGTTGGCGAGGTCTACCGTGTGGCCCGCGAGATCCAGGAAACCCAGGCCGAGCTGATCGAAAGCACTTTCCCCAAGCTCAACCGCTGCCTGACGGGTTACGACCTGGCACACCTGCGCGATGAACAGGGGCGCTTCAACCTCAACAGCGTGCTGTGCGGCGCCGAAGGTTCGCTGGGTTACGTGGTCGAAGCCAAGCTCAATGTGCTGCCGATCCCGAAATACGCGGTACTGGTCAACGTCCGCTACACCAGCTTCATGGACGCGCTGCGTGACGCCAATGCGCTGATGGCGCACAAGCCGCTGTCGATCGAAACGGTCGACTCCAAAGTGCTGATGCTGGCCATGAAGGACATCGTCTGGCACAGCGTCGCCGAGTACTTCCCGGCCGACCCCGAGCGCCCGACCCTGGGTATCAACCTGGTGGAGTTCTGCGGCGATCAGCCGGACGAGGTCAATGCACGGGTGCAGGCGTTCATCCAGCACCTGCAAAACGACACCAGCGTCGAGCGCCTGGGCCACACCCTGGCCGAGGGCGCCGAGGCGGTCACTCGCGTTTACACCATGCGCAAACGCTCGGTGGGCCTGCTGGGCAACGTCGAGGGTGAGGTGCGCCCGCAGCCGTTCGTGGAAGACACCGCAGTACCACCGGAGCAGTTGGCTGACTACATCGCCGACTTCCGCGCACTGCTGGATGGCTACGGCCTGGCCTATGGCATGTTTGGCCACGTCGATGCCGGTGTACTGCACGTGCGCCCGGCGCTGGACATGAAAGACCCGGCCCAGGCCGCGCTGGTCAAGCCGATCTCTGATGCCGTGGCGGCGCTGACCAAAAGCTACGGCGGCCTGCTGTGGGGTGAGCACGGCAAGGGCCTGCGATCAGAATACGTGCCCGAATATTTTGGCGAACTGTACCCGGCGCTGCAGCGCCTGAAAGGCGCTTTCGACCCGCGCAACCAGCTCAACCCCGGCAAGATCTGCACCCCACCCGACAGCGCCGAAGGCCTGACCCGGGTCGATGGCGTGACCCTGCGCGGTGACCTCGACCGCACCATCGACGAGCGTGTCTGGCAGGACTTCAGCAGCGCTGTGCACTGTAACGGCAATGGCGCCTGCTACAACTACGACCCCAACGATGCCATGTGCCCGTCGTGGAAGGCCACCCGTGAGCGTCAGCATTCGCCCAAGGGCCGTGCTTCGTTGATGCGTGAGTGGCTGCGTTTGCAAGGCGCGGCGGATATCGATGTGCTGGCGGCCGCGCGTAACAAGGTGTCCTGGCTCAAGGGCCTGCCGGCACGGCTGCGCAATAACCGCGGGCGTGATCAAGGGCAGGCGGACTTCTCTCACGAGGTTTACGACGCCATGGCCGGTTGCTTGGCGTGCAAGTCCTGCGCGGGGCAGTGCCCGATCAAGGTCAACGTGCCGGACTTCCGCTCGCGTTTCCTCGAGCTGTACCACGGCCGCTACCAGCGCCCGCTGCGGGATTACCTGATCGGTTCGCTGGAGTTCACCATCCCATACCTGGCGCATGCGCCGGGGCTGTATAACGCGGTGATGGGCTCAAAGTGGGTGAGCAAGCTGCTGGCGGACAAGGTCGGCATGGTCGACAGCCCGCTGATCAGCCGTTTCAACTTCCAGGCGACCCTGACCCGCTGCCGCGTTGGCGTGGCCAGCGTGCCAGCGCTGCGCGAGCTGACCCCGGCCCAGCGTGAGCGCAGCATCGTGCTGGTGCAGGATGCCTTCACCCGCTACTTCGAGACGCCGCTGCTGGCCGCGTTCATCGACCTGGCGCACCGCCTTGGCCACCGGGTGTTCCTGGCGCCGTACAGTGCCAACGGCAAACCGCTGCACGTGCAAGGCTTCCTTGGCGCGTTCGCCAAGGCGGCGATCCGTAATGGCACCCAGCTCAAGGCCCTGGCCGACTGTGGTGTGCCGCTGGTGGGGTTGGACCCGGCGATGACCTTGGTCTATCGCCAGGAGTACCAGAAAGTGCCAGGCCTGGAAGACTGCCCGAAGGTGCTGTTGCCGCAGGAATGGTTGATGGATGCATTACCCGAGCAAGCGGCGGCCAATGCTGGCAGCTTCCGCCTGATGGCGCACTGCACTGAGAAGACCAACGTGCCGGCCAGTACTCGGCAATGGGAGCAAGTGTTTGCCCGCCTGGGCTTGAAGCTGGTGACCGAGGCTACGGGTTGCTGTGGCATGTCCGGTACTTATGGGCATGAAGCGCGAAACCAGGAGACCTCGCGGACCATCTTCGAGCAGTCCTGGGCGACCAAGCTGGACAAGCAAGACGAACCGCTGGCGACGGGGTATTCGTGCCGTAGCCAGGTCAAGCGCATGACCGAGCGGCAGATGCGCCATCCGCTGGAAGTGGTGTTGCAGTACGCGCAGCGTTAAACCTCCACCGGCCTCTTCGCGGGCTTGCCCGCGAAGAGGCCGGTACAGGCACTGCATAATCAGGACCGCTGCAGGGTATCCCGAGCCCGGCGCGCCTGCCTGTACAGGTAAAGGCTCAACACCAGCCCGCACGCTGCAGCTCCCGCTGCAAACAAGAACATCGAAGCAAACCCGAACCCCGCTGCCACTGCGCCCACCAGCGGGCCGGTAATCCCCAGTGACAAATCGATGAACAGCGAATACGCCCCAACCGCAGCGCCGCGGTTGGCCGCCGACACCTGGTTCACCGCTTCCACGCCCAGCGCCGGGAACACCAGCGAAAAACCAAACCCGCTCAGTGCCGCCCCTGCCAATGCCAGTTCGGCACTGGGGGCCAGCCACAGCATCAACAGCCCCACGGTCTCCACCGAAAGGCAGGCGATCGCCACGCGAAAACCACCGATGCGATTGATCAGGTTGCCGAACAACAAGCGGGCACTGATGAAGCTGGCGCCAAACAGGCTCAAGGTCAGTGCGGCATTCGGCCAGTCGCGGCTGGCGTAGTACAAGGTGATGAACGTGGCGATGGTGCCAAAGCCGATCGAGCCCAAGGCCAGGCCTGAACCATGCGGGAATACCTTGCCCAATACACTCAGGAATGGCAGGCGCACGCCGCTGACGATGGGCGCCGCGCGCTTGGGCCAGGCCAGCAGAAGGCCGGCTGCGCACAGCAGCATGATGCTTACGCCCATGCTCCATAACCCCAGTGACTTGACCATCAGCACCCCCAGCGGCGCGCCAATGGCCAGTGCGCCATAGCTGGCAATGCCGTTCCAGGAGATGACCTTGGCGGTATTCTCGGCGCCTACCCGGCCGATGCCCCAGCCGATCGCGCCTGAGCCCACCAGGCTTTCGGCGCTGCCTAGCACCAGGCGGCCGATCAGCAGGCAGCTCAGGCTTAGCCAGGGCAGGTGGGTGAGGAAGGCGCAAGCCAGCATGAATACGCCGCTGAGCCCACAACCGGCCAGGCCATACATCACCGCCTGCTTGCTGCCGAGGTTGTCGATGATGCGGCTGGCCGTCGGGCGGCTGAGCAACGTGGCGAGGTATTGCACGCTGATCACCAGGCCAGCGACCACGGCGCTGAAGCCCAGGTCGTTATGCACATAGCTGGGCAATACGGCCAGGGGGATGCCGATGTTCAGGTAGCCGATAAAGGTGAAGAGGACGATGGAGACGACTTGCAGGGTGACCGCAAGAGGGCGCGGTGAGTGGGGCATGGGGGCCTTCGTGGCAGAGTTCTGGACGGTGTGAAAACGTGATGACGGGGGTGGCCCGCAGGTCAGCCGTTTTCACACAGTCGGGGGATGCGCAGTTATTCCTGGTCAGCGCTGGATTGATCGTCACCATCCTGATCGACGGCAGGCGTCGGCTCGGCATGGACGGTAACGGTTTGCTCTTCTGGGTTCAGGCTTGGGAAGGGAAGATTCGGGATTTCATGCATCTCGTCGTTCCTCGCAAGTGTGAGTGAAAAGGCTGCGCCAGGCGCGTGTGGGGCTTTAAAAAGCTGGGGCAGGATACAGCAGTCTGGATGACAGTTTGAAATTTTTCCCGTTCGTTTGTCGGTTTTACGGGCGAATAGCGGACATTTGCCTTACAAAAAACGGGGCCATTGCGGCCCCGTTTTCGCTTGTTACTTACGGCCTTCGGCCGTCTCGGCGACCTTGTCGGTGCGCGCGCACATGATGAAGTCGTTGCGGTGCAGGCCTTTGATCGAGTGGCTCCACCAGGTCACGGTGACCTTGCCCCACTCGGTCAGCAGGCCGGGGTGGTGGCCTTCGGCTTCAGCGATTTCACCCACGGCGTTGGTGAAGTCCAGGGCGTGCTTGAAGTTCTTGAACTTGAACACGCGCTCTAGCTCCATGTGGCCGTCACGCACTTCGATGTTCCAGTCCGGGATTTCGCGAATCAGCTCGGCCAACTCTTCGTCACTGACTTTCGGGGCGTCGGCGCGGCAGGCTTCGCAGTGGGCTTGGTTCAAGGCATTCATGGTGTCTTTTCCAGTTCGAGTTGTTATCAGGGTGGCTTCAGGCAGCAACCTTGGGTGGAAACTTGGGGGTGTGCAGGCCCAGCTGCATGGCCTGCTGCACCATGCCCATGATGTCTTCATGGGCCAGGTCGAACAGGCGCTTGAGGTTCGGCAGCACGAAGTACAGCGGCTGCAGAATGTCGATACGGTACGGCGTGCGCATCGCCTCGATCGGGTCGAACGCTTGATGTTCCGGTTCGTTCGACAGACTGTAGACCGTTTCTTTCGGCGAGGAGAGGATGCCGCCGCCATAGATCTTGCGACCTTGCGGGGTCTCCATCAGGCCGAACTCGATGGTCATCCAGTACAGGCGCGCCAGGTAAACGCGCTGTTCCTTGGTCGCAGCCAAGCCGAGCTTGCCGTAGGTGTGGGTGAATTCGGCGAAATACGGGTTGGTCAGCAGCGGGCAGTGGCCGAAGATCTCGTGGAAGATGTCGGGCTCTTGCAGGTAGTCGAGCTCTTCCGGCGTGCGGATGAAGGTGGCGACCGGGAAGCGCTTGCTGGCCAGCAGTTCGAAGAACGTCTGGAAGGGGATCAGCGCTGGCACCCTGGCAACCTGCCAGCCGGTGGTGGCACCCAAGACCTTGTTGACCTCGCCCAATTGCGGGATACGGTCGTGGGGCAGCTTCAACTGATCGATGCCGTCCAGGTATTCCTGGCAGGCACGGCCTTCGATGACTTTCAGCTGACGCGTGATCAGCGTGTTCCACACCGCATGCTCTTGCTGCGGGTAGTCGATAAAACCATGCGCATCGGGCTCGCGTGCCACGTATTGCGTCTGTTTCATGTGGCTCTCCTGGTGAGGGCTTTTCTTGTTATGTCCACGACATACCTAAGGAATATCCCCTCATTGGCCGATTTGCACGGGGGTAGGGGGGCCACCCCCGTCCAGGATCGGCCCTGGTTCGTAACGATAATTTTACAAAAAGGCGTAGGTGTCGGAAAATCCGGGGCAAAGGGCTGATGGTTTACCGGTTTTTGTCAGCTTATCTTTACGAATTTTCTGCGTCCGGTTGAAAAACTTCGGCGCTTCGAGAGCGTTCATGCGTATCAAAGTGCATTGCCAGAACCGCATCGGCATCCTTCGCGACATCCTCAACCTGTTGGTGGAGTACGGCATCAACGTGCTGCGTGGTGAGGTGGGCGGCGACCATGGCAACGCCATCTACTTGCACTGCCCGAACCTGATCAACCTGCAGTTTCAGGCGCTGCGGCCCAAGTTCGAAGCCATTGCCGGGGTGTTCGGCGTCAAGCGCGTCGGCTTGATGCCTAGCGAGCGCCGGCACATGGAGCTGAACGCGTTGCTGGGTGCGTTGGACTTTCCGGTGCTGTCGATCGACATGGGCGGCAGCATCGTCGCCGCCAACCGCACTGCGGCGCAGTTGCTCGGGGTGCGCGTCGACGAGGTGCCGGGCATGCCGCTGGCGCGTTATGTGGAAGACTTCGACCTGCCCGAGTTGGTGCGCGCCAACAAGTCGCGTATCAATGGCCTGCGGGTCAAGGTGAAAGGGGATGTGTTTCTCGCCGACATCGCCCCCTTGCAGTCCGAGCATGACGACAGCGAGGCGCTGGCCGGCGCGGTGCTGACCTTGCACCGCGCCGACCGTATCGGTGAGCGCATCTACAACGTGCGCAAGCAGGAGCTGCGCGGTTTTGACAGTATCTTCCAGAGCTCGCGGGTGATGGCGGCGGTGGTGCGCGAGGCACGGCGCATGGCGCCCTTGGATGCCCCTTTGCTGATCGAAGGGGAGACCGGCACCGGCAAGGAGTTGCTGGCACGTGCCTGCCACCTGGCCAGCCCGCGTGGGCAGTCGCCGCTCATGGCGCTCAACTGTGCGGGGTTGCCAGAGTCCATGGCCGAGACCGAGCTGTTCGGCTACGGGCCGGGTGCTTTCGAGGGCGCGCGGGCTGAGGGCAAGCTGGGCCTGTTGGAGCTGACGGCCGGCGGCACGCTGTTTCTTGATGGGGTAGGGGAGATGAGCCCGCGTTTGCAGGTGAAACTGCTGCGCTTTCTGCAGGACGGTTGCTTTCGCCGCGTAGGCAGTGATGAAGAGGTGTACCTGGATGTGCGGGTGATCTGCGCCACCCAGGTGGATTTGTCCGAGCTGTGCGCGCGCGGTGAGTTCCGCCAGGACCTGTACCACCGCCTCAACGTGCTGTCGCTGCACATTCCGCCATTGCGTGAGTGCATGGACGGGCTGGAAGGCTTGGTGCAGCACTTTCTCGACCAGGCCAGCCGGCAGATCGGCTGCGCCTTGCCACGGTTATTGCCGGCCGCGATGGATAAACTAAGCCAGTACCACTGGCCAGGCAACGTACGGCAACTGGAAAACGTATTGTTCCAGGCGGTTTCGTTATGTGAAGGCGGAGTAGTTAAAAGTGAACATATACGTTTGCCGGACTACGGTGTGCGGCAACCGTTGGGGGAGTTTTCATTGGAAGGGGACCTTTCACAGATTGTCGGCCGTTTTGAAAAAGCCGTGCTGGAAAGTTTGATGGGGGAATATACAAGTAGTCGTGCACTGGGCAAAAGATTGGGTGTTTCGCACACCACGATTGCCAATAAGTTGCGGGATTATGCGTTAGGCAAGTCAACTGAATAAAGCCAGCCGACGGGGTTTATTCGTTCGCGGGTAAACCCGCGAAGGGCCCCAGCGGGGCCCCAATCTCAAGGGTTAGCCGTTAGAGCAACCGTTCCCCATCACGCGGTATTCAAGAATGTGCTTTTGGCCCTGGGAGTCCTCGTAGGTCATGCGGGCGGGCACGACTTCACAGACGTTGGGCACTTCGCTCATGGAGATGACGCGGGCAATGTCCAAGTGCTGCGAGTAACTGTACTGTTCAACCGGAATCTGCTCGGCATCGTTTGCTTCGCCGGCCATGGCCGCGCCGCAAAGACTGCCAAGTACCAATGCCAGTAACGCTTTCATTTTCTATTTACCTGTCTAAGGTCGTGAGGGGGTGCGCGGCGCTTGTGGCGCCGCGAGGACTGCTAGTTTTAACGATCGGGATTTAGCGGGTGATTAACGCTTGCCTTCGTGGGGGCTGTTGCCAGAAGTTAATCGCCTTGCCGTTGTTGGCGAGATGAATTCTAGGGGGGTGGCAACCGCTGAAACAGTGGGACTTTTGATAAAGTGTTTTGACAGAATCTGTAACAATCACGCGAAAAAAACCGCGATTCTTTGTGCCCTGGGCTGCGAGCCGCGTGCTAGAGCGCTTTGCTCGTACGTCAGTACCAAAATCCGCGGCTTTACTACCAACGTCGAATGGCTTTTGCCGCTCTGGTACAGTTACAAACGGTTCCATACAAAAACAACTATTACACCGAGGTAACACAGATGAGTGCGGCTCCACTGTATCCCGTTCGTCCCGAGGTTGCGGCCACTACCCTGACCGACGAGGCCACCTACAAGGCCATGTACCAGCAATCGGTGATCAACCCGGACGGCTTCTGGCGCGAGCAGGCCCAGCGTCTCGACTGGATCAAGCCGTTCACCAAGGTCAAGCAGACCTCGTTCGATGACCACCATGTCGATATCAAGTGGTTTGCTGACGGCACTCTGAACGTTTCCTCCAACTGCCTGGACCGTCACCTTGAAGAGCGTGGCGACCAACTGGCGATCATCTGGGAGGGCGACGACCCTTCCGAGCACCGCAACATCACCTACCGCGAGCTCCACGAGCAGGTCTGCAAGTTCGCCAACGCCCTGCGCGGCCAAGACGTGCACCGTGGCGATGTGGTGACTATCTATATGCCGATGATCCCCGAGGCCGTGGTCGCCATGCTGGCCTGCGCCCGCATCGGTGCAATCCACTCGGTGGTGTTCGGTGGCTTCTCCCCTGAGGCGTTGGCTGGCCGAATCATCGACTGCAAGTCCAAGGTGGTGATCACCGCCGACGAAGGTGTGCGTGGCGGGCGCCGTACGCCGCTCAAAGGCAACGTCGACCTGGCGCTGACCAACCCTGAGACCAGCAGCGTGCAGAAGATCATCGTGTGCAAGCGCACCGGTGGCGATATCGCTTGGCACCAACACCGCGACATCTGGTACGAAGACCTGATGAAAGTGGCCTCCAGCCACTGCGCGCCGAAAGAGATGGGCGCTGAGGAAGCGCTGTTTATCCTTTACACCTCCGGCTCCACCGGCAAGCCAAAGGGCGTGCTGCACACCACCGGGGGTTACCTGGTTTACGCCGCGCTGACCCACGAGCGCGTGTTCGACTATCGCCCAGGTGAAGTCTACTGGTGCACCGCCGACGTTGGCTGGGTCACCGGCCACAGCTACATCGTCTACGGCCCGCTGGCCAACGGCGCCACCACCTTGCTGTTCGAAGGCGTGCCGAACTACCCGGACATCACCCGTGTGTCGAAGATCGTCGACAAGCACAAGGTCAATATCCTCTACACCGCACCGACCGCAATCCGCGCCATGATGGCCGAAGGGCAGGCTGCGGTAGAGGGTGCTGATGGGTCCAGCCTGCGCCTGTTGGGTTCGGTCGGCGAGCCGATCAACCCCGAAGCGTGGAATTGGTACTACAAGACCGTCGGCAAGGAGCGCTGCCCGATCGTCGACACCTGGTGGCAGACCGAGACCGGCGGCATCCTGATCAGCCCACTGCCGGGCGCCACTGGCCTCAAGCCGGGTTCGGCGACCCGTCCGTTCTTCGGCGTGGTGCCGGCACTGGTGGATAACCTGGGCAACCTGATCGATGGCGCTGCCGAAGGCAACCTGGTGATTCTCGACTCCTGGCCGGGCCAGTCGCGCTCGCTGTATGGCGACCACGACCGCTTCGTCGACACCTACTTCAAGACCTTCCGGGGCATGTACTTCACCGGCGACGGCGCGCGCCGCGACGAGGATGGCTACTACTGGATCACCGGGCGTGTGGACGACGTGCTCAACGTGTCTGGCCACCGGATGGGGACTGCCGAGATCGAAAGCGCCATGGTTGCCCATTCCAAGGTCGCCGAAGCGGCTGTGGTGGGCGTGCCGCACGACATCAAGGGCCAGGGTATCTATGTCTATGTCACCCTCAATGCCGGCGTGGAGCCTAGCGAGCAATTGCGTCTGGAGCTGAAGAACTGGGTACGCAAGGAGATCGGCCCGATTGCCTCGCCGGATGTGATCCAGTGGGCGCCAGGGCTACCGAAGACGCGCTCGGGCAAGATCATGCGGCGTATCCTGCGCAAGATCGCCACGGCGGAATACGGTTCGCTGGGCGATATCTCGACCCTGGCCGACCCAGGTGTGGTGCAGCATCTGATCGACACGCACAAGGCCATGAACCTGGCTACGGCCTGATGCTATGAGCGGGGCTGCCTTGCAGCCCTATCGCCGGCAAGCCGGCTCCCACAGGGGGCGCAGAGTTTTCAGGAGTACCGCCGAACCTGTGGGAGCCGGCTTGCCGGCGATTGGACTGCAGCGCAGTCCCCTCCAAGTAGAAACCCCGCACGGGCAACCGGCGGGGTTTTTTGCTTTACTGTTACCCGACATTCATCGGTAACTCTTCTGTCACCGATTACGCACAGGCGCGGGGCGAGCGGAAACAGTCATGACCCGTTTCGGTGCGTTTGCTGAGCCATTTTCTGCAACACAGCACGCTACACTTGCCGTCGTACAAGGCTTTGCGAATAATAGGCCCAGTAATTGCTAGGTCTATAGGTTATTTTCCTTGTGCCTTTGCATGTTTTGCAATGGCTGTCAACATCGCCCGCAGTGGTTTCAAGCGCTTCTGTAAGTAGTTGTCGCTTTGAAGAAATATCGACTACCGGGCTGTCGTTAAAATGCCACTCACTCGCTCGTGGTCTGCGGCCTTGGTCGAACCCTGCGCGGCTCGCGTTGTACCCATTCGCATATCGGGCAGTTGTTACCCTGCCTTGTATTGCCCCGTACCGATGGAGTTACCTGATGAAGAAGCTCGCACTGCTTGGCGCCCTGGCGCTGTCCGTGTTTTCCCTGGTGTCGCAGGCCGATGAAAAACCGTTGAAAATCGGTATCGAGGCCGCTTATCCACCCTTCGCCTTCAAGCAGCCCGACGGCAGCATCGCCGGTTTCGACTACGACATCGGCAATGCCCTGTGTGAAGAGATGAAAGCCAAGTGCACCTGGGTCGAGCAAGAGTTCGACGGCCTGATCCCGGCGCTGAAGGTGCGCAAGATCGACGCTATCCTGTCGTCGATGTCGATCACCGAAGACCGCAAGAAATCGGTCGACTTCACCAAGCGCTACTACCTGACCCCAGCGCGCCTGGTCATGAAGGAAGGCACCACCGTCAGCGACAGCCTCAACGAACTGCAGGGCAAGAAGATCGGCGTGCAGCGTGGCTCGATCCATGACCGCTTCGCCAAGGAAGTGCTGGGCGCCAAAGGTGCCACCGTGGTCCCTTACGGCACCCAGAACGAAATCTACCTGGATGTCGCGGCCGGTCGCCTCGATGGCACCGTGGCTGACGCCACCCTGCTGGAAGATGGCTTCCTGAAGACCGACGCTGGCAAAGGCTTCGCGTTCGTAGGCCCAGCATTCACCGACGCCAAGTACTTCGGTGACGGCATCGGCATCGCCGTGCGCAAGGGCGACAAGGCCAACGTCGACCGCATCAACGCGGCCATCGACGCCATCCGTGCCAACGGCAAGTACAAACAAATCGAAGCCAAGTACTTCAATTTCGATATCTACGGTCCAGACTCGAAGTAAGACGTCGGGTTAAACCTGTGCAATGGTGCAAACAGCAGAGGCTCTGAGGTTTGCACCATTTTTCATTCTCTAGGTCGAGGACCTCATCATGTTGAAAGGCTACGGGGCAGTCATCCTCGACGGGGCGTGGCTGACGCTGCAGCTCGCCCTGTCGTCGATGGCCCTGGCCATCGTGCTCGGCCTGATCGGTGTGGCGCTGCGCTTGTCGCCGGTGCGCTGGCTGGCTTGGCTGGGCGATATGTATGCCACGGTCATCCGTGGTATTCCGGACTTGGTACTGATCCTGCTGATCTTCTACGGCGGGCAGGACATCATCAACCGGGTGGCACCGCTGCTCGGTTACGAAGACTACATCGACCTGAATCCGCTGGCGGCGGGTATCGGGACCTTGGGCTTCATTTTTGGCGCCTACCTGTCGGAAACCTTCCGCGGCGCCTTCCTCGGCATCCCTAAGGGCCAGGCCGAAGCCGGCGTGGCTTACGGCATGAGCAACCGTCAGGTGTTCTTCCGCATCCAGGTGCCGCAGATGATCCGCCTGGCCATCCCGGGCTTCACCAACAACTGGCTGGTGCTGACCAAGGCCACGGCGCTGATCTCGGTGGTCGGCCTGCAGGACATGATGTTCAAGGCCAAGCAGGCAGCGGACGCCACCCGTGAACCCTTCACCTTCTTCCTGGCGGTGGCGGCCCTGTACCTGGTGCTGACCAGTGTTTCGCTGCTGGCGCTGAAGTATCTTGAAAAACGCTACTCGGTAGGCGTCAAGGTGGTTGAACTATGATCTTCGACTACAACGTGGTGTGGGAGGCCATGCCGCTGTACTTGGGCGGGTTGCTGACCACCCTGAAGCTACTGGCGCTGTCGCTGTTGTTCGGTTTGCTCGCGGCGATTCCGCTGGGGCTGATGCGGGTGTCCAAGCAGCCGCTGGTGAACCTCACCGCCTGGCTGTATACCTATGTGATCCGCGGTACGCCGATGCTGGTGCAGTTGTTCCTGATCTACTACGGCCTGGCCCAGTTCGAAGCGGTGCGCGAGAGCATCTTCTGGCCGCTGCTGTCCAGTGCGACCTTCTGCGCTTGCCTGGCCTTTGCCGTCAACACCAGTGCCTACACCGCAGAAATCATCGCCGGCAGCCTCAAGGCCACGCCCCATGGCGAGATCGAAGCGGCCAAGGCCATGGGCATGTCGCGCTTCAAGATGTACCGCCGCATTCTGCTTCCCTCGGCCTTGCGCCGGGCATTGCCGCAGTACAGCAACGAAGTGATCATGATGCTGCAGACCACCAGCCTGGCGTCGATCGTCACTCTGATCGACATCACGGGTGCGGCGCGCACGGTCAATGCCCAGTACTACCTGCCTTTCGAGGCCTACATCACGGCGGGCGTGTTCTACCTGTGCCTGACCTTCATCCTGGTGCGCCTGTTCAAGATGGCCGAACGCCGCTGGCTCGGCTACCTGGCGCCGCGCAAGCACTGACCGCTTTGTGAGAATCGACAGCATGTACAAACTCGAAGTCCAAGACCTGCACAAGCGCTATGGCAGCCATGAAGTGCTCAAGGGCGTGTCCCTGGCGGCCAAGGCAGGCGATGTGATCAGCATCATCGGCTCCAGCGGTTCGGGCAAGTCGACCTTCCTGCGCTGCATCAACCTGCTGGAGCAGCCCCACGCGGGCAAGATTCTGCTCAACAACGAAGAGCTGAAACTGGTTGCCGGCAAGGATGGCGCGCTCAAGGCGGCCGACGCGCGCCAGTTGCAGCGCATGCGCTCGCGCCTGTCGATGGTGTTCCAGCATTTCAACCTGTGGTCGCACATGACCGCGTTGGAGAACGTCATCGAAGCCCCCGTGCACGTGCTCGGGGTGAGCAAGAAAGAGGCCCTGGAAAAGGCTGAGTACTACCTGGCCAAGGTCGGTGTGGCCCACCGCAAGGATGCCTTCCCGGGGCATATGTCCGGTGGTGAGCAGCAGCGGGTGGCGATTGCCCGTGCCCTGGCCGTCGAGCCTGAGGTGATGCTGTTCGACGAGCCGACCTCGGCCCTCGATCCCGAGTTGGTGGGCGATGTGCTCAAGGTCATGCAGGCGCTGGCCCAGGAAGGCCGGACGATGGTGGTGGTGACACACGAGATGGGCTTTGCCCGCGAGGTGTCGAACCAGTTGGTGTTCCTGCACAAGGGCCTGGTCGAAGAGACCGGCTGCCCGCGCGAGGTGCTGGCTAACCCGCAATCGGAGCGGCTAAAGCAATTCCTCTCCGGCAGCCTCAAGTAAAGTAGGCTGCATTTTTGCACCAGAATAGGGCATGCTGCGCAGCGAGCGCAGCCTGACCCTGTGCCACTGACGTGAACGCCCCCAAGGTTTCGGACCGCACCCTATGACCACCCAGCGAATCGGTTTTCTCATCTGGCCCAGCACCAAGCCCTTGACCCTGGCGCTGGCCGAGGAAGTGTTGCAGGTGGCCCAGCGGGTGCATCCGGATGTGGTCTACGACTTGGCGTTTCTGCAGGCCGAGCCGGCGGTGGAGGGCGCTTGGCGCTTGCCAGGCGAGCCGTGGAATGGCCGCCTAGAAGGGTGCCAGAAGCTCTTGTTGCTGGCCGATGAGCCGCCGCAGGCTGTGGGTTCGGTGCTGTCCACCGCGCTCAAGCAACTGGCGCGCAGTGGTTGCATGATCGGTGGCTTGTCTGCCGGCGTGTATCCGCTGGCGCAGCTTGGCCTGCTCGACGGGTACCGCGCGGCGGTGCACTGGCGCTGGCAGGATGATTTTGCCGAGCGCTTCCCCAAGGTCATCGCCACCAGCCATCTGTTCGACTGGGACCGCGACCGCCTGACCGCCTGTGGTGGCATGGCGGTGACCGACCTGTTGCTGGCCGTGCTGGCGCGTGACCATGGCGCGGAGTTGGCGGGAGCGGTGTCCGAGGAGCTGGTGGTCGAACGCATTCGCGAGGGTGGCGAGCGTCAGCGCATTCCGTTGCAAAACCGCTTGGGCTCCAGCCACCCCAAACTGACCCAGGCTGTGCTGCTGATGGAAGCCAACATTGAAGAGCCGCTGACCACCGACGAGATCGCCCAGCATGTGTGCGTGTCGCGTCGGCAGTTGGAGCGGATCTTCAAGCAGTACCTGAACCGCGTACCTAGCCAGTATTACCTCGAGCTGCGGCTGAACAAGGCGCGGCAGATGCTGATGCAGACCAGCAAGTCGATCATCCAGATCGGCTTGTCGTGCGGGTTCTCTTCCGGGCCGCATTTTTCCAGTGCCTACCGCAATTTCTTTGGCGCGACGCCGCGGGAAGATCGCAACCAGCGGCGTAACAGCAGCCCGTTCGAGTTGAGCTCGGCGCCGGCTGAAAAGGGCTGAGATTCTGGTTGGGTTCGGGCGAATGCCTTGGGGGTGATGGTGGCGCCGAAATCGAGCGCCGCCCGCGCGGCGCTTCGCAGCACAAGGCTGCTCCTACATCTGTTTCGGGCCAGTTACGCCTGTACCTACGCGCGCGACCGCCTTGTTTGTTCCACACGATATCGAGGTGGACGCCAAAAGGGCCGCGCGCCTCTGCCTCAGGACTCATTGGCCCGAAACAGATGTGGGAGCAGCCTTGTGCTGCGAAGCGCCGCGCGGGCGGCGCTCGATTTCCGCGCCACCGCCACATCATCGCCCTACACCCGTTCACCCAGCCATCCACTCCCGTTACACTGCGCGATTGCGACAGTGTTTGTCGCATTGCCGAAAGCCTGGGTAAAACAGGGTTTTGCGCTGTAACAAGTTGTCGCTTGGCCGCAAGGACAGGCGCTGATCAGTCCTTACAATCCCCCCATCGCTCGCCACTTCCAGGCCAGCGTTCCTCTTCAGGAGACTCAGATGTCCGTTGAGCAAGCCCCGGTGCAACGTGCCGATTTCGACCAGGTCATGGTTCCCAACTATTCGCCGGCGGCCTTCATTCCTGTCCGAGGCGAGGGTTCCCGGGTTTGGGACCAGTCGGGTCGCGAGCTGATCGACTTTGCTGGCGGTATCGCCGTCAATGCCCTGGGTCACTGCCATCCGGCACTGGTCAAGGCGCTGACCGAGCAGGCCAACACCCTCTGGCACGTGTCCAACGTCTTCACCAACGAGCCGGCCCTGCGCCTGGCGCACAAGCTGGTAGACGCGACCTTTGCCGACCGTGCCTTCTTCTGTAACTCCGGTGCCGAGTCCAACGAGGCCGCTTTCAAGCTGGCCCGTCGCGTGGCCCATGACCGCTTCGGCCCTGAAAAGCACGAAATCATCGCCACCGTGAACAGCTTCCACGGGCGTACCCTGTTCACCGTCAGCGTCGGTGGCCAGCCGAAGTACTCCGATGGCTTCGGGCCGAAGATCACCGGCATCAGCCATGTGCCGTACAACGACCTGGAAGCACTGAAAGCACAGATTTCCGACAAGACCTGCGCCGTGGTGATCGAACCGATCCAGGGCGAAAGTGGTGTGGTCCCGGCCGACAAGGCGTACCTGGAAGGCGCACGCAAGCTGTGCGATGAGCACAATGCCCTGCTCATCTTCGACGAAGTGCAGACCGGCGTTGGCCGTACCGGTTCGCTGTACGCCTACCAGCACTACGGTGTGACACCGGACATCCTGACCAGCGCCAAGAGCCTGGGCGGCGGTTTCCCGATCGGCGCCATGCTGACTACCACCGAGCTGGCAAAACACCTGGCCGTCGGCACCCACGGCACCACCTATGGCGGTAACCCACTGGGTTGCGCTGTTGCCTGCGCCGTGCTGGACGTGATCAACACCCCTGAAACCCTGGCCGGCATCAAGGCCAAGCACACACGCTTCAAAACCCGTCTGGAGGAGATCGGCCAGCAGTACGGCCTGTTCTCCCAGGTGCGTGGCGTCGGCCTGCTGATCGGTTGCGTGCTGACCGACGCCTGGCAAGGCAAGGCCAAGGACGTGCTCAACGCCGCCGAGAAAGAAGGTGTGATGGTGCTGCAAGCCGGCCCGGATGTGGTGCGTTTCGCGCCTAGCCTGGTGGTTGAAGACGCCGACATCGATGAAGGCCTGAACCGCTTCGAGCGCGCCGTGGCCAAACTGACCCAAGGCTGATTGGCCTGCGGTCCCTTCGCCGGCCCTTTGCGGGCCGGCGATAGCTGAATTCCAGTGCGGGCGCGTGCTTGCCGTTTCAATCACGCGCCCGCCGTTTTTTCGTGCCGTCACGAACGGCCCGCTTTACCAAAGGAGTGACACCATGCTGGTGATGCGCCCCGCGCAAATGGCTGACCTGAACGAAGTGCAGCGCATGGCTGCCGACAGCCCCATTGGTGTCACCTCGCTGCCGGACGATACTGCCCGTCTGGGCGACAAGATCGCCGCGTCGGAAACCTCCTTCGCCGCCGAGGTCAGCTTCAACGGCGAAGAAAGCTACTTCTTCGTGCTCGAAGACAGCGACACCGGCAAGCTTGCCGGCTGCTCGGCCATCGTCGCCTCGGCCGGTTACTCCGAGCCGTTCTACAGTTTCCGTAACGAGACCTTCGTGCACGCCTCGCGCGAGCTGAAGATCCACAACAAGATCCACGTCCTCTCGCTGTGCCACGACCTGACTGGCAACAGCTTGCTGACCAGCTTCTATGTACTGCCCGAATTGGTCGGCAGCGGCTGGGCCGAGCTCAACTCGCGCGGCCGCCTGCTGTTCATGGCCTCGCACCCGGAGCGTTTTGCCGATTCGGTGGTGACCGAGATCGTGGGCTACAGCGACGATCAGGGCGAGTCGCCTTTCTGGGATGCCATAGGCCGCAACTTCTTCGACCTCAACTACGCCCATGCCGAGCGCCTGTGCGGGCTGAAGAGCCGTACCTTCCTGGCCGAACTGATGCCGCACTACCCAATCTACGTGCCGCTGCTGCCCGACGAAGCCCAGGAGGCCATGGGCCAGGTGCATCCGCGCGCGCAGATCACCTTCGACATCCTGATGCGTGAAGGCTTCGAGACAGAACACTACATCGACATCTTCGACGGCGGGCCGACCTTGCACGCACGGGCTTCGGGCATCCGCTCGATTGCCCAGAGCCGTGTAGTACCGGTCAAGCTGGAGGAGGCCCCGGCGAAGGGTGGGCGCCCGTACCTGGTGTGCAACGGCCAGTTGCAGGACTACCGCGCGGTGTTGCTGGAACTCGACTGGGTGCCCGGCAAGCCGGTCAGCCTGGGGCGTGACGCAGCCGAGGCCCTGGGTGTCGGTGAGGGTGCAAGCGTGCGGCTGGTTGCCGTCTAAGGCGTGAGCCTGCGCAGGCAGCTCGAAACAGCAAGCTCGAAACGAAGCGTTTCGCGGTGGCAGAGGTCGCCGCTCAAGGAGATAGCATGATCGTTCGTCCCGTACGCAGCAGCGATTTACCCGCGCTGATCGAATTGGCTCGCAGCACCGGTACCACCGGGCTGACCACGCTGCCAGCCAACGAAGAGCGCCTTGGGCATCGCGTGGGCTGGGCCGAAAAGAGCTTCCGTGGCGAGGCCGAGCGGGGCGACACCGACTACCTGTTCGTGCTGGAAAACGACGAGGGCCTGGTGGTGGGCATCAGCGCCATCGCCGGGGCCGTCGGCCTGCGTGAGCCTTGGTACAACTACCGGGTCGGGCTCACCGTCAGCGCCTCGCAGGAGCTGAACATCTACCGCGAGATCCCCACCCTGTTCCTGGCCAACGACCTGACCGGCAACTCCGAGCTGTGCTCGTTGTTTTTGCGCAGTGACTACCGTTCCGGCCTCAATGGCCGCTTGCTGTCGCGGGCGCGGATGTTGTTCATCGCCGAGTTCCCGGAGCTGTTCGGCAAGAAGATCATTGCCGAGATGCGCGGCATGTCCGACGAGCAGGGCCGTTCGCCGTTCTGGGAAAGCCTGGGCCGGCACTTCTTCAAGATGGAGTTCAGCCAGGCCGACTACCTGACCGGGGTGGGTAACAAGTCGTTCATCGCCGAGCTGATGCCCAAGTTCCCGCTGTACACCTGCTTCCTCTCCGAAGCCGCGCGCAACGTGATTGGGCGAGTGCACACCGACACCGAGCCTGCGCTGGCCATGCTCAAGCAGGAAGGTTTCAACTACCAGGGCTATGTCGACATCTTCGACGCAGGCCCGGCCATCGAGTGCGAGACCGCCAAGATTCGCGCCGTGCGCGAAAGCCAGACCCTGGTGTTGGCGGTCGGTACCCCGGGCGATGACGCCACCCCTTACATCATCCACAACCGCAAACGCGACGACTGCCGCATCACGGCCGCGCCTGCACGCCTGGCGGCTGGCACGTTGGTGGTCGACCCGCTGACCGCCAAACGCCTGCGCATGGGGGCTGGCGACAACGTGCGTGCCGTGCCGCTGTCGGCAAGCCGGGAGGCCCAGTAAATGACCACGCATTACATCGCCGGCCACTGGCAGGCCGGCCAGGGAGCCCCCCTGCAATCGCTCAACCCCGTGACCCAGGCCGTTGTCTGGGACGGGCAGGGCGCCGACGCCAGCCAGGTTGACGCTGCCGTGAAGGCTGCGCGCCAGACCTTTCCGGCCTGGGCACAGTTGAGCCTGGAGGCACGTATCGATGTGCTGGAAAAGTTCGCCGAACAGCTGAAGCAGCATGCCGAAGCGCTGGCGCACTGCATTGGCGAAGAAACCGGCAAGCCGCTGTGGGAATCGGCGACCGAAGTCACCAGCATGATCAACAAGGTGGCGATCTCGGTACAGAGCTACCGCGAGCGCACCGGTGAAAAAAGCGGCCCACTGGCCGATGCCACAGCCGTGCTGCGGCACAAGCCCCACGGTGTGGTGGCGGTGTTCGGGCCCTACAACTTCCCCGGCCACTTGCCCAATGGGCACATCGTGCCGGCCCTGCTGGCGGGTAACTGCGTTGTCTTCAAACCCAGCGAACTGACGCCCAAGGTGGCCGAACTGACGGTCAACTGCTGGATCGCTGCTGGCCTGCCTGCCGGGGTGCTCAACCTGGTCCAGGGCGCGCGTGAAACAGGCGTGGCGCTGGCGGCCAACCCGGGTATCGACGGGTTGTTCTTCACCGGCTCCAGCCGCACTGGCAACCTGTTGCACCAGCAGTTCGCCGGGCGCCCGGACAAGATCCTCGCGCTGGAGATGGGCGGCAACAACCCGTTGCTGGTGGACGAGGTCAAGGACCTGGACGCCGCGGTGTACACCATCATCCAGTCGGCCTTCATTTCTGCTGGCCAGCGCTGCACCTGTGCGCGACGCCTGCTGGTGCCGCAAGGGGCATGGGGCGATTCGTTGATCACACGGCTGGTCGAGGTGTGCAAAAGCATCACCGTTGGCGCTTTCGACCAGCAGCCAGCGCCGTTCATGGGTTCGGTGATTTCGCTGCAGGCAGCACAGGCGCTGATCGCAGCCCAGGCCGAGCTGGTGGGCAAGGGCGCCTTGAAGTTGCTGGAAATGACCCAGCCCGAGGCCGATGCCGCGTTGCTGACACCGGGCATTCTCGATGTCAGCACCGTTGCTGATCGCCCGGACGAAGAGTTCTTCGGCCCGTTGCTGCAGGTGATTCGCTACGCCGATTTCGATGCCGCCATCGATGAGGCCAACAACACCCAGTACGGCCTGGCCGCCGGGCTGCTGTCCGACTCCCGCGCCCGTTACCAGTACTTCTGGCTGCGCAGCCGGGCGGGCATCGTCAACTGGAACAAACAGTTGACCGGCGCCGCCAGCAGTGCCCCGTTCGGGGGTGTCGGCAACAGCGGCAACCATCGCGCCAGCGCCTATTACGCGGCCGACTACTGCGCTTACCCCGTGGCTTCGCTGGAGACCGCCAGCCTCGCCTTGCCGGCAACCTTGACGCCGGGCGTCACCCTATAACAAACGGTCTCGGAGCCTAGCCGATGAAATCCTATGAAGTGAATTTTGATGGCCTGGTGGGGCCTACCCACAACTATGGCGGCTTGTCTTACGGCAATGTGGCTTCGCAAAGCAACAGCCAGCAGGCGTCCAATCCGCGTGAAGCGGCGCGCCAGGGCTTGGCAAAGATGAAGGCCTTGGCCGACATGGGCTTCAAGCAGGGCGTGCTGGCCCCGCAGGAGCGCCCGGACGTAGCGGCGCTGCGCCGCCTGGGCTTCTCTGGCAGCGATGCCGAAGTGATCCAGCGCGCCGCCAAGCAGGCCATGCCGTTGCTGGTGGCCAGCTGCTCGGCCTCGAGCATGTGGGTGGCCAACGCTGCCACGGTCAGCCCCAGCGCCGACACCGCCGATGGCCGCGTGCATTTCACCGCTGCCAACCTCAACTGCAAATACCACCGCAGCATCGAGCACCCGACCACCAGCCGTGTGCTGGGGGCGATGTTCGCCGATGCCAAGCACTTCGCCCACCACGAGGCATTGCCGGCGGTGGCGCAGTTCGGTGACGAGGGTGCGGCCAACCACACTCGCTTCTGCCGCAGCTATGGCGAGGCGGGCGTCGAATTCTTCGTCTACGGCCGCAGCGCCTTCGACAGCCGCTACCCTGCGCCGCAGAAGTACCCGGCGCGGCAAACCCTGGAGGCGTCCCAGGCCGTGGTGCGGCTGCACGGCCTGCGCGACGACGGCGTGGTCTACGCTCAACAGAACCCGGCAGTGATCGACCAGGGCGTGTTCCACAACGACGTGATTTCGGTGGGCAACGGCGAGGTGCTGTTCTACCACGAGGACGCCTTCCTCGAGACCGATGCGGTGCTTGGCCAGCTGCAAGCTAAACTGGCCAACAAGGGCGGCAACTTCCAGGCCATCCGTGTGCCGCGTGCGGCGGTGGCAGTAGACGACGCCGTGCGTTCGTACCTGTTCAACAGCCAGCTGCTCAGCCGTGACGACGGCTCCATGCTGCTGGTAGTGCCGGAAGAGTGCCGCAGTAACGAGCGCGTCTGGGCCTACCTGGAGCAACTGACCCAGCAGGGCGGCCCGGTCAAGGAGGTCAAAGTGTTCGACCTCAAGCAGAGCATGCAGAACGGCGGAGGCCCTGCTTGCCTGCGTCTGCGCGTGGCATTGAAGGAATCGGAACTGGCGGCGGTGAATCCAGGCGTTATCATGACCGCGCCGCTGTACGACACCCTGCTGCAATGGGTCGACAAGCATTACCGCGATCGCCTTGGCGAAGCGGAGCTGGCCGATCCGCAACTGCTGGTCGAATGCCGTACGGCACTGGATGAGTTGACCCAGATTCTGAAGTTGGGTTCGGTCTATCCGTTCCAACGCCAACCTTGAAGAGAGACTAAGTAATGACCGATGCCCTGCGCCTGATCCTCGAAGACGAAGACGGCACCCAGCTGGAAACCTCCTGCACCCGTTTTGCTGTGGTCTGGCAAGGCAAGGAAGTGTGGATTCAGCAGGACGGCCGCGGCCAGTTGCTGATTGGCGTGGATGTCGATGAAAACGACACCGAGTATGCCAACCTGCTGCTGCGCCCGATGGCCACCAACCTGGTCAGCCTGCAGCTGGAAATGGAGCTGGCTGAAGCCGCTGAAGGCGACGATCACGTCCATGGCCCTGATTGCGGCCACCACCACTAAGGAAGTGCCTATGCTCGCCCTCGGCAAATTGCTTGAGCTGACCTTGACCGATCACGAACCGGCCGAGAAGACCCAAGTTACACCCAAGGGCGTGCGTTTGCGCTGGCTGGGGGAGGGTGCCCTTGAGGTGCGCCCGCCCGAGCATGAGGACAGTGGGCTCGACCTGCTGCTGTCGGCCGGTATCCATGGTAACGAAACGGCGCCGATCGAGTTGCTCGAGCGCCTGTTGCATGGCGTGGCCAATGGCAAGATCAAGCCGCGTGCGCGGGTGTTGTTCCTGTTCGGCAACCCGGCGGCCATCCGCAAGGGCGAGCGCTTCGTCGAGCAGGACATCAACCGCCTGTTCAATGGTCGCCACGAGCTGTCCAGTGGTTTCGAGGCGCTGCGCGCCGCCGAGCTTGAGCAGTTTGCCCGGGTGTTCTTCAGCAAGCTGGGCCGCCCCCGCTTGCATTACGACCTGCATACCGCCATCCGTGGCTCGAAGATCGAGCAGTTTGCCCTGTACCCCTACAAGGAAGGGCGCAAGCATTCCCGCCGGGAGCTGGCGCGCCTGGCCGCAGCGGGTATGGAGGCCGTGCTGTTGCAGAGCAAGTCGTCCATTACCTTCAGCGCCTTCACCTACGAGCAGCTCGACGCCGAAGCGTTCACCCTGGAGCTTGGTAAGGCGCGGCCGTTTGGGCAGAACGAGCAGGTCAACCTCGACAAGCTGGAAGAGCGCCTGATCCAGATCATCGAAGGCACCGAGCCTGAGACTGAAGACTCGCTGGAGGGCTTGAAACTGTTCAGCGTCGCCCGCGAGATCATCAAGCACAGCGAGGGCTTCCGCCTGCACTTGCCGGCGGATATCGAAAACTTCTCCGAGCTGAGCAAGGGTTACCTGCTGGCCGAAGACCTGGCCGAAATGCGCTGGGTGGTCGAGGAGGAGGGCGCGCGGATCATCTTCCCTAACCCCAAGGTAAAAAACGGGCTGCGCGCGGGAATTCTGGTGGTACCGGATTCGGGCCAGCGCCTAGGCTGAATACCGCCCTTGTAGGAGCAGCCTTGTGCTGCGAAGAGGCCAGTGCAAGCACAATGAATGCTCGCTGCTTACACTGGCCGCTTCGCAGCACAAGGCTGCTCCTACCGGAAATGCAGGATTATTGGATCCTGTTTCACCATGAAAACCTTTTAATTCACCGTCTATTCCATTTTCCCTTCCCTTCGGCCGTAATGGGCTTGCCAGTGGCGAAAGGCTGCAATTAGCATCCGATCATGTCATTTTCGTTTGCAACCGCCTGAAAACCGTCTATTCGACGTTTTCCATCGCATAAACACACTGCACCGAGTTTGCAGGACCGATATAATGCGGCCCTTTGCCGTCGTTTCGTCGACGCGTTTGCCCACCAGGGCCGCCGTTTCCGTGGAAGAACCTATGAAAAGCGCAGAAATCCGTGAAGCCTTCCTTCGCTTCTTCGAAGAGCAGGGACACACCCGAGTTGCCTCCAGCTCCCTGATCCCGGGCAATGACCCGACCCTGCTGTTTACCAACGCCGGCATGAACCAGTTCAAGGACTGCTTCCTCGGCCAGGAAAAGCGCGCCTACACCCGCGCCGTCAGCAGCCAGAAATGCGTACGCGCCGGTGGCAAGCACAACGACCTGGAAAACGTCGGCTACACCGCGCGTCACCATACGTTCTTCGAGATGCTGGGCAACTTCAGCTTCGGCGACTATTTCAAGCGCGACGCGATTACCTACGCCTGGACCTTCCTGACCTCGGACAAGTGGCTGAACCTGCCGAAGGAAAAGCTCTGGGTCACCGTCTACGCCACCGATGACGAAGCGTACGACATCTGGACCAAGGAAATCGGCGTGCCGGCCGAGCGCATGGTGCGCATCGGTGACAACAAAGGCGCCCCGTACGCGTCCGACAACTTCTGGACCATGGGCGATACCGGCCCGTGCGGCCCTTGCACCGAGATCTTCTACGACCACGGCGCCGACATCTGGGGCGGCCCACCCGGCTCGCCGGAAGAAGACGGCGACCGCTACATCGAGATCTGGAACAACGTCTTCATGCAGTTCAACCGCACCGCCGATGGCGTCCTGCACCCGCTGCCAGCCCCCTCGGTAGACACCGGCATGGGCCTGGAGCGTGTCAGTGCGGTACTGCAGCACGTTCACTCGAACTACGAGATCGACCTGTTCCAGAACCTGCTCAGCGCCGCGGCCAAGGCCATCGGTTGCAGCAATGACAGCCAGGCGTCGCTGAAAGTGGTCGCCGATCATATCCGCTCGTGCGGCTTCCTGATCGCAGACGGCGTGCTGCCGTCCAACGAAGGCCGTGGCTACGTGCTGCGCCGCATCATTCGCCGCGCTTGCCGCCACGGCAACAAGCTGGGCGCCAAGGGCAGCTTCTTCTACCAGATCGTTGCCGCACTGGTGGCCGAGATGGGCGAAGCCTTCCCAGAGCTGAAGAGCCAGCAGGCGCATATCGAGCGCGTGCTCAAGGCTGAAGAAGAGCAATTCGCCAAGACCCTGGAGCAAGGCCTGCGCATCCTCGAGCAGGACCTGGCGCAACTGCAGGGTGACGTGGTGCCGGGTGACGTGGTGTTCAAGCTGTACGACACCTACGGCTTCCCCATGGACCTGACCGCCGACATCGCCCGCGAGCGCGAGCTGACCATCGACGAAGCCGGTTTTGAGCGTGAAATGGACGCTCAGCGAGAGCGTGCACGCTCTGCCAGCGCCTTCGGCATGGACTACAACAGCCTGGTCAAGGTCGATACCGCCACGGACTTCCTGGGCTACACCACCACCGAAGGCCAGGCCAAGGTCATTGCCCTGTACAAGGACGGCCAGGCCGTCGAGCAGTTGGGCGAAGGCGAGCAGGGCGTGGTGATCCTCGACCGCACGCCGTTCTACGCCGAGTCCGGCGGCCAGGTGGGTGACAGCGGCTTCTTGCAGGCCGGCGCCGTGCGCTTTGACGTGCGCGACACCACCAAGACCGGCGGTGCCTTCCTGCACCACGGTGTGGTTGCCAGCGGTGCATTGAGCGTGGGTGCCGAGGTCGAGGCCAAGGTCGACGCCGACGTGCAGCACGCCACCTCGCTGAACCACTCCGCCACTCACCTGCTGCACGAAGCGCTGCGCCAGGTGCTGGGCGATCACGTACAACAGAAGGGCTCGCTGGTCGACAGCCAGCGCCTGCGTTTCGACTTCAGCCACTTCGAAGCGGTCAAGCCAGAGCAGATCAAGGCCCTGGAAGACATCGTCAACCGTGAAGTGCGCCGCAACACCGAGGTGCTGACCGAGGTGACCGACATCGAGACCGCCAAGCGCAAAGGCGCCATGGCCCTGTTCGGCGAGAAGTACGGCGATACCGTGCGCGTGCTGAGCATGGGTGGCGACTTCTCGGTGGAGCTGTGCGGGGGTATCCATGCCAAGCGCACTGGCGATATCAGCCTGTTCAAGATCATCAGCGAAGGCGGCGTGGCCTCTGGGGTGCGTCGTATCGAAGCGGTTACCGGCGCGGCTGCGCTGGCCTACCTGAACGCTGCTGAAGAGCAGGTGAAGGAAGCCGCGCAACTGGTCAAGGGTAACCGTGACAACCTGATCGACAAGCTGTCGGCGGTGCTCGAGCGCAACCGTCAGCTGGAGAAGCAGCTGGAACAGCTGCAGGCCAAAGCCGCCAGCGCCGCCGGGGATGATCTCTCCAACGCGGCCGTTGAGGTCAAGGGTGCCAAGGTGCTTGCCGCTCGCCTGGATGGGCAGGATGGCAAGGCCTTGCTGGCCCTGGTCGATCAGCTGAAGAACAAGCTCGGCCACGCAGTGATCCTGCTGGGCAGTGAGCATGAGGGCAAGGTCGTGCTGGTGGCCGGCGTGACCAAGGACCTCTCCAGCCAACTCAAGGCTGGCGATCTGATGAAACAAGCCGCTGCGGCAGTGGGTGGCAAGGGCGGTGGCCGTCCGGACATGGCCCAGGGTGGCGGCGTCGACGTCGCTGCGCTGGACCAGGCCCTGGCGCTGGCCGTGCCGTTCGCAGAGCAGGGACTTTGAGATGAGGGGGCCGGCGGTCTAATCGCCGGCTCCTTCATGTTGGATTGTTTTTTGGGGCCCTGTATGGGCTGAGGCACCATTGAAATGGCGTTGATCGTACAGAAATTTGGCGGCACCTCTGTCGGTTCCATCGAGCGGATCGAGCAGGTAGCCGAAAAGGTCAAGAAACACCGTGAGGCGGGCGATGACCTGGTGGTCGTGCTGTCGGCCATGAGCGGTGAAACCAATCGCCTGATCGATCTGGCCAAGCAGATCACCGATCAGCCGGTTCCGCGTGAACTGGATGTGATCGTGTCGACCGGTGAGCAGGTCACCATTGCCCTGCTGACCATGGCCTTGATCAAGCGTGGTGTGCCAGCGGTGTCCTACACCGGTAACCAGGTGCGCATTCTGACCGACAGCTCGCACAACAAAGCCCGCATCCTGCAGATCGACGACCAGAAGATTCGCGCCGACCTCAAGGAAGGGCGTGTGGTCGTGGTTGCAGGTTTCCAGGGTGTCGACGAGCACGGCAGCATCACCACCCTTGGCCGTGGCGGCTCCGACACCACCGGCGTAGCCCTGGCGGCGGCGCTCAAGGCTGACGAGTGCCAGATCTACACCGACGTCGATGGCGTCTACACCACTGACCCGCGCGTCGTGCCGCAGGCACAGCGCCTGGAGAAGATCACCTTCGAGGAGATGCTGGAAATGGCCAGCCTCGGTTCCAAGGTGCTGCAGATCCGTTCGGTGGAGTTCGCCGGCAAGTACAACGTCCCGCTGCGCGTGCTGCACAGCTTCAAGGAGGGTCCGGGTACCCTCATTACCATTGATGAAGAGGAATCCATGGAACAGCCGATCATTTCCGGTATCGCCTTCAACCGTGATGAAGCCAAGCTGACCATTCGCGGCGTGCCGGACACCCCGGGCGTGGCCTTCAAGATCCTCGGCCCGATCAGCGCCTCGAACATCGAGGTCGACATGATCGTGCAGAACGTGGCGCACGATAACACCACCGACTTCACCTTCACCGTACACCGCAACGAGTACGAGAAGGCGCAGAACGTGCTGGAAAACACTGCCCGCGAAATCGGTGCCCGTGAAGTGATCGGCGACACCAAGATCGCCAAGGTCTCCATCGTTGGCGTTGGCATGCGCTCCCACGCGGGCGTTGCCAGCCGCATGTTCGAAGCCCTGGCCAAGGAGAGCATCAACATCCAGATGATCTCCACTTCCGAGATCAAGGTGTCGGTCGTGATCGAAGAGAAGTACCTGGAGCTGGCCGTACGCGCGCTGCACACCGCGTTCGAACTGGACGCTCCTGCCCGACAGGGCGAGTAAGGCGCTGCCTGGAAGGGCGCGGCTTGCCGCGCCCTTCGCGTTTCTGCTCGCCACGCACGCGCTGCTGCGGGGCGGGCAACCAGGGCTGGGTCGTCGTCCACGACCAGGCCCCCGATACCAAAGACTGTTATCCCTGAATGTTTTGCGTAAGGAGAAAGCTATGTTGATTCTGACTCGCCGGTGCGCCGAGAGCCTGATCATTGGAGACGGCGAGATCACCGTGACGGTGCTTGGCGTCAAAGGCAACCAGGTGCGTATTGGCGTCAGCGCCCCGAAAGAAGTGGCTGTGCACCGCGAGGAAATCTACCTGCGGATCAAGAAAGAGAAGGACGAGGAGCCAAGCCTTTAATTCTTTTGAAGTTTTTTTCAAAAAAAGGGTTGCAAAGGTGAAAGAGGTTCTTTAATATTCGCCTCGTGTTGCGGTGAGGTGGCCGAGTGGCCGAAGGCGCTCCCCTGCTAAGGGAGTATACCTCATAAGGGTATCGGGGGTTCGAATCCCCCCTTCACCGCCATTATTCGCTTAGGCCGCTGTAAACAGTAAGAACGCTAAGTAGTTGAAATTAAACGAAAAAAGTTCTTGCAAAAATGTTTCAGCGACCTATAATGCGCGGCAAGACACGGACTCATAGCTCAGCTGGATAGAGTACTCGGCTACGAACCGAGCGGTCGCAGGTTCGAATCCTGCTGAGTCCGCCACTTTTGAAGTGGCTTTGCTTACAAGGCTACTTCAAACAACCAGTGGTAATCTGGTCTAAAACTACCAACCACGGACTCATAGCTCAGCTGGATAGAGTACTCGGCTACGAACCGAGCGGTCGCAGGTTCGAATCCTGCTGAGTCCGCCACTTTTGAAGTGGCTTTGCTTGCAAAGACGCTTCAACAAGCCAGTGGTAATCTGGCCTAAAAATACCGACCACGGACTCATAGCTCAGCTGGATAGAGTACTCGGCTACGAACCGAGCGGTCGCAGGTTCGAATCCTGCTGAGTCCGCCATACAAACAAAAAGCCCGCTCAAATGAGCGGGCTTTTTGTTTTCTCCCGTCACTGTTTCTCAGTGATGCCCGCTAGACTGCACATAAACCGGCCCGATAATCTTTTGCGCGGCAACTGTGTTTTTTCTTTTGCTTGCGCCGTCGCACACATAGCTTCGAGCGTTGTCCTAGCTTTAGCTCGCAAACGATTGTTCTGGCCAAAAATTTAAGCGATCTGACAGCTTAGGCAGTGTATGATTGCGCCCGTCAGCCCCGCCGGGGCTTGTGGAATACCACCATGGACTTACCCAGTAGTTACTCCTTAACAAGATTCATACAGAAAGATCTGACCGATTGATTCCCCCGGCGTGCTCCGCTGCTGGGAGTGGAGTTCGCCTATGACTGAAGTAGAAGTAAAGAAAGCGCAAGAGAGCCTGCAGGATCGCCTGGCTCAGGTGGTCGAACTGCTGCAGCGCCAGCGCGTGGTCGAAGACCTCACCCACCGCCAGGAGGGTGCTCATCACGACCTGGTCGAAAACCTCGTCCACCGCCAGAACCTCGTCGAGCTGCAGCGCAAGCTCGATGACCTGCACCCCGCCGACGTCGCCTACATCCTCGAAGCATTGCCCCTGGAAGACCGCCTGACGGTCTGGCAGCTGGTGCGCTCGGAGCGCGACGGCGACATCCTGCTTGAAGTATCCGATTCGGTTCGCCAATCGCTGATCGCCGACATGGACGATCACGAGCTGCTCGCCGCTGCCAAGGAAATGGACGCCGACGAACTGGCCGACCTGGCACCCGAGCTGCCGCGCGACGTCGTTCACGAGTTGATGGAAACCCTCGATGCCCAGCAACGCGAGCGCGTGCGTTCGGCGCTGAGCTACGACGAGGAGCAGGTCGGCGCGTTGATGGACTTCGAGATGGTCACCATCCGCGAAGACGTCAGCCTCGAAGTCGTATTGCGTTACCTGCGCCGCCTGAAAGAGCTGCCGAACCACACCGACAAACTGTTCGTGGTCGACTATGACGGCATTCTCAAGGGCGTGCTACCCATCAAGCGCCTGCTGGTCAACGACCCGGACAAGAAGGTGGCAGAGGTCATGGCGACCGACCCTGTGTCCTTCCACCCCGAGGAAGATGCCTACGACGCGGCTCAAGCCTTTGAACGTTACGACCTGGTATCCGCCCCGGTGGTGGACAAGAGCGATCGCCTGATCGGCCGTCTGACCATTGACGAAATGGTTGACCTGATCCGTGAAGAGAGCGAGAGCGAAGTGCTGAACATGGCCGGTCTGCGCGAAGAAGAAGACATCTTCGCCTCGGTCTGGCGTTCGCTGCGCAACCGTTGGGCGTGGCTGGCCATCAACCTGATTACCGCATTCCTGGCTTCGCGGGTGATCGGCCTGTTCGAGGGTTCGATCGAGAAACTGGTGGCGCTGGCCGCCTTGATGCCGATCGTGGCAGGTATCGGTGGCAACTCTGGCAACCAGACCATCACCATGATCGTGCGCGCGATGGCGCTGGACCAGGTGTCGCCAGGCAATACCAGCCGCCTGATGCGCAAGGAGTTGGCAGTCTCGTTGCTCAACGGCTTGATCTGGGGTGGCGTGATCGGTGCGGTGGCGTTCTGGCTGTATGGCAGTTGGTCGTTGGGCCTGGTGATGACCGCGGCTATGACCTTGAACCTGCTGTTGGCAGCGTTGATGGGGGTGTTGATCCCGATGACCCTGACACGCCTGGGGCGCGATCCGGCGATGGGCTCCAGCGTGATGATCACGGCAGTGACCGACAGCGGCGGGTTCTTCATCTTCCTGGGCTTGGCGACGCTGTTCCTGCTCTGATTCGTGGGGCCAGCCCATGGCCTGTAGGAGCAGCCTTGTGCTGCGAAGAGGCCCTGATAGCAGCCAGCATTCATGGCGTTGTCACTGGCCTCTTCGCAGCGCAAGGCTGCTCCTACACACGATTGCTAATGATGTGACGAACAATAAAAAAGCCAGCTTACGCTGGCTTTTTTGTGTTCGCTGGCAACCTTCAGGAAGCGTCGGCGGCCATTTCTACATCGTGAGCGATGAGGGCGACCAGAGCGTTCTGCTGGCGGTGGGACAGTTGGCGGAAGCGTTGCAGCAACTCGCGCTCATGCAGGGACAGTTCAGGGCTGTCCAGGCGCATGCTCAGCTCGTCACCCAACGCGCCTTCCTGGATAAGGCTCTGTTCCAGGCGCGCGATGATCTCGGAGTTCATGCTGCGGTGATGGTTGCGCGCTACCTCGGCAATGCGCTCACGCATCCCATCTGGCAGGCGGACGACAAACTTGTCAGCAGTGCGGCTGGAGTAAATAGCCTGTTTCATTGGGCGCATATAAATTGACCGGATTTACTGGTTCAGGGGACGCGGTTCTCAAATTGGCCGCACGGGGTGGAAATACGACCGTGGCGACAACAAAATGTTCAACCCTCGTGGAAAATTGGATGCTCATCTTGCCTCATGGTCGCCGTTTCCTTGGCGTCAATTCTGTGACAAATAGTGAGCCCGGTAAAGGCTTTCTGCCAGTACCAATTATCAGAAATGAGCACTGGTTTGAAAAGTTTTACATGCTCCGACTTGTCCCGCCGTCAGTCTTCTGCCGTCAAAAACTGGTAAAACGCAGCAAAAGGCCAAGAAAACCCCTAGAATGCGCGGGTTTCCTTTCATAGAGCATAGTGGCTATGCAACATGACGCAAGCGCACGGCGATCAGCGACAGGCCGCCTGATATTTCTGATAGGACCTTCGGGTTCAGGGAAAGATTCCGTGATCGATGCCGCGCGCGAGCAACTCACTGCTGCCGGGGTAAAAATTGCCCGCCGCGTCATCACACGCTCGGCTGAAGCCAAAGGCGAGGCAGCCCAAGGCGTCACTGCCCAACAGTTCGAAGCGATGCGTGCGCAGGGTGCGTTCGCCATGCACTGGCAGGCCAATGGTCTGAACTACGGGATCCCGCAGCACGTTGATCAATGGCTGGAAGCGGGCAGCGCGGTGCTGGTGAACGGCTCTCGTGCCTATCTGGCCGAAGCGCGGCTGCGCTACCCGGATCTTCTGGCAGTGCTCATCGACGTTAAGCCTCAGGTACTGCGCCAGCGCTTGCTGGCGAGAGGCAGGGAAACCCCGGGCGAGATCGAACAGCGGTTGGTGCGTAATGCGGGGCTGCAGGCCTTCGACGACCCTGCCGTGCATGTGCTGGACAATTCCACTACGCTCGACGCAGCGGTGACCGGGTTGTTCAAACTGCTGCATGATGAAGGCGTGATCCCGTACCTGACCCAGCCAGCCCCGGAGCCGCAGAAAAGGATTACGTGAAAAAGGCCTGTTGCAGCATGACAAACGGCAGCATGCTGGTTAACATGCTGGCACGTCCAACCGTGCAGTGTTCACTGTCGGTTCTTGCGTCTCAGTAGCTCAATTGGATAGAGCATCCCCCTCCTAAGGGGAAGGTTGCAGGTTCAATTCCTGCCTGGGACGCCATTTCTTCAAACGATTCCACACCTTCATCGCCCTCCGACCCCTTTGTCGGCAGACGTGCGTGCGCTTTGCCTACAGCCCCCAGTGCTTCAATGCCCACAGCGCGCCCATGCCCACCCCCAGCGTCAACAGCGTGCTGCGCGTACGCCAGGCCACCAGGCCCGCCAGTATCGCGGCGGGAATCTGCGGGTTCATCCAGTCGAAGTCGGCGTGCCGGTCAGGGAACACTACGGCCGGCAGCACCAGTGCAGCCAGCACGCTGGCTGGCACATAGGCCAACGCGCGGCGAAACAGCGGCGGGATGCGCAGCACGGTGTAGAACTCGATGAACGACAACCGGACCGCGAAGGTACCCAGGCCGATCAGCAGGAAGGTAATCCATTGGCTCATTTCGCTCATCATGCGTCCTGCTCGATGTGTTCATCCGCCACGGGCTGTACAGGTTTTGTCTGCTGCAGGTTCTCGAGGGTCAAGCCGGCGATGATCCCACCCAATGCACCCGCCAACAGGCCCAGGTTATAAGGCAGGTCGACCGCCAGCACTGCGAGCAGGCCACCGGTCAGCGCTGCGCCGAGCGTCGCCCGGTTACGGATGCTGGGGATCAGCAGCGCCAGGAACGACAAAGGGATGGCAAAACCCAGCGACCAGTCTTCGGGGATGCCCGCGCCCAGGTACATGCCGGCCAGCACCGAAAGGTTCCAGCCAAACCACATGGTGATGGCCGTGCCAGCGTAGTAGTGAAAGGCGAAGCGCCCGAGCTCGCCTGAGGACATCTTCAATGAGCACAAGGCAAAGGATTGGTCGGAAAGCAGGTAGGCCATCGGCCATTTGTGGCGCGTGGCAGGTGGCTCAGGTGCGGGGCGAGGCTGGCGCTGTACATCAGAAAGCGCAGGTTGATCACCAGCGCCGTGACCACCATCGTCACCGGCAGGGCGCCGCTTTGCATCAATTGCATCACCACCATCTGCGCGGAGCCTGAATAGAACAGCAACGTCATGCCGATGGCATCGGCGGGCGACAGGCCCATGCCGATCGCCGTGACCCCGGTGATCAAACCAAAGGGTACGACCCCGGAGGTCAACGGCAGGACGCTGTGGGCGCCCTGTCTGAACGCTTGGGTCGCGCTGGGGTACGGCATTTGTATTCCTTGGCGGTGTACGGGAAGGGGATGCTCGCTCCCAAGGTAATGCGCGTGAAAGTTGCCCGCAATGGCTGCGTGTTCAAGGTGTCGCCCCCTGCCAGAGGAAGGGGGCATGCCTCAGCGATGGATCCGCGCGGTCAGTCTATGTTGTTGGCCGCCGACCAATCGGCGTACCAGCTGCGGAACAACGCATACTGCTGTTCGGCATAGCGACGTTGGGCGTCGCTCAACGCATCGCTTTCGTTGAAGTGCAGGGTGTATTCCTGATCGCCATTGAGCACCATCAGGTGCTTGTAGTACAGGACCAGGTCGCAGCCTTCATCGAACGATGAGAGCACGGCAAGGGCCGCTTCAAGTTCGCCGGCCAGCCGGCGCGCTTTCGCATCGCCTTTGGCTGCGCGTTTGGCCAGCGCGACTAAGTGCAGCACTTCGCGCGGCAGGGCATTGCCGATGCCGGTGATGGCGCCGGTGGCATTGCAGTTGACGAAACCGTGCACCACCTGGGTATCGACGCCCACCATCAAGGTCACGTCGTCATCTTTGGAGGTGATGAATTCTGCGGCATAGCGCAGGTCGGCACCGCCGCCGAATTCCTTGAAGCCGATCAGGTTCGGGTGTTCGCGGCGCAGGTCGAAAAACAGGTCGGCGCGGGTCGCAAAACCATAGTACGGGCTGTTGTAGATCACCGCCGGCAGCTGAGGGGCAGCGTCGAGAATGGCTTTGAAGTGAGCCTTTTGGGCTACCGCCGAGGCGCCGCGGGAGAGCACGCGGGGGATCACCATCAACCCCTGGGCGCCGACCTTGGCCGCATGGGCGGCATGGGCCACGGCTTCGCGGGAATTGACCGCGCCGGTGCCAACGATGGTCGGGATGCCGGCGGCGACCAGGCGGGCCACGCCTTCCTGGCGCTCGGCCTCGGTCAGCAGCGGCCAGTCGCCCATGGAGCCGCAATACACCACGGCGCTCATGCCGGCGTCGATCAACTCGCGGCCTTTGCGTACCAGCGCGTCGAAGTCCGGTTTGCGGTCCGGGGTGCACGGGGTCATCAGGGCGGGGATGGTGCCGGTGAAGATGTTGCTCATGGTCATTACCTCGAGAATTGTCGTTGTTGTTGGTCGGTCAGCGCTTGGCAGTGCGCGCCACGGATTCTTCGTCCACCGCCCGCAGTGATTTGCCGCGTGTCTCCCTGGCGCCGGCGACGGCAATGATCGAGATCACGGCGGAGGCCACCAGGTACCAGGCGATCGGTGTGGAACTGTTGTATTCCTTGAGTAGGGTCACTGCGATCAGCGGGGCCAGCGAACCGGCGAGGATCGGTGCGACCTGGTAGCACAGCGACAGGGCGGTGTAGCGCACATGGGTAGGGAACAGCTCGGCCATCAGGGCGGAGTAGGGCGCGTAGGTCATCGACTCGATGGCCAGCCCCAGGGTGATGGCGGCCATGATCAGCCAGTTGTTGCCGGTGTCCATCATCGGGAAGCCGATGAACCCCCAGAAGGCGGTGAGCACGGCGCCGATCAGGTACACAGGCTTGCGCCCGATGATGTCCGAGAGGTAGCCCATGAACGGGATCATGAAGAAGTGCAGCAGGTGGGCACCAAACATCAGCAGCAGGATCTGCGACGTGTCCTTGTGCACCACCAGTTTGAGGTAGGTGATGGAGAAGGTAACGACGATGTAGTACAGAATGTTTTCGGCAAACCGCGCACCAATGCCGATCAGCACCTCGCGCCAGTATTTGGTGACCACCTCGACCACGCCCAGTTGCTGGCTTTCCATCAACTGCTGGCGGGCCTGGGCTTCTTTGAAGATGGGCGCATCGTCGACTCGGGTACGGATCCAGTAGCCAATCAGCACGACCACCGCCGAGAACCAGAACGCAACGCGCCAACCCCAGTCCAGGAACTGCGCTTCGCTCAGGTTGGTGGAGAGCAGCAAGAGGATGACCGTGGCAATCAAGTTGCCTGCTGGCACGCCGGCTTGCGGCCAGCTGGCCCAGAAGCCGCGGCGGTTGTCCGGGCTGTGTTCGGACACCAGCAATACCGCGCCGCCCCATTCACCGCCAAAAGCAAAGCCCTGGATCAACCTCAGTACCACCAGCAAGATGGGGGCGGCGTAGCCGATGCGTTCGAAGGTGGGCAAGCAGCCCATCAGGAAGGTGGTCACCCCGACGACGATCAGGCTGATCTGCAGCAGGTGCTTGCGGCCGACCTTATCGCCGTAGTGGCCAAACACCAAGCCGCCGATGGGGCGTGCGAGAAAGCCCACGGCGTAAAGGGCGAAAGCCGCGATGATGCCGTCCATCGCACTGCCGGTCTGGCGGAAGAACAGCTGGCCGAACACCAAGGCCGATGCTGTGCCATAGAGAAAGAACTCGTACCACTCGGCAACAGCGCCCGCCATCGCGGCTGCCACCACACGTTTGATGCCCGCAGGCGCCTTGTCTGCTGTGTTCACGGCATTCACTGATGCCGCCGTTGAGGGTGTGGCCATCGTTTTGCACTCCGATACGTATTATTGGAAGAAGGAGTAGGCAGTTCGGCATCGATTGAGTGCCGTGCATTCCTTATATGGTATTTCGTATACGATATCTATATAAGCAAAAACGAAGCCAAACAGGTCGGTCTCGGTATGGCGTGTAGGAGCAGCCTTGTGCTGCGAAGAGGCCGGTGCTGTCGGCGGAGATTTACGGGGCTATTACTGCCTTCTTCGCAGCACAAGGCTGCTCCTACAAAGGGCGCGCGGTGGGGGAGTGATTTAGTTATGGGGCAGGTGATCGTAAAGGCTTTGGCACACACCATTGATGTGCGCTTCGATCAGCCGAGCGGCCAGCTCCACATCCCGCGCACGGCAGGCGGCGACGATATCGCGATGCTCGTGATCGGCCCGGTCCTTGCCCGCCGACAAACTCATCTGCATGCGCAAATAACGTTCGACTTTGTCATGTATGGAGCGAATCAGGCTGATCAAGTAGGGGCGTTTCGCCGGCTCGTACAAACAAGCGTGCAACGCCCAGTTGAGGTCGGCCCAACGGCCGATGTCATCCTCGCCGATAAACTCTGCGCAGATGGCTTCGGCACGGGCAAAGTGTTCTTCGGTCATGTTGGGGATCGCCAGGCGGATCGCCTTCACTTCCAGCAGCACCCTTACCTCGAACATCTGCGCCAGTTCCGGCTCCGAGATGCGCGTGACCAGTGCGCCGCGGTTACGATGAAAGTCCACCAGGCCTTCCGCTTCAAGGCGTTTCAAGGCTTCACGTACGGGAATCTTGCTGACATTGAACGCTTGCGCCACCTCGTCCTGGCGCACGGGTTCGCCTTCGGCGAGCTGGCCTGAAATGATCGCCTCGCGCAGGTGCTTGGCGATGATTTCAGACATTGAAGGGGTCGCCCCCAGGTTGGTGGCTTTGAAGGACGGCAGCGGCACAGGTTTTTCCAGCAGGTGGGCGTTGCGGATATCTTATACGAAACGCAGGGCTATCCACACCAACCGCCGCGTCACCTCACACCTGGCTGGACGCCTGGTCCTCTTCATCTGCAGTTGCTGGCTGCTCCACGACCTGTGCCTCGACCTTTGCCTGGATTTTGCGCTCAATGTCTTCCTTCATGCGCTGGGCGATCAACTCGTCGACCTTCGCCCGTACCTCCGGCGGTAAGCGCGCGTATTCCTCTTCGGTCAGACCCAGTTCGAGCAGTAGCTTTTCCTTGATCATTTCACCTGGCGACTTGGCCATGAAATCGCGAAAATCCTGAAGGGCGTTGCTGGTTGTCTGCGTGTCAGCGCCGGCTTGCTCGCGCGCAGGGCCGTCAGGGTTTTGCAGCGCCACCTTGAGTTTGGCAAAGGCTTCTTCACGTGCATCCTCGGCGTTTTGCTGTGAGGTATTGCCTTGGCTGTGCTGTTGCGCTGCGGCGTTGCCGGTAGCCACTGGCGCGCGCAGTTGCGCGGTCTGGGCAACGGCCTGTTCATCAGCGACGCGCTGGGGTTGGTGAGCGGTGGGCTGCCAGCTGACGCCGTTATGGGCGATTATCATGTTTCCTCCTTGGAAATCTCATTGGCAGGCATTACGCGCAAAAGCCATGCCAGCACTGAACAGGCGCAAAATAGGGCTTTGGGCCTATTCCGGTTACTTCCCGCTGGGCATATGCTTGCCCGTCAGAGGCATTGCCTTGCCGCATGCGGCAACCATCAATACTGTCGGCAGCCCCTTGAACGGAGCGCAGTTGCTGGGCATCAGGGAGAGCGTCCATGAGTCAGGAAACCATGCCGGCACCCGCCGGTTTCAGTGAGCAGCAGCTGCAGACCTTGTTCGAATTGGTAAGTGACGGCATCTGGGACTGGAATGCCAACACCGGCTACGTCTACCGCAACCCAGGCTGGTACGCCATGCTCGGTTATGCCAGCCATTCCATGGCCAACTCGGTGCTCACCTGGGAAAGCGTGATTCACCCGGAGGACTACCCGCGAGTCATGGCGCATTTCGAGGCCTACATCAACCACCGCAACGAGCGCTACCTGATCGAGTACCGCTGCCGCTGCCAGGATGGCAGCTACCTGTGGATCGAAGACAGCGGCTATATCATCGCCCGCAACGACGACGGCTCGGTGGCCCGCATGCTTGGTGCCCACCGCAATATCGATGCCGGCAAGCGGCGGGTGGCCCAGCTTGAGCAGCAGAACCTGTCGCTGGAAGGCCTGGTGGCCGAGCGCACCCGCGAGCTGTCCTGGGTCAACCAGCAATTGCAGCGTCAGCTGGATGAAAACCGCGAACTGGCCGAGCGCGATGCGCTGACCCGCATCGCCAATCGGTACCGGCTGGAAAAAGTGTTGCAGCAAGAGTGCGAGCGCGCCCAGCGCTTCCGCCAGCCCTTATCGCTTATTGCCATGGACGTGGATGACTTCAAGCCGATCAACGACCACTACGGCCATGCCCGTGGCGATGCGGCGCTGGTGCAGGTGGTCGACAACCTGCGCACCTGCCTGCGCGAGCATGACCTACTGGCGCGCTGGGGCGGTGACGAGTTCGTCATCGTGCTGCCGCAGACGGCGCTGGACGATGCGCTTGAAGTGGCCGCACGGTTGCGTCAGGTAATGGAGCAGGTGGAGCCGGTTGGCGAGTGTCGCCTGACCATGAGCTATGGGGTGGTGCAGTGGCAGGAGGGTGAAGACCCGGATGATTTGTTGGCCCGCGCCGACAAGGCCCTGTATCGCGCCAAGGGGGCGGGCAAGAATGCGATAGCTGAATGAGCTGGCGATGGGTGAATTGGGGCCGCTGCGATGGGCTGCGCATCGGCCCCTTTGGCCGCCACAGGTCCCCGCTGAGCGAAAGAAAAAAGACCCGCAGCGCCTTGCGGCGCAGCGGGCCAAATCGGCCTCAGCCGCTTCAGTGTCAGATATGCAAGGCGTGGCCCAGTGCACGCAACGCAGCTTCCTGTACCGCTTCACCCAGTGTCGGGTGAGCGTGGATGGTGCCGGCAATGTCCTCAAGGCAAGCGCCCATTTCCAGCGATTGTGCAAACGCCGTGGACAGTTCCGAGACCGCCACACCAACCGCCTGCCAACCCAAGATCAGGTGATTGTCGCGGCGCGCTACCACGCGAACGAAGCCGGCTTTTGACTCAAGGCTCATGGCCCGCCCATTGGCCGCGAACGGGAACTGCGCAACGATGCAGTCCAGGCCTTGTTGGCTGGCTTGCTCCGGCGTCTTGCCGACCACTACGATTTCCGGGTCGGTGAAGCACACCGCGGCGATCGCATTCGGCTCGAAACGCCGTGCCTTGCCGGCGATGATCTCGGCGACCATCTCGCCCTGGGCCATCGCCCGGTGTGCGAGCATCGGTTCACCCGCCACGTCACCGATGGCCCAGACATTGCGCATGCTGGTCTGGCAGCGTTCGTCGATGACGATGGCGGCGCCGTTCATCTTCAGTTCCAGCGATTCAAGGTTGAAACCTTGCGTACGTGGGCGCCGGCCCACAGCCACCAGCACCCGGTCGGCCTCCAGGCGCAGTGGCTGGCCCTGGCCGTCACGGGCCAGCAGGCAACCGTTCTCATAACCCTCGACGCTATGGCCCAGGTGCACGGCAATACCCAGCTTCTTCAGCGCCTCGGCCACCGGGGCGGTCAGCTCGCTGTCGTAGGTCGGCAGGATGCGCTCGCGCGCTTCCACCACGCTCACCTGCGCGCCCAGCTTGCGGTAGGCGATACCCAGCTCCAGGCCGATATAGCCACCGCCCACCACAACCAGGTGCTGCGGCAAGGCTTCGGGGGCCAGCGCTTCGGTCGAGGAAATGATCGGCCCGCCCAGCGGCAGCATCGGCAGTTCGACGCTGTTGGAACCGGTCGCCAGCAACAGGTGCTCGCACTGGATGCGTTGGCCGTCGACGTCGACATGCTTGCCGTCGAGTACCTTCGCCCAGCCATGGATCACCTTGACCCCGTGCTTTTTCAGCAAGGCAGCCACCCCGGTGGTCAGGCGGTCGACGATGCCGTCTTTCCAGGCCACGCTGCGGGTGATGTCCAGGCGCGGTGAGCTGACACTGATGCCCAGTGCCGATGGCTCGGTGTAGCGCGAGGTCTGGTGGAACTGCTCGGCGACATGGATCAACGCCTTGGACGGAATGCAGCCAACGTTGAGGCAAGTGCCGCCCAACGCCTGGCCTTCCACCAGCACGGTGGGAATACCCAGTTGCCCGGCGCGGATGGCGGCTACATAGCCGCCAGGGCCGCCGCCGATGATCAGCAGGGTGGTTTCGATAGTCTGTTGCATGCTCACTCCACGAACAGGCAGGCGGGTTGCTCAAGCAGGCCACGCACGGCCTGGATGAACAGCGCAGCATCCATGCCGTCGACCACCCGGTGGTCGAACGAGCTGGACAGGTTCATCATCTTGCGTATGACGATCTGGCCGTCGATCACCATCGGCCGCTCGACCATGCGGTTGACGCCGACGATCGCCACTTCCGGGGTGTTGACCACCGGTGTACTGACGATGCCGCCCAACGCGCCGAGGCTGGTCAGGGTGATGGTCGAGCCGGACAGTTCCTCGCGGCTGGCTTTGTTGCTGCGCGCAGCGGTCGCCAAACGGCCGATCTCGCTGGCATTGCCCCACAGGCTGCCGGCTTCGGCATGGCGCAGTACCGGTACCATCAAGCCATTGTCGCCTTGGGTGGCGATGCCCACATGCACCGCGCCATGGCGGGTGATGATTTGCGCTTCGTCGTCATAGGTGGCGTTGATCTGCGGGAAGTCGCGCAGGGCCACGACCAACGCGCGGACCAAAAACGGCAGCAGGGTCAGCTTGCCGCGGCTGTCGCCGTGCTTCTGGTTGAGCTGCTGGCGCAGAGCTTCCAGGGCCGTGACGTCGATCTCTTCGACGTAGCTGAAATGCGCGACCCGGCGCTTGGCGTCCTGCATGCGCTGGGCGATTTTGCGGCGCAGGCCGATGACTTGCACCTGTTCGCTGTCGGTGCGCTTGGCGTAGCCACTGGGCGCTTGCCCGGCGGCAGTCTGTGGCTTGCTCATGAACGCATCGAGGTCTTCGTGCAGGATGCGCCCGGCTGGGCCGCTGCCATGCACGTAGCGCAGCTCGATACCGGCATCCAGCGCACGCTTGCGCACGGCCGGGGAGGCCAGCGGCTTGTCGCCCGCCTGGCGCGGCACGATGGGCGCGGCTGTGGCTGTGGCTGTGGCCTGGCAGGCTGGCGCTGCGACTGCGGCACGCGCTGGCGGTGTGTTGGCGACTGGCGCCGCCACTGGCTCGACGGGCTTGGCTTCGGCGGGTTTGCCCTGCGGCGCGTCGACATGGTTGCCGCTGCCTTCCACTTCGATGCGGATCAGCTCGCTGCCGACTGCCATCACTTCACCCGGCTGGCCACCCAGGGCCAATACCTTGCCGCTGACCGGCGAAGGGATTTCCACGGTCGCCTTGTCGGTCATGACATCGGCCACCACCTGGTCTTCGGCGATCACGTCGCCGACCTTGACGAACCACTCGACCAACTCGACTTGCGCGATGCCTTCGCCAATGTCCGGCATCTTGATGACGTGCGTGCCCATTCAGACCTCCATGACCCGTTTCAATGCCGCACCTACCCGCGAAGGCCCTGGGAAGTAAGCCCATTCCTGTGCGTGAGGGTAGGGGGTGTCCCAACCGGTGACGCGCTCGATCGGCGCTTCGAGGTGATGGAAACAGTGCTCCTGAACCAGCGCCACCAACTCGGCACCGAAACCGCAGGTACGGGTAGCCTCGTGCACCACCACGCAACGGCCGGTCTTTTTCACCGACTCGACGATGGTCTCCAGGTCCAGCGGCCACAGGCTGCGCAGGTCGATGACTTCGGCATCGACGCCGGTTTCCTCGGCAGCCACCTGGGCCACGTAGACCGTGGTGCCATACGTCAGCACGGTAACGTCGCTGCCGGGGCGGGTGATTGCCGCCTTGTCCAGCGGCACGGTGTAGTAGCCATCCGGCACGGCGCTGTGCGGGTGCTTGGACCACGGCGTCACAGGGCGGTCGTGGTGGCCGTCGAACGGGCCGTTGTAGAGGCGTTTTGGCTCAAGGAAGATGACCGGGTCGTCGCATTCGATCGAGGCGATCAGCAGGCCCTTGGCGTCATAGGGGTTGGACGGCATGACAGTGCGTAGCCCGCACACTTGGGTGAACATCGCTTCGGGGCTCTGGCTGTGCGTCTGGCCGCCATAGATGCCGCCACCGCAGGGCATGCGCAGGGTCAGCGGGGAGATGAACTCGCCGGCCGAGCGATAGCGCAGGCGGGCCATTTCCGACACGATCTGGTCGGAAGCCGGGTAGAAGTAGTCGGCAAACTGGATTTCCACCACCGGGCGCAGGCCGTAGGCGCCCATGCCCACGGCAGTGCCGACGATGCCGCTTTCCGAGATCGGGGCGTCGAACACACGCGACTTGCCGTACTTGGTCTGTAAGCCTTCGGTGCAGCGGAACACGCCACCGAAGTAGCCGACGTCCTGGCCGTAGATCACGACATTGTCGTCACGCTCGAGCATGATATCCATGGCCGAGCGCAGGGCCTGGATCATGGTCATGGTAGTGGTGGCCATGGCGGTTTCCGGGTTGATGCTGTTGTTATGGTCGTTCATCTCAAACCCCCAGTTCCTGGCGTTGACGGCGCAGGTGTTCGGGCATTTCCTTGTACACGTCCTCGAACATCGAGGCCGCGCTCGGGATATGGCCGTTGGCCAGGGTGCCGTACTGTTCAGCTTCCTTCTGCGCGGCGATGACCGCAGCCTCGAACTCGGCGGTGACCACCTGGTGTTCTTCCTCGGACCAGTGGCCGATCTTGATCAGGTGCTGCTTCAGGCGGGCGATCGGGTCGCCCAGCGGGAAGTGGCTCCAGTCATCGGCAGGGCGGTACTTGGACGGGTCGTCGGAGGTGGAGTGCGGGCCGGCACGGTAAGTGACCCATTCGATCAGGCACGGGCCCAGGCCACGGCGGGCGCGTTCGGCGGCCCAGCGCGAGGCGGCGTACACAGCGACGAAGTCATTGCCGTCGACGCGCAGTGAGGCGATACCGCAGCCCACGCCACGGCCGGCGAAGGTAGTCGATTCACCGCCAGCAATGGCCTGGAAGGTGGAGATCGCCCACTGGTTGTTGACCACGTTGAGGATCACCGGCGCGCGGTACACGTGGGCAAAGGTCAGGGCGGTGTGGAAGTCCGATTCGGCGGTGGCGCCGTCGCCGATCCAGGCCGAGGCGATCTTGGTATCGCCCTTGATCGCCGAAGCCATGGCCCAGCCAACCGCCTGCACGAACTGGGTCGCCAGGTTGCCGCTGATGGTGAAGAAGCCGGCCTCGCGTACCGAATACATGATCGGCAGCTGGCGCCCCTTGAGCGGGTCGCGCTCGTTGGACAGCAACTGGCAGATCATCTCCACCAGCGACACGTCGCGGGCCATCAGGATGCTCTGCTGGCGGTAGGTGGGGAAGCACATGTCGGTGCGGTTCAGGGCCAGGGCCTGGGCGCTGCCGATGGCTTCCTCGCCCAGGCTCTGCATGTAGAAGGACATCTTTTTCTGGCGCTGGGCAACCACCATGCGGCTGTCGAAGATGCGCGTCTTGAGCATGGCGCGCATGCCTTGGCGCAGTACCTGCGGGTCGATGTCTTCGGCCCATGGGCCGAGGGCGTCACCGTGCGCGTCCAATACGCGGATAAGGCTGTTGGACAGCTCTGCGGTGTCGGCAGCGTCGACGTCGATGGACGGTTTGCGGACAACACCTGCATCGTTCAGACGCAGGTAGGAAAAATCGGTCTGGCAGCCTGGCCGGCCGGTGGGCTCGGGCACATGCAAACGCAGGGGGGCGTACTCGTTCATGCTTTTTACGCTCGCTCGAATGTTGTTTTTGTGAGCTCTGAAGCGGCCGCCGCTGAGTACCGGCTTGTGACTGGTAAGTCAGCGTCACCTACATCTTAGTGGCACGGCAGGAGAATTTTTCTCTCAAGTTGGTTGCCTTTGCTGACGGGCGCAGATAAACATTCCGCATAAACACAAAAAACCGGTGAATTTGTCTCATGCGCAAACTCGATCGTACCGATATCGGTATTCTCAACAGCCTTCAGGAAAACGCCCGCATCACCAACGCGGAGCTGGCGCGCTCGGTCAACTTGTCGCCGACCCCCTGTTTTAATCGGGTCAAAGCGATGGAAGAGCTGGGGGTGATCCGCCAGCAGGTGACCTTGTTGTCGCCGGAGGCGTTGGGGCTGGACGTGAATGTGTTCATCCATGTGAGCCTGGAAAAACAGGTCGAGCAGTCGCTGCACCGCTTCGAGGAAGAGATCGCCGAGCGCCCCGAGGTGATGGAGTGCTACCTGATGACGGGCGACCCGGATTACCTGCTGCGGGTGCTCCTTCCCAGTATTCAAGCGCTGGAGCGCTTTCTCGATTACCTGACGCGGTTGCCGGGCGTGGCGAATATCCGGTCGAGTTTTGCCTTGAAGCAGGTGCGCTATAAAACGGCGCTGCCGTTGCCCGCGAATGGGATGACCCTGCGCGAATAAGTGAAGCGGAATTACACACACCTGTAGGAGCAGCCTTGTGCTGCGAAGAGGCCGGTAATGACTGCAAAGATGTGCAGCGCGATCACCGGCCTCTTCGCAGCACAAGGCTGCTCCTACAGAATGGGGGCCATCCAGAATCAGGTGCTTGATATTTTAAACACCCCCAGCCTATGTTGTTGCCAGCCTATAACAACAAGGACAAGCGTCATGACCACCCCAGGCCCGAGCACCCTCGCCGAGCACCTCCAGGGCATCGATGAAATCGAATGCGTCACCCCCGACCTCAATGGTGTACCGCGCGGCAAGGTGATGACCGCCGAGGGCTTCCTCGAAGGCCGGCGCCTGCAGATGGCCCGCGGTGTACTGTTGCAATGCATCATGGGGGGGTACCCGCCGGCACGGTTCTATGGCAGTGATGATGGCGACCTGGCGCTGGTGGCCGAGCCCGCTCACATTCACCGCCTGCCTTGGAGTGAAGACGGCCGGGCCTTGGCAATATGCGATGCCAACGAACTGGATGGCAGGTCTTCGGCGTTGTCCACCCGCGGTCAGCTCAAGGCGGTCATCGCCCGCTATGCGGCGTTGGGCCTGGCGCCGGTGGTGGCGACGGAGCTCGAGTTCTTCGTCTTCGCCCCCAACACCGACCCGCAGCAGCCGTTCTTGCCGCCACTGGGCAAGGATGGCCGCCGGGAGCTGGGCCATTCGGCGTTCAGTGTCAGCTCTAACAACGGCCTGCGGCCGTTCTTCAATGAGGTCTACCACTGCATGGCGGCGCTTGGCCTGCCGCGCGACACCTTCATGCACGAGATGGGCATCAGCCAGTTCGAGATCAACCTCTTGCACGGTGACCCGCTGCTGCTGGCCGACCAGACGTTCCTGTTCAAACACCTGCTCAAGGAAGTGGCGCTCAAGCATGGGCTGACCGTGGTGTGCATGGCCAAGCCATTGGCGCATACGCCGGGCAGTTCCATGCACATCCACCAGAGCCTGGTGGACATCGACAGCGGCCGAAATGTGTTCAGCGATGACCTGGGGCAACCGACCGAGACCTTCTACCACTTCATCGGTGGCCAGCAAGCGTGCATGGCTGATTTCACTGCGCTGTTCGCACCCAACGTCAACTCGTATCAGCGGCTTTGTCACCCCTACGCCTCGCCCAACAATGCGTGTTGGTCCGAGGACAACCGTGCCGCAGGGCTGCGCATCCCGGCCAGTGCGCCGGTGGCCAGGCGCGTGGAAAACCGCCTGCCGGGCGCCGACGCCAACCCCTACCTGGCCATCGCCGCCAGCCTGGCGGCCGGGCTGCATGGCATCGAGCAACGCCTGCAGCCGGCCCCGGCGATTCAGGGTGAGTTCGCTGTGCCAGAGCACCTGAGCCTGCCATGCACGTTGCACGCTGCACTCGAACGGCTGAAGCGCAGTGCGCTGGCGCGGGAACTGTTCGGGGCTGAGTTCATCGAAGGCTACGTCGCCACCAAGACCCTGGAGCTGAGCGATTTCTTCGATGAGATCACACCCTGGGAGCGGCGTGTGCTGGCGGCACAGGCCTGATCGCGACACAACCACTACTGGACGCGTCCCTCGTTGGCTATTTCGGCGGCAGGGGACTGCGCCGCGGCGAAATTGCTTTTATGCTAGCCAGCAAGCCAACGCCACCTGACCAGGGAGCCCGACGGGACGTATGCGAAACATCTGGAAGCCGTTTCAGTCGCTGTATTTCGCTGCCTTGATGATGCTTATCGGCTCGGGCTTGCTCAGTACCTACCTGGCACTGCGCCTGGCAGCCGATCATGTCGACAGCTTGTGGGTCGGTGCGCTGATGGCCGCCAACTACTTTGGCCTGGCCGTGGGCGGCAAGGTCGGCCACCGGCTGATCGGCCGGGTAGGGCACATCCGCGCGTATGCGACCTGCGCCGGCATTGTCTGTGCGGCGGTGCTGGGCCATGGCATGACCAACTGGCTCCCGGCTTGGGTCGGGCTGCGGATGGTGGTCGGCTTGGGGATGATGTGCCAGTACATGGTCATCGAGAGCTGGCTCAACGAACAAGCCGACGCCAAACACCGGGGTGCGGTGTTCAGTGGCTACATGATCGCCTCCTACCTCGGGTTGGTGCTCGGCCAACTGATCCTGGTGGTGCACCCTGAACTCGGCCCTGAGCTGCTGATGCTGGTCGCCATGTGCTTTGCCCTGTGCCTGGTGCCGGTGGCAATGACCCGGCGCATCCACCCGGCGCCTTTGCGGCCGGCGCCGATGGAACCGAAATTTTTCATCAAGCGCGTGCCGCAGTCACTCAGTACGGTGCTGGGCTCGGGCTTGATCGTCGGTTCGTTCTACGGCCTCGCGCCGCTGTACGCCTCCAGCCAGGGGTTGAGCACCGAGCAGATCGGTCTGTTCATGGGTAGCTGCATCTTTGCCGGGCTGGTGGTGCAGTGGCCATTGGGCTGGCTGTCTGACCGTTACGACCGCGCGGTGCTGATCCGCAGTGCCGCGGTGGGGCTGGCGCTGGCCTCGGCGCCCTTGGCGATTTTGCCCAGCGTGCCGCTGGAGCTGCTGTTCGGTATCGGCTTTGTCATCTCGTTGCTGCAGTTCTGCCTGTATCCGTTGGCGGTGGCGTTTTCCAATGACCATGTGGAGAGCGAGCGCCGCGTTTCGCTGACGGCCATGCTGCTGGTCACCTATGGTGTCGGCGCCTGTATCGGGCCACTGGCGGCAGGGGTATTGATGAAGGTGTTGGGCGCGCAGATGCTCTATGCCTTCTTCGTGTTCTTCGCGCTGGTGCTGGTGTGGCGCATTCGGCCGAAAGCGGTCACCGGGCTGCACCAGGTGCAGGACGCTCCATTGGGCCACGTGGCGATGCCAGCGGCTGGTTCGCCGTTGTCGGCGGCGCTCGACCCGCGGGTCGATGAGCAGACCGTGCAGGATGTGATGCAGACGCCGGTGGCGGCCGAGGATACCGAAGAAGAGCAGGCGGCGAGTGAGCGTGGTGTCAAACCTGAGGTCGAGGTCGACAGGTCGGTGTGACGCGGCGTGGGCACCGATGAAGGGGCGCTGCTAGCTTCATCGGTGGGCCACGCGGCAGTCATTCAACCTTGATGTCGTGCAGGTGGAATCTCAAGATATCGCCTTCTTTGTTACCGGCGTGCAAGAACCAGTTACGTAGCGGTGGGCTGGTTCTTGAGTATCGCGCCTCCACTTGCGCGACTCTGTGGCCCTCTTTGTCACGCAGGTAGAACTCGACATTCTCGGCGCTCTCCAGGTCGCCATCCCATGTGCCGAGCAATTCCATTTTCCACGTGTCCTGCAAGGCGGGCAGCCGGGCCAGTAGGCTGGGTGGGAAGATGCAGTTGGCAAGATCATCCCCCCACGCATACCCATACAAGCCCAGCCAGCCGTTTGAGTTCTGCTCGAGCCGGCCGCTGAGAAACTTTGGGCCCGTCGCGCAGTTGATCTTGTAATAGAGGCGGTTTTTCGTTGCCTCGATGAAGGTGAAGGTGAATTCGATCGGCCTGAAGCTGACGGAGTCGCCTCGCTTGTAATCGGTGCACAGCCAGCCGTCCTGGTCGGCGGAAAAAAACGGATGGGCCCATAAAGGCGTATCGATCACCCCGACCTGGCCGTATTGGCAATGCAGCGCGGCTGTGAATGTTGAACGAATCATAGAGTCCCGGCTCCTGAAGGCGCCTGAAGTCGGCGCGGCGCAAGCCACACTATGCAGTCGGTCAAATAACGGTAACGGGGAATCCCTTCTGGCTACAGCGATGGGGCCGCGCAGCAGCCCCTTCGGCCTTCGCTGAAAGCCAGGCAGGCGGATCAGTAATCGTCTTTATCGAACCGACGCGCTTCGCGCTGCAGCTGGTAGACGAAACTCTCGATCTTGCGCTGCGCCTGGCCACTGAGGTTATGGAAGCGCACGCCCGCGAAGGTGGTGTTGATGCGCTCCTCGAAGTGCAGATGGCGCAGTTCGACCATGGTGTCCACCAGGCCCAGCGGGTTGCCAGCCTTGAAGCGCTCGTACACCTGGCCCAGTTGCAGGCGATCCTCGACGTTGCCGTCGAAACGCAATTTGCAGCCGGTGGCGGAGATGTCCAGCAGCTTGCCGCGCAGGGCGCCGTTGCCTTTGAGGTGGGTGCCGTCGAGGATGATGTCGACCAGTTGCGACAGCTTCAGCGCAGCACGGAAGGCGTTGCGGCGCTGGTGGTAGGTCATTTCTTCAGGCATTGCGCCGCGGTAGCAGCGGTGGCCGTCGACTTCACTGATGGTCAGCGGGGCATTGCATTCCCAGGCGATGCGCACGCCATCGTGGAAGCCCTCGACGCGGAACGGTTCGCCGTTCTCGATGAATTTTTCCCCGTCGCGGGGGATCATCTCGTCCAGTGCCAGGGTATTGCTGTCGCGGTCGACATGCACCACGTAGCTCTGGAAGCGCTGGCTGCGATCAGGGAAGGTGATGATCAGGGGGTCATGGCTTTCCTGCAGCTGTCGCAGGTTGGCCGCGATCTCCAAAGGCGTACTGAGCACCTTTGGCGGCTGCGGGGCATCGGCTTCATTGAACACGGCTAATCACTCTCCAGGCAAAAACGACACACGCAAGTAACGGCATTTTGCCAGTATGTGACGTGGCTTGATAGAAGTATCACACTTGGCTGAGGGCGCGCGGCTTGGCCAGCAGCGAGGTGCTGCCGCGGCTGTCGTAGAGCGACGGAGAATCGCCACCCATGAGGATTCTGACCTGATTGTTGGTGATGTGTTGCTGCACCTGGATGATCCGGCCGTTGGTCTCGTTGACCTGCTGGCAGGTGTCCATCAGTTGCGAGAGCATGTCCAGCCGTTGCAGCATCGCCTCGCCATGCTGTGACTGCGCGGCCACTGCCTGCACACCGGCGCGGTCGGCGCTGAGGCCGAGGCTGGTGAGCAAGTGGCTGCGCCGCTGCCCATGCTGCTCGAGCAAGATGATCAATGACTGCTTGCGGGCCAGGATCTGTTCCAGCAGCGCCATGTCGCGGCCATGCAGGGCAATCGCTTCTTTTTGAAGAAGGTCGAGCAGTTCCTGCATCGGGGCGATGTCATCTTCGATCAGTTGCAGCAAGGTGGTGTCGTGCATGGCTAACTCTTGGCTTTAGTAAGCGTCCGTGAAGTCAGCGCGCCGAACGGTCAGCGCTGGGCTTCGAAATCGAGCAGTTTGCTGGCAACCCGGCCGGCATCGACCTGGTAGCTGCCATCGGCGATGGCCTGTTTCAACTGGGCCACGCGGGCGCTGTTGACGACGGGCTGGTCGCGCAGCGTATCGCTGACCTTCTGCAACTGCTGTGCCTCTTGGCTGAGGTGTACTGCCTCTCCGCTGGCGCTGGTGCCTTTTGGCGCTTCCGGGCTGGCAGCGGCCTTATCGGCGCTGCCGGCCGCAGCATTGCCGCGAACGCCGCCCGTAACGGACGGAGAGTTATTCAAACGACTGAAGTCGATGACCATGATCAGAAACCCCTGGGTATTTGGACGCTTGCCTTGTTTTCGGCCAACCCGAAAGAAACTTTAGGCCCAATTGCGTAGCCGCCTGTCAGCAAGCCCGCGAACCCGTTTTCTGACACAGTTTAGGAAAAGCGGTTCCACACCGCCAGCACAATGCCGCTACATCGTCACCTCGACCTGGCCGGGGCCGGTCACCCTGGCCTTGATCACCCGTTTGGAATTCAGGTTGCGCACCCGGATCTGTTCGCTCAGGCCGCCCTTGCTCAACGCTTCGCCGGGCATGCGCACGCTCAGGCTGCCGCTGCGGGCGATGATCACCACCTGGTCGCCCTTGCGCACCACCTCCGCTTGCTCAAGGTGCTGCGGGGTAAGGACCTGGTCGATGACCGTGGGGCGTAGCATCTTCATGCCCACCGCCTGGTCCAGCTCACTGAGAAAACCTTGGCCAAGGGTGCCGACATCGCGCTCGCGCAGCGCCACGTCGCCTTCGCCTACCACGTTGTCACGCTTGAGCGGGCGGGTGACCACCACCACGTCGCGGAACAGCCGCACCGTTGCCGGCACGAACACGGTCCACGGCGCGGCACTGTCGCAGCGGACCCGCACCGTGACCCGGCCCAGCGGCTGCGCGGGGCTTTCCAGCGACGCGTCCAGCGGCTGACTGCACAGCGGCATGCGCAAGCGCGGGTCAAGGGTGCTGACCTGGATCTCGTAACGGCCGGCGGTCTGGGTGCTGGCCAGATAATCTTCTACGGTGAATTCAAGAAACCCTTGGGTGACACCGATAAGCTGTTCAGGCAAGGTAAAAGCGTCCGCCAGCGTGCGAACGCCGGGCGCCAGCAGGCACAGCGTGGCCAGCGAGCCAGTCAGCAGGTGCGTCAATCGTCGGAAAAATGTCGTTTTCGTGTACATGGCGCTCAAAAAAGCAAAGCCCGTGCCGACTCGGTACCTGAATTGCAACGAAAGGCTGAAACGTTAAGGAGTCTGGCATGGCGGGTGTTATGGATTCGGTCAACCAGCGCACTCAGCTGGTGGGGCAGAATCGCCTGGAATTGTTGCTGTTCCGCCTCAATGGCGGTCAGCTCTACGGCATCAACGTGTTCAAGGTCAGAGAGGTGCTGCAGTGCCCGGCGCTGACCTTGCTGCCCAAGTCACACCCGGTGGTGCGCGGCGTGGCCAACATTCGTGGGGCGACCATCCCGATCCTCGACCTGTCGATGGCCACGGGGTTGGCGCCGCTGCAGGAAGACACGCGCAACAGTTTTGTGATCATCACCGAATACAACACCAAGACCCAGGGCTTCCTGGTGCACTCGGTCGAGCGCATCGTCAACATGAACTGGGAAGAAATCCACCCGCCACCCAAGGGCACCGGCCGCGACCATTACCTGACCGCCGTCACCCGTGTCGACAACCGCATGGTCGAGATCATCGACGTGGAGAAGGTGCTGGCCGAAGTGGCACCGTCGTCCGAACAGGTGTCTGCCGGGGTGGTCGATGCCGAGGTGCAGGACAAGGCCGTACTGCTGCGGGTGCTGACCGTCGACGATTCGTCGGTGGCGCGCAAGCAGGTCAGCCGCTGCCTGCAAACCGTCGGTGTCGAGGTGGTAGCGCTCAACGACGGCCGCCAGGCGCTCAATTACCTGCGCCAGCTGGTGGAGGAGGGCAAGCGGCCGGAAGAAGAGTTCCTGATGATGATCTCGGACATTGAAATGCCAGAAATGGACGGCTATACGCTCACCGCAGAGATCCGCAGCGATCCGCGCATGCAAAAATTGCACATCGTCCTGCATACTTCGCTCTCCGGGGTATTCAACCAGGCGATGGTCAAAAAAGTCGGCGCCGATGATTTCCTGGCCAAGTTCAAGCCGGACGACCTGGCCCAGCGCGTGGTCGACCGGATCAAAGCAACGCATTGAAGCAGCCGGGAGTCCGCTCCCGGCACCAGCGATTGAAAAGAGGCGGCAAGAGTGTCTACGGGTAATTTGGATTTCGAACAGTTCCGGGTCTTCCTGGAGAAAGCCTGTGGCATCCTGCTGGGCGAGAATAAGCAGTACCTGGTCTCCAGCCGTCTCAACAAGCTGATGGAGCAACAGGGCATCAAGAGCCTGGGCGAGCTGGTGCAGCGCATCCAGGCCCAGCCGCGCAGCGGTTTGCGCGAACAGGTGGTCGACGCGATGACGACCAACGAAACCCTGTGGTTCCGCGATTCCTATCCCTTCGAGGTGTTGAAGAACAAGGTCATCCCTGAGTTCATCAAGAACAACCCAGGCCAGCGCCTGCGCATGTGGTCGGCGGCGTGCTCGTCGGGGCAGGAGCCTTACTCGATCTCGATGGCCATCGACGAGTTCGAGCGCAGCAACCTGGGCCAGTTGAAGATGGGTGCACAGATCGTCGCCACCGACCTGTCCGGGACCATGTTGAACAACTGCAAAACCGGTGAATACGATAGCCTGGCCATCGCCCGCGGCCTGTCGCAAGAGCGCCTGCAGCGCTACTTCGACCCTAAAGGGCCGGGGCGTTGGGCGGTCAAGCCGGCCATTCGCAGCCGCGTCGAGTTCCGCTCGTTCAACCTGCTCGACAGCTACGCGAGCCTGGGCAAGTTCGACATCGTGTTCTGCCGCAATGTGCTGATCTACTTTTCGGCCCAGGTGAAGAAGGACATCCTGCTGCGCATCCACAGTACGCTCAAGCCTGGTGGGTACCTGTTCCTGGGTGCCTCGGAGGCGCTGAACGGGTTGCCGGACCATTACCAGATGGTGCAGTGCAGCCCCGGGATCATCTACCAGGCCAAGTAAAGCCAGGCGCGATTCCTGTAGGAGCAGCCTTGCGCTGCGAAGAGGCCGGTGAGGCTGCAGTAGATTTACTGCACTTGCACCGGCCTCTTCGCAGCACAAGGCTGCTCCTACACCGGCCTCTTCGCAGCACAAGGCTGCTCCTACACGGGTCTGGTTTCGGCCGTGGTGGTCTGACGTCAATATTTTGTTTTGCCGCTTTTGCCGCCCGGCGATTGCCGCTTTTCCCTCCCCAAGCGGAAGCACTTTGCCGCTTTTCTGGCATACCGCCTGCCCCCTGCCCCCTCGCAACCCCCTGTTTCCGGGCTTTGCGTCGGTTGGCACAGCCCTTGCTATAGCTTGACCAACGACACTCCGGTCAACCTCCGAAGGTTTCCCCGACATGAGCATCAGTTTCGACAAGGCGCTTGGCATTCACGAAAAGGCCCTGGGCTTCCGCGCCCAGCGCGCCGAAGTGCTGGCCAACAACATCGCCAACGCCGACACGCCCAACTACAAGGCGCGTGACATGGACTTCTCTTCGGTGCTCGCCGCCGAGAGTGAAAAGCAGCAAAGCGGCCGCTTCGCCTTGGACCGCACCAACAGCCGGCACATCGAGGCCGACGGCCTGGCCCTCAGCGACGAGGCGCTCAAATACCGCACGCCGTTGCAGCCGTCGATCGACCAGAACACCGTGGATGCCCAGATCGAGCAATCGAACTACGCGGAAAACGCCATCGGTTTCCAGGCCAGCTTCACCTTGCTCAACAGTAAATTCAAAGGGCTGGTTTCGGCCCTGCGCGGAGAGTAACCATGTCCCTTTCCAGTGTTTTCAACATTGCCGGCAGCGGCATGAGCGCGCAGAACACCCGCCTCAACACCGTGGCCTCGAACATCGCCAACGCCGAGACCGTGTCGTCGAGCATCGACCAGACCTACCGCGCCCGCCACCCGGTGTTCGCCACCACCTTCCAGAACGCACAGGGCGGCGCCAGCCAGTCGCTGTTCGAGGACCAGGGCGAAGCGGGGCAGGGCGTGCAGGTCAAAGGCATCGTCGAAGACCAGAGCAATCTGGAGGCGCGTTACGAGCCCAACCACCCCGCGGCGAACAAGGACGGCTACGTCTACTACCCGAACGTCAACGTGGTTGAAGAAATGGCTGACATGATCTCTGCCAGCCGTGCGTTCCAGACCAACGCCGAACTGATGAACACCGCCAAAAGCATGATGCAGAAAGTCTTGACCTTGGGTCAGTGATAGGAAGCCGACATGACCACGACCAATTCCACCAGTGACGTCGGCAGCGCGTACCTGACCTCGCTGCAAAAGCAGACCAGCAAGACCGACAGCAGCACCGGCGCTGCCGGCAGTGCGCTGGGCAAGGATGCGTTCCTGCAGTTGCTGGTAACGCAGATGAAAAACCAGAACCCGCTCGACCCGCAGGAAAACGGCGAGTTCGTTGCGCAGCTGGCGCAGTTCAGCAGCCTTGAAAGCATGCAGACCCTGAACGACACGGTGAACTACATCGCCGGTTCGTTCCAGTCTTCGCAGGCGTTGCAGGCCTCGTCGCTGGTTGGGCGCAATGTGATCGTCCAGACCGACAAGGCTTTGGTCGACACCAGCAAAGAGATGAAAGGGTCGGTCAACCTGACCTCGTCGAGTACCGCCACGTCTGTCGGCATTTATGACAAAGACGACAAGCTGGTGCGCACCCTGGACCTGGGCTCCAAGGCCGCCGGCAAGGCCGACTTCACCTGGGATGGCCTGGACGACGACGGCGAGGCGTTGGAGGCGGGTACCTACACCTTCAAGGCCACCGCCAGCATCGATGGCACTTCTACGGCCATGACCACCAACCTGCCGGCCACGGTCACCAGCGTGACCATGGGTACCAACGGCGCCGAAATGACGCTCAACCTCGCCGGGCTGGGCAGCGTCGCGCTGTCCAAAGTTCAAACCATTGGCATCTAGGGCCTAAGTTAACGACAGGAGTAGCACATGTCTTTCAATACCGGCCTTAGCGGCCTCAATGCAGCAAACAAGGCCCTGAACGTCACTGGCAACAACATTGCCAACGTCGCCACTACCGGCTTCAAAGCCTCGCGCGCCGAGTTCGCGGATCAGTACTCCAACTCCATCCGCGGCACCAGCGGCGGCAAGACGGTCGTTGGCACTGGCGTGAGAACCGCATCGGTGTCGCAGATGTTCACGCCGGGCAATATCAACGGTACCGGCCAAGCCCTGGACATGGCGATCGACGGCAACGGCTTCTTCGCCTTGAATGACAATGGCTCGAAGATCTACACCCGTGCCGGCATGTTCTACAGCGACAAGGAAGGCAATGTCATCAGCTCGTCGGGCGCCAAGCTGCAAGGTTATGGGGTTGATGGCAATGGCAATGTCGTCCCGGGCGCGCTGACCGACCTGAAAATCGACACGTCCAACCTGACGCCCAACCCTACCGGGCGCATCACTGAGACGCTCAACCTCAAGTCCAGCGATACCGCCCCGGCCGAGTCGCCGTTCGACCCGGGTAACGTCAAGACCTACAACTACACCTTCAACACCGATGTGTATGACAGCCAGGGCAACCTGCACCAGATGAACCAGTACTTCATGAAGGATGCGGGTACTAACTCCTGGACCATGTACACCACCATCGACGGCCGCAACCCAGCCGACCCGTCTTTGACCACCCCGCTGGCAAACACGCTGCCATTCAAAAGTGACGGCACCTTGGACACGGCGCTCATGAACGAGGGTGCAGTGGCAGGTGGGCTCACCATCAACGCCGACAAGACCTTCAACCTGGACGGCTGGGTGCCGGCGCAGAAGACAGTTGCAGGTGTGTGGGCCGCCAACGGCGCTAACGCGCATGCCTCCGGGGTCAAGCTGGACATGATCGCCACCACGCAATACAACGCCGCGTCCGCCACGACCGCCAAGAGCGGTGATGGCTTTGCGACGGGTGAGTTGTCTGGCCTGAGCATTGATGCCAGCGGCAACATGTTCGCCAACTTCACCAACGGTGAGAACAAGGTGATCGGCCAGGTCGCGCTGGTCAACTTCGCCAACCTCCAAGGCCTGACGCCGGTGGGCGGCACTGCCTGGAAAGAGTCCTACACATCGGGCGTGCCTGTTGTCGGCCAACCGGATACCGGGACGCTGGGGCAGATCACCGGCGGCGCGCTGGAAGACTCGAACGTCGATTTGACCGGCGAGCTGGTCAACCTGATCAAGGCGCAGAGCAACTACCAGGCAAACGCCAAGACCATTTCCACTGAAAGCACCATCATGCAGACCATCATCCAGATGAGCTGATGGTGGTTAGTGTGGTGTGTTGTTTTCTGTAATTGGGGCTGCTTTGCAGCCCATCGCCGGCAAGCCAGCGCCTACAGGTCACGCGATCCCTGTAGGCGCTGGCTTGCCGGCGAATGGGCCGCAAAGCGGCCCCAAAATCCCAAAGGTTACCCCCATGAAAAGGCTGCTGCTACTAGCGATTCTCCCCATCCTCGCCATGGCCCCCTTGCTCGCTGCCGCCCCCGCCCCCTTCTACCAATGGCAAAGCCTGGCCACCGGCCGTTTCATGTGCTCGGCCACCAACCCAGGCGAAGGCTGGATGCGCTTTTCCGGCCCCTACAACAACGCCGGTTGCCGGGTGTACTGAGCACTGCCTTGCCGCTCGCGGCAAACATCCGCCGACAAACTGACGGTTTTTGCCCCTCGGCGCGATGCAACCCCTGAATTCATTGGTTTGCGGACCTGGTTCGATTATTGCTTATCCCTGCTCAGTGACAGCGCGGCAGGTACGCGCATAGGAGATGCTGTGGACAAGATGCTTTACGTGGCCATGACCGGCGCCAGCCAGAACGCGCTGGCGCAGAAGGCCCATGCCAACAACCTGGCGAACATTTCCACCAACGGCTTCCAGCGCGACCTGGAGCAGGCGCGCTCGATGCCGGTGTTTGGCGACAGCTTTCCGGCGCGCGCCTTTGCCATGACCGAGCGCCCGGCCACCGACTTCAGCGAAGGCCCGATGGTCGAGACCGGCCGCGAGCTGGACGTGACTGTGACTGGCAAGGGTTTCATCGCTGTGCAGGCGCCGGATGGCAGCGAAGCCTACGTGCGCACCGGCAGCCTGAACATCGACGCCCTGGGCGTGCTGCGTGCCGGCAACGGCATGCCGGTGATCGGCAACGGCGGCCCGATTGCCATTCCGCCAGAGCAAAAGGTGGAAGTGGGTGAGGACGGCACCATCAGCATCCGCGCCATGGGCGAAGACCCGCGCATGATGGCCGAAGTCGACCGCATCAAGCTGGTCAACCCCGACATCAAAAGCCTGACCAAGGGCCTGGACGGCATGATCCACACCACCAATGGCCAACCGGCGGATGCCGACGTCAACGTGCGCGTGGTGTCGGGCTTCTTGGAAGGCAGCAACGTCAACGCCGTCGAGGAAATGACCTCGGTGCTGGCGTTGTCCCGTCAGTTCGAACTGCACGTCAAGATGATGAACACGGCCAAGGAAGGCGACGAAGCCATGGCTCGGGTTTTGCAAATCGGCTAATCACATTTGAACGGGTGCCGTAAAACAGGCGCACGAGGAGAACAGCATGCTTCCGGCTCTTTGGGTCGCTAAAACCGGCCTGTCCGCCCAGGACACCAACCTGACGGTCATTTCCAACAACTTGGCCAACGTCTCGACCACCGGCTTCAAACGTGATCGCGCCGAATTCCAGGACCTGCTCTACCAGATCAAGCGTCAACCGGGCGCCCAGTCGACCCAAGACAGCGAGCTGCCTTCGGGCCTGCAGGTGGGTACCGGTGTGCGCATTGTCGGCACCCAGAAAAACTTCACCGCCGGCAGCCTGCAAACCACCGAAAACCCGCTGGACATGGCGGTCAACGGGCGTGGCTTCTTCCAGGTCTTGCAGCCGGATGGCACTGTTTCCTACACCCGCGACGGCACCTTCCACCTGAACTCCGATGGCCAGATCGTCACCGCCAACGGTTTCGCCCTGGAGCCAGCCATCGTCGTGCCGAACGACGCGCAAACCTTCACCGTCGGCCAGGACGGTACCGTGTCGATCACCACGGCTGGCAACCCGGCGGCGCAGGTCATCGGCAACATCCAGACCGCCGACTTCATCAACCCGACCGGCCTGCAAGCGATCGGTGACAACCTGTTCCTGGAAACCGCCGCCAGCGGCGCGCCGCAAGTCGGCACCCCAGGCCTGAACGGCTTCGGCACCACCCTGCAGCAGACCTTGGAAAACTCCAACGTCAGCACCGTGGAAGAGCTGGTGAACATGATCACCACCCAGCGTGCCTACGAGATGAACTCGAAAGTCATCTCCACCGCCGACCAGATGCTGTCGTTCGTCACTCAGCAGCTGTAAGCCCCTGATCCCGGCCCCGTAGCCCAGATACACCGTGAGGTAAGCGTCATGAATCGTCTGTTGTCCGTCTTCGCCCTGGGGGGAGCGGTGTTGTTGGCAGGTTGCGTCGGGCCGACGCCCAAGCCCAACGACCCGTACTATGCGCCGGTGTTGCCGCGCACCCCGTTGCCGGCGGCGGCCAACAACGGTTCGATCTACCAGGCCGGTTTCGAGCAGAACCTGTACAGCGACCGCAAGGCCTTCCGGGTCGGTGACATCATCACCATCACCCTTAACGAGAAGACCTCGGCCAGCAAGAACGCAGGTTCGCAGATCCAGAAGAACAGCAAGGCCGACATCGGCCTGACCTCGCTGTTCGGCAGCACGCCTAACACCAACAACCCGTTCGGCGGCGGTGACCTGTCGCTGGAGGCCGGTTACAACGGCGAGCGCGCCACCAAGGGCGACAGCAAGGCCACCCAGGGCAACACCCTGACCGGCTCGATCACCGTGACCGTGGCTGAAGTGCTGCCCAACGGCATCATCGCCGTGCGCGGCGAGAAGTGGCTGACCCTGAACACTGGCGAAGAGCTGGTGCGCATTGCCGGCATGATCCGCGCCGATGACATCGCCACCGACAACACCGTGCCGTCCACCCGCGTGGCCGATGCGCGCATCACCTATTCGGGTACCGGCTCGTTTGCCGATGCCAGCCAGCCCGGGTGGCTGGACCGCTTCTTCATCAGCCCGCTTTGGCCTTTCTGAGTACGGATGACCATGTTCAACGTGAGGCAGCTGATTGCCGCAACCCTGCTACTGTCATGCGCCTTTACGGCCCAGGCCGAGCGCTTGAAGGACATCGCCAGCATCTCTGGCGTGCGTTCCAACCAGTTGATCGGCTATGGCCTGGTGGTGGGGCTCAACGGCACGGGTGACCAGACCACCCAGACGCCGTTCACCCTGCAGACCTTCAACAACATGCTGTCGCAGTTCGGCATCAAGGTGCCGGCCGGTTCTGGCAACGTGCAGTTGAAGAACGTCGCGGCGGTGTCGGTGCATGCCGACCTGCCGGCATTCGCCAAGCCGGGCCAGGTGGTGGACATCACCGTTTCCTCGATCGGTAACTCGAAGAGCCTGCGCGGCGGCAGCTTGCTGATGACCCCACTCAAGGGTATCGATGGCAATGTTTACGCCATCGCCCAGGGCAACCTGGTGGTGGGCGGCTTCGATGCCGAAGGCCGTGACGGTTCGAAGATCACCGTCAACGTTCCGTCGGCAGGGCGAATTCCTGGCGGCGCCAGCGTCGAGCGCTCGGTGCCGAGCGGGTTCAACCAGGGCAACAGCCTGACCCTGAACCTTAACCGCCCGGACTTCACCACGGCCAAGCGTATCGTCGACAAGGTCAACGAACTGCTCGGCCCAGGTGTTGCCCAGGCTGTGGATGGCGGGTCGGTACGCGTCAGTGCGCCGATGGACCCGAGCCAGCGCGTCGACTACCTGTCGATTCTGGAAAACCTCGATATCGACCCAGGCCAGGCCGTGGCGAAAGTCATCATCAACTCGCGTACCGGCACCATCGTCATCGGCCAGAACGTCAAGGTGTCGCCGGCAGCGGTGACCCATGGCAGCCTGACCGTGACCATCACCGAAGACCCGATCGTCAGCCAGCCGGGCGCGTTCTCCAACGGCCAGACCGCCGTGGTGCCGCGTTCGCGGGTCAACGCCGAGCAGGAAGCCAAGCCGATGTTCAAGTTCGGCCCGGGCACCACGCTGGATGAAATCGTCCGCGCGGTGAACCAGGTCGGCGCGGCACCCGGCGACCTGATGGCGATCCTTGAAGCCCTGAAACAGGCCGGCGCCTTGCAGGCCGACCTGATCGTGATCTGAGGACGCCGCGCATGAACAGCAAAAGCTTGGTGTCTGGCAGTGCCGACAGCGGCGCCTACACCGACCTCAACCGCCTGAGTTCGCTCAAGCACGGCGACCGCGACAGCGAAGCCAACGTGCGCAAGGTGGCCCAGGAATTCGAGTCGCTGTTCATCAGCGAAATGCTCAAGGCCTCGCGCAAGGCCAGCGATGTGCTGGCCGACGACAACCCGATGAACACCGAGACGGTCAAGCAATACCGCGACATGTATGACCAGCAGTTGGCCGTGAGCATGTCCCGCGAGGGGGGTGGTATCGGCCTGCAGGACGTACTGGTGCGCCAGTTGACCAAGAGCAAAAGCACGGCCGGCGCCACCAGCCCGTTTCCGCGCAGCGAGGGCAGTGGCCCGGCGCTGTGGGGCAACAAGGTGGCCGAACCCGCGCATGCCGCCCAGACCAGTGCAACGCGCAATGATGTCGCGGCCCTCAATGCGCGGCGCCTGGCCTTGCCGAGCAAGCTCACCGACCGCCTGCTGGCAGGTATCGTGCCGTCGGCTGCGATCACCAACACCGCCAGCGTGCCGGCCCGTGACGGCCAGCAAGTGGCCAAGGCCTTCGCCGTGCCAGAAAACGGCCTGCGCATTGTCGGGCGTGCCGTCGCCCAGCCGCCGCTGGCGCCGAACAAGGCCTTCGCCGACAGCGACGCCTTTGTCGCCACCATGCTGCCGATGGCCGAGCAGGCCGCCAAGCGCATCGGTATCGACCCGCGTTACCTGGTCGCCCAGGCGGCCCTGGAAACGGGCTGGGGCAAGTCGGTCATGCGCAACACCGACGGCAGCAGCAGCCACAACTTGTTCGGCATCAAGGCCAGTGGCAATTGGCAAGGCGAGCAGGCGAGGGCGATCACCAGCGAGTTCCGCGATGGCCAGTTCGTCAAGGAAACCGCAGCGTTCCGCTCGTACGATTCCTACCAGGACAGCTTCCATGACCTGGTAAACCTGTTACAGGGCAATTCCCGCTATCAAGGTGCGCTGGACGCGGCCGATAACCCTGAGCAGTTTGCAAGAGAGCTGCAAAAAGCAGGTTATGCGACCGACCCGGGCTATGCGAAGAAGATCATCAGCATCGCCCAGCAAATGCAAGCAACCCCGCAATACGCCATGGCTGGCAGAACTACGAATCTATAAGGACTAAAACATGTCGAGTCTGATTTCGATCGGTCTGAGTGGCCTTGGTGCCAGCCAGGCGGCACTGTCGGTTACCAGTAACAACATTGCCAACGCCGCCACCAGTGGCTATTCGCGCCAGCAAGCGGTTCAGGTCGCAGGCCCTTCGCACAACATCGGCGCGGGCTTTTTGGGTACGGGCACCACGCTTTCGGACGTGCGCCGGATCTACAGCGCCTACCTGGACAATCAGTTGCAGACCGCGACCTCGTTGCAGGCCGACTCGGTGGCGTTCCAGGACCAGATCACCAGCGTCGACAAATTGCTGGCCGACCGTGATACCGGCATCAGCTCGGTGCTGACCGCGTTCTTCTCGGCGTTGCAGACCGCTTCGGCCACGCCGGGTGATGTCGCTTCGCGGCAGTTGCTGCTGACCCAGGCGCAAACCCTGAGCAACCGCTTCAATGCGGTGGGCACTCAGCTGACCCAGCAGAACGAAACGATCAACTCTCAGCTCGGCACGCTCGCAGGCCAGGTGAACAAGCTCACCAGCAACATTGCCGAGTACAACAAGCAGATCGTCGCGGCCACCGCCACCGGCAATACCCCTAACAGCCTGCTGGATGCGCGCAGCGAAGCCGTGCGCCAGCTCAACGAGCTGGTCGGGGTCACGGTGCAGGAGCGCGACGGCAACTACGACGTCTACCTGGGCAGTGGCCAGTCACTGGTCACCGGGGTCAAGGCCAACACCTTGTCGGTGCAGCCAGGTGTGGCTGACAAAAGCCAAGCCAGCCTGCGCATCAACTACGAGTCGTTCAGCTCCGACGTGACCTCGGTGGTGAGTGGTGGCACGATCGGCGGCCTGCTGCGCTACCGCCAGGACGTGCTGATGCCGTCGATGAACGAGCTCGGCCGCGTGGCCCTGGTGGTTGCTGACAGCATCAACAGCCAGCTGGGCCAAGGCCTGGATGCCAACGCCCAATTCGGCAGCGCGCTGTTCTCCAGCATCAACAGCGCCAGTGCATTGGCCCAGCGCAGCCTGGCTTCGTCGAGCAACAGTGCCGGGTCCGGTAACCTCGATGTGACCATTGCCGACAGCGGCGCGCTGACCACGTACGACTACGAAGTGAAGTTCACCAGCGCCAACCAGTACAGCGTGCGCCGCTCCGATGGCACCGACATGGGCAGCTTCGACTTGAGCGCCGACCCGGCGCCGGTGATCGACGGCTTCAGCCTGGCGCTCAAGGGCGGTGGCCTGGCAGCGGGGGACAGCTTCAAGGTGATCCCGACCCGCTCCGCGGCGGGCAATATCTCGACCATCATGACCGATGCCAACAAGCTGGCCTTTGCCGGGCCGATCAGCGCCACGGCGGGCAGCGGCAACGGGGGCACCGGCACCATCACCCAGCCGGTGTTGGGCGACTCGCTGGACATCTACGGCGGTGCCGATACAGCGCTGGTGCAGCAGGCGATTCGCGAATCGATGCCGGTGCGCGTGGTGTTCGACGCCGCCAACGGCGGTTCCCAAGGCTACAAGCTGTTCGATGCCAAGGGCACGCAGATCGGCACCGGCAGCGTGGTGCCTGGGCAGGACAACAAATTGTCCGTCGCCGTGCCAATGCTCGATGCCGCGGGCCAGCCGATCCTTGATGGCGACGGCAAGCCGCGCAGTTTCAATGTCGAGACCACCATCGGCGGCAGCCCGTCTGCCAACGACAGCTTTACCCTGTCGTTCAATGCCGACGGCAAGGCCGACAACCGCAACGCTACCTCGCTGCTGGAGCTGCAGACCAAATCGACCGTGGCCACCGGCTCTGGCGGTGGCACCAGTTTCACCTCGGCCTATGCCTCGCTGGTCGAGCGCGTGGGGGCCAAGGCCAGCCAGGCCGCCATCGACACCACCGCGACCCAGGCCGTGTTCAAGTCCGCCGCCGAAAGCCGCAGTGCGGTGTCGGGGGTCAACCTCGATGACGAGGCGGCCAGCCTGGTGAAGTTCCAGCATTACTACACCGCGTCGTCGCAGATCATCAAGGCGGCGCAAGAAACCTTTTCGACCTTGATCAACGCCCTTTAAGGAGTGCTGGCCGTGCGTATTTCTACTGCTCAGTTTTATGAGACCAGCGCCAACACCTACTCGAAGAACTTCTCGGACACGGCCAAGACCACCGAGCAGATCACTTCCAAGTCGCGTATCCAGACGGCGGGCGATGACCCGGTCGGTGCCGCGCGCCTGCTGTTGCTGCAGCAGCAGAGCGCGCTGCTGGACCAGTACAACGGCAACATGACCACGGTCAAGAATGCCCTGCTGCAGGAAGAGAGCGTGCTCTCGACCATCAACGATGCCCTGCAGCGTGCCAGCGAGCTGGCGCTGGAGGCGGGTAACGGTGGCAAGAGCGATGCCGACCGCGCATCGATCGCCAGCGAGATCAAAGAGATCGAGGCGAACGTCTTCGGCCTGCTCAATTCCCGCGACGCCAATGGCGACTACATGTTCGGCGGCTCCAAGTCGTCAACGCCGCCCTACGTGCGCAATAGCGACGGTACCTACAGCTACCAGGGTGACCAGACCCAGCTCAGCCTGCAGGTCTCCGATACCTTGAGCCTGGCAACCAATGACAGCGGTTTCAGTATCTTCGACCAGGCGACCAACAACAGCCGTACGCAGTCGAGCCTGCAGGCGCCGACCCCGGACGATGGCAAGGTGCTGTTGTCCGGTGGCCTGATGACCTCGGCGAACACCTACAACAACCAGTTCGCCGGCGGCCAGCCGTACACCATCACCTTCACCAGTGCCACCGAGTACAGCGTCAAGGATGCCACCGGCAAGGACATCACCAGCGAAACTGCGAGCAACGGCAAGTTCGACGTCAACACCGAAGGCGGCAAGATGATTTCGCTGCGCGGTGTCGATTTCGAGATCAACCTGAACCTGCAGGAAGGTGATGATGCCGACGCGGCGGTGGCGGGCCATGTGTTCACCCTCGAAGCCAAGCCCGACACCCTGAATGCCACGCGCAGTGCGGGTAACCCATCGACCGCGCAGGTTACCGGCAGCAGCATCACCGATGCCGATGCCTATCGCAGCACCTTCCCCAGCAATGGCGCGGTGATCAAGTTCACCAGTGCGACCGAGTATTCGCTGTATGCGCAGCCGTACAGTGCCGACAGCAAACCCGTGGCCTTGGGCACGGTCGGGGCGGGTAATGCGGTCACGGTGGCGGGTGTGACCTTCCAGCTCGACAGTGCACCTGGCGAAGGCGACCAGTTCTCGGTGACGGCCAACACGCACCGCACGCAGAACGTGCTCGACAGCCTCGGCCAATTGCGCACGGCGCTGGGCAAGCCAGTCGACAGCCCAGAGGCGCAGGCAGCGCTCAAGACGGCGACCGACTCGGCGATTTCCAACCTGGCCAGTGCCCGTGAGCGTATCGACATTACCCGCGGTTCGATTGGTGCGCGCGGTAACTCGCTGGAGATCCAGGAGCAGGAGAACATCAGCCTGGGCCTGGCCAACAAGACCACCCAGAGCGCTATTGGTGACACCGACATGGCGTCGGCGACCATTCAGCTGACCCTGCAACAGGCGATGCTCGAGGCCTCGCAGCTGGCGTTTGCGCGGATTTCGCAGTTGAGCCTGTTCAACAAGCTTTGAGTCTATTGTGAGTTTTTGGGGCTGCTTTGCAGCCCCAAAATCCCTCAATTCCCCCGCAAAACCCTCCAGTCTCCACACCCCCCGCCAGGCTTTCGTAGCATTTCAATGTGACCAATGAGTCAAAACGGTCATCTTCCCTGTATTCTATGCAGCAGCTGTTGCAGCATTTTGTTACCGGTTTGCATTCGAGCGAGGCTGCCAGGCCTTGCTTGCCCCCTGTGGGGTGACGCTCCGGTATTTGGCGCCCTCAATTCATCGAGTGGTGGTCTTTGGCTGTTTTCATTGGGAAGCCAGAATGATTGGCATCAAAAGCATCGCGAGTTACGTGCCCACCGCTGGCCTGGACAACTACGTCCAGGGTGCGAAGTTCGGCAAGGACGAAGAGTTCATGTTCGGCAAGATCGGCGCGTCCTTCCTGCCGCGCAAGGCCGAAGACCAAGAAACCTCGGACCTGTGCGTCGAAGCGGCCCAGGCCCTGTTCGCCGCCAACCCTGACCTTGATCCGCAATCGATTGATGCGTTGATCGTGGTCACCCAGAACGGTGACGAAGAAGGCCTGCCGCACACGGCCGCCATCGTCCAGAGCAAGCTCGGCCTGTCGACCCGCGTAGCGGCGTTCGACGTGTCGCTGGGCTGCTCGGGTTATGTGTATGGCCTGTATGCGATCAAGGGCTTCATGGAAGCGGCAGGGCTGAAGAATGGCCTGTTGATCACCGCTGACCCGTACTCGAAGATCGTCGACCCGGAAGACCGCAACACCACCATGCTGTTCGGTGATGCCGCCACGGCCACCTGGATGGGCGAAAATGCAGTGTGGAACCTGGGCCAGGCGCGTTTTGGCACTGACGGTTCCGGCGCGGAGCACCTAAAGGTCAACGACGGCAAGTTCTTCATGAACGGCCGCCAGGTGTTCAACTTTGCCCTGATCAAAGTGCCGGCGCACCTGCATGAGCTGCTCGACGCCAGCGGGCTGACCTCGAAGGATATCGACGCCTTCTGCATCCACCAGGGCAGCGCGGCGATCGTCGATGCCGTGGCGCGCCGCTTCGAGGAAGAAAACCCGGAGAAGTTCGTCAAGGACATGCTCGAGACCGGCAATACCGTGTCGTCCAGCGTGCCGCTGCTGCTGCAGAAGCACATGCTCGACGGTAACTGGAAGCGTGTGGCGATCAGCGGGTTCGGTGTGGGCCTGTCGTGGGGCTCGGCGATTCTCTATCGCGACTGACCTTCAGCAGCCTCAAAAAAAGCGCCCGGCGGCCACCGCCCGGCGCTTTTTTTGTGCCTGCCTGAAAACAGGGCTCCAGTTGCCTCAACTCCCACAGGTTGGCAGTGCCAACAGGTTTTTCTGCACAGTTTTTGACGTCAAAAATTCGCCCTTAACCCCCTGATTTCACTGGGCTGGCAGCGTGCCACCATTTTTTTTTTGAAAAACCCCTCAAGCAACCCGCGCACCCGACGATAACCATTACGAAGGTTCTCTAGGCCACACCCGGCGGTTGCCAGGGCCGGAAGCCGCTGTATCCATTCAACGAGGAATTCGTCATGGCTTTGACCGTTAACACTAACATCACCTCCTTGGGCGTTCAGAAGAACCTGAACCGTGCTTCCGACGCGCTGGGTACTTCGATGTCCCGCCTGTCTTCCGGCCTGAAAATCAACAGCGCCAAAGACGACGCCGCCGGCCTGCAGATCGGCAACCGTCTGACCAGCCAAATCAAAGGCCTGAGCGTTGCCGTGAAAAACGCCAACGACGGCATCTCCATCGCCCAGACCGCTGAAGGCGCGATGCAAGAATCGACCAGCATCCTGCAGCGTATGCGCGAACTGTCCCTGCAGTCCGCCAACGGCTCGAACAGCGATGACGACCGTACTTCCCTGCAACAAGAATTCACTGCGCTGTCGGGCGAACTGACCCGTATCGCCAACACCACCACCTTCGGTGGCCGTAAAATCCTCGACGGTTCGTTCCAGAACGTCAGCTTCCAGATCGGTTCCAGCGCTAACGAAACTATCTCGTTCGGCATGACCGACATCAGCTCGACTGGCCTGAAAGGTTCGTTCAGCGAAGCTAAGACTGATGGTAAGGCAACTGACCTGTCGGCTGTGGTCACTGGTGCTGTCGCGCCAGCTGGCACTACCACCTACTCTGCACCAGCTGTAGACTGGGTTCCGCCGACCGGCGAAACGGTTAACCTGGTGCTAAATGGTGCGGCTCCTATCGCCTTGACCGACGCCGATGACGCTACCGCGGTTATCGGCAAGATCAATGCTCAAACTGCTACTACCGGTGTCAGCGCAGCTGACGACGGTACCGGCAAGATTGTAATGAGCTCCAGCTCTACCTTCACTGCAACTGCAACTAACGCCACCACAGCAGCCAACCTCGGTGGCTTCGCGGCAGCAGCGACAGTAGCTCCAGTAACTAGTTTCCCAGCGGCTATTTCCTTCAACATCAACGGTACCGCCATTGGCGCCGCCGCTGGTGATGCTATGAGCGATGTGCTCCAGGCCATCAATGACGAAACCGCTACTACCGGCGTCAGCGCAACTCTGAGCACTGAAGGCCGCCTGCAGCTTAGCTCCATTGATGGCAAAGCCATCAACCTGACCAACGGCACCGGTGCCGCTGGCCAAGGCGCGCTGGCCAAGGTGGGTCTGGCTGCCGGTACTACCGAAGCCAAGCTGGTCGCTGATACCTCTATCTCCCTGAACGGCACTGAAGTCAAGTTCACCAAGGGCGATACCCTGGACGGCATCATCTCGGCGATCAACACCGCGAGCACCGGCGTCACCGCCAGCAAGAACGCCGACAACACCCTGAAGCTGTTCTCGAAAGAGAACATCACTGTTGCCGACGGCAGCCAAGGTACCGGTCTGGATGCTCTGGGCCTGGCTACCACCAACAGCACCGTAGCCATCACCCAGGAAACCACCGTTTCCAACCTGAGCATCACCACTGCTGCCGATTCGCAGAAAGCCATCCAGGCTCTGGATGCCGCTATCGCTCAGATCGACAGCCAGCGCGCTCAGCTGGGTGCTGTGCAAAACCGCTTCGACAGCACCGTTGCCAACCTGAACAGCATCTCGGAAAACTCCACCGCTGCCCGCAGCCGTGTGCAGGACGCCGACTTCGCTTCGGAAACCGCCGAGCTGACCAAGCAGCAAACCCTGCAACAGGCTTCCACCGCGATCCTGTCCCAGGCTAACCAGCTGCCGTCGTCGGTACTGAAACTGCTGGGCTGATCCTGATCGCTAAGTAGTTTGACGAAGGGTACGGTGACGTACCCTTTCGTCTTTCCGAGAACAAGAGGTGCCAGAAATGGATATGAGCGTGAAACTGGGCCTGTCCTATCCCGCCTCCGCTGCTCCCGAAGCAACAGTGAGCAAGCGGCAAGAGAACGAGCTGGCGGCCAACGAGCCGGCCAAGCAAGAATCCCAGCCTGTAGCCCGAGAAACCCTGGAGACCGCAGTCAATGCCATCCAGGACTTCGTCAAGGCTTCAGAGCGACAACTCGATTTTTCGATCGATGACTCCACCGGCCAGGTGGTCGTCAAGGTCATCGCCCGCCAGAGCGGCGAAGTCATCCGCCAGTTGCCCTCCGAAGTGGCGCTGAAGCTGGCGGAAAACCTGAAGGATGCCAACAGCCTGTTGTTCGATACCCAGGCCTGAGTTGGCACGGCTTTTGTTGTAAAGCCGCACGGACGCGTTTTCGTCGGATTTTCGACGGTCACCGATAAGGAGTGTGAAGATGGCGAGTTCTACTATTACCGGACTGGGTTCGGGTCTTAAGATCGACGAGCTTGTTGCGGCGTTGGCGGGTGCAGAAAAAGCCCCAAGCAAACCCAGATCAATAATCAGACCGCCACCGCCACCACCACCTTGTCGGCCATCGGTACGATCAAAAGTGCGCTGGAAACGTACCGCGCGGCGCTGACCAAGCTTAATACCGCAGCGAGCTTCAATGGTTTGTCTGGCTCGTCGTCTGACGAAGCTATCGCCAAGATCAAATTGGGTGATGGCGCGTCGTCGGGCACGTACTCGCTTGAAGTGACGCAGCTGGCAACGGCATCCAAGATTTCGACTCAGGTTTACAAGAACACCTCGACCATCATCAACGATTCGGGCGAGTCGCAAACCCTGACCATTAGCCAGGGCAATGCCACGCACAACGTGTCCATCGCCTCGGGTGCAACGCTGCAGCAGGCGCGCGACTCGATCAACGATCAACTGCAATCCAAGGGCATCACAGCCAACATCGTCACTGACGCCAGTGGTTCGCGGCTGATCTTCTCGTCGACCAAAATGGGTGATGGCACCGAGCTGACCTTGGGTGGCACCGCCGACATGGCCACCGGTGTGACGACCATTGCAGAGCCGCAGAATGCCAAGTACAAGCTCGACGGCCTCGAGCTGGAATCGGCTTCCAACACCGTGACCGGTGCGGTCAGTGGCGTGGATATCACCCTGGTCAAAGAAGGCAAGTCGAGCCTTGTGGTCGCGAGCAACAACGACACCCTGAAAACCTCGGTGCAGTCCTTCGTGACCGCTTATAACGCCTTGATGACGACCATCAATGCGCAGACCAAGGTCACCACGGGCGCCGACGACAGCAGCGCCTCGGGTGCATCGCTGACAGGCGATGCGACCATGCGTTCGCTGGTCAGCTCGATCCGTAGCGAGCTCACCCGCAGTGTGGGTACCGGTGGCCTGCGTACGCTGTCGCAGCTAGGCATCAATACCGTACAGAAGACGGGGTTGCTTGAGCTCAACAACGACAAGTGGGATGCCGCAGTCAAAACGATGGGCGCTGACATCAGTGGCCTGTTCATCGGTAAGGAAGGCCTGCTCAGTCGCATGACCGCGGCCACTGAAGAATACGCCAAGACAGGGGGTATCCTCGCGTCGCGCCAGGCGAGCCTGACCACCCAGCTCAAGCAGTTGGAAGAGTCGCAGACCGCGCTTGATCGCCGTATCGAGTCGCTGACCGACACCCTGACCAAGAAGTACAACGCCATGGACACCCTGGTGGCCAAGCTCAAGGCGACCAGCGACAGCGTAATGACCACGCTAAACGCGCTGAACAAGTCCAACAGCGACGATTGATCGCCTAAAGAAATCCAGCTCAGGGCCGATTACCTAGGTATACGGCCACTGTTCTGCCCCGTTCACTGAGGATCCCCCATGCACCCGATGAGAGCCCTTCGCCAGTACCAGAAGGTCAATTCCCACGCCCAGATTTCCGAAGCGACCCCGCACCGCCTGGTGCAGATGCTGATGGAAGGTTCGCTGGACCGTATGGCCCAGGCCAAGGGCGCGATCAGCCGCGGCGACGTGGCGCAGAAGGGTGTGATGCTGGGCAAGGCGATCGACATCATCGGTGGCCTGCGTGAAGGGCTGGACAAGGAAAAGACCGACAACCCAGACGAACTGGACCGTCTCGATAGCCTGTATGCCTACATGGCCACCCGTCTGATCCAGGCCAACCTGGACAGCGACCCCGCCATCATCGACGAAGTCGCCCAGCTGATGATCACCGTCAAAAGCGGTTGGGATGCCATCGCCACAGCCGAGCAGTGACACGCCAGGAGGCCACATGAACGCGTTGCAGCGAATCGAAGACACCCGTCAGGCCCTGAACGAGGCACTGCAAGCGCGCGACTGGGCCGCCATCGGCGAGCTAGACCTGGCCTGCAGGGCGCAGATGGACGAATTGCTGCAAGGGGCGGTGGAGGATGAGGCGGCGGTTCGGGTGAACCTCGAAGCGCTGATGGACGTTTATCGCCAACTAATCGACGTAGCAAGTGACGAACGTCAATCTTTAGTCCAGCAAATGACGAATATCAATCAAGCGAAACAGGCCACAAAGGTATACCATCTATTCAGCTGACGCTGAGCAGAACGCAAAGCTCGGCGCCATAAATTTGACTGCTTCTAAGTTTTTGACTTTACTAGTGGCTGTTTTCGAATTTCAGACGTCCGAACACTGACCATTCAGTCGGAATGATGTCGAGCACGCCCCACAGGGCGCCGATATGACTAGGGAAGTTGCTATTGCATGTGGCGTGAAACCAAGATTCTTCTGATCGATGACGACAGCGCCCGCCGCCGCGATCTGGCGGTGGTCCTGAATTTTCTAGGCGAAGAAAACCTCGCGTGCTCGAGCCAGGACTGGCAGCAGGCGGTGGAATCGTTGTCTTCGAGTCGGGAAGTGCTGTGCGTGCTTGTCGGTGCCGTGAATGCTCCGGGCAATCTCCTTGGGCTCGTTAAGACAGTGGCTGGGTGGGATGAGTTCCTTCCGGTGCTGCTTTTAGGTGAAATTTCTTCTGCAGAGTTGCCAGAAGAGCTTCGCCGTCGGGTCCTTTCCAACCTCGAAATGCCGCCGAGCTACAGCCAGTTGCTCGATTCGCTGCACCGTGCCCAGGTCTATCGCGAGATGTACGACCAGGCACGCGAGCGCGGGCGCCAGCGCGAGCCGAACCTGTTCCGCAGCCTGGTCGGCACCAGCCGCGCCATCCAGCATGTGCGGCAGATGATGCAGCAAGTGGCGGACACCGATGCCAGCGTGTTGATCCTCGGCGAGTCGGGCACCGGCAAAGAGGTGGTGGCGCGCAACCTGCACTACCACTCCAAGCGCCGCGATGCGCCGTTCGTGCCGGTCAACTGCGGCGCGATCCCGGCCGAGCTGCTGGAAAGCGAACTGTTCGGCCACGAGAAGGGCGCCTTTACCGGTGCCATCACCAGCCGTGCCGGGCGTTTCGAGCTGGCCAACGGCGGCACCCTGTTCCTCGACGAGATCGGCGACATGCCGCTGCCGATGCAGGTCAAGCTGCTGCGCGTGTTGCAGGAGCGCACCTTCGAGCGCGTGGGCAGCAACAAAACCCAGAGCATCGACGTGCGCATCATCGCCGCGACCCACAAAAACCTCGAGAGCATGATCGAGGATGGGACGTTCCGCGAAGACCTGTACTACCGCCTGAACGTCTTCCCCATCGAGATGGCGCCCCTGCGTGAGCGGGTGGAAGACATCCCGTTGCTGATGAACGAGCTGATCTCGCGCATGGAGCACGAGAAGCGCGGTTCGATCCGGTTCAACTCTGCCTCGATCATGTCGCTGTGCCGGCATGGCTGGCCGGGCAACGTGCGCGAGCTGGCCAACCTGGTCGAGCGCATGGCGATCATGCACCCGTACGGGGTGATCGGCGTGTCCGAACTGCCGAAAAAATTCCGCTACGTCGATGATGAAGACGAGCAGATGGTCGACCACCTGCGCAGTGATCTCGAAGAGCGCGTGGCCATCAACGGCCATGCACCGAACTTCGCCAACCCCGCGATGCTGCCGCCCGAAGGCCTTGACCTCAAGGACTACCTGGGCAGCCTGGAGCAGGGCTTGATCCAGCAGGCGCTGGACGATGCCAACGGTATCGTTGCACGCGCGGCTGAACGTTTGCGTATCCGCCGTACCACGCTGGTCGAGAAGATGCGCAAGTACGGCATGAGCCGTCAGGGTGGCGAGGAACAGGCGGAGGATTGACCCCCTTTGCGCCTGTTTCAGGCAGTCGGTAAACCCGTGTAGGAGCAGCCTTGTGCTGCGAAGCGGCCGGCGCATGCACAGAGCCTTTCTGTGCTGCCGCCGGCCTCTTCGCAGCACAAGGCTGCTCCTACACAGGTTGCACAGGTTGCGCGATACGCATTACAGCGCGGTAAAACCCCATCTCCGGCACGGCTATTGCTACACCGCTGGCACCACACCGTTTTTATGACGGTCAGCCACGCGAGAGAGCACGATGCCCCAGGCCGCCCACGTTTCCCGAGCCCCCGATCTGCAGGGGCATACCCCGGTCGAGCAGGAAAGCCGACAGGGTGTCGAGCAGGCTTTCGCCTTGTTCAATCAGGTCTCCAGCCAGCTAAGCCAGTCCTACAGCCTGCTCGAAGCCCGCGTCAGCGAGCTCAAGGGCGAACTGGCCGTGGTCAGCGCCCAGCGCATGGACGAACTGAACGAAAAAGAGCGCCTGGCCAATCGCCTGCAAAACCTGCTGGACTTGTTGCCCGGTGGGGTGATCGTGATCGATGGCCAGGGCCGGGTGCGCGAAGCCAACCCAGCCGCCTGCGAACTGCTCGGCGAGCCGCTGATCGGTGAGCTGTGGCGCCAGGTCATTGCCCGCAGCTTCGCTCCGCGCAAGGATGACGGCCACGAAGTGTCGCTGCGCGACGGCCGCCGCTTGTCCATCGCCACCCGTTCGCTGGATGCCGAGCCCGGCCAACTGGTGCTGCTCAACGACCTGACTGAAACCCGTCGCCTGCAAGACCAACTGGCGCGCCATGAGCGCTTGTCGTCGCTGGGGCGCATGGTCGCCTCGCTGGCCCATCAGATTCGCACGCCACTGTCGGCAGCCATGCTCTATGCCAGCCACCTGGCCGACAGCGAGCAAGACCTGAGCGCCGAAACCCGCCAGCGCTTCGCCGGTACCTTGAAGGAACGCCTGCACGAGCTGGAGCACCAGGTGCGCGACATGCTGGTGTTCGCCCGCGGCGAGCTGCCGCTGGGTGATCGTGTGACCCCGAAAGCATTGTTCCAGGCCCTGCAGCAGGCGGCGCAGTCGCACGTGCAAGGGCACGCCGTGCGTTGGCAGTGCGACAGCCACCTGGGCGAGCTGCTGTGCAACCGCGACACCCTGGTTGGCGCCTTGCTCAACCTGATCGAGAACGCCCTGCAAGCCAGCGAAGCACCGGCCCGGCTCAAGGTGCACGTGTTCCGCCGTGAGCAGGTGTTGCACCTGTGCGTGAGTGATGCTGGCAGCGGTATCGACGCCGATTTGCTGGGCCGCCTGGGCGAGCCGTTCTTGACCACCAAGGCCACCGGCACCGGGCTGGGCCTGGCCGTGGTGAAGGCCGTGGTGCGGGCGCACCAGGGCACCCTCAGCCTGCGTTCGAAGGTTGGGCGCGGCACCTGCGTGCGGGTCGAGCTGCCGCTGATCGATGGGCAACTGGCGGAGGCGGGCTGATGGCGATCAAGGTGCTGCTGGTCGAGGATGACCGCGTATTGCGCCAGGCGCTTGGCGATACCCTGGAAATCGGCGGCTTCGACTACCACGCCGTGGGCAGTGCCGAAGAGGCGCTGGAAGCGGTGCTGGCCGAGGCGTTCAGCCTGGTGGTCAGTGACGTGAACATGCCCGGCATGGATGGGCATCAGCTGCTGGCGCAATTGCGTCGCCAGCAGCCGCAACTGCCGGTGCTGCTGATGACGGCGCATGCCGCAGTCGAGCGTGCCGTGGAGGCGATGCGCCAAGGCGCTGCCGATTACCTGGTCAAGCCCTTCGAGCCCAAGGCGCTGTTGAGCCTGGTGGAGCGCCACGCCGCTGGCCGTGTCAGTGCAGCGGAAGAAGAAGGGCCAGTGGCCTGCGAGCCGGCCAGCCGGCAGTTGCTCGAGCTGGCGGCGCGGGTGGCACGCAGCGACTCGACCGTGTTGATCTCTGGCGAGTCGGGTACCGGCAAGGAAGTGCTGGCGCGCTACATTCACCAGCAGTCCCCGCGGGCGGCCGAGCCTTTTGTGGCGATCAACTGCGCGGCCATCCCCGACAACATGCTCGAGGCCACGCTGTTCGGCCACGAGAAAGGCGCCTTCACCGGCGCCATCGCGGCCCAGGCCGGCAAGTTCGAGCAGGCAGAGGGCGGCACCTTGCTGCTCGACGAGATTTCCGAGATGCCGCTGGCCTTGCAGGCCAAACTGTTACGGGTGCTGCAGGAGCGCGAGGTGGAGCGGGTAGGTGGGCGCAAGCCGATCAGCTTGGACATCCGCGTGCTGGCCACCACCAACCGCGACCTGGCAGGTGAAGTGGCGGCTGGCCGCTTCCGTGAAGACCTGTATTACCGGCTGTCGGTGTTCCCCCTGGCCTGGTGCGCGCTGCGCGAGCGCAAGGGCGATATCCTGCCGCTGGCCGAGCGTTTGCTGGCACGCCATGTCAGCAAGATGAAGCACGCACCCGTGCGCCTGTCTGCCGATGCGCGGGCCTGCCTGCAGGCGCATGCCTGGCCCGGCAACGTGCGTGAACTGGACAACGCCTTGCAGCGCGCCTTGATCCTGCAGCAGGGCGGGGTGATCGAAGCGGCGGATTTCTGTCTGGCGGGCGCCATTCCATTGTCGGCCGGCGCGGCGCCGTCAGTGGCAGCCGTGGTTGCCGAAGCCAGTGGCCTGGGCGATGACCTGCGCCGCCATGAGTACCAGGCCATCATCGACACCTTGCGCGCCGAACGCGGCCGCCGCAAGGAAGCCGCCGAGCGCCTGGGCATCAGCCCGCGCACCCTGCGTTACAAGCTGGCGCAGATGCGCGATGCCGGGTTCGACGTCGAGGCCAGCCTCTTCGGCTGATGCATCGCACCCACAGGCACCCGCTAAATCAACAGGTTATGGGTTTTTCTGTAGGCGCTGGCTTGCCTGCGATGGGCTGCGAAGCAGCCCCTGGATTTCAGCTCCTCAGCAAACATCACCAAGCCTGCTTTGCAGGGATCGCGCTAAACCAAGTGGACAGGGTTGCAAGGCTGGCACCTTTGTTGCTTTACACGAGCTATCCGCCGCATGAGTGTCAAAAAAATGCGGCCGCCGGAGAGAGAAGGTCATGAGCCAAGGTGTTGAATTCAATCGTCTGATGCTGGACATGCGCGCGATGCAGGCTGATGCCATGTCGCTGCCCAAGGTGTCCGCTGCCCCCGAACTGGCCCCGGGCCAGAGCAGCTTTGCCGACATGCTCGGCCAGGCCATCGGCAAGGTGCATGAGACGCAGCAGGCTTCCACCCAGCTGGCCAACGCCTTCGAAATTGGCAAGACCGGCGTCGACCTGACCGATGTCATGGTCGCCTCGCAAAAGGCCAGCGTCTCCATGCAGGCACTCACCCAGGTACGCAACAAGCTGGTCCAGGCGTATCAAGACATCATGCAGATGCCGGTTTGAGGACGGACGTAACCCATGGCTGAAGCAGTCGTCGATAACGCCCCCGCCAAGAGCGGCCAGCCAGCGGCCAAACCGCCGCTGTTCGGCATGGCGTTTCTGGAAAACATTTCGCAGATGCCCATGCTGCGTCAGGTCGGCCTCATGGTCGGGTTGGCGGCGAGCGTGGCGATCGGCTTCGCCGTGGTGCTGTGGTCGCAACAGCCGGACTATCGGCCGCTGTATGGCAGCCTGTCGGGCATGGACACCAAGCAGGTCATGGAAACCCTGGCCGCCGCAGACATTCCCTACAACGTCGAGCCCAATTCCGGCGCGCTGCTGGTCAAGGCCGACGACCTCTCCCGTGCGCGCCTGAAGCTGGCGGCCGCAGGCGTGGCGCCGAGCGATGGCAACGTCGGTTTCGAGCTGCTCGACAAGGAGCAGGGCCTGGGCACCAGCCAGTTCATGGAGGCCACCCGTTATCGCCGCAGCCTGGAAGGCGAACTGGCCCGTACCGTTTCCAGCCTGAACAACGTCAAGGCTGCGCGCGTGCACCTGGCCATCCCGAAGAGTTCGGTGTTCGTGCGTGACGAACGCAAGCCCAGCGCCTCGGTATTGGTCGAGCTGTACCCAGGCCGTGGGCTGGAAGCCGGGCAGGTGATGGCGATCGTCAACTTGGTCGCCACCAGCGTGCCAGAGCTGGACAAGTCGCAAGTCACTGTCGTCGACCAGAAGGGCAACCTGCTCTCCGAACAGCTGCAGGACACCGCCCTGACCATGGCGGGCAAACAGTTCGACTACAGCCGCCGCATGGAAAGCATGCTTACCCAGCGCGTGCACAATATCTTGCAGCCGGTGTTGGGTAACGATCGCTACAAGGCCGAAGTCTCCGCCGACCTGGATTTCAGTGCAGTCGAGTCGACCTCCGAGCAGTTCAACCCCGACCAGCCTGCGCTGCGCAGCGAGCAGTCGGTGGACGAACAGCGCGCCAGCAGCCAGGGCCCGCAAGGCGTGCCTGGCGCGCTGAGCAACCAGCCACCGGGTGCTGCGTCTGCGCCGCAAACCACGGGTGCCGCAGCCACCCCGGCCGCCGCCATCCAGCCCGGCCAGCCGCTGGTGGATGCCAATGGCCAGCAGATCATGGACCCGGCCACCGGCCAGCCGATGCTTGCGCCGTACCCGGCAGACAAGCGTCAGCAGAGCACCAAGAACTTCGAGCTGGACCGCTCCATCAGCCACACCCGTCAGCAGCAGGGCCGCATGACCCGCCTGTCGGTGGCGGTGGTGGTCGACGACCAGCTCAAGATCGACCCCACCAGTGGTGAGACCACGCGTGCCCCTTGGGGTACCGAGGACCTGGCGCGCTTTACCCGCCTGGTGCAGGACGCGGTCGGCTTCGATGCCAGCCGTGGCGACAGCGTGACGGTGATCAACGTGCCATTTGCCGCCGACCGCGGCGAAGAAATCGCCGACATCGCCTTCTATCAGCAGCCGTGGTTCTGGGACATCGTCAAGCAAGTGCTGGGCGTGGTGTTCATCCTGGTGCTGGTGTTCGGCGTGCTGCGCCCGGTGCTCAACAACATCACAGGGGGCGGCAAGCAGGCTGCCTCGGACAGCGACATGGAGCTGGGCGGCATGATCGGTCTGGATGGCGAACTGGCCAACGACCGCGTCAGTCTGGGTGGCCCGACAAGCATTCTGTTGCCAAGCCCGAGCGAGGGCTACGAGGCACAGCTCAACGCAATCAAAGGCCTGGTGGCCGAAGACCCGGGCCGCGTGGCCCAGGTCGTGAAAGACTGGATCAACGCCGATGAGTGATAACCGAGCCGTTACCGCCAAGCTGAGCCGCGTCGACAAAGCGGCGATCCTCCTGCTCTCGCTGGGTGAAACCGATGCTGCCCAGGTACTGCGGCACATGGGCCCCAAGGAAGTGCAACGCGTGGGCGTGGCCATGGCGCAGATGGGCAACGTGCACCGCGACCAGGTCGAGCAGGTGATGAGCGAGTTCGTCGACATCGTCGGCGACCAGACCAGCCTGGGCGTGGGCTCTGACGGTTACATCCGCAAGATGCTCAACCAGGCCTTGGGCGAGGACAAGGCCAACGGCCTGATCGACCGCATCCTGCTGGGCGGCAACACCAGCGGCCTGGACAGCCTCAAGTGGATGGAACCGCGTGCCGTGGCCGATGTGATCCGCTACGAGCACCCGCAGATCCAGGCCATTGTGGTCGCCTACCTGGATCCCGACCAGGCCGGTGAAGTGCTGAGCAACTTCGACCACAAGGTGCGCCTGGACATCATTCTGCGCGTGTCGTCGCTGAACACCGTGCAACCGGCGGCGCTGAAAGAGCTGAACCAGATTCTCGAGAAGCAGTTCTCGGGCAACTCCAATGCTGCGCGGACCACCTTGGGCGGTATCAAGCGTGCGGCTGACATCATGAACTTCCTCGACAGTTCGGTGGAAGGTGCGCTGATGGACTCGATCCGCGAAGTCGACAACGACCTCTCGGAGCAGATCGAAGACCTCATGTTCGTCTTCAACAACCTGGCCGACGTCGACGACCGTGGCATCCAGGCGCTGCTGCGCGAGGTGTCTTCGGACGTGCTGGTGGTGTCGCTCAAAGGCGCCGACGAGCGGGTCAAGGACAAGATCTTCAAGAACATGTCCAAACGTGCGTCGGAACTGCTGCGCGACGACCTGGAGGCCAAAGGGCCGGTACGGGTCAGCGACGTGGAAACGGCGCAGAAAGAAATCCTCACCATCGCCCGACGCATGGCCGAGGCCGGCGAGATCGTGCTCGGCGGCAAGGGTGCCGAGGAAATGATCTAACGTTGCCGGATTCTGCCGACTGTCGCAGCCCACTGTGGGAGCGGGCTTGCCCGCGAAGGCGCCAGATCGGGTGATGAGGTTGTCCCTGCCGACGCATTCGCGGGCAAGCCCGCTCCCACAGGGATCGCGTTGGCTGAACGTGGTTTGAGAACATCACAGCATGTCCAGCAAAGAACATCACCCCAGCGACCTGATCCGCGCCCGCGACCTCGAGGGCGTCGATGTTTGGGCGCTGCCCAGCTTCGACCCGGAACCCGAGCCGCAACCCGAGCCCGAGCCGGAACCCGAAGTCATCGAGGAAGAAGTCGAGGAAGTGCCGCTGGAAGAAGTCCAGCCGCTGACCCTCGAAGAACTCGAAGCCATTCGCCAGGACGCCTACAACGAAGGCTTTGCCACCGGCGAGCGCGAGGGCTTTCACAGCACCCAGCTGAAGGTGCGCCAAGAGGCTGAGCAGGCCCTGGCGGCCAAGGTCGGCAGCCTCGAGCGGCTGATGGTCAACCTGATGGCGCCCATCGCCGAGCAAGACACGCAGATCGAGAAAACCCTGGTGCACCTGGTCGCGCACATGACCCGCCAGGTGATCGGCCGCGAGCTGCGCAGCGATTCCAGCCAGATTACCCACGTGCTGCGCGAAGCCCTCAAGCTGCTGCCAATGGGCGCGGACAACATCCGCATTCACCTCAACCCCCAGGACTTCGAACTGGCCAAGGCCCTGCGCGAGCGCCACGAAGAAAACTGGCGGCTGCTCGAAGACGAGGCCTTGCTGCCGGGAGGCTGCCGTATCGAGACCGCCCACAGCCGTATCGACGCCAGCATGGAAACGCGGATCGAGAAGGCCGTGGCGCAGCTGTTCGACCAGCTTCACGACCACTCCTTGCACCCCGCGCCGGCCGATGTGTCGATCGACCTGGACCGCCCCGATGCGCCTTGATCGCACCAGTTTCGGCAAACGCCTGGGCAGTTACGCCGAGGCGATCGAGCTGCCGGTGCAGCCGATCGTCGAAGGCCGCCTGCTGCGCATGGTCGGCCTCACCCTTGAGGCCGAAGGCCTGCGCGCCGCAGTGGGCAGTCGCTGCCTGGTGATCAATGACGACAGCTACCACCCGGTGCAGGTCGAGGCCGAGGTCATGGGCTTTGCCGGGTCCAAGGTATTCCTTATGCCGGTTGGCAGCATCGTCGGCATCGCCCCCGGTGCGCGGGTGGTACCGCTGGACGACGGCGGCCGCCTGCCCATGGGCATGAGCATGCTCGGGCGGGTGCTGGATGGCGCCGGGCGCGCCCTCGATGGCAAAGGCGGCATGAAGGCTGAAGACTGGGTGCCGATGGATGGCCCGGTGATCAACCCGCTCAACCGCGACCCTATCAGCGTGCCGCTGGACGTGGGCATCCGCAGCATCAATGGCCTGCTCACCGTCGGCCGTGGCCAGCGCCTGGGCCTGTTCGCCGGTACCGGTGTGGGTAAGTCGGTATTGCTGGGCATGATGACGCGCTTCACCGAAGCCGAGATCATCGTCGTTGGGCTGATCGGTGAGCGGGGCCGCGAGGTGAAGGAATTCATCGAACACATCCTCGGTGAAGAGGGCCTCAAGCGCTCGGTAGTGGTCGCCTCGCCCGCCGATGACGCGCCACTGATGCGCTTGCGCGCCGCCATGTATTGCACGCGCATTGCCGAATACTTCCGCGACAAGGGCAAGAATGTCCTGTTGTTGATGGATTCGCTGACCCGTTTTGCCCAGGCCCAGCGTGAGATCGCGTTGGCGATCGGCGAGCCGCCGGCCACCCGGGGTTACCCGCCGTCGGTGTTCGCCAAGCTGCCGAAGCTGGTGGAGCGGGCGGGCAATGGCGAGCCTGGTGGCGGCTCGATCACTGCGTTCTACACGGTATTGTCGGAGGGCGACGACCAGCAGGACCCGATCGCCGACTCGGCGCGGGGGGTGCTCGACGGCCACTTCGTGTTGTCCCGGCGCTTGGCCGAAGAAGGCCACTACCCGGCGATCGACATCGAAGCGTCGATCAGCCGGGTAATGCCGCAGGTGGTCGATACTGATCATCTGCGCCAGGCGCAAAAATTCAAGCAGCTGTGGTCGCGCCTGTCGCAGAGCCGCGACCTGATCAGCGTCGGTGCCTATGTGGCCGGTGGCGACCCGGAGACTGACCTGGCCATCGCCTTGCAGTCCCGCTTGGTAGACTTTCTGCGTCAAGGCCTGGACGAGAACGTCGGCATGGCGCAGAGCCGCGATCAGCTGGGGGCGATATTCACGCCTCCGGCGGGCGGTTGATAGGCCATGGCGCTGCCTGGACGTGCCGCGCGCCTCGCGCCGGTGGTGGACATGGCCGAAGAGGCCGAGCGCAAGGCCGCCCAGCGCCTTGGGCATTTTCAGCAACTGGTGACCCAGGCACAGGTCAAGTTGGCTGAGCTGGAGCGTTTTCGCGAGGACTACCAGTTGCAGTGGATCAACCGCGGCGGGCAGGGCGTCAATGGCAGCTGGCTGGTCAATTACCAGCGCTTTCTCGGGCAGCTGGAAACAGCCATGACCCAGCAGCGCCAGAGCCTGACCTGGCACCAGAACAACCTGAACAACGCCCGCGGCACCTGGCAGCAGGCCTATGCCCGGGTCGAGGGGTTGCGCAAGCTGGTACAGCGTTACCTGGATGAAGCGCGGCGGGCTGAAGACAAGCGCGAGCAGCGCTTGCTGGATGAGCTGTCGCAGCGCTTGCCCAGGCAGAATCACCCTTGATTTCTTATCGCTTGCGCACAATTCCTTGTTACTAATCGTCGGCGCACAATTCCTTGTAGGAGCAGCCTTGCGCTGCGAAGAGGCCAGTAGCCCCAGCTTGCCCTCACGGCCCCTTCGCAGCACAAGGCTGCTCCTACAGGGGGCGCGCGCCGCTGGGGGCGATCCGCCGGACCGTCTCGCTTGCACTCCCACCCCAGGCTGCTAAACCTAAAAGGGTTGCATCCGCCATCATCGAAGGAATCGCTAGCATGGCAGTCGAGACTGATTTTTCGCAGGAAGGGAAAAAGCTGACGATCAAGGTCAAGGGTCGTTTCGATTTCGGCAAGCATCAGGCGTTTCGCGAAGCCTACGAGCGCCAGCCTGATCGGCCGGACTCGGTGGTCGTCGACCTGAAAGAAACCACCTACCTCGATAGCTCTGCGCTCGGCATGTTGTTGCTGCTGCGCGATCACGCGGGCGGCGACGATTCGGACGTGCGCGTGGTGCATGCCAGCTCCGATGTGCGCAAGATACTCGCCATCTCCAATTTCGAAAAACTGTTCGATATCAGTTGAGCCGCGTGATGGCTGCCGAACAGGCGTTGACCGTGCTGGTCGCCGAAGATGGGGCCGCCGACCGCCTGTTGCTGGCGCAAATCGTCCGGCGCCAGGGACATCAGGTGTTCACCGCAGAAAACGGCGAGCAGGCGGTGGCGCTGTTTGTCGAGCAGCGCCCGCAACTGGTGCTGCTCGATGCGCTGATGCCGGTGATGGACGGCTTCGAAGCGGCCCGGCAGATCAAGGCCTTGGCCGGCGAAACGCTGGTGCCGATCATCTTCCTCACTTCGCTGAACGAGGAGGATGCCCTGGTGCGCTGCCTGGAGGCCGGCGGCGATGACTTCATGGCCAAGCCCTATAGCGCGGTGATCCTCGCTGCCAAGATACGCGCCATGGGCCGCCTGCGCAGGCTGCAGGCCACCGTGCTGGCCCAGCGCGACGAGATCACCCGCCACCATCACCACCTGCTCAACGAGCAGCGGGTGGCCAAGGCGGTATTTGACAAGGTGGCCCATGCGGGCTGCCTGGCTGCGCCCAACATTCGCTACCTGCAATCGCCCTACGCACTGTTCAACGGTGACTTGCTACTGGCCGCGTTCACGCCCTCGGGGGACATGCAGGTGCTGCTGGGGGATTTCACCGGCCACGGCCTGCCTGCCGCCGTCGGCGCGATGCCCCTGGCAGAAGTGTTCTACGGCATGACAGCCAAGGGGTATGGCCTGGCGCAGACCCTGCGCGAAATGAACGCCAAGCTAAAACGCATCCTGCCGGTGGACATGTTTTGCTGTGCAGTGATGCTCAACCTGAGCGTGCAGCGTGGCTCAGTGGAGGTGTGGAACGGCGGCATGCCGGACGGCTATCGCTTGTCTGCAGGCGGCGAGGTGCTGTCGACACTGGCTTCGCGCCATTTGCCGCTGGGTGTTCTTGCCCCTGAGCGCTTTGACGACAGCACGCAAGTGCTGCCGCTGGCGGCGGGTGAGCGCTTGCTGCTGTTGTCGGACGGCGTGCTGGACACCGCCGATGACCAGGAACGCTTGTTCGGCGTCGAGCGTCTGCAGGGGGTGCTGGCCGGCAACCGAGACCCGGCCCACCTGTTCGATGAGGTGATGCAGGCCCTGGAGTGTTTCGGCGGGCAGCCTCGGGACGACATCAGCCTGTGCGATATCCGTATGTTCGCGGCCGATGAGCGCGTGCCGGCGCCGATGATCTACGCTGAACGCGGTCGCCCCAGCCCGCTGGATTGGTCGCTCGGGTTCGAGCTGCGCGGCGAAAGCCTGAAGCAGTCCAACCCAGTGCCGTACCTGGTGCAGCTCTTGCAGGAAATCCACCCGCTGCGCTCGCGCACCGGCAATCTGCACAGTGTGCTCAGCGAGTTGTTCTCCAATGCCTTGGAGCATGGGGTGTTGGGCCTGGATTCACGGCTCAAGTGCGATGTACAGGGCTTTGCCGATTACTACCGGGAGCGTGCCCAGCGCCTGGCGGCATTGGCTGACGGTTTTGTACGCATTGACTTGAAGGTTGAACCCCACGCCGAAGGCGGGCGTCTGATGATTGAGGTGCGTGACAGTGGCGCAGGGTTCGATGTGCAGCGGGTGCTGTCGCAGCCGCCCTCAGAGCAGGGCCTGAGTGGCCGTGGCCTGCAGCTGGTTACGCGACTGGGCAGTAACGCGCAATGGTCAGAGGGCGGCCGCTGCGCCCGGGTAGAGTTTGTATGGTGAGCCCGCCTGTGACCCTGGGGCTGGCTCGGGCATAATCTGGCTTGATCAAGGAGTGAGCAAGTGACTGAGATTCATATCGACCACAAGGTGCTAAACGACCTGCGTGAGGTCATGGAGGATGGCTACCTGCATCTGGTGCAGACATTCCTGGATGACTCCGAGCGGCGCTTGAGCGAGTTGCACGCTGCCAAAAACGCCGATGAGCTGGGCTCAGCGGCCCATAGCTTCAAGGGCAGCAGCAGCAACATGGGGGCTGTCGCGCTGGCTGGCCTGTGTCAGCAACTGGAAGACCGCGTGCGCCAGCCACCGCTGTATGGCATCGAGGACCTGATCAACCGTATCGACCTGGAATATGTAGAGGTTCGGCGCTTCTACCGCGGTGAGGAGCACCGTATCTCGGCGGGCTGATGCGCGACTTGGCGCGAGTCTTGCCTGTCTTTGCCCGGATGACTTTTCAGTTTCTGGCGCGGAGACCGCTCAATGCCTGTCGCACCCAATCCTTTGTTGCAAGCAAACGCTGTTGGCAAGTCGTCGCGAGCGACCAGCTCGATGGTGGACAAGCCCTCGCAGGCGCTGGGTGACGCGGGCGCTGGCTTCGACCAGGTCATGGCCAAGCAGAAAGCGTTTGGGCAGGACGACAAGGTCGCCCAGGCCAAGCCCAAGGACAAGCCAGAAGTGGCACACGGCGGCAAGAATGACGCTGCCGACAAGTCATCGGTTGCCGATGACGGCAACAAATTGCCAGCCAGCGATCAGGCCTCAGACCCTGCTGACACGGGGTTGCGCGACGCCAGCCTGGTGGCCGGCCAGGTCACCGATGCGCAGCCCGGCGCGCAGCTGATTCAAGCCCAGGCTGAGGCCGTGGCGCCCGTGCTTCAGGCTGCCACTGCACAGTCGCAAGCCAGCGCAGCGCTGACGGAGGAGCCTGCCGCCGAAGAGGCGTTCGACCCCGACGCCGACCCCTTGGCCAACCTGCCAACCTTGCGCCTGGCGCTGGAGCAGAGCGCCCAGGCTAAAGGCACTACCTCGGCACACGCCGTGGACCCTTCGCAAACTCAAGGTGATGAAGGCCGTGGAGCCGTCAATACCTTGGCGAATCTGGTCGATAGCGCTGAGGGCGAGGCGGGCGAGCCAGGCGACAAGGCCTTCGGTGCACTGCTTGAAGAGGGTCTGAAGGACACCAAGAGCGCCAGCAGCGACACGCGCGTCGATGATTTCGCCGATCGCCTGGCCAGCCTGACCCAGGCGGCCACGGCGAAAACCGCCAATGCCGTGCCGGCTAATGCCAGTCCCTTGCACCAACCCTTGCCGATGAACCAGAACGCCTGGACCGAAGGGCTGGTCAATCGGGTCATGTACTTGTCCAGCCAGAACCTCAAGTCGGCAGACATCCAGCTGGAGCCAGCCGAGTTGGGGCGGCTGGACATCCGCGTCAATGTAGCGGCGGATCAGTCGACCCAGGTGACCTTCATCAGCGGCCACGCCGGTGTGCGTGATGCCCTCGACAGCCAGGTGCACCGCTTGCGCGAGCTGTTCACCCAGCAGGGCCTGGCGCAGCCAGACGTCAACGTTGCTGACCAGTCGCGTGGGCAACAGCATCAGCAGGCGCAGGAGCAGGGCAGTAATCTGTCGGGCGTTGCAGCGCGGCAACAGGCCGGGCAGGGCGGCTCCGAGCAGGTCGATAGCAGCAGGCCGGTTGAGCAGCAGGTGGTGATTGGCGACAGTGCGGTTGATTATTACGCGTGAGGGCGGGGTGCCTGTCTTTAGGTTGTTGGTGCCGTTGAGATCGAGCGCCGCCCGCGCGGCGCTTCGCAGCACAAGGCTGCTCCTACATCTGTTTCGGGCCAATTATTCCTGTCGTGGGGGCGCGCGCCTCTATCACAGGCTTTACTGGCCCGAAATAAATGTAGGAGCAGCCTTGTGCTGCGAAGCGCCGCGCGGGCGGCGCTCGATCTGCCAGGCGCTGCCCCCCTAACGCCAAACCCACCCAAACCTCATTCCATCCCCCACCCAAAACCTGGCATAACACTTGCTCAAGCCACGTCATCCTCCTTTGAACCCCCGATGGACGACGGATTATTGGCATGGCGAAGACCGAAGCAGTAAAAGACCCCGCCACAAAAGGCAAACTCAAGCTGATCCTGCTGTTGGTGCTGGGCCTGGTGCTGGCGATCGGCCTTTCGGTGGGCGCTACCTGGTTCATCATGCACAAGAGCGAGTCCGCGCCGGCCACCGACCCGGCCGCCGCCAACGTCAAGCCTGTGGCCATCTACGAAGCCCTCACCCCGGCCTTCGTAGTCAACTTCAACCAGAACGGCCGCCAGCGCTACATGCAACTGAGCATCACCCTGCAAGCGCGCAACCAGGCTGACCTGGATGCCCTCAAGGTGCACATGCCGGTGATTCGCAACAACCTGGTGATGATGTTCTCTGGGCAGGGCTTCGACACCCTGGCCGGCAGCCCGGTAGGGCAAGAGATGCTGCGCCAGAAAGCCACCGCCGTGGTGCAGGAAGTCGCCCAGAAGGAAGTCGGCAAACCGGTCATCGACCAGTTGCTGTTCACCAATTTCGTATTGCAGTAGGAGTCCGCAATGGCCGTACAGGACCTGCTGTCCCAGGATGAAATCGATGCGCTGTTGCACGGTGTCGACGATGGTCTGGTGCAGACCGAAAGCGCTTCCGAGCCAGGCAGTATCAAAAGCTACGACCTGACCAGCCAGGATCGTATCGTCCGCGGTCGTATGCCGACCCTGGAAATGATCAACGAACGCTTCGCCCGCTACACCCGCATCAGCATGTTCAACCTGCTGCGCCGCTCGGCGGACGTGGCGGTGGGCGGCGTGCAGGTGATGAAGTTCGGCGAGTACGTGCATTCGCTGTATGTGCCGACCAGCCTCAACCTGGTCAAGATCAAGCCGCTGCGCGGTACTTCGCTGTTCATCCTCGACGCCAAGCTGGTGTTCAAGCTGGTGGACAACTTCTTTGGCGGTGACGGCCGTCACGCCAAGATCGAAGGCCGTGAGTTCACCCCGACCGAGTTGCGCGTGGTGCGCATGGTCCTCGACCAGTGCTTCGTCGACCTCAAGGAAGCCTGGCAAGCCATCATGCCGGTCAACTTCGAGTACATGAACTCCGAGGTCAACCCGGCCATGGCCAACATCGTCGGCCCCAGCGAAGCGGTGGTGGTGTCGACCTTCCACATCGAGCTGGACGGCGGTGGTGGCGACCTGCACGTGACCATGCCGTACTCGATGATCGAGCCGGTGCGCGAGATGCTTGATGCGGGCTTCCAGTCCGACCTTGACGACCAGGACGAGCGCTGGGTCAAGGCCCTGCGCGAAGACGTGCTGGACGTGGCCGTGCCACTGACTGCCACGGTTGCCCGCCGCCAGCTGAAGCTGCGCGACATCCTGCACATGCAGCCTGGCGATGTGATCCCGGTGGAGTTGCCCGAGCACCTGGTGCTGCGCGCCAACGGCGTGCCGTCGTTCAAGGCGCGGCTGGGTTCGCACAAGGGCAACCTGGCCCTGCAGATCATCGACCCGATCGAACGCCGCTGACGGCGTGCCGGTCGCTCACTACGAATTGAATGCCTGTCGAGGAAATCATGGCTAACGAAAACGAGATCACTTCCCCGGAAGACCAGGCCCTGGCCGACGAATGGGCGGCGGCGCTGGAAGAAACCGGTGATGCCGGCCAGGCCGATATCGACGCGCTGCTGGGCGGCAACACCGGCAACAGCGGCGCTGGCCGCCTGCCGATGGAAGAGTTCGCCAGCTCGCCGCGGCCTAACGAGAACGTCAGCCTCGAAGGCCCTAACCTGGACGTGATCCTGGACATCCCGGTGAACATCTCCATGGAAGTGGGCAGCACCGAGATCAACATCCGCAACCTGCTGCAGCTCAACCAGGGGTCGGTGATTGAGCTCGACCGCCTGGCCGGCGAGCCGCTCGACGTGCTGGTCAACGGCACGCTGATCGCCCATGGCGAAGTGGTGGTGGTCAACGAGAAGTTCGGCATCCGCCTGACCGACGTGATCAGCCCCAGCGAACGTATCAAGAAGCTGCGTTGAGTGAAGGGCATGATGCGCGCCGGCGCCGCTTTTGTTGGGCTGCTCGCCAGCCAGTGGGCCTGCGCGGCGGCCAGCCCTGCGGCAACCACCGCTGCCGCGCCTGGCAGCCTGGGTGGGCAACTGGCGCAGATGGTCTTTGGCCTGCTGTTGGTGGTGGGCCTGATCTTCTTCCTGGCCTGGATGTTGCGCCGCATGCAAGGCGCGGCGGTCAAAGGTGGCCAGGTGATCGAGATCGTCGGCAGCCGGGCCATTGGCCCGCGTGACCGCCTGCTGCTGGTGCAAGTCGGCAAGGAGCAGATCCTGATCGGCCACACCCCAGGCAGTATCGAGGCCCTGCATGTGCTGGCCGAACCCGTCGAAGTGCCCGCGGCTGCCCGTCAGGCAGCGCCGGAGTTTGCCCAGCGGCTGATGGAGCTGATGGGCAAGGACCAGAAGGACAAGAAGTGATGACCGGCGTGCTGCGCATGATGTTGACCCTGGCGCTGCTGCTGGCCGCGCCATTGGCCCTGGCCGCCGACCCGCTGTCGATCCCGGCCATTACTCTGTCCAATGGGGCAGACGGGCAGCAGGAGTATTCGGTCAGCCTGCAGATCCTGCTGATCATGACGGCGCTGAGCTTTATCCCGGCGTTCGTCATCCTGATGACCAGCTTCACCCGCATCATCATTGTCTTTTCGATTTTGCGCCAGGCCCTGGGCCTGCAGCAGACGCCTTCGAACCAGATTCTGACCGGCATGGCGCTGTTTTTGACCATGTTCATCATGGCGCCGGTGTTCGACCGGGTGAACCAAGATGCGCTGCAGCCCTACCTGAAAGAGCAGATGACAGCCCAGCAGGCCATCGACAAGGCCCAGGGGCCGCTCAAAGACTTCATGTTGGCGCAGACTCGGCAGAGCGACCTGGACTTGTTCATGCGCCTGTCCAAGCGCACTGACATCGAAGGCCCTGACCAGGTGCCACTGACCATTCTGGTACCGGCCTTCGTCACGTCCGAGTTGAAGACCGCGTTCCAGATCGGCTTCATGATCTTCATCCCGTTCCTGATCATCGACATGGTGGTCGCCAGCGTGCTGATGGCCATGGGTATGATGATGCTGTCGCCGCTGATCATTTCGCTGCCGTTCAAGATCATGCTGTTCGTCCTGGTCGATGGCTGGGCGCTGATCATGGGCACATTGGCCAGTAGTTTCGGCGGCGTCTGACGCCGTCAAGGAGAGCCACGCATGACCCCTGAAGTTGCTGTCGACCTGTTCCGCGATGCGCTTTGGCTGACCACGCTGATGGTCGGCATCCTGGTGGTGCCGAGCCTGCTGGTGGGCTTGATGGTGGCGATGTTCCAGGCCGCCACGCAGATCAACGAACAGACCCTGAGCTTCCTGCCGCGTCTGCTGGTGATGCTGGTCACGCTGATCGTCGCCGGGCCTTGGCTGGTGCAGAAGTTCATGGAATACATCACCACGCTCTACACCAGCATCCCGCAGCTGATCGGTTGACACGGCCATGCTGGAGCTGACCAACGCACAGATCGGCACCTGGGTCGCCACCTTCATCCTGCCGTTGTTCCGGGTGACGGCGGTGCTGATGACCATGCCGATCTTCGGTACGCGCATGCTGCCAGCGCGGGTGCGCCTGTACGTGGCGGTGGCCATCACTGTGGTGATCGTCCCGGCGCTGCCGCCGTTGCCCGAGTTCGAGCCGTTGAGCCTGCAGGGCCTGCTGCTGTGTGGCGAGCAGATCATCGTCGGGGCGTTGTTCGGCTTCTCGCTGCAGTTGCTGTTCCAGGCTTTCGTCATCGCTGGGCAGATTGTCGCGGTGCAGATGGGCATGGCCTTCGCCTCGATGGTCGACCCGGCCAACGGCGTCAACGTCACGGTGATCAGCCAGTTCATGACCATGCTGGTCAGTGTGCTGTTCCTGTTGATGAACGGGCACCTGGTGGTCTTTGAAGTGCTGACCGAAAGCTTCACCACCTTGCCGGTGGGCAATGCGCTGATGGTCAGCCAGTTCTGGGAAATGGCCGGGCGCCTGGGTTGGGTGTTCGGTGCCGGGCTGTTGCTGATCTTGCCGGTGATTGCCGCGTTGCTGGTGGTGAACATCGCCTTTGGCGTGATGACGCGTGCGGCGCCACAGCTGAACATCTTCTCCATTGGCTTCCCGCTGACGCTGGTCATGGGCATGGGGATTTTCTGGGTCGGCCTGGCCGATATGCTTTCCCACTACCAGGCATTGGCCAGCGACGCGCTGCAATGGCTGCGTGATCTGGCAAGGGCGCGCTGAGCATGGCTGAAAGCGAGAGTGGTCAGGACAAGACCGAAGACCCCACCGATAAGCGCAAGCGCGACTCGCGTGAAAAAGGTGAGATCGCCCGCTCCAAGGAGCTGAACACGGTGGCGGTGACCCTGGCAGGCGCCGGCGGCCTGCTGATGTTCGGCGGCCACTTGGCTGAGACGCTGCTGAGCGTGATGCGCATGAACTTCAGCCTGACCCGCGACATGATCGTCGATGAGCGCGCCATGGGCGCGTTTTTGCTGGCCTCGGGCAAGATGGCGATCTGGGCGGTGCAACCCGTACTGATTCTGCTGTTCGTGATCTCGTTCGTTGCCCCGATCGCGTTGGGTGGGTTCCTGTTTTCCGGCAGCCTGCTGCAGCCCAAATTCAGCCGCATGAACCCGCTGTCGGGGATCAAGCGCATGTTTTCGATGCATGCCCTGACCGAGTTGCTGAAGGCGTTGGCCAAGTTTTTCGCGATCCTGATCGTGGCGGTAGTGGTGCTGGTCAGCGACCGCCAGGCGTTGCTGTCGATTGCCAATGAGCCGTTGGAACAGGCGATCATTCACAGTGTTCAGGTGGTGGGGTGGAGTGCGCTGTGGATGTCGGCGGGGCTGCTGCTGATCGCGGCGGCGGACGTGCCGTTCCAGCTGTGGCAGACGCACAAGAAAATGAAGATGACCAAGCAGGAAGTGCGTGACGAGTACAAGGACTCGGAGGGCAAGCCTGAGGTCAAGCAGCGTATTCGCCAGCTGCAGCGCGAAGTGTCGCAGCGGCGCATGATGGCGGCGGTGCCGCAGGCGGACGTGATCATCACCAACCCGACGCACTATGCCGTGGCCCTGCAGTACGACCCGGAGAAGAGTGGGGCAGCGCCCTTGCTGCTGGCCAAGGGTACCGATTTCATGGCGTTGAAGATTCGCGAGATTGGTGTCGAGCACAAGATCCAGATCCTTGAATCGCCAGCCCTGGCGCGGGCGATCTATTACTCCACCGAGCTTGAGCAGGAGATCCCTGCGGGGTTGTACCTGGCGGTGGCGCAGGTGTTGGCGTATGTGTTCCAGATTCGTCAGTACCGGTCGGGCAAGGGCAAGCGGCCGGAGCCGTTGAGCGATGACCTGCCGATTCCGCCGGATTTGCGGCGTGATGGCTAATAGGTGTTTGGCGATGGTCGTTCAGCGCCTGTGAGATCGAGCGCCGCCCGCGCGGCGCTTCGCAGCACAAGGCTGCTCCTACATCTGTTTCGGGCCAGTGAGGCCTGTGATAGCTGCGCGCGATCGCCTCAGGAATAATTGGCCCGAGAAAAATGTAGGAGCAGCCTTGTGCTGCGAAGCGCCGCGCGGGCGGCGCTCGATCTCAAACCCACCAAAAACCCCTAGGCGAACACCCGAACAGCAAAGTTGGAAGGCTTCTTGCAGAGCCACGCCCAGGCGCCTCCTGGGCGTCAAAGTTTTGCATCAAGAGGACTCGCGGTGGATCGCACTCAGTTAATCAACAACGCACGCCACAACCTGGCCGGTCTCGGTCGGGGCAACCTGGGTGTGCCGCTGTTGCTGCTGGTGATGTTGGCAATGATGATGTTGCCGATACCGCCGTTCCTGCTCGACGTGTTCTTCACCTTCAACATCGCCTTGTCGATCGTGGTGCTGCTGGTCTGCGTCTATGCCCTGCGCCCACTCGACTTCGCCGCGTTCCCCACCATCCTGCTGGTGGCGACGCTGCTGCGCCTGGCGCTGAACGTCGCCTCCACCCGCGTGGTCATGCTCCACGGCCAAGAGGGCCATGGCGCTGCGGGCAAGGTGATCCAGGCCTTCGGTGAAGTGGTCATCGGCGGCAACTACGTGGTCGGTGCGGTGGTGTTCGCCATCCTCATGATCATCAACTTCGTCGTAGTGACCAAGGGTGCTGGGCGTATTTCCGAGGTGAGCGCGCGCTTCACCCTCGATGCCATGCCCGGCAAACAGATGGCCATCGACGCCGACCTCAACGCCGGCCTGATCGACCAGGCCCAGGCCAAGGCCCGCCGCTCCGAGGTCGCGCAGGAGGCCGAGTTCTACGGCTCGATGGACGGTGCCAGCAAGTTCGTGCGCGGCGACGCCATCGCCGGCCTGCTGATCCTGTTCATCAACCTCATCGGCGGCATGCTCATCGGCATGCTTCAGCACGGCATGCCGTTCAGCGAAGCCGGCAAGGTGTACGCCTTGTTGACCATCGGTGACGGTTTGGTGGCGCAATTGCCATCACTGCTGCTGTCCACCGCTGCAGCCATCATGGTCACCCGGGCTTCGGGCTCGGAAGACATGGGCAAGTTGATCAACCGGCAGATGTTCGACTCACCCAAGGCCTTGGCGGTCTCTGGTGCGCTGATGATCATCATGGGCCTGGTGCCGGGCATGCCGCATGTGGCCTTCCTCAGCCTTGGCCTGATGGCCGGTGGCGGCGCTTATCTGGTGTGGAAGAAACAGCAGCAGGTGAAGGTCAAGGCCCAGGAAGAGGCGCAGCGCCAGCAGGACCTGCTGCCCTCGCCACAGCGTGCGTTGGAAACCAAAGAGCTGGGCTGGGACGACGTCACCCCGATCGACATGATCGGCCTTGAGGTCGGTTACCGCTTGATCCCGCTGGTCGACCGCAACCAGGGCGGCCAGTTGCTGGCGCGGATCAAGGGCGTGCGCAAGAAGCTGTCCCAAGACCTGGGTTTCCTTATGCCCACCGTGCACATTCGCGACAACCTCGACCTGCAGCCCAGCGCCTACCGCCTCACGTTGATGGGGGTGATCCTGGCTGAAGCGGAGATTTACCCGGACCGCGAACTGGCGATCAACCCAGGCCAGGTATTTGGCACCCTCAACGGCATTGCCGCACGCGACCCGGCCTTTGGCCTGGAGGCGGTGTGGATTGACGTTGGCCAGCGCTCCCAGGCGCAGTCGCTGGGCTATACCGTGGTCGATGCCAGTACGGTGGTGGCCACGCACCTCAACCAGATCCTGCAAAAGCACTGTCACGAGCTGATCGGCCATGAGGAAGTGCAGCAACTGCTGCAAGTGTTGTCCAAGGCTTCGCCTAAACTGGCAGAAGAATTGGTGCCGGGTGTCATTTCCTTGTCGGGGCTGCTGAAGGTCCTGCAGGCATTGCTGTCCGAGCAAGTGCCGGTGCGCGATATCCGCAGCATCGCCGAGGCGATCGCCAACAACGCAGGCAAGAGTCAAGATACCGCCGCGCTGGTGGCTGTGGTGCGCGTCGGATTGTGTCGCGCCATCGTGCAAAGCATTGTCGGCGTTGAGTCTGAGCTGCCGGTGATCACCCTTGAACCGAGGTTGGAACAGATTTTGCTCAATAGTCTGCAAAGGGCCGGGCAGGGTCAGGAAGACGGTGTTCTTCTGGAGCCTAGCATGGCCGAAAAGCTGCAGCGTTCGCTGATTGACGCGGCCCAGCGCCAAGAGATGCAAGGCCAGCCGGCCATTCTCCTGGTCGCCGGCCCGATCCGCGCCATGCTGTCGCGCTTCGGTCGCCTGGCTGTACCGAATTTGCATGTTCTGGCGTATCAGGAAATACCTGACAACAAGCAAGTCACCATCGTTGCCACCGTGGGCCCTAACGGCTGAGGTAGTGGATAATGCAAGTTAAGCGATTTTTCGCCGCCGATATGCGTCAGGCCATGAAGCTGGTCCGGGATGAGCTTGGCTCCGATGCCGCCATCATCGGTAACCGCCGCATCGCCGGTGGTGTCGAATTGACGGCCGCGCTGGACTACAAATTGTCCGCCCTGGCCCCGCGCGTGCCCAACGCCGAGCTTGAAGAAGAGCTGCGCAAGACCCACACGCGCATTGCCACGGCTCAGGCTGAACTGGACCAGCGCAGCGACACCAGCGACAACAACCGCCAATTGTTCGCCGGCCAGTCGCTGACGGCCTCCGAGCCGCTGGTCGAGCCGCACGTGGACGCCCCTGCACCTGCCGCTGCGCCAGCCCCGGCGCCAGTCGACCCGCGCCTGTTCGATGCCATGCGCTCGGAGCTTTCGGGCCTGCGCGAGCTGCTGGAAGTGCAGCTCGGCTCGCTGGCCTGGAGCCAGCTGCAAGGCAGCAAGCCGCAGCAGGCCAACCTCTGGCGCCGCCTGCAGCGCATCGGCCTGTCCGGCCCGATTGCCCGTGAACTGCTCGACCTCACGACTGAGATCGAAGAGCCACGCCAGGCCTGGCGCATGCTGTTGGCGCACCTGGCGCGGATGATCGAAATCCCCGAGGTGGAGCCGATTGAAGAGGGCGGTGTGATCGCCATGGTCGGCCCGGCCGGCATGGGCAAGACCACCACCCTGGCCAAGCTGGCCGCGCGCTACGTGCTCAAGTACGGCGCCCCGCAGTTGGCGCTGGTGAGCATGGACAGCTTCCGCATCGGCGCCCAGGAGCAGCTCAAGACCCTGGGGCGCATCCTCAATGTGCCGGTGACCTACGTCGACCCGGGCCAGTCCCTGGCCCAGGCGCTGGAACCGCTGCTGCGTAAACGCGTGGTGCTGATCGATACCGCTGGCCTGCAGGCCAGCGACCCGGCCCTGCGCATGCAGCTGGAAACCCTGGCCAGCCGTGGCATCGCCGCGAAGAATTACCTGGTGCTGGCAACCACCAGCCAGAAGCAGGTGCTGACCGCCGCCTACCACAGCTACAAGCGCTGTGGCCTGGCCGGCTGCATCCTGACCAAACTCGATGAAACGGCAAGCCTCGGCGACGTGCTGAGCCTTGCCATCAGTCATGAATTGCCGGTGGCCTACCTGACCGATGGGCCGCGCATTCCCGACGATTTGCACTTGCCCCGGGCGCACCAGCTGGTCACCCGTGCGGTCAATGTGCAGCAGCAGGACGAGCCCAGCGAAGAGGCCATGGCCGATATGTTCGCTGATCTCTATCACAACCCACGGCGAGCGGGTTGATGATGAAGTGTGTGCAACGTAGCTATGCCAAGGGGCACGCAGAATTGCCTCACGTGTGGCCTGAGTCCCAGCGAGACAAGGTAAAGAACAGACATGGGTAGCATGCATCCCGTACAGGTGATCGCCGTGACCGGTGGCAAAGGTGGCGTCGGCAAGACTAACGTTTCAGTGAACCTGTCTCTGGCGCTGGCCGAGCTTGGCCGCAGGGTCATGTTGCTGGACGCCGACCTGGGCCTGGCCAATGTCGACGTATTGCTTGGCCTGACCCCCAAACGCACCCTGGCCGACGTTATTGAAGGGCGCTGTGAGCTGCGCGATGTGATGCTGCAAGGCCCCGGCGGTGTGCGCATCGTACCGGCGGCCTCCGGCACCCAGAGCATGGTGCACCTGGCGCCAGCCCAGCACGCTGGCCTGATCCAGGCGTTCAGCGACGTCGGCGACAACCTCGATGTGCTGGTGATCGACACCGCTGCGGGTATCGGTGACTCGGTGGTCAGCTTCGTTCGCGCGGCCCAGGAAGTGCTGCTGGTGGTGTGCGACGAACCCACCTCGATCACCGACGCCTACGCACTGATCAAACTGCTCAACCGTGACTACGGCATGAACCGCTTCCGGGTGCTGGCCAACATGGCGCAGAGCCCGCAAGAAGGGCGCAACCTGTTCGCCAAGTTGACCAAGGTCACCGATCGCTTCCTTGACGTTGCCCTGCAGTACGTGGGCGCCGTGCCATACGACGAGTGCGTGCGCAAGGCGGTGCAGAAGCAGCGTGCGGTGTACGAAGCGTTCCCGCGTTCCAAGTGTGCGTTGGCCTTCAAGGCCATTGCGCAGAAGGTCGACAGCTGGCCGTTGCCGGCCAACCCGCGCGGGCATCTGGAATTCTTCGTCGAGCGTCTGGTGCAGCCCACCAGCGCAGGACCGGTACTATGAATGCGAGCGGCTTCAAGATGTACAGCAGGGCGTCAAAAGACGCCCAGTACGAGCTGATCGAACGCTACGCCCCGCTGGTCAAGCGCATCGCCTATCACCTGTTGGCGCGGCTGCCGGCCAACGTCCAGGTCGAAGACCTGATCCAGGCTGGCATGATCGGCCTGCTGGAAGTGGCCAACAAGTATGACGCCAGCAAGGGCGCCAGCTTCGAGACCTACGCCGGCATCCGCATCCGCGGCGCGATGCTCGATGAGGTGCGCAAGGGCGATTGGGCACCGCGTTCGGTGCACCGCAATACCCGCATGGTCAGTGACGCAATGCGCGCCGTTGAAGCAAGAACCGGTCGCGACGCTAAAGATCACGAGGTTGCTGCCGAACTCCAATTGAGTCTCGATGATTATTACGGGATTTTGAACGATACCCTGGGCAGCCGGCTGTTCAGCTTCGACGACCTGTTGCAGGACGGCGAGCACGAAGGCCTGCACGAAGACGGCGCCAGTGGCCAGGTCGAACCGGCGCGGGGCCTTGAAGACGAGCGCTTCCAGGCTGCCCTGACCGATGCGATCGCCAACCTGCCAGAGCGCGAGCGGCTGGTGCTGGCGCTGTACTACGACGAAGAGCTGAACCTCAAGGAAATCGGTGAGGTGCTGGGCGTCAGCGAGTCGCGGGTAAGCCAGTTGCACAGCCAGTGCGCCGCACGTTTGCGCAGCCGTCTGGGTGAGTGGCGGGCGCGCTGAGCGCCAGCCGTTGCACTGAAGACGCTGCAGCCGTTTTACGTTGTGCCGAATTGAATGAATGCGTGCTCGGGGGCCGAGCGCGTTTGAGACTGCTTGGAGGTCTAATTGGACAAGAACATGAAAATCCTCATCGTTGACGACTTTTCGACGATGCGGCGGATCATCAAGAACCTGCTGCGTGATCTGGGCTTCACCAACACCGACGAAGCTGACGACGGCACCACCGCGTTGCCGATGCTGGAAAACGGCCACTACGACTTCCTGGTGACCGACTGGAACATGCCGGGCATGTCCGGTATCGATCTGCTGCGCAAAGTCCGCGCCAGCGAAAAGCTTAAAACCATGCCGGTACTGATGGTGACGGCCGAGGCCAAGCGCGACCAGATCATCGAAGCGGCCCAGGCCGGCGTTAATGGTTACGTGGTCAAGCCGTTCACCGCTCAGGTGCTCAAAGAAAAGATCGAGAAGATCTTCGAACGCGTCAACGGCTGAGTCACGTCAGGGGGCGCGCCATGGATTCATCACAAACGTCTTTGGGGGAGTTCGAATCGACCCTGAAGAAGCATGCCCAGGAGCTGGTAGAGAGCCTGGAGCGCGGGCGCTTCGGCGAGGCGGTGCAGCTGATTCATCAGCTGAACCAGACCCGCGACCGCGGCTTGTATCAGGAAGTCGGCAAGCTGACCCGTGAGCTGCACAGTGCGATCGTCAGTTTCCAGATCGACCCGCACATGCCGCAGGCCGAGGAGGTCTCGCAGATCACCGACGCCACCGAGCGCCTGTCCTATGTGGTCAAACTGACCGAAGGTGCCGCTAACCGCACCATGGACTTGGTCGAGGAAAGCACACCGGTGCTCAACGACCTGGCGGGTGAGGCCAAGGCCCTGAGCGTGGACTGGCAGCGCTTCATGCGCCGCGAAGTGGCCGCGCCGGAATTCCGTGACCTGGTCAAACGCGTCGACAGTTTCCTGACACACAGCGCCGAAGGTAACCGCAAGGTCTCAGGCCACCTCAACGACATTCTGCTGGCTCAGGACTATCAAGACCTGACCGGGCAGGTGATCAAGCGGGTCACCGCGCTGGTCACCGAGGTGGAAAGCAACCTGCTCAAGCTCGTGCTGATGGCCAGTCAAGTCGACCGTTTTGCCGGTATCGAACATGACCACCAGCAGCTGCGTGCTGAAAAAGATCAAGAAAAACATCCGACTCGGGGTGAAGGTCCGCAGATTCATGCCGATAAGCGTGAAGACGTCGTGTCCGGTCAGGACGATGTCGATGATCTGCTGTCCAGTCTGGGTTTTTAAGGAGCACGTTTAATGAGCTTCGGCGCCGATGAAGAAATCCTTCAGGATTTCCTGGTAGAAGCCGGCGAAATTCTTGAGCAACTGTCCGAGCAACTGGTCGAGCTGGAAAGCCGACCGGATGATGCCGACCTGCTCAATGCCATTTTTCGCGGTTTCCACACTGTAAAAGGGGGCGCCGGCTTCCTCCAGCTCAACGAGCTGGTGGAGTGCTGCCATATCGCCGAGAACGTGTTCGACATCCTGCGCAAAGGTGAGCGCCGGGTCGACGCCGAATTGATGGACGTGGTGCTGGAGGCGCTGGACACGGTCAACAGCATGTTTGGCCAGGTCCGCGAGCGCAGCGAGGTCATCCCCGCTACCCCAGAACTGCTGGCGGCGTTGTCGCGCCTGGCCGAGCCTGCTGCTGCCGAGGAGGTCGCAGCGCCTGCGGCTGCAGCCGAGCCGGTCGCCGCGGCGCCTGCCGAAGAGCCAGACATCACCGACAGCGAATTCGAGCAGCTGCTCGACTCGCTCGACGCGGTCAAGGCCCAGGCCGCTGCCGATGAGCAGATGCAAGGCGAAACCGTCAGCAGCGCCGGTGACGAAATCACCGACGCCGAATTCGAATCGTTGCTCGACCAGTTGCATGGCAAAGGCCAGTTCAGCGCCGAAGTCGCCGCTGAGCCTGTGGCCAGCGCTGCGGCACCGGTCAGCGATGAAATCACCGATGAAGAGTTCGAGTCGCTGCTCGACCAGTTGCACGGCAAGGGCACCTTCCAGGCCGATGCCTTGCCGGCCGCCAATGCGCCAGCAGCGGCAGCGCCGCAAAGCGTTGCAGCGGCCAGCCCAACGAGTGACGAGATCAGCGAGCACGAGTTCGAAGCCTTGCTCGATGAGTTGCACGGCAAGGGCAAGTTCTCGGGGGACGCGGTCGCGGTCGAAACGCCTGTCGCCGCCAAGGTCGAGAGTAAGCCGGTGGCCAAACCGGCAGCTGCTCCGGCACCCGCCCCAGCAGCTGCCAGCAAGCCGGCACCTGCGCCTCGCGCGCCGGCCCCAGCGGCAGAAAAACATGCGGTCAGCGAGGCGGAAACCACCGTGCGCGTCGACACTGCACGCCTGGACGAGATCATGAACATGGTCGGCGAACTGGTGCTGGTGCGTAACCGCCTGGTGCGCCTGGGCTTGAACAGCGGTGACGAGGCCATGTCCAAGGCCGTGTCGAACCTCGACGTGGTCACCGCCGACCTGCAGACCGCGGTCATGAAGACCCGCATGCAGCCGATCAAGAAAGTCTTCGGCCGCTTCCCGCGCCTGGTTCGCGACCTGGCCCGCCAGCTCAAGAAAGAGATCAACCTGGAGCTGGTCGGTGAAGAAACCGACCTCGACAAGAACCTGGTCGAGGCCCTGGCCGACCCGTTGGTGCACTTGGTGCGCAACGCCGTCGACCATGGCGTCGAGATGCCCGACGAGCGTGAAGCCACCGGCAAGGCGCGGACGGGCCGGGTGGTGCTGTCGGCTGAACAGGAAGGCGACCATATCCTGTTGTCGATCTCTGATGACGGCAAGGGCATGGACCCCAACATCCTGCGCGCCAAGGCCGTGGAAAAGGGCCTGATGGACAAGGACGCCGCCGAGCGTCTGAGCGAGTCGGACTGCTACAACCTGATCTTCGCCCCGGGCTTCTCGACCAAGACCGAGATCTCTGACGTGTCTGGCCGTGGTGTCGGCATGGACGTGGTGAAGACCAAGATTTCCCAGCTCAATGGCTCGATCAACATCTACTCGGCCAAGGGCCAGGGTTCGAAGATCGTCATCAAGGTGCCGCTGACCCTGGCGATCATGCCGACCCTGATGGTGATGCTGGGCAACCAGGCCTTCGCCTTCCCGTTGGTCAACGTCAACGAGATCTTCCACCTCGACCTCTCGCGCACCAACGTGGTCGATGGCCAGGAAGTGGTGATCGTGCGCGACAAGGCACTGCCGCTGTTCTACCTCAAGCGCTGGCTGGTCCAGGGCCAGGTGCACGAAGAGCAGCACGAGGGCCATGTGGTGATCCTGTCGGTCGGCACCCAACGCATCGGCTTTGTCGTCGATCAACTGGTGGGCCAGGAAGAAGTGGTAATCAAGCCGCTGGGCAAGATGCTGCAGGGCACGCCGGGCATGTCCGGGGCCACGATCACCGGCGACGGTCGTATCGCGTTGATCCTCGACGTTCCGAGCATGCTCAAGCGTTACGCCGCGCGGCGTATTTGATTTCGGTGGCGCGCCCTGGCGGGTTGCGCCGCCTAATGGAGTGTTTATGGCAGTCAAGGTCCTGGTGGTGGATGATTCCGGTTTCTTCCGCCGCCGTGTCTCGGAAATCCTCTCGGCGGACCCGACGATCCAGGTAGTGGGTACCGCGACCAATGGCAAGGAAGCAATCGACCAGGCGCTGGCGCTCAAGCCCGATGTCATCACCATGGACTACGAAATGCCCATGATGGACGGCATCACCGCAGTGCGGCACATCATGCAGCGCTGCCCGACGCCGGTGTTGATGTTTTCTTCGCTGACCCATGAAGGCGCCCGGGTGACCCTCGACGCGCTGGATGCCGGTGCGGTGGATTACCTGCCGAAGAACTTCGAAGACATCTCGCGCAACCCCGAGAAGGTCAAGCAGATGCTGTGCGAAAAGGTGCATACCCTGTCGCGCAGCAACCGTCGTTTCGGCAGCTACAACCCAGCGCCTGCCCCTGCGCCGATCACTACCGGCAGCAGCCATGCGCCGACCAGCAGTTTCGCAAGCCCGGCCTCGGCCCCGGCGCGCACGGCACCGCCGGTACGCACCCCGGCCGCGGCGCCCGCGGCACATGCCCCGGCACCCAAGCGCAAACCTTACAAGCTGGTGGCCATCGGTACATCCACGGGCGGCCCGGTGGCGCTGCAGCGGGTGCTGACGCAGTTGCCCGCCAACTTCCCGGCGCCGATCGTGCTGATCCAGCACATGCCAGCGGCCTTCACCAAGGCGTTTGCCGAACGCCTGGACAAGCTGTGCAAGATCAGCGTGAAGGAAGCCGAGGACGGTGACCTGTTGCGCCCAGGCCTGGCGCTGCTGGCTCCGGGTGGCAAGCAGATGATGATCGATGGCCGTGGCACGGTGAAGATCCTGCCGGGTGACGAGCGCCTCAACTACAAGCCGTGCGTGGACATCACCTTCGGCTCGGCCGCCAAGTCGTACGGCGACAAGGTGCTGTCGGTGGTGCTCACCGGCATGGGCGCCGACGGCCGTGAAGGCGCGCGCCTGCTCAAGCAGGGCGGCAGTACCGTGTGGGCCCAGGATGAAGCCAGCTGCGTGATCTATGGCATGCCCATGGCCATCGTCAAAGCCAACCTGGCCGACGCGGTGTACAGCCTGGACGAGATCGGCAAGCACCTGGTCGAGGCCTGCGTCTGATGGACGTGCTAAGCCTGATCGGCCTGATCCTGGCGTTTGTCGCGATTGTCGGCGGCAACTTCCTCGAAGGCGGGCATGTCGGTGCGCTGATCAATGGCCCGGCGGGCTTGATCGTGCTGGGCGGCACCTTGGCGGCGGCGCTGTTGCAGTCGCCGCTGTCGGCCTTCAAGCGTGCTTTGCAGATTTTGCGCTGGATCCTGTTCCCGCCCCGGGTCGATCTGGCGGGCGGTATCGACCGGGTGGTCAACTGGAGCCTGACGGCGCGCAAAGAGGGCCTGCTGGGCCTGGAAGGGGTGGCCGATGCCGAGCCCGACCCTTATGCGCGCAAGGGCCTGCAGTTGCTGGTCGACGGTGCCGAGCCTGAAGCCATTCGCAGCATTCTCGAAGTCGACTTCCTGACCCAGGAAGGCCGTGACATCCAGGCCGCCAAGGTGTTCGAGAGCATGGGCGGCTACGCCCCGACCATCGGCATCATCGGTGCGGTGATGGGCCTGATCCATGTGATGGGCAACCTGGCCGACCCGTCGCAGCTGGGTAACGGCATCGCCGTGGCGTTCGTCGCCACCATCTACGGCGTGGCCAGCGCCAACCTGATCCTGTTGCCGATCGCCAACAAGCTCAAGGCCATCGTCATGCGCCAGTCGCGCTACCGCGAGATGCTGCTTGAGGGCCTGCTGTCGATTGCCGAGGGTGAAAACCCGCGCTCGATTGAGCTGAAGCTGCAAGGCTTCATGGAGTAACCATGCGCCGCCGTCGTCATACCGAGGAACACGAGAATCACGAGCGCTGGCTGGTGTCGTACGCCGACTTCATCACCTTGCTGTTTGCGTTTTTCGTGGTCATGTACTCGATTTCCTCGATCAACGAGGGCAAGTACAAGGTCATCTCGCAGGCCTTGCTCGGTGTGTTCAACGACCCCGAGCGGAGCATGAAGCCGATCCCCATCGGTGATGAGCAGCCGCTGAGCGTGCGCCCAGCCGAGCCTTTGGTCAGGGACAGCGAGCAGACCGAAGCGGGCCTGGCGCAGACCAACGTCGACCCGCTGAAGACCATCAGCGACGACGTGCGCGACGCCTTCGGCGACCTGATCAAGACCGACCAGATGACCGTGCGCGGCAATGAGCTGTGGATTGAAATCGAGCTCAGTTCCTCGCTGTTGTTCGGCAGCGGTGATGCCATGCCCAGCGACAAGGCCTTCGATATCATCGAAAAGGTGGCGAACATCCTCAAGCCGTTCGCCAACCCGGTGCATGTCGAAGGCTTTACCGACAACCTGCCGATTCGCACCGCGCAGTACCCGACCAACTGGGAACTGTCGTCGGCGCGGGCGGCCAGCATCGTCCGCCTGCTGGCCATGGAAGGGGTCAACCCGGCGCGCATGGCCTCGGTGGGCTATGGCGAGTATCAGCCGGTCGCCAGCAACGACAGTGCCGAAGGCCGTGCGCGCAACCGCCGCGTGGTGCTGGTGATTTCGCGCAACCTCGAAGTGCGCCGCAGCCTGACCGGCACAGGCAGCGCCAATGCTACGCCGGATGCGGCGTTGCGCCGTGCTGGCACACAAAGTGCACCGGCAACGCCAGCAATGGGGACGGGGCAATAACTCGTCAATTCTCTGTCACCGCGTACCCTGTGGGAGCCGGCTTGCCGGCGATGCAGGCAACGCGGTGTGTGGCACCGGCTTTGCCGGTGATCGCCGGCAAGCCGGCTCCCACAGGGTATCAGCGTCATCATGAGTCAAGAGTTGTCCTATGAGAGTCTGGGCAGTAGCCAATCAAAAAGGTGGCGTCGGCAAGACCACCACGACCATCGCCCTGGCTGGCCTGCTGGCTGAGGCGGGCAAGCGCGTGGTCGTCGTCGACCTCGACCCGCATGGGTCGATGACCAGTTATTTCGGGCACAACCCCGATGCGCTGGAACACAGCTGCTATGACCTGTTCCTGCACCAGGGCAGCGTGCCCGAGGGCTTGCCGGGGCAATTGCTGCTGCCGACGAGCGACGAGCGTATTTCGCTGTTGCCATCGAGCACTGCGCTGGCGGTGCTGGAGCGCCAGTCGCCGGGCAAGAATGGCCTGGGGCTGGTGATCGCCAAGAGTCTGGCGCAGCTGTGGCAAGACTTCGACTTTGCCTTGATCGACAGCCCGCCCTTGCTCGGCGTGCTGATGGTCAACGCGCTGGCGGCCAGCCAGCAACTGGTGATCCCGGTGCAGACCGAATTCCTCGCGGTCAAGGGCCTGGAACGCATGGTCGGTACCCTGGCCATGGTCAACCGTTCGCGTAAACAGGCCCTGCCTTACCAGATCGTACCGACCCTGTTCGACCGCCGTACCCAGGCCTCCCTGGGCACGCTCAAACTGTTGCGCGACACTTATGGGCAGCATGTCTGGCAGGGTTACATCCCGGTCGACACGCGCTTGCGCGATGCCAGCCGCAAGGGCGTGACGCCTTCGCAGTTCGATGGCAAGAGTCGTGGGCTGATTGCCTACCGGGCGCTGCTCAAGCATTTACTGACCTACAAAACCGCAGTGCAGGTGGCCTGATGACCCAGACACGGCAAACCAGCACGCGGCCGCAGATGGCCCTGCAATCCTACCTCGATGGCTTGTTGCAAGAGGCCACCGAGGCCGACGACCTGATCGAGCTGCCGACGGCACCGGAGGCCTTCGCCGACGCGGTGCGCGAGGAGCAGGCGCGTGATGCACGCCAGCCTGCCCAGGCCACCCTCGCGGCGCCCCGGCCCTTTGCCGAACCGCGGTTACAGGTGCTGCCCAGCGTGCTGCCGGTGGAAGAACCGGTGGTGGCGGTGGTCGAGCAGCAGGTAGTGGCCGAGGCCAGCATCCCGGTGCTGATCGAAGCGCCCGCGGTAGAACCGGCGGTGCCGGTGGTGGATGTGCACCTGCCAGCGCCGAACCTGCCGGTGCCGCCGGCCAGCATCGATGGCCGCCCGGCCTGGGCAGCGGAGCCGTTCGAGTGCCTGCTGTTCGACGTCGCCGGGCTGACCTTGGCGGTGCCCTTGGTGTGCCTGGGCTCGATCTACAACCTGGCCGGTCAGGAGCTGACGCCGCTGTTCGGCCAACCGGACTGGTTTCTTGGCATCCTGACCTGCCAGGCCGGCAACCTGAAGGTCCTCGACACCGCGCGCTGGGTAATGCCCGACCGCTACCGCGACGATTTTCGCCAGGGCCTGCAGTATGTGATTTCGGTTCAGGGCTATGAATGGGGGCTGGCCGTGCACCAGGTCAGCCGTTCCCTGCGCCTGGACCCGTCCGAGATCAAGTGGCGCAGCCAGCGTGGCCAGCGCCCCTGGTTGGCCGGCACGGTGATCGAACACATGTGTGCCTTGCTCGACGTAGCCGAACTGGCCGAGCTGATCGCCAGCGGCGCAGTCAAGCAGATGCACGCCAAACACAAATGACACCGAACACACCGCCTAGGGCGGATTTTGAGGGGTAGGGGAATGAAAAAGTCGTCCGCACAAGGTTCCGAAGATCCGATCCTGCAATGGGTAACCTTCCGTCTGGACAACGAGTCCTACGGGATCAATGTCATGCAGGTGCAGGAAGTGCTGCGCTACACCGAGATCGCCCCGGTACCGGGCGCGCCGAGCTACGTGCTGGGCATCATCAACCTGCGTGGCAACGTGGTGACGGTGATCGACACCCGCCAGCGTTTTGGCCTGATGCCGACCGAGGTGACCGATAACACCCGTATCGTCATCATCGAGGCGGACAAGCAAGTGGTCGGCATCCTGGTCGACAGCGTTGCCGAGGTGGTCTACCTGCGTCAGTCCGAGATCGAGACGGCGCCGAACGTGGGTAACGAAGAATCGGCCAAGTTCATCCAGGGCGTGTGCAACAAGAACGGCGAACTGCTGATCCTGGTGGAACTGGACAAGATGATGACCGAGGAAGAGTGGTCCGAGCTTGAGAACATCTGAGTTGATCCTTGAGGTTGCTGTCATCTTCCTGGCGCTGCTGTGGGCGCTGGGTGTGTGGATGTTCCTCAACCACACCAAGCGCCAGCGGGAGCTGGCGGCGCAACAGGCTGCGGGTGATGCGCTGCGTGATCAGCGCATCAAGGACCTGGCCAAGCGCCTGGACGACTACCAGAACGGTACCGTGCGCATGGGTGAGGCCATCCATGACGTGCGCGAGACGTTGGCCACCTTGCCGGATCGGCTGGAGCGGCTGGAGCAGCGTGACCCCAGCAGCGTCACCTTCAGCCAGGCGGCCAAGCTGGTCGGCATGGGCGCGAGCGTGTCCGAGCTGACCGAGACCTGCGGCCTGACCCAGGCCGAGGCGGAGTTGATGAGCAAGCTGCACCGTACCGAGTGAGCTGAGTCGTTGGGGCCGCTGTGCGGCCCTTCGCAGCGCAAGGCTGCTCCTACAGGTACAGCGCCATTTTGTAGGAGTAGCCTTGTGCTGCGAAGGGCTGCGCAGCAGCCCCAATGGCTCACACGTCAGGTGGTAGCCCAGGAATGCATCCCTCCCACCTTGGCCAGGCGATTGAGCGGCAAGCGTTCGTGCCAGACCGCGCGCAACATCTCGAACTCGATGAACAGGTTGCTGTTAATACGCGGCATCGTGTACAGGTTGTACAGCTGACGAATCAGGTACAGGTCGGGCAGCAAGCGGTCGGTCACTGCGTTGAGCATCGCCGGGCCGGTGATGTGGCTGAGGCGTTTGGCGTACGCATAGAACCCTCGCGGGTCGCTGGCCAGGGTCGGCCGCGCTCGGTAGAAGTCCGGGTCGGCGAGAAAACGCGCCTGCATCTCTTCCGATATCGCCAGCAAGGTCGGGTTGCCAGCATGGCTACCGATCATGCTGGTGTTATAGAGGGTGTTCATGCCCAGTTTCTGATTGGACATGGGCGGATGCAGGAGCAACCCGTCATCGGTGGTCGCCAGCACCACATCATCGATCGCCGCGTGTGCGCCTTGGCCCAGTAGTTGGTCATCGACGTCCATGTACAGCCCACCTTCGGCGTGCAGCATCGGGTAGCGCAACACGTCCGATGCGGAAGAGAAGTTGGTGGCCACGCCATTATTGCCGTCGATCGCTGCCTGGTAATGGCCGAAATACTGACTTCGCTCGAAGGCTTTGAAAAACGCTTGGTCCTCCAATGGCAGTACCTGCAGCCCCGGCACGTTCCTGGCCAGTTCTTCGACGTTGTGCGCATGGGCCTGCGGGTTTGCCTTGGACAAGTACAGCCGGTACTGGTACGGGCCTTCCTGCAGGCGCCGGGCATTGCCAGCCAACGTTTCAAGCAGCTCGGGGCCAAGCGTCTTGTCGCCTACCCACAGCGATGTAATCCGTTGCGGGATGGGGCGGGCGCCGGCGGGAAATGCGCTGGGTAGCTGCACGGGCAGTTGCAGGTCGATACCCAGGCCGCGCAGTGATGCCATGCGCATCGGGTCGGTGACGGCCCGGCCTTCGGGGGTGGCGGGGCGCATGTTGCCGGTGAGCGGTTCGGCTTCGAAGTAGGTCGGGTCTACTTCATTAGTGCCTTCCTCGGTGATGAACAGGTCGGCCTGCATGTCATAAACCAATTCAAGCTCTTGCGGGTAATCCGGCGTCTCCTCGTAATAGCTGATCATCCGATCGGTGTCGCCGTTGTACCGCGGGTAGCGCCGTATTGAGTTGGCCACTGCGGCATCGCCGTCCGGTAGTGGCGCGATGGGAGCAGGGCGGTGGAAGTAGGGCGCGACATCCACTGGGGGCAAATGCGGTGGGTCGGAAGGGCTCAGCGGGTAACCCCACTGCTCGTTCACCCGGCGCGGGGCGACGAAGCCGTCCTGCTCGAAACGCAGCAGGCCCTTGCCTTTGGCCACTGCTTCCAGTGCCAGCGGCGTTGCATTGAGCAGGCCATAGGTGATGTTGCCGATGCCGTCGAGCTTGTCGTGCAGGGTCTTGCCATTGATGGCTTGGTCCAGGCCCAGGCCCAGTTGCACGATACCGCCCAGCGCCAGCAAGGGCGCCAGGCCGGGCACCACGAAGGTGAGCGGCGCCAGCAGGTTGAGCGTGCTGTTGAGGTAGCTGCGCCATTTGCGTTTGCTGATCTCGCTGTTGCTGGTGATGATGAAATCGGCATCGTCGTAGCAGCGCTGCCGCTGACGCAGGGCCATGGCCTGGAACAGGTCGCCGGTGATCCTCGGGTTGTACTTGCCGGGGCGGTAGTTGACATAGGTGCGCGGGGGCCAGGTGCCGTCGTCGTTGAAAAAGCCATGTTCCGGTGGCAGGCGATGGCTGCGTGGGTATTCGCCCAAGCCTTCAAGGGCGGTGTCCAGGCCGCTGAAGTCGATGCCCTGGGGGCCATCGGCCAAGCGAAAGTGTTGCTTGAGCGCCTGGCGCCGGGTGGCGTCCTTGCACTGTTGGCCGACCCAATCCTTCAACAGCGCTTCGCTGGCGAACTCCTGCAGGGGCGAGCTGTTGCCGGCTACATAGAGCAAGGTCAGGTCGCTGTGGCTGTCGTTGATGTACAGCAGGTCCGTGGATGCGTAGCCGTAAATGCTCAGGGTGCTCAGGCGCAGGCCCTTGCCGCGTGGGATGACATCGGCCGCGCGCCAGGCCAGTTGGCGGGCGGCGTCGCTGAGGCTGCCGTCGCCGATCTGCTTGTTGCAGGCAGCTAGGAAGTTGAGTTTGCAGCACAGGCGGTAACTGAGCAGTTGGTCGTGCCAGTAGGCGTCGAGCGACGCCTTGTAGCGGGTGTGGAAGTCCAGTGCCTCGATGTGACGCTGCAGGGCTTCGGCACGTACGTTCAGCAGCGTCGAGTGGTCGTAGCGGGCAGGTTCGGTCCGCTTGAACAGGCCGTTGAACACCTCATACCAGGCCCCGTTGTCGACGTGCGGTTGTGCTGGGAGGTGCTCGACACAGGTGATTGGGCCGTCGTCGGGCAGCCTGCCGGCCCAGGGGGCTTTGAACAGGCCGCCGAAAAAGTCGTTGTTGGATTCACCTTGCCAGTTCATCAGCACGGCTTGCGTCAGGCTCACACGCTGCACTACCTGTGCCTGGTACTGGGTGGCTCCAGCCGGGTGTATGTGCAGCGTTACCACCTCGACCTGGTCGGGGTCGAGGTGCACGCCTTGTGTCACCAGCCAGTCCTGGATGGCCTGCTTGGCGTCGCGGTCGGGTCGGGGCAGGGTGGCTAGGTGATTGCGTACGTACTGCACGCCAGCCGCGTTGATGTGGGTGGTCGGCATGTCGGTCTCCGTGATGCGGGAAAAACCACAGGATCGACCGACCGGGCCAGGGTGCGACGGTAGATAATGCTTGCCGGGCGGTTCAGCCCGACTTGCCGGGCAGGCGCGGCAACAACTCGGTGACGTCACGCTCGGGTTTGGTGGAATCGTCAAAGCCTGGTGGCACCCTGCCGCGCAGTTGCCAGGCAAAGGCAATGATTTCGGCGATGGTCAGGTACAGCGCCTCGGGTATCTGATCGCCCAGCTCCAGCCGGGCCAGCAGGCGCACCAGCTCGGCGTTCTCGTAGATCGGCACCTCGTGTTGGCGGGCCAGGGCGAGGATGGCTTCGGCCAGGGCATCGTCGCCCTTGGCGCTGAGGGTGGGTGCCTGTTGGCCGTCGTAGCTCAGGGCAATGGCTTGGCGGGGTGGGTTGAGGCTCATGCGTTTTCGTCCACCCAGCGTTGTTCGACCCGCGTGCGGGGGCCTTGAGGAGGGATGCCGGGGTGGCATTCCAGGTCGCCGACGTCCAGGCCGCGTGCCAGCAGGCGCTCGCGCAGGGTGCCGAGCTGGCTGTCGATCAGCCGTGCGGTGGGTTCACGTTCTGCCCACAGTTGGCCATTCAAGCGGCCCTGGCTCAACTGGGCCTGGACTTGCAGCGGGCCAAGCGGCGCGAGGTCAAAGGCCAGTTCGATGCGCCACAGGGCCTGCAGCGGGTCTTGCGATTCCTGCTGGCGGTCGGCCTGCTGCTGCGGCGTTTCCTCGCGTTGCAGCTTGACTTGCAGCGGGATGAATTCCTGGCCATGGCGAATGGGGACCTCGGTTTGCCAGGTGGTTTGCAGGTTGCCGTTTTCAAGCGTGCCAGTTTGTTGCAGGCTGCTCATGGCGTGGCTTTGCAGGCGCGAGACAGCCGCCGCGGCCAGGCGCAGCAGTTGTTGCAGGTCACCTTCGTCTTCCATGGCCTTGAGCAGCCGTGAGGGCAGCGGAAACGCCCCAGGCTGGGGTTTCGGGCTGACCCGGTCCAGCATGCCCAGCGCCCCGCGGGCCAAGGCCGGCATTGTCAGGGCCAAGGTACTGGGGGCTAGGGCTGGTGCGCCGGGCGTGGTGACCGACGCTTGGGTTACCAGCCTGAGCAGGTGAGCCTTGAGGTCGGTCGCGACGCTTGCTGGCAGGCCGCCCAGCAGCTTCGCTTCAAGGAAGGCGCCGCTGTTGTTCAGGGCCTGGGCGACGGCCTTGGCATCGCCGAGCTGGCGCGCGTCCGGCAGGCCGGCGAGCACGCGGTCGGCCGTCGCACGCAGGTCGCCGTGGGCGCTCGGGTCGCGGGCAAGCTGTTGCAATGCGCTGAGCAGGCCAGGTAACGAGGCCTGACGGTTTTGCTGGGTGAGCAGTTGCTGGGCAATGCTCAGCTGGTCTTGCCGGCCACTGAGTGGCACGAATTGCAGCGACTGGTCGCCTTGCACCCGCGCGCTGAGCAGGCTGCCCACCGGCAGCGGGCGTGGGCTGTCGATGGTCAGGGTGGCGCCGGCCTGGGCACTGTTGAGCAGGCTGACCAGCGAACGGTAACCGGCGGCCTGGCCCTGCGCTTGAAGGATGGGCTGGTTGGTCAGGACCTTGCCTTGCAGCAGGGTGCCGACCGGTACCTTGGCCGTGTCCAGGCGGGTGAGGGTGGCGATGTTGCTGGTGCTGGCCTGTTGCAACAGGATGGCCAGGCGATTGCCTTCGGTTTGACTGACCGTGACCTGGCTGCCCGGGGGCAAGGGCTGGCTGGCACTGGCTTGCAGTTGGGTTTGGGCGCCGTTGGCCTGCATCAGCCGCAGCACGAGCTGGAATTCCCGGCCCAGCTGACGCATCGACAACACCTCGGCCTGCGCTGTTTCGCCCGGGGCCAGCAAGCCGGGTTGTGCTTGCGTGAGGCGCAGCAGTTCGCCGGTCATGCCCGCCTTGATGGCCTGGGCGCTGATCGCGGTTTGTGCGCCGAGACTATTGATTTCAGTCATGATTGTATACAACCTGTCGAACCCGCCCTCTTGGCAGCGAGGCCGTGCATGTAATAATGCCGCCCGTCCGCCACTGCCACTGTAACGGCAGGGAGGGGGGCGACTTGAGACACTGGGTTCAAGATCGGCGATTGGTCTTGAACCCTACACAGATAAGGCGAAACCGTGACCCTTCACCTCCAAGCCGCGGGCCTGGCCTGCGAGCGCGACTGGCGCCTGCTGTTCGAGCACCTGGATTTCGAGCTGCGGCCCGGCGACATGCTGCAGATCAGTGGCCCCAACGGCAGCGGCAAGACTAGCCTGTTGCGCCTGCTGGCCGGGTTGATGCAGCCGACTGCCGGGCAGATTCTGCTCGGTGGCCAGCCGTTGGCCGAACAGCGCCATGCCCTGGCCAGCATCCTGCTGTGGATTGGCCATGCTGCGGGGATCAAGGACCTGCTCACCGCCGAGGAGAACCTCACCTGGCTCTGTGCTTTGCACCAACCTGCCAGCGCCGAGGCGATCTGGGCGGCGCTGGCAGCGGTCGGCCTGCGCGGTTTCGAAGACGTGCCTTGCCATACCTTGTCCGCCGGCCAGCAGCGCCGTGTGGCCCTGGCCCGCTTGTACCTCGAAAGCCCCCCCTTGTGGATTCTCGACGAGCCGTTCACCGCCCTCGACAAACAAGGCGTGGCGCAGCTCGAAGCGCACCTGGCGGCGCATTGCGAGCAGGGCGGCACGGTGGTGCTGACCACCCACCACAGCCTCGAACGCAAACCGTCGGGCTACCGTGAACTGAACCTGGGGCAATGGGCGGTATGAGCGTATTCATCCTGTTGTTGCGCCGCGAAGCGCGCCTGTTGTTCCGCCGCCCGGCCGAGCTGGCCAACCCGCTGGTGTTCTTCGCCATCGTCGTGGCCCTGTTCCCGCTGGCGGTCGGGCCTGAAAGCCAATTGTTGCAAACCTTGTCGCCTGGCCTGGTGTGGGTGGCGGCCTTGCTGGCCGTGCTGCTGTCGCTGGACGGCCTGTTCCGCAGCGATTTCGAGGATGGCTCGCTGGAGCAATGGGTGCTGTCGCCGCATCCGCTGGCGCTCCTGGTATTGGCCAAGGTGCTGGCGCACTGGATCTTTTCCGGCCTGGCGCTGGTATTGTTGGCGCCACTGTTGGCACTGATGCTGGGGCTGCCGAGCCATTGCCTGCCGGTGCTGCTCGCCTCGTTGCTGCTGGGGACGCCCGTGCTGAGCCTGTTGGGCGCGGTGGGTGCGGCGCTGACGGTCGGTCTTAAACGCGGTGGTCTGCTGCTGGCATTGCTGATTCTGCCGTTGTATATCCCTGTATTGATCCTGGGCAGTGGTGCGTTGCAGGCGGCGTTGCAAAATATGCCAGCCACCGGCCATCTGCTCTGGCTTGCCAGCCTCACGGCCCTGGCGGTGACACTGGCACCCTTTGCGATAGCGGCCGGCCTGAAGATCAGCGTCGGCGAATAACGAGTCCTGGGCTCTCAAGCCTGGCTAATACCCTGGATGTACCCTGATGAAAATGAGTTGGACGTGGTTCCACAAGCTCGGTTCCCCCAAATGGTTCTATGCCATCAGCGGCCGTATGTTGCCGTGGCTGGCCATTGCCTCCCTCGCGCTGTTGCTGGTGGGCATCACCTGGGGCCTGGCATTCGCGCCCCAGGACTACCAGCAGGGCAACAGCTTCCGCATCATCTACATCCATGTGCCGGCGGCGATGCTGGCGCAGTCCTGCTACGTGCTGTTGGCGGTGGCCGGGGTGGTGGGGCTGGTGTGGAAGATGAAACTGGCCGACGTCGCCCTGCAGTGCGCAGCGCCGATCGGCGCCTGGATGACCGCCGTGGCGCTGGTCACCGGTGCCATCTGGGGCAAGCCGACTTGGGGCAGCTGGTGGGTGTGGGATGCCCGCCTTACGTCGATGTTGATTCTGCTGTTCCTGTACTTCGGCATCATTGCGCTGGGCCAGGCAATCAGTAATCGTGACAGCGCGGCCAAGGCCTGTGCGGTGTTGGCGATTGTCGGCGTGATCAACATCCCGATCATCAAGTACTCGGTGGAGTGGTGGAACACCCTGCACCAGGGCGCCACGTTCACCCTGACCGAAAAGCCGGCGATGCCTGCCGAAATGTGGTTGCCGCTGCTATGCACGGCGCTGGGTTTCTACTGCTTCTTCGGCGTGGTGCTGTTGATGCGCATGCGCCTTGAGGTGCTCAAGCGCGAGGCACGCGCCAGTTGGGTCAAGGAGGAAGTATTGAACAGCCTGGGGCGGAGGGCCGCACGATGAGTTTTGCCTCGTTCGGCGATTTTCTCGCCATGGGCCACCATGGCCTGTACGTGTGGACGGCCTATGGCATCTGCCTGGCGGTGCTGGCGCTGAATGTCGCCGCGCCGCTGCTGGCCCGCCGTCGCTACCTGCAAGAAGAGGCGCGCCGTTTGCGCCGGGAGAACAACCAGTGAATCCGCAGCGCAAGAAACGCCTGTTGCTTATCGTCGGCCTGTTGGTCGGTGTCGGGATTGCCGTCGGCTTTGCCCTGAGCGCCTTGCAGCAGAACATCAACCTGTTCTACACGCCGACCCAGATCGCCAACGGCGAGGCGCCGCAGGATACCCGTATCCGTGCCGGTGGCATGGTCGAAAAAGGCTCGGTGCAGCGTTCGGCCGACTCGCTCGACGTGCGCTTCGTGGTCACCGACTTCAACAAGTCGGTGCCGATCACCTACCGCGGCATCCTCCCCGACCTGTTCCGCGAAGGGCAGGGCATCGTTGCCCTGGGCAAGCTCAATGCCGAGGGCGTGGTGGTGGCCGATGAAGTGCTGGCCAAGCACGACGAAAAATACATGCCGCCCGAGGTCACCAAGGCCCTGAAGGAGAGCGGCCAAGCCGCCGCCGGCGCGGAGGCGAAACCATGAATGCGGCACTGGTGATACCCGAACTCGGCCAGTTGGCGATGATCCTGGCCATCTGCTTCGCCGCCGTGCAGGCCAGTGTGCCGCTGTTAGGCGCTTGGCGCGGCGACAGCCTGTGGATGAGCCTGGCACGCCCGGCAGCCTGGGGGCAATTCGCCTTCCTGACCTTCGCTTTTGCCTGCCTCACCCATGCCTTCATGACCGACAACTTCTCGGTCGCCTACGTCGCCAGCAACTCCAACAGCGCCTTGCCCTGGTACTTCAAGTTCAGTGCCGTGTGGGGCGCGCACGAGGGTTCGTTGCTGCTCTGGGCGTTGATCCTGGGCGGCTGGACTTTCGCCGTGTCGGTGTTCTCGCGTCAGCTGCCGCAAGTGATGCTGGCCCGTGTGCTGGCGGTAATGGGCATGATCAGCGTGGGCTTCCTGAGCTTTTTGATCATCACCTCCAACCCGTTCCAGCGCCTGCTGCCGCAAGTGCCGACCGATGGCCGTGACCTCAACCCGTTGCTGCAGGACATTGGCCTGATCGTCCACCCGCCGATGCTGTACATGGGCTACGTGGGCTTCTCGGTGGCCTTTGCCTTCGCCATCGCCGCCTTGCTTGGCGGGCGCCTTGATGCCGCCTGGGCGCGCTGGTCGCGGCCGTGGACCATCGTCGCTTGGGCCTTCCTTGGCGTGGGCATCACCCTGGGCTCATGGTGGGCTTACTACGAGCTGGGTTGGGGCGGCTGGTGGTTCTGGGACCCGGTGGAAAACGCCTCGTTCATGCCGTGGCTGGTGGGCACAGCCTTGATCCACTCGCTGGCGGTGACCGAGAAGCGTGGCGTGTTCAAGAGCTGGACCGTGCTGTTGGCGATCGCAGCCTTCTCATTGAGCCTGTTGGGCACCTTCCTGGTCCGTTCCGGGGTGCTGACCTCGGTGCATGCCTTTGCCGCTGACCCGTCACGCGGCGTGTTCATCCTGATCTTCCTGCTGTTCGTGGTGGGTGGCTCGCTAACCCTGTTCGCCCTGCGTGCGCCGGTGGTCAAGAGCCAAGTCGGCTTTGCCCTGTGGTCGCGCGAGACGCTGCTGTTGGCCAATAACCTGGTGCTGGTGGTGGCGGCCTCGATGATCCTTTTGGGCACGCTGTACCCCCTGGTACTTGATGCCCTGACCGGGGCCAAGCTGTCGGTCGGCCCGCCTTACTTCGATGCGTTGTTCCTGCCGCTGATGGCACTGCTGATGGTGGTGCTCGGGGTGGGCGTGGTGGTGCGTTGGAAGGACACGCCCGGCAAATGGCTGGCAAGCATGATGACCCCGGTCCTGATCGGCAGTGCAGTGCTTGCCCCGGTCGCCGGCTTCATCGTCGACGACTTCGACTGGCCCACCCTGACAGCCTTTGCCCTGGCGGCCTGGGTCGTGCTCAGCGGGTTGCGTGATGTGCTCGACAAGACCCGCCACAAGGGCCTGGCCAAAGGCATGCGTGGCCTTACCCGCAGCTACTGGGGCATGCAGCTGGCGCACCTGGGCTTGGCGGTGTGCGCACTGGGCGTGGTGTTGTCGAGCAACAACAGTGCCGAACGCGACCTGCGCATGGCGCCGGGCGAAAGCGTGGAGCTGGGCGGTTATCACTTCCTGTTCCAGGGTGCCAAGCATTTTGAGGGGCCGAACTTCATTTCCGACAAGGGCACCGTGGTGGTGTCTCGCGACGGTCGCGAAGTGACCACGCTGCACCCCGAGAAGCGGCTGTACACCGTGCAGCAGTCGATGATGACCGAAGCCGGCATCGACGCTGGCTTCACCCGCGACCTCTACGTGGCCTTGGGCGAGCCGCTGGAAAACGGCGCCTGGGCGGTGCGTGTGCATATCAAGCCTTATGTCCGCTGGATCTGGCTGGGCGGTCTGCTGACCGGCCTGGGCGGGTTGCTGGCGGCCCTCGACCGGCGTTACCGCGTCAAGGTCAAGACCCGGGTGCGTGATGTCCTGGGCGTGTCTGGAGCAGCTGCATGAAGCGTTGGATCATGGTGGTGCCACTGGCGGTGTTTCTGCTGGTGGCGGTTTTCCTCTACAAAGGCTTGTTCCTCAAGCCCGACGAGCTGCCCTCGGCGATGATCGGTAAGCCCTTCCCGGCGTTTTCCCTGGCCTCGGTGCAGGGCGACCGTAACCTGACCCAGGCCGACCTGTTGGGCCGCCCGGCGCTGGTCAACGTGTGGGGGACCTGGTGCCCGTCGTGCAAGGTCGAGCACCCGTACCTGAACCAGCTGGCCGAGCAGGGCGTGGTCATCCACGGGGTCAACTACAAGGACGACAATGGCGCGGCGCTGAAGTGGCTGGCCGAGTTCCACAACCCCTACCAACTGGATATCCGCGACGAGCAGGGCACCCTGGGCCTGGACTTGGGCGTGTATGGCGCGCCGGAAACCTTCCTGATCGACGCCAAGGGCATCATCCGCTACAAGCACGTGGGCATTGTCGATGCCAGCGTCTGGCGCGAACAGCTGGCGCCGCTGTACCAGGGCCTGGTCGATGAGGCCAAGCCATGAAGCGCGGGCTGGCAGCTGCCGTACTGGGGTTGGCCCTGGGCTTGGGCGTGGCGGGCGTGGCCAGGGCGGCCATCGATACCTACCAGTTCCGCGATGACGCCGAGCGTGAGCGGTACCAGCAACTGACCAAGGAACTGCGCTGCCCGAAGTGCCAGAACCAGGACATCGCCGACTCCAACGCACCGATTGCCGCCGACCTGCGCCGCGAAATCTTCCGCATGCTGGGCGAAGGCAAGAACAACGAGCAGATCGTCGACTTCATGGTCGACCGCTATGGCGACTTCGTGCGCTACAAGCCCGCGCTCAGCGGGCGCACCTGGCTACTGTGGTTCGGCCCGGGGATCCTGCTGGTCGGTGGCTTCGTGGTGCTGCTGGTGATCGTTCGCCGCCGCCGCGGTGCCGCGGCCCAAGGTGCGCAAGAGTTGTCCGTCGACGAACGCGAGCGTCTCGCTAAACTGCTGGAAAAAGAACAGACCCATGATTGAATTCTGGCTTAGCGCGGGCCTGCTGCTGCTCGCTGCCCTCAGCTTTCTGCTGATCCCGATCCTGCGTGGCCGTCGCCGTCAGCAAGAGGAAGACCGCACCGCCCTGAACGTCGCCTTGTACCAGGAGCGCGTGGCCGAACTGGCTGCGCAGCAAGCCGCTGGCGTGCTCGATGACGTGCAATTGGCCAAGGGCCGTGACGAAGCGGCCCGTGAACTGCTGGCGGACACCGAAGGTGGCGAGGCCGCGCGCCAAGGCCATCTGGGCAAAGCGCTGCCATTGGCGGCGGCGGTGTTGGTGCCGCTGATGGCCTTAGGGTTGTACTTGCACTTTGGCGCGGCTGACAAGGTCGAACTGACCCAGGAATTTGCCCAGGCGCCCAAGACCATGGAAGAGATGACTACCCGCCTTGAGCGTGTGGTGAAGGCCCAGCCGGATTCGGCAGAAGCCCTGTATTTCCTTGGGCGTGCCTACATGGCCGAACAGCGCCCGGGCGATGCGGCACGCACCTTCGAACGTGCCGTGGCCCTGGCGGGCCGTCAGCCCGAGTTGCTGGGGCAATGGGCCCAGGCGCAGTACTTTGCCGCCGACAAACAGTGGAACCCGCAACTGCAGGCGTTGACCGATGAAGCCCTCAAGGCTGACCCGAACGAAGTGACTAGCCTGGGCCTGCGCGGCATTGCTGCGTTCGAGGGTGAGCGTTACCAGGAAGCCATCGACTATTGGAAGCGCCTGCTGGCACAACTGCCTGAAGGCGATGCCTCGCGCGCCGCCTTGCAAGGCGGTATCGACCGGGCTGCCGAGCGGCTGGGCGGTGAGCCTGGCCAAACTGTCACACCGGTGGCGGCCCGGCTGAAGGTGCGTGTGGAGCTGGCAGCGGCGCTCAAAGACAAGGTCAAGCCCGACGACACAGTGTTCATTTTCGCCCGTGCCAGTCATGGCCCGCCCATGCCCGTGGCCGCGAAGCGGGTGACCGTGGCGCAGTTGCCGATCGAGGTGGAGTTGTCCGATGCCGACGCGATGATGCCGCAGATGAAACTGTCGGACTTTACTGAAGTCCAACTCGTTGCCCGTGTGTCGCGTGCCGGCCAGCCCACTCATGGCGAGTGGATCGGCCAGGGTTCGCCACTGGCCACTGCCACCCAGGCCACGCAACACCTGACCATCGACAGCCCAGACCCGTAAGAGAGCATTGCCATGCACAGCACCGTCCGCCTGACCCTGATCACCCTGGCCCTGGGTTTGTCCGCGTGTACGGTGCATGAACCTTACGAGCAGCCCGCGCCACCGATCGAGCGGCTACCGCCGCACCAGGGGCCGGTGGTCAAGCCGTTGCCGGGCGGGCAGCCTTCGACCCAGCCGAGCAAACCCGCAGCGACGCCCAAGCCGATGCCCCGCACGTCCGCCAGCTTTGCACCGCCACCGGGCGGTTCCAGCCATTGGGACCCTAAACTGGGCGTCTACGTGCTGGAGAAAAAACCCAACACCTTCTACCGCCAGCGCACCTACTACCGCTACGACGGGGGCTGGAGCTGGTCACTGAGCCCCGATGGCCCATGGCAGGACACCGACAGCAGCGGTGTACCCGGTGGCCTTGGGCGGGCGTTCGCCCAGTAACTTGCCCGGTACAGTACAGTTTTCTGCTGATTTATCGATTGACTGTACCGCCCGCTGATTACGCATAATGCCCCTTCGATCAGACGCGGAGGTGGCATGAGCAAGACAGTCCTGGTGTTGGTGGAAACCGTCGACGATTACCTGCCTCTGCTGGAACAGGCGGGTTATCGACTGATCCGCGCACCGTCGCCGCAACTGCGTACCGAAGCCATCCAGCGCCACGCCCGCGAAATCGATGCCGTGCTCACCCGGGGCCCATTGGGCCTGACCGCCGCAGAAATCGAGGCGCTGCCCCACTTGCAGATCATCTGCGTGATCGGTGCCGGCTACGAGCAGGTCGACCTGGCCGCCGCCGCCGCGCGCGGTATCACGGTGACCAACGGTGCTGGGGCCAATGCCGCCGCGGTCGCCGACCATACCTTGGCAATGGTGCTCGCGCTGTTGCGCGACATTCCCCGTGCCGATGCCAGTACCCGCCGTGGCGAGTGGAACCGTGTGATCAGCCCATCGGTGAGCGGCAAGCGCCTGGGCATTCTCGGCCTGGGCGCGGTGGGGCTGGCGATCGCCAAGCGTGCCAACCTCGGCTTCGACATGAGCATCAGCTACCACAGCCGCACGCCGCGCCCGGATGTGCCGTACACCTGGTACGACAGCCCGCTGCACCTGGCCAATGCCGTCGACATTCTGGTTGTGGCCACGCCAGGGGGCGCCTCTACCCATCACTTGGTCGATGCACCGGTACTCGAAGCCCTCGGCGCCGAAGGCTACCTGGTGAACATCGCCCGTGCCAGCGTGGTGGACACCCAGGCCCTGGTGGCGGCACTGGCGAGCGGCCAGCTTGCCGGTGCCGCTCTGGACGTCTTTGACGACGAGCCGGCAGTGCCCGATGCCCTCAAGGCGCTCTGCAACACGGTGCTGACGCCCCACGTGGCGGGCCAGTCGCCGGAGGCCGCGCGCGACACGGTGACGTTGGTCGTGCGCAATTTGCAGGCGTTCTTTGCCGGTGAGCCGGTGCTCACCCCGGTACGAAACTGACTCTTTTCACCCATGAGCCCGGCAGCGGCCTGGCCAACAAGGAGTGTGTGCATGCAACTCGAGATCTTCCAGGTCGATGCGTTTTCCACTGAGCCTTTCGGTGGCAACCCGGCGGCAGTCATCCCGCTGGACAGCTGGCTGCCGGACGATGTGCTGCAACGCATCGCCGAAGAGAACAACCTGTCCGAAACCGCTTATTTCGTGCGTAACGGTGAGGCATACGACCTGCGTTGGTTCACCCCGACAGTCGAGGTCGACCTGTGCGGCCATGCCACCTTGGCCTCGGCCTATGTGTTGTACGAGCAGTTGGGTGTGCAGGCGCCCGTGTTGCGGTTCAATACCCGCAGTGGCGAGTTGCGTGTCAGCCGCGGCGCCGACGGGCTGCTGGCGATGGACTTCCCAGCCAAGCAGCCGGAAGCGGTGGAGGCCCCAGCGGGCCTGCTGGAGGCGCTGGGCCTGAGCAGTGCGCGTGCGGTGTACCGCAGCGATGACTTGGTGGTGGTGATTGATGACGCGTCGTTGTTGGACCCGTTGAAACCCGATTTTGTCGCCCTGTCGGCCTTTGACGTGCGCGGGGTCGCCGTGACTGCGGCGGGGCGTGGGTTTGATTTTGTCACCCGCTGGTTTGGCCCGCGGGTGGGCGTGAACGAGGACCCGGTAACAGGCTCGGCGCACACTTCGCTGGCGCCGTTGTGGGCCGAACGGTTGGGCAAGAATGTGCTGAGCTGCGAGCAGGGTGGGGTGCGCAAGGGGCAGCTGCTGTGCGAGGTGCCGGGCAATGGACGGGTGATTATCAGCGGGCGGGCGGCGTTGTATCTGCGGGGGCAGGTGTTTATCTGAGGGATGTTTTTGGTGCATGAGGTGCATGCCTTTAGGTTTGCAGCGCCTGTGAGATCGAGCGCCGCCGAGAGTGTCAGTTTTTTTGTGTGCGGGCCGATAACGGCCTGCCGTCAGGCAGGCCATGCTTTTACCAGGTCGGCCTGATAAATCGATCTCCGTACAGAATCGCAAATTGATTCATCGCACTCTTCCAGTCATGAGCCGCCGAGCCCCAGTTTGCCGTGATGTTACGCAGCCCAAGCCAGATCAGCTTGGTCGCTGCGTCATCCGTCGGGAAGTGGCCTCGGGTCTTGATGATCTTGCGTAGCTGAGCGTTGATGCTTTCGATAGCGTTGGTCGTATACATCACTTTTCGAATCGCAGGCGGGAAGACAAAGAATGGAATCACTCGATCCCAGGCTCGTCTCCAGGCCGCCACCACCGTTGGGTATTGCTTACCCCAAGGGCCATTTTCAAAGGCATCCAGTGCTTGCTCAGCCGCTTCTGCGTTGATGGCCTGATAGATCGGTTTTAGCGCCTTGGCCAGCTCACGGCGCTTGTCCCACGCCGCGTAATCGAGGCTGTTGCGGATCAAGTGGACGATGCATGTTTGCAGCGTTGTTGCCGGAAATACTGCGCTTAGCGCCTCTGGCATGCCTTTGAGACCGTCGGTCACGGCGATCAGCACGTCCTCTACGCCGCGGGTCTTGAGGTCGTTGAAGACCTTCATCCAAAACTTCGCACCCTCGGTGTTTTCGATCCAGATACCAAGAATATCGCGCGTTCCATCGGGTAAAACACCCAGCGCCAAGTAAATCGCCTTGTTGCGGACAAGGCCTTCTTCTCGGATCTTGACCCGCAGCGCATCGAAGAAAATGACTGGGTACATCGGCTCAAGCGGTCGCTGTTGCCACGCACCAATTTCCTCCATCACCTCGTCTGTGACTGAGCTGATGAAGTCATGGGAAACATCCGTCCCGTATTGCTCAGAGAGGAAAGCGCGGATTTCTCGAACGGTCATGCCTCGGGCATACATGGCGATGATCTTGTCATCAAAACCGGTGTAACGCCGCTCATGCTTGGGGATCAGAATGGGGGCAAAACTGCCATCCCGATCACGGGGAATCTCCAGCCGCAGCGGGCCATCCCCCGTCAAAACCGTCTTGCCCGTTTTACCATTGCGCTGGTTGGTTTCATCCTCTGGGCGCTGCGCGCCCGGCGGATACCCCAGGTGGTGACCGAGCTCGGCACTCAATGCTCGCTCGATCAAGGCCTTCTTGAAGGCCGCAGAAGCGTCTTCGATAGCCTCTGCGGTCATCAGCCCCTCACCGAACTGTTCGAGCAGCTCCTTGGGGATTTTTGGTAGGTCACGAAGGGGTTTCTTTTTGGTTGGCATACATGCACCTCTTACTCATGTTATGCCCGAACACAAAATTTCTGACACCCCCGCGCCGCCCGCGCGGCGCTTCGCAGCACAAGGCTGCTCCTACATCTGTTTCCGGCCAGTCACGCCTGTGGGGGCGGCGCGCGACCGCCTTGTTGGTCCGACGCGATATCATGGTGTGCGCCAAGGGGCCGCGCGCCAATGCCCCAGGACTAATTGGCCCGAAACAAATGTAGGAGCAGCCTTGTGCTGCGAAGCGCCGCGCGGGCGGCGCTCGATCTCCCAGGCGCTGCAAACCCCAAGACATGCCCCCGCAACCCCACCCCCATCCCCCAAATCATTGCCTCCCCCCCGCACAACCAGTAGCCTGCGCTCAATTCAAACGAGGATCGCAGACGTGAGACGCGGTGTGATGTACGCCGGCATGGCCGGTGCGTTGTGGGGCATGGTGTTGATGGCCCCTGAGCTGCTGCCTGAGTTCAACCCGATGCTGCTGAGCAGCGTGCGCTATGTCATGGTCGGGGTCATCTCGCTGATGCTGGCTCTGCCCATGGCCCGCCAGCTGCGTCAGCTAACCCTGCACGACGTGTGGATGCTGCTGCGCCTGGCCGTCATCGGCAACTTGGTTTATTTCGTCTTCCTGGTGGCCGCCATCCAGCGTCTGGGCGTGGCGCCAGCTTCACTGATTGTTGGCGTACTGCCGCTGACCATCACCCTATACGGTCGCAACGACAGTGGCGCGGTACCGCTGGCGCGGCTAGTCGGCCCGTTGGTGCTGATTCTGGCGGGCATGCTGTGCATCAACCTGGAGACGTTCGCCTTCGCCCCCGGCGACATCGGCGACAAGCTCCTGGGCCTGTTCTACGCTTTGGCCGCCCTGGCCTGCTGGACCTGGTACGCGGTACAGAACAGCCGTTACCTCAAGCAATGCGGGCATTTCGACAGCCATCAGTGGTCGGTGCTGTGTGGGGTGATGACCGGGCTGGCCAGCCTGGTGATGGTCGCAGCCCTGGCCCTATGGCAGCCGCAACAGTTGCAGGTGGACGCGCCGATGGCGCGCTGGTGGTTGTTCTGGGCGGCCAGCCTGGGCTGCGCGGTGCTGGGTTCGTGGTTGGCCATGGCGCTGTGGAACGCCGCCTCCAAGCGCCTGCCACTCACCCTGAGCGGCCAACTGATTGTCTTCGAAACCCTGTTCGCCCTGCTTTATGCCTTCCTTTGGCGGCAGACCGGGCCGAGCGTGCTAGAGGCGGCAGCGATCATACTGGTGATCGGCGGCGTGCTGTGGTCCATGCGCCAGCACGGAACGCCGCGAGAACTTGCCAAACCGGTGCATACCTGAGAAAAGGGCGGCTTTGATTTTTTCAGCGTTGGAGCATGCCCATGAGCAGCGAACTGCAGATCATCGACCTCGTCGAAGGCGACGGTAAAGCCGCCGTCAAAGGCGCCCTGATCACCACCCAGTACACCGGCTGGCTGGCCGACGGCAGCACGTTCGATTCATCCTGGTCGCGCGGCAAACCCTTCCAGTGCGTGATCGGCACGGGACGCGTGATCAAAGGGTGGGACCAAGGCCTGATCGGCATGCGCGTTGGCGGCAAACGCAAATTGCAGGTGCCGGCGCACCTGGGTTACGGCGAGCGCAGTGTGGGGGCGATCCCGCCGAATTCGGATTTGACGTTTGAGATTGAGCTGCTGGAAGTGCTGACGCGGGATGATTGAGATATTGATGAGTTTTTGCGGGTGTATGCCTTGAGGTTTGCAGTGCCTACGAGATCGAGCGCCGCCCGCGCGGCGCTCGGTCTTGTAGGCGTCAGATCATTCACGCCATACATACAGGGTATACATAATTCAGCAACACACATCCTCTAACGTTGCCCTTGCCTAGGGAACGGCAATCACGCTCAGGGAGGAACCAAACGGGTTGACGGCACTCTGACCCTCACTCGTTGCCAGGGATGGCACTCACTACAAGGACGCCCTGCGGCTGCGGCGCAGGGCAACGTGGCGGGTCAACCCGATTTTCTCTGCCACAAGAGCCTGCCTTGATGAAGTTGCCAACCTTTCTCCGCCGTCGTCGCCACTTGCTGTTGAGCCTGGCGCTCACGGCCGTGGCCATACCGCTGGCGCTGGATGCTGTCGAAAGCCGTGCGCAGCCGGTCGATGGCACCCAGACTCTGGTCTTCCTGCGCCACGCCGAGAAACCGGGCGAGGGGCTCGGGCAACTGAACTGCCAAGGCCTCAACCGGGCATTGGACTTGGCCACGCTGCTGCCAGAACGTTTTGGCAATGCCGACTACGTGTTCGCTGCCAACCCGTCACGGCATGTCGAGGAAGGCAGCAAGGACGAGAGCTACAGCTATATCCGCCCATTGATGACTATCACCCCCAGCGCCATCCGCCAGGGCCTGCCGGTGAACATCGATTACGGTGCCAACGACACCGACGCGCTGGCCGAAGAGTTGCTGAGCGACAAATACCGCAACGCGACGGTCTACACCGCCTGGTCCCACGGCTACCTGCCAGAGCTCATCAATACCGTGGCTGGCAAGGCCCTGGGCGAGGAGCGGGTGATTACCGAGGACTGGAACGGCGACGATTTCGACACCCTGTATGTGCTCACGCTGACCTGGCACGACGGCAAGGCCAGCCTGCTCAGCCGCAATGTGCGGCAGGGCCTCAATGACGGTGCCCATAGCTGTCCGAGCTGATGCGCTGCTACTGTTTGGGCAAGGAAGCCGAAACAGGGGCCATGCATGAAGCACGAGGTGACGGTCATTGGAGGGGGTGTCATTGGCCTGGCGACGGCCTATGCGCTGGTGCGCGAAGGGCTGTCGGTAGCACTGATCGAGGCGCGGGACAGCCTGGCGTCTGCCACCAGTTTCGCCAATGGCGGGCAGTTGTCGTACCGCTATGTGGCGCCATTGGCCGATGCCGGTGTGCCGTGGCAGGCACTGGGCTGGATGTTGCAGGGGGATTCGCCGCTGCGTTTGCGGTTGCGATTTGACTCGGCGCAGTGGCGTTGGTTACTGGCGTTCATGATGGCCTGTCGCAGCCGTGTCAATGCTCGCAATGGCGCACAGCTGTTGGCGTTGGCGCTGGAAAGCCAAGCCGCCCTGGCGCGCTGGCGCGAGGAGGGTGGGCTGACGGATTTTGCCTGGCGGCGTAACGGCAAGCTGGTCGCCTTTCGCAGTGAGCGGGCGTTCGCCGAAGCGCGTAGGCGCCTGCTCGATCCAGTCAGCCAACGCGTGCTCGATGCCGTCGAGCTCAAAACCCTGGAGCCGGCCTTGGCCGGGGCGCCGTTCGTGGGGGGCGTGCTCACACCTGATGAAGAAGTCGCTGACTGTCACCGCTTCTGTGTGCGCCTGGCCGAGCGCTTGCGCGCCTCCGGGCAGTGCCAGTTTTTGCTCGGTAAGCCTGTGACTCAGCTGGTCGCACATCACGATCAGGTGGTTGCGTTGCAACTGGGCAGCGAGCAGGTAGATGTGCAGCGCCTGGTGCTGTGTGCGGGGCATCGCAGTGCGGGGTTGGCGCTACCGGGGTTGAGGTTGCCGGTCTATCCGCTGAAGGGCTACAGCTTGACTGCGCCGATTACCCCGGAGCATCGGGCACCGGAGGTCAGTGTTACCGACTACGAACGCAAGATCGTTTATGCGCGCCTTGACCGCCAACTGCGGGTGGCGGCGATGGTGGATATCGTCGGCTACGACGAATCGGTGGATGCGCGCCGACTCGACAGCATGCGCCGGCTGGCGCTGGATACGCTGCCCAACGCCGCCGACTACGGGCAGGCGGTGGAATGGGCGGGGATGCGGCCAGCGACGCCTACCGGGGTGCCGATCATTGGGGCTACGGCTTATCGAAACCTGTGGCTGAACGTGGGGCATGGGGCACTGGGTTTTACGTTGGCCTGTGGCAGTGGGGAGCGGTTGGCCAGAATGTTGCGCTGACTGGACCGGCCCTATCGCTGGCAAGCCAGCTCCCACCTGAACTATGTAGCCTCCAAGTTTAGCGCCGCCCCTGTGGGAGCTGGCTTGCCAGCAATGAGGCCGGAACAAGCACCACAAGACAGTTGCTCCCACAGGTGTCTCAGAACCTTCCGGCCTGTGATCATCCTGTGGGAGTCGGCTAGCCGGTGATAGGGCCGCTTAAGGCACCTGAATCTTACCGCCCGAAGCGCATCGGCCAGCCCACCACTTTCTTCACCCTCGGCGTGGCATAGGTCCGCACCTTGGACGTACTCAACCCCATCCGCACCAACGACTCGGCAATGGTCACCGCTGCGCTCACACCGTCCACCACCGGCACGCCGGTGCGTTGACGGATCTGCTCATCCAGCCCCGCCATGCCACCACAACCCAGGCAAATCACCTCGGCCTTGTCGTCGCGCACAGCGCGCTCAGCCTGCTCGACGATAGCTTCGACGGCGCGCTGTGGGTCGGCTTCCAGCTCGAGCACGGCCAGGCCACTGGCGCGCACCGACGCGCAGCGGTCGTACAGGCCGGAAAGCCGCAAGCGGTCTTCGATCAAGGGCACGGTGCGGTCCAGGGTGGTCACCACCGAGTAGGCGTGGCCCAAGTACATCGCCGTGCTGGCGGCGGCATCAGTGATGTCCACCACGGGGACGTTCAACAGCTCTTGCAGGCCTTCGCGGCCGTGCTCACCGTAGCCGGCCTGAATCACTGCATCGTAGGGGCCATCGTAGGCCAGCACCCGGTCCATCACCGCGATGGCCGCCAGGTAGCTTTCAAAGTTGCCCTCCACCGACTCGGCGCCAAACCACGGGGTCAGGCCGATGATTTCGGTACCTGGCGCGGCAACGGCGCGCGCCTGCTCGGCGATGGCCTCGGTGATGGCTTCGGTGGTGTTGACGTTGGCAATCAGAATACGCATGGCAGTTCTCCCTGATCAGTGGCTGCTGTGGTCAACGGCGATGCACTCACCGCTGACATCCAGGTAGTGGCGGTTGCGTGGCGCGATCAGCAGGTAAAGGGCCGCGGCGATGCCGGCACCGATCAGCCAAGAGAACGGCGCCACGCTATGGAAGTTGGGTACCAGGGCGAGCACGATGGCCAGCACTGCGGCCGGCACGAAGGCGGCCACGGCACGCAGGTTGATGCCCTTGGTGTAGTGATAGGCGCCAGCCGGGTCTTCGCTGTACAGCTGCGGCACGTTGATGCAGCCTTTGCGCAGCAACCAGTAGTCGGCCATGATCACCCCGTACAGCGGGCCCAGCAGGGCGCCCAGGCCCGACAGGAAGTACACGATCACCAGCGGGCTGTTGTACAGATTCCAGGGCAGAATCAGCACGGCGAGGGTGGCGCTGATCAGCCCGGCGCGACGGAAGTTCAGGTGGCGTGGCGCCAGGTTGCTGAGCACGAAAGCCGGGGCGACGAAGTTGGCCATGATATTCACGGCCACCGTGACGATCAGGAAGGCCAGGCAACCCAGGACCAGGAAGGGGGTATTGGGGATGCTGGCGACGATCTGCGTCGGGCTGTCGATGATCTGGCCGTTGATCTGGAACTGCGCGCCGCACAGCACCACGGTGATCATCGCGAACACCAGGATGTTCACCGGCAAGCCCCAGAAGTTACCGACGCGGATGGTCTTGCGGCAGGGCGATGAGCGGGCGAAGTCGCAGAAGTTGAGCACCAGGGTGCCGTAGATCGCCAACCACAGGGCACCGCCCGCGAAGATGTTGCGCCACATCTCGTAACCGGTCAGCGGCGCCGCCACCGACCAGGCGATTCGCGCGTCGGCCTTGAAGTACATGAACACCGCCAGGCTGGCGACGGTAAGCAGGATTACCGGGCCGGCGAAGGCCTCGTAGCGGCGCACCATCTCCATGCCGTAGGCGAGGATCACCAACTGCACCAGCCAGATCGCCACGAAGCAAACCCAGCCCAGGCTCGACAGGCCAAGGATGCTGTCCTGGTCGTGGACGCCCAGTTGCGGCCACACGGCGGTCAGCAGCACGCGCAGCACCACCGAGGCCAGGTAGGTTTGGATGCCGAACCAGGCAATGGCAATGACCGCGCGGATCAACGCCGGTATTTGCGCGCCATGGATACCGAAGGCAATGCGGCTGATGACCGGAAACGGTACGCCGGTCTTTTGCCCCATGTAACCAGACAGGTTCATGAAGAAGTACACCAGCGCCGCACCAATGGCCAGCGACACCAGTATCTGCCAGCCGCCCAGCCCGAGGGCGAACAGCCCCATGGCGAACGAGTAGTTGGCGATGTTGTGCACATCGTTGGTCCATAACGCAAAGATGCTGTAACCACCCCAGCGCCGACCTTCGGCGCGTGTCGGGGCGAGGTCGCGGTTGTGCAGGCGCGGGCTCAGTTCAAGTGCTGGCGCAGGGCCGGCAAGTGTGGAGATGGGGTTGCTGCTGGCGACGGAAAGTTCAGGGGCAAGGTCGAGGCTTGTACGCATTCCGGCAGGCTCCTGATGCACGTGGACTGCGATGAGCGGGCAATGCGCACGGGCTCGCCATCTCGTCGGTGCAGCGTTGGCATCACTGGGTTCTGGGCGCGGCGGCCGACGGGTAGGGCGGCGTCGCGGGTTCTTGTGTATTTATGTTTTGTCTAACTTGTATACAAAACACGAACACACAAAAGCGAGTTCCATGCCAGCCGAAAAGCGACGTTCAAGTTGCCATTGTTTTGATTTCGTCTTGTTTAACGCTAACTAAATGAAATTAAGGAAATAAAATTTGACCAACTTAACAGCTTTTATTTTTTGATCGTTTTGTTAGTTGATCAATTGGTCAAAATTAGTGGCGTGGAGGGTGTAACGTATTGGGGCGCGGTTGTGAAAAGTGCACACAAAAATGGCACCTATTGTGACATTACTGTGTACAAAAAATAGTCAGCTTTTGCCTGTGCCTACCACGTCGACGCAAGTTCAGCCCATCGGCGGCAGGCGTCGCTTCACCGGGCTCTTCTTGATGATCGCGGTGTTGGTTTCGGCCAGCACATTGATCCGGTCGAGCAGGGTGTCGAGCTGTTCCATCGAGCGCACATGCAAACGCGCAATGAAGCAGTCCTCGCCGGTCACCTTGTCGCATTCGGTGAATTCAGGGATCGCAATGATCTGCCGCTCCACTTCCTGCAACTGCCCCGGCAGCGGGCGGATACGCACGATCGCCTGCAACTGGTAACCGAAACTGCGCGGGTCGACATCCACGGTGTAACCGCGCAAGACGCCGCGCTCTTCCAGGCGGCGCAGGCGCTCGCTGACGCTGGGGGCAGACAAGCCACTGATCTGCGCCAGGGCCTTGAGTGAGCGCCGCGAGTCTTCCATCAACGCGTTGATCAGCAGTTGGTCGATAGCATCGGTCATGCTTAACCTCATCAGGCTATTCGGGTGATTTGCCTTGATAGTAAAGGCAAGCTGGCGGATACGCCTTTGATATCCGCTGGAAGGTCCCCTGCCACCCTTTGCATACTGTTGCCATTATCAATGGGAGGTGTGAGATGGACAGTTCATTGCGCCGTGGTTCGCTGGAAATGGTCGCTGCCATGCTGATTTCCGGGACCATCGGCTGGTTCGTGCTGGTGTCGGGCCAGCCAGTACTCGACGTGGTGTTCTGGCGGTGCGTGTTCGGTACCGGTACGCTGCTGGTGATCTGCGCGGCCTTGGGCTTTCTCAAACCAGGTGTGATCGGCCGCACGGCGTTTCTGCTGGCGATTGCCAGCGGCGTGGCCATCGTCGGCAACTGGGTGTTGCTGTTCGCCTCCTATTCACGCGCTTCGATCGCCATCGGCACCGCTGTTTACAACGTCCAACCGTTCATGCTGGTGGGCCTGGCGGCCGTGTTTCTGGGCGAGAAGATCACCTTGCCCAAGGTCACCTGGTTGAGCGTCGCCTTCCTTGGCATGCTGGCAATCGTCAGCGCCCACGGCGCGGGGCAGGGCAGTGGCGAGGATTACCTGCTGGGTATTGGCCTGGCGCTGGGCGCGGCGTTTTTGTATGCAATCGCTGCGTTGATCATCAAGCGCCTCAAAGGCACACCACCGCACCTGATTGCATTGATCCAGGTTGCCACCGGTGTTTTGCTTCTGGCGCCGTGGGTCAAGCTGGGTGGGTTGCCGGGTGAGACCTCGGCATTGACCAGCCTGGTGACCCTCGGCATCGTTCATACCGGGGTGATGTATGTGCTGCTGTACAGCGCTATTCAGCGCTTGCCCACGGCACTGACCGGCGCGCTGTCGTTCGTTTACCCGATTGCGGCAATTCTTGTCGACTGGGTGGCCTTTGGGCACCGGCTGGCGCCGTTGCAATGGCTGGGCGTGGCACTGATTCTGCTGGCAGCGGCGGGGATGCAGCAAGGTTGGTGGTTCCGTTCGGCGCCCGTTGCGACCAAAGGGTAGAATGTTCCCTTTTACGTGCTTGCGACCCGCCATGACTTCACCGATCCAGACCCTCGAACAGCATCTGCTTACTGCCCTTGACCCCGCCCCACAGGAAACCCGTCGCCTGTTCCACGGCCGTGGCCGCTGCTGGCCGGGCCTTGAGCAGGTGACGGTGGACTGGCTGCAAGGCGTGCTGTCGGTGGCGCTGTTCCGTGAGCCGCCTGAAGGCCAACTGGCGGAGCTGGAGGCCATGCTGCGTGACCTCGCCCAGCGCCCGCAATGGCATGGCCAGGCCATCCTCATCCAGCACCGCTACCTGCCGGACAGCCCCGGCCAATGGCTGTGGGGCGAGCCGTGCCAGCAGCGGGAGGTCGTCGAGGACGGCCTGACTTACCTGCTGGACCTGGGCGTACGTCAGAACAATGGCCTGTTCCTGGACATGCGCTATGGCCGACACTGGGTGCGCGAACAGGCAGCAGGCAAGCGGGTGCTCAACCTGTTTGCTTATACTTGCGGCTTTTCGGTAGCGGCCATTGCGGGTGGGGCGGAGCAGGTAGTGAACCTGGACATGGCCAAGTCGGCGTTGTCCCGCGGGCGAGACAACCACCGGCTCAATGGCCACGATGCGTCACGGGTAGCGTACCTGGGGCACGAGCTGTTCAAGTCCTGGGGCAAGGTGCGTAAATACGGGCCCTATGACCTGATCATCATCGACCCGCCCACCTTCCAGAAGGGCAGCTTTGTGCTGACCCAGGATTACGCGAAGATTCTGCGGCGGTTGCCGGAGCTGCTGAGTGAGGGCGGGACCGTGCTGGCCTGTGTGAACGACCCGGGGATCGGGCCGGCGTTTTTGATCGAGGGCATGGCCGAGCAGGCGCCGACGTTGGCCTTCGTCGAGCGGCTGGAGAACCCGCCGGAGTTTCCTGATGCGGATCCGGCTGGGGGCCTTAAAGCCTTGGTATTCCGGCAGGGTTGAGGCTTGCTTTGCCGGCCCCTTCGCGGGCAAGCCCGTCTCACAGGAACAGCTCAACATTCGAGCGCAGCAATAGAGCCCCTGTGGGAGCGGGCTTGCCCGCGAAGATCAGCGCCAGCGACTGGTCCACATCGCTGTCGTAGGTGAATTGCAGCGAGAAAAACGCATAGGCGAACTGCCGCGACTGGTTGGTAACCGCCTTGATCTGGCCAAACGGCACCGAGTGCACGAACCCCTTGCCGTCGCGCAGGCGCAGGGTTCGGATGGTCAGGCAGGCAGCCGAGCAGCAGGGTGGTGAGGTAGCGCAGCACTGGAGTACTCCTGGGCCGGGATGAGCGGGGCAGGGTTACTCCAGAAACTGAGCCGTTCAGCGTCGCGAAAGTTCGATGAGCGTGTGCAAGGGTCAGCGATTACCGTGCAGCTTACTGTCCGCTGTAAATCTGGTCGAACACGCCACCGTCGTTGAAGTGGGTCTTCTGCACGGTACGCCAGTCACCAAAGGTTTTTTCCACCGACAGGAAGTCCACTTTCGGGAAGCGGTCGGTGTACTTGGCCAGCACCGCCGGATCACGTGGGCGCAGGTAGTTGTTGGCGGCAATTTCCTGTGCCTCTGGCGACCACAGGTACTTCAGGTATTCCTCGGCCACGGGCTGGGTACCTTTTTTCGCCACCACCTTGTCGACCACGCTTACCGGTGGCTCGGCTTCGGCGGACACACTTGGGTAGACCACTTCGAACTGGTCGCGGCCGAACTCGCGGGCGATCATTTCGGCTTCGTTTTCGAAGGTCACCAGCACGTCGCCGATCTGGTTGGTCATGAACGTAGTGGTCGCCGCGCGGCCACCGGTATCCAGCACCGGCGCCTGTTTGAACAGCTTGCCGACGAAATCGCGGGCCTTGGTCTCGTCACCGCCTTGCTTGAGCACATAACCCCACGCCGAGAGGTAGGTGTAACGGCCGTTACCCGAGGTTTTCGGGTTGGGCACGATCACTTGCACGCCATCCTTGAGCAGGTCGGGCCAGTCTTTCAGTGCCTTGGGGTTGCCTTTGCGCACGATGAACACGGTGGCCGAGGTGAACGGCGCGCTGTTGTTCGGCAGGCGAGTGACCCAGTTGTCTGGCACCAGCTTGCCGTTGTCGACCAGGGCGTTGATGTCGGTGGCCATGTTCATGGTGATGACATCGGCCGGCAGGCCGTCGATCACCGCTCGCGCTTGCTTGCTCGAGCCGCCGAAGGACATCTGCACATTGACCTTCTCGTTGTGCTCGGCTTCCCAGTGTTTCTGGAAGGCCGGGTTGTAGTCCTTGTAGAAGTCGCGCATCACGTCGTAGGAGACGTTGAGCAGGGTCGGGGCGGCTTGGGCGAGGTTGCCAAGGGCCAGGCCTGCGGCGAGCAGCGAGGCGGTGAAGAGTTTTTTCACGTTGCTTCCTTGTTCTTGAGAAGTTATGGGCAGATAGCCAGCGACTATAGCGGCTGGCTTTGCAGGGGATAAAGAATAAAAAATACTTTGGTTATGCCGCTACAGGCAGCATCACTGCTTGGGAAACAGCCCATTGCCACACCGCGAGCAGAATGACGCATCGTGTTCGTGGCTGCTCTTGTGGCAGGTTGGGCAGTCATGCTGCAACTGCTCCCCACGCATGGCATTGGCCAATTCTGCGGTAAAGATGCCGGTAGGCACGGCGATGATCGAATAACCGGTGATCATCACCAGTGACGACAGCACCTGCCCCAGCGGCGTCTTCGGCACGATATCGCCAAAGCCCACCGTGGTCAGGGTGACAATGGCCCAATAGATGCCTTTGGGAATGCTGGTAAAACCATGCTCCGGCCCTTCGATCACGTACATCAAGGTGCCGAACACGGTCACCAAGGTCGAGACAGTGACCAGGAACACAATGATCTTCTGCTTGCTGCCCCGCAGCGCGGCCATCAGGTAATTGGCCTGCTTGAGGTACTGGCCAAGCTTGAGCACGCGGAAGATCCGCAGCATGCGGATGATCCGGATGATCAGCAGGTATTGCGCGTCGCTGTAATAGAGGGCGATGACACCGGGTACGATCGCCAGCAGGTCGACCAGGCCGTAGAAGCTGAAGGCGTAGCGCAGGGGCTTGGGCGAGCAGTACAGGCGCGTGAGGTATTCGGCTAGGAAGATCGCGGTGAAGCCCCATTCGATGCCCGCCAGCAGGCCGGCGTAGCTTTGGTGCACCTCGTCGATGCTGTCGAGGATTACTGTGACCAGGCTGGCGAGGATGATCAGTAGCAAGGTCTTGTCGAAGCGGCGGCCAGCTACGGTGTCGGTCTGGAAGACCATGATGTAGAGGCGTTCGCGTAAGGATTGCGAGGTGGACATGGCTTGAGTTCCGAAGGTCAAGCGGTAAGCCTAGAAGGTCTCTGCCCACGTCTGCAACGAGTGAACTAGTAAAACTGCTAGTTCCCTGGAGAGCAGTGGCTAGAGCACAATGGTGTGAAATGGGACAGATAGCTGAGCGAACGGCTATGGGTGAGCAAAGCATGGCGATTCGGGCGTTGTCGTACACCGCTTATGGGCATTCTTGCCCACCACAAAGCCTCTTGTTGGGGTTCAATGGTGAGCCAAAAATAAGGAATTCACATGCATATGCCTTGGGCAATGGGCATCGGTTCTATACCCCAATTCTTATGCGGTTCTGCAGCCCCGATGCTTTTAGTCCCTTTGAAAAAGGTGGGTTGAATGCTTACTGCTATTGCGAAGGTGACCCGATAAACAATACTGACCCATCCGGTCAAGGCATAAATGGGCTCAAGGCTGAGTTTAAACGCCTCAACATACCTGAGTTGTTAAGGCCTGGCGTCAAAGCCTATTTCAAAAATAAACCTTCAGAAACGGTTTATCATGTGGCGTTCGAAGAGGTTGGCTACCAAATTAAAAAGTTCTCGAAGGGAAATTATCAGGCGACTATGATTGATGGGATGGGCGCCACTCTGAAGGAGGTGGATCAGCTAAAATCCACCATCGCTGGATATGAAGCTCAGAGCCAGTGGCTAGAACAGCAGATGCAAGCACTTCAAAACCAAGTCATAGCACTGGTGGAGCAAAAAAACCTTCCGAAGCCTCTTCAGCCGCTGCCTGCGTCATCTCAGCCGCTGCCTGCGTCATCTCAGCCGCTGCCTGCGTCATCTTTGACACCTCCTCCGCGGCCACCAAAAGCTCGTCATCTGGCATCTGACGCAGCCTCCTTGCGGAAACCTCTCAATCCGCCGTAGACCTTCACTCAGCTCGATAATTGATGGGGGCTGTTTTTCGTTTTCTTTGACCTAGATGGTCTGCCACATGTATCAGCCAGCAGGCCGCAACGAATGGTGCAGTCAGGCCAGGCACAGGCAGCAATTTGAACAGGGTTTGCAGCAGCAGGGCTAGCGCAATTGCCAGCAGCGTCACCCAGGGACGCTCTCCTTGCCTGCTGAACGCCAGTGCCGCCAATGCAGCGTTGAAACCGTACAGACCCATCCATGCAGCCTGCGTTTGATCGGCCAGAAGGGCCACGCCTGCGCCGATGGCAGAGCCAATCACTGCCCAGGTTGCTGCGTAGGGGTTGGCAAGGTACATCCCGATTACGATCAGCAGGCCAGCCATTGGCTTGTCGAGCAAGAACACCTGGCCCACACCACGCAGCAGTGCATAAAGCGGGTCGGCTTCGACAGAGGGTACTGTCGAGGGGGCGGCCAGCAACAGGGTGCCCCAGCCCAGCAACACAAACGGTGCCGTATAGGCGATCAGCAACTTGCCACCGCGCTTGCGCCACTGGTGGGTGATGATGCTCGACAGCCCACCGGCTGCGAGGATCAGCGGCGGCATGATCGCTGACCACGGCAGTGCCGCACTGATCAGGATGCCGATCAGCACGCCGTTGTAACAGTACAACCCGGCCTGGCGGTCGGCGCGGTCGTAGCCGCGGCGCTGGGCGGTGAGCAGGCCAGCAAGGGCGCCGAGCAGGGCGCCGCCGACCAGGTTGGGGGCGGTCAGCAGGATGGCCAGCAGGCAGCACAGGCCGCACAAGGGGTTGCGCAGCAGCAGCACCTGGCTGAAGCCGTTGAGCAGCGCCGTGGCCCAGTCGGGGCACGGGTTGACGAAATTTTTGGTGTACATGGGCAGTCATTGAGGTTGAGGTTTAAGCGGTGGGCCTCTTTGGGCCTCGGGTTTTCCGCAGGTTTGTTGGATCGGTGTTAGCGGAGGGCTTTGCCCTCCAATCGCAGGCAAGCCAGCGCCTACAGGGGCCGCGCACGGCCGTGAATCTGTGGGAGCGGGCTTGCCGCGCGAAAGGGCCTCAGCGTTAGACCAAGGTCTCGATCCGCAGCGTATTAGTCGAACCCGGCTTGCCGAAAGGCACACCGGCGGTGATCAACAGCGTGTCCCCGCGGCTGGCCATGCCTTGTGCCTGGGCAATTTCCAAGGCGGTCGAGCAGATTTCGTCAACCTGACGCAGGCGGTCGTTGACCACCGAATGCACACCCCAGGCCACGCTCAGGCGGCGTGCCGTGTTCAGGTTCGGCGTCAGGTTGAGGATCGGCGCCCGTGGTCGCTCGCGCGCGGCACGCAGCGTCGAGGCGCCCGACTCGCTGTAGTTGACCAGCACCGCTACCGGCAGAATGCCGCTGATACGGCGGATCGCGCAGCTGATGGCGTCCGACACGGTGGCTTCGGCTTTCGGCCGGCCAACGTCAAGCTGTGCCTGGTAGTCGGGGCCGTTTTCCACTTGGCGGATGATCTTGCTCATCATCTGCACGGCTTCCAACGGGTAGTCGCCCGACGCGGTCTCGGCCGACAGCATCACCGCATCAGCACCCTCGGCCACAGCGTTGGCCACGTCGGTGACCTCGGCGCGGGTGGGCGCAGGCGAGAAGCGCATGGATTCGAGCATCTGCGTGGCCACCACCACCGGTTTACCCAGTTGGCGGCAGGTACCGATGATGCGCTTCTGGATCTGCGGCACGCTTTCGGCGGGTACTTCCACGCCCAGGTCACCGCGGGCCACCATGATCGCGTCTGCCAGTTCGGCGATAGCCTGCAGCTGTTCGACCGCCGAGGGCTTCTCGATCTTGGCCATCAGGTAGGCACGGTCGCCAATCAGCTGGCGCGCCTCGACGATGTCTTCAGGGCGCTGCACGAATGACAGGGCCACCCAGTCAACTCCCAGCTCCAGGCCGAAGGCCAGGTCGCGGCGGTCCTTCTCGGTGAGCGGGGAGAGGTCGAGCACCGCTTGCGGCACGTTGACGCCCTTGCGGTCGGACAGTTCGCCACCGTTCAGCACTTCGGTGTCGATGGCGTCACTGTGCTTGGCGGTCACGCGCAGGCGCAACTTGCCGTCATCAAGCAGCAGGTCCATGCCGGGTTCCAGCGCAGCGATGATCTCTGGGTGCGGCAGGTTGACCCGGCGGCTGTCGCCTGGTGCCTTGTCCAAGTCCAGGCGCAGTGCCTGGCCACGTTGCAGTTGCACCTTGCCTTCAGCAAAGCGGCCCACGCGCAGCTTTGGCCCTTGCAGGTCCATGAGGATGCCCAGCGGGTAATTCAGCTGTTGCTCGACTTCGCGGATCCACTGGTAGCGCAGGGCATGGTCGGCGTGTTCGCCGTGGCTGAAGTTGAGGCGGAAGATGTTCACCCCGGCTTCGACCAGTTGGCGGATGTCGTCGATGCCGTTGATCGCAGGGCCGAGGGTGGCGAGGATTTTGACTTTTTTATCAGGCGTCATGATTGCGGAGTCTCGAGGATCAGAATGGCGCGGAAGTCGTTGACGTTGGTGCGTGTCGGCTCGGTGACGATCAACGCATCGAGCGCGGCGAAGTAGCCGTAGCCGTTGTTGTTGTCCAGCTCGTCACTGGCTGACAGGCCCAAGGCTTCGGCGCGGGCATAGCTGCACGGGGTCATGAAGGCGCCGGCGTTTTCTTCGGAGCCATCGATGCCGTCGGTATCACCGGCCAGCGCGTACACGCCCGGCAGGCCCTTGAGGTTTTCGGTGAGGCTGAGCAGGAACTCGGCATTGCGCCCGCCGCGGCCGTTGCCGCGTACGGTGACGGTGGTTTCGCCACCCGACAGGATCACGCACGGTGCCTTGAGGGGCTGGCCGTGCAGGACGATCTGCCGGGCAATGCCAGCATGCACCTTGGCCACCTCACGCGACTCGCCTTCCAGGTCGCCCAGAATCAGCGGGCTGAAGCCAGCCTGGCGCGCTTTGACGGCGGCGGCTTCCAGCGATTGCTGGGGCTTGGCGATCAGTTGGAAATGGCTGCGGGCCAAGGCCGGGTCATCGGCCTTGACGGTTTCCGAGGCCGGGTTGTTGAGCCAATCGATGACGGCCTTGGGCGCTTCGATGTTGTAACGCTTGAGGATGGCCAGGGCGTCGGCGCTGGTGCTTGGGTCGGCGACGGTGGGGCCGGAGGCGATGACCGTGGCCAGGTCGCCCGGTACATCGGAAATGGCATAGGTGTAGACCGTGGCTGGCCAGCAGGCCTTGGCCAGGCGGCCACCCTTGATCGCCGAGAGGTGCTTGCGCACGCAGTTCATCTCGCCGATGGTGGCGCCGGACTTGAGCAGCGCCTTGTTGATGTGTTGCTTGTCGGCCAGGGTCAGGCCTTCGGCGGGCAGTGCCAGCAGTGCCGAACCACCGCCAGAGAGCAGGAAGATGACACGGTCGTCTTCGTTCAGGTTGCTGACCAGCTCCAGCACGCGCTTGGCCACGGCCAGGCCGGCGGCATCGGGGACCGGGTGAGCGGCTTCGACCACCTCGATTTTCTGGCAGTTGGCGCCGTGGCCGTAACGGGTGACGACGAGGCCGGACACTTCGCCCTGCCAGCTTTTCTCGACCACTTCAGCCATGGCGGCTGCGGCCTTGCCGGCGCCGATGACGATGACCCGGCCGCTACGGTCGGCGGGCAGGTAAGGTTCGAGGACTTGGCGCGGGTGGGCGGCGGCGATGGCTGTGTCGAACAGCTCGCGAAGAATTTTTTGCGGATCGACCGACATGGCAGGCTCCCAAATTATTGTTGTTCTGCAGAATCGAAAACGCCCCTGGAACTGCCTCCGTGCAGGCCGAACCAGGGGCGGGTGTTGCTCGGTGTTGGCTTCTTCGCGGGCAAGCCCGCGAATGGGCCAATGGATGCTTACTTGTCGTCGCGGATCGAGAAGTTGGCCATGTGCTCCAGGCCTTTGATCAGCGCCGAGTGGTCCCAGTTGCCGCCACCCAGGGCCTGGCAGGTGTTGAACACTTGCTGGGCGTTGGAGGTGTTGGGCAGGTTGATGCCCAGCTCCTTGGCGCCTTGCAGGGCCAGGTTCAGGTCCTTCTGGTGCAGGTTAATGCGGAAGCCTGGGTCGAAAGTGCCTTTGATCATGCGCTCGGCGTGCACTTCGAGGATTTTCGACGACGCGAAGCCGCCCATCAGTGCTTCACGCACCTTGGCCGGGTCGGCGCCGTTCTTGGCGGCGAACAGCAGGGCTTCGGCAACCGCCTGGATGTTCAGCGCAACGATGATCTGGTTGGCCACCTTGGCGGTCTGGCCGTCGCCGTTGCCACCCACGCGGGTGATGTTCTTGCCCATGGCTTCGAACAGCGGCAGGGCGCGCTCGAAGGCTTTCGGGCAGCCACCGACCATGATGCTCAGGGTCGCGGCCTTGGCGCCGACTTCACCGCCGGACACCGGGGCGTCCAGGTAGGCGGCGCCGGTGGCTTTGATCTTCTCGGCGAAGGCTTTAGTAGCGGTTGGCGAGATCGAGCTCATGTCGATCACGACCTTGTTCGGGCCGACACCTTCGGCCACGCCGTTCTCACCGAACAGGACGGCTTCCACCTGCGGGGTGTCGGGGACCATGACGATGATGAATTCAGCTTCCTGAGCCACTTCTTTCGGGTTGGCCAGGGCCACCGCGCCAGCGGCGATCAGGTCGGCCGGGGCGGCGTCGTGGTGGGTGGAAACGAACAGGCTGTGACCTGCTTTTTGCAGGTTCTGAGCCATGGGCTTGCCCATGATGCCGGTGCCGATAAAGCCGATTTTAGCCATGAGAGATTACCTCGTTGTATTTGTTGAATCTCGATGGAGCAGGCAACGCAGGCCCTTGTGGGAGCAGCCTTGTGCTGCGAAGAGGCCGGTATGACAGGCGGATCTTCTAGCGCAGCGATGGCCTCTTCGCAGCACAAGGCTGCTCCTACAACGTGCGTATGCGCCCTTAAATCGCGTTGTGGGTCTTCAGCCAGCCCAGGCCCGCTTCAGTGGTGGTCAGCGGCTTGTACTCTGCGCCCACCCAACCCTGGTAGCCGATGCGGTCCAGGTGCTCGAACAGGAAGCGGTAGTTGATCTCGCCGGTGCCTGGCTCGTTGCGGCCTGGGTTGTCGGCCAGTTGGATGTGGTTGATCAGTTTCAGGTTGGCTTCCATCGTGCGAGCCAAGTCACCTTCCATGATCTGCATGTGGTAGATGTCGTACTGCAGGAACAGGTTGTCGCTGCCGACTTCGGCCTGGATTTCCAGGGCTTGCTTCGTGGTATTCAGGTAGAAGCCTGGGATGTCGCGGGTGTTGATCATTTCCATGACCAGGCGGATCCCGGCGGCTTTCAGTTTTTCGGCGGCAAACTTCAGGTTGTCGACGAAGGTCTTGCGTACGTCGGCGCATTGCAGGCCTTGCGGGCGGATGCCGGCCAGGGCGTTGACCTGGGTGTTGCCCAGGACCTTGGCGTATTCGATGGCCTTGTCGACACCGGCGCGGAACTCTTCAACGCGGTCAGGGTGGCAGGTGATGCCACGCTCGCCTTTGGCCCAGTCGCCGGCCGGCAGGTTGAACAGCACCTGGGTCAGGCCGTGCGCATCGAGCTGCTGCTTGATTTCAGCCGCGCTGAAATCGTACGGGAAGAGGTATTCGACGCCGCTGAAACCAGCATCGGCGGCGGCCTTGAAGCGGGCCAGGAAGTCCTGTTCGGTGAACAGCATGGACAGGTTGGCAGCGAAGCGAGGCATGAGTTGTCTCCTTGCGATGAAGGCCCCCGGGGCATGCCTGGGGGCGTCAGGCGATCAGTCCAGCATCGAGATGGCGGTTGGCGCGTCGTTGCCGACCAGGGCCAGGTCTTCAAACTCGTTGACCGCGTTGATCTCGGTGCCCATGGAAATGTTGGTCACACGCTCGAGAATCACTTCAACCACCACCGGCACGCGGAACTCTTCGGCCATCTTCTGCGCCTTGAGCAGGGCAGGGGCGATTTCGCCTGGCTCGAATACGCGGATGGCCTTGCAGCCCAGGCCTTCGACCACGGCGACGTGATCGACACCGTAGCTGGCGGCGTCGCTGGAGTTGATGTTCTCGAACGCCAGTTGTACACAGTAATCCATGTCGAAGCCACGCTGCGCCTGGCGGATCAGGCCGAGGTAGGCGTTGTTCACCAGCACGTGGACATACGGCAGGTTGAACTGCGCGCCGACTGCCAGCTCTTCGATCATGAACTGGAAGTCATAGTCACCCGACAGGGCAACCACTTTGCGCGATGGGTCGGCCTTGACCACACCCAGTGCGGCAGGGATGGTCCAGCCCAGCGGGCCAGCCTGGCCGCAGTTGATCCAGTGACGTGGCTTGTACACGTGCAGGAACTGCGCGCCGGCGATCTGCGACAGGCCGATGGTGCTGACGTAGGTGGTGTCCTTGCCGAACACCTGGTTCATCTCTTCGTACACGCGCTGCGGCTTGACCGGCACGTTGTCGAAGTGGGTCTTGCGCTGCAGGGTGGCCTTGCGCTCCTGGCAGTCTTCCAGCCAGGCCTTGCGGCACTTGAGCTTGCCAGCGGCTTTCCATTCGCGGGCCACTTCGAGGAACACGTCCAGTGCTTTACCAGCGTCCGACACGATACCCAGGTCTGGGGTGAATACGCGGCCGATTTGGGTCGGTTCGATGTCCACGTGCACGAACTTGCGGCCTTCGGTGTAGACGTCGACGGAGCCGGTGTGGCGGTTGGCCCAACGGTTACCGATGCCGAACACCAGGTCGGATTTGAGCAGGGTGGCGTTGCCGTAGCGGTGCGACGTCTGCAGGCCGACCATGCCGACCATCAGGGCGTGGTCGTCCGGGATGGTGCCCCAGCCCATCAGGGTCGGGATGACCGGTACACCGGTCAGCTCAGCGAACTCGACCAGCTTGTCGCTGGCGTCGGCGTTGATGATGCCGCCGCCTGCAACCAGCAGTGGGCGCTCGGCGTCATTGAGCATTGCCAGGGCTTTTTCGGCCTGTACACGGGTGGCGGATGGCTTGTTGACGGCCAGCGGCTCGTAGGCGTCGATGTCGAATTCGATTTCGGCCATCTGCACGTCGAACGGCAGGTCGATCAGCACAGGGCCTGGGCGGCCGGTGCGCATTTCATAGAAGGCCTTCTGGAACGCGTAAGGCACTTGGCCTGGCTCCAGCACGGTGGTCGCCCACTTGGTCACCGGCTTGACGATGCTGGTGATGTCGACGGCCTGGAAGTCTTCTTTGTGCAGACGTGCACGCGGGGCCTGGCCAGTGATGCAGAGAATTGGGATGGAGTCGGCCGACGCACTGTACAGGCCGGTGACCATGTCGGTGCCGGCAGGGCCGGAAGTGCCGATGCACACGCCGATGTTGCCTGGGTTGGCACGGGTGTAGCCCTCGGCCATGTGCGAGGCACCTTCGACGTGACGAGCGAGGACGTGATCGATGCCACCGACTTTTTTCAGGGCCGAGTACAGCGGGTTGATGGCAGCCCCTGGGATGCCGAACGCGGTATCTACACCTTCACGGCGCATGACCAGAACGGCTGCATCGATTGCTCTCATTTTGCTCATGGGTTGTGCCTCATCGATTTTGTAATTGTATACAACTTGCTGTGCGGCAGAGTGTATTCACGCCTGCCCGCTTAGGTCAATGGATTTTCATCGGGGAGAATAGCTTTCGTCGGAGCGCCCGTGAAAACGGCGTTCTGTCGGATCGAGTACGATCGTTTTAAAATATTGTATACAAAAATATCTTCTGTTGTGTTCTATTTGCGCTATTGGTTTTCAACTGCCCTTAGGGCTTCTCACAACAAGAAGAGGACCTTTTCATGAACGTTCTGAACCTGAAAGTCGCGGTAAGCCTGGTCAATGCTGCGCTGGCGGCAGGCCGCCAGATCAACGCTGCGCCGTTGACTGTGGCGGTGTTGGATGCGGGCGGGCACTTGCTGGCGCTGCAGCGCGAGGATGGCGCTAGCCTGATTCGGCCGGAAGTGGCCACCGGTAAGGCCTGGGGGGCAATTGCCCTGGGCAAGGGCTCACGCTTGTTGGCGCTGGATGCGCAGCAGCGGCCGGCGTTTTTTGCCGCGTTGAATGGGCTGGGGGAGCGGCCGGTGGTGCCGGCACCGGGGGGTGTGCTGATTCGTGATCAGGACGGCAAGGTGCTGGGTGCGGTGGGGATCAGCGGGGATACGTCGGATATCGACGAGCAATGCGCGATCAGTGCGATCGAGGCAGTTGGGTTGAAGGCGGATGCGGGGGTGGCTGCTTAAATCTCTACTGGTTGTACTGGCCTCATCGCCGGCAAGCCGGCTCCCACAGGACATTCACAGTGTTCAAAAGCTGTGCGGTCACTGTGGGAGCCGGCTTGCCGGTCATAGGGCTGCAGAGCAGCCCCACTGGCTCTATCAGGCCGCCTCAGGCTCACAGCCCTTGAGCACCAGCCGAATGATGGTCTCGGCCGCCGCGTCATAATCACTCTCGGCCAGCTTGGCCTTGCCCGTCACCGCCGAAATCTGCCAATCGAAATCGGCATAGGTCTGGGTCGCCGCCCAGATGCTGAACATCAGGTGATGCGCATCCACATTGGCGATCTGCCCGCGCTCGATCCAGCCCTGGATGCACTCGATATTGTGCCGTGCCTGCTCGTTGAGCTGCTCGACCTGGTTGGGCGACAAATGCGGCGCACCGTGCATGATCTCGCTGGCAAACACTTTGGAGGCATGCGGCAAATCGCGGGAAATGCGGATTTTCGAGCGAATGTAGGCACTCAGCACTTCTTTAGGGTCACCGTCAGCATTGAACGGCGTCGAGGCCTGCATGATCGGCGCGATGATGCTCTCCAAGACCTCGCGGTAGAGGTTGTCCTTGGATTTGAAGTAGTAATACACGTTCGGCTTGGGCAGGCCGGCCTTGGCCGCGATATCGCTGGTCTTGGTGGCGGCGAAGCCCTTGTCGGCGAATTCCTCGCTGGCCGCGCGCAGGATCAGTTCCTTGTTGCGCTCGCGAATGGTGCTCATTGTCAGGGATCTTCCTCGTGTCTGGCCACCTCTAAGAGGGATCGGGCATGTTAGCACCGCGGCTGAAGGGCGCTCAAGGCAGCGACTTTCGGCTAGACTCCGGCACATTCATTTCACGGGAAACAGGCACATGGCAGGAAGCAGTCTACTGGTACTGATCGACGATATCGCCACGGTACTCGACGACGTGTCGTTGATGACCAAGGTCGCGGCGAAAAAGACGGCCGGCGTGCTGGGGGACGATTTGGCGCTCAATGCCCAGCAGGTGACCGGCGTGCGCGCCGAACGCGAAATCCCGGTGGTCTGGGCGGTGGCCAAAGGCTCGTTCGTCAACAAGGCGATCCTGGTGCCGGCGGCGTTGCTGATCAGCGCCTTCATCCCGTGGGCGGTGACGCCGTTGCTGATGGTCGGTGGCGCATACCTGTGCTACGAGGGGTTCGAGAAGCTGGCGCATAAGTTCTTGCACAGCAAGGAAGAGGACAACGCGCAGCATGAGGCCCGCAAGGAGGCCGTGGCCGACGCCACTGTCGACCTGGTCGCCTACGAGAAGGCCAAGATCAAGGGCGCGGTGCGCACCGACTTCATCCTGTCGGCCGAGATCATTGCCATCACCTTGGGGATCGTGGCGGATTCGCCGCTGCCCCAGCAGATCATCGTGCTGTCGGGCATCGCCGTCGTCATGACGGTTGGCGTTTACGGGCTGGTGGGCGGCATCGTCAAGCTCGATGACCTGGGCCTGTGGATGACCCAGAAAGCATCCAAACTATCCCAGGCGGTCGGCAACGGCATCCTGCGCGCCGCGCCCTACATGATGAAGAGCCTGTCGGTGATCGGGACGGCGGCGATGTTCTTGGTCGGCGGCGGGATTTTGGTGCATGGCATCGCGCCCCTGCATCATGCCATCGAGGCCTTCAGCGTGGGGCGCGGTGGTGGGCTGACCGTGGCCTTGCTCAACGGTGTGGCCGGTGTCGTGGCCGGGGCCGTGGTGCTGGCGGTGGTCAGCGGTATAACGAAGATGTGGCGCGCCTTCAGGGGCTGACGACCACGCCGCTTTCCTCCGGCTTCCAGGCCAGCAGGCCCTTGCTGAAGCCGTAGGCGGCGCTCTGGTAGTAGGCAATGGCCCGGCGTACCAACAGGTTGTCGTTGCCCACGGTGGTTTCATGGCTGTTGCCCAAGGCGTCTTCATGCACGCGCATGCCACCGCGTGGGCTGAGGATGGCCAGGTTTTTGCCGTCGAACAGGCCCAGGTGCTGGTAGTTGCCGATCAGTACGCGAGGTGGCAGTGCATCTTCCTTTAGCAGGTCGCGGCCGAAAAAGGTCGAGGTGTAGTCAAGGTTGAGCAAGCCGAGCACGGTCGGCGCCAGGTCGATCTGGCTGGCCAGCTTGGCGTCCTCTCGGGGCGCGATGAGCTTGGGTGCATAGATCCACAACGGGATCTGGTAATTGCTCACCGGCAGGTCTTCCACGCCAGCGCTGCCAGCGGTGTGGTCGGCGACGAAGATGAACAGCGTGTTGTCGAACCACGGCTTGTGCTTGGCCGCCTGTAGGAACTGCGCGATGGCATGGTCGGTGTACTTCACCGCACCTTCACGGCCATCACCGGATGGAATGTCGATGCGGCCTTCCGGGTAGGTGTAGGGGCGATGGTTGGACGTGGTCATCAGTTGCAGGAAGAACGGCTGCTGCTTGGCATGGTCAGCGTCGGCCAGCTTCAGGGTTTGCCGATACAGGTCTTCATCAGCCATGCCCCAGGCGTTCTTGAAGCTGATTTCGCTTTCATCGATGCTGCTCTGGTCGACGATGCGATAGCCATTGCCACTGAAGAACGCGTTCATGTTGTCGAAGTAGCCGCGCCCACCGTAGACGAACACGGCATCGTAGCCCCTGGCCGTCAACTGCTGGCCGAGGCTGGCATAGCCGCTTTCGCGACCGATGCGCTTGACGATCGAGCGCCCCGGGGTTGGCGGAATCGACAGGGTGATGGCTTCCAGGCCGCGGTCGGTGCGGGTGCCGGTAGCGTAGAAATTGTTGAAGTACAGGCTCTCGCGGCGCAAGGCGTCGAGGTTGGGCGTGAGGTTGCGTGCGTCGCCGTTGCTGCCCATGTATTTGGCGCTGAAGCTTTCGATGGTCACCAGGATGATGTTCGGGGTGCGCTGTGGGCCATGGGCGCTGATGTGGCGGCGAATGTCCTGTGGCTCCTGGCCCTGGAAGCGGACGTCGGGTTCGGCCAGTTCCTGATGCATGTGCGCGCCGACGTCCGCTGCGTCGAGGCTGGCATAGAACTGCGTGTAGTCCAGTTCATTGTTACGGAAGGCGGCGAAGAACTGATACGGGCCATTGCTGGCCAGCTCGCGCTGGTAGGCGTTGCCGCCTTGGCCGCGCGGAAACTGCTGATCGATTACCACCCCATTCAGGCCAGCCAGCGCCGCCAGCAGGGCAATGCCCAATACGCGTTGACGCACGCTCGCGGCGGGGGCGGTTAGGGCCTGGGCCAGCGGTTTGCGCAGCAGCACCGCCAGTACCACTGCGACCAACGCGATGGCGCTGAGCAGCGTGGGCAATGGGTAGGATTCGCGGATGTTGTCCAGTACTTCCTTGGAGTAGACCAGGTAGTCGACGGCGATGAAGTTGAAGCGCACACCGAATTCGTCCCAGAAAAGCCATTCCGACACTGCGACGAACAGCATCACGAACAGGCTGACCACCAGCAGCCCGGTCAGCAGCCCACGATGGGCGCGCGTACGCCACAGCGAGGTCGGGCAAAGCGCCAGGCATACGCCGATTGGCAGGGCAGCATAGACAAGAAAACTCAGGTCGTAGATTGCCCCGTCAAAAAACAATGAGAAGTAATTACCACTGACTTCATCCAGATGGGTTACCAGCAATACCAACCGCGTCAGTAGGAAAATACCGAACCAGAGTGAGCAAAGTAGTACCAAGTAGCGCCAAGGGGCGGCGAGGGTAGTGCGCATCAAATAGCCCTGTTGTCTTTTTTAGTTGTGCAGAGGGCGGAAGATTAGATCAGCGGTTGCAAAAAAAATGTCAAAATTTTGCGGTGCGCACAGAGAAAGTCAGATTTATAGTTAGGCACTGTCGCTTACAGGCTTGATGGGGAGGTGTGCACATGTTCGGCAATGTATTGACCTACGACGCCTATCACTTGGCGTTGTATCTGATCACGGCGATTGCCTGGGTAAGCCTGGGCTTTGGCTTCCTGCTGCGCGGGATAGACGTGCAGGCGCTCTACAAGGGCTGCGCGATGTTCGGCGTGGCGCTGACCATCAGTGTGGTGATGCTGGTGGTGGATATCATGCAGATGCTTGAGCACCATCAGGTGGAGATGGCGTTGGTGATAGTAGGCATTGTTCTGCCGGTTGGGGTTGTTCTGACCTACAAGGCAAGTTATTTGTTGGGTAGGTTTTCTCCTAAAAACTTGTAAGAACTTTCTTACAACTTAATACGTGACAGCGTCACCGGTTAGCAACGCTGTCACGTTTCAGCGGCTTAGAAGTGTACTTTTACCAAGAAGCTCGCTGTGTTTTGGTCAGTGGTAAAGGCATCGGAGTCCTTGATGCCGTATTTGTTCTTCCAGTAATCGTATTCAAAACCGACATACAGTTGCTTCTCACCCAGGTGCAACGCCTTGCCCAGGTCATATTTGACCTGTGGGTTGAAGTGCAGGTTGGCTTGGTAGGTGCCGCGACGGTTCTCGTCGTTGTCCACCACCCAGTCCATGAAGCCGTCGATGAGGATGTCGGACGAGCCGACTGGAATGGTGTAGGACCAGACCGGGGTAATCTGCCAGACGTTGTCACCCGCGCGGCTGCCGTCGGTGGTGCGCTGGTAGAAGTTCAGCTGGAAGTAGTCGAAGCCTGGGATGTCCAGGTCGAAGCCCGGGCCGATCAGGTAGGACTCGGTATCACCCTCGCCGAACTCGTAGGTCATCGCCAGCAGCACGTCCTTGACCGGGCCGAACGCCAGCTTCTGGTCGAAGATCTTGCCAAACGACAGGCGCGGGCTGATTTCACCGTAGTAGGTGTTGGGGCCGTTACCCGCGTCTTTCTTGCCTTGGTAGAAGATCTTGTCGACGAAAATGAAGTTGTCGCCGTACTTCCAGCCATCGGCGTGCTCGAAGGTCACGGTTTGCTGGATCTCGGGGTTGACCTTGAAGTTCTTGCCCCACAGGTAGGTGAGGCTGTTGTTCTGCCACTGCAGCAGGTCGCCGCCGAAGGTGGTGCCGCAGGCCAGCAGGCCGCCGGCGAGGATCAGGCTGTTGATGGTACGCATTGCGAGTGTCGCTCCCTTGATTGATCTGTTGTCAGCGCTCGGTGTTGGCGCTGTTTTTGTCTTTTGAGTCAGCTTTTTTCGATAGGCCACAGCTGTTTGGCAAGAGCTGAGCCAACTTTTCCGGGCTGGCACAACCTTCCTGCTCGACTTCGTTCTGAACGGATGAAAAGGGTCTTTCAGGCTGGCAACACGTTGGCCAACCGCCCGTATTCATTGACTGAGCGGTCAGTAAACGCAGGCAGAATCCGTTCTGCCCTGATCGAGGGGGCGCGCAGATTACTGGCTTGCGCGCCGGTCCTCAAGTGCTCCGTCCTGGAGCGGTGTGAATCAAACTTGTGCGTTTGGTCAGGTTATTAGAAATGGACTTTGATCAAGGCGCTTGCAACGCTCTGGTTGCTGTCCACATTGCCACGGCTGTCGATGCCGTATTTGTCCTTCCAGTAGCTGTATTCAAAGCCCACGTACAGCTGCTTGGCACCCAGGTTCAGGGCCTTGCCCAGGTCGTACTTGACCTGCGGGTTGAACTGCAAGTTGGCGTGGTAGGTGCCACGGCGGGTCTGGTCGTTGTCCACGACCCAGTCCATGTAGCCGTCGATGAGGATGTCGGACCTGCCCACGGGAATGGTGTACGACCAGGCCGGGGTGATCTGCCAGACGTTGTCGCCGGGGCGGCTGCCCTCGGTGTTGCGCACGTAGAAGTTCAAGGTGAAGTAGTTGAAGCCGGGGACGGCCAGGTCGAAGCCGGGGCCGATCAGGTAAGCCTCGTTGTCGCCTTCGCCACGCTCGTAGGTCATGGCGATGAGCACGTCTTTGATCGGGCCGAACTCAAACCTGTGGCCGGTCATCTTGCCAAGCGACAGGCGTGGGCTGAACTCACCGTAGTAGGTGGTCACGCCTTTGCTGCGGTCGGCCTTGCCGTTGTAGAAAATCTTGTCGACGAACATGAAGGTGTCGCCGTACTTCCATTTGTTGGCGTGCTCGAACGTGATGGTCTGCTGAATATCAGGGTTGACCTTGAAGTCCTTGCCGTACAGGTAGCTCAGGCTTTCGCCGTGCCATTGCAGCCATTCGCCTGCATGCGAGGGGAGGGTGGCCAGCAGGCTGCTGCCCAATAACAGGGACGTGGTGATGCGCTTCATGTCGTGATTCCCGGACTTATTGTTTTTGTTGGCGGTTTTTTTAGCGCGCAGGGGCGCCCCGAGCGGCCCATTCCGGCGGGCCGACGGTGTAGCGGTTACTGCGGGTGTGAGAGAGGGGCGGCCATTGCACCGCCCCGTCTGGCTCAGTGCTGGTGACAGGCGTCGTTATGCGCTGCGCGGTCGGCACCACCGAGGATGTTGAACAGCACGTTCAACACCAAGGCGCTGACCGTGGCCATGGCGATGCCACTGTGGGTGATCGGTTCCATCCACTGGGGCATCTGTGCGAAGAACTCCGGGCGTACCACGGGGATCAGCCCGAAACCGACACTCACCGCAACCAGCAGCTGGTTGCGACGGTCGCCGATGTCTGCTTCCTGAAGGATTTTGATCCCGGTGGCGGTGACCATGCCGAACATGGCGATGGACGCGCCGCCCAGTACCGCAGGCGGGATCGAAGCAATCAGGAAGGCCGCCTTGGGCAGCAGGCTGAGCAGGATCAACAGCGCGCCGGCCACCACGGTGACGTAGCGGCAGCGTACCCCGGTCATCTGCACCAGGCCGATGTTCTGGGCGAACGATGAGTGGGTGAAGGTGTTGAAGAAGCCCGCGACAAACGACGCGCCGGCATCGCACAGCAGGCCGCGACGCAGCATGCCAGGCGTGACTTCACGATCGGTCACCTTGCCCAGGGCGAGGAACATGCCCGTGGACTCGACGAAGATGATCACCACCACCAGGCACATCGACAGGATCGGTGCCAGGCTGAAGGTTGGCATGCCGAAGTGCAGTGGGGTGACCACTTGCAGCCACGGTGCGTCTTTCAGGCCGGTCAGGTCGACCATGCCGATGGAGCCGGCGAGGATGTAACCCAGGCCCATGCCCACCAACACCGAAACGTTGACCCAAAAGCCACGCATGAAGCGGTTGATGAGCAGGATCACAGCCAGTACCAGGCCTGCGACCATCAGGTAGATGGGCGAGCCGAAGGCTTCTGCCTCATGGCCGCCACCGGCCCAGTTGACCGCGACCGGGAACAGCGACAGGCCGATCGAGGTGATGACGGTACCGGTAACCAGGGGCGGGAAGAAGCGTACGACCTTGGACATGAACGGTGCGATCAGCATGCCGAAGAACCCGGCGGCGATGGTCGCGCCGAAGATCCCCTGCAGGCCGACGCCGGGCATGCCGGCCATGGCCACCATGCTGCCGACGGCAGCGAAGCTGGCGCCCATCATCACGGGCATGCGGATGCCCACCGGGCCGATACCGAACGACTGGATGATGGTAGCGACGCCTGCGACCAGCAGGTCGGCGTTGATCAGGAAGGCGACTTCTTCACGGGACAATCCGGCGGCTTGGCCAATGATCAAAGGCACGGCAATCGCGCCTCCGTACATCAACAGTACATGTTGCAGGCCTACCAGGATCAGTTGGAACAGGGGCAGAGGCTGACGCGGCGGCGCAACGGGAATGTACGCCTTGCGTGACTCGGACATGCAGCACCTCGAGTTTTGTTTTTATTCTCGGATCCAAGCGCCAGGCTGCAGGCCTGGGCGCTCGATGCTTGCTAGTTGCGTATTGCCTTGAAACAGAGGCCGGACAGGCCGGCCTCTTCGCGGGTAAACCCGCTCCCACCGGGAACGGTGTGTGCCCGATGGGTCAGTTGACCGGGGCGCCTTTGGCGATCCAGTCACCGACGAGCTTGCGCTCTTCGGTGGTCATCTGGGTGATGTTGCCCAACGGCATGATCTGGCTGGCGACCGCTTGCGCCTGGATGCGCGCGGCTTGGGCCTGGATCTGCTGCGGGGTGTCGAACATCACGCCAGCAGGGGCGGCGCTGAACAGTGGGCTGGTCGGCTTGGACGAGTGGCACACGGTGCAGCGTTCCTGGATGACATTGTGGATCTTGTCGAAGCTGTCGCCGCTTGCCTGGGCAGTGGCTGGCGCCGGTGCCGCAGGGGCTTCGGCGGGCTTGCTGGCCTCCTCGGCGCGCAGCTCGGCAGCCGTCTTGCCGCCGACGGCGGTGGCGGGCAGCGGTTGGTACTCGATCTTCGCGGCTGCTTGCTCAGGGCTGACGGCCATCGGCTTGGGGCCGGTGACGTAGGCCAGGCAGATCATCGCCAGAGCGCCGACGGGCAGGGTCCAGGCGTACTTGCTGCTGTCGTGACGGGTGTTGAAGTAGTGACGGATCAATACCGCCGCCACTGCAATGCCGGCCAGGATCAGCCAGTTGTACTGGCTGCCGTAGGTGCTCGGGAAGTGGTTGCTGATCATGATGAACAGCACCGGCAGGGTGAAGTAGTTGTTGTGACGCGAACGCAGCAGGCCTTTGGCCGGCAGGCGTGGGTCAGGCGTGGTGTTGTTCTCGATTGCAGCCACCAGCTGGCGCTGGGCCGGCATGATGATGCGGAACACGTTGCCGACCATGATGGTGCCGATGATCGCGCCGGTGTGCAGGTATGCGCCACGGCCGCTGAATACCAGGCTGAAGCCCCAGCACGCAGCGATGATCAGCACGAACAGCACGCCACCCAGCAATGCCGGGCGCTTGCCCAGCGGCGAGTCGCAGAGCAGGTCGTAGATGAACCAGCCGGCCACCAGCGAACCGATACCAATGGCCACGCCCTCGGCACCGCTCAGGGTGCTGCCAGGGGCCAGCAGGTACAGGGTCGGGTTCCAGTAGAACACCACGCACAGCAAGGCGATACCGGACATCCAGGTGAAGTAGGCTTCCCATTTGAACCAGTGCAGGTTCTCGGGCATTTTCGGGGGTGCCAGCTTGTACTTTTCAAGGTGGTAGATACCACCGCCGTGGATGGCCCAAAGGTCACCCGACAGCCCGTCACGCGGATTGCTCCGGTTCAGGTTGTTTTCCAGCCAGACGAAGTAGAACGATGCACCGATCCAGGCGACACCGGTGATCATGTGAACCCAGCGAATGCTCAGGTTCAGCCATTCGTGAAGGTGTGCTTCCACAGTATGTACCTCTGCCGATCACCTTACGATGATCGACCTTTTCTTATTGGTGGGGATTGAGGATCAGCATCTGTTCCTCGGTGAAGTAATGCTCATCGCAGTTGTTGCCAGAACCACTGCGATCAACCACCAGGAAATCATCCCGCTTTTCGATCGTAAGCACCGGGTGGTGCCAAACGCCGCGATGGTAATTGATGCCCTGCCTGCCGTTACTGCGGAAGGCGCGGACCAAGCCTGATACAGGTGCATCGCCAACGGGCGCGACCACGATCAGAAAGGGGTTGCCGAGCAGCGGGATGAAAGCCTGGCTGCCCAGCGGATGGCGTTCCAGCATGCGTACGGTCAGCGGCATGTCCAGCGCGTCGGCGCGGAAGATGCTGATGATCGCTTTGTCTTCAGGCTCGGCGGTTTCGACCGTGGCGAGCTTGTGAAAGCGCATGGTCGAGCCGTTGTTGATCATGAAGTGGTCGCTGCCATCGGTTTCGATCACGTCACCGAAGGGGGCGAAGGCTTCTTTGGTCAGGGGCTCGATCATCAGGGTGCGCATGCGGTTATCTCTTCTATTGTTCGTTTTCTGAATGAGGTTCGGCTGTTGCTTACAGCTGCAGCAGACGGAACAAGGCGATCAGGTTGATCTGCGCCAGGGCTTCCTTGAATTCGGCATCCGCGTCGTTGTGGATGCGTTTCTCGAAAGCGGCGAGGATCTGGTGCCGGTTGCTACCCTTCACGGCCATGATGAAGGGGAACTGGAACTTGGCCTTGTAGGCGTCGTTGAGTTCGGTGAAACGGGCGAACTCTTCGGCGGTGCACTGGTGGATACCGGCGCCGGCCTGCTCGTTGGTGCTCGATTCGGTCAACTCGCCCTGGATGGCGGCTTTGCCGGCCAGGTCCGGGTGAGCGTTGATCAGCGCCAGCTGGTCGGCGTGGTTGGCGCTGAGCAGGATGTCGCTCATGCGCTGGTGCAGCACTTCGATCTCGTCCAGCTCGCTCAGGTTGCCCAGGCCATAGGCTTTTTCAGCGACCCACGGCGAGTGCTCGTAGATGTCGGCGAAGGCGGCGACGAAGGCGTCGCGGCCCAGGGTCGATGGCGTGAGGGTCTTGAAAGCGGTCATCAGGCGTTCTCTTTCTTGTACGGGTGGGTGGTGTGCCAGTGGCGGGCGATGTCCGCGCGACGGGCGAACCAGACCTGGTCATGGCTCTTGGCGTAGTCGACGAAGCGCTTGAGCGCGGCCAGGCGCGCCGGGCGGCCGACCAGCCGGCAGTGCAGGCCGATGGAGAGCATCTTCGGCGCTTCGGCGCCTTCGGCGTACAGCACATCGAAGGCGTCCTTGAGGTACTGGAAGAACTGCTCGCCGCAGTTGAAGCCTTGTACCTGGGTGAAGCGCATGTCGTTGGTATCCAGGGTGTAGGGGATCACCAGGTGCGGCTTGCCGGTGGGGTTGTTCGGCTCCCAGTAGGGCAGGTCGTCGTCGTAGGTGTCGCTGTCATAGAGGAAACCACCTTCCTCCATCACCAGGCGGCGGGTGTTCGGGCCGGTGCGGCCGGTGTACCAGCCCACAGGGCGCTCGCCGGTCAGTTCGGTGAGGATGCGGATGGCTTCGAGCATGTGCTCGCGCTCTTGTGCCTCGTCCATGTTCTGGTAGTCGATCCAGCGGTAGCCGTGGCTGCAGATCTCGTGGCCGGCTTCGACCATGGCGCGGATCACATCCGGGTGGCGCTGGGCGGCCATGGCCACGGCGAACACGGTCAGCGGTACGCCGCTGTCCTTGAACAGCTTGAGCAGGCGCCACACGCCGGCACGGCTGCCGTATTCGTACAGCGACTCCATGCTCATGTTGCGTTGGCCCTGCAACGGCTGGGCGGCGACCATCTCGGACAGGAAGGCTTCGGACTCTTTGTCACCGTGCAGGATGTTGCGCTCGCCACCTTCTTCGTAATTGAGGACGAAAGACAGGGCAATACGGGCGTTGCCCGGCCATTGCGGGTGAGGTGGGTTGTTGCCGTAACCGATCAGGTCGCGAGGATAGTCAGCGCTCACTGCAGTCTTCCTTCTTGTGTGTTAGTGCGGGGTGGGCGGGCCGCGTCGGTATGTCGCACCACCGGATGGGCTGATTGTATACAACTTCTGAAATCTTTTGTAAGCCTGTTTTTCCGCATTTCTTCCCTTTTGTCGCCTGAGAATCCCTTGCAATAAACCTGCCTGATTGGTCAGCTAATGACGTTGGCCTCGGCACGGTGCCTGTATTTGCGACTGTTGGCGGGTTTGCCTGGGCCGCGACGGACGGGTTCAAAAAATTGTGTACAATTTGGCGATGGAATGTCTTAATAACGTCATTCCCGCACATCGCAGGCCGGTTGGCGTGATGATGGCCGTGTATTTTTTGCCCACAGATTGAACAAGAGGCGACAAGCAATGGGACGTTTGACCACACACGTACTGGATGCCGCGCATGGCTGCCCGGGCAGCTCGATCAAGGTCGAGTTGTACCGTGTCGAAGGCCAACAGCTGGAGCTGGTGAACACCGCCCTGACCAACAGCGATGGCCGTGTTGATGCGCCGTTGCTGCAAGGTGACGATTACCGCACGGGCGTTTACCAGTTGCAGTTCAGCGCTGGCGATTACTACCGCGCTCGCGGTGTGCAACTGCCGGCCCAGGCGTTTTTGGATGTTGTCGTGCTGCGCTTTGGCATCGACGAGAAACAGGAGCATTACCACGTGCCGCTGCTGATCTCGCCGTACAGCTATTCGACCTATCGCGGAAGCTAGTTGGTCGCTAGAAGAATCTTCGTAGGTCCTTTGGCCCGCTCTCACACTGGCGGGCTTTTTTTCGTCTGGTGTTTTTGTATCTACAGGTGAATTGCACTGCGCGACTGACATTTTTACCAGTGGGCTCTTTGGGGAGGGGTTGAGAAAATCAGGTTTTAAGTAACCTTTGAGGATCTCACCTGATGAATACAATTCATGGGTATTCCCCTTTTGGCCACGCACTGCTTCATCAGGCTGCTCTTGGCTTCAACGGTGCACGATCGGATTGGGTTACTGGCCATTATCATCTGGGTAATGGGTATAGAGCGTACAACCCCGTTTTGATGCGTTTCAATGGCCCGGATAGCTTGAGCCCGTTCGCCCAAGGTGGTTTGAACGCATACAGCTACTGCCAGGGTGATCCACTGAATCACCGCGATCCAACCGGTCACTGGCTAGTAAAAGCACTGGTGGAAATGGTCAATAGAGTACCTGCGAGCGGTCAGGCAGCGCTGGCTCGGGCTGCAGATAACACCCCAAAGAAATTTACTCAGTTAATTGGCTTTCATGGTACGAAGGCTTCAAATGGACCCTCGTTGAAACGTGGTTTGGCGCGTGGGCATTCACTGCCTGATAGGCGACTTCAAGGAGAAGGTTTTTATATAACGGATGATATGTACCAAGCCGAGGCATACGCTAAAGCGGCCGACGGCCCAGGTGAGGTTCTGGGGGCATTTTTGCAAGAAGGTGTCAGCTTGGTTCCAACTATTGGCTATGGAAAGGACAAGGCAGGCCGGATCGTGCTCAAGCCACCAGTATTCCCTTATATCCAGATGTGGGACTTACCTCCGCTAGGTGCGAAGGTAGTGGAGCTGCGTGCAGCGCCCTATGCCTTCAAGAAAAAACCAGCACCCGGCGCCTAGATAGAATGGGCGCCGAGGCGCCCTTTGTTGATGCGAGTGGCTATTAGAGGAACACAAACTTGGCAATGAAAATCGCACACAGCACCCACAGGCTGGCCGAGATTTCCTTGTACTTGCCAGTCCCCGCCTTCAGCGCCACATAGGTGATGAACCCCAGGGCAATACCGTCCGCGACCGAGAAGGTCAGCGGCATCATGATCACCGTGACGATCGCTGGAATGCTGTCGGTGGCTTCGTCCCAGTGGATGTGCGCCATGCTGCCCATCATCAGCATCGCTACATAGATCAGCGCACCGGCAGTGGCATAGGCAGGAATCATCCCCGCCAGCGGCGCGAAGAACATCGCCGCGACGAACAGCAGGCCGACCACGACGGCAGTCAGGCCCGTACGCCCACCCGCTGCGACACCCGCAGCACTCTCCACATAACTGGTCACAGGCGGCACGCCGACCACGGCACCGAACACGCTAGATGCACTGTCGGCCTTCAACGCCCGCGACAGGTTTTCGATGCGGCCATCCGCCGCCACCAGGTTGGCGCGTTGCGCCACGCCCATCAGCGTGCCGGCGGTGTCGAACATGTGCACGAACAGGAACGCCAGCACCACGCTGATCATGCTGACGTTGAACACGCCGGCGACATCCATGGCCATCCAGGTGGGCGCCAGGCTTGGCGGCATCGACATCACCCCGCCAAATTTCACCAGGCCCAGGCCCCAGCCGGCCAGGGTGACGCCGATGATGCTGATCAGGATCGCGCCGAACACCCGCTTGTAACTGAGGATGGCAATCGACAGGAAGCATACCGCCGCCAGCAGCGGGCCGGGTTCATGCAGCGAACCGAGCTTGATCAGCGTGGCCGGGCTGTCGACGATGATGCCTGCAGTCTTGAGGCCGATCAGCCCGAGAAACAATCCGACGCCGGCCCCCATTGCATGGCGCAGGCTCACCGGGATGCTGTTGAGCAACCACTCGCGCACTTTTGACAAGGTCAGGAACATGAACAGCACACCCGAGACGAACACCGCGCCCAGTGCCGTTTCCCAGTTGTAGCCCATGGTGCCGACCACGGTGTAGGTGAAGAACGCATTCAGGCCCATGCCGGGCGCCAGGCCCACCGGCCAGTTGGCGTACAGGCCCATCAGCAGGCAGCCCAGCGCGGCGGCGATGCAGGTGGCGACGAACGCCGCGCCGTGGTCGATGCCGGCGTCAGCCATGATGTTGGGGTTGACGAAGATGATGTACGCCATGGTGATGAAGGTGGTCACCCCGGCGATCATTTCGGTTTTGACGGTGCTGCCATGTTGCTTGAGTTTGAAAATCCGCTCCAGCCAGCTCGTTTCGAGCGGCGGGGCGAGATCCAGCGTAGGGGCTTCGGATTTGCGGCTTTCCACAGCGGGTACTCCTCAAGTCTTTCTTGTTGTTTTGGAGCCATTGTCCTGCGCTTGCACTTGGCGGCTCCGCGAGGGAAGGCAGACGCCTGACCGTTTTGTTGACTTATGGGTCAGGAAGTTGCACGGTGGATTATGCTTTTGTGTACAAAGAAAGCAAATAATGTTTTATCTTTTGTGTGCGCAATGCGTCGTACAACGGCTATATAGGTAAAAGGCCACCTGCAGAAACGGCTCAGCCTGTGTACAATGGCGCCATACTTTCCTTCGTGCCTCGAGAGCCCATGAACGAACAGCTGCAACCTCTGAAAAAACCTGTGCGCGCTGGCAAGGCCGGGCGCAGCGGTACCCAGGACGACATCGTCTACGCGCATATTTTCGAGGCGATCCTCGAACAGCGTCTGGCGCCGGGCACCAAGTTGAGCGAGGAAGCGCTGGGCGAGATCTTTGGCGTCAGCCGCACCATCATCCGTCGCGCTCTGTCGCGCCTGGCCCACGAAAGCGTGGTGCTGCTGCGGCCCAACCGCGGTGCGGTGGTGGCCAGCCCGACGGTGGAAGAGGCACGCCAAGTGTTCTTCTCGCGGCGCATGGTCGAACGCGCCATCACCGAACTGGCGGTGCAGCACGCTACCCTTGAGCAGCTCAACGAGCTGCGTCAGATGGTGCGTGAGGAGCGCGACAGCTTCTCCCGCGGTGATCGCGGCGCGGGCATTCGCCTGTCCGGCGAATTCCACCTGAAGCTGGCCGAGGCGGCGGGTAATGCGCCGTTGGTCAGTTTCCAGCGCAGCCTGGTGTCGCAGACCTCGCTGATCATTGCCCAGTACGAAAGCGGTAACCGCTCGCATTGCTCGTACGACGAGCACATGCAACTGATCGATGCCATCGAGGCGCGTGATGCCGAGCAGGCGGTAAGCCTGATGATGCATCACATGGACCACATCGACAGCAAGCTGAACCTGGACGAAGAAAGTGCCTCGGACGATCTGCATGCGGTGTTTTCGCATCTGTTGAAAAAGCCCAAGGTTGCTGCCAAGGGTTGATCGTTTGCTTGTATGAACTAGGGGGCCGTGTTGCGGCCCATTCGCAGCACAAGGCTGCTCCTACAGGGGTTACGCGATCCTTTGTAGGAGCAGCCTTGTGCTGCGAATGGGGCGCGAAGCGGCCCCTGGTCATTACTGGCCATAAACCAAACGTCTGCTAAATTCTTGTGAGCAAACCTTCATCAAGCAGTTGGGCTTGCGCATTCATTGCGTTCAACTTCTTGAGGAAAGGATTCATGAGCATGTCCCTCGGTACACGCATGGGGGCCGAACTGATCGGCACCTTCTGGCTGGTCCTCGGCGGCTGCGGCAGTGCGGTAATCGCAGCCAGTTCCCCGCTTGGCATCGGCGTTCTCGGTGTCGCCTTCGCGTTTGGCCTCACTGTCCTGACCATGGCGTTCGCCATCGGTCACATTTCTGGCTGTCATCTCAACCCCGCCGTGTCGTTCGGGCTGGTGGTGGGTGGGCGCTTCCCCGCCAAAGAACTGCTGCCCTACGTCATCGCCCAGGTGATCGGCGCCATCCTTGCGGCAGCGTTGATCTATTTCATCGCCAGCGGCAAGGCCGGTTTCGAGTTGTCGTCAGGGTTGGCGTCGAACGGCTACGCTGATCACTCGCCCGGCGGCTATTCGCTGGGGGCGGGGTTTGTCAGTGAGGTGGTGATGACGGCGATGTTCCTGGTGGTGATCATGGGGGCCACCGATGCCCGCGCCCCGGCAGGCTTTGCGCCGATTGCCATCGGCCTGGCCCTGACCCTGATCCACCTGATCTCGATCCCGGTGACCAATACCTCGGTCAACCCCGCGCGTAGCACGGGGCCTGCACTGTTCGTCGGTGGCTGGGCCCTGCAGCAGCTGTGGCTGTTCTGGCTGGCGCCGCTGATCGGGGCGGCGATCGGCGGCGCGTTGTACCGGGGCCTGGCGAAAGAGCCTTAGCGCTGGTGCACACAACGCCCTGCGGCGTAAGTCTCGCGCACGGTGCGGTCATCGCCCAGGGTGGTGAGCACGAACAGGGTCTCTTCGATGCTGTTGGACTGCTGAATACGGTAGTCCAATAGCGGCGTGGCCTTGTAGTCGAGCACCACGAAGTCGGCATCGTTACCGGCGCGCAGGCTGCCGATGCGGTCGTCCAAGCGCAGTGCGCGGGCGCCGCCGAGGGTGGCCAGGTACAGCGACTTGTACGGGTGCAGGCGCGCGCCCTGCAGTTGCATGACCTTGTACGCCTCGTTCAGTGTGTTGAGCAGCGAGAAGCTGGTGCCGGCGCCCACGTCGGTGCCCAGGCCAACGTTGACCTTGAAGCGCTCGGCCTGCGGCAGGTTGAACAAACCGCTGCCCAGGAACAGGTTGGAGGTCGGGCAGAAGGCCACGGCCGAGCCGGTTTCGGCCAGGCGCTGGCACTCGTCGTCGCACAGGTGCACGCCGTGGGCGAACACCGAGCGCTCGCCCAGCAGCTCGAAGTGGTCATAGACGTCCAGGTAGCCTTTCTGCTCGGGGAACAGCGACTTGACCCAGTCGATCTCCTTGAGGTTCTCCGACAAGTGCGTGTGCAGGTACACGCCCGGGTGCTCCTTGAGCAGTTGGCCTGCGAGCGTCAGTTGCGCAGGGGTGCTGGTCGGTGCGAAGCGCGGAGTGACCGCATAGTGCAGGCGGCCCTTGCCATGCCAGCGCTCAATCAGTGCCTTGCTTTCGGTGTAACCAGACTCGGCCGTGTCGGTCAGGTAATCAGGGGCATTGCGGTCCATCATCACCTTGCCAGCGATCATCCGCAGGTCGAGGCGTTCGGCTTCTTCGAACAGGGCGTTGACCGACTCCGGGTGCACGCTGCCGAACACCAGGGCCGTGGTGGTGCCGTTGCGCAGCAGTTCCTTGAGGAAGATTTTCGCGACCTGGTCGGCATGGCCCTTGTCGGCGAACTGTTTCTCGCACGGGAAGGTGTAGGTGTTGAGCCAGTCCAGCAGCTGTTCGCCGTAGGAGCCGATCATGCCGGTCTGTGGGAAGTGAATATGGGTATCGATGAAGCCCGGGGTGATCAGCGCATCCTGGTAATGCACCACGTCGATACCGGCATCCAGAGTCGGCAGCAGCTCGCTGGCGTGACCGATGGCGCTGATGCGGCCATCGTCGACCACCAGCAGGCCGTCTTCGTAGTATTCATGGGAGGCCTCCAGGCCGACCTCGGCCGGGTCGGCGATGCTGTGCAGGATGGCGGCACGGTAGGCTTTGCGGGTTGCGGTCATAAAGCGCTCGTCAAATGGCTTGGCTGCGCCGGGAGGGCGGCAGCAACTGGGCAATGGGGCCAGCGTTGGCGGCAGCGTCATGCTGGCCGAAGCAGGCGTTATAGGTGGCAATGATTTCCGCGGCGATGGACACGGCGATCTCGATCGGCAGCTTGCCCTTGACCTCGGCAATGCCCATGGGGCAGCGCATGCGGGCCATGACGGCAGCGTCGTAGCCGCGCTCGCGCAGGCGGTGCTCGAACTTGGCCCGTTTGGTCTTCGAGCCGATCAGGCCGAACCAGGTGAAATCGTTGCGCTTGAGAATGGCGGCGGTCAGTTCCAGGTCGAGCTGGTGGTTGTGGGTCATGACGATGCAATAGCAACCGGCTGGCAGCTCGGCCACTTCATCGACCGGCTCCTCGTTGACCACCTTGGTCACCCCTGGGGGGATGAGCTCGGGGAATTCCTGTTCGCGCGAATCGATCCAGCGCACCCGGCAGGGCAGCGCGGCGAGCAAGGGTACCAGAGCACGGCCGACATGGCCCGCACCGAACACCGCGATCTGCGCCTGCACCGCGGCCATCGGTTCAAACAGCAGCACGGTGACGCCGCCGCAGCACTGGCCGAGGCTGGCACCGAGGCTGAAGCGCTCCAGGTGCGGGGTGGTGCGTTGTGCTTCGAGCATCTGCCTGGCGATGTGCAGGGCCTTGTATTCCAGGTGGCCGCCGCCGATGGTGTCGAACAGCGCGGTGGCACTGACGACCATTTTCGAGCCGGCGTTGCGCGGGGTAGAGCCGCGTTCCTCGATGATGGTGACCAGTACGCAGGGTTCGCCACGGGACTGGTGGTCGGCGAGGGCGTTGATCCATTGGTGCATGATTCAACCTCTCTTGAAGGCTGACATTGTTCTTGTGGGAGCGGGCTTGCCCCGCGAATGCGGCAGTGGCCACACCCTCGTATTCGCGGGGCAAGCCCGCTCCCACAGGGTTACGCGATGTCAGTGAGTCACGGTTTCCAGTTCTTGTTCGGCAGATTGCTGCTGAGCCACTTCCTTGCGCATCTGCTCACAGCCCCACAACACCCGCTCCGGGGTCGCCGGTGCGTCGATGTTCGGCTGCACGCGGTAGTCGGCCAGGCTCGCCACGGCGTCCTTGATCGCACACCAGGCGGCGATGCCGAGCATGAACGGCGGCTCGCCCACGGCCTTGGAATGGAACACCGTGTCCTCCGGGTTCTTGCGGTTTTCCACCAGCTTCACGCGCATGTCCAGCGGCATGTCGGCCACTGCGGGGATCTTGTAGCTGGCCGGGCCGTTGGTCATCAGTTTGCCCTTGGCGTTCCACACCAGTTCCTCGGTGGTCAGCCACCCCATGCCTTGGATGAAGCCGCCTTCAACCTGGCCGATGTCGATGGCCGGGTTCAGCGAGTCACCCACGTCATGCAGGATGTCGGCGCGCAGCATCTTGTACTCGCCGGTCAGGGTGTCGACGATCACTTCCACGCAGGCCGCGCCAAAGGCGAAGTAGTAGAACGGCCGGCCGCGGGCCTGGCTGCGGTCGTAGAAGATTTTCGGCGTGCGGTAGAAGCCGGTGCTCGACAGCGACACCTGGGCGAAGTACGCCTGCTGCACCAGTTGCTCGAAGCTGACGATCTGATCGCGCACACGCACATGGCCGTTGCGAAACTCGACGTCCTCCTCGGTCACCTGATAGTGCCGCGCGGCGAATTCGGTCAGGCGCTTCTTGAGGATCTCGGCGGCGTTTTGCGCTGCCTTGCCATTCAGGTCTGCGCCGCTGGAGGCTGCGGTAGGCGAGGTGTTGGGCACCTTGTCGGTGTTGGTGGCGGTGATCTGGATACGGTCGAAATCGACTTGGAAGATCTGCGCGACCACCTGGGCGACTTTGGTATTCAGGCCCTGGCCCATCTCGGTGCCGCCGTGGTTCAGGTGGATGCTGCCGTCGGTGTAGATGTGGATCAGCGCCCCCGCCTGGTTGAGGAAGGTGGCGGTGAACGAGATGCCGAACTTGACCGGGGTCAGCGCCAGGCCCTTCTTGAGGATCGGGCTGTTGGCATTGAACCGGCGGATCGACTCACGGCGTTCGGCGTAATCGCTGCTGGCTTCCAGGTCGGCGGTCATCTCGTCGAGCATGTTGTGCTCGACGGTCTGGTAGTAGTGGGTGACGTTGCGCTCGGTCTTGCCGTAATAGTTGGCTTTGCGCACGGCCAGCGGGTCACGCCCCAGGTGGCGGGCGATATGGTCCATCACCTGCTCGATGGCGACCATGCCCTGTGGGCCGCCGAAGCCGCGGTAGGCGGTGTTGGAGGCGGTGTTGGTCTTGCAGCGGTGGCCATGCACGGTGGCATCGCCCAGGTAATAGGCGTTGTCGGAGTGGAACATGGCGCGGTCGACGATCGAGCCGGACAGGTCGGGCGAGTAGCCGCAGTTGCCGGCCAGGTCGAAGTTGATGCCGTGCAGGCGGCCGTTGTCATCGAAGCCAACGTCGTACTCGACATAGAACGGGTGACGCTTGCCGGTCATGGTCATGTCTTCTACGCGCGGCAGGCGCATCTTGGTCGGCTGGCCGGTCAGGCGCGCAATTACCGCGCACAGGCAGGCCGGGCTGGCGGCCTGGGTTTCCTTGCCGCCGAAACCACCGCCCATGCGGCGCATGTCGAGGACGACCTTGTTCATCGGTACGTCCAGCACTTCGGCCACTAGCTTCTGCACCTCGGTGGGGTTTTGCGTGGAACAGTAGACGATCATGCCGCCGTCCTCGGTGGGCATCACCGAAGAAATCTGCGTCTCCAGGTAGAAGTGCTCCTGGCCGCCGATGTGCAAGGTGCCTTGCAGGCGATGCGGAGCACTGGCCAAGGCCGCGGCCGAGTCGCCGCGCTGGTGGGTGTGGCTGTCGAGTACGAAGTGCTTTTTGCGCAACGCTTCGACCACATCCAGTACCGGCTCCAGGTCTTCATACTCGACGATGGCCGCCATGGCGGCGCGGCGGGCGGTTTCCAGGTCGCGGGCAGCCACGGCAAGCACCGGTTGACCGAAGAACTCGACCTTGTCGATGGCCAGCAGTGGGTCACCGGCTACGACTGGGCCGATGTCCTTAAGGCCCGGGATGTCTTCGTGGGTGATGGCGATGCGCACGCCCTCGAAGGCATAGCACGGCGTGGTGTCGATGCGCAGGATGCGCGCATGGGCACGGTCGGCGGTGCGCGCATAGACGTGCAACTGGTTGGGGAATTCGAGGCGGTCATCGATGTACACCGCTTCGCCGGCCACGTGTTTGTCGGCGCTGTCGTGCTTGACGCTGCGGCCGACTCCGGTGGTCAGGTCCTGGCTGAACAGTTCGGCCATCTCGGCCTGGCTCTTGGCTACGTGATGGTTAGACATAAGCGGTCACCCGGGTTTCGATGTACGGCGTTTGCTGTTCGATGAAGTACTTGCGCAGCAGGTTTTGCGCGGTCAGCAGGCGGTATTCCTTGCTGGCGCGGAAGTCGCTGAGCGGGGTGAAGTCTTCGGCCAGGGCCTGGCAGGCGCGCTCGATGCTGGCTTGGTTCCACGGCTTGCCGCGCAGGGCCGCTTCGCAGGCGCGGGCGCGTTTGGGGATCGCGGCCATGCCACCGAAGGCGATACGCACGCCGCTGACCACGCCGTTCTCGATGCTCAGGTTGAACGCTGCGCACACGGCAGAGATGTCGTCATCCAGGCGCTTAGACACTTTATAGGCGCGGAAGGCCCATTCCTCACTGGCGCGCGGCACGATGATCTTCTCGATGAACTCGCTGTCCTGGCGCGCGGTGATGCGGTAATCGATGAAGTAATCCTCTAGCGCCAGGGTGCGCTGGCGTTCGCCTTGGCGCAGCACCACCTGGGCATCCAGGGCGATCAGCAGGGGCGGCGAGTCACCAATCGGCGACGCGTTGCCGATATTGCCGCCCAGGGTGCCTTGGTTGCGGATCTGCAGCGAGGCGAAGCGGTGCAGCAGGTCGCCGAAATCAGGGTACTCGGCGTTGAGCGCCTCGTAGCAGTCAGTGAGCGAGGTGGCTGCGCCGATTTCCAGGTGGCTGGCGGTCTTGTCGATGCGCTTGAGCTCGGCCACATGGCCGACATAGATCATCACCGGCAGGGTCTTGTGGAACTGGGTCACTTCCAGCGCCAGGTCGGTACCGCCGGCCAGCAGGCGTGCTTCGGGGTGCGAGCTGTACAGGTCGGCCAGGTCGGCCACAGTCAACGGCACCAGGCAGCGCTTGTCGCCGCTGTTGAGCTCGCCGGTCTGGGTTGGCGCGATGGCCTTGAGGCGGCTGATGGTTTGGGCTTGTTGGGCGTCGAACTGATCGCGGCAAGGCTGGCGGCAGCTTTGCTCGGCGGCATCGAGGATCGGCCGGTAGCCGGTGCAGCGGCACAGGTTGCCGGCCAAGGCTTCCTGGGCCTGGTGCACGTCGGCGCTTTGGCTGTTTTTCTGCAGGGCGAACAGCGACATAACAAAGCCTGGGGTGCAGAAGCCGCATTGCGAGCCATGGCAGTCGGCCATGGCTTTTTGCACGCTGTGCAGTTCACCCTGGTGCTTGAGGCCTTCGACGCTGATCAACTGCTTGCCGTGCAGTGACGAAACGAACGTCAGGCATGAGTTGAGGCTCCGGTAGCGCAGGGTATCCTGGCCTTGGTCGTCCTGGGTCAATTCACCGACCACCACGGTACACGCACCGCAGTCACCGCTGGCGCAGCCTTCCTTGGTGCCGGGTTTGCCCAGGTGCTCGCGCAGGTATTGCAGCACCGTCATGTTCGGGTCCAGGGCGTGCTCATTACGCAGCTCCTGGTTGACGAGAAACTGGATCACGGGGATGGCCTCGCAATGGTTTTATTGTTGTTGGGCGGACAATAAGCAGACCTGACGAACTGGTCAATATTTTTCTGACTCAAAGGTCAGGAAAATGCGTATGTCTACACCCGGCCGAACACATTGCCTATATCACAAGCATAGATCGCGCCGTGCAGGCAGCTGCCTGGCAGGCCAAATAAAGCTCAAGGCCCCTCTGCGCGAGTGCGGGTCAAGTACGCTACAATCCGCCCCTTGTGCCCAGTTCAATGATTTTGAAGGAAAACCATGACGTTCAAGGCCCCGGACAGCCTCTCCGAGCAGATTGCCGATTACCTGGCCGAACGCATTATTCGCGGCGAGCTGGCGCCGGGCGAGCGCATCCAGGAGCAGAAGGTCACCCAGGCGCTGAATGTCAGCCGCGGCTCGGTGCGTGAAGCGCTGTTGATCCTCGAACGTCGCCATCTGGTCGCGATCTTGCCGCGTCGCGGTGCGCATGTGACCAAGCTGGACGAGCGCAGTGTGCGCAGCCTGTGCAACCTGATGGGCGAGTTCTATATCCTGCTGGGTAACGCCGTTGCACAAAAATGGCGCCTGGAGGCCGACTTGCGCCCGTTTCTGGAGATCCAGCAGCGCTTGCAGCATGCCCGCGACCAGCAAGATATCAAGGCCTTTGTCGCTGAAAGCTTCGCCGTCATGCGGGCTGCCTACCCGTTCGCCGACAACCCGTACCTGCAGGAAACCGTCGAAAACCTGCAGCCGGCCATGAGCCGCGCCTACTACCTGGCCCTGGACCAACGCCAGGCCAGCACGGACGACTACCTGGAGCTATTCGCGCGCCTGCTTGAGGCGGTGGTCGCCCGCGACCTGCCGCGCATTCGCGAGGTGCTCACCGCCTATTGCCAGCGCAGCTGTGAGCTGGTGCTGGCGGCGTTGGCCCGGGCCTGACGATGCGCCTCAAGTGCATTCGCCTGGCCGGGTTCAAGTCGTTCGTCGACCCCACCACGGTCAACTTCCCCAGCAACATGGCGGCCGTGGTAGGCCCCAACGGTTGCGGCAAATCCAACATCATCGACGCGGTGCGCTGGGTGATGGGCGAGAGTTCGGCGAAGAACCTGCGTGGCGAGTCGATGACCGACGTCATCTTCAACGGCTCTACCAGCCGCAAACCGGTCAGCCAGGCCAGTATCGAGCTGGTGTTCGATAACAGCGACAACACCTTGGTCGGGGAGTACGCGGCTTACGCTGAAATTTCCATCCGCCGCAAGGTGACCCGCGACGCGCAGAACAGCTATTACCTCAACGGCGCAAAATGCCGTCGCCGGGATATCACCGATATTTTCCTCGGCACCGGCCTTGGGCCGCGCAGCTACTCGATCATCGAGCAGGGCATGATCTCCAAACTGATCGAAGCCAAGCCCGAAGAGCTGCGCAACTTCATCGAAGAAGCGGCGGGTATCTCCAAGTACAAGGAGCGCCGCCGCGAGACCGAGAACCGCATCCGCCGCACCCAGGAAAACCTGGCGCGCCTCACCGACTTGCGTGACGAGCTCGAACGCCAGCTCGAGCGGCTGCACCGTCAGGCCCAGGCAGCTGAAAAGTACCGTGAGTACAAGGCCCAGGAACGCCAGCTGAAAGCCCGCTTGTCGGCCCTGCGCTGGCGCGACCTGGACGAACGCGTACGCCAGCGCGAGGCGGTGATCGGTGATCAGGACGTGTCCCACGAGGCCTTGGTGGCCGAGCAGCGCAATGCCGACGCGAGTATCGAGCGCCTGCGTGATGGCCACCACGAATTGTCCGAGCGCTTCAACCAGGTGCAGGGCCGCTTCTATTCGGTGGCGGGCGATATCGCCCGGGTCGAGCAGAGCATCCAGCACGGCCAGCAGCGCCTTCGCCAGTTGCAGGACGACTTCAAAGAGGCCGAGCGCACGCGCTTGGAGACCGAGTCCCACCTGGGCCACGACCGCACCTTGCTGGCCACCCTCGGCGAAGAACTGGCCATGCTCGAGCCCGAACAGGAAATGACCCTGGCGGCCGCCGAAGAAGCTGCCGCCACCCTCGAAGAAGCCGAGCTGGGCATGCACGGCTGGCAAGAACAATGGGACACCTTCAACACCCGCTCCGCTGAGCCCCGCCGTCAGGCAGAAGTGCAACAGTCCCGCCTGCAGCAGCTTGAAGCTAGCCTTGAACGCTTGTCGGAGCGCCAGCGCAAGCTGGGTGAAGAACGCGACCTGTTAGGTGCCGAGCCGCAGGACGCGGCCCTGGTTGAGCTGTCCGAGCAGTTGGCCAGCAGCGAGATGCTGCTCGAAACGTTGCAGCTGTCTGAAGAGCAAGTGGTCGAGCAACTCGAAGGCACGCGCGAGCAATTGCAACAGGCCACCCAGGCGCAACAACAGGCGCAGGGTGACCTGCAGCGCCTGGGCGGGCGGCTGGCATCGCTGGAGGCCTTGCAGCAGGCCGCGCTAGAGCCGGGTGTGGGGGCCGCAGACTGGTTACGTGAGCAGGGCCTGGCACAGCGACCGCGCCTGGCGGAAGGGCTGCGCGTCGAGCCGGGCTGGGAACTGGCCGTGGAGACGGTGCTTGGCGCCGATCTGCAAGCCGTGCTGGTCGATGATTTCAGCAGCCTCGATTTTGCCGATTTGGAACAAGGCGAGTTGCGTTTGCTGCTGGCAAGCGGCGAGGGTGCGCGGCTGGCGGGCAGCCTGCTGGACAAAGTCGAAGGGCGTACCGACCTGACGCCCTGGTTGGGGCAGGTGAAACCGGTCGATGACCTGGCCCAGGCGCTGGCACTGCGCGCGACCCTGGCTGAAGGGCAAAGCCTGGTTAGCCGTGACGGTTATTGGGTTGGCCGGCATTTTTTGCGGGTCAGCCGAGGCGGCGAGGCCGAAGGTGGGGTGTTGGCCCGTGGCCAGGAGATCGAGCGCCTGGGCCAGCAACAGCTGGAGCAGGAAGCGGCCCTGGAGCACCTTGAGCAACAGCTGCAGGATTTGCGCGAGCAGCAACTGGGCCTGGAAGAACAGCGCGAGCAACTGCGCCGTCGCACCCAGGAAGAAAGCCGCCAGCACGGCGAGCTCAAGGCCAGCTTGTCGGCCAGCCGGGCCCGTGCCGAGCAAGTCGAATTGCGTCGCCGCCGTCTGCACGAAGAGCTGACCGAGCTGCAAGAGCAGCGCGCCCTGGAGCACGAGCAACTGGGCGAGGCGCGGCGGGTGCTGCAAGAAGCCCTGGACCTGATGGCCCAGGACACCGAGCAGCGCGAGCAGTTGATGGCCCGCCGCGATACCCTGCGCGAAGGCCTTGACCGCATCCGTCAGGAGGCCCGCCAGCACAAGGACCACGCCCACCAGTTGGCCGTGCGCCTGGGCTCGCTGCGTGCCCAGCACGACTCCACCCATCAGGCCCTGGAGCGCCTGGAGCAGCAGGCAGCACGCCTGACCGAGCGCCAGGAGCAACTGAGCCTGAACCTGGAGGAGGGCGCAGCGCCCCTCGAAGAGCTGCGCCTCAAACTCGAAGAGCTGCTGGAGCGGCGCATGAGCGTCGACGAAGAGATGCGTCAGGCGCGCCTGCACATGGACGAAGCAGACCGTTCCCTTCGCGACGCGGAAAAACGCCGCACCCAAGCCGAGCAGCAAGCCCAGCTGTTGCGTGGTCAGCTGGAGCAGCTACGCCTGGAGTGCCAGGGCCTGGATGTACGGCGCAAGACCCTGCAGGAACAGCTGCTGGCCGACGGCTACGACCTGCAAGGCGTGCTTGCCACCCTTGAAGCCGATGCCACCGAACAGAGCACCGAGCAGGCGCTGGAGCAGACCGAGGCGCGTATCCAGCGCCTGGGCGCGATCAACCTGGCGGCCATCGAAGAGTACGAGCAGCAGTCCGAGCGCAAGCGCTACCTGGACGCCCAGAACGCCGACCTGGTCGAGGCCTTGGAGACGCTGGAAAACGTCATCCGCAAGATCGACAAGGAAACGCGCAACCGCTTCAAAGATACCTTTGATCAGATAAATGCCGGATTACAGGCGCTTTTTCCAAAAGTTTTCGGTGGTGGCAGCGCTTATCTGGAACTGACGGGCGAAGATCTACTCGATACAGGGGTAACGATCATGGCGCGACCCCCGGGCAAGAAGAACAGCACCATCCATCTGCTGTCCGGTGGCGAGAAGGCACTGACCGCCCTGGCGCTGGTGTTCGCCATTTTCAAGTTGAACCCCGCACCGTTCTGCATGCTCGACGAAGTCGATGCGCCGCTGGACGATGCCAACGTCGGGCGTTACGCCCGGCTGGTGAAGGAAATGAGTGAAAGCGTGCAGTTCATCTACATCACCCATAACAAGATTGCCATGGAGATGGCGGATCAATTGATGGGGGTGACGATGCATGAGCCGGGCTGCTCACGCCTCGTTGCAGTGGATGTGGAGGAGGCGATGGCCATGGTCGACGCCTGATGCGCGAAGATAGGGCACATTCTGTAGTGAAATGGCCCCGCCATGTGCGACAGACGGTGTAAAGTTGTCTTTGGTCGTGCTAGCTTAATGTCACTCGTTTTTTGCGTGGGTAAAACGCCTGTCAGAACATAGAGTTGGCGCCACGTGTTAAAGGGCTTTGAACCCTTTGTTTTCAAGCATATTTTTATAGAGGCACGGGATTACATGGAAATCGGTCTGCGCGAGTGGCTGATCCTCATCGGCATCATTGTCATTGCCGGTATTCTTTTCGACGGCTGGCGCCGCATGCGCGGCGGGAAAGGCAAGTTGAAATTCCGTCTGGACCGCAGTTATTCCAATGTCCCCGACGAAGAGGGCGGCGCTGAAGTGCTTGGCCCATCGCGGGTATTGGATAACCACAAGGAGCCAGAACTGGACGAGAGCGACCTGCCCTCGCTCAGTGCGTCGTCGCGCGATCGCGAACGCGAGCCCAAGCCGGTCAAGGCCAGCAAGCGTAGCAAGCGTGCCGCAGAAGTGCCGCAAGGTGACCTGAACCTGGTCGCAGAGGCACGCGAGCCTGATCTGTTCGCCGATGCCGATGATGATTTTGCCGCCGACAACAACCGCAACAGCGGTGCGTCGTCCAGCAACAACACGGTCAAGGAACTGCCTCCCGCTGAAGAAGTGCTGGTGATCAGCGTCATCTCCCGCGACGAGGGGGGGTTCAAAGGCCCGGCACTGCTGCAGAACATTCTTGAGAGCGGCCTGCGTTTTGGCGAGATGGACATCTTCCACCGCCACGAGAGCATGGCCGGCCACGGCGAAGTGCTGTTCTCCATGGCCAACGCCGTGAAGCCCGGTATTTTCGACCTGGACGACATCGACCACTTCAGCACCCGTGCGGTGAGCTTCTTCCTGGGGCTGCCAGGCCCGCGTCACCCTAAGCAGGCCTTCGACGTGATGGTCGCGGCGGCGCGCAAGTTGGCCCATGAGCTCAATGGCGAACTCAAGGACGACCAGCGCAGCGTGCTGACCGCCCAGACCATCGAGCATTACCGCCAGCGCATCGTCGAGTTCGAGCGCCGCGCGCTGACCCAGAAGCGCTGATAGATCCAGACGAAAGAGCAGCCTGCGGGGCGTGCTGGCCGGTTCGGGCTCCTAGGTTGTCTGATCTGGCCCCTTCGCGGGTAAACCCGCTCCCACAGGTACCCCACTGTTTTTGAGCCCAGTGGCGTACCTGTGGGAGCGGGTTTACCCGCGAAGGGGCCAGACCAGGGATAAAGGATCCAGGGCCCCAGGCAACGTCCCTCAGGCTGCTCTTTTGCTTTGCAAGAGAAGACAAACGAATGACCGCCGAATCCCGAATCCACGCCCTACGCGCCGAGCTCGACCAGCATAACTACCGCTACTACGTGCTCGATGAGCCCAGCGTGCCCGATGCTGAATACGACCGCCTGTTCAACGAGCTCAAGGCGCTGGAAGCCGAACACCCGCACTTGGTAACGCCGGACTCGCCAACCCAGCGCGTCGGCGGCCAGGCCCTGGCTGCATTCAGCCAGGTACGTCATGAAGTGCCCATGCTCAGCTTGGGTAACGCCTTCGAAGAAGCTGACCTGCGTGAATTCGGCCGCCGTGTGGTAGATGGTCTCGATCAGCCGGGTGCGGTCGACTACAGCTGCGAACCCAAACTCGATGGCCTGGCGGTAAGCCTGCTGTACCGCGACGGCCAATTGGTGCAAGGCGCCACCCGTGGCGATGGCACCACCGGCGAAGACATCAGTGCCAACGTGCGCACCGTGCGCAACATCCCGCTCAAGCTGCAGGGCGAAGGTTGGCCTGCGGTGCTGGAGGTGCGTGGCGAGGTGTACATGAGCAAGGCCGGTTTCGATCGGCTCAATGCCGCCCAGGCAGAAGCGGGTGGCAAAACCTTCGCCAACCCGCGCAACGCCGCCGCCGGCAGTCTGCGCCAATTGGATTCGAAAATCACCGCCAGCCGCCCGCTGGAGTTCTGCTGCTATGGCGTAGGGCAGGTGTCCGCAAGCATCGGCGACAGCCACATTGGCATCCTCGAACAGCTCAAGGCCTGGGGCCTGCCGATCAGCCGTGAGCTACGGCATGCCGCCGGCATCGAAGAGTGCCTGGCGTACTACCGCGACATCGGCGAACGCCGTAACAGCCTGCCGTACGAGATCGACGGCGTGGTGTTCAAGGTCAACAGTCTGGCATCCCAGCGCGAACTGGGCTTCCGCGCCCGCGAGCCGCGCTGGGCGATTGCCCACAAGTTCCCGGCCATGGAAGAGCTGACCGAGGTGCTGGATGTGGAATTCCAGGTGGGGCGTACCGGGGCGGTGACGCCTGTGGCACGCCTGAAGCCTGTCAAAGTGGCCGGCGTGACCGTGTCCAACGCCACCCTGCACAACATGGACGAAATCGCCCGCCTGGGCCTGCGCATTGGCGACACGGTGATCATCCGCCGCGCCGGCGACGTGATCCCGCAAGTCATGCAAGTAGTGCTCGAGCGCCGCCCCGAAGATGCCCGCCCGGTTGAAGTGCCGAGCGCATGCCCGGTGTGTGGCTCGCAGGTCGAGCGCACGCAGCTGGTCAAACGCAGCAAAGGCAAGGAAACCACCAGCGAAGGCGCGGTGTACCGGTGCGTCGGTCGTCTGGCCTGTGGTGCCCAGCTCAAGCAGGCGATCATCCACTACGTTTCGCGCCGCGCGATGGATATCGACGGCCTGGGCGAAAAGAGCGTAGAGCAGTTGGTGGACGAAGGGCTGATCGGCTCGCCAGCAGACCTGTACAAGCTTCAGTTCGACCAGATCGTCGGGCTGGAAGGGTTTGCCGAAGTTTCCAGCAAGAAGCTGCTGGATGCCATCGAAGCCAGCAAGCGCCCGAGCCTGGCGCGCTTCATCTACGCCCTGGGCATTCCGGATGTGGGGGAAGAGACCGCCAAGGTCCTGGCTCGCTCGCTGGGCAGCCTGGCGCGGGTGCAGCAGGCGCTGCCACAGGTGCTGACCTACTTGCCGGACATTGGTCTTGAAGTGGCATACGAAATCCACAACTTCTTCGAAGACGAGCATAACCGCAAAGTCATCGAGCAACTGCTCGCCTGCGGCATGCAGTTGCAGGACGAAGGCGACCTGGCCGCCGAGTTCGCCGCCAGCACCACCCTGGCTGGGATGATTGCCAAGCTCGACATCGCCTCGGTCGGCCCGACCGGCGCTGAGAAGCTGGTGGCCAAGCTCGACAGCCTGGACAAGATCATCACCGCCGACGGCATCGATCTGCGCCAGGCCCTGGCCGCCAAGCAGGCCGAGGCCGTGCGCGAGTTCTTCAAGGACGAAGCGAACCAGAAGCTGGCGCGGGATATCGAAGCCCAGTTGCTGGCGTTCGGCATGCACTGGAACAGCGAGAAGAAAGTCGCCGAAGGCCTGCCTCTGGCCGGGCAGACCTGGGTGTTGACCGGCACCCTGGAGCGCATGAGCCGCGACATTGCCAAAGACAAACTGGAAAGCCTCGGCGCCAAGGTGGCAGGTTCCGTTTCCGGCAAGACCCACTGCGTGGTCGCCGGCCCTGGCGCGGGCTCCAAGCTGGCCAAGGCCAGTGAGCTGGGTGTGAAGGTGCTGGACGAAGACGCGTTCATCGCCTTCCTGGCGGAGCAGGGCATCGCAATCTGACCCACCTTTAAACAAGTCATTGAGAAATGATGACTTTTTCTCCCCGAAGAGGTTGTAACTTCGCCTCAGACCGGTACAATGGCGCGGCTCGCTGCTTAGCGAGTTGCGTCAGTGGTGGCCCCATCGGTCCCCCCGCATTGATTACCCGTTAACCTGGTCAGGCCCGGAAGGGAGCAGCCATAGCGGGAACATCGAGTGCCGGGGTGTGGCTGGTGGGGCTGCCTCCATTCTTTAAATCCTTGAGCTCTCAAGGATATCTCGTTCAAAAATACCTCTTAGTCAATGTGCGAAAGCGCATGGCGTCTCGACGTTTCAACCTCTGCTCTGTGAGAATGCCAGAAGGCCATACCGCCTGCAGAACGGACGCTGCGCCATGGACAGCCTTCCTACTCTCGAAACCTCGCGCCTGATACTCACGCCGCTGCAGCTTGGCGACGCACCCGCTATTCAGCAATTGTTTCCCTGCTGGGACATTGTTCGCTACCTGGACAGCCGAGTGCCATGGCCCTATCCCGAAGACGGCGCACTCGTCTACGTCCGAGACATCGCATTGCCTGCCATGAACGCTGGCTGCGAATGGCACTGGATGATCCGCCTGAAGACGACGCCAACGCAGATCATCGGCAGCATCAGCCTCTATGACCAGCCGGGTAACAACCGTGGCTTCTGGCTCGCACCTGCATGGCAAAAAAACGGCTACATCCGTGAGGCCTGTGTGGTCATCAACGACTATTGGTTCGAGACGCTTGGGCGTTGCGTCATGCAGGTGCCCAAGGCGGCGAGCAATGGCAGGTCGCGCAGTGTTTCCCTGCACGAAGGCATGCGCCTGGTCGGGACTGAGCCGGGGCATTTCGTCTGTGGCGCCGTGCTCAAAGAGATCTGGGAGTTGAGCCGCGATCAGTGGCGTCAAAGGGCGGCGGTCGTTTAGGTACTGAAGTGACGATCTCAACGTCAGCAAATGCATGCCTTTGCCAGTGCCTTGCCGTGATAGAAAGCAGTACCTTTCAGCAAGGACTGCTTACATGAAGTCGTCTGTACCCCTGCCACGGTTTCAGCACTTTACCGTGTTCTGCATCGCCTGTTTCCTACTCTCCATCAGCTATGGCACGACGTTTCTGCTCTCTATGCTGGTGCAGACGTTGGGCGGCACTGCGAGCGATGCAGGGCGGGTATTTGCAGTCGCGATGCTCAGTACGCTGATGTCTGTGGTGGGCTCGGGGCATCTGTTGCAGCGCGTTGGCGCTGCTCGCGCTATCGCTGTCGGGGCGTTCTGCCTGGTCGTGGCGTCAGTGGGTTTTGCCGTGGTGCCCGGCCTGGGCGGCGCGTTGTTGGCGTGTGGCTTGATGCTTGGGGTTGGTTGGGGGCTCTTCTACACGGTAGGGCCGATCATGGTTGCTCAAATGGTCGAGCCATCACGCCGCACGCACTGTTTTGCATTGCTCTCCGGCAGCATGTTGACTGGCATAGGTACCGGGCCATTACTGGGTAAGTTCGCGGCCTTCGTGGCGCTGCCTACCCAGCTCGCTTTTTGGGTGGCGGCGTGCGCTGCAGGGTTGGCGGGGCTGTACTTTGCTTGGCTGGGTTCGACTTCGCTGGGGCAACGACCGGCTGAGAAGGTGCAGATCGGTTTGGTGTCCGCGCTCAACGTGATGCGTTCGCGTTCGGGCTTGTCGATTTTGATGGTAGGGCTGGGTGGGGCGATTTTCGGCACGATGGGCAGTTTCCAGACCAGCTATGCCGACCGCCTCGGGCTTGATTACTCGATCTTCTTCATTGGCTTCATGGGCGCTGCGATCGCCTGCAGGCTCTTGCTGGCCGGCTGGGTTGTGAAGCAACCGCCGCTGGCGACTTCGTGGGTTTTAACCTTGATCATGGCCACTGCCGTAGTGGGCTTTGATCAATGGGTGCACAGCGCCGAACGCTATCTGGCGATGGCCATGCTGTTGGGCGTGGGTTATGGCTTGAACTACTCGGTAATCAACGGGCTGGCTGCCAATGAGGCGCCAGCGGGCCTTACCGCGCAAGCACTGCTGCTGTTCAGCCTGTCGTATTTCATCGGTGTGTTCGGGTTCCCCTTCGTAGCCAGTCAATTGATCACGCAGCTAGGCGTCAGTGCGATGATGTTGAGCATTGAGGGCGTTGCGCTTTTGATTGTTGGGCTAAGTACGGCGAGGTGGCTGGCTTCGCGTTTTTCCAGGCCCGCCCTGGTGTAGGTGCTTTTCCCCCAACGCCCCGGCGGCTGAAAGCTTCATCAAGCGCTGAAATTTCGGACAGGCCAGGTGATCGTCCTCCGGGCACTGCGCTGCATGCCGCAGCCCCTTGCTCATTGCTTGCAAGCGCTTGACCCGTGCATCGATTTCGTCCGCTTTAGCTATCAGCATTTGCCGATCGACCTGCAGGTCCACCAGCATCGCGCCCACTTCATCAAGGGAAAACCCAGCAGCCTGCCCTAGGGCAATCAGTGCCAGCCGGTCCGCCACGTCGGCAGCAAACTGCCGCCGCTGGCCGCGGCCGGCGAGGGACTTGAGCAAGCCTTTCTTTTCGTAATAGCGCAGCGTTGATGCGGGTACGCCTGTGCGCTTGGCGACATCGGCAATGTCCATTCTAGGCCTTGACTTGAAGTTGACTTCAACTTCTATGCTGCGCGGCATGTTGCTGAACGTCAATCTTAGAGGGCTGAATCGATGACGCTTGCCATGCTAAAAGCCGCTTTGCTGATCGGGGTAGGGGCCACCGCGATCATGGACCTGTGGGGGATGTTGCTGCGGCGCTTGGGTATCCCCACCTTGAATTTCGCCATGGTGGGGCGCTGGGCGGGCCATGTGATGAAGGGGCGGGTGCGCCACGACGCTATCGCCAAGGCCGAACCGGTTGCGAACGAACTGGCCTTGGGTTGGGTTATCCACTACGTGATCGGTGTGCTGTTTGCGGTGATGCTGGTGGGGATGGTCGGGGAAGGCTGGCTGAGTGCCCCGACGCTGTGGCCTGCGCTGGTTTGGGGTGTGGCGACGGTGGCGGCGCCGCTGTGCTTCATGCAGCCGGTGATGGGGGCGGGGTTCTTTGCCTCGCGGACGCCGACGCCTGGGCGTAACTGCCTGAAGAGTCTGGTGACCCATACGGTGTTTGGGGTTGGGTTGTTTTTGAGTGCCGGTTTGATTGCGTCAGGTTGAAGACAGCGCTCGGGATTACAGCAGTCGCAAGATCAAGAGACCGGCGAGAAGTAACGCCAAAGCAAAGCCCGCACCTAGGCTGAACGGCAAAAGCGCTGACCAAGGAGAAAAGGCTCTTGCCTTGCGTATTTCTTCGGCCAGGGCCTCTACTTCGCGATGGGATTGTTCAACCCTATCTTGAGTGGAACGGGGCATGATCTTTCCTCTTGCCATAAACGAGCGTGCTTAGAGTTTAACCAGCAGGGCCATGATACCCGCAATGGCAGTCAGTATGACCGAGCCGGTTGCGAAGGGGTGCCAGAACGCTTCTTGTCTAAGCTTGCGCTCTTCAGCCATGAATTTGAGTGCTTCTGCAGCTAGCTTGCGATTCTCGATCTGTAGTCTGTCGAGTTCGAGATTGTCTCGATCATCTTGGAGCATCGGGAGGTGTCTTTTTGAGGGGTGGCGAAAATTATGCGCCATCAGGCGAGAGGTCGGAATCGCTGTATACACCAGATTTCGTAGTCCAATTTCCAACAAGGAAGGATCCTACTCTCGTATAGGCGGTTTCCTGCTGCATTTGTAAGGCTCGTAGAAATATCCTACGCATCCCGTCGACTCCCGTCTGATTGTCCTTGGAAACCCCACCCAATAGGCTTTTGCGGTCGCTGTCGGTTCAGCGATCGGGTGTGGAAGCTGGAGCACGGCCTGCGCGCCATGCAAATCGCCTGGGGCCAGGCGCATGGCGTGAGTCTTGAGTGGTTGTTGAGATCGAGCGCCGCCCGCGCGGCGCTTCGCAGCACAAGGCTGCTCCCACATCTGTTTCGGGCCAATTATTCCTGAGGGATTGTCGCGCGCCCCTTGGCGCCCGCCTCAATATCGTGTCGTACGAAAAAGGCGGTCGCGCGCGCTGGCACAGGCGTGACTGGCCCGAAACAGATGTGGGAGCAGCCTTGTGCTGCGAAGCGCCGCGCGGGCGGCGCTCGATCTCGAAGGCGCCATAGCGCTTCCGGCGGACACCTGTCAGCCCCAACGCGCTCTAAAACCAGGACGGTTCATACATCTATCTAGACGACTTCCTGCTGCATCTGTAGGGCTCGCAAAAATTGTGCGAAACGTCTCTATTTAGGGCGTCCGCGCCGCGGCATTCCCAGCATACCCCGCACCCCCATACCGCTGGCTGATCCGCTCAATCTCCCCGGACTGCTTCATGCGCACCAGTGCCCTGAGCACCCCTTGCGTCGGTACCCCCGGGTCAGTGCGCACCATGCATCCCAAGTCTTGCTCTTCCAGCACTGCCAGCGTTTGCAGCTGTTGCCCCGCCGGCAAGCCTTGGTTGAACCACTGCAACGACAACTCGTTGCTCACCGCATGCAGATACCGCCCCGCGTGCAGCTTCTGCAGGGCCAGCAGTTGGCTGCGGCTGTCTTCGCGGTGCAATCGGCCCTGCTCGAACAAGGGTTGCAGGGTGCCGTAGGCATAACCCAGCACAGTGCCAATGGCTTGCGGCGCCAGTTGCTCTGGGCGGGTAGGGTTGCTTGCATCAGCGCCGCCAACCAATACGTCGCGCTGGTGGATCACGGGGATGCTCCAGACAAAATTGCCCGGCCGATCCTGAAACCACTGGGTGCTGACATAGCAGCGCACGTCGATATCGCCGCTTTCCATGGCCTCCAGCAGGCGCAGGCGTGCCAGTACGTGATACTCCGGGCGTACACCCACTTCCCGGGCAATGGCCTGCATCAGGTCGAACAGCAAACCTTCCACCGGTTGATCGCCTTCGACACGCATCAGCGGCATGCTCCAGCTCTCGGCGACGGAAAAACGCAGCACGGGTGGGTCGGCCAGGCTGTGGGTGGTCCACAGCAATAGCAGGGGCAACAGTCTTCGCAAGGCACATCCTCCCTGGATAGCGCGCCAGTTTCATAGCTTAGACCAGTCGCGCAGGGTGCAATTTCGGCCCCGCTCCGCTAGCATTAGCGATCTTTCGCTCGATCAGGCTACGATGGTTTTTCGATGAGTTATCAGGTTCTTGCACGAAAATGGCGTCCGCGCTCGTTCCGCGAAATGGTCGGCCAGGCCCATGTGCTCAAGGCCTTGATCAATGCCTTGGACAACCAGCGCCTGCACCATGCCTACTTGTTTACCGGCACCCGCGGCGTGGGCAAGACTACCATCGCCCGCATTATCGCCAAATGCCTGAACTGCGAAACCGGCATCACCTCGACGCCCTGCGGCACCTGTTCGGTGTGCCGGGAGATCGACGAGGGCCGTTTCGTCGACCTGATCGAGATCGACGCCGCCAGCCGCACCAAGGTCGAAGACACCCGCGAGTTGCTGGATAACGTGCAATATGCCCCGAGCCGTGGGCGCTTCAAGGTCTACCTGATCGACGAAGTGCACATGCTCTCGACCCACTCGTTCAACGCCTTGCTCAAGACGCTGGAAGAGCCGCCGCCCTACGTCAAGTTCATCCTCGCCACCACCGACCCGCAGAAGCTGCCAGCGACCATCCTGTCGCGCTGCCTGCAGTTCTCGCTGAAGAACATGAGCCCGGAGCGGGTAGTCGAGCACCTCAGCCATGTGCTGACCGCCGAAAACGTGCCGTTCGAGCCAGATGCCCTATGGCTGCTCGGCCGCGCCGCCGACGGTTCGATGCGCGATGCCATGAGCTTGACTGACCAGGCCATCGCGTTTGGTGAAGGCAAGGTGCTGGCGGCTGATGTGCGGGCCATGCTCGGTAGCCTCGACCATGGCCAGGTCTATGGCGTGCTGCAGGCGCTGCTCGAAGGCGATGCCCGGGCGCTGCTGGAGGCGGTGCGCAACCTTGCCGAGCAAGGGCCGGACTGGAGTGGCGTGCTGGCCGAAATGCTCAACGTGCTGCACCGTGTCGCCATTGCCCAGGCACTGCCGGAGGCGGTGGACAACGGCCAGGGCGACCGCGACCGCGTATTGGCGCTGGCCTCGGCATTGCCGGCCGAGGACGTGCAGTTCTATTACCAGATGGGCCTGATTGGCCGTCGCGACCTGCCCTTGGCGCCGGACCCACGGGGTGGCTTCGAGATGGTCCTGTTGCGCATGCTGGCGTTCCGCCCAGCCGACACCGATGACGCGCCGAAACCGGTGCTAAAGCCGGTGGGGATCAGCCAAGCCACAGCTGATCCTGCAACACCGGTGGCAGCTGCGGGAGTGGCCCATCAGCCAGCCGCAGCGCCCGTGGCGCCGGTTGTCGCGCAAGCGGTGGAGGTGCCGCCCCCTGTAGCACCCGCTGTAGAGCCGACGCCTGCGGTTACTCAGCCAGCGCCAGTTGAACCTGCTGCGCCGGCACCCGCACCTGTCGAGGACGTCATCGACCTGCCTTGGGAAGCGCCTGTAGTGCCCCCCGTGCCGGTTGCCGCCTCGCCTGTGGCTGAGCCTGCGCCTGAGCCAACACCTGCGCCCCAGCCAGCCATGGCCGAGCCGCAGCGCGAGCAGCCGGCCTACGACGAGCCGCCGTTCGACCCGTCGGCCTATGCGGCAGCGGGCATGGACCGCGACGACGAACCGCCGGCGGACGAAGATTACTACGTAGGTGACAGCGACCCCGTCGGCTTCAGTTACCTTGATGAACTGGCCGAGCACGTACAGGAAGAGCAGCCCAAGCCTGCTGCCGAACCGCTGCCGGCCGCCCAGCCGGCTACGGGCCTGGCCCTGCAATGGCTGGAATTATTCCCACAGTTGCCTGTCTCCGGTATGACAGGCAACATCGCCGCAAACTGTACGCTGATTGCCGCCGACGGCGACGACTGGCTGTTGCACCTGGACCCAGGCCAGGGCGCACTGTTCAACGCCACCCAGCAGCGGCGCTTGAACGACGCGCTCAATCAGCACCTTGGGCGCACCCTGAACCTGCGTATCGAGCTGATACGCCCTGAGCAGGAAACGCCAGCCCAGGCCGCTTCGCGCAAGCGTGCCGAGCGCCAGCAGGACGCCGTGGTGTCGATCGAGCAGGATCCGTTGATCCAGCAGATGATCAAGCAGTTCGGTGCCAAGGTGCGACAGGATACTATTGAGCCTGTAGAGGCCCTGGCCAATCAGGGCCAGTAACGGATAACCATGCGGCTGGCCCGGTGCCGGGCCGCATCACATGACCCAATCGAGGTATACCCCCATGATGAAAGGTGGCATGGCCGGCCTGATGAAGCAGGCCCAGCAGATGCAGGAAAAAATGGCCAAGATGCAGGAAGAACTGGCCAACGCCGAAGTGACCGGCCAATCCGGTGGCGGCCTGGTGAGCGTGGTGATGACCGGTCGTCACGACGTTAAGCGCGTCAGCATCGACCAAAGCCTGATGTCGACCGATGAAGACGACAAGGAAGTGCTTGAAGACCTGATCGCTGCCGCGCTGAACGATGCGGTTCGTAAGGTCGAGCAGAGCAGCCAGGAAAAAATGGGCGGCATGACCGCTGGCATGCAGTTGCCGCCAGGCTTCAAAATGCCGTTCTGATACACCTTTTGCGTCAAATGGGGAGCAACGGCCTTGGGGTCGTTGCTCCCTTGTTCATTCTGTCCCCCCGACTTGCAGGCCTGCCTACATGAGCTTCAGCCCCCTGATCCGCCAACTGATCGATGCCTTGCGCACCCTGCCGGGTGTCGGCCAGAAAACCGCCCAGCGCATGGCCCTGCAGCTGCTTGAGCGTGACCGCAGCGGCGGCCTGCGTTTGGCTCAGGCGTTGACCCAGGCCATGGAAGGGGTTGGCCATTGCCGTCAGTGCCGCACCCTGACCGAGCAGGAACTGTGCCCGCAGTGCGCCGACCCGCGCCGTGACGACACGCAGTTGTGTGTGGTCGAGGGGCCGGTGGATGTGTATGCGGTGGAGCAGACCGGTTACCGCGGCCGCTATTTCGTACTTAAGGGGCATCTGTCGCCGCTCGATGGCCTGGGGCCTGAGGCGATTGGCGTGCCGCAGTTGATGGCGCGAATCGAAGAGCAGGGCACCTTCACCGAGGTGATCCTAGCGACCAACCCGACGGTGGAAGGGGAGGCGACGGCGCATTACATCGCGCAGTTGCTGAACGAGAAAGGCCTGGTGGCGTCGCGCATTGCCCATGGTGTGCCGCTGGGTGGCGAGCTGGAGCTGGTAGATGGCGGGACATTGGCCCATGCCTTTGCGGGGCGCAGGCCGATTTCGCTCTAAAGACCTTACGCGCGGTCTGTAGGAGCAGCCTTGTGCTGCGAAGAGGCCGGTAATGGCAACGAAAATAGCCTCGTTGTCATTGGCCTCTTCGCAGCGCAAGGCTGCTCCTACAAAAAGCGATGGCTGCAATGCACTCAGTATTCGTTCAGCGAAAACTCGGTCAGGCAGAAGGTCGGCACACCCGCAGCCTGCAGCCGGCGCGAACCATCCAGCTCCGGCAGGTCAATGATCGCTGCCGCTTCAAATACCTGAGCCCCGGTGCGACGTACCAGGTTGGCTGCCGCCAGCAGGGTGCCGCCAGTGGCAATCAGGTCATCGAAAATCAACACCGAGTCGCCTTCGCACAGGCTGTCGGCATGCACTTCGAGGAAGGCCTCGCCGTACTCGGTCTGATAACCCTCGCTCAGCACGTCAGCCGGCAGCTTGCCTTGTTTGCGGAACAGGATCAGCGGTTTGTTCAGCTGGTGGGCGATGATCGAGCCGATCAGGAAACCACGCGCGTCCATGGCGCCGATGTGGCTGAACTCAGCCTCGACATAACGCTCGATGAACTGGTCGGCGACATAGCGCAGCCCGCGCGGGGATTGGAACAGCGGGGTGATGTCGCGAAAGATCACACCCGGTTTGGGGAAGTCCACTACCGGGCGGATCAGGGCTTTGAGGTCGAAGGCTTCGCTATGCATTGTTGCGGGTATCCTGGAAAAACGATGGCGCCAGTATACCCGTTAACAAAGGCTCAGGCCTCCATTGCACCGCCGGCCAGCGCGCACAACTGAATCGGGTCGAGGATATGCACTTCTTTGCCTTCGGCGCGAATCAGGCCGTTTTGCTGGAAGCGGGTGAAGACTCGCGACACGGTTTCCACCGCCAGGCCCAGGTAATTGCCGATTTCGTTGCGCGACATGCTCAGGCGGAACTGGTTGGCCGAGTAGCCACGTGCGCGGAAGCGCGCGGACAGGTTGACCAGGAAGGTGGCGATGCGTTCGTCGGCGGTTTTCTTCGACAGCAGCAGCATCATTTGCTGGTCGTCGCGGATCTCGCGGCTCATCACACGCATCAACTGACGACGCAACTGTGGCAATTGCACCGAGAGTTCGTCGAGGCGTTCGAAGGGAATTTCGCACACCGACGTGGTCTCTTGGGCCTGGGCCGACACCGGGTAGGCTTCGGTGTCCATGCCGGACAGTCCGACCAGTTCGCTGGGCAGGTGGAAGCCGGTGATCTGCTCTTCGCCGCTGTCGCTGAGGCTGAAGGTTTTGAGGGCGCCGGAACGTACTGCGTAGACCGAGCCGAAATTGTCACCCTGGCGGAACAGAAACTCGCCTTTCTTCAGCGGCCGTCCACGTTTGACGATTTCATCCAGTGCTTCCATGTCTTCCAGGTTCAGCGAAAGAGGCAGGCACAGGGGGGCCAGGCTGCAATCCTTGCAATGGGCCTGGGTATGTGGGCGCAGTTTAACTGGCTCGGACATTTTCAATCGATCCTTGTGGGAAAGCACACATAAGACGTAAGGGTAACTCACGGCGTAGGTTGTAGGCCAGCGTGCGCTATTGTGGTGCGTGCTGGCGAAGCCTCGGCGGGTGCGCGCCGAGGCCTTTCGTGTACCCATAGTGTGCCGCACAAGCCCACTTGTCCATGCGGTTGAACGTCTCGCTTTTCAGATAACCCGTGAGAAGCGCTGGCGGTTTTGCATCGCCAGGTAGGCGTCGAACACCATGCACACCGAGCGCGCCAACAGGCGGCCGGCGGGCAGGATGCGGATACCCTTGTCGTCCAGGCTGATCAGGCCATCACGCTGCAAGGTCAGCAGTTCTGGCCAAAGGTCGTTGAAGTAGCCGCGAAAATCGATGGTAAAGGCCTGTTCGATCGGCTCGTAGTCCAGTTCGAAATGGCAGATCAACTGCTGGATCACTGCCCGGCGCAGGCGATCGTCGTGGTTGCACAGCAGGCCGCGCTGGGTGGCCAGTTGGGCGTTGGAGAGGCTGTCCTGGTAAGTGTTGAGGTCGCTGCTGTTCTGGCAATAGAGGTCGCCGATCTGGCTGATGGCAGACACCCCCAGGCCGATCAAGTCGCAATGGCCATGGGTGGTGTAGCCCTGGAAGTTGCGTTGCAGGGTGCCTTCTTCCTGGGCCATGGCCAGCTCATCGTCGGGCAGGGCGAAGTGGTCCATGCCGATGTAGCGGTAACCGGCGGCGGTAAGCTGGTCGATGGTGGCATGCAGCATCTCGAGCTTGGCTGACGGGCTCGGCAGGTCATTGTTGTCGATGCGTCGCTGAGGCATGAAGCGCTCGGGCAGGTGGGCGTAGTTGAACACCGACAGGCGGTCGGGTTGCAGGCGGATCACCTCTTCGACCGTGCGGGCAAAGCCTTCCGGGGTCTGCTTGGGCAGGCCGTAGATCAAGTCCAGGTTGATCGAACGGAACTGCAAGGTACGCGCTGCCTCGATCAGGGTGCGGGTCTGCTCCAGGCTCTGCAAGCGGTTGACCGCGCGCTGCACGGCCGGGTCCAGGTCCTGCACGCCCAGGCTGACACGGTTGAAGCCCAGCTCGCGAAGCAGGCCCATGGTCGACCAGTCGGCTTCGCGTGGGTCGATTTCGATGCCGTAGTCACCGGAATCGTCGTCCAGCAGGTTGAAGTGCTGGCGCAGGGTAGCCATCAGCTGACGCAATTCCACGGGGCTGAGGAAGGTGGGCGTGCCGCCGCCGAAGTGCAGTTGCTCGACCCGTTGCTTAGGGTCCAGGTGGCAGGCGATCAGCTGGATTTCCTGCTCCAGGCGTTGCAGGTAGGGCGCAGCGCGGCCACGGTCCTTGGTGATGACTTTGTTGCAGGCGCAGTAGTAGCAGATGTTGGCGCAGAACGGCACGTGCACGTACAGCGACAACGGTCGCACCGCCCGGCGGCTCTCGCGCAGGGCGTGGAGCAAGTCGAACGAGCCCACTTCGCTGTGCAGTTGCACGGCGGTCGGGTAGGAGGTGTAGCGTGGTCCGGCCAGGTCGTAGCGGCGGATCAGGTCGGTGTCCCAACGTAGGTCGTCGAGCATGTGGGCGGTCCCCGGATAGAGCGAGCAGTGTCCGGAGTCTATGGCCGTCTGTAGGAATCTGTGTTGATTTGTATCAAGAGCCTTTAGGGCCGCTGAGCGGCCCACCGCCGGCAAGCCAGCTCCCACAGGGGCCTCACTGCCTCAAGGCTTGTGCTGTAGCTGTGGGAGCTGGCTTGCCGGCGATGGGCTGCACAGCAGCCCGCTTCAGTGCCCCATCAACCAATGCTGGTGTGGCCCAGGCAGCGTCCACAGGCCAAACAGGATGACCAGCAACCCACCCGCCATGCGCACGCTGCGCCGTCGCAACAGGCTGCTGACCCGCTCCGCCGCCAAGCCCGTGGCCAGCAATACCGGCCAGGTGCCCAGCCCGAAGGCCAACATCAACGCCGCGCTGTACCCCGCATGCCCTTGGCTCGCAGCCCACAGCAACGTGCTGTACACCAGCCCGCACGGCAACCAGCCCCACAAGGCCCCCAGCAACAGGGCGCGCGGCAGGCTCGACACCGGCAGCAAGCGCGAGGCGACTGGCTGGATATGCCGCCACAGCCCCCGGCCCAGGGCCTCGATACGGGTCAACCCGCTCCACCAACCGGCCAGGTACAGCCCCATGGCAATCAACAGCAACGCGGCTAGCACCCGCAGCGCCAGGGCGGCCGGGCTGCTGGCCACGGCCCAGCCAGCCAGGCCCACCAGCAGGCCGGCGCAGGTATAGCTGAGAATGCGCCCGACGTTGTACGCCAACAGCAGCTGCAAGCGTCGGCCGCGCTGCTCGGGCGGGATGGCCAGGGTCAGCGCGCCCATGAGGCCGCCGCACATGCCCAGGCAGTGGCCGCCACCGAGCAAGCCAAGGATCAGCGCCGAGCCGAGCAGGGGCAGCAGGTCAGGCACGGGGTGGGGGTTCCTTGTCGTCTTCGGCCAGGCTGTCGTCCGGCTTGACCGCAGCCTGGTGGCGTGGGTCTTGGTCGTCGAACAGGATGCTGTGGGCAGGGCCTTCGAGGTCGTCGTACTGGCCGCTGTCCACCGCCCAGAAGAAGATGTACACGGCAACGCCGACAAGCAGCAGGGCGGCCGGGATCATGACATAGAGGGCTGGCATGGGCGGCTCCTGATCAGGCGGTGGCGGGTTGCGGGTGGCTGCTGGTGGCCGCCACGCCTGGCAGCCGGGTCAGGCGCAGGGCGTTGAGGACCACGATCAGCGAGCTCACCGACATGCCGATGGCCGCCCATACGGGGGTGATCCAGCCGAGCGCGGCAAACGGCAACATGAGGCCATTATACAGGGTCGCCCACAGCAGGTTCTCGAGGATGTTGCGGCGCGTGCGGCGGGCCAGGTCGAAGGCCTGTACCAGCGCCTGCAGGCGGTTGGACAGCAGCACCGCATCGGCGCTGGTCTTGGCCAGGTCAGTGGCGCTGCCCATGGCGATGCTGATGTCGGCGGCCGCCAGCACCGGCACGTCGTTGACCCCGTCGCCCAGCATCAGCACCTTGCGGCCAGCGGCTTGCAATGCCTTGAGCCGGTCCAGCTTGTCGTCCGGGCGCAGGCCGCCGATGGCCTGGTCGATGCCCAGTTGCGCCGCCACTTCGGCGACCATCGGCGAGCTGTCACCCGACAGCAGCAGCGTCCGCCAGCCCCGCGCCTTGCAGGCAGCGAGCAGGGCCGGGGCGTCATCGCGCAGGCGGTCATCGAGGCCGAACCAGGCCAGCGGCCCTTGGCGATCACCCAGCAGCAGCCATTGGCCGCGTGGCTCGGGCACGCCTGGGATTTCGGCGCCACTCAGGGCGCAGACGAACGTGGCCTGGCCGATACGCAAGCGCTGGCCGTCAACCAGCCCTTCCAAGCCAAGGCCTGGCACGGTCTGCACATCGTCCGCAGGCGCGGCGGTGCGGCCGAAAGCGCGCGCGATGGGGTGTTCGGAGCGGTTTTCCAGGGCTGCGGCCAGGGCCAGGCAACGGTCGGCGGCCAGGTCGCCCAGCGGGCGAATGCTGCGCAAGGTCAGGCGGCCTTCGGTGAGCGTGCCGGTCTTGTCGAAGATGACCGTGTCGATCTGGTTGAGGCCTTCGAGCACATGGCCGCGGGTCACCAGCAGGCCGAGTTTGTGCAGGGTGCCGGTGGCGGCGGTAAGGGCCGTGGGCGTGGCCAGGGACAGTGCGCAAGGGCAGGTTGCCACCAGCATGGCCAGCACGATCCAGAAGGCGCGGTCCGGGGCCAGGTGCCACCACCACAGGCCGATAGCCACGGCGGCTATCAAGGTAAACAGCAAGAACCACTGCGAAGCGCGATCGGCGATCTCGGCCAGGCGCGGTTTTTCGGTTTGCGCGCGTTCCAACAGGCGGACGATGGCCGACAGCCGCGAGTCGTGGCCGAGGGCTTCGACTTCCACGTTTAGGGTGCTCTCGACGTTCAGGGTGCCACCCGTGACCCGATCGCCGACGCGGCGCGGTTGCGGCAGGTATTCGCCGGTCAGCAGTGATTCGTCGACGCTGGAGCGGCCTTCGACGATGCGCCCATCGGCAGGGATTACCGCGCCGGGCAGGACTTGCACCGTGTCGCCGCGCTGCAGTTCGCTGAGCAGGATGCGCTCGGCACGGCCGATGAGGTCCAGGCGCAGGCACGAGGCGGGCAGCAGGTTGACCAGTTGCGCGGTGGCCGCCGCAGTGCGCTCGCGGGCGCGTCGCTCAAGGTAGCGACCGGTCAGCAGGAACAGCGCGAACATGCCGACGGTATCGAAATACAGCTCGCCGCTGCCGCTGATCGCGGTCCAAATCCCGGCGCCGAACGCCAGGGCGATGGCCAGCGATACCGAGACGTCCATGGTCAGGTGGCGGGTGCGCAGGTCGCGCGCTGCGCCTTTGAAGAACGGCGCGCAGCTGTAGAACACGATCGGGATGGTCAGAAACAGCGCGACCCAGCGCAGGATGGTGTGCAGCTCGGGCGACAGGTCTATGTTGAATTCGGGCCAAGTGGCCATGGTTGCCATCATCGCCTGGAACCACAGCAGCCCGGCGACACCCAGGCGCCGCAAGGCGCTGCGGTTCTCCCGGGCCAACTGTTCGGCGGCCTGGTCCGGTTGGTAGGGATGGGCGGCGTAGCCGATCTGGCGCAGCTCGGCGAGCAGGCGCGAGAGGGGCAACTGGTGGTCGTCCCAGGCCAGCAGCAGGCGGTGATTGGACAGGTTCAGGCGTGCTTCGGTGACCCCGGGCAGGTTGCGCAGGTGCTTTTCGATCAGCCAGCCGCAGGCGGCGCAACTGATGCCTTCGACCAGCAGGGTGGCTTCGGCCAGTTCGCCGGCGTGGCGGACGAAGGTTTGTTGCACGTCGCTGCGGTCGTAGAGCGCCAGTTCATCCTGCAGTTGCCTGGGCAAGGCTTCGGGGTTGGCGCTGGTGTCACTGCGGTGCTGGTAATAGTGCTCCAGGCCCCCGGCGACGATGGACTCGGCCACCGCCTGGCAGCCTGGGCAGCAGAACTGCCGGGGCTCGCCGAGGACCACGGCGGTGAAGCGGTTGCCAGCGGGGACGGGCAGGGCGCAGTGGTAGCAGGGGGTGGGTTGGGTCATAAGGCGAGCACGCATTGACTGTCAGGGACGGGTCCTGTGGGAGCGGGCTTGCCCCGCGAATGGGCCGGCATGGGCGACATCATAAGCAGGCTTGGCCCTTTCGCGGGGCAAGCCCGCTCCCACAGGTAGAGAAAGTGTCGCGATTATTTGTGTTCTGCGCCTAGCAACGCTTCATCGCCCAGCTGCAGGGTCACACCATGTTCCACCTTCTCTTCCTCGAACAACCGCCACACCTGCCCTTGCTGGCTGCCCAGCAGCTCGACGAAGCGCCGCCCTTCGACCTTGTCGTCCAGTTGCCCGACATAGCGCCCAGCCTCGGCACGGGTTAGCGCCACCTTGCGGTCCTTGTCCGGTTGGGTGGGCGAGATCAGATTCAGTTCCAGCGTTTGCGGGTCGCTGTCGCCCGTCAGGCGCAGGTCGACTTCGCCGGTCAGCTCATCCAAATGCACGCTGGCCTTGAGGTTCAAGGTCTGGGCCAGCAGCTCACGGTCCAGCGAGCGGTTGATGCCCTTGCCAGCCTCGTAGTAGTTGTCGTTGACCAGGTTGTCCGGGTTGCGCACGGCAATGCTGACCATGGTCAGGCTCAGGCACACCGAGGTGGTGAGGATGCCGATGATGATCCAGGGCCAGAGGTGCTTGTACCAAGGGCTGGCGGCGGTGGCGGCAGGCATTGTCGATAATCTCTCTCAGCGGATCTGTGGGCCGATGAAGCGGCTCTTGGCTTCAACCTGGGCGTCGCTGTCATCGGCGCTCTTGAGGATGAAGGTGATTTCGTTGGTGGTCGATGGCAGTTTCTCGGGTGCTATCGACAGCTGCACGGGCAGGCTGACGATATCACCGGCCGCCACGCGGATCTCGCGCTGGCCTTCGAGCTTGAGGTCTGGCAGGCCGGCGGCATCGAGCACGTAGACGTGGTCGCGTTGGTCTTTGTTCATGACCTTGAGGCTGTAGACGTTCTCGATCCGGCCCTGGGCGTTTTCGCGGTACAGCACGCGGTCTTTGCTGACGTCGAAGCCGACCAGCGAGCGGGTGGCGAAGGCGGTGGCCAGGGCGCCGATCATGACCAGCAGTACCAGCGCATAGCCGATCAGCCGAGGGCGCAGCATGTGGGTTTTCTGCCCGGACAGGTTGTGCTCGGTGGTGTAGCTGATCAGCCCTTTGGGGTAGTTCATCTTGTCCATGATGGTATCGCAGGCGTCGATGCAGGCGGCGCAGCCGATACACTCGATCTGCAGGCCGTCGCGGATGTCGATGCCGGTGGGGCAGACCTGCACGCACATGGTGCAGTCGATGCAGTCGCCCAGGCCTTGGGCCTTGTAGTCGATGTCTTTTTTACGCGGGCCACGGGTTTCGCCACGGCGCGGGTCGTAGGACACGATCAGCGTGTCCTTGTCGAACATCACGCTCTGGAAGCGTGCATAGGGGCACATGTACACGCACACCTGCTCGCGCAGCCAGCCGGCGTTGCCATAGGTGGCGAGGGTAAAGAAACCGACCCAGAAATAGGCCCAGCCATCGGCTTGGCCGGTGAAGAATTCGATGGCCAGCTCACGGATCGGCGAGAAGTATCCGACAAAGGTCATGCCGGTGACGAAACCGATCAGCAGCCACAGGCTGTGCTTGGCGAATTTGCGCAGGAACTTGTTGCCGCTCATGGGGGCGCGGTCAAGCTTCATGCGCTGGTTACGGTCACCCTCGGTGACTTTTTCGCACCACATGAAAATCCACGTCCACACGCTTTGCGGGCAGGTATAGCCGCACCACACCCGGCCGGCATACACGGTGACGAAGAACAGGCCGAACGCAGCGACGATGAGGATGCCTGACAGGAGGATGAAGTCCTGGGGCCAGATGGTGGCGCCGAAGATGTAGAACTTGCGCTCGGGCAGGTTCCACCAAACCGCCTGGTGACCGCCCCAGTTCAGCCACACGGTGCCGAAATAGAGCAGGAACAGCACGGCCCCGCCGACCATGCGCAGGCGGCGGAAGACGCCTGTGAAGGCGCGGGTGTAGATTTTCTCGCGGGAGGCGTAGAGGTCGACGGAATCCTTCCCTTTGTTGGCAGGCGGGGTGACGTCATGTACCGGAATTTGCTTGCTCATCATCAAGTCCCACGGCAGTGGAGAAATGCCGCGGCCAGTGCATGCCGGCCGCAGTCTCGCGCAATCTGCTAGCGCTCTGCGACCCATGATACGCCTGTGATGGCACCCAGGGGTTGCACTGCGACCTTTAGTCGCGTTGGGTTCGTGGTATGAATCGTGATATGGCGGGTGTCAATTGATCCAGGTCAGCTTGTGCTGGATTCTTCGCCGGTAAACCCGCTCCCACAGGGACCCCGCTGCCCTCAGGCTCGGCGAGATACCTGTGGGCGCGGGTTTACCCGCGAAGAGGCCGGACCTGCTTACTCAGCCTTTTGAGGCTCCTGCTCCTGATGCGACAGGCTGTACACATAAGCTGCCAGCAGGTGCACCTTGTCATTGCCCTGCAGCTGCTCCTGCGCCGGCATCTGCCCTTGGCGGCCATAGCGAATGGTCTGCTGAAGCTGGGCAAAGCTCGAGCCGTAGATGAACGCCTGTGGATGGGTCAGGTTTGGTGCACCCATGGCCGGCGTACCCTTGCCCTCTGGCCCGTGGCAGGCCACGCAGTTGGCGGCGAAGATTTTCTGCCCGTTTTCGGCATCGGCCTTGGCGCCTTCCGGCAGGGTGCGGCCATCGAGCTTGCTGACCACAAAGGCTGCCACATCGGCAACGCCTTGCTCGCCGATCACCTCGGACCAGGCCGGCATCACGCCGTGGCGACCGCCCATGATGGTGGTCTTGATGGTTTCCGGCTCACCGCCCCAACGCCAGTCGTTGTCGGTCAGGTTGGGGAAACCGTAGGCGCCCTTGGCGTCGGAGCCGTGGCACACCGAGCAGTTGGAAGCGAACAGCCGTGCGCCCATTTTCAGGGCCTGTGGGTCTTTGGCGACGTCCTCGATGGGCATCGCCGCGAACTTGGCGAAGATCGGCCCGAAGCGGGCATCGGCCTTGGCCATTTCCTTTTCCCACTCGTGCACGCCGGTCCAGCCCGGCTGGCCGTTGGCAAACTCGGTCTGCTTGTCGGTGTCCAGGTACGAATAGCCCGGCAGCATACCTTTCCAGTTACCCAGGCCTGGGTACAGCACCAGGTAGCCGAGGGCGAAGATGATGGTGCCGACGAACAGCCAGAACCACCATTTGGGCAGCGGGTTGTCATATTCCTCAATGCCATCGAAGGCATGCCCGACGGTCTCGTCGGTGACCTCTTCGCGCTGGCCCTTGCGGGTCGACAGCAGCAGCCAGGTCAGTGAGAAGATGGTGCCCAGGGTCAGGACGGTGACGTACAGACTCCAGAAGGTTGTCATTGTTTTTTGCTCCCAGAAGCTTTTGCTTGCGCTTGCTCGACGTGCCGGGTGGCTTCGGGATCATCCGCGAAGGGCAACCGGGTCGCCTCGTCGAACTCCTGCTTGCGCCGTGGGTTGAACACCCACAGCGCCAGGCCTACGAAGGCCACCATCACCACGACGGTGCCCAGGCCGCGAATCATCCCGATATCCATCAGCGTCACCGTTTGCTTTTGATGATGGTGCCAAGACCCTGCAGGTACGCGACGATGGCGTCCATCTCGGTCTTGCCCTTGACCGCGTCCCGCGCGCCGGCGATGTCGGCGTCGGTGTACGGCGTGCCGAGGGTCCGCAGGACTTCCATCTTCTTCGCGGTGTCCTTGCCGTCGAGTTTGTTCTCGACCAGCCACGGGTAGGACGGCATCTTCGATTCGGGCACCACGTTGCGCGGGTTGTACAGGTGCGCACGGTGCCAGTCGTCGGAGTAGCGGCCGCCCACGCGGGCCAGGTCCGGGCCGGTGCGCTTGGAGCCCCACAGGAAGGGGTGGTCCCACACGCTTTCACCGGCGACCGAGTAATGGCCGTAGCGCTCGGTCTCGGCGCGGAACGGGCGGATCATCTGCGAGTGGCAGCCCACGCAGCCTTCGCGGATGTAGATGTCGCGGCCTTCAAGCTCCAACGCGGTGCGCGGCTTCATGCCTTCAACGGGTTTGTTGGTGACGTCCTGGAAAAACAGCGGGACGATCTGGGTCAGGCCACCGACGCTGACGGCGATGACCATGAAGAAGGCCAGCAGGCCTATGTTCTTCTCGACGGCTTCATGCTTCATCAGTGCGCTCCCACGACGACGATCTTGGCGGCTTCATCTGCTTCAACCGGGTTGGCCGCGCGTACGGTGCGGAACACGTTGTAGGCCATCAGCAACATGCCCGAGGCGAAGAATGCACCGCCCAGCGCGCGGACGATGTAGCCCGGGTGGCTGGCCTGCAAGGCTTCGACGAAGGAGTAGGTGAGCGTGCCGTCATCGTTGATGGCGCGCCACATCAGGCCCTGGGTGATGCCGTTGACCCACATCGAGGCGATGTACAGCACGGTGCCGATGGTCGCCAGCCAGAAGTGCGCGTTGATCAAGCCGACGCTGTGCATCTGCGCCCGGCCATACAGCTTGGGAATCATGTGATAAACCGCGCCGATCGAGATCATCGCTACCCAACCAAGGGCGCCGGCGTGGACGTGGCCGATGGTCCAGTCGGTGTAGTGCGACAGCGAGTTCACGGTCTTGATGGCCATCATCGGGCCTTCGAAGGTGGACATGCCGTAGAACGCCAGCGATACCACGAGGAAGCGCAGGATCGGGTCGGTGCGCAATTTATGCCAGGCACCGGACAGGGTCATCATGCCGTTGATCATGCCACCCCAGCTTGGCGCCAGCAGGATGATCGACATCACCATGCCCAGCGACTGTGCCCAGTCGGGCAGGGCGGTGTAGTGCAGGTGGTGCGGGCCGGCCCAGATGTACAGGGTGATCAGCGCCCAGAAGTGCACGATCGACAGGCGATACGAGTAGATCGGCCGCTCGGCCTGCTTGGGCACGAAGTAGTACATCATTCCCAGGAAGCCGGTGGTGAGGAAGAAGCCCACCGCGTTGTGGCCGTACCACCATTGGATCATGGCGTCAGTGGCGCCGGAGTAGGCCGAGTACGACTTGAACAGGCTGACAGGCAGCGAGATGTGGTTGACGATGTGCAGCATCGCGGTGACCACGATGAACGCGCCGTAGAACCAGTTGCCGACGTAGATGTGCTTGGTCTTGCGCTTGACGATGGTGCCGAAGAACACCAGCCCGTAGGTCACCCAGACAATGGCCAGCAGGATCGCCAGCGGCCATTCCAGCTCGGCGTATTCCTTGGTGGTGGTGTAGCCCATCGGCAGGGTGATCAGTGCGCCGACGATCACCGCTTGCCAACCCCAGAAGGTGAAGGCCGCCATGCTGTCGGAGATCAGCCGGGTCTGGCAGGTGCGCTGCACCACGTAGTAGCTGGTGCCGAACAACGCACAGCCGCCGAAGGCGAAGATCACCAGGTTGGTGTGCAACGGGCGCAGGCGGCCGAAGCTGGTCCAGGGCAGGTCCAGGTTCAGTTGCGGCCATACCAGTTGCGAGGCGATGAAAACGCCGAGGCCCATGCCAAGGATCCCCCAGACCACCGTCATGATGGCGAACTGGCGGACGACCTTATAGTTATAAGCAGTCGGACTGATTGCTGTGCTCATTCTAAGGTTCCACGGTTTTGATGTTCTTGTTGGTCGAAAAATCGGCGCCAGTATCGATAACCCCTCGGGTTACCGCAACGCAACTTTGGTACGCCGACCCGTGTCCAAGCCCGTCCACCTGTGTCCAGCGGTGTTGGGTTCGAACGATTGTACACAAATAAATATTTGTAATGTGTACCGTTTTTCATCTTTTTCTGATCGATCGGTCAGGCTTTTTTGTCGGACGGCACCAGGCTATGCGCCGCGTCTGCTTCGCTGGATTGGCAGCGAAGCCCACTGAGGCAACAAGCTTAGTTCGGTTAGGGGGGGGTGCAAGGGGAGGGGGTATGGCGGGGGAGGGCGTGGGGGCTGCTTTGCAGCCCATTCGCAGCACAAGGCTGCGCCTACAAGAAGCATGCGATCGCCTGTAGGAGCAGCCTTGCGCTGCGAATGGGCCGCAAACCAGCCCCCTGGTATTACTTAACAGTCACTGCTTCAGGCGCGTCACCGTGCGACAGGCTATACACATAAGCCGCCAGCAAGTGCACCTTGTCATTGCCCTGGATCTCGGCCTGTGCCGGCATCTGCCCCTGGCGACCATAACGAATGGTCTGTTGCAACTGGGCAAAGCTCGAGCCGTAGATGAACGCCTGCGGGTGAGTCAGGTCAGGCGCGCCCATGGCTGGGGTGCCTTTGGCTTCAGGCCCGTGGCAGGCCACGCAGTTGCCGGCGAAGATTTCCTTGCCTTTGGCCGGGTCGGCCTTGACCCCTTCCGGCAAGCTGCGGCCATCCAGGTTGGTCAGCACGAACGCCGCCACATCGGCCACGCCCTGCTCGCCAATGACCTCGGCCCAAGCCGGCATCACGCCGTGGCGACCGTTCATGATCGAGGCCTTGATGGTCTCCGGCTCGCCGCCCCAGCGCCAGTCCTTGTCGGTCAGGTTGGGGAAGCCATAGGCGCCTTTGGCGTCCGAGCCGTGGCACACCGAACAGTTGGAGGCGAACAGGCGGCTGCCCATCTTCAGGGCTTGCGGGTCCTTGGCCACTTCCTCGACCGGCATTGCCGCGTACTTGGCGAAGATCGGGCCGAACTTGGCATCGGCCTTGTCCATTTCCTTCTGCCATTCGTTGACCCCGGTCCAGCCGTTGTCGTAGCCCGGCAGGATGCCTTTCCAGTTACCCAGGCCTGGATAGAGGATCAAGTAGCCGACCGAGAACACCAGGGTGCCCACGAACAACCAGAACCACCACTTGGGCAGCGGGTTGTCGTATTCCTCGATGCCATCGAAGCTGTGGCCCATGGTCTGGTCGGTGGTGTCGGTACTCTGGCCCTTGCGGGTCGACAGCAGCAGCCAGGTAAGGCCGATCAAACTGCCGATGGTCAGTACGCTGATGTACGTACTCCAGAAGGTGGTCATTGCCCGGAACTCCTCTTGGCAGCAGGTTCCTGCCCGGCAGGGGGCAGGCGGTCGTCGACGAAGGGCAGCAGGCGCGCTTCGGCGAAATCACGGTCGCGGCGGCGGTTGAATACCCAGAGCGAGAGGCCGATGAAGGCGATCATCACCACCAGGGTGCCCAGCCCGCGGATCATGCCGATGTCTATTTCCATCGCACTCACCTCTTGTTCTTGATCGCGGTGCCGAGCACCTGCAGGTAAGCGACCAGCGCGTCCATCTCGGTCTTGCCCTTGACCGCGTCGCGGGCACCGGCGATGTCCGCGTCGGTGTACGGCACGCCGAGGGTTCGCAGGGTGCGCATCTTGGTTTCGGTGTGGCTGTTGTCGACCTGCTCGGCGACTAGCCACGGGTAGGACGGCATCTTCGACTCGGGCACCACGTTGCGCGGGTTATACAGGTGCGCGCGGTGCCAGTCGTCCGAGTAGCGGCCGCCCACGCGGGCCAGGTCCGGGCCGGTGCGCTTGGAGCCCCACAGGAACGGGTGGTCCCACACGCTCTCGCCGGCGACCGAGTAGTGGCCGTAGCGTTCGGTCTCGGCGCGGAATGGGCGAATCATCTGCGAGTGGCAGCCGACGCAGCCTTCGCGGATGTAGATGTCGCGGCCTTCCAGTTGCAGCGCGGTGTAGGGTTTCATGCCTTCGACCGGCTTGTTGGTGACGTCCTGGAAGAACAGCGGGACGATCTGGGTCAGGCCGCCGATGCTGACGGCAAACACCATCAGCAGCGCCATCAGGCCGATGTTTTTCTCGATGACTTCATGTTTCATCAGGCGTGTCTCCTCAGGCCAGCTGGGCGTTCGCAGGGGCGGCGTCAGTGGCTGGCGCACGCACCGTACGCCAGGTGTTCCAGGCCATCAGGAACATGCCACTGAGGAAGATCGCACCGCCGACGAAGCGCACGATGAAGCCAGGGTGGCTGGCCACCAGGGTTTCGACGAACGAGTAGGTGAGCGTGCCGTCGCTGTTGACCGCGCGCCACATCAGGCCCTGGGCGATGCCGTTGACCCACATCGAGGCGATGTACAGCACGGTGCCGATGGTCGCCAGCCAGAAGTGCGCGTTGATCAGGCCGATGCTGTGCATCTGCTCTTTGCCGAACACTTTGGGGATGGTGTGGTACAGCGCGCCGATCGAGATCATCGCCACCCAACCCAGGGCGCCGGCGTGGACGTGGCCGATGGTCCAGTCGGTGTAGTGCGACAGGGCGTTGACCGTCTTGATGGCCATCATCGGGCCTTCGAAGGTGGACATGCCGTAGAACGCCAGCGATACCACGAGGAAGCGCAGGATTGGGTCGCTGCGCAACTTATGCCAAGCGCCAGAGAGGGTCATCATGCCGTTGATCATGCCGCCCCAGCTCGGTGCCAGGAGGATCAGCGACATCACCATGCCCAGCGACTGTGCCCAGTCGGGCAGCGCGGTGTAGTGCAGGTGGTGCGGGCCAGCCCAAATGTACAGGGTGATCAGTGCCCAGAAGTGCACGATTGACAGGCGATAGGAATACACCGGCCGCTCGGCCTGCTTGGGCACGTAGTAGTACATCATGCCCAGGAAGCCTGCGGTCAGGAAGAAGCCCACCGCGTTGTGGCCGTACCACCACTGGACCATGGCGTCGGTAGCGCCCGCGTAGACCGAGTAGGACTTGGTCAGGCTGACCGGCAGCTCCAGGTTGTTGATGATGTGCAGCATCGCCACGGTCAGGATGAAGGCCCCGAAGAACCAGTTACCCACGTAGATATGCTTGGTGTTGCGCTTCATCAGCGTGCCGAAGAACACGATGGCGTAGCAGACCCAGACAATGGTGATCAGGATGTCGATCGGCCATTCCAGCTCGGCGTATTCCTTGGAGCTGGTGTAGCCCAGCGGCAGGCTGATGGCCGCGAGCAGGATCACCAGTTGCCAGCCCCAGAAGGTGAACGCGGCCAGTTTGGGTGAAAACAGGGTGGTCTGGCAGGTACGTTGCACCGAATAATACGAGGTGGCGAACAGTGCACAGCCGCCGAAGGCGAAGATCACCGCATTGGTATGCAGAGGGCGCAGGCGGCCGAAGCTGGTCCAGGGGAGGTCGAAGTTGAGGGACGGCCAGGCGAGCTGGGCGGCGATGAAAACGCCGAGCCCCATCCCGACGATTCCCCACACCACCGTCATGATGGCGAATTGGCGGACCACCTTGTAGTTGTAGGCGGTACTGCTGGTTGTGTTCATGTATGGGTTCCCATCCACGGTTATTGGCAGGCTATAGAGCGAGGCAAGCATGATTAATGGGCAAAGTGCCGGTATTGACGGGGATCAATGGGCGAAGGTCGGAAATGTCCCAGGCTTGCGCTGCGATCTTCCGAAAATTCAAGGGGATGACGGCTATAAAGGCTGTCTGATCCTGGCCCATGGTGCCGGTGCGCCGATGGACAGCGGGTTCATGGACGAGATGGCGCAAAGGCTCGCGGCGCTTGGGGTCGGGGTGATTCGCTTCGAGTTCCCGTACATGGCCGAGCGCAGGGTGAACGGCGGCAAGCGGCCGCCCAATCCGCAGAAGGTGCTATTGCAATGCTGGCGCGAGGTGTACCGGCAGGTGCGACCTTTGGTCACAGGTAAGCTGGCTATCGGTGGCAAGTCCATGGGCGGGCGTATGGCCAGCTTGTTGGCCGACGAACTCGAAGCGGATGCACTGGTGTGCCTGGGGTATCCGTTCTATGCGGTGGGCAAGCCGGAGAAGCCCAGGGTCGAGCACCTGGCGGGGCTGAAGACACCGACGTTGATCGTGCAGGGCGAACGGGATGCGCTGGGTAACCGTGAGGCTGTAGCGGGGTATGCACTGTCACCGGCGATCGAGGTGAGCTGGCTGGTGGCGGGCGATCATGACCTGAAGCCGTTGAAGGCCTCGGGGTTCAGCCATGCGCAGCATTTGCAGGCGGCGGCTGAGAAGGTGGCGGGGTTTTTGTCGAAATAGTGCTGGATTCTTCGCGGGCTTGCCCGCGAAGAGGCCGATGCAGGCCAGCGCTTAGTCGCGGTACTCGCACAGGTAGGCGGTATCCACTTTCACCTGCAGCTGGAACTTGCTGTCAGCGGCCACATTGAACTTGTCGCCAGCCTTGAAGGTTTCCCAGTTGTCGCTACCCGGCAGCTTGACGGTCAAAGCACCGGAAATCACATGCATGATTTCGCGCTTGGCCGTGCCGAACTCGTATTCGCCCGGTGCCATCACACCCACGGTGGCCGGACCTTCTTCGCCTGCGAATGCGATCGACTTGACGGTGCCGTTGAAGTACTCGTTGACCTGGAACATGGGCGACTCCTGAACAGGGGGATGAAAAAGGGCTGGCCAGTATGCCCAAGGCCATCCCCGTCGTCATCTGCTTTCAGGTGCCATTGGCCGGCAGGCTCAAGGGCAGTAGCCGCGCGGTATTGCGCGCATCTTCCAGGGCCCGGTGCTGCTGCCCGCAAAAGTGCATGCCGGCCAGTTGCAAGGCGCCATTGAGGCCGGTCGGCCGCTGCAGGTGACGGGCTTTGGCGAAGCGCTGCTTGAGGTTGATGTGCGGCACGTTGCGCAGCAGGCTGTCGAGCCCGTGCTGTTGCCATTCCTGCAGTAACTGCTGGCGATCGTAGTCGCCCCAGCTGACCCAGGCCTGCAACTGCCCGCGATGGTGCCCCAGCCAGCGCTCGAAGCGCGCCCACACCTCAGGGAAGGGCGCGGCGCTGTCGACGCTGGCCTGGCTGATGTGCGTGAGCTCGCGGCAAAACGGCGTCAGCTGTGGCCGCCGCCGGGGCCGTACGAAACGCTGGAAGTGGTCGACTTCGCGGCCTTCGCGGGTTACCAGGCTTGCACCGATTTCAATGATTTCCATCTCTGTGACCGGCCACCCACCATCGTCGGTGGTGGCTTCCAGGTCGATCACCAACCAATGGCCCATACCAGGCTCCCTTGCAGATCCTGCTAGAGCGTAGCCAATGTCTGGCCTTACGGCACCCCCTGGCAATTTGCCGCCTGCTTTGGCACAAAGGCCGGCGACCAGCAGTTGTGCCCTGCCCGGAAAACGCCTAGCTTAGGCGCAACCAGGTACGAACCGTGATGAGTGTGCGTCTTGACCCCAGCGCCCGGCTTAAAGGCCTTGCCCATTCTGCTGATGCTGGCCGCGCTCTGGCTGGCGATACCAGGCTGGGCTGCCGACGTGATCGAAGTGAAGATCGGCGCCGCGCACTTCCCGCCCTACACCGTGCGCCCCGAGCAGGGGGCTGACACCGGTCTGTTGCCGCAGTTGGTCGCAGCCCTGAACCGTGCGCAACAGGGCTACCATTTTGTGCTGGTGCCCACCTCCATCCAGCGGCGCTTTGGCGATTTGCAGCAGGGCCGCACCGACCTGGCGATCTTCGAGAACCCGCAATGGGGCTGGCAGGGCATTGCCCATCAGACCGTGGACATGGGCCTGGAGGATGCCGAGGTGTTCGTTGCCAGCCAGGCCAATGGCCGTGACCCGCGGTACTTCGATGAGCTGCGCGGCAAGCGCCTGGCGCTGTTCAACGGCTATCACTACGCCTTCGCCCGCTTCAATGCCGACCCTGACTACTTGCGTAAAGCCTTCAACGCGACCCTGACCTACTCCCACGACAGCAACCTGCTGATGGTGCAGGCTGGCCGTGCCGACATCGCCCTGGTCACGCGTTCGTACTTAAGCGACTTTCTGCAGCGTAACCCCGACAGCCAGACGCAACTGGTGGCATCGCAGCGGATCGACCAGGTCTATCACCACTACGCCTTGCTACGCCCGGGCGCGCCCATCGGCGAGCAGTCGTTCGCGGCCCTGATGCGTGCCCTGCGCGACAACGGGGAACTGACGCGTATCTTCCAGCCCTACCGGATCACGGTGCAGGCGCCGCGCGACTAAATTCCGCTGCTGCGGCAACGTTTTCCACGGTGAGCCTTCTTTTCATCTTCGTGAGCCAAGACCATGCCGTTCGATGCCGCTTCGCAGCCACTGTCACCGCCACGCTGGCGCACCCTCAGCGCCGATGAGGGCGATAGCTGGCTGAGCCTGACCCTTGAAGGGCGCCCGCTGATCCAGTTGCGGCTGGTGCCGGGTGCGTGCCTGGAAGTGCACCTGCAAAGCCTTTGCCCAGAGCGCCCATATCAGGCCCTGTGGGCCGCCTGCTATTGGCTGCTATCGCGTGATGTCGCCTGCCAGCGCCTGGCCTGGCACCTGCCCGAGGGCGTGCCACAGGCGTTCGCCAGCGGGCTGTTGCTGCCCGGCGAGCAGCCGGGCGTATACCTGTGCGAGCGTGCGCTGTTCTGGCAGTTGCCCCAGCCTTGGCTCGGCGACACGGCTGCGAGTGTTTACCCGCAGCAGATGCAGATCAGCAACGGCAAGCGCCATCCGCGCCGGGCGCCCAAGCCCCGCGGCGAAGTGTACCGGCGCTTCGATGCGCGCCTGGGCAGTTGGGTGTCGCTGCGCGCACTGGAAATCGATCAAGACCTGGAGCGCTTCAGCCGCTGGCAGAACAACCCCCGGGTCGACGCGTTCTGGCAGGAAAGCGGCTCTTTACAGCAGCACCGTGAATACCTGGAAAAGCTGGAAGCCGACCCGCATACCCTAACGCTCATCGGCTGCTTCGACGATGAGCCGTTCGCCTACTTCGAGGCGTATTGGGCAAAGGAAGACCGGATTGCGCCGTTCTACTCGGCCGATGATTACGACCGCGGCATTCACATGTTGGTAGGGGAGGAGGCGCACCGTGGGCCGCACAAGGTGGCCAGCTGGTTATCGGCGCTGGTGCACTACCTGTTCCTCGATGACCCGCGCACCCAACGGGTGGTGGCCGAGCCGCGGGCGGACAACGGCAAGATGATCGGCTACATGCACGATCAGTGTTTCCATTGCGACAAAGAATTCGACTTCCCGCACAAGCGCGCGGCGCTGATGATTCTGGGGCGGGAGCGGTTTTTCGATCGGTGTACCTTGGTCTGAGATTGCTGGGGGCGCTTCGCACCCCCAGCCATTTCAACTATTCAGACCTGACGGTTGGCCGTCTTGCGGCAATGCACCAAGGCATCGCGAATCATGAAGTTGACCAAGGTCGGCGATACGCCCAGTTCCTTGGCGATGTCCTTTTGCGGCACGCCGTGCAAACGGTACATCTCGAACGCATAACGGGTGCGCTGTGGCAACTCGCTCAATGCCTCGGCGATGTCATCGAGGGCGGCGAGGTTGATGTGCGTGGCTTCGGGCGAGGCGTTCTGGATGACCACGTTCAGGCCTTCCTCTTCGCTGCCGGAATATTTCAGCTCCATCGCCTGCTTGCGGTAGTGGTCGATGGCCAGGTTGCGCACGATCTGGAACAGGTAGCTGAGTTGCGCCTTGAAGGACGAGGTGATCTGCGGGGCGGCGCTGAGCCGGAAGAATGCATCTTGCACCACGTCTTCCGCGCGTGAGCGGCAGCCGGTGATGCGCGCAGCGATCTTGACCAGAATGCTGCGATTGTCGACGAAGGCCTGGAGTAATGGTGAATCGCACTTACTTGTGGATAGTTGTTCCGCCATGGAAATCACCTTGTCACAGAGGGGAGAGGAGGCACCCAAGGTTGGGAAGCTTCCCGAGACGTGCGACAAGCTATTCAGAATGATAATGATTGTCAAATACGAAACGTAATTAGTATCTGTACGTTTCGGTTCTAAGCAAGGATTGAGACGTGTGTCGCGTGGGCACTCGGTCTCCCACGCGCCACACCTCTCAAGGCATACCCCGCTAATTTCTTCCCCCGCCCATCCGTTCCCCTGTGTACATCCGGCCGCCGAGTGCTGCCCGCCGACGTGCGCGGCGCAGCCGGCCCGACTTCACCAGACACTGGCAGGAACACCCCATGACGGACGCCTTCGAACTCCCGCTCTCGCTGGTCCAGGCCCTGGCGCAACGCGCCGCGCAGACCCCGGACAAGATAGCCCTGCGCTTTCTCGCCGACGCTCCTGGCGAGCAGGCCGTGCTCAGCTACCGGGACCTGGACCGCCGCGCGCGCACCATCGCCGCCGCCTTGCAGGCCCGGGCCGAGTTCGGTGAGCGTGCGGTGCTGCTGTTCCCCAGTGGCCCGGACTATGTCGCGGCGTTCTTTGGTTGCCTCTACGCTGGCGTCATCGCCGTGCCAGCGTATCCACCGGAATCTACCCGTCACCATCACCAGGAGCGCCTGCTGTCGATCATCGACGACGCCGAACCGCGCCTGCTGCTGACCGTCGCGGCGCTGCACGACAGCTTGCAAGGCCTGGACGCGCTGGCGGCCGACAACGCCCCTGAACTGCTGGCCGTGGATGGCCTTGACCCGACCCTGGCCGATGCCTGGCAGGCACCAGCCCTGGCCAGCGATGACATTGCCTTCCTGCAGTACACCTCGGGCTCCACCGCGTTGCCCAAGGGCGTGCAGGTCAGCCACGGCAACCTGGTGGCCAACGAGCAGTTGATCCGTCACGGTTTCGGCATCGATGTGAACCCCGACGATGTCATCGTCAGCTGGTTGCCGCTGTACCACGACATGGGGCTGATCGGCGGCTTGCTGCAGCCGATCTTCAGCGGCGTGCCGTGCGTGCTGATGTCGCCGGGCTACTTCCTCGCCCGGCCGCTGCGCTGGTTGCAGGCGATCAGCGAATACGGCGGCACCATCAGCGGTGGCCCCGACTTCGCCTACCGTTTGTGCAGCGAACGGGTCAGCGAAGCCTCCTTGGCCGGGCTCGACCTGAGCCGCTGGCGCGTGGCCTATTCCGGCTCCGAACCGATTCGCCAGGACAGCCTGGCAACCTTCGCCGACAAGTTCCAGGCCTGTGGCTTCGACCCGCAGAGCTTCTTTGCCAGCTATGGCCTGGCCGAAGCGACCCTGTTCGTCAGCGGCAGCCGCCGTGGCCAGGGCATCGGCGCCCTCGCGCTGGACGCCGAAGCCTTTGCCGCCAACCGCGCCGAAAACGGCAGCGGCAGCGTGCTGATGAGCTGTGGCTACCCGCAACCCGGGCACGCGGTGCGCATCGTCGAGCCGCAGCGCCTCGAAGCGCTGGGCGACAACCAGGTGGGTGAAATCTGGGCCGGTGGCCCGAGCATCGCCCTGGGCTACTGGCGCAACCCTGAGGCCAGCGCGCGCACATTCGTCGAGCGCGATGGCCAGACCTGGCTGCGCACCGGCGACCTGGGCTTCATGCGCGAGGGTGAAGTCTTTGTCACCGGGCGCTTGAAAGACATGCTCATCGTCCGCGGCCAAAACCTTTACCCGCAAGACCTGGAACAGACCCTGGAGCGCGAAGTCGACGTGCTGCGCAAAGGCCGCGTGGCGGTGTTTGCCGTGGACCACCAGGGCGAGGAGGGCATCGGCGTGGCAGTGGAGATCAGCCGCAACGTGCAAAAAGCCCTCGAGCCCCAGGCATTGATCAAGACCCTGCGCCAGGTCATTGCCGACGCCTGCCGCCAGGCGCCGGCCGTGGTCTTGTTGCTTAACCCGGGCGCGCTGCCCAAGACTTCCAGCGGCAAGCTGCAACGCTCAGCCTGCCGCCAGCGCATGGACGATGGCAGCCTCGACTGTTACGCGCGCTTCCCGCAGGCCAGCGAGCAACCCGCAAGCGGCGCGGTGGCAGATGATCTGCAGGCCCGTATCGCCGCTGTGTGGCGCGATGTGCTCAAGGTCGAAGCTGTGGCGGCGGACGACCACTTCCTGCTGCTGGGCGGCAACTCCATTGCAGCCACCCAGGCCACCGCGCGCCTGGCGGATGAGCTGGGCATCAACCTGAGCCTACGTACCTTGTTCGAAGCCCCGCTGTTGGGCGAGTACAGCGCTGCGGTCGCCGCGATCCTCGCTGAGGGTGGCGCCCAAGCCCAGGCCATCAGCACCCAGGCGCGCGACCAGTCGCTGCCGCAATCGCTGGCACAGAACCGCCTGTGGCTGCTGTGGCAACTGGAGCCACAATCGGCGGCCTACAACATTCCGGCCGGCCTGCGCCTGCGCGGTGAGCTGGACGTCGCCGCACTGGAGGCTGCATTCCAGGCCCTGGTGGCGCGCCATGAGTCGCTGCGCACGGTGTTCAGCGAAGTGGATGGCCAAGCCCTGCAGCAGGTTCAGGCGCAGCAGCCGTTCAGCCTGCGTCGCCTGGACCTCGAAGGCGAGCCCCCCGAGCAGGTTGCTGCGTGCCGCGAGGCAGAGGCCCAGCAGCCGTTCGACTTGTGCCAAGGGCCACTGCTGCGCGTGACCCTGGCGCGCCTGGACGATGAAGACCACCAGCTGTGGGTGACACTGCACCACATCGTCGCCGATGGCTGGTCGCTGAACATTTTGCTCGACGAGTTCGCCAAACTGTACGCCGCGCACTGCCAGGGCCAAACGGCCACGCTGGCGCCGCTGCCACTGGGTTACGCCGACTACGGCACCTGGCAACGGCAATGGCTGGCCGACGGCGAGGCCGAACGCCAGTTGCAGTACTGGAAAGCCAAGCTGGGTGATGAACTGCCGGTGCTCGACCTGTGCACCGACCAGCCGCGCGCCAGCCAGCGTGACAAACGCGCGGCGCGCTACACCCTGAAGGTGCCAGCCAAGCTGACCGAAGCGCTCAACGCCCTGGCCCGCGAGCAGCAGGCGAGCCTGTTCATGGTGCTGCTGGCCGGCTGGCAAGCGGTGCTGCACCGCTACAGCGGCCAGGCAGACCTGCGCATCGGCGTGCCCAATGCCAACCGCCCGCGCCTGGAAACCCAGGGCCTGGTCGGCTTCTTCATCAACAGCCAGGTGCTGCGTGCGCAACTGCATGGCCGCTTGCCCTTCGATCACCTGCTGGCCCAGGCCCGCCAGGCCACCCTTGAGGCCCAGGCCCACCAGGACCTGCCGTTCGAACAGCTGCTCGAAGCCCTGCCCGAGGCGCGCGAGCAGGGTCTGTTCCAGGTCATGTTCAACCACCAGCAGCGTGACCTTTCGGCGCTGCGCCGCTTGCCAGGTTTGCTTGCCGAAGAGTTGCCGTGGCACAGCCGCGAAGCCAAGTTCGACCTGCAGCTGCACAGTGAAGAGGACCATCAAGGCCGCCTGACCTTGGCCTTCGACTATGCCGCCGAACTGTTCGAGGCCAGCACGGTAAAACGCCTCGCCGCGCACCTGTTGGCCTTGCTCGAGCAGGTTTGCGCCCGACCGCAGCTGGCGCTGGGCGAGGTGCAGTTGCTCGATGAACAGCACCGCGCACAGCTGCTCGGCTGGGGCCAGGCACCGGCGGCAGCGCCCCAGCGCCTGCTGGTCGAACAGCTCAACGAGCAGGCCCGGCTGACGCCGCAGCGAACCGCGCTGGCCTGGCAGGGCGGCAGCCTCGACTATGCCGAGTTGCACCAGCAAGCCAACCGCCTGGCCCATTACCTGCGTGATAAAGGGGTTGGTCCCGATGCCTGCGTGGCCATCGCCGTCGAGCGTTCGCCGCAGTTGCTGGTCGCCCTGCTGGCCATCCTCAAGGCCGGCGGCGCCTACGTGCCGCTGGACGTGGACTACCCGGTCGAGCGCCTGGCCTACATGCTCGGCGACTGCAATGCCAGCCTGCTGCTGAGCCACAGCGGCCTGCTGGGCAAGCTGCCGCAGGTCGAAGGCGTTAGCGCCATCGCCCTCGACCAGTTGCACCTGGACAGCTGGCCCAGCCATGCCCCCGGCCTGCACCTGCACGGCGACAACCTGGCCTACGTCATTTACACCTCGGGCTCCACTGGCCAGCCCAAGGGCGTGGGCAACACCCATGCGGCCCTGGCCGAACGCCTGCAGTGGATGCAGGCCACCTATGCGCTGAACGACAGCGATGTGCTGATGCAAAAAGCGCCCATCAGTTTCGACGTCTCGGTGTGGGAGTGCTTCTGGCCGCTGATCACCGGCTGCAAGTTGGTCCTGGCAGGCCCTGGCGAACACCGCGACCCGCAGCGCATCGCTGCGCTGGTGCAAGCGCATGGCGTGACCACACTGCACTTTGTGCCGCCACTGTTGCAGGTGTTCGTGCAAGAGCCGCAGGCCGCCGCCTGCACCAGTCTGCGGCGGTTGTTCTCCGGCGGCGAGGCGTTGTCGGCCACCCTGCGTGACCGTGTGCTGCAACTGCTGCCCCAGGTGCAACTGCACAACCGCTACGGCCCGACCGAAACCGCGATCAACGTCACCCACTGGCACTGCCAGGCCGAAGACGGCGAGCGCTCGCCGATCGGCCGCCCGTTGGGCAACGTGCTGTGCCGCGTGCTGGACGATGAACTGGAACTGACCGCCCCCGGCGTGCCGGGTGAGCTGTACCTGGGCGGCGTAGGCTTGGCCCGAGGTTACCTGGGCCGCCCGGGCCTGACGGCCGAGCGTTTCGTGCCCCAGGCCGACGGCGACGGCCAGCGCCTGTACCGCAGTGGCGACCGTGCCCGCTGGCAAGTCCAGTTAGAGGCACTTGAATACCTGGGGCGCCTCGACCAGCAGGTGAAGGTGCGCGGCTTCCGCGTCGAACCCGAAGAAGTGCAGGCTTGCCTGTTGGCGCAAGCGGGTGTCGACCAGGCACTGGTGCTGATCCACAAGGACGCTGTGGGCGCGCAATTGGTCGGCTACTACAGCGGTGCGGCCGAGCCGGCTGCACTGCTGGCCGCCTTGGCCGAGCAACTGCCGGCGTACATGGTGCCGGCGCAGCTGATCCCGCTGGCACACTTGCCATTGGGCCCAAGCGGCAAAGTCGATCGCAAGGCGTTGCCCGCCCCGGTGTGGCAACAGCGCGAGCATGTTGAGCCGCAAAGTGCCGTGCAGCAGCAGGTCGCGGCGATCTGGCGTGAAGTGCTCAACCTACCGCGTGTTGGCCTGCAGGACGACTTCTTTGCCCTGGGTGGCCACTCGCTGCTCGCCACCCAGATCGTCTCGCGGACCCGTCAGGCGTGCGATGTCGAGCTGCCGCTGAAAGTGCTGTTCGATGCCAGCGAGCTGGGCGCGTTCTGCGCCGAGATCACGCGCCTGCGGGAGGCCGGCGCGCATAACCTGCAAGGCGAAATCGCCCGTATCGACCGCCGCCAAGCGGTGCCGTTGTCGTACTCGCAACAGCGCATGTGGTTCCTCTGGCAGATGGAGCCTGACAGCCCCGCCTACAACGTCGGCGGCATGGCCCGCCTGCGTGGCGCGCTGCACGTGGACGCATTCGAGCGGGCGCTGCAGGCGCTGATCGTGCGTCACGAAACCCTGCGCACCACGTTCCCCAGCATCGACGGCGTGGCGTACCAGTGCGTGGCCGAAGACAGCGGCGTGCACCTCGACTGGCAAGACTTCAGCACCTTGCCCGCCGAGGCCCGCCAACAGCGCCTGCAACAGCTCGCGGATGACCAGGCGCACCAGCCGTTCGACCTCGAGCGCGGCCCGCTGCTGCGCGCCTGCCTGGTCAAGGCTGAGGAACGTGAGCATTACTTCGTCCTGACGTTGCACCACATCGTCACCGAGGGCTGGGCCATGGACATCTTCGCTCGCGAGTTGGGCGAGCTGTACGAAGCCTTTGTCGATGATCGCGAGTCGCCACTGACGCCGCTGCCAGTGCAATACCTGGACTACAGCGTGTGGCAGCGGCACTGGCTGGAAAGCGGCGAAGGCGCGCGGCAGCTGGCCTACTGGAAAGCCCGCCTGGGCGATGAGCACCCGGTCTTGGTATTGCCGTCCGATCGCCCACGCCCAGCGGTGCAGAGCCACCGTGGCGAGTTGCACCGGTTCGAGCTCGACCCGGCGGTGGTGGCGCGCGTGCACGCGTTCAACAGCCAGCGCGGGCTGACCCTGTTCATGACCATGACGGCAACCCTGGCGGCCTTGTTGCACCGCTACAGCGGCCAGCGTGACCTGCGCATCGGCGCACCGGTGGCCAACCGCATCCGCCCGGAAAGCGAGGGGCTGATTGGCGCCTTCCTCAACACCCAGGTACTGCGCTGCGAACTGGACGGCCAGATGACCGCCGCCGAGCTGCTGGAGCAGATGCGCCAGGCCGCCATTGAAGGCCAGTCGCACCAGGACCTGCCATTCGACCAGTTGGTCGAAGCCCTGCAGCCACCGCGCAGCAGCGCCTATAACCCGCTGTTCCAAGTGATGTGCAACGTCCAGCGCTGGGCGTTCCAGCAAAGCCGCGAGCTGGTGGGCATGCAGGTCGACTACCTGGTCAACGACGCCAGCGCCACCAAGTTCGACCTGTACCTCGAAGTCACTGACCTCGATGGCCGCCTGGGCTGCTGCCTGACCTACAGCCGCGACCTGTTCGACGCACCGCGCATTGCGCGCATGGCCGAGCACTGGCAGCAGTTGCTGATCGGCCTGCTGGACGACCCACAACAGCGTCTGTGCGAGCTGCCGATGCTGAGCACGGGCGAGCAGCAAGTGCTGGTTGGGCAACTACAGGGCGAGCAAGATTTTGCCCTCGACCAGACCTTGCACGGCCTGTTCGCCGCCCAGGCTTCGCGCACACCACACGCCCCTGCGCTGACCTTCGCGGGCCAGCACCTGAGCTATGCCGAACTGGACCAGCGGGCCAACCGCCTGGCCCGCGCCCTGCGCGAGCGCGGTGTCGGCCCGCAGGTACGCGTCGGCCTGGCCCTGGAGCGTTCGCTGGAAATGGTCGTCGGCCTGCTGGCCATTCTCAAGGCAGGCGGTGCCTATGTGCCGCTCGACCCCGAGTACCCCCTCGACCGCTTGCGCTACATGATCGAAGACAGCCGCATCGGCCTGCTGCTCAGCCAGCGCGCGTTGCTGAAAACCCTTGGCGAACTGCCAGACGGCGTGGCCCGCTGGAGCCTGGAAGACGATACTGCAGGCTTGTACGCCTTCAGCGATGCCCCGCTGGATAACCTCAACCTGCCGCAGCACCAGGCTTACCTGATCTACACCTCTGGCTCCACCGGCAAGCCCAAGGGCGTGGTGGTCAGCCATGGTGAAATCGCCATGCATTGCCAGGCCGTGATCGAGGCCTTCGGCATGCGCAGCGACGACTGCGAACTGCACTTCTACTCGATCAACTTCGACGCGGCCAGCGAACGCCTGCTGACCCCGCTGCTGTGTGGTGCCCGCGTGGTTATCCGCGCCCAGGGCCAGTGGGGCGCTGAAGAGATCTGCCAGCTGGTGCGCGAGCAACAGGTAAGCATCCTTGGCTTCACCCCAAGCTATGGCAGCCAGCTGGCCCAGTACCTGGCCGGGCAGGGCGAGCAGTTGCCGGTGCGCCTGGTGATCACCGGCGGCGAGGCGTTGACCGGCGAGCACCTGCAGCGCATTCGCCAGGCGTTCACGCCGCAACAGTTCTTCAACGCCTACGGCCCGACCGAAACCGTGGTCATGCCGCTGGCCTGCCTGGCGCCACCCACGCTGCCGGCCGACCTGGGCAGTGTGCCGATCGGCCGCGTGATCGGCGCCCGCAATGCGTACATCCTCGATGAGGACCTGGCCTTGCTGCCACAAGGCGGCATCGGCGAGCTGTACATCGGCGGTGCCGGCCTGGCCCAGGGGTATCACGACCGCCCGGGGCTGAGCGCCGAGCGCTTCGTTGCCGACCCGTTCAGCACACAGGGCGGGCGCCTGTACCGCACCGGCGACCTGGTGCGCCTGGGCGTCGATGGTTTGGTCGAGTACGTTGGCCGTGCCGACCAGCAGGTGAAAATTCGCGGCTTCCGCATCGAGTTGGGCGAAATCGAAAGCCGCCTGCAGGCGCATGCCGATGTCGACGAGGCGGTGGTCCTGGCCCTCGACTTGCCGGGCGGCAAACAACTGGTGGGTTACCTGGTGTGCAAGCAGGCCGGTGCCAACAGCGAGGCCCAGGCCGCGCTGCGCGAATCAGTCAAGGCCGATGCCCGCCAGCATCTGCCGGACTACATGGTGCCCGCGCACCTGGTGCTGCTCGACAGCCTGCCGCTGATGGGCAACGGCAAGCTCGACCGCAAGGCGCTGCCGTTGCCGGACCTGGAGCAGGCGCACCAGCATTACCAGGCCCCAGGCAACGAAGTGGAAGCGCAGCTGGCGCAGATCTGGCGCGACGTGCTCAACGTTGCCCGCGTTGGCGTGCAGGATAACTTCTTCGAACTCGGTGGCGACTCGATCCTCTCGATTCAGGTGGTCAGCCGGGCCCGTCAGTTGGGCCTGCAGTTCACCCCGCGTGACCTGTTCCAGCACCAGACCATCCAGACCCTGGCCACCGTGGTCAGCCTGAGCGCCGCGCCAAGCGGTATCGAGCAGGGCCTGCGCGAGGGGCAAACCGGGCTGACGCCAATCCAGCACTGGTTCTTCGACAGCGAAGTGGCCCAGCCACAGCACTGGAACCAGGCCGTACTGTTGGCAGCGCGCCAGCTGCTGGACAGCGCGGCACTGGAGCAGGCCCTGGCTGCACTGGTGCAGCACCACGACAGCCTGCGCCTGCGTTTCCGCCAGGCCAATGGCCGCTGGCAGGCCGAGTATGCCCAGCCTGCGCCTCAGCAGTTGCTGTGGGCGGCCACGGTTGCCGACTTCGATGATTGCCAGGCGCTGTACACCGACCTGCAGCGCAGCCTCGACCTGGAGCAAGGCCCGCTGCTGCGAGCCTTGCTGGTGACGGACGGGCAGGGCAGCCAACGCCTGCTGCTGGCGATTCACCACCTGGTGGTCGATGGCGTGTCCTGGCGCGTGCTGCTCGAAGACTTGCAGGCGCTGTACCGTGGCCAGCCGCTGGCGGCCAAGACCCACACCCTGGGCGACTGGGCCGCGCGCCTGGTCAACTATGCCGGCAGCGACTCGCTGCGAGACGAGCTGGACTGGTGGCACGCCCAGCTCGGCACTGTGCGCCACGAACTGCCCTGTGATCACCCGCAGGGTGGCAACCTGCACCGCCACGCCCGCACCCTGGCCATCGGCCTCGATGCCGAGCAGACCCGCCAGTTGCTGCAACAGGCACCCGCGGCCTACCACACCCAGGTCAACGACCTGCTGCTGACAGCCCTGGCACGCGCCTTGTGCCGGTGGAGCGGTGACAATGAGGTGCTGGTACAGCTAGAAGGCCACGGCCGCGACGGGCTGTTCGAAGACATGGACCTGACCCGCAGCGTCGGCTGGTTCACAAACGCCTACCCGCTGAGCCTTTGCCCGGTGCTGGGTGATGACGATGCTGCGCGCGCCCGCTCGATCAAACGGGTCAAGGAGCAACTGCGTCAGGTGCCGCACAAAGGGCAGGGCTATGGCGTGCTGCGCTACCTGGCCGACGCGGCCGGGCGCGAGCGCATGGCCGCACTGCCGCAGGCCCGCATCACCTTCAACTACCTGGGGCAGTTCGACCAGCAGTTTGACGCTGATACGCTGTTCCAGCCGCTGGATGCGCCGGCGGGCCTGGCCCATGACCTGGAGGCGCCGCTGCCCAATTGGCTGAGTGTCGACGGCCAGGTCTATGCCGGTGCCCTGCAATTGCGCTGGACCTACAGCACCGAGCGTTACGACGAGCAGACCATCGCCACCCTGGCCGAAGGCTACCGCCAAGAGTTGCTTGCACTGGTCGGCCACTGCCTGGCCGACGGCAACGGCAGCTTCACGCCGTCCGACTTCCCCTTGGCGCACCTGACCCAGGAGCAGATCGACAACTTGCCGGTCGCTGCCGCCGAGATCGACGATGTCTACCCGCTGACGCCGATGCAGGAAGGCATGCTGCTGCACACCCTGCTCGAGCCAGGCACCGGCATCTACTACATGCAGGACCGCTACCGCATCAACAGCGCGCTCGACGCCGAACGCTTCGCCCAAGCCTGGCAGGCGGTGGTGGCGCGCCATGAGGTCCTGCGGGCGTCGTTCAGCTGGAACGCCGGCGAGGCGATGCTGCAGATCATCCACAAACCCGGCAAGACGGCAGTGGATTACCAAGACTGGCGAGGCCTCGACGACGGTGCCCAGGAAGCCCGCCTGCAAGCCCTGCACAAGCAGGAGCGCGAGGCCGGTTTCGAACTGCTGCGTGAAGCGCCGTTCCACCTGCGCCTGGTGCGCGTCGCCGATGAACGCTACTGGTTCATGATGAGCAACCACCACATCCTGATCGATGCCTGGTGCCGCTCGTTGCTGATGAACGACTTCTTCGAGGTCTACCAGGCCCTTGGCGAAGGCCGCCCGGCCCAGTTGCCGGTGCCGCCACGCTACCGTGACTACATCGGCTGGCTGCAACGCCAGGACCTGAACGAAGCGCGCCAGTGGTGGCAGGCCAACCTGGCCGGCTTCGAACGGGCCACGGCGATCCCCAGCGACCGCCCGTTGCGCCACGACCACGCCGGTGACGGCATGATCGTCGGCGACTGCTACACCCGCCTGGACGTCACTGAAGGTGTTCGCTTGCGCGAATTGGCTCAAGCCCATCAGCTGACCATCAACACCTTTGCCCAGGCGGCCTGGGCCCTGGTGCTGGCGCGCTACAGTGGCGAGCGCGACGTGGCCTTCGGCGTCACCGTGGCCGGGCGCCCGGTGAGCATGCCGCAGATGCAGCGCACCGTTGGCCTGTTCATCAACAGCATCGCTTTGCGCGTGCAACTGCCCGCCGCCGGCGAGCGCTGCAGCGTGCGCCAGTGGCTGCAAAGCGTGCTCGAGCACAATATGGAAGTGCGCGAGTACGAGTACCTGCCGCTGGTGGCAATCCAGGAATGCAGTGAACTGCCCAAGGGCCAGCCGCTGTTCAACAGCCTGTTCGTGTTCGAGAACGCGCCGGTGGAAACCGCAGTGCTGGACCACGCCCAGCACCTCAACGCCAGCTCCGACTCAGGCCGCACCCACACCAACTTCCCGTTGACGGCGGTGTGCTACCCGGGGGATGACCTGGGCCTGCACCTGTCGTTCGACCAACGTTACTTCGACACTTCGACCGTCGAACGCCTGCTGGCCGAGTTCAAGCGTCTGTTGTTGGCATTGGTGCAGGGCTTTGAAGGCGAGGTAAGCGACCTGCCGCTGCTGAGTGCCGAAGAGCAACGCTTCCTGATTGAAGACTGCAACCGCAGCGAGCAGGCCTACGCGCTGGAACACAGCTATGTCGAGCAGTTCGAGGCGCAGGTCGCCGCGCACCCAGAGCGCACGGTGGCGCGTTGCCTGGACGCGTCCTTTGACTACGCGGGCCTGAACCTTGCGGCCAACCGCCTGGGCCATGCCCTGATCGGCGCAGGCGTCACCGTCGATCAGCCCGTTGCGCTGTTGGCCGAGCGCGGTTTGCCATTGCTGGGGATGATCGTCGGCAGCTTCAAGGCCGGTGCCGGTTACCTGCCGCTGGACCCCGGCCTGCCCGCCGCGCGCCTGCAGCGCATCGTCGCGCTCAGCCGCACACCGGTGCTGGTATGCAGCGCGGCCTGTGCCGAGCAGGGGCGGCAGTTGCTGGTCGCACTGGAGGGTGTGGCGCGGCCGCAATTGTTGGTCTGGGAAGACATCCAGGCCAGCAACATCGCCAGTCACAACCCGGGTATTCATAGCGGGCCCGACAACCTCGCGTATGTGATCTACACCTCGGGCTCCACCGGTTTGCCCAAAGGGGTGATGGTCGAGCAGCGCGGCATGCTCAATAACCAGCTCAGCAAGGTGCCTTATCTGGCCCTGAGCGAGCAGGACGTAATCGCCCAGACCGCTTCGCAGAGCTTCGATATTTCGGTCTGGCAGTTCCTGGCCGCGCCGTTGTTCGGCGCCAGGCTGGAGATCGTGCCCAATGCCATCGCCCATGATCCGCAAGGCCTGCTGGCGCATGTGCAGGCTACCGGCATCACCGTGCTGGAAAGCGTGCCGTCGCTGATCCAGGGCATGCTGGCCAACGATCACCAGGCTCTCAACGGCCTGCGCTGGATGCTGCCGACCGGCGAGGCGATGCCGCCAGAGCTGGCCGCGCAATGGCTGCAGCGATACCCAGGCATTGGCCTGGTCAATGCCTACGGCCCAGCGGAGTGCTCCGACGACGTGGCGTTCTTCCGTGTCGATGTCGAGTCCACCCGCGGCAGTTACCTGCCGATTGGCACCCCGACCGACAACAACCGCCTGTACCTGTTCGGCGAGGACCAGGCCCTGGTGCCGTTGGGCGCGGTTGGTGAGCTGTGCGTTGCCGGTACCGGCGTCGGCCGTGGCTATGTCGGCGACCCCGTGCGTACCGCCCTGGCCTTTATCCCGCACCCCCATGGCGTGCCGGGTGAACGCCTGTACCGCACCGGCGACCTGGCGCGCCAGCGCCCGGACGGGGTGCTGGAGTATGTGGGCCGCATCGATCACCAGGTGAAGATTCGCGGGTATCGCATCGAACTGGGTGAGATCGAAGCGCGCCTGCACGAACAGGCCGAAATCCGCGATGCCGCGGTGGGCGTGCAGGAGGGCGTCAACGGCAAGCACCTGGTCGGCTACCTGGTGGCCCATCAGGGCGTAACCCCTGATGCGGCGTTGCTCGAACAAATCAAGCAGCGCCTGCGCGTGGCATTGCCTGAGTACATGGTGCCGCTGCACTGGGGCTGGTTCGACAGCCTGCCGCACAACGCCAACGGCAAGCTCGACCGCAAGGCACTGCCGGCCATCGACATCGGCAGCCAGCACAGCCAGGCCTACCTGGCGCCGCGCAACGAGCTGGAAGCGGTGTTGGCCGGTATCTGGGCCGATGTGCTCAAGGCCGAACGGGTGGGGGTACACGACAACTTCTTCGAGTTGGGCGGGCATTCGCTGCTGGCCACGCAGATCGCTTCGCGGGTGCAGAAGCAGTTGCAGTTGGATGTGCCGCTGCGGGCGATGTTCGAGTGCAGCACGGTGGAGGAACTGGCGGTGTATGTGGAGGGGTTGCAGGGGCGCGTGCTGGATGACGACAAGGTTGACCGGCTGAGTGACCTGATGGCGGAGCTTGAGGGGCTGTAAAAAGTTGAGGGGCGCTTTGCGCCCCTTCGCGGGCATGCCAAGTCTCCCCACCCAGCAACCTCAGCTACTACATCGCGGCATTGATAAACGCCTCATCGAGCGTGGCTGCGTTGTGGCGATTCAAAAATTGATCGCCATTGTCGAAGGCTTCGAGCCGGTGATGAGCAAGCATGTAAAAACGGTGGCAGTTCTCTGAGATTTCTTGAGTGTAGTGTGAGGAAACCAGCACACTTGCGCCTTCCTCGCAGGCGTGCTTTATGCCGAGCCAAATATAATGTCGGAACTCAGGGTCCACCCCTGCAGTGGGCTCGTCGAGGATGATCAAGTCACTGCCCATCAGCAGAAGCGTCAGCGTGAAAAAACTGCGAATCTCACCATAGCTGCACGTGGCGGCTTTCTTTTCCGATATATCCGCATAGCGTTTGGACAATGAGGGTGACCAGTGGGCTAGGCGGGAAAAAACTTCGCGCTGGCTGAGCGCATGGTTTGAATTTAGGCAACTGATGATGCTGAAAATCTCACGCATACGAAGTAAAGGAGGTGGTGTCAGGATCTGCGTCAAGTAAACTTGGCGCTCGGCGTGGTTGATAATCGTCCCGTGGCTGGGTTTTCTCATTTTACAGATCAGATCAAATAGTGTTGTTTTTCCGGCGCCATTAATGCCGAGGACGCCAACGAGTTCGCCTTTTTTTACCGTGAGTGATAAGTTCTCCATGAGTGTCTTGCGGTTGTGTTGGTATTTTAAGTTATCGATAGATAATAGGGTCATTTAATATCTGCTCCAGACAGGCTGGGTTCTGAAGAATCTTCCCGTGAGGTAGATGCCAAGCGTTGAGGCGCTAAACGCTGAGAGAAAACTGATAGGCAGTGAGACGTCGCCCAGGAAGATTTGGGTGCTTAAATACAATGGGCTGAGCAGTGTCACTGCGTGAGGAGTGCTGTGTTGAGCTGCACCTAAATAGCCGGAAAGCAGCATGAGAAATGACATGAGCGAGAATAGGGTGCTGGCAGTGCTGAATTTAATCGGCAGTGCAATGATCACCAGGCCAATGCAGGTAAATATAAGATAGCTGGTATAGAAACATGCTGTAAGGTAAAAGAACTCGTTGGCCGAATAAGGACCGTACAAGGGTTTGGCGACGATGTAGAAAAGCGAGGAGTAGACGAAGCTGAGTAATGAATAGCTTAGGGTGTGTGAGGCGAGGAAGAGCCTGATTGCGTTCCGTTGATAAATAAAGGATCGGAGAAACCCACTTTCCCTTCTTCCTATTAAGTAAAAACTGAATCCAAAAAAGGCGACGCTTGCAGAAATATATGAGTAAAACCACGCGGCTGAGGCTAGAAAGTTTTCTTCTAAAGGGGGGAGTGCTCGGTTGTTTTGAGTTGCGAAAATGAACATCACCGATGGTGCAATAGCTGTCCATAGAAGTGCAGTGGGTTCTCTCAGGTTTTCGAGGGTGAGGGTTTTTGTAAGCTTAAATATACATGCCGCAGTGGAAGTAATGTGCTGGGCTGAGTGGGTCATGGGAAGGGTACCATTTCTGTTAGACGATTTTTAATAATTTGATCAAGGAAGGGGGCGGAGTAGGTGTTCTCAAGATTGAAGTTGCTGGCATTGTTCATGTGGAGGAATAGTTTGGGTGAAAGGTACTTGCAAAAGTAGAGGGTCGGCCCTTTTGTTGGTAGGGAGGCTAAATAAAAATAGCCATTGATTTCGAGGCGGCGTATAGCAGGGAGCAAGCTGCTAAGGCTTAGTGTGTCGGGTTGTATTTTGTGATGTTGGAGAGCTGCCAGTTTGGTGGGGGAAGAGGTCTTGCCAAATGTCTCATATCGATTGCACTCTAGAAAGTGCTTGATGTAAGGGTCTAAGGTTTCAGTCTTGCCGATGTTTGCCTGGTCGAATGACAGCATGAAGCGAAAGGTCTGCCATAATTCAACAATCGACTTTTCGAGTGCTTTGTCTAGCGATTCCGCATACGCCATGCCAGCGCAATATTTGACTTTAGCGTTGTCATTTTGATTTCCGTAAGACAGAAAAATGCAGCTACCGGGGAAGCGCTTATCAGTTAGATCGAGTACGCAGATTTCCCCCGTTTTACACAGCTCCTTAAAAAGCGACAAACAAGAGCGCCCAAGAAGCATGGCGCAGGATTCGTCATGTCCGATTTTCTCAGTGCAGGTGTTGGTTAACCAGAATCGGAGCAGAAACTGGCGTTCCATAGCCTCTTTAAGGGCGCCAAGAAGTGCGCGCTCTACACTAATATGTGCGCTGCAGCCGCAGGTGTCCCTCATGGGGTAAAAGTGATTGTCGATGGGATTTAGGCACGCTGATATTGAGATGCATGCGGTCGGTACTTTGCAGCGTGTAAAGTCAACGATCCTATAAACATTTGTACGATCAAAGACATGTGAAGCCAAGTCTGCCCTCGTTCGGTGGTTTTTTGTCTGGGAGAATGCTTTGATAAAATCGTCGTATTCTTGAGATGTCAATCCGTCATCGAGCGTACCAGTGTCGTGCACCGGTACGTCCAAATAGAAATGCTTGCGTTCGAAATGCTCACCTAAGGCGCTTGATGCTATGTCAGTGGTCCAGCCGCTGCTGGAGCCGAATGTTTGCCAGCGGCTACCGCATTCGATGCTGTGCGGGAAGTGGAGGGTCGCGCTGGGTCGGAGTAATTTAAAATCAGCAAAGGTAGGGTTGTGGATCTCGTTATACGTATTCATGGGTCAACCAATTAGTTGGATGCATGCAGGTAAAAAGAGGGTGGGATTTAAGTTTAAGTACTTTGATACTTGATGGTCGGTGAAGCCTGACCAAGGCCTACTGCCAAGCTTTAGCTCCTTACAACGCAGATCTGTGAGCATGTACATTGAACCCACCTCCATGAGCGCTAAGCGATACCCTCTGTAGCGATACTTGAACAGCGCCTTGGGTAAGTAAATGAAGTAAATCAGCGCCAGCGAGGGCGAGCCCATGTCGGCAGTCATCGGTAGAATTGCACGCGCGAGTGGCTTTGAATTGAGGTCGGGTGTATGCACTTCAAAGGATCTTGATGAGGGAAGTAAGTGCAGTGCGCTCTGCTCGGATGGCCATTGTTGAATGGTGTTATTTAAATTGATGCAAAAAACCTCAATAGGGTAAAGTGCTCCGCCACTTGGGTAGCCTCGCTTGCCCGTGGTACTGTCCTTTTCAAGTAAGGGCGCGAGGAGTGTTCGGACAGTATCAAAGTGGAGTGGGCGTTCATTAAATCGTTCGCAGGAGCTGTTTCTCTTCAGAGGATGGGACGAGGGGAGTCCTGTAAGTTCGATATTTCCTTGTCCGTTTTCGCAGGCGAGGATATTGAGCTGAAGTTCATTGCCGGTCAGTTTTTCTAGCGCGCTGGGTGGTAGTTGATGGAGGGTGCTCAAGTGGTGGGTGGTCTTGTGGATTACGTAATTGCCTTTGGCGTGGAATGCTAAGGTTTCATCCAGTACGCTGGGGGAGGTGTATTTCAGGTAGTGGTCGTGGGTAATACTCATGGTTTGTCTCCTAGGCATTGGCAGAGTGGCCAGTGAATGCTGCAGTCCTCAGTGTATGTGCCGTTGTCCAAGTTAAGGGTTCTTGAGAGTAATGTTTGATCTTGCGTGATCTTGGATTTAGGGGCCTGCGTCAGTTTGTTTGCGAAGGAAATGATGGCTCCGAGAATTAAGGTGTTTTGAAACTCGTCAGTCTCTGTTCTGGGAAGGTCAAGATTGTTAGCGCAACAGAACGTCAAAATTTTGCTCCAGTAGTGCTGGCTGGTCCTTTTTGACTCGTAATGAGCGATACGATCGAGCGTACAGTAGGCGCAAGGATTCCCAATCGTTGGTATGTGAGGCTCGGTCAAGTGGAAATGATTTCCACTGACAAAGCCAACGCTAATTGCGCATTCTGGATTCTGTTTTAGTAGTTCGGTATAGGTGTTTCTAAGCGATTGAGGGCAAAGTTTTAAACAGGCGAGCACGTATAGGGTGGGTGAGTCCGAATGAGGTAGGTCGTTGGTTGGGAGATCTTTGAATTGTATATTTCTTTCGTTTGTTTTCTCCAGGTGGGGCTTCAGGTTATCTGATATGTTTAGGTCGTGATATATTATTGTGTTTTTAATGTGGGGTGTTTCTGCTTTTTCGCTAATAATTAGTAGCGATTTCAGGAATTGAATGGCGGTGTCGGGATGAAGGTTTTCATCGCGAAGTAGTTGTTGTAATGCGTCGTAGTGAATGTATTTTGATCGAATTTTTTCGATACGTTTCAGCGCATTTGTAATGTTAGGTTCAGTGATTTTCGTAAAGCCCGTGGCAGAGAAGACCATAGGCTCAGTGTCAAAGTTGAGGATTTCGTAGTTGTAAATTCTCAGCGTATTCATAGTTGTCGCCTGGGCAGGGGCGGGCGCTCTCGATAAATCATCAAGAGCGCCGCCTTTTAGTTAGTGGCTAGCGTTCTCGCTATTGTCTGCCGCGTTGCCGCCGCTACCTCCTGAACCACCGCTGCCACCACTACATCCACCGCCACCTCCACAACCGCCACTACCGCCACACCCGCCGGCACCCCCTGAACCACCGAAAAATGTCGCTTCCATTTCGCAGTTTGCATCAGGAGCTAGTTCCAACAGGTTGATGCCGTATTGAATTTCCATTGATATATCCTCGATTGTTTTTGTTGTCGCCACGATTGCCAGGGCACGTAGAGGATTAGATTTGAATTTGCATAATGTCAATGGTTTGTGGGTTTTAGGGTCGCAGGCGCTGTTGCCTGCTTTGTTTGCCAGAATAGCTTTGTGTAAGAGTGTTCTTTAAGGATATTCCTGCAAAGGGTTAGCGTTGCAGTTATTTGGTTTTCGTTTCTCGAATCATAGTCGGAATTTTCTGATTCCTGTGTCTGATGGTTCTGATCGCAATTAAGGATGTTTCCTAGATTGGTTTGATTTTTATATTTTGGCACTGGTGTTGCTGGCTCTGTGTTCAGTTGCAAATGAGTAAGTTGTAGTGTTTCATTATATTTCCATGTGGCTGTTTTCAACTATGCAAGCTGACGTACGAAAGAGAAGTAGTACTAAAGTCGAAAGGGCTTATGTGCATGAAGTAGGTAGGGGTAATGCTCTTCGATCATGGCGGGCACGGCGCCGGAACTGGCGGTGTATGTGGAGGGGTTGCAGGGGCGTGTGCTGGATGACGACAAGGTTGACCGGCTGAGTGACCTGATGGCGGAGCTTGAGGGGCTGTAGGGTTAGGGTTTCGCCTTGAGTTTTGCGGGGCGGCGGACATCGAGCGCCGCCCTCGCGGCGCTTCGCAGCACAAGGCTGCTCCTACAGTTGCTTCGGGCCAGTTTCGCCTGTGCCTTCCGCGCGCGACCGCCTTGTTGATTCGACTCTATATTGAGGCGGGCACTAAAGGGGGGCGCGCGTTTGCCCCAGGAATAACTGGCCCTGAACAACTGTAGGAGCAGCCTTGTGCTGCAAAGCGCCGCGCGGGCGGCGCTCGATTTCTGCCCCACTGCAAAACTCAAGACATGCGCTAGCGCTTACCCAAAATCTTCCCCAGCAGCTCCGGCCGCGGCGCCCCTTGCTGGCTCTGCAAGTTACCCTGCTCATCCTGATAGAAAATCGCCGGGGTCGCCTGCAGCCCCATTTCTTCCATCAACGCCATGTTCGCCGCCAGCTTCTGCTGCACGGCCTCTGGCACCTTCTCCAGCGGCTTGAGCGTACTGGCCTTGCCGGCCTTCTCGTGCTCTGCCAAGGCCTTGGCCGGGTCTTTCGCTGCCAGCAGCGCCGCCGACTTGGCAGGGCTGTCCTCGCGAATGATGCCAACCATGATATGGCGCAGCTGCACCTTGCCCGACTCGACCCACGGCCGCGCCTGCTCCCAGAACATGTTGCAGTACGGGCAGTTGGGGTCGCTGAACAGGTACACCTTGCGCGGCGCGTCGGCCTTGCCGTCGGCGATCCAGGCGGTTTTCTCCATCTTCGCCCAGATTTCCTTGCTCATCGGCCCATACACCAGCTTGTCCAGCGGAGCGGCGCTGAGGTCTTGACCTTGTTCGTCGAACAAGCTGCCGACCAACACATGCTTGCCATCAGGCGTCAGGTACAGGGCGATGCCGTTGTTCTGGTATTCGGCGGCATAGCCGCGCAGGCCGTCGGGGGCGTCGAAGCTGCCCTTGATCACGGCGCCCTTGGCTTGCAGTTGCTGGATCGCCTTGGGCAGCGCGTCTTCGGCGTGCAAGGGCGGGGCGGCCAGCAGGGCCAGGGACAGGGGCAGTAGTGCAGTCAATCGCATGTCAGTTTCCTTGTGCGGCAGGGGTGGGCGCGATGGCCCGGTCGAAAGGTTCCAGAGCATGGCGCAGGCTGGCCCGGGACAGCTCGCCAAGGTGGCTGCCGATCAGCCGCCCATCACTGTCGTAGAACAGCGTGGTGGGCAGGGCCATCGAGCCGACGCGCTGGGCCAGTTGCCCGGCGCCGTCGAACAGCACGTGGGTCAGGCTCAAGCCAGTGGTGGCGAGGAAGGTGCTGACATTCTCGGGCGTCTCGCCCTGGTTGACGAACAGGAAGGTTACGTGGGGATAGTCGCCCTGGGCTTGTTGCAGCACGGGCATTTCGCGGCGGCAAGGTGGGCACCAGGTGGCCCAGATGTTGATGACCAGTGGCTTGCCGCGGTAGCTGTGCAACGCCACGGGCTGCCCGCCAGCGTTGCGCAGGCTCAACTCAGGCAGCTCGGTGCCTTTGCTGTACAGGTGGCTGCCCAGGCTGCTCAGGCCCCAGAACAGCGCGCCGCTGAACAATGCCCAGCCCAGCGGGCGGCGCAGGCCTGGTTGACGCCAGCCTTGCCAGAGTGCGGCCAGCACGATGCCGGCAAGGCCAGACCAGAACAGGAAGCCGCCGTCGCGGATGTCGATGACCTGCACCAGGTCATCCTGGTACATCGGCCAATAGGCCACGACGAAGCCCAGGCGCGCGCATAGCACACCGATCAGAAACAGGTTGAACAGGGCCGACTCCGGGCTTTCGCCACCGCGTCGGGCGACCCACCAGCCGACCACGCTGGCGATCACCAGGGCGGTGAGCATCAGCAGGTGGTTGAGGGCCATGGTCAGTGGCCCGAGGGTTACGGTCAGCATCAGCCTTGGCTCCTGGTCTGGGTCCAGTGTTGCAGGAACGCGGCGGCATCCACTTCACCGGTGATGCGCCGCGCGCGGCGTTCGTCGCCTTCCGGGCCGACCCAGATGATGCTGGGCGGGCCGGGTACCTGGTAGCGTTGCAACAATGCCTTGCTCGCCGGGGTATCGGCGGTCACGTCCAGGCGCAGCAGGTGCACGCCGGCCAGGCTGGCTTGCACGTCGGCGCGAGTGAAGACGTTTTTTTCCATGACCTTGCACGACACGCACCAGTCGGCATAGTAGTCGACCATCACCCACTGGCCACGGGCTTTGGCAGCCTCCAGCTCGCGTTGCAGGTCCTCGGGGCGGTTGACGGTGACGAAGGCATCCTCGGCGTGCTGCCCGGCCGCAGGCGCGGCACCCCCCGCGAACGGTCGCAGGGGTTGCCAGAGGTCATCCCCCCCGGCGGCCGCGCCGACCAGCAACAGGGCACCCCAGAGCGCGCCCAGCAACGGCACCGCGCGAAGTGCTGGTAACCGCTGCAGGGCCGGCCACGCGGCCCAGGCCAGGGCGATCAGCCAGGCACCGCTCAGAGCCAGCAGCAGGCTTTCTGGCAGCAGGCTACGCACGGTATACAAGGCCATGGCCAGGAACACGAAGCCGAACACGCCCTTGACCCGATTCATCCATGCGCCGGGGCGTGGCAGGTAGCGATTGCCCAGGGTCACCAGCAACAGCAGCGGCACGCCCATGCCCAGGCCCAGGCTGAACAGCACCAGCGCTCCCTGCAGCACGTCGCCGCTCTGGGCGATATACAGCAGCGCGCCGGCCAGCGGTGCGGTCATGCACGGGCCGAGCAGCAAGCCGGAAAGCGCCCCGAGCAACGCCGCGCCGTACAGGTTGCCGCCACGGGTTCCTTGGCCGGCGCGGTCGAGGCGATCGCGCAGGGCAGCGGGCAACTGCAGCTCGAAGGCGCCGAACATCGGCAGCGCCAGCAACACGAACAGTACCGCCAGGCTGCCCAGCAGCCAGGGTTGCTGCAACCAGGCTTGCAGGCTGGCGCCGAGCAGCGCGGCCACCACCCCCAGGGCGGCGTATACCAACGCCATGCTCAGCACGTAGACCCCGGCCAGCAGCCAGCCGCGCCGGGCGCTGGCGCCATTGCCCAGCACCAGCCCGGCAAGGATCGGCAGCATCGGCAGCGAGCAGGGGGTAAAGGCCAGCAGCAAGCCGAGGCCGAAGAAGGCCAGCAGGCCCCAGGCCAGGTTGCCCTGTTGCAGGTTGCTGGCCAGGGCCTGGTCGCTGGCCTGATCGGCGGCGGGGGCCACGTTGCCGCCCAGGTCGATGGCGGTGGTCTGCGGCGGATAGCATAGGCCGGCGTCGGCACAGCCTTGCCAGCCCAGGCGTAGCTGGCCTTGCGCACTGGCGGGGACTAACAGTTCGAGCTGGTCGCGGTACACCGCGCTGTCACCGAAGAATTCGTCATGGTGGTTGAGCGCGGGGGGCAGCTGTGGCTGCTGCTCGGGGCTCAGGCCGTCGAACTTCAGGCGCTTCTGGTACAGGTAGTAGCCTTGCTTGATCTGGAAGAACAGGCGCATCTGGCCGTCGGGCTGGCGGTCGTGGGTTAGGACAAAGGCCTGGTCGACCGGCAGGAAGTCGGATTTGACCTCGAACGGGTTGGCTTGCAGGGGGCCGGCCAGCAAGAGGGCCAGGAACAGAAAGAGGGCGCGCATGTCTTCGCCTTGGCTATACGATGAAGTGGGCCATGCTGGCCTGGGTCGATTAACCCAAGGTTAACCCGGTCCTACATCCCCCCTAAACGCACGCTCAAGGTCCATAATCCCCACTTAATCCACCCGTGGTGCAGTATCTGCCTCACTTACCCCGGAGCCCCCACCATGCACGTTCTGCTCTGCGAGGACGATGACCTGATCGCCAGTGGCATCTGCGCCGGCCTCACCGCCCAGGGCCTGACCGTGGACCGGGTAGCCAATGCCGCAGGTGCGCGGGCGATGCTCCAGGCCGCGCAGTTCGATGTGATGATCCTCGACCTCGGCCTGCCCGACGAGGATGGCCTCAAGCTGTTGCGGCGCTTGCGCCAGCAGGGCGAGACTCTGCCTGTGCTAGTGCTCACCGCCCGCGATGCGGTTACCGACCGGGTCGATGGCTTGCAAGCCGGTGCCGACGACTACCTGCTCAAGCCGTTCGACCTGCGCGAGCTGGCAGCGCGCCTGCACACCCTGCTGCGCCGGGTGGCCGGGCGCGCGGTGAATGTCATCGAGCATGGGCCGCTGCGTTACGACCCTAGCAGCTGCGAAGCCTTCCTGGCCGGGCAGCCGGTCGATCTGTCCCGTCGTGAGCAGGCGCTGCTCCAGGCATTGCTGCAGAACCCTGGGCGGGTGCTGTCCAGCGAGCAGTTGAAGGACTGCGTCTACGGCTTCAGCGACGAGGTCGAAAGCAACGCCCTCAACGTGCATATCCACCACCTGCGCCGCAAGCTTGGCAACGGTATCGTCGAGACCGTGCGCGGCCTGGGCTACCGGCTTGGCCCGGCGCAAGCACCGGGAGAGGCGGCTTCATGAGCCTGCGGGTACGCCTGAGCCTGATCCTGGGCAGCGCTTTCGTGATTATCTGGGTACTGGCTGCCGCGTGGATGCTGCGCGACCTGCGCCAGCAGATGATGTTTTCCCTCGACCAGCGCCTGGTGGCCTCGGCACGTATGGTGGCCGGGCTGATCGACCAGTTGCCGCAGCCGCTGGCGGCCAAGGGCGAGGACGCGCACTTTTCCGCCGACCAGTTCAGCGTGCCGGATGGTATGGCGTGCCAGGTAAGCTCGCTGCGCGGGGAGATCCTGGCCAGCAACCACAAGCATGATGGCGCCATGGATGACCAGCGCAGCGGTTTCCGTGACCAGACCATCGACGGCGCGTTGTGGCGTACGTTCACCTATAACCACGGCGATGTGCGCATCACCACCGCCGACCGCCACATGGAGCGTGAGGCCCTCAACCAGTCGATCCTGCTGGCCGCCTCGGCGCCGGTGCTGATGGCATTGCTCGGCAGCCTCGGCCTGTTGTGGATCGGCTTGGGCAAGGGCCTGGAGCCGCTCAACCGGATGCGCGATGCCTTGCGTCGAAGGCGCGCTGACAGCGTCGAACCCCTGCAGGTGGCGGGCCTGCCCAGCGAGCTGCAGCCGCTGTTGGACACGCAGAACCAGTTGTTCCTGCGGATCGCCCAAACCATCGAGCGCGAACGGCGCCTGACCGATGACGCCGCCCACGAGCTGCGCAGCCCGCTGACGGCGATCAAGACTCACCTGCAGGTGGCGCGGATGACCGACGGCGCGGTGCGTGAACAGGCACTGGAGCATGCCGAGCAAGGTACCGACCGCATGCACCGCACGCTTGAGCAACTGCTGATGCTGGCGCGTGTGGAAGGCAGCCTGTCGTTCGAGGATGGCGTGCAGTGCAGCGCCGAGCAGGTCGCCCGCCAGGCGGTGCAGGATGCCGGCGGTGGCGATAACCGGCGCATCGTATTGCGCCTGCCCGAGGAGGCCACGCAAATCTACCTGGGCATGCCCGCGCCGCTGGCAGTTGCGGCCTTGCGCAACCTGCTGGACAACGCCCTGCGCCATGGTGGCGAAAGCGCAGTGGAGCTGGAGGTGCAGATGACTGACGGCCAGGTGGGGTTCATGGTACGCGACCACGGGCCGGGCATTGCCGAAGCGGACCTGCAGCACCTGACCGAGCGTTTCTGGCGCAACGGCCAGAGTGGCGGGTGTGGGTTGGGCTTGGCGATCGTCCAGGCAATCGTCCAGCGCTGTGCCGGCAGCCTGCGTTTCGACAGCCGTAGCGATGGCTTGCGCGTGCTGTTGCAGGTACCGGCGCGTTCGGGGCGTTGACCTGCTTGGCCTGGGCCGGTCTATAGGCCTGCCCAGGCTGTAAAAATCCCACAACAACCGCTAAATCCTCCTTGCGCTGAAGCGTTCTCCAAGCGACAACTACCCGCACACATCTGCTTACAGGGGCGTGGCGGGGCACTTTCGCTTGCTTGCGAGGATCTACCCATGTCGACCGCTTCCAGCTTTGCCCAGGTCTTGCCGGCCAGTTCGCCGCAACCCCTGTACGCGTTCACCGATTCGCCCTTGCTGCAACGCCAGCAGCAACAGGAATCCAACGCCCGCAGCTACCCGCGGCGCATCCCCCTGGCGCTCAAACGCGCCCGTGGGATCCATGTCGAAGATGTCGAAGGCCGTCAGTTCATCGACTGCCTGGCCGGTGCCGGCACCTTGGCCCTGGGCCATAACCACCCGGTGGTGATCGAGGCGATCCAGCGTGTACTGGCCGACGAACTGCCGCTGCACACCCTCGACCTGACCACGCCGGTCAAGGACCGCTTTGTTCAGGACCTGTTCGGCGTGCTGCCCGAGGCGCTGCGCCGGGAAGCCAAGGTGCAGTTTTGCGGCCCGACCGGGACCGATGCCGTTGAAGCGGCGTTGAAATTGGTGCGCGGGGCCACGGGGCGCAGCACCGTGTTGGCCTTCCAAGGTGCCTACCATGGCATGAGCCAAGGTGCGCTGAGCCTGATGGGCAGCCACGGGCCCAAGCAGCCGCTGGGCGCCTTGCTGGGCAACGGTGTGCAGTTCATGCCGTACCCGTACGACTACCGTTGCCCGTTCGGCCTGGGTGGCGAAGCGGGAGTGAAGGCTAACCTGCATTACCTGGAAAACCTGCTGCTCGACCCTGAAAGCGGTGTGCCGCTGCCGGCTGCAGTGATTCTTGAAGTGGTGCAGGGCGAGGGTGGGGTGATCCCGGCCGACATCGAGTGGCTCAAGGGCGTGCGGCGGATCACCGAGCAAGCCGGGGTGGCGCTGATCGTCGACGAGATCCAGAGCGGCTTCGCCCGTACCGGGCGGATGTTCGCCTTCGAACATGCCGGCATCGTGCCGGACGTGGTGACCTTGTCCAAGGCAATCGGCGGCAGCCTGCCGCTGGCGGTGGTGGTGTACCGCGACTGGCTGGACACTTGGAAGCCGGGCGCCCATGCCGGCACCTTCCGTGGCAACCAGATGGCCATGGCCGCAGGTTCTGCGGTGATTAATTACCTGGTCGAACATCGCCTGGCCGAGCATGCCGAGGCCATGGGCCAGCGCCTGCGTCAGCATTTGCTTCACCTGCAGCGGGATTACCCGCAACTGGGTGATGTCCGTGGGCGTGGGCTGATGCTTGGGGTGGAGCTGGTCGACCCGCAGGGCCAGCGCGATGCCCTTGGTCACCCTCTGGCCAATCGTGAGCTTGCGCCGAAGGTGCAGCGTGAGTGCCTCAAGCGCGGCCTGATCCTGGAGCTGGGTGGGCGCCATGGCGCGGTGGTGCGCTTCCTGCCGCCGTTGATCATCAGTGGCGAGCAGATCGACGACGTGGCGCAGCGGTTTGCCGAAGCCCTCAGGGCAGCTGTCTGATCATTACCGGGGCCGCCTTGCGGCCCAATCGCCGGCAAGCCGGCTCCCACCGGGTTCGGCGCGAGCTTTGGTAGCAACTGTCTTGTGGTGCTTGTTCCGGCCTCTTCGCGGGCAAGCCCACACAAGTAACTGCGCAGGCTCAGACCTTGTGAGGAACCCTGTGGGAGCCGGCTTGCCGGCGATTGGGGCGCACAGCGCCCCCAGCATTACCCCATCAGTCGAATGTGCGCCCGGCCCGCCAATACCCCATCAGCGTCAGGCTGTCTCGCGGCAATCCGCGTTCCTTGATCAAGTACCGGCGGATATCCATCACCGTCGCCGACTCGCCCGCCACCCAGGCATGGAATGCGCTGTGGCGTGTGCTGGCCTGTTCCCACAAGATGCGCGTGTCGATGTCCACCTCTTCCAGTTTCAGCCGGGGTGCGGCGCTGCCATTGGGCAGGTCGGCCAGCTCGCGCACGGCATGCTGCATGGCCTGGCCATGCTCGCAATGCAGCAGCTCGCGGGGCAGCCAGTGCACGTGGGCGGCGGCGCTGTGGCGCAGTGCCAGGCAGTCGGCCTCCAGAGGTACCTCGATAAAGGCTTGCACCGCGAGCTCGGGCTGCAGGTTGGCCAATTGCTCAAGAATGCCGGCGATGGCCGGTAGCGCCGTTTCATCGCCTACCAGCAAGACCTTACGTACGCCTTGCGGCGGCTTCCATTCATAACCGCCCGGGTCGCCGGCATAGGCCAGATTAGGGGCAACCATTTGCAGGCCGTCGCCCACCTGGGCGTGGGTGGCCCAGGCCGAGGCAGGCCCGTTGACGCCGTGCAGCACGAAATCGACATCGACCTCCAGGGCTTCCCGGCGCAAGTCTCGAATGGTGTAGGTACGCATCGGTGGGCGTTGGGCCGGCGGCAGGGCGCCGTGCGCGGCCTTCCAGTGCAGCTCGTTCGGCAGGCTCGGCAGCGAGCCATCGGGGGCCGGGAAGAACAGCTTCACGCGCTGGTCAGGGGCCAAGGTGCACATCTGGGCAACATCGGGGCCGTTGAAGACCAGGCGTGTCAGTGACGGGCTGAGGCTGATGCGCCGGGCCAGCACCAGGTCGAACACGCGGTAGGCGCTGGTGCTCGGCGAGCGGCCTTTGACCAGCTGGCGCAAGCCTTGCTGAAGCGCCTGGGACAGGCGGGTTGGGTGGCCATGCGGGAGTCCTCTTGCAAGCGGTTTCTCAAAGAACGAGCCGACGCCACAGCAAATTAACCCCGCACAGGCGGCTACCAGCCGCGCCCGGAATTCACCCAGAAGTTCACCGACAACGACGTGGACACGGACTGTACCTGGTGGAACCAGCCTTCAGGCAGGAACAAGAGGTCACCGGCCTGCAGCACCACGCGCAGGAACGGCACGTCACGCGCTGCCGGGAAGCGCTGGTAGTCCGGTGCGTCGGGGTTGAAATCGCAGCCGTCCAGGCCACCCTTGGGGCTGGTCGACCAGGTGCCCAGCGCCGCACGGTGGTGGGGCGCAGCCAGGATGAACGACTTCTGCCCCCACACCTGTGCGAACAGGTTGTCGGTGTCGTCGCGGTGCAGGGGCGTCAGGGTGCCCTTGGGGCCGATCCAGATGCGTGGCGAGATGAAGCGCTGGCGCTCGAAGTAGTCCGGAAAGCGGATCAGGGTCAGGAGTTTTTCCGGGACGATGTTGTTGCCCATGTAGGCTGGCGTTTCGCCAGGCTTGGCCGGGGTGTCCAGCGAGGCGATGAAATCGGCCATGGAGGTCGAGCGGAAATCGCGGTCGGTAGAAAAGGTTTTCTTGACGTAGTCACCGTGCCGGGTAATGCCTTGCAGCTCGGCGAAATGCTCAAGTGACGCTTCGCGGCCCATGGTGAACAGCGGCCAGTCCTGCAGGGCATCGCTGAGCACCACCGGTATGCCTTGCGCCAGGTAGTCGCTTTGAAACCGTTGCAGGGGCATGTCTGCCCGGGCAATGCGCTGCACCTCGCGCTGCACCGGCAGCGCGGCCGAGACCCGCTCGCTGAGGCGTGCCGGCGTTGGGTAGCGCTGGTTCATCGCCACCTTGGTCGGTGCCGCGCCTTTGCGGGCGTTGTTGATGATTTGCGGCAGCAAGGTGGCCAGGCCCATGTTGCCGGTGATCTTCAGGCGTGCGCTGGCGAACAGCTCCTCGACGTTGGCCGTGCCGCCCATGATGCCGAGGAAGTCGCGCTCGGCCACTTCGATGGTGACATCCGGGGTGCTGTGCCGGCCTGCGCCGGTGCGGCTGGTGTCGCGCACTTCCGACCAGAAGGCCCGGTCGTGGCCGAAGACGAACTGAAACACGCCTTCGATGCCGACGGCATGGGCGTTGGCGAACAGTTTGCTGAGGATGCTCTGAAGGTCCACGGTTAGCCTCTGACGGGATTTCGTTGTGCAGGGATAACGAGTGTGTCCGCCATCGATTTAGCGTCGTTTACGGCTAATTTTCGCTGGGCCTTATACGTCCCGTAGGGACAGCAGTCATATTGTTCAAGCAAGGATCCGACATGGCATTGCACCCTGATCTGGCGGGATTTCTGGAACTGGTCGAATTTGGCCGGTTGACGGGCAGAAGCCTGCCCATGCACGCGATGGACGTGGCCCAGGCCCGGGCGGAGTTCGAGGGCAGTTCGCAAGTGCTCGACCCAAGCCCGCCCGGCAGCGTGGCGGTGAGCGAGCTGCAGGTCCCGGCGCGCGATGGCGCCAGCCTGCCAGCACGGTTGTACCGCACGGGCGACGCAGGCGATGCCTTGCAGCCGGTGATCTTCTACCTGCACGGTGGTGGTTATGTGGTGGGCAGCCTCGACTCGCATGATTCGGTGTGCCGCCGCCTGGCAGCCATGGGTGAGTTCGCGGTGCTGGCGCCGGACTACCGTTTGGCGCCGGAGCAGCAGTTTCCGGTCGCGCTGCACGATGTGCTGGATGCCGCCAACTGGCTGGCAGAGCAGGCTGGGGCGCTGGGCCTGGACAACCGCCGGGTGGTGGTGGCCGGGGACAGCGTCGGTGCCAGCCTGGCCGCTGTGCTGGCCATCACGGCTGTCGAGCAGCCTGAAGCGCTGGCGTTCAAGCCACTGGCGCAGTTGCTGTTCTACCCGGTGACAGACATTTCCTGCCAGCGCGACTCTCACCGCGAGCATGCCGAGGGCTACCTGCTGGAAACGCCTACCCTGGAGTGGTTCTACCAGCACTACGCGCCGCAGCCGGGGCAGCGTCTGGACTGGCGTGTGTCGCCCTTGCTGTCGACGGTGCGCGAGCCGTTGGCGCCGGCGTACCTGTTCGTGGCCGAGTACGATCCGTTGCATGACGAAGGGCTTGCCTACCGAGACTGGCTGGTGGCGGGGGGAACCGAGGTGACGTTTGCACGGGTCGAGGGGCTGACCCATGACTTCTTGCGCATGTCCGGGATCGTGGGGCAGGTGGGGGAGATTTATCAGGATGTGAGGGGCTGGCTGAAGAAGGTTGGGGGGTGAGTTAAGGTTGGAATCGCTGGGGCCGCTTCGCGCCCCCGCATTCTTCAAGATCAACTCACCCGCCGCCCTAGCACATCGACCAAGCGGTCGATCTCGGCCTCGGTGTTCAGCAGCCCAGGCGCGGTACGCACCACCGGCCCAGCATCACGCGACACGGCGTCGACGACAATGCGCTGGCTGTTGAGATACCCGGCCACGTCATCCGCATCCTGGCCCTTGACCCTGAAAAAGGTAAATCCAGCCGAGTACTGGGCACTGCGCGGCGTCACCAGTTCGACCGCTTCAACCGCCTCAAGACGCTGCTTGAGGTAGTCATTGAGCCCATGAATACGCGCCTGGATATTCGCCTTGCCCTGCTGCAGGTGCAGTTCAAAGGCCTTGCCCAGCGCCCAGCGGTGCTCAAAGGCGTGGTAGCCGCCTGGAGTCATGATGGTGGCGAAGTCTTCATTCTCGGAAAACGTCGCAATGGTCGGGTTCAGCTGCTTGAGCTCGATGGAGGCCGCGCAGATGATCCCGGTGCCACGTGGTCCGAACATCCACTTGTGGGTGCCGGCGATGAAGTAGTCGCAGTTCAGGTTGGCAAAGCGCATGTCCTCGACGCCAAAGCCATGCACACCGTCGATCACGTAAATAATGTGGTCCTTCTCGTCGCGCTGGCGATTGACCTCGCGCACCAGTGCGCCAATCTCGCCCACCGGCAGCTTCACACCACTGCCGGAATGGACCCAGGTCATGCCCAGTACCCGGGTCTTGGCGCTGATGGCCGCAGCCAGGGTGCCGAGTACCTGGTCGGTGCTGACCTGTGACGGGGTCTCGAACAGGCGCAAGCGGCGTACCGGCGTGCCATCGCGGGCAGTGCGGAAACTCATCGTCTGGCGCGCCGCCGAATGTTCGTGCACGGTGGTGAGAATTTCCTGCCCAGGTGCAAGCTTCAGGCCGCCATAGATCAGGCCCAGGCCTTCCGTGGTGCTGCCGGTCAGGGCGATCTGTCGTGGGTTTACCTCGAGGTAGCGACCGGCCCATTCTCGCACTGCGGCCTCGTGCTTCCACTCCGCCTGGCTGTCCCAGTCAACCCTGCGCGCCGGGTGGCGGTCGAAGCTCGCACGCAGGGCCTCGATGGCCTCGCGTACCGGCTTTGGGTGTGACGTGATCAGAAAGTTGGCGAAGTGCGCGTAGGCGGGGTCCAGGTCGAACAGGCCGCGAAAGGCGGCCCAGGCGTCGCTGCCAGCGGCTGGCAATGGCGCTGCCTGAGCGCCCGGCAGCAACTGGCTGGCCAAGGGCAGGGCGGCGGCCAGCAGGCCTGCCTGTTTGAGGAAGGTACGGCGGTCGTTCATGAAGGCGCTCGCAGGGTTATCGGGACGAAGTGGTGGCGGGTTGCGCGGCGTGCTGGACCTGCTCCCACACCCGCAGGAAGTTGCCGCCCCAGAGCTTGGCGATATCGGCCTCGGAGTACCCTCGGGTGATCAGTTCGGCGGTGACGTTGCGCGCTTCGCTTGCGTCGTGCCAGCCGTCAATGCCGCCGCCCTCATTGAAGTCCGAGCTCAGCCCCACATGGTCGATACCGACCTTGCGCACCGTGTAGTCGATGGCGTCGCCGAAGTCCTTGAGCGTGGCCGGTGGCTCTTCGTCGAGGATGCCGTACAACGCGTTGGCGTACTGGCCCACCTTCTGCTCCGGCCAACCGGCGATGACCGGGTCACCCGGCATCAGCGCGTAGTTGAGGTTGGCCAGCGGCGGCAAGTCGTAGCGGGCGCGCAGAGCGTTGAGTTTGTCCTGGGTTTTCGCGCTCAGTGGCTTTAGGTAGGTGGAGAAGGCCACCAGTTGAATCACGCCGCCGCTGTCCTTGATCAGTTGCATTTCCTTGTCGGACAGGTTGCGGGCAATGTCGACCATGGCGCGTGGCGCAGAGTGCGACGCCACCACGGGTGCGCGGCTGAGGCTGACCGCCTGGGCCAGTGCCTTGCTCGACATCTGCGACACATCGATGATCACCCCCAGGTCGTTAAGCCGCTGTACGGCGCGTTTGCCAACCGGCGAAAGGCCGTCCAAAGCATCGGCGGTGTCATTGAAGAACGGCAACGGGCGCGAAGAGTCGGCCCAGCTGTTGTTACCCACGTAGCTGAAGCCGAACATGCGCACGCCACGGGCGGCCCAGCGGTCGAGCTGGTCGATATCGTCGCCCAGGGCATAGGCATTGAGCATGCTGAGGAACACCGCGAACTTGCCTTCGCCGTGCAGGCGTCGCATGTCTTGCGGTGTGTAGGCGATACCGACCTGTTCGGGGAAGTCGCGGACCATGGCGTCGATGGCGTTGTAGCGCACGTCCTGGGTGTGGCGGGCGGCTTCGACGAAGCCTGCGGTCGGCCGGTGCGGGCCATCGTCGCCGGTCCACGATTCGGGCCAGGCGAAGATCGTCAGCGCGGCGCCAGACAGCCGCCCGCGGGCGGCCTTGGCCAGGTCGAAGCGGCCATTGCCATCCTTGTCGGCCTCGCTGCCCTCAGTGCCGAAAGTCAGCGGCAGGGTGACATGGCTGTCGAACGAGATGATGCGTTCCTGCAGGTCGTTGGCCTGGCGCACCACCTCTCTGGAGTAGCCGGCCGGTGTAGTGAAATAGTGCCAGGCGGCAAAGCCGGCACCTGCGGTCACGGCCGCGGCCAGGCTGATGAACAGGGCTTTTTTCCAGCGTGGAGTCGTCATCTTGGTCTCAGTAGGTTCACCGTCGAGGGATGGGCACAGAGGCCGCCGCTACCTGGAGTGAACGAGCCCACCCTGCGGAAATTTAGCCAGCCGTGGCGGCGCCCCTGCGTCGGCGGCGGTAAATTTCGCGGTGTGGACAACGTTCTAGCCTTGGACGGGCTGTGCTCCACGGCCGCAATGAATGCACAGGTAGTTGCAATGACGATTTCTCGACGCGGGTTCATCGCCGGTGTGGCATTGACGGGCGTGGTGGTGCCCGGTGCGTTGTATGTACAGCGCCAGCGAGCCGCCGAGGCGTTTCCGGAAACCCCCGGCGAGGCGGTCGTCGAACTGGCTGATACGCACCTGCAGCAGTTGGGTGACACCTTGCGCGGGATCTGGCGCTGGACCTTGCATGGCAAGGACTCAGGCCTGCAAGGGTTGCCTGAAGGCGAGCTGGAGTTGTTCCTGGATGTTGCGCCCAGTGGGCGGGCGTTGCGCGGCTACCTGGACACCCCCGAGCGCCTACGCAGCGATGAACAGCCGCGCTACCGCGTGGTGGGCGACCTGCTGGCAGACAAACCGGGCACCTTGCGCTGGCGCTTGTTGTCGAGCCAGCCAGGTGAAACGCAAGCCCGCTACGAATGCCATATCGTCATCGACGAGGTCTGGGGCCGCTTCGGCAATGCCGGGCCTGCAACCCTCAACGGGCGCATTGCGCCACTGGACCGAGCGTTGTCGTTGCCGGTGCAAGACAACCACTTTCTGGCACTGAAACACACCTTCCCCGAGGCGCGCGAGCGCACGCCGTTAAGCCCGCAACTGCTGGCCTGGCTGATCACTCCGGAGCACCGACTGTTCCACCAGTTGTGGCATGCCTCGCGTGACAAATGGCACAAGCTGGATAAAGACAAGCAAGCCGCTCTGCGCGGCCTGGGCTGGCAGCCGGGGCCGCGTGATCGGGAGCGTGACGCGCGCGGCCGGCACAAGGACCGCAACGGCTCGGGTGAGGATTTCTTTTTCATGCACCGGCACATGCTTGGCAGTGCCCGGGCCTTGCAGGACCTGCCTTCATGGACGCGGTTTCCGCAGCCTCAGCCGGAGCTCGAGCGCGACCGTGCCGGGTTCGCACGCTATTGGGACAACCATGACGGCAACGCCTTGCCGCCCACTTGGTTGGCGAGTGGTGATGCGGATTACACCCAGTGGGTACGCGACATCAAGAACCCGGATACCTACTATGGCAATTTCCAGGTATGGGAGTCGCGTTACAGCGACCCGGACTACCTGAGCACACTGACCCTGGGCCAATTCGGTTCAGAGGTGGAGCTGGGCCTGCATGACTGGCTGCACATGCGCTGGGCCTCGGTGCCGCGTGACCCGGCCAACGGCATGCCAGTGCCGACGGCGCGCACGCCTGACGACTTTGCAGCGCGTTGGTTTGCGGCCGAAAACGACTTTCTGGGTGACCCGTTTTCATCCCATGTGAACCCGGTGTTCTGGCACTTTCATGGCTGGATCGATGACCGCATCGAGGACTGGTTCCGCGCCCATGAGCGGGTTCACCCTGGCGAAGTGCGGCGCCTGGAAATCAATGGCGTGCCTTGGTTTGCGCCGGGGCGCTGGGTCGAAGTGGCGGACCCTTGGCTAGGGCCTGACACCCATGGGTGCTCGACGGTGCCGGGCTTGCGGCCGGGGCGCAGCGTCGAGATGGACCCAGAGACGATGAAGCTGGCTTTGCGCATCATCTACAGCGATGAAGACCTGTTCGGCAAGTTACGGCCGAAGGTGCCCCAGCGGCCTTGGTATGCGCGCAATCTGAAGGTGGCGCAGCGGTCGCTTTGATCGTGATGGTGGGGCCTGGGGTGTAGGGCGAGGGATTTTCGGTGGGTTTTAGATCGAGCGCCGCCCAAGGGCCGAGCGCCAATAGCCCAGGACTAATTGGCCCGAAACAGATGTAGGAGCAGCCTTGTGCTGCGAAGCGCCGCGCGGGCGGCGCTCGATCTTAAACCCGCAGCAAATCCATCGCCCTACACTACCGCTCAACCTTCCACCCACCCCCCAACGCCTTGTACAGCGCCACACTCCCTTGCAGCCGTGCCAAGCGTAGCTGCGCCTGCTGATCCTGGGCCAGGTACAGGGTGCGCTGGGTTTCAAGCACGCTGAGCAGGGTCTCGGCGCCCGCGCCATAGCGCTGTTGGGCCAGCTCGAAAGCCAGGCGCGCCTCCTGTACCTCCTCGTCCTGCCACCGGCGCTGGCGGTCGACGCCGTGAATGGCATTGAGCGCTTTCTCGACATCGGCGAAACCGGCCAGGATGCTGCCCCGGTAAGTCTCCAGCAATTCAGCTTGCTGGGCCTCGGCCAGATCGCGAGAAGCGCGCAGCCGGCCGTTATTGAAGATCGGCGCGACCAGCCCGGCGCTGAGGGTATAAAAAGAGCTGTCGAGCACATGAGCAAAGGTATTGGCGCCACTGCCCAGGTTGGCCCCCAGTGTCAGCTTGGGCAGCATCGCCGCCCTGGCCACCTGCACGTTGGCGCTGGCCGCCGCCAGCCGTGCTTCGGCGGCGGCGATGTCGGGGCGACGGGCCAGCAGTTCGCTGGGGACGCCGCTGCCAATGGACGGCCACTGCAGCGCATCGAATGCTTCACGGCTGGGCGGCAGGGCCTGGACCGGGTCGCCGAGCAGCGTCGCCAAGGTGACCCGGCTGTCTTGCCACTGCTGCTCGAGTAACGGCACTTGCCGTTCCTGGGCGGCCACCAGGCTGCGCTGCTGGGCCAGTTCCAGGCGTGTGGCCGAGCCGATGCGCTGGCGGGCTTCGACCAGGCCCAGCACGTCACGGGCATTGCGCAGGTTGAGCCGGGCGATGTTAAGTTGCGCTTCCAGGGCCAGGCCTTGCAGGTAGCTGTCGGCAACGGCGCTGACCAAGGTCAGCTCGACTGTCTGCCGGTCGAAGCGGCTGGCATCAAGGCTGCGCAAGGCGCTGGCCCGTGCTGCGCGCAGGCCACCCCAGAAATCAATCTCGTAACTGGCGCTGAGTTTCAGGTCGAACGAGGTGCTGGTGCGTTCGCTGCTGCTGACGTCCAGTTGGTCGTTGCCTTCACCCTTCAACAGCCGCTGGCGGCTGCCATCCAGACCCAGGTTCAGTTCGGGCAGCAATGGCGCGCCAGCGATGACCGCCTGGGCCTGGGCCTGGCGCACACGCGCCGTGGCGGCCGCGAGGTCATAGGCGTTGAGCCGGGCGCGCTCGACCAGGCGGTCCAGCTCGCTGCTGGCAAACGCTCGCCACCACTGTGCTTGCGGCAGCTGGGTGGAGGGCGGCGCGGCCTCACCCTGCCAGGCGTGCGGCGCGGCAATCCCACTGTCAGGCGTGGGCGGCGTGCTGCAGGCGGCGAGGCTCAGGCACAAGGTCAACAGGCTGATACGGCTTGGCAAGGTCATGGATTATTCGCTGGTAAGGGCTTTGACCGGGTCGAGTCGGGCGGCTTTGCGGGCCGGCATGAAGCCGAACACGATGCCGGTGACGACAGCGCAGGCGAACGCGCCGAATATGGCCGGCAGGGCGAAGGCTACGGCAACCTCGGCCAGCATCAGGCTGCCGCCGATGGCCAGGGCCAGGACGATGCCGGCCACGCCGCCAACCATCGACAGCATCACGGCCTCGCTGAGAAACTGCCGCAGGATGTCGCGCTGGCGCGCGCCCGTGGCCATGCGAATGCCAATTTCACGCGTACGCTCGCGCACGGTCATGAGCATGATGTTCATCACCCCGATGCCGCCCACCAACAACGAAATTGCCGCGATCGCGCCCAGCATCAGCGACAGGCTGTTCTGCGTGCGTGCCTCGGCCTGGATCAGTGCCGCGTCGTTGGTCAGCTCGAAATCCTGACGGCCCTGATGACGCTGGCGCAGCAGGTGATCGATGGCCACTTCCGCTTCGTTGACCTGGGAGGAGTCGTGCGCGGCGACGGCGATGTAGTTTGGGTCGCGCTGGCCGAACAGGCGGATAGCCGCGGCTGAGTAAGGCACCGCGATTCGCCCGTCGCTGTCCTGGTCGCCGGAGCTGGCGCCTTTACCGGCGAGAATGCCGACGACCTGGAAGGGCACATTGCCGATCAGGATGTACTGCCCCAGCGGGTCGCGCGCAGGGTCGAGCATCTTTTCCCGCACCTTCTGGCCGATCACCGCCACAGGCGCGGCACTGGCTTCGTCGGCCTCGGTGTAGAAGGTGCCCTCGACCGCCGGCCAGTTGAAGATCTCCGGGAACCAGATGTTGTTGCCGCCGACATAGAACTGTTGGCTGTTGTTGCCGTGGCGCACCATCAGTTTGTCGCCGATCACCGGCATGACGTGCTTGACCTGAGGCAGCTCGCCGATGGCCGCGACGTCGTCGAGGGTGATGGTGCCGGCCTGCTCACCCAGGGATGCCGGCTTGCCATTGAGGTAGAGCACGCTCGAGCCAAACGCCGCCATTTGCGCCATGACCTGGCGCTTGCTGCCTTCGCCGACGGCGAGCATGACCACCACCGAGGCTACCCCGATGATGATGCCGAGCAGGGTCAGGGCGGTGCGAAAACGGTTGACCCACATCACCCGCCAGGCGGCCTGCAGGGCTTCGATCAGTTCACCTTTCCAGGCCCCGCGCAGGGTGGCACCGCGGCCCAGGCGCTGGCGCAGGTCGTCGGCCTGCAGCCCTTGGCGTGTGGGGGGCGGTGGCTGCTCGGCGGCCGAATCACTGATGATCAGGCCATCGCGAATTTCAATGACCCGCTGCGCCCGCGCTGCTACTTCGCGGTCGTGGGTGATCAGGATGATTACATGGCCCTGGCTGGCCAGTTCGTCGAGCAGCGCCATGACCTCGGTGCCGCTGTGGCTGTCGAGCGCGCCGGTAGGTTCGTCGGCGAGGATGATGTGGCCACCGTTCATCAGTGCCCGGGCAATCGATACGCGCTGTTGCTGGCCGCCGGACAACTGGTGCGGGCGGTTGCCCGTGCGGCTGGCCAGGCCCAGGCGGGTGAGCAGGGCGGTGGCGCGCGCGTGCCGCTCGCTGGCGGCGATACCGGCATAGATGGCCGGCATCTCGACGTTCTCCTGGGCCGAGCCCGAGGGGATCAGGTGGTAGCCCTGGAAGACGAAGCCAAAGGCTTCACGGCGTAACCAGGCCAGTTCGTCGCTGTCCAGCTCGGCCACGTCCTTGCCCGCAAAGTGGTAGCTGCCAGCGGTTGGCCGGTCGAGGCAGCCGAGGATGTTCATCAGCGTCGATTTGCCGGAGCCGGATGCGCCGACAATGGCGACGAACTCGCCGGGGTGGATGCTCAGGCTGATGCCTTGGAGGATGTCGACCTTGGGTGTGTCGACGCCGCCGTAGGATTTACGGATGTCCATCAGTTCGATCAGGGGCGTAGTCATTCAACCTCCGCTGACGCTGGGGGCGCCGATCACCAGGCGCTCGCCTTCGCTGAGGCCGTCAAGTACCTGCACCCGCAGCCGGTCGCTCAGGCCGGTCTGGACCTGGCGCTGTTCCACTTCGCCTTTGCTGTTGAGTACCCGGGCGAGGCGCAAGCCATTGTTGTCGTCCAGTGCGGCAAGCGGCACGGTCAGCACTTGGCTGGCCTGGCCGGCGACAAAGAACACCTGCGTGGTCATCTCAGCCATCAGGGCGCCGTCCGGGTTGTCGACATCCAGCAGCACGGTGTACTGCACCACCTGGCTGCCGGTGGTGCCATTGGTGGCGCTGGTCGGGCTGCCGCCGCCCTGGCTGCTCTGGTCCAGCGGTTTGGGCGGGATCGGTAGAATCTGCCGAACCGTGCTGGTCCAGCGGCGCTTGCCGCCGGCCAAGGTGGTGAAGTAAGCGGTCATGCCGGGCTTGACCTTGCCGATGTCGGCTTCCGACACCTGGGCCCAGACGGTCATGGGCGAAAGCCTGGCGATGCGCAGGATCAGAGGGGTCTGCTGTTGGGCGTTGAGGGTCTGGCCTTCTCGGGCATCGACCGCGACCACGGTGCCGTCCATGGGCGCATAGATACGCGTGTAGCCCAGTTCTGCCTCGTCACTGCGCAGGTTAGCCTGGGCCTGTCGAATCTGCGCCTGGAACATGTCGATGCGGGCCTGAGTTACCTTGAGCTGGGCATGGGCCGTCTGCACGTCTTCGTCACGGGTCGCACCGGCGGCAGCCAGGTCACGCTGGCGCTTGAGCTGCTGTTGGGCCAGTTGAAACTGTGCACGTTGCTCGGCCAGTTGCGCCTTGAGGTTGTCGATCGAGTAACGCCCGGCATCGAGCCTGGCTTGCTGGGTGGACGGGTCGATCTCGACCAGCAGTTGGCCTTTGCGTACCTGGTCACCGGCTTCAACGTGCAGCTTGTGGATCTGCCCGGAAGCCTGTGCGCCTACGTCGACGTAGCGCCGCGGCTGCAGGGTGCCCAGGGCGGTCACGCTGCTTTCGATATCGGCACGGGTGACGGCGACCGTGCTGATCGGCTGCGCGCCAAAGGGCAGGGTCTTCCAGGCCAGCAAACTGCCCAGGCTCAGCAGGGCCAAGGCACTGAGCAGTAGCCGACGGCGGGGGTGGGGTAAACGTCGCATGCAGACTTCCAGCCAGGAGTGAAGGCTACGCGCAGCGCAAAAGCGGCGCGCACTGAGGTGCCAAATAGACGAAGGCTAGCGGGCGGGATTTAGCGTACAGGGCAGGAGGAAGTCGTGTTGCTGAGAATAATTATAATTTGTAAGATCGCACGTTGACATCACTTCGGTCCTGCACAGCTTTGGGAAATGGCTTTCAGAAAAAGCAGCAGGGCCCTCTCAGGTAACGTCGTGGAACATTACTATCGCGAACTGGTGGGCTTCCTTTCCGCGCGCCTGGGCAGTCGTCAGGCGGCCGAAGATGTTGCGCACGATGCGTATCTGCGGGTGCTGGAGCGCACCGATGCGGAACGGATCGAGCACCCGCGTGCCTTTCTGTACCGCACGGCGCTCAACCTGGTGGTCGACCGCCACCGGCGGCATCAGGTTCGCCAGGCCGAGCCACTGGAGGTGCTCGACAGCGACGAGCGCTGGCACAGCCCGGCGCCCGCCCACGACATGCAGCTCGATCAGCGCCTGGCGCTGATGCAGCGCGCCCTGGATGAACTGGGCAAGGTCTGCCGCGACTGCTTTCTGATGCGCAAGCTCGATGGCCTGTCGCATCAGCAGATTGCCGAGCACCTGGGGGTGTCCCGCAGTGTGGTGGAAAAGCACATCGTCAATGCCATGAAGCACTGCCGAGTGCGCATGCGCGAGTGGGAATCCTGAAAGTCTGGTGAAAGAGGAATGAAAATTCCGTCAAGCATCGACTTGATTTCTGCGGGTTTCCCGACAACTATCTAGGTAGACCCCAGCCAGGCAAAGCTTTGGCGATTGCCGTTACTGGCGCAGTATGGTCAGGGAGTGTCCCTTATTACCTAACTGCCCAGGTCCGAACATGGCAAACAAGACCCTGCGCATCCTCATCGCCGACGAGCACCCCAGCCAGCGCTTGCAGCTGGAGAAGTTGCTCAATGGCCTGGGCTATTACCGAATTGCGCCCGTGGACAGCTTCGAGGAGCTGCAACGCCTGGTGCAATCTGCCTTGCAGCCTTTTCATCTGTTGCTTGGCAACATCGAACTGGCCAGCCACGTCGGCGTCGATCTGGCGCGCTTCTGCCGGGTCAGTACGCAAATCCAGCACGCCCTGCTTTACCACTCCCAGCAGTTGCAAGTGCCTTCGGTACCGCAAACCGAGCGCCAGTCCGTCAGCGTGAGCCTGCCGCAAGCGCCCGATAACGAGGCACTGGAATCGTTCATGGCGATCATCGATACGCCGCTTTTGGTCGGCAAGCTTCCTCTGCCAGCTGCCGTGCCCGCCAGCGCGCTGCGCCCGCGCCCGCGGGTGAACTTCGCGCACACGGTCTTCAGCCGCTAGCGCCGATGTGGGCGGGGCAAGGGGGCAGCTATTTGCTATCCTCTTGCCCTTTGCCGATCTGCGGACTCTGCCATGACTGCCATCGATACCGCTCGCCCGCCACGGTTCAGCCGTGGCGACCACCGGACCTTGGGCCTGGCGGCACTGGGTGGCGCGCTGGAAATCTACGATTTCATCATCTTCGTGTTCTTCGCCCTGACCCTCAGCAAGCTATTTTTCCCGCCAGAGATGCCTGAATGGCTGCGCTTGCTGCAAAGCTTCGGGATCTTCGTCACTGGTTACCTGGCGCGGCCACTGGGCGGCATCCTGATGGCGCATTTCGCCGATCATCTGGGGCGCAAGCGGGTGTTTAGCCTAAGCATCCTGATGATGGCCCTGCCATGCCTGCTGATCGGTGTAATGCCGACGTACGCCGATATCGGCTATGCCGCGCCGTTGATCCTGCTGGCGCTGCGCATTCTGCAGGGGGCGGCAGTCGGGGGCGAAGTGCCCAGTGCCTGGACGTTCGTCGCCGAGCATGCGCCACCTGGGCGACGAGGCTACGCCCTGGGCTTCTTGCAGGCTGGGCTTACCTTCGGTTACTTGCTGGGCGCACTGACGGCCACGCTGCTGGCGCAGGTGTTCACCCCTGAAGAAATTCTCGACCATGCCTGGCGCTACCCCTTCCTGCTGGGTGGGGTGTTTGGCGTGATAGGCGTGTGGCTGCGCCGATGGCTCAGCGAAACGCCCGTGTTCCTGGCCTTGCGCGAGCGCCAAGAGCAGCCGGTGGCGTTTCCGCTGCGGCGCGTGCTGGGCGAGCATCGCCGGGCGCTGATCCCAGCGGCGCTGCTGACCTGTGTGCTGACGTCGGCGGTGGTGGTGCTGGTGGTGATCACGCCGACGGTGATGCAACAGCGTTTTGGCATGACTGCCGGGCACACCTTTGCCCTCAGCAGTGCGGGCATTGTCTTCCTTAATATCGGTTGTGTGCTGGCCGGCCTGCTGGTCGATCGCCTGGGCGCCTGGCGAGCGCTGATGATCTACAGCCTGCTGCTGCCGCTGGGCATCGGTGTGTTGTATGCAAGCCTGGTGGGCCAGTGGGGCGCAACCTGGCTGGCTTATGCCGTGGCAGGGCTGTGCTGTGGCGTGGTGGGCGTGGTGCCGTCGGTGATGGTCGGGCTGTTCCCTGCGCAGATCCGAGTGTCGGGCATTTCCTTCACGTATAACGTCGCCTATGCCCTGTGGGCCAGTACCACGCCGCTGGCGCTGATCGCCTTGATGCCGTGGAGCCCATGGGTGTGTGTCGGGTTTTGTCTGATCATGGGCATGGTGGGGCTGCTCACTGCCCTGTACTTCGGGCGTCGCGAGCCCTTGGCGTTTGCGGCGGAGCCCATGCCGATCATGTGCGGTGACAAATGAGCCAGTAGCCGCTGGCAGGTGGTGAGGCAGACTTCCGGGTGGGGGCTATTGGAATAACCTATTAGCCAAATTTAACCTGGAAGGTTAATTTCTCATGGAAAAGAGAACGCCTCAATTGCCCACTCGATCGGGTGCGAGTGCTGTTGAGCCAGGGCAAGGTCAATACAACACAATCGGCGACGCAGGGAGCGCTGGCGTTGGGTTTAGGGCCCTTTGACATCGTCGACATCGTTCGTGGCTTGTCCGTCAAGGATTTCTATAAAAGCATGACGACCTACCATGATCACCGCCTTTGGCAAGATGTCTATCGCCCCCAAACTACAGTTGGTAGGGTCTATCTCAAGTTAATGGTGATTGATGATCTGCTGATCGTGTCATTCAAGGAGCTTTGATATGAAATGCCCGATGTGTGGAGGAGCGGAGCTAGTCGCACAGGCGCATGACATGCCATACCAGTATAAAGGTGAGGCAACTGTAATTCCCGATGTCTTCGGCGATTACTGCGCTGCATGCGGCGAGAGTGTGCTGAGTATGGATGAAGCTCAGCGCATCAGTGACCTGATGTCGGCGTTCAATCGCCAGGTCAACGCTGCGGCGGTCGACCCGGGTTTCATCGTCTCAGTGCGCAAGAAATTCGATCTCGACCAGCGTGAAGCAGGGGAGATCTTCGGGGGTGGCGTCAATGCGTTCTCCCGTTACGAAAACGGTAAAACCAGGCCACCCGTGGCGTTGGTCAAACTGTTCAAACTGCTGGATCGCCACCCGGAACTGTTCGAAGAAGTACGCACTGCCTGATGCAGGTAGGCAGCAAAAAGCCCCCGGCTCTGACGAGGCGGGGGCTTTTTAGTGCCGCGAGGGCAGGGGCCTTACATGTTCGGGTAGTTCGGCCCGCCGGCGCCTTCAGGGGTTACCCAGGTGATGTTCTGGGCGGGGTCCTTGATGTCGCAGGTCTTGCAGTGCACGCAGTTTTGCGCGTTGATCTGGAAGCGCTTGCTGCCGTCATCCTGGCTGACCACTTCGTACACGCCGGCAGGGCAGTAACGCTGGGCCGGCTCGTCGTACAGCGGCAGGTTGCTGGCGATTGGAATGCTCGGGTCGGTCAGTTTCAGGTGGCAGGGTTGTTCCTCTTCATGGTTGGTGCTGGAGAGGAATACCGAGCTGAGCTTGTCGAAGCTGAGCTTGCCGTCTGGTTTCGGGTAGTCGATTTTTTTCGAGTCGGCTGCGAGCTTGAGGCAGGCGTAATCCGGCTTGGTGTCGTGCAGCGTGAAGGGCAGCTTGCCGGCGAACCAGTTCTGATCGATGTAGTTGAACGCACCACCCAGGATCGGCCCGAACTTGTGCAGCGCCGGGCCGAAGTTTCGGCTGGCGAACAGCTCTTCGTGCAGCCAGCTGGCCTTGAAGGCATCGACATAGGTAGTGAGTGCGTCGCCGCCCTCGCTGCCTGCGATCAACGCATCGGCGACCGCTTCTGCGGCGAGCATGCCGGATTTCATTGCGGTGTGGCTACCCTTGATCTTGGCGAAGTTCAGGGTGCCGAGGTCGCAGCCGATCAATGCGCCACCGTTGAATACCATCTTGGGCAACGAGTTGAGGCCGCCTTTGCAGATGGCGCGGGCGCCGTAGCTGATGCGCTTGCCGCCTTCGAGGTACTGCTTCATCACCGGGTGGTGCTTGAGGCGCTGGAACTCATCGAACGGCGACAGGTAGGCATTGCTGTAGGACAGGTCGACGATCAGGCCCACCACCACCTGGTTGTTTTCCAGGTGATAGAGGAACGAACCACCGGTGTTTTCGGCGCTCATCACGTCCAGCGGCCAGCCTGCGGTGTGCACCACCAGGCCCTGCTCGTGCTTGCTTGGGTCGATTTCCCAGATTTCCTTGAGGCCGATGCCGTAGTGCTGGACGTCGGACTCGCTGTCGAGGTTGAAGCGCTTGATCAGCTGCTTGCCGATATGGCCGCGGCAACCTTCGGCGAACAGGGTGTACTTGGCACGCAGTTCCATGCCAGGGGTGTACAGGCCGTCTTTCGGGTTGCCTTCGCGGTCGACACCCAGGTCGCCGGTGACGATGCCGCGTACCACGCCGTCTTCATCGAACAGCGCTTCCTGGGCAGCGAAGCCTGGGTAGATTTCAACGCCCAGGTTTTCGGCCTGCTGGGCCAGCCAGCGGCACAGGTTGCCCAGGGAGATGATGTAGTTGCCGTGGTTGTGCATGGTCTTGGGCACGAACAGGTCGGGGACCTTGGTCGAGCTGCCTGCATCCTTCAGCACATAGATATCGTCGCGCTTGACCTCGGTGTTCAGCGGCGCGCCGAGTGCCTTCCAGTCAGGGAACAGTTCGTTCAGTGCGCGCGGCTCGAACACCGCGCCGGAGAGGATGTGCGCACCGACTTCGGAGCCTTTTTCGACCACGCAGACGCTGATCTCGCTACCGGCTTCGGCGGCCTTCTGCTTCAGGCGGCAGGCGGCGGACAGCCCCGCCGGGCCGGCGCCGACGATGACCACGTCGAATTCCATGTATTCGCGTTCCACTGGTTCTCTCCTACTCATCAAGGCTCGTGCTGTTGCTTTGTCTTATGGGTGTGGGGTGATCATGCGCACCGCGCTTCACGGGAGCGGAGCTGTAGCAGCGCAGAGGATGGACTACACCGTTTTGTCTTGGCCGCGCATTATATCTACACCACTTGGCGGGTCCAATACAAACGTTTGTTTGAATTTGCCGCAGGCCAGTAAAATCACAGGCGTACGGCTGGAGGGTGACCGATTTGCCGTATTGACCGGATTGGGTGTTGCGGTCAAGATACGAGCGGTTTTACGTTCGCCGTAGGCTTACCGCCGGGCGCAGGTACACCTCTAAAGACCAGGTGTGGAGTAAGGCTTTCGGGCCAATTCACGGTATGTAGTGGAGTTTACACGCCACCACAGAAAATGACCCGCGGGTATTTGCCGCAAGCGTCGCGACAAGACTGCTCGGTCACCTTGAAGTTTGCTTCTTCCGGTACGTTTTTAGAGGTGCCCTTGTACCCACGCGCATCGCCGGGCATGTCCCCAGGCGACTTTCTATTCACCGGAGAGTAACGAGGAATCCATGAAGGTTCTTGTAGCTGTCAAACGAGTGGTCGACTACAACGTCAAGGTTCGCGTCAAAGCGGACAACTCCGGCGTCGACCTTGCAAACGTCAAGATGTCCATGAACCCCTTCTGCGAAATCGCCGTTGAGGAAGCTGTACGCCTGAAAGAGAAGGGCGTTGCGACCGAGATCGTCGTTGTTTCCGTCGGCCCGACCACTGCCCAGGAGCAGCTGCGTACTGCGCTGGCACTGGGTGCCGATCGTGCCATTCTGGTCGAAGCCGCTGATGAGCTGAATTCGCTGGCCGTGGCCAAGGCGCTGAAAGCCGTTGTCGACAAAGAGCAGCCACAGCTGGTCATTCTCGGCAAGCAGGCCATCGACAGCGACAACAACCAGACCGGCCAGATGCTGGCTGCGCTGACCGGCTACGCCCAAGGCACCTTCGCCTCCAAGGTCGAAGTCGCTGGCGACAAACTGAACGTCACCCGTGAAATCGATGGCGGCTTGCAGACCGTATCGCTGAGCCTGCCAGCGATCGTCACCACCGACCTGCGCCTGAACGAGCCGCGCTACGCGTCGCTGCCGAACATCATGAAGGCCAAGAAGAAGCCGCTGGAGACCGTTACGCCAGACGCGCTGGGCGTATCGCTCGCGTCCACCAACAAGACCCTGAAAGTCGAAGCGCCGGCTGCACGCAGCGCGGGTATCAAGGTCAAGTCGGTGGCCGAACTGGTCGAGAAGCTGAAGAACGAAGCGAAGGTAATCTAAATGACTATCCTGGTTGTCGCTGAATACGAGAACGGTGCTGTTGCCCCGTCCACCCTGAACACTGTCGCCGCAGCCGCCAAGATCGGTGGTGATGTGCACGTGCTGGTCGCTGGCCAGAACGTCGGCGGCGTTGCCGAATCTGCTGCCAAGATCGCGGGTGTTGCCAAGGTACTGGTTGCTGACAACGCAGCCTACGCCCACGTCCTGCCGGAAAACGTCGCGCCGCTGATCGTCGAGCTGGCAAAGGGTTACAGCCACGTGCTGGCCCCGGCCACCACCAACGGCAAGAACATCCTGCCGCGCGTCGCCGCACTGCTGGACGTTGACCAGATCTCCGAGATCATCTCGGTAGAATCGGCTGATACCTTCAAGCGCCCGATCTATGCCGGTAACGCCATTGCCACCGTGCAATCGAGCGCTGCGGTCAAGGTCATCACCGTGCGCACCACTGGTTTCGACGCCGTTGCTGCCGAAGGCGGTTCCGCTGCTGTCGAAACTGTTGGCGCTGCGCACAACGCCGGTATCTCCACCTTCGTCGGCGAAGAGCTGGCCAAGTCTGATCGCCCAGAGCTGACCGCTGCCAAGATCGTCGTTTCCGGCGGCCGTGGCATGGGCAACGGTGACAACTTCAAGCACCTGTACAGCCTGGCCGACAAGCTCGGCGCTGCCGTGGGTGCCTCGCGCGCCGCGGTCGACGCAGGCTTTGTGCCGAACGACATGCAGGTCGGCCAGACCGGCAAAATCGTCGCACCGCAGCTGTACATCGCCGTCGGTATCTCCGGCGCGATCCAACACCTGGCCGGCATGAAAGACTCCAAGGTGATCGTTGCGATCAACAAGGACGAAGAAGCGCCGATCTTCCAGGTGGCCGACTACGGCCTGGTCGCTGACCTGTTCGAAGCGGTTCCGGAGCTGGAAAAGCTGGTCTGATCCGCCTGCTTCACTTATAAAGAAGCCCGGCCCTCGTACTGAGGGCCGGGTTTTTTTATGGCCTTTTCCGATGCAGTGCTTGTCGCGGTTCCTGTAGGAGCAGCCTTGTGCTGAGAAGAGGCAGTCACAGTCACAGAAATTTGTTGGTCATGCCGGCCCTTTCGCAGCACAAGGCTGCTCCTACAGGTGCGGCGTGTACCTGATGGGCCGGGCCAAGCAATACAAGGAGTGAGCAATGGTGCTGCGTAAAGCAGGCGGTGTACTGGCATGCATGGCGGCGATGCTGGCGCCCGTCGCGATGGCGGCAGGCAAGTGCGAACGTTTGGTCGCGACTGGCAGCCCCGATGCGCCCCCGTATTCCTGGCAGGACCCGAAAGACCCCAAGCACCTGATAGGCGCCAATGTCGACCTGTTGCAGCAGGTGGCCAATGAGCTGGGTGTGAAGGTGGACGTGCTGAGTGCAGGGCGACGCGACCAGGCGCTGGAAGAGGTGCGCAGTGGGCGTATGGACCTGCTGCTCGATACACCCCTGCAGGTCGGCCAGCTGACCGCACTGGACTACATCCACCCGCCGTTGCAGTTGAACGAATACCTGGTCTGGACGCGGCATGACGCCGAGCTGGCCTTCGATGGCCCGGCAGACCTGGCCAAGTACCAGGGCAGTTTGTCTGAGCGCGCGCGTCTCACGCCGGCCTTTGAAGCGTTCGCCAAAGCCCACCTGAAGTTGCAGCCCGCGCAAAACCTGACCCAGGCATTCCAGAAACTGGTGCTGGGGCAGGTGGACTATGTGCTCGCCGGGCGCTATTCCGGCATGGCCATGACCCAGAGCCTGGGCATGAGCAACGACCTGATTGCCCGTGGCCTGCCAGTCGATCGCCCAGGGCTGTACCTGGCCGTGTCGCACAACTCGGCGTGCAATGACAGCTGGTTGCGTGGGCAATTGGCGAAAAAACTGACAGAATTGCCGATCTCCGGTGCGTCCGAGGCTGTGCTGCAACGAAATGTCGAGCGCTGGAAGGCGCAGATGCAGGTGCCGCTGGACGCCCCCAAACATTAGGAAGATTGCGTGAGAATCCAACCACTATTCCTTGCTCTGGCCATGCTCGGCCTGGCGGGTTGCGCCAACGACCCGGCGCCGAACGAGCAGCTGCGCATTTCCGAGCAGGCGCTGGAACAGGCCAAGGCCGTTGGCGCCACCGAGCAGGTCGAGGCGCTGAAGCTGGCCGAAGACAAGCTGGCCCGGGCCAAGACCAACATGCTTACCGAAGATTTTCGCGATGCGCGCATGCGTGCCGAGCAGGCCGAGCTGGATGCACGCCTGGCCGAGGCCCAGGTGTTGAACCAGAAGAGTGAAGAGCAGCTGCAAGTGCTGCAATCGCGGGTTACGCGCCTGCGCAAACAGCTGGAGGTGCAGCCATGATGCGCCATACACCCATGACGGCGCTGGTGTTGCTGGCGTTGACGGCAGGCTTGCACGGGTGCGCCAGCCATCGCAGCGAGGCGGCGCTGGATGAAGCCAGTGCCACCTTCCAGAAGGTAAAAGACGACTCCGATGTGCTGCGCAGTGCGCCGCGCGATGTGATTCGTGCCGGTGAATCGCTGGCGCGGGCCGAGCGCCTGTCCAGTTATATCGGTACCGGTTCCGATGTGCGCCACTACGCCTACCTGAGCCAGCGCTACAGCGAAATTGCCAGCGAACATGCCAAGCTTGCGCTGAATCAGGAGCGCCTGGCCAAGCTCGACCTGGAGCGCCAGCGCCTGCAATTGGCGCTGCGTGAAGCGAAGCTTGCCAGCGTGCAGCAGCAAGGCAAGTGGGTCGAGTCGCAGATTGCCGCATTGGCCTCGGAGCAGACGGACCGTGGCTTGGTGATGACCTTGGGCGATGTGCTGTTCGATACCGGGCGTGCCGACCTGAAGAACTCGGCCAGCCGCACGGTGCTCAAGCTGGTGCAGTTCCTCCAGCTCAACCCGCGCCGTGTGGTGCGTATCGAGGGTTACACCGACAGCACCGGCGCCCCGGAAGACAACCTGAAGCTCTCACGTGATCGCGCGCAGGCGGTGGCTGACATGCTGGTGGACCTGGGCATCGACGAAAAGCGTCTGCAGGTTGAAGGCTATGGTGACCAGTACCCGATCGAAGCCAATGCCTCGGAGCGGGGCAGGGCGCAGAATCGCCGGGTGGAAATCGTCTTTTCTGACGACAAGGGCAAGCTCGCCCCCGCGCGTTGATCCCCGATCCTTGTAGGAGCAGCCTTGCGCTGCGAAGAGGCCGGTGGCGACAGCACAATTCTCTAGTGCTGCTCCCGGCCTCTTCGCAGCACAAGGCTGCTCCTACGCCGATTATCGGTGAGTGGGTGAGTTCCTGCGCTGGGGTACTGTCACGCGACTGTAGTGTTGGCTATTCTGCAATCTGTCCCAGTACACTTCGCAACTGTTACGGTATTCTCTGCCGTCAGTGAGTCGCACAACAATAACGAGCCCGTCCGCGCGTCGAGATATCGCCATGACCAACCTGCTGCTTTACCAACGTATCGCCCAGCAACTGGCCGAGGACATCCGTCGCGGTGTCTACCAGCCGGGTGAGCGCGTGCCCTCCGTGCGCAAGATGAGCGCCCAGCTCAATGTCAGCCACGCCACGGTGCTGCAGGCTTATGCCAATCTTGAAGACCAGGGGCTGATCCGCGCGCGCCCGCAGTCGGGCTACTACGTTCACCAGACCCCCGCCCTGACCGCGCAAACACCGGATATCGCCCGGGTAGAACGCCCTGGCCTGGTGACCCGGGCCAGCATCATTCAGCAGGTATTGACCGAGGCGCGCCGCGACGGCGTGTTTCCGTTCGGTGCTGCGGTGCCTCATGTGGATTACCTGCCCGTGCGCGCCCTGCACCAGCAAATTGCCAAGGTGACCCGCTTCCATAGCCCACGTGCGTTCAGTTACATGTTCAGCCCAGGCTTCGAGCCGCTGCGCCGACAGGTCGCCATCCGCATGCGCGATGCCGGTGTGCTGGTCGACCCGCGTGAAATCATCGTGACCCATGGCTGCGTCGATGCCTTGCAGATGTCGCTGCGCGTGCTGACCCGCCCGGGGGACCTGATCGCCGCCGAGTCGCCGACTTACTACGGTTTGCTGCAGTTGGCTGACCTGTTGGGCCTGAAAGTGATCGAAATTCCAAGCGACCCGTCCACCGGGATCAGCCTGGAAGCCTTGCAGTTGGCCGCCAACCAGTGGTCGATCAAGGCGTTGGTGCTGACTTCGCGCCTGAGTAACCCGCTGGGCGGCACCATCCCTGAGGAGCGGCAAAAACAGTTGCTGCGCCTGGCTTCGGACTTCGATATCCAGATCGTCGAAGACGACATCTATGGCGAATTGATGTTCGAACAAGGCAAGACCAAGGCGCTGAAGGCGTTCGACCGGCTGGACCGGGTGATCTATTGCTCGAGCTTTTCCAAGACTTTGTCGCCGGGGGTGCGGGTCGGCTGGATGGTGGCGGGGCGATACCAGGACGAGATCCAGCGCCTGCAGACCTTCACCACCCATTCGGCGTGCAGCGTGACGCAGATGGGGGTGGCCGCTTACCTGGAAAACGGCGGCTATGACCGGCACCTGCGCTACATCCGCCAGGAGTACCGCAAGAACCTCAGTGCTTATCAGTTGGCGGTGCAGCAGCACTTCCCAGAAGGCACGCAGATGACCCGGCCTACCGGCGGTTTCATTCTTTGGGTGAGCCTGCCGGGGCGGGTCAATACCCAGGACCTGCATGTGCGGGCGCTGGAGCAGGGCATCAGTATCGCGCCGGGGTTGATCTTCAGTAACACCGAGCAATTCAACCACTGCATCCGGCTTAACTGCGGCATCCCGTGGAACAAAGAGGCGGAGCGGGCGGTGATTACCCTGGGGCTTTTGGCCCAGCAATTGTGCAGAGAGACTACAGGTTCACTTTTGTAGGCTTGTCAGGCGCAGGCGGAACAGGGAGCATATGCATTTTCCAGCCTGACTGCCGATGTCCATGAAACTGTTGCGCTGTATCGCTCTGAGTTTTTGCCTGGTACCGGTCTGCTGTTTAAGCGGTGTCGCCCAGGCTGCGCAGCCTGCCGGCCAGGCGCAGGCCTCCCAAGCCAAGCCCGTGCAAAAGCCCGTGGCCAAGCCTGCGTCGAAGCAGGCCGCTAACAAAGCTGCCAAGCCTGCCAAAAAGCGTACGCCGCATAAACCGGTCAGCAAGGCGGTGGCTACACCGTTGCCCAAGCCCGCGCTGGATCTGAGTTTACCTGTCGACATGGTCAACGACCTTGAACCGAATGTGGGCAGTTCGGCCACGCGACGCAAACCTTTGCTGCCGGCCATGTTCACTGAAAAGCCACAGAGCGATGAAAGCCCGTTCCAGCTCAATGGCCGCTTGATCAGCAACGAAATGCAGCTGCAACTGCGCAATGAAAGCCGCCGCGAGGTAGAAGGGGCGGCAATCGAGTTTGAGTACCGCCAATAGCCAGGCAACTGACTGCTGGGTCACGGCATATTTCATCGGGCCAGCAATTTCAAACGCATGTTTGAGCGGTTACTATCCGGGGACGTTCGTCCCGTTTTGCTCCAGGGAGACCTGATTTTGGTGAATAACCATGAATTGCCGTGAGGGTTGCGGTGCCTGCTGCATCGCCCCGTCCATCAGCTCTGCAATGCCGCGCATGCCCCAAGGCAAACCGGCCGGCGAGCGCTGCCTGCACCTGACCGTCGACAACCTCTGCGACCTGTTCGGCAAGCCCGAGCGCCCGGCGGTGTGCGGTGGGTTCAAGGCAGACATCGAGGTGTGCGGCAGTGATCGCGATGAGGCAATCAGGATTCTCGGTTGGTGGGAGCAGATGACGGCGGCGTGACAGGCTGGATCTTCGACAATAAGGATAAAGATGATGAGATCGTTCAAGCGTATTGCACTGCTGTGTGGCATGGGTGTGTTGTTGGCGCCCGCTGCCTGGGCCGAGAACTGGCAGGTGGCCAAGGACGAGGAGGGGATCAAGGTTTCCACCAGTGAAGTGGCGGGCTCCAAGTACAAGGCCTACCGCGGCGTTACCGTGATCAAGGCGCCGCTGGCCAAGGTCGAGGCGCTGCAAGAGGACGTGGCCGGGGCGTGTGCCTGGATTCACGAGTGCAAGTCGCAGAAGCTGCTCAAGCATGAAGGTGATCAGAGCTGGACCTACACCCAGTTCAACACCCCATGGCCGGTCACCCCGCGGGACTCGGTGCTGCACATCACCACGGTCAAGGAGGCGGACGGTAGCCTGACGCGTAATCTGAAGGAAGAGCCGACCTATCTCCCGGAGGAGAAGGGCTTCGTGCGGGTGGCGAAAGTCGAGGGCTTCTGGAAGTTGGTGCCCAAGGGTGACGCTACAGAAGTGACCTATCAGGTGCACACCGAGCCGGGCGGCAGTGTGCCGGCGATGGTGGCCAACAAGTTCGTGGTCGATGCGCCGTTCAATACCCTGAAAGGGTTGCGTGAGCGGGCTGAGAAAAACTGAGGGTTCGCGCTGCCTGCTCTGGCACAGGACAAGGCAATAAAAAAGGCTGCCCGAGGGCAGCCTTTTTGCGTTCGGCTCGAGGAGCTTACTTGCGGTCGGTCAGGGCGACGATGTCGCGCTTCTGCTCGCCGGTGTACAGCTGGCGCGGGCGGCCAATCTTGTACGGGCTGGAGAGCATTTCTTTCCAGTGCGAGATCCAGCCGACAGTACGCGCCAGGGCGAAGATCACAGTGAACATGCTGGTCGGAATGCCGATCGCCTTGAGGATGATCCCCGAGTAGAAGTCGACGTTCGGGTACAGCGAGCGCTCGATGAAGTAAGGATCGGTGAGGGCGATCTCTTCCAGGCGCATGGCCAGTTCCAGCTGCGGGTCGTTCTTGATGCCCAGCTCGCGCAGGACTTCGTCGCAGGTCTGCTTCATCACGGTGGCGCGTGGGTCGCGGTTTTTATAAACGCGGTGACCGAAGCCCATGAGCTTGAACGGATCGTTCTTGTCCTTGGCCTTGGCGATGAAGGTGTCGATGTTCGAGACATCGCCGATTTCATCGAGCATGGTCAGTACGGCTTCGTTCGCACCGCCGTGGGCAGGGCCCCACAGTGCGGCGATACCGGCGGCGATACAGGCGAACGGGTTGGCACCCGAGGAGCCTGCCAGGCGTACGGTGGAGGTGGAGGCGTTCTGCTCGTGGTCGGCGTGGAGGATGAAGATCCGGTCCATTGCCTTGGCCAACACCGGGCTGATCGGTTTGATCTCGCACGGGGTGTTGAACATCATGTGCAGGAAGTTTTCCGCGTACGACAGGTCGTTGCGCGGATACATCATCGGCTGACCCATGGAGTACTTGTAAACCATCGCGGCCAGGGTCGGCATCTTGGCGACCAGGCGCACCGCGGAAATTTCGCGGTGTTGCGGGTTATTGATGTCCAGGGAGTCGTGGTAGAACGCCGACAGGGCGCCGACCACACCGCACATCACCGCCATGGGGTGAGCGTCGCGGCGGAAACCGTTGAAGAAGGACTTCAGCTGCTCGTGAACCATGGTGTGGTTTTTCACGGTGCTGACGAACTGGGCCTTCTGCTCGGCATTCGGCAGTTCGCCGTTGAGCAGCAGGTAGCAGGTTTCGAGGTAGTCCGATTGTTCGGCGAGCTGTTCGATCGGGTAGCCGCGGTGCAGCAGAATACCCTTGTCGCCGTCGATGTAGGTGATCTTCGACTCGCACGAGGCAGTCGCCATGAAACCAGGGTCGAAGGTGAAGTGACCAGTGGCCCCCAACCCGCGGACGTCGATTACATCAGGACCAACGGTGCCGGTTAAAATGGGCAGCTCGACGGGGGCAGCGCCCTCGATGACCAACTGCGCTTTTTTGTCAGCCATGTGGCCTCCTATTAATGCTTGAAATCATCAGACAGACCCCCCACGCAGGGCCCGCACCACTATAGAGGGATAAATTCAGATGTCAATTTGCCTAAAGGCTGGTTGAAACGGGGCCTGAGGCCTGATTTTTCTCGAAATTGTCGCCCATTTACGCCTTTTGCTCGCTAAAGGCAATGCGCTATTTGGGCTACCCCATCACGTTGTCATAAGCAGCCTAACTGTCTATACTCGGCACCCGACCGCCAGGGGCTTGCAAGCCCGAACTGCTGGGGGTCGCCGTTCCCTGGGTGGTGGGTACCTGACCAGTACACTTACCAACAACTTTGCCCTGTTCGCTAGGGGCTCTTCAGTGTGAAAAAAGCCGTGAAAAGCCAACGACCTGTAAACCTAGACCTAAGGACCATCAAGCTCCCGATCACCGCGTACACGTCCATTCTGCACCGTATCTCCGGCGTCATCCTGTTCCTCGGCCTGGCCATCATGCTTTATGCATTGGGCAAGTCCCTGGGTTCCGAGGAAGGCTTCGGTGAGGTGAAGGCGTGTCTGACCAGTCCGCTGGCCAAACTGGTGACCTGGGCCCTGCTGTCCGCCCTGCTGTATCACCTGGTGGCAGGTGTTCGCCACCTGATCATGGACATGGGCATCGGTGAGACGCTGGAAGGCGGCAAACTGGGCTCGAAAATCGTGATTGTCATCTCCGTGGTGGTGATCGTTCTGGTGGGAGTTTGGGTATGGTAACCAATGTCACGAACCTGTCGCGTTCGGGCCTCTATGACTGGATGGCACAGCGCGTCTCTGCGGTCGTTCTCGCGGCTTACTTCCTCTTCCTGATCGGTTACGTCGTAGCCCACCCAGGTATCGACTATGCCCAGTGGCACGGTCTGTTCTCCAACAACGCGATGCGGATCTTCAGTCTGCTGGCCCTCGTTGCCCTGGGCGCTCACGCCTGGGTCGGCATGTGGACCATTGCCACCGACTACCTGACGCCAATGGCGTTCGGCAAGTCGGCAACTGCGATTCGTTTCCTGTTCCAGGCGGTATGCGGCGTTGCGATGTTCGCTTACTTCGTCTGGGGTGTGCAGATTCTCTGGGGTATCTGATCCATGGCTAGCATTCCAACTATTTCCTTCGACGCCATCATTATTGGTGGCGGCGGCGCCGGCATGCGCGCAGCGCTGCAGCTGGCTCAAGGTGGTCACAAGACTGCCGTAGTGACCAAGGTCTTCCCGACCCGTTCGCACACTGTATCCGCCCAGGGCGGCATCACCTGCGCCATCGCATCGGCCGACCCGAACGATGACTGGCGCTGGCACATGTACGATACCGTCAAAGGTTCCGACTACATCGGTGACCAGGACGCTATCGAATACATGTGTCAGGAAGGCCCGGCTGCGGTCTTCGAGCTGGACCACATGGGCCTGCCGTTCTCGCGTACCGAAACCGGCCGTATCTACCAGCGTCCGTTCGGTGGCCAGTCCAAGGACTTCGGCAAGGGTGGCCAGGCTGCCCGTACCTGCGCCGCTTCCGACCGTACCGGTCACGCGCTGCTGCACACCCTGTACCAGGGCAACCTGAAAGCCGGCACCACCTTCCTCAACGAGTACTACGCCGTTGACCTGGTGAAGAACCAGGACGGTGCGTTCGTTGGTGTGATCGCCATCTGCATCGAAACCGGCGAAACCCTGTACATCAAGTCCAAGGCCACCGTTCTGGCTACTGGCGGTGCGGGCCGTATCTACGCCTCCACCACCAACGCCCTGATCAACACCGGTGACGGTGTCGGCATGGCCCTGCGTGCCGGTGTACCGGTGCAGGACATCGAAATGTGGCAGTTCCACCCAACCGGCATCGCCGGCGCCGGTGTACTGGTCACCGAGGGTTGCCGCGGTGAGGGTGGCTACCTGATCAACGCCCACGGCGAGCGCTTCATGGAGCGTTACGCGCCGAACGCGAAAGACCTGGCCGGCCGCGACGTCGTTGCCCGTTCCATGGTCAAAGAAATCATCGCCGGCAACGGCGTGGGCCCGAACAAGGACCACGTATTGCTGAAGCTGGACCACCTGGGCGAGGAAGTGCTGCACAGCCGCCTGCCAGGTATCTGCGAACTGTCCAAGACCTTCGCCCACGTCGACCCAGTGGTCGCGCCGGTGCCGGTCGTGCCGACCTGCCACTACATGATGGGTGGTGTTGCCACCAACATTCATGGCCAGGCCATCACCATGGACGCCGAAGGCAAGGACCACATCATTCCGGGTCTGTTCGCCGTAGGTGAAGTGGCATGCGTATCGGTCCACGGCGCCAACCGCCTGGGCGGTAACTCGCTGCTCGACCTGGTCGTGTTCGGCCGTGCTGCCGGCCTGCACCTGGAAAAGGCGCTGACCGAAGGCGTCGAGTACCGCGATGCCAGCGACACCGACGTCGATGTTGCCCTGAACCGCCTGAACAAGCTCAACGAGCGCACCACTGGCGAAGACGTGGCAAGCCTGAAGCGCGAGCTGCAAAGCTGCATGCAGAACTACTTCGGTGTATTCCGTACTGGCGAATACATGCAGAAGGGTATCGAGCAGTTGGCTGGCCTGCGTGACCGCATCGCCAACGTCAAGATCAACGACAAGTCCCAGGCCTTCAACACCGCGCGTATCGAAGCGCTGGAGCTGCAGAACCTGCTGGAAGTTGCCGAAGCTACCGCCATTGCAGCCGAAGCCCGTAAAGAGTCGCGCGGTGCTCACGCCCGTGAAGACTTCGAAGACCGTGACGACGAAAACTGGCTGTGCCACACCCTGTACTACCCGGGTGAGAAGCGCGTTGCCAAGCGCGGCGTCAACTTTGCGCCGAAGACCGTGCCGGCCTTCGAGCCTAAAATCCGGACTTACTAAGGGTGGCTGCTATGTTGAAAGTCGAAGTTTATCGTTACAACCCCGACACCGACTCGGCGCCCAAGATGGAGTCGTTCGACGTCGATACCGGCGGCAAGGACCTGATGGTCCTGGACGTACTGGCACTGATCAAGGAAAAGGACGAGGGTTTCTCGTACCGTCGCTCCTGCCGTGAAGGCGTGTGCGGTTCCGATGGCATGAACATGAACGGCAAGAACGGCCTGGCCTGCATCACCCCGCTGTCGGGCGTGGTCAAGGGCAACAAGCTGGTACTGCGCCCGCTGCCGGGCCTGCCGGTCATTCGTGACCTGGTCGTCGACATGAGCATCTTCTACAAGCAGTACGAGAAGGTGAAGCCGTTCCTGCAGAACGACACGCCGGCCCCGGCCATCGAGCGTCTGCAGTCGCCGGAAGAGCGTGACAAGCTGGACGGTCTGTACGAGTGCATCCTGTGCGCTTGCTGCTCGACCTCTTGCCCGTCGTTCTGGTGGAACCCAGACAAGTTCCTGGGCCCCGCTGCCTTGCTGCAGGCCTATCGCTTCCTGGCCGACAGCCGTGATACCAAGACCCAGGAGCGCCTGGCGTCCCTGGATGACCCGTTCAGCGTCTTCCGCTGCCGTGGGATCATGAACTGCGTAAACGTTTGCCCTAAGGGTCTGAACCCAACCAAGGCAATCGGTCACGTACGTAACATGCTGCTGCAAAGCGGTACCTGATTCAAAGCGTTGTACCTGCAGTAAGCCGAGGTGCGGGTGGTGAGCCCGCACTGAGGTAAAACTCGAGCAAGGGCCCACAAAGCCCGCGCTCATTACCTATGAAGATATGAGACCAGCAGGGGCTTTCCGGGCTGGTACCCGGAAAATCAGCAAGATCCAAGTGGCGTGGTTCAGTCGCTGTGTTCGGACTTTTCCAGGTTTGCTGTGGCTCTCGCCGATCGTCCCCTAACCGAGGGTGACCAAGCATGCAAGAAAGCGTGATGCAGCGCATGTGGGAAAGCGCCCACCTTTCAGGTGGTAACGCTGCATATGTGGAAGAGCTCTACGAGCTTTACCTGCACGACCCTAACGCTGTGCCAGAAGAGTGGCGCACTTACTTCCAGAAGTTGCCAGCCGACGGCAGCACCGCTACCGATGTATCGCACTCGACAATCCGCGACCATTTCGTACTGCTGGCAAAGAACCAGCGCCGCGCCCAACCGGTATCCGCCGGGAGCGTGAGCAGTGAACACGAGAAGAAGCAGGTTGAAGTTCTGCGACTGATCCAGGCCTATCGTATGCGCGGCCATCAGGCTGCCAAGCTCGACCCGTTGGGGTTGTGGCAGCGCCCTGCGCCCGTAGACCTGTCGATCAATCACTACGGCTTGACCAATGCCGATCTTGATACGACCTTCCGTGCCGGCGACCTGTTCATCGGCAAAGAGGAAGCGAGCCTACGCGAGATCTCCGAGGCGCTCCAGAAGACATATTGTCGCACCATTGGCGCCGAGTTCACCCACATCGTCGATTCCGAGCAGCGCAGCTGGTTCCAGCAGCGCCTTGAAAGCGTGCGCGGCCGTCCGGAATTTTCCGCTGACGTGCAGGCTCACCTGCTCGAGCGCGTCACGGCCGGTGAGGGCCTTGAGAAGTACCTGGGCACCAAATACCCAGGCACCAAGCGTTTCGGCCTGGAAGGCGGCGAAAGCCTGATTCCGATGCTGGACGAGATGATCCAGCGCTCCGGCTCCTACGGTACCAAGGAAGTCGTGATCGGCATGGCCCACCGTGGCCGTCTGAACGTGCTGGTCAACACCTTCGGCAAGAACCCGCGCGAGCTGTTCGACGAGTTCGAAGGCAAGAAGATGAACGAGTTGGGCTCCGGTGACGTGAAATATCACCAGGGCTTCTCCTCCAACGTGATGACCACCGGTGGCGAAGTTCACCTGGCCATGGCGTTCAACCCGTCCCACCTGGAGATCGTTTCGCCAGTGGTCGAGGGTTCGGTGCGCGCCCGTCAGGACCGCCGCAACGACACCGTTGGCGACAAGGTACTGCCGATTTCAATCCACGGCGATGCTGCGTTCGCAGGCCAGGGCGTGGTGATGGAAACCTTCCAGATGTCGCAGACCCGCGGTTTCAAGACCGGCGGTACCGTGCACATCGTGATCAACAACCAGGTTGGTTTCACCATCAGCAACCCGCTGGACTCGCGTTCCACCGAGTACGCCACCGACGTTGCCAAGATGATTCAGGCGCCGATCCTGCACGTCAACGGTGATGACCCGGAAGCCGTGCTGTTCGTGACCCAGCTGGCCATCGATTACCGCATGCAGTTCAAGCGTGACGTGGTTATCGACCTGGTTTGCTACCGCCGCCGCGGCCACAACGAGGCCGACGAGCCGAACGGTACCCAGCCGCTGATGTATCAGCAGATCAGCAAGCAGCGCACCACCCGTGAGCTGTATGCCGAAGCGCTGATCCAGGCCGGTCGCATCGACGCCGAGCGTGCTCAGGCCAAGATCGACGAGTACCGCAACGCCCTGGACAATGGCCTGCACGTGGTCAAGAGCCTGGTCAAGGAGCCGAACCGCGAGCTGTTCGTCGACTGGCGTCCGTACCTGGGCCATGCCTGGACTGCGCGTCACGACACCCGCTTCGACCTCAAGACCCTGCAAGACCTGTCGGCCAAGCTGCTTGAGCTGCCAGAAGGTTTCGTGGTTCAGCGTCAGGTATCGAAGATCTACGAAGATCGCCAGAAGATGCAGGCCGGTGGCTTGCCGATCAACTGGGGTTATGCAGAGACCATGGCGTACGCCACCCTGCAGTTCGAAGGTCACCCGATCCGCATGACCGGCCAGGACATCGGCCGTGGCACCTTCTCGCACCGCCACGCGGTCTTGCACAACCAGAAGGACGCCAGCACCTACGTGCCGCTGCAGAACCTGTTCCCAGGCCAGCCGCGCTTCGACCTGTACGACTCCTTCCTGTCGGAAGAAGCGGTACTGGCATTCGAATACGGCTACTCGACCACCACGCCGAACGCGCTGGTGATCTGGGAAGCCCAGTTCGGCGACTTCGCCAACGGCGCGCAAGTGGTGATCGACCAGTTCATCACCAGCGGCGAGCACAAGTGGGGCCGTCTGTGCGGTCTGACCATGCTGCTGCCGCACGGCTATGAAGGGCAGGGCCCGGAGCACTCCTCCGCGCGTCTGGAGCGTTACCTGCAGCTGTGCGCCGAGCACAACATTCAGGTCTGCGTACCGACCACCCCAGCTCAGATCTACCACCTGCTGCGTCGCCAGGTCATCCGTCCGCTGCGCAAGCCGCTGATCGTCCTGACGCCGAAGTCGCTGCTGCGCCACAAGTTGGCCGTCTCGACCTTGGAAGACCTGGCAGAAGGCTCGTTCCAGACCGTGATCCCGGAAATCGACACCCAAGATCCGGCCAAGGTCGAGCGCCTGGTGCTGTGTGGCGGCAAGGTGTACTACGACCTGCTGGAAAAACGCCGTGCCGAAGGCCGCGAAGACATCGCCATCGTGCGTATCGAGCAGCTGTACCCGTTCCCGGAAGACGACCTGGTCGAAATCCTGGCGCCGTACACCAACCTCAAGCATGCAGTCTGGTGTCAGGAAGAGCCGATGAACCAGGGCGCCTGGTACAGCAGCCAGCACCACATGCGCCGTATCCTGGGCCGCCACAACAAGGCACTGGTCCTGGAATACGCCGGCCGCGACGCATCTGCCGCGCCAGCCTGTGGTTACGCTTCGAAGCACGCCGAACAGCAGGAAAAACTGCTGCAAGACGCCTTCACTGTTTAACGCCTTCGCGCACCTGAAACCGAATTTAAGGAAACACTGATAATGGCTATCGAGATCAAAGCCCCAACCTTCCCGGAATCGGTCGCCGACGGCACCGTTGCCACCTGGCACAAGAAGCCGGGCGACGCCGTCAAGCGTGACGAGCTGATCGTCGACATCGAGACTGACAAAGTCGTCCTGGAAGTCCTGGCCACCGCCGATGGCGTGCTGGGCGACATCGTCAAGGGCGAGGGCGATACCGTCCTGTCCGACGAGCTGCTGGGTTCGATCGTTGAAGGTGGCGCTGCCGCCGCGCCTGCTGCTGCTCCGGCCGCTGCTGCCCCGGCTGCGGCTGCCGCCGATGCTGGCGAAGACGACCCGGTTGCCGCGCCTGCCGCACGCAAGCTGGCTGAAGAGAACGGCATCGACCTGGCTACCGTTGCCGGCACCGGCAAAGGCGGTCGCGTTACCAAGGAAGACGTTGTCGCTGCAGTCGCCAACAAGAAGTCTGCACCTGCTGCTGCACCGGCTGCCAAGCCTGCCGCTGCCGCTGCTGCCCCGGTTGTGACCGCCGCTGGCGATCGCACCGAGAAGCGCGTGCCGATGACCCGTCTGCGTGCCAAGATCGCCGAGCGTCTGGTTGAAGCCCAGTCCAACATGGCGATGCTGACCACCTTCAACGAAGTCGACATGACCGAAGTCATGGCCCTGCGTTCGAAGTACAAGGACCTGTTCGAGAAGACCCACAACGGCGTACGCCTGGGCTTCATGTCGTTCTTCGTCAAGGCTGCCACCGAAGCCCTGAAGCGCTTCCCGGCTGTCAACGCCTCGATCGACGGCAACGACATCGTCTACCACGGTTTCGCCGACGTCGGCGTTGCCGTCTCCAGCGATCGTGGCCTGGTAGTACCGGTACTGCGTAACGCCGAGTCGATGAGCCTGGCTGAAATCGAGAACGGCATCGCCACCTTCGGCAAGAAGGCCCGTGATGGCAAACTGTCGATCGAAGAAATGACCGGCGGCACCTTCACCATCACCAACGGTGGTACCTTCGGTTCGATGATGTCGACCCCGATCGTCAACCCGCCGCAGGCTGCCATTCTCGGCATGCACAACATCATCCAGCGCCCGATGGCCATCAATGGTCAAGTGGTCATCCGCCCGATGATGTACCTGGCGCTGTCGTACGATCACCGCCTGATCGACGGCAAGGAAGCGGTAACCTTCCTGGTCACCATCAAGAACCTGCTGGAAGATCCGTCTCGCCTGCTGCTGGACATCTAACCCTCTGGCTGCGTACCGTTCGGCCCCTGGCTTCGAAAGAGGCGGGGCCGCGCGGTTCGCGGCTTGTAGCTTGTAGCTGATAAGGAATCTTTTATGACCCAGAAATTCGACGTAGTGGTGATTGGTGCAGGTCCTGGCGGCTATGTGGCTGCCATCAAGGCTGCCCAACTTGGTCTGAAGACTGCCTGTATCGAGAAATACACCGACGCCGAGGGCAAACTGGCCCTGGGCGGCACCTGCCTGAACGTAGGTTGCATCCCGTCCAAGGCGCTGCTGGACAGCTCCTGGAAGTACAAGGAAGCCAAAGAGAGCTTCAACGTCCACGGTATCTCCACTGGCGAAGTGAAGATGGACGTCGCCGCGATGGTCGGCCGCAAGGCTGGCATCGTCAAGAACCTGACCGGTGGCGTTGCCACCCTGTTCAAGGCTAACGGCGTAACTTCGATCCAGGGCCACGGCAAACTGCTGGCCGGCAAGAAAGTCGAAGTCACCAAGGCTGACGGCACCACCGAAATCATCGAAGCCGACAACGTGATCCTGGCCTCCGGCTCGCGTCCAATCGACATTCCGCCGGCTCCGGTCGACCAGAACGTCATCGTCGACTCCACCGGCGCCCTGGAATTCCAATCGGTTCCCAAGCGTCTGGGTGTGATCGGTGCTGGCGTGATCGGCCTGGAGCTGGGCTCCGTATGGGCGCGCCTGGGCGCTGAAGTCACCGTCCTGGAAGCCCTGGACACCTTCCTGATGGCTGCCGACACCGCCGTGTCGAAAGAAGCCCAGAAGACCCTGACCAAGCAAGGCTTGGACATCAAGCTGGGCGCGCGCGTCACCGGCTCGAAAGTCAACGGCAACGAAGTCGAAGTGACTTACACCAATGCCGAAGGCGAACAGAAGATCACCTTCGACAAGCTGATCGTTGCGGTCGGCCGTCGTCCGGTGACCACTGATCTGCTGGCTGCCGACAGCGGCGTCACCATCGACGAACGTGGCTACATCTTCGTCGACGATCACTGCGCTACCAGCGTGCCGGGCGTGTTCGCCATCGGTGACGTGGTACGTGGCATGATGCTGGCGCACAAGGCCTCGGAAGAGGGCATCATGGTTGTCGAGCGCATCAAAGGCCACAAAGCCCAGATGAACTACGACCTGATCCCATCGGTTATCTACACCCACCCAGAGATCGCGTGGGTCGGCAAGACCGAACAGTCCTTGAAGGCCGAGGGTGTTGAGGTTAACGTAGGCACCTTCCCGTTCGCGGCCAGCGGCCGTGCGATGGCAGCCAACGACACCGGTGGTTTCGTCAAGGTTATCGCTGACGCCAAGACCGACCGCGTACTGGGTGTGCACGTGATTGGCCCATCGGCTGCCGAACTGGTACAGCAGGGCGCAATCGCAATGGAATTCGGCACCAGTGCCGAGGATCTGGGCATGATGGTCTTCAGCCATCCAACCCTGTCCGAAGCGTTGCATGAAGCAGCGCTGGCAGTGAATGGCGGCGCCATTCACGTGGCCAACCGTAAGAAGCGTTAATTATAAGAAACCACGGCGGGCTGCCCGTCGTGAGTCTTGCGTGCATGACTCACCGCGGAAAGTCCGCCGGATCGGACTACACGGGATAACCCGGGGTTAACGGTCACAGGTGGTGCGGCGCCAGCAATGGCGCAGCGCCGAAGCGCAGTACCTAACGAAGACGGTAAAAAGCATGAATCTTCACGAGTATCAGGGTAAGCAGCTGTTCGCTGAATACGGCCTGCCAGTTTCCAAGGGTTTCGCTGTCGATACCCCTGAAGCTGCAGCAGAAGCTTGCGACAAGATCGGCGGTTCCGAGTGGGTTGTTAAAGCCCAGGTTCACGCAGGTGGTCGCGGTAAAGCGGGCGGCGTCAAGCTGGTTCGCAGCAAGGAAGACGCCAAGGCGTTCGCTGCGCAATGGTTGGGCAAGCGCCTGGTAACCTACCAGACCGACGCCAACGGTCAGCCAGTGACCAAGATCCTGGTCGAATCCTGCACTGACATCGCCAAAGAGCTGTACCTGGGCGCTGTAGTCGATCGCTCGAGCCGCCGCATCGTGTTCATGGCCTCCACCGAAGGTGGTGTGGACATCGAGAAAGTCGCTCACGAAACTCCTGAGAAGATCATCAAGGCTACTATCGATCCGCTGGTCGGCGCTCAGCCGTTCCAGGGTCGTGAACTGGCATTCCAGCTGGGTCTGGAAGGCAAGCAAGTTGCACAGTTCGCCAAGATTTTCGTAGGCCTGGCCAAACTGTTCAAAGAACACGACCTGGCCCTGCTGGAAGTCAACCCGCTGGTCATCAAGGCCGACGGCGACCTGCACTGCCTGGATGCGAAGATCAACATCGACGCAAACGCCATGTACCGTCAGCCTAAGCTGAAAACCTTCCACGACCCGTCGCAGGACGATCCTCGTGAAGCCCACGCTGCCAGCTTCGAGCTGAACTACGTGGCCCTGGAAGGCAACATCGGCTGCATGGTCAACGGTGCCGGCCTGGCCATGGGTACCATGGACATCGTCAACCTGCACGGCGGCAAGCCAGCCAACTTCCTCGACGTAGGTGGTGGTGCTACCAAAGAGCGCGTTACCGAAGCCTTCAAGATCATTCTGTCCGACAGCAATGTCGCGGCCGTTCTGGTCAACATCTTCGGCGGCATCGTTCGCTGCGACATGATTGCCGAAGGCATCATCGGTGCAGTGAAAGAAGTCGGCGTTAAAGTTCCGGTTGTCGTTCGCCTCGAAGGCAACAACGCCGAACTGGGCGCTAAAGTACTGGCAGAAAGCGGTTTGAACATCATTGCGGCAACCAGCCTGACCGACGCTGCTCAACAAGTTGTCAAAGCTGCGGAGGGCAAGTAATGAGCGTCCTGATCAATAAAGACACCAAAGTCATCTGCCAGGGCTTCACCGGCTCGCAGGGTACTTTCCACTCCGAACAAGCCATCGCCTACGGCACCAAGATGGTCGGCGGCGTTACCCCAGGCAAGGGTGGCACCACCCACCTGGGCCTGCCGGTGTTCAACACCGTCAAGGAAGCTGTGGAAGCGACCGGCGCTGACGCTTCGGTCATCTACGTTCCGGCTCCGTTCTGCAAAGACTCGATCCTGGAAGCGGCCTTCGGCGGCATCAAGCTGATCGTCTGCATCACCGAAGGCATTCCTACCCTGGACATGCTGGATGCCAAGGTCAAGTGCGACGAGCTGGGCGTTACCCTGATCGGCCCTAACTGCCCAGGCGTCATCACTCCAGGCGAATGCAAGATCGGCATCATGCCAGGTCACATTCACTTGCCAGGCAAGGTCGGTATCGTTTCGCGTTCCGGCACCCTGACCTATGAAGCCGTTAAGCAAACCACCGACGCCGGCTTCGGCCAGTCGACCTGCGTCGGCATCGGCGGTGACCCGATCCCAGGCTCCAACTTCATCGACATCCTGAAGCTGTTCCAGGAAGACCCGAAGACCGAAGCGATCGTCATGATCGGTGAGATCGGCGGTTCGGCTGAAGAAGAAGCCGCGGCCTACATCAAGGCCCACGTCACCAAGCCTGTCGTTTCCTACATCGCGGGTGTTACCGCACCTGCGGGCAAGCGCATGGGCCACGCTGGCGCCATCATCTCTGGCGGCAAAGGCACTGCGGACGAGAAGTTCGCTGCGCTGCAGGACGCAGGTGTTAAAACCGTGCGTTCGCTGGCCGACATCGGCAAGGCCCTGGCCGAGCTGACTGGCTGGGAAGCCAAGAAGTAATACGCTTCACCCCCCACGCGCACAAAGGCCACCTTCGGGTGGCCTTTGTCGTTTACGGGTGCGGCAATCCACAGCTAGCCGATTCTGTAGGAGCAGCCTTGTGCTGCGAAGAGGCCGGTGCAGCCACCCTTAATCTCTATTGCCCACACTGGCCTCTTCGCAGCACAAGGCTGCTCCTACAAGATGAGCGGCAAGCAGTGGGTTTTTCGATGGGTTTGATAGGGATTTTCACACAGACACTTTCCGCCCTGCTGCGATAATTACCCCCGTCCCCGGTCACACAGACGACAAACACATACGCACATCGGACAAGCAGCACTGTGCCAGTGCGTTTAACTGCTAAAACAGTTAATCTACGCGTTCACTCTGTGCCCGTCCCCCAAAAGGGAACGACACGCTAAACGGGTCTGGCTCACCAAGCCGGGCAGCATTTCCCTCATCCATAGGGAAATCCCCTCTCGAATCCCGATTTCAGCAGTGTGGTACTACCTTAAATGAAAGTTCTAAAAGGCCAGGATATCCTGGCGCTTGGCTTTATGACGTTTGCGCTTTTCGTAGGCGCCGGCAATATCATCTTCCCGCCTATCGTCGGTCTGCAGTCTGGCCCGCATGTGTGGATGGCGGCCCTTGGCTTCCTGGTGACCGCCGTGGGCCTACCCGTCATCACCGTGGTCGCGCTGGCCAAGGTCGGTGGCGGCATGGATGCCCTGAGCAGCCCGATCGGTAAGTTCTTCGGTGGCCTGCTGGCCGCTGTGTGCTACCTGTCGGTCGGCCCGCTGTTCGCGACGCCGCGTACCGCGACCGTGTCGTTCGAAGTCGGTGTGGCGCCGTTGACCGGTGAAAGCCCGTTGGCGTTGTTCATCTACAGCCTGGTGTATTTCATCGTGGTGCTGGCGGTGTCCATGTATCCGGGCAAATTGCTCGATACCGTGGGGCGTTTCCTTGCACCGCTGAAGATCATCGCCTTGGCCGTGCTGGGCATCGCCGCGTTCGCGCTGCCTGCCGGCACCATTGGTGAAGCGCAACCGGCCTATGCCGCCGCGGCGTTTTCCAAGGGCTTCTCCGATGGTTACCTGACCATGGACACCCTGGGCGCGCTGGTCTTCGGTATCGTCATCGTCAATGCCATCCGCTCGCGCGGTGTCGAATCGCCGAAGCTGATCACCCGCTATGCCATCATCGCTGGCCTGATCGCGGGTGTGGGCCTGGCACTGGTGTACATCAGCCTGTTCCGCCTGGGTGCCGGCAGCCACGAAATCGCGGCTGACGCTACCAACGGCGCAGCCGTACTGCATGCCTATGTGCAGCATACCTTCGGTTCGCTGGGCAGTGGCTTCCTGGCCGTGTTGATCGCCCTGGCGTGCCTGGTGACCGCGGTTGGCCTGACCTGCGCGTGCGCCGAGTACTTCAGCCAGATTCTGCCGCTGTCGTACCGCGCACTGGTGGTGATCCTGGCGGGCTTCTCGCTGCTGATCTCCAACTTAGGCCTGACCAAGCTGATCATGTTCTCGATCCCGGTGCTGACGGCGATCTATCCGCCGTGCATCGTGGTGGTGGGCCTGAGCTTCGTGAAGGACCTGTGGAACTCGCCAACGCGTATTCTTGCGCCGGTCATGCTGGTGTCGCTGGTGTTCGGTATCGTCGATGCGATCAAAGGCAGCAGCTTGGCGCATGTCCTGCCGGACGCCGCCGCACACCTGCCGCTGAGCGATCAAGGCCTGGCCTGGCTGGTGCCGTCGGTGGTCACCCTGGCCGCTGCCGTGGTCTGCGACCGCATGCTGGGCAAGCCGCGCGAAGCGCTGGCTTGATAGGTTGAAGCCTGAGGGCGGCACCGGCCACAAGCCGTAGGGTGCTTGCCAACGGTTCCCACCTGAAAACCCCGCGTCCGAAAGGGCGCGGGGTTTTTGTTTGTCTGCACCGGCGATGGGCTGGGCAGGCAAAAACAATTTGTGACAGCGGTGTGTCTTTCCGGGCTTGCGGGCGTCGAAATGCGGTCTCTACTCTTGTGCACCTGGCTTTCGGGAAACCTGCATGAACTTCATTCAAAGCAATCTCAACAACCTGCTGGCAATCGCCTGGTTTGTCGCCTGCTGGGGCGGCTATACCCGCTATGCCATCTGGAAAGGCCGCGATACCGCCTGCCTGGCTAGCGTGCTGCACTTGTACCGTGAAGACTGGATGCGCCGCATGCTGTTGCGCGACAACCGCATCGCTGACGCCAGCGTGATCGGCAACCTGGAGCGCAACGCCTCGTTTTTTGCCTCCAGCACGCTGATTATTCTTGCCGGCATTCTGACTGTGCTCGGCGCTTCGGACCGCGCGCTGTCGCTGCTGGCTGACTTGCCCTTGGTGCAGCAGGCGTCTCAGGGCATGTCGGAAATCAAACTGCTGTGCCTGGCAACCGTGTTCGTCTATGCCTTTTTCACCTTCAGCTGGTGCATGCGCCAGTACAACTTTGCAGCCGTGCTGGTCGGCTCGGCGCCGATGATTGGTGAGCGCCTGGTCAATGAACTGGAGCGCAAGGCATTTGCCTCACGGGCGGCGAGGGTGCTGTCGCTGGCGGCCAACCAGTTCAACTTCGGGTTGCGCGCTTATTACTTTGGCATGGCCATGTTGAGCTGGTTTATCAGCCCGTGGTTATTTATGGTCATGAGTGTCGGGGTAGTGCTGATTCTGTACCGCCGCGAGTTCCATTCCGATGTGCTGGATGTGATGGTGTACACGCCCACGGAAAGTGCGCCGATTGACGCCGCTAAAGAAAGTTCCGTTTCCGGCGCCTGAAACGTTTAATCTTTAAACTGCAGGTACAAAAAAACCCGACATTGTCGGGTTTTTTTGTACGCGCCGATTACTGCTTGGCAGGTTCGGCCGGAGTAGCAGGTGCTGCTTCCGTCGACGGAGCGGCTTCTTCAGCTGCCTTCTGCTGCGCTTCGGCCTGATCTTTGGCGGCTTCGGCGTTTTCCTTGGCGGCTTCGTTCATCTTATCCTGAGCTTCGCCCATCTTTTCCTGGGCTTGCTCAGCGTGTTGCTGCGCGTCCTGGGCTTTATCTTCGCTCGCTTTATCGCAAGCGGCCAGGCCCATGGTAGCAGCCAGCATGAGAGCAAAAGCAAAAGGTTTACGCATGGGGGTGTATCTCCTTGGTGGAATAAGTGACTTGTTCCTTCGAGTGCAACTACGCGGAAGAAGTTCCGCGAAGGTTACAGATATATAACCCCCCGTTCTATATAGACTTTTTAACGTTTTTATGCCGTTGCATCAACGGCCCTGGAACTTGCGATGAGCGATTCAAGCTTGATGGCCATGGCCGAACGTTTTCTGTCGGCCTTGAAGCATTGTCAGTTGTTGCACATGCGTGTGACACATGCCGACGCCGACGGCATGACGTTGATCCTGCCGTGGTCGCCTGCGATCGTCGGCAACCCGCAAACCGGCGCGGTGCACGGCGGTGCGCTGACCACGTTGCTGGACACCACCTGCGGCATGGCCACCCTGTGTGCACTGCCACGATTCGAGGTGTGCCCGACCCTGGACCTGCGCATCGACTACATGCACGCGGCCGAAGCCGGCAAGGACATCTTTGGCCACGCCCAGTGTTATCGGGTTACCCGGGACGTGATCTTCACCCGTGGCAGCGCCTACCAGGACGACCCCGACCGGCCGATCTGCCAGGTGGTGGGCACATTCATGCGCCTGGGGCCGCAGGTCAAGGGCGGCCTTGGCTTTGGCAACCGGCTCAAGGAAGGTGACGCATGATCCCGCTCGAGGTCCGTCAACAGCTCAATGCGGCCCACGCGGTCGGTGACTATCGGCCACTGCTGGCGTTGATTCCCTATGCCGGGTTGATCGGTATCGAATGCGAGCGCGAGGGCGAGGACCTGTTGTTTCGCCTGCCCGCCAGTGCGGACAACATTGGTAACCCTTTACTGCCTGCGATCCACGGCGGTGTGATCGCAGGCTTCATGGAGCTTTCTGCAGCGCTGTACCTGCTGATCTTCAGCGAGAGTGCGAGCATTCCGAAGGTCATCGACTTCTCCATCGACTACCTGCGCGCCGGGCATTTTCGCGACACGTATGCCCAGTGCCAGTTGTGGCGCCAGGGGCGTCGGGTGACCAATGTCGCCATCACCGCCTGGCAGGGTGATCGGCAGTCGCCAATCGCCACTGCGCGGGCGCATTTCAAGATCGAACCGGAAAAGCCCTTGAAATCGTCTGGGCAGCCCCCATCTGCATGACATCCGCCATCAACGCAGGCCGAACCGGCTGCCAGGCGCCCACTGTCATCTGATCGGAGTTTTGAAGACCATGAGTGTGGAAACACAAAAGGAAACCCTGGGCTTCCAGACCGAGGTAAAGCAGCTGCTGCACCTCATGATTCACTCGCTGTATTCCAACAAGGAAATCTTCCTGCGTGAGCTGGTTTCCAACGCCTCCGACGCCGCTGACAAGCTGCGCTTCGAGGCCCTGGGCAAGCCAGAATTGCTCGAAGGCGACGCAGATCTGCGCATTCGGCTGAGCTTCGACAAGGACGCCGGTACGATCACGCTCGACGACAACGGCATCGGCATGAGCCGCGAAGACGTCATCACCCACCTGGGTACCATCGCCAAGTCCGGCACCGCCGACTTCATGAAAAACCTCACCGGTGACCAGAAGAAGGACTCGCACCTGATCGGTCAGTTCGGTGTGGGCTTCTATTCGGCCTTCATCGTGGCCGACAAGGTCGACGTCTACAGCCGTCGTGCTGGCCAGCCAGCCTCCGAGGGTGTGCACTGGTCGTCGAAAGGCGAGGGCGAGTTCGAAGTCGCAACCGTCGACAAGCCAGAGCGCGGTACCCGCATCGTCCTGCACCTGAAGAAGGACGAGCAGGAGTTCGCCGATGGCTGGCGCCTGCGCAACCTGGTCAAGAAGTACTCCGACCACATTGCCCTGCCGATCCAGTTGCCGAAGGAGCAAGCCGCTGCCGAAGGCGAAGAACAGCCCGCCGAGGAATGGGAAACCGTCAACCGCGCCAGTGCCTTGTGGACCCGTCCGCGTACCGAGATCAAGGACGAGGAGTACCAGGAGTTCTACAAGCATATTGGCCATGACTTCGAAAACCCGCTGGCCTGGAGCCACAACAAGGTTGAAGGCAAGCTCGAATACAACTCGCTGCTGTACGTGCCGGCCCGCGCGCCGTTCGACCTGTACCAGCGTGAAGCACCGCGTGGTCTGAAGCTGTATGTGCAGCGCGTGTTCATCATGGACCAGGCCGAGTCGTTCCTGCCGCTGTACCTGCGCTTTATCAAGGGCGTGGTCGATTCCAACGACCTGTCGCTGAACGTATCGCGCGAGATCCTGCAGAAAGACCCGATCATCGATTCGATGAAGACCGCGTTGACCAAGCGCGTGCTGGACATGCTGGAGAAGCTGGCGAAGAACGAGCCTGAGCAGTACAAGGGCTTCTGGAAAAACTTCGGCCAGGTGCTGAAGGAAGGCCCGGCCGAGGACTTCGCCAACAAAGAGAAGATCGCAGGCCTGCTGCGCTTCGCCTCCACCCATGACGACAGCGGTGAGCAGAGCGTCGCCCTGGCCGACTACCTGGCCCGTGCCAAGGAAGGCCAGGACAAGATCTACTTCCTCACCGGCGAGACCTACGCGCAGGTCAAGAACAGCCCGCACCTGGAAGTCTTCCGCAAGAAAGGCATCGAGGTCCTGCTGCTGACCGACCGTATCGATGAGTGGCTGATGAGCTACCTCAACGAGTTCGACGGCAAGAGCTTCGTCGACGTTGCCCGCGGCGACCTGGACTTGGGCAAGCTGGACTCCGAGGAAGACAAGAAAGCCCAGGAAGAAGTCGCCAAAGACAAAGAAGGCCTGGTCGAGCGCCTGAAAGGCGCGCTGGGTGAAAGTGTTGCCGAGGTGCGTGTTTCTCACCGCCTGACCGACTCGCCGGCCATCCTCGCCATCGGCGAACAGGACCTGGGCCTGCAGATGCGTCAGATCCTCGAAGCCAGCGGGCAGAAGGTGCCGGATTCTAAGCCGATCTTCGAGTTCAACCCGACCCACCCGCTGATCGAGAAGCTGGATAACGAGCAGAGCGAAGACCGCTTCGCCGAGCTGTCGCACATCCTGTTCGATCAGGCGGCCCTGGCAGCCGGTGACAGCTTGAAAGACCCGGCGGCCTACGTTCGTCGCCTGAACAAGCTGCTGGTCGAGCTATCTGCTTGAGTTGATGCAAAGGAAAGCCCGCTTCGGCGGGCTTTTTTCATGGTGAAGCCTTAAGGAGTGCTTGATGAGCAAGGTAATCGTCGAATCGCTGGTTTATCACCTGTCCGGCAAAACGTATGAAAGCCGTCTGGTCCATGAGCCCGGTGCGCTGCCTAAGCCTGGCCTGGTGATGGCGCCGAACTGGATGGGTATTGGCGAAGGTGCCGAGCGCATTGCCAAGGAAGTGGCCGAAAAGGGCTATGTGGTGCTGATTGCCGACCTCTATGGGCAGTCGGTGCGGCCGTCCAATGCCGACGAGGCAGGTGCGGCGATGATGCCACTGAAGAACGACCGCGCCGAACTGCGCAAGCGCATGAATGAAGCGCTGTCGCAGTTGCTGGCGCAGTCGAAGGCATTGCTGGAGCCTGGCAAGGTGGCCACCTTCGGCTTCTGCTTCGGCGGTTGCTGTGCGTTGGAGCTGGCGCGTACGGGCGCCGACCTGAAGGCGGCGGTGTCGTTCCATGGCACGCTGGACACCCCGAACCCTGAAGATGCCAAGCGTATCAAGGGCTCGGTGCTGGTGTTGCACGGCGCAGCGGACCCGCTGGTGCCGAAGGAGCAGCTGCCAGCGTTCGAGGAGGAGATGAACGCGGCCAAGGTCGATTGGCAGCTGCTGAGCTACGGTGGCGCGGTGCACTCGTTCACTGACCCAAATGCTAATGTACCGGGCAAGATGCAGTACGACCGCAAGACAGCGGAGCGGGCGTTCCGCTCGATGCACAATCTGCTGACTGAAGTGTTCCAGCGCTGACAGTGCATGGGGGCCGCTGCGCGGCCCTTTCGCCGGCAAGCCGGCTCCCACCCGAACTGTGTAGCCTCCAAGTCTAGCGCCGCAGCTGTGGGCGCTGGCTTGCCAGCGATTGGGCCGCAAAGCGGCCCCCCCATTTATCTGGGTAGCTCGATACGCGAGGTCTCCCCCGGTACCGTAGGCCAATCCCCCGCAGCCCACCTCACCCTGGCCTGCTCGATCAAGGCCGGATCGCTCGCCACGAAATTCCAGTTCATCCGCCGCGGCCCATCCAGAGGCTCGCCGCCGATCAACACCAGCTGGCATTCACCCTCTGCATACAATGTGATCTGCTCACCCTCGGGCAGCACCACCAGGCTGCAAGGCTCAACCTCCTCATCATTGAGCATCAGCTCGCCATCCAGCAGGTAAAGCGCCCTTTGCACTGGCTCATCAGGCACCTGCAATGTGGTGGCGGGCTGCATCTGCACATGCGCGTAAAGGGTAGGGGAGAGCACGGGTACTGGCGATTCCAGGCAGAAGCCACTGCCCGCAATCATGCAGATGCGCACACCAAGGCTATCGCTCACCGGCAGGCTAGGCGCTGGGTGGTGGCTGTAATGGGGCGTGCCTTGCTCCAGCGCGCGGGGTGACGCCAACCACACTTGCAGGCCATGCAGGCGCGAGCCGTGGGCACGTGCACCGGCAGGGGTGCGCTCGACATGCGCCACGCCACTGCCTGCCGTCATCCAGCTGACATCGCCCGGCTTCACGTGCTGTTCGGAGCCGAGGCTGTCCTTATGCAGGATCTCGCCTTCGAACAGGTACGTCAGCGTCGACAGGCCGATATGCGGGTGCTGGCGGATGTCCATGCCATGGCCTGGGGCGTAGTCCGTTTCGAGCATATGGTCGAAGAACACGAACGGGCCGACGCTGCGGCATTGGGCCGAGGGCAGCGGGCGCAAAATCGGCTGGCCCTCGACCGACTCGGCACGTGGGCGGATGACCAGGGGGCTGCTCATGAGGGGCTCCAGGCAGGTTGCAAGTGCTCCAAGCATAGCGGTTTGCCGGGCAGGGCTGAACTGCTGCGCTTGGCGGTCGGTCTACCCTGTTCGAACCAGGAGAAGGAAGCTGCCTATGATCGCCAGATTGCTGGCTGGCGCGTTGTTGTGCGCAGGGGTGTGCCTGTCGGCGCAGGCGCGTGATTACCGCTACAGTGACGCCCACCTGCACTACGTCGACTTTTTCCAGGAGACGGAAGGCATGCCGGCGTTGATCAAGGCCATGGATGAAGCCGGCATCGAGCAGTCGATGATTTCTGGTATTCCGGTGGCCAAGAAATGGCACGAGGACGAACCCAAGCGCCCGCGCTACTACGCCGGGGACGACGCCGATGCCTATTGGTACAGCGCGACCGATACCTACGTGGCGGCAGCGGTGCAAGAACTGCCCGCAGCGCAGCGCAAGCGCTTTCATCCGTTTTTGACCGGCTTCAACCCGGTGGACAAGAACGCGGTCAGCCATATCGAGCGCATGCTCGATCTCTACCCTGGGCTCTGGCAGGGCATTGGCGAGGTGTTCACCCGCCACGACGACCTGACGGCGTTGACCAGCGGTGACACGCCGCGCGCCAACAACGAGGCCATGACCCGCATCTATCACCTGGCGGCCGAACGGGACTTGCCAGTGCTGCTGCACTCCAACATCACCTCCAAGCGTGAGCGCAACCCGCTGTACCTGGCCGAAATCGAAGAGCCGCTGCGCAATCACCCGCACACGCGTTTCATCTGGGCGCATGCTGGCAGCAGCATGGAAATTCATCGGCATCAGTCGCAGATGGACTTTCTGCTGCCGGTGCTGACGCGCTTGCTAGAGGATTACCCGAACCTGTATGTCGACCTGTCGTGGAGCGTGCTGGAGCCTTATCTGCTGGATGACAAGGGTGTGCCGCGCAAGGCTTGGGTGGCGTTGGTAGAACGTTACCCGGAGCGGTTCATGCTCGGGTCGGATGTGGTGGGCAAGTTTGGGAGCCTTGGCGAGCAGATGCACGGGTTCAAGCCGTTTCTGGATGCGTTGCCGGAGGCGGTGGCGCACAAGGTGGCCAAGGATAATTTTCTGGCTGTGTTGCCCAAGGCTAGGTAACACAAAAGAAAACGCCCCGAACCAGTCGGGGCGTTTCATTACCGCATCAAGGCCTTACTTGCCTTCCCAGCGCTTGAGCACCAGGGTAGCGTTGGTGCCGCCGAAGCCGAAGCTGTTGCTCATGACCGTATCGATCTTGGCGTTTTCTTCGGTTTGACGCAGGATCGGCAGGTCAGCGACCTCCGGGTCCAGCTCGTCAATGTTGGCGGAACCGGCGATGAAATTGTTTTCCATCATCAGCAGGCAGTAGATCGCCTCGTGCACGCCTGCGGCGCCCAGCGAGTGGCCCGACAGGCTCTTGGTCGAGCTGATCTTCGGCGCCTTGTCGCCGAACACGGCGCGAACACCTTTGATCTCGGCAACGTCACCGACCGGGGTCGAGGTGCCGTGGGTGTTCAGGTAGTCGATCGGGGTGTCGACGGTGGACAGCGCCTGCTGCATGCAGCGGATGGCGCCTTCGCCGCTTGGGGCAACCATGTCGTAGCCGTCGGAGGTCGCGCCGTAGCCGACGATTTCGGCGTAGATCTTGGCGCCACGGGCCAGAGCGTGCTCCAGCTCCTCGACTACTACCATGCCGCCACCGCCCGCGATGACGAAGCCATCACGGTCGTTGTCGTAGGCGCGCGAGGCCAGTTCCGGGGTTTCGTTGCGCTTGGTCGACAGGGCGCCCATGGCATCGAACAGGAACGACTGGCTCCAATGCTCTTCTTCACCACCACCGGCGAAGACGATGTCTTGCTTGCCCCACTGGATTTGCTCCAGCGCGGTGCCGATGCAGTGTGCACTGGTGGCGCAGGCGGAGGAGATCGAGTAGTTCAAGCCCTTGATCTTGAACGGCGTGGCCAGGCAAGCCGAAACGGTGCTGCCCATGGTGCGGGTAACACGGTAGGGGCCGACGCGCTTGACGCCTTTCTCGCGCAGGGTGTCCAGCGCTTCCATCTGGTTCAGGGTCGAGGCGCCGCCGGAGCCGGCAACCAGGCCGGTACGCGGGTTGGAAACCTGCTCTTCAGTCAGGCCGGCGTCCTTGATCGCGTCCTGCATCGCCAGGTAGGCGTAGGCCGCGGCGTGGCCGACGAAGCGGTAGACCTTGCGGTCGATCAGTTCTTCGAGGTTGAGGTCGATCGACCCGGAAACCTGGCTGCGCAGCCCCATTTCCTTGTATTCCGGGTTGAAACGGATACCCGGACGGCTGTTACGCAGGTTTTCGGTGACGGTCTCTTTGTCATTGCCCAGGCACGATACGATGCCCAGACCAGTGATAACGACGCGGCGCATGCGAATAACCCTTAGAAATTGTCAGTGGAGGTGAACACGCCGACCCGCAGGGCTTCGGCGGTGTAGATCTCGCGGCCGTCGACGCTGACCGAGCCATCGGCGATGGCCATGTTCAGCTTGCCCTTCAGGACGCGCTTGATATGAATGTTGTAAGTGACTTTCTTGGCGGTAGGCAATACCTGGCCGAAGAACTTCACTTCACCCGAACCCAGCGCACGGCCGCGGCCCGGCAGGCCTTGCCAGCCGAGGAAGAAACCGACCAGCTGCCACATGGCGTCAAGGCCCAGGCAGCCCGGCATCACCGGGTCGCCTTCGAAGTGGCAGGCGAAGAACCACAGGTCCGGATTGATATCCAGCTCGGCGACCAATTCACCTTTGCCGTACTTGCCGCCTTCTTCGCTGATATGGGTGATGCGATCGACCATCAGCATGTTCGGCGCGGGCAGTTGCGCATTACCTGGGCCGAACAGCTCACCGCGACTGCAGCGCAGCAGGTCTTCCCGAGTAAAGGCGTGTTGTTTGGTCATGCGAGCTCCTCAATAACCCCCTGCGGCAGGGGATGAATCTTCCCGGCCGGCCCGAAAAGCGATGACTCCGGGGCGGCAGCCTACAGGTAGACTATTGCGTTGTGGTGAAAGTCACAGTGCACCTGGCGAAAGAAGTACAGGTGTTCACTGAAACGTCTATTTTCAGGTCCGAAGAACGTCCTGTCCAGTCCTTAAGACTGCCGCACTTTAGCATTTATCGCCAGTCGCGGTTGTCTGACCGGGTAACCAGCGTTGCAGCGCCCGCTGCAGCTCGGTGCGGCGCAAGGGTTTGCTCAGGTAGTCGTCCATGCCTGCGGCCATGCAACGCTCACGGTCGCCCTGCAAGGCGTTAGCGGTCAAGGCGATGATCGGCACGTGGATGCCGTTTGGCAGCAGGCGGATGCGCTGGGTGGCTTCATAGCCATCCAGGTTCGGCAACCGGCAGTCCATCAGAATGGCGGCGAACGGTTGCTGGCTGACCTGCTCGACCGCCTGGATACCGTCTGCCGCCACGCTCACCTCAAGCCCCAGGCTGCGCAGCATGGCTTCGATGACGTTCTGGTTGACCGGGTTGTCCTCCACCAGCAGTACCCGCTCGCTGCCGGTAAGCGGGCGCTGTTCACGCACCGCCCCGGGCAGTGGCGCCTGGGCCGGTGCGGCCAGGGCCAAGGGCATTTCCAGGGTGAAGGTCGAGCCCAGGCCTTCGCGGCTCTCACCGCGCAGCTTGCCGCCCATGCGCTCGGCCAGCGTACGTGCGATCGACAGGCCCAGGCCAGTGCCGCCATAGCGCCGGGAAATCGAGCTGTCGGCCTGCTGGAAGGCGACGAACATCATTTCCAGGCGGTCGCTGTCGATGCCGATACCGGTGTCGCGCACGCTGCAGGTGAACCACAGCAGTTGACGGTCCAGCACCTGGCAGCGCGCTTCGACCTGCACCTGGCCCTGCTCGGTGAATTTCAGGGCATTGCCGACAAGGTTCAGCAGAATCTGCCGAATACGCGTGGGGTCGCCGTTCACGTTCAGGTGCTCGATGCCCGTCGGCATGTTCAGGTGCAGGCCAAGGCCACGTTGCTGGGCACTGTGCTGGAACGACTGGACACTGCTGGCGATCAGCTCGCCGAGGTTGAAGTCGATGCGCTCCAGCTCCAGTGCGGTGCGTTCGATGCGCGAGAAGTCGAGAATGTCGTTGATGACCTTGAGCAGGTGCCCGGTGGACTCGCTGGCAACGGCGGTGTACTCGGCCTGCTCGCTGGTCAGGGGCGTGGTTTCGAGCAATTGCAGCATACCTAGCACGCCATTCATGGGGGTGCGCAGCTCATGGCTCATCATCGCCAGGAAGTCCGACTTGGCCCGGTTGGCCTGTTCAGCTTCCTCGCGCGCCTGGGTCAACTGGGCGATGGCGCGCTTCTGCTCGTCACTGGCTTGCTCCAGGGCATTGGCCAGGTTGTTGATGTGGTGCGCCAGATGGCCCAGTTCACTGTCATCCACCACGGGCAGCGGCGTGTTGTACTCGCCTTGTTGAATGGCCTTGACCGCGTGGCCCATGTCGCTGATCGGCTTGGCCAGGCTCATGGCCAGGCGGCGGGCCAGCAGGAAGGTGAACAGCAGGGCGAACAGGGCCAGGATGCCCGCCTTGATGACGATTTCCTGCTGGCGCTGGCTGAAGGCGTCATCGGACATGCCGACGATCACCCGCCCCAGGTAGTCGTCGCCGATGGCTGGCGTGGAGGTGTTGCCGGGCTGTAGGAAGTCGGTGTCCAGGCGAATTTGCTGAAGGCGGATCGGCGCCTGGAACACTTCCACCTGCTGCGCCCGGTTGGCGCTTTCGTCGGACTGCTCGACGTAGACCAGGATGTGGTTGCGGCTGTCCTGCACCTCGAGGAAGCGCACGTGCGGAATGCTTAGGGTGGCGCGCATCAGCCCTTCGAGCACCTCGTTGTTGCCCGAGATCACCCCGTATTCGGAGGCGGGCGCGAGTTGGTTGGCGATCAGTTGGCCGGTGTGGTTGAGTTCCTGGCGCAAGTCCTGGATACGCACGAAGGTAAAGAAGCTGATCAGCAGCAAGGTCAGCAGCAGGGCCGGGCCAAGGCTGATGATCTGGGTGCGGGTGTGGATGTCCCAGCTCAGGCGTCTGCTCATGGGGTGGATTCTCCTTCGGCCAGGGCCTTGGCAGCGGCGTTCGGGTCGATCGGTTCAAGGCCCAGGGCGCGTGCCACCTGCTGGTTGCCACTGACGCCGTAGCGCGCCGGGTAAAGGCTTCGCGGCCAGCGCGCGGGTGGCTGGTCGAGCAATTGGTCGAGCACGGCCAGCCAGTCGTCCTGGTCGCTGTAGGTGCTGGCCAGGGCGCCTGCGCGAACGAAGCCGGCATTTGGGCCAATCAACGCCATTTGCCGGCCGTAGCTGCTGAGCAGCAGGTTTTTCGCTGTCTTGGGGTTGTACAGCGCGGGGTCGTCGAGGCCCAGCAGTACATCGCTGTTGCCTAACAGCTGTTGCAGGGGCCGGCTGTCACGTTGGTCGGGCCAGTCCTGGGCAATGATCTCCAGGCCCAGCGGGCGGGCGGCATGGCGCAGTTCATCAAGCAAAAAGGCACTTTGCCTACCGTAAAGCACACCGATGCGTTGCGCCTGTGGCAGCAGGTAGCGCGCCAGGCGCAGTTGCCGGGCCAGGGGCGGGTCGCTCCACAGCAGGGTGAGGAAAGGGGGGCGCGACTTTCCCAGGCGCTGTTCAGCCTGTACCCGGCTGACCCGCATGGCCAATGCTGGCGGCCCGGCGTTTTCACTCAAGCGCCAGTTCAGCGCCGCACTGTCTAGCAGCACCAGGCGTTGATCGCCCTTGAGCTGGCCAGGGCGGGGCAGGTCGGCAGTGGTCTGGAAACGCACCCGGTCATGCGGGCGATGGCTTTCGAATGCTGCGACGAAGCTGCGAATGCCGGGCTGATCCTCGCCACCGACCAGCAAGATTTCACCGGCGGACAGCGGCCCCAGGGGCCACAGGCAAAGCAGCAGCACGCGCAGCAGGCGGGCCATCAGAACTCCAGCTCCGCGCTGACACTCAGGCGGTGGCGGCTGTCGTAGCGGTTTTGCAGCGCAGTAGTGGGCTCATCGTCCAGGCGTTGTTGCCACAGCGCCGCCAGCTCAAGGTTGCTGCCCTGTACCCGGAAGCGCTTGGCCAGGCGCAGGTCCAGGCGCTCGTAGCGGTACTGGTTGAGGGCATCGTCACCGTAATAGAACAGCGCACTCGACCAGCCGTCGCCCCACTCGCGCATCCAGCCCGCCGAGCCGCTGTTGCGGGCGCTGAGGCGGCGGTCGTCGGGGTTGCTGGCCCAGGCGTCAACGTAGGCGTAGGTCACGCGCAGGCGGTCACGCAGGGTGGGGCGCCAGTCCAGTTGCGCCTCGCTGCCGGTGAAGCGCGCCTTGTTGCTGTTGCTGGCGATGTACTGGTTGTTCTTCAAAGGCTCGCTGATCATTCCGGTGATCTCGTCGTAGAACAGCTTCACATCCATGCTCAGGTCGATGTCGCTGAAATAGCCGTTGTAGCCCAGCTCGCGCGAGCGCATGCGCTCTTGCTCGAGGTCGCCCGGGCCGCGGGTCTTGACGAAATACTCACCGTGCGGCTGGCCAAACGCACTGGGGTTGAGGTTTTTGACCGTGTAGCTCCAGTTGACGTTGTTCTCGAACATGTCGGGGGAGCGAACCGCTTCGGAATAGACCGCACGCAGGCCATGGCGCGGGGTGATCAGGTAGTTGACCGCCACCCGTGGGGTCAGCGAACTGCCAGACAGGCGCGCGTCTTCGAACATCGCCCCGCCCTGGATGATCCAGTGTTCATCGGCGCGCCATTCCAGTTGGCCGAACAGGCGCCAGGTCTGGTCGACGAGGCTGCCATTGAAGTACGTCTGCGAGTCGGCACGATCATAGCGGTAGTTCATGCCGCTGAGCAGGCGCAGGCTGTCGGTCAGGCTCAGGGTGTCCTGGATTTCCAGGTCGTAGCGGGTTTCGCGGGTGCTCTGGTCGACATCGCCGCAGACCACATCGCGGCCACCCTGGTTGTTCCACTGGTCCTTGATGGCATCGACCAGTGCCTGTTCTTCGGGGTTGCTGCTGCGCGGTGGATCGTTTGCGCCGCGCGCCACCAGCTCGGCAAAGTTCGGGTTCAACTGCCACAGGCGGGTCAGCTCTGGGCTGAACGACAGCGCCGCATCGCAGGCGCGCCAGACTTGCTGGCGGTCGAAGTGCTGGGCCGAACCCTGCACGTACAGGCTGTGCTCGGGGTTGAAGTCGATGTTCCAGCGTACCGAACCCGCGTAATCCTTGGCGTTGGCGTCGGTGTTGTCGCCGCGCTCGGTGACGTAGGGGAACACCGGCTGGTAGGTATAGGGGCGCTGGTTGCTGCCTTCCTTGGCCGCCAGTTGCCATTCCAGGGTCTGGTCGGGGGCCAGGGTGTGGCTGGCGCTGAGGTTGACGCGGGTGAGGCGGCGGCTGTCACGGTAGTCCTGGCCGTACTGGTCCTGATCGAAGCCATCGTCTTGCTGGCCGGACACCGACAGGCGCATGTCGCCGCCGTCCCAGCCAAAACCATGGCTGGCGTAGAAGTCGTTGATGCCATCCTCGCCGCGGGTCACCTTGAGGCGCGTGCCATGGCTGTCCGCCGGGTTGCGGGTGAGGATGTTGACCACGGCCATCAAGGCGTTGGCGCCATAGCTGACGGTGTTGGGGCCGCGGAACACCTCGATGCGCTCGATGTCTTCCAGGGCCAGGGGGATGTCGCTCCAGTCCACCGTCGCCAGGCCCGCGCGGTACACCGAGCGGCCATCGATCAGCACCTGCATGCGCCGCGCATCGTTGACGTTGCTGCCATGGTAGTTGACCGTCGGCTGGTTGCCGGCGCCATAGCCGATCATCATGCCCGGCACCAGGCGCAGCAGTTCGGGGATATCGCGGGCGCCGCTGGCGCGGATCAGCTCACTGTCGAGCACGGTCATGCTGCCAGGGACCGCCGCCGGGGATTGTTTGAGCCGGGTAGCGGTCAGAACCTGCGGCAGGTCGGTGTTGTCGATGAACAGATCGTCGGCCATGGCCGGGCCGCCGAGCAGGGCAGTCAGAAGCAGAAGACGTGGGTAAGGAGGCGTGCCTGGGAACACGGTACGACCTTGTTTCAGGGATGAAACAGGCATGTTAACCGACCGCAGGGCTTTTGCCAGTGATCTGGGCTTCCTTGCCGGCCCTTTCGTAGGCGCTGGCACTGGCCCTGCCGAATACGCACCGTATAATGCAGCGTCGCCACTTAACTTTTGGCTTTAACGGATTAGATATGACTGAACAGCAGCCTGTTGCAGTTCTGGGAGGCGGCAGCTTCGGCACCGCCGTGGCGAACCTGCTGGCGGAAAACGGTGTGCCGGTGCGCCAATGGATGCGCGACCCGGAGCAGGCCGAGGCCATGCGTGTCAACCGCGAGAACCCACGCTACCTCAAAGGCATTCGCCTGCACGACGGCGTAGAGCCGGTCAACGACCTGCTGGCCACCTTGCAGGCCTGCGACCTGGTGTTCGTCGCCTTGCCGTCGAGCGCCCTGCGCAGCGTGCTGGCGCCCCATGCCGAGTTGTTGCGCGGCAAGGGCCTGGTCAGCCTGACCAAGGGCATCGAGGCGCAGAGCTTCAAGCTGATGAGCCAGATCATCGAAGAAATCGCACCTCAAGCCCGCATCGGCGTCCTGTCGGGGCCAAACCTGGCCCGCGAGATCGCCGAGCATGCGCTGACCGCTACCGTGGTCGCCAGCGAGGACGAACAACTCTGCCAACAGGTGCAGGCGGTATTGCACGGGCGTACCTTCCGCGTCTACGCAAGTGCCGACCGCTTCGGGGTCGAGCTGGGCGGGGCACTGAAAAACGTCTACGCCATTATTGCCGGCATGGCCGTGGCCCTGGGCATGGGCGAGAACACCAAGAGCATGCTGATTACCCGTGCCCTGGCCGAGATGACCCGCTTCGCCGTGAGCCAGGGTGCCAACCCCATGACCTTCCTGGGCCTGGCCGGTGTCGGTGACCTGATCGTCACCTGTTCCTCGCCCAAGAGCCGCAACTATCAAGTCGGCCACGCCTTGGGCCAAGGCCTGAGCCTGGAGCAGGCCGTCAATCGGCTGGGCGAAGTTGCCGAAGGGGTGAACACCCTCAAGGTGCTCAAGGCCAAGGCGCAGGAAGTTCAGGTGTACATGCCGCTGGTGGCGGGCCTGCACGCCATCCTGTTCGAGGGCCGTACCTTGAACCAGGTGATCGAGCACCTGATGCGCGCCGAGCCCAAGACCGACGTCGATTTCATTTCCATCAGTGGTTTTAATTAAGCCGTCAGCGGCTTCGACCGGAACAAGGAGCGACACATGAACGATACGCCCGAACGCGCCCAGCGCGAGTCGATCATCCTGCGGGTGCTGTGGATGTTGGTGTTCCTGGTGGTCTGGCAATTGGCCGAGCTGCTGTTGGGCGGCCTGGTGCTGGTACAGCTGATCTACCGCCTGGTCTACGGCGCCCCCAGCGCCAGCCTGATGAACTTCGGCGATAGCCTCAGCCAGTACCTGGCGCAGATCGGCCGCTTCGGCAGCTTCCACAGCGACCAGAAGCCTTGGCCATTCGCCGACTGGCCAGCCCCGCGCGCGCCGGAAGGTGAGGCGCCCCATGCTGTGGCTCCCGCGCCGCACCCGGTGCGTGACGAAGAGCCCAAGCTGTGAAGCTGTGGGTGCTGCGCCACGGTGAGGCAGAGCCGCGGGCCAACAGCGACGCTGAACGCCGCCTGACCAGCCATGGCCGCGAGCAGGTGCTGCACAGTGCCGCGCGCCTGCTTGGGCAGCCGTTGCAGGCGATCATCGCCAGCCCTTATGTCCGTGCCCAGCAAACGGCAGCGCTGGTGCATGACACCTTGGATTTCCCCGAGCCAGTGCGCACCGTGGCCTGGCTGACGCCGGACAGCAATGTGCAGCAGGTGATCGGTGAAATCGAAAAGCTCGGCCTGGAGCACGTGCTATTGGTCAGCCACCAACCGCTGGTGGGGGCCTTGGTCTGCGCCCTGGAGCATGGCCATGTGCAGCAACCCGCGCCCATGAGCACCGCCAGCCTGGCGGTGCTGGAAGGGGAGTGGCCGTTGGCAGGCCTGATGACCTTGCGCGCAATCAGTTCGCCAGCCTGATGCCTCTTGGCAACTGGCATTTCTGCCAGTTGCCGCTTCACTCGACCGCTTGCTAGCGTGGCGCCACATCAGATGAGTGGCCAGGCAGGGAGCAGTTGATGAAGGGGGAGATGCAAGCGCTGTTGCGCTCGCTGGACTTGCAACCCACAGTAGAAAAAGTGCAGGAAGGCGTGGTGTTGGACTTTGCCCAGTACAGCATGTTGCGCGACTCGGCCGACGCCAAGCTTTACCACCTGATAGGCAAGGTGGGCGGTGCTAAAGACGACCTTCACGAGCTGCAGGAGGCCTGCCTGCGGGTGTCCCGCTTGCTGCAGACCAGTTGCCTGGCGCTGCGCCGATTGCAGCTCGACTATGAGGACCAATGCCTGGCGCGTGAAGTGCTCGAGAGCCAGCTGGCCTATATGGGGGCCTGCCTGCAGCGTTCGCTGGCCAGTTTTGTGCGCCCCCGATGACCTGATAGCCCTCGCCGATGACCTTTCCGGACATTGCCGAGCGGCCCCGCGATGCCGACAATGGGCCATCATTTCACCGTCCGGACCCGGCGCCATGTCGCAGCACATCTTCTTTGCCCACGCCAATGGTTTCCCGTCTGCCACCTACGGCAAGCTGTTCGCTGCCCTGGCGCCGGACTATCACGTTCGCCACCTGCCCCAGCATGCCCACGACCCACGCTTCCCGGTGAATGAAAACTGGCAGAACCTGGTCGATGAGTTGCTGCACCACCTGGCGCAGCAGGACGCGCCGGTCTGGGGGGTTGGCCATTCGTTGGGCGGGGTACTGCACCTGCATGCCGCCTTGCGTTGCCCCGAGTATTACCGCGGGGTGGTGATGCTCGACTCGCCGGTGCTGACTCGCGCCGATCAATGGCTGCTGCGCACTGCCAAGCGTTTTGGCTTTATCGACCGCATCACCCCGGCCGGCCGCACCTTGGGGCGGCGTGAGGCGTTTGCCGATCGCGACAGCGCACGGGACTATTTCGCCAGCAAACGCTTGTTCCGCCACTTTGACCCCGACTGCCTGGAAGCCTACCTGGAGCACGGCCTGGAGCCCGCGCAAGAAGGGCTGCGCCTGCGTTTCGACCCGGCTACCGAGATCAGTATCTACCGCAGCATCCCCCACGCCAGCCCAGCGCCTGCCAGGCAACTGCAGGTACCACTGGCGATGGTGCGCGGCGAGCGCAGCAACGTGATCCGCCGGCACCACACGCTGGCCGTGCGCGGCATGGCCAAAGGCGAGTACCACAGCGTGCCGGGCGGGCACATGTTCCCGCTGGAACGCCCGACCGACACCGCCAGCCTGATCAAGGGCCTGTTCGACCGCTGGAGCCATGAATGAGCGCGCACATGGAGGAAATCCGCCTGAGTCTGGGCCATATCGAACTGGCTGCGCACCTGTTTGGCCCTGAGGATGGGCTGCCGGTGATTGCCCTGCACGGCTGGCTGGACAACGCCAACAGCTTCGCCCGGCTGGCGCCGCGGCTGCAGGGGCTGCGCATCGTCGCCCTTGACCTGGCGGGCCATGGTTACTCGGAGCATCGCCCGCCTGGCGCCAGTTATGCCCTGGCCGACTACGCCCACGATGTGTTGCGGGTGGCCGAGCAGTTGGGTTGGCAGCGCTTTGCCTTGCTGGGCCATTCACTGGGGGCGATCATTTCGGTGCAACTGGCGGGCGCCTTGCCGGAGCGGGTCAGCCACCTGGCGCTGATCGATGGCGTCATTCCGCCCACCGGGGCCGAGCAGGACGCCGGTGAACGCCTGGGCATGGCATTGCAGGCGCAGCTGCGCCTGGATGGCAAACGCAAGTCGGTCTACCCCGCGTTGGAGCAGGGCGTGCAGGCGCGCATGAAGGGCATGGTCGCCGTCAGCCGCGAGGCAGCCGAACTGCTGGCCCAACGTGGGCTGATGCCGGTAGCGGGGGGGCACAGCTGGCGCAGTGACAGCCGCCTGACCTTGCCGTCCCCTGTTCGCCTGAGCCACGCGCAAGCCATGGCCTTTGTCAGGCGGGTAAGTTGCCCGGCCTGCCTGGTGGTGGCCGCCGACGGCATGTTGGCGCGCCACACTGAGCTGCTGGAGCAGCTACCCTTTGAACAGGTGACGCTGCCTGGAGGGCATCACCTGCACCTGAACGATGAGCAGGGCGCGGCCCTTGTCGCAGACTGTTTCAATCGCTTCTTTGGCTTTGCTTGACTTGCACCGGACAAGTGCCGAGGCTTGGCGGGTTGAACAGGGAGACAACCATGCACATGCCAGACACGCTGGACCTTAGCTTCGGCGCCCCGCGCCGACTGGGCTGCCGATGAGCGCGCCCGTAACCCTCCGTACTACCCTCGCTGCCTGCTTCGTGCTCGCCAGCCCCTTGCTGTGGGCGGGTAGCCTGCCCGTTCCCGTGGATGCCAAAGTGGTCGACCAACGCCCTGCGGTGGAGCAGGAGCGCGTGTACCCCATGGGGCCTTTGCGCAAGATCAGCGGCCGCCTGCGGGTCGACGACAAAGTCGAAAGCCGTGGCCAGGTCAGCTCGGTCACCTATGAACTGCCGGTGGAGCGCACGGCCCGCGAGGCGTTCACCAGCGCCCGCGAAACACTGCAACACGACGGGGGTTACCCGTTGTTCTGGTGCCAGGGCCGCGACTGCGGCGAGGCCAGCCTTTGGGCCAATGATGTATTCGCCAATGCACGGCTCAATGGCGGTGACGAGCAACAGGCGTTCATCCTCCTGCGCCGTTCTGCAGAAGAGGCCGACACACTGGTGGCGTTGTACAGCGTCACCCGCGGCAACCGCCGCGCCTACCTGCACGTGGAAGAGTTCGTCGCTGCCAGCCCGCTGGGTGAGCTGCTGCCCACGGCCGGCACGGTGCTGCGTGAAATGCGCGACACCGGCAAGCTCGACTACCCTGACCTGAGCACGCCGCAACCTGCCTGGGTGGCGTTGTTGGGGCGTTGCCTCAACCTGGACAGCACCTTGCGCGCCAGCCTCAGCGGCAAAGAGGCCGAAGCGTGGCGTGAGCAACTGGTCAAGGCGGGCGTGCGCAGCAACCGGCTCGAGGTTGGCAGCGCCCCCACCGATGGCCTGCACCTGGAACTGATCCGTTGAACGAGCACCGCCATGGCCAATAATGACCGCCTGCTGATCCAGATCGTCCTGTTGACGTTGCTCGGCGCTGCCTTGTGGGTCATGGCACCGTTCATTTCTGCGCTGCTGTGGGGTGCCATTCTGGCCTTTGCCAGCTGGCCGCTGATGCGCTTGCTGACGCGCGCGCTGGGCGGGCGCGAAACGTTGGCCGCCAGCCTGCTGACGGCGGCCTGGATCCTTATCGTGGCGTTGCCGCTGGTATGGCTGGGTTTCAACCTGGCGGATCACATCCGTGATGCCACGGCGTTTGTCCGTGATGTGCAGGTGGATGGCCTGCCCGAGGCGCCGGCCTGGCTGGGCAGCATCCCCCTGGTGGGTGAGCGCATGGTCAATTGGTGGCAGTCGCTCGACCAGCAAGGTGCGGCCTTGATCGCTTCGATCAAACCTTACCTGGGCCAGGTGGGCAACTGGTTGCTGGCGCGCAGTGCGCAGATCGGCAGCGGCATGCTCGAACTGAGCTTGAGCCTGGTCTTCGTGTTCTTCTTCTACCGTGACGGCCCGCGCTTGTCGGCGTTCGTGCTGCGCCTGTTGCAGCGCTTGACCGGCGATCGCGCCGAGTACTACCTGGACCTGGTGGCGGGCACCGTGCAACGCGTGGTCAACGGTGTCATTGGCACGGCAGCGGCCCAGGCCTTGCTTGCGCTGATCGGGTTCCTGATTGCCGGCGTCCCCGGGGCCATCGTGCTGGGCCTGGTGACCTTCATGCTCAGCCTGATCCCCATGGGGCCACCCCTTGCGTGGATCCCCGCGACTGCCTGGTTGGCGTGGAAAGGGGAGTACGGCATGGCGGTGTTCCTGGGCATCTGGGGCACCTTCGTCATCAGCGGCGTGGACAACGTGCTCAAGCCCTACCTGATTAGCCGTGGCGGCAACCTGCCGCTGGTCATCGTGCTGCTCGGTGTGTTCGGCGGGTTGATCGCCTTTGGCTTCATTGGCCTGTTCATTGGGCCGACTTTGCTGGCGGTGGGGTATAGCCTGCTGCTGGACTGGAGCCGCAACGCCGGTCAGCAAACACCGTAGCGCCTTTGAACGGGCTGCGTTTTTACGCATTCTTTATGCGCTGATCCATCCCTCGATCTCGCCCCTTTACGCCCCTCCCTCGGACAATCTCCCCAAAGCGGCCCAAGCGCCGCACCACGGGGAGCTCCACACATGAACATGCTCGACGGGCTGTCACTGCTGCTGGCAGTGGCATTGGCGATTTACCTGCTGATGGCGCTGCTGCGCGCCGATCGCAGCTAGGGAGTGGCCATGCACAGTTACGACTTTGCCTTGTTACTGGCGTTTTTCGCCATCGTGCTGCTACCGGCACCCTGGCTCGGGCGGTTCTACTACAAGGTGATGGAAGGCCAGCGCACTTGGCTGTCACCGGTGGTGGGCCCGGTAGAGCAGGCCTGCTATCGACTGGCAGGCGTACGCGCCGACCAGGAGCAGAACTGGAAGCAATACACCCTGGCGTTGCTGGCCTTCAACCTGGCCGGCTTCCTGCTGTTGTTTGCCGTACTGCTGTTACAAGGCTACTTGCCGCTCAACCCACAGCAACTGCCCGGGCAGGAATGGTCGTTGGCGTTCAACACCGCCGTAAGCTTCGTCACCAACACCAACTGGCAGGCTTACAGCGGCGAGTCATCGGTCAGCTACCTGAGCCAGATGCTGGGCCTGACGGTGCAGAACTTTGTCAGTGCTGCCACTGGCCTGGCAGTACTTGTGGCCCTGTGCCGCGGCATTGCCCGCCGTTCGGCCGCCACATTGGGTAACTTCTGGGTCGACATGACCCGCGCCACGCTCTATGGCTTGTTGCCCCTGTGCCTGGTGCTGGCGCTGTTGCTGGTGTGGCAGGGTGTGCCGCAGACCTTTGCCGACTATGCGCACGCACTGACCCTGCAAGGCACTGACCAGACCATCCCGCTCGGCCCGGCCGCCAGCCAGATCGCCATCAAGCAGTTGGGCACCAACGGCGGCGGCTTCTTCGGCGTCAACGCGGCACACCCCTTCGAAAACCCCACGGCCTGGAGCAACCTGTTCGAGGTGGCGTCGATCATCCTCATCCCGGCGGCGCTGGTGTTCACCTTCGGCCATTACGTGAAAGACCTGCGCCAGAGCCGGGCGATTCTTGCCTGCATGCTGAGCCTGTTCCTTATCGGTGGGGCTACAGCGCTGTGGTCCGAATACCAGCCCAACCCGGCCCTGCAGAGCGCGCAGGTGCAGCAAAGCGCGCCGCTCGAAGGCAAGGAAAGCCGCTTCGGCACCACCGGTTCGGTGCTGTGGACAGTGACCACTACGGCAGCCTCCAATGGCTCGGTCAATGCCATGCACGACAGCCTCAACCCGCTGACCGGCATGGTTGCGATGGTCAACATGATGGTCGGCGAGGTGATCTTCGGCGGCGTCGGTGCAGGGCTCTACGGCATGCTGTTATTTGTGCTTATCGCCGTGTTCCTGGCCGGGCTGATGATTGGTCGTACCCCGGAATACCTGGGCAAGAAGCTGCAGGCGCGTGAGGTGCAACTGTTGGTGGCGACCTTGCTGGTGATGCCGGTCGGCGTGCTGGTGCTGGGCGCCATCGCCGCCAGCCTGCCGGGCCCGGCGGCGGCGGTGAGTAACCCCGGTGCCCATGGCTTTAGCCAACTGCTGTACGCCTACACCTCCGGCACCGCCAACAACGGTTCGGCCTTTGCCGGTTTTGGTGCCAACACGGTCTACCACAACCTGATGATCGGCCTGGCCATGCTGGTCGGCCGCTTCGGCTACATCCTGCCGATATTGGCCCTGGCCGGCAGCCTGGCGGCGAAAAAGAGCGCACCCCAGGGGCTGAACAGCTTCCCCACCCATGGCCCGCTGTTCACCGGCCTGTTGCTGGTGACCATCCTGTTGGTGGGTGGCCTGACCTTCCTGCCGACCTTGGCCCTCGGGCCAATTGCCGAACACCTGAGCCTGGGCTTCTGAGGAACCACCATGAACATGCCCATTCCTGAAGTAAAAGCCCCCCACAGCGCCAAGGACCAGACCCGCTTCGCCGCGCTCTGGCGCCCGGCCCTGATCCAGGCCTTCGTTAAACTGGACCCTCGGCAGCTCAAGCGCTCGCCAGTGATGCTGGTGGTGGCGCTGACTGCCGCGCTGACCACTGTTTTGTGTTTTTCCCCCGGCAGTGGCGTGAGCACAACAGTGGCGGTGCAAATTGCCCTGTGGCTGTGGTTTACCGTGCTGTTCGCCAACTTTGCCGAAGCCCTCGCCGAAGGCCGTGGCAAGGCCCGCGCCGACAGCCTCAAGGCTGGGAGCCAGGGGCTGAGCGCCCAGCGTCGCGACAGCGCTGGCGCTTTCGAAACGGTTGCCGCGACCGCGCTGCGCAAGGGCGATGTGGTCAAGGTGATCGCGGGTGAACTGATCCCGGGTGATGGTGAGGTGATCGAAGGCATCGCGGCGGTCAACGAGGCGGCCATCACCGGTGAGTCCGCCCCGGTGATCCGCGAGTCCGGCGGCGACCGCTCGGCGGTCACCGGCAACACGCGGCTGGTGTCTGACTGGTTGCTGATCCGTATCACCAGTAACCCTGGCGAATCGACCCTGGACCGCATGATCGCCTTGGTCGAAGGGGCCAAACGGCAGAAAACGCCCAACGAGATCGCCCTGGATATCCTGCTGATCGGCCTGACCCTGATCTTCCTGATCGTGGTCGTGACCCTGCAGCCGTTCGCCCACTTTGCCGGCGGTAGCCTGCCGTTGATCTTCCTGGCCGCACTGCTGGTGACGTTGATCCCCACCACCATCGGCGGCTTGCTGTCGGCCATTGGTATTGCCGGCATGGACCGCCTGGTCCGGCTCAATGTCATTGCCCGCTCCGGGCGCGCGGTGGAAGCTGCGGGCGACGTGCACACCCTGATGCTCGACAAGACCGGCACCATCACCTTCGGCAACCGCCGCTGCAGCGCGCTGCATGCCGCGCCAGGCGTCACCGCCAAGGAGCTGGGGGAGGGCGCCTTGTTTGCCTCGCTGGCCGATGACACGGCCGAGGGCAAATCGATCGTCGAGTACCTGCGCCAGTTGCACGACTTCGTCGAACCCTCCGGGCAGCAGCTCGAACCGATCGCCTTCAGCGCCGAGACGCGGTTGTCGGGTGTCGACTTCCAGCAGCACCGCTACCGCAAGGGTGCTGTCGATGCGGTGCTGGCATTCGTTGGCCTGCTACGGCTGGAAATGCCGCCGGCATTGGCCCGCGAGGTCGAGCGCATTGCCCAGAGTGGCGGCACGCCGCTGTTGGTGTGTGTCGACCAGCGCTTGCTTGGGGTGATCCACCTCAAGGACGTGGTCAAGCCCGGTATTCGCGAGCGCTTTGCAGAGCTGCGCAAGCTGGGCATCCGCACCGTGATGGTGACCGGTGACAACCCGCTGACCGCCGCTGCCATTGCCGCCGAGGCCGGGGTCGATGACGTGCTGGCCGAGGCCACCCCAGAGAAGAAGCTGGCGCGCATCCGTCAGGAGCAAAACGACGGCCGCCTGGTCGCCATGTGCGGCGACGGCGCCAACGACGCCCCGGCGCTGGCCCAGGCCGATGTGGGCATGGCCATGAACGACGGTACCCAGGCAGCCCGTGAGGCGGCCAACATGGTCGACCTGGACAGCGACCCGACCAAGCTGCTGGACGTGGTCCAGGTGGGCAAGGAACTGCTGGTGACCCGTGGCGCCTTGACCACCTTCTCGATTGCCAACGACGTGGCCAAGTACTTCGCCATCCTGCCGGCGTTGTTCGCGGCCATCTACCCGCAGCTGGGCGTGCTCAACCTGATGCACCTGGCCAGCCCGCAGAGCGCGATCTTGTCGGCGATCGTGTTCAACGCGCTGATCATCATCGTGTTGATCCCGCTGGCGCTGCGCGGTGTGCGCGTGCACGCGGCGAGCGCGGCCCACCTGCTGCGGCGCAACCTGCTGATCTACGGGCTGGGCGGGATCATCGTGCCATTCGCCGGGATCAAGCTGATCGACATGCTGCTCAATGCCTTGCACCTGGTCTGAGGAGGCCGCCATGAACACCTATGTACGCCCGGCCTTGAGCCTGGCCTTGCTGATGACGCTGGTCACCGGCGCGTTGTACCCGTTGGCGGTGACCGGTATTGCCCAGGTCGCCTTCCCTGAACAGGCCAATGGCAGCCTGGTGCGTGACGCACGTGGCGAGGTGCGCGGCTCGGCACTGATCGCCCAGGATTTCCAGGGCGATGGCTGGTTCCATTCGCGGCCCTCGGCAGGGGCTTATGCCACGGTTGCCAGCAGTGCCAGCAACCTGTCGCCGAGCAACCCGGCGCTGGCCGAGCGGGTAGGCAGCGAGGCCGCGAAGCTGTACCGGGCTGAGCAAGGGCCTGTGCCGCAAGCCTTGCTGACCACCTCGGGCAGTGGCCTGGACCCGCATTTGCCGCCGGAGGCGGTGGCTTATCAGGTAGCGCGTGTGGCAGCGGCTCGCAAGGTGCCCGTTGAGCGCTTGCAAGCCCTGGTGGAAGAGGCCACCCTCCACCCATTGATCGGGCCGCCTGTGGTCAATGTTCTGGCCCTGAACCAGGCCTTGGAGAGGTTGGGGCAGTGAGCTTGGGGCCGCTTTGCGGCCCAATCGCCGGCAAGCCGGCTCCCACAGGTATCGCACCGTTCGCAAGGGCTGTGAGGTCCCTGTAGGCGCGGGCTTACCCGCGAAGGCCTGCAAAGCAGGCCCAGCTTCACCGATCGCCGCACAATCGAAGGATGAAACATGAGTGATTCCGCCCGCGCAGACGCGTTGTTGGCCAACCTCCCGCACGAAGGCCGCGGCAGGCTGAAGGTGTTCCTCGGCGCCGCACCGGGTGTGGGCAAGACCTACGCCATGCTGCAAGCCGCCCACAGCCAGCAACGCCAGGGCGTACACCTGCTGGCCGGGGTCGTCGAAACCCATGGCCGTGCCGAAACCGAGTCGCTGCTTGGTGGCCTGCCCCAGCAGCCCCTGCTGCGCAGCGAGTACCGCGGCGTCACCCTTGAGGAAATGGACCTCGACGGCCTGCTCAAGGCCGCACCTGCGCTGGCCCTGGTCGACGAACTGGCCCACACCAACGCCCCCGGCAGCCGCCACGCCAAGCGCTGGCAGGACGTTCAGGAACTGCTCGCCGCCGGCATCGACGTGTACACCACGGTCAACGTCCAGCACCTGGAAAGCCTCAACGACAAAGTCCGCGACATCACCGGCGTGCAGGTGCGCGAAACCCTGCCGGACTGGGTACTGCAGGAAGCTTTCGAATTGGTGTTGATCGACCTGCCACCGCGCGAATTGCTGGAGCGCCTGCGCGAAGGCAAGGTGTACGTGCCCGAGCAGGCGCGGGCTGCGATCGATGCCTATTTTTCCCAGACCAACCTCACCGCATTGCGCGAGCTGGCCATGCAGACCGCCGCCGCCCAGGTCGACGCCGACCTGGCCCACGGCTACCGCCAGCGTGGCCAGGAGGCTCCGGCCCTGCGCGGGCGCCTGCTGGTGGGCATCGATGGCGACGACCAGGCCGAACGCTTGGTGCGCCACGCCAGCCGCGTAGCGCAACGCCGGCACCTGCCCTGGAGCCTGGTGCATGTCGACAACGGTAAGCTGCGCGACGAAGCTGCACGCCAACGCCTGCAAGCCGCGCAGCAACTGGCTGAGCGCCTGGGCGGCGAAGTGGTGCTGCTGCGCGCCGGTGAAGTGGCGCACACGCTGATCCAGCATGCCGGCGAGCGGCGGGCCAGCCTGGTGCTGGTGGGGCAGTCGCGTGATCGCTTGCGCCGTCGCTTCTTCGGCGCCGGTGTAGCGGCGCGGCTGCTGCGCGAAAGCCACGGCCTGGAGATCAACGTGCTCGACCGCGATGCCCAGCCGGCCCCTGCCAGTGCGGCGGTGCAACGGGTATGGGTGTGGCGGCACTACCTGCTGGCCCTGGTTGCCACGCTGCTGGCGGCCGGTTTGTCGTGGGCCGTGTCCAGCGTGCTGGCGCTGCCCAATATCTCCCTGGTGTTCCTTGCCGCCGTGCTGCTGGTAGCGGTGCGCAGCAGCCTGGGGCCGGCCTTGGCCTGCGCCGCGCTGTCGTTTCTGACCTACGACTTCCTGTTCATCCCGCCCAATTTCTCGTTCAGTATCCAGCGCGAAGAAGACGTGCTGACCTTGGTGTTCTTCCTGCTGATGGCGGCCCTCACCGGCAACCTTGCGGCCCGCCAGCGCCGCCAGTTGCAGGCGCTGCGCGAGACGCAGGCGCAGACCAACCAGTTGCTTGATTTATCCCGCCGCTTGACCGTTGCCGCCGACCGCCAAGCGGTGTTCAACGCCGCCGGCCAACACCTTGACGGTTGGCAGGATGTGCAAGTCTGCGTGCTCGAACGTAACCCCGAAGGCCAGCTGCACCTGGCCAGTGGTGAGGCCCAGGGCTTCAGTGACAACGAGCGCGCCGCCGCCGAGTGGGCCTGGCAGCACGGGCAGGCGGCGGGCCATGGCAGCGATACCTTGCCCAATGGCCGCTGGTGGTGGTGGCCGCTGGCAGTCGAAGACCATCCGCTGGCCCTGCTCGGCGTGCGCCCGCGTTCTGGCGAACCGCTCAGCGCCCAGCGCCGGCGCCTGCTCATGGCCCTCGGCCAACCCCTGGCCCAAGCCCTGGCCCGCGCCCGGCTGGCCGAACAATTGGAAGCGGCGCGCCTGCATGGCGAAACCGAGCAACTGCGCAGCGCCTTGTTAGCCTCGGTCTCCCACGACCTGCGCACGCCCTTGACCGCCATGCGCGGCAGCATCGACAGCTTGCTGGCGCTGGGTGAGGCGATCCCCGAGGACGACCGCCGCGAGCTGCTGGAAGGCACGCGCAACGAGGCCGAGCGCCTGGACCGCTACATCCAGAACCTGCTCGACATGACCCGCCTGGGCCATGGCGGCCTAAAACTGGCCCGCGACTGGGTGGCCCCCGCAGACATCGTCGGCAGTGCGCTGAACCGCCTGTGGGTGGTGCTTGCACCCCTGCGCGTGCACACCGATGTGCCGGCCGAGCTGCCATTGCTGTTCGTGCATGCGGCACTGATCGAGCAGGCCCTGGTCAACGTGCTGGAGAACGCTGCACGCTTCTCGCCGGCCCAGGGTCGGCTGGAACTGCAGGTGTCTGTGCAGGGCGAACAACTGCGCATTGCCGTCAGCGATCAGGGCCCCGGCATTCCTGTGGCCGAGCGGGAGAAGATTTTCGACATGTTCTACACCGCCGCCCGCGGTGACCGGGGCGGGCAGGGCACTGGCCTGGGCCTGGCGATCTGCCAGGGCATGATCGGCGCTCATGGCGGGCAGATCCTGGTGGGCGAAGGGATCGATGGCCAGGGCACCGGCATCACTTTATGCTTGCCGCTGCCCCCTCAACCTGAAGCCGAAAGCGAAGCCCCATGAGCCAGACCGCCACCCTCCTGGTCATCGACGACGAACCGCAGATCCGCAAGTTTTTGCGCATCAGCCTGACGTCCCAGGGCTACAAGGTGATCGAGGCCGCCACTGGCAGCGAGGGCCTGGCGCAGGCCGCCTTGGGCAAGCCCGACCTGGTGGTGCTCGACCTCGGCCTGCCGGACATGGACGGCCAGCAAGTGCTGCGCGAGCTGCGTGAATGGAGCGCAGTGCCGGTGCTGGTGCTGTCGGTGCGTGCCAGTGAGGTGCAGAAGGTCGATGCGCTGGACGGCGGCGCGAATGACTACGTGACCAAACCGTTTGGTATTCAGGAGTTTCTGGCGCGGGTGCGCGCCTTGCTGCGCCAGGTTCCGCAGGCCGGCGGGGGCGAGGTGGCGGCCAATTTTGGGCCGTTGACCGTAGACTTTGCCTTCCGCCGCGTGACCCTGGAGGGCGTCGAGGTGGCGCTGACCCGTAAGGAATATGCGTTGCTGGCCCAGCTGGCCGGGCACCCGGGCCGGGTGATTACCCAGCAGCAGTTGCTCAAGGACATCTGGGGGCCGACCCATGTGGACGATACCCACTACCTGCGGATCGTGGTCGGGCACCTGCGGCAAAAACTCGGGGATGACCCCATGGCGCCGCGTTTCATCATCACCGAGGCGGGCGTCGGCTACCGGTTGGTCGCGCCCGCCTGATGATGCCGGCCGCTGTTACCACCCCAACTGCTTGTGCAAGCCGAGGGCGTCGTAGTAGTCCCCTTGGTAGATGATCTTGCCGTCTTTGACCTTCACATAGCTCACGCCATCGAACGACAGTGCTTTGTGGGTGGCGGGCGTTTGCGCGTCCCAGGCGCCCGTGTTGGTGCCGCTGAAGGTCCACTGGAAGGCGATGCCGTCCTTGTCGACGATCGGCGTGCCGTTGATCTTCCATTTGAGGTCTGGCACGGCGCCCACGAACACTTTGATCACGTTGTCGCGTGCGGCTTCACGGCCCTTTTGAGGGGTGCCGACGGTGACGTCGAAGTACTCGGCGTCCTTGGCCAGGTAGCTGGCGGCCTTTTCGGCGTCATGGGCGTTCCAGGCTGCCATGTAGGCGTCGACGATCTGCCTGGGGGTTTCGGCCGCCTGGGCGAGGCTGGCGAAGGTGAAAAGCGACAGCAGGTAGAACGCTCTAATCAAAGGACGCATGTTTGCCTCGCTTGCGGGCGTGCCCGCGGGTTGTCGGCCGGACGGCCATTGCGCGTGCTCAGGCCCTTGGCGGCTCCTTTTCGAACAGTTGCCGTACGACTTCCAGGTAACGCCGCGCGCCCAGGCCCAGGGGCCGCGGTTTGACCCAGATGATGTCGACCCACAGCCGTAAGCGGCTGGCCATGTTGTCGAAGCGCACCTCGGCCAAGGCGCCCGAGGCAATCAACGGTTCGACCAGCGGCTGCGGCAGGTAGGCCCACCCCAGGCCGGATTGCACCAGATCCAGCGTAGCCAGATAACTGTCGGTCAGCCAGATGCGTCGCGACAACACCATGCGCGGGTCGGAGCCGGTGGCTTTGCCGGAGGCCACGATGATTTGCCGTTGCTCGGCGAAGGCTTCTTCAGGCAGTGGCGTGCCGCTGTTGCGCCCGGCGGGGTGGCGGGGGGACGCGACGGCGACCAGCAACTGGCTGCCGGCTTCAAGAAACGACTCACGCTCATCGATGCCGGGCCGTTCGAAAACCAGCGCCAGCTGCACGCTGCCGTCATGCAGCAAACGAATCGCTTCGGCTTGCGTGGCCGAACGCACTTCGATCTCAAGGCTTGGGAATTCTTGCGCGAGGGTTTCCAGCGGTTGGCTCCAGCGGCCGGTTTGCAGCTCGGGTGCCATGGCGATGGTCAGGCGCTTTTCCAGCCCTTTGTGCAGCTGTAGGGCCTGGGCGTCGAGCAGGTTGAGCTGGCAGATCACCTGCCGGGCCTGGGGTTCGAGGGCCAAGGCGGCGCTGGTTGGCAAGGCTTTACGCGTGGCCCGGTCGAACAGGGCCAGGTCCAGTTCGGCTTCCAGCTGGGCGATGGCCATGCTCACGGCCGAAGGCACGCGGCCCAGCTTGCGCGCTGCTGCGGAAAACGACCCTGCCTCCAGTACGGCCAGGAAAACTGCAAGTGAGTCGCTGGTGAAGGCCATTGTCAGAAAACCTGATTGATCGGTTGAGCCGCGTAGCGTGTAGGAGCAGCCTTGTGCTGCGAAGAGGCCGGTGACAGCAGCAAAATTCACTGCGTGGTCCTATGGCCTCTTCGCAGCGCAAGGCTGCTCCTACAGGGGATCGGGATAGTGCGAAGGCACTGGCCTCACAGCCTATAACAATCCCTCACGGGCAGGTTACAGATCTTCCGACAGGATACGGTCCACGCTGTCGACAAAGTAGTCCACGCTCGCCCGTGTGGTGCACATCGGGGGTTTGATCTTGAGGATGTTCAGGTAGTCGCCAGTCGGCTGCATGAAGATGCCCAGGTCACGCAAGCGGTCGCACAGCAGCAGGGTCTCCTCGGTCGCCGGCTCCAGCGTCTGCCGGTTGCGCACCAGCTCAAGCCCCAGGTAGAAGCCCGAGCCATGCGCCGCACCTGCGAGCGGGTGCTTGTCGACCAGTGCCTGCAAGCGCGCCTTGAAGTAGCGGCCGGTGTCGCGGGCGTTGTCCCACAGCCCTTCCTCTTGCATCACGTCCAGCACCGCCATGCCGATGCGGCAACTGACCGGGCTGCCCCCCGCCGATGAGAAGAAGTAGCCCTGCGCCTCCAGCGCCTCGGCGATTTCGCGGCGGGTGATCACCACCCCCAGCGGCTGGCCGTTGCCCATGCCCTTGGCCATGGTGATGATGTCGGGCACCACCCCTTGCTCTTCGAAGCCCCAGAAGTACTCGCCCAGTCGGCCATAACCCACCTGCACCTCGTCGGCGATGCACACGCCACCGCGGGCGCGCACCTTGGTGTAGGCGTCCTGCAGGTAGCCCGCTGGCAGCGAGATGCCCCCGGCGTTGCCGTACACCGGCTCGCAAATGAAACCGGCCAGTTGGCGACCACGGGCATCGAGGTCAGCCAGCTTGGCGTCGACGTCGCGCAGGTAGTCGGCGGCACTGTCGGCACCCCGGAAGCGCCCACGGAAGGTGTTCGGTGCCTCGACCGGGTGCACCCAGTCTGGCCGGGTTTCCAGGGCTTGCGGGTTGTCGGCGATAGAAGTGGAAATGGCGTCTGTAGCCACCGACCAGCCGTGGTAGGCCTCCAGCACGCTGAGCAGGTCGCGCCCGCCGCTGTAGGCCCAGGCCAGGCGGATGGCCAGGTCGTTGGCCTCGGTGCCGCTGTTGACCAGGAACACCCGGTCAAAGCCTGCTGGCGCCAGCTTCAACAGGCGTTCGGAGAATTCGGCGATGGCCGCGTAGTGGAAGCGCGAGTTGGTGTTCAGCAGCGACCACTGCCGCGCCGATTCCGCCACCATGCGTGGGTGCCCGTGGCCAAGCACGGCCACGTTGTTGAGCATGTCCAGGTAAGACCGGCCCTGCATGTCGATCAAGTAATTGCGCCAGCCGCGTTCGATATGGGGCGGTTGCGCGTAATAGTGCTTTTGCGAACGGGCGAAGCTGGCATCACGACGTGCCAGCAGCGCCTGTGCATCGGGCAGCGGTTCGGCGTCGCAATCAAAGCCCAGCAGCGCGGCAGGCGACGGGCACAGCGCCAGCCAGGCAGCGGCCTGGGAGGGGGTGGCGAAAAACGGCGGTTGGGTGTCGTTATCCAGGCACAGCTGAATGCTGAGCAAGCCACCGCTGCTGCCCAGTTTTTGACCTTTTGCCAGGGGCTGCCCCTCTGCCGGAGCATCCTCCAGGCCACCTAGCCACAAGCTCCAGTAGGGGGTGCGCAGGCAACCGCGGCCATCGCCATGGCGCTGCCAGGTACCGGCCTGCGGCGCCTGCACGGTGCTGGCGTTGGGCACATGCAATTCGACACCCAGCGCGCAGGTAGCAGGTTCTTCAGCACGGTCGATTTGGGTTTGTGACAGGCGGTACTGGCCATGCAGCGTGCACGCCGGGGTCGGTTGTGCTGCCAGCAGGCGTTGGTCGAAGCCTGGTTGTTCCCAGTTGCCCGCTTCGCAGTGCGGGCTGAGCACGCCCAGGTCGAGGCGAGCCACTGGCTGGCCGACCCGTTCAGGCAGCAGGGGCGCGCAACTGGCCAGGTCGGGCCGGCTGGGTTGAATACCGGCCGCCAGCAGAATAGCCGCCTCCATCAGCGCGAAAGGCACGGCAGTAGCCGTGTCGAAAATCTCCCATTCGTGGGCGATGTTGTTGCGGATGTACTGGTTGCCCGGGTCTACGGCCAGCTGTTGCTCGCTGCTCAGCACCAGCACCGCAGCGCGGTTGAGCACCAGTGGCCACAGGGCACGCAGCTCGGCTTCGCTCAGCGGGTTGAGGGCCTGGTAGGCCCGCACCGCCGGCAGAATGCGCAGTGGGTCGCCTTCGGCATGGTGCAGCAGCGCCGCGCAGGTCACCGAGAGGTCGGCAATGCGCCAGGTGCGCAGCAGGTCGCCGAAGTCGATGACGCCCTGCACCTGCCACTGGCGTTCGTCATCGCGGGCCCACACGGCGTTGTCATCGGTGATGTCCAGGTGCACAGCTTGGCTTGGCAGCTGCTCCACCAGCGGCGCCAGGCGCTCGGCGGCCAGTTGAGTGGTTTGCTCGACACGGGCGCGTTGCCCGGCGTCCTGCAGCACCGGCAGCAGGTGCTGGATCAACGCCTGCGCGTGCTGTGGGTCCCATTGCAGGGTGCGGCTCAGGCCAGGGTGGTCAAATTCGGCCAAGGCTTGATCCACTTTCGCGCACAGCCCGCCCAGCTCGGCAATCAGGCGCGGCGCCATGTGCTTGAGGCGGGTCAGCGGTTGGCCGTCGATGTAGTCGAGCAGGCGTACCCGCAGCGGTTGCCCGTCGATGTCCAGGGCCAGCAATGCCTGCCCGTTTTGCGCCGGGCGCACTGCGGGTACCGGCAAGCCCTGTTCGCGCAGGTACGCCAGCGCGGCATGCTGCGCCTTCAGTTCGACCTGGGCATAGCTGCCGTGGCAGGCCTTGAGCACGAAACGGCCCTGGGCGGCATCCACGCGGAAGTTCAAGTCTTGCTGGCTGCCCAGCGATGACAGGCTGCCCGCCAGGCCGTAGTGCGCCTGCAGCAAGGCGTGTGCCTGGGCCTCGCTGAGCGCAGGGCTGGGCAGGGCGGAGCGCTGGATCAGGATGTCCAGGGCAGGGGAGGCGGGCGTTTGGTGGTGGCTGGGCATTGGGCTCTACCGTTGGTGCTGGGGTTGACGGTAGGGAATTTATGCCCGTTTTGGCTGATGATGGAAGACGATTGTTGTCAGAATTTTTGATGATTGGGTGTGGGTGCATGTCTTGAGCTTTGCAGTGCCTATGAGATCGAGCGCCGCCCGCGCGGCGCTCGATCTGATAGGCGCTGCAAATCCATCCCCATGCACCTGGCGGCCCTATCTCAATCTACCGCCACCCACCCCTCACATCAAAAACTGGCCTTGACCGACACCATGAAATTACGCGGTTCCCCATAATAATTACCAAACGTCTCCGTCCCGATACTGGCGTAATAACGCTTGTCGAACAGGTTGTTGCCGTTAACCGCCACCGACCAGGTATCGTCGATCCGGTAACCGATCCGGCCATTCCACACCGCGTACCCCGCCTGGCTGATCTTCTCGCCACTGGCAGGCGAAACCCGGAAGTTATCGCTCTGCGCATTCACCCCGGCACCCAGGCTGAACCGCTCAAAAGCGCCACCGAGTGCGTACTCGCCCCACAGGCGCAGCACGTGCCGAGGCACATAGCTGTTGAACGCCGCGCCGTTCAGGCTGGTGTCGATATCGTCGAGGGTCTTGGTCTGCGTGTAGGTGTAGCCCGCCAGCAATTGCAGGCGCTCGATGACTTCACCACTGATCTCGGCTTCGAAACCCTGAGCGCGGACCTTGCCAGCGTTGACATAGCAGTAGCCATCCGAGGAGGGGCACGACGAGTTGTAGTCGGTCTGCGCCTGGTCCTTCTGAAGGGTGCGGAACAGGTTGAAGGCGCCGTTCAAACGCCCGTCGAACCAGGCCCCCTTGATCCCCAGTTCATAGCTCTGGCCCACCAGCGGTTTGAGCGCCGAACCTTGTTCGTCCCGGTAGCTGCCTTGCGGGGTGAAGATGTCCGAATAGCTAGCGTAGGCCGTCAGGTTTTCGTTCAGGTCCAGCAGCACGCCGGCAAAGGGTGTGACCTGCCCGGTCTCGCGGGCGTTGGAGTGCTGCGGCGGCGTGGCGGTGTCGATGAAGACGGTATCGGTCTCGGCGTTATACCAACTCACCCGGCCCCCCATCACCAGGGTCAATGGGTCGGCCAGTTTCAGGCGCAGGGTCGAGTAGAGGCCTTTTTGTGTGGTCACGGACTTGACCGGGCCACCGCGCGACGAGTGCTCGATGAAGTAGCTGTCATCTGGCTCAGGGATGAACTTGTCGGGGTTGAACACGTTCTGCCGTTGCGCAAGGAACGCCACCGAGTAGAAGTCATCTTTCTTCGAGCGGCTGGCGTTCATGCCCAGCACCAGTTCATGTTGCTGGCCGAAGGCAGCGAACTTGCCATCCACATACGCATCCAGGCCGTAATCGACCTGGTCATAGTCATACATACTGCCCAACATGCCAGTAGTATCGATGCCAGGCGTCACCGCACCGGAGGCGAAGGCGTACTTGATGTCCTGGGTGTTCTTTGTATAAACACTCGCCACCTTGAGCTTCCAGTCTTCGTCGAGCTGGTGGGTAAGGTCGGTGAACACCGTGGTGCGCTGGCTGCGCCAGGTATTCCACGAAGGGTCGAGGCAGGTCGAGCGGCTGAGGTTCAGATCGCTGCGGTCCCGATAGCGTGGTAGGCCGCCCCAGCAGGGGTTGGCATCCACGTCCTCGTAGGCAACGCCTAGGCCCAAAGTCGTGTCGGGGCTGACATCGACGTCGAGGGCGCCGTAGTACACCTGGTCCTTGCGGTTGGCATCGTCGACCGAGTAATGCCGGCTCTGCTCCGCCACGACTGCCCGGCCACGCAAGGTGCCGGCTGCGTTCAGCGGCCCACCGGTGTCGAGCTGCCCGCGGTAGTTGTCCCAACTGCCGCCGGACAGGGTGATGTCGGTATGCGCCGCCGCCAGGCCACGCTTGCGCACGAAGTTCACCCCGCCAGCGGTACCGCCCGACCCTTTCATCATGCCGGCTGCGCCGCGCAACACCTCGACCCGGTCGTAGTAGGCCATGTCACTGCTGAAGCTGTCGGCCTGGACATAGAGGTTGCCCATGTCCAGCGGCACACCGTCGTACTGGTACTGGCCCGACATGCGGAACCCGCGCGAATAGAAGTATTTGCCGCCCATGGTCGAGTCGTACACGGTGATGCCGGGCGTCTTTTCCATGACCTGATCGATGGTGTACAGGTTCTGGTCGTCCATCATCTTGCGCGTCATCACCGTGACCGATTGCGGCGTCTCCTTGAGCGAGTGCTCGCCCTTGCCGATGGTCACCGCGCCCGTGGTGTACGAGCCGCTGTTCTCAGTGGTTGCGCCCAGCACCTGGCTGGTGATGTTGGTGGCCCCCAGCTCCAGCGCCGAGCCCGACGACGGCACCGCCTGCAGCACATAAGTGCCGTTTGACCGCGGCTCGGCCTGCAGGCCGCTGCCTGCCAGAATCTGGGTAAATCCCTCGCTGACACCGAACGCACCTTTGAGGCCGGGGCTCTGCAAACCGTCTGTTTGCCGGGCATCGAACGAAATCGCAGCGCCCGCCGCACTGGCGAAGCGGCTGAGGACTTCAGTCAGGCTGCCCCCCGCAATATTGTACGACCGGACGGCATTTTGCTGCGTCGGCTGCGGCGCTGCATACGTCGTCATGGGCCAGGCACCGGCGGTGGTTGCCGCCAACAGCCCGACATTTATTGCAGTCGCCAGACGACCACGCTTGAACACAGCAGACATACCTATCCTCCCCCCTGAAAACGATCAATAGAAGCCTTTGGGGGATGAGCCGAATGTCGTGTAAGAAAAGTGCAAAACCCGCGAAAGTTTTTTCAGCCCGCTGGGGGAGGGGGCGGCGATACGGTGACCCAAAAACGGCTGTAGCGCGTGACGTGCAGCGCAAACCCGGTTTCCAGTGCCGCCAATGCCCGGTCGGTGTCATCGATGGGGAACGCGCCAGAAACCTTCAACTGGGCAATGCGTGGATCACAGCGCAGCACCCCGGTGCGATAGCGCGACAGGTCCGCCAGCAGTTCACCCAAGGGGCGATCCAAGGCGATGATGCTGCCTTGTTGCCAGGCCCCTGCAGAGGCGTCATTGCGCCGAATTGAGCCCACCGAACGGTCAGAAAACGCAATGGATTGCCCAGCTTCCACACGCACTGCCAAAGCACCGCTGGATGCCCTCACTTCCACCGCCTTCTCGAGCACGGCCACGTCACCCTCCAAGGCTTGGGAGCGAACCAGAAAACGCGTGCCCAGCGCCCGTACCTGGCCATGCCGGGTGCGCACAATGAACGGCCGTTGCGCGGGGTCGGCCGCCGTGGTGACCAGAATTTCGCCGCGCAACAGTTCCAGCACCCGTTGCTGGCCGTCGTACTTGAGGTTCACCGACGTGTCGGTGTTCAGCAGCAGGGAGCCGCCATCGGGCAAACGAAACGCGCGGCGTTCACCCACAGCGGTGCGGTAGTCGGCCAGCAGTTGTTGCGAGGTGTCGCTGCGCCAACCCAGCCAGCCCAGCGAAGTGGCCGGCACCAGTATCACGACACTGCGCAACAGCTGGCGCCGAGAGCGCCCGGCGCCGCGCAAGGCAGGGGCCGCCAGGGCACCGGGCACGCGGGCCATCTGCTCGCCCACGGCGGCCATGCGTTGCCAGGCCTGACGGTGGGCCGGGTCGGCAACCAGCCAGTCGTTCCAGGCGCTGCGGTCGGCGTCGGTGGCGATGCCGGAGTGCAGCCGCGCGTACCAGCGCGCGGCGACACTGATGGCGTTCAATTCGGCGGGCGACAGGCTCATGCCAGTTGCAACTGCATCAAACAGCAATGCTCCATGGCTTTGGCCATGTAGTTGTTGACGCTGCGCACGCTGATGTTCATGTGCTCGGCAATCTGCGGGTAGGTCAGGCCGTCGAGCTGCGACAGCATGAACACCTGCTTCACCTTCGGGCCAAGCCCTTGCAGCAGGCGGTCGATTTCTACCAGTGCCTGCAACAGGATCGCCTGTTCCTCCAGCGAAGGCTGCAACGCCTCCGGCAGGCTAGCCAAGGCCTCCAGGTAGGCCTGCTCCAGTGAGCGCCGTCGGAACAGATCGATCAGCAGGCCCTTGGCGATTCGCGACAGGTAGGGGCGTGGCTCGCGAATATCCAGCGCACTGCGTGCATTGATCACCCGCACGAAGGTGTCCTGCGTCAGGTCGGCGGCATCGAACGCATTGCCCAGGCGTTTTCGCAGCCAGCCATTGAGCCAGCCGTGATGTTCGCAGTACAGATCATTGACGGCGCTACGCAGGGATAGATCGTTGGCGGGCATGGTGATGGAATGGTTCGCGAGTGGTAATGAATCTTATTGTCGTGCGGGCTGTAGTTTTTTTGCAAGCGCTACAAAGATTCAAGAAACGCACGTATCGCCTGCCGCTCGCCCTTGCCCAGCGCCACATAGCGTTGCCGGGCCACTTCTGCCTCACCGCCATGCCAGACAATCGCTTCTTCCAGGGTGCGCGCTCGGCCGTCGTGCAGATAGCCGCTGCCGGGGGTAATCCGTTCGCTCAGGCCAAGCCCCCACAGCGCCGCCGTGCGCCACTGCCGGCCGTTGGCGAGAGCGTCTTCACGGCCATCGGCCAGGCCTGGGCCCATGTCGTGCAGTAACAGGTCGGTATAAGGCGCGATGCGTTGCTGTGTCAGGGCTGGATAAAGCGGGTGTGTGCCGGTGATCAGCTCGGGGCGGTGGCAGGCGGTGCAGCCACTGGCAGCGAACAGTTTTTCGCCCTCAATGACCGCAGGTTCGGCCTGTTGTCGACGGGCCGGTACGGCCAGGTGAGCGAGGTAGAAATGCAGGTCGCCGAGTTGCAGGGCGTCCAGCTCCGGCTCGCCGCCGTGCGCCGCGTGGGCACAGGCCTGTTGAGTGGGCGTGCAGTTCTGCACGGGGGCGAGCGGGGAGGTGATGCCAAGATCACCCAGCATGGCGTGGGCGATCTGTTGGCGCAGGTCCGGCTGGTTGGCCTTGAGGCCAAAGCGGCCTGCCTCGGTGCGTTGTCGCTCGACACTCCACACCTGATTGACCTGCCCCGTCACGCCATCTGGTTTGGCTTCGGAGGCCATGGCGTGCAGGGTGCGCTCATCGATAGCCTCCAGCAAGCCGAGGCCAATAACTGGCGAACCCACGCGTGCCGAGGTTAACACTGCGTCCAATGGCCCATAAGCCAGCTCACGCAGCTCGACACGCGGCTTGCGCAGCATGACGGTTTTGCCATCCCCCAGCTGCACCGCCTGCTCCTCCCAGTGCACATGGGCGCGCCCTTCACCTGGCACGCCAGGCACCCCCTGGTCGTTCAGCTGATCGCCGTAGATGGGGTGTGGCTTTGGCCCGCCATGGTCATCGTGCCCCGGCAGGGACAAGCGCAGCAACATGCTGCGCATCGGCTGCCCGTGTTCAGGTGCCTGGCCGCGGCCGTTCTTGGGGTGGCAGGCGATGCACGACACCCGGTTGTACAGCGGCCCAAGGCCATCCACCGCCTCGTCTCGGGACGGTGCAACCACCCAGGCCTGGCGAAACAGGCTGCGCCCGCGGAAGAAGCGTTCCAGTTGGCCTTCGTCCAGCCCGCTGAACGGTTGGGCGTAGGCTTCACGGTTGGCCGCCGTGTGCGTGGTCTCGGCGCTGGCGTGCAGGCTCGTCAGCACACCCATCATCAACCAAGCGGCGCGCACGCCAGTCACTGCCCCAAGCCATCGAGCAAACGGGCTGCCTCTGCCCGGTGTAGCGCGGCCTGGAACTGCCAGCTGATTTCCCGGCGGCCGAGTTGGTCCGCGTCGGTGGCCGGCGCTTGCGCCATGCCCTGGTCCTGGCGCGCCGCGAACAGTGCCAGTAAGGGCTTCGCTTCGGCGTGTTCAGCATCCAGGGGCGGTGCGGTCAACTGTTGGCGTATGGCGGTGACGTCCAGCCCAGCTGCTTCGGCCGCGTGCAGCCGAGCCCAGAGCTCGCCCAAGGCTTCATGGGGCATGCCGAGCCATTGGGTGAACAATGAGCTGATCAAGGCCAGGCGTTCGCGCGAGCTGCCGTTGCCGTAGTCATAGGCACCCAGGCCCGCAGCTACGAACGGGTCATGGTAGTCCGCTGGCAAATGCCGATAAACACTGGGACGAACGGGCAGTTTGCGGATGTCGGCATCGGCCAGCAGCCCTTGGCCTGCTTCCGACAGCACGAACTGCACAAACGCCCGGGCACCGGCCAATGCCTGGCTGTGGGCGGTAATGGCGATGAAGGCTGGGTTAAGGCCGCCATGGGCCGGATAGACGAAATCCACGGGCTCGCCATTGGCTTTGGCCGAAGCGACAAAAAAATCGATCGACAAACCGACTGCTGCACGCCCGCTGGTCACTTCATCACTGACCAAGGTTCCACCCCGCGTCACCAAGCGCGCTTGGCCGGCCAGTTCACTCCAGAGGGCCCAGCCGCGTTCCCAGCCATAGGCACGCAAGACAATATCCAGCAGGACCGGTGCAAAGCCGACCCGGCCTGGGTCTGGCAGCGCAATGCGCCCGCGCAGTCGTGGGTCGAGCAAGTCTGGCCAGTCCCTTGGTGTCGGAACCCCCAGCTCGCCCAGCGACGTGGCATTGATGGCAAAGCCGTAGCCCGCGAGCTCGGTTGCCTGGTAGAGCTGCCGTTGGTCACGCAATGACAATCCACCGATCTGTGCCGGCAGGCCCTTCAGGCTGATCCCCAGGGGTTGCCAGCTACCGGCTTTCGCCAGCCGGGCGAAGTTGCCCGGCGACGGTGCCCAATAGACATCGACCCCCCCCTGCTGTGCTTGCAGCAGATAGGGCAGGGTATCGAAGCCCTGGCGCCAGAGGATGTGCAGGCGATAGCCCGGGTTGGCTTGAGCAAAACCATCCTCGATCCGCGTCATCACCTCCTCGGGGTAGCTGGTCATGACCACCACGGTTTGCGGGGCAGCGCTCAGCAGCGTGCTGACCGTCAGCAGCAGGCCCGCTAGCCAGCGGTTACAGCGGCACATTGAATTGCACGAAGTATTGACGGCCCATTTCAGGGTAGCCCTCGCTGTACTCATACAGCCGGTCGAACAGGTTGCGAATGCCGCCCTCGATCAGCACATCGTTGCTGAACCGGTAGCCGCTCTTGAGGTTGTACACCGCGTAGCCGGGCGCCATCTGGTTGCCGTCCGAGGTGTTGTAGCGACGTGATGCGGCCTCCACGCTGGCGGTGTGTTGCCAGTCGCCCAGATGCCACGAGGCCGAGCCGAACGCGCTGTGGCGTGGGGTGTCGGTTGGGTGCAGGTCGTGGTCGCTGAGGTTCTCGCGGTCGAGCCAGGTGTAGTTTGCCGCCAACTCCCAGTTGCCCAGGTCGCCGTTGATGCCAAGCTCCACACCCTGGTTTCGCGCTTTGGCAATGTTCTGGTACTGGCCACAGGGCGCGGCGCAGTTAGGTTGCGCGGGCACCGTGACGTTTTGAATGGAGTCCTCGATGTTGGCTACGAACAGCGCGGCGTCCAGCTTCCATTGCGGGGCGATCTGGCCGCTGTAGCCGAGCTCATAGTGAGTCGCCCGCTCAGACTTCAAGTCGGGGCTGGGGATCACCGTGCCGAAGCGCGTCGAGTAGCGGTCCTTGATGGTCGCGAAGCGGCTTTTGCGTGCCACGGTCAGGCGCAGTTGGCCGTCGTCGTGGGTGCCCAGTAGCGGGTTGGTATTGGCGAACAGGCCCAGTTGCGCGTTGACGGCGTCGTTGCTGCCGGTGGGTTCGTCATAGCGCGTGGCCTGCGATGGCGAGCTGGCGTTGGTGCCGTAGTTCTGCGCATCCAGACTCTTGCGGTAGTTGTACGAGACGCCGCCCACCACGCTGAAGATGTCGTTCAGGCGCAGCGTGTCTTCCAGGGCAATCGATTGAGTCTGGTCGCGGAAGTGGGTCTGGGGGTTGGCGCCATCACGCGAGCGATGCACATCGTCTTTGAAGTGATAGGCAATGCCCAGGCGGTTGGCCTCGCTCAAGGCGAGGTCGCCTTCCACCGAGAAGCCGCTGCTCTCGTCATCGTATTTGCTGGGGAAGCCCGACTGCAAAGCGCCGACCACGCCATTGCGATAGGTGAAGCTTTCCAGCGAGTTCTTGAAGGTGTCGTGGTACACGCGCGTTTTCAGGGCGTGCTCGCCAAAGCCGGTCTTGGTGGCGATGAACACACTGGTATTGTCCGACCGCGGCCACTCCCACCAGCGCGCACGTTGGCCGGTGGTCGGCAGGTCGCCGGCATACGGTGGTTGGCCCTTGCTGCCTTCCTGCTGAACGTAGCCGAGCACGTACTCGTCGGTTTCACTGGGGGTGAAGCCCACTTTGAAGCTGAATTTGCTGTCGCGGTGGTTGCTGTTCTCGCGCCGCCCCGCGCCCTGCTGGTTGTTGGTTGGCTTGAAGTCATCGGGCAGCAGGGTGTAGTCGTAATCGACATACGACACGCCGCCCTGAACCCACCACAGGCCCTGGTTGGAACCCACGTTGGCGTAACTGCGGTAGGCGTTCACGTTACCGTGATCGGTCAGCTCCAGCCCCCCACCCACTTCGCCCTCGAACGCTTGCGTGGGGCGGCGGGTCACCAGGTTGATCGCCCCGCCCAAGGTATTGGGGCCGTACAGCAGCGAGGCGAAGCCCTTGTCCACCTGGATGCGTGACAGGTCGTAGGTGGTGAAACGGCCCAGGTCGATGTTGCCGTCGTAAGGCACGTAGGTGGGGATGCCGTCGATGAACACCGGCACTTGCAGGCGATCGAAACCACGTACGAATACCACCTGCTCGGCGCGACCACCGATGTAACCGAGGTTGACCCCAGGGGCCAATGTCAGCGCGCTACCGACGGTCTCGCGGTCGTGCAGGCGAATGTCTTTCAAGTCGATGACGCTACCACCCGTGGACAGCGTTTCGTCCCGTGGTGCGGAAATCTGGATTTCGCCGAGGTTGAAGGTGTTGTTCTGTTCGGCGACAGCGGGTTGAGCACCGAGGGCTGCGACGGCAACCATCACGGTGCGCGGTGTTAGCGGCTTCATTACTGCTCCTGAGTCGGCCATGGCAGTGGCGGGCCTGGCGACGTTATATATTGTTGTATATAGCGATAGGCGAAATTAACCGACCACGACCTCCCCAGGCCGTGATCAGTCAGCGATCGCAAAAAGAGATAGCAGGATGGCAGATGGCCAACCGCGGGAAATCCTAGCGTTGTTTACGGGGGGTTACAACGACGTATACAAAAATATATAGCGTGTGCCGAGGTCGGTAAGGAGGGAGGTCGCAATGGTGCCCCTCCGGTCATGCGCGATCTGTGTAGGAGCAGCCTTGTGCTGCGAAGAGGCCGGTGGCAGCGCTGAAGATTCCCGGTGGGGTCACGGGCCTCTTCGCAGCACAAGGCTGCTCCTACAGTGGAATGCGTATGCCTTGAGGGTCAAACAACGCTCCGCACGCTAGCCCGCCGTCTCAACTTCCAAAAACGCCGCCTCCAACAACTGCCGCGTATACGCATGCTGCGGCGCGTGGAAGATCGCCTGCGCATCCCCTTGCTCCACCACCTGCCCCTGCTTGATCACCATCAACTGATGGCTCAGCGCCTTGACCACTGCCAGGTCATGGCTGATGAACAGGTAGGTCAGGTTGTATTTCTGCTGCAGGCTGCGCAGCAGCTCCACCACTTGCCGTTGCACCGTGCGGTCCAGTGCCGAGGTGGGTTCATCGAGCAGGATCAACGCTGGCTTCAACACCAACGCCCGGGCAATCGCAATGCGCTGGCGCTGCCCGCCCGAGAACTCATGCGGGTAGCGGTGGCGTGTCCGTGGGTCCAGCCCCACTTCCTCCAGCGCGGCAATGATCGCCGCTTCCTGCTCTTCAGCGGTGCCGATGCGGTGAATCCGCAACCCTTCACCTACGATGTCTGCCACACACATGCGTGGGCTGAGGCTGCCAAACGGGTCTTGGAACACCACCTGCATTTCTCGCCGCAGCGGGCGTACTTCCTTCTGGTTCAGCCCTGCGAGGTTCTGGCCGTGAAAGCGAATGCCGCCCTGGCTTGAAATCAAGCGCAAGATGGCCAGCCCGAGCGTCGACTTGCCCGAGCCACTCTCGCCGACAATCCCCAGCGTCTGCCCTTGGGGCAAGCTGAAGTTGATGCCATCCACCGCCTTCACATGGTCCACGGTGCGCCGCAAGAAGCCTTTCTTGATCGGGAACCAGACCTTGAGGTCGTCAACCTCCAGCAACGGCGCGCCGACTGGGTTGTGGGCAGGCTGGCCGCTGGGTTCGGCATTGATCAGCATCTGCGTGTAGTGATGCTGCGGCGCACTGAACAGCGTCGCGCAATCCGCCTGCTCGACAATCTGCCCGCGCTGCATCACACACACGCGGTGGGCAATGCGCCGCACCAGGTTCAGGTCATGGCTTATCAACAATAGCGCCATGCCCAAGCGCGCCTGCAGCTCCTTGAGCAGGTCGAGAATCTTCAACTGCACGGTCACGTCCAGCGCGGTGGTGGGTTCGTCGGCAATGAGCAGTTCTGGCTCGTTGGCCAGTGCCATGGCGATCATCACCCGCTGCCGCTGCCCACCCGACAGCTCGTGGGGCAGGGCCTTGAGGCGTTTGCGCGGTTCGGGAATCCCGACCAGTTCCAACAGCTCCAGCGTGCGTGCGGTGGCTTCCTTGCCGGTCAGGCCTTTGTGCAGCAGCAGGATTTCGTTGATCTGCTTCTCGATGCAGTGCAGCGGGTTCAGCGAGGTCATCGGCTCCTGGAAGATCATGGCAATGCGGTTGCCCCGGATATGCCGCAAGGCCTTCTCGCTCTGCTGCAGCAGGTCTTTGCCCTCGTAGCGGATGCTGCCGCTGGGGTGGCGGGCGAGGGGGTAGGGCAGTAGGCGCAAGATCGAGTGGGCGGTCACCGATTTGCCCGAGCCGCTCTCGCCGACCAGGGCCAGGGTCTCGCCCTTGCGGATGTCGAAACTGATGCCGTCGACCACCCGGTTGACCTGCTCGCCGGTGACGAACTCCACCGCGAGATCACGCACTTCGATCAGGTTATGTTCGCTCATGTCATTTCCTTGGGTCGAAGGCATCGCGGGCGGATTCGCCGATGAACACCAGCAAGCTCAGCATCACCGCCAGCACAGCGAAGGCGCTGATGCCCAGCCATGGCGCCTGCAGGTTGGATTTGCCCTGGGCGACCAGCTCGCCCAGCGACGGCGAGCCAGCCGGCAGGCCAAAGCCGAGGAAGTCCAGGGCGGTCAGCGTGCCGATGGCGCCGGTGAGGATGAACGGCATGAAGGTCATGGTCGAGATCATCGCGTTGGGCAGAATGTGCCGGTACATGATCGCGCCGTTACGCATGCCCAAGGCGCGGGCGGCGCGCACGTATTCGAGGTTGCGGCCACGCAGGAATTCGGCGCGCACCACGTCCACCAGGCTCATCCACGAGAACAGCAGCATGATCCCCAGCAGCCACCAGAAGTTGGGCTGCACGAAGCTTGCGAGGATGATCAGCAGGTACAGCACCGGCAAGCCCGACCAGATCTCCAGAAAGCGCTGGCCGGCCAGGTCGACCCAGCCGCCATAAAAGCCCTGCAAGGCACCGGCGATGACGCCGACGATGGAACTGAGGATGGTCAGGGTCAGGGCGAACAGCACCGACACGCGGAAGCCGTAGATCACCCGCGCCATCACATCACGGCCCTGGTCATCGGTGCCCAGCCAGTTGTCCGCCGAAGGCGGGGCGGGGGCCGGGACCTTGAGGTCGTAGTTGATGCTTTGGTAACTGAAGGGGATTGGCGCCCACAGCACGAAGCTGTCTTTCTTGGCCAGCAGTTCGCGGATGTACGGGCTCTTGTAGTTGGCCTCCAGCGGGAACTCGCCGCCAAAGGTGGTCTCCGGGTAGCGCTTGAACGCAGGGAAGTACCACTCGCCGTCGTAACGCACGGCAATCGGTTTGTCGTTGGCGATCAGCTCGGCGCCCAGGCTCAGGCCGAACAGGATAAGGAACAGCCACAACGACCACCAGCCGCGGCGGTTGGCCTTGAAGCGCTCGAAGCGCCGACGGTTGAGAGGGGACAAGGCCATGTCAGTGCTCCCGGCTGGCGAAGTCGATGCGTGGATCGACCAGGGTGTAGGTCAGGTCGCCGATCAGTTTCACCACCAGCCCCAGCAGGGTGAAGATGAACAGGGTGCCGAAGACCACCGGGTAGTCGCGGTTGATGGCCGCCTCGAAGCTCATCAGGCCCAGGCCGTCGAGCGAGAAAATCACCTCGATCAGCAGCGAGCCTGTGAAGAAGATGCCGATGAAGGCCGAAGGGAAACCGGCAATCACCAGCAGCATGGCGTTACGGAACACATGCCCGTACAGCACCCGCGAGCGGCTCAGGCCCTTGGCCTTGGCAGTGACCACGTACTGCTTGTTGATCTCGTCGAGGAAGCTGTTTTTGGTCAGCAGGGTCATGGTGGCGAAGTTGCCGATGACCAGAGCGGTGATCGGCAGCACCAGGTGCCAGAAGTAGTCGAGTACTTTGCCGGTGGTGGACAGCTCATCGAAGTTGTTCGAGGTCAGCCCCCGCAGCGGGAACCAGTCGAAGTAGCTGCCGCCGGCGAACAATACGATCAGCAGGATGGCGAACAGGAACGCCGGGATGGCGTAGCCGACGATGATCGCCGAGCTGGTCCAGACGTCGAAGTGGCTGCCGTGGCGCACGGCCTTGGCGATGCCCAGGGGGATGGACACCAGGTACATGATCAGGGTGCTCCATAACCCTAGCGAGATCGACACCGGCATCTTCTCGATGATCAGGTCGATGACCTTGGCATCGCGGAAGAAGCTGTCGCCAAAATCCAGCTGGGCGTAGTTCTTGATCATGATCCACAGGCGTTCGGGCGGCGACTTGTCGAAACCGTACATGCGCTCGATCTCGGCGATCAGCGCCGGGTCCAGGCCCTGCGCGCCGCGGTAGCTGGAACCGGCCACCGAGACTTCGGCGCCGCCGCCGGCGATGCGGCTGGTGGCGCCTTCGAAGCCTTCGAGCTTGGCGATCATTTGCTCGACCGGGCCGCCGGGCGCGGCCTGGACGATGATGAAGTTGATGATCAGGATGCCGAACAGGGTCGGGATGATCAGCAGCAGGCGGCGCAGGATATAGGCCAGCATCTCAGTTGGCCTCGCCTGCGGAGGCATCGGTGACGGCTGGGGTCACGCCAGGCTTGATCCACCAGGTGTCGATGCCGATGTCGTACTTGGGCGAGACGCTCGGGTGGCCGATGTGGTTCCAGTAGGCCACGCGCCAGGTCTTGATGTGCCAGTTGGGGATCACGTAGTAGCCCCACAGCAGTACGCGGTCGAGCGCCCGTGCGTGGTTGATCAGGCTCTGGCGTGAGTCGGCGTTGATCAACTGTTCGACCAGTTGGTCGATGGCCGGGTCACGCAGGCCGATGAAGTTGCGGCTGCCGGGGTTGTCGGCGGCGGCGCTGGACCAGAACTCGCGCTGTTCGTTGCCCGGCGAATTGGATTGTGGGTAACCGCCGACGATCATGTCGTAATCGCGCGAGCGCAGGCGGTTGATGTATTGCGAAACGTCGACCCGACGGATGTTCAGGTCAATGCCCAAGTCGGCGAGGTTGCGTTTGAACGGCAGCAGAATGCGTTCGAATTCGGTTTGGGCCAGCAGAAACTCGATGGACACCGGCTTGCCGTCCTTGTCGACCATCTTGTCGTCGACGATTTTCCAGCCGGCTTCCTGCAGAAGCTTGTAGGCCTGGCGCTGCTGTTCACGGATCATGCCGCTGGCGTCGGTGACCGGGTTGTGGAAGGCCTCGCTATAGACCTGCTCGGGCACCTTGCCGCGCAGCGGTTCGAGTATTTTCAGCTCGTCAGGGGAGGGCACGCCCCTGGCGGCCATGTCGGAGTTTTCGAAGTAGCTGCCGGTGCGGGTATAGGCGCCGTTGAACAGCTGCTTGTTGGTCCACTCGAAGTCCAGCAGCAGGCTCAGCGCCTGGCGCACGCGGATGTCCTGGAAGACCGGTTTGCGCAGGTTGAAGATGAAACCCTGCATGCCGGTGGGGTTGCCGTTGGGCAGCTCTTCCTTGATCAGGCGGCCATCGCGGACCGCCGGGACGTTGTAGGCGGTGGCCCAGTTTTTTGCGCTTACCTCGAGCGCATAGTCGAACGCCCCGGCCTTCAATGCCTCCAACGCTACGGCTGTGTCGCGGTAAGCGTCGAAGGTCATGGCATCGAAGTTGAACTGACCGCGGTTGATCGGCAGATCCTTGGCCCAGTAGTCCTTGACCCGCTCGTAGCGGATGGTACGCCCGGCCTTGACCTCGGCGACCTTGTACGGGCCGCTGCCCAGGGGGATTTCCAGGTTGCCGCGGTTGAAGTCGCGGTTTTCGTACCAGTGTTTGGGAAGCACAGGCAGCTGGCCGAGAATCAGCGGCAGTTCGCGGTTGTTCTGGTGCTTGAATTTGAACAGCACCCGCAGCGGGTCTTCGGCGACCACTTCGGCAACGTCGGCGTAGTACTGGCGGTACAGCGGCGCGCCGTCCTTGATCAGAGCATTGAAGGTGAAGACCACGTCGTCGGCACGCATCGGCTGGCCGTCATGGAAGCGGGCTTCGGGGCGCAGGTAGAAGCGTACCCAGCTGTTGTCCGGGGCTTTTTCGATCTTGCCGGCAACCAGGCCGTATTCGGTGAACGGCTCGTCCTGGCTCTGGCGCATCAGGGTGTCGTAGATGACGCTGATGTTTTCGGCGGCCACACCCTTGTTGATGAAGGGGTTGAGGCTGTCGAAGCCACCAAAGCTGGACTGGCGGAACGTGCCGCCCTTGGGCGCATCGGGGTTCACATAGTCGAAATGCTTGAAGTCGGCCGGGTATTTCGGCGCCTCGTCGTAGAGCGTCAGCGCGTGTTGCGGGGCGGCCAGCGTGGGCAGGCTCAGGCACACGAGCAGCAGGCTGCCGGCCAGCTGGTGCAGGCGGTGCGTTGGCATCATTTGGCTTTCTCCGAAGGCTTGATCCACCAGCTGTTCAGCCCGAGGGTGTAGGGCGGCGTGGTGACAAAGGCGAACCGGTTGCGGTAGGCCAGGCGGTGATTGTCGAGATACCAGTTGGGGATCATGTAGTACTGCCATGAAAGCACGCGGTCCAGGGCGCGTGCGGCGGCGACCTGGTCGTCGCGGGTGCGCGCGGCGAGCAAGGTGTCGAGCAGGTGGTCGACCACCGGGTCCTTGACCCCAGCATAGTTCTTGCTGCCCTTGGTCGCGGCTTGGCTTGAGTGAAAGTACAGCCACTGTTCTAGGCCTGGGCTCAGGGTCTGGTTCAGGGTCATCAGAATCATGTCGAAATCGAACTGGTCCAGGCGTTGTTTGTACTGGGCGCGGTCCACGGTGCGCAAGCGTGCGTCGATACCGATGCTGGACAGATTTTCGACATAAGGTTGCAGGATACGTTCGAGGTTCGGGTTTACCAGCAGCAGCTCCAGGCGCAACTGCTGGCCTTTGCTGTCCACCAGGCGCTGGCCGTTGAGCTTCCAGCCCGCTTCGCCGAGCAGGGCTAGGGCTTGGCGCAGGGTTTGGCGGTTGATGCCGCGGCCATCGGTCTGGCTGACCTTGTAGGGCTCGCTGAACAGCTTTTCGGGCAGTTGGTCGCGGAACGGTGCCAGCAACAGCCATTCCTTGCCGGTGGGCAGGCCACTGGCGGCGAATTCGCTGTTGGGGTAGTAGCTGGTCGAGCGGCGGTAGGCGCTGCTGAACAGGGCGCGGTTGGTCCACTCGAAGTCGAGCATCAGGCCCAGTGCCTGGCGCACGCGCGGGTCGCTGAACGTGGCCCTGCGGCTGTTCATGAACAGGCCTTGGGTCTGGGTCGGAATACGGTGCGGGATCTGCGCCTTGATCACATCACCACGGCGCACCGCCGGGAAGTTGTAGCCATTGGCCCAGTTCTTGGCCTGGTGTTCGATATAGATATCGAACTCGCCGGCCTTGAACGCTTCGAACGCCACGGTGGCGTCACGGTAGAACTCGTATTCGACCCGCTTGAAGTTGTACTTGCCACGGTTGACGGCGAGGTCCTTGCCCCAGTAGTTCTTCACCCGCTCGAACACCAGCCGCCGGCCAGGCTCAACCTGGGTAATGCGGTAGGGGCCACTGCCCAGCGGCGGCTCGAAGGTGGTGGCCTTGAAATCGCGGCCCTGCCAGTAGTGCTTGGGCAGCACCGGCATTTCGCCCAAGCGCAGGATCAGTAGTGGGTTGCCGGCGCGCTTGAAGACGAAGCGGATGCGCAAGGGGCCAAGTATGTCTACCCGCTGCACTTCCTGCAGGTTGGTGCGGTAGAGGGGGTGGCCATCCTTGAGCAGCGTGCGATAGGAGAACGCGACGTCCGCCGAGGTGATCGGGTGGCCGTCATGGAAGCGTGCCTGCGGGCGCAGGTTGAACACCACCCAGCTGCGGTCCTCGCTGTACTCCACCGAGCGCGCGATCAGGCCGTAGCTTGAGGTCGGTTCGTCGCCCGAGGGGTCGTACTGCCCGGTGCCGATCATCAACGGCTCGTTCAGCTCGCTGATGCCATATTGCTGGAAGTTTGGCGTGGTAATCGGGCTCGATCCCTTGAAGGTGTAAGGGTTGAGCGTGTCGAAGGTACCGAATGCCATGGCCCGCAAGGTGCCGCCTTTAGGCGCTTGCGGGTTGACCCAGTCGAAGTGGGTGAATGTGGCTGGGTACTTGAGCGTGCCGAACTGCGCGTATCCGTGGCTTTCGCTCACCATCGCGACGGCGGGAAAGCTCAAGGCCAGGCTGATTGACAGCAGGAGGGGACGTATCAAGTCGGCATCCGATCCAGAGGCGTTGGGCTTTGATCGAGTACAGTAACAGCTTGGTGGGGTTGGAAAAAGAGAGGTTTTGAAGGCGGTCTTGGCGGGAAAGCCCAGTGCAGGTAACGCTGTACCGGTAGGAGCGGCCTTGCGTCGCATAAGGGCCGCAGCGCGGCCCCTGGCGTTACATCAATGCGACAGGTAAACAGTCAGCGTCTGACCAGGCTTGAGCGCATGCCCGCTGCGCGGGTTCCAGCGCTTGAGGTGCTTCATCTCGACATTGAAGCGCTTGGCCACGAGGTACAGCGAGTCGCCCTTGCGCACCTTGTATTGGGTTGAGCGCTGCGAAGACGCCGCTACCCGATTGCCCGCTGCACTCGGCGCATTGCCACCGCGCAGTGCCAATACCTGGCCAGCCTTCAGGCTGTTGCCCGACATACGGTTCCAGCGCTTGATGTCCCGGACCGACACGCGGTTGGCCTTGGCGATGCTGCCCAGGTTATCGCCGCGTTTTACCCGGTAGCTGCGCGCAGCCGTGGCGGGTGCTTTAGCTTCGGCTACGGCGCGGGCGAACACGGCCTTGTTCGGTTGCAGGCTGACTAACTGCTCAGGCTTGAGGTTGGACAGGCTGGCGGACAGCAATTGCGCTTTGGCAGTCGGTACCAGCAGCTGCTGGGGACCGTCCACGGTCATGCGCTTCTTGAAGGCCGGGTTGAGCTGGATCAACTCGTCTTCGTCGATGTCGGCAAAGGCGGCAACGCGCGACAGGTCGAGGCGATCATTGATGGCCACCGCCTCGAAGTAGGGTTCGTTGGCGATCGGGTTCAGGTTGACGCCATAAGCGTCAGGGGTGGACACCACTTGCGACAGGGCCAAAAGCTTGGGCACGTAGTCGCGGGTTTCCTGCGGCAGTGGCAGGTTCCAGTAGTCGGTCGGCAGGCCGAGCCGTTCGTTGCGTTCGATCGCACGGCTGACGGTACCTTCACCGGCATTGTAGGCCGCCAGGGCCAGCAGCCAGTCACCGTTGAACATGTCGTGCAGGCGGCTCAGGTAATCCAGCGCGGCGTTGGTCGACGCGGTCACGTCGCGGCGGCCGTCGTAGAAATTGGTCTGGCGCAGGTTGAAATGGCGCCCGGTGGACGGGATGAACTGCCACATGCCCGCTGCATGGGCACGCGAGTAAGCCATCGGGTTGTAGGCGCTTTCGATGGCTGGCAGCAGGGCCAGTTCCAGCGGCATATCGCGCTCTTCGAGGCGTTCGACGATGTAGTGCAGGTAGAGGCTGCCACGTTCGCCCGCGCTTTCGATGAAACGTGGGTTGCTGGCAAACCACAGGCGCTGCTGTTCGATGCGCGGGTTGACGTCGATGCTGTCCTGCAGGGCGAAGCCTTGACGCATGCGTTCCCACACGTCCTGCGGCACCTGCTCGGCCGGTTTGACCAACAGCGGGGCCGGTTTGTGCTTGATCCGCGCCTGGTAGTTATGCGCGCGAACGCTATCGGATTCGTCGAGCTGACGGGTGCTCTGGCAGCCCACCAAGGTGGCGGCCAGGGCCAGCGCACTGATCTGGGCCAGGCGCGTCAGGGCGACGGAATGAGAGGTTCTGCGGCTACGGGAAGGCATCGGCTGGGACAGGTTTCCGGGCGAAAAATTTCGGCGATTCTAGAAACCGCTACCCGCCGGGTCAACCGTTGTCCCGCACATGCGATATATCTTGAGGTTATCAGAAGGTGTCCTTCCAAGACCTCAAGGCAGCAAAAACAGCGACATGCGTGGTGTTTGAATGTCCCTTCCATTCGTCTGCTTTTTGTTTAACGGATGTTTCAGTCGTGCGAATGAAGGGGTTCGTCAGGCGTTCCAAACCGATGGTTGATGGCAATGTGATGCGATTTTCGGCGCGCAGCCGGGTAACCTCGTCGAAGCGTTGCAGAACGTGCAGGTTTTGCGGTTCGACGGCTTTGGCAAAACGCAGGTTGCTCAGTGTGTATTCGTGGGCGCAATACACCTCGGTGTGCTCAGGCAGGGCGGCCAGGCGCTGCAGCGATGGGTGCATCTGTTCGGCGGTGCCCTCGAACATGCGCCCACAGCCGGCCGCGAACAGGGTGTCGCCACTGAACAGCAGGGGCGTTGCCGGTTGCGCCGAATAGAAGGCGATATGGCCAAGCGTGTGCCCGGGAACGCCGATGACCTGGAAGGGCAGGCCGAGTACTGTGATTTCATCGCCGTCCGTCAGCGCTACATCGCGGGCGGGGATGCGTTCGTTGGCCGGGCCGTAGACCTTGGCATCGGTCAATTGTTTGAGCCGTTCGACACCGCCAACATGGTCGTTGTGGTGGTGGGTCACCAGAATATCGGTCAATACCCAGTCGGGGTGGGCCGCCAGCCAGCGTTCCACTGGGCCGGCATCGCCAGGGTCGACCACCGCACAGCGGCGTTTGGCAGTATCCTGTAACAACCAGATGTAGTTGTCGGAGAAAGCGGGGAGAGCATCGATCTGTATCATGGTGCGGATCCGTATCGCCAAGCGTGGGACATGAGGGCATCTTAGCCGCGATGGCGTGGCGCGAGAACCTTCGAGGGAGAACGCAATGACCGACCAAGCCTTTGCCCAGGCCGACCCCGACTGGGTCGAGCTGATCAGCCTGGCCCGTGAGTGGTTCAACGGCCCGCTCGGGCAACTGATGCTCAAGGAAGAGGAAAAATTGCTGGAAGAAGAGCTTGGGCGCTTTTTCGGCGGTTACCTTGTGCACTATGGGCCCTGCGCCGAAGCACCGCCCAGCGCGCCTCAGGTGCAACGCAACGTACGCCTTGGGGCGCCGCTGCCGGGGGTGGAGATCGTCTGTGAGGAGCAAGCCTGGCCGTTGAGCGAGCACGCCGCCGACGTGGTGGTGCTGCAGCATGGCCTGGACTTCAGTCTGTCACCCCATGGGCTGTTGCGCGAGGCCGCCAGCGCCGTTCGCCCGGGTGGGCATCTGCTGATCGTCGGTATCAACCCCTGGAGCGGTTGGGGCATGCGCCACCTGTTCAGCCATGGCGCCCTGCGCAAGGCGCGCTGTATCTCGGCTTCGCGGGTGGGCGACTGGCTCAACCTGCTGGGCTTCGCGCTGGAGAAACGCCGCTTCGGGTGCTATCGTCCGCCGCTTGCCTCGCCGGCCTGGCAGCAACGCCTGGCGGGCTGGGAACGCGCGGCAGGCAACTGGCAAACCTCGGGCGGCGGCGTCTACCTGCTGGTGGCGCGCAAGATGGTGGTCGGCCTACGGCCGTTGCGCCTGGAGCGCCGCGAACCCATGGGCAAACTGCTGCCGCTGCCGCTGGCCAAGGTCAACCGTACGGCGGCCAATCCTGATTCTGAAAAGCACTGAACAAGAGTGGTACATGAGCGATAGCGTCGAAATGTTTACCGATGGCGCCTGCAAGGGCAACCCGGGCCCTGGCGGCTGGGGCGTGCTGATGATCTACAAGGGCGTCGAGAAGGAACTGTGGGGCGGCGAACGCGAGACCACCAACAACCGCATGGAGCTGATGGCCGCGATCCAGGGCCTGATGTCACTCAAGCGTGAATGCGAGGTGGTGCTGACCACAGACTCGCAATACGTGATGAAGGGCATCAACGAATGGATGGTCAACTGGAAGAAGCGCGGCTGGAAGACCGCCGCCAAGGAGCCGGTGAAAAACGCCGACCTTTGGCAGCTGCTTGACGAACAGGTCAACCGGCACAAGGTGAGCTGGAAGTGGGTGCGCGGCCACATCGGCCACCCGGGCAACGAACGCGCCGACCAGCTGGCCAACCGTGGGGTGGATGAGGTGCGCGCCGCGCGCTGAGCTGGGGTACAATCGCCGGCTTTGTCACCTTTGTCACTGAAGCAAGTGGGAGCCCCCGCGTGGAGCAGCAGCAAGATAAACGCCTGGTCATTCTCGACACCGAAACCACCGGTATGCCGGTCAGTGAAGGCCATCGCATCATCGAGATCGGTTGTGTCGAGGTCATTGGCCGTCGCCTGACCGGGCGGCATTTCCACGTCTACCTGCAACCCGATCGCGAGAGTGACGAAGGCGCGATTGGGGTTCACGGCATCACCGACACCTTCCTGATCGGCAAGCCGCGGTTCGCCGAGGTCGCCGAGGAGTTCTTCGACTTCATCCAGGGCGCCACGCTGGTCATCCACAACGCGGCGTTCGACGTTGGCTTCATCAACAACGAGTTTGCCCTGCTGGGCCAGCACGACCGCGCCGACCTTTCGCAGCATTGCACCATCCTCGATACCCTGCTGCTGGCGCGTTCCCGGCACCCGGGGCAGCGCAACAGCCTCGACGCCCTGTGCAAACGCTACGACATCGACAACTCGGGCCGTGAGCTGCACGGCGCTTTGCTCGACTCGGAACTGCTGGCCGACGTCTACCTGGCGATGACCGGTGGCCAGACCAGCCTGTCGCTGGCTGGCAATGGCGCGGAAGGTGATAACGAAGGGCAGGGCAGTGGCGGCAGCGAAATTCGCCGCATTGTCGGCCGTGCGCCCGGGCGGGTGATCATGGCCAGTGCCGAAGAGCTCGAGGCGCATGCCGAGCGGCTGGCGGCAATTGCCAAGTCGGCCGGGGCGCCTTCGATGTGGCAGGCGTTGACCGAGGCCTCTGCGGGCTAAACCCCACCACACAAGGCCGCACCTGCAACTACCCTGAAAAGGACACCCGTCCTTCAGAGGTAGTTGCCTGATGTACAAGGACCTCAAGTTCCCCATCCTCATCGTCCACCGTGCGATCAAGGCCGACAGCGTCGCCGGTGACCGCATTCGGGGGATTGCCGAAGAGTTGAGCCAGGATGGCTTTGCCATTCTGGCCGCAGCGGACCACGCCGAGGCGCGACTGGTCGCCGCCACCCACCACGGCCTTGCCTGCATGCTGATCGCAGCCGAAGGCGTGGGCGAAAACACCCACCTGCTGCAGAACATGGCCGAGCTGATTCGCCTGGCCCGCTTGCGCGCCCCAGACCTGCCGATTTTCGCCTTGGGCGAACAGGTCACCCTGGAAAACGCCCCCGCCGAGGTCATGAGCGAGCTGAACCAGCTGCGCGGCATTCTGTATCTGTTCGAAGACACCGTGCCGTTTCTCGCACGCCAGGTGGCCCGCGCTGCCCACAGCTACCTCGACGGCCTGCTGCCGCCCTTTTTCAAAGCCCTGGTGCAGCACACCGCGCAATCCAATTACTCCTGGCATACACCGGGCCACGGCGGCGGCGTGGCCTATCACAAGAGCCCTGTAGGCCAGGCTTTCCATCAGTTTTTTGGGGAAAACACCCTGCGCTCGGACTTGTCAGTCTCGGTGCCAGAGCTGGGTTCGTTGCTTGATCACACGGGCCCGCTGGCCCAGGCAGAGGCCAGGGCCGCGCGTAATTTTGGTGCCGACCACACCTTCTTCGTAATCAACGGCACCTCCACCGCCAACAAGATCGTCTGGCACGCCATGGTCGGCCGTGATGACCTGGTGCTGGTGGACCGCAACTGCCACAAGTCGGTGGTCCACGCGATCATCATGACCGGGGCCATCCCGATCTATCTTTGCCCGGAACGCAATGAGCTGGGCATCATCGGCCCGATCCCGCTCAGTGAATTCAGCCCAGCTTCGATCCAGGCAAAGATCCAGGCCAACCCCCTGGCCCGTGACCGCGGGCAGCGCATCAAGCTGGCGGTGGTGACCAATTCCACCTACGACGGCCTGTGCTATCACGCCGGGCTGATCAAGCAGACGCTCGGTGCCAGCGTCGAAGTGCTGCACTTTGACGAGGCCTGGTTCGCTTATGCGGCGTTTCATGAATTCTTCGAGGGGCGCTACGCCATGGGCACGGCCTGCGCGGCCGACAGCCCGCTGGTGTTCAGCACCCATTCCACGCACAAGTTGCTGGCGGCGTTCAGCCAGGCGTCGATGATTCATGTGCAGGACGGCGCCAGGCGCCAGTTGGACCGGGACCGCTTCAATGAAGCGTTCATGATGCACATCTCGACCTCTCCGCAGTACAGCATCCTGGCGTCGCTGGACGTGGCCTCGACCATGATGGAAGGGCCGGCCGGGCGTTCGCTGTTGCAAGAAATGTTCGACGAGGCGCTCAGCTTTCGCCGCGCGCTGGCCAATCTGCGCACGCACATCGCTGCCGCCGACTGGTGGTTCAGCATCTGGCAGCCGCCGACGGCAGAAGGCATCCAGCACCTGGCCGCGCAGGACTGGCTGCTGCAGCCAGGGGCTGAGTGGCACGGTTTTGGGGAGGTGGCGGGCAACTACGTGCTGCTCGACCCGCTGAAGGTGACCTTGGTGATGCCCGGTTTGAGCGCAGGCGGTGTGCTGGGCGAGCAGGGCATTCCGGCAGCGGTGGTCAGCAAGTTTCTCTGGGAACGTGGGCTGGTGGTGGAAAAGACCGGCCTGTACAGCTTCCTGGTGCTGTTCTCCATGGGCATCACCAAGGGCAAATGGAGCACCTTGCTGACCGAGTTGCTGGAGTTCAAGCGCCACTACGATGGCAACACGCGGTTGAGCGCCTGCCTGCCCAGTGTGGTGGCAGCCGATGCCTCACGTTATCAGGGGATAGGGCTGCGCGACCTGTGTGACCAGTTGCACGAATGCTACCGCGCCAATGCCACGGCCAAGCAGCTCAAACGGCTGTTCACGCGTTTGCCAGAGGTGGCTGTCAGCCCGGCCCGGGCGTATGACCAAATGGTGCGCGGCGAAGTGGAGGCCGTACCAATCGAGGCACTACTGGGGCGGGTGGCGGCGGTGATGCTGGTGCCGTATCCGCCGGGCATTCCGTTGATCATGCCGGGAGAGCGGTTCACCGAAGCGACCCGCTCGATACTCGACTACCTGGCATTTGCCCGGGCGTTCAACGATGGCTTCCCCGGTTTCGTCGCCGACGTGCATGGCCTGCAGAACGAAAACGGTCGCTACACCGTGGATTGCATCAAGGAATACGAATGATCTCGACGCCGGTCTGTGCCAGCTCGAAACGGTTTTCGCCCAGGTGGTTGACCCGATCGCCGATGGCCAGGCGATAGGTGGTGATTGGCGCGCCCAATGTGCTGCCGTCGACCTGGAGGGTCGACTCTTGGAACTCGTGGACGGGGTAGATGCGGCCTTCGGCGTCACGGGCGTGGAATTGGCCGACCATTACTGCTGCCATTTAGGTGAAAACCTCTGAATTACGTAAGAAATGTCTGGAAACATAGACCGTACAAGATACCCGGAAGTTTTCGCCGGGTGGAAAAAAAACCAAAGCGCCGAGAAACGGTCATCTATAACTACAACGTCCTCTTAGCCAGCAAAGGTTGGAAATCGCCATGAGCCAGGTGTATTCGGTAGCGGTCGTCGTCGGCAGCTTGCGCAAGGATTCCTACAACCGCAAGGTAGCCCGCGCACTTTCGGAGCTGGCGCCGTCCAGCCTTGCCTTGAAGATTGTCGAGATTGGCGATCTACCCCTGTATAACGAAGACGTCGAGGCCACCGCGCCAGACTCCTGGAAGCGCTTTCGTGACGAGATTCGCCGCAGTGACGCAGTGCTGTTCGTCACGCCCGAGTACAACCGTTCGGTGCCGGGTTGCCTGAAGAACGCAATTGATGTTGGCTCCCGGCCTTATGGCCAAAGCGCCTGGAGTGGCAAGCCGACGGCAGTGGTGAGTGTGTCGCCGGGCGCCATTGGCGGCTTTGGTGCCAACCATGCCGTGCGCCAGTCGCTGGTGTTCCTCGACATGCCTTGCATGCAGATGCCTGAGGCGTACCTCGGGGGCGCGGCGAACCTGTTCGAGGAATCCGGCAAGCTCAACGATAAGACGCGGCCGTTTCTGCAGGGGTTTGTCGACAAGTTCGCTACGTGGGTGAAGTTGAACAGGGCGGTCTGAAGCCCTGCTCAGGCGCAGGGGGCCTATGGCGGCCCCCGGTCGTTTTATCGGAAGCTGTAGGAAACCCCCGCATAAACCCCAACCCCTTCACCCGGCGTCGAGCGGGCAATGTCCTGCCCGGCGTCGTTGTAGCCCGGCGTCACTGTCGCGGCGTAGCGTTTGTTGGTCAGGTTGCGCAGGTCCAGCCAGGTCTGCCAGTCCTGTTTCGGTGAGTCCCAGCCCAGGCGCGCGCCCAGCAAGGCATAGGCGTCGGCGTGATAGCTGTTGGCATAATCCACCTGCACCTTCGACGCCATCTGCGTGTTGACCCCGGCATAGAAACCGCTGGGCCAGTCATAACGCAGCTCACCTTGGTAGTAGTGCATGGGGATGCCGGGCAGGCGGTTATCGCCGAACTGCTCGTCGTCGCGGTAGTGGAAGTCACTGAAGGTGTAGGCCTGGCGCAGGCTCAGCTTGCCTGTGCCTGCTCGCTCCCACAGCGTAGTGTCCAGGCCTGCCTCGACACCCTGGTGCACGGTGGCGCTGGCATTGAACTCTTTGGCCGGCAAGCCTGGCACGATTTCAACGGCCAGTAGTTCGTGGCGCACTTGCGAGTAATACCAGGCCAGGTCCCAGCGCCCCAGCGCAGAGTCGCCGCGCGCGCCCAGCTCCAGCGTGGTGGCTGTCTGATTTTGCAGGTCGATCGGTTGCGTAGCTACCGGTGAGCTCCAGATCAGCGACCAGGGGTGTGGCGGTTCGACCGAGCGGCTCAGGTTGCCGTAAACCTGCAGTTGCGGGCTGATGTCGTAGCGTAGGCCCAGGCGCGGCGCGTAGTCCCAGTCATGCTGACTGACCTTGCCACCATTGAGCGGGTAGCTGACATCGCTTTCGCGGCGGGTATAGATCATCGCCAGGCCAGTGGTCAGCCACAGGTCCGGGATCAGCTCCAGATCGTTGCCCGCATGCAGCACGGTGTCTGAGCCCTGGTAGCTGAAGTCGCGGCTGCGTGCGCCGAAGTTATCGCCGCTGGTACGGGCAAATTGTGAGGCACCACTGTTGGGCAGGTGTTTGGTGGTTCGCCAGCCTAGGGTGGTCTTGCTCTCGCGGCCCAGCAGGGTGTCGCGGCGGAAATAGTTCAGGGTGCCGCTGACATCGGTGTAAGCGACCTTCAGGCGCATCGGGCCTTCGCGCAGGTCCATTGGGAAGTCGTGATAGACCAGCCCGGCTTCCACCCGGGCATCGTCCTCGAGGTAGAAGGTGGTCTTGTTGGCCACCCAGGTGCTGCCCGGTTGCGGGCGGCTGTCGTCGCGCGCCAGGTACGCCGGGTTGGCGGCACGCGGGTCATGCTTGATCTGGTCCTTGGTCAGGCGCCCGGCCAGGTCGTTCTCGGTTTCCCGGTAGCGCAGGTAGAAACGCGTTTCCAGGTTCGGGTTGAAACGGTAGCCGACGTTCGCGGCAATACCTTTGGCACTGCCACTGCTGTGCACCTGATAGCCATCGTATTCCGAGTCGGTCAGCGCCACGTAGTAATCGAGGTTGCCCAGCACCTGCCCAGAGCTGATGTGCCGATGCTGGTAGCCGCGGCTGCCGACCTCGTATCGCACCTGTAAGGGCGCGGCATCGTAGCCGGTATGGGTGACGTAGTTGATGGCGCCACCCAGGGCGAGGGCGCCTTGATCGAAGCCATTGGCCCCGCGCAAAACCTCGGCACGGCTCAGCCACAGCGGCTCGAACAGCTCGTATGGCGTACCGCCTGGGCCGGTGAGCGGCAAACCGTCGAACATCGTGTAGACCCCGGAACCGTGCGCGCCGGGTGCCCGGTTGATACCCGACCCACGGATCGACAGCTTGATACCGTCATTGCCCGCCGATTGGGCGAACACACCAGGCTGGTAGGCGAGTACATCCTGGTTACTGGCGACCCGGCCTTGCCCCACACGCTGCATGTCCACCAGGTTGCTGGCGCCTGGGATTGCGCGTAAACGCTCGCTGGCGGCCGTCAGTTCGCTTTGCTCCTCGTCGGTGATCAGCACCTGCCCCAACTCGACCGATTGAGCGGCCAGGGCCGGTGGCGTGGCGGTGATGGCAGCCAGCAGGCCAAGGCAAGACGAAAGGGGTAAAACGGAACGCATCGTACGACTCCAGGCGAAAGGCGAATGGACAACGGCGTTGAGACGAGCGAAACGGCGCTTGGAGCACGAAGAACTGCAGTAAATCTCGCGCAACCTTCGTCAGACGATTCTGTAGGGAAGTTCTTTACAAGTTGCTCGGGTGGAGAGGGTACGGGGTGCTTCGTAAGGTGTTTGCAGATCGGCAGTGATGCCTCTCTCAAACACTCGTGGAGTTCAACGATGAATGACAACGCACGATACTCGCCCGAATCCCTCTCGGATTCACCCATCCACCTGACGCCGCGTGAGCGGCAGGTATTGCTGTGGTGCGCCTACGGCAAGAGCTCGTGGGAAATTGGCCAGATACTGGAGTGCAAGGAGTCAACGGTGAACTTTCACGTTGCCAATATCTTGCGCAAGTTTGATGTGCCTACACGTGTGGCGGCCGTCATCAGGGCGATTCGCTACGGCATGCTGGCCGAGCAGTGAGGGGGGATGAACATGAATCATCGTGCAGCAACTCATCTTGAACCTACTGCCATACGGCCCCGATTCCCGGACTGCCATGACCCGTTCTGGCCGCGGCTGGAGCTGGCGGCATTGCGTGAACGCTTGCAGCTTCAGCCGGGCACCAGCCAAGCGCATTTCGAGGTTGCAGCACAATGCGCCGCTATCGATGCAGCGCGAGAGTTCGCTCGTTGGCGCGCGGCACTGCGTGAGCGGGGCTACAAGCGTCTGGAAGATGTGTCCGGGCACGATCATGGGCGGGCACTGCTGGTTTGCTACACACGCTTTGTAGAGGCCTCGATTCTGCGAGATCTGCGCGCATTTCCCCACCGGAAGGCGTCGCGCAGGGGAGGTGTTTATGCTTGAAGGCACATTTTTCGAGAACCTGTTCGTGGCTGCTCTGGAGCTAGTGGGCATGGATGGCACGGTCCTGTTCAGCGCGTTGCTGGGGGGCCTGTTGGTCAGCGCGGCTCAAGACCGCTTGATCACCAATACATCCACGCGCCTGACGATCTGCAAGAAAATGCTGCTGGTGTTCGTAGCCGTAGGTGTGGGCCACCTGTTTGAACCCTTGGTGTCGTCCCTGGCACCCATGCTTACCCGTGGCATGGCCGCCTTCGTGGCAGCCGTGGCGGTAATCCCGATCAGCCTAAAGGTCATGGCTTCGCTGGATGCGCTGGACCCGAGCGAAATCATTCAGCGCTGGCGCCGCAGAGGTTAACTGCAGATGGCATCCGGCAGTTTTTTGGCAAGCTCCCTCAGTTGCTGTTCCAGTTGTTGGATACGTTGCTTGTCCTGGATGAGCAGGAGCACTGCCTGGCGGTCGGCTGCGGAAAGCGTCCGTAGCCGCTCGAGCATGTCGCGCTCCCAGTCATCTTTGTCCGTCTTGCGGTTTTGTACGGGTTCACCCAGCAGTAGCCAGTCGAGTGAACACGCATGCTGCCTGGCGATTTCTATGCATATTGAGTATGGAATGCTGTCGCGTACTTTCCAGCTGCTCAACGTCTGTGGGCTGATGGCTAGTGCTCTGGATAGCTCAGCATCCGTCTCGCAACCGATTAACAGCTTCAGGCGCGTAAGTACAGGCGCTAGCAAGTGAGTACTCATAACAATTATCCATGTCTGGTTTAATGATAATCCATGGGCTTAAACTACTCGTTATGAATACAGCCCTGCGTTTTTAAGGAGCATTTCTGCAATGAGAAGCATCAAACTGAAGAATACATTCACTTATGCAGTAAATACTGACAAAACTAAACGATCATTCTCACAGATCAACGGCGTGTGTAATGCCTGCAGGTGCCGGCCGTGAGTACGTATAAGCTGGTCTGCCCGCATTGCAACAGCCGTATGCGCATACGCACCAGTGAGGGGCGCCATATATTTCTTCGGGTCGCCTACCTGCAATGCACCACCGAGGCCTGTGGCTGGTCAGTGCGAGCCGAGTTTGAAATGACCCATGAACTTTCTCCCAGCGGGATGCCCAACCCTGAAGTCCACCTGCCATCGGCCAATGGCGAGCTGCGCAGGGCCGCGTTGCCTGAAGCGGTCGAGTAAACAGCCCTTTGGCGCAGAAAAAAAAACACCCCGCATGAGCGGGGTGTTTTGTATTGCAGGGCTGATCAGCCGATCAGTTGCAGGCCGGCCTGCTGAACCATTTCCAGCAGCGGTTGCGGGTAGACACCGAGCACGAAGGCCAGGATAGCGATGGCCAGCAGCATGACGCCGCCGGTGCGCTGTTCCCACTTCAGCGGGGCATCGTGACGACGCAGGTTTGGCTCGACCAGGTACAGGGTGACCATGACGCGCAGGTAGTAGTAAACACCGATGGCGCTACCGATCACCAAGGCACCGACCAGCCACCACAGGTGCGACTCGACGCCGGTGGCGATGATGTAGAACTTGCCGATGAAGCCAGCGGTCAGCGGGATGCCGGCCAGCGACAGCATCATCACGGTCAGCACGGCAGTCAGGTACGGACGGCGCCAGAACAGGCCACGGTACTCGTACAGGGCGTCGGCATCACGGCCGCCGTACGGCGAGGACATCAATGTGATGACGCCGAAGGCACCCAGGCTGGTGATCACGTAGGTGACCAGGTACACGCCCATGGCTTCCAGGGCCAGGCCCTTGCTGGCGACCAGGGCGATGACCAGGTAACCGAAGTGGGCGATCGACGAGTAACCCAGCAGACGCTTGAGGTTACTCTGGGTCAGTGCCAACAGGTTACCGACCAGGATCGAGGCCACCGCGATCACCGCCAGAACGGTGCTCAGCACGCCGCTGCTGGCAGCAGGGGAGAGCATGAACAGACGCACGACCACGGCGAATACCGCAACCTTGCTGGCGGTGGCCAGGAACGCAGCGACTGGCGCCGGAGCACCTTCATACACGTCCGGGGTCCACAGGTGGAACGGCACCAGCGACAGTTTGAAGGCCAGGCCGACCAGCATCATGCCCAGGCCCAGTTGTGCGACCAGGCTTGGCATGTTGGTGGCTGCCAGGGCTTTGCCGATCTGGTCAAAGCTCAAGCTACCGGCATCGGCGTACAGCAGTGCCATGCCGAACAGCAGGAACGCAGAACCTGCAGCTGACAGCACCATGTACTTGATGCCGGCTTCCAGCGAACGCTTGTTGAAGAAGGCATACGCCACCAGGCCATAGACCGGCACCGACAGCAGTTCCAGGCCGATGAACAGGCCGGCTAAGTGGTTGGCACTGACCAGCACCAGGCCACCCAGTGCCGACATCAGCAGCAGCAGGTAGAGTTCTTCACGGTTGCCCGGGAAGCCTTTGGCGCCTTCGCCAAGGTAGGCGTGGGCCAGCGTCACGCAGGCCAGCGTGGCCACCAGGATGATCGCCATGTACAGGCAGGCGAACTTGTCGATGGTGATCAGCGAGGTCACCGCCAGGGGCGCGACCTTCAGTGCCGGCAAGATCGACAGCAAGGCCAGGTTCAGGCCCACGGTGGACAGCAGGAAGGTTTGCGAGTGGTTGCGCTTCCAGGCGATCGCCAGCATCACCACCACCGTGGTGATGGTGGTGATCAGCATCGGCGCCAATGCGATGAAGTGTTGAGTGGTGAATTCCATAGCGCTCTTACCGGGCCGAAGCGAGTTGAGTGAAAGCGGAACCAAGCCACTGCTGCACACCGCTCATGGTGGCGGCAGAAGTGTCGAGGAACGGCTGCGGGTACACACCAAGCACGATCAGCAGCACTGCCAGGCCCAGCACCATGATCAGCTCGCGGCCGTCCATCCCGGCCAGCACGGTGTCGCTTTTGCTTGGGCCGAAGTAGGCGCGGTGGATCATGATCAGCGAGTAGACCGAGCCGAAGACCAGGCCGGTGGTGGCGATCACGGTGATCCATGGCACGCTGGCGAAGCTGCCGATCAGGATCAGGAACTCGCCGACGAAGTTGCCGGTGCCTGGCAGGCCCAGCGATGCGGCGGCGAAGAACAGGCTGATTGCAGGCAGGTAGGCGATGCGGTGCCACAGGCCACCCATTTGACGCATGTCACGGGTGTGCAGGCGCTCGTACAGCTGGCCGGACAGGATGAACAGCGCAGCAGCCGACAGGCCGTGGGCCAGCATCTGGATCACCGCGCCTTGCAGGGCTTGCTGGCTGCCGGAGTAGATACCGATCAGCACGAAGCCCATATGCGAAACGCTGGAGAAGGCGATCAGGCGCTTGATGTCGGTTTGCGCGAAGGCCAGGAAGGCACCGTAGAAGATACCGATCAGGCCCAGGGTCATGGCGATCGGCGCAAACTCGGCCGAGGCGTTCGGGAACAGCGGCAGGGCGAAGCGCAGCAGGCCGTAGGCCGCCGTCTTCAGCAAGATACCCGCCAGGTCCACGGAACCTGCAGTCGGTGCCTGGGCGTGCGCATCAGGCAGCCAGGAGTGGAACGGCACCACCGGCAGCTTGACCGCGAAGGCGATGAAGAAGCCCAGCATCAGCACGTACTCGACACCGGCTGGCAGTTCGGCCTTGAGCAGGTCGCTGTAGTTGAAGGTGAGTACGCCGGTGGTGTTGTAGTTGACCAGCACCAGGCCAAGGATCGCCACCAACATGATCAGGCCGCTGGCCTGGGTGAAGATGAAGAACTTGGTTGCAGCGTAGATCCGGGTCTTCTTGCCGTCTGCAGAGCTGTGACCCCAGAGCGCGATGAGGAAATACATCGGCACCAGCATCATTTCCCAGAAGAAGAAGAACAGGAACAGGTCCAGGGCCAGGAACACACCGACCACGCCGCCGAGGATCCACATCAGGTTGAGGTGGAAGAAGCCGACGTGGCGCTGGATCTCTTTCCAGGAGCACAGTACCGACAGCACACCGAGCAGGCCGGTCAGCAGGATCATCAGCAGCGACAGGCCGTCGAGGGCCAGGTGGATGCTGATGCCGAAGCGCTTGATCCACTCGACTTTGTATTCGAGTGCCCAGGCAGGTTCGGCGCCCGGAGCGGGGGCCAGGGTGTAGTCGCCGGTGCCCCACAGGTACAGGCCGATGCCGAGCAGCAGGGACATGGTCAGCAGCGCGATCCAGCGCGGCAGGGTGGCGCCGAAGCGCTCACCCAGCCAGCACAGGAAGCCGCCGATGAAGGGGATCAGGATCAGCCAAGGCAAAATCATGACGGGTTGGTTTCCTTTGGCAAAGTCGCAAGATTCATAGTCATACCGCGGCCACTACCACAGCACCGAGTACCAGCACGGCGCCGACGGCGATCGAGGCGGTGTACCAACGCAGCTGGCCGGTCTCGGTCTTGCTCATGGCGACGTGGCCGCCACGGGCCATCCGAGGGATCAGGCCAATGCTGCGGTCAACCGGGTCCTTGCGCAGGATGTGGCTGATCAGCAGGTAAGGTTTGACGAAGAGCTTGTCGTAGATCCAGTCGAAGCCCCAGGCAGCGAACCACCAGGCCGACAGGACGCGGCCGATGCTGCTGTTGGCGACGGCGCTGACGAAACGACGCTTGCCCAGGAACAGCAGGGCTGACAGCAGGATACCGGCGATGGCGATGGCACCCGAGGCGATTTCCAGCGAGTGCTTGGCGTCGCCACCGGCATGGCCGGCGCTTTCAGGCAGTACACCGGCCAGTGGCGGGGTGATCCAGGCGCCGACGAAGGTCGACAGCACGATCAGCACGCCCAGCGGCAGCCAGTGGCTGATGCCGTGGCCCGCGTGGGCTTCGGTCTTGGCTTCGCCGTGGAAGGCGATGAAGATCAGGCGGAAGGTGTACAGCGAGGTCATGAACGCACCGACCAGGCCGGCGTACAGCAAGCCGGTGTTGCCGCTGGCGAAGGCTTCCCAAAGGATCTCGTCCTTGGAATAGAAGCCCACGGTGACGATTGGCAGAGCAGCCAGGGCGGCACCACCGACCACGAAGCTGGCGTAGGCCAGCGGCAGTTTCTTCCACAGGCCGCCCATCTTGAAGATGTTCTGCTCGTGGTGGCAGGCAACGATCACCGCACCGGAGGCAAGGAAAAGCAGGGCCTTGAAGAAGGCGTGGGTCATCAGGTGGAAGATCGCCGCGTCCCAGGCGCCAACGCCCAGGGCCAGGAACATGTAGCCGATCTGGCTCATGGTCGAGTAGGCGAGGATACGCTTGATGTCGGTCTGAACCAGCGCAGCGAAGCCGGCCAGTACCAGGGTCACACCGCCGACCACGCCCACCAGGTGCAGGATGTCCGGCGCCAGCAGGAACAGGCCGTTGGTACGGGCAATCAGGTACACGCCTGCGGTCACCATGGTTGCGGCGTGGATCAGTGCCGAAACCGGGGTCGGGCCCGCCATCGCGTCGGCCAACCAGGTCTGCAATGGCAGCTGGGCCGATTTACCGACCGCGCCGCCCAGCAGCATCAGGGTTGCCAGGACCATCCAGGTGTCACCCGCCTGGAACTTCTGTGGTGCCAGTACCAGCAGTTCCTGCACGTTCAGGGTACCCAGCTGGGCGAACAGGATGAACAGGCCGATGGCCATGAACACGTCGCCGATACGGGTGACGATGAAGGCCTTGAGTGCTGCGTTCCCGTTGTTGCGGTTGCTGTAGTAGAAACCGATCAACAGGTACGAGCACAGGCCCACGCCTTCCCAGCCGAAGTAGATGAACAGCAGGTTATCGCCCAGCACCAGGAACAGCATGCTGGCGATGAACAGGTTGGTGTACGAGAAGAAGCGCGAGTAACCGGCTTCGCCACGCATGTACCAGGACGCGAACAGGTGGATCAGGAAGCCTACGCCGGTGACTACGCCGAGCATGGTGACCGACAGGCCGTCCACGTACAGGGTGAAGTTCGGCGCAAAACCGTCCACCGACATCCACTGCCACAGCAGCTGGCTGTACGCGCCGCCTTCAGGCGGGGCGACGTTGAATTGCCAGATGACGTAGGCGGCTGTCGCGGCCGAGAGGCCCACCGAGCCGACGCCGATCAGGGCAGACAGGTTCTCCGAGAACCGCCCGCGCGAGAACGACAGCAGCAAGAAGCCGATCAGGGGGAAGACGAAAGTCAGGAAGATAAGGTTCATCCGCGCATCTCACTGGCAGCATCGATGTCGAGAGTGTGGAAGCGGCGATACAGCTGCAGCAGGATCGCCAGGCCAATACTGGCCTCGGCGGCTGCCAGGCTGATCACCAGAATGAACATCACCTGGCCATCGGGTTGGACCCAACGGGCACCGGCGACGATGAACGCCAGCGCAGAGGCGTTCATCATGACTTCCAGGCTCATGAGCACGAAGAGGATGTTGCGGCGGACCATCAGGCCAACCAGACCTAAGCAGAACAGGATGCCGGCGACCGCCAGACCATGCTCGAGAGGGATAGCACCCATGATTTACTCCTTCGCCTCGTTGCGGCCCAGGTGGAAGGCGGTGACGGCTGCGGCAAGCAGCAGCATCGAGGCCAGTTCGACCACCAGCAGGTAGGGGCCGAACAGGCTGATGCCCACGGCCTTGGCGTCCACGGTGGTACCGCTGATGGCTGCGCCGCTTGGGGTGACGAACAGCACGTACAGCAGCTCGAGCAGCAGCAGGGCGGCGAGGATCACCGGCCCGGCCCATATGCCAGGCTTGAGCCAGCCGCGCTCCTGGGCGACCGACGCCGGCCCCAGGTTGAGCATCATCACCACGAAGACGAACAGCACCATGATGGCGCCGGCGTAGGCGATCACTTCCAGGGCGCCGGCGAACGGCGCACCCAGGGCGAAGAAGATCATTGCCACGGAGATCAGCGAAATGATCAGGTAGAGCAGGGCGTGCACGGGGTTGGTGCCGGTCACCACCCGAAGGGTGGAGACCACGGCGATCCCGGATGCGAAGTAGAAAGCGAATTCCATCTTTCTGTCCTTATGGGAGCAAGCTCTTCACGTTGATCGGCTCGGCTTCGTTCTGTGCAGAGCCTTTCGGCTTGCCAGCGATCGCCATACCCGCAACACGGTAGAAGTTGTAGTCAGGGTTCTTGCCGGGGCCGGAGATCAGCAGATCTTCTTTCTCGTACACCAGGTCCTGACGCTTGAACTCGGCCATTTCGAAATCCGGAGTCAGCTGGATCGCGGTGGTCGGGCACGCCTCTTCGCACAGGCCGCAGAAGATGCAGCGCGAGAAGTTGATGCGGAAGAACTCGGGGTACCAACGACCGTCCTCGGTCTCGGCCTTCTGCAGCGAAATGCAGCCGACCGGGCAGGCCACCGCGCAGAGGTTGCACGCTACGCAGCGCTCCTCGCCATCGGGGTCGCGGGTGAGGACGATGCGGCCGCGGTAGCGCGGCGGCAGGTACACCGCTTCTTCGGGGTACTGCAGGGTGTCGCGCTTGCGGAACCCGTGGGAGAACACCATGGCCAGGCTGCGCAGCTGAGTGCCGGTGCCCTTAACGATGTCGCCGATATACTTGAACATGGGTCAAATCCTCACTGGGCCGCGACGGCTGGCGTGTTGTAAAGCACGATCGCAGCGGTCACCAGCAAATTGATCAGGGTCAGCGGCAGGCAGAACTTCCAGCTGAAGTCCATCACCTGGTCATAGCGTGGGCGCGGGATCGAGGCGCGCAGCAGGATGAACAGCATGATGAAGAACGCGGTTTTCAGCGCGAACCACAGGAAAGGCACCTGAGGCAGCAGGTCGAACGGACCGTGCCAACCGCCGAAGAACAGGGTCACCAGCAGCGCCGAGATGAGGATGATGCCGATGTACTCACCGACGAAGAACATGCCCCATTTCATGCCGGCATACTCGATGTGGTAGCCGTCGGCCAGTTCCTGTTCCGCTTCCGGCTGGTCGAACGGGTGACGGTGAGTCACGGCGACGCCAGCGATGAAGAAGGTGCAGAAGCCGAAGAACTGCGGAATGATGAACCACAGGTTCTGGGCCTGGTATTCAACGATGTCGCGCATGTTGAACGAACCCACCTGCACCACCACGCCCATCAGCGCCAGGCCCAGGAACACCTCGTACGAGACGGTCTGTGCCGACGCCCGCAGGCTGCCCAGCAACGCGTACTTGTTGTTCGACGACCAACCGGCGAACAGCACGGCGTACACCGACAGGCCGGCCATGGCGAAGAAGAACAGCAGGCCGATGTTCAGGTCGGCGACGCCCCAGCCCGGTGTGATCGGGATGATCGAGAAGCCGATCAGCAGGGCGCTCATGGCCACGACCGGCGCCAGGGTGAAGATCATCTTGTCAACGAAGGGCGGGTTCCAGTCTTCCTTGAAGAACATCTTCAGCATGTCGGCGGCGATCTGGAACATGCCGAACGGGCCGACCCGGTTCGGACCGTAGCGGTCCTGCCACCAGCCCAGCAGGCGGCGCTCGACGAAGCTGAGCAGGGCGCCGCAGACGACCACTGCCAGCAGCACCACGATAGCCTTGACGACCTGGATGATCACATCGATCACTTCGGGGGTGAACCAGCTCATTGTGCTGCCTCCTGCAGGCCTTCGACGGATGCACCGAAGATGGCAGGCGGAATACCGGCCAGGCCTTTCGGCAGCGCGACCAGGCCAGCGCCCAGCTCTTCATTGATGCGCAGCGGCAGACGCAGTGCCACGCCCGCCACGTTGAGGCTGAGCAGCGCACCTTCGTTGACGCCCAGGCGGTCCGCTTCGGACTTGGCCAGGCCAACGTAGGCAGCAGGGATGCGCTCTTGTACCGGAGCGGCGCGCGAGGAGTTCTCTTCGCTGCCGAACAGGTGGAAGAACGGCACGGCGGTCCAGGTGCCACGCGCCGGGTTGAATGCGCCCGGGATGGCGTTGAACCAGTTCAGGCGATCACCTTGCGATTCGATCAGGCGCACACCCGGGTCACCGGCACGCAGATGGCCACCGACTTCGTCCTGGAACTTGTTCCAGGCTTGCGGCGAGTTCCAGCCCGGCGACCAGGCGAACGGCACTTGCTGGCGCGGTTCGACGGAGCCCGAGTAACCTTCCATCGAGAAGGCGAACGCGGTGTCCTTGTCTTGCGGGGTACGCGGCTCGTGCACGCTGATGTTGGCGCGCATGGCGGTACGGCCGGAGTAGCGCAGCGGCTCACGGGCCAGTTTCATGCCCTTGATGCGGAACGCGGCGGAAGGCGCTGCGTTGACGATGCCAGCCAGTTGCGGGGCGGCTTCGGCGCAGGCGCTGGTGACGTGGTCCAGTTGGGTCCAGTCGACCGGCTTGTTCAGCAGGGTCGCACGCAGGGCGTGCATCCAGCGCCAGCCTTCGTGAACCAGGATGCTGCTGTCCAGGTATTGCGGGTCGAACACCTGGAAGAAGCGCTGGGCGCGGCCTTCCTGGCTGACCAGGGTACCGTCACCTTCGGCGAACGAGGCTGCCGGCAGTACCAAGTGAGCGCGTTCCAGGGTGGCGGTGTTGGAGTGGTCGGCAACGATCACGACCTTGGCGGCAGCCAGGGCGGCATCGACCTTGGCGGCCGAGACGCGGGTGTACAGGTCGTTTTCCAGGACCACGATGGCGTCGGCCTTGCCGCTGATGACCGCGTCCAGCGCGGCATCGACGGATTCACCGCCCAGCATCGCCAGGCCGAAGCTGTTGGCTTCAGGCACGACCAGGCTCAGCGAACCGTTTTTCTCGCGCAGCTTCAGGGCCTTGGCGATGTTGGCGGCAGCTTCGATCAGCGCCGGGTCGGCCAGCGAGGTACCGGCAACCACCAATGGGCGCTTGGCCGCAACCAGGGCATCGGCGATGCGCTGGGCCAGGGCCTTGGCTTCTTCGTCCAGGCCAGCAACGGCCGGGGCGCTCGGGTCGATGGCGTGGGCTACGGCGAAGCCGATGCGGGCCAGGTCAGCCGGGGCTGCGTGTACGCATTCTTCAGCGACGTCATCGAGCTTGGTTTCAGCCAGGCTGGCGATGAACAGCGGGTACAGCGCGTGCTGGCCGATGTTTTTCACCGCGGCGTCCAGCCAAGGCTGCACTTTCATCGCCTCGGCCATGGCTTCGGCCTTGCCTTTGGTGGCCTGGCGTACGGACAGGGCAACGCGGGCGGCGGTCTGGGTCAGGTCTTCACCGAGCACGAATACAGCGTCGTGGTCTTCGATGTCGCGCAGGGTTGGCACTGGCAGCGGGCTGTTGTTCAGCACGTTCAGGGCCAGGCGCACGCGGGCCAGTTCGCCCGCTTCCATACCGGAATAGAAGTAGTCGGCGCCGACCAGTTCACGCAGGCCGTAGTTGCTTTCGAGGCTGGCGCGCGGCGAGCCGATACCGACGATGGTGCGACCGCGCAGCAGGTCAGCGGCCTTGTCCAGTGCGGCGTCCAGGCTCAGCTTGGTGCCATCGGCCAGGCGTGGCTGGCGTGGGCGGTCGGTGCGGTTGACGTAGCCATAGCCGAAGCGGCCGCGGTCGCACAGGAAGTACTGGTTGACCGAGCCGTTGAAGCGGTTTTCGATGCGACGCAGTTCACCGTAGCGCTCGCCGGGGCTGATGTTGCAGCCACTGGAGCAGCCGTGGCAGATGCTCGGTGCGAACTGCATGTCCCACTTGCGGTTGTAGCGCTCGGAGTGGGTCTTGTCGGTGAACACGCCGGTCGGGCAGACCTCGGTCAGGTTGCCGGAGAACTCGCTTTCCAGCACGCCGTCTTCAACGCGGCCGAAGTACACGTTGTCGTGGGCGCCATAGACACCCAGGTCGGTACCGCCTGCGTAGTCTTTGTAGTAGCGCACGCAGCGGTAGCAGGCGATGCAGCGGTTCATCTCGTGTGCGATGAACGGGCCGAGGTCCTGGTTCTGGTGGGTACGCTTGGTGAAACGGTAGCGGCGCTCGTTGTGGCCGGTCATTACCGTCATGTCCTGCAGGTGGCAGTGACCGCCTTCCTCGCACACTGGGCAGTCGTGCGGGTGGTTGGTCATCAGCCATTCGACGACGCTGGCGCGAAACGCCTTGGACTCTTCATCTTCGATGGAGATCCAGGTGCCGTCGGAGGCAGGGGTCATGCAGGACATGACGATACGACCACGGGTGTCGTTCTCGTCGGTGTACTGCTTGACCGCGCACTGCCGGCAGGCGCCAACGCTACCAAGCGCGGGGTGCCAGCAGAAATAAGGGATGTCGAGGCCGAGCGACAGACACGCCTGTAACAGGTTGTCTGCACCGTTGACTTCGAGCGCTTTGCCGTCTACGTGGATAGTGGCCATTGTTCAAAGTTCTTCGTTGGCCCGCGTGAGCGGGCGTGGCTAATGGAAATCTGTACGCCTGCGGCCCGCCGCGAATCGTTCGGGCCGGCCTGCAGGCTGGCGGGTGGCACGGACCACCCGCAGCTCATCTTGTTATGCGCCGACCACGATCGGCCCGCTCGGCACTGGCTTGGCCAGGTTCGGGCGCAGGGCATCGGCAGCACTGGCTGGGGCGACACCGGCCTCGAATTCGGAGCGGAAGTATTTGATGGCACTGCCCAACGGCTCGACCGCACCCGGTGCGTGAGCACAGAAGGTACGGCCTGGGCCGAGGAAGTTGACCAGACCCAGCAGGGTCTCGATGTCTTCGGCGCGGCCTTGGCCGTTCTCCAGTGCGCGCAGCATCTTCACGCTCCACGGCAGGCCGTCACGGCATGGGGTGCACCAGCCGCACGATTCGCGGGCGAAGAACTCTTCCATGTTGCGCAGCAGCGAGACCATGTTGATGCTGTCGTCGACCGCCATGGCCAGGCCAGTACCCATCCGGGTGCCAACCTTGGCGATGCCGCCGGCGTACATCTGTGCGTCGAGGTGCTCGGGCAGCAGGAAGCCGGTACCGGCGCCACCTGGCTGCCAGCACTTGAGCTTGAAGCCGTCACGCATGCCGCCGGCGTAGTCTTCGAACAGCTCACGGGCGGTGACGCCGAAAGGCAGTTCCCACAGGCCAGGGTTTTTCACCTTGCCGGAGAAGCCCATCAGCTTGGTGCCGTGGTCTTCGCTGCCTTCGCGGGCCAGCGACTTGTACCAGTCGTTGCCGTTGGCGACGATGGCCGGCACGTTGCACAGGGTCTCGACGTTGTTCACGCAGGTCGGCTTGCCCCATACGCCTACGGCGGCAGGGAAGGGCGGCTTGGACCGTGGGTTGGCGCGGCGGCCTTCCAGCGAGTTGATCAGTGCGGTTTCTTCACCGCAGATGTAGCGACCGGCGCCGGTGTGCACGAACAGCTCGAAGTCAAAGCCCGAGCCCAGGATGTTCTTGCCCAGGAGGCCAGCGGCCTTGGCTTCGTCGATGGCGCGGTTGAGGTTTTTCGCTGCGGTGGTGTACTCGCCACGCAGGAAGATGTAGCCGCGGTAGGCCTTCAGGGCGCGGGCGCTGATCAGCATCCCCTCGACCAGCAGATGGGGCTGTTGCTCCATCAGCATGCGGTCCTTCCAGGTGTTCGGCTCCATTTCATCCGCGTTGCACAGCAGGTAGCGGATGTTCATGGATTCGTCTTTAGGCATCAGGCCCCACTTCACCCCGGTGGGGAAGCCTGCGCCGCCGCGGCCCTTGAGGCCGGAGTCTTTGACGTTCTGCACGATGTCGTCTTGCGACATCTCGCTCAGTGCCTTGCGGGCAGCAGCGTAGCCGTTCTTGGCCTGGTACTCGGCAAGCCAGACCGGCTCGCCGTCGTCACGCAGACGCCAGGTCAGTGGGTGGGTTTCGGCCGAACGCGCGATGCGGTTGGCCGGGCCGAAGGAAGTAATGGTCATACGTAACCCTCCAGCAGTTTGGAAACGCCAGCAGGCTGCACGTCGCCAAAGGTGTCATCGTCGATCATCAGGGCCGGGGCCTTGTCGCAGTTGCCCAGGCAGCAGACCGGCAGCAGGGTGAAGCGCCCGTCGGCGGTGGTCTGGCCGAGGCCGATGCCCAGTTCGCTTTGGATCTGGCTGACCACCGACTCGTGGCCACCGATGTAGCAGACCATGCTGTCGCACACACGGATGATGTGGCGGCCGACCGGCTGACGGAAGATCTGGCTGTAGAACGTCGCTACGCCCTCGACGTCACTGGCCGGGATGCCCAGCACTTCGCCGATGGCGTGAATGGCGCCGTCCGGCACCCAGCCACGTTCCTTCTGGACGATCTTCAAGGCTTCGATGGACGCCGCGCGCGGGTCCTCGTAGTGATGCATCTCGTGCTCGATGGCCGAGCGCTCGGTTTCGCTCAGGGCGAAACGGTCTGTCTGGATAAGCGTGCTGTTCATGCTTAGCGGTCCACGTCAGCCATAACGAAGTCGATACTGCCCAGGTACGCAATGAGGTCGGCGACCATGCTGCCTTTGATCACCGAAGGGATCTGCTGCAGGTGCGGGTAGCTCGGGGTACGGATCCGGGTGCGGTAGCTCATGGTGCCGCCATCGCTCGTCAGGTAGTAACTGTTGATGCCCTTGGTCGCTTCGATCATCTGGAACGACTCGTTGGCCGGCATGACCGGGCCCCACGAGACTTGCAGGAAGTGCGTGATCAAGGTTTCGATGTGCTGCAGGGTGCGCTCTTTCGGCGGCGGCGTGGTCAGCGGGTGATCCGCCTTGTACGGGCCTTCCGGCATGTTGCGCAGGCATTGGTCGATGATGCGGATACTCTGACGCATCTCCTCGACACGGACCATGCAGCGATCGTAGGCATCGCCGTTGTGGGCCAGCGGTACTTCGAACTCGAAGTTTTCGTAGCCGGAATACGGGCGCGCTTTACGCAGGTCGAAGTCGCAACCGGTGGAACGCAGGCCGGCACCGGTAGTGCCCCATTCCAGCGCTTCCTTGGTGTTGTATGCGGCGACGCCGACGGTACGGCCCTTGAGGATGCTGTTCTGCAGGGCGGCCTTGGTGTATTCGTCGAGGCGCTTAGGCAGCCAGTCGACGAAGTCCTTGACCAGCTTGTCCCAGCCGCGCGGCAGGTCGTGGGCGACGCCACCGATGCGGTACCAGGCCGGGTGCAGGCGGAAACCGGTGATCGCTTCGATCACGGTGTAGGCGCGCTGGCGGTCGGTGAAGGTGAAGAACACCGGGGTCATGGCGCCGACGTCCTGGATGTAGGTACCCAGGAACAACAGGTGGCTGGTGATGCGGAAGAATTCGGCGAGCATGATGCGAATCACGTCGACCTTCTGCGGCACCTTGATACCGGCCAGCTTCTCTACCGCCAGTACGTACGGCAGGTTGTTCATCACCCCGCCGAGGTAGTCGATACGGTCGGTGTAGGGGATGAAGCTGTGCCAGGACTGGCGCTCGGCCATTTTCTCGGCACCACGGTGGTGGTAGCCGATGTCCGGGACGCAGTCGACGATCTCTTCACCGTCCAGTTGCAGGACGATACGGAACGCACCGTGGGCAGAGGGGTGGTTGGGGCCGAGGTTGAGGAACATGTAGTCCTCGTTGGCGCCCTGGCGCTTCATACCCCAGGCTTCCGGGTTGAAACGTGCCGATTCCTCTTCAAGCTGCTGCTTGGCCAGGGTCAGGCTGTAGGGGTCGAACTCGGTGGCGCGGGCAGGGTAGTCCTTGCGCAGCGGGTGGCCTTCCCAGGTGGGCGGCATCATGATGCGGCTCAGGTGCGGGTGGCCGGCAAAGTCGATGCCGAACATGTCCCAGACTTCGCGCTCGTACCAGTTGGCGTTTGGCCAGATGCCCGTCACGGTCGGTAGGTTCAGGTCGCCTTCGCTGAGCGATACCTTGATCATTACGTCGCTGTTACGTTCAACCGACAGCAGGTGGTAGAACACGCTGAAATCGGCGGCGGGCAGGCCGCGGCGCTGGGTGCGCAGGCGCTCGTCGACGCCATGCAGGTCGTACAGCATGCTGTACGGCTTGGCGACGTTGCGCAGGAAGCTGAGGACTTCTTTGAGCTGTGCACGTTTTACCCACAGCACCGGCATGCCGGTGCGGGTTTCCTGGGCGACGAAGGCGTCGGCACCAAAACGGTTGTGCAATTCGACGACCACATCCTGGTCGTCAGCCTTGTAAGGCGGAATATAAATAGCGGTGTCCGCTGTCATGGTCTCGGTCGCTTTGAGTCAACGTAGAGAATGAAGCCAGGCCGCCGGCTCCTTGGGGAGCGGGCGGCAGGTCGCTGGATCAGACTTCGTCGGGGCTGCGCAGGTTGGTTACCGCGATACGCTGTTCACGACGCAGGTCTTTCTGGGCAGGCATCTCGGCACGGTAAATGCCTTGATCACCAACAACCCAGGAAAGCGGGCGTCGCTCCTGGCCAATCGACTCCTGCAGCAGCATCAAGCCTTGCAGGAATGCTTCAGGGCGAGGCGGGCAGCCAGGCACGTAAACATCCACGGGGAGGAACTTGTCGACCCCCTGAACGACCGAGTAAATGTCGTACATGCCACCGGAGTTGGCGCACGAACCCATGGAGATGACCCACTTCGGCTCGAGCATCTGCTCGTACAGGCGCTGAATGATCGGCGCCATCTTGATGAAGCAGGTACCGGCGATGACCATGAAGTCGGCCTGACGCGGCGAGGCCCGGATGACTTCGGCGCCGAAGCGGGCGATGTCGTGGGGCGCCGTGAAGGCCGTGGTCATTTCCACGTAGCAGCAGGACAGGCCGAAGTTATACGGCCAGAGGGAGTTCTTGCGACCCCAGTTGACCGCGCCACGCAGCACATCTTCGAGTTTCCCCATGTAGATGTTCTTGTGGACCTGGTCCTCGAGCAGTTGGTCGGTGACGGTTTCCCGTTCACCTACCGGGTACTGCTCGTTGGGCGCATCCGGATCGATTCTGGTGAGATTGTATTGCATTGCCAAAGCCTCATTGTTTCAGCTTCGCTTGCCGCTTGCGGCGACCTTCGGGAGCCCAATCAAGAGCACCGACGCGCCAAAGGTAGACAAGACCTGCCAACAGAATTGCTATGAAAACGAGCGCTTCGACGAACCCGGTCCAGCCGCTTTCGCGGACGGACACAGACCATGCAAAGAGGAAGAGGGCTTCGATATCGAAGATCACGAACAGCATCGCGACCAGATAGAATTTGGCGGACAGGCGCAGGCGGGCGCTGCCGACGGGCAGCATGCCGGATTCGAAGGGTTCGTTCTTGGCGCGGCCCCAAGCCTTGCTACCGAGCAGGCTGGACAGGCCGAGCATGAAGGCACACAGGCCGACGACACCCAAAAGGAAGATGGCAAAGCCCCAGTTGTGGGCGATGAGTCCTGCCGAATCGGACATGCTAGAGATCCTTATACAGAGACCCAGCTCTGCAGTCTGAAATAAGTAGAGCGGCGACCTGGTGTCGCACATGCAGTGACCAAATGTCGCAGCTGAATCAATCGCGCTGATTTTATGGGTAAACCCGGTGCAAGTAAAATTTCTGTGGCAATTTATTCGTAGGATTAAGAACAAAAATCTTTCGTAACTGGCTGAAAGCCTTGAATTTCGGGCATTGCGCGCGTTTTTGTTAATTATGTTTCTTGCGCGATGTAACGAATTCCTAATTATGTAATGATAATTAATCGCATTGAGCTTGGTGCGGTGAAATTCTCCTCTTGTGAGCCTTGTAAAGTTGCCCGGGCGGGTTGGCTACTTGCAAATACGAAAAAGCTTCGTTCTAACAGCTGCCAGCACCTCGCGCACCGCTCTGGGTCAATACTTTATCGGTTAAGCCGTGGCGGGCCGATGAAGCGGTGGATGTCGCTCAGGTTGTGGAGGGTGGGTTGCTGTTGGGTTGCCACAAGCATAGTCCGGATACTGGGGCCTGCTTTGCCTCCAGCGAGAGTGAGTGAGATTGCCAAGCGCAGGTCTTGAGATTATCGGTGGTGCGCAAATCGAGCGCCGCCCGCGCGGCGCTTCGCAGCACAAGGCTGCTCCTACATTTGTTTCGGGCCAGTGGGCATGTGGCATTTGCGCGCGACCGCCTTGTATACCCGACACAATATCGTGCCATGCGCAAAGGGGCGCGCGCCCATTCCACAGGATTGTTTGGCCCGAAACAGATGTAGGAGCAGCCTTGTGCTGCGAAGCACCACGCGGGCGGCGCTCGATCTCATACGCGCTGAATATGTCGTGACGATCACTTCTGCAAAAAAAAGCCCAGGGTCCTCGCGAACCCTGGGCCTTCCTTCAGCAGCCCACTGCTATCAGTGGAACTGCTCTTCCTCAGTCGAACCGGTCAGCGCAGTCACCGACGAAGCCCCACCTTGAATCACAGTGGTCATGTCATCGAAGTAGCCAGTGCCCACTTCCTGCTGGTGCGCAACGAAGGTGTAGCCTTTGCTGGCATCAGCGAATTCCTGCTCCTGCAGCTTCACGTAGGCAGTCATGTCGTTGCGGGCGTAGTCGTGCGCCAGGTTGAACATGCCGTGCCACATGTTGTGAATGCCAGCCAGGGTGATGAACTGGTGCTTGTAGCCCATGGCCGACAGCTCGCGTTGGAACTTGGCGATGGTCGCGTCGTCCAGGTTTTTCTTCCAGTTGAAGGAAGGCGAGCAGTTGTACGACAGGATCTGGTCCGGGTATTCCTTCTTGATCGCTTCGGCGAAGCGGCGGGCTTCGTCCAGGTCCGGCTTGGCGGTCTCGCACCAGATCAGGTCGGCATACGGTGCGTAGGCCAGGCCGCGGGAGATTGCCTGGTCGAGGCCTGCACGCACTTTGTAGAAGCCTTCACGGGTGCGCTCGCCGATCACGAACGGTTGGTCGTACGGGTCGCAGTCGCTGGTCAGCAGGTCGGCGGCGTTGGCGTCGGTACGGGCCAGAATGATGGTCGGCACGCCCGAAACGTCAGCTGCCAGGCGCGCGGCAACCAGCTTCTGTACAGCTTCCTGGGTCGGTACCAGTACCTTGCCACCCATGTGGCCGCATTTTTTCACCGAGGCCAGCTGGTCTTCGAAGTGCACGCCGGCGGCGCCCGCTTCGATCATGTTCTTCATCAGCTCATAGGCGTTCAGTACACCGCCGAAACCGGCTTCGGCGTCAGCCACGATTGGCGCGAAGTAGTCGATGTAGCCTTCGTCGCCTGGGTTCTTGCCGGCTTTCCACTGGATCTGGTCGGCGCGGCGGAACGAGTTGTTGATGCGCTTGACCACGGTCGGTACCGAGTCGACCGGGTACAGCGACTGGTCAGGGTACATGGACTCGGCCGAGTTGTTGTCGGCGGCAACTTGCCAGCCGGACAGGTAGATAGCCTGGATGCCGGCTTTGACCTGTTGTACTGCCTGACCGCCGGTCAGGGCGCCCATGCAGTTGACGAAATCTTTTTCTGGGCGGAAGGACGGGTGGGCACCCTGGGTGACCAGCTTCCACAGTTTTTCTGCACCCTGACGGGCCAGGGTGTGCTCCGGCTGCAGGGAGCCACGCAGGCGAACGACATCAGCGGCGGTATAGGTACGGGTCACGCCTTTCCAGCGCGGGTTTTCGGCCCAGTCTTTCTCGAGGGCTGCAATTTGCTGTTCGCGTGTCAGTGCCATGGAAATAAACCTCGTCGCATCGATCTTGGGGTAATTGTGCTGATGCTCGGGTGCAGATCAGAGGCCTGGCGGCTGTCCTGTCCGGGGGAGTGCGACGGCGAACGCGAAGGCTCGAAGGGGAAGGAGGTGCAGGCCAGGCGAAGGTGTGCCCTGCAGGTCGGCTCGTGGTTGCCTTGCTGCGGTGCTACGCGATTGCCGGTACTGCGGTGATGCGCTTCCGTCCCTCGGGACAACTTCTTCGTTGCAGTCGCAATCCCGTCGAACCGCCTTGTGGGCCGTATAGACACGAGGCGCCTCCAGGGGTGGGAGGAGCACGCCTCGAAGGCCCTTGCCAGGGCCCCTGATTAGCGGGAGCGAGGCCATCATGCCCTTGAGAAAAAGTACCTGTCAAATGTTTTGTAGTGACTTTTTTCACTTACTACATCTTTGGTCTAATACGACTCGGCAGTCAGTTTCTAGGCCATTGGTCGAGGCCTTGAATTGCCTGGGATCAGTCCAGAAGGTCGACTTTTACACGTAAAGTCATGTTTTCACCGCGCTGGGTACTGTAAGTGTGGCTTGACGCGCCACGATCGGACTGGCTCTGCTGGTTGAACCCCGCCAAGGTGATCCATTCCCCGAGCTTGCCGGTGACTGTCGTGTCGGTGCTTTGCACTTTCACTACATCTGCACGTTCCTGGCTGATGCGATCATTATTGGTGCTTATTTGCAGACGAACCGTTTCGCCGCTCAGGCTCGGGGTAACGTAGAAACCTTGAGTCACATTGCGGTATTCGGTGTTGCTTTGAATGCGCCCATAACCGTCAGTACTGGTGCTGGTGACCGGGATGCTCTGGCCAACCTGGATCAGCGCGGCCTGGCCTTCGCTGGCCTGAACCTGCTGCATGCCGCCTTCGCGGTTGCTGGTGCCGTAGCGGGTGACGTGGGCGTTGCCGCGGCTGTCCTGGAAGTTGCTGTCGTTGTTGTCGACGCTGATCAGCAGGCGCTTGGGTGCGGTGTCCAGCTGTTGCAGCAGGCTGCGCAGGTCGTCAATGCGCTCGGGGCTGGCATTGACGATCAGCTTGTTCTCGAAGGCGCTGACGGTGCCGTCCTTGCCGATGAACGATTGCGCAGCGGGCAGCAGTTCGGCGCTGCTGCGGTACTGCAAGGGGAGGACTTCGGTGGCGGCGTGAGCGCTCAGGGTGGCAGCCAGCAGCAAGGAAGTGAAAAGCGGGCGTAGCGGCATGTCCATGATCTCCGCAGTGGGTATCAACATGATGGCAAATTTGCCCAAGTTGTGCAGGTTATGCATCAAGGGGCGGCATCCTGCACGTTTGAGCGGTGGCCGCTGTCAGACAAATTCCGTAACATCGCGCCCCTCGATTGCCAGCCCGTCCGCCTGGACCGCCTCACAGGAACTTCATGAAACCCGTACGACTGCGCGCCGACCTGCTCGCCGGCCTGACCACTTCGTTCGCCCTGGTGCCCGAGTGCATCGCCTTCGCCCTGGTGGCGCACCTTAACCCGCTGATGGGCCTGTACGGCGCTTTCATCATTTGTACCCTGACTGCACTGTTCGGCGGCCGTCCGGGCATGATTTCTGGTGCTGCCGGCTCCATGGCGGTGGTGATCGTCGCGTTGGTGGTGCAACACGGTGTGCAGTACTTGCTGGCCACGGTGCTGCTTGGCGGGGTGGTGATGATCTTGTTTGGCCTGCTGCGCCTGGGCAAGCTGGTACGCCTGGTGCCTTACCCGGTGATGCTGGGCTTCGTCAACGGCCTGGCGATCGTCATCGCCCTGGCTCAGTTGGAGCACTTCAAGCAGGGCGGTCAGTGGCTCAGCGGTTCGCCGCTGTACCTGATGGTCGGCCTGGTGGCCCTGACCATGCTGGTGGTCTACATCCTGCCCAAGCTGACCCGCGCCGTACCGCCTGCGCTGGTGGCCATCCTGGGGGTAGGCCTATTGGTGTACCTGCTGGGCTTGCCGACCCGCACCCTCGGCGACATGGCGCACATCGCCGGTGGCCTGCCGCACGTGACGCTGCCAGATGTGCCATGGAACCTTGAAACGCTCAAGATCATCGCCCCCTACGCGGTGCTGATGGCCATGGTCGGCCTGCTGGAGACCCTGCTGACCCTCAACCTCACCGACGAAATCACCGAAAGCCGTGGCTTCCCTGACCGTGAGTGCGTGGCCCTGGGCGCCGCCAACATGGTTTCGGGCCTGTGCGGTGGCATGGGCGGCTGCGCGATGATCGGGCAGACGGTGATCAACCTCAGCTCCAATGGCCGCGGCCGGCTATCGGGCGTGGTTGCCGGGGTAATGATCCTGCTGTTCGTGTTGTTTTTGTCGCCGCTGATCGAGCGTATTCCGCTGGCAGCCCTGGTGGGGGTGATGTTCGTGGTTGCCCAGCAGACCTTCGCCTGGGCCTCGTTGCGCGTGTTGCACAAGGTGCCGGTGAACGATGTGCTGGCGATCATTGCGGTGACGATTGTCACGGTGTTTACCGACCTGGCCGTGGCGGTACTGTTTGGTATTGTCATCGCGGCGGTGAACTTTGCCTGGCAGCACGCGCGGGAGCTGTATGCCGACAGCCACGAGGACGCGGGCGGCGGCAAGCGTTATCAGGTACATGGTACGTTGTTCTTTGCCTCGGTCACGCCGTTCCTTAACCAGTTCGATGCAGCGGGCGACCCGGCCAAAGTTACCTTGGATTGCCAGCACCTGAGCTTTGTCGATTACTCGGCGATTGCGGCCCTCAAGACCTTGCGCGAGCGCTATGCGAAGGCTGGCAAGCAACTGCGGGTGGTGCATCTTTCCGAGCGCTGCAAGAAGCTGCTGAAGCGGGCCGGTGAACTGCACTAAGGTTTCGCGACGCGATCCACTGTGGGAGTGGCGGTGCGGCGGTCCGACTTGCCCCGCGAACACCGGCGATGCCGGTGCCAGGCGCCTTTAATGCCTGGGCCGGCCTCTTTGCGGGGCAAGCCCGCTCCCACAGATCATGCAAATTATTCCCCGCGGTTCTTCTTCACAATCCCGTCAGCAATACTGGCCGGCGCCTCGGCATAGCGGATGAACTCCATCGTGTAGCTGGCGCGGCCCTGGGTCATCGAACGCATGGAGGTGGCATAGCCGAACATCTCGCCCAGCGGCACTTCGGCGCGTATCACTTTGCCGGCTGGCGTCTCGTCGCCATCCTGGATCATCCCGCGGCGCCGGCTCAGGTCGCCCATGATGTCGCCCTGGTATTCCTCGGGGGTCACCACCTCAACCTTCATCACCGGCTCTAGCAGCACTGCCCCGCCTTTTTGCGAGAGCTGCTTGGTGGCCATGGACGCGGCTATCTTGTAGGCCATTTCGTTGGAGTCGACGTCGTGGTAGGAACCGTCGAACACGGCTGCCTTCAAGTTGATCAGTGGGTAGCCGGCGAGCACGCCATTCTTCATCTGCTCTTCGATACCCTTCTGAATGGCCGGGATGTACTCGCGGGGTACCACGCCACCGACGATCTCGTTGATGAATTCCAGGCCTTCCTTGCCTTCGTCGCCCGGGGCGAAGCGGATCCAGCAGTGGCCGTATTGGCCGCGCCCGCCGGATTGGCGAACGAAGCGGCCTTCGATCTCGCAGGTGTTGCGGATTTTTTCGCGATAGGCCACCTGCGGCTTGCCGATATTGGCCTCGACGTTGAACTCGCGGCGCATGCGGTCGACGATGATGTCCAGGTGCAACTCGCCCATGCCGGAGATGATGGTCTGGCCGGTTTCCTCATCGGTGCGCACGCGGAACGACGGGTCTTCCTGGGCCAGCTTGCCAAGGGCTATGCCCATTTTTTCTTGGTCGGCCTTGGTCTTAGGCTCCACGGCCACGGAGATCACCGGGTCGGGGAAGTCCATGCGCTCAAGAATGATGGGGTTGTTGATGTCGCACAGGGTATCGCCCGTGGTTACGTCCTTCATGCCGATCAAGGCAGCAATGTCGCCGGCGCACACGTCCTTGATTTCAGCGCGCTGGTTGGCGTGCATCTGCACCATGCGGCCGATGCGTTCTTTCTTGCCCTTGACCGAATTCAGTACCGCATGGCCGGAACTGAGCACGCCGGAATACACCCGGGCAAACGTGAGGGTGCCGACGAAGGGGTCGGTGGCGATCTTGAAGGCCAGGGCCGAGAAGGGCTCTTTGTCATCGGCGTGGCGCTCCAGGTGCTTTTCTTCGTCGTCGGGGTCGGTGCCTTTGATCGCCGGGATTTCTGAGGGGGCTGGCAGGTAGTCGATGACTGCATCGAGCATCAACGGCACGCCCTTGTTCTTGAACGACGAGCCAAGGATGGTCGGCACAATTTCGTTAGCAATGGTGCGCTGGCGCAGGGCGGCCTTGATCTCGTCAATGCTGAGCTCCTCGCCATCGAGAAACTTCATGGTCAGTTCATCGTTGGCCTCTGCCGCAGCTTCGATCATGTGTGCGCGCCATTCGTCGGCGAGCGCCTGGAGCTCGGTAGGGATCGCTTCTTCGCGGTAGGTGGTGCCGTTATCGGCATCGTTCCAGTAGATGGCCTTCATCTTCACCAGGTCGATCTGGCCGATAAAGTGCTCTTCGCTGCCGATGGCCAGCTGGATCGGCACCGGGTGATGCCCCAGGCGCTTGTCGATCTGCTTGACCACGCGCAGGAAGTCGGCGCCCTGGCGGTCCATCTTGTTGATGTAGGCCAGGCGCGGCACGTGGTACTTGTTGGCCTGGCGCCACACGGTTTCCGATTGCGGTTCGACCCCGTCGGCGCCGCTGAACACCACCACCGCGCCGTCGAGCACACGCAGCGAGCGTTCTACCTCGATGGTGAAGTCGACGTGGCCAGGGGTATCGATGATGTTGAAGCGGTACTTGTCGGGGAACTGCTTGGTCGAGCCCTGCCAGAAGGCCGTGGTGGCTGCCGAGGTGATGGTGATGCCGCGCTCTTGTTCCTGGGCCATCCAGTCCATGGTCGCGGCGCCATCGTGCACCTCGCCCATCTTGTGATTGACCCCAGTGTAAAACAGGATGCGCTCGGTGGTGGTGGTCTTGCCGGCATCCACGTGGGCGACGATGCCGATATTGCGATACAGCTCGATGGGCGTTGTGCGGGCCATGGCGGACTACCTGCGGATGGGCGGATTCTCCCACGTTAGCAGACCGGAAGAATCCTGCTTTACCGCCGGGCCGTCAGTCGGCCTGGGCCTGCAGCAGCCATTGGCCGTCCACTTCACGGGCCAGGCCGCTAGCAGGCAGCAGGGCCAGCAAGCGCTCGTGCAGGGCGCCGTCGGTGAAGGTCTTGAGCTTGGCCATGTCCAGCGCGCCGACCAGGTTGAGGTCTTCTTTGTGGTACGACAGCCAGGCTTTTTTCAGCACCAGCAGCACGTCGCTGCCTGCGGTGTTGGCGAAGCGGCGGTTGAGCGGGCGGCCTTCGAGGGTGAAGTTGTGCGCATGGCTGTAGCTGCTCTGGTCGCCACCGTCACGGCAGCGGTGGCACTGGCACGGGCCTTCGGCGAACGCGTTGCGCAGGTAAGTGTTGAAGTCCACGACGGGCTTGAGGGACAGGCGTTTGTCGACCTCGAACAGGTCGGCGATCAGGGGTTCTTCGGCGCTCACTCGGGATCCTCGTGTGGTGTGGCGTGCATCGGCGGGCACCCTAACAGATCGGGGCGGGGGAGGCCATTTTGATCTGACCCTGCCGGCCGGTATGGCGCCAGTAGAGACAACAGACAAAGGCTGCCGTACTCTACGCGCCAAAACGCCTACACATCTTATTGAGGTAACCCCGCTTGAGCAGCAAGTTCCCGTACACCGCCACCGTGACCATCAGCGCTGAAGACCGCGGGGGCGACATCGAGGCCTCGGAAAACCCTAGCATGCGCGTGGGCCTTGAAGCGGTGACCGAAACCCTGAAGAAGGTGCATTTCGTCGGTACGCTCGCAGCTCCCGAAAAGCCGGCCACGCACATCTGCGTTACCCTGGAAAACGGCCTGACCTACTACGGCCCGATCGTCAACGGCCACGCCGAGCTCGAAGGGGGCTGGATCGCCTTCGAGTCCGACATGCTCACCCCTGAAGAGCTGGGCCTGTAAGCCTTAGTTCAACTCTGCCAGGCACTGCTCGAGGATATCCAACCCCTCTTCGAGCACCTCGGCTTCGATGGTCAGTGGTGCGAGCAGGCGGATGATATGCCGCGCCTTGCCGCTGGGCATCAGCAACAGGCCTTTGGCGCGTGCTGCTTCCGTGACCTTGGCCAGCTGGGCCGGTGCCGGGCTACCGTCGGCGTTGACGAACTCGATGCCGCGCATCGCGCCGACACCGGTCAGCCGCCCGATGAACGGGTACTGGGCTTTCCAGCGCTCGACGCGGCTGACAATCGCCTGCTCCTGGCGTTCGCCCCAGGTGGCGACGTTCTCATCAGTCATCTGCGCCAGGCTCGCCAGCGCCGCTGCGCAGGCAATCGGGTTGCCCGAATAGGTCCCGCCCAGGCCACCCTTGGGCAGCGATGCCATCAATTCTTTACGGCCCACGACCGCACCCAGTGGCATGCCGCCCGCGATGCTTTTGGCGAGCAGCAGCAGGTCGGGCTCGATGCCCAGGCGCGGGAAGGCAAAGCGCTGGCCGGTACGGCCAAAGCCCGACTGGATCTCGTCAATGATGATCAAAATCCCGTGCTCGTCGCAGAAGCGGCGCAGTGCCTGTGCGAATGCCGGGTCGAGGGCGAGGAAGCCGCCTTCACCCTGGACCGGTTCGAGGATGAAAGCCGCCACGTCTTCAACCGCCAGCTCGACGCTGAACAGCCGGTCCATGGCCTTGAGTGCCTGTTCGCAGGTGACGCCGGTGTCGGCACTGGGGTAGGGCAGGTGGTAGACCGGGCCTGGCAGGTCGCCGACGCGTTGCTTGTACGGGGCGACCTTGCCATTGAGGTTCAGGGTTGCCAGGGTACGGCCATGGAAGCCACCGTCGAAGGCAATCATCGCGCGCTTACCGGTGGCGCCACGGGCCACTTTCAGGGCGTTTTCCGCCGCTTCCGCGCCACTGTTGGTGAGCATGCCGGCCAGCGGATAGCTGACCGGGACAAACTCGCTAAGGCGTTCCATCAGCGCAAGGTACGGGCCGTGGGGGGCGGCGTTGAAGGCATAGTGGGTGAGGCGGGTGGCTTGGGCCTGAATTGCCTCGACCACGGCTGGGTTGCAATGGCCCAAGTTGAGTACGCCGATACCGCCGACGAAGTCGATATAACGTTTGCCGTCGGTGTCCCAGACCTCCGCATTCTTGCCGTGGGAAAGTGTAATTGGGTGAACGATGGCAATGGACTGGCTGATACTTTCCTGATTCATGGTGCACGCGGACCTTGTTCGAGTTTCCCACTATCGAAGCGTGCCGGGGCTGTATTGCGCAAACGAATTATTTGATTGCGATCATTCCTTGGATTCGTAATCTTATAAGATTTTGTGTTACCTGCACTGGCCTCAATCCCCCTCAGCCACCCGCTCGCGAATCCACTGCACGAAGGCCCTGACCTTCGGCACCTCCGCCGCATGCTCGGCATGGGCGATGAAGTGCCGGCCATTGCTCGGCACCGGGTGGTCCCAGGCCACCACCAGCTTGCCTTCGTTCAACTCCTCCGCCACCAGGTACCGCGGAATCAGGGCAATGCCACAGCCGGCGATAGCGGCCCGGATGCACAGGTAAAACGTGTCGAAACGTGGGCCGTGGTAGCTGTTCTGGCTGTGCAGCCCCAGCCCCAAAAACCACTCATGCCAGGCTTCCGGGCGCGACACACACTGCAGCAGGCGGTGTTCGGTCAGCGCCTCGGCGCTGGTGAAACGGTGGTTGGCGAGCAGCTCTGGGGCGCACACCGGCACCACTTCCTCGCTGAACAGCTCGATACACGTTGCCCCAGGCCAGGTGCCCTGGCCGAAGAAGAAGGCGATGTCGGCCTTGGACTGCACCAAGTCGAAGGGTTCCAGCTCGTTACGGATATCCAGGTGAATACGCGGATAGCGATCACCAAACCCCTTTAGCCTGGGCACCAGCCAGCGCGCGCCGAAGGTCGGCTGGGTGGCGATGCGCAGCACTTCGGTCTCATCGCCATAGCTGAGGATGTAGCGGCTGGAGATGTCGATCTGGGTGAGGATCTTGTTCACCTCGGTCAGGTACAGCGCACCGGCCGGGGTCAGGTGCAGGCGCCGGCGAATGCGCTGGAACAGCGAGTGCGACAGCATGTCCTCCAGTTGCGCGACCTGTTTGCTGACCGCGCTCTGGGTCAGGTGCAGCTCTTGCGCCGCGCGGGTGAAGCTCAGGTGGCGGGCAGCCGCTTCGAAGCACTGAAGGGCGGTGGTCGAGGGCATCAGGCGTTTGGACATGACAGGCGCGTACCGAGCAAAAAAGGAAGAAGTTCATTCCGTATTGGAATCATGTGCTTCGAAAAGGTCGTTTGTTGACCCAGGCCTATAGATTAATACTGACCTGGATCAACGATTACAACCGGTCGTGCGAAGAGGAGGGAAGTAGCCACCGCCGGCATCTACAAAACAACAAAAAACGCACACCAGAAATTAATAAGAATTCTGCTCCATTTTTTAGCCGTCCCACGACGGCGACCCATTCGAGGGTTCTCCATGGCTTCGCTAGAAAACAAGAAACAGCGGTCCTTGCAGCACGGCCTGACGTCCCGTCAGGTTTCCATGATCTCCATCGCCGGCATCATCGGCGCCGGCCTGTTCATCGGTTCCTCCAACGCCATTGCCACCGCCGGCCCGGCCATCCTCATCTCCTACGCCATGACCGGCCTGCTGGTGCTGCTGGTGATGCGCATGCTGGGCGAAATGGCCATCGCCAACCCCAACAGCGGCTCGTTCTCCACTTACGCCTCCGAGGCCATCGGCCCTTGGGCAGGCTTTACCATCGGTTGGTTGTACTGGTGGTTCTGGGTGCTGATCATCCCGGTCGAGGCGATTGCCGGCGCAGACATCCTGCATGCCTACTTCCCCGGCGTGCCTTCGTGGTTGTTCGCCTTCCTGATCATGGTCGTGCTGTCGGGTACCAACCTGATCAGCGTGAAGAACTTCGGTGCCTTCGAGTACTGGTTTGCGCTGGTCAAGGTGGTTGCCATCGTTGCCTTCATCATCGTCTGCAGCCTGGCCGTGTTCGGCTTCTGGCCGTTGGCCGAGGTCTCGGGCGTGAGCCGGCTGTGGGACAATGGCGGCTTCATGCCCAATGGCTTCGGCACCGTGCTGGGTGGCGTGCTGATCACCATCTTCTCGTTCTTCGGCGCCGAGATCGTCACCATTGCCGCTGACGAAACAGCCAACCCGAAAGACAAGATCCGCCGTGCCACCAACCTGGTGGTGTACCGCATCGCGATCTTCTACCTGGCCTCGATCTTCCTGGTGGTGTCGCTGGTGGCCTGGAACGACCCAGCCCTGAAAGCCGTGGGTTCGTTCCAGCGGGTGCTGGAAGTGCTCAACGTGCCGGGCGCCAAGCTGCTGGTCGACCTGGTGGTGCTGGTGGCGGTCACCAGCTGCATGAACTCCGGCCTGTACACGGCCTCGCGGATGCTCTACTCCCTGGGTGCCCGTGGCCAGGCGTTGAGCATGACCAAGCGCATTTCGGGTGCTGGCGTGCCAACGGTAGCGGTTATCTTCTCGACCCTGGCAGGCTTTGCCGGTTGCTTCGTCAACTATGTGTTCCCCGGCAAGGTGTTCGGTTTCCTGCTGTCCACCACCGGCGCCATTGCCTTGCTGGTGTACCTGGTGATCGCCGTGTCCCAGCTGCGCATGCGGGCCCGTGCAGACCGTGAGGGCACGCCGCTGGAGCTTAAGATGTGGCTGTTCCCTTATCTGACCTGGCTGGTGATCGGCACCATTGTCATGGTCCTGGGCTACATGCTGTTTAGCGATGCCTACCGCTACGAGACGCTGATGACTGCGGGGGTGACGCTGTTCATCCTGCTGGTGTCGCTGACCCAGCGGCGCGGCAAGGTGGTCGCACAGACTGCTTGATCCAGAGGGGGCGCTTGGCGCCCCTTTCTCATTGGCGCTGTCCCAGCGCGGCGCTACCATCGACGCTTGCCTCACTTCCCATTCCAACAAGCACAGGAAGCGTATGAACGAGCACACTCTTTCCCTCCAGCAGCTTGCTGCACCGGAAGGCACCTGCTACGGCTGTGGCTGCTCCCACCCCAGCGGCCTGCACCTGCAAAGCCATTGGGACGCCGACGGCATCCACCTGCTGTGCCGCCACGCACCCGACAGCACCTTCATCGGCTGGCCCGGCCTGGTTTATGGCGGCTTGCTGGCCATGCTGGTCGATTGCCATTCCAACTGGACCGCCATGGCCTACCACTACCGCAACGAAGGCCGCGAACCGGGCAGCCTGCCGCGTATTGACTGTGTCACGGGCACACTCAACCTCAGCTACCTGAAACCGACCCCCATGGGTGTCGAGTTGCTGCTCAAGGCACGCGTAGAAGGCGAAGTCGGGCGCAAGAGCCGGGTTGTCTGTGAGGTCTGGGCAGACAATGTACTCACGGTGACGGCGGACTCGGTGTTCGTTCGGGTCGACACCGCAAAGCTCAAGCTCAAGGCCCACGGCCAGGCATGAGCCGCCTGTGCCGATGAAGGGTCGGTGATGGTCAGCCGCGCGGGATGTCACTAAAGTGACAACTCCATTCCCCAGGCAAGGTTGACCATGACCGATCTGAGCGCATTCCCCATCACCCGCAAATGGCCCGCCCAGCACCCCGAGCGCTTGCAGCTGTATTCGTTGCCGACGCCGAATGGGGTCAAGGTGTCGATCATGCTCGAAGAGATCGGCCTGGCGTACGAGCCGCACAAGGTCAGCTTCGACAACGATGACCAGATGAGCCCGGAGTTCATTTCCCTCAGCGCCAACAACAAGATCCCCGCCATCCTCGACCCGAACGGCCCCGGCGGCCAGCCGCTTCCGTTGTTCGAGTCGGGCGCGATCCTGCAGTACCTCGCGGAAAAGAGCGGGCAGTTGCTCAGCCAGGACCCCGCTACCCGTTACCAGACCCTGCAGTGGTTGATGTTCCAGATGGGCGGCATCGGGCCGATGTTCGGCCAGGTCGGGTTCTTCCATTTCTTTGCGGGCAAGGAATACGAAGACAAACGCCCGCGGGATCGCTACGTCAACGAATCGAAGCGCTTGCTGGGTGTGCTGGACCGCCACCTGCAAGGCCGCGAGTGGATGGTCGACGAATACAGCATCGCCGACATCGCCATTTTCCCTTGGGTGCGCAACCTCGTGGAGCGCTACAACGCCCGTGAACTGGTCGGGTTCGATGCGTTCAAGGAAGTGCAGCGGGTGCTGGCGAAGTTTTTGGAGCGGCCGGCGGTTCAGCGTGGCCTGAAAATCCCGGGATGATCGGGCATCCCTGAACCTGTGGGAGCGGGCTTGCCCGCGAATGCTGTAGTAGGTCCACCATCGCATTCGCGGGCAAGCCCGCTCCCAGCAGGTTCTTTATTGCAGCCTAGAAAATCTGGTTAAGAAGCCAGTACAGGCTACCTGCCAGCAGCATTGCCGCGGGCAGGGTCAGCACCCAGGCCATCAGCAGGTTGATCAACGTACGCTTCTGAATCCCCGAGCCATTGGCGACCATCGTCCCGGCCACACCCGAGCTCAGCACGTGGGTAGTCGAGACCGGCAGCCCGAACATGTCGGCCGCCCCGATGGTGCACATCGCAACCACCTCCGCCGATGCGCCTTGGGCATAGCTCAGGTGGGTCTTGCCGATCTTCTCGCCCACTGTCACTACGATGCGCCGCCAGCCGACCATGGTCCCCAGCCCCAGCGCGATGGCCACAGCTACCTTGACCCACAGAGGAATGTAGCGCGTGGCGTCGTCCAGCTGTGTCTTGAACAGTTGCACATGGCTGCGGGTGTCGGCATCGAAGTTTGTCAGCTGGTGCTTGTCGAGCAAGCGGATGGCTTCGCTGGTCAGGTACATGTCATTGCGTACGTTGGCCATGGCTTCGGCCGGCACGCGCTTGAGCGAACCGTAACCCTTCACCTCTTCGCCGATCATGCCGGTAAGGGCGGCCAGGGCTGGTACCAGTTGCGGATTGGGCTTGGGCTCGGCGATGAACGCGGTCAGCGTTTGACGCGGGTCTGCGGGCGCCGCTTGCGGGTCATGGCGCACCAGGGCCTGACGCGTCACTTCGGCCACGGCCGAGAACTGCAGGGCCTGTTCGCTGGGCATGGTCTTGTTCAGCGCATACGCCATCGGCAGCGTGCCGACCAGAATCAGCATGATCAGCCCCATGCCTTTTTGCCCATCGTTGGAGCCGTGGGCAAACGATACCCCGGTGCAGGTCAGGATCAGTACGCCGCGGATCCACCACGGTGGCGGCGTCTGGCCTTCCGGCGCCTGGTACAGCTCTTTGCGCTTGACCAGCGCGCGCAGCGCCAGCAGCAACAGGGCCGCGCAGGCAAAGCCGATCAGTGGCGAAAACAGCAGGGCATACCCCACCTTGCTGGCTTGGGTCCAATCCACGCCGCTGGTGCCGTCGCGCCCATGCATCAGCGCATTGGCCACGCCTACGCCGATGATCGAGCCGATTAGTGTGTGCGAGGAGGACGCCGGCAAGCCCAGCCACCAAGTGCCCAGGTTCCAGATGATCGCGGCCAGCAGCAGGGCGAAGACCATGGCGAAACCGGCCGAAGAACCTACCTGCAAAATCAGCTCTACCGGCAACAAGGCGATGATGCCAAAGGCCACCGCGCCGCTGGAAAGCAGCACCCCCAGGAAGTTGCACAACCCCGACCAGACCACAGCCACCGGTGCCGGCAAAGAGTGGGTGTAAATAACCGTGGCGACGGCGTTGGCGGTGTCATGGAAACCGTTGACGAACTCGAAGCCCAGGGCAATCAGCAGCGCCAGGCCCAACAACAGGAAGGGGGTGACGGTGGTGATTACCGTGCCGCTGGCGCTGACATCCTGTTTCAAGCTCCAGGCGGTGTAGGCGATGCCTGCCAGCAGCAGGCCGAAGAACAAAACCAGGGTGGCACGCCCGGGCTTGTGGGACAGCTGCGGGCGGGAATCGCGTTGGGCCAGTGGCGGCTGGCTGGCCAGGGACGGGGTTGCCATGGGGGCTCCGGTTGGCGTCGGGCGAAGGTGCCGAAGGCTGTGAGCTTAGGAGCAATTCGTGACCGGTCCGTGACCTCGGTCAATGAATTCACTAGGCTCAAGACGGACGGTAAATGCAGGAGAAAGCCATGATCCGCTGCAAACGTGTCTACGAAGCGGCCGCCGACGAAGATGGCCAGCGCGTGCTGGTCGACCGCCTGTGGCCGCGCAACAAACGCAAGGAAGACCTGCAGGGCCAATGGTTGCGCGAGGTGGCACCTTCGGACGAATTGCGGAGGGCGTTTCACCAGGGGGAGGTGGATTTCGCCGGTTTCACCCAGCGCTACCAGCAACAGCTGGCCGCCCACCCCGAGCACTGGTACCCACTGCTGGACCTGGCGGCCAAAGGGCCGCTGACCTTGCTTTATGCCGCCAAAAACACCGAGCACAACAATGCCCAGGTGCTCGCCGAGTGGCTGGAGGATGAGCTGGAACGCCGTGGCCCAGGCAGCTCGCCAGTGTGCTACGCCACCTGAGCAGTGCACAATAATGGCCATGAACCTTGTACCTGCCACCGACGCCCACCGCAGCTTTGCCCGCGACCTTACGCGCCGGGCCATGCTGCCGTACTACCGAGAGTTCGACCTGTTGTGGCTCGAAGATGCCTTCGATCAGGCCTGGGGCTGGCGTGAGCAATGGCTGGTGATGGACGGTGACACGGTGCTGGGCTACTGCAGCCTCAGCCAAGACCGCCAGGCACTGTTCATTCGCGAGTTGCATCTGCTGCCCGAGCACCGCGGGCGCGGTATCGGCAGCCGGGTGCTGGAGGCGCTCGCCGGTTGGGCGCAGCAGCGGCGTCTGCCACTGCTGCGTTTGATGGTGTTCCGCAGCAACCCGGCCAGGCAGCTGTATCAGCGCAGGGGCTTTGTCGAAATGGGCGAGGATGAGTGCTTCGTGCGCATGCAGCGCGCAATCGAGTGATAGCTCAGTGATGGCTTGTCGTGGCCGGTGACCATGGGCATAGTGGACCCAGGAATTTACAGCTGCTTACAGGAAGGTGAGCGGCGTTGGATGATGTCTGGGGACTAAGGAGATGCACCCTATGAATGGATTCGGTCCGCGACTGCGGGAAGAACGTGAGCGGTTGGGGATGACCCAGCGGGTGTTTGGTGACATTGGCGGGGTCGAGCCCAATGCCCAGGGTAAATACGAAAGTGGCGAACGCACGCCGCGTGCCGATTACCTGGCCGCAGTGGCCGCCCATGGCGTGGATGCCCTTTACGTGCTCAGCGGTGTACGCACCCCGGAGCCGCTGGAAAACATGACCCAGGATGAGGCCGAATTGCTGGGGGCCTTTCGGCAATTGCCGCTCGCCGATCAAGCAGCGCTCTGGCACTTGCTGGGGCGTTTGTCAGGTGAGGTCAAAAGCCGCGAAACAGTGAGGCCTTTCACACTTGGCCGTCAGGCCTATCTGACAGAAGTTTTGCGTTAGGCCCGCCATGAAAAATTTTGTTAAGGTGGCGGGATCCAATCGCCCTGTAGACGAGGTGTGTGCTTGATTAGGGTCTTAGTGGTCGATGATCACGATCTGGTACGAACCGGTATTACACGCATGCTGGCCGACATCGACGGCTTGCAGGTGGTGGGTGAGGGGGATTCGGGGGAGGCGGCGCTGAAGCTGGCCCGGGAACTGAAGCCGGACGTCGTCCTGATGGACGTGAAAATGCCGGGCATCGGTGGCCTGGAGGCTACCCGTAAACTGTTGCGCAGCCACCCCGACATCAAGGTGGTCGCGGTCACCGTGTGCGAGGAAGACCCATTCCCCACCCGCTTGCTGCAAGCCGGCGCAGCCGGTTACCTGACCAAAGGTGCCGGGCTCGACGAAATGGTCCAGGCCATTCGCCTGGCCTTTGCCGGCCAGCGCTACATCAGCCCGCAAATCGCCCAGCAATTGGCGCTGAAGTCGTTCCAGCCGCAAGGCTCGCCGTTTGACGCCTTGTCTGAGCGGGAAATCCAGATCGCCCTGATGATCGTCGGCTGCCAGAAGGTGCAGATCATCTCGGACAAGTTGTGCCTCTCGCCCAAGACCGTCAATACTTACCGTTATCGGATCTTTGAAAAACTCTCGGTCACCAGCGACGTCGAACTGACCTTGCTGGCCGTTCGCCACGGTATGGTTGACGCAAGCCTGTAAACCTCATGTCCCAAGCTTTTGATGCCAGCGCGTTCCTGGCGACCTGCAGCGGTCGCCCGGGCGTCTACCGTATGTTCGACGCCGAGGCGCGGCTGCTCTACGTGGGCAAGGCCAAAAACCTCAAGAAGCGTCTGGCCAGCTATTTCCGCAAAACCGGCCTGGCGCCCAAGACCGCCGCGCTGGTGGGCCGTATCGCCCAGGTCGAGACCACCATCACCGCCAACGAGACCGAGGCGCTGCTGCTGGAGCAGAACCTGATCAAGGAGTGGCGGCCGCCGTACAACATCCTGTTGCGCGACGACAAGTCTTACCCCTATGTCTTCCTGTCTGACGGCGACTTCCCGCGCCTGGGCATCCACCGCGGTGCAAAAAAAGCCAAGGGCCGATACTTCGGCCCGTACCCCAGCGCCGGCGCCATTCGCGAAAGCCTCAGCCTGTTGCAAAAGGCCTTTTCGGTGCGCCAGTGCGAAGACAGCTACTACGCCAACCGCACCCGGCCCTGCTTGCAGTACCAGATCAAACGCTGCAAAGGGCCGTGTGTCGGCTTAGTCGATAAAGACGAGTACGCCGACGATATCCGCCACTCGGTGATGTTCCTCGAAGGCCGCAGCCAACAGTTGGGCAACGAGCTCAATGCCGAAATGGAGAAGGCCGCCATGGCCCTCAATTTCGAGAAGGCCGCCGAACTGCGCGACCAGATCGCCCTGCTGCGCCGCGTGCAGGACCAGCAGTACATCGAAGGCGGTACCGGCGACGTCGACGTCATCGCGGCCTTCGTCAACCCTGGTGGCGCCTGCGTGCACCTGATCAGCGTGCGTGGCGGGCGGGTGCTGGGCAGCAAAAACTTCTTCCCACAGGTGGGTATCGAGGAGGAGGTGGCTGAAGTCATGGCCGCGTTCCTGTCCCAGTACTACGTGGGCAACGCTGAGCGTGAACTGCCTGGCGAACTCATCGTCAATGTGGTGCACGAAGACTTCGAAGCCATCAGCGAAGCACTGCAGACGCTACGCGGCCGCGAGCTGACCATCACCCACCGGGTGCGCGGCACTCGGGCCCGCTGGCAGCAATTGGCCGTGACCAACGCCGAACAGGCCCTCAACGCCCGCCTGGCCAACCGCCAGCACATGGCCGCGCGCTTCGAGGCCCTGGCCCAGGTGCTGGGCCTGGACGAAGTGCCGCAACGCCTGGAGTGCTACGACATCAGCCACTCCAGCGGCGAAGCCACCGTGGCCAGCTGCGTAGTGTTCGGCCCCGAAGGCCCGATCAAGTCCGACTACCGCCGCTTCAACATCGAAGGCGTCACCGCCGGTGACGACTACGCCGCCATGCACCAGGCCCTGACCCGCCGCTACGGGCGCATCAAGGACGGCGAGGGCAAGTTGCCCGACGTCTTGCTGGTGGACGGCGGCAAAGGCCAGTTGAACATGGCCCGCGACGTGATGCAGGAGCTGGCCTTCACCGACCTGACCCTGCTCGGCGTGGCCAAAGGCGTAACCCGCAAGGCCGGTTTCGAAACCCTGTACCTCAATGACGTGCACCACGAGTTCACTCTCAAGGGCGACTCACCGGCGCTGCACCTTATCCAGCAGATCCGCGACGAAGCCCACCGCTTCGCCATCACCGGCCACCGCGCGCGCCGTGGCAAGGCCCGTCGCGTGTCCAGCCTGGAAGACGTGGCCGGGGTCGGCCCCAAGCGCCGGCGCGACCTGCTGAAACACTTCGGCGGCCTGCAAGAGCTCAACCGCGCCAGTATCGATGAGATCGCCAAAGCCCCCGGCATCAGTAAAAAGCTTGCCGAGTCGATTTATGCCAGCCTGCATAGCGAGTAGAATGCCGGGCTCAACCCGCAGCCAGTCGTACCGATGAATATTCCAAACCTGCTCACCGTTCTACGCGTCCTGCTCATCCCGATCTTCATCCTGCTGTTCTATATGCCCTATCACTGGAGCTATATGGCCGCCAGCAGTGTGTTCGCCGTTGCCGCCGCCACCGACTGGCTGGACGGCTACCTGGCGCGTCGCCTGCAGCAGAGCACGCCGTTCGGTGCCTTCCTGGACCCAGTGGCAGACAAACTGATGGTCGCCGTGGCGCTGGTGCTGCTGGTGCAGGTACACGCCAACTTCTGGCTGACCTTGCCCGCAGCGGTGATCATCGGCCGCGAGATCGTCGTTTCGGCGCTGCGCGAGTGGATGGCCGAACTGGGGGCGAGGGCGCACGTGGCGGTGTCCAACCTCGGCAAGTGGAAGACCGCGGCGCAGATGCTGGCGCTGGTCATTCTGCTGGGCAACCCACCTGCGGTGACGATGTGGGTGATTCTGGGTTACGGCCTGCTGCTGGTAGCGGCAGGGTTGACGTTGTGGTCGATGGCGCATTACCTGCTGGCCGCCTGGCCCCACCTGCGCGAAGGCTCGGAACAAAAATAAAACTTTTTTGAATCAAGGGGTTGACGCCGTTTTAGATATCGCTAGAATGGCACCCATCACGACGCGGGAATAGCTCAGTTGGTAGAGCACGACCTTGCCAAGGTCGGGGTCGCGAGTTCGAGTCTCGTTTCCCGCTCCAAATTCGATCCTCAGTGCGTCGCTGGGATCACAAAGAAGAGGCCTTAGGGCCTCTTTTTTTGTGCCTGGGATTTGGCGTTTGGGTCGCGCGCTGTGGGGTTTGTCCTGTGCTTGTAGGTGCTGGCTTGCTCGGGCGCCGGACTATGGTAGCGGGCCGTAACGCCGTCCCGGGGCACTACATGTGGCTTGTACACGGCCTTGCTGATCCTTCGCCCCAGCGGGTCATAGCCGAACACAATGCGTTCGACATCCCCGGATCGGGTCACACCAGCCGGTGCTCGGCGTCATACGAGAAGCGCTGCCTCCGATTGTTACCGATGCTTTAGGTGCTAGGCCGAGAGGATCAATCCATACTGTCGGATTTGAAGCGTAGGTGTATAGGCTAATGATCCCGTTAAGTCCTATCGGATCACATGTTGTAAAACAGCCAACTTCTGGATCATAAAACCTAAACGTGTTGTAGTGTAGGCCTATCTCCCGGTCAAGGTACTGCCCCTGATACCGCAAGTTCTGCTCGCGCTCTTGTCGTGGACTGTGCCACTCGTCCCTTGTGTTCCCCCAACCGCGATAATCACTGCGCCACAGCGTATGCCCCTGTTCATCCGTCAACTGCTCGGGCAGACCGGCCAGGTTGGTGTGGAAATAGTGAATGTCTTCCTGGCCCGGCCTCCCGTCGATTCGGGCCAGCGGTTCTTAGCTGCCCGGGCTGGCATAGACGTAGAGGCTGGGCATGCCACGCTGTACTTCCTGTAGCAAGCGCAGCCCTTGGCGGCCTCTTCCTGCAGGCTGGTGAACTGGCTGCCTTTGTGGGTAACCGTGTTCACCCGCCAATGCTCATTGAGATCGTCACGCGGGTGGCCAGTCAGGGTGAAGCTCAGGCCCGGTTGCAGGCGAACATCGTCACCTTGGACTTCGGCAGTGCGTACATCATGGCGAAGCGCGGTGATGCGGTTTTCGGTGAACGGCTTGCCCACGGCATCGCGTTTATAACGGCCCGGGTAGGGGAGCCACTATTTCATAAGTTTTGTTAGGTCTGTGCTAGAGAAGGGGAGTTTCGGCGTGTCGAAATTGCGCAGGATTAGCAGGTGCGGATCGAGCTTTAGTTTACAAAGACTCTCCAGAGTAGGTTTTCCTCCGGCCACAAGAGCAGGCTCGAAACCGTACATTTCATCTGGGGCGAGTGGGCCGTACTTTTTCAAGGCGCGCTTAAATAAAGGCTTGCCATTTGAGTCGGAGTTGTCGTAATCATCAGGCTCACTGGTGCCAAATAGCGATTGGATCGTAATGTTTTGAGTGGTTAATTCTTTGGGCTTTAGGCGGTTATTTAATGCAAGTATTTCATTGTGGTTGCAGATAATTGATGCGCTATGGCCGGTTTTCTCGCCGCACAAGTAAAGGTTTCCGAACGCGCTTCTGGCTATGACGTGAAATCTATCAAGGCATTCTAATGGTGTTTCCTTGAGCCAGGCATCTTTAATGTGTTCGTAATCGTCGGGGTTAACGGTCCAGAGAAGTCCGTTTGCATAGGCTGCCCATCCTTCATTTTTCCAGTACTGAATTAATACGGGAGGGAGAATGCTTTCCCATTTTGCAAAGCTGCTTTCTGGAACTCGGATCCGTTGAGTAGCTTCTCCAAAGCACTCGATGAACTCAGAAAAGTCTAGATCTCGCATTTATTATTTCCCTTTCTTACCTGGTGGGCAGATGGTTAGCTCTACATTCATCATGTCTGTGCCTTCGCCGCGCTCCATGGCTCTTGTCGCTGCGCGTTCGATCGTCTCTATTCTTCCCTTGTGTCCCCAGTTTCCACCAATAGCGCTGTTTATACGTTTGTCTCCTAATCCTGTTGGATCGGGTTTGGCCCAGCCTCCCGCAATCATATCAGGCTCGTGCAGCGCAGCCAGCTTTTCCATAATCAGACCGCTCTCTAATTTGGCCTCGGCTTTCGCTGATTTAGGATCTATATTCTTAGTTCTTTTGCTTTCATATATGCTTTTTTCGATTTCCTTGCGCCGGTCGCGCCGGTAATCGCGTTGCGCTTTGTCTGCCAGCGGATTTCGACCGGAATCTCCAGTTTTTCGCTTGGTTTCGTTGAACATTCCCCTTGCGCGGGAGAACTCCTTGGCCGACATGTTGTTGATTGCATCCTCGTGTCGCTTGAGCTGGCGAGCATACTCTTTGAGGTACTTCTTCTTGTCTGTCTCACTCATTTTCTTGTAGGCCTCGGACTGCCGAGGGTCAAAGCACTCTGGTTTTTTCTTCTGCAGCCTCTTCGGCCTTACCTTTCCGCCTGAGGTCCGTTTACGGGCAGTTGTCTCTTTCGCTCGCTTCTGTGCTGCTTCTCTCGCCGTTCGCTCAACTACTTCCTTTGAAGTCTTGACGGAGCCCTCCACCACTGCTTTGGTGCCATGCCTTCCTATTTTGCCTGCTGTACCTAAGTACCCCACAAAGGGAATAGCCGAAACCAATGACAGGGCCGCGCCTGTATAGTCCCCCCGCGCAAGGCTAATGCCCGCGTTGGCGATGTCAGCGATCTCGCCCACCACCGGAATCAGGCCAACGATATCCAGCCCCAGCTGAACACCATCGAGAATCTCATCGCCCGTAACGCCTTCTGCCGGTGTTTCGCTTTCGACTTCGGCATTGGCGTCATTGGCGGCTTTACCGGAAGCAGGTGTTTCACCGTTCACCCGACCCAGCGTATTGCCATTGGGCCTGGTATCAGCGTCACCGCTGCGCGACGAAGGGTAGAGTTGAGTGTAGGTCGGTATGTCCTCCAATTCAGCCAGTTCCCTGCGGAACGCTTCCTGACGCAGGGCCTCATACTGCGTTTCATCCAGCTCCAGGGATTTGCCCCACTCTTGGGCGCCATCGGCGAAGTCGACCAGCACTTTGCCTGCGCCGTCGGTCTGCACGAACATCTTGTCTGGCCCGCCGGATAGCTTACGCAGCCGCACTTCGCGTACCTGGACGACTAGTGTGTCCAGTTGAATGGGCTGCTCGCTCATGGCATCAGCTCCCATTCATCCAGAACAGGTCGCCGTGGCGAACAAGATGACGCCCTTCCGCACGCACGGAACTGCTGTGCTCCAACGGGTGGCATTTGCCTTCGACGGTACTGCTCTTGACGCCTTTGGCCTGGCCAGCAGCGTCACCGATGGTCTTGGGTGTGAAACTGCGCTTGTACACAACTACCGGATGTCCATTGGCGCGAACGCTCTTTGCTACACCCGTGCTGGTATCCAGCTCGGCTGTGACGGGATAGGGCACTGGTGGAACGCTGCTGCCCATCGGTGTTTTGCATACGTCGGGCGCAATGCTGATGACCGTCCATTTCGTCTGTTGCCGAGCCATTACGTTATCGGCCATATCAGACGTGCTCCCCGCTGCGGCGTGGGGCGCGCCGAATGATGGGAGCGTTGGGATTGGTTTCGAAACGCGCTTCGAGCACGCGAATATCAAGCGAATTGGGCAGGCTAATGCGGTGCGTCATCGACAGGGTCATGGCATCGGTGTCGATGCGCAGTGTGTCGGTGAGCATCGGCAGCGGCAGCATTACGCCGTTGGTCATGCGCATGAGTACGAAGGGGCGGTGGCCTGGAAGCTGGACTTCACAGTGCCCATCCTGGCTCAGGGATGGATCAATCAGGTTGAACAGGGAAACGCGTGCATCTGGTGTAGGAAAAGCTACCTGCTGGTCAACTGGCGCTCCGTTCCAATAGCCAAAATCGAAGTCCTGTGGCAATCCCGGCCAGTGGTTGTCCTCCCAGCTTTCGTCATAGGTGCCAGCAAGTGCCAAGCGCGGTGCCCAAGCGCGGCCAACAATGCCGAAGCCGGCCGGCCTGCATCCGTAGGAGGTCGCCACCTCAGCCATGGCAGCGGCATTTAGCGGGCCAGCTGGATGCCGCGAGCGCAGCATGCGCTCGATGGGGGCGTCTAAATGCTCGATCTGAGGCGCCGGCAGGCTGGCGAGCTTTTCGCCGGTCTGCTCGTAGTGCAGCTTTTCATGGCGATGCTCCAGCCAGCCACAGCCCAGCGGATTACTGAAGGAGACTTCATTGAGCAGGAACTCAGGGGCATCGGGGTTATGCCCATATTCGGGATTGGCGAACTGGCTGGCGCCTCCAAAAGCATATTCCCAACGCAGAGGAACGCGCGTGGCAAGCTCTGGGTCGGTGAGATGCCAGCCGAAGAAGTTGCGATGAAACTCGCGTGGACCGGTAAAGCGCAGGGTCTTGTCCAACAGCACGCGTGGTGTGAGTTGCTCTCTGTTGCGTTGTCGAACCTCTAGTATTCTTGCCTGGTGCGCCTGTAATTCATCGGCTGTAAGGTAAACATTTGGAGCCCGCTTCGGGGCTGGCGGATCAGGAAGTACTTGCCTGGGGCGGGTGGATGTAACACGTATACCCGCTTTCCACGAATTTGCAGGTTGCCCTTTCGGCGCATACGAATGGCCGACGACAATGACATCGCAGCGTGGCTTGAATGGCGCCAGGTCGCTCTCTTCGAGTGCGGAGCTGCTGCCGGTCTCTGCATAGTAAGTATCAGCCATGCACAGCGGCAGTGGTTCATCATCGATGACGACAGCCCGGAATCGGCCAGGACAGCCCTCAATCGGTTCGAGTCGATATCCGACCTTCATGGCGATGACAGGATGTTCCCGACCGTCAGGCGCGAGCGCGCTGAAGCACATGACGTCAAATGGCGTCAGGTTGCGAAATTCCATCTTGGGTTACCCCTTCAGTTGAGATCGACATCCTTGCCGCTGATTTGCACAGGCCCTGTGGCACTGAAGTCGAAGTTGCTACCGTTGATCAGCACAGTCCCATCGGACTTCATGACCAGAGTGGCCTTGCCAACCGTGATGCACAGTTCGTCACCTGCGGTGATGCTGAACTTGTTTCCGACTACCATCGACTTATGAATCCCCACCTGTTCGCTCTGGCTGAGCCCAACCGTTGTATTCATGGCCGCCCCCACACTCACCTGGTAGCCCGCACCGATGGTCAGGGCCTTGGCCAAACCGATGGTTTCTGCCTTGGCGAGCTTGATGGTTTCGGTCTTGTTGGCACCGATGGTCACGCTGCGGTTGGCGCCAATGCTGATGGTTTCGTCCTTGCCAACGTCTTCGGTACGGTGGTCGCCGATGGAGATCTTCTCGTTGTGGTCAACCCGTTCGCTGCGGTCTTTGCCGACGAAGGTGGTTTCGTTGTGCTTGACGACGTTGTTCTGGTCCTTCTCGGCATGGATGAACACCTCTTGCCGGCCCAGCTCATCTTCGAAACGCAACTCATTGAAGCCAGCACCTTTGTGGGTCTGGCTCTTGATGGTCATGCGGGTTTTGTGATTGGGCAGGTCGTACGGTGGCAACTGATCGCCACAGTAGGTGCGCCCAGTGATCATCGGCTGATCGGGGTCGCCATTGACGTACTGGATGATCACGTCCTGGCCGATGCGCGGGATGGCCATCGAGCCCCAGCTACCACCGGCCCAGCCTTGTGATACACGTACCCAGCAGGAGCTGAACTCGTTGTTTTGGCTTTCGCGGTCCCAGGGGAAGCTGACCTTGACCCGGCCCCACTCATCGCAATAGATCTCTTCTCCCTTCGGGCCGACCACGGTAGCCATGTGCGGGCCGTCGACTCGCGGTCTTTCCAATGGAGCAGGGCGCCATTCGGTCCGGCCGGGGACCAGCACGGCGGTCTGCTCGTAGCGCGTGCTTACGTCGGCGCCGGCGGCTTCTTCCTGCAGGCTGGTGAACTGGCTGCCTTTATGGGTAACTGTGTTCACCCGCCAATGGGCATTGAGGTCATCACGCGGGTGACCTGTCAGGGTGAAGCTCAGGCCCGGTTGCAAGCGAACATCGTCACCCACAACTTCTGCAATACGGACATCATGACGTAGCGCGCTGATGCGGTTTTCGGTGAACGGCTTGCCCACGGCATCGCGTTTATAACGGCCCGGGTAATCAAAGTATTCGTACTCCTTGGACTGATGCTCCAGGAAGGGCCCTGCAGCTCTGTGTTCCTGGCGGTAGGCTGGGTTGGTAAAGGTGTGGTCGCGCTGAACCTGGCGAGCGGTGCGCACCTGCTCGCTGTAGCGCAAGCGACGAAGGCAGGGTATGGCTTGATCGCCACCGCTGTTGGCGTGGTACAAGACGATGTTGGGGTTTACAGGCTCGTCTTCATCCTCGGTTTTGATGGCGCCATGGCTGATCAAACCAAGGGACTGCAGGCGATCGGTGATAATCAGCTTGTGCAGCTTTTCACTGTGTGCGAAGCGGTAGACGAAGCCCTCTTCCGCAGCAATACGGGCGATGAATGCCAGGTCCGTCTCACCGGCCTGAACGCAGAATTCGCGAACCTGATGGTCCATGCTGGCGCGCAGTTCGTACTGATTGATGCCCTGGCGCTGGAGCATAAGCTCAAGAATCTGCGGGACAGTCTTTTGCTGGAAGATGCGCCAGTTCGAGCGAAGACTGGCACGGGCCAGTTGCGGCTCGACCAACGCGTGATAGTAGGTGCGGTAGAAGCCACTTTCAGCCTGGCTGAAACTGCTCACCAGACCGTGTACATAGCGTACTGGGCGTCCCGCTTCCCAGATGGAGAAGAGGACGGGTTTGTCGAGCAAATGGCCGAAGTCTATGTCGCTTTCGAAACTGATCAATTTCAGCTCCAACTCGAAGGGCTTGCTTATCCCTTCTCGAAGTTCGAACGAAACCACTTCGAATTCAGCTTCTCCAACCAGTGGCTGGAAGCTGTAACGCAAGTCAGATTGGCTAGGCATAAGCAATCCTTGTCCGCCGTCTGAGGTGACACAAAGTCCGGGCGGGTAAACCGCCCGGAGCATTCGTAACTATCAGACGTTTGGCGCGCGCCAGTCATCAGAGCCCATGGTACCGGCTATACGGTGCTCCCAGATGATCATCCGATAGGCCAGCGAAACCTCGATCAGCTGCGTATAGTTTTCGTTTTTCTTATCCTGAGCGTGGGGTAAAACGGTATTGATTCTGACGATGGTCGCGTCAAAAAGCTTGGTTGTGAAAAAATGCTCTTGTTTGCCTTCTATTGAGGTGCGGTACCATTTGAACTCGACGATAGTTAGCATTTCGCCATTAGCCAGTGCTTGATACATCAGAGGCGAGGCCTTATTTAGCGAACTGGAGAATGTGAGCGGCTTGTGTACGCGCGGACCGCTGGGTTGGCCGCTCTGTGGGTCAGTGGGCGTGATCACCTCATGCTTGATTTCCTGAACCAAGATTTCATCTTCATGGCCTACCTGGTAAACATTGCCGACGGAGTCAGCGGTGAATGCGCCAGCGGTGATATCGCCTTGAGTTTCACCAGTGATTGTGACGTAAGCGGGTGTTGGCATGGCAGTCTCTCCTGCGTCCATGTGGATAAACACGCGCACTCAGGGTGGCGTGGCCATCGGGAACGATGGGCTTGTCAACGAAGCAAACGCCTCGCTAATTTTTTGAATTTCGTTGAGCCGAGTACCGGTTCACTACTGCTGCAAAATGCCGTTTAGCGACTCCAGCACCTCGGTGGTAATCAGGTGCAGTCGGTAGCTGTAGATGCCGTAGGCCACCGCCATGGCGAGGGCGGAGAGTGCCAGCGGGCTCCACCAAGGCCATTGCCGATTCATGCGGAAGTTGCGCGGGGCGACGTTGGTGTACGGATCGCAGACGGTCTCTGGTGTCGGGCCGCGCAGCTCGCGAATGATCCCGTGGAGTTGATGTATCAATGCGTTGAGGGACTCTTCACCTTTCGGCGCGATGGCGTACTTGCCCTTCAAGCCGAGGCACAGGGCGAAGTACATGAACTCCAGTACTTCCTGATAACACTTGGGTTCCTGCATAAGGCGGGAGAGCACGGTGAAGAACTTTTCTCCTCCCCAGGTTTCATCGTGAAAGATACTGAGCAGGGGTTCATGGCTCCAGCAACTGTTCTTGCCCCAGGGCCTTTCCATGACGGCTTCATCGATGAAAAGGCAAAGACCGTATGAATACGCGAGCAACTGAGCGGGTTCGTAGCCGTGCTGGCGCATCTCCTCGCGAATGTTTTCGATCTGATTGCGCACCTGCTGGTGCACATCCTTGATATTGGGCAAGGCATCCAGTGTGCGCAGACGTATCACCAGGCCGAACAGAGGCGCAGCGGCATCCAGCATCAGGTTTGCGTAGCCACCGCGCAGTTGAAAGTCTGGGTCTGCTGCATACCCTGGCGACTCATCCCTTTCTTTGTTGGCTTCCTGAATCGACGCCACTAAGCGCTGGCAGACATCGTCCTCATTGCTGAAATGCCTTGTCATTTCTGTTCTTCCCTGATCGCCCAGAACTGCAGCTCTAGCCCAGGGAAGTCCCCCGCAATATGAATTCCGAAGCCATTGGCTGTTTTCATGCACGCCCACGCAGGGTCACGTCGGTCCAGTTCGAAATAGCTGAAACCTGCATGGAAGGGCAGGTCGCGAGGTGCTACCGGCAATGGGTTCAAGGGGATACCTGGCAGTTGCAAGGGCACCAGATCATTGAGGGACTCCAGTGACGTGACCTTGGCTTTCTGCACGAACATCTGTCGCAACACCTGTGGCGGCACGTTAGCCCGCACGGCGAGTATGAAGTCGGCTTCGTCGATTAGCCGGCGATCTTCCAAGGTGGTCGTCATTACGCCGTAATCCAGCGCTTCGAGCGGAAGCGATACTGCGCGCGGTTGCAGGACGGTGCTGAGGCAGCGGCGCAGGGTGTCTTCCAACGGCTTGAAGGAGGTGCGCAGCGCCGCGTGGTGATACGCGGGGTATTCCTGCGGCAGCCTGCTTTCGTCGGTAAAGGTCACGAACTCGCCACAGGCCTGGCTCATGCACAGGTAGAGCTGCTCAGGGTGCGTCTGCGCCTGTCTGGCCAAGTGCTGAAAGCAGGGCCACCAGCGGTTCATGGCTTGCAGCAGGTTGAAGTCGCGAATGTCGGCGATACCCGACTGGCCAGCGCCGCCAATGCGGGCGGCGAGGTTGCGTGCCCGTTCGCGCAGGGTATTGGTGATTTCTTCAAGAAACCGCTGCAGCGCCGGTACCGCCCGCACCGAAACGCTGGTGGGGTAGAAGGCCTCATCCAGTTGCAGGCTACCATCGGGGCGCCGCTCCATAATGCGTGCCAGTGCCAGGCGGGTGAAGGCGCTGCTGTCTTCTGCCTTGCGCTTGAGCTGCAAGTTGGGTACGGCAAGGTCGACCTGGACCAAGTCACCGTCGGCGGTGTGGGTATCCTTGATCTCGTGCGCTTGGGCGATGTAGCGGAAGTTGGCAGTATTGTCGGGCCAGCTCACCTCGCGGCCGCCCTCGGTGCGCAGCGGTAGGCACAGGTAAACTTCGCTGTCATTCGAGCCGTCATCGTCGATTTCCAGCGGCGGCGGTGGCGGTAGGTCTGCAGGAATATCGAACACCGTGCCGTCGGGCATGATGCCTCGCGCGCGGGTGATGGCGATCTTGCCCAGGCTCAGGTACTCGTCGCTCAACTGAAGTTCGCTGAAGCCGTAGAAGGCTGCGTTAAGGCTGCCGAGGCGCTGATGCAGGGCCGCTTCGCTCGCCCGGGCCGCCTGTTGGAAATGCTGTGGTTTGACGAACAGGCCTTCAGGCCACAGGACGGGATTACGTGAACTCATGAGCGCTCCGTGTCAGCGTGAGTAAGCGAAAAGGACAAGCGCTGTGGACGCCCCATCAGTCTTCCTCCTTGAGCAGGATCTGCCTGTCGTTGACCAGCACCGAAAGAATGATCTGGCGCCCACGCGGGGGAATGCGCAGCACTTGCTGCCAGGTGGCGTTCTCCTGGTTTCGGTAATCGCCGATCACCGCGACGAAGCGGGTCTCGGGGTCGATGGGCACGAAGGGGATGAACTTGAACTGGCCGGGGCGCATCTGGTAATCGTCATCGCGGATGTAGGTGCTGCGCAGGACCTTGGCTGGGTCCTCATCCAGCAGTTGATACACGCTGTTGCGCAGCAGTGAGTCGTCGCGCAGTTGCAGGATCTTGATGGCGATGGGAGTAGCGACAGGCTCTGTGGTCACGGTTGGGGTGCGCGGTAAGGTCAGCACTACCGTTGGGTCGTCGTAGCTGCCAGGTGTGCTTTCTTCCAGGGAAGAGCGTTGCAGCTGATCTTCGTCGTCTTCGATGATCACGACAGGGGACATCGCTGGAAATTGCTCTTGCAGGAACGCGAACAGGCTTCCGACTTTTTCTGTCAATGCGTGAGGGTCGCCGGCACTCAGGCTGACCGCGTAGGGGCTTGGCTCCAGAGCGTTTTCATGATCGGCCGAAATGTCGAGGCTGTTCGGGTTGCCATTGAGGGTAGGGCTGGCATTGATGCTGAACGCAACCTGGGTCGGATGATCTTTGGGTGACCCAATGGGCAACGAGGGGTCCATGGCCACTTGGCTCACTCTGCTCAGGTAGGTGCAACCTGAAAGCCCTATCAGCGCGGTCAGCAGGGCGGCTGTGAACAGATGGCGCGTCATGGGCGTCCTCCTGCAATCAAGCGTTGCAGTGGGTCTTCTTGTGACGCGCTTGTATCTCCCACGGCGTTCAGTGCTAGCAAAGGGTCATTGCCCTTGTGCGTTTCAAAGGCCGAGCAAATCTCGGTGATGGCTTGGGTGGTTGTGCTGCTGCGACCACCGTTGGCGGGCGGGTCGGCGATCAGGCGATCAAGTACGCTCGCATCAGTGCTGAGCAAATCTTCCAGCGAGCGCGCGTTGGCATGCTCTTGCGAGTGCTGAACCAGCAACCGGTAAGCGCCAATGCGGATCTGATCGCCTTCAAGCAGACGCCGGGGCGAACGTGCCCCGAGGCTGTTGATGCTGTCGTTTAGATAGGTGCGTGCGCAGCGGTCGATCACGCAGAAGCTGTCTTCGATCCAGCGAATCTCGCAGTGGATCGACGCAACGCTGTGATTTCGATCATTCATCAGCCAACTCGCACCTTCACTGCCGATGGTGCCGCCTTTGCAATCGAACGTGTGTCGAACGATGACGTTAGGCTGTAACTGGTCGAGGTTGGTGATGCTCATCATCAACGTGCTCATGAGCGCCCCCGGAAACGAACGACAGGGCTGATTTCGCCATGTCGGTCATCGATGAAACTGGTCCAACCCAAGTAGGCGCCCTGACTGCGGTGCAGGCAGAACGGTGACAGCGCGTACTGCTTGAGGCGCAATTCCAAGTCGTAGGCCATGCCGTCCCGCAAGAGGAAATCGATCAATGCGCGTAACCGGTCAAAGTTGACGCCGCTGGGCAGCAACTGGCGCAGTTGCGTTTGATCGAGCTCGCTGATGACGATGGTGAATTTGCTGCTGCGGGTGCGCGAACGGCCACCGACGGTGAACGTACTCCCTAACTGGCCATTGCTACGCCCAAGGCTGACAAGCTGCCTACCTGTGGTGGGCACCGAGCGCGTTTCAAATTCGCGGATTTGCACATGCTTCAGGTCGAAGCAATGGCCAATGATGCCGGCGACGGTGCCGGGCGCGCGGCTGCGGCTGGCGATCACGCCAGCAAAGCTGAGCAGCCGGCTCCAGGGCAATGCCGTGTCACCTCGCAGCTGTTTGTCATTCAGCCCGAGCAGGGCAAAGACGTACTGTGAGAATCCATCTTTGGCGCCTGGCTGAAAACGGATGTAGTAGCGGTACTTGCGCCAACCGCGATGCAACAGGCTCAACAGGTAGTGGTTGAAGAAGTCGAAAAAGGCCGGACGCACGCCGATACCCTGTGCATGCTCATAGGCCACCTGTTCCAGGTAATAGGTGGGCAAAGGCGAATCTGTGCCGTGCAAGCCCATGAAGGTGGTGCAGACACGGTAGCGTTGCTCCTCATCGGGCATACGCTCGGCTTTGTAGACATCCGAGACCGGAAAGGTCAGCCGCGGGTCGCAGGCCAGCCGCACGCGCCGCCGGGTGGCCTCGTTTGGCCAACGGGGCTCCAGGTCATCTCCGTGCAAGCCATGCAAGCGCTCCAGCAACTGGAAGTAGTTGTAGCGGTGCGCGTCGGCGAGCAGCTTGTCGGCTAGATCAGCGGTTGTTTGCCGGTCTGGATTGGCCATGTGTAGTGCTCGTTGTTGGTGATATTGATCACTTCCAGTTGATGGAAGGAATTGATGCTGGCGTACAGGGCAAAGAAGTGCGCCAGCACACAGCTGAAGAGGTACAAGTCGCCCTCGCAAAGAAAGGCGGCCTGATCCAATTTCAGGCGGCTGCGCAGGCCGCGAATGGGTTGCCCTTTGATCAGCCAATCCATGGGTTCTGTGTGGATCTCGCGGATGCCGTCGAGGCGCTTGCGGGTGGTGCGTGTTTGCTGGATGTCGTGCAGGGCCGCGAAGTCGTAAGCGCGGATGATCTCTTTCAGCGGGTCGGCCGAGAGCAGCGACAGGTAGTTGAGCGACATGTTTGAGATCAAGGCCCACTGCAATTCGCCGTCCAGCACCGGCCGATAGGCACGGGTGGGGGGACGGATGTTGGAGTAGGTCGCCAGAGGCGGCGTAAACTCGGTTATAACGTTGATGTCATCGACACCCAGCGCCTGTGGCAAATCTCTGTTGGTGCAGGTCAGGTCAATGGACGCCGTTTCCAGCTCGCCGATGTAGTGGCTGGCATCGGCGCGGACGAAAGCGATGCTGTGGGTGACGCCATCGCCACGCAGGGAGTCTTCGAGCTGGTAGCGGTAGTACAAGGCCGTGCGCCCTTGAACATGTTCGATTTCATGTGCAAATGAGTCGAAAGGACGAAAGGTCCGTAAGTGCTCACGGGTACTGCCATCGGACGTCGTTCGGGTGCTGATGACCTGATCGACACTGAAAATCTCGTAAGCGTGTTGTTCTGTGCCTTTAGGTTTCAGCTGCACATGGGCGGCATTACAGGACAGGTCAATGGGCTCGGCACTGTGCTTGAACAAGTTGACCGCGGGGCTACAGAACAGGTTGAAGTCACTCTTTCCAAGACGCAGCGTTTCCGGCAACGGACGTGAGAACTGGAATTCGATGACTACCTGCGAGCTGTGTTGTGCCGGCCATAGTTTTTGCAGATCGGTGATGCTGAAGAAATGGAACCGCTGAGGGAAGACGAAGTATTCCTGCAGGATCCGATAGCCATCGAAGACATTCTGCGGATAGGGCAGCAAGGCCTCTTCAGGGCTAAATCCGGGAAATGCGATACAGCTGGCGGGTAGTCGGCGAACCTCATCATTGATGGTCACGCTGACATGCTTGAGGTATTGCGAGAGCCACAGGTACAGCGTGCGCGCAGCGAGATCGTCCCCACCCAGGTGAAAGTCCAGCCGTGTACAGCCCAAGGTATTCAGTGGGCGCTCGACCAACGTTTCGAGGTCGATGCGTACAATCGAGTTGTCCAGTGTCTGTGTGGAGCCCACACTGCATATTGCAAAAGGGTGCACCTTCACTTCCGTGCAAGTGCGGTACTCGCAGGCGATACCGTCTACAAGCTTGGAAAAGAGACGCGAGCCCTTTGGGATACTCTGCGATTGGCTCAGCGACTGCTTGCGTGGCGTGAACTGGATAATCGTCGCGCTTGGCAGCGGCCGCAGGTAGTTCGGCCACAGCAACTGCAGCATGGGGTGCGTCAGTTCCGGCAGGTCATCTTCCAGCTTGAGCCGCAGCTTGGCCGTCAGGAACGCAAAGCCCTCCATCAGCCGCTCGACATCGGGGTCGCTACCACTGCTTCCAAGAAACCGGGCAAGCTGTGGATTATCCTTGGCGAAGTCATTTCCCAGCTCACGCAAGTAGCGCAGCTCTTCGCTGAATCGGTCCTTCAATGACATGGTTCACCTTACTCGGGTGTGTCGGTTGTGCCCGTTGACCAACAACTCCAATTGCAACTGTTCCGTCTGGTTGTTGACCTGCACATGGCAGTCCAGCCTGAAATGCAACTCAAGCGGAGCGTGACAATCGGGCACTGCCTTAAGTGCGCGTACCTTGATGCGTGGCTCAAAGCGCTGGAGGGTGCGGCGGATATCCGCACTCACTTGTGCGAGCAACTCGCCGCTGCTTACGTCATGCCCGTTGAAGTCGCGCAGGCCCAGCTCAGGGCTGCTCTGGGAGCACCCCTGGCGAGCGTTGAGCAGGGTTTCGAGGTGGCGTTTGATGGCGGCGAATTTTTGCGAAGTACTCTCCTGCCGGGATGTTTGCCGGCAGAGGGACTGATCCGCCATCAAACGATCAAAAAAACCGGTCATTGCGTGTCGAGCCGCCCAACCAGTGAGATCTCGAAGTTCGCGCCCATGTATTTGAAATGCGGGCGAACGGAGAGCGAGACCTGGTACCAGCCCGGATCGCCGGCAACGTCAGAGACTTCAACCCTGGCAGCACGCAGCGGGCGACGGCTGCGAACATCGGCCGAGGGGTTTTCCTGGTCGGCGACGTATTGCTTGATCCATTTGTTGAGCTCGGATTCAAGGTCGCGTCGTTCCTTCCAGCTGCCGATCTGTTCGCGCTGTAGCACTTTGATGTAGTGAGCCAGGCGGTTGACGATGAACAGATAGGGCAACTGGGTGCCGAGCTTGTAGTTGGTCTGAGCCTGCAAGCCTTCGGGGGTCTTGGGAAAGTTCTTAGGTTTCTGCACCGAATTGGCAGAGAAGAACGCCGCGTTATCGCTGTCCTTGCGCATGGTCAGGGTGATGAAGCCCTCTTCAGCCAACTCGAACTCCTTGCGGTCAGAGATCAGCACTTCGGTAGGAATCTTGGCCTGCAGTTGGCCCAGCGATTCGTACAGATGAACCGGCAGGTCTTCGACGGCTCCCCCCGATTGTGGGCCGATGATGTTCGGGCACCAGCGGTAGCGGGCAAAGCTTTCGTTGATGCAACTGGCCAACAGGAAGGCAGAGTTGCCCCACAGGTAGTTATCATGCCGACCGTTGATGTTCTCGTCGTAGTTGAAGCTTCTGCACGGCTGGTCCTGATGATGGTAAGCGGAGCGAAGCATGAAGCGTGGTCCGGTCAGGGCGGTGTGGCGAGCATCCTCGCTTTCACGGAACGCCCGCCATTTGGCATGGCGGGGGCCGGCAAAGATGTCCTTGATCTCCTTGAGGTTGGGCAAGTCTTCGAAGGTGCTCAGGTTGAAGAATTCAGGGGCCGGTGCAGCCAGGAAGGGCGCGTGGGACATGGCACCGACAGAGGCCATGTAACTCAAGAGCTTGAGATCGGGGGAAGAAGGCCCGAAGTTATAATTGCCAACCATGGCAGCAACCGGCTCACCCCCGAACTGCCCATAACCTGCGGTATAAACGTGTTTGTACAGTCCGCTGCAGGTGATGTCGGCAGCGTTCTCGAAGTCATCGAGCAATTCTTCTTTGCTGACATGCAATACCTCAAGCTTGATGTTCTCGCGGAAGTCCGTTCGATCGACAAGAAGTTTGAGGCTGCGCCAGGCTGACTCAAGTTGCTGGAACTCAGGTTGGTGCAGAATGGCATCCATCTGCTTGCCGAGCACCCGATCCAGTTCCGCAATCATTTGATCGACACGGTGCTTGTTGATGAGTTGATCGGGATCATTGCTCTTGAGGATCTCGGCAATAAAGGCAGATACACCTTGCCTAGCGACTTGATAGCCCTCTTGAGCCGGCACCAGTTTGGTTTCCGCCATAATCTGATCCAGCAGCGTGGCCTTGCTTAATGTCTCGGTAGTTGTGTCGACGGCGACAGGGGTGCTGTTCTGCTTTGGCATGGGGACGCTCCGTGGTCTCAATCTTCTTTTGGCGCCTCAAGCACCAGGTCCAGTTCTTCGGCGAGCTGCTTGCGGGCCTGCTCGTTGTTCAACAGGTGTTGCAGCTGCTTGCGGAATGTCGGCACGTTACCGAGTGGGCCTTTAAGGGCTACCAGCGCTTCACGCAGCTCCAGTAGCTTGTTCAGCTCCGGTACCTGTTGGGCGATCTGGTCTGGCCCGAAATCGTTGATGGACTTGAACTGCAGGTTGACAGCGAGCTCGGCGTCTGGAGTTGCGCTGAGCATGGAAGGCACGGACATGTCCAAGCTCACATCAGCGTCATGCAACACGTTGTTGAAACTGTGTTTATCGATGCGCATGACCGGGCGGTCTTCCAGTGCGCGGCTGTCCTCCAAACCGAAATCTCCCAGTACCAACATCTTGTGTGGCAGCTCTATTTCGACCTGCTCATCGCCGGTGGCAGGGACGTACTTGATGTTGATGCGCTCTTTTGGCGCAACGGAGCCAATGTTCTTAGACATCAATCCATAACTCCATGGTGTGGATTTGGTGTTGCGTAGTGGGTTTTTTACTGCGTGTTTAAACGTTGTGGTTATTCTGGTTTATGAGTTGTGGGGAATTTCCTACATATCGCCGATTGAGAGGGTTAGTTCCCCGTCGCTATAAAAACCATGCATGTGACAAGGACTTTTGGTCGAGTTAAAAAATGTAAGTAAATATTTATTTGTGTGCAGTTGATTGTGTGTACTAGGCTCGTGGCGAAACACTTCTTGGTGGTGTGGGTATGGCGAGGAGTTAATGGAATATTGTTGTAGGAAAATTTACTCATTGACGCATATGAGTCTTCCTGTTGTTTGGCAAAGAGTGAGTATTCAATGATTATTCGCAGCGCATATGGCGCTGGTGTTTGGCTACTGTTTTGTTTGCAGCCAGCGTTGGCCAGTCATGCCCAGAACTGTCCTGGGATCGTGTCTAACATCGAGCGTCTGGCGTGTTTCGATCAGGCGGCAGGAACACCTGCGCATACGACCCAAAAGCCATGGTCCGCCCCGGAGCACGAGGCGCCCAGTGTGTTGCGCGTGATGGCCAACGAGGCCGCACGCAGGCCGGATGACCTGACGTTTCGCAGCGGGGAACGAAGCGAGGGCAGTGACGTTACTGAACTGGTCATTTCCGCACCCGCCATTGCATCCGGTGACCAACGTTCTTATCTGGTCATCAGCTGCATCCAGAACATCTCCCGGCTCCAGTTGATCACCCATAAACACATCGAGACGGGCTGGGTCACGGTACGCCTGAAAGGGGACGGCGGTTCTACGAATGAGACCCCCTGGAAGGTGATGGAAAACGGGCAGGTACTCGACGCAGGACGAGGCCTCCCTGCCATCGAGCAGATCAAAAAGTTGATTAGGGCCCATCGGATAGAAGTGACGAGCAACCACAGCGAGGTCGATGGGCTGACGTTCGATGCCCAAGGTCTAGACCCGCTGATCAGTCAGGCGCGGAGCACATGCCGGTGGTAGTGCGGGTATCAGGGGATGAAGTCAGTCGGCTGCTCATGCCGATTGAGCCAGCGGTTCCGGCCGGGCTGTTCGACATCGAGGATGAAACCTACCAGGCCATTGACCAGGAGATGGTCAAACTGGGTGGTTTGCAGGAATCTTCAATCGACTGGACCTACATCGAAGAGGCGTCCCGGCAGTATTTGGGCCAGCAGTGCAAGCACCTGCGGATCGTCGCGCACTTGAGTGTCGCGTGGCTGCGTAGCGGCTGCTGGGAGCGCTGGGGGTTCACCCTGGCGTTATTAGCCGGCATGGTCGAATCCTACTGGGAGTCTTCTCATCCCAAGCCAGGGCCCAAGGGTTTCCTTGGCAAGCGTAAGCTGGTTGGCCTGGTCCTCAATCGCTTGACTGATGCGTTGCCGTGCCTTGACCGCTTCACCTATACCCCGACTCATGCAACTGCAGCACAGCATGCTTTAACACGCTTGCAACAGCAGCAGGCCGTTGCGCAACTGGACGCGGCCGTCATCCATAAACTTGAGCGCCTTCTGCGCAAGTATGCAGAACTTGGCGCGGGTGTCAGCGAGGTCGCAGCGCCCCAGGCGCCTGCTACAAACATCAAGCCTGTGCCATTGGCCGATGTCATGGCTGCACCCATCCCCCATGTATCCATTGGCAATGAGCGCGAGACACGGCGAGCGGTGTTGAGCATGGCCGAGTTCATCAACCAACAGGATCCCTATGACCCTACCGGCTACCAACTACGTCGCTTTGGCTTGTGGGCGCACATTCAAGCGGCGCCTCAAGCGAGGCAAGGTAACCGCACGGAGTTGATGGCGGTGCCGGTGGATATTTCCGGAAGCTATGACGATGCCATCGCCGGAACGGCAATTGACCCCGCGTTACTCCAGCGTATCGAAAAAAGTGTCGCAGCCTGCCCTTACTGGATTCGAGGCAGTTTTCTAGCCGCTACCGTCGCCACGCGGCTGGCGATGGGCGAGGTCGCGGAGGCTATTCGCTGCGCGACTGCGCGTTTTGTGCAGCGCATGCCAGCACTGCAGCAGTTGTGCTTCAGCGACGGCACAGGGTTCGTCGATGACGCCTGCATGGCCTGGCTGAAGGGGGCGCAAGGGCAGGGCGACCATGGAGCATCCACCGCTGAGTTCAGCAGCCTGCGCGAGGAACTGGTGAGTCAGCTGGACACGGCAGGTGTGGAGCCAGTCCTCCTCCGCTTGCAAAGCCTGCAAGCGGAGCTCCGTACGCCGCGTGAGCGCTGCCACACCACAATAATTGCCGCCGACTTGTTGGCCGCACGCGGCGTGTCCTGGTTAGCCCAGGACCTGTGCGCCGGTGTTGCCCAGACGATGCAGCGAACGACCGCCGATGCCTGGGAGCCCGGGGTATTCCAGCGGCTCCTCCAGTACGCCACCTCTCCAGCGTTAGCTGATCAGAACAAGGTTTAGGAGCCCTCATGAACCCACTATGGAAACAACTCAAACGATGGGGCATACCGTTGATTTCGCGCATCGGCTTGGCGATGCCGCTGTTGCTTGGGCTCGGTGCTGTACTGATCCTGATCGCCATTTGGTGGCTCGGCCCGCAATGGACGTGGCGAGAGCACCAACCCCTCGCCAGCGTGGCGCACCGCAGTGTGGCCAGTCTGGTGCTCGTACTGATGCCATTGCTTTGCTGGCTTATTGTGTTGCGCACACGCTTTCACCGCCTGCAAGCGGAGCACAAGGATGCAGTGGCCGCCGAACTGGATCGTGTATTGCCGTTGGTTCGCACACAAGAGAAGGCGTTGAACCAGGCGCTTTCGCGTTACCTCGACAACGCGGGAGGGCGAAGGGCGCTGTACCGATTGCCATGGTATCTGGTGCTGGGTGACGAACAGGCTGGCAAAACCAGCTTCATTGATCGCACTGACCAAAGTTTTTCCTTGACCCGCATCGACAAGGTCCAGGCACGTGGCCGACAAGCGCAACCTCTCGCATATCCGGTCGGCTGGTGGGTCAGTGATGACGCGGTAATCATCGACCCGCCCGGTGCTTTCATCAGCCAAGCGTCTTCGGCTGGCGCGGTGTCCGGGAACGCCAATGAGTCTGAACCTTCCATACCTCCCGGAACCCCGGCCAGGTTGTGGCACCACCTGCTGAGTTGGTTGCTGCGCAATCGCAGCCAGCGGGCACTCAATGGCCTGTTGCTGGTTATTGATCTGCCTGCGCTGTTACAGGGTACGCCCGAGCAACGTGTCGCACTGGCTCATGTATTGCGTACACGGCTGTATGAAGTCAGCAGTCAGCTGGGTTCGCGCCTGCCCTTGTATGTGGTGTTATCCAAGTTCGATCTGCTCGATGGCTTTGACGCGCTTTACAGCAAGCTCTCAGCGGCTAAGCGAGAGAACCTGCTGGGCTTTACGTTCAAGCTGGATGCAGTCGATACTTACGACGCTTGGTTGGAGGAGTACAGCGACTTCTATGATCGCTTGATCAGGCTGTTGTTCGAGCAGGTCGTGGACCAGATTGATGGGCTGGGCAGTGCGCCGCATCGATCGCGTTTGTTCTCGCTGCATGCCCAGTTGGTTGGATTGCGCCCGATTTTACTAGGCTTCTTGCGTGAGACCTTGGCAAGTGATCGTTTCACCACGCCTGCCCTGGTGCGTGGGGTGTATTGGTCGTCGGTCGAGCAGCAAGGCGACATGCTCAATGCATTCGTGCGTGAGGCGGCGCAGCCATACAAAACCAAGCCCCCACTGCGCGAAGGCAAGCCGCACGGCAAAGCGTTGGTCTACTTCATCCAGCAGGCTTTCGGTCGTGTCATCTACCAGGAAGCCGGGCTTGCTGGGGATAACGTCAGAGTGGCGCGTAGCAAGCGGCGATTGCTCTGGGTGGGCTCTGGTGTAGGCGTGCTTGCTGTGTGTGTTGCCATTGCCAGTTGGCAGCGCTACTTCGATGTCAATGGTGCCAAGGCAGCCAGCGTGCTTGCTAAAAGTCGAGAATTCAGCAATCACGAAGTGGACCAGCACCTGGACCCGACAGGGCGTAACCTGCTGCAACCACTGGATCAAATCCGTGATGCAGTATCGGTATTCGGTGACTATCGCGCCGCCTGGCCGGGTGTGGCTGATTTCGGCCTGTATCAAGGGCGCGCCATCGGGCCTCGGGTCGACGAAGCTTACTTGAGCCTGCTCTCCAGGCGTTTCTTGCCGGCGTTGGCCAGCGGCGTGATTGATGCCATGAATGCGGCACCGCCCGGCAGTGAACAGCAGATGGCCTCGCTTAGGGTTTACCGCATGATCGAGGACCGCCAGAGTCGCCGGCCCGAGTGGGTCGAAGACTGGATGGCCCAGAAGTGGCAACAGGCCTTCCCAGGGCAGGGACAATTGCAGCGCGACCTCATGCAGCATCTGAAGTACGCCCTGGCCTATGCCGATACCGACCTGCCGCAATACAAGCAGCGGGTCAGCGAAGTGCAGCAGATATTACGTAAAGTGCCTATGCCACAGCGCGTGTACGCAAGCCTCAAGCAGCAGGCCCAAGAACAGCTGCACGCCGGCTTGGACCTGCGTCACCAGGTAGGGCCAGCCTTCGATATCGTTTACAAATCTTCTTCCGGGTCGAAGCTGGGCGATGATGGCGTCCTGCTTGCCCCCATGCTGACGGCCAAAGGGTTCAGGGACTATTTTGAGCCCCGCAGCCAGCGCTTCGCCGAGATGGCGATGATCGATCAGTGGGCATTGGGTGAGCGCGCTCAACTCGACTATTCGGACGTCGACCGCAATGCATTGAGCGAGCGCTTACGTAACCTCTACAGCGCGGACTACATCGACAGCTGGCGACGTGCCTTGAATGCCTTTTCAGTGGCTGACTTCAATGATTTAGACCATGGTGTCGATATTCTGGAGCAGCTGACTGGTCCTGCGGCGCCGCTGCACAGATTGCTCGAAACAGTGAAAGACAATACTTCGCTGTCTTCTTCGGTGGCTATCGAGGTGCCCGACGAGACAACTGGCCTGCGGCCCACCAACAGCAAGCCCGAGCAGCTACAAGCCGTGGCCATCCAGCGTGCGTTCGCCGGCCTGAATGCCATGCTGCAGGCAACGGGAGAAAAGCCGAGCTACTACGATGAAACGGTCGCTGCCATTGCCGCTGTTCATGATTACGTCAAGGCCGTGCAGGACAGCCCTGAGCGTGGCAAGGCCGCGTTGCACGCCGTGCTTCAACGTTTCTCCATGACCGGGCACGACCCCATTGGCACATTGCAGCGGGTCGCCACCGGTTTGCCTGAACCGATCAATCAACAGGTCAAGAAAGTTGCGGACCAGACAGCGCGCGTGCTGAACGTTGAAGCGCTCCGTGAGCTGGAACGACGTTGGGATGCCGATGTTTACAGCTTCTTCCAGCAGCGCTTGGCAGGGCGCTATCCCTTCGTGGTGCGAGCGCCCGATGCTTCTTTGGATGACTTCGAGGCGTTCTTCGGGCCGAAAGGACGCCTGCAGCAGTTTCATGACCAATACCTCAAAGTCTTCCTCAAGGACAATCTCGAAGCCTTGCAGGCCAGTCGGCAGGGGCACTCCTTGATCCGCAGCGATGTGATCGAGCAGTTGGAACTGGCGGATCGCATTCGCGAAACCTTCTTCGATCAGCGCGGCAACTTGAGCGTGCAGTTCAGTATCGAGCCCTTGGGACTGAGTGCTAACCAGCGCACCAGCTTGCTGGATCTGGATGGCCAGCTGATTTCCTACACGCATGGCCCCACCCAGATTGTCGGTGTTGTCTGGCCCAATACGTTGGGGCAGCAAGTGCGCAGCAACCTCACCTTGCTCCGACAAAACGGCAATAGCAGCAGTTTGGAGTATCGCGGCCCTTGGTCGATGTTCCGCCTGCTCAGCCGAGGTTCGCTTAATGGCCGTACAGCCACCAGCGTGGACTTGAGCTTTAGAACGGGAGACGGCGTGATGCGTTATCGGCTGAACGCCGAAAAAGCATTCAACCCCATTACCCAGCAGCCCTTCAAAGGTTTCACCTTACCGCGAGGTTTGCTTGAGCAGTCAGCGTCAAGAGGGGGAGTGGCCGAAGTACCTACGGTGCTGTAGTGCTAGCCCACGCTTTACGGAGCGAGAGGCAATTCAACAATAAGAACTAAAAAGGAATTGATCTTGGACATATTGATGGGTGTCGTAGCGGCCCTGTGCTGGGGCGCTACAGACTTTCTGGTTGGCCTGAACGCACGGCTATTTGGTGTCCAGCGCTCGGTATTCCTCGGGCAATTGCTGGGCTTGATTCTACTCAGTACCCTGCTGTTGGTTCTCGGCCGGCAAATCGACGTTCTGTATGAAGTGAAATGGCAGTTGCTGCTGACTTGTCTCGCAGCCGCACTCCTGACTGTAATGGGGGCGGTCTCTCTCTCGCGAGCGTTTGCGCAAGGGAAGACTGCCGTGGTCGCGCCACTGGTCACCTCCTATGGCATGTTCACAACGTTACTGGCCTGGATGGGGGGTGAACACATCACAGTCATACAATGGGTGGGATTGGTGATATGTGCCAGCGGCGTTGCAATAGTGGGGCGTGGATCCGGTAACAATGACCCCAGGCAATACAGGTCGGCGGGGACGGCGAACTTTTTTGCGTTGGTTGCTGCCGCGTTGTACGGGACTAGCTTCTGGGTTCAAGGCAAATACACGTTGCCTGCTATCGGCCCGGTCAACATGCTTTGGATAAGCTATCTGGTGGGGGTGGTGCTTCTGTCGCCCATCATGTTCAAGCTCAAACCTGCGGATTCACCGGGCCTAAAAGGCTATTGTGCGCTCTGTTGCGCAAGCCTGTTTAACTTGGCGGGTTTTACGGCGTTTTCGTACGGTGCGTTGACTGGGGCTGTAGCTATCGTCACTGTGATAAGTACGATGTCGGGCGGGATAGCGGCCATTCTGGGTTATCTGTTCTACAAAGACAGGTTAACGCTGATGCAGATTGCAGGCGTCTGTCTCGTTTTACTGGGCGCGGTGGTACTGCACTTCGTAGCCTGAGTTAGCGCGAGCCAATGAATGCGAGTGTCGTAGCTTCATCAGGCCCAAAAGCCAAACAGCACCAACGCCGCCACCCCCAACCCAACCGCAATCGAACACCCACCCAACGACAGTGCCGCCCGGCCTTGCCGGTACCAACCGTCATGGCCTAGCTGCCGTGCTGGCGCCAGCAGGCTGCGCCAGCGCAGCTCCGTATCGTGAAACGCCTGTAAGTTCGCCTGGTCCGCATCCAGCCAACGGCGAAAGTCGATTCGCTCGCAGGCGGTCACCTGGGGGCTTTGCAATCGCACATACCATTGCCCGGCAACACTCGCCAACACATCGCGGCGGGAGCGGCCTGCTTGCAGTGCCTGGTCCATATGCCGCTCGATGCTTGCCAAGGGCAAATCGAGCCGGGCAGCAATGCTGGCAAAGTCCAGTTGGTCGAGGCGGTTGAGCAGGAACACTTGCTGGACACGCCGAGGCAGCCGTTTCAAGCCGTGCAACAGTTCATTGTCGGCATCGGGCGCGGCGGCAGGAGATTCGTGCTCAAGGGGCAGCAGCAGACGGGTCATGGACAGCTCCTTGCTCAAAGGGGGAGGGATGGGGGCATCTTCCTTGATGCGTAATCAGCGTAGTGGAAACGAGATTGATTCTCAAGTGCTGATTCCGCAAAGTTTTGTAATGAGCGTTCACGGTCTGACACACTTTTGCTATCATGCCGGCCATTCACGATCTTCATTAGCCTGAAGAGCCAAAAAAAAGACCCGGCAAAAAGCCGGGTCAAAAACCGTGATTAGCCTGATGAGGAGATAATCTGAGAGCGACCTAAGCTCCAGGTTATCCAGCAGATCTCGCGATCAGCTGAGTGCAATAATAATCGTTATCATTTGCCAGTCAAATGATATTTCGCTAATTCGGTAAAAAAGTTTTACCGATGCGCTTCCTTGTCCCGGCAATCGGGGCCATTGCCGTTACCCGGCCATCACGTCTTTCCCTTCCTTTTTTACCTACAGACCCGTCTGCACGGTGCGTTTGTGCTCCAGCAGTGCGCGTGCCATGTCCATCATGTGCATCAAGGCAAAGGTCAGCTCGCGCTGCGTACCCTGCTGGTGCACGGCGGTTTCTTGTGCGGTGGCGGCGGCGCAGCGGAGCAGGGCAATCGCGTGCTCCTGGGCTTGGTCGCCGGTTACGCCTTCGTGCAGGGTCCAGATTTTGTTCTCGATGGTGGGGCGTGGTGGGTTGGGGTTGAGGTAGTAGTCGAGGGCGCGGCGGGCCGCTTCGCTGTCGAGATCTGTTTCTTCGTTTTTCGGTGGTTTCATCCTGATACCTGCGAATGCCAATAGGGAAAAGGTTCAGGTCGATACTAATACCTTAAGTATTTTCATGCTTTCTGATAAATAATACAGGATGTTTATTGAGCGCTTGAAGGCAGTCCGTATCGTGCCAGCGATGAATATGGATAAATGGATTGCCCTCGTCCGTGACCGGATGGAGGAGCTTGGGCTCACCCAAGAGCAGCTGGCCGAACGCGTTGGCGTGTCTCAAGGCAGCGTGGGGCATTGGGTGAACAAAAGGCGCCAGCCGAAGATCGAGTCGATGAACCGCACGTTCGTCGAGATTGGCATGCCCCACTACAACGTCAGTTTGCAACTGCGCATTCTGGGCCAGGTAGGCGAGGACCGCGGCGGCTATGACATGGATGACACCGACGATGACCTGGACCTCATGCAGTACATCGTGTGCTTCCGCTACCCGGTGCTGGGTTGGGATGAGCTAGAGGGGGCAGAGGCGAGCGTATTCGAGCAGACGGACTACCTGGCCAAGGGCAAGGCGTTCTGGCTGACCGTTGAGAATGAAGCGATGAGCGCCGCCAGTGGCCGCAGTGTGCCGCAGGGGATGCGGATGCTGGTGGACCCTGGGGTGGAGGTTGAGCCGGGGCGTTTGGTTATCGCTCGGCAGCCGGGCAAACCGGCGATTTTCCGTGAGCTGGCTGAGGAAGGTGGGCAGCGGTACCTGAAGGCCTTGAACAGCAATTACCCAACGCTGTTGTGCGAAGACGGCTGTGAGTTTTTGGGGGTGGTTGTGCGGGTGCACGGCACTTTCTAGAGAGAACCCAGCCTGCGCGGGCCAATCGCCGGCAAGCCAGCTCCCACAGGTTTGGCGATGCTCCGAAAGCCCGCGTCATCCCTGTGGGGGCCGGCTTGCCGGCTGCGGTTAACTTACTCCACCAACTCGACCAGCACGGTCCCTTCGCTGACCATATCCCCTTCCTGGCAGAACAGCGCCTTCACCGTGCCGGCATGCGGCGCACGAATGCTGTGCTCCATCTTCATGGCCTCCAGCACCACTAGCGCTGTGCCGGCTTCTACCACCTGACCCGGCTCGACCAGTACCCGCACGATGCTGCCGTTCATGGGCGCGCCCAGGCCCCCTTGGTGGCTGTGGCTGGCCTCGGCTTCGGCAATGGGGTCGAAGGCTTCGATGGCATGCATTTCACCTTCCCAGCGCAGGTACAACGTGCCACCGCGGCGTATCGCCAAGTGCCGGCGGCGCACGCCTGCCTGGTCGTGCACCAGTTGCTCGCCGTTAAGTTGCCAGGTGGATGCCGCGCTACGTTCCAGCGCCACCGCCTGGTCTTGCCCGGCGCTGGTCAGGTGCAGGCTGCTGCGCGCGGGCAAGCCCAGGCGCAGGCCATTGCGTTCAGCCCACGGCGAGCGGTTGTCGTCATCCCGTTGCTGGCCCGCCTGGCCCTGCAGCCAGGCTTCTGCGGCGGCTTCCCAGAAGGGCGCCGGCAGCGCTTGGGGGGCGGGCAGCAGAACGTCCTGGTGACGTGGGATAAACCCGGTGTCGAGCTCGGCGTCGGCAAACGCTGGGTGCGCGAGGATGCGTCGCAGGAAGGCAATGTTGGTCTTCAGGCCGCCGATGGCAAACTCATCAAGCATCGCCAGCAGGCGCAGGCGTGCCTGCTCGCGGTCTTCACCCCAGGCAATCAGCTTGCCTAGCATCGGGTCGTAGAACGGCGACACCACGTCCCCTTCGCTAACCCCGCTGTCGACCCGGCGCCCTTCGCCCGGCGCCGACTCGCGGTACAACGTCAGCGTGCCAGTGGCCGGCAGAAACTCGTTGGCTGGGTCCTCGGCATACAGGCGCACCTCGATGGCGTGGCCAATCAGCGGTACTTGGTCCTGCGTGATCGGCAACGCCTCGCCACAGGCCACGCGGATCTGCCAGGCCACCAGGTCGAGGCCGGTGATGGCTTCGGTGACCGGGTGCTCGACCTGCAGGCGGGTGTTCATCTCCATGAAGAAGAACTCGCCACGGGCATCGAGCAGGAATTCCACTGTACCTGCACCCACATAGCCGATGGCCTGGGCGGCGCGCACTGCGGCCTCGCCCATGGCCCGGCGCAGCTCGGGCGACAAGCCGGGTGCGGGGGCTTCTTCGACCACCTTCTGGTGGCGGCGCTGGATCGAGCAGTCACGTTCGTTGAGGTACAGGCAGTTGCCGTGCTGGTCGGCGAACACCTGGATTTCTACGTGGCGGGGCTTGAGTACGTACTTTTCAACCAGCATGCGGGCATCGCCGAACGACGATTGCGCCTCGCGCTGCGCCGAGGCCAGGGCGTCGGCCAGTTGGCTTTCGTCCTCGACCACTTTCATGCCCTTGCCACCACCACCGGCGCTGGCCTTCAGCAGTACCGGGTAGCCGATGCGTTCAGCGGCGGCGCGGAAGGTTTCCAAATCTTGAGCGTCGCCATGGTAGCCCGGTACTAGCGGCACGCCGGCGGCTTCCATCAGTGTTTTGGCCGCTGACTTGCTGCCCATCGCGTCGATGGCGCTGGCCGGTGGGCCGAGGAAGATCAGCCCGGCGTGTTCGATGGCGCGGGCAAAGCCTGCGTTTTCTGAAAGAAAGCCATAGCCCGGGTGGATGGCCTGTGCGCCGCTGGCTTTGGCGGCGGCCAGCAGTTTGTCGACCTGCAGGTAGCTTTCGGCGGCCTTGGTGCCGCCGAGGTCGACGCGGATATCGGCCTCGCGGCTGTGCCGGGCGTCACGGTCGGTGGCGCTGTGCACGGCGACGGTGGTCAGGCCCATGGCCTTGGCAGTGCGCATCACCCGGCAGGCGATTTCACCGCGGTTGGCGACCAGCAGGGTGGTCAACGGGGTGCGGCTCATGGGCGCGGCTCCTTGTTGTCGTCGGTTTGCCAGGCAGGGCGGCGCTTTTCGAGGAAGGCGCGTAGGCCCTCCTGGCCTTCGGCGCTGACGCGGATGCGGGCGATGGTGTTTTCGCAGTAGCGGCGCAGGGCAGGGCTCAGCTCGCCATCGTCGACCTCGCGCAGCAAGTCTTTGCTGGCGCGCAGGGCTTGCGGGCTGTTTAGCAGCAGGTTGGCGACCCAGGCCTCGACGTGGGCATCCAGCTCGTGGGCGGGGTACACCTCGGCCAGCAGGCCCAGTTCACGGGCCCGCACGCCGCTGAAGCGCTCGGCGGTGAGGGCGTAGCGGCGGGTAGCGCGTTCGCCGATGGCCTTGACCACGAATGGGCTGATCACGGCCGGGGCCAGGCCGATGCGCACTTCCGACAGGCACAGTTGGGCGTCTTCGGCGCCGATGGCCATGTCGCAGCAACTGATCAGGCCCAGGGCGCCGCCAAAGGCCGCGCCTTGCACCACGGCCAGGGTCGGCGCCTTGAGCCGGTGCAGGGCGTACATCAGCTCGCCGAGCTCGTGGGCGTCATCGAGGTTGGTGTTGAAGTCCAATTGCGCAGACTGCTGCATCCAGGCCAGGTCGGCGCCGGCGCTGAAGTGCCGGCCACGGCCACGCAGCAGGAGAAAACGCAGGCTGCTGTCTTCGGCGATCTGGCCGAGGGCGACGATCAGTTCGCGGATCATCTGTGCGTTGAAGGCGTTGTTCTTGTCTTCGCGGCTGAGCCACAGGGTGGCGAAGCCGCGAGGGTCCTTGACCACTTCTAGGGTGCTGAAATCGCTCATGGGTCACATCCGGAAAATGCCGAAGCGGCTCTGTTCGATCGGGGCGTTCAGCGCGGCAGACAACGCCAGGCCGAGCACGTCGCGGGTTTGCGCCGGGTCGATAACGCCGTCGTCCCACAGCCGGGCGCTGGAGTAGTAGGGGTGGCCCTGGTGTTCGTACTGGTCGAGGATCGGCTGCTTGAGCTTGGCTTCGTCTTCGGCGCTGAACGGCTGGCCGCTGCGCTCGCTTTGTTCGCGCTTGACCTGGGCCAGCACGCCAGCGGCCTGCTCGGCACCCATCACGCCGATGCGTGCGTTGGGCCACATCCACAGGAAGCGGGGGTCGTAAGCGCGGCCGCACATGCCATAGTTGCCGGCACCGAAGCTGCCACCGATGATCACGGTGAACTTCGGCACCTGGGCACAGGCCACTGCAGTCACCAGTTTGGCGCCGTGCTTGGCGATGCCGCCTTCTTCGTATTTTTTGCCGACCATGAAGCCGGTGATGTTCTGCAGGAACAGCAGCGGGATGCCGCGCTGGCAGGCCAGTTCGATGAAGTGCGCGCCTTTTTGCGCGGCTTCGGCAAATAAAATGCCGTTGTTGGCCAGGATCGCGATCGGGTAGCCGTGCAGGTGGGCGAAGCCGCACACCAAGGTGGTGCCGAACAGTGCCTTGAACTCGTCGAACACCGAGCCATCGACCAGGCGGGCGATGACCTCGCGCACATCGAACGGTTGCTTGGCGTCGGCCGGCACCACGCCGTACAACTCATCGGCGGCGTACAGCGGGGCGATCGGCGCCTGGCACTGCAGTTTGCCCAGCTTGTGCCAGTTGAGGTTGGCCACGCTGCGCCGGGCCAGGGCCAGGGCATGTTCGTCATTGTCGGCGTAGTGGTCGGCCACGCCGCTGATGCGGCAGTGCACGTCGGCGCCGCCGAGGTCTTCGGCACTCACCACTTCACCGGTGGCGGCTTTCACCAGCGGCGGGCCAGCCAGGAAGATAGTGGCTTGCTGGCGCACCATGATCGCTTCGTCGGCCATGGCGGGCACATAGGCGCCACCGGCGGTGCACGAGCCCATGACCACGGCGAGCTGCGGGATGCCCAGCGCGCTCATGTTGGCCTGGTTGAAGAAAATGCGCCCGAAGTGCTCGCGGTCGGGGAACACTTCGTCCTGGCGGGGCAGGTTGGCGCCGCCGGAGTCCACCAGGTAGATGCACGGCAGGCGGTTCTGCAGGGCGATGGTCTGCGCGCGCAGGTGCTTTTTGACGGTCAGCGGGTAGTACGAGCCGCCTTTGACCGTGGCGTCGTTGGCCACGATCATGCATTCCACGCCTTCTACCCGGCCAATGCCAGCAATCACGCCGGCGGCCGGCACGTCTTCGCCATACACCTCGTGGGCCGCCAGCTGGCCGATTTCAAGGAAGGGGGAGCCTGCGTCCAGCAGGCGGTCGATGCGTTCACGCGGCAGCAGTTTGCCGCGTGAGGTGTGCCGTTCCTGGGCCTTGGGGCCGCCGCCCTGCGCAATGTGCGCAAGCAGGCCACGCAGGGCCTGGACCTGTTCGAGCATGGCCGCGCTATTGCCGGCGAATTCCGCCGATCGCGGGTTGATCTGGGTATGCAAGGTAGCCATGTGCGCCCGTCCCTTGTGCTCAGCGGGTTTCGTTGAACAATTCGCGGCCGATCAACATCCGGCGGATTTCGCTGGTGCCAGCGCCGATTTCGTACAGTTTGGCGTCGCGCAGCAGGCGGCCTGCCGGGAACTCGTTGATGTAGCCGTTGCCGCCCAGAATCTGGATCGCTTCCAGGGCCATTTGCGTGGCGCGTTCGGCGGTGTACAGGATGACCCCGGCGGCGTCCTTGCGGGTGGTCTCGCCGCGGTCGCAGGCCTGGGCCACGGCGTACAAGTAGGCGCGGCTGGCGTTGAGCTGGGTGTACATGTCGGCGATCTTGCCTTGGATCAGCTGGAACTCACCGATGCTTTGGCCAAACTGCTTGCGGTCGTGGATGTAGGGCACCACCAGGTCCATGCAGCTTTGCATGATGCCGGTCGGGCCGCCGGACAGCACCACGCGTTCGTAGTCCAGGCCGCTCATCAGCACGCGTACGCCGCCGTTGAGTTGGCCGAGGATGTTTTCTTCCGGTACTTCGACGTCATCGAAGAACAGCTCGCAGGTGTTGGAGCCGCGCATGCCCAGCTTGTCGAACTTGTTGCTGCGGCTGAAGCCTTTCCAGTCGCGTTCGACAATGAACGCGGTAATGCCGTGTGCGCCCTTGTCCAGGTCGGTCTTGGCGTAGATCACGTAGGTGTTGGCGTCGGGGCCGTTGGTGATCCAGGTCTTGCTGCCGTTGAGCACGTAGCGGTCGCCGCGTTTTTCGGCGCGCAGCTTCATCGACACCACGTCGGAGCCGGCGTTAGGTTCGCTCATGGCCAGGGCGCCGATGTGCTCGCCGCTGATCAGCTTAGGCAGGTACTTGAGCTTTTGCTCATGGGTGCCGTTGCGGTTGATCTGGTTGACGCAGAGGTTGGAGTGGGCGCCGTAGGACAGGGCGACCGAGGCCGAGGCGCGGCTGATTTCTTCCATCGACACCACGTGGGCCAGGTAGCCCAGGCCGGCGCCGCCGTACTCTTCCGACACGGTGATGCCCAGCAGGCCCATGTCACCGAATTTACGCCACATGTCGGCGGGGAACAGGTTGTCGTGGTCGATCTGCGCGGCGCGCGGCGCCAGTTCGGCGGCGACGAAGGTGCTGACCTGGTCGCGGAGCATGTCGATGGTTTCGCCCAGGGCGAAGTTCAGGGAGGGGTAATGCATGCGGGGGCACCTTCTTGTTCTTGAAATTGGGTAACACCGTAGCTCATGGATTCGCCGCCGCCCCCTGTGGGAGCGGGCTTGCCCGCGAATGCGTCAGCAGGATCACCGTCATTGCCTGAGTGATCGCATTCGCGGGCAAGCCCGCTCCCACAGGGGTCGACTCTTGCCTGATGGCCGGTGTCGTTCATCACCTTTACGTTAACGTAAACCTGCCTTCGGTCACTGTCAATCGCCTCATCACCTTTACGTAAACGTAAATCTGCGCCAGAGTATCTCCCGCTTGCTTCAGTCGTGCCCAGAACAACCACAAGAAGGGACACCCATGAGTCAACCGAGCTATACCCGCGGTCGCCAGGACCGGCCCTTGCTGACCCAGACCATCGGCCAGGCCTTCGATGCCACCGTGGCCCGCTGCGCCGATGGCGAAGCGTTGGTGGCGCGCCACCAGGGCCTGCGTTACAGCTGGCGGCAGTTGGCCGAACAGGTCGATGTGCACGCCCGCGCCTTGATGGCCCTGGGCGTGAACACCGGCGACCGCGTGGGCATCTGGTCGCCCAACTGCGCCCAGTGGTGCATCCTGCAACTGGCCAGCGCCAAGGTTGGCGCGATCCTGGTCAACATCAACCCGGCGTATCGCGTCGGCGAGCTGGAATACGTGCTGCGCCAGTCCGGCTGCCGCTGGCTGGTGTGCGCCGATGCCTTCAAGACGTCGGATTACCACGCCATGGTCCAAGGCCTGGTGCCGGAGCTTGCCAGCGTTGCCCCCGGTGAATTGGCCAGTGAACGCCTGCCCGAGCTGCGCGGGGTGATCAGCCTGGCTGCCCAACCGCCGCAGGGCTTCTTGCCCTGGCAGGCGCTGGTCGAGCGGGCAGGGCAGACCACGCTCGAGGCCTTCACGGCCCGCCAGCAGAGCCAGCAGTTCGACCAACCGGTGAACATCCAGTACACCTCCGGCACCACCGGCGCGCCCAAGGGCGCCACCCTCAGCCACTACAACATCCTCAACAATGGCTTGATGGTCGGCGAAAGCCTGGGCCTGACCTCGGCCGACCGCATGGTCATCCCGGTGCCGCTGTACCACTGCTTCGGCATGGTCATGGCCAACCTCGGTTGCATCACCCACGGCAGCACCATGGTCTACCCCAACGACGCTTTCGACGCCGAACTCACCCTGCGCGCCGTGGCCGAAGAACGCGCCAGCATCCTCTATGGCGTGCCCACCATGTTCATCGCCATGCTCGACCACCCGGCCCGCCAGGCCATGGACCTCTCGAGCCTGCGCAGCGGCATCATGGCCGGTGCCACCTGCCCGATCGAAGTGATGCGCCGGGTTATCGACCAGATGCACATGGCCGAAGTGCAAATTGCCTATGGCATGACCGAGACCAGCCCGGTGTCCCTGCAAACCGGCCCGGACGACGAGCTTGAGCTGCGCGTGACCACGGTCGGGCGCACCCAGCCGCAGCTGGAAAACAAGCTGGTGGACGCCGACGGCTGCATTGTTGCCAGGGGCGAAATCGGCGAGCTGTGCACGCGGGGCTACAGCGTGATGCTCGGGTATTGGGACAACCCGCAGGCCACGGCGGATGCCATCGACCCAGCCGGCTGGATGCACTCGGGCGACTTGGCGGTCATGGACGAACAGGGGTATGTGCGTATCGTCGGGCGCAACAAGGACATGATCATCCGCGGCGGCGAGAACATCTATCCGCGCGAGCTGGAGGAGTTTTTCTATACCCACCCGGCAATCGCGGATGCCCAAGTGATCGGCATCCCGTGCAACCGTTACGGCGAAGAAATCGTGGCCTGGATCAAACTGCACCCCGGGCACAGCGCCACGGTCGATGAGCTGCAGGGCTGGTGCAAGGCACGCATCGCGCATTACAAGGTGCCGCGGCATTTCCGCTTTGTTGACGAGTTCCCGATGACGGTGACGGGGAAGGTGCAGAAGTTCAGGATGCGGGAGATCAGTGTGGCGGAATTGATGGCTGCTACTGTCGATTGATAGGCCGGTTGTGTCAGCGAAACCTTATCGCCTCGCCCTCCTGTTGGCAGTAAGGAGAACTTATCATCAGCACAACCGGCAGGCACCGCTACTGGCAAAAATATCAGTAGCGGTGGTCTACCCTTAAGCCTTCACCGGTGGCTCCTGGCTCGGTGGGTCGCCCACCGTCGGCGGTACGGTCGGCTTGATCGGCAGCTCGTCCGGGTCCTCCTCCGGCACGGGTGGCGGCAAGCTGGGGTCGTCGATGTTCGGATCGGGGGTTTCCGGTGGAATGGGAATGTTCATGGCCTGACCTCGCGTGGGTGGATGAAGAGGTGCTGCAGGCTCTGACTGTCAGGGGCTGCCGTTCGCTCAATTTATTTGAACCCCTACGCCCGCGCCCGGCTCTGAACCCTTACCGCCACCAGCCTAAGGGAGCAAGGTCCGATGTCACGAAACGAGCCCTTCGAAAGCGTGCCCATGGCGAACGATCACCCAGACCAGGCCATCAGCCTGGCCCAGGCGCTGCTGGCGCCGCGCATCGTGATCGAAAGCACGCAACCTGCGCTCGACGGCGGCACGTTCGCCACCAAGGCCATCAGCGGCCAGGCGGTCGCGGTCAGCAGCAAGGTTTACAGCGACGGCCATGACCGCCTCGCTGTGATGCTCAACTGGCGCCAGGCCCACAGCCGACGCTGGCACTGCGTGCCTATGAATTCGCCCGGCAATGACCTGTGGCTGGGCGAGTTCACCCCAACTGAGCTGGGCCCGCACCTGTTCAGCATCGAGGCCTGGATCGACCCGTTCGCCACCTATTGCCACGACCTGGAGAAGAAGTACCACGCTGGCGTCGAGGTCAAGCTGGAGCTTGAAGAAGGCCGTCTTCTGTTGGGCAAAGGCGCAGAACGCAGCGAGGGCTTCTTGCGTGAACAGATCGAAGCCTTGCAGGCACGGCTGCCGGCACTGCCCGAAGATGACCAGGTGGCGCTGTTGCTGGGCCCCGAAGCCACCCGGCTGATGACCGAGGCCGAGCACCGCAGCTACCTTACGCGCAGCAGCGAATTCCCGGTCGACGTCGACCGCCCAGCGGCGCAGTTCGCCAGCTGGTATGAACTGTTCCCGCGCTCGATCACCGACAGCCCCGAGCGCCACGGCACTTTTAACGACGTGCACGAACGTCTCCCCATGATCCGCGACATGGGCTTTGACGTGCTGTACTTCCCGCCCATTCACCCGATTGGCAAAAAACACCGCAAGGGCCGCAACAATGCCTTGCAGGCAGAGCCTAACGACCCAGGCAGCCCTTACGCCATCGGCAGCCCGGAAGGTGGGCACGACGCCATTCACCCGGAACTGGGCAGCCGCGAAGACTTCCGCCGCCTGGTGGCCGCCGCCGCAGAGCATGGCCTGGAAATCGCCCTGGACTTCGCCATCCAGTGCTCGCAAGACCACCCTTGGCTCACAGAGCACCCCGGCTGGTTCAGTTGGCGCCCCGACGGCACCATCCGCTATGCGGAAAACCCGCCGAAAAAATACCAGGACATTGTCAACGTCGACTTCTATGCCCCAGAGGCCGTGCCTTCGCTGTGGTTGGCGCTGCGCGACGTGGTGGTTGGTTGGGTCGAGGAGGGCGTGAAGACCTTCCGCGTCGACAACCCGCACACCAAACCGTTGCCGTTCTGGCAATGGCTGATCGCCAATGTGCGCAGCCAGCACCCGGACGTGATCTTCCTGGCCGAGGCCTTCACCAAGCCGGCGATGATGGCGCGCTTGGGCAAGGTCGGTTACACCCAGAGCTACACCTATTTCACCTGGCGCAACAGCAAGCAGGAGCTGCGCGAGTTTTACGAAGAGCTGAATCAGCCGCCGTGGAGCCTGTGCTACCGGCCCAACTTCTTCGTCAACACGCCAGATATCAACCCGTTTTTCCTGCACACCTCGGGTCGGGCGGGTTTTCTTATTCGCGCGGCCTTGGCGACCATGGGCTCGGGGTTATGGGGTATGTATTCGGGCTTCGAGCTGTGCGAAGCCACGCCGCTGCCCGGCAAAGAGGAATACCTGGACTCGGAGAAGTACGAAATCCGCCCGCGTGATTTCACCCAACCCGGCAACATCATTGCCGAAATCGCCCAGCTCAACCGCATCCGCCGGCAGAACCGCGCCTTGCAGACTCACCTTGGGGTGGCGTTTTTCAATTGCTGGAACGACAACATCCTGTACTTCGCCAAGCGCACGCCCGAGCGCGACAACTTCATTTTGGTGGCGATCAGCCTCGACCCGCACAACGCCCAGGAGGCCAGCTTCGAGCTGCCGCTGTGGGAGTTGGGCCTGGACGACAACGCCGACACTGTTGGCGAAGACCTGATGAACGGCCATCGCTGGACGTGGCGTGGCAAGACTCAATGGATGCGCATTGAGCCCTGGCATCAGCCGTTTGGTATCTGGCGAATAGAAAAGGCCCGTTAGGCCTTCAAACCGGGGGCCGCTGTGCGGCCCATCGCCGGCAAGCCGGCTCCCACAGGGGCCGGCGTCGGCTGCAAGCTTTGCAGACAAATGACAGGCCCGGTGCTGCCTGTGAAACCAGCACAAAACCTGTGGGAGCTGGCTTGCCGGCGATGGGCTGCGCAACAGCCCTAAAACCAGGTAGCGCGCATCCGCAGAACGAAAGGAGTCACCCATGGCCAAGCGTTCCCGACCAGCAGCCTTCATCGATGACCCGCTGTGGTACAAGGACGCGGTGATTTATCAGCTGCACATCAAGTCGTTCTTCGACGCCAACAACGACGGCATCGGCGATTTCGCCGGGTTGATCAGCAAGCTCGACTACATCGCCGAACTGGGCGTCAACACCCTCTGGCTGCTGCCGTTCTACCCCTCGCCACGGCGCGATGACGGCTACGACATCGCCGAATACAAAGCTGTGCACCCCGACTACGGCAGCATGGCCGATGCCCGGCGCTTCATCGCCGAGGCGCACAAGCGCGGCCTGCGGGTGATCACCGAACTGGTCATCAACCACACCTCCGACCAGCACCCGTGGTTCCAGCGCGCCCGCCTGGCCAAGCGGGGCAGCAAGGCACGCGACTTCTACGTGTGGTCGGATGACGACCAGAAGTACGACGGCACCCGCATCATCTTCCTCGACACCGAGAAGTCCAACTGGACCTGGGACCCTGTCGCCGGCCAGTACTTTTGGCACCGCTTCTATTCGCACCAGCCAGACCTGAACTTCGACAACCCGCAAGTGCTCAAGGCGGTGATCGGGGTGATGCGCTTCTGGCTCGACCTGGGCGTTGATGGCCTGCGCCTGGACGCCATCCCCTACCTGATCGAGCGCGACGGCACCAACAACGAAAACCTCCCCGAGACCCACCGGGTGCTCAAGGCGATCCGCGCCGAAATCGACGCCAACTACCCCGACCGCATGCTGCTGGCCGAAGCTAATCAATGGCCCGAAGACACCCGCCCGTACTTTGGCGAGGGCGATGGCGACGAATGCCACATGGCCTTCCACTTCCCGCTGATGCCGCGCATGTACATGGCCCTGGCCATGGAGGACCGCTTCCCGATCACCGACATCCTGCGCCAAACCCCGGAAATCCCCGCCAACAGCCAGTGGGCGATTTTCCTGCGCAACCACGATGAGCTGACCCTGGAGATGGTCACCGACCGCGAACGCGACTACCTGTGGAACTACTACGCCGAAGACCGCCGCGCCCGCATCAACCTTGGCATCCGCCGTCGCCTGGCGCCGCTGTTGCAACGTGACCGACGGCGCATCGAACTGCTGACCAGCCTGCTGCTGTCGATGCCCGGCACCCCGACCTTGTACTACGGCGATGAACTGGGCATGGGCGATAACATCTACCTGGGCGACCGCGACGGCGTGCGCACCCCCATGCAATGGTCGCCGGACCGCAACGGTGGCTTTTCCCGCGCCGACCCGCAGCGCCTGGTGCTGCCACCGATCATGGACCCGCTGTACGGCTACCAGACGGTCAACGTCGAGGCCCAGTCCCACGACCCGCATTCGTTGCTCAACTGGAACCGCCGCCTGCTGGCGGTGCGCAACCAGCAGAAGGCGTTTGGCCGTGGCAGCATCCGCATGCTCACACCGAGCAACCGGCGCATCCTCGCGTACATCCGCGAGTACACCGATCAAGAGGGCAACAGTGAAGTGATTCTTTGCGTGGCCAACGTGTCACGCGCCGCCCAGGCCGCGGAACTCGAGCTGTCGCAATACGCCGATAAAGTACCGGTGGAGATGCTGGGCGGCAGCGCCTTTCCCCCGATCGGCCAACTGCCGTTTTTGCTGACATTGCCGCCCTATGCTTTTTACTGGTTCCTGCTGGCGTCGCACGACCGCATGCCCAGCTGGCACATCCAGGCCATCGAGGGGTTACCCGAATTGACTACACTGGTGCTGCGCAAGCGCCTGGAAGAGCTGCTCGAGGCGCCTTCCAGCGAGATGTTAGAAAGCTCGATCCTGCCGCAATACCTGCCCAAACGGCGCTGGTTCGCCGGCAAGGAAGGGCCGATCGACCAGGTTCGCCTGCGTTATGGCGTGCGTTTTGGCACGGCCACCACGCCGGTATTGCTCGGCGAACTGGAAGTGCTCAGCGATGGCGTCGCCAACCACTACCAACTGCCGTTCGGCCTGTTGCCCGAAGAGCAGATCAACAGCGCCTTGCCCCAGCAGTTGGCATTGTCGCGCGTGCGCCGTGGCCGACAGGTTGGTTTGATCACCGACGCCTTCGTCCTTGAGCCATTCATCCGCGCCGTGCTGCGGGCCTGCCAGGAACGCCACCGGCTGCCCTGCGGCAATGGCCTGGGCGAGCTGCGTTTCGAGTGCACCGAACAGCTTGCCAAGCTGGGGCTCACCGAAGAGAGCCCTGTGCGCTACCTCAGCGCCGAGCAGTCCAACAGCTCGGTGGTGGTTGCCGATCGGGTAGTGCTCAAGCTGATCCGCCGGGTCAACCCAGGCATTCATCCGGAACTTGAGATGAGCGCCTACCTGACTGCTGCGGGCTTTACCAATATTTCGCCGTTGCTGGGGTGGGTCAGCCGCGTGGACGAGCACGCCACCCCGCACCTGTTGATGATCGCTCAGGGCTACCTGAGCAATCAGGGCGATGCCTGGGCCTGGACCCAGAACACCCTGGAGCGGGCCATCCGCGACGAGATGGAACCGACCAGTTCGGCCAGCGAAGCCCACACCGATGCCCTGGCCGAACTCGATGGCTTTGCTGCCTTGTTGGGCCAGCGTCTGGGCGAGATGCACGTGTTGTTGGCAGCGCCAACCGAAGATGCGGCCTTCCAGCCGCGCACAAGCGATGCCCAGGACAGCGAGCGCTGGAGCACCCAAATTACTGCCGAGCTGACCCACGCCCTCGACCTGCTGGCCCAGCACCGCGACAGCCTGGACAGCGACAGCCAGGCGTTGGTCGACGACCTGCAGCAACAGCGCGACGGCCTGACCCAGCACATCGACAACCTCGCCCGACAAGCCCAAGGCGGCCTGTTGATGCGCGTGCATGGCGACCTGCACCTGGGCCAGGTACTGGTGGTGCAGGGCGATGCTTACCTGATCGATTTCGAGGGCGAACCGGCGCGCCCATTGGAAGAACGCCGGGCGCGTCACAGCCCCTACAAAGATGTCAGCGGCGTGCTGCGATCCTTCGACTATGCTGCTGCGATGATTCTGCGCAACGCCTCTGCGGTGGACCTTTCCGACCCGGCGCGCAAGGCTCGGCACCGGGTTGCCAGGCACTACCTGCACCAATCCCGCCATGCGTTTGTCGAGGCTTATGGCTTGGCGACCGCTGCTATGCCCCACGCCTGGCAACAGGCCGAAGGCGAGCGCGCCGCGCTGGAATTGTTCTGCCTGGAAAAGGCCGCGTACGAAATTACATACGAAGCTGAAAATCGACCGAATTGGCTGGCCGTGCCTTTGCATGGCTTGCATGGACTGATCAGTACCTGGGGAGAGTCATAGATGAATGCAACCACGCGTGATACCGGCGGTCTTCGGCAACGGGACCTCGACGCCCTGGCCCGCGCCGAGCACGCCGATCCATTTGCGGTACTTGGCCCCCATGGCGACGGCGCCGGCGGGCAGTGGGTCCGCGCCTTCCTGCCCAATGCCCTGAATGCGCGCGTGCTGTCGCGCCACGACGGCCGCGTGCTCGCCGAAATGGTGCAGGCCAGCTTGCCTGGCCTGTTTACCGCGCACCTTGATGACGCACAGCCCTACCTGTTGCAAATCGGCTGGGCCGGTGGTGAGCAGGTGACCGAAGACCCGTACAGCTTTGGCCCGCAGTTGGGTGATATGGACCTTTACCTGTTCGCCGAAGGCAACCACCGCGACCTGTCCGGGCGCTTTGGTGCCCAGCCGATGCAGGCCGATGGCATCGACGGCGTGTGCTTCTCGGTGTGGGCGCCGAATGCGCGGCGGGTGTCGGTGGTGGGTGACTTCAACAATTGGGACGGCCGCCGCCACCCGATGCGCCTGCGCCACAGCGCGGGGGTGTGGGAGCTGTTCGTGCCGCGGCTTGGCGTGGGTGAAACCTACAAGTTCGAAGTGTTGGGCAAAGAGGGCGTACTGCCCCTGAAAGCCGACCCGCTGGCCCGCGCCACCGAGCTGCCGCCGAGCACCGCGTCGAAGGTCGCCGGTGCGCTCAGCCACCCCTGGCAAGACCACGACTGGATGGCGCAGCGTGCGCAACGTCACGCCTACAACGCGCCCCTGTCGATCTACGAATTGCATGTCGGCTCGTGGCAGTGCGAGCTGGATGACCTGGGCGAGGTGGCGCGTTACTACAACTGGCGCGAGCTGGCCGAGCGCCTGGTGCCCTATGTGCAGGCGCTGGGCTTTACCCACATCGAACTGATGCCGATCATGGAGCACCCGTTCGGCGGCTCTTGGGGCTATCAGCCCCTTTCGATGTTCGCGCCCACCTCGCGCTACGGCAGTGCCGAAGACTTCGCCGCCTTCATCGATGCCTGCCACCAAGGCGGCATCGGCGTCATCCTCGATTGGGTGCCGGCGCATTTCCCTACCGACGAGCACGGCCTGGCCCGCTTCGACGGCACGGCCCTGTACGAATACGAAAACCCCCTGGAGGGCTACCACCAGGACTGGAACACGCTGATCTACAACCTTGGGCGCAACGAGGTGCGTGGCTTCATGCTGGCCTCGGCATTGCTCTGGCTCAAGCAGTTCCACATCGACGGCCTGCGTGTCGATGCCGTGGCGTCGATGCTGTACCGCGACTACTCGCGCAAGGCGGGCGAATGGGTGCCTAACCGCCATGGTGGGCGCGAGAACCTGGAGGCCATCGATTTCATCCGCCACCTCAATGGCGTCGCGGCGCACGAAGCCCCTGGCGCGTTGATCATCGCCGAAGAATCCACCGCCTGGCCCGGCGTCAGCCAGCCGATCCAGCAGGGCGGCCTGGGCTTTGCCTACAAGTGGAACATGGGCTGGATGCACGACACCTTGCACTACATCCAGAACGACCCGATTCACCGCACTTATCATCACAACGAGATGAGTTTCGGGCTGATCTATGCCTATTCCGAGCACTTCATCCTGCCGATTTCCCACGATGAGGTGGTGCACGGCAAGCACTCGCTGATCGACAAGATGCCAGGCGACCGCTGGCAGAAGTTCGCCAACCTGCGTGCCTACCTCACGTTCATGTGGGCGCACCCGGGCAAGAAGCTGTTGTTCATGGGCTGCGAATTTGGCCAGTGGCGCGAGTGGAACCACGACAGCGAGCTGGACTGGTACCTGCTGCAGTACCCTGAGCACAAGGGCGTGCAGCGCCTGGTCGGCGACCTTAACCGCCTGTACCGCGAGGTGCCTGCGCTGCATGAGCAGGATTGCCAGCCCCAGGGCTTCCAGTGGTTGATCGGTGATGACGCGCAAAACAGCGTGTATGCCTGGCTGCGCTGGAGCAGCAATGGCGAGCCGTTGCTGGTGGTGGCCAACTTCACCCCGGTGCCGCGCGAGGGCTACCGCATTGGCGTGCCGTTTGGCGAGCGTTGGGAAGAGCTGCTCAACAGCGATGCAGAACTGTATGCCGGGTCCAACGTGGGTAACCTGGGGGCGGTGGTAAGCGAAGCTGTCACCAGCCATGGGCAGCCGTTGTCGCTGGCGCTCAACTTGCCGCCGCTGGGCGTGTTGATTCTCAAACCTGCCTGAGCGGGGCAAACATTGCCCGTGTAGGAGCAGCCTTGTGCTGCGAAGAGGCCGGTGAAAGCACAGTGACTCTAGGCTGCTTTCACCGGCCTCTTCGCAGCACAAGGCTGCTCCTACAGGCAGGCATACCACCGCATGCGCAGCACAAGGGCTACAGGCCGGCTACCACCGCATCCGCACCCCGAGGCTGCCGATCAGCCCATTGAGGTCATTGTCATCCACATCGCTGCTGTAATCCGCACTCACGAACAGCGCCACATTCGGCGTCACTCGGGCCACCAGGCCCAACCCTAATTCCACGGTGGTCGAGTACCGCGAGCTGGAGATCTTGTCGACCTGGTCCAGCTTCACCTCTTCAGCATTGCTGAAGTCATACCAGACGTTGGTGCGTACATAGGGTTCGATGGGCATGCCGCGCACTTCGTAGCGCCCGGACAATTTGGCACCGACCCGGCCGCTCCAGCTGGGCTGGCTGTCGAACGCCTGCAGCGTCTCTTCCTGCACGCGGCTGCCGGGGAAAAACTGTTGGTTGATCAACTGCGCCTGTGGCTCGATCACCCAACCGCCGCCCAAGCCGATCGGGAAGCCGCCTTCCAGGGAGAAGGTCATGGCATGGCCGCTGTCGTCCAGGCGCTGGCCGCTTTCGCCACGGCCATTGATGTCGATGCGCGAACCCATGGCCACGGCATCCAGGTGCCAGCCCCGTTCATGGGTCATGCTCCAGTACACCCCCAGGCTCTCGCCACTCAGGTTCACCGCATTGCGTTGCTTGTCGCCCAGCAGCGGGCGAATGCCGTTGAAGCTGCTTTGCAGGTTGTTGTGGCCGAAAAAAATCCCCGCGCGGTGCACATTGCCTGCGCCGGTCTCGCGCAGGAACAGGTCTGGGCCAACCAGCAGTTGCTGGCTGGGGGCTTCGAGCTGGTCAGGCGGTTGTGCACCGGTGCGCGTGGCACCTGGGAAAAACTGCGACCACTGGCTGGCGACCAGGTCCGGTGCCGCCTGCCCGTGGCGTTCGGTCATTTTTTCTGAGAATGCGTTCAATGTGCCGAGGCTCACGCCGCTGGCGCTGACCGGGTCGAGCGATAGCTGCGGCATCGCCGGTTGCTGCAGGAAGCTGGGGGAGGTTGGGTCGTCCTGCAGTTCGAACGCGAAAGTTTCCACTGGGGTTGCCAGAAGCAGCGACGTGGAAACCGCGTAGAAAATGCTGTCGAAGCGCAAGGGATTCGAGGTTCTTTTCATGGCGGATCTCCGTTTATTTTTGTGGTACAGCCCAAGGACCTGGCCTGTTGTCACGAGCTGTACGGCAAAAACAGTGGGCGACCCAAACCAGCACGCCTGCTTTCGCAAACGCGCACGAGGGCGCGAGCTAGAGGCCCGGCGCGAGATCTTTACGACTAGATAATGTTCAGCTAAGGAGAGGGAGCGGCTTGCGTCAAGAAAGCGTGAAGGTTGTGTTCATTGCACATGATTTGGTTCAAGTGGCTGATTTGTTGAGTTAAATAGTCGGGTATAGCAAGGTTCGCTATTTGCCGCTGCTTGGCTATGAAGAATGATTGCTACAGCTTGACCTCGACCGACAATGGCAGATGGTCGGAGAGGTGCGTCCAAGGTTTGTGCCCCAGAATCTGCGGCGCATGGCTTTGCGCATTGCGCAGGTAGATGCGGTCCAGGCGCAGCAGCGGCATACGCGCTGGGTAGGTACGTGCGAGGTGGCCGTGGTGGCGTTCGAACGCTTCGTGCAGGTCGTTGCGCAGGCCCAGGGTGCGATTGCCGCGCAGCTTCCAGTCGTTGAAGTCGCCAGCGATGATTACGGGTGCACCCTCGGGCAGTGACTCGAGCAGCCTGCGCAGCAACTGCAGTTGCTGTTGGCGATGGCTCTCCAGCAACGATAAGTGCACGCAGATGGCATGCACCTGATGCGGGCCAGGCACGTCGAGCACGCAATGCAGCAAGCCACGGCGCTCGGGGCCGGTGATCGACACGTCGAGGTTGCGGTGTTCGATGATCGGGTATTTCGACAGCAGGGCGTTGCCGTGGTGGCCGTCGGGGTATACGGCATTGCGGCCGTAGGCGAAGTCGCTCCACATGCTGTCAGCGAGAAATTCGTACTGGGAGGTCTGCGGCCAGCCGGGGTAGCGTGCGGCGTAGCGATCGTGGCTGCCGAGCACCTCCTGCAAGAACACGATGTCGGCCTGGGTACTGCGCACCGCTTCGCGCAGTTCCGGCAGGATGAAGCGCCGGTTGAAGGCCGTGAAGCCCTTGTGGGTGTTGACTGTCAGCACCCGCAGCCGGTGCACGGCTGGGGCCTGGTCAACAGTGGCGAAACCTGGGTTGCTGGCTTCGAGCTTCACAGGGGCTCCCACAAGGTCATCATCGGGGCGGTTTAATGCTAGGACCTGCCTGGGGTAGGTGGGTTCACTCTTCCTCGTGCTGCAACACCATCAACAACATCGAGCGCCCCTTCACCTCGAAGGTACTCTCGAACTGCAAGTGCTGGCCCTTGCGCAGTTCTGGCCGATCCGTGTCGACCAGGCAGCTCCAGTAGTCCCCTTCAGGCACCGCCGGCAGCTGGAACGGCACGGTGTCGTGGTGGGCATTGACGATCAGCAGCACCGTCGCCTCTGCGCCCGGCCGGGCAATGCCGCTGACCTGTGCACGCCCGTCGATCAACATGCCCAGGCAGCGGCCATGGGGGTCTTCCCACTGCTCGACGCTCATCTCGCTGCCATCCGGCGCCAGCCAGGTGACATCCTTGACCCCGATTGCCTCGTTGTAGTCGCCGACCAAAAAGCGTGAGCGGCGCAGCACCGGGTAGGCCAGGCGCAGCCGGGTCAGGCGCTTGACGAAGGCCAGCAGCGCGGTGCCGTCTTCGTCCAGGTCCCAGTTGACCCAGCCGATCTCGCTGTCCTGGCAATAGGCGTTGTTGTTGCCATGCTGGGTGCGGCTGAACTCGTCGCCAGCGACAATCATCGGCGTGCCCTGGGCGAACAGCAGGGTGGCGAAGAAGTTGCGCATCTGGCGCATGCGCAGGGCATTGATTTCAGGGTCCTCGGTAGGCCCTTCAGCGCCGCAGTTCCAAGACAGGTTGTTGTCGGTGCCATCCTGGTTATTCTCGTCGTTGTCCTCGTTGTGCTTGCCGTTGTACGACACCAGGTCGCGCAACGTGAAGCCATCGTGGGCGGTGACGAAGTTGACCGAGGCATAGGGGCGCCGGCCACGGTTGTTGAACATGTCGCCTGACGCGGTCATGCGCGAGGCGAAGTCGGCCAACTGGCCTTCGTCACCTTTCCAGAATGCCCGCACGGTGTCGCGGAAGCGGTCATTCCACTCTGCCCAGCCCGGCGCGAAGTTACCCACCTGATAGCCGCCAGGGCCGCAGTCCCACGGTTCGGCAATCAGTTTGACCTGGCTCAGCATCGGGTCCTGGCGGCACGCGACGAGGAAGCCGTGGCGTTCGCTGTAGCCGTCGTGGTAGCGGCCGAGGATGGTGGCCAGGTCGAAGCGGAAGCCATCCACATGCATCTCGCCGGCCCAGTAGCGCAGCGAGTCTGTGACCAGTTGCAGCACGCACGGGTGGCTCAGGTCCAGGGTATTGCCGGTGCCGGAGTCGTTGATGTAGTAACGCTTGTCGTCGGGCATCAGCCGGTAGTAGGAGGCGTTGTCGATGCCGCGCATGGACAGCGTCGGGCCCCGCTCGTTGCCCTCGGCGGTGTGGTTGTAGACCACATCCAGGATCACCTCCAGCCCGGCGTCATGCAGGTGCGCGACCATCTCCTTGAACTCGGCGATCTTGCCGCTGGCGAGGTAACGGGGGTGTGGTGCGAAGAAGGCGATGCTGTTGTAGCCCCAGTAATTGTTCAGGCCTTTGTCCAGCAGGTGCTGGTCGTTGACGAAGGCATGGATCGGCAGCAGCTCGATACTGGAAACGCCCAGCTCTTTGATGTGCTTGAGCAGCTCGTCGTTGGCCAGGCCCGCGAAGGTGCCGCGCAGTTCTTCCGGCACCGCCGGGTGGCGCATGCTGATGCCGCGGGTGTGGGCTTCGTAGAGGATGGTGCGCTCCCAGGGCACCTGCACACGCTGATCGCGGCCCCAGGTGAAGGCCGGGTCGATGACTTTGCATTTGGGCACGAAGGGCGCGCTGTCGCGTTCATCGAACGACAGGTCGCCGTCAGGGTGGCCGATGGTGTAGCCGAACAGTGCCTCGGACCATTTCAGGCTGCCGACCAATTGTTTGGCGTACGGGTCGATCAGCAGCTTGTTGGGGTTGAAACGGTGGCCGTTCTCGGGCTCGTAGGGGCCGTAGACGCGGTAGCCGTAGACCAGCCCCGGGTGCGCATCGGGCAGGTAGCCGTGGTAGATCTCGTCGGTGTATTCCGGCAGCTCGATGCGTTCGATTTCCTGCTCGCCGGTGGAGTCGAACAGGCACAGCTCGACCTTGGTGGCGTTGGCCGAGAACAGGGCGAAGTTGACCCCAAGCCCGTCCCAGGTGGCGCCGAGGGGGAAGGGCATGCCTTCGCGAATGCGCGAGGGGGCGACCGAGCGGGTTTTTTTCGGGGTACGGGGGCTCATGGCAGTCCTCGAGTGACCGTGGTGGAAGGGGGCTTTGGTTCTGTGTGGTTCTGTGCTGGCCTCTTCGCGGGCAAGCCCGCTCCCACAGGACCACCACTACACATCAGGCTGTTATGGTCCTGTGGGAGCGGGTTTACCCGCGAAGAGGCCGGTGCAGGTTTAACCGGCAGAGGGCTTTTTCACCGCTCTGGGCTTTTTCGCAGCGGCTGGTTTTACCCCAGGCAACGCGGCCACCTTGGGCTCGGCGGGGGCCTTCGGCTTGGCCGCGGCTTTCTTACGCGGTGCTGCCTTGGGGGCAAGTGCTTCAGCTTCGGCAAGCTTGCGCGCCATCTCCCAGTGGCGTTCCTCCTCACCCACAGGCTTACCTTCCGATTCCCAGATCTGGTAGGCAAATTCACGAATACGTTTCTCATCGACACTCATCATGACGCTCCTGATGCTCAAGATTGTTGTATCAACACATTGACCGGAAATTCCGACAGTACGGCGCTCAACAGCAGCTCCTTTGTAGGGCTGACCGCGGCACTGGGGAAAAGTCCCGTCGAGTTGGCAGGCGACAAGGCAAACGGCAGTATCAGCCGGGTGTCGTCCCAGTTATGTGCCGGGATCAACGGTGTAGGGGCGCCGCCGAGCAGGCTGCTGGCCAGGCGTGGCGCAATGACAATGGCGCGTTCGTCGTCACCCAGGCGGGCAAACGCCAGCACCTTGTCGGCATGCCTGCCTTGCACGGTCAGCGGCAGGTAGGCGCCACGCCGGAACAGCTCAGCATGCGCCTGGCGGCAGTCCAGCACCCGCGCGATCAAGGCCTGTTTAATGCGGCCGTCGCGCCAGTGCGCCAGCAGCTCGGCGGGGGCTGTGGCGTCGTCCAGGGTGCGGCGCCTGAGCGCGTAATCGACGGGGCGGCGGTTGTCCGGGTCGACCAGGCTGAAGTCCCAGTATTCGTTACCCTGGTACAGGTCGGGCACGCCGGGCACGGTCATGCGCAACAGCGCCTGGACCAACCCATTGAGTGCGCCAGGGCAGGCGATGAGCTGGGCGGCATCGGCCACGGACTTGCGCAACTGCTGGTTCTCGTCATCCAGCAGAAGGCCGTCGATGTAGCTGGCGCAGGCGGCCTCGTAGGCTTCGTTCGGGGCATTCCAGCTGCTGCGCAACTTGGCTTCACGCAGGGCCTTCTGTTGCCATTGCCGCAGGCGCTCGGCGTACTGGCGCAGGGCGCCGTTATCGTGCGTGTCCAGGTTTAGCGGCCAACTGCCCAGCAACGTCTGCAGCAGCATCAGCTCATCGCCAGGGCTGGGGGCCAGGCCGTCATCCAGTTGCGCCCGCAGCGGCGCCGCCAACTCGCGCCAATGCTCCACCCGGCTGGCCAGCCACGGGCCGCGTTCGCTGAGCACGGCCAGGCGGGCGCGGGTGTCTTCGCCGCGCTTGTGGTCGTGGGTGGCGGTGGCCAGCAGGTTGTCGGGGAAGTCGCGCAGGCGCCGTTGGGCTTCGTTGTGGAACACTTCGCTGCCTGCGCTGAAACGCTCGGCCTCGAAGCCCACATCGTTGCGCGACAGCAACCGGGCGCTGCGGTAGAACGCGGTGTCTTCCACCGCCTTGGCGGCGCTGGGCGCGGTCAATTGCTGGAAGCGCACACAGGCATGGCGCAAGTGCTTGCGTGGCCGGCCAGGCGGCAGGCGGCGCCAGGGCTGGCCACCGAGCCACTGTTCGAGCTGGTCGAGCAGCGGCCAGTCCGCCTCGCTGAGGTCTTGGCGGGCATTGGCCAGGGCTTGCTGGAAGAAGGCTTCATCCTCGGCAGGGCGGCCGCAGGCGTTGAAGTAGGTGCGGTACACCGGGTAGTGCGCGACCAGCGCCTGCAACGCCCGGCGGATCGCGCCCAGGGTCAGGTCACGCGTCATCAGGTCGTCGCGGGCCACCTGCAGCAAGGCCTGGGCCACCGATTCGCAGTCACCGGCCAGGCTGGCATTGAGCACCAGGTGGCGTGCCAGGCGCACTTCCTCGGGGAAGTCTGGGCGCTCGCTGACGTTGGCCCACAGTTCGGTCAATGGCGCCTCGCCGGCCGGGTCATGCTGCAACAGCGAGACCTGGTTCATGAACTCGTAGCCGGTGGTGCCGTCGGTAAGCCAGTCCTGGTGCAGGTGCTCGTCGGCGCCGAGGATTTTTTCCACGTAGAGGGGGAAGTGTTCCAGCGCCGCGTTCAGTGGCCGCCGCGCCAACAGGCTGTCGACCCGGCGGCGCAGTTTGCGGCAATAGCCGCGGGGGTCGGCCAGGCCGTCGATATGGTCGATGCGCAGGCCATCCACCAGGCCGCGCTCGATCAGCTCGAACAGCTTGGCGTGGGTGGCCTCGAACACCGCTGCGCGCTCGACCCGCAGGCCGCCCAGCTCGTTGATGTCGAAGAAGCGCCGCCAGTTGATGTCGTCGGCGGCGGTACGCCAGCTGGCCAGGCGATAGGTCTGGCGTTCAAGCAGCAGGTGCAGGCGTTTGAGGCCGGCCTCGCTGCGGCTATCGAACGCGATCAGCGCCGATTCGAGGTCGGCGCCGTCGTTTACCAGGCGCGCCAGCTCAGCCTGCAAGGGCAGGGCATCGTTCAGCGGTTGGGCACTGTCGCTCAGCGCGGTGAAATGCGCAGCCAACGCCTGCAAGGCCGGCTCAGGGCTTTGCGCAAGGATCCAGCCATAGTCGATTGGGCAGATCGGGAAGCGATGGTCGTAATGGGCAACTTCCAGCACGCCGTGCTGCTTGTCGAAGGTCAGCGGGATCTCGCCTTGCTTCAAGGCCGCGCCGTAGTCGCTGCCGAGGAAGGGCAGCAGTAATTGGCCGGCCAGCAGCGGGTCGCTGGAGTGCCACTGAATGTCGAAAAACTCCGCATACGGGCTGCGCCGGCCCCAGGCCAGCAGGCTTTGCCACCAGGGGTTGTCGGCACCGCCCACAGCCATGTGGTTGGACACAGTGTCGAGGATCAGCCCCATGCCGTGCTGGCGCAGGGCGGCGACCAGACGCTGCAGGGCCGCCTCGCCGCCGAGCTCCGGGTTGACCTGGGTCGGGTCGACCACATCGTAGCCATGGCGTGAGCCGGCGCGGGCTTTGAGGATCGGCGAGGCATACAGGTGGCTGATGCCCAACTGGGCGAAGTACGGCACCAGCGGCACCGCGTGGTCAAGGGTGAAGTCGCTGTGAAATTGCAGGCGTAAGGTCGCGGTCAGGGGTTTCATCGGTCACGCTCCCAGGCTTGTTCGCGGGCCTGGGCCAGCAGTTCCAGGCGCCGTGCGGCGTCTTCATCGTCGAGCAGTTCGCGCACCGGCAGGGCAAAGCGTCGGCGCCAGTTGGGGTGGCCTGCGGTGGTGCCAGGCAGGTTGGGTTGCTCGTCGCAGCCCAGCAGGTCTTCGAGGGGCACCAGTACCAGCGGGGCGCGGGTGTGGCCGACGTAGCGGATGGCGGCGTCGATCACGGCGTCGTTATCGGGTAGCGGGCCGTAATTGGCCTCCAGGGTGCGACGCAGGCCGTTGTGTTCTTTCTGCCGGTCGTGGCGCCAGTGCAGTTCGGTGGCGGCATCGATCAAGTGCAGGCGATGGCACCAGTCGATGTCACGGTTTTCCAACCAGCCGGCCAGCGGCGCCAGGTCATGGGTGCCGGTGGTGGCCAGGGCGCTGTCGGGCCAGTCGAGAATGGCCTTGAAGTGGCCAGGTTGGGTCTGCTCGAAAGGCAGCACGCGCATGCCCAGCACGGCCTTGTCGGCCAGCTGTTCGCGCAGGCCTTCGGGCACGGTACCAAGGTCTTCGCCGAGGATGACCGCCTGGTGCCGAACCGATTCCAGCGCCAGCAGACGCAGCAGGTCGTCGAGCGGGTAGTTCAGGTAAGCGCCTTCGCTGGGTTTGGCGCCACGCGGGATCAACCACAGCCGGCGCAGGCCCATGACGTGGTCGATGCGCAGGCCGCCGGCGTGGGCGAGGTTGGCCCGCAGCATCTCGATGAACGCGCGGTAGCCGTTGCGTTTAAGGCCTTCGGGCGAGAACGCGCAAATGCCCCAGTCCTGCCCCGAACGGTTGAGAATGTCGGGCGGCGCGCCGACTTTTAGGTTGGCCAGCAACTCGTCCTGGCGGCTCCAGGCCTGGCTGCCGGCGCCGTCGGCACCCACCGCCAGGTCGGCGATCAGGCCGACCGACATGCCATTGCCTCGTGCGGCCTCTTGGGCGCGTTGCAGGCTACGTTCGGTCAACCACTGGCAAAAGGCGTGGAACTCGACCTTGGCCGGGTAGGCGCTGGCGAAGGCCTCGACTTCGGGGTGGTAAGGGTCGTGCCAGGCGCGGGGCCAATTGCGCCAGTCGGCGCCCAGGCCATGCTCCACCGCTTGCGCTTGCAACACTTCGAAGCGGCAATGGTGTTCCAGGGCTTGGCCGGCGGCCGTGCGGTAGCTGTCGAAGTCCTTGCGCAGCGGGTGGTCGCCCTGGCTGAAGTCCTGGTACAGGGCTTCGAGCAGGCGCAGACGAGCGGCAGCGGCGCGCGGCCAGTCGACCAGTGGCTGCTGCTCCAGGTCTTCGAGCACCTGTTCCAAGCCGCAGGCTTCGATCGCCATGCGCACGGCGCGCTCGCCGAACAGGGCAGCCGGGCTGGCATAGAGGGTATTGAGCAACAGGCGGCTGGACGGCGAGTAGGGGCTGTAGTGCTCCTGGTCGATGGCTGACAGCGCGTGAATCGGGCTGATCGCCAAGGCATCGGCGCCGCGCTCGGCGGCGGTGCGCGCCAGTTGTTCCAGTGCCAGGCAGTCGCCATAGCCACCATCGCCAGTGCGCCGCAGGCTGTACAACTGCACGGCCAGGCCCCAACAGCGTGGGGGTGGTTGCGCCACGCTGTCGGCCAGGCTGTAGCAGCGTGAAGGCGCCACGGCCACGGTGCAGGTGCGGCCGTCGATCGCCAGTGCGTGGTAGCCGAGGGGCAGCTCGGCAGGCAGGCGCCCCTGGTTGTCCAGGGTGAGGGTGCGCTGGCTGTTGTCTTCCAATGTGCAACGCACGGTGCTGTTGGCGCTGAAGTAGCGGCCCAGCGCCAGGGGTTGGCCAAGCTCAACGGTCAACAAGGGCGGCAGGTGTTCGCTGTCTTCGGCGGCCTCCACGGCGCGCAGGCTGGCTTGGATGGCGTTTTCGTCGGCGGCGGGGTGGCCCAGGCCTTCGAGGACATTGCGCAGTACGTCATCGCTGACTTGCTGCGGCCGGGCATTGGCATCGATCCAGTCGCGGCTAAGCCCGACGCGGGCCGCCAAACGGTGCAGGGCGGTTTCGCTCATGGGCGCTCCTGGCCAGGGGGAAGCAGGCTGACCACGCAGCTGTACGCGGCCAGGGACGTATCGGGGTGGCGGGTGTCACTGCTGTCGAACAGCCGGCTTTCGGCGGGCGGCAGCGCGACGGCTTGGGGGCTTGCGGCCAGGTTGAGGTCAATGCGCAAGGTGTTGCCGTCGCCCAGCTGCCAGCGCGCGGTCAGCGCTTTGTCGCCGTGCACGTCAGCGCCCAACGCGCGGCTGCCCGGCAAGTGCGGGATGACGTGGCGGCGGCGCAAGTCGAGCAACTGGTGATAGAGGCCATGCCAACCGGCAATGACGTCCGTGTTTTGCGGCCGTGACGAAGCGAAGGTTTGCGCGGCATTGGGGTCGGGGATGCGTTCACGCTGCTCGGGGTCGGCGAACGCGGCGAAGTGGGCGAACTCACCGCGCCGGCCTTCGCGCACCGCATCGGCCAGTTCGTCATGGAAGTCGGTAAAGAACAGGAAGGGGCTGCAACTGCCATCATCCTCGCCCATGAACAACAACGGGATCATTGGCGCCAGCAGCAACAGGCCGGTGGCTGCCCGCAACGCCTGCGGCGGGCAGAGGCGGGTCAGGCGCTCACCCAGTGCGCGATTGCCGATTTGGTCGTGGTTTTGCAAGAACAGCACGAATGCGCTGGGCTCAAGATGCCCGCTTGGCTCGCCACGCGGTGTGCCATGGCGGTTGGCCTGGCCCTGGAACACGAAGCCTTCCGACAGGCAGCGGGCCAACTGGTCGATGGGGCGCTGTTTGTAGTCGGCGTAGTAGCCTTCGGTCTCGCCGGTGAGCAGCACGTGCAGGGCGTTGTGGCCGTCGTCGTTCCACTGGGCATCGAAACCCTGCTCCAGCAAAAAGGCTTGGTTGTGCTCGTTCTCCAGCACCAGCCAGATATGCCGGCCGGGCGCCACGGCAGCACGCACCCGTTGCGCCAGCTCGACCAGAAAGTCCGGCTGGTCGATGGCATGCACCGCATCCAGGCGCAGGCCGTCGCAGCGGTAGTCGCACAGCCACATCAGGGCGTTTTGGATGAAAAACTCCCGCACTTCTGCGCGGCGGAAGTCGATCGCCGCGCCCCAAGGCGTTTGCCGGTCTTCGCGAAAGAACGGGCTGGCGTACTGGTGCAGGTAATTACCCTCCGGGCCGAAGTGGTTGTAGACCACGTCCACCAGCACCATCAGCCCTTCGCCGTGTGCCTTGTCGACCAGCGCGCACAGCTGCTGCGGGCTGCCGTAGGTGTTTTGCGGCGCGAACGGCAGCACGCCGTCATAACCCCAATTGCGTTCGCCCGGGAACTGCCCCAACGGCATCAGCTCGATGGCGCTGATGCCGATTTCGGCCAGGCGCGGCAACTGCCGGGCAACCCCGGTGTAACCGTCCAGCACGCCGACGTGCAATTCCTGGATGACGGCCTCATGCCACGGTCGGCCCTGCCAGGGGTGTTGCCAGGCATAGCTGGCAACATCCACCACTTCGCTGGGCCCTTGCACCCCTTCGGGCTGGTAGCGCGACGCGGGGTCGGCGACCCGCAATGTGCCGTCGACCCGGTAACGATACCGATCACCGGCCTGACACGGGGCAACGCCTGTGTACCAGCCATCATTGTCGGGCAGCAGTTCTACAGCAGGCTGCTGCTCCAGTTCCACGCTCACGCTGCGCGCATCCGGCGCCCAGAGGGCGAAGCGCGCCGACGTGGCGTCCAGCAAGTGTGCGCCATGCCTGTGCATCTTCGGTTCTCCGCTCAGTAATGGCTGACCTGTGCCTGCTTGACCAAGTCCTCGTAAAGGCGGGCGTAGGGTTCCACCGCCTGGCACCAGTTGAACGGTTGGGTCATCGACAGGCAGCGCATGGCGTTGAGCAGGTCTTTCTTGCCGTAGACATAGAAGGCGCGGCTGAGCGCCTCGCGGTAGCTCTCGATGGTCGATTCGTTGAACAGAAAGCCGGTGACACCGCACTCGATGGTATCGGCCAGGCCACCGGTATTACGCGCCACCGGCAGCGAACCGAAGCGCTGCGCGTACATCTGGCTGAGGCCGCACGGCTCATAGCGCGAGGGCATCAGCAGGAAATCACTGCCGGCGAACATGCGCCGGGCGTCGGTTTCGTTGAAGCCGATGCGCACGCCGATGCGGCCTGGGTGACGCAGCGCCAGTTCGCGCATGGCCTGTTCTTCTTCCGGCTCGCCACGGCCGATGATCGCGATCTGCCCGCCTTGCTCGACGATGTAGTCGGCCACGCCCAGGGTCAGGTCCAGGCCTTTCTGGTAGACCAGGCGCGAAACCACGGCAAACAACGGCCCTTCGGAAGGTTCCAGCTCGAACAGCTGGCGCACCGCTTCGGCGTTACGCGCCTTGCCGGCCCAGTCGTTGATGCTGAAGTTGTGTTGCAGGTGTTTGTCGGTGGCCGAATCCCAGCTTTCGTCAATGCCGTTGGGGATGCCGCCCAGCAGGCCTTGCTGGGCCTTGGCCGAGAGGAAACCATCCAGGCCGCAGCCAAACTCCGGTGTGGTGATTTCCCGGGCATAGGTGGCGCTGACCGTGGTGATGTGGCTGGAGTAGGCCAGGCCCGCCTTGAGGAACGACAGCTTGCCGTAGAACTCCATGCCTTCCTGCTGCATGGCATGCTCGGGGATTGCCAGTTCCGGGCTGCAGCCACGGCTATAAACGCCCTGGTAGGCCAGGTTGTGAATAGTGAACAGGGTCGGCGTATTCAGCCCGCGCCAATGCATGTAGGCCGGGGCCAGGCCGGCGGGCCAGTCGTGGGCGTGAACCACTTCGGGCTTCCAGTGGATCATGCCTTCGCCTGCGGCAATTTCGGCGGCGGCCAGGCCCAGGCGGGCGAAGCGGATGTGGTTATCGGGCCAGTCGCGACCATTGTTGGCACCATAGGGAGTGCCGTCACGCTGGTACAACTCAGGGCAGATCAACACATAGATGACCAGGCCGTCGGCCAGGTCCATACGCCCGATCTTGCACGGCGGCAGCGCCGCATGGCCGCCCAGTTCGCCGACAATGTGAATCGGGTTGTCGCTTTCCATCACCTGGCGGTAGCCGGGGATCAGTACCCGTACATCATGCAAATGCGCCAAGGCGCGGGGCAGGGCAGCGGAAACATCGCCCAGGCCGCCGGTCTTGACCAGGTCGGCGATCTCCGAGGTGACGAACAGAATCTTGCGTTTGTTTGGGTTGTGCTGGCGCTGGGCGCCGGGTGCCTTGCCTGTCGTGGCGAAATCCGGGGTAAGCGGCTCGCGGTTGTCCGGGTTGAATGAATCTACGTGAGGCTCGACAGCGGCACTGATCATACTTCTCTCCGTCCCTATGCTTGGCCGGGTGCTGGCACCCGTGGTGTTATCTCGTGTTGGTTCTCTCTAATACAAAACTGTGTAGTGCTATCCATGCCCCTGAGTCGTGCGCACAGGCTCAACGCGATCAGCATTCCGGCCGACGGCGATTGGACTGATTGGGGTTGGCGGGCCCTGGCTGGGGAAGCCCCCTTTGCACGTGCCCTACTTAATTCCTGACCCACCGCCGTTTGTGAAAGTTCGACTTTTCTACGTCACTCTTCCTCTGAGCAAATGGCGGGCCGAAAGCTGAGTGTAGGAGAGAAGAAGTAAAAAAGGTGACCCACTGGTCACTTTCGTTATGGCTGATTTAGACGCAAACGTTGGCGAATGTGACCGGATGTGAACACGGGTGATCAAGGGTGGGGCACGGGGCTTTCGACATGCATCATTGGGTCGCGCAAGGCAAACGAGTGCGCCATTTTGGTGCGTGCTAACGGAGGTTTAGAGAGGGGGTGGTGTAGCAGCGTGGGAGCTATTCAGCTCCCACTGGAGGAGGGGGTGAATCAGAGCGTGACGACGTTCTCGCCGCCGCGTGCTTGCTCGAGCATTCTGTGCAACTGAGCGACCTGCTGGCGGAGTTGGTCACGTTCGTCTTTCAATTTGCGCAGCTCATCACGGCGCACGGACACATAGAGGGTCTGGGTTGGAGCAGCAGGCATCAAAGTACCCATGAACACACCTCGCGGTTTTGGCTGGTGACAGATAAAGCGTAGTCGCTTCACGCGGGGCGCATTCTGAATTCTTTCACCGCCCGTGGGAACTTTTTTGTTTATCGTGGTCTTGCCGTTCGTCGCTGAACCCTTCGGCGGTACGCTGGACTAATCTGAAACGCTGAACTGTAGTCGTCATCTATTTCGCAAAGGGAGCATCGGCTCATGCAACTGGGAATCGTCGGGCTGGGCCGCATGGGCGGCAATATTGCAAGGCGCCTGATGCGCGCCGGCCACCGCACCGTGGTGCACGACCGCAACCGTGACGCCATCGTGGGGCTGGAGGGCGAGGGCGCCCAAGGTGCGCACGACCTCGGTGCACTGGTACAGAAGCTCAAGGCACCGCGCGCGGTGTGGGTGATGCTGCCGGCCGGGGAGCCAACCGAGCAGACCATCGCCCAACTGGCCGAGCTGCTGGAACCGGGCGATGCGATCATCGACGGTGGCAACACTTTCTATAAAGATGACATGCGCCGTGCTGGCGAATTGGCCAAGCGCGGCCTGCATTACCTGGATGTCGGTACCTCGGGTGGCGTGTGGGGGCTGGACCGTGGCTACTGCATGATGATCGGTGGCGAAAAGGACGTGTTCGAACGCCTGGAGCCGCTGTTCAAGGCGTTGGCCCCCGGCGTTGGTGACATCCCGCGTACCCATGGCCGCGAGGGTGAGCACCAGCGCGCTGAGCATGGCTACATTCACGCAGGCCCGCCCGGCGCCGGTCACTACGTGAAAATGGTTCACAACGGCATCGAATACGGCCTGATGCAGGCCTACGCCGAAGGCTTCGATTTGCTGCGCAGCAAAGGCGGCAACGAGTTGCCGGAAGAGCAGCGTTTTGACCTCAACGTGGCCGAAATCGCTGAGGTCTGGCGTCGCGGCAGTGTGGTCACCTCCTGGCTGCTCGACCTCACCGCTGACGCCTTGGTGGCCGACCCGCAGTTGGCGCAGTTCAGTGGTTCGGTGTCGGACAGTGGCGAAGGGCGTTGGACCATCGACGCCGCCGTTGAGCAAGCCGTGCCAGTGCCCGTGCTGTCCAGCGCGCTGTTTGCCCGCTTCCGTTCGCGCCAGCAGCAGGGTACTTACGGTGACAAGATCCTCTCGGCCATGCGCCTGGGCTTCGGTGGCCATGTCGAGAAGAAAGGCGAATGACTAAACAGACGATCCCTGCCGCACCGCCTTGTACCTTGTTTCTGTTTGGCGCCAATGGCGACCTGGTCAAGCGCCTGCTGATGCCGGCGCTGTACAACCTTAGCCGCGACGGGTTGCTGGACCGCAACCTGCGCATTGTCGGTGTCGACCACAACGCGGCCACTGCCGAAGCGTTCGCCGACCGTCTGCACGCCTTTATGCTCGAGCGGGACAAGGGCAGTGAGGGTGGCGCCAAGTGCCTGGACGAGAAGCTCTGGGCGCGCCTGGCCAAACAGCTCGACTACCAGACCGGCGACTTCCTGGACCCGACCACTTACCAGGCCATCGCCAAGCGCATTGACGCGACCCGGCATGGCAACGCAATTTTCTACCTGGCGACATCCCCGCGCTTCTTCCCCGAAGTGGCCCAACGCCTGGGCCAGGCCGGTTTGCTCGACGAGTCCGGCGGGGGCTTCCGTCGGGTCGTGGTGGAGAAACCTTTCGGGACCGACCTTGCCAGCGCCGAGGCGCTCAACGCCTGTTTGCTGAAGGTGATGGGCGAGCGGCAGATCTACCGCATCGACCATTACCTGGGTAAAGAGACGGTGCAGAACATCCTGGTCAGCCGCTTCTCCAACGGCCTGTTCGAGTCGTTCTGGAACAACCACTACATCGATCATGTGCAAATTACCGCCGCCGAGACCGTTGGCGTCGAGACCCGGGGTGCGTTCTATGACAACACCGGGGCCCTGCGCGACATGGTCCCCAACCACTTGTTCCAGCTGTTGGCGATGGTCGCCATGGAGCCACCGGCCGCCTTTGGCGCTGATGCGGTGCGTGGCGAAAAAGCCAAGGTGATCGGCGCTATTCGCCCGTGGTCGACGAAGATGGCGCTGAAGAACTCCGTGCGTGGTCAGTACAGCGCTGGCAAGCAGGGGCGCAAGCGCTTGGCCGGTTACCGCCAGGAGGCCAACGTAGCGGAAAACAGCCAGACCGAAACCTACGTGGCGCTGAAGGTGATGATCGACAACTGGCGCTGGGCCGGCGTGCCGTTCTACCTGCGTACCGGCAAGCGCATGAGCGTACGCGACACCGAGATCGCCATCTGCTTCAAGCCTGCGCCGTATGCGCAGTTTCGCGAATCGGAGCTGGAACGGCCCAAGCCCAACTACCTGAAAATCCAGATCCAGCCCAATGAGGGCATGTGGTTCGACTTGCAGGCCAAGCGCCCAGGGCCGGAGCTGGTGATGGAGAACGTCGAGCTGGGCTTTGCCTACAAGGACTTCTTCAAGATGACCCCGGCGACGGGCTACGAGACGCTGATCTACGACTGCTTGACCGGCGATCAGACGTTGTTCCAGCGCGCCGACAACATCGAGAACGGCTGGCGCGCGGTGCAGCCGTTTCTCGATGCCTGGGCCAAGGAAGGGGAAGTGCATGAGTACCCGGCGGGTGAGGATGGGCCCGAGGCAGGCAATGAACTGCTGACCCGGGACAAGCGGGAATGGCACCGCCTGGGGTGACCTGATCAAACGGTATTGCCTGTGCCGGCTCAACGAAAGGAGACCCAATGCCCGCAGCTATCGAAGACTACGCCCTGCTCGGCAATTGCCGCAGCGCCGCCCTGGTCAGCCGGGATGGCTCGCTCGACTGGCTGTGCCTACCCCGCTTCGACGCCCCAGCGGTATTCGCAGCGCTGCTAGGCAACGAAGAAAACGGCCGTTGGCGCCTGGCCCCCTGCGACCCGGTCGAACACACCAGCCGGCAATACCTGGAAGACACCCTGGTGCTGGAGACCACCTGGGTCACCGCCTCAGGCCGGGCCCGCGTGTTGGACTTGATGCCTTTGGGCGAGGTCAACTCGGTCATCCGCATCGTCGAAGGCCTTGCTGGCGAAACCAACTTCGAAATGGACCTGGTGATGCGTTTCGACTACGGCCGCAGCGTGCCGTGGGTGGAACGGCTCGCGCCCTTGACCCTCAGCGCCGTCGCCGGCCCAGACCGGCTGATCCTCAGCAGCACCGTGCCCCCGCATGCCCGCGACCACCACACCGTTGCACGTTTTCGCGTGCGTGCCGGTGAACGCCAGGTCTTCAGCCTGCGCCACCAGCCCTCGCACCTGCCTGTTCAGCCCGATTGCGATGTCGACACCGCGCTGGGGCAAACCATCGACCAATGGCAGGCTTTTGCCGCCCGCTGCCCGGAGGTCGGCCCTTATACCGCCCTGGTGCGTCGTTCGCTGCTCACGCTCAAGGCGATGACCTACGCGCCCACCGGCGGGATCGTTGCCGCGGTTACCACGTCGCTGCCCGAACGTATCGGCGGTGAACGCAACTGGGACTACCGCTTCTGCTGGCTGCGTGACGCCACCATGACCTTGTTGGCGTTCATGAACCTTGGCTACTTCGACGAAGCCCAGGCCTGGCGTGAATGGTTGCTGCGTTCGGTCGCCGGCAACCCCGAGCAGATGCAGATCATGTACGGCCTGGCCGGCGAGCGCGACCTGCAGGAATACACCTTGCCGTGGTTGGCCGGTTACGAGCACTCGCAGCCGGTGCGGGTGGGCAACGCGGCGTCGGGGCAGCGGCAGCTGGATATCTACGGCGAGCTGGCCGATGCCATGAGCCAGGCAATCAAAGGCGGTTTGCCCCGCCACCCACGCAGCGCCGCGATTGCCCGGTTGATCCTGCCGTATGTCGAGCGCATCTGGCGCGAGCCCGATGAAGGGATCTGGGAAGTGCGCGGCGGCAGGCAGCATTTCGTGCACTCCAAGGTGATGGCCTGGGTGGCATTCGACCGCGCCGCAGGCTTGGCTGACACCACCGAAGAAGACCGCGCACGCGGGCGACATTACCGCCAGGTGGCGGATGAGATCCATCGGGAAGTGTGTGAGAACGGGCTGGACCCCAGCGGCACATTTTTCGTGCAGGCCTATGGCGCCAACGAGTTGGACGCCAGCCTGCTGCACATCGCCTTGACCGGTTTTTTGCCTGCGGATGACCCTCGTTTTCTGCGCACCCTGCAGGAAATCGAGCAGCGACTGCTGAAAAATGGCTTGCTGTTGCGCTATGACACCGACAGCTGCAGCGATGGCCTGACCCCGGGCGAGGGCACCTTCCTGGTGTGTTCGTTCTGGCTCGCCGACGTCTATGTCCTACTGGGCCGGCAAGCGCAGGCGCAAGCCTTGTACGAACGGCTGAGCGGCCTGTGCAACGACCTCGGTTTGCTGGCGGAACAGTACGACCCGGCCGGCAAGCGAATGTTGGGCAACTTCCCACAGGCGTTCAGCCATATCGGCATCATCAACACGGCACTGAACCTGCACCGTGCGCAGTGCCCGGCGCGGGACCGGGCGCGGTGTGGATAGTGTGCTACCTGCATGTGTTCTGGTCTCAATCAGTGTGTGACGCATGACGTCACATATGATACTTTGCCATGTGTGATGTATAGGGTCACGCTATGCCTGTCTCCCAAATGGACGCGGCGAGCTACCCATGATCATCAGTTTTCGACACAAGGGATTGAGAATTCTTCATGAAACAGGCAACACCCGAGGGATCCAGGCCACTCATGCCAATCGCTTGAAGCGTCAGTTGCAGTTCCTCGACCGGGCCATGACTGCGCAGGATTTGAGCCTGCCGGGATGGCAGTTGCACCCACTAAAGGGTGAGTTATCGGGCTTCTGGTCAGTCAGTGTTTCGGGTAACTGGCGGCTGATTTTTCGTTTTGTGGGTTCGGATGTCGAACTGGTTGATTACCTTGATTATCACTGAACAGGAGGGCTGATCATGCCTTTGCACAATCCGCCACACCCCGGCGAAACCTTGCGTGAGGACGTTCTGCCGGCGTTGGGCCTGACGGTGAAAGCCTTTGCGTCGCACCTGGGGTTCTCGCGTGAAGCGCTTTCTCGGGTGTTGCATGGCCGTGCCGCAATGTCTCCAGACCTCGCATTACGCCTGGAAATGGCCGGTATCAGTACGGCCAGGCTCTGGCTTGCCATCCAGGCCGATTACGACATTTGGCAAGCGCGTCACCGTCAGCAGCCCGTGGTCACGCGATTGTTCCAGGCTGCCTGATTCGATTGGGCGAAACGACCGGAGTAGACTGGGGCAATTACCTCTCTCAGCAAGGACTATGCATGAGCGTTCGTGGCCACGATCGGCAGATCGACAACATCGAATTCAACGTCGGCGATATCGCACGGAGCAAGGCTTTTTACGGCAGCGTGTTCGGCTGGCGTTTCACCGATTACGGGCCCAGTTACACGGAGTTCAGCGATGGTCGCCTGACCGGGGGCTTTACCACGGGTGAGCCGGTGCGCCCGGGTGGCCCGCTGGTCATCCTGTATGCGGACGATCTGCAGGCAACGCAGCAGCGGATCGAGGCGGCGGGGGCGGTGATCAGCCGGGCGACGTTTGCGTTCCCGGGGGGCCGCCGGTTCCATTTCGTGGACCCGGACGGCTATGAACTGGCGGTGTGGACGGCCCAACCTTAATGGCCAACCACAAGATCGAGATCCGTCGGCGCAATATCGAGAAGATTCTTCAGGCAGCAGAAAAGGTATTCGCCGAAAAAGGCTACGGCGCTACCTCCATGGGCGATATCGCCGAACAGGCTGAGTTGCCGCGCTCCAACCTGCATTACTACTTCAGTACCAAGGACGAACTGTTCCGCGCGGTGCTGCAGGACCTGCTGGACGTGTGGAAGCAGGACGCGCTGTGCTTCGAAAATTTCGATGACCCGCGGGTGGTGCTCACCAGTTACATCCGGGCCAAGATGGGCCACTCGCGCTCGCGCTCGCTGGGTTCCAAGATCTGGGCTGAAGAAATGCTGCACGGGGCGCCTGTGCTGGGTGTGAGCCTGGACGAAAGCCTCGTGCCGTGGGCAAAGCTGAAGGAGGCCAAGATCCGCCGTTGGGTGGAAGAGGGGCGCATCCTGCCGGTGGAGCCTTCTGCACTGCTGTACATGATTTGGGCATCGACCCAGCACTATGCGGACTTCGGTTATCAGGTGGCGTTGCTCAATGGCGGCGAGGCGTTGTCGGACAGGGCGTTTGAAAACGCGGTGCAGACGGTGACCAGTGTCATCCTGCGCGGCATTGGGTTGGAACCTTGAATATGACCTTGAGTGAACGGGCTGTACGCAGCATCCACGATGTACATGATCTGATCCATGCCGTATTCACCCGGCCCGCTGCGCAGACCGAGGCACTTCGCAGCGAGTTGATGGCGGTGTTTGCCGACAACTTCAGTATGGTCACCACGATGGGCGCGATTGTTGATCGCCAGCAGGTGGGGCAGTTGTTCGAGCGGGGGAGCGGCGCCCGGCCAGGGCTGGAAATCGAGGTCAGCGACGTGCAGGTAGTGTGGCAGGCGGGTGCGAGTGTGGCGGTGCGCTACAAGGAGACCCACCGCTTGCAGGGGCAGGAGACTGCGCGGTATTCGTTGGCGATTGTTGAGTGTGGCGAGCAGCGGGTGGTGTGGGTGTACCTGCATGAGACGGCGGTGGTTTGACCAGAGTTGGGGCCGCGCAGCGGCCCCGGCCTTTTCAGCCTCAGCTCGCCTCGCGATAGGGGTTACGCGGATCCTGCGTCCAGTTCAGGTAAGGCTTGCCGGTATCCTGCGCCACCATGTCGATGCAGTTTTCCACCGGGCAGGTGATCTGGCACAGGTTGCAGCCCACGCATTCCTCCTCGATCACGCTGTAGACGTGCGTACCGTCGGCCTTGGCCGTGCTGGCAATGGCCTGGTGCGAGGTGTCTTCGCAGGCGATATGGCAGCGCCCGCACCCAATGCAGGCATCCTGGTCAATGTGCGCCACTGACTTGTAGTTGATGTCCAGGTACTTCCAGTCAGTGGTGTGCCCCACCGCCTGGCCTCTGAACGCTTCCAGGTTGCGGTGCCCATGCTGGTCCATCCAGCGCGCCAGGCCATCTTTCATGTCGTCGACAATGCGGAAGCCGTGCAGCATCGCTGCCGTGCACACCTGCACGGCGCCACTGCCCAGGGCAATGAACTCGGCCGCGTCTCGCCAGTTGCCGATGCCGCCGATGCCACAGATGGGCAAGCCGCGCGTTTGCGGGTCGCGGGCAATTTCCGCGACCATGTTGAGCGCGATCGGCTTGACCGCCGAACCGCAATAGCCGCCATGGGTGCTCTGGTCGCCGACAATGGGGTGGGCCACCATGCGGTCCAGGTCCACGCTGGTGATCGAATTGATGGTGTTGATCAACGACACCGCATCCGCCCCGCCACGGTGCGCGGCGCGGGCCGATTGGCGAATGTCGGTGATGTTGGGCGTGAGCTTTACGATCACCGGCAGGGCGCAATAGGTCTTGCACCAGCGGGTGACCATCTCCACATATTCCGGTACCTGGCCGACTGCCGCGCCCATGCCGCGCTCAGGCATGCCGTGGGGGCAGCCGAAGTTCAGCTCGATACCATCAGCGCCCGTGGCCTCTACCAGAGGCAGGATGAACTTCCAGGACTCTTCCTCGCACGGCACCATCAACGACACGATCAGCGCACGGTCGGGCCAGTCCTTCTTCACCTGGGTGATCTCGCGCAGGTTGATCTCCAGCGAGCGGTCGGTGATCAGTTCGATGTTGTTGATCCCCTGCACCTGGCGGTTGGGGCCGTAGTGCGCCGAGTAGCGTGACGACACGTTGACCGCCGCCGGGTCCTCGCCCAGGGTTTTCCAGACCACACCGCCCCAGCCAGCCTCGAAGGCGCGGACCACGTTGTAGGCCTTGTCGGTGGGTGGCGCCGAGGCCAGCCAGAACGGGTTGGGTGCCTTGATGCCGGCAAATTCGATAGACAAGTCGGCCATTTACGCTGCCTCCACGTTGAGCATGAGTTGGGCATGGATGGCTTCAGCGGCCAGCTTGCCGTGCTGCACAGCCTGGACGGTGAGGTCCTGGCCCAAGGCGGTACAGTCGCCGCCCGCGTAGACGCCCGCCAGGCTGGTGCGCATGTGCGCGTCGACGCGGATGCGTTCACCGTCGCGGGCCAGTTGCGCCGCCACGGGGTCGGCGAGGCTGGCGTCATCGAAGCGTTGGCCGATGGCCTTGAAGATCGCATCGGCGGCCAGCTCGAAGGTTTCGCCGGTGTCGCGCAGGCGCCCGTCGGCAAGCTCGGTGCGGGCGAAGCGCATGCCGCGCACCTGGCCGGCATCGTCCAGCAGTACCGCCTCGGGGCGCGCCCAGGTGTGCAGGCGTACCTGGTTGGCCTTGGCGATGTCTTGCTCGTGATCGGTGGCGCCCATGTCGGCGTGGCCGCGGCGGTACACCAAGTTGACGTCACGGGCGCCCAGGCGGCTCATCTGCACGGCCATGTCGATGGCGGTGTTGCCGGCGCCAATCACCAGGCAGCGGTCGGCCAGCGGCAGTTGGCTCAGGTCATCGGCCTGGCGCAGTTCGCGGATGTACTGCGTGGCGGCGAGCACCCCTGGAGCCTCTTCATCGGCCAAGCCGAGCTGGCGCACCGCATTCAGGCCCAGGCCCAGGAACACCGCGTCGTATTGATCGCGCAGCTCGCCCAGGCCAAGGTTGTCACCTAGGCGTTGGCCGTGGCGGATTTCGATGCCACCGATGCCCAGCAGGAATTCCACTTCGCGCTGGGCGTAGTCGTCTACCAGTTTGTAGCGGGCAATACCGTATTCGTTGAGGCCACCGGCTTTTTCGCAGGCTTCGAACACCACCACGTCATGCCCATGCATGGCCAGGCGGTGCGCACAGGACAACCCCGCAGGGCCGGCGCCGACTACAGCGATGCGCTTGCCGGTGGCGGGGGAGCGGGAGAAGGGGTGCTCGGCGAAGTGCGCGTTGTCCAGCGCATAGCGTTGCAACTGGCCGATCAGTACCGGCGCGCATTCCTGGGCGTTGTTGCGTACGCAGGCCTGCTGGCAGAGGATTTCGGTCGGGCAGACACGGGCGCAACTGCCGCCGAGGATATTGGCCGAGAGAATGCGTTCGGCGGCGCCTTGCAGGTTTTCGTCACTGATGCGGTGGATGAACGAGGGAATGTCGATTTCGCTGGGGCACGCATTGACGCAGGGCGCGTCGTAGCAATACAGGCAGCGTGCGCTTTCGACGGCGGCCTGGCGGGCGGTGAGGGGAGGGGCGAGATCGCCGAAGCGCTCGGCCAGCTGGTCGGCGCCGGCCCGGGGGCGCGGCAAGTGGTTCAGGGCATCGATCACGGTTGTAGCCTCTCTTTTCTTTTTTGGATGTGGCAGTCAACGGCAATACGGCGCCGCCCGGCCTCTTCAGGGCCGGTACGGCAGTGCAGGTGCAGTGCGGGTAATGCTCAGCGCTGAACGGGTGTCGGGCGCTGCTGCTCGGCGCGGCGGCCCAACACCTCGTACACCGAGGGGTAGGCCGGGCGCTCCACGTAACGACCGGCGCCAGGTTCGGCGCGCAAATCGCCATCGGCCCACAGCACACGGCCCTGGCTGATGGTGTGGCTGGGGATGCCGCGAACGGTGCGGCCTTCGAAAATGTTGAAGTCCACGCGCTGGTGGTGGGTTTGCGCTGAGATCGTCCGCGTGCCCTGCGGGTCCCACAGCACCATGTCGGCGTCGGCACCGACGCGAATCGCGCCCTTGCGCGGGAACAGGTTGAAGATCTTGGCCGTGTTGGTGGAGGTCAGCGCGACGAACTCCTGCATCGACAGGCGCCCACTGTTGACCCCCGCATCCCAGAGCACCGCCATGCGGTCTTCGATACCGGCGGTGCCATTGGGGATGCGGCTGAAGTCGTCGCGGCCCATGGCCTTTTGTTCGGCGCAGAAGCAGCAGTGGTCGGTGGCGGTGGTGTGCAGGTTGCCCGACTGCAGGCCGCGCCACAGGGCTTCCTGGTGTTCCCGCGGGCGGAAGGGTGGGCTCATCACATAGCCTGCGGCCGTGGCCCAATCCGGATTGCGGTAGACGCTGTCGTCGAGCAGCAGGTGGCCTGGCAGTACCTCACCGTACACCGGCTGGCCTTTGGCCCGGGCGTAGGTGATCTCGTCCAGCGCTTCGCGGCTCGAGATGTGCACCACATACAGCGGCGTACCGATGGTTTCGGCAATACGGATAGCCCGGCTGGCCGCCTCGCCTTCGACCTGCGAAGGGCGCGACAGCGGGTGTGCCTCTGGCCCGGTCAGGCCTTGGGCCAGCAGCTTTTTCTGCAGGTGGTAGACCAGCTCGCCGTTCTCGGCATGCACGGTAGGCACCGCGCCCAGTTGCAGGCAGCGCTCGAAGCTCGCGACCAAGGTATCGTCGGCCGCCATGATGGCGTTCTTGTATGCCATGAAGTGCTTGAAGCTGTTCACCCCGTGGTTGGCCACCAGCTCGCCCATCTCTTCTGCGACCTGCTCGCTCCACCAGGTAATGGCGACGTGGAAGCCGTAGTCGGAAGCACTCTTTTGCGCCCAGCCACGCCAGGTGTGAAAGGCCTCCAGCAATGACTGCTGTGGGTTGGGGATGACGAAGTCGATGATCGAGGTGGTACCACCGGCCAGGCCGGCAGCGGTGCCGCTGAAGAAGTCTTCGCTGGCCACGGTGCCCATGAAGGGCAGCTGCATGTGGGTGTGCGGGTCGATGCCGCCGGGCATCAGGTACTGGCCACTGCCGTCGAGGATTTCGCAGTCGGTGGGCGGTTCGAGGTTTGCGCCAATGGCCGCGATCAGGCCATCGACACATAGGACATCGGCGGTGTAACGCTCTTCGTGGGTGATCACGGTGGCACCACGGATCAACAGGGACATGCCGTCTTCCTCGCAGGCTGACCGGTCTGGGCCGGTTCTTGAATTGTTATACGCCAGTGACTGCCGGTGATCGAAGGGTAGCCTACAATCCTGTCAGACCTGACAAGAATGGAATCTAGATGGTGATTTGGGATTGTTCAAGAAAATAATTTATGAGCTTATAACTTTTGTAACTTATTGATATTTAGATAATTATTGTTTGAATCACCAAAATGGTGAGGCCTTTCACCATTTTGACGCACTTGACAAGAAGCCAAATTGGTCAAGATTTTCCATGCAAAATCAGCTGCTTGATAGCGGGCCAGAAGACGCCTGCCGCGCGGCTGAAAAAACCGGCTGCACCGGTTTGAAACACGCGCCGGGCGCAAGCCTGGCTTGAGCGGGCGCAACAGGCAGGCGAAGGGATAACCGTGCTTTCGCTTTGCGTCGATAAATGCCTTGCAGTTCAGTTGATTACCTCCGGTCGGCGGCGGCCACCCGGGACGGCTCAGGCCAACCCGGCACGTAATTTGAGTACGGCCACAACCGCCAGGCCGGACCGGAGGAGCAGTACTGGTGGTGTGTGTACTCCGGCCATCGCTTTAGCCCGATGAGCAAACAATTAGAAAAACCTGGAGAAGGCCCCATGCAACAGAGCAGATCGCAAGTGATCGAGCAGGATGGCCTGTTCGAGCTGGACGCAGGCACTGACGTGCTCGACAGCTCGCGCTACAACCACGACATCGCACCCACCAAGGTGCACCAACGCACCTGGAACAAATGGCACATCACCGCCCTGTGGGTGGGTATGTCCATCTGCGTGCCCACCTACACCCTCGGCGGCGTGCTCACGGCCTACTTTGGCCTGAGCGTGGGCGAGGCGCTGCTGGCGATCCTGTTGGCCAACCTCATCGTGTTGATCCCGCTGACCCTCAACGCGTTCCCTGGCACCAAGTACGGCATCCCGTTTCCGGTGCTGTTGCGTTCCTCGTTTGGCATCCTCGGCTCGAACGTGCCGTGCTTGATTCGCGCGGTGGTCGCTTGCGGCTGGTTCGGCATCCAGACGATGTTCGGCGGCCTGGCCATTCACCTGTTCCTCGGCTCGATGTTCGATGGCTGGAAGGCCCTGGAGGGCACCGGGGAGGTGATCGGCTTCATGATCTTCTGGGCCCTCAACCTGTGGGTGGTGTTGCGCGGGGCGGAGTCGATCAAGTGGCTCGAAACGCTTTCGGCGCCGCTGCTGGTGGCGGTGGGCGTGGGCCTGCTGTTCTGGGCACTGCCGCACATGTCGATGACCGAGTTGCTGGCGCAGCCGCCCAAGCGGCCAGAGGGCGCCAGCGTGGTCAGCTACTTCTGTGCCGGGCTCACCGCCATGGTCGGTTTCTGGGCCACGCTGTCGCTGAATATTCCCGACTTCAGCCGGTACGCCAAAAGCCAGAAAGACCAGATACTCGGGCAGATCTTCGGCCTGCCGCTGACCATGTTCCTGTTCGCGGCATTGGGTGTGGTGCTGACCGCAGCGTCCGCTTCGCTGGTGGGCGAAACGGTGTCTGACCCGGTCAGCCTGATCGGCAAGATCCAAAGCCCGGGCTGGGTGGCGCTGGCCATGGCGTTGATCGTGATCGCCACGCTGTCGACCAACACGGCGGCGAACATCGTCTCGCCCACCAACGACTTCCAGAACATTGCGCCACGCCTGATCGGGCGTAGCCGCGCGGTGTGGCTGACCGGGTTTATCGGCTTGGCGCTGATGGGCCATGAACTGCTCAAGAAGCTGGGTTGGATCGTCTCGGACCTGAGCCTGGAAAGCGTCTATTCCAACTGGTTACTGGGTTACTCGAGCCTGCTCGGGCCGATTGCCGGGATCATGGTGGTGGACTACTTCCTGATCCGTCGCCAGCGCCTGGACCTGGCCGGGCTATACCGCGATGACGTGTATCCGGCCTGGAACTGGGCTGGCTTCGCCGCCTTCGGCGTGCCGGTGGCGCTGACCGTGATGTCGATCGGCAACAGCAGTTTCAGCTGGTTCTACGACTATGGCTGGTTCACCGGCTCGCTGCTGGGTGGGGCGTTGTATTACGTCCTGGGTGGCTTGGCGGCGCGCAGCCCGGCGCGGTTGGCCAAGCCGTTGCCTTGATAAACAACAAAAAAGCCTGAGGGAAAAACCCATGACTCCAGTCCACGATATCCTCAAGACCACCGCCCGCCACGTCGATAGCGCACGCCTGTGGCAATCGCTAATGGACCTTGCCCGCCTCGGCGCCACAGCCAAAGGCGGTGTCTGCCGGCTGGCGCTGACCGACCTCGACCGTCAGGCCCGCGACCTCTTCGTCGAGTGGTGCGAAGCGGCCGGTTGTACCGTCAGTGTCGACGCGGTTGGCAATATTTTCGCCCGCCGCCCAGGGCGCAACCCCAAGCTGCCACCGGTGATGACCGGCAGCCATATCGATACCCAGCCCACCGGCGGCAAGTTTGATGGTTGCTATGGGGTGATGGCCGGGCTGGAGGTGATCCGCACCCTCAACGACCTCGGCGTCGAAACCGAAGCGCCGCTGGAAGTAGTGGTGTGGACCAACGAGGAGGGTTCGCGCTTTGCCCCCTGCATGATGGGCTCTGGGGTGTTCGCCGGTAAGTTCACGCTGGAAGAGACGCTGGCCAAGCGTGATGCACAGGGGGTGAGTGTTGGCGAGGCGCTCGATGCTATCGGCTACGCCGGCCAGCGCGCGGTACTCGGCCACCCGGTGGGGGCTTATTTTGAAGCGCATATCGAGCAGGGGCCGATCCTTGAAGACCAGGCCAAGACCATCGGCGTGGTGTTGGGTGCCCTGGGCCAGAAGTGGTTCGACCTGACCCTGCGCGGGGTCGAAGCCCATGCCGGCCCAACGCCCATGCACCTGCGCAAGGATGCCTTGGTAGGCGCTGCCGCCGTGGTCGAGGCAGTCAACCGTACGGCCCTTGGGCACCAGCCACATGCCTGTGGCACGGTGGGTTGCCTGCAGGCTTACCCTGGGTCACGCAACGTGATCCCGGGTGAGGTGCGCATGACCCTGGACTTCCGTCACCTTGAAGGCGAGCAACTGGACGCGATGATTGCCGAAGTGCGCGGGGTGATCGAAAGCACCTGCGCCAAGCATGGCCTGGCGCATGAGCTGATCCCTACGGCGGATTTCCCTGCCCTGTATTTCGACAAGGCCTGCGTCGATGCCGTGCGCGATTCGGCAGGTGCGCTGGGCCTGCCGCACATGGATATCGTCAGTGGAGCGGGGCATGACGCGATCTTCCTGGCCGAATTGGGGCCAGCGGGGATGATCTTCGTGCCTTGCGAGAATGGCATCAGCCACAACGAAATCGAGAACGCCACACCGGAGGACCTGGCGGCGGGGTGTGCGGTGTTGTTGCGGGCGATGCTGGCAGCGTCGGAGGCGATTGCCAGTGGGCGGTTGGCGGCGTAGGGGCGGTATGTCTTGAGGGGGTGGTTCGGCTGACGGGTGCCTGGCGGGAGGTTTGGGGCGCCTATGAGATCGAGCGCCGCCCGCGCGGCGCTTCGCAGCACAAGGCTGCTCCTACATCTGTTTCGGGCCAGTGAGGCCTGTGAAGTCTGCGCGCGACCGCCTTGTTTGTCCGACTCGATATCAAGGTGGGCACCAAGGGGCCGCGCGCCCATGCCTCAGGAATAACTGGCCCGAAACAAATGTGGGAGCAGCCTTGTGCTGCGAAGCGCCGCGCGGGCGGCGCTCGATCTCATAGGCGCCACAGCCCAAACGGCATGCACCTATCAGCCGCAACCCTATCTACCCCACCACCACAAGACACCCATCCCGCCCAATGTGATACCGCTGCAGGTCCTGCGCCAAGGTCAGATGCCCGCTGTAGTGTGCCAGGGCCTCCACACGTACATCGTCGATGCACGGGCTGCGCCGCGGATCGCCCTGGTAGCGTGCACTGAAATGGGTAAGCACCAGGTTGCGCACACCCGCCACCTCGGCAAACCGTGCCACTTGCGCCGCTGTGCTGTGGCCGAAGGTAGCCCCCGTGCGCTCGACGACCGCCTGGGTAAAGGTCGCTTCGTGCACCATCACATCCGCGCCCTTGGCCGCCTCCGCCAACAGCTCGGGGTTGTCGTTGTCACCGCACACGATCACCCGTCGCGCCGGCCGCGATGCGCGCAGGTAATCCTGGCCGTGCAGGGTCCGCCCCTCATGCTCGACCGACAGCCCTTTGGCCAAGTCGCCCCACAACGGCCCGCGTGGAATGCCTTCGGCATCCAGGCGCTGCAGGTCCAGGCGCGGTTCAGGGTTGAGCTCGGTGAACACGAAGCCCACGCTCGGTACCCGGTGCGAGAGCTGCACGGTACTGACCTGCAGCGTCTCGCTACGCCAGTCACTCAGGCTTTCAACAGCCAGCAGGCGCACCTCGAAAGGCAGGTAAGTGTCGCTGGCGCTCAGGCCCAGGCGTACCCAGTCATGCAGGGCGGCGGGCAGGATGATATCCAGCGGCTGGGTACGCCCGCTCATCCCGGCGCTGGCCAGCAGGCCGGGCAGGCCGAAGCAATGGTCGCCGTGTACATGGGTGATGAAGATGCCGCGCAGGTCGCGTATCGACAGCGGCGTCTGCAGCAGCCGATGCTGCGTGCCTTCGCCGCAATCGATCAGGTACCAGTGGCTGCCGCTGGCCTCGATGAGGGCCGTGGCACTGACGTTGCGGGCCTTGGTCGGCACCCCGGCACTGGTGCCTAGAAACAGCAGGTCCATGATCAGGCTCCTTTGCTTCAGCCCAGCAGCGACAAGTCGCGCAACAACGCTTGCAGGCCCTGCGGCACAAGCGGGCCGATGCGCGCGAAGTCGGCGCTGTCGCACCACCGGGCGCGGAAGGGGCTGCCGTCGGACTCTCGGCCTTCTACCCAGGGCTGCCGGTAAAGGCTGGCGTCGTCGAAGCGTGCATCGAATACCTGCACAATCTCATGCCCCGGCGTGTCGGCATAGTGGAACAGGCTCTCCAGCGTGCCGAGCAACCGCACATCGCTGATCGACTGCCCCAGTTCTTCTTCGATTTCCCGGGCGATGGCGTCACGGCCCCGCTCACCAAACTCGATGCCACCCCCGAGTGGGCGGCACAGCGTCTGCTGCGTCACCGGGTCGTCGAAGACGTTGACCAGAATCTTCCCTTGATGATGGAAAACGCACAGCGCCAGCGAGCGAATACGCGGTTCGAGCAAAGGCTTGAGGAAGCTGCGTTCATAGCTGAGGATGAACCGTTGCTCAGTGGCCAGGGCAACTGCAGCGATGCATTCCGGGTCGGTTTCTGCCTGCTTACGGTACTGCTCGTAGGCCGCCAGGCTGGAAAAGCTGAACAGGCAGTAGGCGATGTTGTTGGCACCTTCGGCAGGCAGGAAATAGCCATGGTGCTTGCCGCCCATGCGCGTTACCAGGCGCATCCACAGGCGTGAATAGACTTCGAAGGCCGGCAGCTGGTAAGGGTCGACGGTGTATTTGACGTGGCAGGTGATCAACGGCTCGTTCCTTCGAGGGGAGGCGGGGCGCACACCTTAGCCTGATTGCCCCGCGTCGTCGACGTGCCAGCCGTGCAGCGGGCTAGCCTTCCTGGCGCCAAATCAGCTTGCTGGTGTCGTAGCCTTGCTTGCGGGCAATCGACAGCAGTTGCTCGCGTTCCTGGTCGGTGATTGCCGGCGTGCGCGAGAGCAACCACAGGTACTCGCGGTTGGGGTGCCCGACCAAGGCCACGCGGTAGTCCTTGTCGTGGTAAAGCACCCAGTACTCACCCTTGGTCAGGCCCGGAGCCAGCCGGCTGAACCAGTTGTCGAACTGCACCCAGAGCTTGTCGGTCTTGCCCGGTTGCTGGGCTTCGGCGATGCCCTTGGCCTCGTTCCACTGGCCGTCCTTTTCCTTGCAGCGGTTGTTGACGTCGATGCGCCCGTCCTCACGCAGGCCGTAACGCGCTTCGGATTGCACGCAGTTGCGCTGGAAGAACATCGGCAGGCGCGCCAGCTCATACCAGGTGCCCTGGTAGCGTTGCAGGTCGACCTGCTGGGTGGTCGGCGGCGTGCGGTGTTCATCGTTCGAACCCGCGCAGCCGACCAAGGCCAGGGTCATGCAGGAAAGCATCAGTGCCGTGCGCATCGCCATAGCGAACCTCCTTGAAGCGGATGGGGACTTACCTTTGCTTCGATGCGGGCGTGCGGGAAAAGTTGTATCGAATATCCCCACGCCGCCAGGTTTTACAGCCAGTAAGTCACAGCCCACCAGCCCAGCCCACCCATGACCACGGTATAGGGCAGCGCCATCCACACCATGCGCCCATACGACAGGCGAATCAGCGGTGCAATCGCCGAGGTCAGCAGGAACAGGAACGCCGCCTGCCCATTCGGCGTCGCCACGCTCGGCAGGTTGGTGCCGGTATTGATCGCCACCGCCAGCGTCTCGAAATGCTCCCGGCTCATGCCACCGTTCATGAAGGCCTGCTTGACCTCGGTAATGTAGATGGTGGCGACGAACACGTTGTCGCTGATCGCCGACAGCAAACCGTTGGCCAGGTACAGCATGCCCGGTTGTTGTTCGGCAGGCAGTGCCAGTACCCAGGCAATCAGCGGGCTGAACAACTGCTGCTGATGGATCACCGCGACGACGGCAAAGAACACCACCAGCAGCGCGGTGAATGGCATGGCGTCCTGGAAGGCGCGGCCCAGGCGGTGTTCGTCGGTGATGCCGGTGAACGCAGTGATCAACACGATCACCAGTAGGCCGATCAGGCCCACTTCGGCAATGTGCAGGCCCAGGCAGATGATCAGGATCAGCGCGGCGCTGCCTTGTACCCACAGCGCGGCACGCTGGGCCGGCGTACGGGCGGCGTCATCTTCGGCGGCGTAGGCAGCCAGCACCTGGCGCACGCGTTCAGGCATCAGTGTGCCGTAGCCGAACAGGCGTAGTTTTTCCAGCGCTACGCAGGTCAGCAGCCCGGCGCCGAGCACCGGCAACGACACCGGGGCGACCTTGAGGAAGAAGTCGGCGAAGTGCCAGCCCATCTCATGGCCGATCAGCAGGTTTTGCGGTTCGCCCACCAGCGTGCACACGCCGCCCAATGCAGTGCCGACCGCACCGTGCATCAACAGGCTGCGCAGGAAGGCGCGGAACTGGTCGAGGTCTTCGCGGTGCAGTTGCGGGATCTGCTGGTCGCTGTCGAGCGCGCTTTCTTCACGCGGGTTGGCACCCGAGGCAACGCGGTGAAAGACCGCGTAGAAGCCCACGGCTGCACTGATGATCACCGCCGTGACTGTCAGCGCATCGAGAAAGGCCGAGAGGAACGCTGACAGCACGCAGAACAGCAGCGACAGGGCCGCCTTCGAGCGCACACCGAGCAAGATCCGCGAGAACAGGAACAGCAGCAGCTCTTTCATGAAGTGAATGCCGGCGACCATGAACATCAACAGCAGGATCACCGGGAAATTGTGCAGCAGCTCTTCGTACAAGGCCTGCGGGGTGGTCATCTCGAGCAGCAGTGCTTCGACCAGCAACAAGCCGCCAGGCATCAACGGGTAGCACTTGAGCGCCATGCCCAGGGTGAAGATGAATTCGATCACCAGCACCCAGCCTGCCGTGACCGGGCCCGCAGTCAGCAGCAGCAAGGGGTTGAGCACCAGGAACAGGCCGATGACAGCCTTGTACCAAAGCGGTGACTGGCCCAGGAAGTTGTGGGCGAGCGCGCCGGGCAGGGAGCGGGGCATGAATATGTATCCTTATGATTCAGCGATGGCGCACGGTGCCGGATCGTGCCGACTTAGGCAAGATTTGCCGTCCTGCTTTTGGCACAAGTGCGGCCTCCTGGCTGGGTTAACATCCTGCGTCATGACCCTTTCCCAGCAGGAGTGCCGCCCGTGACCGAGTACAGCGCGTTCAAGGTTGAACTGACTGATAGCATCGCCCACGTCCAGATCAACCGCCCCGAGAAAGTCAACGCAATGAACGCTGCCTTCTGGGAGGAGATCATCGACATCTTCCAGTGGATCGACGACACCGATGCGGTGCGCGCCGTTGTCATCAGCGGTGCGGGCAAGCATTTCTCTGCCGGCATCGACCTGATGATGCTGGCCTCGCTGGCCGGCCAGTTGGGCAAGGACGTTGGCCGTAATGCGCGCTTGCTGCGCAGCACCATCCTGCGCCTGCAGGCGTCGTTCAATGCCGTCGACAAATGCCGCAAGCCGGTGCTGGCGGCAGTCCAGGGCTACTGCATTGGGGGCGCCATCGACCTCATCTCGGCGTGCGACATGCGCTACTGCAGCCAGGATGCGCAGTTCTCGATCAAGGAAATCGACATGGGTATGGCTGCCGATGTCGGCACGCTGCAACGTTTGCCACGTATCATTGGCGACGGCATCATGCGCGAGCTGGCATTCACCGGGCGCAACGTCGAGGCCGATGAGGCACTGCGCATCGGCCTGGTCAACCGGGTCTATGATGATCAGGCCGCGCTACTTGACGGGGTCTTTGCCATCGCCCGTGAGATTGCCGCAAAATCGCCGATCGCCGTGGCCGGCACCAAGGAAATGCTCAGCTACATGCGTGACCATCGCATTGACGATGGCCTGGAATACATCGCCACCTGGAACGCCGCGATGCTCCAGTCCGAAGACCTGCGCGTGGCCGTGGCGGCGCACATGAGCAAACAGAAACCGACGTTCGCCGACTGACTGGGTCGGGGGGCGCGCAGCAAGGAACCCCGACATGTCAGCACGCTGGACTACCGCAGTACTCGACCCGCAGATCACCGGGGGCTTGGCCGTCGCCCGCAGCCCGGAAGGGTTCCTGGTGGACGACAACGGCGCGCTGTTCCCCCGCGAATGGCTCAAGCGCCAGAACCTGGACGTGCTGTGCGAGCATGGCATCGGTCACTTCGATGGCGAGCCGGTGTTCCTGCTTGAACTGCGCGGCGCCACCGACCTGCCAGGTTGCAGCTGGCGTGGCCTGCGCGCGTTCATGCTCGAAGGCGACTTCGACCTGTACAAGGTGCTGGGTTATGCCGCGCAGATCGGTACCTGGGCCCGTGAGCACCGTTTTTGCGGCAGCTGCGGCCAGGCGATGACGCAAATCCGCTGGGAGCGAGCGATGTACTGCCAGCCGTGCGACCTGCGCAGCTACCCGCGCATTTCGCCGAGCATGATCGTGCTGGTCACCCGCGGTGACGAGATTCTGCTGGCCCGCTCGCCGCGTTTCGTCACCGGTGTCTATAGCACCTTGGCGGGCTTTGCCGAGCCTGGCGAGTCGGCCGAGGATTGCCTGGTGCGCGAAGTGCGTGAAGAGGTGGCGGTCGAGGTGCAGAACATCCGCTACGTCGGCAGCCAGTGCTGGCCGTTCCCGCATTCGATGATGCTGGGGTTCCATGCCGAGTACGCGGGCGGCGAGATCGTCATGCAGCCGGACGAGATCGAGGATGCCCAGTGGTTCAGCGTGCATGACCTGCCGCCGCTGCCGGCTGGGCGCTCCATCGCCCGTTACCTGATCGATTTGTACGTGGCTGAACGCTTAGGCCTGCCCGAACCAGTGCTGCCACGCTAGGCGCACGGTAAGCGCCAGCACCACGGTGATGAAGACCGGGCGGATGAACTTGCTGCCGCCGCTGATCGCCGTGCGTGCGCCGAAGAACGCACCCACCATCACCGACAGGCCCATGCACAGGCCGACGACATAATCCACCTGCCCGGAAATGATGAACACCGTCAGCGCCGCGATGTTGCTGACGAAGTTCATGCTGCGCGCCACGCCGCTGGCGCGCACCAGGTCGATTGGGTACAGCAGCAGGGTGCTCACGGTCCAGAACGCGCCAGTGCCGGGGCCCGCCACGCCATCGTAGAAACCCAGGGTGAAGCCTTGGGGGACCTGCCATTTCTTCTTGATCGGTGCGTCGGCATCCAGCGGCGCCTTGGGCGTGCCGCCGAACAGCAAGTAGACGCCGCAGGCGAAGACTACGACCGGGAGCATCTTGTTCAGCCATTCGGCGGGCAGGTAGTGGGCGATCACCGCGCCCAGCGAGGCGCCTAGCAGGGTGGCGAACAATGCCGGGCGCCACTGCGCGGGGTGGAACAGTTTGCGTTTGTAGTAAGTGAAGCCGGCCGTGGCCGAGCCGAAGGTGGAACTGAGCTTGTTGGTGCCCAGCACCAGGTGTGGCGGCATGCCGGCGGTGAGCAGGGCTGGGGTGGTGAGCAGGCCGCCGCCGCCGGCGATGGCGTCGATGAAGCCGGCGACGAAGGCAACCAGGGCCAGGATCAATAGGGTGAGGGGTTCTACGGTGAGTTCGAAGGGCATTGGTTTTTTGTGCACACAGGAAGGCAAGGGCGCGGCAAACGGCCGCGCTCGAAGTGCCACATGTTAGTCCTGGCGGCTGTATGTTGCCAATGCCGGCCCTTTCGCGGGCAAGCCCGCGAAAGGGCCGGTACAGGGGATTACATCAACCCCGGATAAACGCCAGCAAATCCGCATTGATCACATCGGCATGGGTGGTCGGCATGCCGTGCGGATACCCTTTGTAGGTCTTCAACGTGCCAGTGGGCAGCAACTTGGCCGACAACGGGCCCGAATTCTCGTATGGCACGATCTGGTCATCGTCACCGTGCATTACCAGCACCGGTTGTGTGATGCGCTTGAGGTCCTCGGTGAAGTCGGTCTGCGAAAACGCCACGATGCCGTCGTAGTGCGCCTTGGCACTGCCGATCATGCCTTGGCGCCACCAGTTGCCGATGATGCCTTCCGACGGTTTGGCCCCGGGCCGGTTGTAACCGTAGAAAGGCCCCGTGGGCACGTCGCGGTAGAACTGCGCCCGGTTACTTGCGACCTGGGCCTGGAAGCCGTCGAATACCGACTTGGGCAGGCCGCCTGGGTTGGCCGGTGTCTGCACCATCAGTGGCGGCACTGCGGCAATCAGTACCGCCTTGGCCACCTTATCGCCGGGGTAGCGTGCCATGTAGCGCACCACTTCGCCGCCACCCGTGGAATGGCCGACATGCACGGCGCCCTGGATGCCCAGGTGGTCGACCACGGCGGCTACGTCATCGGCGTAGTGGTCCATGTCATGGCCATCCCACACCTGGCTGGAGCGCCCATGGCCGCGGCGGTCGTGGGCGACTACGCGAAAGCCTTGGGCCAGGAAGTACAGCAACTGGGCATCCCAGTCATCGGCACTGAGCGGCCAGCCGTGGTGGAAGTGAATGACCGGCGCATCGCGCGGGCCCCAGTCTTTGTAGAAGATCTGAACGCCATCCTTCGTGGTTACGTAGCTCATGGTCGCGTCTCCTCTGTGCAGGGGATGCCAAGTGAGCTATTGAGAATAGGAGAGATTTCTGTGTTGTCAGTACTGGCCTCTTCGCGGGGCAAGCCCGCTCCCACAGGTATATCACCGTCTTTAACCTGGTAGTAAACCTGTGGGAGTGGGCTTGCCCCGCGAAAGGGTCGGCACTGGTAGTCAAGCCATTACAGGAACCAGCGGTACTCCCTGGCACTGACTTCTTGCATGAATGCCAGGTGGTCTTGCCGCTTGTTCTCGCAATACACCATCACGAATTCTTCCCCCAGCCCCTCATTCACTGCGGGGTGGCTGCGCATCGCGGTGACTGCGCTGAGCATGTCTTTGGGGAAGTCGATGCCGCTGCCGCGGTCTTCGTTTAGCGGTGTGATCGGCTCCTGCGCCGCATCCAGCCCATGCTCCATCCCGCACAGGATCGCCGCCAGCACCAGATAAGGGTTGGCGTCCGCGCCAGCCAGACGATGCTCGATGCGCAAATTGCGTACATCGGACTCGGGAATGCGTATGCACGCATCGCGGTCTTCATAGCCCCAGCTCGCACGGCTGGCGGCGTTGACCATGGCGCCGTAGCGACGGAACGCATTGTGGTTGGCTGCAAAGATCGGCATGCAGTGCGGCAGGACCGCCAGGCAGCCTGCCACCGCATGGCGCAGCGGGCGTTGCCCATCGGCAGCCAGCAGGTTGTTGCCGTCGTTGTCGTACAGGCTGACGTGTACATGCATGCCGCTGCCAGGTGCGTGCAGGTAGGGTTTGCTCATGAACGAAGCACGCAGCCCGTGCTTGAGCGCCACGCCACGGGTGCTGCGGCAGAACAGGGCTGCCCAGTCGGCGGCACGCAGGCCGTCGTCGCAGTGGCCGAAATTGATCTCGAACTGGCCCGGCCCCAGCTCGGCCGTGATGACGTTGGCATCCACCCCTTGGGCATTAGCCGTTTCGACCATGTCGCGCAGCACGTCGCTGAAGCGCGACAGGCGCTCGATGTGCATGTTGGGCTGATCGTCCGGGTCATCGCTGAACGGGTCGCGGGGGAACTGCGGCAGCCCTTCCTTGAGTGCCCGTTCGAACAGGTAAAACTCCAGCTCGAACGCCACCACCGGGCGAATGCCACGCCGCGCCAGGCGTTGCAGTACGCGGGCGAGCACTTCCCGGGGCTCGAACTCGATGGGCGCGGCGGTGCCGTCGGAGCTGATCAACATCTGCCCCAGCGGCTCGCGCTCCCAGGTGACTGGCTTGAGGGTGCCGGGGATCAGGCGCCGCACGGCATCCGGGTCACCGTCGCTGAAACAGTAGTCACCAATCGGGAACAACCCGCCCTGTACCCCTAGCAACACGCAGTTCTGCGGTAGTTTCAGCGGGCTGCCGGCGGCGACCTTTTCCAGCATGTCGACGGGGTAGCGCTTGCCGTAGAAATGCCCGGGGATGTCCAGGCTCAGCAGGTCGACATGGCGTACTTCGGGGTAGCGGGCACGGAAGGCGCGTACTTCACTGAGCAGATCGGGAAAACCTGTTGTGATGGTCATGCTGTGCTCTCATCGGAAGACCCAGAGAACCCGGGTCGTCTGGTCGGTCAGGTTGGCGTAGCGGAACTGGCTGTGTGGCGGCAGCTGAAAGCTGTCGTTGCGCCGGAGCGTGACGGCCTCGGCGTGGCCATCGCGCCACAGCGTCAGCTCACCTTCGAGGACGAAACCGCCTTGCTCGGAACTGTCGTTCAGGTGCCCCTCGCCGCTGCTGGCGCCGGGCGCCAAGTGGCTTTCGAGCATGGAAAAGCCGCCATTCAAGGTAGGCGACACCAGCACGTCGCTGATGCCTTCGGCGTAGTAAATGGTGCGCCGCTCACCTGGTCGGGTAACCCAGTCCAGCGGCCGGGGTTGGCCGGCCTGGTAGAAGTAGGTGGTCGGTACGTGCAGCGCTTCGCTGATTGCGGTCAGGTCGGCCACGGTTGGCCGTGACAAGCCGCGCTCGACCTGGGACAGAAACCCCAGTGAGCGCTTGACCTTGCTGGCCAGCTCGTCGAGCGTCAACCCGCGGTGCTTGCGCAGGTCGCGAATCAGCAGCGCCAGTGTTTGAACTTCATCAGACATGGTCGCGCAACCTGTACCAGGCCTTGGCTGCTGCTTCCAGCGGTGCGGCCATCAATTCGCCGCCTGGGAAGCGGCCGTTATCGATACCCTGGTACAGCGCCAGCAGGTCATCGTTGCCAAGGATCGCATCGCTAACCGCCCGCGCGCCGGCCAGGGTCGGCAGCACGCCGTGGCCCGAGAAGCCTTGTAACCAATAGCGCTCGCCGTCCCGGCCGATGTCGGGGGTACGCTGGATGCTGCAGTCGATGTGGCCGCCCCAGGCATAGTCGATGGCCACACCGGCCAACTGCGGAAACACCCGTTCAAGGTAGGGGCGGGTGGCGCTGGCCACATCCTTGGGGATGCCGCCCAGGTAGGTGCAGCCGCCGCCGAACAGCAGGCGATTGTCGGGGGTAAGGCGGAAATAGTCGGGCACGAACTGGTTGTCGATCACGCAGCTGTTGCGTGGCAGCAATGACTTGGCGAAGTCGGCTTCCAGGGGCGCGGTGGCGACTTGGTAGGAGCCGACGGGCAGCAAGCGGCGCGACAGGGCCGGGTCGAGGCGGTCGATATAGGCGTTGCAGGCCAGTACCAGAATTTGGCTGTGTACCTCGCCATGCTCAGTGCGGGTCACATAACCGTTGCCGGTCTGCTGGTAGCCGAGCACCTGGCTTTGCTCAAAGATTTGGCCACCGGCTGCCTCGACGGTGCTGGCAAGGCCTTGGGCGAGCTTGAGGGGGTTGAGGTGGGCGCCTTTGGCGTCATACAGCGCGGCTTGGTAGCGTGGGCTGTCGATCCACTGGGGCAGCTCGTCGCGCCCTATCAGGCGCAGGGCGTCATAGCCCCATTTGGCTTCGGCGTCGTGCAGGGCTTCTTCAAGCATTTTTACGCGGCGCGGCAGCACGGCTGTCCACAAGCTGCCAAGCCGATAGTCGATATCGAAACCATGGCGCTGTGGCAGTTCACGCATTTCATCGGCGGCCCAGCACATGCTGTCCCATAGGCGGCGGGTGCGTTCTGCGCCAAGGGCCTTCTCCAGCGGTGGCATGTCGCACGACCAGCCCAGCAACGCCTGGCCGCCGTTGCGCCCGGAAGCGGCCCACGCCACACGGCTCGCTTCCAGCAGCGTTACACGCTTGCCGGCCATGGTCAGTCTCAGGGCGGTGTGCAGGCCGCTGAAACCTGCGCCGACAATGAGGATGTCGGTGTCGTGGCGGCCTTGCAGGGTGGGGCGCAGGGGAATGCGGGTGGGGTAGGTCTGGGCGTAGTAGCTGGGGATGTGTTGCGCGGATTGCTTGAACATGCCGGTGCCTCATGAAAATTATTGTGATTATTTTCATGAAAATTTAGCAGGTAAATTTCACGGCGCCAGTGCGTTGGTCGGGTTTTATGGTTTACCTGTGTTTTGGTGGTGCCTGTGTTGGCCCTTTCGCGGGCAAGCCCGCTAGTACAGATACAGCGCAGGCTTCAGGTCGCTGCCTTTTTACGAGGTTGCCTTGGCTTGCCTGCTGCTGGTTTGCTTCCGGTGGCTTTGCTTTTACCGCCGCCTCGGCGCTTCTTTTTCCAAGGTGGCGCGGCGCCGGCCGCTGGCGCGGTAATGGTCATGCGCATGCCGCTGCAGCGTTCGACCAGCTTGCCCATCCAGGCCGACTGCCGGGCGACGAATTCTTCCAGGCTCATTTCACCGCTCTGCACCATGTCCAGTGCCTGCTCCCAGATGGCCGTGGTTCCGGGGTCGGCAATGGCCCTGGGTACGGCGTCGATGAGGCTGAAGGCTGCGGGCGTCGCGGACAAGGCCTTGCCGTTCTTGACCAGATAACCACGGTCGAGCAGGCCTTGGATGATGCTGGCCCGTGTCGCTTCGGTGCCGATACCGGTGGTTTCCTTGAGCTTCTGCTTCAACCGCGGGTCATCTACCAGTTTGGCGACGTTTTTCATGGCCTTGATCAGGTCGCCTTCGGTAAAGGGCTTGGGTGGCTGGGTCCACATGTCCTTGAGTTGCAGCCCTTGCACGTTGCAGTCCTGGCCTTCGCGCAGGGCTGGCAGAACCTGGGCCGGCGGCGCCTCGCGGCCTTTGGCCGGGGTCAGCGCCTCGGGCAAGGCACGGCGCCAGCCAGGCTCGACGATTTGCTTACCCACGGCACGCAAGGCATGGCCTGCACAGTCGAAATCGGCCTGGGTGCGGTCGTACTCGTGGTTGGGCAGGAACTGAGCCAGGTAACGGGCACGGATAAGGGTGTAGACCGCCTTGTACTTGGCGGGCAGGCGCGAGGGGTCGCTGGCCGCGGCAGTGGGGATGATGCCGTGGTGGGCACTGACCTTGGCGTCGTTCCAGGCGCGGGAGCGTCGCTGGGGCTCCAGGTGAGCCTGAAGCGGCGCCAGGCTGGCATCGGCGCGCTGCAGGGCGGCAAGGATCGCGGGGGCTTCGGCGTGCTGGCTCAGCGGCAGGTAACCACAGTCGCTGCGCGGGTACGTGATCAGTTTGTGGGTTTCGTACAGGGCCTGGGCGATGTCGAGGGTTTCCTGGGCGCCGAAGCCGAACTTCTTTGAGCACAGCTCCTGCAGGGTGCCCAGGTCGAAGGGCAGGGGGGCGGCTTCGCGGACGCGTTCAGTCGCCACCTTGGCCACGCGGGCAGTGCGCGCATTGCTCATGTCGGCGGCAGCTTGTTGCGCCAGCGCCTGATTGAGGCACCGGCCCTGGTCGTCACAGGCATCGTCCGGGGCCCGCCATTGGGCATTGAAGCCCTGGCCAGCCTGTTCGAGTTGCACGTCGATGGCCCAGAAGGGCACGGGGACGAAGTCGGCGATGCTGCGATCACGGTCCACCACCAGGCGCAGGGTCGGGGTCTGTACCCGGCCAACCGGCAGTACGCCCTGGTACCCGGATTGGCGCCCGAGCAAGGTGAACAGCCGGCTCATGTTCATGCCGATCAGCCAGTCGGCGCGGGAGCGGCCCAGCGCCGAGTGATAAAGGCTGAAGGTTTCCTGGCCCGGCAGCAGGCGTGCCAGGGCCTTGCGGATGGAGGCGTCATCGAGGGCCGACAGCCACAAACGCTGGATCGGCCCGCGGTAACGGCAGTGTTCGACCAGCTCACGGGCGATCATTTCGCCTTCGCGGTCGGCGTCGGTGGCGATGACCAGCTCGCGCGCCTCACCCAGCAGGCGTTTGACGGCCTTGAACTGGCTGGCGGTCTTGGGCTTGACCAGCATCTTCCATTTTTCGGGAATGATCGGCAGGTCGGCGAGGTTCCAGCGCTTGTAGCGTTGGTCATAACTGTCGGGTGGGGCGGTTTCGAGCAGGTGGCCGATGCACCAAGTGACGCAGACGTCGGTGCCTTGCCAGCAGCCGTCGGCCTTGCGGTTGGCGCCGAGCACTTTGGCGATGTCTTTTGCCTGGGAGGGTTTTTCGCAGAGGAACAGGCGCATGGCCGAGCACGCTTCATCGGGGGTGATAGGCACTAGGATGCGCAAGCAGGGGCGCAGAGGCAAGTTTTATCTGGATGGATGTACAGGTTTTTGTCAGTGGAGATGTATTCTCTTTGCTGGCCTCTTCGCGGGGCAAGCCCGCTCCCACAAGCCCTCCACTGCATTCAGGATCAGTGCAAGACTTGTGGGAGCGGGCTTGCCCCGCGAAGGGGTCAGTGAAACCACTGCTTATGGATCAGGCGCGCGAGTCGCGCACCATGTCCACATGCGGGATCCCGGCCTCTAGGAATTCCTCGCTGACTACGCGAAAGCCCAGGCGCTCGTAGAACGGCGTGGCGTGTACTTGGGCACTGAGCATCTGCTGCTTCAGGTCGCTGTTCTGGGCCTCGACGATGACCGCATTCATCAGTGCATCGCCAACCTTCAGGCCGCGCCAATCCTTGAGCACCGAGACCCGGCCAATGGTGCCGTCAGGCAGCAGGCGGGCGGTCCCGATCGGGTAGTCACCCTCCAGGGCCAGGAAGTGCACCGCGGTCGGATCGTCCGAGTCCCACTCAAGCTCCGGTGGTACGTGCTGTTCGGCAATGAACACCGCCTCACGGATGCGGCGGATGTCGGCGTTGTCCTTGTGCCAGTCAGCGAGGCGCACACGAATTTTATTCATTGGCGAATCCCAGGCTTCCTTGTTTGATCAGCTGCTGTACCAGCATAAGGCCATCTTCATCCTGCAGCCACTCTGCAAGGTTTTCGATGTGTAACGCATCGGCAGCACAGACCAGCTTCAGCAGCTCACGCAGTTTGGCCGGCAATGGGCAGCTGCGGCCGCTGGCGAACAGCATCAGGTCGTCGTTGAGCTCGGACCAGGCCATGCGCGCGCTTGGGTTGCGGATCAGGATGGCGCCATCTTCCAGCGCTTCGATCAGCTGCTCCTCAGTGAGCTCTTCACCCACGACCTGCTCCGGGTAACGCGGCTCGGTCATGAACTGGCCGAACCAGGTCAGCAGCAGGTCTTTGTCACCCATGTGCTTGTCGAGCAGGCCTTTGAGGCGGTCGAGGGCGTCGTGCTGGATCTGGTGCGGGTCGCTGACCGGCTGGGCGTCGGCGTCGCTGTAGCGCTCTTCGTCCGGCAGGAACTGGCCGAGGAAGTCGGTGAAGTGGGTCAGCACTTCGGCAGCGCTTGGCGCGCGGAAGCCGACCGAGTAGGTCAGGCAGTCGTCTTCGGCTACGCCGTAGTGGGCCAGGCGCGGCGGCAGGTAGAGCATGTCGCCAGGTTCCAGGGTCCACTCACCGCTTTGTTCGAATTCGGCGAGGATGCGCAGGTCGGCGTGCTCGATCAGCGGGCTGTCGCTGTTGCACATCTGGCCGATCTTCCAGTTGCGCTTGCCGTGGCCTTGCAGCAGGAACACGTCGTAGTTGTCGAAGTGCGGGCCGACGCTGCCACCTGGGGCGGCGAAGCTGACCATCACGTCGTCGATGCGCCAGCTGGGCAGGAAGCGGAATTCTTCCAGCAGTTCGGCCACTTCCGGGACGAACTGGTCCACAGCCTGCACCAGCAAGGTCCAATCACGCTCGGGCAAGGTGGCGAAGACCTCTTCTTCGAACGGGCCGCGGCGCAGCTCCCATGGGCGCTCGCCGTGTTCGAGCACCAGGCGCGATTCGACTTCTTCTTCCAGCGCCAGGCCGGCCAGTTCGTCGGGCTCGATCGGGCTGATGAAGTCGGGGAAGGCCTGGCGTACCAGCAGGGGCTTCTTCTGCCAGTAGTCGCGCATGAATTCGCGGGCCGAGATGCCGCCCAGCAGCTGCAGTGGAGTATCAGGATTCATGTTCAACCTATTGAAAAAACGTAATTTTCGTACGGGAATAAAAACGCCCGGCTAAGCCGGGCGTTGAACGCGACGGTCAGCTTAGATGCGTTTGGCCTGCGCTGCCGCGTTACCGATGTAAGTGGCAGGGGTCAGCTGCTTGAGCTCGGCCTTGGCGTCGGCTGGCATGTCCAGGCCGTCGATGAAGGTCAGCAGCGCCTCAGGGGTGATGCCCTTGCCACGGGTCAGCTCTTTGAGCTTCTCGTACGGGTTCTCGATGTTGAAGCGGCGCATGACCGTCTGGATCGGCTCGGCCAGGACTTCCCAGCAGGCGTCCAGGTCGGCGGCGATACGCGCGGTGTTGACTTCCAGCTTGCCGATACCCTTCAGGCTGGCTTCGTAGGCGATGACGCTGTGAGCAAAGCCCACGCCCAGGTTGCGCAGCACGGTGGAGTCGGTCAGGTCGCGCTGCCAGCGCGAGATCGGCAGCTTGCTGGCCAGGTGCTGGAACAGCGCGTTGGCGATACCCAGGTTGCCTTCGGAGTTTTCGAAGTCGATCGGGTTGACCTTGTGCGGCATGGTCGACGAGCCGATTTCACCGGCGACGGTCTTCTGCTTGAAGTAGCCCAGGGAGATATAGCCCCAGACGTCGCGGTCGAAGTCGATCAGGATGGTGTTGAAGCGGGCGATCGCGTCGAACAGCTCGGCGATGTAGTCGTGCGGCTCGATCTGCGTGGTGTACGGGTTGAACTGCAGGCCCAGCTCGTCTTCGATGAAGGCGCGGGCGTTGGCTTCCCAGTCGATCTGCGAATAGGCCGACAGGTGGGCGTTGTAGTTGCCCACGGCGCCGTTGATCTTGCCCAGCAGTGGCACGGCGGCTACCTGGGCGATCTGGCGCTCCAGGCGGTACACGACGTTGGCCAGCTCTTTACCCAGGGTGGTCGGCGAAGCCGGTTGGCCGTGGGTGCGCGACAGCATCGGCACGTCGGCCAAGGCGTGGGCCTGGGCGCGGATGGCGTCGGCGATCTGGCGCATCAGCGGCAGCAGCACGTCGTCACGGCCAGCGCGCAGCATCAGGGCGTGGGACAGGTTGTTGATGTCCTCGCTGGTGCAGGCGAAGTGGATGAACTCGCTGACTTTAGCCAGTTCAGGCAGTTGGGCAGCCTGCTCTTTGAGCAGGTACTCGATGGCCTTGACGTCGTGGTTGGTGGTGCGCTCGATTTCCTTGACGCGTTCGGCGTGCTCGAGCTTGAAGTCGGTGGCCAGGGTGTCCAGCAGGGCGTTGGCTTCGGCGGAGAACGCCGGCACTTCGCCGATCTGCGGGTGGGCGGCCAGGCGCTGCAACCAGCGCACTTCGACCAGGGCGCGGAAACGGATCAGGCCGTATTCGCTGAAAATGGGGCGCAAGGCCTGGGTTTTGCCGGCATAACGGCCGTCTACAGGGGAAACCGCAGTGAGCGAGGAAAGCTGCATGGGGTGTTCTCGGACAGTCAGGCTTTTGGAAGGGCGCATATCATACATGAAAAAAGCGCCCGGGTCGGGTGGCTGACCAAAGGTCGGGCCTATAAAAACATGTCGCAGTGCCTTTGTGGGAGCGGCCTTGTGTCGCGAAAGGGCTGCGCGGCAGCCCCGGCAATCTTGAGTCAGGCCAGAGAGGCTGGGGCTGCTGTGCAGCCCATTCGCAGCACAAGGCTGCTCCTACAAGGGTCGGCGTTGCCTTCAGGAAGGCGTACGCATCATGTCGTACAGTTCGTTGAGCAGCTTGCGACGGCTGAACACCAGCTGCCAGCGATGGCCGCCAAGCTGGCGCCACAGGCGCGCGGCGCGGATACCAGCCAGCAGCAGGGCGCGGATTTTGGAGGCATTGCTGGCCTGCTGCAGGAAGCGCATGTCGCCGTGTACCTGAATACGCTGGCGCAAGGTGCTCAGGGTGTCCTGGTACAAGGCGCCACTGGAGGCGATGACGTTTTCATGAACCAGGCCAAAGTGGTCGGCCTGTGACTGGATTTGCGGCAGGCGGTTGCCGATGGTGTCGAGCAGGTCGCCGCGCTTGGCCAGTTGGCGTTCCAGGCCCAACATGGACAGGGCATAGCGCAGGGGCTCGCGCTGCAGGCTGCTGGGGTCGCGCTCCAGGGCGCCGACCAGGGCGCGGTAGCCGTCCCGCAGGTTGAGGTCGTCACCGCCGAACACCTCCAGGGTGTCCTTGGGGTCGCGCACCAGCAGGCTACCCAGCATGCAGCCGATGTTGGCTTCGCTGGCCTGGCCGGTGCGGGCGATGCGGTCGACCAGCACGGCGGCCTGGAACACGCCGCCCAGGGCAATCAATTGCTCCTGCAGGTTGCTCATGCGCGCGGGCTCCAGGGCTCGGCAGTCTCGATCACGCCGCCGCCCAGGCACACTTCACCGTCATAGAACACCACCGACTGGCCTGGGGTGACCGCGCGTTGCGGTTCGTCGAACACGGCGCGGTAACCGCTCTCGGTCAGTTCCAGGGTGCAGTGCTGGTCGCTCTGGCGGTAGCGCACTTTGGCCGTGAGCTTGCGCGGGCTGCTGAGGTCGATCGGGTTGACCCAGTAGATTTCCGAGGCGAGCAGGGCGCGGGAGAACAGCCAAGGGTGTTCATTGCCCTGGCCGACCACTAGTACATTGCGGGCCAGGTCCTTGTGCAGCACGTACCACGGCTCGTCGCCGGCGTCCTTCAGACCGCCGATACCCAGGCCCTGACGCTGGCCGATGGTGTGGTACATCAGGCCATGGTGGCGGCCGATGACTTCGCCGTCGGTGGTCTGGATTTCACCGGGCTGGGCTGGCAGGTACTGCTTGAGGAAGTCGCTGAAACGTCGCTCGCCGATGAAGCAGATACCGGTGGAGTCTTTCTTCTTGGCGGTGGCCAAGCCGTGCTTTTCGGCAATGGCGCGTACCTCTGGCTTTTCCAACTCCCCGACTGGGAACAGGGTGCGGGCGATCTCTTTGCCGCCAACCGCATGCAGGAAGTAGCTCTGGTCCTTGTTCGGGTCCAGGCCCTTTAGCAGCTCGGTGAGCGCGCCGGTGTCGCGTCGGCGCACGTAGTGGCCGGTGGCGATCAGGTCGGCGCCCAGCGACAGGGCGTAGTCAAGGAACGCCTTGAACTTGATTTCGCGGTTGCAGAGGATGTCTGGGTTGGGCGTGCGGCCGGCTTTGTACTCTTCGAGGAAGTGCTCGAACACGTGATCCCAGTACTCGGCGGCGAAGTTGGCGGTGTGGAGCTTGATACCGATGCGGTCGCACACGGCCTGAGCGTCGGCCAGGTCTTCGCGGGCGGTGCAGTATTCGGTGCCGTCGTCCTCTTCCCAGTTCTTCATGAACAGCCCTTCCACCTGGTAGCCCTGCTCCATGAGCAGAAGGGCGGAGACGGAGGAGTCCACGCCGCCGGACATGCCGACGATGACGCGGGTCTTGGCGGGGTCTTTGAGTGCTGGGCTGGTCATGGCTACCGATGTGTATCAGAGGGGAAAAACGCCGATTCTATCAAACCCGAGGCTGCACGTCAGTCGCGCAGCAGCGTGAGGCTGTGCAGCGGGCCAGCGAGGTAGTCGTCGAGGCAGCGCGGCACCAGCTCGCTACGCCAGCGGCTAGGGTCGGCCAGCAGTTCGTCGCGGGTCAGCCAGACGGCGCGGACGATGTCGCTGTCCAGTGCCAGGCCGGCATGATGGCGCACGGGGCGGGCGGCGAAGCAGATGCGCTGATAAGTCACGCCATTGCTGGGGGCGGTGTACAGGTAGATGCCGACCACGCCGGTCAGTTCGACTTCCCAGGCGGTTTCTTCGAGGGTTTCGCGCAGGGCGGCCTGGGGCAGGGTTTCGTTGGGTTCGAGGTGGCCGGCGGGTTGATTGAAGACGTGCTGGCCGGCTTTGAACTCTTCGACGAACAGGAATTTACCTTCGTGCTCGACGAGGGTGGCGACGGTGATGTGGGGTTGCCAGGTCATTGAAGTGTCCTTGTCGATTGCCGGGACCGCGTTGCGGTCCATCGCCGGCAAGCCAGCTCCCACAGGTGGTGCATAAATCTCAGGGTATGCACATTGCCTGTGGGAGCTGGCTTGCCGGCGATGGGCTGCAAAGCAGCCCCAAGATCCAGAAAGCACAAACCCCGGTGCGTGGCCGGGGTTTGTGGGGTTACTTCAAGCGGACCTTACAGGGCGGCAATGGCGCTGTTGAAGGTCTGGCTTGGGCGCATCACCTTGGCGGTCAGCTCGGCATTCGGGGCGTAGTAGCCACCGATGTCGGCCGGCTTGCCTTGAACGGCGTTGAGCTCGGCGACGATGGTCGCTTCGTTCTCGGCCAGGGCTTTTGCCAGCGGTGCGAAACGCGCCTGCAGGGCAGCGTCGTCAGCCTGAGCAGCCAGGGCCTCGGCCCAGTACAGGGTCAGGTAGAAGTGGCTGCCGCGGTTGTCGATACCGCCGACTTTGCGCGAAGGCGACTTGTTGGTGTCGAGGAACTTGCCGGTGGCCTGGTCCAGAGTGTTGGCCAGGACTTTGGCGCGCGGGTTGTCGTAGGTGTTGCCCAGGTGCTCCAGGGAGGCGGCCAGGGCCAGGAATTCACCCAGCGAGTCCCAACGCAGGAAGTTCTCTTCAACCAGCTGCTGCACGTGCTTCGGTGCCGAACCGCCAGCGCCGGTTTCGAACAGGCCACCGCCGTTCATCAGCGGGACGATCGACAGCATCTTGGCGCTGGTGCCCAGCTCCATGATCGGGAACAGGTCGGTCAGGTAGTCGCGCAGCACGTTGCCGGTCACCGAGATGGTGTCCTTGCCTTCGCGGATGCGAGCCAGGGAGAACTTGATGGCATCGACCGGTGCCAGGACACGGATGTCCAGGCCAGCGGTGTCGTGATCCTTCAGGTACTTCTGGACCTTCTCGATCATCACGCCGTCGTGGGCGCGAGCCGGGTCCAGCCAGAACACCGCCGGGGTGTTGCTCAGGCGGGCACGGTTGACGGCCAGCTTGACCCAGTCTTGGATCGGCGCGTCTTTGGTCTGGCACATGCGGAAGATGTCACCGGCTTCGACGTTCTGCTGCAGCACGACCTGGCCTTTGCCATCGACCACACGTACCACGCCATCGGCCTGGATCTGGAAGGTCTTGTCGTGGGAGCCGTACTCTTCGGCTTTCTGCGCCATCAGGCCAACGTTCGGTACGCTGCCCATGGTGGTCGGGTCGAAGGCACCGTTGACTTTGCAGTCTTCGATGGTGGCCTGGTAGATGCCGGCGTAGCAGCGGTCCGGGATGATCGCCTTGGCGTCTTGCAGCTCACCGGCGGTGTTCCACATCTTGCCCGAGTCACGGATCATGGCCGGCATCGAGGCGTCGACGATGACGTCGCTCGGCACGTGCAGGTTGGTGATGCCTTTGTCTGAGTTGACCATGGCCAGGGCTGGGCGAACGGCGTACAGGGCCTGGATGTCGGCTTCGATCTCGGCCTGCTTGTCAGCTGGCAGGTCCTTGATGCGGGCGTACAGGTCGCCGATGCCGTTGTTGGCGTTGAAGCCTACTTCAGCCAGTGCAGCGGCGTGCTTGGCCAGCACGTCGTTATAGAACTCTTCGACGATGACACCGAACATGATCGGGTCGGAGACCTTCATCATGGTGGCTTTCAGGTGCACCGACAGCAGCACGCCGGAGGCCTTGGCATCGGCGATCTGCTCGGCGATGAAGGCTTTCAGGGCTTTGCGGCTCATGGTCGCGCAGTCAACGATTTCGGCAGCCTTGACCGCGGTCTTGGCTTTCAGGACGGTGGTGGTGCCGTCTTTGGCGACCAGCTCGATGCGCAGGCTGTCGTCAGCCTCGATCAGGGCGGCTTTTTCGCTGCCGTAGAAGTCGCCTTGGGTCATGTGGGCAACGTGCGACTGCGAGTCGGCAGCCCAGGCGCCCATCTTGTGCGGGTGCTTGCGTGCGTAGTTCTTGACCGACAGCGGCGCGCGGCGGTCAGAGTTGCCTTCGCGCAGTACCGGGTTAACGGCGCTGCCTTTGATGCGGTCGTAACGGGCGCGAGATTCTTTCTCGGCCTCGGTGGACGGCTCATCGGCGTAGTCAGGGATGTTGAAGCCCTTGCCTTGCAGTTCCTTGATCGCGGCCTTGAGCTGCGGTACCGAGGCGCTGATGTTCGGCAGCTTGATGATGTTCGCTTCAGGCGTGGTAGCCAGTTGGCCCAGTTCCGCCAGGTGATCGCCTACTTGCTTCTCGGCGCCCAGTTGCTCCGGGAAAGCCGCGAGGATACGGCCAGCCAGGGAGATGTCGCGAGTTTCGACGGCGATGTCAGCGGAAGCGGTGAAGGCTTCGACGATCGGCAGCAGCGAGTAGGTGGCGAGGGCGGGGGCTTCGTCGGTGAAGGTATAGATGATCTTGGAACGGGTGGGCATGCGGGTTAACTCTCTATGTGCTGAGCGTACTCGAGTCTCGAGGTGCGCAGGGTAGGCGCTTCGCCCTGGCGACGCCATGAGCGGAAAGTCGAGAGGCTGCGAGCGGTGATGGTGGATGCATCAGTCGAGCGTCAAGTGCTGAGCTGCGGTAACAGCCCAGGCTTTGTGGCCGTTCTTGGCCAAGGGCGAGCCGCATTTTCCTAGGGATCGCCCCAATGACCCTTCGGTCGCGGCGGAGTATATCAAACCCTTTGGGCTAATCAGCAAGGCCAAGTGACATCGACGCCATTTATAAGACCAAAGACGTAGGGGCAATGTGGCGCGATGTCGCAGCCCTTGCAGGTCAGCAGATGTGGTTTAGGCTCATTGGATTGCAGGATGTCCAATCACACCCGAAAGCGGAGTAGTGCAAGCATGGGATACCAGAAAATCAAGGTTCCGACCGACGGCACCAAGATCACCGTCAATGCAGACCATTCGCTCAATGTGCCCGATAACCCCATCATTCCTTATATCGAAGGCGATGGGATTGGCGTCGATGTCTCGCCGGTGATGATCAAGGTCGTGGACGCCGCCGTGCAGAAGGCCTACGGCGGCAAGCGCAAGATTGCTTGGATGGAGGTGTACGCGGGCGAGAAGGCCACCCAGGTCTATGACCAGGATACCTGGCTGCCGCAGGAAACCCTCGACGCGGTGCGCGAGTACGTGGTGTCGATCAAGGGCCCGTTGACCACGCCGGTCGGGGGCGGCATCCGCTCACTGAACGTGGCGTTGCGCCAGCAGCTTGACCTGTATGTGTGCCTGCGCCCGGTGGTGTGGTTCCAGGGCGTGCCGAGCCCGGTGAAAAAACCGGGCGATGTCGACATGGTGATCTTCCGCGAGAACTCCGAAGACATCTACGCCGGCATCGAATGGAAAGCCGGTTCGCCCGAGGCGAACAAGGTGATCAAGTTCCTCAAGGAGGAAATGGGTGTCACCAAGATCCGTTTCGACCAGGACTGCGGTATCGGCGTCAAACCGGTTTCCCGCGAGGGCACCAAGCGCCTGGTGCGCAAGGCTCTGCAATACGTGGTGGACAACGACCGCGAGTCGCTGACCCTGGTGCACAAGGGCAACATCATGAAGTTCACCGAAGGGGCCTTCAAGGATTGGGGCTACGAGGTGGCCCGCGACGAGTTTGCTGCCGAGCTGCTCGACGGCGGTCCCTGGATGAAGTTCAAAAACCCCAAGACTGGGCGTGAGGTCATCGTCAAGGATGCCATCGCCGACGCCATGCTCCAGCAGATCCTGCTGCGCCCGGCCGAATACGACGTGATCGCCACCCTTAACCTCAACGGCGACTACCTGTCCGATGCCCTGGCGGCAGAGGTGGGTGGCATCGGCATTGCGCCGGGCGCCAACTTGTCCGATACCGTGGCCATGTTCGAGGCCACCCACGGCACCGCGCCCAAGTACGCCGGGCAGGACAAGGTCAACCCGGGATCAGTGATTCTGTCTGCAGAGATGATGCTGCGCCACATGGGATGGACCGAGGCGGCCGACCTGATCATCAAGGGCACCAATGGCGCGATTGCCGCCAAGACCGTGACCTATGACTTCGAACGCCTGATGGACGGCGCGAAGTTGGTGGGCAGCTCGGGCTTTGGCGATGAGATGATCAAGCATATGTGAGGCAAGAGAAAACCGGTCGCCTGGCTAAAGAGGCGACCGGTTTTTTCGTATACCCACACGGAGCAGTGGTCAGGCTCTGGCGGTTTCGCTTGCGGTCTGGCTTTGGGCCTTGGCAGCCGCAGCGGCAGCGGCGTCCTTTATGTTGACCGCGTGCAGGCCTTTAGGGCCCTGGATGATGTCGAACTCCACGGACTGGCCAGCCTTCAGCGTCTTGTATCCGTCCATCTGGATGGCCGAGTAATGAGCGAAAAGGTCATCGGATTTACCTTCCTCGTTGATGAATCCGTAGCCCTTGGCATTGTTGAACCACTTGACTTTACCGCTTGCCATCCCTATGTCCCTCTGCAAAGGACTCCATCACTGGAGTATCATCCACTTCATCCGCATACGAACCATGCGAAAAATCTGGTTGACTGCGCGGATCTTTATCGACCACGGTGGGTTCTTATTGGTTGTAACACCGTTTTGCCGATAGTCAAGGTCATGCGGCGCGTGCGCCGGAGGCTGACTTTGCGCTCAACCCACAACTTTAACCTGTCGATCATGATGAAATTCTTTCCATGCATGCACCTAGTGAGATTCGACTAACATTCAATCAGGATCGCCCGCAATCGAATGAGGACGACGGCTCAGGTCTTGCTGTCCAGGAAGCCAAGCCGATCCTGCAGGCGCCACCGATGTACAAGGTGGTTTTGTTCAACGATGACTACACACCAATGGATTTCGTCGTCGAAGTGCTCGAGACGTTCTTCAGTCTGAACCGCGAGCTGGCGACCAAGATCATGCTGACCGTCCATACCGAGGGGCGGGCAGTGTGCGGATTGTTTACCCGTGACATCGCCGAAACTAAGGCCATGCAGGTCAACCAATACGCCAGGGAAAGCCAGCATCCGCTACTCTGTGAAATCGAGAAGGACGGTTAATCGCCGACCACTTGGGTATGAGGTGAAGCTATGTTAAACCGCGAGCTCGAAGTCACCCTCAATCTGGCCTTCAAGGAGGCTCGTTCGAAGCGTCATGAGTTCATGACCGTCGAACATCTGCTGCTGGCACTCCTTGACAATGAGGCTGCTGCGACCGTTCTGCGCGCCTGTGGCGCCAATCTCGACAAACTCAAGCACGACCTGCAAGAGTTCATCGATTCCACCACACCCCTGATTCCAGTCAACGACGAAGACCGCGAAACCCAGCCTACCCTGGGCTTTCAGCGTGTGCTGCAGCGTGCCGTGTTCCATGTGCAGAGCTCCGGCAAGCGCGAAGTGACCGGCGCCAATGTGCTGGTGGCGATCTTCAGCGAACAGGAAAGCCAAGCCGTGTTCCTGCTCAAGCAGCAGAGCGTGGCCCGTATCGACGTGGTCAACTACATCGCTCATGGTATTTCCAAGGTGCCGGGCCATGGCCCCAACACCGAAGGCGACCAGGAGATGCAGGACGAGGACGGTGGCGAAACGTCATCGTCGAGCAACCCGCTGGATGCCTATGCCAGCAACCTGAACGAACTGGCACGTGCCGGGCGCATCGACCCGCTGGTGGGCCGTGAGCAGGAAGTCGAGCGTGTCGCGCAGATCCTGGCGCGCCGGCGCAAGAACAACCCACTGCTGGTCGGTGAGGCCGGGGTGGGTAAGACCGCCATCGCCGAAGGCCTGGCCAAGCGTATCGTCGACGGTCAGGTGCCTGACCTGCTGGCCCAGAGCGTGGTGTATTCACTTGACCTGGGTGCGCTGCTGGCCGGTACCAAGTACCGCGGCGACTTCGAGAAGCGCTTCAAGGCGCTGCTCGGCGAACTGCGCAAACGCCCGCAGGCGATCCTGTTCATTGACGAGATCCACACCATCATCGGCGCCGGTGCGGCTTCCGGTGGGGTCATGGATGCGTCCAACCTGCTCAAGCCGCTGCTGTCGTCTGGCGACATTCGCTGCATCGGTTCGACCACCTTCCAGGAATTCCGCGGCATCTTCGAGAAGGACCGTGCCCTGGCGCGGCGTTTCCAGAAGGTCGATGTCAGCGAGCCTTCGGTGGAAGACACCGTGGGGATCCTGCGCGGGCTCAAGGGCCGGTTCGAGAGCCACCACAACATCGAGTACAGCGATGAAGCCCTGCGCGCCGCTGCAGAGCTGGCCTCGCGCTACATCAACGACCGGCACATGCCGGACAAGGCCATCGACGTGATCGACGAGGCGGGTGCCTACCAGCGCCTGCAGCCTGAGGCAAACCGGGTCAAGCGTATCGAGGTGCCACAAGTCGAAGACATCGTCGCCAAGATCGCGCGGATTCCGCCAAAGCATGTCACCAGTTCCGACAAGGAGCTGCTGCGCAACCTTGAGCGTGACCTCAAGCTGACCGTGTTCGGGCAGGACGCGGCCATCGACTCGCTGGCGACGGCGATCAAGCTGTCCCGTGCGGGGCTCAAGGCACCCGACAAGCCGGTGGGTTCGTTCCTGTTCGCCGGGCCTACCGGTGTCGGCAAAACCGAAGCGGCGCGGCAGTTGGCCAAGGCGCTGGGTGTGGAGCTGGTGCGCTTCGACATGTCTGAGTACATGGAGCGGCATACCGTTTCACGCTTGATCGGTGCACCGCCAGGTTACGTCGGGTTCGACCAAGGTGGCCTGTTGACCGAGGCGATCACCAAGCAGCCGCATTGCGTGTTGCTGCTGGACGAAATCGAAAAGGCGCACCCTGAAGTCTTCAACCTGCTGCTGCAGGTGATGGACCACGGCACGCTGACCGACAACAACGGGCGCAAGGCAGACTTCCGTAACGTGATCCTGATCATGACCACCAACGCCGGGGCAGAGACTGCGGCGCGGGCTTCGATCGGGTTTACCCATCAGGACCATGCGTCCGATGCCATGGAAGTCATTCGCAAGAGCTTCACGCCGGAGTTCCGCAACCGCCTGGACACCATCATTCAGTTTGGCCGCCTGAGCCACGAAACCATCAAGAGCATCGTCGACAAGTTCCTTATCGAACTGCAGGCGCAGCTGGAAGATAAACGTGTGCTGCTGGAGGTCAGTGATGAAGCACGCGGCTGGCTGGCGGCGTCGGGCTACGACGTGCAGATGGGTGCACGGCCGATGGCGCGGCTGATCCAGGACAAGATCAAACGGCCGCTGGCTGAAGAGATCCTGTTCGGTGAGCTGGCCGAGCATGGCGGCGTGGTGCACGTCGACTTGCGCGATGGCGAGTTGGTGTTCGACTTCGAGACCACGGCTGAGGTGGCGTGACAGCGGGGGCCGCTTTGCGGCCCATTCGCAGCGCAAGGCTGCTCCTACCTGGGAATGTGACCCCCTGTAGGAGCAGCCTTGCGCTGCGAATGGGCTGCAAAGCAGCCCCAACCACTCTTGCAGGCACAAAAAAGCCCGGCACTTGGCCGGGCTTTCTCATGGCTTGGGCTTAGCGCGCACGATACGTGATGCGGCCTTTGCTCAGGTCGTAAGGTGTCAGTTCGACGCGGACCTTGTCGCCAGTGAGAATACGGATGTAGTTCTTGCGCATCTTTCCGGAGATGTGCGCGGTTACGACGTGCCCGTTTTCCAACTCCACGCGGAACATGGTGTTGGGCAGGGTGTCGACGACAGTACCTTCCATTTCGAAGCTGTCTTCTTTCGACATGCAGTTGAGCCCTCGGTGTCCAGTGTTGGCCCGACGCATAACCGCACCGGGCAAAAAAGTGGCGTGGATTATGCCGGAAAATAGTATTTCAAGCCAATGCTTTCAGTTGAGGGTGACCCAGCGCTGGTTGATCAGCAGCTCGATGGGGCGATACTGGGTCTTATAGTTCATCTTCTTGCAGTTCTTGATCCAGTACCCGAGGTAAACCGCCTCCAGGTTCTGTCGAAGGGCTTCGGTGATCTGCCAGAGGATGGCGAAACGGCCCAGGCTGCGGCGCTCTTCGTCGGGCTCGTAGAAGGTGTAGACCGCCGACAGGCCGTTGGGCAGCAGGTCGCACACCGCCACCGCCAGCAGGCGCCCCACCAGGCGGAACTCATAGAACCAGCAGAAGGGCAGGTCGCGAACCAGGAAGGTGGAAAACTGATCACGGCTGGGCGGGTACATGTCGCCGTCGGCATGACGGGTCTCGATGTAGCGCCGGTACAGGTCGAAATACTCTTCTTTGAACGCTGGGCGTGCGGCGGTCACGGTCAAGTCGGCGTTGCGCTTGAGAATGCGCCGCTGCTGGCGGTTGGGGATAAAGCGCGCCGCCGGAATGCGTGCCGGCACACAGGCGTTGCAGTTTTGGCAATGGGGGCGGTACAGGTGATCGCCACTGCGCCGAAAACCCATCTCCGACAGGTCGGCGTAGACATTCACGTCCATTGGCTGGCTGGGGTCGAGGAACAGCGTGGTTGCCTGCTCCTCGGGCAGGTAGCTGCAGGAGTGGGGTTGAGTGGCATAAAACTTCAACCGCGCCAACTCTGTCATGATCAACCCCTTCGGTGAGACTTTGCCTTAAGTGTAAGCCAGCTCTGGGAACTCGCCTAGGGAACCCAGGTGGCGCTATTGGGCTGGTCGAGGTAGCGTGCCAGGTAGTCCGCAAAGTCGGCGCGGCTGATGGCGCGCGCGCCAAGGCTGTGCAGGTGGTTGGTCGGCATCTGGCAGTCGATCAGCACAAAACCGGCCTGGCGCAGGTGTGCGACCAGGGTCACGAAGCCGACCTTGGAGGCATTGTCGGCGCGGCTGAACATCGATTCGCCGAAGAACAGGCGGCCCATGGCCAGGCCGTACAGGCCGCCGACCAGCTCACCGTCCTGGCGCACCTCCACCGAATGGGCGTAGCCGAGCCGGTGCAGCTCGCAGTAGGCGGCGCGCAGGGTGTCGGTGATCCAGGTGCCATCGGCGTAGTCACGCGGCGCGGCGCAGGCGGCGATCACGCCGGCGAAGTCGGTGTCGAAACTGACCTGGTAGTGGCCCTGGCGGATGAATTTGGCCAGCGAGCGCGAGACGTGCAGTTCGTCTGGCAGCAGCACCGTGCGAGGGTTGGGTGACCACCAGAGGATCGGCTGGCCGTCCTGGTACCAGGGGAAGCAGCCGTGGCGATAGGCCTGCACCAGGCGTTCGGGGCTCAGGTCGCCGCCGGCGGCGAGCAAGCCGTTGGGTTCGTGCAGGGCCTTTTCCAGGGGTGGAAAGGTCAGCGAGTCGCGGGTCAGCCAGGTAAGCATGGTCTATCGTGCGGTGGGGGAGGGGAGTGGTCAGCATGGCGTGGCTGAAAAGCAGGGTCAATCACTGCGGTTCATTCGCCATACCGCAGGCAGCCCTTTAGGCATTTTCCTACACATTCATGAGGCCTCAGGCACCATCCGAGACATTTGCTGTCACACCTGTGCAAAAACACAGCATAAGCCTTTGTCACAAAAGAAAATGCATGCTCAAATTGCAGCTAAGTGAAAGCAGCCCCCTCAAGCCCATGTGCGGCGCGCCGCCATGGCGGCTGGCGGGCAGTAATGTTAAAAGTAGTGGTTCATTGGCCAGACACCGGCCGATCACTATTGGACGCGCAGCACGCGCAGGAATAGACGCGTTTTGAAGAAATCCACCGCAACTCCAGCTCCCTTGCCAGTGCCTATGTGGCGGCAGCAGCTGCACTATCGTCTCAAGGAAGGTGCGTTGATCGCTGTCGGCGCCCTGTGCCTGTACCTGTGGATGGCGCTGCTGACCTACGACACTTCCGACCCTGGCTTCAGCCACACCAGCAACATTGACCAGGTGCAAAACGCCGCCGGGCGAGCAGGGGCCTACTTCGCCGACATCCTGTTCATGGTGCTGGGCTATTTCGCCTACATCTTCCCGCTGCTGCTGGCGATCAAGACCTGGCAGATCTTCCGCGAGCGCCACCAACCCTGGGAGTGGAGCGGCTGGCTGTTCTCCTGGCGCCTGATCGGGCTGGTGTTTCTGGTGCTGTCGGGCGCAGCCCTGGCGCATATCCATTTCCACCCGCCGGCGAGCATTCCGTTCTCCGCGGGCGGTGCCCTCGGCGAAAGCCTGGGCGAACTGGCGCGCAGCCTGCTGAACGTGCAGGGCAGCACGTTGATGTTCATCGCCCTGTTCCTATTCGGCTTGACGGTGTTCACCGACCTGTCCTGGTTCAAGGTGATGGACCTTACCGGCAAGATCACCCTCGACCTGTTCGAACTGGTGCAGGGCGCCGCCAACCGCTGGTGGGAAGCCCGCAACGAGCGCAAGCGCCTGGAAGCGCAGTTGCGTGAGGTGGATGAACCGAGTTTCAACACCGCACCAGCGGCTGCGCAGAAGCGCGAGCCGCTCAAGCCTCAGCTGCGTGAGCGTAGCGTCGAGCGCGAGGAGGCGCCGGCCCGGCCTGCCGTACCGCGCGAACCCGTGGTGGCGCGCGAGACGGTGGTGCCCCGCGAGCAACCTGCTGCGCCAGTGATCATCCCGCCAGCCCCGGCCAAGGCGCCGGAGCCGAGCAAGCGGGTGATGAAGGAAAAACAGACCCCGCTGTTCGTCGACAGCGCCGTGGAAGGCACGTTGCCTTCGATCTCCATTCTCGATCCGGCCGAGCAGAAAAAGATCGAGTACTCGCCAGAATCCCTGGCCGGTGTTGGCCAGTTGCTGGAAATCAAGCTCAAGGAATTCGGCGTGGAAGTCTCTGTGGACTCCATCCACCCAGGCCCGGTCATTACCCGCTACGAAATCCAGCCCGCGGCAGGGGTCAAGGTCAGCCGTATCGCCAACCTGGCCAAGGACCTGGCGCGCTCGCTGGCAGTGACCAGCGTGCGCGTGGTCGAGGTGATCCCGGGCAAGACCACTGTGGGTATCGAGATCCCTAACGAAAACCGGCAGATGGTGCGCTTCTCTGAAGTGCTGTCGTCGCCGCAGTTCGACGAGTCCAAGTCCCCGGTTGCGTTGGCCTTGGGCCATGACATCGGTGGCAAACCGGTGATCACCGACCTGGCCAAGATGCCCCACCTGCTGGTGGCCGGTACTACCGGTTCTGGTAAGTCGGTGGGTGTGAACGCGATGATCCTGTCCATCCTGTTCAAGTCCGGCCCGGAAGACGCGCGGCTGATCATGATCGACCCGAAGATGCTCGAACTGTCGATCTACGAAGGCATCCCGCACCTGTTGTGCCCGGTGGTCACCGACATGAAGGATGCCGCCAACGCGCTGCGCTGGAGCGTCGCCGAGATGGAGCGGCGCTACAAGCTGATGGCCGCGATGGGCGTGCGAAACCTGGGCGGCTTCAACCGCAAGATCAAAGACGCCCAGGAGGCCGGCGAGGTCATCCACGACCCGTTGTACCGTCGCGAAAGCATGGACGACGAGCCACCTGCACTGAAGACCCTGCCGACCATCGTGGTGGTGGTCGACGAATTCGCCGACATGATGATGATCGTCGGCAAGAAGGTCGAAGAACTGATCGCCCGTATCGCCCAGAAAGCGCGGGCCGCTGGTATTCACCTGATCCTCGCCACCCAGCGTCCGTCGGTTGACGTGATCACCGGCCTGATCAAGGCCAACATCCCGACGCGTATGGCGTTCCAGGTGTCGAGCAAGATCGACTCCCGCACCATCATCGACCAGGGTGGCGCCGAACAGTTGCTCGGTCACGGTGACATGTTGTACATGCCGCCCGGCACCAGCCTGCCGATCCGCGTGCACGGCGCGTTCGTTTCCGATGACGAAGTGCACCGCGTGGTGGAAGCCTGGAAGCTGCGTGGCGCGCCGGACTACAACGATGACATCCTCAACGGCGTCGAAGAGGCCGGCAGCGGCTTCGAAGGCGGTGGCGGTGGCGGTGGCGGTGACGGCGACGATTCGGAAAGCGATGCACTGTATGATGAAGCCGTACAGTTCGTGCTCGAGAGCCGCCGTGCCTCCATTTCGGCTGTGCAGCGCAAGCTGAAGATTGGCTACAACCGTGCCGCACGCATGATCGAGGCAATGGAGATGGCCGGCGTGGTCACCCCGATGAACAGCAACGGCTCGCGGGAAGTGATAGCCCCAGGCGGCCCGCGCGATTGATGAACACCTTGCCGGGCGCCTGATCGGCGCCTGGCTCATTTACTGTCCTACGAGGATTTCCATGCGCGCGATTCGCATGCTGTTGGTTTCTGCCCTGGCCATGGGCTCTGTGTCGGCCCATGCCGGCGAGTTGGACGTGAAGCGCCTGACCCAGTTGCTGGAAAAGTCGCAGACGATCGATGCCAATTTCTCTCAGCTGACGCTGGGTGCCGATGGCACCAGCCTGCAGGAGACGAAGGGCCAGATGACCGTCAAGCGCCCTGGCCTGTTCTACTGGCACACCGATGCCCCGCAGGAGCAGGTGGTGGTGTCTGATGGCAAGATGGTCACCCTGTGGGACCCGGACCTTGAGCAGGCCACCATCAAGAAGCTTGATGTACGCCTGAACCAGACCCCAGCACTGCTGCTGTCCGGTGACGTGTCGAAGATCAGCCAAAGCTTTGACATCGCGTCCAAGGAGCAGGGCGAAGTCATGGACTTCACCTTGAAGCCGAAAACCAAGGACACCTTGTTCGACTCCCTGCGCGTGTCGTTCCGCAAGGGCCTGATCAATGACATGCAGCTGATCGACAGCGTCGGCCAGCGGACCAACATCCTGTTCAGTGGGGTGAAGGCCAACCAGGCAGTGCCTGACAGCAAGTTCAAGTTCGATGTCCCGAAAGGCGCGGATATCATCCAGGAGTAACCGGAGCCCGTGATGGACCTGTTTCGAAGCGAACCCGTCGCCCAGCCCCTGGCTGCTCGCCTGCGCCCGTCCAACCTGGACGAGTACGTTGGCCAGGAGCACCTGCTGGCGCGCGGCAAGCCGCTGCGCGAGGCGCTGGAGCAGGGGGCGTTGCACTCGATGATCTTCTGGGGGCCGCCTGGGGTGGGCAAGACCACCCTGGCGCGGCTGCTGGCGCAGTTCTGTGATGCGCACTTCGAAACGGTCTCGGCGGTACTGGCAGGGGTCAAGGAGATCCGCCAGGCGGTCGAAGTGGCCAAGCAGCAGGCTGCCCAGTATGGCCGCCGCACCATCCTGTTCGTCGACGAAGTGCACCGCTTCAACAAGTCGCAGCAGGACGCCTTTTTGCCCTACGTGGAAGACGGCACGCTGATCTTCATTGGCGCCACCACCGAAAACCCGTCCTTCGAGCTGAACAATGCATTGCTTTCCCGCGCGCGGGTGTACGTGCTCAAGAGCCTGGACGAGCCGGCGCTTCGCAAGCTGGTCGACCGTGCCTTGAGCGAAGAGCGCGGCCTGGGCAAGCACAACCTGCAGGTGGGCGACGAGGCCTTCAAGATGCTCATGGCTGCCGCTGACGGCGATGGCCGGCGCATGCTCAACTTTCTGGAAAACGCCTCGGACCTGGCTGAAGATGGCAGCGAAATTGGCGTCGAGCTGCTGCAAAGCCTGCTCGGCGACAGCCGTCGGCGCTTCGATAAGGGCGGCGAGGCGTTCTATGACCAGATCTCGGCGTTGCACAAATCGGTGCGTGGCTCCAACCCCGATGCGGCGCTGTACTGGTTCGCGCGCATGCTCGATGGGGGTTGCGACCCGCTGTACATCGCCCGCCGCGTGGTGCGCATGGCCAGCGAAGACATCGGCAACGCCGACCCTCGTGCCCTGAGCCTGTGCCTGTCGGCGTGGGACGTTCAAGAGCGCCTGGGCAGCCCCGAGGGTGAGCTGGCCGTGGCCCAGGCCATCACCTACATCGCCTGTGCGCCAAAGAGCAATGCGGTGTACATGGGCTTCAAGACTGCCCTGCGCGAGGCGGCCGAGCATGGTTCGCTGGAAGTGCCGCTGCACCTGCGCAACGCCCCGACCAAGTTGATGAAGCAGTTGGGCTACGGCGACGAATACCGCTATGCCCATGACGAGCCCGATGCCTACGCGGCAGGTGAAGACTACTTCCCTGACCAACTCGAGCCTCGCCAGTATTACCAACCCGTGCCCCGCGGCCTGGAGCTGAAGATCGGCGAGAAGCTGCGGCACCTGGCCGAGCTGGATCGCAGCAGCCCCCGTCAACGGAGAAAACCATGATTGCACTGATCGCTGCTGTCAGTGCAGGCGGTATCGCGGGTACTTTGCTGCGCTTTGCGACCACCAACTGGGTGGTCGCCCACTGGCCACGGCACTTCTATCTCGGTACGCTGGCGGTCAACCTGATCGGCTGCCTGTTGATCGGCCTGCTGTATGGCCTGTTTTTGCACAAGCCCATGGTGCCGGTCGAGCTGCGCGCGGGCCTGATCGTCGGCTTCCTGGGCGGCTTAACCACGTTTTCCTCCTTTTCGCTTGATACCGTACGCCTCATGGAAAGCGGGCAGATGCCCCTGGCTTTGGGCTATACCGGTATCAGCGTGGTGGGCGGGCTGCTCGCGACCTGGGCTGGCCTGTCCTTGACCCGATTCTGAACCAACACCTACACATAACGAGAGAACGATATGCTCGATTCCAAACTGTTACGCGGCCAACTTCAGGAAGTGGCGGATCGCCTGGCCTCCCGTGGCTTCAGCCTGGATGTCGCGCGCATCGAATCACTGGAAGAGCGCCGCAAGGCCGTGCAGACGCGCACCGAGCAACTGCAGGCCGAGCGTAACGCCCGTTCCAAGTCCATCGGCCAGGCCAAGGCCAAGGGCGAAGATATCGCGCCGCTGATGGCCGACGTCGAGCGCATGGCCAATGAGCTGGCCGCAGGCAAAGTCGAGCTGGACGGCATCCAGGCTGAACTGGATGGCATCCTGCTGACCATTCCTAACCTGCCGGACGCCAGCGTGCCGGTCGGCGCCAGTGAAGACGATAACGTTGAAGTCCGCCGCTGGGGCACCCCTAAGGCCTTCGACTTTGAAATCAAAGACCACGTTGCCCTGGGCGAAATCAGCGGTGGCCTGGACTTCGAGGCGGCAGCCAAGCTGTCTGGCGCACGCTTTGCCGTGCTACGTGGCCCGATTGCCCGCCTGCACCGCGCCCTGGCGCAGTTCATGATCAACCTGCACACCGGTGAGCACGGCTACGAAGAGCACTACACCCCGTACCTGGTACAGGCGCCGGCCCTGCAGGGCACCGGCCAGTTGCCCAAGTTCGAGGAAGACCTGTTCAAGATCAGCCGCGAAGGCGAAGCTGACTTCTACCTGATCCCAACTGCCGAGGTTTCGCTGACCAACCTGGTTGCCGGTGAAATCCTCGATGCCAAGCAACTGCCGCTCAAGCTGGTCGCCCACACGCCTTGCTTCCGCAGTGAAGCCGGCGCATCGGGCCGTGACACCCGTGGCATGATCCGCCAGCACCAGTTCGACAAGGTCGAAATGGTCCAGGTGGTCGAGCCATCCAAGTCGATGGAGGCCCTCGAAGGCCTGACCGGCAACGCCGAGCGCGTGCTGCAGCTGTTGGAACTGCCCTACCGGGTACTGGCGCTGTGCACCGGCGACATGGGCTTCGGTGCGGTGAAAACCTACGACCTGGAAGTGTGGGTACCGAGCCAGGACAAGTATCGCGAGATCAGCTCCTGCTCCAACTGCGGTGATTTTCAGGCGCGTCGCATGCAAGCCCGCTGGCGCAACCCGGAAACCGGCAAACCAGAGCTGGTGCATACCCTCAACGGTTCTGGCCTGGCTGTAGGCCGCACCCTGGTGGCGGTATTGGAGAACTACCAGCAGGCCGACGGTTCGATCCGTGTGCCTGAGGTGCTCAAGCCGTACATGGGTGGTGTCGAGGTCATCCGCTAAATGGATTACCTGCCACTGTTCCACAAGCTGCAGGGCGGCCGGGTACTGGTCGTCGGCGGCGGTGAAATTGCCTTGCGCAAAGCGCGCCTGCTGGCGGATGCCGGCGCCGCGCTGCGCGTGGTGGCGCCCGAGGTTGACGGCCAACTGGCCGCACTGGCCCGGGAAGGTGGCGGCGAGGTCCTGGTGCGCGGCTATCAGGCGCCCGACCTGGTCGGTTGCCGGCTGGTGATCGCGGCCACTGACGACGCTGGGCTGAACGCTCAGGTGTCGGCCGATGCCCAGGCGCTCAACCTGCCGGTCAACGTGGTGGACGCGCCGGCCCTGTGCACGGTGATCTTCCCGGCCATCGTCGACCGCTCGCCGTTGGTGGTGGCAGTCTCCAGTGGGGGTGATGCGCCCGTACTGGCGCGTTTGATTCGCGCCAAGCTGGAAGCGTGGATCCCTTCGGCCTACGGCGAACTCGCCGGGCTTGCGGCGCGGTTTCGGCACCAGGTCAAACGCCTGTACCCAGACGTCAACCAGCGTCGCGGCTTTTGGGAAAATGTCTTCCAGGGCCCGATCGCCGAGCGTCAGCTGGCCGGGCAGGGTGCCGAGGCCGAACGCCTGTTGCAGGCCATGGTCGATGGCGCGCCGGTGCAGCAGGGCGGTGAGGTGTATCTGGTGGGGGCAGGGCCGGGCGATCCGGACTTGCTGACCTTCCGCGCCTTGCGCCTGATGCAGCAGGCCGATGTGGTGCTGTACGACCGCCTGGTGGCCCCGGCCATCATCGACATGTGCCGGCGTGATGCTGAGCGTATCTACGTCGGCAAGCGCCGCGCTGACCATGCTGTGCCGCAGGACCAGATCAACCGCCTGCTGGTCGACTTGGCCAAGCAGGGCAAGCGCGTGCTGCGGCTCAAGGGTGGCGATCCGTTCATCTTTGGCCGTGGTGGCGAGGAGATCGAACAGCTGGCCGAGCAGGGCATCCCCTTCCAGGTGGTGCCCGGTATTACCGCGGCCAGTGGTTGTTCAGCCTATGGCGGTATCCCGCTGACCCACCGCGACTATGCCCAGTCGGTGCGCTTCGTGACCGGGCACCTCAAGGATGGCACCAGCAATTTGCCTTGGGACGACCTGGTGGCACCGGCGCAAACCCTGGTGTTCTACATGGGGTTGGTAGGCTTGCCGACCATTTGTGCCGAACTGATTCGTCATGGGCGTGCGGCCAGTACGCCAGCGGCACTGGTGCAGCAAGGCACTACGCGCAATCAACGGGTGTTTACGGGCACCCTGGCGGATCTGCCGGCGCTTGTCGCCCAGCATGAAGTGCATGCGCCGACCCTGGTGATTGTTGGGGAAGTGGTGCAGTTGCGTGAGAAGCTGGCGTGGTTTGAAGGGTCGCAACATAGCTGAAACGGGTGGGGCCGCGTTGCGGCCCTTCGCAGCACAAGGCTGCTCCTACACGTTTGGTGCACGCCCGTGTAGGAGCAGCCTTGTGCTGCGAAGGGCTGCAAAGCAGCCCCGCTGTATCACCGGTTAACCCAGATCCCCTGGCCCGCCAATCGCTCCCGATCATGCGCCAGACCAAAGTCCTGCAACGGCCCTTTAGGCACGATCCCATTCGGGTTGATGGTCTTGTGGCTCATGTAGTAATGCTTCTGGATATGCTCCATATCCACCGTCTGCGCCACCCCCGGCCACTGGTACACTTCGCGCAGCCAGTTTGACAGGTTGTGGTAGTCGCTCAGGCGTCGCAGGTTGCACTTGAAGTGCCCGTGGTACACCGCATCAAAGCGCACCAGCGTAGTGAACAGTCGTACATCCGCCTCGGTGAGGTACTCGCCAGCAAGGTAGCGATTGCGGCTCAGCACGTCTTCCAGGTAATCCAGCTCATTGAACACGTCGTCGAACGCGGCCTCGTAGGCCTCTTGCGTGGTGGCGAAGCCTGCGCGATAGACCCCATTGTTCACGGCCGGGTAGATCCGCTCATTCAGCGCTTCGATCGCCGGGCGCAAGGGCTCGGGGTAGAGGTCCAGGCGGTTGCCGGTCAGCTCGTCGAAGGCGCTGTTGAAGATGCGGATAATCTCGGCCGATTCGTTGTTGACGATACGCTTCTCTTTTTTGTCCCACAGCACCGGCACGGTAACGCGCCCGGTGTAGTGCGGGTCATCCTGGGTGTAGCGTTGGTGCAGGAATTCGAGTGCATCGAGGTGGTCGCCGGTGGAGCCCTGCTGCTGGTCGAAGGTCCAGCCATTCTCTTGCATGAGCCAGCTCACCACCGACACATCGATGAGCGGCGACAGGCCCTTTAGGGCACGGAAAATCAGAGTGCGGTGCGCCCATGGGCAAGCCAGTGACACGTACAGGTGATAACGGCCTGCCTCGGGTGCGGGCAAGGCGTTGCGGCGCTGGGCGTTTTCGCGTTTGAAGGCCCCGTCTTTGCCGGTTTCATACCACTGGTCGTGCCAGCGGCCGTCGATCAAAAGGCCCATGTTGAGCTCCTGGAACAAAGTTGTTTGTCGTTGGAGCCCAGTCTAGGGAATATCGTTCGAAGAAATAGCGCAAAGACTCGGGGTCTTTAATCGATTAAATCGATGCGTTGCGTTCGCTCCAGTAGCGGCGCGCTGTGGCGAAGGCGTCGTCACGGTTCTGCCCCAGTCCGCGCAAGGCCAGGGCCATGGTGGCGACCACGGCCATTTCGCCGTAGCTGTCTTCGGCTTCGCCCTGCCATACGGCGAGCAGTTGCTGCGGTTGCAGGCTCGGTGGTTTGACATGGCGGCGTTCGCTCAGGGCTGGCCACTCTTCATCCCAGGCCTCACCCGCCGTAGTGCCATAGAGATGGCTGATGACATCGGGATTGACCTCGATCTCGCCGCCATCGCCCTTGATCACCACGGCATGGTCGCCGAGCAGACGGCTAGCTTCGCGGTGAACCGCCTGGTAGCCAGGGTGGAAGATGCTCTGCAGGCCGCAGCGTGCACCCAGCGGGTTCAGTACCCGAGCCAAGGAATGAATTGGCGAGCGCAGGCCCAAGGTGTTGCGCAGGTCAATCATGCGTTGCAACTGGGGTGCCCAGTCCTGCAGCGGGAAAAACGCCAGCCGCTGCTGGTTGAGCGCGGAGCTGACGGCCGCCCAGTCGCGGCACAGCGGAATCTGCAGCTGTGCGAGCAGTTGTTCAGTGAACATGCGCCCGGCGGTGTGGGCGCCGCCGCCATGCATCAGGATGCGCACCCCATTGTTGGCCAGGCACTTGGCCGCCAGCAGGTACCAGGGCAGGTGGCGCTTCTTGCCTGCGTACGTGGGCCAGTCCAGGTCTACGGCAATGTGCGGCGCTTGCAAGTGCGCGCGCAGGGCCTCGGTGAAACCGGCCAGTTCATCGGCGCTTTCTTCCTTGTGCCGCAGCAGCATGAGGAAGGCACCGAGCTGGGTGTCCTCGACCTTGCCTTCCAGCAGCAAGGTCATGGCCGCGCGGGCTTCTTCGCGGGTTAGGCCGCGCGCGCCGCGCTTGCCTTTGCCAAGGATGCGCACGAATTCGGCGAACGGGTGTTCGGCAGGTGTTTCCAGGGTGAGCGGGCGTGGTTCGATCATATGCAGTTGGTCGGCTTGGGCAGGCCCGCCAGCTTGGCGGCAAGTTTGGCAGGAGTGCCGTTGAACAGGCGGTTCAGGTGCGGGCTGTTGCCCTTTTCAGGGCCCAGCTTCAGCGCGGTGTACTTGATTAGCGGGCGTGTGGCCGGCGAAAGCTGGAATTCCTGGTAGAACTGGCGCAGCAGCTCGAGGATTTCCCAGTGGTCAGCGGTCAGCGGGATGCCTTCACGTGTGGCGAGGGCATCGGCGACGGCAGGGGACCAGTCGTGCAGGTCGACCAGAAAGCCGTCCTTGTCCAGGGCAATCGTTTGATCGCCAACGTTCAGCGTACTCATAGCCAGCTGTTGACCTTGTCGTAATGCAGCGACAGCTCGACGAATGCAGCGTAGTCCACAGGCTTGGCCAGGTCGTTGGCGACCGCGCGGGCGTGCAGGTCTTCGTCGAGGGCGAACAAGCGCTGCTCGAGCGCGGCGGCTTGCAGCAGGTGCTGGGGCTCGCTGCCGGCGTGCAGTGCATAGACCGCATCACCGCACAGCAGCAGTGCATCGTCGGCACCGATCAGGCGCAGGCAACTGGCCAGGCGGTCGTCGCCGAAGGGCGAGTGGGCAATTACATGCAGCGTTGTCATCACAGCGTTACCACCTGGTCAAAACGGGCGATCAATGCGGTCAGTGCCGCGTCGTCCAACACCTGCACCGGTAGCGCCAGGGTGTCGGCGGCAAGGCCGCGCTGGCGCAGGCTATGGCTGCAGGCGAAGAGTGCTTCGACGCCGAATATCGGCAAGGCCTGCAGGTTGGCCGCCAGGTTCTTCTGTTGCAGGGCTGCTGGCTGCTGGCCCAGGGCGAGCTGGAACACGCCATCGTCCAGAAACAGCATGCCCAGCGGCAGATCGAACGCGCCACCGGCCAGTGCGATGTCCAGTGCCTCACGGGCCGATGGGCCGTTCCAGGGTGCCTGGCGGCTGATGATCAACAAGGATTTGGCCATTTCAATCGCCTCCGAAGCAGATCAGCCGATCGGCACTCTGCGCCGCCTCGTGCAGTTGGCCGAGCCCGGACAGCTCCCAGGGCTTGGGCAGGTTCGCGGCCGGCCGTTGATAGCGGCTGGCTTCGGCCTCGTCGAGCACGCCACGGCGCAACGCAGCGGCAATGCACACCACCGCGTCCAACTGGTGGTGGTCGATGAAGGTGCGCCATTGGGCCGCGACATCCAGCTCATCCTGAGGCGTGACCACGTTGGCCGAGGCACTGTGTACCCCGTCCTGATAGAAGAACAACCGGGCAATCTCATGCCCGCCGGCCAGCACCGCCTCGGCAAAGCGCAGGGCGCGGCGCGAGGAGGGCGCATGGGCCGGGGAAAAAACCGCGATAGCGAATTTCATGGACAACTCATGCAAAGGAATGCCGCCATGATAAAGCAAAAAAGCCCAACCCCGCTCATACAAGGACCTCGTGGCCTTGTGCAGAGGGGGTGGGCTTTTCAGCGAGGTGCTGAAGGGTCAGGCGCGCTCTTTGCTCTCTGGCAGGAACCAGTTCAGCACCAGGGCGCAAATACCGCCGGTGGCGACGCCCGACTCCAGCACATTGCGGATTGCCGCCGGCATGTGGGCCAGGAACTCAGGTACCTGGGCCACGCCCAGGCCCAAGGCCAGCGACACGGCAATGATCAGCAGGGCGCGACGGTCCAGCTGCGTGCTGGCCAGGATGTTGATACCCGAGGCCGCTACCGCGCCGAACATCACCATGGCCGCGCCACCCAGTACTGGCTCTGGTACCGCCTGAATTACTCCAGCAACCGACGGGAACAGGCCCAACAGCACCAGCATCACGGCGATCCAGATGCCAATATGGCGGCTGGCGATGCCGGTCAGCTGAATAACACCGTTGTTCTGGGCGAAGATCGAGCTGGGGAAGGTGTTGAACAAGCCGGCCAGCAGCGAGTTGGCGCCGTTGACCAGCACGCCGCCTTTGATCCGCTGCATCCACACTGGGCCTTCGACCGGTTGGCGCGAGACCTTGCTGGTGGCGGTAACGTCACCAATGGCTTCCAGCGATGTCACCAGGTAGATCACCAGCATCGGAATGAACAGTGCCCACGAGAAGCTCAGGCCAAAGTGCAGCGGCGTGGGCACCTGGAACAGCGCAGCCTCGTGCATGCCGGTGAAGTCCAGGCGGCCCAGGTAGCCCGCCAGCGCATAGCCCACCGCCAAGGCGATGACGATGGCGCAGCTGCGCATCCATACCACCGGGATGCGGTTGAGAATGACGATGATTGCCAGCACCACGCCCGACAGCAGCAGGTTTTCGCCATTGGCGAAGGTGCCGTTGGCCATCGCGCCAAAGCCACCGCCCATGCTGATCAGGCCGACCTTGATCAGGGTCAGGCCAATCATCAGCACGACGATGCCGGTCACCAGTGGCGTGATCAGGCGTTTGACGAACGGCAGGATGCGCGACACGCCCATCTCCACGAAGGAGCCTGCGATCACCACGCCAAAAATGGCCGCCATCACGCCTTCTACCGGCGTGCCTTGTTTGACCATCAGCGCACCGCCAGCGATCAGCGGCCCGACGAAGTTGAAGCTGGTGCCCTGAACAATCAGCAACCCCGCGCCAAACGGCCCGAAGCGCTTGCACTGAACAAAGGTGGCGATGCCGGAGATCACCAGCGACATGGATACGATCAGGTTGGTGTCTCGCGCCGAAACACCCAGCGCCTGGCAAATAAGCAGGCCAGGTGTCACGATCGGCACGATGATCGCCAGCAGGTGCTGCAGCGCCGCCAACAGGCCGATCAGCAGCCGTGGCTTGTCCTCAAGACCCAGCACCAGTTCATTGGCAGGCGCCGATGCGCCTGGGCTGTGTTCGTGTGAGCTCATTGCAGAAAGCCGCCCCGGAAGAAAAAAGGAGCGCATTCTACGGGCTGAAGTGCAATTGGGGTAGTGGCAAGCACGATGGCGGCATGATCGGTGTCTATTCGCTCAATAAGCTGACTTTTAAGTCAGTCTTTGGCGCACAAAAAAGCCCGCCGAAGCGGGCTTTTTGTCATGAGGCGCGGTATCAGTCGTCGCGGCCCATGATGCCGAACAGCTGCAGCAGGCTGACGAACAGGTTGTAGATCGATACATACAGGCTGATGGTCGCCATGATGTAGTTACGCTCGCCGCCATGGATGATCGCGCTGGTCTGGAACAGAATGCAGACCGACGAGAACAGCACGAAGCCAGCGCTGATCGCCAGTTGCAGGCCGCTGATCTGGAAGAAGAAGCTGGCAACCACCGCACCCAGCAGCACGAAGAAGCCTGCCGTGATGAAGCCGCTGAGGAAGCTCATGTCTTTGCGGGTGATCAGCACATAGGCCGACAGGCCACCGAACACCAGTGCGGTCATGGCGAATGCCGAGCTGACCACTTCAGCGCCACCGGCCATGCCCAGGTAACGGTTGAGGATAGGGCCGAGGATGAAGCCCATGAAACCGGTGAGGGCGAAGGTGGACACCAGGCCCCAGGCCGAATCACGCAGTTTGTTGGTGAGGAAGAACAACCCGTAGAAGCCGATCAGCACCACGAACACGTTCGGGTAGCCGACGCGCATCTGCTGGGCCACAAAGGCCATGACACCGCTGAAGGCGAGGGTGAGTGCCAGCAGGCTGTACGTGTTGCGCAGGACTTTGCTGATCTCCTGCTGCTCGACCTGCTGGCCGTGGTGTACGGCGTAATCCTGTTCGCGCATGGCGAGGCTCCTTGGTAAACCTGTGGTTTCAGACGTTCAGATGCTAGGAGTCTATCAGACGTCCTGCAACCCGCGACACAGAGAGTTTGACAGCGTGTTTCATTACGGTATTATGGCGGCCGCAAAACGAGCTGGAAGCGTGGCCGAGTGGTTTAAGGCAACGGTCTTGAAAACCGTCGATGGGCAACTATCCTAGAGTTCTTATCTCAGGTAGTCCCCAGATGCATACTTCAAGATAGTCAAGCGATTGCATCGGGGAATTGGCAGAGTGGTTGAATGCACCGGTCTTGAAAACCGGCGAACGTGAGAGCGTTCCCAGGGTTCGAATCCCTGGTTCCCCGCCAGACATAGACAAATCAAGGGCTAGAGAAATCTAAGCCCTTTTTTTGTGTCTATAATTTTTGGCGTAGAGTAAAGTGGTTTGAGGCAGGCTCCCCGATTCAGTGAAGCAAATGCACATTACTGCGCATTTGAATTCCTGAAGAAATGCCAGGTAGCCCAGATGCATACTTGGCGGGGTGGTAAACGCATCGTCGGGCCAGCTTGTGGCGCGCAGACAATAGATGCTGGTGGGGCGAGGTTCATGCCCATTTCATGAAGGGGCGCATAGCTTCTGTGACTACGCGGCATGGATTTACACTGCGTCCCTAGCTAAACCCCTGGCCGGCTTACCTGTGGTTACGCCACGAAGAAGCGTTCCAAACTATCTCTGTCTTACTAGAGCTGATGAGGTGGCGATCTGATCAGGATTGCACCTGCAGTTCATGAGATTCGTGTGGCGGATGCAGGCGGGGGGCTGACGGACATTCCGGTGCGTGGCCCAATCATCGTCTGTAGTGTCCGATGAGCTCTTCAAGTGTCTTATCGATCGCCCGTTGGTCAGGGTGAAGGCGGTGTCAGAGGTGGGGAAGCTTGACCGATCCCACCTGAGGCGCTCATCGGCAGGCGTCCGACGCAGTGTTGGGTACTGGCATAGTACTCTGCTCGTAATGACCTACGAATTCGTGTGATTCACGAGCTATCCTGCTGCGTTTCTTGCAGCCAAGGCCAAGTTTTAGTGTGCAGCATTCAAGCAGATAGGTTATTTCAGGGCGGGCAGGTTTTGTTTGGAGCCTAATCCTCGTTTAGCTCAACGGCTTGGTGAGATAGCGCTGCACAGTCGTTTTTGACACGCCCAATTCCTGGGCTATCTCAGCGTTCGACATGCCGGCTTCCTTCAAAAGGGGGGCACGTTGGAGTGCTTTCTGGATGTCGCGGGTAGCAGGTCTACCAATAGGGCGCTCGGGCTGTGCAGCGATGTTCTCGATGACACCATCCTGTTTGAGAGCGTTGAGCTTGGACGAGATGCGCTTGAGCGCGACGTCGACAGGTTCACCTGAGTGAGCAGAATGGGCGAGTAGAAGCAGGAGAGCGGGGTCGACTTCGAGCATTGAGGCTACATTAGAAAGCGTGTCGATCGTCACGTTAGCCTTCCCGCCCTCGATGCGGCTTCTTCCCCTCCGACCGATCATGGTCAGATCGTCCTGAGTCATTTTCCGGTTTTGTCTCAATGCTCTGACAACCGCCGCCATGGCCTCGCTAAGAGACATGTTCTTCACCCGTAAAAGACAGGATGAAGCCACATTGCGTCGATCCATAACACGCCATATAATGACCTTTAAGGATCGAAAGCCTCTATTCCCAATGCGCAGAAATCATGCGGGGTAGTCCTGCACCCCAAATTCATGCGGTTCCAATATATGCCATAAATTGACAAAAGTTGGGATGGAAGCACAGATGGCTTGAGCCTAGAGGGTGGTCAATTTGGCGAGTCTGCATATGTGTTCTGTGGGTCTTTACTGCAAGGCGTTGGCTGTCGGCCAAGACCTCGTGTGCGAGTAAAAATGAAAGGATCGAAAAATGTTTGTCACCCATGAGTCTTGGAGTTCGAATGCGTCTGCACTGTTAGGTGAGGGTCACACGTGCATGAGGATTGTGGAATGGCAAAGCTACCATAACTTCTTGAATCGCCCCTGATTTCCTAGACACTCTCCAAGCTCAGAAAATAGCGTTTCTCATACTCTACTGGAGACAGCTGCATAGCACTGCTGTGTCGACGCTTTGGGTTATAGAACATCTCGATGTAATCGAAAATATCACTTCGGGCTTCGTCACGCGTTGCGTAGATTTTTCGTCGGATTCGCTCCCGCTTCAAAAGCTGGAAAAAGCTCTCGGCTACGGCATTGTCGTGGCAGTTTCCCCGTCGGCTCATGCTGCTGATCACATTATTGGCCTTAAGGAAGCTTTGCCAATCTGAGCTACTGAACTGACTGCCTTGGTCTGAGTGAATCATCACTTGCTGCTGTGGCTTACGTCGCCAAACGGCCATCAGCATCGCGTCGATAGCAAGGTCGCTGCACATCCTTGGCTTCATTGACCAACCAATTACTTGGCGTGAGAAGAGATCCAGCACTACCGCCAGATAAAGCCATCCTTCATAGGTGCGGATGTAAGTGATATCTGTCACCCAGACCTTGTTCGGCTCGCTGACCTTGAACTGCCGGGCAAGGTGGTTAGGCGAGGCCACTGTTGGTTTTCCGCCATAAAACGCAGGACGACGGCGATAGCCCGTTTGCGAACGCAACCCCTCTACCTGCATCAAACGACCGACTCGATTTCGCCCGCATGTCTCTCCCAGCTCACGCAGGTCATCATGAATTTTGCGATAGCCGTACACACCTCCGCTTTCGAGCCAAGCATGTTTGATCAAGCCAAGAAGACGGTTATCTTCTTTTGCTCGGGCAGATTGAGGCTCGGCCAGCCAGGCGTAGTAGCCGCTGGGATGCACCTTGAGGGTTTGGCAAAGGCGCCGCACCGGGTAATCCGTCGAGTGCTTCTTGATGAAGGCGTACTTCAGTTGCACTCCTTGGCAAAGTACGCGGCGGCCTTTTTTAAGATGTCTCGCTCTTCAGTCACGCGCTTGAGTTCTGCGCGAAGCTTGCGCAGTTCGGCTTGCTGCTCATCGTCTTGCTGACGCTGCTCTTGGGGTTTGCTGTAGAGCTTGATCCAGGCGTAGAGGCTGTGAACAGACATGCCCAGGCGCTGGGCAACATCGGCGACAGGATTGCCTTTCTCGGTCACTTGCTTGACCGCTTCGATCTTGAATTCTTCAGGGTAACGCTGACGGCTCATGGCTCCTCCTATTTGGGCCTCATTATGAGGCTTGGAGGTGTCTACGAAACCAGGGGCGATTCAATCATTAGAACGGTTATGGGGGTGCCCAATGCGAGAGCTAGGGCGTAATAGCTAACGAGTCCCCCCGCGTGGGCGAGCGAGATACTGAATTCTTGGGCAATGGAAGGGAGCACGCCAACCACAACGAACTCAGAAACACCGATGGCAAATGCCGCAATTGCGAGCGCCCAGACACCCACATGAAGAGACTTCGAAGCGTTCATAGCCGGCCTGCAGCCTCCATGGCGATCGTCTGGTCGACCTCTACAGGGGCCCCAGAAATGCCAAGAGCTCCTATCACGTTGCCCGTTTCGTCATAGAGCACTACGCCGCCTCCGAAACTGATCAACCCGCCATTGGTTGCCTCCAATGTATAGATCGATCCAGAGGGCCTCGCTTCGGCGCCGATAGTGATGCTGTCTGTTCGGAAGAGGGCCGCGGTACGAGCCTTCTTCACTGCGATATCAATAGCCCCAGGTATTGCGTTGTCCATACGCAAGAAGGCGAATGGAAGCCCGGAGGGATCGACTACGGAGATGCAGACGGTGTGCCCCAGTCGATGGGCAATTTCTTGAGCGCGACTGATGACTTGCTGTGCAATTACTTCCATTTTCAAATTGTCCTGAGCAGTAGCACCTTGCGCTCAAGTGGCACCCTGAGCACCATTCGAGAGCAAGGTGAAGTTACGTTTTAGAAGAGGAGGGCGAAGCTCTATTTCGTCATTCCCACCAGTACTCGACCTGGACGCCGAAATTGCTGCCGTGGCGTGCGCTGTTGAATGCTCCGGTGGACGATAGGGCAGATCCTTCATCCATTTCATCCGCAGCCTGTTGGGCGGCCCGGTTCCACTTCGCGTAGGTGTAGTACAGGCGGATTTCTGGTCGATCCCAGAAGCCAGGCCCTTTGGGAGACCATGTAGGGGCTACGGTGAATTTGCTCAGCTTCCGAGTGCCATCGGCGGCATCAATCTGGTCGTGGCCGATTTCCGCAATGAGCTTGAACTGATCAGAGATCGCATAAACAGGCCTGACGCCCACCGATACCCAATCCTGTTTTTCCCCACCGTCGCGATAATCCCGCTGAGCTACGACCTGGAACTGGCCGCCGAATCGAGGAGTGATTTGCCAGTCGAAATAATCCAAGGCTCGCCAGCTTCGGTTGCTGCGCTCGAGCTCCACATCCCCTGTGTAACCCAAGCTGGTACCTGGGCCCTGGCCATGCTGGATTGCTACGGTGTTGGCGTTTCCACCGAGCACATCACTCTGGCGATGCTGGGCAGTGACCGCCCATCCGCTGTGGGTGTCACCACGATCCGGATCTTCTATGTAGCTGAAGCCAAACTCGAGCTCGCCGCCGGGGTTGGTGTTGATGCCGCCGATATTGAAGTCATGTCGGTTGGTATAGTCCTTTTGAAAGACGTTATCCTTCCTAGAGAATGCGTAGCTGTATTTGAGGCCGCCGAGTTCGAAATCTTCAATGCCTGCGCCGGTACCACTTTGATCCCAATAGTAAAAGTCTGAAATGTGTATGTCATTGCGCTTGTAAAAGCGACGGCCCGCCCACAAGGAGCCATTATTGAGTTGTGGTACTTTGCTCCACTCGGCGTAGGCTTGAACTACGCGAGCGTATCCGTAGTCATCTGAGAACTTCGGAGTGTGCCCATACTGATTTTGTAGGGCGGCCATCCCTTCAACACTAAGAACCGATCCATCATCAAGTGTGGCAAGGTCGTGGCGAACACCGAATTCGGCGTACTGCTCGCACTCGTTGCCTAAACGGTATTTAGTGGGTGCGCCAGGTAACTGAAAACATGACTGAGTTCCGCCCGAGGTCGCGCCACCAATGCCGCTACGAAGATAACCATTGAACTCGAATGCATCTGCTGCTAGTGGGGATAGCATACTGATTGCAGCCGACAGCCCTAGCTTCTTGCTATTGAGCATGAATGTTTCCTTTATTATTTGTTTTATGGTAGGTAGTGATTGTTCAGGAAGTAGTTTGACTTATGCTTTTATTGAATGGGTTGTGTAGAAAAAAGGGCTGCCCGAGCAGGCAGCCCCAAAGAATCAGCCTACCTTGTGTTCGCTGATGGGGGTTTGAAGCGAGGAATTGCTTGAGCGACCTTGTTTCATCAATGCTGGGCCGAATACGGCGAGCGGGATGAGGAGGACAATTGGGAAGTAGAGCAGTTTGTCGATACCGAAGGTGCTGACAACGAGCGCAATGGCCGCCGGCCCGATAAGCATGCCCGAATAACCAATGCAGTTCACGATGCCGATGTTGCGTCCTGCGTTGGCCGGGTCTTTACGACCAGCGCTGGACAGCATGAGCGGTGCGATGCTGGCAAGACCCAGGCCGAACATTGCAAAGCCAACCAGGCCCGCGAACTCTGTATTGACTACTACGATCAGAATCAGACCAGCGATGGCGATGACAGCGCTCAAGAATACGAGACGAACAGCGCCGATTAGTGCTGCGAGACGGTCGCCAATCACTCGACCAATGAACTGGGCCCCGATGAAGACCGAAACGGCAACACCAGCATCGGCAGCGGTGACACCAAGAACACGACGTCCATACTCTTGGCCCCAGTCTGCGACAGCCCCTTCACCAACCATGCTGCCCAGCAACAGGATACCGAACCCCACCATCAGCGCGATCACGCCAAGGGAAGCGGAGCTGGCCGGTTTGGCTCCCTTCGCATCAGTAGCTGCCTCTGGAACTACTTCATGCTGATCGAGCATGAAGACGCTGGAAATGATGCCGATTGCGAGTAACAGCACGCCCAGAACAGTGAATGGGACGGCGGCACTTTCGGTGTAACGTGCCGCAAACCCACTACCCACCATGCCGAGAACGAAGCCACCCAAGGAGTAAGCTGCGTGGAATGTGGTCATGATCGAGCGCTGGTAGAAACGTTCTACCTGCACACCATGAGTGTTGTACGCGGTGTCTGCAGCACCACGAAGCAACCCCAAGACGACCCCGAAGCTCAACGCAAAGTAAACGTCGGTGGCGTAGCCCATCGGGATGATGGAGAGCGGGTACGCAATTGCGGTTGTAAGAATAACTTTTTTGGCACCAAACCTGTCCAGGAACATGCCGACAATGAACGAACCTACCGCACTGCCCACACCAATACCAAACGCAATCATGCCAAAATTGGCGTCACCTAGGTCACCATTCAGTCCCATATGGTGACGAAATGCTGATACGCCAGTTGACCAGATGTACATCATTGCCCCGAGAATCATAAAGCCCGCAAATGTAGCAGCACGAGCCCTTCTAATTCGAGGGGTGACAAGGCTATTGTTCATGTTATTCATTTTTTAACACGTTCCTGTCGGTTAAGGTCGGGGTGTCATCCGTTTGCAAAGAATGGATGGCATTTTTATTAAAATTTATCCGCTATCCTTAGCGCATTTGCCGCAATTGTCAGTGCAGGGTTAACTGCTGCTGAAGATGGGAATGATGAGCTGTCAACGATCCATACGTTGTCCAGGTCATGCATTTTGCAGTTAGGGTCAAGAACGCTTTTCTTCGGGTCAGCACCCATTACCGCAGTACCACATTGGTGAGAGTTTGTCGCGATGCCCATACGCTCGGTCAGTACAACTGGGAAACCAGCTTTTTTCATGATTGCAGTGGTTTTTTCAACCAGCTGATCATGAGCACTGAGATTGTTAGGCGTCCAATGAACCTTGATGGAATCACGTTTTTCATCGTATTCCACGCGATTGTCCTGCGTTGGAATATCTTCAGAGGTCAGATAAAGGTCAACGCTGTGGCCGGTGATAAACCGAGAGACAATCTTCGGAATCCATGGCCGCATTGGCGTGATCATTGGCTCTCGAATCTTGCCAAGCATTTGCACATTCCCCAACGGGAATGTGTTGTGACGGCCTGCCGAGTACCAATCGTTGATAGCCAGTGTTTTTTGGAACTTCACCTTGTTGGTGTGCAGTGGGTCAACAGCGATCATGAACGTGCTGTTATGCACCATGTAGTTCCGACCTAGTTGGTCAGAGCTATTACCAAGGCCCGTAGGATGCAGCTCGTTCTTTGAACGGAAAAGCAGGGCGGCACTGTTAACCGCGCCACATGCTAGCGCGATACGATTTGCCAGAATTCTGACCGGTTGACCGTCCTTGACACCTAAAGCTTCAGTAACCCGCTTTCCGTCTTTGCTGGTCACGAGCTTGTCGATTTTGGTACCTACCATCAGCCTGGCGCCTGACTCCAACGCTGGACGCAAGGTCGAAATTTCGGCGTCGCCTTTGGCTTCGAGCAAGCATGGGTAACCGTCGCACGTAGAGCAGAGTACGCAGGCGCGATCCTCGCCGTAGTCAACAGCAGCCGGCATTACGAAAGGCGACAGTCCGTCATCTTTCATCACTTTCTCGAGTGAGAGCAGTGCGGGATCGTGCTGCAGGCCTGGCCATGGGTATGGTTGCGACCGCCATGGCTCGCTGGGGTCTTGGCCTGCGTTGCCGTGCACTTTATAGAGCTGCTCGGCTTGGCAATAGTATGGTTCCAATTCCGCGTAACTGATTGGCCAGCCTGGCGCGACACCTTCTGCGTGCTTTACATCCGAGAAGTCTACCTCCCGGAAGCGCGGCAGCATTGCCCCATAAAATTTGGTATTGCCACCTACGTAATAGAATACGCCTGGCGAGAAAGGCTTGTTATCCCTGTCCAGCCACTGTTCCGCGTTCCTGTAGCGGCCTTCACCGAAAACAGCTTCCGCACTCCAGTTTTCGGTTTCACGAGGAAGGAAATCGCCGCGCTCTACGACCAGGACATCGAGCCCTTTCTTGGTCAGAGCATGAGCAAATGTGGAGCCTCCCATGCCGGATCCGATGATCAGCACGTCGCAGGTCACTACACCATTTTCATCAGGCTTCACGGTTGGATTGGAGCGCCGGCGGGCCGGCGCTCCTTCCAAGCGGGCTTGCTCTGAATGAGTGTTTAATACTTCAGTACTCATTTCCTGCATGCCTCAGTTTTAGTTACAGGTGCTGTTCTTTGTTGCGCAGTTCCCAGTACTCATCCTGACGTTCGTCGGTGATGTACTCTGGAACCGGGAAGTCCCACCAGCCTGGAACCCACGGGCCTGCCGCGTCACGGTCGGTTGGAATTTCGATCAGAACGGCCTCATTGGATTCCAAGGCTTCTTGAAGGATTGGCTCCAGCTCATCGTTGCTGCGAACGCAGAAGGACTTCAGGCCGAACGCCTTGCCCAGTGCCTCGTAGTCCGGGGAGTAAGGCTTGCCATCAGGAGTGTTGAATTCGCTACCGATGTGTCGATCCGTCTGCTTGCGCTGGCCGCCGCGAATCGACATGTAGCCTGCGTTGTTCTGAATGATGAAGACAACAGGGATGTCGTTGGTTTTGCAGATGGCGATTTCCTGAGAGTTCATCAGGAAGTCACCGTCACCCAGGATGCACACAACTGGCTGATTCGGAGCCGCCAATTTGGCGCCGATTGCTGCAGGTACAGCCCAACCCATCGAGGAGAAGCCACCCGAGGTCAGGTGGGTGCGCGGAGAGTAAACAGGGAAGGTCTGCTTCACTGCGCCCTGCGCATTACCGGAACCTACGACAACGATGGTGTCCCGTGGGAAGATCTTACGCAGAGCGCCCAGAGGACGCTGCGAGGTGAACGGGAAGCGATCAGAGTCGCGTCGGGTCGCCAGCTTGGCTTCCCACAAGTCTTGGTTCTCTTTCAGATCTTGCAGGTACTCGGTGCGATCAACAGTTTCGTCTTTCAGCTCTTCAACAATGTGCGCCAGAGCGTACTTTGCGTCCGAAACGATACCGACAGCAACTGGGTAGTTTTTGCCGATCTCATGCGGGTCGATATCGATGTGGATCAAGCGTCCTGGTGGGATCGAGAACGTTACGCCTTGGGCGTAGCTCGAAGACGACCAGTCAGTGAATCGGCAGCCTACTGCCAGGATCACGTCAGCACTCGATGCCATCTTGTTGCCGCAGAGCGTGCCGGTCTGGCCAACACTACCTGCGAACAGCGCGTGGTCTTCCGGGAAGCCACCTTTACCGTTCCAAGTCGTAACGACTGGGATTTTCCAGGTTTCAGCCAGTGCTACAACTTCGTCAAATGCTTCGGCAGTGATAACGCCGCCGCCGATAACGATCATTGGACGCTTAGCCTCACGCAGTACTTCGGCCGCGCGCTTGATGGCTTTCGGATCTGGGTAGACCTTACCAACGGGAATGCGCTCTTGCAGGTCGTGCAGAGTCACCTCAGCCGCTTCAGCCTGTACGTCCATCGGGATTTCGATGTGAACAGGGCCGGGACGACCGGTCAGCATCGAGCTGAAAGCCCGGTGCATGATGAATGGCATCTCTTCGGTGCGAGTGGCAACCCAGTGCCGCTTGGATACTGCTTCGGCGATCTTCGGGAAGTCGTTGTCAGTGTAGCGCTCCAACTCCTGCAGCAAGCCATGGCCGCGCATGTGAGTGGGTGGGCCACCGGTGATCAGCATGCAGCTGGTCGAGTCGGTGTATGCGGTCGCCATACCGATAACGGTGTTGCTTGCACCGGCGCCAATCGAAGTGATTGCAGCCATTGGTTTGCCCGAAACACGGTAGAAGCCGTCGGCCAAGTGCACGGCACTTTGCTCATGGAAAACCTGAATGAACCGGAGCTTGGACTCCTCTTCCATGAAGGCGTCCATCAAAGTCCAGATGCCGTGCCCAGGAATACCGGCAACGTACTCGACGCCGTAATTTTTTAGTGTTTGGGCAACCACTTGGCTGCCTGTGAGTTTAGGCATGTTGCATCGCTCCTAGTTGGAGGGTTTCACTAAACGTTCTTCAGGGAAACCGCGTGGAGTAACCCTGAAGATCTCGAATTACCGGTCAGGTATTTACTTACGCGCTGCCCACACCAAGCCTTGCTTAGTGAGACGACGGATATTGGGGTCAGCGAGGTTGCTGGTGTCGTGGCCGATCGAGTGATAGAACACTCGGCCCTCGCCCCAGTTACGAATCCAAGCAACTGGGCTTCGGTGGCCTTTAAGCCATGGCATAGGGTTGCCATCAAAGGTGGTTTCAGCCAAGACGTGTATGTTTGGGTCTACCTGCATGTAGTACTGCTCGGAGCGAACCTCAAAATCCTCAACGCCTTGGGTCACCTCGTGATCACGGTCGATGAAGTTGACCATGTACGGGTGTGGGTAACCTTCGCCAGCCGGATGCTCAAGGAACGAGCCGCCCAGCATAAAGTGATATTTCAGGCTTGCGCGGAATGCCGCGCCTGCGCCGTGCCAGCCAACAAGGCCCACGCCGCTTTCGACTGCTTCAGAGAGATGCTTTTCCTGCGAAGCAGTCAGGGTTTCGGTGGTGACAGCGTTGTTCCATCCGATGATGATCAGGTCATAACCCTTAAGGTCACGATCCAGGGTGAAGATGTCGGTGGACTCTTCAACGTCAAAGTCCAGCTCCTTGAAGAGCTCGCGAGCCCAGCCAGCGATTTCGTATGGGTAATGTCCAGGCCAGCCGCCGTAAAGATAGAGAGCACGAGTCACGGTTATACCTCCAGTATTTATTTTTGACGAAGAGCAGCCGTCGATAAAACTTCGACAGAATTTTTAGCTATTAACTTGCCTTTATTGGGGCTGCACGAAGTCACCGAAATAAATTCGGGGTGATAACTTGGCGTGAGCCTTTACCTGCCTACATTGTCACAGCAAGCGAAATGGTTGCTGCGGGTATCTTGCGTTCAAAGTAGGGGGTTTATCTAACGACGATTTCACTGCGCACTTAAACTCCAGGCAAAGGCGTTCCTAGCCGTTAATACAGCTGAGTGGGTCTGGGTCTCGGCACTAGGGCTCCGACGCACGGACGCATTTCGGGCTTTATGGGCAGTGAATCTAAGAGATAGCTGGGATGTGAGCCGCAGAGCTAGTGACGGCACGCATCTCGCTTGATGGTTTCGCTGAGCTAGTTCGTTCAGCTTTTGGGCGCTAGACATAAGCAGCCTCGTTTCTTGTTTGGGTGGTTATTCGTATAACCTGTGAGCACAAGGTAACACGCGTTTTGACGTTGTCAATACCCGCACACGACAAAAGGTCGGGGCCTCGATTGGGCACATACCTCTGGCAGTGGCGCATCAAATTTGTGGTTGGAAGCCGCGTGGTTTGTGGCATCAAGGGGGATGGTGATCAGCGATTTTGATCGCATTTTTCTTTGTCGCTAGGCCAGTAGCGAGCCAAAAAAAATGTGCCAGTGCGATCTTTTCTGTCTTGGGGAAGGGTTCGAGCTAGGTGTGTGGCAGCAATCGAGCCAGGGAAAATAGTTATCCACCCTGAGCTCGAGCCGTTATCCTCACCAGCTCTGCAGTCAGCGTATGCAGAGTAATTCCTGCATGTCATAGAAATAAATATAGGGCAGATCTTCAGATGGTTTCGATGAAAGATGTGGCAAAAGCAGCGGGCGTTTCTCAGCCAGCGGTTTCCTATGCCTACAGCGGCTCGAGTAAGGTCTCAGCCAGCCAGCGGGAGCACATTCTTTCAGTCGCTGCGAGCTTGGGATATCCAGGGCCGAACCTTCGCGGGAGAAGCCTGCGCTCGGGGCGAGTCGGTGCCATTGGCCTGGTCGTAATGGATCAGTTGTCCTATGCGTTTGATGACCCTTGGGCGATGTCTCTTCTGAAAGGAATCGCCAAGGTCAACGAACTCGCCAACGTCGCATTGACCCTCTTCCCCTTGAAGAGCAAAAAACTGGAGGGCGATCAGGAAGGTGATTCCAACCTGGCTGTACGGGGGCTGGTCGACGGCCTGATCATCTCCACATTGCCTGACGATCATCCAATCACCCAGTTCATCGTGAAACGCAACATACCTGCGGTGATTATCGACTCGCCCAGACTGGAGGGGGTGCATTTTGTTGGGATCGACGACCGGCAAGCTGCAACGGATCAAATGGAGCACATTCTTGGCCTTGGTCATACCAAGATCGCGGTTCTGGTCGAGCGCTTGATCCCCGACGGGAAGAGGGGGCGAGTGAGTCAAAAGCGCTTTAGGCAGTCGACGGAGAGAATCGCTAGAGAGCGGCTCACGGCCTACGTCGAGACTGCCGAAAGGCACGGCATTGCTTACGACGAGTTGGTGATTATCGAAGCAGGCGGATTTACCGATGCGCTCGGTCGGGAGGCTGCGTCCACACTGCTACGTGAGTCCGGGGTCACGGCTGTTGTAGCGAGCTCTGATGTGATGGCATTAGCGTGTTTGTCAAAAGCGGAGGAGGAGGGTGTAGCCGTTCCCGGGCAGCTATCGGTTATCGGGTTCGACGACGTCCCCGATGCGGCGCCGAGAGGCCTGACCACCATCCGTCAGTCCATCATCGGTAAGGGCGAGTGTGCTGCTCGTATTTTGCTCGATGAACTCGAGGCGTCGGAGCCCCTACAGCCGATAGTCAAGATCTTCGAAACATCGCTTGTCGTGCGAACCACTACGCGCCGACTGTAGCGCTGTGCGTCAATCTGCGTCACTTTGTGTTTGATTGAGAAATTGGCCCAGTGAGTTTCACAACTTAATCTGAGATCGCAATGCGGCGGTTTCTAAAAATAACGTGAAGCTCACTTCCGCCAGCCTCCAGGCTGTACCGCTTAGGCGGTGGGTGGAAGTTCCTGATGGGGCTAGGCATGGAATATCAACTGGATTCTGCCTCAGAGAAGGCGGTGTCTCATGGGGCGTTGTCTAAGGGTTTGAGTAGTCGCCAGATCACCATGATCTCTATTGGTGGTGTAATCGGTGCAGGCTTCTTCGTGGGCTCCGCGAGCGCCATTAGTGCTGCTGGGCCAGCGGTATTGGTCTCCTTTGCTATTGCTGCGGTACTGGTTGTACTTGTGATGGGCATGCTTGCCGAACTCGCAACTGCCAACCCAGACACGGGTTCATTTTCCACTTATGCGCAGCAAGCGATGGGGCGTTGGGCGGGCTTCTCCATTGGCTGGCTGTACTGGTGGTTTTATGTGCTTGTCATCCCGCTAGAAGCTATCGTTGCCTCCGACATTCTCGGCGGCTGGCTTGGAGTGCCCTCCATGGCAGTTGGTGTGGCGCTCATTGTTGGCCTCACTCTGACCAATATCCTCAGCGTGAAAAACTTCGGTACGCTCGAGTACTGGTTCTCCCTGATCAAAGTCGTCACCATTTTGGCTTTCATTGCCCTTGGTGTAATCGCCATTTCTGGATTGCTTCCTACAAGCTCAGCTAGTGGCGTCGGTCACCTCTGGCAGGATGGCGGCTTTGCGCCCACAGGTTTGCCGGGAATAGCATCAGCGTTGGTTCTCGCTCTGTTCAGTTTTACAGGCATGGAAATCGTGACCATTGCGGCAGCTGAATCTGAAGACCCCCGAGCAAATATTCGGAGGGCAATCCGCTCTGTGGTGTGGCGGATGCTGATCTTCTACTTCGGTTCGATCTTCGTCATTGTTGCGTTGGTGGCATGGAACTCACCTCGCCTGGAGGTTGGCTCTTTCCAATCGGCTCTGGAAGTGATGGGTATCCCTGGAGCTGCGGGCATCATTCAAGCGGTAATTCTGGTGGGGGTTGCGAGCACCCTCAACTCTGCGATTTTCACTGCGTCTCGTATGGGCTATTCGCTTGCGGTTCGCCGAGATGCGCCTCAGTCATGGGCTCAGACGACCGCCAATGGCGTACCGAAGGTTTCGATTTTCTACGCAAGCGCTGGGGCTCTCATTCTACTGGTGGCCAACTACACCTTGCCTCAAGCAGTGCTGGTTCCACTGATTGCCACGATCGGTACGATTGCTCTCGTGATGTATCTGGTCATCGCCGTGAGCCAGGTGATTTTACGCAAGCGGGCCATCGCTGAAGGGAGGGCTCTGATCGTCAAATTCCCTCTCTTCCCCGCGCTTTCCTATTTCACCATTGCTGCGATCGTGTCGTTCTTGATTTTGATGGCTGTTGTGCCAGGGCACCAAATGGAGTTGCTGGTGTCATCAGTCCTAACGATGGCTTTGGTAATCATTGGTGTGATCCTTCAGAAACGCGATAGGGGTTAAGCTTCCAAACCACGGTTCTTGTTGTGTGCGGTACTCACCAAACTTTGCCCATCTCCTGATGGGCGTTTTTTTTGGGATAATTTATGAATGCGTTAACCGATGATTTTTACACGATTAGCAGGAGGAGCCTGGTTGCATGCCGAACAGCCTTTTTCCTTCCTGGGGTGGCGATGGGTGCATGGGCGCCACTGGTGCCGTTCGCCAGGGAGCGGGCTGGAATTGGTGATGGGGAACTGGGTATCTTGCTGCTCTGCTTAGGGACTGGCTCTCTATGCATGATGCCGTTCGTTGCAAAGATCGTCAGCAAAGTAGGGTGCAGGGCGACAATGATCACGGCTCTTCTCGGGGCGATCATCAGTTTGATGTTTCTTGCTAGCGTTTCGCAGTTTTCGCTGCTTGTCGTATTTCTGCTGATCTTCGGTGCTTGCCTGGGGACAGCCGACGTGACGATGAACCTGCAAGGTTCCATCGTCGAGAGAGGTCTCGGACGTTCGATGATGTCTGGCTTTCATGGCTTATTCAGCGTTGGGAATATTGTCAGCGCCCTGGTCGTTTCTGGGCTCTTGTGGTGCGGGCTGTCACCGGTGGAGGCTGTCTTTGCTCTCGTAGCATTGGTCATAGCTCTGTTACTGGGCGTAGGCCGACACATGCTTCCTTATGGAGAGGGTAGCGGAGGCTCAATGTTCGCCAAGCCAACACCCTACGTGCTGCTCTTGGGTGTGCTCTGCCTGATTGCCTTCCTTGTTGAAGGGTCAATGCTCGACTGGAGTGCAGTATTCTTGAATACCGTCAGGGGCATGGATATCAGTCATTCTGGGATTGGTTTCGCACTCTTCTCCGTTACGATGGCAATCGGGAGGCTGTCAGGGGACTGGTTGGTTCCGAAACTGACGGAGCGCGTTGTGCTCTTAGGTGGCGGGTGCGTGGCGCTGGTAGGGGTCATGATCGCCATTTTGGTCGACAACCCATTTGCCACCTTGGCAGGTTTCGTCCTGATTGGGGCTGGAATCGCGAACCTAGTCCCAGTGTATTGCTCTGCAGCCGGCAAGCAGGGGGCTATGCCGGTAGCCATGGCGCTTTCAACAGTCAATGCAATTGGCTATCTGGGCATCCTGATGGGGCCAGCAGTCATAGGATTTGTGGCTCACTTGACCACATTGAGCATTGCACTGCTGCTGACTGGAATCCTTCTGGTGTTTGTCATTGCTACCTCAAGGACTGTCGTGAAGCAGTCTTGAGGTTTGATTTTCACCTGCCCAATAAAAATGCCAGCCCACCAAGTGAGCTGGCATTTTTTGAGCCAGTGGATTTAAATCGCTGGTTCGCCGAAGCCTACTTCTTTCTTGCCATAGCGACGAACACGGATGTTCGCTTGCTCAGCGTGGCCGACAAAACCTTCCATCAAGCACAGGCGCGAGCAGTATTCGCCGATCAGCGAAGAAGCTTCGTCGGTCAGGATGCGCTGATAGGTGCAGGTCTTGATGTACTTACCAACCCACAGGCCACCGGTGTAGCGAGCGGCTTTGTTGGTTGGCAGGGTGTGGTTGGTGCCGATCACTTTGTCGCCGTAGGAAACGTTGGTACGGGCACCTACGAACAGAGCGCCGAAGTTGGTCAGGTTCTTAACGAAGTAATCGTCATCGTGAGTCATGATCTGGACGTGCTCAGATGCGTATTCATCCGAGAGCTTGACCATTTCTTCGTAGTTTTCACACAGGATGATCTCGCCGAAGTTATCCCACGCCTCACGGGCGATTTTCTGGGTTGGCAGCTTGACCAGGAGGCGTTCGATCTCTTTCAGCGTTTCCACTGCCAGTTCGCGAGAAGTGGTCAGCATGACCGCTGGGGAGTCGACACCGTGCTCGGCTTGGCCCAGCAGATCGGTCGCACACAGTTCGCCGTCGACCGAGTCATCGGTGATGAGCAGTGTCTCGGTTGGGCCTGCGAACAGATCGATGCCAACACGCCCGAAGAGTTGACGCTTTGCTTCGGCAACATAAGCGTTGCCTGGGCCAACAATGATATCTACTGGACTGATCGACTCAGTGCCGATCGCCATCGCCGCAACTGCCTGAATGCCACCCAGGCTGTAGATGGCGTCAGCACCGCCCAGCGCCTGTGCAGCAACGATGTAAGGAGCCGGCTTGCCTTGGAAGGGCGGGGCAGCAGTGGTGATGTTCTTCACGCCAGCCGATTTGGCGGTAACGATCGACATGTGGGCCGATGCCAGCAGTGGGTACTTGCCACCTGGCACATAGCAGCCAGCTGCATTCACAGGGATGTGCTTATGGCCGAGGATCACACCTGGAATGCTCTCAATTTCAACATCCAGGAGGGATTTACGCTGAGCATCAGCGAAGCGGCGCACCTGCTCTTGAGCGAACAGAATGTCGTTGTATTCACGCTCGGTGAGCCTGGATACACATTCTTTGACTTCGGCGTCGGTCAGGCGGTAGTCGGTGCGATCCCAGCCATCGAACTTAACCGAGAGCTCGCGGACAGCGGCATCGCCGCGTTTTTCGATGTCCAGCAGGATGCGGGAGACATCAGACTTCACCTGCTCGTTGCGATCAACCTGCTGTTCAGTAGGTTTAGCCTTTTTGATCCACTCAGCCATCACATCACCTCTATCGGGCGCACACAGTATTAGGATTATTGAGCAGCACTCGAGGGTGGTCGCCGCTTAGCAGGGATTGCGTAATGCGATCTGCGACCCTTTCGAATATCGAGCTGCTTGAATCAAATTACCGTTGACGGATGACGCAAACAATTTCTCACATGAACGACATATGACGCAATGTGACGCACATTTGTGATGAGTTAGACGCATTTAGAGTCGACGTCTTGGGTTGCCCTCAGACGGGATCGATTGAAGAGGTGCCGGCTCCCAGATAATCCACGACCTCCTTGGGAATGGAGGGATCATCAGGAGAGAGAACGGTTGCACGGCGAATGTGTTCTTTTTTCATGAGCCCCTTGGTGACGAAATGCATCGCAACTTTTGCGGCGACAGGCTGACGTACCATGGTTGCTGCGATGCCACTAGAGACACCAAAAACGAATTTCCTAGAGTTTCTACTTACCGCTGCGAGGTTGGTGAAAGTGATTTCGTTCTTCTGAATGCTTTCGAAATCTATGCAAAAGATCCGGCTGGATATCAAGAAGGTCAAGCCATGATACTTGAAGTGGTAATCTATCTTGCCACTGCCATCCTGGTTAGGGAATCTCTCGATGTAATAATGCATGAGCATCCCGTTTTTTTCATAAATGCAGAAAACGGATCTAACAATTTTCCCTTTGTAGATGGATGAATGATGATATCGTTCATAGACGCCCGTTAGTTCTGATAGGCTAGAGTCATTTTCTTGTAGGAGCTCATTGATAAACATGAGCATCTTTGGTGTTTGGATCAGGTTTCTGAAAAGATGAAAATGACCGCCTTCGATCATTGATCGGAAGTCGTTCGGGTTGCTGAATAGTATGTCGTTGCTTAGGCCGAAAAAGTTAGCTATTGAGCGCAGGTTGGATTTTGAAGGTTGATGCGTTCCAGCTAAATACTTATTGAATTGCTGTCGGTTGATTCCTACTCGCCGGCACATCTCTGAAACTGTGCCAACTTGTTCACATAGCATTTTCAGGTTTTCTTGAAAATTTTCTTGATTGTGCATGGCTTGTCTTGGTTCAGATATATCGATGAGCTCATCTTATGGGGTTTCCAGCTCATCATCAACGGGAAGTGGGATTTTGGTGCGCCTGAGTTCCGATCATCGATGGCGCTGGGTACCAGCGCTCCGCTCAGATTCTAGGGATGGGGCGTTGGATTGGGCGATACCTAAAAATCGGTCAGCGCTTCAGGACGGTGCGGCGACCGGAGGGGTAGGAAATCTGATTAGCCAATACGAGGAGTAGCTTTTCACCGTTTAAATGGTTTGGGGGCAATACCATATTCAATGAGCCTCCTAGCTGTCGCTAAAATGCGAACTCACCTTGGGTTTTCGCAATAATGCATTTTGTTTTTTCACCCGGGCAGTCATTTAGCCCCGAGCTAGACGCTTTGCGTTTGTTGGCAGGAAACTTGCTCTCATATGGTCGTGGGTGTTGTTTTTTAAGAGTCTGGGTTATCAGTTCCTGAGCTCTGGAGGGATTGATAAAAATGGAGGTGATTGACGATCAATGAGGCCATTTTCTTCCCTGGTTTCGCATATAAATATAAAAAAGCAGGGGGCGTATTTCTTACTGCCATTACAACCGGAAGGATGTCGTGTTTTTCTGCCTTGACGCTTGATGGCTGAGGGCAGATTGCAGACTCGTCGCGTCGGAATGGCCACTGTCTAATAAGGACAGTCCTGAATACGCTCGCGCACTGCGTGCAGCCGCACGATCCTCCATAAACACAAGAATGAGGACTGAGTGTGATTACTAATAAAGTTAGAAAAGCAAGGGTCGCCACCTTCATCGGCTTCCTCCTCCTCGGGGCAATGATGTATGTGTGGTCTACGGGTGTAAGTGCATTCCGTCACCAGATGGGGTTATCAGGTGATGCAGGGGATGTTAACTTTGGTCTTCTAGCCTTAGGTATTGGGATAGGCAGTTCGGTAGGGGCATTCATTGTAGGCGGGCTTATTGACCGGTTTGGAGCCAAAGCGGTCGTTTGCGCATGCCTAATCGGTTATCCCCTGTCCATCATTCCTATGGGGTTCGTCAGCGAATTCTACTTCGCTCTCACTTTTGGTGCCGTGCTAGGTCTGTTACGCGGCGCATTGGATACCGCCATTAACGCTCACGGTATTCAGGTGGAACGCTTCTACCAGCGACCAATCATGTCAGCATTTCATGCTTTCTATGCTTTGGGCGGTTTCTTTGCGGGCATGGCAGGTAGCTGGTTCAGTGGGCTCTACCACGAAAGCGCTTCAGTGCAGTTCTCAGTCATGGGCGGAGTGATCCTGGTAAGCGGTGCCTTGGTAAGCTTCTGGCTGCTGGGGAAGAACGACGTGCCTGCCCTTGAAGCTGCGCCGGCTGGAGCAGAAGTATCCAGCTCGCCACCGGTTGCTCCAACTAGCAAAGCTATAGTAATCCTCATGGTGGGCCTGGGGCTGCTTCTGCTTGGCGCAATGATTGGCGAAAGTGTCATTGGCGACTGGGGGCAAGAATTTGTCCGTCGTGAATTCGCGACCACTGCAGCCTTGGCCGGCGTAGCCGTTTCGACCTTTACTGGGGCAGAATTTGTGGGACGCTTCCTTGGTGATCGATTGGCTGCCCGCTTCGGATCAACTCAGGTCATTTTCTGCAGCAGCATCATTGCGATTGTTGGGCTTGTGGTGGTGGTGCTGGGAGGTTCAGCTGCTACCTCCATCGCTGGCTTCGGACTCTTTGGGCTTGGTATGTCCTGCATTGCTCCCCTCCTGCTTTCGAGCGCAGGGCGGATGGATCCAGCAAATGCTGGCCGTAACATTGCCATTGTGAACAGCATTGGGTACTCAGGCATGCTGGTAGCTCCTGCGGCTATCACCGTCATTGTCAATGCATTTGGGCTGGGGGCTCTCATCTACCTGCCGATTGTGATGATGATGCTTCTAGCATTGTTTGGGCCGCTGATGTTGCGTACGCCCAAGAGTCAATCCTCTGTATCGCCTACAACCCAGTGGGCTGCTACCCCTAAGTGATTTACTGAAGAACTGAGAAAGGCCCTCTAGCTAGAGGGCCTTTTTTTGTAAGATTCACGCCACTGCTTTAACCATATCCTCGATTACCTTCTTCGCGTCACCGAACACCATCATGGTCTTGTCCAGGTAGAACAGATCGTTGTCCAGGCCGGCATAACCGCTGGCCATTGAGCGTTTGTTGACGATGATGGTCTTGGCCTTGAACGCCTCCAGAATAGGCATGCCGGCGATCGGCGACTTCGGATCGTTCTTCGCCGCCGGGTTGACCACGTCGTTGGCACCCAGCACCAGTACCACGTCGGCCTGGCCAAACTCCGCGTTGATATCCTCCATCTCGAATACCTGGTCGTACGGCACTTCGGCCTCGGCCAGCAGCACGTTCATGTGCCCGGGCATGCGGCCCGCCACCGGGTGGATCGCGTACTTCACGGTCACGCCGTTGTGGGTCAGTTTTTCCGTCAGTTCCTTGAGCGCATGTTGGGCACGGGCCACCGCCAGGCCGTAGCCCGGGACGATGATCACGCTGTCGGCGTTGCTGAGCAGGAAAGTGGCATCGTCGGCCGAGCCGGACTTCACCGGGCGCTGCTCTTTCGAGCCTTGTGCCGCGCCGGCATCGGTATCGCCGCCGAAGCCGCCCAGGATGACGTTGAAGAACGAGCGGTTCATCGCCTTGCACATGATGTACGAGAGGATCGCACCGCTGGAGCCCACCAGGGAGCCTGCGATGATCAGCATCGAGTTGTTCAGCGAGAAGCCGATACCCGCCGCTGCCCAGCCCGAGTAGCTGTTGAGCATCGACACCACCACCGGCATGTCGGCCCCCCTGATCGGGATGATGATCAGCACACCCATGATGAAGGCCAGAACCAGCATCAGGGTGAAGGCGCTGTAGTGGCCGGTGAAGGTGAACAGCAGGCCCAGGGCGATGGTGGTCAGGCCCAGGATCAGGTTCAGCTTGTGCTGACCGGAGAACTCTACCGGAGCGCCCTGGAACAGGCGGAACTTGTACTTGCCTGACAGCTTGCCGAAAGCGATTACCGAACCGGAGAAGGTAATGGCACCGATGGCTGCGCCCAGGAACAGCTCCAGGCGGTTACCTGTGGGGATCGGGTCGCTGATCGCGGCAACGATGCCCATCGACTGCGGCTCAAGCACGGCGGCGATGGCGATGAACACCGCAGCCAGGCCGATCATGCTGTGCATGAAGGCGACCAGTTCCGGCATCTTGGTCATCTCGACGCGCTTGGCCATGGTCGAACCGGCGGTACCACCGACCAACAGGCCGACGATGACGTAGCCGATGCCCGCTGTTGCCAGCTCGGCGCCCAGCTTATAGATGAGGCCAACCGTGGTGAGCATGGCGATGCCCATGCCGATCATGCCGAACAGGTTGCCGCGCCGTGACGTGGTTGGATGCGACAGGCCCTTGAGCGCCTGGATGAAACAGATCGAGGCGACGAGGTAGAGAAGTGTTACCAGATTCATGCTCATGCTTGTTTCTGCGCCTCGTTCTTAGTTTTCTTCTTGAACATTTCCAACATACGACGGGTGACTAGGAAACCACCGAATACGTTGACTGCAGCTAGAGCCACCGCCAGAGTGCCCATCACCTTGCCGGCCGGGGTCACGGTCAGGGCGGCGGCCAGTATGGCGCCGACGATTACGATCGCGGAAATGGCGTTGGTGACTGCCATCAGCGGCGTGTGTAGGGCCGGAGTGACGTTCCAGACCACGTGGTAGCCCACATAGATGGCCAGCACGAAGATGATCAGGTTGTAGATGCCATGGGAAATCAGCATGTCTTCCATTGTCGTGCTCCTTAGCCGTTCTTGCGCATGACCTGGCCGTCGCGGCACATCAGGCACGCGGCGACGATGTCGTCTTCGAGGTTGATGACCAGCGCGCCGTCTTTGTCGAACAGCAGCTTCATGAAGTCCAGCAGGTTGCGTGCGTACAGCGCCGAGGCATCGGCACCCAACTGGGCTGGCAGGTTGGTCGGGCCGACGATGGTCACGCCGTTCTCCATCACCACCTGATCGGCGACGGTCAGCGGGCAGTTGCCGCCTTGGGCCGCAGCTAGGTCGATGACCACCGAGCCAGGCTTCATCTGCGCCACGGTTTCGGCGCTGAGCAGGGTCGGAGCCTTACGACCTGGGATCAGCGCCGTGGTGATGACGATATCCGCTTGCCTGGCGCGCTCGTGCACGGCCTGGGCCTGGCGTTGCATCCAGCTGGCAGGCATCGGTCGTGCATAACCACCGACACCTTCGGCGCATTCACGCTCTTCGTCGGTCTCGTAGGGCACGTCGATGAACTTGGCGCCCAGCGACTCGATCTGCTCCCTCACCGCCGGACGTACGTCCGACGCCTCGATCACTGCACCCAGGCGCTTGGCCGTGGCGATGGCCTGCAGGCCGGCAACGCCAGCGCCGAGGATCAACACGAGGGCAGCCTTTACGGTACCGGCGGCGGTCATCAGCATAGGCATGAACCGGGGGTAATGATGAACAGCCAGCAGTACGGCCTTGTAGCCAGCGATGTTGGCCTGGGAGGAGAGTACGTCGAGGCTTTGAGCGCGCGAGGTGCGCGGCGCGGCTTCCAGGGCGAAGGCGGTGATACCGCGTTCGGCCATCTTGCCGATCAGTTCGCTGTTGAACGGGTTGAGCATGCCCACCAGCAGGCTGCCACTATTGATCAGGGCCAACTCCTGCTCATTTGGCGCGACTACCTTTAGAACCAGTTGAGCACCGAAAGCATCCGCAGCAGTACCAATGGAGGCTCCAACCGCCTCATAGGCGCTATCTGGGATGCTAGCCTTAACCCCTGCGCCCCGTTCAATGACTACCTGGTGCCCTAACGAACATAATTTTTTGACGATTTCGGGCGTAGTGGCGACGCGTGTTTCGTTCGTTTGTGTTTCTGCGGGTATACCGATATGCAAGGCACACACTCCTTTTGAGCCACAGTTCATCGCCACGGCGAATTGAGATCACCGTGACGACAGGTGTAGCGATTTATTGTTTGAAGAGGAACGTAACCCGAGCGTGAATTAGCATGCCCGGTTGAGGAAAATTATTTGTCTGCAGCAATAACAGCAATTTCTACTAAGGTGTCGGGTGTCCCTAGCAGAGCTTGCACAGTGGCGCGGGCAGGAGCTTCTCCCGAAGCTGCCCATTCGTCCCAAACTTGATTCATACCGTCTAGGTGGTTTTCAATATCTTTGAGCCAGATTTGGGCGCTGAGAATTCGAGTTTTGTCTATCCCAGCTTTATCTAGCCATCCGTCGATTTTTGCCAGCACTTGAAGAGTTTGACCCTTAATGTCCTCAGAACGCTCATTGGCGACTTGCCCGCCTACAAAGACCAATCCGTTATAGCGGACTACTCGGCTCATGCGCTGGTTGGTTTCAATACGTTGAATATCACTCATGACTCGTCTCCTTGTTGATGAATGGACACACGTATGCCACCTGACGCAATAAACGCAGGGGCAGAGTTTAAGTCTATTTTTTTTGGACGGCATCCTTGCCTTATCTGTATCCTTTAATCCAAATGGTGACCTTTAAGTATCGCCTTAAGATCAATGCCGTGTTTTTTAACTTTTCGGTACAGAGTCGCCTTGTTTAACGATAGAGCGCTTGCTGCTAGCTCAATGTTGGAGTCGTACCGAATTAGTATATCGATGAGAGCAAGTTTTTCTGCCTCGGCCAGTGCACACCCACTGCGCTCTTCTGTTCCAGCAGCAGGTGGTGGCAATGTAGCTTGAAGTTTTCGGCCGGTCGGAAGTAGCAGATCCTCCACTCGGATCACGCCTGCATCTGCAATGTGGACGGCTCTTTGTAATACATTCCGAAGCTCACGGATGTTTCCTGGCCACGAGTGACCCATCAATGCGAGCTTTGCTTGCTCCGATAGCGCCACCTTGTCGGAGCACTTGTGCAGGATTGATTCGATGAGGTGCTCCAGATCGGCTCGCTCACGCAACGCCGGCAACTCGACGACCAGACCTGCAAGCCGGTAGTACAAATCGGAGCGAAACTCTCCACGTTCGATTTTTTCGTGAACGTTGCGGTTGGTGGCCGCGATGATTTGTAGGTCGACCCTGATAGCTTTGCCAGCACCTAAAGGTGAGACTTCGCCGGACTCGAGTACCCGTAGTAAGCGGGTCTGAAGCGCCAGCGGCATGTCCCCAATTTCGTCAAGGAACAGCGTGCCTCCGTTGGCCTCTAACAGCCGCCCCTTATTGCCTTCACGATTCGCCCCCGTGAAGGCCCCTTTGCCATATCCGAAAAGCTCACTGTCGATCAGGGACTCAGGTACCGCAGCGCAGTTAAAAGCCACATAGGGCTTATCGCGCCGATCACTATTGGCGTGAATGGCTTTAGCCAAGGTGTCCTTACCTACTCCCGTCTCACCTAGCAGCAAGTATGGGAGACCTTTGTCCGTGAGCTTTCGAACCAACCCTACCTGCTTGGCAATTTTCGCATCACGACCGGCGATACTGTCTAGGTCGACGCTGGCAGCGTAAGACGGCGTCAGCGCATCATGGGTCTTGGTATTCTTGCTTGGTTGAATGAACGAGGTAAGAAGCCTGTCAGGTTGCTGTACCTTGGCGGTCATCAAGGTGCCGTCGCGCAGCAGCCTAAGTTGCACGCGCCCAGCCGAGGCACTGGCGATTCCAGATGAGCTGTCTTTCTCAAAGACGTCCCAGAACGACAGCTGAGACTCTCTAGGATCTAAGCCAAAATGCGCTTGAGCTGAATGGTTGGCGCCTACGATGTAGCCCTGATCGTTGATGGCCAGGTGTAAAGCCCTACCTTCACCGCTACGGATGCTAAACACATACTCATTGCAAAAATCTTCAAAAAAGAAACGCTTTTCCAGACGTGCAGCACTCTGTTGAGTAACGTGGTAAATGACGCGATGCGTTTCTTCGAGAATGCGGGGATTGCGAGTGGTCAGGTTGATCACCCCCAGCACGTTTCCGTACGCGTCTCGGAATGGCGCCGCGACGCAAGCCTGGTGGGCGAATTCTTCAAAGAAATGATCCTCCCTAAATACGGCGACTGGCCGCTGCTCAATCAGGCAGGTGCCCACGCCATTGGTGCCACCAAAGTTCTCGAGCCACACAGAGCCCATTCTTTCGTTGTCACACCGGAACTCGGGAATGGCTGCAACCTCGCCTAGTAGAATCCCATCATTATCAGCTAGTGCTGCACCGTACCCGGCGTTCGATGCGATCTGCATAACCGCTTCGAGCTCTTCCATGGCGTACACCAGGGTTCGCTCTCCAAGTTTTTCTCGGGCGATGCGCCATTGGGTCTGCTGTAAGACGGGGATCTCCATGGCCTGCTCAGGGTTTAGACCAAATTCCTCAATGCACCGTTTCCATGACTTGAGATACGGTCGCCACGAGGTTGCGTCACGCTGCACGCCTTCATCGGCAACACTGACGAGAATCCGGGAACTGTGCTCACTGGGCATTGCGTCTCCTCCAGGCCATGCATACTTACAGGTAGGCCTCCGTGCATTCTCACAATCTCAATCGAAAAGCAATTTATGCACCGGTTTTTACCAGCATCCAGCTACGTTCGGCAGGAGGTAGGGCCTGGGCAGGATAAAATCCATTCGAGGATTTCACGCCGCCGGCAGATCCTGCCTCTGACTACCCTAAGCGCTCGAATGACAGAGGGGCTAAATCTGGGACTGCTTTTTTCTGCTTTATCGAAGCACAGAGCAGCTTGCCCGTATTTACTGCTCCAGTGAGACCTAAATGTCCGTGACCTGTGGCGTACCACAAGCCGGGCAAGCCCGGTGGCGTACCTATCAATGGTATCGAGTCAGGGCTACAAGGCCTATTGCCCATCCAGCGCGTGGAATGTGCCACATTGACCCCTTTCAATGCGTCAGCTAGGTGATTGGCCAAATGTGCTGCGCGCTGATCATTTGGGGCCTTGTCCGGATCCTGAAACTCAACGGTGCCCGCGATTCGTACGCTGTCTCCCATTGGGCAGACGAACGCCTTACGGTCTGCAAGAGCGATGATACGATTGACCTTAACGTTGGGGCTCCAGGAATGCACGTGATAACCACGCTGGCTGATCAGTGGGAGCTTCACTCCCAGTGGTTGCAGAAGTCTACGTGAGGCAACCCCAGCAGCGATGATTACGTCTTCGGCATAAACTACTGTTCCAGCCCCAACATCTACCTTCCACGAGCCATCAACTTTTTGAAGTTGCTTGACCTCTGCCTGGAGGTAGTGAGTGCCAGAAGTCAGCAACGCTTTGAATATTCTCTGGCAATACTCATACGGATCAGCCAGCCAGCTCTGCTGGGGTAGAAACATGGCAGCCTGGTAGCGATCACTGAGCGCTGGTTCCAGTTCTTGCATTTCACCTCGACCCAGCGCTTCGCATACGAGCCCGCGCTCCATTCGCAGTCGCCAGGTGAGGGCGTCGGACTCCAGGCTTCGACGTGATGTGTAAACGTGAAGCTGTCCTCCGGAGCGCAGTAGATCCAGCGCGCTGATCTCCTTCATCAGCTGCGTGTGATTGTCCAGTGAACCTGCCAGGAATTTTGATAAAACGTCGGCAGTACGCGTGACGTTCGGCTCATTGGCTGAGCGGAGGAATGAGAGTAACCACGGTGCTGCCTTGTGCATGTAGCTCAGCGGTACCGACAAGGGGCTCTGGGAATTCAAGAGCATGCCGGGTGCCTGTCGCAAAACCCCAGGCATTCCAATTGGAGTCACAGAATTCTCCGAGAGCGCACCTGAATTCCCGAAAGAGCAGCCAGTTCCAGGAAGAGAGGGATCAACTAGGAGTACCTGTTTGCCTTCTTTACGCAAAAAGTAAGCGCAGCACAGGCCCACAATGCCCGCCCCGACAACTACAACGGGACGATCAGTAAAACTCATCATTGCCGTGCTCCGATCAAGCCGTACGAGCCAATTCAGCCATTGGTACAGCGCAGTGCAAGCCTTTGCCCTTCCAAAGCAGACAACCTTCGCTGTCCGCGTCCCGAAGCCGAATCTCCTTGATTACACCGATCATGATGCTGTGGCTAAAGCCATCCAAGGCTTCTTTTAGCTCGCAGTGGATCGCCGCTACAGCACCTTCAAGCATTGGGACGCCGGTGTCGAAAGACCAATCATGGCTGGCAAAGCGATCTGTTCCTTTCAGGCGCGTGAAGGCTTCTACGACCTCACACTGGCTGGGATGCAGGAGATTCACAGCAAACGCCCTGTTGCGCAGAATGACGTCATGGGCGGAAGCTGACCGGTTCACGCATACCAGTACTGATGGAGGCTCAGCAGAAAGGCTGCAAACAGCTGTCGCGATTAGTCCGACGGGTTGGCCATTTTCCTGGGTGGTAATGGCATTTACAGCACCAGCGAACTGGCCCATTGCTTTACGGAAGTCGTCTACTAGGCACATGGCAAACCCCTTTATCTTTGTTTTGGGGCTGCCCGCCGGTGCGGGCAGCATGTATTGCGATATTGAGCGGTTAGGCTGGATCCATCTGGGTGACAAACTTGCTGTTCAGGTAGGCTTCGATTGCCTCAAGGCCACCTTCTGAACCGATACCAGAGTCCTTGATTCCACCATAGGGAGTCTCTGGAATGGCCAAGCCAAAGTGGTTTGTGCTGATCATTCCGGATTCAACGCTACGGGATATTTTGTTGGCAGCTCGCAGATCTGCAGTCCACGCGTAGGCTGCTAAGCCAAACGGCAGGCGATTGGCTTCATCAATCGCTTCGTCCAAGGAGTCGAATGGCACCATTAGGGCTAGCGGGCCGAATGGCTCCTCGTTCATCACTCGCATGTCAGGTGTAACGCCGCTGAGGATAGTGGGTTCGAGGAAGAACCCTTTGGTACCAACTCGGCGTCCGCCATGTTCGAGAGTGGCGCCTTTCGAAACGGCGTCCTCAATCAGCGATTGCAAGGTGGCCAGTCGACGCTCACTGTTGAGCGGGCCCAGGGTGGTCGCAGGATCACGCCCGTCACCGATGATCAAGTTTTCGCAACGCGCTTTGTACAGCTGGATGAATTTGCTGTAGACGGATCGTTCGATCAAAAAGCGGGTAGGGGCTACGCACGCCTGGCCGGCATGTCGGAACTTCGTAGTCAGCAGCACATCGGCTGCCAGTTCCAGGTTCGCGTCTGCACAGATAATCACGGGCGCATGACCCCCCAGCTCCATGGTCGCCCGCTTCATATGCGCACCGGCCACGGAGGCGAGGTGCTTGCCGACGGGTACCGAGCCGGTGAAGCTGACCTTGCGAATGGTAGGGTGCGGAACCAGGTAGCCGGAAATCTCCGCTGGAGTACCGAAGAGCAGCCCGACAACACCTGCCGGTACGCCTGCATCATGTAGGCAACGGAAAAATTCAACTGGTGCTGCTGGCGCTTCTTCAGGGCCTTTGATGATAATGGAGCAACCCGCAGCAAGCGCTGGGCCTACTTTCCTAACAATCTGCGCTACAGGGAAGTTCCAAGGTGTAAAACCTACAGCGGGGCCGATCGGTTCTTTAATAACTTGCTGGCTCACTGCACTGGAGCGTGGAGATATCACCCGACCATAGGCTCTGCGTGCCTCCTCTGAAAACCAGTCCAGGACGTCGGCTGCTGAAGCTAGCTCCAGTCGAGCCTCTGCGAGTGGTTTGCCTGCCTGCGCTACGAGCAAGGTCGCGATTTCCTCGCTACGCTGGCGGAGCAAGGTTGCTGCACCCCGCATGATTTTGCTGCGCTCGAAGACGGAGGTTTCTTTCCAAACTTTGAAGCCCCGCTCAGCTGCGGCCAATGCTCGATCCATGTCATAGCGGCTAGCATGAGCGACTCTGCCCTCGACCTCTCCGTTTGCCGGATTGATCACATCCAGATAGCGCTCTTCAGAGCCTGGGATCCAATGGCCATCAATGAACAAGTGAGATTGAAGCATCATCATCCTCTCTAGAACTTTGCCGTCATGCATTGATTGCAAGTTCACTGCTGTTGTTTTAGTCGTGAAAGAAGGTGCAGCCTAATATTCAAGTTAGCAAGTGCCGTGCCAGTGCAGTTAATGCGCTCTGGGCGGGAGATATGCTAGGTTTTTGCGAAAGTTTTCGCATGCGTGCGATAGGTTTTCGCGTTGATGCGAAAAAAAGATGGGTATTTAATCTCGGCTATAGATCGCTAGCTGTGTGGGGGCTGAATTGTTCCGCTTTATTGAGAGACTTTTTGCATTGAAGCGAATTCAGAACGAAAAAGGGGATTTTCAATCCCCTTTTTCAACTGACAAAAAGATCATTTGCCTCGAATGAACGCCGCCAGTCTTTCCCCAATCATGACTGAAGGCGCCGTGGTATTGCCGGACACCAGCCTTGGCATGATCGAGGTATCAGCTACCCGAAGGCCTTCAACGCCCCGCACTCGCAGCTCAGAGTCGACAACGGCTAGTGCGTCGTTGCCCATCTTGCAGGTGCCGCTAGGGTGCAGCGCACCCTGGGCGGTTGTGCGGACAAAGTGCCGACGTGCCTCCTGGTTTACGAATGCAGCACGTGGCCGATGGATACGATTGATGTAACGTGAGATGGAGGGCTTTTGCATGATTTCCTCCGCAAGACGTACGCCTTCGGCGAGGCAATCAAGGTCGTAAGGGTCGGCGAGATAGTTGGGATCAATAGCGGGGTGATCCTCATGACTGGCCGATTTCAGGCGAACAGTGCCGGAAGAGCGGGGGCGTGTCTGACAAATATTTATTGTACAGCCGTTACCGCTGGGAGCTCCGTCAGTGCCTTGCTCTACGCCTGCGCCAGGTAGGAAGTGGTACTGCAGGTTTGGCTCTGGATCGTTCGGATCACCGTGCCAAAAAAGGGCCCCTTCGCATAGATTGGAGGCTGCTGGGCCGCCCCTGAACATCGCATATTGCAGACCGGCTTGAGCCTGCCAGTGGAGTTGCTTGTACTTATCGTAGCTGTGTTGACCATTCAGGTCATAGATGAGAAAGACATCCATGTGGTCTTGTAGGTTTTTCCCTACTCCCGGGAGGTCATGAACCACGGGTACACCTACAGCTTTGAGCTCTTCAGATGCGCCTATACCTGACAGCATCAAGAGGTGGGGTGATCCAATTGCCCCCGCGCTCAGAATAATCTCTCTGCGGGCAGATACAGATTTGAGCTCCCCGTCTTCGAGATACTCAACCCCTACCGCACGCTTGCCCTCCATAATTATTCGAGTGACTTTTCGATCGGTTAACACCTGCAGGTTCTTACGCTTGCGGGCGGGCGTTAGGTACGCGGCGGCCGCACTGCAGCGTCGGCCATCTTTCATAGCCACTTGATAGAGGCCGGCGCCGGCTTGATGTCCAGAGTTGAAGTCGGGGTTGTAGGGGATGCCTTGCTCCTGGCAAGCCTGAACCCATGCTTTGGCAAGGTAATGCGTAGTGCGCTGGGACGATGTGTGGGCAAGGCCACCCGTGCCATGCGTCTCACCCGAAAATGTGTCGTTGTGTTCTGCTTTGCGAAAGTAAGGCAACACATCGTCATACGACCAGCCGCTGCAGCCTAGACGCTCCCATTCATCATAGTCCCGAGGAATGCCGCGAATTGAGACCATGGCGTTGACCGAGCTGCCACCACCAAGGACACGCCCCTGAATGATGTCGTGCACCATGCCTTGTTGGTGCGATTGCGGCTCAGTGCGGTAGTGGGTCAGAAACTGTCCCTTGCACGTTTTGTAGTATGTGGCGGGGATGTGTATGTATGGATTGCTGTCCTTAGGCCCCTGCTCAAACAGCAGGACGGATACCTCAGGATCCTCACTCAGACGCCCAGCCGCCACACAACCGGCGGGGCCTGCGCCCACTATGATGTAATCGATCATATTCAACCTCAAATGCACGCTTGAGGAAGCCTGCTGGGCCGTCGCCCAACAGGCATACGCCAGCGGTCGCACCCTTTCAAAATGCGACGCTGGCTTGTCATTATTCGGCTTGCCCTTAGGCTCAGTCCTTGAACTTCGAGCAGTAGTCGTTGAGTTTGGGCATCACCTCAGTTGCCAGAAGCTCCATGGAACGTTTGTGAAGCTGTGGCACGTCCCATTCGGTATGGGTCATCAGCAAGGTGCCAAACGGCCCTCCCAAATAGTCGACAAAGGCCACCATCCGGTCAAGGACGGTTTTCGGGGAGCCGGACATGACCATCCAGTCCAGGCACTTCGCCACAGTGATTTCTGAGTCTGGCGTGTTCTCAGACGGTGCCAGGATGTGGCGCATTTTGAAGCTGTCCATGTCGTCGATGATGTAATCGTAGTATTGGTAGTAGCTCGAGCGTTGCTGCTCCAGGTACTCCTGCGCTTGAGAGTCGGACTCACCAACGAACACCGATCTGGCGACACGCCATTGATTACGATCGGCCGGCCGGCCGGCTTTCTCGCAACCAATTACGTATTGTTCCCAGTGAGATTTTACGACTCGATCAGCAATGAAATTCGCGGATACAACGCTCCAGCCGCGTTCGCCAGCTTGGCGTGCCGTGGAGGAGGAGGGGCTCATCACCGAAATCCCAACCGGTGGGTGCGGCTGCTGCAAAGGTTTCAGAATGGGGCCAAAGCCAAGCCGTTTGTTCACGGTTTGCTCAACCTTTACATCCCAATATTTGCCGGTGATGTTGTATGGAGGGTCGCTCGCCCAGATTTTGTGAATGATCTCCAGCGAGTCCACAGTCATCTCAGCACGATTTTTATCGCGCAGACCAAACAGCTCCATGTCGGACACCAGCCCGCCAGGGCCTACACCCATGATGAATCGACCATTCGACAGGTAGTCAAACTGGGCCACGTCACCCGCAATCGTTGCAGGGTGATGTTGAGGTAGATTCAATACGCCAGTCGCGAATTTAATTTGCTTGGTCTGGTGAATGAGGGTGGCCATAAACTGCAACGGATTGGGAATAGGCTCAATGTTGGACGTGTAGTGTTCGCCAACCCAAGCCTCAGAAAAGCCCAATTGATCGGCCAAAATGATCGCTTCGCGATCCTGGGCCAGCATGTCTGCAATAGGAGTTTCTGGACTATGCAGGGGCATCATGAACATTCCGAGTTTCATACTCACTCCTCAAATGGACTCACTAGGGATTTGTTTTTTTACTAGCTGTCCGTATCTAGCAACCCTTATGCCAAAAACAAACTCCTATAGAATATGGAGTTTTGGTCGGGGTTTTTCGCGTATTTGCGAAATTAGTGACACGGTTGTTATTTAATTGTGCGTAAATGCGACTGCTGTTGGATGGTTCGGTTCGGTTGCAGGGGGCGCAGATTCAAGAGACGACATTTCGCGCTTGGCCATTTGCATAATCGCGAATATTGCAGGTGATTACAGTGCACAAATTTTGAATGCTGCTTGTACTTGCCCACGCTACGTGCGGAGTGATGAGTAAATTGGGATGTTGAATCTTCAGCAAAGGATGATCTGCGCGAGGAGGTTCTCCATCCAGTACATCAAGCGCTGCACCGCCTAATGTTCCGCAGCTAAGAGCTTCGAATAGAGCCTGTTCGTCTATCAGGGCACCGCGCGCTGTGTTGATCAGCAGAGCGCCACGCTTCATTCTCCGGAGCTGGGATGGCCCTATCAACTTCGCTGTTTGTGGGGTCAGTGGGCAGTGCAGCGAAACTACGTCGGCATGCGCAAGCACCTCATCAAAGGCGACATATCCCTCCCTGACTTCACGGGCATGAGCATGTTCTGCGTAGATCACAGTCATCCCGAGAGCCTGGGCAAGGCGCGCTGTTGCGGTGCCAATGGCACCTCGTCCTACGATGCCCATCACAGAGCCCTCAACATCCTTAATAGGTTGCTTGTGGACGCAGAAGTGGCTGGAGGCTGGCCATTCACGGGCCGCAACAAGGTATGACGTGAGGTGGCGTCGGAGCGCAAACATCGACCCAATCACAGCTTCAGATACGCTGCGAGTCGAGTAAGCCGGGACATTGCACACTACAACACCTCGATCGCGACAGGCTGCAATGTCGATGCAGTCGTAGCCGGTTGCAGCGACGCATATCAGTTTGAGATCAGGGAGTTGCTCCAGATGCTCGCGACGTATGGCGACCTTGTTGGTTATCGCAACATCCGCTCCTGCAAGCGCACTCACGACTTCGCTCGCCATAGTGCTGGGCCGTTCAAGCCATGAAGTGGCTTCTTCTGGTCGCGGGAAAGGAGTGGGCAAGCTGTCGCTGTCCAAGAATACGACTTTCATGTTGTTCACCGTATATTTAGTGGCTAATTGCTGCTTCAGAGCATTTATTTGAGACTTTTAAAACGTGCGCTGCCCTTTCACCGATCATGATGCAGGCTGCATTTGTATTGCCGGAGGGGAGGGTAGGCATTACTGATGCATCGGCCACCCGAAGGCCCTCCACGCCGTATACACGAAGTTGTGGATCGACTACGGCCTTATCGTCGGTGCCCATCCGGCATGTGCCTACGGGGTGTAACGCTCCTTGGGCGTAACGCCTCACATAGCTGGCGATTTCTGCATCGTTGGCGAAAGGCTTGCTTGGCTGATGCAGCGAGCTGATGTGCTGAGAGATGCTGGGCTGCGCCATGATCTCCAAGCCAACCCTCATGCCTTCAATCATTCGCAGCATGTCCTGTTCGTGCGACAGGAAGTTGGGTGTGATGACCGATTTACCCGATGGGTTATGTACATTCAGGCGTAGTGAACCGCGAGAGTCAGGCTGAGTGAGGCATACGTTCAGCGTACAGCCATCGGCACCGTGTAACGGGGTAACCCCAGACTCAACGCCAGTACCAGGTAAGAAGCAGTACTGTATGGTCGGTCGGGTGTCATCCTTGCGCGCCCACCAAAAAGCCCCGCCTTCAATGATGTTCGATGCTGCTGGGCCATTTCGGAAGAGGGCATACTCTGTGCCTGCTGCAAGCTTCATGGGGAGGGACTTGTAGCGATCGTAGCTGCGAGTCGCGCCGAGCTTGTAGATAAGGTATACGTCCATGTGATCCTGCAGATTCTCTCCCACGCCAGGAGCATCAGAGACCACTTCAACGCCTGCCTGGCGCAGGTGATCAGCAGGGCCTATGCCTGACAACATGAGAAGTCGCGGAGTATTGAAGGCGCCGGCACTCAGTACTATTTCGTGTCGAGCTCGTAGAACCTCCTGGCGCCCGTCACGGGTGACAGCTACACCAGCAGCTTTCTTTCCCCCAAAAATAACTTTCTCAACGCGGCAGTTCGTCAAAACTGTCAGGCCGTGCTGTTTCACAGCGGGGTGAATATAGGCACGAGCTACGCTGCTGCGGCGTCCATTATGGGTGGCTGTTTGATAGAAGCCGCATCCGAGCTGCTCCCCAGAATTAAAGTCAGGGTTGAAAGGCATCCCGGCTTCTTGACATGCCTGAACCCAGGCCCGGCTCAGCGGGTGTAAAACCCGGGGATTGGAAACCTTTAGTGGCCCGTTCCCCTGATGAACGGCACTGCGATAGGTGTCATTGCCTTCAGCGCGAAGAAAAAAGGGCAGCACATTCTGGAAGCTCCAGCCCACAGCACCTTGGGCTTCCCAGTGATCATAGTCCTGCGGCACACCGCGTACGTGAACCATGCCGTTAACCGAGCTTCCACCACCCAGCACTTGACCTTGCACTGTTGTGGTGGCCGCAGAGCTTGACTCATCCGATCGGTTGTAATCCAAGTGCCGAAGAAGCCCCCCAGTGGCGGTTTTGTAAAGCATGCCTGGGATGTGAACCCACGGATACCAGTCGCTCGGCCCTTCCTCAAGCAGTGCTACTGAAACATTGGGGTTTTCCGCAAGACGCGCGGCAACTACTCCGCCTGTAGATCCACCCCCGACCACGATAAAGTCAAATTCACGCATTTTTAGGCTGCCCAAAAACTTGTTGTTATTGACTGAGAGATAAAGCAAGTCATGTGCCAGTTGTAAGGCTTTGACAAACTGCCGAGAAATCTGGGTGTTGCTGAGTTTTATCTAATTTCGAGTGGCAGGTTTGCGAAATATTATGCGTATTTGCGATTTTTCTGTCTTGGTGCGAGAAGGGTTTGATAATTGCGCCTATGGGTTTGCGCCAATGGAGATGATGGTCTAGGAAGTAATATCAGGTATTCAGCGTTGTGGTGGTTTGGCTTGATGCTTGCGAGTTGGCTTTTTAATATGTTCAAGGATTTGGAGGTGCTAAGATGAAATCGGTTAAGTCGGTGTTTTTCATGTTGCTGTTTTTATTGGGCGGTATGGCGCAAGCTGAGGTATCAAAAAAACCGCTTCCTCCAATAAAAAGGGTGATTTCATTTGGAGATAGTTTGACGGATGCAGGAACTTACGGGTTTCGATTTACGACTAATCCTGGTTTTACTTGGGCGCAGCATGTGGCTCTTCACTTCGGGCAGGAGCCACTTCCGAATCAGCATGTGATTTCATACAGTCAAGTTTACAAAGGGCTGCCCGGATTGGATGGGCCAGGTGGATATAACTATGCTCAGGGTGGGGCCAGAGCCAATAGTGCGTACTCTCAGGTGTCACAGAATCCAGAAGGGGTTCCGATTTCTACGAAGGTTCAAGTTCAGAGATTCATTAAGCAGCACCATAGATTTGAGTCGGAAGATTTGGTGACGTTATTCGTCGGCACTAATGATGTGGCTTATAACTATGATTTGTCCAATGATGCTGTGTTGGCTAAGCAGCTCAGGGATAATGTTCTTCCAAGTGAAGAGGTGATGAAGGCGGAAAGAAGTCGTGTAATTACAGCGGCAAAGGACACTGCACATGTTGCACGGGATATCCTAGACAACGGTGCGGAGCGCTTGATGATTCTGAAACTGGTCGACATGGGGGGCATGCCTTGGTTTAGATCACAAGCAAGCCAAACCTTTATGTCTGATCTGAGTGCTCTATTCAATAAAGAGTTGGTGGGTTCTCTTCCGAAGGATTCTCGAATATTGATCGTTGATACGCCTGATTTTATTGGCCGTTTGGTGAAGGATGCCGGCGTGTTAGGGTTTAAATATGGCCTGCATGAAGATGCTTGCAAGGAGCTTGATCAGGATTATTGTTATCCTGATTCTTTGAAGAGTCCTGATGCAGATAAGACATATATTTATGCGGCAGGAGAGCATATGGCAACTAAGACTAATGAATTGCTGGCTGAATATGTTTTGGAGAAGCTGTCACTGAGCGATCTGAAATAGATCCGCAATACGGCAAGATCGTTAGGGACGAACTGGATAGCTGGATCTAATGACTCGAGCCTGCACCTGAGCGTAGGCTCGAATTTGTAGCAGTAATCAGAAACCTTCCAGAACAATCTTGCCCTGAGCTTTACCGCTTTCGATGACCGCGTGAGCGCGTTTGAGGTTCTCAGCACTGATCGCACCGAAATGGTCACCCATGGTGGTCTTGAGAACACCGTCATCAACCAGCTGCGAAACACGCTCAAGCAGCTGGTGCTGTTTGATCATGTCTTCGGTCTTGTACAGCGAACGCGTGAACATGAGCTCCCAGTGCAGCGACAGTGATTTGCGTTTGAGCGGCATGACATCCAGCTGCGCGGGATCATCGATCAGCGCAAGCTTGCCCTGAGGGCGCAGCACCTCTACCAACTGGGCCAAGTAGGTATCGGTGTGCGTCAGGCTGATCACATAATCAACCGGATTAAGCTTGAGCGCTTCCAACTGAAGTGGGATCGATTGCGAGTGGTCGATGACATGATGCGCCCCCAGTTGCTTGACCCACCCCTGCGTTTCAGGCCTTGACGCAGTGCCGATGACCGTAAGTTGGGTAAGCTTGCTGGCGAGCTGAACCAAGATTGAACCTACTCCACCGGCAGCGCCTATGACCAAAAGACGCTGACCTTTACCGCCGTTCTGTTCGACGGCCAGACGATCAAACAGCAGCTCCCAAGCGGTTATGGAGGTAAGGGGCAGGGCGGCGGTGCTGGCGTTATCCAGGCTGCGAGGCTTGTGGCCCACGATGCGCTCATCTACCACGTGAAGCTCGCTGTAGGTGCCAGGACGATCAATGGCACCGGCGTAGAACACCTCATCGCCTGGTTGAAATAATGTCACTTCACCGCCGACCTCGCGGACAACGCCGACTGCGTCCCAGCCGAGAACCTTTGGCTGCTCACCACCACGGCTTGCCCGGATCTTCGTATCAACTGGATTGACTGCGATAGCCTTGACCTCAACAAGCAGATCGCGGGCGCCAGGTTTCGGCGTGGGTAGCTCCGCATCGTACAGCGATTTTGGGTCTTGTATCGGCAAACCGGGTTGGGTGTAAACGACTGCCTTCATTTGGCTCAACCTCACACTTGATGTGGGCTCAGGCTATTCGTTTCGATTCACTGAACAAACAGTCCGAGTGGAGTAAGACTTTCTTGCTGGCGATGAAAATAGGGTGTGAAGCGGCCTTATCCGAACCTGTTCGCTTCACACGCCACTTCATTTGCCACTGGGAGGGAAATCAATGTCTGTCTTGGCCACATTGTTGAGGTAGTTGGTCAAGGTCAGCAGGGAAACCTGGGCGATGACATCGACGATTTTAGCTTCGTCCAGGCCAGCCTCCCTTGCCGCTGCCAATTGGGCATCGCTCACTTGGCCCCGGCTCAACGTAACGGCCCTGGCCAGTGCAGCCACGCCATCGAGTGTGCCGGCGCGGGCTGCCAAGAGGTCATCCGCCTGGAGGCCTACCTTGTTACCAAAAAAGCTGTGTGCGGCAACACAGTAGTCACAGCCATTGACCTCAGATGCTGCCAGTGCCGCAATCTCGCGTTCGGCGGGTGTCAGGCTGTTCTTGTTCAGCGCTTGCGACAGAGCCAGATAGCCGCTCAGCGCTGCTGGCGAATGGGCGAGGGTGGCAAACGCGTTCGGGATGAAGCCCAGGCCTTTCTCTACGCCTTGCAGGGCGGTGCGGGCAGCGGCAGGGGCCTGGTCGAGCGACAGAGCGGTGATGCGAGTCATGAGTCAGTTCCTTGAAAGATTGGGGTTCAGGCAACGGGGATCGGATTTTCAACCAGCGACTGGTTGAACTGGTGAATCAGGTCGTGCTCGTTCGCCCCTTGGTTGGCGCGCAGCGGGATGACCCGATCCACCAATACTTCCGTGGTAGCGAATTCAAGCTTGGCCAGGGTCTCATGGATGAAGTCACCTAATGGCATGGCCCGCAGGTCACCGCTCTTGTGAATCAGGTCGGTGTCGACCCATGGCGGTGCGATTTCCAATACCTTGACGCTGGTGTCACGCAGGCTGAATCGTTGCGATAGCGAGTAGGAGTGGATGGCCGCCTTGGTCGCCGAATACAGCGCGGTGGCCGCCAGAGGCAGATAGGCCAGCACCGAACTGTTGTTGATGATGTAGGCATCCGGTTGAAGCTTGAGGTGCTCGACGAAGGCAGCGCTGACACGTACCGGGCCGAGCAGATTGGTTTGCAGCAGGCTCACCGCCTGTTCGTCGTCGTAGTTGCCTGAAGCCGGATTGTCGAACGGCATGACGCCCGCATTGTTGATGATCACGTTCAGTGCTGGATGGCGGCGGATCACCTCTTGGGCCACCTCCTTGATTTGCTGCGGATCATTGATATCCATGCGCACGGTATCGATGCCTGGGTTGGCTTGGGCGATTTCATCCAGCAGTGCCTGCCGGCGCCCTGCCACGATCACTTTGTTGCCACGTTGATGGAATGCCTCGGCCAGGGCACGGCCAATGCCTGAAGTACCGCCGGTAATGAAAATGGTGTTCGCGCTGAGTTTCATGATTCGTGTCCTTTTAAGAGATCAATTGGCGTTGTAACGCGGAGCGAGCTGATTGCTGGACAGCTGGCTGAACAACGCCTGCCGGCTGGTTTCGTAGCGTTCAAAAGACTGCAGGTCATGCATCGAGGGGATGGAGATCAGCACCTCGTCGTCGAAGTCCTGCAGGGCACCGTCCACCAGATCCTGGGCCGACATCACGATGCCTGGATCGAGGTTCTCGACCGGTAAGCCACCGATTTGCCAAAAGTCGGTTGCGGTGGCTCCTGGAAGAACCGCCTGAATTCTGATGCCCTTGTCCGCCAGCTCCTTGTGCAGGGACTGGGTAAAGGCAGTGACATAAGCCTTGCTGCCGCCGTACACGCCGTTGAGTAGCTCTGGCGCCAGGCTCACGATGGACGAGATGTTGATCACGGCGCCTTGTTTGCGCGCCACGAACCCCGGGATGGCTGCGTAGGTGAGGCGGGTGAGGGCGGTAACATTGAGGGTGATCATTTCGGCCATGCGCTCGACGTCACTGTCCAGGAGGCTGGTGTGGGTGCCGATCCCTGCGTTGTTTACCAACAAGCTGATGCTGGCGTCTTCACGCAACTTGCGTTCTACCTTGGCGAGGTCAGCCGGGTTGGCGAGATCTGCCGGAAAAACCTCCACGTTCTGGCGGGTTTCGGTCGTAAGCCTGCTTGCCAGGGTGTTGAGGCGATCCCGGTTCCGGGCGACCAGCACTAGGTCGTATCCCCGACGTGCCAAGCGTTCCGCGTAGATGGAACCGATGCCGGTGGAGGCGCCGGTGATGAGGGCAGTACCTTTGAATTGCTGCGTCATGGTCGTGCTCCGGTGTTTGAATGTGGAGCCATGATGCAGCGGGGGGCTTTCGTCTTAAACGACGCATATGGTACGTTTTCAGGACATTGAATAACGGAGCCTCCACCATGCACCGAGTGGGCTATCTGATTACCGAAGGTTTTCAGGTCATGTCGCTAGCGACGCAGGCCGTGTTCGAGTTCGCGAACATCGTTGCGGGCGAAGCGGTTTACAAGATCCAGAACTTTTCCATCGAGGGCGGCACGGTGCGCTCTTCGCTGGGGATGTACATGGACACGCTTCCTCTCGGCGCACCTGGTTTGGCCGACACCTGGATGATCACGGGGACATTGACTCCGCTGACGCCGCCGAGCGAGGAAGTGCTGGCCAGCGTGCGAGGCTTTGTCGACGGCGCTCGCCGCACCGCAGGTCTGTGTACCGGCTGTTTCATCCTGGCTCAGGCGGGCGTCCTGGATAATCGGCGAGCCACGACGCACTGGGCCTTCTCGAAAAAGCTGCGTGAGCTGCATCCGAAAATTGAAGTCGAGGAAGATCGGATCTTCATCGTCGATGGGCAGATCTGGACGTCCGCAGGAATGACCGCCGCCCTGGATATGGCGTTGGGCATGGTGGAAAAGGATCTGGGAACCGAGATGGCCAGGTCAGTCGCTCGAAAGCTGGTGATGAATCAGCGCCGCTCCGGTGGACAGTCCCAACATTCCGAGCTGCTGACGCTTTCTCCGAAGTCGGATCGCATACAGAGCGCGTTGGACTATGCCCGCAAAAACCTGAGTCGCCCACTGAGTGTTGAAGAGCTCGCCGAAGCCGTGCACCTGAGTCCCCGACAATTCACCCGCGTATTCACTGCCGAGACAGGGCAGTCACCGGCCAAGGCCGTGGAGAGTCTGCGTCTTGAGGCTGCCCGTTTGATGATCGAGCAGAGCCGGCACAGCCTCGACGTTGTGGCGAGGGAAGCGGGGTTCAGGGATCGTCGACACATGCGAGAGGTGTTCATTCGTGGATATGGCGTACCGCCACAAGCTGTACGGAGGGATGCGAGGCGGGTGGTATCTGCTTGATGATAGGGGCACTGTTGTGGCCCCCCTGCAACCCACCCAGCCAGTACCTCATGAAGCAGAGGAATGCCCTTCAATAGCGAGGCATGGCGTCAGTGACAAGCGGCCACGCTCCGGAGAGTTAAACATCGACTGAAGATTTTTCTCGATATTTCGGCAGAGCTCATCGGTACGAATGCTGTGCTGGCTATGCCCGAATGGTGCTTGTAGGTCTGTGCCGATCCGCTCCATGGCCAGCAGCATGCAACCTACCACCGTAGAGACGATCGGGGTGAACCAGCCCAAAGAGGGCACCAGGCTGAGCGGCATGATCACGCAAAACAGGGTGCTGAATATCCTAGGGAAATAGGTGTAAGGGTAGGGAAGTGGAGTATTGGCAATCCGCTCCATTCCGCCTTGCCAGTTCGAAATATCGACCAGCGTGGACTCGAGGCGGGCAAGGCGGATGCTGTCGAGGTGGCCTTCCTGAAACTCCTTGGCGATGATCTCTGCGGAGCCGCTAAGGATGTCGTTTGGCAAATTGCTTGCTGTGGTGAGCAACTGCAGGTCGTGGTTGGGGAGCAGCGGCGTCAATGCAGAGATGTCCCGTTCCCCTTGCAGATGCATTCGCAAGGCCTGGAGGTAAGCCAAGTGACGCTGAATGAGCCGAGCCTTGACCGGATTGGCGTGCTGGTCATCGTCGATCAGCGTCAGCACCTGGCGGCCATAGCTTCTAGAACTGTTGACCATCGAACCCCACAATGTTCGTGCTTCCCACCAGCGGTTGTAAGCACTGGAATTACGAAAACTGATCAGCACCACCAGCGCCGAGCACAGCAATGTCAGGGGCATCAACGGCAGCTCAAACCCGTATCCCGCCACGAGCATCGCATCCAGCGTGACGGCAACGTCCCACAGCAATAGCCAGAACAGGGCCCATCCTACATACGTGATTGTCCGAGCCAGACATTTCCATTTCTTCGCCAGTGCAGCTTCCATATCGCATCTCTCCTCATCAACCGGGCGCCGGGGCTCATTGCGTGATTGAGGAGACTACGGCGTGATCCTTAACAGGAACTTAATGCCTGAGTGTTCGTCACGAACCCGAAAACACCCAGTGCGCCTGTGGCTGCCACTCCAACGCATCAGCAAAGACTTCAGCGAGAAGCTGGATTACACGCCGGGCGTGTTTACCGTAGAGCAACATTTGCGTGGCCAATGGGCCTACCGTCAGTGCGAAACACTGATCCAGGCGACTGTGCCGGCGCAGGTGATCGACAAAGGTATCCCGACCGCAGGCTTGCTGGCCCACGTCATGGTGGCCAAGTTTGCCGATCACTTGCCGCTGTACCGGCAGGATAAGATCTTTGGCCGCGCCGGGCTGGCCATTGCTCGCTCGACCTTGGGCCAGTGGGTAGGACAAACCGGTGTGCGGCTCCAGCCGCTGGTCGATGCACTGCGTGAAGCGGTGCTGAATCAGGGCGTGATTCACGCCGATGAAACACCCGTGCAAATGCTTGCGTCAGGCGAGAAGAAAACCCACCAGGCCTACGTCTGGGCTTATAGCACTACACCGTTTTCGGCGCTCAATGCGGTGGTTTACGACTTCAGCCCAAGCCGTGCCGGACCACATGCACGCAACTTCTTGGGCGACTGGAACGGCAAGCTGGTTTGCGATGACTTCGCTGGCCACAAAGCTGGTTTTGAGCAAGGCATCACTGAAATCGGCTGCATGGCTCACGCCCGTCGCAAGTTTTTCGATCTGCACGTGGCGAACAAAAGTCAGCTAGCCGAACAACCGCTGCACTCTTTCAGCGGCATGTACGAGGTCGAGCGCCAAGCGCGGGACACGAGTGATGAAGATCGTTGGCGAATACGTCAGGAAATGGCGGTGCCGATCCTCAAAACACTGCATGACTGGATGTTGGCCCAGCGCGACTGGTGCCCAACGGATCAGCTACAGTTAAAGCCCTCGATTACAGCCTGAAACGCTGGGTAGCGCTGACGCGCTACCTGGACGATGGGGCTGTGCCCATCGACAACAACCAGGTGAAGAGCCAGATCCGTCTGAGTCATTCCAGATCCGGGGCATCAATACTCGTCGCGTCTGGCTTACGAACTAGTTAATGATATTAGGACAAGCGACCGAGACTGAGGATTCAGCAGGCAGTCAAGGGAAATCGACTTCCTACGTGTGAGAGGTAAACAGGAAGAAGAGGAGTTGAATTTGCCCCGAATGTTAGTGCTACTGGTTAAGTCTTCTGCTCGTACCAGACCGTTGAAGGGCAGTTCCTCGACCACTAAGCTTGATAAGGACGCAAAAGGTGGCGGTTACTGGAAATTCAAGTGATTTATCAGTACTATTGGTGGAGCATTTGTTGCATTTTGCGAAGTGGGGCTCGTTTCCCTCCGTGAAGATGCCACACATGAAAAATTTAGATCCGGCGTTTTCCTCTAATTCTCAACAAGAAAATTGGGCCGTTGCGTTGAAGTGATCGATGCATGAAAAGCTTAAATGAAAGGGGCGTCGGAGATTGAAAATGATGTGCTATCTGGAATGGTGAAATGGACAAGCAAGCTATCGATAAGCTAATCGAAGCAGAATTTGAAATGCTCCCTAGAGTACTTCAGCAAGCTGCTCGTTTCGTCATAGGTAATCCGAATGAAGTCGCGCTCGAATCGATGCGTAGTGTCGCACGTAAGGCAGGTGTACAGCCAGCAGCCATGCTCCGTCTAGCCCGACAACTAGGATTCGATAGCTACGACGCTTACCGAGAACACTACAGAATATGGCTGGCAAACCATAACTCACCATTAGCAGGCCGAGCCAGTGCGCTACGGCGTGGGCCTCATGGTGACGCGAACTCAGAACTGCTTTCGGAATTGTACAATACTGAGGCTAAGAATCTGGCCGAAACCTTGGGCCCAGAAGGGTATGAACAAATCACTGCTGCTCTTGGTTATTTGCAGAACGCTCGGCGAATTTATGTGATGGGTCTGCGTAGTCTGTTTTCAGCTGCATGCTACTTCAACTACGTATGTGGCATGTTTATGGATAATATAACCTTGGTTAGTAGTACGGGAGGCACATTTGCGGATGAGCTGCGGAGAATTGATGAGCGGGATGTTCTCTTGGCCTTTAGTTATCACCCCTATACCCAGGACTCAATGCGAGCGATTGAGTTCGCATCTTCAAAAAATGCCAAAATTGTCGCTATCACCGATAGTCAAGTAGCCCCTGTTGCAGCTCACGCGGTGGTGCTACTTCTCGCGCCCAATGCCACTCCCTCCTTGCTTCCTTCTGTCACTCCGGCCCTGGCAATGTCACAAACCTTAGCAGCCTTGCTGTTGGCAAACTGCGGCGAGGAGAGCCTTGAGGAAATCGCTAGGAGCGAGAGCCAATTGAAGCATTTCAATGTCTATCTTCCGACGACCAGGTAGGTGTGAATCGCCCCTGATTTCCTAGACACTCTCCAAGCTCAGAAAATAGCGTTTCTCATACTCTACTGGAGACAGCTGCATAGCACTGCTGTGTCGACGCTTTGGGTTATAGAACATCTCGATGTAATCGAAAATATCACTTCGGGCTTCGTCACGCGTTGCGTAGATTTTTCGTCGGATTCGCTCCCGCTTCAAAAGCTGGAAAAAGCTCTCGGCTACGGCATTGTCGTGGCAGTTTCCCCGTCGGCTCATGCTGCTGATCACATTATTGGCCTTAAGGAAGCTTTGCCAATCTGAGCTACTGAACTGACTGCCTTGGTCTGAGTGAATCATCACTTGCTGCTGTGGCTTACGTCGCCAAACGGCCATCAGCATCGCGTCGATAGCAAGGTCGCTGCACATCCTTGGCTTCATTGACCAACCAATTACTTGGCGTGAGAAGAGATCCAGCACTACCGCCAGATAAAGCCATCCTTCATAGGTGCGGATGTAAGTGATATCTGTCACCCAGACCTTGTTCGGCTCGCTGACCTTGAACTGCCGGGCAAGGTGGTTAGGCGAGGCCACTGTTGGTTTTCCGCCATAAAACGCAGGACGACGGCGATAGCCCGTTTGCGAACGCAACCCCTCTACCTGCATCAAACGACCGACTCGATTTCGCCCGCATGTCTCTCCCAGCTCACGCAGGTCATCATGAATTTTGCGATAGCCGTACACACCTCCGCTTTCGAGCCAAGCATGTTTGATCAAGCCAAGAAGACGGTTATCTTCTTTTGCTCGGGCAGATTGAGGCTCGGCCAGCCAGGCGTAGTAGCCGCTGGGATGCACCTTGAGGGTTTGGCAAAGGCGCCGCACCGGGTAATCCGTCGAGTGCTTCTTGATGAAGGCGTACTTCAGTTGCACTCCTTGGCAAAGTACGCGGCGGCCTTTTTTAAGATGTCTCGCTCTTCAGTCACGCGCTTGAGTTCTGCGCGAAGCTTGCGCAGTTCGGCTTGCTGCTCATCGTCTTGCTGACGCTGCTCTTGGGGTTTGCTGTAGAGCTTGATCCAGGCGTAGAGGCTGTGAACAGACATGCCCAGGCGCTGGGCAACATCGGCGACAGGATTGCCTTTCTCGGTCACTTGCTTGACCGCTTCGATCTTGAATTCTTCAGGGTAACGCTGACGGCTCATGGCTCCTCCTATTTGGGCCTCATTATGAGGCTTGGAGGTGTCTACGAAACCAGGGGCGATTCAGGCATACGGCAGTGGAAGTCGTTGGAACGTTATTTGGCGGACTACGCTTCCGCCATATTCAAAGCCCTGATTATTCAGGGCTTTTTGCGTTTTTGGGGGCATGCCCTCGACGCTTTCGCTCGAATCTCTCCGTTCCTCCAGCCTAAAAACCTACGCACGTGGCCTTCTGCGCAACAACTGCGAGATCCAAGCGCCGGGCTGCCCTATATCCCCTCATCCCCAAGGCTAGGCTCCTTCCTACCTAGAAGCGAACCCAGCAAACCGCTTGTTGAACCCGGCTACTCGCCCTTCAGTTTTGGCCTTACGTTCTTGCCCGGTATACACCGGGTGAGACGCGCTGGAGACGTCGAGTGTGACGTAGGGATAGGTTCCACCATCGCTGTGAACGTAGGACTTGTCAGTCTCAATGGTGGAGCCGATCAACCAGAACGCGTTCGCCGATACGTCATGAAAAAGGACAGGGCGATAATTGGGGTGGATGCCAGGCTTCATCAGAATCTCCAATCGATATGATATAAAGTAACAAAATAAATGATATCGATTCTGATTTCAACGGGCAAAACAAAGCCCGCCAAGGCGGGCTAGGGCGGTTCCGTCAGAGGTCCAGCGTTATACTTTTTGCTGTTGCCGGCGCTGGAAACGAGTCACGGCGATCTGCACGGCAGCCGCTACGACGCAAAGCAGGGCGATTTTCCAGCTGCCCTCCAGCCCAAAATGCTCGGAGGCCTTCCCAGCGATGAGTACGCTAAAGAAGATGGCGACAGGCAGGATCAATTTATTCATTAGGGCTTCCAGCGGAGAACGACAAAGGGCGTAAAGGGGTTACGGTTCGGGTCATTAGGCTTGGTCAGCCTTGGCGGAGTGCATCTTGCGGACGATCACATCGATCCGATGCCAATTCACGGATTCAGAGTCGATGACCATAGGGGATTCCGTTTCACGCAACAGAATAACCTCAAGCCCTTCTGAAAGCCGCTGAACGTCTTCCACGCTTTGAAATGACATCTGCACTTGGCTCGCCCAGCTGTGCCTCAGGCCGAAGAAGTGGCCCACGAAGACGCCACCTGGCAGTAGTGCATTGCGCACCTGGCTCCAGAGGTAATCGAGCCGACCAGGCTGGCAAAAAGGCAGGGAAAGGCCGGCGTGGATCAAGTTCGAGGCAGGCAACTCGGTGAGGTGCTCAAAGTCTGCGACTTTCGCGTCGAGCATGCGGGCGTCGCTCAATGAGCACTTGCGGATCGTCCTGGCGATGGCTTCAGGTTCTTTGTCTATTGCCAGAACTTGCCAGCCTGCCTGGATGAGTTGCCAAGCCTCATTGCCGGCGCCGCACCCCAGGTCGACTGCGTGACGGGGGTATTGATCTTTGACGTGGTCGATCGCGTAATTGAGCAGTGGGGAGGGGGCACGTTTATCCGTGCGCTCATAGAAAGCGTTCCAGCTCGTCATTGATAAAGCGTCCTGACCCGTCCATTGTTCATCAGGCCATTGAGGGGATGGCCCTGCATCATCGATGGATATTATCTCGGTAACCCACCCCGCCTGGGCTCGGTGTATTACCGCACGTTACCGAGTACATCTGCTTGAGTTAACCCTCACCCTCAGCGTGCCGGCTTCAAAGATGGGTACGTGTCCACCCGTCAGCCACGTCGCCCATCGTCAACGGCTCGCCGCTCTTGATCCAGGCCATGAAGGCGCGATCAAACTTGAATGCGCTTCCGCACTCATCCGTCAGAAATCGTCGAACTTTATGCGTGCTCCGGTAGTGTTTATCCAGCGGGGTGCTTCTGGTGATCGGCCCTGTGTGCCAGTCAACGCTCATTTCCCTATTCCCGTACGAAGGCATGAGCAAAGAGCTTACCCGCGCAGACGCTAGAAATCACTGATGCGCTGGCCGCTGGCTGAACAGGGGCTACTGCAAGGTCGGTGGTTTGACCGTGCCCGCCATCTTGCTCAACACCGCCTCTATTCGCGCGATCGACTTCTCAAGGTCATCGGCTTCCTTGTCATAGCCCTCCTTTCTGAATCGATCACGCGACTGGCGCAGGGTGAGCAGGTTTTTTTGCAGTTTCAGGGCCGAGGCGTCGAACGGGTCCATGCTTTTCTCATGCGGTGGGCATCCGTGCCGTTGTAGGAAAATGGGACCGTAGCAGCTCGATTTTGCCGATGAAACTGATGTTTCATACAGGGAAATGCCACTGATTGGATTTCTCCTACGATGCACGGGTAAAGATCCTACAAACTTCGCATCTGACCGTTTCAAATCGTGTGTTGCAGAAGGTCCTCAACGCCCCAGGCTCAAGGGTTCTGAGCAATTTCGGTCGCGCCGTCGTCCGCAGCGGTGTAAAGCAAGGTCACCGAACGTTGAGAAACCTTATGTAGCAATTACAGCCCCTGGAGTAGGGGCTGCTGACGCGGGAAACACGTCGGTGACTACAGGTGGTCCGCGTCGATCACTGCTTGAGCGAACGCATCGGGGGCTTCCTGGGGCAGGTTGTGGCCAATGCCGCCACTGATCAACCGGTACGCGTACTTGCCGGTGAAGCGTTGTGCATAGCTTTCTGCCGGTGGGTGCGGTGCACCGTTGGCATCACCTTCCAAGGTAATGGTCGGCACACTGATGCTGGGGAAGGTGGCCAGTTTCGCTTCCAGTGGGGCGTAGCGGGCCTCGCCTTGTGCCAGCCCCAAGCGCCAGCGGTAGTTGTGCACGGTGATGGCAACCTGATCGGGGTTGTCCAGCGCCTTGGCACTGCGCTCGAAGGTGGTGTCATCAAAGGCCCACTTGGGTGAGGCGGTTTGCCAGATCAGCTTGGCGAACGCATGGCGGTTCTTGTCGTAACCGGCTTGGCCACGCTCGGTGGCGAAGTAGTACTGGTACCACCATTGCAGTTCGGCACTGGGCGGGAGCGGCGCCTTGGCGGCTTCCTGGCTGCTGATCAGGTAGCCACTGACTGACACCAGTGCTTTGACCCGCTCGGGCCACAGGGCCGAGACGATGTCGGCAGTACGGGCGCCCCAGTCGAAACCGGCGAGCACGGCGTGCTGGATGTGAAGGGCGTCCATGAAGGCGATGACGTCGCTGGCCAGGGCCGAGGGCTGGGCATTGCGTAGGGTCTGCGCTGAAAGGAAGCGGGTCTGCCCATAGCCCCGTACGTACGGCACGAGCACGCGGTAGCCTTTTGCGGCGAGCTTCGGTGCCACCGCCTCGAAACTGTGAATGTCGTAGGGCCACCCATGCAGCAAGATGACCACAGGGCCATCGGCTGGGCCTTGCTCGACATAGGCCACATCGAGAACGCCAGCTTCAACGTGCTTGAGTGGGCCGAAACGCTCCGCTGAGGTGGCTGTTGCCTGAGCCGGTGCTGACGCAGCCGAGCAGGCGGCAGTCGCCATCAGGCCAACGGGAAGAAGGGCACAGGCGAGGAGGTGGCGGATGCGGCGTGTTGGGTGGCTTGACGGTGTCGAGGGGTGGGCAAGCATCGGGCATCTCCTTGGCAAGGCCATAGGTATGGGTTGATGCAAGCCAGTAAAGAGGACCTCTGTATCAAGGGTATGTCCGATTTAGCTGTAGGAAACGTTCTTGTGTATCAGGTCTCAGTTTGTACACATAAAGATACAACCATGCCGTCGCAGCGTGTCAGACCGCTTCTGCTACGATCGATAATTTCCCCCAGGCCAAGGAGAGGCCCTATGCATTACGTCGTGATCGAGCGCCACCGCAGCGAATACCCAAGGCCGATTCGTTTTGCCAAGGGCACGCTGCTGGATATCGGCCCGCGCTATGAAGGCGAGCCGGGCTGGCAGGACTGGTACCTGTGTTCATGCCCTGGGCAGGAGCCGGGGTGGGTGCCAGCGCAATTGATCGAGCGGTTCAGTGTGGAGAAAGGCAGGGCGCTTGATCACTACTCGGCCCATGAACTGGATGCCGACCCCGGGCAACTGGTGCAGAAAGTGCGCTCGCTCAATGGCTGGATGTGGTGCCGGCGCCATGACGATGATGAGTTCGGTTGGTTGCCGCTGGCAAAACTGGAGCAACTGAGTTGAGGTGGGGCGCACCGCTGTGCTCATCACTGGCATCTGATCCGCTTTTTTTCTACAAACCTGCATCTGTAACCGTATCAGCCATGGACCGACAATAGGCCCATCCCCGCATCACACTGTAGAGGTTCCGATGGGCAAGCTGACGCTGTTCCTGGGTGGTTTTCTGCTCCTGACCATTCTGATAGGTATTTTGGGCACCATTCCGCCAAGCTGACTTTCACCCGATTGCTCCCTTCGCGGCCCGTCTGATTCGCCAGATGGGCCCACCCGCCTGCGCCCCCGGCTACCCCGTTCATTCACCATGACTGATCAGTGGTACCTGCAAGTAATTCTCAAGTGCGAATGGCTCGTGTAATCTCCCGCCGCCGTTCTGCGGCCCACGTTGACGGGCCGGTCTTTTGCCTTGGAGTCAGAACACACATGGAATGCAAGAAAGGCACTTCAGCCATGCTGGAGTGGCGTAGCCGTTTTCTCGCTGAAGGCACGCTCGATGAGGACGCGTACGACGAAGCACTGCACAGTGCGGGCGTATTGGAACAGGCGGGTGAGATCAGCACGCTTGAGTGGATCGAGTTGGTCAGGCTGGCCAATACAGCGTTGCTGCATGTGCGATAAGTCGTTCTTTGCGCTGGGAAATCTGTCCACAAAAAACGTGGGTAGGTCTGTGGATAAAATGCTGTAAGCCAAGCCGGAAGCGGGCTCTGTTAAATTGAGCAGAATTTGAACAGTCCTTTTGAGCCGTCGCCGTTAGGCCGACAGGCCGGCGCGGCGCAGGGCCTGCAGCAGCTCACGAACCCGCGCGGGCAACTCGCCGGCCGGGTACAGCGCGTGCATTTGAGGGTCTTGGCCGGTGCTTGAGGTCAGGCGGTAGTGCGGGCACACCCGTACCAGGCGGCCAGCCTTGACCTGAGCTTCGCCCACCCAGGCCGCCAGGCGGGCGATACCGGCCCCGGCCAGTGCGCTGTGGTGCACCGCATCGCCGGAACCCAGCCGAAGCCGTGGCGTGGGGCGCAGGCTGGTGATCTGGCCATCTCGGCAGAAATGCCAGGCTTTGAGTATGCGTGGGGCGGTATGCAGAATCAGTGCGTGGTGTTCCAGGTCTTCTGGGTGTTGCGGGTTGCCGGCCCTGGCCAAGTAAGCCGGGCTTGCATACAGATGGCGTTGGTAATCCCACAGCGGATAGCCGATCAGTTCGCTGGATTGCGGAAAGGCACCGCGCACCACGAAGTCGAACTTGTCCAGCAGCGGGTCCAGGGCGGCATCGCTGTACTGCACGTCCAGGGTCACCTGTGGATGGCGCTGGGAAAACTCGGCGAGCACCTGGGGCAGCACATGCTCACCGAGCAATTGCGGCACGGCGAAACGGATCCAGCCTTGGGCGCTACCGCTTAGCGCGGCCAATTCGTCGACGGCATCACGTTGCACATCCAGCAAGCGTTCGGCATGGGGGAGCAGGCGCTCGCCGGCTTCGGTCAAGGTCACCGCGTTGGCGTTGCGGTTGAGCAGTTTACTGCCCGCGTTGTCTTCCAGGGTTTGCACCGCTCGGGTTACCGCGCTGGGTGAACGCCCCAGGGCTCGTGCCGCAGCGACGAAGCTGCGCTTGTGGGCGACACTGACGAACGCCTGAATCTCCCGCAGCATGTCCAAGGCCATTGCCTGCTCCTCATTGCAGTTTTCGCAATATGGCATTTCAACACAAGCGCGGCACTTTGATTAGCCTTGCAGCCTGTCTTACTGCCTGGAGCCGCGTCATGATGGATATCGCTGTACTTTCTGTGTTCGCCTTTGCCGCCGGTTTGATCGATGCCGCTGTAGGCGGTGGCGGGCTGATTCAGATCCCGGCGCTGTTCAACGTGCTGCCCACCGCGCAACCGGCGGCCTTGCTCGGCACCAACAAATTGGCCTCAGTGTGCGGCACTGCCTTTGCGGCCCGCTCGTTTATCCGCAAGGTCACATTGGACTGGGGACTGATCGTGCCGGCAGCGCTCAGCGCCTTTGTCATGTCGTTTGTCGGCGCCGCCACGGTATCGCTGGTGCCGCCCAGCGTGATGCGCCCGGCCGTGCTGGTGATGATCGTGCTGATGGCGATCTACACGTTCTGCAAAAAGGACTTCGGCACATTGCACAAGCCCACGCAGATCGGCCGCAAGGAGCAATGCCTGGCGGTGCTGATCGGCGGGGCCATTGGTTTTTACGATGGCCTGTTCGGGCCAGGGACCGGCAGCTTCCTGATCTTTCTGTTCATTCGTTTTTTTGCCCTGGACTTCCTGCACGCTTCGGCCTCGGCCAAGGTGGTGAACATCGCCACCAACCTGGCGGCGCTGGTGTTCTTCGTGCCGTCGGGCAACGTGCTGTATGCCATCGCCTTGCCCATGGCGGCCTGCAACATCCTCGGTGCGTTGACCGGCACCTGGCTGGCGGTGCGCAAGGGCGCAGGCTTCGTGCGTGGGCTGTTCCTGATTTTGCTGTGCGTACTGATTGCCAAGTTGTCCTGGGATTTGCTGGCCGGTTGAGTCAGACCACCTGGCGCTGTGCCTCGGCCTGTTCGACGCGGTTGCGGCCATGCGCCTTGGCCCGGTATAGCGCCTGGTCAGCGCGCGCCAGCAGCTCGTCCAGGCTCGGCGCCGGGGTGTCGGCGGCGCAGCCGTCCAGGCCGATGCTCACGGTGATCTGCAGGCGATGGTCGGCGTGCACCACGTGCAGGTCCTGTACGGCCCGGCGCAGGCGTTCGGCAGTGAATTTGGCGCGATCTGGCGTAAGGCCTGGGAGGATCACGACGAACTCCTCGCCGCCCATGCGCGCGAACAGCTCACCTTCGTGCAACTGGTCTTGCAGGGTGCGGGCGAACTGGCGCAGTACCTGGTCACCGATTGCGTGGCCATGCGCGTCGTTGATCGCCTTGAAGTGATCGATATCCAGCATCATCAACGTCAGCGGCAGCGCTTGGGCATGTTGCTGGCGGCTGTCGAGCAGTGCGTTGGCGCGGCGGGTGAACGCGCTGCGGGTCAGTACCCCGGTCAGGTGGTCGATGGTGGCCTGGTGCGCCAGGCGTGCCATCAGGCTGCGGTTGGCCTGGCTGACGCAGGCCACCACCAGCGGCCCGAGCACCAGCATGGCGATGCCCAGGCGCGCCGACATCAGGGTGGTAACCCCGGGTTCGCTCTGCGGCACGCTGAAGTGCATGAGGTTTTGCGCGACTGCGACGATGAGGGTACTGCCGGCGGTGAGCGTCAGCATCGAGACCAGAAACGGCGGGTAGGTCCAGGCACACCACAGCAGGGCGGCGATCGGGAATGCGATCGCCCCTGGCCCACCGAAGGCGATGCTGAAGGCCAGCGAGCCAAGCAGCACCAGCAGCGGCGGCAAACGCACTGCCTGGGCGCCACCGCGCACCATCGCCCGCACCGAGGGCGCCGTCAGCAGCACCGGCAGCACCAGTACGCCAGTCGAGAACTGTTCACTGAACCAGGCCAGCCAGGTGGCCTGCAGCGATTGCTCGAACCACGGTGCGGCCATCACCGAGGCCAGGCTCGCGGCAACCATCGCGCCAGCGGCGCATGCGGCAAACACACTGAGTACGCCATGCGGGCTGCGCATGCGTCGGTGCAGGCGCGGCACGCGTGACAACAACTGCCACACGGTGAACACCATGCCGAGGTTGCACAGGTTGAACCACAACGCCGGCTTCCAGGCGCTGCCGCACAGCAGGTCGGCGAGCACCATGGCCAGCCACACCAGCATGAAGCCGAGGGCGTTGGCCTGGCGGGGGTAGCGCAACAGCACGCCGACCAATACCGCATTCACTGGCCAGAACAGGGAGAGGGACTCGATGGGGCGTGCCAGGATGCCGCCGAGGGTCAGGGCAAACGTCAGGCAAAGCAACGCGACATAAGGCAACAAGCGCGATTGGGCTGGAAAAACCATGAACTCGACCGGCAAGCGGAAACGAAATCCAGGACAACGGCTTGAAGCACCTGGGGCAATTACGTGTCAGTGTGTTTCGACAGGGTACTTGATGTCAATCTGCCGCGATCCTGCAAGATAATGCCAAATTGCCGGTATCCAGAGTCGATTTCCTTACAAGCCGAAGAACCACGGGACCATCACCACAGTCACCAGCATCACCAGCAAGGTGAATGGCACGCCGACTTTGACGAAATCACCGAACCGGTATTGCCCCGGACCCAGCACCAGGGTGTTGACCGGTGACGAGACGGGCGTCATGAACGCAGCCGATGCGGCGAGGGCCACGGTCATGGCGAAGGGGTAGGGCGACATGCCCAGTTGCGTGGCCGTGCTGATTGCCACCGGCGCCATCAGCACGGCAGTGGCGGTGTTGGAAATGAATAGGCCAATCACCGCCGTCACGGCAAACAGGCAGGCAAGAATGGCACTGGGGCCGGCCCCGCCCAGCACGCTGACCAGCCCGGTCACGGCCAAGTCGATGCCGCCGGTTTTTTGCAGGGCCTGGGCGAACGGCAGCATGCCGACGATCAGTACCAGGCTCTGCCAATGGATTGCCCGGTAGGCGCTGTTCATGTCGATGCACCGGCCTGCGCCCATCAGCAGGCAGCCGATCAGCGCGGCGATCACATTGGGCACCGCGCCGCTGATCATCAGCCCGACCATCACCGCCAGGCTCAACAAGGCCTGCGGCGCACGCGTGCGGGCCGGGGCGACCTGGTCGACCTCGGCGGGTAAGCTCAACACCAGAAAGTCGTGCGGTTTGCTCTGCAGTTGACGCACGGCTTTCCAGGGGCCGACCACCAGCAAGGTATCGCCCAGGCGCAGCTTTTCTTCCACCAGTTGCTCTTCGATGGCCACCTGATCGCGGCGCAAGCCGACCACGTTAAGGTCGAAACGGGTGCGGAACGCCAGCTCGAGGATGCTCTTGCCGATCAGTTGCGAGCCGGGTGGCAGCGACACTTCGGCCATGCCCAGTTCCTGCGACTGATCGATGAAGTAGGCCGCCTTGAAATGCAGGGGCTCCAGTTGCATGGTCTGGCAGAGGCTGCGCAGGTCGTCGCGGTTGGCGAACAGGTCGAGCAGCAGCACGTCGCCCTGGTGCAGCACGGTATTGGAGTCGGCGGTGATCACCCGTGTGCTGAATTTGTGCTGGCGCTCGATGCCGATCACGTTGGCGCCATGCTTTGTACGCAGTTCCAGCTCGCCCAGGGTGTGGCCAATCAGCGGTGAGTGCGGGCGGATGCGCAGGCGCCGCTCGCGGCCGCTGAGCTTGTAATCCAGTACCAGGTCAAGCAACGTGCGGCGTGTTTCCACCCGGCCGTCCTTGCGCACTTCGCCGTTGAGCCATTGGCGGGTGAGCAGCATGTAGCCGATGCCCAGCACCAGCACCACCAGGCCGAACGGGGTAAAGCTGAAGAAGTTGAAGCCCTGCTCGCCATGGCGCACCAGTTCACTGTGCACCACCACGTTGGGGGGCGTGGCCACCAGGCTGAGCATGCCGCTGATCAGGCCGGCAAAGCTCAGCGGCATCATCAGGCGGCTGGGTGAGAGCTTGAGGCGTGCGGCGATGCTCAGCACCACCGGGATGAAGATCGCCACCACTCCCGTAGAACTCATCACCGACCCCAGGCCCGCCACCGCCACCATCAGCAGTACCAACAAGCGCGCTTCACTGTTGCCCGCGCGTTCGCTCATCCATTCGCCGATGCGGTAGGCAATGCCGGTGCGTACCAGGCCTTCGCCGATCACGAACAGGGCAGCGATCAGTACCACGTTGGGGTCGCTGAAACCGGCCAGCGCCTGCTCCACCGTGAGGATGCCCGATAACGGCAGGGCGAGGATCACCATGAGGGCGACCACGTCCATGCGCGGGCGGTTGATGATGAAGAGGACGACGACGATGGCCAGCAGGCCGAGGACCCAGAGCAGCTCGTGGTTCATGGGGAGGGGGTGTTCCTTCACACAGGGGCACGGTAGACATTAGCAGCCAGTGTGCCAGCTTGGGATGAAGGGTGTGTTGATGTGTTGCAGGGTTTAAGAAGCAAAAGGGGCCGCTATGCGGCCCCTGTTTATCGCCTGGATCAGTGACGGTGACGGTGGTGCTTCTTGCCGTTGTTGTCGCCCATGTGGTTGCCGATGGCACCACCGGCCGCGCCACCCAGGCCGGCACCGATGGTGGAGCCGGCAGAACCGCCGACTTTGCCACCGAGCAGCGAACCGCCCGCAGAACCCAGGCCACCGCCGATGGCAGCCTCGGTGCGGTTGCCCTTGCGAGCGCCTACCGCGCTGCCGGCAGCGCCGCCGACACCGGCGCCGATGGCAGCGCCTGTGCTGCCGCCGATCTGTTGGCCGACAACGTTACCCAGTACACCACCCAGGCCACCGCCAATGGCGGCGGTACCGTCACCGGCGAAAGCGCCCTGGCACAGCAGCAGGCCGAGGGCAAGGGAAGGCAGAGTCAGACGCATGGTACGAACCTCAAAAGGAATCATCAGGTTAAGGTGCCGCGCAGCGGGCGGCGGGTCAGGGTTGCAAAGACGCTTCAGCGGTAGTAGCGGTCACCGCGGTATTGACGGTCGTCGTCATCGTCACGGTCATGCCGATGATGGTGGCCATGGCCACGGTCGCGATCACGCCAGCCATCGTCGTCGTCATGGTAGCGATGGCTGTGGCAGCCAGCAGTCAGCAGGATGGCGGCAATCAGCGAAAAGCTTGCAAGGCGGGTCGTCACGATATAGGTCCTTGATCCGCAAAGGTTTACGGGACACTTCCTGAGACTGGGATCGATCCATTTGGTTTCCTGGGCGGGCAAAAAATTGTCCTTCCAGCGATGAGTGGCGTGCTTGCCGGCTGCTGTTCTGTCTCGCTCGGTCATGGCCGAGCCGGCCGTCGGCACCTAGACTGCACGGTAAGCCGCAGCCAAGACGGCAAACTGCCACACGGTGAATCACGATGATCGCCCACACCCCCACGCTGTTCGCCGCGGTCGCCCTGGTAGCGACCATTCTGGCTTTCTGCCTGCTGCTGGTCGGCCGCAGCAACCGCCGCGACAACCTGCTGCTTACCGGCTGCGGGCTGCTGGTGCATGCCTTGGCGTACGTCTGCTACACCGTTTACGCGCAAGCGCCGCTGTGGCTCAGCTATGGCCTGGGCAACAGCTTGCTGTCACTGGCCCTGGCGTTTTATTCGGCCAGCTTGTTCCGGGTGCGTGAGCAAGTGATCCCGTGGCGGCTGATCTTCATTATTCCGGCGTGCATGCTGGTGGGGCTGATGCTGCTGCTCGACACCCTCGAACCACGCATGCTGCTGGCGACGCTGGTGCTGATGTTGCAATGCTCGATGATCCTTTACTGGGCCAGGCGGTACGTCGAGCGGCCAGGCAGGGCGCACCTGCTGCTGCAGATCGGTGCGCTGATCAGTCTGGTAGGGTTGGGCATGCGGGCCGTGGCGGTGGCCAATGGCACGGCGGTGGAAATGCGCTATGACACCAGCAACCTCAAACAGAGCATTTCGGTGGCGATCGGCACAGTCACGGTGATGATGTATTCGATCGGTCTGGTGTTGATGGCCAAGGAGCGTAGCGAATCGCGCTTGCAGCACCTGGCCTTGCGCGATGTGTTGACCGGCACCTACAACCGCCGGGCGATCCTTGAACGCTTCGGCGTCGAGTTGGACCGCGCCCGCGAGGTGCAGAGCAGCCTGGCCGTGGCCATGATCGATATTGATCACTTCAAGCGGATCAACGACCTGTATGGGCACTTGGCGGGTGACGAGGTGTTGTGCCATTGCGTGCGTCAGTTGCAGCAGCGTTTGCGCCAGGGGGACAGCCTCGGGCGCTATGGCGGTGAAGAATTCCTGCTGCTGTTGCCAGGCACCGACAGAAGCGGGGCGATGGCCGCGCTGCAGGGTTTGCGCGAAGCGATTGCCAGCAGCCCCGCGCGTTTTGCCGGTGATGAGATCGAGCTGCGTTTCAGTGTAGGGCTGTGGTGCGGTGTGCCGTCGCCCAGGGACAGCACCTCCAGCCTGCTGGCGCAGGCGGATGCAGCGCTTTATCAGGCCAAGGCCGCCGGGCGCAACACCGTGCACATGGCGGCCTTGGTGCAGGTCAGTTGATTCAGCTGGCCGGGTGGATCGCCAACACTACCCCATTGGTGATCTGCACCAGCACGTAGTGCTCGCCCATGCGTACCCAATGGCTTTCCTTTTCTGGGGTGGGCAGGCCTTTGGCCTTCCAGTCTTTTACTGTCTCATCATCGCGCTTGTATTGGTCGGGGGCCTTGTCACCCACTTTGAGTTCACGGTTGTGGGTTTCTGGCCCCGTAATGCTTTCTTCGGCGGACGGGGCGGCAGAAGCGGCCAACGGTAGGCAGGGCAGGGCGGCGAGCAGCAAGGCGGGTATCAGGTAATGCTTTTTCATCGCGGTTTCCTTGTGACGGCATGTTCCTACTGCGACAGCAGCATGCGCCCGACAATTCACTCGCGGTGTCGCCAATGCTAGAGTCGCCTTCTTTTTTGCCCTGAGGATTGAACATGCGAGCGATTCTGCCGATGGCCGCAGTACTGATGCTGGTCGGTTGCGCTTCCGCGACCATGGAAACGGCACGTGGCGGCAAGCCGACCGCGCAGCTCGATTCGCACAAGGCGCCAGAATTGGTCGCTCAATGCATTCAGTTCAGTTGGCAGGAAGAGGCGGTGTTCGGGGACGATGCCAGCGGCTACCTGGAGCCGCGCAAACAGGGTGGTTTCACCGTGTATACCCGCGAGGCCGAGGCGTTCGTGGACGTTTATCCGCAGGCGGGTGGGGCACGGGTCGATTACTACGCGCAAAAAAATGACGGCGTGGCGCTGCAGCGGCGTGCTGCTGCGGCGACGTGCCTGTAATAAAACAGTACGAGCAGACAAGGACGTCAACCATGGACCGATCGCTGCAACTCAACCGCACCAGCTGGGACGAACGCGCCCCTTTGCACGCTGCCTCGAAAGACTATGAGGTCGAGCTGCTGGTCGAACGCCCCGCGCATCTTTCCGAAACCGTTCGTTTCGACTTGCCGCTGCTGGGCGATATCCACGGGCTCAACGCCGTTCACCTGCAGTGCCACATCGGCACCGATACCCTGTCGCTCGCCCGCCTTGGCGCGCAGGTCTGTGGTCTGGATTATTCCGCGGCTTCGCTGGCGCAGGCGCGGGCGTTGGCCGAACGCTGCGCAGCGCCAATCGCGTATGTGGAGTCAGATGTCTACGCCGCCGACCAGGTGTTGCCGGCAGGCACATTCGACCTGGTCTACACCGGTATCGGCGCGCTCTGCTGGCTGCCCCGCATCGAGCCGTGGGCGCGCGCTGTGGCGGCCTTGTTGAAACCGGGTGGGCGCCTGTTCCTGCGCGATGGCCACCCGATGCTGATGGCCGTCAACGAAGACCACCAGGACCGCCTGTTGATCGAGTATCCGTACTTCGAGCACGAAACCCCGACGGTGTGGCACACCGACCAAACCTACGTCGAAACCGACCAGCGCCTCGTCCATACCGAGACCCATGAGTGGAACCACGGCTTGGGCGAGGTTATCAGTGCCTTGCTGGCGCACGGGCTGCAACTGACCGGCCTGGTCGAGCACCCGAGCATCCCTTGGGAAGCGCTGCCTGGGCAGATGGACAAGGGCGCCGACGGCGAGTGGCGTTTGCGCCACCAGCCGACACGCCTGCCCTTGAGCTACACCTTGCAGGCGATCAAGGCCTGATCAGGACAGGTAACCACCGTCGACGTTGAGTGCGGTGCCGGTGGTGTAGCTGGAGGCGTCGCTGGCCAGGTACAGCACCGCGCCGGCCATTTCCTTGGGGTCGGCCACGCGCTTGAGCGGGATTTGCTGCAGGGCGGCGTTGAGGATGGCCTCGTTCTTCACCAGCGCCGAGGCGAACTTGGTATCGGTCAGGCCCGGCAGCAGGGCATTGCAGCGGATGCCGAACGGCGCGCATTCCTTGGCGAAGACCTTGGTCATGTTGATCACCGCAGCCTTGGTCACTGAATAGATGCCTTGGAAGTGCCCAGGCGAAACACCGTTGATCGAGGCCACGTTGATGATGCTGCCGCCGCCGTGTTCGCGCATCAGCTTGCCGGCTTCTACCGACATGAAAAAGTAGCCGCGGATATTGACGTCCACGGTCTTCTGGAAGGCGAGCAGGTCGGTGTCCAGCACGTTGCAGAACTGCGGGTTGGTGGCCGCGTTGTTGACCAGGATATCCAGGCGCCCGAACTGTTCGCGTATCCCCGCGAACACCTGCTGGATCTGCTCCATTTCGCCGATATGGCAGGCCACCGCAGTGGCCTTGCCCCCGGCGGCGATGATCGCGTCGGCAACGTGCTGGCAGCCGTCCAGTTTGCGGCTGGAGACAATGACATGGGCGCCCTGCTGCGCCAGCAGATGGGCAATGGCCTCACCAATGCCGCGGCTGGCGCCGGAAACGAAGGCGATCTTGCCGTCAAGGTCGAACAAGTGGGTCTTGGACATGCTGTTTTCCTTGTTATCTGTCGTCAGAGCGTGGAGGTGCGGGTCACCTGCAAGGCCATCTGCTCCAGCAGCCGGTTCATGTGGATGAACTGAGCGAAGCGTTTGTCCTGGGTTTGGCCGTGGTAGTAGCGGTAGTAGATCTGCTGGACGATGCCGGCGAGGCGGAACAGGCCATAGCAATAGTAGTAATCGAAGTTGTCGAGGCGAATGCCGGCGCGCTCGGCGTAGTAGTCGACGAACTGCCGGCGGGTGAGCATGCCGGGCGCGTTACTGGGTTGGCGGCGCATCAGTTGCACGGGCGCCGGGTCTGCTGCCTCGATCCAGTAGGCCAGGCTGTTGCCCAGGTCCATCAGTGGGTCACCGAGGGTGGCCATCTCCCAATCCAGCACACCGATGATGCGCATCGGGTTGTCGGCATCGAGTATCACGTTATCGAAGCGGTAGTCGTTGTGAACGATGCCGGGGCGTGGGTGGTCGGCGGGCATCTTGTCGTGCAACCAGGCGATAACATGCTCCCAGCGCGGGGCATCGTCGGTGATGGCTTTTGCGTAGCGGCTGGTCCACCCCTCGATCTGGCGTTGCACGTAGCCTTCCGGCTTGCCCAGGTCGGCCAGGCCGCAGGCTTGGTAGTCGACCTGATGCAGCTCGACCAGGCGGTCGATGAAGCTTTTGCACAAGGCTTCGGTGCTGGCTGCGTCGAGCTTGAATTCAGCCGGGATGTCCGAACGCAGGATGATGCCGTTGACCCGCTCCATCACATAGAACTCGCCGCCGATCAGGGTTTCGTCGGTGCAGTGCACGTACGCCTTAGGGCAGTAAGGGAAGCCGCTGTTGAGCTGATTAAGGATGCGAAATTCACGGCCCATGTCGTGGGCCGACTTGGCCTTCTGCCCGAACGGCGGGCGGCGCAGTACGAACTCTCGGCCGGGGTAGGTGACCAGGTAGGTGAGGTTGGAGGCGCCGCCGGGGAACTGGCTGATGCTCGGCAAGCCTTCGAGGCCGGGAATATGGGCCTTGAGATAAGGGTCGATGACGGCCGCGTCGAGTTCTTCGCCGGGGCGGACCTGGGTGGACTGATCGGTGAGCGTCATGCGTTTTCCTTATTTTCGTTCGCAACAACTATTGGCTAATCTAATGGCCTGCCGGCGTTGGAACAAGCGTGCCAGCCGTCATATAGGTGAGGGTGTTGCTGATGGATCAATCGCCTTGATGTGATCGGGCAAAAAAAAAACCGAAGCCGGTCAGGCTTCGGTTTTTTGATCAATCGGCGTGCCCAACACTCAGGACGGGAACAGCTCGCTGAGCTTCATCGACAGCATCATGTCGCCCTCGACGCGCAGCTTGCCGCCCATGAAGGCCTGCATGCCGTCGGTCTCGCCACTGACGATACCCTTGAGGGTCTCGCTGTCCAGCACCAGGGTGCAGTTGGCGTCTGGGTTTTCGCCTTCTTGGATGTCACACGTACCGTCCTTGATGATCAGGGCGTACTTTTTGTCTTCGTCGGTGATGTCGAAGCCGAACACCAGGTCCAGGCCGGCAGCGGCAGCTGGATTGAACTTTGCTTTCATCGCTTCGACGGCTTTAGCTACATCGCTCATGGCGTAATCCTTATTAAGTTATATTCGCGTCCGCAGGGACACAACAAGCCGGGCTCATCGGTAGGTGACAAGCTCCGGCGCCCTCAACAGCTGCACGTGGGCTTGGCTGTTGAAGGAGGCCAGTGCCACGTCGCGGCCCCGAAACTTCAGTTGGCTGAGCGACGTGTTGATGATCTGCCAGTTCAGCGCGAAGGCTTGTCTGGGGGTAATGCCGGTAACCAGATGGAGCAGGGCCGCAATGGTGCCGCCCGAGGTGAAGATGGCGATATTGTCGCCACTGCCCGCGCCTTCGAGCACACGTTGCAGGCCACGCTGGACGCGCGCGGTGAAGGCCTGCCAGGTCTCCAGGCCATCGTCGGCAGGATGATCGCCCGCGTGCCAGCGCTGCACCATCAGCGCGAACAGGCGCTGGAATTCGCTGCGGTGCTGCGCGCCATTGCGCAGGATGTGCAGTGCATCGGGTTCTTGCGCCAGCAGGCCGGGCAGCAGGACGCGGATCACGCCATCGGCATCGAACTCATTGAACGCCGCATCGGTCTCAACAGCCGGAGCCGGGCAGCCTGTGGCGTGCAAGGCCTCCAGCGCCAGGCGTGCGGTGTCCTGCTGGCGGCGCAGGCCGCCGGCCACGCAACGATCCAGCTGCACGCCGAGCAGGGCCAGGTGTTCACCCAGGGCTTGGCTCTGACGCACACCGATGGTCGAGAGGACGTCGTAGTCTTCGGCACCGAAGGAGGCTTGGCCATGTCGGATCAGGTAGAGGTTGCCCACGGAGGTGTCCGGCCTGTTGGAGGTTGCTGCGAGGTTAGGATGTGCCACACAGGCTGTCAACGAAAAAACATACAAGCGTTTGAAAAGGTTGTTTGAACTGTGTTGCCAGCGTTTACACCGGCTGGCAGCGCCTCAGGCGCACCGGTATGCTTGCAGCAGTTACGCGCCGAACTGGCGCTGGTCTATGAAGGAGTCAACGTGGAGTTTCTTGCCGAATACGCAAGCTTTCTCGCCAAAACTGCCACCTTGGTGATTGCCATCCTGGTAGTGCTGTCGGCCATCGCCGGTTTGCGCGGTAAAGGGCGGCGCAAACCGGGCGGGCAATTGCAGGTCACCCGCCTCAACGAGTTCTATAAAGAGCTGCGTGAGCGCCTGGAGTCGGGCCTGCTCGACAAGGCCCAGCTCAAGGCCCTGCGCAAGCAGCAGGCCAAGGCGGAAAAACAGCAGAAAAAAGGCAAGGCCGAAGAAAAGGGCCGAGTTTTCGTGCTCGATTTTGATGGCGATATCAAAGCTTCGGCCACTGAGAGCCTGCGCAACGAAATCACCGCGCTGCTGACCCTCGCCACCCCGCAGGACGAAGTGGTGCTGCGCCTCGAGAGTGGCGGTGGTCTGGTACACAGCTACGGCCTGGCGGCTTCGCAGCTGGCGCGTATTCGCCAGGCGGGCATCCCACTGACCGTGTGCATCGACAAGGTGGCGGCCAGCGGCGGTTACATGATGGCCTGCATTGGCGAGAAGATCGTCAGCGCGCCATTTGCCGTGCTGGGTTCGATTGGTGTGGTGGCGCAACTGCCTAACGTCAATCGCCTGTTGAAGAAGCACGACATCGATTTCGAAGTGCTCACGGCGGGTGAATACAAACGCACCCTCACCGTGTTCGGCGAAAACACCGAAAAGGGCAGGGAGAAATTCCAGGAAGACCTGGACATCACCCACCAGCTGTTCAAGGACTTTGTCTCGCGCTATCGCCCGCAGTTGCACATCGACGAAGTGGCCACCGGCGAAGTCTGGCTGGGCGTGGCGGCTCTCAACCGCAAGCTGGTTGACGAGCTGCAGACCAGCGACGAGTACCTCAGCGACCGCGCCCGCAACGCCAACCTGTTCCACCTGCACTATGCCGAACGCAAGAGCCTGCAGGAGCGTATCGGCATGGCTGCCAGCGGCACGGTGGAGAACACCGTGGTGGGGCTTTGGAGCAAACTCGGCCGCTTGCGCTAACACCTTGAACCCCTTGAAATTTTTTTATGTTCAGGGGGTTGCAAGGTTCGATGATTGAAGACATAATGGCGCCCATCGAAACGCAGCGAACTTTGAAAAAGGTTCAGTGTTTCAAGGAGATAGCAAAGCGTAAGCAGCTAGATCCGACTTTGAGGCCGAGTAGCAAAGTGGTTATGCTCCGGATTGCAAATCCGTCTACGCCGGTTCGATTCCGACCTCGGCCTCCATTATTCGAAAGCCCCGCAGATTAACGTCTGCGGGGTTTTTCTTTGTGGGGCGGAAAATACATAAGCCCCTTGAGGCGTGACGCCTAAGCTCAGCACGTGTTGCGCTTTTCCGTTTTTAGCGACAGGGTTATTTTTCAAGGTGTACCGACTGTTGCGATTCACAAAAAAGAAACTCTCCAGAGCGCTGCGAAAATGGTTCGTCTACCTCGCTATTGCAGGTGTTGCGGGCCATTCCAGCCGAGTGTTCGACCACCTTTCTCTGTGGAAACCCTGGCGTTTAGCTAAGGGCGTTGCTGCATACCTCATTGCCTTTTGATGACGTTTTATACTCAAAGGGCTACTGCAGCATGAAGCGGTGGGCCAGGGTGGAAATTTATAAGTAGCGCTTCCGACCCTGGAGGAGTATTGATGGCTTCCCGGCGCAATGTCGGAGGGAGTCACCTTAATGGATCGCAAGCCAAGCAATCAGGAAGTCGCTGTGGCGATCGGCATTAGCGAAGCGGAAGTCATCCGATACAGAAGCGAGACGTTATTGCTCGGTGATGGGTCATGGCTCATCCACTTCACATTCTTGATGCCCAAAGAGCTTCGGTTCGGCCTGACCGGGAGCTTTACCCACATCTTGAAAGCGGCGCCGCCGGCCGGTGACCGGCGAGTGGAGGCCCTGTAACGGCCGCACGGGTGGCAAGGGCAGGGGATTTCGCCCATTCTGTGGCCGATGCAGCGTATAGTGACAGACGAGTTGCTGCATTTCAGTGACTCCTCTATCGAGGTTCAGTCATGAATGCCTCCCATCAGTCCCCCACGCACAAAGCCCACTTGCGGCTAGATGAGCAGATCAAAGTATTTCTCTCAAAAGGCGGAGCCATCCAGGAAGTGGCGTCTGGCATTGGTGCATCCGATCGTGTTGGCCCCAAGCTGCCATCGGCGAGGTGGCCCAGCTCCAAAGTCGTCAGATAAGGCGAATGGGGTCGCACAGCGACCCCAATGACGGCTGAAGAAGCGTTATTGAGGTGGGTAGCGTGCCAAGTCCGCTTCCAGCTTTTCAGCGTCGCCTACCCGCTTGCGCACTTCGGCGTAAAACTGCTGGCTTTGGTTCTGAAACCGAATGTAGTCGCGGTCGCACGCTTCTTGCGCGGCCGTGAGTTCGTGGCCGGCAAGCCCCTTGATGGATTGGCGTGACAGCATGTAGGCCTGCCAGCAGTTCTCTACTTTGAGCAACCCGCGAGCGAAGGCTTTTGTCTCGATTGTCGCCATTGGAGCACCCTCTTTGCGCCGAAAATCGGCACGTCGGTGTGGATCGCCAGAGCGACGATGGGCAATGTGTGGAAAAGCCGAATACCCGAGTATCGGATAGTGGAGCTTAGTGCGTTTTGAAGGGGGCGCTCGTAGGTCAGCGTCGGACGAGGCAGACAAAGAAAAGCCCGCCTACAAGGGGCGGGCTAAAAGAACGTACGGAGCAAGGCCAGTGTGCCGCCCCTATTGTCGGTAATACGTGAAGCGGGGGTCATTAGGCTGTCGTTTTGGTGTGGGTAGGGTTCAATTTTGGGTGGGCTGCGAAGTGTAAGGCGTAGGGGGGGTGTCAGAAATTTTGTGTTCGGGCATAACATGAGTAAGAGGTGCATGTATGCCAACCAAAAAGAAACCCCTTCGTGACCTACCAAAAATCCCCAAGGAGCTGCTCGAACAGTTCGGTGAGGGGCTGATGACCGCAGAGGCTATCGAAGACGCTTCTGCGGCCTTCAAGAAGGCCTTGATCGAGCGAGCATTGAGTGCCGAGCTCGGTCACCACCTGGGGTATCCGCCGGGCGCGCAGCGCCCAGAGGATGAAACCAACCAGCGCAATGGCAAAACGGGCAAGACGGTTTTGACGGGGGATGGCCCGCTGCGGCTGGAGATTCCCCGTGATCGGGATGGCAGTTTTGCCCCCATTCTGATCCCCAAGCATGAGCGGCGTTACACCGGTTTTGATGACAAGATCATCGCCATGTATGCCCGAGGCATGACCGTTCGAGAAATCCGCGCTTTCCTCTCTGAGCAATACGGGACGGACGTTTCCCATGACTTCATCAGCTCAGTCACGGACGAGGTGATGGAGGAAATTGGTGCGTGGCAACAGCGACCGCTTGAGCCGATGTACCCAGTCATTTTCTTCGATGCGCTGCGGGTCAAGATCCGAGAAGAAGGCCTTGTCCGCAACAAGGCGATTTACTTGGCGCTGGGTGTTTTACCCGATGGAACGCGCGATATTCTTGGTATCTGGATCGAAAACACCGAGGGTGCGAAGTTCTGGATGAAGGTCTTCAACGACCTCAAGACCCGCGGCGTAGAGGACGTGCTGATCGCCGTGACCGACGGTCTCAAAGGCATGCCAGAGGCGCTAAGCGCAGTATTTCCGGGAACAACGCTGCAAACATGCATCGTCCACTTGATCCGCAACAGCCTCGATTACGCGGCGTGGGACAAGCGCCGTGAGCTGGCCAAGGCGCTAAAACCGATCTATCAGGCCATCAACGCAGAAGCGGCTGAGGAAGCACTGGATGCCTTTGAAAATGGCCCTTGGGGTAAGCAATACCCAACGGTGGTGGCGGCCTGGAGACGAGCCTGGGATCGAGTGATTCCATTCTTTGTCTTCCCGCCTGCCATTCGAAAAGTGATCTATACGACCAACGCTATCGAAAGCATCAACGCTCAGCTACGCAAGATCATCAAGACCCGAGGCCACTTCCCGACGGATGACGCAGCGACCAAGCTGATCTGGCTTGGGCTGCGTAACATCACGGCAAACTGGGGATCGGCGGCTCATGACTGGAAGAGTGCGATGAATCAATTTGCGATTCTGTACGGAGATCGATTTATCAGGCCGACCTGGTAAAAGCATGGCCTGCCTGACGGCAGGCCGTTATCGGCCCGCACACAAAAAAACTGACACTCTCGGCGTAGGAGCTTCTGCGCTTATAAGATCGAGCGCCGCCCGCGCGGCGCTCGATCTCAAAGGCGCTAGAACTCTCAAGCCAGGCCCTTCGCCCCACTATCAAAAATCACCACCCCAAAAAAAGCCCGCCATGAACAGGCGGGCAAATAACGTTTGAAGGGAGAGCCTGCAGGTTGCGCCCACTCCGTTAACTCAGCATTAAGCCGCAACCCATTGACCTCGCCCCCTGTTCAGCCTATACAGGCCTCCCGCCACTCCAGGAGCCCGCCCCGCATGCGCGACGAAGACGATCTGCACGAGCCCGAGCATGATCACCTGCTCGACCACGAATTCCTTTACGACGGCATCGACCCCGAGGCAGACGCCCAAGGCGCAGAAGACCCTGTCGAGGAAGATGAGGAAGCGCTGGATGACCTCGATGACGAGGAGCGTGATCACCCAGCCTGGTTCGACGACTGCGAAGACGCGTGAGTCAGCGACGGTCCAGCGAGAAGCGGCCGGGGCCACTCACGGCCAGCAACAGCAAGCCGCCGATGATGCTCAGGTTTTTCAGGAACTGGGTCATGTTGGCGCTGCGCTCGGGGTCGACCATGTTCCAGAACGGGTGGCCGATCAATGCGGTGCCCAGCACGAACAGTGCAAACAGGAAGGCCAGCGGGCGCGTGTAGAACCCCAGAATCAGCACGATGCCGACGAAAAACTCCATGATCACCGCAACGGCCGCGGCAACTGTAGGGGCGGGGGCGCCGAGAGAGGTCATGTAGCTGACCGTGCCTTCAAAGCCGGTCAATTTGGCCCACCCGGACACAACAAACAGAATCATCAGCAGAATGCGGGCAACCAGGATGATGAAGTCGCGTTGACCATCGAACAGGGAGTAGCGCATGGCGGCATACCAGTGGACGGGGACAAGCTCCACTCTAGCAGTTGCACCGGGGATTTCCGCTGGGCAGCAAAAAGGCGCCACCAGGGCGCCTTTTCGAAGGAATTTGGTGCGAGTGGCGGGACTCGAACCCGCAAGGCTCACGCCGACAGATTTTAAGTCTGCTGTGTATACCAATTCCACCACACTCGCACTTGAATGGGCCTTGACGACCGGCGGGCTTCTAAGCAGATGCATCTAAGTAGAAAGCGCCTTGCATTCAAGCGCGCTTTATAACCCATTGTTATAGTTGAGTCAACTCCAGCACCTATTATCAAGGTGAAGTTGGCCCTCACCGCAGGCAGCAGGATTCGCCTCGGTGCCTGTACTCGTCGATCGATAACACTGACAATCAGTTGCCACGGGGGCGGCTGCAGAGGACACTCCTGATTAAACCCAATTCCTCCCCGCTGTGCCTGTGGAGTCTGCATGGTTTCAGCTGACTGTCTCGAACACCCTGTCATGCCCGCGCACCGCTATGAACAGCTGGTTCAATCGGTGGTTGACTACGCCATCTACATGCTCGACCCGACGGGGCATGTGGTGTCGTGGAACGCTGGCGCCGAACGCATCAAGGGCTACCGGGCCGATGAAGTGATCGGCCAGCATTTCTCGTTGTTCTTCACCCCCCAGGATTGCGCGCAAGGGCGCCCCGAGCGCTTGCTGCGCCAGGCGCTCGAGCAAGGCGTGGCGCAGGATGAGGGGTGGCGCGTACGCAAGGACGGCTCGCAATTCTGGGCGCTGGCCGCGCTGGATGTGATTCGCGATGACCTCGGGCAGATCATTGGCCTGGCCAAGGTCACCCGAGACATTACCGACCGGCGCGAATCGGCACTGCAGCTCGACGCTGTGCGTGCGCAGCTGTTCCAGGCGCAGAAGCTCGAAGCGCTCGGCCAGCTGACCGGTGGGCTGGCGCATGATTTCAACAACATGCTCACGATCATCCTGAGTTCCGCCCGGCTGGCCCTGACCTCCCACGACCCGGCGCGCGTCCAGCGCCTGTTGCATCACATCCTCGAGGCCGGCGAGCGGGGCACCGAGCTGACCCAGCAACTGCTCAGCTTTGCCCGCCACCGTAAACTGGCTGTCGCGCGCATCGCGCCCCTGGAATTGATCGCTGCCACGCGTGGCTTGCTCGAGCATTCGCTGACAAGTGAAATAGACCTGCAACACCATTTGCCCGCGAGTCTGCCCGCCATCGAAGTGGATGCCGGGCAGTTGCAGATGGTGCTGCTCAATTTGCTGTTCAACGCCCGTGACGCCATTGAGGGTAAAGGCAGCATTGGCCTGGCGGTCGATGTTGTCGAACTGGTTGGGGATGTGGAAGGGTTGCGGGGCCGTTATGTGTGCTTCGAGGTGCAGGACAGCGGCAGCGGGATTGCTCCTGACGTACTGCCACGTATCTTCGAGCCGTTTTTCACCACCAAGGCCTTCGGCAAGGGCACCGGCCTTGGCCTCAGCCAGGTCTATGGCTTTGCCAAGCAGAGCAATGGCGCCATCAGCGTCGACAGCGTGCCTGGCCAAGGCACGTGCATGCGTCTCTATTTGCCCGCGTGTGACCCATAAGCGGATCGCCAACCTACAGGTACACACCATGGCACAAGCACTCAAGCGGCTGGTGACGGGGATCGAAGGGCTCGATGCCCTGCTCAAGGGCGGGCTGGTCGCGGGCGCGTCCTACATTATTCAAGGCCCGCCTGGGGCGGGCAAAACCATACTCGCCAATCAGTTGGCCTGTGGCCACGTACAGGGTGGCGGCAGGGTGTTGGTGGCGACGTTGCTCAGTGAATCGCACGAGCGGCTGTTCCAATACCTTGGGACGCTGGCGTTTTTTGATCCGACCCTGGTGGGCGACCAGATCCAGTTTGTCAGTGCCTTCGATACCCTGGAGCAGGAAGGGCTCGATGCCGTGGTCAAGCTGCTGCGCCAGGAAATCAACCGGCAGCAGGCCAGCCTGCTGATCGTCGATGGGGTGCTCAATGCCCGCGTGCGCGCCGAAACGACCCTGGACACCAAGAAATTCGTGTCAGAACTGCAAGGCCACGCCGCTTTTGCCGGCTGCACCCTGCTGTTGTTGACCAGCGCCCGGCTGGACGAGGGTAGCCCGGAGCACACCATGGTCGATGGTGTGCTCGAACTGGGCGAGCAACTGGTGGGCAGCCGTGCCGTGCGCCATATTCAACTGCGCAAGACGCGTGGCAGCGCAGCCCTGTCGGGGCGCCATGAATGCTTGATCGATGAAGCGGGCATGCATGTTTTTCCACGTCTGGAATCGCTGTTCAGCCACCCCAGCCACCTGGGCAACGCCAGCCTGAGCCGTGTTTCTTCGGGCATTCCGAGCCTGGATGAAATGCTCGACGGCGGGCTGGCCACAGGCTCGGTCAGCCTGATCATGGGGCCCTCCGGTATCGGCAAGACGTCCCTGGGCCTGGCCTTCCTTAGCGCGTGCACGAAAGAAGCCCCTGGTGTGCATTTCGGCTTCTACGAAACGCCCGAACGCCTGCGCCTCAAGGCGGCATCGCTGGGCTACGATTTTGCCGCACTGGAGCGCGAAGGTGCGCTGCAGCTGTGCTGGCAGCCCACCACGGAGGGTTTGCTGGACCAGGTTGGTGCGCGCTTATTGGCGCGTGTAGAGGCCCAAGGCAGCAAGCGTGTGGTGATCGACAGCCTGGGCGCTTTCAGTCGTTTGGCAGTTGACCCGGCGCGGCTCAACGCTTTTTTCCGCGCCTTGACCGGCGAATTGCGGGCGAGAGACGTCAGTGTGCTGCTGACCTGGGAGATGCGTGACATGTTCGGGTCGGAAATCATGGCCCCGGCACCGGATTTGTCGAGCATCGTCGACAACTTGATGCTGATGCGCTTCGTCGAACTGGATTCCCAGCTGCGGCGCATGCTGTCGATTCTCAAGGTGCGTGACAGCCACCATGATCCCGCGCTGCACGAGCTGTTGCTCGGCCCGCAGGGCATTACTTTGCGCAAGGCCTTCGAGGGTGCCAGCGGCGTGCTCTCGGGGACGCCGGTGCAGCAAGGCGGCGGGTGACGGGACGGCTGATGAACACCATTCTGATTGTCGATGACGAATACCTGATCGCCGACATCCTCGGCTTTGCCCTGGAGGATGAAGGTTATCTGGTGGAAAAGGCGAGCAATGGCCTGAGGGCGCTGGAAGCACTGAAGGAAAAACGCGTCGAACTGGTGATCACCGACTACATGATGCCATTGCTCAATGGTGAAGAGCTGGCACGCAGGATGCGCGATGAGCTGCAGCTCAGCGACTTGCCGGTCATCCTCATGAGCGGCGCGCAGGCCAGCCAAGGATGCCCGGAGCTGTTCGCCGCGGTGTTTGACAAGCCCTTCGATATGGACAGGATGATCGCCAAGGTGCGCGAACTGCTGGGCACCTGAGGCGCAGGTCGATCAAGCGCGTCCGTGCGGCTTGAGGCAGGGCCGCTCAGTGCGAGTCGTCGTGCTTTTCCGGGGCTGGGTTGCCAGCTTGGATACGCTTGAAGATCTCTTCGCGGTGCACCTGAACATCTTTCGGTGCATCGATGCCAATCCTCACCTGCATCCCTTTGACGCCCAGAATGGTGACTTTGATGTCATCGTTGATGACGATGCTTTCGCCAACCTTACGGGTGAGTATCAGCATGTAGTTCTCCTTGGTAATGTTGAAATCCGTCGGGCTAATTGCCGCGGCGGTGGGAGCCAGTCCCTCTTCCTTCTCATTAAAGACGCTTTCGGCGGATAGGAATTCCCCGACAGACAAATTCTGTTGCGTATCTTCAGGTGCAGGCGCCGGTAACTGCCGCAAGCGGTGTCCCGGCGAAGGTGCTCGGTGGCAAGAATAGGGGGGTTCAGCTCGGATGGGAAATTTCTCTGCATCATGGCCTAAATAGACAGTGTCAATGATCGTCCTGTTCCTCCAACGCCTGCAGAAATAACAATAGCGCCACTTCCTCTGGGTCCAGGCCTTTGCGATTACGTTTGCGTGGCAAGCTGGCCAGGCGGCCGAGGGCAAAGTGTTCGAGCACGGCCGGGTGGATGTAGCAGCGCCGGCACACCGCCGGGGTATTGCCCAAGCGCGTGGCGACCTGCTTGACGATGGCAGCGACCTGGCGTTTCGCTTCAGTTTCCGGCTCCCAGGCCAGCGGCCTGAGCAGGTTCAGCGCAAGGCTGCTGCCGGCCCAGGTGCGGTAGTCTTTGGCGGTGAAGTCAGCGCCAGTGAGCGCCTGCAAGAACTGGTTGATATCGCTGGAACCGATGCTGTGGCGTTGGCCCTCTTCGTCGAGGTACTGGAACAGCGCCTGGCCCGGCAGCTCCATGCAGCGCTTGAGTAGGTTGGCCAGGCGCCGGTCGTGCAAGGTGACATCGTGCTCGACGCCACGCTTGCCGCGGAACTGGAAGCGGATGGTGCCGCCTTGCACCTTGACGTGACGGTTGCGCAGCGTGGTCAGCCCGTATGACTGGTTGTCGCGCAGGTAACGCTGGTTGCCAATACGGATCAGGGTGTGATCCAGCAGGCTGACGACCAGTGCCATCACCTTTTCCCGGTCCAGGCCCGGGCGGGCCAGGTGGGCCTCCAGTTGCGAGCGCAATTTTGGCAGTGCCTGGGCAAACGCCAACATGCGTCCATATTTGTGCTGATCGCGCAGTTCGCGCCATTGTTCGTGGTAGCGGTACTGCTTGCGGCCACGGGCGTCGCGTCCGGTGGCTTGCAGATGACCTTGCGGGTCGGCGCAGATCCACACATCGCTGTAGGCCGGGGGGATCACCAGTGCGGCAATGCGTGCGAGGGTGTCGGCGTCGCGAACCCGCTGCCCCTCGGTGTCCAAGTAGATGAAGCGGTCGCGCCAGCGCCGTCGGCTCAGGCCAGGTTGGCTGTCGTCAACGTAATGCAGGGTGCGGGGCAGGGGGCAGTCGAGCATTGGCGGCAGGCCTCGATCAGGTCTCTGAACAATGGACAACGGCCGCGTCAGGGTTGCTCAGCCCAATAAAGCCACCGACTTGATCTGGGCGATAAGGGCCTGGCCTGGGTGCAGGCCGAGCTGATCTGCCGAGAAGCGGGTGATGCGCGCGAGCAAGGCATTGCCCCCGGCATCCAGGCTCACCAGCACATGGGCCGGGTTGTCTGCCGGGCGGCTTTCACGCACCTGTACCGGTAACCGGTTGAGAATGCTGGAGGCGCTGTCCGCCGTCAGGGCCAGGCTCACGTCGCGTGCCTGCACCTTTACCCGCAGGGTGCTGCCCATGACGTGGGCGGGGTGGGCAATGCGCAGTATCGGCGCGCCGCTGCCGGGCAGGCGCAGGTCGAGCAGGTCGTAATGGGGGTCATGCCCGACTACCAAGCCTTCGAACACGACGCCGGCATCTTCGCCCTGGGCCAGCGACAGGTCCAGGCGTGCAAGCGTTTCGCCTATCGGGCCGCTGGCCACGGCCTGGCCTTGCTCCAGCAACACCAGGTGGTCGGCAAGGCGCGCTACTTCGTCCTGGGCATGGCTGACATACACCAGCGGGATATCCAGCTCGTCATGCAGGCGCTCCAGGTACGGCAGGATTTCGCGCTTGCGCGGCCCATCGAGGGCAGCCAACGGCTCGTCCATCAACAATAGCCGTGGGCTGCTCAGCAGCGCGCGGGCGATACCGACCCGCTGCGCCTCACCGCCGGACAACGTAGCGGGCCGACGTGCAAGCAGGTGGCCGATGCCCAGCAACTGGCAGGCCTGTTCGAGGCTGACCTTGCGCTCGGTTGGTGCGACCCGGCGCCAGCCAAACTCCAGGTTGCCGCGCACCGACAAGTGCGGGAACAGGCTGGCTTCTTGGAATACATAGCCCACCGGGCGCAGGTGAGGTGCTTGAAAATAGCCGCGGCTGCTGTCTTCCCAGACCTCGCCATTGACTTCGATGTAGGCGCTGGCGGCGCGCTCCAGCCCTGCCAGGCAGCGCAGGCAGGAGGTTTTGCCAGACCCGGAATGGCCGAACAGCGCGCTGATCCCGCGCCCTGGCAGTTGCAGGTCGACATCCAGGGTAAAGTCGTCGCGCGCCAGCTTCAGGCGCGCCACAATCGATGCAGTCATTTCAGCTCCAGCCAGCTTTGCCGCGGCGCCCAGCGTACAGTAGGAGCAGCACCAGGAACGAGAACACCAGCATGGCACCGGCCAGCCAGTGGGCTTGCGCATACTCCATGGCCTCGACGTGATCGAAGATCTGCACCGAGACCACACGGGTTTTGTCGGGGATGTTGCCACCGATCATCAGCACCACGCCGAACTCGCCCACGGTATGGGCAAAGCCCAGAATGCTGGCGGTGATGAACCCGGGGCGGGCCAGCGGCAGTACCACATGGACGAAGGTGTCCCATGGGCTGGCGCGCAGGGTGGCAGCGACTTCCAGCGGCCGTTGGCCGATCGCGCCAAAGGCGTTTTGCAAGGGCTGCACCACGAAGGGCATGGAGTAAATCACCGAGCCGATCACTAACCCGCTGAAGCTGAATACCACGCTGCCCAGGCCCAATGCCTGGGTGGCCTGGCCAAGCCAGCCATGGGGCCCGAGGGCGATCAGCAGGTAAAAGCCGATGACCGTCGGTGGTAGCACCAGCGGCAGGGCCACCACCGCGCCCACCGGCCCGCGCAGCCAAGAGCGCGTGCGCGCCAGCCACCAGGCGATGGGCGTGCCGACGATCAGCAGGATCAAGGTGGTCAGGCTGGCCAGTTTGATGGTCAGCCAGATGGCACCCAGGTCACTGGCGTCCAGTGGCATCAGAGCTCATAACCGTAGGATTTGATTACCGCGGCGGCTTTCGGGCCTTTCAGGTACTCGACCAGCGCCTTGGCAGCGGCACTGTCCTTACCTTTGTTAAGGATCACGGCGTCCTGGCGGATCGGGTCGTGCAGGTTGGATGGCACGATCCAGGCCGAGCCGCTGGTGACTTTGCCGTCCTTGTAGATCTGCGACAGCGCGACGAAGCCCAGTTCGGCATTGCCGGTGGACACGAACTGGAAGGCTTGGGTGATGTTCTGCCCTTCGACGATCTTCCCCTGGGTGGCCTCGGTCAGTTTCAGCTTGTCGATCACCTGGGTCGCGGCCAGGCCGTAGGGGGCGGCTTTAGGGTTGGCAATGGACAGGTGCTTGTACGTGTTCTGCTTCAGCACGTCTCCCTTGGCATCCACGTACCCTTCCTTCGCCGACCACAGGGCCAGGGTGCCGATGGCGTAGGTGAAACGCGAACCTGGGACGATTTCCTTTTCCTGCTCGAGCTTGGCTGGGGTGCTGTCGTCGGCGGCGAGGAACACTTCGAACGGTGCGCCATTCTTGATCTGGGCGTAGAACTGCCCGGTAGCACCATAGGCGGCGACCAGCGTGTGGCCGGTGTCCTTTTCAAAGTCTTTGGCAATGGCCTGGATGGGGGCTGTGAAGTTCGCTGCGACCGCGACCTGGACTTCGTCGGCCCAGGCAGTGTTCAGGCAGATCAGGCTGGCCAGGGCAGTGGCGGCCAGGTGGAGTGGGCGGATACGCATGAAGACAGCTCCTAGGGTTATCGTTATAGCGTGAACTATATAGCGATAGGCCATTGGCCGGGAAGGGGGCTGGACGACGACGGCGGTAATGGCCTGCAAGTGCTGTTCAGCGCGATAGCGTTTGCAGTGCCTTGCTAGCAATTTCCTGGGTCAGCTCAGCTGCCGGCATGTGCCTGCCCAAGCGCAGCGCCTGGCCCGACCACAGGTTGCTGAAGTCGCTGTTGCCTTGCGGGTCGGTGATTGCACGCAGTGGCATCAATGCGCCACCCGCCAGCGGGAAGCGCGGTGCCAGGTCGCTCATCGGCCCTAGTTCACGCATGATGCGGTTGTTGATGCCCCGCGCCGGGCGGCCGGTGAACAGGTTGGTCAGGGCCGTGTCGCTGGCGGGCGCGGTGTCCAGCGCGCGGCGGTGGGCCGCAGACACCTTGGCTTCGGGGCAGAACAGGTAGGCCGTGCCGATCTGCACGGCCGAAGCGCCCAAGGCAAGGGCCGCGACCAGGCCACGGTGGTCGGCGATGCCCCCGGCCGCAATCACAGGCAGCGTGACCGCGTCGACGATCTGCGGCACCAGGGCGAAGGTGCCAATCTGGCTGCTGATGTCTTCGCTGAGGAACATGCCGCGATGGCCACCCGCTTCATAGCCCATGGCGATGATCGCGTCGCAGCCGTTACGCTCCAGCCACAGCGCTTCTTCCACCGTGGTAGCACTGGACAGCACCTTGGCACCACTGGCCTTGACCCGTTGCAGCAGGTGGGGCTCGGGCAGGCCAAAGTGAAAGCTCACCACTTCAGGGCGCAACTGCTCGACCAACTGGCAGCTTTGCTCATCGAACGGCGCGCGGTTGGAGATCGGGGTAGGGGCGTCGAAATCGGCACCCACCTCGTTGTAGTAAGGCTTGAGTGCCTGCTTCCAGCGCGTCTCGCGGATCGCGTCGGGCGGTGGTGGTTGGTGGCAGAAGAAGTTCAGGTTCAGCGGCCGGGCAGGGCAGGCGGCGCGGAACGCTTCGATCTCATCACGTAGCTGGTCACTGCTCAACATGGCGCAGGGCAGTGCGCCAAGGCCGCCCGCAGCGCCCACGGCAATGGCCATGGCCGAGCCCGTCGCACCTGCCATCGGTGCCTGCAGAATAGGCACTTCAATGCCCAGCAGATCGAGGATACGGCGGTCGGGCCAAGGGCTCATGCGGCTCTCCTTGCGGGCGGTGTGATCGGTGCGGCAGTAACTGCGGGGCGTTTACAGGGCCTTGCTGACCTGGATGTCGCTGATCTTTTCGGCGTCATCGCCGTGGATCTTGCGCAGCGCTTGCAGCGCCTGCTCCTGGGAGGCATCGGTCATGAGTGCGAAATCCCAACGGCGCTCGCCGTCGAGTTTGTATTTGATGACGTACTTGATGGTCTGGGTCATGGCGGTCTTATCTGAGTTTCGACGACGAGCGACGGATGATCTTGATCTTGTGGGTCAAGGTCGGCTTGCGCGTTACCGAGATCGGGCGCGTGGTCACGGTATCGAGGGTGATGTTCCAGAAACCGGTACTTGGAACGGTGATCTTGGCCGGGAACTTGTCGAAGGCACCACCATGGTAGGTGTGTCGACCGCCATTTTTGAAGCTGCGGAAGTTGGCGTCGTTCATCAGGCGGATGTTGCAGCGCTGGGAACACTCGATGACGACGATATCGTCCTCGTTGAGGTGCTCGCGCTGGTGTACGAATTTCATGTGATGCTCCGCAAGGTTTGGATCTGCAAAGGCGAAAGATACCACGATGTCACGCTAAGCTGCCGCGCTCGATGGCCAGGCGCAGATAATTCTGCCAAAGCAGGGAGCAAACAGGCCTGGCTGTGGTCGAACTGGATTCTTGATGGCAGAGGTGCTGCAAATGAAGTGGATGGTGGCGGCGTTGTTCCTGGGGCTTGGGGGCTGTGTCAGCGTTTCGGAGCTTGAACAGTCACATGAAACGCTGGATGTGATGTCTGGCAAGACACCGCGTGAATACGCCGATTGCGTCAAGCAGAAGCTGGCCGATACCCGTGATCCGTTGGTCGAGGAGCAACGCGGTGATGGCTTGCGCCTGATCGTCCCGCAAAAGCTCACGGCCGGGGCTGGGCCGGCGGCACTGGTCGATATCGACTCGCGTGGCAGCGGCAGCAGCATCAAATTGCATGAACGGTTGAACAACTTCCCGTTGCGCCTGGGTGATGTGCGCACCGCAGCGACGCAGTGCATTTCTGGCCATTGATCTGGCGCAACGGATGCGCGGTTAAAAGGCCAATAGCTGTCACCTGGTAGGTGTTGGCGTTGTTGCGACTTGCCCTACGGGTCTAGTATCCATTTGCTTATGTTTTTTAAGCCTAAGCTTATAACAAAAGAAATGGAGATTCGTGATGACCCCGTTGAGTCGAGTCGTGATCGGCAGCCTGCTGATCCTGGCCTGGCCCACGGCGCATGCCGCCGATGGCCAGAAGATCTTCACCCAGGGCGGGGCGAACCCCGCCGCCATGGCCTGTATAGGTTGCCATGGCCCAGACGGCAAGGGCATTGCCGCTGCCGGGTTCCCTCGCTTGGCCGGCCTGCCGGCCGGTTACCTCAGCAAGCAATTGCAGGATTGGCGCAATGGCACCCGCAAGCAGCCGGTTATGGAGCCGCTTGCCAAGGCCCTGAGCGACGACGAAATCAAAGCCGTCAGTGCCTACCTGGCCAGCCTCCCGGCTGAGCCAGCAGCCGATCTGCGCCGCCAGCAGATAGCCGATGACCCCACCACGCGCCTGGCACTGTATGGCGACTGGGGGCGGCAGATTCCGGGGTGTGTGCAATGCCACGGCCCAGGCGGCAGCGGCGTGGGTGAGCATTTCCCACCGCTTGCAGGCCAGCCTGCGGCTTACCTGGTAGCCCAACTGAATGCCTGGCGCGACGGCAGCCGCAGCAATGACCCCAACCAACTGATGGTCGGCGTGGCCAAGGCCATGACCGATGACGAGGTCAAGGCGATTGCCGCGTTCTTCGCCCGTCCCGCCCACCCGGAGGTCACGCCATGAAGCCGATGATTCCAGCCGTGCTGCTGCTGGCCATGGGCAGTGCCCAGGCAGCCCCGATCGCCATGGAAGACCAGTCGCAGTTGAAAGTGCCGGGCGTGCAGGCCGCACCGCAGTTCGTCCCGCCAGCCGAGAGCGAGTTGCCGGACAATGCCTTTGGCAAGATGGTCCGCCAGGGCCATGCGCTGTTTGTCGATACCCGGCGGCTGATGCCGGAAGCCGTCGGCAACGGCATGAATTGCAGCAACTGCCACCTTGATCAGGGGCGTCTGGCCCACTCCGCGCCGATGTGGGGTGCGTATCCGATGTACCCGGCGTATCGCAAGAAAAACGACAAGGTCAACACCTATGCCGAGCGCATTCAGGGGTGTTTCCAGTTCAGCATGAATGGCAAACCACCGGCGGCAGACAGCCCGCAGATGACGGCGTTGTCGGTGTATGCCTACTGGTTGTCGACCAAGGCGCCGACAGGCGTGGAGATCGCCGGGCGCGGCTACCCGGATGTCCCTCAGCCCAAGGGTGGCTACGACTTCAAGCGTGGCCAGCAGGTCTACCGTGACCAGTGTGCGATTTGCCACGGCGACAATGGGGAAGGGCAGCAGGTGGCCGGCGAGTATGTGATGCCGCCGCTGTGGGGCAAGGATTCCTACAACTGGGGGGCCGGGATGCACCGTATCAACACGGCGGCGTCCTTCATCAAATACAACATGCCGCTGGGCAGGCCTGGCAGCCTCAGCGATGAACAGGCCTGGGATGTGGCGGCATGGATCAACCGCCATGAGCGGCCGCAGGACCCCCGGTTGGTGGAGGGCTCTATTGAGAAGACGCGGCTGAAGTTTCATGCCAATGACGGGGTGAACCTGTATGGGCAGAAGGTCGAGGGGGTGCTGATCGGGCAGGGAACCGGTAGCTGATAGGGTTGATGTGCTGGCGTCTTCGCGGACAAGTCGGACCGCGAAGAGGCCAGTACAGGCAACAACCGTTTTTTGTCATCTACCCGTCACCGCCCTGCAACCACTGCCGGGTTGCAATGGCCGCCATCATCCTCAAGGAGCGCGGCCATGGAACTCTGTGTGATCGGGGCGGGGTATGTCGGTTTGGTGACGGCGGCCTGTTTTGCCGAAATGGGCAATCGCGTGGTCTGCCTGGAACGCGACCCGCAACGCCTGATGCAACTGCGCCAAGGCCACTGCCCGATCCACGAGCCAGGCCTGCAGGCGCTGTTGCACAGCGGCATGCAGGCGGGCCGGCTGGCCTTTAGCGATGACTGGCAGCAGGCCCTGGCCGGCGCCGAGGTGGTGTTCATCGCGGTCGGCACACCGAGCCAGGAAGACGGCTCAGCCGACCTGCAGCATGTGCTGGCCGTGGCCGACAGCCTGGGGCGACACCTGACCCACCCGTGCCTGGTGGTGAACAAGTCGACTGTTCCCGTAGGCACCGCAGAACGCGTAGCTCGGCACATTGCGCTTGGCCTGCGCGAGCGTGGCGCAGGCTTCGTTGTCGAGGTGGCGAGCAACCCCGAGTTTCTCAAGGAGGGTAGCGCCCTCGAAGACTTCATGCGCCCGGACCGCATCATTATCGGCACCGACAGCGCAGCCGCCAGCCAGTGCCTGCAGCGGCTGTATGCGCCGTTTGTGCGTAACCGTGAACGCATTCTGTTGATGGCGCCGCGCGCCGCCGAATTCAGCAAATACGCCGCCAATGCCTTTCTGGCCACCAAGATCTCCTTCATCAACGAGCTGGCCGGGCTTTGTGCGCAGTTGGACGTGGATATCGAGCAGGTGCGACGAGGCATTGGCAGCGACCGGCGCATCGGCAGCCATTTCATCTATGCCGGGTGTGGTTATGGCGGCTCGTGCTTCCCCAAGGATGTCCGGGCGCTGATCCGCACCGCCGAGCAGCTTGGCTACCCGGCGGGTATCCTGCAGGCGGTGCAAGCCCGCAACGAAGTGCAGAAGACCTTATTGTTCAAAGCGCTGCACCAGCATTTTGGCGGCTTCATGCGTGGGCGTAGCGTGGCGCTGTGGGGGTTGGCGTTCAAACCCGGTACCGACGACCTGCGCGAGGCGCCCAGCCTGGTGCTGATCGACGCCTTGCTGGCGGCTGGGGCGCGGGTACAGGCCTGCGACCCGGTGGCGCTGGGCGGCATGGCAGGGCGCTACCCGCACGCCTTGGCCACGGGCCAACTGCGCTTGAGCGAAGACCCTTACGCCTGCGTCGAAGGTGCGGACGCCCTGGTACTGGTGACCGAATGGAAGCAGTTCAGGCAGCCGGATTTCGTGCGGGTGCGGGGGCTTATGCGCATGCCAGTGGTATTCGATGGTCGCAATATTTACGATGCTCAGGAACTATCTACACTGGGTTATCTCTATCATGGCATCGGTCGGCCTCAGGTGGGGCATTGTAAGGTGACTGCCGCCTGATTAGACTGCGCCGAATTCCACAGGCCTAGCCTTCGTTAAGGACGTATATGATCAAAAAATGCTTGTTCCCGGCCGCCGGCTACGGCACCCGCTTCCTGCCCGCTACCAAAGCCATGCCCAAGGAAATGCTGCCGGTGGTCAACAAGCCGCTGATCCAGTATGGCGTTGAAGAAGCGCTGGATGCCGGGCTGAACGAGATCTCCATCGTGACTGGCCGTGGCAAGCGTGCCCTGGAAGACCACTTCGACATCAGCTACGAGCTGGAAAACCAGATCAAGGGCACCGATAAGGAAAAATACCTGGTCGGCATCCGTCGTCTGCTCAACGAGTGCTCTTTCTCCTACACCCGTCAGACCGAAATGAAGGGCCTGGGCCACGCGATCCTCACCGGCCGCCCGCTGATCGGCGACGAACCGTTCGCCGTCGTCCTGGCCGACGACCTGTGCGTCAACCCGGAAGGTGACGGTGTACTGACCCAGATGGTCAAACTGTTCAAGCAGTACCGCTGCTCGATCGTTGCCATCCAGGAAGTCGACCCGCAGGAAACCAACAAGTACGGTGTGATCGCCGGCGAAATGATCCGCGACGACATCTTCCGCGTCACTGACATGGTCGAAAAACCGGCCCCTGAAGACGCGCCATCGAACCTGGCGATCATTGGTCGCTACATCCTGACCCCGGATATCTTCGATATCATCGCCAACACCAAGCCGGGCAAAGGTGGTGAAATCCAGATCACCGACGCCCTGCTGCAGCAGGCCAAAGATGGCTGTGTGATTGCCTACAAGTTCAAGGGCCAGCGTTTCGACTGCGGTGGCGCCGAAGGCTACATCGACGCAACCAACTTCTGCTTCGAGAACTACTACAAGACTGGCAAGGCTTACTGATAAGCCTGGCAGGTCTGAGAGCCACCCTTCGGGGTGGCTTTTTTGTTTGCGGCGGCCAACGGCGGTATGCTGGGCGCCAGCCTAGGAGACTGAATAAATGGCCTACGATTTTGATTTGTTCGTGATTGGTGCCGGGTCCGGCGGTGTGCGCGCCGCGCGCTTTGCCGCGGGCTTTGGCGCGAAAGTGGCAGTGGCCGAGAGCCGCTACCTGGGTGGTACCTGCGTCAACGTCGGCTGTGTGCCGAAAAAACTGCTGGTGTATGGTGCGCACGTCGCTGATGAGCTGGAGCAAGCCGCAGGCTTCGGCTGGACCTTGGAAGAAGGGCATTTCGACTGGGGCACCCTGATTGCCAACAAGAACCGGGAAATCGAGCGCCTCAACGGCATCTACCGCAACCTGCTGGTCAACAGCGGGGTGACCTTATTGCAAGGCCATGCACGGCTGACCGGCGCCAACGAAGTGGACGTCGACGGCCAGCGCTACACGGCCGAGCACATTCTCATCGCCACCGGTGGCTGGCCGCAGGTGCCAGACATCCCTGGTAAAGAACTGGCCATTACCTCTAACGAGGCGTTCTACCTCAAGGCATTGCCACGCCGTGTGCTGGTAGTGGGCGGTGGTTACATTGCCGTCGAGTTTGCCGGCATCTTCCAGGGCCTGGGTGCCGACACCACCTTGCTGTACCGCGGCGACCTGTTCCTGCGTGGCTTCGACGGTTCGGTGCGCACGCACCTGAAAGAAGAGCTGGAAAAACGCGGCCTCGAGCTGCAGTTCAATGCGGACATCCAGCGTATCGACAAGCTGGACGACGGCAGCCTCAAGGCCACCCTCAAGGACGGCCGAGAGCTGGTTGCCGACTGCGTGTTCTACGCCACCGGTCGCCGGCCGATGCTGGACAACCTGGGCCTGGAAAACACCGGCGTCGAACTGGATGCACGCGGCTACATTCGCGTCGACGACCAGTATCAGACCACCGCGCCATCGATCCTCGCCATCGGCGATGTGATCGGCCGGGTGCAGCTTACCCCCGTGGCCCTGGCCGAGGGCATGGCCGTTGCACGGCGGTTGTTCAAGCCCGAGCAGTACCGCCCGGTGGACTACCAGAACATCCCCACCGCAGTGTTCAGCCAGCCGCCGATCGGTACTGTCGGCCTGACCGAAGAGCAGGCGCTGGAAGCTGGGCATAAGGTGCAGATCTTCGAGAGCCGTTTCCGGGCCATGAAGCTGACCCTGACCGACATCCAGGAAAAGACCCTGATGAAGCTGGTGGTCGATGCCGAGACCGACAAGGTCCTGGGTTGCCACATGGTCGGGCCGGATGCCGGCGAGATCGTCCAGGGCCTGGGGATTGCGCTGAAAGCCGGGGCGACCAAGCAGCAGTTCGACGAGACCATCGGTGTACACCCGACGGCGGCCGAAGAGTTCGTGACCATGCGTACCGTTACACGCTGATAATTGCGTATGACGACACCACCCTGTGGGAGCGGGTTTACCCGCGAAGAATACAACGCGGTGTATGGCACCGGTTTTGCCGGTGTTCGTGGGTAAACCCGCTCCCACAGGGTTCTGCTACACAAGCAGCAGCCGCGTTGTTCAGCGCAATCTCTTCTATTAATAAACCCTGGTTATAGCCAAAACCAATCAGCAGCATCAGCTTTGCCAATGAGCCTTCAATGGGATGAACGGTTAGGATTCTCTCCATCAACTGATTCCAACCCCATGAAGGAGCGTCTCTCATGCCTATCATCAACAGCCAAGTCAAACCGTTCAACGCCACCGCCTACCACAAGGGCGAGTTCGTCCAGGTCAGCGAAGCCGACCTGAAAGGCAAGTGGTCTGTCGTGTTCTTCTACCCGGCCGACTTCACCTTCGTCTGCCCAACCGAACTGGGTGACCTCGCTGACAACTACGCCGAGTTCCAGAAGCTGGGCGTCGAGATCTACGGCGTGTCCACCGACACCCACTTCACCCACAAAGCCTGGCACGACACTTCGGACACCATCGGCAAGATCGAATACCCGCTGATCGGTGACCCGACCCACATCATCTCGCGCAACTTCGACGTACTGATCGAAGAAGCCGGCCTGGCTGATCGCGGTACCTTCGTGATTAACCCAGAAGGCCAGATCAAGATCGTCGAACTCAACGACGGTGGTGTAGGCCGTGACGCCAGCGAGCTGCTGCGCAAGGTCAAGGCAGCCCAGTACGTTGCCGCCCACCCAGGCGAAGTCTGCCCGGCCAAGTGGAAAGAAGGCGAAGCCACCCTGGCACCGTCGCTGGACCTGGTTGGCAAGATCTAAGGTCGTGCGCCAGTCGCGGGCGGTAAGCAGCCGCCAAAGCTGAAATACCTACCGCCCCGCCAAACGCCCGGGCGCTACTGCCTGGGCGTTTTTGTATCTGAAGATTGAAAAAGGAATCGCCCGTATGTTGGACGCCACGCTTAAATCGCAACTGAAAACCTACCTGGAGCGGGTCACCCAGCCGATCGAGATCGTTGCCTCCCTCGACGACGGCGCGAAGTCCCGCGAATTGCACGACCTGCTGGTGGAAATCGCCGGCCTGTCGAACCTGATTACCCTGCGCGCGGACGGAAGCGACGCCCGTCGTCCTTCGTTCTCGCTCAACCGCCCGGGGGCTGACATCAGCCTGCGTTTCGCCGGCATCCCCATGGGCCACGAATTCACCTCCCTGGTGCTGGCGCTGCTGCAAGTCGGCGGTCACCCGTCCAAGGCCAGCGCCGACGTGATCGAGCAGATCCAAGGGCTGGAAGGCGAATTCACCTTCGAAACCTACTTCTCGCTGTCGTGCCAGAACTGCCCGGACGTGGTCCAGGCGCTGAACCTGATGGCGGTGCTCAACCCCAACGTGCGCCATGTGGCCATCGATGGCGCGCTGTTCCAGGACGAAGTCGAAGCGCGCAAGATCATGGCGGTGCCGAGCGTTTACCTGAACGGCGAAGTGTTTGGCCAGGGCCGCATGGGCCTGGAAGAGATTCTGGGCAAGATCGACACCAGCGCCGGCACCCGCCAGGCCGAGAAGATCAACGCCAAGGACGCATTCGACGTATTGGTGGTCGGTGGTGGCCCAGCCGGCGCCGCGGCGGCGATCTATGCCGCGCGTAAAGGCATCCGCACCGGTGTTGCCGCCGAGCGCTTTGGTGGGCAGGTGCTCGACACCCTGGCCATCGAAAACTTCATTTCAGTGCAGGAAACCGAAGGGCCGAAGCTGGCCACCGCGCTGGAAGAACACGTCAAGCAGTACGACGTCGACATCATGAACCTGCAGCGCGGCGAGGCGTTGATCCCTGCCACCGACGGCGGCCTGCACGAAGTACGCCTGGCCGGTGGTGCCTCGCTCAAGGCCAAGACCGTGATCCTGGCCACCGGTGCCCGCTGGCGCGAAATGAACGTGCCGGGTGAACAGGAATACCGCGGTCGCGGCGTGGCCTACTGCCCGCACTGTGACGGCCCGCTGTTCAAGGGCAAGCGTGTGGCGGTGATCGGCGGCGGCAACTCTGGCGTGGAAGCGGCCATCGACCTGGCCGGCATTGTCGCCCAGGTGACGCTGATCGAGTTCGACAGCCAACTGCGTGCTGACGCCGTGTTGCAACGCAAGCTGCACAGCTTGCCGAACGTGAAGGTGATCACCAGCGCGCTGACCACCGAAGTGCTGGGCAATGGTGAGAAAGTGTCCGGTTTGCGCTACAAGGATCGCACCACCGATGAGCTGCATGACCTGGCGCTGGAGGGCATCTTCGTACAGATCGGTCTGCTGCCGAACACTGACTGGCTGAAAGGTACGGTGGAGCTGTCGCCGCGTGGCGAGATCATTGTCGATGCCAAGGGCGCGACCAACATCCCAGGCGTGTTTGCCGCGGGGGATGTGACCACGGTGCCGTACAAGCAGATCGTCATCGCAGTAGGCGAGGGCGCCAAGGCTTCGCTGGCAGCCTTCGATCACCTGATCCGCACCTCGGCGCCGGCGTAAGCCAAGCACAAGCCTGAGGGTGTCTATGATTACCCCAGACACCCTCAGGAATCTCACCCATGACCCTGATCAGCCGCGAACCCTGGTGGCTAGTGCCACCCAAGCCCGGGCAAAAGGAGCAGGACCTGCACTGGGGCTATCTGGAAATCTACGCCGACGGCCGCACTGTGTTCGTCGACCAGCGCCCCAGCGATAAAGAACTGGCCGAGCGCAAAAGCTGCCGCAACTTCCCCGACCCCGAGCACTGAAGGGCTCAGCCTTCGAGCTCGGCCAGGCGCGCCTCCAGCGCTGCAATCCGGGCTTCCAAGGCCTCTATGCGCTCCTCCGACACACTGCCGCCACTGCTGCGGGCGCCCCCCTCCTGCTGGCGCGCGGCCAAAATCGCCTCGATTTCTGCCGGGTCACCCAGCGCATGGGTATAGCGGTCTTCGCGTTGGCCTGCCTGGCGCGGCAGGTGCAATGCCAAATCCCGTGATATCAGGCGCTCGAGCTGGTGCTGGATCTGTTCGGTGTCGTCAAAGTCGTGCAGGCGGTTGCTGCGGCTGAGCAGCTCGTTGAGGGTTTGCGGGCCGCGCAGGAACATCAGGCCCATCAGCACCAGCTGCGCCGGCACCAGCTCCAGGGCTTTGTCCACGCGCTGCTCCCAGCGGTCGGCGCGGCTGCCCATCTGCAAGCGTGTCATGCCTTGGCCTTCGAGTGCGCGCAAGGCCTGGCCGACCTGGCCTTGGGTGAGGTTCATCACCGGCTCGCGGCTGGTCTTCTGGTTACAGGCCAGGACCAGGGCATTGAGGGTCAGTGGGTAGCTTTCCGGGCTGGTGGCCTGTTTTTCGATCAGCGAGCCGAGAATGCGGATCTCGGTGCTGTTGAAACGGCCTTCACCTGCGGGTTCGTGTTCTGACATGGCCCAGTCTCATTGCGAGGAAAAGGCCACTAGCGTAGGTAAAGCCGCTGCATTAGGCAATTGGCACCGCGTTGCACTGTGCGCACGGGCTTGTAGGCGCGGCCGAAAGGGCCGCAAAGCGGCCCCAACACGCTTAAGCCCCGCGTCGCTCTTCGGCCTGACACGCGGCTGCCGTGAACAGCACGTCGGTCGAAGAATTCAGCGCAGTCTCGGCCGAGTCCTGCAGCACGCCAATGATGAAGCCCACGGCAACCACCTGCATGGCGATCTCGCTGGGGATGCCAAACAGGCTACAAGCCAGCGGAATCAACAGCAGCGAACCACCAGCCACGCCCGAAGCGCCGCACGCGCAGACCGCTGCCACCACACTCAGCAACACCGCAGTCGGCAAGTCGACCGGGATACCCAGGGTGTGCACGGCCGCCAGGGTCAGCACGGTGATGGTGATCGCCGCGCCGGCCATATTGATGGTCGCGCCCAGGGGGATCGACACCGAATAGGTGTCTTCATGCAGGCCAAGGCGCTCCGACAGCGCCAGGTTGACCGGGATGTTGGCGGCCGAGCTGCGGGTGAAGAACGCCGTGATACCGCTTTCGCGCAGGCACAACAACGTCAGTGGGTACGGGTTGCGGCGAATCTTCCAGAACACGATCAGCGGGTTCATCACCAGGGCCACGAACAGCATGCAGCCAATCAGCACGGCCAGCAGGTGCAAGTAGCCGAGCAGGGCGCTCAAGCCCGACTGGGCCAGGGTCGCGCTGACCAGGCCGAAGATGCCCAGCGGGGCGAAGCGGATGACCACGCGCACGATCAGGGTCACGCCGTTGGACAGGTCCTCGACCACAGTGCGGGTGGTTTCGCCGGCATGGCGCAGCGCCACGCCCAGGCCGATCGCCCAGGTCAGCACGCCGATGAAGTTAGCGTTGAGCAAGGCGTTGACCGGGTTGTCGACGGCGCTCAGCAGCAGGTTCTGCAGCACTTCCGTGATGCCGCCGGGCGCACTCAGGGCGGCGTCGCCGGCGCTCAGTGCCAAGTGCGACGGGAACAGCATGCTGGCGACCACGGCCACCACGGCTGCGGCAAAGGTACCCAGCAGGTACAGCCACAGGATCGGGCGGATATGGGTTTCCTGGCCGTGGCGGTGGTTGGCGATCGAGGCCATGACCAGGATGAACACCAGGATCGGCGCCACGGCCTTGAGGGCGCTGACGAACACCTTGCCGAGGAAGGCCAGGTTGCGGGCGACGTCGGGCGCCAGCAGTGCCAGGGCGATGCCCGCGAGCAGGCCGATGACGATCTGCGTCACCAGGCTGGTGCGGTTGAGGAGGCGGAAGACAGGGGTCATGTGCAGCGCAGTCTCGGTTTTTGAAAGGGCGGGACTTTACCACAGACCGCTGTAGGGCTTGCCGGCAATGAAGTGGGAAAAGTTACCAGTGAAACAGCTCCCGCCGTGCCCCCTCGGTAATGGCCACGATGCCTGGGTGCTTGACCTTGCGCTCCACTGAGATGGCATAGAACGACTCATGCACCGCCTCAGTCTGCCCGATCAACTGCACGCCATACTGGCGGCACACCTCCTCGGCGATGACGCTGGGCGCGACGAAAATGCCGCTGCCCGATTGCCCGAATGCCTGCATCAAGGCGCTGTCGTCGAACTCGCCAACGATGCGCGGTTGCACCTGTTGCTCGCCCAGCCAACGCAGCAAGCGGCTGCGCACCACGGTTTCCTGGCCCGGAATCAGCAGGGGGGCATCCTGCAGGCAGGCCGGGAAGGGGCCGGCATGGCGTTGTGCCAAGGCCTGGGTGGCGAAGAAACTCAGGCCGCACTCGCCCAGCTTCTGGCTGTAGCCCTTGATATCCAGGTGGTTGGGCATCGGGCTGTCGGAGATGACCAGGTCCAGGCGCTGAATCGCCAGGTCTGCCAGCAGCCGCTCGAGCTTGTCTTCGCGGCAGTTGATGCGCAGCACCTCGTCCAGCTCCATGGTCGGCGCCAGCAGGCGGTAGACGATGGATTTGGGGACCACGTCGGCCACGCCCACACGGAACAGGATCTGTTCCTGTGGGCCGGCACGCAGCAGGGCTTCGAGCTCGCCGCCGATCTGGAACATCTGCTCGGCATACACCAGCGTCTGGCGGCCGGTTTCGGTCAACTCCAGTTGCCGCCCGACCCGTTGAAACAGCTCCAGGCCATAGGTCTGCTCGAACAGGCTGATCTGCCCGCTGATGGTCTGCGGAGTCAGGTTCAATTGCTCACTGGCCCGCGCAATGCTGCCGGTCTTGGCCACGGCCCAGAAGTAGTGCAACTGGCGGTAGTTGAGCATCGGTTTTTTCTCGATTCGTAAAAACCGAAGTATAACCGCTGAAAATACGAATTTTCCTGATGTATTGGCCTCTTTAGAATGCGACTCCATCAGGCGCTGCGTGCGCCGCCGGAATATCGACAAGCGAGGAACCCATGTTGCAGCTTAAATCCATTGGCACGCCTTTGGTGTTGGCCCTGGCCCTGTTCACCCTGGCCGGCTGCGATCAGGCCGAGAAATCCGCCCAGCAGATGCTCGACCAGGCCGCCCAGTCGGCCAAGCAGGCCATCGACAAGACCAACGAAGCGGCGCAGCAGGCCCTGAGCGATGCCATCGGCAGCGAAGGCCAGGCGCCAAAAGACGTTGAAAAGCAAGAAAAGACCCAGGACATCTGACCCCAAGACCCGATGCAGGATTGATTAAATGGAATATTTGCTGGAACTCGCCGCAAGCCCGACCGCCTGGGTCGCCCTCGCCACGCTGGTGGCCATGGAGATCGTGCTGGGTATCGACAACCTGATCTTCATCTCCATCCTCACCAACAAGCTGCCGCTGGAGTACCGCTCCAAGGCGCGGCGCATTGGTATCAGCATGGCCTTGGTCATGCGTCTGGCGCTGCTCAGCACCGTGGCCTGGATCGTCCAGCTGACCGAGCCTGTGGTCGATGTGTTCGGCCATAGCTTCTCGTGGAAGGACATGATCCTGATCGCGGGTGGCCTGTTCCTGCTGTGGAAGGCGACCAAGGAAATTCACGAAAACGTCGACCCGCACGGCGCCAAGGAAGAATCCAAGGCCGGTTCCACCATCACCTTGGGCTTCGCCGCGGCCATCGGCCAGATCCTGTTGCTGGATATCGTCTTCTCGATCGACAGCATCATCACCGCCGTGGGCATGACCGAACACCTGCCGATCATGATCATTGCCGTGATCGCTGCTGTGATCGTGATGTTGGTGGCGGCCGACCCGCTGGCCAAGTTCATCAATGACAACCCGACCGTGGTGATGCTGGCCCTGGGCTTCCTGATCATGATCGGCATGACCCTGATTGCCGAAGGCATGGGCGCTCACGTGCCAAAAGGGTATGTGTATGCGGCGATGGCGTTCTCGACCTTGATCGAGATCCTCAACATCATGGCCCGTCGGGCGCGGATGAAGCGCGAAGCGGCTGAGGGTTGATCTAGAAAAAGCGGGGCCATGTGGGAGCGGGCTTGCCCCGCGAACACCGGCGAAGCCGGTGCCAACCACCGCGTGGCCCCATTCGCGGGTCAAGCCCGCTCCCACAGGTATACATCAACTACGTGCGTTTAATGTGCCTCTACCTGCCGCCGCGCCCCGCGCACAGCCTGAGGTTCGGCCACACCCTGCGGTGGCAGGTGATGATGGGAATGACGCCGTACGATACGCAGTACACCCCACAGCATGGCGGCTGCGACGCTCAGCCACATACCTACCAGCATGAGGATTGCCAGGGTCAGGCTCATGTGTGCCTCCTTCTCTCGGGCCAGCGCGCTGTCAGCCAGGGCTCGCCTTACAGACACTTCATTAGTCTAGCCTGCCCCTTGTGACGTTCCATTGACCTTAGGTCTATTGCTGAGGCCGATTCGCTACAAGCCGGTGTCGGACTATACCCGCGCACCTGTGGGCCCTATGATCGGTGCCCAGAGCCGGGCGCTGCCTGCCTGGCATCGGAACAAGCGAGTGCCCATGCAGCAAGTTTCCTTCAAATCGCTGGCTTCGGTCCCACGCCGGTTGCTGCTGGCTGGCCTTTTGGCCGTCAGCCTGGCCGGTTGCGCCAGCGCACCGCCCGCCAGCCTCAAAGGCCTGCCGCAGCGGGTCGAAATCAGCAGCGTGCCGTTCTACCGGGGCAATGCCAACCACAGCGGGGCCATGGCCCTGGCGGCGCTGCTTTCGCAACAGGGCGCGCCGATCACCCCCGGGCTGCTGGATAAACCTTTGAACTTGCCTCAAGGCGCCGAAACGCTGGATACCAGTATCCCCCGTGTCGCACGGGACTACGGCATGGTGGTGTATGCGCTGGACAAACAACTGGACGCCTTGCTGACACAAGTGGCGGCGGGCAACCCGGTGTTGCTGCGTTACGAGGAGGGTTCGGCCTGGTGGAGCGAGCCACGCTACGCCGTGCTGATTGGATATGACCGCTACAAGCAACGGGTGCTGCTGCGCTCAGGCATGCACCGTCGGCAACTGATGGCCTTTGATGACTTTGCCTCGGCCTGGGCCAAGCAGGGGAGTTGGGCGGTGCTGCTGCAACCGCCGCGGCAACTGCCGGCCCAGGTTGACCGGCAACGTTGGTTGCAGGCTGCCGATGAGCTGGCCCGCGCAGGGCAGGAAGTCGCCGCCAAACAGGCGGTGAACAGCCTGGGACGGTAAGTAAGCCGCGCACCGGCCGCTTCGCGGGTTTACCCGCAAAGCGGCCGGTGCGTTGTTACAGAGGTATCAGAAGCCCAGGCGGTCGCGCAGGCTGTAGTACCAGGCACCAATGGCGCTGAACGGTACACGCAGCATCTGGCCACCCGGGAACGGATAGTGCGGCAGGCCGGCGAATGCGTCGAAACGTTCGGCCTGACCACGCAGCGCTTCGGCCAGCACTTTGCCTGCCAGGTGCGTGTAGGTCACACCGTGGCCCGAGCAGCCCTGGGAGTAATAGATGTTGTCGCCAATGCGGCCGACCTGAGGCAGGCGCGACAGGGTCAGCAGGAAGTTGCCGGTCCAGGCGTAGTCGATCTTCACGTTCTGCAGCTGCGGGAAGGCCTTGAGCATCTTCGGACGGATGATCGCCTCGATGTTTGCCGGGTCGCGTGCGCCGTACACCACGCCACCGCCGAAGATCAGGCGCTTGTCGCTGGTCAGGCGGTAGTAGTCGAGCAGGTAGTTGCAGTCTTCGACACAGTAGTCCTGCGGCAGCAGGGTGCGAGCCAGGTCTGCGTCCAAGGGCTCGGTGGTGATCACCTGAGTACCGCACGGCATAGACTTGGAGGCCAGTTCTGGCACCAGGTTGCCCAGGTAGGCGTTGCCGGCGACGATGATGAACTTGGCGCGCACTTTACCCTGTGGGGTATGAACGACCGGGTTGGCCCCACGCTCGATGCGAACGGCCGGGGTCTGCTCATAAATGATGCCGCCCAGCGATTCGACTGCAGCAGCTTCGCCCAAGGCCAGGTTCAGCGGGTGGATGTGGCCGCCGCTCATGTCCAGCATGCCGCCGATGTAGCTGTCGCAGGCGACGACTTCACGGATGCGCTTCTGGTCCATCAGCTCCAGCTGATTGTGGCCGAATCGTTCCCACAGGCGCTTTTGCGACTCCAGGTGGCCCATCTGCTTGGAGGTGAGGGCAGCGAATACGCCACCGTCTTTAAGGTCGCACTGGATGTTGTACTTGGCGACGCGCTCACGAATGATGCGGCCACCTTCGAACGCCATCTGGCCCAGCAGTTGTGCCTGCTTGGGGCCGACGGTGCGTTCGATCACGTCGATGTCACGGCTATAGCTGTTGACGATCTGGCCACCGTTGCGGCCGGATGCGCCGAAGCCGACCTTGGCCGCTTCGACGATGCTGACCTTGAAGCCGTTTTCCAGCAGGAACAGGGCGCTGGACAGGCCGGTGTAGCCGGCGCCGATGATGCACACATCGGTTTCCACCTCACCCTGCAGCGCCGGACGTGGCGGCACCGGGTTAGCCGAGGCGGCGTAGTAGGACTGGGGGTAGGGGGTGTTGGCCATGCTCGAGGAACCTCGTGTTTTATATTTTTAACGAATGTAGCGATGCTATCAATAATAATAAACACCCGCTAGTCGTCCGTTAAAAATCCTTTACCCGGCTGTCGTCGAAGCCTTTCTATAAAGAGGTTAAGATTCAGTGAGTTAGCGCGAAAAAAAGTGTTGACAGGGTTTTTGGATTGCGTAGAATGCGCACCACACGACAGGCACATAGCTCAGTTGGTTAGAGCACCACCTTGACATGGTGGGGGTCGTTGGTTCGAGTCCAATTGTGCCTACCAAACAAAAGCCCCGGTTTCCGGGCACTTGAAGGGCGATCCGAGAGGGTCGCCCTTTTTGCTTTTGCAAAACTTTTGCAAAATATTTGCAAAACCACCCACCTTTATCCGGTCTTCGCTGGTACTTGCCGTCCGTCAGATGGCCAGGTCAGCCTTCACTTCGACGTACTGAATTCCCTTCGGTGCGTGCCCGTCTTGATACCGCTCCGTCATCTCGGCAGTGGCATGCCCCATCAGCAACTGAACGTACTCGGTTGAAAATTTTTGCTGCTCGTAAAGCCAGGCGCCCAGGGCCCGGATCTCATGGAAAGTTGGGCGCTCATCGAAGTCTAGGTGATCGTAGGCCTTCGCAGCGTCCCTGGCCTTCCTGAAGCTCTTGGACAGGTAGTCCGGGGTAACCGCCGTCCAGTGCTCCTTCGCCTCGATCTGGTCCTGACGGCGCGCCTTCGGGCGATAATGGATCAGGAGGGGTGAAATGATTGGCGACCGAAAGCACTCGTTCACCGTCTCGCGCAGAGCCTTGCCCATGATTATCTGCAGGTGAATCGGCGTGTCGTAGTTGTCGGTCTTGCCGGGGGACACCTTGATGGTGTTCTTGATCAGGTCAACTGCCGACTTCTTCCAGGTCACGATGTCTTCACGGCGCTGCAGGCTGGTCAGGCCCAATCGAATGGCGCGCTTTAGCCACCCCGGAGTTGTATCTGCGTCCAGGATCTTCTGTACGCCCTCTAGAGTGTGGCGCTGGCGCTTCTTCTTGGCTTCCTTCTTCAGCAGGGTCATGTCGGCGGCGTTGCGCTCCGCCATACCCTTGGCGATAGCGAATGTCAGCAGGCTAACCAACAGGGCTCTATGCTTCGTGTAGGCATTGTTGCTGAACTGGTCCAGGTATTCCGCTGCCGCCAACACGTCGAACTGCCCCACCAGCATGTGCCCGATGTCCGTCCGGTACCGCTTGAGCTTGTAGCCGATCTCGTCCAGAGACGAACGCGCATAGCCGCGCTCGGGCAGCCATTCGGTTTCGAAGCGATCAATTAGGGCGCCGATAGTGGGCAGGCGGTCCCCGGTGATGGTCGCCAGCATCTCGCCGCTGTCGGTCATCAGGAACGCCAGCTTGGCGTTGGCGGCTTTGGCCAGGCGCACCGCCTCGTCATAGGGCTTATTGATGCTGGTCATCTTCCCCGTGATCGGGTTCTTGTACCGCCAATACTTCCCGTTGGCGTACAGGTTGGGCGGAAGCGTCTTGTTCTTCGGGCTTCGCGGTCGTGGTGCCATTTCAAATATCCAGCATCTGAGCCAATAGCGGGTCGTTCGAGCCGATCACGGCGGACTGAAGGTCGACGAAGTACATGCCTCCACGGATTTCGCCCGCCAACTCTCCCTCGTCAATCCATTTTTTAAGCTGCTGCAAGCTCGGCTTTCCGCCGGCGTAGCGCAGCTTCCGATACTCGCCCACCTCCATGAGCCTGGGTAGGCTGGCGGTGATCTGAGCTATAACTTTAGCCATGACGGAGCCTCAATCGACACTGTGATCCGACGCCTGATGCGTCAGGTTTTGGTTGTCAGGCCGGCCTGTCACGTCAGTCGGCCGGCGCAGATCTCTCCGCGCATTCACCGCCCGCAACACCGTGTTAACTGCTGAGCTGATCCGCGCCTTCTGAACTTCGGTGAGCTGCTCCGCTGGGGTGTCGGCATAGTTGCTATCCAGGTGCAGTGCATCGCATGCCGCCTGGAAGTCAGACGCGTATAGGTGGCCCTCGGCGCTCTTGGCCCGCTGGCGCCAGTAGGCAGCCTGGTCGTGTAGCGCTTCCATCTCGGCCAGCAGGACGAGGACATTGGCCGGATTGGCGCCGGCGATGAAAGCCGCATTGGCGCGGCACTCTTCATCCGTTTTAACCCGGCAGTTGGCGAAGGCCTCCGCGATCATCCCGCTGTTCTCATGCGCCACGTAGGCGTACAGGAGGTGGCCGTGCTCATTGATGTATTCGCCTTCCGTGACCCACTGGCCAGGTGTGGCGCGTTGGGCTAGCGCCTTCAGCTTTGCTTTATCGATGGTCATGCCCGCTCTCCCATAGCCTGCTTCATCAGCGCGTACGTTTTCGGTGCGCGGCTACCCTTGCACCAGTCCAGGCCGACCTCATCAAGGAAGCACTGGCTGATTTCCTCCCAGTGGCTGGCCAGTCCTGCCCAATCCTTCCCGTGGCAGACCATCTCACCCATACGGGGCTTCCACTCAGGGATCAATTCAAGGAGCTTGATGCAGCGATTCAGGTCGTCTGGATCGAGCGGATAGTCGAAGTAGCCGTTCTTCGGCGTCAGTCCCAGCATGTGGTCGTGAATAGCTCGCGACGACATGCCTACCTCGCCGTCACGCACCCACGCAGCGGCACGCTGCTCGACGGTCTTGTCAGCGCCCGGCATGGTGGTGTCGTAGCCAAGTGGACAGCCGGCCCTTTCCAAGGCGTCGACGCAAGCCTGCTCGAAAGTCCTCTGGCTGACCCGGCCTTGGATCAGGTCGTTCATGGTCGGCGTGATGGCGTCCAGCTGGCGCTGGTTCAGTTTGTGTTCGCGCAGCACAATGCTCATGCCCGACCTCCTGCCAATTCTGCCAGCTCAGCCACCAGCGCCTCAGTGCGCCCGTAGAACTTCCCGGTGTCCTCGTTCACGAACCGCTCGAGTACGGTGGCCACCGCCTGCTGGTTGGCCAGGCCGCGCAGATCGGCGCTGGCCACGGCTGCATCGGTCGATGGCTCATGTACGAAGGTCTCTTGGCTGATCACCAGGGTGCGCACCGGGCGAATACCCTTGCACTTGCTGGCCCAGTTGGTAGTCGGTGTACACCAGGGCAGCATGTGTAGGCACCAAGAGCTTCCGGCGGAGTTCTGCGTGCTGGACCAGTATTCCATGTGGGTGAAGGCCTGGGTCGGCCCGCCGGCACGGAGAGCGCTGTAGTAACGGTCCCAGTCCGGCAGTTGGAGAAGGTTCGCCCGCATGACCTGCAATTGCTCAATACTTGGCAGATGCCACCCTCGCTGCCCACGGATGGTCATTCCAAGCACCTTTCGGGCGATCGCACTACCGGCCTCGGCCATGGCGCGGGTGTTCTCCAGGCCGTCATGGAACGACAGGGCGCCGCGGACGTTCACGCGCGGGCCGGGTTGCTCCCACCACTGGGCAGCGGTCTCGAACTCACGGCCTGCGTCGATGATTGCGTGCTCGGCGCCGGCGAAGAAGATCCGCCCGGCGAAGAAGCCCCCGCCCAGGGGCTGGCCGATGGCGGGGAGGGCGGAGTGGTTGATTGCTCGGCGCTTGATCATTCTGGCAACCCTCCCGATGCAATCAGGTTTCGCGCAATCGCGACCAGGTCATCGCTCTCGATGCTCTCGGCGTGCTCGGCGTAATCCAGAACGCGCAGGGCCTCGGCCTGGGTGCGCGGCTTGATCTCCGACAGCAGCCCTTGGACGAACCAGTCCCTGGCTATCGCTTCATGCATTCCGTCGCCCCATTCGCCAGCAGCGTGCCGCAGGGCATACAGCCGATCCCAATACGCGATCTCATGCAGACAGTCGTCGAGGGTGTTCGGCATCAGGTCGGAGTGCTTGCGGAAGCGCTTGGCGACCTCGGCCTTGTCGTTGTCGATGTAGTCCTTGAAACCCTTACAGCGCTTTAGGGCCCTCTCGCAGAACTGCTCGGCGGGCGTGTCCTCGAAAATCGTCTCGCCCTCGAAGCGGGCCTGCGCCTCAGATACCAGCGCGGCCGTAGCCAGCGAAGACTTGGCCAGCCCTTCAAGGTCAGCAAAGCCGAATGAGAACATGACCGCGAAGGGGTTTCCCCCGCTGTTGCGCTTCACGTACTCGACATACCGTTGCTCGATCTGCTTGAGCGGCGTGTTGATCTGCTTGGCTGCATCCAAAGCAGTGGCGATCGGCCCGGCCTGGCCGGTCTTGATGACCTCGCGCAGCCACAGAACTGCATCCACTTCCTTGTCGCCGGTGACGACCTTCTGTTCGGGCAGCACCTGAACTGCTGGCGCCGTCTCCGCGCTTGGCCGGATCGAGGGAAGGGTGAAGAGGGCGCGGTGCGCCAGGTTGTCGGTCAGATTGATCATGCTATCCCCCGAAAGTGATTAGCCAGAACCAGGCGCCCGTCCAGGCCGCAGGCTGCTGACATATTGAATACCTGGCCAAAGGTGGTTTCACGGTGCTGCAGGGCTTCCCACAGCTGCAGTAGCAGGTCGGCCTGGCTCATGGCTTCTGCTCCTGCGTGTCCTGCGTCACCTGCTGTTTGGTGAGGTGACGGATCGCTGAGTCAATACGCTGGTCCAGATCCTCACCAACACGCACCGTGCCGATACCACCCGCCCTGTCGTATACGGCTGGTGTGAATCCGGAACCGGTGGACAGAGCCTCGTCGCGCAGCCAGCGGTACCGGCGCGCGTCGGCAGCCATGCGGACGTGGTCGTCGATGCTGAATACCGGCTCTTTCTCGGTGGTACCTTCAGCCACTCGGCGTGCGTGGATTTCCTCGCGGTCAACGATCACACCGCGCGGAGCCTCAATACCCAGACGGACCTGGCAACCGTTCACCTGGGCCACGGTGACGCGAATGTTGCCGCCGATGATGACGGCCTTGCCGATGTTGCGACTTAGCATGAGCATGTTTGAATCTCCTTATTTCGAGCAAGCCGGTGGCCTGCCGCGGTTGTTGGCTTTCGCAAAAGTCAGGGTTGGATCAGATCAGGCGGGGAGCGTCACGCCACCGCCAAGGCGCACTCAGCGCGCCGGGTTGCTATACGGGTTTCAATCTTGCGTTCGCCGCTGTTGCCGCCACGACGAACACGCATGGCTTGGTCGTCTCCGATCATGCCGTGGATGGCCATCAGCAGGGCTAGGGTGGTGGCGGCGGGGCTGATGATCTGGCGCTTGAACGCTTCGAGCACCAGGCCGCGCATGGTCTTAGCGCCGAGCTTGAGCCGGGCGTCCTCGATGCGCTTTTCAACAGTCTTGGGGCTGATACCCATCAAGCGAGCAATCTCTTTCTGGGTCAGGTCGTTGGCTGCATGCAGCGTCGCCTCAAGTTCACGCGGAGCAAGCCCCATGCCGAGAAAACCGGTCCAGCCGCTGGCGGTGATCGTGTGATTGGTCATGCGGGTTGCTCCATGCGATGAGTCGATGGAGAGAAAATTACCAAAGGCAATTTATTGTGTAAATACCTTTAGTAATATTTTTTTGGCAATGCGCAAAAAAACCGCTCGAGAGCGGTTTCGGTCTGGCCCTATTGACCTGGTCATCTGGAGCTTCCTCCACGCCATGCTATTTGGCCTACAACAGGAAGCCCATCGGCAGCCTCACTGCTAAGCGTCTCATCTGGATACCTCTGCTTATCCAGATTGTCACACCTCAGCGCCCAGCCGCCGGAAATCATTTGGAAGACTCTGCGGATGCTGGTCTTACCATCGGGGCGCCTGATCAAAAAAATCTTTCCATCCTCTAGTATCTTCTTGGATGTGTCGATCATGACCACGTCTTCGCGAGCGATATGTGGAGCCATGCTGTCGTCTATAGCATACAAGATCCTGAGGTAGGGGTAATGCAGGCCCATGTCCCTAAGCCAGCCGCGGCGAAACAACATCCCCTCAGTAAGCCCCACATGCTCATCATTTACCCCAGGGACAAATGAGTTATCGTCCAAAAGCTGAGGAATGAGCACGTACTGCTCGTGAGGAACAGCATCCAAAACCTTGGCGCTGCGAGACCAGGTTTCCTTAAAGGAGTCCGCAAAGGACTCAATCACGTCCGCAAGGCGAGGGCTGAAATCCCTCACGGATACCCCAAGAATCTTGGCGAAGGCTGCGGCGACTGAGGCGTTCAGTGGGTTCACGCCGTTCAGATAATGGCTAACAGAGCTCTGGTTAATACCCAAGCGGTGCGCAAGCTTCTCTTGAGTGAGCTTCAGCTCTTTTTTTTTGCCGTCGAAGATCGCCTTGAGTCTCTGGCATTCTTCCGCGCGATCTGGAGGTAAGGGCTTTTTCATAATCCCATAATATTCCCGTTAGTAATGCCCATCAAATGCCAAAGGTATTGCAAGCAATAAATGCCAAAGGTACTATCCATGCAAAGTACTAGCTGGAGGCAGGCCATGACCATGGTCCCCCTGAAAGATTTCGCTAAGGGCCACGGGCAGCCGCATGCAGCATCCCTACTGGGAATGACGCAGGGTGCCCTGAGTAAGGCTATCCGCATTGGACGTACGGTCTACGTCACGCAGCAAGAAGACGGTTCTTTTGCTGCCGTCGAATTTCGTTTGTTCCCTGCCAGGAATGATCGGGAGGCTGACTCCGGCCCGACCTTGGATGAAACGATACGCCATCTGGCCTTGACCGTTCAGACGGGCAAACCCTCTGTGAATCCATCCAGTGTTCAGCATGGGCAGAATTTTGGCCCTCCTGAGGCCCTCGTTTAATGGGTATCGTCCGAACACGCACATTTGAGGTGCAAAGGGAAGGCCCCCAACAGCGCCTTTTCAGAGACTTCCAATGGTTGGCTTTTGCCTGCCCAATAAAAAGGAACACAGCATGAGTCAGCACGCCCCATCCCAGTTTTTGTTGTCCGGCTGAGTTTTCTCCGGGCAACAAAAAACCCGCTGCCAGGCGGGTTCTTTAACCGACCTCTGCCAGGAGGTCTTGCAACATCACCTTGTCTTAGGAGGATGCGATATGTCGCACCCAAAAAATACCACCACGCCATCACCGGCGCAACCCATCCTCACCAGCGAGACTGGTTTCCTCAGCACGCCAATCGACAACCGGGGCATTCAACTGCTCGCTGTTGCGCCTGGCGCGAATGCAGAAGACGCTCTGCGTGCAGCCCGCACGCTTTCTTCAGGGATGAGCCAGCTCTGCCAGCATCTGCACGACAGCCTGAACATGGGCGAGATGGCGTACTGCGACGGTATGGCCACGCTGAGCTTCCTGGGCGAGACCGTCAGCGCGCTGATCTGGTCGGTTGAGAAGAGCGTTGCCTGCGCAGCTGGCCGCGGGGGTGAGCAATGACTCCTCAGCCTGAAACGCTTGCCCACCCGTTCGCTACCAGTGGTGCTCACGACGTTTTTGAGGCGGCGGCCGGCGTCCCGATCCACGAATCACTCGATGCCGCCACTGATCGGCTGGAAGCGGTCGTTGCCGGCCTGCGTGAGCTGATGCAGGAGCCGGCGGTCACGCAGCTCGCCACGCTGACTTTTTACGCTGCCGAATCCGCGCTCGCTTTGGTGTACAGCGCGCACGCTGGCGTCGTCCCCGAGCAGGGAGGTGCAGTATGAGCATGGATGAACTGGAAACCGTAGCACAGGACGCAACCTTTCAGATTCAGTGCGCCATGACCCACATCGACTGGCTGCGCGGGGTGCTGCATGTGCTTGAGGATCGTCTCAAGGCTGCCGGCGATGCGCGCGGCGCCACTGTCGCGAACCTTGCCCACTACAACACCGATGTATGGCACAACGATCTGGATAGCGAGCGAGAAAGCCTGGAGAAGCGCATCGAATCTGCAGTCGCCGCGCCACAAAAACCTACCGCTGTAAAACGTGGCGCGGGAGGTGCGGCATGAGCCTGGTAGTCATCAAGGACGGCGATGCCGTCACGCCGACCACTGCTATCGCTTCAGGGACCGAGAACGAGCATGCGAGCGTTATCGCTCTTGTGCGCAAGTATCACGACGATCTTTGGGAGTTTGGAAGGGTTCGATTCGAGGTAGACCCCTTCGAAACGGCTGGTGGTGTGCAGACGCGAGAGATCGCTCTGCTGACAGAGCCGCAGGCCACGCTGCTACTCACCTACATGCGCAACACCGAGATCGTCCGCGCCTTCAAGAAAAAGCTGGTCCGCGAGTTCTGGGAGTTGGTCCAGGAGCGCAGCCGGGCCAAGTCATCCATGCCCGAGAACTACATCGAGGCCCTGGAGCACCTGCTGGCCTCGAAGCGTTCGGAGCAGTTGGCGCTGGAGCAGCGTGACCATGCCGTTGCCACCAAGGCCGAGATCGGCAGCCGGCGAGAAGCCACCGCCATGGCCACTGCATCAGCTGCTGTTCGCAAGGTCATGCACCTTGAGAACGAACTTGGTCGTGGTTGCCAGCACGCCACCGTGACCGCGGTGGAGAAGGCCGCCCACCGCAGCTTCGGTAGCCAGGGATTCCGCCCATTGAAGAACTGGTGCGACAGCCATGGGGTGTCCGCCCCGAAAGTCCAAGACCCTCGATTCGGCTGGGTTCGCTCCTGGCCTGCGGCCGCCTGGGCGGCTGTCTACCAAATTGACCTGGCCGACTTGTTCCGCGCTGCTGGAGAAACCGCATGAGCATTACCAAACTCGAGATTGCCGAAAAGATAGCTGGTATTGCGAACAAGCAAGGCCTATCCCGTAAAACCATGCTGATTCTGACGCAGCGAGTTGTACGCAATGGCCTGGCCAAGCTGCAGCAGATTCGCGATGAGCGCCGCGTCTTCCGTCGCGAGGCCGCAAAGCTCAAGGCGTACCCAGTGGCGCAGCACCAGGCAGACATCCTCCTGGCGAAATCCAAGAGCCATCGTGAAGATGACCACAAGACCACCAAGCAGGGGTTGATTGGTCTGGGCTACCACCTGATCAAGGACACCGACAACAGCTACGACGCCATTGGCTTCGACTGCTTGTGCGACCTGCTGAGCATCAACACGGTACATCGCCCAGCAATCCAGAACGACGAGCGAGGTCTTGCGGGGCTCATCTACGTCGCAAGATTGGAAAACAGTGCCAGCCCACAGTCTGATGGCTGGGGTGAGGGAGGGCCACTGTTCGAGGCCTGCTTCATGGCCATGGTGGATTGGATCAAGACGGCCCCTGAGAGTGATCTGCCCGACCTGTTCGGGCCTGACTCACCGTTCGCTGGCGCTCCGATCGTTCCAGTAAAGCCAGGGGAGACTCTTCAATGAACCCGACCCCAAACCCCGCCCAGGCACGCCCGCAGCGCTCTGGCGCAACGATCATCAACGGCCCTTGGCCAACCTACATCCAGTTCAAAGGCTTTCCAGAGCGCGAGGGCTGGACGATCTACGAAATAGCCAAGGCTGGTCGACGCGCCATGGAAGACAACGGTTTCGAGATGGCCGAGAGCTACGACGCCTTCGTGTGTCGAGTTACGGAGGAGCTTGATCTGTGAGTATTCAATCCATGACCTGGGCGCTTGAGCAGCGCCTGGTCACCGACCCCACTTGCCGCCATGTACTTCTGTGCCTGGCCAACTACGCCGACAAGAGCGGGCGCGGGGCGTTTCCCTCAGCGTCGAGCTTGTCTGAAGACACTGGGCTTTCCGAGCGGACCATCCGTTACAAGCTCGATGCCCTTGAAGCCGCCGGAGTTATCAAGCGTGGGAATCAAGCGATAGCCGCTGCCTACATCGACCGCTATGACCGGCGTCCGGTGGTTTACGACATGGTGGAAAATCGGGGTGCACCAGCTGCACCCCGCAATGAAGAAGATCCCGAACGGGGTGCAAATGAAGACGCTACGGGGTGCAGCTCGCAACAGAACGGGGTGCAAATGAAGACAGAACGGGGTGCACCAGCTGCACCCAATCCGTCATATAACCGTCAGTTATCCGTCAATAAACCAAAGAAGAGCGCAGGCAAGCCTGCTGGGGAGAAATCGGCAAAGTTCGATCCACTGACAGCTAAGCCTGCCAACGTGAGCGAACAGACCTGGGCCGACTGGTGCCAGCACCGCAAAGAGATCCGCAAGCCGCTGACCGCCACGAGCTGCAAGCAGCAGGCCGAGGACCTGGCCAATCATCCGAACCCCGATGCTGTGATCAAGCTGTCGATCGGTAAGGGGTGGACAGGTCTCTTCCCTGACAGCGCCCTCCCTGCTCGAGCAGGAGCACAGACCAACGCAAGCGCGGTGCTGCAAGTGCCTGCCCATCACCAGGAGATGTACCCTGATGACCTCATCTAAATTCAGGCCGGCGCCAGCCGAGCGTGTTGCAGGCATTGCCAAATGCGAAGTGCCTGGTCACGGCCAGTACGAAGCGAAGCAGGTCGAGCAGTTTGATGGCGGATGGAAGGCGACAGAGTGCCCGCGCTGCCGCTGGGAGGCTCTGAACCTCCAATGCGAGGCCAATGTGCGTGACGTGGCGTACGCTGAGAGAGAAGCCGAAGAACTCAATCGTGACCTGTTCGCCACCGGCATCACGCCGCGCTTCCGGGGCTGCACGTTCGACAGCTTCATCACCAACGCCAACTCGGCCAAGGTCCGTGCCCAGTCTATTTGCCGCCGCTATGCCGAGGAGTTCGAAGGCCACTACCGGGCTGGCCGTGCACTGATGCTACTGGGCGAGGTCGGGAACGGGAAAACTCACCTGGCCTGCGCCATCCTGCAGCACGTTGTTCGGGAGTATGGCGCCAAGGGCCTGATTGTCACTGCCGAGGGAATCATGCAGGCCGTGACGGACAGCTTCCGTAGCAACGCCGGACCGTCGAAGTCCGACCTGCTGGCTGAGTTGGCCGCTGTCGACTTGCTGGTTATCGACGAGGTCGGCATGCACACGCCCCGCCCAGGCAAGGACTTCATGCCCAGCCTGCTGCACGAGGTCATCGACCGCCGCTACCAGCTTGTGCGCCCGACGATCCTGATCAGCAACCAGGACCGTGATCAGTTGCCCGTCTACATCGGGCCACGGGCCATGGACCGCCTGCGCGAGAACGGCGGCCTGCTGGCGCCCTTCACCTGGTCGTCAGCGCGTGTAGGAGGGGCGGCATGAGCAGCCAAGATTACGCGGCTTGCACAAAGGATGTGTCACGGTTGCACAGCCCTGAGTCAGAACATGCCCTGATCGGCGCCATGATCCACCAGCCAGCGCTCATTGATGACGTGAAGCTTGAGGTCGGTGATTTCTACCAGGCCGACTGTGCCGAGCTGTTCGAGCTGCTGCTGGCGCTCAAGGCGAAGGGGCGGCAGATCGACGTGGTAACCCTGTCAGATGCCAGGCCGACCTTGGCTGATGGCCGTGGCACGCTGGCAGTGGCTGCTCACATCGCTCACAACACGCCGAGCGCGGCAAACTTCGCAGAGTACGCCCGGATCGTGAAACAGCGGTCGGTGGCTCGCCGGGTGATCGCTGCTGCGCACATCATGTCGGAGCGCCTGAGAGATGGCGACTCGCTGGACGAGGTGCTGGCGCAGGGGCAGCAGGCTTGGATCGCCCTCGAGGCGGAAGGTCTGGATGCCCGCAAGCGGTATCGCTTCGTGGGCGAGATCCTGCCCGAGGCAATCGACGGGATTGACCGTCGGTTCAACCGCGAGGTGGTGCTGGGCTTCGACACCGGCCTGCCAGCGCTCGACAAGTTCATTCCCGGCATCTGCGCCGGGCACATGGTCGTCATCGCTGGCGCCCCGGGTAGCGGCAAGACCACCCTGGGCCTGGGTATCGCTGAGCGGGTAGCGCTGGTGGCTAAGTCCACGTCGCTGGTCTTCAGCCTGGAGATGACGGATGTGGAGCTGACAAACCGGTCGCTGGCCTCAGTGGGTAGCGTGCAGCTGAAGCACATCACCGAAGGGCACTCGATGGCCGACAACGATTGGCCAGGCCTGACGGCGGCTGTGGGCAAGCTCGATGGCGCGCCGCTGATCTTCTGCGATGACGCCTCGTTGACGATGCGCGATATCCGTCAGATCTGCCGCACGGTCAAGCGCGAGCACGGCCTTGGCTCTGTCACGCTGGACTACATCGGCCTGGTCAACGGCGAGAGCAAGTCGGCCAGCAGGTACGAGCAGGTCACCGACATCAGCAAATCGATCAAGCGGCTGGCCAAGGAGCTGGGAGTGCCCGTGATGGTGCTGGCGCAGTTGAACCGGGGCCCAAGCAACCGCGCCAACAAGCGCCCCACGAAGAGCGACCTGCGCGACTCAGGCCAGATCGAAGCCGACGCCGACGTGGTGGTGCTGGTCCACCGAGACAGCGAATCCGAAGAGGGGCAATCGGGCGTCACCGAACTGATCGTGGACAAAAACCGCCACGGCGAAACCGGTATCTGCCGCGTGCAGCACCAGGGCGCCTATCACAGGTTCGTCGAGCTGGTCGGCTATCAGCCAAGCAACGAAGAAGTCGAAATGGGCAGGACATTTGCCGGCCGCCACCGCACCAAAGGAGCTAAGCATGAATCTTTCTAATTTCTGGCCACGCGCTGGCGCTGGCAAATCTGCAACCCCGGTCGTGTCGGTGAGCGTGACGAGGCGTGCTGGCGCGGAACAGCCAGTTGCCACTGGCAATACCCCTAAGCTTGCAGAACCGCACCCGCGTCTGGTTGGGCCCCGTGAGTTGCCTGACACTCTGGAGGCCTGCGAGGCCTTGCATGAGCAGCTGGTGGCTGACGCTATCCGCCTGGAGCTGTCGCTGGCGCAGGCCGTCGAGCGTGCCATCCAAGGCACGCCATACGACCGAGGCTGGTACAACCGGGCGAAGGCCGCGCTCAAGCACATCAACCACGACCGCACCCGGGTGCTGTACCGATGTGGCCAGTTGCGCAAGGAGGCCAAGGCGCACGCCCAGCAGCACATGGACCGGGTCATCCTCGACGTGATCAAGGAGTCGATGCCAGCCGACCATTTCCTGGGCTTTGTTCGAATTGCCGAGGCCCGCATGGCATCGCAGGTGGCGAAATGAATCCGCTCAAGTTGATTGCTCGGGTGCTGGCGCCTGTGCATGAGCAGGCAGGGTATCAGCCCGTCGTCGCCGAAGGGTCTGCCGTGCTTCCGCTAGGGGCGCAGATGGTCAATGTGAAGCAATACCCTGAGGCAGAACGCATTGCCGCCTCGCTGCGCGAATACCCAGGCGACTGGGGATGGGTCACCAAGGGCCACACGCTTCGCCACATACCGACCGGATTCGTCCTATGGGTTGCGAACGAAGACTGGGGGCTTGGTGAGCGCGCGAGCGGGGTAACTGCACGGTTCTGCAAGGAGGAGCAGGCAATTGTATGGCCTGCTGTGGAAGCCTGGCTGGCCTCGCACAAGATCGGCTTCACCGGTCGCCTGCCCAAGGTGAGCATCACTTGCCGGAAGGGAACCTGGTGGTGCGTCAGCGAGGGGCATCCATGGGCCGGCGCCGGCGGGTCACCAGCTGAGGCTTACCGATCTTGGTCCCGCGCCGTATCAATCGAGGCGCGCGGTGATCAGCGCCCAAATGAAATCCTGCACGTATGGAGTGCCGCACTATGAGCAACGTAACTGCGGCATTGCCGCGCAAAAGCCTGACCGCCGTGGAGTGCAAGTTCCTCAAGGTGGGCAACCGCATGCTGCTGGAGCAGAACAACGGCCGCATCGCATCAGCGGCCCTGATGGACATCGTGGCTGACTGGCACGCCGCGCGCGCCAATGTGGGATTCGAGCAGTTCGCCAAAGGCTGGATCACCGAAGGCAACGCCAAGAGCAAACACGCTGACAAGCTGCTGCGCGAGCTGTTCGGCCTAGACACCGACCCAACGCCCCGGAGGGCTGCATGAAGAAACGCACCTACATGGACAAGCCGCTGGGCGATACCGAATGGCTGCTCGAGCAATGGGGCAGTTGGCGAATGGATGGGATGGGGGTTCCCCGGTACGTCTCACCGTCGATTACTGCGGCAGCGGCTGGTGGTGGTTGCCAGTACTCCCTTACCGATGATCATGCGCTGGTGATCGACTCGGCGGTGGCGAGGCTGACCAAGCGCAACCAGCAGATGGGTGATTTCGTGTGGCTCTACTTTGGATCGAAGTGGACAATGGTGCGGATTGGCGAGGCATCCAGGATGTCCGAGCGATCAGCCCGCGAGATCGTCAAGCAGGGTGTGGCCTGGGTTGATTCGTTCTTGGAACAATTTCGTGAAGCTGCGTAAAAAGTTCTTTCCGGACGGATAAACACCTGTTTTCATAGCAGCGTGTCCAGCTTGCAAGCAACGCGACACAGAGAAACCCCGGCCACTGCGTCGGGGTTCTTCATCACCTGGCAAGGAAATCCATCACATGGAAATGTGGGAACTGATTAAGCGCCTTCTTGGGGGTGCGACATCAAATCAAAGCTTTTCTCCAGCAATCGTCGCTGGCGCCTACTATCGCGAACTTAAGTCGGCCGGCGTAGCTCAGCTACCCCCTTCGGACCAGTTCTCTGAGTTCGCAGATTCGATTTCTCTTGAACTGGAAGCGATTGGCTTGATCGAAAACGCGGCTAATGCTCGCAACGGTCTGGCAATGCTGAACTGTAAGCGCCGCACGGCGTTCGGAGATGAGCTGTACGAATCTCTACAGGGGCGAAATGTGGTCGCGTTCTTTGAAGGGATGCATGCTGAGATCGATTCTGGAGAAATCCGTAGGCTGCTCCATCAGCTCGGGTAAATTCCTGATACAGCACGAAGCGGCACAGATGAACCCCGGCCATTGCGTCGGGGTTTTTTGTATCTGATCAGTGCGTTAAGCTCGGTATGGCCAAATGGCCTTAATGCAGAGGGACAAGCATGATCAGGAACGCGAGACTGGCTAAAGAGCTGCTCAGAATCATTGTCGATGAAGATAATGGAGGCGGGGGGCTTTATCGCAGCGAGATTCAAGCAGTATTCGCTGAGAAGTACCCCGGTGTTGAGCCAGGGCGCGAAGAGGCGGTGAATTACCACCTGCACATCTTGGAGACTGGCGGGTTTGTCAAAGTCACCCCTGACTTGGATGAGGACTTCGAGCTAGCCAACTTTGAGATGACTTGGGCTGGACATGACCTGCTAGATGCCAGCTGAGCAGATTTGCCAATAGGACCCCGCCATTGTGCGGGGTTTTTGTTTATGCGGATGACACGCCCAGGCAGCTGGGCTAAGTCGGTAGAGGCGTGGATCAAAGCCGTGCGCTCCCTGATCGACTACGCGATGAGAGTCTGGGGTACGTGACCCAGCGATCCAGACCATTAAGCCGGGAAGCACCGGCCCTCCGCACCAATTCCAAGCCTCGGCATTTGCCCGGGGCTTTTTCGTTTTCGGCTCCACCACACCCATCGCCCCGAGCTGGGAGTTCTGTTGGGGCCGAACCTATTCCGCTCCCCAAAAGGGAGGAATCGAGATGCCAAACATGCCCGAGAAGGACCCTGGCCTGTGGGCCGCAGTGATCGCTTGGGTGCTTGCCCATCAGCCTCAGTTGTATGCCGCTGGCCTGTCCGTCGCCATCGCCGTCCTGCGGGTGGTTTACGGTGGCGGCACCCGCCGACAGATGTTCTTGGAGGGTGCCTTGTGCGGCCTCATCACCTTGGCCCTGGTGCCGCTACTCGAATGGATGGGGCTGCCGCAGGGTATGGCCACATTCGCCGGCGGCATGGTCGGCTTCATGGGCGTGGAGAAGCTTCGCGGCTACTCCGACCTTTTCTTGTCTCGCAAAGCGCAGGGTTGATCATGAATATCGAAATCGGAAAGAAGGCTCTGATCACCACTGACAACTGGTTCTACGCGCCTGATGGACGTTCCTACCGAGCTGTCTTTGGCACCGTCCGTAGCGTCCGCGGCGATCAAGAAACTCTGGGAATTCGGACGAACGCCCGTTCCACGAATTGGTACGTTGAGATCGGCAACGTAACGCTGGCTGGCTGCCAGGTTCATTACGCCGTCCGCACAGACGCAGCAAATACGGGGACCGTGGAAGACTCGCGTGAAGAGTCTGGTCAAGTCCATGAGTTTGCTCGCGCCTCTTACATCTATGACGCTGACGCCGGAGCTAAAGCCCTGGCGTAGCGGCCTGATCGGAGGTTGCAATGCCGTGTGGTGGATGCGCCGACCGGCGCGAGTGGATCAATAAGTGGACCAAGGTGGCATATGAGCGAGCAGCAAACCTATTCGCAACAAATCGAGCAACTGAGCCCGAAGAAGGGCGACCTGTTGGTGGTCAGCGTTCCGTTCCCGATCAAGACGGAGGTGCGCGAGCGACTGACTCAGCACCTGGCAGGGACAGCTGATCGACTCAAGTGTGAGCTGATCGTGCTTGAGGCGGGCATCACCGCCCAACTGCAACCAAGCGTCAGTGACCTACTGGCCGAACAGCGGAAGCAGACCGCGCTTCTGGAGCAGATCGCAACCCAGAACCTGGCGCTGATCGAGGCGCTGGCGGACGGCGACGATGTTGATCCTGACGCTGAGCCAGGCACCTACCTGGATGGCACACCATGCCGCTGAGGCCACAGCGCCCATGCAGAGCCCAGGGTTGTCGGTCCCTGCACCGCAATGCCAATGGCTACTGCGACGGCCATGCAGAGGTGGCGGCAGAGCAGGCTAAGGCCTGGGCTACACGCAAGGGCTCAGGTCGTGGCGGCCGGCCATGGCGTCGGCTGCGTGACCGCATCCTCAAGCGTGATCAGCACCTGTGCCGGTGCGACGACTGCACCAGGCTGGGAAGGATTCGCGAGGCAGATGAAGTTGACCACATCGTCGCGCTGGCCCACGGCGGCACGGATGATGATCACAACCTGCGGGCGATCAATCGCGACTGCCACAAGGCCAAGACGCAGCGGGAGTCGAAAGCGATCAAAAAATGATCGAAAACGGCATAAATGAGACGAAATCTCATTTAAGGGGAGGGGGAGGGTCAAAAGTTCAGGCCCTTTCGCTCGGACACCGCGCCCCCAGCTTTTTTTCCACTTCCGCAAAATTCAGGTTTCCAAAATGGCCCGACCGCGCAAGCCGACGAATGTGCTTGAGCTGACGGGTGCGTTCAAGAAAGACCCCCAGCGGCGCCGCGAGGATGCTGAACCGGTGGGTGAGCTGACCGCCCCGCCGGCTCACATCAATGGAGCAGTGCTCCACGCCTGGAAGGAGATCGCCAAGTACGCGCCAAGGGATGTACTGACGAACTCCGACCGACTGACATTGGAGCTGGCCGCCAACCTGCTGGCCCAGTTCCGCAATGACCCACTCGATTTCCCTGCCGCCAAGCTGGTGCGGCTGGAGGCCATGCTCGGCAAGTTCGGCATGACCCCGGCCGACCGATCCAAGGTTGGTGGCGGTAAGAAGGACGCGCCGAAAGGCAATGCATTCGCGGAGCTGTGATGGCAAAGACGAAATTCCCGCTGATGAAGGCGGCTGAGAAGTACGCCAAGGATGTCGTCGCCGGGAAGATCCTCGTCTGCAAATGGATCAAGTTGCTGGCCCAGCGTCACCTCGACGACCTGGTGGCATCCAAAAGAAAGGACTTCCCGTACAAATTCGATCCCGCCAAGGCGGAGAAAGTCGCCAAGTTCCTGCAGCTTCTACCGCACACCAAGGGTAAATGGGGCGGCAAGAAGCAGCTTATCAAGCTGGAGCCATGGCAACTGTTCTCGGTTTGCGTGCCGTTTGGCTGGGTTCGCAAGAAGGATGGCACCCGGCGTTACCGGACGATCCTGGTGTTCGTACCCAGGAAGAATGGCAAATCGATCATCGGCGGTGGCGTTGGCCTCTACATGTTCGTTGCAGACGGAGAGTTCGGCGCCGAGGTCTACTCTGGCGCGACCACGGAGAAGCAGGCCTGGGAGGTGTTCAGGCCGGCCAAGCTGATGGTCGAACGAACCGACGACCTCCGGGAGCACTATGGCGTCGACGTGAACGCATCCAACATGGTCGTTCTGGCCGATGGATCGCGCTTCGAGCCTGTCATCGGCAAGCCAGGAGACGGGTCATCGCCGTCGTGTTCGGTGGTGGACGAATATCACGAACACCAAGACTCCACGCTGTACGACACGATGGAGACCGGGATGGGTGCCCGCGAGCAGCCCATCATGTTGGTGATCACCACGGCGGGTTCAAGTATTGGCGGCCCCTGCCACCAGCTGATCCGCGATTCAGAGCGAATGCTGGAAGGTGTGATCGACAGGCCGGACCTATGGCCGGCCCTCTACACCATCGATCAGGGCGACGACTGGACCAGCGAAATGGCGCTGCGCAAGGCGAATCCAAACTTTGGGATATCCGTCGCCGAGGACTTCCTGCTTGCCCGGCAGCGTGATGCGATGCAGTCGGCGACCAAGCAGGCCACCTTCCGTACAAAGCACCTGAACGAGTGGGTCGGTGCCAAGAATGCCTGGCTCAACATGCTGCGCTGGAAAGAGGCTCCGGCCAGGAAGAGCCTTGCGGAGCTGGAGGGGCGACCGTGCTACGGCAGTCTCGACCTGGCGAGCAAGATCGACATCGCCGCCAACCTGCTGATCTTCCCGCCGCATGGCGACGATCCGTTCTGGCACATCCACGCCAGGTACTACCTGCCAGAAGCGCGTGTGCTCGAGGAGCTGGACAGCAACACCGCGCGGTACCGCGAGTTCGATGCGCTGGGCCTGCTGACCCTGACTGACGGGGAGGTCACCGACTTCGAAGTCATCAAAGAGGACATGCGTGAGTTTGCCGGGCGCTTCGACATCCGGGCCTACGCCTACGACCCGTGGCAGGCCACGCAGTTGGCTCAGGAAATGGATGCCGAAGGTTTACCGATGGTGGAGCTACGCCAAACGGTGCAGAACCTGAGCGAACCCATGAAAGAGGTAGAGGCCCTGGTGCTGCAGCGAAAGCTGGCCCACGGCGATTGCCCTGTACTGACCTGGATGGCATCAAACGTCGTGGCAAAGCTTGACGTGAAGGACAACATCTACCCCAACAAGGAGCGCCCGGAGAACAAGATCGACGGCATGGTGAGCTTGATCACCGGCTGCGCTGTGGCCATCAAGCTCGGCATCGACGACTCCGGCCACTTCGATGACTTTCTTGCCAGCCCGATCGTGGTTGGCTAACGGGACGACCTATGAAAACTGGCCTGATCATCTTTCTGGTGCTTGCCGCCGGCGGCTTGCTGCTGGGCGTTGCTGGCGTATACGTGCTGGCCGGCCTCGGTTACGCGCTGCTGGCCGCTTCCGGTTCGCTACTGATCGCCGCGGGCTTCATTCGCAAGGGGTTGATCGGTGGCTAAATCACTAACGCAGATCCTCGGCCAGGCCTTGGTGAAGTCGGCCGAGCCGGGAGTAGCATCGAGCCTGGCGGGCTGGGCTGGCCGCAAGATTGGCCTGACCGACGCCGCGTTCTGGAACACCTTCTACGGAACCGACTCGGCGTCAGGGAAGGTGGTCAGCCAGCAGACGGCGCTCCAGCTCTCGACGGTATGGGCGTGCGTGCGACTGATCGCTGAGACCATCGCCACTCTGCCGATTGCCTTGTACGAGGACAAGAACGGCGCGCCGACGGTAGCCAGCTCTCACCCAGTAAACTTCGTGATCAGCCAGCAGCCCAACGCCGACCAGACCCCTGTCGAGTTCTGGGAGAACGTCATGGCGAGCCTGCTGCTCCAAGGTAACGCTTTCTGTGAGCCTCACCAGAGTGGCCGAACACTGACCAGCCTGGAGTTTCTACTGCCGCAGAACATGTCGCCACCGCGGCGCTTGGCGGACGGCTCCATCGAGTACCGCTACACCGACAACTTTGGCAAGCCTCACACGCTGACCGAGGATCAGATGGTGCACGTGCGGGCCTTCGGCGTAGACCCACTTTGCGGCCTATCGCCGCTGGCCTACGGGCGGCAGGTACTGGGCTCAGCCATGGCTGCTGATGAGTCGGCGGCCAAGATGTTTGCCAACGGCATGAAGCTGGGCGGCGTCCTGTCCACCGACCAGATCCTCAAGCCGGACCAGCGGAAGGACATCCGCGAGGACATGATCAAACAGTTCTCCGGCGCAACGAACCATGGCAAAACCATGGTCCTCGAGGCTGGCATGAAGTACCAACAGGTCTCCATGACGCCGGAGGATGCCCAGATGCTGCAGACCAGGGCGTTCAACGTCGAGGAGATTTGCCGCTGGTTCCGGGTGCCGCCGTGGATGGTCGGGCACACGCAGAACTCCACCAGCTGGGGCACTGGCATGGAGCAGCAGATGATCGGCTTCCTGTCGTTCACCCTGCTCCCCTGGATCAAGCGCATCGAGATGTGCGCCAACCGGCGTCTGCTTCGACCCGATGAGCGCCGTCGCTTCTACGTGAAGTTCAACCCGGAAGGGCTGCTTCGCATGGACAGTGCCGCACGGGCGGCCTTCTACAGCTCGATGACCCAGAACGGGATCTATACCCGGGACGACTGTCGGCGCAAAGAGAACTTGCCGCCGGAGGGTGGCAACGCGGCAAAGCTCACCGTGCAATCCAACATGCTGCCGATCGACAAGCTGGGCGAAGACCCCGGCGGCGCCAACCAGGCCAAGGCGGCGCTGCTCGACTGGCTCAACGACCAGCCAAGAGGTAACACCCCATGAGACACAAGGATCGACTGGCGGCGGTCAAGTACCGCTCCTTCGACTATGACGTAAAGGCTGTCGGTGAAGACGGCCTTTTTTCTGGCTACGGCTCGGTGTTCGGCGTGGTCGACAGCTACAACGAGGTCGTCGCGCCTGGCGCCTTCCTCGAATCGATCGAGGACGCCAGGGCCAAGGCACGAACCTTCCCAGTGCTCTGGCAGCACCGCACCGGCGAGCCTATCGGCAGCTGGGACATCGGCAGCATGAAGGAAGACGACCGAGGGTTGTTCGGCGCCGGCGAGCTCTGGCTGCAGGACGCCCCGTATGCGCGCATCGCGTACCGCGGAATGCAGACCCGCTCGATCACCGGTTTGTCGATTGGCTACTACGTCCGAGAGTCGAGCTTCGACGAGAAGACCCGGATCAGGACGTTGACCAAGCTGGACTTGATCGAGATCTCCATCGTCACGGTGCCGGCCAACGACGAAGCGCGAACCGACACCATCAAATCGAAGCTTGCCCACGGCGGCCTGCCTTCGATGCCGGAATTTGAGCTGCTCCTGCGCGAGGCAGGCTTCTCGAAAACTCAGTCCGCGGTGATTGCCAACCGCGGGTTGCAGCACCTGCTCCGGAGCGAGTCCGAGGGCGACCTGGCAGCAATCGAAATCGTCGAGGCGCTGAAGTCGCGCCCGGCACTTTCTCTCCCATCGTTTTGAGGATTCATCATGCATAACGCCATGAGCAACCAGGCTCGCTCCGAACATCGCCAGTTCCAGCGCAAGGAGCACGCCGAAGACAAGCTGCAACTGAAAGCGGTCAACGACCTGCTCGATGAGCGCGACAAAGAGATCAAGGCGTTCGCCGCCAAGGCCACTGAAGAAATCAAGTCGCACGGCACCATCCTGGCCGACACCAAGACCATCCTCGATGGCCTGGTGAAGGACGGCTTGGGCCTGCAGGACCGCCTGCAGGAGATCGAGCAGAAGATGGCCCGCCGCTTCTCCGCCAATGATCCGGTCGACTTCAAGTCGGCTGGCGAGGAGCTGACCGAATGCGATGACTTCAAGTCGCTGCAAACTCGCGGTCGCGGCATCGTTCGCGTAGGTCGCAAGGCCGTGACCAACATCACCAGCGCTACCACCGGTACCGGTGGCGTTGGCGTAGGCATCCAGCCGACCCGCGTGCCCGGCATCGTGGTGGGCCCCGAGCGTGAGTTCACCATTCGCGACCTGATCATGCCAGGCCGCACCGGCTCGAACGCGGTCGAGTTCGTGCAGGAAACCGGCTTCCAGAACATGGCCGCTCCTCAGGCGGGTGAGGGCGCCGCGAAGGCCCAGTCCGATCTGTCCTTCGGCCTGAAGACCACCAACGTCATCACCATTGCCCACTGGTTCCGCGCTTCCAAGCAGGTGCTGTCGGACATCCCGCTCCTCCAGAGCTACATCAACGGCCGAGCGATCTACGGCCTGAAGTACAAGGAAGAAGAGCAGTTGCTGGCCGGCGACGGCACCGGGCAAAACCTCCTGGGCCTGATCCCGCAGGCTACCGCGTTCAACGAGGCGCTGCGCAAGGCCGGCGACACCAAGATCGACACCCTGCGTCGCGCGATCCTGCAGGTCCGCATCGCCGAGTACCGCGCCTCGGCCATTGCCCTGAACCCCGTGGACTGGGCAGACATCGAGCTGACCAAGGACGCCAACGGCTCCTACATCTGGGTGAACGTCCAGGAAGGCGGCGTACAGCGCCTGTGGAAACTGCCCGTGGTGGACAGCAATGCAGTACCGGAAGGTGAGTTCCTGGTGGGTGCGATGAACATCGCCGCTCAGGTGTTCGATCGCGAGGAAGCGGCTGTCGAGGTCTCGACCGAAGACGGCGACAACTTCCGCACCAACATGGTGACCATCCGCGCCGAGGAGCGCCTGGCGCTGGCGGTCTACCGCCCAGAGTCGTTCGTTCACGGCGAGTTCGAAGCCACCCCGTAACCAGCCCAGGAGCGCGCCCGGGAAACCGGGCGTGACTGCATATGCCAGACGTCAAAGTCAAAACCATCAAGGGCTTCAACAACGGTGGCGCGTACGTCAAGCGCCACCAGGAGATTACCGTCGACGAGCTGCGCGCTCGAGACTTGCTACGCAATGGCCTGATCGAGGAATACGACGTGAAGCAAGCGAGCGAACCCGATAACAAAAAGGCGCCCGAGCCAGCCAACAAGGGCGGAAAGCCAGCAGTAGCGAAGCAGTCGAAGGAGTGATCCATGTCCGTCATTGCCATCGACATCGCCATGCACCATCTGCTGGCCGAGCCGGACGACCAGGTGTTGGTACAGGCGCAGCTTGACGCGGCAGAAGGGGCGGCGATGCAATTCCTCAATCGACGCTTCTATCTGGATCAGGTAGCGCTCGATCAGGCCCGTGCCGGCGTGCCGGCGTCGATGCGAGCGGCCAAAGAGGCGAATGCCGCCGCCGTGGCTGACGCCGAGGCCGAACCGGACCACGCGCTACGCTGCCGTCTGCTCGAGCATGCCCGGCAGGTACTGGCCGACGCCTACGACCAGGCCGACGCAATCGCCTATGGCATGGTGATCAATGCCCAGATCCAGGCGGCCTGCTTGCTCAAGCTGGGCCACTTGTTCGCCAACCGCGAGGATGTGGTCACCGGCACCATCGCCACCGAGCTGCCGCTGGCGTCCCAGCATTTGCTGATGCCGCACCGCATCCGGATGGGTGTGTGATGCAGGCCGGCAGGCTGCGCCACCGGATCGATATTCAGGACCTGGTGCCGGTGCGTGACCCGGTGACCCTGGAGTTTGGGGAGCCGGAATGGGTGACCCGTTGGGAAAAGTGCCCAGCCAGTGTCGAAGATCTGTCAGCCAGGGACTTCATCGCGGCTAAGGCCGGCCAGGCCCAGGCCACCAGCCGGATAGTTATACGGCACCGGCCTGGTGTACTGCCAACCATGCGCATCCTGTACCGGGGCGAGGTGTACAGCATTGTCGGCCCACCGCTGGCTGACGCCAAGTCCGGTCTCGACTACCTGACGATCTTGGTCGAGAAGGGGGTGAAGGATGGCTGATGGCGTCGAATTCAGCATTCTTGGCCTTGATAGTCTGCTGGGCAAACTGGAGGAGGTCAGCTTCGACGTTCGCCGCAAGGGCGGCAGGGCTGCGCTGCGCAAGGCTGCGCAGGTGGTGGTGCAAAAGGCCAAAGAGGGCGCCGAGCGCATCGACGACAAGGCCACGGGCCGATCGATCTCGGACAACATCTTATTGCGCTGGAACGGGCGATTGTTCAAGCGCACAGGCGACCTTGGCTTTCGTATAGGCGTGCTGCACGGCGCCGTGCTCAAGGATGGCGGAGACCTCAGTTCAAACGCTCCGACGCCGCACTGGCGCCTGATCGAGTTCGGTACCGAGAAGATGCCGGCCGCACCCTTCATGCGCCCGGCTCTGGCCGACAACATCAGCCAGGTGACCAATACCTTCGTCACTGAGTACGAGAAGGCAATCGACCGCGCCATCCGGCGGGCAGCGAAGAAGGCGGCATCCTCATGACACCACCGATCGTACAGGCCTGCTTGCAGAGTCCTGCCGTGACAGCGCTGCTCGGCACTGGTACTGGCATGCGCCTCTACTCTTTTGGGGAGGCGGAGCAGGGCGTGGCCAAGCCATATGCCGTCTGGCAGGTCGTCAGCGGCAGCCCCGAGAACTACTTGGCCGGCCGCCCGGATGCCGACAGCGTCACCCTGCAGGTCGACGTTTATGCCGCCACTGGCGATAAGGCGCGCCAGGTTAGAGACGCAATCCGTGATGCGATCGAACTGGATGCTTACGTCACTCGCTGGGGCGCCGAAGGCCGTGACCCCGAGACCAAGAACTTCCGAGCCAGCTTCGACGTGGACTGGTGGGTTACCCGCTGAAATGTCGATCTACCCAATGCCCGCCTAGTGCGGGCTTTTTTATTCCTGACTGGAGATAAACCATGTCGATGAAAGCCCAGGGCGCTCAGCTCTATGCTTTGGTGCGGCCTTTGAGTGGCACTGGCCCAAGGACCGTGATGGAGGTCGAGTGCCTCACCGCGTTCAACCCTGGCGGATCGCCGGCGGATCAGATTGACGATACCTGCCTGGCCGATACCGAGCGGAAGTACAAAAAGGGGCTTCGCACCCCGGGTCAGGCTACCGCCACCATCCTGGCTGATCCGCGCAATGCGAGCCACGTTCGCATGTTCCAGCTGTCTCAGGATGACGACGACGAGGACATTCTTTGGGCGCTCGGCTGGTCTGACGGCAAGGACATCGCCCCCACGGTCAACACTGCTGGCGATGACTTCGAGCTACCCGCTACGCGCACCTGGTGCCTGTTCGCCGGCTACGTCGCAGATTTCCCGTTCGACTTTGCCAGCAACACCTCGGTGAGCACTGCAGCAACCATTCAGCGCTCCGGCAAGCTCAGCTGGGTAATCAAGGAGTAACCCATGAAGTTGACACTCGACGCGCTCAAGGGCGTAGGCTCGTTCACTGGCCGGCCGGTGGAAAAGGAAATCAAGTGGCGCCAGGACGGTACGGATTACACCGCCACCGTTTACGTACGGCCGATGGGCTACCAGACGGCGGTGAGCGACGTGCTTTCGGCTACTGGCAGGCAGGACAGCATTGCTGGCCGTATTGCAGCGTCTATCTGCGACGAGCACGGCAACCCGGTGTTCAGCAGCCCGATGGACATCACTCACGGGCCGCTTGATCCGGTTGAGCTGGAGAAGGATCCGGAGAGCACCAAGCGCCTGGGTTCGCTTGACGGCGCCCTGTCCGTTGCCCTGCTCTTCGCCATCCAAGAGGTCAACGACCTGGGAAAGACGAAGAGCTCACCGAGCGAGACGAAGTCTGGCACGAACTCGTCCTCTCCGGCGTCGGGGGCTCGACGATCGCGCAAGCCAAGGAAAACCTGAGCCTCAGCGAGTTCAGGTCCTGGGTTAAGTACCGTAGGCGCCGCGGCTCGCTGCATCTCGGTATGCGGGTTGAGCGCTCGGTCGCCATGCTGGCGGCGCTGATGGCCAACCTGAACCGCAACCCGGAGAAGCGCCCGGCGCCCTACAGCTGGAAGGATTTCGCACTGCATGAGGACGAAGACGGGCCGATTTCCCTAGAGGAGGCCATGGCTTCCTGGGAGTAGTGGTTTTCGCTATTCGCCGGTGAGGTGTTAGATTGACCCATTTCAATCCAAGGGAGTGGCCATGGAATTTCTCACCGGCACCTACATATTGATCGCCGCAGCATCATTCTTTTTGTACATCATCCCTATGATGATTGCTTTTCATAGGCATCACGAAAATTACACTGTGATTTTCCTGGTTAATCTTCTGTTGGGGTGGACAGTAGTCGCGTGGGTTGTTTGCCTTATTTGGTCTTTCATTGGGAAGCCGAAATATTATGGTGAGTTCAAATCCTCCACGTTGCCGCGATCAAGGTATGAAGAGCTTGAAAAAATTTCGGAGCTTCGTTCTAGTGGTGTTCTAACTACAGAAGAATTCGAGCGAGAAAAGTCTCGAATACTAAAGTGATATCGAAACCCGCCAGTTGGCGGGTTTTTTAATGTCCGGAGAAAATGATGGCATCAAGATCTCTAGGCACTTTGACTCTTGATGTCATTGCGCAAGTCGGCGGCTTCGTTGCTGGCATGGATAAGGCAGAGCGCACCTCGGAGAAGTGGCGAAAGCAGGTTGAGAAAAACGCTAAGGCCGTAGGTACGGCCATCGGTGCAGGCCTAGCCACCGGCATCACCGCCATTACGGCGATGACTATTTCGGCTATCAACTCCGCTTCTGAAATAACTAATTTGGCCGCTGTGGCTAACGTCAGCACAACCGACTTCCAGAAGTTGGCAGTTGGGGCTAAGACCGTTGGAATAGAGCAAGATAAACTTTCCGACATTCTCAAAGATGTTAACGATAAAGTTGGTGATTTTCTAAACACCGGAGGCGGCGGAATGGCCGACTTCTTCGAACAGATCGCGCCGAAGGTAGGGGTCACTGCCGATCAATTCAGAAACCTCAGCGGTAGCCAGGCCTTGGGATTGTACGTTTCGAGCCTGGAGAAAGCGAAAGTCAGTCAGTCCGACATGACCTTTTACCTCGAAGCGATCGCCAGTGACGCGACCGCGCTGCTTCCGCTTCTGCGAAACAATTCAGAGGGATTCAAGCGATTCGGCGATGCCGCAGAGGCGGCAGGGTCGATCATGGATGAGAAGACCATACGTGCAGCTCAAGAGCTTCGCGCGGCCAACTGGTTGGTGGATCAGTCGGTAAGCGGCCTTTCCAATCAGATCACCAGCGCGATGTTGCCAACTCTGGCGAACTTTGCCACAAGGCTAAATGACGCCACTATCAATGGCGTGTTGGCCAAGCGTGTTTCTGATGACTTGGCTGCCAGCCTCCGAGCGCTTGGTAAGTTCGCAGTGGGCACCGTGGCGGGCATTCACTTACTTGGTGTTGGCCTGAAGACGCTTTCTGACGTTGACAACGCCATGGTCGGCGGAGATGACGCCAAGTGGTGGGATAAATACCTGCCACCGGTCAGGATCTACAACGCGTTCAAGAACGTCGACGCCATGGGCAAGACGATCAGCAATGCGAAGGCCCAAATGGGTGACCTTGCCGTTGGGTACGGCGACCTGATGGCTTCGTTTGATGAGGATCCTGGCCAAGGCCCAACGAATCAGGTCAAAGAACTGGCGGACCTGCTTGAGCAAATGCGGAAGGGTCAATCCGGCAGTTTCTCAGCGTTCACGCCCGCGCAGCAGGAGGCAGCGAAATCAGCTGAGGCTGCCGCGAAGAAACTTCAGGGTCAGTTCGATACGGCTGAGGAGGGCTACAAGCGGCAGATCGCGCTCATCAACACCGAGACCGACAAGCGCAAGGAGGCCACCGAGGTTGCCAAGCTTCAGTTTGAACTGGAGTCTGGAAACCTCACCGGGCTGAGCGCCAAGCAGCAGGAGCGCCTGAAGGGCCTGGCGGCCGAGCTTGATCAGTTGAAAAAGCTGAAACAGGCCAAGGAGGATGACAAGGCGGTCAGCGAGTTTGGCGCAAGCGTGAAGCGGCAACTGGACATTGACCAGCGCGCACTGGATGCGCCGCTGCTGAATGCCTACAGCAGCGACGAGATGAAACAGCGCGTGCTGGATCTGCTGGCGATCGAGCAGGACTATCAGGATCAGCTTGAGGATCTCCGCCAGCGGCATGAGGCCGGCGACGTTTCGGATTCGGCGTATGAGCGCGAGACGAAGATCCTCAACGATGCGCTCGAAGAGCGCCGGGCCATGCAGGAGAAGTACTACGAGGACATCGACAAGCTTCAGCTCAGCGGTACGGCCGGCTTCATAAGCGGCTTCGCCACCCAGGCCGAAGCGGCGATGGACCTTTACGGCAGCATGCAGCAGGTTGGCGCCGATACCCTGGCCAACCTGACAGATGCCGTTACCGAGTGGGCTGAGACCGGCAAACTCGACATCAAGGGTTTCGCCTCAACGTTCATTCAATCCATGGGCCATGCGCTGCTGTCCTTTGCCGCCGCGCAGGTGGCCATGGCCGCGCTGAACGCCTTCGTCTCCATGATCGGCGTTCCCTTCGTAGGTCCAGCCATTGCGCCTGGTGCTGCCATCGCTGCCGCCGGCGCCGCTGGCGTGCTGATGACCGCCGTGGGCGCTTCCCTCGACGGCCAGGCGCACGACGGCATCGATTACGTGCCGGCTGACGGCACCTGGAACTTGAAGAAGGGTGAGCGGGTAACCACGGCCGAGACCAGTGCCAAGCTGGATCGCACGCTGGATAGCGTGGCGAACAACTCCACTCAGCCCGGGGCGTTGAAGATCATCAACAACGGCCCGCCGGTGCGCGCCCGCCGGGAAATGTCCGAAGGCGAGCTGGCGGTGATCCTCGAAGCTGCTGAAGACAGAATCGCCAGCGGATTTGCCCGCGGTACCGGCAAGGTTAGCCGCGCCGCCGGTGCGGCCTACGGCCTGAGGAGGGACCCGAAATGACGGCGCTTGAAGTCGTTTATGCCTCGGGAGGCGATGACATTATCTCGACGCTGGAGATCTCCTGTCCGGCCTGGGCCAAGACGCTTTACCTGGTTCAGGACTTCGAAGATTTCAGGGCAACGACCGAGGCCGGCAAAACGGTCACGTTCCTGGCCTCGGCTATCGACGTGTCCCTCCCGGCCAAGGACAACACCGGCGCCCAGACGCTGACCTTCGTTATCGACAACGTGACCGGCGAGGCCCAGCAACTGCTGGACGCCTCGCTTGCGGCTGAGGCCAGGGTCACGATCGTTTACCGCGAGTACCTGTACAGCGTGCCGGGCGAGCCTGCCGACCGGCCGTACCGCATGACCTCGTTCGGCGGGACCATGGATGGTCCAACCATCCAGGTCGAGGCTGGCTATTACGACCTGATCAACATGATGTGGAACAGGTCCCGATACACCACCGACTTTGCCCCAGGGCTGACATACCTTTGAAAGGTGATACCCATGACTGAAGTTGTCTTGAAAAATCAATCTGGCGAAAGCCTGGGTGCCGCAGTGGCCGGGGGCGAACTCATCATCCATCTGGGCGGTGGGAAGGTTTTCTCGCACCTGGTGCAATCCGGCGCCGAGGCTGAGGTAATGGCTGACTTCAATCGGCTGATATCCGACCTTGATCGTCTCAGGGCTCTTGAGGTCAGCGTTCACCGGAAGGCTGAGATGATCAAGGGTCGCTGGTGGGATGTTTCTGATGAGACCGGTGTCGGCGGGGAGTTGCACGCATCAATCACCGAGCTGTTGCTCGAGCTTGAGGGCGAGAGCAAGGCTCGGCAGTTAGCCGAAGCAAAAGCTCTCGCTTGACCAGCTCCGTTACTCGCCGCGGATCTCCTTCAGGCGCTGTTCACCTGCCGGCATGATGTGCGGCCTGGCTATCCACCTGAATCGGTATCGGCCACTCGCAAAGCGGGTAACTATGAAGTTAGCCATTCCGGTCTTCGAAAGTGCATCGAGCGCTTCGAAGGTGGTGGACTCCTCAAGGTCCTTAAGATTCAGGCCGTTTTCAGCCTGCCTGGCTACTACCTGAAGCGCGTTATCTATATCCGATGCATATGTACTCAAATCAGACCTCCTAGGTCATTCGTTGCCAACGTTCGCGAGCGGTTCGCGGCTGCCCGCGTCTGAGCGGTAAATCCATCTTCATGCAGGCGTAACGCTACTACGTAGCAAGCGGCCTGCGTTACTGGCTTTTTGGCCAGCCAAGAGCACCCCATGTACGACAAATATTTCACCGCGACGTATGAAGACGGGGCGCGGGGCGAGGTCGTGGACGGACGATACCTGCTCGACTGCTGGGGCTTGGTCCTGGCTATCCGCGAAGAAGTGCTAAGCCTCCCGCCGTTGCCGTCCTTCGGCCCGATTGATCGCCGGGACCTTCGCTCATCCGCCAAAGCCTACGCCCAGTATTCCGACCTCATGCCAGTCGGCCCGCCGGTGCCTGGGGCAATCGCGGCCGTGATCCATGGCGGCCTGTGCACGCACGTCGGCGTGGTGGTTCCGATTGACGGCGAACTGCGGGTCTTCGAAATCAACCCCATTGCGGGGGTGACCAACATGCGCCTGATCGACTTCGAGCGGTCATATCCAAAGGTGAAATACCATCGTGATCGAGATCTTTCCGAGCAAGCTTGAAGGCGGGGCGCTTGAGCGCCATCCACTGGATCAGGTCACGACTCTGGAGGCTTGGCTGAAGGCCAAGGTGCGGAGTTATGAACCCCGGCCGGTGCCACCAATCAGCATCATGGTGAACGGCAGTTTGGTTGCGCCCGCCGCCTGGGCTGAAACCGAGGTTGGCCCAGGCGACCAGGTGTCGATCTACATCGAGCCGAAAGGCAGTGCTCTCAAGACCATCTTCAAGCCTGGCCCGCTGGCCAAGCTGTTTGGCCTGGGAAACCCATTCGACCCGGTGAAGCCGGCCACGCCAAGCACTCAAAATCGGACTTCCAAGGAGCTCAACCTTTCCACAGTGAAGGGCAACCAGCCCGCGCTGAACGATGTAATTCCGGAGCTGGCCGGGTACCCGAAGCGCTTCCCCGACATGCTTGTGCCGGTTCACCGGTACTTCGGAGATCCGACCGAGCAGTGGGCAGAGCTACTGCTGTGCATCGGCAAGGGCAAGTACCAGGTGCTGCCCAGCGATATTCTGGTCGGTGACACGACGATCGCCTCCTTGGGCGGCACGGCCAGTTACGCGGTGTATGGGCCGGGTGAGGACTTGGCCAGCGAGACGGCTGCCCAGTGGTGGCACAGTGCAACCGAGGTAGGGGCGACCAACACCGGCAATGCCGGCCTGACGCTGACCACCACGGTGGCGGTTCAGCAGCAGTTCTCTGGCAATGCGGTCCAGGCCAACGACTTTGTGCTCACCGTTCCTGAAGGTGCTGGGTGGTTCCCGGCGGGATGGACCAGCGGCATGATCGCCCGCATTGAGGTGCCGTACCCGTACACCTTCACCGCGCCCGCCGATGGCACCGCCACGGTGATCAGCGGTAAGTACCTGCCCATGTTGCAGCCTTTCGTGGGCATGAAGATCGAGATCGCCGGGGCCAACGCCGGCGATTACCTGGTGGCCACCTACGACCCTGACGTGCCTGGCACTCCGGAAGTTCCCGGTAGCCCGTCCATGGTGACTGGTAGCGCTGCGCCAAACCGCTTCAACTTCGATGTGGTGCCGCTCACCTTCACCGTTACCCGCGGTGCAAGCACGTACCCTGTAACGCTGAATGCCGACACCACTAATCTGGCGGGCCTGGTCTCAGCGGTAAACAGCGGGTTGGCTGGCACACCTCTGCTGGCCAGCGCTTCGTCCGGTCGCCTGCGGATCGCCGAGCAGGCAGCGCCATACAGCGGTGTTGCGCTGGGACTCACCGGCTCCACCTCAGATATTTTCGGGGCCAGCCCGGTTTTTGCCACCGGCACCAAGTCCGAAGCTGCCACCGATGGCCAGCTCGCCAAAATGACCCTGGCTTACGACGGCGGCGCGCCGGCGATTGGTCTGCAGGTTGGCGAGTTGCTCTCGACTATCGGTTATCGCGACCTACGCTACCGGATTACCGCCGTCTCCGACGACTCCGAGGAGGATGACGAGGACACGCCCGAGAACGAAGCGCATGGGCCGTCAGCCATTACCGTCACGCGGCTCACCGACACCGGCGCTGAAGATGACGACTGGGATGGCTTCGATCCGATCCAAAGCAATGACGTGAATATCGTCCTCGACGGTTCCACGACCGAAGGCGACTGGTCCGGCCCGATTGCTGCGCTGCCGGACGGGGAGGTTACCCGCCGCCTTGAGGTGGACTTCTTCTTCCCGCAAGGCCTGATCCGCTACACCGACAAGAACGGCAACCCCCGGCAGGTCAGCGTCAAGGTCGAGATCCAGTACCGCGATATCGCCACTGCCGGCGCTTGGACTTCCGTCACAACGACCTACACGGCGACATCGCCGGATCAGATGGGCTACACCCGGAAGATCTCGCTGCCGACCGTCATGCGTCCGGAAGTGCGCGTGCGTCGAATCGGTGAGGAGTCGACCAGCTCTAACAAGCAAGACCGCGTGCAGTGGTTTGGCTTGCGTGCCCGGATTGAGCGCGTGCCGCGCCGCTATGCCGACGTGACGGTCATGGTCGTCTACATCAAGGGCAGCAACCGGCTGTCGGCGCAATCTCAAACCATGGTGTCGGTTCGTCCTACCCGGGTGCTTCCAGTACGAAGCGGCGGTGCCTGGGCGGTCGAGACGCCGACTCGGGACATTGTGCCGTGGGTTGCCCATGTGGCCAGGACCATCGGCTACACCGACGACGACCTTGATCTGGTCGAACTGGACCGCCTGGATGCAATCTGGCGGGCCCGTGGCGACAAGTTTGATCTGGAGGTCAACGGGCAGGAGACGGTGCTTGAGGCATTGAACACGGTGCTGATGGCGGGCTTTGCTGAGCTGACGATTGACCGCGGGTTGATACGCCCAGTGCGCGACGAGCCGCGATCGGTGTACGAGCACATGTACACCCCGCAGAACATCATCGGCAACCTGACGCGCAAGTTCACGACAGTGCGGCCTGACGACTACGACGGTGTCGATGTCGAGTACATCGACGAAAGCACCTGGCAGAAGGAGACGGTTAAGTGTCGGTTGGCCGGCGACGTAGGGGCCAAAACAGAAAAGATCACGCTGCAAGGGGTGATCAACAGGGACAGGGCCTGGCGGATCGGCATCCGGCAACGCCGCCGTTACAAGTACCAGCGCCATGGCTACAGCTTCACCACCGAGCTGGATGCGATGAATAGCCGGTACAAGAGCTACTGCGCTGCCGCGGATGACATCCCGGGTTATGGACAGAGCTCTGTGCTCATCGACTTCCAGGTAGGAAACAGCCTGACCTTGCTGGAGAGCTCGGAACCGCTCACCTGGGAGGAAGGCGCCGGCCACGTTGTTGGCTTGCGCAAGCCGGACGGCACGCTCAGTGGCCCATGGCCGGCCACCCGAGTCGATGACACGCGGCTGACGGTGCCCGGGTTGGACTTTGAGCCCGACCTGAGTTGGGACATTGAGCCACCGTACCTGCTGTTCGGCACAACCACCAGGTGGTGCTACCCAATCCTGATTGGCTCGATCGCTCCAAAGGACTTCACGAGCGATGTTGAGGCCGTGAACTACGACGTGCGCGTGTACGCCGACGATGACAACTTCGCACCACCACGGGGATCAACTTGATGCTCTCTTTACCTGACGGCCTGCCGTTGCCGCTGCGCGAGGGCTACGGCTTCTCAGCTGTGAGCCCGATTGTCAGGACGACCATGGCCAGCGGCCGCGCACGGCAGCGCCGCCGTTTCCGCAGTGTTCCCACGATGGTCAGCGTTTCCTGGCTGCTCACCGCCGCGCAGGCCCGCCTGTTTGAAGGCTGGTGCAAGTGGGGGATCGGGTATGCGGACTGGTTCCTCTGCCCGATCAAAAGCCCGCTTGGAATTAAGCCGACACGGGCCAGGTTCACCGACATTTACCAAGGGCCTGAGCTGGTGGGCGTCGACTTGTGGCGCTACACCGCAGAGCTTGAGCTTTTTGAGCTGCCAGTGGTGGACGAGGCTGAATTCACTTCTCTGCTGGCCGGCATGCCGATCACGGTAATGACCGCCCAGCTGCGCGCGCTACTTGAGCGTTGGTACACCCGATCATGGCCCGGCGCGCCGGCCACCTAATTCCCTGCCCACTTCGGTGGGCTTTTTTTTGCCTGGAGTAAACATGAGCGGAGCAGAAGATCTCGCACGCTTGAAGGTCACCATTGATAAAACCAACGAGCTACTGCTGTCTCCGGACGTCAAGATGATGGACGTTGGCGGCGGTGTAATCCGGCCAACCAATGCGATGGTGATGACGAACCTAGCCACACTTCTTGGCGGGGCGATGCCTTATGCATCGGTCGAGCTGGGCTTGGTCGGGACTGCCGATGGCACGAACTTCAGCGTGCTTTCGAGCGCTGACGATGAGTATGTGAACGTTTACCGTAATGTGTCCGGGGCTGCGGTGTTCGTTGAAACCTACCCGAATGCCAAGAAGGTCAAGCAGGTGCAGGACAGCACCCAGTTCGCTGTCGAGACAGCACCACCCCGCAACATGTCGGAAACACACCCCTGGGCCCTCACTGACGAGCTGCTTCGGGTAATCCTTGGGGTGAGAACCGACGGTGTCGTCGATGCGATCCTCGACCGGCTGCCCGGCCTGTCGCTGGTCGGTGACTTCGCCTGGGCGCTCTGTGACCAGAACGACACCGTTATCCTGGGTATTAAATGGAGCGGTGAGGTTGTGTTCTATCAGCCTCCAGCCAGCGCAGCCAGTTACATGGCATGGGTTGAAGGGCCGTCAGGCCAGCGCGATGTGTGGGTTTTGGTGAGCGGGGTTCCATACCAGCTCACTTCCAGCGGCGACAACACTGACCCTGATTTGCAGTCTGGTACTGTCAGCTTCCTACGGCGCTTCAACTCCGTGAGCATCCAATCTGTGGATCTCCCTATCGCGGGGGCAGTGGCGCCTTATGTAAAGAAAATTCTGCACATCCTTTTCAACGGCCAGTCCCTGATGCGCGGTATCGGCTCGGGCACCCCGGTTACTGTTCAGCCACCAGCTGCTAACCGGCTGTTCACACTAAATGATGGGGTGCAACTTACTGATGAAACGGGGACCTTGTCTTCGGCGATGGTGGCTCCGTTCAAGCCGCTGGCTGCCAAGGCCTTGGAGTCGCCTGCGCTGCAGGCTGCTGCGAACATCAATCGTCTGCGTGGCCTCCCTTCAGATGTAGGGTTGCTCACCAGCGACCACTCCCGCGGCGCCCAAGGCATCATCTCGCTGAACAAGGGCACCATCCCTTACAACAACAGCATCACCGCAGCCACGGCAGCGAAGGCCGAGGCCGATCGCCTTGGCTACGGGTACGAGATTCCGTTTGTTGGCTGGAACCAGGGGCAACATGACGGCGGCATGGCCGCCGGGGTGTACATCGGTCACTTGCTGCAACTTCAAACCGACTATGACGCCGATCTGCGGGCAGTATCCGGGCAGCTGAACACCATCCCGATGCTGTTGACCCAGATGAGCAACTGGACAGCGCCGGCGTACAACCGGTCCTTCAGCAACATTCCGCATGAGCAACTGCAGGCGGCGCTGGAGAACCCCGAGAAGTTTGTGATGGCGGGGCCGCAGTACTGGTTGCCGAGCAACACGGACGGTATCCATCTGCCTGCAAGTTCCTACGCGCGAGACGGGGTGATGGTAGCCAGGGCAGCGCGCGCGATAATAAACAAGCGTATCTGGCTCCCGCTGCACTGTCTGGCGGCCAAGCGCTCCGGCGTAACGGTCGACCTGCGTTTCCACGTTCCGACGGGTCCGTTGGTTATCGACACCGTTAACGTGCTGGACCCTGGCTTCTACGGGCTTCGCTGGGTCGACAGCACCTCAAGCGCGACGGTGACGAAGGTCGAGAAGACTGGCTTCGATACCTTGCGCCTCACCCTGAGCAACGAGCCAACCGGTACCGGGCAGATGGTTGGTATCGCCGACATCGGGGTCGCAGGAAGTCGCGCTGGCCCGACCACCGGCGCCCGGACCTGTATCCGGGACAGCGCGCCCGATCTCGATGCTGCTGGTATCCCAGTTTACAACTGGGCCTGCCACCAACGAATTCAAGTCACCAACTGATGGAGTGCACCTCATGGCTTTGCGAGGTCAACTGATTGTTCTGCCTGGCGTCCAGGCACCTGCAGCACCTGGCGCGGTTAAACTCAATGTTTCCGCCGCCGACCGCATCGCATCGACGATGCCCTATATCCACCGGGCGATGGCGCCGAAGAGCTTGGTGGCCCTCGCTGAGGGCGGTGTCTCGGGCAATTGCCGGGTTACCGGCGAAAAGCTGTTGCAGAAGGGGTCGGTGCCTTCGGTCCTGCGGCTGAGCACCGTGGGTGGCAAGCCAGCGCTGGGGTTCTCTGCTGACAACAGCTTGGGCGCGCTGGCGTTCCAGCCTGGGAGTCTGCCAGCCTCCTACACGGTGGTCATGCTCATCGCCATCACCGAACCCACCGACCGCCTGAATTTCATGATGGCGTATACCGGCGATGCCGCGATCGCGACGGTGCTGCGGTACGACACCACCACCGCCTCTCCGGAGGTCAAGCGCCTTGTTGCCTACGGCAGCACCAACAGCCCGCCACATGCCGAAGCGGCGCGCCCGGCCGGGACCTGGGCCGTCGCGATTGTTGATTATGACGATACGACAAAGAAAGTTTCGATCGCGGTGAACCAAGTAGAAACGTTCGCCGAGAACACCAAGACCACCGGCAGTGCGGCAGGCGCGGAAAGCTACCTCGAAATCGGCTATCACGGCAGCGGCAACAGCCTGCGTACGGCGAAAGTTGGGGATGTCTTCGTATTCAACCGATCGCTCCGCACTAGCACCACCCACCTTGCACAGCTTTCCCAGCTGGTAGCGGCCCTGAAGGCCGAGTACAGCATCGCCTGATCTGCATGCTGTGAACCAGGCCGCGTTTAGCGGTTTTTTTGTGCCTGAAATTCATGCAGCCCGCCATGCGCGGGCCTTTTTCGCCTGGAGAAACCCAATGCGGACATCGCAACGTGGCTTGAGCCTCATCAAGTCATTCGAGGGGCTGCGCCTGCAGGCCTATCAAGATTCCGTCGGCGTCTGGACCATCGGCTACGGCGCCACCCGGGGCGTGAAGTCGGGGATGTCGATCACCAAGGAGCAGGCGGAGCGCATGCTGCTGAACGATGTGCAGCGCTTCGAGCCAGAGGTGCAGCGTCTGGTCACGGCACCGCTGAACCAAAACCAGTGGGACGCCCTGATGAGCTTCACCTACAACCTGGGTGCCGCAAATTTCGAATCGTCCACGCTCCGCCGACTGCTCAACGCCGGTAACTACCCAGCGGCTGCCGAACAGTTCCCGCGCTGGAACAAGGCAGGCGGGCAGGTGCTGGCCGGCCTCACCCGGCGGCGCGCTGCTGAGCGGGATTTGTTCCTGGAGCGGCAGTGAACGGCTGGGTGACGCGGCTTGCCGGCGCTGGTCTGCTGATTCTGATCGGCATGATGGCGGGCACCTGGGCAGCCACCGGGCACTTCCGGCCGCTGCTCGATGACCAGCAAAACAAGGCCACTCAGTGCATCGCCGCGCGCGACAACCTGTCCGGCTTAGCTCAGGAGCAGGGCAGGGCACTGGGCGACCTGATCCTGGCCGCGAACGCACGCCAGACCGGCGCCGAGAAGGCAGTGGGCGAAGCCAAGGCCAGCTCGATTCTCGACTACGCCGCAGCGAACCGCTTGCAGCAGGAGCGAACCGGCGGCGATCAGTGCGCGGCGGCGGCTTCGATCATCGACAAGGAGCTTGGGCTATGAAGGTTGCAGGCAAATTCCTGCGAGGGGTGGGGGGGCTTGCAGGCTTTGTGCTGCTGGCCGCCTGCGCCAGGCAGGTCGAACCGGAGATCCGTACCGTACGCGTCGAGGTGCCGGTGCAGGTGCCGTGCCGGGCGCCGGAGGTCGCGGTACCGGCCTGGGCGGCAGATGGACTGCGCAAGACCGACAGCCTTGAAGTGAAGGTGAGAGCGCTGCTGGCTGAGCGCCGGCAGCGGGTAGGATACGAGCGGCAGCTGGCCGCCGCCGTATCTGCTTGTAAGTGATCAGAACTCGGGCAGCTCACCAAGGTTGTCTTTCTCGGTTCTGTTGCCTTCGGTGGTCAGGAACTTGTCGCCGTAGACTTCAATCTTGGCGCCCTTTTTCCAATTCCCGTAGCGGTCCTGCGTTCTGGTTTGGAACGATGCCTTGCCAAGGCGAATTAGATCTACGATGAAGGCGCGATGCGTAACTCTCCACGGCCCGGGGGCGTTGTCGCCTTTGTCCTCGCGGACTTTCACCCACTCAATTCGTTCGTGATCACTGTCGTACTTCACTTCTGTGATGCAAAAATCTGCCACGGTCTTCTCCTGTCCAGGCGATGCCTCAGTAGTGAGGCGAAGAAAAGGTGGTGATCCTAGGCAGGGGTTTCAAGGTAGCTGGTGTCAATTTGATGGCATTGGTAGTGGTTCGCAACTATTGGGCAGATTTGGGAAATAGCTGGCTGTTCGCCGCCATAGGGTTGCGAGCTTGGATTTTGTGCGCTGACGGCTCGTCGAAAATTCTTTACGCAGACCAATTTGCAAAACCCCTCGCTAACTTATTGATTGTTATAGGCTTATTTCGGCTTTTTCGGGGTTTTCGCCTGGCGGGAAAAGTCTATTGAAATCAATGGTTTGACGATTATCCGCACACCACCTTGACATGGTGGGGGTCGTTGGTTCGAGTCCAATTGTGCCTACCAAATCGAAAAGGGGTGATCCGCAAGGGTCACCCTTTTTTATTGCGCGCGCGTTTTATTGTAGGAGCAGCCTTGTGCTGCGAAGAGGTCAGTGCCGCTGACATTGATCTGCGGTGACCACTCGGGCCCTTTCGCAGCACAAGGCTGCTCCTACAAAACCCGGTAGCGCAGCAAAGCTGAAAGTTTTTGATTTTTCTGAAAAAAACGCTTTACAGGTACGCATTCGATGTCTAATATGCGCACCACACGACAGGCACATAGCTCAGTTGGTTAGAGCACCACCTTGACATGGTGGGGGTCGTTGGTTCGAGTCCAATTGTGCCTACCAAATCGAAAAAGGGCGATCTACACAGATCGCCCTTTTTTATTGCCTGCTAGAAAGCCGCCGGCAACCACAGTGCCAGTTGCGGGAAAGCGATCAACAGCCCGATCAGCACCAGCAACGCCAGGCAGAACGGCAGCGCGCCGTACACCACGTCCATGAAGTTGCCCCGCCCACGAATGCTCTGCACCACAAACAGGTTCATGCCGAACGGCGGCGTAATCTGGCCCATCTCGCACAACACGATCAACACCACCCCAAACCACAGCGGATCGAAGCCCAAGGCGACGACAATCGGCACGATCAGTGGCGCGGTGGTAATCAGCATGGCCAGTGTGTCCATGAAACAGCCCAGTACGATGTAGAAGAGGATGATCGCCAGCAGTGTGGCCATCGGCGACAGGTTCAGGCCGGTGACAAAATTGACCAGTGTGGTGGTCAGGCCGATGGATGCCAGCACAAAGTTGAGAAAGAACGCTGACAGGGTGATGAAAATAATCATGCCGGTGGTGCGCAGGGTAGCCTCGAACGCCTGGCCCAGGCTTTGCCAGGTGAATGCCCGGCGCCACAGGCCCAGGCCAAAGGCACTCAGCACCCCCAGCGCGGCTGATTCGCTGGCCGTGGCGAAGCCGCTGTAGATCGAACCGATCACCAAGGCGAAGATGGCCAGCGGCGGCAGTAGGTCAGGCAGGCAGGCCAGGCGCTCGGCCCAGCGGGTAGTCTCTTTGCGGCCGCCCAACTGTGGGCGAATCAGGCACGCCACCACAATCAGTGCGATGAACAGCATGCTCAGGATGATGCTGGGAAGCGTCGCGGCCAGGTACAGCTTGGGCACTGACACGTTGGCGATCAAGGCAAACAGGATCATGTTGATCGAGGGTGGAATCAGGATGCCCAGCGTGCCGCCGGCGGCAATCGAACCGAGAAACAGCGGCGCGTTATAGCCTTTGCGTTCCTGCTCGGGGATGGCCAGGGTCGAAATGGTGGCGGCGGTCGCTACGCTGGAGCCGCTGGTGGTGGCGAACAGTGCGCTGGCGCCGATGTTCGAATTCATCAGGCCACCCGGCAACCACGACAGCCACTTCTCGACGGCCTGGTACATGCGCCCGGCGACGCCTGAACACACCAGCAGCTCACCCATCAGGATGTACAAAGGGATCGCCACCAGCAAGAATTCGCTGCTGGTGTTCCAGGCAATTTCGCCCATGGCGCTACTCAACGGCAGCGTCGAGAACAGCTGCGACAGCGACATCCCCAGCAGGCCGACACTGACGGCGGCGGCAACGCTCAACGCCAATAGCGCCAGCAGCATGAACAGGGTAAGGCTCAGCATGGCGTGCGCTCCTTGCCCGTGGTGCTGTCTGGGTATTGTTCTGCCTGGATGTCCTCTTCCACCGAGTTGATGCCGATCAGTGTGCTGATAGCGTGCCAGCGGCCCTTCAGCAAGTGGCCCAGGCAGGTGATCGCCAGGCTCGCCAGGGTCAGGGCAAAGAACAGGTAACCGGCGAACCACAGCGACTGCGGTATCCACTGTGATACCTGCAAGGGCGTGTTCGACACCGAGCGGTATTCGATGGAGTCCCACAGCACGTTCCCTGCGTGGTAGGCCAAGGTGCTGACCAGCAGCGCCATGCAGGCGAGGGCGAACAGGTCGAGTGCCACCCTGGGCCGCAGGCCTAGGCGCGTGTAGAGGATGTCTACGCGTATGTGCGCCCGTTTCAGCAAGGTGACCGGAAACGCCCAGGCGCTGGTGATCGCCAGCACGTACCCGGCCATTTCATCGGCGCCGCCCAGAGAAAGACCCAGGGCCTTGCGCAAGATCAAGTCGATGCTGATCAGCAACGCACAGGCGAGCAGGGCGAAGCCGCCGACCCAGGTGCTGGCTTTGGCAATGGTGTTGATGACACCCATGCCTGAGCGGGGGGTGTGCATGTCGGTAGTCTCCGGGGCAAGGTGGCTCATGGGGCCAGGCGCATGCCGATGGCATCGCCCACGGTAGCATTCCAGCGCGCTACGCAAGGGCCGCCGCAGCGTTTGCCCCAGTCATTGGCGATGTGCAGCGCAGCCTGGCGCAGCGCCTGTTTTTCGCTGGCGGTCGGGGCCGAGGCGGTCATGTGCGCGGGGTGGTGAATCTGGCATTCAGGGCTGCCGACATTGCAGGCTTCGGCATAGCGGTTTTCATTGGCGGTCTCGCGCCACAAGGCATCCTCCAGCACCTGCGATTGCGCCTGCAGCAATTGCTGTACCTCGGGCGGCAGTTGCTGCCAGCGCTTCAGGCCGATGCCATAGAAGCCGATCGACCAATCGACGGGCAGGTTGTAGAGGTAGCCTGCAACGTCGTACCACTTGGCGGCATTGCCAGAACCAATACCGGTGATGGCGCAGTCGATGACGCCGGTCTGCATGGCGGTCACCACTTCGGCAAAAGGCAGGGTAACCGGCGCAGCGCCGATGGCCTTGACCAGTTCGGCCATGTTGCGCCCGCGTGTACGGATTTTACGGCCCTTCAGGTCGGCCAGCGCGTGCACGGCGTCGCGGCAGAAGAACACCTGCGCGGTATACGGCACGGTGGCCAGCAGCTTGATACCGTGGCGCTCGGCCATGCGTTGTTCCAGCACCGGCTTGTAGGCGTCGGCGATGGTGTGGGCGGTGTCGATGGTATCGGCCAGGCCGGGCAGGTCCACGCCCTCGAAGGTGGCATCGTCGCCGGCCACGAAGGCGAACACGCCCATGCCGATATCGACTGCGCCAAAACGCATCAGGCGAATGATCTCCGGGCCTTTCAGGCCACTCTCCGACAACCCCAGCAACTGCGCGGTGACCTTGCCTTGCGATTGCGCTGGCAACGTCTGGTTCCAGAACGGCTGTTCAACCGCGCGGAACGTATAGTTGTGGCTGCCACCGCCGACCACGTTGAAGCGGATCACAGGGGTCGCTTGTTGCGTCGCAGGCGTGTCCGCAAACGCAGGCGAATGACTGAGCAGCGCGCCGAGCGCCAGGGGGATGAGCAGGGGGCTGAACTTCACGGTAGTCCTCTTGTTCTTGTTCGGGAGCTACTTCAGGCGATGTTGAGTCAGCGTGGGCGGGACGCCGCCTCGATGGCCGGCCGCGAGCCGACGATATCAGGGAACTTCTCACCCTTGGCCAACCGCGCCAGTGTGTGCTTTTCGTTGCGCTGGAAGTCGATGGCACGCTGAGCCAGTTCGATGACCTGGCCCGGGCGCAGAAACACCATGCCGTTTTCGTCGGCCACCACCGCATCGCCGGGGTGGACAATCACCCCGCCACATTGGATGGCCGTGCAGAACTCGCCCTCCTGACCGATCACGCGGGTGGTGATCGCGCTGGCGCCGCGGGACCACACAGGCACGCCATGCTCGCGGATTTCGCCCAGGTCGGTGACATAGCCATCGACGATGATCCCGGCCACGCCAGCCTGCTTGGCGGCATACGCCATGGCGCCGCCCAGTGCGGCGGTTATGCGCTCGCCGCAGCGGTCTACCACCAGAAAGTCGCCTGGGCGCACGCAGCCCATGGCGTAGTGCAAAATCCCGCCATCGTTGCCGGGCATCCTCACGGTGACCGCGGTACCGACGGCCCGCACATTCTGAAAGTGGGCCTTGATGTGGGGGTTGGCAATACCGTGGGTAATGAAGTGGCCGATCGTTGCCGGTTCGGCGTTGATCAGTACTTCAAGTTCGGTGGCGCTGATCGGGGCGGGCAGTGCTTCGATAATATACATAGGAAGTTCTTGTTATGCCGGATGCTTTTTCGAAGGGTTTCGGTCATCCTAACAAGCACGCCGAACGGTCGATAATAAAAATCCGTAAGCAGTTACCGGAGCAGTTTTTATCATGCGTATTACGCTGATGCAGATCGAGGCGTTCTACTGGACCGCCCGCCTTGGGGGTGTTCACGCGGCCTCCCGCCATCTTCACCTGACCCAACCTGCGGTGTCGGCGCGGATCAAGGAAATGGAATCGCTGCTCAGCGTCAAGTTGTTCGACCGCAGCAAGCAGCGCATGAGCCTCACCGCAGATGGCCATACCGCCTTGCGCCATGCCGAGCAGGTGCTAAACAACAGCACGCAACTCGAGCAATTTGCCGCACAGCAAAAAAAGCACCGGCGCTTGCGCCTCGGCGCGGACGAGTGCTCGGCCATGGTCGGGCTAACCGCGGTGATCAGCGATATAAAGGCGCACTTCCCGGAGATCACCCTGGAGATTTCCATCGACGTCGGCGCCGTGCTCAACCGCAAGCTGAACGATCATGAACTCGACATCGCGCTGCTGACCAACCCGGCCACGCGTGAGGATGTGACCGATGTGTTTCTCGGCTGGATGACCTTTCAGTGGGTGGCCGCGCGGCACCTGGACGTGGCCCAGGGGCCTTTTTTGGCGGAGCATGCCCGGCAATATTCGATCGTGACCCACAGTGCGCCCTCGACACTGTATTCAGTGGTGGACCGCTGGCTGAAAGAAAGTGGCTCGGTTAGCCATGCCTTTCATTCAAGCAATTCACTGGCCTTTATTGCCAAGATGGTCTCGGCGGGGCATGCCATTGGCATTTTGCCGGTACCGTTGATTCGCGACATGTTGGCCGTGGATATGTTGAAGACCTTGCCGTGCGATCCGCCGATTCCGCCAGCCAAGTTCTGCCTGTCCTATTTGACCGAACGCCCGGATATGCAACTCGACACCTTGGTGTCGATTATTCGCGCGACCTTGGTCAAACAGAATTTCTTGGTTGATTAGTTAGTCGCTTTTATAAGGCAGCAATAGGGCCGGCCGGGCGCATGCACCCTGGCCGGCCGGCATTTAAGCCAATGCGTGTTTCACGGCCGCTATCTGTTGCCCGACCTGGTTCAGCCAGGACAGGTCACTGCCCATCAACAGCATGTCGCTGCCCATTTCGATCAAGCGTTGCGCCGTGGCCTGGTCTGCGGGGAAGCACGGCACCATCACCTGGATCGAGCGGGCGTGGCATTTCTCGATCAGCAACTGCAAACGTTGCAGCACTTCCGGGTTGCCGAGGCGGTAGTCGACCGGCAATTGTCGCGACAGGGAGTAGTCGGCAGGGCCGAAATGCACGGCGTCGATCCCCTCCACATCGAGTATTTCATCGATGTTGTCAAAGAACTCGAAGCTCTCGGCCATCGGCACGATCACACTGCGGGTGTTCTCCGCCTGGGTATACGTGGCCCAGTCGAAGCCAGGCCCGGCGAAGCCTGCCGAGCGCACCGAGCTGTCACCGCCGCGGCGGCCCAGCGGGGGGAACTTGCTGTAGCGGATGATCTCGCGCATCTGCGCCGCTGTGTGCACCTGCGGCACGATCACGCCCGCCGCGCCCATTTCCAGCGCCTTACGAATGTCCCACTCCAGCGTGCCACGCACCCGCACCAGGCCGGGGATGGCGGCGCTGTTGGCGGCCAGCAAGAGTTTTTCCATGTGGCTGTCGACACCTAGCGCAGTGTGCTCGGCGTCGATGAAGACAAAGTCCAGCCCCCAGTTGCCGGCCACTTCGATGGCCATGCAGGCTGTGCTGTAGATGTTCATGCCAAAGGTGGTACCGCGTGCCATGCGGGCCTTCAGCGACGGGTTTGGGGAGTTTGGGTTCATACTTGAGGTCTGCCTTTGGCGGGTATCAGATGCGGTAGGTTTCGGGCAGCCGGTCGCGGAACGGGTGCACTTCGAACACGCCAGGGTCGCGGATCAGCGATTTGTTGCGGGCCTTGGCCAGGTCGATCTCGACGCTGTACACACCGTCTTCGAGCCCTGCGCGTACCAAGGTCTTGCCGGAGGGTTCGATAATGTGGCTGGTACCGATGAACTGCATGCCTTCATCCATGTCGTTGCGGTTGGGGGCGACGAAATAGACCATGTTCTCTGCCGCGCGGACGGTGCTGAAAATGTCCGGCAGCATGCGCGCCTGCTCGGGCCATGCGGCGGGCAGCACGACAATGTCGGCGCCTTCGAGCGCCAGCGTGCGCACCACTTCGGGGAAGCGGATTTCATAGCAGATGGCCAAGCCGATACGGCCGATCTCGGTGTCGAATACCGGCGGTGTCCACTCGCTGGGGCGGTCGGTGAAGCGGTCGCCGATCATGAATGGCAAATGGCGCTTGCGGTGCAGGCCGATGATGCCCTGCGGGCCGATCAGCGCGGCGGTGTTGTAGACCGAGGCCTCATGCCGTTCGTAAAACCCGACCACGATCAGGATGCCGCTCATTGCCGATACCTGCAGCAATGGCGCCAGGGCGTCGAGGGTGATGGCGCCGCGTTCGAGGTCTTCGCGGCTGTCGAAGGCGCCACCGGTGATCAGGCATTCTGCGAAGGCGATCAGACGTGAACCTTCGGCGGCGGTCTGGCGTGCAAGTTCGGCGACTTTTTCAAGGGTGCGCGCCGGGTTGCCGGCCACCGGGTGAATCTGGGCGACGGAGATTTTCATGCTGTTCCTTATTGGCAATAGAGGGCGCCGCCGGGGGCGGCGCGGGTAGCGTCACTGCGCCTGGTAGCCCATGGCCTGGTAGACCTTGCTGACCAATTCGGGGTTGATCTGGGCGGCGTACTTGTCGACCACAGGGCGGATCTTGGCCTGGATGCGTGCGAGTTCCTCGGCCGGCAAGTCGTTGACCTGCATGCCATCGCTGCGCAGGTCGGCGATGGCCTTGATGTCGGCCTCGCGGGAGATCCGGCGCTGCTCCAGGCGCACTTCCTGGGCGACATCGGTAAGCAGTTGCTGCTCGTCGCGGTTGAGGGTGTCCCAGAAGGTTTTGCTGATCAGCACGATCTGCGGGTTGTAGTTGTGCCGGGTCAGGCTCAGGTACTTCTGCACCTCGTTGAAGCGCGAGGCGAGGATCAACGCCGCCGGGTTTTCCTGGCCATCCACCGTGCCGGTTTCCAGCGCCGTGTGCACCTCGGTGAAGGGCAGCGGCGTGGGGTTGGCGCCCAGCGCCGCCCACACGTCGAGGAACAGGGGCGATTGCTGGGCACGGATCTTCAGGCCCGCGATGTCTTCCAGGTTTTGCACCGGGCGCACGTTGTTGGTCAGGTTGCGCACGCCGAGCTCCCAGAACGCCAGGCCTACCAGGTTTTTCTCAGGCAGCTGATCGGTGAGCATCTTGCCCACTTCGCCATCGAGCATGGCATCCACCTTGGCGGTGTCGGTGTACAGGAACGGGAAATCGAGGATGCCGAAGTCGGTGACGTGGTTGATCATCAGCCCGGCATTCCAGGTCATCATTTCCACCACGCCACCTTGCAGCGACGACAGCACCTGCACGTCGCCACCCAGCACGCCATTGGGGAAGGTGCGCACCTTGATCTTGCCATCGCTGCGTTCTTGCACTTTCTTGGCGAACAGCTCCATGCCGATGGCCGGTGGCGTGCCCTTGGGGCTGGTAGCGGCGAATTTGATCACGCGCGCGTTGTAGTCGGCGGCCATGCTCAGGCTGCTGGAAAGCAACAGGGCGGCGATGACGGCGAGCTTCTTCATGCTGTGTACCTTTTATTGTTGTGGGGATCAGTGGCCAAACCACTGGGCAGGGACGGTGACCAGTTCGGGGAAGATGACCAGCAGGAACAGCACGATGACTTCGGCGATCAGGAACGGGAACGTGCCCTTGAGCAGCGCTTCGTAGCGCATCCTGCCGATGCCACAGACCACGTTGAGCACCGTGCCCACGGGCGGGGTGATCAGGCCGATCGAGCAATTGATCATGAACAGCACGCCGAAGTAGATCGGGTCGATGTTCGCCGCGGTCACCACGGGGACCAGGATGGGGGCGAGCAGCAGCACGGTCGGGGTCAGGTCCATGACCATCGAGATCACCAGGATCAACAGCATCAGCACCACGATCAGCAGGCGCGGGTTGTCCATCACCGGCTGGATCAGGTCGATGATCTGCCCGGGGATATCGGCGATGGTGATCATCCAGGCCGGTATCGAGGCGGCGGCGACCAGGAACATCACGGCGGCGGTGGTCTTGCCGGCGCGCAGCAGCAGGTCATTGAGCGACTTGAGGCTCAGTTCGCGGTAGATGCACGACGACACCAGCAGTGCATAGACGCTGGCCACCGCGCCGGCCTCGGTGGGGGTGACCACGCCAAAGCGCAGGCCGATCACGATGATCACCGGCAGCATCAATGCCCAGAAACTGTCGACCAAGGCCTTTAGGCGCTCTTTGCCGCTGGCCTTCGGGCTTAGTTCGACGTCAGTGTTGCGCCGCGACATCAGCCACCAGGCCACGACCAGGGCGGCGGCGATCATCAGCCCGGGGGCGATACCGGCCAGGAACAGCTTGGTGATCGACAGGCCGGACGCGACGCCCAGCACGACGAACCCGATACTGGGCGGGATGATCGAGCCGAGCACCGATACCGAGGCGATCAGGCCGCCGGAGCGGTCGCGGTTGTAGCCGGCGAGGACCATCATCGGTAGCAGCAGGGCGGTTAACGAGGCGGCGTCGGCCAGTGCCGAACCGGACAGGCTGGACAGCAGCACGCCGGCGAAGATGGTGACGTAGCCGAGCCCGCCGCGCAGGTGGCCGACCAGGGTGATGGCCAGCTTGATGATGCGCTTGGACAGGCCACCGCTGTTCATGACCTCGCCAGCGATGATGAACAACGGAATGGCCAGCAGGGGGAAGCTGCCTGCCGAATTGATGATGTTCTGCGCGATGATCTGGCCATCGAACAGGCCCAGCAGCCACATCAGCGCCACGCCGCAGAGGATCAGGGCGTAGGCGATGGGGGCGCCGATCAAGATGGCGGCCATTAGCACGCCGACGAAGACTGACAGGGCCATTATTCGACTGCTCCGTGTTCGGCTGCCGAGGGCTCGGCCGGGGTGTGCGCGGGGAGGGTGCCCATCAGGTTTCTGACCAGTTGGGTGAAGATCAGCAGCCCGCTAAGGATGCAAAAGACCAGGCCCGCCCCATGGAACAAAGCCATGGAAATGCCGGTGGAGGGGGCGCCGACATGCAGGTTGATCACGGTCTGCTTCCAGCTGCCGTCAAGGAACAGCCAGGTCACGTAGAGCATGAGTAGTTGCGTCAGTGCCAGCAGGCACCTGGCCACACCGGGTGAAACACGGCGGGTGACGATGTCGACACCGATGTGGCCGTTTTCGTGAAGCATCAGTTGGGCGCCGGCAAATACCAGCCAGACGAATGCCAGGCGGGAGATCTCTTCGCTGAAGAACAGGCCCGAGTTGAAGCCATAGCGCAACACGACATTGGTGAAAATCAGGCAAGTGATGGCCACAAGGCAGGCGATCACCAGCGTTTTCAGAACCAGAAAGTAACTATCGATCAGTGTTTTCATGGCGCCTCCTGGAGCAGAGCTGCCCAGGGAGCGCCGAAAGCGCTTGGTGCGAGAGCGCGGACAGCAACATCCACCTGTAGGTGTGAGCGGGGCATGGGGTCACCTTTTTATTATTGGACATACGTCGTCGTACGACTGCCTGGATTGTTGTCTGAAACGCCCGGTTTCGGCTGCCTCAAGTTTTTTATCAGGGGGATAAGAAATGGCGATCAGTGCACGGGCCGTGGCTGCGCAGGGGCCCGTGGTCGGCGCATCGCGGTAGCAGGGTGTAACGTATGGTCGCGGTCCTTGCCCGGGGGCGGCATGCTAGAATCCGCCCCTTCGAATCTGGAGGTACACGCGTGCGCAAACTGGCTGTGGTAATGGCAGTGCTCGCCCTGGCGGGCTGTGAGAACGAAGTCGAAGGCGTGCACAAACAGGTGGCCGAGCACCTGCACAACCCCAAGACTGCCAAGTTCGGCAACGTGCGGATCGACACCCACGGCACCATCTGCGGTCAGGTTCGCGGCAAGGACGACGCCGGGCAATACGAAGCCTACCGCAGCTACGTGGCGATCAAGCGTGATGGCCAATACGAGATCATCGTCGATGACAGCGGCAACAACCTGCGCATCCGCGAGCTGTGCGGTGGTGCCGACTTGCAGCGCCGCGCCGAGGCGCTGGCCGGTGAGCCGGCCCCGGAAGGCTGGGATGTCGAAGTGGTGCAGGGGGCGAACATGGGTGCCTTGAGCGACATGACGGCGCGCCTGATCGAGAAGGGCATCCCGTCTTCGGTCGAATACCGCAACGGCAAGCCGGTGGTGCTGATGGGGCCATTCCCGACCAAGGAAGAAGCCGAGGCGCGCAAGGCCGAGGTGATGGCCAAGCTGGGCACCGATTCGGTGGTCATCCAGCATGGCGCCCAGCGCTAACCCCGCAACCCACACCGTGTAGGCGCAGCCTTGTGCTGCGAAGCGGCGGGTGCAGCCACCTGAATACAGGGCGTCTGCACCGGCCTCTTCGCAGCACAAGGCTGCGCCTACAAAGGCTGGGCGTATATGCCCGTGCGGGCTATGCTTGCACTGGGAGAGCTGAACGGGGAGGGCCTCATGTCTACACTGGAGCGGGCCATTGCCGTGGCTGCCAGGGCGCATGAAGGGCAATACGACAAGGGTGGGGCGGCCTATATCCTGCACCCGCTACGCGTGATGATGCGGGTTTCCACGCCCGAGCAGCGGATCGTCGCGGTGCTTCATGATGTCATCGAAGACACGCCGATGACCCTGTCCGACTTGGCGCGTGAAGGCTTTGCACTGAAGATTCTTGCCGCGCTGCTGGCGCTGAGCCGACGTGATGGCGAGTCTTACCAAGACTTCGTCCAGCGCCTTGGTGGTGACCCCTTGGCGCGCACCGTCAAACTGGCCGACCTGGCCGATAACAGCGACCTCTCGCGCATCCCAGTTCCTGGCCCCGCCGACCTGGCGCGGCTAGCCCGTTACCGGGAGGCCAGCGCCTACCTGCAGACACTGGCTTGAGCCTCAGCCGCAGGCCTTGAGGTTCACTGGCCCGACAAACGCATTACCGCGCCCCATCACGCAGGCCACCTGCTGGTTGCGCTGCAGCTCCCATACCTGCGGCGGGTAGGTTTTGTTCCATGCTTCGAACAGCTGCCGGTCCTGTTTCGACAAGCGCAGGTTGTACTGCTTGCTCATGTAGAAGTACGTGCGTGCGATCATGCCGCGGATCGAAGGGCGTGGCATGACCTTCGTGGCCTTGAAGTCGACTTGGGTCAGGCAACTGCCGTACTGGCCCTGCTGCTCAGGCAACCAACCGAAACTGAAGTTGCTGCGGTCGCCTTGACCTCACCGATACTGGGCACCAGGTTGTGCAGGTCGGCCTCGGCGCGCTTGTACACCTCATCGTGCTGCGAGCACTGTTTGCGCCCACCGTCCTGCCAACACTGGCGCTGGTGGCCGATCTGCCAGGCCGGCACGATGTGCTCCCATTCGATGCGCGAAGCCCGTTGGGCATTCTTGCGCGGTGTATAGCCGCAAGAGGCCAGGTCGACCTTGTTGCCTTTGTACTTGCAGCCGCAATAAAACTCCGTCGATTGTGGCGCGTACAGCTTCCAGGCGACCTTCTTAGCCTCCTGGAACGTGCGTGGGGCATCGGCATGGGCGAACGGGGTGGACAACAGCAGGCAGGCTGCAGCGAAAAGCGAAACTCTCATGCGCAGTCAGTCTTCCTTGGGCACGGTCCAGAAAATCTGCACGCCGCCATCGTCGCGATGGGCGAGGGTGACGTTGTCGTTCTCGGCGATTTCTTCGAGCAGGGTCTCCCAGTCATCCGGGGACTCTTGCTCCAGGCGGAAGATCAGCGCTGCCCGGCTGCGTTGGGCAGTGGGGCTGTTGATGATCTTCTGGATACGTACGCCCAGTTGTTCATAGCTGCTCGGTGTTGCTGAGGAGGTGCTGGCCACAGGCATTTCCTTGTTTTTGCTGTATGTGCGTACAGTATTTCACCGTAAGTAAATTCGCAACTGCCTGTGAGGCAAAAGTGTGTGTGGCCGAGGTGAAGGATTGGTACCATCTGTGCCATCACCTCTCCGCTATCATTCGCGCGCTCTGTGCCTGGACACAGCAGTGACGCCTTGGGCATGACGCGAAATCGGTCAGGCCCAAGCTTCAGGAAGCTTCACATGTACCCATTCCGTTTACATCGACCTGCCCCTTTGCGCACAGGCCTGACCCTGTTGCTGACCGGCAGCATCAGCCCGTTGAGCCATGCCAGCACCGAGGCAGTCGATGTGCTGATCACCGACCCGGTGGTGGTCACTGGTGCCTACGCGCCAACCGGCAGTTTCGACCTGCCTTTTTCGATCGATACCGTGGACCTTTCCCACGGGACCGACGGCCAGTTGGGCGTTAATCTTTCAGAAGTGCTGACCAAAGTACCGGGCCTGGTGGTGCAAAACCGGCAGAACTATGCGCAAGACCTGCAAGTGTCATCGCGCGGTTACGGCGCACGTTCGGCCTTTGGTATTCGCGGTCTCAAGCTGCTGAGCGATGGTATCCCGGCCAGTACGCCAGACGGCCAGGGGCAGGCCGCCTCGCTCAACCTGGATGTGGCCGATCGCATCGAAGTGTTGCGCGGCCCCGCAGCGACCCTGTACGGGAGCAACGCCGGCGGCGTTATCCAGATGTTCAGCCGGGACGGGCAGGGGCCTGCAAGGGTAGGGGCCGAAACCACCTTTGGCAGCGACGGTTTCAACAAGAATCACCTGTCGGCCGAGGGTGGCAACGAAACCGCCGGCTTCGTGCTCGATGCATCGCGCATGGACACCGACGGTTACCGTGACCACAGCGCCGCCCGCCGCGATCAGACCTTCGCCAAGGTGCACGTAAGGCCCGACGCTGACTCGCGCCTGGCGCTGATCTACAGCAGCCTCGAACAGAACAACACGCAAGACCCGCTGGGGCAAACCTGGGACGCCTATAAACATGACCCTCGCTCCACCGCAGCGGTGGCGGACCTCTACAACACTCGCAAGAGCATCGACCATCAGCAGTTGGGTATGAACTACGAGCGCTATTTCGGCGATGCCACGTTGCAGTTCAACCTCTACGCGGGGCAGCGTAGCGTCGTGCAGTACCTGTCCATTCCAAAGACAGTGGCCTCCAACAGCCAGCGTGGCGGTGGTGTCGTGGATTTCGACCGTGCCTTTCATGGCGGCACCTTGCGCTGGATACAGCCTGTTGTAGCCGCCCCCGGCAACCTCACGGTCACGGTTGGCGCCGACTATGACCAGAGCAAGGACGACCGCCGCGGCTACCAGAATTTCAGCGGCGACACGCTGGGTGTCAAAGGTGAGCTGCGGCGTGACGAGCAAGACACCGCAACTAGCCTGGACCCCTACATCCAGGCGCATTGGGAACTCGGCAACTGGACCACTGACCTTGGCCTGCGCCACAGCTCGATGCAAATGCGCGTCGATGACCACTACCTGGCCAATGGCGACTCCAGTGGCAAGAAGACGTACCAGCAGAACACGCCATCGCTGTCGGTGATGTATGCGTTTACGCCGGATGTGCGTGGTTACGTGAGTGTCGGCAAAGGTTTCGAGACCCCGACCCAGGCCGAAATGGCCTACGCCCCTGGCCTGGTTGAACGCTTCAACTTCGGGCTCAAGCCTGCCTCCAGCACCCAGTATGAAGTGGGCGTCAAATACCGGCTCGGCGAACGTACCCGGCTCAACGCCGCGGTTTACGAAATCCATACGGAAGACGAAATCGTGGTGGCCAGCGCCACCGACGGCCGTACCAGCTACCGAAACGCCGGGAAGACCTTGCGCCGCGGGTTTGAGGCGAGCCTGCACAGCGACCTCAGCGATCAGTGGCAGACGACCATGGTGTACACCCGCACCGATGCCCGCTACGCCGAAGACTTCGCCCAGGGCACGCAGACCATCGAGGATGGAAACCGCCTGCCGGGCGTGCCGCTCGACAATCTGTTCGGCGAACTTGTGTGGACGCCAGCGACGTTTGTCAGCATGGGGGTTGAAGGGCAGTACCGCAGCAAGGTGTATGTGGAGGACAGCAATACCGCAAAACCGGCGCCGGCCTATACCGTCTTCAACTGGCGGACGCGCTTCGAACAGCACGCTGGGCCGTGGACGTTCCACCAGCTGATCCGCTTGGATAACCTGTTTGATCGGCAGTATGTGGGGTCAGTGATCGTAGGTGACGGCAACGCACGCTACTACGAAGCTGCGCCGGGGCGTTCGTGGTATGCGGGCGCCGGGTTGGAGTATCAGTTCCGCTGATATAGGTGGGAGCAGCCTTGTGCTGCGAAGAGGCCGGTAACAGCACAGTGATCGTTACTGCTTTCACCGGCCTCTTCGCAGCACAAGGCTGCTCCTACCCTAGGGGTGCATGCTGCAGTCAGGCCACCGCTTGCGCGCGCCGAGCGCAGCACGCCGGCTTCAAGCATGGGCGCATTACAGCACTCAGTATTCCCAGAAAATCCGCTGCAGCTCTTTGCTGTCCTGGGTCTTGGTCATTGCGACCATGGCCAGGATGCGGGCTTTTTGTGGGTTCAGGTCATGGGCCACGACCCAATCGTTCTTGTCGTCGGGTTGCTCGGCGTTACGCAGCACGAAACCGCCTTGGTTAACGTGGGACGAACGGATGATTTGCACGCCGTTCTTGCGCAGCTCTTGCAGCGCCGGTACTACCCGTGACGACACCGAGCCATTGCCGGTACCGGCATGGATGATCGCCTTGGCGCCGTTCTGCGCCAGTGCCTTGTAGGCGGTGTCGGTCACGTTGCCATAGCCGTAGGCGATGTCCACGGCCGGCAGGCTGCTGATCTGCTTGATGTCGAATTCCGAATTGACCGTATGGCGCTTGGCCGGCAGGCGGAACCAGTAGGATTTGCCTTCAACGACCATGCCCATTGGGCCCCAGGCGCTCTTGAACGCTTCGGTCTTGATGTTGACCGACTTGCTGACATCGCGGCCAGACTGGATCTCATCGTTCATCGTCACCAACACGCCCTTGCCACGCGACTGCTTGTCGCTGGCCACGGCCACGGCGTTGTACAGGTTGAGCATGCCGTCTGCCGACATGGCAGTGCCCGGGCGCATCGAGCCGACCACCACGATTGGCTTGTCGGTTTTTTCCACCAGGTTAAGGAAGAAGGCGGTCTCTTCCAGGGTGTCGGTGCCGTGGGTGATGACGATGCCATCGACGTCGTTGCTGTCGGCCAATTCGGCGACGCGCTTGCCCAGTTTCAGCAGGTCTTCGTTGGTGATGCTCTCGGAGGCGATCTGCATCACCTGTTCACCGCGCACGTTGGCCAGGTCGGCCAGCTCGGGTACACCGGCGATGAGCTTGTCGACGCCCAGTTTGGCCGCTTGGTAGGTGGCGCTGTTGGCCGCGCTGGCGCCCGCGCCGGCAATGGTGCCGCCGGTGGCGAGGATGACCACGTTTGCCAGCTTTTGTTGGGTTTCGGCTTCTTTGGCGGAAACGGCGGTCGGCAGGATCAGCAGCAACGCGAGTGCGCTGGGGGCGAAGGATTTAAGTGCAGCATTCATAGTTATTGTTCTCTCTCTTCCTATTGAGGCGATTGCTGTATCGCACAAGAAACAACGCATGTTTCGTACCATCCCTGGCAAGAGCCCGTATTTGCCTGCGCAACCCTGCACCTGTGGGAGCGGGCTTGACCGCGATGGGGCGCGCAGCGGCCCTATTCATTCGGAATCCCGAACAAGCATAGGAAAACCTGTTCGGTTTTTCGGAAAAATTCCGGATAATCTGCGCCAGGCGTGACTCGCCATTAACAGTTAAACGGATTTGACAAAACCAGGTCCTGTTTCCATAGTGAGTCAACGCAAACGTTTGCGATCCGATAAAAAACACAAGATTCGGAGTCATCGTCCATGAAACTGCCGTTCCCCGGTCGTCTGCTGGCCCTCGCTGTCGTCTCGTCACTTTCCCTGGCCTTGCCGCTCAGTGCTGCACACGCCGAAGAAAAACCCAAAGTCGCCTTGGTGATGAAGTCCCTCGCCAACGAATTCTTCCGCACCATGGAAGACGGCGCCAAGGATTATCAAAAAAGCCACGCCAATGATTTCGACCTGATCGCCAACGGCATCAAGAACGAAACCGACACCGGCGAGCAGATCCGCATCGTCGAGCAGATGGTCAACGCAGGGGCCAAAGCCCTGGTGATTGCGCCAGCGGACTCCAAAGCCCTGGTTTCAGCCGTGAAAAAAGCCATGGATCAAGGCGTGGTGGTGATCAACATCGACAACCGCCTAGACCCCGACCTGCTCAAAAGCAAAGGCATCAGCGTACCCTTCGTAGGCCCCGACAACCGCAAAGGCGCCCGCTTGGTGGGCGACTACCTGGCCCAGCAGAAGCTCAAGGCCGGTGACCAGGTCGGCATCATCGAAGGCGTGCCGACCACCACCAACGCCCAGCAGCGCACCGCCGGCTTCAAGGATGCGATGGAAGCCGCGCAGATGAAGATCGTTTCGGTGCAGTCCGGCAACTGGGAAATCGACAAAGGCAACGCCGTTGCCGCCTCCATGCTCAACGAATACCCCGAGCTCAAGGCCCTGCTGGCCGGTAACGACAGCATGGCCCTGGGCGCCGTGTCGGCCGTGCGCGCCGCAGGCAAGGCCGGCCAGGTGCAAGTGGTCGGTTACGACAACATCAATGCCATCAAACCCATGCTCAAGGACGGCCGCGTACTCGCCACGCTTGACCAGGCCGCCAGCAAGCAGGCGGTGTTCGGTATCGAGGCGGCGTTGAAGATGATCAACGGTGAGAAGCCGGACGTGGATGCCGACAATGTCATCCAGACCCCCGTCACGCTCATCACCCAGCCCTGATACCCGCCAGGAGAGAGGGCCATGCCTGCAACGGCCAATGAAGTGGTGCTCGCCGCCAGCGGGCTGGGCAAGACCTACGCCCAGCCGGTGCTTGGTGACGTCGGCCTGAGCCTGCGCGCCGGTGAAGTACTGGCCCTGACGGGCGAGAACGGTGCTGGCAAGAGCACGTTGTCCAAGCTCATCAGTGGCCTCGAGGTGCCCACCACCGGGCACATGACCTACCGCGGCCAGGCTTACGCGCCCGGCAGCCGCAGCGAGGCCGAGCGCCTCGGTGTGCGCATGGTCATGCAGGAACTCAACCTGCTGCCGACCCTGACCGTGGCCGAAAATCTGTTCCTCGACAACCTGCCCAGCCGCTTCGGCTGGATCAGCCACAAGCGCCTGCGCCAACTGGCCACCGCTGCCATGGCCCAGGTCGGGCTGGACGCCATCGACCCGGACACCCCGGTCGGCGAGCTGGGCATCGGCCATCAGCAAATGGTCGAAATCGCCCGCAACCTGATCGGCGATTGCCATGTGCTGATCTTCGACGAACCCACCGCCATGCTCACTGCGCGTGAAGTGGAGCTGCTGTTCACCCAAATCGAACGCCTGCGTCAGCGCGGTGTGGCCATCGTTTATATCTCCCATCGCCTCGAAGAACTGCAGCGCGTGGCCCAGCGCATCGTCGTGCTGCGTGACGGCAAGCTGGTGTGCGACGAACCGATCCAGCGCTACAGCAGCGCCGAGCTGGTCAACCTGATGGTCGGCCGTGAGCTGGGCGAACACATCGACCTGGGGCGCCGCGAGATTGGCGCACCCTTGCTGAAGGTCGACCGGCTTAGCCGGGGCGATAAGGTGCGTGAGGTGTCGTTCGAGGTCAGGGCAGGGGAGATTTTCGGTATCTCTGGCCTGATTGGCGCCGGCCGCACCGAGCTGCTGCGCCTGATCTACGGCGCCGACCGCGCCGACAGTGGCAGCATCGCCCTGGGCCAGCCGCCACAGGCAGTGACCATCGACTCACCCAAAGCCGCCGTCAAAGCCGGTATCGCCCTGATCACTGAAGACCGCAAAGGCGAAGGCCTGCTGTTGACCCAGTCGATCAGCGCCAATATCGCCTTGGGCAACCTCGGCGCGGTATCGCGCGCCGGTGTTCTCGACAGCGAGGCTGAAATGGCCCTCGCCGAACGCCAAATCCAGGCCATGCGCATCCGCAGCGCCGGCCCGCACCAGGCTGTGGGCGAACTGTCCGGTGGCAACCAGCAGAAGGTGGTGATCGGCCGTTGGCTGGAGCGTGATTGCCAGGTGCTGTTGTTCGATGAGCCAACCCGAGGCATCGACGTCGGCGCCAAGTTCGACATCTACGGTTTGCTGGCCGAACTGGCCCGCCAGGGCAAGGCCCTGGTGGTGGTGTCCAGCGACCTGCGCGAACTGATGCTGATCTGCGACCGCATTGCCGTGCTCTCGGCCGGTCGCCTGATCGACACCTTCGAGCGCGACCATTGGAGTCAGGACCAGCTGCTTGCCGCTGCCTTTGCCGGCTATCAAACACGTGACGCACTGCTGCATGACGCAGCACCCAGGATGGATGCATGAAAACCACTCCCCTCGACAGCCAAAACGCCACCCCCGTGCGCCGCAGTGGCACGTACTTTGGCCTGGGCACTTACCTGGGCCTGGCCGGCGCGCTGCTGGCGATGATCGTGCTGTTCTCGTTCCTCAGTAGCCACTTCTGGTCCTATGCCACCTTCAGCACCCTGGCCAACCAGATCCCCGACCTGATGGTGCTGGCGGTCGGCATGACCTTCGTGCTGATCATCGGCGGCATCGACTTGTCGGTTGGCTCGGTGCTGGCGCTGGCGGCCTCGACAGTCAGCGTGGCCATTCTCGGCTGGGGCTGGGGCGTGCTGCCCTCGGCGCTACTCGGCATGGCCGTGGCAGCCCTGGCCGGAAGCATCACCGGCGGCGTTACCGTGGCCTGGCGCATCCCCTCGTTCATCGTTTCGCTCGGCGTGCTGGAGATGGCCCGCGGTTTGGCCTACCAGTTCACCGACTCGCGCACCGCCTATATCGGCGATGCCTATGCCTGGTTCTCCAACCCGATCGTGTTCGGTATTTCGCCGGCATTCCTCATCGCCTTGCTGGTGATTGTCCTGGCCCAACTGGTGCTGACCCGCACGGTGTTCGGCCGCTACCTGATCGGCATCGGCACCAACGAAGAGGCCGTGCGCCTGGCGGGCATCGACCCGCGCCCCTACAAAGTGCTGGTGTTCGCCCTGATGGGCCTGCTCGCCGGCCTGGCCGCGCTGTTCCAGATTTCGCGCCTCGAAGCCGCCGACCCCAACGCCGGGTCCGGCCTTGAACTGCAGGTGATTGCCGCCGTGGTGATCGGTGGCACCAGCCTGATGGGTGGCCGCGGTTCGGTCATCAGTACCTTCTTTGGTGTGCTGATCATTTCGGTGCTGGCCGCAGGGCTGGCGCAGATCGGCGCATCGGAACCCACAAAACGCATCATCACCGGGGCGGTCATCGTCATCGCCGTGGTGCTCGACACTTACCGTAGCCGGCGTGCAGGCCGGCGGAACTGAAAACATGGCAACCATTAAAGACGTCGCGGCACTGGCGGGTATTTCTTACACCACCGTGTCCCATGTGTTGAACAAGACCCGCCCTGTCAGTGAACAGGTGCGGCTCAAGGTCGAGGCCGCCATCGTCGAGCTCGACTATGTACCCAGCGCGGTGGCGCGCTCGCTCAAGGCGCGCAGCACCGCCACCATCGGTTTGCTGGTGCCCAACAGCGTCAACCCGTACTTCGCCGAACTGGCGCGAGGGATCGAAGACGCCTGCGAGCGCAACGGCTACTGCGTGATCCTGTGCAACTCCGACGACAACCCGCAAAAGCAGCGCAGCTACCTGCGTGTACTGCTGGAAAAACGCATCGATGGCCTGGTTGTAGCGTCTGTAGGTGAAGACAGCGACCTGTTGCAAAGCCTGGCCTGCGTGCGCACGCCCATGGTCATCGTCGACCGCGAGCTGGACGGCGTTGACGCCGACCTGGTGCGCATCGACCACGAGCACGGCGCTTACCTGGCCACTCGGCACCTGCTGGAGCTTGGCCATCGCGACATCGCCTACATCGGCGGCCCGGCCGAAACCGGTGTCAGCCAACTGCGCCTGGCCGGTTTCCGTCGCGCCCTGCAAGAGGCGGGCGTAGCGGTGGAGCCCAGCCGCGTGCTGCATTGCGATTTCACCAGCCCAGGCGGCCACGGCGCGGCCGCACAGTTGCTGGACGGCAACCGGCCGACGGCGATTTTCGCCGGTAACGACATGATTGGCTTTGGCGTGCTGCGCGCCGCCGCCGAGCGCAACATCAACGTACCGGGTGAACTGTCGGTGATTGGCTTCGATGACATCGAGCTCAGCCGTTACGTCTACCCGCCGCTGACCACCGTGGGCCAGTCGATCCGCGAGCTGGGCGAAAGCGCCGCCGCGTTGCTGCTATCGCGCATCGCCACGCCTCGGCAGGGTTCGGCAGAGCAGCGCATCGTCGCCCCGCGCATCGTGCAGCGCGAGTCCACCGGGCCACGCCCGGACCTGTTCAATGATTACCGCTAAGGAGCGCTTATGCATGCCAAGGTAGTGGTGGTCGGTAGCCTCAACATGGACTTGGTCGCCCGCGCCCAGCGTTTGCCGCGGGCCGGTGAAACCTTGCCCGGCGAGGCGTTTTTCACGGCGCCCGGCGGCAAGGGCGCCAACCAGGCAGTGGCGGTGGCACGGTTGGGAGGCAGTGTGGCGATGGTCGGCAACATCGGCGATGACGCCTATGGCCAGCAACTGCGCAAGGCGCTGGAGCGCGAAGGCGTTGATTGCCAGGCGGTGAGCGTGTGCCAAGGGGTTTCCAGCGGTGTGGCGCTGATCACCGTCGACGCTGCCAGTCAGAACTGCATCGTCATCATTCCGGGTGGCAATGGCCTGCTGACGCCGCAGACGGTGCAGCGTTTCGACACGTTGCTGCAGGCGGCCGACGTCATCATCTGTCAGTTGGAAGTGCCGGCCGAAACCGTGGCCTGGGCCTTGGCCAGGGGGCACGAACTGGGCAAGCGTGTGATCCTCAATCCGGCGCCTGCTACAGGCCCGCTGCCCTCAACCTGGTTTGGCCATATCGATTACCTGACCCCAAACGAAAGCGAGGCCGAAGCTCTGACCGGTATCGCCGTCACCGACCAGGGCAGCGCCCTGCGCGCCGGTGAGCGATTGCTACAACTGGGCGCTGGCAAAGTGATCATCACCCTCGGCGCCCAAGGCGCCCTGTTAGTGACCGCGCAGGGCCATCAGCACTTCCCCGCGCCGGTGGTGCAGCCGGTGGACACCACGGCCGCTGGCGACACCTTCGTGGGTGGTTTTGCCGCAGCTTTGGTGCGGGGCCTGGAGGAGGGCGAGGCAATCGCCTTCGGCCAGCGCGCTGCGGCATTGTCGGTTACCCGCGTGGGGGCGCAACCGTCGATTCCCTACCTCTCGGAGCTGCAGCCATGAAAAAAACCGCGCTGCTCAACATCGCCCTGTCACGGACCATTGCCGGGTTGGGGCATGGCGACATTCTGGTGATTGGCGATGCCGGGCTGCCGGTGCCGCCTGGCGTCGAGCTGATTGACCTGGCGCTGACGCCAGGCATACCGGACTTTGCCAGCGTGCTGCGGGTGGTGCTGAGCGAGATGCAGGTAGAGCGGCATGTGCTGGCCGAGGAGATGCAGAAAGTGGTGCCGCCCGGGCTGGTCGAGATTGAGCGCTTGCGCGGTAAGCTGGGCAAGCGGGAGTGGATGAGCCATGAGGAATTCAAAGTGCTGTCACGCAGTGCGCGTGCCGTGGTGCGTACGGGGGAGTGCCAGCCGTACAGCAACATTGCCCTGATATCCGGGGTGACCTTCTAGCCGAGGGCGATGCCCTTGATCGCCGGCAAGCCGGCTCCCACAGGTCCTGTGCAGTTTGCCGAAGTATTCACAATCTCTGTAGGAGCTGGCTTGCCGGCGATTGGGCCGCAAAGCGGCCCCGCAACCTTTAACCAAGGCAACAGGAGTGCCCCATGCTCAAACCTCTGCTACAAGGACTCACCTTCATGGCCGCAGCCACCACCACCACCCTCCAGGCCGCCCCGCGCGACCTGATCATCGACACCGACCCCGGTGCCGACGACGTGGTCGCGCTGTTCCTGGCCATGGCCTCGCCCGATGAGCTGAACATCCGCGCCATCACCACCGTGGCCGGCAACGTGCGCCTCGATAAAACCTCGCGCAACGCCCGCCTGGCCCGCGAATGGGCTGGCCGCGAAGACATCCCCGTATACGCCGGCGCCGGCCGCCCGCTGGTGCGCACGCCCATCTACGCCGCCGAAGTGCATGGCGAAGAAGGCCTGACCGGTGTGCAAGTCCACGCGCCGCAAAAGCCACTGGCCCAAGGCAATGCCGTGCAATACCTGGTCGACACCCTCGGCAGTGCTAAACCCCACAGCATCACCCTGGCCATGCTCGGCCCACAGACCAACCTGGCCCTGGCACTCATCCAGCGCCCGGAGATCGCCCAAGGCATCAAAGAAGTCGTGGTCATGGGCGGCGCCCATTTCAACGGCGGCAACATCACCCCTGCAGCCGAATTCAACCTGTACGCCGACCCGCATGCCGCCGAGGTGGTGCTGGCCAGTGGCGTACAACTGACTTACCTGCCGCTGGACGTCACCCACAAGCTGCTGACCAGCGAAGCACGCCTCAAGCAACTCGCGGCGGTCAACAACCAGGCCAGCAAGCGGGTCGTGGATATTCTCAATGCCTACATCACCCACGACATGGACCTGTACGGCATGCCTGGCGGCCCGGTGCACGACGCCAGCGTCATTGCCTACCTGCTAAAACCCGAGCTGTTCAGTGGCCGACGCATTCACATCGCCATCGACAGCCGCGAGGGTCCGACCTTTGGCCAGACCATCGCCGACTGGTATGGCGTGCTGAAACAGCCTGCCAACGTCATGTGGGTAGAGGAGGGGGATGCTCAGGGCTTCTTCGACCTGCTCAGCGCGCGCCTGGCTCGATTGCAATAGGGGAATGCCGAGCGAAGCGCTCGAATGCTTGGTCGATAAAGCTGCGCGCCGCCTCGCTGCCGCGGTCGCGCACCAGCAGGTCGATGGCTATCAGTAGCAACTCTTCCGGCGTGCTGGGGCTGTAGGCGCTCTGGCCCTCCGCCCATTTGACCTTGATATCGGCGTCGATGCTGTGGCTGCTCATGAAAGGCTCTCACTGGGGGCCTGGGACGAAGGGGCGAACACCGGATCCTGATGTTCGAGGGAGGCACGGCGCGCTCCACTTCTTGCAGTAAATCATGCCTTTGCGTCAATGACTCTGCGACATAAGAATAAAAAGCTTTGCGCGGCAAACCAAGCGTATTGTGCAAAATCCAGTCACGATTGCATTTCGCCTCCACCGGCATGTTCAGGCAGACTTGTGCGGTTTTGCAACAAACAATGCGCGCAGCTGTCGGATCAGACAGTGCCCAGATCGATTTTAGGAGGATTCATGTTCCGTACCCGTGCTTACCTGGCGACCCTGGCGGTGGCTGCTGTACTGGCTGGTTGCAGTACCGGTGGCAATTCTGCTGGCAGTGCGCCTGCCGCACCGGCAGGCAACGACGGTCGCTGCGAAGCCAGCGGTGCCGATTTTGCCATCGGCAAGCCGGGCAGCCCTGACCTGCTGGAGCAGGCCCGCAAAGCCAGTGGCTCGCAGATGGCCCGTATTCTCAAGCCGCACGACGTGGTGACCCTGGAGTACCGCTCCGAGCGCCTTAACCTGAATGTGGATGAGCAAGGTGTGGTAACCCGCGTCAACTGCGGCTAAGCCTTTGCAAGCCCCATAAAAAAACCCGCCACTAGGGCGGGTTTTTTTACAGCTGTCCGAATTACTCCGGACGAACCTGTGCAGCCTGCATGCCTTTCTGGCCTTTCTCGGCCACGAAGGAAACAGCCTGGCCTTCTTTCAGGCTCTTGAAGCCGTCAGATTCGATGGCCTTGAAGTGTACGAAGAGGTCGTCGCCGCCGCTTTGTGGGGTGATGAAGCCGTAGCCTTTTTCATCATTGAACCATTTGACGGTGCCGTTTTGGCGATTGGACATGGGGTGAATCTCCAGACATTTGATTTTTTCAGTGGTGCGATGTTGCCGAGGCTCCGAAGCACCGGCAACATCATAGTCTAATTCTGCGCATCTAGCGCCTTTTACGTTCGCCGGATGTTGATCCAGCGCAAACAATGGGTGGCGGACCCCGGCTTTATGGTTTCAGCCCTTCGTGCATGCTTGCTTAACAACCGTTTGAGCTTTCTGCATCAGTTTGGCGTCCACGCCATCACTGCTGTTCAGGTCCTTGATGTCGTCATCGCTGAAGTTCTTTTCGATAGCTGTTGCGCCACAGGTGCAGTGCTGCTGCGCCGCCTTGGCGTCCAGGCCCTGGCCAGAGGCGACCTTGGTGCACTGGGACATGTAGTTTTGCTTCGCGCCAGCCGGGAACGAACCCGCGTTGGCCGCAACCGGCAGCAGCAGGGCTCCAGCAACGCTCAGGGCCAGAAGAGACGGAAATCTCATAACCAGACACTCCTTGGTTTAGGTCTCATCAAGAGTAGGATGCTTCCCAAAGTCTGATAGGAATTTTTCCGTGTAAGTTCACCCCGGTTGTGTAATTTCCAAATATTTCTGCATCGTGCCCAACCCCGCGTGCTAGCATGCTCGGCTTGTAGCTGACAACGTGTAGCTCACCTGTATTTTACCTTCCAGTCACTCTGGTTCGCCCCTGGTAAGCCGAAAGGCTTCTGCCACTGTGAGGCAGGCTTTCTCTTGAGAAAGACAGCGCGGATCTTGTACTGGCTCATCCCAACCCACGTGACCTTTGGTAGGGGTCACCACTAGGAGAGGAGGCGCCATGCCCACTATTACTCTTCCCGATGGCAGTCAACGTTCGTTTGATCACGCCGTATCCGTAGCCGACGTCGCCGCCTCTATTGGTGCCGGCCTGGCCAAGGCCACCTTGGCCGGCAAGGTCGACGGCAAGCTGGTCGACGCCTGCGACCTGATCACCCACGACGCCACCCTGCAGATCATCACCCCTAAAGATGAAGAGGGACTGGAGATCATTCGTCACTCGTGCGCCCACTTGATCGGCCACGCGGTGAAACAGCTGTACCCGACCGCCAAGATGGTGATCGGCCCGGTGATCGACGAAGGCTTCTATTACGACATCGCCTATGAGCGCCCCTTCACCCCAGAAGACATGGCCGCCATCGAAAAGCGCATGCTGCAGCTGATCGAGAAGGATTACGACGTCGTCAAGAAGATGACCCCGCGCGCCGAAGTCATCGACGTGTTCAAGGCCCGTGGTGAAGACTACAAGCTGCGCCTGGTCGAAGACATGCCGGATGAACAGGCCATGGGCCTGTACTACCACGAAGAATACGTCGACATGTGCCGTGGCCCGCACGTGCCGAACACGCGCTTCCTCAAGGCATTCAAGCTGACCAAGCTGTCCGGCGCCTACTGGCGCGGCGATGCCAAGAACGAGCAGCTGCAACGCGTTTACGGCACTGCCTGGGCAGATAAGAAGCAGCTGGCCGCCTATATCCAGCGCATCGAAGAAGCCGAAAAACGCGACCACCGCAAGATCGGCAAGCAGCTCGACCTCTTCCACCTGCAGGAAGAAGCCCCAGGCATGGTGTTCTGGCACCCGGACGGCTGGACCGTCTATCAGGTGCTCGAGCAGTACATGCGCAAGGTTCAGCGCGACAACAACTACCTCGAGATCAAGACCCCGCAGGTTGTTGACCGTATTCTGTGGGAGCGTTCCGGCCACTGGTCCAACTACGCCGAGAACATGTTCACCACGTCGTCGGAAAACCGTGACTACGCGGTCAAGCCGATGAACTGCCCATGCCACGTGCAGGTGTTCAACCAGGGCCTGAAGTCGTACCGCGACCTGCCGATGCGCCTGGCCGAGTTCGGTGCTTGCCATCGTAACGAGCCGTCTGGCGCCCTGCACGGCATCATGCGTGTACGTGGCTTCACCCAGGACGACGCGCACATCTTCTGCACCGAAGATCAGGTGAAGAAAGAAGCCGCCGACTTCATCAAGCTGACCCTGGACGTCTACAAAGACTTCGGTTTCAGCGACATCGCCATGAAGCTCTCGACCCGCCCAGCCAAGCGCGTGGGCTCTGAAGAGCTGTGGGACCGCGCCGAAGGCGCCCTGGCCGATGCCCTGAATGAGTCTGGCCTGGAGTGGGAATACCAGCCGGGCGAGGGCGCGTTCTACGGTCCTAAGATCGAATTCACCCTGCGCGACTGCCTCGGCCGTAACTGGCAGTGTGGTACCCTGCAGTACGATCCGAACCTGCCAGAGCGTCTGGACGCCAGCTACATCGCCGAAGACAACAGCCGCAAGCGCCCGGTAATGCTGCACCGCGCCATCCTCGGTTCGTTCGAACGCTTCATCGGCATGCTCATCGAGCATTACGCGGGTGTGTTCCCGGCATGGCTGGCGCCGACTCAGGCAGTGGTCATGAATATCACCGACAAACAGGCCGATTTCGCCCTTGAGGTTGAGAAATCTCTGAACGGTAGCGGTTTCCGTGCCAAGTCGGACTTGAGAAATGAGAAGATCGGCTTTAAAATCCGCGAGCATACTTTGCTCAAGGTCCCGTACCTTTTGGTTATAGGGGACCGCGAAGTCGAAACGCAAACCGTCGCTGTGCGTACTCGCGAAGGCGCAGACCTGGGCTCCATGCCCGTCGCGCAATTCGCTGAGCTCCTGACACAAGCGGTTTCCCGGCGTGGTCGCCAAGAATCGGAGTAATGACTATTAAGCGTGAAATGAGAAACGATAAACGTGCTGTACCGAAGGCCCCGATCAACGAGAATATCTCGGCCCGCGAGGTTCGGTTAATTGGCGCAGACGGCGAGCAGGTTGGCATCGTCTCGATTGATGAAGCGCTGCGTATCGCTGATGAAGCGAAGCTGGATCTGGTGGAAATCTCTGCAGACGCGGTACCGCCGGTCTGCAAGGTCATGGACTACGGCAAGCACCTCTTCGAAAAGAAGAAGCAGGCTAACGAAGCCAAGAAAAACCAGAAGCAGATCCAGATCAAAGAAATCAAGTTTCGTCCAGGGACGGAGGATGGGGATTACCAGGTAAAACTACGCAACCTGGTACGTTTCCTTACCGATGGGGACAAGGCCAAGATCTCTCTGAGATTCCGTGGTCGTGAGATGGCCCACCAGGAGCTGGGCATGGAGCTGTTGAAGCGGGTTGAAAATGACCTGCTTGAATACGGCACCGTTGAGCAGCATCCTAAGATGGAAGGACGCCAGCTTATGATGGTCATCGCCCCCAAGAAAAAGAAGTAATCTCCCGGGCACGGCAGGCCTGATGATTATGTGTAATTTTATCGAATGCGGAGTTCCAACATGCCAAAAATGAAAACCAAGAGCGGTGCTGCGAAGCGTTTCCTGAAAACAGCTTCGGGCTTCAAGCACAAGCACGCTTTCAAGAGCCACATCCTGACCAAAATGTCGACCAAGCGTAAGCGTCAACTGCGTGGTAGCAGCTTGCTGCACCCGTCTGACGTCGCGAAAGTCGCGCGCATGCTGCGCGTTCGTTAATTCTGGTCAAAGATAGAGGAAGTTACTCATGGCTCGTGTAAAGCGCGGCGTTATCGCTCGTAAGCGTCACAAAAAAATTCTGAAACTGGCTAAAGGTTACTACGGTGCACGCTCGCGCGTATTCCGCGTAGCCAAGCAGGCTGTCATCAAGGCCGGTCAATACGCCTACCGTGACCGTCGCCAGAAGAAGCGTCAGTTCCGCGCACTGTGGATCGCTCGTATCAACGCCGGTGCCCGCACCAACGGTCTGTCTTACAGCCGTCTGATTGCTGGCCTGAAAAAGGCGTCGATCGAAATCGACCGTAAGGTTCTGGCCGATCTGGCAGTGAACGAAAAAGCGGCGTTTGCTGCGATTGTCGAGAAAGCTAAAGCCGTTCTGGCTTAAGTACCCGCGACAATCACCCGGCGGCGCTAGCGTCGCCGGGCATTGAACGTCATCGATAGGGGAAGAGCCTTCAAAGCTCTTCCCCTATTTTCGTATCTGGAGTCTGTACATGGAAAACCTGGATGCGCTGGTCTCCCAAGCCCTTGAGGCCGTAGAGCGCGCTGAAGACATCAATGCCCTGGAACAGATCCGGGTTCAATATCTCGGCAAAAAAGGCGAGCTGACCCAGGTGATGAAGACCCTGGGCAACCTGCCAGCCGAAGAGCGGCCGAAAGTCGGCGCGCTGATCAACGACGCCAAGGAACGCGTCACCGAGGTGCTCAACGCACGCAAGGCCGCCTATGAAGAAGCCGAGCTCAGCGCTCGCCTGGCTGCCGAATGCATTGACGTCACCCTGCCAGGCCGTGGCCAGACCACCGGCGGCCTGCACCCGATTACCCGTACACTCGAGCGCATCGAGCAGTTCTTCACCCATATCGGCTACGGCATCGCCGAAGGCCCAGAGGTCGAAGACGACTACCACAACTTCGAAGCGCTCAACATCCCCGGCCACCACCCGGCACGGGCGATGCACGACACCTTCTATTTCAATGCCAATATGCTGCTGCGCACCCACACCTCGCCGGTGCAGGTGCGGACCATGGAGTCCAGCCAGCCGCCCATTCGCATTGTCTGCCCGGGCCGCGTCTACCGCTGCGACTCGGATATCACCCACTCGCCGATGTTCCACCAGGTCGAAGGCCTGCTGATCGATCGCGATATCAACTTCGCCGACCTCAAGGGCACCATCGAAGAATTCCTGCGCGTCTTCTTCGAAAAAGAACTGGCTGTGCGCTTCCGCCCCTCGTTCTTCCCCTTCACCGAGCCGTCCGCTGAAGTCGACATCCAGTGCGTGATGTGTTCTGGCAAAGGCTGCCGCGTCTGCAAACAGACCGGCTGGCTCGAAGTCATGGGCTGCGGCATGGTCCACCCGAACGTGCTGCGCATGTCCGGCATCGACCCTGAAGAATTCCAGGGCTTCGCCTTCGGCATGGGCGCCGAGCGCCTGGCCATGCTGCGCTACGGCGTCAACGATTTGCGTCTGTTCTTCGACAACGACCTGCGCTTCCTCGCGCAATTCCGCTAGGTCAATGCCCGACGCAACTTTCAGGAGAACAGCATGAAATTCAGTGAACAGTGGCTGCGCGGTTGGGTAAACCCGCAAGTCTCCCGTGACGAACTGGTCGCCCGCCTGTCCATGGCCGGCCTCGAAGTCGACAGCGTAACCCCCGCTGCCGGCCAGTTCAGCGGCATCGTCGTGGGCGAAATCCTCGCCACCGAGCAACACCCGGACGCCGACAAGCTGCGCGTCTGCCAGGTCAGCAACGGCCAGGAAACCTTCCAGGTTGTCTGTGGCGCCCCCAATGCGCGCCCGGGCATCAAGATCCCGTTCGCCATGATCGGTGCCGAACTGCCAGGTGACTTCAAGATCAAGAAGGCCAAGCTGCGCGGCGTCGAGTCGTTCGGCATGCTGTGCTCGGCGGCCGAGCTGCAGATCAGCGAAGAAAACGACGGCCTGCTGGAACTGGCGTCTGACGCCCCGGTTGGCGAAGACATTCGCCAGTACCTGAGCCTGGACGACGCCAGCATCGAAATCGGCCTGACCCCGAACCGCGGCGACTGCTTGTCCCTGGCCGGCCTGGCCCGCGATGTCAGCGCCCTGTACAACGTCCCGGTCACCCGCCCAGTCGTCCCGGCTGTACCGGCTGCCCACGACGAAGTGCGTCCGGTCGAAGTGACTGCCCCGGCTGCCTGCCCACGCTACCTGGGCCGCGTCATCCGCAACGTCGACCTGTCCAAGCCGACCCCGCTGTGGATGGTCGAACGCCTGCGCCGCAGTGACGTGCGCAGCATCGACGCTGCCGTCGACATCACCAACTACGTGATGCTCGAACTCGGCCAGCCGATGCACGCCTTCGACCTCGCCGAAATCAACGGCGGCATCCGCGTCCGCATGGCTGAAGAGGGCGAAAAACTCGTCCTGCTCGACGGCCAGGAAGTCGCCCTGCGTGCCGATACCCTGGTCATCGCCGACCACACCCGCGCCCTGGCCATTGCTGGCGTCATGGGTGGCGAGCACAGCGGCGTCAACACCGAAAAAACCCGCGACCTGTTCCTCGAAAGCGCCTTCTTCGAGCCGATCTCCGTTGCTGGCAAGGCCCGTTCCTACGGCCTGCACACCGATGCCTCGCACCGCTACGAGCGCGGCGTCGACTCGCAGCTGGCCCGCGAAGCCATGGAGCGCGCCACCGCGCTGATCCTGGAAATCGTCGGCGGCGAAGCCGGCCCGATCGTCGAAGCCGTCAGCGAACAGCACCTGCCCAACGTCGCCCCGGTAACCCTGCGCGCCGAACGCATCACCCAGATGCTTGGCATGGAGCTGGAAGCCGCCCAGGTCGAGCAACTGCTCAACGCCCTGGAGCTGACCACCACGGCGAACGGGGTAGGGCAGTGGACCGTCAACGTCCCAAGCCACCGCTTCGACATCAGCCTGGAAGTCGACCTGATCGAAGAACTGGCCCGCCTGTACGGCTACAACAACCTGCCGGTCCGCTACCCACAAGCGCGCCTCGCGCCCCAGGGCAAGCCGGAAACCCGCGGTGACCTGCCGAACCTGCGCCGCCTGCTGGTCGCCCGCGGCTACCAGGAAGCCATCACCTACAGCTTCATCGACCCGAAGTTGTTCGAGCTGTTCACCCCTGGCGTCGAGCCGCTGCTGCTGGCCAACCCCATCTCCAGCGACATGGCCGCCATGCGCGCGTCCCTGTGGCCGGGCCTGGTCAAGGCGCTGCAGCACAACCTCAACCGCCAGCAAGACCGCGTACGCCTGTTCGAAAGCGGCCTGCGCTTCGTCGGCCAGCTCGGTAACCTCGAGCAGCAACCGATGATCGCCGGCGTCGTCACCGGCAGCCGCCTGCCAGAAGGCTGGGCCAACGGCCGCGACGGCATCGACTTCTTCGACGTCAAAGCCGACGTGGAAGCCCTGCTGGGTTACTCCGGCGCGCTGAGCGACTTCACCTTCAGCGCCGGCAAACACCCCGCCCTGCACCCAGGCCAGACCGCCCTCATCGAGCGCGACGGCAAGCCCGTCGGCCACCTCGGCGCTATTCACCCCGAGCTTGCCAAAGCCCTGGGCCTGGACCGCCCGGTGTTCCTGTTCGAGCTGGTATTGGGTGACGTGGTCGAAGGCCGCCTGCCGAAGTTCAGCGAACTGTCCAAGTTCCCAGAAACCCGTCGTGACCTGGCCTTGATTGCAGGACGTGATGTAGCTTCTAACGCGGTGCTTGAATTAATTCGTGACAATGCAGGCGAATGGCTCACAGACCTCAGGCTGTTTGATGTCTACCAAGGTAAAGGCATTGATCCTGATAGAAAAAGCCTGGCCGTCGGCTTGACCTGGCAGCATCCATCGCGCACTCTTAACGACGATGAGGTGAACGTTACCCTGCAAAATATCCTCACCTCGCTCGAACAAAGGTTGAACACCACGTTAAGGAAATAACGGCATGGGTGCTCTGACGAAAGCTGAGATGGCCGAAAGGCTGTACGAGGAGCTGGGGCTTAACAAGCGTGAGGCCAAGGAGTTGGTCGAGCTGTTTTTCGAAGAAATTCGGCACGCACTTGAAGAGAACGAGCAGGTCAAGCTGTCCGGTTTCGGCAACTTCGACCTTCGCGACAAACGTCAGCGGCCGGGCCGCAACCCCAAGACAGGGGAAGAGATCCCGATCACCGCTCGCCGCGTCGTCACCTTTCGTCCAGGGCAGAAGTTGAAGGCCCGGGTTGAGGCCTATGCTGGAACCAAGCCATAACGACGAACTGCCCCCCATACCGGGCAAACGCTACTTCACCATTGGTGAAGTCAGCGAGCTTTGCGCGGTAAAGCCGCACGTGCTGCGGTATTGGGAGCAGGAGTTCCCTCAGTTGAACCCCGTGAAGCGGCGGGGGAATCGGCGGTATTACCAGCGCCAGGACGTGCTGATGATCCGCCAGATTCGAGCGCTGCTGTATGACCAGGGGTTCACCATTGGCGGGGCGCGGTTGCGGCTCTCCAGTGATGAGGTGAAGGATGAGTCAAGCCAGTACAAGCAGCTGATTCGGCAGATGATTGTTGAGTTGGAGGATGTGTTGGTGGTGTTGAAGAAGTGATTTGCTCCGACGAATGGAAAATTTTTTAAGAAAAAGCTTTCATTTATCAAAAGGTTAGGGTAGATTCTTCAACGTTCTCAGCGGTATCGAGAATAGAGTCGGGGCGTAGCGCAGCCCGGTAGCGCACTTGCATGGGGTGCAAGGGGTCGAGTGTTCGAATCACTCCGTCCCGACCAATAATCCCAATGGGAAAGGCCAATGTTCAGAGCATTGGCCTTTTTCATTTGCGTGACTTTTGCGTGACTTCTCTAGTTCTCATGCCTTCCTCCTAGGTTCTGTATGAGAATCTTTGAAACCTCGCTGGAGCCTCTGAAAGCCTGATTTTCCGTAGAGTTCTCGCTTTTTAGGCGAGGGGTTCTGCCTTGTCTAAGCGATACGAACTTTCCGATGCAGAATGGGAAATAATCGCAGACCTATTCACATCACATCACATCACATCGATGGTCAGTGATGCCCGTGGCATCCAACTCCACTTCACGCTCTCAGTTGGTAACGCCAGCGACATCTCCCATGCTCAGTGACTGCTGGACGGTGTCCATATCTTTTCGAATCGAGGTAGGCCACGCAAGCTCTGCCGCTGGCTCTTGGCCGACAGAGGCTATGATACAGAATCCTTGCGGCAATACTGCGACAGCTATCGGATGCAGCCGGTGATTCCGCTGCGTGATATGAAGCGCAAAGCGAAGCCGGGCTTACCGCGCTTGTTTGACAAGCCCAAGTATCGGCAGCGGAACGCTATCGAACGGCTATATGATGCGTTGAAGGGGTACCGCCGCCTGGGTACACGCTATTGCAAGCTAACGGAAAGCTCCGCTGCGATGGTTACGCCGGCTTGCTGGCGGCGCTGTTTACAACATTACTTTTCGTACAGTGCCTAGGTCTACCTGAGTAGGAGATCGAGTAGACGTTATCTTTTGCGATTTGACTATCCACCCTTGAGCAGTTGTGTGTAGGGGAGATTGTCTGCTTTCGCCTCTGAGCTTTGACTGATCTGGTTTAGTGCTGCCCATCGCGGGCACTCGACTCCGTGATGGCTAAGTGCTAGCTTGGCGCGCGGCACAGCGGTTGTCTACGTCATCAAAACAGTCATATCTAAGGGATAAACATGACTCCTACCTACTGGCACATGCAAATTCACCCGGATGACACATCCTTTGCAAAGGAAAATGTCCACTCGATTCTTGAACACAAGAAGATCATTGGTTTGGGAGACTGGAAGGCGGGCAAATCCACTATCGATGCGTTCCGCGATGACATGAAGGTCAACGATATAGTTGCCGTGAAGAATGGCGGGCAGCTGATTGCATTGGTCCAGGTTGTTGGCGGTTGGTATGAAGTGGTCGATGAGGACCCCGCTCTTGGTTGGATCGTCAATCGTAGGCCAATTCGGGTATTAGATTGGGAGCTGGATGGACGGACATTGCCTCAGCCACGAGGTACTCTCGAAAGGTGCGTAAACGAAGTCGAGACAACAAAAATCATTCGAGAGTGGCATCACCGTGTCATCAGCTCCTTCAAAAAGAGAAAGTTAGATCTTGTGGTCTGAGCAACAACGACGCTTTGTGGCTGAGTAATTCCAATGTTCGAACTAGCAAGGCAGCCGAACTGCTGCATTATTACTGTTCAGCAGGGGGCCAGCATCGAGTTGGTCCAGTAGCGCACGAACCATCGTATTGACGTGGTGGACCGCTGCGACCATTTGGTGGTCGCCCAGTATGACGCCGGTATGGTTAAGGTAGCGGGCGCAGTCCATCAGTTTGGAGGCTTGGTCTTTGGCTTTGTTGACGGTATGCCGGGGGTAGCAGTGAACAACCGCTTGGGTATTCCGTGACCATGACCTGGATTACTGCTGCTTGGGCTGTTTGTGAGGGTGGCTTGGGGCATGAGTGAATGCTCCTCGACGTCGGCGGGGTATGGATTGCTGGGGCCGCTTTGCGGCCCATCGCCGGCAAGCGCGGCTCCCACCGGGGAAGGACCGCGCTGACTTTTGGATGTTGAGCAAGGCTGTTGCTCCACAAGAGCGGCGCTGGGCTTATGGGGTAGGGGTCAAGGGGTTGTCATCATGCCCAGTTCAGCATCGTCCAGCAGGGCCTTGGCCAGGGCGCAGAGGTAGTGCGAGGCCCAGAGCAGCTGGGGTTTGTCTTCCATCAGGCCGTCGATGGACAGGTCGCGGGCGTAGCCCATCAGTTCCGAGGCTTGTTCGCGGGCGCTCTGGCAGGGGATGCCGGGTTCGATGCGTAACAATGGGTGGGTCTGGTTTTCACCTTGGTAGAAGGTGGTTTTGCCGACAGTGAATTTGGTTTCTTCGGTGGCCATGGTTTGATCTCACTTCAGTGCTGGCTCGTCGGACGCATCGGCATTTGCAGCTGTGCCAATGCTATTTCAAGCATTCTGCGCAGGGCTTCGAGTTCGTGCACTGAGGCCATGATCAACAAGGAGGAGGGCGACTTGGGTTGCATCATCATCGCCTGCTGGGCGACGGCTTCGGTACAGGCGTCGCGAGTATCTTTGGGAAATGCCCTACAAGAAAGGGGCGAAATCTGATTTTTCAGCGGTTAGGCCTAACTACCTGTATCGCGCTCACCGCACAGGGAAGCGTAACTCCATGTGAGTGCAAGAATATTCAGAATTAGTTTAAAATTCGCGCCTCTACCATCTCAAAGGACTGAACTTGTGGTAAGTCAAAGTGCCATCACCTGCCCACACTGTCAGGGTCAAAACGTACAGCTTCTTTCTGTCATTCATGCCGCCGGAACCTCTCATTTCCAAGCCACTCATGAGGCGCACTCAGGATTCGGGCCGCGTGTAACTGTTGAAACAACCGGGCGCCAGCAGACTAACTTGAGCGCTAGCGTCGCACCTCCAGGCGCTAAACGTCTGCGTGGCCCGATAGTGCTTACAGTGGTGGGGGGCATCATCCTCTACGATGGGCTCAAATTGTCCTGGGAAGTGGACTGGACCAGGTTCTTCATTGGTGTGACGTTCATCACCATCGGTGTAATCGGATTTGTGCGGCACTGGCGGCACAACGTTGTGCAATATGATCAGTACGAAGAGTGGCGTCGTACCTGGCTGTGCCATGCCTGCAACACGAGATTCCAACCTTCCTAACGTACACCTCAATAGTCGTTAGAGCCCGCCTAGAGCGGGCTTTTTGTTGCCCGTTTGCAGCAGACCATGACAACGATCCCTTCATTCTCCCCGCGCCCCTTCAGGGTGCAAAGTGGCCTGAAATAACAGCCTTTATGCACCATCAGTAAGCGTCCAGTGCTAGCTACTACCCCTCAATACGCTTGGATTACAGTTGGCGTAGAAGTTGCTGGCATTTTGATATCTGTGTCGCTTATGGTGAACTTAATGTCGCTTTCAAGTAGTTCCATGCAGTTGTCATCCAGCGAGCGGGGCTGGCTCCCTTGGTTCGGCAAAGCCGGCAAGTTCAGCATGGGGTGGGCGTGCCGCCTCAATCGTTCGAACTATGCAGAAATCGAGCAGACGTTCGAAGCCATAGCCCAGACGCGGGTGCAGTTGCTGCACAACTGGGCGCGCGAACAATGGGATCACCTGGCAGAGTTGGCGGAATACCTGGCAGCAGACTTCGCTCATGTGCAGCCTTCGGCATTACTCGACAAGCTGGCACAGGCCGAAGACTTTTCCGAATTGAGTGTGATTGACTGCACTGGCAACGTCAGGGTATCCACTTGGCCAAAGCGTGGCAGCACGCAGATTGAGCAGCACGCGGCGTTGGCCCATGGTTTGAAAGCGCCGTTTCTTCACGGGCCCTACAGCGACCCGTTGACCTTGCAGATCGGCCCATCCTCGTCGCGTTTTCACGATGAGGTGACGCTGATGTTCTACCAACCAATCAGGCACGCGGGCAAAGTCCTGGGCTGCCTGTGTGGCCGGGTCCCCAATGATGTGCTGGGCGATCTGATCCAGCGCGAGGCCGGGCATATCTATGCCGAGTCGGGCGACAATTATCTGTTCATGGTGCAGTCACGCTTCGACCCGACCGTGCAACCAGGCACCGCCTTGTCCCGTTCGCGCTTCGAGGACGGGACGTTTACCCATGGCGAAAACCTCAAGAGCGGCGTGCGTACGCCCTGGAGCACTGTGCAGGTGCAGCGCCATACCGAGTTGGAGCTGCGCTTCACCGACCCCGCCACGCGTGAGCTGCACCCCGGTGTGCGCGAAACCATCCGGCGTGGCGCCAACCTGTTCGTGACGTACCCGGGTTATTCGGACTACCGTCATGTGCCGGTGGTCGGCAAGGGCGTGACCTTTCAGTTACCAGGGTCGCTCGACCGCTGGGGCATGATGTGCGAGGCAGACTTGGAGGAGGTCTACCGCCGTCGTTCGCTGAGCTACCGGTTGATGAAACCCTACGTGGCGACCATGGTGGGGCTGTTCGGCTGTAATTACCTGGTGCAGCATTACGCCGGGCTGCCACAGGGGGTGAACGACGCCATCCAGGCCCTTAGCATGGTCGGCGCTACGCTGCTGTTCGGCGTGCTCGGGCCCAGGCGCCTGGCGGCCAGGTTGAACGGCATGAGCGGTGTGCTGCGCACCATCGCCGAGGGTGAGGGCAACCTGCGCCAGCGCCTGGACACGGGCGCCCTGGCCAATGACGAGAGTGGCGACATGGCGCGCTGGATCAACAGTTTCATCGACCGCCTGGATGCCGTGGTGGGGCAGGTGGTCAAGGCCAGCCGCACGGTTGGCAGCACCAACCAGATGATGCTCGGGCGCAGCCAGGAAGCGAGCGTGAGCTCTGTCGAGGTGGCCGATGCGGTGCACCAGATGATGATCATCATGGAGGAGCAGCTCGGTGAGCTGCAGCAGGCTTCGGTCAGCGCCGAACACATGAAGCAGGCCATGGACGAGGTGGTCAGCCGTGCCCGCGAGCAGTACCTGGCTGTGCAGGCGGGCACCCAATCGATTCGCGATGTGGTGGCCCGCTCGGCCTCCAGTGTGCAGCTGCTCGACAGCCGCATGGCGCAGATTGGCAATATCACCGGGCTGATCAGCGACATCACCAACCAGACCAACCTACTGGCGTTGAATGCCGCCATTGAGGCGGCGCGGGCGGGCGAGCATGGCCGTGGGTTCGCGGTAGTAGCCGATGAGGTGCGCAGTCTGGCGGCCCGCACCGCGCGGGCGGCCGACGATATCCGGCACATGGTCGAAGGCCTGCAGAACGAAACGCAGCAAGCGGTGAGCTTTATGGAGGAGGGCGTGCAGAACGTCGATGATAGTTTGCGCCTGGCTGAGGATGCGTCGTCGGAGAACGTGCAACTTCACCAGGCGGTGGAGGGCATGTTCGCCATCATTCAGCAGCTCAACCGCCGCAGCATCGAGTATGGCAAGACCATCGAGCAGGTTAACCACTCCTCCAGCGAGATGCGCCAGACCGCTGTGGTGCTGCAAAACAGCGCGCAGAAGGTAAAGGTGGATGCTGGCAAGCTGCAGAAGCTGGTGGGGCAATTCGAGGTCAGCGGTGATGGCGAACGGGTCGCTGCGGCTTGAGCGCCGACGGCGCCTCACTCAACTAACCCAGAATTCGTATAAACGCGCGAATTCTGGGTTGTCCGCTGCCAATTAGAAGTAGGTGGTTATCCCGGCAAAATACGCCCGACCGGGCACGTAAAAGCTGGTCGAGTCATCACGTGGGTCTTCATCCAGTAGGTTCTGCACGCCGACGTTCAGGGTCAGCCAGCGGGTGGCTGACCAGTTGGCGGTCAGATCGTACGTGGTGTACGACTTGACGAAGTCGGTGCCCAGGCCGCGTTGCTTGCCCACGTGCTGAGCTGACAATTCTGTGCCGATCCGTTCAGTGATCTGCCAGTCAATGGCGCTGAACAACGACAGTTTCGGCGAGCTGATCAGGTCTTCACCGGTCGACAGGTTGCGGCTTTCGAGCATGTAGGTGGCGTTGGTGCGCCAGCTGGCATTTTCCCACAACGGCACTTTGGTGCTGCCTTCCCAGCCGCGGGTGCGGGCCTCCTCAGCATTTTCAAGCATGGTCCACCAGCGGCCCTGGAAATACCCCAGCGGCGCGTACTCGATTTTGTCCTCGAAGTCGGTGTGAAAGTAAGTGAGGCTGGCCTCCCAACCGTCGCGGTCGAAGGAGACGCCAATCTCCTTATTGGTGCTGATTTCTGGGCGCAGGTTCGGGTTGCCTGCCATCCAGCAACTGCCGGTGACGTAACCCAGTGGGCGTAGCGATGTACAACCGCGACCGCCCGAGTTGGTCGCCGCGCCAGCACTGCCTTCTTTCAGACTGGGGGCACGGAAGCCTCGTGACACGCCACCGCGCACCGTCCAGTCAGGGTGAGGGTGATAGACCAGGTAAGCACGTGGGCTGTTATGGTTGCCGTATTCGTCGCTGTGGTCGAAGCGGTTCCCCAACGTCAGCGATAGGTTATCGAGCAGAAACAGCTCATCCTCGACGAACAGCGCAGAGTAGTCGCCCTCAAGGTCCGCGCCGCCCACCGCTGCCCCTTGGTAATCAACGGGTACGGTGCCTAGCGTGTCGGTGTTGGTCAGTTGCTCACGTTTCCACTGGCCGCCAACGGTGAGGCGCTGGTTTACCAACAGGTCAAACGGGATGTTAAGGCTACCCTCGACGATTTTTTCTTCCGAGTTAGCCTTGCCCTCGCTGAGGTCGTTGTTGAACTTGTTCAGGTAAGCGTCGATACGCGAGGTGCCAAAGCCCCAGTCGCCGTGGTGAGAGACCACGAAGCTATCACGTGTGAGCCGTCCGGCACCGAAGGCTTCACCTACCGTGTCACCCCAGTCGCCGTAGGTTTTTTTCGACGACCACGAACGCTCTACGCCTTGGATCGCTTCGAAGGACAACTCATGGTTCTCGTTGATCTGCCAATTAAGCAACGCGTTGACGCTGTGGTCTTTGGCGCCGCCGGCGCCGTCGTTGTAAACGAAGTCACCTAATGCATCGAGGCGCGGCGCGGCTTCGTCGGCAGCGCGCCGAGTCAGGTTCGCGCCCAGGCGCAGCCCCAGGGAGTCGGTGACAGGGCCAGAAAGGTTAACGCTGGTCTGGTTGGTCTGACCACGGTCGGAGTCTTCGGGGATCGTGGTGTTGACGTTGAGCGAGCCGCTCCACTCACGGGACACTTTGCGGGTAATGATATTGATCACGCCGCCCATGGCGTCTGACCCATACAACGATGACATCGGCCCGCGCACGATCTCGATCCGCTCAATCATGTTCGGCGAGATCCAGTTGATGTCCTGGCGACCCAGATCACGGCGGTAATGGGTGTCGGCGGAACTGCCGACGCGTTTACCGTCCACCAGGATCAAGGTGTATTTGTCGTCGAGGCCGCGCAGCTTGATCTTCGACTGTTCGCCCACCGGGCCGTAGCCCCCGGTGACGCCGGGTATGCGGCGTAGCAGGGTGTTCAGGTCGTAGACCGGCTGTCGCTCGATCTCTTCCCGGGTAATGACGCTGACACTGGCTGGCGCGTCGCGCACATCAGTGCCGCCGCCCGTGGCGGTGACGAACGAAGCTTCCAATTCTGTGGCGGGGAGCGGTTCAAGCTCATGGGCTTCCTCGGCCTGGACGGCAGTCGCGGTGAGCAGTGCGACGGTGAGCAGGGCACGGGAAAAAGGTGGGCATGGCATCGTGAAACAGTCCTTGTCGAGCGGTTGGATTCCAGGGGCAGAATGCAATCGGGGCAGGACACTAACGCAAATGAGAATTGTTTAAAAGAAAATGTGAAAAATAATTTACTGAACATTTACAAAAAAATGACCTACCGAAAGGGCATTCCAGGCATGCAGCCACGGCTACTCGACGGCCGGCTGTTACCGGACCGCACACCAAGAATGTGAGAGTCCCGAAAGAGCGTTCAGGTCGCGATCAATCCACCCAGGGCCACAGCGGCTCATCCAGCTGCGCTTGAAGCGCCCTGAATAATGCCGCCCTGAAGCAGCACCGACTCAGATCCACACGTCGTTCAAGGCTGTACGCTCACCCCCTTCATGGCCGGTATTCAGCACGCCGCGAGGCTCGATCATCATCAGTTTCGCTTCCCCCTGGGCCGCTGTCCTGTGCTCCACCCCACGTGGCACCACATACAGTTCGCCCGGGTTCACATAGACGCAGTCTTCGGGCAGGTCGATGCGCAACGTGCCTTCAAGCACAAGAAATGCTTCGTCGGTCTCTAGGTGCGAGTGCCAGATGAATTCACCCTCGATTCGCACGACCTTGAACTGGTAGTCGTTCATTTCGGCGACCACCCTCGGGCTCCACTGTCGATCGATCAGCGAAGCCTTTTGGGCCAGGTTTACAGGTTGCAAGTTGGCGTTGGTCATGACGGACCCTCTGTAGTTGAGGTAGTCAGCCTATCGGACCCGAAGCGCGCCGCTCTTGTACGATCCTGCAAGTCAGCGCGCAGGCCGCAGCCGTTCCAGCCAGCGCAACGGTGACACGCCATAGCAGCGGGTAAAGTGTCGGGTCATGTGGCTTTGATCGTGAAAGCCCGCAGCCAGGGCTGCATCGACCAGCGAAAAGCCATCCAGCATCAGCCGCCGAACAGTGTCCAGGCGCCGCAGCGTGACAAAGCGGTAGGGGCTGGTGCCGTAAAGGGCGCGAAAGTCCCGTGACAAGCTCCATTGCTCGCGCCCGCTGGCCTGTTCGAGCATCTCCAGGGTGATGCCCAGGTGCAAGTGCTCCATGATGAATGCCCGGGCGCGCTCGGCCGAGCGGTAGTCCAGGCGTTTGCGACCGCGTGGCTTGCCGCCGACCGCACGCAAGGCCATGGTCAGGTCATAGACGGCGTCCTGCTCTTCCAGTGTTTCCAGCGGGTGGTCCAGTGCCTGCACGAAGGCTTCACTGGCGCGGTACAGGCGCGGGTCGCTGGACAGCCCGCCAGCAATGAAGGGTAACGGCTCACCGCTGAGCACGTTTTGGATCAGCGCCGGGTCGATGTAGGCCATGCGGTAGCGAAAGCCCGCATCCGTACCGGCCATGCCATCATGCACTTCGTCAGGGTGCAGGACCAGCGTATTACCCGGTACGCCGTGGCACAGCGTCCCCTTGTAGTGAAAGCTCTGTACGCCGGCGAGGGTGCGGCCGATCGAGTAGGTGTCGTGACGATGCGGATCGTAGCCATGGCTACCGAACCATGCTTCGATCCGCTCTACGCTGCCGGGTTGAGCGCTGCGTATGACCCAGTCCGAGGTGGCTGCGTGGGCTGTTCTACGTTCCATGGAGGGGCTTTCCTGCCGGGTTCCCTGCGTGACTGTCACTTGAAAACGGTTGCCTACTGATTAAAGCTGCACTCAGGTCAGAGGCCTGAACCCCTGAGCCAGATCGGCGGTCCTAGCGTACAGAAAACGCGAACCAAGGAGGGTTATGTCCAACGTGAAATGCACCCAATCGCTCATGCTATTGCTGGCAGTGGCCACACTCGCCGCCTGCGTCCCCTGGAAGCGCGAGCGCCCCGCCTACGCAGACCTTTGCCAATCCGAATTCCACTTCAAAGTGCCAGGCCCGCAAGGGGAGACCACCCTCTACCTGGAAACCTACCTCTACGACCACGCCGCCCACTGGAGCGACCGGCCAATCGAGCAAGTCCTGCACGTTGAATACCCCGGCGAGAAATACGCGCGGCGTGAATTTTATGTGCAACTGATCGCCTACAACAAAAACCGCCAGCGCCCATCGTCCAGCTCCAACCGCGGCGAGCCACCGATCCCGGTCCTCTACGACAGTCGCCAGGCTTATATCACCTTCGAAGATGGCTCACGCCTGCAGGCGCGGCCCGAGGTGTACCTGGGCATCGACAAAACCTACGACTATCCGATCGTTTACCCAACCGCCGCGCGCCCATCGCCCTACGACATCAACAGCGACGAAGTACACCGCAACATCCCCAAGATCACCAACAACAAACGCTACGGCTCCGCCTATGTGATTTTCCAAACGGACAAGTTCGATGCCCATTCCAAGTGGACTATCCACCTGGGCGCGTTGGAGGTCCAAGGCCAGAAACTGCCGATTCCACCGATCAAACTCTGCTACCAACCTGTGAAGAAATGGATCGGTATCGAGCCTTTGATGCGGCCATGAGGTAATGCGTTTTTATCGGCGTGGAGGGGCAACCCACCGCCGTGGTGCTGCGCCCCTATATTTGAACTGCCCAACTGCAGGGGTGCCTAACGAACATCAACCAGAGGGCAGCACGATGACTGAGCGCAAAGACGACCAGAAGCAACAAAGCCAAGTACCGGCGCATTCCACGGAAGAGGAAAAGGCCAAGCTTAAGGACAAGAACAAGGATGGAATCCCGCCGGGTGCTGAGTGAGGCTGGGCTGTTCGGGGCTGTCATGCAACCCCGGGCGATAACTTAGCTAACCCTGATGGCTCGGCGTATGTCTCGTACACCGGCAACAATAGAGCCCAGGGTGGGGCCAAGGGGGCTGCACAGCAGCCCCAATCACAGCCGCATTCGATCGGCAAATAGCAGCGCAAGTGCTAGGTGATCTCACACAAAACGCGACCTGCCTGAAGGGTCAAAGGCTGGAAGCGTTTTCTGCATGACAACCGTCCGCTCCTCCCCATAAAACGCATCCCGCACTTTGCAAAACCCCAACCCCGCATAAAACCCTTCCGCCGCAATGGAGGAGGGCACACGCAACACCTTCAGCCCACGCGCAATCGCTTCATCTTCGATCACTGCCATCATCTGTTTCCCGACCCCAAGCCCTTGATGCTGGGGTTCGACAAACACACTTTTGACCACATCCCCGTCAAGACTGGCCGTGGCAATCACCTCATCCTCAATCAATGCCACAAACACCAACCGCCGAGTCAGGCTCTCAAGAATGGCCGCCGCACTGAAAGACGCCTCGATGCGCAAGATAGTCTCGGCATCATAGTCAGCCGCGTTCGACCCGCGTAAGGCCGCTATCACGACTCGGCTTATGCCCTCGGCATCGTCTGCATTCGCCAAGCGAATAGGGCAACTCACGCTCGCGCCCCCGATGCACTCAACTGGGTTTCCTTCGCCAACTGAATAGCCGCATTGATCGCAGCCCGCGCCTGGGGGCTGTTCTTCCAGCATGTGGAGCCAACGGCCGCTGATGCCTGGGCCAAAATGTCATCGACATTCGCTTCGCTAAGCATCGCCAGCGAATCAATCCCCATCTGCTCAAGGCGAGCGACAACGGTTGGCCCTACGCCCTTGAGGGCCAGCAATGCTGTGTGTTCCGTCAGTGGAAATGGCATCCGTAAACTCCTGTTATCGGCAAATGCTGCGGCCGGAGTTTACCAACTCGCTGGCCGGCTAGGGCTAATCAAGTTTCACCAGTGCATTGCCTTGTGGTGTTTCCACTGGCTCTTTCGAAAGCCGCTTCGGCCCACTTCTGTTTGCCACCCCAAACGGCACATGCACCATCGGCAGGTCGCCGGCCGGTGATTGCAGGTGGCTGCGTTGATCATCGAAGAACACGTGGGGTTTGAGAATCGACAACACCCGGGGTTTTTCCATACCGCCTAGGAAGAAACACTCATCCGGCGACACACCCCAATCCTTCAACGTGGTCACCACCCGCTCGTGCGACGGCGCATTGCGCGCGGTCACGATGGCGATGCGCAAGATGCGTTTGTAGTTCGGGTCTTGTGCCAGCTTCTGGTCTTCGAGCGTGCGAATGTGGGAGAGCTTGCGGTACAGGTCTGCCAGTGGCCCGGGCTGGTGGGGGATGGCCTTGCGGGCCCGCTCGTGGGCCTGGAAGTCGTCCAGGTTGTCGTTCTGCTTGTACACGCTTTCCGCTTCGTCATCGGCGATCACGCCGTCAAAGTCGAAGGCCACGCGCAGCTCGGTGTCGATCTCGTCGTCGTAGATGCGCGTCGGCAGCACCAGGCCAGCGGGGTAGCTGGCGTCGATGGCGCGCTGCACGTCGTCTTCGTTGGCGCTGAGAAACAACGAAGCGTTGAAGGCCGGGATGTACTCGTGGGGCGAGCGGCCGGACATGAAGGCGGCGCGGGTGATGTCCAGGGCGTAGTGGCTGATGGAGCGGAACACGCGTAAGCCGGTTTCGGGCGAGTTGCGCGAGAGCAACACCACTTCCACGGGGAGTTGGTCGGGGAAGGCCTGGTTGATGCTGAGGAAGCGACGGATGAAGGGGAACGCAACGCCCCTCGGAAAGGGGTCATCCAGGTTTTGCTCTTGGTGCTGCCGGTAAGCCTCGACGCCGTCGGCCTTGTAGATGTCGTCAGACACGGTGAGGTCGAAAAGTGCACTGGAGGCCACGCCAATGACCAGCTTGTGTTCGATGGGGTAGGGCATTGAACGTGCTCCTTGAGGGGTGCAGTTGACGAGTATACGGGTATGCAGGCGGGTGATGGTTAATTGGGGCCGCTCCGCGCCCCTTCGCGGGCAAGCCCACAGGGAAGGCGCATGCTTGCAAACGCGGCACAGATCATTAGCGTTGCCATCGTTAGGCTACTATGTATAATTCCGCCGAAACCCGCATTCCAGAGCGGTTAACCATGGAAAGGCAAGTTTCTTGATGCGTTTCTAGCCGATGTCCTCCAGCGGCACTGCCCGCCATTTTGCGCATTGCATTAACTCCGTTGCACCCAGGCCATTGCTGGTCGTTGGCGAAGCCATGCCCCGCAACAGGCTGCACGCATTTCAACAAGGATATTCATGAAAAAGCGTTTCGTTCTCTGTGCCCTGGCCTCCGCCTTGGCAGGTTGCAACTCCGAATACAACTTCGACGAAGTCACCAGCTACACCGGCACTGTCGGGTCGCCGCATGCGCTGTACCTGGAGCGCAAGTCGGGCGAGCGGTTGAACGGCACCGTGGTGCACAAGGTGGGTGACCGGGTGCTGCAGGCGTTCAAGGTCGAAGACGGCAAAGTGGTCGGGGAATGGAAGGAGTTCGACCAGGACGGCAAACTGCTGGTTGAAGGTCAGTTGCAGGACGGTGCGTTCGTCGGGCCCAAGAAAACCTGGTGCAAGGGCGAGTTCGCCGATCACCTGGACAACGTCATCACCCTCGAGGGCGGGCGCCGCAGCGAGCAGCACTACGACTGCGCCACAGGCTTGCAGGTCAGTGACAGCACAGAGATCCCGACCGTTGATTTCCGCAAGCGCGCGATCCGTGTCGGCACCCAACGCGAGTGGAAGGTGGTCGATGGCCAGCAAAAGCTCACCTTGCTGGAAACCTTCGCCAGCGATGGCTCCGGCAAGCTCGATGGCCTGGTGGAGCACTATGACTACCAGGGCACACTGAAGGACCGCGCGACCTACAAGGCTGGCGAGCTCGATGGCGTGCGTGAGACCTGGACGTCGTTCACGGATGGCACGTCGCTGCCGGCCACAAAGGTCGAGTACAGCGCAGGTAAAAAGAACGGCCTGTACGAGGTGTACTTCATTCGCGGCTGGCCTGCCGGCACGGTGTCCGAAAAGGGCAGCTACAAGGATGACAAGCAGGCTGGTGTGTGGGTCAACTATCAGCCTGGCTCGGCCCAGGTACGTGATGTCGATAGCCCGCCAGACACCTCGCCCATGGCCATGCGCCTGTGGGACGCCGCCCAGGGGCAGGCGCGTACGTCGGACTGGGCAAAAGAGATCAAGGACCTCGACGCCTTCGCCTACTTGCTGAAAAGCGCCGGCATCAATGTCAATCAACGCCTGCATTACGAGAACAAGCCGCTGATCACCGTGGTCGCCGATAACGCCTACGAGTACCTGATCTCGGTTGGCGCCGACCCGATGGGGCGGGATATCAACGGCAACACGCGCCTGATGAACTGCCTGGCGGGCAGCGACTACAGCTCGTGCAGCTTCGCGCACATGATCACCCTGGCGGGCAAGGAAGACCTGAAGGCGCACAACGTCTACGGCGACACTGCGCTGTCGGTGTTCTGCCAGCAAGCCGGCAGCCTGCAACGCCGCCATGGCGCCGGCCAGCAGCCTGAAGCGCTGTTCCAGGCACTGCTCAAGGGCAGCGACGTCAACGCCAAGGCCTACGGCGGCGAGACGGCCCTGCATGCCTGCATGGCCCAGCGTAACCACAGCTACGCCGACGCGCTGGTCGCGGCGGGCGCTGACCTGAATGCAGCCGATGTCGATGGCACCACGCCGGTGGCCGCGGCCTTCTTCAACAGCTACAACCTGGCCGCAGCCGGGCAGCGTGTGGGCTGGTCCGAGAACGTGATCCGCTTCGCTGCCAGCTACCAGGGCAAGTCCGACTTCACCTTCGACACGCCGCTGGCGGCGTTCGGCAAATCGATTCGCCAGCTGGTGCTGGAAAACGGCGACACGGCCTCGGCGATGTTGATCGACTCCCTGGTGGGCACCGCCAAGGGTTGATTGTTTCTTTCAGGATTTACAGACAAGGATTACCTATGCGTCACTTCAAATACGTGCTGGCAGCACTGCCGTTCTGTGTACTGGCTGGCTGCGGCAACGACGCGCTGGATGGCACCTACGAGGCCACGACCAGCGTGATGGGCTACAGCGCAGGCAAGCAGACGGTCGAGTTCTCCAGCGACTACATCATTGCCGCAGGCAACAAGATCAAGGTCGACGAGTGGGAGCGCAAGGACGACGTGGTGGTAGCCCGTGATGCCAACGGTGTCGCGCTGATCAACGTCCGCGTGCTGGACGGTGGCAAGCGTCTTGAGTCGATTGGTGGCAACAACATGGCCAAGCAAGTGTTCGTGCGCGTCGACTGACCCTACCGGGCCGCTCTGCGGCCCATCGCCACTGTTTACGGCAAACGTTTAGCTTTACCGGCATTCATTGGGCTGCTGCGCAGCCCATCGCTGGCAAGCCAGCTCCTACAGGCAAGGCGTAATTCTCGAGAGCCCCGCTCACCCTGTGGGAGCTGGCTTGCCTGCGATGGGCCGCGCAGCGGACCCATTGGGCATAACTGACTGGCATTAGGGTAAACCCGCTCCCCGTTCAAAACCTGACCTGAAGCAACGCCTCTTCCTCCATCCGCCACTATGCTGATCCGAGCATTCTCTCAAGCTCACTCAGACAGACACGGAGGTGTTTATGAAAGCTGCTGTCGTTGCCAAAGGGCGTCGCGTGGACGTAGTGGAGAAAACACTGCGGCCGCTGGCGCACGGTGAAGCGTTGCTGAAGATGCAGTGCTGTGGCGTTTGCCATACCGACCTGCATGTCAAGAATGGCGATTTCGGCGACAAGACGGGTGTGATTCTGGGCCACGAAGGGATTGGCGTGGTCGTGGAAGTGGGGCCGGGTGTCACGTCGCTCAAGCCGGGTGACCGGGCCAGTGTGGCGTGGTTCTTCCAGGGCTGCGGGCACTGCGAATATTGCAACAGCGGCAACGAAACGCTGTGCCGTGAGGTGAAAAACTCCGGCTACACGGTCGACGGTGGCATGGCCGAGGCGTGCATCGTGGTGGCCGACTATGCGGTTAAAGTCCCGGATGGGCTGGATTCAGCGGCCGCCAGCAGCATCACCTGCGCCGGCGTGACCACCTACAAAGCGGTGAAATCATCGAATATCCGCCCTGGGCAATGGCTGGCCATCTACGGCCTTGGCGGCCTGGGCAACCTTGCCCTGCAGTACGCCAAAAACGTCTTCAACGCCCGGGTCATTGCCATCGACGTCAACGATGATCAACTGGCCTTCGCCCGTGAAATGGGCGCCGACCTGGTGGTCAACCCGCGCGACGAAGACGCCGCGAAAGTCATCCAGGCCAAGACCGGGGGCGCCCATGCTGCCGTGGTCACGGCAGTGGCCAAGAGCGCGTTCAACTCTGCAGTGGATGCACTGCGCGCGGGCGGTCGCCTCGTGGCTGTGGGGCTGCCGCCAGAAGCCATGAGCCTGGATATTCCACGCCTGGTACTCGACGGTATCGAGGTCGTCGGTTCGCTGGTCGGCACCCGCCAGGACCTGCACGAAGCCTTCGAGTTTGCCGCCCAAGGCAAGGTGGTGCCGAAGGTGACCCTGCGCCCGATCGAAGACATCAATGACATCTTCGAAGAGATGCAAGCGGGCAAGATCAAAGGCCGCATGGTGATTCAATTCGCCGATTGAAGGCTGCTGCCTGCCCAAATGAAGGCGGCCCGCGTGTGCGGGCCGTTTTCAGTGTGGGGTCAAGCCGGTTGCCTGGTCCGCAGCACCAGCGCCGCCACCGCGCAGCCGATCAGCGCCAGGCACGCCAGGTAGAACGCATCGCTGTAAGCCATCAGGTAGGCCTCCCGCCGAATGGTCGCCGCCAACCCCTCCAGCGCCTGCTGCTGGGCCGGCAGCCAGTTCTGCACGGTTTGGCTGATGCGCTCCTGAACGCTGGGCGCAAACACCGTCACATGCTCGTGAATGCGCTCGCTGTGGTAACGCTCGCGCGTGGCCACGATCTGCGTCAGCGCCGCAGTGCCGATGGCGCCCCCGAGGTTGCGCAGCATGGAAAACACCGCTGAAGCGGAGCCCGCTTCTCGCTTTTCCAACCCCGCCACCGCCAGTACCGACAGCGCCACCATGATGAACGGCTGGCCAATGCCGCGTACCACCGTGGATGGGATGATGACGTTGTCGGCGCTGTCGACTGTCAGGCTCGCGCCCAGCCAGCAGCCGGCAGCCATGATCAGAAAACCGCTGGCCACCATGAACTTGGCGCTGGTCCAGGCCATCAGCCGTGGCATCAACGGTGCCAGCAGCAGCTGCACCACGCCATAGGCGATCAGCGCCACCCCCACGTCGCGGGCGCTGTAGCCCTGCAGTTGGGAGAGGTAGTTGGGCACCAGAAATACCAGGCCAAAGGTAGCCCCGCCGAAGATGAACATGGCAACGCTGGCCACCCCGAAGTTGTACCGCCCCAGCAAGCGCAAGTTGATGAACGCGCGCTGGCCGTACAGCTGCGTATAGACGAACACCGCCAGCGCCAGGCCGGCGATGATTGACATGCCGACAATGAACGTTGAGCCGAACCAGTCCAGCCGGCCGCCTTCTTCCAGCACGATCTGCAGGCCGCCCAGGCCAACGACCATGGCCGTGATGCCCAGCCAGTCGCCACGGCGCAATAGGGTCAGTTGCAGGGTTTGGCCTCGATCGACCAGGCGATGGCGAGCAGCAAGGCGATACCGGGGAACAGCTGCAGGTAGAAGATCCAACGCCACGAATAGACATCGGTCAACCAGCCGCCAATGGAAGGGCCGGCCGCTTGGGCCACGCTGTTGGCCAGGCTGAACAGGGCCATACCCATGGCCATCTTGCTGGCGGGCAGTTCGGTGATGATCAGCTGGAAGGAGAGGGGGATCAGCACGGCGCCGGCAGCGCCCTGAATCACCCTGAGGGTGATCATCGCCTCAAGGTTGGGTGCCCACGAGCAGGCGATCGACGCCAGCAGGAAGATGAACGAACCCGTCCACATCACCCGGCGCATGGAAAACACTTCGACCAGCCAGGCTGTCAGCGGAATCATGACGATTTCCGCCACCAGGTAGGCGGTGGAAATCCACGAGCCTTCCTCGAAGCTCGCGCCCAGCGAGCCGCGGATCTCGGGCAGCGCCGCGCTGGTAACGTGCACATTCATGCCGGCCATGAAGCAGCCGAGCAGGCCGCCGAACACGGCCACCCAGGCGCGTAACGGTACGCGTTGCTCACTGCTCATCGGCAGGCTCCACGGGGCGGGTGTCGACCGTGGTCACCACCGACATGCCGGGCAGTATCTGCAGGCCGTCTGCCGGCCGGTCGAGGACGATGCGCACCGGAAAACGCTGGACGATCTTGGTGAAGTTGCCAGTGGCGTTGTCCGATGGCAGCAGCGCGAAGACGTTACCGGACGCCGGCGAGAAGCTGGCCACGTGGCCTTGCACAGGCTGGCTGGAGAAGCTGTCGACACGGACCTGCACCGGTTGCCCCGGGCGCATGTGTGCCAGCTGGGTTTCCTTGTAGTTGGCAACCACGTAGGTCTGTTGCAACGGCACCACCGCCAGCAGCGGCTGGCCAGGCACCACGTACTGCCCGGCGCGCACGCGGCGTTGGCCGACCACGCCGTCGATGGGCGCGCGCAGGACGGTGTCCTGTGCATCCTGGTCGGCCAGCGCCTGCCGGGCCTGGGCACGGCTCAGGCCCGCTGCCCGTTGCTTGATCTGGGCATCGGCCGCCAATGCCTGTGCCTTGGCCATCGCCAGCTGCGAGCGCTGTTCACGCAAATGTGCCTGCGCGCCTTGCAGGGCGGCACCGGCTTGCACGGCGTTGGCGTGGGCGGCTTCCAAGCGCTGCACAGTGGCTGCGTCATCGCGCACCAAGCCACGGTAACGCTGCATGTCCAGCTCGCTGCGCTGGCGCTCGGCGTTGGCACTGTGCACGGCCGCTTCAGCCTGGACGATGGCCTGCTGCTGCTGATTGATGCGTTCGGCGGCCACTTGCTGGCCTGCCTGGGCGGCGGCCAGCGCGGCGTGCGCTTCGGCCACGCCAGCAGTGGCCTGTTCGAGGCGGGCGCGGTAGTCGCGGTGCTGCAGGTGCACCAGCACATCGCCGGCCTTGACGGCCTGGTCGTCCTCCACTTCCACCTTGGCCACATAGCCGGCCACGCGCGCGCTCAAGGCCACCCAGTCGGCGCGCACGTAAGCGTCATCGGTGGTTTCCAGGTAGCGCCCCGTGGTCAACCAGTACCCGCTGAATGCCAGTGCTGCCAGCACCGTCAGGCCACCACCGGCGTACAGCGCCAGGCGGCGACGGGTAGGCCTGGGGGCGGTGGCAACTGCCTGGGCCTGGTCATCGGGCAGCGGGTTTTTGCTAACGGCAACATTCATGATTGGCTTCCAGTCTCGGGGGCGGAGCGGTGCACCTGGTTTGGGGCCGGTGCTGGTGACGACTGCCAGCGCCCGCCCAGGGCGCGGAACAGGTTGATTTGGGCACGCGCCAGGCGGCCTTGGGCCACGACGTGGCTGGCCCTGACCTGGATCAGGTCGCGCTCGCTGTCGAGCAACGCCAATGCATCAACGGTGCCTGCCTGGTAGTTGCGTTGCGCGAGGGCAAAGCCACGCTCGCCTTGCGCCAGGGCCGCACCCAGGGCCAAGGCCCGTTGGCGCTCACCCTCAAGGCGCGCCAGCGCCTGGCGCACATCCTTGAGGGCGGCCAGCGCTACCCCGCGGTAATGAGCGACCTGCGCGTTTTGCAAGGCCTGGGCCTTGTTCACCCGTGCGCGGTTGGCTTTGATATTGGGGAATTCCCAGCTGATCAACGGCCCGATGGCAAACATCACCGCGCGGCTGTCACCCAGGTTGGCAAGGTGGTGGTCCGACGAGGTCAACGAGGCACCGAAGCTGACTTTCGGATACAGGTCGGCCTTGACGATATCGACTTCCAGGGCGGCAGCCTGCAGTTCGCGCTCGGCCTTGCGCACGTCGGGCCGGCGTTCGAGCAGGCGCCAGGCGTCGCCAGCGGGCAACGGCGCGGCGAGAGTCGGGATGCGCTGGCAGGTGTCGGTGTCGTCCGTGAGCGTTGTTGGGTCCTGGCCACTGAGCATGCTCAGTTCGTACAGCGCCACCTGCCGGCGCGCCTCCAGCATCGGCAGCTGCGCCCGCACCTGCTCGCGCAACCCCAGCAGGCGCACGCTATCGAGCTCCGTAGCGACCCCGGCCTGCCGCTGGCGGTCGCTGAGCTGCACACTGCGCTCCAGGGTGTTCAGGGACTGCCTGGCTGCGGCGATGCGGGCACCGTACACGCACTGGTCGATGTAGGCGCGGGTGGTCTGGCTGACCACGTGCAGCTGCACCAGGTCCAGGGCATCGCGGCTGGCCTCGGCCTGCACCCGTGCCCGCTCGATGGCGGCGCGCACCTGGCCCCACACATCGACCTGGTAAGCCAGCTCGATGGCCGGGTTGAAGGCCCATTGCGAGGGCGCATGGCTGTCGGTCGCCTCGGCCAGGGTCTGGTCATCGGCGCTCTTGCCATAGCTCGCGCCCATGCCAATGGAGGTGGACGGCCAGCGCCGGGCATCGAACTCGCCAATGCCGGCGAGCATGGCCTGCACATTGGCTTCGGCCTGCGCCAGGTCCTGGTTGTGCGCCAAGGCTTGCAGCACCCAGGCATTGAGCTGCGGGTCTTGGTACAGCGCCCACCAGCGCGCGGGCAGCGCCTGGTCGCTGACGCCGGCAGGCAGGTGCAGTGCAGGGGTTGCCTGAAATGCAGTGGGGGGCACGGCGTTTGTGGGGTGCCCGGTGCAAGCCGTCAGCACGCCGAACAAGCCAAGGGCGGCGGCGCGCCCGGCAGGGCAGGAAAGGGATCGTATTGGCATCACGCAAAGTCGTATGAGGGGTCGTGAAGCCAGCTTATCGAGCGGCAGGGCGGCCCCGCTGCCGCAAGCGGGACAACCGTGCGCGCAACTGGGACAACCTCAGCCTTGGCGGTCAGTGCGTGGGCGCGGTGCCGGTGCCGAGCACGCTGATTTGCCAGGCGCTGGGGTTGTAGCCAAGGATGCGCTTGAACATCGCGGCGAATGCGCTGGCGCTCTGGTAGCCGTGCTCCAGCGCCACGTTCAGGATCGGCTTGCCATCGGCCAGGCACTGCTGGCTGAGGATCATGCGGGTTCGGGCCCGCCACTCGCCATACGACATCCCCACCTCACGCTGGAACAACCGCGCCAGGGTGCGGGCACTCATGTTCAACTGCGCGCCACACTGTTCTAGCGTCAGGTCCTGGGCCGGGTCTTCGAGAAACCCCTCGCACCAGGCGCGCAGCCGCGCATGCTGCGGTACTGGCACGAAGGCGTCGATGCGCTCGGCCGTTTCCAGTTCTCGTTGGATCAGTGCCCGAGCGTGCTCGCCCAGCGGCTCGTCGCGTTGCAACATCCGTGACCCCGCCAGGATCAACTCGCGCAGCAGGCCGGAGACCGCGATCACATGGCAGCGAGTGACGTGCGACCCCAGCAGCAAGGTGCGCATCGCCACTTCGCCTTGCATGCGCACTTCGTGGCTCATGCCGGCTGGTATCCACAGCGCCTGCCCGCGCGGTATCACCCAGTTGCCGCCATCGCTGCACACGCGCATCACGCCGTTGGCGGCATACATCAGTTGATCTTCGGCATGGCAGTGGCTGGCAACCACTTCGCCGTGTCGGTAGTCCATTCCCAAAGCTTGCATGCCAATCTCCTCGGGCCGTATGTGGCGAGCAGGGGTAACGATTGGATCCAATGCTATCGCAAGGCGTTCAGGCGGGGTTGCTAAGTGTTCGCGTGCAACGCAGAAATATGCGCTTGAATTGCGCTCAGGGTGTAAATCGTGGCTGTTCGTGGCGGGTTGGCCAGCCCTGGTGATGCTGGACCAGGAAGTCCACGAACACCCGCACCCGTGCCGGCATCGCCGGGCCACCGACGAATACGGCGTGTATCGGCTCGCGGTCACCGGGGTTGTAGGCTTCCAGCACGGGCACCAGTTGCCCGTTGTTGAGGTCATCGGCCACTGTGAAGGTGCCGATGCGCGCGATGCCGGCCCCCAGCCTGGCGAATTGGGCCAGTGCCTCGCCGCTGCTGCACTCCAGGTTACCGGTGACTTTCAGGGCAAAGGCCTGCCCGTCCCGGCGAAACGGCCAGTCGGCTTCAGCGCGGCGGAAGTTGAAGCGCAAACAGTTGTGGCGGGCCAGGTCTTCAGGTTCCACCGGGGTACCGCAGCGTTGCAGGTAGTCGGGCGAGGCGACGATCACTTGGCCGGTGTCGCCAATGTAGCGGGCGCTCAGCGAGCTGTCCGGCAGATGGCCGAAACGCAGCGCGACATCGGCCTGGCCGCCGGCGATGTCGACCACTTCGTCGCTTAAGGTAAGGTCGACCAGCACTTGCGGGTACAAGGCGCTGAACTGCGCCAGCAAAGGCACCACCGTCAGCCGCGCATGGCCCAGTGCGGCACTGACCCGCAGCCGGCCCCGCGGTACACCTTGGTCGGTGATGGCATCCTCGACCTCATCCAGGTCGGCCAGGATGCGCCGTGCGCCGCGCAGGTAGGCGTCGCCCTCGGGGGTCAGCGTAATGGCGCGGGTGGTGCGCAACAGCAGGCGAGTGCCCAGGCGCTGTTCGGTGCGCGCGATGATCCGGCTGACAGCCGACGGCGTCAGCCCCAGCGCGCGTGCCGCCGCAGACAAGCTGCCTTCTTGCGCCACCTTGGCAAAAATCTCCATCTCTCCAGACCTTCCGGTGACGTCCATTTGTGCCTCGTGCGCAAAGGTGGTTGGCAAAAATGCAGACTAGTGCCCGCATGAAACGGATCGTAGCATTTCAGGCACAGATAAGGAGCCGTTTCATGCGCATCAATCCACCCCTCGTCGCACTCGCCATCGGTGCCTTTGGCATCGGCGTCACCGAGTTCGCTCCCATGGGCATGTTGCCCAGTATTGCCACTGACCTTGGCGTTTCGATCCCCGCAGCCGGGCTGCTGGTCAGTGCCTACGCCCTCGGCGTGCTGATCGGTGCCCCGCTGATGACTTTGGCCACCGGCAGGGTGCCACGGCGTTACCTGCTGATCGGGCTGATGGCCATTTTCACCCTGGGTAACCTGATGTCGGCCCTGGCGACCGACTACGCCAGCCTGATGGTTGCCCGCGTGGTGACCTCGCTCAACCATGGCGCGTTCTTTGGCATTGGTTCGATCGTTGCGGCCAGCGTGGTGCCGCCTGAAAAACGGGCAGGGGCCGTGGCGGCCATGTTCATGGGGCTGACGTTGGCGACCATCGGCGGTGTGCCGCTGGCCACCTGGTTTGGCGAATTGCTGGGGTGGCGTACGGCCTTCTGGGGCATTGCGGGCCTGGGGCTGATTGCGATGACGACGCTGTGGTACGCACTGCCTAATGTGCCGCTGCCGAAAAGCGACGGGGTGATGGCCGAGATCCGCGTGCTGGGCCGTGGCCCGGTACTGGCGGCGTTGGCTCTGACCGTGGTGGGCTCTAGTGCGATGTTTACCGTCTTTACCTACATTGCGCCAATCCTGCACAGTGAAGCCCAGGCCTCCACTGCGTTTATCACCACCATGCTGGTGTTGTTCGGTATTGGCCTGACGCTGGGCAACGTGTGGGGGGGCAAGGCGGCGGACCGTTCGGTTGACCGCACGCTGATCGTCTCGTTGGCGGTGCTGATTGCCGTGTTGCTGGTGTTCCCGCTGCTGATGCCCTGGGCACTGCCTACCGCACTGGCGGTGCTGGTGTGGGGTGCTGCCAGTTTTGCCCTGGTACCGCCGCTGCAGATGCGCGTGATGGAGGCCGCCAAGGAGGCGCCCAACTTGGCGTCTGCGGTGAATATCGGGGCGTTCAACCTGGGCAATGCAATCGGTGCCGCGCTGGGTGGCGCGGTGATCAATGCAGGGCTGGGTTACCCGGCGATTTCCCTGGCGGGTGCGTTGATGGCGGGGTTGGGCCTGGTGATGGTGTTGCTGTTTGCCTGGCGCTCGCGGGCCGTCCAGGCCTCACGGCTGGCCACGCTGTAAGGGGGGTAGGAGCAGCCTTGCGCTGCGAAGAGGCCGGTGGCAACACCGTGGATCTTCGCTGCGGGTACGGGCCTCTTCGCAGCACAAGGCTGCTCCTACCTCAATCGCGCCTGCCGCTAGTACGCAGCGGCCAGCGCAATCTCCACCCCTTCAAATTCCGCCATCGCATCCCGCATCGCTTCGCAAAAATACGCCCGTGAAGCCCGGTCAAACAGCAGCTGCAAGGCCGGCACCGCTTCACGCCCGACGTTCACTACAATCACATTGATCCGCGCCGCTGATGTCTGCGCCACGGCTCCGACCGGGAAGGCCTGGGCACGCAGGTCAACCCCGCATAGCTTGGCCATCACCGCGCTGCAATGCTGCCCCGACAGTTGCAGCCAGGCGTGGCTGTGCTGGCGCGGCAGCAGGTAGTTGCGCTGGGCGTCCTGCAACCAGTCGGCCTCTTCGGCGGCAATCCGCGCCCCTTGGTCGGCGAAACTGCCCAGCAGCAGGTACTCGGTGGCTGACAGCCGCGCCACCCAGCTACCGTCGTCCTGGCGCAGCGCCTGGTTGGGCTGTGGCGGCAAACGATAGCCGCGTGCTTGCAGGTAAGTCGCGCTGTCGGCGCCACGAAAACCCACCCGCGCCAGGTCGGTCAGGTCGGTCAGCGCGCAGGTCAGCAGTGGCTCGGCCTGTGGCTGGGGATAGAAGCACTGTTCTGTCTTCAGGCTAGTCATGGCTCACAGCTCCTGGCGCAGGTTATCGGGGTCATGGAAGGGCAGTTGCACCACCTTGGCATTGACCATCACACCGCCCTCCACGCGGATCGGGATGTGCATGCCGGGGGTGGCCTGGTGGGCGCCGGCGTAAGCCAGGCCGATGATCTGCCCCAGGGTTTGCGAGTACTCGCACGAGGTGACGTTGCCGCTGATGTCCGGGCCGTCCAGCACCAGGTGGCCTTCCAGTGGCTGCGGGCTGCCCTTGGGCAGGGTGAAGCCGACCAGCTTGCGCTTGAGCGGCTGCGCTTCGAGGATCTCGATCGAGCGCTTGCCGACGAAGAACGGTTTCTTGCGGCCGATCGCCCACTGCATGTCGATTTCAGCGGGGTGGGTCATGCCATCGGTGTCCTGGCTGATGATCACATGGCCTTTTTCCAGCCGCAGCAGGCGCTGGGTCTCGACCCCGAACGGGCGAATGCCCAGCCCGGCGCCTGCTTGCATCAAGGCGTCCCACAGGCGTTCGGCATGGCGTGCCGGCACATGGATTTCATAGCCCAGCTCGCCGACGAAACCGACCCGCAGGATGCGCGCCGAAATGCCCGCCACCTTGCCCAGGCGTACGCCCAGGTAAGGGAAGGCCTCGGCCGACAGTTCCACGCCTTCGCACACCTTGGCCAGCACCTGGCGCGACAAGGGGCCGGCCAGGTTGACGGCGGCCAGGGCGGCGGTGACGTTGGTGATGTCGACGTCCAGGCGCCACTGCGCGTTCCACTTGAGCATCTGCTGGTAGATGCGGTCGACGCCACTGGTGGTGGCGCTGACATAGAAGTGCTGCTCGGCCAGGCGGGCGCAGACGCCGTCATCGATCACCACGCCGTGCTCGTTGGTCATCAGTGCATAGCGGGTGCGGCCGATCGCCAGTTTGGCGAAGCCGAAGGTGTACAGGCGCTCGAGCAGCTCAGCGGCATCCGGGCCGCGTACGTCGAGGCCGCCGAGGGTGGAGACGTCGATCAGCCCAACCTTCTCGCGCACATGCCGCGCTTCTTCTTGCATGCAGCGTTCGCGGTCCTCGGGCTTGCCGTAGTAGGCCGGGCGCTGCCAGATGCCGGCGGGCATCATCTTCGCGCCTGCTTGCAGGTGGCGGCGGTGCATCGGTGTCTGCCGGTACGGGTCGAAAGCGCGGCCAGCGACATGCGCCAGCTTTTCCGCCTGGAATGGGGGGCGCGCCGTGGTCACGCCGGTTTCGCTGATGCTGCGGCCCGTGGCCTGGGCCACCAAGCGCGCGGTGGGCAGCGCCGAGTGGCGCCCTTGGGACGGGCCCATGCCGACCGTGGAAAAGCGCTTGACCAGTTGCACGTCGCGATAGCCGCTGCGGGTGGCGTTAACGATATCGCGCACCTGCAAGTCTTCGTCGAAGTCGACGAAATCCTTGCCCTTGGGGTGCGGGAAGATCGGCCACGGATGATTGACCTTGGCCTCTGCGACGAAGCTTGCCTGCGCAGGGGCCTCCAGGCCAAGCGCCGCCAGGGCCTCGCTAGCTGCGCGGGTGGCGTCCGTGAGCACATTGCTCAGCACATGCCGGCCGTTCACCGAGCCTGCGATATCCAGCCCTGCCGGTAGGTTGCTGAGGGTGAACTCGTCGCGGTTGACGTCATAGGCCAGCTTGCCGCCAGCCTGGCACAGCAGTTGGTACACCGGCATGTAGCCGGCCGACATGCACAGCAGGTCGCAAGCCAGGCGCAGGCCATGGTCGCCGACCTTGCCCTGGCCGGTGATCGGGCGGATATCGACGCCAGTCACATGGCGCATGCCCTTGTCATGCAAGGCTTCATAGACGGTGCTGCCCAGGTGCAGGGGAATGTCGCGGCGCTTGAGCTCGCTGGCCAGCGCGGCATCGGCGGGCGCGGCGCGCATGTCCACCAGGGCGGCGATGGCCACGCCTTGTTCCTGCAGGTCGAGTGCGGCCAGGTAGCCATCGTCATGGCCAGTGAGGATCACCGCCCGTTGCCCCGGCTTGACGGCGTACAGCTTCATCAGCCGTTGCGCGGCGCTGGTCAGCATCACCCCGGGCAAGTCGTTGTTGCGAAACACCACCGGCTGGTCGAATGAACCCGCCGCCACCAGGCAGCGCGTGGCGCGTACCTTGTACAGGCGCTTGTGCTGAATCACCGGCAGGTAGTTGTCGGTGAACCAGCCGTTGCAGGTGGCCTCGAGCAGCACGTGGATATTCGGGTGGCCCTCGACAGCCGCCAGCAGCTCCTGGCGCAGGGTGGCCGCGCGGGTGCCGGCAATGTCGAAGCGGGCGTAGGTCAGCGAGCCTCCCAGCACCGGTTGCTGCTCGATCAGCAGCACCTTGGCCCCGGCGTTGGCCGCGACCAGCGCCGCGCGCAAACCGGCAGGGCCGCCGCCGATCACCGCCACATCGACGAACAGATAGGCCTTGTCGTAGTACTGCGGCTTGAAGCCGAGGTCCAGCACGCCGAGGCCGGCCTTCTTGCGGATCAGCGGTTCCCAGACCTTCCACATGCCCTTGGGCTTGTAGAACGAGCGGTAATAGAAGCCTACCGGCATGAACCGCGAAAACGTGCCCAGGTAGGCGTCACGGTCGTGTTCCAGGCTGCCGTTGAAGTTCTGCCCCTCGACCACCTGCCCATCACGCGCCGCCTCCAGGTCGGCCAGTACGTTGGGTTCGTCGGGCAGTTGCACCAGAGTGTTGGCATCCTGCCCAGCCAGGCTCAGCGGGCCTCGCGGACGGTGGTACTTGAACGAGCGCGACAGCAGCCAGCGGCCGTTACCGAGCAGGGCGCTGGCGATGCTGTCACCGGCAAAGCCCGAGCAGGCCTGGCCATCGAAGTTGAAACGCAGGGGCCGCTCGCGGTCAATCAGCAGGCCCATGGGCGCGGGGAGGCGAGTGTGGCTGTTCATCCGGCGATCTCCGGGGTGGCGGCGGGGGTGAAGTCGACGCGGCGGTCGAACAGTGCTTTCGGGTCGAAGGTGCGCAGCACCTGGTCGCTGACGGTGTGGCGCTCAGCCAGGAACCAGTAGCTGGAGGCGTTGTGCAGCCACCACTCGATGACCACACCGGCGTGGTTATCGCTGTTGAACACGTAGTCGGCCCATTCGGCATCGCTGCAGGCGGCCGGGTTGGGCATGTGCTTGAACTCGCCGCCGTAGGTGAACTCGCTGATGTTGCGCGGGCCGTTCAAGGGGCAGGTCAGGATCTTCATCGTGCGGTCCTTTTAGTGGCTGGCGGCGGTCGCGCCCATTTCGTTGACTTGCTGGAAGCGGCTGAAGCGCTCCAGGGCGAAGGGCGCGATCATCTCTGGCACCTTGCCGCCACTGGCGACCAGCTCGGCCATGGTCTTGCCGCAGATGGGCGTGGCCTTGAAGCCCCAAGTACCCCAGCCGGCGTCCAGGTAGTAGTTGTCGACCGGCGACAGGCCCATGATCGGGCTGTAGTCCGGCGTCATGTCGGTCATCCCGGCCCATTGGCGCATCAGCTTGGCGTTGGCCATGAACGGGAACATCTCGATGGCGTGGGCCAGCAGGCTTTCCTTGAGGTCGAGGGTGGAGCGGGTGTTGTACAGCGGGTAAGGGTCGGAGCCGCCGCCAAAGACGATTTCGCCACGGCTGGTCTGTTGCACATAGCAGTGCAGCGCCGACGAGCTGACCAGCGGATCGAGGAACGGCTTGAACGGCTGTGTGACCATGGCTTGCAGCGGATAGGTGTGAATCGGCGCACGGATGCCGGCCTTGGCCATCAGCAGCGAACTGGCGCCGGCCACGGCCTGGACCACGCAACCGCACTGCACGGTGCCGCGGTTGGTTTTGACCGCTTCGATGCGGCCATTGCGGATCAGCAGGTCCTGCACCTCGGTCAGTTGATGAATTTCGACCCCGCGCTTGGCGGCCTGCTTGGCGTAGCCCCAGGCCACCGCGTCGTGGCGTGCGGTGGCGCCGTCGATGTGCCACAACCCGGCCAGCACCGGCAGGTGGCCGGGGTCGAGGTTCAGGCTCGGCACCAGTTCGCGGATCTGCTGGCGGTCGATCATCTCGGTGCGCCCGCCAAAGTGCTTGTTGACCTCGGCACGCTGGCGGAAGGCGCGCACGGTGGCGTCGGTGTGCGCCAGGGTCAGCTGGCCGCGCTCGGAGTACATGATGTTGAAGTCGAACTCGTTGGACAGGTTCTGGAACATCCGCACCGATTCTGCGTAAAAGCGCACGCCCTCACTGGTGAGGTAGTTGGAGCGAATCACCGCCGTGTTGCGTGCGGTATTGCCGCCGCCCAGGTAGGCCTTTTCCAGCACCGCGACGTTGGTGATGCCGTGGTACTTGGCCAGGTAGTAGGCGATGGCCACACCGTGGCCGCCGCCGCCGATGATCACTACGTCGTAGCGCGGTTTGAGTTCGCAGGGTGGCGGCAGGTCGACTTCTACCGGGTAGTCGGCGCTCAGGCCGTATTTCAGCAGGGCGAAAGGCATGCGGTGCGCTCCTGTTGGGCGGCCTGTTGTTGCAGGTCGAGGGCGAGCAGGGTGTTTTTCATCAGGTAGGCGATGGTCATCGGGCCGACGCCACCGGGCACTGGGGTGATGCCGGCGACCTGGGGCAGGGCAGCGGCGAAATCGACATCGCCGACCAGGCGGCTGCGGCCGTCTTCATCGATGCGGTTGATGCCGACGTCGATCACCACTGCGCCGGGCTTGAGCCAGTCCGCGCCGATCAGGCGCGGCTTGCCGACCGCAGCAACGAGGATGTCGGCCTGGCGGCACAACGCCGGCAGGTCGTGGCTGCGCGAGTGCACCACGGTCACCGTGCAGTCGGCTTGCAGCAGCAGGGCGGCCATGGGTTTGCCGACAATGTTCGAACGCCCCACCACCACTGCGTGCTTGCCGCGCAACTCACCGCAAGCATCGCGCAACAGGCGCATGCAGCCACTGGGGGTGCAGGGGGTGAGCACGTCGCGGCCCTGGGCCAGGCCGCCGACGTTCTCGCTGTGGAAACCGTCCACGTCCTTGAGCGGGCTGATGGCTTGCAGCACGCGGTGCGCGTCGATGTGTGCCGGCAAGGGCAGTTGCACGAGGATGCCGTTGACCGCGTTGTCACGGTTGAGCCGGTCGATCAGGGTCAGCAGGTGGGCTTGAGACGTGTCTGCCGGCAGGCGATGCTCCAGCGAGCGGATGCCCACTTCCTCGGCGCGCAGCACCTTGTTGCGCACATACACCTGGCTGGCGGCGTCGGCGCCTACCAGCACCACGGCCAGGCCCAGTTGCACACCGCCCTGGCGCAGGGTGTGCACCTGCTCACGGACCTCGGCCAGCACCCGCGCCGCTGTGGCCTTGCCGTCGATCAGCTTGACGCTGGGGAGGGCGTTCATTTGAAGATCACCGTGCGGTCGTGGTTGAGGAACACCCGGTGTTCCAGGTGGTACTTCACCGCACGCGACAGGGCGATGGTCTCGGTGTCACGGCCGATGGCTACCAGGTTGTCGGGGGCGTAGGCGTGGTCCACGCGCTGCACTTCCTGCTCGATGATCGGCCCTTCGTCGAGGTCGCTGGTCACGTAGTGGGCGGTGGCGCCGATCAGCTTGACCCCGCGTTGGTAAGCCTGGTGGTAAGGTTTGGCGCCCTTGAAACCGGGCAGGAACGAATGGTGAATATTGATCGCCCGGCCCGACAGTTGCCGGCACAGGTCGTCGGAGAGGATTTGCATGTAGCGCGCCAGCACCACCAGCTCAGTGCCGGTGTCCTCGACGATGCGCATCAACGCGGCCTCCTGCTCGGCCTTGGTCTCTTTGGTTACCGGCAGGTAGACGAAACGGATGCCCTGGCGTTCGGCCATGGGGCGCAGGTCCAGGTGGTTGGAAACCACGGCAGTGATGTGCATGTCCAGCTCGCCCTTGGCGTGGCGGTAGAGCAGGTCGGACAGGCAGTGGTCGAATTTGCTGACCATCAGCAACACACGCATCGGCCGGGCGCTGCTGTGCAGGCTCCATTGCATGTCGAAATGCTGGGCGACGTCGGCAAAGCCCGCTTCCAGTTGCGGCGTGTCACCGCTGACACCGGTGTTGTAACGGAACACCGCGCGCATGAAGAAGCGGCCATTGTCCTCGTCGTCGAACTGCGCCATCTCGCTGATGTAGCAACCGTGCTCGGCCAGGTAGGTGGTCACCGCGGCGACGATGCCGGACACGGCCGGGCAACTGACGCGCAGGATGAAATGATCGGGAGCGGGATGCATGTCGGGGCCTCGTGGTGGAGTGGGGCAGGTCGGGCACAAGGGCAAAGGGGTTCGCGGGACGGCGAAGAGTGTTTCTTGGTAGGAATATAAATTTCCTTTAGGCGATTTATAGGCGAAGTGATGGGTGGAGGTCTAGCGTTTTGTGAAATTTTTTTGCCTGGCAGGAAATAATCTGGATTTTTTGGGGCTGGGGCTGCTGTACAGCCCTTCGCCGGCAAGCCGGCTCCCACAGGAACCGTGCATTCTCGTGGGAGCTGGCTTGCCGGCGATGGGGCGCGCAGCGGCCCTTTTGGCCCTAACAGGTTCGAATTGGGGCTTGATGGCGAAGAAGGCTATGCTTGCCCCATGAGCACACCACCCAACCTTCGCCAACCGTGCCCCCCTGGCGCCTGTAACTGCGGCCGCGAGCACCTGACCGAGCAGCCGTCAGCGGCGCAGCGCATCCTGCTGCTCACGCGGCAGGAGGAGAAGCGCCTGCTCGAGCGTTTGGAGAACCTCAAGGACTTGGAAGACCTGCAGCGTCTGCAACAGCGGATGTATGAAAACCTTGGCATCCGTGTGCACATTGCCCCGGGGTTCAATGAGGTGCGGACCATGCGCGGGATCGTCATCGAGCTGGAAGAGCAACCGGGGCTTTGTCGCAAGACCCGGCAGTTGATACCGGCGGCGATTCGGCGGGGGTTGGAGCGTAATCCGCAGGTGGCTTATCGGTTGCTGGATGACCATGACCTGCTGCGGGGGGCGTGAGGGGGTGGGTTACAGGGCATGTCTTTATTGCTTTGGCGCCTGTGAGATCGAGCGCCGCCCGCGCGGCGCTTCGCAGCACAAGGCTGCTCCTACATCTGTTTCGGGCCAGTCACGCTTGTGAGGGCGGCGCGCGACCGCTTTGTTGGTCCGACGTGATATCGAGGTGGGCGCCTATGCCTCAGGAATAATTGGCCCGAAACACTTGTAGGAGCAGCCTTGTGCTGCGAAGCGCCGCGCGGGCGGCGCTGGATCTCCCAGGCGCAGCAAAAACAACGCCATGCCCCTTTCAATCACCCCCTAATTTTCCCGCACCGCCCTACGTCTACTTGAGAACCGTCCTACGCCAAGCGCGTACCGGCACCTATCACTCAAGGAGACAGGCAATGACTTCCGTATTCGACCGCGACGATATCCAGTTCCAGGTAGTGGTCAACCACGAAGAGCAGTACTCGATCTGGCCCGACTACAAGGCAATCCCCAATGGTTGGCGAGCAGTAGGCAAGAGCGGCCTGAAAAAAGACTGCCTGGCCTACATCGACGAGGTCTGGACCGACATGCGCCCGCTGAGCCTGCGCCAGAAGATGGCCGAAGCCGCAGCGCAGTGACCTCGATGAACCTGCTGTGCCTGCCGTATTCCGGGGCCAGCGCCATGGTTTACAGCCGCTGGCGGCGCAAGCTGCCGGCCTGGTTGCAGGTGCGGCCGGTGGAGCTGCCTGGGCGCGGTGCGCGCATGGGCGAACCGCTGCAGACCGACATGCAGGCGCTCGCCCGGCAATTGGCGGCCGAGCAACGCCTGGCCGCCAGCGCGCCGTATGCCTTGCTCGGTCATAGCCTGGGCGCGCTGCTGGCCTTCGAGCTGGCCCATGAGCTACAGGCGCTGGGGTGTGCGCCGCCGCTGGCGTTGTTCGCCTGCGGCACCGCTGCCCCCACCCGGCGCGAAGACTACGATGGTAAGAATTGGCGCGACCCGAAGGGCGACGACGAGCTGATCAGCGAATTGCGCGAACTCAACGGTACGCCAGAGGAAGTGCTGGGCAATGCCGAGTTGATGAGCCTGACCTTGCCGATCCTGCGCGCTGACTTTTTGCTGTGCGGCCGCTATGCCTATCGCCAGCGGCCAGCGCTGCAATGCCCGCTGCACGTACTGGGTGGTGAAGACGACCGAGCCAGCGAGGAGCAACTGCTGGCCTGGCGCAAGGAAACTCTGGGCGACTTTTCGTTGGAAGTCTTCCCCGGCAGCCACTTCTTCATCCACGAACACGAAGACCGTGTGCTCGGCGTGCTGACTGCGTCGCTTGAGCCGCATCGGCTTTCGGCCTGATTGACGTCACCGCTTGCCTGGGGGAGGCTAGGCCTTTTCCCAGGCAAGGGGCAGACAATGCTGATCGATCCACACAAGGCCACGCTGCTGGTCGTCGACATCCAGGAAAAACTCATCGGTGCCATGAGCGACCCCGAAGGCACTCGGGCGCGAGTGCGCTGGTTGCTGGCGGCGACTGCGGAGCTGGAACTGCCGACGGTCATTTCCGAGCAGTATCCCAAAGGGCTTGGCCCTACCTTGGCGGAACTGACCGCTGCAGCGCCTGCTGCCCAGGTAGTGGAAAAAAGCCATTTCTCCTGTGTGGCCGCCGAGTGCCTGCCGGCCAGTTTGATGGCGCGTGAGCAGGTGATCGTCTGCGGCATGGAAACCCACGTCTGTGTGCTGCAAACCGTGCTCGGCCTGCTGGCGCTGGGCAAGCAGGTGTTCGTGGTCGAGGATGCCTGTGACAGCCGCACCGCAGCCAGCAAGGCCGCGGGCCTGGCGCGCATGCGTGCAGCCGGGGCGCACATCGTCACCCGTGAGATGGTGCTGTTCGAACTGCTGGGCAGTGCCAGCCACCCGCAGTTCCGCCATATCAGCAAGACCTACCTGGTCGGTGAGCAGCCCTGAACGCGCGGTTACTGGCGACGGCCCTGATGGCCCTGGCGCTGCTGCAAGGCTGTGCTGGGCGTCGTGAAGAAGAGCCTGAAGCGGACCCGGCCAAGGTGCGCGCCCAACTGATGCGCTTATTACCCGCGCAAGCCAAAGACCGTGTGGGCTGGGCCAAGGACATTCAACAGGCCTTCGAAGCGCAGCGCATTGTGCCTAGCAAAAGCAACCTGTGCGCGGTACTGGCGGTCACCGAACAGGAGTCGACCTTCAACGCCGACCCCCAGGTGCCCAACCTCGGGCGCATCGCCCGCGACGAAATTGACCGCCGCGCCGCGCGCCTGCACATTCCCCGCCTGCTGGTGGATGGCGCGCTGAAGACGCCCTCCGGCAACGGCCAGAGTTACCAGCAGCGGCTGCTGGCCGTGCGCAGCGAGAAGCAACTGAGTGCGCTGTACGACGAAGTCATCGCCCGCCTGCCACTGGGCAAGACCTTGCTGGGTGGGCTCAACCCGGTGCACACCGGCGGGCCGATGCAGGTCAGCATCGACTTCGCCGAAAAGCACGCCAAGGACTACCCCTACAGCTATGACGGCACGATCCGCCAAGAAGTGTTCAGCCGCCGTGGCGGCCTGTATTTCGGCATTGCCCACTTGCTGGGCTACCCGGCGCATTACGATCGCCAGCTGTACCGCTTCGCTGATTTCAATGCAGGCTGGTACGCCAGCCGCAATGCGGCGTTCCAGGCAGCGCTGAGCAAGGTGACGGGCGCCAGCCTGGCGTTGGATGGCGACCTGATTGCCCCCGGCGCGATCATGCCCGGTACCACCGAACTGGCGGCGCGCAAATTGGGGGTGAAGCTGGGTTTGCGCAACCCGCAGATTCGTAGCCAGCTGGAGTCGGGTGACAGCCTGGCCTTTGAAGACAGCAAGCTGTACAGCGGTGTGTTCGAGCTGGCGGATGCGGCGGCAGGCAAACCGGTGGCGCGTGCGGTCTTGCCGGGGATCGAGCTGAAGAGCCCGAAGATTACCCGCAAGCTCACCACCGCGTGGTTTGCGGGCAGGGTGGATGAGCGGTATCAGCGGTGCATGAAGCGCTGAATGTCGATGGCCTGTGCCGGCCTCTTCCCGGCCAAGCCCGTCACCGACGGAGACCTGTGGGAGCGGGTTTACCCGCGAAGAGGCCAGTACAGGCGGCATCAGCTTTCGGTCAACGCGCCAACCACTTGGTCAACACTGGCCTTCAACCCGGCCACCGCATCATCGGCATCACTGTCCACCACCACCAACCGGGCCCCTGCAGCCTTGATCACCTCAGCCACCGCCGGCTCCGGCTGGCGATGGTCCAGCACCAATGCCACATCCTGGTTTTTCAGGTTTTCCCCCAGCGCCTTGAGCGCCGCCGCATCCCACTTGCCCTCGGCCGGCAGCGCCTGCTCCACCACATCCAGGTTCAACCCGCTGGCCAGGTAGCCCAAGCGCTCGGACAGGCTGACCACGGTCAAGTTGTCTACCTCGGCCAGCTGGGTCTGGCTGCTGGCCGTCAGCTCCAGCAGCTGACGCTTGAGGCCGGCCAGGTTGCCTTGGATCTTCGCCTTGTCGGCCGGCGACAACCGTTCCAGGTCATTGGCCACCACATCGGCCATGCGCCCGAGGTTGGTCGGGTTCAGCCACGGGTAGGCGCCGTAGGCGTCGTCGCCGGTCACCGCAATCCCTGGCAAGGCGCCGTCCACCGGGCGCGCCGCATCAATTTCGACGATGCGGATATTGCTGCGCCGGGCCATCGGGTAGAGCGGGTCGTCACGCCAGATCGAGCGTATACCGATGACTGCGTCGGCCTGTTGCGCGGCGTTTGCCAGGCTTTCGCCGCCGCGGCTGCTGAAGTACGAAGGTTGGCGGCTGGCCGGCAGGTTGGCAGGCGCTGCGCGCTTGAGCTGCACTGAAGTGCCGTCGAGCAGGGCGGTGGCCAGGCTGTGAGTCACCGGCAAGGTGGTGAGCACTTGCGTGGCAAAAGAGAGCGAAGGCAGGCCCGCCAGGGTCAGTGCCAAGGTCAGCTGTTTCAGGTTCATGCCGGGTTTCCTTGCAAGCGTGGAACAAGCGCGCGGGCCAGCGCGGCCAGTGCGAAGCAGATGCCGGCGACCAGGATGATCGCAGCGCCGGAAGGTACCGGCAGGTCGCAAACGATCGGCAACAAGATGCCGAGCAGGGTGCTCAGCGTGGCGATCAGCACCGAAATGAAGAAAAAGCCCTTGAGCGACTGGCTGACCAGGCGCGCCGCAGCCGCCGGAATCACCAGCAGCGCACCGACCAAAATCGCCCCGATCACCTTCACCGAAGCCACCGTGACCAGGGTCACCAGCACCACGAACAGGTAGTCCAGGGTCTTCACCGCCACCCCGCGTACCGCCGCCAGTTGCGGGTTGAAACTGGCCAGCATGATGCGGTTGTACAGCGGCAAGGCCAGCGCCAGCACCAGCACCGCGACGATACCCAGCACCACCAGGTCTTGGGCGCTGACCGTCAGCACCGAGCCGAACAGCACGTTTTCGAGGATATGCACGTTGATCTTGCCCGCCAGCATCAGCAGCAGGCTCGCACCCAGGGCCAGGGACACCGACAAGAACACGCCGATCAGCGTATCCGGCGACAACCCGGTGCGGTTACGCAGGAAGTTGAGCAGGATGCCGAACAGCAGGCAGTAACCGAACAGGCTGCCATAAGGGCCGGTATACGGCTCGCCCAGCAGGATGCCGATGGCCACCCCCGTGAGCGCGGCATGGCCAACCGCCTCGGAGAAGAAGGCAAAGCGCTTGACCACCACCAGGGTGCCCAGGCCGCCCAGCACCGGGCCGATCATCAGGCCGGCCAACAGGGCATTGACCACGAACCCGTAGGCCAGCGCCTCGGGCAGGTAGCCGGTGTTGGCCCATTCCTGGACCAGTTGGCGAAATGCTTCAAAACTCATGAGGCAAGGCTCTCGCTGCGCGGGTGAACGGAGAACAGGCCAAGCAGGCGCTCTGGGGTCAGGGCCTGTGCGGGTGGGGCGTCGAATAGCACCTGGCGGCTCAGGCCGGTGACCCGGTCGGCCAGGCGCAGCACGGCCTCCAGGTCGTGCTCGATCCACAACACAGTGGTGCCAGCCTGGCGCCAGCCGTGCAGCAACTGCTCGAACACCTGAATGCCTGCTTCGTCGAGGGCCGACATGGGTTCATCCAGCACCAGCAGTTGCGGCTCGGGAATCAGCCCCTGAGCCAGCAGCACGCGTTGGCGTTCACCGCCGGACAGCGCGCCCATGCGCCGCTTGCGCTTGTCGAGCATGCCGACCCGGGCCAGCGCGGCATCGATGGCCGGTTGCACGCGGCGTGACAGGCCGAGGAAGGCGGGCCGGCGCTGGCACATGGCGGCCATGAAGTCGTCCACGGTCATCGGCAGGCCACGGTCGAACTCCAGCGCCTGGGGCACGTAGCCGATCACTTCGTGGGGGCTCGGCCAGTGCAGAGTCAGTTGGCCCTGGTGCGGCATCTGCCCGAGCAGGGTCTTGATCAGCGAGCTTTTGCCGCCGCCGTTGGGGCCGACGATCGCATGCACGCTGCCGGCCGCCACGCTGAAGCTGACCTGTTCGAGAATGCGGGTGCGGCCCAAGGTCAGGTCGATGCCGGCAAACTCAATGCGCGGGCCATTGGCCGCAGCGAGGTGGGCGGCGGCGGTCATGCGCGGTTCTCCTGGATGGCGCGGACCACGGTGTCGAGGTTGCGCTTCATCTCCACTTCGTACTTTTCCTTGGTGTAGTCACCGTAGGAAATGTGCGTCAGCGGGTACAGGCGCACGCCCGATTCGCGCTGAATGGTCTCGACGTAGGCGGACGGGAAGTCCATCTCCGAGAAGATCACTTTCACGTCCAGCGCCTTGAGCTGGTCGATGGTCTTTTTCAGCTGGGCCGGGCTGGGCTCGATGCCGTGCGCCGGTTCGACCACTGCAGTGACCTCCAGGCCAAAGTCACGCACCAGGTAGTCGTAGGCCGCATGGATGGTCGCCACGCGGAAGGTTGCGCTGGGCGCTTCGGTGACCTTGGCCAGGGCCTCGGCGCGCAGGGCGCGCAGGCGTTTGGCATAGGCGCGGGCGTTTTGCGTGTAGAGCTTCGCGTTGTCCGGGTCGAGCTTGCCCAGTTCGCGGGCAATGTTGTTGACCTGGGCGATGGTGGTACTGATCGACAGGAAGGTGTGTGGGTTGACCACCTTGCCGGCGCCACGCGCGGCGATGCCGGTGGCGGCCAGCAACGGCACATTCTGGTTGGCCTCGATGGTGGCGATGCCGGGTTTTTCGCTGGCCGCGATCATGCGGTCGGCGAAGTCGTCATGGCCCACACCGTTGAGCACCACCACGTCCAACGTGCCGATGCGTTTGATGTCCTCCGCGCGCGGCTCGTAGGCATGTGGGTTGAAGCCCGCCTGGATCAGCGGCACCACTTCGGCCTTGTCACCGACAATATTGCTGACGTAGCTGTAGTACGGGTGCAGGGTAATGCCGATGCGCAGTGGCTTGCCGTTATCGGCCAGGGCCAGTGCCGGCAGGGCAAGGGCCAGGAGCAGGGCGAGGGCGGAGCGGAACATGGGGGAGTCCTTGGGTTCAGTGACGGTGTTCGCGGGTGACCCCGGCGTCGTAGTGGCTGACCACCTGTTGCCAGCCGGCGGCGATCAGGGCGGCGTGGCCCAGGTCGTCCGGCGTAACGGCGGCGCTGTCGCGGCGCAGCCACACATCCGGCTGGCCAGTACTGTCGTCAGGCAGAATCAGCAGCAGGCTGCCGGCCACCTGAGGGGCCTGGCTGCGGCCCAGGTAGGCGCCAGTTGCCAGCCACGACCACTGGTGGCCACCGCGGCTCTGGCTGCCCGCATCGACCACAAAAGGGGGCAAACCGTCGTCGGCCAGGGCTTGTACGCTTGGCACGGCGGCGGTTTCCTCGCGCAGCAACTGGATCTCGTCGAAAGCCACGCGCAGGTCGGTGTACAGGCCTTGTTCGGCAGGGGTCAGGTCGCGGCGGGCGTCGATCTGGTGGCTGGCGATGGTCTGTTCGTCCTCGCGTTCGCCACGCAGCATCACCACCGTGGCGGCCAGCACCACGATCAACAGGCTGACCAGCAGCACGTACAGGGTTTCGTGGCCGGCGCCGGCCGGGCGGACTACCTGGGCGCGGTTCATGGCTGGGCTATTCATGGCCGGGCTGTTCATGGTTGGGCAATGTCGGCGTAGTCGACTTCGACGACATGCCCAGGGCCTGCATCGAACAGCACGTAGAACTCACCGTCGGGGCGTTTGAAGGTGAGGGTCGAGTCGTCGCCGAGCTTGCCGCCGACCAGCACCTGCTCGTCATAGCCGATCACATCCAGGGTCACCCCAGGGGCGCCGCTGCCATCCGAGAAACCGCCGGTGCATTTGACCTGGCCGCTGGCCACTTCTTCGCATTCGCACATCGGGTTGTGGGCCAGGGCCGGGCCGGCGGCCAGTACCAGCAAGGGCAGGGCGAGCTTACGCATCAGGTGTTTCATTTCTTGCCTCCTTGTTTCTCGAGCCAGGCCACGGTGGCGGGCGAGGCCTTGGCCAGGGGGACCGAAGCCTGGTGCATGCTGCCGTCCCAGCCTTCGAGGGTGATCCAGATCTGTGCATCAGGCTGGGTGCGCGGCGGTATCAGCAGGTTGGTGCCCATGCGGTACGGCGCGCCGAAGAAAATGGTGCCAGCAGCGCGCAGGCTGCGCGGTTTGCCGATGCGTAGGTAGACGGCCTTGACGTCATTGATGCAGGCCTTGCACAGCGAGGCGCTGAACGACTTGAAATGGCCGGCCGGGCCGTCGGCGCGTGGTGCCTCGTCACGCAGTTCGGCCAGGTCCAGGCTGTAGGGTCCGACCTGGATGTCGCTGATCACGTTCGCCCCCAACCCGGCGTCACCACGGAACAGCCTGGCGTTTTCGAAGTACTTGGGCATGAAGCCCAGCGGGATGAGGATTAGCAGGATGTTCAGGTGGAAGCGCCATTTCAGCCACCACTGCTTGAGCGGGCTGGCGGGCAGGGTCTTGGCCTGGCTCATGGGCGGATCTCCACGGTGGTTTCACGGCTGGCCGCGCGTGGCGCACGCTCGCTGCGCTTGAGGGCGGCGGCGGTCGCCTGGGCGGTGCGTTTGGTCCAGATCAACAGGCCGCTGAACACCATCAGGGTGAGGACCAGGCCAAAGAAGAACCAGATCAGCTTGATCGCCAGGCCGCCAAAGTCGCCGGTGTGCAAGGGGCGCATGGACTCGGTGACGAACTCCAGGGCAGAGCGGTCGCTGAGCAGGAACTGGCTGTCGACGTTGCTGGTGTAGGGGTTGACGGCGGCTGACTGGAACATCAGCGGGTACCAGCCGCGGCCACCCAGGGTGACATGGCTGTAGGCAGTAGCAGGCAGCGAAACGGAGCTGATCTCCAGGCCCGGGATCGCCAAGCCGGCGATGCGCGCCGCTTCATCCACATCGATGCGCGGTGCCTGGCTGCCATCGGCTGTCTGCGGCACATCCTCGCGGGCGATGACCGGCACGATAGGTCGGCTGGAGATGCTGATGTTGTTGTCGAACAAAATCGCCTGGATCAGGAACCAGGTACCGGTAATGGAAATGACCGCGATGAACCAGATCGACCAAACCCCGGCCAGCCGGTGTAGGTCACCCCAGAAGATGCGCGAGCCATGGCCGGTGCGAACGGGCTTGAAGAAGCCTTTCCAGAATTTCTTGTAGACCACCAGGCCTGTGACCAGCGAGGCCAGCATCGGCAGGCCGAGTATCGAGACCAGGTACCAACCCCAACTGAAGCCATTGGTGAAGGGCACCAGCCACCAGCCATGCAAGGCGCGGGTGAAGCCTTCGAAGTTGAAGTCCGGGCTCTTGCCCTGGATGGCCCCGGTATACGGGTTGACGTAGAGCGTTGGGCTGGTGCCGTCGGGGAAGGTCACATTGGCGGTCAGGGCAAAGTGCGAGCCATCGGGCTGCCTCAGCGACTCCACGGCCATGTCCGGCTCGGCCTTGTGCAGGGCATCGAGCACCTGCTGGTAACTCAGGCGCTCGGCATCGCCGTCAGGCTTGCTGGCGCGCACGTCCGGGTTGGCCAGCCAGACGATCTCCTGGCTGACCACGGCGAGCATGCCGGTAAAGCAGACGATCAGCACGAAGAACCAGATCGGGAGGGCGAGCCAGCTGTGGACCAGGAACCACAACTTGGATTTGGATTTTTTCGGGGATTTGGCCATCTGATCGTCTTCTGAAATGTGTAGTCGAGCTTATGCCCAACCAAGAGGGCTGCACTTATAAAGACGAATGAGAATGGAAATCCTGCCGTTTTAAATGCAAGCAAATGTTTCAGAAAGCGCAGGCCGGCCTTCGCGCAGGGCGACAGGCCGGCGAGTAGAGGCGGGAATCAGGCGCTGGTCAGGGCGACAGCCGGTTGCGAACGGCCATTGAGGCGCGACAGGTCCTGGTACAGCGCCTGGCCGATCTCGGCGGCGCGGGCGGGCAGCACCGAGAGCAAGGTGTCGCTCAGGCCATGGCTGTTCTCGCAGAAACCTTGCAGGTATACCGACGCCTGCAGGTCTGGGCTGGCCAGGACGCGGTAGTTGCGGTCGACGCTGAAGTCGTCCAGGTAACCCGCTAGCGGTGCCAGCAGTTCGCGGTGCGAGCGGCGCTCGTAGCCGGTGGCCAGGATCACCGCATCGTAGCGGTGGGTCTGGTGCTGGCCAGTGGCGAGGTCGCGCAGGGTCAGTTCCAGGCCTTCGCGGGTGGCCACCACTGCTTCCACCTGGCGCCGGCACAGCACGTTGTGGCGGAACTGGTGGGCGACCTTCTGGCGGTAGAGGATGCCGTAGATGCGTTCGATCAGGTTCAGGTCGACCACCGAGTAGTTGGTGTTGTGATACTCGCCCAGCAGCTTGCTGCGTTGGTCGGCCGGCTCGTTGTAGACCAGGTCGGTATAGCCTGGGGAGAAGATCTCGTTGACGAACGGGCTGTCGTCGGCCGGTTTGAGTGCCGAGCCGCGCAGAATCATGTCGACCTTGACCGACGGGTAGCTGTCGTTGAGGTCGATGAAGGCCTCGGCGGCGCTCTGGCCAGAGCCGATCACCGCGATGCGCATCGGCTTGCCTTCAGTGCATGGCAGTTTGTTCAGGCTGCTGAGGTACTGGGAGTGGTGGAAGACGCGCGGGTCATCTTTGAAGGCGCTGAACTTTTCCGGGATTTTCGGCGTGCCGCCGCTGCCGACCACTACCGAGCGGGTGCGGCGGCTGTATTCGCGGCCTTGCAGGTCGCGCGAGACCAAGCGCAGGTGCTCGACCCGGCCGGCCGTCACTTCGGGCTCGATGCGCACCACTTCTTCGCCATACACCGCCTGGGTGGCGAAGTGCTCGGCGGCCCAGCGCAGGTAGTCGTTGTACTCCAGGCGGCAGGGGTAGAAGGTGCCGAGGTTGATGAAGTCGGCCAGGCGCTGCTTCTGGTGCAGGTAATTGACGAAGCTGTAAGGGCTGGTCGGGTTGCGCAGCGAGACCAAGTCCTTGAGAAACGAAATCTGCAGCTCGCTTTGGGTCGCCAGGGTTTCGCCGTGCCAGCGGTAGTCTTTCTGCTTGTCGATGAACAGCGCGTCCAGGGCATGGCCCTGGGACTGAGCGAGCTCTTCCAGGGCGATGGCCAAGGCCAGGTTAGAAGGGCCGAAGCCCACGCCGATCAGATCTTTGATTGTTTCCTGCTGTGAGGACTGGCTCATGGCTGCGATTCCCTGAATGGTCGAATGTGGACGCCCGCCGGGGCTCCGGCTCCTGCGCAAGTACATGTGTTGGAACGAGCCACACGAGGGGGAATTTACTGGTGGGGTTACAGGGTTTTGTCGCCGCGGGCTAAAGAACTGCGTCCGCCGGCCGATAGGGGAGTCAAGGCAAGGACTGACCCGAAGGCAGGGAATCGGCATGACAGCAATATCTTTGAGTAACCTCCACATCAATGGTGTTTCCGCCCAGGCGATGAGCGCCGCGGCTGCCGCCGAGCGCGAGCAGGCTAAGCAGGCCGCGCAGAGCGAAAAAGGCGGGCCATTGAGCATCAGTGGCGACACCTTGAAGGCGGGTGGCGGTGGCCAGGCGGAGTCGGCACAGGGCAGCGAGAGCAGCGACGAGTCGGCGGCCGTACAGCAGCTGCGGCAGATGATCAAGGAACTGCAAAAGCAGCTGGCTGAAGAACAGAAGCAGTTAGCCGCATTGATGGCGTCGAAGATGGAAGAAACTGCCAAGGCCGCTGCGGTGAGCGCCAAGCAGGCCAGCATCGCCACCCTGACTGGGCAAATCATGCAGGCGACCGCGCAACTGCTCGAAGCGCTGCAAGAGAGCGGTGGCAGCAGCGCGGGTGGGATGGTCAGCACCCAGGCCTAGGCCCTAACTGACTGGCCTAGGACTGTTTGTAGGAGCAGCCTTGCGCTGCGAAGAGGCCGGTGCATATCCCCTAGATGTCAGGGGCCTGCACCGGCCTCTTCGCAGCACAAGGCTGCTCCTACACCAGCAGCCTCAGAAATCCCAGCGGGTCGTGACCATCAGGTTGCGTGGCTCGCCATAGTAGGTGGTGTCGAAGTTGCCCAGCCCGGTCAGGTACACCTTGTCGAACACGTTGTTGGCATTGACCGTGAAGCTCAGGTGCTCGCTGTACTGGTAGCGCGTCATCAGGTCCACCAGGGTTTGTTTGTAGGGCAGGCCATCGACCTGCGAAAGCAAGAACGCCTCACGCACCTTGGTGCCGAGCGCTGCCAGCATCGCATCGAGCTCGAACAAGGTCTGCAGCAGGGCAACACGCTGTTCTGCCGAAATGTCCAACGCTTCGGGTTGCTCGGCCAGTACCTGCAACCAGGCCCGTTCCAGGTGCACGCGGCGCAGGTGGTCGATCATCAGGCTTGGCAATGACCCGCGGTCCGACAACGTTTACCGCTTCAAGGAGAGGTTGCGCGTTCCACGGCCTGTTCCCCACGCGCCTTGCGCCGCCCGCCAAGGCGTGCAATGACGTGCCGGGTCAGCGTGTTCCAGCAGTACGTCACCAGCACGCCACCGACAAGGGCCAGGGCCACCGCGAACAACGGCTGATCGACGATGCGCCGTGCCAGCGACTGGAACTGGAAGTGCGTCAGGTAGATGAACAAGGTGGACGAGGCGATCATCGCGCCCGCCTTGGCGACCACGCTCGGCACGGGCACCGACCGGAACCAGATCAAGGCCAGCATCGCCGGCAGGGCGATATCGATGTAACGGGCAAACGCCTGCCAGCCGAGGCCGGCAAGGGCCACCAGGTCGAGCTCGGCAATCAGTAGCAGCGCCACCGCACTGGCGACCGCTTTGCGCAGCGTCGTATCAGCGTAGTGAATGGCCATGCCCAGTACCATCACGGCCAGGTAATGCTGAGGCACCCGGTTGAGCAGGGCTGTGGTGTCGAACACGAAGCGGCTGAGCAGCACATCCGCCACCACCAGTGCGCACGAGGCCATGATCAGACAGGGGAACGGGTTGGCGATGATCGCCTTGCGCACACGCTTGATCGACATCACGACACCGAGGATCAGCAGCATCTGCACCAGCACTTCGATGTACCAGTAATTGAACACGCCGACCTTGTCGGGCGGGAACCAGTTGGAGATCAACAGCAGTGATTGCCAGTGGACTCGGTCGAACACCGCCTGCACCAGTATTGTGTACAGAATCGTCGGCACCGCGATGGCGGCCAGGGACTTGAGCAGCATGCGCGCATCGCCGCGCTCATCGATGGCCTTGAACTGGAACCTGGCCAGGCTGATGCCGGAGATTAGGAACAGCACCGATGTCTCGCCTGCAATGCGCCATTCCGAGAACACATTCAAATGCCCGACGACAATCAGCAAAATGGCGATCATGCGCAGGAACACCGGCACCTCCATGACCCGCATCGACCACGCGTTGGCCGGGGTGCTTGGTTCGGCCAGTTCAGCCAGGTCCTGTACCGGGATCATCTCCCAACGATCCGGCAAGTGGCCAATCAGCGCTTCGAGCACCATCGAGGCGCGGACGAATGACAGCGAGTCGCCGCCGAGCTCCACGAAGGTGAGGCGGGCATCGATGTGCGGAGCCTGCAGTATCTGCGCCCAGGCCTCGGACAGTTTCAACGCCAGCGGTGACAGTGCCTGCGGGGTGCTGGAGGCGCTGTCATCGAAAGCCGCAGGCAAGGCACGCTTGTCGATCTTGCCGTTGGGCGTGAGTGGAATGCTCGGCACGAACAGGAACATCGCCGGCACCATGTAGTCCGGCAGCATGCCTGCGATGGTCTGGCGCAGTTCAGCGGTCGCTAAGGGCTGATCGGCGACGCAATAGGCGACCAGCCTGACACTTGCGTTGTCATGGTTGGCCAGCACCACGCATTGTTTGATGCGCGGCTGTTGGGTGATGGCGTTTTCGATCTCCGCCAGTTCGATGCGATGGCCGCGGATTTTCACCTGGCTGTCGCCGCGCCCTAGAAAAGTAGCGCTGCCATCGGCCAGGTAAGTGCCCAGGTCGCCGGTGCGGTAGCAGCGGTCGGCCGGGGCGCCGGTGAACGGGTTTACCACGAACTTTTCCTGGGTCAGAGCCGGGTCGCCCCAATAACCCAGCGACAGGTATGCGCTACGGATCAGGATTTCCCCGACTTCGCCGGCTTCGACCAGGTGGTTGGCCTCGTTGACGAGCAACAGTTGCGCGCCGTCTATGCCTTTGCCCAACGGGATTTTGCTGTTGTCTGCGTGCGGGTCGAGCACGTGGAAGGCCATGGCCTGTGGCGTTTCGGTGGTGCCGTAGAAGTTGACGCTGGTGGCGTGTGGCGCAATCGCACGAATCTGCTGGTACAGCGTAGGGCTGAGCGCATCGCCGCCCCAGAACAAGTAACGCAAACGTTCGAACAGCAGCCCATGCATCCGTGCGCCGGTTTCGATCAGTTTGCCCAAAGGCGGCGTCAGGTGGATGACGGACACGCCGTGGTCGTGTATCCACGCAGCCAGGCGGGACGGGTCAGTCAGGGTGGACTGGGCCGGACAGAGGATGGTGGCGCCAATCGACAGTGGCGTGAACACATCGCGGTAAACCGGGTCGTGGCCCAGGCCGGATAACAGCGAAAAGCGGTCATCCTGGGTGAAACCATGCTGCTGCACGTGCCAGTCGACGAAGTGCACCAGCGGCGCATGATGGGTGACGATACCCTTCGGTTCGCCAGTGCTGCCCGAGGTGAAGGTGATGTAGGCCGGCTGAGTGGCGCTGACTGCGGGCAGGGACGCTGGCTGGCTGGCGAAGTGTTGCAGGGCACCGGCGGGGGCGTGCGGCACGTTCACGCAGTGCGCACGGCCAGGTTCGACCTCGGCGTCGCCACAGCGCAATACAAAGGCAGGTTCGAGGGTGCGGATGATCTGGCCAATACGCGCAGCCGGGTACGCGGCGTCGGCGACGGTGAAGGTCAGCCCGGCGCGCAAAGCGCCTAGCATGGCATAGACCAGCGCCGCGCCGCGGCTTGCGACAATGACTACTCGATCGGCGCTGATGGCGCCGTTTTCGAGCAGATACGTGGCGATTCCCTGGCTGATCTGCTCAAGTTGTCGATAGCTGCAGGTGGCCTCGTGGGCAATGATCGCGGTTGCCTCGGGCGAGCGACTCGCCTGCTCCACAAAGGCCTGGAAGATCGGCCGTTCGGCACGGTACTCAAGGCTCAGCGTCGGGTTCGGGCGCAGATCCGGCATGTTGTGTGTTCGCTCCGCATGAACGGCAAGTGGCTGGCTGGATAGCACAACGCTAGTGCAGGGCAGCGAATGGCGCCAATGCGCTTGCGGTATTTGCGTGGGCGCTGAAATGTTGGGGCCGCTTTGCGTCGCGAGGGGCTGCAAAGCAGCCCCAAATGCTCAAGGCTTACCGGCCACGCTCTCGCCGGGTGCCTTTTTCAGCCGATAGGCCAGGGCAGGGCGGGTCATGCCGAGCAGCCGCGCCGCTTCCGAAACGTTTTGCCGACAGCGTGCCATGGCCTCTTGCATCAGCGCCTCCTCGACGGCATCCAGGCCGGTGCCGCTGTCGATGATCTGCGCCACCCAGCCTGGCGTTGACAGGTCGCTGTCGGCCACCAGCCGGCCATCGCTGCCAAGGCCGATGCTGTCGATGGCGGGCGGTGCATGCGGGAACAACGCATCCAGGCCGATACTCTGGTTCTCATCGGTGATGATCACGCCGCGCTCCATGAGGTTTTCCAGCTCGCGGATGTTGCCCGGCCAGTCGTAATGCAGGCACACCTCCATGGCCCGGTCGCTGAGGCCGAGGGTTTTCTTGCCGTAGCTTTCATGCAGGCGCCCGAGGAAGTGCTCGATCAGCAGCGGGATGTCCTCGCGGCGCTCGCGCAGTGCGGGGATGCGTACCGGGAACACGTTCAGCCGGTAGAACAGGTCGGCGCGAAAACGCCCGTCCTTGACAGCTTGCTCCAGGTCTTCGTGGGTGGCGGCGATCACTCGTACATCAACGTTGCGCGTGCGGCTGTCGCCCACCCGCTCCAGTTCGCCTTCCTGCAACACCCGCAGCAGGCTGGCCTGGGCGCGTGGCGTAAGCTCGACGATTTCGTCGAGGAACAGGGTGCCGCCGTTGGCCCGCTCGAAACGGCCCATGCGGGCCTGCTGGGCGCCGGTGTAGGCACCTTTCTCGACACCGAACAGTTCGGCCTCGATCAGGTCGGGCGGTATGGTCGCGCAGTTCAGGGCGACGAATGCCGCGCCCGCGCGCTCGCTGCGCAGGTGCAGGCTGCGGGCGATGACTTCTTTGCCGACGCCGGTTTCGCCCAGCAGCAACACCGAGGCCTTGCCCGAGGCGACTTTGTCGGTGAGCGCGCAGCAGCGCCGGTACACCGCCGACTGGCCGATGCCGTAGAACTGCCCCGATTCGTACTGCAGGCGCTGGCGCAGGTTGGCCACCTGCACCTGCAAGGACTGCAACTCATCGATCACCGGGTCGCTCTGGAAGTAGCGCATGAACGTTTCGGCGTCTTCCCATTGCTCCACCGGCTTGCCGATGATGCGGCATTCGCTGCCGCCACAACCGCGGCAGCTGACCTCTTTGTACAGCACCTGGCGGCCGAGGAAGAACGAGCTGTAGCTGATCGCGTAGCCCAGCAGCATCCAGCAGATTGGCTGCTCGGACTGCAGGTTTTCTTGCTGGCAGTTTTCCACCTCGAAAGAGTCTTGCCATTCGATGTCGGCGTAGAAATGGCCGTTGTCGAGGTCGATCTCCAGCTGCAGCGGGCGGACCTTGACCATGCCTTTGAGCGAGTGCAATTGAGGGCCGATGAAAAACATCTCCACCGGGTTGCCGTTGGGGCGCAGCTTGCGGGCGAGCTCGGCATCCTTGAGGCCGGACTGGTAGCCCAGGCGCAGGAAAAACCCCTTGGCGCGTTCGACGCCGAGCATTTCGATCAGCTCGCGGCGCATACCGGCCATCATCGCCGCCTGCACCAGCAGCATGCGTTGTTCGTCGAGCCAGATCTTGCCTTCGGTGCCGAGGAAACGCACCCGTTCGGTGAGGTCCTTCAGCGCCGGCGCAGGTTCCGGCGCCCTGTACTGGGTAATCATTCGCGTGCGCCCCTTGCTTGTAGTTGTATGGGGAATCGGCGCGTTCCGCTCAGGCATAGGCGGGTGGTTGGTCGCGCCGGGACGACCTCGGCGGCTCAGGCAAGGCTCGGGTCATCTCTTCTTTCTAAACCGCCTGAAACCTGCGCAAAAGTCAATCGCAGGACGCGTTGGTCATTTGCTCGAAGTGCCGTTGCGCGATTGAGCAAATGATCAATCGGGCGGGCTGCGGCGCCCGCTTGATCGTGTCTCGGCTTATCTTTGATATGTGAAAAAGTCGTTTTAAATCAATGAATTGAACTGTTTTTACTGCTCTGGAAACAGGCCTGGCACAGCGGTTGCTCTAGCCCTTGCAAGCCTTACCGGAGCACAACCGATGACCCCAGCCACCACGCCTTTCGAGCAGATGCCGCGCTACGTCCGGGTACGCAGCGCGCCGGATGCCGCCTTTGTCGAGTTCGACTTTGCCATCGCCTACCCGGACCTGTTCGTCGAACTGGTTTTGCCACGCGCTGCCTTCGCGCGCTTCTGCGAAAGCAACCGGGTGCTTCACATGGACGCCGCAATGGCCGCTGCCGTCGATGCCGACATGCAGAAGTGGCGCTACGGCGAGCGCCACGACGAAAACGACTGACGCGCCGTTTGCCGGCGCATTGCTTCCCCACAACAACAAGTACAGGACGCCTTGCATGAGTATCGAGATCAAGACGGCCACGGTCGAGCCGATCCGCCAGACCTTCAGCCACACCCGCCGGCGTTTCGGCGATAAACCTGCCAGCCGCTACCAGGAAGCCAGCTTCGACATCGAAGCCGCCAGCAACTTCCACTACCGCCCGCTGTGGCAGCCCGACAAGCTGCTCAACGACCCCAGCCGCACCGCCGTGTGCATGGCCGACTGGTACACCGTCAGCGACCCGCGCCAGTACTACTACGGCACCTACGTGCAGGCCCGGGCACGGATGCAGGAAAACGCCGAGCACAGCTTCGCCTTCTGCGAAAAGCGCGAATTGCTGGCCAGCCTGCCCGTCGCAACGCGTGCCCTGATCGCCCGCGTGCTGCTGCCGCTGCGCCATGCCGAACTGGGCGCCAACATGAACAACAGCGGCATTGCCGCCGACGCCTTCGGTACCAGCGTCACCCAGATGCACATGTTCCAGGCCATGGACCGCCTGGCCATTGCCCAGTACCTGTCGCGCATCGGCCTGCTGCTCGAAGACGACGGCCTGGCATTGCTGGCCGAAGCCAAGCAGCGCTGGCTGGACGAACCGGCCTGGCAAGGGCTGCGCCGCTATGTCGAAGACAGCCTGGTGGTGCAGGACTGGTTCGAGCTGACCCTGGCGCAAAACCTGGTCAGTGATGGGCTGTTGTACCCGCTGCTGTTCGAGCACTTCGATGCACAACTGGTGGCCGACGGGGCAGGGCAGGTCGGCATGCTCACCGAGTTCATGCGCCTGTGGTTTGCCGAGAGCCAGCGGTGGGTCGATGCGCTGGTCAAGACCGTGGTCGGGGAGAGCGCACACAACCGCCAACTGGTCGACGGCTGGGTGGCCCAGTGGCGCGTGCGCGCACGGGAGGCGCTGCTGCCGCTGGCCGAGGTCGGCCCTGGCCGCGAAGCCCTCGATGCCATCGACAGCGCCTTTGGCGCACGCCTGAAAAAACTCGGCCTCAGTGGAGACGCCGCATGACTTCCCTCGTCTACATCGCCTTCCAGGACAACGACAGTGCACGCTACATCGTCGAGGCCATCACCCAGGACAACCCGCACGCGGTCGTCCAGCACCAGCCCGCGATGATCCGCGTGCAGGCCGAAGGGCGCCTGGAGATTCACCGCACCACGGTGGAGGAAAAGACCGGCCGTGAATGGGACGTGCAGGAAATGCTGATCGACGTCATCACCCTCGGCGGCAACGTCGAGGAAGACGAAGACTGCTTCGCCCTGCACTGGAACTGACCCGCCCAACGACAAGCATTCGGAGAGCCACCATGGCCGCCAAGCGCCTCAACCAGAAAGACAAATACCGTTGCCTGACCCGCGACCTGGGCTGGGAACCGAGCTACCAGAGCAAAGACGCGATCTACCCCTACGAACGCTTCGAGGGCATCAAGATCACCGACTGGGACAAGTGGGAAGATCCCTTCCGCTTGACCATGGACGCCTACTGGAAATACCAGGCCGAAAAAGAGAAGAAGCTGTACGCGATCTTCGACGCCTTCGCCCAGAACAACGGCCACCAGAACATTTCCGATGCCCGTTACGTCAACGCGTTGAAGCTGTTTTTGAGTGGTGTGACGCCCCTGGAATACCAGGCCTACCAAGGCTTCGCCCGCGTCGGCCGGCACTTTGGCGGTGCCGGTGCGCGGGTGGCCTGCCAGATGCAGGCGATAGACGAACTGCGCCACGTGCAGACCCAAGTGCACGCGATGAGCCACTACAACAAGCACTTCAACGGCCTGCATGACTTTGCCCACATGCACGACCGGGTGTGGTTTCTCTCGGTGCCCAAGTCGTTTTTCGAGGACGCCCGCACGGCTGGCCCGTTCGAGTTCCTCACGGCCATCTCGTTCTCCTTCGAGTACGTGCTGACCAACCTGCTGTTCGTGCCGTTCATGTCCGGTGCCGCGTTCAACGGCGACATGGCCACCGTCACTTTCGGCTTCTCGGCGCAGTCGGACGAAGCCCGGCACATGACCCTAGGCCTTGAGGTGATCAAGTTTCTGCTCGAGCAGCACGAGGACAACGTGCCGATCGTCCAGCGCTGGATCGACAAATGGTTCTGGCGTGGCTACCGGCTGCTGACCCTGGTCGGGATGATGATGGATTACATGCTGCCGAACAAAGTGATGTCGTGGGCCGAGGCCTGGGAGGTGTACTTCGAGCAGGCCGGCGGCGCGTTGTTCAAGGACCTGGAACGCTATGGCATCCGCCCGCCGAAATACGTCGAGCAGACCACCATCGGCAAAGAACACATCAGCCACCAGGCCTGGTCGATTTTCTACCAGTACAGCCAGGCCACCAACTTCCATACCTGGATCCCCACCGACGAGGAGCTGGACTGGCTCTCGGCCAAGTACCCGGACACGTTCGACCGCTACTACCGGCCGCGTTACGAGCATTGGCGTGACCTGCAGGCGCGCGGCGAACGCTTCTACAACCCGACCCTGCCGATGCTCTGCCAGATCTGCCAGATCCCGCTGGCCTTCACCGAGCCGGACGCGCCCACGCAACTGAGCCACCGCAGCCTGGTACACGAAGGCGAGCGTTACCACTTCTGCTCCGATGGCTGCTGCGACATCTTCGCCTACGAGCCCGACAAATATGTGCAGGCCTGGCTGCCGGTGCACCAGATCCTGCAGGGCAACTGTGGCGGTGGGGATGTCGAGGCGGTGGTGCGTGACTACTACAACATCGCCCCCGGCCAGGACAACTTCGAGTACCAGGGCTCGCCCGAGCAGCAGCGCTGGGAGGCCTTGCAACGTGCCGGGCGCAAGACCGGCTGAACCGCCAAAACACCGCAACTGCCTGGGCGCCTTGCTGCGCCCGGGCCCATACAAGAACAAGAGGAACCTTGCCATGCCCGTGACTGCCATCGGCACCTACACCGCCCAGCCCCTGGACCTTCAGGCCAACTTCCACGGCGCCCAGCTGGTGTACCTGTGCTGGGAAAACCACCTGCTGTTCTGCGCGCCGTTCACCCTGCCCGTGGACCCGGCGCAGCCGTTCGCGGCCTTCATCGAGCACGTGGTCAAGCCGGCCATTGCCCTGCACCCCGATGCCGCGCAGGTGGATTTCACCGCCGTACGCTGGCGCCTGGACGAACAGCCATTCACGCCTGACCTGTCCAGTGGGCTGGCCGCCAATGGTGTGGTCCACAAGAGCCTGCTGCACCTGCATACCCCCGGCCTTGAAGGCCTGGGCGGCAGCCATAACTGAGGAGCGCTGCCATGAGCTATCAAGTCACCATCGAACCCACCGGTGAACAGATCGAGGTGGAGGAAGGCCAGACCATTCTCGCGGCTGCCTTGCGCCAGGGCGTGTGGTTGCCGTTTGCCTGCGGCCACGGCACCTGCGCGACCTGCAAGTGCCAGGTGCTGGAAGGTGAGGTCGACCTGGGTGCGGCGTCCTCCTTTGCCCTGATGGACATGGAACGCGACGAGGGCAAGGTGCTGGCCTGTTGTGCCATTCCGCAAAGCGACCTGGTGATCGAGGCCGACATCGACGTCGACCCTGACTTCGCCGGCTTGCCGGTGCAGGACTACCGCGCCGTGGTCACCCAACTGGTTGAGCTGTCGCCAACCATTCGCGGCGTGCACCTCAAGCTCGACCGGCCGATGGCGTTTCAGGCCGGGCAATACGTGAACCTGCAGCTGCCTGGCATCGAAGGCACCCGCGCGTTCTCCCTGGCCAACCCGCCTGACCGGCCCGATGAGGTGGAGCTGCACGTGCGCCTGGTGGAAGGCGGCATAGCCACCGGCTACATCCACCGGCAGCTCAAGGTGGGTGACGCGCTGGGCCTGTCCGGCCCTTACGGGCAGTTTTTCGTGCGCAGCGCTCAACCGGGCGACCTGATCTTCATCGCCGGTGGCTCAGGGCTGTCGAGCCCACAGTCGATGATCCTCGACTTGCTGGCGCGGGGCGACACGCGGCACATCACCTTGTTCCAGGGCGCACGTACCCGCGCCGAGCTGTACAACCGCGAACTGTTCGAAGCACTGGCGGCCCGTCATGCCAACTTCAGCTATGTGCCGGCACTCAGCCAGGCGGCCGAGGATGAGCAGTGGCAGGGTGTGCGCGGCTATGTGCACGACGCTGCCAAGCAACATTTCGACGGCCGCTTCAACGGCCATAAGGCCTACCTGTGCGGCCCGCCACCGATGATCGACGCCGCCATCAGTTGCCTGATGCAAGGCCGCCTGTTCGAGCGCGACATCTTTATGGAGCGCTTCTACAGCGCGGCTGATGCCGCGGGTGAAGGCCAGCGTTCGGCGCTGTTCAAGCGCATCTGACCGGCTTATTGCACGACCAATAACAACAACAAAGGTTGACCCGATGAACCCGAAGCTTGCCAACCTGCTACGCCTTGCCGCCTGCGCCACCCTGTTCGGCGCAGCCAACCTGTCACAGGCTACCGAAGGGGGCGGCACGTCGTACCCGCTCGGTGCCGAGAACTACATGTCCGGTGCCATGCCGCCGCCGGGTGTCTATGGCCAGTTGTTCGTCAACCACTATGAGGCTGACAACCTGCGTGGCAACGACGGCAGCAAGCTGCCGGTGGACTTTCGCGTGCGCGCCAATGCCATCGTGCCACGCCTGATCTGGGTGAGTGATTACACGGTATTGGGCGGCAGCCTTGCGCTGCACGCGATTGTGCCGCTGGTGGACCTGAAGGTTTCGGTCAATGGCCAGTCGCAGCACAACCGTGGCCTGGGGGACGTGATTTTTGGCCCGGCGCTGGGTTTTCACCACAGCGACAAGTTCCACAGCATCCTCGCCTTCGACATGATTGCGCCCACAGGCCGCTACGACAAACACGACCTGGCCAACCCAGGGCGCAACTACTGGGTGTTCGAGCCGGTGTACGCGATGAGCTACGTCGACCCTGCAGGGCTCAACCTGGATGCCAAGGTGATGTACGACTTCAACCGCAGCAACCCGGCTACCGATTACCGGTCTGGACAGGAGTTTCATGTCGACTATGCGGTGGGGTGGGGGCTGGGCAACGGGTGGGTGTTGGGGGTAGGTGGCTATTACTACCGCCAGACGACTGACGACCGCCAGGACGGCGAACGTATTGAAGATAACAAAGGGCGCAGCTTTGCCATCGGGCCGTCGATCAAGTACAGCGGCGATGGGGGCTGGTTCGTGACGGCGAAATGGTCGAAGGAAACCGAAGTGCGTAACCGCGCCCAGGGGGATGCGTACTGGGTGAAGCTGACGTTGCCGTTTTGACTTTGAAATATTGGGGGCGCAAAGCGCCCCCAAAATCTATTAAATCAGGCAACATCCACCAGCACGATCTCGCTGTCCTCGATGGCCGTCACCCGCAACACGTCCTCTTGCTCGATCGCCACCCCATCGCGCGCTTTCGCCTGCAGGCCATTGATCTCTACCAATCCCTTGGCCGGCACCAGGTAGCCACGGCGCCCGGCATCGAAGCGGTACTCGGCGCTTTCCCCAGCACGCAGGGTCGCGGCCACCAGCCGGGCATCGGTGCGAATCTGCAAACTGTCTTCGTCACCTTCACGCCCGCTGGCCAGGGTCACGAAGCCTTCGCCACGCTCACCGGTGGGGAAAGGGCGGGTACCCCAGGTCGGCGCATCGCCCACTCGCTCAGGCACTACCCAGATCTGGAAGATCCGCGTATCGACGTCCTCCAGGTTGTACTCGCTGTGCACGATGCCAGAGCCTGCACTCATCACCTGCACGTCACCCGCTTCGGTACGGCCTTTGTTGCCCAGGCTGTCCTGGTGAGTGATCGCGCCTTCACGGACGTAGGTGATGATTTCCATGTCACGGTGCGGATGCGGCGGGAAACCGCTGCCAGCAGCGATCAGGTCATCGTTCCAGACCCGCAGGTTGCCCCAGTGCATGCGAGCAGGGTCGTAGTACTCGGCAAACGAGAAATGGTGGTGGGCATCGAGCCAGCCGTGGTTGGCGTGGCCGAGGCTTTCGAACGGTCGCAGTTGCAGCATGGTCGTGCTCCTTGAATCAGTGGAATGACGCCATGATGCGACAAAGAAAGATCGAAAATAAGCGTAAATATCGGCTAATAATAATCGAATTGATAGATCATTAAGGCGGCGGCTTTTTATCCGTTTCATCACCTAATCCACTGATCTGCAAGCATTCGCTGGTGATTTTTGGTGGATGCGGCGAACATGGCACGCTGATTTTGTATTCCATCGGAGTGACCGTGGCCCACGAGCATCCCCAGGCGCCTGCCGACCTGACCCCACCTGCCCAGTTACCGTGGTTTCGCCGCCTGGCCGCCCGACTTTTGGGGCGGGGCCTGACCGGCTTGCAAGCCCAGCATCGCGACTCCTGGTTCCTCGGCCACGCCACAGGCCAGCGCAGTGGCCATGCCGACGGGGTGCGCGAAGGCTTCGAGCGCGGGCGCGTGGAAGGGTACGAGGCGGGGCGCCAGGTGCTGGTCATCCGCGATACCCGCCCCGACACTGCCGCCGTACCTGGCCAGGACGACAACCTCTTCGACGATTGGCGCCTGCCGTTGACCGCCGAATTGAAGAAGCGCTTCAAGGCCGATGTGGCCCAGCGCCTGCCTGCCGAGGCGCAACCCAGTGCGGCCCAGTGGAAGCTGATTTTCAGCGACACGCCGTCCACCTGTGTGGTGGCGGGGGCAGGGGCGGGCAAGTCCACCTCGCTGGTGTTGCGCATTCTGCTGCTGCGCCATTACCTGGGCTACGAGCTGGACGCGATGACCGTGGTCACCTTCACCCGCGAATCGCGCAAAGACTTCATCAAACGCCTGCTGCAGGTGTCCGCCCTGTGGCAGATCGACCTGCAGCCCGCGCTGGCCCGCGAGCTGGTGCGCACCTTCCATTCGCGCATCTTGCCGCTGGTGCGCAGCCTGCCAGGCTTTGGCCAGGTGCGCGCGTTCGAGACACTGGGCAATGAGATGCCGGCGGGCCGCGAGGCCGAAGCCGAGAGCAACCCGTTCGACCTGCGCCTGAACGATGCGCAGCGCCAACAGCTGAACCTTTGCTACAGCACCTTGCTGGGCGATAACCCGCGCTTTGCCGAACTCATTGGCCTGCTGCGCAGCGAGGCGCTGCAGCTCAAACCGCTGGACCCTAACCACCCGGACGTGCAAAAGCGTGCGCAGGTGACCCAGTTGGCTGCCCAGCGCGACGAAGAGCTGTGCGATGTCATCGAAGACCTGTGGTTCGCCGCAGGCGCCTGGCCGATCAAAGGCATCGAGCCGTGCCGCGACACGGTCGAAATCCGTGGCAGTCGTTTCCATGTGCATGGCCGCCTTGAGGGGCAGGGTGCCTGGGTGGTGTTGGGTTTCGACCCCGCGGAAAGCGCCCAGTACCAGCGCCCCGGCGCCAAGCTGGCGGTGCGTGCCGAGTGGGCGGTCAAGCGCACCCTGCTGCAGGCCTTCTGCGACAAACCGCTGATCTGGCTGGACAACTACGCGGCTGCGCGGCGCTTGGCTGCCTCCCTGGCCGGTGATGCGGTGGCTGGCCCCGGCTTCGAGTACAAGGTCAAGGGCGAACTGGCCCCGGCACCGCTGCTCGATGCCTTTGTCGGTGCCGCCAACTTCATCGAGAACCTGGGGCTTGACGTGAACAGCGCCGTGGCGGCGATGAGCTTCCCGGCAGGCGACAGCGACGGCCTGTTCTTCGAAGCCTTGGCGCTGTACTGGAAAGCCCTGGAGGCGCACCTGCTGGACCAGTCGCCGCCGGTGATGAGCTACAACCGCATGTTTGCCCTGTTTGGCGAGAACAACCCGGAAAACCTGCAACTGCTGCCCGACCCGTTGCTCAGGCCCCTGGCGCATTTGATGATCGATGAGTTCCAGGACGTTTCGCCGCAAATCGTCAGTTGGCTGCGTGCCTGCCTTGCCGAGATCCGCCGGCGTGGGCCGTCGATGCACACCGGCCGTAATGCCCAGCATTCGTCGCTGTTGTGTGTGGGTGACGACTGGCAATCGATCTATGGCTGGCGCGGCAGTTCGCCGAAGTACTTCATGGAATTCACCAAGGCCTTTGTGTCACCGGCCAACACGCGGGTGATGATGGTCGAGAACTACCGGTGCCAGCAGCAGGTCATCGATGCGGCGGAATTCCTGGTCAAGGGCACGCCCGCGATCACCGGCAAGAAGGCCCGCGCCAGTGGCCCGGCAGCCGAGTTGCCGGGCTCGCCGGTCAAGGTGTTCGACCGCGACGAGGCCGCGCTGGGCGAGACCCTGATCGAGCATTATCAACGGGGCGAGACGGTGATGATGCTGTACCGCAAGGGCAGCGACAAAGCCCTGATGAACGACCACCTGCAGGCCGTGCTGCACGCTGAGGCAGCGCTGCCGGCCGAGCAACGCCGGCTGCGGCAGTTGACCTACCACAGCGCCAAAGGCTTGCAGGCCGATGCGGTGTTCATGCTTGGTGACTGTCAGTACCTGACCAGCTCGCCGTACAAGAACCAGGTCTATCGCCTGGCCGGCCTGGGTAAGGCCGGTGATGCCCAGGCATTCGATACCGCGCAGAAGGAAGAAGTACAGCGCTTGGCCTACGTTGCGGTCACGCGTGCGGTCAGGCACTGCTACTGGCACGTGGAAGCGGCCAACAGCGAAGCGCCGGCGGCGCCGCGTGCCTCGAGCCAGGTAGATGGCCGGCAGGCCTTCTTCGAAGACCTGCGCGGGCAGTGAGGGCGGTTTAATCGCCCAGGGTTTGCGCCTGTCGGGTGAGGCTGGCCAGCAGGCCCGCTTCTACCGCTTGCTGTTCAGCGGTCAATGCACGCATGGCGCGGTCGAACTGCCCATCGTTAATGGGCACGCGGTGAAGGTTGCCTTGCTCGTCCACGGGCGCCGCTGGCAGGGCGTCGCTCAACGCACGTATCACCGAACTGTCCAAGCGAGTAACGGCTTCCTGGGTTTCATCCAGGCAGTAGAAGAGGTAGTCGTGGCCCTGTCGCCAGAAGTCGGTGAGCAGCGTGAACTGCGCGGCATACTCGCGCTTCAGGTAGCTTACCCACCCTGGCTGCTCGATAAGCCATTGCTGCCGGGCATTGGTGTCGGCGTCGAGGGCGCGCACGGCGGCCTCGACCCGGTCGATGATGACCTGGTTGACTTGGGCCGTGTCACGGTAGCGCATGCCGTGGCTGGGCTCGGGGAAGCCCAGTGGCTCGGCCAGGGACTGGCGCAACGCCAGGCGAAGCTCGATATCGTCCACCAGGCCGTTTTGCAGTTCGCCGTCGGGGAACGCTGCGGGATCATCCAGCACATCATGAGGCGGCAGTGCGTCGTCGAACACATTGCCCAGCAGCGCCTGTTTGCGTAGCGACCGGCGGACACTGATGCGGTCAGCCAACTGGTTGACTTGATCGCGCCGGTACAGCTTTCGATACAGCGCCAGCAACTCGCCAGGGCGAGTACCGGCACCGCCCGCCGCCTCATAGGCCAGCACTTCGATCTCCAGGGCACTGAAGGCGTCGGCCCCGGCATCCCCGCAGGTGGGCGGGAAGTCTTGGGCCACCGTGTTCAGGCGTTCGCGCAGCGCACTGTCCCCAGCCGCTTTCTCCAGCAAGGCCCAGACACGGTTGCGCAGGCTCTGCGCATCGCGCTGTGCTTCAGCGGATTGGCTCAGCCGTTCTAGGACCCCTTGCAGGTCGTTGTTCTCCTCCTGCTCGAACAGGTCGCGCCACAGTTGCTCCTGGACGTCGCTCGCCGGGTTGCGCCACAGCGCTTGCCACTCGGGCATCGCCCCCGCGTGTTCAAAGACGTTGACGCCGCTGTCACCCAGGCGTGTACGTGTTTCGGCCTCCAGGTTGTTGTAGTTGAACAGCCAGCGGCGTTCAGGCAAACGCGCTGAGACATCACGGGCAAACGGTGTACGTAGCACCCCAGGCAGGTCGGGCACGTTGTGGATGCGATTGGAGGAAAGGTCAAGGTGACGCAGCCGGTACTGCGGCTGGCTCATCAGGGTAGTCAGGCCCTCGGGCCATTGCTGCAGTTCGCAACGGTGCAGGTTGAGGTGGCTGAGACGGGCCATGAAGCGCAGGTCGGGGGCCACTTGTAGCGGGTTGAAATCTAGGTGCAAGACGAGCGGGTGGACCATGTCCTGGAAGCGTGCGGCAAGCCTTTCATCCAACGTGATGTGATTGTTCCCTAGACCCAGTGCGTCCAGGCGTAGGCGGGTCAGAAATTGCAAACTGGCTTCATCCAGTTCCAGAAAATTACGGCGCAGATTGAGTATGCGCAGGCCCGGCATTGCACCAATGGCTTGCTGAGCGGCAGGCGTGAGCGCCCGCAGAGCATTGCCGGTCAGGTCCAGTTCGCGCAGCCTGGGGGCTGATCTCAGCGCCTCGAATAAGGCCTCGACATTCATGTGCGGATTGCCGGTCACCTCCAATATTTGCAGGTGAGGAAAGTTGGCCAGGAAAGCGCCTTCCAGGCGCTCCAGGCGCAAGCCGTCGAGCCGCAGTTCATGGATATGCGGCATGGCGGCAGTAATGATGGGCAATTCGCGCAAGTGAACACGCTCCAGCCATAACTGGCTGCGTTGTTGACCACCCTCACGGCGGCAGGCGCTCATCAGGCGCTCGGCGCATTGCTGGCGACTTGTGCGGTCTATCAGGTCTTGCGCGGTCTCGATCCAGCGGCCGAGATCACGGTCCAGGCTGCGTTGTTCAGCCTCCAAGCGGTTGATCGCTGTGCCCAGGTCGCCGGCCTCTGCCAGCTCGGTTTGCAATGCGCTGATTTGCGCATTATCGAGTTCTGGATAGAGCGCCCGTAAACGACGCGCTGCCGCCCCCGTCTCACCACGGCCACTGAGCGGGTAACCGAGCCTGCCATTGGCCAGGCGCATGGGCGAGCGGAATCCCGGTTTGATCGGCTGCTGACCTAGCAGGGCGGCACAGTGCTGCCGATCGGCAAGCGCGATCTCGAACAGTTCGGCCGCAGTAACCAATGGGTGTTCGGCCTGCAAGGCCTGTTGCAATCGTTCACTGTCCACGTTGGCCAGGCTGTGCCGATACAGCCCGATGAGGGCTCGGTCTAGCCTGGTGCGAGCTTGCAGCAAGCGGGCTTCTTCGCCGATGCGCAGGGGCACTCGGCCGGCGCCCAGGCGCTGACGCTCAGTGCTGTTGGCATGGGCGAGGATTTCGTCGAGGGCGCTGCCCGGCAGGCCTGGGAACTGGCGGGCAAGGGCTTGCGCTGCTGGGCGCTGCGGTTGACGATGGCCTTGCTGCAAACTGTTGAATATCGCCTTGCGGCGGTTGGTCAGATGTTCAGCGAGCGTGTCGTTCAGTACCGAGGCACGTTGTGCGTGTGGGGTATCGCCCAGCATCGATTGCACCGTGGGCTCATCCATCTGCGCCAGCACGGTCTGGCTCAGTGCGCCACTGTCGAGGTCGGCGCGGGTGATCTCGATCTCTATCTGCCCCGGTGCGACGGGCGGCCCATAGCGTACCGACTCGCCCCAAGGTTCTGGGCCTTCGAAGACCTTGAGAACGTGATCCTGCGGCCACTTCGGCAGGTTCAGCAGTTCGGGCAGGGCATAGTTTTTGTGGGCCGCGAGCGGCAGGCCGTGGCGTACGTGTTCTATGAGGGTGCCCACTTCGTTGTCCAGTTGCAGGCGCAGCAGTGTGTCGACCAGCAATGCAGGGGGGCGTAAGCCGGCAGCATGGGCACGGCGCAGGCTGGCCGTGTCGGTGCCGGTGCTGCGCAGGGCAGTGAGCAAGTGCGCATCGTCCAGCCCGTGGCTGCGATGGCCGAGACGGCGCAGCAGCTGTATGTCGTCCCACTCGTGAGCATGTTCATGGGCCAGCTGCCAGCGGCCGTCGCCGATTGGCCGCACGTGCGGCGCATAGGCCTGGGTGGTGTCGGGGTGACGCACGCGCCAGTGCCGTTCAGGGTCTTGGAACACTTCATACAGGGTGCCTTCCAGCGCCATGTAGGCCTTGCCCTGGTGTTGATGGAGCCCGAGCGCATCGGGCTTTGCACCTTCAGCAAGCGCCACAGTGCTGGCATACGGCGCCATGTTTGGGTGCCACAGCAGTTCGCGGTCTTCTTGCCACACCGCCTTCAGCGCATCGACGAAACCGGACGCCTGGATAACCTTGGCGCCGGCGGCGAACCCGGCGATCACTGCGGCATTGATGGCCAACGCTTGCACCTGCTGCAGCGCCTGCGCGGTGTCGCCTTCCTCCCAGGCTTCGAAACCGGTGAACACCGAACTCATCAGGTCATAGGCAAATACCCCGAGCATGGCTGTGTTCAACCCCGGGACGAAGAACGCGGCGACATTGAGTACGTTCATGCCCATTTCGAACCAGTGCTGCAGGCGCGCGGTACGCGCTTTGGCATCAACCTCGGCGGTGGGCACAGCGATGGTTTTGGCATCGGCCTTCATGCGTGCCAGATGCGCTCTGTACAACGTCGGCCAAGGCGCATTGCCCACAGGCGAAGGGGTAACGTGCAAAAGCGGATTGCTGCGCAGCGTGCGGTTGCCGGTCGCATCCACCTCGAACAGCGCGTGCTCCAGTTTGGCCGACAGTTCCACTTGCCGGTCTTTGTAGGCGAACTGCAGCAATGCACGGCGGAATTCGCTGCGCTGCATCCGGCGCCGCAGGTGCTGCCCGACCGCCTGGATCGATGCGAACTCCCGCACCGGGTGCTCGCTGTCATCCGGGATGTAGAGGATGCAAGGATTGCTCTGGTGTGGCGCATCAGGCCCGATAAGCAAGACTTCGTGCAGAGGGATACCGAACAGGCTGAAACGCCAGCACTGCAGATTGTGTTCACCATAGGCCGGGGCGGTCACATTGCTGCACAGTTGCATCAGCGCGGTGTGCCCGCGTTCGCTCAGCAAGCCCTTGAGCCAGGCAACCTGCGCCTGCACCCGCAAGCATTCGCGGCTCGCTTGAATCGACAGGCGCTCGACCTCTAGCCGATTCGCGCCTTCATGGGTAGCCTGCAGGTGGCCCTGGTATTGTTGGCCCAGGTCCAGCGCCCGGCACTGCTCAACGAAACTGGCCATGGTCAGCCCTTGCAAGGGTGACTCATCGCCTGCGGCGCGGGTCAGCCGGCTGTAGGCACCGACTTCCGTGAGGCCCTCGAAGTTGTGCAGGGCGGCTTCCAGCAAGCTGCGCGCTTGCGGCGCGCCGACGGGGCGGGTGGCGAGCACGTCTACCGGCTGCTCCGGCACCAACGGGTATTGTGGGTCGGGCACGCCGACCCACGGGTTGCTGATCGGCTCGAAGGGTTGGAACACGTACTGGGCCTGGTCCACGGCTACGTTCAGGCCTAGGCGCTCGGTCAGCAGCGGTCGGCAGAATTCGATGATGCCTTTGAAATCGGGCAGTGCCTGACGGAGCTGGGTGAGGCAAGTGTCGCGGGCCTCGACAAGCAGGCGCAGTTGCAGGCGCTGCTCGGGTTCGGCGCTGGCGTACCAGCTGTAAGGCGTGCCATCGGCCGCCAGGTAATCCTTGCGTACCCGCTGCACGACGCGTTCGGCATGGCCGGGGGGCAGGGCTTTGCTCCATAGCGGCAGCGTGCGCGTGATCTGCGCGTGATGTAAGGGTGGGGTGCTTGTCATGGTACCGACCTCTTGAGCAGGGAGGCGCTAGTCGACCCTCATCCGTGTGCCGGGGGGCGGTAGATAATTGCCGGCAGCAGTCGGTCTCGCGCATGTACGGGTCGGTGAGGGGCCAGCAGTGCAGGTGCATCTGCGAGAGGGTGGGGTAGGCCATGGCGGCCGGTTTGCAGCCAAGGGGAGCTTCTATGCGTTCGCTGTGCGGTCCCAAGGATCATTTGCTTGACCTCGACGGTATTGAAATAGCAGTACGCACCTGGGGGCCGGAAGACGGTATCCCGGTGCTGGCCTTGCATGGGTGGCTGGATAACGCCGCCTCGTTCGATCGCCTCGGGCCATTGCTCGACGGCTGTTTCGTGGTGGCGCCGGACCTGGTCGGCCACGGCCGCTCCAGCCATCGCCGTCACGACAGCGGCTATTACCTCTGGGAGCATGCCGAGGACATGCTGGCGGTGGTCGACAGCCTGGGCCTGGCGCACTTCCATGTGCTGGCTCACGGCATGGGCAGCGGTATCGCCTCGTTGCTCGCCGCCCTGTCCAGCGGCATTTCCAGCATGACCTTTCTCGATGGCATGGGCGCGCCGTTCACGGTCGCGGAGGATGACCGCGTGCAGCATCTGGCGCGCTCTTACCGGCTTAAGCGGATGGTCCAGCGCAGCCAGCTACAGGGGTTCGGCGAACCCGACGCGAGCCGCTTCGACACGATTGAAGCGGCCTTGCAGCAGCGCCGCCAGCGCTTGGACGGCGAGCTGTCGGAGGACGCTGCGCGGTTGCTGGCCCGTCGTGACCTGTTGCAGGTTGGCGACGGCTATTGTTGGCGCCACGATCCACGCTTGGTGTTGCCCGAACCCATGCCGTTGACCGAGCGAGAAGCCTGTGACCTGCTCAGCCAGATCCAATGCCCGTTGTATCTGATGTTCGGCCGACAAGGGGCCTTTAGCGGCAACGCGTACGCCCAGCGTGAAGCGGCCTTGCCTGGCCATGCGCGGGTTTCATGGCACCCAGGCGGGCATCACTTCCACCTTGAGGCACCCGACCGGGCTTTGGTCGATCAGTTGCTGCGGTTGTTGGCACGTCATGAAGGTGGCCAGTTACAGCGCTTGGTCAATGAGTAGCGAGCACGCCGAATAGTGGGCTATGGTGGCGTCTGACCCTCGCGCACACGCCTCAAGGAGTCCCCGGCATGCGACCGTTCGCCATCCAGCACATCGACCACCTCGTCCTGCGGGTCAGCGACCTGCCGCGCAGCCTCGCCTTCTATGTGGACGTGCTGGGCTGCACGGTCAGCAAGGTGCGTGAAGACCTGGGCATGGTCCACCTGGCGACGGGCACTGCCATGATCGACCTGGTCACGCTGGACGGTGTGCTGGGGCAGCCGGGTGGCGCCGCGCCGGGCGCAGAGGGGCGTAACCTGCATCATTTGTGCCTGCGTATCGAGCCCTTCGATGAGCCGGCATTGACCGCTTACCTGCGCGCTGCGGGTGTAACGGTGGAGCCTGCCGAGAAACGCTACGGCGCTGAGGGCGAAGGGCCGTCGTTGTACTGCTTCGACCCCGATGGCAACCAGGTCGAGCTCAAAGGGCCGGTGCCGGAGGCGTCATGACGGGTTTGCAGGCGCACGAGCACTGGATCACCACAGCCCAAGGCACGCTGTTCGCCCAAGAGTGGTCGCCGTTGCAGGCGCAGGGTGCTCCCATCGTTCTGTTACACGATTCGCTGGGGTGTGTGGCCTTGTGGCGAGACTTCCCTGCGCAACTGGCGCGCAGTACCGGGCACCGGGTAATCGCCTATGACCGCCTCGGTTTCGGTCGCTCCGACGCGCATCCCGCCCGGTTGCGTCTGGGCTTTGTCGAGGCCGAAGCGCGTCAGGGCTTTGCGGCGGTGCGCGAACACTTGCATATCGATGCCTTCATTGTCTTCGGCCACAGTGTGGGCGGGGGCATGGCGGTGGGGTGTGCGGCAGCGTTCGCGGACCATTGCCAGGGGCTGATCACGGAGTCCGCCCAAGCCTTTGTCGAAGCACGGACGCTGGAGGGTATTCGTGCGGCGGATCTGCAGTTTGCAGAGCCCGGGCAGTTGCAGCGGCTGCGCCGTTATCATGGCGACAAGGCCGAATGGGTATTGCGTGCCTGGGTGGATAACTGGCTGAGTGAAGACTTCGCCGAGTGGAGCCTGGATGCGCTGTTGCCGCAGGTACATTGCCCTTTGCTGAGCTTGCAGGGTGATAACGATGAGTTCGGCTCCCAGGCTCACCCCGAGCGCCTTGTCGCGCTTACTTCGGGCCCCGGCGTGTTGCGGCTGATACCGGGCTGTGGGCATGTGCCGCACCGGGAACAGACTGATGGAGTGTTGGCAGAAGTCGGGCGCTTTCTGCGGTAAATTCCAGGTCAGAGGTTGCAGGCTCCTAATGGGGCCGCTGCGCGGCCCATCGCAGCGGTTCGGCGCCCCGACAAGCCAGCTCCCACAGGGATAGCGTATGTCTTGAGAATTTCCTTCAACTGTAGGGGTAACGGTCTTGTTCGAGTTTCGTGCGCAGTCCACCCTGTGGCCGCTTGCCATCAAGGCGAGTGGATATCCCCGCAAAGCCGATTATGCTTCAGATACCTTGCTGCGATTCGAGGCGGCCTGCCTCGTCGTGCTTCGCGCAACCAATGCAAGCCCTAGGGCCTGGGTGCGACGGTGAAATGGGTGTGAGGTACTCCGGCCTGCGATAACGACAAGACGGAGGCAACCCATGGCGGTTCTCGACAGCGCATCCACGGGCAGTAGCGCGCCCCAACGCGGTATCACCCGGGAGGAGCGCAAGGTCATCTTCGCCTCATCCCTGGGCACGGTGTTCGAATGGTACGACTTTTACCTGTACGGCTCACTGGCCGCGATCATCGCCAAGCACTTCTTTGCCGGCGTCAATGAAACCACCTCGTTCATCTTCGCCCTGTTGGCGTTTGCCGCAGGCTTTGCCGTGCGGCCGTTCGGGGCCATCGTGTTCGGCCGCCTCGGTGATTTGATCGGGCGCAAGCACACCTTCCTGATCACCATCGTCATCATGGGCCTGTCCACCGCGCTGGTCGGGTTGTTGCCCAGCTATGCGTCGATTGGGGTGGCGGCGCCGGTCATTCTGATCAGCCTGCGCCTGCTGCAGGGCCTGGCACTGGGCGGTGAATACGGCGGCGCGGCGACCTACGTGGCCGAACATGCGCCCAAGGGCCGGCGTGGCTTCTTTACTGCCTGGATCCAGACCACCGCGACGTTGGGGCTGTTCCTGTCGCTGCTGGTGATCCTGGCCTGCCGCACGGCCATGGGCACCGAGGCGTTCGAGGCGTGGGGCTGGCGCATTCCGTTCTTGCTGTCGATCCTGTTGTTGGCCATTTCGGTGTACATCCGCATGCAGCTCAACGAGTCGCCGGTGTTCATGAAGATGAAGGCCGAGGGCAAGGCGTCCAAGGCGCCGTTGACCGAGTCGTTCGCCCGTTGGGAAAACCTCAAGGTGGTGATCATGTCGCTGCTCGGCGGCACCGCCGGCCAGGCGGTGGTGTGGTACACCGGGCAGTTCTATGCGCTGTTCTTCTTGTTGCAGACGCTCAAGATCGACCCGCAGACCGCCAACTTGCTCATCGCAGGTTCGCTGCTGATCGGCACGCCGTTCTTCATCATCTTTGGCAGCCTGTCGGACCGCATTGGCCGCAAGAAGATCATCATGGCCGGTTGCATCATCGCCGCGCTGACCTACTTCCCAATCTTCAAGGCGCTGACCGAGTACGGCAACCCGGACGTGTTCGTCGCCCAGGAGCAGAACCCGGTGGTGGTGGTGGCTGACCCTGGCCAGTGCGCGTTCCAGTTCGACCCGGTGGGCAAGGCCAAATTCACCAGTTCCTGCGACATCGCCAAGAGCCTGCTGGCTAAGCGGGCGATCCCGTATTCCAATGAGAAGGCCGAGCCCGGCAGCGTGGCGCAGATCCGTATTGGCGAGCGGGTGATCCCGAGCTTTGATGGCCGCAGCCTGGCCGCAGCGGACCTCAAGACGCAGAGCGATGCCTTTACCGCCACCCTCGTCGGGGCGCTGAAGGAGGCGGGTTACCCCGAGAAGGCCGACCCTGCGAAGATTCACTACCCGATGGTGCTGTTGCTGCTGACCATCCTGGTGATCTACGTGACCATGGTCTATGGGCCGATTGCGGCCTGGCTGGTCGAACTGTTCCCGGCGCGCATCCGCTATACCTCGATGTCGCTGCCGTACCACATTGGCAACGGTTGGTTCGGCGGCTTCCTGCCGACCGTGGCGTTTGCCATGGTGGCGGCGACCGGGGATATCTACTACGGCTTGTGGTACCCGATCGTGATTGCGCTGATGACGGCGGTGCTGGGGATCTTCTTCATGCCGGAGACCAAGGATCGCGATATCAGCCACACCTGAGTCAGGCTAAGGAACCCGTGTAGGAGCAGCCTTGTGCTGCGAAGAGGCCGGTGACAGCAGCGAAGATCTCCGTTGTTATCCCCGGCCTCTTCGCAGCACAAGGCTGCTCCTACCGAAGCGTGCATGACCTGCCTCAGTCAAAATAACCTCGCAGGGTAAAGGCATATCCGGTATCTACCCCGGTGGCTTCCCCGCGGCTCCAGCGCTTCTTCAAAACGAACTCGAACGCCGGCTCGTACAACCCATCCCGCACCACCGCACCGCCGAGCACCTCCACGTCATACCAGCCGTTGTCCAGCTCGATGATCGGCCGCCCAGGCGCCTGGTAGCGTGCCAACAGATCACCGAGGGCCTTGTTGGTGAAGTGCTGCAGGATGCGCCAGGTGTACAGCATCAACGCGCGGTGCTCAACGCGCAGTACGTAGCCGGCACGCTGATGCTTCAGGCGGCTACCCGGCTCACGCAGGGCAGGGGTGTGGCCATCGAGGGTGAAGATGATCCGATAGGGCAGGTTATCGATGCCTGCAATGGGCAGCACCACACCTTCGCGCACCGCCTTGTCACCGCTGTCGTCATGGGTGAATGCGTGGGCCAAGTCGTCCGCCAAGTCGTTGTCTTGCTTAAAACGCTCGAGCAACTGAATGTCGCCGACCAGGAAGTAATCGATCAGGTCGTTGAGGACCTCACTGAATTCGTGGCGCATTTGTTTTCCTTGTTGGCTGCGCAAGTAAGCAAAGGCAACTATAGCGGACGGCGGGCCACGGGTGCCCGCCAGGCGGGGGTGACCGTTAGTGTTTCTGAGCGATCTGGATGAGGTTGCCGCAGGTGTCGTCGAACACGGCCACGGTGACTGGCCCTGCGGCCGTTGGCGGTTGGGTAAACTGCACGCCTGCCGCGCACAGACGGGTGTATTCCGCCTGGATGTCGCGCACGCCGAACGAGGTGACGGGGATGCCGTCCTGCTTGAGCGCAGCCTTATACACCTTGGCGGCAGGGTGGGCATCAGGCTCCAGCAGCAGCTCGACGCCGTTTGGCTCGTGGGGTGAGGTCAGGGTAAGCCAGCGGTGCCGGCCCAGGGGGATGTCATGTTTGGGCATGAAGCCGAGCACGTAGTGATAGAAAGCCAAGGCCTTGGCCTGGTCGTCGACAAGAATACTGGTGACAACGATCTTCATAGGCGCACACCGTTTTTGGGGACTTGTCCACTTTCAGTAAAGACCTTTTGGGCCGCGCCGGGGTTCATTTCAGTGTGCAGAGGTTGGGGCATTTCCCGGTGGGTATGGGCGCGAGCAGGTTGTAGCTTGAATGGGCAATTCACATAAACCGGAGAAATGACCATGCAAGATAAACCGAAGAATGAATCGCCATTCCTTGATGGCCTTGAACACGTTGAGGAAGTCGCGATGCAGAAAACCCTGTCATGGCGTACAAGAGGTGTAGCACCTCTCGTCGGAATGCCTTGCGCGCCAGGGTTCAAGAGCGTCGGAGACGAGTGCGTACCTGCGAACATTGACTTTGAGTGATCCGAGCAGGGGGGGGCGCCATGCGCCTCCCACTAAAAAACATGCTCAAGCCATAGGTAAATCCTTCATAGCCCGATCCCCCGGCAGCCAGGCGCCACGTTAAAGTGACAGGCAAAATACCAGCGCGCCCAGGCGGCGCCAAAGAGGTGCCTGTGGCTTCCTATACCTTGCGACAACTCAAGTATTTCGTCACCACCGTGGAGGCCGGCAGCGTCGCCGAGGCCTCGCGCCAGCTGTACATCGCCCAGCCGTCCATCTCCACGGCCATCAAAAGCCTGGAAGAAAGCTTTGGCGTGCAACTGTTCATCCGTCACCACGCCCAAGGTGTGTCGCTGACACCCAGCGGCAAGCGCTTCTACGCCAAGACCAAATCGCTGCTACAGATGGCCCACGAGTTCGAGCAGAACGCCCTAGCCGATAACGACACCGTGGCCGGGCAGATCGACATCGGCTGTTTCGAGACGGTGGCGCCGCTGTACTTGCCACGCCTGATCGCCGGCTTTCGCGAACGCTACCCTGGCGTTGACATCCGCCTGCGCGATGGCGAGCAGCAGGACCTGATTCAGGGCCTGACCGCCGGCACCTTCGACTTGGCGTTTCTCTACGACCACGACCTGGACGGCACCATTGAGGCCGAGCCGCTGATGCCGCCGCAAAAACCCTATGTACTGTTGCCCGAAAAGCACCGGTTTGCCGGGCAAAGCCAGGTCTCGCTGCGCGATCTCTGCCCCGAGCCGATGATTCTGCTGGACGTGGCCCCCAGCCGGACCTATTTCGTCAGCCTGTTCAATGAAATGGGCCTCACCCCGAACATCGTCTTCAGCTCGCCGTCGATCGAGATGGTGCGCGGGATGGTGGGGCAGGGGTTCGGTTTTTCGCTGCTGGTGACCCGTCCACATTCGGAATGCACCTACGATGGGCAGCGCTTGGCGATGGTCGATATCGCCGAACCTGTGGCGCTGTCGGGGCTGGCGGCAGCCCGCTTGAAGCGGGTTCAGTTGACCAAGCCGGCACAACTGTTCGTCGAGTTTTGCCGGGAAGAACTGGCCAAGTTCTAATGCCTGCCGTCGGCCTGACCTTGGTGCATCAAACGTTCAAGGGTTGACCTGGTACCCACGCCCTTGCAGGCAACCGCTGTACGCGCTGGCATGGGCCGAGCTCTGTGCTTCGCCCTGGGTACGCCGGTCCTGGCGGCGATCCTGGCGCTGGCGCATGCCCCCCACTGCCGCACCGGCAGCGGCGGTTTCACCGGCGCGGTTTTGCCGGTATTGCTGCTTGGCATCGTCGCTGGCCCGGTCGTACAGCTCTTCATGCTGATTGCCGCGGACCTGCGCACCCACGGCACCAGCAGCTGCGCCAGCTGCCGCGCCGCGTACCCGGCCACCAACGTGGGCATCGCTGGATGTCGAGGCGCTGTTCGCGGCATTGGTGGCGACGGTATTGCAATCATTGATGTCCAGTTGCATCTGCTGGCTGCTCTGGCCTTTCAGCGGTACCACTGACTGCGCCTGGGCGGCAGGTGCTGTGCACAGCAGCACCAGCAGGTAACTCCATGTGAGCGAACGCATGGCACACCTCCTGTGGGCGTGAACCCCCTCTCACAGGATAGTCCGCCTGCGCGGTTTTTCAGCAGGGATTGCGCAGCCCTTTGAGCATCAGTTCCATGGCGTCCAGGGCCTGCTCCAGCCGTTGGCCTTGGCCCTCATCTTCGGCAATCCAGAATGCCGTTTCTGCCAGGCCCCCGCAGATCAGCGACGCCAACGCCTGTGGATTGGCCTGGGCGACCACGCCCTGCGCCATCAACTGCTCCAGCATGCTGCGCAGCGACGCGACGCAGTGCAGCTGCGCTTGCGGGGTAGGGGCACCCAATACGGCACGCCCATCACGCAAAACGATGCGCTGAATCTCCGGCTCGCGGGCCATTTCCAGGTAGGCGCGGCAGCGGTTGCGAAAGCCCTCCCAGGGGTCGCTGGCCGTGTCGGAGATCGCGTGCAGACGTGCGTCCATTTCTGCATCTATTTGCGCGATAACGGCGGCCAAAAGGCCCTTCTTGTCGCCGAAATGATGATAAAGGGCGCCACGGGTGAGGTTGGCCTGGGCCGTCAGGTCGTCCATCGATGTCTCACCATAGCCACGTTCGCTGAAAACCTGGCGTGCAGTCTCCAGCAGGGTGGCGCGGGTCTGTTCCATGTCGGCGCGGGTACGTCTGACCATTGGGGGCTCCTGAAAGTGCGGCTTTACATTCAGTGCGTATGATAATGGGGTTTTAATCATACAGTGTGTATGTAAGCCGCTTTTTTCGATACGGAGAGTCGATCATGCTCAACCCCTACCGCCAACTGTTCCAGGCAAAAGGCACGGCCGGCTTTGCCTTGGCAGGCCTGCTGGCACGTTTGCCTCTGCCGATGACGGGCATCGGCATCATCACCCTGCTCTCGCAGCTACGCGGTAGCTATGCCCTGGCGGGGGCCGTGGCGGCGACGTTCGTGTTGACCTATGCACTGATGTCACCGCAGGTGTCCCGCTTGGTCGACCGGCACGGGCAGCGCCGTGTGCTGCCCGCCGCTGCAGGCTTGTGTGTACTGGGCCTGCTGGTGCTGTTGGCCTGTACTTGGTGGCAAGCGCCCGATTGGGGGCTGTTCGTCGGGGCCGCGTTGGCAGGCTTCATGCCGAGCATGTCGGCGATGGTCCGTGCGCGCTGGACGGCGCTGTACAGGGGCACGCCGCACTTGCAGGTGGCGTATTCCCTGGAGACGGTGCTCGACGAGGTCACCTTCATTGCTGGGCCACCGGTGTCGGTGGGGCTCTGCGTGGGCGTGCTGCCCCAGGCCGGGCCATTGGCTGCGGCGCTGCTGTTGGCGATCGGGGTGTTCGCCTTGGTCGCTCAAACTGGTAGTGAACCGCCCGTGGATGCAGATGCAGGTGCATCGAAAGGCCAGGGCTCGGTGTTGCAGCACTGCGATGTTCGGCTGCTGGCGTTGCTGATGGTGGCCATGGGCGTGATCGTGGGCAGCGTCGACATCGTCAGCGTGGCTTTCGCCGAACAGGCCGGCATGCCGGCAGCGGCCAGCGTGGTATTGGCGTGCTATGCCGTCGGCTCCTGCGCTGCTGGCCTGGTATTCGGTGCCTTGAAATTGCCAACGCCCTTGCACCGGCTGCTGTTGCTCGGTGGCCTGGCGACGGCAGTGACGACCTTGCCGTTGCTGCTGGCTGACAGCGTCTTCGGGCTTGCGGCTGCCGTTCTGCTAGCGGGCCTGTTCTTTGCGCCGACGCTGATCGTGGCGATGTCGCTGGTGGAGCGCAGTGTGCCCGCACAGCAGCTGACTGAGGGCATGACCTGGCTGCTGGCGGGGTTAAATGTCGGTGTCGCGCTGGGGGCATTGGCGTCAGGGCAGGTGGTCGACCTGTTGGGCGCCAAGGCGGGTTATCAAGTCGCGGTGGTCGCAGGTGTGGCGGTCGCGTTGCTGGCGCTGTACAGCTATCGACGGCTGGGCACAGCGACGGGTGCAGCCTTGTCAGGCGCATGAGCCCGGCGCAGTGGCACCTCGCGCAGCAACCACGACAAGGCGAATGCCACACTGGTAATCAGGCAGGCCATCAGGAACACCTCGTGCATGGCGGCAGAAAACGCTTCCAGGTAAGTCTGTTGCAAGGCGGCCGGCAATGCATGCACTGCGGTAGGTGACAGGCTGGCCGCTGCCCCAGCCTGGGCAGCGAAGTCGCCGCTCAGTTGCCCCAGCAACGCATGGGAAAACAACGCGCCGAACAGCGACACGCCGATGGAGCCGCCAATCGAGCGGAACAGCGTGGCGCCAGAGGTCGCCACGCCCATGTGGCGAGGCTCGACACTGTTCTGCACGGCCAGGATCAGCACCTGCATGACCATGCCCAGCCCGGCACCCAGCAGGCCCATGTAGACGTTCATCAACGCCATGGGCGTGTGCAGGTCGAGCTGGCTGAGCAGGCCCAGGGCAATCACCTGCAGCAGGGTGCCGACGATTGGGAAGATCCGGTAGCGGCCCCAGCGACTGATCAGCCGCCCGGTAATCGCCGACACCACCAGCAGGCCGCCCATCAACGGCAGCATCTGCAGGCCGGCACTGGTTGGCGTGGCGTTTTTCACCACCTGCATGTACAGCGGCAGGAAGGTCACCGCACCGAACAGCGACACCCCGACAATAAAGCCGATCAGGCCGGCGAGCACGAAGGTACGGTGGCGAAACAGGTGCAGCGGCATGATCGGTTCGGCGGCGCGGCGTTGTTCGAACACGAAGCCGACCAGGCCGATCAGGGCGAACAACGCCAGGCACAGCACATCCAGCGAGGCCCACGGCAGCAGGCTGCCGCCCAGGCTGGTGATGAGCACCACGGCCGCCAGGGCCACGGTCAGAAAGAACGCACCGATGTAGTCGACCACGTGTTTGACCCGAGCCACGTGTGGGCGGAACACACCGCCGATCACCAGCAGCGCGAGCAGGCCCAGCGGCAGGTTGATGTAGAAGATCCAGTGCCAGGACAGGTGCTCCACCAAAAAACCGCCGATCAGCGGGCCTACCACCGTCGCCAGGCCGAACACGCCGCCGAACAAGCCTTGGTAACGGCCGCGTTCGGCCGGCGCGATGACATCGCCGATCGCGGCCATCGCCACCACCATCAGGCCGCCACCGCCCAAGCCTTGCAGGGCCCGGAAGGTTATCAGCTGGGCCATGTCTTGCGCCGCGCCGCACAGCGCCGAACCGAGCAGGAACAGCACGATGGCAATCTGCAATACCCGCTTGCGGCCATACAGGTCACCGAACTTGCCGTACAACGGCACCACCACCGTAGACGCCAGCAGGTAGGCGGTCACGACCCAGGACAGCCAGCGCAGCCCGCCGAGGTCGCTGACGATGGTCGGCAGCGCGGTCGAGACGATGGTCTGGTCCAGGGCCGCGAGGAACATCACCAGCATCAGTGCGGCCAGCAGCAGCGGGATAGACGTGTGCGTATCCGCTGCGGCCTGCGCGGTGGGGGAGGTGTTATCGGCAGTCGAGTGCATGGGGCTGACCTGAACTGAGTGAGGCGTTCGTGGGGGCCGCGATCCGTGCGTGATCAGTTGACGCCCGCTTGGGCATACTGGCGGCCAACTTCCTGCAGGCCTGCCAGGGCGAAGCTGTACAGCTGGGCAGCCACTGCATCGCCGGGCATTTGAAGAATCTCGTGCAGCGCCCCCGACCCGCCGCGCGGGCCGATCAGCAGCATGGCCCAGGGCGCGGTGACGCAAAGGATGCAGCGGGTGAGGGCAGGGGCGTCCACGGGGATGGCGGTGATTTCGCTGAACAGCCCTTTCAGCAGCGCCAGCTTCAGCGGCGCTGCGGCCTGCAGGTGAGCCTGGCCGTGGGGGCTGGGGGCGAGGATTTCGGCGGCCAGCACACGCAGGTGCCAGTTGTCCTGGGCCTGCGAGGCCTTGCGAACCACCAGCTCTACCAATACCCGCAGTTTTTCTGCAGCCGGCTGTGTGCTCTGGGTGATCCGCTGCAAGTCGCTGATATCCAGAAAGCGCTGGCGCGCCTCGTCGAGCACGGCCAGATACAGGCCATTGCGGCTGCCAAAGTGGTAGTTGATCGACGCCAGGTCGACCTCTGCCTTGGCGGCCACGGCCTTGTTGCTGGTTTCGGCATAACCGAGCGCGGCGAACAGTTCACCGGCGGATTCTAGGATCCGGGTACGGGTGACGGCGCCGTCCTTGCGGGGTTCTCGGGGGGCTGCGGGCATGGCGGGCTCTGCGCTGTAGGGAGTAGGCAGAGCTTGCAATAGGCTTAGTCTAAAATCAATTTAAATTTAATTTAAACGCCGACCGGGGCGCGGCTCAAGGCCGCTCCCGGTGGTTGTGAGGGGGTTATTTCACGTTGCTGGCCGTCTCCTGCACAGGCTCGGCCTTGTCCTGTGGCAGGTGGTCGAACTCGCGCAGGCCGTTGTTGCGGTAGGGGTCACCGATCCAGCGCGGCACAACCTCAAACTGCGGGTTGACGATGCTTTTAGCAGGCTCGTACAGGTCATAGCTGAGCCCGGCCAGATCGGACAGCGTGTGAATCAGGTGCGAACTGCTGTAGGCACGGTTGGCCGTGGCCTGCAGGTCGCGCGGGTGGGCCGCTTGCCAGCTCGGCGAGGTCCACAGCAGGAACGGGATGGTGTACATCGGCCGGGTCGGGGCGCCTTCGTTGCGCCCCAGTCGGTCGTGATCGCCCGAGCTGTAAACATCCTCACCGTGGTCGGAGAGGTACAGCAAGAAGCCGTTGGGGGTGGTGGCCGAATAGCGCTTGATCAGGCTCGACACCACGTGGTCGTTGTAGCGCACTGCGTTGTCATAGAAGTTGTAGGTTTCCACCTCGCTGGGCGAAAGCTTGGCCGGCACGCCCTGGCGATCGCTGAAATGCTGGAAGGCATTCGGGTAGCGGTAGCGGTAATCCATGTGCGTGCCCAGCAGATGGATGATGATGAACTTGTTCGGCGCTGGATCTTGCAGGGCTTTCTCGAACGGGTCCAGCACCACTTCGTCGTACTGGCTGGCGTTTTGGTTGCGCTGGTTGTTCAGGTAGACCGGCACGTCCGTTTGCTGGGAGAAGGTGGTCAGCATGGTGTTGCGCTTGGTCATGGTCTGCTGGTTGGTGATCCAGAAAGTCTTGTAGCCTGCCTGTTTCATCAAGTTGATCAGCGACGGGTCGGTGAGGAAGCGGTCCGGGTGCTGTTCGTCACCAAAGGTCAGGATCTGCTGCATCACTTCGATGGTGTAGGGGCGTGGCGACACCACGTTGCTGAACACCGTCAGGCCTTTGTCGCTGGCGGCCAGCGCATCGAGGTTGGGCGTGGTATCGCGCGGGTAGCCGTACAGGTGCATGTGCTCGCGGGTGGTCGATTCGCCCAGCACCAGGACTAAAGTGCGCGGCGCGTCACCACTGCTGTTGCGCAGGTTCTGCAAGGGCGGCAGCGCAGCGTTCTGCGCCAGCAGTTCCTGCATGTTGTTCAACTGTTGGCGGTATTGCTTGTAGCCGACCAGCAACTGCCACGGCACGGCAGGTTCCATGCGTTGCTGAACCTTTTCGGCAGCGTCGGCAAAGTTGCGTTCCTGGGTGACCATCTGCTTGTAGAAGGGGTACACCAGGTTGGCCACCAGCAGCAGGACAACCACCGGGATGCGGCTGCGCAAGGGCAGCGTGACCGGGCGCACGCGCTTGTACAGCAGCACGGCCACCACGGTATACAGCAGCAGCGCCAGGCCCAGCCAGAGGCTGAAGTATTGGCTGAAATACTCGCCAGCCTCGGCGGTATTGGATTCGAACATCACGAAGATGACGCTTTGCGAGAACTCCTGGCGATAGATGCCGAAGTAGCTCAGGCCGACCAGCGAGGCGGCCCAAAGCACCAGGCCGATGACTGCCGCGGTAGCGCGGGTAAAGCGCGGCAGCAGCAGTACAGGGGCCAGCCACAGGCTGCTGAGAAACAGCGCATCGCGAAAGCCGGCAAAGCCAGTGGTGCCACTGAACAGCAGCAGCGCCTGGGTAACGCCGGAGAAATACCAGAAGAACAGCAGGAGCCAGCCCAGGCCGGCCCAGTCCACGCCTTTGCGCGTGGGGATTTTTTTAATAGCTGACACGTATGCCTCGTTGAACCTTGGCAGCCACCCAATGTGCGCGTGGCCGGAAAGGGCGTGACGCTAATCTGAAGGTTGTGAAAATAACGTCAAGGCGCAGCGCAATGAGACGGGATGCACGCCCGCCCGGGGCGTTTCAGGTGGCTTCGGGCAGGGTCGCGTTGGCTTTTTTCGGGGGGCGGATCGAGCCGATGTACACCGCCACAATGGTCAGTAACGCACCGCACACCTGGAGCGTCGAGTTGGCCTTGCCGAGGAAGGCGATGTCGATGAAGTAGGTGATCACCGGCTCCAGCAGCAGGATCAAGCCCGCCAGGCCCAGGCTGATCGCGCCGATCGAACGGTTGACCAGCAACCAGCCGACGAACTGCACCAGCACGCCATAGATCACCAGCATCAGCCAGGTCTGCCCATCGTTGATGGCCAGGCTCTCACCGTTGGCCAGGGCGTAGCCAAGCAACACCAGTGCTGCCCACAGGCTCAGGTTGAGCATCTGCGCGATCTTGTCGCCACCGCCGTCGGGCAACTGGGTGTTGACCTTGAGGAAGTACACACAGACGGCATAGGCCAGCCCCGACAGTACCCCATAGATGACACCCTTCATGCCCAGCGCACTGCTCATTTCGGGCATCAGCAACAGGTACAGCCCGACAAAGGCCAGGGTGATCGAGACGAGGAAGTTGGCCGAGGGCCGTTCCTTGAGCAGGTAAAAACCCAGGAAGGTCATGAAAAACACCTGGCAATTGGTCAGGATCGAACCGATGCCAGGGCCGACGATGTAGATGCTCTGGTGCCAGAGTGCCAGGTCGATGGCCAGAAACACACCGGCAAGCCCGGTGTACAGCTGCGCCTTGAAGCCCTTGAGCATGACCGGCGTACGCCGCGCCTTGAGCAGCATGAAGAACAGGATGGAGGCAAACAGCATCCGGTAGAAGCCCGCGCCGCCGGCGCCTATCTGGGCGAATGCGACAGTCAAGGCGGAAAGGCTGAGCATCAACCCGCCGAACGTCAGTTCGAGGATTGCGCGGTTGTTGTTGGTTGACATGAGGGTTCCCGTTGATCAGTGCCTGTTTAAGGCGTGATAACGTAGCCAGCTACCGTCGGAACGTATTGTAAAAAACTGCACACGCGGTGGTTGAGCTTGGGAGTGGGGGACAGGGTGAACAAGGACTTCGCTGCGTTCAGGCGCATACCTGAAGGGGGGTGTGAACTGCTGACGGCGCGATACAGCCACCAGGCGTTCGGCCGCCACTCGCATGATCGCTATGCCGTGGGCGTTATCAGCGCCGGCATGGAGCGGATGTACTACCGCGGTCGCCATGACCTGGGCGGGCCGGGGAGTGTGGTGACCATCAGCCCCGGGGAGATCCACGATGGCGTGCCCGCCCATGAGCAGGGCTGGATGTACCGCATGCTGTATGTGGACCCGCACTGGCTCAATGGCACCCTGATGCCGCAGCAGGCCGGCGACTTCATCCACCTGTTCCGGGCTGCGTTCGCCGAGCACCCGGTACTGGCCCGCACGTTTTTGCATCACCATCAAGCGCTCGAGGCGTCGCACTGCAGCCTGGAGCGGGAAAGCCTCTTGCTGGAGTTGCTGCCCTTGCTGTTCGCGCCTAGCGGCCTGTGCGGTGCAGCCTCCGAGGCCATCGAAACGCGGGCCGTGCAGCAGGTGCGGCACAAGCTCGAAGACGAATACGATCAGCACGTCTCGCTGGAGCACCTGGCCAGTCTGGTGGGCCTTGAGCCGTTGTACTTGATCCGGGTATTCAAGAAGAGCGTGGGCATCTCGCCCCACAGCTACCAGATCCAGGTCCGGGTCGCCCACGCCCAACGCCTGTTGCGTGCAGGCCTGAGCATCGCCGATGCCGCCATCGCGTGCGGTTTCTTTGACCAGAGCCATTTGAACCGGGCGTTCAAGAAGGTGGTGGGGCTGACGCCGGGCAGTTTTCGTAGCGGATATTCGCGGGTTTGATTTCTCAGGCGTACAGGTATGATGCCTGCAGCGTAACCAGACCTACAGGCCCAGTGGAACCATGAACCGTCGTAAGAAGATCAAACAGTTGATGCAGGCGCATGCCAAGAAAGCCAGTGCCAAGCTGGCGCCGAAAAGCAAGCCCAAGTACATCAGCAAAGCTGACCGGTTGAAGCTGGCAGAGGCTGCCGAAACCACGGTTGTCGAATCGCCGAGCTGATAAAAAAGAATGGGGCCCGGCCAGACCATCTGCCGTTATGCATTTCCCTGTAGGAGCAGCCTTGTGCTGCGAAGAGGCCGGTAGCTACCCAATAAATCGTCGCTGCTGTCACTGGCCTCTTCGCAGCACAAGGCTGCTCCTACCGGGGGCCGCGCATCAACGGCGATAGTAGCGGTGATCGTCCTGATAGCGGTGATGCATCGCCCGTTCATGGCGGCGCTCCCAATCACGACGGCGTTCCCAATCGCGTCGGCGCTCGGCTTCGCGGCGGGCTTGCTCGCGGCGCCATTGTTCGCGGCGCCAGTCGCCTCTGCGATCATGCCAATGATCATCGTGCCAGTCGCGGTCATCATGGGCGAGCAACGGCGCCGTGTGCTCACCCGCCAGGCTGGCCACGGTTGGCCAAGGGTTTTCTGCCTGATGCTGCGGTGCCTGAACAGTGGCGGCCGGGGAGACCGCGTTCGAGGTCTTTATCTGTGATGCTGATGCCGAGCCCACCGCCGCGAACGTGAACAGGCTGAGAAGCATCAACCGTGCGACATGCATTTTCATGAGCGAAGCCAACCTCTGGTTCTATTTACCTGTGCAGATAGACCTTTAAATAGGGAAAAGTTCTAGAAGGGGTAGGGGTTGATTGATTTGGCGCCTATGCAATCGAGCGCCGCTCGCGCGGCGCTTCGCAGCACAAGGCTGCTCCTACATCTGTTTCGGGCCAATTATTCCTGGGGCATGGTGCGTGACCCTTGTCAGCCCTATCGCACTATCAACCCTCACCCTCCACAAACACAGCTCGCACATGCCCCCGATAACTGTCAAACGCGGCAATCACCCCGGCAACCACCTCCGCTTCCTCTTCTGGCTCCAGTGCCAACCCATCAAGCTTGGCGACAAACTCACGCCAGTGCAGGCCGCGGCCATCGGGGTGGGGCGCCAGGTGCCGAGCGCCCAGGTTGCCATCCAGGCCCAGGCGCTGGGTCTGTTTGAACAGGAACGCCGCCCCCAGGTTCGATCCTTCGCTGCAATACAGCCAACCCAACGCCTCGGCAGGGCTGGCAATAACCCGTTGCGGCGCAGCAGGCAGCGGCAACCCCAGGGCTTGCAGATCCGCCTCCACCGCTTCGAACCGCGATAAATGCACCAACCCCGGCAGCCGTCGATTCAGCTGCTCATCGCGGTACAACGCCGTCAGGCTGCCATGGAAACGGTGTTGCACCTGCAGGAAGCGGGCATAGCGCTCACGGTCCTCGAAGGGGCGTGCGGCCATGACCAGTGCATCGACACTGTCGTGGTCGCGGCTGCTGGACGCTTTCAGGCGTGCACAGCGGCCGGGTTCGGTGAGGCACGTGGCGGTAGCAGTCATTGGGCGTTTCCGTGTCGAGGTGGCGAGGGTGGCATGGTAATCAGATCGCTCAGCCCAGGAAACGATCCTGTCATGCCGAAAATAATCGGCAGTGATTTATCATGCAGCCCTGTCGTCATTAGCCCAAGGAGTCCGCGCATGAGCGCCCCTCAGTTCCGCAACCCCGTGCCCGCCGACGCTGAACGCTGCTACGCGATCGAAATCGGCGCCTACGAAGGGGATGAAGCGGCAACCCTGGAAAAAATCCGCACCCGCATTGCCCAGTACCCGGAGGGTTTTCTGCTACTTGAAGCCGAGGGCGAAACCGTCGGCTTCATCAACAGTGGCTGTGCGCATGACGTGGTCATGTCTGACGAGGCCTTCAAGGAGCTGGTCGGCCATGACCCGGCGGCACCGAACGTGGTGATCATGTCGGTGGTGGTCGACACCGCACATCAGGGCAAAGGCTATGCAACGCGGCTGATGAGCGAGTTCATCCAGCGCATGAAGGCCCAGGGCAAGCAGACCATCCACCTGATGTGCAAAGAGCAGCATGTCGCGCTGTACCAAAAGCTGGGCTACACCTACGTGCAGCCATCGCCCTCGGAGCACGGTGGCATGGCCTGGCACGAAATGCTCATGACGCTCTGAGCCTTATTCGGCCATCTGCAGCTCGGGCAGTTTCACCCGAAACGCCCGGGTCAGCCCAAGCAGGCAGGCGAACCCCACGCCCATCCAGCACAGCCCGATGGTAAATGACAGGCTGGACAGGCTGCTCCACAGCCACAGCGTACTGAGAAACCCCAGCCCAGGAACCACGCCGTACAGCAGGCAGTTGCGCGTGCCACGTAGCTTCTGGTCAACCAGGTAGTGCTTGACCACGGCCAGGTTCACGGCGGAAAACGCGAACAACGCGCCGAAGCTGATCATGTTGGCGACGGTGTCGAGGGTGATGAACAGAGCGATCAGCGACAGCAGGCTGACCAGCATGATCGCCGCCGCCGGTACACGCTTTTTCGTCACCAGTTGACCAAACACGGCCGGCAACGCCCCATCGCGCCCCATGGCGAACAGCACCCGCGACACGCTTGCCTGGGAGACCATGGCCGAAGCGAAGCAGCCGGCTACATAGGTGGCGGTAAACGCCGTCACCAACAGTTCACCGCCCACCCGGCGCATCACGTCCACCGAGGCCGAGTCGGGGTCGGCGAAACTGCCCCACTCCGGGAAGACCATCTGCGCGCAATACGACACCACCAGAAACAGCAGCCCGCCGATCAGCGACACGGCCATGATCGCCAGTGGGATGCGAAACGTCGGGTTACTGGTTTCCTCGGCCATGGTCGAGACCGCATCGAAACCAAGAAACGACAGGCACAGCACCGCGGCGCCGGTCATGATCAGCGGCACGCTGAAGCCCTCATGGTGGAAGGGTGCAAGCAATGATACAGGTGCTGACTGGCCGGCCAGATTGCTGATCGACAAGCCGACGAAGACGATGATGAACACCAGCTGGACGACCACCAGAATCCAGTTCACCCGGGTAATCGATTCGATACCGATCAGGTTGAGGAAGGTCACCAGGGCGATGGAGCCCGCGACCCACACCCAGGCATGGATGGCCGGGAAGTATTCCGACATGTAGATGCCGATCAGCAAGTAGCTGAGCAACGGCAAAAAGATGTAGTCGAGCAGCAGCGTCCAGCCGGTCATGAAGCCGATGTGGGTGCCGAAGGCTTTGCGGGTGTAGGTGTACACGGAGCCGGAGTAGGGGTGCGCTTGCACCATGCGGCCATAGCTGTAGGCAGTCAGCAGCATGGCGGCGAGGGTCAGCAGGTAGGCGGTGGGCAGGTGCCCCTTGGTCATCTGAGTAACCAGGCCATAGGTGGTGAATACCGCCAGTGGCACCATGTAGGCAAGGCCGAACAGCACCAGGGCACTCAGCCCCATGGATTTTCTAAAGCGGCCTGAAGGGCTGGAGGGCGACGCGGCATGGGCGGGTTGGGCTGTAGTTGTTGTTGTATGCATTGCTAACTCCTGAAATCGGATGCAGGACGCCGCGGTAGGCGAGTGGGCTCGATACCGTGTGGGGTCATGAAAGGAGGCTGGGCCAGCGTGCGGTGCGCGGCCCTCAGGGGTGGGGCCGGACGATGCTCCCACACCCCAGGCACACTCGAAATCACCCTTTGGGGTGAGCCGGTCGTCGCCTGAAAACGCTCACCCCAAAGGGTGATTTCGGTCTCTGCCTGGCCGTGGGAGTATTTGCAAACAACGCGCCGCCCGACGGCGATACCGTTTCCCGCTACCGGCAGAATTCCAGTGAACAGTGACCAATTGGCTTCAGAGCAGTGGTTCGAGCACATGGCCAAGGTGACCGACACGATCGGCCAACCGGGCTTTGCCGCCACCTTGTTCGGCGCGCTCGGGTTCATCCGGCCGATCCAGGCCACCACGGTCTACCTCTACCCCCATGACGGCATGCCGAGTGCGCTGTTCGAGCAGGATGACAAGGCGCCCTGGCTGCCAGAAGGCAATGTCAGCCGCTACCTTTCCGGGTTCTACCTGCTCGACCCGTTCTACGGCGCCTGCGTGGAGCGCGTCGAGTCTGGCTGCTACGGCCTGTTCGACGTGGCTCCTGACCATTTCGAAGTGAGTGAGTATTACCAGTCGTTCTATCGCCATTCGCACCTGGAGGATGAGCTCAATTACATCCTGCAGGTCGCACCCGGCCAGAGCCTGGCGGTGTCGCTGGCCTTCACCGACAAACTGGACGGGCCAAGCCGCGAGCTGTTCGGCCGTGTCACGCCCTGGGTGCTGGCGGTGCTCAACAAGCACTTCGCCGGGCTGGGGAGCCGCGGGGGGCGTTTCGAGAACGTGCTGGAGCAGCGTATCCATGCCGCGCTCAACAACTTTGGCAGCTCGTTGCTGACCGAGCGCGAGTGCCGCATCGCCCAGCTCATCCTGCGTGGCCATTCGACCAAGTCCCTGGCCGAGCGCCTGGGGGTGTCGGAAGACACCATCAAGTCCCACCGCAAAAACGCCTACGCCAAGCTCGACATCGGCACGCAATCCGAACTGTTTTCCTTGTTCATCGACGCGCTGGCCAATGCCCAGGGCGTGCTGGGCAAGGACCCGCTGGAAAGCTACATGGGCAAGCTGCGCTAAGCGCCGCAGCCCTGCAACACCCACCGACAACAAGGAAAACCACCCATGAATGCGCCTTTCGTTCCCCAACGCCAGACCCGTGACTACCAGGCCGCCGACGCCGCGCACCACATCCATGCCTTTCTCGACCAGAAGGTGCTCAATGCCGAAGGCCCGCGGGTCATGGTTGGGGGGGAGCGGCTGCACCTGTGGGACAGCGAGGGCAAGCGTTACCTGGATGGCATGTCGGGGCTGTGGTGCACTCAGCTGGGTTACGGTCGCAAGGACCTGACCGCCGCCGCCGCCGCGCAAATGGACCAGTTGGCCTACTACAACATGTTCTTCCACACCACCCACCCGGCGGTGATCGAGCTGTCCGAGTTGCTGTTCAGCCTGTTGCCTGGCCACTACAGCCACGCGATCTACACCAACTCCGGGTCCGAGGCCAACGAGGTGCTGATCCGCACCGTGCGCCGTTACTGGCAGGTGGTTGGCCAGCCGACCAAGAAAATCATGATTGGCCGCTGGAATGGCTACCACGGCTCGACCCTGGCGGCCACGGCGCTGGGCGGTATGAAGTTCATGCACGAGATGGGCGGGCTGATCCCGGACGTGGCGCACATCGACGAGCCGTACTGGTACGCCGAAGGTGGCGAGCTAACGCCGGCCGAGTTCGGCCGCCGCTGCGCGCTGCAGCTGGAGGAAAAGATCCTCGAACTGGGCGCGGAAAACGTCGCCGGCTTTGTCGCCGAACCCTTCCAGGGGGCCGGGGGCATGATCTTCCCACCGGAAAGCTACTGGCCCGAGATCCAGCGGATCTGCCGCCAGTACGACGTGCTGCTATGTGCCGACGAAGTGATCGGCGGTTTTGGCCGCACCGGCGAATGGTTTGCCCATGAGTATTTCGGCTTCGAGCCGGACACCCTGTCGATCGCCAAGGGCCTGACCAGCGGCTATGTGCCCATGGGCGGCCTGGTGTTGAGCAAGCGCATCGCCGAAGCCCTGGTGGAACGCGGCGGGGTGTTCGCCCACGGCCTGACTTATTCGGGCCACCCGGTGGCGGCTGCCGTGGCCATCGCCAACCTCAAGGCGCTGCGCGATGAAGGCATCGTACGCCAGGTGAAGGACGACACCGGGCCGTACCTGCAGCGCATCCTGCGTGAAGTGTTTGCCGATCACCCCTTGATTGGCCAGGTGCAGGGTGCGGGCCTGGTGGCGGCGCTGCAGTTCGCTGAACACAAGCCGACCCGCAAGCGCTTTGCCAATGAGAACGACCTGGCCTGGCAGTGCCGCACCTTCGGCTTCGAGGAAGGCGTGATCATTCGCTCGACCCTGGGCCGGATGATCATGGCGCCGGCATTGGTGGCCAACCGCGCCGAGCTGGACGAACTGGTCGACAAGACACGTATCGCCGTAGACCGCACTGCCCGGTTGGCAGGCAGACTCTGAGGCAAAGGGGCGCAAGGCCCGCTTCCACAAGTGCACGCGGGTCTTCTGTGGGAGCGGCCTTGCGCCGCGAATGGGCTGCACCGCAGCCCACAATCCAATACATTCTTAGGCAATGCAAATGGACAGTCTCGATTATTGGCAAACGCGCGCTGCAGGCCTGCGTTTGCTCGACAAGGCCCTGATCGGCAGCCAGCAGGTGAGCGCTAACAGCGGCGCCACGTTCGCCGCCATCAACCCGGCCACCCAGCAGGTACTGGCGCAGGTCGCCGCTTGTGGTCAGGCTGAAGTCGACTTGGCGGTGGCCACCGCACGCCGTGCCTTCGAGCAAGGCCCGTGGTCGCGCATGGCCCCGGTTGAGCGCAAGAAGGTGCTGCTGCGCCTGGCCGAGCTGATTATGGCCAACCGCGAAGAACTCGCGCTGCTGGACTCGCTGAACATGGGCAAGCCGGTCATGGATGCCTACACCATCGACGTCCCCGGCTCGGCGCATGTCTTTGCCTGGTACGGCGAGGCACTGGACAAACTGTACGACCAGGTAGCGCCCACCGCGCCCAACGCGCTTGCCACCATCACCCGCGAAGCGCTGGGCGTGGTCGCCGCCGTGGTGCCGTGGAACTTCCCGCTCGACATGGCGGCCTGGAAGCTTGCGCCGGCGCTGGCTGCCGGCAACAGCGTGGTACTAAAGCCCGCCGAGCAATCGCCGTTCTCGGCGCTGCGCCTGGGGCAACTGGCGCTGGAGGCCGGTTTGCCGGAGGGCGTGCTCAATGTCGTGCCGGGCCTGGGCGAAGATGCGGGCCGGGCGCTGGGGCTGCACCCCGACGTCGACTGCCTGGTGTTCACCGGCTCCACCCAGGTAGGCAAGTACTTCATGCAGTACTCGGCGCAGTCAAACCTCAAGCAGGTCTGGCTGGAGTGTGGCGGCAAGAGCCCGAACCTGGTGTTCGACACCTGCCAGGACCTGGACCTGGCCGCGGAAAAGGCGGCGTTCGGCATTTTCTTCAACCAAGGTGAAGTGTGTTCGGCGAACTCGCGCCTGTATGTGCAGCGCTCGATCCACGATGCGTTCATCGAGCGCCTGCAAGCCAAGGCCCGCCAGTGGATGCCCGGCAACCCACTCGACCCGGCAAGCCGCGCGGGTGCCATCGTCGATGCCGAGCAGACCGGTCGCATCAAGGCCGCCATCGACCGTGCGCACGCGCAGGGCGCCCAGCTAGTGTGCGGTGGCCGGCGCCTCACCATTGACGGCTCGGACAACTACATCGAACCGAGCATTTTTGCCGGCGTCGATGGCAGCATGAGCCTGGCCCGGGAGGAAGTGTTCGGCCCGGTGCTGGCGGTCAGCGCGTTCGACACCGAAGAGCAGGCCGTGCGCCTGGCCAACGACAGTGTCTACGGCCTGGCAGCGTCGGTGTGGAGCGACGACTTCAACCAGGTGCATCGCGTCGCGCGGGCGTTGAAGGCGGGCACCGTTTCGGTCAACACGGTGGATGCGCTGGATGTCACGGTGCCGTTTGGGGGTGGCAAACAGTCGGGGTTTGGTCGCGACCTGTCCCTGCATTCGTTCGACAAGTACTCACAGCTCAAGACCACCTGGTATCAGTTGCGCGCTTGAAAAGCGGACTGCGTACCCCAGCCACGCGCGCCCGGTGTAGGAGCAGCCTTGTGCTGCGAAGAGGCCGGTGATAGCACTGAAGATTTACTGTGTTATCACCGGCCTCTTCGCAGCACAAGGCTGCTCCTACCACGACCGCGCATGGCTGAAGGGTAGGGCAGTCAGCTCAACTCCCCTTCGATGATGATCACCTCGCGCCGCCGAGCGCAGTGCGAATGTCTTGACGCTCAGGTAGGCTTATCGTCAGCCCCGTAAACACCCGGGAGGTAACGATGCAGCCACTGACCCACGCGCAGGTACTGGCCAATGCCCAGGAAAACCCCATCAACCGGGCCTTGCTGTCACTGTTGCCGGCGCTGGATATACCGCACTGCATGCTGACAGCGGGGTGCCTGTTCCAGGCTTTCTGGAACCATCGCTCTGGGCAACCGGCAGCGTGGGGCATCAAGGATTACGACATTGCCTACTTCGATGAAGACCTGTCGTGGGAGGCCGAAGACCGGGTGATCGCACGGGTTCAGCAGGCCTGCGCGCACCTTGGCGTCAATGTCGAGGTGCGCAACCAGGCCCGTGTTCACCTGTGGTACGCCTCGAAGTTCGGCACCACCTACCCGGCATTGCAACGGGTAACCGATGGCATCGACCGCTACCTGATCAGCTCGACCTGCCTGGGCATAGATGTCTACACCGGCGTGCTCTACAGCACCCATGGCCTGGATGATCTTCAGCACGACCTGCTAAGGCCCAACCCATTGAACCTGCAACCTGCGTTGTTCGAGCAAAAAGCGGCCAGCTACCGGGAGCGCTGGCCGTGGTTGAAAGTGGTTGGCTAAGCGATCACCGCACATCACACCTGGCTGTCAGTGCGCCCGTCACGGGTGGTCAGCCGGCGTGAGCCACTGCGCGTAAGTGATGCAGCTGATGTGTTCGGTTCGGTAATCCTGGAGGAACGGGTTGTATTTGTTTTCTTCGGTGTGGTGATGACGGAACCCGCACTTCGATTGGGCAACAAAAGACTGGGTGTTGTCAGCGAAATAGCCACACCAGAGCGCCTTGAGCTTCAGGGTTTCAAACCCGTGCCGCATCACTTCACGTACGGCTTCGGGAATCAGGCCTTTGCCCCAGTACGGCACGCCGATCCAGTAGGCGATTTCGCCTTCCTGCTCGCTGATCTCGAAGTGGCTGTTGCCGCCTATCAGAATGCCCACACACCCCACTGCACGGCCGTTCTCCTTCAGTTCGACGGCATACACCTCGGGGTGGTTGAACACGGTGCGGATGACCTCGGCACTGTGCGCAACGCTGGTGTGCGGTGGCCACCCCGCGACAGGGCCAACGCGGTCGTCCTTGGCGTATTCGTATAAGTCAGCGGCATCTGTTTCTTGCCAAGGGCGCAGCCGCAGCCGTTGTGTTTCAAGTCGCATGTCCGGTACTCATCCTGGGTTACTCGGGCGTCACAGGGTAGTGCGCGGCGCTTGATGGGTACACGTCAGTACCTCGGCAGTTTCGGTACTTTTCGAAACTTCATCAGCGAGCGGTGATAAGCTTTGCGCAGTTTAAACGGGCAGCGTTGAGCCACCATGCAGCACATTCCGAAACTGGTTACACCGGGCGATCCGCCCCGTTTGGGGGACACTACACTCGCCGAAGGGGTAGGCGTGCCGCTGTCTTTCGGCCATGCCTACATAACGCTGCTGGTGTGCTTGTCCGGCAGTGCCGCCTTCGCGTTCAACTTCCAGGACCAGGCGGTCAGGCGTGGTGATGTGATGGTGTTGGCCGAGGACACGATCGCGTTGCTCAAACGTCGCTCACGCAGTTTCAGGGTATTTTTTTGCTTGATGCCCAAAAGCTTCGCTGCCGAGGTGGCTTACCAGCTGCCCAACCCCTTGTTCGTTTTTTTGCATGACCACCCACACTGCGTACCGGCCAATGCTGACAGGCCGCTGCTGGCGGGCTGGTTGGCGCACATGCGGGACATTGCGCAGCGCTGCCCCACGTACCAGCACATCATGCTCAGAAATCACCTGCAAAACCTGTTTCTGAAGATCGCCGAGCAACTTCCGGCGCAGTACCAGGCGGGCCGGCAATTCAGCCGCCAGGAAACACTCAGTTGGCGTTTCTGGGAGTTGATAGGCAAACACTGCATGCGCCACCGAGAGGTGAAGTTTTATGCCGATGCGCTGACGATCACGCCGTATTATCTGTCGCAGCTCAGCAAGGCTTTTTTCAATGACACCCCCAAAGGCCTGATTGACCGCCAGGTGACCTTGGAAATCAAGGCACTGCTTTCATACAGTAGCCTGGCGATTGGGCAAATCGCGGACACGCTCAACTTCGCCGACGCGTCGTATTTGTGCCGGTATTTCAAACGCCAGACGGGGGTTTCGTTGTCCTACTATCGCAGCCACTCGCATGAGCCGAACGGATCGCGACCAGGCTCGTCGCACCGGGCTGGCAGCGCCAGGGCATTGGTACGCGCCTGATGAACGCGGCACTGGCGCAGGCGACGTGGGCGAGTTTGCCGGGCTGGTCTATCAGCCGATGGAGAAGCAACTACCCTGATTTTTAGCGGTGCCGTTACCCAACGCCCCGTTCTCCTTGCACACATAGGCGCACTTGCCGGGGACGCACCCCCCTGTAGGAGCAGCCTTGTGCTGCGAAGAGGCCCGTGACAACACCATCAATCTTCGTTGTTGTCACGGGCCTCTTCGCAGCTCAAGGCTGCTCCGACCGGGCTTGGGGTTGAGCGGAGATTTGACGCGTCTGTGGCTCGAATCAGAAGCTGTACTTGAAGCTCGTCATCACATTGCGTGGCGTGCCATAAACGCCGTACAGGCCGGATTGGCTGTAGTACTCGCGGTCGAACACGTTGTTCAGGTTCACCGATGCACTCACGTGCTGGTTGATGTCATAGCGAGCCATCAGGTTGGTGACCGCGTAGCTGCCCTGGCTGAAGGTGTGCAGGTCGGCGCCGACCTTGCTCTGCCAGTTCACCCCACCGCCGACCGTGATCTTGTCCAGTGGCCCGTGCAACCGGTAGCTGGTGAAGGTCTTGAAGCTGTTGCGCGGCAGGTTGGTGTTGATGCGCTGGTCGTCGGCGTCAGTGGTCACCGAATAGGCATAACCGGCGGATGCTTGCCAGCCTTCGGCCAGCTCGCCGTTCAGCTCCAGTTCGATGCCCTTGGAGGTGGTGTCCTGTTCAGCGCTGTAGACGTTGTCGTGTTGCCAGATGGCCAGGTTGTCCTGCTCCAGCTTGAACACCGCGAGGCTCGAGTTGAGCTTGCCATCGAGGTGGGTGCCCTTGATGCCGATCTCGTAGCCGACACCTTCCATCGGGTCGAGCGGCTTGTTGCTCTCGTCGGTGACCCACGAGCCCTGCGGGTTGAAGATCTTGGTGTAGCTGGCGTACAGCGACCAGGTGTCGTCGAGGTCGTAGACCACGCCGGCATAAGGGATGAATACGCCGTTTTCCTCACGGTTCACTTCGGTTTCGGCGCCGCCATACGGCCTGTCCGAAGAGTCGCGCTTCCAGTTGATCAGGCGGCTGCCGAGTATCAGGCTAAGGTCGTCGGTCACGCTGAAGCGCGAGGTCAGATACGCCGCGTACTGGTCTTCGTCAATCGATGACTTGCCGCTTTCGACGAAGTCCGGCTTGGCAGACTTGCCGTCCCAGGTGAACAGGTTGTCGATCACGCCCGCTGGCGAGCCGGCGTAGTCATAGCGCCAGCCGCCCCAGCTTGGGGTGTTTTCCCGGTATTGGGACAGGGTCATGCCGGTAATCAACTCATGGTCACGCCCGAACAGGCTGAACGGGCCGGTGACGTACAGGTCGAGGTTGTCTTGGCGCGGGGTGCCGGAAAAACGCACGGGCAGCTGGGCCAGGCCGCTGCCCTCCGGGCTCAGCTCACCCATGGCAAAGTTGAACAGCTCGTCGAATTTGTTCTCGGCATGGGTGAGCTCGACCTTGCCGCTCCAGCCGTTGCCCAGTTGCTGCTCGATGGAGGTGAAGAAGCTGGTTTGCTCGTGATCGTTGTACGACCAGCTTGGCGCGGCATTGAGCGAGCGCTTGAGGTTGGTACGTTCACCTGTCGAGAAACGCGTAGGCAGGCCGGAGCGCAGCGGTGAATCTATGTCGCTGCGCAGGTAGCTGAAGCCCACGGTCAGCAAGGTGTCTTCGCTGAGGTCGAATTCGGTGATGCCATACATCAGCTGCGATTGCTGGTTGTAGCGGTCAATCCAGGCTTTTTCGGTTTTGTAGTCGGCGACGAAGCGCCCCCGCACGTTGCCGGTTTCGGTCAGCGGCCCGGACACATCGAAACCGGTGCCGTAGCGGTCCCAGTTACCCGCTTCGCCGGTGATGCTGGCCTGGGCGTCGGCGGTGGGGCGCTTGCGGATCAGGTTGATCGTCGCCGAGGGGTTGCCCATGCCGCTGATCAGGCCGGTGGCGCCGCGCACGATTTCGATGCGGTCGTACATCGCCATGCTTTGCGAGTAGTTGTCCAGGCGGGTACTGGTCGGCACGCCGTCGACCTCGTAGTTCTGGATGGCAAACCCACGCGACCAGTACGAATCGCTCTCCGAGCCCAGGCCATCGCGAACCACGGTGATGCCTGGCGCGGCTTCCAGCGCGTCGGTGAGGTTGGTCAGGCGCTGGTCATCCAGGCGCTGGCGGGTCATCACGGTCAGCGATTGCGGGGTCTCGCGAGGGGTAAGGTTGAGGCGCGTGGAGCTGCTCGACGAATAGGTGGTGTAGAGCCCGCTGCCTTCGGTGGTCGAGCCCGGCGCCTTGCCAGAGATGGACACCGCGCTCAGCTCCAGGGCCCCGGTGGCAGTGGCTTGCAGCGAATAGTTGCCGTTGACGCCGCGGCTGGCTTCAAGCCCAGTGCCAGCGAGCAGCATCGCCAGGCCCTGGTCGACATCGAAACGGCCCTGCAAGCCGCTGGTGCTGCGGTCCTCGGTCAATGCCGTGGGGTAAGACAGCAGAATGTGCGCGGTCTGGCCAAAGCGGGCCAATGCGGGCGCCAGTGGGCCAGCAGCGATATCGAAATCGGCCTGCGCCTGCTCGGTTGCCGTGGCCAAGCTGGGCGTCAGCAGCAGCGGGGCGCTTGCACTGATGCAAGCGATGCCCTGGACCACTGCGCCGGCGAGTTTTTGCGTGACCGATAACTGCCAGCCCTGGCGTTTGCGTGCGGTGCGATTCACGAGTGTTCCCCCATTGATTTGAAGTGCTGAGGGTTAAGTCTCGTGAGACGCGAAATCGGACCACCTCTGTGTAACTTTTTTTTCGTCAGGCCATGCGCGGCTTCAACGTCACCCAGTAGCGGGTGAAATGCTGCACGTCGAGCTGCAAGGTGTCCGCCACTGCGGTGATGATTTTTTCGGTGTTATCCAGCGGGAATGTGCCTGACACACGAAGGTCCGCCAAGGCGGGGTCGCAGGCGAGGTGCCCGCGGCGATAGCGGCCGACGTCGTCGAGAAAGGCCGCCAAGCGTTGGCCTTGGGCAACCAGCATGCCTTGGCTCCAGGCAGGGGCAACGGGGGGCACGGGCTGACGGTCGAATATGCCCTGGCGGCTGAAGCTGGCCTGCTCCCCGGCACTCAGCAGAAGGGGCGGAGGGGGCTGCAAGGCCGGTTGCACCGACAAGCTGCCCTGATACACGCTGACCTGGGTGAGCTCGGCGTGCAGCCTCACATTGAACTGCGCCAGTGTCGATGCGAGACGGCCATGCACGGTGTCCACCCACAGTGGCCGGCTATCGGCGCGGGGCGAGCGGCTGATCAGCACCTCGCCGCGCAGCAACCGCAAGCGGCGTGCCTGATGGTCGAACGCCACATCAAGGGCGCTGTCGGTGTTCAGCTGTACCTGGGTGCCATCGGCTAGCGTCAAGCGCCGTTGCTCGCCGATGCGGCTGTGGTAGTCCGTACGCCAGTCTTGTACCAGCGCGGCGTCTTTCAGGTACCAGGCGCCGACACCTGCGGCCATCAACAGCGACAGTTGCTTGAGCGCCGTGCGCCGCGACGGCTGCTGGCGCAGCGCCGCGTGGGCCAAGGGGCGTTGGCCTGGGCTGCGCATGTCCTGCATGCGTTGGGCGAACACCTGGGTCCGTTGCCAGGCGTGCTCGTGCAGCGGGTGCGCCTGGCGCCAGCTCATGCAGGCGGCCAGGGTGGCAGCGCTGACGGCCGGCTCTTGCAGTTCGAGGTGCCACTGCATGGCCTGCTCGGCCACCTCGCCGGGGATCGACGCTGAGCCCTGGCCGTTCATGGCAGGTCCAGGCTGTGATCGAGCATGATGCACAGGGCGCCTGCCTTGACGATGTAGCGCTTCACCGTGGTAATCGACACGGCCAGCCGCTCGGCAATGTCCGCGTGCCCCAGGCCATCCACCTGCGACAGCAGGAACGCTTCGCGCACTGGGCGCTCCAGGCCGTCGAGGGCGGCGTCGAGGGCGATCAGGGTTTCCAGCAGGATTGCCTGGGTTTCCAGGCTGGGCGCAACCTGTTCGGGCAGTGTCGCCAGCGCTTCGAGGTAGGCACGTTCGAGTTTTTGCCGGCGAAAATGGTTGCACAAGACGCTCTGCGCCACCTTGGCCAGGAAGGTGCGGGGTGCATGCAACTGTGGCACGTGTTGTTTGTTCAACAGGCGCAGGAAGGTGTCTTGCGCTAGGTCCGCTGCGCTTTGCGAGCAGTTCAGCCGCAGCCTTAGCCAGCGCGTCAGCCAGCTGTGTTGCTGGCGATAGAGCAGGGCCACATCGCACAGAAGGGGATCAGGGGAAGGGAGCATGGAGTGCGGCCGCCGCAGGGTCATTGTTGCAAACGATAATGCTTATCATATATACGGCTTGGGCACCCCTGCAACACGCGCGCGCGGCAAATGCCGTGGCGGTCTCTGGTCCGATATAAAACTGCTGCCCACCGGGAAGGCGCACACTGGCTGTAGCTCAGATCTTCTGAGCATTGAGAGGTGTGTATGACCACTGGCAAGCGCTTCACAGAGGCTGATGCCCCCGCTGTCGAACCAGGGCACGGCGAAGACTGGCCAACCGGGAAAGATGAAGACGATACCGAGGCACAGACACCGACGGAAAGCCAAAGAGGTTCCGGCCATCCCGACCCGTCAAGAGCCTCTGAGGCAGAGCGGTACAGCTATCAGCCGAAGCAGAAAATCAGGCCATAACGCTTGGCTAAACGGCAGGACGTACAGGCGGCAGGTAGGGAAGCAGGCGTTCGGTCTCTTTCCTGACCACCGCGTAACACTCGCAACTGAGCTGCTCCAGGTGTGCCCTGTCGAGCACCCTGATATGCCCCCGGTTGTATTCGATCACCCCCAGCCGCTGCAGTTTGCCAGCGGCGTCGGTCACCCCTTCGCGGCGTACGCCCAGCATGTTGGCGATCAGTTCCTGAGTCATGCACAGCCGGTCGCCCGGCAGGCGGTCCAGCGACAGCAGCAGCCAGCGGCACAGTTGCTGGTCGATGGAATGATGCCGGTTGCACACCGCCGTTTGCGCCATCTGGGTGATCAATGCCTGGGTGTAGCGCAGCATCAACATCATCAGTTCGCCATGGCGGTTGAACTCGTCCTTCAAACGCTGACATGGCAGGCGATAGGCATGCCCGGCGCTTTGCACGATCGCACGGCTGGGGGTGCTTTCTCCGCCCATGAACACGGCGATGCCAACCAGCCCTTCATTGCCCACCACCGAGATTTCCGCCGAGGCGCCGTTCTCCATTACGTACAACAACGAGACGATCGCATCGGTGGGGAAGTAGACGTGGCGCAGGGGGTCGCCGGACTCGTAGAGCGCTTTGCCAAGGGGCAGGCTGACCCGTTCCAGGTGCGGCTCCAGCCGGGCGAACGTGTCCGCGGTCAGCGCGGCCAACAGGTGATTTTGCCGGGGGTTGGAGGTGGGTTGCATGCTCGGGACCGTCGGGGGTAGCGGTTGTCGCAACAAGGTTAGCCCCCACGGGCTCGTGCTGCATACCCGTCGGCCGTCAGTTGATGGGCAAAGGGGACGGCTGGTACTCGGCGATCACCTGGTGCAGTACGCCATCATCTTTCAGCGGCAGCACCGCCTGGGCCAGCCGCTGGCCATCGAGGGTCAGGGTCAGTTCGGCATTAGCGCCGTTGCGTACTTCAATGCGATACGGGGTGCTGCCGAATCGGTAGTGCAGGGTGTACCCGGGCCAGTCCGCTGGCAGCAGCGGCTGAATCCGCAGGGTGTCCCCGCAGCGTTGCAGGCCCAGCAGGCTCTCTACGATCAGCCGGTACATCCAGCCAGCGGAGCCGGTGTACCAGCTCCAGCCCCCCCGCCCTGCGTGGGGGGCGACGGCGTAGACATCGGCGGCCATCACATAGGGCTCGACCTTGTACGTGTCGATCAACCCATTGCTGCCCTGGCGCACCGGGTTGATCAAGCGCAGCAGTTCCCAGGCCTTGGCAGCATCGCCCAGGCTGGCATAGGCCATGCTCGCCCAGATGGCCGCGTGGGTGTACTGCCCGCCATTTTCGCGCACGCCGGGCAGGTAGCCTTTGATGTAGCCGGGGTCGAGGTCGCCGTGGTCGAAGGGTGGGTCGAGCAGCTTGACGATGCCGATGTCGCGGCGCACCAGGTGTTTGTCCAGCGCGGCCATGGCGGCCCGTGCCCGTCCATGCGGGGCAACCCCGGACAGCACTGCCCAGCTCTGCGCCAGCGAGTCGATGCGGCACTCCTGGTTGCTGGCCGAACCAAGCACCTGGCCGTCGTCGAACCAGGCGCGGCGGTACCAGCCACCGTCCCAGGCATGCTGCTCCAGGTGCTCGGCAAGGGTGGCGGCCTGGCGGCTGCACTGCAGGGCGAAGGCGCTGTCGCCGTGGCTCAGGGCGACGCTGGCGAACGCCCGCAACACCTCGTGGCCGAAGAACCCCAGCCACACGCTTTCGCCCAGGCCTTGTTCACCGACGCGGTTCATGCCGTCGTTCCAGTCCCCGCTGCCCATCAACGGCAGGCCGTGAACCCCGTATTGCAGGGCATGCCCGAGGGCACGCTGGCAATGCTGGTAAAGGCTCTCGACCAGGTTCGCCTGGGAGGGCAGGTCGTAATAGGACTCTTCGCCGGCATTCAGCGCACGCCCTTGCAGGTACCCGACCGGCTCGTCCAGCACCGCGTGGTCGCCTGTCAGTGCCACATAGCGGCTGGTTGCCAGCGGCAGCCACAGCAAGTCGTCGGAGCAGCGGGTACGCACCCCGCGCTGCAGCGGTGGGTGCCACCAGTGCTGCACATCGCCTTCGGCATACTGGTGCGCAGCGCACGCCAGCAGGTGCTGGCGGGCCAGGGCTGGGGTGGCGTGGAGCATGGCCATGCTGTCTTGCAGTTGGTCGCGAAAACCGATGGCGCCGCCGGACTGGTAAAAGCCGCTGCGCGCCCAGAAGCGGCAGGCAATCACCTGGTACAGCAGCCAACCGTTGGCCAGCACATCCAGGGACGGCTCGGGGGTTTCGATCTGCACGCGGCCCAAGGTGTCGCGCCAGTAGGCCTGGACCTTCGCCAGGGCGTCCAGGGCCGCGCGCAGCCCTCGGTATTGCTGCACGCAGTGGCTGGCGGCCTCGGCGTTTGGCCCGGCACCCAGGCGGAAAACCACGTCGCGGCTTTCGCCTGCTTGCAGCAGGACGCTGACCTGCACGGCCGTGCATGGGTCCAGCCCGGCGCCTGTGCGCCCGGACAGCCGCGCCTGGCGCAGGCCTGCCGGGGCCTGATAGTCGCCATTGCGCCCGAGGAACTCGCTGCGGTCACAGGTAATGCCATACAAGGGCAGGTCGCAATCGACAAAGCTCACATGCCGGGCAAACGCCTCGGCATAGCGGTTACGGGCAAACACGGCGCCGCTGGCCGGGTCGATTTCAGTCACCACGTGCATGGCCGACTTGCTGCGCAGGTCGCCCAGCACCCACTCGACAAAGCAGGTCACCGACAACCGTCGCGCCTGCGTCGAGCGGTTATGCAGCTTGAGCCGACTGAACTTGATCGGCGCATCCAGCGCGACATACACCCACAGCTCGCTGTCCAGGCCGTCGTCGGCGTATTCGAAAACGCTGTAGCCAAAGCCATGCCGGGTGCGATAACGGCCAGGGCCTGGGCAAGGCATCGGGGTGGGCGACCAACACTGCCCGCTGTCTTCGTCACGCAGGTAAAGGGTTTCGCCGCTGGGGTCGCAAACCGGGTCGTTGTGCCAAGGGGTCAGGCGGTATTCGTGGGCGTTCTCGTACCAGGTATAGGCACTGCCGGCCTCTGACAACACGCTGCCAAATTGTGGGTTGGCCAGGACATTGACCCACGGCGCCGGGGGTGGCAGGCCATCAGCCTGGGCGATGAGGTACTCACGGCCATCGGCGCTGTAACCGCCGTAGCGGTTGCCCAGCACCCGCGCCGGTGCGTCTGCCAGCGAGCGGCTATCGGGTTTGCTCGGGGGGTAGGCCAAGGTCGCCTCGAACACGGCGGGGGCTGGCGGCGTGTGGCGGTGATGCAATTGCTCGGCCAGCGTGCCGTGGCTGTCGCTGAGCACCAGCCGCGCCACCGACAGGGTAAGGGTGCGGTCCTCTGCCGACAGTTGCTGCGCCGGGCGCACGAAGATCCCGCCGGGGCGATCGAGCAGCGCAGCCTCGCTGCCGGAGGTGACGATGCCCATGATCTGCTCCTGCAATTGCTGGCGGTAGCCGGCCTGGTCTTCGTTCCAGATCACCAGGTCCAGCGCCAAACCCTTCTGTCGCCAATAGGCATGGGCGAGCACCATTTGCTTGACCAGGTGCAGGTTGGCCGGGTCAGCAATCTGCACCAGCACGATCGGCAGGTCCCCCGACAGCCCCTGGCCCCACAGGCCCGACTGGCTACGCCGGTTGCGGGCCAGCAGGGCGCCGCTGGCCCGCAGCGCCGCGTTGGGGTAGAGCACCGACGCGGCCATCTGCTCGAACAGCCGGGCATCGTTGAGCGACCCATTCAGCTGTCGCAACTGCACCTGGCTGTGTGGCCAGGCCAGGTCGAACACCCGGTCGGCCAAGTGCCGATCGCGGTACCTGGCAATCTGCTGCAGGCAGGCGTCGCGGCTGTCGGTCACGCCGGTGACCAGGTCGACCGTGGCCTTCTGGCCAGGCGCCAGGCTGATGCGACAGCGAATTGCCACGATGGGGTCGAGCACTGCCCCGGCACTGTCGGACAAGGCCTCGGTGTGGCGGTCGAGTGCCGCCGGGGCCATCAGTGTGCGACCACGGCCGATGAAACGCGCACGGTCGGTTTCGTAAGACACCGCATCGATGTCGGCGCCATGCACGGCCAGCACATGGCACATCCACGGCACCGCGTCCTGCTGCGAGCGCGGCCGCCGGGTGCAGATGATGGCCTGCAGCGGGCGGACCAGTTCGGTCTGCACGAACAGCTTGCTGAATGCCGGGTGCAGGGCATCGCTGAGCGCCGGTGCCAGCACCACTTCGGCGTAGCTGGTCAGCTCCAGGGTGCGCGGCTGGTCACTGTGGTTGGTCAGGTGCAGGCGCCGCAGTTCGATGTCGTCTTCGGGGGACACGGCTATTTCGGTATGGCAGTCGAAGTCGTTTTCACGGATGCGGAACTCGGCGCGGCCATCGCTGAAAATAGCCTCCTGATTACTGCCGCGGTGCCGCGTGGGCTGGTAGGTGGTTGACCAGAATGCACCGCTGGCGACGTCCCGCAGGTAGCAGAAGCTGCCCAGGTCATCGCGGGTGGCGTCTTCGCGCCAACGGGTCACGGCCAAGCCATTGCGCTGGCTGTAGCCACTGCCGACATGGTTGACCATGACGTGGTAGCGGCCATTGGATAGCAGTTGCACGGCGGGGTGGCGCCGATTCGGTTCGCTGAACACCCGTAGCCGGGTTTCGCCTGCGTGGCCTGCCGCGTCCACGGCCGGTGCCTGCAGGGTATGCAGGTACGGCGCGGCGGTTTTCGGCACGCGTTCCTGTAACAGCAGCAGGCTGGCCTGGCATTGCGGGTCGGAGGTGAAGCGCCGTTGCATGGGTTTGTCCAGCAACAAGGAAGTCAGGGCCAGCAGGCTCATGCCCTGGTGATGAGCCATGAACGAGCGGATCACCACGGCGCTCTGGCCCGGGGGGAGCCGCGCCTCGCTGTAGTCAATGGCTTCGTACAGCCCGAAGCGGCCAGCCAGCCCCAGGGTGCTCAGGCGCTGCAAGTTACGGCAGGCGGCGCCCGGCGCTACCAACAGGGCCAGCGCACTGGCGTAGGGGGCGACCACGCGTTCTTCGCCCAGGCCGCGTTTGAGGCCCAGGCCGGGTACGCCAAACGCCCGATATTGGTAGTTCAGGTGAGCGTCCAGGGCGTTGTAGGCCGACTCAGAAACGCCCCATGGGATGCCCAGCAGGTTGCCGTGGTCGATCTGCCGTTCGACCGCGGCGCGGCAGGTCTGGTCGAGCAAGGTGCCTTCGTAGCTCGGCATCACCAGCAGCGGCATCAGGTATTCGAACATCGACCCCGACCACGACAGCAGCACCGGCACGCCGGCATTGCTGGTGAGTAGCCGGCCCAAGGCAAACCAGCTGGCCTGGGGGACTTGGCCCTGGGCGATGACCACGAAGTTGGTCAGGCGCATTTCCGAGGCCAGCAAGTCATAGAACGCGGTATCCAGGCGATGTTCATCGGCGTTGTAGCCGATCGCGAACAGGTCGCGCTGGGTGTCGTAGAGGAAGCTGAAGTCCATGCTGGCCATGGCGGCGATCCGCTGCGCCAGGCTGTGCGCTTGCTCGATGCGCTGGCAGGCTTGCGTGCGGACGGTGGCCACGGCCAGGCGTTCGTCGGCGGGCCAGTGGTCCGGCTCTAGCTGCGCAAGCTGGCGCCAGCTCAACGCTGCCTGCAGCGCCGGCGCATTGCCGGGTGGCAGTTGCAAGGCGTGCAGTTCGCCAGCCAGGTCCAGGCACTGCTGATGCAGGGCCTCCAGCCAGAACAGGCAATCATCGGCCTCAGTAGTGGGCGGGGCGTATTGCTTGATCAGCCCTTGTACTTGCTCGGCGAGCTGTTGCATCAACGAGGCAGGCAACGGGACCGGTTGCTCATGGGCTTGCCGCAGCTGTTTGCCCAGCGTTTCCAATGGTTCGCCAGCCCGGCCTGCGGTGGCGAACGTTTCGTGCAGGATATCGAGCGTGTCCAGCAGGCCCTGGCTCAGGCGGCGGTCAAGCACGGGGGTATCGGCCATCGCCAGCAGCCCGGGCTTCAGCGTCAGCAGCAGGGCCGCCAGGTTGCCGCTGTCCACCGCAGAAATGTACAGCGGGTGCAAGGGCGCGCGGGTCTGGGTGTCGTACCAGTTGTAGAAGTGCCCCTTGTAGCGCTCCAGGTGGTCCAGGCTGTCGAGCATCTGGGTCAGGCGCTGGAACAGGCGGCCGGCCGTCAGGTAACCAAAATCATGGGCCGCCAGGTGCGAGAGCAGGGCCATGCCGATGTTGGTCGGCGACGTGCGGTGGGCGATGTTGGGGAAGGGCGGCTCCTGCAGGTTGTCGGGCGGCAGCCAGTTGTCGGCTGGGCCTACATGGCGGTCGAAGAAGGCCCAATTGCGCCTGGCCAGCCGGTGCAGAAAGCGCAGGTCCTGGGCCTGCGGTGCAAACACGCTGCGCCCGCGTGTGCGGCTCAGCCACCAGGCCAGGGCCGGGCCAAGCAGCCACAGCGCAAGCATGGGCGACGCCAGCAGCAGGACACTGGGCTGCTGCGCCAAGGCGCCCGTCAGCAGCAGCACCAGGGCGGGCTGTACCCATTGCTCGCGATACACCGCTTGCAGGGTATCGGCACTGTTGCGTTCATCCTCCCGCGAAGGGTTCCACTGCAGCAGCCGGCGTTTGCTCACGGTCAGCCGCCACAGCGTGCGCGCGATGGCATCCAGGCTGTAGCGGGTTTCGAACGGCAACCAGGCCAGCGACAACCCGGCCCGCACGAAGTAGATGCCCGAGGTGTGTAGGGCGGCAAGCAGGTGCTCGGCCAGCGGCACATCGGTGGTTTTGCGCACCAGTTCGAGCAGCGTGTCCAGCAGTGGGCGGGTCAGCAGCAGGCCCAGCAGCGCGACGGTCCACAGCAGCGGCGTGGTGCTGGCCAACCAGCCCCACAGCAATGCCGTCAGCAGCGCGGCCGGCTCCAGGCTGCGGCGCAGGTTGTCGAAGATCTTCCACCGCGACAGCGCGCTCAGCGGGCGCTGCGCCTGGCCTTCGACGCCGGTGCGCAACCACGGCACCAGCCACGGCAGCAGTTGCCAATCGCCGCGTATCCAGCGGTGGCGGCGCTTTACATCGGCGCTGTAACGCGCCGGATACGCCTCGAACAACTGCACGTCACTGAGCAGGCCGGCATGGGCGTAGCAGCCTTCGATCAGGTCGTGGCTGAGTACACGGTTGTCGGCAAAGCGCCCCTCCAGGGCCCGCTCGAAGGCATCCACGGCGTAGATGCCCTTGCCAATGAAGGAGCCACTGAGGAACAGGTCCTGGTACACGTCCGACACCGCCAGGGTGTAAGGGTCCACCCCGGCATCGCTGCCGAACAGGCGCGCATAGGGGGAGCGCGACACGCTGGGCAGGCTGATGCCGACCCGTGGTTGCAGGATCGCGTAGCCTGATTGGATTCGGCCGCTGTCGGCATCGAAGCAGGCGCGGTTCAAGGGGTGCTGCATGGCACCGACGAACTTCTGCGCCACATCGCGTGGTAACTGGGTGTCGGTGTCCAGGGTGATGACGTAGCGTACCCGATCGAGTGTGCGCAGGTCGCCGACGATGCGCATGAAGTGCTCGGCCCCGCGTCCGCGCAGCAGGGCATTGAGCGCTGCGAGCTTGCCGCGCTTGCGCTCGTGGCCCATCCAGCATCGTTCGGTGGGGTTCCACAGCCGCGGCCGGTGCAACAGGAAGAAGCGCTCACCGTATTTTGTGTTCAGTGCACCAATACCGTCACTGGCGAGGTCGAGCAGGGCGGTGTCTTCGGCGCGGGTTTGTGTGGGGGCGTCCATGAAGTCGCTCAACAGCGCGAAATGCAGGTGGTCATCACGGTTGGCCAGGTAGCGCACCTCAAGGCCTTCGACCAGCTCTTCGACGTCGTCCGCGTTGCCCAGCAGGCTGGGCACCACGACCAGGGTGCGGGCCTCGACGGGAATCCCCGCGGCGTAGTCCAGCCGTGGCAGAAACGCAGGCTTCACGGTCAGGGTCACCAGCCAGTTGACCAGGCCGATGGCAAGCCGGCTGGTGGTCAGCAGCACGGGAAGGGCCATGGCTGCCACTGCCCAGGCAGGCCAGCCCTCAGCAGCGATGCCCGCGACGAAGCCCCAGGCCAGCAGGCACGAGAGCAGCGCCGACGGCACCAGATAGAACGCCAACGGTGCCCGGTGCAACAGGCGCTGCCAGCGCTCGGCAAGCGCCACCCGCGCCCCCAGGCGCTGTTCCAGCAACGCCAGGCCAGCGCCTGCCAGGTAATAGCCGACATGGGCTGCCTGTGGGTGCGACGTCGCGCTTGCGGCACGCGCCAGTTCGATGGCGGTGTGTGCCACCTGTTCTTCACTGAAGGCGCTGTGCCGCGCCAGCCGTTCGACGATGTGCCGATAGTGATCACGGCTGGCGAAGTCCATGGCGGCGTACACGGCGGCGGGGTCTAGGCCGAGTACTTGCTCGACATGGCTTAGGTGTTCGACGAACAGCCGCCAGTCTACGGTCGACAGCAGCCGCAGGCTGCCGATGCTGTTGCTGATGGAGACCTGGTCGATGGCCTGTTGTTGCGCATTGAGCTGCACCTGGCGCTCGATGCTCATTGCCGACTCGCCCAGCAGTTGCTCGATCCAGGCCAGTGGCTGGGTCAACGCGCTGCTGTGGCCCTGCAGCCGCCTGGCCAGCTCGGCGACGAAGGCAGCGGTCATTGGTGGCTCCGAGCGGGCCATGTCGGCCACCACCAGCACCACGCTTTTGGCATCGCGTTCGGCGGTTTCGCTGAGGGTGTCGGCCCAGCCATTGGCCAGGTCGCGGTCCGCCCCGTTGGCCATGACCCGGGCGGCCACACGGCGCAGGTTCTCGATCAGCGCCAGCCTCAGCATGATCGGGATCGCCCAGAGCTCGCCCAGGGTCAGCGTGGCGGTTTGCTGATAGGCCTCGACGAAGTGGCTCAGGCTCTCGACGTCGACCCGGCCATCGCCGTGGCAGATGGTTTCCAGTGCAATGTCATAGACCCGCGGCAAGCCGCTAGAGGCGCCATTGTCCAGCCGGGGCAGCTGCAGGCTGTAATCGCTGGGCAGGTGGCGTTTGGCGATGCGGATATGGCTTTCGACCAGGTAGAAGTTGTCGAGCAGCCACTGCGCGGCAGGCAGCGTCGGGCGTGAGTCGGGCAGGGCGGCGGCGAGGGCGGTACAGCTTGCGTAGAGCATGCGTTCGTTATCGGCCAGGCGGTCGAGCAGCGAATCGTCGGCAGGCAACTGGCTCAAGCGGTGCTGGCTGGCGAGCCAGGTGCCGTGCTCGGCCAGTTGCTTGGCGCTGTACAGCTCCGAGCGCAGCAGGCTTTCGTAGGTGAACGCGTGCCGTGGCGCGCGCCAACGCCGGGCACGGTTGGCCAGGCGTTGCACGTAGCTGAGTGCGCGAAGCCAAGGGTTGTCCATGGGTGTCGGGTGCCGTGAGCTGACCGGTAGATAAGCAGTGTGCGTGGGGCAGGCAGGCTGGGTCTGTACGGTAGCGAACAGACCCGCCCGGGTAGAGGGCACATGCTGCTCCTGCCTCCCGTTGAACCTGTTCCGCCATAGGAGTTTGCCCCGTGCTTTCCCTCGCCCTGATGCCCCCTTTACCGGCGCCGATGTACAAGCCGACCGTGTCGCCCCAGCAGATGCTGGGCATGGTCTGCCATGACCTGCGTACACCGCTGCAGGCCGTGAGCATGGCTGCAGAGTTGCTGTCGCGTCGCCAGCACACTGCCGATACGCTCAAGCTCCTGGGCACCATCAGCGACTCGGTGGCGCGGGCCCAGCGGCTGGTGGCGGACCTTCTGGATTACACGTTGCTGCAAGAAGGGCGAGGCATCGCCCTGCATCCTGTGCTGTGCGACCTGTCAGAGGCCGTTGCAAGGTGCGTGGAAGAGCTGCGCCTGACCTGCCCCGACTACCCCTTGATTCACCTGCACTTGGGCGAGCGCAGTGCCCTGTTCGACAAGGACCGCCTCCATCAAGCCGTCGGCAACCTGGTCGCCAATGCCGTCGCCTATGGCGAGCGCGGTGCGCCCATACAAGTGACATCGCGCAGCTACGGGCGTGCAGCCACGGTCAGCGTACACAATTGGGGTATACCCATCCCTGCCGAGCTGCTTGGGCGCCTGTTCGAGCCGCTGGTACGCGGCCAGCAACGGGCTGCAAAGGCTGGCAGCATCGGGCTGGGGCTGTTTATTGTCAGGCAGATAGCCCTGGCGCATGCCGGTGGTGTTTCGGTCACATCGACCGAGCAGGCGGGTACTACCTTCTGCATCACCCTGGCGATGCCGACACCGCAGTGATCACATGACCTGCCCTTTGTAGGAGCAGCCTTGTGCTGCGAAGAGGCCGGAGACAGCACCGTTGATCTTCGTAATGTTCGCTGGCCTCTTCGCAGCGCAAGGCTGCTCCTACCGGGTAATGTGCGGCCTTTGCCTGCCTGGTCAGGCGCCTGGCAGGGGCGCGCGGCGGGCCTGGGGGGCGGCCCATAGCAGTTGTGCTACACCAATGGCGCGCTCTTCGAAACCGCCCTGGCAATAACACAGGTAGAACTCCCACAGGCGCTGGAAGGTTTCGTCGTAGCCCAACTCCATCAACGCGTTGCGCGCATGGCGCAGGTTGTCGCGCCAATGGCGCAAGGTGCGCGCATAGTCGGTGCCGAAGTCCTCCAGGTGCACCAGGTTCAGCGCCGTATGACGGCTGGCGGTGTCGAGCAGGACGCTTAGCGAGGGCAGGGCGCCGCCGGGGAAGATGTAGCGCTGGATGAAGTCCACCGAACGCCGGGCCTTTTCGTAGCGCTGGTCACGAATGGTGATGGCTTGCAACAGCATCAGGCCGTCGTCCTTGAGCAGCGCGGCGCATTGGCGAAAGTACAGGGGCAGGTAACGATGGCCGACGGCTTCGATCATTTCGATCGACACCAGCTTGTCGAAGCGCCCTTGCAAGTCGCGGTAGTCCTCGCGCAGTACCGTGATGCGTTGCTCCAGGCCTGCCGCCTGCACACGTTGCAGCGTGTGCGCGTACTGCGCCTCGGAAAGCGTCGTGGTGGTTACGCGGCAGCCGAAGCGGGTAGCGGCATGGATGGCCAGGCTGCCCCAGCCGCTGCCGATTTCCAACAGGTGGTCGTGGGGCTTGAGCTCAAGCTTCTGGCAGATGCTCTCCAGCTTGTTCAACTGGGCGTGCTCCAGGGTCTGCTCGGGGCTGTCGAACTGCGCCGCGGAATACATCAGGGTAGGGTCGAGCAACCGTTCGAACAGCGCATTGCCCAGGTCGTAGTGGGCCAGGATGTTGCGCCGCGCACCGCGTCGGCTGTTGCGGTTAAGGCGATGCAGCAGGCGCAGGGCCGGGCGGCCGAAGCGCGCCAGGCCACCTTCGAGGGCATCCAGCACGTCCAGGTTGGCCACGAACAGACGGGTTACCGCCGCCAGGTCGGGGGTGCGCCAGTAGCCATGGATATAAGCCTCCCCAGCGCCGATCGAACCGTTGCCGGCGATCAGGCTCCAGGCGGCGTCATCGACGATCTCGACTTCGGCATACAGCGCGCTGCCGGCGTCACCGAAGTTCCAGTGCTGGTCATTGCAGATCAAACGCAGGCAGCCTTGGCTCAAGCGCCGCAATTGCGCCAGCACGGCCATCCGGGCCAGGCTGCCAAGCACCGGCGTCAGGCCGGCCGACTTGCTAACGCTCAGTGTGGGGTCGGACATGATCAGGTTCCTTACAGGCGTGGCCAAGGCTCAGGTCGCCCTGGCTGGCGGTGTGGTTATAGACGGGGGTGCGCTTGAGCAGCAGGCGCAGGGCCTGCCAGTAGATGGCAGACACTGTGCGCAGGCTCATCCACGGGAAGCTCAGGATGTAGCGGTGCAAGGCGGGCCGGTCCAGCGGTTCGCGGCGCAGCGCCAGGTGGGCTTCGAATACCTTGTGCCCCTCGCGCCAGTTCGCCATGTGCACGTGCACGCGCTGGCCGTCGAGCACGAAGCGCAGGCGGTAGTCCATGTCCAGCGGCATGAATGGCGACACATGAAACGCCTTGGCCAGGCTAAATGAGTTGGGCTGGCCGTCTTGCACCGGCAGCACGTAGTGGTGGCGCTGCCGCCAAGGTGTATTGCGGACCTCCAGCAGTATCGCCACCAGGTGGCCGTCGCGGTCATGGCAGAAGTAGACGCTCACCGGGTTGAACGACAGCCCCCAGCAGCGCAGTTGCGTGAGCAGGTGCACCGCGCCTTCGGGGGGGTGGCCGGTTGCTTGGCCGACCAGCTGGCGGGCGGCCTGGGCCAACGGTATGCCGCGCGCGGTCAGTGCGGGGAGGTAGTCGGTTTCCCGCCAGCACAAGGGTGCCAGCCGCGAGCGCGCGAGCCAGCGCGACAGGCCGCGCCAGTGTGATTGCTCGTCCAGGTCTAGGTAGAACATGCCGACCCGGTAGCGGAATGCATGGTGTCGCGGGGTCAGCCGCCGATGGCTGACCCAGCCATGACACAGGCTGCTGTTCACAAGCGCTCTCCGAAGTATTCTGCCACTTTCAACGCGCTGAGCACGCCGTCTTCATGGAAGCCGTTGCCCCAGTAGGCACCGCAGTAGTAACTGTGCTGGCGGCCCTGCAATTCGCCTTGGCGGGCCTGTGCAGCCAAGGCCGCGAGGCTGTACTGCGGGTGGCTGTAGCTGAAGCGAGCGAGCACCTGCGCCGGGTCGATCTGTGCGGTCTGGTTGAGGCTCACGCAGAAGGTGACCGGGGCGTCGATGCCCTGCAGGATGTTCATGTTGTAGGTGAGTGCCGCAGGTGCCTGCTCGGCGCCGCCCAGCCGATAGTTCCAGCTGGCCCAGGCTTTACGCCGACGCGGTAGCAGGCGAGTGTCGGTGTGCAGCACCACATCGTTGCTGGCGTAGGTGAGGGTACCCAGCACCGCGCGCTCGTCCGCACTGGGTGTTGCCAGCAGGGCCAGGGCCTGGTCGCTGTGGCAGGCGAACACCACCTTGTCGAAGCGCTCGGTACCGGCAGCGCTGATCACAGTCACGCCGTCGGGGTCACGGATCACCCGGGCCACAGGGCAGTTGCGTCGGATACGCTCGGCAAAGGGTTGGCACAACGGTGCCACGTAGCTGCGCGAGCCACCTTCGATCACCCGCCATTGCGGGCGCTGGTTGACCGACAGCAAACCGTGGTTGCGACAAAAACGCACGAAAAACTGCAGCGGAAAGCCCAGCATGTCGGCGCGTGACATCGACCAGATCGCCGAGCCCATGGGCACGATGTAGTGGTTGATGAAGCGCCGCCCATAGCCGTGTGTGCGCAGGTAGCTGCCCAGCGTGGTGTCCTCTTCGATGCGCCGGTTGTCCAGGTCGGCCAGGGCTTGGCGATTGAAGCGCAGGATGTCGCGCAGCATGCCCCAGAACGCAGGTGACAACAGGTTGCGCCGTTGGGCGAACAAGGTGTCGAGGTTATGGCCGTTGTACTCCAGGCCACTGGCGGGGTCATGCACCGCAAAGCTCATCTGGGTCGGCCGCGAAGCCACCCCCAGGTGTTCGAGCAGGCGAATGAAATGCGGGTAAGTCCAGTCGTTGAAGACGATGAACCCCGTGTCTAGCGCATACTGCTGGCCGCCCCAGTTCACGTCGACCGTGTGGGTGTGGCCACCCACCCAGTCAGCCGCCTCGAACACCGTCAGCGCATGCTGGCGTGCGAGCAAGTGGGCACAGGTGAGGCCAGCGATACCGCTGCCGATGATTGCGATGCGCATGGCGTGCTATTCCCGTGGGTTTCGTGCCAGGCGTTGGCCTAGCTGCAGACGCCAGCGCACCGGCAATGCACCGAGCAGGCGCAACACCCAGGTGAAAGCGCCGGGGAAGTTGATTTCCAGCGGGCGTTTGGCCAGGCGCGCGACGATGTGCCCGGCGGCGCGCTCGGCGCTCCAGCGCTGTGGCATGGGGAAGTCGTTGCGCTGGGTCAAGGGCGTGTCGACGAAGCCAGGGCTGACGAGGGTGACATCAATGCCCTCGCGGACCAGGTCCATGCGCAGCGACTCCACCAGGTAACGCAAGGCCGCCTTGGACGCGCCATAGGCGCCGGCACGGGGCAGGGCCAGCCAGCTCACCGAGCTGCCAACCACCACCAGGTGCGGGCGCTGGCCACGGCGCAGCAAGGGCAGGGCAGCGGCAAGGCAGTGGCTGGTGCCGATCAGGTTGGTGCGCATCACCCGTTCGACCAGCGCCGGGTCGAAGTGCCCCGGTTCCAGGTATTCGCAGGTGCCCGCGTTGAGGATCACCAGGTCGAGTGCGCCCCAGGCGTGCTCGATCTGCTCGGCAACTTTGGCGACCTGGCCCGGTTCGTCGTTATCGCCGATGACCAGCATGGCCTGCTGCGCAAACCGCGCCGCCAACGGCGCCAGGCGCTCGGCCTGGCGGCCACCCAAGGCCACCTGGTGCCCCTGCTCCAGCAAGCGCAGGGCCAGCGCCGCGCCGATGCCACTGCTGGCACCGGTCACCCAGCAGCGGCTCATGCCAGCCTGCCTTTGAGCCAGCGGACCGCGCTGCCCATGACCGGGACGTGCTCGTAAAGCAGGGCACCGGCGTCGAAGTAATCCTGATGAAAATGGACCCGCTCGTGCCACCGCAAGTGGCTGCAGCCTTGCAGGCTGATCAGCGCGCCATTGCCCAGGCGAGGGTGGCGAAAGTGCAAGGTCCAGCGCAGGTAGCCGTGGCCCGGCTGCACTTCGTCGTAACCCTCGAAGGTGTAGCGAACCTCCTGCACGTTCGCGTACAGCTGCGCGAAGTACCCCCGCAGCGCAGGCAAGCCGTTGAGCTGGTGCAGGGGGTCGCGAAAGGTCACGTCCTCGCTGTACAGGTCGCCGAGCATGTCGAGGGTGTGCGCATCGAGGCTGGCAAAGCGTTCGGCGAAGGTTTGCAGGTAGCTGTGCATTCACTTTCCTGTACAAAAAAGTTTTCTTGTACAGGTATAGTTTAGCTTTCGCCGCAAAGCTATACAGGATGATTTTTTTGTACAGTTTTTACCCGGTGGCTGCCAAACGGTGGCCTTATTCCGGCGCCTGCGCCCCGGCAATATGCCGCCCGGCCACGTAACCGAACGTCAGCGCCGGGCCCAGGTTGATGCCGCCTGAGGGGTACCAGCCGCCAAACACACTGGCCATGTCGGTGCCGGCGGCATAAAGCCCACCAATCGGCTGGCCTTGCTCATCCAGTACCCGTGCATGGCCATCGGTGCGCAAACCGGCAAAGGTGCCAAAGCAACCGGGCTGAACCTTCACAGCATAGAACGGCCCTTGTTCGATCGGCGCCACGCACGGGTTCGGCCCGCTGTACGCCGGGTCACCCTGCTTGCGGTTGAATGGCGTGGAGCCGCGGCCAAAGGCCGGGTCCTGGCCATGGCGCGCATGGCTGTTGTACTCCGCGACGGTGGCACTCAAGCCGACAGGGTCGATGCCGCAGGCGCGGGCCAATTGTTCGAGGCTGGCACCGCGCTTGAGGTAGCCACTGCGCAGGTGCGGCCATACCGGCAACGGTGCAGGTCGGGCGTGACCGAGGCCGTAACGCCGCAGGAAGCGGTGGTCGCAGATCAGCCAGGAGCAGGCTTCCTCGCCCGGCGGGACCGCCTCGAGCATGGCTGACACATAGTCGTAGTAGCCGTGCGCCTCGTTGACGAAGCGCTTACCGCTGGCCAACACGCCAATAACGCCGGGCTTGCCGCGTTCGATGATGTGTGGGAAGTGGCCGACGCTGCCGTCGCGGTGCGGCACTTTGGAGACCGGTGCCCAGGCCACTGCAGATTTCAGGTCGGTGGCCACCACACCGCCTGCCGATTCGCCAAGGCGCAGGCCATCGCCCGAGCAGGACTGCGGGGGCAGGGCGAGGTTGTCATAGCCACTGGCATCACGCGCAAACAGCTGCCGGCGCCGCGCACTGTCGTTGGGGAAGCCCCCGGCGGCGAGCACCACGGCTTTCGCCCGGACGGTAAGGTCACCCTGTGGTGTGCCTATCACGGCGCCGCGCACTTGGCCGTGCTCAATCAACAGGCGCTTGGCCGGGGCAGATTCCAGCAGCCGCACGCCCAGGTCTTCGGCCGATTTGGCCAGTCGCGCCACCAGGGCCACGCCGTTGACCAGGTGCATGGCCCGACCATGGCGGGCGAGGTGGTACAGGTGGCGGCCAAAGCGCTTGCACACATGCAAGAAGGCCCGAGGCGAGCGGGTCATGTTGAGGAAGGCGGCCAGGTCAGGGCCGGCCATGATCGGCATGCCCATGAACGAGGTCTCGCGCAGGGTCTTGCGCAGGCGGGGCAACAGCGCGCCTACCTCGCGGGCATCATAGGGCGCGGCGATCACCTGATGCCCACCGGTGGCGGCGCCGGGTGTGTCGCCATGCATGTCGGGGATGGCGTTGCCGTCGACAAACTGCAGCGCAGTGTGTTTCTCGAAAAAGGCGACCATGTGTGGGCAGGCCTCGAGGAAGGCGTCAACCCGTTCTGCATCGTAATGTGTGCCCAATTCGTTACGCAGGTAAGTGCGGGGCTGTTCGATGTCTTCGACGATGCCGGCGCGGCGGGCCAGCGGGTTGCGGGGTACCCAGGCCCAGCCACCGGACCAGGCCGTGGCACCGCCGAATACCGGCGCCTTCTCTACCAGCATCACGCGCTGCCCATGCCAGGCTGCCGTTACCGCTGCGGCCAGGCCGGCGGCGCCTGAGCCAATGACCAGAACGTCGTATTCGGCTTGCAAGGTGTCGGTAGGCATCGCAGGGTCTCCGGTATTATTATTGGAACGTGATTCCATATTCTTCATGGGTGATGGTGCTGCATGCAAGGGAGGCCGTGCAGAACTGGTCGATAACCGGACACTTCAACGCACGCCTACTGCGCCGATGGTCGTGGCTGTGGAATCATCTTCCAGAATTCATCCATTTTTCAGGGACCTTAGCCATGGCTGGTAGTCAGATCGAACGCGCCTTCAGTCTTGTAGAAAGCCTGACCGGCGAGCCTGAGGGCCTTGCCCTGCAGACCTTGGCCGAGCGCCTGGAGATCCCCAAGAGCGCCACCCACCGCATGCTGGCCGAGCTGATCCGTCTGGGCTACGTGCGGCAGAACCGCGACAACAGCCGCTATCAGCTGTCTGCCAAGCTGGTGGCAATGGGCTTTCGCTACCTGTCCAGCAGTGGCGCCGACATCATTCAGCCGATTCTCGATCGCCTGGCTCAGGACAGCGGCGAGCTGGTGCGTCTGGGCGTGATCGAAGGCAGCCGCCAGACCTGGATCGCCAAGTCCCAGGGCGCACGCTCCGGCTTGCGCTACGACCCCGACATGGGCCGCGATGCCCCGCTGTTCTACACCGCCTCTGGGCATGCCTGGCTGGCCAGTCTGAGCGACGACGAGGCGCTACAGATGGTCTTGCGCCAAGGCATCGCCGACCCGGCACAGTTCGGCCCGAATGCACCGCGTTCCACGGATGAACTGCTGGGCTACCTACAGCGTGCGCGGGAGCGTGGCTATGCCTGGGTCGAGCAGACCTCGGCGGTGGGCACGTCGGCGCTGGCCGCCGTGGTGCGGCGCCCACGCACTGACGAGGTGATCGGTGTGCTGAGCATTGCCGGCCCTAGTGCCCGGCTGGCGCAAGTGCGCCTGCCTGAACTGGCTAGCCTTTTATTGGCGGCAGTGGGCGAACTGTCGGCGGCCAGCCAGGCTAGCGAACTGTTTGCCTGAAGCGCCGCCTGTTCATTAGTGGTCGATAACCGCACAGTCTGTGCAGGCGGTGCTTCTGTAAAGCGGACCCGAGTTCTAAATTGTCGGATATGAATTCTGGAACACTGTTCCGTAATTCATGGCCGACAACAATGACAAGAGGACAGTCCGTTGAATGCACCGCTTCGTATCGCCTTGATTGGCGCCGGTATCATGGGCCGCCAGCACTACCAGCACCTTCTCCAGCTGCCGCAAGCGCAGTTGTGCGCGGTGGCAGACCCCGGCCCGCAGGCTGAGGCTTTCGCCGCCGAATGCGGGGTGGCCTATTACGCCGATCACCGCCAGATGCTGGCCAGCGTCAAACCTGAGGCCGTGATCGTCGCCAACCCGAACAACCTGCATGTGGCCACCGCGCTCGATTGCATCGAAGCCGGTGTGCCGGTGCTGGTGGAAAAGCCAGTGGGTGTGCACCTGGATGAAGTCCGTGCGTTGGTCGAAGCGTCCAAGCGCTGGGGTGTGCCTGTGCTGGTCGGTCACCATCGTCGGCACAACCCGCTGATCGCCAACGCGCGCGGCCTGATCGCCGAAGGTGCGCTGGGCAGGCTGATTAATGTCACTGCGCTGTGGCAGTTGCAGAAGCCCGACAGCTATTTCGACACCCCCTGGCGGCGCGAGCCGGGCGCCGGTTTTTTGCTGACCAACCTGATCCACGACCTCGACCTGCTGCGCTACTTGTGCGGCGAGGTCGTGCAGGTGCAGGCGTTCACCCGCAACGATGTGCGTGGGTATGCCAATGAAGACAGCGCCGCCGTGCTGCTGCAGTTCGCCAACGGGGCGCTGGGCAGCCTGACGGGTTCCGACGCGGTGGCTGCACCCTGGAGCTGGGAGTTGACGTCCGGCGAGAGCCCGATCTACCCGCGTCAGGATGGCCAGCCCTGCTACCTGCTGGCCGGCAGCCACGGCGCACTGAGCATTCCGCAGCTTAAGCGCTGGCAGTACGGCGAAGCAGGCTCCGGCTGGCACACACCCTTGCTGCAAAGTGGCGCCGAAACGCCGGCAGGTGAAGCGTTGACCTTGCAATTGCAGCATTTCATTCGCGTCGCCCGCGGTGAAGAGGCCCCCTTGACCGACGCTGCAGACGGCGGCCGCACGCTGGCCCTGGTCGAGGCGATACGCCAGGCAGCCGAAAGCGGCCGGGCCTGCGCCCCCGAGACGATCGCCTGACGCGAGCCCCCTTCACACCTTTAATTGCCTTCAGGTAACGAACATGACTGACCGTATTTTTTCCCTTGCCGCGCTGACGGTGCTCGAGCTTTCGCCGCCGGCCATGGTGGAGGCCGCTGCCCGTGCCGGCTATAGCCACGTGGGCCTGCGTTTGGTGCCGGCTACCGCAGAGGAGCAGCACTTCCCGCTGGCGGTCGACGCTGACCTGCGCCGACAGACCCAGGCGCGCCTGCGCGACACCGGCATCAAGGTACTCGACCTGGAAATCCTGCGCCTCAAGCCTGAAACCTGTGTTGCCGATTTCGAAGCCATTCTGGCGGTGGGTGCCGAGCTGGGCGGGACCGAACTGCTGGTGGCCGGTAACGACCCGGACGAGGCACGCCTCACAGAGCGCTTTGCCGAATTGTGCGACCTGGCGGCGGGCTATGGTATCCATCCGCACCTGGAGTTCATGCCCTGGACCGACGTTCGCGACCTGCGCCAGGCCATGCGTGTGGTTGCCAACGCTGACCGGGCAAACGGCTGCGTTCTGGTGGACGCCTTCCATTTCAACCGCTCCGCTTCCTCACTTGACGACCTGGCCCACCTGGCACCGCAGCGCATGCGCTATGCCCAGCTGTGCGACGTGGCCGGCCCGGTGCCGGACGACATGGACGAGATTCTGCGCCAGGCCCGCAACGAACGGCGCTTCCCAGGTGATGGCGATGCTGATTTGATCGGCCTGTTGCGTGGCTTGCCGGCCACCGTACCGCTGAGCCTGGAGATTCCGACCCGGCAGTTACTGGAGCAGGGCGTGAGTGGCGAGCAGCGTGCGCGGATGGCGCTGGAGAAAGCCAAGGCGGTATTGGCGCGGGTTTGAACTTCAAGGGCCGCTGTGCAGGCGCAGAGAACAAAGATCCAAAGCGAGTGCCCAATCCTGTGGGAGCCGGCTTGCCGGCGATGCAGGCGCCGCGGTGTATGGCACCGGCTTCGCCGGTGTTCGCTGGCAAGCCAGCTCCCACAGGTCCCTGCTAAATCAATCAGGTATGTGTTGTTTTGTGAGAGGTAACCCAGCCCTTTGGGCTGCGTGCCGCGAAGAGAACAAAGATCGAAAACGAGTCCTCAATCCTGTGGGAGCCGGCTTGCCGGCGATGCAGGCGCCGCGGTGTATGGCACCGGCTTCGCCGGTGTTCGCTGGCAAGCCAGCTCCCACAGGTCCCTGCTAAATCAATCAGGTATGTGTTGTTTTGTGAGAGGTAACCCAGCCCTTTGGGCTGCGTGCCGCGAAGAGAACAAAGATCGAAAACGAGTCCTCAATCCTGTGGGAGCCGGCTTGCCGGCGATGCAGGCGCCGCGGTGTATGGCACCGGCTTCGCCGGTGTTCGCTGGCAAGCCAGCTCCCACAGGTCCCTGCTAAATCAATCAGGTATGTGTTGTTTTGTGAGAGGTAACCTAGCCCTTTGGGCTGCGTGCCGCGAAGAGAACAAAGATCGAAAGCGAGTGCCCAATCCTGTGGGAGCCGGCTTGCCGGCGATGCAGGCGCCGCGGTGTATGGCACCGGCTTCGCCGGTGTTCGCTGGCAAGCCAGCTCCCACAGGTCCCTGCTAAATCAATCAGGTATGTGTTGTTTTGTGAGAGGTAACCCAGCCCTTTGGGCTGCGTGCCGCGAAGAGAACAAAGATCGAAAGCGAGTGCCCAATCCTGTGGGAGCCGGCTTGCCGGCGATGCAGGCGCCGCGGTGTATGGCACCGGCTTCGCCGGTGTTCGCTGGCAAACCAGCTCCCACAGGTCCCTGCTAAATCAATCAGGTATGTGTTGTTTTGTGAGAGGTAACCCAGCCCTTTGGGCTGCGTGCCGCGAAGAGAACAAAGATCGAAAACGAGTCCTCAATCCTGTGGGAGCCGGCTTGCCGGCGATGCAGGCGCCGCGGTGTATGGCACCGGCTTCGCCGGTGTTCGCTGGCAAGCCAGCTCCCACAGGTCCCTGCTAAATCAATCAGGTATGTGTTGTTTTGTGAGAGGTAACCCAGCCCTTTGGGCTGCGTGCCGCGAAGAGAACAAAGATCGAAAACGAGTCCTCAATCCTGTGGGAGCCGGCTTGCTGGCGATGCAGGCGCCGCGGTGTATGGCACCGGCTTCGCCGGTGTTCGCTGGCAAGCCAGCTCCCACAGGTCCCTGCTAAATCATTCAGGTATGTGTTGTTCTGTGAGAGGTAACTCAGCCATTTGGGTTGCGTGCCGGGAAGAGAACAAAGATCGAAAGCGAGTCCCCAATCCTGTGGGTGCGGGTTTACCGGCGATGCAGGCGCCGCGGTGTATGGCACCGGCTTCGCCGGTGTTCGCGGGCAAGCCAGGGGCTGCAAAGCAGCGCATGACAGTGAACCTCAAGGCCGGTCCAATTTAGGCACAGGTCCAATGGCCTGTCTGCAGGCAAAAAAAGAGGCTCCGAAGAGCCCCATAGAGGAAACCTGGTTAGCCCTTAAGCGGCCTCAATCCCACGCGGCGCCATGAAGTACATCCACACCAGTGCAATGAAGTACATCACCGGAATCATGGTGAACAGCACCGCATAATTGTTGTGGGTGACCGTCAGCACGCTGCCGACGATCTGTGTCATGAACATGCCGCCGATGGCCGCGCACATGCTGCCGAAGCCGAACACCGTGCTCACCAGATGCTTGGGCGTGTAGTCCATGACCAGGCTCCAGATGTTTGCGGTCCAGGCCTGGTGTGCGCCGACCGCCACGGCGATGGCAAGCACCGCGACCCACAGGCCACTGGCGTGGGCAGCGAAGACCACGCTGACGATGGTGCAGGCAAAGATCAACATCGAGATCAACCGGGCTCGGGTGGCGCGTACGCCGCGGCCGATCAGCCAGGACGACAGAATGCCGCCGCCGATGCTGCCGAAGTCTGCGGTCAGCCAGATCAGGATCAACGGGATGCCCATCTGGGTGACGCTGATGCCCAGGTCGTACTGCTGGTTAAGAAACGGCGGCAGCCAGTACAGGTAAAACCAGAACACCGGCGCCGTGATCGAGTAGGCCACGGCAAAGGCCCAGGTGCCGCGCTGGCGCAGGATGCGGCTGAACGGCACGGGTTTGGCTTCGGGCTCCACGTCTTGCTGGATATAGTCCAGCTCGCTCTGGCGAACGTGCGGGTGCGCCTCAGGGTTGAAATACTTCAAACCCCACAACACCACCCAGACCAGGCCGAGGCTACCCATGGCGATGAACGCGGCCTGCCAGCCCCAAGCAGCGAGAATCAGTGGCAGCAGCGCCGGGGTGACCATGGCGCCGACGTTGGTGCCGGCGTTGAACAGGCCGGTGGCGATGGCGCGCTCGCCGGCGGGGAACCACAAGCGCGTGGTCTTTACACACGCCGGGTAGTTGGCCGCCTCGGTCAGGCCCAGAATGAAGCGGCAGACCATGAACCCCGCTGCCGAGGTCGCCAGGCCATGGGCGCCTGTGGCCAGGCTCCACAGCAATACGGCGCCGAAGAAGGCGTGTTTTACCCCGACTTTGTCGATCAGCCGGCCCTGCAGCACAAAGCCGATGGCATAGCCGACCTGGAACCAGAAGTTGATGTTGGCGTAGTCCATCGCCGTCCAGCCCATGTCCTTGGCGAGGACGGGCTGCATGATGCCGAGGGCGGCACGGTCGATGTAGTTCAGGGTGGTGGCGAAGAACACCAGGGCAAGCATGCCCCAGCGGGTCTTGCCGACGGCGAAGGCGCCGCGCACCTTGTCGCCGATGGATCCATGGGCGAGGCGGGGGCTGGCAGTGTCGAACTTGGAAGGGGTCATGTGAAGTCGTTTCTTGAAATTGTTTTGAACGGCAATGCGTCTGGAACGCGGTTTTGCCCAGGGCAAGGCTGGGCGTGCAAGGTCATTTATGGTGAGCAGTGAAGGGGGGAGCGTCAATTCAAAGATGGGGCTACTGTTCGATGATCGAACAAAAGTGACGCGGCGTCTTCTGGCGGATTGCACAGTGCCATGCCAGCCAGGTAACCGAAGGTCATCCCTGGGCCCAGGGTGATACCGCCGCTGGGGTAGTGTCCGCCCATGATGCTGTGCATGTCGTTGCCGACCGCGAACAGGCCGGGTATCGGGCGCTGCAGGCTGTCCAGCACCTGTGCCGAAGCATCCGTGTGCAGGCCGGCGAAGGTGCCGAGGCTGCCCGGCAGCAGTTTTACCGCATGAAAGGGGCCCTGCAGCAGCGGCCGCAGCGACGGATTGGGCACGTGCAAGGGGTCGCCCTGCGCACGGTTATACAGCGATGCGCCACGCTGGAAGTCCGGATCCGTGCCCTGCGCCGCATGGTGGTTGAAAAGTGCCACGGTGCGCTGCAGTTGCGTTGCGTCGATCCCGCAGCGTGCGGCCAGTTGCGCCAGGGTAGTGCCGCTGAACAGGTAGCCACGGCGCTCATAGAAGCCAGCAGGGAAGGGGAACGGCTTGGCCCAGCCAATGCCGTAGCGACGTTGCGCGGCGTGGTCACAGATCAACCAGGCCTCGGGCGCCTCATCGGGTGGCGTGGAGGTGAACAGCGCATTCATGAAAGCATGGTAGCTGTCGGCCTCGTTGACGAACCGTCGACCGTCTCGGCGTACGGCAATGAAGCCCGGCTTTGCGCGGTCTATCAGGTGCGGGAAGTGGCCGAGGCTGCCGTCGCTTCGCGGCACCAGTGAGACCGGCGCCCAGGCCCCGGCGTGGGCCGCCGTGGTGGCGACCTGTGCGCCGACTTGTTCGCCCAGGCGCAGGCCGTCGCCACTGTTCTGTGGCGGCGCTGCGCAGTAGTGGCGATCGCCTTCGGGCGCATGGGGCATCAGCTGGGCGATGCGCTGGCGGTCATGGGGGAACCCGCCGCAGGCCAGCACGACACCACGTCGCGTATGGATCACCTGGCCATCGCTGAACTGCACGCCCGTGATACGCCCATCCCTCAGCAAGCCTGTGGCCTGCCGGTCATGCAACAGCGTCACGCCCAGGTCGAGGGCACTGCGCAACAGGCGCGCCACCAGCGCGTTGCCGTTGACCAACTGCAGGCCGCGACGGTGCAGCAGCAAGTCGCGCCCATGGCGCAGCAGGCGTTTGCCGACGTGCCAGGCCGCCTTGGGTGAGCGGCTGGCGTTGAAGAAGGCGGCCATGTCTGCGCCACCGGCGATGCCCATGCCGGCCAGGCTGACGATATCCAGGGGCGGCCGTAGCCGGTGGATCCAGTGCCCAAGCAGGCGCCCGTCGAACGGCTGCGCACACAGGGACCGCCCGCCACGCGCACTGCCATCCCCCTCGTGCATGTCGGGCATTTTAGTGCCGGACTGGAACTGCACGGCGGTATGGTGCTGGAAGAACGCCACCATCTCCGGTCCATGGCGCAAAAACGCCTGCTGGCGTGGGTCCAGTTCGGCGACGTGGGTCTGTGCACGCAGGTAGCGTTCTGGCGCATCGTCGGCTTCGACGAGGCCTTCGGCGATCGCTAGCGGGTTGCGGGGTATCCATAACCAGCCCCCCGACCAGGCGCTGGTGCCACCGAACTGGCTGGCCTTTTCTGCGATGATCACCTTCAGGCCGTGATGGGCGGCGGTTACTGCGGCAGCCAGGCCAGAGGCGCCGGAGCCGAGGACAAGTACGTCACATTCCAGGGGTTGCATGGAGGGGCTCCGGTCAGGTTGGAGAGGGCGTCAGTTACTGCAGCGGTGAAAAGCCGGTCGGCCGCATCAACCGCGACTGCAACCGCAACACTGCGTCCAGTTCGCGATTGCGCTGCGAGAACTCCGCCCAGCGCGGGTCCGCCACCATCGCCGCGCGGCGCTGCATGCGGTCGTCGAGGCTGGTGTAGGCCCACAGGTGCACCACCTGGTTGACCTCGCCGAATTCACTGGTAAAGAAACCGACCAGCTTGCCCAGGTGCTCGCTCTGCACCGCCAGCGCGTGGCTTTGGTAAAGGGCCAGCCAGTCGGCCATTTTCAGTGGGTCGAGGGTGTAGGTTCTCAGTTCGTAGTACATGCATGTGTCTCCACAGGGTGGGCCTGCGCCTGCAGGCGGTTGGCAATATGGCTGGCGGCGATCCAGCCGAAGGTGAGGGCAGGGCCAAGGGTGATGCCTGGGCCGGGGTAGGTGCCGTTCATCAATGAGTTCATGTCGTTGCCCGTTGCATATAGGCCGGCAACCGGCGTGCCGGCGCGGTTGAGCACGTTGGCATGGGCGTCGGTCACCAGGCCGCGTGCCGAGCCCAGGTCGCCGGTGTGGAGCTGGATGGCGTAGAACGGCGCCTTGACCAGGGGCGCGAGGCAGGGGTTGGGCGTGTGATGCGGGTCGCCCATGTAGCGGTTGTAGCTGTTGCCGCCTTTGTCGAATGCACGGTCGATGCCGTTGCGGGCATCGGCGTTGAAGCGCTCCAGCGTCGCCTGCAATGCTTGAGGGTCGACGCCGATGGCCTCAGCCAGGGCGTGCGGTGTGGCGGCGCGGTACAGGTAGCCGGCGTCGATCAGTGCCGCGTTGTTCACAGGTTTCGGGCGTGCCAGGCCCAGGCCGTAGCGGTTCATGGCCTCGGCGTCGCAGATCAGCCAGCAGGTGGTGAGGTTGCTGGCGAACATGGTCTGCACGAAGTGATGGTAGGAGTTCGACTCGTTGACGAAGCGCTGCCCGGCCGGGTTGATCGCGATCACCCCTGGTTTGGCACGGTCGGTGACCAGGTGCGGGAAGCGTTCGCGCTCACCATTGGCATGGCGCAATTCGGAAACGGGTGCCCAGAAGAAGTTAGCGGCCAGCCCCTCGCCGTAGGCAGCATCCACCGCTTCACCCAGGTGCAGCGCGGCGCCGTCATTGGTTGGCGGCGACATGGTCAGGTGCGGCGCATTAACGCCTGGGCGGTAGGCGGCAGCCAGTTCGCCGGCTGCGAAGCCGCCCATGGCGCAGACCACACCACCCCGGGCACGCACCCGTACGCGCCGGCCTTCGTGCTGCACCACCACGCCGGTCACCGCGCCGTGCTCGACGATCAGCGCCTTAGCCTCGCTGCGCAGCCACAGTTGCGTGCCATGGGCAAAGGCCGTGGTGGCCAGGCGTGCAATCAGCGCATTGCCGGTGGTCAGGCGGGTGCCACGGTGGTGGTGAAGGCGGTCCAGCGCATAGCGCGCCATCAGCTTCAGGCAATGCCACAGGGCGCGTGGTGATTTGCGCAGGCCAAGAAAATGCTGGATATCCACACGGTTGACCATCATCCCGCCGAACAACAGCATGCCCGGCGGCGGCATTTTCAGGTCTTTGAAGCGCGGGCCGAGGCGGCGGCCGTCGTACTCGACCATTTCCAACGCCCGGCCGAACTGGGTGGCGCCGGGCTCATCCGGGTAATAGTCCGGCGAGTGCGGGCGCAGGGCATAGCGCAGTTCGGTGTGGCGCTCCAGCCAGCGCAGCGCTTCATGCCCGCGTGCAATGAAGGCGTCTACCAGCGGTGCGTTGTAGCCGGCACCAATCACGGTTTTCAGGTAGGTGCGCATGGCTTCGGGGGAGTCTTTGGCGCCGGCTGCACGGGCTTGATCGGTGCCATACACCCACGCCGCACCGCCGGAAATCGCCGACGTGCCGCCGAAAGTGTCGGCTTTTTCCACGACCAGTACCTTCAGGCCAAGGCTGGCGGCCGTGGCGGCGGCGGCAAAGCCCCCGGCACCACTGCCGAGGACCACCAAGTCGTACACCGGTTGCGCGTGTTCGGTAGCGGCCATGGCTCAGATCTCCAGCGGGGTGACGCCCATGAAGGCGCCGAGGTGTCCGAGTTGGGCGAAGGCCATCTGCGGGCCAGTCTGGATCGCACAGCCCCGGTCGCGAGCCTGCTGCAACAGCGGGGTGATTTCTGGCGAGGTGACCACGTCGGCAACCAACGTGGAGGGTTGCAGGGTTGCCAGCATCGGCGCTGGCAGCGGCAACTCATCGTTGCTACCCATGCCAACCGGCGACGCGTTGACCACCAGGTCGAACGCTTCAAGCGAGCGGTAGTGGGTGGTGATTTCGAGACTGGGGAAGGCCGTGCCGAGTACTTCGCAAAGCGCGCCAACGCGGGTAGCGCTGGGGTCGCTGAGGGTGATTTGGCGCACGCCCGCTTCGCCCAGTGCGTAGGCGATTGCACTGCCCACCCCACCACAACCGATCACCAGCGCGCGTTTGCCTGCTGGCTGAAAGCCCTGTTTGCGTGCGGCGCCAAGAAAGCCTGCGCCGTCGACATTGTCGCCGAGCAGGCGGCCGTCACTGTGGCGGCGCACCACGTTGACCGAACCCAGTGCGGCGGCGCGTGCGCTGAGGCCGTCCAGGCGTGCGGCCAGTGCCTGTTTGTAGGGCACGGTGACCACGCAACCGCGCAGGTTCTGCCAGCCGCGCAGGCTGCCGACAAAGGCTTGCAGCGCAGTCTCTTGCAGGTCGATGGGGAGCATTGCCAGGTCGCAGCCGTTGCTGGCGAACCAGGTGTTGAAGTTTTCAGGCGATTTCACCTGGGCGATGGGTGAACCGACGATGGCGACCAGTTCTGTGGAACCCCGAATCATGCTGACCTCCGTGCTTGCTGTTGTTGTGCAGCAAGGGTGACGGGGTAGTGGGCGCGGGGAAATGCGCTTGTCGGGCGGGTAGTGCGATAATCGCAGTCAGGTGGCGATTATTGGCGGGTAATACCGAAAAATGTTCGTCAGAAATACGCTCCCTCACTGTAGGAGCAGCCTTGTGCTGCGAAGAGGCCAGTGGCAACACCCGCGATCTTCGCTGCTTTTACTGGCCTCTTCGCAGCACAAGGCTGCTCCTACCCGGGCTCGCGCATCACTGGAGAACCCCCATGGACAAACCCGATATCCACCCCCGCGACCTGATCGCGGGCTTGCAGAAAGGCCTGGCATTGATGCAACTGTTCAGCGTCGATCAGCCACGCCTGACCGTGCCGCAGGCAGCCAGGCTATCGGGCCTGACCCCCAGCGCCGCGCGCCGCTTCCTGCTGACGTTGGTACACGAAGGCTTCGCCGACACCGACAGCCGCCAGTACTGGCTCACGCCCAAGGCGCTACGCATCGGCCAGGCCTACGTGGACTCGGCGCAGTTGCCGCGCATGCTGCGGCCCATCGTCGAGCAGGTGGCGCGGCAGACCCAGGAGCATGTCTCGGTCGGCACCCGTGACGGCGATGAAATCATCCACCTGGTGCGCAGCCGCTACAGCCACATCGCCTCGTTGTCGATCAGGCCCGGCTCGCGGGTGCCCATGTACTGCACCGCCGGCGGCCGAATCTGGCTGGCGGCACTGGATGACGCTGCGCGCGAGGACTACTTCTCACGCAACCCGCTCCGCCCGCTCACGCCCTATACCCAAACTGATCGGGCGCTGCTGGAAGCAGAGCTGCAGCGCGTGCGCCAGCAGGGCTACAGCATCGTCGACCAGGAATACGAAATCGGCATGCGCGTGCTGGGTGTACCGCTGCTGGACCGTAGCGGCCAGCTGAAGGCGACCCTGACGATCACCACCCACGCCTCGCGGTTGAGCGTCGACGAGATTCGGCTGCGCTACCTGCCACCGCTCTACGAGGCGCAGGCGTTGTTGAAGCCGGTGGTTGGCTGATTGTTGCGTACAACGTTCAGCGCGCTTGCACGGTGTTACTTCTGCTTCGAGAGCCTGTGCGACATGAACTGGTGTGAGGCCGAGAACAGTCGCCGGAACGTTAGCAACACTGCGCACACGGTCCCCAGCGCTGAGGCTGCGGCAATCAGGAACATGATGACGATCTGGTAACGGACGGCCTCTGCCGGACTTTGCCCGGCGAGGATCTGGCCGGTCATCATCCCTGGCAGGCTGACGATGCCAACCACCGTCATCTGGTTCAGGGTTGGCATCATGCCGGCTTTCACCGCCTGCGCAGCAGCGGCCTGAGCCGCCTCCCAGCGGGTGCCGCCCAGGCTCAGGACCGTTTCCACGGTGGCGCGGTTGGTAGTGAGCTCGCGTGTCATGCGGTCGATGCCCAATGACACGGCTGTGAGCGTGTTGCCGAGCACCATGCCGAGGATAGGGATGGCGTACTGGGGGGTGTACCAGGGGTGTACTTTCAGCACCACGAACAGGCCGATGGCCGTGACCAGCCAAGCGCTCAGCCAGACAGAGATGATGCTGTCGACGAGCAAACCGCGGTGACGATGCTTGCCGCGCCCCGCCGCCGAGCTGCCTGCGACAAGCGTCATGGCCAGCATCAAGGGCAGTACCACATACCATTCGGCAAACTGGAAAACCCAGCCCAGTATGTAGCCGATCGCCAACAGCTGAACCACCGTGCGCAGCGCGGCCCACAGCAGTTGCCGCTCAAGTTGCAGCTTTAGCAGAACGGACAGCACGCCATTGATCAGGATGAGCAATGACGCAATCGCCAGGTCCGCATAAGAGAGGTTCTGATAGGTCATGTGATGTTCTCGCAAAGCACACCTTGCCGCATGCTCATCTGGCGGGTGCACATGCGCAGGGCCTGTTCACGATCATGCGATACCCAAATATAGGCACGCGAATGCCTGGATGCGTTGAACCAGTTCATCACCAGCCGTTCCACGGCGGCTGCCGAGCGCGGGTCTAGCGCTGAAGTGGGTTCGTCGAACAGGATCACCTGGGGTTCCAGCAGCAGCACGCGGATCAACGCAACCAGTTGTGCTTCGCCGCCCGACAGGTCGGTGGCCAGCTTGTGCAGAAAGCCCTGGGGTTTTTCCGCCTGGCCCAGCAGCTCATCGAGCACGCGGCTGTCGAGACTGCGGTGGCGCAGCGCCTTGAGCTTGAAGGGCATCTGCAGGTTGTCCATGACTGACCCTTCCACCAGTGCGGGCCGTTGTGCCAGGTAACAGACGCATGACCGGTAATGGGGGATCGAGTGGGCGGCGATGGCGTTGTTCATCCATCGGACTTCGCCGGTGCTGGGCACATCCAGCAGCGCCAGCAAGCGAAGCAGCACACTTTTGCCCGAGCCTGAGTTGCCACTGACCGCCACACGCTCGCCTGCGCACAGCGAAAAGTCGGTCGGTGCGAGCAATGGCGCGTTGTCTGAGGCCGCCACGCGGCTCAGGTGCTTGGCTTCGATCAGCACTGGCAGGTGCTGCGCGGCTGAGGGGGGTGAGGACACGAGGCCTTCCTGGGTCAATCATCGTTGGCCGGGCCAGTGTCGCAGAGGCCGCGCCCGACAACCAGCCTGCGCAGCTCAGGCCCAGCTAAGTTTTCATCCGTAATGTGCCTCCTGACCGCGACAGGCTCCGAGGAGGTACTTGCTATGAATACAGTGAGCACAGGCTGGCTGAATAAAGTCCCGGAAGTGACGTTGTCCTTCTGGATCATCAAGATCATGTCCACCACCGTGGGCGAGACGTTTGCCGACTTCCTGGCCGTCGATGTCGGTTGGGGGCTGGGCATCACCAGCGTGGTGATGGCCTTGCTGCTGAGCGCCGCGCTGGCGCTCCAGCTGCGCAAGCGCGAATGCGAGCCCTGGATTTACTGGTTGTGCGTTGTACTGGTGAGCATTCTGGGGACCCAGATCACCGATATCCTGACCGATGTGCTGGATGTCAGCCTCTACACCAGCACCGCCGTGTTTTCAGTGCTGTTGATGGCCAATTTTGCAGCCTGGTACGCGTTGGAGCGCAACCTTTCGATTCGTCACATCGTCACCGCCCGGCGCGAGTGGTTCTATTGGAGCACGGTGCTTTGCACCTTTGCCCTGGGCACCGCGGGTGGCGATCTCGCGACCGAGGCACTGGGCCTGGGCTTTGGCATCGGTACGCTGATTTTCGGCGCCTTGATCGCCGCCTGCCTGATTGCCTGGCGGCTGGGCGTCAATACGGTGCTGGTGTTCTGGGTCGCCTACATCCTGACCCGCCCCCTGGGCGCATCCCTCGGCGACCTGCTTACCCAGGCACACGCCTATGGAGGCCTTGGCATGGGCGCCACCTGGACCAGCGCGATATTCCTCTGCGTCATCTTCATCCTGGTAGGCGTCGCCCAGATCGATGCCGTCCAGTCCCGGCGGCTCGCCCCTTGAACACGAGGTCCTTATCCATGATTTCACATTGCACATTGCGCTCTGTCTTGGCGGTCGCCTGTCTGGCCTCGGTACTCGGCATCACCCAAGGCTGCTCCAAGGCAGATGACCCGCAACAGCCTACCGCTGGGGTTCATGCCCCCAGCAAGCTCGGTGACCTGAGCGCATTTCGGGTTATTGCCGAGGACGTCGCGGCGAAGGTGGACGCCCAGGACCTGCCTGGTGCCAAGGCGCGCATCAAAGACCTGGAAAAGGCTTGGGACGAAGCCGAGGCCGGCATCAAGCCGCGTGCTGCCAGTGACTGGCACCTGCTGGACAAAGCCATCGACCATTCGCTCGATGCGCTGCGGGCAGGCCAGCCACAGCAGGGCGATTGCAAGGCGGCGATGAGTGACCTGCTCAAGGCCTTCGATACCTTGCAGGGCCCGCGACAGGGCTAAGCAGGGCTGGAGCGGGACGACAGTTTTCCTGTAGATACCGGGGAGGCTATCGTTCCCTCAAAGGTTGGCACCGAGGGAGACGCCATGCGAATTCTGTTGGTCGAAGACGACACCATGATTGCGCAGGCATTGCAGGCTGCACTGGAAGCAGCGGGGTATGCCGTGGACTGGGTCGACAACGGCCTGACGGCGGAGGCGGCACTGCGTACGCAAGCCTACGACCAGGTCCTGCTCGACCTTGGCTTACCTGGGCAGGACGGCCTGCAGGTGCTGCAACACCTGCGTGCAGCGGACAACCCGGTGCCGTTGCTGATCATCACGGCGCGGCCAGGCCTGGATGACCGCTTGCGTGGCCTGGATGGCGGCGCGGATGATTTTTTGCAAAAGCCCTTCGAGATGGCCGAGCTGCTGGCCAGAATGCGTGCGGTCATGCGCCGAAAAGGCGGGCGTGCGGCGCCCGAGCTGGGTAACGGCAAGGTGACCCTGGACCCGGCCGCAAAATGCGCGTGGGTGCCAGGCCAGGACGCCGTGCAGTTGTCCAACCGTGAATTCACGCTGTTGCAGGCATTGTTGGTACGGCCCGGCGCGATCCTGTCGCGTGCGGAGCTCGAAGACAGGCTCTACGGCTGGGGCAACGAAGTCGAGAGTAACGCCGTGGAGTTTCTGATCCACGGTTTGCGCCGCAAGCTGGGCAAGGATGTCATCCGCAATGTCAGGGGGCTGGGATGGATGGTCTCAAAAGACGTCTGAAGTACTCGCTGCAACTGCGGCTGTCGTTGGCGCTGACGATTGCGATTCTGCTGGTGGCGACCCTGACCGGCCTGTTCAGCTATGTGTCGGCCTACGATGAAGCACTGGAGTTCCAGGACAACAGCCTGCGCCAAGTCGCGGCGTTGCATACGCGACAGGGCCTGACGTTTCACTACGTCGACAACCAGGCCATCGCGGCCGAAGACGACGAAGAAACCCGGATTGTGATTCAGTACCTGGCGGATGGCGCCAAGGCAAGCCATGGCGATGACAGCCGGCTGCCGCTGCCCATTCCCGTCACGGTCGCCGATGGCTTGTCGACCGTGCAGGTGGGTAACGAGCCCTTTCGCGTGTGGGTCGGCAAAGACGCCTCAGGGGCGCGCTTTGTGGTGGCCCAGGAAATCGGCAGCCGCAACCGTGATGCGCGCGACAGTGCATGGCGGGCATTGCTGCCATTCGCCATTCTCTTTCCGACGCTGCTGCTCGTGGTTGCCGACCTGATCCGCAAGCTGTTCAAGCCCGTCACCGCGTTGGCGGCGAAGCTCGATAGCCGAGAGGATCAAGACATGCGTCCCATCGATGATCAAGCCCTGGCCAGTGAGATCCGCCCCTTCGTGCATGCGATCAATCGGCTGCTGGCGCGCGTCGCGCGCACGCTGGAGGGCCAGCAGCGATTTGTTGCAGATGCAGCCCATGAGCTGCGCACACCCCTCACAGCGTTGTCCCTGCAGAGCGAGGGGCTGGCGTCCGAACCGATATCCCCGCAAGCCCAGGCCCAAGTCAGCCAGCTACGCCGGGGTATCGGCAGGAGCCGCAAGCTGGTCGAGCAACTGCTTGCCCTGGCGGGAGCACAACTTGGCGCAGAGCCTTCTGGCAGTGTGTCGGTACATGAAGTTTGCCGCTTGGTGCTGGAAGACCTGATGCCGCTGGCGGAGCGAAAGCAGCTCGACATTGGCGTCGAAGGGGATGATGTGCGCCTGACCATCCGTGAAATCGAGCTTCGCGCAGTGGTCAAGAACCTGGTCGAAAATGCTATTCGCCACGCGCCCGAGGCGGGGCATGTCGAAGTGTCGATGCAGCAAACGGCGGAGGCGGTAGAGCTGTGCGTCCGTGACGACGGGCCAGGCATCGCGCCCGAAGAATGGGAGCGGGTGTTCGACCCGTTCTACCGAGGGCACGGAAACCACGAGGAAGGTTCCGGGCTGGGGTTGTCCATCGTGCGGACCATTGTGCAACGCACTGGGGGGCAGATAGACGTTGGCTTTATCGATGCGGCCAGCCAGCAGGGCTGGTGTGTGCGCTTGCGCTGGCCCCGGTGAAACGCCGCTGAAACGTGTCGACATGCAGCCAGGCTAAATGCCCCGCGTGGACAATACATCCATTAATGGGTAGAACAGGGGGCCTGCTCGACGCAGTGGTTTTCTATCTCGACACGACAAGGAATATCAGGATGACGATCGAACGCCTGCACACTAACGCTCGCATGAGCCTTGTGGTCAAGCACCAAGGCACCGTGTACCTGTCCGGTGAGGTTGCCAACGATTTTGCCGGCGATGTGCAGCAGCAAACCCGTGAAACCTTGCAGAACATCGAGCGACTGCTCGACCAAGCCGGCACCGACAAGACACGGATTTTGTCCGCCACCCTCTACCTTAAGGACATTGATGCCGACTTCGCGGGCATGAATCAGGTGTGGGATCAGTGGTTGCCGCACGGGTGTGCGCCAGCGCGTGCGACAGTGCAAGCCAAGTTGTATGACCCTGCCGTGCTGGTCGAAATTTCGATTATTGCAGCGCTCCCCGACGCGTAACGGCTTGCTCACAACTCAGCTCTAAGTGCAGCACTGGCCCACAGCGCTGCACAATCTTCTACTGCCGAACGGAACTACCGCCCAGGCCACGCTTTCTCAAGGCTTGTTGCCTGCTTTCAAAGTGGCGCGATATTCGCATCCAGGTGAATAACGCTACCCGCTTACGAGCGCAGGGCGGTGAGTTGGGAAGTAGGAGGTAGACATGTCTGACAGAAGCAGCCTCAGGAGCAGAGCGACGGTGCTGTGCTTTCGCAGTGGCAAAATACTCCTGGTGCGTAGAAAGGCCAGGAAATGGGGCTTTCCGGGGGGCGGTGTGGGCACGAATGAGGCACCGTTGCATGCCGCCAGCCGAGAGCTGAAAGAGGAAACAGGGATTTGCCGTGAGCGCTTGGTGGCGCTATGCACGCTGCAAGTCGGTAACACCCTCCATTACATTTTCACCCTTCAGCTGGACGATCAGGACAAGCCGGTGCCGAAGAACGAGATCGTCGCTTGCAAGTGGATTGAGCGCGACGCACTGAATACCTCCCTTCTCAAGCCCGCCGCTGCGGCACTGCTACGTAGCGAGCTGCCGGCACTGTGTGCTTGAGCCGAGTCACGCAGGGCAGGGCGCTTAGTTAGCCGTCACGGCGTTTTCGGCCTGCTTCATAACGCGACAGCAGAGGTTGCACGCTTAACCCATGCACGACAATGCTCAGCGCCACTACCGACAGCGTGAGGTTGGTGATGGCCGCGGCATCGATGGCGCTCAGGCCGTGGTTTACCGAGTAGAACAGGTAATAAAGGCTGCCGATACCGCGTATGCCGAACCAGCCCAGCATGCCGCGCTGGCGAAGGTCCAGCAGGCCGCGCCCTGGGATGACTAGCGTGCTCAGGGGCCGAATGAACACGAACAGCGCCGCGCCTACGGTCAGTGCGCGCCAGTCCCAGTGCTCGATCAACACGACACCGAGCAAGGTCACCAGAAACACCTCCATCGCCCGCTCCACAAGCCCACCAAACGAAAGCATGTCGCCCAGCATGATGCCGGCTGCGACCTGCGTGTCTTCCAGCGCGGCGATATCGCCTTTGACCGCGTGCTCCGGTGCGACATGCTGGTGGCCGACCACAGGCTGCACAAGGTGTTCTGCAGGCGCTTGTGGGGTGGGGCTGGCATGCACTTCGGCCTGTCGTAGGCCCAGCCCGGCAGCAAACACCGCGAGAAACCCATAGCCATGGATCAGGTCGGCCACCACGTAAGCCATCGCGATCAGCGCCAGCGCCAGGTAGTCGTTGGGCGAGAGGGTGCTGTCCTCGTGCCGGGTGCGCAGGTACAGGGTCAGGTGCCCTAGGCCGCGCCCCAGCCAATAACCGCTGAGCAAGCCGGCGGGCACCGCCCACAGCACGTCTTGCCACAGCCAGTCAGTCAGCCATTGGCTGCCTGCTGCGCCCTGCACAAGCAGCAAGCCCAGGATTACGAACGGAAAGGCGACCCCATCGTTGAGCCCTGCTTCACCCGACAGGCTGAAACGCACGCGGTCGTAGTCCTGCGCGTCATTGACCTGGACCAAGGTGGCCAGCACCGGATCGGTCGGGGCCAGGATGGCGCCAATCAACACCGACACCCCCCAGCCCAGGTTCAGGCCGTAATGCAGCACCAGGCTGACCCCGGCGATGCAAGCCAGCATGACCGGCCCAGCCAGGAAAACCGCCACCCGCCAGCTGCGGCTGCTCAGCGGCAGGCGCAGCTTGAGGCCGCTGACAAACAGGGAAAACAGCACGGCGACCTCGGTCAGGTGCTCCATCCAGCCGTGCGCATCGGGCAGCTCGAGTTGCAGCAAGCCGAGGCCACCGGGGCCAAGCGCGACGCCCAGGGCCAGGCACACGACCGAGGTTGTGACCGGGATCCAGCGCAGGTAAGAGGAGGTCAACGCCAGCAGCAACAAGACTGCGCCGAGCATGGCCACCCAGACGATGAAGCTCATGTGCGCAGTGCCTCCACGGCGTCGGACTCTGGGGCTGGCGCAGGCAGGCAGCTTTGCTAGCCACCGGCTGGGTCAGACACTCAGTCTAGTCGTCGCCCGAACTGCCGCAGGTGACAAGGCGGCCGGCGACCCTGCCTCAGGCTCGCGCATTGTTGGCCGCACCGGCAGTACTGCGGCCTGTAGCTGCTTGCCAACGGCGTGATCGAACGAAAGCCTACCGTCTATCTGACGCTCCTCGATGATGCGCCCGGCGTCCAACACGACCACCCGCTGGCAGAAGTAGCGCACCAGGCTCAGGTCATGGGTGATCAGCAAGAACGCGGTGCCGTGCTCGCGTCGAAGTGCATCCAGGCGCTGCAGCAGCTGCAGTTGCAACACCCGGTCCAGGTTTGACAAGGCCTCGTCCAGTATCACCAGTTTGGGTGAGATGGCCAACGCGCGGGCGATATTGGCGCGCTGCAGCTGGCCGCCACTGAGTTGGTGCGGCAGGCGCTCGGCATGCTCGCTGCGCAGGCCCATGTGCTCTAGGAGCTCCACGGTACGGGCGTTGCGTGCAGCTTCGCCCAGCTCGCTCAGGTGACGCAACGGCTCGGCAATGCTCCAGCCGATGCTGCGTTGCGGGTTGAACGCGCTGGGCGCGTCCTGGAGGACCAACTGAACGGCGCGCAAGAAAGCACGGGCGTCACCGCCGCGCAGTCGGCTGACCTCTTGGCCGGCAAATGTCACCTGGCCACACGCGGGTTTCTCCAGGCCGAGCAGTAACCGAGCAAGCGTGCTCTTGCCGCTGCCGCTGCTGCCGAGCAGGCCAAGCGACTCACCGGGCTGCAACTCAAGCTCAATGCCGTCGAGCACCTGCAGCCAGCCGCGTCTGCTCAGTAGCCCTCCGGAACGGTAGCCATGCCCGAGTTGGTTAACGTGCAGCAGGCTCATGGCTGGCTCCCGTTCAGTAGCTGATGGGCTTCAAGCAGGGTGCGGGCGGTGGCGCTGGCCGGTTGATCGAACAGGCCATGCACTGTTTGCCGCTCGACGACGCGCCCCGCTTCCATCACCGCGACATGGTCGGCGCAGCGGGCAACCACCCCCATGTCATGGGTCACCAACAGCACGCCAAGCCTGTGCTGCTGCACCAGCTTCATGAGCAGGTCGAGAAAGCGTGCCTGGCTCACGGCGTCGAGGTCGCTGGTGGGCTCGTCCGCCAGCAGAAAGGGGCTTTCGGCCATGAGCGCAAGGGCGATCATCATGCGCTGCAACATGCCGCCGCTGAGCTGGAACGCGAACGACTGCAGGACCCGATTGCGGTCATCCAACCCGACGGCCTCCAGGCATTCATCCATGCGCGTACGTGCAGCGCTGCCGACGACCCCTCGCAGTTTCAGGGTCTCCTGGGCATGGCTAGCCATGTTGCGCACAGGGTTGAATGCACTGCGTGGGTTCTGCAGGATCAGGCTGGCAAGCTGCCCACGCACCTGATCGGCCGCCAATGGCTTGCCATCGTGCAGCAACTGGCCGCGTGTACGGCGCAGGCCTGGCGGCAGCACGTCAAGCAAGCCCAGGCAACTGAGCGATTTGCCCGATCCGCTGTGACCGACCAGGGCACAGACTTCACCGCGGCGCAGCTGCAGGTCGACGTCGTCCACCAACACGCCAGCACGCCCTTCGATACACAGGCCTTTGAGCTGTAACGTCGATACTGGCATTCAATGAGCCTCCTGGGTTGGGTCCAGACGATCACGCAACGCATCGCCCAGCAGGTTGAACGCCATCACCGAGAAGAAGATCATCAGCCCGGGCAACAGCAGCAGTTGCGGCTGGGTCCAGATGAACTCCTTGGCATCGTTGATCATCACCCCCCATTCGGCACTGGGCGGGGTGACGCCAAGGCCGAGGAAGGACAGCCCCGAGACATGCAGCATCATGTGCCCGATGTCCATCGTGGCCAGCACCAGCAAGGGGCCGGCAATGTTCGGCAGCACATGCTGGCGCAGCCGCGCCCAACGTGAGGCACCGGCCAGGCGTGATGCCATCACGTATTCGCGGCCGCGTTGGGCGATGACCATGCCGCGTACCATGCGCGCATACCATGCCCAGTGCGACAGGGCGATGGCAATGATCACGTTGCTCAGGCCAGTACCCAGCAGGGTGACGAAGAAGAACGCCAGCACCAGCGTGGGGAAGGTCATGAACATGTCGCACAGGCGCATCAGCAGCAGGTCGACCTTGCCACCGACAAAACCGGACACCCCGCCCACCAGCAAGCCCAGAAACAGCACCAGCGCCAGTGTCAGCATTACGCTGCCCAGCGACAGCCGTGTGCCGACGATCAACCGGGACAGCACGTCGCGGCCAAGGTGGTCGGTGCCCAGCCAGTGGCTGCTGTCCGGTGGCAGCAGGCGTCGGCCGAGGTCGACCAGGTCCGGGTCGTGCGGGGCAAGCCATTGGCCAAACACGGCCAACATGCAGAGCACGGTGACCAGTACCAGCCCAGCAATCAGGTTGGCCTGGCCGGCCAGCGTAGCGCGACGGAAGATGGCCAGTACACTCATGCGTCGACCCCTTCAAGACGGCTGCGAGGGTCGAGCCAGGCATAACAGACATCCACCACCAGGTTGCAAACCATCAGCAGGCCTGTCAGCAGCAGGGTGAAGCATTGCATGACCGGAAAGTCGCGGTTGAGCACCGCCGACACCGCGAAGCGGCCTACGCCGGGCCAGGCGAAGATGGTCTCGATTACCAGTGCCCCGCCGATCAATTCCCCGATGTGCATACCAGTGGCCGTGACGAAGGGTAGCCAGGCGTTGCGCAGTACGTGGTCACGCCATACCCGGCGCTCGGGCAGCCCGCGAGCACGGGCGTAGGTGACATAACGCTGGCCGCTGGCCTCCAGCAGGCTTGCCCGCAACAGGCGGGCGTTGATCGACATCGACATCAGGGCAATCGCCAGTACCGGCATCACCAGATGCCCGGCACTGCCGCGGCCCAGTGGCGGTAGCCAGCCCAGCCAAAGGGAAAACAGCGCAATCAGCAGAAACGCCAACCAGAAGTTGGGCATCGAGACACCCAGGAACGTCACCGCGCGGACGGCGTGATCGGGCCAGCGCCCTTGCCAGCGCGCAGCAACCAAGCCAAGCGGAATCGACAGCAGCAGCGTGCAGGCCAGGGCCAGGCCGCCCAGTTGCAAGGTAGCGGGCAGGTAGTAAAGGAGGTCGTCGAGCACCGGCCGCCCCGTGAGGTATGAAATACCGAAGTCCAGCTGCACGGCCTTCCCGAGCCAGGTCAGGTACTGCTCAAGCAACGGCCGGTCGAGCCCCAACGTATGGCGGACTTCGGCAATGGCCGCGTCAGTCGGCGGGATGTGCGACAGGCGAAGGTAGTCCAGGGCCGGGTCGGTGCTGCCCAGGTGCAGCAGCACGAAGACCAGCAGTGAAACACCGAGCATTACCGGTACCAGCAGTGCCAGCCGCAACAGGATATAGCGCAGCATGTCAGTTTCCCTGCTTCGGTGTCATGGCTTCGAACGGCACGTCGAACAGCGTGCTGCCGAATTGCACATGGGCAACGGAGTCGCGGCGAACGCTGATGGCGGTAAGGTAGGAAATCGGCAGGTACACGGCTTGCTCATGCAGGGTGGTGAGGATGAACCGGTACTGTTCGGCGCGTTGCTGCGCGTCGGTACTTGCCAGTACCTGGCCAATGCGTTGGTCCAGTTCGTCCTTGATCGCCAAACCGCGCTGCGCCATGTAGTCGGCATGGCCGGCATAGCGCATGGAGCTGACAAAGGAGTGCGGGTCGTAGGGCGCTCCCCAGGTGTCGGCGAAGATCATGCCGAAGTCGCCATCGCGCTGGCGCCGGACCAGCCCACCTTCTTCGACCGCACGCAGCTCGATGCGCATGCCGACGTTAGCCAGCTCGCCTTGCAGCACTTCGGCCAGGCTCTTCTGCAGCGCGCTGGTGCCGAGGAACACCAGTTCGATCGACAGCGGTTCACCGGCCTTGCTACGTACCGTCGTGCCTGCCGTCAGGGTCCAGCCGGCAGCGTCAAGTTCGCGAGCGGCTTGGGCAGGGTCGTAGGCGTAGGGTTTCAGGCCGATGTCGGCATAGGGCATGTTGCTGGCGAACAGGGTATCGGCACGGGGCTCGAGGCCATACAGAATCTTGTCGATGATGGCCTGCTTGTTCACCGCCTGGTTGATCGCTTGACGCACGGCCAGGTCACGGGTGGCGCCGTGCCCGGTGTTCATCGCCAGGGTGCGGGTAGCCAGCGGTGCCGAGAGGGCGGTGGCGAAGCCTTGGTCGCGCAGGCGCACGAAGGTGCCGGCGGTAATCTCGCCGGCGGCCCCTTGAATCAGCTCGAGCTCGCCGGCCTGCAGGGCCAGCGCGCGGCTGTTGGGATCAGGGATGACGTTTACCAGCACCTCACCATAGGCCGGCTTTGCGCCCCAGTAAAAGGGGTTGCGGGCAAAGCGGTCATACTCGCCCAAGCGCGATTCGACGCGCATCCATGGGCCGGTGCCGGCGGGTTCGCCAGGTTTGGCCTGTGGGGAGCCGAAGCGCAGCGGGCGCACTTGGGCCAGTTCCATCAGCGTTGGGTAGTACGGGTGCTTGAGCACCAGGCGCAAGGTCAGCCGGTCAAGGGCTTCGATGTGGTCGAGGGTGGTGACCAGCTCCATCCAGCGATGGCGTTGGCTATTGGCCAGGACGGCATCCAGGTTGGCCTTGGCAGCTGCAGCGTCGAATGGCGTGCCGTCACTGAAGCGCACGCCATCTCGCAAGTTGAAGGTGTAGGTCTTGCCATCGTCGGAGACTTGCCAAGCCTGTGCCAACCACGGCTCTACCGTGCCCGCCGAGGTGTAACGCACCAGCGGTTCATACACCATGGCCTGGGCGTACATCTGATTGGGCGAGTAGCCGCGTGGGTCGAGTGGGCCTGCGTTAACGGGCCAGGAATACACCAGCGTCGGGCTTTGTTGGGGGGTGCTGTCTGCGTGTGCGCAGAGGCTTGCGGCGACCATGAGAATGCCCCAGAGGGCGGGCGTTCGTTTAGCTGACTGCTGCTTCACACGGGGTCCCCACTTCGACGGAGGCGTAAGGCTAAAGAGTGGTGGGAATGATGTCCATGCAAAAACTTCTTACTGAACGTTACAAAATGCCGCGCCAGAAAAGGCAGTAGAAAGCCCCGGCGATGATTGAACCGTGACGCGTTCGCCCAGGGCCTGAAGTGGCGAGTTCAGGCGACCTGTTTGCCATAAGCCGGTTGACGCAGCGGCCTTTTGATGGTCATCTGCGCGCCTGTTTCAGGTGCCCCCTGCCGCCGTGCATGGGGTGAAACGGGAAGCCGGTTCGTCATCGTTCGATGATCAGTCCGGCGCTGCCCCCGCAACGGTATGCGAGCGAAGCATTCAAGACACCACTGTGCCCTGGCATGGGAAGGTGAATGCTTCATGACCCTCGCGAGCCCGGAGACCGGCCTGAAGCATCGTTTGGCAAACCCGCGGTGGGCGGGCGCAGGCCGGTTTCCGTGGGCGTGCTCGCCCGCGATTCCTCTTTGCGTTGTTCCCTCCGGGATTCTTTCATTCCTGCTTCAAGTGGAACGACATGTCCCGTTATTCGCTGTTCAGTTCTCTGCCAGGTACGCTGCTGCACGCCAGCCTGGTGCCCTGTGTGTTTCTCTCTGTTGCTGCCCACGCCGCCGAGGCGGACAACGCCCTGGCGCTACCGGCCACGGACATTACCGGCACGGCCGAGCACAACCCTCAGCCCGACTTGCATACCCCAGGCACCAGTGGCTCGCGGCTTGGCCTGACGCCGCTGGAAACGCCGGCCAGCGTGACCAGTATCAGTGCCGAGCAAATCCTTACGCGCAACAACGCCACGGTGCAGGACGCGGTCACCCGTTCACCCGGCATCACCTTCATCGGCACCCCCGGTAACGGCGGCACGGCCTTGTCGGCCCGCGGCTTCACCGGGCACAGCTCGACCATGCAGTTGTACGACGGTACCCGGCTGTACGTGGGCGCCGGCACCGTGACCTTCCCGGTCGATACCTGGTCGGTCGAGCGCATCGATGTGCTGCGCGGCCCGGCCTCGGTGTTGTACGGGGAGGGCGCCACCGGTGCGGTGGTCAACGTCGTGCCGAAGAAGCCTTTTGAAGGCGAAATCCGCAATCACCTGCGCCTGGGCTACGGTTCGGATGACCGTCGGCAGATGGCCTTGGACAGCGGCGGCTCGCTGACCGACACCTTGAGCTACCGCCTGAACCTCAACAAGCTGGCCAGCAACGGCTGGGTCGACCGGGGCGATTCGCAGAGCGTCGCCATCAGTGGCGCGCTGCGCTGGCAGCCCAGCGATGAACTGAGCTTCACCCTCAGCCACGACTACGGTGACCAGGACCCGCAGCAGTACATGGGGACGCCGTTGGTGGACGGTCATTACCGCGAGTCGCTGCGCGATCATAACTACAACGTCGACAACGCCAAGGTGCATTACAACGACCAGTCGACGCGGCTGGTCACCGACTGGGTGATCAACGACAACTTCACCGCCAGCAACCAGCTGTACTTCCTCAAGGCCCAGCGCCGCTGGCGCAACGCCGAGACCTACACCTGGCTACCAGGCGACCAGGTGCGGCGCAGCAGCTTCATCAGCATCAAGCAGACCCAGGAACAGCTTGGCGATCGCCAGTCGTTCACCCTGCAACATTCGCTGTTCGGCCTGGACAGCCAGACCGTGGTGGGCGCCGACTACAACACGATCCGTTTCGTGCGCAAGCACGACTTCGGCAACACCCTGACCGATACCGTGCCGTTGTCCGGTTCCGGTGGGGGCGAGTACATCAGCAACGACCCTTACCGCTCGCGCGAAGCCAACCAGGCCAAGCAGTTCTCGCTGTTCGCCGAAAACCGCACGCAACTCACCGAGCGCCTGTCGTTGATCACCGGTGCACGCCGCGACCAGGTGCACCTGAACCGCGACGACCTGGATGCCGATACCCGCACCGATCGCAGCTTGTCTGGCGACAACTGGCGCGCCGGTCTGGTGTTCGCGCTGACTGAGGACCTGTCGGTTTACGGCCAGTACGCCACCAGTACCGAAGGTGTGAGCAACCTGCTCACCCTCAACGCCACGCAGCAGCAATGGGACCTGAGCACTGCCAAACAGACCGAAGCCGGCATCAAGCACAGGCTGCCTGACGGGCGAGGCGAGTGGACCCTGGCGGCGTATCACATCGTCAAGAAAAAGCTGCTGAGCACCGACCCGCTCAACCCCACGCTGCAACAGCAGGTTGGCCAACAGTCGTCGGACGGTATCGAGGCCACTCTCGAACTGCGCCTGCCATACGACGTGCAGCTGTCGGCCAACGCCGCCTGGGTGCGCGCGGAGTATGACGAGTTTGCCAGTGGCGCCAACGACTACTCCGGCAACCAGCCGATCAACGTGCCGCGCCGCTCCGCCAACCTGTGGTTGAGCAAAGACTTCGGCCAACGCTTCAGTGCCGGCGCCGGGGCGCGCTATGTCGACAGCCGCTACGCCGATAACGCCAACACCGTCGAGGTGCCCAGCTACACCGTGGTTGACGCCAACATCGACTGGCACGTGCAACCGGACCTGACCCTGGGCCTGCAGGTGAACAACCTGTTCGACCGCCAGTACGCCACCACCACGGGTAACAATGGCCGGCAGTGGTACCTGGGCGAACCGCGTTCGTTCTTCGTCACGGCTGACTACAGCTTCTGAGCCTGTCGCACCGGCCCCTGGCCGGTGCTTCCTGGAGGTGATGCCCATGACGCAACTGCACATCGAGGCCCTGGACTGGGCCTTGCTTGAACGGGGACGGCCGCCGCGCCCGCTGCTGCAGGGTGTGGACCTGCGGGTGGAACAGGGCGAGTTCGTCGGCTTGATCGGCCCCAATGGCAGCGGCAAGACCAGCCTGCTGCGGTGCGCCTACCGCGCCAACGAACCTGCCGAGGGCCGTGTGCGCCTCGGCAGCGATGACCTTTGGCAACGCAGCGCACGCTGGAGCGCACAACGCATCGCGGTGGTGCTGCAGGAGTTTCCCGACGCGTTTGGCTTGAGCGTTGGCGACATCGTTGCGATGGGGCGCGCACCGCACAAGGGCGTGTTCGACGGCGACACGGCCGAGGACGCCCGGCAAGTGGCCCAGGCACTGGCGCAAGTTGGCCTTGCCGGCGAGGGCGAACGGGCCTTTGCCAGCCTGTCTGGCGGCGAGAAACAGCGTGTGCTGCTGGCCCGGGCGCTGGTGCAGACGCCACAGCTGCTGCTACTCGATGAGCCAACCAACCACCTCGACCCACGCTACCAGCTGGAGCTGCTTCAGCACCTGCGTGGCCTGGGCCTGAGCATTCTGGCCAGCCTCCACGACCTCAACCTGGCGGCTGCGTTTTGCGATCGGCTGTACGTCATCGACGGCGGGCGCATCGTCGCCTGCGGTACGCCACAGCAGGTGCTGACCCCCGCGCTGCTGCTGCAGGTTTTCGGCGTCGAGGCGCTGGTTGACCCGCATCCCCTGCATCCCTACCCACGCATTACCTGGATCACCCGAACATGACTGTCCGCAACCTGATCGGCCTGTTGGCGCTGCTGACCGCGCTGCCGGCGATGGCCCGCGATTACCCCTTGAGCGTGCGCAGCTGTGACCGCGACATAACGTTCACCCAGCCACCGCAGCGGGTCGTGGTGCACGACGTGAACATGACCGCCATGCTGCTGCACCTGGGGCTGCGCGAGCACATCATCGGCTACACCGGCTTCACTGCCAGCAAGCACCGCGACCCGTGGGTGGATGCAGCGCTGCAAGGCGTAGCACCGCTGGCCAGCCGTTACCCCGCCATCGAAACCTTGCTGGCGGCTGAAACCGACCTGTTCTTTGCCGGCTGGAACTACGGCATGCAGGTCGGTGGGCCGGTCACGCCCAGCACCCTCGCGCCGTTCGGTATCCCGGTGTATGAGCTGAGCGAGTCGTGTTCGTGGGTCATGGCCCAGCAACGGGCTAGCCTGGATGACGTTTATCGCGACCTGGGCAATCTAGGTCGGATTTTTTCCGTCCAGCCCCAGGCCGACGTCTTGATCGCAAGCATGCGCACGCGCATCGGTGACGTGCAGCGCCGGCTTGAACACGCGCAGGCTGCGCCCCGTGTATTTCTGTACGACAGTGGCGAAGACCGCCCGACCACCTCGGGAAGGCTGGGCGTACCCCAGGCCCTGATCGAGGCGGCAGGCGGTCGCAATGTGATGGACGACGTGTCTGCCAGCTGGACCCAGGTGAACTGGGAGAGTGTGGTGGAGCGCGACCCGCAGGTCATTCTGATCGTCGACTATGGCCCGAGCAGCTGGCAGCAGAAGCGCGATTTCTTGCTGCGACAGCCGGCATTGAAAGACGTGGAGGCGATTCGTGAGCAGCGCTTCATTGTGCTGACTTACCTGGAGGTAACGCCCGCTGTCGAGAACGCCCTGGCCATCGAGAAGCTGGCGGCTGCCTTGCATCCGCAGCTGTTCCAAGGTGCCGTTCAATGAGGGTCGGGCACAGCCCTGTGGCCTACCGGTGGTTGATCGTGATGCTGAGCGCACTGTTGCTGGTGTCGTGCCTGATCGCCCTGGCATTCGGCCCCGCATCGGTACCGCTGGCCCACGTGGCCGGGATCGTCGGCCAGCAACTGGGCATCGCCGGGCCAGGGGAGTGGTCCCAGAGCCAGGCGCAGATCGTCTGGCTGATCCGCGCCCCCCGGGTGTTGCTGGGGGCCTTGGTGGGGGCCGGCTTGGCGCTGGTCGGCACGGCGTTGCAGGCCGTGACCCGCAACCCCCTGGCAGACCCGCACCTGCTGGGCGTCAGCTCCGGCGCGGCGTTGGGGGCGGTGCTGGTGATGCTCTACCTCGGCGAATTCATCGGTGCCTTCAGCCTGCCGTTGGCGGCGTTCATAGGCGCAGCAGCGAGCATGCTGCTGGTGATCGCCGTGGCGCGGCGCCATGGCCGCATGGAAAGCGATCGCCTGCTGCTGGCGGGCGTCGCCGTGTCGTTCGTGTTGATGGCCGTGGTCAATCTGCTGCTGTACACGGGTGACCAGCACGCCGCCGCCTCGGTGGTGTTCTGGATGCTGGGAGGCCTGGGGGCGGCGCGCTGGCATGTCCTCTGGTTGCCAGCGCTTTGCGTGGTGCTGGGGCTGGTGGCCTTGCAGGTCATTGGGCGCGGGCTGAATGCGCTGATGAGCGGTGAGCAGACCGCAGTGAGCTTGGGCTTCAGCGGCCGACGCCTGCGCCTGCAGGTGTTCACCTGCACTTCGCTACTGACCGGTGTGCTGGTGTCGCTCTCCGGTGCCATCGGCTTTGTCGGCTTGATGGTGCCGCACATGGCGCGGGCGCTGGTAGGTGCGGAAAACCGCCGGCTGATGCCGGTGAGCGCACTGCTGGGGGGCATTTTCCTGGTCTGGGTAGACGTGGCTGCACGCACCCTGATCGCCCCGCAAGACCTGCCGATCGGCATTGCCACCGCAGCGCTTGGCGGGCTGTTTTTCATTGCCCTGCTCAAGCGCTGAACGGCGGTGGCAGGCGGCCGCTAGGGCTGCAGGAAATCAGTGACCACGTTGGCGAACGCTTCTGGCTGGTCGAGCATGACGAAGTGGAAGCTGTCGTCAATGCGCGTGAAGTTGATGTGCGGGGTATTGGCATAGGCGTTGCGGAAGGTCGCCTCGACATTGGCCGCGGGGATGCCGTACACCGGGTCATAGGCATACACGACCTCGACCGGCACCTGGATGCGATCAAGCTCTGGGCGCAGGTCGGTGGTCATCAGTTCGTACGTGGCTTGGGCTGTGGTCTGCCGATCCGAGCTTGTCGCCGCCGCAAGCAACACAGGCCGGGCTGCTTCGCTTTTTACCAGGCGGGCAATGGATACACGCTGCAGGGCTTCAGCCTGCTCAGGCGTTGACGCCAGCAGCGAATCGCGAAATGCAGCCGCCTGCGGTTCGGCTGTCTCGCGGGTTGCGAAAGGGTTCATGAGCAGTGTGTAGAAGGGCAGGGCATCGACGACCATCAGCCGGGCGACTTGATCGGGGTGACGCGCGCCGAGCATCAGCGCCACTTCGCCACCCAACGAGTGACCAATGATGACCGGGGCCTTGAGGTGCTGGGTGCGGATGTAGTCAGCGATGGCCTCGGCCGTTGGCGCCACGACTTCTCCACGCGAGTCGGACACCGCAGGTGCGCCGGCGAAACCTGCGACCTGTACCAGGTGAAGGCGGTGGCTGCGCTGCAAGCGGGTGGCCAGATCACGCCAGACCTCGCGGGAAGACGCCAAACCTGGGATCAAGATCACATCAGGGCCGCTGCCTTCGACCGTTACCGAAATGCGGTCTTTGTTCACCTGTGCCGGCGTCACGGGCGCCGGCTGGGTGGCCGATGCCGGGGCTGACAGCAGTGTGAACGCGGCGCCGAATGCCGCGAGGAGGGTGCGTGTACGCATGACATTTTCCTTTTGTCCTGTTCGCCGTCCGCTACTGCCAACGGGGTAAAACCGCTGGAGGATACCATCCAGCCTGTCTAATTAGCCTGCGGCGGCTATCTGATTCAAAGCGTCTGTACGGTAGCGCACAGACCGCTTGCGCCATTGCGCACAGGCTTTAACGGTCTGCATCCCAGGTGCAGCGGCTGTGAGGTTTCACTCAAGGCGTAAGGATATGGCGGATAAATACGTTGGGAAAAAAGTCGGGGTGGGTACGGATAATGTGGTCTACGTGATCAACATTTATCAGGATGAGACCGTTGAGCGCTCGCCCAATGGAATGATTCGGCATGAAGGTCCGGTGCATTTTGAAATGCAATTCGGTGGGGCCGTGCGGCAGATATCGGAATCTGAGTACGAAATCGCAAGCACGGGCGTGAGGGTCAGTGTGCAGGAAGGTGACAGCTAAGCAGCACAACCTCACAGGCTGTTTACGCTCGGAACCATGCCTGCGCGGGCTTCAGGTTGATGAAGCGCGCAGGCATCTCAGCCAGGTCACGCGGCTCCCTTGGCCTGTTGTTCCAGGTGCACCTGCAAGGTCGGGTCGATTTGCAGAGCGCTGGCCAGTTCATCAAGGTAGGCCCGCTCAGCGGCTTGCTGGTCATCAACCAGCATCACGCTGGCCAGGTACATCTCCGCAGCCATGGCCGGGTCCTGGGCCGACTCTGCCACTTCGGCAGCATCGAGGGGTTTGCTGACTTCGTCATCCAGCCATTGCTGCAGTTGCGGGTCGCTGGTGTGACGTTTGATTTCTGCGTAGATCAACTGTTCTTCTTGCTCGTCGATGCGCCCGTCAGCCTTGGCTGCAGCAATTAGCGCGCGCAAGATTGCATGGCTGTGGCCCTCGGCCTCGGGGCCGGACAATTGATCGACAGTACGCATGGCCTGTTGCGGGGCTGCCGCCTGGCTGCGCTGCCAGCTTTGGTAGGCCTGGAACGCCATCATGCCCAGCGACGCCAGGGCCGCGTAATTGGTACCACCCGTGGCGCGCCCCTGGCTAACGCCGCCAGCGCTGCCGCCACCCCGCAACAGGCCGCCCAGTAGACCGCCAAGCCCACCACCGCCACCCGCGGCACTGCCGCCGTTAAGCAACCCACCCAGCAAGCCGCCCAAACCGCCCAGGCCATCTTGCGATGACAGGCCACCGCTGCCTTGTTGCGCTTGCGAGCCTTGCCCGGCCCGGAGTAACTGTTCGAGAAGATCACTGGTGTTCATCGCCCCGCCCTCGGTCGGTAGTCGTTGCCCAGACAAGCAACGATAGCCCCCTCAAGGCGATTCGCCATGACCGTTTGGCCGACGGCTAAGCGTGACATTCTTGAAGCAGCTAGGGAATGCATCCCCGCTCGTGTGGTCTGTACAGGCACTTTGCAAAGGACATGCGCCATGTCGATACGTACTGCACGCTGCCTGCTGCTTCTGCCGTTGTTTGCGGGCTGCCAATATTTACCTCATACCGATTACTTCGTCGCGCCTGAAAACGAGCCGGATCCCGCGTGGGTTCGCGTCGTCAACTTCACGCAGCATGCCACTATTTACCAATACGAAAACGGCGTGCGCTCGGGCGGCGTGATCCGCACCGGGCCGCTGCCGTTCATCAATACACAGGACCAGGGCATGCCCAAAGCCGGGCAGGACTTGACGTTCGACTACTTCGAAACCCGTGTCAGGCCCGGTATCAAAACGCAGGTGGGCATGTTCTGGGAGGGGCCGCGTACGCAATCCTGCATGGTCGTAACTCACTTCACGCCCCAGGCAGGGCGCTACTATCAGTTCAGGTTGACCTCCGGTTCAGGCGGTACCTGCACGCTGTATCCGACGCTGATTGAGCGCGACAAAGACGGCGCCGGGTGGCACCTCGTCCCCAACCCGCAAGTGACGTACCCCCACGGCGGGCCAACGGCCAAAACGACTTACAGTAACAGTCGCTTCGAAGACCCCGACTACCAACCCCCTGCGGGTCTGTACCCGGGCATGTAACGGAGTTGAACGAATGACGGAAAAGCCCGTGTACCTGTTCGCCAAGGTGCGGCAACCCTGTGAATATCGTCCCAACGTAACAGCCATCGTGCTGTTTGGTCTTGAGGTCGAAGGAGGGGAGGACCCGCCGGTTTATCTGGAGATTCGCTTCATCGATTACTGCGCTCAACAGGTTGAAGGCGATCACCTAATGCTGTCATTGGCGCAGGGCCTGGAGTCCGCGCGCGCCGATTACGGGATTTTGCCGGCTGATTGGCGTGCGCTGAGCCAGGAAGAGATTGATCGGATTGATGGGTAGCGGGCGATGCTTGTGCTCATAAGTGAATCGCGCAGCCCTGTTATTCTGGCTGCATTCGCCTGTTCCAGCCAAAAGTGTCGGCACAGGGTGCCAGCCATTGCCGTAGTTCTGGATTGCGCGCCAACGCTTCGGGTTCCAGCAAGCGCGCCCCTATATTGGCATGGCGCAGGAAGGTCACCTCGAGGCACTGCTGCAACTGCTCGACCAGCAAGGGGAAGCCCATCAGGTTGTGCAGGCGGGGCCACTTGATCTGCTTGCGGTAGCGCAGTTGCTGCGACTCGATGCGCAGGTCATCGTTGGGGCGCCACTGGACGTTGAAGAGCTTGTCATGACGCGACAGGTCGACCCACCAGCTGCCGTTGGCCGGGATGTGCAGATCGAGTTTCAGGCTTTCAGGCCGCAACTTCTTGCGTTTGTAAAACCAGTGCTCGGGCGGCTCATTGCTCAGGTCAATGGAGCAGACGCTGTAGGACACCTCAGGGACATTGAATTGGGTGAACCATTCAGCGATTTCGGGGTGGGTCGGGTGATCGAACATGGTTGGCCTCGTCCTGAGAGAGCGGTCAGACAGTGCGGTAGCTTAATGGCTTGTTGGGTGGGGTGATAGCAGACAGTCACCACCGCCTGCTGTCGACTAACCGGACGTGAACGACCTCTGTCCGAGCCATGTTCTAACTTCTCAGTTGCCAAGGCTTAGGACTGGGTCCATACCAATGACATCTCTGCTAAAGGAGTCACCGCATGTCAAAGCTCTATCCAAGTATTGATCCTGAGGGGCTGGTTGAGTATTCGGTGGTCTACACCGACCGCTCGCTCAATCATATGTCGCAGGCATTTCAAGGCGTGATGAAGAACATTTCCAGCACCCTGAAACAGGTCTATAACGCTCAGGCTGTTGCAGTAGTGCCGGGTAGCGGTACATTCGGCATGGAATCGGTAGCGCGACAGTTTGCCACCGGCCAGCAGTGCCTGGTGATCCGCAACGGTTGGTTCAGTTATCGCTGGAGCCAGATCCTTGAGATGGGCAACATTCCGGCGGCTACCACGGTGCTGAAAGCCCAACCGATCGACACGGGTCGCCAGCCAGCCTACGCGCCCCCGCCTCTGGACGAAGTGTTGGCGGCCATTGAGGCGCACAAGCCGCAGATTGTCTTTGCACCACACGTTGAAACCTCATCCGGGATTATCCTGCCCGACGATTACTTGCGGGCCATTGGCGACGCTGTGCATGCAGTGGGGGGGCTGTTCGTACTGGACTGCATCGCCTCAGGCACGCTTTGGGTTGATATGGACAAGTGCGCAGTCGACCTGCTGATCAGCGCACCGCAGAAAGGTTGGAGCGCCTCCCCTTGCTGCGCGCTGGTGATGCTCAGTGCTTTGGCCCTCGAGCGCATCGAGCAGACGCAAAGCAGCAGCTTTGCCTGCGACCTGAAAAAGTGGCTTCAGATCATGCAGGCATACGAACAGGGCGGACATGCTTACCACGCGACCATGCCCAGCGATTCTCTCGCGCGATTCAACGATGTGATGAACGAGATGCAAGCCTACGGTTTCGACAAGGTGCGCGATGAACAGCAGGCGCTGGGCGATCGCGTCCGCGCCATGTTGACCGGCAGAGGCATCAAAAGCGTGGCCGCAGCCGGCTTTCAGGCCCCGGGTGTAGTGGTGAGCTACACCGATGATCCCGACATCAAGAACGGTAAGAAATTTGCAGAACACGGCCTACAGATAGCCGCCGGAGTGCCGTTGCAATGTGATGAGCCGGCCGACTTCCAGACCTTTCGTATCGGTCTGTTCGGGCTCGAAAAACTGCACAATATCGAGCGCACGGTCAGCACCCTTGAACGGGCGCTGGACGAAGTGATGGTGAACTGAGCCCTCCTTTTGGCTGCAGCACGGCTACGGCTGTCAGGTCGGGGTCGATAGCGGTTACTAGCGAACGGCTGCAATCGACCCATTGCGGCCATTCGCGGAGGGCAATGAACGGCCTATAGCGCCCCTTCGACCATACCGCTCGATGGGTGTTCATGGCGTACTTCGATACAGACATGGCCTAGTTCGAAGCTACCATCTTGGCCCTGTGGGGCTATTCCAAGCGTTGCTACAGTGGGCTCCAACAAACTCCACCCACTGCGAGCAACTACCCATGAACAACCGCCTTGATTACTTCAAGCTGTCTCCCCAAGCGTCCAACAAACTGGTGGAACTCACCCTACAACTGAGCAAGAAACCGCCACTGGCCGATCTTGCCCACCTGATCATGTTGCGCGCTTCGCAGCTCAACGGCTGTGCGTTCTGCGTGGATATGCATGTGAAAGAGGCCAAGATCCATGGCGAGCGCGAGCTGCGTCTTCACCACGTGGCCGTATGGCGTGAGTCAGGGCTGTTTTCGCCAGTAGAGCGGGCGGCGCTGGAGTGGACTGAAGCCCTAACCCAACTGCCGCCTCATGGTATCTCCAACAGCCTGTATGCGAGTGCGCTTGAGCAGTTTTCCGAGCAGGAGCTGTCGGATTTGTCGTTCCTAATCGTCGCCATCAATGGCTGGAATCGCCTCAATGTGGCCTTCCAGGCGATCCCCGGCTCGTCCGATGAGCTGTTCGGCCTGAACAAGGCCAACCTCAACTGAGTAACTTGCTGATCAACGCGCCAAGCTGCTCGCCTGGAGCCGTCGTGGCGCAGTTGGTAAAACTCAGGAGCAGACCTGACTGACGCTGCGATGACGCAGCCCAGCGCGACAACGCTTGTACCGACATACCCCTGGCCAGCACCTGCTCGGCCAGGGCGGTGTCGCTTACGTCCTCCGGCAAACGCAGTACTAAGTGCATGCCGCCTGGCGAGCGTTCCACCTGCAGACCCTTCGGCAAACTCCGGTCCAGTGCTTCGATGGTCAATGCCCGTCGCTCGTTGTAGAGGCGGCGCATGCGTTGGATATGCCGAGCGAAGTGTCCCTCGGCAACGAACTCCGCCACCAAAGCCTGGGTAATTGACGGTGACCCGGCAGCAAACAAGGCCCGGCCGACGCGCTCGAACGCTGCCACCTGCGCCTGCGGCACCACCAGATAAGCCAGGCGAATACCGGGAAACAGCACCTTGCTGAAGGTGCCGGCATACAGCACGCGCCCATGGCGATCCAAGCTGGCCAGCGCTGGAAGTGGACGGCTGACGTAGCGGTACTCGCCGTCGTAATCGTCCTCGACAATCCAGCCACCGGTGCGGGCAGCCCAATCGAGTAGCAGTTGCCGGCGTGGCAGCGACAGTGCCATCGACAGCGGGCTCTGATGCCCTGGTGTCACCATGACGACCTGAGCAGTCCGAGAACCCGCGATGGCGTGTTCTACGTTCATGCCTTCGGCATCAACCGGCACCGCTTCCAGGTCCAGGCCGAACTGGCGAAGCACCTGGCGCGTAGTGGGATAGCCCGGGTCTTCCACCCAGGCGCACTCGCCTGGCTGCAACAGGGTATGTGCGACTAAGGACAGGCTATTGCGCCAACCGCTGGTGATAAACACCTGATGGGCACCGCAATCGATACCTCGGGACACCTGCAGATACGAAGCAATGGCGCTGCGCAACGCTGCCAGGCCGTGGGGTGCCGGATAGTCCAGATCTCCAAGACGCATCCCACGGAGATACCGAGCACCGAGACGCGCCCATATCTTGCGCGGAAATGCATCCAGCGCCGGTACCCCCATCTGGAACGGCAACAGCTGCGGTGGACGCCAGAGCGAATCAGGTGCGTCTTCGATCACTTGGCTGCTGACTGGTAATGCGGTGGCCTCCGACACGGGCTTCTGCAGTTCAGGATTGATTACGGTGCCTTTCTGCCCGAGCGCCAGGAGGTAACCCTCGCTGGCCAGCAGCGAATAGGCCAATTCGACGGTGCCACGGGCCACCCCCAGCTCCTTGGCCATGGCGCGCGCCGACGGCAAGCGGTCACCGGGGGACAACGTGCCTGCGGCAACGGCGGCCAGTACGCGGTCGTACAGTTGACGATACAGAGGCAAGGCAGACTGCTCTTCCAAGGGAGCAAAAGGCGGCTTAGGGGAGGTCATCATGGCCTAGTTCATATCCCATTTCTTGGCTCAATCAAGTGGGTCAATGGTAGTCCAATATAGCGCCATCACCTACTCATGAGGGCAACTCCCATGACATCCCCTTTGCACAACTTCATACCCAGCGTGCTCGACCTGGCCGACACGTCCCTGCGCCCCCTGGACAGCACCCATGACCTCTGCAGCGCATTCCCGGTAATGCAGCAATTGCGCCCTCATCTGACGAGCGAAGCTGACTTCGTCAGCCGCATCGAGCGTATGCGCGTTGAAGGCTATCGCCTGATTGGTGCTTATGACTTAGGCGTTCTTGTGGCACTGGCTGGTTACCGCTTACAGGAAAACCTGGTCTACGGCGCATTCCTGTATGTCGATGACCTTGTAACCGCCGAGGCTCAGCGGGGAGGTCAGTGGGGCTCGCGCTTATTGCAAGCCTTGGAGCGACTGGCCCGCGCCAGCGGTTGTGCACGCCTGGTGCTCGACACGGGTTTGGCCAACGCCCGCGCGCAACGCTTCTACTTCCGTGAAGGCCTGTTGACGGGTGCACTGCGCTTTCAGAAACAGTTCGATACGCCATAACCCGCACGCACATCCAAGGAGGCGAACCTCATGACATCGTCACAACAGCCACTTGCTCCTTTGCGCATTCTTCGCCTGGTCGCCAGCCCCAATGCAGAGGATTCGGAAAGTCTGAAACTGTCCCAGCAGATCCTGTTTGCCTTGGCCAGTCAGGCCGGCAGAAGGGGTATCCAGTTGACCGATTTAGACCTCAACTCCTTGGCCCCAGTCGATGCGCCTTACGCCCAGGCGTTAGCCAATCAGCGCGTAGTCATAGCAAGCGGTCAGGAGGGTACGTTGAGCCGTTCCGACGAGTTGATCGACCAACTGCAGGCATGCGACGTACTGCTGATTGCCACGCCGATGCACAACTACAGCGTGCCCGCCCCACTCAAGATGTGGATCGACCAGGTGGTACGCGTGGGCAAAACGTTTCTGGGCACCGCCAAAGGCAAAGTCGGATCGCTGACGGATCGTCCGGTTTACGTCGCAATAGCTTGCGGGGGCTACATCAGCGGCCAGCATGCCCGTCAACCCGACTTTCTGCGATCCTACCTGTCCGCCGTCCTCGCCACCATCGGTCTCAATCACGTGTACTACTTCACCGTTGAAGGTACCGCCAAGGGTGTGGAGTCACTGAATACTGGGAGGGAAACAGGGTACGGTGAGGTGCAGACGTTCTTTGGTAGGGATAGCCATGGTGTGGATCAAGTCTGCAGCCCGCTTTAAGAACATCATCGAATTCAAGCGTATAGGTTTGCACATTAGCTGGGCGGTGTGCCGTCAAGCGGCAATCCGCATGTCACCCTCTTCATTGCTCAAAGACAGGAAAAGAAATCATGAGTCGACTCAATTGGTTTGAAGCTTCGCCTGGTGCAGCCAAGGCCCTTGGCGGGCTGCATCATTTCGTGACCACCGCGACAAATTTGCCAGCCCCGTTGATTCACCTCGTGTTTCTCAGGGTGTCTCAAATCAACGGCTGCGCCCATTGCATCGATCTGCACTCACGCGATCTGATCAAAGCAGGTATTTCAGTGGACAAAGTGCTGTTAGTACCAGTATGGCATGAAGCGCACTATTTGTTCTCGGATCAGGAGCGCTCAGCATTGGCCTGGGCAGAAGAAGTCACGCGGGTAAGCGAGACACATGTATCCGACGAAGCTTACGCAGCAGCATCGGCAATGTTTGCCGAAAAGGACCTTGTCGACCTGACAGCGGCCATTGCCGCAATGAACGCTTTTAACCGTATGGGCGTCAGCTTCCGACTCAAACCTGCCGCTAAAACGTGATGACCTATGACTCAACATGCAAACGCAGTACTTCAGAGACCGCCCTAGTATTGCCTACAGTCTGTTTCAGGCCTTTGCGGCCCCTTCTGAACGACGGGTATGAGCCGAAAGCAGTCTCTGACGGACGTCCGCAATGGGTCGATAGCGGTCACTAGCGAACAACTGCATTCGACCCAATGCGGCCGGTCACGTACGACTGCAATCGATCAAAAAGCGTCTGCTCATTCGCGGGGTTGCGGGGCGGGTAAAATTCAGATGTTTAGTTCGGTGACTCAGCGCTTGTAGAGCAATGCTTCAACTACAACGCCAAATGCTGATGAATGTTCACGGCGATTTGGGTAGTAGAGATGGTAACCGGCAAAGGGTTGGCACCAATCTTCCAATACCCGCACAAGGCTGCCATCGGCTAGCTCCTTCGCCACCATGTCTTCCGGCAGGAAGCCCAAGCCACATCCCGCCACGGCCGCACGCAGGATCGGCACGCTGCTGTTGAACGTCCATTGCCCTTCGACACGGGCCTTCAGTTCATGGCCATCCTTTTCAAAGTCCCATTGCATCAGGCTGCCATGGGTGGGGAGGCGCAGATTGATGCATTTTTGCGCGGCCAGATCACCGGGCTCCTTCGGCACCGGCCGCTGTTTGAAATAATCAGGTGAGCCCACGACCGCGATGCGCAGGGGCGGCCCGATGGGTACGGCGATCATGTCCTTGGCCACCTGGTCTCCCAGGCGTACACCGGCGTCATAGCGTTGCGCGACGATGTCGGAGAGTGCGTAGTCGACGGTGATTTCGACATTGATGTCCGGGTAGTCGGGAAGCACCTTTGAAAGCTTGGGCCACAGAATGTTGTTGGCGGCGTGTTCGGATGCCTGAATCCGCACATTGCCTGCCGGGGTGTCACGAAATTCGCTGACCGCGGCCAGTTCGAGTTCGATCTCATCGAACCGCGGCGCCATCGATTGATACAGCCGCTGACCCGCCTCGGTCGGCGAAACGCTGCGCGTGGTACGCGTCAGCAAGCGCACGCCCAAACGGCTTTCCAGCGCGCGCATGGTATGGCTCAGTGCCGACTGCGAGACGCCAAGCTGGGCGGCCGCGCGGGTGAAACTGCCTTCGCGGGTGATGACCACGAAGGCTTGCAGGTCGTTAAGATTAGCGCGTGACATTGATGAGGGCCTCTCATGAAGGGGCGCGGGATTGATCCATGAAAGCAGGTTGCACACGGATGCGCGACCCCCAAGCGCGTTGATTACAAGGTGCGGCCGTAAAATGCGGTCAGTTTGCCAATCGCGGCATCGACATAACGCGGTACCCAATAGGTTTCGATGTGCGTCGCGCCGTCGAGGATAAACACTTCCTTGTCGGTGGTGCCGGTGGCTTTGGGGAAGGCGTCCTGCGTCATGTACAGGCTGTCGGCTTTGCTGCCGGCGATCATCAGCAGCGGTTGGTTGATCAGCTCTATATGATCAGTGGCGTCGAAACGCATCAAGTCGATCAGGCTGCTGGTGGTGTATTTGAAGGTCGAGTTCGGGTGCGCATGGGTCTTCCAGTAGTACTCATAACCTTGGCGATACAGCTCGAAGGGCAGTTTGGCAATCTGCTCGTCGGTGAGGTTGGCATCGCCCGAATACAGCACCGCGCCGCCGGCGGCTTCTTGCGCGCGAGCTGCTGACGCCTGTTGCAGGCGTTGCGCAATGCTGTCCATTTGCGAGTCGTTGTAGCCGTTGCGACGTACCCGGCCCGAGTTGAACATGCTCACTGTTGCCAGCGATTTGAAGCGTTTGTCGGTTTGCGCTGCTGCCAACGAATAACCACCGCCGCCACAGATGCCGAGCAGGCCCAGGCGCTTGTCATCGACGCCGGCAAACTGGCTGATGAAGTCGGCCATGCCGTGAATGTCTTCGATGCGATACGCCGGTTTATCGATGCTGCGCGGCTGACCACCGCTGGAGCCCTGGTACGCCGCATCGGCAGTGATGGTGATGTAACCCTGTTCGGCCAAGCGTTGGGCATACAGACCGGCGACTTGTTCTTTCACGCCGCCATTGGGGTGTGCAACGACCACGGTCGGGTAGGTCTTCTTCGCGTCATAGTTAGCCGGTGTGTATACGTTGGCGGCGATATCCAGACCGTTGAGTTTGTAGCTGACCGGATGGATGTTGACCTTGCCCGGTTCGTTCTTACTGATCGCGCCGTCGTAGGCGAGGGTGAACGGGTTCTTTTTGTAATCGGCGGCCAAGGCTTCGCCAGCCGAGAGGCCGACCAAGGCCGACATGAACGTGGCTTTGAGAGTGTTTTTCACGTGTAACTCCTGGGCAATCAAAATGGGCGGCAGTTGCAGAAGTGTCTGGCTCAGTCCAGCTGTTTTTCTTTGAGGAATTGCGCGACCATGTCAGCGATCTGCACGTTGTTCAGATCCGACATGGGGAAGTGGGTATTGCCGTTAATTCCGATCTCCGGCAGGTGGGTCAGTCGCACATCACCGCCGTGGCGATTGACCGCGTCACGCCAGAGCCGGGCCATCTTCAGGCGTGCGTGCCAACTGTCCTGAGCGGGCAGCTCGACCGCCTGCTCAGGGATGTTGTCGCCATAGAGGATCAGAATCGGAATGCGCGTGAGGGCCATGAATTGCTCGATCGGCACCGCCGCGCCTTGCACCGTGTCGAACGCGCTGGGAATCGGCGCAGGCACTTCACCATCCGCAAATACGAAGCTGCTGCCCGGTTCGAACGCCACAATGGCTTTGACCTTGTCGTTCTTGATCGCCGTCAACCAGCCCGGCCCGCCACCTTGCGAATGGGTGAATAAAATCCCCGGGCCGATTTTGTCGAACAGAGCTGACACGCCATCAGAGACCACGCCCATGTCGAACGGCCCGGTGTTCGGCGTCATCGCCCGGAAAAACTGCTCGCGGGTCTGGGCATCCTGAGCAAATTGCACGCCGTTGAAGTAGTTGGGCCACAGGCCGATGCGGAACTGGTTGAACCACAGTTGCTCGTCAGGCACAGGCTTGATTGTGGTCTCGACCATGCTGCGCCCGGCATCGCCACGCCGTGGCTGATCGATCAGGTAGACGCCGTAGTGGCGGCGCAGAAAGATGTTCTGAAAGCCTTCGCGACCATCGGCGGTGGTTTCCCAGGTCTTGGAAAACTGACCCGCGCCGTGCCACATGACGATGGGCAGTTTTCGCGCATCCACCGGGATTTGATAGAAGGCGTAGGCGTGGTCACCGTGGTAGGTCTGGCCGTTGGGTGTCATCGGTTGGTGCGGGTTGAAGGTGCCCGGTGCAGTGGTCACCGTTCCGCCGGCGGCGAAGCTGCCTTGTTGTTGAATCAGCAACGAGCCATCGGGGTGGTTCGCGCAGGCCGCCAACAGGCTCAACAGCGTGACGCCCAGCAGGTACTTTGCAGATTTCATGTCATTTCCCCGAAGCCGCGAGGGCCTGGGTCAACGCAGTAACGGCACGTTCAGCCGTCAGCGCATCGCCGTGTTTTTTCAGCAGTTCGGTGACTTCGTGCAACTGTGCCGTGCTCAGACCGACGCGCAAGCTCGCCGCCATGTGCGAGCGCAACTGCGGCTCGACACCTGGTGTTGCCGCCAGCGCCCCGACGGTCGCCAGTTCGCGGCTTTGCCAGTCGAGGTTGTCGCGCTCGAAGATGTCGCCGAACAGGTGGGTTTGCAGGAAATGGTTGATCACCGGAGCGAACTCGAACACCGGGCCTTTGACCGGGGCGCCGGAGATTCTGGTTTGATTCGCGGTGCCGGCAGCCAGCAGCTCATCCCCGATCGGAATCGCCCGGCTCGGCTCACGCCCCGGCGCGTCTTCGATACCGCGCTGTTTGCGCGCATGCACCACCGTCATCAGCTCGTTCAAGGCGTTCAGGCTGCGCGGGAAGCCCACATAGGCGTACAGCTGCATCAGGATTTCCCGGGTTTCGCTGATGGTCAAGCCGGCATCGAGCCCTTGATTGAGCGCGGTGTTGAGGTTGGGTATGTCGCTGGTGGCCATGAACGCGGCGATCAGGGGAATCGCTTGTTGTTGGCGCGACAAGGTAGCTGTGCTGGCGGGCGTGCTGGCCATGCTCTGCGATGCCTCGGTTGCTTGAGTGGTAACGCTGAACATCGCCCCAACACCCAGACAGAGTGCCATGAGGGCGGGGATGGCAGTGCTGTTGCGTGCGTCAGTGGTCATCGTGAGAGGCTCCATCGCTTGTGGGTCACTGCGGTGCCGCTGGATCGTACGGAGGATGGTTGTCTCGATTAACCCCGAAATTGCGCATGGACTTCTGAGCAGAGCTCATGAGTCGACAGTGCCATGACCGCTGCAATAGGGGCGCGAACGCGCTGGTGCGCGGCCTGGAGGTCGGATGACGGTTTGCGGCGAAGATGCCAGGTGACCAGCATCGACACATTCCGTAACTTCATTCTCCGGCGTATTGCGCCTCCGAGACCTGCTCCGCCCAGGTAACGGTGTTGCCGTCCTCGGCTTCAGCGATGGCGATGTGGGTCATGCCGTTGCTGGCCGTGGCGCCATGCCAGTGACGGGTATGCGGTGGGATCCAGACAGTGTCGCCCGGTCGGATCTCCTGTCGCGGGCCACCTTCTTGTTGGACGTAGCCGACGCCTGCGGTGACGATCAGCGTTTGCCCCAGCGGATGGGTGTGCCACGCCGTGCGCGCGTTAGGTTCAAAGGTTACCGTGCCGCCTCCGACGCGCGCCGGTGGCTCGCCCTTGAAGAGGCCATCAACGTGCACCTTTCCGGTGAAGTTTTGCGCGGCGCCCTTGATCGAGGGCTGCGAGCCGTTCGGCGTAACGCGGATTTCGCTAGCAGCTTGGGATTCTGCCGCCATGAATGAAAAAGCAACGAGTGGTGCGATCAATCGGTTCATCGGATCGACTCCGGTAAGGCGTGAAAGGGCGCTGCACGTGGCGCCGGATTGGGCAGACTCAGAGTCCGGTCATCTTCAATGCCGACTCCGGAAGGCGTTCCCCCTGCACTTGAATCTGCGCCATCTGCTCGTTGATCACGCGCAGATCGTCGCAGGTCAATTGCAGTTTGCCAGCGCCCAGGTTCTCTTCCAGTCGATGCTGCTTTGTCGTGCCCGGGATTGGCACAATCCACGGTTTCTGTGCGAGCAACCAGGCCAGCGCCACTTGCGCCGGCGTGGCGTTTTTGCGTTGCGCGACGGCTTTCACCACATTGACCAATGCCAGGTTGGCCTTGCGCGCTTCAGGGGAAAAACGCGGGACGAAGTTGCGGAAATCGCTGGCATCGAACTGCGTGTGCTCGTCGATCTGCCCGGTGAGGAAACCGGCGCCGAGCGGGCTGAACGGTACGAAACCGATCCCCAGTTCTTCCAGCACTGCCAGCAGCTCCAATTCCGGGCCTCGCCAGAACAGCGAATATTCACTCTGCACCGCCGTGACCGCTTGCACCGCGTGCGCCCGGCGAATGGTTTGCACACCCGCCTCAGACAGGCCGAAATGCTTGACCTTGCCTTCGGCGATAAGATCCTTGACGGTGCCGGCGACGTCTTCGATGGGCACCAGCGGATCAACGCGGTGCTGATAAAACAGGTCGATGCAATCGGTACGCAGGCGCCTCAACGACGCCTCGGCCACGGCGCGGATATGTTGCGGGCGGCTATTGGTTCCCCCGTCGCGTGCGCCGGTGATCAGGTCGATATCGAAGCCGAACTTGGTGGCAATAACGACTTGCTCGCGGATCGGCTGCAAGGCCTCGCCCAGCAGTTCTTCATTGGCAAACGGGCCATATGCTTCGGCGGTGTCGAACAAGGTGATGCCTTGCTCGTAGGCCGAACGAATCAGCCTGATCATGCTGGCTTTGTCGGCAGCCGGCCCGTAGGCCGAGGTCATGCTCATGCAGCCAAGGCCGAGTGCGGACACTTGCAGGCCGTTGCCCAACGTGCGGATTTCCATGATTTCACTCCGTACAGAATTCGATTACCGCGTAAGAGGGTGATCGCTCAGCCAGCCGTTCACGCGTTCCATGATCTTGCGCTCCTGCTCACTCTGCATCACAAAACCTTCCAGAATCTCTGCCTTCGGCGCGTGCTTGACCAGCACGCTGCGGCTGTCGCCCAAGCCATAACCGCCGTGGGTGTTAAAGGGGATAAGGGTTTTGCTGGTCAGGTCGTGGGCGCTGAGAAAGGCGCGCACGATCGGCGGGGCGGTTTCACCCCAGATCGGAAAGCCGAGATAGATCGTGTCGTAGTCGCTCAAGAACTGAACCTTGTTTTGTAGCTCGGGTTCGAAGCCGCTGTCACGCTCCTGACGTGCCTGCTCAACGGTTTGCAGATAGTCCTCGGGGTAGGCGTGGGCCGGGCGAATCTCGAAGAGATCGGCATTCAGTCCACGTTGGATCAGCCCGGCGACCACGCGGGTATTACCCGAGCGCGAGAAATACGCGACCAGAATCCGCGAGCCTGAGCGGGGTGTTTCACTGTGGCCTTGCGTGTCGGCGAGCGACAGCAGCGGGGCGCTGGCCAGGGCGGCGATGACAGTGCGCCGCAGCGGATCGTGATCATTGTTCATCGGCCGACTCGCGCCTTTAGGGCTTCGGGATAACGCTCGCCTTCAATGCGGATGTGCGCCAGTGCGGCATCGATCGCTTTGAGTTCGGCGGCGTCGAGCGTGATGTCTGCGCCACCGAGGTTTTCTTCCAGGCGATGCAACTTGGTTGTCCCCGGAATGGGCACAATCCACGGCGCCTGCGCGAGCAGCCAGGCCAGCGCGATCTGTGCGGGTGTGGCTTGTTTCTGCGCGGCGAACTCACGGATCAATACCACCAGGCGCTGATTGGCTTGCAGCGCCGGCTGGCTGAAACGCGGGACGATGCTGCGAAAATCGTCGCTGCCGTAAGTGGTCTGCGCCGACACCGTGCCGGTGAGAAAACCTTTACCCAGTGGGCTGAACGGCACTAAGCCGATGCCCAGTTCCCAAAGCGTCGGCAGGACTTCCTGCTCAGGCTCACGCCACCACAGTGAGTATTCGCTTTGCAGCGCTGTGACCGGTTGCACCGCGTGTGCACGGCGAATGGTCTGCGCACCGGCCTCCGACAGGCCGAAGTGCTTGACCTTGCCTTCGCCAATCAAGTCCTTCACCACGCCGGCGACGTCCTCGGTCGGCACGTCCGGATCGACGCGGTGCTGGTAAAGCAGATCGATGTAGTCGGTCTGCAGTCGACGCAACGAACCCTCGACCGCGATACGGATGTGCTCGGGGCGGCTGTTGAGAATCTGCTGTTTATTGTCGTCGCCGAAGGTGAAGCCGAACTTGGTGGCGATGACCACTTGATCGCGCACCGGTGCCAGGGCTTCGCCCACCACCTGTTCGTTCAGGTAGGGGCCGTAAACCTCGGCGGTATCAAAGAACGTGACGCCCCGGTCAACCGCCGATCGGATCAGCACAATGGCCTGCTGTGTGTCAGTCGCCGGGCCGTAGCCATGGCTCAAGCCCATGCAACCCAAGCCCAGGGCTGACACTTCAAGTGAACTGTTTCCGAGTGTGCGCTTGTGCATCTGGATCTCCCGACATTTGGTGTTGGGAGAACAGTAAGCGAGCTACCGAGCGGGGACTAGACGGTTAAATTGGCAAGGGTTAATGAGGTTTGTTCATCAATCACAGAAGGCAGGGTGTGGACTGTATCCTCATAGGGCGCCTAGACGCCCTGAGGAAGTACTCAGAAACCGGCCTAACATTCGCGTTTGATAGAACGTAATCGAGCGACCGCTTCTGGCCAATAAATAAGGCAGTCAGTTGGATAATAGCGCGGACCATTTGTCACCGAACAAAGCGATAGCCAGGCCCGAGAGCATTACCATCGCCCCGGCCAGCTTCACGGGTGACACAGGCCTCTCCAATACCCCCATCAAGCCGAAATGATCGATAACCAGTGACGAAATAATCTGCCCTGCGATAGCGAGGCCGAACAGGGCTGACAGACCGATTTTGGGCGCAAGCACCACATAGCTAAGCAACGCGCCGGCACCCAGCAGACCGCCCAGCAGGCTCCACCAAGGCTGGGCAGGGATAGCCACCAGTGAGGCCGCTATCGCGCCGCGCATCAATGAAAAGATGCCCAGGCATGCCGCACCTGCAGTAAAAGAGAACAGCGCTGCGGCTACGGAATCTCCACCCACACCTTTAGCCAGTTGACCATTCAGCGTGGTCTGCAGGGTTATGCCAAGCCCTGCAGCGATGGCCAGCAGGTAGTAGGCTGCGTTCATCTCACGCCTCCTTACTTGGCTGGCTCAAGCGGCATGAATGTCTCGGCAAAAATATCTGGCTGGTAGCCTGCAGCAGCAAACAGATGCTCACGGGACTCGTCGATCGCCGCACGCAGCCTCTCGCTGTCCACGCCCAGCACCTTGCCGCCGCGCTTGACGATGCGCCCGCCAATCATGACGGTGTCGACATTGCTGCGTTCGGCCGCGTGTACCACGGTGCCGAACACGTTGCCTGACGGGTAAAGGTTGATGTCCTGCGCGTTGATAAGGATCAGATCGGCCTGCTTGCCGGGGACCAGGCTGCCGACGTTGTCCTGCAATCCGGCACAGGTGGCGCCATCGACAGTCGCGGCTTTGAGCAGGCCTTGAGCGGGCAGAGTCACCGGATGATGGTCTGCGTCGCAGCAGCGCTGCTGGTGCATGCCCATGACGCGTTGCAGGTAGAACGCCACCCGCATCTCCATGAACATGTCTCCGCTGTAGGAAGTTTCGTTATCGACACTCAGCCCCGGGCTGATGCCGTGACGCTGGGCCGACTTCAGGGCGAACATTCCGTCCTCAATGCCGTAATGCGCATCTGAACGCGGGCATACGTTGACCCGCACGCCAGCCTCACGAAGGATTTTCCAGCCGGCGTCCGGCAGCGCGGTGCAGTGGTTGAAGATGTTATCGGGACGCAGCAGCCCCTCGCGATGCAAGCCTTCCAACTCAGCGGCCATGTCCCCGCCAAAAAATTCGGTGATGATCGGCAGCCCCAGACGCCGGGCTTCAGCCCACAGCTCAGGTTCCAACTGCGCCATCACCGCCAGCGAGAGCAGCGGATTGTCGCCGTGCTTGATGTATTTTTTCTGCAGTCGCTCCAGGTTGCCGGGCCAGTGGGCTTTGTCCCACTCACCAGAAACTGGCGCACCGGAGGCGTGTACAGACCGGATACCGGCATCGAGCAACGCCTCGACAGCGGCGTCGGAGTGCGCGCCAGTGCGGCTGTTGTGCGAGTTATCGACCATGGTCGTGATGCCCGCATCGATGCAGCCCAATGCGCTCAGCAGGTTGCCGATATACATGTCCGCCGGGCGATAATACTTGGCGAACGAGAAGTGCGTGGCGTTGCAGTAGTCTTCCAGGGTTTCGGCATTCGGATTGATTCGCCGCAGTTGTCCTTCCCAGGCGTGACGATGGGTATCAACCATGCCCGGCATGGCAATCATGCCGGATGCATCAATCACAACAGCGTCGCCGGCCGTGAGGTTTTCACCTATGGCCGTGATGGTGCTGCCTTCGATAAGGATATCGCCGCGCGCCAGATTACCGATATCGCCGTCCATGCTCAGCACAGTGGCGCCGCGGATAAGTGTGCGGGCGGCCGGTGCGGCCGGGGGCTGCACGATGCCGCGGTTGTATTCAGCCATTTTCAGTACACCCTTCTCAAATTTCGTTGTAAGCAATGTACGCAAGGCGTTATGGCGCGAAAAAGAGGGTTAAACTGTTTTTATTATTCAATATTGACGAATAATAACGTCTTCCCCGATCACTGCTTTGAGGCTGCCAACCGTTATGGACCGTATTCAAGCGATGCAGGTTTTCGTGCGTGTGGCAGAGGCAGGAAGCTTCATCCAGGCGGCGCAGACGCTCTCTTTGCCAGCCTCGACGGTTACCAGCAGCGTTAAGAATCTTGAGAAGTACCTGCAGGTGCGCCTGCTGAACAGAACCACGCGGCGGGTTAGCCTGACGCCTGAGGGCGCACAATATCTCGCGCAATGCCGGGAAATATTGGAGCTGATCGAACATGCCGAGATCAGCCTGACGGACTCCGTAAAACGGCCACAGGGGCGTTTGCGTGTCGATATGCCGGGCGGCATTGCACACTTCATCGTCATGCCACACTTGCAAGACTTTTACCGGCGCTACCCGGATATTTACCTGATGATAGGCGTCAACGATCGGCAAGTTGATTTGATTCAAGAGGGTGTCGATTGCGTCATTCGTACAGGCGAACTCGATGACTCAACGCTCGTTGCGCGCCCACTCGGCCGGTTTCGCTGGGTGACCTGTGCATCTGCCGCCTATCTCAAAGAGAACGGTACTCCGCAATCTCCGCAAGATTTGTCTCAACACCGGGCCATCCATTACTTCTCGGGCCGCACAAGGCAAGCAGGCGAGATGCGCTTCGCCCGTGGCACTGAAACGATCTCAGTCCAGGTGAGCGGCACTGCGGCTGTAAACGAGACTGGGCTCTACATCAAAATGTGCCTTGACGGCTTCGGTCTGGTGCAACTCGCCGAGAACGTGGTTTCGCAGCATCTGCGAGAAGGGCGGTTGGTCGAAGTGCTTGCTGACTGGCAGCCCGCCTCGGTTCCTGTGCACCTGCTATACCCGCATCAGCGCTTTCTTTCGCCAGCCGTGAGCGCATTCGCTGACTGGATCGCCGGGCTCGTTTGCGACAGCGATTCAGCCAGCATGCCCGCCAATGTGCCGGCAGCGGAGAATGCGGCTGTAAATTGCACTGCCACAGGTTCCCTTTCCTGATGCTTCGACGTAGCCTCTAAAACTGCGATTACACGCGAATCGTAGAAAAGGCTCTTGCCTATCATCCTTGCAAAGCGGCATTAAATCCCTCGCTTGCCATTAGAAAAAATACTATGAACGGACATACCTTGTTGCCTCCCCTTAACGCGCTCAGGGTATTCGAGGTGGTTGCCCGTCATCTGAATTTTCGGTTGGCCGCCGACGAGCTAGGTGTCACTCAGGCCGCTGTGGCACAGCAGATACGAGGGCTTGAGACGAGCCTGGAGTTGAAGTTGTTTGAGCGGTTGCCGAGAGGGCTGCGCTTAACGGAACCCGGGAAGGGCTACAGCTTGGCAGTTCGTGAGGCATTCGCCTTGATCACTACGGCCACGCAGGCCCTCAAACCAGAGGGTCTGGAGCTGACGGTCAGCGTCACGCCTACTTTTGCGGCGAAGTGGCTAATCCCTCGGCTGTCCTCGTTCTCAGTTGCGCACCCTCAGATCGATCTGCAAGTACTTGCCACTGACCGCATTTCGCAATTTCGGCCTGGTGGAGCTGACATCGCTGTCCGCTACGGACGTGCACCTTTCGAGAATATGCTCAATGCCGAGCTTTTTCTGACTGAACGTATAGTTGCGGTGGCTAGCCCGGTATTGCTTGAACAACTGGGTCGGCCAGAGAGCGTGGAAAAACTGCAGGAATACAGCTTGCTGCATGACGCTCACAGTTTCTGGCCTGAGTTCATAGATCAGGCCTTCCAGAGCCCCATCCGCCAACCCTCTAAAAATGTGCGGTTCAACCAGACAGTACTTGCGATCGAGGCTGCAGCAGCAGGACAAGGGCTGGCATTGGCCAGCTACCACTTCGTCAAAGCAGACCTAGAGGCAGGAAGGTTAGCGCTGGCGATGGCGCATCAAATGAGCTTGGACAAAGCCTATTATCTGGTCTGGCCGCGAAACGCTCACCAGCCGGCGGCCCTCGAAACCGTTCGAACGTGGCTACTTGAACAGGCGAGGCTATAGATTATCTACTGGCAGGAAGAAGGATTGTTGTCTCTCTGAGACGTGCTGAGCGGTGCTAGTCTCATTTCACCAACAACCCGTCAACGCCTCACTTAGGGGGATGTATGTCAGTAGAAAAAGTAGCAATAGTCACTGCCGGTGGTAGCGGCATGGGAGCGGCGGCAGCACGTAGATTGGCTGCCGACGGCTTCAAGGTTGGTATTCTCTCTTCGTCTGGCAAAGGCGAGGCCCTGGCGCAAGAGCTAGGCGGTATTGGTGTAACCGGCAGTAACCAGTCAAATGAAGACCTGCAGCGTCTGGTCGACGCAGTCATTCAGAAATGGGGCCGTATCGATGTGTTGGTTAACAGCGCCGGCCATGGTCCGCGGGCACCCATTCTTGAAATCAGCGACGAAGACTGGCACCAGGGTATGGAGACCTACCTGCTCAACGTCATTCGCCCGGCGCGGCTGGTGACCCCGTACATGCAGCGCCAGAAAGGCGGTGCAATCATCAACATTTCTACTGCATGGGCGTTCGAGCCAAGCGAACTCTTCCCTACCTCGGCAGTGTTCCGTGCCGGTTTGGCGTCGTTCAGCAAAATCTATGCGGACAAGTACGCCGCTGACAACATTCGCATTAATAACGTGCTGCCGGGTTGGATCGACAGTCTCCCTGCTACCGAACAGCGTCGAGAAGGTGTGCCGCTTAAACGCTATGGCACCAGTGAGGAGATTGCCGCCACTGTCGCCTTCCTGGCGAGCGAAGGGGCAGCCTACATTACCGGCCAGAACATCAAGGTCGATGGCGGCGTTACACGCAGCGTCTGAGTGCCTCCGGGCCGCACGCAGTACGCGGCCCTTTTTCATTTTGGGCGATTGCCATGCTTGATCTGATATTGGCTGAGGTATGGTCAAATTTAGCTATACCGGTTGGCGGTAGTCCAAATCCCTTTCGCTTGATGCAACTGGCCACGGTCAACGCTGAAGGGCAACCTAAGGTAAGCACCGTTGTCTTGCGCCATGCGGATGAGTCTACGAAGTCGATCATCTTTTATGTGGACAAGCGGTCGGCGAAGCTCGCAGAGATACTGGCCGAACCTAGAGTCGGTATTACCGCCGTCGACCCGTCTGGCAAGCGTCAGCTTCGGCTTGAAGGCCTAGGTAAACCTGTGTCTGATGCGTCGCTCCTGGCCAAGCACTGGGAGCAGGCACGGGGAAGAACTCAAGCGCTCTTTCGCCATGGGCGCATACCCGGCGAGTCGATTTCTTCACCTTCTGTAGCCTATGAAACGCACAGGGAGGGTTTCAAAAATTTCGCTGTACTGGCTGTCCACCTACGACAAATAGAGTGGCTCGATCTTACCCAGGACATCCACCAACGGGCACGCTTCATTTTGCAAGGCGAGCATTGGCAGGCAGGTTGGATCGCGCCCTAAGACAGGATCAATTTTAATGAGCAGAATCGCTGTTCACAGTGACCAGGCGCCGAAAGCTATCGGCCCGTATTCGCAAGCCGTCCACATGGGGGAATCGGTATTCCTGACAGGGCAAATCGCGCTTTACCCTGAAAAGATGGAGTTGGCTCAAGGGATTGAAGCCCAAACCATTCAGGTACTCGAGAACCTCCAGGCAGTAGCACAAGCCGCAGGCGGTAGTTTTGCTGACGTAGGAAAACTCACTATTTACCTCACGGAACTCTCGCACTTCGGTGTCGTGAACGAAATAATGGGGCGTTACTTTGAAAGTCCATACCCGGCACGCGCTACCGTCGGTGTGTCGGCGCTCGCCTTGAATGCGTTGGTTGCAATTGACGCCACCATGGTGCTTCCTCGAAAAACAAAATAATCCACACGTTTTATCTTTACCAAAAACTCATTCAGCACCGGGCAGAGGTCTCGTCATCTGCTCGCGTGGCTCACTCTCGTTAGTGGCAGGGCAAATAGATGGCCAAGGCAGCTGATCTCGTAGTGCAATGTTTGGAAAGTGAAGGTGTCGAGTACGTGTTCGGCATCCCCGGCGAGGAAAATCTCGATCTGCTCGAATCCCTGCGTAAATCGAGGGTCAAGTTGGTACTGACCCGTCACGAGCAGTCTGCAGGTTTCATGGCAGCTACCTATGGGCGCCTGACCGGCAAGACTGGCGTCAGCCTGTCGACCCTGGGGCCTGGCGCGACCAACCTGGTTACCGCCAGTGCCTACGCCTACCTGGGGGGGATGCCGATGATGATGATCACCGGTCAAAAGCCGATCAAGAAGTCCAAACAGGGCCGCTTCCAGATCATCGATGTGTGCGGCATGATGGCCCCGATCACCAAGTACACGCACCAGTTCGCCTCGGCCGACAACATTCCAGCCCGCATGCGCGAAGCCTTCCGCCTGGCTGAAGAAGAGAAGCCCGGGGCTGTACATCTGGAGCTGCCGGAAGACATCGCTGCGGAGCAGACCGATGCGTTACCGATCCCTCAGAGCCTTCACCGTCGACCGTTAGCCGAGCACAAGGCAATCGAAGCGGCGGTTGAGAAGCTGCAAAGTGCCCGCAACCCTATCCTGGTGATCGGCGCCGGTGCGAACCGCAAGATGACCGCCAAAGTCCTCAAGCAACTAATCGACGAGACTCGAATCCCGTTCATCACCACCCAAATGGGCAAAGGTGTGGTCGACGAGCGTCATCCCTGCTTCCTTGGTAATGCTGCGCTGTCGTCCGGTGATTTTGTACACCGTGCAATCGAAGCCGCCGACCTGATCATCAACATTGGCCATGACGTGATCGAAAAGCCGCCATTCTTCATGGTTCGCGGTGGCACCGAAGTCATTCACATCAGCTTCCGTGCCGCTGAAGTCGACGCCGTGTACTTCCCCCAGGTCGAAGTGATCGGCGACATCGCGAACGCTGTGTGGCAGATCAATGAAGCCCTGGCTGACACCTCGCACTGGGACTTCACCCGCCTGATGGCCATCCGTGAAGCCAACGAAGCGCAGATCTCAGAAGGCGCTGACGACGCCCGCTTCCCCGTCTATCCGCAGCGCCTGGTAGCCGACATCCGTCGCGTGCTGCCGTCCGAAGGCATAGTTGCCCTGGACAACGGCATCTACAAAATCTGGTTCGCCCGCAACTACAAGGCGCACAAGCCCAACACCGTGCTGCTCGACAACGCCCTGGCAACCATGGGCGCCGGCCTGCCATCGGCGATGGCGGCGCACCTTGTGTACCCGGATCGCCCGGTGATCTCGGTGTGCGGCGACGGCGGATTCATGATGAATAGCCAGGAGCTCGAAACCGCAGTCCGTTTAGGGATGCACATCACCGTGGTGATCCTGCGTGACGACGGCTATGGCATGATCCGCTGGAAACAGGCCAACATGGGCTTCATTGATTTTGGCCTGGACTACGGTAACCCTGACTTCGTCAAGTATGCTGAATCCTATGGCGCTAATGGGTATCGCGTAGAAAGTGCCGACTCGTTGATTCCGCTACTTGACCACTGTGTCTCCAACCCAGGGGTGCATGTGATTGATTGTCCGGTCGACTACAGCGATAACGACCGTATCTTGAACACTGATCTGCGCGAGCGCAGCGCAGCGGTGTAAAACCGTATTGTCCTAGCTGATGAGCCAGTGGGGTGGCAAAGCGTCAAGCAGCATTAGGTTTTGTAAGAAAAGTATCGTCATCCATCTTTGTGGGATCGGGCTTGCCCCGCGATCTGCCGCACGCGGCAGCAAAGCCTGAATTCGCGGCGATTTTGATGCTTGTCGATATCGGGTACAGGAGCGCTTCGCACTCCATCGCGGGGCAAGCCCGCTCTCACAAAAACTGTTCGTTCAGGGCCTAGAAAGCGACTGTTTCTGGCCCATCGCTACCCACCATGAAAGGGCGCTATCGACCTGAGGCTGAAGGGGCGGATGCTTTGCCGCCCAAGCGAATCAGTTCATTGGAGAAGCACAGGCCGACGATGATCAGTGCCGCTCCCGCGTATAGGCTTTGGGGCGGCACTTCGTTAAGCGCTACAAATGCCAGCAGCGCGGCGAACAGTGGCTCCGTCAGCTCCAGTGCCTGCACTTGGGATGGCTTCAGGTACTCGATCGCCTTGGTGGTGCAGAAGAAGCCGAGGATTGTCGGCAGCGCGGCCAGCGCCAGTAGCGCCGCGATCGCCAGCGGCGACAACTCGCCGATCACGAAACCATCGGCGGCAGCCGGCATCAGCAGATACAGGCTGCCAAAGAACAACAACTGACGGGTGAAGTGCAGCCCTCCCGATACCCCCATACGTTTCATGGCAACCGAAAACGCCCCATAGCCAGAGCCGGCAATAGAGGCCAGCGCAGCACCTTGCAGGCTAAAGCCCTGCTGCAGGTCGCCACCGAAGATCACCGAAATCCCAGCGATAGCCAATGCGGCGCCTAGGGTAGCGTTCGCAGTGATGGCATCCTTGAGGAAAATGCGCCCTAGGATGATCGACGAAATTGAGGCACTGGCCATCAGCACTACTACCACACCTGCCGCAGCGTAGTGTCTATAGGCGGACGTTTCGAAATGGAACAGCACAAAGATGCCAAGGAATGCACAGATAGCCGCCTGAGCCCATTGGGTCGACACCGCAGGGCGCTTGAGGAAAAACAGTAAAATCGAAAGAAGCATGCACCCCAGTACGGTCTTGATCACAGCGACACTGCTGGCGGTGAAGCCATTACTCATGAGTACTTTGCTGAGTACACCGATTGTTGCGTTCAGTGCTGCAGCGGAAAGTGCAAATATGACGCCTTTGCCGAACGTTGATTGCATGGCTGGCGATCCCTGTCGCTGAGTTGACGTTCGATAGAATTCCGCCAGTATCGACGGCATAAATGTTGAGGAGGGGAAGTCAGGTGCCTAGCCTTTGGCGATGCAATAGGAATTGACGAACGCTGCCGTGTGCTGCAATGACTGACGGATATCCGGTTTGGCTATTTTATGCCGTTTTGCAAATTGCTCGACCGCCGTTGTATCAAAACGCGTGGTCTGGATAAAGTCCAAGGCTTCGGGTTTTGTGTGCAAGAACGACGCGACGGGGGGAATAGCCAGTAGCAGCTTCAGCAATCGGAGGGGAATGTGATGCTTGGGAGACTTCAAGCCCAACGGTTGTGCAACGTGCATCAGGAGTTCTCGCAAGTTTGGTGTTTGGTCATCAAGTGCCAGCAATTCTTGGCCCACCATGGCAGGGTCAAACGCACAAACTGCTACCAGCTCCGCCAGATAGTCGACGGTGACCAGTGGCAGCCAGTGACTGGCGGTACCGGGTACAGCAGTGAGCTTTCCCTGCACAAGGTTGCGTATCAGCGCCACCAGTGGCTGACCCTCAAGAATATGCCCCGTGCGGCTGTGGCCACAGACCGTTGCAGGGTGGACAACGGTAATCTCCCCACCTTTTGCAGACATGAGCGCCAGGGTCGCAAAATGCGCCTGCAGCTTGCTGCCCTCGTAACCACCCACGCGTCGATAGACGGCAGACCAATTCGTCAACTCCGGACGACGAGGATCAATTCCGATGCGTTGCAGATGTTCCTGATTTTTCAGCATGTAGCCGCCGATCATGACTAAACGGCTTTTTTGCTCTGCCGCCAGAAGCGCCACGCGCTTTGCACCTTCCACATTTACCGCACGAGAATGCTCCACTGACAGCCCCCATGCGAAGTGGGCGCCTAGATGGAATATGACACTGGCGTGCCTTAGCACTTCACGGTCAGCAGGACTCAGCCCGAGGTTGTCCCGTTCCAAATCGCCCGCTACGGCAAACACCCGGCTGGCGCACCCTCCCAATTTAGCGACTTGCTCGCGCAGTGCAGGCAATTGCTCTGGGCGACGCATCAACACCCTGATGGTGTGACCTTTTGCACTCAGGTTCGCCACCAAATGCTGGCCAACAAAGCCAGTCCCGCCTGTGACAAAGCACTCCACGCTCATTTCCCTGTTCCTTGTTCAAGGTGAGAAACAAAGCGTAAACTATCGACCCAACTCTAAGGTCAAGCGGTATTGTCATGAAAATCGGCGAACTCGAGGCGCGCAGCGGCGCCAGCCGCCATACGCTGCGTTACTACGAGCAACTTGGCCTGATCTCACCGCTGCGGCAAACCAACAACTATCGCGTTTACACCGAGCAAACGCTGCACGATCTGGACTTTATCCAGCGCGCGCAAAGCATGGGGTTTTCCCTTGGGGAAATTGGCGAGATTTTGGATGCGCAGCGGAACCAGCTGATTGACTGTGCTGACGGCGCCAGGCTAATTGAAAAAAAGATGGCAGAGATCAAGCAGAAGATCGCCAACCTGCAAAGCATTTATCGGTACCTGGATGAAGAGCGTGCAAACCTTGAGGCCAGTGCTGCCAAGCAACTTGAGCTTCAGCAACTGAACAACACTGCAAACTGAACTGTCAGCCCGGGAAACGGAAACTGCAGCCCACGTCGCTCGTTAAAGACCGCAATGGGTCGATTGCAGCCGTTCGCCGTTCGCCAGTGACCGCTATCGACCCTTAGCAGACATCTGTAACCTGGGCCGCTTCGCGGCCCATCGCCGGCAAGCGCGGCTCCCACAAGTACAGCGCATGCCTGAAGGCAGGTGATATTTCTGTGGGAGCCGGCTTGCCGGCGATGAGGCCGTTACTGTGCACAGCGCTTTGGATCGCTGTCCGCAATGGGTCGAAAGCGGTCATACGCGAACGCCTGCTTTCACCCCAGCGATCGCACTGACCGTGCACAACACGGTTTTCCCATACTGATTCAGATAGGAATAACCGCCATTAGGGAGCTTGAGATGAACACATTGATGGAACGACTGGAACACTGGTTGGAAGCCAACCTTCCCGAGGTCCGTGAAGATTTGGCGCCGGGCTGTTCAGAGGCTGCAATCACCGATTTCGAAAGCCAGATCGGCAGAGCTTTTCCAGAGGCCTTGAAGGCACTCTATCGGCTGCATGATGGGCAAAGGGATGCTGTCAACACGGGGCCTTTCTACGGCCTTACATTCCTCTCCCTAGCGGCTGCCAAAACCCATTGGCAATCGTGGAAAAGCATCATCGATCAATGGTCGCCGGAAGAAATGAGCGAAGCGAGCGCTTTCTGCACCTCGGCGAAATCTGGCGCTGTCCAGGCGTTGTATGCCAACAAGTACTGGATCCCGTTTGCCTACGACTACGGCGGAAACCACCTTGGCGTGGACCTGGATCCCGGCGCCCGCGGTACCATGGGGCAGGTCATCAATTTTGGCAGCGACGAAGATGAGAAATTCGTGGTGGCCAGCTCTGTTGCTATGTTTCTTGAGTGGTTGGTCGACCAACTCGAAAGTGGCAATTTCGCGATCAGAGAAGAAGATGATGGTGGGCGAAGCCTGAACACGAAGGTGCCTGAGAAGTTTCATTTCCTCGACGCGATCCCCATCCTGTTCGCGTCACAGCTTGACGGATGAGTTCACTTAGCCAGTGAACAGGGCAAGGCCTGGGCGAGTTTCAATCGTTGAGCCCCACTCTCATATCTACCCTCCGTGGAGCGAGGCCAGTGGTTGCTGTTCCGGGCTCATTGTCAAACGCTGGGGCTTACGCTTTAATTCCAATTTGCCATTCACCCAATCGGCGATCTTGATGCCTTATCCGTCTGACCTTTCACATGACATCAGTACGATTGCCAAGATCGAGGCCGTCCCGCTTATTCTCAATATGGTGAAGCATGTTACCGGCATGCGCTTTGCGGCAATTGCGCGTGTCACCGAGACAAAATGGGTGGCTTGCGCTGTCGATGATTCTATTGATTTTGGGCTCATACCTGGCGGTGAGTTGGTGCTGGAAACGACGATTTGCCACGAAATTCGTCAGCACCGCAAACCCGTTATATTCAGGAATGCCAGTGAGCATCCGGTGTACTCAACCCACCACACCCCTCAGACATACGGCTTAGAAAGCTACGTCTCCATTCCTATCACCAGGACAAACGGAGACTTCTTCGGAACGCTCTGTGCTATCGATGAGGTTCCGGCCCATTTTGATGAAGAGGCGGTGTGCAAAACGCTAACGCTTTTCGCCCAGTTAATAGCTGTTCAACTCGACGTTTTGGCGGACCTTGAGACCAAAACGATTGAACTGGCCAGTGCAGCTGAGACCGGCATTGTCCGGGAGCAGTTCATTGCCGTACTGGGGCATGACCTCCGTTCGCCACTGTGCGCTATCAGAATGAGCGCCGATCTACTGGAGGCTAAGCTTCCCGCCGGTCGCGAGCAGCAGCTTGCCACTGCAATACGACAAAGCGCGCAGCGGATGAATAACTTGATTGAAGATGTCCTGGATTTTTCTCGAGGAAAGCTGGGGGGAGGCATTCCGGTCAAACGGACGTTAGTGGACAACCTGGGTGACGTTTTTAGTGCCGTCATCAATGAAATCATGACGAGTCATCCCAACGTCCAAGTCCGTCAAGAGGTGATCATTTCACCTGGGGTCTTCTGTGATGCTGGGAGAATGGGGCAGTTGCTTTCAAACCTCTTGGGCAATGCAGTGGCTCATGGGGCGCGTGATCTTCCGATAGAGGTGACCGCAAGCATGCAAGAAAATCATATAGTGCTGTCAGTGATGAACCATGGCCCAGAAATCCCCGACGTTTTGTTACCGCTACTGTTCCAGCCGTTCAAAAGGTCGGCAGCCGGTGGTCGGGGGAGGGGTTGGGGCTCGGTTTGTATATCGCCTCTCAGATCGTAACGGGTCACAACGGGACGCTATCAGTAACCTCTACGCCTGAGGCCGGCACGCGTTTCGTAGCGCGGTTCCCCGGCACCTTGGAGTGGAAGAAAGAGGACTAGATGTAGGTCTCAGTCGATAGGTGACTTCGTCGAACGCTTACTTTGCCCCGGGCTTTGCGCTGCGCGCGATGAAACGCCCCCCGGAGCCTAGCTCGCGGGCAAGAGGATCACGAAGTTCTTTTTCATGTCTTCCAGTACGGTCCATTTGCCCTTGGCGCCTGGTTCGATAATGAACGTGTCGCCAGCGGCCAGTCTGATGGGGGCGCAACCCTCAAGCTCGATGACGCAGCAACCACTCAGGACATGGCAGAACTCCCAAACTTTGTAGTCGATGCGCCACGCTCCGGTGCTGGCTTCCCATTCTCCGGAAATGCAACCTTGCTGTTCATCGTGATAATACTTGGACGTCAGCGTATGAGGGGTGCCTTCCACGACCTCTTCAAAAAAGGGAAGGTCGCGCACCGGTTGGATATCCAGTTCGCGGAACACGGTCAGTTTCTTGTTCATGGTTTTTTCTCGAGCACGTTGTGGGTAGGGCGATACATCAAATAGGCTTCACCGGTTACGCTCAGCATCGGGTGCGGAACGATCTGGCAGGTTTTAACAATTTGAAAACCGTGGCGTTCGTAGAAGCGGCGTGCACCGTGGTTTTCTGCATAATCGATCAGGCATAGCCCATCCAGGCCAGAGTCCTCAGCGCGTTGCTGAGCGTGGCGAAGAAACTCGACGCCCAGCCCCTGGCTGCGCCAGGCCTCATCCAGGGCCAGGCTGGATATATATAAGGTGTCGGGTATTTCCATGTCGGAATAAGGCGCGAGGACCGGGTCTGTCTCGACAGGCCTGTCAGGGGTCTCGCGCAAGGCATAGCTATGCATCATGCCGATGACGCGCCCTTCGAAAATGGCCATCAGGCAGTTCTTATAGGAAAAGTCGCCCTGTTCCCTGGCATAGCGAGACGTACCGACACTCAGCAATGCTTCTCCAGGTGCGGCAAGCTTGCTCCATATGTAATCGGCCATGCCCTCCGATGTCAGTTGAAAGAAGCGCGCAATATCTTGCGCGTCCGAGGCTTGAGCGGGTCTGAAGTCGATAGGCATGTACAGCGCTCTCATGGGATCGGGTGGTTAGTTTTCAAGGATTACGCCTTTGGCAGGGTGGCAGGTTAGGCGGATTTAACGGTTCCCATCATGCTCTGGGCGAACACCGTCAGCACGGCATGCGACGCTGCCCATGCTCAAAGGCAGGAGGGTGCCCTTCCTAGAGGGCAGCAGACGGCCAGAAGCGGACTATCTCTCCTCACATTCCATCTCGCGCGTTCGTGCAACCGCGTGCGTTGATTAGGCTAATAAGAAAATCTTATGCGTCATGATGGTAAATCATTAGATCTAATGACAGGGACGGATTAAAAAGCCATGCATTGATCACCTTCACTGCGGAGATAGCTACATTGGCATGCACACTAAAATCACTCGTCCACACCCTCAATACCCTGTGCTCGGCATGGGGCAGCTACACCATGAGAAACCTTCAGCGTTAAATAGCCGTGGAGGCCACCATGTCATTTGTCGCTCCGGTTCTTGACCCTCAACTCGCTGAGATTGCACCAGGTTTCCGAGCGCTGAGTATCAGCGTGGAAGCTACGCAGATCGAACACCCCCAGGTTTCTAAAGACGCGCTTGAGAAGGCTTGTGAGTCGCTGGTCGCTGACACCCCGGTTTGGGCTAAGAGCCATTTGGCTGCGTGGGCCAATGCCTTCAGGCTGTTCGGCGCTAAACCACAGCGCACCCCGTGCTCAGCCGAAGCATTGCGCAAGCGAGTTCTGCGAGACGGGAGCCTTCCCAGCATCGATCCCATTGTCGATTTGTACAACGCAATCAGCATCAAGTACGCCATACCCGTTGGCGGAGAAAATTTTGATGCCTACATAGGTGGCCCACGTTTAACCATCGCCGATGGCACTGAGCTGTTTGACACAACCAAAGATGGCAGTGCGGCAAACGAGCCGCCAGAAAAAGGCGAAGTCATTTGGCGCGATGATCACGGTGCGACTTGCCGACGCTGGAACTGGCGTCAGGGCACCCGAACCCGGCTTGATTCGAACACGAAGCGGATGTGGTTCATTCTGGAGAGCCTTCCTGAAATGCCCATAGAGGCGCTGAAGGCTGCTGGGGATGAGCTGAGCAGCGGACTTCAGCAGATGATGCCGGAGGCAAAAATTGCATCCCAATTGATTGAGTTTTACTGACCGGAGAAGCGTGTTAAGCACGGTGGTAGTGCGCGTGATAGCAACAGCAGCCATAGTGCTCGGACGGGCTTCTGATCGAAACCTGCCTTCTCCATGTACCAGCGGGTTAGAAACCTTCGAGAACGATCTTGCCTTTGGCTTTGCCGCTCTCGATCAGAGCATGGGCGCGCTTCAGGTTGTCTGCGCCGATTGTGCCGAAGTGTTCCCCGATGGTGGTCTTGATGACACCGTTATCGACCAGCACCGAAATTCTGTTCAGCAACTCATGCTGTTCGATCATGTCTGCAGTGTGATAAAGCGATCGCGTGAACATGAGTTCCCAGTGCAGCGAAAGTGATTTGCGCTTGAGCGGCATGACATCCAGTTGTGCGGGGTCATCGATCAGCGCCAGTTTGCCTTGTGGGCGAAGCACTTCAACGAGCTGCGGCAAGTAAGTATCGGTATGGGTCAGGCTGATGACGTAGTCGACCGGGTTGAGTTTGAGGTTTTCGAGTTGCAGCGGGATCGAGGCGGAGTGATCAATCACATGGTGGGCGCCCAGTTCTTGCACCCAAGACTGGGTCTCTGGCCGCGACGCTGTGCCGATGACGGTCAGTTGGGTCAGTTTGCGAGCCAGCTGAACCAGGATCGAGCCAACGCCGCCACCGGCGCCGATCACCAGCAGGCTTTGGCCTTCACCCCCGTTTTCCTGTACGCCCAGTCGGTCGAACAGCAGCTCCCAGGCAGTGATGGAGGTCAGCGGCAAGGCTGCGGCACTGGCATTGTCCAAGCTACGCGGCTTGTGGCCGACGATGCGCTCATCGACCAGGTGAAATTCGCTGTAGCTGCCCGGACGGTCGATTGCGCCGGCGTAGAATACTTCGTCACCCACGTTGAACAGTGACACATCACTGCCCACTTCACGGACGATGCCGACGGTATCCCAACCCAGCACCTGCACCGCTTGGCTGGCACTGCGAGCCCGTACCTTCGTATCTACCGGGTTCACTGCAATAGCCTTCACTTCTACAAGCAGATCGCGAGCTCCAGGCGTGGGCGTGGGCAGGTCTGTTTCGAACAGGGAACGAGCATCGTGAATGGGCAAACCAGCTTCTTGGAAAACTATGGCTTTCATGTGACGTTGTCCTTTACAGGTCAGAGAGTGATGCCAGGCTAACGCCCTTCGTGTACCTCAAAAAGTAGCTAACACGAGGAAGACTTTCGCCACGCTCAAGTTGTTTGATCAAACGCCGTAACGCGGTGCGAGTGTGTTGCTGGAGAGATGCCCGAACAGCGCCTTGCGGCTGCTTTCGTAGCGTTCGAAATGCTGCAGGTCATGCATGGAAGGGATGGAGATCAGGACGCTGTTGTCGAAGTCTTGAAGGGCGCCATCCACCAGGTCGTTGGCTGACATCACGATGTTGGGATCAAGGTTTTCGACCGGCAGCCCCCCGATCTCCCAGAAGTCGGTCGCTGTGGCGCCTGGCAGCACCGCTTGAACTCTGACGCCATGTTCTGCCAGCTCTTTGTGCAGCGACTGAGTGAAGGCCGTTACGTAGGCTTTGCTTGCGCCGTACACACCATTCAGTAATTCGGGGGCCAGGCTGACGATGGAGGAAATATTGATGACTGCGCCCTGTTTGCGAGCGACGAAGCCCGGAGCAGCGGCGTAGGTGAGCCGTGTCAGTGCGGTGACGTTGAGCGTGATCATCTCGGCCATCCGCTCGACATCGCTTTCCATCAAGCTGGTGTGGGTGCCGATGCCTGCGTTATTAACCAACAGGTTGATGCTGGCGTCCTCGCGCAATTTGCGCTCGACGCGCGCCAAGTCCACTGAGCTGGCCAGGTCCGCCTGGAAGACTTCCACGCTCTGCTGGGTCTCGTTGGTGATACGGGTGGCGAGGGCATTGAGGCGATCACGATTGCGGGCGACCAGAACCAGGTCGTAGCCACGTTGAGCCAGGCGTTCGGCGTAGATCGCGCCGATGCCGGAAGATGCGCCCGTGATCAGGGCAGTGCCTTTGTATTCCTGAGTCATGGTCCAGCTCCGTTGATTGGGTGTGGAGCCATGATGCAGAGAAATTGATATGTCTTAAACGACACATATAGTCATGATTTAAGACATCGAGAAATTGCGTTCGGGAGCGTCTTCGCGCAGCCCCAGTGCTTGGGCGCACGCACACTAGGCTCTGTAGGAATAGTTCTGTGGGAGCGGGCTTGCCCCGCGAATGGGGCTACGCGGTGCATGGCACCGGCTTCGCCGGTGTTCGCGGGGCAAGCCCGCTCCCACGTAATGCGTCAGAACACTGACCACCCAATCCGTGAACTCAACAACTCGAGCGCCGCCATGCCCGCGTAGGAGTTGCCCGCTGCATTCAGCTCCGGCGACCACACGCATACGGTAAATTGGCCCGGCACGATTGCTACAATCCCGCCACCCACGCCACTCTTGCCTGGCAACCCCACGCGGTAGGCGAAATTCCCGGCTTCGTCATACAACCCGCTGGTGGCCATGATCGAGTTCACCTGCTGGGTCTGGCGTCGGCTGAGGATTTGCTCGCCGCTGTGCTTGCAGAACCCGTCGTTGGCCAGAAAGCAGAAGGCGCGGGCCAGATCGAGGCAGCTCATCTGCAGCGCGCAGTAACTGAAGTAACTGCGTAACACCGTCTCGACGTCGTTATGGAAGTTGCCAAAGGACTGCATGAGGTAAGCCATGGCCGCGTTGCGCGCGCGGAATTGATACTCCGAATCCGCGACGCGGGTATCGATCGCAATATGGGGGTTGGCCGATAGCCGTCGCACGAAATCGCGCATCGACAACGTGGGGGCTGCGAAGCGCGATTGGTTGATATCGCAGATGACCAACGCGCCGGCATTGATAAAGGGATTGCGTGGGCGGCCGCGCTCGAACTCCAGCTGCACCAGCGAGTTGAATGGCTGGCCTGACGGCTCATGCCCAAGCCGCTCCCAAATACCTTCACCGGAATGGCCAATTGCCTGGACCAGGCTGAATACCTTGGAAATGCTCTGCACCGAGAATGGCACCAGGGCGTCACCCGCGCAGTGATAACTGCCATCGTTGCCATAGACTGCGATGCCCAATTGCTGCGCTGGCACGTCGGCCAGCGCAGGAATGTAGTCAGCCACTTTGCCCTTGCCGATCAAGGGGCGCACTTCGTCGAGAATCTCGTTCAACAGCGTTTGCATGGAAGGCCCTGTTATCACTCCCCATACGACAGCGAGGGGTAGCGTTTCAGACGCAGGCTCAGCAGCAAAAATCACACACTCGGCGCGCAGCGGCCCCTATTACAGCCCCTCAGGCTGCTCAGAAATCGTATCGGGTATTCAACATCACATTGCGCGGCTCGCCGTAATAGCCGCTGTAGAACGTGGTATCCAACGCACTGATGTATTTCTTGTCGAACAGGTTGTTGATGTTGAGCGTTGTGGAAAGTTGGTCGGTCAGTTGATAGCGGGCCATCAGGTTGACCACGGTGAACTGCGATTGCTTGGCCTTCACCGTGCCCAACGCGGTGCTTGGCGTGACGGTGATGTGGGTGCCGCTCTGCCAGTTGGCACCGCCGCCGACGGTCAGGCGGTCGAAGTCGCCCGGTAGTCGGTAGGTGCTCCACAGCTTCACCATGTTGGCCGGGGCTTCGGTGTTCAAGCGCTCGCCATCGCGGTCCTTGGTGATGCCGTGGTTATAGCTGGCCGAGACGTTCCAGCCGGGCATCAACTCGCCGTTGGCCTCGACTTCAAAGCCACGGGTGGTGGCGCCGCTCACGGCTTTGTACGCGGCAGTCATACCATCATTGTTGACGGTCTTGCCTTCGTCGAGCACGGCGAGGTTGTCCTGCTTGACCTCGTAGGCTGCGATGCTGGTATTCAGGCGACCGTCGAAGAATTCACTCTTCAGGCCGACCTCGTAGTTGTCGCCTTCACGCGGCTCGAGGGTCGAGCCGTCGGCGTCACGCAGGCTCTGTGGTTTGTAGATGCTGGTCCAGCTGGCATACACCGAGTGGGTGTCGTTGAGGTCATAGACCACACCGGCATAAGGGGTGACAACGCCGTTTTCCTTGTAGTCGGTCGTGCGGTTGCTGAGGGGCGTCGCCGGGTAGGTCAGGTCGTAGTCGTAGTCGTACTTGCTGACTCGCGCACCCAGGATAACCGACAGGTCATCGGTCGGGCGCAGGCGGGTGGCAATGTAGGTGCCGGTCTGGTGAATGACGGTGTCGCCATCGTAAAGCTTGCCGCCACCCATTACCGGTTTGTCCGTGTAGTTGTCCCAGTCGTAGACGTTGACGAAGGTGCCTTCGATGCGGGTACCCCGGGTGGGCGTATGGCGGTTTTCGTAACGTGAATAGTTGTAGCCGACGATCAACTCATGCTGGCGGCCGAACAGCTGGAACGGGCCTTGGGCTTGCACATCCAGGCCGGTCTGTTTCTGCCAGGTACTGCCTGCGCCACCATACAGGCGTACACCTGCGCCGGTGCTCTTGTCGGGGAAGCCCCAACTGGCGGTGGCCAGTTTGTAGTCGTCACGCTTGATATACATCTGGTTGACCGACGCCTTCAGGGTCCAGTCATACGCCAGTTTCTGCTCGAGGCTTGCGAAGGTGTTGAGGGCATCTTGCGGGTTATGGCTCCAGCGCGCGGCGCTGTTGGTGGAGCGTGAGAACGACGTTTGCTCGCCATTGCTGTGGAACAGCGGGAACGCCACCGAAGACGAGCCTTGCGGGTTGTTTTTCTGGTAGTCGGCACCCACCGTCAGCAACGTGGTGTCGGTCAGGTCGGCTTCGAGGACCCCGTAGAAAATCTGCTTTTCCTGGGAATAATGGTCCATGAAGCTGTTGTTCTGCTGGTAAGCCGCGACCATGCGCCCACGCACGTTGCCGGAGGGCGTCAATGGGCCGGACAGGTCGACTTCGCTACGGTACTTGTCCCACGAACCCACGCCGGCCGTGATGTGACCCTTGAATTCGGCCGTAGGGCGTTTGCGCACGAGGTTGATCGTGGCCGAAGGGTCGCCCGCGCCGGTCATTAGCCCAGTGGCACCGCGCAGCACTTCGACACGGTCGTAGATGGCCATGTCGGCCAGGCTCTGCGCCGACATCTGAGTCGCGATATCCAGCGTGGTGGGAATGCCGTCGAACTGGTAGTTATCGACCGAGTAACCACGCGAATAAATGTTGAAACGCTCACTGCCAAGGCTCTGCACCGACAACCCCGGCGTCTGCTGCAACACCTCGGTGATGTCGTTCAGCCCCTGATCATCCATACGCTGACGGGTAACCACGCTGATCGACTGCGGGGTTTCGCGAAGGCTCAACGGCAGTTTGGTGGCCGTGTTGCTCTGGCCTGTGGTGTACGACCCAGTGCCCTCGGTGGTGGCCCCCAGGCCTGCGGCGTTAATGCTGGTGGCGCCGAGCTCCAAAGCACCGCCGCGCTCGGCCTTGGCCAGCACGTACCGTTTGTTCCCCGCCTGCACGAGCCGCAGGCCGCTGCCCTGGAGCAAGCGGGCAAACCCCTGGTGCAGCTCGAAATCCCCCTGCAAGCCTGGTGAGCCGAGGCCCGCGGTATCTTCTGCGCTGAAAGTGATCATGACCCCGCTGGCGGCAGCGAATTGGCTGAGCGCTTCGGCCAGGCTGCCAGCCGGGATGTCATAGCGCTGTGCTTGTGCCCAGGCAGCGGGCAGCACCAGCAGCGAGCCGGCCAGGCTTAGGGTGAGCGCTGCGCGGTGAATACCGCAGGCGAGTCGGGAGGGGGGTACGAACATGAACAACTTCCTGTTGGGGTTGGCAATGGCTGCGTTTTTTACGCATGTGCAGCTAGAGCCGAAGCAGAAATTGAAACTTGTTACCCCTCACGCGAAAAAACTTTGCTTCATGCCGCACCCGCCTCGATCCGCACCCAGTAACGGGTCAGGCGCCGGACGTGCACGGGCAGTGAGTCCTGCAGATTGGCCAGCACCGCCTCGCTGTCATCCAGCAGGAAGGTGCCGGACAGCCGCAAACCGGCGACCTCGGGCGCGCAACCGAGGTAGCCGGGGCGGTAGCGTGAAAGCTCGGCGAGCACCTCGTCCAGGCGCCAGTCGACCACCACCAGCATGCCCCGCGCCCAGGCTGAACTTTGCGCGGCGGCGGGGTGCAGTGGCCCGATTCGGTCTGCGGTAAAGGTCAGGGTCTGCCCAGCTTCGGCGCGCATCACCTGTGCCTGCGCCAGCCGTGGCCTGACCTCCACAGCGTGCGCCTCGACCGTGACCCGGGTGCTGCCGTGTCCCTGGCGCACGGCAAAGCGCGTGCCGAGGGCGAGGATTCGTCCCTCGGCCGACTGCACACTCAGCGGGCGCGCATCTTTGGCCGTCTCCACCAGAATTTCGCCCTGCTTCAGCACGATCAGCCGCTGCTGGCCATCGAAATGCAGGTTCACTTGGGTGTCGGTGTCCAGCACCAAGCGGCTGCCGTCAGCCAGCGTCAGGTGGCGACGTTGCCCCACGCGCGTGGCGTAGTCCGCCTGCCAAGGCGAAAGCTGATAACCCTGCCAACCGACCACGCCGACCCCGAGCAACAGCGCCAGCATCTTGACCGCCGCACGGCGCTGTTGCCGGGCTTGTTCAAGGGTCGCCGCACCCACCGCCGCAGGGGCTTGGGCCAAGCGCTGCTGCAAATGCTCAAGCCGGGCCCAGGCTTGTGCGTGCTGCGGGTCTGCCGCCAGCCAGGCTTGCCACTGGCTGTGAGTGGCAGGGCTGACCGTGCTTTCGTTAAGGCGCACATACCAGTCCACCGCCTGGGCCAGAGCGCGCTTCATGCCTCGTTCAGCAGCAGGCAATGCATCAAGCCGCGGGCCAGGTGCTTGCGCACGGTGCTGACCGAAACCCCGCAGCGTTCAGCGGTTTTTTCGTAAGACAGCCCGTCCAGTTGCACCGCCAGGAAAATCTGCCGGGTGCGCGTGCCTAGGCCATCGAGCAGGCGATCGATGGCCAGCAGGCTATCCAGGATCTGTGCACGGATTTCTGCCGAAGGGGCGTACGCTTCGGGGCGCAGTTGCAAGGCTTCGAGGTAGGCCTGTTCCAGGCTGCGCCGTCGGTACAAATCGATGACCAGACCGCGGGCGATGGTCGTCAGGTAATGCCGTGGCTCCTTCAGGCTGCTGGCGGTGCGCGCCAGCAGCACGCGCACAAAGGTATCCTGGGCCAGGTCCGCGGCATCTGCTGAGTTGTTCAGCCGATGGCGCAACCAGCTACGCAACCACACGTTGTGGTCGCGGTACAGCGCATGCAATTGCTCATGAGGTACTGCGTCGGGGGGCATTGTGGACATTCCCTCTCCCAGCCGGCGGAGGATGCAAATACGAAACACTCTCGATTGTAGAGGGATTGGCCAAGGCTGGGAAGAACACAGGGGAAGGAAGTTGAATCTACGCGTTCGCGTACTCACTGCGGACGATTTCAGCGCCTGCAGTCAACGCACTCAATTTCCCCCTGGCAACGTGACGCGGTAACGGCGCCATGCCGCAGTTGGTGCACGGGTAGAGTTTGTCGATGTCGACAAACTGAAGGGCCTTGCGCAGGGTGTTGGCGACTTCCTCGGGTGTTTCAATGGTATGGGTTGCCACATCAATGGCGCCAACCATCACTTTTTTACCGCGTATCAGTTCAATCAGGTCCATCGGCACGCGCGAGTTGTGGCATTCCAACGAAATGATGTCGATGCTGGATTTTTGCAGCTTGGGGAAGGCTTCTTCATACTGCCGCCACTCTGACCCGAGGGTTTTTTTCCAGTCGGTATTGGCCTTGATGCCATACCCGTAGCAGATATGCACGGCCGTTTCGCATTTAAGCCCTTCAATGGCCCTCTCCAGGGTGGCCACCCCCCAGTCGTTCACCTCATCAAAGAAGACATTGAATGCAGGTTCATCGAACTGGATGATGTCGACCCCAGCGGCTTCTAACTCCTTGGCCTCCTGGTTGAGAATTTTGGCAAATTCCCAGGCCAGTTTTTCACGACTTTTATAGTGGCTGTCGTACAGCGTATCAATCATGGTCATGGGACCCGGCAGTGCCCATTTGATGGGTTGCTTGGTCTGCTGACGCAAGAACTTGGCGTCCTCGACAAACACCGGTTTCTGGCGAGCCACAGCCCCGACAACCGTCGGCACGCTGGCGTCATAGCGATCGCGAATTCTAACGGTTTCACGCTTCTCGAAATCGACACCGCTGAGGTGCTCAATAAACGTCGTGACAAAGTGTTGTCGCGTTTGCTCACCATCGCTGACAATGTCAATGCCTGCAAGTTGCTGCTCGTGCAATGACAAACGCAAGGCATCGTGTTTGCCCTCGATCAGGGCCTCATCTTGCAGCTTCCAAGGCGACCAAAGTGTCTCAGGTTGTGCGAGCCAGGACGGTTTAGGCAAACTGCCGGCGGTTGAAGTGGGTAACAGCTTTTTCATAGTAAAAGACCTTGAACGTGGGAAGCGTCAATGAGCGTTATTGGCGGACCACTGCTCAAGTACGGCGTGGTAGGGTTTGATGAAGTGCTCTTCGGCGAACCGACCTTGTTCGATCGCCAGTTGGCTGCGTTCTTCGCGGTCATAGACAATGCGCGTCAATGAATAGTCCTGGTGCTGCAAGCTGGGCTGATAGGACCTTCCGGCGACCGCGTTCGCGTTGTAAATCTCGGGGCGGTAAATCTTCTGGAAGGTGTCCATCGTGCTGATGGTGCTGATGAGTTCAAGGTTGGTGTAATCACCCAGCAGGTCGCCGGTGAAGTAAAAGGCCAGCGGCGCAACGCTGTTTGGCGGCATGAAGTAGCGAACCTTCAAGCCCATTTTCTTGAAGTACTCATCCGTCAGCGAATACGCGTCTTGCTGGTACTCGACCCCCAGTACAGGGTGCTGGTTTTCAGTGCGCTGATAGGTTTTGCTGCTCGAAACGCTCAGGCAAATAACCGGTGGTTTGTTGAAATGTGCTTTATAGGCCGCTGAGTTCACGAAGCACTGGAACAGTTTTCCATGCAGGTCGCCGAAATCCTCTGGCGTGCTGAAGGTGGGCCGGCCTTTGTTGTGGGCCAACAAGCGCACGCTGAAATCATAATCGCGCACGTAGGACGAGAAGTTATTGCCGACAATGCCATCGAGACGCGTGTTGGTTTTTTTATCAATGACGGTCGTTTTAAGTAGTTCGATCAGCGGCAGGGCCGGGTCACCGCTTTCAGCATCGAGATTCATCTCAACAGAAATGATCTCCAGCGCAACCGTGTAGCGATCGCCTGTGGGGTTGTCCCAATGCGCCAGTGCATTGAAGTGATTGTCGATCATCTTCAAGGTGTTGCGTAAATTCGCTTGGCGGCTGGTGCCTCTCGCCAGGTTGGCAAAGTTGGTGGTGATGCGCGTGTTGTCCGAGGGCTGGTAGTGCTCATCGAAACAGACGCTCTTGATAGCAAAAGCAAGCGTGTTGTTCATGTTGGTGCGGTGCCTTAATCCCTTAATTGTTCAGTGCACCAGAGCTTTCCGGTGCGTTTACGCAGTGTGGGCTTCGACAGGTAACCCGTGAGCCGGCGCAAAAAACGATAGGGGGATTTTCAGGCGTGAAGTAATATGAGGCAATCTCATTGTTTTTGAGATGAACTTTATTTTTCCTCATGATTGAAGGGCGCCAGCGACGCACCGCCGTCGCCCTGCGGCCGCAGCGTCTGCTGCCTGCCCAGCATGACTTGTATACGAGTACGACACGGTGGCGCAAGCTGCCAAAGGCCGTTGGCAGCTTGCGCCCCTATCAGCAGGGTTGAACCGCCAATCGGTTACTCACGTTACGCCCCAGCACCAGCACCGTCGCAAAACCACAACCCACCAGTGCCGTGGCCAAGCTCAGCAATACTGCGGTGCCCAACTGGTCGACGATCTGCCCACCGAAGAACGAGCCCAAGGCAATGATCACCTGGAACATGGCGACGAACAGTGGCATGCCGCGTTCGACATCCTTGGGCGCTACGACAAACATCCAGATACTGGCGCACGCCGGGAAGGCGCCGAAGGCGAAGCCCCACAGTGCAATCAGCATCGCCGCGCCGGTCATGCCGGTGGCAAAGTAGGGGAACAGCGCGGTGCTGACGCCTATCATCAGGGCGACCAGCATCAGGGTATGACGCACGCTTCGGTTGGCCGCGAAGCCGGCGAAAATATTGCCGATGACGCCCGCGACGCCATAGAGCAGCAGCAGCGAACCAATGGTCGGCCCATCGAAGCCAGCGCTTTGCTTGAAGAAGGGCGCGACATAGGTGTAGGCGGCAAAGTGCGCCAGGCCAATCAGCAATACCGCGATCAAGCCAACCCGCGCCTGCGGATTGATGAACAGCGCCGGCAGGTCACTGATGCGAATGGCCTTGTCTGGGTTAAGCCGCGGCAACAGCAGGATTTGCGCCAGCAGCACCGGCACGCCCACCAACGCGGTCACCAGAAACGTCATGCGCCAGCCCATCAGGCCACTCAACCAGGTGCCCACGGGCACACCCAGGACAGTGGCCAGGGTCACACCGACCATGATGATCGACGTGGCCTGCGCAACGCCCACACCCTTGGGCGCCAGGCGGCCGCTGAGGGCAATGGCCGTCGCCCAGAAGCCGCCGATGCTGATGCCCAGCAGCACACGGCCGAACAGCAGCAGGTTGAAGTCGCTGGCGTAGGCCACCACCGCGTTGGCGATGATCATGATCAGCGTCAGGCCGATCAGCAGGTAGCGACGGTCCAAGGCGCCAATGCCTACAGACAACAAGGGGGCGGCGAGGGCGGCCATGATGCCCGGCAGGGTAACCATCAGCCCGGCCTGGCCGGCGCTGATGCCCAGGTCGCTGGCGACATCGTTGAGTACGCCGACCGGGAGAAACTCGCTGGTCACCAGGGCGAAGGCACCCACCGCGACCGAAAGAATCGCCAGCCACTGCTGTTTGACGCTTTGTTGATTATGTTCGGGAAGGCCGCTAGGGGCCTGGCTGTCGCTTGGCATGGTGCTGGGTTCCAAGGGGGAAGTCGCCTGAAAGACGAGGAGGAGGGGGAAAATTGGAGGCGATTATACGGGCGGGGGTGGGCAACCACACAGGCGCGCGGCTTGATAGTACTCATTAGTGAGATCGATGAAAGGTGCTGTGCAGAGCGGCGGGGGTCTCGCGAGCGACCGCTTTTGGCTGCAAGTGTGTAAAAACACCTTTGGGCCTTGTATTTTCTGGAAATCGACACTCGTTGGCAGGACGATGGCCTGCTCAGCACCATGGATGATCTTCAGTCAACACCCCCAGTTCTGATGAATCCACTTTAACCACAAGGAAATAGTTGAATGCATGAACCCATTGCAGAGCGCGAAGCGATTTGGACCGGATTCCTTGAGCGCTGGCCGCTCGAGTCCTTGCCAACCATGACGCTGAAGCAATACAGCCAGGCTGGCACAGATGACTATTTCTGCCGATGGCTGGAAAAGCACACTGAGTCGCTGGGCTCGATTTGGGGTGGATCTGCATTCAAGTTCGGTGTGTTCTCGCGTTTGGATAAAGAGAACAAGCACAGCCCGCATCATAGCTTCAGCCCAGATTATGCCTGGCTGAACAAATACGGCGGCAGTGCGGATGAGGCTTTCGCTCATGTGCGTGGGTTGATTGTCGCCGTCGCAAACGCTGCCCGCAAAGGTGACCTTGATGTCATAGAGAAAGCGGATCTCGGTCCGGTATTCAAGTGGAAAATCGCCTTCCTTTATCAAGACCGTCAACGCCCGCAGATCCTCGGCATCTTCGCCGCAAGAGACCTGCGCGCTGCTCTGGGTGAGAGGGCCGGCTACAAGGAAAATCTTGCCACGCTGCACCGGCAGATGATCGCTAATCGTAACGGTGAAAATTTGTTTGCCTACACTGATCGCCACTGGGATAAGGCGCAGCGCTGGCTACACGAGCAAAGTTTGCCAGAACAAGCATTGGGCTTCTTCAATAGTCAGCCTGATCGGTTTGAAGCAATCAATACAACTCAGAAAATGGCAGGTTTTATCCTAGAGAATGGGATGCAGTTAGCGTTGGTGCGAGAGAAGAAAGAACTTTCTGCCTTTGTTTCACCCGGGCCCTGGCAGCAATTATTTTCGCATTTTTCCACGGAGCATTATCCGAGCGAACGCACTCGCCATTCCGGCCTGGGCGCGTGTGCGCCTCTACTTGCGCAAGGGGCTGAAGCGCTTTTAGTTACGTTTAAGGCCCTTCGCGACCTTGACGCTTTCTGCGAAACCTACGAATTGGATGACGCCGCTGCAGAACCCCGACTACCTTTCAAAGAAGAGCTCAACATAACTATGCCCGTGCCCCTGAATCAGATTTTGTTCGGCCCGCCAGGTACTGGTAAAACCTATGCCACCATCGACGCAACACTGGAAATTCTCGATCCGGACTGCCTCCGCGGCGCAGTAGGTGATCGAACGCAACTGAAGGCGCGTTTCGATGAGCTCATCCAAGAAGACAGAGTGCGCTTCGTGACCTTTCACCAAAGCTTCAGCTACGAAGACTTCGTGGAAGGTATTCGCGCGTTGCCGTCAGAAGGTGACGATCAAACGGGCGGTGTCATCCGTTATGACGTTGAACCGGGCATTTTCCGCAAGTTATGTGAGGATGCCGTCCGTGATAAAGCCTATGAACACAAAGTGGGTGTTCGCGAGCATGCACGGGTATGGAAAATATCCATTGATGACGCGGGACCTAGCGAGACACGGAACTACTGCTTTGAACACGGTGAAGCGCGGATCGGTTGGCAATACGTCGGAGATATCCGCAACGCCAACCTGGCCGACCCCGCTCACAAACTGGGCACCAACGATCAAAGCTCCTTGAATATGTTCGGCAATGAAATTCTGCCGGGCGATATACTGCTATGCCTCAGGAGTAAGACGTCAATCTGCGGTGTTGGGGTGGTCACCGGTGAGTATCGTTTCGATGAGCACCAGGAATCTCACCTGCGTGAAGACTTCGTTCACGTACTACCGGTGCGCTGGCTAGCCAAGCACATCAATTTCGATATTCTCACCCTCAACGGTGATACCAGCCTGACCCAGAAAACGGTTTACCCCTTGGCTCGTATCAAATGGCCTGCGTTGCAACAGGCACTTCAGGATGCGGACATTGCATTAGAAGCAGCGCATTCGACAGCAATGGCGGCAACTGCACATCAACCTCATGTGCTGATCATAGATGAAATCAACCGTGGCAATGTTTCCCGGATCTTTGGTGAGTTGATTACCCTGTTGGAGCCGTCGAAGCGCGCGGGTGCCGTAGAAGCGTTGCATGTGCAGCTACCTTACTCCAAGGCTCAATTCAGCGTGCCGTCCAATGTATACCTGATCGGTACCATGAACACCGCTGACCGTTCGTTGGTCGGGCTGGATATCGCATTGCGGCGACGGTTCAGCTTCAAGGAGATGCCTCCCCAACCGGAACTGCTGCGCGAAGTAACGGTAAATGAAATCAACATCGCAGACCTGCTTTCTGCAATGAATGAGCGGATCGAGGTGCTCCTCGGTCGTGACCATTGCCTGGGCCACGCCTACTTCATGCCTCTAAAAAAGAGCGAACGATGGAGCGTCTTGCCTCGATTTTCCGCAATCAGGTACTGCCGCTGTTACAGGAGTATTTCTTTGAAGACTGGCAGCGCATTCAGTGGGTCCTTAATGATCACCGTAAACCGGACCCTGCGGACCGTTTCGTTTTCCAGACAAAGGCAGACCTCGGTGCGTTGTTCGGCGACAAAGTGCCCGTTTCCACCCATAACATGCCTTGGCGCATCAATCAGCTGGCGTTCACGCGAGCGTCTGCGTATCGGGGCCTGATCGCGGCTATGCAGCAAACGGCGGTGCCGGTGTCCGAGCTGGAAACGGTAACCCCGTGAAGAACGTAACCGTTCGTGAACACGCACTGCTAACCACAGAGCCTGTAGCGGCCTCGTTGGACCGTGCTCAGGTATCCGCCAGTGCCTTCAACTGGCTATCCGAGCTCAGCGCCTCCTTCAAGAAAGGTGGTGCGCCACTGGTTCAACGCAACGGCCAGATGTCGCTAAAGCTGGACAACTACGTCGGCATAGTTGAAACACCTTGCGGGACAAGGCTGGAGATCCTTCCCAAGCACAGGCAGCGCAGTGATTGCCTGAAAGAAAGCCGGGCGCTTTTGCAGAAAATGATTCAGGCTTCTTTGGATTTGCCGGTACGACAAGCAAACTCGGCGACCCTTGAACTATTCAACACGCCCCTCCCTGAATGGCTGATGCGTCATTTCCTTCAAGCGCTGGACGATCTTGTTAAACGCGGTATGCGCTTCGACTATCACAACATTGAAGAGCAACAGCAATTCCTGCGGGGACAGCTCAATGTGGTGGCGCAGATGCGCCAACCGCCTGGGCGCGAGCACCTGTTCCACATTCGCTATGATGGATTTCAACCTGATGGCCCGGAGAACCGCTTGTTGCGTAGAGCGTTGGAGCAGGTGTGCGAACACACGCGTGATCCCGACAATTGGCGGCTGGCTCATGAGTTGCGACACCTACTGCATGAAGTGGCTCCCAGCTGCAGTATCAACCAGGACTTCAAACGTTGGCGCACTGACCGGCTGATGGCGCACTACCAGCCCATCAAACCTTGGTGCGAATTGATCTTAGGCGAGCAGGTACCATTGGCCGTGAGTGGCGACTGGCACGGTATCAGTCTGCTCTTTCCTATGGAAAAGCTGTATGAACGCTACGTCGAAGTGATGCTGCGCCGAGTGCTACCTTCAACGGCCTTGTTGACGGCTCAGTCCTCCAGACATTCGCTTTGCGCACACCAAGGAAAGTCGCTGTTTCAGCTCAGGCCGGATTTCTTGCTCAGGCATGCAACCAGCACCTGGATTCTGGATGCCAAATGGAAGCTACTCGACGGCGCAGACCTAGACGATAAGTACGGCCTGAAGCAAAGCGACTTCTACCAGATGTTCGCCTACGGCCAGCGATACCTAGAGGGTAAAGGCGACCTGGCCTTGATTTACCCGAAGCACGAACACTTTGACAGTGCCTTGGAACCCTTCGTTTTCGCTGAAGATTTGCGTTTGTGGGTACTGCCCTTTGACCTGCTCACCGGCGAGTTTGTAGGTGGTGATAAGGTGGGCCTGCCGTTGCTGGGGGCTGTGAGGTGAAATAGCAGCGTTAGCCTGCGGGTTAATTAATCTTACTTTCGACGGGCCGCATCGGCGGCCCTGACCTACGACTGCTCCTTCACCGATGCTCGATTAGTCTGCGCAGCGCGACGCAATACCGCCAAAGTCGCCGAACGAGGTTCCACTTCATCCTGCACGGCCTCTACCCGCGCAATGCTCATCTCCCGCGATTGCTTCGTTACCCACAACAAACCGCGCGTCTCGACATTAACCATGTCATAGGCGTGGGCGTTGATGTGGTAGGCGCATTTGAGCAGGATCCAGGCGTGCACCAGGGCATCTTCGGACGAGACGCCAGGTCGGTGCTTTCTGCCTGCCGTGACCGGCTGCTATGGGTCGATTGCAGCCGTTCACCAGTGACCGCTATCGACCCATGGCTGACATTGAATGCACAGGCTGAGTCGGGAATTCGTTGGCTTTTCCATATCAAACCCGACAGCAAGCACTGTCATGCCAGCTATAAGGCTATCTCGCTGGCCGGGGCTCATTGCTTTCGTACAACCAGCGGATGCGTCAATGCAAACAAGAGAAGCTGGTTGGGAGCCACACTGAGCGTGCAAGATTACAGTGCTAACGCGAGAAGAGCGGATCATCTTCTGGGCATCTTTCAACAGAGGAGCCAGCGCAAGGGCCACTTCAAGGAAGCAGAGCTAAGACCTCACATCATCATTAGTAGTCAATCAGATAGGGATCTTGCAATGCGCTTGCATGACGATGCTCACCATGAGTGTTTCATTGCAAACTCGGTCAACTTCCCTATCAAATGTAGGGCTGTTATCAACTATCGAAACTAATCCCTCAAAGGCTCTAGCCTGGGTATCGGCCCGGACTGTCTACATGGGGTCGATAGCAGTCCGTCGTGACCGGCCGCTTTCGACCCATTGCGGACAGCGATCCAAAGCGCTGTGCACAGTAACGGCCTCATCGCCGGCAAGCCGGCTCCCACAGAAATATCACCTGTCTTCAGGCATGCGCTGTACTTGTGGGAGCCGCGCTTGCCGGCGATGGGCCGCGAAGCGGCCCCGGTTACAGATGTCTGCTAAGGGTCGAAAGCGGTCATTCCCGGTCGACGGTTTGCGACCTATTGCTGGCGGTGGTCAGTGTTGAGTCAGTCAGCCGTTCACCTCGACATTTGCGGCGCCTGTGAGATCGAGCGCCGCCCGCGCGGCGCATCGCGAGCTCTGCTCGCTCCTACGTTTGTTTTTGGCCAGTAACGCCTGTAACAGGCGCGCGCGACCGCCGGGTTTGCACGACGCACCATCGCGTCATGCGCCAAGCCGTTCGCGCGCAAATCCCCCAGGCATGATTGGCCCGAAATAAACGTAGGAGCGAGCAGAGCTCGCGATGCGCCGCGCGGGCGGCGCTCGATTTCCCAGGCGCTGACGATGTCAGGGCGAACACATCGATACATCGCCCTTACCAAACCGCTTCAAGCAACCGGTAGCGAATGCTTGGCCGATGCCCTACCACACTCAGACGACCCCCGCGCCAACGCAGCGGGCAGTGCCCAGTCAGCCCTGTCCCGCTCCAGCAACAGCCGGAAGTTGGCCGAAATGCTTTCGACCAGCGCCGCATCCCTGACCGGGTCCAGCCCCGGATAAGGCTTGCCCTGATACTCCCCGTCATGGGTGAGCACCGCTTCGACACGTTCGCCGCTGGCCGTGTACAGCGCCTTGATCAACTGGGCCTCGCGATCTTTGCTGGCGTTGCCGTGCAGCGCATAGTGAATGGCCAGCGCCGCCCCAAACGCCAGCGCAGGCGTTTGAATGCCATGCTGGCGGGCCAGGTCGATGCTGCTGAGGATGCGCTCGTTACGCTGCAATTTACGCATGGGGTCGCGCCCAACCCGCACGCAAGGGTCCTTGAACGAGGTTTTGCACCGTTCGAGAAACGCATTGGCAAAGCTGCTGACGACCTCTGACATCTGCGGGTATTCGGCCATCAACGCTGGCGCCACTTCCTGATGAATCAGGCGCTGCGCCAGTGCACTGACGCGGGCGTCCCCCATGCCCTGGCCGACCCAGGTGTGCCCCAGCAGGCTCGCATACCAGGCGATGATCGCGTGCGGCCCGTTCCACAAGCGGTTCTTGATGATCTGGATCTGGGTAATGTCCGCGACCGTTTTTACCTGGCGCAGCCGCTCCAGTAAATCACTGCCTCGCTCTACGTACAGCGGCATGTCGGGCTCGCTGTTGAACAGGATCAGGTGCAACTGGCTCATGGCACTGCTGGAGTGTGCAAAGGGCCGGAAGTGCCCGATAAGCCGTTCATATTCAGGGGTTGGCGTGGCGAGCTTGCGGGTGACCGCTGGCTCATCCTCCAGGCTGTTCTTGAAGATCTGCGACTTGATGCGTAACTGCCGAACCAGCGCGTCATTGCTGATCTTGGAAACGATGCGGCTAACCACCGTTTCGGCGAAATGGGTCTTTTCCAGCACCTGCTTGCACACCTGTGGTGTGCACAGCAGCGCCAACTGCGCCTGCACCTGGCGCCGGACGAACGCCGCACCGCCAATCTTGTTCAACACGATCAGTACGGTCAGCTCGCGCCCCCTGCGTTCGAAGCGCCGCAGCAAACCCTTGGCAATGACCTTGGCCTGATGCGCGATGGCCTGCTCGGGCAGGCTCATGCCGACGACTTCGGCGGCGTTGTACATCTCGATCACTGCCTCCTCGTCGTCCATGTCGATCATGCGCACATTGTCGATGGTCTGGTCGAACGCGGTGGCGCCGTAGCGCACGCTGTAGCGGCCGAACGCAGCGACCGATTCGCGGAGCATGCGCGAACGGGTCGCGGCAATGATTTCGCAGGGGCGCGTGTAGCCGTCCCAATGGGACAGCACCTGGGTCAGGTAGCCGCCACCGATGGCGCCGAAGCCGTGGATGCCGACACGGAACTGGTTCAGTGAGACAGGGAATGCCTCGTCGAGCGCCGGCATGCCCAAGTCGGGCACGCACTCGCTCAAGTCGGCGAGGAAGGCGTGCATGCCACGGTAGGCCATCAGCGCGCCGGCCTTGACCTCGGGCGCGGGCGGCTTGATGTCCTCGATCAGGATTGACTGGCCCCCGGCGCGGATCGCTGAGAGCAGGCCGTTTTCCGAGTCCTCGACCATGAAGCACTGGCCGGGTTGGCAATTGAGCGCGCGGGCGGCGTGCAGGAAGATTTCTGGGTGGGGTTTGCCTTGGCTGACTTCGTCGCCGCAAACGGTGATGTCGAAGTACTTGAGCACGTTGGCGTTGATCAGGTACTCCTCGGCGATGGCGCGGCGGCTGGACGTGGCGACCGCCAGGGTCAGGCCGGACTTGCGCAGGCGCTCCAGCACCTCGAGCAGGCCGGCTTTGATCGGCACGCCATGGTTGCGCACGTACGCCAGTTCGAGCTCATCGGCGCGCTGGCGGATCTGCACATAGGGAAAGTCATCGCCGTTGTGAGCCTTGGCGAGGGCCTCGGCCTTTTTCGCGCTCAGGCCCAGCGAGCCGATCAGCGTTTGCTCGCTCAAGGCGGTGCCGAAGATTTCCAGTGAAGCTTGCTTCAGCGTCCTGAAACGCAGTCGCTCGGTGTCGAACATCGTGCCATCCATGTCGAAGATGGCGCTGTGAATTTTCTTGCCCTGAAACATGATCATTGGGTGTTGCCCCTTTTTTTGCGTGAGACATCCCGCCTTCAGCCACTGAATGGCGAGGCCGGTGCGATGACGGCGCGTGGGCGGTCAGGTGGGGGGCATGCGATCTACAGGGGGGCGCTCGGGGTTGACCCAGAGGTAGGGCGGGACGGCGCGGGGTGTGCAGAGGAGGGTGGCAAGCTTCGCGGCCAGGCGGGCGCCTGGTTTGACTTTGACGTCACGCCCACTGGCTGCTGCTTGGCTTGCAGGCAATGGGCGCACGTAGCGATGGATACGTGTGATTCCAAGCATAAGGTGCTTATCTTCCTTTTCTGATGACTGACGTTCCTTTTTTACCCTTGCACGTATGCGCCGCCACATGCAAGTTGCCAGCAACAATCGTTCGGTTACCGCACACAAGCGCCTCAGCGCCACTCAAGCCCGCCGCAGCCACTCCGATACCTGCTCACCCGCCGTCGAAATCCCGATGAGAAGGGGTGCCAACAGGACCATGAGGAGTACTGCCCGTATGTTTGCCGACCTGAAGATCCGCACCGGAATGTTCTGGGTGCTGTCGCTGTTCAGCCTGACCTTGCTGTTCTCCACCGTCAGCGCCTGGCGCGCGGCGGTGGGCAGCGATGAGCAGATCAGCGAACTGGACCAGACCGCGCACCAGTCGGACCGGTTGAACAATGCGTTGCTCATGGCGATCCGCGCCAGCGCCAACGTGTCCTCGGGTTTTATCGAGCAACTGGGCGGCCATGACGAGAGTGCGAACAAGCGCATGGCGCTGTCGGTCGAATTGAACGACAAGAGCCAGAAGCTGGTCGATGCGTTCGTCGACAACGCCCGCGAGCCGGCGCTGCATGCAGCGGCCAAGGAGCTGCAGGCCACCTTCGCCGACTACGCCAAGGCGGTGGCGGGGCAGCGTGAGGCCGTGCGGCAGCGCTCGCTGGAGCAGTACTTCAAGGTCAACACCGACGCTGGCAATGCCATGGGTCGCTTGCAGGCGCTGCGTCAGCAACTGGTTGCCACCTTGAGCGAGCGCAGCCAGCAGATCATGCTCGAGTCCGACCGCCGCCTGGAGCGCGCACAACTGCTGAGCCTGGGGCTGCTGGGCGTGACGTTGCTGCTGGCGGCGCTGTGCTGGGCCTTCATTGCACAGCGTGTGTTGCACCCATTGCGTGAAGCTGGCCAGCACTTTCAGCGCATCGCCGGCGGCGACCTGAGCGTGCCGGTGGTGGTGCAGCGGCGCAACGAAATCGGCCAGCTGTTCCACGAACTGGAGCGCATGCAGCAGAGCCAGCGCGAAACCCTCGGCAAGCTCAGCAGCTGCACACAACAGCTGGCTGACGCGGCGACGGCGCTGAACACCGTTACCGAGGAAAGCGCCAATAACCTGCGCCAGCAGGGCCAGGAGCTGGAGCAGGCTGCCACTGCCGTCACCGAAATGACCACGGCGGTCGAGGAGGTCGCACGTAACGCCGTCTCCACGTCCCAGACCACGCAGGCATCGAATCAGCTGGCTGAAAAAAGCCGCCGGCAAGTCAACGAGAACATCGACGGTACCGAGGCCATGACCCATGAGATCCAGGCCAGCAGTGGGCACCTGGAGCAGCTTGTGGGGCAGGTGCGGGACATCGGCAAGGTGCTGGAAGTGATCCGTACGGTGTCCGAGCAGACCAACTTACTGGCGCTCAACGCCGCCATCGAGGCCGCCCGCGCCGGTGAGGCCGGGCGCGGTTTTGCGGTGGTAGCGGACGAGGTGCGTACGCTCGCCTACCGCACACAAGCATCGACTCAGGAAATCGAACAGATGATCGGGCGCGTGCAGCAGGGTACCGAAGCCGCGGTTGTCTCGATGCAGGCCAGCACCAGCCGGGCCCAGTCGACCCTGGACGTCACCCTGGCGTCGGGGCAGGTGTTGGAAGGCATCTACAGCGCCATCGGCGAGATCAACGAGCGCAACCTGGTGATCGCCAGTGCGGCGGAGGAGCAGGCCCAGGTGGCACGGGAAGTGGACCGGAACCTGCTGAATATTCGCGAGTTGTCGAACCAGTCGGCGACAGGGGCGCAGCAGACCCGTGCGGCGAGCCAGGCGCTGTCGGGCCTGGTGGGGGAAATGACAGCGCTGGTGGGGCGGTTCAGGGTGTAAGCGACGTTCCGAAGTTGCCGAAGGGCCAGCCAGTCAGCGTCCGGTGAAGGGCGGTTAAGTGTTGGCTGCCCGACGCCGCAGTAAAGCATCGATAGCTCGGATTGCGAGGGGATACCCGTCAGCGCCCATGCCGCAGATCACTGTATTGACCACGCCAGACATGATCGAGTGGCGGTGCAGTTCGTCCCGTGCATGAATGTTCGACAGGTGCAGTTCGACCAGCGGTGTGTCGAGTAATTTCAGCGCATCCAGTACTGGAATCGAGTGAAACGAAAGGCCAGCCGGGTTGATGATTACTGCAGCGCCTTGCTCAAAGGCTTCTTGAATCCAGTCGACCATGACGCCTTCGTGGTTGGTTTGGCGAAAGTCGCATATCAGGTCAAGTTCCAGCGCCAGGCTTTCACTGCGTTGGCGGATTTGCTCAAGCGTAGTGTGGCCGTAGATGTGCGGCTCACGGCGGCCCAGCAGGTTCAAGTTAGGGCCGTTAAGGATGAAAACGGTGCGATTCATGATTGTCCTGCTGCGTTATTTGGAAAGAAGGGTGGTAGCGCGGGCTTCGACGGCGTCGTCTTCGGCGACCGCGTTCAGGTCGATGCCACGGGTTTCCCGGCCGGTGATGATCATCGCCAGCGAAATCAGGTTGATCACCGCGCACAACGTCACCAGCGGCCACGGCGAGTTGTTCGACTGGCTCATCAGCCACACGGCGATCATCGGCATTGGGCCACCGATCACCAGATTGGCGCCTGTGTAGGCCAGTGCCGAGCCCGAGTAGCGGACCTGGGTAGGAAACGCTTCGGCGAAGGCTACAGGCTGGATGCCGCTTTGGAACTGAGTGAAGCCCAGGAACAGCCCCATGATTGCCATGATGGCGGGGACGTTAAGAGTGTTGAGGATTGGGAAGTAGACGAACAGGATCAGCAACGTCATGCACGAACCCAATGCCAGCGCTTTTTTACGCCCCCACCGATCGGACAGATAACCACCGGCAAGCGCACCGAAAATCGCGCACATGTTAGCCACCATCAGCGACATGAACCCCGTCGATTGACTAAAGCCGAGGTGCTTGGTCAGGTAGCTGAGGGAGAAAATCACGATCAAGTAGAACAGCGCAGCGGGTGAGCAGAAGAACAGCATCAGTCGCAGGATGGTTTGTAATGGCTGCTCACGGCTGATGTGAGCGGGCTCTTTTCCTGTTTGAGCGGGGCCTTCTTCAAGGCCATGAAGGCCGGGGTTTCATCAACTTTCAGGCGGATGAAAATCGCGACGATGACCAGGACGAAGCTCATCAGGAACGGGATTCGCCAGCCGAAACTTTCGAATTGCTCGCTTGAAAGCGTCGCTGCCAGGCCCATCAATACGCCGTTGGCCAAAATCTGGCTAAGGGGTGAGCACAGGCCGAGCATGCCGGAATAGCGCCCGCGACGGTCGGGGGAGGCGTGTTCCAGCGCCATCAGTTGCGCGCCAGTGGACTCGCCACCCAGTGCGAAGCCTTGAATGATCCGCAGCAGCACCAGCAGGATCGGCGCCCAGATACCCACCTGGCCGTAGGTGGGCAATAACCCCATCAGTACCGAAGCCAGGCCCATCATGGTTACGGTGGCCAGCATCAAGTTGCGGCGGCCGAGTTTGTCACCGAGGTAGCCACAGGTAATGGCGCCCAGGGGCCGCGCGGCCAGGCCGACACCGAACGTTGCCAGCGAAGCGAGCAGGCCTGCGGTGGGTTCCATCGCCGGGAAAAACAACTTCGGCAGAATGGTCGCGGACATCGCGCCATACAACGTGAAGTCGAACCATTCCAGGGCTGTGCCAATGGTCGCGGCGGTCACCGCTTTGCGAGGCATGCGCGAATCATGAGGCGCGTCACTGATTGTGCTCATAAGGGGGCTCGTCATTGTTTTTATGGTGTCGGAATACCCATACGATTCCGCCCGGGCAGTGCAGTGGTAAGGAATCGTCGAAGTGAATAGACGTTAGCGCATCCTGCTTGCAGAATAATTATCGAAATCACGATAAATAGATAAGCCAGCCTTATGAGTAGCGATTATGGAACTGCGTCACCTGAGAGCGTTTGTGGTCGCCGCTGACCTGCAGCATTTCAGCCGGGCGGCTGAGCAACTGGGCATTGCACAACCGGCACTGAGCCAGTTGATGCGAACGCTTGAGTCTGAGCTCGGGCTGACGCTGTTCCGGCGGGAGAACCGCGGCGTGGCGTTGACCGCTGCCGGCGAGGCGTTCCTGCCTCACGCGCGGCAGTCCATCGAGGCCAGCGAACGGGCAATGGCCGCGGCCCGGCGTGCCAAGCGGGGGGAGGTGGGCGAAATCAACATCGGTTACCACTCGGCATTGTTCGAAGCCAATTTGCCGCAATTGCTCCGGCATTACTTCAGCACGTTCCCTGAGGTCAAGGTGTCGCTGGTCGACGCCGGTATTCGCGCGCAGTTCGACATGTTGCTCGATCATAAACTCGACCTGGCCTTTGCCCGGGTGTTCAAGGACCACCTGCCGGACCGTCTGCGCACCCACCCATTCAGCCAGTCCAGGCTCGTCCTGCTCATCCCGGACAACCATGAATTGGCCGACCGCTTCAGCGGGGACCTGTCGACCCTGCGTCACGAAAAGTTCGTGTTTCTCCAGGACAGCACCGGCATCGGCCTGACCTCCCACACCCTCCAGGCGTGCCGGCAGCACCAGTTGCACCCGCAGAACATCATGTATGTGCCGTCGCTGATGAGTATTCCCGGGCTGGTGGCCGCCGGCATCGGCCTGAGCATCGTGCCCGAAACCATGACCCGGCTGACCATGCCGGGCATCCGCATCGTGCCCCTGGCTCAAGCGGAAATGGTCAGTGAACTTTCGCTGATTTCACGGATTGACGAGCGTTCGCGGGCAGTGCTGCACTTTATCGAAGAGGCTCATGGGTGGGGGCTCGGTGGCCCGGCACCGGGCGGGCATGGCACGGCCTACTTCAGCGGGACGTAGATATCCGTTTGCCATTGCTCCAAGGGCGTTTCCGGGTATGCGCTCAGGTAATGGAAGAACAGCGGATGGTCGCGCAGCTCTTCGTTGCTCGACGGCAACCAGTCACGATAAAGCGGGTAGATGGTTTCGCCAATGTAGTCAGGCGAACCGGTATGGCGAATCACCGCGCAGCGCCCCGCCGGAATAAGCCGTTCGTGCACGCCGAAATCGTTGGGCTGCACAGCCTCGTCTATCTCGCCGCAAACGGCGAAGCGGAAGGCGTGCGCTGGGGTGGTGTCGGGGTTGTCGTAGGGGATGCCGAAGGTGCGGCAGCTGGCCACTGGCGATTGGCCGCTGTGCATGCGCCAGTGGCGAAAACGCGCGACGCTTTCGCCGACCAGGGCCGGCGCCCCTCGGTGTTCGAGCGCGGCTACGCGGGTTTCGGTGAAATCCACGATACGGATCTGCATGGTGATACTCCTGGAACGATGAGGAACAACGAATACCGCACCCCAGGCCTGCCAGTTCGGGGCCTTGGCGAACACGCTCGGCGCCATGCCGAAGGCACGCTTGAAGGCTCTGGAAAAGGCTTCGGGGCTTTCGAAACCAGCGCCGAATGCGGCTTCCAGCACGGACGTTGCGGGCGAGGCGACCAATTGGTGCGCCGCGCGTCGAAGCCGCATCAGTTGCACATAGCGTGAAACCGGAACGCCCATGAACGCCGTGAACTGCCGATGGAAGTGAAACGCCGAGAAGTTGGCGATGCGACTCAGTGCATTCACCGACAGGTCATCTTCGAGATGGTTGTCGATGTAGGCAAGCACGGCTTCGAACCGTTTTGCGTAGGTAGGGCTGTGCTGTGAGTCAGTCAACGAACGGAGCCTCTGGAAGGTGCGGTGAGCGCTAGCATCCTGTGTCCAGGCATCGAGGTGCCTAGCCGTGATTGCTCTTTCGGGGAGTCGTGTTGACCATAGCGTGGATGGCACCGAGTTTGCCGGTGCTTTCGGTCAGATCGCTCCCCCGTCATGAAGTGAAAAACCGCTGTCGTGCGATGAGAAGTGGCCGCAGCCACGGCTGCCTTAGAGTCGGAGCACAACACAACCGTGCCCGGAATCAAGAGCCGCCATGAGCAGATCCACGCAAACGAACGAGACCGTCACCCCTAGCCAGCCCCTGGCGGGTAACCCCCTGGTCAGCATGCGCCCGGCCGACCTGGCCAGTTCAGCCGGCTACCTGCTCAAGGCCGTGGGCACCTCGCCGCTCAAGGCGGGTGCCCATGTGGGGGGCTACCTTAAGGCGCTGCGCGGCATCGTCGCAGGCAACACCAGCATCGCGCCAGACCCGAAGGACAAGCGCTTCGCCGACCCGGCCTGGCAATCCAATGCCTTCCTGCGCGCACTGTTGCAGAGCTACCTGGCTGGCCAGGCAGAGCTTACCCGCTTCATCGAGGCCACCGACCTGGCCCCGCTGGAAAAAAGCCGCGCCCGCTTCGTCGCAGCGCTGCTGGCCGATGCCTTGGCACCGAGCAACTCCCCGCTGACCAATCCCACGGCGCTGCGCAAACTGGTGGACACGGGCGGCATGAGCATGGCCAGAGGCCTGCGCCACTTCGGCCAGGACATGCTGAACAACCGTGGCCTCCCGAGGCAGGTCGACAGTACGCCATTCACGGTGGGTGAAAACATCGCCACGGCCAAGGGCGAGGTGGTGTTTCGCTGTGAAATGTTCGAGCTGCTGCAGTTCGCGCCCACCACCGAAAAGGTCTTTGCCCGGCCCTTGGTCATGTCGCCGCCACAAATCAACAAGTACTACGCCATCGACCTGTCGCCGGAAAAGAGCCTGGTCAAGTGGATACAGGACAGCGGCGTAAGCCTGTTCGTCATCAGTTGGCGCAACCCCACCCGCGAGCACTGTGACTGGGGCTTGTCCGATTACGCGCTGTGCCTCGATCAGGCGGTGGACGTGGCGCGCCGGATTACCCGTAGCCCGGATGTGAACATGTGGGGCTCCTGCTCGGGCGGCATCACCCTGGCGGCCTACTTGGGCTGGCTGGCAGCCCGTGGCGAGGGCCACAAGGTGGCCAATACCACCTGGGCCGTGTGCGTGCTCGACACGGCATCGGCGCTTAACGACACCACCCTGGGGCTGTTCACCACGCCGTCCGCCTTGCGCGCGGCCAAGGCCAGCTCCCGGCGCAAAGGCGTGCTCAGTGGCCAGGACATGGGCCGCATGTTCGCCTGGATGCGCCCAAACGACCTGATCTGGAACTACTGGGTCAACAACTACCTGCTGGGCAACCCGCCGCCGGCATTCGACATTCTCGCCTGGAACGACGACACCACGCGGCTCCCCGCTCAGCTGCACGCTGACTACCTCGACCTCATCCAGCAAAATCCCTACAGCAACCCCGGCACGCTGGAGATTGCCGGCGAGTTGATCGACATGACCCAGGTAACGGTGGGCGCCTATGTGGTGGGCGGCACTACCGACCACATCACCCCCTGGCAAGGCTGCTACGGCACCGCCCGGCTGTTTGGCGAGGACACGACCTACGTGCTGTCCAATGCCGGCCACTTGCAAAGCCTGGTAAACCCACCCGGCAACCCCAAGTCGTTCTACTACGCGGCGCCCGCCGCCGCCGAGGCGCCGGAAACCTGGCTGCAGCACGCCGGGGAGCGCCAGCAAGGCAGTTGGTGGCCGCATTGGCGCGAATGGATTGGGCAGCGTTCCGGCGAAAGCCTGGCAGCGCCAAAGAAGCTGGGCTCGCGCAAGTACCGGCCGCTTTGCCCTGCGCCGGGTACTTATGTCATGGAGCGTTGAGGCTGCCTTTTCTTCCTGACGCTGACCCGATGCCAGCCGTCGGGTTCAGCGCCTTGCGCAGGTCGGGTGTATAGTGCGGCCCCGAATTCGACGTGCATTCATGGAGGAACAATTGCGAATCTACATTACGGGTGCTTCCTGTGCCGGTGTGACCACCTTGGGTCAAAACCTCGCGACCGTGCTGGGTGCGCGGCATGTCGATGTCGATGATGCTTACTGGATGCCCACCGACCCACCGTTCACGACCAAGCGGCCTGTCCCTGACCGCGTGAAAGTGATCCAGCAGCAGCTCGGTGACCAAGATTGGGTACTGACCGGTTCCTGCATGGTGTGGGGCGATGCCCTGCTTGCGCACGTCGACCTGACCGTGTTCGTCGTCACCCCCACGCCCATTCGCCTCGACCGGCTGGCCGCGCGTGAAAAAGAGCGCTTTGGCGATCGGATTGCACCGGGTGGCGACATGCACGGGATCCACACGGCCTTCCACGAATGGGCCTCGCAGTATGACGACCCTAACTTCTCGGGGCGCAACCGAGCGTGGCACGAGGCGTGGTTGGCAGAGCAGAAGTCTGCAGTGTTGCGGGTCGACGGAACAATCAGTGAAGAGCACATGGTTGCGGCTGTTTTACACGCATTATCTTAAGCAAATCAGTCACTCGAAGCTGGCGCAGGAGGGGCTTAGGCGGACCGAGTTGACGAGCATGCAGCGTCCTTATCGCGCAGAAGGGCAAAACCCAGGTTCTCACTGCCAATACAATCGCAGTACCGCCAACGACGCCACGCCAATCGCGACGGTGAACAGCATCGGCAATCGCCATGCGGCAACCAGCGTGATGCCCAGCGCAATCAGCTCTTCAGGATGAGGCGAGACAAAGTGCGGGGCGATCACCGAAATCAGCACGCAGCCCGGTGCTGCCTCCATGACGGCCCGGGCACGCGGCCCGAGCTTGCGCTTGCGCAGCAACAGGTAGCCTGCCAGCCGTGTTGCGTAGGTGGCAGAGGCCATGCCCAGTATTGTCAGCAAAGCCGCTGTGCTGATCATTGCATGACCTCCCGCAGGTAGGTAAACAGCATGCCCGCGATCACGCCGGCAAACACGAACCAGGCCCCCGGCACCGTCAGGTACACCAGAATCGCCACCAGCAGGCTGACCAGCCACGCGCACGCCAGCCGCGGCCCCTTCCACATGCCCCTGAGCAGCACGATGAACACCGCCGGAAAGGCCATGGCAAAGCCATAAGCTTCAATATTGCCGAGCGCCGGGCCGATTGCCGCGCCGATCAATGCAAAACCGACCCAGACGGGATAGAAGGGCAGGCAGGCGCCCCAGTAGTACGGCCAACTGAACGCTGGCAGTTGCTGGCCCTGCGAACGGCGCAGGGTGTCGGCGTAGCTGATCGCCCACCCTTCGTCGGCCATGAAGAACAACGCAGGAATCACCTTGCGTTTAGGCAGGTGCTGGAGAAACGGCGCCAAGGCGGCGCCCATGACGATGTGCCGGCTGTTGATCAGCAGGGTGATGAGCACGATCGTCAACATTGGCGGAACCGCCGCCCACAATTTGATAGCGGCAAACTCCGAACCCCCGGCGAAGTTGAGGCCCGTCATCGCGCCCACTTCAGCCAAAGACAGGCCGACCTGAGAGGCTTGTGCGCCGAGGACCATGGCGTAGGGCGCGACCGCGAACATGACCGGGAGCGCATCTTTGGCGCCTCGCAAGATTTCGCTTCGGGTGTGCAGGTGGGGCATGGGACGTACTCACTGCTGTGCTGATGCTGTCGTTGTAGCGACAAGTTTGCTGGCACAGGGATACTCCAGAAAAGCGAATATCTGTTATACAAGGCATTCGATTATCGAATGGTAGCGCGCCACCATGCAGTCCAAGGATTTACAGATCGACTGGTTGCGCACGTTTCTGGCCGTGGTGGACAGCGGGTCGATGACGGCAGCCGCGCGTCAGGTCGCTCGCTCCCAGTCGGCAGTGAGCATGCAGCTGAAAAAGCTCGAGGACAGCCTCGGCCGGCCGATGTTCAAGCGCGAGCCTCGGCAGCTGTCGTTGACCCCCGCCGGCTATGACCTGCTCGGCCACGCGCGCAAGTTGCTCGAGGCCCACTCGACGATGGTAGACGCGATGCACGGCGGTGCGGTGTCCGGGCGCGTTACCCTGGGTGTGCCGGATGACTATGCCGTGACCTACCTGATGCCGGCCTTGCGCAGTTTCATGACCCGCTTCGGCGAGGTTGAGGTCACCCTGGCCTGCGAGGACTCAGCCACCCTGTGGGCAAAGGTTGACCGTGGCCAGATCGACCTGGCGCTGCTGACCCGTGACGCGCCATCGCGCGGCGAACTGCTGTTCAGGGAAGCGCTGGTATGGGGCGGCGCCGAGCAGCATGAGGCGTGGAAGCGCAGCCCGCTGCCGATCGCGGTGCACGGGCTCAGCGATCGCTTGCGCACATCGATACTCGCCGCCATCACCGGGTTGGGCCGGGAGTATCGCGTGGTCTACAACAGCCCCAACCTCAGCGGCCAATTGACGGCGATGGACAGTGGCCTGGCGGTGGCGGTGGTCACCCGCTGCAGCTTGCCGGCGCACCTCAAGGTGCTCGACCTGCGGCACGGCCTGCCGGACCTGCCGGTGGCGGAGGTGGTACTGACCCGCAGTCGAGACTCCGCAGGCTCACGCGCCGCCGATGCGTTGTACGCACACATTGCCGATGCGTTGCGCGACCCGCTGTGTAACTGATCAGCGTTGGCCCGTATGCTGCTGTCTGGATTTGCCTGGTGAAGAACATGCCCCCTGAAAACGCGCTCCCCCTGGTGTTGATCCCAGGCTTCATGCTGGACGAAACACTCTGGGATGAAGTGGTCGAGAGCCTGCCCGCTACGTGTGAGGTCCACCGGGCCAACCTGCTCAAGGGGCAAACCCTTGCCCAGATCGCCCGACATGTCGTGGCAAGTGCGCCGCCTCGTTTCGTCCTCGTTGGTTTTTCCCTTGGGGGCTATGTGGCGAGATCAATCGTGCAGCAGTGCCCTGATCGTGTGGCTGCCCTGATACTGATCGCTACCTCCCTGCGCGAAGATTCGCCCGAGCGGCAGAAAGCCAAACAAGCGGCGGTCGATGCGTCGGCTCACGGGCAGTTTCGCGGTTTGAGCCTGGCTGCCATCAGGCAGTCGGTGCATCCGCAGCGTGCTGCGGATACCACCCTGACTGGCAGGATTCGTGAGATGGGGGCACGCATGGGGCATGCGGTATTTGCCACACAGTCGCTGCTGACCAGAGCGGGTGTGAGGCCTCATCAGATCCAGTGCCCGACACTTGTGATTGCAGCAGCGCAGGACGCGCTGAGGCAAGTTGAAGAGGCTGAAGCCTTATGCAGCCAGATCCCGGGAGCACGCCTTGAGATCATTCAAGGCTCCGGACATATGATCCCGCTTGAACAGCCTCAAGTGCTGGCACGGTTGATGATGCAGTGGCTCGCGGCAATGCCACAGGCAAGCCCGCTTCTGTAGAAAACCTCACATTTCACTGTTCTAGCAGTGCCCGTGTGAGAGCAACTGTTTTGTAGTGCTTGTTCCGGCCGCATCGCTGGCAAGCCAGCTCCCACAGGTTGGCGCTAGCCTTGCCGGCTACACGGTTCGGGTGGGAGCGGGCTTGCCCGCGAACACGGGCGAAGCGCGTGCCATCCACCGCGGTGCCTGCTTCGCGGGCAAGCCCCATACCGTCTGCTGTGCATCTGCGATGCCTGGCACGCTTTACCAGTCTTGCGACTGCGGCGCAGGCCCGGCCAGCGCCGGAAACAGCGGCAATACCTCTTCGGCCAGTTCCTGAATGATTTCCCGGGCCGGGCGCCGCGCCATCTGCACCCCCAAGGCCGCATGATTGACCCCAGCCTCGCGCCATTCGCCAAGCAAGTCGATCAGCCCGTTGCGCCCGGTGCGCAGCACATAGCCGCCTTGCTGTGGCGTACGCGGGAAGTTGGGATCGTCGTCCAGGTCGATCCATTCGTTGGTCATGTGCGGGCGGAGCCCGCCACCCGGGATCGCTTCGCGCCAGGCACGGATTTTTTCGGCCAGGCGGCGTGGCCCGAGGATGTTATGGGTGGCGTCGGGATAGGTCAGCCAGCCATCCGCGTGCTCGCCCAGCCACTGCAGGGTCTGGCGCGACGAGCCGGTCACCACCAGGGGGATGCGCCCTGACACAGGCCTGGGCAACAGTCGGGCGTTACTGAGCTGGCCCAACGGCGACTGGATAGGCCCTGGGTGCTCGGCCAACAGTTGGCGGAAGTAGTCCACGCTGTGCGCAAAGCGCTCGCCGCGGCTGCCGTGGTCCAGGCCGTAGGCGGGAAACTCCACGGGCCGGTCGCCCGAGGCGATGCCCAGCACCAAGCGCCCGCCCGACAAGGTATCGACGGTGGCGGCGGCCTTGGCCAGGTCGATCGGGTGGAGCAAGGCAAAGATCGCGCTGCCGGTCACCAGGGCGATATGCCGGGTTTGCGCGGCCAGGTAAGCCAGATAGGTGAACGGGTCGAATACCTGACCGGCATCACCGAAGGCCGGGTCAAACAACGGCACATCGCGCACCCAGGCAGCGGCAAAGCCCAGGCGGTCGATTTCACCGACCAGCCGCGCCTGCCCGGCCAGGGCCTGCAGGTCGCCGTCATAAAAGCGCTGCGGCATGAAGATGCCCAGGGTCAGGAGATCTGGCGCAAACATGCGCCGGTAGCCGGTGTGGTGGGCGAAGGCGTTTGCAGGATGCCGACCGTGCCGATTGGACCTTGTGGCTGCAGGCCCATGGCTTCGAGCCCGACAGCCGCAGCCGACGCGGGCCGAGTTATGACGAGGAGCTGCTGTTGCTAAGTGCGGCCGCGAGTGGTCAAGGTATCGCCCTAGTACAGGCGCAACATGCCGAGGAAGGGCTGCGTGATGGCAGCCTGGTGGTGGCCGTGGACCGGCCCTGGCCTTCACGTTTTGCCTACTACCTGGTCGCCCGCAAGGAGCAGTTGAAACGACCACACGTGCGGGCATTTATCGACTGGATCGAGGGGCAGCTGGCTGCAGAAGCAGATTGAACCAGGCTCCGAAATCAGCTGCCGTGAAACCTGAGCCTTCGAATAGCGTCTGAAGCCCACATTGCACGCACATGGAATACAAGGGAATGAATGTAAGCGCCATCAACAACTGGTTGGGTCGGCTAAAGGCAAGGCAGGTACCGGCAGGGTCCTGGGCCGAGCAGCGGCGTAATGAAGCCCTCGAACTGATCGCGTCTGCCCGTGATGGCGATACGTGGATCACCCTCAGCCATCACGACAACGGCTTCGTTCGAGAAGTCGCGGTACGGGCGCTGTGCGCCGAGCAAACGCCGCAAGCCTTGCAGGCGCTGATCGAGCGGTTGAATGACTGGGTGCCGCAGGTTCGCGAACTGGCCAAGGCGGGCATTCAGCCTTACCTCACAAGCGCCCATGTGATGTCATTGTTGTGTGCCCTGGAGTCAGTGGTGGCGCTGGCTGCGCGCCGCCGGGTCGATCATGCTGCCACCCTGGAACAGGTGTGTGCAGTGTTGCAGGGGGCGCAGGTTCGGCGTGAGGTTCACCTTGATTTTCTGACCCGGCAAGGCAAGACAGCGCGTTTTCTGTTTGCGCGCTTGCTGGAAGTCGACACCGAGCCTGCAACCCTGCTGCGTGATGCCTTGGCCCATCGCGAATTGACCGTTCGCCTGGCAGCGGTTGCTGCGTGCCAGGCGCTCCCCGCTGCGCAAGCCGTACCGCTGTTAGTGCACGCCTTGCCACACGCGGCTGCCAAGGTGCGGGTCTGTGTGCTGCGGGCATTGCTGCCCTTGCTGGATGACCCGCAGCCGGTACTGCGCCAGGTCTTGCTGGATGCCTCGCCCGCGATCCGCAGCCTTGCGCGTTGGCAGGCGCCGCGCTACGGGGTTGACGCTGCGGCGGTGCTGGCGGCGCGCCTGGCCGGTGAAATGCCCACCGCAAAACGCGATTGGCTGGGCGTGCTCGGCCTTGGCGCAGAGCTGCAGGTGGAACTCCCCCTCGCGTGGTGGAGGGCCGCCTTGCAATCGCGCTACCCCTCCGTGCGTTTTGCTGCGGTGCACCAGGCAGGGGAGGCCATTGCGGGTGAGCTGTTCGGCATGCTGGGCGACCCTTCGGACAAGGTGTTCGCCGCCACCATCGTGCAGTTGGGCAAGCTGCCCTGGGCGACCGTCAATGTCGAGGCAAGCGCCTGGTTGGACCGCCATTGGCATGAATGCTCGGCGCCGCGTCGCCTGGCGGTGCTCCACCTGTTGTCTGGCTGGCAGCAAGTGGCCTACCTGTTGCAGCGCCTGGACGCCGAGCCCGTCCTGCAGGCCGGCTGGCTACAGGAGATCAGCGGCTGGTGCGATCGCCAGTATCGGATTATCGACCCGGCCACCTCGCCAACCGCCCGCGCCGTGCTGGTGGCAAGGCTTCAGGGCCTGGCGACGACTGGGCTTGTTCGCGCGCAGCAGGTTGCCCGGGTTATTGCCTGAGCCTGCGGGCTCAAACGCCCCCAGCCTGGTGCATGCAGGCGTTCAGGTCTTCGAGGAACGCCCGCAGGATCGGCGGTGGTGACACGCCGCGCCGGGTGATCACGTCGAAGGGCGAGGTGAGGTCCAGGGAGTTCGCGCCCAGCCGGCGCATTTCGCCGGTCTTTACCCACTGCTCGGCGAAGTGCACCGGCAGAAACCCGATGTAGGCACCGGATATGATCAGGATCGCGGCCGCCTCGATGTTCTCCACGGTCGCGGCGGCCTTGGTGATGCCCAGTTGCTCCAGGTCGTATTGCTGCATATAGCCGCGCACCACGATATGGCACTGGCGAACCTCTTCAAGCAACCGGCCGTTCGCCGCTTTGCTGGCGTACAACGGATGGCGTCGACCGCAGTACAGCCCCAGGGCTTCGTCGTACAGCGGTAGGTACGAAAGCCCCGGCACGCGCAGCGGAAAATGGCCGATGGCCAGGTGCAGCCGGCTGTCCAGCACACGCTCTTCCAGCTCCGCCGGGGCGCCGATGTAGATGTGCAGGTGGGCATCGTGGCCGCGTGAAACAAAGCGCTGGGTGGTGCGCGGCAAAGGCGAGGCGGTGTCGGTCAGGGTGGAGTCGATGATGCCCAGGTTGAGCTTGCCGCTGATGTGCTGCTTGAGCACGTCGGCATCCATGCAAAAGCTTTCCACCGCGCTGAGCAGGCGCAAGGTGGCTTCGTGGATGGCCACGCCCTGTTCGGTCAGGCGAAAGCCACTGCGCCCGCGCTGGCACAGCTTGACCCCAAGGCGGGTTTCCAGGTGCGTCATCTGTTCGCTGATGGTCGATTGGCCGGCGTTGAGGGCGGCCTGCGCCGCAGAAAAGCCACCGCACCTGACGATGGTGGTGAATACCCTGAGGAGCTTCAGATCGACGTCGTGGAGCTGGATCACTGGGGCCTCCTGGCGGTGCGTCACATCGCGCTGGCTGATATGAGCGTCCGGCCATTGTTTTTTTTCAAGCTAACCACGCCCCTGTGATCACTGCAATGCCCGGCACCTGCAAATGACTGCCGGTGCACACCCGGCATTTCGCCGGGCCGCTGGCAGCGGGCGAATACTTCGGGTTGGCCGATGTATGCATCTGCACTTGCGCATTTTTCCCGCGTTGGCCTGCCGCCATAGTGGCTGCAACGGCGGTCGAGCAGTCGCCCCGTCTCCTGACCAGAACAATAAGTGGAGAAACCCGAACATGGCAAAGCACGGTTATGAATCCGGCCGCCTGAACCTGCCCTTCGTAGGGCATTGCACCTTCGCCAAGTCACCCATCTGCACCGACTGGAATGCCATCGACGCCGATGTGGCAATCCTCGGCGCGCCCAACGACATGGGGACCCAATGGCGCTCGGGCGCACGGTTCGGACCGCGCGGCATTCGCGAGGCATCGACCCTGTTCTCGTTCGGCCACGCCGGTGCCTACGACTTCGAAGATGACGCCACCTACCTGACCGATGACCAGCTGCGCATGGTCGATGTCGGCGACGCCGATATCGTGCACACCGACATGGCCACCAGCAATGCCAACATCGAGTCGGCCGTGCGCCAGATCCTCGCGGCGGGTGCCATGCCGATCGTGCTGGGCGGCGACCACTCGATCCATGCGCCAGTCATCAAGGCCTTTGAAGGGCGTGGGCCGATCCACATCGTGCACTTCGATGCCCACCTCGACTTCGTCGACGAGCGCCATGGCGTGCGCTACGGCCATGGCAGCCCCTTGCGCCGCGCCTCGGAGCTGGACCACATCGTCGGCATGACCCAGATGGGCATCCGCAACGTGTCGTCCTCCAACCGCGACGACTACGATGCCGCACGCGAAGCCGGCTCGCAGATCCTCTCGGTACGCGACGTGCGTCGCCTGGGCTGCGAAGGTGTGCTGGCAAAGATCCCCGAAGGCCGCGACTACTACATCACCATCGACATCGATGGCTTCGACCCGTCCATCGCCCCAGGCACCGGCACCCCGAGCCATGGCGGATTCTTCTACTACGAAGTGCTGGAGATCATCCAGGCGTTGGCCCGGCGCAGCCAGGGGCGGATTGTCGGCATGGACCTGGTGGAAGTGGCCCCGGCCTACGACCCGGCCGGCGTGACCTCGATTCTTGCCGCGCAATTGCTGATGAACAGCATCGGCTTCATCTTCCACGCGCGTGCCAACGCCCGCTGATCCGGAGACTGTACCGTGGACAACAAGGTAAAAGCCTACCTGCAGGCCTTCGGCGTTTCCGAGGCCACCCAGCGTTTTCTCTGCAAGCCCCAGCGCATGTTCATTGGCGGTGCCTGGCTCGAGGCCAGTGACGGTGCCAGCGCCGAGGTCATCGAGCCGTCCACCGAGGGCGTGCTGACGCGCATCCCGATGGGCACACAAGACGACCTCGACCGCGCGGTGCGTGCCGCCCGTGCGCAATTCGATGGTGGCCCCTGGAGCCAGCTCAAGCCCCTGGAGCGTGAGCGCCTGATTCATCGCTTGGCCGACCTCATAGAAGACAATGCCGACGAGCTGGCGCAGATCGAGTCGATCGACATGGGCAAGTCGGTCGCCCAGGCCCGCGCGGTGGATATCCAAGGTACCGTCGATACGCTGCGCTATTTTGCCGGCTGGGCCAGCAAGATTCATGGGCGCACCGTCGAGCCTTCGCTGCCGGGCAACTACCTGGCCTACACCCGCAAGGAAGCGGTCGGTGTGGTGGGGGCCATCGTGCCCTGGAACTTCCCGCTGCAAACCATGGCTTGGAAGCTCGGCGCGGCGCTGGCGACCGGCTGCACCGTGGTGGTAAAACCGGCGGAGCTGACGTCGCTGTCGGCCCTGCGCTTTGCCGAGCTGGTGCAGGCGGCGGGCATCCCTGACGGTGTGCTGAACATCGTCACCGGGCGCGGCAGCGTGGTGGGCACGGCGATGTCCAGCCACCCAGGCATCGACAAGCTGAGCTTCACCGGCTCTACCCCGGTGGGCTGCTCGGTGGGCAAGGTGGCGATGGACCAGATGAAACGCCTGACCCTGGAACTGGGCGGCAAGTCGCCGGTGATCGTGTTCGCCGATGCCGACATTGACGCGGCGGCTGAGGCGGTCGCCAACGGTGTGTTCTTCAACGCGGGGCAGGTGTGTGATGCCGGTACCCGTGCCTATGTCGAGCGCAGCGTCTACCCAGCCTTCCTCGAGGCGCTGGCCCGCTATACGGCCACGCTGAAGATTGCCCCAGGCCTGGACCCTGACTGCTTCATCAGCCCCATGGTGTCGCGCCAGCAACAGCAACGGGTACTGGAATACATCGCCCTGGGCAAGGCCGAAGGGGCGCAGGTGTACTACGGTGGCGAGCCGGTCGAAGGCCCGGGCTTCTACGTGCAGCCAACCATCTTCGCCCACTGCAACAACGACATGCGCATCGTCCGCGAGGAGATCTTCGGCCCGGTGCTGGTGACCTTGCCCTTCGATACCCAGGAGCAGGCTCTGGCGCTGGCCAACGATTCGGAATACGGCTTGGCGGCGGCGATCTATTCCAACGACCTGGGCAAGGTCCACAGGCTGATCCCGCGCCTGCGCGCTGGCACCGTCTACGTCAACGCCCACAGCACGCTGGACCCCTCCATGCCGTTTGGTGGCTACAAACAATCGGGCTATGGCAAGGACATGGGCGCTGAACAGCTGGAGTTTTTGTTGGAGACCAAGGCGGTCTGGATCACCTTGCCCTGAGGTACAGGGCTGGCCCGCGTCGCCTGGTTTGGCGAGCGACGCGGGCCACATGAACGCATCGAATTTCAAGAACAAGAACCCGTCGAGGTGATGCCAATGAACAGCCAAGTGGATACCGAGCGTGCACAAGACCTGGAACGGCGCCTGCGCGCCTATGAAGAACTGGAGGGCAGGGCGCACTGGCCCGGCGCGTTGAGCGCGGCGGATGTTGTTGCCCTGGCCGTGCTGACCCTGGTCATGGTGGTGGGCGCGTATTGCCTGGGGGGCCAGCCATGAGCCGCTCCAGAGAGCAGGAATTTCGCCTGGCCGCCGAACGCGGCGATACGCCTTTGCTGCCGGGCGAGCGGGTCTGGGGCTTCTGGGGTTATGCCTACGCCAACTCGGCGTTGGCGGTGGCCACCTGGGTGTTTTTGATCGGCGGTGCCACCGCGCTGTTCGTCGGGCCCTTGCAAGGCATTGCCGCGATCATCATCGGCAACATCATCGGCGTGGTGCTCGCGGCCTCGTCCACCTGCCTGCCGTGTGGCAAGTACGGCGTCGAGCAGTTCACTTTCCTGCGCAGCATGTTTGGCCTCAATGGCAGCCGGCTGGTCTATATCCTTTCGGTGGTGATCCTGACCATGGGTTGGCTGGCGGTGCTGGGGCTGATGTGCGGGCGGGCGCTGGACAACCTGGAAACCCTGGTGCAGCACAGCCAACCCGACAGCAACGACTGGCTGGTGACCGCCGGGGCCTTGCTGGCCATCGTGCTGGCGGCGCTGGTGGCCATGCGCGGACCAGACATGATCCGCCGCCTGAGCGCGGTGATCGCGCCCAGCTTGATTCTGATCATGCTGGCGCTGATGTACTTCATCTCCCGCCGCTACAGTTTCGGCGAACTGCTGGCCATGCCGCCCTTGCAGCCTCCGTTCGAAAACCCGCACGTCAACTTCATGATCGCGGTTGAAATCAACATCGCTGCGGGGTTCTCCTGGTGGCCTTACATCGGCAATCTGTCGCGCCTGTGCAGCAACCAGCGTACGGCATTCTGGCCCAACCTGGTGGGCATCTTCGGCGCAGCTTCACTGGGTGAGTCGGTCAGCCTGTTCGCCGCCACCACCTTGGGCAGCAGCGACCCCACCGCCTGGATGCGGCTGGCCGGCGGCATGACCTTCGGCGTGATCGCCCTGAGCTTCCTGGCCCTGGCCAACCTGACGGGCATGGTCAACATCCTCTACACAGCCGTCATCGGCCTGCGTCAGTTGGCCGGGGAGCGTTTGCGCAGCCTGGGCTGGGGGATGCTGATCGGGCTGTTCTGCATCATCCCGGTGGTCATCGTGGTGTGCCTCCCGGGTATCTACGACGGCTTCTTCATCTTCCTGGTGTGGACGTCGGCGCTGAACAGCGCGCTGGCCGGCATCGGCATCGCCGATTACTTCTTCCTGCGCAAGCAACGCCTGAACCTGCGGCATCTGTATGCCGAGCAAAGCGGCTCACCGTTGCGCTTCTGCAAAGGCTTCAACCCCATCGCGCTGCTGGCGCTGGTGGCAGGGTTTGCCGTCTACGTGGTGGTGTTCAACCCGCAGACCTTGGCCCATACCGATTTCTTCACCTTCGCCACCGCCTCGCTGCCGTCCTGCCTGCTGGCCGGGCTGGTGCATTACGGCCTGACCCGCCTGCTGGCCACACGCCTGGGCTGGGGCGGCTACCCCAAGGGCAATGAACGCAACATCGAGGCCTCAGGCCTTCGCGTACAGGACTAGAACAATGAAAAAACGATACGACTACATCATCATCGGCGCAGGCTCTGCCGGCTGCGTCCTGGCCAACCGCCTGACCGAAGATGCCGGCACCTCGGTACTGGTGCTGGAGTTCGGCGGCAGTGACCGCAGCGTGCTCATCCAGATGCCCAGTGCGTTCTCGTTGCCGATGAATACCAAGAAGTACAACTGGCGCTACGAGACCGCCGCCGAAGCCCACCTGGACGGTCGCCGATTGCACTGCCCGAGGGGCAAAGTGCTGGGGGGGTCGTCCTCGATCAACGGGCTGGTGTACATCCGTGGCCATGCCTGCGACTTCGATGAATGGGAAAGCCTGGGCGCGAAGCACTGGAGCTACCGCAACTGCCTGCCGTACTTCAAGCGCGCCGAGCATTTCAAGTTTGGTGGCGATGACTACCGCGGCGGCGCAGGGCCGCTGGCCACCAACAACGGCAACAACATGCAGAACCCGCTGTACGGTGCCTGGGTAGAGGCCGGCGCCGAGGCTGGCTACATCAAGACCGCCGACTGCAATGGCTACATGCAGGAAGGCTTCGGCGCCATGCACATGACCGTGAAGGACGGGGTGCGCTGGTCCACCGCCAATGCCTACCTGCGCCCGGCGATGAACCGGCCGAACCTGACCGTGGTGACCCACGCCATGACCCGGCGCATCCTGCTCGACGGCAAGCGCGCAGTGGGCGTGGAGTACGACGAGGGCGGGCAGACCCACACGGTGCATTGCAACCACGAGGTGTTGGTATCGTCCGGCCCGATCGGCTCGCCGCACCTGTTGCAGCGCTCGGGTATCGGCCCAGAGGCGGTGCTGAAAAAGGCCGGCATCAAGGTGCTGCACGACCTGCCGGGTGTGGGCGAAAACCTGCAGGACCACTCGGAAATCTACATCCAGTACGCGTGCAAGGAGCCAGTGACCCTCAATGGCAAGATGAGCCTGCTGGGCAAGGCGATGATCGGCCTGCGTTGGCTGCTGTTCAAGGATGGCCTGGGCGCCAGCAACCACTTCGAGGCGGGTGGTTTTATCCGCTCGTCCAAGGGGCTGCGTTGGCCGGACATCCAGTTCCACTTCCTGCCGGCGGCCATGCGCTACGACGGTGACAAACCGTTCAAGGGCCACGGTTTCATGGTGCTGACCGGGCCGAACAAGCCCAAGAGCCGCGGCCATGTGCGGGCCCTGTCGGCCGACCCTTACCAGCACCCGGAAATCCGCTTCAACTACCTGCAAAGTGAGGAAGACCGCGAGGGCTTCCGCCGCTGCGTGCGCCTGACCCGCGAGATCATCGCCCAGCCGGCCATGGACCGCTTCCGCGGCGAGGAGCTGGCACCTGGGCCGCAGGTGCAGACCGATGAGCAGATCGATGCCTTCGTGCGTGCCAACATGGAAAGCACCATGCACCCTTGCGGTTCTTGCCGCATGGGTGAGGACGACATGGCAGTGGTTGATTCGACGCTGCGCGTGCATGGCCTGCAGGGGCTGCGGGTGATCGACTCTTCGGTATTCCCGAGCGAGCCCAACGGCAACCTCAACGCGCCGACCATCATGCTGGCCGAACGTGCCGCCGACCTGGTGCGCGGGCGTGAGCCGCTGGCGCCGGTCGATGTGCCGGTCGGTTTGGTGGACGGGTGGGAAGAACAACAGCGCAGCCGCGCGCCGCGGCGCGAGGTACGTGCGTGATCAAGCGTGGGTGAGCCTACGCGGTCCCTGTGGGAGCGGGTTTACCCGCGAACACCGGCGAAGCCGGTGCCATACACCGCGTCGGATTCTTCGCGGGTAAACCCGCTCCCACAGGTACAGCGCTGGCCATGGGGCGGATGAAGCAGATAAACCTGGACTGATAGCGCTCCATTGTAGTGATATCGATACAGCGCAGGGCAGGGCACGGTATACGACGCTTCGGTGTCGTACACCGCGCCTTTACCGCCACCGCCTGGAGTGGCTTCATTACAGCAATAAACGTTAATACCTACACAGACCCCCGTATTTAAAGGGCTCTAGCCTTTGGCATAGTCCTTGCTCTTTCCCTTGCGTTCGGCCGGCTGTTGCAACGCATGTCCGGTTAGAAAGTTGAACTTGTGACGTTATAAAAACAATTAAACTAGCAAGGTAAATAACAATGAATAACCTGCCGCAGGGTCACTGTCCGCCTGAGGGTGACACCCACGAACTCAAACGTAACCTGTCCAACCGCCATATCCAGTTGATCGCCATCGGCGGCGCCATTGGCACGGGCCTGTTCATGGGCTCTGGCAAGACCATCAGCCTGGCTGGACCGTCGATCATCTTCGTCTACATGATCATCGGCTTCATGCTGTTTTTCGTCATGCGGGCGATGGGCGAACTGTTGTTGTCCAACTTGCAGTACAAGTCATTCATCGACTTTTCGGCGGACCTGTTGGGCCCGTGGGCGGGGTTCTTTACCGGGTGGACCTACTGGTTCTGCTGGATCGTCACCGGTATTGCCGACGTTATCGCCATCTCCGCCTATTCGCAGTTCTGGTTCCCCGATATTCCCTTGTGGTTACCGGCACTGGCCTGCGTCGGTGTGTTGCTGTCGCTCAACCTGATGACGGTGAAGATGTTCGGTGAGCTGGAGTTCTGGTTCGCCATGATCAAGATCGTGGCCATCTGCGCCTTGGTCTGCACCGGGGTGTACATGGTGGCGGCAGCCTATCAGTCGCCGACCGGTAACGTCGCCTCGCTGGCCAACCTGTGGAACGACGACGGGATGTTCCCCCACGGCGCCATGGGCTTCTTCGCCGGCTTCCAGATCGCGGTGTTCGCCTTCGTCGGCATCGAACTGGTCGGCACCACCGCGGCCGAAACCAAGAACCCGGAACGCAACCTGCCACGGGCCATCAACTCCATCCCGCTGCGCATCATCGTCTTCTACGTGCTGGCGTTGATTGCCATCATGGCCGTGACCCCGTGGCGAGAAGTGGTGGCCAACAAGAGCCCCTTCGTCGAACTGTTCGTGCTGGCCGGGCTGCCTGCTGCAGCGGGGATCATCAACTTCGTGGTACTGACGTCTGCGGCGTCTTCGGCCAACAGTGGCGTGTTCTCGACCAGCCGCATGCTCTATGGCCTGGCGGTGGAGGGTGATGCACCGGGCCGGTTCAGCGCGTTGTCACGCCGTGCAGTGCCCTCCAACGGCCTGATCTTCTCCTGTATATGCCTGACCGCTGGCGCCCTGGTGATCTACCTGGTGCCGAACATGCTCGACGCGTTCACGCTGATTACCACGGTGTCGGCCCTGCTGTTCATGTTCGTCTGGTCGATCATCCTGCTGTCTTACCTGGCGTACCGCAAACAGCGTGACCACCTGCACCGTGCGTCGAAATACAAGATGCCGGGCGGCACGATCATGTGCTGGGTCTGCCTGGTGTTCTTCGCTTTCATCCTGGGCCTGTTGGCCCTGGAGGCGGACACCCGCATGGCGTTGTTCGCTGTGCCTGTGTGGTTTGCCGTACTGGGCCTGTCCTACCGGTCCATTCGCCAGAAAAAACAGGAGCACGTCGCGTTGTCGCTCGAAGCGGAGTAACCGCCGCCTTCACGTTTTAACCAGGGGGACAGCGCCGGGTGCGCCGTCCCCCTGTTGTCGTTTCGCCAACCAGGGAATCACGATGAGAATCCACGTCACCTTCATCGACCGCGTCGGCATCACCCAGGAAATCCTGGCACTGCTAGGGGCGCGCAACCTCAACCTGGACGCGGTGGAAATGATCCCGCCCAACGTCTACATCGACGCCCCGGCGCTGTCACAGGCTGTGCTGGACGAGCTCTACGGTGCGCTGTTGCGCGTGGTTGGGGTGCAGGCGGTCGAGTTGGTCGACTTCCTGCCTGGCCACCGCCGGCGCCTGCAACTGGAGGCCCTGCTGGCGTCGATGAGTGACCCGGTGTTGGCGGTCGACCCGGGCGGCCATGTGCTGCTGGCCAACCCCACCCTGGTCAACCTCATTGGCCGCGAGCCAGCCGGCGAGCCGTTGTCGCGCCTGTTTGCCGAGGCCAACCTGGCCCAAACCCTGATCGACAAAGGCTTTCGCCTGCCCATGTGCGAGGTGGGCTTCCAAGGCCAGGCGTTGTTGTTGGAAGCCACGCCCATCAGCGGTGGTGCCGATGCCCTGGTGGGCGGCCTGCTCACCCTGTACCCGCCAAGCCGCATCGGCGAGCGTCTGGCGTCGTTGCTGCACGACCACACCGAAGGGCTGGAGGGGCTGCTGGGCGATTCCACGGCGCTGAAGGAACTCAAGGTGCGCCTGCACAAGGTGGCAGGCCTTGAGGCGCCGCTGCTGATCCAGGGCGAGACGGGCACCGGCAAGGAGTTGGTCGCCCGCGCCTGCCACGCCCTCAGTGCCCGGCGCGATGCGTCGTTCCTGGCCCTCAACTGCGCCGCCTTGCCCGAGAGCCTGGCCGAGAGCGAATTGTTCGGCTACGCCGCTGGTGCGTTCACCGGCGCCCAGCGCGGCGGCAAGCCCGGCCTGCTGGAGCTGGGCGATGGCGGCACGGTGTTTCTCGATGAAGTGGGTGAGATGTCGCCTTACCTGCAGGCCAAGCTGTTGCGCTTTCTCAATGACGGCAGCTTCCGCCGCGTCGGCGGTGGCGGTGAGGTGCGGGTGAATGTACGGGTGGTCTGTGCCACCCACCGCAACCTCGAAAGCATGGTGGTCGAAGGCAGCTTTCGCGAAGACCTGTACTACCGCCTCAATGTGCTCAACCTCAAGGTCCCGCCCTTGCGCGAGCGAGGCAAGGACATCTTGCTGCTGGCCGAGTACTTCCTGCGCCAAGCCTGCGCGCAGATACAGCGCTCGCCCTGCCGGTTGGCCCTGGCGACCCATCCGCTGCTGCTGGGCAACCGCTGGGCGGGTAACGTGCGCCAGTTGCAGAACGTGATTTTCCGCGCCGCGGCCATCAGCGAAGGGGAGGTGATCGACTGCGACGACCTGGAGTTGGCCGGCACCGCTTTGAGCAGCCAGCAGCCCGACGCACACGAAATCATCAGCCTGGAAGCGGCCGTGCAGGGGTTCGAAAAATCCCTGCTGGAAAAGCTCTATGCAACCTATCCCTCGACCCGGCAACTGGCCGCACGCTTGCAGACGTCGCACACGGCTATCGGCCAGCGCTTGCGCAAATACGGCATTGCCACCCGGGCCTAGCGCCGTGGTGCCAATACGTTCCACTGGAGTGATTGCACTCCAGTTCGGCGAGGTCCCCGCGTTCATTGGCACGCCCCGGCACGCAGGCCTGCCGGGGCGATGCACTGGAGCTTATTCGTTCCGCCTGGGCCGACTGGAATGGTCCTCGTTTTTATCTCAAGCCATTGAAATAAAAAGGTTTAATCAAGTTGGCATCGCCCTTGCTCTTGTAGTTTTCAGTCCTGTACCGGGACCTACCTGATAACAAGAGAGGAAGATCCATGAGCATGCTGCGTTTTACCCCCGAACACGAATGGCTGCGTCTGGAAGCGACTGGCGAACTGACCGTCGGCATCACCACCTATGCCCAGGAGGCGCTGGGGGACGTGGTGTTCGTGCAGTTGCCAGAGCCGGGCGAGTACGGCGAGGGCAATGAAGTCGCGGTGCTGGAGTCGGTGAAGGCCGCCAGCAACATCAGCATGCCCCTGAACGGTACGGTGGTGGCGGTCAACCAGGCCCTGGCCGACGACCCGGAACTGGTCAATGCCTCGCCGATGCAGGACGGCTGGTTCTTCCGTATTCAGGTGGCCAACCTCGCTGACCTCGACACCTTGATGGACCAGGACGGCTACGACCGCTTCCTGGCCGACAACGCCTGAGCCAGGGTATCGACATGCACAATGCACCGTTTCCATTGACCACGGATAATGAGTTCATCGCCCGCCACATCGGCCCGCGTGAGCACGATATCGAGGCGATGCTGGCGCTGACCGGCCATGGCTCCCTGCAAGCCCTGGTCGACTGCGTCATCCCAAGCAGCATCAAAGGCACCAGCGTGCTTGAGCTGAGCAAAGGGCAGGGCGAGGCCGAGGCCCTGGCGTCGCTCAAGGCCATCGCCGCGAAGAACCAGCTGTTTCGTAACCACATCGGCCAAGGCTACTACCCGTGCCACACGCCGACGCCGATCCTGCGCAACCTGCTGAAAAACCCAGCCTGGTACACCGCCTACACGCCGTATCAGCCAGAAATTTCCCAAGGCCGGCTGGAAGCGCTGCTCAATTTCCAGACCTTGGTCTGCGACCTCACCGGCATGCAGATCGCCAACGCCTCCTTGCTCGACGAGGCCACCGCTGCGGCCGAAGCCATGACCTTCTGCAAGCGCCTGGCAAAGAGCAAGGCACCGGCCTTTTTCGCCTCCCGCCACTGCCACCCGCAAACCCTCGACGTGCTGCGCACTCGCGCCCAGCCGCTGGGTATCGAGGTGGTCATCGGTGATGAAGCGGCGCTGGAAGGCCAGGGCCTTGAGGCCTACTTCGGCCTGTTGCTGCAGTACCCGGCCAGCACTGGCGCTATCGCCGATCACCGGGCCTTGGTGCAACGCGCCCATGCCGCCGGCGCCTTGGTGGCGGTGGCCGCCGACCTGCTGGCGCTGACCCTGCTGGCCCCGCCGGGCGAGTTCGATGCCGACGTGGTGCTGGGCAGCGCCCAGCGCTTTGGCGTGCCGCTGGGCTTTGGCGGCCCGCACGCAGCGTACTTCGCCACGCGCGATGCGTTCAAACGCGACATGCCCGGCCGCCTGGTCGGTGTCTCCATCGACCGCTTTGGCAAGCCGGCGCTGCGCCTGGCTATGCAGACCCGCGAGCAACACATCCGCCGTGAGAAAGCGACCAGCAACATCTGCACCGCGCAGGTGCTGCTGGCCAACATCGCCAGCATGTACGCGGTGTACCACGGCCCTCAAGGCCTGGTGCAGATCGCCCAGCGTGTGCACCGGTTAACGGCAGTGCTGGTGAAAGGGCTGCTGCAGCTCGGGCACACAGTGGAGCAAGCGCACTTCTTCGATACCGTCAGCGTGGTCACTGCCAGGCCTGCGGCCGATGTGCTGGCCGCCGCCCAAGGGGCCGGCCTGAACCTGCGCCCGATCGACGCTCAGCGGGTCGGCCTGTCACTGGATGAAACCTGCGAGCAGGCCAGTGTCGAGGCCTTGTGGCGGGTGTTTGCCACCCCGGGCCAGGCGCTTCCGGGCTTCGTCGCCCTGGCAGAGGGCTGTGGCGATTGCCTGCCAGTGCAACTGCTGCGTGAAACCCCGTTCCTGCAGCACCCGGTATTCAACCGCTACCATTCTGAAACAGGCCTGATGCGCTACCTGCGCAGCTTGGCCGACAAGGACCTGGCGCTGGACCGCACCATGATCGCGCTGGGCTCGTGCACCATGAAGCTCAACGCCGCCAGCGAGATGATCCCGATCACCTGGCCCGAGTTCGCCAACCTGCACCCGTTCGCCCCGGCCGAACAGTCGCTCGGCTATCGGCAACTGACCGACGAACTGCAGGCGATGCTCTGCGAGGCCACCGGTTATGACGCGATGTCGTTGCAGCCCAACGCCGGCTCGCAAGGGGAATACGCAGGCCTGCTGGCCATCCGCGCCTACCACGCCAGCCGCGGCGAAGCGGGCCGTGATGTCTGCCTGATCCCGTCGTCCGCCCACGGCACCAACCCGGCCACGGCGCAAATGGCTGGCCTGCGCGTGGTAGTGGTCAATTGCGATGAGCGCGGCAACGTCGATGTGGCCGACCTGCAAGCCAAGGCGGAGCAGCACCGGGCGCAACTGGCCGCGCTGATGATCACTTACCCCTCGACCCACGGGGTGTTCGAAGAGGGCATCACCCGCATCTGCGACATCATCCATGCGCACGGCGGCCAGGTGTACCTGGACGGCGCCAACATGAACGCCATGGTCGGCCTCTGCGCCCCGGGCAAGTTCGGCGGCGACGTGTCGCACCTCAACCTGCACAAGACCTTCTGCATTCCGCACGGCGGTGGCGGCCCGGGTGTCGGCCCGATTGGGGTCAAGGCGCACCTGGCGCCGTTCCTGCCTGGCCACGCGCACCTGGAACATAAACAAGGTGCCGTCTGCGCAGCGCCTTATGGCAGTGCGAGCATCCTGCCGATTACCTGGATGTACATCCGCATGATGGGTGGCGAAGGGCTCAAGCGCGCCTCGCAGCTGGCAATTCTGAGTGCCAACTACATTGCCCGGCGCCTGGAGGAGCATTACCCGGTGCTGTACACCGGCGAGAATGGCCTGGTCGCTCACGAGTGCATCCTCGACCTGCGCCCGCTCAAGGACAGCAGCGGCATCAGCGTCGAGGACGTGGCCAAGCGCCTGATCGATTTCGGCTTCCACGCCCCGACCATGTCGTTCCCGGTGGCTGGCACGCTGATGGTCGAGCCGACCGAGAGCGAGTCCAAGGAGGAGCTGGACCGCTTCTGCGAGGCGATGATCTGCATCCGCGAGGAAATCCGCGCGGTGGAAGACGGCACCTTCGACACGCTCGACAACCCGCTGAAAAACGCCCCACACACCGCCAGCGAACTGGTGGGCGAATGGCCCCATCGCTACGGCCGGGAGCTGGCGGTTTACCCGTTGCAAACGCTGCGCGAGAACAAGTACTGGCCGCCAGTGGGGCGCGTGGACAACGTCTACGGTGACCGCAACCTGGCCTGTGCCTGCCCGCCCACGTCGATCTACCAGGACGCCTGACTGCCCAGGCCCGGGCCCCTCCGGGCCTTGCCTGCCCCCAACAATAAGGAAGCACCCACATGTTCCATAAAAGCCTCACCCTGTCCGACTTCGACCCTGCGCTTCAGGAGGCCATCAGCCGTGAAGTACAACGCCAGGAAGACCACATCGAGCTGATCGCCTCGGAAAACTACACCAGCCCGCAAGTGATGCAGGCCCAGGGCACCGAGCTGACCAACAAGTACGCCGAAGGCTACCCAGGCAAGCGTTACTACGGGGGGTGTGAGCACGTCGATGTGGTTGAACAGTTGGCCATCGAGCGCGCCAAGCAGCTGTTCGGTGCTGACTACGCCAACGTCCAGCCGCACTCCGGCTCTTCCGCCAACGGCGCGGTGTACCTGGCCCTGCTGCAGGCCGGTGACACCCTCCTGGGCATGAGCCTGGCCCACGGCGGCCACCTGACCCACGGCGCCAAAGTGTCGTCCTCGGGTAAGCTGTACAACGCGGTTCAATACGGCATCGACACCAAGACCGGCTTGATCGACTACGACGAAGTCGAGCGCCTGGCAGTCGAGCACAAGCCGAAAATGATCGTCGCTGGCTTCTCGGCCTACTCCAAGACCCTCGACTTCCCACGCTTGCGCGCCATCGCCGACAAGGTCGGTGCGCTGCTGTTCGTCGACATGGCCCACGTTGCCGGCCTGGTTGCTGCGGGCCTGTACCCGAACCCGATCCCGTTCGCCGATGTGGTCACCACCACCACCCACAAGACCCTGCGCGGCCCACGTGGCGGCCTGATCCTGGCCAAGTCCAACGAAGAAATCGAGAAGAAGCTCAACGCTGCCGTGTTCCCCGGCGCCCAGGGCGGCCCGCTGATGCACGTCATCGCCGCCAAGGCCGTGTGCTTCAAGGAAGCGCTGGAGCCAGGCTTCAAGGCCTACCAGCAACAAGTCATCGAAAACGCCCAAGCCATGGCCCAAGTGTTCATCGACCGCGGTTACGACGTGGTTTCCGGCGGCACTGACAACCACCTGTTCCTGGTCAGCCTGATCCGCCAGGGCCTCACCGGTAAAGACGCCGACGCCGCCCTGGGCCGCGCGCACATCACCGTCAACAAGAACGCCGTCCCCAACGACCCGCAGTCGCCATTCGTGACCTCGGGCCTGCGCATCGGCACCCCGGCCGTTACCACCCGTGGCTTCAAGGTGGCCGAATGCGTGGCCCTGGCTGGCTGGGTCTGCGACATCCTCGACCACCTTGGCGATGCCGATGTCGAGGCCCAGGTGGCCGCGTCGGTGGCCAGGCTGTGTGCGGAATATCCGGTCTATCGCGCCTGAATCGACTACGGGGAATCGTTCATGTCCACAGAACAACTCAAACAAACGCCACTGCATGACCTGCACTTGAAACTCGGCGCGCGCATGGTGCCCTTTGCCGGCTACGCCATGCCAGTGCAATACCCGCTGGGGGTGCTCAAGGAGCACCTGCATACCCGTGAACAGGCCGGCCTGTTCGACGTTTCGCACATGGGGCAGATTCGCCTGCGCGGCGCCGGCGCTGCCAAGGCATTGGAAGCGCTGGTGCCGGTCGACATCCTCGACCTGCCGGTGGGCATGCAGCGTTATGCGCTGTTCACCAACGACGACGGCGGCATCCTCGATGACCTGATGGTGGCCAACCTGGGCGATGACGAACTGTTGCTGGTGGTTAACGCCGGCTGCAAGGACCAGGACCTGCTGCACCTCAAGCAGCATCTTGAAGGGCAGTGCGAGGTCGAATCGCTGTTCGAAAGCCACGCCTTGCTGGCCCTGCAGGGGCCTGCGGCGGCCAAGGTACTGGGGCGCCTGGCGTCCCAGGTCGGCGCCATGACCTTCATGCAGTTCGCCCGTGTGAAGCTGCTGGGTGTCGACTGCTACGTTAGCCGCTCGGGTTATACCGGTGAGGATGGCTTCGAGATCTCGGTGCCGGCCGAGGCGGCGGCAATGCTCGCCCGCACGCTGCTGGCCGAGCCTGAGGTTGAGGCTATCGGCCTGGGCGCCCGCGATTCGCTGCGCCTGGAGGCCGGGCTGTGCCTGTACGGCCATGACATGGACGCGCGCAGCACACCGATCGAGGCCAGCCTGACTTGGGCCATCTCCAAGGCCCGGCGTGCCGAGGGCGCGCGGGCCGGCGGTTTTCCGGGGGCCGAACGCCTCTTTACCCAGCAACGCGAGGGCGTGACCAGTAAACGGGTGGGCCTGATGCCCAAAGCACGTGTACCGGTGCGCGAAGGGGCGCTGATCGTCGATGCTGACGACCAGGAAATCGGCCGTGTCACCAGCGGCGGTTTCGGCCCCAGCCTGGGCGGGCCTCTGGCGATGGGGTACGTGCACAGTGCCCACGCGGCGTTGGAAACCGAAGTCTTCGCCTTGGTACGTGGCAAGCGGGTGCCGATGCAGGTGGTGCGCACACCCTTTGTGGCGCAACGTTATTACCGTGGCTGAAGCCTTGATTGCCGGAGCATGAACATGAACCAGACATTGCCTGCCGCCACGCGCCCGCAGCCCCTGCAAGCCGGTGTGAAACTGCGCGGCGCCGACAAAGTAGCGCGTATCCCGGTGAAGATCCTGCCTACCGAGGAGGTGCCGCGCAAACCTGACTGGATCCGCGTGGGTATTGCCACGTCACCCGAGGTCGCACGGGTCAAGGCGCTGCTGCGCAAGCACAAGCTGCACAGTGTTTGCGAAGAAGCGTCGTGCCCGAATCTGGGCGAGTGCTTCTCCGGTGGCACGGTGACCTTCATGATCATGGGTGACATCTGCACCCGCCGTTGTCCATTCTGCGACGTCGGCCACGGGCGGCCGAAGCCGCTGGATGCTGATGAGCCGAAAAACCTGGCGATTGCCATTGCCGACCTGCGCCTGAAGTACGTGGTGATCACCTCGGTGGACCGCGATGACCTGCGCGACGGCGGCGCCCAGCACTTCGTCGACTGCCTGCGTGAAATCCGCACACTGTCGCCGGGCGTCAAGCTGGAAACCCTGGTGCCGGACTACCGCGGGCGCATGGACGTGGCCCTGGCCATCACCGCGCAGGAGCCGCCGGACGTGTTCAACCACAACCTGGAAACCGTGCCGCGCCTGTACAAGGCGGCACGGCCGGGCTCGGACTTCGAGTGGTCGCTGGACCTGCTGGAGAATTTCAAACGCCGTGTGCCCAGCGTGCCGACCAAATCCGGGCTGATGCTGGGCCTGGGTGAAACCGATGAAGAAGTGATCGAGGTGATGCTGCGCATGCGCGAGCACCAGGTCGACATGCTGACCCTGGGGCAATACCTGCAACCGTCGCGCAGCCACCTGCCGGTGCAGCGCTTCGTGCACCCGGACACCTTTGCCTGGTTTGCCGAACGGGCCTTGGCGATGGGCTTCAAGAACGTGGCGTCCGGGCCGCTGGTGCGGTCCTCCTACCATGCCGACCAGCAAGCGCTGCAGGCTCATGTGCAATAGCGCTGCGAAGAGGCCGGTGAAAACACAACAATGTTCGTTGCTATCACTGGCCTCTTCGCAGCACAAGGCTGCTCCTACCGGGTCATGCGTAAACCCCGGATGGCTTGCCCGGCGCAGGCGGCTTTCCAAGCCATTAAAGCTTGTCGCAAACAGCAGGTCAGGTGCAGTGGCGCTGCGCCCCAAATCTGTGTAGGAGCAGCCTTGCGCTGCGAAGAGGCCGGTGCAGGCACAGTCAATCTTCGTTGCTATCACCGGCCTCTTCGCAGCACAAGGCTGCTCCTACCGGGTCATGCGTAAACCCCGGATGGCTTGCCCGGCGCAGGCGGCTTTCCAAGCCATTAAAGCTTGTCGCAAACAGCAGGTCAGGTGCAGTGGCGCTGCGCCCCAAATCTGTGTAGGAGCAGCCTTGCGCTGCGAAGAGGCCGGTGCAGGCACAGTCAATCTTCGTTGCTATCACCGGCCTCTTCGCAGCACAAGGCTGCTCCTACCGGGTCATGCGTAAACACCGAATGGCTTGCCCGGCGCAGGCGGCTTTCCAAGCCATTAAAGCTTGTCGCAAACAGCAGGTCAGGTGCAGTGGCGCTGCGCCCCAAATCTGTGTAGGCGCAGCCTTGCGCTGCGAAGAGGCCGGTGCAGGCACAGTCAATCTTCGTTGCTATCACCGGCCTCTTCGCAGCACAAGGCTGCTCCTACCGGGTCATGCGTAAACCCCGGATGGCTTGCCCGGCGCAGGCGGCTTTCCAAGCCATTAAAGCTTGTCGCAAACAGCAGGTCCCGTGCAGTGGCGCTGCGCCCCAAATCTGTGTAGGAGCAGCCTTGCGCTGCGAAGAGGCCGGTGCAGGCACAGTCAATCTTCGTTGCTATCACTGGCCTCTTCGCAGCACAAGGCTGCTCCTACCGGGTCATGCGTAAACACCGAATGGCTTGCCCGGCGCAGGCGGCTTTCCAAGCCATTAAAGCTTGTCGCAAACAGCAGGTCCCGTGCAGTGGCGCTGCGCCCCAAATCTGTGTAGGAGCAGCCTTGCGCTGCGAAGAGGCCGGTGCAGGCACAGTCAATCTTCGTTGCTATCACCGGCCTCTTCGCAGCACAAGGCTGCTCCTACCGGGTCATGCGTAAACCCGGATGGCTTGCCCGGCGCAGGCGGCTTTCCAAGCCATTAAAGCTTGTCGCAAACAGCAGGTCACGTGCAGTGGCGCTGCGCCCCAAATCTGTGTAGGCGCAGCCTTGCGCTGCGAAGAGGCCGGTGCAGGCACAGTCAATCTTCGTTGCTATCACCGGCCTCTTCGCAGCACAAGGCTGCTCCTACCGGGTCATGCGTAAACCCCGGATGGCTTGCCCGGCGCAGGCGGCTTTCCAAGCCATTAAAGCTTGTCGCAAACAGCAGGTCCCGTGCAGTGGCGCTGCGCCCCAAATCTGTGTAGGAGCAGCCTTGCGCTGCGAAGAGGCCGGTGCAGGCACAGTCAATCTTCGTTGCTATCACCGGCCTCTTCGCAGCACAAGGCTGCTCCTACCGGGTCATGCGTAAACACCGAATGGCTTGCCCGGCGCAGGCGGTCTGGTAAGCCATTAAAATAAGCGCCCCTTAGGGCCCAATTGCATCGTTTTTCATGGGTGCAGGTGCGCTCTATAGTCCTCGCAGACCAGTCGAAACACCGCCGTGTTTCATCGATGCGAGACAATGACATGAATAACCAAGCAAAGGTCGCTAACGGCGTGCAGCCGGGTATCGGGACGCGGGTGGTGTGGGAGGGGGAACAAGTCGAGCACCCCTTCAATGCCACCCAAACCCCGATCATCGCCAGTGCCGCCTACGGCTACCAGGATATCGACGCCTGGTACGACATCGCGCTGGGCAAGCAGCCGGGCTTCATCTACAGCCGCATGAGCAACCCGACGGTTGCGGTCCTCGAGGACAAGCTCTGCGCACTAGAACACGCCGAGTCGGCCGTGGCCTTCAGCACCGGTATGGCGGCCATCAGCGGTGTGCTGCATACCTTCCTGTGCAATGGCAAACGCGTGGTCTCGACCCGCGACAGCTACGGCGGCACCAACAAGATTTTCGAAGAATTCCTGCCCCGTCAGGGCGTCGAAGTGACGCTGTGCGACACCCTCGACACCGACGCCATGGAGCGTCAAATCGCCCGGGGTTGCGATGTGGTCTACCTGGAGACCCCGAGCAACCCGACGCTGAAAATCCTCGACATCCGCCGCTTGGTGGCCGCAGCAAAGCGTGTGGGCGCCTTGGTCGTTGCCGACAACACCTTCGCCACGCCGCTGAACCAGAACCCGCTGCTGCTGGGCGTGGATGTGGTGGTGCACAGTGCGACCAAGTTCCTTTCCGGCCATGGCGATGTGTTGGGCGGGGTGGTCTGCGGCAGCGAAGCCTTGATGGCGCAGGTGCGTCATTACCGTGAAATCAACGGCGCTTCACTTGACCCGTTTTCCGCGTACCTGATCATTCGCGGCATCAAGACCCTGGCGCTGCGCCTGCGTCAGCAGCAGGCGAGCGCCCAGGCCCTGGCTGAGTACCTGTGCAATGAGCCGTTGGTCGAGTCGGTCAACTACCCTGGGTTGCCTGGGCACCCAGGCCACGCGATTGCCAGTGCGCAGATGCGCGGCTTTGGCGCCATCGTCAGTTTCGTGCTGGTAGGCGGGATGGACACCGTCGTCAAGTTGCTGCCCAAGCTGCGCTACGCCCACCGCGCCGGCAACCTGGGTGCGGTGGAAACCATCTACGGGCCGGCACGGACAACCAGCCACGTGGAAAACACCCTGGAAGAGCGCCAGGCACTGGGCATCTCAGAAGGCCTGGTGCGGGTGTCGGTCGGCATCGAGGATACCGCCGACCTGCTGGAAGACCTGCGCCAGGCGTTCGCCGCTGTGCAGGTCGAACGCGCGCAGGGGCAGGGCAGCGACACCTGTGGCCGGCACGTCGAAGTGTCCACCTGAGGCGTCGGTCACGCCCTTCATGATTCATGAAAGCCATAACAATAACAGCCGCTGACACAGCGACGGTGGCGGCCTCAGGGTCGACTGCCGGCTGCTGTGCCAGCCACTTCATGAGAACTCAACTATGTCCACCGAACACTCAAACGCGGCGTCGGGCCACCCGGCCGGGTACAAGAAAGAGATGCACACGCGCCACATCGTCATGCTGGCGCTGGGCGGCGTGATCGGCACTGGCCTGTTTCTGACCTCAGGCTACACGGTCAACCAGGCCGGGCCCTTGGGCGCGGTCATCGCCTATATCGTCGGCGCGGTCATGGTCTACCTGGTAATGGTCTGCCTGGGTGAACTGGCGGTGCAGATGCCCGAAACTGGCTCGTTCAGCAGTTATGCAACCCGCTATCTGGGGCCTGGCACCGGGTACACGGTGGCCTGGCTGTACTGGTTGACCTGGACGGTGGCGATCGGCTCGGAGTTCACCGCGGCGGGTATCCTGATGGTGCGCTGGTTCCCCGACACGCCGGTGTGGATCTGGAGCGCGTTGTTCGCGATCACGGTACTGGTCAGCAACGTGGTGTCGGTACGCCTGTTTGCCGAGACCGAATTCTGGCTGTCGCTGGTCAAGGTGCTGACGGTGATCGCCTTCATCGCCATCGGCGGCGCGGCGATTTTTGGCCTGCTCGATGTGCAGCACGTGCAGGGCATCGGGCTGTCCAACTTCACCCGCGAAGGCTTGTTCCCGACTGGCTTGCTGCCGATCGCGATGACGTTGCTGGCGGTGTCGTTCGCCTTCTCCGGCACCGAACTCATCGGCATTGCCGCCGGTGAGGCAAAAGACCCACAGGACAGCGTGCCCAAGGCGATACGTACTACGGTAGTACGATTGGCGCTGTTCTTCGTCGGCACCATCATCGTCCTGGCCACCTTGCTGCCACGTGAACAGGCAGGCTTGGTCGAAAGCCCATTCGTCATGGTCTTCGACCTGATCGGCATTCCGTACTCGGCAGACATCATGAACTTCGTGATCCTCACCGCGCTGCTGTCGGCCGCCAACTCCGGGTTGTACGCGGCCTCGCGGATGCTGTGGACGCTCAGTGACCAGGGCCATATGCCCAAGTGCTTCGCCCGCCTGTCGCCACGCGGCACGCCGGTCAACGCCATCATGCTGAGCATGGCCGGCGCCGCGGCGTCGTTGCTCAGCAGCGTGCTGGCGCCAGACACGGTGTACTTGGCGCTGGTGTCGATTTCCGGCCTGGCGGTGGTGGTGGTGTGGATGAGCATCGCCGCCAGCCAGATGGCCTTCCGCCGGCACTATGTGGCCAATGGCGGCCGGGTCGAAGACCTGCACTTCAGGGTGCGTGGCTACCCGTGGGTGCCGCTGGGCGCGATTGCCTGTTGCGTGCTGGCGTGTGTCGGCATTGCCTTCGACCCGGAGCAGCGTGTTGCCCTGTATTTCGGTATCCCGTTCATTGCCTGGTGCTACTTCGTCTACTGGGTAACCCGCAACAAACGTGCACAGCGCCTGGCGGCTGCGGCATCGGCAGGCGCGGGTGTTGGCGCGACCTGAACAAACCGGTTCATGATGCACGGATTCAACTGTGAACGAGGTCGTGTCGATGAAGCAAAAATCCCTGCCGCCGCTCAACTGGCTGCGGTCGTTCGAAGTGTCGGCACGCGCCTTGAACTTTACCCACGCGGCGGAGGAACTGCACCTTACCCAAGGCGCGGTAAGCCAGCAGATTCGGCAACTCGAAAGCCACCTGGGCGTGGCCTTGTTCAAGCGCTTGCCCAGGGGCTTGGGCCTGACCGAAGAAGGGCAGTCGTACCTGCCGGTGGTGCAGGATGCAATCAGCCGCCTGGCGGTGGGCACCAACGAGATTTTCGGCCAGCACAAGCGCGGCCCCGTGAAGGTGCGTGGCAGCCTGTCGTTTCTGCAGTACTGGCTTGCCCCGCGGCTGCCGGACTTCAGCCGCCAGCACCCGCAGATCGATATCCGCTACATCAGCAACCTCTGGGTCAAGGCGCCCGATGGCGAGGACGACCTGGAAGTGCGCTGGGGCAATGGCGAATGGCCTGGCCTGCATGCCCAACGCTTGACCTGGGACGTGTTGGTGCCGGTGTGTTCGCCGGCACTGATGGCGCGCTCGGCCATTCGCGAACCACGCGACCTCAGGCACCACCCGCTGCTGCATGTGCTGGGCTATGAGGAGGGCTGGGGGTATTGGCTCAAGCGGGTGGGCGCGGACGATGTCGATTATTCGCGCGGGCTGCAGTTCGACACCCTGGTGTCGACTATCCGCATGGCCGAGCTGGGGCAGGGGGTGGCGCTGGCGCGGTCCTCGGTGGTCGAGGACCTGCTCAGGGACGGCCAACTGGTCGCGCCGTTCAGCCAGCGCATCGAAGCGAGCGAGTCGTTTTACCTGGTACGCGAGCAGGGCCGCCCATTGCCGCCCGATGCCGCGCTGTTTTCTTCCTGGCTGGTGGCACACGCGCACCGGCCTTCGTAACCCTGTGGAGTTTTCATGCACTACGTAAGTACCCGCAACGGTGATGTACGGGCGGACTTCCGTGAGGTGGTGCTGTCGGGGCCTGCCGCTGATGGCGGGCTGTATGTGCCAGCACACTTGCCGGTGATCAGCCCGGAGGAGATTGCCAGTTGGTCATGGCTGCCGTTCGATGAGCTGGTCTGGCGGGTGATCGCGCCCTTCGTCGGCGATGCCATCGATGATCAAGCCTTGCGTGCGCTGCTCAGCGACAGCTACAAGGCCTTCAGCCATCGTGCCATCACGCCGCTGCAGCAGATTGGCCATAACGAATGGATCCTGCAGCTGTTTCATGGCCCGACCCACACCTCGAAGGACTTTGCCGCACAGCTTCAGGCGCGGCTGGTCAGCCACTTTCTCGAGCAATCGGGCGAAGCGGCGCTGGTGGTCGGGGCCACCAATGGCGATACCGGCATTGCCGCCATCGAAGCCTTCGCCTCCAGGCCGAAGGTGCGCCTGGCGATTCTTTACCCCCGCAACGAGATCCCGGCAGACCGCCTGGCCGCCTTGCAGGCGGGTGACCCCGCCAGTGTTCAACTGATACCCGTCGATGGCAGTTTCGATGACTGCCAGACCCTGGTGGCGCGGCTGTTCCGTGCTTGGCCGCTGGAAGGGTTGATACCGGTGTGTTTCAACTCCACCAACTGGGTCGGGGTACTTGCCCAGATCGTGTTCTACTTCCATGCGGCGCTGCAACTGGGGGGCGGCACCCGCCCGGTCGGGTTCAGTGTGCCCGCAGCGAGTTTCGCGGAGATCTACGCCGGCTTCATTGCACAGAAAATGGGCCTGCCGATCAACCAGGTGATCGTGTCGACCAACAGCAACGATGCCCTTCACCGGTTTCTGCACCGCAATCGCTACGCGCCGCATGCCAGCCAGCGCACATTGTCGCCGGCCATGGACTTCTCGCTCTATTCGAACCTGGAGCGCTTCATTTGGGAGCTGTACGAGCGCAGTGGCAGCAGTGTCGCGGCACTGATGGCGCAGTTCGAGGCTTGCGGTGAATTAAGCATCGGCAATGCGCAATGGCTTCAGGCACGGGTGTTGTTCGACTCTTATGCGGTGGATGAAGCCCAGGTGCGCCGCGAAGTCATCAAACTGCGCACGCAAGCCGCAGCGCTGGTCGACCCGCACACGGCTGTCGGCGCGCTGGCCGGCCGCATGCATCGACGCAGCCTGGGCGCACCGATGGTGACCCTGGGCCAGATTGCGCCGGCCAAGTCGGCTGCGCTGTTGGCGCAGTTGGGCGTGTGGGAGGGTGAGCTTGCACCGCAGCCCGTGGTGCAAGACGGGCCGCCAGCCTTGTGTAGAGGGGACCTGGATGGCTTGTGCCAGGCCCTGCTGGCAGCGCAGTCGAGGCCGGCATGAAACGCATCCTCGACCCGCTGGACGAGCGCATTCTTGCCGAATTGACTGCCAATGCGCGGATCGCCCATGCCGAACTCGGGGCCAAGGTGAACCTCTCGCGCAATGCGGTGCGCCAGCGTATCGAACGGCTTGAGCGCGATGGCGCGATACAGGGCTACACCGTTCGGCTGGGTGATTCCCGCCGCCCTTCATCGTTGATCAGCGCGGCGATTTTCGTCTATCGCTACGACCGCATGCGCGGGGACGACGTGCTGGCCAAATTGCGCACCTTACCTGAAGTGATCCAGTGCGAAGTGCTTAGCGGCGAGTTCGACCTGATGCTGAGGGTTGCTGCGGCGACCCCGGAACGGGTCCACGCCGTCTGGAAAGAAATCGCCGGCATGCCGGGTGTTGAAAACACCGTTACCTCGTTTGTGCTCTCCGCTGTTTTTTAACCCTAGTTCTGTCCGGTGCCAGTACTAACGATATTCTTCGTATGCAGCTCACTACGGTTCTCTTCAGGCTTTGCTAGTAATGTATTTCGCTTGCTGTCGTTTCATATTGATATGGATCGTAGGGTATGAGCGAGTGTAGGTTCAGTGCCTTCAATGGTGGAGCATCATCTTGATGCTCCGTTCAAAGCAGATGTGGCTATTTAAGAACCGCAAAAACTCTAACTAGGTCTTCATTGCACGCCTCATCAAAAAAGCGACTTTCGTAGAATGAGAATATAGAGTCTAAATGGCATTTCTTAAATGCTTCTTTGATTGTATTCATCTCTGGCGAGTTTTTTTGTACGTTATGTGAGTGCAGTCGTTTCAAGAAGCTTGCTCTTGACTCTCTTGCATGTATGAAAAAATGTGGTATTGGGGGCTCTTCAGGGTTCGACAGGTTGAAGTCAGTAAAGCTTAATGCGAGAAATCGACTTTCGGTGCAAATATTGTTTTTTAGAGCGTATAGCATTGCCGAATTTAAAGTGAAGAAGGCAGCATTTATTAATATGTCTATAATGTCTGTGATCTGTAATTTTCGGATTAGTATTGATGTTTTTTTGTATCGAGATACAAGAGGGATCTCTTCAAATAACTCGTAATCGTCAAAAAATACACTTACTTCGTTCCAAGGTTCATTTTTGACTATTTCGTTGAATGTGTCTTGTAAGTTCATCGCTTTTCAATTCTCCACCCATGATCGTTTAGCCATTCTATCGCCTTTCTTGAAAATGTGACGTCCCCTTTGCCTTTGTCGTGAATGGATCCGTCTTGATTGTAATCGGATGAAATGGAGGTGATATTTAAAATGTTATTTTTTGTCGTATACATTGGGGTGATTTCTGTTGTTTTTTTAATAGTTATAGTGGCCATTATCCTGGTCGTTGAAGTGAGCGCCACGGTTTTGAGGATTGTTTTTCCGAAATCATGGCCGCCAGCATCACTTCTGATTAGACGGCCAATTTCGTCGTATTCGAAGGCTGTGATGCGATAACCATGGATACGGTGGTGTGTTTTCGTGTTTATCTCAACAGTTACTTCAGAAACCTGTCCTAGCCGCTATTTTGTTTTTAAAGATTTTATATTTGTTCTTTTGAAATGGTTGTTGGGGTAGGGGTTATTAAATTTTCTAATGACAGTTGTGCGTCATTCAGGTCAAGCATTATTGCACCAGTTTTTTTTGGCAAGTTATTAGGGTTAGAAAATAAAATATCAAGACTGTTTTTTATGGCTAAAGCGATTGTCGATATTTTTGTCTGGTGGATGATCTTGTTTTTGTGAATTATGCTTATATTTTTTTGGTCTTTCCGTAAGGTTATGAAGGGGGAGGCTTCAGTAGGTATGAATTCAAATTTTTTATTATTTTTAGATAACTCAATTACCCCGTCTATCAAGGAGGTTATGGAGATGTAAAGCATACATTTTCCTGACGCTATGCTCTTGTTGTCTAGGGTGAGGGATATTATTCCTTGATCTAATTCGTCCGCAAGACAATTGTTGTTGATACGACTTAAAGTGAAAACCATCATGACTACTCGCTCCTAACGGGAAAGACAGTTATAGTGCGATTATTATCGCTAGAGTCGAATACGCCGCGTACTCTGTCTCTTTTTCCGTTGACTTTCATTCTTTTCTCATAGGTTTGTATTCTTCGTTCGGGGGCGCTAATTTTAGTGCCTTGTTTAACTAGGCATTCACAAGCAGTTTGGATTTGGTCTTGCGTTGTTCCAGAAGGGAACAAATCGCCCGCTCCATTAAGAGCGTTGGTCCCGCTGATGTGCCTTTCATCAATATGTTGCCATCCTTCTTTTGAGTTGCCGGCGGGTATCCACGGTTTAGGTTGCTTCCTTCCAGCCAGCCCTATGGGGTCTGTCCATTGAACAGGATTGCTTGCGTAAAGATAAAAATTGTGACCGCCATCGAAGCCAATTGGATCTTTCGTGCCATAACGTCCTGTTATAGGATCGTAATACCTATGTCGATTGTAGTGTAGCTTGGTTTCAACATCGAAATATTGCCCCTGAAAACGCAGTGGATTACCGATATTTGCCCACTTAGCCTTATCGCTCTGTGTCTCTTTAGCTAAGCCCCAAGTCTTATACGTTCCGCTCCAGGCAATTTCCCCACCTCCATCAGTTAGCTCCATAGGGGTGCCTAGCTGGTCACATTGATACCAAGAGAAGGCATCAATAGGTCTGCGTGTCGGCTTATGTAGCCATACCGGATCCCGATCAATATCGTAGTGGTCGCCATACGTCGGTTGCGGCAGCAGATCCAAGCTGGTGTTGATCACTGCCTGCGCCACTGGAATGAACGTCCCCGGCTCGAACACGTAGTGAGTGGTACTCCCACCCCGTTCCTCTCGATCACGGCACTCCGTGGCAGGCGTATCGCCATCCCACGTGAACCACGTAAAGCCACACCCCAGCTCTTCGTCCCGCTGCCGACGCGCATTGTCGTTCCACACAGGCCCTGCCTGTGGGCGATCCCGGTACTTGGAGCGTGAGTGTTTGTACAGGCGTCGGCCCAATGCGTCATAGGCAAAGTCGACGATCAAGCGGTCGTCTTCATAACACCGCAACCGGTTGTAGAGGTCCCACACGAAGTGGCCGCTCTTGCCGTTTTCGATCCGCTCCAGCAGATTACCGCGCTCGTCATAGCGGTACTGCGTGCCACAGTAGCTGCGCAGCACGTTGTCGTTGACCTTGCGGGGGGAGTGCGGGTTCGGTCCCGGCGACGCTTCGGGGTCCAGTAGGTTGCTCGCCGGATCGAAGGCGAAAATTTCCTTGTTGTAGTTGTGGGTGGCTTCGAGGAGCCGGCCCACCGGGTCGTAGCGGTAGTGTGTGTCACCCCGATTCAGATCGGTGACGCGGGTGAGTTGGCCACTTTCGTCGTATCGGTAGTTGCGAGCTGCAATGCGCTTAGTGGCACCACGGTGTGCCAGGGTCTGTTCTAGCAGTTGGCCATTCGGGCTCCAGGTTTGACGCTGAATCAGGCCATTGCTTTGTTCACGGCCAATCTCGCGGTGCAAGTCGTCACGCTGGTAGCTGATCAGTTCACGATCATCGAACTTGAGGCCGAGCAGGTGACCGCTGCCATAGGTGAGCCAGCTGACGCGATGGCCATCAGGCCGTGTGGTGGCAACCCGTAGATTGAGGGCGTCGTACTCGTGGGTGAACACAGCAACCTTCGGCTGTCTCATGTACTTGAAGTGCTGGTGATCGCGGGTGTTGTTGCCCGCAAGATCGTAGAACCACTGTAGCTTGCAGTCCTTGTTCTCGGCGAGCAGCAGCCTGCCGTTGCTGTCGTAAGCGAAGGTTTCTGTCTCCCATTCTTTGCCACCGCGCTGGCCTGCGTTGCTCTCGACCAGCCGACCCATGGGGTCGTATTCGAATTGAGTGATGCGGTCACCGTCGAGGCGGCGGGTGGGAAGGTCGCTGCTGTTGTCGTAGAGGTAGTCGGTGACCTGCTTGTCGAAGCCGGTCTCCTTGATCAGGCGGCCTACGGGGTCGTACTTGAAACTGGCCTCGCTGTTGTTCTCGTTGCGCAGGCGTACGAGTTGGCCGAGCTTGTCCCAGTGGTAGGTGAGGGTGGTGTCGTTGGCGTTGTGGCGTTGATGGAGTAGGCCGGCCTCGTTGTAGTCCCAGCGGGTACGCCGATTCAGCGGGTCGGTGAAGCTGAGCAGTCGGCCTTCGGCATCGCGCTTGAAGCGTTCCTTGGTCTTGTCCGGGTGGGCGAGCGGTACGAGCTAGCCCGGCCCGTACTGCTATTTAGTCACATCGCCGATAGCGTTGGTCAGCCTGGCCAATTGCCAAAAGTCGTTGTATTTCCATTGCGTGGACTTGACTGTGAAATAGGTATGGCTGATCTTGCGCTCGTTTCCCGGCTAGGTAGAAATTTCGATCTGTTTTTAAAGAGCATACGTTGGTACTTACTGGCTTTGATAGGGCTGATCTTGAGTAAATGTTTTTAGCTGGGTGGAGGGTGGTCGGAGTGCGCTGTTTTTGATTGTTGTTCAGACAGTGTAATCCACTCTTGCATCTTGATTAAAATTTCACTTAGGTTTGTTGTTCCTCCGAAAATAATGGTTTCTGTTCCGTGGTCTGTTTTTTTTTCAACAACTGATATATCATGCTCATTTTCTTCGATTATTATCCGAATCAGTTTTTTGGATTTTAAGTTTAATGCCGAGAAGATGGGGTTTGCATTTCTAAAGGGTTGGCCATTTTTAAAGGTTGTATTATAAAAAGGAGTTATGTAGTGCGATGTGCTGCTTGTTGTTTTTGTGTGAGCGGCAAATGCGCTTTTGAAAAGCTCCTCAAGTTTAGTGTAAGTCTCGATGTTTGAAAGGAAGTCGTCATACATTTGCATTTACTCCTCAAAGGCGCTGCCAGTGATGATTTCTATATCTACTCGCTCACCTTTAGTATTTTTTACCTTGAACGACTGGCTTACTTGCGCGCTGACTCCGCCACATTTGCATGCATCGTAAATATAGCGTTCAGCTTTTTCAAAAGCGCCGCTTCTAATATCTAGATCTCGATTGTTTAATTTGCCTTTCAATTCTCTCAACATTCTTTGACCATCAGCTCCGGTTACGGGTGTGTCTTGGTTCCAAGAAACCGACTCTTCTAGTTTAGCCCCTTGCGCCTGAATGCGCCCTCTGTTTTTTGCTAAGCCAAATGGGTCTGACCAGTAAATGGGGTTGGGCGCGTAAGCATAAAGGTTTAAGCCGCCTGCGTACTTGATTGGGTCTTTAGTGATAAAGCGGCCTAGTTGTGGGGTGTAATAACGATGGCGGTTGTAGTGCAGGCCAGTCTCTATGTCAGAATACTGCCCTTGAAAGCGCAACGTGTTGCAAATATTTTTCTGCATTGCTTTATCACTGCAATTTTGCTCTGCCATCCCCCACACTTTAAAGGTTCCACTCCAAGCAATTTCCCCATCTACATCCGTGAGCTCCATCGGCGTGCCCAGCTGATCGCACTGGTACCAGGCGAACACGTCAATCGGTTCTGGCTTGGGTTCGTGCAACCAGACCGGGTCCCGGTCAATGCTGTAATACTCGCCATAAAGGGGCTGTGGCAGAAGGTCCAAGACAGTGTTGGTCACAGCCTGGGCTACTGGTACAAACGTCCCCAGTTCGAACACGTAGTGAGTTGTACTCCCACCCCCTTCCTCTCGATCACGACACTCCGTGGCAGGCGTATCGCCATCCCACGTGAACCACGTAAAGCCACACCCCAGCTCTTCGTCCCGCTGTCGCCGAGCATTCTCGTTCCACATTGGTCCTGCTTGGGGGCGATCCCGGTACTTGGAGCGTGAGTGTTTGTACAGGCGTCGGCCTAATGCGTCATAGGCAAAATCGACAATCAAGCGGTCGTCTTCATAACACCGCAACCGGTTGTAGAGGTCCCACACGAAGTGGCCGCTCTTGCCGTTTTCGATCCGCTCCAGCAAATTACCGCGCTCGTCATAGCGGTACTGCGTGCCACAGTAGCTGCGCAGCACGTTGTCGTTGACCTTGCGGGGGGAGTGCGGGTTCGGTCCCGGCGACGCTTCGGGGTCCAGTAGGTTGCTCGCCGGATCGAAGGCGAAAATTTCCTTGTTGTAGTTGTGGGTGGCTTCGAGGAGCCGGCCCACCGGGTCGTAGCGGTAGTGTGTGTCACCCCGATTCAGATCGGTGACGCGGGTGAGTTGGCCACTTTCGTCGTATCGGTAGTTGCGAGCTGCAATGCGCTTAGTGGCACCACGGTGTGCCAGGGTCTGTTCTAGCAGTTGGCCATTCGGGCTCCAGGTTTGACGCTGAATCAGGCCATTGCTTTGTTCACGGCCAATCTCGCGGTGCAAGTCGTCACGCTGGTAGCTGATCAGTTCACGATCATCGAACTTGAGGCCGAGCAGGTGACCGCTGCCATAGGTGAGCCAGCTGACGCGATGGCCATCAGGCCGTGTGGTGGCAACCCGTAGATTGAGGGCGTCGTACTCGTGGGTGAACACAGCAACCTTCGGCTGTCTCATGTACTTGAAGTGCTGGTGATCGCGGGTGTTGTTGCCCGCAAGATCGTAGAACCACTGCAGCTTGCAGTCCTTGTTCTCGGCGAGCAGTAACCTGCCATTGCCGTCGTAGGCGAACGTTTCGGTCTCCCATACCTTGCCACCGCGTTGGCCCGCGTTGCTTTCGACCAGCCGACCCATGGGGTCGTACTCGAATTGAGTGATACGGTCACCGTCGAGGCGGCGGGTGGGAAGGTCGCTGCTGTTGTCGTAGAGGTAGTCGGTGACCTGCTTGTCGAAGCCGGTTTCCTTGATCAGGCGGCCTACGGGGTCGTACTTGAAACTGGCTTCGCTGTTGTTCTCGTTGCGCAGGCGTACGAGTTGGCCGAGCTTGTCCCAGTGGTAGGTGAGGGTGGTGTCGTTGGCGTTGTGGCGTTGATGGAGTAGGCCGGCCTCGTTGTAGTCCCAGCGGGTTCGGCGATTCAGCGGGTCGGTGAAGCTGAGCAGTCGGCCTTCGGCGTCATGGTCGAAACGGTCCTGAGTCTTGTCGGGATAAACCACACGGCTCAAGTGGCCCGCTTCATAGTGATATTCGGTTACCTCGCTGGCAGCGTTGGTGAGCTTGGCCAGTTGCCCGAACGTGTCGTACTTCCACTGTGTGGTCTTGCCCGAGCAGTCCGTGTAGCTGGCCAGCTGTCCGTCGCCGTTGTACGCCAGCTTCTTCTCACCGCCGTTGGCATCAATGATGGCGATGGGCAGATTGTCGCTGTTGTAGGTGTACTGGGTCTTGTTCTCCAGCGGGTCGATGGCTTCGATGATGTTGCCGCGCTGATCGTAGTCATAGCGCCATAGCCCACCCTCTGGATCTCGTGTTTTGAAACGCTGGTCGAGATCATCGTAGGCATGGTGGATCGACGTGCCGTCCGGTCGGGTGTGCTGCAGCAGGTTGCTGCGCTCATCGTAGGCATAGTGGTCGATACTGCCGTCGCGATGTACGTGTTGGACCACATTCATCGCATCGTCGCGGAAAAACCACTCCTGGACGTCCGTTGGCGTCGATTGAGGATGTGCCCGCATTCAGCGCTCGCAGCAGCACAAGCGCAGCAAACAATGCGGAACACGCCCTCACCGGATTGATGACCGCGCCGTGCTCACAAGACGTTAAGCAGAAATCCCCTACAACTAGTCCCGTAGTCTTCTGGCATGAGTGCGCCGCAATCCAGCGACGAAGGTTCTATCGAGCGCCGAGACCCAAAACGCGGCAAGACAAAAAGGGCATGTTCGATGCTTACTCCGGCAACGGCCCACGCTCAGACGCAATTGGTTTGAACCAGATACCAATTGTCTGACCGGCAGCATCCGTGGAGAAAGACGCTTCCATTGAATCCCGTGAACAGTTGTCGCAAGAGGTTTCATCCACGATGCTGCTTCGGTCTGCGGCAGACCTATACCCTCGGATTACTGCAAAGATTCAGTGTGGCGTGGCTGCAATCCGCTGCGCTCGATGGATAAAACGCGCCAGGGGTGTATCGGGTTCGTACGCTGCATAGAGAAGATGCTTCGATACCCGGACAGGTTCGCCAGCGAGTGGACGCAGCACGATGCCTTGGGTGTCACGAGCACCCAGCTGCGCCGCGCAGCTAAGTCCCACGGCATAACCCGCCGCGACCAGCGAGATCAGCATTTCCTGGCTACTGGCCTGTGCGGCCACCGTTAGTGGTGATCCAGTGCCGGCCAGCAACGACGAGACCTGCTGATGCAGCCCGCTTTGAAGTTCGGGATGGAACAGCACAAGGGGGCAGGCCGACAGCTCGGCCAAGGGCACATGCTTGTGGGCCAGCAGTGGATGCCGGGGCGGGAGGGCGACAACCAGTTCGGTCTGCCACAGCGGTTCGCTCGAAAGGCCATTGCGGTTCGCCAGGCAAACAGGCAAAGCCGACATCGAACAGGTTGTGTTGCAGGCCTTTGAATTGTTCGGCCAGAGGGACTTCGCACAGCTGCAGGTGGATGTCGGGCTCTTCCTCACGGCAGCAGGCCAAAAGCGCCGCCAGGCGCTTGGGCAGGATGCCATCGGACAGGGCGATGCGCAGTGTCGCCAATGACCCGGCAGCGGCGGCTTGTGCGCTGCTGCGCGCCTGACCCACCAAGGCGAAGATGCGTGGGGCTGATTCCGCCAAAGCGGTACCAGCAGGTGTCAGGTGCGTACCGATGCCGGCGCCACGTTCGAACAGAGTGACGCCGAGGTCGTGTTCTAGGTCACGGATGGTTCGGGAGAGCGGGGATTGCTCTATGTGGAGGCGATCGGCGGCACGAGTGAAGTGGCGTTCTTCGGCGACGGCGAGGAAGCATTGGAGCTGACGCGGGTTCATTGTGCGCCTCCAGAAAGCAGCAACCACTGGAGAGGACGCGCATAGCTTGAACGGTCTTTGTGGGAATGGTTGCTGAGAGTGGCCTTGGAAGGCGGCTTGACTACGAACATGTTGCTCCGGCTGCGATGAGTGCAGGTGGACGGCTGCCTGCGCTGCAAAGCATGACATTGTGGAGCGGATGCGCTCAACGTCTCGGAGCAGCCAGAAAGATGGCGGTCGGCGGACCTAGGCTTGGAAAGCGAAGGCGCTGATATCTGTGTATTCGGCAGGTAGGCGGCGGTGAAGATGGCGGATCTTGCAGGCCAATGGCTCCAAGCTTTCGGCGCACCGTAGGACAGATACTCTTCTGTTTGAAGTCCATCGTCGTGTCGCCTTCCATCGGAGCACGAGTACTGACGTAACGCCGTACAGGCCAATCAGGCTTTGATCGCAGGTCGGAGCGGCGGCAACAGACATACTGCAGGGATGTCTGTTGCCGCCGCTCCATTTGCCGAGTTGGCTCAGCTATGGACGCTGCCGTGTGATGCGCTGGCAATCAAGCTTGCCCCGCAGGCAGTCTTCATACCGTCGAGCGCGACGGGCACTCCGTTGACGCGGTAGGTATCACTGCCCTCAATGATGGGGAATTCACCTTTGCATCTAGGGCAGAAAACCATGTTGCCTTTGCCGGCCATAGGTTTGCCGTTGAGGTTGGTGTGAGGGATGGAACCAAGAATTTTTCCGTTATGGTCAGTTGTGTCTCCAAGTCTTGCGACGGCTTTCATGATAAGGAACTCCCATTCAATAGCTGGTGTGCTATCAGCTTGGACGTTGGTGGCTTGGTGTCATTTTCATAATGCGGGCCTGTAGCCATCTTCACTATTTTTTTTCTGGTAAATTCCTGTCCTTAGGAAACGGTGCCATTGCTTCCCGCAGGCAAGAGCGCCATCCGTCCAGAAGTGGTTTTCAATGATGTCTCCGTGGCAAGTCTTAACTCCAGTGTGTGCAAGTTTATTGAGTAGCTTTCTTAACTCTTTATTGACTATCCTGGAAGTCGGGGAGGGGTCTGCGCTGTAGCGACTTGCTCCGAGGGCAAATTCATCTTCCCCTCCAAACTGTATTGTTACGAAATTTATGCGCTGCTCTCTTAGTACTTCGGATTGTTGTAATTCCCGGATCTTTGAGTCGTTTGACTTATGCCCAAGTAATAGGTCCAGTTTTGAAGCTGCTATCCACGAGTTATCATTGTCCATGGAGAGTGGTTGGTACCTGGCTTCAGGGCTGTATGCACCATAAAGCGTCAGGTTGGTGCTCTTGATTAGCTCTTTGTTGAGGTGAATGAGCTCGTTAAGCTTTATGAAAATGTTGATGTCCATCACTTCTTATCCTTGCAGGGACAGTATGCGCGAAATTGGACTTCGACTGGAACGTCAGCGCCCTGTGTTTTACTGCGCAAATCATCCATCGCTAGAGCCTCGCGCTTAACTGGTTCGCCATTGACGTAGGTTCGGCCCACCTGGCCATAGATTAGCTTGCCGTCACCCTCTTCAAAGATAATATCAGCACGCCTTCCGCCTTTGTGTCCACCTGGGGTGGGAATCAGAGTCTCCTTGAGAACGCCTCCGCCTGCGAGAACTCTACCTCCGTTGGCTCTGACTTCTCTACCCCACGCCGCGATGACTTCGTTATGTGGACCTTTCCCGCCTGGGACCGGCCCGCGTGGTGCCAGCCCTAACGGATCAATCCAGTGAACAGGATTTGGAGAATACTGATAAAGATTAGTTCCGCCAACGAGGCCAATTGGATCCTTGCTTATGAATCGACCCACTGCAGGGTCATAGAAGCGGTAACGACTGTAGTGCAATCTGGTCTCAGTATCATAATACTGGCCTTGGAAGCGAAGTGGGTTCTGAGCCGCTGGTGCTGGTTCTTTGCTGCTTGGAATCGGTTCGGACAGCCCCCACGCTTTAATGATTCCTTTCCAAGTAATTTCTCCATTTGCATCAGTAAGCTCCATGGGGGTGCCCAGCTGATCGCACTGGTACCAGGCAAACGTATCAATCGGCCGTGGTGTTGGTTTGTGTTGCCAGACCGGATCCCGATCAATGCTGTAATGATCACCATAGATGGGCTGTGGCAGAAGCTCCAGCGTTGAGTTAGTAACAGCCTGGGCTACAGGTATGAACGTCTCCGGCTCAAATACGTAATGAGTGGTACTCCCACCCCGTTCCTCTCGATCACGACACTCCGTGGCAGGCGTATCGCCATCCCACGTGAACCACGTAAAACCACAGCCTAGCTCTTCGTCCCGCTGCCGCCGCGCATTTTCGTTCCACACAGGCCCTGCTTGGGGGCGGTCCCGGTACTTGGAGCGTGAGTGTTTGTAGAGGCGACGACCCAGTGCGTCGTAGGCGAAATCGACACTCAGCCGGTCGTCTTCATAGCGCCGTAGACGGTTATAGAGATCCCATACAAATCGACCCTTTTTGTCATTCTCGATCCGCTCGGCCAGGTTGCCGCGCTCGTCGTAACGGTACTGCGTGCCGCAGTAGCTGCGCAGTACGTTGTCGTTGATCCTGCGCGGTGAGTGCGGGTTCGGTCCCGGTGGCGCGTCGGGGTCCAGCAAGTTGCTCGCCGGGTCGAAGGCGAAAATTTCCTTGTTGTAGTTGTGGGTGGCTTCGAGGAGCCGGCCCACCGGGTCGTAGCGGTAGTGTGTGTCACCCCGATTCAGATCGGTGACGCGGGTGAGTTGGCCACTTTCGTCGTATCGGTAGTTGCGAGCTGCAATGCGCTTAGTGGCACCACGGTGTGCCAGGGTCTGTTCTAGCAGTTGGCCATTCGGGCTCCAGGTTTGACGCTGAATCAGGCCATTGCTTTGTTCACGGCCAATCTCGCGGTGCAAGTCGTCACGCTGGTAGCTGATCAGTTCACGATCATCGAACTTGAGGCCGAGCAGGTGACCGCTGCCATAGGTGAGCCAGCTGACGCGATGGCCATCAGGCCGTGTGGTGGCAACCCGTAGATTGAGGGCGTCGTACTCGTGGGTGAACACAGCAACCTTCGGCTGTCTCATGTACTTGAAGTGCTGGTGATCGCGGGTGTTGTTGCCCGCAAGATCGTAGAACCACTGCAGCTTGCAGTCCTTGTTCTCGGCGAGCAGTAACCTGCCATTACCGTCGTAGGCGAACGTTTCGGTCTCCCATACCTTGCCACCGCGTTGGCCCGCGTTGCTTTCGACCAGCCGACCCATGGGGTCGTACTCGAATTGAGTGATGCGGTCACCGTCGAGGCGGCGGGTGGGAAGGTCGCTGCTGTTGTCGTAGAGGTAGTCGGTGACCTGCTTGTCGAAGCCGGTCTCCTTGATCAGGCGGCCCACGGGGTCGTACTTGAAACTGGCTTCGCTGTTGTTCTCGTTGCGCAGACGTACGAGTTGGCCGAGCTTGTCCCAGTGGTAGGTGAGGGTGGTGTCGTTGGCATTGTGGCGCTGATGAAGCAGTCCGGCTTCGTTGTAGTCCCAGCGGGTTCGGCGATTCAGCGCGTCGGTGAAGCTGAGCAGTCGGCCTTCGGCGTCATGGTCGAAACGGTCCTGAGTCTTGTCGGGATAAACCACACGGCTCAAGTGGCCCGCTTCATAGTGATATTCGGTTACCTCGCTGGCAGCGTTGGTGAGCTTGGCCAGTTGCCCGAACGTGTCGTACTTCCACTGTGTGGTCTTGCCCGAGCAGTCCGTGTAGCTGGCCAGCTGTCCGTCGCCGTTGTACGCCAGCTTCTTCTCACCGCCGTTGGCATCAATGATGGCGATGGGCAGATTATCGCTGTTGTAGGTGTACTGGGTTTTGTTCTCCAGTGGGTCGATGGCTTCGATGATGTTGCCGCGCTGATCGTAGTCATAGCGCCATAGCCCACCCTCTGGATCTCGTGTTTTGAAGCGCTGGTCGAGATCATCGTAGGCGTGATGGATCGATGTGCCGTCCGGTCGGGTGTGCTGCAGCAGGTTGCTGCGCTCATCGTAGGCGAAGCGGTCAGTGCTACCGTCGCGATGGACGTGTTGTACAACGTTTTTGGCGGTATCGCGGAAGAACCATTCCTCGTTCTTGTCGGGATGGCTGATGCGATAGGGATAGCCAAGGATGTCACAGAAATGCTGGGTTTCATTGCCGTTGGCATCTACGATGTGGGTCAGGCGGATGTTCGGGTCCCATACCTTCCGTTTGAAGCCCATTCTCGTGCCGCGCTCCATCGGTACACGTACATTGCCGCTATGGAGAACAGCCTGATCAGCTCTCAATTTTAGGTTGGGAGTGGCGGCAACAGACATACTGCTGGGATGTCTGTTGTTCGCCTACCCTCGCTGGGTCGTTTGACTCAGCGATGGACGCTGCCGTGTGAAGCGCTGGCGATCAGGCTGGCGCCGCACGCGGTCTTCATGCCGTCGAGCGCAACGGGGATGCCATTGACGCGGTATGTGTCACTGCCTTCGATGATTGGGAACTCGCTTTTGCATAGAGGGCAGAAGACCATGTTGCCTTTGCCTGCCATTGGTTTGCCGTTAAGGTTCGTGTGTGGGATAGATTAAATAACCATGCCGCCATGGCTTGTTTGGTCGCCTCGTCGAACGATTCTGGTCAAGATGTAAGTTCTCCCTATGTATTTTCAATTGTCGGTTGTGGATTTTTTGGGCTTAAAAAATCATCTAGCCCAGCTGATAGGTCGTTCAGGTATCTTTCCTTGCTTGTTATTTCTTTGTTTTTTTCGGCTCTTTCGAGTATTAGTAGAAAGCATTCGCGTATATATTTGGCGATGGTTGTTTTTATTTCGTCGGTTGTTTGGTTCTTCCATTCGCTTTCGGCTATTACAATGTCTGCCGTTATTGAGTTGTGTTTGCTGGAGTGTCTGACTTTGCTCACCCCTGGTGGTTCGAACTTCCATATTGAGCCGGACGTTCTCAGGACTAGGCCGATTTCCTCAATTTTCTGGAAATACTCACCCTGTAAAGAATTTGTGAGGCAGTCGGTTAGGTTCCTCTTGATGGGGTGAACCTTTTTATCCGAGGCCGAATCGCCATACTGTGCGCCTATGGTAATCTTCATGATAATTCCTCTATTTTCGTCTTTTGCCGGCCCAGGGTTCCTTATTGTCTGGACCTGGGAATCGCTCTACGAGCCTTCGCTCTCTATTTATCATCTCTGCACGGGGGCCGCTGCGAAGTGGTCTTATTTTCCCCCCGTTTAGCTCGGCTGAAGTATATCTTGTGTTGTGGTCTTGGGATATTCCCCACTTCCTAAAGTTGTCGTCTCTGTCGTAGAGTGCATATAGAGTCGCAGGGGCTGTGCTGTCTCGGCTGTTGCCGTGAGTCGTATTTGAAGCTGATCGTTTGGGGCCTCCGTCGAATGCAAAGGTTCCGTCTGCGTTTCGAAGGCGCCCATCGTCAGTTCTAATTTGGCCCTCGCATGGACATGGCTTGCGCTGGAGTCCGAGTGGATCGATCCAGCTGATGGGGTTGGGCGAATAAGTGTAGAGATTAATGTCGCCCGAGAAACCGATAGGATCCTTTCCGGAGTATCTTCCGGGTTTTGGATCGTAGTAGCGATGTCGGTTGTAGTGTAGTCCTGTTTCAGTGTCAAAGTATTGGCCTTGAAAGCGCAATGGGTTGCGAATTTCTGCATTTTTTCCATTTTTGCTTACTTTCTCTTCAGCCATGCCCCAGCTTTTATACGTCCCCAGCCAAGCGGTGTCACCACATGAGTCGGTAACCTCCATAGGGGTGCCCAACTGATCACACTGATACCAAGCGAAGGTATCAATTGGCATTGGTATTGGTTTGTGCTGCCACACTGGGTCTAGGTCAACACTGTAATGATCGCCATAGAGGGGCTGAGGTAGCAGGTCCATAACAGCGTTGGCTACAGCTTGGGCTACCGGTACGAACGTCCCCGGCTCGAACACGTAGTGAGTGGTACTCCCACCCCGTTCCTCTCGATCACGACACTCCGTGGCAGGCGTATCGCCATCCCACGTGAACCACGTAAAGCCACACCCCAGCTCTTCGTCCCGCTGTCGCCGAGCATTCTCGTTCCACATTGGTCCTGCTTGGGGGCGATCCCGGTACTTGGAGCGTGAGTGTTTGTACAGGCGTCGGCCTAATGCGTCATAGGCAAAATCGACAATCAAGCGGTCGTCTTCATAACACCGCAACCGGTTGTAGAGGTCCCACACGAAGTGGCCGCTCTTGCCGTTTTCGATCCGCTCCAGCAAATTACCGCGCTCGTCATAGCGGTACTGCGTGCCACAGTAGCTGCGCAGCACGTTGTCGTTGACCTTGCGGGGGGAGTGCGGGTTCGGTCCCGGCGGCGCTTCGGGGTCCAGCAGGTTGCTCGCTGGATCGAAGGCGAAAATTTCCTTGTTGTAGTTGTGGGTGGCTTCGAGGAGCCGGCCCACCGGGTCGTAGCGGTAGTGTGTGTCACCCCGATTCAGATCGGTGACGCGGGTGAGTTGGCCACTTTCGTCGTATCGGTAGTTGCGAGCTGCAATGCGCTTAGTGGCACCACGGTGTACCAGGGTCTGTTCTAGCAGTTGCCCATTCGGGCTCCAGGTTTGACGCTGAATCAGGCCATTGCCTTGCTCTCGGCCAATCTCGCGGTGCAAGTCGTCACGCTGGTAGCTGATCAGTTCACGCTCATCGAACTTGAGGCCGAGCAAATGACCGCTGCCATAGGTGAGCCAGCTGACGCGATGGCCATCAGGCCGTGTGGTGGCAATCCGCAGGTTGAGTGCGTCGTACTCGTGGGTGAACACGGCGACCTTCGGCTGCTTCATGTACTTGAAGTGCTGATGCTCGCGGGTGTTGTTGCCCGCCAGGTCATAGAACCACTGCAGCTTGCAGTCCTTGTTCTCGGCGAGCAGTAACCTGCCATTGCCGTCGTAGGCGAACGTTTCGGTCTCCCATACCTTGCCACCGCGTTGGCCCGCGTTGCTTTCGACCAGCCGACCCATGGGGTCGTACTCGAATTGAGTGATACGGTCACCGTCGAGGCGGCGGGTGGGAAGGTCGCTGCTGTTGTCGTAGAGGTAGTCGGTGACCTGCTTGTCGAAGCCGGTCTCCTTGATCAGGCGGCCCACGGGGTCGTACTTGAAACTGGCCTCGCTGTTGTTTTCGTTGCGCAGACGTACAAGCTGGCCGAGCTTGTCCCAGTGGTAGGTGAGGGTGGTGTCGTTGGCATTGTGGCGCTGATGAAGCAGTCCGCCTTCGTTGTAGTCCCAGCGGGTACGCCGATTCAGCGGGTCGGTGAAGCTGAGCAGTCGGCCTTCGGCGTCATAGTCGAAGCGGTCCTGAGTCTTGTCGGGATATACCACACGGCTCAGGTTGCCCGCTTCATAGTGATATTCGGTTACCTCGCTGGCAGCGTTGGTGAGCTTGGCCAGTTGCCCGAACGTGTCGTACTTCCACTGTGTGGTCTTGCCCGAGCAGTCCGTGTAGCTGGCCAGCTGTCCGTCGCCGTTGTACGCCAGCTTCTTCTCACCGCCGTTGGCATCAATGATGGCGATGGGCAGATTGTCGCTGTTGTAGGTGTACTGGGTTTTGTTCTCCAGTGGGTCGATGGCTTCGATGATGTTGCCGCGCTGATCGTAGTCATAGCGCCATAGCCCACCCTCTGGATCTCGTGTTTTGAAGCGCTGGTCGAGATCATCGTAGGCATGGTGGATCGACGTGCCGTCCGGTCGGGTGTGCTGCAGCAGGTTGCTGCGCTCATCGTAGGCATAGTGGTCGATACTGCCGTCGCGATGTACGTGTTGGACCACATTCATCGCATCGTCGCGGAAGAACCACTCCTCGTTGCCGTCGGGGTGGACGATGCGGTAGGTGTAGCCTTGAAGGTTGTAGTAGTGCTTGGTTTCGTTGCCAAGCGCATCCGTCACGTAGGTAAGACGGATGTTCTTGTCCCACTCAAGTCGTACTTCGTGGCTGCCATCGTCTGCCCACTCGTGAATGGCTTTGGCGTCAGCCCCCTCGCCGAGCCATTCTAGGTTCATGGCCCGCCCAGTACGGTCGGTGTATCGAGTGATCAGGTGGTGTTGATAGGTGTAGCCCCACTGTCTGCCATGCTCATCGCGTGCGGATACGAGATCACCGTCTGCGCTGTAGTCATATTCGGCCAATTGCCGTAGCGATTCGCCGTCGTTCATCAGCCATAGGCTGGCAATGCGTCCGCTTGGATCAAGACGGGTATGGATGTGCTGATGGACCTGGTCGTTCTGATAGGTCAGTAGGTCCGACAGGACATGAGTACCCTTGTGAAAGTGCTCGTAATGGAGAGCGATTCTAGCGCCGCCACGGTGGCGTATTGCGATAAGACGGAAGACGTTGCCGATGCGCTCATATTGCTCTTCAACCCGATGCCCACAGGCCAGCGACAGGGTCCGTTCGCTGGTACGGACGAGTACTATTTCCTCAATAGGGTCATGATGGAATTTTCCGACTTTGGGCAGCGGATAGTTATGCGAACGGCCATCGGAAGCCTGATAGCAAAGGGCGTCATCGGTGATTTCAAAGTGCACGGTGAAGGGGGATATCCACCGTGCACCCAGTGGGCCGCTATCGAGCGCAGACTGACTGGATCGGTAGTTGCGCACCCACGAAACTGGAAACGGTCCAGGGAGAGTAAAGTCGGTATGGATAAGCTGTTCCGAGCCCTTTGCAAACGTGATGCTTTTTCCCGTGCAAGGGCATGTGCCGTTCTTCGCGGGTTTTGGCTCATTCCTCGGACCAGGCTGTCTGTTGACCGCACCCAGCTCATGTTGGCGGCTAACACCTTTGGCTTGTCTGATTCCAGTTGGCGGAACGCTGCTGTTGAGGTGGGTGCGCTTGCGTTGAGCGGCCTTGGCCAGCATGGTCAACAGATAGGCAATGCTATGCTCGGTGTTTGCATTACCGAGGTTCTTGAGGCTTTGCTCAACCTCGGTAGCCAGTTGCCTGAGTAGTCCAACGTACTTGAAGCCAATGGCTTTTATGTAGGGCGGTATGATCTGGGATAACTGGTTGAGAGTGGCAACGGTAGCCACTTCAATGGGTAGCGTTGCATGCTTTGCAAGCTGCTCCAGTAAGGAAAGGTCCTCGCCTTTGGCGGCTGGCTTGTGCTTCAGCTGCCCCCTCAGGAAGTCGTCAACGCCGCTGGCAATCGTAAGCATGATTGCCTTGCCTCTTTTCCCGCATTCCGCAAGTAGCTCAGACAATGCGGCTTGAGCATGCATGACGAAATTTTCCAGTTCGCCGAGGATTGTCGCGTTGAGGTGCCCGGTTAGTACGGTAATCAGTGCTTCACCGAGTGCTGCTTTGGGGTTGGCCTTGACCTGCTGTTTGACCAGGTGCAGGGCAGGTCTGAGGCTTTTTCTAGCAAAGGCCATTGTGGGTGGAATTGGGATTATTCCAATCAGATTTATCCCGAGGCTGACCCAGTCGAGTACGTTTTTGTCCTTGCTTTCTGTGAGTACGATAATGTCGCCAACGGCGTCTACCGCCGCCATGATGTTGTTGGCGATAGGGATGAACTCTGCGACGGTTTTCAGATCAGCGAGGGTCAGTCTGTTTTCGCTGAGTTGCCTTAGCCAGAGGTCGACAGTATTTGCTCCCTCTTCTATGTCTTCCGGGGGAATTTCTCTGATAGGGGCGACGGCCGTTTCGTGCGGACGAGCAGCTGGTGCCGTAGTCATAGTCTTGGTTTCCCCAAGGTGGCGGTGGCCGAGGTTTTCAGCTCGTCAGTGACGGGGTTCTTCAGGGATTGACTGAGCAGTCCATCGGCGCCTGAGGAATTGAGTGCGGCAGCGTTCGAGAGAATCGCTTTTGCAACCTGCTCAACTGCCTTGGTTGCAAGCTCAGCGGTTGTTGAGCTCGAAGCGGTTTCGCTGGCTTCTTTGATTTCACTCGCTGGCGACCAGGTGTCAGTCGGGTCCTTCCCCAGCGTCACCTTGGCCGGTCCGGAGGCGAGCCCTGCCACGCTGGCGAAGCCTTCGCTGTCCAGTTTTCCTGTGAACACCCTGCCGAGTGCATCTTCGACGCGGTAGTCCGCCATCTCGTAGGCATGGCGGCTCGCATAATGCTGAAACAGCTCCAGATTGCCCTTGCCTGCTTTCGGCTCTTCGGGAAACGCTGCTGCTTCGCTTTTCGAGCCTTTGTAGATGAAGCCGGTGGCATGAGCCGTGTACTCGCCGGCTGTGGCGTGCAGGATCCCGCCCGCGTTGTAGGTCGTACTGCTGCCGCCGGCCTGGATGACCAACTCCTCCTTGGCGCTGAGGGTGATGCGTTCGGCGGTGACGCTGACCTTGAGCTTGGCTAGGAGGTTGATGTTGTCCTTGAGCGCTTTCAGGTCTATGTCGCCGGAGGCCGCGACTAGTCGCCAGCCCATGCTCTGTACGAACTGCCGTACGCCCCGACTGGCACTGATCAGCAGGCGTTTGCCAATGGCCATGCTGGTGTGGCCGCCGGTGCTCAGGCCCAGGTGTTCGCCGCTGGCGATGTGGGTGGATTGCGGTGTGGTAGTGGCGATGCCGGTTGGGCTGGCAATCACCAGTTGCGGGTCGGCCAGCTCGGGGAAGCGGTTGGCTTCAGGGTTGCCACCGCTGCCGCGAATGGCGTCGTGCTGGGCCTTGAGGGCTTCGCCCACCTCATCCTGATCGCCGCCTTCCTGGGCCAGGTGATCGCGGGCTTCACTGGCGAAGGTACTGTGGTACTCCTGGGCGACCTTCAGGCGCTCGGCGGTTTCGACGAGGTCCGTATGGTGTTCACTGGCGCGAGCACGCATCTCGGTGGTCAGCAGCAGGCCACCGCCGGCGCGTAGCACGCCGTGGGTATCAGTGCGCAGCTCGAAACCTTGCCCACGCGGCTTGCCGCCAAAGAGACGAGGATGGGTGAGGTAACCGAGGTTCAGTGCCGAGTGGTCGTGGTCACTCATCAACGCCGCGCTGATCTGCCCGGTGGTGTCGTCCAGGCGCAGTTCGTTGTGGCGCTTGCCGTGGTGCTCCTTGCTGCGGATCGGACTGAGTGCCTTGAACTCAGGCAGCCGGTACGGCGGGCGGTTGACGATGTGATAACTGCGCCCGGTGATCATCGGCTGATCGGGGTCGCCGTTGAGGAAACTGACCACCACTTCCTGACCAATCCGGGGAATGGCCATGTGGCCCCAGGTGGCGCCGGCCCAGGCTTGAGTGACCCGCACCCAGCACGAGCTTTTCTCATCGTCCTGGCCGAGACGGTCCCAGGGGAATTGCACGCGCACACGGCCGTGCTCGTCGCAGTAGATTTCCTCACCGGGTGGCCCGACTACCTTGGCCATCTGCGGGCCTTCGATTACCGGTTTGGGGCGGGCAGGGGCGTGCCATTCGACCACTGCCGGGATCAAGGTCGCAGTGAGGGTGTAGGACGTGCCGACTTCGGCTTCGGCAGCATCCTCTTCCAGTGCCGCAAACTGGCGGCCCTTGTGCGTAATGCGCAGGGGGCGCCAGAGGATGTTCATGTCCTCGCGGGCGTGGCCGGTCAGCTCGAATGCAATACCCGGTTGCAGGCGAGCATCATCGCCTTCGACTTCGGCCACGCGGGCATCGCCGAACAGGGCAGTGACTTTGGTCTGGGTGAACGGCTTACCGGCATTGTCGTGCTTGTAGCGGCCAGGGTAGTCGTAGCGTTCGTAGTCGTTGCTTTGATTGCCCATGTCCTGAGGGAACATGGTGTGCTCATGGTTGTAGCGTGGGTGGGTGAAGGTGTAGTCGCGCTGGACCTGCTTGCTGGTGCGTACCTGTTCGCGGTAGGCGAAGTGGCGCAGGCAGGGTTGCTGCTCCATGCCGCCGCGGTTGGCGACATACAATACTGGCTCGCCTTCCAGGCTACCGAAATTGCTGATGTGATCCGTCTGGATCACCACGTGGTTGGCTGCGCTGTGCTCGAAGGTGCAGATCAAGCCTTCCTCGGCCGACAGGCGCCAGAAGAAACCCAGGTCCAGGTCGCCGGCCTGGACGCAGAATTCGCGGTTCTGGTGTGGGTTGATCACGTACTGCGTCAGTGTTCCCCACTGGCGCTCGCGGAACAGTTCCTCTAACAGCTGCGGGACCGGGCGGTGCTGGAAGATGCGCCAATCGGACTGCAGGCCTGCGCGGGCCAGTTGTGGCTCGATCACGGCGCGGTAGCGAGTGCGGCGGTGGCCGGTTTTGCCTTGTTCGAAACTGCTGATCAGGCCGTGGACATGGCGCACGGGTTGCTGCTGTTGCCAGATGGTCAGCACGGCGGGTTGGTCGAGAAGGGTGGCGAAGTCGGCGTCGTCGGCGAAGCTGACCAGTTCGACTTCCAGGCGGTACAACTCGCTGACTGCTTCGGTCAGTTCGAACGACACCACATCAAACGCTATTGCCTCATCGGCGGGTGTGCTGAAGGTGAATTGCACATCATTCAAGTTGCTCATGCGAACTCCTGCTGTTCATCCTTTCGGGCAGGTTCATGGGGCCGAACGCGTATATAGAACGCGCGGCATCAGTGCACTCAAGACCGTAGCGAGGAATCCATTCCAGGTCGCCGTTATCACGTCCTAAAAAGTTGTAGGAAGTTTCTCTAAATGCGGCGCTATTTATTTTTATTGGCATAACCGTACTCGCCGTGCCTATAGGTACGGTGGCTGTTGAGTCATATCAAGACAGCCTTGCTGAAGTTATTGCTGGAGCATGGTCTGCAGTGATGCCAACACCTGTTGGGTAATGCCGTTGAGTTTGGTGGTGAAGTACAGATAGATGCCGGTGCAGCACACGCCCATGACCGCCCACGGTGTCCACCAGGGCAGTTGACGGTTCATGCGATAGTGCCGGGGTGCCACGTTGGTGAAAGGATCGGTCAAACGTTCGGCGGTAGGCCGGCTGCCGCGCAGCTCAATGATTCGCTCGTGCAAGCGATTCATCCAGATATCCAGCTCCTGATCGCCGTTGGTTTGGTTGGCATACTTGCCTCGGTAGCCCAATGCCAGGCACCAGAACAGGAACACGAACAGGTCATAGCGATTCTCCGGCGCCTCTAGCAGGCGTTCGAGCACACTGAAGAATTTCTCGCCGCCCCAGGTCTCTTGATGGATGGCGCTGAGCAAGGACTGCGCCTTCCAGGGCGACTCGCGTCCCCACGGTGTGGCCATCACCGCTTCGTCCACCACGCAGCACAGGCAGTAGGAGAACACTACACGGTCACCTTCATCGCAGTGCTCAAGTTGGCGCACTTCCTCGACCATTCCATGGATCATGGTTTTGACATGAGCGTACAGCTGCTCGACATGGCCATACTGCTCGGTACCTTCCATGCGAATGACCAGGCCGAGCAGCGGCGAGGCGATGTCGTGGATGGGGTTGCCTGTGTTCGAGCGGGTGTCGAATCCCAGGGCATCGACTTGCGGGAATAGCTCGCTCAGTGAAGGCGATTCTTGGGCATCGACATGCCCTTTTGCGTAGGCCTGTTCGGGCACGCTCTTCATAAGTAGATCTCCTGGTCACATTACCGGTTGCCGCCCGGTCCGCGCGGGCCATAGCTGGCGGGTTGCGTTGGCGGTGTTGACGATTTCGAGTGGATGAAAGGCATTGCTGCTGGCGTACAACGCCAAAAGTGGGGCATCACGTCGCTGAATAACTGCAGCTCGACCTCGCACTCTTTAAACGTAATATATGTTGTGTTGAGTGCTCTAACTAAAGGTGCTTGTCCGAATCAGTAAGCAGTGATCGGGATGATGTGTAAGAAAGTTCTTACAGGCTCACGGTTTGATTGCAGTGAGGTGGTGCGCGCTGTTCAATTATTTATCGCAGGTCGTTGAGCGTTGTTCTCAATAAAAGTGTTAGCACTTATTTCATTTCTTCGGGCTTTACTAAGTGATTTGGTCACATGACGGCAGTTATTGACCTGTTCGCCCGCCGGATCGTTGGCTGGCTATTTTCGCTGATAAATGATGCGCACCTGCTCACTAAAGCACTGAGGGTTTTCTCGGCGGCGGCCATTTCGCACCGTGGGCAGATCGCCCAATAAATACGGCACTTTGGCCTATTCAACTGCCCGTAGCCGGCTCGTACGCTAGGCCCATCAAACAACAGCAAAAAGGAATGCCTTCGTGACTGAATACAACATTGCCCTGGTCGGTTTTGGCGGTGTCAACAGAGGCCTGGCCCAGTTGATCGCAACCCATAATGACAGCTGGCAGGGCACCCTCGGCTTCAGCCTGAAGATCGTCGGCGTCACCGACCTGTACCTCGGTTCGGTGGTCGACCGCAATGGCCTGGACGCTGCCGCGCTGGCAGCCTTGCCCGCCGAAAAGGGCGCGCTCGCCCTGATTGCAGGGGGCACTGCCGAGGCGTTCAACGAGACCGTCATCAAGCAGTCCGGCGCCGATATCATCGCCGAGGCAACCTTCACTAACCCGGTCGATGGCGAGCCGGCGGCCACCTTCTGCCGCTGGGCGCTGGAGAGCGGCATCCATGTGGTAACCACCAACAAGGGGCCGATTGCATTGCACGGCGCCGAGCTGAAGGCGCTGGCGCGCCGCCACAATGTCGCGTTCGAATACGAAGGCGCGGTCATGAGCGGCACCCCGGTGATCCGCTTGGCCAAGCAGGCCCTGGCAGGTGCGCAGATTCAAGGCTTCGAAGGCATTCTGAACGGCACCTCCAACTACGTGCTGACCCGCATGAAAGACGGCATGTCGTTCGCGGAGGCGGTGGCCCAGGCGCAGCAACTGGGGTACGCAGAGGCCGACCCGACGGCAGATGTCGAAGGCTTTGATGTGCGCCTGAAAGTGGTGATCCTGGCCAACGAGTTGCTGGATGCGCGCTTGAGCGTCAGCGACGTGGTGTGCTCGGGCATCAGCGGCATCAGTGCGTCGGATATCGTCAAGGCGCATGCCACGGGGCAGTGCTGGAAACTGATCGGCGCTGCCAGCAAGGGCACTGACGGCACGGTGTCCGCGAGTGTCGAAGCGCGTTTGTTGCCGCTCGATCATCCGCTTGCCGGCATCAATGGCGCGGTCAATGCGGTGTCGTTCAACAGCGCGCTGCTGGGAGCGGTCACGGTGTCCGGGCCGGGCGCAGGGCGTATCGAAACCGCCTATGCCTTGCTCTCCGACATCATCGCCCTGCACACCACCCCGCGTCAGTAACGGAGCCTTTATGAGCGTATCTCGCATGGCCAGTGTTCACGCTGTAGCGCCGAGCCACATCGACGTGTTCAGCCCTTTCGACGGCCGTCTGGTGGGGCGTGTGCCCAATCTGGACGCCACGGCCGTGCCCGCCTTGCTGGCACGCGCACGGGCGGGGTGCCTTGAGAGTGCAGCGATGCCCCGGCACCGTCGCGCGCGCATTCTTGAAGAAGCTGCGCGGTTGGTCGAAGCCGATGCGGCTGCGTTCGCCAACTTGATCGTGGCCGAAGCCGGTAAAACCCTGCGTCAGGCCCAGAAGGAAGTGAAGCGATGTGTGAACACGCTGAAGCTGTCCGCCGAAGAAGCCCGGCGCAATGCCGGCGAGGTGGTGCCGTTCGAAGCCTATGAAGGGTCCGAAGCCCGCCAAGGCTGGTTCAGCCGCGAACCGCTGGGCCTGATTGTCGCGATCACGCCCTACAACGACCCGCTGAACCTGGTGGCGCACAAGCTGGGCCCGGCGATTGCCGGGGGCAATGCGGTGATCCTAAAACCGTCCGAGCTGGCGCCGTTGTCGGCGTTGAAACTGGTCGATTGCCTGGTGCAGGCCGGGCTTGGCGAAAACGTGGTGACCACGGCAACCGGTGGTGTCGAACTGGGCAAGGCGCTGGTCGAGTTGCGTGAGGTGCGCATGATTTCGTTTACCGGCGGCTTTGCCACCGGCGAATCGATCGCCCGCAGCGCAGGGCTCAAAAAGCTCGCCATGGACCTGGGTGGCAATGCGCCTGTACTGGTGCTGGAAGACTGCGACCTGGGGCCGACCGTGGAGTCCTGTGTCTCTGGGGCCTTCTGGGCGGCGGGGCAGAACTGCATCGGCACGCAACGGATTCTGGTGCAGCGCGCGGTGTACGAAGCCTTCCGCGAGCAGTTCGTCGCGCAATCCAGGGCTTTGCAGCTGGGTGACCCCGCCAGCCCGGACACGGATGTCGGCCCTATGGTTACCGAGCAGGCGGCTCGCCGTACCGAGCAACTTGTAGAAGAAGCGCTGGGGCAGGGCGCGACGCTGCTCTGCGGTCATCGCCGGCAAGGTGCTCTGTACGCACCTACGGTACTGGAAAGGGTCAGCCACGACAGCCGTATCTGGCTGCAGGAAGTGTTCGCCCCCGTAGTAATCCTGGAGCCGTTCGACACCCTCGACCAGGCCGTTGCCCTGGCCAATGCCCCGGAATACAGCCTGCATGCAGGGGTATTCACCCGAGACCTGTCGACGGCGCTGAAGCTGGCACGGCGGATCGAGGCCGGTGGTGTGATGATCAACGACTCCTCCGATTACCGCTTCGACGCCATGCCGTTTGGGGGCTTCAAATACGGTAGCCTGGGCCGCGAAGGGGTGCGGTTTGCCTATGAGGACATGACCCAGCCTAAGGTGGTGTGCATCAACCACCTGGATTGAAGGCACCAAGGTCAAGAATTGATTCAGGTGAGGCCTATGGGAGCCGGCAAGCCGGCTCCTGAAAGTCTGGACCCGCTCTGGCTCAGGCCTTCCAGAGAACACATAGGCATAACGATATACCCTTTAATTCTTTGTCTCCCGAGCCTGCCTGCTTTCAACTAGCGCCTTTTTGAGCGAGCGCTGCCCGTGGAGCACTGTGAAGTCATCGTCATCGGTCTGGGCGCCATGGGCGCCGCCACCGTGTATCAGTTGGCCAAGGCGGGTGTCGATGTGGTCGGTATCGACCGCTATCACCCCCCGCATACCCTTGGCTCAAGCCACGGCGATACACGCATCACCCGGCTTTCTGTAGGCGAGGGCGCGCAGTATGTGCCCATCGTCAAACGGGCCCAGCAGCTCTGGCGAGAACTGGAAGCGCTGTCCGGCGAGTCGTTGTTCGAACAGTCTGGCCTGCTCGCACTGACGTCCAGCCCCGACTTCGACCCCGACGATAAAAGCGACTTCACCCTGCGCACCATCGGGTTGGCCAAGGCCTATGGCATCGAACACGAAGTGCTCGATGCCAAGCAAATCCGCCAGCGCTTCCCACAATTCGCACACGTGCGCGATGACGCGATCGGCTACTTCGAGCCCGGTGGCGGTTTCGTGCGCCCCGAGCGCTGCATCGAGGTGCAGTTGCGCTTGGCAGCGCAGCACGGCGCCACATTGCACACTGGCGAAACGGTGACCGGCATCAGTTCGGATGAGCACGGCGTCACGGTTACCACCAACCTGCGCACGGTCAAGGCCGGCAAGCTGGTGTTCAGCGCCGGTAACTGGGCGGGCGGGTTGTTGGGTGAGCCCTTCGACCGGTTGCTGAGTGTCTACCGGCAAATGCTGTTCTGGTTTGAGCTTGAGCCGGGTGCAGGCCTGGAGGGCGCATCGCCCACGTTCATCCTCACCCATGGGCGCGGCGACAACAACATCAACTACGGCTTCCCTGCGCAGCCCGGCGAGGGCAGCTTGAAAATTGCCACGGCCCAGTACCACACGGCTTCGCAGCCCGACCTGCTCGACCGCAGCGTGTCTGCCGAGCAAGCTCGCGCAATGTACGAGCAGCAAGTGCAAGGCCGTATTGCCGGGGTTACCGACAAGGTCCTCAAGTCGGCCGTGTGCGCTTACACCGTCACCCCGGACAGGCACTTCATCATCGACCAGCACCCCACGCTCAAGCACACCCTGGTGGTGTCGGCCTGTTCTGGCCACGGTTTCAAACACTCGGCTGCCTTGGGCGAAGCCTTTGCACAGTGGTGCACCCGCGGCTCCACCGACCTTGATCTGTCCTCTTTCACCCTCAAACGATTCGAAGGAACACTCTCGTGAAGCGCATTGCACTTTCGCTTGCCCTGTTGGCGGCCACCCTCGGTACTGCACAGGCCGAAACGCTCAAGATCGCCGTGGTGCCCGTGCCTCACGCCGAAATCCTCGAGTTCCTCAAACCCGAATTGGCCAAGCAGGGGGTGGAGCTCGAGGTCAAGGTGTTCACTGACTACATCCAGCCAGACCGCCAGGTTGACGAGGGCCGACTGGACGCCAACTACTTCCAGAGCAAGCCTTATTACGAGGCGTACCAGAAAGACCGCCCGAGCAGCGATCAGGTACCGGTCGTGGCCGTGCACATCGAACCGTTCGGTGCCTATTCCAGCAAGATAAAATCGGTCGCCGAGCTGCAGGATGGCGCCACCGTCGCGATCCCCAACGACCCTACCAACTCCGGGCGCGCACTGCTTTTGATCGCCAAGCAGGGGCTGATTACCCTCAAGGACCCGAGCAACATCATGGCAACCGCCGCCGACATCACCAGCAACCCCAAGCACCTGAAGTTCAAGGAGCTTGAAGCCGCCATGCTGCCGCGCGTACTGGGCCAGGTAGACATGGCGCTGATCAACGCCAACTACGCGCTGGAGGCCAAGCTGGTGCCGCACAAAGATGCGCTGTTTATCGAAAGCGCTGAGTCGCCGTATGCCAACTACTTGTACGTACGCCGGGACAAGGCCAACGACCCAGCGGTGCAAAAGCTGGGGGCGCTGTTGAACTCGCCGCAGGTGAAGGCGTTCATCCTGGATCGCTACCATGGTGATGTGGTGCCGGCGTTTTAAGTACGCTAGCCGGTGCGCTCAAGATCAACGTGTTCTTGAAATCACACCCGTCATGTATTGATTCAGATCGCGAAAATCCTGAACGCTCCAGGCGTGCGGCGGGATTTTCACACCGTTCTCCTGTAGCGTCTTTGGAATCAAGTTTCCATTTGGCCGAAGTATCACTGATGTCACAATAACGCCTGGGTAATCGTTCAGGCGTTTCTTGAAGGCAGCCGTTGTAAGGTCAGGTGTGGGAGGGTTGCTTTTAGTGGCTAACGCCCCGGTTCCCTTGATATCTGCTCCGTGGCATACCGCACATCGTTGCACGTAGAGATTTTTGCCATTGGCGTTTTCTGCGAAGGCGTGGGGTATTTGCGTGAGCGAGAAACCCCCTAGTAAAACGAAGAGCAGTTTTTTTGATGTCAGCTGGCGTTGTTGTTGAAGGAGGTGTTCCAGCATCCCAGAATGTTCCGACATTCTTTCTTCCTTGGGTGTCAGTGCAGGGCTATACCGAATTATGCCAGAACACAACCTGATGCCAGCCAGTTAGGGCCAAGGGGGCCGTTGCGCGGCCCCAATTACCGGCGATAACGCCTAACTGACTGGCATTAAAGGCCCGTAAACTCTCATGCTCAACGCCGCAACAGGCGGCTCAGAACTAACGTGATGGCTGCACCAATGGCCAGCGCTGCGATGGGCTTCTCTTTCACAAAAGTAGACACGTTATTCAGTGCGTCACCGTAGCTTTTGGTGAGTTGGCCAGCGACCTGGCGCCCATCACCCTCAGCTTCCAGGGCAGGGTCGTCAATCAGCCGACCCACCGCGCTCTGTGCTTTACCGGTTACCTGCTCTGCAACACCTTCAATCTGTTCACGTTTCATAAATGATCGAACCTTCCTAGTGAGTGGCAATGGTCTTGCTGCTCAGGCTTAGGGCGCAGGGTTAACCAATTAGTTCAAAGAAGATGTCACCGGCTAATTGCCAACGTCTGGACAGCGCCACTTGCGCAGTCGCCACGTCGCCATATCAACTATTTATGTCCTTTGTATGAAAGTTACGAAATACATGAACTAAGTATTTGCCCCCAGCGATTCCTCCCGCAGTGCTGCATCACCAGAATAGCCGCCCTCAATTTGAACCGTCAGCCTCACACAATGGCCGCATAGTTGGCCAGGTGGGCTGTCGGCCTTGCATGCGCCCGTTGTTCGGGCTGATGTAACCGATACTGAATGCTAGGTAAGGAAAGTGTCATGGGAATGACCAGGCGTAAGTTTTTGATTGGCGGCGGCGTTGTGGCAGCTGCGGCAGGTGCGGGGATTCTTACCCCTATGCTGACGCGCGAGGGTCGGTTGATCCCCGGCAAACCGCGGTTCGGTTTTGTCGAAGGCACCGAGGGTGTGCTGCCCAAGCAAGCAGACGTGGTCGTCATCGGCGCGGGCATTCTCGGTCTGACCACCGCGATCAACCTGGTCGAGCGTGGCCTGTCGGTCGTCATCGTTGAAAAAGGCGACATTGCCGGCGAGCAGTCCTGCCGGTTCTATGGCCAGGTCATGACCTACAAGATGCCGGATGCGACCTTCCAGTTGCACCACCTTGCCAAGCAACGCTGGCGCGAGATGAATGCCAAGGTTGGTGCTGACACCAGCTACCGCACCCAAGGCCGTGTCGAAGTGCCTTTCGATGAAGAAGACCTGGAAGGCGTCAGAAAGTGGATCGACCTCAAAACCCGTGAGGTTGGCTCCGACATCCCCTTCAAGACCCGCATCATTCAAGGCACTGAACTTGAGCAGCGCCTGCGCGGTGCCTCGTCCAGCTGGAAGATCGCAGGCTTCGAGGAAGACTCGGGCAGCCTGGACGCCGAGCGTGCCTCGTACGTTATGGCCGAGTACGCCAAGAAAATGGGCGTGCGCATCTACACCCACTGCGCTGCGCGTGGGCTGGAAACCCAAGCAGGTGCCATCTCCGACGTGGTGACCGAGAAGGGCGCCATCAAGACCTCTCGCGTCGTCGTGGCTGGCGGTGCCTGGTCCAGGCTGTTCATGCAGAACCTGGGGGTCGATGTACCGACCTTGCCTGCCTACCAGTCCCAGCAGATCATCAGCGCGGCACCTCGTGCTCCGGGCGGTAACGTTGCGTTGCCAGGGAACATCTACTTCCGCGAGCAGGCTGACGGCACCTACGCCACCTCGCCGCGCGTCGTGGTTGCGCCGGTGGTCAAAGAGTCCTTCATGTATGGCTACAAATACCTGCCACTGCTGGCCATCCCAGACTTCCCGGTTCACGTCTCGCTCAACAAGCAGTTGATCGATTCGTTCCTTCAGCCAACCAGCTGGAAGCTGGATGAAGTGTCGCCGTTCGAGAAAAACAGGCTGATGACGGCGGCCCCTGATCTTCCAGAGCTCAATGCCTCGCTGGCAAAACTGAAGGTCGAATTCCCAGCCTTCGCCGAGTCGAAACTGATCGATCAGTGGAGCGGCGCCATGGCGATCGCCCCGGACGAAAACCCGATCATTTCGACCGTCAAGGAATACTCTGGCCTGGTCATCAATACCGCGACCGGTTGGGGCATGACAGAAAGCCCGGTGTCTTCCGAGTTGACGGCCGACCTGCTGCTGGGCAAAGCCCCAGTGCTGGACCCAACACCGTTTAGCCTGTATCGATTCTAAACCCCGCTACGACAATGGAATGACCGTGCATGCCTCGTCGAGGCGTGCACATCACCCGTGGTAATCAATTAGGAGAAACACATGAAGGTCGCTTTCAAGACCGTTGCTGCATTGGCCCTGACAATTGCTGGTGCCGGGAGCGTTCATGCACAGGATGTCGTGCGCCACAGCGCAGGCAGTTTCCCCATTTCGGCAGCTGTCGAAGTACCCGCAGGCAAGACCGTCGTTTACCTGAGCGGCTCCGTTCCGTCGGCTATCCACCCAGAGGCAGCCAAGGATTCGCTGGAATCCTTCGGTGATACCAAAGCACAAACCATCAATGTGCTCGAGAACATCCAGAAGCAGCTCAAAGACCTCGGTCTGGGCCTGAAGGATGTGGTGAAGATGCAGGTATTCCTGGTAGGCGGCCCTGAAAACGGCGGCAAGATGGACTTCGACGGCTTCATGGCCGGCTACACCCAGTTCTTCGGCCCAGACGCCAAGCAGCCAGTCCTGCCTGCACGTTCCGCGTTCCAGATCGCAGGCTTGGCGCACCCAGCCTGGCGCGTTGAGATCGAAGTGACTGCAGTTCGTCCTTAAAAGGTCACTGAAGGCAGGCGCGGCCCAGCCACGCCTGCCTGCTGACCTTGCCCGGTTGGTGGGTCGCTTCAGCCAACCAGAATGTCCTCGAAAAACGCCCCAACCGGCTCGGTGGGGTGGCACAGCTGAATCTCCAGTACCCACACCATCTCACTCGGCACGATGTCCAACTCGGCCAGTTTGTCCTGCCCGAACAGGGCATGCGGGAAGTCGGCAATGCGATGCCCGGCCAGGTTGCGCTCCAGCTGCCAGCCTTTGGCGAGAGCGCTGCGTTCGGCGAAGTCGTACAGCTCACGGCCGGTCAGCCCCGCGCACCAGGCTTGGCGCGTTTCTTCGAACACGTCGTGCAGGGCCTTGACGCAGGCGTGATACAGCGGGTGCTCGCCAAACACGAAGGTGTCGCCGTAGTCGCCTTCGTAGCCATCCCACACCGGGCCGAGGTCGACCACGGCGATGTCGCTGGCGCGCAGTTGGCGCTGTGGGTCGATGCCTTGGCGGGGTGTACGCACGGTGTCGTCGCCAAAGCGGATATAGGTCGGGTGCCAGGTGTGCGACGCGCCCATCGCCTGCAACGTCTCGGCCGCCATCTGCAACGCCTCGCCAGTGGTCATGCCGACTTTCAGTTGGCTGACGATGGCTGCCAGGGCCCGCACCGATTGCTCGCGGGCCGCGAGCATGCCGTCCAACGAGTAACGTGGGCCGACTTTTTCCAGCACCGGGTCCAGCGTGCTCAGCGACGCAGCCGCTGGCGCCGATGCGCCGCTGGCAACGAAAGCCTCGGCGACAAAACGGTGAGCCTGCACGCCCGCTGCCAGGCACTGATCGCGGGCCTTGGTAATCATCGCGCTGTTGCCGCAGGCATAGACCTGGGTATCGGCCCACCGGTGGGCATGGGTCAGCGCGACCTGCTGCACGCGGGCTTGGGCCGACAGAACGCGGTGCCAGCGAAAGTGTGGATGGTCCAGGCTGGCCTGGTCGAGGAACGCGCCGTCATAAAAGTCGGCCAGCGATGAACCGCCCCAATACAACGTAACCGGGGCATGGCCCGCAAGCGCCGTCAGCAACAACGGCTTGATGCCGGCATAGCCTGTGCCGGTGGCGAACAGCACGACCGGGCGTTGTTCTTCGTGCTGCCAGGTGCTGGCGCCCACCGGCCCTTCCAGCTGCAGCGCATCGCCCACCTGCAGCGCAGGCAGCACGCAGTCGGTAAACAGCCCGCCGCTGACCTTGCGCATATGAAACACCAAGCGCCCTTGGTCCTGCGCTGGCAGGTTAGCGATGGAGAAACAGCGGCTGTCGCCATTGTCGAGGCAGAACCTGACGTATTGGCCGGCGCGCACTTCGACAGGCTGGGTGGGCTGCAGCACCAGTTCGATGATGTCGACGCTCAGCGCGCGCTGGCTCAGCACATGGGCAGTGATGGCCAGCGTTGGCGTGTCCAGCGACCAGCCGGGGATTTCCAGGCGCATGTCACTGCAGGCATGGCTCTGGCACAGCAGCATCTCGTTGGCGGCCAGGGGGTAGCAGGGCGCGGGCATGTCTGCGCTGCGCTGCTTGTCCCGGTACTGGCCCGAAACCACCTGGACCTTGCACGACCCGCAGGCCCCGCGGCGGCACGAGAAGGGCACCGACAGGCCGCTGGCGAGCATGGCGTCGAGCAGCAAGCCTTCTGCGGCTTCGAAGCGTTTGCCCGAGGGCGACAGTTCAATGACATAGCGTTGCTGCATACACACCTCAGGGCTGAATTGGGGGCGAGAGAGGCCTGATTGTTGCGTTAGACTAGGACCATAAGAACCTCCAGTTCTGGATAATTCACATGGTCCAGCTTCGCAAATGGCGGCCGTTGCTCAAGCTCGACGGTGCTCATCCGCAGGCTTCGTACAGAAAGATCGTCGAGGGCCTGGTGACCGCGATCGTCGAGGGCCGCCTGCGCCCCGGCACGCTGTTGCCCGGCACGCGGGAAATGGCGCAACTGCTTGATGTCAACCGCAAGACGGTGATCCTCGCTTATGAAGAGGCGGTTACCAAAGGCTGGCTGGAGAGCGTGCAACGCCGGGGCACCTTCGTCAGCACCCGGCTCGCTGCCGGCACCCTGGCCGCCCACAGCGCGCCGCCGTCATTTGCCCTGGCGCTGCACGAGGCGCCTGCCGTTCCCTACTTCACCAACAGCGAGCAGGTGACGGCGCTGCAACATTGGCCTGGCGCGCTGTTTTTCGATAATGGCGCCTGTGACCACCGCCTGTTGCCCCAGGCTGTACTGCACCGCTATTACCGCAAGGCCTTGCGCAACAGTTTCACCACCAACACCGTGCGCCATGGCTGCGAAAGCAGCAGCCAGTACTTGCGCAGTGCATTGGCCGACATGCTGCGCCACAACCGCAGCCTTAATGTGGGGGCCGAGCATATTTGCCTGACCCAAGGCGTGCAGATGTCGCTGTACCTCACGGCCAGCGCTTTGCTCAAGCCGGGTGACGTGGTGCTGGTCGAGCGCCTGAGCTACCCGCCGGCGTGGGAGATTTTTCGCCAACTGGGCGCGCGGTTGGTCACCGTCGACCTGGACGAGGAAGGCTGCCGGGTCGATCAGATCGACGCGCTGTGCCGAGTGCACGACGTGCGCATGATGTACCTCACCCCTCATCACCAGTTCCCGACCACAGTCAGCCTGCATGCGGCACGTCGGCAGCAACTGCTGGAGTTGGCGCGGCTGCATGATTTTTGTGTGATCGAAGAAGACTACGACCATGAGTACCACTTTGCCGGGCGCCCTTATCTGCCGCTGGCCAGTGACCGTTCGCAGCGCCATGTGATCTACATCGGCTCGTTGTCCAAGTCGTTGGGCAGCACCTTCCGTTGCAGCTTTATCGTGGCGCCGCCGAATGTGATCGAGGTGCTTGAGCGCACAGCGGTGCTGACCCTGGGGCAGGGCGATGCGGTGATGCAGCGGATGCTGGCCGACCTGATCAATGATGGCGAATTGAAAAAGCACCTGCGCCGGGTTTCCACGGAGTATCGGCGGCGACGGGAAACCCTGTTGAGTTGCCTGCGCGATGCCTTTGGCGAGCAGATAGCGGTGCAGGAGCCGGAAGGCGGGTTGGCGCTTTGGGTGAAGTTTGCCGACACCCTCGACGTCGACCAGTTAGCGGCCAACGCGCTGGAGCTGGACCTGGTGGTGCGTGGCGGCGGCCAGTTTTCACCGTTTGGCCACCGCGAGAATGCCTTGCGGCTGGGGTTTGCCTCGTTGGATGTGGATGAAATCCGCCTTGCCACCCAGCGGCTGGCGCAGGCGGCAGCGCTATAGGCAGCTTCACTCGCCCTCTGCTTGCCGCACCGTCCGAAACCCGACATGAGACGTGGCCAGGTACACCGTCTGCGGTTGCCGTGCCGAAGGCCGATAGCGCATGCACGCGTCCGCCGAGCACAGGTGAGACCCGCCTTTGATCACCGCCACTGGTGTGCCGGGTTGGGCAGGGTCGTAGCTGTCGTCCAGCGCCGGGCCTTGTGGGTCGAGTGCGGCATCGCGGGCCTGATCATGCCCAGGGCGATAGCCGCTGCGGGTCAACTCCCAGACATTGCCCCCCGCGTCGAACACGCCAAAGCCATTGGCCACGAAGCAGCCCACCGGGGAGGTGCCCGTGAACCCATCAAGCGCTTGATTGTGATACGGGAACTGGCCCTGCCAGGTGTTGGCCATGGGTTTGCCTGTGGGCTGCTCGGTAGCGCCCCAACTGAAGTCCGTATCCTGCAGGCCACCGCGCATGGCGTATTCCAGCTGGGCCTCGGTGGGCAGTGTGCGGCCGGCCCATTGGGCGTAAGCCTGGGCATCGCGCAGGGTCACTTGCACGACCGGGTGGTTTGCCCGCTCACGCCAGTGGCTGTCGGGCCCCAGCGGGTGGCGCCAGCTCGCCCCGGCAACGAACTGCCAGCCCGGCCGCAATACCTCGGCACCCTGTTTGAACACCATCGCCCCCGGCACCCGCAGCGTGCTGGGCAGGTCAGGGGCCGCTTGCGCGTCGATGCCCTGTTCAGCCTGGGTCACGTAACCGGTGGCCTGTACGAAGCGGGCGAACTGGGCATTGGTGACCGGGTGCACGTCGATCCAGAAGGCCGAAACCTTGGCCGGGTGCGGTGGGCCTTCTTCACTGTAGAAGCGGTTTGAGCCGAAGCTGAAGGTGCCACCGGGCAGCCGCACCATGCCGTCGCGCCACGGCCCCTCGCGGGGCGCGGGCACACCGCTGTAACCGCTGCACAGCAGCGCCGGTGCAGGGGCTGCGGGCCATGCCGCATAGGCGGCGGCAAGCACGCTGAGGGCGAGTGCCGCGCCCCCGAGCAGCCGGGGTGTCATGGCTTGCTGACCAGCGCGGGGGAAACCGGCCGGCCCTCGGTCGTGATAACGATGTTATTGCGCTGGGCGTAGCTTTTCCAGTCGCGCAGCAGTTCGGCCACCTGCTGGGGCTGTTGTGCGCCCAGGTCATGGTGCTCGCCTGGGTCCTTGCTCAAGTCGAACAAGCGCCACGCCGGTGCTGCGTCGGTGGTGTCGAACAGCAGTTTGAGGTTGCCTTTGCGCAGTGAGGCGTTCCCGTTGATTTCCCAGCCCATGGCCTCGTCGCGGGGGTGGATCTGCGTGTCCCGGCCTTCGAGGTAAGCCAGGGCCGAGGTGCCTTGCGGCGGCACGATGTCGCGGTCGCGGTACTTGATGCCAGGCAGAGACGCACCGGCCAGTTGCAGCAAGGTCGGCATGATGTCGCGTACGCTGGCCAGTTCTTCGCTGCGCCCGGGTTTTATCGTGGCCGGGTAGTGGACGAAGGCCGGTACGCGGATGCCACCCTGGTAGGTGGTCATTTTGTAGCGGCGGCTGGGCAGGGCGCTGACCTGGGCCCATGCCGAGCCGATCATCAGGAACGAATCAGGCCGGCCGTAGTTGTCCAGGCGGTTATCGAAATTGCGTTTGATCCATTCCGGGTCGACGCGGTTGGCGTTTTCCGGGCCATTGTCAGACATGAACAACACCAGGGTGTTGTCCAGCTCGCCGGTTTCACGCAGGTGGTCCACCAGGCGGCCCACCTCGGCGTCCAGTGCCGCCACCATCGCGGCATACACCTCCATGGTGCGTGCTGACTGTTGCCGTTGCTCCGGGGTCAGCGACGCCCAGCTGGGCACACCTTCGAGTTGTGGCTCCATCGGGAAGTCCGCAGGCACCAGCCCGGCCTTGCGCTGGCGCTGCAGCCGCTCGCGCGCGATCTGTTCGTAGCCTTGGTCATAGCGGCCACGGTACTGCGCCAGGTACGCGTCGGGCGCTTGCAGCGGCCAGTGCGGTGCGGTGTAGGCGGCGAAGGCGAAGAAGGGCTTTTGGCTTGCCTTGCCCTGGTCGATGACGTCGATCAGGCGGTCAGTGAACCAGCGGGTCGAGTAGAAGTCGTTGGGCAGTTCCACTGGCTCGCCGTTGTGGCGAAAGCTCCAGCTGTAGTTTGGCAGCAGGCCCATGTTGGTTTGCTTGAAGTGCGCCGCGCCGCCTTCGAGCAACACGTACGCCTGGTCGAAGCCGCGGTTTTGCGGCTGCTGCGCGGGCGTCATGCCCAGGTGCCACTTGCCAGCGATGTAGGTGCGATAACCGGCATCGCGCAACAACTCGGCGAGCGTGGCCACATTGGCGCCCAGCACCCCTTCATACCCCGGTTGCACCTCGCTGCCCGCCGGCAGGCGCCCACGCGACTCGGCCATCATGCCCACCCCGGACAGGTGCGGGTCGTTGCCGGACATCAGCATGGCGCGGGTCGGCGAGCAGCTGGGTGAGGCATGGAAGTCAAGCATCAGACGCCCATCGGCCAGCAGCTTGTCCAGGTGCGGGGTAGCGATCTCGCTGCCCAGCGCAGACAGGTCGGAAAACCCCAGGTCATCCGCGACCACGAGCAAAATGTTGGGTTGTTTAACGGTTGGGGCGGCGAACGCTTGGCTGGCGCCGAGCAGCAGCAGGCTGAAAGCGAGCAAGGGCTTGGAGGGGATCATGGGATTCTCTTTATTATTGTGGGTTGGATGCACTACATAATTTTTTTATTTAATTATCTTGTCAAGGAATGAACGCCGGCGACGATCCAGGCTGAAACGCTTCTGTCCGGGCTCATCCAGGCAATGCGCCTAAATAGCGGGTTTAAAAACTGTTCGATCAGCGAACAGTGATCGCGCCTCGCTGTATGCGATAAGCGCTGACGGCTATTGACGGCATCATCGTTAAACAAAATAATCGTTAACAGAGTTATCCATTTTCACAACAACAAGAAAGGATATTCTGATGACTAAGCCGCTGACGGGGGCATGTCTGTCCCTGGCGCTGTTATCAATCGCCCAGCTTTCACAAGCGGCGAGCCCCCTGGAAGACAGCCGCCCAGGGCGGCCTGGCGCGCCGCGCTGGGTCGAGGATTACCGCTTTCTGGATGACCCCGCTAAAGCCCGCGATCCTTTCGATGGCCTGCGTTACCATCGCCTGTCCGAAAGCGCATGGCTGCAACTGGGCGCGGAAGCGCGCTATCGCGCCGATTCACTGGACAAACCCTTCTTCGGCCTGCGCGGGATCAAAGACGATTCCTACCTGATGCAGCGCCTGCAAGCCCACGCCGACCTGCACCTGTTCGACGACGCACTGCGTGCCTTTGTGCAAGTCGAGAACACTCGCGCGTTCGGCAAGGACCTGTACTCACCGAACGACGAAAGCCGCAACGAAGTGCGTCAGGCCTTTATCGACCTGAACCATGACATTGACGGCGGGCGCTACACGGCCCGTGTCGGCCGCCAGGAGATGGCGTTCGGCAACCAGGTGTTCGTTACCTACCGCGACTCCCCCAACATCCGCCAGACCTTCGACGGCCTGCGCGCCAGCCTCAACCTCAAGGACGGGCGCAAGCTCGATGCCTTTGCGGTACGGCCGGTGAAGACCGGCGAGGACAGCTGGGATGACGGCAGTAACAACGGGGTCAAGTTCTATGGCCTGTACGGCACCCTACCGTTGACCCAGGCCTGGAACATCGACCTGTTCGCCTTTGGCCTGGAAACCGACGACCGTGCCCTGGCGGGTGAAACCGGTGATGAACAACGCTACACATTCGGTACCCGCCTGTTCGGCCGTTACCAGGCCCTCGACTGGAGTTGGGACCTGGCCGGCCAGAGTGGGCACTTGGGCAACGCCTCCATTCGTGCCTGGGCGGTGTCCAGCGACACCGGCTACACCTTCAACCACCCCTGGGCCCCACGCCTGGCCATGCGCCTGGACGCGGCCAGCGGTGACAGCGACCTGGGCGATGGCAAAGTCGGTACCTTCGACCCGTTGTACCCGCGCAACGGCGTGTACGGCGAGGCCAGCCTGACCACCTTGAGCAACATCATTGTCATTGGCCCAACCTTTGGCTTTTCACCTTGGCGCACCCTGCGTTTCGAACCCGGTATCTTCGAGGTGTGGAAACAGAACACCCATGACGGCGTATACATGCCTGGCATGAGCATCCTCGCCAACACCCGCGACACCGGCCGACACGTGGGCACCATCTACCGCGTCAATACCCGCTGGTTGGCGACGCCTAACCTGACGCTCGACCTGGACCTGAAGTACTACGACATAGGCGCCGCCATCCGCGATGCCGGGGGCGACGACGCCTCGCTGGTGTCGGTACGTGCGACCTTCAGGCTCTGACTTCTATTCGCATAACAACAAGAGGGCTGCACATGAGTGGTTCAATCGCACCATCGCACCGGCCGGTACTGACGATCGGCCTGTGTTTTCTCGTCGCGCTGCTTGAAGGGCTCGACCTGCAAGCCACCGGCATTGCCGCGCCCCACATGGCCAAGGAATTCGCCTTGACCCCCGCCATGCTGGGTTGGGTGTTCAGTGCCGGCTTGCTCGGCCTGTTGCCGGGCGCCTTCGTCGGCGGCTGGCTGGCGGACCGCATGGGGCGCAAACGCATCCTGATCCTGGCCGTGTTGCTGTTCGGGGGGTTCTCGTTGGCCACCGCGCATGCCTGGGACTACCCATCGCTGCTGGTGGCGCGGCTGATGACCGGGCTGGGGCTGGGCGCGGCGCTGCCGATCCTTATCGCCATGGCCAGTGAAGCCGCGCACGAGCGCCTGCGCAGCACGGCGGTCAGCCTGACTTACTGCGGCGTACCGCTGGGTGGCGCCATCGCTTCGGTGATTGGCATGGCGGGCCTGGGCGAGGGCTGGCGCACGGTGTTCTACGTGGGCGGTTTTGCGCCCATTGCGATTGCCTTCGTGCTGATGGTCTGGCTGCCGGAGTCCCAGGCGTTTCGCGCCCAGGCCGCCGCCAGCGGCACGCAGAACGGGCTGGCAGCGCAACTGTTCGGCCCTGGTCGGGCGAGCCGCACGCTGCTGCTGTGGCTGGCATGCTTCTTCACCCTGACCGTGCTGTACATGCTGCTGAACTGGCTGCCCTCGCTGCTGATCGGCCAGGGCTATTCGCGGCCGCAGGCCGGCGCGGTGCAAATCCTGTTCAACTTGGGCGGCGCGGCAGGGTCATTCCTGACCGGGCGCATGATGGACCGTGGGCACGCTGGGCGTGCGGTGTTGATCGCCTACGCCGGCATGCTCGCTTCCCTGGCGGGGCTGGGCCTGTCCACCACCTTCGGTTTGATCCTGCTGGCCGGTTTTACCGCCGGCTATTGCGCCATCGGCGGCCAGTTGGTGCTGTATGCCTTGGCCCCCACGCTGTACCCGACACACGTGCGCGCCACGGGGGTGGGCGCGTCGGTGGCCGTGGGCCGGCTGGGGTCGATGGCCGGGCCCTTGGCGGCAGGGCAGATTCTCGCCGCTGGCGCCGGGGTAGGGGGCTTGTTGCTGGCCGCTTCGCCGGGCCTGGTGGTAGCGGCTGTGGCGGCGATGGCGCTGCTGGGGCGGCGTGCACCGCACACCGAGGCCGCGGCTTCGCAAGGGGTGGCGCCATGAACCTGCGTAAAGGGCTTATCGCCCTGTGCTTGAGCAGCTGCGCCGCACTGGCCCAGGCCGCCAGCTATGAACCGCCGCCGCTCAAGCTCGAGCCGCTGGCGCGCTTCAGCGTTGACCTGGTGGCACCGATCTGGGAATTGGGCGCCACCAGCGGGCAGGGCAAACGGCGAATCATCCCCATCACGGGTGGGCATTTCGAGGGCCCCCGGCTCAAGGGCACCATCCTCAACAATGGCGCGGACTGGCAGGTGGTCACCCCCGAGGGCGTCGCCATCATCGACACCCGTTACCTGCTGCAGACCGACGACGGCGCGTTGATCTACCTGCGTACCGAAGGCTACCGCTTCGGCCCGCCCGAGGTGATGAAAAAAGTCGCCGCCGGCGAGGAAGTCGACCCCAGCCTGTACCAGTTCCGCATCACGATGCGCTTTGAAACCTCGGCCCCTCAGTACGGCTGGCTCAACCGCACGGTGGGCGTCGGCAGTGCCATGCGCTTGGGCAATGCTGTCGTCTACGACGCCTTTGAAGTTAAATAGATAATTTAGTTAATGGTTAATTGACTTAACTAATTGGCCGAGCTAATGTTCGGCCAACCACAACGAACAATCAGTACAAGAGGTGTGTGATGGGCCAATACGATAACCGCTGGCAGACCGTGAAAGTCACCGTCGAGCAAGGCATCGCCTGGGTCAGCTTCAACCGTCCTGAAAAGCGCAATGCCATGAGCCCTACGCTCAACCGTGAAATGCGCGATGTGCTGGAAACCGTCGAGCAGGACGCCGACGCCCGTGTGCTGGTATTGACCGGCGAAGGCAGCGCCTGGACCGCCGGCATGGACCTGAAGGAGTACTTCCGCGAGGTGGACGCCGGCCCGGAGATTCTTCAAGAGCGCATCCGCCGCGATGCCTCCGAATGGCAGTGGAAGCTGCTGCGCTTCTACAGCAAGCCAACCATCGCCATGGTCAACGGCTGGTGCTTCGGCGGCGGCTTCAGCCCGCTGGTCGCTTGCGACCTGGCCATCTGCGCCGATGAGGCCACCTTCGGCCTGTCTGAAATCAACTGGGGCATCCCACCGGGCAACCTGGTCAGCAAAGCCATGGCAGACACCGTGGGCCACCGTGAATCGCTGTACTACATCATGACTGGCAAGACCTTCGACGGGCAGAAAGCCGCGCAAATGGGCCTGGTCAACAAAAGCGTGCCGTTGGCGCAACTGCGTGATGAAGTGGTACTGCTGGCCCAGGACCTGCTGGACAAAAACCCGGTGGTGCTGCGCGCCGCCAAAAACGGCTTCAAGCGCTGCCGCGAGTTGACCTGGGAGCAGAACGAAGACTACCTGTACGCCAAGCTCGACCAGGCGCAACTGCGTGACCCGGAGCACGGGCGTGCGCAGGGCTTGAAGCAGTTCCTTGACGACAAGAGCATCAAGCCTGGCCTGCAAGCCTACAAGCGCTGAGTGATCTTGGCGTTCATTCCCGAATAATCAGAAAAGAGGAATGCCCGATGTTCGAGGTGCCATTGTTAATTGGCGGTAAGGCCCGTGCGGCCAGCGACGGCGGCACGTTCGAGCGTCGCCATCCGGTCAGCGGCGAGGTGGTGTCGGTGGTGGCTGCGGCCACCCTGGCCGACGCCGATGCGGCGGTCGAAGCGGCCCAGGCGGCGTTCCCCGCGTGGGCTGCGCTGGGGCCAGGCGAGCGCCGCGCGCGCTTGCTGAAGGCGGCGGATGCGCTGGACGCGCGGCGTGACGAATTCCTGGCCATGGCCGGGGAAACGGGGGCCAAGGCCAACTGGTACGGTTTCAACGTAATGCTGGCGGCCAACATCCTGCGCGAAGCAGCGTCGATGACCACCCAGATCCAGGGCAGCGTCATCCCCTCCGACGTGCCCGGCAGCTTTGCCATGGCCCTGCGCCAACCTTGCGGCGTGGTGCTGGGCATCGCGCCGTGGAATGCACCGGTGATTCTGGCCACACGCGCCATCGCCATGCCCTTGGCGTGCGGTAACACCGTAGTCCTCAAGGCCTCCGAAGCCAGCCCAGCGGTACATGGCCTGATCGGCCAGGTGTTGCAGGCGGCCGGTTTGGGGGATGGCGTGGTCAACGTGATCAGCAACGCCCCGCACGATGCGCCGGCGGTGGTCGAACGGCTGATCGCGCACCCAGCGGTGCGCCGGGTGAACTTCACCGGGTCTACCCACGTGGGGCGTATCGTCGGGCAACTGGCGGCGCGTCACTTGAAGCCCGCGGTGCTCGAACTGGGCGGCAAGGCGCCGTTCCTGGTGCTGGCCGATGCTGACCTGGATGCTGCGGTCGATGCCGCAGCGTTTGGTGCCTACTTCAACCAGGGCCAGATCTGCATGTCCACCGAGCGGCTGATCGTCGACCAGGCCGTGGCCGATGCGTTTGTCGCCAAGCTCGGTGAAAAAGTCCGCAGCTTGCGCGCAGCGGACCCTGCGCAAACCGATGCGCCGCTGGGTTCATTGATCGATGCCGGGGCCGGTGAGCGCATACAGGCGCTGGTCGATGACGCCGTCAGCAAGGGCGCGACCCTGGTGGCGGGCGGTGAGCGCACGGGCAGCGTTATGCAGCCGGTGCTGCTCGACCAGGTCAACGCCGACATGAAGCTGTACCGCGAAGAGTCGTTCGGCCCCGTCGCGGTGGTGCTGCGCGCCAGCGGTGACGAAGCGCTGCTGGCCCTGGCCAACGACTCCGAGTTTGGCCTGAGCGCGGCGATTTTCAGCCGTGACACCCAGCGCGCCCTGGCCCTTGCCCAGCGCCTGGAGTCGGGCATCTGCCACATCAATGGCCCGACCGTGCATGACGAGGCGCAGATGCCTTTTGGCGGGGTCAAGGCCAGTGGCTACGGCAGCTTCGGCAGCACGGCGGCCATTGACGCCTTTACCCAGCTGCGCTGGGTCACCGTGCAGCAGGGCGCCCGGCACTACCCGATCTAACCCACGCACTCACAACAACAATAGCGAATGCACCTGGGGGCCTCTCGGCCCTCGGGTGCACTAAGGCAGAGGTAGCCTTCATGGTCTGCGAAACCCTCTCCGTTGCCCAGCGTGCGCCCTTGCGCGCCGTCAAGATCGGGCAGCCTCAGGTACAGGTGCGCCAACAAGGCGACATCCTTTACCTGGACCCTGTGGAACCACTTGCTGCTTACCCGGCACGGCTGATGGAGCGCTTGCTGCATTGGGCCGAACAGCGTGGCGAGCAAACGTTCGTTGCCCGCCGTGGTGCCGATGGCGAGTGGCAGTACATTACTTACGCCGCCATGTTGCAGCGTGTTCGATGCATCGCCACCTGGTTACTGGATCAAGGCCTGAGCGCCGAACGCCCGCTGGTGATCCTCTCGGGCAACGACCTTGAACATGTGCAACTGGCCTCGGCCGCGCTGTATGCCGGCATCCCGTATTGCCCGGTGTCGCCGGCCTATTCACTGCTGTCTCAGGATTTTGGCAAGCTGCGCCATATCGTCCAGACCCTGCAACCGGGCCTGGTGTTCGCGGCCGACGCTGCCTATGGCAGAGCCATCGATGCGGTGTTCGAGCCCTCGGTGACACTGGTGCTGGGCGAGGGCGAACTGCCAGGCCGGGCCAGCACGCCGTTCGCCGAACTGCTGGCCACCGCCGCACACCCTTGCGCCGACCAAGCGTTTGCCGCGTTGCGCCCACAAAGCCTGGCCAAGTTCCTGTTCACGTCCGGCTCCACCAAGCTGCCCAAGGCTGTGGTCACCACCCAGGGCATGCTCTGCGCCAACCAGCAGATGCTGTTGCAGACCTTTCCGGAATTCGCCGAAGTGCCACCGGTGCTGGTCGACTGGCTGCCGTGGAACCACACCTTTGGCGGCAGCCACAATGTCGGCATCGTGCTGTACAACGGCGGCACGCTGTATATCGACGATGGCAAGCCGACGCCGCAAGGCTTTGCCCAGACGCTGCACAACCTCAAGGACATTTCCCCCACGGCGTACCTGACCGTGCCCAAGGGCTGGGAAGAACTGGTCAAGGCGCTGGAGCAGGACAGCAGCCTGTGCGAACGCTTTTTCCAACGCATGAAGCTGTTCTTTTTTGCCGGCGCCGGGTTGTCACAGGCCATCTGGGACCGGCTTGACGCGGTGGCCGTGGCCCATTGTGGCGAACGCATCCGCATGATGGCGGGGTTGGGCATGACCGAGACCTCGCCGTCGTGCACATTCACCACTGGGCCGCTGTCGGTCGCCGGCTACATCGGCCTGCCGGCCCCGGGCTGCGAGGTCAAGCTGGTGCCGGTGGACGGCAAACTCGAAGCGAGGTTTCGCGGGCCGCATGTGATGCCGGGGTACTGGCGCTCATCCCAGCAAACCGAAGCGGCGTTCGACGATGAAGGGTTCTACCGCAGCGGTGATGCCGTGCGCCTGTGCGACCCCGACAACCCGCAGCTTGGGCTGATGTTCGACGGGCGTATTGCCGAGGACTTCAAGTTGTCCTCCGGGGTGTTCGTTAGCGTCGGGCCCATGCGCACCCAGGTAATCCTGCAGGGTGCCCCGTATGTGCTAGACGTCGTGGTACTGGGCCCGGACCGCGAATGCCTGGGCTTGCTGATCTTCCCGCGGTTGCCAGAGTGCCGGCAGTTGGCCGGGCTTGGCGACCAGGCCAGTGATGCCCAGGTGCTGGGATCGCCTGCCGTGCGGGACTGGCTGTCGAGCCTGTTGGCCAGCCTCAACCGAGGCGCCACGGGCAACGCCAGCTTTATCCAGTTCGCGGGCCTGGCCGATGAAGCGCCGTCCATCGACCGCGGCGAGATCACCGACAAAGGCTCGATCAACCAGCGTGCGGTCCTGCAACTGCGCCAGGGCCTGATCGACAGCCTGTACGCCGGGCCGGGGCCGTTACGTGTAGACGCGCCATGACAGCGCGGGGGCAATTCCGCGCCTTTGCGGCGACCGCGTTGCTCGATGGCATCCGCACCCCGTGGGTCGATCTCAATGGCGCATTCGGGTTGGTCTCGCCGACCGACCTGGGCATCAAGGCCGGCCGCGCAGTGTTGCAGCGCGCCGGGCTGGAGGGGCGTGCTGTCGACAGCGTATTGGCTGGCTCCATGGCCCAGGCCGACTTCGACGCCTACATGCTGCCCCGGCATATCGGGCTGTACTGTGGCGTCGACCAGGCGGTGCCGGCGCTGATGGTGCAACGCATCTGCGCGACCGGTTTTGAATTGCTGCGCCAGGCGGGTGAGCAAATCCAGGCGGGGGAGGCGGGCACGGTGTTGTGTGTGGCGGCGGAGTCGATGTCACGCAATCCGATCGTGGCCTACACCCACCGTGGCGGTTTTCGCTTGGGCGGCGAAGTCGGCTTCAAGGACTTTCTCTGGGAAGCCCTGTTCGACCCCGCTGTTGGCATCAGCATGATCCAGACCGCCGAGAACATCGCCCGGCACTGTCACATCCCCCGGGCGGCAGTAGACACCTGGGCGGCCCAGAGCTTCGCGCGGGCCATGGCTGCGCGGGCGCGAGGGTGGTTTGCCGACGAGTGCGTCAGTGTTGGCAATGAAGTGTTCGAAGCGCCCGGCTTGCAGCCACGCGGCATTCGCCTGCCGCGTGGCGTTGAAGCCGTCTCCGAAGACAGCCACCCGCGCGCGACTGCGTTCGAGCGTTTGCAGCAACTGCCCCCGATTTACCCGCAGGGGGTGCAAACCGCGGGCAATAGCTGTGCGGTGGTGGATGGCGCAGCGGCGGTGCTGATGTGTTCGGCAGACCAGCTGGCTGGGCGCACGCCTATGGCCTGGTTGCGGGCCAGCAGTGTGGTGGGCGTGGCGCCTGAGCTGATGGGGCTAGGCCCTGTGCCGGCCATTCGCTTGCTGCTGGAGCGTGCAGGCCTGGCGCTGGACGCCATCGCCTGCTTTGAAATCAACGAAGCCCAGGGCGCGCAGATTGTAGCGGTGCAGCAATCGCTGGGCATTGCGCCAGAACGGCTGAATGCCTGTGGCGGCGCTATCGCCCTTGGCCACCCGCTGGCCGCAACTGGCCTGCGCCTGGTGATCAGCGTTGCGCGGCAATTGCGCGCCAGTGGCCAGCGCTATGGCGTTGTATCGGCCTGCGTCGGCGGTGGCCAGGGCATGGCCTTGCTGTTGGAAAACCCACTGGCCAAGACCTGAAAAGGAGGTTCACGTGTCTACCTATCGCGCTCCGCTGCAAGACATCCGTTTCGTGATCGATCACTGGCTGCAAGCGCCTGCGGCCTGGGCTGAATCCGAGCGATTCGCCGGCGTCGACAGCGCCCTGGCTCACCAACTGCTGGAGGAGGGCGCGCGCTTTGCAGAACACCAGTTGCTGCCGTTGAACATGAGTGGCGACCGCGAAGGCTGTAGCTTCCACGCCGGCAAAGTGACCACCCCGAAAGGTTTCCGCCAGGCCTACCAGCGTTACGTGGAAGGCGGCTGGCCAGGGTTGACCTGCGCAGTGGAGCACGGCGGCCAGGGCCTGCCGCTGCTGCTCGGGGCTGCGCTGCACGAAGTGATCTACGCCTGTAACCATGGCTGGGCCATGTACAGCGGCATCGCCCATGGTGCCTACGAGTGCCTGCGCACGTTTGGCTCTGCCGAGCTGCGCCAGGCCTGGCTGGGCAAGATCGTCAGCGGTGAATGCCTGCCCACCATGTGCCTGACCGAACCCCAGGCCGGCAGCGATGTGGGGCTGCTACGCACGCAGGCGCGGGTGGCTGAAGCGGGGGCTTATCGGCTGACGGGTAACAAAGTGTTCATTTCGGGGGGCGAGCACAACCTCACCGACAATATCGTGCACCTGGTGCTTGCCCGGCTGCCCGATGCGCCTGCAGGCAGCCGTGGTCTGTCGTTGTTCCTGGTTCCCAAGTTAACTGAGCAAGGCCAGCCCAACGGCGTTCATTGCACTGGCATCGAACACAAGATGGGCATTCACGCCAGCGCCACTTGCAGCCTCAGCTTTGACCAGGCGCAAGGCTGGCTCATCGGCGAGCCCCATTGCGGCTTGGCTGCGTTGTTCGTGATGATGAACAGTGCCCGCACCTACGTCGGGCTGCAGGGCTTGGCCCATGCCGAAAGCGCCGGGCAGCGTGCCTTGGTTTATGCGCAGGCGCGTGTGCAAATGCGTGCGGTGGTGCGCCCTGAAGGTGCTCAAGCTGCCGCAGCGGACCCGGTGGCCTTCCACCCGGCCGTGCGTCAGGTGTTGTGGCAGTCTCGGGCGCTGACCGAAGGCATGCGCGCCATCGGCTATTGGAGTGCCCATCTGCTCGACCTTGCCGAGCAGTCGCAAGGGGCGGCCCGTCACACCCTGGAGGCCCGCATCGGCTTGCTCACGCCCGTGGTCAAAGCCTTTTTCACCGAACAAGGGTTTCAGCTGGCCAGTGACGCGTTGCAGGTGTTTGGCGGTTACGGCTACGTCACCGAATCGGGCATTGAGCAGACCGTGCGCGACAGCCGCGTGGCCATGATCTACGAGGGCACCAACGAGATTCAGGCCAACGACCTGCTCGTGCGCAAGGTGTTGGGCGACCGTGGTGAGGCGCTGGAAGCGCTGCTCGACCACGTGCTGGAAGATGCGGGCTTGGCGAGTGACGCCGAAGGCAGGCGTTGGGCGCAGCAGTTGCACGTCGCCAGTGACGGATTACGCGCTTGGGTGCGTGGGCTTGTGCGGCATGATGACAGGGAATATGCCTACCGGGCAGCGGGTGACTTCCTGCAAGCGTTAGCGATGGTGTTGCTCGGCCATGCCTGGGCCCGGGCGGCACGCTTGGCGTTGTTGCAGTCGGACCAACCGTTCTATCGGCGCAAACGCCAGACGGCGGCGTACTTCTTTGACCACCTGTGGTTGCGTTTTGAGTACCGGTTGCAGTGCCTGCAACTGGCCGAACTGCCGCTGCCGTTTGTGGATGACCTGTAACAGGCTTACGCATTTTGGTGTAGGAGCAGCCTTGTGCTGCGAAGAGGCCCGTGAGCAAACCGGGAATCTTCAGGGCTGCCACCGGCCTCTTCGCAGCACAAGGCTGCTCCTACCCAGACCGCGCATGACCGCTGCGAAGAGGCCCCGCTGTGAAACTTCGGAGAGAGAAAATCAGATTTAACCCCTTCCTTGTAGGGCATTTCCCAAACATACTCCTGCCGCCTTTTTTCCGTTGCGGCTGTTCAGGCAGCGCTCTAGTCTCGGCGTGTCGCTGAAAACAGCGATCGGCTTTGACAGGCCGCGACGGTATTAAGCATATTGCTCGCTTCAATGGCGGCTGTACGTGCGGGCACGCTTGCGTGCGCCGGAACTTTGCTTAATCCGCCGGTCTGTCAACCCACGTACAGCTGCCACCCTTCTGTTTGACAGCAGGCAGGTGGCGGCACCATGAAAGGATTAAGTGATGCTAAAAATAGTCCCCGATCCACCCCACAACTACCATTGCCTCGAAGGCACCCTCATCCAGGCAGCCAGCCCAAATCGCCCGTGTCGATCTTGATGATGGCGACGATGCATGAGCTGGAGGCACTGCGTGTGCTGCTGGAGTCGGCGTTGATCCAGGTGCAGATGCCGGCGCATCAGCCACGGACTCAGCACTAAGCCACAGCTAACGCGTTGTTTGATCCTCCCGGCTTACGCATTCCAGTGTAGGAGCAGCCTTGTGCTGCGAAGAGGCCGGTGACCAAACCGGGAATCTTCAGGGCTGCCACCGGCCTCTTCGCAGCACAAGGCTGCTCCTACCAGGACCGCGCATGACCGCTGCGAAGAGGCCCGGCTGTAAAACTTCGAAGAGAGTGAACAATGACCACGGACATTGCAAAAGCCCCAACCACGGTCGGCAAGACCAAGTTCTACCAGGGCGAAAAAAGACCCAGCCGCTGTTCTGCATCGAGCCCGGTATCCCTTGCCAAGACGCCCGTGAGCAAGCCTCAGAACTGATGGGCGTTGTGCGAGACCTGACCATCGCCGGCGTAATGGACGACAACCCGCAGCTGATCTGGGCCTCACATTATCTAAGCGCCTTGGCCAAGGCGCTGATGGATGATGCCGAACTGGGGATGCGTTAAGGCGCAGACGTACAGGGCCTAATAGACCTTGCGCAGCAGGGCAAGCAACTGCCGCCGCTCGTCATCATCCAGATTAGCAGTAGCGGCACGGTCACTCTCTTCAGCTACCTCATACAGCGTTTTCAGCAGCTTCTCACCCGCTTTGCTCAGGTACAGGCCATAAGAGCGCTTGTCTGCCTTGCTGCGCACGCGCAGGGCCAGGCCCGCTTCTTCGAGCTTGTTGAGCAGCGGCACCACTTGGGGCGGCTCGATGTTCAACGCCTTGGCCAGCTCGGCCTGCGTAGGGCCTGGGTTTTGCGCGATAATGGCCAACGCAGAAAACTGTGCAGGCCGCAGGTCGTAGGGCGTCAGGCACTCGACAAGGTGCTGAAACACCTTCATCTGCACGCGGCGCAAGGCGTAGCCCACCAGATCATTCAGGTCGGTCGGCGCAGTGGCCTCGCTGCTGTCGGCGCCCGGTTGCAGTGCAGGGGATGTGTTCATGCGATCTCGTGTGTCAGCGACGGTAAGGGTAAAAAATGATTAAGAAGTATAACCGATGCTGACCCGATGCAAACAGCGCAGGGCAGGTGGCAGCCGCAACCGGCTGCCACCCCGCAGGCTCACTCCATGGCCTCTGCCACGCCTTGGTCCTCACCCAAGAAACCGCCACTCTGGTGCTGCCAAAGCCGTGCATAGGTGCCGTTGCGGGCCAGCAATTCGGCGTGGGTGCCTTGTTCGATGATGCGCCCTTCATCCATCACGATCAGCCGGTCCATGGCAGCGATGGTGGACAGCCGATGGGCGATGGCGATGACGGTCTTGCCGTGCATCATCTCATTGAGGCTTTCCTGGATAGCGACTTCGACCTCGGAGTCCAGCGCACTGGTCGCCTCGTCGAGCAGCAGGATCGGGGCGTTCTTGAGCATTACCCGGGCGATGGCAATACGCTGACGTTGGCCACCGGACAGCTTGATGCCGCGCTCACCCACCAGCGTGTCGTAGCCGCTGTGGCCTTGGCGGTCGCTCAGCTGGTTGATGAACCCGTCGGCCTGGGCATTGGCGGCGGCCTCGCGGATTTGCGCGTCGGTCGCGTCGGGGCGGCCGTAGGCGATGTTGTCGCGAATCGAGCGGTGCAGCAGCGAGGTGTCTTGCGTGACCATGCCGATGGCGCTGCGCAGGCTGTCCTGGGTCACTTGGGCAATGTTTTGCCCATCAATGCGAATGGCGCCGTGGTCCACGTCGTAAAAGCGCAGCAGCAGGTTGATCAGCGTCGACTTGCCCGCACCGGACCGCCCCACCAAGCCGACTTTCTCACCGGCGCGAATGTTCAGGCTCAGGCCATCGAGCACCTGCCGCTCACCGCTGTAGTTGAAGCTGACATTGTCGAAGCTCACCGCGCCGCCCGACGTCACCAATACCCCCGCATCCGGCGCGTCCTGTACTTTGGGGCCGCGGGTCAAGGTGGCCATGCCGTCCTGCACGGTGCCGATGTTCTCGAACAGTGAGGTCATCTGCCACATGATCCAGTGCGACATGCCGTTGATGCGCAAGGCCATGGCGGTAATCGCTGCCACCGCACCGGTGCCGACTTCGCCTTGGTGCCACAGCCACAGGGCATAGCCGCCAGCGCCGATGATCAACCCGACCACCAAGGCCTGATTGACGATTTCGAACTGGCTGACCAGGCGCATCTGGCGAAAGCCGGTCTGTTTGAAATCCTCCATCGCTGCCCGCGCAAAGTGCGCTTCGCGTTTGGAATGCGAAAACAGCTTCACGGTGGTGATGTTGGTGTAGGCGTCCGAGATGCGCCCGGTCATCGATGAGCGCGCATGGGCCTGTTCCTGGCCGACTTTGCCCAGGCGCGGCACGAAGTACAGCAAGGCCAGCCCAAACAGCGCGACCCAGGCAATGAACGGCAGCATCAGCTTCAAGGCAAAACCGCCCGCCAGCGCGATGATGGCGATGAAGTACACGCCAATGCCGGGGGCGATTTCGATCAGGGTGAACAGCACTTCGCGCACGGCCAGTGCGGTCTGCATCACCTTGGTAGTGACGCGACCGGAAAACTCGTCAGAAAAGAAAGAAAGGCTTTGCCGCAGCATCAGCCGATGGAAGTCCCAGCGCAGCCGCAGCGGCAAATTGATCGCCAGTACCTGGTGCTGCACCATTGTGCGCAGCGCCACCAGCCCGATGCTGGTCAGCAGTACGATGCCAATGCCCCACAGCACGCGGCTTTCCTGCGCCGCTTCAGCGCCGCCCGTTTGCCAGGTCGAGAGTAGGTCAACGACCTGGCCGAGAAAGGAAAACAGCCAGGCTTCGTAGATCGATACACCGGCGCTTAGCAGTGCCAGCGCCAGTACGTAACCACGCGCGCCGCGCGTGCAGGCCCAAAGAAAACGCAGCAGGCCGACCGGTGGCGGCGGGGCCTCGTCGGGTGGGAAGGGGTCTAGCCGTCGTTCAAACACACGGAGCATGGTGGCCTCCTAAAAGGTCCAGTTGTACCCCGTGCTGGCGTCAGGCGCCAGACCGATAAAGAAACTGCCGCCCAGGCAACCACGGGCCAGCCTCCACCTTCAAAGCTGGCCCAAGGTGCTCAGTGTTTCTGATGACTGAGTGGGAGAAGATGCGCTTGCCTCCAACGCTCATGAAGCACGGAGCTGATTCAATAGGGGGCGTGATTGATTGAGGCTTGCAGCGCTCTAATGTCGGAACGTACGGTGGCAAGATCGCGAAGTGCTTGTGGTTTAAATTTGCTAGCTTCCTGAGCTCTAGGCGTTAGATACACTAAGTCTCTGTGGTAGAGGGGGGCGCCTAATAAGTGCTTGCTTTTTTTGTCAGGGTTGGATGTCATCCTTTGTGCTTGCTTAAAAGCTTCATCTATCTCATCGATAATTTTTATAAATTCAATGAATTCATTTTCGCTTGCTTTCAGTGTCTCAAGTATTTGTACTGGGTCCGGAGCATGCTGACTATTGCGCCGTTTGCCTTGCATGTCAGTTACAGTAGAAGAGTGATAGGCTGAGCGCTTGTCTTCGGGGCGCGGTGGTAATTTTTCATAAGGCGGTGGAGGGTCCAGTATTTCAACATTCGTGATTACCTTAGGGACTTTAGGGTAGGGAGGGATTTTGTATTGATTATGCCCAGAAGGGTCTGAAAAGTTCACAGGGTCACCGCCGCAATACGCATAGCTATTGATGCCGCCCTGCGCAAATGGGCTGAGGTTGTCGGGGGATAATAGGCGCATCAGGGTTGGAGAATGCATTCGATATCCAGCCCCCAGTATGTAAAAATTGAAGGCCTCAATAAGTTCGCCGTTGAAACCAACCGATGCTTGATCCGAAGGCAAGGATGAAGAATGCCCGTGTGCCATGTAGGCCAAGGGCTCGCTACGTTCAGTACTCATTGTACGAATGACCGATCCGGAGTTTTCGGTTGCTAAGAGTTGAACTTGAACGGTGTCATTGCTTTGCAGTTCAGCCAGTGGTCCCTCGCTGCCTCTGAACAGGGAGCGGTTTCGTTCCGTTCCTTTCACGGTGGCGATTTTCGCACGCTGGTAGAAATAGAGGCGCTTGCTCTCGCTGGCTTTAGTCACTGGTCATACCTCGTACCGGGCCGCCAGTGAAAGTGGCAGCCCCAGGCGAGTCAGTGTCACTTGCCGAGATTTTGTGCACCACTATCAAAAATGATAGGTCCACCCCACCCGTCCAAGGCCAGCCACGCCTGCGTAGCTGGCCCATGCACCTGTGCAATCAAGCTTGCGCGGTACTCATCCCACCTGCAGCCAGGGCATTCTTTCTAACGGCCCGGTACAGCAGGCTGGACACCATGAACCCTGCAACGGCCAGGATACTCATCAAGGTGAAGACCCAGTTGTACCCCTGCTGGCCGGGGAAGTGGTCGAGGATCGCACCGTAGATGACGTAGGCAAACATGCCCGGCGCGTAACCGATCAGGCAGCCGATACCGAAGGCGGAACCGGTGATGTGCTGGGGAATACCGACTTCGCCCATCGGCGCCCAGAACACGCCGCGCATGGAGAACACGATCAACGCAAAGGACAGGGTGGCGGCCATGCCGGCATAGATGAAGGTCGGGCTTTTCGGAATCAACATGATCACCGCCATCAGCGGCAACAGTGCCAGTAAGGCCCACTTCAGGTAGCGGCTGGTGCTCTTGAACTGCTTGTCGGCAATGAACCCACCGGCAGGCCCGCCCAGAATCTTGAGGAAGTACTGGTTGATGATCCCATAGGCACCCACCAGCGCCACGGGCAAGCCGTACATCTCCTTGAGGTAGGGAATGAAGTAGGTCAGGCCGCAATAAACGATGTAGACCATGAACACATTCAGGCTGACCAGCCAGATACCCGGCACCTTGATCGCCTCCATCAGGTTGGCCAGGCCATTTTTCGGCTTGGCCAGCGACGGCGCGCTGTCGCCCTTGAGCAGGAACCAGGTAAGGGTGCCGGCCAGCAGGTCGATGACCGAGTAGAACAGGATCGCTGACTTCAAGCCGCTTTCGCCCGAGCCCATGGCCACGAACACCCCCAAGGCCGCAAACGCGACCAGCGTATCGACCACGCCGCGCCCGCCTTCGAGCAGGCCGAACAGGCGCCCTTGTTCCTGATCGTTACCCAGGTTGCGGACGGCCTTGAGCAGCGATGGCCAGAACAGGCAGTCGGCACACACGGCCAGCAGGCTGAACACGATCAGCAAGCTGCTGAACGGCGGGAACGTGGCCAGGTACACACCCAGGCAGCCGGTGCCGATCAGGCCCAGGGGGATGAGCCTGCGCGTCTCGAAGCGGTCGGCGAGCATGCCGCCGACCACGAACAGTGCGGTGGCGATAATCGCGTTGGCGCTGAGTAGCAGGCCGATTTCAGTGTGGCTCAGGCCCATGAATTCCTGCATGGGGACGTAGAAGGCATCCTTGAGGTTCGCCAGCTTGTAGACGGTACCGCCGCCAAGGACGAGGATCAGGAATCGGAGCCATTTGGCTTTGTTCTGGGCTGTCATTGTTGTTCTCCGCAGGTAGTCGGGTCGCCAGGTTCAAGCGTTGGCCAAGGTCAGCTCGGCCAGGGTGCGAAACTCGTTCAGCAGGCCGCGCACGTAGGCCACCTGGTTGTTCGCCCAACGGTGTTCGTCAGCCAGCATGCGTTCCAGGGTGAAGCCGGCCGGCAGGGGGGTGTCGCTCATTTCCCGATACGCGATGAAGGGGTCGGCCGCTTCCTGCTGTTGGCGGAAGGCCGGGGCCACATAGTGGTTTTCCTGCTCGAGGATGAAAGCGATCACCTGTGGGGTGGTGTCGCCGAGCATCAGTAGCTCGAACAGCATGCGGGCACTGGGCAGGTCGTCATCGGCGCTGCCTTGCAGCACGCCGTAATGGCCGAAGCCGTTGTGTTCGGCCACGATGCGCACACCCTTGAGGTGGCTTTGGCGGATGTGCGGCGCCAGGTTGCGCAGGGCCTGCAGGGGCTGTTCGCAGGCATTGATCATGTTGCCAAAGTCGAACAGGGCATGCAGGCGAGGGTGGTCGAGGCGCTTGAGCAACTGGGCGATCTCGTCGCTCTTGAGCTCTTCGTGTTGCTCGAAGTCAAAGTACAGGTCGTGGGCGTCGGCCTGTTGCGCCAGGTAGTGCAGGTCGCTCTCGATGATGTCCATGACCCGCGACAGTGTGCCCTCGTAACGCGAGTAGACGCGGATGTTGCGCACCCCCAGGGCCTTGGCGATGGCGATCACCTGGTCGACGTCTTTTTTCAGCGTGCTGCTGATTTCCACATGCACGTCCAGCCCCAGCGCCTTGGCCTTGTCGGCAAATTCCTGAAGCTGGGCGGGTGTCATCTGGCTCAGGCTGTTCTGCTCGCCGTCGAGCACGTGCAGGCTCAGGCCTTGCAGTTCGTGTCGATAGGCGAAGTCGAGCAGGTCGGCGGGGGTGACTCGGCCGTGGGTGAGGTTGGTCAGCAGCGGGTAGGCGTGGGCAAACAGGCGCAGTTGCCCGAGGCGTTCGAGCAAGCGCTGGGCCAGTGCCTGGGTCAGCGCGGGGGCTGGCGCCTGTTCCACCACGTTGTGGCTCAGCAAGGCGTTGAAACGTTCCTGGATCTTATTGTTCATTAGCGTCGTTCCTGGTTCAGACGCCGGGGTCTACCGGCGCAACCTTTATCGCGCCAGTGAGGAACGTTCGATAGATCCATTATCCGCCAATCGATAGGACCACTTGCCTAGCCTCAGGTGTTTGCGGGCAGGTACCCCAGTGTGCGCAAGGCCTGGGCCAGTGCCTGGACGCGTGCCGCGGCCTGGTTTTCCGGCGTGCCGGCAAAGCCGATCAGCAGCGCAGGCGGTTGCGCATGCTGGATGCTGTAGTCGCTCAAGGGGTAGGTGTGGATGCCGTGCTCAGCCAGTTGCCGGGCGATGTCGGCATCGTTGAGCTCAGGGGGCAGCCAGGCGATCAGGTGCATGCCCGCATCGGCCGGGGTGAGGGTGAAGAAGCCGCCCATGTGCTGTTCGAGCTGTGCGATCAAGGCCTGCTGGCGTGCCTTGTACAACGCGCGCATGCGGCGGATGTGGCCAATGAAATGGCCTTGCACCATGAAATCAGCGGTGGTGGCCTGCAGCAGCGTGGGCGGGCTGCGGTCCATGACCGCACGCAGGGTGCAGAAGGGTTCGACCAGCGCCGGCGGCAGGATCACGTAGCCCAGCCGGAGTGACGGAAACAGCACTTTGCTGAAGGTGCCGACATAGATCACCCGGGCCATCTGGTCCAGGGCATACAGGGCGGGCAGCAGGCGGCCGCTGTAGCGGAACTCGCTGTCGCAATCGTCTTCGATGATCCAGCTTTGTTGTTGCGCGGCCCAGTCGATCAAGGCCTGGCGCCGCGCATAACTCAAGGTGACGCCCAACGGGTGCTGGCGCGAGGGGGTGCAGAACACCAACCGGGCCTCAGGGCATTCGCGCAGGCCTTGCTCCACGTCGATCCCGTGTTCATCGACACGCAACGCGGTCACCCGCGCCCCTTGCGCCTGCAAGGCAATGCGCGCGGCGATGTGCCCCGGGTCTTCCATCCACACACTGTCCTGGGGGTTGAGCAGCAACATGCCCAGCAAGTTGAACGCTTGCTGGGCGCCAGACACGATCACCACCTGCCCGGCATCGCAGTCGATGCCACGGGCATCGAACACGTACTCGGCAATGGCGCTGCGCAAGGCCTGCAAACCTTGCAGCTCGCCGTAGCCCAGCATCGCCTTGGTGGGCTTCAGCAGATGCTGGTTCATCAGCCGCCGCCATATCGCCTGGGGGAAGGCTTCGTAGGTGCTGTGGCTGGGCAGGAACGAGGTCGGTGTGGCCGGGTCCCAGTCGGTGTACGAGACGCCGCGAAAATGATCGCTGCGCAGCGACAGCATCGACTGGCTCAGGTCGGACAGGCGCGGCGGCGGCTGGGGCTGCTCGGGCTCGCTGCCGCGGCTTTCCCATTCCGTGCCGACATAGGTGCCGGCGCCGGTGCGCGAGGCCAGGAAGCCTTCGGCAATCAGCTGATCGAACGCATTGAGAATGGTGATCCGCGACAACCCCAACTCGTTGCTCAAGGTGCGGGTCGAGGGCAGGCGCACGCCACCCTGGATCCTGCCATTGAGTATCTGCTTGCGAATCTGCAGGTACAGCTGGCGGTACAGGGGGATGGCGCTGGCACGGTCCAGCTCGATGGCCGACAGCAGCAAACCTGCGGCGGTTTTCATGACATGCTCGTCTGCGCAAAAAGGATTGGGCCCGAAACCGTCAGGCCACCAGAGGCCAAGGGTATCGGGCGACTCGCGATAAGTCATCCGCAGGATGCGCGCAAACGCCTCCACAGGGTGCTGCGGCTGACACCCAGGCAACGCGCAGCCTGGTCCATGTTGCCGTCGCAGGTGTCGAGCATGCGCCGGGCGTGCGCCGCCTCGGCGGCCTTGCCCAGGCTGCGCAGGTTGTCGCTAGCGGGTAGCGGCTGTGCGGCAGCCTGCACATGCTCAAAAAATTCCGGGAAGAGCGTGGCCAGGTCGATGCCATCGGCGCCCACCAAGGCCTGGGTACACAGGGCAGCACGCTCGGCGATGTTGTCGAGCTCGCGGATGTTCCCTGGCCAGCGGTGGCGCAGCAGCAGGGGCAGCAGGGGTTGCAACTGCGGTGTGGCGAGCGGTGTTGCACCGTGCTGTGCGAGCCGCGCCTCGAACAGGGGCAGGATGTCCTGGAGCCGTTCGCGCAGGGGCGGTACGGCAAGGCGCAGGATGTTCAGGCGGTAGAACAGGTCGGCGCGAAACTGCCCGTTGGCGATGCGCGCTGGCAAGTCGCAATGGGTGGCGGCAATCACGCGGATGTCCACCGGTGTCGGCGCGCAGCCCCCCAGGCGCAGCACCTCGCGCTCCTGCAACACACGCAGTAAACGGGTTTGCAGCGGCGCGGGCATGTCGCCGACTTCGTCGAGGAACAACGTGCCACCGTGCGCCAGCTCGATCAGGCCGGGTTTGCCACCCTTGCGCGAGCCAGTGAACGTGCCGTCTTCAAAGCCAAACAGCTCGCTCTCGAGCAGCGACTCCGGCAGGGCCGCGCAGTTGATCGCCACGAATGGCCCATGCTGGCGGGCGCTAGCGTGGTGCAGGCTTTGTGCGAGCAACTCCTTGCCCGTGCCGCTTTCGCCGGTGATCAGCACCGTCGCGTCGGTCGCGGCGTAGCGCTGCGCCAGCTGCACGGTCGCGCGGAACGCCGGGGCATCACCCAGCAACTGATCGAAACGATAGCGCGTCGTGAACGGCTGCGCGGCAGGCGGCTTGCGGCTGCGCCGGGGCTGAATGCGCAGGTTGTCGAACGCATGGCGCAGGCTGTCGCTGTCCAGGGCCAGCACGCCCTGAGCACCGGCCGCGTCGGCCAGCTGGCACACCGTCGGCGACCCGATGATGACCTGGACGCCGTCCGCGACCAGCTGCGCGACCTGCGCCCGGGCCTGTTCCAGGCGGGTATAGGTGTGCTCGTGGACCTTGAGGTTGAGCAACGCTTGCATCGCCGCCAGCCCGAGGTGGGGCTGGCCAAAGCTGAGCACGCCGACGCGCCGGGTGCGCGTGTGGGCCAGGGCGAGGGCGCGGATCAGGTCGTGCTCGCCCAGGTGCAGGGCCTGCACCGAGGTCGACAGGTGCTGGCGCAAGTAGTCGGCGGCGGCCCCGGAACACAGGATGACGTCGGCCTGCTGGCGCCTCTCCAGCTCGCGCGCCAGCGGCAGCAGCTTGCCGAGGGTGGTTTCAATCACCTCGACATGGGCCTGCTGCCGGTAGTCGGCGCTGACCTGCTCGATCAGCCGGGCCATGGGGCTGGGTGCTCTAGGGCAGCGCAAGTGGGTGACCAGCGCGACCACGCGGGGCAGGTAAGCGGCGGTGGGCATGCAGGCTCCTTGTTACAACGGGTTGACCAAGTGCCCGCCATCCACGGCGAGGACGCTGCCAGTCATGAACGCACCGGCGTCACTGGCCAGCAATAGCAGTGGGCCGTCGAGCTCGCTCAATTGGCCCAGGCGGCGCATCGGCACGTGGTCCTTGATGTACCCCTGGCCGGCCTCGCTGTCGAAGTAGGCCTCGTTCATCTCGGTCTTGAAGTAACCAGGGGCGATGGCATTGACGCGGATCCGGTAGCGGGCCAGCTCCAGCGCCATGGCCTTGGTCAACTGCACCACACCGGCCTTGGCCGTACAGTAGTGGCTCAGCCCGGCCCCTACGCGCAGGCCCAGGATCGAGGCGATGTTGACGATGCTCCCGGCGCGGCCGGCCTTGACCAGGCGCTGGCCAGCGCATTGAGCGACATGAAACACGCCATCGAGGTTGGTCGAGAGCATGCGCTGCCAGTCCTGCCCGCTCAGTTCGAGAAAGCGCCCAGGGTCGCCGATGCCGGCGTTGTTGATGACCACATCGACCACACCGAAGCGGGCCTCGGCCTGGTCGAAGGCCTGTTCGACACTGTTGCGTTGAGTGACGTCGAGCGCCACGGCCAACGCTTCGCCGCCTTGGGTTTCAAGTTGCTCGACCAGCGCGCGCAAGCGCTCGACCCGCCGCGCCGCCAGCACCACACGGGCGCCAGCGGCCTGGGTCAAACGTGCGAAGTGGGCACCCAGGCCGCTGGAGGCGCCGGTTACCAAAACGGTCTTGCCGACAAGGGAAAAAGGGGTTGCTAGCATGGCGCGTTCCTCATCATTCAGTGAGTGGGCAGGGGCGGTGTGGGAGCCCTTGCGGTCCGGTTGTGTTCACAGCACTTCAAACAGGCCCGCCGCCCCCATGCCACCGCCCACGCACATGGTCACCACCACATAGCGCACCCGGCGCCGTTTACCTTCGAGCAGCGCATGCCCGACCATCCGCGCGCCGCTCATGCCATAGGGGTGGCCAATGGCGATGGCGCCGCCGTTGACGTTCAGGCGCTCAGGGTCGATGCCCAGGGTGTCGCGGCAATACAACACCTGGCAGGCGAACGCTTCGTTCAGCTCCCACAGGCCGATATCGTCGACGTTCAGCCCATGCTGCCTGAGCAGGCGCGGCACCGCGTACACCGGGCCGATGCCCATCTCCTCCGGCGCCAGGCCGGCCACGGCGATGCCGCGGTACAGGCCCAGCGGCCTGAGGTTGCGCTGCTCGGCCAGGCGCGCGTCCATCAGCACGCAAGCACTGGCGCCGTCGGACAGCTGGCTGGCGTTGCCGGCGGTGATGCAGCCACCGTCGAGCACCGGCTGCAAGCGCGCCAGGTCGTCCAGGCGGGTCTGCGGGCGGTTGCCCTCGTCCTGCGCCAGGGTTACCTGGCGGTAGCTGATCTCGCCGGTGTGCTTGTCCTTGACCCTTTGCTGCGCAGTCACCGGCACGATCTCGGCCTCGAACAACCCAGCCTGCTGGGCGGCGGCAGTGCGCAGCTGCGATTGCAGCGCATAGGCATCTTGCGCGTCACGGCTGATGCCGTAGCGCCGGGCGACGTGCTCGGCGGTGTGCAGCATCGGCATGTAGGCGTGCGGCACCTGCTGGATAACCGCGTTGTCCTGCTCGCCCAGCGCCCATTCGAGGTTGCGCACTTGTACCGCGCTGATGTTTTCGTGGCCGGCGCCAACGGTGACGTGCATGCCATCGACGATGATCTGCTTGGCGGCGGTGGCGATCGCCATCAGCCCGGAGGCGCACTGGCGGTCGAGGGTCTGGCCGCTGACCGACACGGACAGCCCGGCCGCCAGCGCGCTCATACGCCCCAGGTTCCAGCCGGCGGTGCCAGTGGGCATGGCGGTGCCCATCACCAGGTCTTCGATTTCGTCGGCAGCGATGCCGGCCCGTGCAACGGCCGCCTGGATGGCATGGGCGGCGAGGCTGGGCGAGCGCAGGTTGTTGAGGGCACCGCGAAAGGCCTTGCCGATCGGGGTGCGGGCGGTGGAGAGAATAACGGCGTCTTTCATGAACGGGGTTCCTTGATGGCCAGAAGAGGGCAGCTCAACGGTGTTGCGCGCGCAGCTTGCCGGTGCTGCTCGCCAGGCGCCGCAGCAAGGGGGCTGGCTGCAACCACAGGTGGCCGTAGGCACCCAGGCGATCGCGCAATTGCTCGATGCCAGCCAGCACGGTGTCCAGGCCGATGTCGCGGGCGTAATGCAGCGGCCCACCACGCCAGCCCGGGAAGCCGTAGCCGTTGACCCACACCAGGTCGATGTCACCACTGCGCAGGGCGATGCCTTCGTCGAGCAATTGCAGGCCTTCGTTGACCAGCATGAACAGGCAGCGGTCGTGGATTTCTGCGTCGCTGATGGTGCGCCGGGTGATGCCCAGCTTGGCGGCCAGTTGCGCCGCGAGCTGCACCACCTCGGGGTCTTCGATGCGTTCGCGGCCCTCGTAGCGGTAGAAGCCGCGCCCGCTCTTCTGCCCGTGGCGGCCCAGCGTGTAGAGTTCGTCGGCCAAGCGGAAGTAGCTCGGGTCGTGGGCGATCTCGCTGCGCCGCGCCTGGCGCACCAGGTAACCGACGTCGATGCCGGCCAGGTCGTACATGGCGAAGACGCCCATGGCCAGGCCGAGGTCGGTCAGCACCTTGTCCACCTGGGCCGGCGATGCGCCTTCGAGGACCAGGCGGTGGGCCTCGCGGGCATAAGGCTCGAGCATGCGGTTGCCGATGAAGCCGAAACACACGCCAGACACCACCGGTAGCTTGCCGATGCGCTTGGCAATTTTCAGCGTGGTGGCCAGCACGTCTGGCGCCGTGGCCCGGCCGCGCACCACTTCGAGCAGGCGCATGACATGGGCCGGGCTGAAGAAGTGCAGGCCGACCACGTCCTGCGGGCGGCGGGTGCAGGCGGCGATGCGGTCGACATCCAGGGTCGAGGTGTTGCTGGCCAGGATCGCGCCGGGCTTGCACACCCGGTCGAGGGTGCGGAACACCGACTGTTTGATCGACAGGTCTTCGAACACCGCTTCGATCACCAGGTCAGCGTCAGCCAGGTCGGCGTAATCGAGGGTGCCTTGCAGCAGGCTCATGCGCTGTTCGAGTTGCTCGGCGGTGAGCTTGCCGCGCTTGATGGCGCTTTCGTAGTGTTTGCGGATCTGCGCCAGGCCGCGGTCCAAGGCCTCGGGCTTGAGCTCCAGCAAGCGCACGGGGAGGCCGACGTTGATGAAATTCATGGCGATGCCGGCCCCCATGGTGCCGGCGCCGATCACGGCAACCTGGGCGATGTGGCGCAGCGCGGTGGCCGCGTCGATACCAGGAATGCGCAGCGCCTCGCGCTCAGCAAAAAACAGATGACGCAGCGCAGTGGCCTGGGGGTCTTGCAGCGCTTCGCGGAACAGCGCCTGTTCGCGGGCCAGGCCTTCGGCCAACGGCAGTTCGCAGGCAGCGCGCACGGCCGCCAGTACCCGCAGTGGCGCCCGTTGGCCAGGTTTGCGGGCAGCCAGCTGGGCCTCGTGCGTGGCGAACAGGCCCTGGGCTGGGAGCGCGGGTGTAAGCCTTGGCGGGGCGGGGTTGGCGAGTTGCTCGCGGGCAAAGGCGCAGGCTTGGTCGAGCAGGTCCTGGCCGGGCTCGACCAGGCAGTCTACCAGCCCCAGTGCCAGGCCTTGGCGGGCATCGATCGGTTCGCCGCCGAGCATCAGCTCCAGCGCGGGCGCCACGCCGATCAGCCGTGGCAGGCGCTGGGTACCGCCGGCACCGGGCAGCAGGCCCAGGCGTACCTCCGGCAGACCCAGTCGGGCAGTGGCGCTGGCAACGCGATGGCTGCAGGCCAGGGCCAGTTCCAGCCCGCCGCCCAGCGCCACGCCATCGATGGCGGCGATCAGTGGCTTAGCGATGCTGGCCAGCGTGTCGAGCAATTCGGGCAGGGCGGGTGTCTGCCAGGTGCGTGGGCTGCCGAACTCGCTGATGTCGGCGCCGGCACTGAACGGCAGTGAGCGCCCATGCAGGATGACTGCCTTGACCTCGGGGTCGCTGGCGGCCTGGGTGCAGGCCTGTAGCAGTGCCTGGCGCAGATCGTGGCCCAGGGCATTGACGGGGGCGTGGCACAGGCCGATCAAGGCCAGTTGGTTATCGCGGCGATAGTCGATCAGCGGCATGGGAACCTTCCTGTTGGTGTCCTGAAAAAACGAGGCGGCGGCCCGGAGCGTTGGCCACCGCCGAAAAACCCGCTGCCCCTGGGGGACTCGGCAGCGGAGCCTGCCAGGCAGGGTCAGCGGGCGAAGGCGGCGTCGCTGATGTTCATCAAGTTGTCACTGCCCGTGCGGATCAGCGTCTCGTGCAGGCTGGCCCGCGGCAGCAGGCGCTGCAGGTAGAAACGCGCGGTCTCGCGCTTGCCTTGGTAGAACGCCACGTCGTCGCTGCCGGCCGCCAGTGCCTGTTCAGCGACGCAGGCGGCGCGCAGCCACAGGTAGCCGATCAGGGTGTAGCCGCAGAGCATCAGGTAGTCGAAGGCGCTGGCGCCAATCAGGTTGGCGTCGGAGCTGCTGGCGTCGCGCAGCCACTCGCTGACGTCGCGCCAGGCGCTGACGCGCTGTTGCAAGGCCTGGGCGAGGTCGGCTGAGGCCGAGGTGTTCTGAATGAAGGCTTCGATTTCGCTGAGCAGTTCGTCCAGGGCTTCACCGCCATCGGCCAGCACTTTGCGGGTCAGCAGGTCGATGCCCTGGATGGTGTTGGTGCCTTCGTAGATCGCAGTGATGCGCACATCGCGGGCGATCTGCTCCATGCCCCATTCGCGGATGAAACCGTGGCCGCCGAAGACCTGGATGCCCAACTGCGCGGCCTCGTTGCCGGTCTCGGTCAAAAAGCCTTTGGCAATTGGCGTGAGCAAGGCCAGCCGGCGTGCCGCGGCCTGGCGCACACCTGGGGTGACGCCGTGGTGCAGCAGGTCGACGCCCTTGGCGCAGGTGTAGGCCAGCATGCGACCGCCTTCGGCATAGGCCTTTTGGGTCAGCAGCATGCGCCGGACATCGGCATGGCCGATGATCGGGTCGGCGGGCTGGTCGGCGCGCAGGCGCGGTGTGGCACGCATCTGCACGCGGTCGCGGGCATAGGCCAAGGCCCCCTGGAACGAGGCTTCGGCGTGGGCCTGGGCCTGCTGAGAAACCGCCAGGCGCGATTCGTTGATGTAGGTGAACATGGCGTTCAGGCCACGGTTGGCTTCGCCCAGCAGGTAGCCTGTGGCGCTGTCGAAGTTGAGCACGCAGGTGGCGTTGCCGTGGATGCCCATCTTGTGTTCGATAGACCCGCAACTGACGCCGTTGAGGGCGCCCAGGCTGCCATCGGCGTCGACCTGGACCTTTGGCACGGCAAACAGCGAAATACCCTTGACCCCGGCCGGTGCGCCTTCGATGCGCGCCAGCACCAGGTGCACGATGTTTTCCGTCAGGTCGTGCTCACCGGCCGAGATGAAGATCTTGCTGCCGTTGATGCGGTAGCTGCCGTCTGCCTGGGGCCGAGCGCTGGTGCGCAGCAGGCCGAGGTCCGAGCCGCAATGGGCCTCGGTCAGGCACATGGTGCCGCTCCAGCGGCCGGCGATCATTGGCGGCAGAAAACGCTGGCGCAGGGCCTCGTCGGCATGCTCGCTGAGGGTGCTGATGGCGCCGCCGGTGAGGTTGCCGTACATGCCCCAGGCGTGGTTGGCGCTGCAGATCATCTCGTGGTTGACGAAGCCCAGCGAGGGCGGCAAACCCTGGCCGCCGTAGGCTGGGTCTTTGTCCAGGCCCAGCCAGCCGTTGGCGGCGAAGCGCTTGAAGGCCTCGGCGAAGCCCGGCGGGGTGCTGACCTTGCCATCCTGCCATTGGCAACCGTGCTGATCGCCCACGGCGTTGAGCGGTGCCAGTTCCTGCTCGGCGAACTTGGCGCCTTCCTCGACGATGGCGGCGAAGGTGTCCGCGTCGGGGGCTTCGCAGCCAGACAGCTGTTGATAGTGGCCGCTCAGGTCGAGCAGCTCCTGGGCAACGAAGGTGATATCGCGCAACGGGGCGGTGTAGCTGGGCATGCCGGACTCCTGGCTGGGTGGATTCGGCATGTTGTAGCAGGCAGGCCCCGCACGCCGCGTCCACCCCCCCGGTGGAATGGGGGGTGGAATCGGCGTGGCGTGCGGGTGGAGGTCAGTGCAGCAATTGCAATTCGCGCGCTGAGCACAAGGCGCTGTCGCGGTCGGCCACGTCGAGTTTGCGGAACAGGTTGTTGATGTGGGTCTTGACCGTGCTCAAGCTGATGAACATCGCCTCGGCAATCTGCCCGTTGCTCTGCCCGCGTGCCATGCGTTGCAGCACCTCCAGTTCACGGCGCGACAGCGGCACGATCAACGCGCTGTCAGTGCTGTCTCGCCCCGCCAGCAATGGGCGGAACAGGGCATTGAGGCGCTCGCGTGACGGTGGCGGGGTCGCCAGGGCCAGGCGCTCGCGAGCCTGTGGCAGCAGCAATGTGCGCAAGGCTTCAAGGCACGCTTCGCCTTCGTATTGCAACAGTTGCCCGAAGCCGTACTCACACGCCAGTTGCAAGGCCTGTTCGAGGCTGTGCAGGGCCTGGTCGTGGGCGCCGCGGTCCTGGTGCAGGGCTGCGTCGAGTAACAGGGTGTCGAGCAACAGGCGGCGGTTGGTGTTCGCTTTGGCCTGGGCGTGCAGTGTCGCCTGGATCTGCCGCGCCTTGTCGCGCTGCCCCAGGTGGCGCTGCACCCAGGCATAGGCCAGCCACTCTTCAGGCAGCAACTGCTGGTCATATTGGCGGCTGCACCAGTGCCACTGGTCAAGCCAGCCGGGCAGGTAGTCGGTGTCGTTGTCACGCAGCGCCAGGCGCGCCAGCCAGGCCCCGGCCTGGCGGTACAGGGTGAACAGGCGGAACTGCAAGGCCAGCCGGCGCACTTCTTGCCAGCGCGCCTTCGCTTGAGCGGTCTCGCCCAGCGCCCAGTGCAGGCAGGCCTGGTGGTGGAACACCCAGGGCAGCGCGGCGCTGTGCGGGAAGCCCAGCGCCAGTACTTCGGCCTGGGCCAGGGCGTGGCGCGCCTGGCTCAGCTGGTTGGCCTGCAGCAGGGCCAGGCCTTTGCCCAAGTGGCGGAACAGCTCATAGAAGCGCCCCGAACTGCCGGCAGCGGGCTGCTCGGCCATGCCTTGCAGGCGTTCCCAGGCCGCTTCGCTGGCACCTTGGGCCAGTTCGATCTGGCCCAGCAGCAGTTGCAGCAAGTTGGTATAGCCGCTCAGCCCGAAGCCTTGCAGTTCGACCAGGGCGCGGCTGGCTTCGGCGTGGGCCGGTTGCAGTTCACCCAAGGCCGCCAGGCAGTTGGCCCGGTCGAAATACAGCACCGAGCGCGCAGCGTTGTGCTGCCCAAATTGCTGCAATGCCCGCGCAGCCAAGGCCAGGCCGTGCGCCAGGTTGCCGCCCAGGTAGGCCAGGCGGCTACGCAGGAACATCACCGTCTGCTGCACCCGCTCGGGGTGGCGCGGCACAGCGTGGCGGCGCTGTAGGGCATACAGCTGGTGCAGGCACTGGCAGGCCTGGGCGATGTCGTTGGTGACCATCACCGTGGAGGCTTCGGTCACGGCCAGGGTGAAGCTGTCGTTGCCGGCATGGCCGGCCACCTCGTCGAGCACATCGACCAGGGTGTTGACCTTGCCTTCGCGTAACAACTCGAAGCCATGCCGGTCGACGATGCCGAGCACGGCGTCCAGGTCCCTGGCCCGGCCGTACTGGTAGATCGCCTCGGTGAAGCGGCGCTGCGCCAGCAGCCAGTTCGCGGCCTGGCGGTGCAGTTGCCGCAGGCGTTGCGGGTCGCGTTGTTCGAGGCGTTGGTAAAGGCTGTTGCGCAGGGCAGGGTGGTAGCGGTATTCGGCGTGGCTGGCCTGGGGCATTTCGATGATCAGGTCCAGCCGCTGCAATTGGCGCAGCGCCGCCGTCACATCGGTATTGGCGGCCAGTTCACCGGCCAGCCCCGCATCGAACACCTGAGCCACGGCGGTGTGTTCAAGAAAGCCGCGCAAGGCGGTGGGCAAGCGCTGCAGGCGTTCTTCTTCCAGAAACTGCCGGGCATGGGCGTAGGCCTGACGCGTGATCGGGCGCAGGTCGCCGGGCGGCTGGCCGGTGCTCTGCAGCGCTTCGCGGTAGGCCTCGAACCAGAACAGCACGCCGCTGGGCCAGCCCTCGCTGCCGGCGCGCAGTTGGTACAGCGCGTCGCTGCCCAGGCGGACGTCACGGGCCAGTGCCAGCTGGCCGGTCTCTTCGCTGTCCAGGGCCAGTTCACGCGCGCTTAGCACGGCCAGCCGGCCGTCGCGGCGCAGGTGGGCCAGGGGTAACGCCGGCGGACCTTCGCTGGCGGCGAGCAGGCGCAGTGCTGGCGGCGGGTCGTGCAGCAGGGTGTCGAGGTACTGCCAGGCCTGGGCGGCGTTGAGCAGGTGCAGGTCGTCGAGTAGCAACGTCACCGGGGCCTGGCGGGCTTCAAGGTCGGCGAGGATGTGGCTCCACAGCTGCTCGGCCTGGGGGAGTTCGCGGTGTGACGCCGGCAACTGAAGGGCGGCGTGCAGGTGCAGCAGCAGGGCCAAGGGCTGGTTTTCGGCGCGGGTCAGGCGCAGCCATGCAAAGGGGCCGGTGAGGCGGCGGGCGAACTGGCCGAGCAGGGTGCTTTTGCCGTAGCCCAAGGGCGCTTGCAGGAGGATGACAGCGCCGTCGTCCAGCGCGCTGGCCAGGTGGTCGAGCAACCGGGTGCGCTGTAAGGCCCTGGGTGGTTCGGCGGGTGGGCGCAGCTGGTTGGGTTTGAGCGCGGGAAGGTGCATGGCGAGCAGTGCTCCGTCGGGTCAGCCAGGTATCGTAGGGGGTGGGGGGTGTTTGTCACAACATTTTTGGCGCCTGGCAGATCGAGCGCCGCCCGCGCGGCGCTTCGCAGCACAAGGCTGCTCCTACATTATTCTCGGGCCAATTATTCCTAAGGCGGTCGCGCGCAAATCTTACAGGCCTCATTGGCCCGAAACAGATGTAGGAGCAGCCTTGTGCTGCGAAGCGCCGCGCGGGCGGCGCTCGATCTCCCAGGCGCTGCAAATGTTGTGGCGAACACATCAGCCCTGAACAACCCGTTCAAATTTGAAACCGCCCCGTTCAAATCCGCCATCAAATCAAACCCAAAAATCTCTATAAACCATTGATTAATAACAAATAATAAAACCAATAAACGACCTGGCAATCATCTTGCAATCGGCTAGCCCACGAACGACCAGCCAATTGGACCCACCATGCCCATCACCCATCCCGCGCTCCCCCCTAGCGCTCGCATCGACATCCCAGACGCCCATTCACAGCTCTCTACCTACCTACAAAACCAACTCGACAGCCACCCCGTGACCCTCACCCGCAGCGAGCGATTGTCAGGCGGTGCCATCCAGGAAAACTGGCTGCTCGAGGCCGAAGTCGCAGGCCAACCACAGCGTTGGGTACTGCGCACCGACGCCGCTTCCGCAGTAGCCGCCAGCATGACCCGCGAGCAGGAGTTCGCGGTACTCGACGTGGCCCACCAAGCCGGTGTCAACGTACCCAAGCCTCTCTGGCTGTGCCAGGACCCGCAGGTCATCGGCCGCGACTTTTTCATCATGCAGGCGCTGGCCGGCACTGCCAGTGGCCACCGCCTGACGTCCGCCCAAGATGCGCCGCAGGGCAACCCGGCATTGTGCCGGCAGTTGGGCGCCAACCTGGCGCGCCTGCATCAGGTACGCCCGCCGCAGCAGGCGCTGGCGTTTCTGCCCGCCGCTGCACCCGACACAGTGCAAGCCAGCGTCGACCAGTACCGCCAGTTTCTGGATGCCTTGCCAGGCAGCCACCCGGTGCTGGAGTGGGGCTTGCGCTGGTGTGAGCTGAACAAGCCTGCGCCCTTGCCCACGTGCCTGCTGCACCGCGACTACCGCACCGGCAACTACATGGTCGAGGCCGGTGCGCTGAGCGGCGTACTGGATTGGGAGTTCGCTGGCTGGGGTGACCCGCGTGAGGACCTGGGCTGGTTCACCGCGCGCTGCTGGCGCTTCGGCCGGCCGGATCTGGAGGCGGGCGGCATCGGCCATCTGGAGGACTTGCTCGCCGGATACCGCAGCGTGTCGGCGCTGGAACTGGACAGCCAGGCGCTGCGCTTCTGGCAGGTCATGGCCCACCTGCGCTGGGCGGTAATCGCCCTGCAGCAGGCCGAACGCCATGTGTCTGGCCAGCAACGCTCGCTGGAGCTGGCGCTGACCGGGCGGATGGTCAGCGAACTCGAACAGGAAATCCTTTTGCTCACCCGTGGAGGCCACGCATGAACCAGCCCGATGCCCGCGACCTGCTTGTGACGGCGCGCGACACCCTGCTCACCCATCTGCTACCGGCGTTGCCGAAAGGGTTGCACTACCAAGGGCGGATGGTCGCCAGCGCCATGTTGATCGCCAGCCGCGAACTGGCGCAGGCGGCGGACTGTGCCGAGGTCGAGCGCCAGGCCCTGGCAGCCTTGCTGACGCAGCACGGCCAGGCAGCGACGGGGCTTGAACAGGCCCGCGCGTTGCTGGCACGGCGCATTCGCCAAGGTGCCTACGATCAGGACCCAACACGGTTACTGGCGGCGCTGCGGGTGATCAACCGGGCGCAGTTGAGTATCAGCAACCCGAAGGTGTTGGCCCATGACTGACCAGCCCACCCAGCGTCGCCGCTGCTACTTGGTTCGGCATGGCCATGTCGATTACTTCGATGCCGATGGCCGGCCCCTCGACCCGCGGCATGTGCCGCTGTCGGCGCAAGGCGTGGCCCAGGCCCAGGCGTTGGGCCAGGTGCTGGCGCACACCCGGTTCGACCGGGCGGTGTGTTCGGACTACCCGCGCACCCGCCAAACCCTCGACCAACTGCTGGGCCCGCGCACCTTGGCGGTGGAGCAGCGCGCCGCCTTGCGCGAGGTGCGGGCCGGCCGCCTGCGGGAAATACCCCCAGGCTGCCTGCACCGCGAAGTGGCCCAGGCCTATCACCTGGCCGACCGCCCCGGCGGCGCCTTTTTGCGCGGCGAGCCTTGGGTGGCGTTCCAGCAACGGGTGCTGGACAGCTTCCAGCAATTGCTGGCCGAGCCCGGCTGGACATCGTTGCTGCTGGTCAGCCACGACGCCGTCAACCGCATCCTCCTGGCCTGGGCCAGCGGCACCGGGCTGGGTGGGCTGGCTGCCTTCGAACAAGACCCTGCTTGCCTGAACATCGTCGATATCGACATGGCCGGCACGCAAGCACAGCACGCGTTCATCCGCACCCTCAACTACACCCCGTACGACCCCGGCAAGGCCTCTATCGACAAAACCGTGATGGAGCACCTGCACGCCGCCATCGACCCGCGCCGCCTGCACGCCTGAGCCTTTCCCTCTACAAGGAACCCCACCATGCATTTCGCCCTTTCAGCCGAGCTGCTCGCCCTGCAAACCAAGACCCGGCAGTTCATTGCCGAAAGCGTCATCCCCCTGGAGCACGACCGCCGCCAGACCGCCCACGGCCCATCGCCCGAACTGCGCCAGGCGCTGCTCGATCGGGCCCGTGAGCACGGCCTGCTGACCCCGCATGCCGCGCGTGAAATGGGCGGCCTGGGCTTGAGCCATGTCGAAAAGGCGATCATTTTCGAGGAAGCGGGCTATTCGCCACTCGGCCCGGTGGCCCTGAACATCCATGCCCCGGACGAGGGCAACATCCACCTGTTGGAGCAGGTGGCCACGCCGGCGCAAAAAGACCGCTGGCTGCGGCCACTGGTGCAGGGCCATATCCGCTCGTGCTTCGCCATGACCGAGCCCAGCCCGGGCGCCGGCTCCGACCCCTCGATGCTGACCACCTTGGCCGTGCGTGACGGTGACGACTACGTTATCAATGGCCAGAAATGGTTCATCACCGGGGCCGAAGGCGCGCAGCTGGCGATCATCATGGCGCGCATGGAAGACGGCAGCGCGACGATGTTCCTGACCGACACCGACCGCCCGGGCTTCATTCTGGAGCGCATGATGGACTCGCTGGACAGTTGCTTTGCCGGCGGCCATGCGGTGTTGCGTTTCGAAAACCTGCGGGTGCCGGCCAGCGATGTGCTCGGCGAAGTGGGCAAAGGCTTCCGTTACGCCCAGGTGCGCCTGGCGCCAGCGCGCCTGACCCACTGCATGCGCTGGCTGGGCCAGGCCCGCCGCGCCCATGACGAGGCCTGTGCCTACGCCAACCGCCGGGTCTCGTTCGGCAAGCCGCTGGGCGAGCATCAGGGGGTGGGCTTCATGCTCGCCGACAACGAGATGGACCTGCATGCCACGCGCCTGGCGATCTGGCATTGCGCCTGGGTGTTGGACCAGGGCGAGCGGGGTAACGTCGAGTCGAGCATGGCCAAGGTGCTTAGCTCGGAGGCGATCTGGCGGGTGATCGACCGCAGTGTGCAGGTGCTGGGCGGGCAGGGCGTTACCGGCGAGTCGATCGTCGAGCGGATCTTCCGCGATGCCCGCAGCTTCCGCATCTATGACGGCCCCAACGAAGTGCACCGCATGAGCCTGGCGAAAAAGATCCTCGCCCGTGCGGCCACGGGGGCCGCCAAATGAAGCACGACAGCTATCAGGACCAGGTGGTGATGATCACCGGCGCGGCCAGTGGTTTCGGCGCATTGCTGGCGCAGCGCCTGGCGTTGAGGGGTGCCAGGCTGGTGCTTGGCGACCGCGATGTGGCCGGCCTTGAGCGGGTCGCCGGGGCCCTGCGCGGGGCTGGCGCCACGGTACTTGCCGTACCTTGCGACGTGACCCGTGAGGTGCAGGTCAAGGCCATGGTGGCGGCGGCCCTGGCGCGGTTTGGTCGCCTGGATGTCGGGGTCAATAACGCGGGCATCCTGACGCCGATGAAGCGCTTCGTCGACACCACAGAAGACGAGCTGGACCGCAGCCACGCGGTCAACACCAAGGGCGTGTTCTTCTGCATGCAGCAGCAGATCCGCCACATGCTGCCCCAGGGCGGCGGGGTGATCCTCAACATCGCCTCCATGGCCGGGCTGGGCGGGGCACCCAAGTTGGCCGCCTATGCGGCGGCCAAGCACGCGGTGGTCGGGCTGACCCGCACCGCAGCGGTGGAATATGCCCGCCAAGGCATTCGCATCAATGCCCTGTGCCCGTTCTACAGCGCCACACCGATGGTCACCGCCAGCGAAGTCGCCGAGCAGCAAGCGATGCTGGCCCAGGGTTCACCGATGAAACGCCTGGGCACGCCTGAAGAAATCGTCGCGGCAATGCTGATGCTGTGTGCCCGCGAAAACAGCTACATGACCGGCCAGGCCATCGCCGTCGACGGCGGCCTTTCGGCGTTCTGAGCCCCTGCGCCAGGCGCGCTGTCATCAACTGTAAAACCGTTGTCGTCCGATGATAAGCGGCGCTTGGCGCAACGGCCTAAATTGCCCCTCAAGACGCACTTTGTGTGCTCAACAACAATGACAAGAAGGGAGATTGGCATGGCCAAAGCGGTACGTTTCTACGAAACCGGAGGGCCTGAGGTCCTGCGTTACGAAGACGTCGACGTCGGCGAGCCCGGCCCAGGGCAGGTGCGCCTGCGCCACGTGGCGGTTGGCCTGAACTACGCCGACACTTATTTTCGCAATGGCACCTACCCGATCCCGCTGGCCAACGGCATGGGCGTGGAAGCGTCGGGTGTGGTGCAGGCGGTAGGCGAGGGCGTCAGCCATGTGGTGGTCGGCGACCGGGTGACCTACACCGGCTTCCTCAACACCCTCGGCGCCTACAGCACCGAGCGCCTGATCCCCGCCGCGCCGTTGATCAAACTGCCAGAAACGATCTCCTTCGAGACGGCGGCCGCCATGACCATGCGCGGCCTGACGGCCTCGTACCTGATGCGCCGCCTGTACGACTTCAAGCCCGGTGACAGCATCCTGCTGCACGCGGCGGCCGGTGGCGTCGGCCTGATCGTTTCGCAGTGGGCCAAGCTGCTCGGCCTGACCGTGATCGGCACCGTCTCCACTGACGCCAAGGCGGCTGTGGCCCGCGCCCATGGCTGCGACCACACCATCAACTACAGCCACGAAGACGTCGCCCAGCGCGTGCGCGAGCTGACCGATGGCGTAGGCGTCAACGTGGTGTTCGACAGTGTCGGGCGCAACACCTTCATGGGCTCGCTGGACTCGCTCAAGCGCCGTGGCCTGATGGTGTGCGTGGGCACCGCGTCCGGCAAGATCGAACCGTTCGACCCGCAGTTGCTGGCGATCAAAGGCTCGTTGTTCATGACCCGGCCGGCCTTGGCTGACTACATCGCCGACCCGGCAGAGAAGACCCGCCTGGCCACCGAGCTGTTCGACCATGTCAGCAGCGGCCGCATCCGCATCGAGATCAACCAGCACTACGCCTTGCAGGATGCGGTGCAGGCGCACCGTGACCTGGAGTCGCGCAAGACCACCGGCTCGTCGATCTTCGTCATCTGAGGGCACTGCCATGCAAGTCGAACAACTGACCTGCGCCATCGGTGCCGAACTGGTCGGCGTAAGGCTGGCCGATGCCATTCACGATGACGGCCTGTTCGCCGAGATTCGCGCCCAGCTGCTCAAGCACCGGGTGCTGTTTTTGCGCGACCAGGCCATCAGCCGCGCTGAGCACGTGGCGTTCGCCCGTCGCTTCGGTGAACTGGAGGATCACCCCGTCGCTGGCAGCGACCCGGAGCACCCGGGCCTGGTGCAAATCTACAAACGCCCCGACCAACCGGCCGACCGCTACGAAAACGCCTGGCACACCGACGCCACCTGGCGCGAAACCCCGCCAATGGGCTGCGTGCTGCGCTGCGTGGAGTGCCCGCCGGTGGGCGGCGACACCATGTGGGCGAACATGGTGCTGGCCTACGACAACCTGCCGACCGAGATCAAGGCCCGCATCGAGGGCTTGCGCGCCCGCCACAGCATCGAGGCCAGCTTCGGCGCCGCCATGCCGACCGACAAGCGCCTGGCGCTCAAGGCCCGCTACCCCGATGCCGAGCACCCGGTGGTGCGCACCCACCCGGAAACCGGCGAGAAGGTGCTGTTCGTCAATGCCTTCGCCACCCACTTCTCCAACTACCACACCCCCGAGCGCGTGCGCTTCGGCCAGGACGCCAACCCCGGCGCCGCCGACTTGCTGCGCTACCTGGTGAGCCAGGTGTACATCCCCGAGTACCAGGTGCGCTGGCGCTGGACACCCAACAGCATCGCCATCTGGGACAACCGCAGCACCCAGCACTACGCCGTCATGGACTACCCAGCCTGCCACCGCAAGATGGAGCGAGCCGGGATCATGGGCGACAGCACTTTCTGAACAGACAAGAACAAGACTGAGGATCAGACATGCAATTCTTCGACGACTCGCTGCACCCGGAAAACATGGAAAAGGTAGTCATCACCGTGGCCCCCTATGGCCCCGAGTGGATGCCCGACGATTTCCCCCAGGACATTCCGGTGACCATGGACGAGCAGGTGCAAAAGGCAGTCGATTGCTACGAAGCCGGCGCCACTGTACTGCACCTGCATGTGCGTGAACTCGATGGCACCGGCTCCAAGCGCCTGTCCAAGTTCAACGAGCTGATCGCCGGGGTGCGTGAAGCGGTGCCGGACATGATCATCCAGGTCGGCGGCTCGATTTCGTTCGCACCCGAAGGCGAGGGTGAAGCGGCCAAGTGGCTGAGCGACGACACCCGCCACATGCTGGCCGAGCTGACCCCAAAGCCTGACCAGGTGACGGTGGCGATCAACACCACCCAGATGAACATCATGGAGCTGCTGTACCCCGAATATCTGGAAGGTACATCGCTGGCCAACCCTGGGATCCAGGCCGCCTATAGTGAAATGACCGTGCCCGCCGGGCCGGCCTGGGTCGAGGAGCACCTGCGTCGGCTGCAGGCCAGCAATATCCAGCCGCATTTCCAGCTGACCGGCATGCATGCCCTGGAAACCCTTGAGCGCCTGGTGCGCAAGGGCGTTTACAAAGGCCCGCTGAACCTGACCTGGATCGGCATTGGTGGCGGCTTCGATGGCCCGAACCCGTTCAACTTCTTCAATTTTGTGCACCGTGCGCCAGATGGCTGCACCCTGACCGCAGAGTCGCTGCTCAAGAACGTGCTGCCGTTCAACACCATGGCCCTGGCCATGGGCTTGCACCCGCGCTGTGGTATCGAAGACACCATCATCGACCAGCACGGCAAGCCGTTCACTTCGGTGCAGCAGATCCAGCAGACCGTGCGCGTGGCGCATGAGCTGGGGCGTGAAGTGGCCAATGGCAAGGAAGCCCGGGCGATCTACCGGATCGGTGAGCAGTACGCATCCGTCGAGGAAACCTTGCTGGCCAACGGCATGGCGCCGAACCGCCGGCCGGGCCAGAAGGGCGTGCCACAGCGCGCCTGAGGCACCGGCCTCATTCCCTTGTAGGAGCAGCCTCGTGCTGCGAAGAGGCCCGTGATAGCTGCGAAGATTCGCGGTTCTGCCTCTTCGCAGCCTGTAGGAGCAGCCTTGTGCTGCGAAGAGGCCCGTTATTACTGCGAAAATTTGCGGTTCTTTCACCGGCCTCTTCGCAGCGCAAGGCTGCTCCTACAAGGGGCGCGCGTCTGACGCGAGGCATGAGGCCAGTCCCCGCAGCACAGATTTTGGCATTTGTTCATAACAACAAAAACAACCCAAGCCAGATACCCGAGGAGGCAGCATGGCCACCTATCACACCGGTGCGACGGACCCAGGCACGGATACATCACTGGGCATCCCCCGGCGCTATGCCTGGATCGTCTTTGCCCTGACCTTCGGCCTGTTGATCTCCGACTACATGTCGCGGCAGGTGCTCAACGCCGTGTTCCCCCTGTTGAAGCAGGAATGGCAGCTCAGCGACAGCCAGCTCGGCCTGCTCAGCGGCATCGTCGCCCTGATGGTGGGGCTGCTGACCTTTCCGCTGTCATTGCTCGCCGACCGCATCGGCCGCATCAAGAGCCTGACCTTCATGGCGGTGATGTGGAGCCTGGCCACGCTAGGCTGCGCAGTCGCCGAAAACTACCAGCAGATGTTCATCGCGCGCTTTCTGGTCGGTGTCGGCGAAGCGGCCTATGGCAGCGTCGGTATTGCCGTGGTGGTGGCGGTGTTCCCGCGTGAGATGCGTGCCACCTTGGCCGGGTCGTTCATGGCCGGTGGCATGTTCGGCTCGGTGCTGGGCATGGCCCTGGGCGGCGTGATGGCCCAGCACCTGGGTTGGCGCTGGGCGTTCGCCGGCATGGCGTTTTTCGGACTGGCCCTGGCGCTGCTCTACCCGCTGATCGTGCGCGAGGCGCGCATTGCCCCGAAAAATCAGGCAAGCGCCACCGACAAGGCCGCCTTGAAGGCATTGCGCCCGCTGCGCACGCTCTATTCAAGCCGCTCGGTGATCAGCGCCTATGTCGGCAGCGGCTTGCAGCTGTTCGTCGGCGGCACGGTGATCGTCTGGATCCCCAGCTACTTGAACCGCTACTACGCCATGAGCACCGACCGGGCCGGCGCCGTGGCAGCAATCATCGTGCTGTGCAGCGGCGTCGGCATCGTGCTGTGCGGCATGTTGTGCGACCGCATGGGGCGCGATCGCCCTGATCGCAAGATCAGCCTGGCCATCGCCTACTGCCTGGGCAGCTGCGTGCTGCTGTCAGTGGCCTTCGCCATGCCGGCGGGCCTGCCGCAACTGGTGCTGATCTGCCTGGGCATGATGATTGCCGCAGGCACCAATGGCCCGTCCAGTGCCATGGTCGCCAACCTGACCCACTACACGGTGCATGGCACGGCATTCGCCACCCTGACCCTGAGCAACAACCTGCTCGGCCTGGCCACAGGCCCGTTGATCACCGGCAAGGTGTCCGACCTGATCGGCCTGCAAGCCGCCTTTCAACTGGTGCCGTTGATCAGCATCGCCGCCGCCGCGGTGTTTTTCTACGCCAAGCGCCACTACCACCCTGACATGGCGCGCTTGGCCTGTGGCAATAGCCCGCAAGCGCCTGTCGAGCCTGTACTGGAGGCCCGTACGTGAAGCATTCGCTGTCGATTGACATGTATTTCGATTTCATCTGCCCGTGGTGCCTGATCGGCAAGCGGCAACTGCAAACCGCGCTGGCTCAGTTGCGCGAAGCCCGGCCCGAGGTCGAGGTCAACCTGGCCTGGCATGGCGTGCAGCTGTTGCCCGACCTGCCCGCAACCGGCCAGCCGTTCGCCGACTTCTACCGCCGCCGCCTGGGCAGCGACGAGGCGGTGCGGCAACGCCAGGGGCAAGTGCAGGAGGCTGCGCGTGCCGTGGGCGAGCTGATCGACTTCAGCCGGATCGCGCGCATGCCCAATTCTGCTGACGCCCATCGCCTGCTGCTGCATGCGGTCGAGCTGGGCAGCGAGCAACAGGTCGAGGCGCTGCTGGAGCGGCTGTTTGCCGCGTATTTCCGCGAGGGCGAAGACTTGGGCGATCGCGACACCCTGTTGCGCATCGCCGAACAGTGCGGCTTTACGCCTGCCACGCTGGCCGGGAGCCTGAGCGCTGATGGCCGGCCATTCATCAGTGCCAACGCCGACATCGCCAGCAGGGGCGTGCCGTGTTTCGTCTTCGACGACCACCTGCGCGTGTTCGGTGCCCAGCCGGCAGAGCAACTGCTCGACGCCATGCACCTGGCGCTGTCGCGTTCGGCGGGGGTGCAGGCGTGAACGGGCGTATCGAGGTACCGGCCCAGCGCGTGCCCGGCGTCGGCGAGCGTGTGCTATTCGAACACGGGGGCAAAAGCCTGGCGTTGTTCAATGTCGACGGGCGTTTGCTGGCCATCGACGACAGCTGCCCGCACCAGGGCTCATCGTTGTGCGCCGGGCAACTGGACGGCGCCGTGATTCAGTGCCGCGCCCATGGCCTGCGCTTTGACCTTGCCAGCGGCTACCTGCTCAATTCCAAGGCACTCAAAGTGGCCAGCTACCCGGTAGAGGTGGAGGGCGACCAGGTCCTTATCGTCATCACCGGCCAGGAGGTGGTGTCATGAGCACCCTTGCGCTTGCCCAGGTCAACCACCGCGCGCGGGAGTTGGCGCCGGGGCTTAGCGTCAGCCTGATTGCCGCTGGGGCGGCGAGCTTTCTGGCGGAGCATTATGGCGCGCCGGTCATGCTGTTTGCCCTGCTGCTGGGCCTGGCGCTGAATTTTCTGGCCAGCGATGGCAAATGCAAAGCCGGCATCGAATTCACCGCACGCACGGTATTGCGCCTGGGCGTGGCATTGCTGGGCATGCGCATCACCCTGGAGCAGATGGCAGGCCTGGGCTGGAAGGCCGTCGCACTGGTGGTGATCCTGGTGGTGGTGACCATCGGCGTGTCGATGGTGGCGGCCAAGGCCCTGGGGTTCCAGCGCCTGTTCGGCATGCTCACCGGTGGCGCCACGGCGATCTGCGGCGCCTCGGCGGCGTTGGCGCTGGCCGCTGCGCTGCCCAGCCACCCGCAAAAAGAGCGGGCGACGCTGTTCACTGTGATCGGTGTGTCGGCGTTGTCGACCCTGGCGATGATCCTCTACCCAATGATCGCCAACGCGCTCGGCCTGTCGCCACAGGCTGCCGGAGTCTTTCTTGGCGCGACGATCCATGACGTCGCCCAGGTAGTGGGGGCGGGCTACAGCATGTCGCCCGAAACCGGCGACACCGCCACGGTGGTCAAGCTGATGCGCGTCGCCATGCTGGTGCCGGTGATTGTTGTCGCGGCCATGATCTCGCGCCGCCAGGGTACCGACACCGCAGGCAAACGCCCGCCATTGCTGCCCTGGTTCGCGGTGGGGTTTCTGGCGCTGGCCTGCATCAACAGCACCGGGTGGGTGCCGTTGGCCGTGCAGGGTGGGGTCAACGAGCTGTCGCGCTGGTGCCTGGTGGTGTCGATCAGTGCCCTGGGCATGAAGACCCAGCTCAAGGAGCTGGCCGCCGTGGGCATCAAGCCGATTTTGCTGATGGTCGGCGAGACGGTGTTCCTGGTGGCGCTGGTGCTGGTGCTGTTGCGCTTCGGCTTGTAACACCACGCGCTCAGCGCGTGGTGACGGGCCCCTGGGCCGCGCTGCGGGCGCGTTTGAGTGGCGTGGGCAGGTCATGCTGAACACGCCAGGTGGCCGGTGGCTGGCCGAACTGGCTGATGAACCAGCGGGTGAACGAACTGTGCATGGAATAGCCGAGCATGTCGGCAATACGCCCCAGCGAATAGCCGGGGCTTTCCAGGTAGCGCAGCACCAGGTCGCGGCGCACGCTGTTGACCAGCTCGCTGAAGGTGGCGCCTTCTTCTTCCAGCCGGCGCTGCAAGGTGCGCACGTTCATGCCTTGGGTCTGGGCGATGTGTTCGATGGTGGCGCGGCCCATGGGCATCAGCAAAAAGATCGACTTGCGCACCTCGTGCACCAGGGAGGGGTTGCCGTCATCCTGCAGCGTACAGACGTAGCGCTGGGCGAGCCGCGCCATGGCTTCGTTGGCCTGCGGGTTGGCCGTGTCCAGGTCGGAGGCCGAGCAGACGATGCCGTTGAAGTCGCTGTTGAACTCAAGCTTGCAGCCAAAAATGCGCCGGTGAATGGCCACGTCGGCAGGGGCGGCATGGGTGAAGTTAACGCTGATCGGGTGCCAGTGGGCGCCCAGCAGCGCTGAGCAGAAGCGGTGCATCACACCGATGGCCAGCTCGATGGCCTGGCGGCTGTGTATGGGCTGCTCGGTGATGACCTCCTGGCGGATGATCACCGTCTTGCCGGTTTCTTCGATGTGGATCGCCAGCGCATTGTTGAGCACATGGCGGTACTGCACGATCACCTGCAGCGCATCGCGCAGCGAATGCTGGTGGCTGATCAGCAGGCTGACCTCACCAAAATCCGACAACTGGCGCAGTTCGGCCATGCGCAGGCCGAAGGCTTCGCAGCCGCTCAGCCGCGCCGATTCTTCAAGTACGCTGATGGCGGCAGCCACCGGGATGCGCTGGTCAGGCGCTTCGAGCAAGGACGCACTGAGGCCAGCCTGGGCCAGCAGGCCATGGCCGTTAAGGCCCAGGTGGCGGGAAACTTCCAGGTAATTGGTGAGCGAAGCCGCTCGGGCGAGCACGGTCATATTGTTGTTTTCCACGTGTTCTTGATGGGCATCCCGCTGCGCTGGCGGGTAGTCACTTATAGCGCCTGTGTCATCAGATGCAAAGCCATTTTCCTGCCGTTGGTCGCCCGTGGCGAGGGGGCTGCGGGCGGCCGCGTCGGCCGTGTCATCAACTGAAAAATCCGTGACGCGCAATGTAAAGCGTGTGCCGGACCGACTCATTACTCTGGCCCTCAAGCAGTCGGCAATCGACCGAGTGAACAGAGCAAGGGCCCTGACATGGAAAAACTGCAAACCGCCGCCACCGTGCTGATCGTTCCCGGTCTGCGCGACCATGTACCTGAACATTGGCAGACCCTGTTGCAGGCGCGCCTGGCCAAGGTGCGTGCGGTGCCGCCACTGGATACCGACAAGCTCAACTGCACTGCACGGGTCGAAGCGATCGAGCGTGAGCTGGCGCAAATCGAGGGCCCGGTGATCCTGGTCGCGCACAGCGCCGGCGTGCTGATGGTGGCGCATTGGGCGGCGCGCTATCAGCGGCCGATCAAGGGCGCCTTGCTGGCCGCACCGCCAGACCTGCACAGCGATTGGCCACAAGGCTATCCCACCCCGGATTCCCTGCGCGCCCAGGGTTGGGCGCCATTGCCAGGCGGCCCGCTGCCGTTCCCCAGCCTGGTAGCCGCCAGCAGCAACGACCACCTGGCCAGCTTGAGCGCAGTGGCCGACCTGGCCACGCAATGGGGCAGCGCGCTGATCGAGCTCGGTGCCGTTGGCCACCTCAACCCTGCCTCGGGCTACGGCCCATGGCCCCAAGCCGAGGCCCTGATACAGCAACTCGACCGCTGAGCCGCGCCTAACCCCCACGCAGAGACATCGCATGAACAACAATAAAAACGTTCTCTTCTGCCTTCCCCGCCGTAACGTGATGGCTACGTTGCTGCTGGTCGCCGGTGCGCCGGCTGCCCAGGCATTCCAGCTGGACATCGCCAACCCCGACTGGAGCGTGCGCTTCGACAACACCGCCAAGCTCAGCTACGGCCAGCGGGTTGAAGGCGAAAACGCCAAGATCGCCCGCACCGCCAACCTCAATGACGGTGACAAGAATTTCAGCGTCGGCAGCGCGGTCACCCAGCGCCTCGACCTGCTCTCCGAGCTGGATGTGGTCTATCAGAACACCATGGGCATGCGCGTCAGCGCGGCCAGCTGGTACGACCATGCCTATGACGACGTGGGGTCCGACTCCAACCCGTTCCCCGGCCAAGCGGGTAACGCTGGCAACCTGGTGCTGGCACGCCCGGCCGGTGGCTTGCCGGCGGGTACCGTGCTGGCCGGTGGCCCGGCACGCCACCATGGCCTGAGCCGTTACAGCGATCGTTACTACAACGGGCCGTCGGGCGAGTTTCTGGATGCCTTCGTGTTCTACAACACCGAAATCGGCGACGAGTCGATGCTGAGCGGCAAGCTGGGCTGGCACTCGGTGTACTGGGGCGAGACCTTGTTCAACGCCGCCAACGGCATCAACTATGGCCAGTCGGCGCTGGACCTGGCCAAGCTGTACAACGTGCCGGGTACCGAAACCAAAGAACTGTTCCTGCCGCGCAAGCAGTTGTCGCTGAGCTACACGGTCAACCCTGAACTGACCCTGGCGGCGCAGTACTTCCTCGAGTTCGAGAACTCGCGCCTGCCCGAAGGCGGTACCTACATGGGTGCCTATGACATGCTGGGCGACGGCGGTGAGATCTTCTGGTTGCCGGTGCCCAATGCCGTCGGCGGTGCCGGTGCCTTCTACGGCGCGCCGCGCGGGCATGACATTCGTCCCCACAACACGGGTGACTTCGGCTTGATGGCCAAGTGGAGCCCGGAATGGCTCGACGGCACCCTGGGCTTCTACTACCGCAACACCTCCGACCCGACCCCGGCCGTGCTGATCAACGCCCCCAACCTGCACACCGGCAGCCTGGCCGGCAGCAGCTACATGGCCGCTTACGCCGACGATATCGACATCTACGGCATCAGCCTGGCGAAGAGCGTCGGCCCGGTCAGCGTGGGGTTGGACGTCAACTACCGCGAGAACATGCCGCTGATCAGCAACTTCAGCACCATCAACGGGCCACTGTACGAGGCCTTGGCCGGTACCGCCGGCGGCACCAACCTGATCGGCGAGGTGCCAGGCCATGGTGAAACCGGGCTGGCCCGCGGCAAGACCTTCCATGTGGTGCTCAATGGCCTGGTGTCGTTTGGTGCCACGCCGCTGTGGAATGCGTCGTCGTTGGCCGTGGAGGGCGCGATGACCCACCTGGTCAGCGTCGACAAGGGTGAGCAGACTTTCAAGGGCGACTCCACCTACCACGGCGTCGACAAGGTCACCACCAACGCCTACACCCTGGCGGTCAACTTCACCCCGACCTGGTTCCAGGCGCTGCCGGGGGTCGATGTGTCGATGCCGCTGTCCTACAACGTCGGCCTCAAGGGCAACTCGGCCATCCAGCTGGGCGGTAACGAGGACTCTGGCAGCTACTCGGTGGGGATCGCCGCCGATGTCTACCAAAAATACAAATTCGACCTGAAGTACGTCGACTCCTTCGGCAAGTTCGATACCTGCTCGAGCGGTACCGACAACAACACCCCAGGCACCAACGGGCGCTACCAGTGCATCCCCGGGCAGATCACGTCGCAGGCCGGCCTGGCGCCGCTGCTCAAGGACCGCGGCATGGTCACTGCCTCGTTCAAGACCACCTTCTGAAACTCCATTACAACAACAAGCGGAGAAACCTGATGAAGTATCTCAATAGCCTGCTGTCGGCCTCGCTTGCGGTCGTTATCGCCGGGGGCGCCCAAGCGGCCGCCCCGGCCCAGGATATCGCCCGGCTGGGCAAGGACCTGACCGCGGTGGGTGCTGACAAGGCGGGCAACGCCGACGGTTCGATCCCGGCCTACCAGGGCGGCCTGAACACCCCGCCCGCTGGCTTCAAGCAAGGCGATACCCTGCGCCCCGACCCCTTTGCCACTGAAAAGCCGCTGCTGGTGATCGACGCCAAGAACGTCGACCAGTACAAGGACGCGCTGACCGCCACCACCGTGGAGCTGGCCAAACGCTTCCCCACTTTCCACATCGACGTCTACCCCAGCCACCGCACTGCCGCGCTGCCCAAGGCACTGCTCGACAACACCCTGAAGAATGCTGCCAATGCCAAGTCCCTGCAGGACGGCATGGCCATCGAAAATGTCCTGCCAGGCGTGCCGTTCCCGGTGCCGCAATCGGGTGCCGAAGCCATGTGGAACCACCTGCTGCGCTACCAAGGCGTGGCGCAGAAGGCCAAGTACGACTCCTGGAACGTCGACGCTGCCGGTGTCGCGGCCCTGGCGACCACGGGCCTGGCCTATAACGCCTATCCGATCTACGAAGACCTGAACAAGGTCATCGAAGCCAAGGATATCTACTTCCAGACCAAGCTGTACTTCGAAGGCCCGGCGCGCCGTGCCGGTGAGTCGATGATGCTCAAGGACGCCGCCAACCCGCTGGTGCAGGAACGTCGCGCTTGGCAGTACCTGCCGGGGCAACGCCGAGTGAAGCTGGCGCCGAACCTGGCCTACGACACCCCCAACCCGGGCACCGCCGGCTCGGGTACGTTCGATGACGTGTATGTGTTCAACGGCGCACTGGACCGCTACGACTGGCACCTGGTAGGCAAGCGCGAGATGTACGTGCCGTACAACACCTACCGGCTGACCTACATTCACGACCCGAAAACCCTGACCACGCCGAACCACCTGGCGCCTGACCAAGTGCGTTGGGAGAAGCACCGCGTGTGGGTAGTGGAAGGCACGCTCAAGGGCAATGCGCGGCACATCTATGCCAAGCGCCGCTTCTACCTCGACGAGGACAGCTGGTTCGCCCTGGCCTCCGACCAGTACGACGCTCGTGGCCAGCTGTATCGCGGCTCGTTCAGCTTCTTCACGCAGAGCTACGACGTGCAGATCCCCAACAACAACCCGCATGTGGTCTACGACCTGGTGGGTGGCAGCTACAACGTCAATGGCCTGATCGGCCCGCACGGCGGTATCGAGTACATCGCCCCTCTGTCCAAGGCGCAGTGGTCGCCGGAAGCCCTGGCCGGCGCCGGTATTCGCTGACCCCGACGATCAGCCTGCCGGCTGGCCACAGGTGGCCGCCGGCAGGGTTTGCAGAGGATGTGGCATGGCTACTTTGAACACGTTTACACCGTGGGCGCTGGCCGTCGCGCTCACCTTGGGCGGCGCTTGCGGTGGGGCCCAGGCGGCCTATGTCGATGTATTGGACTTGCCGGCCAAAGCCAGTGCGTTGGTGGTGCACAGTGCGCTGCGCGATGTAGCACTGGCCGGTGAGCGGCTGGTCGCGGTAGGGCCGCGTGGCCATATCGTGTATTCCGACAACCAGGGCCAGGATTGGCACCAGGCCAGCGTGCCGGTCAGTGCCGACCTCAATGCCCTGGCGTTCCCCACTGCCCTGGAAGGTTGGGCGGTGGGCAACGATGGGGTGATTCTGCACAGCCGTGACGGCGGCGCCAACTGGGCGGTGCAGCTCGATGGCCGGCAAATTGGCGCTTTGGTGGAGGCCCACTACCAGGCCTTGGCCAAGGCGTACCCCGAGGACGCGCAATGGGCGCAGTTCGCCGCCGAGGGCCAGCGCCTGGAGCAGGAGGGCGCCGACAAGCCGTTGCTCGGCGTGTGGTTCGCCGACGCCCGCCACGGCTACGCGGTGGGGGTGTTCAACCTGATCCTGCGCACCGACGACGGCGGCAGTACCTGGGTGCCGATGCAGGACCGCACCGACAACCCGCAAGGCTTTCACCTGAATGCGATCCGGGCCGTCGGCGATGCGCTGTACCTGGTCGGCGAACAGGGCCTGCTGCTGAAGTGGGATGCCGGCCAGCAGCGCTTCGTCACCTTGCCCAGCCCCTACTCAGGTACCTGGTTTGGCGTGTTCGGCAAGCCTGGCGAGGTGCTCGCCTATGGCCTGCGCGGCCATGTGGCACGCAGCCTCGATGGCGGCCAGAGCTGGGCCAAGGTGGACACCGGGGTGACCCAGAGCATCACCGCCGCCAGCCTCGACAGCCACGGTGACTACTGGCTGTTCAGCCAAGGCGGGCAGGTGCTGCGCAGCCGCGACGGCGGCCTGAGCTTCGCCGTGCAACCGCAGGTGCCGCCGGCACCGGTGGCCGGCGCACTGCAGACCGGCGCAAATGCCACCGTGCTGGTAGGCGAGCGCGGTGTACGCGTGCTGCCCGCCCGATAAGCCTCCAAGCATTCCAAGAGAACCCAGTGATGGCCAACATCAAGCAAGACACCCTGCCGGTCATCCGCGACCTGAGGGATTTCGACCCGCGTTCCGGCAACGTGCTGGAGCGCATGGTCTTCAACTACCGCCCGCTGTTCATGCTGTTCATGGTGCTGGTCACGGGGGTGTTGGGGTACCTGGCGCTGACCCGCCTTGAGCTGCGGCCCAGCTTCGAAAAGATGATCCCGCAGAGCCAGCCCTACATCCAGAACTACCTCGACAACCGCAAGTCGCTGCGCGGCCTGGGCAACGCGGTGCGGGTGGTGGTGGAGAACACCCAGGGCGATATCTACGACCCTGAATACCTGGACGTGCTCAAGCAGATCAACGACGAGCTGTTTCTGGCCCAGGGCGTGGACCGCGCCTGGATGAAGTCGTTGTGGAGCCCAGGGGTGCGCTGGACCGAAGTCACCGAAGAAGGCTTCCAGGGTGGCCCGGTGATGCCCGACGAATACCAGGGCAAGCCCGCCGACATCGATCAACTGCGCCAGAATATCAACCGCGCTGGCATCGTCGGTAGCCTGGTGGCGACCGATTTCAAATCGAGCATGCTGGTGGTGCCACTGCTCGACCACGACCTGGCCACCGGCCGCGGCATCGATTACCGGCAGTTCTCGCAGATGCTCGAGCAGCAGCTACGCGACAAGTACGAGTACGCCGGGGACAGCACGGCGCGCAAGGCCGGCGAAGAAGGCCATGGCAAGTACAAGGTGCGGGTCATCGGCTTCGCCAAGCTGATGGGCGACCTGAGCGACGGGCTGGTCCAGGTGATGATGTTCTTTGCCCTGGCGGTGCTCACGTCGCTGGTGATCATCTTCCTGTACACCCGCTGCGTTCGCAGTACCTTGCTGGTGGTGTTGTGTTCGCTCACGGCGGTGGTGTGGCAAATGGGTATCGTCGGCTGGCTGGGCTATGCCATCGACCCTTATTCGATCCTGGTGCCGTTCCTGATTTTCGCCATCGGCGTGTCCCATGCGGCGCAGAAGATGAACGGCATCATGCAGGACATTGGCCGTGGCACGCACCGGCAGGTCGCGGCGCGTTACACCTTCCGCCGCCTGTTCGTGGCTGGGGTCACTGCGTTGCTGGCCGACGCCGTGGGCTTTGCCGTGCTGATGCTGATCGACATCCCGGTGATCAAGGACCTGGCAATCACCGCCAGCATTGGTGTCGCGGTGCTGATCTTCACCTCGTTGCTGTTGATACCGGTGGCGTTGTCTTACGTCGGCGTGGGCCGCAAAGCCGCCGCACGAGCGCTGCGCATCGACCAGCGCGCTGCCGAGCACCGCGGCTTTGGCAAACTGTGGGATGCGCTCGACCGCTTCACCACACGCAAGTGGGCCACGGGCGCCGTGCTGGTGGCCACGCTGATGGGCGTGGGTGGGTTCTGGGTGAGCCTGCAGTTGAAGATAGGTGACCTCGACAGCGGGGCGCCAGAATTGCGCGCCGATTCCCGCTACAACCGCGACAACGCTTACATCACCCAGCATTACGCGCTGTCCAGCGACCTGTTCGCGGTGATGATCAAGACCCCGCCGGAAGGCTGCCTCAGCTACCAGACGCTGATGCTTGCCGACCGTCTGGCCTGGGAGCTGCAGCAGTACCCGGGTGTGCAGACCACGGTGTCGCTGGTGAATGCCGTGCGCCAGATCACGGCGGGTTCATTCGAGGGCAACCCGAAGATGAGCAGCCTGCAACGCAACCAGGACATGCTCAACTACGCCGCCCAGCAAGCGTCGGTCAATGCGCCGGAGCTGTTCAACACCGACTGCTCGATGATGCCGGTGATCGCCTACCTCAAAGACCACAAGGCCCAGACCCTGGACGACGTGGTGGCCATCGCCGATCGCTTTGCCCGCGATAACAGCAGCGCCGACCGCCAGTTCATGCTCGCGGCCGGCAGTGCCGGCATCGAGGCGGCAACCAACATTGTGGTCCGTGAAGCCAACCGCACCATGTTGCTGTTCGTCTACCTGGCGGTGACGCTGTTCTGCCTGATCACCTTCCGCAGCTGGCGGGCGACCCTGGTGGCGCTGTTGCCGCTGGTGCTGACCTCGGTGCTGTGCGAGGCCTTGATGGTGGTGATGGGCATTGGCGTGAAAGTGGCCACGTTGCCGGTTATCGCCCTGGGCGTCGGCATTGGTGTGGATTACGCCTTGTACCTGCTCAGCGTGCAGCTGCATTACCAGCGCCAAGGTCGTTCGCTGTGCGAGGCCTACCAGAACGCCGTGGCCTTCACCGGCCGGGTGGTGGGGCTGGTCGGCATTACGCTGGCGGCGGGGGTGGTCGGCTGGGCGTGGTCGCCGATCAAGTTCCAGGCCGACATGGGCATCCTGCTGACCTTCATGTTCCTGTGGAACATGCTCGGCGCCCTGGTGTTGATCCCCGCGCTGTCGTACTTCCTGCTGCCGGACAAACGCTATGTCGCCGCTGCGCCCCAACCCTGCGCGCCTACCGCGCCGCCGGGTGAGCAACTGAGCGAACCCCGGGCGCAGACACGGATGAGTGCTTGAGCGCCCTATTAGTTGAAACGAACACGGAAACTGGAATCTACCTTCATGGCCAAGACAAAAATAATGCCGCCGGCAGCCGGTGCCTATGCCTACCCCTTGCTGATCAAGCGCCTGCTGATGTCGGGGGTACGGCAGCATCCAGAGCAGGAGATCGTCTACGCCGACAGGCTGCGCTACACCTACCGCGACCTCGACCAGCGGGTTCGGCGCCTGGCCAATGTGTTGCGTGCTGCCGGGGTGCAGGCGGGCGACACCGTGGCGCTGCTGGACTGGGACAGCCACCGCTCGCTGGAGTGCTTTTTTGCCGTGCCGATGCTGGGCGCCGTGCTGCACACAGTGAACGTGCGGCTATCGCCGGAGCAGGTCGCCTACACCATGAACCATGCGCAAGACGACCTGGTGCTGGTGCACGACGATTTCGTGCCGCTGCTGGAGCAGATTCAGGGCCAGCTGGGCACGGTGCGAGGTTACCTGCAACTGACCGACGAACAGGCCACGGCCACCACGCTGCCAGTGCTGGGCGAGTACGAAGCGCTGCTGGCCAGCGCCAGTTGCCAAGCCGAGTTCGACGATTTCGACGAGCACTCGGTGGCCACCTTGTTCTACACCACCGGCACCACGGGCAACCCCAAGGGGGTGTATTTCTCCCACCGTCAGTTGGTGCTGCACACCCTCAACGAACTGGGCACCTTTGCCGCTTACGACGGCCAGCCGCTGTTGCGTTCGAGCGACGTGTACATGCCGATCACGCCGATGTTTCATGTGCACGCTTGGGGCGTGCCGTACGTGGCCACGGTGCTGGGGGTCAAGCAGGTGTACCCGGGGCGCTACGAGCCGAATATGCTGGTACGGCTGTACCGCGACGAGGGGGTGACGTTCTCGCACTGTGTGCCGACCCTGTTGCAGATGATGCTGGACTGCGAGCAAGGCCGGCACACCGATTTCAGCCGTTGGAAGATTCTGCTTGGGGGCAGCGCGCTGACCCACGGCCTGGCCCGTCAGGCCAGCGAGCGCGGCATGCTGATCTACAGTGGCTACGGCATGTCGGAGACCTGCCCGCTGCTGACCCTGACCCACTTGCGCGAAGAAGACCTGGCCTTGCCCATGGGCGAGCAGGTCGCGCAGCGCATCAGGACCGGCGCCCCGGTGGCGATGGTCGACCTGCGTATCGTCGATGCGCAAGGCAACGACATGCCCCACGACGGTGAGTCGCTGGGGGAAATCGTGGTGCGCTCGCCCTGGTTGACCCAGGGCTACCTGCACGAACCGCAGAAAGGCGCCGAGCTGTGGCAGGACGGCTGGCTGCACACCGGTGACATGGGCTCGATCGACCGCCACGGCGTGCTGGAGATCAAGGACCGCATCAAGGACGTGATCAAGACCGGCGGCGAATGGATCAGCTCGCTGACCCTGGAAAACCTGATCAGCCAGCACCAGGCGGTCAGCGCCGTGGCGGTGGTCGGCATTCCCGATGAACAGTGGGGTGAGCGGCCGATTGCCCTGGTGGTCCGCGCGCCCGGTGACAGCCTTGACCAGCCGATGCTCGAAGCGCACCTCAAGCAGTTCGTCGACCGGGGCCAGATCAACAAGTGGGCGATCCCCCGGCAGGTGCACTTCGTCACCGACATCCCCAAGACCAGCATCGGCAAGATAAACAAGAAGCTGATTCGCGAGATGCACATGGGGGTGTAGGGGAACAGTCTGTAGCGAGCCCCTAATCCAGTGGGAGCCGGCTTGCCGGCGATGCAGGCACCGCGGTGCATGGCACCGGCTTCGCCGGTGATCGCTGGCAAGCCAGCTCCCACAGGTCCCTGCTAAACCAATAAGTTATGTGCTGTCCTATGGAAGCCGGCTAAACCAATGAAGTCTATTTTTGTGTGGGCATTGGACTGCCCCTCCAGAACCTGCACAATTGCCGGCTTTTTTCGCGACAGGAAGCCGCCATGCAACGGATTGTGATTCTGGGAAATGCCGGCAGTGGTAAATCCACCCTTGCTCGTGCCGTGGGCAAGCGGCTCGGCGTGCCGGTGGTTCACCTGGATACCCTGTTCTGGGAGCCCGGCTGGGTCGAACCGGACGCCGAGCAGTTCCGCCAGCGGGTCGGCGAGGCGACAGCAGGGGACAGCTGGGTGTGTGAAGGCAACTACGCCCGGCGCACATTCGACCTGCGCCTGCCCCGTGCCGACCTGGTCATCTGGCTCGATACGCCCCGGCTTACCTGCTTCACCCGGGTGATCCTGCGCAGCGTCATGAACCGGCCCCGTCCAGACCTACCCGCCGGTTGCACAGAGAAACTCGACCGGGCGTTCCTGACTTTCCTGAACTTCGTGTGGAACTTCGATCGCGGCTACCGCCCAGGCATCGAGGCGCAGCGCTTGGCGAAAGGGCCGCAGGTGCCTGTCGTGCACGTGCGTGGCAGCCAACAGATTGCCGCGTTTCTCGACAGCTTGCCGGCTGCCGGCGTGCTGGCGTCAGGCGGGCAGTAGCGCACGCAGCGCAGCGGTCACGGCGAAGGCGAACAGCATCACTGGCAAGATTGAAAACCGTGAAGCGGCATAAGCGGTAAGTGCCAGGGCGATGAGGTCTGCAGGGTGGCCAGAAACGAAGGCGGGCGTGATCACGGCAACCAGCACGCAGCCAGGGGCGGCGTTCAGCACCCGGGTGAATGGCTTGGCCCACAGGTACGCGCTGACCAGGCCGGCCAGCGTGCCCGCCAGCACGTACCCGCCACCGGGAATCAGCAGGTAGAACAGCCCTGCAGTCACCAGGCTGAACAGCCAGGGCAGGGCAGCGTGCACCCCTTTCCACAGGCCCTTGAGCAGCACCAGTAAGACGGCGGCAAACGCCGTGCCCAAGCCGTAGGGGTGCAGGTCACCCAGCAGCGGCCCGATCAACGCGCCGAGCGTGATGAAGCTGACCCAGGCCACGCACTGACACCCCCTCGAAGTGGCGCCGGTGCGCGGGCTCAATTGCGGTGGTGGCTCGGTGGTCGCGGCAGCGGGGCATTCGCGGTCTGGCGTTGCAGGGGGATCTTCAACTATGGATTCAAGGGCATTCATGGTCACCTCCAGTGGAGGCAAATTATTCCAATGAATCGCTGAAATCGGGTTGCGTAGTGGCTCTACTGGCATGAGTATTTGGCATCTGCTGCCGAAAAATTCCCATCAAAGGTTTTCAATGCCAATCAAGCTCGACGCCATCGATCGACGTATCCTGCGGGCGCTGCAACGCGACGGCCGCCTACAGAACCAGGAGCTGGCCAAACAGGTGGGGTTATCGCCCTCACCGTGCCTGCGGCGAGTGCGCCTGCTGGAAGAAGCCGGCGTTATCGAGCGCTATGTGGCGCTGGTGGACCCGGCCAAGGTAGCGCTGGGCCTGACCTTGTTTGTGCGGGTGTGGCTCAAGCGCCAAGACCAGGACACCACCGATGAGTTCGTCGAGGCAGTGCGGCTGCTGCCCGAAGTGGTGGAGTGCCACGTCATGGCGGGTGACTGCGACTTGCTGTTGCGGGTGGTAGCAGCTGACCTTGAGGCCTATCGCCGCTTCCAGATCGCTCACTTGACCAGCCTGAGCGTGGTGCAAAACGTCAAGACCGAAGTGCCCATGGAGAAAATCAAGCTCACCACCGAGTTGCCGGTGTAGGCGGGCTTCGATTCGCAACGCGCCAGGCAATCTTGGCCTAGAGTTAGCGGCACGTGCGATGGCGTAATGCAATTAATTGCCAGTCGCCACAACTATTTCCCTCGGCAAATGTCACTTCTCGGAGCCGGTACGAATTATGGGGCACCGGCCACGCATTTTACGGAGCTAACTCGACATGGCAGCACTGCAAAACAGTACGTTGGAAGCGATTGTCAGCAATCAGGCGCAGCTGCTGAGTGAGTGGCACGCCGCACTCGAAGCCAACGGGGCGACGCGTAACATCCGCGAACAGGACCTGCGCCAGGAAACCCGTGAATTCCTCCAGTTGGTGGTCGACGGCTTGCGCAATGAAAGCGGCACCAACATCGCTGCCGAAGGCTGGGAAGAAACACGCCGCTTCCTTGAGAAGCTGTCTGCCAGTCGCGCCCAGGTGGGCCAGGAGTCCCATCAGACGGCGTTCTTCATCTTTGCGTTGAAGGGCCCACTGTTCAACTTGCTGCAAGCCCATTACCGCGAGCAGCCACAGCTGCTGGCCGAGCAGCTGTGGGAGATTTCGTCGCTGTTCGATGCCTTTGGCCTGCACACCATTCGCACCTACCAGAAGAATCGCGAAGCCGTGATCAAGCGTCAGCAGGAAGAGCTGCTGGAGCTGTCGACCCCCGTGGTCAAGTTGTGGGAAGGCGTCCTGGCGTTGCCACTGATTGGCACCCTGGACTCCCATCGCAGCCAGACCGTGATGGAGTCGCTGTTGCAACGCATCGTCGACACAGGCTCCGAGATCGCCATTATCGACATCACGGGCGTGCCAACAGTCGATACCTTGGTAGCCCAGCACCTGCTCAAGACCGTGACCGCCATCCGCCTCATGGGCGCCGACTGCATTATCAGCGGCGTGCGCCCGCAAATTGCGCAAACCATCGTGCACCTGGGCCTGGATCTGGGCACGCTGACCACCAAGTCCAACCTCGCCGATGCCCTGAAGCTGGCGCTGGCGCGCCTGGGTAGCGCTGCTGGCGAGCGGGGCTGAGCCCATGGAGCGAATCCCCATATTGCAAATGGGCGAGTTCCTGCTGGTGACCATCCAGGTCGACATGCATGACCAACTGGCGCTGCGCCTGCAGGACGACCTGACCGATCGCATCGAACACACCTCGGCCCGTGGCGTGCTGATCGACATCTCGGCACTGGACATGGTCGACTCGTTCATCGGCCGCATGATTGCCACTATCTCGGGGCTGTCGCGCATCATGGATGCCGAGACCGTGCTGGTCGGCATGCAGCCGGCGGTGGCGATCACCCTTGTGGAGCTAGGGCTGACCCTGCCGGGTGTCAGCACCGCGCTCAATGTCGACCGCGGCATGCACCTGTTGCGCAAGCGGGTAGGCCACTCATGAGCCTTCGCGAGCGTGGCAGCCAGCCGGTACGTATTGAGCAGGACGTGGTACTGGCCCGCCAATTGACGCGCAAAATCGCCAGCGATTGCGGCATGCGCCTGGTCGACTTGACCAAACTGGTCACCGCCGTCAGTGAGCTGGCCCGCAACACCGTGGTGTACGGCGGGGGCGGCGACATGGACTGGGAGGTCATCGAAGAGGCCGGCCGTGTCGGCGTGCGCCTGGTGTTCCGTGACGAAGGGCCGGGTATTGCCGACATCAAACTGGCCCTGACCGATGGCTGGACCTCCGGCGGCGGCCTGGGCCTTGGCCTGACCGGCGCACGACGCCTGGTCGACGAATTCGAGCTGGACACCGCGCCCGGGCAAGGTACCCGGGTAATGATCACACGATGGATATGAGCCTGAGCGCAAGCCTGACCCAGGTGCTGCGCCTCGACGATGCCAGCCAGGTCGGTCACGCCCGACGTGTGGTGCAGAAACTTGCCGAGCAACAGGGCTTCGACGCCGCCGATGCAGGCCGGGCAGCGCTCGTCGCCACCGAACTTGCCAGCAATGTGCTCAAGCACGCCGCACGCGGCGAATTGCACCTGCGCGTGCTTGCCCATGGCGACCAGCCTGGCATCGAGTTGCTGGCGGTGGACCGCGGCCATGGCTTCGACCTGGCCAACTGCCTGGTCGATGGCTATTCCACCGGGGGCACCCAAGGGATCGGCCTGGGCGCTGTGAGCCGTCTGGCACAGGTGTTCGATGTGCACACCGACGCACAAGGCGCAGTGGTACTGGCGCGGGTCTATAAACAAGACGGCACACCCAAGGACATTCGCCTGGGCGTTAGCCAGCATTCATTGCATGACGACCCGGCCTGCGGCGATACGTGGCACGTGACGCTCGGCGAGCAGCGCGTGAGTGCCTTGTTGATCGACGGCCTGGGCCATGGCGAAGAAGCGGAACGCGCTGCCAAGGCAGGCGCGCAGGCCTTTGCCCAGAGCCCCTTCAGCGCCCCCCAGCAGTTGCTGGGCGAGCTGCACCAGGCCATGGCCGGCACGCGCGGCGGGGCCGTCGCGATTGCCCAGTACGAGGGTGCGCGCGACAGTGTCGCGTTCATTGGTATTGGCAACATCGGCGCTACCCTGGTCGGCGGTGAACGCCCGCGGGGCCTGGCCTCGCACCCCGGCATCGTTGGGGGGCAGTACCGCAAGGGGCAAGTGTTCGACTACGCTCACGTGAAGGGAAACCTGTTGATCATGTTCAGTGACGGCCTGCAGTCCCGTTGGAACCTTCAAGCCTACCCGGGCCTCGTGCTCCGCCACCCGGCCGTGATCGCGGCGGTATTGCATCGCGACTTCTGCCGTGGGCGGGACGATGTGACCGTGTTGGTCCTCGATCTGGAGACGGTGCATGCCTGACGACAACCGCGCCGAGCAGGCTGCCTGCATGGCACACCTGCAAGCCGAAAACCAAGCCCTGCGCGCTGAGCTGGAAGAAACCAACCAGGGTGTGCTGGCGCTGTATGCCGAGCTCGATACCCAGGCCGAACAGTTGCGCCAGGCGTCGGACCTTAAAAGCCGCTTCCTGTCCTACATGAGCCACGAGTTCCGCACGCCGCTGGGCTCGATCCTGAGCATCACCAGCCTGCTGGCCGACGAAGTGGACGGGCCGCTGAGCAAGGAGCAGCAATTGCAGGTGGCGTTTGTCAGCAACGCCACGCGCGAACTCAGCGACATGGTCGACGACTTGCTCGACCTGGCCAAGATCGAAGCCGGTCGCATCACCATCTCGCCGGCCTGGTTCGACATGCTCGACCTGTTCGCTGCCTTGCGCGGGATGTTCCGCCCGATCGTCGACATGGGCTCGGTGGACCTCATCTTTGAGGAGCCACACGGGCTGCCGAAGATGTATACCGATGATAAGAAGCTGGCGCAGATCCTGCGCAACTTCATCTCCAACGCGCTGAAGTTCACCACCCGCGGCGAAGTGCGGGTGTCGGCGCACTTGCAGGGCAACGACCAGATTCGTTTTGCTGTGACCGACACGGGCATCGGCATCGCACCTGAGCTGCTGGGCGGGTTGTTCGAAGACTTCGCCCAAATCGACTCGCCGCTGCAGAAACGCCTGCGCGGCACTGGCCTCGGCTTGTCCCTGTGCAAGCGCTTCGCGGCCTTGCTGGGCGGTGAAGTAGGGGTGGACAGTGTGCCCGGCGAAGGGTCGTCGTTCTTTGTCGTCATCCCGCTGGCGCTGGCCCAGGAGAGCGTTGATGAACCCTGACATTCGCCTGCTAATTGTCGACGACAACGTCGCCACGCGTTATGCGCTGCGTCGCCGCCTGGCCCTGCATGGCTACCAGGTGCTGGAGGCGGGCACCGGTGGCGAGGGGCTGGCCATAATCGCCAGCGAGCAGATCGACGGTTTGATCCTCGACGTCAACCTGCCGGACATGAGCGGTTTCGATATCGTCCGGTTGCTGCGCGCGGACCCTGAGACTGCATTGTTGCCGGTGATTCACGTGTCGGCGGCGTCGATCCAGACCGGCGACATCATTACCGGGCTCGATGCCGGTGCCGACGCTTACCTGGTGCATCCAGTGGACCCGGATGTGCTGGTGGCGACCCTGCGGACCCTGATGCGGGTGCGCGATACCGAGCGGGCGCTGCGCGCAAGCGAGGCCAACTTTCGGGAAATCTTCACCAATGTATCGGCACCCATAGCCGTGCTCGATGCCGAGCTCAAGGTGCATGAGTGCAACCATGCATTCGCCCAGCTGACTCAAGACAACCGTAACCCCAAGGCGCTGCAGGAGTGCTTTGTCGACGGTCAGCAAACCGCCATCGCCGCCTTGCGCCAGCACCTGGCCGCTGGCCAGCGCTGGCGTGGTACGCTGGGCATGAGCGTGCACGGCCAGCCACGGGACACCGAGTGGCAGCTTTCGCCCTACCGAGCGCCAGGGTTCTGCCTGGTGTTCGTCGAGGACGTTACCGAACACCGCCACCGCGAACGCTCGCACCTGGCACGCCTGGATGACGCCAACACCCAGCTGGCGCGAGAAATGGCCCAGCGGGCGCAGACCGAGGCGCAACTGCTGCAGTTACAAAAGATGGACGCCTTGGGCAGCCTGACAGGGGGCATCGCCCACGATTTCAACAACCTGCTGACCGGCATCATCACCAGTCTGGAGCTGATCCGCAAACGCGTGGCGCAGAACCGTCTGGAAAAGATCCCGAGTTACGCGGACGCCGCGCTCAGTTCAGCCATGAGCGCCGCCTCGCTGACCCACCGACTGCTGGCATTTGCGCGCCAGCAGCCGTTGGACACCCGCCCGGTGGACATCAACGAGCGCGTGCGCTCGCTGGAAGAGCTGATCACCCGCACCATCGGCGAACGGATCGTGCTGGTACTGGAGCTTTCCAGCGAGCCGACCATCGCCCTGGTCGACCCGATCCAGCTAGAGAGTGCGGTGCTCAACCTGGTGATCAACGCCCGCGATGCCTTGGCAAAAGGCGGGCATATCTGGGTCAACACCGCGGCGAGCTGGTCGCATGGCAACCCTTACCTGCAGGACGGCCCCTATGTGGCGGTGAGCGTGCGCGATGATGGCGGCGGCATCGAACCGGAGGTGCTGGAGCGGGTGTTCGACCCGTTCTTCACCACCAAGCCGGTAGGCCAAGGGACCGGGCTTGGGCTATCGACCATCTATGGCTTCGCCCGCCAGTCGGGTGGGCATGTGTCGATCTGCAGCGTGCCGGGGCAGGGGACCGAGGTGACGTTGATGTTGCCGGCCAGCAGCCACCAGGTCACCTGTGAGGCACAGGTGCCACAATTGGACCAGCGCGGCGCTGGCGAGCATGTGCTGGTGGTCGAAGACATGGCCTCTGTGCGCCTGTCGGTGGCAGAAGTGCTGGCCGACGCGGGTTATCGCTGCACCCTGGCCGAAACCATCGAGCAAGCGCTGGACCACCTGCGCGAAGACGCCGACATCGAGTTGTTGCTGACCGATGTCGGGCTGCCGGGCATGAGTGGGCGCGAACTGGCCGACATGGCGCGTGTTTACCGCCCGGGGCTGCCGGTCTTGTTCATGACCGGTTATGCCGAGACGGCGCTGGATCGGCAGGCGTTTCTGGACACGGGGATGGACCTGTTGATCAAACCGTTCCAGATCGGTGACCTGCTCGACAAGGTGCGGCTTAGCCTTGGCTAGCAGAACCGGATGCGCGGTCATTACCTAAAGGGAATGTAAAGTTGGCATGAAATTCTCATGCCTGTCCTTTATGCGACCCATCCTGTCGACCTGTACACAACTTCCCACGCCAAAAAGAGCATAAGGGGGCTTCATGAGTTGTCTGATTTGCGCTGGACATGCTGATTCCGTCGAATGCCCGCTCGGGTGGGAAGAGCGACGTTGCTCGCAATGCGGGTGTTACAGAATGTCTCAATCACTCATTCTAGTGATGATGGAGGAGGGGCAGATTTTCGATACCGAGCGCATGCGGGCGTGGCTTGCCGCCCGGCGAGAAGAGGTATCCATACCCTCTATCGAACACCATCAGGCCATCTTGGTGAGTTGAGCAGATGACCTGCCATGTGTTCGGCGCGCATGAGCGGCGGGGTTAGACTGATTTCGTTGTTGCATCAGGGCAATGCGCGGTGTAAACCACAGTGCTGACGCACTGGCGAAAGCGCTTCAGCGTGCATCTTTATCTCGTTTCTGGAAATAGTCCCCATGCAGCATCAATCTCCCGACGAAACCATTCGCGCCGCGTTGCAGAAGTCGCATGCCAGGCTCCGGCGGCAGCATGAACTGGTCGTCGAGTACGGCGTCATGTCACTGAAGTCGTCTAACCTGGACGCGCTGCTGACGCTGGCGTGCGATGTCGTGGCCAAGGGCATGGAGACGCCATTCGCCAAGGTGCTCACGCCGATAGCGGACAGCGACGAGTTTCTGCTGTCCCATGGCGTGGGTTGGGACGAGGCCGACATCGGGCATGCCACGGTGGGCGGTGACATCGCCAGCCCCGCAGGCTATGCCATTTCCACCTACCGGCCAGTGCTGTCGAACCACCTGGGGCAGGAGCAACGCTTCAGAACCCCTTCATTGCTTAAAAAGTACGGCATCGAACGTGCGATCAACGTACCCATTCGCGGGCCATCCGCCCCGTTCGGCGTACTCGAAGCCGACAGCAGCAATGGCGAAGACTTCATCGAAAGCGACCTGGTGTTCCTGGAGGGCATCTCCAACGTCATCTCCATGGCGGTCGAGCGGATTTCTGCAAGCTCGGAGATGCATTCGTCCGACCCTTATTCGGAGAGCGTGCTCAACGCCAGCCCCGATTGCGTGAAGATTCTGTCCGCGAGCGGCGACATAGAATTCATGAACGATGCCGGCATGTGCCTGATGCACATTGGCGACCTGGCCCAGGTTCGCGGTGTGGCGTGGTCGCAGCTCTGGCCTGACGAATCCCGAAACCTGGTGCTGGAAGCGATCAGTAAAGTCACAGGCGGCGAGTCGACCCGGTTCGAGGCTTTTTGCCCAACCCAGCATCAGGAGCCTAAGTGGTGGGACGTGACGGTTGCGCCCATTTTTGGCGAGCATGGCGACTTCCAGAAGATGATCGCTGTTTCACGCGACATCACCGAGCGACGTCATCATGAAGCCCAGCTGCTGTCGTTGATCGACGCGCAGAACATCAAACTGAGCAAAAGCGACCTGTACCTGGAGGAAATCCATCACCGGGTCAAAAACAGCCTGCACCTGGTCAATACGTTGCTGTTGCTGCAGGCGAACATGGCCCAGGATGAAGCGGTAAAGCTGCAGCTTGAGACGGCGGCGACTCGGGTATTGACCATCGCCAGCGTGCATGAGCGGCTTTATCAGAACGCTGAGGCCCAAGCCGTGCGGGCCTGTGATTACCTTGCAGCGTTATTGGGTGACCTTGGCAAAGCCTTGGCCGAGCGCAGAATCTTGCTCAACGCGGACACGTTCATCCTACCAGCCGAACGGATGGCGCCACTGGGTTTGGTGATTTCCGAACTCATCACCAACGCCTTGAAGTATGGCAAAGGCACGGTGGAAGTTAGCGTGAGTGGCCAAGGGGATCATGCGCTGATCACCGTAACCGACGAGGGCGATGGTTTTCCGGAGTCCTACCCAAAACCAACGGGTACCGGCCTGGGTATGCGCTTGGTTAAAAGCTATTCGGGTTATGGCAACCAGGCGATTACGGTTGACCGTGCGCAAGCAAAAAGCACGATCCATGTGCGTTTCAAACTTTAGCCCCAGGGCAATATCGCCACCCCGGGGCCAAAGGCATCAGCGATCTTCATCCCGTTGCTGAGCATCCCCGTGGTCGGCCTGGCCACCCATACGGCCCTTGTCGGCGGGGTCTTGGCGGTTGGCTTGGTCAGTGCCGGGCTGCCCACCTTGGCGCCCCGTGTCAGTTGAGCGATCCCAGTCCTTGTTCATCTTGTCTTCAGGTTTCTGTCCTGGTTGCTGGCCGCCTTTCTGTTTGTCGGGCATGTCGCCCCCGGCACCCTGGCCGCCTTTCTGCCCGGCATCGCCGGCACCGGTATTGGCGTTGCCGCCTTGGTTTGCACCCCAGTCTTGATTGTTCGCCATGACTGCATACCTCTGTTCACACACAGGAAGGTCTGTGTTCAGTTGTGACTTCGGGGCAATCTTGGGCGGTGCATTTATTGTTGGGGATTCTGACAAAACGCCTGAACAACCGCCGGCCCGGTATTTATGGCTCCAATAATCCTGAGCTTTTTGGGTTTAACCGCATTCTTTGCATGAGCCAACTTGAGTCTTTCCCATATGCAGACTAATACTAAAGAACTGCCGGAGAGGGCTGATTATGCACATGCGCTTCGTTGTGGTTCCCGCGGTACCTCGCCATAAAGAGATCTTCCCTCGGCGCATTGGTTTTCCCAGTGCCTTGGGGGAGGGCTATGACCTTTACGATACGCAAGAAAAGGTGCGCCTCAGCCTGAGCTTTTCGACGCGCGCCGAAGCCGAGTTCGAATGTGCGGCGCGTAATAGCTGCCAAGATCCCCAGCAAGCAAATTTCGCCTGAGCAAGGTGCTTGAGCAGATTGCCGACCCGTTGTCTACGCTATCTGCCAGGTAAGCGCCAATTCGGGGGGCACGCATGGCCCAGGCGGATGATGTGATCATTTGCGAGTACTGCGACGCCGTGTACCGGCGCACGCCTTTGCACCGTCATCAAAGTGCCTGCTGCCAGCGCTGCGGCGGTGTGCTTTATCGCCACAACCCACTAAATGTTCAGCAGCGCCTGGCGTTGTGCATCACCGGCGGGGTACTGCTGGTCTTCGCCAACGCCTACCCGGTGATGACCATCAGCATGAGCGGCTTGAGCAATTCGGCGACCTTGTGGGATTCAGTGCTGATCCTCAGCCACGGCAGCATTACCTTTATCGCCCTGGTGCTGGCGCTGGCGGTCATCTTTGCCCCAGTGTTGCAGATTGCCCTGTTGTGCTGGGTGCTAGGGTTTGCCCTGGGCAGGCGCCGCGCGCCGGGTTTTGCCGCCTGCATGCGGGCGCTGGAGGGGTTGCGACCCTGGAGCATGCTGGAGGTGTGCTTGCTGGGCGCCATGGTGGCGGTGATCAAGCTGGCGGGGCTACTCGAGGTGATCCCGGGGATTGGGCTGATCGCGCTGGCGGCGTTGAGCGTGTTGATGATCTTCATTGCCGGCCGCGATATTCGCGACTTGTGGGTGCAGGTATGAGCGCCCCGGCGCTGGCCGACCAACTGCACCTGTGCCTGTGCCACGGCTGCGGCCAGGCCTGCGACCTGCGCCAAGGCCTGCACCAGTGCGACCGCTGCGGCGCGCCGCTGCACCGGCGCAAGGCCAACCCGATCGCCCGGGGCTGGGCATTTCTGTTTGCCGCGCTGATCTTCTACGTGCCGGCCAATGCGCTGCCGGTGATGCGCACCGAGATGCTCGGCCAGGGCAGCGACAGCACCATCGTTGGCGGGGTGCTGGAGTTCTGGGAGGCGGGCGCCTGGGACATCGCACTGATCATCTTTATCGCCAGTATCGGTGTGCCGGGCATCAAGTTCGTGTCCCTTGGCCTGCTGCTGTTCACTGCTCAGCACCGCAGCCAGTGGGCGCGCCGCCAGCGCTCGCAACTGTTTCGCTTCGTCGAGCTGATCGGCTACTGGTCGATGCTCGACGTCATGGTGGTGGCGTTGGTGGCCGCGCTGGTGCAACTGCGCGGGCTGGGCACCATCGAGCCGCGACCGGGCATCCTGTTCTTCGGCCTGGTGGTGGTACTGACCATGCTCTCGGCCATGAGCTTCGACCCACGCCTGATCTGGGACGACCATCCACACGACGGGGAGCACCACGATGGCGCTGGAGACTGAGAACCCTGCTGGGCCCGGCCAGGCGCAGGTACGCACACGCCGCTTCAGTGTCTCGCTGGTGTGGATCGTGCCGATTTTGGCGCTGCTGGTGGGCGCCTCGCTGGTGGTGCGCAATTGGATGGAACAGGGGCCGGTGATCTCGATTTCCTTTCGCAGCGGCGAGGGGCTGGTGGCGCACAAGACCCAGGTGCGCTACCGCAGCGTGGTGATCGGCGAAGTCACCTCGGTGGAGCTGGCGGCGGACCACAAGAGCGTGGTGGCCAAGGTGGAGCTGTCGAAAGAGGCGGAGTCGTTTGCCACCGAAAGCGCCCGCTACTGGGTGGTGCGCCCGCGTATTGGCGCCGGTGGCATATCCGGGGTCGACACCTTGCTGTCGGGCAGTTTCATCGGCGCCGATGCTGGCGAGTCGAAAAAGCCCGCGAAGACCTTCGTCGGCCTGGAATCGCCGCCGGCCATAACCTATGGCGAGAAGGGCAAGCGCTTCGTGCTCAGCGCCAATGACCTCGGCTCGCTGGATATCGGCTCGTCGATCTATTTTCGCCGGATCCCAGTGGGCGAGGTGGTGTCCTACGCGCTGCAGCCCGATGGCAGGGGCGTGGACATCGACATCTTCGTGCAGGCCCCCTATGACGCGTTCGTCACCCTCGACACGCGCTTCTGGAACGCCAGCGGCATCGACATGCAGCTTGGCGCCAACGGGCTGAAGGTCGAGACCCAGTCGTTATCGTCGATTCTTATGGGCGGCTTGGCCTTCGGCACGCCCGAATATGCCGTTGCAGCCGAGCCCGCCGCCGACCAGCAGGCGTTCGAGCTGTTCGTCGACCGCGATGCGGCCCTCGCACCGCCGACTGGCAGCCCACAGTACTTGCGCCTGCGCTTCGACCAGTCGATGCGCGGGCTGACGGTGGGCGCGCCGGTGGAGTTCAAAGGGGTTGAATTTGGCAGGGTGACGTCGATTACGTTGGATTACGACCCGCAGAAACAGATTTTCCCTGTGGTAGTCGATGCGGCGATCTACCCGAAACGCTTGGGGCCGGTGCACCAGAAAATGCTCAAGGTGTTCAAGCACACCGAAGGCGACGCCGCCGGTGCCCGGCAACTGATCGGCACGTTCGTCGAGCACGGCCTGCGTGCCCAGGCGCGCAGTGGCAACCTGATCACCGGGCAGATGTACATCTCGCTGGACTTCTACCCCGAGGCGCCGAAGGTCGCCTTCGACATGAGCGCCGACCCGATCGTCATCCCCACCGTGCCCGGCAGCCTGGAAAAACTCCAGGAGCAGTTGCAGGGTGTGGTCGAGCGCATCGGCAAGCTGCCGCTCGAAAGCATTGCCGGAAATCTGGACGGCACGCTGCGCGAACTGCGCAGCGCGGCCAAACGCGTCGATGGGCAAACCCTGCCTGGGCTGACGACCACACTGGATGAACTGCAGAAAACCCTGCGCACGGCCAATTCAGCGATCTCCGAGAACTCGCCGCAGCGGGAGAAACTCGGTGACACGCTGCAGGAGCTGGAGCGTATGTCCCGTTCGCTGAGGGACCTGGCGGATTACCTCGGCCGTCATCCCGAATCGCTCATTCGCGGCCGGCCAAAAGCGGCAGGCGCGGACGACGTGCAACCCTGACCACGCCCAAGGAGTGAGAGCCGATGCGCACGTTGCCTACCCTGTTGCTGGCCACGCTGGTGGTGCTGACCGCGGGCTGTCGCAGCGCGCCCAACAACTACCACACGTTGGTCGCTGCGCAGCCCAACCATGCGGCGGGCGAGAAGATCCTAGTCGAGCGGGTCAGCATGCCGCCGCAGGTGGACCGCCCGCAGTTGGTGATCCGCCAGGGCACGAGTAGCCTGGTGATCCTCGAGACCGAGTGGTGGGGCGCCAACCTGGTCGATGAGTTCCGCAGTGCCTTGCAGGACCAGCTAGGCGGGCCGGTCGGCGGCACGCCCCGCGCCCTGCTTAGGGTGGATGTGCAGCGCTTCGACTCGGTCCCTGGCCAGTACGCACTGCTGGAGGCGGTGTGGCGCTTGAAGCGCCCCGGGCAGGACGAGATCAACTGCCGCACCTCCGTGCAGACCCCCGCGCAAAACAGCGTCGGCAGCCTGGTTGGCGCCCAGCAGGCCAACCTGCAGAAGCTCGCCAGCGCCGTGCGTGCCAGTGCGTCGGGTTGCCCTAGGTCTTAATAGGCCGCGTTCAGCGCAGCCGCAATACGCGGTCCAGTGACAGCGCGCCAGCGCCCTTGGCCACCAGCAACAGCAGCAGGCCCGCCCAGGACAGGTGGGTAGGCCAGGCGTCCGGGTAGACGAACACCTCGATCACCGTGGTCATGCCCAGCAGGGCCAGCGCCGAAAGCCGGGTAAACAGGCCAAGCACCAGCAGCAGCGGGAACAGGTGCTCGGCATAGGTCGCCAGGTGGGCCGCGAGCCAGGGTGAGACCAGTGGCAGCGCATACTCGCTCTGGAACAACTCATAGGTACTGGGCGTGATGCTCAGAAGGCCCTCCACCTTGGTCCGGCCAGACATGAAGAACACCGAGGCGATACCCAGGCGTGCGACCAGGCACAGCACGGTGTCGTTGAGCAGCAATTGCAGGCGGTCGGCCAGGCTGTTCCAGCGTTGGCGCAGGCTGATTGCCGGGGCATTGGGGCGCAGGGTGTCCATGGCCACTCCTTCATGCGAATGAGAGTGGGCGAAAGACCCGGGCTTGCATCAGGCGGCCGAGCAGGTCGCTGAAGTCCAGGTCGGGTTGGCGTTGCTGGGCGTATTGCGACGCGGTTTCCAGCGTATGGCCTGCCGCGCAGGCATCCAGAAAGGCGCAACCACCGGCTTCCAGCGGCTGATGGCTGACGCCGTCGAGGCCGCCGCTTAGCAGCACGCCTTCGGCCACCCACGGTTGCGAGGCCGACCACGGCAGGCCTTCACGGCTGCAGCGCCACAGGCTGAGCACCGGGTGCGGATCGAACCACTGCCAGCGTACGCTCTGGCGTGGGGCCAGGTAGCTGTGCATCAAGTCGCTGGCGGTCATGCCAGACAAGTCGGTGAGCGCCAGGCAAGGGTCTTCGGTAGCGCTGAACGCTTCACTCCAGTAGAAGTCCAGGCGTGCCACATCGGCCAGGTAGGGCAGCCCATGGCTGGCCTGCAACTGTTCCAGAAACGCCGCAAAGCCCGCACCGTAGTGGATCAGCCGGGCATCGTCCGGGAGGGACTGCTGGGCGTAGGCGGTCGCGGCCTCCCGCATCCAATCGGCGCCGACCAAGGTCTCGACGGTGGGGAAGTTAGCCCGCAGCGCGTCGACGCAACCGGCCAGCACGGTATTGCGGTAGACCGCGAACGCCGCTTGCCCGGTCAGGCTTTGCAGCGCCGGGGAAGGGCGCTGGTAAAGCGCGTCGATGAAGGCGTCCTGGAACTGGCCGAGGGGCAGGTTCATGGCAAGTCTCCTGCAGACGTGAGGGTGGTTTGGGCGATGGCGCGTTCGGCAAGCAAGTCGTCGAACGCCGGTAGGTTACCGTCGCGCTCGATCAGCGTCGGGCGTGGGCCGATACGCGCGATCAAGCGGCGGAACAGCGCCCAAACAGGTTCGGCAATCGCGGCATCGTGCGAGTCGATCAGCAGCGCGCCCTGCGCGTCGTGGCTGTGCCCGGCCAGGTGCACTTCGCTGATGGCCTGGGCAGGGAAGCGGTCCAGATAGGCCGCAGCGTCGAAACCCAGGTTGTGTGCGCTGACATGCACGTTGTTGACGTCCAGCAGCAGGGTGCACCCAGTGCGGCGCACCAGTTCGTCGAGAAAATCGATCTCGTCCCACTCATGCCCTTGCAACTGCAGGTAGTGGCTGGGGTTTTCCAGGGCGATTGACCGCCCCAGTGCATCCTGAGTGCGCAGGATATTGTCGCTGATGCGCGTTAGCGCTTCGCTGCAACGGGGAAACGGCAGCAGGTCGGGGTGGTATTGGCCGCGCCAGGTGGACCAGGCCAGGTGCTCGGACACCAGTGCTGGCTTTACCTGGTCGATCAGCGTGCGCAAGCGGCGCAGGTGGGTGGCGTCCGGCTCGGCGTCCGCTGCCAGTGACAGCGCCACACCATGCAGCGACAGCGGATGGCGCTCGGCCATGCGCTGCAGCCAGGCCAGGCGCGGGCCGCCGACCATGTAGTTTTCCGGATGGACCTCGTACCACAGGCCTTCAGCGTTGCACGCCAGGGCCTGGGCATAGTGCTCGGCCTTCAGCCCTAGCCCAGCGCCCAGGGGTAAGTTCCGGTTCATGGTCGGCGGCCTCTGCTCAGGACTTGATCGGGGTCAGCGACCCCATGCCGTTGGGGGTCTTGATCGACGTGCAGGTACCGGCCGGGACGTTCTTCCAGTGCATGCCGTCGTAGTCCTTTTTCGCGCTGCCGGCGCAGGTGGTGCCCGCGCCGGCCTTGCAATCGTTTTTGCCGGCCATGGCGACGCCGTAGCATTTTTCCATGGCGGTACCCGTGCCGGCGGTGGTGCCGGCGAAGGCGACACTGGCCATTGAAGCGAGGGCCAGGGCGGCGGTGGCGAGGGCGAGGGTTTTCATGAGGGTGTCTCCAGAGGATGGGGCCCGGGTGTTGTACCGAAGGCTCATTGAGTAGTTCGCGGCGATCGTTGCCCGGGTTACAGGCCGACGAAAATTTTTTTCCAGTGGCCGTGGCTCATCTAAGGTTCGATAAAAGAAACCTTCCGACGGTGTAACCCAGGCGCCCAATGCAACGAACTAACCCACAGGACCTCCTCGCCGCTCGCGAGACGCAGTTGCAGGGTTTGCTGCTGCGCGGGCTGGCGGGTGATGCGCACGCCTACCGCGAATTTCTCGCGGCACTGGCGCTGCACGTGCGGGGTTTTCTCAAGCGGCGCCTGCAACAGCGCCCGGCCGAGGTCGAAGACCTGTTGCAGGAGGTGTTGCTGGCCGTGCATAACGCGCGGCAAACCTATCAGCCGCAACAGCCGCTGACGGCCTGGGTGCAGGCAATTGCCCGCTACAAACTGGCGGATTACCTGCGCCGCTACGCGCATCACGATGCGCTGCACGACCTGCTGGACGACGACAGTGACCTGTTCGCCGCCAGCGACGAAGCGCCAGCCCAGGCCAGCCGAGACCTGGGTAAACTGCTGGGGCAGTTGCCGGAGCGCCAGCGCTTGCCGATCGTCCACGTCAAGCTCGAGGGCCTGTCGGTGGAGGAGACCGCGCGTATCACCGGGCTCTCCAGTTCGGCAGTCAAGGTAGGCATACACCGTGGGCTCAAGGCCTTGGCCAGGCTGATTCGAGGCAGTGAAGACGATGAAAACCGATGAACTGATTACCCTGCTGGCCGCTGGCGAAGGGCCGGTGGACCGCCATGCCCTGGCGCGGCGCCTGGCCCAGGCGTTGCTCGCGGGCGTGCTCGCCGCAGTAATGATGACAGTGGCCCTCTATGGCGTGCGCAGCGACCTTGCCGACGTGGCGCGCACGCCGTTGTTCTGGGCCAAGCTGGCCTTGCCTGGCAGCCTCGCGCTGCTTGCGCTATGGCTCACGCAACGTTTGGCCCGGCCGGGTGTGAAGGGAGGGCTGGCCTGGTGGCTGCTGGGGCTGCCGTTGCTGCTGGTCTGGCTGGGCGCGGCGATCAGCCTGTCGGGCGCCCCGGTCGAGGCCCGTGCAGAGTTGATCTTCGGCCGTACCTGGCGCACCTGCGCGTTGAATATCTCGCTGCTGAGCGTGCCGGTGTTCATCGCCGTGTTCTGGGCAGTGCGCGGCCTGGCCCCAACACGGTTGCGCCAGGCTGGTGGCGCCGCTGGGCTACTCGCTGGTTCGACTGCAACCTTGGCCTATTGCCTGCACTGCCCGGAAATGCAGGTGCCGTTCTGGGGGACCTGGTACCTGTTGGGCATGCTGGTCCCCACGTTGGTGGGGGCGTTGGCAGGGCCCCGGTTGTTGCGCTGGTGAGAGGCAGCGAAAACGCTAAAGCCCACGCGAATGTGTTAACAAATCGGCTGTTCTTCGCGAAAACGATAACGGTCAGAACAATCGAAGGGACTCTGTGATCCGTTGTTGCGAGATTTAGTCGCGCGTCATCTGCACGGAACGTACAGGCGTTGATGACCTGTCAATCAAATCAGAATGTAATCGCTACGTTGCACAATGCCGTCATGCTCCCCCTCAACCAGGTGCACATAGCGCCCTTCCAGCAGATCAATCGGTAAGCAATCGTCGACATCGAGCACCGCGTCGGTATGGGGTTTCAACCATCCCGCCGCCATACGCTGCTTCCCCAGTTGCTTGGCGGCGGCTTTGTCAGTAGCAGCCACTAACAGGTAACGGTGAGCTTCACCAAACACCTGCCGCTCGTAGCCCCCCAGGTTCAGGAAGAACAGGCGCATGGCCCCGGGCGGTGGCGCTGCCTGGCTGAATTCGATGCGATAACCCTCCACCCCGTGCACTTCCAGCCAGGAGTCGATGTGCAACCCTTTGCGGCTGCCGAACCAGGCGTTGCGCAAGAGGGGGTAGGTTTGCTCCAGCGAGTCGGCCTGGGCAAATACCACATCGTGAACTTCGATGCTGGCGCGGGAGTGGCGTCCGCCGAGCATGACGACGTAGAGCATGGAATAACCTGTAGTTTGACAGTGACAATGACCAGCATGCGTGGCGTCTGCCCGATCAGCAAGTCCATCTGACTTCAGATTCCTTTCAGATTCACGCCGGATACTCCCCTCATCGAATCCCACGGGGGGCGTTTCATGAACCCGCATCAATGGAGCAGCCTGCTCCCGCTGCGTATCGGTTGTCACGTCGACCACCATGCCCAACTGTCCCTGCAACTGGAGCCTGATGCAGGGCGTCGTGACCTTGAGCACTTCATTCATCAGTGTTTTCAGAGCGTGCATCACGCCGATGTGCACCATTACCTGCCTGAACTCCTGGCGTTGCATGACAGCCATGGGCGGATGATTGCCGCCGCAGGCATACGCCCGGCCAGCAGTGGTACGCTGTTTCTCGAGCGTTACCTGGACGAGCCACTGGAGGCAGCGGTTACCCGCGTGGCCGGCTACGCGCTGGCGCGGGAGAGCATGGTCGAGGTGGGCAACCTGGCCTCGCTGAGTGCTGGCAGTGCACGCATCATGATCATTGCCGTGACCTGGCTGCTGGCCACGCGCGGTTTGCAATGGGTGGCATTCACGGGGGCGGCCACGCTGATCAACAGCTTCCAACGCCTCGGGCTGATGCCTACGGTGCTGGCTGCGGCCGACCCTGAGCGGTTGGGCGAGCAGATGGACCGCTGGGGAACCTATTACGACCAGCATCCGCAGGTGTTCGCCGGCAACATCGGGCTCGGTTTCGAGGCGCTGAGCAAGGCTGGCGTGTTTCAGCGCCTGGGTCTGCCATCGATCATCGAGGAGACCGGCCATGCCGCATGAGCTGGAGTACTTCCGTCAGTTGCTGTTCAAGTATGCAAGTGAGCAGGAGCGGGCCGTAGCCGTGCAAGGTGTAGCAGGGCGCTTCACCTTCCGGCAACTGCTGGCTGAAGTCGAAGCACGGGCCCACACCTTGCGTGCGCAATCGAGAGGCCCGCTGGTATTGGCCCTGGATAACGGCCCTGAACTGCTGTTCTGGGACTTGGCGGCGTTGTTTGCCGAGCGCCCTTGCGTGATCGTGCCTGGGTTCTTCAGTACTGCACAGTTCAGGCATTGCATTGAGCAAAGCGGCGCCAGCCATGTGCTGTGCGAGGCGCAGTGGATAGATACGCTCGCCGAGCTGGGGTTTGTCCAGCAGGACGCGTTTTGGGCCCGGCCTGTCGGTGCGGGGGGGGCGCTGCCCAGCGGTACAGCCAAGATCACTTACACCTCTGGCAGCACGGGCCAGCCCAAAGGCGTTTGCCTGGGCGCCGATGCCATGCTGCGCGTGGCCCGGGAACTGGAAGCAGCCAGCCGGCCGAGCGCCCCCCAGCGCTATCTGGCGGTGCTGCCGTTTGGCGTGCTGCTGGAAAACCTTGGCGTGTACGCCGCGCTGATCGCAGGGGCATGCGTGCAACTCTATCCCCAGGTGCAATTGGGCATGGGGGGCGCGAGCCAGGTCGACTTCAAGCGCTTGCTGAGTGCCATTGCCCTGAGCGGCGCCCAAAGCCTGATTCTGGTGCCGCAGCTGTTAATGGGGCTGATTACCGCGATCGAGCGCGGCCTGATGCGGGTGGGGCCGCTGCGCTTCGTCGCGGTCGGGGGCGCGCGGGTTTCGCCCATCCTGCTGGCGAGGGCCGAAGCGATCGGCCTACCGGTGTTCGAGGGCTATGGCCTGTCCGAGTGTGCTTCGGTGGTGGCGTTGAACCGCCCCGGCGCCCAGCGCCTCGGCAGTGTCGGCAAGCCACTGCCCCATGTGCAGGTGCGCATCGCCGACGACGGTGAGGTGCTGGTGGCAGGTTCGCTCCTGCTCGGCTACCTGGGCGAAGCCCCTGTGTCCACGCCATGGTGGGCCACCGGTGACCTCGGCTATGTCGATCAGGATGGCTACCTGTACCTGAACGGGCGCAAGAAGCACCAGTTCATCACCAGTTTCGGGCGCAACGTCAACCCTGAGTGGGTGGAGGCCGAACTGACCCAAAGTGGTGTCATCGCCCAGGCGTTCGTGCACGGCGAGGGCATGCCGCGCAATGTGGCACTGCTCTGGCCACTGGATCCCAGTACCCCTGATGCCACGATCGACCAGGCCGTGCAGCACAGCAATGCGTCACTGCCGGACTACGCCCGGGTTCATGCCTGGCGACGCCTGCCCAGCCCCCTCAGCTGCGCCGATGACACCCTGACCGCCAATGGCCGACCACGGCGCGAGGCCATTTTGCAGCACTACCAAGGCTTGTTATCCGACATCCCATTGTGAGGTTCGCCATGTCCTTTTTCGACACGCTGCAACTGCAAACCACCGACGAGCGCCAGGCACTGTTCAGTGTGCCGGTGATCCGTGAAGCCCTGGCCGGCCAGGTCAGCCTGGACAGCTACGTCGCCTTCCTGACCCAGGCGTATCACCATGTGCGTCACACCGTGCCACTGATGATGGCGTGCGGCGCACGCTTGCCATCACGCCTGGAGTGGCTACGCGGGGCCGTGTGCGAGTACATCGAGGAGGAGTACGGCCACGAGCAGTGGATTCTCAACGATATCGATGCCTGTGGGGGTAACTGCGAAGCGGTGCGTGACGGCCGGCCGGCAATGGCGATCGAATTGATGGTCGCCTACCTCTACGACCTGATCGCCCGCGGCAACCCGGTCGGGTTGTTTGGCATGGTCAATGTGCTTGAAGGCACCAGCATTGCCTTGGCGACTCATGCCGCCGGTAGCATCCAGCGCACCCTGGCGCTGCCGGACAAGGCGTTCAGCTACCTCAGTTCGCACGGTGCGCTGGATCAGGACCATATGGTCACCTACAAGCGCCTGATGGACCGCCTGGACACTGCTGACGATCAGCAAGCGGTGGTCCACGCCGCCAGGGTGGTGTACCGCCTGTACACCGAGATGTTCCAGGGGTTGCCGCGTGGCAGCCAGCTGGGCCAGCAAGAGGTGCACCATGCGCTTGTCTGAATCCGTGGTAGTCCTGACCGGCGCCAGCGGCGGTATTGGCCTGCAATTGGCCGAGCAGTTGTGCGCTTCCGGTGCCCGGGCACTGGCGGTGAGCCGGCAGATGGGCAAGCTCGCCAGCCTGATGAACCGCTACCCTGACAGGCTGCGCTGGCAGTCGGCCGACCTGCGTACCCCAGACGGCCGTGAGCAGGTGCTCGCCCGTGCCCGGGACATGGGCGGTGTCAACGTGCTGATCAACGCTGCCGGCGTCAATCGCTTTGCCTTGCTCGACCAGCTGGACGAGCAGGCCCTCGACGAACTGCTGGACATCAATATCAAGGCGGCCTTGCAGCTCACGCGTGTCTGCCTGCCACTGCTGCGTGCGCAACCCAAGGCGCTGGTGGTCAATGTCGGCTCTACCTACGGTTCTATCGGCTACCCGGGTTATGCCACTTACTGCGCCAGCAAATTTGCCCTGCGTGGGTTCTCCGAGGCACTGCGCCGCGAACTGGCCGATACCTCGGTGAACGTGCTGTACGCGGCCCCCAGGGCGACCCGCACGGCGATGAACAGCAGTGCAGCCACGGCGCTCAACGAAGCGCTGAAGGTCGGCATGGACGACCCCGCCGACGTGGCCCGCGCCGTCCTGCAGGCGGTTCAGTCCGAGCGCAGCGAGCTCTACCTCGGCTGGCCAGAAAAGCTCTTCGTGCGCATCAACGGCATGCTGCCCGGCGTGGTGGACCGCGCTCTGCGCAAGCAACTGCCGGTCATTCGTCGCTACATCGGTAGCCATTCCAAGGAGTCGCTCAAATGAAACGTCTGTTCGTTGTCGGGCTGCTGGCCTTCACACCCCTGACCTGGGCGCTGGACCAGGCGGGCACGCAGCAGTTGGCCGCGCTGCAGCAACGCTGGGCGCAGATCCAGTATCAGACGCCCAAGGACAAGCGCGCGGATGCCTTCGAAAAACTGTCGACCGACGCCTCGGCCTTGGTCCACCAGCACCCAGGGTCGGCCGAACCCTTGATCTGGGACGGCATCATCAACAGCAGTTGGGCCGGGGCCATCGGCGGCCTCAGTGCGCTGGGCAAGGTCAAGGCCGCCAAGGCCAGCCTGGAACAGGCGATGGCAATGGACCCCACCGCCTTGCAAGGTTCCGCTTACACCAGCCTGGGGACCTTGTACGACCAGGTACCCGGCTGGCCCATCGGCTTCGGCGACAGTGACAAGGCTGATGCCTTGCTGCGCAAGGCGCTGCAGATCAACCCCAACGGTATCGACAGCAATTACTTCTGGGCCGATCATCTTTACCGGCAAAAACGCTATGCCGAAGCCACCGCAGCCCTTCAGAAAGCGCGGCAGGCGCCCCCTCGGCCAGGGCGTGAACTGGCCGACCAGGGCCGGCGTGGTGATATCGATGCTTTACTCAAAGCCATCAAGGACAAACAGGACTGAACATGCGGCTGCTGCTGGTTGAGGACGACACCGCACTGGGCGAGGGAATTTGCGACGGCTTGCGCCAAGAGGGGTACACCCTCGACTGGTTGCGCGATGGCGTGAGCGGGCTGCATGCCCTGCAGCACGAGACATTCGACCTGGCCATCCTCGACCTGGGACTGCCGCGCTTGGACGGTATCGAGTTGCTGCGCCGGCTCAGGGCGGGGGGCGACAGCCTGCCGGTGCTGGTGCTCACCGCCCGTGATGCCACCGAGGACCGCATCGTCGGGCTGGATGCTGGCGCCGACGACTACCTGGTCAAGCCGTTCGACCTCAACGAGCTCAAGGCCCGCCTGCGCGCGCTGCTCAGGCGCAGCGCCGGTCGGGCCAAGGTGCTCATCGAACACGCCGGAGTGACCCTTGACCCCAGCACTCAGCAGGTTCACTACAACGGCCTGCCCGTGGTCTTGACGCCCAAGGAGTACCGGTTGCTGCACGAGTTGCTGGCGCAGCCGGGCAAGGTGTTCACCCGTGAGCGCCTGACCCAGTTGCTGTACGGCTGGGACGAGGAACCGGAGAGCAATACCCTGGAGGTGAACATCTACCAACTGCGCAAAAAACTGTTCAACGGCCTGATCCGCACCGTTCGCGGCATCGGCTATCTGGTCGAGGGCAAGGTATGAGCTCACTGCGTCAACGCACGCTGTGGCGGGTGATGCTGCTGATGTTGATCGGTACAGGGCTGCTGGCGCTGTACAACTACCATGACAGCCGGCGCGAGATCAATGAGGTCTACGATGCCCACCTGGCGCAGAATGCAAGGCTGCTACAGGGGGTGATGAGCTTGCCGGTGCAGGAGGGCAACCGCGAGCAACTGTATCGCGCGTTCAACGAGGCACTGAGCAAGGCCGGGCGCCACCGGGTTGGGCACCCTTACGAAAGCAAACTGGCGTTCCAGGTCTGGGGGGACGGGGCAGGGCTGCTGGTGCACACGCCCAGTGCACCGACACTCGACCCACCGCCCACGGCGCCGGGTTTTTATGATTTTTCCAGCGAGGGCGAGCAATGGCGCGGTTTCGTTCTGCCAGTGCCGGAAAAGCACTGGATGATCTGGGTGGGCGAGCGCGATGATGTGCGCTTCGACCTGATTGACCGCATCGTGCGCCATACGTTGTTCCCGTTCCTGTTGGGCAGCCTGGGCTTGGCGTTGTTGGTCTGGGCCGCCATTGGCTGGGGCCTGCGCCCGTTGCAGAACATGGCCAATGTCATTCGCGCACGGCATGCCGACTCGCTCGAACCCCTGCAACTGGTGCCGCTACCGTCGGAGCTGGAACCCATGCAGGCCGCCATCAACCGCCTGTTGGCGCACATCGAAGACCTGCTGCGCCGTGAACACCGGTTCATTGCCGATGCGGCCCATGAAATGCGCACGCCGCTGGCCATCCTGCGCCTGCATGCGCAGAACGCCCAGGCCGCCAATACCGATGCCGAGCGGCAGAAAGCCTTGGGCTACCTGATTGGCGGCGTCGACCGCCTGACCCGGGTGGTCAACCAGTTGCTGACCCTGGCCCGGGTCGAACCGCGCCTCGGTCAGCGTGCCACCATCGAGGTCGATCTGGGCGAGGTCGTCACCGATATCCTGGCAGAGCTCACCCCCTGGATACTGGACCGCGGCCTTGAGCCATCGCTGGAGATTGGCGCGGGTGATCTTCGCTTGGCGATCGATGCTGCCGCGTTGGGTATCGCATTGCAGAACCTGGTCTCCAACGCGGTGGAACACTCGCCACCCGGCGGGCGTATCACGGTTTCGCTCAAGCGCTTGGGCAGTCGCTTCGAGCTGACTGTCGAAGACGAAGGCTCGGGCATCGACAAGGCCAGCCTCACCCGTGTGTTCGAGCGTTTCTACAGCCGCAACAGCCCGAATGGCGCAGGGCTTGGGCTCTCGATCGTGGCCACCATCATCGAACGGATGGGCGGGCAGGTGCGCCTGGACAACCGCGCCGACGGCGGGTTGGCCGCAACATTGTCACTGCCCTTGCTGTAAACGGGCGCTTCAGCCTGGGGTATTGATCCTTCGCTGATCATCAGGCGTACACCCTTGGTGTTGCCTCCTGGCCTAAGCCGGTCTCGGGCCTTAATCATCGCGCCACGCGCGCCGGCCCAAAGCAGCCTGCAACCCCCTCCAAGGCAGCGTACCGAGCGGTATGCCCGCTTCTGATAATCGCCTCCAACACCGAGCCCACGTTTTTGGAGCGCGTCATGCACAACAACAATAAGAAACTATCGCCTCGTATCCTGACGGCTGTCATCGCCAGCCTTTCGACCCTGGGCCTGAGCGGCGTCGCCGAGGCCGAGATCATGCTGTACGACAAGGACCAGACCACGTTTTCCACCGACGGCTACATCAATGCCTTTTACGTCAACAGTGATGTCGACCGGGCGGGTGATCAATTCGATCGCCGCCAGTCACGGGTGAAGATGGGTTTTTTGCCCAACTACCTGGGCTTCAACATGGGTAAACAGATGGATGACCTGAAGCTCGGGGCGCGTGCCTCGTTCTGGGTGACCATCAACGACAGCGAAACCAACGGCACCGACACCGCCATCGACGTGCGTCAGTTCTACGGCACCGTGGCCAACCCCGAGTGGGGCGAGGTGCTGATCGGCAAGGACTTCGGGCTGTTTGCGCGTTCCAACATTCTGCTGGACGAGCTGCTTGCCGGTTACGGTCAGGTCAGTGACAGCCTGGGGCTGGTGGACGGCGGCGGGGTATCGTTCGGCAACATCGGCAGCGGTTACCCGTACCCGTTCCCCACCTCGCAGATCACCTACCGCACACCGGTGATGGATGGCCTGCGGGTGGCGGTGGGCATCATGGACCCGGTGGACACCAACGACAGTAGCCCGACCGGCAAGGCTTATCAGGAAAACCCCCGCACCGAGAGCGAGATCACCTACCAGTTCGACCTGGCCGGCGCCAAGATCTACAGCTGGATCAATGGCAGCTACCAGACCTCGGACAACACCGACTCGACGGTCAAGTCGATCACCTCCAAAGGTGTCGGCTATGGCGTGCAGGCGAAGATGGGCGGGCTGTCGCTCACCGGCTCCGGCTTCCAGGCCAAGGGTATCAACCCGTTCTTCACCAACAACGCCGGCGAGCCGACCCTGCGCAATGTCGACAGCGACGGCTACCTGCTGCAAGGGTCGTACAAAGTTGGCAAAAACCGCCTGGCGTTGTCCTACGGCAAGACCAAGGACGATGGCAACGGGGTGGTGGGCAGTGGCGCGGATTACGAGACTCGCGGTGTGGCGCTGTTTCATGACGTCAACGACAACCTCACGTTGGTGGCCGAGTACAACCAGTTTTCCATTGATGGGCATGACACCAGCGATCAGAACGAAGACACCGATACCCTTGCATTGGGGGCGGTGCTGACCTGGTAGACCGCTGGGGCCGCGAAGCGGCCCCAGCAATTGCACGTGCAACCCATACTCCCATGGAACCGCCCACCCGCTACCCAAGTAGCATTCGCCCTCCGGGGAGTCCTACGTACACTCAACCTTCAGACAACCCGCGCCGGAGACCACGATGCAGCAGGCCCAGAACGACGGTGTGGTCAGCGCCATGTCCCAGGCAACCGATGCGCGGCTTGCAGCCCAGGACCTGGCGCGGCAGCTGCTGCACCCGCACCTGGGGTTCGTGCTGTTCTTCTGTTCTGCCGAATATGACCTGCAGGAACTGGGCGAGGCCCTGGAACAAGGTTTCGGCGGCATTCGCCTGGTGGGCTGCACCAGTGCCGGCGAAATCACCCCGCTAGGCTACGGCCGTAATTGCGTGACGGCGCTGGGGTTCGATCATCGGCAGTTTTCCATCGCCACCGAACTGATCGATGAAATGGAACGCTTCAGCCTGATCGACGCCCAGCAGATGGTCGAACGGCTGGTCGGCACCTGCCGCAGCAATACCCTCGCGCCGATCAAAGGCCACAGCTTTGCCTTGACCCTGCTCGACGGCTTGTCCAGCCGCGAGGAGATGTTCCTTGGCGCCCTGAGCGCGGCATTGGGGGACATTCCGCATTTTGGCGGGTCGGCCGGCGACGACAATTACCTGACCCGTACCCACGTGTACTTCGGCGGGGCGTTCCACAGCGGCGCGGCGGTAGTGGTGCTGGTCAATACCTGGCTCGACTTTGAAGTGTTCACCACGCACCACATCCTGCCGCGTGATGAAAAGCTGGTGGTGACCGGCGCCGACAGCGCTCAGCGGCGGGTCTTCGAACTCAATGCCGAACCCGCTGCCGAGGAATACGCCCGGCACATCGGCGTGCCGGTGGCCGAGCTCGATCACCGGGTATTCGCTGCCCACCCGTTGGCGGTGCGGATTCACGATCAGTATTACGTCCGGGCAATCCAGCAGGTGCACCCGGACCTGAGCCTGAGTTTCTACTGTGCGGTGGAAAACGGCATCGTGCTCACGGCCATGACACCGGGCCCGCTGTTGCCAAAGCTGCACACCCTGTTCGACGGGCTGCACCAGCGCCTGGGCCCCTTGCTGCTGACCATTGGCTGCGACTGTTTCCTGCGGCGCCTGGAATTGGAAGCGCACGACGGCCTGGAGCAGGTCGGCGCGTTCTTGCGCGAGCAGCGGGTGATGGGCTTCAACACCTATGGAGAACAGTTCAATGGCATGCATATCAACCAGACCTTCACCGGGGTCGCCATTGCCCGCAACCGGCCACCCGTCAGCCGCTGAACTGCAGGCCGAGGTCGTTCGGCTGCAGCATGAGAACCGCAAGCTGCAGCGCATCAACACTGCGCTGATCGAACGCGTCGAGTCGGGCGTGACCCGCGGCAACGACCCCTACGCGGCATTCCAGCACTCGGTGGTGCTGGCTGAGCAGGTCCGCGAACGCACTGACGCCCTCAACCAGGCCATGGCCGAGCTCAAGGCCGGTAACCACCTGCTCAGTGAAGCGCGGCTGCGGGCCGAGACCGCCCACCAACACTTGATCGACGCCATCGAAAGCATCTCCGACGCCTTCGTGCTGTTCGACCAGAACCAGCGCATCGTGCTGTGCAACAGCCGTTTCAAGGCGTTCTGGGCCAACAGCCGGGTGCGGATCATCGCCGGCATGCGCTTGGCCGAGGTCAAGCAACTGATGACCGCCAGCGGGGTGTTCACCGAAGAGCCCCGCGGGCCGGCCGATGAGCACCTGCTGTACCGCCTGCAGAGCGGGCGCTGGCTACAAGTCAGCGAACGGCCTACTTGCGAAGGTGGGCGGGTGTTCCTGTTCACCGACATCACCGAGGTCAAGCTCAGCGAGACCTTGCGCCGCGAGCAGGCGGTGGCGCAGAAATCGCAACTGATTCGTCTGATCACCGACCATGTTCCAGCGCTGATTGCTTACCTGAATGCCGACCTGGTCTACGAATTCACCAACAAGGTGTATGAGGAGTGGTACTGCTGGCCCCGCGGCGTGATGTTGGGCCAAAGCCTGCGCGAGGCCCACAGCGAGTCGCATTACCAACGCCTGGAGGCCTACGTGGCGCGCGCGTTGGCGGGCGAGAGCGTGACCTTCGAGTTTGCCGAAAACAACATCAACGGCCAGGAGCGCTACATGCTGCGCTCCTACGTCCCCAACCGCCTGGCCAATGGCGAAGTGGTGGGGATCTTCGTGTTGATCCGCGACATTACCGAGCGGCGCAAGAGCGCCGAGGCGCTGCACCAGGCATACCAGAACCTTGAACAACGGGTGCGCGAGCGCACCGCCGAGCTGACCAGCCTCAACGACCAGTTGCTGCGCGAGATCGATGAGCGCAGCCGGGCCGAATCACGGTTGCGCGAGGCCAAGCGCGAGGCCGAGCAGGCCAACCTGTCGAAGACCAAATTTCTCGCTGCGGTCAGCCATGACCTGCTGCAACCCCTGAACGCGGCGCGGCTGTTCACCAGCGCGTTGCTCGAACGCCGCGAGCCGCACCAGAGTGTTCAACTGGTGCGCAACGTCAGTAATTCCCTGGAGGACGTGGAAAACCTGTTAGGCACCCTGGTGGATATTTCCAAGCTGGACGCCGGGGTGATCAAGGCCGATATCGCCCCCTTCGCCCTTAGCGAACTGATGGACAATTTGGCCGCCGAATACGCCCAGGTGGCGCGCAGCGAAGGGCTGGAGCTGCACTTCGTGGGCTGTTCGGCCTTGGTGCACAGTGATATCCAGCTGTTGGCGCGGATCCTGCGCAACCTGCTCAGCAATGCCATCCGCTACACCCGCAGCGGCCGCGTGGTGCTGGGCTGTCGGCGCCAGCGCCGGGGCCTGTGGATCGAAGTCTGGGACAGCGGGATCGGCATTGCCGAAGAGCGCCTGGACGAAATGTTCCAGGAGTTCAAACGGGGCGATGTACAGCGCCCGGACCAAGACCGTGGCTTGGGCCTGGGCCTGGCGATCGTGGAAAAGATCGCGGGCATTCTCGGCCATCGGATTCGGGTGCGTTCCTGGCTCGGCAAAGGCTCTGTGTTCGCCGTCGAGGTGCCGCTGAGCGCAACCGCGCCCAAGGCCCCGCCGAGCCTGGCCATCAGCGAGCCGATGCTCGAACGCCTGCGCGGTGCGCGGGTGTGGGTGCTGGATAACGATGCGGCGATTTGCGCCGGCATGCGCACCCTGCTGGAAGGGTGGGGTTGCCGGGTGGTCACTGCGCTGTCGGAGGAAGACCTGGCGCGGCAGGTGGACAACTACCACGCCGAAGCCGACTTGTTGATCGCCGACTACCACTTGGACAACGACTGCAATGGTGTCGATGCCGTGGCGCGGATCAGTGCCCGCCGCGCCGTACCGATTCCGGCATTGATGATTACCGCCAACTACAGCAATGAACTCAAGCAACAGATCCGCGAGCGGGGCCACACCCTGATGCACAAGCCGGTGCGGCCAATGAAACTCAAGGCGGCGATGAGCCATTTGCTGGCCAACAGCCCCGGTCAGCCGCTTTAACGGCGCAGGTAGTCGCCGAAGTCGATATCGCCAGCACTGAGGATGGCCTGTACCCGGTTGTGCACGTTGAGTTTGCGCAAGATCGCCGAAACGTGGGCCTTGACCGTGGTTTCGGCGATGTCCAGGGTGTAGGCGATCTGCTTGTTCGACTCGCCTTTGGTCATGCGCTCGAGCACCAGCAATTGCTTGCGGGTCAGGGCCTGGAGCATCTCCGGCGGGAAGCTTGGGGTATCGCTCTGGCGCCGGCTGGTGCTGCTTTTGTTGGCGCGAATGATGTCGGGTGGCAGGTACACATTGCCGGTGAGGATCTGCTCGATCGCTTCGATCATCTGCGAACGTGGCGACGACTTGGTGATGAAACCCACGGCGCCATAAGTGATGGCCTGCAGCACGATTTGTTTTTCCTGCTCGGCCGAGACGATCACCACCGGTGTGGTCGGTGCCTCGTTGCGCAGGGTGATCAGGCCATTGAGGCCGTGCATGCCGGGCATGTTCAGGTCGAGCAGGATCAGGTCGAGGTCGTCATGTTCCAGGGTCAGCGCCAGGGCGCTGTCCAGGTCGGCAGTCTCCATGACTTCGCTGCCTGGGAAACCATCGCTGATGACGTTGTGGATGGCTTCGCGAAACAGTGGGTGATCGTCGGCAATCAGAATTTTGTACATGGCCTTTTCACCTCGTTTTTATTGGATGGGGCGCGCACGCGTTTACCGGTGGTGAGTTCAGGGGAAGGGCTCTGGCTGGGCTGGCTGCAGTGGCAGGTTGGCGGCTTCCCAGGCGTCGAGGCCGTCGCGGTACCAATACAGCGTCTTATAGCCCAAAGATGCTGCGCGTTTTACCGCGTTCCAGCTTAACCAGCAATCGGAGCGGCAGTAAAAGACCAGCGGTTGCTCCGGTCGGCCGGCGGTGGCTTTTTGCAGGTGGCGCACGAAATAGTCTTGCCAGGCCGGGCTCAGCTCGCCGTCGCCGGTGTTGGCCAACCAGTGGCTGCCGGGGAGGTTGGCGTGGGGTTCGTCTTCGATGAAGCGGCCTTGCAGCCATTGCCGGCGGTACACATCGACCAGCACCGGCTTGGGGTTCTGGCCCAGCAGGCTTTGCAAGGTGGCGGTGTCGATGACCTGGGCGCCCTCGACCTGGTGCGGTGTCGGACTGCGGTAGAGGGTGGTGCGATACCCCTCGGCAGAAAACAGCGGCGTGGTGTCGGCTTGGGCGACGCCCAGCAGCAGATTCAGTGAAAGGGCTGCCAGCAAAGCACGTGGCAGCCTGGGCAGGGCACGAGGCATGGGGTTTATCCTTTTTGTTATAGGCCCATTACATGCCAGCGGCGGTGCTTTGTGAATGCGACGATAGACAGTAAAGCCAGTACTAAAGTAGTAGGGCCTAACCCGCTGCTGACGCACGCCACTGTAGGAGCAGCCTTGTGCTGCGAAGAGGTCGGCAACAGCAGCGAAGATTCATTGTGTTGTCACTGGCCTCTTCGCAGCACAAGGCTGCTCCTACAGAGATTGCACATGACGATTGGCTCAGCGTCACCCCATAATCATTGCAAAGCCCTTGCGTGCGCTCAGTTATTCCTTCGCTCAGCACGACCGGTAGGAGCAGCCTTGTGCTGCGAAGAGGCCGGCAACAGCAGCGAAGATTCTCTGTGTTGTCACTGGCCTCTTCGCAGCACAAGGCTGCTCCTACAGAGATTGCACATGACGATTGGCTCAGCGTCACCCCATAATCATTGCAAAGCCCTTGCGTGTGCTCAGTTATTCCTTCGCTCAGCACGGACCGGTAGGAGCAGCCTTGTGCTGCGAAGAGGTCGGCAACAGCAGCGAAGATTCATTGTGTTGTCACTGGCCTCTTCGCAGCACAAGGCTGCTCCTACAGGGGTTTTCGCAAGGCATGAGGGGTCAGCGCGGCTTGCGCAGCGCTGCGTGCTGGGGGTTGAAGGTCAGTATCGCGAGCAGGGTGAACAGCACGGTCAGGCCCAGGCAGACCGCCAGCGCCAGTAGATTGAAGCGTTCGTACAGCGCGAAACGCACCAGTTCCACGGCGTGGGTGAAGGGGTTCAGGGCGCACAGCCAATACAGCCACTGGCTGGCCTCGCGCATCTTCCACAGCGGGTACAGCGCCGAGGACAGGAAAAACAACGGGAAGATCACGAAATTCATCACCCCGGCAAAGTTCTCCAACTGGCGAATCGCATTCGACAGCAACAGCCCCAGGGCGCTGAGCATCAGGGCCACCAGCAACAAGGCCGGTAGCGCCAGCAACAACCCCGCAGCCGGGGGCTGCACGCCATACAGCCAGGCGATGGCGAGAAACGCATAAACCTGTAGCAGGGAAATCAACGAGGTCGCCAGCAGCTTGCTGCCGAGCAGAAACGCCCGCGGCAAGGGGCTGGTCAGCAGCACGCGCATACTGCCCATCTCGCGGTCATAGACCATCGACAGCGAGCCCTGCATGCCGTTGAACAGCAGAATCATGCAGGCAAGGCCGGGGATGATGTACACCTCGTAGGGGATGTAGGTGTCGTAGGGCTCGATGATCGCTATGCCCAGGGCCGCACGAAACCCGGCGGCAAACACCAGCAACCACAGCAGAGGGCGCACCAGGGCGCTGAGAAACCGCGTGCGCTGCAACACGAAACGCAGGCATTCGCGCAGCAGGATGCCGTTGAAACATTGCCAGTAGGCGTTCATCAGGCCTTCACTCCTGGGGTGGCGCCGGGCGCGCGGGTCAGGCGCGCGAAGGCGTTGTCGAGGTCGCCGCCGTGCGCTTGGGTCAGGGCATCGGCGGTACCACTGGCGACCAGGCGCCCCTGGTGCAGGATCAGCAGGTCATCACTGGGCTGCACCTCATCCAGCAGGTGGGTGGTCCAGAGCACACTCAGCCCCTGCTCGCGGCACAGGTGCCGAAGGTGCTGGTTGAGCGCCAGGCGGCTGGCCGGGTCGAGGCCGACGCTGGCTTCGTCGAGCAACAGCAAGCGCGGTTGGTGGAGCAGGGCGCGGGCAATTTCCACCCGGCGCCGGTGCCCGATGTTCAGCGCACGAACGGGCTCGCGCCGGCGCTCGTCGAGGCCCTGGCGTTCCAGTTCGGCCTCCACCCGCAGGTTGCCCTGGCGCCGCGACAGGCCATGCAACGAGGCGTGGTAGCGCAGGTTCTGTTCGACGCTCAGGTCCAGGTCCAGGGTGCTTTGCTGAAACACCACGCCCAGCTGGCGTAAGGCCGGGCGCGCCGCGTTGCGCAACGAGCAGCCGCAGACGCGGATGTCGCCCTGTTGCACGTCGTAAAGCCGGGTGAGCAGTGCGATCAAGGTCGACTTGCCCGCGCCATTGGGGCCCAGCAACGCAGCAAAACGCCCGGGCGCCACGCTGAACCCCACGTGCTTGAGCGCCTCGCGCTGGCCGTAGGCGAAACTCACGTCACTGACGTCGAGGGTATTCATGGCGTGACCACCACGCCCCAGGGGTAGCGCCCGACCTTTACCGACTTGAGCACCTTGAGGGTTTTCGTATCGATCACCGAGACGTCGCCGCTGACCCCGTTGGTGGCCAGCAATTGGCTTTGGTCTGGGGTGAACGCCAGCTGCCAGACCCGCCGCCCAACCAGCAGGTAGTCCAGCACCTCGTAGGTCTTGGCATCGATCACCGCCACATGGTTGGCTGGGCCCAGGGCGACGAACGCGTACTGGCCATCGGCGCTGAGCTTGATGCCCACCGGCTGGACTTTGTCCGGGTGCACGCCCTTGATCTGGAAGTTCAGGGTTTTCAGCACCTGGCGCGTGGCCACGTCGAGAATGGTCACCGTGCCGCCGATTTCCGCCGAGGCCCAGAGCCGCGAGCCATCCTGGTTGAATTCGACGAAGCGCGGCCGTTGATCCACCAGGGTGCTGTCGGCCAGGGTTTGGGTGCTGGTGTCGATCCAGTGCAGCATGTTGGTGGTTTCGCTGGTATTGACGGCCCATTTGCCATCGGGACTTACCGCCATGCCCTCGGGCTCGATGCCGACGTTGATCTGCCCGAGCACTTTGTCGGTTTCGGTGTCGATCACCGTTACCAGTGCGTCGTCTTCGTTGGACACATACAGCCAGCGGTCATTGGGGTGCAGGGCGAACTGCTCGGGGTCCTTGCCGGAGGGCAGTTCCTTGATGATCTTGCGGGTGGCCACGTCCATCACCTGCACCCGGTCCGAATCGCTGGCGCAGATGTACAGCCGCTTGTTGTCGTGGGACAGCAGCAGGCCACGTGGGCGCTGGCCCACGGGCAGGGTCTCGGTAACTTCCAGGCTTTGCAGGTCGATCAGGCTGAGGCTGTTGTCCTTCTCGTTCGAGACCCAGGCGGTGGCGGCGCTGGCGTGCCCGGTGGCAAGCGCCAGCGCGCCGACCAGCAGGGTGGGGAGAAGCACAGGCCGGTAGCAAAGGGGGTGACGCATGGCGGAATCCTTTTTTTGTGATTATCGGTTTCAGGGGTAGCCGCAGGTCACTTCGGGCTTGTCGAAGCCCAGGCTGTCCATTTCGTTGAAGGGGTGCAGGAAGCCCTCCTGGGGCGAAGTGCTGACCAGCGCGCGTGGCTGAACCAGCGGGATGGGTTGGCGCAATTCGCCGTTCCATGGGCGGTAGCTGAGTTTGCGGCCCTTGAAGCCATCCAGCGGCAGCTGGTCGCTGAGCAGCAGTTGCTGCAGGGCGCGTGGCTCGGCCTGGCGCAGTTTGCTGACGGCGCTGGCGATGCTGCGCACGGCCATCCAGGCGGCGAAGTCGCGGTCGTTCATCCAGCGTCCGGCCTGGGCTTCGAAGCGTTTTTGCAACTGCGCCGCGCCAAAGGTTTCCACGGTCTTGTGCCAGCCGGTGGGGGTCAGGCCCTGGGTGCCGGCCACGGGGCGTGGGTACCAGGTCTGGTAGGGCAGGTATTCGCCGAAGTCACCGCGCTCGTCGGCCACCAGCACCACGTCGTACTCGGCGGTCTGGGTGAACAGGGGCATGTCGGCTTGGGCGCTGCGGCGCTGGTCGTTGTCGAAGCGCCAGGTTTTCTCCGCCACCAGCTGCACGCCGAAGCGCTTCACCGCCCGGCGCAGGGCCGCGGCGTAGGCCTGGTCGTCCTCGGTCTGGCCGACGACGAGCAACGCCCGCTGCCATTTGCGCAGTACCAGAAACTGCGCCAGGGCATCGGCCAGCATGGCGCGGCTGGGCAGGCTATGCAGCACATTGCCCAGGCACTGGCTGCTGCGCAGGCTGTCGTCGGGGCTGCCGGCGTTGAACAGCAGGCTGTCGGGCAGGGCGGCAGACAGTGCGCGCAGGCTGGCGGCCGGCGCGTTCACCACGAACAGCCGCAGGCCTTGGTCATGCTGGGCCTTGGCGGCTTGCAGCAGGGCCTCGGGGCTGTCTAGTTGGGTGCTGACAAGGGTGAACGCCTGCTTGAGAAAACGCCCCGTGCTGTTGCTGTCGACAACCGCCAGCTCGGCGCCCTGCAGCCCCGCGTCGGCGGGCTCGGGTATGATGTTGGACAGCAGCGGGCCCGGGTCGGGGCGATAGCCCAGGTAGCCGATGCGCACCTGTAATTGCTGCTCTGGCGGGGCGGCCGATGCGAAGGCCGAACACAGCGCGGTGGCCAGCGCCAGCAGGCAGGTCAGGGCAAGAGGGGCAGGCTGGCGCATAAACGCACTCCACGGCAGATGGCGCCAGCATAGGAAGCCGGCCGGGAGGGGGAAATATGCAGAAAGTAGCGCTCGGCCAGTACCAAGGTAGTAAATCACCGCTAAGGCCTCAGTTTTACGATGGGTCGCAGCCCTGGCCGCGTTCAACCGGAGGAAACTGCCCAATGCGCCTCATCAACCTGTCGGCCCAGTGGCGGATCAACCTGTGGGTCACGTTCTTTTTCGCCTTGGTCACCGTGGCCTGTGGCGGGTTGCTGCTGCACCAGGCGGTGGCCGATGTCGAGCGCGAATTGCAGTCTGCCGAAGCTGTGGTGGCGTACCTCGCCGACACGGCCGAGCGCGACCCGGCGAGCCTGCAACCGCGGCTGACCCAGAGCCTGCGCCACGTGCGGGTGCACTGGCTGGCGGCGGACGAAACCACGCAGATGCCGCTGGAGGCCGGCCTGGATGCCTGGCTGGGGCGCCAGCTGTTCGGTGATCGCCGCCACAGCACCCGCATGCTGGACTTGAGCGACGGGCGCCGGGTTCTGATCGCCGTGGACGCGCGGGATGAAATCGACGAAGTCCGGGATTCCCTGCAGCAGTTGCTGGGCTTATGTGGCCTGGCCTTGCTCGTGAGCCTGTTGACCATTCGCTGGGCGGTGCGGCGTGGCCTGGGCCTGCTGGATGAACTGCTGCGGGCGTTGCGCCAGGTCTCGGGTGGGCAGCTGACCACCCGCCTGCGCGAGGCCGGCCTGCCGGAGGCACGCCAGCTGGCGGCGCATTTCAACCGCATGACCGCGGCCCTGGAGCAGACCCGGGCTGACAATGCCCAACTGACCCAAACCCTGCTGGCGGTACAGGAACAGGAACGCACCCACCTGGCGCAGGCCCTGCACGATGACCTCGGGCAGTACTTGGCGGGTATCCGCGCCCAGGTCTGCCTGCTGCGCCTGGTGGCAGGCCAGCCGACGGTGGTGGAGCAGACCGCGCAAGCCCTGGAGCTTAATTGCGAACGCCTGCAGCAAGGCTTTCGTGCGTTGGTACACGACTTGTATCCGGTGGCGTTGCAACACGTGCCACTGGCCGAAGCCTTTGGTGTGCTGGTGAGTCAATGGCAGGCCAGCCAGGGCATCGATTGCCGTTTGCGGGTCGGTGAGCGCCTGCCGGTGCTGCCTGGCCCCAGCAGAACGCATTTGTATCGCCTGCTGCAGGAGGCGTTGACCAACGTTGCCCGGCATGCCGGCGCCAGCCAGGTGCGGGTGCGCCTGCAACGCAGTGCCAAGGGCTTGCGCCTGTTGGTGCGTGACAACGGCTGCGGCGCGAGCCAGCCCCAGCGGCCCGGCGTAGGCCTGCATTCGATGGCCGAGCGCGCGCGCAGCCTGGGGGGCGAATTACGCATCTTCAGTCGGCCGGGTGCCGGCTGGGCGTTGGCCCTGAACATTCCCATGGAGGCCTGATGAATATCGTATTGGTGGATGACCACGCCGTGGTGCGCCAGGGTTATGCCAGCCTGTTGCGGGCGGTGCTGCCGGCGATGGAAGTGCGCGAGGCCGCCAGCGGCGAAGAGGCGCTGGTGCGGGTTCAGGAGCAAGTGCCAAACCTGGTGATCATGGACTTCGGCCTGCCCGGCATCAGCGGCCTGGAGACCACCCGCCGGCTGCGCCAGCGCCTGCCGCAACTGCGCGTGCTGTTTTTCAGCATGCATGATGAGCTGCCCCTGGTGCGCCAAGCCCTGGAGGCGGGGGCTTCGGGCTACCTGACCAAGAATTCGGCGCCCCAGGTGTTGATCGAGGCGGTGCACCGGGTGTTGGCCGGGCATGCCTATATCGAGCAGCCTTTAGCCACACAACTGGCCTGCACACCGCAACAGAACGCCAGCGACCCGCGCTTGCAGCGCATGACCCAGCGCGAGTTGGAGATTTTCGTGATGCTGGCCAAGGGCACCCCGGTGCGGGTGATTGCCGAACAGCTGTGCATCAGTGCCAAGACCGTTTCCAACCACCTGACTTTGCTCAAGAGCAAGTTGCAGGTGAGTTCCCATGCGGAGCTGGTGCACCTGGGGATCGATTTGGGGGTGGTGCGGGTGGCGGGGTGAGGTTTTGTGGGAGATTTTGTGGCCTTGGGGTTCGGTTTGGAATTTTTGGCGCCTGGGAGATCGAGCGCCGCCCGCGCGGCGCACGATCTCACAGGCGCCAAACCCCTCACGGCGAACACCCTGCTCAATCATCCCAACTCCCCGGACAGCCCACACACCCTTCCATATTCGCATCCTGAAAATTCCCATAATGCTGCCGCGCGCCGCGCAGATCGGCTTGCGCCAGGTTGCTCTGGCCAAACTTGGCTTCCTGCAGGTTGGCATCGCCAAGGTTGGCCCCTTGCAGGTCGGTTTTGCTCAGCCAGGCCATCTCCAGGTCCGCCGCCCGCAGGTTGGCCTGGTGCATTTTCGCCCCGGAAAGCCTGGCGAACTGCAGGTACGCCGCACTGAGGTCGGCCTTTTCGAACTGCGCACCCTGGGCAAACAGCCCCCAGCCTTGAATGGCAATCAACGTGCTATGGCTCAGGTCTGCCAACCGCAGGTTGCTCTGCTGCAGGCTGGCGCGGGTCAGGTTGGCGCCCTGCAAGCGGGCCTTTTCCAGGTTGGCCAGGTCCAGGCGGGCATGGCGCAGGTCGGCATCGCGCAGGTCAGCGCCGGCCAGGTTCATCTTGCGCAAGTCCTGGTTGGCCAGGTTGGCGCCACGCAAATTGGCGCCAGGGCACTGGCTGCCTTCGGCGATCACGCAGCCGTTGACGGTCAAGGGCGCATCGTTGCCGTCGTCGTCGGCACTCACGGCCAGGGCAGGGGCAAGGAGCAACAGCAGGGCAAAGGGCAGGTAATTCATGAGCGAAGACTCTCGGTGAAAGGAGGGCGGGTGCGGGGAGGGCGCTGGGCGCTCCCCGCAGGCGATCACCGCTGCGCGGTCTTGTTGTCCCAGCTTGGGATCTTGAACACCCAGAACGAGCCGCCCTGGGCCACCGGCTTGGTCAGTTCGGCCATGTCGCCGCCCCACAGCGGCACCGCGCCGCCATAGCCCACGGTCACGCCGATGTACTGCTCGCCGTCCTGTTCCCAGGTGATGGGTGGCGAGACGATGCCGCTGCCGGTCTGGAACTTCCACAGCTCCTTGCCCGTCTTGGCGTCGAAGGCCTTGAAGAAGCCGTCGCCAGTACCGGTGAACACCAGGTTGCCCTTGGTCGCCAGAACGCCGGCCCACAGTGGCAGGTGCTCTTTGTGCTCCCAGACCAGCTTGCCGGTGGCCGGGTCCATGGCGCGCAAGGTGCCGACGTGGTCGTCATACATACGCTTGATGCGAAAGCCCATGCCCAGGTAGGCCGAGCCCTTCTTGTAGTTCACTTCTTCGGTCCAGTACTCCTCCTTCCACTGATTGCCGGGGATGTAGAACAGGCCGGTGTCCTGGCTGTAGGCCATGGGGTTCCAGTTCTTGCCCCCCAGGAACGGCGGCGAAACTTCCACCGGCTTGCCTTTGGTTTCACCGGGCAGCGGCTTGGCTGGCCGCTGGCCGGGGTTTTCCACCGGGCGACCGGTCTTGAGGTCGATATGGCTGGCCCAGGTGATGTTGTCGACGAAGGGGAAGGCGTTCTGCAATTTGCCGTTGTTGCGGTCTACCACGTAGAAGAAGCCGTTGCGGTCGGCGTGGCCGGTGGCCTTGACCACCTTGCCGTCCTTGTCCTTGTAATCGAACAGCACCAGCTCGTTGTTGCCGGAGAAGTCCCAGGCATCGTTCGGCGTGTGCTGGTAGAACCACTTCACCTCGCCGGTGCTTGGGTCGACGCCGACCTGGCCCGAGGTGTAGAGGCTGTCGTAGTCGTGGGGGTTGCCGTCCTTGGACGTGCGCGCCCAGGTGTTCCAAGGGCCAGGGTTGCCGGCACCGACGATGATGGTGTTGCTCTCGGGGTCGAAGCTCGCGCTCTGCCAGGGGGCGCCGCCGCCGTGGCTCCAGGCCTCGACCTTGCCGGTCTCGGTGGTCGGGTCGTCTGGCCAGGACGGCGCCTTGACGTCGCCGGTCGGGGTGCTGTCCTTGCCATTCAAGCGGCCCATGTGGCCTTCGACGAAGGGCCGCATCCACACTTCTTCGCCGGTGTCCGGGTCGCGGGCGAACAACTGGCCGACCACACCGAACTCATCGCCAGAGCTGCCGTGGATCAGCAACACCTTGCCGCTGGTCTTGTCTTTGATCAGCACCGGGGCGCCGGTCATGGTGTAGCCGGCGCTGTGGTCGCCGAACTTCTTGTTCCACACCACCTTGCCGGTGCGCTTGTCGAGGGCGATGAGGCGGGCGTCGAGGGTGCCGAAATAGATCTTGTCGCCGAAGATGGCCGCCCCGCGGTTGACCACGTCGCAGCACGGGCGAATGTTGTCTGGCAGGCGGTGGTTGTAGGTCCACAGGCGTTTGCCGGTCTTGGCATCGAGGGCGAATACCCGCGAGTAGGAGCCGGTGACGTAGACCACGCCGTCGCTGACGATGGCCTGGGATTCCTGGCCGCGCTGTTTTTCGTCGCCGAAGGAATAGGACCAGGCCGGGGTCAGCTTGAACACGTTCTGGTCGTTGACCTGGGCCAGCGGGCTCCAGCGCTGGGCATTGGTGCCCATGCCGTACTGCAGCACGTCCTGGGTGGTCAGGTGGTCGTTGGCGATGTCTTCCCAGGTCACGTTCTTGCTGGCAGGTGCCGCGGGGGCGGTGGCCGCGGTGGCCGCCGTGCAGAGGGCCAGGCTACCGGCCAGCAGCAAGGCCCGCACGCTGAGGGCCAGAGGGGAAAGGGCGGGTAGCGATCTTATTGTCATGGTTGCAGTTCCCTGTGGAGGTTTTGGCCTGCACAGGGTGGCGGCGGGACGGCGGCTGGGGATACGGAAAAAGTCCCGCCCTTGCCGGGAATAGTTCCCGGGCGGCACCTCATTTGGCCCTTCGCCACAAGCCCTACTACCAAGGGAGTAAGGCCCGGCCACCAAAGCAGCATACGGCCGCGCGCGGGCTGTTTCTAAGATGGCGGCACGGCCTCTGTGGTTGAGGCCTTGCGTGCATTCTTGAGGGCATAACAATGACAAAAAAACGCAACGTCTTGCTCGCTACAGGCCTGCTGGCCGGTGCTTTGCTGACGGGCACGGTGTGGGCTCATGGCAATGTGGTGCCCCAGGCGGTGGAAACCCAGGGCCTGACCCCGATCAAAGACGCCGGGGTAAGCCTGGACGGCGACGGCTGGGCCGCGGTCAACCCGTACCGTACCTCCCCCGAGCACGACAAAGCCGTAGAAATCGGCGCCTCGGCCTACAACCAGAATTGCGCTGCTTGCCATGGCCTGGAAGCCAAGTCTGGCGGTATCGCCCCGGATTTGCGCCTGCTCGATGTGGGCGAGGCCGGGGATGAGTGGTTCGTCGAGCGGGTGCGCCACGGCGCGGTGCGTGACGGGCGGGTGTACATGCCGAAGATGGCCGATTACCTGAGCCAGGAAGCCCTGTGGGCGGTACGCACCTATCTGGACAGCGTGCACGTCGAGGAGTGATCGCCATGCGTCTGTCGGCTGTGCTGTTGAGTGGCTTGCTGCTGTGCTGTGCGGCAGTGCAGGCACAGGTGCGCAACTACGACGCGATCATTGCTGCCGGTGAATTGAAGGTGGCGGTGTACAAGGATTTCGCGCCCTACAGCTTCGAGGACCACGGCCAGCCGCGTGGCGTCGATGTGGAGCTTGCGCAAGCGCTGGCCACGGCCTTGGGGGTGCACCTGCAATTGATCTGGGCGCCGCCAGGGGAAAAGCTCGACGATGACCTGCGCGACTACATCTGGCGCGGCAGCCCGCTGCGCCACCAGCAGTTGGCCGACCTGATGATGCGGGTGCCCTACGACCACGCCTACGCGCAAAAGCGCAACGAGCTGGGCGAGCTGGAAAACGCCCAGGTGGTGATGTTCGGCCCCTATCAGGAGGAGCGCTGGCAGGTGGCCTATGACCGCCGCCGCCTGCCCTCGGTGGCCAGTGTCGCGGTGTTCCAGCAGCACCCCATCGGGGTCGAGGTGGACAGTGTGCCGTCGTTCTACCTGACCTCGGTGTTCAACGGCATGCTCAGCGCCAACACCCACCATTACCCCAGCGTGCAACAGGCGTTCGGCGCGCTACAGGCCGGCCAGGTGGACGCGGTGATGGCGATGCGCGGCGAGGTTGACTGGCAGTTGCATCAGGCCGCCGACCCGCAACTGGCCCTGGCGGAAAACGCCTACCCCAACCTGGGCAAGCAGGCATGGGACATCGGCATGGCCGTGCATGAAAGCAACCGGCAGTTGGCCTATGCGGTGGAGGAAGCCCTCGAGGCGATGATCCGCGATGGCCGGCTGAAGGCGCTGTACGCCACCTACGGCCTGCGCTACGAGGTTCCGGAGATGTACCAATGAACTGGCGAGCGACGTTACTGCTGGCCTGCTGGATGCCTTGGGCTGCCCAGGCCGGTGAGCCTATCAGCAAGACCGACCCGGTACCCTCGGTGATGTGGGATTTCTACCACAAGCAACTGCTGGGGCAGGCGCCGTTCGTTTTCGATGAGCGGGTGAAGCTGTTGGCGCCGCCCTTTGCCGAGGACGCCCGGCAAGTGCCGCTGGAGATCGACGCCCGCGCATTCGCGGGCGACGTGGTACGGATTCTTGCCTGGGCCGAACTCAACCCCCTGCCGCGTATCGTCGACTTCGAGCCTGGCGAGCGTGTGCTGCCGTGGCTGTCGATCCGCATCCGCATCGAACAGGCCACGCCGCTGCGCGCTGCGGTGCTGACGCGTGACGGCCTGTGGCATGTCGGCTCGACCCTGATCGATGCGGCTGGCGGTGGTTGTACCGCGCCCAGCGTGGTGCGCACCCAGCCTGGCTGGGAGGAGCATGTCGGTGAGGTGCTGGGCGGGCGCTACCCGCGCGGTGATGGCAGCCGCTTGCGCCTGCAGGTGTCTCACCCGATGGACAACGGCCTGGTCAGCGGCATCCCTGAGTTCTTCCTCGAACATGCCGAGTTGCAAGGCGCCGATGGCCAGCGCCTGGCCAGCCTCGCGCTGTATCCGGCAGTCAGCGAGAACCCCAACCTGGGGTTCGATATCCAGGGCCCCGGGCTTACCCGGCTGCTGTTGCGGGACAACAGCGGTAACCAGTTCGAAGCGGCGGTGCCGTGAGCGCGTTGCTTGCCTTCACCCCCCTGACCAGAGGCGCCTGTCATGCGTTGGATGCTGCTGTTGTTGCTGTGCCTGGGCCTACCGGCCTGGGCTGACTTGGACTATCGACTCACGCCCCGGCAAATCGCGGAAGGCACTTGGCTGCTGGAGGGCAGCACCGACAATTTCGCCAAGGCCAATGGCGGCAATATCGTCAATACCGCGTTCATCGTCACCGACAGCGGCGTGGTGGTGATCGACAGCGGGCCGTCCAAGCGTTACGGCGAGGCCCTGCGCCAAGCCATTGCCGCCACCACCGACAAGTCGGTGGTCGAAGTGCTGCTGACCCACCATCACCCCGACCATGTGCTGGGCAACCAGGCCTTTACCGACGTGCCTATTGGTGCCCTGGCTGGCACAGGCGACCTGTTGCACCAGCAGGGCGAGGCGATGGCCGAGAACATGTACCGCCTGGTCGGTGACTGGATGCGCGGCACTGAGGTGGTGCTGCCGACACGGGTGCTGGAACCGGGTGTGCATGAGGTGGGTGGGCACCGGTTGCGGCTGTTGGCGCTGGGCGGGCATACCGGTGCGGACCTGGCGATTCTCGATGAGAAGACTGGCGTGCTGTTTGCCGGCGATTTGGTGTTTTACGAGCGCGCCCTGACCACCCCCAACAGCCCAGGGCTGGACGTTTGGCTCAAGGACCTGGACACCTTGCAGGCCTTGCCCTGGAAGCAGCTCGTGCCGGGGCATGGGCCGGTGGCCAGCGATGCTAAGCCTTTTGCGCAGATGCGTGATTACCTGGGCTGGCTGGATGGCTTGATGCGCGAGGGCGCAGCGCGTGGGGATGACATGGTCGAGATGATCCGCAGCCCGATCCCTGAGCGGTTTGCCGGTATCAGCCTGACCCGTTATGAGTTGATTCGCAGCGTCAGTCACCTGTACCCGCGGTATGAGCGTTTGCGGTTGCAGCGTATCGATGAGGGGGGCGCGGGTTTGTAGCGTTTGCCTTTGGATTTTCAGCGCCTGGGACATCGCGCGCCGCCCGCGCGGCGCTTCGCAGCACAAGGCTGCTCCTACATCTGTTTCGGGCCAGTGAGGCCTGTGATGTTGGCGCGCGACCGCCTTGTTGGTCCAACTCGATATTGAGGTGGACGGTAAGGGGCCGCGCGCCCATGCCTCAGGAATAATTGGCCCGAAACAGATGTAGGAGCAGCCTTGTGCTGCGAAGCGCCGCGCGGGCGGCGCTCGGTCTACGCCTCCCCAAAACCTCACCTCATGTACCAAGGAACTAGAAAACTCCACATTGCGGGCAATTGTTGGCAAGCAGGTCGGGCACAAGAATTCTCGGCACACCGGGAAAATTTCCCGGGCACAACAAAAAAACCAAAGGTAGCCGTCATGACCCGATCCCCACGTCGTCCCTTGTTCGCCGTGAGCCTGGTGCTCAGCGCCATGCTGCTGTCCGGCGCGGCACAGGCCGCTGTCAGCGATGAAGAAATCCTCCAGGACCCGAAAAACCCGCAGCAGATCGTGACCAATGGCCTGGGGGTCCAGGGCCAGCGCTACAGCCCGCTGGACCTGCTCAATGTCGGCAACGTCAAGGAACTGCGGCCAGTCTGGGCCTTTTCCTTCGGCGGTGAGAAGCAGCGCGGCCAGCAGGCCCAGCCGCTGATCAAGGACGGCGTGATGTACATGACCGGCTCCTACTCGCGGGTGTTCGCCGTCGACGCCCGTACCGGCAAAAAGCTCTGGCAATACGATGCGCGCCTGCCAGATGACATCCGCCCTTGCTGTGACGTGATCAACCGCGGCGTGGCGCTGTACGGCGACCTGGTGTTCTTCGGCACCCTGGATGCCAAGCTGGTGGCCCTGAACAAAGACACCGGCAAGGTGGTCTGGAGCAAGAAGGTCGCCGACCACAAAGAAGGCTATTCCATCAGCGCCGCGCCGATGATCGTCAACGGCAAGCTGATCACCGGTGTGGCCGGTGGCGAGTTCGGCGTGGTGGGCAAGATCCAGGCGTACAACCCGGAAAACGGCGAGTTGCTGTGGATGCGGCCGACCGTGGAAGGGCACATGGGCTACGTCTACAAAGACGGCAAGGCCATCGAGAACGGTATCTCGGGCGGCGAGGCGGGCAAGACCTGGCCCGGCGACCTGTGGAAGACCGGTGGCGCAGCGCCGTGGCTGGGCGGTTACTACGACCCTGAAACCAACCTGTTGCTGTTCGGCACCGGCAACCCGGCGCCGTGGAACTCCCACCTGCGCCCAGGCGACAACCTGTATTCCTCGTCGCGCCTGGCCTTGAACCCGGACGACGGCACCATCAAATGGCACTTCCAGAGCACGCCCCATGACGGCTGGGATTTCGACGGCGTCAACGAGCTGATCTCGTTCAATTACAAGGACGGCGGCAAGGAGGTCAAGGCCGCCGCAACCGCTGACCGCAACGGCTTCTTCTACGTGCTGGACCGCACCAACGGCAAATTCATCCGCGGCTTCCCCTTCGTCGACAAGATCACCTGGGCGACCGGCCTGGACAAGAACGGCCGCCCGATCTACAACGAGGCCAGCCGGCCAGGGGCTCCGGGCACTGAGGCCAAGGGCAGTTCCGTGTTCGTCGCACCGGCCTTCCTCGGCGCCAAGAACTGGATGCCCATGGCCTACAACAGGGACACTGGGCTGTTCTACGTGCCGTCCAACGAATGGGGCATGGACATCTGGAACGAAGGGATTGCCTACAAGAAGGGCGCGGCGTTCCTCGGGGCCGGTTTCACCATCAAACCGCTCAACGAAGACTACATCGGCGTGCTGCGCGCCATCGACCCGGTCAGCGGCAAGGAAGTCTGGCGCCACAAGAACTTCGCGCCGTTGTGGGGCGGGGTGCTGACCACCAAAGGCAACCTGGTGTTCACCGGCACGCCGGAAGGCTTCCTGCAGGCGTTCAACGCCAAGACCGGCGATAAAGTCTGGGAGTTCCAGACCGGCTCCGGCGTACTTGGCTCGCCGGTGACCTGGGAAATGGACGGCGAGCAGTACGTCTCGGTGCTGTCCGGCTGGGGCGGCGCGGTGCCGCTGTGGGGCGGCGAAGTGGCCAAGCGGGTGAAGGACTTCAACCAGGGCGGCATGCTCTGGACCTTCAAGTTGCCTAAACAGCTGCAGCAAGCGGCCAGTGCCGAGGCACCAGCACCCAGCGCCAAGCCGCAAAGCTGACACCGGGCCGCTTGCGGCCCTACTACCAAAGGACGAGAGCTCCGCTGCCAACGATGCATACGTCTGGCACGCGGGGCTTTTTACCATCGGTCCATCGCCTGTCGTTGGACAGGCATCGACCCGCAGAGGCTCAGCATGATCTACGCACAACCCGGAACCCCAGGCGCCATCGTGTCGTTCAAACCCCGCTACGGCAATTTCATCGGCGGCGAGTTCGTGCCGCCGTCCGGTGGCCAGTACTTCACCAACAGCTCGCCGGTCAATGGCCAGCCGATTGCCGAATTCCCGCGCTCCACCGCCGCGGACATCGACCACGCGCTGGATGCCGCGCATGCCGCTGCCGACGCCTGGGGCAAAACCTCGGTGCAGGACCGCGCCCTGGTGCTGCTGAAGATCGCCGACCGCATCGAGCAAAACCTGGAAGTACTGGCTGTTAGCGAAAGCTGGGACAACGGCAAGGCCGTGCGCGAAACCCTCAATGCCGACGTGCCGCTGGCGGCGGACCACTTCCGTTACTTTGCCGGCTGCATCCGTGCCCAGGAAGGTGGGGCGGCAGAGATCAACGCGCTGACCACGGCCTATCATTTCCACGAACCCCTGGGTGTGGTCGGGCAGATCATCCCATGGAACTTCCCGCTGCTGATGGCCGCCTGGAAGCTCGCCCCGGCCCTGGCCGCCGGTAACTGCGTGGTGCTCAAACCCGCTGAACAGACGCCGTTGTCGATCACGATTTTCGCCGAGCTGATCGCCGACCTGCTGCCAGCCGGTGTGTTGAACATTGTCCAGGGCTTTGGCCGTGAAGCCGGTGAGGCCCTGGCCACCAGCAAGCGCATCGCCAAGATCGCCTTTACCGGCTCCACCCCGGTGGGCTCGCACATCATGAAATGCGCGGCCGAGAACATCATCCCTTCTACCGTCGAGCTGGGCGGCAAATCGCCGAACATCTTCTTCGAGGACATCATGCAGGCCGAGCCTGCGTTCATCGAAAAGGCCGCCGAAGGCCTGGTGCTGGCGTTCTTCAACCAGGGTGAGGTGTGCACCTGCCCGTCGCGGGCGCTGATCCAGGAATCGATCTACGAGCCGTTCATGGCCGAGGTGATGAAGAAAATCGCCAAGATCACCCGTGGCAACCCGCTGGACACCGACACCATGGTGGGTGCCCAGGCCTCCGAGCAGCAATACGACAAGATTCTCTCCTACCTGGAGATTGCCAAGGAGGAGGGCGCGCAGTTGCTCACCGGCGGCGCTGCCGAGCGGCTCGACGGTGACCTGTCGACCGGGTACTACATTCAGCCGACCCTGCTCAAGGGCCACAACAAGATGCGCGTGTTCCAGGAAGAGATCTTCGGCCCGGTGGTGGGCGTAACCACCTTCAAGGACGAAGCTGAAGCCCTGGCCATCGCTAACGACAGCGAGTTCGGCCTGGGCGCAGGCCTGTGGACCCGTGACATCAACCGCGCCTACCGCATGGGCCGGGCGATCAAGGCCGGTCGCGTGTGGACCAACTGCTACCACCTGTACCCGGCGCATGCGGCGTTTGGCGGTTACAAGAAATCCGGCGTGGGCCGCGAGACCCACAAGATGATGCTCGACCATTACCAGCAGACCAAGAACCTGCTGGTGAGCTATGACATCAATCCGCTGGGCTTCTTCTAAGGGCACACAGGCCCGGCGGTAGGGTGCCGCCAGGCCTGGATGCAACGACGCACGTGGGGAGGGCTCTGGGTGGGCGCCTCCCCGCGTGCGTCACCCGTGTGGGTAAAAGCCCGCGTCACCCCCTACCAACGCACCCCGCAAGTTCGTTCCAAAGTAGCATTCGGCCCCGCCGCCCCCCGTGCATTAATGCCTCTACCGGAATTGCCCGGCACAAGAAGAGGACTGCCCCATGTGGACTAAACCCGCCTTTACCGACCTGCGCATTGGCTTCGAAGTGACGATGTATTTCGCCAATCGTTGATGGCTTTGCGGCCATCGCTGCGATGGCCGTTCCTTCTATGGGGATCGTTGTCCATGCACATTCGTGTTCTCGGCTCCGCCGCTGGCGGTGGTTTTCCGCAGTGGAACTGCAACTGTCGCCAATGCACCGGTGTGCGTAATGGCAGCCTGAGGGCGCAGCGGCGCACGCAGTCTTCGATCGCGGTGAGCGACGATGGCGAGCAGTGGATCCTGTGCAACGCTTCACCCGACATCCGCGCCCAGCTCGAAAGCTTCCCCGCTTTGCAACCGGCGCGCCGCCTGCGCGACACGGCAATTGGCGCGGTATTGCTGCTGGACAGCCAAATCGACCATTGCACGGGCCTGCTCAGCCTGCGCGAAGGGTGCCCGCACACGGTGTGGTGCACCGAGCGGGTGCATGAAGACCTGAGTAGCGGTTTCCCGCTGTTTACCCTGCTCAAGCACTGGAACGGTGGCTTGCAGTGGCAATGCATCGGCCTGGACCGCGAACCGTTTCGCATCGCTGCCTGCCCAAACCTGCAATTTCGCGCGATCCCGTTGCTGAGCAACGCGCCGCCGTATTCGCCCAACCGCGGCAATCCGCAACCGGGCGACACCATCGGCCTGCTCATCGAGGACCGGCGCAGTGGTGCCTCGGTTTTCTATGCGCCGGGCCTGGGGCAGGTCGATGCCGAAGTGGCGAGCTGGATGCGCCATGCCGACTGCCTGCTGCTGGACGGCACGCTGTGGCGCGACGACGAGATGCGTGTGTGCGAAGTCGGCCAAAGCCTGGGCAGTGAAATGGGCCACCTGGCGCAGAGTGGCCCGGGCGGCATGCTCGACGTGCTGGAGGGCTTCAGCCGCCAGCGCAAGATCCTCATCCACATCAACAACACCAACCCGATCCTCGATGAAGACTCGGCCGAACGGGCCTTGCTGGATCGACGGGGGATTGAAGTGGCGTACGACGGCTTGTCTATCACGCTGTAAGGGCTGGCACCGCGCGCCCTGGAGAACCGCAATGACCGACACCCCCATGACACCCCCTGAATTCGAAGCGGCCTTGCGTGCCAAGGGCGCCTATTACCATATCCACCATCCCTTCCATCAGGCGATGTATGCCGGGCGTGCGACCCGAGAGCAGATTCAGGGCTGGGTTGCCAACCGCTTCTACTACCAGGTCAACATCCCGCTCAAGGACGCGGCAATCCTCGCCAACTGCCCAGACCGTGAAGTGCGCCGGCAATGGTTGCAACGGGTGCTCGACCACGATGGCGCGCCGGGCAGCGCAGGGGGTATCGAAGCCTGGTTGCGCCTGGGGGAGGCGGTCGGGCTGACGCGTGAGCGCATCCTCTCCCAGGAGATGGTCCTGCCTGGGGTGCGTTTTGCCGTGGACGCCTACGTCAATTTCGCCCGCCGCGCAGGCTGGCAGGAGGCCGCCAGCAGTTCGCTGACCGAACTGTTCGCGCCGCAGATCCACCAGTCGCGCCTGGACAGCTGGCCCCAGCACTACCCCTGGATCGATGCCGCCGGCTACGACTACTTCCGCACACGCCTGGGCCAGGCGCGGCGCGACGTGGAACATGGCTTGCGCATCACCTTGGCGCATTACGTCACGCGTGCCGGCCAGCAGCGGATGCTGGAGATTCTGCAGTTCAAGCTCGACGTGCTCTGGAGCATGCTCGATGCCATGAGCATGGCGTATGAGCTGGAGCGGCCGCCTTATCACAGCGTGACCCAGGAAAACGTCTGGCATCGGGGGATCGCCCTGTGAAACTGATCGACGGCGAACAGGTGCTGGGTTTGCGCCGCGGCTACCGCCTGCAATGGGAGCCGCGCCAGGATTGCCATGTGCTGCTGTACCCCGAGGGCATGATCAAGCTCAATGCCAGCGCCGGTTGGGTGCTGGAGATGCTGGACGGCCAGCGGTGCGTAGCGGCGATCATTGACGGCTTGGCGCAGCGCTTCCCCGATGTACAGGGGCTGGACGAGGATGTGCTGGCGTTTCTGGAGGTGGCCCGTGGCAAGCACTGGATCGAATGACACGCGCCCGGGGCCGCCGCTGTGGCTGCTGGCGGAGCTGACGTACCGCTGCCCGTTGCAATGCCCGTATTGTTCCAACCCGTTGGACTTTGCCCAACATGGCCAGGAGCTGACCACTGACGAGTGGATCCGCGTGTTCCGTGAAGCGCGGGCGATGGGCGCCGCGCAGCTGGGCTTTTCCGGCGGCGAACCGCTGGTGCGTCAGGACTTGGCGCAGCTGATCAAGGCCGCGCGGGACATGGGCTACTATACCAACCTGATTACCTCGGGTATTGGCCTGACCGAACAGAAAGTCCGCGACTTCAAGGTCGCCGGGCTCGACCATATCCAGATCAGCTTCCAGGCCGCAGATGAGGCGGTCAACAACATGCTGGCCGGCTCGCGCAAAGCGTTCGCCCAGAAGCTGGCGATGGCCAAGGCAGTCAAGGCCCAGGGTTACCCGATGGTGCTGAACTTCGTGACCCATCGGCACAATATCGACCAGATTGCCGACATCATCGAGCTGTGCCTGGCGTTGCAGGCGGACTTCGTGGAACTGGCGACCTGCCAGTTCTACGGTTGGGCCGAGCTCAACCGTGCCGGCCTGCTGCCGACCCGCGAGCAATTGCAGCGGGCCGAAGCCATTACCCAAGCGTATCGCCAGCGGCTGGAGGCGGAGGGGCATCCGTGCAAGCTGATTTTCGTCACGCCGGACTACTACGAAGAACGCCCCAAGGCCTGCATGAACGGCTGGGCCAACCTGTTTCTCGATATCACCCCAGACGGCACTGCGCTGCCGTGCCACAGCGCCCGCCAGTTGCCGGTGGCCTTCCCCAACGTGCGCGAGCACAGCATCGAGCACATCTGGAACGATTCTTTTGGCTTCAACCGCTACCGTGGCAATGACTGGATGAAGGAGCCCTGTCGCTCGTGCGATGAAAAGCACCAGGACTTGGGCGGCTGCCGCTGCCAGGCGTACATGCTTACCGGCGATGCCGCCAACGCAGACCCGGTATGCAGCAAGTCGCCGCACCATGGGGTGGTCCTCAAGGCCCGGGAGCAAGCGCAGACCGCAGGGCAGGGCATGGCGCAGCTGACCCTGCGCAACGAGCAGGCGTCGCGGCTGATTTTTCGTGGCTAAGCCGGGCCCCCGCTTTGGTCTGGTTGCTTTCGCTGCGGGATGCTTTACGCTGGCGTTTACCTTCCAGAACAATAAGAACAGGCTTTCCAATGAGCCAGAGTTTCAGCCCGCTTCGCAAGTTCGTTTCGCCTGAAATCATCTTTGGTGCCGGCTGCCGGCACAACGTCGCCAATTACGCCAAGACCTTCGGTGCGCGCAAGGTGCTGGTGGTCAGCGACCCCGGCGTAATTGCTGCGGGTTGGGTGGCGGATGTCGAGGCCAGCCTGCAGGCCCAAGGCATCGACTACTGCCTGTACACGGCCGTGTCGCCCAACCCGCGGGTCGAAGAGGTCATGCTCGGCGCCGAGATCTACCGGGAAAACCACTGTGACGTGATCGTCGCCGTCGGCGGCGGCAGCCCGATGGATTGCGGCAAGGCGATCGGCATCGTGGTCGCCCACGGGCGCAGTATTCTCGAGTTCGAAGGGGTGGACATGATCCGCGTGCCCAGCCCGCCGCTGATCCTCATCCCCACCACGGCCGGCACCTCGGCCGACGTGTCGCAGTTCGTGATCATTTCCAACCAGCAGGAGCGAATGAAGTTCTCCATCGTCAGCAAGGCGGTGGTGCCCGACGTCTCGCTGATTGACCCGCAAACCACCCTGAGCATGGACCCGTTCCTGTCTGCCTGCACCGGCATCGATGCGCTGGTGCATGCCATCGAGGCGTTTGTGTCTACCGGCCACGGGCCGTTGACCGACCCGCATGCGCTGGAAGCCATGCGCTTGATCAATGGCAACCTGGTGCAGATGATCGCCAACCCGACCGATATCGCCCTGCGCGAGAAGATCATGCTGGGCAGCATGCAGGCCGGGCTGGCGTTTTCCAATGCCATTCTGGGTGCGGTCCACGCCATGTCCCACAGCCTGGGCGGCTTCCTCGACCTGCCCCACGGCTTGTGCAACGCAGTGTTGGTGGAGCACGTGGTGGCGTTCAACTACAGCTCGGCACCCGAGCGTTTCAAGGTGATTGCCGAGGTGTTCGGCATCGACTGCCGCGGGCTTAACCACCGGCAGATCTGCGGGCGCCTGGTGGAGCACCTGATTGCCCTGAAGCACGCGATCGGCTTCCACGAAACCTTGGGCCTGCATGGGGTGCGTACGTCCGACATCCCGTTCCTGTCGCAACATGCGATGGATGACCCGTGCATCCTCACCAACCCCCGCGAGTCGAGCCAGCGTGATGTCGAGGTCGTTTATGGCGAGGCCCTCTGACGAGCAGCAGCGGGCGCTCGCCGGGCTGCTGGGGCTGGGCGACCACTCGGCACGCAAGAGCCATTACCCGGAGCTGGCAGCCCGCCTGGACGAGCTGGAGGCCGAACGCAACCGCTACAAATGGCTGTTCGAAAATGCCGTCCACGGCATTTTCCAGGCCAGCCTGCAAGAAGGCATGCGTGCCGCCAACCCCGCGCTGGCGCGCATGCTTGGCTACGACAGCCCGCAGGCGGTGCTGTTTTCCCTGACGGACCTGGCCGCCAACCTGTTTGTTGGCGGCGCCGAAGAGCTGCATGCGATCACCGCGACGCTCGCCCGCGAACACAGCCTGCACGGCTACGAAACCCGCTTGCGGCGCCGCGACGGCAGCCACCTCGATGTGCTGATGAACCTGCTACTAAAGCCTGGCCACGAAGGGCTGGTCGAAGGCTTTGTCGCCGACATTACCGAACGTAAGCAGGCCCAGCAGCACCTGCAGCAACTCAATGACGAACTCGAACGACGGGTCGCCGCGCGGACCGATGAACTGCTCGAGGCCAACCGCAATCTGCAGCAGCAGATCACCGAGCGTAAAGCGATTGCCCGCGCCCTGCGCGATGCCCGCGACGCCGCCGAAACCGCCAACCGCAGCAAGGACAAATACCTGGCTGCTGCCAGCCATGACCTGCTGCAACCGCTCAATGCCGCCCGCCTGCTGATCTCGACCCTGCGCGAACGGCAGTTGCCGGAGGCGGAGCAGGTGCTGGTGGAGCGCACCCACCAGGCACTGGAGGGCGCCGAAGACCTGCTGACCGACCTGTTGGACATCTCCCGGCTCGATCAGGCGGCGGTCAAGCCCGACGTGGCCTTGTACCGCCTCGACGAACTGTTTGGCCCGCTGGTCTCGGAGTTCAGTTCGGTGGCGGACGCTGAAGGGCTGAAGCTGCGGGCGCACATTGGCGACTATGCCATCAACACCGACCTGCGGCTGATGACACGGATTTTGCGCAACTTTCTCAGCAACGCCTGCCGCTACACCGACGAAGGCAAGATCTTGCTCGGGGCCAGGCGTCGCGGCAGCCACTTGCGCCTGGAGGTCTGGGACACCGGGCGGGGCATTGCCGAAGATCGGTTGGAAGCTGTTTTCCTTGAGTTCAACCAACTGGACGTCGGCCGTGCTGCCGATCGCAAAGGCGTGGGCCTGGGGTTGGCTATCGTCGAGCGGATCGCCAAGATTCTCGGTTACCGCGTCCAGGTACGGTCGTGGCCGGGGCGTGGCTCGATGTTCAGCATTGAGGTACCGATCGGCACAGAAGTGCCGCTGCCTGCTCACCCGGCTATGCCGCAAGCCAGCGCCGGAAACCCGTTACCCGGCCGCCGGCTGCTGGTGTTGGACAACGAAGTGAGCATCCTCGAAAGCATGGGCGCGCTGCTTGGGCAGTGGGGCTGTGAGGTGGTGACTGCGACCGATCAGGCCGGTGCCCTGGCGGCCTTGCGGGGGCAGGCGCCGGAGTTGATCCTGGCGGATTATCACTTGGACCACGGCGTTGTGGGTTGCGAGGTGGTCAGGCACTTGCGCGAGCATTTTGCCGTCGCCATTCCTGCGGTGATCATTACCGCAGACCGCAGCGATCAGTGCCGGCGCGCCTTGCAGAAACTTGGCGCGCCGCTGCTGAACAAGCCCGTCAAACCGGGGAAGTTGCGGGCGGTGTTGAGCCAGTTGTTGGGGTAGGACTGTTAGGGCCAAAGGGGCCGCTGCGATGGGCTGCGCAGCAGCCCCTGGCGATCAGTTCACCTCAGTTCGACAAGCCTGCTTTATCCAGCACCTTATCGAGCCAAGACTGGTCCAATGCACCCGTGGCAATCTCTGCCTTGACGGCCTCTTCGTGAGCCTCGTGTTCGCGCGCTTTGCCTAGCACGAGTTCAGCCACGTTCTGAGGGAAGGCGACGATGCCGTCTTCGTCAGCGACGATGATGTCACCGGGTGAGACGAGCATGCCACCAATCGAAACCGGCACGTTGATTTCGCCCGGCCCGCTCTTGTAAGGGCCGCAGTGCACGACAGCCCGTGCATAGCATGGGCTGGTCTTGAAGCTTTCAACGTCGCGAATCGCCCCGTCGACGATGAAACCGACGCAGCCACGCTGCTCTGCGTAGAGCTTGATCAACTCGCCGATGACCGCATTGTTGGTGTCACCCTGGGCATCGATGACCAGTACGTGACCGGGTTCGAGCAGCGTCAGCGCCTTGTAGATGAACAGGTTGTCGCCGGGACGGGTTTTGACGGTCAGCGCAGTGCCGACCAACTTGCCCGAGGTGTTGTAGCGGGTAAGCCCTCGCGCGCCAATGTGTCGACCCAGGTTGTCGCTGATGTGCGGCGTGACGACCGAGCGGAACGATTCGATCACATGCGCAGGGGCGAGTGTTGGCGACGGCAGGATACGAGACCCGGGTAACAGCATGACAATCTCCTGGAAATGGCTTGACCCAGTGGGGTATGGGTCGATGGTAGGAGAGAACTGCCGTTACTTTTAGCGATATTTTTTGATTAAAAAACATCGCCTCAGGTGATGATAAGCCGGGTGAAGTCGCAGGCCTGTTGCGCCAACCGCGCCACTTCATTGCTGAGCCCTTGGTAGCGGTCAGCCCGGTGCACGCAGACATAGCTGATCGGTGGCAGTGGCAAGTCGGTTTGTATGACCTTCAATCGGCCCTGCTCGATCATCGAGCTCATGCATTGCCTGGGCAGGTAGCTGAGCCCGACACCCGAAATCGCCAACCCGACTTGTGCGACCAGGTAGTTGCTGGTGAGTGTCTTGGTCAGCCGCACGTCATGTTCCGCCAGCCAGCGTTCGTAGGTTTTCCCGGTGCCTGAGCTGCCTCCCTGGGTGAGTACCGTAAACGACGACAGCGATTGCAAGTCCATGGGGGCGTCACTCGGGTACAGCGAGGGTGAGCACATCCACGCGTTCTCGACAGACGCGAGCGGGGTACTGATGAAGCGGGCATCGCGGAAGATGTCAGGCACGATGATCAGGTCAAGCTCGTCAGCCTCGAGCCGGCGCAACAGGTCGGTGCTCAACTCGATCGAGGGTTCCAGATCGACCTTGGGGTAGGTCTGGTGAATCTGATCGACCAGGTTCGGCAACCACGTGAGCGCCGTGAGTTCCGTTACGCCAAGCCTGAAGCGTCGGACCAGCGTTTCTTTCGAGCTGACGCGCTCCAGCAGGTTATCCCGCTGGCGCAACATTTCAACGGCGCAGCCATGCAGCTCCAGGCCTTTTTGGGTCAGGCGGGCGCTGCGTTTCGAGCGGTCGAAGATGGCTACGCCAAAGGCATCCTCGAGTTCTTGCACGCGTTTGGAGATCGCCGATTGAGACATGTTGAGTTTGGCGGCAGCCGCTTCAAAGCTGCCCAGCTCGACAATCCAGTAGATGGCCTCGATTTGCTTCAGCGTGATCATCGCGTGCTCCAGGTGTGAAAAGCCCGTTTCAGAGCGGCCCCGAAGTGATTTCAAGGCAGGTAAATGAAGGCGATTATCCACTAAAAGTGATGATAAGTGGTGAGTATTTGTCGCTTTTTTTCTACCTTTACGGCGCCTAGATTACCGCCGAATTACAAAAACAAAGGTATGTACCTATGTCGATCGCTGAAGTTGCCTATGCCAAAGGGCGCAGCAGTTACCGGTGGATCGTGGCTGGCATGATCTTCTCGATCTACACCATCGCTGCCGCCGACCGCGCCAATCTCGGCGTGGCGTTGCCTTTTATTCGCAAAGAGTTCGAGATGAGCAACGCCGAAGCGGGTGGGCTGATGAGCCTGTTCCTGCTGGCTTATGCCTTGGCGCAAATCCCGGCAGGCTTGGCCTTCAGTCGCCTGGGCGTGAGCCGGATCTTGCCGACCGCCATGGTCATGACGTCGGTGCTGACCGGGTTGGTAGGTACCGCAGGCTCACTGCTGGCGTTGAAAATCTATCGGTTCGGCCTGGGCCTTGCCGAAGGTCCGCTGCCGATCAGCATGACCACCACCATCAACAACTGGTTTCCGCCGAGAGAAAAGGGCATTGCTTCAGGCATTTTTCTGTCTGCGGTCAAGTTCGGCCCGGTCATCGTACCGCCGCTGTGTGCCGTGATCATCGCGGTGTGGGGCTGGCGCGAGGTGTTCTATTTCTTCGCCGTGCCGGGCATTTTGCTGTCGATCGCCTGGTACTTTCTGATTGCCGATCACCCCTCGAAAAACCGCTTCGTCAATCAGGCGGAGCTTGATTACATCACTGACGACACGCCGCGCGACAACGTCGCCAGCAATGAACCCGACGTGAAGACGACCTCAGGGCGGGGCTTTGAACGCCTGGACTTCTTCATTCGTCGGCGCGAGGTAGCGGCGCTGGAGACCAAGCGCCAGGTCTTCGGTTCGTGGTTGATCTGGGGCAGTGCGCTGGCGTACTGCTTCCAGCTGGGTGTTTCCAGCGTATTGTTGTCCTGGATCCCCACCTACTTAATCACCGTCAAAGGCTTCTCGTTGATGAACATGGGGTTGGTCTCGGCTGCGCCTTGGGTTGGGGCAGTGCTGGGCAACTTGTTGGGCGGCTATTGCTCGGACCGTTGGTTGGGCGGGCGGCGCAAACCTGGGATGCTGCTTTCAGCGCTGGGTACCTCGGTGATGATGTACCTGTTGATTCATTCGCCTGCCGACCCGTTTTCGTACGGCCTGTTGCTGATGGCGACCGGCATCGTGCTGAGCTTCGGGTTCTCTTCTTACATGGTTTACCCCATGGCACTGGCGACCAAGCAGACGTTCCCCGTCGCCAACGCCATCGTCAACATGGTCGGGCAGCTAGGGGCCGCGGCGACGCCGTTTTTGACCGGCTTGTTGCTTGACAGTTATGGCTGGAACTACGTGTTCTCTTACCTTGCGATGGGTTCGTTCGCCAGCTTTGTGCTGTTGCTGACGATTCTGGAGCCGGTGCCGAAGACTCAAAAGGTGTGACCTCACGGCCTGTGGTGTCACCCGTTGTGATCAATCCGTCTGTTTGAAAGGAGCTAATGATGCACGCAGAAGATAAAGCGCTGGTTGCACTGTTCGAAGGGCTGGACACGCCCGGCGTCTCGGATGCCTTGGACAAGCTCGGCCTGCCTGGCCATTGCTTTGGTGTGATGCCGCTCGACAACTACAAGCAGGTGGTCGTGGGGCCGGCGTTTACGGTGAAGTACGTGTCGGCGAGCGTGCCACCGGGCACCGTTGGTGATTTCATCGAAGAGGTCGCTGAGGGCGATATCGTGGTGATCGACAATGATGGCCGCACCGACTGCACCGTGTGGGGCGATATCATGACCCAGTATGCCGGGGCCCGGAAGATTGCTGGCACGGTGATCGACGGTGTCTGCCGCGATGTGAACAAGGCCTTGGGCGATGGCTATCCGCTGTTTACCCAGGGGCGCTTCATGCGCACAGGCAAAGACCGTGTTCAGGTCGAATCGGTCAACCAGCCGGTTTCCATCGGCCAGGCCCGTGTCTGCTCCCGTGACATTATCGTTGCCGATGCCAACGGCGTCGTTGTAGTGCCACGTGAACGGGCGCAAGAGGTTGCCCAGGTTGCCCGTCAGATCGAAGCAGTCGAAGCGGATATCCGCGCGTTGATCAGCGAAGGGCGCACCCTCAAGCAAGCGCGCGAAGCGCTGAATTACCACACCTTGCAACGCAAATCCTAAGTGGCATTGTGCTGGCCCCTGCAGGTGCAGGGGTCAATAGCTGTTATGCCCAGAGGGTTTAGCACCGCTCGCAGCATCGCCTTAAACTAGGCGCGTGCGTCCCGCGCACTGATTCGTTCGTCTTGTTGAAGGTTTACCGTGCACGCCGAAGCTCGTCTACCCGGGGCCCCTGGCATTTTTTGCCTGGGCATGCTGCAGATTCTGGTCTGGGGCGGCTCGTTCTTCTTGCTGGCGGTCATGGGCGAGCCGATAACGCGCGAGACCGGTTGGGGCAGCCAGTGGGTGTACGGCGCGTTGTCGCTGAGCCTGATGGTCTCGGCCCTGCTTGCGCCGCTGTCGAGCCGCCTGGTTGCCCGTTATGGTGGCCGGACACAACTGGCCAGCAGTGGCGTGATCGTTGCTCTCGGGTTGTTGATCGTCGCGGCTAGCCAGACGTTGCCGACGTTTTTGCTCGCGTGGGTGATCATCGGTGTTGGCATGGCCGCCGGGCTCTACGAAGCGCTGTTCGCGACATTGGGTGCGCTGTATGCCGAGCGTGCGGGTAAAGCCATTACCGGCATCACCCTGATTACAGGGTTTGCCACAACCCTGTGCTGGCCGCTGGTGGCATTTGCCATCGAGCATGTGGGCTGGCGCTACGCGTGTGTCGGTTATGCCGCAGTGCTTCTGGTGACAACGCCGTTTTATCTCAAGGTACTGCCGAGCGCCGTCCGGTCAGCGCCGCGCAAGCGCTTCATCGAACAGAGCAGCGCGGGCGTGAACCGACGCGTGTACCGGCAACTGACGTGGATCTTCGCGCTGGGGGCGGTCATCATGACCTCCATTTCGGTGCAACTGGTCGCCGTTCTGCAAGGGCTGGGCTATTCGCTGGCTGCTGCCATCGCGCTTTCGGCGTTGTTGGGGCCGAGCCAGGTCGCCTCGCGGGTGTTGCAGATGCTAGCGGGCAAGCGCCACCCCATTTGGACTGCACTGGTGTCAGTCGTGCTGGTTGCGGTAGGCGTATTGTTAGTCGCGTCTGCGCCAGGCGCGACAGCGGTGGGCTTGTTACTCTACGGCCTGGGCAACGGACTGCGAGCGATCGTTCGCGGCCTGCTACCGCTGGCGTTGATGCCACCGTCGCAGTACGTGGTGCTGATGGGCAAGATGTCGCGGCCTTCACTGATCGGCCAGGCACTGACACCGTTAGTTGGCGGCTACCTGCTGCAGCACTTCGGTGCCATGGGGGTGCTCATGGCGTTGGGTTGCTTGGCGGCAATCAATGTCGGGCTGGTAGTGATGGTGTTGCGCGCGTTGCCAGCAGCCAAGTCGGCGCCGAATGAAACGGACGAAACGATAGCGGTCGATGGAGATAGCGATGCACGATGATGCACGAAGCGAACAGCTGATCACGGGCCCGGCCGGGCTGATCGAATTGATTGTCGATGAACCGGTGTTGCCGGTCAGGGGCGTGGCGGTGGTCAGCCATCCGCAACCCTTGCTGGGCGGCAGCCCGCACCACGTGGTACCGCTGACCTTGGCCCGCAAGCTGTGCGCTGCAGGCTGGCGCGTGGTGCGCCCGAGCTTTCGCGGAGTGGGACAAACCGCTGGCGCACATGCCGAAGGAGTAGGTGAGGCCGAAGACAGCATTGTCGTCGTCAGGCACCTGCAGGAACGTTACCCCGAGCTGCCCATCGCACTCGTCGGCTTCTCGTTTGGCGCGCACGTGTTTGCCCGGGTCGCGGTCACGCTGGAAAGCTCGCTGCATGCTGTCGCGCTGTTGGGGCTGCCGGTCGGAGAGGTGCCTGGCGGGCGGTTCTACCCAGCGCTGCCGTTACCGTCCCGCTGCCTGTTGCTACATGGCGAGCACGACGAGATGGCGCCGCTGGCCAACCTGCTTGATTGGGCACGGCCAGAGCACCGCCCGGTCGTCGTCTATAGCGCGGCTAATCACTTCTTCAAAGGCTGCCTGGCGCAGGTAGCGGAGCACGTGGTCAGGCATTTGAACCAAAGATGAAGCGGACTGCCAGGCAGAAATGCGCCGCGCCGGTTGTCAAGCAGCCCGCTGCTCACCCTTGAGCATTTTCCTGTGCGCCTCCATGGCAACGCCCATCTCTTCCAGCTGATCTTTGCCCAGCAGCTTTTTCGCAGTGGGGAACAGTTCGCCTTCCTCTTCTTCGATGTGATGTTCAAGCAGCTCTTTCATCACCTTCACCCGCCCGGCAAATTCGAGGGTGCCGGTTTCGGTATGAAGCAGATCAGGAAGCACCAGCGAATCCACGGTACGGTGTTCTTCCTTGGCTTCGTAATACATCTTCGCTTCTTCCTTGCCGCCGGCTTTCTTGATGGCCGGGTAGAGGATGTCCTCCTCCAGTGCAGTGTGGACTTGCAGCTCCTGCTCGATCCGGTGCAGCAGTTCGGCGCGCTTTTTCACGGCTCGCTCGGTGGTTGAAGACAATTCAGCCAGCAGCTTCTTCACCAATTTATGGTCTTGAATCAACAGGTCGATAGCGTTCATGCAGGCACCTCATGGCGGTCGGGGAAACACGGATTGCTGGGTACAAACTCATCGCTACTGTTGCGGTGGACGTGATGGGCGTGCGAATGGTTCAAGTCTTTACCGCATGGCTCGCAGCGTGCAGATGAAGCGACGAGGCCTGCAACAGCAAGCCTCGTCATGGTCGTCAGAGGATCGGTTTGCCGCCCGTGACGCCGTAGCGTGAACCCGAGATATAACTGGCTTCATCAGAGGCCAGCAAAACGTAGATCGGCGCGACCTCGACCGGTTGCCCTGGCCGCCCCATGGGGTAGCCCGAGCCAAAGTTTCTGACGGCCTCATCCGGCATGGTGGCGGGGATCAACGGCGTCCAGATCGGGCCTGGCGCCACGCTGTTGACCCGGATGCCTTGCTTCGCCAGCAACTGGGCGAGGCCTGCAGTGAAGTTGGCAATGGCGCCTTTGGTGGCGGCGTAGGCCAACAGGCTGGGTGACGGGTCATCGGAATTGACCGAGCTGGTGTTGATGATCGAGCCGCCCTTCGGCATTGACGGCAATGCCCGTTGGCAGATGCGGAAGATGGCGGTGATGTTGGTGTCGAACGTCTTCACCCATTCCTCATCGTCAATGTCGTCCAGGCTCTCATGGGCCATCTGGAATGCGGCGTTGTTGACCAGTATGTCGATGCGACCGAACTGTTCCACGGTCTTGTCGACGATGGTGTAACAGTGCTGCTTGTGTGCCAGGTCACCGGGCAGGAGGAGGCACTGGCGGCCCGCGGCTTCGACCCAACGCGCGGTTTCTTGCGCATCTTCGTGCTCATCCAGGTAGGCGATGGCAACGTCCGCACCTTCACGCGCATAGGCAATCGCAACGGCCCGACCGATGCCGCTGTCGGCGCCGGTGATCAAGGCGATTTTGCCTTCGAGCCGGTTGTGGCCTGTATAGGTCTGCTCACCGCAGTCCGGGTACGGCTCCATCTTGCGCTGCGAACCGGGGACGCTTTGCGGTTGCGAGGGGAATGGCGGAGTAGGGTAGTCGCTCATGGTCAAAGCTCCTGCAGTTGAGAACGCTCATTACCGTTCGAACGGTGCGAGAAGCCAGTGTTGAAGTGGATGCTGGATTTGAACGACGGACGGCCTGCCACCCACTTGCAATGAATTTTCGTTGAAGGGATCGCTCTATCGCTGATCAGCAGTGCGCTGCTCTCACCCCTTTCAGGAGCGCCCAAGTGCCTCGAATCATTACGCCCACCACCTCTGAGCATGAGATCGATCAGCAGAATGCGCGGATGTTCGGCACGCCCAAGGAACGCCTGGATTTCTATCGACGCGAAATCCAGTACGAGACCACTATCCTGGCCAACCGTACCGATGCGTATCTGGCCGCTCAGTCGTTCCTGGTCATCGCCTTCGTGTCTTCGATGAGCAACCTTAACCAGAGCTGGGGGGAAATGTTCACGTTGATCGTGCCGGCGTTTCTCGCCCTGCTCGGCGTGTTGAGCTCGTTGAATGCCTGGCCAGGCATCCGCGCGGCGTTCCGGATCATCGAGCACTGGCAGTTGAAGCAGAGCCACTTACTGCGCAGTGAGCCGATGATGGGCCTGGCCTATGATGAATCGCCCTTATTCTGCGAGGCTGAAACGTCCCGGGCCGGGCACCGGAAATCGTTGCTGTTCTCCCTTCGCACACCTTGGATTTTTCTCGGGTTCTGGGTTTTGCTGGGCAGCTACTCGGTGTATATCCAGCTCGCGTGACGGGCGCGCTGCTGTGCGCAAATGACTGCCTGCAAGTCCTAGCGGCGCTTGCGTTGCGAACGCGTGAAGACAAACCCGGCAATGACACCCAGCAGCGCCGCACCCACCCATAACGACGTTTTATCTTTCTGAGTTCGCCAGCCACCGTCCACACTTCGCCGGTCACCGGGTGGCTCGAACAGATTCCCAGAAGATATCGCAGCGCTGGGGCTGCGGTTCAAGCTCCAGCGCGTGAGCCACCCTGACAACTGCGGCAGCCCCGGTACCAGATAGCTGGCCAGATGGGCGAGGCGAGCGGCAGCGCCGACAGTGGTGCGCGCGCTCGGGGAAATGGCGCAGGCTACCATGGCGTTTGCCACCCGTTCCGAGTCGTAGATCGGCCCTGGGGGTGTCAGCGCGTGGCCGGTGTAGTTGCCTGCATCCCGCAAGCCTGGCGTGTCCATGACGGCCGGATAAAGATCACAGACATGAATGCCGGGGAACTCTGTCAGCTCGCCGCGCAGCGCTTCGGTCAGGCCACGTAGGCCGAACTTGCTCGCTGAGTAAGCTGCCGCATAGGGTTGGGCGATCCAGCTGCCAAGCGACAGGGTGTTGATCAGTATGCCGCTGCGTTGTGCCTTGAAGTAGGGAAGCACCACGTATGCGCCGCGCAGATAACCGACCAGGTCGGTTTGAATTACCTGCTCATGCGCTTCGAGCGGTGTTTCGTCGAAGCTGCCTAACGCGCCAACCCCAGCGTTGTTGATCCAGATATCGATACGTCCATGGCCAAACTCGGCAGCTTGGGTGGCCAGGGCCGCCACTTGATCGCTGTGGGTGACGTCGGTGGTAATGGCGACAGCGTCCGTGCCGCAGTCGGTGCATTCATCCAGCACGTCGAACAACGCTTCCTCATCGCGTGCCGCGAGCACCAGGCGGGCACCTTTGCAGGCAAACGCATGCGCAGCCGCCCGGCCTATGCCGCTGGAGGCGCCGGTGATGACCACGACCTTTCCGCGTAGTGGGCCTTTGATTGGCATCGGGCTCATCGGCATGGAGTGCTCTGGGGCTGGTGCGTCTTCGCTGTCGTTAGACGGCAGTGTGGCACTGGCTTCTAGGGGGCAAAGCTCAAGGGTGGTTCCATCAGCCATTACCAGCTTCAAGCCCTCGATGGTGCCCGCTATCCGATCCGGGAAGACGGGTTCGCCTTCAGCATCCAGGCTGTCGTAGATGAACTGCGTGCCCTCGAGCCAGCCGACCGCAGTCAGCAGTTCGGGGCCGAGGTAATACTTGCCGTCTTGAAAGTACCCCGGGAACTGATGGGCGCGCTCGACGTTCTCCACGCAATAGCGCTCGCCTGGTTTCATACCTGTCGCTTGATCGATCATGGTGAAAACCCCTTTTCTGAAAGCCGGCTGTGCAGCAGATATTGCAGTGAGTAAGCAGGGGAATCCGTTGGGCAGGACAAAGTTCAGAGCAACCGTTTCAGCGGTTTTTTTTAGCGGCGCATGACCCGTGTTTACCGTCCTCATCAGAGCTGTACAAGGGTTTGTTGAAACCTATACAAAAAGCTATTCTTGTACAGGAATTTCCCAATTGTTCGAGGTGAGCATGGTGCCTCCTGCGCGTTGGGCCAGCCTGTGCTTGCTGATGGTTGCGCTGTCGACCGTGGCGGCGGACTGGCGAGCCGAATTGCCAACGGCGCAACCGTTGGGAGCTGGCGATTTCACGTGGTTCGGCGTGCGCCTTTACAGCGCCCGGCTGTGGACGGTGGGCCCGGTTCAGGACTGGAACCAGCCCTTTGCCCTGGAACTTCGCTACCACCGATCGCTGTCCAAGGAGACGCTGGTAGACGCGAGCCTTGCGGAGATACGCCGCCTTAACGCCAACATCACGCCGCAGCAAAGCGCAGCGTGGAGCAAGGCGCTTGAAGCGGCATTCGTGGATGTGCGCCCGGGTATGCGTATCACGGGTGTGTACCTGCCAGGGCAAGGGTCTCGCTTCTATGTCGATGGCGCACTCAGCCAGGTAATCGCCGACCCGGAATTTTCCCGAGCATTCTTCGCCATCTGGCTCGACCCACGGGCCAGGGACCCACAGCTGCGCCAGCGCCTGCTCGGGCTGGCGGGCAACGACCGAGGGACGTGAACATGTACAGAGCACTGTTACTGGTTGGCTGCCTGCTCCTCGGCAGTTGTGGCAACGTCGGTGTCGAGCACTACGCCAAGGAGCAGCCGAAACTCGACCTGGCGGCATACTTCTCGCGACCGGTGCAAGCCTGGGGGATGTTCCAGAAGCGTTCCGGAGAGGTGGTGAAGCGCTTTCACGTGCGTATCGACAGCCGCCGCGACGGTGAGCGGCTGATCCTCGATGAGCATTTTCTTTACAGCGATGGCACGCGTCAGCAGCGAACCTGGACGCTGATACCGGAAGGTGCGGGCCGCTGGCGAGGAACAGCGGGTGACGTGATCGGTGAGGCCCGTGGCGAATCGGCCGGTAATGCGCTGCGCTGGCGCTACCGGCTGGACCTGCCGGTAGACGGGGAGCATTGGCAGGTGGACCTGGACGACTGGATGTACCTGATGGATGACGACACGCTGATCAACCGCTCGAGCATGAGCAAACTGGGCGTGGAGATTGGGCAGATCACGCTGTTCTTCCGCCGCTTGCCGGAGGGCACACCATGAACCTGAATGCGCTTACTCAACGGGTTACGGCCGGTGAAGTTAAAGAGCTTGAACTGCTGTCGCTCGAAGGTGGCTTCTACATCCTCCGCGCACTGACCGGTGCCGGCCCGGTCACGTTGATTGATGATCGTGGTCAGCCCGTTCGCCTGCGCTCCACCACCGAGCTGCGCCACTTGTTGGCCGAGCTGCCACCGGTGCCGTGCATGCTGGTGCAGCAGGTGGTGCATGATGAAATGTGCGGGCAGCGTGACGGGCCTATCGCGCCGCTGCGGGTGCCCGTGACGCTGACGACCCAATGGTAGCCCGGCCCCCGCGGCTGGGGTTGGTGCTCGGTGACCAACTGTCGTTCGACCTGGCAAGCCTGGCGGCCCTGGACCCTACCCGCGACGCTATTCTGATGGCGGAAGTGGAGGGCGAGGCCCGCTACGTGCCGCATCATCCGCTGAAGATCATCCTCATCTTCAGTGCCATGCGGCATTTCGCAAAGGCGCTGCGGGAGCGGGGTTGGCAGGTGCACTATGTCGAGCTCAACGCTACCGGCAACAGCGGTAGCATTGCAGGCGAGCTGCGTCGCTGGCAGCAGGCATTGGGCGCCACGCACATTCACCTGACAGAGTGCGGTGAATGGCGCCTGGAGCAGGCGCTACGCGATGCGCAGCTGCCGCTTGTGTGGCACCGCGATACGCGCTTTTTGTGCTCGCGTGAAGCCTTCGCGCGGTGGGCGCAGGGGCGTAAGCAACTGCGCATGGAGCATTTCTACCGCGGCATGCGCAAGCGTTGCGGGTTGCTGTTGGAGGCCGATGGCAGCCCCGCAGGCGGTGCCTGGAATTTTGATGGGGACAACCGCAAGCCGTTGCCGCGCCAGTTGCGAGGGCCGTTCGCTGCGCAGTTTGAGCCGGACGCGATCACGACAGCGGTAGTGGCCTTGGTTCGGCAGCGTTTCAGTGACCATTACGGGGCCGTGGACGGGTTCAACTACCCCGTGACCCATGAGCAGGCTCATCAGCTCTGGCAGCATTTTCTCGATTTCGGCCTGGCGGCGTTCGGTGACTACCAGGACGCCATGGCAGAAGGCGAACCGTACCTGTTCCATGCGCGCATCAGCGCGGCACTCAACATTGGCCTTCTGGATGTGCGTTGCCTGTGCGACGACGTCGACAAGGCGTGGCGTGAGGGGCGGGTGCCGCTGAATGCCGCCGAAGGCTTCATCCGCCAGTTGATTGGCTGGCGCGAGTATGTGCACGGCATCTACTGGCTGCGAATGCCTGAGTATGCCGGGCTCAATCATCTGGGTAACCAGCGTGCCTTACCGGAATTCTACTGGACGGGCGCCACCCGCATGCGCTGCATGGCGCAAACCATCGGGCAGACGTTGCGCTTGGGTTACGCCCACCACATCCAGCGGCTGATGGTCACGGGTAATTTCGCCCTGTTGGCCGGCATCGTGCCAGACGCCATTTGCGAGTGGTACTTGGCCGTGTACATGGATGCCTTCGACTGGGTCGAACTGCCCAACACGCTGGGCATGGTCATGCATGCAGACGGTGGGTACCTGGGGTCGAAACCGTACTGTGCCAGTGGTCGTTACATCCAGCGGATGTCCGACCATTGCAAGGCGTGCAGCTACAACGTCGACCATGTGATCGAAGAGGATGCCTGCCCATTCAATGCCTTGTACTGGCATTTTCTGATACGTCACCGCGCTCAGCTGTCGGCCAATCCACGCCTGGCCATGGTCTACCGTAACCTGGACGGCATGCCGCCTGGCCATCGCGAAGCGGTGTGGCAGCGTGGTCAGTCACTGCTGGCGCGGCTGGATGCTGGTGAGGTGGTATGAAAAAGAGCCTGCTGCCCAGCAAAACCTGCGTGGTATGTGGCCGCCCCTTCAATTGGCGCAAGCGCTGGGCACGCTGCTGGGCCGAGGTGCGCTATTGCTCCGAACGCTGCCGCCGGTCAGCGCCGCGCCGCGATGTGCAGCAGTAATGGCAGGGCCAGGGCCCACACCGGCATAAGCAACAAGCCGGTTTCAATCACACCCAGCGGCAGGCCGACCCCCGCCAACCTGGCGCCACCGACGTAGGCCAGTGGGGCGCCAAAGGCGCCCAGCAACGCGCCGCGCCAGTAGGGCCGGCCGGCCCAGGCCAGGCTATGGCGTAGGCCGCTGGCCAGCACCCACCACAGCAATACCAGCCACAAGGGCAGGGGCCACATATCGAAGCTGAATACGCCCAGTGCCCCGAGCACGCTATCCAGCACGCAGCCGGCCAATGCGACACGCAACAATGCCTTGATTTCTACCTTGTAGTCCGGGCACAGCCACAGGTGTATGGCCAGGCCGAGTGGCACCAGCAGCAACAACCCAGGGTACCGAGCGCCCAGCACGCAAGCCCACCAACCGGCCTGCAACCAGAGTGCATTGGCGACCAGCCAGCTGCTGGGCATCATTCACCGGCCGGACAAAAATGGGCGTCGAGATTGCCCCTTTCAAAATTGTTGAAGAGCTTGGCGAATGGCTGAAAAACGGACATGTTTGGCTCCAGATGATCCTCAGCAACAGTGAGCTGATGTAGGGATACAGCTGAAGCCTATGACTAAATTTGTACAAGTCAACGAAGTTGTACAGCTTTTTATCCGGTTGCGCCGGCTGGAGCTTGTCACGCCTTTACGGCAATGAGTTTGCTTCAGAGGGAAGCCAGTTGTAGCGTTACGCGGCACGCTTGAATGCGGTTGAGATCAACACGTCGTTTTACCGTCCTCATCGCTCAAAAACCTATGCCCGATGGGCTGAATCGGTACCTGAGGATTTTCGCTTTTCAGTCAAGCTGCCCAAGGCCGTCACGCATGAGCAGAGGTTGCAAGCGTGTGACGGGCCGCTCGACAGGTTCCTTGATGAGTGCGGGCATTTGGGCAGTCGCCTCGGCTGCCTGCTGGTGCAGTTGCCACCTTCGTTGGCGTACGACGGTGCCGTGGCCTATCGATTTTTTGAGTCCGTGCGAAAGCGTTATGCAGGGGCGCTGGCCGTTGAACCCAGGCATCGATCATGGTCGGCAGCGCAGCCGTTGCTTGTCGACTTTCAGGTCGCTCAGGTCGCTGCCAGCCCGGCGCGCTTTGGCGTGGATGCGCTGCCAGGAGGCTGGCCGGGGCTGGTCTACTGGCGTTTGCATGGCGAGCCGCAGATCTACCGCAGCGCCTATGGCAGCGAGTATCTGCAGCGCCTGGCGGCCCAGTTGAACGTTCGACGGGCTGCGCGGCTACCTACGTGGTGCGTGTTCGACAACACTGCAAACGGTGCCGCGTTGGGCGATGCCCTGGCTATGTCGGCCTATCTGCGCAATGACGCTTAGGCGCGCGGGCCAGTGCTGAACTTGTAACGTCGCTAGCGCAGTGCGTCGTATCCACAGACGGTGTCGAGCATGGACTGGCACCGTTCGGTAACATGGCCCAGCACTTGGGCCCGTCGTTGAAAGAGATTTGTATGGAGCTGCGTCAACTTCGCTATTTTCTGGGTGTATTGGAGTACGGCAGTCTGGGTAGGGCTGCGGTCGAGCTTGGGGTTGGCGCCTCTGCATTGAGCCAGCAACTGTCGAAGCTGGAGAGCGAGTTAAGTACCCGGCTTTTGACACGTTCGAGTACCGGCGTCTCTCCGACGGCAGCGGGCCTGGCCTTCGAATACCATGCTCGCCTGGCGCTTCGCCAGGCAGAACATGCCGTCCTGGCGGCACAAAGCGGGCGCATGAGCGGCTATGCCAGCGTGGGGCTGGCACCGACCACGGCGTCGATTCTTGGCCTGGCATTGATCGACAGAATGCGCGAACGCTATCCCAACATTCGTCTGCACTTGGTGGAAATGTTGTCTGGCTATCTGACCAACCAACTCAATACCAGGCACCTTGACCTGGCGGTGTTGTTTCAGACGGAAACAGGGCCGCGATTAGAGGTGCGGGCGCTTTTGACAGAGCGACTGTTCGTGCTGGTTCCTGCGCCGCTGGTCAACGCAGAGTGGGGCGAGTCGTTAACACTGGAGCAGATCGCGACGCTACCCTTGGTGATGCCCAGTACACAGCATGGTTTGCGCACGACAATGCGCGCGATTTTCGAACGGGCGGGGCTAGAGACCAGCATCGTCATGGAAGTCGATGGCCTGTCGTTATTGATGGATTGCGTCTGTGCCGGTCATGCCGCCACCCTTCAGCCCGGCGCGACGGTGGCCCGGGCGCATCAGGCTGGCTTGCGCGTGTTCGCCATCGATGAAGCACAGGCGCAGCGTCGCAATGTGATTGTCAGCCTGACTGATGACGAGCTTTCGCCGGCCGCGTTGGCGACACGGATTGTATTGCAGGAGGTCGCCCGGGACTTGGTGGAACAGGGCCGATGGCCTGGGGCCCGGTTGCTTTGAGCCAGGCTCGGGGGCCTCTCACCCAAGCCCTTTAGTAAAACTAAATGCCTCCCCTCGGCGATCGCGTTTCGCACCCTCCGGGCACTCATTAAAGTCCGTGGCCATGAAGAGCCCCCGAACATTCGGCTCTTCGCGACCTGGAGGCGAAATGATCGATGTGTTAGTCATCGGAGGGGGCAATGCCGCCCTCTGTGCCGCACTGATGGCGCGCGAGGCCGGAGCCAGCGTGCTGCTGCTCGAGGCTGCACCCCGCGCCTGGCGGGGTGGCAATTCGCAACATACGCGTAACTTGCGGTGCATGCATGATGCCCCGCAGGACGTGCTGGTGGAGGCGTACCCGGAAGAAGAGTTCTGGCAGGATCTGCTGAAGGTAACCGGTGGCCAGACTGACGAGAAGCTCGCGCGCCTGGTGATTCGCGCGTCCTCCAATTGCCGCGGGTGGATGCGCCGTCATGGCGTGCATTTTCAACCGTCGTTGTCTGGTGCGCTGCACACCGCACGGACCAATGCCTTTTTCATGGGCGGCGGCAAGGCGCTGGTCAATGCCTACTACCGTAGCGCCGAAAACCTCGGGGTACAGATTCGCTACGACTCACCGGTGGCTGACATTGAGCTGCAGGGCGGTCGCTTCGTTGCGGCCCATGTGCCGGCACGTGAGTCCCACGGGCGACAGCTGCCGGCCGAGCGCATCGAAGCGCGCAGTTGCGTCCTCGCCGCCGGCGGCTTCGAGTCCAATCGCCCATGGTTGCGTGAGGCCTGGGGGCAGAACGAGCGGGGGGAGTGGCCTTCGGACAATTTCCTGATTCGCGGTACGCGCTTCAATGACGGCGTGCTGTTGCGCCGCATGATTGAAAAGGGCGCTGACAAGATTGGCGACCCGACACAGGCGCACATGGTGGCGATCGATGCCCGTGCCCCCCTGTACGACGGGGGTATCTGCACCCGTATCGACTGCGTGTCGCTGGGCGTGGTGGTCAACCGCGACGGTGAACGCTTCTACGATGAGGGCGAGGATTTTTGGCCCAAGCGCTATGCCATCTGGGGGCGCTTGGTGGCGCATCAGCCGGGGCAGGTTGGTTTTTCGATCATCGACCAGAAAGCGCTCGGTCGGTTCATGCCGCCGGTTTTCCCGGGCACCGCCGCCGACAGCCTGGAGGCGTTGGCCGGCTTGCTGGGTTTGCCCGTGCAGGCCTTCGTTGAAACCGTGCGGGCCTACAACCGTGCCTGCCAGGTGGGAACCTTCGATCACACGCGCCTTGATGACTGCCACACCGTGGGCCTCGAACCGGCCAAAAGCCACTGGGCGCGCCCGCTCGATACTCCGCCTTACTACGGGTACCCCCTGCGTCCTGGCGTGACCTTTACCTACTTGGGGCTGCGCACCGATGAAACCGCCGCGGTTCACTTCGAGGGGCGCCCCAGCCCGAACCTTTTCGTCGCCGGTGAGATGATGGCGGGCAACGTGTTGGGCAAGGGTTACACCGCAGGTGTCGGCATGTCCATCGGCACCGCGTTCGGCCGCATCGCGGGGACCAGCGCCGCGGCTGCAGCAGGGCACGTCTATCCAGAACAAGAGAATCGCCATGACCGCACAACTGCCTGAACCACGCCAACCGGCTGCCGCCCAGCCGGGCCTCGCACTGATCCCGGTGTTGAACCTGGAAGAGCAGGAAGTCGATCGGCAAATGCGGATCTGTAACGCCTGCCGATACTGTGAAGGTTTCTGCGCTGTGTTCCCCGCGATGACCCGCAGGCTGGAGTTCGGCAAGGCGGATATCCATTACCTGGCCAACCTTTGCCACAACTGCGGCGCCTGCCTGCACGCCTGCCAGTATGCTCAGCCCCACGAATTTGCCGTGAACGTGCCACAGGCGATGGCCAGGGTGCGTGGGCAGACATATGCCGATTACGCCTGGCCGCCCCTCTTTGGTCGACTGTATCGGCACAACGGCACCTTCGTCGCCGGTGCTTTGGTAATCGCGTTGTCACTGTTCTTGCTGCTGACGTTGTACGTCAACGGCACGTTGCTGCCGGGGCGGTTGGCGGGGAACTTCTATGCTGTCTTCCCGCACAACACCTTGGCCTTGATGTTCGGCGGTGTCTTTGCCGCGGCAGCGGTGGCGCTGACGGTGGCGATACGGCGTTTCTGGCGTTCGGTCTCGCCTGCCGAGGCCCTGGCGCAACCGGCCAAGGGGGCAGTGTTCGAGGCCTCGAGCGCGGCGTTGACCCTGACGTATCTAGACGGTGGGCATGGCCAAGGCTGCACTGATGTCGATGATCGATACACGCTCTGGCGCCGTCGTTTCCATCATTTCACCTTCTACGGCTTCCTGTTGTGCTTCGCTGCCACTGTGGTCGCTACCGGGTACCACTACCTATTGGGCCAGCAGGCGCCGTATCCATTGCTGAGTGCACCGGTGCTGCTGGGAACCTTGGGCGGCGTTGGCCTGATCATCGGGCCGGCCGGGCTACTGATGCTCAACCTTCGTAGGGCACCGGAGCAGGGCGATGTTGCCCAGCGCCCCATGGACCGGGCTTTCATCCTGCTTCTGCTGCTGGTCAGCGCTACTGGCCTGGCCTTGCTGGGCCTGCGTGACACTGCAGCAATGGCAATTGCGCTGGCGATTCACTTGGGTGCGGTGATGGCGCTATTCATCACGCTGCCATACGGCAAGTTCGCCCATGGCCTGTTCCGCAGCGCCGCATTGCTCAAATTTGCGATCGAAAAGCGCCGGCCCAACCCACTGGGTTTGGGGGACGAGTGAGCCATGAACGCAGCCCCTAGTTACCCTGCGTCGCGTCAGGCCGGAAGACGCGCATTGCTTTCAACGGTTCGGCCATTTGTCCAACAAGATCGACACGAACTTCTCCGCTGCGGGCGACAGAGACGCCCCTCGGCGATAGACCAATCCCAGTGTACGGGTTACCTGCGGGTCGATCAGCGGCACGCTGACCAGCGTCGGGTGGTCGGCGCTTGGCATGGCCAGGCTGGGCATGGCCGACACGCCCAGCCCGGCCTCGACCATGCCCAGCGAGGTGGACAGGTGCTGAACCTCATAGAACCACTTTGGCCGCAGGTTGAGCCCGGACAGCGCATGGTCCAGCAGCATCCGGTTACCGCTCAGGCGGCCTACGCCGATCAGCCGGTAGTCGGCCAGCTCTGTCCAGGTGACGGAGTCACGGTTCGCCAACGGGTGGTCTCTTCTGCAGGCCAGGACGAAATGCTCCTGCACCAGGGAGACGAACTCGATGTCTGGGTGCTGGCCGCTCATCATGTTGATGCCGAAGTCCGCTTCGCCCCGCAGTACGGCTTCGAGCCCGTCATTGGCGCTGAGGTCCAGCAGGCGAATACGGATCTTCGGGTACTGCTCGTTGTAGTCGCGGATTACCGACGGCAGAAAATAGAACGCTGCCGTCGGGATACAGGCCAGGGTGACCTGGCCGCTCTGTCGTTCGGCGAGTTCGCGAATGCTCAGGATCGAATCTTCGAAGTCATCCAGCAAGCGCCTGGCCTTGGGCAAAAAGTCCCGCCCGACGCTGGTGAGGCTAACGCGCCGGGTGGTGCGTTCCAGCAACGAGGTCCCTAGTCCTTCCTCCAGCTTCTTTATCCGCCGGCTGAGTGCCGGTTGGGACAGGTGCAAGGCTTCTGCAGCTTCATGGAAACTGCCAAGTTCGGCGATTTTAACGAAAGATCGAATGTCTTGAAGCTCATATTCCATCTGAGTTGACTCCAAACCTTGGTCGTAAATTGATGTGTGAATCGCAATAATGCCTACGATATTTGCATTGGAATGATTTATACAGAGCTGTCAGTCTTGTGCCCACAACATCAATGATGTCCATTGATCAACAAGAGTGCAAAATCATGCAACGAATTCCCTGCGTGCTCATGCGCGGTGGCACCTCTAAGGGGCCCTTTTTCCATGCATGGGATCTTCCTGCCAATGTGGTCGAACGCGACGAACTGCTGATCAACCTGATGGGTTCCGGACATGAACTGGAAATCGACGGTATCGGCGGTGGTAGCCCTCAAACCAGCAAGGTCGCAATCGTCAGCCCTTCGCTGCATGCCGACGCCGACGTCGATTACCTCTTCGTCCAGGTCATGGTTGCCCAGCGCCGGGTCGATACTGCGCCCAACTGCGGCAACATGCTGTGCGCCGTTGGCCCGTTCGCCATTGAGCAAGGGCTGGTCAAGCCCCAGGATGGCAAGACCCTGGTACGCATCCGTAATTTGAACACCAACACCTTCGTCAACTCGCTGGTGGAAACACCTGGCGGCATCGTCCGTTATGAAGGCCGTACGGCGATCGACGGGGTACCCGGTACTGCCGCCCCGGTGCACCTGACCTTCCTCGATGCGGTGGGCAGCAAGACTGGCAAGCTGTTCCCGACTGGCCAGGCCCAGGATGTCATCGACGGTGTGCCAGTCACCTGCATCGACATGGCCATGCCGATGATGATCGTCGATGCCAGCCAGTTGGGTGTCACGGGCTCCGAGACCCCGGCGCAGCTGGATGCGGACACGCGCCTGCTGCAACGTTTAGAGGCGTTGCGCCTGAAGGCAGGCAAGGCGATGGGGCTGGGCGATGTCAGCGGCATGGTGATTCCAAAGCCAGTGTTGGTTTCTCCGGCGCGCTATGATGGCACGCTGCAGGTCCGCTACTTCATGCCCCATAACTGCCACCGCGCCCTGGCCATTACCGGTGCCATTGGCCTGGCGACTGCCTGCGTCAGCCCTGGCACGGTGATCTTGGACATGCTTGGGGATCAAGCCCAGCAATTGAAAGAGGTTCGTCTGGAGCACCCGAGCGGCGGTATCGACGTGGCGCTTACGCGCAGCGGTGCCGATGGCAAGACACTTCAGGCCTCCGTGGTGAGAACCGCACGCCGACTCTTTTCAGGCTTCGTCTACGCCCCGACCTTGCGCAGGATGGCAGGGTAGGAAGGGGCGGATCACGTTGGCAACCATCGCATCCGCACAATTTCAACAATGGGTGATGCCTCATGAAACTCGCGAAGTCACTGTATTTCCAGATCCTCTGCGCTGTCCTGCTGGGCGTGGTGGTTGGTCACTTCTGGGCGCAACAGGCCGTTGCGCTGAAGCCACTGGGTGATGCGTTCATCAAGCTGATCAAGATGATGATCGCCCCCGTGGTGTTCTGCACCATCGTCACCGGCATCGCCGGCATGACCGACAAGCGCTCCCTTGGGCGGTTGATGAGCAAGACCTTGCTGCTGTTCCTGGTATTGACGGTGGTCAGCCTGATCATTGGCCTGGGGGCGGTATACCTGTTCCGTCCGGGTGTTGGCATGAACATCGACCCGGCTACGCTCAGCACTGTAGGCCTCAGCCAGTACACCGCCTCTGCGGCCAAGCTCAGTGTGGTCGATTTCTTCATGCACATCATTCCGGACACCTTCATGGGGGCGTTCAACAAGGGTGAAGTGCTGCCGGTGTTGTTCATCGCTGTACTGAGCGGTTTTGCTCTGTCGTCAATGGGCGAGAAGGGCAAACCAGTACTCGATGTACTGGAATCGGCCTCGACCATGGTGTTTCGTATTTTCGGCTACCTGATGCGCTTCGCCCCAATCGGCGCCTTCGGTGCACTGGCCTTCACTGTCGGGCAGTATGGCGTGACGTCCCTGGGCGCATTGGCCAAGCTGGTAGGTACACTCTATATCGCCTGCGCATTCTTCGTGCTGGTCGTGCTGGGGGGGATCTGCCGGGCGCACGGCTTCAGCCTGTGGAAGCTGCTGCGGTATTTTCGCGAGGAGTTTCTGGTGGTGCTCGGCACATCGTCCACCGAGCCCGTTCTGCCGCGCATGTTGGAAAAACTCGAGAAGCTTGGCTGCAAGAAAGGTGTGGTGGGGCTGGTGCTGCCAACCGGCTATTCCTTCAACCTCGACGGTACCGCTATCTACCTGTCACTGGCGGCGGTGTTCATCGCCCAGGCTTGCAACATCGATCTGACGTTGGGCCAAACGTTGACAATGCTGGCGATCATGCTGTTGTCGTCCAAAGGCGCTGCGGGCGTCACCGGCAGTGGCTTCGTGGCGCTGGCCTCGACGTTGACGGTTATTCACGACATCCCATTGGCAGGGCTTGCCTTGCTGATCGGTATTGATCGCTTCATGTCCGAAGCGCGTGCACTGACCAGCCTGGCCAGCAATGCCGTGGCCACGGTTGTGATTTCACTGTCGGAGAACGCCTGTGACCGGGAAACCTTGCTGCGTCGCCTGAACGGCACCCCGGCAGCACCGGGCGAAGCGGATACGGCCCAGGCCAGCTGGTCAGCCGAGCCTCGGCATCACGGCTAATAGCCGCTTCCACCTCCCATTGTTGACTTAAAATCCCACTCAACATCCCAGTGATGTCGAGTGGGTAGGGGGCCGTCTGCCCTATCGACGGCCGCACACAATAAAAACAAGAGAAAAGACCATGCTCGCACTTCTGGGCCTGATTATGGTGGTGACCTTCACCTACCTGATCATGAGTAAACGCCTGTCTCCTATCGTTGCCCTGACCGTCGTTCCGATTGTTTTCGCTGTGATTGGCGGCTTTGCGCCGGACCTTGGCAAGATGATGCTCGATGGGCTGAAAATGGTCGCACCGTCTGCGGCGCTGCTATTGTTCGCCATCCTGTTTTTCGGCCTGATGATCGACGCCGGTCTGTTTGATCCGCTGATCCGCAAGATTCTCAAGCGGGTGAATGGCGACCCGATCAAGATCGCCATCGGTACCGCCTTGCTGTCGCTGCTGGTGGCGCTGGACGGTGATGGCACCACGACCTACATGATTACCTGCGCCGCCATGCTGCCGCTGTACAAGCGTATCGGCATGAACCCGATGATCCTGGCCACCGTCTCGATGCTGTCGTTGAGCATCATGAGCGGCATGAGCCCATGGGGCGGGCCTGCCACCCGTGCCATTGCGGCGCTGGGGCTGGATGCGACCGAGTACTTCATCCCGATGCTGCCGACGGTCATCGGTGGGGCAGCGTGGGTAGTGTTCACAGCCTACTTGCTTGGCCGCGCCGAGCGCCGACGCATCGGCAACATCGCGCTGGAGTCCGGTGGTGGTAACTGCTACATCAAGGAAATCCTCGGCGATAACCCGCACAAGCGCCCACGGCTGGCCTATGTGAACCTGTTGCTGGTCATCGCTGTCATGACTGCGCTGGTGCTGGGGGTTATGCACGCCGCCATCTTGTTCATGATCGGTTTTGTCGCCGCATTGATGATCAACTACCCGCAACTGGACTTGCAGAAAGAACGCATTCTCGCCCATTCAGGCAACGCCATGACCGTGGTGCTCCTGGTGTTCGCCGCAGGCATCTTCGCCGGTATTTTCTCGGGTACGAAGATGGTCGATGCGCTGGCGCAGACCCTCGTGGACTGGATTCCGGACGCCTGGAGCCACTGGTTCCCGCTGGTGGTGGCGCTGACCAGCATGCCGCTGACCTTCGTGCTTTCCAACGACGCCTACTACTTCGGCGTTGTGCCGATCCTGGCCAATGCGGCTGCCGCGTATGGTATCGACCCTGTAGAAATAGCCCGCGCCTCGGTGCTGGGCCAGCCTGTACACCTGATGAGCCCGCTGGTGGCTTCGACCCTGCTGTTGGTGGGCATGGTCGATCGAGATATCGGCGACTTCCAGAAGGCAACCGTGAAGTGGGCGGTTTTGACATCGCTGGTCATCACTGCGCTGGCTTTGCTCACGGGTGCCTTGTCCTTCTTCGTCTGATCTACAGAGGGCGCAGCTTGCGCCCGCCTCATCCAATAACAACAGAGTATCGAACATGTCCCGAGCTGTTTTCCGTGGGGCCACCTGTGGCCTGCTCTGCGGCTGGTTGCCTGTGGCCGGCGCTGCCGGATTCATCGACGACAGCAAGCTCAAACTGCAGCTGCGCAACGTCTATTTCAACGAAAACTTCCGCGACGAACAGGGCATGAGCACCCGCGCTGCTGCGACTGCCAAGAGTGAGCGGGTGGAATGGGCGCAGGGCTTTTTGCTCGACTACCAATCAGGGTTTACCCAAGGCCCGCTGGGCCTTGGGCTAGACGCCCTAGGGCTTGTAGGCGTGCGCCTCGACTCGGGGCGCGGCCGCAGCGGTACCGGCCTGCTGCCGGTCCATGACGATGGCCGCGCCGCAGGCGAGTTTGCCAGTGCCGGCGTGACTGCCAAGGCGCGGGTGGGGCAGACCGTGGTCAAGCACGGTACCTTGCTGCCCAAGACACCGGTGCTTGTTTATAACGATGCCCGGCTTCTGCCGCAGACCTACCAGGGCACGCAGTTGACCAGTACGGATGTCGATGGCCTGACACTGACCGCCGGCCACTTGGATCGGTTCAAGCAGCGCGACTCGTCCAACAGCACGGGCCTGTACCTAGATGGATACGGCGGCGATGAGTCCGGCGATTTCAGCTTTGCGGGTGCTGACTTTGCCATCAGCAAGCAACTGCGTGTGAGCTACTTCCACGGCCAGCTCGAGCACTTCTACCGCCAGGACTATGCGGGGCTGGTGCACGATCTAGCCTTGGCCGGCGGGGTGTTCACCACCGACCTGCGCTACTTCAAGAGCCGCGACAGCGGAGCTGCTTATGGCGGCAAGATCGACAACGACATGTTCAGCGGGCAGGTGTCGTATACCCATTCCGGGCACACCGTCGGTGCTGGTTACCAGATATTAGACGGCGATGCCGGGCTGCCCTACATCAGCGGTGCGACGGTTTACTCGTTCAGCAACGTCGGCATCGGCAAGTTCATCGAGGAGGAAGAGAAAACCTGGATGGCAAGCTATGCCTACAATTTTGCAGCAGCCGGTGTCCCTGGCCTCACGTTCATGGCGCGATACCTGAGCGGGGACAACGGTCGTTCCGCTGAAGCTGAACTCAACGAATGGGAACGTGACATGGAACTGGCCTACGTTGTGCAGTCAGGGCCCGTCAAAGGGCTGGGTGTAAAACTACGCAACTATGTCTACCGTTCTGATTTTTCCCGCGGGCGCGACAGTAATCGCATCTACCTGACCTACGACATTGCGATTTGGTAATGCGGCACCCTTGCTCTCAGGCGCGCTCCCCACGCAGCCAGCGCTCGTGATAATGAATCAGCCGGGTTAGCCCGTAGACGGCGCCGTCATGCATGACCTGCGACCGCTCTCCAAAAAATCGCTGGGTGCGGGTAAACACGGCAATTGGTTCGCCCGCAAATGCCCACGCAAAGCACAGCGTGCCGGGTAGTACCCCGGAGGTTGGGCTAGGCCCGGTACCACCAAATGGTTCACCGGTTTAACTTGGGTTCGCTTGGGTTCCTGAACTGAACTTTTCTGTCCGCGGTGACCTCACTGAAGGAACACGGAGCGGGGCGCCGAACCCCTGCATTTGGACCTGAGGTGAGTATGGCAACCTACAACATTAACTATCGCTTGGCTGAAGAGCCGAAACGTTATCGATTGGAGGTGGAGCAGGGCACGCTCAGTCCTCACGAAGCTGCAATGCACCTGATTGTGTTGCATTTCGGGGACAGCGAAAACGGGCTTGTGCTGCCTGCTGCTGATTCATCGCCGAGCGAGATAATGGCTCAAGCCGATGTGCTTGGGTTGTCCCACATTGAGGTTTGCGCCGTGTGATGTTGGCTGGCTCAATCACAGCACCTTGTCGAGCGTAAAGGGAAGTCCCTTACACGCTGACAATATCGTCGTGCTCTTCAACGAAGATGACGTCGATATCCCCGCTGTCTGCGTTGACCGGCATGTGGTACTCCGCCAGGTTATGGTTGACGATGCGGCCCAACCGATGGTCAGTGAACGCTGTTTCGTGCAGGGACGCATTGGCGTTAAGTGCGGATGACGAGGCTTGCGCTGAAACGATCTCAGGGCCGCCAAATAGGCGATGAACGAGTAACCCATCGCCATCGGCTGTTTCAGTTAACTGCCGGAACCTGATCCTGATCCGCTACCGGCCGAGCTGCTGCTTCCACTGCCCGAGCCTGTACCGCTATCACCAGAGCCATTACTGCCGGTTCCCGAGCCACTGTTGGTACCGTCACCTCCGGTGTTGTCCGTCCCATTGTCATCAGTACCGCCATCACCGGTACCCATGCTATCGCCTGGTGTTCCTGAGCCCGTCGCATCGCCTTGGCCGTCCATGTGCCCATCGTCATGGGATTGTGTGCCCGGGGCGCGCTGATCGTTAAGGTCTGTGGCAGCCAAGGCAAGGGGGGTACCCAGGCTCAGGCACAACGCGAGCAGTAATGTATGTGGTTTTGCTGGCTTCATGGCGGAGCGCCTTTTCTGGTTGTTCACCCTCTATTCGGCCTGCGGATAGCCAGAGGGTGCCTGCAGAGCGACGGAAGGCTCTGCTAACTTGGCATAGACCACCAGGCGTAGGTGGCGGTCTTCGTCGATGGTCAGCGAGGTGTGCTCGAACAGCTCGATCTTGCCGTCAATGGTCAGCTTGCGCATGCCTGCAGAGGGGGCGTGAACATCGTGCCGGCGCCGGCGGGGTGCGGCAAGTCGTGCATCAGGCGCCGTACCAGTGGGGGTAGCACGCACCATGTTTTGCCGGGTTCGGCAGGTGGCCGTTCGTGAGCCAACAGGAACAAGTGGCGTCGTTCTGCGGCATCCAGCTTCAGCACCCTAGCCAGGTTGTCCAGAAAAGCAGCCGAAACCCCTATGTCACGGCCCTGTTCCAGCCACGTGTACCAGGTCAATCCGACACCTGCGAGTGCGGCAACTTCTTCACGTCGCAGCCCAGGCGTGCGGCGGCGACCACCACTGGGTAGGCCCACATCGACAGGGGATAGCCGCTGGCGGTGCGCCAGGAGGAATGCCGCCAGATCGGCGCGTGTTCGTGCCAAGGTTCGCATCGCTTATCTCGTTACTTTGAGTAATAGCATAAATGGTTAAATTGTAATCACTTAACGGTGGTTCGAGAATGCTCACGTCTCTTCTCAGGATGCGCAAGATGAACTCGAACTCCCACCCTTCGGTACTGCCTGTGCGCACTGTCGACGGCCCGCCCTGGCTCGGTCTGTCGGTGCTGCTATTGGCCGGTTTCGTGACGATTTTCGATCTGTTTGTGGTCAATGTGGCCATCCCCAGCCTGCAAGCAGGGTTGGCGGCCAGCTTCGCACAGGTTGGCTTCATCGTGGCCGGCTATGAACTTGCGTTTGGCGTCTTGCTGATTACCGGCGGCCGTCTGGGCGACCTGTTCGGGCGCCGCCGCCTCTTCGTGATCGGCATGGCCGGGTTCACCTTCGCCTCCCTGCTGTGCGGGCTGGCCCCCACTGCCGGCTTCCTGATTGCTGCGCGGGTATTACAGGGGCTGGCGGCGGCGTTGCTGTTCCCGCATGTCTATGCCTCTATCCGTGTCAATTTCAATGACGGCGACAGCCGTCGTGCTTTTGGTCTACTGGGAATGACCCCGGGGCTGGCCGCCATCGCAGGGCAAGTGCTGGGTGGCGGGTTGATTCATGCCGACTTGTTCGGCCTGGGGTGGCGTAGCATCTTCCTCATCAACGTACCTATCGGCCTGTTGGCCATCGCGGCGGCACGTTATATCCCTGAGTCGCGCGCACCACAGCGACCTACCCTGGACTGGGCGGGCGTAGGGTTGGTCAGCACCGGCCTGGTGCTGCTGCTGGTGCCGTTGATCGAAGGACCGGCGCTAGGCTGGCCAGCCTGGAGTCTAGTGTCGTTGGGCCTGGCGGGAGTACTGCTGGTACTTTTCCATAGGCAGCAGGAGCAGCGAAGAGCAGACGGCGGCTTGCCACTGGTGGATATGCGCTTGCTGGCCCAGCGTCACTTCGCGTTGGGCGCATTGCTGGTGCTTTTGGTGTATTCCACGTCCAGTTCGTTCTTCTTGTGCTTCACCTTGTTGGTGCAGACCGGGCTGGGGCTTGATCCTTTGACTGCGGGTAGCATTTTCGCACCCTGCAGCGTGGGGTTCGTGCTGGCGTCGCTCGTCGCGCCCAAGCTGGTGGCGAGATGGGGGGCGAGCGCCATCGTTGTAGGTGCGATGGTGTATGCCGTTTCGATCGGGCTATTGATTGCGCAGGTTTGGATGGCGGGCGCGGCCCTGATGCCCGCGGGGTTGATTCCCGTACTGATGGTGGTCGGCGCCGGTCAGGGTTTCATCATGACGCCACTGCTGAACCTGGTATTGGGTTTTGTCGATGAAGCCCAGGCCGGAATGGCGTCGGGAGTGATCTCGACTGTTCAGCAGGTGGGGGCGGCTCTGGGTGTAGGGGTAGTGGGCCTCCTGTTCAACAAGGCGCTGGTCGCGGGTGATGGCGGGGTCGTGCTGGCAGGTCACTACGTGGCGGCTTTCGTTACGGGCATGCTCTACAACTTGGTGGCAGCGCTGCTGGTTGGCCTTTTGTTGCTGATGTTGGCGAAGGCACAGCAGCCGGCGGTAGGCAGTTGAGAGAAAGCGTGCGATGGCACGTGAACTGATTGTGCTAGCGCCCATTTGAGCGTTAGGCGGCGTGGTTAAGGGCGCAGCTTACGCATTGGATTCGTGTCAGTCGCTATGCGCTGCCCAGCGTATTGCCTTGAACAGCAGCGTCCAGCCATGCTGCTGTGTCAAAACGCGACCTCACCGTTAATCTCTTCGTCTAGGTTCACAGGGTGGCGTGCGTTGGCGAGCATGGCCTGTGCCAGGTCGTCCGGTAGCGCGGTGATGTTGCGTCCGTTGCAGATGTCAGCCTCCAACAGGGTTAGGAATGCGCCGATGGCAGGGTCTTCGTGATCGGCCTCCACCCGGCTGACTACGACTTCGTTCCCACGGACGTCGAACGCGACTTTGGTGCCGGTATTCAGGCCCAGCAGTTGGCGGACGGTTTTGGGTAGGGTGACCTGGCCCTTGGAGGTGAGGGTGTTCTTTTCTCCGCTACGGCGATAAATGCAGGCTGTCATCGCGACGATGTGATGGTCAGGATATTGCCCAGATGCTGTCAGTTTGCAGGCCGCCTTTAAAGGACAACAATGACGGTTGGGGGCATCCTTTTCAAACCATCCAAAGCATGCCCTCAAATTTGCCCCAAATGTAGCAATTAGCTGGAAGTAAATGGCTATTCGAGGCTAGAAAAAGGCAGAAATGATCAGCTAACAAGCATGCGCGAAGCCCCTAAAAACTCTCAGGGTTGCCAAAAAACATTTGGACATTCATATAAATCAAATGGTTATGAATGGGAAATTGGATTTGTACCCGCAGATGTACCCCTTTCAACTGCAGCTACGAGTGGATTCCAGTGGAGGCAACGAGGAGGGATCGGTTTCAAATGTGCAATCCCTCGCCCATTTGCGCAACTTATGCTTTGGGCTCGTCACAGTCGCTACGCGTAGCAGCAGTCAGTGGGTGGGATGCACACGTTTTCCACTGAGGCCTGAACCAGAAAGCCGACATTTCCTGAGAAAGCCGGCTTTCTGGTTTCAGGGGACAACCTGAATGGTCAGACGATGAAGTTCACCAATCGGTTAGGCACTACGATCATCCTTCCTGCGCTTTCCAGATATTTGCTCAACACAGGATCGGACAGCGCCTGGTCACGGATTGTGTCATGGTCGGCATCGGCCTGGACCAGAATCTCCCCCCGTAGCTTGCCATTGACCTGTACCATCAACTTCACTTCGTCCTGCCTTAAGGCGTCGCTGTCCGGGGTCGGCCAGGCACTGTCGTAGATCGCGCCGGGGAATCCTAATGCCTCCCAGAGAACCTGGGAGATATGTGGCGTCACAGGTTGCAGCACCTGCAAGAGAATGGACATGGTTTCCCGGCAGACCTGGTGACCAACGCTGCGGGCACTCTCCAGTACCTTGAGCATCTTCATTGCACCCGATACGACGGTATTGTATTGCAGACGCTCATAATCGTTATTGATTTGCTTCAACAAGTCATGGGTCATGAAGCGCACACGGCTGGCTTCTGTGGCGTCTGCCGCCTGGCCGTCACTTTCGCTCCAGCGTGCCTGCTCATCAACGGCAAAGCTCCAGAGACGGCGCAGGAAGCGATAAGCCCCTTCGACACCGGTGTCGCTCCAGATCGTGCTTTGATCAGGGGGGCCGGCGAAGATGGTGAACAACCGGGCGGTGTCCGCACCAAACCGGTCGATGATGTCCTTGGGCTCGACCACGTTGTTCTTCGACTTGGACATCTTCTCCACGCCACCGAGGGTGACAGGCAAGCCATCTTCGATCGCTGTCGCGCTGACCGGACGGCCTTTTTCATCGTATTGAACCGATACTTCGCAGGGGTAGAACCATCGTCGGCTACCGTCCTGCGCCTTGCGGTAATAACTTTCCCGCAGCAGCATGCCCTGAGTGAACAGATTCTTGAATGGTTCACTGAAGTCCACCAATCCCTCGTCGCGCATCGCCCTTGTCCAGAACCTGGCGTAGAGTAAGTGCAGCACCGCATGCTCGATGCCGCCGATGTACTGGTCGATGGGCATCCAGTATCGGTTGCCAGGCCCTACCATCGAAGTGTGGCAGTCGGGATCGCAGTAGCGCATGAAATACCAGCTCGAGTCGACGAAGGTGTCCATTGTGTCCGTTTCCCGTTGCGCGGGTGCTGCACAACGAGGGCACGCGACGAGGCGGAACGATTCACGCCGCAGCAACGGATTGCCGCTTCCGTCGGGAATGCAATCGGTCGGCAATATTACCGGCAGGTCTGCGTAAGGTACTGGTACATCGCCACAGTATTCGCAATGAATGATCGGAATCGGAGTTCCCCAGTATCGTTGCCGGGAGATTCCCCAGTCACGCAGGCGCCACGTGGTGGCTTGCTCGCCACGCCCACGCTCGGCCAGGGCGTCGACGATTGCCAGGGCAGCTTGCTCCACCGTGAGGCCATCATAGGCGCCAGAGTTGATCAGGCGACCTTCCTGGCTGCCGTAGCGATCCGACCAGGCTGCAGGGTCATAAGGAGCCCCGTCGAGCGCGATGACGGGGTGTACGGGCAAGCCATACTGACGGGCAAAATCGAAATCGCGCTCATCATGGGCCGGCACCCCCATCAAGGCGCCTTCCCCATACTCACCAACCACATAATTGGTGATCCACACGGCGACCGGTTCGCCGGTCAATGGATGCTCGACGTGCAAGCCGCTCGGGATACCGAGCTTCGCCTGCGCGCCGGCGGCGGGGCTGGTCTGTGCCGCCTGTCGACACGCCTGCACCTGCGGCTCGAGCCCTGGATCGAGCGCCGTGGCACGCTTGGCCAGCGGATGATCAGGGGAAACGGCACAAAACGTCACACCCATCAGCGTATCGACGCGCGTCGTGAACACCCACAGCTTGCCTGCGTCGATCAACTGCCCGTTTGCGTCTTCGACAGTGTGGACAAAGGCCAGGCGGACTCCACTGGCCTTGCCAATCCAGTTGCGCTGCATGCTGCGGACCATGTCCGGCCAACCCTCCAGGGTATCGATGGCCGACAGCAGTTCCTCTCCATACTGCGTGATGCGCAGGTAGTAGCCGGGAATCTCGCGTTTCTCGACGAGCGCTCCGGATCGCCAACCCCGGCCATCCACCACTTGCTCGTTGGCCAGCACGGTTTGGTCGACGGGGTCCCAGTTGACGATCTGGGTCTTCTTGTAGGCCACGCCCTTTTCCAGCAACTTCAAGAAAAACCACTGGTTCCATTTGTAGTATTCGGGATCGCAGGTGGCGATTTCTCGTGACCAGTCGAAAGCCAGTCCTAGCGGCTGCATCTGCGACTTCATGTCGGCGATGTTCATCCGTGTCCATTGAGCGGGTGATACGCCCGACTGCATCGCGGCGTTTTCAGCCGGTAGGCCGAACGCATCCCATCCCATCGGCATCAGGACGTTGTAGCCCTTCATCCGCATGTGACGGGCCAACATGTCATTGATCGTGTAGTTGCGCACATGCCCCATGTGCAACTTTCCGGAAGGGTAGGGCAGCATGGAACAGGCATAGAACTTTGGCCGGCTTTCGTCCTGGACAGCCTTGAATACTTCATCGCGAAGCCATTTGGCCTGAGCCGTGCTTTCAACCCAGGCAGGATCATACTGCTGTCGCATAGGGGGTCCTCGATATTGTTGGAGCTGGACGACGATAAATCGCCCGGCTCATATGTTCTTGTAAGATATCGCTCGGCCTGTTGAACATCGCTTGCCGCAAGTGTAAGCGCTTACGGTAATCTGGCAGGGATTAGGTTTGAAAAGTTTTTTCCTCTTTGCGCCCTCCCGCCAACCAGCCACGGGGCCACACGCTGAAAGCCCGAGGCGGCTTGTATTTGGCTTTAAGCGACCGTAACAGACTGCCGTGAGTAATCAAGCAGAAATCGGGTTGGAAGTGCTGCATATACTGTGGGATCTTATCCCACGGAACTGTAGGAAAAATATGATGGGCGCCATGGTAGTTGAAGTTCATCAGGCACACTCGCTCGAAAAAGAGTGGCACTTTCACGTTTCTCGCAAACAGCGAATCATTGATGGGCGTCTGGTAGTGGGCAAAACTGTCCAGCACAGTGAGAATAAATGCTCTGAGTAAGTAGAGGATCACCAATATCCACCAGTTGGCGCCATACAGAAAAGCACTGCAAGCTAACAGCAGCAAGGTGCACGCGCCTTCGGTGCGCAGTGCGCTCAATTTTTTATTGCGCAGGGTGATGGACAGCGCGCAATGATCCGACGGCACTACTGTCGAGCCGTAGATGAGGCTCGTCAGCGGGTAGATAAAACGGGGCGGCAGGAAGCAGACGATTGCGGTCAGCACGAAGTCGTGCCAGTAAGCACCAAACAATTTGCGATAGTAATAATTGACGACCTTGCGCGTCGATCGGCGCGGGGCGATATAGATCTCGTCGCAATCATGCTCGGTACGATTGACGCGGTGATGCCGCAGATGATCGAAGCGTTGCAAGTCATAGGCGATGCCCATGAACACCGCCATCACCTGGCCCATACGCCGGTTCCTCCGGGGGGCAGGGTGCAGCAATCCGTGTATCGCCTCATGCACCATAACGCCGGTGGTCGAAGAGAACAACAGGGTGGGTAGCAGGGTCAGCATGAACCAGGGGTTTGTAGAGATCAACAGGGGAGCGATGAGAAACTGGTAGCCGTTGACCAGTACAAGAAATGCAAAGATCAAGTTGTTGGTCGTGACATCGATATCGTCGAAGTCGCGGGTTTTGACCAGGGTCGGATTGCCACGATACAAACGCTCGTACAGGTCCTGCGTCAGTGTCTCGCTCATGCTGAATGCACCTCTTCCTTTTGATGCCTGAAACGAGCCTCCTGGCTCAACTTCTTCGTGGTGATGAAACCTGTGGAGCCTTGGCTTCCCGGCCCCACAACCAGCAGACGCCTCCGAGCAGCAGACCCAGCAGTCCGTAGAGGCTCCAGCTCAGCGTGAACCCAGCGCTGGAGTTCAACGAGGCGCCCAATCCCACCGAGACCATTCTGGCGAGCGCGAGCAGGATGGGAATCAGCGAAAAGAGGCTGGCCTGGGTTTGCAATGATGTCTTTTGGGAAATCAACGCGGTGATATGGGTGATGCCGAGAATCTCACCCATCGTCCAGAAGAAAACGAACGTCAGAATCAACGCGGTATGCTCGAAAAACGCGTAGGCGCCAAATCCGATACCGTAGAAGATTCCTGCCGCGGCCAGGTTGGAGAGCGTGCTGAATCGGGAGGTTAGCGCGATCAGAGGCTGCGTGATCAGGATGACCAGCAACGCGTTGACGATCCCCACGGCAGCGAAGATGCTCGCGGCACGGTCAACGGCTATTACATCGAGCCACAACGGTAGCTGATACTCACGCTGCGCATCCAACACCGACAAAGCGAAAAACATTGCGCCGGCGACGATCACGATCCTCGGTATGTCGACCATGTTGCGCAAGATTCTGCGTCGTGCCTGTGGCGTATGAACCTGTCGCTCAGGCAGCACCAGGAAAACACTCGCAAGGAAACACGCAATGCTGAGGCCGGCGGCGAATACCATCAGGTAATGACTATGCAGGCCGAGCAGATACCCACCGATGACAAACAGCAGCGCGGCGCCCAGGTTGCTGGCCAGGTGAAGGTAGCCGAAGGATGCAATGCGGTTGCCATCGTCCGCCGCCAGCGAGGTCAGCATGCTGAACACTGGCGTGATCACGCCTGCGCATAGCATGAACATCAGCACCATGGCAATGGACGTGGTCGGCGTGTTGAACACCATCGCGAGCAGCAGAAAGACCGACGAGCACAATGATGTGCCCAGTAACAGTGAGCGAAAGGAGCAGCGACTGGCCAAGGCCCCACCCAACAAGTTGCCCGTCAAGTAGAACGCCGATACCAGCGTTATCACCAGCGCCACTGCCGAGCCATCGAGATGGTAGTGACGGTTGAAAAACAGCGCTGCGAATGGCCCCAACGCGTTCGCCATGACGAAAAGCAGACGAAGCAGGATGATGTTGCGCATCGCCGTCGTCAGCCCCGCGTCCTTGAAGAGCTTGTTCACTTGAGGATCACCTCGGTGTCACGAACGCGCGCAGTGCTCGCTGCACGGCATTCGTGCGCCGTATCTGCCTGGGTGATGATGAACGCAGCTCGATCAAGAAAGGCATCCGGCGGCAGCTTCAAGGTGCGGCCGGAGGCGGCCTCGACGACCAATTGCGACCTGACGCCTGCGGGCAGTGCGGGCAGTGCGGCATGCACCTTGACCAATACCCCGCGTGGGGCGGGTAGATGAAGTCGATGGCGGCCACCCGGTGGCGCGTCGGTCGCAGGTCCAGCGGTACATCCCGGAAACTGTCCACCAGCAGCTTGAACAGATCCAGGTCGCTGGCCAGCTCTACCAGCTTCAGGATCTGATCACCACCGGCCCGGGTCGCAAGTTCAATGACCTTCGCACCATCCTTGCCCAGGCGGATTTCCGTATGGGTGATTCCCCACTGCACAGCCAGCGCCTGATGGGCGGCAACCACCAAGGCCGCAACCGCCGGCGGCAGGTCCTGCCCACCCGGCTCGAAAGAGACCAGGTGACCAACCTCCTCGAAGTAAGGTGCCGGACCGAGACGTTTCTGCGTCACGGCAACAATATTGACGCGACCTTGGGCCACCACACTTTCGACACTGATTTCCGGGCCATCGACATAGGCTTCCACCAATGTCTCGTCCATGATCGCGCTGCTGGTACGTACCTGTTTTTCGCTAGCGTGCCTGGCCGCGATAGCCGCGAGCAGTGCCTGCTCGGTGTCCGCCAGCACCACGCCGATGCTGCCTGCCAGTTTTCTTGGCTTGATGACCACCGGGAAACCGATTGCCCGTGCGGCCGCGACAATCTCCGCATCCGTCAGGGCGAGCAATGAGGCGGGAGAAGACACGCCGTGCCGGGCGAACGCTTCGCGCATCAGGCGTTTGTCCCGGCTCACCCGGGCGGTATCCAGCGTATTGCCGCGCAACCCGAAGCGAGCGGACAGCAAGGCCACCGCCTCGACGTAGAATTCGTAGTAGGTGACAATCAGGAGCAAGTCGATACCGAGTGTTTCGACCTGGGTGGCAATCTCGTCAATCTGTTCCGGATCGATGTCTACCCAGTGAGCGACGTAGCGCTCGGCCCATTCGGGCAGGCTCTTGCCCACCAGGATCACCGGCGCCTGACGCGCCAGGGAGGCCAAGGCAAACTCGCGGTAAAACTGGTTACCCACATCAAGCAGCAAAATATGCTTCATAGCGCTTGGCACCCCTATCCGTAGGGTTTCAAAGACAACATCGATCCGTCCTTGAGCCGGGTGATCCAACGGCTGTTACTGCCCACCGGAATACGGTACTGACTCAGCACCGTATCGACGTTGAGCTGACCGCATTCGCGTCCCCATTTGAGGAACAGACGCTTGGCTTTTACGCTGGTACAGCGTTGAAGCAGATCACCCACGATGTCCGGGTACATCACCTTGACTTGCGAAAACGCACTATAGGCATCCTCCAGCGATTGCTTGCCGCCCACGTCGTAGAGCATTTCCAGCAATGCACGCTCCGGCGTGGAGCATTTGATGCCGCCCAATGCTGGCCCCGCATCCGTCAATGTCTGCTCAGGCATGCTTGAACCCTCCCAATCGAACAGGCGGGCATGGCTATAGCGCACGGAAAAACGCTCGGAAAACCAGCGCGGCAAGGCCGCGCGTGCGTCCCCCCATAGCACCAGAGGCGTGCTGTCGTGCTCCAAGAGTGCGCTATAGCCGCCTACATGCAATCCTTCGATTTGCATGGCCAGGTAGGAAAGCGCCGACGGCAGTCTCAACGACTCGCCAGGAAATACATAGACGCCATGGGCAACACGTGTAAGCCAGCCACTCTTTGCGTAGCCGGCAGCGCGCTGATTGGAGATACCGATTTTCTGCAGTGTCGAGAGATCCAGCGGCATGTCACGAGGCATGGTCTTGTAGAGTTCCTTGATCAACGAGTACTGGTGACGTCCTTTCATCCCTTGCATCCTAAGTCTGTGCGATCTTGAAAAACCACACCACCGTCCTGGCCTGTGATCACTATCGAACGGCCAGTTTCACATCCCCCCCAGCCAGTCACGCTGCCAGCCCCACGTATCAACGCCATCAGGAATACCTTGAGATCTGATTTCGCCGGTATCGCCACGCGCAGCATGTTGTGGAGCATGCCGAAACTGTGGGGGTGCCCGGAGCAGTGGCTCACGCGGATATCGTTCTGGGCGAAGGCACGTGCCAGACGACCATTGTTTTGATCCTGCAATAGCAGGAAGTTGGTATCGCTGCCGTACGCCACGATCCCGTGCGCACGGCATATCTCGATGATCGCGCCCTTGATCTGATCGAGGCTCTCATGGGCACGCCGCAAGTGATCCTGATTGCGCAAACAGTACAACGCGGCTTTTATTGCGATGTGGTTGATGTCCCAGGGACCACGTACTTTCAACAGCTCGCGCACCGAATCAGGATGCGTGACCACATACCCAAGGCGCAGTCCGGCAAGTCCGAAATACTTGGAGAACGAGCGGATGACGAACAACTGTCTGACTCTGCTGAACGTATCCAGGCAAGATTGCTGCAAGTATTCGAAATAACACTCGTCAACAATGATCGGCTTGTCCTGCCTGACGCACGCCTCCACCAGTACCTCCAGTTGCTCCGTCTCCAAGCGCCCCCCCAGTGGATTGTTAGGGTTGCACAGGATCAGGCCCTGGCTTGTCGACAAGGCGTCGAGAACAGCCGGAATGGGCAGTACGAAGCCTTGCGCTTGCTTCTCGAACCCCACGACGACCGGCGTGACGCCATTGATGTCGAGCATCTGGTAGTAGAAGGAAAACACTGGCGAAGGAATGACGACGCGATCGCCAGGTGAAAATAGCAATCGCAACAGCAGGTCGATGGCTTGATCCGCGCCGTTGGTCAACAGCACGTGCTGCGTGGGCACTTTGCAGTAGTTGGCCAACTCGCTGAGCAGGGGCTGGTAGTTGGGGTAGGTGAACAGGTCCTGGGGTTGGAGCTCTGTCGCAATGAAGCGCGCGAGAAATTGTCTCAGGAACTGGTTTTCGTTCAAGTCCAGCAACACGGAGTTCAGGTCGCGCTCCGGCGCCTTCCACAGTCCCGAGCCGAGAATATGTTCGTCAATGTTCATGTGTGCGTGCTCCCATAGATGACCTGCTCGCCGAGCTCATACATGTGCTGCACTTCCTCTTCGCTGGCAAATGCAATCGATTTTCCGGTTGCCGCCGACAGGTGCTGACAGATAATCAGTCGGCGAATTTCCGCGACGAATGCCACCGCGCGGTGGTAGGCCTCTGAAAGGTCGCGGCCGAAGCTGGTGATGCCGTGGCCAGGCATGACGATGCAATTGGTAGCGTCGGCACAACGGCCGATGGCGCTCACGTCGAGCTCGACATTCACCCCTTCGCCAAGAATGCAGGGCGGCTTGCCCATGACGAGCGCGGTGTCGTTCGACACATACCTCATCTGCCGCCATTGCATGACGGAAAAAAATGCGATGACGTCATCGGGGTGCAGGTGCACAGTGGCATGGATATCATGGCGGCAGCGCATGATCTCGCGGTGCATCTGATGCCCCAGGCTGGGGCGGCAGCGCCCGTGCAGCAGTTCATCGGACTGGATGTCCAGCACGGCCAGGTGCTCTAGGCCGGACTCTTCGAGCGACAGGCCGAGATGTTTGGTGTACATCACCTCGCGCTTCCAATAAGGACAATGTGTGCGCACGACGATATTGCCCAGGGTATTGACGAGCAGTTCGCGTGCGGCCAGGCGCTGGCCGTACTGCAGTATGCTGGCGCCAGTCGCCAGGTCGAACCAGGCGGGCAGCCCGGATGGTGAGAGCTCAAGGCTCGCGAGCTTCATCTCAGGCATATCCTTTCGCCTCCTTTGCGATGCAATCAGGGTTGACCAGGGTCTTGACCTTGTCCCCCTGCAGTAGCGTCAGCATCGTCTGCAGCGCATTGCGCTTCAACTCAGCCAGTGAGCGCTCACTGTAGAAGGCCGCATGAGGGGTCATCAGCACACGCTCATGCTCGATCAGTGCCTTGGGCGCAGAGGGCTCCTCCTGCACCACATCCAGCAATGCCATCGATACCGCCCCGGACGGCAAGGCGCGCAGCAATGCCTCGGAATCAACGATACCGCCGCGCGCCGTATTGATCAGCATTGCCCCAGGCTTGACTTGCGCAAAGCGCGCATCGTTCAACAGGTGCAGGCTTTGCGCGGTGAGAGGCAGGTGCAGGGAAATAACATCGGCCTGCTCGAGCAGGGACTCCAGCGTCACCCGCTGTGCCAGCCCTTGTGAACACTGCTCGATCCACGGGTCGTAGAAACGCAGTTGATAGCCGAGCACCGACGCCCTGTGTGCCAAGGCTTGCCCGGTTGCACCATAGCCAACCAGCCCCAGCACGGTGTCGCGGCAGGCTTTCACCGTGCCGGTATGAGTGCGCCAGCTCCAGCCACCCTCCCGGGTATGCCTGGCGAACTCCAGCAGTTTGCGCTGGGCCATCAGAATAAGCGCCAGTGCATGCTCCGCGACCTCTTGCGCACCCACCGCACCGATGTTCGAACAAAGGATGCCTTTTGCGCTGAGGGCGTCGACGTCGACGTCATCGAGGCCGATGGTTGCCTTCACCAGCACTCGGCAGCGACGCATCCTGGCCACCAGAGACGCGTCGACGACCACCGCGTGAAAAGCGATTATTCCATCGGCCCGTGCCAGTTGCTCATCCGAAGGGTTGGCGGTGACCTCCAGGGTATGGCCCTGTTGTGTTGTTCCTGCGCCGTACTCTCCGGAATCGATGTAGTTCACTCTCGGAGAATCGATCAGCAATATGTTCATGGGTTTCCCTACTCCCCAATAGTGTCCATGCCAGATCGGCTCCGCACGCGGGGCATGTCTGGATTGTTGAAATAGTCGCAGTACCGACCTATTCCTCCTGCTCTGGCCGTCTCATAGATGCAGGCGGCTACCACCATGTCCTGACTGGCATGCCCTACGCTGCGGAAGTAGCTCCACCGGGACTTCTTGAGGGGAGGCTCAGGCTGGTCGATGACCAGCGCGCTGATCTGGCGAATGTCACGCTCGCTGATCACCGACAATGCCAGCGCCTGAGCTATCTCTCCCGACTCATGGCGAGCCGAGTCCAGATGATCGACATGGACCTGGGCGTCGGCCAGCAACCCGGGGTCGATCTCGCACGCGGCAAGCGAGCTACCCCCCACTGCGTTGATATGCGCGAACGGTTTGAGCATCTGCGGGGCGACCAGTGGGGTAGGGCTGGCGTGAGAGGTGGTCGTACAGATGATGTCCGCATCGGCCAGCGCCATCGGCACAGTGTCGACCGCTTCGATCGGCAGGCTAAGCTCGATGGCTAACCGCTCGGCCAACGCGACGCTCTGTGTCAGGCGCCGCGAAACAATCCGCACCTGCCCCAGATCCCGGATGGCAGCCATGGCCCTCACATGCGCCGCAGCCTGGGCGCCCGCCCCGATAACCGCCAGATTGAGCCGCCCACGCGGACATAGCTTGTCGGTTGCCAGTGCGCTCATGGCACTGGTGCGAATAGCTGTCAGGGCCGCGCTGTCCAGCATCGCCAGCAGCCTACCGGTTTGCGCTTCGATCAGTAATACTGCACCGTTGATCGCCGATAACCCCCGTGCACTGTTATCGGGATGGAACGACGATACCTTGATGCCCAGGGTTTGCTGCTCGGGCAGCAACGCCGGCATGAACAAGGAAAATGCGCTATTGCGTTCCTGAGTGATCATCAGCCGTTTTGGAACCACCGGGGGGATTGACGCAAACCCTCGATGCGCGTCTTCCAGCACACGGACAAGCCTTGGCAGCTCGACACTGCGTTCGATGTCCTGGCGATTGAGCAGCAGCATGCCTTTTTCCTTGTTCTATTGATCCATTTGTGAAGATGCGGGCAATTGATTCTCGCGCCAGCGGTATTCAGGCCTGAGTTCCTCCGTCCACCGGCATCGCGATGCCGGTCACAAATGACGCGTCCTGAGAGCACAGCCAATAAACCGCGCTGGCCACTTCCTGGGCTTCGCAGACCCGGTTCAGTGGGTGGGTGCCGCCTACCGATTCCAGATCGCCTCCAAGGATGTCCTCCGACAGGGGCGTGCGGACAAAGGACGGGCATACTGCATTGATGCGAATCCCGAACGGAGCATACTCACGCGCCGCGGCCCGGGTCATACCCACGAGGGCATGCTTGCTCGCAGAGTAGACCGAACCGCCCGTGGCACTTGCGCGTATCCCGGCCAGGGAAGCGACGTTGACGATGCTGCCGGCGCGCGCCAGCCTCATCGTCGGCAAGACTGCTTTCATACACTGCCAGGGCGCCTTGACATTGGTGGCCAGGACATCGTCGAACACGGTGTCGTCGTACTCCTCGGTACGCGTGAAAGGCGTGCCTTCTATACCGATGCTGTTGACCAGGCACGTCACCGGCGGATGATTGAGTGCAATGGCCCGAAAGCATTCGGTCAGCTCGCGAGCATCACGCAGGTCGACAGCATAGCCATGGGCCACCCCGCCGGCCTCGCGAATGCGGTCGCACACTCCACGGTTCTGCTCGCCTCGGCGCCCGCAGACAACCACCTCGTATCCCTCCCTGGCAAAACGCCAGGCGCAGGCCTCACCAATACCGGAGTTGCCGCCGGTAATCACCGCTAATTTGCTCATGGCATGTTTCCAGGGTTGCTGTTTCACGACGGCCAACGTGTCCTAGCCGATGGGGTAGTCCTGGGAGTGCCCCTTCTTCGGCACCAGGAAGGTCCGCAGGTAATTGATCACTGGCGTTCCGTCTTGCTTGCGACCAATGACTCTGATGGTGACGATTCCCTGGCCGGGGCGTGAGCGCGATTCTCGTTTGAAAACCACCTCGCTCTCGGCGTAAAGGGTATCGCCGACATAGACCGGGTTTGGCAGCCGTATTTCATCCCACCCTAGATTGGCAATCGCCCGCGCACTCATGGTCGCTACGGTCATGCCGCTGACAATCGACAAGGTGACGGAGCTATTGACCAGCAGCCTTTCAAATTCGGTGCGCTGCGCATAAGCCACATCAATATGTGCGGGGTGATTGTTCATGTTGACCAGCGACTGCCAGATATTGTCCAGTTCCGTCACCGTGCGTCCCGGGCGATGTTCGAAGACATCGCCCACCACGAACTCTTCGAAATGCAGGCCGTAGGATTCGCGGTAGCGATTGACGCCGACCTGTTCATGCGCCGTAATCATGGATTCCATGCATCTCTCCTTAAAGTCCCAGTTCCTGGGCGCGCTGGATCACCTTCCTAGCTTGCTTCACGAATGGCGGCCCAACCATGAGGTTCTTCAACCGGGTGATCTTGTCGCCACTGTGCTGTGCTGCCTTCACCACCGCCAAGGCCTGTTCGTAGGCCGTGGTAGAGGGGGTGAAAACGGCATTGATCGTGGCTATCTGCCGGGGGTGGATGGCGGTCTTGCCGCTGAACCCTAGCTCGAGGGTGTCCTGGCATTCCTTCATCAACCCGTTTTCGTCATCAAGATGGAAATAAGCCGTATCGAACGCGGGAATGCCTGCCGCGCTAGCCGCTGCGACGATGCTCCCTCGCGCATGCAGGATATTGTTCCAGCCGCCAATCGGCACGCCGAGGCTGGCGGCGTAGTCGGCAGACCCGAAGATCAATCCGTCGGCCGTGGCGGCGATCTCGTAGATGTCCCGCATGCAGACCGGTGTTTCGACCGTGACCAGGATCTTCGGGCTTTCTCCGTCACGACACAGGTTGGCCCGCACCACCTCGATTTCGGCAGCCGCTTCGGTCATGGCCATCACGATGAACTCAGGCCGGTGTTTCAGCGACTGGACGAGCAAGAGATCGAGCAACCCTTCGTTGTCACGTAGCGGGTTGATTCGCAGCGCCGTCCGTTGCTGCACGCGAGAGCGATAGAACTGCTCGACACATGCCCGCGCCTGGGCTTTTTGCAAGTAGAGGACTCATTATTCCGAGTAGCCATGAAAACAACTTCCGTCAGCCTCTGCGTATAGCGCAGTAATAGGTGTCATTGGCGTGTACCATAGTCGGAGATGACAAGTCTTGCGGTTGCCGTTATTGACTTTCCAACTTCAATCTGGAGCGGCCACCTACGCCGCAATGTTGTCCGGGCATGTCGCTGGGCATGATTTGTACTGTGTCCCGTGACACCGTCAGGGCACTGGCTGACGATATGGGGGGGGGTGGCGAAAGCATGGGCAGAGATGGACATCAGTCCAACCAAGAAGGTCCCACTCCATGCGCTGTGGTAGGGCGTGGTGCTGTGTCACGGCCGTTCGCTGTGTTCGCTGTCTCGGCTTATCGCGTCGGCGAGTGCCATGGCAGTTGTCCGGCCGGACTGTTGCCTTCATGGCGTTCTGATCAAAGACTGTCCGGATCGCCAAAGAACATCTGTATCCGCGACCGCAACCACCGCTCCGCAGGATCATTATCCTGCGCCCCCCGCCACGCCATGTGCAGCTCAAAACTGCGCACCTCGATCGGCAGGTCCTCAGCCCGCAGCCCCCCGGCAGCCGTCAACGCATCCGCCGTGTAATCCGGCACCGTGGCAACAATGTCGGTACCCGCCAGCAAACTCCCCAGCCCATTGAACTGCGGCACCGCGAGCACCACATGGCGCTTGCGGCCTATCTCGTCCAGGGCTTCGTCGATGAAACCGGACAGGTCACCGGCAAACGACACCAGGGCGTGCGGCCGGGCGCAGAAGTCGTCCAGGGTGATGCTCCCGGGCACGCTGTCGGCGCGCAGCAGTTTCGGCTTGCTGCGGCGCAGCACCTTGCGCTTGGCATTGGCTGGCAGCTCGCTGGTGTAGCTCACGCCCACCGATATTTCCCCCGAGGCCAGCAGCGTTGGCATCAGCAGGTAGTTGACCCGGCGCACCACCAGCACGATACCCGGTGCTTCGGCACGGATGCGCTTGAGCAGTTGCGGCAGCAAGGCGAATTCGGCGTCGTCCGACAGGCCGATGCGGAACACAGCATTACTGGTGGCGGGGTCGAACTCGGCCGCGCGGCTGACGGCGGTAGAGATCGAGTCCAGCGCCGGGGAGAGCAGGGCGAAGATTTCATGCGCCCGCGCCGAGGGCTCCATGCTGCGGCCGGTGCGCACGAACAGGGGGTCGTCGAACAGGTTGCGCAGGCGCGACAGGGCCGCGCTGATGGCCGGCTGGCCGAGGAACAGTTTCTCGGCAGCACGGGTCACGCTACGCTCGTGCATCAGCGTTTCGAACACGATCAGCAGGTTGAGGTCTACACGACGCAGGTCGTTTCGATTCATCGGTGCGCTTCGCCTAAAGTGGGGCAGGGGTGAATCTTAAGGCCAAAGGCTGTTACCCTGCACCGATTTCCGGGGGCCAATTCAGATGAATGTCAGGTGCCCAATCGATGACAAGCATGTCGACTATTAATGACCACTGATGGTCTAACGGCCAAAGCCCGGATAAAGTCCGTGGTAATAGAGGTTCACAAGGCGAGGTATGCGATGTCCCGCATGATCCGTTTCCACAAGTTCGGTGCAGCCGATGTGCTCCGTTGCGAAGAGCAGGCCGAACCGTCGCCCGCCGCCGACGAGGTGCAGGTCCGCGTCGAGGCGATCGGCGTCAGCTGGTATGACGTGCTCTGGCGTCAGAACCTGGCACCGTCCCAAGCCCGTCTGCCGGCGGGGATCGGCCATGAGATGGCGGGTGTGGTGACGGCTGTCGGTGAAGGGGTCGAGGATATTGCGGTGGGTGACCGGGTCGCCAGCTTCCCGGCCACCAGCGCCAATGATCACCCTGTATATGGCGACGTGATCGTGCTGCCACGTACAGCCATCACCCGCTACCCGACTATCCTCACGCCGATCGAGGCCAGCGTGCATTACACGCCGCTGTTGATTGCCTACTTCGCGTATGTCGACCTGGCCCGCGCCAAGGCAGGGCAAACCGCGTTGGTGACCGATGCCAGCCACTGCGCCGGGCCCGCGTTCGTGCAACTGGGCAAGGCGTTGGGGTTGAAGGTGTTTGCGGCCACCAAGGAGCCGGAACAGCGCGACTACCTGTTGGGCCTGGGGGCGGACAAGGTGATTGTCACCGAGGAGCAGGACCTGCTACTGCAGGTTGGCAAATACACCGACGGGCGTGGCGTGGACATGGTCCTCGATGGCATGGGTGGGCCGCAGATGTCGCTGCTCGGCGATGTGCTCGCCCCCCGTGGCAGCCTGGTGCTGTATGGCCTGCAAGGCGGCAACCAGACGCCATTCCCGGCCTGTGCGGCGTTTCAGAAGAACATCCAGTTCTATGTGCACTGTATCGGCAACTTTACCGGCAAGCCGGAGCTGGGTATCAGCCAGGACCAGGTCGCGCTGCAGCGGGCGCTGCGGGATATCAACCAGTTCACCGCCGATCAGTTGCTGACCCCGCAGATCATCAAGGTGTATCCGTTCGATCAGGTGGTCGAGGCGCATCGGTACATGGATGAATGCCCGTGTGGCGGGCGGGTGGTATTGGATATGGCACAGCCTTCATGAGGGGGCGTTGAAGACCACAAGAACCCGGGCAATGTCCCGGGTTTTTTGTGCGTTGGCGGGTGCAATGCCCATGCGCTATATCCATCAAAAATCAGACGCATCCTACAATTAAAAAGTACGGAGACTACATATTTTGAGTGTTTGCTTTTAATTGTCGTAATATCTCGGAAGGAAATTTAAGTTGAATACTTGTGGCGCCCGGCTCATTGTGTATTCCCGCACTTGCTGAATGGTTTTTTTACGCTGATCTGTATCTTCTATTCGATATCCAACGCTCGATAATGGCCCAGTGATAGTTTGCGCAAGGAGCGTGGAATGAGCATGGCTATGCCCGAGTTAGGGCAGCGTACGGCAGCGGCCGGTCATCGGTGCGGCGCATTTTTTTCGATGGCTTGGCGACAGAGCAGGTCACATCATTATTTCCCGTAGTTTGTAGGAAATTTCTTCAGGAAGGACCCATTGCACTGTTTGCAGTTGCCGGTGTGATGGATACATGAAGTTGATGAGGTGATTACGTGGGCGCTATTCACGATCAGGCGATGCACTATATCTACCAGCAAGTGCTAGAGCGCTTGTTGAGCCATATGTCCCAGGCGCAACGTGCCTCCTTGCAGTTGCTGATTCAGCGATTGCTGGTGGCTGCCGGCGGGCCCGAATACATTGGCACGTTCCGTTTGCTGGTACTGCAAGGGGCTGACCGACGCAGTGCCCACTTGTTGGCCACCTTGCGTGCTGCCCAGTTGAGTATCGCCTTGCGCGCCCCTGTGACGTTTCAGTTGCGCGTACTGGTGGTCAACCTGCCTGCTGCCGGCAATTCCGTGTTGGAAAACCATGAACGCAGTTTCAATGCCTTGTTCATGCAGGATGACCCGCGGGTGCAACTGCAGATGACCGAAGGCTGCGAAGTCGTGCCTTTCAGCCGTCGGCCGTCGGCTGCGCCGGAGCGCTGGGCACTGGCGCGCAATGCCATGCTGATGTTCGGCCACGGGGTCGATGCCAGGCCCGAAGCCCTGCTGGGCAGCCGGCTGCACCTGGAGTTGGCGGGTGCAGTGGGCCTTGCACTGCAGGCGCAGTCGCGGGCCGATGTGCTGATTACTGCCGTACCCGCACGCCAGCGCCGCCGCTACCTGGCCTGGGCGCGGCGGAGCCTGCGCCTTGCAGGGGAACGTGGCCCCCACGTCGTGCATCAGTGCTTGTCAGCATTGGCCAACGGGCTGGGCAGGTTGCATGGGGTTGCCGGTTCACCCCTGGAGCGCGTGGATGCTTCAAGCAGCATGGAGAATGAGGATGCGCCCTTGCGCGTAATCGCCATCGACGACCTGCTGCCACACCTGCTTGAGGACGAGCAGTTCGATCACATGCTGGGCTGCTGCTTCGATGCGGCCCAGGACGCCTGGCCCTTGGCGGCCTTTGTCGATTCGCGGGCCGTGGCGCAACTGCACGATTTGCGCGCGCGTAGCCTCGAGCCGCTGGTCCATCGGCCGGCACTGCGCTTGGCAAGCCCCAGCAGCGACGGCGGGCAGCGCGAGCCAACTTCAGTGCACCTGGGCAAACCCTATGGCATCAGCCAGACCCAGCTGGTGTGCCTGCTGTTTAGCCCTTTCGCTAGGCAGGGGAAAGGCCTTGAGCGTTTTCTGAGGTGCCGTCATCCCGACATGCTGGTGGCGTTGCCCTACCTGCACCGAGCCTTGCAGGGCAAGCCGTGCCCCGAGGCGGTCAAGGACTGGTTGGTGAACACCAGCGGCCTGGCGCTGGTACCGTTGCGGGCGATCTATGAGGGGGGGCTGCAACCGACCTCCAGGCGCTTGATGGCCAACCTGGCTCGCCGCGATGTGCACCTGAAGTGGCTGCCGCGCCCACCCGCTGCAGGAAGGCCTGCCTTTGAGGGCTTGCCCTGATGGGCCGATCGGTACCTGGCGATTACGCCTATCGGAAGGTGTACCACTACCTCGAAGCGCTGATCGATGAGGCACAAGGCCGTGAGCCTTGGCGCTTGCCGTCGTTACGCACGCTTTCGCGGCGCTTGCGTGTATCACTGGCTACCGTGCAGAGCGCCTACAGCTTGCTGGAAGATGAGGGCCGTGTGCATTGCGTGCCGCGGTCCGGTTACTTCGTGCGCGCCCACGCTGGCGGCTCGCCGGTTCAAGCACCGGCTGGGCCATGGCATGTACCCGCTCACTCGATGTTGGAGCGGTCGCTGTTTACCCACGAGCGGCGCCTGGCACGTCAGCGTGCGCGTGGCACCGCCCCGGTTGAAGAGGTTGGCGGTGCTCGGCTGCGCAATGCGTTGGCCGAGCGCTATACACGTTCCTCCAGCCATTACTGGCGTGCCGAGGAGGTGCACCTTGCCCCTGACGTGCAGGCATTGCTAGAGGTGCTGCTGGCGGCGTTGGCCTTGCGCGGCGCCACCGTGCTGGTGCAATCGCCATGCTGTTGGCCGGTGCTGCGCGCCTTGCAGCGCTGCGGCATGCGCGTGCTGGAGGTACCGTTGAGCAACAGCGGCACGGCGGATGTGCAGGCGCTGGGACGGCTGCTCAGTGCTGAGCCGGTTGGCATGCTGATCATGCCATCGTGCCTCAGCCTGCCCCAGGGCAGGCTGATGTCGCAGCACGACCAGCAGCAGATTGGCCAACTGCTTGGCGACCACCCGGTGTGGTTGCTGGAAAACGACCTGGACAGCGAGCTGTGTTACAGCGGGCCACCGAATGCGCGCCTGCGCGACTGGGTAGACCCGCGCTGGCTGTTGGTGATGGGGTCGTTCGAGGCCGCAGTGGGGGGCGAAGCGCCTTACGCCTATGTGATGGGGCGTCATGCCGGCTTGGCCGAGGCGTTCGGCCAACGTGCGTTTCAGCTGGCGCCATTGCGGCTGCAGGCGCTTGCCCACATGCTTGGCAAAGGTGAAATCGAGACCCAGTTGGGGCGGCTGCGGGCAGAACTGCAAAGGCGCATGGCGTGCTTTAGCCGGCAACTGAAGCTGGAACTGGGCGACCAAGTGACGTTCGACATGCCCGAGGGCGGCTGGACCCTGTGGTTGCGCTCCCGCTGGCCGCTGCGACTGGATGACGTGGTAGCGGCGTTGTCAGGCACCGTCCTGCGTGTGGTCCCTGGCGGGCAGCACAGCGCGGAGGTGCGTCATCAGCAATACCTGGCACTGATCTGGGTGGGCGAGGATCCGGATGCGTTGCAGCAGGCCCTGGAAAAGCTGGCTCAAGCGCTGGAGCTGCGCTGCGGCCGGCCAATAGGGCAGGGCTGAGAGGCTGCTCTGATGGGGCCAAACATACCTTACTCATTTAGCAGGGACATTGTGGGAGTCGGCTTGCCGGCGATCACCGGCGAAGCCGGTGCCAGACACCGCGGCGCCTGCATCGCCGGCAAGCCGGCCCCCACAGGGATTCTCACAAGGTCTGAGCCTGCGCAGTTACCTGTGGGAGCCGCGGTGCGGCGGTCCGACTTGCCCGCGAAGAGGCCGGAACAAGCACCACAAGACAGTTGATCCCACAAAATCAGCGGTGCCTGTACGGCCTTCGTCGTCTCATCGGTCGAACTACCCTTCTTGTCCTTGGCGCAAACGGGTGCTGATCAGTGCCGCCACCACCAGCATCGAAGCAATGATCCACAAGCCGTTGCGGGTGCTGCCGGTGGCCTGTTCGATCAGGCCCATCACCGACGGCCCGACAAAGCCACCAAACAGGCCGCAGGTGGTGACGAACGCCAGGCCCGCCGCCAGCGCGCTACCGCTCAGGCGGCTGGACGGGAAGACGAAGATGATCGACTGCACCACGAACAGCATCAAGGCGGTCAACGAAAAGCCGATCAGCCCAATGAAGGAGTTGGACAGCGAAGCAAGCAGCAACCCGGCGGACATGGTCAGCAGACCAAAGAACAGTAGGGTACGGCAACGGCTGGGCGAGGTCGCCAGGCGCGGGAATGTGGCGGCGCCGATGGCGGCGGCGATCCAGGGTACCGAAGTCAGCAACCCGACCTGGAAGGGCGACAGCGCAGCATAGGTGCCGATGATCCCTGGCAAGAAGAAGATCACGGTGTAGATGGTGATCTGGTGCACAAAGTACACCGCAATCGCCAACCAGATCTGCTTGTCGCGAAACATCTGTCCCAGCTTGCTCTGTTGCGGCGCTGCAGCCCGCTCAGCACTCAGGCGACGCTCGATGTCCTGGGCATCGGCCGCAGACAACCAAGGCGCCGACGCGGGGCCATCGGGCAGCTTCTTCCACACCACATAGGCCAGCGCCACCGCGGGCAGGCCTTCGAGCACGAACAGCCATTGCCAGCCGTGCCAGCCCAGCACGCCGTCCATTTCCAGCAGCGCGCCGCCCAGCGGCCCACTGAGGATGTTGGCCAGGCACACACCCAACAGGAAGTAGCCAGTGGCGCGCGCACGCTGTTCGCGGTCGAACCAGTACGTGAGGTACAGCATGACGCCAGGGAACAGGCCGGCCTCGGCCACCCCGAGCAGCAGGCGCATGATGTAGAACGAGGTTTCACCCTGGACGAACGCCATGCCCGCTGACAGCAGGCCCCAGGTGATCATGATGCGGGTGATCCAGAAGCGTGCGCCCACCCGGTGCATGATCAGGTTGCTCGGCACTTCGGCCAGGGCATAGGTGAGAAAGAACAGGCCGGCACCCAGCCCGTAGGCCGCCGCTGACAGGCCCAGGTCGATGCCCATGCTGGCCTTGGCCAGGGCGATGTTGGTGCGGTCGAGGAAGCTCATCACGTAGACGACGATAAGCAGTGGCATCAATTTGCGCAGCAACAGGCCGTTCAGGCGCTGTTCGGTAGTGACGGCAGGCGCGGTGGCCGCTGTCGTGCCGGTGAGGATTGTCATTGTTTTTTTCCCCGTGATAAGTGCTGGTGGTGTGCCGCGCTTGCGGCGGCACACCCAGGTCGGTAGGTCAGGAACGGTTGATGTCGAGCCACACCGCGCCGTTGGGGTACTGGTAGCGCTCCAGGGTGTCAGCGTGCATTTCAATGCTGTAGCCCGGGCGCTGTGGCGGCATGTAGCGGCCGCGACGGATCACCACCGGGTCGAGGAAGTGTTCGTGCAGGTGGTCGACGTATTCCAGCACCCGGTTGTGCAGCGATGCCGAAACGGCGATGTAGTCGAACAAGGCGATGTTCTGCACATATTCGCACAGCCCGACCCCGCCGCCATGCGGGCAGACCGGCACATCGTACTTGGCCGCCATCAACAGCACGATCAGCACCTCGTTGAGGCCACCCAGGCGGGCCGCGTCCAGCTGGCAGAAGTCCAGTGCGCCGGCCTGGAACATCTGCTTGAACATCACCCGGTTGTGGCAATGCTCGCCGGTGGCCACGCCGATGGGCGCGATGCGTTGGCGGATGGCTGCGTGGCCGAGGATGTCGTCGGGGCTGGTGGGTTCTTCGATCCACAGGGGCTCGAAAGCGGCCAGGCGGCGCATGTTGGCCACCGATTCATCGACGCTCCAGACTTGGTTGGCGTCCATCATCAGGGTGCGTTCCCAGCCGATTTCGTCCCGCAGGATGCTGGCGCGACGAATGTCTTCTTCCAGGTCGGCGCCGATTTTCTGCTTGATGTGGGTCCAGCCGTCGGCGACCGCTTCGCGGGCCAAGTGGCGCATTTTTTCTTCGCTGTAGCCGAGCCAGCCGGGGGCAGTGGTGTAGCCGGGGTAGCCTTCGCGCAGCATTTGCGCTTCGCGCTGGGCCTTGCCTGGCACCTGACGGCGGAGCAGGGCGATGGCTTCCTCGGGGGTCAGCACGTCGGTGACGTAGCTGAAGTCCAGGCAGCGCACCAGTTGCTCTGGGGTCATGTCGGCCAGCAGCTTCCACACCGGTTTGCCTTCGTGCTTGGCCCACAGGTCCCACACGGCGTTGATGATGGCGGCAGTGGCCAGGTGGATCACGCCTTTCTCGGGGCCAAGCCAGCGCAACTGGCTGTCACCGACCGTGAAACGGTGCCAGAACGCACCCATGTCGGCGGTGATTTCTTCCAGGGTCAGGCCGACGATCATCGGTGCCAGCGACTGCACCGCCGCCGCGCAAATTTCGTTGCCGCGGCCGATGGTGAAGGTCAGGCCATGGCCTTCGAGGGCGTCGACGTCGGTGTGCAGCACGACGTAGGCGGCCGAGTAGTCAGGGGCGCTGTTCATGGCGTCGGAGCCGTCCAGCGACAGCGAAGTCGGGAAGCGGATGTCACGGACGCTCAGGTGGGTAATGCGTATGCTCATGGCGGACTCTTGTTCTGGTCAGGCAGTGGGAGACTCGACTGTAGGTTGTCGAGCGATATAGGCATAATCGCCAATTCCTAAGTAGGGATATCGGAATTGATATGTCTCAAATGTCCGCAGACAGCCCAGCGCTGCCGCAAAACCTTGGCACATTGAAGATCTCCAGCCGCCAGATCACCTTGCTCAACGCCCTGGGCGAGTTCGGCAACCTGCGCCGTGCCGCCACTGCGATGCACACCACGCAGCCGGCGGCCAGCCTGCTGCTGCAGCAACTGGAAGAACGCCTGGGCGTACGCCTGTTCGAGCGCCTGCCGCGTGGCATGCAGCCAACGCTGTATGGCGAGGTGATGATTCGCTACGCGCAGAACGCGCTGCACGAGTTCGAGCATGCCCAGGCACAGATCGCCGAACTGGCGCGCGGTGCCTTGGGCCTGGTGCGGGTGGGCAGTGTGATGGGGCCGGTGCCCGGTTTGCTGACCAAGGCGGTGCTGGCCTACAAGCGCGATCACCCCAAGGTGCGTATCTCGCTCGAAGTCGGCACCAGCGATACCTTGTTGCCGGCGTTGCTGCGCGGTGATTTCGACATGGTGGTCGGGCGCCTGCCCGACCAGAGCGACAGCCAGGACCTGAACATCGAACTGTTCGAGGGCGGTGAGCAGATGCGCGTCATCGCCCGCGCCGGCCACCCCTTGGCCGACGCCAAGGCGTTGCAGCTGGCCGACCTGGTGGCCCTGACCTGGATCCTGCACCCCATCGGCAGCCCCATGCGCCGCCGGGTCGAAAGTGCCTTGCAGGCGGGCGGCATGGTGCAGTCGCTGGACATTGTCGAGACCGCCTCGATCCTGGCCACCACCGCGATGTTGGAGGCGTCCGAGATGATTGCGGTGGTGCCCAACGATGTGGCCGAGCATTATGCGCGCTACGGCATGGTCGCCATCCTGCCGGTAGAGCTGCCGATCTCGATGGCCAACCTGGGCTTGCTGACCTTACGCTCGCGCCCCAACTCCGTGGCTCTGGACAGGTTGCTGCAGTACCTGCGCACGCAATAGCCCTGCCTTTACACCTTTTCGAGGTTGCCCTCTGATGCCGTCGGACATTACCCATTCCAGCTTCTGCAACTGGGTCCGCTACAAGCACCTGGTGCTGATCGACACCCTGGCGCGCACCCGTAACATGCACGCCACCGCCACGCGGATGAACCTCAGCCAGCCGGCGCTGAGCAAAATGCTGCGTGACCTCGAAGAGCAGTTTGGCTTCGCCTTGTTCGAGCGCCTGCCACGCAGCATGCCGCCCACCGAACTTGGCGAGTATGTGGTGCGCTACGCCCAAGGGGTGTTGGGCGACTCGCAGCAGTTTGTCGACCAGGTCAACCGGCTGCGCAAGGGCGGGCACGGGTTCATCCGGGTGGGGGGCATTTTTGCGGCCACCCCCGTGGTGCTGCCTCAAGCCATTGCCGCGATCAAGGCACGCAGCCCCTTGCTCTCGATCGAAGTGGTCGAGCACTCCAGTGACCACCTATTGGCCATGCTGGAGCAGAACAAACTCGACATCATGATCGGCCGCTTCACGGAAGAACGCTTCAGTCAGCTGTTCGATTATCAGCCCCTGGAGCCCGAGCCCTTCAGCCTGGTGGTCAACAGCCGCCACCCGCTCAACGCGCTGGCCAGTACCCCGGTGGAGGCACTGGGTGACTGGCCCTGGGTGCTCTACCCGGTGGGCACGCCAATTCGCAATCGCCTGGAACAGGCCTTCAGGGTGGCCGGCATTGCCACACCGGCAGACAGCGTCGAGACCATCTCGATGCCGATGTTCCTGCAGTTGCTGCAATCGGGCCCGATGATCGCGATGCTGCCCAGGTCGATGGTCGCCGCACAGCTGAGCAGCGGCCAGTTCAAGGAACTGCAGAGTCCCCTGCACCTGCCCGCGCTGGAGTACGGCATCGTCACCCGCAAGGACGAGCCGCTGACCCCGTCGGCACACGCGTTCGTCGACATTCTGCTCGACTTCGCGCAGCAACGACGTGCCGCGCAGGGCACAACAATCGATTGATAAAACATCACCGATAGACGCTATTGATAACCCTGGGTTATCGCGTGATCGGATCATCTCATTGGGAATGTTGCGCAAGGCTTCTTACAGTGGTCGCAGATTCGCCCGGCATCGAACGGGCGACGCCATAACAAGAAGTCAGCCGCACCGCCCTGAGAGGTCCCATGCAACTGATTGCCCGCTCTGGTGACCTTGCCGTCATCCGCCTCAACCCGCTGGACAACGTTCTCATCGCCCGCCAGGCACTGCCTGAAGGCCTGTTCCTGGACGCAGAAGCGATCACCGTGCGCCAGGCGATCCCCTCAGGCCATAAGGTCGCCACCCAACGCGTGGAGCAGGGCCAGCCCCTGCGCCGCTATGGCCAGATCATCGGTTTTGCTTCACAGGCCATCGACGCCGGCGACCATGTTCACGTGCACAACGTGCAGATGGGGGATTTTGCCCGCGACTATGCCTTTGGCGTCGATGCCCGCAGCACGCCGGTCGCTGAGGCGGTGTTCCAGGGCATTGTGCGTGCCGATGGCCGGGTCGCCACCCGCAACTACATTGGCATTCTCACCTCGGTGAACTGTTCGGCGACCGTGGCCCGGGCCGTGGCCGACCATTTCCGCCGCGACATCCACCCCGAAGCGCTGGCCGACTACCCGAAGATCGACGGCGTGGTGGCCTTGACCCACGGTGCCGGCTGCGCAGTAGACCCTTCCGGTGAAGCCTTGGGGCTGTTGCGTCGGACCTTGGCCGGCTATGCCGTACACCCCAATTTCGCCGCCGTGCTGATCATCGGCCTGGGGTGCGAAACCAACCAGATCGAAAGCCTGCTGGAGACCCAGGGGCTTACCACCAGCACGCAACTGCGCGCCTTCACCATCCAAGGCATTGGCGGTACCTCGAAGACCATCGCCGCCGGCATCGAGCAGGTCAAGGCACTGTTGGCCCAAGCCAACCAGGTCGAACGCGAGCCGGTCAGCGCCCGCCACTTGATCGTTGGCCTGCAATGTGGCGGCTCCGACGGCTACTCGGGGATCACCGCCAACCCCGCGTTGGGCAATGCCGTCGACCGCCTGGTGGCGGCCGGTGGCACCGCGATTCTTTCTGAAACGCCGGAAATCTATGGCGCCGAGCACCTGCTGACCCGTCGTGCCATAAGCCGCGAAGTCGGCGAGAAGCTGGTGGCGCGCATCCACTGGTGGGAAGACTACTGCCAGCGCATGAACGCTGAACTGAACAACAACCCCTCGGCCGGCAACAAGGCGGGCGGCCTGACCACCATCCTCGAGAAGTCGCTGGGTGCGGTGGCCAAGGCCGGCTCCAGCAACCTGGTCGACGTCTACCAGTACGCCGAAGCGGTACGCGCCCATGGGCTGGTGTTCATGGACACGCCGGGCTACGACCCGGTCTCGGCCACTGGCCAAGTCGCAGGCGGCGCCAACCTGATTGCCTTCACCACCGGCCGCGGTTCGGCCTACGGCTGCGCCCCGGCGCCGTCGATCAAGCTGGCAACCAACAACCGGGTGTTCGAGCACCAGGAAGAGGACATGGACGTCAACTGCGGTGGCATCGCCGATGGCTCCACCAGCATCGAAGAGCGTGGCGCGTACATCTTCGAACAGATGCTGCGCATCGCCTCTGGCGCGCGCAGCAAAAGCGAACAGCACGGCTACGGGCAGAACGAGTTCGTGCCCTGGCAGATCGGCGCCGTGACCTGATCGACAGCCCACTCCTGAATTTGAGGCAACCTTTTATGCACGTTAGCGGACACAACTTCATCGCCGGCCAGCGCAGCGCGCTGGGCCAGACCCTGGTCTACAGCGTCGACGCCCACACCGGCGAGCGCCTGCCCGGCGGTTTCTATCAGGCCACCTTGGCCGAAGTCGACAACGCTGTGGGCGCGGCCTCGGCGGCTTTCCCGCTGTTTCGTAACCTGCCAGCGGTGCGCCGCGCCGAGTTCCTGGAGGCCATTGCCGACGAACTCGACGCCCTCGGCGAAGACTTCATTGCCTTGACCTGCCAGGAAACGGCCCTGCCTACTGCCCGGATCCTGGGCGAGAGGGGGCGTACCAGCGGGCAGATGCGCCTGTTCGCCCAGGTGCTGCGCCGTGGCGACTTCTATGGCGCCCGCATCGACCAGGCCCTGCCTGCCCGCACGCCGTTGCCACGCCCAGACTTGCGCCAATACCGCATTGGCGTTGGGCCGGTGGCGGTATTCGGTGCCAGCAATTTTCCGCTGGCGTTCTCCACAGCGGGTGGCGATACCGCCGCAGCCCTGGCGGCCGGTTGCCCGGTCGTCTTCAAGGCCCACAGCGGCCACATGGCCACTGCCGAACGCGTAGCTGAAGCACTGGTTCGTGCTGCCGAACGCACGAACATGCCAGCCGGTGTGTTCAACATGATCTTCGGTGGCGGGGTTGGCGAGGCGCTGGTCAAGCACCCCGGCATCCAGGCAGTCGGGTTTACCGGGTCGCTCAAGGGTGGGCGTGCGCTGTGCGACATGGCGGCGGCACGGCCGCAGCCGATTCCGGTGTTCGCCGAAATGTCGAGCATCAACCCGGTGCTGGTGCTGCCCGAGGCCTTGGCCTCGCGCGGTGCGCAACTGGCCAAGGACCTCACCGCGTCGGTGGTGCAGGGCTGTGGCCAGTTCTGCACCAACCCGGGTTTGGTCCTGGGCATTCGCTCCCCAGCGTTCAGTGCCTTTGTCGAGCAGTTGGCCGGGCACATGGCAGAGCAAGCGCCGCAGACCATGCTCAACGCTGGCACCCTGGGCAGCTATGGCAAGGGCCTGCAGGCCCTGATTGCCCACCCTGGGGTCAAGCGATTGAGTGGCCAGGCGCAACACGGTAACCAGGCCCAACCGCACCTGTTCGAGGCCGATGTCAGCCTGCTGCTGGAGCAGGACGAGTTGCTTCAGGAAGAAGTGTTCGGCCCGTGCACGGTGGTGGTTCAGGTTGCCGATGAAGCCGAGCTTATGCGCGCGGTGGCAGCCTTGCGCGGCCAACTGACCGCCACGCTGCTGGCGGACGATGCCGACCTGGCGGCCTACGGCTACTTGCTGGGTGCGTTGGAAGTGAAGGTCGGTCGCGTGCTGCTCAATGGCTACCCCACCGGGGTCGAGGTGTGCGATGCCATGGTCCACGGCGGCCCATACCCGGCCACTTCGGACGCCCGCGGCACTTCGGTCGGCACCCTGGCCATCGACCGCTTCCTGCGCCCGGTGTGCTACCAGAACGTGCCTGACGCCTTGCTGCCTGCCGCCTTGCAGAACGCCAACCCGCTGGGCATCCAGCGCCTGGTGGACGGCAAGCCCAGCACCGCAGCCCTGAACTGACCGTGGAGTGACGGGCATGACGCAAACCAGACGCTATGACGTGCAGGCGCTAACCCGGTTCGTCGAGCAACTGTTTGAAAAAGCCGGTGCCGATGCCGAGGTCGCCCAGGTGGTGACCCAGGTATTGCTTGAAGGCGAACTGCTGGGCCATCGCACCCATGGCCTGAACCTGGTCAGCCGCTATGTTGGCGGCATGCTCAGCGGGCAAGTGAAGGCGCAGGCTCAGGCGCTGGAGCAGGTGTCGGACAGCGGCATCTCCAGCCTCTTCGACGGCCATTACGTACTGGGCCCGTACTGTGTCAGCCGCGCCCTAGAGTGTGCGGCCACAGGGGCCAGCGCACAGGGCATCGGCATTGCCGTGGTGCGCCGAGCCGCGCACATTGGCTGCCTGGCGGCTTACCTCAAGCCTTATACCGACCGTGGCCTGGTGGCCATGGTGTATTCCTCGGACCCGTCCGTAGGGCTGGTCTGTGCCCATGGTGGGGTCGACCCGGTGTTCACGCCCAACCCGATTGCCGCCGGCGTACCTACCCAGGGTGAGCCGATCCTGCTGGACGTGAGCATGTCTACGGTGACCCTCGGCCTGGTCGGGCAGTGCCGTGATGCCGGCAGCCGGCTGCCGCACCCGGTGCTGATGAGCAACGATGGCCACCTGAGCGATGACCCGCGTGACTTCTTCACCACGCCCCAGGGCAGCATTCTGCCACTGGGTGGTCAGGCCTTTGGCCACAAGGGCTTTGCCTTGGCAATCCTGGTCGAGGCACTGACCTCGGCATTGGCCGGCCATGGCCGCAAGGACGCCCCGGACCAGTGGGGCGCGTCGGCCACCGCGGTGGTCATCGACCCGCGCTTTTTCGGCGGCTTGCAAGCGTTTACCGACGAAACCAGCTTCCTTGGCCGGTTGATCGTGGCCAGCCGACCGGTAGACCCCGAGCGCCCGGTGCGCCTGCCTGGGCAAGCCGGCCTGGCGTTGCGCCGGCAAGCCTTGGCGCAGGGCCTGAGCCTGTCGCAGCCAGTGCTCGACGACCTCGACCGGCTGGCCGAGCAGTTGCAGCTGGCGACCCGTTCGCAGGCGCTTTCCCAATGAATGACAATGACAACAAGGGTGCACACATGACAGACCAATCGAATGCCAACCAGCCACTGCCGCTAAGCCACGACCTTGCCGTGTTCGACACCGGCAGCTGGGTGGGGCGCGTCTGGCTGCCGGATCAAGGCCCCGCCGTGGTGCTGGTCAAGGCCGGCGCCGTGCACGATATCAGCGCCCATGTGGCAACGGTTTCGGCCCTGCTGGAAGTGGTCGACCCGGTGGCCTACCTGCGTGCGTTACCATTGGCCGACGCGTTGATCGAGTTGCCGGCGCTGCTGGCCAACAGCGACCCTGGTCAACGTGACACGCGCTTGCCTTGGCTGCTGGCACCGATCGACCTGCAAGCGGTGAAGGCCGCCGGCGTCACCTTCGCCGCCAGCTTGCTGGAGCGAGTGGTGGAGGAGCAAGCCAAGGGCGACCCGGCCAAGGCCGATGCCATCCGCGATACGCTGGCCAGCCGCATCGGTGCGGACCTCTCGCAGATCATCCCGGGCTCTGCCCAGGCCGAAGCGCTGCGCAAGGTCCTGGTGGAGCAGGGCCTGTGGTCGCAATACCTGGAGGTGGGCATCGGCCCGGATGCCGAAGTCTTCACCAAGGCGCAGCCACTGTCGGCGGTTGGGCATGGTGCCGACATCGGTATCCACCCCAAGTCGAGCTGGAACAACCCGGAGCCGGAAGTGGTACTGGCGGTGTCGAGCGACGGCAGCATCAAGGGCGCCATGCTCGGCAACGATGTCAACCTGCGCGACTTCGAGGGGCGCAGTGCCTTACTGCTGTCCAAGGCCAAGGACAACAACGCCTCCACCTCGCTGGGGCCATTGCTGCGCCTGTTCGACGAAAGCTTCAGCCTGGACGATGTGCGTAACGCCGAAGTGGACCTGCGTGTCGAGGGCCAGGACGGCTTCATCCTGTCTGGCCGCAGCTCCATGCGCCAGATCAGCCGCGACCCCCAGGACCTCGTGCAGCAGACCCTCAACGAAAACCACCAGTACCCCGACGGCCTGGTGCTGTTTCTCGGTACCCTGTTCGCGCCCAAGCAGGACCGCGACCAGCCAGGCAACGGTTTTACCCACAAGCCCGGCGACCTGGTCGCCATCAGCAACGCGCAACTGGGCACCCTGTGCAACCGTGTCACCACCAGCGACCTCGCGCCGCAGTGGGGCTTCGGCCTGCGTGCGCTGATCGACAGCTTGAGCCGGCGCGGCCTGCTCGAGGCGGCGGTAACTGCGCGTCAACCTTGAGGGTTGCCGCACCAGGGATGAACGCAACAGGACCGACGGATCGCCAAGGCGCTGAAGGCGCCGCAACAATAATAATAAAGGCCACCCAATGAACCCTATGAAGAAGTATCAGCGCCTCACCGTTGTCTTCCTGCTGTTGATCGGCATCGTCAACTACCTGGACCGTAGTGCGCTGTCGATCGCCAACACCTCGATCCAGAAAGACATGATGATCAGCCCCTCGCAGATGGGCATTCTGTTGTCGGCCTTCTCCATTGCTTATGCCTTTGCCCAGTTGCCGATGGGCATGATCATCGACCGCCTGGGCAGCAAGATCGCCCTCGGCGCCTCGTTGCTGGCCTGGTCGGTGGCCCAGGCCACCTTTGGCATGGTCAGCAGCTTTGCCGGTTTCATGGGCTTGCGCGTGTTGCTGGGGATTGGCGAGGCGCCGATGTTCCCTTCGGCGGCCAAGGCCTTGTCGGAATGGTTCGATGCCAACGAACGCGGCACCCCGACCGGTATCGTCTGGTCCTCGACCTGCCTTGGCCCATGCCTGGCGCCCCCCTTGTTGACGCTGTTCATGGTCAATTTCGGCTGGCGCGGCATGTTCATCATCACAGGCTTGATCGGTGTGGTGCTGGCGGTGTGCTGGTTGAGCTTCTACAAGAGCAAGGCGCAGTACCTGGCTGAGCTCGCTGCAGAAGGTAAACCGTTGCCTACCGAGTACAAGCAGCCGCTGCCTGCGGCCAATCCACAGGCGCCGAAGGTGTCGTACTTTGCGGGTTGGCTCGACTTGTTCAAGCACCGCAGCACCTGGGGGGCGGTACTGGGCTTCATGGGCGTGATCTACATGCTCTGGCTGCACCTGACCTGGCTGCCCGGCTACTTCGAGCGTGAGCACGGCCTGGACCTGTACAAGACTGCCTGGGTGGTTTCGCTGGCCTATGGCTTCGGCGCGGCGGGCACGATCGTCGCCGGGCGCTTCTGCGATTTGCTGGTCAAACGCGGCATGAGCATCCTTGGCAGTCGCAAATTCAGCGTGATCACTGGCCTGGTGCTGGCGGCGCTGTTCACCTTGCCGCTGTCCTTCGTCAGTGGCCTGACCGGCTGTGTGGTGCTGCTGTGCCTGGCGCTGTTCAGCATCAACATGGCCAGTGCCACTGCCTGGATGATCGTCAACACCATCGTCGACAGCCCGCGGGTGGCGTCGTTTGGCTCGATCCAGAACTTCGGCGGCTACATTGCGGGCTCCGTGGCACCGATCGTCACCGGTTTCAGCATCCAGTACTCGGGCTCGTTCAACACGGCATTCATGATCAGCGCGATCGTGGCACTGTGCTCGGCGGTGGCTTACTTCCTGCTGCTGAAGGCACCGATCGGCAGTGCCAAGGCCGAGGCGGGGCCGATGGTTGGGGTGACCGAGTAACAGCCCTACTGCGCCACTGGACCTACGGCACTTGTCAGGTGTGGGTATCTGTATGTATAACCAGTACCCACATTCACTGCCCGACCTTGCCCCGTGATCGCCCATTCTGTCGACGACCCGTTCTATTACCTGCATAACTTCCGCCAGGTGCTGCTATGGGTCGAGCAGCGCTATGAAGACCTGCTCGATGACCAGGAGCTGGCGTTCATCCAGGCGTTTACGCAATTGGACGCGCCGGCGCAGGCCTTGATGGTGCGTATGGTCATGCGCAAGGGCGAGCTGTTTCGCAGTGACAAGCTGACCTATGCCGAGATCGGCGATACCGCGCTGGCCTTGCAGCCGTTGCAGGCGTTGGGTTGGGTTCGGGAGCCTGCGCATCTGGAGCTGGAGCAGCTGTTCAGCTTGCTGCGCAAGGACGAACTGGCGTCGTGCTTCGCCGCCCAATTGAGCCGGCCGCGCGCCGCCAAGCACGACTTGCTCGCGCAGCTTCAACCCCTGGGGCTAACGGCCAGGCCGTTGCAGGCGTGGTTCCCCGGCAGCGACGTGCGCATTTTCCAGTGGTGCCTGCAGCCCCTGTGTGACCGCATGCGCCTGTTGTTCTTCGGCAACCTTTACCAGGACTGGTCGGACTTCGTGCTTGCCGACCTGGGCTTGCTGCGCTACGAGCACGTGCCTTTCAGCACCGATTCGCGCGCCTTGCGCCATCGCGCCGAGGTCGATCTGGCCATGGCCTTGCACCAGTGCGCCGAGCGGCTGGAGCAGGGCGATGACCCGCTGTCGATTCTGGGGGCGATGGCAGGGCTGCACAGTGACAACCCTTGGTTGGCCCGGCGCCATGCGCGCCTGCTGTTTGCCCTGGGCCAGCAATGCGAGCGCCAGGGCAACTGGGACCAGGCCATGGCTGTCTACGGCCAGTGCAGCCATGCACAAGCGCGAATCCGTCAGGTGCGTGTACTGGAGCGTAGCGAACAATGGCCGCAGGCCCATGCGCTGGCCCAGCAACTGGCTGCGGCCCCGGCCAATGCGCTGGAGGTGCAGGCGCTCGAACGCATGCTGCCGCGCCTGGCCCGCAAACTCGGAGGCCCGCCACAACGGCGCCAGCGTGCTGCGCCGCTGCACTTGATCGAACTTGAGCTGCCGCGTGAACACGCAGCCCTGGGTGTGGAGGAGGCTGTGCGCCAGCACTTGGCCGAGGCCGGCGGGGAGGTTCATTACGTGGAAAACACGCTGTTCAACAGCTTGTTCGGCCTGTTGTGTTGGGAGGCGATTTTCGCGCCGGTACCCGGTGCCTTTTTCAACCCGTTTCAGGCCGCGCCACAAGACCTGCACGACAGCGACTTTCAGCAACGGCGCAGTACGCTGTTCGACCGCTGCCTGGGGCGGCTCGACGAGGGTAGCCACCGCCAGGCCATTCTCGACTGCTACGCCGCCAAGCAGGGCCTGCAGTCGCCGTTCGTGTTCTGGCCGATGCTCAGCGAAGCCTTGCTTGAACAGGCACTGGCTTGCCTGCCGGCCGCGCACCTGAAGCAGTGCTTCCTGCGCCTGTTGCAGGACATCCGCAACAACCGCGCCGGGATGCCTGATCTGATCCAGTTCTGGCCCGAGCAGGGCGGCTACCGCATGGTCGAGGTCAAGGGGCCGGGCGACCGCCTGCAAGACAACCAATTACGTTGGCTAGAGTTCTGCCGTGCCCAAGGGTTGCCCGTTGCAGTGTGCCATGTGCGCTGGAGCGAGGCGGCGTGAGCTACAGCGTGGCGGTGCGCGCCCTGTGCGAGTTCAGTGCCAAGGTCGGCGACCTGGACCTGCGCTTCACCCCGTCGCCCACGGCCCAGGAAGGCATCGAGGGGCACCGTCGGGTAGTGGCGCGGCGTGCGGCTGATTACGAGTCGGAAGTGGCCCTTGAGGGGCAGTTTGAAAGCCTGCGGGTGCGAGGCCGGGCCGACGGTTACGACCCCAATTGCAACCGCTTGGAAGAGATAAAGACCTACCGCGGCGACCTTGCGCGCCAGCCGGCCAACCATCGCCAGCTGCACTGGGCCCAGGCCAAGGTCTACGCCTGGTTGATGTGCCAAGCGCGGCAATTGCCGGCCATCGAAGTGGCCCTGGTGTACCTGGACGTGGACAGCGACGGCCAGACGCTGATCAGCGAGCACCACACGGCTGCCGCGCTGCAAGCGTTCTTCGAAACCCAGTGCCGCTGCTTTCTGGCTTGGGCGCAGCGTCAGCAAGGCCGACTGGCCGAGCGTGACCGCGACTTGCAGGCGCTGGGGTTTCCCTATACGCAATTCCGCCAGGGCCAGCGGCAACTGGCCGAGACCCTGTACAAGGCCGTCAGCACCGGCCGTTGCCTGATGGCCCAGGCCAGTACCGGTATCGGCAAGACCTTGGGCACCTTGTTCCCGTTGCTCAAGGCGATGGTGCCGCAGCAGCTCGACAAAGTGTTCTTTCTGACCGCCAAGACGCCGGGCCGGGCGCTGGCCCTCGATGCCATGCGCCAGATCACCGATGCCACGCCGCAACCGGCCTTGCGCACGCTGGAACTGATCGCCCGCGACAAGGCCTGCGAGCACCCCGACAAAGCCTGTCATGGCGAGTCCTGCCCTTTGGCGCAAGGCTTCTACGACCGCCTGCCCGCCGCGCGCGAGGCAGCAGCAGCGGTGCCTTTACTGGACCGTGCCAGCCTGCGCGAGGTGGCCTTGGTGCATCAGGTTTGCCCTTATTACCTGGGCCAGGAAATGGCCCGCTGGGTCGACCTGGTGGTGGCCGATTACAACTATTACTTCGATGCCCATGCCTTGCTGTTCGGCTTGGCCCAGGCTAACCAATGGCGGGTGGCGGTGCTGGTGGACGAAGCGCATAACCTGGTCGAGCGCGGTCGCGGCATGTACAGCGCCAGCCTCGATCAAGGCCAGTTGCTCGCCTTGCGCCAGAGCAAACCGCAAGGGCTGAGCAGTGCGCTGGACCGGCTCAACCGGCAGTGGAATGCGTTGTACAAAGAGCAGCGTGTACCGTATCAGGCCAGCGAGCTGTTGCCGGAGGCCTTCCTACGCGCCCTGCAGCAGTGCATCGGGCTGATCCAGGAGCGCATGAATCAGGCCCCAGCCGAGGTAGATGTGCAGGTGCTGCAGTTCTTCTACCAGGCGTTGCAGTTCAACCGGGTGGCTGAGCTGTTCGACGAGCATTTCATCTTCGACATCAGCCAGCGCGAAGGCCAGCGCAAGCGGCGCCTGGCCACCCTGTGCCTGCGCAATGTCACCCCGGCGCGGCTGCTGGCCCCACGCATGCAGGCGGCGCGCAGTGTGACGCTGTTTTCCGCCACGCTGAGCCCTCGGCATTTCTACAGCGACTTGCTCGGCATGCCGGCCGACACGGCCTGGCTGGAAGTGGCGGCGCCGTTTCGCGCCGAACAACTCGAAGTACGCATCGCCAGCCAGGTCTCGACCCGTTACCGAGAGCGCCAGGCTTCGTTGGCGCCGATCGTCGAGCTGATTGCCGAGCAGTACCAGCGCATGCCCGGTAACTACCTGGCCTTTTTCAGCAGTTTCGAATACCTGCAACAGGTGGCCGGCTTGCTGGCAGAGCGGCATGCTGACATTCCCCTGTGGGCACAGGCGGCAGGCATGGGTGAAGAGGCGCGCCAGGCGTTTCTTGATCGCTTCGTGGCGGATGGCTGCGGGGTGGGCTTCGCGGTGCTGGGGGGCGCGTTCGGCGAAGGGGTCGATTTACCCGGCACGCGCTTGATCGGGGCGTTTGTCGCGACCCTCGGGCTGCCCCAGGTCAACCCTGTCAACGAGCAGTTCAAGCAGCGCCTGGGGCGTCAGTTTGGCGCGGGCTTTGACTATGCCTACCTCTATCCGGGCGTGCGCAAGGTCATTCAGGCGGCGGGCAGGGTCATTCGGGGGGATCAGGACCAAGGCGTGCTGGTGCTGATCGACGAACGCTTTGCCGAGCCGCGGGTTCAGCAGATGTTTCCCAGTTGGTGGCCGGCGGCGCTGAGCTAACCCGGCATTGCGTCGACCCTTGGCCGCAGCAGGATAGGCAGGTAGTGCCAGAGGAACAGCAGTAGCGCCAGGCTCCAGCAGAGTGCAGAAAGGCTTACCCCTAGTGGCGTGAACACGGTTAATACAACCCGCGACAACGCGGCCAGTTGCAGCATTACTAAGGCCCAGACTACGCTTTTTGGCACGCTAAGCGCTCGGCCGGTATGCCCCAGGCTGACGCGCGCCATCATTGCCATGATCAGCCCGGTCATGGCACCGATGGTCAATGCATGAGTCACGAGGCTGACATTGAAGTCTAGCCCGGCATGCCACAGCGCCATGCCCAGGCAAGCGGCTGCCAGCCAGGCGTAGGCCAGGTGCAGCGACCACAGCAGCGGTACCCGCCACAAGTTCCGGTCATGCCAAAGCACCAGGCGGCTAGCGTGCAGGGCGAACAGGGCAGCGAACAGCACGCCGAGGCCGGTATGCCGAATGTCCGCAGCGCCACTGGCAAACACCAGGGGCACCGCCACGCTCAGCAGCAGGCACGCGCGATCAAGCCAGGGTTGGGAAGGGGTTGGGGCTGTGTGGCCCAAGCCTCGTTGGGTGAAAAACGGGATGACCCGCCCCCCCAGCATGGTCATCATCGCGGCAACCAGCCATAGCCCTGCAAACACGCCGCGGCGTTGCCAGAGTTCGTCCTGGCGCAGCCAGCCGACCAGTGTCAGCCACTGGCAGGCTGCAATCAGGCAGACCAGGCCGATGATCGGGTAATTGTTGCGCAAGCGCCGTTGCACGATCGGGCGTGCCAGAGTGAGGGCTACCAAGGGGAGGAAGCTGCCCTGTATCAACACCAGCACACTGCCCGGTAACGGCAGAAACCAACTCGCCCGGCCCAGCAGCCAGAGCAGGAATAACCCCTGCAACGCTCGCCCACTCAAACCTGGGATGCCGCTCCAGTTCTGCACGGCAGTCAGCAAAAAGCCCGCGACGATGGCAGTAGCAAAGCCGTACAGCATTTCATGCCGGTGCCAGGCAAGCATGCCGCCGGGTGGGGAGGGGGCAAGCACGCCTGCGAGCACGCCTGCCCAGAGCAACAAGGCCATCAGTGCGAATAAAGTTCCGCCCAGAAAGAACGGGCGAAAACCCAAGCCCCAGACGGCTTGGCGCGGACGAGCAGTGACAGGTTGCACAAGCATGAGCGGGCCTTCGTTCGTTCAGTGGGCGGTAATTGGGGTAAGATCACGATCCGTGCCATCTTCAAATCCCTTGAATATCAAGGTGATGGCACTGTGCCTAGTCCGAATGACTTCAACTTATTGTTGTCATTTGTACTTGTTTGTATGTCGTATTGACTCGTTTCACGCTGTGCCTGTCCCCGTACCGGTCCAAGCGTCGCTACAGGATTCACGTTGTGACCGATCTCTCGAAAAACCCGCTGCTGCAGTACATGGCCCGCCTGGCACCGTCGAGCCAGCAAACCATGCGCTACATCCTTCAGGACGCTGCCGACCGGCTGGGTTTTGTCGACTGCAACCTTGTCGATGTACCGTGGCACTTGCTTGAACCTGGGCATGTCATCGGCCTGGTAGCGGCATTGCGCGAGGATGGTTACGCCCCTAACAGTTCGTCGCTGTATGTGAATGCGGTGCGTGGGGTGATGAACGAGGCGTGGCGCCAGGGCCTGATCGACCATGAGCAGCTGTTGAGGATCCGCGAGGTCAAGCCGGCCACTGGTAGCCGCCTGCCACCGGGGCGCAACCTGCGGCGCAGCCTGATCCGTGAGTTGATGGACGTGTGCGCGGCCGACCCTCGGCCGCAAGGTGTGCGCGACGCGGCGATCATTGCCTTGCTGTACGGTACCGGCATGCGCAAGTCGGAGTCGGTCGACATCGACCTGGACCAGGTCGACTTCGATGCACGCAGCCTACAGGTGCTTGGCAAGGGCAACCGGCAGTTGATCAAGTATGCGCCGCCTTGGGCGTTCGAAAAGCTGCAGGCGTGGCTGGACCTGCGTCGCAACGATTTGCCGGAGGGGGCATCCGACGACCCGTTCCTGTTCAACCGCATTCGCCGGGGCAACCACATTACCCGCGCCCGCATCACCAAGCATGCGATCTACTACATTGCGCGCCAGCGCGGTGCCCAGGTGGGTGTGAAGATCATGCCCCATGATTTTCGCCGTGCGTTCATCACCCGGGTTATTGAAGAGCACGACCTGTCGATTGCCCAGAAGCTCGCGCACCATGCCAATATCCAGACCACGGCCAGTTATGACCGCCGAGATGACAACGAACGGCGGCGGGCGGTAGACCGCTTCGATTACTGACGCCTCACTGCATAGCTGTCTGTAGGAGCAGCCTTGTGCTGCGAAGAGGCCGGTGTAAGCAGTGGAGATTGCAGGTGCTCACACCGGCCTCTTCGCAGCACAAGGCTGCTCCTACAAAAAGCAAACCTCATTACATTCTGGCACCGAAACAGGGCCTTCGTGCGCCCTGGCTTTGTGCGCGCCACCCCTGTGTGCCCGATGCCAGAGCGGTCGCACTGACGATTTCATTTTTGTTCACCTGCGTAGTTGGCCCGCAACCTGCTATATCCAGCCTGAGAATTTGATCGAGTGGTCAGGCTGGCAGCCGTCAAGCGCCGCCTGCATGACCCTCTAAACGGCCACCAGGCCACGGATATCAGGGGCCGCAGGATGTCGCTCGCGGAGCAGATCGAACAACAACACGACGACGCAGGCTGGAGCGCCTTCCTGCAGTTGCGCTTTACCCAGCGCGACGGTGTGACCCGCCTTGGTGCGCGGCGGCATTTCGGACCTCTTTTGGTGCAGCGGCCTTTCTATCCCGAGGGCGCGCCGTGCCACGTCTATGTGCTGCATCCGCCCGGCGGCATCGTTGCCGGTGACCGGCTGGAACTCGACATCCACCTTGACCCTGGCAGCCACGCCTTGCTGACCATGCCCGGCGCGAGCAAGTTCTACCGCAGCATTGGCCCGACCGCACGGCTTGCCCAGCGTTTTCACCTGGCCGCCGACAGCACCCTGGAATGGCTGCCTCAAGACAGTATTTTCTTCGCCGGTGCCTGTGCCAGCCTCGACAGCCGCTTCACCCTGGCGCCAGGCGCCCGGTTGCTGGCCTGGGAAACCCTGTGCCTGGGCCGCCCGGTGATGAATGAGCGCTTCGATCACGGCGCCCTCGACAGCCGCTTGCACATCGAAATGCCCGATGACCCAGGCCTGTACGAGCGCCTGCGCATTGAAGGCGGGCAATTAGGCAAGCTCGGTGGGCATCCCTTGGTCGCCACCTTTTGCGCCGCCCCGGCGGGCGCTGCGCTGCTGGAACACGTCCGGGCCTTGCTCGATGAGCTGGACAATCCCGCTGGCGCCACCCTGATCGGCTCGCTGCTGGTCATCCGCCTGCTCGACCACGACAACCAACACCTGCAACACACCTTGCAACGCCTCTGGCATGCCTTGCGCCCGGCCGTCCTCGGCCTGCCAGCATGCCCGCCGCGTATCTGGGCTACCTGAGAGAAGCGCCATGGAGCTGACCCCAAGAGAGAAAGACAAACTGCTGCTGTTCACCGCCGCGTTGCTGGCGGAGCGGCGCCTGGCCCGCGGCCTGAAACTCAACTACCCGGAAGCGGTGGCGCTGATCAGTGCCGCCGTGCTGGAGGGCGCCCGCGATGGCCGCACGGTGGCCGAGCTGATGAGCCTGGGCCGTGAAGTGTTGAGCCATGAGCAGGTCATGCCTGGCGTCGCTGAAATGATCCACGACGTACAGGTCGAGGCGACCTTCCCCGATGGCACCAAGCTGGTGACCGTGCATGACCCCATCGTCTGATACAGCCCAGGAGCCCAGCATGATCCCAGGTGAAATCCAGGTCGCCGGCGGCGACATCGAGCTTAACAGCGGCCGCGCGACGGTGAGCGTCAGCGTGGCCAACCACGGCGATCGGCCCGTGCAGGTCGGCTCGCACTACCACTTCTACGAGGTCAACGACGCACTGGTGTTCGAGCGTGCGCCTACCTTGGGCTTTCGCCTGGACATTCCAGCCGGCACTGCCGTGCGCTTCGAGCCGGGCCAGGCACGCACCGTGCAACTGGTTGCCTATGCCGGCAAGCGCGAGGTCTATGGCTTCCAGGGCAAGGTGATGGGCGCACTGGAGGGCAGGGTATGAGCCGTATTTCTCGCCAGGCCTATGCCGACATGTTCGGCCCCACCGTGGGCGACCGTGTGCGCCTGGCCGATACCGCGCTGTGGGTGGAGGTCGAGAAAGATTTCACCGTGTATGGCGAAGAGGTCAAGTTCGGCGGTGGCAAGGTCATCCGCGATGGCATGGGGCAAGGCCAGATGCTGGCGGCCGAAGCCATGGACCTGGTGCTGACCAACGCGTTGATCATCGATCACTGGGGTATCGTCAAGGCAGACATCGGCGTCAAGCACGGCCGCATCGCTGCCATTGGCAAGGCCGGCAACCCCGATGTGCAACCAGGGGTCACCGTGCCAGTTGGCCCAGGCACCGAGGTGATCGCTGCAGAAGGCAAGATCGTCACTGCTGGCGGCATCGATTCGCACATCCACTTCATCTGCCCGCAGCAGGTGGAGGAGGCGCTTACCAGCGGTGTCACCACCTTCATCGGTGGCGGCACGGGGCCGGCCACCGGTACCAACGCCACCACATGCACCCCTGGCCCATGGTACCTGGCGCGCATGCTCCAGGCCGCCGACAGCCTGCCCATCAATATCGGCCTGCTGGGCAAAGGCAATGCGTCGCGCCCCGAAGCATTGCGCGAGCAGATTGCGGCGGGCGCCGTCGGCCTGAAACTGCACGAGGACTGGGGGTCGACCCCGGCAGCCATCGACTGTTGCCTGGGCGTGGCCGAGGAAATGGACATCCAGGTGGCGATCCACACCGACACCCTCAACGAGTCCGGCTGCATCGAAGACACACTGGCGGCCATTGGCGACCGCACGATCCACACCTTCCATACCGAGGGCGCGGGCGGTGGCCATGCGCCAGACATCATCCGCGCCGCAGGGCAAGCCAACGTGCTGCCGTCCTCGACTAACCCGACCTTGCCGTACACCGTCAACACAGTCGACGAGCACCTCGACATGCTCATGGTCTGCCATCACCTGGACCCGAGCATCGCCGAGGACGTGGCGTTCGCCGAGTCGCGCATCCGTCGCGAGACCATCGCTGCCGAAGACATCCTGCACGACATGGGCGCCTTCGCCATGACCTCGTCCGACTCCCAGGCCATGGGCCGTGTGGGGGAAGTGGTACTGCGCACCTGGCAGGTGGCGCACCAGATGAAGCTGCGCCGTGGGCCTCTGGCGCCGGACAACAGCTACAGCGACAACTTCCGGGTCAAGCGCTACATCGCCAAGTACACCCTCAACCCAGCGTTGACCCACGGCATTGCCCATGAAGTGGGCTCTGTGGAGGTGGGCAAGCTGGCTGACCTGGTGCTGTGGGCCCCGGCCTTTTTTGCGGTCAAGCCCGCCTTGGTGATCAAGGGCGGGATGATCGTCACCGCGCCCATGGGTGATATCAATGGCTCGATCCCGACCCCGCAACCCGTGCACTACCGGCCGATGTTCGGCGCCCTGGGCGCGGCGCGGCACGCCACGCGGATGACCTTTCTGCCGCAGGCCGCCATGGACAGCGGCCTGGCCGAAACACTCAACCTGCGCAGCTTGATCGGTGTGGCCCACGGCTGCCGACGGGTGCGCAAGGCCGACATGGTCCACAACACCTTGCAGCCCGTCATCGAAGTCGATGCGCAGACCTACCAGGTGCGTGCCGACGGCGAGTTGCTGGTGTGCGAACCGGCCAGCGAACTGCCGCTGGCCCAGCGTTACTTCCTGTTCTGAAGGAGCACAGATGATAGTCCTGACTCGCCGGATCACCGAACCGGGCGCGCTTGCCGAAACCGGCACCGTCACCCTGGATGTGGACAGCCGCATCAAGAGCCGCCTGCGGGTAACCCTCGACGACGGTCGCGACGCCGGGCTGATGCTCGCGCGTGGCCACCTGCTGCGTGGCGGTGAACTGCTGGCCGATGCCGATGGCAGCCAGGTCATTCGCGTGCTGGCCGCACCAGAAACGGTTTCGACGGTACGTTGCGCCGACCCGCACTTGCTCGCACGGGCCGCCTACCACTTGGGCAACCGTCATGTGCCGCTGCAGATCGAACCCGGCCTGCTGCGCTACCAGCACGACTATGTGCTGGACGACATGCTGCGTGGCCTGGGCCTGACGGTGGAAACCGAACAGGCACCGTTCGAACCTGAGGCTGGCGCCTACCAGAGCGCGCCGCACAGCCATAGCCACAGCCATGGCAACGACCACCCGTTCGTGCGCCTGCCAGCCCATTCCTGAACTGCCCTGGAGCTACTGATGAAAAAGACGTTTGCCCTGTTTCTGCTGATGCTGGCGGTGCCGGCCTTCGCCCACCCCGGCCACGACAGCAACCCGTTGCAGGACGGCCTGCTGCACCCGCTGACCGGCCTGGACCACTTGCTGATGCTGTTGGGCACTGGCGTGCTGGCTGCGCTGACCCAACGCAAACTGACCTTGCCCTTGGCAACCCTGGCGGCAATGTTTGGTGGCGCGGTGTGCGGCCACCTGTTTGGGGATGTGCAGGGTATGGAAACCATGATCAGCGTGTCGTTGCTGGTCGCCGCCGGGGCCCTGTTGCTGCCTAGCCGCCAGCTGTTACTGGCGTTGGCCATGCCGGTGTTCGCCCTGTTTCACGGCTGGGCGCATGGCGTTGAAGCCACGCCCAGCGCGTTCTGGCAGTTCAGTGCTGGCTTCGTGACCGTCAGCGGCCTGCTGCTGGTGGCCGGGTACGCGGTGGGTTGCCTGCTGCGCCGCCACAGCGGCCTGCAAAAAGCCTTTGGTGGTGGCCTGCTGGCCGGCGCCGCACTGGTGCTGGCCGGTTGATGGACAGCGACCTGGCGCTGTTGCGCTTGCTGCAACTGGCCAGCCCGGGTTTGCCGGTGGGTGGGTTCACCTACTCGCAAGGCCTGGAATGGGCCGTCGAAGCGGGCTGGGTGCAGGATATCGCCAGCTTCAGTGCCTGGCAGCGCGAGCAGTTGCACGACACCTTGGGCTGCGTCGACTGGCCCGTGCTGGCACGCCTGTATCACGCCTGCCTTACCGCGGATGCCCAGGCATTCAGCCACTGGAGCCGCTTTCTGCTGGCCAACCGAGAAACCGCGGAATTGCGCCTGGAAGAACAACAGCGGGGCTCGGCGCTGGCACGCCTGCTCGATGGCTGGCAGCTGGGGCAGGACCCCGCCTGGCGGGCCAGCCTCGAACTCAGCCAACTGGGCGGTATGGCCTGGCTCGGCGCCTACTGGTCGATCCCGCTGCGTCAATTGGCGCTGGGCATTGGCTTCGCCTGGCTCGAAGGCGCAGTGATGGCTGGGGTCAAGCTGGTGCCGTTCGGCCAACAGGCGGCGCAAACCTTGTTGCGCGACCTTGGCCAGGACTTGCCCGCCGTACTCGACCAGGCGCTGGCCCTGGGCGATGACCAGCTCGGTGGCGGCCTGCCATTGCTGGCGATTGCTTCATCGCGACATGAAACCCAATACACCCGTTTGTTCCGCTCCTGAGGACTGCCTTCATGCAAAGCTATCAACAACCCCTGCGCGTCGGTGTCGGCGGCCCGGTCGGTTCCGGCAAGACCGCGCTGCTCGAAGCCCTGTGCAAGGCCATGCGCGATCATTATCAGATTGCCGTGGTGACCAACGACATCTACACCAAAGAGGACCAACGCATCCTCACCGAGGCCGGTGCACTGGAGCCTGAGCGCATTGTCGGCGTGGAAACCGGCGGCTGCCCACACACGGCGATCCGCGAAGACGCCTCGATGAACTTGGCGGCCGTGGAGGCCTTGGCGCGCAAGTTCGGTAACCTTGAGGTTATCTTCGTGGAGAGCGGTGGCGACAACCTCAGCGCCACTTTCAGCCCGGAGCTGGCCGACCTGACCATCTACGTCATCGATGTTGCCGAGGGTGAGAAGATCCCGCGCAAGGGCGGACCGGGGATTACCAAGTCCGACTTCCTGGTGATCAACAAGACCGACCTAGCGCCTTACGTCGGTGCATCGCTGGAGGTGATGGAGCGCGACACCCAGCGCATGCGCCCACAGCGGCCATGGACATTCAGTAACCTGAAGAAGGGCGAAGGGCTGCAGGCGGTGATCGATTTCATCGTTGAGCGCGGCATGCTTGGCGTGCGCGGCTAGCCGGGTGTAGGAGCAGCCTTGTGCTGCGAAGAGGCCGGCGGCTACACAGTGAATGTTCGCTGCTTTCACCGGCCTCTTCGCAGCACAAGGCTGCTCCTACAGGGCACCATTCAGGGTAGGTTTGCATCAGTCATGGCAACAATGCGCTGTGCCGGTCTGCCCTTCATAGCGGTCATGGTGCCGCACCCAGTCCATGGTCCCGGCCTCGTTACGCCCCAACGGCGCAATGTCGAGGAAGTTGTAGGTATTGACCAGAATGTCCAGCCCGCGGGCATAGGTTGAGTACGTGTGGTACACGCTGCCGTCCGCGTCAAGGTAGAACGCACTCAGCCCCGGCAACTCGCTTTCGCTGCCTTCATAGGGCTCATAGTTGTACTGCCGAGGCCCATCGCTGCCCACGCTGACGCCAAAGTCTTCATTAAACCCGCTACCTGCGGACGAGTACCAGGGAAACTGCCAGCCCATGCGCTGGCGAAATGCCTGGAACTCGGCGTAGGGCGCCCGGGAGACGGCCACCAGGGATACATCGTGGTGCGCCAGGTGCAGGTTCGCACCGTCAAAATGGTCAGCCAGGAAAGAGCAGCCGGGGCAACCTTCACGCCAACCCTCGGCGAACATGAAGTGATAGAGCAACAGCTGGCTGCGCCCGGCGAACAGTTGGGCCAGGCTCAGTTCGCCCTCCGGCCCCTGGAATCGATAGGGTTGTTCGACCTTCACCCAGGGCAAAGCGCGACGTGCTGCCGCCAGCGCGTCGCGTTGATGGGTGAAGGCTTTTTCGTGCAGCCACAGCTGCCGGCGTGCTGCCAGCCACTGGCTGCGGGAGACCACCTCATGCCTGTTTTCACTGCTCATGGTGCTGACTCCATGGTAGGGATTCAGCACTGGTCGAGCGGGGCAGGGCCAGATCGACAGGCATCGAAGGTGGTGCGATGAACGGTGGGCCTGGCGTCAGCCCGAATGGGCGATAGGGTCGTCGGTCAGTTCATCCGGCGCGTCGCTTTCCCCAGGTAATGCGGTAATCACACTGAAGTCGCTGACTTCGACCGCACCGCCGCCATACCCCAGCAGGTGGAAGGAAAACGCCTTGCGCTCGGTCGGGTTGTCAAAGCTGAACTCCATCTCTAGTGGCTGATCCGCCGTCACGCGGATTTCTTCTGGCAGCCCCAATGGCACATCTTGCTCCAGCTGCTTGGCCTTGAGCTGAATGTAGGCCGCACGACGTGGGTCCAGCGAGCGCACCTTGACCCGAACACGGGTGTGCGAGCCGCCGGGCATCTCCAGGTACTGCGCACCGATCAGGTTGTCGGCCCAGTCATCGTGAATGCGCTTGCGCAACTTTATCGGTGAGGGGCCGCCGAACTGGTAGCGCAGGTTGAGCGGCGTTTGCAGTAGCGACTGGTCGAGGGTGCCGGCCAGGGTAACGACCTGCTGGCCGAGCATGTCGTCACCGGTGCCGAGGTATCGCGCCTGGTCGGCGATGAAACCTTCGCTGGCATAACGTCGGCAGCGCTGTTGGAAGTCGCATTCGGTGAACACGCCTTGGCCGTTGTGGTAACGCAGCATGCCGTTGGTGTAGGAGATCATCTCGCGCCCGGTGTCGTAATCGCGGTACAGCGAGCGGCCACCCAGTGCAACCGGGATCGGCAAGGCGAAGTAGTCGAGCAGCGACGTGGTCAGGTCGATATGGCCATAGGTGCCGCGCTTGATAGTGGGTAGCTCCGCCTGCTCCGGCGCCAGGGTGAGGTTAAAACCCCACGAGGATGCCAAGCGCACACCGTCTATGCCGTGGGACTCGTCGGAGGTGACTACCACCAGGGTGTCCTTGAGCACACCCTGGCGTTCGAGGTTATCGAGAAACGCGCCGATTGCATCGTCCAGGTAGGCGACGGCAGCCTGCTTGGGCGTGTCGTAGCGCTCGAGGTAAGCCGCCGGTGCCGAATAAGGCTGGTGAGTGCCCACGGTCAGCAGGGTCAGCATCCAGGGTTTGTCTTGTTTCCTCAGCTGGCCGACATAGTCCAGGGCACCTTCGAAGAAGGCGCGGTCGTCCTTGCCCCAAGGGAATTCCAGGTAGTTCTTGTTGCGGAACCACTCCAGGCCATGCACCGAATCGAAGCCGATGTGCGGCATGATGCGGTCCTTGGCCATGAAGCGCAGCCCAGCACCCTGGAGGTAGTGGGTGGTGAAGCCGGCCTGGCGCAACTGCGCCGGCAGGCAGGCCTGGTTACGGTCGTTCTGGGTCAGCAGTTCGACGCCCTTTGGCGTGCCGTTGGCCAGCTTGTCGTAATCACCACACAGCATCGCGTACAGGCCACGGATGGTCTGGTGGGTGTGCAGCACATAGTCTGGGGTGTTCATGCCGCGCTCGGCCCAACGGCTGAGCTTTGGCATCAGATCTTCGTCGAAGCGGCTGTGCAGGGCCTGGCGGTTGGGGCGAATGTAGGCCCCGGGGATGCCTTCGACGGTGATGACCAACAGGTTGCGTGCACTGCCCGGTGCCTTGAGCAGCTTCTGGCCGTGCAGGTCGGACTGGGTCAGGCCACTGCTGGGCAAGGGCGTGACCACCTGCTCCTGGCCGGCCCAGCCCAGTGCCTGGCGCTGCAGGCTGCCGACACCGGCCGACAGCAACTGATGGGAGAGGTTGTACTGCCGCCACTGCTCGGCATCGGAAGGTGCCAGGTGTTGGCTGCCCCAGTGCGCGCCAAACAGCAGCAGCGTAACTGCCCAGGCCTTGCGGGGCAGGGGAGCGACGCGTTGGCCGCGGCTGCCCCAGACGCTGAGCAACCAGCCCAGCAGGCCGGCCGCCAAGAGCCAGGGCAACCAGCCATGCGCGAGGCCGCCGCCGGTTGAGTTTTCCATGAATTGGGAGTCGGTCAGGTAGCCGAGGTCGGCGCTGGTGGGCAGCCTGCCCACCGCGCTCACCAGCTCGGCCGACGCCACCCAGAGCGCCGCCCAGGCCAGCAGAACCGGCAACGCCAGCCACCACGGCCGGCGATGCAGCAGCAAGACCAGCAGGCTGCCGAGGGCCAGGTCGGACAGATAGCCGAGCGGGTTGGACCAACCCAGCATGGCGCGCGTACCCAGTGGGATCACCAGCACCAGGCCCGCCAAAGCGACGAGCCGGGTGCGTGGGTGGTCGAACAGGTTCTTCACAGAAAACTTCCCTTTTGCCATTAAATCGTCATGCAACTGTGCTGAATGATAACAGGCTGGGCCAGGGAAAACGGCGGGCTACAAGGCTGGTAACCAAATGCCGGGCCAGCTTGCGCAGGCCCGGCAGGCGGCTTGGGGTCAGAAGTAGTAGGGGAATTTGAGGCTAAAGGAGAAGTCTGGCGCATCGTCGGTCAGGCCAATCGAGAGGTTGGGCACGATGGTCAGGTTGTTGCTGGCCGCAAAGGTCATGCCGATGTTGAAGTTGGCTGAGTTGTAATCGCTGTTGCTGATCGATTGCCAGTCGCCGCCATCCGGCTTGATCTTGCTCTTGCGCGCAAACTGGTCGGAAACCGAGAACGACATGCTCATCTTCTCGTTCAAGGCAAAGGCGATACCGGCACCGACTTGCCAGGAGTCGCCGAGTTTCACGTCACCCGGTACCTTGCTGTTGACCTGGGGGCTGATGTCGCTGAACGAGTCTTCCATGTTGTAGGTGTAGGAGAGGCTGCCGAAGAGCACGGCGGGGTCGAACGTCTTGACCAGCGAGATGCCCGGTGTGATCGCCCATACGCCGTTGCCGGTCGGCAGGCTTTCTGGCACCGACAGGTTGTCGTTGCCTGGCACCTCGCGCAGCTTGATGCCGTATGGGTCCTTGCCGGTGGGGGCCTTGACCCGCAGTGTCGCCACTGCATCGGGCCAGTTTTCGGACTCGTCCATGAACTTGTAGGCAACGCCGACGTTGATGTCGCCGATTTCTGGGTCGCGGGTAACGGTTTCATCGCTGGTGACCGGGGCTGCACCGCCTGCGCCGCCAGACGAGTAGGTCGATTCGCGGTAGACCACTGGGACGTTAATGTCGAACTGCCAGCGCTGCGCCAGGTTGTAGCGGGCGGTCATGTCCAGGGTCCAGTTGTCTGCCTTGATGCGGTCCAGGTTGATGTTGCCGAGGAAAATCGAGTCCAGCGCAAGGAAACCGTTGAGCACCAGTGCGCGGGTGTCGTAATGGGTGTAGGTGACGCCGGTTTCGAAGCTGAACTTGCCGCCCCCGAAGAAACCGCTGGCCTCGTCGTACAGGTTGGACACACTTTGCGCAGGTTCGGAATCGTCCTTGAGCGATTGGCCATAGGAGCTGCCGGTGGTGCCTGGCGCCCCGGCGGCGACGGTCTGGCCACCTTTGACCGTTTCGGCCGGGGATTTGGTCAACCGTTTAGGCTGCGGCGCCGCAGGGGTCTCCTCCACCTGGCGAACCCGCTGTTCAAGGACCATCAACGCTTGCTGCTGCGCTTCGTAGCGCTGTTTCAACGCCATCAATTCTTGTTTCAGGGCCTCAACCTGTGGGTCGACTGCTGCATAAAGGGCGGTGGATGGGGCCAGGGTAGTCAAACAGACAAAAGCTCTGAACGTTAACGATCGGTGCATGGATTTGCCGTCCCTTCCGACTACTTTTGATGAGACTGAGCGTAGATCAGTATCCGAGAGTGCGAAGACCTTTGAGCTGGTCGAGGCTACCGTTCAGCGAAGCGGCCGTGGGTACGTTCTCGCGCATGACGACGTTGAGGGAGGTGAGGTTGCTGACCTGGTTGCCGTTGCCAAGCAACGTCGTGTTCTGCATCAGGCCCCCTTGGGCCAGGCGTTGCACGGTGCTGCCCTGGTTGTTGGCGGCATTGATGTTGAGCTGCACGCCCACGCCGGTGGACGAAACACTCAGCGCGCCTGCGCCGTTTTCGCCGACCAGGGTCGAGCCTGCGGTCAGTGCCTGGCCCTGCGGCTGGGCCACGGGCGCCTGGTTGGCCTTGGTGACGTTGATGTCGACATTGTTATAGGCGGTGTTGTTGTCGCCCGCGGCACGCACCACCTGGGTCACCCCTTCGGTGGTGTTCAGCCCGCTGCCGCCGCTGACCGCACCGGTGCCGGGCGCAGGGCTGGCACTTTGCGAATGCGCCGCACTGGTCCCTTTTTCGTCGATCATCGACACATAGAACTGGGGTTTAATGGTGTTTTGCTGCACTTGCAGCGTCGACGATGCACCGATCACGTCGCCCTTGGCATTCTGCCAGGTGCTGGTCATGACGATGCCGAAGCTGACGATCCGCCCCGGCATCACATAGCGCCCGCGCAGGTTCGCCAACTCCTGATCCTTCAGCTCGATGGGGGTGAGCGGCTGTGCGTGGGTCGGTAAGCTGGCGGCCAGGCATGCCACGGCTAGCCAGAATGGAATCTTCATTGGATGCTCCCGGAGCGTCGTGCTCCCTATCGTTAGAAGAACCGTTAGAAAAAGTCGCTTTTGATGAAGCCGAAATCCAGCAGCTCTGCATCCTGTACCGGGGTGAAGTTATTGACGCGGCCCTTGGCAGTCAGTGGCAGAGGCGGGTCGAGCAGGGCATTGCCCTTGTCATAACCCTGGCCGATCACGGCGAAGATGATGCCGTTCCAGCCCTTGAGGAAGTCCTCGACCTTGAAGCGCTTGTGGCCCAGCACAGGGTCACCGATGTACACCCAGCCGTTGTCGACCTTTTGCATGACCACAAAGTGCTTGTAGCCACGGATGTCCATCAGCACCACGACCGGGATACGCACGCTGGTCAGGGTTTCGGGTGCTACCCGGTACCCACGGGCGCGCATGCCCAGGCTTTCCACGTAGCGTTTCATGTCGAGCATGGAGAAGCCCTGCGTGCGCACCAGGTCTTGATCGGCGTGCGCCAGCATGCCTTCGATGATGTGTTGTTCGTCCACGTCCAGCCAGTAGGCCTGGCGCAGGATGGTGGCCAGCGCCGCGGCGCCACAACTGAAGTCGGTTTTTTGTTGCACCAGATCGGCGAACTTGCGCTCGCGCACACTCTGGATGGGTTTGAACACCACCGCGCCACCGGGCAGCACGGACAACGGCATTTGTGCAGCTTCGCTCACGCTGGCCAGGCACAGCAAAAACGCCAAGGCGAAAATACGCATGATCGGGTGCCTTCTTGTTCTGGTTGAAAAAGGCCCCCCGCAGGGGGCCTCGAGGCTACAGCCGTTAGAACGAGGTGTTGGAGATGGCCAGCGAGTTGCTTTGCTGGTTGCCCACACCTGCTGCCACGTTGACGCCCAGGTTGCCGCTGCCACCATTCACCGAACCGCTCAGGGTTGCAGTGTTGGTCACAGGGTTGGCCCAGCCGGTTGGGGTCAGCACTTGGAAGGACACGGTGTTGCTCAGGTCATACGAGCTGCTTTCGCTGAAGCTTTTCGACACGTCGTTAGACGATTGATTGGCTTTTTCGCCCGATTTTTCGTACGCAGACTCCGAAGCGTTTGCGTAAGAAGAATCGTGGGCTTTCTCATACGAAGAGTCGCGGGACTTCTCGTACGAAGAGTCGCGAGACTTGTCGTACGAAGAGTTGCGGGTCTTGTCGTAGGAGGAGTCGAACGCTTTTTCGAACGACGAGTCGTAGGCGCTTTCATGCGACTTGTCGATCGAAGCATCGAGCGACGCATTGAGCGAAGCATCGAAGCTGTCGGTACGGGTGCGTTCACGACGGCCATCGTCGGTGGTCACAGTGCGCGTCGCATCGGCGGCAGCAGCCAGGGTAGCGTTCAGGCTGGCACTGCTGGACGAGCTGGCGTTGGCGCTGGCAGAGCCGCTGGCGTTCCAGCTATTGGAGCCGCTGGCAGTGGCGCTGTTCGACCCGCTGGCGTTGGAGCTGTTGGAGCCGCTGGCGTTCGAACTGGCCGAGCCACTGGAGTTCCAGGAGCTAGAGCCATTGTTGCTGGCGCTTTGGGCGCCCGCCACGCTGAAGCTCGAGGATGAGCTGCGGTCATCGCTGGAGGTGAACGAGCCATCGCGAGAGCTCGAACCGCTGGCCGACGTGGTGAAGGTCAGCGTGTCCACACGGTAGGTGCGGTCGGCGCCATTGTTTACGGTCAGGCCTGGGCCGTTCTGGTCGGCAGAGGCGGTTGCGGTGGCATTACCCAATGGCGCATTGGTGTTGGCGATCGCCATGGTGTTTTTCTGTTGGTTGAGGTCGCCGCCTGCAATGTTGACGCCTACGTTACCGGAGGAGCCGTCACCCGAGCCGCTCATCACCGCAGACGATTGGGTAGACCAGTTGTCGACCCGGTTGTTGTTGCTGAACTGGCGAACGTCCGCAGTGGCTTCGGCGGTGCCGAACACGAAGCTGTTGTCCAGGCTCGAGTCGGAGGCTGCGTTGGCGATGGCGGCGGCGTTGTCTTGTTGGTTGCCGTTACCGGCTGCCACGTTGACCCCGACGTTGCCGCTGGCACCGGTGGCGGAGCTGCTCATCTCGGCTTCGTTGACGGTGCCTTGGTTGGTGATCCTGTTGCCGGTGCTGCTTTGGCTATCCAAGGCATTGGCCGTTGCATACACAGGAATCTTGGTGGGTGGAGGCGTGTGCTGACCATTGTTGTGGTGGCCGTTGTGATGGTCATTACGCCGATCGTTTTGCCCAGCTTGTACAGCAACAGCCATGACCGCAGCAATTGCGAAAACCAGAGGCTTGATTGCCATCGAGGGTTTCATGGTGATTCTCCGTACTTTATTTAGGTTAAGTGTTGTTCTTAACTGTTTGGGTCAATCCGCGACCCGTATGCTCAAGGTGTTGGCCATTCGGTTTCCCACCCCGGCACTCTGATTCACCTGAATCACCCCACGGCTACCGGTGAATGCCTGGTCACTGGTCGTGACCTGGCGATGGCCGGGTGCGGTGTCAGCTGGATCGGAGTTGTTGAGCAGCGCCACGTTCTGTTGCATGAGGACGCTGTCGTCGATGCTTTGCGGTTGAGTACTGAGGCTGATGCGCAGTGCGTTGGCTTGCTGGGTGCTGGCACCGGCGCTCTGGTTGACGCCCAGGGCGCCGCTGCCTTGGCTGAAAGCATTGCCCTGGATGCTGGCGGTGGCATCCATGTTGCGGTCGACTGCGGTGCCGAGCCGCTGGCGTATCTGGGTGGAGGCGCTGGCCTCATGGCCCACGGCGATGGCGCGGGCGTTAGCCTGCTGCTGCAGGTCGCCGGCTGCCTGGTTGACGGTGAGGTTGCCCTGGTATTGGCTGCCCGAATCGTCGATGTTGGCGTTGTTGATCACGGGGGATTGCGCAAAAGCCGGCGCACTGCAGAGCGTGGCCAGGATCAGCAGCGTATGCCTCATCTCACTTGCCTCCCGTCAGGATTTGCAAGGGGGCCAGGCCGCGTTGCACGCTTGAGTTGACCATGTTGGAGATGCCGTTGCCTGAACCTGAGCCGCGCCCAGCAGCGAGGTTGGGCAGTTGCGTCTGGTTTGTGACGTTGCCGCCAATGTTGTTGGTCTGTTGCGTGACCAGGGCGCTGATACCGGCACCGCTGCTGATGTTGGCAAAGTCGCCATCGCTCAGCTCATGGGTTTGCTTGAGAATCTGCGCCGACGGGTTGGCGTTGACGGTGGTCGGGCTGGGGTCGGGAATCAGCGGCGGGATGGTCGCGTTGCGCGTCTGCACATCGCGGGTAATGGTGATGATCCCATTCTCGGCCTGGGCAGGCAGGCTCAAACCCGATCCGACGATGCTACTGACCAGCAGGAGCCGATAAATGCCTTTATCAAAATTCCCCACGATGGCAATTCCTTCTTTTGAGCGCTGGCCCTATTCAGCGTTGCGAATAAGAGAGCAGAAGGTGTGCCGCTTTCAGTTAATGCTGTTGAATCAACACGTTGGGAAGAAAAGCTGAAGAAGAGCGGCTTTTTTTGTATCACCGCTGAAACAGAGCATTTGGCCAGGCACTGGCAAAGCCAGCACAGGCCGTGCCTGGAGGGATTTTTGCAGGGGTGTTTCACGAGGTTGACACTGCCCCCGGAACAGGGGCAACCCCCGCATTTGCGGGGACTATCACCCACCAGGGTGTGTCAGTGGCTTAACACTCGGTGGGGCAGGCTGGCGCATCGCTATCAAGCAGCGTAGCGACTGCTTGCAAGGCTTGCAACTGGCGTTGCGGCCAATTGCCATCAATCACCAAAAGCGCTTGTTGATGGCGTTGCAGCCACTGCAGGCTGTCGTCGAAAAAGCGCTGACGATCGTTCAGGTCGGGGTGGCAACGCTGGCCATCGGCAACCCAGTCCACGCCTTGGGGGCTCAGTAACAGGTGCAGGTCGTAGTGCCGAGCAAGCAAGGCCTGTTCCAGCCAGGCCGGGCAGTCGTCGAACAGGGCGCGGCTCCAGAGCATGTTGCTGAGCAGGTGGGTGTCGAGGATTAACAGTTCGGGCGCTTGCGCGCGGGCGCGGTCTTCCCACACGAGCTGGCCCTGGGCGATGGTGGGGATGTCGGCGTAGCAGGTGTCGCGGCATTCCTGGTCGATGAAGTGGCGCACGTATTCAGCGACCACCACGCCCCCGAAATGCGCCTGCAGCACGCCACTGAGCCAGCTCTTGCCGCTGGATTCCGGCCCGCACAGCACCAGCACCTTCATGCTTGCACCAGTGCTGGGTCACGGCGCCATTCCAGCCAGCCACGTATGGCGATCAGCGTGAGCACCGCGAAGAAGCCTGCGGTGAAATACAGTTGCTGATGCAGGTACTGGCCGACATAGACGATGTCCACCACAAACCACAGTGGCCAGCATTGCAGGCGTTTCTGTGCCATCCACAGTTGCGCGACCAGGCTGAAGCCGGTCAGCGTGGCGTCGAGCCAGGGCAGGGCGGCATCGGTCCAGTTGGCCATGGCTGCACCGAGGGCCGTGCTGAGCAGTGCGCCGAGTGCGAGCCCGGTGCACAGCGCGCGCGCGTGCAGGCGTGTCACCTGGCGGGCATCGTGCGCACGGCCCGGGCGCTTCCATTGCCACCAGCCGTACAACTGCAACAGGGCGTAGGCCACTTGCAGCAACATGCCCGAGTACAGCTTTACCTCGAAGAACAGCCAGCCATAGATCAACACCATGACCAGCCCGATCGGCCAGCACCAGGCGTTCTGCTTGACCGTGAGCCAGACAGCGGTGACGCCGAGTACGGCGGCGATGAGTTCAAGGCCGGACATCGGCGATCCTTGGAGAGGCGATAAGAGGGGCGCGATTGTAGCTTGTCGATAATGGAAGGAGTAGTGCAGGAGCGCCCCGGCAAGGCCGCTCCCACAGGGTTACACGCGGAACTGCCGCAGCAGCTGCTCCAGTTCCTCACTCAACCGCCCCAGCGCCGCGCCTGCATCACTTGACTGGCGCGCCGCCTCGGCGGTCTGCTGGGACAAGCCGGCGGTATCCAGCACATTGCGGTTGATCTCTTCGACCACATGCGATTGCTGCAAGGTGGCACTGGCGATGGACGCGTTGAGCGCGGTCAGGTTGTGCAGCACCTGGCTGATGGCATCCAGGCTGGCACCGGCTTCGCGGGCTTGCTCGATGGTTTGGCGCGAAGCCTCGCTGCTGGTGTCGATAGCCCGCACTGCCGCGTCCGACTGGCCTTGCAGGTGCTCGATCATGGTATGGATTTCGGCCGTGGACTGAGCGGTGCGCTGGGCCAGCAGGCGAACCTCGTCGGCGACCACCGCAAAGCCACGGCCCTGTTCACCGGCGCGTGCCGCTTCGATAGCCGCGTTGAGGGCGAGCAGGTTGGTCTGCTCGGCGATGGAGCGGATCACGTCTAGCACACCCCCAATGCGCGTGCTGTGCCCGGCCAGGTCGCGAATCACCTGGACAGCCTGGTCGATGGTCGCCGACAGCCGATCGATCTGTTCCAGGCTGCCGTGAATGGCCTGTTGGCCATGCTGCACTTGTTGCTGCGCAGCGCGCATTTCCCCGGCGGCCTGCTCGGCTGTCTTGGCCACATCCTGCACGGCGTAGGTGACTTCGTTGACGGCCGTGGCCACCTGCTCCATCTGTTGTGATTGCTGGGCACTGTGCTGTTGCGCCGCCCCGGCGTTGTCACCGACATGGCCGGCGGACCTGGCTAGGTCATGGGCGGCGCCCTGCAGCTGGCCGACCACGCCCTGAAGCTTGCCGTTGAAGCGGTTGAAGTGCTCGCCCAAGTGCGTGATTTCGTCACGGCCGTGGGTGTCCAGGCGTCGGGTCAGGTCGCTTTCGCCACTGGCGATTGTGCCCATGGCCTGCACGGCCTCCTGCAAGGGGCGGGCGATACTGCGGGCAATCAGCATGACCACCAGTGCCATCAGCAGGGCGATGCCCAGGCCGACCAGCGATGCGTCGCGCAATTGCCGGGCAAATTCGGCCTGCACGTCATCGATGTACACGCCTGAGCCGATAACCCAGCCCCACGGCTTGAACAGCTGTATATAAGAGGTTTTCGCCACCGGTTCACTGGCGCCGGGTTTGGGCCAGCGATAGTTGACCGGGCCGGCGCCCTGGCTGCGGGCGAGGTTGACCATTTCGTTGAACACGGCAAAGCCGTCGGGGTCGCGAATGGCAGACAGGTCCTGGCCGTCGAGCTTGGGGTTGGCCGGATGCATGATCATCTTCGGCCCCAGGTCGTTGATCCAGAAGTAATCGTCGTGGTCGTAACGCAGGGCGCGCACCACCTGCAACGCCTGTTGTTGGGCGGCATCGCGGCTCAGCGTGCCGGCCGCCTCCAGGCCTTGGTAATAGGCCAGTACACCGGCTGCGGTCTGCACCACATGGCGGGTCTTTTCCGCCTTGGCGTGATACAGGTCGCCATGGATCTGGCGCAGCATCAGCAGGCCCAGGACTACCAGCATCGCCACCGCCACCAGCAGAATCAGCCACAGACGACGGCTGATCGACATCGATCTCAGGGTTTTCATCCAGGCACTCCCGCCTTGTTCTTGTTATTCAGGTGCATCCAAGCATGCTTTGCGACAAGCCCCCACTCGACTAATGGCTAAGTGCTAGTCTGGTCGTAGTCTGCAGCAACGGAGCAAGCCATTGCAAAGCGGCTTTGATAGGATTTCGGCCGCGCAAGATGAAACCTTTAGGTGGCGTGAACTTTTCCACTGGCGTTACGCCCAACAGTCGCTGTAAAACAGCCGGGCCGTGTGCGGCAACTTCAAGTAAATCAAGAACAAGGGGCCTGCAGCAGCAGCGCTCCATCGGGGGAATGATGGATTTTTGGACTGCCTTTCAGGCAATCATCTTAGGCGTGGTCGAAGGGTTGACGGAGTTCTTGCCGATCTCCAGCACCGGGCACCAGATCATCGTCGCCGACCTCATCGGCTTTGGTGGCGAACGGGCCATGGCGTTCAACATCATCATTCAGCTTGCCGCCATCCTGGCGGTGGTGTGGGAATTCCGACGCAAGATACTCGACGTGGTCTTTGGGCTCACCACCCAGCCTACGGCGCGGCGCTTCACCGGTAACCTGCTGCTGGCGTTCATGCCGGCGGTGGTGTTGGGCGTGCTGTTCGCCGACCTGATTCACGAATACCTGTTCAACCCGATCACCGTGGCTGCGGCCCTGGTGGTGGGCGGCGTGATCATGCTCTGGGCCGAGCGCCGTGAGCACCGCGTGGAGGTTGACCACGTTGACGAAATGCGCTGGAGCCATGCCTTGAAAATTGGTTTCGTCCAGTGCCTGGCCATGATTCCGGGTACCTCGCGTTCCGGCTCGACCATCATTGGTGGCCTGCTGTTTGGGCTGTCGCGCAAGGCCGCGACCGAGTTCTCGTTTTTCCTGGCGATGCCGACCATGGTCGGTGCAGCGGTGTACTCGGGTTACAAGTACCGTGACTTGTTCCAGCCAAGCGACTTGCCGGTGTTCGCCATCGGCTTCGTGACCTCGTTCATCTTTGCCATGATCGCTGTGCGCGCGTTGCTCAAGTTCATCGCCAACCACAGCTATGCAGCGTTCGCCTGGTACCGCATTGCCTTTGGCCTGTTGATACTGGCCACCTGGCAGTTCGGTTGGGTCGACTGGTCGACGGCGCACGGTTGATATGGCCAAAGCTCAAAGCGAGGAGGGCGTACGTAATGTGCGCCTGAAACTGCTGGTGTTGGGCGCGCTGTGCCTGCTGCCGGGCCTGGGCGCGGCGCAGATGGCCTGGAGCGATCAGTCCTGGTTGCCGTTGGCGCTCTACCCGGCGGTAAGCCTGATCAGCCTGCTGCTGTACTGGCAGGACAAACGACAGGCACGCAGCCAGGCCTGGCGCACGCCAGAAAAAGTGCTGCATGCCAGCGAGCTGTGTGGCGGCTGGCCTGGGGCGCTGGTTGCCCAGCAGATGTTCCGGCACAAGACGCGCAAGCTGTCGTATCAGCTGGTGTTCTGGGGGATTGTGCTGCTGCATCAGGTGTTCTGGGTGGATTACCTGTTTTTGGGGCGCCACCTGCTCTCCGCCATCTGATCATCAGATCAACAAGCCCACCTGCAACCGCTTCGCCAGCTTTCGCACCACCAATTGGTGCGAACGCTGCAGCAGGTCACACAGCTCGTCGCGCCCCATGGGGTAAGGCGGCGCCATGCTGACCCACCGCGCCCGGGCCAGGTAGGGCGCGGGACGCACGCCGGGGCGGTCGCAGTAGCCCAGAAACAGCTCATCGGCGACCTTGAACGATAACCCCGCGCCCGCCAGGTCGAGCACCGCGAACATCTTGTTGCCCGCGACCGAAAACACCCGGATACCGCCCCACTTATAGTCTTCCCGCGCACCGGGCAGGCTCAGGCAAAAGTCCGCCACCTGGTCTTCGGTCATTTTCTGCTTAGACATAACGCTCCCCACAGGCCTCGAACGACGCTGCCAGATGATCAATCCATACCCGTACGGCCGGCAACACGCCGCGCCGGTGAGGGTACACCGCCTGCAGATACCCACCCGGCAATGACCAGTCCGGCAGCAGCCGCACCAGCTCGCCACGTTCCAGTTCCTCTTCGCAGAACATACTGGGTAGCGCAGTGAAGCCCAACCCGGCGCGGACCGCCGCATTGCGCACTACGAAATCATCGATGGCCAGGCGTGGCTCCAGGGCAATTTCCTGTTGGCGACCATTCGGGCCGAGCAGGCGAAAGTGTACCAGCCGGTCAGCTTCGGCCGCGCCCAGCACCGGCAATGAGGCCAGCTCGCCCGGCTCGCGAATGTGGTCGGCAAAGCCTGGTGCGGCGACCAGTTGCATCTGCGCCTGGCGCAGCCGGCGGGTAACCAGGGCCGGATCCTCGTCGCCCAGATCACGCACGCGTAAGGCTACGTCGATGCCTTCAGAAATCAGATCGACCCGGCGGTTGAGCAGGACCATGTCCAGTTGCACCAGTGGATACTGTGCGAGAAAACGGCTGATCACGTCCGGCAGAAACGCATGTGCCAGTGCTACCGGGCAGGACACCCGCAGCCGCCCGCGTGGTTCGCTGCTCATGCTGGCGACGGCCTCGTCGGCGGCTTCTGCCTCCAGCAGCATGGCCTGGCAGTGGTGCAGGTAGCGCTCGCCCACAGCGGTCAGCTTCAATTGCCGCGTGGTGCGCTGCAGCAGGCGTGTGCCCAGGCGCTCCTCCAGCTCGGCGATGCGCCGTGACAGGCGTGATTTAGGGATGCCCAGCTGGCGCCCGGCAGCGGCGAAACCGCCGGCTTCGACCACGCGTGCGAAGTAGAAGAGGTCGTTGAGGTCTTGCATGGGAATGTCTCACTGTTCCATCTGTGGGACAAACTAACGCATTTTTGCCTGCTTATCAGCTATTCGTCATCCCGGTAGGATTCTCCCCATCGTGATCGCCCAATGCCGCGGTCTTCATTACAGGAGAGTCCCATGAAACTGTTGCACATCGATTCGAGCATCCTGGGCGACAATTCCGCCTCCCGCCAGCTGAGCCGCGAAGTGGTCGAAGCCTGGAAAGCCACCGACCCAAGCCTGGACGTGGTCTACCGCGACCTGGCTGCCGACGCCATCGCCCACTTCTCCGCTGCTACCTTGGTGGCCGCTGGTACCGCTGAAGACATGCGCGATGCGGCCCAGGCCTTCGAAGCCAAGCTGAGCGCCGAAACCCTGGAAGAATTCCTCGCCGCCGACGCCGTTGTGATCGGTGCGCCGATGTACAACTTCACCGTGCCGACCCAGCTCAAGGCCTGGATTGACCGCGTAGCCGTTGCCGGCAAGACCTTCCGCTACACCGAGGCCGGCCCAGAAGGCCTGTGCGGTAACAAGAAAGTCATCCTGGTATCCACCGCCGGTGGCCTGCACGCGGGCCAGCCGACGGGTGCCGGCCATGAAGACTTCCTCAAGGTGTTCCTGGGTTTCATCGGTGTCACCGACCTGGAAATCGTACGCGCCCACGGCCTGGCCTACGGTCCAGAGCACCGCAGCCAGGCCATCGATGCCGCACAGGCCCAGATTGCCAACGAGCTGTTCGCAGCTGCCTGATTGCAGTAAAAGGGGGGCGCCTTGCGCCCCATCGCCGGCAAGCCGGCTCCCACAGAGATAGCGCCAACCTCAGTTCTGGCGCTGTACCTGTGAGAGCCGGCTTGCCGGCGATTCGGCTGTGTCAGGCGACCGGTATCGTCGGGTCAGCCGCCGCCAGCGCCGCCGCACGATCGTTCGCGGCCGGTGGGTAGATCCAGACCGTGTTGATCTGCGATTTGAGCACCTTGGCCTCTGCCTTGTCTTCCGGTGGCGACACCTTGCGCTCCCAACCTTCGGTATACACTGCGCCCCAGGCGCCCAGGTCGAGGCAGGTGACGTACTTGGGCTGACTGTAGGTCATCGGTGTCACGCCGATCAATTCGGCCACGGCATTGTTGCCGGCGTAGCGGCCCAGCGGGATCGCATGCTGGCAAGACATCACCGCATAGTTGCCAGCCTCGTCGCAGGCGGCATAAGCAACGTCCCCCGCCGCGTAGACCGCGTGGTTACCCTTGACCTTGAGGTTGCCGTCCACGTGCAGCCGACCTTGGCGGTCCCGGTCACCGCTGATCTGCTCGGTCAATGGGTTGGCCTTGAACCCCACCGTCCAGATCACGGTACTGGCATCGATCCGCTGGCCGTTATCCAGCAGTACGCCGTCGGGGTCCACCGAGGCCACGGTTGCGCCGCAGATCCATTCCACCCCCAAGGCCTCGGATGCCTGCTCGATCGCGGGGCGAATGCCATCACCCAAGGCCGCGCCGATCCTGGCGCCACGGTCGATGACTACTACACGCAGTGTGGCCTGTTCACCGAGGATGTTGCGCAAGCGCGCGGGCAACTCGGTGGCAGTCTCGATGCCGGTGAAGCCCCCCCCGGCCACCACCACGGTGTTGCGGGCAGGGGTGTCCGGCAGGCTGGCCAGGGACTTGAGGTGCGCCTCCAGGCGCGCCGCGCTGTCGATTTTGTCGACATCGAAAACATGCTCGATACCGACCATGTCTGGCCGGTTGAGCACACTGCCGCAGGCCATGATCAGGCGGTCATAAGCTAGCTCGCACTCGGTACCGCTTTGCGTGCGATAGCGCACGCGCCTGGCAGCTTCGTCGATGTGGAAGGCCGTGCCTTGCACAAAGCGTACGTTTACTGCCTCAAACAGCGCCTCCAGTGGCGCGGCCATGGTATGTACATCAGGTTCGTAGAAGCGCGGGCGTACATGCAGTTCGGCCTGCGGCGCGAGCAGCGTTACCTCGACATCATTGCGACCGTTCAAGTCCAACTGGCGTATGGCGCTCAGGGCGCTCCAGAGGCCAGCAAAACCCGCGCCAATGATCAGGATATTCTTCATCGTTGTGCTCCTGGAATGTCCGGGTACTCAAGGTAGCCCGTGTTTGAGGAGACCGATGTTACGAGCGACGAGCGTCAGGCCCTAGGCCAAAGAACCCTGAATTTCGGCCAACGAAACAGGCCGAGCAAAGCGGGCGCGGTAGTCACGCGGTGTAACCGCCAGATGACGCTGGAATGCCAGACGCATGCGCTCTTCGCTGCCGAAGCCGCACTGGCGCGCGACCTGCTCGATGTGGCTGTCGGCGCTTTCCAGCAGGCGCCGGGCGGCTTCCAGGCGGAACACTTCAATGGCTTTGGCCGGTGTGCGGCCGGTCTTGAGCTTGTACACCCGAGTGAAGTTGCGCAGGCTCATGTGCGCCTGTTCGGCCAAGTGTTCGACGCTCAGCCGTGGCTCGCCAAGGTGTTCGTTGAGCCACAGGTGCAGCGCTTCGAACTCACTGCAATCGCGCCCCTGCAGCTTGAGCAGTTCACTGAATTGCGCCTGGCCGCCGGGGCGCTTGAGAAAGACCACCAACTCGCGTGCCACCTGCATCGCCACTTCACGGCCGCAGTCCAGTTCGACCAGGGCGAGGGCCATGTCGATGCCGGCGCTGACCCCGGCCGAGGTCCACACCGCGCCTTGCTGAACGAAGATCGACTCATGATCTACCTGCACCGCCGGGAAGTCGCGGCGCAATACCTCGCACATGGCCCAGTGGGTGGCGGCGCGGCGCCCATCCAGCAAGCCGGCGCTGGCCAGCAGAAATGTGCCGCTGCACACCGAAGCAGTACGCCTGGCCTGCATGGCGGCGCGGCGCAGCCAGGCCACCAGCGGCGCGTGGTCGGGGAGGGTGCGGATGATGTCCGGGGCACCGGGTACGATCAGCGTGTCGACAACCTGTGCCATCACGGTGTCCAAGGATTCTGTCGCCACCACCAGGCCTTCAGCGGTTTGCTGCAGGCCGCCGTCAAGGCTGGCGGTGTGTACCCGATAGCCTGGGCGGCCGCGTTCGGCCATGGCCTTGGTGGCGGCCCAGAACACCGTCTGGGCGCCCGTGAGGTCGAGCAGGCCCATGTGCGGATAGGCGACGAAGACCACGACGCGAGGGTGGTCGACCGGTTGCAGCGCAGGCTCAAGCTGGTGGGCGTGTTCAGTCATTGGCGGATGGCCTGATCGAAAGTGACCGCTTGGCGGGCTCAAAAGGTCGGTGGCGTGATCACCCAGATCACCACGGCATCCACGTCCCCTGGGTTGCCATAGCGATGCGGCTCCTGGCTGGAGTAGCTGAAACTGTCGCCTTCGCCCAGCTGAAAGTAGCGCTCGCCCACCCACAGTTCAAAACTGCCGCTGAGAATATACCCTGCCTCTTCGCCGTCATGGCTGTAGCTCTGCTGGCTGTAGGTGCCCGGTGGAAAGCGCGAGTGAAGCATCTCCAGCTCGCGGTTGGGCTGGGGTGTAAGCAGTTGGTCGACGATGCCGTCCTCATAATGCACGCTGAGGCGGCTGTTACGGCGTACCACGTAGCCCTGGTCCTCTGGCGCAGTGCTGGCCTCGCTGGCAAAGAACCACTGGATGGTCACACCCAGGCTGCGGGCGATGTTGAACAGTGCCGGAATCGACGGGTAAGAGAGGTTGCGCTCCAACTGGCTGATGTAGCCGGCCGTCAGCTCGCTCTGTGTGGCCAACTCCGCCAGGGTCATGCCGCGGCGCTTGCGCAGGCCGCGGATGCGGGTTCCCAGAAACTGCGGCGCGGCGCTGCCGTCGTCGGTGGCGGAGGGGGGCTGCGGGAGTTGGCTCATGCACGTCGGTCCGTCGGAAAACGGCAGTATGTACAGCCTCAGAGCGCCCAGGCAACCGTCAGGCCATCGTGAATCGCCTCCTCGGCGGTACGCGGTGCCAGGCAGTCGCCGATGCGCCGAACTTCGACCAGGCCGGCCAGCTCCGCCGCCAAGGTGTCGTTTGGCTGGTGGCCCAGGCACAGCACCAAGGTGTCGATGCCTTCGAAGATCATCGGTTCGCCGCTGGCCGTGTGCTGCAGGTACACGCTGTTGTCATCGCAGCCATACAGGCGGGCGTAGGGCGTGATGGGAATACCCAGGCGGTGCAGCTCGCCAGCCAGTAGATCGCGCACGTACAGCGGCAGGTTCTCGCCGCAATGGGTGCCGTTCACCGCCAATTGCACTTGATGCCCCTCGCGCGTCAGGCGCTCGGCAATACCCGGGCCGATCCAGTCGCAACGCCAGTCGATGACCAGGACCGAGCGCCCTGGGCTGGCCTCGTTGCGCAGGATTTGCCAGGCATCCACTACCTGCAGTTCGCCGGCGCGCTCGAATGCCGGCCAGTAGGGCGTGGCGCCGGTGGCGGCAATCACCAGGTCAGGCCGCTCGCGCTCGACCAGTGCGCGGTCTACCCGTGTGTTGCGCACCACCTCCACGCCAGCCAGGGCCATTTCCCGCTGCAGGTTGGTGCTGGCGCCGCCAAACTCGCTGCGCCGGGGTAGCAGTTGCGCCAGCAGCACCTGGCCACCCAGTTGCGGGCCGGCCTCATACAGGGTGACGTGGTGGCCGCGCGCGGCGGCGACGGCGGCCGCCTTCATGCCTGCGGGGCCGCCGCCCGCAACCAGGATGCGCTTGGGGGCCGGGGTGGGCGTCATCTGGCCGTACTGCAGTTCGCGGCCGGTTTCTGGCCGCTGAATGCAGGAAATTGCCAGGCCGCGGTGAAAATGCCCGATGCACGCTTGGTTACAGGCAATGCAGGCGCGCACATCCTCAACCCGGCCATGCTCGGTCTTGGTCGGCATTAGCGGGTCGCAGATCAATGCGCGGGTCATGCCACACACGTCGGCTTGGCCGCGTGCCAGGATCAGCTCGGCCTCCTGGGGTTGGTTGATGCGCCCGGTGACAAACAGCGGAATGGCCAGGCGCTGCTTGAACGTGCCGGCTTCGCGCGCCAGGTAGGCTGGCTCGATGGCCATGGGCGGGACGATATGCACCGCGCCCCCCAGGGACGCCGAGGTGCCGGCGACGATGTGCAGGTAGTCGAGTTGGCCTTGCAACGCTTCGGCGGCCGCCAGCGACTCGTCTTCGCTTAGGCCTTCACTGTCACGCTCGTCGGCGCTGATGCGCAGGCCGACGATAAAGTGTTCGTCGGTGGCCGCCCGCACCGCCGCCAACACTTCGCGCAGAAACCTCAGGCGCTGCTCCAGGCCGCCGTTGTAACCATCGGTGCGCTGGTTGACCCGCGGATTGAGAAACTGCGCAGGCAGGTAACCATGGCTGGCGACCACTTCGACGCCATCCAGCCCCGCCTGGTGCAGGCGGCGAGCGGCGCTGGCATAGCCCTGGATGATTTCATCGATCATCGGCTGGTCCAGCGCGCGCGGCATCACCCGGAAGCGCTCGTTGGGCACCGACGAGGCCGAATAGGCCACTGCCAGCAAGCCGTCGGCAGATTCCATGATCTCCCGCCCCGGGTGAAACAGCTGCGACAGCACCACGGTGCCGTGTTCATGGCAGGCCTCGGCCAGGCGCCGGTAGCCCTCGATGCAGGCATCGTCGGTGGCCATCAGCACGTGGGAGGTGTAGCGGGCGCTGTCATGCACACCGGCCACCTGCAGCACGATCAGGCCAACCCCACCGGCGGCGCGGTCACGCTGGTAAGCGATCAGCTTGTCGTTGACCAGGTTATCGGTGGGCAGGCACGTGTCGTGGCCGGTGGACATGATGCGGTTCTTCAGCCGCTTGCCGCGAATCTGCAAGGCTTCGAACAGGTGGGGAAAGGCGGTTTGCATACGGGCGGCTCCGGTGCGGTGTTGTTCTTGTTTTGTTTATAAAAGTGTACCCCTAGTAAAAAATCAACTTGTTTTTTTACTGAGGCACGGCTAGGTTTTCTTCACCCTCACTGGTGAGGGCGTGACCTCACAACAACAAGAAATCGGGCCCTTGGGCACCGGCAGGAGGAAACCTCGATGCATGCATTCCCTCGCAGAACCTACCTTTGCGCAGCGCTTCTGGCCCTTGGCTTGGGCAGTGCGCACGCTGCGCCGCAGATGGTCGTGGTCGGCTATGGCGGCGCTGGTCAGAAAGCCCAGGACGAGGCGATCTTCAAGCCTTTCAGTGCCCAGGACGGCAGCAGGTTGATCCAGAGCGAATACAACGGCGAAATGGCCCGCATTCAGGTCATGGCCGATACTGGCAACGTCGATTGGGACGTGGTGCAGATCGAGGGGCCCGACCTGATGCGCGGCTGTGAGGAGGGCATCTATGAGCGGCTGGACTGGCAGCGCCTGGGCCATGCCGCCGAGCTGATTCCGGATGCCGCGCAGGATTGCGGTTCTGCCGCACTGGTGTGGAGCGTGGCGATTGCCTACGACCGCAACAAGCTGGCGCAGGCACCGTCTTCATGGGCTGACTTCTGGGACGTCAGCAAGTACCCAGGCAAACGTGGCCTGCGCAAGCGTGCGGTGTACAACCTGGAGTTCGCCTTGCTGGCTGATGGGGTCAAGGTCGAGGACGTGTACACGGTGCTGTCAACGCCAGCCGGGGTTGACCGCGCGTTTGCCAAACTCACTGAGCTCAAGCCCTATATCCAGTGGTGGGACGCGGGTGCCCAGCCGGCCCAGTGGCTGACCGCCGGTGATGTGGTGATGACGTCTACCTACAGTGGCCGCATCGCGGTGGCAGCGCAGCAGGGCAGCCCGCTGGCACTGGTCTGGCCGGGCAGCCTGTATGGCATGGACTATTGGGCGATCATCAAGGGCTCGCGGCATGTCGACCAGGCCAAGCGGCTGATCGCCTATGCCAACCAGCCCGATACCCAGGTGCGTTACGTCGAACAGATCCCCTATGGGCCGACCAATACTCAGGCAGCGGCCAGGCTCGCCCCGGCGCTGGCCGGCTGGGTGCCAACCTCGCCACAGAACCTGCAGGGGGCGCTGGCGATGAACGTGGAGTTCTGGGTCGACCATGGCGAAGAGCTGGAGCAGCGATTCAATGCTTGGGCTACCAAATAGCCTAGTGTTCACAGCTGCCTTTCTAACAGGACGAACGAGAAATGACCCTTACCGAACAGACCCTGCGTCAGGAGCTGGCGGCCTGCTACCGCCTGGTCGCTCACTTTCGCATGAGCGACCTGATCTTCACGCACATCTCGCTGCGCGTGCCTGGGCCGGAGCACCACTTTCTGATCAACCCCTACGGCTTGCTGTTCGACGAGATCACAGCGTCCAGCCTGGTGAAGATCGACTTGCATGGGCAGCCAGTCGAGGCGACGCCACACCCGGTCAACCCGGCCGGGTTTGTCATTCACAGTGCTATTCATGCGGCTCGCGAAGACGCCCACTGCGTGCTGCACACCCACACCCGGGCCGGGTGTGCGGTGGCGGCACTGGAATGTGGCCTGCTACCGGTCAACCAGATGTCCATGGAGTTTCATGGCAAAGTTGCCTACCACGATTATGAAGGCATCGCCCTGGACCTGGATGAGCAACAGCGCTTGGTAGCCGATCTGGGTGACCGGCCGGTGATGATCTTGCGTAACCATGGGTTGCTGACCACCGGGCGTTCTGTGGCCGAAGCCTTCCTGCGTATGTACTACCTGGAAAAAGCCTGCGAGATCCAGTTGGCGGCGCAGAGTGCCGGGCAATTGCTACTGCCGCCGGCCGCCGTGTGTGAGCGTACCGAGCAGCAGTTCAATGCGCCACTGAAGGGCTTAAAGCAAGGCGAACTGTCGGACCCGGATGCAGTGGAGCTGGCGTGGGGCGCGCTGCTGCGGATGCTGGAGCGGGTGGCGCCGGGTTACCGCGACTGATGGTTGAATGCCACGGCGTATAAAGACTGTAACAGTGACACTGTTGCGCAACCCTTTGCCCTAACTGTGCTGGTCCCTGGAAAAGGAATAGCCTTATGCTGTAACGAAATATGTCTAGAAAGCCGGAAGAAGGATGTCGCAATGCCGCTCAAGGACCTGCTGATCGCCCTGGTGGTGATTGTTGCGTGGGGAGTCAACTTCGTGGTCATCAAGGTCGGCCTGGATGGGCTGCCGCCGATGCTGCTGGGGGCGTTGCGCTTCTTGTTGGTGGCCTTCCCGGCGGTGTTGCTGGTGAAGCGGCCCAAGCTGCCCTGGCGCTGGCTGATCGCTTATGGCGCGACGATCTCCTTGGGGCAGTTCGCCTTCTTGTTCCAGGCCATGTACAGCGGTATGCCGCCGGGGTTGGCGTCGTTGATCCTGCAATCCCAGGCATTTTTCACTTTGGGTTTCGCTGCGTTGTTCCTGGGTGAGCGGTTGCGCCTTGCCAGCCTGCTGGGGCTGCTGGTGGCGGCCAGCGGGTTGGCGTTGATTGGCAGTGAAGACGGCGGCCATGTGCCGATGCTTGCGCTGTTGCTGACCCTGTGCGCGGGCGCCATGTGGGGCGTGGGCAACATCATCACGCGGCGTTTCGGGTCGGTCGACCTGGTGGCGCTGGTGATCTGGGGCGGGCTGATTCCACCGTTGCCATTCTTGGCTTTGTCGTGGTGGCTGGAAGGGCCTGAGCGCATCGGCCACGCCTTGGCCAACATCGGTTGGAACTCGGTACTGGCGTTAGCGTACCTGGCATTCGTCGCCACCATGCTCGGCTACAGCCTGTGGAGCAAGCTGTTGTCGCGCCACCCGGCGGGCAAGGTCGCGCCCTTCTCGCTGTTGGTCCCCGTGATTGGCTTGAGCTCCTCGGCCTGGTTGCTAGGGGAACGCCTGACTGTGTTGCAGGGGTGGGGCGCGCTGCTGGTGATGGTCGGGCTGCTGGTGAATGTGTTTGGCGCGAAGATCGGCCAGCGGCTACGTGCGGCCAGCGTCTCCTGACGCCGGGCTGCCAGTGCTCTGTTAGAATTGGCGCTTTTCGCCAGGCCAACGGAGCACTTTCATGATCATCTCCACCACCAGCCAGCTCGAAGGCCGTCCGATTGCCGACTACTTGGGCGTCGTCAGTTCTGAGTCCGTGCAGGGCATCAATTTTGTGCGGGATTTCTTCGCGCGGTTCCGCGACTTCTTCGGTGGCCGCTCACAAACCCTGGAGAGCGCACTGCGCGAGGCCCGCGAACAGGCTACCGAAGAGTTGAAAGCGCACGCACGGCAGTTGAATGCTGATGCCGTAGTCGGTGTGGATTTCGAAATCAGCATGCCATCGGTGCAGGGTGGCATGGTTGTGGTGTTCGCCACCGGCACGGCAGTCCGCCTGAAGTAAGGCCATGTGCCACTGGTCGGGCGTAAAGCGTTTGGCCAGGCAGTCTGCAAATGACCAGCTAGTCTCACTTTTACCGGCCGCGTTCACCTAGGCAATCCATCTGCTTGCCGGCGCGACCACCACTGGAGGGAGACTGGGCATGAGCGAATCCTTTTTTGAAGACCTGAACGACGCATTCCCGATCAACAGCCAGGTGCGTTGCGGCCAGTCGGCATTCCGTCTGGGCTTCGCCAACATGACGCTGGATGATTCGGAACAGCTTCAGCCTGCACATCTGCAGCGCACCAAGAAGGGCCGCTTCATGCCGCGGGTTCCGCTGAAAAAGTGATCCCGCTCCAGCAACCCCGCCAAACGGCGGGGTTTTTATTGCCATTCGTTGACGCTGCTCATGGCATCGCTGGGTTGCGCTCGCAGGGCTTGCGAAGATGTGGTTTTCTGGCGCGGCATTTCAGCAAACGGAGATTGAACGCTCATGCGAGTCAGGGAAGAGACCTATTGGCAGTGGGCCGACGCTCAACTGCACAGCCGCAGCCACGATGAAGCACTCAGTGACGGCACCACGCTGGATGTGCAGGTGCGGTTATCGCGCCTTGGCGCCACCCAGTTGTTCCTCGGGGTGTACGCCGGCAATGGCCGGGCAGTGCTGGAAGAGTATTACCCCTCGCGCCCTGGCGAGACCATGACCCGTGCGCTGGTTTGGGGCGTCGAGCGGGCTCGGGCGCTGGCCACTGGCGCTTTGCCGCTGCCAGCCATGGCGCAACCGCGCAGGCGGGCATGAAAAAGCCCGGCCTTTTGGGGCCGGGCTTGAGGGTGCGGTTAGCCACTCAGTTGAGCGGTTCGATCACCTTGACTGCCTGCCGCTCACGGGCGGCGGGCCATTCTTGTTGCAGGGTCTGCAGTACGCGGCCAACGAACTCGGTATCGGCAGCGGCCTTCTTGCCGACGTAGCCTTGGCCACGGCGGTAGACCTTGAAGCGTGCACGCATGCTGGGCAGGTGCTCTTCGAATTCAGCTTCGATGGTGTTCGGTGGCAGGCGGTCGAGACGCACTTCACCGGTTTGGCTGACCCACAGCAGATGGTCGTCGAGGCTGTCCTTGCGCACGGCGAACAGCTGGGCCAATTGGTCGATTGTGGGATTGTTGTTCAAGTTCATCATAAAGCCCCCATTACCCATTCGTAGGTGATTTTCACAGTTGGCGCTACCACGGTGTAGCGCACTACCAAGGCTGCTACAGCAGCATCGCAACAGGGGCTTTCACACGCTGCCTTTTGGACAGTTCCCTCTCCACGGACGGCCTGCGTTACCGCGCAGGCCGTCTGGAACACCCTTGCCACCGCTCCCGATCGGGGAGACGACTCAATCATGCCCAAGCGCGATGAACGGCGTCAACAGTTTTGTAGTGAATATTTTTAAGCACTACATTTTTGTCATTTTGTTCGACAATCCAAGCGCTGGCCGCCGAAAAACCGGCCGTTACCTTCACAGCCCCTCGACAATCTGGAAGGCCGTACGCACGCGGGCTTCGTTGGGATAATTACGATTGGCCAGCAACACCACGGCCATGTTTTTGGCAGGAATAAAAGCGGCGTACGCGCCAAAACCACTGGTTGCGCCGGTCTTGTTGTACCAGGCCTCACGCAGGGCTGGGCTGGCAGGGACGAGGTGGGTGGTGGCCTGAGGCTCACGGATCAGGCGAGGGCTGTTGCCATCGATCAGGGTGCCTAGCGCAACCGGATAAGGGTAATGCTCCCAGCCAAGGCCTTGGGTCATGGCGCCGACCTGGAAGTAGCCCTTATGGGTGATCGCGATGGCGTTTTGCAGTGCTGCGGGCAGGCCGTCTGGCTGCATCTGCAGGCGCACGTAGCGCAGCATGTCGCTGGCGCTGGTCTTGATGCCATAGGCTTCATCGGCATAAGGGCCTGGGCTGACGCGTACCGGGCGGTCTTGTGCGTCGTAGCCTTGGGCATAAAGCCCTTGGGCGCTGGCGGGCACTTGCAGGTAGGTGTGTTTCAGGCCCAGTTGCACCAGCAGGCCCTGGCTCATCAACTCCGCGAAGGGGCGCTGCTGTGCGCGTGCCGCCAAATCGCCGAACAGGCCTAGGCTCGGGTTGGAATAGCAGCGCTGGGTACCTGGCGCGGCGCGAGGCTTCCAGTGACGCAAGAAGTCCACGACCTGTTGCGGCGTCTGCACTTCATCGGGGAACTGCAGCGGTAGGCAATCGGCGCTGTAAGCCCCCAGTTCCAGCACGCTGGCGTCCCCCAGTGGCACCCCGGCAAGTGCGGGCTGATAGCGTTTTGCCGGGGCCTCAAGGTCCAGTTTGCCTTCGGCGCTGGCCAGGGCGGCGAGGGTAGCCGTGTAGGTCTTGCTCAACGAGCCGACCTCGAACAGGGTGTCTTGGGTTACCGGCGTACCCTCGGACTTGCTGGCCACGCCATAGTTGAAATAGTGCGCCTGGCCGTGGGCGTACACCGCCACGGCCATGCCGGCGATGCCTTGCTCCTGCATCAGTGTGCGAATGAGGGGGTCGACGCGTGCTTGCAGCGTGTCGTCAGCCTGAGCGGTTGCGTGTCCCATGGCGAATGTGATGGCAGCAGTCAGTGCGGCCAGGCGAGGGAGCAACATGGGCAGGTCCTTTGTGGGGTTGTGTCCGTTCATCGACACCTGTGGGGGTTCCGGCGTTAGCAAAGAAAAGTCGCAGACCTTATCGTCTGCCCTTGCACAATGACAAGACGGAACCTGTGATGAAGTATTTGCGGATGTTATTCGACAATTTCACCCTGGCGCTGCTCGGGGTGGTGCTGATCGCCACCGTGCTGCCCTGCTCGGGTGACGGCGCAGTGTATTTTGGCTGGTTGACCAACCTGGCCATCGGCCTGCTGTTCTTCCTGCACGGCGCTAAGTTGTCGCGCGAAGCGATCATCGCCGGGGCCGGGCACTGGCGCCTTCATGCGTTGGTATTCTCCTGCACCTTTGTACTGTTCCCCTTGCTGGGTTTGGCGTTCAAGCCGCTGTTCGTGCCGCTGGTTGGCAATGAGCTGTACTTGGGCGTGCTGTACCTGTGTGCGTTGCCGGCCACTGTGCAGTCAGCCATCGCATTCACCTCCCTGGCCCGCGGCAACGTGCCGGCCGCCATTTGCAGCGCTGCCGCTTCGAGCCTGCTGGGCATCTTCCTCACGCCACTGCTGGTGATGATGTTGCTGGGCGCCAGCGGTGACACCGGGTCGGGGTTGGATGCCGTACTGAAAATCACCCTGCAGCTACTGGTGCCCTTCGTGGCTGGGCAGATCGCCCGCCGCTGGATTGGTGCATGGGTCAAGCGCAACGCGCGCTGGCTCAAGGTCGTGGACCAGGGGTCGATCCTGTTGGTGGTGTACACCGCGTTCAGTGAAGCGGTGGTGACGGGCCTGTGGCACACGGTTTCGCCACAGCACCTGGCGGGGCTGTTCGTGGTCTGCGGGATTTTGTTGGCGGTGGTGCTGTATGGCACCCGTTTCCTTGGCAAGGTGCTGGGCTTTGACCTTGAAGACCGCATCACCATTCTGTTCGCCGGTTCGAAGAAGAGCCTGGCGACCGGCGTGCCGATGGCTCAGGTGCTGTTCGTGGGCAGTGGCATTGGCGCGATGATTTTGCCGCTGATGCTGTTCCATCAGATCCAGCTGATGGTGTGCGCGGTGCTGGCGCAGCGTTATGCCAGCCGTGAGGATGTGGGTGAGAAGGCCCCTGTGTCGTCCTGATAGACAAGGGTATAGGTGGACGTACAGCTGACTGTGTGAGAGCAACTGTTTTGTGGTGCTTGTTCCGGCCTCTTCGCGGGCAAGTCGGACCGCCGCACCGCCGCTCCCCCAGGTAATTGCGCAGGCTCAGGCCTTGTGATCTCCAAAAAATACCTAATAATTCAGGTAGTTATGTGCTGTTCTTGAGGTACTTTATTGCATCACCTGGCCTGGCCGGAGCTGCGCGCTCTTAATACCTTGGCAACCTCCGCCTCTATCTTGTAGGCCGGGCCTTCCAACTCATTGAAGTCACGCGTGTAGCGCCGGGCGAACTCATCGACGCCTAATGCCTGGTACTGCTGCACGTGCTTGAGCTCGTGCGCCCACAGCGCCACATTGTCTTCAGCATCGCTGGCATGGCGGAAGATGATTGTGTCGATCAGTGTCACGGCATTCACATCGGGGTTTTGCAGCATCGCGTTGGCTGCGCTCATCTGCTGTTCATCGCCAACCCTGAAGCGCGCGGCATCGAGCACGGCAAAGTCATACCAGGGTTCGAGCTGGGCGCGGATGTGCAGCGGGATCGGCTCACTGCCGCTGGCGCTGGCTTCGTCGCGGGCCTGGCGCAACGCGTAGGCCAGGCTGGTTGAGGCCATGGCTTCGACGTCTTTGAGGATCTGCCCAGCCTGGCCTGGGTCGACTGGCGCACAGAAACAGCCCATCAGGCAGACCTGGTATTGCCCTGGAGGGCAGGCCTCTTCAGCAAACACGGGCACGCTCAAAAACAGGCCAAGCAACAGGTTAACGGCTTTCATTCAAGGCCTTTTCGACGAAGCTGCGGCTGGCATCGAGCACTTCGGACTGCACGGCTTCGCTGGCAAGCATGCGCCCGATCAGCAGCGCACCGACGCATTGGCTGATCAACACCCAGGCCAGCTGTTCATCCTCCAGTGTTGTGCTCCAGGCCTTATGCAGCTCGACCAGCCAATGTTCGGCCACCTCGCGCACCGGGTGATCTGCCCGGGCGATTTCCACCCCAAGCGGCGGCAAGGGGCAGCCCCCTTCGGCATTGTGCAGGTGGGCCAGGCTCAAGTATTGCTGCAGACAACGGCCAAGGCGCTCGCGGCTGGCACCTTGGTTGGCCAGGCGCGCCAGCGGGCTGTTGCACAACTCCAGGCGAACGACTTCGGTGAACAGATCATCTTTGGAAGGGAAGTGATTGTAAAAGGCACCGCCGGTCAGCCCGATGGCTTTCATCAGCCCGGCTACGCCAGTGCTGGTGAAACCGCCGCGTTTGGCCAGTGCACCGCTGGTGGCCAGCAGCTTTTCGCGGGTTTGTTGCTTGTGGTCGCTGGTATAGCGCATTCAATTGCCTCTGTGCGCTTGGCTTGACGATAGGGGCGATCATAACATAGCGTTCGTTTACTAAACGATCATTCACCAAAGGGGCGCACATGACTCAACCACAGAAAGTAGTGCTGGTGATCGGCGCAGGGGATGCCACGGGGGGCGAGATCGCCAAGCGCTTCGCGCGGGAGGGCTACATGGCCTGCGTCACTCGCCGTCAGGCGGACAAGCTGCAACCGCTGCTGGACGAGATCCACGCCGAAGGCGGCCAGGCCCATGGCTTTGGCTCCGATGCGCGTAAGGAGGAAGAGGTGGCCGCGCTGGTTGAAACCATCGAGCGCGATATCGGCCCAATCGAGGCGTTTGTCTTCAATATCGGCGCCAATGTGCCTTGCAGCATTCTTGATGAAACGCCGCGCAAGTACTTCAAGATTTGGGAGATGGCCTGTTTTGCCGGGTTTCTGACGGCGCAGGCGGTCGCACGGCGCATGGTGGTGCGTGAGCGCGGCACGATTCTGTTCACAGGCGCTACTGCAGGTACCCGCGGCGCTGCGGGCTTTGCCGCATTCGCCGGTGCCAAGCATGGCCTGCGGGCATTGGCCCAGAGCATGGCGCGTGAGCTGGGGCCGCGCAATATCCATGTCGCCCATGTAGTGGTGGATGGGGCAATCGATACCGCGTTCATCCGCGACAGTTTCCCTGAGCGCTACGCCCTCAAGGACCAGGATGGCATCCTCGACCCGGCCCATATTGCCGACAGCTACTGGTTCCTCCACGCCCAACCGCGAGATGCCTGGACATTCGAACTGGATCTGCGCCCCTGGATGGAACGCTGGTAAGCCCCCGCCTCATCGACCAAGGACCCTACCCATGACCAAGACCGTCGAATTCTGCTTTGACCTCGGCAGCCCCGCCAGCTACCTGGCGTGGACCCAGCTGCCGGGTATCTGTGACCGCCATGGCGCGACGCTGCATTATCGGCCCATGCTGTTGGGTGGGGTATTCCAGGCCACCGGCAATGCCTCGCCGGCAATGATCCCAGCCAAGGGCCGCTACATGTTCACCGACCTTGCACGCTTCGCAGCGCGCTACGGTGTGCCGTTCGGTTTACCCCCGGGCTTCCCGATGAATACCCTGATGCTGATGCGCGGAGTAATCGGCACACAGCTGCAAGCACCAGAGCGCTTTGAGGTACTGTTGCGGGCATTGTTCAACGGCCTGTGGGCCGAGCGACTCAACCTGGGTGACGCGGCTGTGTTGCAGCAAACGCTGGAACAGGCCGGCTTTGACCTTGCCGCACTCACTGCCCTGGCAAACGACGCGCCGGTGAAGGCGGCCCTGAAGCAGGCGACCGAGGAAGCCGTTGCGCGCGGTGTATTTGGTGCGCCGACCTGCTTTGTCGGTGATGAGATGTTCTTTGGGCAAGACCGCCTGGATTTTGTCGAGGACGCGCTGCGTCATCCGGCCAGGTGTGCTTCCAGCTGAGTGCGTTCCCACAGGCTGAGCAGGTCGGTGGGGTTGGTGCCGTAGCGGTGCCAGTCTTCAAGGCCGGCCTGATCACCGTTGGGGGCCACGCAGTGAACGCATTGAGCAAGGCCTTCGGCATCCACGGCCAGGGTCAACTGCCAGCCTTCGATCAGCACATCGACCAGCCCTTCGCCCCGTTGGGCACTGATGTGCAAGGGGTGGACGCCCAGGGCTGCGTCACGTAAGCGCTGATACGCGACCCGTGTGTTCACGGTGCCTGGGCGGTTCACGGTCAGAAGTTCGCCGGGGTGTTGGCGCTGATGATTTCGGCCTCATCCTGGCCAATGTTTTTGAAGCTGTGCGGCAGGGTAGTGGGGATGTAGTAGCCATCACCCGAATTGAGCACGCTGACCTGGCCATCGACCCACAGTTCGACGGTGCCGCGGGTGACCAGGCCGCACTCTTCGCCTTCTGCATGCACGATCGGCTCGCCCGAATCGGCGCCCGGTGCGTACAGTTCACGCAGCATGCGCATTTGACGGGCCTCGACACTAGCACCTACCAACAGCATGCGCAGGCCGTTACGGCCCAAGTCTGGCTGCTCGCTGGCGCGGAACACGAAGCGCTCTTCCCGCACCGGCTCGTCGAAGCTGAAAAACTCCGCCAAGCTCATCGGGATCCCTTCGAGCAGTTTTTTCAGGGAGCTGACCGAAGGGCTGACGCGGTTCTGTTCGATCTGCGAGATCGTCGAGTTGGTCAGCCCGCTGCGGCGGGCCAGTTCCCGTTGGGAGAGGTTGTTGCGTTCACGCACCAGTTTGAGTCGCGTCCCCGTGTCCATAGCCGCCTTGTAATCAGAGGTGTCAAAAATAATGAGCGACGCATTAAAACACACTCTGCACGCTTGCGCGCTGTGCTTATCAGGCACGCGGTTCGCGTGGCATCGGCCATAGCCCGACCAGCAGCAACAGCGCGGCTACCGCCAGGAACGGCAAGCGTGGGTCAAGGGCATATACGAGGGTGCCGGCCAGTGGCCCGATCACCGCACCCATGCCCTGGGCGGCGCCGATCGAGCCCGCTGTCGCGCCTTGTTCCGAGGCCTGCATGGCATTGGCCGCCAGCGCCGAAAACGCCGGGAAGACAAAGCCCATGCCGGCCGCAGCGACGAAGAAGCACGCCCACAGCCAGGGCGCGGTAGTCGCCAGTGCACCGCAGGCAAAGCCCACGGCCGACACGCTGGCGCCCACCCGGATCATCTTCAGCGGCGGCCATTCCAGCTGACGCAGCACAACCTGGGCCAGGATCAGCGCCACACCGACCGTGGTCAGGGCAATGCCGGCGACCTGAGCCGCGTCAGCCGGGCCCAACTGCAAGCGGTCCAGGGCGAAGAACCCGACAATGATCTGTGACACCGTGACGCTGAGCATGGCACTGAAGGCCACCAGCAAAGGCCGGCGTAGCCGCGGGTCGCTCAGTTGCACCGGGCTGGGCGCATGGGTGTGCGCCAGCGCTTGTGGCTTGAGTGTGAACAGCAACACGAAGAACGTGGTGGCCGGCAGCAGCGACATGAGGTGGAACGGTAGGCTCAGGCTGTAGCGCGCGAGCAGTGCGGCCAGTGCCGGGCCCAGCACCAGGCCGACCGCGTTTGCCGCGCCCAGTGAGGCCATGGCGCGCGCCCGGCGCTGCGGTTCGACATGGTCGGCGATCAGTGCATTGCAAGCCACTGGGATGGCGGCGTAGAAGGCGCCGATGCAACCGCGTGCGAGCATGAGGCCAATAAAGGCCAGGGTTGCGCCCGGCATCCAGCGCAGCGCGCCTTCGACGAACACGCACAACAGCCAGTAGGCCACCGTGAACCCAGCGCTACCCAGCAGCAGCACGCGGCGGCGGCCAAGCCGGTCAGCGGCGCGGCCCCACGGGCGTGCCAGCAGCACCCAGACCACCCCGGCGACGGTAACAGCGGCACCGGCCTGCCAGGTGGCCATGCCGAGCTGGCGAGCGATTGGGCCTATCAGGGCAACGAAGGCCATCATCGACATGGTGCAGGCCATGTTGGCCAGCAGCAGTGGGCGTAAGTCCAGCGTGCTGGCAGGCACGAGAGTGGCAGGATCCTTTGCGACGTTCATGGGCAGTCCAGAGAAGTTCAGCGATAAGTGCGCCGATCTTAGTAAGCATTATTATCGATTGTCGAACACCCTGAACTGCACCGACTTATTCGCTGCGACGCAAAGGGCCAGGCCACATGCTACGCAAGACGCCATCACGGCGCACCAAGGCGTGCATCAGCGCTGCGCCCAGGTGCACCAGGATCGTTGCGAACAGCAGGTAGCCAGCCCAGCCGTGGGCTTGTCGCAGCACGGCATACAGCTGCAGGTCATGGGGGGCGATTGCCGGCAATTGCAGGGGCCGCGGGTAGCCGCCGGCCGACAGCATGGCCCAGCCCAGCAGTGGCATGGCCAGCATCAGGCCATAGAGCAGCACATGCGAGGCCCCGGCGGCGAACCGCTGCAGCGGTGGCAGGTCGCGTGGCAGCGGTGGGTGTGGCAAGGCCAGACGCAGGCCGATACGCAACACCACCAGTACCAGCAAGGCCAGGCCGGTGGCCTTGTGCAAGCTGATCAGCACGGGATGACGCAGCGACAGGTCGCTGACCATGCTCACACCAATGAACAGCATGGCCACAATCAGCACCGCCATCAGCCAGTGCAGCAGGCGGGCGAGGGGGTGGAAGGCTTCAGGTTTCATGGGCGGGCTCCAGTGCCAAGCGATTCACGGCTGCGGCGGTTAAACGATTCCGAATAGGCGGCGGATCGGGCAGCCAGAATCGGGTCGGCAGAGGCTTCGATGCCGTGGGGCAGGATCAGCGGGTCGAAATTAAGGTCGCGGCAAGCCCCTTGCTCAGGCGCGTCGACCTGTTCGAGCACCAGCGTGCCGGCATCCACGCTGCGGCGTTGCGCAGGCCATGGGCTGGCCGGGTTGTCCACGGGGTCGCCAGGCTCGGCCAGGACCAGGCGCAGGGTCCAGCGCAGCGGCCCTTGGGCCAGGCGCTGTTGCAGGTCGTGCTGCAAGTATTGTTTGTCGTCCACCTGGCCTGGCAGGGCGGTGAACGGGGTTTGTGGCTCCAGTTGCCAACGTACCGGCTGGGCCGCGCCGGCGGCGTCGATGAGGCGGAAGGCATTGATGCTGTGATACTGGGTACTGGCAAAACTGTTGCTTGGCTTGTAGCTCGCCGCCCACTGGCGGAACGCCGCGCTTTCGGGGTGGGCGGCAAAAAACGCTTGTTGCCTGGCCGGGTCCGGTTTGCCAGTGGCAGGGTCTGGCGTACTGGCCAGGACTTGTTCATAGAACGCCTGCGGCGTACCTACCGCCAGCACCGGCGGGTTGTTCATGCCGGTACGCCAGACTTGCCCATCGTCAGTGCTGAGCTGCAGCGCCAGGCTACGCACCGGGATTGCCGTGTCCGGCGCGAACGGGTTGGCGCCGCCAATGGCAAAACGGCCGATAACCGGCACGCGTGCCTGGCTGAACACGCGGGCCGTGGACAGGCTGGCAGCCTGGCCGTTGGCCTGGAAGTAGCCCGAAACACACAGGCCTTTTGCGTGGTTCTTGCGGTAGCCTGGGTAGTGCCCGGCCTGGGCCTCGAAGGTGTCGATGATGCGCTTTGGCGTGAGTTCAGGTGCGCCGATCCAGCCGGCCGCGTAGGCAAAGCCTGCGCCGGCAGCCAGCATGACAGCGCCGATGGCCGCCAGGCGCATGGCCTTGGCGGGGCCGTGCAAAGGTGAGTTCATGATCATCGTCCGGTTCTGTGAAGGTGCCGGTACGACGCTGCAGGGAAAAACTTATTCCCTCGACGGGAATAGATTTTGTTACCGGGCGTCTGCCTCTTACACTGACAACCCCAGAGGCCGGGACATAGCCATGCACGATCTGGACGAACACCAGTGGCGCGAGCTGCTGGCACGTTTGCGCCGCTTTGCCTTGTGGTTGACGCGCGAACCGGGCAGCGCCGACGACTTGGTGCAGGCCACCGTCGAGCGAGCCTTGAGCCGCCAGGGCCAGCAACGTGAAGCTGAGGCGCTGCGCGCCTGGCTGTTCACCATCCTTTATCGGCTGTTTCTTGACGGCAAACGCCGCGACCGCCTGCATGCCCGTTGGCTGTCCTGGTTTGGCCGCGCAGAGGTGGAAAGCGAGCCAGTTGGCGGCAATATCGAAGACATCGTGCTGGCCCAGGCTGACCTGCGTGCCTTTGCCCGGCTGTCAGCGGAGCAGCGTGCTTTGCTGCTGCTGGTGAGCATTGAAGGTTTGAGTTACAAAGAGGCCGCCCAGGCCTTGGGCATCCCTATCGGTACCGTGATGTCGCGCTTGTCGCGCGCCCGCAATGCCTTGCGCGAACTGACCGAGGGCAACCCTCAACCCCCGGCCTTGCGGAGACTGAAATGACACGCCTGATCCCCACTGAAGATGAGTTGCATGCCTACATCGATGAGCGCTTGGCGCCTGCTCGCCGGGCAGAGGTAAAGGCCTGGCTGGCGGCCAACCCGCAGGAGGCGGCGAGGGTCGAGGGCTGGCGCAGCGATGCGCGGCGGCTGCGTGTGGCACTGGCCGGCCTGGGTGAACAGCCGGGGGCTGCGCAGCTGGATCTGGGCCAATTAAAGCAGCGGCTGCGACAGCGTCGTCAACGGCGCTGGGCGTCGGCGGCAGTGCTCGTGCTGGCAATTGGTGTGGGTGGTTTGGGCGGTTGGCAGGCGCGGGATGCGATGTTGGCCAGCGTCGACTTGCCCATGGCCGATGCGGTCCAGGCACATCGGTTGTTTGCCGGTAGCGAGGCGCTGGATATTCAAGCCAGCGACCCGACTCAATTGCGTGACTGGTTGGGGCGTCATTTTAGCCGGGTAGGGCAGTTGCCGGACCTGGCGGGTTACGGTTTCAGACCGGTGGGCGCGCGGTTGCTTAGCAACGAGCAAGGGCCTGCGGCGCTCTTGGTGTTTCAGGATGGCAAGGGGGAACGCATCAGCCTGTTTCTTCGTTTGCCGGGAGAGCGTTATGAACGCATGCCCGAGGGGCAGCGGGTTGATGGGCAACTGGAGGCACGGTACTGGTCGCATGGGGCGTATAACTTTGCGTTGGTCAGTGCGGCGGACGATACGCGTGGGGCGGGGGTGGGGGAGGCGTTGCGGTTGGGGTTGTAGGGTGATGGCGTGATGTTTCGGGCCAGTAACCGAGGTGACGCCAAAGAACCGCGCGCCTCGAGAGTGTCAGTTTTTTTGTGTGCGGGCCGATAACGGCCTGCCGTCAGGCAGGCCATGCTTTTACCAGGTCGGCCTGATAAATCGATCTCCGTACAGAATCGCAAATTGATTCATCGCACTCTTCCAGTCATGAGCCGCCGAGCCCCAGTTTGCCGTGATGTTACGCAGCCCAAGCCAGATCAGCTTGGTCGCTGCGTCATCCGTCGGGAAGTGGCCTCGGGTCTTGATGATCTTGCGTAGCTGAGCGTTGATGCTTTCGATAGCGTTGGTCGTATACATCACTTTTCGAATCGCAGGCGGGAAGACAAAGAATGGAATCACTCGATCCCAGGCTCGTCTCCAGGCCGCCACCACCGTTGGGTATTGCTTACCCCAAGGGCCATTTTCAAAGGCATCCAGTGCTTGCTCAGCCGCTTCTGCGTTGATGGCCTGATAGATCGGTTTTAGCGCCTTGGCCAGCTCACGGCGCTTGTCCCACGCCGCGTAATCGAGGCTGTTGCGGATCAAGTGGACGATGCATGTTTGCAGCGTTGTTGCCGGAAATACTGCGCTTAGCGCCTCTGGCATGCCTTTGAGACCGTCGGTCACGGCGATCAGCACGTCCTCTACGCCGCGGGTCTTGAGGTCGTTGAAGACCTTCATCCAAAACTTCGCACCCTCGGTGTTTTCGATCCAGATACCAAGAATATCGCGCGTTCCATCGGGTAAAACACCCAGCGCCAAGTAAATCGCCTTGTTGCGGACAAGGCCTTCTTCTCGGATCTTGACCCGCAGCGCATCGAAGAAAATGACTGGGTACATCGGCTCAAGCGGTCGCTGTTGCCACGCACCAATTTCCTCCATCACCTCGTCTGTGACTGAGCTGATGAAGTCATGGGAAACATCCGTCCCGTATTGCTCAGAGAGGAAAGCGCGGATTTCTCGAACGGTCATGCCTCGGGCATACATGGCGATGATCTTGTCATCAAAACCGGTGTAACGCCGCTCATGCTTGGGGATCAGAATGGGGGCAAAACTGCCATCCCGATCACGGGGAATCTCCAGCCGCAGCGGGCCATCCCCCGTCAAAACCGTCTTGCCCGTTTTACCATTGCGCTGGTTGGTTTCATCCTCTGGGCGCTGCGCGCCCGGCGGATACCCCAGGTGGTGACCGAGCTCGGCACTCAATGCTCGCTCGATCAAGGCCTTCTTGAAGGCCGCAGAAGCGTCTTCGATAGCCTCTGCGGTCATCAGCCCCTCACCGAACTGTTCGAGCAGCTCCTTGGGGATTTTTGGTAGGTCACGAAGGGGTTTCTTTTTGGTTGGCATACATGCACCTCTTACTCATGTTATGCCCGAACACAAAATTTCTGACACCCCCCGCGCCTCTGTCTCAGGACTGATTGGCCCGAAACAACTGTAGGAGCAGCCTTGTGCTGCGAAGCGCCGCGCGGGCGGCGCTCGATCCCACAGGCGCTACAACTCCAATGCCTTACACCAGACCCACGTCAGCTCAACTCCAGCCAGATCGGTGCATGGTCCGACGGCTTCTCCATCCCGCGCAACTCATAATCCACACCCGCCGCCTTGATCCGTGGCACCAGGTGCTGTGACGCCATGATCAGGTCGATGCGCAGGCCGCGCTTGGGTTCATCCTCGAAACCGCGGCTGCGGTAATCAAACCAGCTGAAGCGGTCGGCCACGTCCGGATACAGATGGCGGAAGCTGTCGACCAAGCCCCAGCCTTTAAGGCGCTCCATCCACTCGCGCTCTTCCGGCAAGAAGCTGCATTTGCCGGTCTTGAGCCAACGCTTGGCGTTGTCCGGGCCGATGCCGATGTCGCAGTCCTGGGGCGAGATGTTCATGTCGCCCATCACCAGCACCGGCTGGTCATTGCGGAACTGGTTTTCGAGCAGGGCTTGCAGGTCGCTGTAGAAGCGCTGCTTGGCCGGGAACTTGGTGGGGTGGTCGCGGCTTTCACCCTGGGGGAAGTAGCCGTTCATGATGGTGATCGGGTTGCCGTCGGCATCGGCGAAGGTGCCCCAGATGAAGCGGCGCTGGGCGTCTTCCTCATCGGTGGCAAAGCCCTTGTGCAGGCTCAGCGGTGCCTGGCGCGACAGCAAGGCGACGCCATAGTGGCCTTTCTGGCCGTGGTAATGCACGTGGTAGCCCAGTGCCTGAACATCGGCCAGCGGGAACTGATCGTCGCTGACCTTGGTTTCCTGCAGGCCGATCACGTCCGGCTGGTGCTTGTCGATCAGCGCCGCCAGCTGATGCGGGCGGGCCCGCAGGCCGTTGATGTTGAAACAGACGATCTTCATGGAAAGACAATCCCGGTAAAAGCCGCGATGCTAGCCGACATCGCGCGTCATCACCAGCATGGCGGGTTCGGGGTGCTGCTGCTAACGTGCTGTAGGGGCTGAACGATGCGCGGTGGAGCACACTCCAAGGCACTGCAAGCCCATTCCAGGAGGACTGCCCGCAATGCCCGAAACCACTGCCACGCTGGCACGTATCTGCCAACTCGACGACGGCTACAGCCGTGAGGCGCGCTCGCTGCTGTATAACGCCTACCGCCATGAACCTACCTTTGCTTACATTTTCGAGGCGCAGCGCCCAGGCTATGAGCGCCGCCTGCGCGTGATGGTGCGTGAATGGGTACGCCAGCACTTTTATCTGCAACTGCCGGCCATTGGCCTGTTGCTGGATGACCGCCTGATTGCCCTGGCCCTGATCGTACCGCCGCTTCGCAGGCTAGGGGTGGCCGACAGCTGGGCTTGGCGTTTGCGCATGATGCTGGGTACCGGCCTGCGCTGTACGCGCCGCTACATGGATTACCAGGCGGCATTGGCCAGTTGCCTGCCCACTGACCAGGTGCACGTTTTGCCGCTGCTGGGGGTGCACCCGCAATTCCAGGGGCGCCAGTACGGTGAGCAATTGTTACAAGCTGTGCATGACTGGTGCGCGGAAGACCCTAGCACCCAGGGCGTGGTACTGGACACCGGCAATGAGCACTACCTGGCGTTCTACCAGCGTCAGGGCTATGAGGAAATTGGCGAGGTTGCCGTAGGGCCAATCCGAGAAAGGGTGTTCTTCCATCCCAACCCGGTGTCTTCAACTTCTGCTTTTGCCTGACAAGCCGCCAGACGGCTCCCTTGAGCGCCCGGCTCTGGTAGCATGCCCCGCATGACGTATTCAGGAAGATTAACCTGGGGCCTGGTTTTCTGGGTCGCCAGTTTCGCAGCATGGGGCCAGAGCGAGTTGCTGGTGAAGGTAAAACCAGCCAACAAGGCGCTGAAGGCCAATGTCGAAGGCTATATCGGCAACCTGGGTGACCGCGATGAAGAAGCGCTGCTGCGCTTCAGTCGCGGGGCTCAGGAGCAGGCGCGCAAAGCCGTGCAGGCACTTGGCTACTATCAAGCCCAGATCGATACCGAGGTCAAGCCTCCCGCCAAAGCCGACCAAGCCCCGCAATTGATAATCCAGATCGCCCCCGGCGAGCCTGTGCGCCTGCGCAACGTGACGGTGCGCATCGAAGGGCCTGCCAGCGAGATGAAGGCGTTTCGAGTGCCCGACAGCAAGGCACTGCGTGCTGGCGAGCAGCTTAACCATGGGCTTTACGAAGATGCCAAACGGCTGATCCAGAACCAGGCTTCACGCTATGGCTTCTTCGCCGGCCGCTTCAGCCGCCAACGCCTGGCGGTCGACCCCCAGGCGGGGGTGGCCGACATCGAACTGGTCTACCAAAGCGGCCCTCGCTACCGCCTTGGCGCGGTCAAGTTTGGCGGTGACACACCGCTGGATGAAGACCTGCTGCAGCGTATGGTGTCGTTCAAGCCGGGTACGCCCTATGACTCCGAGCTGATTGCCGAACTCAACAACGACCTTCAATCGAGTGGCTACTTCGAAGGCGTGCGGGTAGATGCCGCGCCGACTGCCGCCGTGGGCGAGGACATCCCGGTGGAGGTCCGCCTGGAAACCCGCAAGCCACGCACCATGGGCCTGGGCCTGGGCTTCTCGACTGACGTCGGCCCCCGTGGCAAGGCCAACTGGACGCGACATTGGGTCAATCCTCAGGGCCACAGCTACGGCTGGGAAACCGAACTGTCGGCACCTCGGCAGAACGTCGGCCTGTGGTATGACGTGCCGCTCGACCCGCCGCTGACCGACAAACTGCGCTTTGCCGGTGGTTACCAGAATGAGGAGCTCGCCGGTACCGACACCCTCAGCAAGCTGCTCACCGTCGGGCCGGAATGGCACAGCAAGTTGCCCAGTGGCTGGCAACGGGTCATCTCGCTCAAGTACCAGCGTGAAGAGTACCGCCTGGGCGACGACTCGGGGCTGAGCAACCTGCTGATGCCGGGCGTCAGCTTCTCGTACCTGCGCAGCGACAACCGCATTGACCCGCACAATGGCTACCGCCTGCAGTTCGATACCCAGGTGGCGAAGGAAGGCCTGGTCTCCGACACCAACCTGCTGCATGGCAACGTGTTGCTCAAGGGCCTGACCACGCTTGGCCATAACCATCGCTTCCTCGGCCGGGTGCAATTCGGCGGCAGCGCCACCAACGGCTATAAGAACAACATCCCGCCTTCGCTGCGCTTCTTCGCCGGTGGCGACCAGAGCGTGCGCGGCTATGACTACCAGACCTTGTCGCCGAAAAACAGCGACGGCGACCGCATCGGTGGCCGCTACCTAGTGGCTGGCAGCGTCGAGTACCAGTACTCACTGACTGAAAAGTGGCGCGTGGCAACCTTTGTCGATCAGGGCAACTCGTTCAACACCTTCGAGCTGCCAAGCCTCAAGACCGGGGTGGGCATTGGTGTGCGTTGGGTTTCACCGGTTGGGCCACTGCGCCTGGACCTGGCCAAGGCCCTCGATGACGAGGGCGGTATTCGCCTGCACTTCTCCATGGGGCCTGAGCTGTGACACGTGTGTTCAAATTCGTACTGCTGGGCGTGCTCGGCGGGGCAGTGGCCGTGGGCCTGGCGCTGGGCGTGCTGGTGGGGACCGAAAGCGGCAGCCGCTGGGCACTGGCCAGGGTTCCGGGGTTGCAGGTCGCTGACTTCCAAGGGCGCCTGGCGGGCAGTTGGCAAGCCAGCCAGCTGAGCTGGGTCGAGGGCGGTAACCAGGTCGAGGTGCAGGCCCCGCTGTTGACGTGGTCGCCCGCGTGCCTGCTGCGTGCCACCTTGTGTATCGATCAACTGCAGGCGCAGCGCATCGATATGGCGTTTGCACCCAGCGATGCACCGGCTGAAAGCGGCCCGCTGCAACTCCCAGCCCTGCGTTTGCCGGTCGCCATCGAGCTGGGCGAGGTCAAGGTTGGCCAACTGCGACTCGACGGCAGCGACCTGCTGGGTGATGTGCAACTGGCCGCCCGCTGGACCCAAACGGGGATGCGTATCGACCGCCTGCACCTGCAACGCGATGACCTGCGCCTGGACCTGCAAGGCGACCTGCAACCTGAGGGTGATTGGCCTGTGCAGCTGCAAGGGCAAGTTCAACTGCCTGCGGTAGAGGGTAAAAGCTGGCAACTGGCGTTGACCGCGCACGGCGAGTTGCAGAAAACCCTCACCCTCGAAGGCACCAGCTCGGGTTACCTCGATGCACGGCTGAACGGTGAGCTACAAGCGTTGGCCGAGCACCTGCCGGCAACGCTGCAGGTCCGTTCCGACGCTTTCAAACCGACCGGGTCGCTGCCAGATACCCTGCAGTTCAATCAGCTTGAGCTCACTGCCAAAGGTGATTTGCTCAAGGGCTATAAATTGTCGGGCTCAGCCAGTTTGCCGGCTGAGCAGTCACCGATTGCCTTGGTCCTGTCCGGGCGGGTGGATAGCAAAGGGGCCAAGGTCGATGCCCTGGACCTCAACGCCAGCGATAACCAGCGGCTGAAACTGCAGGCCAGTGCCGACTGGCAACAGGGTCTGACTGCCGATGCCCAGCTCGATTGGCTGGACTTCCCGTGGTTGCGCCTGTACCCGCTGGAGACGCCGCCTGACGTCACGCTCAAGCAATTCAATGCCCAGGTCCACTACCGCGATGGCAATTATCAAGGCACCTTCAAGGGTGATCTTGACGGCCCGGCGGGGGCCTTTTCGCTGGCCAGCCCGTTTGAAGGTGATTTGAACCAAGTGAAACTGCCGCAGCTGGCGCTCAGCGCTGGGCAAGGCAAGGCAGAAGGCAGCGTCGCCGTGCGCTTCGCCGATACGCTGGCGTGGGATGTCGACCTGCAGCTCTCGGCGCTCGACCCCGCGTATTGGCTGGCTGAACTGCCCGGCACCCTGGCCGGGCCGCTGCGCAGCAAAGGTGAAATGAAGGGAGATGCACTCAAGCTCGATGCCCAGCTCGACCTTAAAGGTCGCCTGCGCGGGCAGCCGGCAGTGCTCAAGGTTGAAGCCCAAGGCGCAGGAGAAAGCTGGACACTCGGTGCCCTGGCTATACAGCTCGGTGACAACCGCATCAACGGCAGTGGCAGCCTGCAGCAGCGGCTGGCCGGGCGCGTGGATCTCGACTTGCCGCGTTTGGGGCAGCTATGGCCGAGGTTGCAAGGGCAGGTCAAGGGCCGGCTGGACGTCGCCGGCACCTTGAAGGCACCCCAAGGTACGCTCACCTTGCAGGGCCAGCAGCTGGCGCAGGCCGAAAACCGTATTCAACGCCTGGACCTGGATGCACGCCTGGACAGCGCCCAACGTGGTGTGATCGACCTCAAGGCCGGCGGCATTCAGCTTGGTGACACGGCACTCGGCACCTTGCAGGCCAATGGCAAAGGCGACATTCGCCAGCAAGCCTTGACCCTGGCGCTCGACGGCCCGCAGCTTAAGTTGAACCTGGGCCTGGACGGCCAGTTGAGCAAAGGCGACTGGCGTGGTCGCCTGGCCAGTGGCCGAATCCAGGCTGGTGGCCAGGATTGGCAGTTGCAGGCACCGGCACGCCTGCAGCGGTTGGCCAGCGGCCAGTTGGATTTTGGTGCCCATTGCTGGCGTTCCGGCCAGGCCAGCCTGTGTGGTGATGACCAGCGCCTGGCACCTGAGCCGCGCTTGCGCTACCACCTTAAACAGTTCCCGCTGGACAGCCTGGCCCAGTGGCTGCCAAAGGACTTTGCCTGGCAGGGCCTGCTGAATGCCGACGTCAACCTGGATATCCCGGCCAGCGGCCCTAAAGGCAGCATTGTTGTCGACGCCAGTGGCGGCACCTTGCGCGTGCGCGACAAGGGGCGCTGGATCGATTTCCCTTATCAGGCGCTGCGCCTGGACAGCACCCTGGCACCTCGCCGCATTGATACCCGCTTGAATTTCCGGGGTGAGCGCCTGGGGGAACTGAGCCTGAATGCCCGCCTCGACCCGTTGGGCAAAAACAAGCCATTGTCGGGCGATTTTCGCCTGGCGGGCTTGGACCTCTCGGCTGCCCGGCCGTTCGTGCCCATGGTCGAGCGCCTGGCCGGGCAGTTGAATGGCAGCGGAAATTTGTCGGGTACGCTGCTGGCACCACAGGTCAACGGCAACTTGGTACTGAGCCAGGGCGAGGTCAGTGGTGCCGAACTGCCGGTGAGCCTCCAAGACCTGTCGTTGCAGGCTACGATCGCCGGTGAACAAGTCCAGCTCAACGGTGGTTGGCGCAGTGGCGAGGCGGGGCGCGGCCAACTGTCCGGTAACCTGACCTGGGGCCAGGCCTTGGGCATGGACCTGCGTTTGCAGGGGCAACAATTGCCGGTGACGGTCGAGCCCTATGCGACGCTGGAAGTCGCCCCGGACTTGAACCTGCGCCTGATCGACGACAAGCTGGCGATAACCGGCAAGGTGCAGGTACCAAAAGGCAAGATCACAGTCCGCGAGCTGCCGCCCTCGACGGTGAAGGTATCTGATGACACCGTCATCGTTGGCCATCAGACCGAAGAGGGCAAGCCGCCCATGGCCATGGCCATGGACATCGATGTCGATGTCGGGCGCGAAAAGCTGTCGTTCAAAGGCTTTGGTCTCACGGCCAACCTGTTGGGCCATGTGCATATCGGCGACAACCTCGATACCCGCGGTGAGCTGAGCCTGGCCGATGGTCGTTACCGCGCCTACGGGCAGCGCCTGACCATACGCCGGGCGCGCTTGCTGTTCGCCGGCCCAATCGACCAACCGTATCTGGACATCGAAGCGATTCGCAAAGTCGATGACGTCATTGCCGGCATTCGCTTGAGCGGCAGTGCCGAGCAGCCCACCACGCAGGTGTTCTCCGAACCTGCCATGAGCCAGGAACAGGCGCTGTCGTACCTGGTGCTGGGCCGCCCCTTGGGCACGTCGGGTGAGGACAACAACATGCTCGCCGAGGCCGCGCTGGGCTTGGGCTTGGCAGGCAGTGCCGGCATTACCGGCAGCCTGGCATCGAGCCTGGGTATCGATGACTTCCAGCTGGATACCGAAGGCTCAGGCAATACCACCAGTGTGGTCGCCAGCGGCAACCTGACCGAGAAGCTGAGCTTGCGTTACGGGGTGGGGGTGTTCGAGCCTGCCAACACTATCGCGTTGCGCTACAAGTTGAGCCGGATGGTGTACCTGGAGGCTGCCAGCGGCTTGGCAAGCTCGCTGGACATCTTCTACAAACGGGACTTCTGATCGCCGCGGTCAGCGGACCGTGGCAGCTTCGACGAATTCATTGGTATCGGGAGTAGGCGAGGGTGTGGGTTTGGCTATGCGCACCGGTGTGATCAGGCTGGTGTATTCCTCGATCAGCCGGTTAAGCGCTTCAGGCGGCTCACTGGCCTGGAACTGCATGCGGATCTGCACCTCGTCAGGGTCGCGACTGTCGCCCTGACGGCCCTGGCTACCAATGGTCACCTTGAAACTGGCGGCGTTCGTCTCGCTGGCCGCCAGCAGCGCCTGCTGCGCCTCGGTGCCCTTGACGCGGACCGACAGGTCAACCTGCATGCGCTCAAGCGCCAGGCCCTTGGGCGACACCAGTGCGAACAAGGGCACACGCATGATGTGCTGCTCATCCATGGCAATTTCGACCATCTTGGCCTTCATGGGCGCACCCAGTGCGTCGGTGTCGCAGTCGAAGAATTGATCGAACAGATTGATGTACTGCTGCGCTATCAGGCTGTTGGTGGCGCTGGCGGCTTCTTGCAGGCCGCGTGTGATCTCGCGTAGATCGATGGATGTCATGGGGGCAAGGGGCTTGTCCAAACGTTCGGCTCCTGGGTTCAGGGGGTGCCCCCTGTTGCGAGGGGGCGATCGTTACCGACTTCAGTTAGCAGCAGGTGCCCCAGGCGTTATTTGGTTGCCAGGCCCGTTCTGGGCGGCGGGCGCTGGTTTGATAGCGTTCGTGAGGCCGTTGAGCGTGTCGGCTTGCGAGATCATGTCCGGGCTATTGAGCTTTGTGGACTTCACGACAGTGGGTTTGGTGGCGGCCTCGGTCAGGAAGTCGATGACCCTCATCATCGCTTCAGGCGGGTCTTGGCGTTTCAGGGTTGTGTTGAAGGCATAGCGGGCACGGGTGTCGGTCTTGCGGGTTTGCGTGGACTTGTGGCTGATGCTGCCCTTGACGTTGAGTTTGAACGGCCCCCAACCCAGCGACCCGGTTGCGGTTGCAGCCAAGTTCTTGTCGGTCACGTCCTCCGACATCTGGTTGATGGTCAGTTCGAACTCGACATTACCTTCCTCGATGGCGATGTTCGGGTGGGTGATCGCCGCTACCAGCGGCACTTTCATGGTTTTGCTGACGACACCTTGGTACTCACCCTGTTCATCGACGATGGTTTCGTCATAGTCGAACTGGATGGCGACGGCCTTGCCTTCCTGAACGCACACTTGCATCAGGAAGTCGGCGTAGGACTTGCTCGCGGTAACTTGTGCCTGAACCATGGCTTGCAGGGGGCCTGCGATCATGCGGTCCATCGGCAAGGCATTGATGACGGATCCGATGAGGCTGTTGTCTAGGGACATAGCTGGATTCTCTTTTTAATGGGTGCTGCAAACGTGGCCGTCAGTGGCGACCACAAGGGTTATCGACTAGCGAACATAGGGGGTCCTGTCGGCGGATATTGCCGATCTGCCGCAGGCTCAGGCCGTACTTGTCGGCCAGCAGGCTGCGCGACAAGCCATCGGCGCTTTCCTGCTGGATCTGCAGGTTGCGCAACTGGCGCATGAAGTGGTCGGCCTTGGGGATTTCCAGGGCCACGCCAGCGAAACGCTTGATCAGCGCATCGAGCGCGTCGGCCGGGAGCACATCGGCGAGCTTGGTGCGCTCGCGGTGCTTGGGGATGTATTTGGGTCTGCCGCCATAGGCGCAGGTGAGCTGGAATGCATTGTCGATACCGATGCAGTCGATCAGCGCTTGCAGTGAATGGGGTAACTGGCTGATGTCTATTCGGGTAAGGTCTGGTAACTCCATGCGACGCTCCATCGTTCGGTGTAGATGTGGTAAGCGATCACCTGCGACGTTGGGTCGAAGGCGTGACTGAATTCTCAGGTAGAGCCAAGGTGCGTCGCTAGGCGCCATATAGGCTGGGGTTTGTAGCCTCGTTGAACAGTGCTTGCAGGCAGTGATTTCCGTTCTTGTAGGACTTGCCTTCAACTATTTGCTGCAGCCGTTGAATTCCCGTTAGGACACGCCGTGGCGTACCTGCTGGGGCCAGTGACCCTCAGTCACACGGATAGCTGCTCAGCAGGCTTGCGCTTCTCAGGTATGCCTTGGGGGTTGTGCTCATGCCTTGGGGCAGGGCGCGCCAGTCGACCAGCAGGCACAGCGCGCTGAACGCGTGCTCGGCGCGTTTTCCTACAATGCGACCGGGAAAATCTCGGCGATAAAGTGCCCGGGTCTGCTGCACGGCGTGCACCTGGTCGGCCTGTGCCAGCGTTTGTCGGGCCAATTCCGGTAGCAGGGTTGCCGGCACGCTGAAGTGCACCTGGGTGGCATGAGCCTGCAAGTAACCCGCTTCGCGAACGCTGTACCAGAGCTGCTGCCATTGACTGGACCCGGCGTTGGCCGCCAGTTCACTGCCTAGTTTGAGCAACTGTTCGGTGGGCGTCTGGCGCGTGTCCAGCGCGTAAAGAGGGAGGGGCGTCACAACAAGGGATGCGAGCAGCAGGGATTTGTACATGGTGCCTCCGGCACGGGCGATGAGGGCCCATGCTTTCAGGCGAATGGCACCACGCTAAGCAGGAAATGCAGCGCCGGTGCGGGCGGGCGTTGTATCATTGCCGCGGCTCGCTGCGAGCCTTTTGCCCCTGATGTTGCAAGGAACTTTCAATGACACACGTGCAGCGCCTCAAATATTCACTTCTGATCATCCTGGTGGTACTGGGCCTCATGGTTGGCCTGTCCCACCTGCAAAAGCAGGGCACGATCAGTGAGCAGACCTTCCAGATGCTGGCGATCGCCATTGCAGTGGTCGTGGTGGTCATCAACGGCATTCTGCGGCGCAAGGTCAAGCCCTGACCTGTGCGGGCCGGCCAGGCGTGGCCGGCCGTACGCTCAGCGTGGGGACGCTTGATCCAGCACGGCGCGGGCCTGGGGGTTGAGGCTGTAGCATTTGTCGCTGCCCAGGTTGATGACGCCTTCGGCGCACAGCCGCTTGAGCACTTCACGCACACTTAGGAACGACAGCGGAATGTCCAGTTGTTCCAATTGCGCGTGCACGCCACGCACGCCAATGCTGCGACCATTACGGTCGGCTGCATGCAACGCATCGATCACCTTCAAGCGGATCAGGCTGGTGCGCAGGCCAAAGGTGCGTAAGAGTTCGCGAATCTGTTCGTTACCGACACGTTCTTCGACAAAAACGTCCTGTCCTTTGGGCGCTTTGCCGGGTACGCGTGCAGCCTGCATTGAGGGTTGCGGGTTGTACATGTGAATGCTCCTTTTCGTGGACTAACCCGAAATGTGGTTGCCTCACTTACTAGGACGAATGAGAACGGAAAATCTGCAGCCCGCTCGAAAAAAAATATGCCTGTTCCTGATCAAGACGTTCTATCGCCTTGTAATACGTAAAATTTTCATTCAGCCATTCGTCTGATCGGGATGACCCCTGGATCCGAGGTGTGCCCGTGTTCTCAATTTCTCGTCCCATGACCCGCGCAGGGCTGGCGGCTGCGTTGGTAGCCTTCAGCACTGCCGCGCTGGCGCAGCCCGCCAGCACGGATGCCAGTGCGCAGATTCGGCGTACCAGCTACGGAGTGCCGCACATCGTGGCTAAGGATGAGCGCGGCCTTGGGTATGGCATTGGCTATGCCTACGCGCAGGACAATCTCTGCCTGTTGGCTAACGAAGTGTTGACGGTTAGTGGCGAGCGATCGCGGCACTTCGGTGCCAAGGCCAAGACCGTCGAGCAACGGGATAACCTTGCCAGCGACCTGTTCTTCACCTGGCTCAATACGCCGAGCGCTGTGGGGGCATTTCTGCAGGCACAACCGGCACCGGTGCGTGATCTGCTCGATGGCTATGCACGCGGCTTCAACCGTGCCCTCGCCGAGCGCCGCAGCCAAGGCCTGCCGGCAGAGTGCGGGAAGGGGGACTGGGTGCGGCCGATCACCCGCGAAGACTTGATCAAGTTGACCCGTCGCCTGTTGGCTGAGGGGGGCGTAGGACAGTTCGCCGAAGCGTTGGCAGGGGCACAGCCTCCCTCACTGACCAGCCAGCGCGAGGCCACAGGCTTTGCCACGGCGTTGGCCCGGCAGGAGCGTTTTGCCTCAGAGCGCGGCAGCAACGCGGTAGCCGTCGGTTCGCAGCGCTCGGCCAATGGCCGCGGCCTGCTGCTGGCCAATCCGCACTTTCCCTGGATGGGCGGCATGCGCTTCTACCAGATGCAACTGACCATACCGGGCCAGTTGAATGTGATGGGGGCGGCACTACCGGGCTTGCCTGTGGTGAACATCGGCTTCAACCGGCATCTGGCCTGGACACATACGGTCGACACGTCAAATCATTTCACCCTTTACCGCCTTCAGCTCGACCCGAAGGACCCGACCCGCTACTTGCTCGATGGCAAGTCACTGCCGCTGATGCGGCAGGCCGTCAGCGTCACGGTCAAGGCCGAGGATGGCACCTTGAGCCAGGTAGAACGCCAGGTCTACAGCTCGGAATTCGGGCCAGTGGTGCAATGGCCTGGGCGCCTGGATTGGGACGTGCACGCGGCCTACAGCCTGCGCGACGCCAACCTGGGCAATACGCGGGTGCTGCAGCAGTGGTACCGCATCAACCGCGCCGACAGCCTGGACGCGTTGAAGGGCTCGGTGCAGCAGCTACAGGGCATTCCCTGGGTTAACACGCTTGCTGTCGATGAGGGGGGCGGGGCGCTGTACCTGAACCAGTCGGTGGTGCCGTACGTCGACCAGCAACTGCTGAGTGAGTGCGGCAACCCCAAGGCGCAAGGGCGCATGGTGGTGCTCGATGGCTCGCGCAGTGCCTGCCAGTGGAAGGTCGACGCGCAGGCCGCGCAGCCCGGCATCTTCCCGGCACGATTGCTGCCGAGCCTCGAGCGCGAGGACTTCGTGCAGAACTCCAACGACCCTGCCTGGATGGCCAACCCGGCTCAGCCGTTGACCGGGTTTTCGCCGCTGGTCAGCCGCGATGACCAGCCGCTCGGCATGCGTGGGCGTTTTGCCCTGCAGCGCCTGCAAGGCACGGCCAAGCTGGGTGTAGACGACCTGCAGCGCATGGTGATGGACGATGAAGTCTACCTCGCGAGTTTGCTGCTGCCGGACCTGCTGGCGTGGTGCAAGGGTGCCGAGGCAGATGTGCAGCCTGTCTGTGCCAGCCTGGTCGCCTGGAATGGCAAGGCAGACCTGGACAGCGGCGTTGGCCTGGTGCATTTCGAAAACATGCTCGAGGCCCTGGCGGCTCACCCTGAAAGCTGGCGGGTAGCGTTCAACCCGGCCGACCCGCAGCATACGCCGCGTGGCCTCGCGGTCGAGCAGGCGGCAGTGCGCAAGCTGCTGCACCAGGCGGCGCTGGCGTCCCAGCAGCAAGTGGCCAAAAGCGGGGTAGGGGGCGATAGCCGTTGGGGGCAGGTGCAGCAGGCTATCGATGGTACGCCGGTGCCTGGCGGGCCGCAGGGGCTTGGGGTGTATAACGCGATCCACAGTGTGCCGCATGGGCCGGGCAAGCGCCTGGTGGTCAGTGGTACCAGCTACCTGCAACTGGTCAGCTTTACCGAACAAGGGCCGCAGGCGCGCGGGCTGCTGGCGTTTTCCCAGTCGAGCGAGGCGGGCTCTGCACATGCGCATGACCAGACCAAGGCGTTCTCGGCCAAGCTGTTGGCAATGATTCCGTTTACCGAGGCGCAGATAAAGGCAGATCCTGAGTATCGCGAGACAGTGATCAGCGAAGGGGATAGATAAGTGAATCTGGGGCTGCGAAGCGGCCCCAGATTTCCGGGTATTCAGGAAAACTCAAACGGCGTTAACTGAAAGCCCTGCTCATCGACCTGCAGGGTCCAGCCCCGGCGGTCCCAGTCCCCCAGCACAATGCGCCGTGCCGGTTGCCCGTCCACCACTAGCTTGTGAATCGCCGGCCGGTGGGTATGGCCGTGAACCAGCGTCCTGACACCGTGCGCCGCCATCACCTTGGGTACTTCCGCTGGCGTGACGTCGACGATTTCCGTGGCTTTCATGCGCGTTTGCGTGCGGCTTTCACTGCGTAGCTTGCGCGCCAGCTTGTGTCGCGTGGACAGCGGCAGGTGCCGCAGAATCCACAGGCTCAACGGGTTGCGTAGGTAACGACGCAGCTTCATGTAGGCCACGTCCCGGGTGCACAGCGTGTCACCATGCATCAGCAGCACCTGCTCACCGCCCAGTTCGACAACGCTCGGGTCGGCCAGCAAGGTGCAGCCTGCGGCATCGCAAAAGTCCTGACCCATCAGGAAATCACGGTTGCCATGCATCAGGTAGACCGCCGTACCGCTGTCGCTCAACTGGCGCATGGCCTGGCAGATCGACTGCTGGAACGGCGTCATGGCATCGTCGCCGATCCACGCTTCGAAGAAGTCGCCCAGGATATACAGCGCGTTGGCATGCCGCGCACGGCCGTCGAGCAGATCAAGAAACGCCCGGGTGATATCCGGGCGTTCTTCTTGCAGGTGCAGATCGGAGATCAGCAGTATCACCCAATGATCTCGGCTTTCTCGATGATCACGTCTTCTTTCGGTACGTCCTGGTGGCCCGCTTTCGAACCGGTGGCGACTTTTTCGATGGCGTCGACGATTTCACGGCCTTCGATCACTTCGCCGAATACCGCGTAGCCCCAACCCTGCACGTTTTTGCCGCTGTGGTTGAGGAAGTCGTTGTCGGAAGCGTTGATGAAGAACTGCGCCGAGGCAGAGTGCGGCTCCATGGTGCGGGCCATGGCGATGCTGTACTTCTTGTTCTTCAGGCCATTGTCGGCTTCGTTCTGGATGCTGGCACGCTTGTCACGCTTTTCGTTCATGCCTGGCTCGAAACCGCCGCCCTGGATCATGAAGCCCTTGATCACACGGTGGAACACGGTGTTCGAGTAGTGACCGGCTTCAACGTATGCCAGGAAGTTGGCAACGGTCAGCGGGGCTTTTTCGGCGTTCAGTTGCAGGACGATGTCGCCGTGGTTGGTGCTCAGTTTAACTTTGGACATGCTGAAATTCGCTCTTTCAAGGCATTAAGGAATTAGGGTGCGCAGTGCGCGGGTTATCACCTGACGCAGTATCAGGCGATCGCGACACAATGGCGCGCACAGGCCATTTTGCCAGCCTGCGGCAAAAAGCCGTGATAAATCACGCCAGTTTGTCCGAGCCCGGCTGTCAGCAGCTTGACTGCTTCGGCTATGATAGGCCCTTTGATTCAATCGGCCTACCCAGGCCGGACACGTGCATTCAAGGATCCTATGAGCAAGCCCACTGCCGACAACGCGCCCAACGCCGCTGCCAAAGGCGCCCCCGCTGTCCCTGCGAACTTCCTGCGGCCGATCATCCAGGCCGACCTGGACTCGGGCAAGCACAGCAGCATCGTCACCCGCTTCCCGCCGGAGCCCAACGGTTACCTGCACATTGGTCACGCCAAGTCGATCTGCGTGAACTTTGGCCTGGCCAAGGAATTCGGTGGCGTCTGCCACCTGCGATTCGACGATACCAACCCGGCCAAGGAAGACCAGGAATACATCGACGCCATCCAGAGCGACGTCAAGTGGCTGGGCTTCGACTGGGCCGGCGACGTGCGCTATGCCTCCAACTACTTCGACCAGTTGCACGACTGGGCGGTCGAGCTGATCAAGCGTGGCAAGGCGTATGTCTGCGACCTGACCCCTGATCAGGCCAAGGAATACCGCGGCAACCTCAAGGAGCCTGGCAAGAACAGCCCGTTCCGCGAGCGCAGCGTCGAAGAGAACCTCGACCTGTTCGCACGCATGAAAGCCGGCGAGTTCAAGGACGGCGAGCGCGTACTGCGGGCCAAGATCGACATGGCGTCGCCGAACATGAACCTGCGCGACCCGATTCTTTACCGCATCCGTCATGCCCACCACCACCAGACCGGTGACAAGTGGTGCATCTACCCGAACTACGACTTCACCCACGGCCAGTCGGACGCCATCGAGGGCATTACCCACTCGATCTGCACCCTGGAGTTTGAAGGCCACCGTCCGCTGTACGATTGGTTCCTCGACAACCTGCCGGTGCCGGCGCACCCACGTCAGTACGAGTTCAGCCGCCTGAACCTGAACTACACCATCACCTCCAAGCGCAAGCTCAAGCAGTTGGTCGACGAGAAACACGTCGATGCCTGGGATGACCCGCGCATGTCGACCCTGTCCGGCTTCCGCCGCCGCGGTTACACGCCGGCGTCGATCCGCAATTTCTGCGAGATGATCGGTACCAATCGTTCCGACGGCGTGGTCGACATGTCGATGCTCGAATTCAGCATCCGTGACGACCTCGACCGCACCGCGCCACGTGCCATGTGCGTACTGCGCCCGCTGAAGGTGGTCATCACCAACTACCCGGAAGGCCAGGTCGAGCAGCTCGAACTGCCGCGCCACCCGAAGGAAGACATGGGTGTACGTGTACTGCCGTTCGCCCGCGAGCTGTACATCGACCGCGACGACTTCATGGAAGAACCGCCAAAGGGCTACAAGCGCCTGGAACCGGCCGGTGAAGTGCGCCTGCGTGGCAGCTACGTGATTCGCGCTGATGAAGCCATCAAGGATGCCGACGGCAACATCGTCGAACTGCGTTGCTCGTACGACCCGGACACCCTGGGCAAAAACCCGGAAGGCCGCAAGGTCAAGGGCGTGATCCACTGGGTGCCGGCCGCAGGCAGCGTCGAGTGCGAAGTGCGCCTGTACGACCGCCTGTTCCGCTCGCCAAACCCGGAAAAGACCGAGGACGGCGGCAGCTTCCTGGACAACATCAACCCAGATTCGCTGCAAGTGCTGACCGGCTGCCGCGCCGAACCGTCGCTGGGCCAGGCACAGCCTGAAGACCGCTTCCAGTTCGAGCGCGAAGGCTACTTCTGCGCCGACCTCAAGGACAGCCAGCCGGGTCGCCCGGTGTTCAACCGCACTGTCACCCTGCGTGACTCCTGGGGCAGCTAAGGAACCGTCGTGCTTAACATCTACAACACGCTGAGCAAAACCAAGGAAGCCTTCAAGCCGCTAGATGGCAACAAGGTGCGCATGTACGTGTGCGGCATGACCGTGTACGACTACTGCCATCTTGGCCACGGCCGCAGCATGGTGGCCTTCGACCTGGTCACCCGTTGGCTGCGCAAGAGCGGCTACGAGCTGACCTATGTGCGCAACATCACCGACATCGACGACAAGATCATCAACCGGGCCAACGAGAACGGCGAGACCTTCGACGCGCTGACCGCCCGCATGATCGACGCGATGCACGAAGACGAGCGCCGCCTCAACATCCTGCCGCCGGACCAGGAGCCACGTGCCACCGATCACATCGCGGGCATGCACGCCATGATCCAGACGCTGATCGACAAGGGCTACGCGTACGCGCCAGGTAACGGCGACGTGTATTACCGGGTAGGCAAGTTCGTCGGCTACGGCAAGCTGTCGCGCAAGAAGATCGAAGACCTGCGCATCGGTGCCCGCATCGAGGTCGACGAGGCCAAGCAGGACCCGCTGGACTTCGTGCTGTGGAAGGGCGTCAAGCCGGGCGAGCCGAGCTGGGAATCGCCGTGGGGCCCGGGCCGTCCGGGCTGGCACATCGAGTGCTCGGTGATGTCCACCTGCTGCCTGGGTGAGAGCTTCGACATTCACGGTGGCGGCAGCGACCTGGAGTTCCCGCACCACGAGAACGAGATCGCCCAGAGCGAAGCGGCCACCGGCAAGCAGTACGCCAATGCCTGGATGCACTGCGGCATGATCCGTATCAACGGCGAGAAGATGTCCAAGTCGTTGAACAACTTCTTCACCATCCGTGACGTGCTCGAGAAGTATCACCCGGAGGTAGTGCGCTACCTGCTGGTGGCCAGCCATTACCGCAGTGCCATCAACTACTCCGAAGACAGCCTGCGCGATGCAAAAGGCGCGTTGGAGCGCTTCTACCACGCTCTGCGCGGCTTGCCACGGGTGGCGGCCAAGGGTGGCGAGGTGTTTGTCGAGCGCTTCAGCATGGCGATGAACGACGACTTCGGCACACCCGAAGCCTGCGCCGTGCTGTTTGACCTGGTGCGCGAGATCAATCGCCTGCGCGACAGCGATCTCGACGCGGCAGCGGGCCTTGCTGGCCGCCTGCGTGAGCTGGGTGATGTGCTGGGTGTGCTGCAGCTGGAGGCTGATGACTTCCTGCGTGCAGGCGCAGAAGGCAAGGTCGATGCGGCTGAAGTGGAAGCGTTGATCCAGGCGCGCCTGCAGGCGCGTGCAGACAAGAACTGGGCGGAATCCGACCGTGTCCGTGACCAGCTGACCGCCATGGGCGTGGTGCTGGAAGACGGCAAGGGCGGGACTACCTGGCGCTTGGCCGACTGATCAATGGCGCGAGGGGCTGCCACGCAGCCCTTTCGCGACACGCTACGAAACAGCAGGCAGCGGTTTTCTCCCCAACACCGCTGGCCCTTTCTTCATGCCGACCGCCAGCGCCGACAAGATCAGGGCAATACACAGCCACTCCCAGCCGCTAGGCACCTCATCCACAATCAAGGCTGAGCTGACGATGCCGAATACCGGAATCAGCAGCGACAGCGGCGCTACCGTGGACACCGGGTATTCGCGCAACAGGTAATTCCATCCCCAATAGCAGAAGTGCGTCGCGGCATACACCTGGAATATCAGGGAAAAGGCCACGACAGCATTCGTCTGCGCTGCCAGTGCCACGAACGGGGTTGCGCCATGCAGCCACCAAGTGAGCGACAGCAAGGGTATTGGCGCAAATAGGCTGGCCCATACCACGAAGGCAAAGATCTCCTTCACCTTTGACAGCTTGATGATGACGTTGCCGATGCTCCAGGCCAGCGCGCTGATCAAGACCAGCAGCAACCCTGTTGTCGTGGTTTTGCCCGGGCTTGTTGCGAGGATGCCAAGCAAGCCGGTCGCCGCCAGCACGATACCGACCAGTTGCGGGCCGGACAGGGGCTCGCGAAACAGCAAGCAGCCCCACGCCAGGGTAAAGAATGCACTGAACTGAATCAGCAGCGAAGCGCTGCCCGGTGGCACGCCCATGGCGATGCCGAGATTGATCAGTGCCCACATGGCTACGCCGAAGATCAGGCCATAGGCACCTAACCAGCGGACGGCAACCTTCGGGCGCTTGATGAAAAACACCCATGGCAATGCGCACAGCGCGAAGCGCAAGCCAGTGAGCAGCAGTGGGTCGACGTGGGCCAAGCCCAGTTTTGTGACCGGGAAGTTGAGGCCCCACAGGGCTGTGACCAGGACGGCAAGGATCAGGTGTTTTCTGTGCATGGTTTGGCAATCTTCTGAGGTCGCGGCAGTGCGCCTTGACGCTTCAGTCACTATGCCGCCGCGACGGTTTGGCCCGCTTTCAATTCAAGGTCGAATATAATTAAAATCAGGCCATGACCTACGTTGAAGATACGCTGTACGACGACACGCCTTGTGATGTGGTGGTGACGAGAAAGGCCTTTGCCGATGGCGAACTGTTCCCTATGCACTGCCACGGCCGGGGGCAGTTTGCCTTTGCCGCCTGCGGCGTGATCACGGTTGCAACCGAGTCAGGTAATTGGGCCGTGCCGCCGTTGCGGGCCATCTGGGTACCTGCGCAAGTGGCCCATGCCATGCAGATGCGGGGCCCGGTGACCATGCTCAATGCCTATATTTGCCCACAGGCCGCCGAGCGGGTTGGGTTACCTGGGCATTGCCAGGTCTTTGCGGTTTCCCCTTTGGTGCAGCAGCTGCTTGAAAAGGCGATCGACGTGCCTGCGCAGTACCCCTTGCAGGGGCGTGATGCCTGCTTGATGGGCTTGCTGCTGCATGAGATTGCCGACATGCCGGCGCTCTCGCTGAATGCGCCGATCCCCGAGGAGCCGCGCCTTGCGCGGGCATGCAGAGCGTTTCTGGCGGCGCCCTCGCTGCAAACAGGCATCGATGGCATGGCGGACTGGGCCTGCATGAGTCGGCGCACGTTCACACGCCAGTTTCGTTTGTACACCGGGGTCAGCTTTATCGAATGGCGCCAGCAGGCCTGCTTGCTGGACGCCGTGGTTCGGCTTGGCAAAGGAGAGCCGGTCACCGGCGTCGCGCTGGCGCTTGGCTATAGCAGCCCGAGCGCCTTTGCGACCGTGTTCAAGCGCTTGCTGGGCGAGGTGCCCAGCCGCTACTTCGATGCCCCCGTCAATGGGCAATGCAGTGCCAGCCTGGCGCCGCCCAGTTCGCTGGCGCCTACCTCCAGCCCAAACCCATGAAGGTCGACGATCGCGGCAACGATCGACAAGCCCAGCCCGAAGCCTGGGTGCCGGTGACCTTCCTCGCTGCGATAGAACCGCTTCAGTACCGCCGTACGTTCCTCTTCAGGAATCCCCGGGCCGCTGTCCTCGATGGCGATGTGCAGGCCTTGGTCGTCCTGCGTCGCTAATACGCGCACGCGGCCACCTTCCGGGGTAAACTTGATAGCGTTGCCCACCAGGTTGGCCAGTGCCTCGAACAACAGTTCGCGATCACCGTGCAGCGCCGGTAGTTGTGCGGGCTGCTCAAGCTCGAGGCGAATACCGCCATCCTCGGCCAGTGGCAGGTAGAAGTCGTGCAGCTCTACCAACAGACCCTGCGGGTCGAGCTGTACAAACCCCGCACGCCGCTGACGGTCCTCCAGTTCACTGATGCGCAACAAGCCGCGAAAGCGCGCCATCAAGGTATCGGTTTCGCCAATTGCCTGGTCCAGCGCCTCGGCCTGCGCCGAGTCGGTGGCACTCTGCTGGCGGATTCGGTACAGCTGCGCGCGCAGGCGGGTCAGCGGCGTGCGCAGGTCGTGGGCAATGTTGTCGCACACCCCCTTGACCTCGTGCATCAACCGCTCAATGCGGTCGAGCATGGCATTGACGATGGCGGCAAGCATGTCCAGCTCATCGCGACGGGCTGACAGCGGTAGCCGGTGGGTGAGGTCACCGGCGACAATCAGCTCGGCCTGGGCCTGAATCGCACGGATGCGCTTGAGCGGCCTGCGCCGCAGCAGGTACCAGCCGGCAAACCCGGGGATCAAGGTCAGGGAAATACCCCAGAGCAGGGCATGCAGGATGATCCGCGTGACCACGAACAACGAGCCATTGTCCCGTACCAGCACCAGCCAACGGCCATCCTGCACTTTGATGGCCACGGCGTCGCAGCTGTCGCGTGGCATGTGCGGGTCATCGGCGTCCAGGCAGCGTTTGAGCTCATGCACCTTGCCGTCCAAGCCTAGCTCTGAAGGCAGCGTGCGCAGGCGGCCGCCAAGCGGGTTGAGTTGGGCATCGAACAGGCCGTAGGCGTCGAAGCTGCGCTCTTCGAAGGCCTGGCTGGCAATCAAGGCGTCGTCCAGTTGCTTGCCGCTCATGTGTGCGAACAGGTGCTGGCGCTGCAGCATGGAATGGCGGGTCAGTTTGTTCAGGTAGCTGGAGACCTCAAAGTACAGCACCCCCATCAGGATGCTGCTCCAGGCCACGAACAGGAAGCTGTACAGCGCCAGCAAGCGGCTGGTTGACGAGCTCCAGCCCTTAGACGGGTTCAGCAATGGCATAGCCGGAGCCCCGTACCGTACGGATCAGCGGCGATTGGCCGGGCGAGTCGATCTTCTTGCGCAAGCGGCCGATGTGGACGTCGATGAGGTTGGTGCCCGGGTCGAAGTGATAGCCCCAGACTTCCTCGAAGATCATCATCCGCGTGATCACCTGGCCGCTGTGGCGCATCAGGTATTCGAGCAGTTTGTACTCGGTCGGCAGCAGGTTGAGGGTGTGCTCGCCGCGGCGTGCTTCGTGGCTGATCAGGTCCAGCTGCAGGTCGGCGACTTGCAGGCGGGTCTGGGTCATCGGCACGCTGTTGCGGCGCAGCAGCACCTCGACACGGGCGGCCATCTCGTCCGAGGCGAACGGCTTGGTCAGGTAGTCATCCCCCCCGGCACGCAGGCCACGCACGCGTTCGTCAACGTCGGACAGGGCGCTGATCATCAGGATCGGCGTGGCGATTTTCAGGTTGCGCAAGGTCGTGACGATGGTCAAGCCATCGACTTCGGGCAGCATACGGTCCAGGGTAATCAGGTCGTAGCCACCGGCAATCGCCTTGGCCAGGCCTTCCCGGCCATTGTCGGCCCAATCCACGTCCAGGCCGTGGCTGGAGAGTTCGGCGACGATTTCCTGGCCGGTGACGGCGTCGTCTTCGATGGTCAGTACGCGTGGCATGCTGGTTCCTGGGCGGCGAATAGAGGCTTGATTGTGCCAAAGAATAGACAAACGGCGATTTAAGAAAAATTCATCTGGCGGATCGGGCCCGACCCTGCAGCCAAAAAAAGGGGCATGCCATCATCTGGCATGCCCCTTTGTCAGGCTAGCATGGCGCCTCAGGCGACCTTGACGATCCAGCCTGCTGGTGCTTCGACGTCACCGCTCTGGATGCCGGTCAGCTCGTTGTAGAGCTTTTGGGTTACCGGGCCGACTTTTTCCAGGTCATGGAAGACGTGCAGCTTGCCGTTGTACTCGATGCCACCGATCGGGGTGATTACCGCAGCGGTACCGCAAGCGCCTGCTTCGATGAAACGGTCGAGGTTGTTGATCTCGACATCGCCTTCGATCACTTTCAGGCCCAGGCGCGAGGACGCCAGTTCCATCAGCGACAGGCGGGTGATGCCTGGCAGCACGGAGGCCGATTTCGGAGTCACGAACTCGTTGTTGGCGGTGATGCCGAAGAAGTTGGCCGAACCGACTTCCTCGATCTTGGTGTGAGTCAGCGGATCGAGGTAGATGGCGTCGGCGAAGTTGGCCTTCTTGGCTTCAGCGCCCGGCTGCAGGCTGGCGGCATAGTTGCCACCGACCTTGGCCGCGCCGGTGCCTTGCGGGGCGGCGCGGTCGAAGCTGGAGATCTGGAAGTTGTGCGGCTTCATGCCGCCTTTGAAGTACGAGCCAACCGGGATGGCGAAGACCGAGAAGATGAACTCGGGGGCGGTGCGCACGCCGATGTTGTCACCGGTGCCGATCACGAACGGGCGCAGGTACAGGGCGCCTTTGCCATGGGGCGGCACGAAACGCTCGTTGGCCTTGACCACTTGCTTGCACGCCTCGATGAACACATCGGTCGGCACGTGTGGCATCAGCAGGCGGGCGCAGCTGCGCTGCATGCGTGCGGCGTTCTGGTCCGGGCGGAACAGGTTGATCGAGCCGTCCTTGCAACGGTAGGCCTTCAGGCCCTCGAAGCACTGCTGGCCGTAGTGCAGGGCAGTGGAGCCTTCACTGATGTGCAGTACGTTGTCTTCGGTCAGGGTGCCCTTGTCCCACTCGCCATTGCGCCATACGGACAGGTAGCGTTTATCGGTCTTGATGTAGTCGAAACCCAGCTTGTCCCAGTTAATGCTCTCGTTACTCATGACACCCTCGATTGTCTTGCAGATGCCCGATCGCTCGGGCTGCTGTTATATGCGCACCACGCCACGATAATACATCCGTCGCGGATCGGGAACGGCCAGTCACGAAACAGCGTGCGATTGGGTGGGGGGAGGGCGTATGTCTGGGGTTTTGCGGCGGCTATGAGGCCGAGCGCCGCCCGCGCGGGGCTCGATCTCGAGAGCGCCGAAGACCCTCCGCCATACACCCGGGCCACTACTTCTATCTCAGCGCCCCCGCAACCGCTTACCCCAATCCCCGCCGTGGCTACGGCTACAAGCCTCTTCACTGTCAAAGCGCACATGCCAGGCCGGGTGATCCAGCCGTATCCCCACTTCATCAAGCGCCTGACAGGTCAACGCCAGCATCCGCGCTTTGGCCACCCCAGCCAGCGCTGCAGCTTTGTCTGCCTCGCGCTCAAATACCCAGGTAATGCGCAGGCTGGCAGGAAAACTGTCGGGGTCAAGGTGATGGGTAAGCCAGGTGAACCCGACAATCTCTGCCTTGGCCGTTTCGCAGGCCTCCGTCAAACAAACCACCAGCTCACGCTCCACACGGGCCATTTCGCGCTTGCCCATGGCCTTCATTGCGCGGCCTCATCATCGATTTGCTGGCAGAAGCGCAGGCGGTTGCCAAACGGGTCATGGACCTGCATCTGCAGGCCCCAGTCCAGGCGCTCGGCTTCGGGGCGGGCGTAGCCGTAGCGTTTGTCCTGCAGTTCGCGCTCAAGGGCGCGCAGGTCGTCGAGGCGGGCGAACACGGTCGAGCCCGGGGTGGCATCGCCGTGGTGTTCGCTTAGGTGCAGGATCAGCCCATCGCGGTGGATTTGCGCGTACAGGGGCAGGTCCGGGCTGAAGCGGTGTTCCCAGTCCAGGCTGAAGCCGAGGAAGTCGAGGTAGAACTCTTTGGCTTTTTCGACCGAGAAAATACGCAGTACCGGGATGGCGGGGGCGAGCGGCATAGGGCGTCCTTGGCCGTTGATGAAGGTGCAACTGTAGCGTAGATGCGCCGTTGCTTGTGCGCCTGTCGCGCAATGGCCGACGGCAATGGTTGACCACCTGCCAGCCACTGCGTAGCCTTGCCACTTCGAGGTTCTTCGGCCAGGCCGAAGCTAAGACGGGAACGCGGTACAAGCCGCGGCTGCCCCCGCAACTGTAAGCACCGACAACGGGCCGACACAGCCACTGCGCAAGCGCGCGGGAAGGCGTCGCGCCCTCCAGCCCTGCTATTCAAAGCACGGCAGGTACGGTGCAAGCCAGGAGACCTGCCTCGAGGCGATTTCGACTTTCAACCGGGCGGGGTGATCCGGTGGCGAACAAGCCCGGCCGACCTGGCCCGTGGCTTTCGTCCTGCATGCCCGCGCCATCTTGCCAAGGGCATCGCGACATGAAAACACTGGCCAAACTCCCCGTCACCATCGTTACCGGCTTCCTCGGTTCGGGCAAGACCACCTTGCTTCGCCACATGCTCGACAACGCCCAGGGCCGCCGTATCGCGGTGATCGTCAATGAATTTGGCGAACTGGGCATTGATGGCGAGATCCTCAAACAGTGCAGCATCGGTTGCACCGAAGAAGAGGCCAGCGGCCGCGTGTACGAGCTGGCCAATGGCTGCCTGTGCTGCACCGTGCAGGAAGAGTTCTTCCCGGTCATGCGCGAGTTGGTCGCACGCCGTGGTGACCTTGACCACATCCTCATTGAAACCAGTGGCCTGGCCCTGCCAAAGCCGTTGGTACAGGCCTTCCAGTGGCCAGAAATCCGTAACGCCTGCACCGTCGATGCGGTCATTACCGTGGTCGACAGCCCGGCTGTGGCGGCCGGCACCTTTGCCGCCTACCCAGACCAGGTGGACGCACAGCGCAAGCTCGACCCGAACCTGGACCACGAGTCGCCGCTGCACGAACTGTTCGCCGACCAATTGGCCAGTGCCGACCTGGTGGTGCTGAACAAGGCCGACCTGATCGACGCCGAAGGCCTGGCCAAGGTCCGCGCCGAGGTGGCCGAAGAGCTGCCGCCCGCGGTCAAGGTGATCGAGGCCAGCAGTGGCCGTCTGCCACTGGACGTACTGCTGGGCGTGGGCGCCGAGTCTGAGGTGCACATCGATGGCCGCCGTACCCACCACGATTCGCACCACGATGGCGATGATCACGACGATCATGACCACGACGCCTTCGATTCGATCTCCATTGACCTGCCAGAAGCCGACGAAAGCCTGTTGCTCGATGCCCTGACCCAGTTGGTGGTCGAGTTCGGCATCCTGCGCGCCAAAGGTTTCGCCGCCATCCCGGGCAAGCCGATGCGCCTGCTGGTGCAAGGCGTGGGTACCCGCTTCGACAAGCACTTCGATCGCGCCTGGCGCGCTGACGAACCGCGTATCACGCGCCTGGTGCTGATCGGTCAGGACCTGGATGCCGTGCAGCTCGAAGCGCGTCTGCGCCAGGCCTTGGGCGCCTGACCCATGCACCTGCTGCGGACCCAGCCCGGCGGCTTCGTGCCGGATGACAGCATTGCCGACCTCGGCCAGACACCCGCCGAACTGGTGATCCTCTGCAGCGGCGATTCACACCTGGCATTGCTTGCCGATACCGCCGAGCAATTGCCTGAGGATTACCCCAGCTTGCGCTTGGCCAACCCGATGCAGGTGCAGAACCACGCCTCGGTCGACCTGTATGTCGACGAGGTGCTGCGCCATGCCAAGGTCATTCTGGTGTCGTTGCACGGTGGCGTTGGCTATTGGCGCTATGGCGTCGAGCAACTGGTCGCCCTGGCGGCCCGCGGCGTGCAGTTGATCCTGGTGCCGGGCGATGATCGCCCGGACCCTGAGCTGACCGGCCTGGGCAGCGTGACCGGCGATCAGGCCGAACGCCTCTGGCACTATCTGCGCCAGGGCGGCAAGGCTAACGCACTCAACCTGTTCAACTGCCTGGCCAACCAATGGCTGGGCCGTGACTATGGCTGGGACGAGCCGCAGCCACTGCCACGCACCTCGGTGTATCACCCGGTCAAAGGCAGTGCGCTGCTTGAGGACTGGTACGCGCAGTGGCACCCGGAGCATCCGGTGGCACCGTTGCTGTTCTACCGCTCACACCTGCAAGCGGCCAACACCGCGTTCATCGACGTCTTTTGCGAGCGTTTGCTGGCGGCGGGGCTCAACCCCTTGCCGATTGCCGTGGCCAGCCTCAAGGAAAGCGCCTGCTTCGAACAGGTCGAAGCCTGGCTGGACGAAGTCGGCGCCGAGGTCTTGATCAACACCACGGGGTTTGCCTTGTCCAGCCCCGAACGCCCCAACCTGCGCCCGTTCCGTCGCGACATCCCGGTGTTGCAGGCCATTTGCGCGCAGGACAACCAACCGGCGTGGGAAGCCAGCGAGCAGGGCCTGGGCGCGCGTGACCTGGCCATGCACATCGTTTTGCCGGAGCTGGACGGGCGGATCATCACCCGCCCGGTCAGTTTCAAGGACATGGCCTGGCGCAGTGAGCGCAGCCAGTCCGACGTAGTCTGTTACCGCGCCCACCCCGAGCGCATGGATTTTGTCGCCGAGCTCGCTCGGCGCTGGGTCGAGCTGGCCCGGTTAGCCAATGGCCAGAAGCGCGTAGCCTTGGTGCTGGCCAACTACCCGACCCGTGACGGCCGGATCGGCAACGGGGTGGGGCTGGATACGCCGGCAGCGGCCTTGAATATCCTCAAGGCACTGCAGGCCGAAGGTTATCCGTTGGCTGACCTGCCAGGCACTGGCACGCAGTTGATCCAGCAGTTGCTGGGCGGCGTGACCAATGACCTCGATCACCTGGACCAACGCCCGTGCGCGCAGAGCCTGAGCCTGGATGACTACCAGGCAGCGTTTTCCCGCCTGCCTGAAGCCAACCGCCAGGCAGTGCTGGAGCGCTGGGGGCCGCCGGAGCAAGACCCGATGTACCGCAGTGGCCGCTTGATGGTTGCGGGCTTGCGCTATGGCCTGACCTTCGTCGGCATCCAGCCGGCACGGGGCTATCAGGTCGATCAGAGTGCGGTGTATCACGACCCTGACCTGGTGCCGCCACACGCGTACTTGGCGTTTCACTTCTGGCTGCGCCATGCCTTTGCCGCCGACGCGGTGATCCACGTCGGCAAGCACGGCAACCTGGAGTGGCTGCCTGGCAAAGGGGTAGGGTTGTCTGCGCAATGCTGGCCAGACGCGCTGCTGGGCCCGCTGCCGAACATCTACCCGTTCATCGTCAACGACCCGGGCGAAGGCGCCCAGGCCAAGCGCCGGACCCAGGCGGTGATCATCGACCACCTGATGCCGCCGCTGACCCGTGCCGAAACCTATGGCCCGCTGCGTCACCTGGAACAACTGGCCGACGAATTCTACGAGGCGCAGCTGCTCGACCCGCGGCGTGCCCGTGAGCTGCAGCGCGACATTCTTGAACTGGTCAAGGCCAACCACATCGACCGGGAGCTGCAACTGGAAGGGCAGCTGGACGATGCCGCTGTGTGGCTGCCGCGTCTGGACACCTACCTGTGTGACCTCAAGGAATCGCAGATTCGCGATGGCTTGCACGTGTTTGGCCAGTCGCCCGAGGGCCGGCTGCGTTTGGACACTATGTTGGCCTTGTTACGTGTGGAGCGTGGTGACGGCCGGGGTGGTAATGCCAGCCTGTTGCGTGCACTGGCCAAGGCGCTGGTGCCGGGCTTTGACCCGCTCGATTGCGACCTTGGGCAGCCGTGGCAGGGACTGCGACCTGGGCCTTTGCAGGCGATCAGCGACGCGCCATGGCGCACCTGTGGCGATACCCGCGAGCGCCTAGAGCTGCTGGCCTTGCAGGTGATAGAGCAGGCGCTTGGCGGCACGCTGGCACTGCCCGCCCTGAGCGAATGGCAACCGGTACGTGATGTGTTGCGGGCGTTGTGTGACGCGGTGGCGCCGAGCCTGGATGCTTGTGGTGCGGCTGAGATCAACGGCCTGCTGGCGGCCCTGGCTGGTCGCTTCGTGCCGGCCGGCCCCAGTGGTGCGCCAAGCCGCGGGCGCCTGGATGTACTGCCGACCGGGCGCAACTTCTATACCGTGGATGTGCGCAACCTGCCCACCACCACAGCCTGGCGCCTGGGTTTTACCTCGGCGAGCCTGATTCTCGAGCGCCATTTGCAGGACCACGGCGACCACCTGCGCCAGTTGGGGCTGTCGGTATGGGGCACCGCGACCATGCGCACCGGCGGCGACGATATCGCCCAGGCAATGGCCCTGATGGGGGTACGCCCGGTGTGGGCCACCGGTAGCCAGCGGGTCGACGATTTCGAAATCCTGCCGCTGAGCCTGCTCGACCGCCCGCGGGTGGACGTGACCTTGCGGGTGTCGGGGTTCTTCCGCGACGCGTTCGGCAACTTGATCCGTCTGTTCGATGCTGCAGTTCAGGCGGTGGCGGCGCTGGATGAGCCTGATGACCTCAACCCGCTGGCAGCGCGCGTGCGCAGCGAGCGTGAGGCACTGCAGGCGCAGGGCGTGGAACCTGAGCAGGCGGTGCGCCAGGCAGGCTGGCGGGTATTCGGGGCCAAGCCCGGTGCCTACGGTGCCGGTGTGCAGAATGCAATCGATGGCCGCTTGTGGCACAGCCGTGACGACTTGGCTGAGGTCTACCTCAACTATGGCGGGTACGCCTATGGCGGCAGTGATGAAGGCACCCCGGCCCGTGAACAGTTCGCCCGCCGCCTGGGGCAGGTCCAGGCGGTACTGCAGAACCAGGATAACCACGAGCATGACCTGCTCGATTCCAACGACTACTACCAGTTCCAGGGTGGCATGCTGGCCGCCTCGGAAACCTTGTCTGGCGCGTCGGTGGCCAGCTACCACGGCGACCACAGCCAGGTCGATCGGCCGCGCATCCGCACCCTCAAGGAGGAGCTCAACCGAGTCATTCGTGCCCGTGCGCTCAACCCCAAGTGGATCGACGGGGTAAAGCGCCATGGCTACAAGGGGGCCTTCGAGATGGCGGCAACGGTCGACAACCTGTTCGCCTTCGATGCCACCACGCACCTGATCGACGACCATCATTATCAGTCGCTGGCCGATGCCTACGTGCTCGACCCGGCGACCCGCGATTTCATGCGCGAGCATAACCCCGAGGCCCTGCGCGACCTCACCGAACGCCTGCTGGAGGCCCAACAACGCGGCCTGTGGGAGGCGCCCGGCGATTACCGCGAAGCCCTTGAGGCGCAACTGCTCGACGGCGAGGAACAGGCTTGAAATGAGTGAACCCGTACAATTTCCGCTGGCCGCCGTGGTCGGTGCCGACGCGCTGAAACTGGCCCTGTGCCTGACCGCCATCGACCCGAAGATCGGTGGCGTGCTGATTGAAGGCCCGCGCGGCATGGCCAAGAGTACGTTGGCCCGTGGCCTCGCCGACCTGCTCGGCGAGGGGCCGTTCGTCACGCTGCCGTTGGGCGCCAGCGAAGAGCGCCTGGTCGGCACCCTCGACTTGGACGCCGCGTTGGGGCAGGGCAAGGCCCAGTTTTCACCCGGTGTGCTGGCCCAGGCTGATGGCGGCGTGCTGTACGTGGATGAGGTCAACCTGTTGCCCGATACCCTCGTCGACCTATTGCTCGACGTGGCCGCCAGCGGCACCAACCGCATCGAGCGTGATGGCATCTCGCACCGGCACAGCGCGCGTTTTGTGCTGATTGGCACCATGAACCCGGAAGAGGGCGAGTTGCGACCGCAGCTGCTTGACCGTTTTGGCTTGAATGTGGCCCTCGAAGGCTTGCCGGAGCCCCAGGCGCGCCAGCAGATCATCCGCCGTCGCCTAGCGTTCGACAGCGACCCGCAGGCCTTCTGCGCGCAATGGGCAACTGCCCAGTCGCAACTGCGCGAGCGCTGCCAGCAGGCGCGCCACGACCTCGCCCAGATTGCCCTGGACGATCAGGCCCTGGCCTGGATCACCGAGCGCTGCTACGGCGCCGGGGTCGATGGCCTGCGGGCGGACTTGGTCTGGCTGCGCGCAGCACGCGCGCACTGTGCCTGGCGCGGCGGCGAGGCCATTGAAGAAGCCGATGTCGAGGCGGTGGCCGAATTCGCATTGCGCCATCGTCGCCGTGTATCGCCCCAGCAGCAACCGCCTTCGACACCGCCTGAGACGGGCCAGCAGAGCGCAAGCAGCCAGGGCAGCCAAGGCGGGCAGGGTGACTGGGGCGCGCTGCCACCACAGCCAGTGACCAGTGGTGCGCGCCGTGAGGTGCCGAACTGGGCAAAAAAGCCCTGAGCATCCGCCAGCGAAAAGCCCAGGGGACGGATGCGAGGCCACGTGCAGGGCAGTTGAAAGGTGCCAGCCGTGGCCGTGTACACAGCACCACGTTGGGCCGAGTAGCCTGGCTGCCGACTTTGCTCAAGGGGCGGCCACGGCTGCGTGAAGACCTCTGCTGGCAACAGCGCAAGGCTCAGCCTGGCGAACTGTGGCTGGTGATCGTCGACGCCTCGGCCTCAACCCGCCGGCACCAGGCGCTGGCACAGACCAAAGGTTTGCTGGCGGCGTTATTCGACCAGGCATACCGTCAGCGGGCGCGGTTGGCCCTGCTGACGGCGAGCGGGCAAACGCCGCAGTGGCAGCGACACGGCTTGAAGGCCTCGGCGGCCTTGCAGCCCTGGTTGCAAGCACTGGGGGCAGGGGGCGGTACGCCGTTGATCGCTGCGCTGGAGCAAGCGCGGCAGTGGCTGCAGGCGCGGCAGCAGGCCCACCCTCATGAAGCTGTGCGCTGCCTGGTGTTTACCGACGGTCGCCTGCAGCACTCGGATAACGTGCAGCCGATGGGCTGTGCCACGCTACTGGTCGACATGGAGCTGGCGCCCGTTCGTCTGGGCCGCGCGCAACACTTGGCTGAGCAATTGCAGGCCGATTATCAGCACCTGGAACATTTCAAGGTCGTGGACTGATTAACAATGCGGCGTGATAGTGCGACACAATGTCGCAATAAGGTGTCGCAATAAGAAAAGTTGCAGCGCCAGCAACTGGAAGTTGCACAAGTGCGTGGCAGGGCACGCACTTGGAGGGGCAATCGCAATTACTTCGGCATCGACCAAGGTTGCAGGTCATAACCTTTTTCGCACAGCTCGGCGCGCACTTCCTCGATCAGGCTGGCCCATTGCGCAGGGTCGGAATAAATGCGCGAGGACACTTGCTTGCTGCCGATGCGGGTGCTGGTCCGGTCGATCACTGCCAGGCTCAATTCACCAGTACCATTGGGCGCATCCCAGGCTACGCACTGGAAAGGTTCGAAGGCGTGGTCGGCAATCAGCAGTGCTTCGTTGACACGGAGCGGGGCATTCATGGTTCGGTCTCTCTATGGTCCCAAACATCGAAGTGAAGTCCGCGTTGCGTTAAATTCGCCTCAATCATCGCGATATGCAGCGCGGGGTTATGTGTACTGATGCTCGTTGTCCGGGGGCAAGTCACACATTGGGTGTAAAAATTTGTGTCAGGTTTGAATCCGTTCTTGCCTGCGCCGCCATGGGATGTCGATAAAGTGCGAAAATTCCCGTCAGGGTTTGTAAAAAAATGATTCGGCAGACAGACGGTACTGGGCACCGTCAAGTTCGTTGCTACTGTTAATTGGGCGCCACAACTTGCTGTTTTACTTCACAAAACCAAACTCTGGCGCCAAGGAACGGTCATGCAGCAACCCGCTTCCCAACGCCGTTTGCTCATCGTCGACCCCTGCGACGACTGCCACCGTTTATTGCCAGGCCTGCGCAGTGCCGGCTGGGATGTGGACAGTTGTATGCTCGGCGCTGCCCTGGACCACGCCTGCGATGTTGGCCTGCTGCGGCTGCAGGCATCGCACCTGCGCCATCCCGACGCGGTCAAGGACATGATCAAGCGCAGCAATACCGAGTGGATCGCCGTGCTCAGCGCCGAGCAATTGCGCATGCAGAACGTCGGTGATTTCGTCTGCGAGTGGTTTTTCGACTTCCATACCTTGCCGTTCGACGTTTCCCGCGTTCAGGTTACCCTCGGGCGTGCCTTCGGCATGGCGCGGCTGCGTGGCAAGGGTGCGGTGCGGGTCGACGACTCGGTTCACGAGTTGCTGGGTGAAAGCCGGCCGATCCGCGAGTTGCGCAAGCTGTTGGGAAAACTGGCGCCCACCGAGTCGCCGGTACTGATCCGCGGCGAGAGTGGCACAGGCAAGGAGCTGGTGGCGCGTACCCTGCATCGGCAGTCGCAGCGGCACGATCAGCCGTTCATCGCGATCAACTGTGGGGCGATACCCGAGCACCTGATCCAGTCCGAGCTATTTGGGCACGAGAAGGGGGCCTTTACCGGTGCGCATCAGCGTAAGGCCGGGCGAATAGAGGCGGCCCATGGCGGTACCTTGTTCCTGGACGAGGTGGGTGACTTGCCGTTGGAGCTGCAAGCCAACCTGCTGCGCTTTCTGCAGGAAAAACACATTGAACGGGTCGGCGGCAGCCAGCCTATCCCCGTGGATGTGCGGGTGTTGGCGGCGACCCACGTGGACCTTGAAAAAGCCATCGAACAGGGGCGTTTCCGCGAGGACCTGTATTACCGGCTGAATGTGTTGCAGGTGGTGACGGCGCCCCTGCGAGACAGGCATGGTGACCTGTCGATGCTGGCCAGCCATTTTGCCCATTTCTACAGCCTGGAGACCGGTCGCAGGCCGCGCTCGTTCAGTGACCATGCGTTGGCGGCCATGGGCCGGCATGACTGGCCGGGCAATGTGCGTGAGCTCGCCAACCGAGTGCGGCGCGGGCTGGTGTTGGCCGAGGGGCGGCAGATCGAGGCGCAGGACCTGGGCTTGCAGATCGAGCAAGAGCAGCAGCCGCTGGGTACGCTGGAGGAGTACAAGCACCGGGCAGAGCGCCAGGCTTTGTGTGATGTGCTTAACCGGCACAGCGACAACTTGAGCATTGCTGCGAAAGTACTCGGGATCTCGCGGCCGACATTCTATCGGCTGCTGCACAAGCACCAGATTCGTTGACGCCTGCCTGTGTAGGAGCAGCCTTGTGCTGCGAAGAGGGCGGTGGCAGCACTTAAGATCTCGGATGCTGCCGCCGGCCTCTTCGCAGCACAAGGCTGCTCCTACAAGGGAGGGCGGTGGCAGCACTTAAGATCTCGGATGCTGCCGCCGGCCTCTTCGCAGCACAAGGCTGCTCCTACAAGGGAGGGCGGTGGCAGCACTTAAGATCTCGGATGCTGCCGCCGGCCTCTTCGCAGCACAAGGCTGCTCCTACAAGGAGGGCGGTGGCAGCACTAAGATCTTGGATGCTGCCGCCGGCCTCTTCGCAGCACAAGGCTGCTCCTACAAGGGGGCGATCAATGCGGTGCGCGCGGGATGGTCTTGAGCAAGTCTTCCGGGCTGATATGGCCAACTACTTGGGCCACCGCGCTGCCGGGGGTCGGCAGGTCGATGATGTGGCTTTTCATCTTGCCGACCACATGCATTTCACACGGTTTGCAGTCGAATTTCAGGGTCAGCACTTCGTCGCCCTGAATCAGCTGCATCGGCGCCACCTTGGTGCGCACGCCGGTCACGCCCTTGGCCTGCTTGGGGCACAGGTTGAACGAGAAGCGCAGGCAGTGCTTGGTGATCATCACCGGCACTTCGCCGTGCTCTTCATGGGCCTCGTAGGCCGCGTCGATCAGCTGCACGCCGTGACGGTGGTAGAAATCGCGCGCCTTCTGGTTGTAAACGTTGGCCAGGAACGACAGGTGCGACTCCGGGTACACCGGAGGTGGCGTGGTTTCAGCTTTACGGCCGCCGCGCGGATGCGCCTTGACCCGAGCAGCGGTCAGCGCCTCGATGGCTTCACGGCGCAGGGCCTTGAGCTGCGAGTTAGGGATGAAATACGCCTGCGGGGCATCCAGTTCGATGGCGTTGGCGTGGTACTGGGTGGTACCCAGTTGGCCCAGCAGGTCGTGCAGTTGGTCCAGCGCCTGTTGCGGCTTGTTGGCCGCGCCAAATGGGCCGTCCAGGGCCACTTGCACGCTGACGCCTTCCTCGCTGCTGACGGTGAGCATCAGCCGCTGCTCGCGCAGCACCGCGTGCCATTCCACACCCACTCGGCGTTCGGCCGACGTGCGCTGCAAGGCCTGTTGCCAGTTGTGGTCGAGGTTGCGTGACAGCGGGTGATTTGGCCGCAGTTTGTACAGGCCGTCAGGCATTTCGTTGGGTTCGACGCGGTAGCGATAGCGCTTCTGGCCGTCTTCCTCGAACTCGCCCCGTGGTTCGGCGATGTTGGCGCGGAACCCCACCACCTCGCGCTTGACCAGCACGTTCAGGCCGTCGCCGTTGGTCAGCGGCACGTCAGTGGTGACCAGCATGTCGCGTTTGTTGACCTTTTCCACCACGCCCACCAGCAAGCCGGTGAACGTTGGCGAGTCGAACGCGCCGATGTCGATCTTGCGGTCGCTGACGAAGTAGTCGGTGCTGCCGCGGTGGAAGGTCTTGTCCGGGTCGGGGACGAAGAAGTGCTCAGTGCGGCCGCTCGACGCGCGGGCCAAGGCCGGGCGGTCTTCGAGGATGGCGTCGAGCTCTTTGCGGTAGTGGGCAGTGATGTTCTTCACATAGCCCATGTCCTTGTAGCGGCCCTCGATCTTGAACGAGCGCACGCCAGCGTCGACCAGGTCGCGCAGGTTGGCGGTCTGGTTGTTGTCCTTCATCGACAACAGGTGCTTCTCGAAGGCCACCACGCGGCCCTGGTCATCTTTCAGGGTGTAGGGCAGGCGGCAGGCTTGCGAGCAGTCGCCACGGTTGGCGCTGCGCCCGGTCTGGGCGTGGGAGATGTTGCACTGGCCGGAGAAGGCCACGCACAGCGCACCGTGGATGAAGAACTCGATGGCGGCGTCGGTTTCGGCGGCAATGGCGCGGATCTGCTGCAGGTTCAGCTCACGGGCCAGTACCAGCTGCGAGAAGCCCGCCTGATCGAGGAACTTAGCGCGCTCCAGGGTACGGATGTCGGTCTGGGTGCTGGCGTGCAGCTCAATCGGTGGGATGTCCAGTTCCATCACCCCCAGGTCCTGCACGATCAAGGCGTCGACGCCCGCGTCGTAGAGCTGATGGATCAGCTTGCGCGCCGGCTCCAGCTCGTTGTCGTGGAGAATGGTGTTGATGGTGGTGAACACGCGTGCATGGTAGCGACGGGCGAACTCGACGAGTTCGGCGATTTCGCTGACTTCGTTGCAGGCGTTATGGCGCGCGCCGAAGCTCGGGCCGCCGATATAGATGGCATCAGCGCCGTGCAGGATCGCTTCGCGAGCGATGGCCACGTCACGGGCAGGGCTGAGCAGTTCCAGGTGATTCTTTGGAAGGGACATGTCGTTATAGTTTCGGGCGGTCACGGTTTAGGCGGGCATTGTAGCGGTGAAACGGGCTGGTGGCATCCCTACGCTGCCCAGAGGCGGCGCGACCTGGAGTAGGAGCGGCAAGGCCGCTCCAGTGATCGAGCGGGGAATCAGCGTTTCGCAGCCATCGCGGTAACTTCCACGCGCATGCCTTCGACCGCCAGCGAGGCCACGCCAACGGCGGCGCGCACGGGCCATGGCTTGCTGAAGAAGCGCTGGTACACCTCGTTGAACGCTGCACGTTCAGCCATGTCGGTGAGGTAGATGGTCAGGTGCAGCACGCGGTCCATGCCGCTGCCGGCTTTTTCCAGGGCTACTTTCAGCGCCTGTAGGGTGCATTCGCTCTGCGCAACGATGTCGCCCAGCTCGAGGCTGCCATCGGCGCGAGTGGGGATCTGAGTGGAGACCAGCACACCGTTGTATTCGGCGACGTCGGACGAGATGGAATCGGCGTCCGGATCGGGGGTGTAGATGATGTCTGTGTTTGCCATGGGCGCGTTTGCCTTGCTACGGAAGGAAAGCGGCAAGCGTACGCGAGCAGGCGGCAGGGGTCGAGTCGTTCGGGCGCTGCCGCAGGTACCGCTGGCACATCCCCAAAAAAAACAGGGCGCCTGATAGGCGCCCTGTTTTATGTTGCTTAGGCTTCAGCGTCCCAAGGACGATCGCCTTTCTCATCTTTGACGCGGGTTGGCAGGCCCATCACGTCCAGCGCCTTGAGGAACGGCTCGGCTGGCAGTTCTTCGACGTTGACCATGCGCTTGGCATCCCACTCGCCACGGGCGACCAGCAGGGCGGCAGCCACTGGCGGTACACCGGCGGTGTAGGAAATACCTTGGCTGTCGGTCTCGGCGAAGGCTTCTTCGTGATCCGCCACGTTGTAGATGAACACTTCGCGCGGCTGGCCGTCCTTGGTGCCCTTGACCAGGTCACCGATGCAGGTCTTGCCGGTGTAGCCCGGGGCCAGGGAGGCTGGGTCTGGCAGTACGGCCTTGACCACTTTCAATGGCACCACTTCCAGGCCTTCGGCGGTCTTGACCGGTTGCTCGGAGAGCAGGCCGAGGTTTTTCAGCACGGTGAACACATTGATGTAGTGCTCGCCGAAGCTCATCCAGAAGCGCACGTTCGGCACGTTGAGGTTCTTCGAAATCGAGTGAACTTCATCGTGGCCGGTCAGGTACAGGTTTTGCGAGCCTACTACGGGCAGGTCGTCGGTACGCTTGACCTCGAACATGGTGTTGCTGGTCCACTGGCTGTTCTGCCAGCTCCATACTTGCCCGGTGAACTCGCGGAAGTTGATTTCCGGGTCGAAGTTGGTGGCGAAGTACTTGCCATGCGAACCGGCATTGACGTCGAGGATGTCGATCGAATCAATGCTGTCGAAGTATTGCTGCTGCGCAAGTTTTGCGTAGCTGTTCACCACACCCGGGTCGAAACCGACGCCGAGAATGGCGGTAATGTTCTTTTCTTGGCACTCTTCGAGGTGTTTCCACTCGTAGTTGCCGTACCAGGGCGGCGTCTCGCAGATTTTGCCCGGTTCTTCGTGAATCGCGGTGTCCAGGTAGGCGACACCGGTATCGATGCAGGCACGCAGCACCGACATGTTGAGGAAGGCAGAGCCCACGTTGATCACGATCTGCGATTCGGTCTCGCGGATCAGTGCTTTGGTCGCCTCGACATCGAGGGCGTTGAGCGAGAAGGCCTGGATGTCGGCGGGTACCTTGAGGCTACCCTTGGCCTTGACGCTGTCGATGATGGCCTGGCATTTGGAGATGTTCCGCGACGCAATGGCAATACGACCGAGTTCGTCGTTATGCTGCGCGCACTTGTGGGCCACCACCTTGGCGACACCTCCTGCACCAATGATAAGAACGTTCTTCTTCAATTTATCCCTTGCTCCTTACTGAAAGCCGGTCTTACGACAGGCTGGAAACGTAGTCTTCGAAACCGAACTCGCGCACCACCTCGACACTACCGTCGAGTTGCTTGACCACGATGGATGGCATTTTCAGACCGTTGAACCAGTTTTTCTTGACCATGGTGTAGCCGGCCGTGTCGATGAACGACAGGCGGTCGCCAATGGCCAGCGGACGATCGAATTGGTACTCGCCGAAGATGTCACCGGCCAGGCACGACTTACCGCAGACCATGTAGGTGTGCTCGCCATCGTTGGGGGCCATCTTGGCGTTGAGGCGGTAGATCAGCAGGTCGAGCAGGTGCGCTTCGATCGAGCTGTCGACCACGGCCAGGTGCTTGCCGTTGTACAGGGTGTCGAGCACGGTCACTTCCAGCGAGGCGCTGTTGGTGATGGCAGCTTCGCCCGGCTCCAGGTAGACCTGCACACCGTAGGTTTGCGAGAAGGCTTTCAGACGCGCGCAAAACGCATCGACTGCATAGTCTTCACCGGTGAAGTGGATGCCGCCACCGAGGCTGACCCACTCGACCTTGTGCAGCAGGTGGCCGAAGCGCTCTTCGATGTGCGTAAGCATCTTGTCGAACAGGCTGAAGTCACCGTTTTCACAGTTGTTGTGGAACATGAAGCCGGAGATCTGCTCGATGACCTTCTCGATCTTCTCTGGGTCCCACTCACCGAGGCGGCTGAACGGGCGTGCCGGGTCGGCGAGCAGGTAGTCGGAGCTGCTGACTTGCGGGTTGACGCGCAGGCCGCGGACCTTGCCTTCGGACTGTTCGGCGAAGCGTTGCAGCTGGCCGATCGAGTTGAAGATGATCTTGTCGCAGTTCTCGAGCATTTCCTCGACTTCGTCGTCGGCCCAGGCAACGCTGTAGGCGTGGGTTTCGCCTGCGAATTTCTGGCGGCCGAGCTTGAGCTCGAACAGCGACGAAGAGGTGGTGCCGTCCATGTATTGCTGCATCAGGTCGAACACCGACCAGGTCGCGAAACATTTGAGGGCGAGCAGCGCCTTGGCACCGGACTTCTCGCGCACATACGCGATCTTCTCCATGTTGCCCAGCAGCTTGGTTTTATCGATGAGGTAGTACGGCGTCTTGATCATTTAAAGGCCCCCGGCAAGGCCGGCCAAAAAAAGGACACGCATTGTGCCTTCACTCGCTACAGATCGAAAGGGCGAGATGCGCTTTTCGTCAGGCTCGCTGGAATTTTCCCAGGTGCGTGAGGCTCATTAGAACAGGCCTGTGTGACTATCCTGATCTCACGGGGGTTTTTCTATCCACCACAGGCCCCTTCGCGGGCAAGCCCGCACCTACACGCTAACCTTAAAAACAGTAGGTACCGGTGGGAGCGGGCTTGCCCGCGAAAGGGCCGGAACAGGCAACCTCAATCGACCTGCTTCAACCAATCCTGAATCTGCGCCAGTGTCGCCGTGGCGCCCCCGCAAACCACTATCAGCACATTGTTGTACTCGGCCAATTTCTCGGCTTCGTAAGCTACCGCCAATGCAGCCCCACACGCGGGCTCCACCAATACCCGATGATCGAGCAAGAAGCGCTCGCAGGCTTCCAGCGCGGCACGGTCGCTGACCAGATGGCTCTGTAGCGGATGGTTACGCGCGCATTCCAATGCCTGATCAGCAACGCGCTTCGCACCTAGGGAGGTGGCCACCGAGGCGAGGCGCTCCAGTTCAACCGGGTGGCCTGCTTGCACCGCTGCGTTCAGCGAGGCGGCACCGGTGGTTTCCACCGCCAGCACGGGTACATCATCCCAGCCATTGCGTTTCAGCCCTTCGACTACGCCACTGAGCAATCCGCCACCGCCGACCGACAGCACCACCGCATCAGGTTTGAGCCCGCTGGCGGCAACTTCGTCGATCAGGCTGGCATGTCCGGCCCACAGCAGTGGGTCGTCGAAGGGGTGAATGAACGCATCGCCGCTGCCGAGCAGGGTCTGGGCCAGCTCGTTGGCCTCCTGCCAGGAGCTGCCATGCACCACCACCTTGGCGCCTTCAAGGCGCAGCAGTTGCTTGGCGCGCTCGGTGGTGGTCTCGGGTACCACCACGGTCACCGGCACCCCCAGTTTGCGGCCGGCATACGCCACCGCCAGCCCGGCGTTACCCCCGGACGACGACACAAAATGGCGCGCGCCCCTGGCATGGTGGACTTCGCAGGCATGGCCCACGCCACGCAGCTTGAACGAACCACAAGGCTGCACTGCCTCGAGCTTGAGCCAAACGGTACAGCCTGACGCCAGCGAAAGCGGGCGGGATTCGATCAGCGGCGTCTGTATATGCAAAGTCATCGTTAGCTCCAAGCGTCAGTCTTCACGAGCCGCTGCCGGCTGTTCGCCACGCAACTGCTCGAGGTAGTTGTAAACGGTGTAGCGGGTAACCCCGAGGGCGCTGGCGGCCTTTTCCACGCCGCCCTTGACGATGAACAAGCCGCGCTCCTGCATCACCCGCACCGCGTCGACCTTGGCCTGCTTGGTCATCCGGCCTTGGCCGCTGCGTTGCAGCGCGCCCTGGATGATTTCGCTCATCAACAGCGCCATGTCGGCGGGTTCGCTGACCGCTGGCGAGTCGCTCAGGGGCTGCAACTGCTGCAGAAAATTCATCGCAGCGTCCAGCCCCGTAACGTCGGTATTGATGCACAGGCTGGCGAACGGGTGGCCAGTGCTGTCGCGGAAAATGGCCGTGGCGCTGCGCAGGGTGCGGCCCTTGAGCGTGGTCGGGTAATCCGGCAAGACCACAGGCGCACAGCCGCGCTGTTCTACGGTGGCCCGCATCAAGGCCTTGAAGCCTAGGTCCTGTTCGGGCGCGGCGAGGATTGGGCTGCCGACGACACGGCCGGAGAGGTGGCCGTTGACGATCGCCACCACGGAGTGTTCCGGGTGGTCGAGGTCGTGCAGGAGGATTTCCATGTTGCGCGCGGCAACGCTGCCCAAAGCCTGGATAGCGGCCTTGAGAACGGTGAGGGTGAGCTGACGTTCTTCAGGGGGAGAGAGCGGCATGAATGCATCGCCAAATTCAACGGTTTGTGCATTTTTACACAATACGTTGAAAATGGCGATGTGAGGGGGCGGGTTTACTTGCCCAGTGCTGGCGTGCGCGGCGGAATCATGCGGCGCGAGCCGGTCGCCTCGAAGGCCGCTGCGAAGCTCAACAGGTGGTTGTCGGTATAGGCGCGGCCGGCGAAGGTCAGCCCCACCGGCATGCCGATGTCAGCCATCAGGCCCATGGGCACGGTGACGGTCGGTACGCCCAGGTGGCGGATCGCAAGGTTGCCGTTGGCCACCCAAATGCCGTTGCTCCAGGCAATGTCGGCTGAAGCCGGGTTGACGTCAGCATCCGCTGGCCCTACGTCGGCCACGGTCGGGAACAGCACCGCGTCCAGGCCCAGGGTGTCCATCCAGTCTTCCAGGTCCAGCTTGCGGGTTTTCTCCAGGCCGCGCAGCCCGTCGGGCAGCGTCTCGATCTGGTCCCAGGTCTTCAGGCCGCGCTTGGCCATGTTGACGTATTCGTCCATGCCTGCGGCCAGGTCGTCCTCACGGTTGGGCAGGGTGCCGGGATCGTGCGGGAAGATCTTCGGCCCATCGACATCGGCCAGGCGGTTGAGCTTGGGGTCGTCGTTGGCCCGCAGGAAGTCGTCAAAGGCCCAGCCCGACAGCTCCCACAGTTCGTCATGGAGGAATGCCTTGCTGACGATGCCGCGGTTGTACACGGTCGGGGCACCAGGGCGGTCGCCTTCGCAGTTGGACACCAGCGGGAAGTCCACTTCGAGCACTTCGGCACCTGCCGCTTCCAACGCCTGGCGCGCTTGTTGCCATAGGTCGATGACGCTGTCGCGGGTGTTGATGCGCTGGCCGGTTGGGCCGCCGATACCCGGTTTCTCGGAGGTGCCAGCTTCTGGATCGGCATTGATGTACATGCGCGGCACGCCAAAGCGTTTGCCCTTGAGCGCGCTGGCATCCACAGCCAGGTCCAGGTACGACGCCGGGCGCACCGAAGAGGCGGCCGGGATAGTTACCCAGGGCTGCAAGCGCCACAGGTCACCGCGCGTGTCGGCGTCGTCGGCAACTACCACGTCGAGGATTTCCAGCAGGTCGGCCATGGTACGGGCATAAGGCACCACCACGTCCATGGTCGGGGTCAGCGGCCAGTTGCCACGGACCGAGATCACCCCGCGCGAAGGGGTGTAGGCGCAGAGGCCGTTGTTCGATGCAGGGCCACGGCCACTGGACCAGGTTTCCTCGGCCAGGCCAAAGGCACTGAAGCTGGCGGCCGTCGCGGTGCCGGCACCGTTGGACGAACCAGAGGCGAAGGGCGCAGTCAGGTAGGCGGCGTTATACGGGCTTTCGGCGCGGCCATAGACGCCACGCTGCATGCCACCGTTGGCCATGGGCGGCATGTTGGTCTTGCCCAGGCACACGGCACCGGCGGCGCGTAGGCGCTCGATGGTGAAGGCATCCCGCTGGGCGACCAGGTCTTTGAAGGCCGGGCTGCCGGAAGCTGCAGTCAGGCCCTTGACCAGGTAGCTGTCCTTGGCTGTGTAGGGGATGCCGTCCAGCGGGCTCAGGGGCTGGCCCTTGGCGCGGCGGGCGTCGGAAGCTTCAGCCTCCTTCAGTGCGTCTGGGTTGCGTACCACCACGGCGTTCAGTGCGGTAGCGGTGTCGGCTCCATCGTAGGCGTCAATGCGCGCCTGGTAGGCCTTGACCAGTTCGACCGCCGTCGTGCGGCCCGACTCGAGTGCGTCGCGCAGCTCGGCAATGGAAACCTCGGTTACCTCGATCATGCGTTCACCAAAAAAGTTTTGCAGGTGGGGGCTAGTGCGAGGAGTGTACAAGAAGGCATTGCCGGACGCAGGTTTGCGCAGGGGCAAATGGTTTTATGCAGGCGGGCATTGTCGGGGCCGCGAGGCGGCCCCGAACGGTCAATCCAAGTCGGCCGCCGAGTGCCGTTCTGGTACTTGGCTGGCTTCATCGCCCCAGGTGCGATTGACCCGTGACCCACGTTGCACGGCAGGCCGTTGGGCGATCTCTTCGGCCCAACGCTGCACGTGGGTGTATTCGTGCACCGCCAGAAACGTTGCTGCGCCATAAAGATTGCCGCGCACCAGCTCGCCATACCAAGGCCACACGGCGATATCGGCGATGCTGTATTCATCGCCGCCAAGGTATCGAGTTTCGGCCAGGCGGCGGTCGAGCACATCCAACTGGCGCTTGGCTTCCATGGTGAAGCGGTTGATGGCGTATTCGAACTTTTCCGGGGCGTACACGTAGAAGTGGCCAAAGCCGCCGCCCAGATAAGGCGCCGCGCCCATCTGCCAAAACAGCCAGTTCAGGCTTTCGGTACGTGCAGCGGCAGACGTGGGCAATAGCGCACCGAACTTTTCCGCCAGGTACAACAGGATCGAGCCCGACTCGAATACCCGTACCGGTGGCTCGACACTGCGGTCGAGCAGGGCGGGGATCTTCGAGTTGGGGTTGACCTGCACGAAGCCGCTGGAAAACTGGTCACCCTCGCCGATGCGGATCAACCAGGCGTCGTATTCGGCGCCGCTGTGGCCAAGGGCGAGTAACTCTTCAAGGGCTATGTTGACCTTCACGCCATTGGGCGTGGCCAGCGAATACAACTGCAAGGGGTGCTTGCCCACTGGCAGTGCCTTGTCATGGGTCGGGCCGGCTACCGGGCGGTTGATGCTGGCGAACTGGCCACCGGAGGCTGCGTCATTGCGCCAGACCTTGGGTGGGGCGTAAGGGTGCTTGCTCATGCAGGGTGCTCCTTCAAGGTCGCGAAAGGGTCAGGTAAAGCGGTTGACCTGCATCTATGCCATGGGTTCTCGGAAAAGCGCAATTGCATTGGGCGCGGGCGTTGCGTGCATGCAGGGTTTCATCCAGTTTTCATCTGCCCTTGGCGTCGGCGGCTCTATGCTGGCGCTATCTCTTGGCCCTGCACGGAACGGCTGGCGATGAACATCCCTCGCAGCGTGTTGGCGCTGGTCCTTCTCGGCGGCCTGTTGGCCCACGCCCACGCCCACGCCGCGCCTTGGGTCGCCGGCCTGCACCACATGACCCTGGCCGACCCTGTCGATGATCGCCCGATGCAGGCCCTGGCGTTTTACCCGGCGACTGGCGTGCCCCATAACCTGCGCATCGACGGCTATCCGCTCGACGTCGCCGAAGAGGCGCCGGTGGCCTTGGGGCAGTTCCCTTTACTGGTGCTCTCTCACGGCAATACCGGCAGCCCGCTGGCTTTGCATTACCTGGCCACCGCGCTGGCACGGCAGGGTTTTGTGGTCGTGGCGGTGGTGCACCCGGGGGACAACGCCCGCGATCACAGTCGCCTGGGTACCTTGAGCAACCTGTATGGCCGGCCGCTGCAAGTCAGCGCCGCGATCACGGCAGCCCGTGACGACGCGCTGCTCGGGCCCTACCTGAATGATGGCAAGGTAGGTGTCATTGGCTATTCGGCCGGGGGCGAAACGGCGCTGATTGTCTCGGGTGCGCAACCCGACCTGGACCGCCTGCGCCAGTACTGCCTTGAGCGTCCCAGCGATGGCGACGCCTGCAAGACCCATGGCGTACTGATTGCCGACCGCAGCGAGCTGGCACCCAAAGCTGATTCACGGGTGGGCGCGGCGATGCTGATGGCGCCGCTGAGCCTGCTGTTTGGTCGCCATGCGCTGGCAAGTGTGCACATCCCGGTGCTGATCTACAGTGGCGACAGCGACCAACTGGTGGCCGTGGACCGCAATGCCGAAGCGTTAGCACGCAAGCTGCCTGTTACACCGGATTACCGTCTGCTGGCCGGCGCCGGGCATTTCGTGTTCATGGCGCGCTGCGACGAAGAACAACACGCTCGCATGCCGGCGCTGTGCAAGGATGCCGAAGGCGTTGACCGCCGCCATATTCATCACTCGTTGCAACGCGACACCGCAGCGTTCTTCAGCCAGGCCCTCAGCGCACCGCTACCGGATGAGCGCTCAGCTGCGTCGGCTGCGCCGCGCCAGAAGCAGCGTTAAGCCAACGCCTGCCAAGGCGAGCAGGGCGGCAACGCAGAAGATAGAGGCATAGCCCAGGTGCACTGCCACCGCGCCCATCACCGGGCCGGCGATGGCCAAGGCCATGTCGAAAAACACCGCGTAAGCCCCCAACCCAGCACCGCGGCTGCTGCTAGGCACCTGCTTGATGGCCTCTACGCCCAGTGCCGGGTACACCAGCGACAAGCCGAACCCTGTGAGCCCGGCACCTGCCAACGCCCAAGGCGGCGAGGGCGCCAGCCACAGCAGCCCCAGGCCGATCACCTCGGTGGCCATGCACACCACTGCCACGTTGTAGCCGCCAAACCGGTTGACCGCATTGACGAACAACAGCCGCGAAATGATAAAGCACACGCCGAAGGCGCTCAGGCACCAGGCTGCACCGGCCCAGCCACGTTCCAGGTAATAGAGGGTGACGAACGTGGTCAGCGTGCCATAGCCGATCGACGCCAATGTCAGCCCCAGGCCACAGGGCGCAACGCGGCCGAAGGCAGACCAGAAGGGCAGCCGTTCGCCCCGTACCACCACCACGTCCGGGCGTTTGCGCAGCACCAGCATGGCCAGCAGCGCAAGCACCAGCAAGGTTGGCCCCAGCACGCTGAAGTTCAGGCCATCCACCGCCAGCACGCCGACCGGGGCACCAATGGCGATGGCGCCGTAAGACGCGATACCGTTCCACGAGATCACCCGGGCGGTGTGCTCTGGTCCAACCTGGCTAATCCCCCAGCTCAAGGTGGCTACGCCGATCAGTCCCTGGGCGATGCCCAGCAGCAGACGCCCGCCCAGCAATAGCGCCAGGCTCAGTAACGGCACGCTCAGGGTCCAGGCCGACAACAGCGTCAGCACCCCGCAACTGGCAATGCCGAGCAAGCCGAAACGAATCGCTTGCTTGCCGCCCAGCGTGTCCGCCACCCGCCCGGCAAAGGGGCGGCTCAACAAGGTGGCCAGGTATTGCAGGCCAATTGTTATCCCGGCGACAACCGCGCCGAAGCCCAACTGGTCATGCACATAACTGGGCAACACCGCAATCGGCAGGCCGATGCAGAGGAAGGCAATGAACGTGTAGAAGACGATCGACAGGATCTGCAGGGTGACGTTGAAGGTATTGCTGGCGGGGGCGGGCTGTTGCGCGGTCATGGGCTCTTTCGCGGGCGGGCGGTTGGGCGTTGTTTCATCATGGCCGTTGCGCGAAGGAAATGAAAGCAGGCTAACGAATTATTCCGGGTGAATGACCCATCCATGGGATCCGCCTGGTCAACTCAACGCGACCAGGCGGAGCGCACTACATCACACTACGACGCCCTGGCTACGCAGGTAGTCGTCATAGGTGCCGCTGAAGTCCACGACACCGTCCGGCGACAGCTCGATGATGCGGGTGGCCAGCGATGACACGAACTCGCGGTCATGGCTGACGAACAGCAGCGTGCCTGGGTAGTTTTCCAGCGCCAGGTTCAGTGCTTCGATCGATTCCATGTCCAGGTGGTTGGTCGGTTCGTCCATCACCAGCACGTTCGGTTTTTGCAGGATCAGCTTGCCGAACAGCATGCGGCCTTGCTCACCACCGGAAATCACCTTCACCGACTTGAGGATCTCGTCGTTGGAGAACAGCATGCGCCCGAGGGTGCCGCGAATCACCTGCTCACCGGAGGTCCACTGGCCCATCCAGTCGAACAGGCTCAGGTCGTCCTCGAAGTCGTGGGCGTGGTCCTGGGCGTAGTAGCCCACTTCGGCGCTGTCGGTCCACTTCACCGAGCCCGCATCCGGCGTCATTTCGCCAACCAGGGTGCGCAGCAGGGTGGTCTTGCCGATACCGTTGGGGCCGATGATCGCAACACGCTCGCCGGCTTCGACGGTGATGTCGAAGTTCTTGAACAGAACCTTGTCGTCGAAGGCCTTGGCCATTTTCTCGACCACGACGGCCTGACGGTGCAGCTTCTTGGTCTGCTCGAAGCGGATGAACGGGCTGACCCGGCTCGACGGCTTGACCTCGGCAAGCTGGATCTTGTCGATCTGCTTGGCGCGCGAGGTGGCCTGCTTGGCCTTGGAGGCGTTGGCCGAGAAGCGGCTGACGAAGGTCTGAAGCTCGGCGATCTGGGCTTTCTTCTTGGCGTTGTCCGACAGCAATTGCTCGCGCGACTGGGTCGCGGCGGTCATGTACTCGTCGTAGTTGCCTGGGAACAGGCGCAGCTCACCGTAGTCCAGGTCGGCCATGTGAGTGCAGACGCTGTTCAGGAAGTGCCGGTCGTGGGAAATGATGATCATGGTGCTGTTACGCGCCGTGAGGATCGTTTCCAGCCAGCGGATGGTGTTGATGTCCAGGTGGTTGGTCGGTTCGTCGAGCAGCAGCACGTCCGGGTCCGAGAACAACGCCTGGGCCAGCAGCACACGCAGCTTCCAGCCCGGCGCCACTTCGCTCATCGGGCCGAAGTGCTGGTCCAGCGGGATACCCAGGCCCAGCAGCAGTTCACCGGCGCGCGATTCGGCGGTGTAGCCGTCCATCTCGGCGAATTCGGTTTCCAGCTCGGCGACGGCCATGCCGTCTTCCTCGGTCATTTCTGGCAGCGAGTAGATACGATCGCGCTCAGCCTTGACCTTCCACAACTGGCCGTGGCCCATGATCACCGTATCGATCACGGTGAATTCCTCGTAGGCGAATTGGTCCTGGCGCAGCTTGCCGAGGCGGGTGTTCGGCTCGAGCATGACCTGGCCACCGGACGGCTCCAGGTCGCCGCCGAGGATTTTCATGAAGGTCGACTTGCCGCAACCGTTGGCGCCGATGAGGCCGTAGCGGTTGCCGTTGTTGAATTTGACGGAAACGTTTTCAAACAGCGGCTTGGAGCCGAACTGCATGGTGATGTTGGCGGTAGAAATCAAGTGCTTGTCCTGCGGGGGTTCCAGAGGTGTATTTAGGCCCTCGTGTCAGTTTTGGGCCAATTTTGGGCCAATTCGACGCGGGGCGGCAGCTTCTCCAGCTCCCTCCAGTCCGAGGAGGAGCTGATCCATTTCGCGTAGGTAGAGAGCAACATCTCAACGCTATGGCCGAGCTGATTCGCGATGAACGCAGGGTTCATCTCAGGCATCAGGCACAGGGTTGCGTCGGTGTGGCGGGTGTCGTACTGACGGCGATCACGGATGTCCAGCGCTTGAGCGCTGATTTGAATGGGCGGATTGTAACACTTGGATCGCAGCTCCACAGCCCACCTTTGCTTGGTTGGACCACGAAAGGGCTGGCAGGGGGCACGGACTTGCACGCCATGCGTTGGAGCGTTGCCAACTGCAGGGCTTGCTTGATGGCGTTAAGGGCCCGCTCGTCGAGTAGGCTGTCCGGTGATGGTGGAGAGCACCGGTGCCTTTTTTTAACGTGTTTACCTGAGAAGCGGTACGGCCGCCTATTCTGCAAGGGTTTGCCCTCGCGTAAAAATACGCGAGGGCAAACCCTAGATAACTGCAGCGCAGTCGTATAGTCCGACGTGTTGCTGTGGAAGGCAGCGCTGTCAGTATTCAGATCGGCCTAATAAAAGCGGGCTTACCCTCGGATCACCTTAAGGCGCGCCCGCCCAGCGTCCGTAATGGCGTTTTCGCCTTCATCGCTGATGCGATAGCGACCGGACACTGACTGTGTAATGGTGAACCTCACCAGTCCGCTCTTGGACAAAGCCTCACCCACTTCAAAGCTCATTGCACGCTCTAGGTCGAAGATCTTTGTTTCTCCGATTTTGTAGCGAGCAAACGCAATCAGCGCCGAATCTATCGCCGCTTGGTCTATCACCTCAACACGCTGCATTTGACCTCCTGGTCTGAATCGCCCAGGCCCGTGGCCTTGCGGTTATCGGGCCTGGAAGTTCGTAGAATGCGCAACGCTACTACGGAGCCGAGCGTGTTAGTTACTGGCTTTGCGTCCATGCTGGATGGGTGGCCAGTCATGATCGTTAATTTTAGTCTGCGTGCGGCGCTGCAGTGTCCGTTAACGACATCTCCTTTGGAAATACGTTGATAAACGCACTGATAGCAGGCTTATCGTCATCATCAATATTGATCTTCGGTGTTTGCGACGATCGACTGATGTCGGTAGCAAAATTAGCGGCCCTCAGCGCACGTTCGATTTGCTGGCTTCCCGGGCTGTCATACAGCACTGCCTGAACACCTGTGGCTTCTTTGGTTAGCATCAACTGCTTTATCTGTACCCGTACGCCCGCTTTGGTCAGGGCAACGGCGATCTGCTTGGAGAACGCCAATGCTTCGTCGTCGTTTCTGACAATATTGAGCAACACGGTTGGGGCTACTTTGTCTTTGGCGAGCGCTACCGCCAATGCCTGGAACGCCGCCTGTGCCTGCGCTGTCAGCTTTCTGGGCCGCAGGCGATGTTCTATGGCCTGGCGTTCTTTTTTGCGGCGTCCAGTTGTGCCGTCAACGCCGCGTTCTGTTGCAGGAGCTCTTCGATTTTCAACTGGGACTGGGCGGCGGACTGGTTGGCTGTGGCGATCAGTTGGCTGGCCTCTGCCATGGACCTGTCGGACTCGCTGCTTTGCACCTCGGACGTCAGGTGCGCCAAGATGACCGCGCAGGCTGAGACTAAGGCGGCAATGATGGCGGTTGTTGTAGCAATGCTATGAATCAGGCTGGCGTTATCTGCTGAAATTTCTGGCATTAGCGTGCTCTTGAAATTTAGTTTCCATGATTTTGCGTTTTCGATTTCGCGGCAGATTGCCATAAATTCACCGTGCAAGCGACCTCTGGCGTCGACTGTGGGTGCTTGGACTTTGCGCGACGTGATGGCCTGCGTGTGCAAATGAATAACGCTTTGTTTACAGGTGATTGCCAGTTGTCCGATTCAGCTCACATTTTGACTGAGCACAGTTGCGCGCCGTTTGCCTTTGGCTATGGTGGCTTTAGGTATACAACTAAAGTCGTAGGAGGGGCGACATGCGGATTCGCGGCGACGTTTTCTGGGGCTGGGCAGACCCAACGCTTCACCATCGGACTCACGACGAAACGTTAAGTGACGGTACTTACATCGATGTCCAGGTGCGACTGTCGCGAACAAGCAATACGCAGATGTTCATCGGGGTCTATGCCCCCAGTGGCATGGCCATTCATGAAGAAGCATTCGATTCGCGTCCAGGCGAATCGATGACCCGTGCCTTGGCGTGGGGCGTGGGCAGGGCGCGGCGGATAGCAAGCGATGCTATTCCCGTGACCGAGCAGTTCGCCTGCGCTAAATAGCGAGCGCTGAAGGTTGCAGTGGGTTGGGCGTGGCTCAGGTCTCATCCTTGATCTTTGCTGCGACGGACCTCAACTCACTGGCAACCCCATCGATGGACTTGATATGAGCGCGTACATCGATCTCACTGTCTGAGGTGGCCCGAGCTTCCATGAACTTAGCGTGCCCGGTCATGGCTTTGCTGAGTTCATTGAGGTGGTCGGCTGTTTTGACGAGATCGGCTTTGATGGTATGAAGCGGTTCCATGAGCGTGAGTGCGTTCCTTGAAGTGTGTGTCTACAACCCTGGGCGACGGTTTAGCGAAGCGTGCGTGACATCAGCCACTGCGGGTTGCCCCACGCCTCGAACTGCTCAATGACCGCCCAGCCACGCTTGGCATAGTAAGCCTGTTTATCATGGGTGTGCAGGTACAAGGTTTCGAGGCCGGCAGTGCGCGCATGGGCACATAGGCCTTCGATCAGGTGCTCGGCGATACCGGCCCCTCTGGCTGCTGGGTCAACGAACACGCAGGCAAGCCAAGGGCCAAGGTCCGGGCGGGAGGGCAGGTCTTGCGCTGCCAGGGCGGCGCCGCCCAACAACTGGCCTTGCTCCAGGGCAATCAGGCATTGCCACTGGCCATTGCCCTGGCCTTCTGCGAACTCCTGCTGCCATCGCGAAAGGTCGATGCCGTCGAACTCATACGTGAACTGCTGATGAATCCACTGAGCGAAGGCGTTGCAGTGGTTCATGTGGTTCGCGAGCCAATCAAACTGAGGCATGGGCATCCTGCGCGGTAGTACCTGGTCAGCGCATCATGACACAACCCTCAAGTGGACACGCAAGTGAAGCTTTTCATGCTAAGGCTGGTCAGTGTCCGACTTGCCGGCTTCATTACCTTGTACCTGTAATACTGAGCCTTTATCGTCCGTTGCCAACAAGTCACTTTGCGCACTGGCAGAGTGCAGCTCTGCATGCGTGACGTTTGCTGCACCCCGAAAGAAAGCGCAGTTTTCGTCACCTGTTTTCAGTGTGTGCAGGTGACCATTCTGATAGAAAAAATGCGTACGGTCGGATGGCATGTGGAGCGCTCCCTGTTGTGCAGCAAGATGATGTGTATCTGCACGGCCTACTCTCTGCCTGCTTCACGGGTTTGGCTACTAGCAGAATTAACAGGTGGCCAGCTTTACTGACACTTCAATAAAATCCTCAATGATTAATAGAGCGCACCTCGACCTTGGTTGATTGGAAGCAAGCTGCAACGCTGGGTAGAATGCCACGTATCCCTATTGGTCAATTGCAAATGCCTACATTTCGTATCTTTGTTTGCACCTTGTTGACTGCCAGCCTTGCCGGTTGCGCAACACCGGGTAACCCTACAGCCAGTAAGCTCACCTCCAAAACCCCAGCACAATATGCCGCCTGTGTACTGCCCAAGTGGCAAGCACTGGCGCCCCTTGCCAACCAGAAATCCATTGCCCACGGCTATCGTTTGACCGCGCCAAGCGCAGTGGCCTCCGACGATGTACTTGAGGTGGTTGAGTCGCGCGACGGCAGCCGCGCCACCTTCTATAAAGGCAGCTTCCTTTCGGGCGACAAACTGCGCCAAGCAGCAAGAGAGTGCCTGTAATGAGCTCAGTAACCTGAGCCGCCCATACCGCCCATGTTGGTCGCCGGCTTGCCAGTCAGTTAAGCGTCATCGGCGGTGAATGGGCATGCTGTGCAGCCCATCGCAGCCGCCCCCTTGGCCGTAACTGACTGGCATTAATCGGGGCAGGGTCATGAGGTGAGGCCGCAAGTACTTCACACGTCATTTGAGCGCACCTGCTTCGGCTACTTCCCTCAGCGTGCTTCGAGTTTTGTGTTCATCCGCTGGCATTGCACTTCTGCATCGGTCCTGTTCGGGTAACTGGGTTTGAGCCGCTCCTTCGCCAGGTTGTCATAAATATCGAACCCCCCGCATACGGTCGCTGCGTAATAACGGCTACCGACGCGGAAAGACTCCATTTCGATGGGTACCGCCGGAACGATAACGAATCTTGGTTGCATGTTTCGTGCCTCCCCAGGCAGAGACCTAAGTATTAGTCGGGCAGTTGGTAACCATCAAGCAGGCTCATGGGCAAGCGACGAATAGCCCGGGACCGAGCATCGGTTCCCGCACGCCCGTTCGTCGGTGCAATGGGGGCAAAGCGCCTGCCAGACCTGCAGGCGGGTGAACAATGACCGGAACGACGGGTCTTTAGACACACCGCGCCTGTGTGGAGAAGGGCGCTGTCATTACTTTCAAATTTGGACAGATTTAGACCCAATAGTCGCTTTGTGTAAGGTTTATGTAAAAGCGTCCGTTGTGCGTACAAGGAACGGTATCGTGTTTTGTACTGTCCAGTCCAAAGTGGCAAACGATGAACACACTTCCGTCGCAGCCCAGTGCTGAACGCGGGGCGTTCTCCAGTTTTGAGGCGTGTCGCAATACCCAGCAAGGCCCCGTGGTGATTCTGGCGTCGGGCGCCTCCGCCAGGCATTTCCCGCTGGCTGATTTTGCCCACCTGCCCATCATCGCCATGAACGGCTCAGTCGCTATGACAGCAGAGCATGGCGTGAAACCGTTTTTCTACGTGTGCACTGACAAGAGCTTCGGCCTCCAGCAACCTGAACTGTTTGCAACCGCCCTGCGTGACAGCCAACGGCTCGCGCTGTGGCCAGAGCAATTCGAGGGTGCTGACATCCCAGCTGCCAGCGAATGCTATGCCTTGCACAAGGCGCACACACCCGGCCTGCTCGACGGTGTGCGCGGGCACGGTGACAGCTGCGTCTGCAGCCGCGCACTGTGGAGCAAACGGGCACGATCGATCGCCTTCAGCAAAGACCTGTCGCAGGGTTTTTTCGATGCCCGCACAGTCGCCTACGTGGCGCTGCAACTGGCTTATCACCTGGGTTTCGAAGAGGTGTTGCTGGTGGGGGTCGACCTTGACCAGACGGTGGGGCGCTTTTACGAGACCGAAGAGGGGCAACACTCGCCGTGCGGCCTGGACCAGCATTGGGACAGCCGTATCCTGCCTTCACTGACCTTGATGGCGCGGCAAGTGGTCAATGAGCATTTTCACGTCTACAACCTGTCGGCAGCATCGCGCATTCCGGCCGAACTGATCCCTAAGGTCAACCTGTCAGAAGCCAGGCGGATTGCCGGCTGCGGGATTGGTTGAGCAAGAAAGCGGGTGCGTGCGGCCTGGCGCCTGCGTAGAGTGCGCTGACCATCTCGCACCCTGCAGGAGTCCCCAATGTCCAGCGCCTTCACCTTGATGCAATCTCCCGTTGGCACGCTGACGCTGGTCGCCCGTGGCGAACGGCTGGCAGCCGTGCTCTGGGAGGAGGAGCGGGAAAACCGCGTGCGGCTCGGTGAGCTTCACCGTGATGACCGGTGCCCGGTACTGCTGAACACCGCCCGCCAGCTGGGCGAGTACTTTGCCGGCACGCGGCGACGCTTCGACCTGGCGTTGGATTTTGCCGGAACGCCGTTTCAGCGCGAGGTGTGGGCTGCATTGCTGACCATCCCTTTCGGTGAAACCCGCAGTTACGGCGACATTGCCCGGCAGATCGGCAACCCCAGCGCGGTCCGTGCGGTGGGCGCGGCCAATGGCCGTAACCCGATCTCCATCATTGCGCCGTGCCATCGGGTGATCGGTGCTTCAGGCAGCCTTACCGGCTTTGCCGGAGGGCTTCAGGCGAAGCAATACCTGCTGGCGCTGGAAGGCCGAGAAAGCCTGGCATTGGCGCTTTGAGTCAGGCACACCTAAAAGACCCAGCTGGCGACCAGGCAGGCCACCAGCGCCAGCGCTGATCCGGCCATCAAGGTGTACTGGCGGTGGGCCCGCCGTGCATGGGGGCGGACCTCTCGCAGGTATTCGCCAGGGGTGGGCGCACCCGGTCGATGGCGCAGGCCTTCGGCGATTTCGGCCAATTGGCCCTGGATCAACAGACCGACCAGATAATGCGTGGATGCGTAGCTCGCCAGCGTCAACAACAGATACTTCACGCAGTCAGCACCCTCAGTGGCACAGCGGTCGCGCTGGAGTGGGTGGTGTCCAGCAGAATCAGCCCTTCGCAGGTGTCATCCAGGCTGGCCAGCAGCTGACCCTGGCTATCCCAGGCCGCAGACCCACCTGCGCCGATGAACGTATCGGCAGGCCCCACGCAGTTGGCCAGCAAGACAGTAAGGCCCAGGGTGCGGGCGACCTCCGGGTAGTGTTGGTAGCCCTCACCAATGCCCTTGGCCGTTTTCGCCACACTGGCCAGGTACACCTGCGCACCCTGTGCCCGCGCCTCTGCAGCATGTTCGATGAACATCGACTCGTAGCAGATGGCTGGCGCTACCCGGTGTTTGGCCACCTCGAGTACCAACGGTTGATCGCCGGCGGCGAAGTAGGGCAGTTCATCGCCGTGCAGGCGCCGTTTGGCATACGCCTGGCGGGGCATGCCTGGGCTCAGGATCGGCATGCCGATGAGAATCCCGTCAGGCGTTGGTAAGGGCAGGCCCACAGCGACTGTGAGTGCATGCTGGTCGCACAGCGCCTGAAGTGGCTCCAGACATGGGGAGGATAGTGGCAGGGCGAGCTGGCGGGCCAAGGTCGGCTCATAGCCGGTCAGTGACAGTTCAGGAAACACCACCAGCTCAGCACCCAGCGCCGCAGCCTGCTCGATGCAATCCAGGTGACGCGCAAGGTTGCCCTGAATATCGCCTTTGAGCGACGCCAGTTGCACGGCGCAGATCTTCATCAACAGCTCCTTCCCTGGTACGAGTCAAGGGCCGAGCATACGCCTGGCCGCAACACCTGTACCAGTGAAGGGTTTTTCAGGAAGCGGAGTGCGGTGCGAAGCGCTGGCGGAACCAGTCATTCAGCATGGCCTTTTCGGCATACAGGCGGTCGCTGCTGCTGGTCACCCGCCCCGGGCGGCTGAGGTACATCTTGTCGCTGACCCGTTCCTGCGCTTGCTGGTCAGGTTTGCCGGGCTGGCTGAGGGTGTAGCTGAGGTCGATGGTCGGCCAGGTGATTTCGCGCATGAAACGCACATCGTAGGCATTGCTGTGCCAAGGCTCGAAGCGCCCGGCGAGGTCGATGTCACGGATGTCGATAACCAGCTGCTGGTCTGCCTGCAAGTAGCGCTGGCCGAGCTTGTGCAGGTACTCGGTCAGGGTCTTCATGACATAGGCGTCTGCACCCCGTTCGTAGCCGGCACTGTCGAGGCTGGCATCGCGAAATGTCTCGGGATGGTCGAATCGCACCTCGACCTGCGCAGCGGAAGCACCTTGTGCCATGCTGTTCAATGACAGCGCCACGAGCACGGCACACACGAGGGCGGTACGCATGATGCACCTCCAAGGTGAAAGACGTGTCCCTTTATTCTACGCCTGCCCTGACAGCACCCGCAGAGGAAGATTGTAATGAGTCGGTTTCGGCGGGTAGCCGCCAACCCACTGGGTCGAGACCTGGCGGTGGGTGATATCCACGGGCACTTCGGGCGCCTTGTTCGGTGCCTGCAAGCGGTCGGGTTCAACCCTGCAGTGGACCGCCTGTTCAGCGTCGGTGACCTGGTCGACCGCGGGCCGCTCAGCCACGCGGCACTGGCGTGGCTGGACTTGCCCTGGTTCCATGCCGTGCAAGGTAACCATGAGGCGCTGGCGGTTACCTACTTGCGCGGTGGCCGGCTCGACCTGGAGATGTACCACGCTGCCGGTGGTGGCTGGTTTCTCGAGCTGCCCAAGGCCGAGCAGCGGCGCTTTGTCGAACGCTTCGAGCAATTGCCGATCGGTATGGAAGTTGAAAGTGCAGCGGGCCTGATCGGCCTGTTGCATGCCGACAGCCCCTTCGCCGATTGGCCCGTATTACGCAGCTGGCTGGAACTGGATGACGACCCTGAGGTACGCGAAGTCTGCCAATGGTCGCGGCGCCGGCTGAAGGAGGGCGACACCCGGCCTGTGCACGGCATCCGTGCCTTGTTGGTCGGGCATACACCGGTGCTGCAGGTCAAACAGCTGGGCAATGTCTGGCACCTGGACACCGGCGGCTGGGCCAGCGGCCATTTCAGCCTGCTTGACCTGGCGACACTGGAGCTGGTCAGCCCCGTACAAGGTGCACAAGCAACGCCCCGGCTAACACCATCAGCATGACCCCCGAGGCCCGCTCCAGCCAGGGCAAGGCACGGGCGAAGCGCTGCAGCACGCGCTGGTTGCCGATGGCCATGGCGACCAGCAGGTCCCAGAGCAGCACGATGCTGAACATCCAGCCCGCATACACCACCTTCCAGCCGACGCTGCTGCTGGCGACCATGCTGGCGAGGCTGGCGTAGAACAGCGCGTTCTTGGGGTTGAGAATGCCCGACAAAAAGCCCATCGCCAGGCTACGCCACCCACCTGGTACAGCGCCGTCGCCGGCAACGGCGGCCAGGCTGGAGTGCCCGGCGTAGCGCAAGAATTGTGTGCCGATGTACAAGAGGTAAGCCGCGCCGGCCAGCTGCAAAGCGATGAACAACAGGCTGCCTTCGCGCAAAATCGATAGGCCGGTAAAGGCCATGGCGATGAAGGCGCCATTGGCCAAGGCGATACCCAGGCACGCGCCGCTGGCGCTGCGCCAACCGCCACTGATGGAGGTGCGGGCAACCAGGAAAAAGTCTGGGCCGGGTGAAAGCAGGGCTAGGAAGTGGGCGAGGGCGACGATCAGGAACTGCTCCATGGGCGGGACGACTCCGGCAGGGGAAAGCCGCAGTCTGGCGTCGAGCCTGGAGCCCGTATTGAAGATTATTGCGCGGGGCCTCAATGGCCTCGGTATTGCCCGGGCGTTACCCCCACGTGCGCCTTGAACACCCGCTGAAAGTGGCTTTGGTCGGCAAACCCAAGCTGGTAGGCGACCTCTGCCAGCGCCAGGCCCTGGTTCAACAGAAGCCGGCTGCGATTGACCCTGGCATTGAGCAGGTAGGCATGGGGCGTCAGGCCGGTGGCTGCGCGAAACGCCCGGATCAGTTGATACCGCCCCAGTCCTGTCTCCTGGGCCAACAACGTCAGGCTCAGTTGCGCAGGGTTCTCAGCCTCGATCCGTTCGACCAGGCCACTGAGCAGGGAGGCGCCCAGCGCCGGTGTCGCCTCCAGCGTCGGGTGCGCGCAGAAGTCCTGGTCCCCCATGAAGGCAATCAGCGCCGCCTCTTTCTCGCCGTTGCTCGCACCGGAGAACAGCAAGGCATTCAACGCGCAGAACTGGCGGTACAAGGCAGGTGCATGGCTGATGCGGGCCGGCTCACCCGCCTGCGCACCGCGCAGCCCAGACTCCAGTCGCAGTTGCGACAGCCAATCGGCATCCACGTGCAGCATCTGGTAGCTCCAGGCCTGGCCAGGCGCCGGATTGCACGCATGCACACGCTTTGCCGGGACCATCACCAAGGTGCCGGGTGTCAGGCGTTGTTGACCACCACTTGCCCCGGTAAACAGGCTGAAGCCAGCATCCACTGCCCCCATGGAAAAAGTCGGATGGCTATGCGCCTTGTAGCAGGCGCGGCTATGGCAGGCGCGGCGGCTTTCGACGAAGGGCAGGGCGGGGTCGCGCCAGACGCGGGCTTGGGAGCGGGGCATGAAGGGGTCCTCGACGGGGGCAAAAGCTTACCAGTAGCAGGGGACCCGTACAGTTTTTTTGGCTGGCTGTAACTTGACCCTTTGCGCTTCTGCGGTCGAAATAAGCGCTTGATGTCAGAGGACAATAATAATGGATCTTGCCAGTTTGCTGCTGTTCATCCCCGCTTGCTTCGCCCTCAACATGGCGCCCGGGCCCAACAACCTGCTGTCGTTGCACAACGCCAGCCGCTACGGCCTGCGCACGGCCTGCGTGGCCGGTGGTGGGCGCATTGTCGCTTTCAGCGGCATGATTGCGCTGGCGGCCATGGGCCTGGCGGTGGTGCTGCATACCAGTGAATACCTGTTCCTCGCCATCAAGGTGATTGGTGCCGCCTACCTGTTCTACATTGCCTGGCAGCTGTGGCGGGCCCCTGTTGGTGAAGCCGTGGTGGCGGGTGATCACCCGCGCGGCACCTGGCGCCTGGCGCGGCAAGAGTTCTGGGTGGCGGCGGGCAACCCCAAGGCGATCCTGATCTTCACGGCCTTCCTGCCCCAATTCGTCTCGGTCGGTAGTGCTACCCCGGTCAGTGAGCAGTTCCTGTGGCTGGGCGTGCTGTTCCTGCTGCTGGAGTGGGCCGCCATCGCCATCTATGCGGGCCTTGGCGCCTATATGCAGCGCTGGTTCAGCCAACCTGGGCCGCGCCGTATGTTCAACCGGGTCAGCGCCTCCTTGCTGGGCTGCGCTGGCCTCGGTCTGCTGGCAGCGCGCCGCTAGAACTGCCAGCGCACACCCAGGTTCACGCCGCTGGCTTCCTGTTGGCGGCTGTCCAGGTTGGCGCTGTACTGCACGCCGCCGTGCAGGCTAAGCGCTTCACTCACTTGCGCCACCACACCGCTTTCGAGTTGCACCGAGGTGTAGCGGTAGTCGGTCTTGATCGTGTCGAGTTCATCGAACGTCAGCGTGTCGCGGCCACCGTCGCCGTGCCACAGGTTGACCTGCGCATAGGGTTGCAGCAGGCGTCCACCGGTGCCCGTGAAGGTGCCTTCAAGGCGTGCACCAAGGCGCGCGGTCAGTTCAACCTGGGCGTCATGGCTGATGCGCGAGACGCTGTCACGGGCGGTGTCCAGCGAGACCTTCTGAGCGATCAACTGGGCTTGTGGCTCCACGGTCCAGCGTTGCGACAGAGCGATGGGGTAGCCGGACTCCAGTGATGCTGTCCAGGCATGGCCATTGACGTTCAGCTTGTCACCACGGTGCGAGCGCGCCCGGCCATCCAGGTCGGTGTACTGCAGCACGGCGTCGAGGTACCCGCGCTGTGCGCCAACCAGCGTCCAGTAAGCGCCGACGCTGTCGCCATCGAGCTTCAGGTCACCGACGCTGCGGTCTTGTACGGCCAGGGCAAACCCTTTGACGTCGGCGTCCAGGCGACTGTGGCTGACATACACGCCGACCTGTTGGCGATAACCGCTGTCATTGACCTTGGCATACACGTCCTGGCCGACCTTGAAGCCATACAGGTCACCGTCCAGGCTGGGGCTGACCGTGCCGGTCCATTGCTGGCGCAGCGTGCCGCCGTAGGCCTGGCCCCAGCTGGCGGGGAGCCCGCCTTGGCCGGTAAGCAACTGCTGATCGCCCTGGCGCTGGTGAAAAGTACCCAAGGCTTGGCGGGCGATGATCGCGGCGCCTCTGGGGGCTGCGGCGTACACAGGGACTTCGGCGCGGTACAGCGCCAAGGGCTTGCCCTGCACGGGCGCAGGCAATTCAGCTTGCCCGGGCGCCGCCGCAACCACAGGCGGGGTCGCAGCCGGTTCGATTACGGATGGCTCGCCGGGCTGCGGTGCAGGCGCCGCAGCGGGCGGGGCGACCAAGGTCGAGCGCAGGTACCAGCTGTTTTCGCTGCCTGCCGTGATACCACCCTTGAACAGGCGATAGTCGTAGGCACCCACCGAAAGCGTCTGGGTCTGGACGAAAGCGTCGTTCCGGCTGACAGCGCCGTTGCGGGCTTCGACCACTTGGATACCGTTTTGTGTGGTCAGCGCGCCTGCGCCACCCAGGTTATTGACCAGCAGGCCAGTGCGGCCAGCGATAACCCCGCGGCTGACGACCAGGCGGTCGGAGGCCGCGCCATCCCCGGCCAGCACGCTGTTCACGCGCAGAGTGCCGTTGTTGCCGGTGTAATCGCCTTGAATGCTCAGGCGCCCCTTGGCATCGTTGCCCCGCGACAGGTCTATCGTGCCGGCGTTTTCGACCGACACCTTGTTCCCGTTCTGAATACTCGCAATGCTGCCTTGGCGTGCGATCAGCGCGCTGCTCGCATCGATTGTGAAGCTGCCTGTACCGGTCGCGGGGAGGGAGTCGGTGCCTAGGTCGCCCAAGGTGAGGGTATCGTCAAGGGTGAATCGGCTGGCGTTGGTCAACGCCACGGACTCCCAGTTGGTGTACAACGCCCCGCGCGTCACCTGGCTGCGGTTGAACACCAGGGTGTCATTGCCAGCGCCGCCGTCGATGCTGATGTCCAAGGCCTTGGCATCGAGGCTGTCGATTGTCGCGGAGTCATCGCCAATACCCATATCGACCCGGCCGCCGATGCCGCCGCCGGACCACGTGAAGGTGTCGTTGCCGGCACTGGCGAGCACATTCCCCTTGAGCGAACCACCACTGATGGTAATGCGGTCCTGGCCGCCACTGGTGCTGATATTGCCGCCAATCGAGCCCCCGCGCAGTAGGATCGTGTCGTTGCCAAAGCCGCTCACCAAGTTGCCGTCAATCTTGGTTGCAACGGCGGTGTCCTGGGACATTTCGAAGTAGTTGTCAGCGAGCTTCAAGTCGACTCGGCCTATCTGGCCGCCCGAAAAGATTGCATGATCGCCATCCTCGAACGCACCGATAATGCGCCCGCCCGACATTGTGAAATTATCGAACCCTTGGCCCTGGTTCAGCGACTGGACCGTGCCCCCGCGCATGGTGAAGGTGTCGATCTGTAAGGTTTGCGAGGTCGCCTCCAGGCTGTCGCCCGGCAGGACGGTCAGTGAATCAGGGTAGCCAAGCGTCGGCAGTACGAGCAGTGGCAACGCGGCAGGGGCAAGCAGGCGGTGATAACGCATCGGCAGGTCTCCGGGGCCTCAGAGGGGGACCACTGCCTGACGCGGCGCTTAGGCGCACCGCCCCGGTCCTGCCTGAGTTGTAGGGAAAGGCCTGACGTTGAACAACTGGCAATAATGCTAGGTGGCCTGTTGCCACCTGACGCTGTCAGTCGCGGTAGAAGGTTTGCACCAGGTGGTAGCCGAACTTGCTCTTGATCGGCCCATGCACCACGCGCAGCGGCTTTTTGAAAATGACCTGGTCGATGGCGCCGACCATCTGGCCGGGCCGCACCTCACCCAGATCACCGCCGCGCTTGCCCGACGGGCAGGTGGAAAACTTCTTCGCCAGCACGTCGAAGGCCTCGCCATTGGCGATGCGCTGCTTGAGCTTTTCGGCTTCGTCAGCGGTCTTGACCAGGATGTGGCGGGCTTGAGCTTTCATGGGACACCTGTGCTTCGGGGTAAAAAAAGGGCGCCATTATGCCTCATTGTGCAGCGCGTTGTGGTCGCGGAACTGCTCCAGCGCCTCCGGGTTGGCTAGGGCGTCGGTGTTTTTCACCGGCAGGCCATGGACCACATCACGTACCGCCAGCTCCACCAGCTTGCCGCTGATGGTGCGCGGTATGTCGTTGACCTGGGCAATCACCGCAGGCACATGGCGCGGCGTGGTGTACTGGCGTATCACCTGGCGAATGCGTTGGCGCAAGGCGTCATCCAGCTGCAGGCCATCCCGCAGGCGCACGAACAGCACCACCCGCACATCGCCTTGCCAGTCCTGGCCGATGGCGACGCTTTCCAGCACCTCTTCGACCTTCTCCACCTGGCGGTAAATCTCTGCCGTGCCAATGCGCACCCCGCCAGGGTTGAGCACGGCATCGGAGCGGCCGTGGATGATCAGGCCACCGCTGGCGCGTTGCTCGGCATAGTCGCCTTGCGCCCATACCCCGGAAATTGGCTGAAGTAGGCCGCGTGATAGCGGCTGCCATCGGTGTCGTGCCAAAAGCCCAGCGGCATGGACGGAAACGGCTGCAGGCACACCAGTTCACCTTTTTCGTCATACACGCTCTGGCGTTGCGCGTTCCAGACCTCCACCGCCATGCCCAGCCCCTTGCACTGGATTTCGCCGCGATGCACCGGCAGCGTCGGGTTGCCCAACACGAAGCAGGCGACGATGTCGGTGCCACCGGACATGGAGGCCAGGCATACATCGGCCTTGATCTTGCGGTAAACGTAATCGTAACTGTGCGGCGACAGTGGCGAGCCGGTCGACAGCAGCAGGCGCAAGCTGGTCAGGCGGTGCGTGGCGGCAGGCTCAAGGCCTTCCTGTTCGAGTGCGGCCAGGTACTTGGCGCTGGTGCCGAAGGCATGGATGCCCTCGGCGTCGATCAAGTCCAGCAGCCGCGCTGGCCCGGGGTGGAAGGGCGAGCCGTCATACAGCACCAGTGTGGCACCTACCGCCAGGCCGCTGGCCAGCCAGTTCCACATCATCCAGCCGCAGGTGGTGTAGTAGAACAGCACATCATCGGCCTTGAGGTCATTGTGCAGGCCGTGTTCCTTGAGATGCTGCAGCAGCACCCCACCGGCGCGGTGAACGATGCACTTGGGTACGCCGGTGGTGCCGCTGGAGTAGAGGATGCACAGCGGATGATCGAAGGGCAGCGGGGTGAATCGAGGCATGCCGCCAGGCTGGAAAAAACCCTCCCACAAGTCGACACGGGACGCGTGGAATTCGTCGGCGCGGGTCCCGCTGCGGGTATGGGGTACCACGATCAGTTGCTCAAGGGCGGGTAATTGGGCGCAGACCTGGTTGACCTTGTCGACCTGATCGATGACCTTGCCGGCATAGTGGTAACCGGCGCAGACGATCAGCAATTTGGGGCTGATCTGGCCGAATCGGTCGATGATGCCGTGCACGCCGAATTCGGGTGAAGCGCTGGACCAGATTGCACCGAGGCTGGTGCAGGCCAGCATGGCTACCAGGGTTTCCCAGGTGTTGGGCATGATGGCAGCGATGCGGTCGCCCGGTTTCACACCGCAGGCCTCGAACGCCCGTTGCAGCCCCGCGACCTCGGCGGCCAACTGCGCATGGGTCAGCACTCGGCGCTGGCCGTCTTCGCGCACGGCGATCAATGCCGGGCGGTCATCGCGCCGGCGCAGCAGGTGTTCGGCGTAGTTCAGGGTGGCGCCAGTGAACCACTGGGCATCGGGCATTTGCGGGCCTTCGCGCAGCACGTGGCTCGGTGGTTGGTGCCAGTTGACGTGAAAGTACTCGGCAAGGCTTTGCCAGAAGGCTGAGCGCTGCTCGATGCTCCAGCGGTGCAGTGCCTGGTAGTCGTTTAATTCGAGGTTGTAGCGCAGGTTGACCCAGCGGCGAAACGCAACCATCCGGCTGGCCTCGATCTGCGCTGTGGAGGGGCTCCAGAGTACGTCGTTCATGGCGAACCTCCAGTTGTTGCGGGAGGGGGGTAGGAGCAGCCTTGCGCTGCGAAGAGGCCAGTAATAGCAGTGAAGATTTACTGTATTTTCACTGGCCTCTTCGCAGCACAAGGCTGCTCCTACCTGTCAGCGTGATGCGACCTTCTTATTCCACTTTAGCCTTCTGCACGTCTTGTGAGGCCGACCAGACGCGATAGCGTACCTCGACGTCCTTGGGCACATACACCACCACTGGCAACTTGCTGTTGTAGCGCAACATGAAGCCTTCGCCGACCACCGGGACGAACGCATCGGTCTTCTTGCCATCTGGGCAGGCCATCAGGGTGCTGGCAGGGCCGCCGACCTTGTCTAGGCGGTAGTAGCTGTAGCCCCAGCCTTCGAGCGTGCGTTCTTCGAGGCTGCCCGCCAGGCGTTGGCGGTTGCAGTCGACCTTGAGCGTCTTGCCCGCGAGAATTTCCAGTTTATAGGCCGACTCGTCAGCCTGGGCCGGCAGGTGGATGACTTGCCGGGTGAAGCCTTTTTCCGCCTCGGGATAGGGCGCCACATCCTTCAAGCTGGCAGCCATCGCCGGGGCGGCGGCAGCCAGGGTCAAGGTCAGGATCGCGGACAGTGGGAGTGGGCGCATGTAGGCCTCCTTGCAGTTGAAAAGGGTGCAAGACCATTGCCAGGTCGTGGCCGGCCCTCACTGGGCCAGCCAGCCACCGTCGACATTCCAGGCGGCACCACGGACCTGGCTTGCGGCCTCGCTGCACAGAAATAGTACCAGCTCGCCCAGGTGCTCGGGGGTGACGAAGGCCAACGAAGGCTGCTTCTCGGCCAACAGGTCGTGTTGTGCCTGCTGCGGGTCTACACCCTTGGCGGCGCGGTCGTCGATCTGCTTTTGCACCAGCGGGGTCAGCACCCAGCCCGGGCAGATGGCATTGCAAGTGACATTGCTGGCGGCCGTTTCCAGGCCCACGACCTTGGTCAGGCCCACCACGCCATGCTTGGCCGCCACGTAGGCGGCCTTGCCGGTCGAACCGACCAGCCCGTGCACCGATGCGATGTTGATGATCCGCCCCCAGTTGCGTGCGCGCATGCCGGGCAGGGCCAGGCGGCTGCCATGGAACACCGCCGATAGGTTGAGGGCGATGATCTTGTCCCAGCTCTCCACGGGAAATTGCTCGACCGGCGCCACGTGCTGGATACCGGCGTTGTTGACCAGAATGTCGACGCCGCCGAATTCATGCTCGGCCATGGCGAACAGGGCCTCTATCTGGGCTACATCCGATAGGTCGGCAGGGTGGTGGACGGCCTTCACGCCATGGCTGGTAATGCTGGCGATGGCCGGCGCCGGGTCGCCAAAACCGTTGAGCAGGATGTTGGCCCCAGCACGGGCCAGCACCTGGGCGATGCCAAGGCCGATGCCGCTGGTGGAACCGGTGACGAGTGCAGTCTTGCCTTTGAGGGTCATGCGAATGCTCCCAGTGCAGGTTGTGGGTCTTTTTGTAGGAGCAGCCTTGTGCTGCGAAGAGGCCGGTGAAGCAGCTAAGATTTACAGGGTTTTCACTGGCCTCTTCGCAGCGCAAGGCTGCTCCTACAGGGGTAGTGCATTAACCACGTGGATCGAACGCTTCGCGCAGCGCATCGCCGATGAATACCAGCAGCGACAAAATCACCGCTAACGCGAAAAACGCAGTAAAGCCAAGCCAGGGCGCCTCCAGGTGCTGCTTGCCCTGGGTCACCAGCTCGCCCAGCGAGGCGCTGCCAGCCGGCATGCCGAAGCCCAGGAAGTCCAGCGCAGTCAGTGTGGTAATGGCTCCGGTCAACATGAACGGCACATAGGTCAGCGTGGCATTCATGGCGTTGGGCAGAATGTGCCGCAACATCACCTGGCTGTCTGGCAGGCCCAGCGCCCGGGCGGCTTTGACGTATTCCAGGTTGCGCCCGCGCAAGAACTCGGCGCGTACCACATCGACCAGGGCCAGCCACGAAAACAGCGCCATGATCCCCAGCAGCCACCAGAAATCAGGCTCGACGAAGCCGCTGAGGATGATCAACAGGTACAGCACCGGCAACCCCGACCAGACCTCCAGCAGGCGCTGCCCCAGCAGGTCGACCCAGCCGCCGTGGTAGCCTTGCAAAGCCCCGGCCGTCACGCCGATCAGCACGCTGACCAGGGTCAAGGCAAAGGCGAACAGCAGCGACACCCGTGTGCCGTACAGCACCCGGGCCAGCACATCGCGCCCCTGGTCGTCGGTGCCCAGCCAATTGCTGGTACTGGGTGGGCTGGGGGTGGGCACTTGCAGGTCGTAGTTAGGGGTGTCGGCACTGAAGGGGATGGGGGCGAACAGCATCCAGCCGCCCTGGGCCTCGACCAACTGGCGCACGTAGGCACTGCGGTAATCTGGCTGGAACGGCAATTGGCCGCCGAATTGCTGTTCGGTGTAACGCTTGAGCGCCGGGGTGTACAGCTCGCCCTTGTAACCCAGCAGCAAGGGCTTGTCGTTGGCCACCAGCTCTGCGCCCAGGCTCAGCAGCAACAGTGCGGCGAACAACCACAGCGATACCCAGCCGAGGCGGTTGCGGCGAAAGCGTTGCAGGCGGCGGCGCGACACGGGCGAGAGCATCAGTTTGCCCTCGTGTCGAAGTCGATGCGCGGGTCGAGCAGGGTGTAGCACACATCGCCGATCAGACGGATCAACAAGCCCGCCAGGGTAAAGATGAACAGCGTGCCGAAGACCACCGGGTAGTCACGCGACACGGCGGCTTCGTAACTCATCCGCCCAAGGCCATCGAGGGAGAAAATCACTTCGATGAGCAGCGAACCGGCAAAAAACACTGTGATCAGTGCCTGGGGCAGCCCTGCCACCACCAGCAGCATGGCATTGCGCAACACGTGGCCGTACAACACGCGGCGTTCTCTCAGCCCCTTGGCCCGGGCGGTGACCACGTACTGGCGGGAGATCTCGTCGAGGAATGCATTTTTGGTCAGTAGCGTCAGGGTGGCGAAACCGCCAATCACCAGTGCGCCGACCGGCAGCACCAGGTGCCAGAAATAGTCGGCGACCTTGCCCAGCAGGCTGAGCTGGTCGAAGTTTTCCGACACCAGGCCGCGCACCGGGAACCAGTTCAGCGACGTGCCGCCGGCGAACAGCACGATCAGCAACAGGGCGAACAGGAACGAGGGCAGCGCGTAGCCGATCACGATCAGTGCGCTGCTCCAGGCATCGAAGCGGCTGCCATGGCGCACCGCTTTGCGAATGCCCAAGGGGATCGAAACCAGATAGGTAATGAGCGTGGCCCAGAAGCCGAGCGACAAGGTGACCGGCAGCTTGTCGAGGATCAGGTCGGTGACCTTGGCCCCACGAAAGAAGCTTTGGCCGAAGTCGAGGCGGGCGTACTGGCTCAGCATCAGCCAGAGGCGCTCGGGGGCTGATTTATCGAAACCGTACTGGTGTTTGATCGCCTCGATCAGCTTGGGGTCCAGGCCGCGGGTGGCCCGTGACTCGCCATGCGCCACCTCGGCACGCGCACCTGGTGCGCCGCCGCCGATACCCTGCAGGCGCGCCACTGCGTGCTCCACCGGGCCACCTGGCGCGGCCTGGACGATGGCGAAATTGACCAGCAGGATCGCCAGCAGCGTCGGGATGATCAGCAACAGGCGCCGCAGAATATAGGCCGTCATGGTGAGGCCTTCAGGCGTTCGGCCATCTGCGCGTTGGTCAGCGGGGTAGGGCTGACCTCCCACCAGGTGTCGAGGCCTTCGTCATAGGTGGCCTGAACCTTGGGCAAGCCAAAGCGGTTCCACCAGGCCGTGGAGCTGCCGGGCGGGTAGTAGTTGGGGATCCAGTAGTAGTTCCACTGCAGCACGCGGTCCAGGGCATGGGCATGGCGCAGCATGTCGGCTTGCGTGCTGGCGCGTACCAGGCCGTCGATCAGGCTGTCCACTGCAGGGTCCTGGAGCACCATCAGGTTGTTCGAGCCGGGGTCGTGGGCCGCTGCCGAGCCAAAGTAGTTGTACAGCTCCGCCCCTGGCGACAGCGTGACCGGGTAGCCGGTCACGATCATGTCGTAGTCACGCGCCATCAGGCGGTTGACGTATTGGGCCGAGTCGACATTGCGGATGTTCAGGGTGACGCCGATCTGCGCCAGGTTGCGCTTCCATGGCAGCAGCAGGCGTTCCAGGCCGGCCTGGCCGTTGAGGAAGGTGAATTCCAGTGGCTCGCCTTGGGCGTTCACCAGGCGGTCGCCCTCGGGGTGCCAGCCGGCTTGCTGCAACAAGGCCAACGCTTGCAGCTGTTGCGCGCGGATGAGGCCCGTGCCATCGGTGACCGGGGCCGTGAACACGCGGTCGAAGACCTCATCCGGCACCTTGCCGCGCAACGGCTGCAGCAGTTCGAGTTCGCTGGCGTCCGGCAATGCGCGGGCGGCCAGTGGGGTGTTGGAAAACACGCTCTGCTGGCGGATGTAGAGGTTGCGCATCATCTGCCGGTTGCTCCACTCGTAGTCCCAGAGCATGCCCAGCGCCTGGCGCACGCGGCGGTCGCGAAACGGCGGCTTGTCCAGGTTGAACACATAACCTTGGGCAACCTGCGGTTTGGCCGGGCCCAAGTGAGCACGCTGCAGGCGGCCGTCGTCCAGCTGCGCGCCGTTGTAGCCGAGGGTGTAGGCCGTGGCAGAAAACTCGCGGTTGTAATCGTAGCCGCCCCCTTTCAGCACCTGCCGCGCCACTTCGGTGTCGCCGAAGTATTCGATGCGCAGCGTGTCGAAATTGTAGCGGCCACGGCTGACGGGGAGGTCTTTGGCCCACCAGGTTGGGTCACGTTCAAAGCTGATGCTGCGGCCATTGTCGATCTGGCCGATGCGGTACGGGCCGCTGCCGACCGGTTTTTCGAAGCCGGCGCCGTTGGCGAAATCGCGTTGTTGCCAGTCATGCTCGGGCAGCACCGGCAGGCTGGCCAAATCCAAGGGCAGGGTGCGGCCATGGGGTTGCTTGAAGTCGAAGCGCACGCGATGCGGGCCCTCGACGGTTACCCCAGCGACCTCGGCGAACTGGGTGCGGTACTTGAGGCTGCCTTTGCTCATCAGCAGCTCGAAGGTAAAGCGCACGTCTTCGGCGCGCACCGGCTTGCCGTCGGCGAAGGTGGCGCGGGGGTCGATCTCGAAGCGCAGCCAGGCATCGTCCGGGCCACGTTCCATGCGCCGGGCAATCAGGCCGTAGACGGTGTAGGGTTCATCGAATGAGCGCACGGCCAATGGCGCGTACAGCCAACCATCGACTTCGTTGACGCCGATGCCTTTGTCGATGTACGGCAGGATATGGTCGAACTGGCCAATCTCCATGGCCGAGCGGCGCAATATGCCGCCCTTGGGGGCATTGGGGTTGGTGTAGTCGAAATGGTGGAAGCTTTGGTTGTAGCGGGGGGCTTCGCCGTAGACAGTCAACGCATGGGTGGGTGCAGCGTGGGTGTTGGCGCAAAAGCACAGAAACAAAACCAGCCAGCCCAGGCGAAACAAGCCCTTGTAGGAGCAGCCTTGTGCTGCGAAGGCGTCAGCACGGTCAACGAAATTGCCCGGCCGGGCCACTTCACAGCGCAAGGCTGTTCCTACAGAGGCTGAGTCGTTCCTGAGGAACAACCTGGTATCAGTCCTGACGGCTGGTCACTTCCAGCAGGTGATAACCGAACTGGGTTTTCACTGGGCCCTGGACAACGTTCAGCGGCGCGCTGAAGACCACGGTATCGAACTCACGCACCATCTGGCCCGGGCCGAACGAGCCCAGGTCACCGCCTTGGCGGCTGGATGGGCAGGTGGAGTTGGCCTTGGCGACTTCGGCGAAATCGGCACCAGCTTCGATCTGGGCTTTCAGTTCGTTGCATTTGTCTTCGCTGCTGACCAGGATGTGGCGGGCGGTGGCACGTGCCATGGGTACTGCTCCTTAGGGTAAAAACGCAAGCCTAGCGCACTTGTTCGGGAAATGTCTCGCAAGGCTTGCTAGCGGCTTCCTACAGTTTTTGTGCTGCCTCGCGCAACAGGGTTTCAGTCGACGCCCAACCCAGGCAGCCATCGGTGATCGACACGCCGTACTTCAGTGCGCCTTTGCCCAAGGCCTGGCAGCCATCGAACAGGTGCCCTTCGATCATTACGCCAACAATCGAGCGGTCACCGGCCACGCGCTGTGCCAGCACGTCCTCGAATACCGCGGGCTGCTGCGCTGGGTCCTTGCCGCTGTTGGCATGGCTGCAATCGACCATGATCCGCGCCTGCAACCCCACCTTGGCCAACCCCTGGCGGGCCTGGGCGATGCTCGTGGCATCGTAGTTCGGGCCTTTATGGCCGCCGCGCAACACCAGGTGGGTGTCGGGGTTGCCCAGGGTCTCGATAATGGCCGGGTAGCCCTGTGCATCCATGCCGAAATGGCGGTGCGGGTGCGCAGCGCTGCGCATGGCGTCGCAGGCGATGCCAATACCGCCGTCGGTGCCATTCTTGAAGCCCACAGGCAATTCCAGGCCGCTGACCATTTCACGGTGCACTTGCGACTCGGTGGTGCGTGCGCCGATGGCGGCCCAGCCCAGCAGGTCGTCGAAGTAGCCCGCGGCCATCGGCTGCAGCAGCTCGGTGGCAATGGGCAGGCCACGCTCGATCATGTTCAGCATCAGGCCGCGCGACAGGGCGATACCGGCGTGCATGTCATCGCTGCCATCGAGGTGCGGGTCGTAGGCCAGGCCCTTCCAGCCCACCGTGGTGCGGGGTTTTTCGACGTAGGCGCGCATCACCAGCAGCAGCTTGTCATCCACTTCGCGGCTCAGCGCGGCCAGGCGGTCGGCGTATTCCAGGGCCGAGCGAGGGTCGTGAATCGAGCAGGGGCCTACCACTACCAACAGGCGTTCGTCGCGGCCTTCGAGAATGGCGCGGATGGCCTGGCGGTGGGCATGGACTTGCTGGGTGAGCTCAGCGGACAGCGGCATTTGCTGCTTGAGCAGGTGGGGGCTGGGCAGGCGCTGGCTGACGGTAGTATTGGCAGCTTGCGGTTGGTTCAGGGGCAGGGCGAGGTTCGAGGCTTGCATGGCGTTTTTCCCTGGGCGGACGGCGGGTTCTGGCCCGCGTCGTCGGCCCTATCGAGGTGTTCGACAGATCGTTGTAGGTGTGTTGGCTGCAGCGTTGCCACCCTTGAAGGACCGATCGGAGGCGGCAGGCTGGCCCGAACGGGATTGGCTAAATCGCCAGGCATAGGTGTTTGCGCAGTAATAAGTGGCGTAGTTCATGAATCTGTCCTCAAGGTAAATCGGTAATGTTCAAAGGCCTGAAAAGCAAAACCCCCGGTCGGGGAGCCGACCGGGGGTTTGAGTATTCTCATGTTCGGCGGCCCCTCGAAAGTGGGCGCCGTGTGGGTATCAGCGGCGCCTAGTGGCTAAACCAATACCCAAAATAAAAGCTGGCAGGGGCCTTGCAACCGGCAACGGCCAGCACAGGGCGCAGGGTGCGACCGGTGTGATTGGCGTGATTGCAGGTGTGTTTCGGCATGTTGCTCTCCAGTGAATGAGCCCGAGCTTACTTCAGATCAGGCGCGGCGTTCAATGGGTAAATGCGATGACGGTGATCATTGCCGGTAATGGGGGCCATGGCCTGTTCAGTGGCCGTAACGCCCCACCAGGGTTTGCGCGCCCAAGGCATGGTCTTGCAGCAGCTGCAGCAGCCCGTTGCGGTCCAGGTCTGCTGGCAGGATGCCGGGTTCAAGGTCGGTTGCAATCAACGTCAGCGCGTAGTGGTGCGGGTTGTCCCCGGCGGGCGGGCATGGGCCACGGTAGCTGGCGGTGCCGCGAGAGTTGCGTCCCACCGTCACGGCAGGGCTGGTCAGCCCGGCCACGCCTTCTTTCAAGCCATCCAGGCCCGGGTCGATGTTGTAGGCGACCCAGTGCACCACCCCCAGGCCTTTGCCGCCATCGGGGTCGAACATCACCAGCGCCAGCGAGCGCGTCCCGGCGGGCAGGTTGTCCCAGCTCAGTTGCGGGGTGCGTTCTTCACCTGCGCCGCAGGCCGGGTCTGGCCCGACCTGTTGCAGGGCGATCACGCCACCGTCGGTGAATGAGGAAGAACTGATTGACAATGCGCCAGAGCCCGGCCCGGCGGCCAGTACGCTGAAAGGCATCAGGGCAGCGAGCAGCCAGGGTTTGGCGTTCATGACAACTCCTTGGCAGGGCGATGGAGCGCAGTGTAGTCCAGCCAAGCCTCAACGGCTGTCTTGGTCCTCAGCGGTACCGCCATCGTAGCCGGCACCGGAACCTGTGGCTTCGCCGGTGCTGTTGGAGCCGCCACTGGCGCCGTCTGCGGCATCGGTGCCGGTGTTGCTGCTGTCGTTGTCCTGGCCGCTGCCGGGGCTGTTGACGCTGCTTCCGTCACCTGCGGTCTTGCCGCCGGACTGGTCGGTTTGTGGGCGGGTGTCGGTATTGGTGGGTTCGGTTGCAGCGAAGCTGGTGCCGGTGATGGCGCCCAGGGCCAAGGCCAGGCACAGCGAAAGGGGGCGAATGCGGATCATGATGAATCTCCAGTACGGATGATCTGTCATTCGTTTGGCTGGAGCAGGACGGCGCGGTGCCCTCTGGGCGACGGGTGGTCACTCAGAGACGCGTTTTCTGTGTAGGAGCAGCCTTGTGCTGCGAAGAGGCCGGTGACCACACAACAGATCTTCGCTGCTATCACTGGCCTCTTCGCAGCACAAGGCTGCTCCTACCGAGGTAGGGTTATCGAGTTTCGGCTTGCGCTGCCCCTGTGCCTTGCACCGGCTCCAGCGGCGGATGCTCTTGTGCGGCATGCATCAGGTCTTCAGTCACCCGCAACTCGGCGCCGGTGGGCGAGAAGGTGGTGGACGCCGCGAACGGCGCCGGATGTTCGGCCGCCGGGCGCTTGCCTCGGCGCCACAGGAAGAAGCTGACCATGGCCAGGTTGACCACTGCAAAGGCCCAGAACAGCCCGGCCTCGCCAAACGACGTCATCATCGGCGAAATCGCCAATGGGGCCAGCGCCGAGCCCAGCGAGTTGATCAGCAGCAAGCCCTGGATCATCGGCACCAGCGCGTCGGACGGCGCGCGGTCGGCAGCGTGGCTGACTGCTACTGGGTACAGGGCGAACACGCCGCCACCCAGCAGGAACAGCATCGCGGGCAGCAATGACGACTCAGAGGGCAAGAACACCGTGACCAACGACAGCACCACGCACAAGCCGGCCAGGGCAATCAGCACATCCTGGCGGTCTTTGCGGTCGGACCAGCGGCCAACTGGGTATTGCAGCAGCATGGCACCCAAGATCACCCAGGCCATCATGCTGCCGACTTCGCCCACGTCCAGGCCGATGCGCTGCAGGTACAGCGGCAGCAGCGCATAAATGCCGGCAATGGCCACCCCCGAACCAAAGCAGCCAACCAGGCCCGACGGCGCGACCCCCAGCAGTTGGCGGGGCTTCAGCGGTTCGACCTGGTCCAGCAGCGGCGACACCCGCGGCAGGATCACGATCGGCAGCACCGACAGCGCCGCCAGCATGCCCGCGAGCATGAACGGCGCGGTGTCGCCCAGGCGGGTGATTTCGCCAAGGCCTGCCTGGGCAATAACGCCGGCGCCATAGAAGGCAATCATGTACAGCGCGAGCAGGCGGCCACGGATTTTCGCGTCGCCGGCCAGCAGCAACCAGCTCTCGATCACCAGGAACACGCCCACCGCAGCCCAGCCGTTGATCAGGCGCAGGATCGACCACCACGTAGTGTCGTAAAACAGCCCTTGCAAGAGGATGGTCGCGGCGATCAGCGAGGCGAAGCTGGTGTAGGCGCGGATATGGCCGATGCGCAGGATCAGCCGGTCATTGAAGATCGCGCCAAGGGTCAAGCCAATGAAGTAACTGGACGACACGATACCGATGGTGGTGGCTGATTCACCGGCCGCGCCCAGGCGCAGGGTGGTCAGGGAAGACATGAAACCGTTGCCCAGGGCAATGATGAAAAGCCCGAGCAGGGGCGCCAGCGCCATGGCCAGCAAACGCGGAGACATACGTACCTCAAGTTGGATGAGCGGAATGAGCGCCTCTTCGGACGCGCACGCCGGCTGGGCCCGAAAGGGGCCAAGAGGCTGCACGGATGTGCCTGGGCTGGATGCGACCTGGGCAAGACTCAACCGCTGGGCCGTAAGGGAGCTGGGCCGGGCGGGGTCGGTTGAGCCTATTTCACATGGGCGGTCATGTGTTCAGGCGCGGACTCTGTCATTGCTGCCGGTTGCCACCGTTCAAGGCGACGGGCGAAAAGGAACCGCGATTCTACGTGCTTGCAACCATTTGCCCAAGGGGCATTGGCCTGCGACGAGACGCCGCAGGGCGTCGCGAGGTACAGGCTCGTTCGCCGGCTTAATAATAAGTTGAATGGAAAACTAACTTTAGTCGTATGGATTAATTGTTTTAACGGCTGGCGGTGAGTGTTTATTGATCTGGATCAATACAGGTATGTAATTAATTACCGTATCAGCCTGTTGATCGACAAAGCTTATCAAGCGATCAAGCCGCTCAATTGGTCCCTGCGGCATCCTGCCACTACAATGGCGGGCGCGGCCCGCAAGGGGCGCCTCGATAAACGTGTGATGCCGCGGTCCATTTAGTAGTTGCAAAAGAAGTTGCGTTTTAATAACGCGCTGTAGATTTCTATTGCCCCTGACGTGTGCCCGTCACCGAATTAGAACGACCAGTCGATAACACCCGTTGATAAGTAACGCCTGTGTGCCCGGTATTTAACCGGGCCGAGATGAGGAGATCCCATGGCACTTGGCAGACGACAATTTTTCAAACTGTGCACGGCCGGTGCGGCGGCAGCGACCACCGTGTCGCTGGGCTTTGCTCCGGCAGTGGCCAATGCCAGCCAGTCACGCCAATACAAGCTGTTGCGCGCCAAAGAGACCCGCAACAACTGCACCTACTGCTCGGTAGGCTGCGGCATCCTCATGTACAGCCTGGGCGACGGCGCGAAAAACGCCAAGGCACGCATCTTCCATATCGAGGGCGACCCGGACCACCCGGTCAGCCGAGGTTCGCTGTGCCCGAAAGGGGCAGGGCTGGTGGACTACATCCACAGCGAACAGCGCCTGCTGTACCCGGAGTACCGCGCGCCAGGCTCGGACACGTGGCAGCGGATCACCTGGGACCATGCCATCGAGCGCATCGCCCGGCTGATGAAGGCTGACCGCGACGCCAACTTCATCGAGAAAAACGCCCAGGGCGTTACCGTCAACCGTTGGCTGTCCACCGGCATGCTGTGTTCTTCAGCGGCCAGCAGCGAAACCGGCTCGCTCGACCAGCGCTTCACCCGTGCCCTGGGTATCCTCGGTACCGACAGCCAGGCGCGGGTTTGCCACGCCCCGACGGTGTCGGCGCTGGCACCCACCTTTGGCCGTGGCGCCATGACTAACAACTGGGTAGACATCAAGAACGCCAACGTCGTGCTGATCATGGGCGGCAACCCCGCCGAAGCGCACCCGGTGGGCTTCAAATGGGTGATCGAGGCGAAGATCCGCAACGGTGCCAAGGTGATCGTCGTTGACCCGCGCTTCAACCGCAGCGCTGCAGTGGCCGACCTGTATTCGCCCATTCGCGCAGGCTCTGACATCACCTTCCTGATGGGGGTGGTCAACTACCTGATCAGCCATGACCGTATCCAGCACGAGTACGTGCGCGCCTACACCAATGCCAGCCTGATCGTGCGCAGCGACTACCGTTTCGACGACGGCCTGTTCAGCGGCTACGACGCCAGCACCCGGCGCTATGACCGCAGCTCCTGGGCCTATGAGCTCGACGAGCAGGGCTTTGCCAAGCGTGACGTGACGCTCAGCCACCCGCGCTGCGTGTACAACCTGCTCAAGCAGCATGTCAGCCGCTACACGCCGGAGCGGGTCAGCGAGCTGTGCGGTACGCCAAAGGACGACTTCCTGCAGATTTGCGAAATCCTTGCCAGCACCAGCGCACCGGACAAGACCGCCACCTTCCTGTATGCCCTGGGCTGGACCCACCACACCACGGGCGCCCAGATGATCCGTGGCTCGGGCATGATCCAGCTGCTGCTGGGCAATATCGGCATGGCTGGTGGCGGCGTCAACGCCCTGCGCGGGCACTCCAACATCCAGGGCTACACCGACCTAGGGCTGCTGTCGCAACGCCTGCCGGGTTACATGAACCTGCCGTCCGACAACCAGGCCACGGTCGAGACCTACCTGAAAGAAACCACGCCCAGCGCCCAACTGCCCGGTCAGGTCAACTACTACCAGCACACGCCCAAATTCTTCATCAGCCTGATGAAGAGCCTGTGGGGCGACAAGGCCACCCCTGAGAACAACTGGGGTTTCGACTGGTTGCCCAAGTGGGACGACAGCTACGACGTACTCAACTATTCCAACCGCATGTATGAAGGCAAGGTCAACGGCTACATTGCCCAGGGCTTCAACCCGATCGCGGCCTTCCCGGACAAGAACAAGGCTGCCGAGGCCTTGGCCAAGCTCAAGTTCCTGGTGATCATCGACCCGCTGGCGACCGAGACGTCGAGCTTCTGGCAGAACCACGGAGAGTCCAATGACGTCGACCCCGCGACGATCCAGACCGAGGTCTTCCGCCTGCCTTCCAGCTGCTTTGCCGAGGAGAACGGCTCGATCGTCAACTCCAGCCGCTGGCTGCAATGGCACTGGGCCGGGGCGGCCCCGCCCGGTGAGGCCTGGCACGATGGCAAGATCCTCGGCCACCTGTTCATGAAGCTGCGCGAGCTGTACCGCGACGAGGGCGGCGTATGCCCCGAGCCTGTGTTGAACATGGCCTGGGACTACAAGAACCCCTACGATCCAGAGCCAGAAGAAGTCGCCAAAGAGTCCAACGGCTACGCCCTGGCGGACCTGCATGACGACAAGGGCAACCTGGTGCTGCGCAAAGGCCAGTTGCTGGACAACTTCGCCCAATTGCGCGATGACGGCAGCACCGCCTGCTTCAACTGGGTGTTTGCCGGCTCCTGGACCGAGGCCGGCAACCAGATGGCCCGCCGCGACAACGCTGACAGCGGCCTGGGCTGCACTCCAGGTTGGGCGTGGGCCTGGCCGCAGAATCGGCGCATCCTTTACAACCGTGCCTCGGCCGACCCGCAGGGCAACGCCTGGGACCCCAAGCGCCAGATCATTGCCTGGGATGGCAGCCGCTGGAGCGGCAGCGATGTCCCCGACTATCCGGTAACCGCCGCGCCAGGCAGCAACGTCAACCCGTTCATCATGCTGCCCGAAGGGGTAGGCCGGTTGTTCTCGGTTGGCGCCATGAACGATGGGCCGTTCCCTGAGCATTACGAACCGATCGAAAGCCCACTGGCGTCCAACCCGCTGCACCCCAATGTCAGCAAGAGCCCGACCGCACGCCTGTATGAAAGCGACCGTGCGCGGATGGGCAGCCGTGAGGAGTTCCCTTACGTAGCCACCACCTACTCGATCACCGAGTTGTTCCGCCACTGGACCAAGCATTCGCGGCTCAACGCGATCATCCAGCCCGAGCAGTTCATCGAGATCGGCGAAGTGCTGGCCAAGGAAAAAGGCATCGTCCAGGGCGACCTGGTGCGGGTCAGCACCAAGCGCGGCTACATCAAGGCCAAGGCGGTGGTGACCAAGCGGGTCCAGCGCCTGGAGGTCGCTGGCCAGATGGTCGACACCATCGGTATCCCGTGCCACTGGGGCTTCGAGGGTGCCACCCGCAAAGGCTTCCTGGCCAACACGCTGACTCCGGGGGTGGGTGACTCCAACACCAACACCCCGGAATACAAGGCGTTCCTGGTGAACGTGGAAAAGGCCTGACGGAGCGACGCACATGTCCCTGCAATCCCAAGACATCATTCGCCGTTCGGCGACCAACGCCTTCACCCCCGCGCCGCGTGCCCGCGACCACCAGGCCGAGGTGGCCAAGCTGATCGACGTCAGCATCTGCATCGGCTGCAAGGCCTGCCAAGTGGCCTGCAACGAATGGAACGACCTGCGTGACGAGGTGGGCCACAACGTCGGCGTGTACGACAACCCGGCCGACCTCACGCCAGACACCTGGACGCTGATGCGGTTTGACGAGCACCAGGACGAAAGCGGCAAGCTGGAATGGCTGATCCGCAAGGATGGCTGCATGCATTGCGCCGACCCGGGCTGCCTCAAGGCGTGCCCGCAACCGGGTGCGATCATCCAGTACGCCAACGGTATCGTCGATTTCCAGTCCGAGCATTGCATCGGTTGCGGCTACTGCGTGGCCGGTTGCCCGTTCGATGTGCCGCGCATCAGCAAAAAGGACAACAAGGCTTACAAGTGCACGCTGTGCGTTGATCGGGTCAGCGTCGGCCAGGAACCGGCCTGCGTGAAAACCTGCCCGACCGGCGCGATCAACTTCGGCAGCAAGGCCGATATGCTGGTGCAGGCCGAGGAACGCGTGAGCGAACTGCAAGACCGCGGCTTTGCCGGTGCCGGCATCTACGACCCGCAGGCGGTCGGTGGCACCCATGTGTTCTACGTGCTGCAACACGCTGACAAGCCGCAGCTGTACCACAAGCTCAACCCGGACCCACGCATCAGCAGCGCGATCGAGGGCTGGAAAGGCTGGCTCAAACCGGTGGCCGCGGCTGCGTTCTTCGCCACCCTGGCGGGCACGGTGTTCCACTACATCGGCGTTGGCCCCAACGACGTCGAGGAAGACGACAAGGAGACCCTGGTATGAACAAGGACCGACTGATTCTGCGCACGCGCTTCATCGACCGGGCCAGCCACTGGTTCATGGTGATCTGCTTCTTCCTGGTGGCGATGTCGGGGCTGTCGTGGTTTTTCCCGTCGTTGAACTGGCTGAATGGCGTGTTCGGCACACCGCAGCTGGCGCGCATCCTTCACCCGTTTTTCGGGGTGGTGGTGTTCGTGGTGCTGATGTTCCTGTTCGTGCGCTTCGTCAAGTACAACTTGCCCGAGCGTGAAGACGGCATCTGGTTTCGCAACGTCAAGCGCGTATTGGCAGGCGACCACAGCCAGCCGCTGCGCATCGGCAAATACAACGCCGGCCAGAAGGTCCTGTTCTGGGGGATCATGGGCCTGATCACCTTGCTGATGCTCAGTGGCGTGATCATCTGGCGGCCGTGGTTTGCCGACTACTTCAGCATCCCGCTGATTCGGATTGCCTTGTTTACTCACGCACTGGCAGGCATCTCGCTGATCCTGCTGATCATTGGCCATGCGTACCTGGCGTTCTGGGTGAAAGGTTCGATTCGCGGCATGATCACCGGCTATGTCTCACGCAGTTGGGCCAAGTCGCACCACGATCGCTGGTATCAGCAGATCAACAGCAAGAGCGAGAAGAAATGAGCAGCATCAAACTGACGGCGGTCGAGCAGCCCACCGGGGGCGTGGGCGCCATCAGCGCCTTGTTGCTGCCGCAACTGGATCAACACTTCGCCAAGCGCGCGGCGCGTTTGCGTCATTTGGCACAAGGGCATGAGCAAGCCGACTACCTGGAATTCGCCGCCACCATCGCGCAGGCCCAGCAGCGTTTGCTCGATCATTTTCCCGTGCCGGCAAACGCGCTTGGGGCACTGGCTGAGCGGCTGGGCGCGGATGCGCCATTATCGACGCAGTTGCACTCAGGTTACTGGCAGCAGGCGCTCGAGCATTTGCTCGAGGACCTGCGCACTGACGCCAGCGACCCGGTATGCGCGGCCCTGGACAGGCTCGCCGCGCTGAGCGCCGACCAGCGCGAAGCCTGCGCCCAAGACTTGCTGCAAGGCCAATATGGCAATGTGAACAGTGGCGAGGCGGTGTTTTTGTGGGCCGCCCTGGGGCTGTACTTCGTGCAACTGGCTGCGGCTTTGCCGGCTCATGCGCATGCGGCGGTGGGCGAGCATCGCCAGTTTTGCCCAGTGTGCGCCAGCGCGCCGGTGGCCAGCGTCATCCTCACTGGCAAGCGTGCCGGGCTGCGGTACCTGCATTGTGGGCTGTGCGAGAGTCGCTGGCACATGGTGCGGGTCAAGTGCAGCAACTGCGAGCACACCGGTAAGCTGGACTATTGGTCCCTGGAGCGTCAGGACAGTGCGGTCAAGGCGGAAAGCTGCGGTGACTGCGAAAGCTACCTGAAGGCGTTCTATTACGAGCACGACCCGGCACTGGAGCCTATCGCTGATGACCTGGCCTCCTTGCAGCTGGATGCCGAGCTTGAAGGGCAAGGCTTTGCCCGTAGCAGCATCAACCCATTTCTGTTTCCGGGTTGAAGCGGGCTAGGACTGCGGCATACTGACGCCTTTCGCACACCAGGAAGGTAAGGCTCATGCTGGCATCGTTGTTCGCCGTTCTGGCACCTGTGTTCATCGTTGCCGGCATTGGTTTTGCCTGGGCCCGCAAAGGCTTGGACTACCCCACTGAGTTCATCGCCAGGCTGGTGATGACGGTCGGCACGCCCTCGCTGGTGCTGTCGACCTTGAGCCGCACGGAACTGGACCCGACGGCATTCACCAGCATGGCGCTGGCCTGCCTGTTGTGCACGTTGGGCATGGCCTTGGCAGGCCTTTTGGTCAGCCGTGCCTCGGGGCAACACTGGCGTGTGCTACTGCCGGCGTTCATGTTCCCCAACACCGGCAACATGGGCCTGCCGATCAGCCTGTATGCCTTCGGCGAGCACGGCCTGGCCCTGGCGGTGGCGTTTTTCCTGACCCTGTCGATCGTGCAGTTCACGGTCGGCATGGCCATCTCTGGCACAGCAGCTTCGCTCAAGGCGTTGGTACGCAACCCCATCGTGATCAGCCTGGCGGGCGCGATGCCGATCATCTTTTTGGATTTCGAATTGCCGCGTTGGTTGGCCAACACGGTGAACCTGCTCGGTGGCATGACCATCCCGCTGATGCTACTGACCCTGGGCGTTTCGCTGGCCAGCATTCGCCTGCGCCATGTGGGCAGCGGCATGCTGCTGGGTGGTTTGCGCATCGGCCTGGGCGCGGCGGTGGGGTGGGCGGTTGGCGTGGCCCTGGGCATGGATACCCTGGAGCGTGCGGTACTGATGGTGCAATCGGCGATGCCGGTGGCGGTGTTCAATTACCTCATGGCCGTGCGCGCCAACCGCTCACCGGAGCAGGTGGCGAACCTGGTGATGTGTTCAACGGTGCTGTCATTCGCCTGGCTGCCGATTGTGCTGGCGGGGTGGATGTAGCGCGCTGCCTTGTCATACGCGCTTTGTTTAGGAGCAGCCTTGCGCTGCGAAGAGGCCGGTAAAAGCAGCAAAGATCTACGGTGTTTTCACTGGCCTCTTCGCAGCACAAGGCTGCTCCTACACTGGAATCTACTGTGCATCCCGGGTGTCGATACTGACCACCACCGACATCCCTGGCCGCAACCGCTTCGCCTCTGGCTGGTCGGCATCCACGGTAATGCGCACCGGGATCCGCTGGGCAATCTTGACGAAGTTGCCGGTGGCGTTGTCGGCCTGCAGCAGGGCGAATTCGGAGCCGGTGGCCGGCGAAATCTGCTGCACATGGCCGTACAGCTTCTGGTGGTTCAGCGCATCCACGGTGAAACTCACCGGCTGGCCGATGCGCACCGCGGCCATCTGGGTTTCCTTCATGTTGGCGATCACCCACAGGGTATCAGGCACCAGCGCCATCAGTTGCGCTCCGGAATTCACGTAGGCCCCCAGGCGCGTGCCGATCTGCCCCAGCTGGCCATCGCGTGGGGCGGTCACGCGAGTATTGTCGAGGTCGATACGGGCGAGCTCGACGGCGGCCTTGGCATTTTCCACCGAGGCCTGCAACGCGGCCCGGTTGACCACCACGGTTTCTCGGTCCTGCCGGGCGATTTCCAGGGCAGCCTTGGCCTGGGCCAGGCTGGCGACAGCAGCCGCCTGGCTGGCACGGGCCAGGTCCAGCTCGCGGCGCGACACCGAACCGTCGCTGACCAGCGCCTGGTTACGGCTGAGGTCGGCCTTGGCCTTGGCCGCCTGGGCCGTTGCATCGCCGATGGCCGCCTGGCGCTGGGCAATGGTGGCCTCGGCGCTGTTGCGTTGCTGCAGGTTATTGGCCAGTGCCGCCTGCTGTTGTTGCAACTGCGCGATGGCCTGGGCCAGCCGTTGCTTATAGATGCGGTCGTCCAGTTGCACCAGCAGGTCGCCTGCCTTGACGAACTGGAAGTCATGCACCGGCACATCGACTATATAGCCACTCAGTTGCGGGCCGATGATCGTCACCTGGCCGCGCACCAGTGCGTTTTCGGTGCTCTCGATGGCGCTGCCGAACGGCGGCAGGCGCCAGGCGTAGAGCACCAGCAGGATGCCGGCCAGGGCCACACAGGCAAAACTGATCGACGACAGGATGCGCATCCGGCGCGAGCGTACCGGGCTGGTCGGTTCACTGGGCGGCGGCGTGCCCTCTGGGGTTTCAGCAAGGGCAGTGGTGGTGGTCGTGCGGGTTTCGTCGGTCATCAGGTAGGCGCGCCGCGGCTAGAGTCAGGGGAGGTGGCCTTGCGGGCCGTGTACCAGAGCCAGGTGCTGCGGATGCAGATCCAGATCATGGTCAGGATAGCGATGCTGCCGATCAGCATGAACACATCGTTGTAGGCCATCACGTTGGCCTCGCGGGTGGCCGCACTGGCCAGCACGCGCATGCCGGCCTCGCTGCGCAGCGCGGGGTCGGCAAGCAGGCCGGCATACCCGCCACCGCCGCTTTGCACCCGGGCGTTGACCAGGGGTTCGAGGTAGCTGAGGCGGTCCATCAGGTGGCTGGAGTGGAATTTCTCGCGCCAGGTCTGGAAGGTGCCGAGCAGCGCCGCGCCAATCAGGCCGCCGAGGTTGTTGCAGATGCCGAACAGCACCGAAAAGCTCACCAGGTTGCGCGGGTTGGCGCGCACATGGCTAATGCCCAAGGCCATCGACGGGCCCAGGAAGAACGTGCTGCCGAAGGCCAGCAGGAACTGGCTCAGGTACATCTGCGCCGGGCGCGTGAGGTTGCTTGAGCTGCTGTCCATGAACGCCCCGGTGGCCATCGCCAGCAGCGACACCAGCAACGGGATCACCAGGTGCTTGGGGTCGATGGTCAGAGCGCTGGTCGCCAGGCCCGCCACCGCACCCAACAACATGATCGCGTACAGCGTGCGCATCTGCTCGCTGCCCATGTTCAACACTTGCAGAAAACCGACTGCGCCGGTGGACTGCTCCGAGGTGACCATGCGGATCAGAATCACGCACAGGGCCAGGCGGATGATCGTGCCGCTGCCCAGCCAGCGGGTCATCAGCAGCGGGTTCTGGCGATTGTGCTCGATGGCCAGCCCACTGAATATCAGGCCAATCGACGCGGCCAGTGCCACACCGATCCAGGGCGTGTCCAGCCACCAGTCAATGCGCCCCAGCGACAGCGCGGCGCAGAGCAGGGCTGTGCCGCTGGCCATTAGGGTGAAGGTCAAAAAATCCAGCGGCTCGAAGGTCTTGAAGCGGTCGCCCGGTGGCAACTTGAGCATCAGCACGCAGCCCAGTGCGGCCAACGCCAAGCCGAGCTCGAACAGGTATAGACCGCGCCATTCGGCAATCTGCAGCAAGTCTTCAGAGAACAGCCGCGCCAGCGGCAAGGCCAATTGCGAGGCGCCCAGGCCCAGCACCATGGCCTTGAGCCGCCACTGCGCGGGGAACGCCTGGATCATGTAGTACAGGCCCAGCGAACTCAACGCGGCGCCAACCATGCCATGGGCGGCGCGCACGGCAATTGCCGAGTTGAGGTCATTGACGAACAGGTGGCCAAAGGTGACCAGCGCATAAAGCACCAGGAACACTTCGGTGAAGGCACGCAGGCCGAACTGCTGGCGAAACTTGACCAGCAGCAGGTTGATGGACACGTTGGTCATCACATAGGCGGCCGGCAGCCAGGCCATTTCGGCGGTGGTCGCCCCCAGCGCACCCTGCAGGAACACCAGGTTGGCTGTTACCAGCGCGTTGCCCAACCCACCGGTGATCGCCACCAACAGGCCCACCAGGCCAAAGGCCAGGCGTTTGGCGGGCGAGTGCAAAGGCGTGGACGGCGATCCGGGCAGGCTGGGTTTTTCGTGGGGGAGCCACTGGCGGGGGGCGTATTTGTCCATGGGCAGACTTTACGTGAGGGGCTGGGGCATTAACACCGTCTGGGCTCAAGTTTGCCGCGCGGCGTGCGTCAGTTTTGCAGTGTTTCCGGGCTATTGAAGTTGCTCAAACGGGGATCATCCTCGGCACACACCAGCGCGTGCAAAGCCCCTTTCAGCAGGGCCTTCTGCAAGCTTCGCTCATTGGCCGCCCACGCCTGCTCCAGCACCGGCAACACCTTGCGCGGCAGCACACTGAACATCGGCTGCCAAAAGCCTGCCTGGCGCACCATCGCCGCACTGTCGCCGGCCACCGCCAGCCGTAGCAGGTCTTCGATCAACGGCTGGTCGATCAGCGGTGCATCGCAGGCCAGTACCACCACCCATTCGTGGCGCGCCGCCGCCAGGCCTGCAATCACCCCGGCCAACGGACCAGGGAAATCGGGGGCTGCATCGCCCACCAACTGGTCAGCATAGGCTCGATAGGCGTCCTGGTTACGGTTGCAGGAAATGATCAGGTCATCGCTCAGCGGGCGTACCACACGTTGCACATGCGCCACCAATGGCTCGCCTTGCCAGGCCAGTAACCCCTTGTCGCGGCCGCCCATGCGCTGGCCGCGGCCACCGGCGAGGATGAGAATGGAGCAAGGGGGCAGGGCATCAGGCATGAAAAAGGGTTCCGGGCAGTTAATGCCAGGAACCCTCCCATGTCATGCGGTGCTTGTCCAGTCAGCGTGCGTCAAGCGCTGGGGTCGCCTCGGCTTTAGCGCCGCGACCGCGCCCGGCCAGGCGCATCACCACGACGAAGAACACCGGCACGAACACCACCGCCAGGGTGGCGCTGAGCATGCCGCCGATCACACCCGTGCCAATCGCCTGCTGGCTGGCCGAGCTGGCGCCGGTGGCGATGGCCAGGGGCACCACGCCGAGGATAAACGCCAGCGAGGTCATCACAATCGGCCGCAGACGCAGACGGGCGGCCTGTACCGCGGCATCGACGGCATCGACACCCTGGTCCACCAAACTCTTGGCGAACTCGATGATGAGGATCGCGTTCTTGGCCGACAGGCCGATCAGGGTGATCAGGCCGACCTTGAAGAACACGTCATTGGGCATGCCCCGCAGGGTGACTGCCAGCACCGCACCGAGTACCCCAAGCGGCACCACCAGCAGCACGGCGGTGGGGATCGACCAGCTCTCGTACAGCGCAGCCAGGCACAGGAACACCACCAGCAGCGACAGCGCCATCAGGATCGGCGCCTGGCTGCCGGACAGCCGCTCCTGCAGCGACAGGCCGGTCCATTCCAGGCCTGCGCCGGCCGGCAGCTGCGCGACCAGGCGCTCGACTTCGGCCATGGCTTCACCCGAGCTGTAGCCCGCCGCCGGTTCACCGGAGATCGACACCGCCGGGTAACCGTTGTAGCGGGTCAGCTGCACCGGGCCGCTGACCCACTTCGCCTGGACGAAGGCTGCCAGCGGCACCATCTTGCCACTGCTGTTGCGCACATGGATTTTCAGCAAGTCTTCGACCTGGCTACGCTGGTCGCCTTCGGCCTGCACCACCACCCGTTGCATACGGCCCTGGTTGGGGAAGTCGTTGACGTAACTGGAGCCGACGGCGGTATCCAGCACCGCGCCGATGTCGGCGAACGACACCCCCAGGGCATTGGCCTGGCGACGGTCGATTTCCAGTTGCACCTGCGGGCTTTCGGCCAGCGACGCTTCGCGCACGTTGGTCAGCACTTTGCTCTTGCCAGCACCTGCCAGCAGCGCATCGCGGGCGGCCATCAGCGCGGTGTGGCCCATGCCGCCACGGTCCTGCAGACGGAACTCAAAACCGGTCGACTCGCCCAGGCCATCGATGGGCGGTGGCAGCACGGCGTAGGCCACGGCATCCTTGAGCTGAGTGAAGGCCATAGTGGCGCGGTCGGCGATCGATTGGGCGCTGTCATCGGCACCGCGCTGGGACCAGTCCTTGAGCGTGGTGAACGCCAGTGCCGCGTTCTGCCCGCTGCCAGAGAAGCTGAAGCCGAGGATCAGCGTGGTGTTGCCGACACCGGGTTCTTCCGCGTTGTGCGCTTCGATCTGCGCCGCCACCTGTTCGGTACGCATGCGGCTGGCGCCTGGCGGCAGTTGGATGTCGGTGATGGTGTAGCCCTGGTCTTCGGTGGGCAAGAACGCCGTGGGCAATTGGCTGAAGCCATAGCCCAGCACAGCCAGCAACACGCCGTACACCAGCAAGTAACGACCGCTGCGCTTGAGCGCTTGCACCACCCAATGCTGATAGCCGTTGCTCATGCGTTCGAAGCCTCGGTTGAACCAGCCGAAGAAGCCCTTGCGCTCGTGGTGCTCGCCTTTACCCAACGGTTTGAGCAACGTCGCGCACAGCGCTGGGGTCAGGCTGAGAGCGAGAAACGCCGAGAACAGGATCGACACCGCCATCGACACCGAGAACTGCTGGTAGATCACGCCCACCGAGCCTTTCATGAAGGCCATCGGCAGGAACACGGCCACCAGCACCAGGGTAATGCCGACAATCGCCCCGCTGATCTGGCCCATGGCCTTGCGCGTGGCTTCCTTGGGCGGCAGGCCTTCTTCGGCCATGATCCGCTCGACGTTTTCCACCACCACGATGGCGTCGTCGACCAGAATGCCGATGGCCAGGACCATACCGAACAGGGTCAGTACGTTGACCGAGAAGCCCATGGCCAGCATCACGGCGAAGGTGCCCATCAGCGCCACCGGCACTACCAAGGTCGGGATCAGCGTGTAGCGCAGGTTCTGCAGGAACAGGAACATCACCGCGAACACCAGCAGCATGGCTTCGAACAGCGTGTTGATCACCTGCTGGATCGACACCTTGACGAAGGGCGAGGTGTCATACGGGATGTCGTATTTGACGCCTTCCGGGAAGTAGCGCGACAACTCCTGCATCTTGGCCCGCACCAGGTCGGCGGTTTCCATGGCGTTGGCGCCGGGGGCCAGCTGTACGCTGAACGCGGTCGCGGGCTTGCCGTTAAGGCGCGTGCCGTACTGGTACTCCTGGGCACCGATCTCAACCCGGGCGACATCGCCGACGGTCACTGTAGACCCGTCCGCGTTGGCGCGCAGGACAATGGCCGCGAACTCCTCTGGCGTACTCAGCTGGCCCTTGACCAGCACGTTGGCGGTGATTTCCTGGGTGCCGCGGGCGGGCAGGTCACCAATACTGCCAGGGGCGACCTGGGCGTTTTGCGCGGCAATGGCATCAGCCACATCGTTAGGCGTGAGGTTGAAACCGATCAGCTTGCTCGGGTCGATCCAGATCCGCATGGCACGCTCAGAACCATACAGCTGGGCCTTGCCGACGCCCTTCAGGCGGCGGATCTCGTTCATCACGTTGCGCGCGAGAATATCCGACAGGGCGGTTTCGTCGAGCTTGCCGTCCTCCGAAGTCAGGGTGGCCAGCAGCAGGAAGCCGGTGGACACCTTCTCCACCTGCAGGCCTTGCTGGGTCACGGGGCGAGGCAGGCGCGACTCGACCACCTTGAGGCGGTTCTGCACATCGACCTGAGCCAGGTCCGGGTGCGTGCCAGGTTCGAAGGTGGCGGTGATGGTGGCGCTGCCCAGGCTGCTTTGCGACTCGAAATACAGCAGATTGTCGGCGCCGTTGAGTTCCTGCTCGATCAGGCTGACCACGCTCTCGTCCATGGTCGCCGCTGAGGCGCCTGGGTACACGGCGTAGATTTCCACTTGCGGCGGGGCCACGTTGGGGTACTGGGCCACCGGCAATTGCGGAATGGCCAAGGCGCCAGCGAGCAGGATGAACAGCGCGACCACCCAGGCGAACACGGGGCGGTCAATGAAAAAGTGCGGCATCAATCAGCCCCTCACTGGCGGTTGTGCTGTGCGATCGGCGGCGCGCCGGGCGCTGTGCCCTGGCTCGCTTCGACCTGCACCTGGTCGCCGGCCTTGACGTGTTGCAGGCCTTCGATAACCACTTGTTCACCGGGCGCCAGGCCTTCGCTGACCACCCAGCGGTCGCCTTGGGCGCTGCCCAGCACGACCTGGCGGTCGCTGACGCGGGCCTGCGGGTCGACCACCAGCACTTTCGGCACACCGGCGCTGTCGCGCAGGATGGCGCGCTGCGGCACGCTGAGGCCTTTGGGCTGCACCGCTTGTTCCAGGCGCACGCGCACATAGCTGCCCGGCAGCAGGTCGAGGTCTGGGTTGGGGAACTCGCTGCGCAGGGTGATCTGGTTGGTGCTCGGGTCGACGCTGATGTCAGAGAACAACAGCTTGCCGGGCAGCGGGTAGGCGCTGCCGTCGTCCTGAATCAGCGTGGCGCGGGCCTGGCCGTCGCCGACCTGCTGCAGCTCGCCGGCTCGCAGGGCACGGCGCAGGGCGTTGAGCTCGCGGGTCGACTGGGTAACGTCGGCATGAATCGGGTCCAGTTGCTGGATGGTGGCCAGGGGTGTGGTCTCGTTCTGCCCGACCAGCGCACCCTCAGTCACCAGTGCTCGGCCGATGCGTCCGGAAATCGGCGCGGTCACCGTGGCATACCCCAGGTTAAGGCGCGCGCGCTCCAGGGCGGCCTTGGCCTCGGCAACTTCAGCGTCAGCCTGCAGGAAGCTGGCCCGGGCATTGTCGTATTCCTGGCGGCTCACGGCCTTGTCGTCGACCAGTTCGCGGTAGCGTTGCTCTTGCAGGCGCGCTTGATACAGGTTGGCCTGGGCCTTGGCCAGGGTGGCGCGGGCGCTGTCGTGGTCGGCCTTGAACGGCGCCGGGTCGATGAGGAACAGCACGTCGCCTTGCTTGACGTCGCTGCCCTCGCGGTAGACGCGCTTGAGCACCACACCTGCCACACGTGCGCGCACTTCCGCGGTCCGCGGTGCCAGGATACGGCCGCTGAGTTCGCTGCTGATGGCCAGCGGCTGCAGTTGCAGGGTTTCGACGCGCACCTGCGGGGTGGGCTCTTTTTCGTCCTGCTCGGCGCTGTCGCCACAGCCGGCCAGGGATATGCTCAGAAACGCCAGAAGCGCCACGGGGCGCAGGCGAGGGGGGAGGCTAGTAGGCATACGGATCTTCCGATGATGACGCGGTGTATGCTACGGCAGGCGTTCCCTTGGTGGCTGTTAATACCTGTAGGGCGAGTGTGAAAAAGTGTGAAGAAGCGTCCTGCCTCGGCGTAGGATTCTATATCCTGCCTGGACTTCCTCTTGTGTCAAAGCGCTTATGCCAAACCTTTTATTGGTCGAAGACGACAGTGCCTTGTCCGAACTGATCGCCAGCTACCTGCAACGCAATGATTTCCATGTTCAGGTGATCGCCCGCGGCGACCACGTGCTGGACGCCTTTCGCCGGCAAAAGCCTGACCTGGTGATCCTTGACCTGATGCTGCCCGGCATCGATGGCCTGCAACTGTGCCGCCTGCTGCGCCAGGAATCGCAGAGCTTGCCGATCCTCATGCTGACCGCCCGTGACGACAGCCACGATCAGGTGCTGGGCCTGGAAATGGGCGCGGACGATTACGTGACCAAGCCCTGTGAGCCCCGTGTGCTGCTGGCCCGTGTGCGCACGTTGTTGCGCCGCAGCAGCGTCAATGAGCCACGCCTTGACAGCGATTTGATCCAGATCGGCGGCCTGCGCATCGACCTGGCCGAGCGCACCGTGAGCTGGCGCGGCGAAGAGGTGGAACTGTCCAGCGGCGAGTACAACTTGCTGGTGGTGCTGGCGCGCAACGCGGGCGAAGTGCTGAACCGCGACCGCATCCTGCAGCAACTGCGCGGCATCGAGTTCAACGGCACCGACCGTTCGGTGGACGTCGCCATCTCCAAACTGCGCCGCAAGTTCGACGACAGTGCTGGCGAGGCGCGCAAGATCAAGACTGTCTGGGGTAAAGGCTACCTGTTCAGCCGTGTCGAGTGGGAGTGCTGACCGAGCATGCTGAAGATCCTGGTGCGCCTGTACCTGTTGATCATCGTCGCTTACGCCGGTGCGCTGCTGTTCATCCCTGACTCCATCGTCGGCCTGTTCCATGAACGCTTCATGGCGTACAACCTGGACCAGACCAAAGGCGTGCAGTCGCTGATCGTCCGCCAGTTCCACCAGGCCCCGCATGAGCAGTGGCCAGCGGTGGAGCGAGACTTGGCCGATGCCTTCGCACCGCTGGAGGTCAAGCTGCTGCGCATGGACCAGGCCGACCTCAGCGCGGATGAACAGGCGCGGCTGGAACATGGTTTGTACGCCGTGCGCATCGCAGACTGGGGTTATTACGAGACGGTGCTGGCACCGCTCGACAAGGACTGGCTGGTGCGCCTGCATGCCCCGCCTGATCCCCTGGACATCAACGTGCTGTCCTGGGGCGTGACGGTGTTGATCGGTGCAGCCATGCTCGGCTGCCTGCTGCTGTGGGTGTGGCCGCACTGGCGTGACCTGGAGCGGCTCAAGGAAACCGCCCGACGCCTGGGGCAGGGGCAGATGGCAGAACGTACGCACATCTCGCCGCACTCGAACATCGGTGAGCTGGCCGGGGTGTTCGACACCATGGCCAGCGACCTGGAACGCCACGTCAACCAGCAGCGCGAGCTGCTCAATGCCGTGTCCCACGAGCTGCGCACCCCGCTGACCCGCCTGGACTTCGGCCTGGTGCTGCTGTTCGACGAAGTGCCGGCTGCCAGTCGCAAGCGGCTGTTGGAGCTGGTCGGCCATGTGCGTGAACTGGATGAGCTGGTGCTGGAGCTGTTGTCTTACAGCCGTTTGTACAACGCCGACCAGGCGCGTGAGCGGGTCGAGGTATCGCTGCTGGAGCTGGTAGACAGCGTGCTGGGCAGCTTTGCCGAAGAGCTCGACAGCCGCGGTATCCAATGGGAAGTGCGGGCAGAGCGTGAACTGCCACGCTTTGTGCTCGACCCCCGTTTGACCGCGCGGGCCGTGCAGAACCTGGTACGCAATGCGATGCGTTATTGCGACGAAAGCCTGCTGCTGAGGTTGCGGCTCGAGAATGACGGTGCGTGTCTGCTCACGGTAGAGGATGACGGGATTGGTATCCCGGTCGAGGAGCGTGAGCGGATTTTCCAGCCGTTCTACCGGTTGGACCGTAGCCGTGATCGCAATACTGGCGGGTTTGGCTTGGGGCTGGCAATCAGTCGACGGGCCATCGAAGGGCAGGGGGGCACACTGACGGTGGCGCAATCGGCGCTGGGTGGGGCGCAGTTCAGGATTCGCTTGCCGGCGGGTGGTTAGGCTGGCGGTGCCACAGTGCCGGTTTGCCCGCGCGCACGGCACTGGTACTCTTGTGGGCCAAATCGTGTCGTTTGGCAGATCGTATTTCAGGGAGTTGAACATGCAAGGCAAGGCCCGCAAGATCGTCCAGGCCATTCTTTACGAAGCCATCGCCGTTGCCTGCGTAGCCCCCGCGCTGGAACTGGCGTTTGGCGCCGGGATGGCTCAGTCGGCGGTGTTGTCCGTCCTTATGTCAGGGATCGCCATGAGCTGGAATATGGCATTCAACTGGGGGTTCGAGCGTTGGGAGGCGCGTCAGCCGCAACGCGAACGCACCTTCATGCGCCGTGTCTTGCATGCCTTGGGCTTTGAAGGCGGGCTGGTAGTGATTCTGCTGCCGCTGGTGGCGTGGTGGCTCGATGTCAGCCTGTGGGCGGCCTTCTTGACCAACCTGGCGCTGTTCGTGTTCTTCTTCGTGTACGCGTTCGTTTTCCAGTGGGGGTTCGACAAGGTGTTCGACGTGCCGCTTTCGGCCCAGCAGGCAAAGTGTTGACTTGCTGCCCTGCGGCGGGATAAGTTCCTACCCCATGAATACCTTCCCGCACGTGAACGCCATTATTATTACCGCCATTATCAGTTTGGCGGGCTAGCGCGTACGTGCACCTAACCCGCCCTGGAGGCGGGTTTTTACTCTCTGACTCCTGGGCAACGTGAAAATAGCCAAGGAGTCATCGATGACCAGCTTCAGCGCCAACCTGCGTACCCCAGCCACGCCACAGCAACTGCTGTCGGAGCAGGTACGGCGTATTCTCGCCGCACCGGTGTACGACCTGGCCATCGAAACGCCGCTGCAAGCAGCGCCAGCACTGTCCGCCAGCCTGGGCAACCAGGTGTTGCTCAAGCGTGAAGACCTGCAACCCACCTTCTCGTTCAAGATCCGCGGTGCCTACACCCGCCTGTCACGGCTGACGCCCGCCCAGCGCGAACGCGGGGTGATCACCGCGTCGGCTGGCAACCATGCCCAAGGCGTGGCGCTGGCGGCTTCGCACCTGGGGCTGAAAGCCACCATCGTCATGCCAACCACCACGCCCTCGTTGAAAGTGGAAGGGGTGCGCTCGCGCGGTGGCCATGTGGTGCTGCACGGTGAGAGCTTCCCCCATGCACTGGCCCACGCCCTGCAATTGGCCGACAGCGAAGGTGCCACCTTCGTGCCGCCGTTCGATGACCCAGACGTGATCGCCGGCCAAGGCACCGTGGCCATGGAGATCCTGCGCCAGCGCCCAGGTGCACTGGATGCGATCTTCGTCCCGGTGGGCGGTGGTGGCTTGGTGGCGGGCATTGCGGCCTACGTGAAATACCTGCGGCCCGAGGTCAAGGTGATCGGCGTCGAGCCGGAAGACTCCAACTGCTTGCAGGCTGCCTTGGCCGCGGGCGAGCGCGTGATCCTGCCGCAAGTCGGCACCTTTGCCGATGGCGTGGCGGTGGCGCAGGTGGGTGCTCACTGTTTCGAGCTGTGCCGGCACTTCGTCGATGAAGTGATTACCGTCAACAGCGACGAACTGTGCGCAGCCATCAAGGACATCTACGACGACACCCGCTCGATCACCGAACCCTCCGGTGCCCTGGCTGTGGCCGGCATCAAGAAATACGTGGCCCGCGAAGGCGTGCAGGGGCAGACCTTGGTGGCGATCGACTCTGGTGCCAATGTCAATTTCGACCGCCTGCGCCATGTGGCGGAGCGGGCTGAGCTGGGTGAGCAGCGTGAGGCGATCATTGCCGTGACCATTCCTGAGCAGCCGGGCAGTTTCCGTGCATTTTGCCAGGCGCTGGGCAAACGCCAGATCACCGAGTTCAACTACCGCTATTACCCGGGCAAGGAAGCGCGTTTGTTTGTCGGGGTGCAGACGCACCCGCTGCACGACCCTCGGGAGAACCTGCTGACCAGCCTTGCCGAGCAGGGTTACAGCGTGCTCGACCTGACCGAAAACGAACTGGCCAAGCTGCATGTGCGCCACACTGTGGGCGGGCATGCGGCGCCGGGGGCGGATGAGCGTGTGCTGCGCTTCGAGTTCCCGGAGCGGCCCGGGGCGCTGTTGGGGTTCCTGGAGCGGTTGGGCAAACGCTGGAACATCAGCCTGTTCCATTACCGTAACCATGGTGCAGCGGAGGCGCGGGTATTTGCTGCGCTGGAAGTACCAGGGGATGAGCTGGCGAAGTTGCCGCAGACGCTGGATGAGATGGGCTACCGCTATTGGGATGAAACCGAAAACCCAGCGTACAAGCTGTTTCTGGGGTGACCTGTAGGAGCAGCCTTGTGCTGCGAAGAGGCCGGTTGCAGCAGTGAAGATTCACAGTGTTGCCACCCGCCTCTTCGCAGCGCAAGGCTGCTCCTACAGGTTGCGCGTAGCGCTGGGCTGCTCAGCGCTCACGCATAAAGAAGCCCGCCACATACTTGCGGAAGGTTTCCAGGCTCTTGAAATCGGCATAACGCTTGAAGTTCTCGGCGTCCGGCTCGGGGCCAATCGGTTGCTCCAGCAGCGACACCGAAAGCACCCGGTCCTGATCCGAGGTCAGCACCAGTTCATCCATCACCTGCCCGCCGATCACCGGTCGACGCATCTGGACCTTCACGCCCTTGCTGGCCATCCAGTCGATCAGCGACACCAACGCCTTGAGTGGCTCACGCTCTTCATCGCGGTACACCGGGAACAGGTGAGCGCGTGACAGCACTGGCACGCTGGCGACATGGATCAGTTCGTAGAAGTGGCTGCCAGCAGAAGCGGGCGAGTACAGCGCCAATGCCAAAAGCGGCCCGGCTGCACGGCTACCGCCCCAGTACAGGTGATGGCCCTGGAAGTCGAACCCATCCTCACTGCGGCTATTGAACAGCTTGCGCCCTTTGATCTGGTCGACGCAGTCCAGCATCAGGCCATGCCGGCGATGATTGCCGAACACCGTGGCCTCGCGCAGGCGGGCCTTGAGCATCATCATGTGCTTCATGTCCAGCCGGGTTTCCAGGTAGTTGCTGGCTGGCACTCGCTCCAGCAGCGGGTAGCGGCTGGCAACGCTGCGCAGCTCGGCAAACTGCCCAGTGAGGTCTTTTTTCAGGTGGGTGGCGTAGAGGTTCAAGCCGCTGATCTCGATCCAGGTCAGCAGCAGCGACAACAGCCGTTGTTGTTCGCGCCGGTCAGTGCCCTCACTGCCACTGTTGTCCTGGGCCGGGCGAAAGTCACCGATCAGGCGCAATGGCGTATCGGGTGGCAGCCAGGCCGCAGGTGGGGCAGGGTCGTCATCGCGTTCTGCGGCTTCACGCTCGTCTTTGGTGAACGGGCAGCCAGGTGCATGCTCGGCAGTGCCTGGGTTGTTTTTCAGGAACAGCGTGCCGGTGTTGCCGTTGAGGGTCACATTGAGCACCGGTAGCGCGTCCTTGCGGCAGTCGCAGGCCAGCCATTGGTTGGCGTTACGCACCTTCATCAGCAACTGGTTGGCCTGCAGCAGGCGAGGTCCAGCGAGCGTACCTGTGTTGAAGCCGACCAGCAGCTCTTCTTCAGCGGGGGTCAGGCTGCGCACCTGCGCGGCGGTCTTATCGATGATTCGCATTAATGGGCAGCTCCAAGCTACGAGCCTCAAGCTTCAAGCAAAGCGTCCGCACTTTCAACTTGAGGCTGGTAGCGGGCCGCTCAGTTACCGCCGAACAGTTTGGCGGCGCGGGCGCGAATCTCGTCAGGGCTGAGGTCCTCCTTGTGGGTCGAGACGAACCAGATATTGCCGAACGGGTCCCTGAGGGTGCCGCTGCGGTCGCCATAGAACTGGTCCGTCACTTCGCGCAGCTGAGTGGCGCCGCACGCCAGGGCCTGGGCATAGACCTTGTCGCAGTCTTCGACATACAGGTGCAGGCCTACCGCCGCGCCCGGGAGTTTCTGGCTGGCGGTCAGGCCACCTTCCATGTCGCAGGGGTCGCCGAGCATCAGCGACGAATCGCCGATTTTCAATTCAGCATGCCCCACGCGACCGCCCGGGGCGTCGAGGCGGAACATCTCGACGGCGCCAAAGGCTTTCTTGTAGAACTCGATGGCCTTGGCGGCGTCGTTGATGCCCAAGTAGGGCGTGATGCTGTGCTGGCCTTCGGGGATGGGTTTGACTGCCATGTTCGCTCTCCTTCACAACGGGCGCCGGTTGGCGCCCTTTTGCTTAGAGTCGTTTGCACGGATGGAAAATCGACAGTGGCGCTAGACCGATTATCTATAACGGCGGCCGTCAGAAGATGTAATCGGTGGTCAGGAAACTCGATTGGCGATTGCGGATGATCTCGCTGATCAGCGTTTTGTTGGCCTCCTGGAACTTGGTCGCCACCAGCGTGCGGATCGAGAACACGCGCAGGGCGTCATGCACCGACAAAGTACCTTCGGCACTGTTCTTGCGGCCGTTGAACGGGTAGGTGTCTGGCCCGCGCTGGCACTGTGCGTTGATATTGATGCGGCCGACCTGGTTGGCAAAGGTGTCCACCAGGCTGCCGATGGTCGCCGGGTCGTTGCCGAACAGGCTCAGTTGCTGGCCGTAGTCGGAATCGAGCACGTAATCAATCACGGTTTCCAGGTCGCGATAGGGCACCACCGGCACCACTGGGCCGAACTGCTCCTCGTGGTACACGCGCATGACATGGCTCACCGGGTAGAGCAGGGCGGGGTAGAAGAACGAACCGCGGCTTTGCCCTCCGCCCTCGTTGATCACCCGTGCGCCCTTGGCCGTGGCATCGGCCACCAGGCCATCGAGGTAGTCGACCTTGCCCGGTTCCGGCAGTGGTGTCAGCGCCACACCGGGTTCCCATGGCATGCCAGGTTTGAGCGCGGCGAGTTTGCGCTGGAATTTTTCCAGAAAGGCGTCGACCACATCTTCATGGACGAACAGTACCTTCAGCGCCGTGCAGCGCTGGCCGTTGAATGACAGGGCACCTGTCACGGCCTCTTCGACCGCGTTGTCCAGGTCGACCTGGGGCAGCACGATGCCGGGGTTCTTGGCGTCCAGGCCCAGGGCCGCGCGCAGGCGGTGTGGGCGCGGGTGCAGTTTTTTCAGGTCGCTGGCGGCCTTGTGGGTACCGATGAAAGCAAACACATCGACCAGGCCGCTGGCCATCAGCGCGCTGACGGTTTCGCGGCCGCGGCCATAAATGACGTTGATCACCCCCGGCGGGAAGCTGTCGCGGAAGGCTTCGAGCAACGGGCGGATCAGCAAGACGCCAAACTTGGCCGGTTTGAACACCACGGTATTGCCCATGATCAGCGCCGGGATCAACGTGGTGAACGTTTCGTTCAGGGGGTAGTTGTAGGGCCCCATGCACAACGCCACGCCCAGCGGGGCACGGCGGATCTGGCCAAGGGTGCCCTGTTCGAGCTCGAAACGGCTGGAGCGGCGGTCGAGGTCCTTGAGCGCATTGATGGTGTCGACGATGTAGTCGCAGGTGCGGTCGAACTCTTTTTCCGAGTCCTTGAGGTTCTTGCCGATTTCCCACATCAGCAACTTGACCACGGCCTGGCGCTGCTCGCGCATGCGCGCCAGGAAGCCTTCGACGTGCTGTATGCGTTCGGCAACACGCATCGTCGGCCAGGCGCCGCGGCCCTTGTCGTAGGCCTGCACGGCAGCGTCGAGCGCGGTGAGGGCGGTGTCGGCGTCAAGCATCGGGGCACTGCCGAGAATGACCTGGCGCTCGCCGTCGGTTTCCTTCAGCCAGACCGGGCTGCGCACCGTGGCCAGAGGGCCGTCCCAGCGCCTGAGCTGGCCGTTCACCAAATAGTCGCGTTGTTCCAGGGGGGCTTCCAGGCGCCAGGTGTCGGGGATGTTCTCGGCGGTCGGGAAAAGTGAATCGAGCAGACGGTCCATGGGTACTGCACCTCACATATCTGAGCGGAGTTCGTGCCAGGTGAAACGCTTCAGCTTCGAGCATGCACCGGTCACAGGAAAAACACCAGTCTGGCTCAACATTGCCTGCACTGCGCCGATACAGAGCTAACCCGGTGCGTCAGCAGGCCTATGATCACTTCCATTCCCCCCAGCGACGACACACAGACGGCCGCACTGCTGGCTTCGCCCTTGTTCTGGTTGGCGTTGGCCGCCATCGGCCTGCTCGGCCTCTGCGTCGTGCGGCTCACCTGCAAGCAGCGCCAGCTGCAGCGGCTTAACCTCGAACTGCGCCTGGCACAGGCACAGTTCGAACGCCTGGCGCACTACGACACCATTACCGGGTTGCCCAACCGGGTGCTGTTCCAGCGGCAATTGGCTGAGGCCATCGACAAGAGGCATGGCCTGGCTGTGCTCATGCTCGACATCGACGGTTTCAAACAGGTTAACGACAGCCTCGGTCACGCGATGGGCGACCTGCTGCTGCAGCAAGCCACCGCGCGCTTCCTGCAGGAGCTGGACCTGCACGACCGCGTCTGCCGCCTGGGCGGCGACGAGTTCGTGTTCATGCTCCAGGGCACCCAGGGCCAGGTAACTCACCAGTTGCGCCATGTGCTGCGTTGCCTGCAGCGGCCGTTCGACCTCAAAGGTAACGCTGCATTGGTTACCGGCAGCATTGGCCTGGCCTGGTGCCCGCAGCATGGCGAGGATGTCGACAACCTGCTGCGCCACGCCGATACCGCCATGTACGCCGCCAAGGAAAGCGGGCGCAACACCTGGCGGGCGTATCACCCGGATATGACCGCGCGCTTGCAGCAACGCCTGGAATTGGAGCGCAACTTGCGGCGGGCGCTCAATAATGATGAATTCGAACTTTGGTACCAGCCCAAGGTGGACCTGTTCAGCGGCAAGCTGGAGGGTGTCGAGGCGCTGCTGCGCTGGCGCGACCCGCAAGCAGGTCTGGTGTCACCGGCCGAGTTCATCCCCTTGGCAGAGCGTACCGGGTTGATCATCCCCTTGGGCGAGCGCGTGCTGGAGCTGGCCTGTGCGCAGTTGGCAACCTGGCGTCGCGATGACTGCCTGCCCGGGCCGTTGGCGATCAACGTCGCGGCATTGCAGATCGAGCGCAGCGACTATGTGTCGAGCCTGGCCATGGCGCTGGAGCGTCATGGCTTGGCCGCCAATCTGTTGGAGGTGGAGATTACTGAAAGCCTATTGATGGAAAGCCAGCAGCAGGCCTGCGCGGTACTCGCGCAGTTGCAGGCCATGGGCGTGGCCACTGCGGTGGATGACTTCGGCACCGGTTATTCGTCGCTGGCCTACCTGCGTGCGCTGCCTATCGACCACCTGAAGATCGACCGTGCGTTCATCAAGGACCTGCCCGCAGACGATGATGCGGTGGCCATTGCCCGTGCCATCATCGACCTGGGGCATGCCTTGGGTTATCGCATCACTGCCGAAGGCATCGAAACTCAGGAGCAGTACGATTTTCTGCGAAATGCCGGCTGCGATCAGGGGCAGGGCTACCTGATGGGGCGGCCGATGCCGGCCGCCGAGTTGCAAGGCTGGATAGCGCGTAACCCGCGTAGGCAGCGCCTGTCATCTGGGTAACAGGCGCTTTTCGCCGCGCGCTACAGGGGAAGGCGGAACAAGTTATAGGGCGGGTGCGTCAACCACTCCTGGCGTAGTACCGGGTCAGCATCGATGGCCGCTAGACGCCGCCAGAACTCCGCGCGGGCTTGTTGCGGGCGAGCTATGAAAAAATCGTTTTCAAGCAACGGCCTGAGGTCGCGGCGGTACTGAAGTGGCAAGCGCTGCCACAGCGCAGCCTGTTCCGGGCCCGTCCCCTCGAAGAATTCTGCATAGTCCCCCTCACACACCAGCAAATCGACTTCATGGGCGACATTGTAAGCATCGACCTGGGCCAGCATGCCTTCGCTCAGCCACTCACTCTCCAGGCACAGGGCTTCGGCGGACGGGCCGGGGATGTTGAAACCTACCGGCAGCCGCTGGAACTGGTTGCCAGACAGGTCCAGGACGAGCGGTTCGGTAACGACGTCCAAGCCAAGGGGCAGCTCGGTCAGCCCACACTCGGACAGGAACACGGTTTTCAGGTGTTCAAGCCCGTGCAGGTCTGGCGCCTCCAGCAGCGGGTTGCCCGACAGGTCCAGCACGATAAGCCCGGCGCACTGGTTCAGCGCTACCTGGTTGCGGTTGTCCCAGGTGATGCGGTTGTTGTCCAGATCAAGCCAGGTCAATCGTTCTGGGGTGGTCACACGGGGCAGGGCATCGAAACGGCAATTGGACAGCAATAAGCGTTTCAATTTGGGAAAGCGTTCCAGGAATTCTGCAGGGAGCTGGCTGAGTGCTGGGTTGCTGTGCAGCGATACGTGCTCCACATGGGTGAAGTCGTCCGGCAGAGCCAGGCTGGCCAGGTCCTGGTTTTCCAGTTCGAGGCCAGAGAGGTCGAGGCTGGCGATCCGGCCACCGCCTGCGAGTGGCACGCTCGAGAGGCGCCGCCAGGCGTTGATGATTGGGCGGATCGCCCGCTGGCGTTGGTGCGGGCGGTGAGGGTCGGGGCGGGCCCATTCCTGCAGGTTGCGGCGCAAGGTATCCAGGCGTTGTTGCAGGTCGCGCAGCCTTTGTGTCGGTGAGCGAAGGTCATTGTCTTCAGGGCCGCTTCCTAGTACATCCTCGATCTCCGAATCAGTGGCATCGGGGTACAGGCGGCGATAGGCGCCGGCCAGTGAACTTGTGTGGCGCGGGTGCGGGGCTTGCGGATCGAGTGGGCGACCTCCACGCAGTTGTACTGAGCGGGCGCGACGCCTGGCGCGAGGCCCCCACAGCCGTTGTGCAAGGTCATCTCGGTTGTCGTTGACCCAAGCCAGGACGCGCTGGCGTAACGTAAGCCCATCGGCCTGGACGATCGCCAGCGCGTCGCGTTGGCTGTGCGGCAGTACCTGCTCCACAGCGCGGCACAGGTCCAGGTCCCGCGTGGCGGGGGCAGGGCGCGGCCCCAGGTCAGCCTCATAACCTTCTGCGCTTTTGATCACCCGGCAGACACGGCCTGCTGAGCTGCTGCCGATATGTTCAAGCAGAGGGCCCTCGGGGCTACCCGCACGCAGTTCCAGGCGCACATCGCGCGGCCAGTCGGGCAGGCCATCGAGGGCATTGAACAGCAGGCGTTCGCTATCGGCACCGGCCCGAGCGGGAATCAGCACGCCTTCCACGGCGCGTACCAGAGGCAGTTCGCTGTGCGTGTGCTCAACCTGCTGACGCAGCCAGCCAGGTAACACTGCTTCGTTTTCCCAGGCGAGGAATTGCGCGGCGCGCAGGGGCGCCAGCAGACGCCTGGCGAGTACGGCCGACAGGCGAGGGTAGGCTTCCAGCAATTTGCGTGTTGCCGGCTCGATGGGCGCATCGCCGTTATACAACCGTTCGAACAAGTTGCCTGGCGCGTCGCGGCCCAGCGCAACCACCTTCGCTTGCGCGGCCATACGTTGCAGGGTGTCGAGCAGCAAAGCCGGTGGCGGATGCCCTTCTAGGTGCACGCGGCGCAGGTGCGCGGCGTCGGTCCCACACATGCGGCCAGCCAGCTCAAGTTGTTCGGGTGTGAACGCTGCGTAGTTTTCCCCCAAGCGGCGAGCCAGTATTGCGAAGGACCACTGTGATGGCTGTTCATGGCTGGCGCGCCAGGCACCCTTGTCGTTGTGTTCCAGAGGCGGCTGCCAAGCGTCCTGCGCGTGAGGGTGCACAAGCCGCCACTGCTGTGTCTGCGTGTCCAGGCGCTGTTCGTAGAGGTGGCCATCCATGCGAATGAAATACCGGCCATCATGCAGGTACTGGCCTTGAGCATTGGCGTGCACGTTTTCCGGCAAGTCCAAGGGGCAGCGATAGGGCGTGAGGTCTGGCTGCCAGAGCCGGTAGCGCCCATCGGGCTTGCGAACTTCCTGCAGGCTTTCCAGCAGAGGGCTTTTGAACAACTTCGGCACCACGTGGCCAGCGACCACCAGGCCACCCATCAGAGCTACGTTCAGGCCGACCGCCTCCAGGTGACGCAATGCCAGGTGGCGGTCACCCTGATGCCAGGCTTCATAGCCTTCGTACACTTCGCCAAGCAGTTGGCACGCCGTCACCGCCAGCATCAGCGTGCCCACGGCGGGGATGAAGAAGCCGGCCAGGTTGAGCGCGTCCATGCCGAGGTCTTCCCACGCTTGCAGGCGGTTTGCCCGCGCCGTGGCGTCGGCTTCGGCAGTCGGCACCGCCAGCTGGCGAGCTTCGCGTTTGAGGCGGTCAAGGTGCAGCGCCTGATACAAACCAAACGGTTCCTCGGTGATTGCCAGCCGGGTGGGGCGCAAATCCGCCTCAGGGGCTCGCTGCCATGCCTTGTCGTCGGCAGAACCGCCTGAGGCGTCAAGGTTTTGGTGCAGCAACTCAAGAAAGTGTTGTTGCTGACCCTGCTCCACGTACGCCATGAACGTCTGTCGGTCGGTGGGTTCGAGCAGCAGGGCTGCCAGAGCCTCGTGTACAGCCTCAAGGTCAGCGCATTGACGCAGGGCCTGGTCGTGGCCTGGCAGATAGAGCAACAGCCCGGCACTGCCAGTGTCGATCAGCATCACCTCGTGCAAGGTGATACCGAACAGCGCCAATTGCCAGCACGGCAGCTTGTCGCCCTGCAGCAACAGGTCGACCTGGTCGCGCGCGGCGCCACTGAGCACATGCCGCAAGTAAGCCAGGTCAGCCTGCAGGTGCAGCCTATCCTTGTACACGGCGATCGCCTGTTCGCGTACGTGTGGCTTGGCGAAATGGTGCTGTAGATGGGCCTGGTATTGCTGCCCCAAATCGAGCGAACGGCACAGTGCGGCGAAGGCGGCGGGTGTCAGCGGCAGCCGCTCCACTTCGTACCGTTCCGAGACCAGAGGAAAATGCGCCGGAGATGTTTGCGGGCCCACTACCGCAGTGCCTTGTACCTGGACGGCTGTGACTTGGATGTTGGGGCTAAGGGCAATGGCGCTTTGGGCGCTGAAGCGTTCGTCATCGGCGAAGTTCTGCAGCGCGGCCTGCAGCAGCGTGTCACGGCGATGGCTGTTCAGGTAACGCATGCCTGCCCAATGCCAGGTGCTTTCTACTCGAAGCAGTTCGGTGCCACGCAGCGGGGCGCTGCACCCGTGTTCGGCAAGGCGTGCCGTCAGCCGGGACTCAGCGAACGCAGTGATTTGCTCCAGCCCCTCAAGGGCCCGGGCCAGGGTGCTTTGCGAGCGCAGCAGGCGCGACTGGCTAAGGTGCACGGCCTGGCGAAGATCGGGCGCGGCGTTTGCAAACCAGGCCTGCGTGTAATAGGCCGGTAGTTGGCTTTGCCTCAAGCTGTGCCATTGAGGCGGTGCTATTGAGTGTGCCCAGATGGGCAGCTGTGCTTCCAGCAGTTTTTGATGCGGTTCGAGCGTTGAAAGGGTAGGCATGTCGATGCTCCTTTATGAGGAGAGAGCATCAAACGGTATTGGTTGATAACCAGGTGGTAACCCGGTATTGCCTGCAACTCGCCAGGCGTCATGTGATAGCGTCACATAATCATCAAAACAAAAGGCGTTTTTGACGTCATAAAATAGTTTGGCATGCTGTCAAAGTGCCGCTTGCCAAACCGTTGCCTGGCATCTTAAATTGTTACTGAATGTGAGAGTGAAGTTTCGATAGTAATCTTTTGTATATCAGTGCGTTGGGTGTGTTTATTACAGCTAATTATGATCTTGTTCTGATCTGCCCATAGACAACATCAAAGGACGTCGAAGAAGAATGAAACAGCACTTGGCGGCGGTGGCACGAAAACTCATCTCTCCTTCCACGCGCTACGAGATCAGGCTGCTTGCCAGCCAAGTAAGAGAAGTACTTGGCCGCGCTTGTTTTTGGCGGTGGGAGGTCGCCAGATTCAGGCTGCAACAGGAAAGCCCCTACGAAATCCTCTACATCGGGCGCAAGCAACAGCGCGAGATGGCTAAGCTGCTGATTGGTGGCAAGGCTCCGGGCAACGCTCCGGTTGCCGCCAGCAGTGCAGCGCCAGACGCGTCAAACCATGTCGTGGTGGTCAGTGAAATGCCCACCACAGGCGCGTTGTCCGTGCCGCACTACCTGAGTGCCGTGGTACCACTGGGGCGAGCGCTGGATGACATTACCGCCCGCTACGACAGCGAGCTGCGCCGCAGCATCCGCAAGAACCGGCCGCTTTATCAGATGAGGCAGACGCTGTCGGATGAAGAAATCGCAATGGCCGATAGCCAGTTGCTGCGCCCTTATGCCACGGCCAGGCAGGGTATTCATGCTGCGCAGTTTCCCACGGACGATGTCTTTCGCATTGCCAAGAGCGTCGGGCGCCTTGACCTCATCACCTTGGGCGACGAAGTGATCGGTTGCCACCTGGGTTGTGAAGTCACCCGCGGTGGCAAGCGCTACTGGAGCACCCTGCGTTTTGGTTATAGCGAAGCGGTGTTTTCAGATGCGAAAAAACTGCGTGAGGTGAACTCCATCACCACCTTCATGGCGCTGGAGTGGGCGTTGCAGCATGACTTTGATTATTACGATATCGGCCTGTGTCTGGCGCGGCCAGATGACGGTTTGCTGAAGTGGAAAAGAAGGCGCGGTGGCGACATTGACTCGCTGGGTAACCATGCCTACCTGTTCGTGCGGCTACCCAAGACCGGGACGGCGAAGTTTCTTTGGGAAACGCCAATGTTTGCGGTTGAAGGCGACAAATTGACCCTGCACCTGGGCTTACCGGACGGGCCAAGCGATGAAGAGGTCGCCAGCCGGTACCACGAGATGGTCTTTGGCGGCCTGCACAAGATTTACCTCTATGGTGACAAACGTTCGGGCGAGTCGTTTATCGAGACCTTGCGCACGCGTTACGCCAATTTACAGTCGCCGCCGACGATGGAAAGGATCACATCCAACTAAGTCGTTCAAAGGCTGTGACCACGCCACCCCGGGGAGCACTTCATGGGCAGCGATAACTCCAAATTCAGCGCACCGTCTGCCGGTAAACGGCATAAGTGGACCCTTGCCGCGTACAAATACATGGCGCGCAAGCGGCTCGCACGTAATTCTGCCATCGACCTGAAAAGCATCGCGTCAAAAAGCTGGGATATCGCGCCTGGTGAAACAACAGTTTCTCCACCCGCCTTCTATTTGCCCAATCAGCTGGAGCGGGTGACGGGGTGGGAGGCAAAGCGCTTCTACCCCTACGTGCATCCCGCCCGCACGATGGAGGGTGGGCTCAGCGTGGCGCAGGGCCCTACACGCGGGTACCTGATCAAGGACGTGTGGTTGATCGATGGCGCGCTCTACAAAGGCAAGGCCAGCCACTGGTTGTCGTTGAAACCGAGCACCTTCCCGCGGGTTGTGGTGGAGCACGAGATCGAGCGCGCGGCCATCTACTGCACGCAAAATGGCAACTCCTGGTTTGGCACTTGGTTGATGGAAGACTGTGTCACCTATGCCCTGGCCTGCAACGAGGGCGTACCGGTGACGACTGCGCCCTCTGCGCGCTACCCACTGTTTACCCAGGCGCCGGCCTATGAAGGCTGGCTGGGCATGAAGCCCCTACGTTTACGCAGTGCGTTTTTCCGTGAGTTGGTGCTGTTCGACGACCAGAGCAATAACCAAAGCCGCCACTTGCGCTACCGGGCCATGGGCGAAAAGCTGCTGTCGCATGTGCCCCACGAACCACACCCTGGTGTGTTCATATTGCGTGGTGGCGACGGCGACTTGCGCTTCCTGCGCAATGAAATGGCCGTAGCAGAGCACCTGCGCACGCACAGGGGCTTTCGCATTGTCGACCCGCTGAAAACCGACGTGCCGAGCATTATCGCGGCGTGCGCGGGCGCCAGAGTGGTGGCCGGGGTCGAAGGTAGTCAGCTGGTACATGGCGTGAACGTGCTGCAGGCCGGCGGCTCAGTGTTGACGTTGCAGCCACCGAACCGTTTTGTCAGCTATTACAAATACCTGACAGACCGTGATCAGCAGCACTTTGGCTTTGTGGTGGGCATGCCGGAAGGCGATGGGTTCAGGATCGACATTGATGAGGTGGAGCGCACCCTGGATTTGATGCCGGTGTAGCAACCTGTTAAGCCTCAGCTAAAAGCGCCAGATTTCGTTCGTAAGGCCAACCATTAGCATTTGGTTTCTCAGCGATGAAACGCAAGGGCTTGCTTCCTTCACGTCGTCGATTGATCAGCAACCACGATAGCGCCAGCCGCCGGGGTCTCCTGTGCGGCCTCTATCGTAGAAAAGTTCGCTATATCAGCGCCTTACACTTAATTGATCCTTATCTGGCAATACCTACAAACGCCTGCAGTTTATGTGTGACGGCATTTTGACGAAGCCACCCCTTGCTCATTGAATTTTATTATGGTGTCGGATCATTGACGTAGTGTCATTGTGCCCATAAGCTCAAATCAACAGCGAGGAAGTCTCCCGCTAAACCCACCAATAAATATTTTTATTATCCTCTTTATAGGAGGGGGTTATGCGCTCGACACTGTTCATTAAATCAATCTTCTTGTTGGTGCTTTTAAGTGGCGCAGCGCGCGCTGCTGATTCGTATGTCAATCAAAACAGTGTCATTCCTGTCGCAACGGCAGGGTGGTTCTTCGCGTTTGCAGTGATCGGTTTTGTTGCCGTTGCCAATAGAAGAAAGATTTAAACATTCTTGCGTGGCAAGGGTAATAGGGGGCTTTAACAGTTGATCAATTACGGGGCTTTTTTGGGCTGTCGGTAAATTGACGTCTGAGGTTTGTTGTTGATGGCTTCGCAGCTGCTGACAGCTTGTCAATTTTCCAACTGTTGCTATATTCCATTGGCGACTCATCGCCATTAGCCGTAGGGTGTCGCAGCGGGCGGGTCAGGCAGGGTGTCGAGGTGTCAAGGTACAGGGCCTCCAGGAAGGTTGAGGCCATCGCAGCAAGCAGTGCGGTTGCGAAGTGGAGCGAGAGTTGGTGTGCCGTTCTCATTCAGTGCTCTTTGTCAGGCCAGTAGGCCGGAGGGACCCTCATGGTACGTTCATTGTGTTCCGCTTTTTGCGTGCTGATGCTGTGGTCTGGTACCGGCAACGCGGTCGAAAATAGCGCAGCTGCAGCTGCTTATCGGCTCAGCCCTGGCGATGTGGTGATGGTGTCCGTCTGGCAAGAGGAGAGCCTGCGTCAAGAAGCCACTGTGCTACCCGATGGCAGTATCACCTTCCCCTTGGCAGGGCGGATCGATGTCGCCGGCCTTGATGTCACGGCCGTTGAAAAACAGGTCGCTGCCAAACTCGAAAAATTCCTCCCCGACCCGAACGTCAGCGTTGTCGTCAAAAGCATCGCCGGCAACCTCGTGTACGTGCAGGGCAAAGTGATCAAGCCAGGGCCCGTACAAATGGCGGGCCCCACGGCCGTATTGCAGGCCTTGAGCATGTCGGGTGGTTTGGACAAATTCGCTGACGAAAGCGACATCAAGGTGGTTCGCGGCCAGGGGGCTTCCCAACGGATTCTGCCCGTGAGATATAAGGACCTGGTTTCCGGGCGTGACATGTCCACCAACATTCAACTTCAGGCTGGCGATACGCTGGTCGTTCCTTGATCTTGCCTTAATAAGAACACTTAATGCCTCTTCTTAGAACAACTAGCATTGCAACGGCAATCATGGTCTTGCCGTTTACGGACGCGGTCCAGGCAGCAAATTGGCAGTCATCGGTGGTGGTACCGACCTCGGTCGAATACGACAGCAACCCGTTGTTGCTGTCGTCTGAAGAAAAGGGTGTGACGCGCACCATCATTGCGCCCGACTACACCCTTGTCGGTACCTTCGACCGCGACGAATTACGGTTGGGGCTTGGCATGCATGTGTTGCGTTCTTCAGACACGGACATCGTCGACGACCGCGAAGACCCCAATGTAAGCCTGGGCTGGCAACGCGACACCGAGAAAGGGCGTTTTGGCCTGGTGGCCCAATACAACGAAAGCTCTACGTTGTCTGGCATTGTCCAAGACACCGGTGTGGTGACCACCGACGGCACGCAGAAGCTGTATACGCTGGCAGGCAATTGGAGCAGTGCCATCACCGCGCGCAGCACGTTGTCCAACGAAACCAAGTACAGCCGAGCGCGATACGACATCAACACGCTGACCGGCTACAACGAGCTTGGCAACGTGACGACCTGGACCTACGCCTGGAACGAGCGGGCCGATGTGTATACCCGGTTTGGGGTAAGGCGCTACGAGCCCGAACAGGACCTTACTGCGACCGCCTCGAACAGCTACACCCCAGCAGTTGGGGTGAAGTATCAGTTTTCCGAGCGGCTGAGTGCCGATGCGCACGTCGGCGTCAACCAGGTGTCCGGCTCTGAAGGCGGTCGGCGCGGGGAGGGCGGGGCTTCGCTGCTGTATACCGGGGTGCGTTCCGACCTCAGTTTGAGTGCCGAACGCAGCACGGTCGCCAGCGCGGAGGGTGGTTTTGCCGAGCTTGACATGGTGCGCGGTATCTTCAGTTACGCGGTCAACGAGCTGACCCGTGTCGGCGCCGATGCCACCTGGCAAGACAGCAAAGGGCAAACCCCCAACACACTGCAAATGTACAGTGTCTGGGCCAGCCGGGAATTTTCGCCTTTTTGGGATCTGCGCCTATCGTTGATGTACAAGGAGCGGCGGCAGGACGATGCACCCACTGCGGACGCAACAATTGTTGGTTTGACGTTGACGTATAGGTACCCCGACCTCTGAACTTCAGCCTGGTGGCCTTTATGAAGTCTGACTACGAGCTTTCCCTTAAAGATTACATCGCCATCATCAAGGATAGGGCCCTGTTATTAGGGATCAGTATCGTAGTCATTCTTGCCGCGACCGTGGTGGTCGCGGTCAGCGTGCCACCGATCTATCAGTCCACCGGGACCATTCTGGTGGAGTCGCAACAGATTTCCCCCGAGCTGGTGTCGGCGAACAACAACAGCTTTGCCGATGAGCGCATCGAGGTTATTCGCCAGCGCGTCATGACCCGCGAGAACCTGCTGCGGATCATCGACAAGTACAGCCTGTTCGCAGACAAGCGGCTTAGCGAAAGTGACAAGATCGACCAGATGCGCAATGCCATCGTGGTCGCTACCCTCAGCACGTTCGTCAGAGGGCGGGGTGAGGCCACGGTCGCGTTCAATGTGTCCTTCGAGCACAAGCAAGCGCAGGTGGCCAAAGATGTCGCCAACGAACTGGTGACACTGTTCCTCAACGAAAACCTCAAGCAGCGCACCGAGCGCGCCAACGAAACCACCGAATTCCTGACCCAGGAAGCCAACAAGCTGGGTGCCGAGCTTGCCAGCCTGGAGAACCAGCTGGCGGACTTCAAGCAAGCCCACGCCAATGCCTTGCCTGAGCACCAGTCGCTGCGCATGAGCATGCTGTCGCGCTCGGAGCTGGAGTTCCGGGAGGTCGACCGCGATTACAAGACCGCGCAAGAGGAACTGCGTTACCTGGAGCTTGAACTGTCGGCGGCCAATGCCGGCTTGACCACCAAGGCTGACGGTACCCGGCCGTCCAGTGTCGACCAGCCACAAGACCTGCCCAGCCTCAAGGCTGAGTACGCCCGGCTGCTGACCAAGTACAAGGACGCGCACCCGGACGTGGTTGCGGTCAAACGCAAGATCGATGCCCTGCAGGCCAGCGGCGGCGGCAGCAAGGCTGCGTCGTCGGTCAGCCTGGATGTGGCGCGGGTGCGTGCGCGGATTGGCGCGGCCCAGGAGCGCATCACCTCACTGGCGGAGCAAAAGCGTGAGTTGGTGAAGAAAATGGAAGGCTACGAGGCGGAGATTCTTGAAGCCCCGCAAGTGGAGCGTGGCCTGGTCACCTTGATGCGCGACCACGACAACGCGCGCAAGAAGTACGAAGAAATCCGCGCCAAGGAAATGGGCGCGAAAATTACCGAAAGCCTGGAACAGGAAAACAAGGCAGAGCGTTTTGTGCTGCTGGAGCCACCGCTGCTGCCTGAGAAGCCGATCAAACCCAACCGCAAGAAGATCGCCGCCCTGGGCCTGGTGTTGGCACCGGCAGGCGGTGGCGCGTTGGTGATGTTGCTGGAAATGCTCAATCAGCGGGTACGGGGTGTAGGGGCGCTAGAGAGCGTGTTGGGCAAGCGTGTGCTGGTGACGGTGCCCTTCATCACCACCCAGGCGGAACTGGCAAAGCGTAAGCGCTGGCGCAACCTGCTGATCCTGGCGGTGCTTGTGCTGATTGCTATGATGGTAGTGCTGGTGCACGTGTTCTACATGCCGTTGGATGTGTTGCTGTTCAAGGCTATGGCGCGGTTTGAATAGGGAAAGCAGTGATGGACAGGATCAAGCCGGTAGTTGGCAATGGTATTCATCAAGTTTCTCCAGGTGCTGCCCAGGCACCGCAAACCGCCCACGGGGCGGAACCTCCAGAAGTGCCAGGGCAATTCGATTACGTGAAGACCAAGGTGGTGCCGTTGCGTGCGGAGCACCTTGAGCGCAATCGGATTGTCGCGTTCAACAAGAACTCGAACATGAGTGGGCCGATCGACCTGTTGCGCACACAGGTGCTGCAGGCCATGGAGGAAAACGGCTGGCGTACCTTGGCCATCACCTCGCCAACGCCCGAGGCGGGCAAGACGGTGCTGGCGATCAACCTGGCCATGAGCATCGCGCACCACACGACCAAGACGGCGCTGTTGGTGGACTTCGACCTGCGTCGCCCCAAGGTCGGCAGCAGCCTGGGTTTGCCGATGGAAAAGGCCCTCAACGAGTTGCTGTCTGACCAGGCCGGGCTGGAAGAGGTGCTGGTCAACCCGACCTTGCCGCGTTTTGTCGTGCTGCCGACGCGGGTGCCTATTCCGATGTCTACCGAAATGCTGTCGTCCCCTAGGGTGAACAACCTGATCAGCGACTTGCGCAGCCGCTATGAGTCGCGCATCTGTATCTTCGATTTGCCGCCGTTGCTGAGCTCGGACGATGCAATCACCGTGATGCCCAAGTTCGATTGTGTGTTGTTGGTTGTGGGCAACGGCATGAACAGCAAGCAAGAGATCGAGGAGTGCCTGCACCACCTGGCGACGGTGAACCTGATTGGCACGGTGTTGAACAAGGCGGATGAGAAGCCGCGCACCTATTACTGACTATTCTCTATCGGAGTGTAGGAGCAGCCTTGTGCTGCGAAGAGGCCGGTGAAAACATAGCGAATCTTCGCTGCTGTCACCGGCCTCTTCGCAGCACAAGGCTGCTCCTACACCCGATAGTGAATAGCCGCATGATCACGGCCGATGCCACGGGTACTGCAACTCCCATCTCCAGGCATGCGCCACGATCTGCTCCAGCGATGCATACGCTGGCCTCCAGCCCAACACACTCATCGCCTTGCCAGCATCCGCCACCAACCTGGGCGGGTCGCCCGCACGGCGGGGTGCATCGAGTGTGTGGATCTGCCGGCCCGTCACTGCGCGCGCGGTATCGATCACTTGCTGCACTGAAAAGCCCAGGCCATTGCCCAGGTTGAACGCCGTGCTGGGCCCGCCAGCGACCAGGTAGCCCACCGCCAACGCATGTGCCGAAGCCAGGTCGGCAACATGCACATAATCACGAATGCAGGTGCCATCGGCGGTGTCGTAATCCCGGCCAAACACCGTGACCGCCTCACGCCTGCCAGCGGCCGCCTGGAGGATCAACGGTATCAGGTGGGTTTCCGGCTCATGGCGCTCGCCCAGCTCCCCGTCAGGGTCAGCCCCTGCAGCGTTGAAGTAGCGCAGGCACACCGACTTCAGCCCGTAAGCACGGTCGAAGTCCTCGAGAATTTGTTCGACCATCCACTTGCTGAGCCCATAGGGGTTGATCGGTGCCTTGCCATGCGCCTCGTCGATCGGCACATACAGCGGGTTGCCGTAAACGGCAGCGCTGGAGGAAAACACCAGCCGCTTGATGCCCGCATTCACCATCGCCTGCAGCAATGTCAGGGTGGCCGCTACGTTGTTCTGGTAGTACTTGCCAGGGGCGCAAACCGACTCGCCCACCTGAATGAACGATGCGAAGTGAAAAACCGCATCGAAACGGCACTCGGCGAACAGCACATCCAGCGCCGGCTCGTCGGCAATGTCGAGCTTGGCCCACTGCACCCCAGGCCCTGGCGACACAAGGTCCGCCACCACCACATCATGGTCCGCGGCCAGCAAGTGCTTGACCATGTGCGAGCCGATATAACCTGCGCCACCGACAACCAGAAACTTCATCCGTGCCTCCTGGACTCTGCTGTTGTACAGACGCCGCGGGTCGTCCCTGAATCGAACAGGTGGGAGTATCAGCTACAGGTCTCTTGAGACTGTAGATGGCCAAATGCCCTATTTCAAGAACAGCCAGTTGGACATGTAGTGGCCATCGAAGGTGATGACATAGCGCCCGTTCTGGTACGCCACCGGCAACTCCTTGAGCTGCGCCTGTGCATCGCGCGCGAACAGTTTCAGGCCGGCCGCAGCCTGGATGGCCAGCGTGCCTTCGAAGGGTTCGACATTGAACGGTGTCTTGTCGTCGGCCTTGGGCACGGCCCGGGTGCCCAGCGAGATCAGCAGGCTGCGTGCCTGGCCCAGCGGTTTGGCATCCAGGCTCTGCACGACGACACTGGCATAAGGCGTCTTTGCCTGTACTTCGACCTGCCCAAGGTTGAGGGTTCGCCCGCCCAGCCAGCCGGTCGCCGCCTGGGTCAGGGGGGTATCGATGGTGTAGAGGCCTTGTTGCCAGTTGCGCTTGAGCTCCCCGGTATCGGTCACCGATTCGCTGGCATCAGCGGCCAGCAACGATTGGGCAGGGTCATGCAGCACCTGGGCATCGGCTGGGATGACGCTGGGTTTCAGCCAGGGCAACTCTGGCGTCGGCGGCATGGCGATCTGCAGCCTGCCTTTTTCCATGGCGGTGCGCAGCAGCGGCGAGTTGCGCGGCGTGATGTCTTGGTTGAACAAGGTGGCGGGTGTTGGCGCGAAGACGTAACGGGTGGTGGCTTGCTGCACGTCCGCACGGCGGTAGAGCAGGGCGGCCGCGGGGAGCGTGGCCAGCATGGCCGGGTCGTTGTACGCGTGCCAGTTGTCTGCCGTGCGCCAACCGCTATTGAAGGCCTGCTGGCTGTAGGCATATTGCATCATGGCGTCCCAGCCTTGGTGGCTGGCCGTGCCCGCCACATACAGGGGCAGCGAGTGGCGGTCGGGCAGGGGGAACGGTTCGGCGTTCCACTCGGTGACCGTCAGGGGCAGGCCGACGACCTGGGCCGCGGCAATCCAGTTGATCATCCCGTCGCTGGTCAGCGGGTTCTTCTCGAGCTGGCCGATGGCGCCGTAGCTGTGCGCATCGATCACATCGCCCGAGGTCAGCGCGGGCAGCGCGCTCAGGCCATTGCCACCCCAGGTGCTGGTGGTGGCAATGGGTACCTTGACGCCCAGACTGCGCAGGTGCGCAATCATGTCGACATCGAAACGGCGTTCCAGATCATTCAAGAAGAGCTTCGACGGGCCATGCTCCCAGGCGCGCCAAGTGCGGTCTGCAGGCAGGTCATTGCGCTTGGCGAAGGCGTCTGCCTGTTCCTGGTAAAGCTTGGTATGTGCGGGGACTTTTTTGTCCGGCATGAGGGCGTTGCCGTAGTGCTGGGTGATGTCGTTCTCGTTGGTGATCAAAACCGCAGCAATTGCCGGGTCGTCTTTGTAGGCAAGGCCGGTGTAGGGGTTCACATGGGTCATGTACTGCCCAATAAAGCGTTTCATGGCCTTTTGAATGCTTGGGTTCACATAGGCGTAGCCTTTAAGGTCGACCCTGGGCTCGCCCTTGAGCAGCTCATCGAAATATTCGATGTTGTCATTGGCGGTAAGGGCGCGCTGTACGTGCATGTCGAGCCAGACGTAGATGCCCTCGTCCTTGAGGCTTTTGACCCACAGGTCGATCTTGCGCAGCGACTCGGCATTGAGTTGCTGGGTATCGCGAATCAAGTTGCCGTCGCCAAACACGTTCGGGCTGACCCACGGGGAGTCGTGGTGGTGCAGCCGGACCAGGTTGAAACCCAGTGCCGACAGGCGTTTGGCCTGTTTGATGATTTCCTCGTCTGGCGTCTTGAACAGCGAGTACGCAGACAGGTTGGTGCCCCAGAAACGCACGGGGGTGTTGTCCTCGAACATCAGTTGCTCGCCGGAAGACTTTACAAAGCCGCGTTTGCCAGCCGGTTTTTCTGGCGCATTGAGAAAGGACAGGTCGACCGGCGAGGTTTGCCAGTCAAGCTGGTCATCGGGCCACTGCGCGGGGTTTTGCAGGCCAAAGCGCTCGGTGGGGGTTGGGCCCAGCTCGATATCGCCCGTCACGTTCAACGTCGCCTTGATCTGCTGCTGGCCGGCGCTGATGGGGTCTTTGTAGAAGAACGCGCGAATCTCGGCATTGCTGCCGGGCTCGAAGTACACCTTTGCCAGTGCGGGTTCGAAGCGCATCTCGATGCGCCTGCCTTGCGCATCCTTGCCCCAGGACCAGCCACGGTTGTCGGGCAACAGCACGGGGGCGCCCATCTCCCCGTTGAACAGGGCCGGGTCGAACTGGAAAACGATGCCGCCGCCCATCACGTTGGACTGCCTGCTGTGTGCGGTCAGGTCGAACGCCCAGGTCAAGGTTTGTGTTTGCGGCTTGCGGATATCTGCCGTCAGGTCGAAGTCCAGCTGCTCGTTCTTGCCCTGCAGGGTGTAGTTGTAGGGTGCATTGACCTTCATGGCGGTGTAAAAGCCAGTCCAGCTCCAGTTAGCCGCCCAGAAGTCGAACTTGGCTTTCATCACCTGCCCGCCACCGCGTGTCACGCTGGGTAGGCCGTTTTGTTCTTCGACGCTGACGACCCAGCCGGAGGCCCAGCCAGCCTGGGACATCACGGCCAGGCCAACGAACAGGGATGCCCGCATGAAGGGGCGCAAAGGCAAAAGGCTCATGGGCATCACCTGGTTTGAAGGCCGGCAGCGGGAAGGTCGCTGGCCTGGCTGGAACGGAGCCTGCGCACCCGCTGTATGTAGGCCACCCCAAGCCCCGCGACCGACCAGTACACGGTGGGGATGATAGTGATGCTGCTAACGGTGAAGATGATCACCAGAATCCCCACCAGCGTCGCCAACAGCGTCCGGCCCAGTTGCCGTTGCTCGTCATCCTTGTCGGGGAACGCGCGCATGGCCTTGCGGATGCCCAGCAACACGGTAACGAAAAACGCCACGAACAGCGCGAGCCCGACCAACCCGACCCGCAGGGCCAGGCTGACGTAGGTGTTGACGATGTCGATAATGCCTTCCCCCTGAATCATCGACTGCATTTCAGGGGTGTTACGGAAGTCGAACGAACCGAATAAGGGGTTACGTTGGATCACGATCCAGGAGTTGTCGATCAAGCGTTCCCGGTAGGTGATGTTCTCTTTTTCGATATTGCCGATGAAAGGCAACAGGTCCAGCACCTTGTCGCCCCCAGGCAGCACGGTCAGCAGCGGCAGTGCCAGTATGCCGGCAAGGGCAAGCACGGTCAGGCGCTTGATGGCCCCTTTGCCCATGGCAATGAACACCACGACGATGACCACGGCACCAATCCAGGGGCCGCGGGACAACGGCGCGAAAAGCCCTGCAGCCAGCAGCAGGGCGGCGAGCACCCGCTGCTGCTGGCTGCGCACATAGCCCTGGACGAACAGGTACAGGCCGATGGCCACACTCATCACGTAGCCCAGTGCAATTGCCTGCCCAGTGGTGGCGCTGGCGCGCAATGAGCCGCCACGGCTCAGGTAGCCGGACATGCTCCACTGCACGCCCATGGCATCGATCAGGGCGTTGTACAGCAGCCAGTGGCGGACGAACTCGGCAACGCCGATCAGTGCCAGGACGAAGGATGCCAGCACGAACGCCAGCATGGCGTCCTTGAAATCACTGATCTCCTTGAGCCCTCGGCTGGCGACGTAGTAGGGCAAGAACACATCGACATACAGGTAGAGCGCCTGGCGCAAGGTGTCGGTCAGGGTGGTTTCACGCAGGTACAGCACACTCATCAGCACCAGGCTGGCCGCCAGCAGCTTGTCGGGCCAGGTGCGGCCGAAGCGCAGGGTATCGCTTTGCCTGCTCAGGGCCAGCGCCGCCGGCAGCAGCACGCACAGCGTCAGCAGGCGAACATGGTTGAGGTCAACCAGGTAGTTGACCACGCCAAACCCAGGTATTTGCACCGAGGCTGGCGGAATCAGGAACAGCAACATGAAAAACAGCGCCATGGCATTGCGTTCGCGCCGCCCGGCGATGTACATGATCAGCCCGGCAGCGGCCACGTACACCCAGAAGCTGTGGGAGGCGAAGGCCACCAGCGTCAGGACGAACCACAGGTTACGCCGGCGCTTGAAGTCGCTGTAAGGGATGAGGTCTGTCGCCGGGCGGCGCGCCATGACAAAAACGACGCCTGCCAGAAACAGAATGACGATCAACGCACGAAAATGTTCAGGCATTGGCTAAGGACACCTTTCCCTTGGTGGGCACGGCTAGCATCATGGCTAATTGAAACTATAGTGACTTTTAGCCAATCAGTCAGAGATTGAAGTCATGCCGTCGATTGATGTGTCAGCCTCCGCGAGCCTGCGCAAGCGCGCACTGAAGGCCGGGTCATGGAACCTGGTGTCGCTGGTGGCGTCACAGGTCATGCGCCTGGGCGGCAACCTGATCATGGCCCGTTTGTTGCTGCCGGAAATGTTCGGTGTGATGGTCATCGCCACCACGGTTTCGGTACTTCTGCACTTGCTGTCCGATGTTGGCCTGCGCCAGAACATCATCCAGAGCCACCGGGGCGACGACCCCGAGTTTCTCAATACCGCCTGGACCGTCCAGATCATCCGCGGCTTCGTCCTGTTTGCCCTGACCTTGCTGTTGGCCGCCGCCTCCTGGTTCGCGCAGCTGGCCAACCTGTGGCCGGCGGACTCCACTTACGCCGCGCCTGAGCTGCCGATGGTGCTGGCGGTGACCGGCCTTTCGGCCATCATCTGGGGATTCCAATCGACCAAGATAGATGTCGCCGTACGAACTTTCCAACAGAAGCGCGTGGTATTGGTGGACCTGGCTTCGCAAGTGGTCGGTTTGATCGCGATGCTGGTGATCGGTTATTTCACCCGGTCGATCTGGTCGCTGGTGATCGCCGGCCTGGTCAGTGCCCTGGCGGGTACCTTGCTGGGGCACCTGGCGCTGGAAGGGCCGAACAACCGCCTGCAGTGGGACCGAAGTGCGCTGACCGAGCTGATCGTGTTTGGCCGCTGGATATTGCTGTCGTCGATGGTCGGCGTACTGGCCATGTACGGTGACCGGATCTGGTTTGGTGCGAGCATGACAGCGGGGCAGTTGGGGGTGTACTCGATTGCCGTGCTGATCCTCGGGTCCGTGCAGACCGGGTTGCTGAAACTGGTGGGCTCGGTAGCGCTGCCCGCCTTCAGCGAAGCCGCCCGGGAAGGTGACAAGGCACGCCTGAAGGCGCTGTACTACCGTTTCAGGTTGCTGGTCGACCTTGTGATGCTGTTTGCCTGCGGGGTGTTCCTGACCGCCAGCCCGTTGTTGATCGGCTGGATGTACGACGCGCGCTACACCGAGGCGGGTACGATTCTTGCGATTCTTTCGCTGTCGTTCTTCACCCTGCGCTATACCTTGGCACATCAGATATGGATTGCCCTGGGCCTGACGAAATACCAGGCCATGGACAACATCATCCGGCTAGTCTCGTTATGGGGGTTGTTGCCACTGCTGCTGGCCATTGGCGGTGTCGACTACGCAATCTGGGGGGTGGCCCTGCATACCTTCCCGACGCTGCTGTTGATCGTCTACGTTAACTGCAAGCTGGATATCTTCAGTGTCAAACGTGAGTTGGTGGTACTGCCGATGGTGGCCGTGGGGGCACTCTGTGGGCTGTTGGCGACCCGTTTCTTTGAGTGGCTGTGATGAGGCCAGAGGCGGGCGATGGTGCAATGTGGGGGCGGTCGAGTGACTGATTGTTAACACTTCATCGAGATAGGTCTGGGGATCATGGGGAAGCTTACGTTGTGTACTCCGCAGTTGGGTCGTAGGGGTTTTCTCCAGAGCTGTGTCCTGCTGGGTGTTGGCGGCGCGGTGTTTGGGGTGGCCGCAGACGTTGCACGCAAACCCGTCGAAAAAACCGGGTTCGTGGTGATCAACGGCTGGGTGTTGCCTTCTCAGTACTTCCGGAACGAGCCAGCATGATCAAGGACTTTCAGCAGCAGAAAACGCTGCGTGACGACTATGATTTTTGCATCATCGGGGCCGGCCCCGCTGGCATTACCCTGGGCCTGCGGCTGGCAGCTGCGGGTTGGAACGTGCTGCTGGCCGAGGGCGGTGGGCGTGAGTATTCGCCGCACTCGCAAGGGCTGTACACGTGCGCCTCGACGGGGCTCGAACTGTACGCCGAGGAAACACGCCTGCGTTACCTGGGCGGCACGTCCAACCACTGGGCAGGGCGCTGCCGGCCGTTCACCCCTTCAGACTTCGCGGTGGCGCCGCCCGGCGACTTGCCCGGCTGGCCGATCCCCTACTCGGAGATCGAGGGCTACCTGGCTGCTGCCATGGACATCGTCGATTTGCCGCCAGGCTCTGAGTTTCACGCGATGAACACCGGGCTTGCGGGAGATGACTTCGAACCCGACCGCTTCCTGCTGAGCCCCCCAACGCGCTTTGCGCAGAAGTACGCGACTGCACTGAACGAAACCCACGGGCTGGATGTGTTCATCAATTGCAACTGCGTCGACCTGGAGTTCGACAAAGCGTCGGGCCATGTGGTGGCTGCGGTAGTGTCCGATTACGAACGTCATCGTCAGCGCGTGGTGGCCAGAAACTTCATCCTGGCGACGGGCGCCATCGAGAATGCCCGGCAGTTATTGAACAGTGAATCCCTGCTGGCCGCGGGTGTCGTCAGCAAGGAAGGGCTGACTGGGTGTTGCTTCATGGAGCACCTGAACATCGACATGGGCACGTTCATCCTGAAGTCGGACCAGGACACCCAGATGCGTCAGTACTACACCACCGACGCCTTTGTTGAGGAATACCAGGCCGGTAAAGGCAATATCACTGCGGCACTGCTCTCGGACGTGCAGACGTATGGCCGCACGGCTGAGGTCAAACACTTTCTGGAAAACCTTGCCTGTGACATGGGCGTTGCCGACAAGATCGCCTTGGTCGCCAAGTTCAGTTGCCCGGGCGACGGTGTGATCGGCACCATGATCGAGCAGTTTCCCAACCGGCAAAGCCGCATCTCATTGCTGAATGAGAAAGACGAGCTGGGGGTGGCCAAGGTCAACGTGCATTGGGCACTGAGCGAAAGTGACAGGCACACCATCAAGTGCATCGGTACCGAACTGGCCAAACAATTTGCCGACATGGACTTGGGCTTCGTCAAGCTCAACGACTTCGTCTACGACACATCAGTGCCGCTGAAGATGGCGCCACATGCCCATCACATGGGCACCACACGCATGGCTGCGTCGCCTGAGTTCGGTGTGGTCGACGCCAATTGCAAAGTGTTCGGCACCCAGAATCTCTACGTGGCGGGAAGCAGTATCTTTGCCAAGGGCGGCGCCTCCAACCCGACCATGCCGTTGTTGCAGTTTGCCGTCAGGCTGGCGGACCACCTCAATGAAAAGTTGAAATCGGCTACGGGTGCCGCGGTGTAACGCACGTTGTAAATGGGTTGAGTGCGAGGCGGTCAGCACCAAGAAGAATGAGACCGAAGTCGCCTCAGGGACAGTTCAGAATCGCTTTAATTGCGAGGCTCGCAGAATGAATGGATGGATACGGAGTGCACTGACGCGTTATGTCAACTCGACCGGGCGGGGAAGCTCGACGTACAAGAAATTGTGCAATCCAACGGGGCGAGAGTGGGGGAGCTATTTAACCCGTTGGGGTAAGTTTCATTCGGTAGGGGCCAACTTTCATATGAACCCAGGGTGCAACGTGACCGACCCTGCGCTGGTGCGCATTGGTAACAACGTCGGCCTGTCGGATTGCACACTGATCGGCCACGACGGCGTGGTGGCATTGATCGAGCTCTGCTACGGGAAGCACCTCGATTCGGTCGGCTATATCGACATCAAGGACAACTGCTTCATCGGCCATGGCGCGATTGTGATGCCCCGCGTGACCATCGGGCCCGATGCGATCGTCGCTGCCGGTGCGGTGGTCACCAAGGACGTGTTGCCAGGCACTGTAGTGGGTGGCAACCCGGCCAAATTCATCTGTACCACCGAAGCCCTGATCAAGAGGGTGGAGGAGCGCTGCGAAAGCTACCCGTGGATAGAGCTGGTCAAACAGCGCAAAGGTGCCTTTGACCCGGCCGTGGAGCCTGCCCTTGCCGCGCAACGACGGCAGTACTTCTTCGGGGACGGTAGCAATGGATAGAAAACCCGTCGATGTGATGGTGGTCAATTTCAATACTGCGTCTTTGCTGCAGCCCATGTTCGATGCGCTGCGCCAGGCCGACAGCGAAAAGCTTGCCAGTTACCTGGTCGTCGACAATGCCTCGGTCGATGATTCTGTGGAACGCATGGCCAAGGTGTGCCCCGAGGCGCTGTTGCTGAGCAACAAGAAGAACGTCGGTTTCGGGCGCGCCAACAACCAACTGCTGGCGCACTTGAAGGGCAAGTACGCACTGCTGCTGAACACCGATGCCTTCGTGGCGGCCGATTCACTGGCCAAGACCCTCGAGTACATGGACAACCACCCCGAGTGCGGCGTGCTGGGCGTGCGCCTGGAGGGGCGCGATGGCGACCTGCAACCCAGCTGCCGCTACTTTCCGACACCCCTGAACGTGTTTGTCGGCCGCACCGGGCTGGGCCGTTTCTTCCCGGGGTTGAAAATGGTCGATGAGATGACCTGGGACCATGGCTCGGTACGTGAATGCGATTGGCTGCCCGGTTGTTTCTACCTGGTGCGTCGCGAAGTGCTTGACCAGGTAGGCCTGTTCGATCCGCGCTACTTTCTCTATTACGAAGAGGTTGACCATTGCAAGCGGGTCAAGGAAGCGGGCTGGAAGGTGGTCTTCTATCCCCATACCACGGTGGTGCATATCGGCGGCGAAAGCTCCAAGTCGGTCAGCGAACTGGAAGCGGCCAGCCGGCAGATTTCCAGCTACCAGATCGAAAGCGAACTGCTGTACTTTCGCAAGCATCACGGTGTTGCCGGGCTGGCGCTGCACATGCTGTTGGTGTGTGTGGGTGACCTGGTACTGGCACTCAAGGCACTGCTGAAGGGGCGAGGCCGCGCGGCGATCCGGGCGTGCTGGCGGCACTGCCAAACTACGTGGTCGCTGTTGTTCAAGACACGGTTCGCAAGCCAACCCACACGGTAGGTGACGTCATGTTCGAGAATATCCGCGCCGACTTGCGTGCACACGGTGGTGATTGGGGCGCCCAGGGGTTCTGGGTATTGCTGGTGTATCGCTTCGGGCGCTGGCGCTATAGCGTGCGCCCGGCTCTGCTGCGCAAACTGTTCTCCATCCTCTACAAGATCCTGTTCAAGTTCGTGCAGATCATCACGGGTGTTGAATTGCCCTGCGAGGTCGTGATCGGCCGCAACTTCGTCATCGACCATTTCGGCGGCATCGTAATCAGCGGTTATGCCCGTTTTGGCGATGACTGCCGGATCCGCAACGGGGTGGTGGTGGGGCTGAAGAATGTCAGCGAGCCGATTGCGCCGGTGTTCGGCAATAACGTCGATATTGGCACTGGGGCCAAGGTGCTGGGCAACATCCGCATCGGCAACAACGTGGTCATCGGCGCCAACGCCGTGGTCTTGGTGGATGTGCCAGACAACGCGTTGGCGGTCGGCGTACCTGCGACCATCAAGCTGCGCAACCCCACCGAAGCGGCGCAGTGCACGGTCGAGTGAGGCCCATGGACACAGGTATTGGCGTTGTAGTGATTGGGCGCAACGAGGGGCTACGCCTGGAGCGCTGCCTGCGCTCGTTGGCGCACGGTGCGGACCGGGTGGTGTACGTGGATTCAGGCTCCACCGACGGTTCCGTGCAGATGGCACAGGCCCAAGGGGTGGAAGTGCTGGCGCTCGACATGAGCCGCCCGTTTACCGCAGCCCGGGCCCGAAACGAGGGCTTCACCCGCTTGCAACGCCTGTTGCCGTCGATGCGCTACGTGCAGTTTGTCGACGGCGATTGCGAGGTGGATGCGGCATGGCTGGGCAACGCCCAGGCCTTTCTTGACGCACGCCCAGACGTAGCGGTGGTGTGCGGGCGGCGCCGTGAACGGTTCCCGCAACGCTCGGTGTACAACCTGCTGTGTGACTTGGAGTGGGACACGCCCATCGGTGAAGCCAAGGCATGTGGGGGGGATGCGTTGATGCGCGTCGACGCCTTCACACAGGTGAGCGGCTTTCGCCCGGACCTGATCGCCGGCGAAGAACCGGAGCTGTGCGTCCGCTTGCGCGCCAAGGGGTGGAAAATCTGGCGCCTGGCCGCTGAGATGACCTTGCACGATGCTGCCATGACGCGTTTCAGCCAGTGGTGGCGGCGCAGCTTGCGCGCCGGCCATGCTTATGCCGAAGGTGCCTTTTTGCACGGGCGAGCGCCAGAGCACCATTGGTTGCGAGAGTCCCGCCGCGCCTGGCTCTGGGGCTTGGGCATCCCCCTGGCAATCGTGTTTGCCAGTGGCCTGCTGGGTGTGTGGGCGCTGCTGCTGTTGCTGATCTACCCGCTGCAAGTGGTGCGCCTGGCGCGTCGCGCTGGCAAGCCGACACGCGAGCGCTGGCTACAGGCGGTGTTTTTGGTGCTCGGCAAATTCCCTGAAATGCTTGGGCAGGTAAAGTTCCTGATGAACAGGTTCTCTGCCGGCAAAGCCGTGCTGATCGAGTACAAATGAGATTCCTATGATTGCCAGATCGATAGTGAAAAGTGTGCTCACCCTGCAGCCCGGCTACTCGCTGCGGGCCTTGAACAACAAGGTCAAGCTGACGCGGCAGATCACCCGCGAGTGGCCCGCGCTGAAGGCCTTCATGCAGCGCATGTCGACGGCGCTGGGTGATGACCGGTTTGCAAGGCTTGGGGTCGATTGCATTGGCGTCGTGCAGTGGCCCTACATCAGCAAGGGCTGGGAGGCGCAGGAGCGGCTCGGTGTGGTGGCGTCGCACTTTGAGGTAGTTGCCCGGCAGTTTCCCACGTTGCTGCTGCTCGGTCGCGACGAGCGCCTGACCCTGTGCGACCTGTCGGCCTATTCGAAGGGCTGCGCCCTGGTGCTGGACCGGCCGATCTGGTTCAAGCGCGAAGGGGAGCTGGTGCTGAACCTGTTCCAAGGGGATTTGCGCGTGGCTTCGCTGGCGTTCAGCCTATGCCGCCAGCACGGTGAGCTGTGCGTGTTCATTGGCGCCGTGCAGGGCATTCACAAAGGCATCGACAGCGAAACTTCGCTGAACATCTACCGTGACCTGACCAAGGACTTCGAGGGCCTGCGCCCGCGCAGCTTCCTGCTGGAGGCCTTCAAGTGCATCGCCAGAACGCTGGGGGTGGTGCGCATCTACGCAGTTGGCGATGCGCACCGGCATCATCGCCATCCTTACTTCGGCGCTGACAAGGCGCACGACCTGGCCGCCCACTATGATGCCATCTGGCTGGAAAATGGCGCCACGGCTTCGGAGCGCGACGACTTCTTCAGCTTGCCGCTGGCCGCTGCCAAGCGCGCCGCAGACGACATCGCCCCGAAGAAACGTGCGATGTACCGCCGGCGGCATGCCTTGCTGGATGAGGTATTCGCGCGCGTTGAAGCGGCTTTATCAGGCAGCGAGCCCGTCCATGGGCTACAAGGGATGAAGGGGGATGTGCTTGAACGTGCATCGGCAGGGAGCCCGCCGCCGGCGATCGACAGCCTGAAGTAACGGGTTGCAGTTGGTAAGGCTCATTACGCAGGCATTGATCTGGATTTATATGCGCATTGCTTACTTCATCAATCAGTACCCGAAAGTCAGCCATAGCTTCATTCGACGCGAAATTCTGGCGTTGGAGCGCCAGGGCATGGAGATCCAGCGCATTGCCTTGCGGGGTTGGGATGCCGAACTGCAGGATGACGAGGACATCGCCGAGCGGGGCAAGACCCGCTACGTGTTGCAGCACGGCCTGAAGGGGTTGTTGGCGCCCACGCTGCAGGTGCTGCGTGCCGAGCCACGACGCTTTTTCGCCACCCTGTGGCTGGCCCTGCGCTTGGGCCAGCGGGCGGACCGCGCCTGGCCCTATCACTTGGTGTACCTGGCCGAGGCTTGTCAGGTGCTGGTCTGGTTGCAGGCCTTTGGCGCGAAGCATGTTCATGCGCATTTTGGCACCAACTCCACCGAGGTGGTGATGCTGGCCCATGCCCTCGGCGGGCCTGCCTACAGCTTTACCGTGCACGGGCCGGAAGAATTCGACAAACCACAGTTTCTGCACGTGGGCGAAAAAGTCCGGCGCGCCGCGTTTGTGGCGGCGGTCAGCTCGTATGGGCGCAGCCAGTTGTTCCGTTGGGTGGCGCACGAGCACTGGGAGAAGGTGAAGGTCGTGCATTGCGGCCTGGAGCGCGACTTCCACGCGGTTGCCGCCGTTGCCGCACCCTCGGCGCCACGCTTGGTCTGCGTCGGGCGCCTGTGTGAGCAGAAGGGCCAGCTGTTGCTGATCGAGGCAGCCCGCCTGCTGGCCACTCAAGCCATTGCATTCGAGCTGGTGCTGGCGGGTGATGGCGAAATGCGTCAGCAGATCGAAGCCCTGGTCGCCCAGCATGATTTGCAGGCGCAGGTACGCATCACCGGCTGGATCAGCAGCGCTCAGGTGCGGGAAGAAATCCTCGCTGCCCGTGCGTTGGTGCTGCCGAGTTTCGCCGAAGGCCTGCCGGTGGTGATCATGGAGGCCATGGCATTGCGCCGGCCGGTGCTGACCACCTATGTGGCAGGCATCCCAGAGTTGGTGCGCCAGGGCGAAAACGGCTGGTTGTTCCCCGCCGGCACGGTGGAAGAGCTGGCTGCAGCAATGGCCGACTGCCTGTCGCAACCGGCCGAGGTGTTGCAGCGCATGGGTGAAGCCGCTTACGAGCGGGTGCTGCAACGCCACGACATCGACACCGAGGCCACCAAGCTGGCCCGCTACTTCAAGGCATCCGCATGATCAGCATGGTGACGTGGTTACTGAGCCTGGTGGCGTTTTGCATCTTCGTGCCCGCGCTGGTGTTGTTTGCGCAGGTATTGCTGGCTTGCCTGCCGGTGCGATCACGACCAGGGGCGGATGGTAGGCGCCCGCGCGTGGCGGTGCTGGTGCCCGCGCACAACGAGGCCTTGATCATTCGGTCGACCTTGGCCAGTGTCGCCCCGCAATTGCTGGCGCATGACCGCTTGCTGGTGGTAGCGGACAACTGCACCGACGACACCGCGCAGTTGGCACGCAGCGCGGGCGCTGAGGTGGTGGAGCGCGACAACGACCTGTTGCGCGGCAAGGGGTATGCGCTGGACTTCGGTGTACGGCATCTGGCGCAGCGTCCACCCGAGGTGGTCATTATCGTCGATGCCGACTGCCAGGTAGGCGAGGGCGCCATTGACCTGCTGGCACGCCGCTGCCTCGAAGCCTCACGGCCGGTGCAGGCGCTGTACCTGATGCGCGCACCCGTCGGCGCGGGCCTGAAAGTGCAAATCGCTGAATTTGCCTGGCGGGTCAAGAACCTCGTTCGCCCGCGTGGTTGGGCACGCCTTGGCTTGCCCTGCCAGCTGATGGGCGCGGGTATGGCCTTCAGCTGGCGCGACCTGGCTACGGTCGACTTGGCCAATGGACACCTGGTGGAAGACTTGAAGCTGGGCCTGGACTTTTGCCGAATCGGTAAACCGCCGCTGTTTTGCCCTGCCGCGCAGATCACCAGCCAGTTTCCGCTCAGCCAGGAAGGCTTGAGCAGCCAGCGCACCCGCTGGGAGCATGGCCACCTGGGGGTGATCCTGGCTGAGGTGCCCAAGCTGCTGGTGAGCGCGGTCACTCGGCGTAACGCGCCCTTGCTGGCCATGACTCTGGACCTGCTGGTGCCGCCGTTGGCGTTGCTGGTCATGGCCCTGGTAGGGGTTGCAAGTGTTGCCTGGCTGGCCGCGCTGCTGTTCGGTATCACTGCACCTGCATGGGTCGTCACGGGTGCCCTGGTCATGCTGGGTGTTGCAGTTCTGCTGGCGTGGGGCCGGTTTTCTCGCGAACTGATCCCCTTTTCGGTCTTGCTTTACGCCCCGTTCTACGCCGCGAGGAAGATTCCCCTGTACCTGGGGTTCTTGATCAAGCGACAGGTGGAGTGGGTGCGCTCGAAACGGGATGACAGCTAATGGGCGAATGGCAAAACAGCTGGAAAACGATTATCGGCAAACTTCAGACCATCAGTGACCCTGCGCACGAGCAGCGCTTGCTTAAGGCCCTGTGCCAACCTGAGGCGCCCACGGTAGTGGGCTTCGTCAACGCCCACGCCATGAACCTGGTCGCGGGCAACGCCGATTACTGCCAATCGCTGGCCTCGGCCGATGTTTTGTTACGCGATGGTGCCGGCATGGCAATCCTGTATCGCCGCCTGGGCCTGGCCCCTGGGCTGAACATGAATGGCACGGATTTGATCCCCAAACTGCTGGCGGCCTTCAAGGGGCGACGGGTGGCATTCTGGGGCACTGAGGAGCCGTTCTTGAGCCGGGCCGTAGCGTGCAGCGAGGCGCGGTTTGGGGTGTTGCCGGTGTCTGTTCACGACGGGTTTGCTGAAATGGCCACCTACCTGGAGCTTGCGCGGGCAACGCAGCCAGAGCTGATCGTGCTGGGCATGGGGATGCCCAAGCAAGAGGCGGTTGCCGCACGCCTGGCTGCCAGTGGGGGACCGTGCCTGATCGTGTGTGGCGGGGCGATTCTGGATTTTCTCGGCGGCAAGGTCAGCCGGGCACCGCAATGGCTACGGCGATTGGGCGGGGAGTGGGTCTACCGCTTGCTGAGAGAGCCCAGGCGCTTGTTCATGCGCTATGTGGTCGGCAATCCGCTGTTCCTCTTACGCACCCTGATGTGCACCAAGGCGATGTCGCTCGAGGCCCGAAACACCCCAAGGCGCATCTGATGATTCTGCCAACTGAATCGTCTGAAACGGCCAAAAGCCATGGCAGGGGTGATTCCGCCCGCCGCGTGGGCGGGCGACTGCTACAGTGATAGCAAGCGCCCAGGGGGGCGGCGAAGACCATTCAGTGTACAGGATTATATTTTAAAGGCTGGTATTGATTGACTGAATAAGCTGCCGGGCATTTGCTACGCGCTAATTAATGAGGTCTGAAATGGTTCTCGAACCCAGAAGCAGTCGTTCCTTACTTCAACGAAGAAGCAGCGTAAGTAACGCCATTCAGGCCGGCCTTGATGGGATTGCAGTCACCGGTGTCGCCTGGTACTTGATCTACGATCAGTTTGGTCACATTACCTCGGATTATGTGATCATGCTGCTCTTGTTGATTGGGGCGCTGGCGGTTATCTATGACCATTACGCGATCTACCGGACCAACGTTGGCTTGTCCATCAAGGCGTTCAGGTTATTCAAGGCCTGGTCAGCAACGTTTTGTTTTTTGGTGGTCATGGCGTTTTTGACCAAACAGAGCGAAACCTATTCGCGGTTGTTGGTGGTGCAGTTGTTTGTCATTGGTTATGTGGTGCAGTTGTTCTTGCACTTTGCGGTGCGTGAACTGCAAAAACGGTTTACGGCGCACGCCCGGCTGGACAACGCACTTATTATTGGCGCGGGCGACCTGGCCAACTTCCTGCACCAGAAGATCAGCAACAACCCGTGGTTCGGGGAGCGTGTGCTGGGGTGTGTGTTGATAGACGATGTGGCTGAACAGGGCGCGGCTGATGCAAAGCAACGCCTGCCTGTGCTGGGCCACGTCGCTGACCTTGACGAGATCGTTGCCAAACATGCCATTCGCACGGTGTACCTGGTGACGCCACTAGGGGGGTCGGCGGTCATTAACGAAGTGTATTTGAAGTTGCTCGACAAGTGCATTGCAGTGAACTGGGTGCCGGATATTTTCTCGCTGCGTTTGATCAACCACAGCGTCCGCGAAATTGCCGGTATCCCGGTATTGACGTTGTCAGAAACGCCGTTGACCGGCATGAGCCTGTTCCTTAAAAACCTCGAAGATCGCGTGCTGGCAGCACTGATATTGCTGTGTGCATCGCCGGTGCTGTTGGCAGTGGCCATTGCAATCAAACTAGACAGTCGCGGCCCGGTATTTTTCAGGCAAGAACGCATGGGCTGGACCGGTGAATCGTTCCGGATCTGGAAGTTCCGCAGCATGCATGTTCATCAACCGGAAAACGGTGTGGTCAAACAAGCCCAGAAGAACGACCCGCGGCTGACCCGCGTAGGGGCTTTTATTCGCAAGACCAGCCTGGATGAACTGCCGCAGTTGTTCAATGTATTGACCGGCGAAATGTCGTTAGTGGGGCCGCGCCCGCATGCACTTCAGCACGACACGCTGTATTCGCAGGATATTGTCGACTACTTCGCGCGACACAACATCAAGCCCGGCATGACAGGCCTGGCACAGGTCAGGGGCTTTCGGGGTGAGACCAAGGACATCGAGCAGATGATCCAACGGATCGACTCGGACATCGAGTACATCAACAACTGGTCCTTGTGGCTCGATTTCGTCATTTTGGTGCGCACGCTCAATGCCTTTACCGGCAAGCAGGCCTATTAGCCGGGGCCGACCAGCGGCCCCGTGGCAGGCACTCAACCCAGCGGGTGCAATTCTCTGAACCCACGGGCTTCTTCCACCAGCCAGTCATGCACCGCGCGGGCACCGGGCTGGGTCAGCCCGCCTGGTGGGTAATGCACCACGTAGCGCTTGTGGTTGGCGATCGCCACACCGAACGGCACGATCAGCGCCCCCCGTTCCAGTTCATCGTTGAGCAAGGTCCGCCGCGCGATTGCTACGCCAACCCCGGCAATCGCCGCTTCGATGGTCAGGTGGTTGCGGTTGAAGGTGTGGCCCCTGCGCACGTCCAGGCCACCTGCGCCAATGCCTTCCAGGTAGAACTCCCATTCAGCGTATTCCGAGGCCCCCCGCCAGGCGGTGATGTCGTGCAGCAGCGGGTAATGCGCCAGGTCAGCCGGCCCGTGCAGCGGCGGGCGTCCGCGCAGCAGGGTGGGGGAACACACGGGAAAGATCTGCTCGTCCAGCAATGGCGTCGACAACATGCCAGGGTAACTGCCGTCGTTCAGGTCGATGGCCAGGTCGAAGTCGCCCGGGTGCAAGGCTTGCGCACTGTCTTCGGCCACCAGCCGCAACTCGATGTCCGGATACCGCTGCTGAAAGCGCGGCAGGCGCGGGGTCAACCATTTGGCCAGGAAGGAGGGGATTGAGCGCAGGCGCAGGGTGCCGCGGATCTCGCCGGCGTCCAGGCGCAGCAGCTCGGCCTCGATGCTGCCATAGGCTTCTGAAACCGTCTGCGCCAAGCGTTGGCCTTCGGCGCTCAGCTCTACCCCACGGGCACGGCGCAGGAACAGTCGATAGCCCAGCCGTTCCTCCAGCTGCCGCATCTGCTGGCTGACGGCGCCAGGAGTGATGTGCAGTTCTTCGGCGCTGCGGGTAAATGACAAATGCCGGGCTGCACAGGAGAATACATGCAGCCAGACGAACATCTGGCCATTGAGTTGTCGTCGCATCGTTTAGTACCACTAAAGCCTTGCTTAGGAAGTTTCGTTGGTCATCTTCGCGGGAGCAGGTCAGTATCGCTCAAGTTCGCAGTAGTGTTCAATTTCCCCAGAGAACCGCGCATTGGCGATTCTGCCCAACGCGGTCAGGCATTAGTATGGCTATCAGTGTTTTCGACCTCTTCAAAATCGGCATCGGCCCTTCCAGCTCTCACACCGTAGGCCCGATGCGCGCAGCTGCAACCTTTGCCCAGGCCCTGCGTGAGCGTGGCTTGCTGGCTCAGGTCAGCCGTGTCGAAGTGCGTTTGTATGGCTCGCTCTCTGCAACGGGGGTCGGCCACGCCACTGACCGTGCCTGCCTGCTTGGCCTGATGGGGCAGTGGCCAGACCGGATCGACCCGGCCACGATCGAACCACGCATCGGCCAGGTGATGCAGGAGCAATGCCTGATGCTTGATGGCAGCCATCCCCTGGCGTTCAATTACGCCCGCGACATGCTGCTGCTTGAGCAAAGCCTGCCGTATCACCCAAACGCCATGAGCCTGGAAGCACTGGACGAGCAGGGCAGCCTGTTCAGCCAAACCTACTATTCGGTGGGCGGTGGTTTCATCGTCGAGCAGCAAGAAATCGATGCCCCCCAAGGCGAGGCGAATGCGGTCGAACAGCCGTATCCGTTTGCCAGTGCGGCTGAGCTGTTGGCGCTGTGCAAGGCGCACGGAATGGGCGTGGCGCAGCTGATGATGGCCAACGAATGCGTTTGGCGCCCGGAAGCCGAGGTACGCGAAGGCTTGATGCGCATCTGGGCGGCGATGCGTGAATGCGTCGACAATGGCCTGCGCAATGAGGGCATCCTGCCGGGCGGGCTCAAGGTCAAGCGCCGGGCTGCACGTTTGCACCGTAGCCTGCAGGAGTTGGGCAAACCGAACGTGATTGGCTCGACCCTGAGCGCCATGGAATGGGTCAACCTGTTTGCCCTGGCGGTCAACGAAGAAAACGCCGCTGGCGGGCGCATGGTGACGGCGCCCACCAACGGTGCGGCGGGGATCATCCCGGCTGTGCTGCACTACTACATGAAGTTCAACCCGGATGCCTGCGACGATGATGTGGTGAGGTTCCTGCTGGCGGCGGCCGCAGTCGGCATCCTGTGCAAGACCAACGCGTCGATCTCTGGTGCCGAAGTGGGTTGCCAGGGCGAAGTGGGCTCGGCCTGCTCGATGGCTGCCGCTGGCCTGGCCGAAGTGCTCGGCGCCACGCCGCCGCAACTGGAAAATGCCGCGGAAATTGCCCTGGAGCACAACCTGGGGCTGACTTGCGATCCGGTGGGTGGCCTGGTGCAGGTGCCGTGCATCGAGCGCAATGCGATTGCCGCGGTCAAGGCGATTAACGCCGTGCAAATGGCCCTGCGCGGTGATGGCGAGCATTTCATCTCGCTCGATCAGGTTATCCGCACCCTGCGCGACACCGGTGCGGACATGCATTCCAACTATAAGGAAACCTCGCGCGGCGGCCTGGCCGTCGCCTTTGTCGAGTGCTGATTCGCAGCCCTAGGTTTACTCAGGGGGCCGTTGCCTTACCCGATCAAGGGCATTGACACGCTACCCGGTAGGAGCAGCCTTGTGCTGCGAAGAGGCCAGTGAACACATCATCAATCTTCGCTGCTATTACTGGCCTCTTCGCAGCACAAGGCTGCTCCTACACGGTCAACGGCTCTTCTGTTTCAGCGTCAGAAAGCTCGCGCGCATGTCCTTGGCCCAGCCGTCGAGCACTGGCTTGACGTCATTCAGGGTGAGTTTCTGGGTGTCGTTCTCCAGCTCCTTGCCAGCGCCCTTGCGCACCACCTGAGCGAGCACTTTCTGACTGGCACCGTCCAGGAAGGCCGCCTCTACGCCAACATCTACTTCCTGGTCACGGCCGCCCATGGCGGTATTGACACCCGCCGAGATCAGCGCAATCGGGATTACCTCATAAGGCTTTAGGCCTTCGTTGCTGGTAGACACCGCGGTGATCGCCGGGCGTACCACGATGGTGCCTGGGCCGGGGGCCTTGGCCAGGGTCAGCACGCTGCCCAGTTCTCGTCGCATGGCTTCGTTGAAGTAACGAGTGATCTCCTGCAGCGTCTGCGCCGAAATGACCGCTGTCGGTTGCGGCTTGGGGTAGAACTGGCTGGGCTCGATGAACACCTGGGTGTATTGATTGACGTTGACCTTGGGGTCGATCCAGCGCATTACCGGCGCGCCGGATGGGCTCTCAGCGGGCTGTAAGCGGCTGTAGTCCTTCAGGAAACCGGAGTAGTCACTGGGGTCCACGCGGTTGCTGGAGCAGGCGGATACGGCAAGCAAGGCTGCGCACAACAAGGTGATGCGGGGCAATGATTTCATGATCGTGATGCATCCATGAGAGGTCGGCCAGAACAACGCTAGCAGGTGCAGGGCAGTTGGCCAGTGGGCAGTGTATTTCTTGGCGGTGTAGGCGGTAGGCTGCGATGGGTACGGCGGTGGATTTTTAGCGCCTTTGAGATCGAGCGCCGCCCGTGCGGCGCTCGATCTCAAAGGCGCAACAACCTTCGAGTCGAGCGCTACCCCAGCACCTCGCGCAACCGGTACCACAACATCCCCAACGCCAGCAGCGGTGAGCGCAATGCCTTGCCGCCCGGGAAGGTCAGGTGGGGTACCGCACTGAACACGTCCAATCCTTGGCTGTGGCCCACGGCAATGCCCTCGGCCAGCAGCTTGGCTGTCCAGTGGGTCACGTTCAGCCCGTGTCCTGAATAGCCTTGGGCGTAGTAAACGTTAGGGTGCTGGCGCAGCCGCCCGACCTGCGGGAAGCGGTTGGCCGTGATGCCGATCATGCCGCCCCATTGGTAGTCGATGCGTACTTCGGCCAACTGCGGGAACACCTTGAGCACTTTCGGCCGCATGTACGCGGCGATGTCCTTGGGGTCGCGCCCGGAATAGTGGCAGGCACCGCCGAACAGCAAACGACGGTCGGCAGTGAGGCGGTAGTAGTCCAGGCCGACCTTCTGGTCGCAAAGCGCCATGTTTTGGGGGATCAGGCTATTGGCGAGCGCCTCGGGCAGTGGCTGGGTGGCCACCACGTAACTGCCGGCCGGCAGCACCTTGCCGCTCAGGCGCGGCTCCAGTTCATCGAGGTGCGCGTTGCAGCCAAGCACCAGGCTCTGTGCCCTGACCTTGCCGTGGGCGGTATGCAGGGTCACGGTGGGGCCATGCTCGATGCGCAGCACCGGGCTCTGCTCGAAAATGCGCACGCCAAGGTCAGCGGCCGCACGTGCTTCGCCCTGTACCAGGTCCAGTGGGTGCAGGTGGCCCGAGCCCATGTCCACCAGGCCGCCGGCGTACTGGTCGCTGGCGACGATCTGGTGCATGTGCGCGGCGCTGACCAGGCGGGTTTCGTGGCGATAACCCAGCGCGGCCAGGTCCTCCTGTTCCGCCTTGAAGGCGGCAAACTGGGCGGGTGTATTGGCCAGTTCGCAGAAGCCCCACCGCAGGTCGCAAGCAATGCCGTATTGCTCGATGCGCCTGGCCACCAACGCCACCGAATCGATACCGGCCTGTTGCAGGTAGCGTACGCCGTCCTGGCCGACATAGCGGGCAAAACCACTGACGTCATGGCCGATACCGCGGATCAGTTGGCCGCCATTGCGCCCACTGGCACCCCAGCCGATGCGCCTGGCCTCCAGCACAATCACCGAAAGGCCGCGCTCGGCAAGCTCCAGTGCGGTATTGACCCCGGTCAGGCCACCGCCGACCACGCAAACATCGGCGCTCAGTTCGCCGTCCAGGCTGGGGTAGGGTGCCGCGTCGCGTGCCGTGGCGGCGTAGTACGAAGCGGTGTGCAGGGTATCGAAAGGCATGGTGCGTTCTCGGCTCAACGGTTGGACTTGATCTTGCTCCAGGAGCGGGTCATCACGCGCATGATCTTGGGGCTTGGCGTGCTAGAGATGTACAGCTTGTCCAGCACTTGCTGGGGTGGATAGACCTCGGGGTTGTTCACCAGGGACGCATCCATGTAGGCCTGGGCGTCGGGGTTGGCGTTGGCATAGCCGACCGTGGCACTGACGTTGGCGATTACTTGAGGTTCGAGCAGGTAGTTGATGAACGCCAGTGCCTGGTTCGGGTTGCTGGCGTCCTTGGGGATGGCCAGCAGGTCGAACCACAGGTTGCTGCCTTCCTTGGGAATGCTGTAGGCAACCTTGACGCCGTTCTTGGCTTCCACTGCGCGGTTGGCGGCCTGGAACACGTCGCCGGAGTAGCCGAAGGCCACGCAGACATCGCCGTTGGCCAGGTCCGAGACATATTTGGAAGAATGGAAGTAGGTGATGTAGGGCCGCAGTTCGAGCAGGCGGGCTTCAGCCTTGGCGTAGTCCTCGGGCTTTTCGCTGCGTGGGTCCATGCCCAGGTAGTTGAGAATGGCCGGGAACAGCTCGTCGGGCGAGTCCATGAAGGCCACGCCACACTGTTTGAGTTTTTTCAGGTTCTCGGGCTCGAACAGCACCGCCCACGAGTCGATGTGGTCCACGCCCAGCGCGGCCTTGACCTTGTCGACGTTGTAGCCGATGCCATTGGTGCCCCACAGGTAGGGCACGGCGTACTGGTTACCGGGGTCGTTCTGCTCAAGCTGTTTGAGCAGTTTGGGGTCCAGGTGCTTCCAGTTGGGTAACTTGCTGCGGTCCAGCGGCAAAAACGCACCGGCTTGGGCCTGGCGGGCGAGGAAGTGGTTCGAGGGCACGACCACATCGTAGCCAGTGCGGCCGGCCAGCAGCTTGCCCTCCAGGGTTTCGTTGGAATCGAACACGTCATAGACCACCTTGATCCCACTGCTGGCCTGGAAGTCGGCCAGTGTCGTGTCACCGATGTAGTCGGTCCAGTTGTACACGCTGACGGTCGGAGCGGCCTGGGCAGCTGCGCCGAACAGTAAGGTGAGTGCAGCGGGAACCAGGGATTGCAGATGACGCATGTCGACACCTCGTTGGTCTTGTTCTTGGGTTCGGTGTATCGGGGGCTGCGTTGCAGCCCTTTCGCGACGCAAGGCCGCCCCCACAGGAAAGCATGGCCTTGCGTCATCGCACGGGCAGTGCCCTTGGGTTTAAACGCTGAGCATCAGGAATTCACGTTCCCACGAACTGATCACCCGTTTGTAGTTCTCGTGCTCGGCACGCTTGACCGCTACATAGCCTTGGACGAACTGCTTGCCCAGGTACTGCTGCACGGTTTCGCAGTCTTCCATGTGCTGCAGGGCATCTTCGATGGTGATGGGCAGGCGCAGGTTGCGTCGCTCGTAAGCCCGGCCCTGCACCGGCGCACTCGGGTTGATCTTCTCGACCATGCCCAGGTAGCCGCACAGCAGGCTGGCAGCGATGGCCAGGTAAGGGTTGGCATCGGCGCCCGGTAGGCGGTTTTCCACGCGCATTGCGTCCGGGCTGGAGGTAGGCACACGCAGGCCGGCGGTACGGTTTTCTTCACCCCACTCGACGTTGACCGGTGCCGACGTGTCCGGCAAGAAGCGGCGGAACGAGTTGACGTTAGGTGCGAACATCGGCAGCAGCTTGGGGATGTACTTCTGCAGCCCGCCGATGTGGTGCAGGAACAGCTCGCTCATGCTGCCGTCTTCATTGGCGAACACCGGCTTGCCGGTCGCGATGTCGACCACGCTCTGGTGCAGGTGCATGGCACTGCCAGGTTCGTCAGTGATCGGCTTGGCCATGAAGGTGGCCGCCACGTTGTGCTTGAGCGCGGCTTCGCGCATGGTGCGCTTGAACACGGTGATCTGGTCGGCCAGGTCCAGGGCGTCGCCGTGGCGGAAATTGATCTCCATTTGCGCCGGGCCGTCTTCATGGATCAGGGTGTCCAGGTCCAGGCCCTGCAGTTCGCACCAGTCATAGACGTCTTCGAACAGCGGGTCGAATTCGTTGGCGGCATCGATCGAGAACGACTGGCGACCGCTTTCTGCGCGGCCCGAACGCCCCAGGGGTACCTGCAGCGGCAGGTCTGGGTCTTCGCAACGCTTGGTCAGGTAGAACTCCATTTCCGGTGCGACGATCGGCTGCCAGCCTTTGTCGGCGTACAGCTTCAGCACCTTCTTCAACACGTTGCGCGGCGACAGCTCGATCGGGTTGCCTTGCTTGTCGAAGGTGTCGTGAATCACGATCGCGGTCGGCTCGATTGCCCAGGGGATCTGGTACACCGCAGTCGGGTCAGGGCGGCAGACCATGTCGATGTCGGCGGCATCGAGCAGGCTGTAGTAGATGTCGTCGTCAACGTAGTCGCCGGTGACTGTCTGCAACAGCACGCTCTCGGGCAGACGCATGCCACGTTCGTGCAGGAATTTGGCGGTCGGTGCGATCTTGCCGCGGGCGATGCCGGTCAGGTCGCTGATCACGCATTCGACTTCGGTGATCCGGTGTTCTTTCAGCCACGTGGACAGCTGATCGAAGGGGGCGTTCATACAGACCTCTTGGTTGGGTTTTTGTGTGCGCGGCGGGAGCGGGTGGCTTCCCAGGTGACGCGCTGGAGACTATCTTGGTCGCAGCCCCCAGGGGCGATCTATCCACTTTCTCCGGCAATCAATGCACCAAAAGAGTGCATACAGGACAATGCGTGACAACGCTCAACGCCTTGCAGGTTCAGGCTTTCCACACCACCGACGTCACCGAGCAGGTGCGTGCCACCCCCGGCTGGCAACAGCAATACCGGCAGATGTCGCCCGGGCATTTCAGCGGCGAACTGCGTTGCTTGGGGCTTGATGGCGTGGAGGTTTATGAAGAGCGGCTCAATACCCGAGTCGAGCAGTTCTTCCGCCCCCCCAGTGGATCGCTGGCGTTCTGTTTCGACCGCAGCGAGAACAGCCTGTACCTGCTCAACGAGCAGAGCCGCAATATCTGGATCACCCCGGAGAACTACGAAGAGGTGGCCGTGGTGTTCGACCAGGCGTTTCTGGCCCGTCATGGCCTGGATACGCAGCGCCTGGAAGGCTTGTTCATGGTGCCATTGGGCAGCGGCCAGAACGCCTTGTTCGGCAGTTGGCTGAGCGCCACCCTGACCCGTTTGGGCAACGCCGATTGCCCGCTGCAGGGGCAGGCGCTGGCGGAACAGTTGCTGGAAGACTGCCTGTTCATCCTCGACAGTGCCTGCCAGCGGCTGGACAGCGGTGCGCTGGGCAGGCGCAGTGAAGCGCGCTCGATCATGCGCCGAGTCAGTGAATGGGCGGCGGATTGCCCCGAAGAAACCCTCAACCTGGTGGCACTGGCTGACGTGGCCGGAGTTTCGCTGCGCCAGTTGCAGCAGGCGTTCAAGGCCTTTACCGGTATGCCGCCGGGAACTTGGTTGCGGTTACGCCGGCTAAACGGCGCGCGACGGGACTTGTTGCGCGGTGGCGAGGTAACGGTAGCGGAAGTCGCCATGCGCTGGTCATTCTGGCACCTGGGGCGGTTTTCCGAGAGTTACCGGCAGCTGTTCAAGGAGTTGCCGAGCGAGACCCTCAAGCGGGGCAGGGGCTGAGGGCCGGCAGCCGGCACATTGAACCCAGCACCCCCCACGGAAAGTTGCTATCGTGCCGACCTGTTCCCACCCGAGGTCCCGATGTTCTACCTGCCATTGCCCAGCGACCAAGCCGACCGCCTTGCCAGCGAACCCACCGCCAGCGACTTTTTCCCGACGGCCAGTTTGCTGGAGGCCGCGGCGGTGCTGTTCGTACAAAATCTGCCACGCCAGCCCGCCACTGCAACGGCCGACGCTCAGGAGCGGCGCTTTGCCGAAATCGTGCGCATCGCCAACGAGGTCGAAACGGCCGCGCCGGGGCGCTTTCAAGGCCAGGTGGCGCAGCACTTCGACCGCGAGGCATTCGCCATGGGCCTTGGCATGCTGGGTGAGAATGGCATCGGTTTGCTGTCCGCCGAGGTCAAATACGACGTCGAGGACCTGCACGATGACCAAGGCCAGTGGAGTTTCCAATTTGCCGATTCCTACCGCCAACAGGTCACGCCGCTGCACCCGGTTTATCTGCCATCGCTGGCCAGCGACCTGCTGCTGAGCGATCAACAAAACCGCCTGCTGCGCGAGTTTCTGTCAGGTGTTGACGAGTCGGTGGCGGTGCAAGGCTTTGCCGGCACCGGCAAGACGTTCCTGATTCACCAGTTCGCCCGTTTGCTCGACCCCCAGCGCACGCTGCTGCTGGCCCTGACCGAGGGCCAGCTGCGCGCGTTGCAGGCACGCGTCAAGGACGCCCAAGCCTACACCGCACTGACCTTCGGCCAACTGGCAGACGAGCTTCTCAACCGAGACCTCACCAGCAACGGTTGGCGCTTGCGTGACCCGTACCGCACCAAATTGTCCTGGCGCCCGCAGGAGGCGCAGGTGGTGAAGTGGCTGAATATCCCCGATATCGGCCCGCTCGCGGCCCGCGACGTGGTTGCCTTGTGCATCAAGGCCGTGCGCAGTTTCTGCCGCAGCGGCGATGCAGAGGTCCAGCTGCACCATTTGCCCTGGGCCGGGCCGGGCACCTCGCCACTGGACCAGGAAGTGCTGCTGGAAAAGGCCCGGCTGTACTGGCAGGAGCTGATTCGCCCCTCAGCGCGGGAGATTCAACTGCCGGTGCGTGATTACCACCGGGTCAAACTGCTGTCGCTGACCGCTGACATGATCGACAGTCGGTACACCCACGTCATCGTCGACGAGGCCCACGAGCTGTCGGCACCGATGCTCGCCGTGCTGGACCGCAGCCCGCAGTCGATCATCACCCTGGGCGACGAGCTGCAGAACCTCAATGGCCTGAGCCCGCACCATGGTGGCTTCATCCGCCAGCGTTACATCGACCATTCGCTGCGCGCGGGGCCAGCGATGGATAACGTCCTCAACCCGCTGATCCAGGCGCACCCGGCCAAGATCCAGGCGGCATTCAGCGGCAGTGCCGAGCACTACACCCGGGTCAGTTTCTTCGATACGGTCACGGTGCCAGAGCAGCCCACGGCACTGATCGTCGATGACGAGTGGGGCCTGTTTGGCTGGTTCCAGCGCCTTACGCACCAAGGGGTGCCGTTCGTGTTGTTGAAGAGTGCGCGCAAGGATTTCGAGCTGTTCGTCGAGGACTGCATCGAGCTGTACCGTTACGGCACCCGCCCGCGTCACCCCATGCTGTTCCGCTACGCCAGCTGGCAGGCGCTGGAGCAGGACAAGGGCGATGACAAAGCTTTCGTGGCGGTCGCCAACATGCTGCGCAAGGGCTATACGCCAGAGCACTTCGCCAAGGCCAAGAGCCGTTATCGCTGGGACAAGGCGCCCAAGCTGTTCCTGGGGCGGGTGCGGGACGTGAAGAACATGGAATTCGCCCGGGTGATGGTGTCACCGGAGCTGATGGTCGCGCCCGTGGCGGCGGGCAATCGCAACGAACGAGCGCGGATGCTGGCGGGGTTGTATACCGCCTGTTCGCGGGCACGGCATGAACTGATCGTACCGGGGGGAATGCTGGACTGGGTGAAGGACCAGGTCAGGGACTGAGGAAATCGGGGCCGCCAGGCGGCCCCGATTGTCCCGTCAATTACGGTCCAGCCACACCGTTTGCGCGTTGGTGAATTCCCGCACACCAAAGTGCGACAATTCGCGGCCAAAACCACTTTTCTTCACGCCGCCAAAGGCGACGCGGGGGTCGGATGCGCAGTAGCCGTTGATGAACACGCCACCGGTATCCAGTGCTGCGGTCATGCGTTCAGCCAGCGCATAGTCGGCGGTGTAAATGGTCGACGCCAGGCCGAATTCGCTGTCGTTGGCCAATGCCACGGCATGGTCGGCATCCCGCGCAGTGATGATCGCCGCCACTGGCCCGAACAGTTCCTGCTTGAACGCGGTCATTTCCGGGGTGACGTTGGCAAACACGGTCGGTGCGTAGAAGTTGCCCACGCCTTCGATCTTGTTGCCGCCCAGCAGCAAAGTAGCGCCTTCGGCGAGTGTCGCCTGAACCTGCCCATCGAGTTCATCGCGCAGGTCGTAGCGGGCCATCGGGCCGATGTAGGTGTCGTCTTCCAGCGGGTTGCCAACCTTCAGCTGGCGCGTTGCTTCGACAAACTTCTGGGTGAACGCTTCAACGATGCTTTCTTCGATGATCAGGCGTTTGGCCGCCGCGCAAACCTGGCCGGTGTTCTGGTAGCGACCGATGACGGCCGCCTTGACTGCGGCATCCAGGTCGGCATCGGCCAGTACGATGAACGGGTCCGAACCGCCCAGCTCCAGCACGCACTTCTTCAGCGCGGCGCCGGCTTGCGCACCGATCGCCATGCCAGCGCGCACGCTGCCGGTCAGGGTCACGGCGGCAATGCGAGGGTCGTTGATGGCGCGGGTGACACCGTCCGGCGTGACGTTCAGTACTTCGAAGACGCCTTCCGGTAGGCCGGCATCCTTGAACAGTTCGCCCAGCAAGTAGGCGCTGCCCATGACGTTCGGGGCGTGCTTGAGCACATAGGTATTACCCGCGAGGATCGCCGGCACAGCACCGCGCAGCACTTGCCAGATCGGGAAGTTCCACGGCATCACCGCCAGGATCGGGCCCAGCGGGCGGTACTCGATGCGCGCTTTTTCGACCTGGGTTGGTTCCGCTGCCAGCATGGCAGGGCCGTGCTCGGCGTACCAACGGCACAGCCCGACACACTTGCTCACTTCGCCACGGGCCTGGGTGATCGGCTTACCGATTTCACAGCTGATCATTTGCGCGAACGCTTCGGCCTTGGTTTCCAGCGTGTTGGCCAGGGCGAGCAACCACTCACCGCGCTGACCCAGCGACACCTGGCGCCATTGGCCATAGCCCACCTTGGCGCGTTGCAGCGCCGCTTCCAGTGCGGCGTCGGTATCGAACGGGTAGGCGCCAATCTGCTCGCCGCTGTGCGGGTCGAGGGAGATGGCGTGGGTCAGGCTGCTGATCGCGCTCATGGTGGAAACTCTCGCTGTTGTTGATCCGTGACGCCAGACTAGTGGTGTAGGGATTTAATGAAAACTGAATAATAATGAGCGAAACATTCACGTTTGGAGAATGACTGTGGACCTGGTGCAACTGGAAATCTTCAAGGCAGTGGCCGAGCAAGGCAGCATCAGTGCCGCCGCGCAGCATATCCATCGGGTGCCCTCGAACCTGACCACGCGTATCAAACAGCTGGAGGAAGACCTGGGCGTCGAACTGTTCATCCGCGAGAAAAGCCGCCTGCGCCTGTCGCCAGCGGGCTGGAACTTTCTCGAATACACCCGGCGCATTCTCGACCTGGTGCACGAAGCGCGGCTAACGGTGGCCGGCGAAGACCCGCAGGGCACCTTTGCCTTGGGTTCGCTGGAAAGCACCGCAGCCGTGCGGATCCCGGCCTTGCTGGCGGCCTATAACCAGCGCTACCCCAAAGTCGACCTGGACCTCTCGACCGGGCCGTCGGGGACGATGCTCGAAGGGGTGCTGTCTGGGCGATTGGTCGCGGCGTTCGTCGATGGGCCGGTGTTGCACCCGACGCTGGAAGGCATGCCGGTGTTCGAGGAAGAGATGATGGTCATCTCGCCCCTCAACCATGCGCCGGTAACCCGCGCCCAAGACGTCAACGGCGAGAACATTTACGCATTTCGGGCCAACTGCTCGTACCGCCACCACTTCGAGAACTGGTTTGTTCAGGATCAGGCTGTGCCGGGCAAGATCCACGAGATGGAGTCGTATCACGGCATGCTGGCATGCGTGAGTGCTGGTGCCGGGTTGGCCATGATGCCGCGCAGCATGCTCGACAACATGCCGGGCTGCAGCACGGTGAGCGCCTGGCCGATGTCGGAGGATTTTCGGTATTTGAAGACCTGGCTGGTGTGGCGGCGGGGGGCGGTTTCGCGCAGTTTGAGTATGTTTGTGAAGTTGTTGGAAGAGCGGCAGGGGAGTTTAGGTATGGCTGTAGATACCGTATAGATCAACTTGTGAGAGCGGGGGCGTAGCTACCGGTGCTTGCCACGACCCGAAGGCTCTCTCTTCTTGGTTTAATCAACTCAGCGATGGACGCTGCTGTGTGAAGCGCTGGCGATCAGGCTGGCGCCGCACGCGGTCTTCATGCCGTCGAGTGCGACGGGGATGCCATCGACTCGGTAGGTGTCACTGCCTTCGATGATTGGGAACTCGCCTTTGCACAGAGGGCAGAAGACCATGTTGCCTTTGCCTGCCATGGGTTTGCCGTTGAGGTTTGTGTGTGAAATCGATCCGGTAACAGTACCTCCATGATCCGTCGTGTCACCAATCCTTACTATGTTGTTCACTGAGGATATCCTTCAATCAGGCGCGAAGTGACTATGGAGATCAAAGTCTGTGTTTGCTATTGGTGTTGTAACTCCCTGTGAGTCTCTCGTTGAAATTATGAATTTTTCAACACCATTGTCGACAGTTCTTGAGCCGTCGATTACTGAGAAAAAGCTAAAAAGCGTTGCCTTTACAGTCTCCTCTATGACCATGTCAAGGATATCGACATCTTCCTTCTTAAGGGAGGCGCGCCAGTCCGCAATGGCTTTCAATGTTTTGTCAGCATTCCTTCCGGGCGGAGACGTGAATATATCTGTCAGATCACTAACCGTTGCTTCTTTGACGTGAGTGTCTATATGTGAAAAAAAATCTTCTCTAGTCATGGTGTTTTCCATTTTGTTTTGTTTACTTGGCAAGTGATGCAGGATACGTCTCTTTGTTGAGTCTTATCAAGTTTTGAAGGCATTCATTTGGTGCTCCTGTATGAGCTCTTAAGTCCCTTATGTCTTTTGCAAGAAGCTGCCTTGCGCTTCCAGTATAGATTCCTTTTTTTGGGGTTGGAATTCGTATGTGCTCTGCCCTCGGGACGGCAATTGCTGGTGCAGACACATAGTTGTAGTTGGGAATGACCTGAGAGGCTGGTTGGGCCTGCATCGCATGGTTGATGTCGAGCTTATCACCAGGCATGGACCGGCTTTTTAGGTCGCTATATATACCTATATCATATTTAGAACATGGGTTGCATGGGCAACTGGATAGCCCGAATGGATCAATCCAAGCCGTAGGATTTGGGGCGTACTGGTATACATTTAGGCCTCCGGAAAACCTAATGGGATCAACACCTATGAAGCGACCGGTGGCGGGCGCGTAGTATCGATATCTATTGTAATGTAAGTTTGTTTCTCCGTCGAAGTGGTGACCTTGAAAGCGGATGTTGTATTCATGGTCTGGCGGGGCGATGCCGATCTGTTCTACTGTGCTTCCCCAGGGTTTGTAGTTTCCCTTCCAAAGTATCTCTCCGCTGACGCCGGTAGTTTCCATTGGCGTACCCAGCTGATCACACTGATACCAGCTAAAAGTGTCGAACGGCTTCGGAGTCGGCTTGTTTTGCCAAACTGGATCTCGATCAATGTCATACGGAAACTCATATCTCGGCTGATGCAGCATCTCCTGAATATTATTCATCACGCCTTGCGCCACGGGGATGAAGGTCCCCGGCTCAAAAACATAGTGCGTGGTCTGCCCTTTGCCATCCCTGCCGCGTTGCTCGAACGCCAGTGTGTCGCCGTCCCAGATAAATAGCGTCAGATCGCAGCCCAGTTTTTCATCCAGCGCACGTCGTGCGTTCTCGTTCCAGACCGGTCCGGCCTGGACCCGGTTGCGGTACTTCGAGCGCGAGTCCTTGTAGACACGGCGGCCTAAGCCGACCCATGGGGTCGTACTCGTAGTGGGTGGTTCTGTCGCCATCCACACGGCGGGTGGGCAGGTTGCTGCCGTTGTCGTAGAGGTAGTGGGTGGTTTCTTTATCGAAGCCGGTTTCCTTAAGCAGTCGACCTACAGGGTCATACTTAAAGCTGGCTTCGCTGTTGTTTTCGTTGCGCAGGCGCACGAGTTGGCCGAGCTTGTCCCAGTGGTAGGTGAGGGTGGTGTCGTTGGCGTTGAAGCGTTGGTAGATCAACCCGGCTTCGTTGTAGGTCCATGTGGTTCGGCGATGCAGGGCATCGGTGTGGCTGAGCAGCCGACCTTCGGCATCGCGCTCGAAGCGTTCCGTAGTCTTGTCCGGATGGACGAGCAGCACCAGTTGGCCGGCTTCGTACTGGTACTCGGTGATCTCGCCAGCGGCGTTGATGAGTTTGGCAAGTTGACCCAGCGCGTCGTATTTCCATTGCGTGGTCTTGCCTGAGCAGTCGGTGTAGCTGGTCAGCTGCCCATCACTGTTGTACGCCAGTTTCTTCTCACCACCGTTGGCGTCGGTGATGGCGATGGGCAGGTTGCCGCTGTTGTAGGAATAGAGCGTCTTGTTCTCCAGCGGATCCTGGGTTTCGATGATGTTGCCGCGCTGGTCGTAGTCATATTTCCACAGGCCGCCCTCGGCATCGCGGGTCTTGAAGCGCTGGTCCAGATCGTCATAGGCATGGTGGATTGATGAGCCGTCCGGGCGGGTGTGCTGGAGTAGGTTGCCGCGCTCGTCGTAGGCATAGACATCGCTACTGCCATCCGTGAGGATGTGCTGGGTGACGTTCTTGGCGGCATCCCGGTAAATCCATTCCTCGTTCCTGTCGGGATGGATGATCCGATAGGGGTAGCCGAGAATGTCGCAGAAGTGCTGGGTTTCATTGCCGTTGGCATCCACGATGCGGGTCAGGCGGATGTTCGGGTCCCAGCTCAGTCGAGTGTCTAGGCTGCCATCGTCCCCCCACTCGCGAACAGCTTTGGCATCAGCACCTTCTCCGAACCATTCGAGGTTCATGCCCCGACCGGTGCGGTCGGTATAACGTGTTACGAGATGGTGCGTGTACTGGTTCCTCCATTGCGCCCCATGTTCGTCCTTGGCGCCGCACAGATCGCCTTGTGCGTCGTAGGTGTATGACGCCAGTTGACGATGTGGCTGGCGCTCGTACATCAGCCAACGTGCAATGACGCTACCGTGATCATCAATCTGCGTGTGGATATGCTGATGGGGCGTGTCGTGTTAATAGGTCACCAGATCGGAGAGTACGGCGCTGTCGGCTACGCGATGCTCGTAGTGCAGGGCAATACTGGAGCCGCTCTTGTTTTTGATGGTGCTCAGCCGGAACTGGTTGCCGTATCGCTGGTAGATCTATTCGCTTTCATGTTCCTGAAGCAGGGCAGGCTTAGAGTGGCGGCAACAGACATACTGCTGGGATGTCTGTTGTTCGCCTACCCCGATTGGGTCGGTTGCCTCAGCGATGGACGCTGCCGTGTGAAGCGCTGGCGATCAGGCTGGCGCCGCACGCGGTCTTCATGCCGTCGAGTGCGACGGGGATGCCATCGACTCGGTAGCTGTCACTGCCATCGATGATGGGGAAATTGCCTTTGCATAGAGGGCAGAAAACCATGTTGCCTTTGCCGGCCATCGGTTTGCCGTTGAGGTTTGTATGCGGGATACATTCAACTACATACCCTCCATGATCTTTTTTATCGCCAAGGCGAACGATGTGGTTCATAAAATTTCGCCTTTAGGAAGTTTGTATCTTTAAGAGTCCTGCCTCAGTGCCGCCCTCAGAGATGTTTGGGGACAAAAGTAGGTAACTCATGCCTCCTGCGAATAGGCCTCTGTGGTCTGGGAACAGCGCGTCTAGGTCGTATTCATCGATTTGCATAAAGAAAACCAATCCGTTGCTCTCGTCGTCTTGTATCCAGCAGGGTATTCCCCCTACTTTAGATACCCCATTTGCACTGCTGTCTGGTTCGTTTGTTTCCTCCGCCCCGATTGGGGATTTTTTGAGGGGAAAGGGATGTTCATTTCTTTCAGTGTTCGCGACTGAGTACGCAATAGCAATGCCATTTTCATTCATTGCTTTATGGATGTGATTTAGAGGGTTGGTGTCGAAGGGGGTGAATACAGAGATGGTAAGTCCGTGATTTACTGAGATCTCATGGCTGTTGTCGTTAACAAAGCTTGCGGGTAGGCTGATTAGGTGCATTAACGGGCAGCCTTGGGAGTCATGCGGCCATGCTATGTTTTGGGGCAGGCGCGGACTCCCCCCTAGGAATGCCTCATCTTTTTTGGGAGGGGCTGAGAATGTTAGTTTTTTCAAAGTAATAAACTCCTATGGGCAGAAACAATCGCAGTTGATGAATTGATTGGCTTGAACCCTTAGTCTCCTTGCCTGTGATGCTGGGACGCCTGCTTGCCTTAGGGCGCCTTGCCAAACATCCATTTGTCGTTTACTTGGTGTACCAGAACTGTTGAAATCGAACTGATTGATTCCTAAGTTTAAGTGTTTTTCAGCCAGCGCGGACTCATTTCTGTGTGCGGCTGTATGCATGGGGCGCGGAATGGCTATCGAGGGGTTGTTGGGGTTCCGCGCAGCGGAAGACGTTACTCCCATCTGCCGGAGTGCTTGATGTCGTATGAATTCATGTGCATCTAAGCTGTCTCCTTCATGGCCTTGTCCAGTAAGGTCCGCGTATCTCCCCAGCTGACAATTCCGCGCTAGTCCTAATGGATCAATCCACTCTGTAGGATTTGGGGCGTAGTTGTAAACATTAATTCCGCCTATGAATCCAATGGGATCCTTGGTGATGTATCTGCCTGTGTTGGGATCGTAGTATCGGTGGTAGTTGTAGTGCAAACCTGTTTCGATGTCAAAATATTGTCCTTGGAAATGCCATTGGCTATTGCGCATCTCGCCGTTGGAGCTGTTGCCAATATTTGTACTTGTTTGCCCCCAGGCCTTGTGGTTGCTGCTCCAAGCAATGCGTCCAAGATCATTGGTGAGTTCTCTAGGTGTTCCAAGGTGATCGCATTGATACCAGTCAACCTTCTCAATAGATCTCGGTGCCGGTTTCTGTTGCCAGATCGGATCCCGGTCGATGTCATACGGAAAATCATAGCTCGGCTGCCGCAACATCTCCTCAATGTGATTCATCACCCCTTGCGCGACCGGAACGAAGGTGCCTGGTTCAAACACATAATGTTTGGTCTGCCCTTTGCCATCCCTGCCGCGTTGCTCGAACGCCAGTGTGTCGCCGTCCCAGATAAATAGCGTCAGATCGCAGCCCAGTTTTTCATCCAGCGCACGTCGTGCGTTCTCGTTCCAGACCGGTCCGGCCTGGACCCGGTTGCGGTACTTCGAGCGCGAGTCCTTGTAGACACGGCGGCCTAAGGCGTCATATCCAAACTCGACAACCAGTCGATCATCCTCGTATCGACGCAGGCGGTCATACAGGTCCCAGGTAAACTTGCCGGTCTTGCCGTTCTCAATCCGCTCCAGCAGATTGCCGCGCTCGTCGTAGCGGTACTGCGTGCCGCAGTAGCTGCGCAGCACGTTGTCCATGAGCTTGCGCGGCGAGTGTGGATTGGGCCCCGGTGGAGCTTCGGGGTCCAGCAGGTTGCTCGCCGGGTCGAAGGCAAACGTTTCCTTCTCGTAGTTAAGGCTGGCTTCGAGCAAGCGCCCTACTGGGTCATAGCGATAGCGCAGATCACCACGGTTCAAGTCCTTGATGTGGTGTAACTGACCAGCCTCGTCGTAGCGATAGGTGCGGGCCGCTATGCGTTTGGACTCGCCTTGTCGAGCCAGCGTCTGTTCCAGCAATTGGCCATTCGGGCTCCAGGTCTGGCGCTGGATCAGGCCATTGCCCTGAACGCGGCCGATCTCTCGGTGCAGGTCATCACGCTCGTAACTAATCAACTCCTGATCATCGAGTTTGAGCGCGAGCAGGTGACCGCTGCCGTAGGTTAGCCAGCTAACCCGGTGGCCATCGGGGCGGGTGGTGGCGATGCGTTGGTTGAGGACATCGTACTCGTGCTTGAGCACGGCCACCTGCGGCTTGACCAAATAATCCAGCCACTGATGCTCACGCGTGTTGTTGCCTGCTGCATCGTAGAACCATTGCAGCCTGCAGGTACCGTTGTTAGCAAGCAGCAGCTTGCCATTACCGTCATAGGCAAAGGTCTCAACCTCCCACTTCTCGCCGCCACGTCGTCCGGCCTTGCGCTGGATAAGCCGGCCCATGGGGTCGTACTCGAAGTGGGTGGTTCTGTCGCCATCCACACGGCGGGTGGGCAGGTTGCTGCCGTTGTCGTAGAGGTAGTGGGTGGTTTCTTTATCGAAGCCGGTTTCCTTAAGCAGTCGACCTACAGGGTCATACTTAAAGCTGGCTTCGCTGTTGTTTTCGTTGCGCAGGCGCACGAGTTGGCCGAGCTTGTCCCAGTGGTAGGTGAGGGTGGTGTCGTTGGCGTTGAAGCGTTGGTAGATCAACCCGGCTTCGTTGTAGGTCCATGTGGTTCGGCGATGCAGGGCATCGGTGTGGCTGAGCAGCCGACCTTCGGCATCGCGCTCGAAGCGTTCCGTAGTCTTGTCCGGATGGACGAGCAGCACCAGTTGGCCGGCTTCGTACTGGTACTCGGTGATCTCGCCAGCGGCGTTGATGAGTTTGGCAAGTTGACCCAGCGCGTCGTATTTCCATTGCGTGGTCTTGCCTGAGCAGTCGGTGTAGCTGGTCAGCTGCCCATCACTGTTGTACGCCAGTTTCTTCTCACCACCGTTGGCGTCGGTGATGGCGATGGGCAGGTTGCCGCTGTTGTAGGAATAGAGCGTCTTGTTCTCCAGCGGATCCTGGGTTTCGATGATGTTGCCGCGCTGGTCGTAGTCATATTTCCACAGGCCGCCCTCGGCATCGCGGGTCTTGAAGCGCTGGTCCAGATCGTCATAGGCATGGTGGATTGATGAGCCGTCCGGGCGGGTGTGCTGGAGTAGGTTGCCGCGCTCGTCGTAGGCATAGACATCGCTACTGCCATCCGTGTGGATGTGCTGGGTGACGTTCTTGGCGGCATCCCTGTAAATCCATTCCTCGTTCCTGTCGGGATGGATGATGCGATAGGGGTAGCCGAGAATGTCGCAGAAGTGCTGGGTTTCATTGCCGTTGGCATCCACGATGCGTGTCAGGCGGATGTTCGGGTCCCAGCTCAATCGAGTGTCTAGGCTGCCATCGTCCCCCCACTCGCGAACAGCTTTGGCATCAGCACCTTCTCCGAGCCATTCGAGGTTCATGCCCCGACCGGTGCGGTCGGTATAACGTGTTACGAGGTGGTGCTTGTACTGATACGTCCACTCGGTCCCATGCTCGCCCTTGGCGCTGCACAGGTCGCCGTGTGTGTCATAGGTGTATGACGCCAGTTGGCGCTGTGGCTGACCTTCATCCATCAGCCAAAGCGCGATGACACGTCCCTGATTATCAATTGTCGTATGGATATGGTGATGAGGTGTGCCGTGTTGATAGGTCACCAGGTCGGACAGCACGGCGCTGTCGCCTACACAATGTTCGTAGTGCAGGGCAATGCTGGAACCGCCCTTGTTCTTGATGGTGCTCAAGCGGAACTGGTTGCCGTGCCGCTGATAGATCTCTTGGCTCTCATGACCCCTGAGCAGGGCAAGGGTGTCTTTGGCGATCCGAGCAATGACCACATTCTCGATGGAATCGTAATGACTGCCTTTGAGCTTCGGCAGTGAGTACTTTTGACTTCTGCCGTCAGTGCCATGATAGGTGAGTTGATCTTCGACCAGATCGAAGCGAGCTGCGAACGGCGTGATCCAGCGTGATCCGTAGGGGCCGTTGTCAAATGCGGATAATGAAGAGCGATAGGTGCGGTTCCACTCGATGAGGAACACGCCAGGTAGCTGGAAATCGGTGTGTACGATTGTTTCGCTGCCTGTGGCGAAGCTGATGCTGCAGTTAGTACCCGCTTTCGTACCGCGTTTCTTGCAGTTTGGATCTGCCTTTGCTGCCCGCTGCCCTGGAGCCGCCTCGGTACCCTGACGGCCCTGCACGTTACGGCTTTGGCTGGTTGAGCCAGGCGCGATGCTGCTTCGTCTCGGCTTGTATCCTCTTTTGATCAGAGCCAGTCTGAGTACACTCAGAATTGAAGCGATGCTGCCTGGGTCCGTCTTACTGCCGATGGCAACTATCTTGTTGCCTGCCATACGCCCGATGCTTTCAAGGCTTTGTGCGACAGGCTCAAGCAGGGTTTTCAGCTTTTCGCTCTCTCCGAAGCCCAGTTGGTTTTTGCTGAAGCCAATCCCGGTCTTTCGTTTGAAGTAGTCAGATGCTTCAGCCACCAGCCGCATACCGGGGAACAGGGCCGTCAAGGCGACATCCTTCACCGTTCCATCTGCCACCGACCGGATCAAGTCAGCGAGGAACTTGCAGACCTCGACAATCTTCTTGGCGAAGCTGGCAAGAATGCTCTGCAACTGCGCTTCGATCTCCCCAATGAACTCCTCAAGCTCTCCCGGACAAACCTCGGCAAGTGCCTCTTCAATCGTTATGAGCAGTGCTTGAGCAATGCCGTCCTTGGACGCGGCTCTTAGCGACTTCAGCGCTGGGCGCATGACTATCCGTGCGGGCCCGACACCAGGCAGTGGCGCGATAGCAAACAGATTGATACCAAGACCTACCCAGTTGAACGGGTCAGCCCGATAGGCACTGTCACCCTTGGCCAGTTCTATGATGTCGCCAATGGCATCTGTTGCAGCAAAGATGGACCCGGCTACAGGGAGAACTTCGCCAACAGAGATGACTGTCCTCCAGTTGACAATGTCTCCTGTGAGGTCCGTGAGCCATTTGGCTAGCATTTCGGTGCCAGCTCTTACGTCCTCCTCATCGAAGGTCTCTTTAGGGGCAACTACCCCGCCACACCTATCCATGTTGGGTTGTCCTTGTAGTGGGGCGCGCCATCGGAAGCGAGAGCTCTTTCAACGGGGCTGACTTAATGGCGGATTGGGTGAATTGCTTGGCATCGTGAGCTTCCAGCTCGCCGGATTTGATGAGTTGGCTCACGGCTTCCTGCATTGCCGCAGCTGGGGTAAGAGGCGCTTTTTGATCGGCGGTGGGTGGTGAGGACTGCTCCGCGAACGGTGTTGCCGAGATGGCCTTGGTGCGGTCACGGCCGAACAGAACTTTCACTGGCCCAGTGGCGAGTCCGGAAATGGCAGCGAACCCGTTATCATCTAATGTGCCTTTGACGATCTGGCCCAAAGCATCCTCAACTTCGTACTCGGCGCCCTTGAACGCATGGTTGTTCGCGTAGTGCTGGAACAGCTCCAGATTGCCGTTACCCGCCTTGATGTCCTCGGGAAATGCCGCTGCTTGGCTTTTTGAGCCCTTGTAGATGAAGTCAGTAGCGTGTGCCGTGTACTGCCCAGCCGTGGCGTGCAGAATTCCGCCCGCGTTGTAGGTCGTACTGCTGCCGCCGGCTTGAATCACCAGTTCCTCCTTGGCGCTGAGGGTGATCCGTTCGGCGGTGACGCTGACCTTGAGCTTGGCCAGCAGGTTGATGTTGTCCTTGAGCGCTTTCAGGTTGATGTCGCCGGAAGCCGCGACTAATCGCCAGCCCATGCTCTGCACGAACTGCCGCACGCCCCGACTGGCACTGATCAACAGGCGCTTGCCGATGGCCAGGCTGGTGTGGCCGCCCGTGCTCAGACCCAGGTGTTCGCCGCTGGCGATGTGGGTGGATTGCGGTGTGGTAGTGGCGATGCCGGTTGGGCTGGCGATCACCAGTTGCGGATCGGCCAGTTCGGGGAAACGGTTGGCTTCAGGGTTGCCACCGCTGCCGAGAATGGCGTCGTGCTGGGCCTTGAGGGCATCACCCACTTCATCCTGATCGCCGCCTTCCTGGGCCAGGTGATCGCGGGCTTCACTGGCAAAGGTGGTGTGGTACTCCTGGGCGGTCTTCAGGCGTTCGGCGGTTTCCGCCAAGTCGGTGTGATGCTCGGTGGCACGGCTGCGCGCCTCCGTCGTCAGCAGCAGCCCGCCACCCGCACGAACCACACCGTGGGTATCGGTGCGCAGCTCGAAGCCTTGCCCACGCGGCTTGCCGCCAAAGTGGCGAGGATGGGTAAGGTAACCGAGGTTCAGTGCCGAGTGGTCGTGGTCACTCATCAACGCCGCACTGATCTGCCCGGTGGTGTCGTCCAGGCGCAGTTCGTTGTGGCGTTTGCCGTGGTGCTCCTTGCTGCGGATCGGGCTGAGTGCCTTGAACTCAGGCAAGCGGTACGGCGGGCGGTTGACGATGTGATAACTGCGCCCGGTGATCATCGGCTGATCGGGGTCGCCGTTGAGGAAACTGACCACCACTTCCTGCCCGATCCGGGGAATGGCCATGTGGCCCCAGGTGGCGCCGGCCCAGGCTTGAGTGACCCGCACCCAGCACGAGCTTTTCTCATCGTCCTGGCCTAGGCGGTCCCAGGGGAATTGCACGCGCACACGGCCGTGCTCGTCGCAGTAGATTTCCTCACCGGGTGGCCCGACTACCTTGGCCATCTGCGGGCCTTCGATTACCGGTTTGGGGCGGGCAGGGGCGTGCCATTCGACTTGCGCCGGAATCAAGGTCGCAGTAAGGGTGTAGGACGTGCCGACTTCGGCTTCGGCAGCATCCTCTTCCAGTGCCGTAAACTGGCGGCCCCTGTGGGTGATGCGCAGTGGCCGCCAGAGGATGTTCATGTCCTCGCGGGCATGGCCAGCCAGCTGGAAGGCGATACCCGGTTGCAGGCGAGCATCATCGCCTTCGACCTCGGCCACGCGCGCATCGCCGAACAGGGCAGTGACTTTGGTCTGGGTGAACGGCTTACCGGCATTGTCGTGCTTGTAGCGGCCAGGGTAGTCGTAGCGTTCGTAGTCGTTGCTTTGATTGCCCATGTCCTGAGGGAACATGGTGTGCTCATGGTTGTAGCGTGGGTGGGTGAAGGTGTAGTCGCGCTGGACCTGCTTGCTGGTGCGTACCTGTTCGCGGTAGGCGAAGTGGCGCAGGCAGGGTTGCTGCTCCATGCCGCCGCGGTTGGCGACATACAATACTGGCTCGCCTTCCAGGCTACCGAAATTGCTGATGTGATCCGTCTGGATCACCACGTGGTTGGCTGCGCTGTGCTCGAAGGTGCAGATCAAGCCTTCCTCGGCCGACAGGCGCCAGAAGAAACCCAGGTCCAGGTCACCGGCCTGGACACAGTACTCGCGGCTCTGGTGTGGGTTGACCACATACTGGATCAAAGTGCCCCATTGGCGTTCGCGGAACAGTTCCTCTAACAGCTGCGGGACCGGGCGGTGCTGGAAGATGCGCCAATCGGACTGCAGGCTTGCGCGGGCCAGTTGCGGCTCGATCACGGCGCGGTAGCGAGTGCGGCGGTGGCCGGTTTTGCCTTGTTCGAAACTGCTGATCAGGCCGTGCACATGGCGCACGGCTTCCTGCTGCTGCCAGATGGTCAGCACGGCGGGTTGGTCGAGAAGGGTGGCGAAGTCGGCGTCGTTGGCAAAGCTGACCAGTTCGATGTCCAGCCGATACAGCTCGCTCACGGCCTCATTCAGTTCGAACGACACCACGTCGAAATTGATGGCCTCATCGGCGGGGGTGCTGAAAGTAAAACGCACATCATTCAAGTTGCTCATGCGAACTCCTGCTGTTCATCCTTTCGGGCAGGTTCATGGGGCCGAACGCGTATATAGAACGCGCGGCATCAGTGCACTCAAGACCGTAGCGAGGAATCCATTCCAGGTCGCCGTTATCACGTCCTAAAAAGTTGTAGGAAGTTTCTCTAAATGCAGCGCTATTTATTTTTATGGGCATAACCGTACTGGCCGTGCCTATAGGTACGGTGACTGTTGAGTCATATCAAGACAGCCTTGCTGAAGTTATTGCTGGAGCATGGTCTGCAGTGATGCCAACACCTGTTGGGTAATGCCGTTGAGTTTGGTGGTGAAGTACAGATAGATGCCGGTGCAGCACACGCCCATGACCGCCCACGGTGTCCACCAGGGCAGTTGACGGTTCATGCGATAGTGCCGGGGTGCCACGTTGGTGAAAGGATCGGTCAAACGTTCGGCGGTAGGCCGGCTGCCGCGCAGCTCAATGATTCGCTCGTGCAAGCGATTCATCCAGATATCCAGCTCCTGATCGCCGTTGGTTTGGTTGGCATACTTGCCTCGGTAGCCCAATGCCAGGCACCAGAACAGGAACACGAACAGGTCATAGCGATTCTCCGGCGCCTCTAGCAGGCGTTCGAGCACACTGAAGAATTTCTCGCCGCCCCAGGTCTCTTGATGGATGGCGCTGAGCAAGGACTGCGCCTTCCAGGGCGACTCGCGTCCCCACGGTGTGGCCATCACCGCTTCGTCCACCACGCAGCACAGGCAGTAGGAGAACACTACACGGTCACCTTCATCGCAGTGCTCAAGTTGGCGCACTTCCTCGACCATTCCATGGATCATGGTTTTGACATGAGCGTACAGCTGTTCGACATGGTCATACTGCTCGGTACCCTCCATGCGAATGACCAAGCCGAGCAGCGGCGAGGCGATGTCGTGGATGGGGTTGCCTGTGTTCGAGCGGGTGTCGAATCCCAGGGCATCGACTTGCGGGAATAGCTCGCTCAGTGAAGGCGATTCGCGCGTGTCTATCTGATCCTTGTCATACGTTTGAGAGGATGTAACGGCCATAAGGAGGACCTCCTGGTCACATCACCGGCTGCCGCCCGGTCTGGGCAGGCCAAAGCTGGCGGGTTGCATTCGCCGTATTGACGACCTGCAGTTGATGAAAGGAATTGCTGCTGGCGTACAACGCCATGAAGTGGGAAAGCACATTGCCGAACAGCTGCAGTTCCCCCTCGCACGCAAAGCCGGCAGGATCGATGTGCAGCGTGGTGCGCCGGCCGCGCACGGGCTGGCCCTTGATCAACCAGTCATACGGTTCGCTGTCCACCTGCTTGATGGCATCCAGCCGCTGCGAAGTTAGGCGTTGTTGTTGCAGGTCGTGCACGGCCACGAAGTCGTAGGCCCGCAGTACCGAGGCGAACGCAGACGGCGAGGAGAGCGACAGATTGTTCAAGGTGAGGTTGGAAATCAGCGCCCAGTGTCGCTCACCCTGACCACCGCTCTGCAGTAACGGCGGGTATGTGCGGCTGGGCCGTGACAGGTTGCGGTAGGTGACGAATGAGGGCGTACCTTGCGTTGTGACATCGATGTGGCCCACCTCCAACTGCTGCGCCAGGGCGCCGTTGGTACAGGTCAGCTCGATGCTCAGTGCCTCTTGCTGAGCCAGGTAAGGCGTAAGGTTACGATGCACCAGGCGTAAGCGGTGCTCCACCTTTTCAGTGATCGGGTTCTGTTCGAGATCCAGCTTGTAGTAAGGCGTGGGCTGCGCCTCCGCTAGTGGAAAACTGGGGTCGAGGGAATCGTAGGGTTTGAACTCCCGCAGATGCTCCCGGGTTTTCTGGCGCTGGCTGCTGACACGATCAATGCAGAAGATCTCATCTTGCGCGCCGTCACGCCGCGCCGTTTGAATGGTCTCACGCAGCGCCTGCCCATTCAGCGGCATGGGTTGCGCCGAGCAGGAAAACAGGTTGATGGCGGGGATGCAGTTGAGCAGGATCGTCGTCTGGTCGATCAGTAGATCAGGCGGAAGAGGGGCATTGAAGCGAAATTCCAGTTGGATGTGCGCTGCGGCCTCGTCGGGCCAGTAGGCTAAAAGCCCTTCGATACAGAAACCGTAGAAACGCTCGGGGAACCAGAGAAACTCTTGCAGAATGCGATAGCCGTCCAGGTGTTCGCCGGCGCTGGGCAACAGTGATTCCTCCTTCTCGAAGCCGACGAAAGCGACAGTGGGCGGCAGTGTGAAGCGGTACTGGTTGATGTGCAGGTACAGCTTGTCCAAATGCTGCGACAGCCACTGGTACAAGGTCAGTGCATTATGGCTCCCGCCCGCCAGGTGAAAGCGCAGGTGGTCGCACTTCATGCGCCCCAGCGGTTGTTCGGATAAGGCGCCCAGGTCGATGCGCACTACGGGCGCTTCGGCACTGCGCAATGTTGTGATGTTACGGATTTCTAACGGGGCGATGGCCAGGTCCGCACAGGTGCGGAACTCGCAACTCACGCCTTCGAGCGGGCGGGAAAACACCGGTGTGCCTTTGGGCAACACCTGGGTCTCGCTCAAGGCGTGGTCGATGAGCTGGAACTGCATCATCGTGACGCTGGGCAATGGCCGTAGGACGTTAGGACAGAGCAGTTGCAGCAGCGGATGGGTCAGCTCGGGCAGATGGTCTTCAATCTTCATCACCAGGCGAGCGGTGAGAAACGCGAAGTTCTCCATCACGCGTTCGACATCCTCCCCCGAGGCCGTTCGGCCGAGGAACGGGGCCAGCCGTGGGTTGTCCTCGACAAAGTCGTCGCCCAATTGTTGGAGGTGCCGTTTTTCCTGTATGAACCAATCTTTAAACTTCATGTTTATCGTTTTTTGACTCTAATCGGGTGGCTCTCGTCGCTGCGAGAAAAGATTCCAGTCAATTCGTGGGAAATTTCCTACAAGTTGCGGGATTAGAAGGTTCTGATGCAATACGTACTCCTTTTCATAGTTCAAGTTATTGCCTGTCGTCTGCAAGAAAAGTGTTAGCGGGTATTTCTCAATAAATAACATTGAACAGTGTTTTGCAGTGCTGTTACTGTCTTTCGAAGTGTGCGCATCGTAAGTGCCTCCATCTTCGAAAATGCAGTCGGTAAGGTTTACCGCTATGAAACTGAAAAAGGATTATTTCCTACATGGTTTGTCGTTGTTGCAGCGCCAAGCAATGCCCGTCGTTGTTGCTGCCATAATCATTGGTATTGCAGCAGCATTGGTCTGGCTCTGGTGGTTGGGGCCTGAATGGCGTTGGGATGAGCGGCAGCCACTGGCTGATCTACCCGTTCGCATTGCGGCAACTGTGCTGCTGATGGCCCTGCCACTGCTGATCTGGAGTGCGCAGGTGCATCGGCGTAACCGTTTGATCGTGCGCGAACAGCAACGACAGGCGCGTCAGGTCGAAGACCCCAGCTTGGCGTATGTCCAGGCCCAGCAACGTTTGCTCGACACCAGCCTGGCCCGGTTGCGCGATAGCCAGGGTGGGCGAAGGCATCTCTACGATGTGCCGTGGTATCTCATCCTTGGCGAAGAGAATGCAGGAAAGTCCAGCTTTGTCAGCCGTTCGGATCAGCGCTTTGCACTGACGCGTACCGAGCGCAGCGCAAGCCAGCGGGCCACGACAGACCCGGACCTGGCTTTTGGCATCGATTGGTGGGTTGGCGACGATGCCGTGTTGATCGATCCGCCAGGCGAGTTCATCAGTCAGCCTGAACAGCCAGTGGTCGTGGCTGATCCCATCAAGCAGCCTGTGACCAGTGGCGCCGAAGGGGAGGTCGAGACGGTTGAAGTGGATGAAACAGCAGGCCCGAATGTAGAACCCATCGGTCTACCACCTGGCATCGAGCGACGCTTGTGGCTGCACCTGATCGGCTGGCTCGCAGACAACCGCAGCCGACGTCCGCTCAACGGCGTGGTATTGCTGGTGGACATGGTCAACCTATTCGCACGGTCGGCAACTGAGCGCCGTGACTTGGCCTTCGTGTTGCGTGCTCGCTTGACTGAGCTGGGTGGGGAGCTGGGTACCCGGTTACCGCTCTACGTGGTGATGAGCAAGTTCGACTTGCTGGACGGCTTTGACGAACTTTTTGCCAAACTACCGGCACGCGAGCGCGAAGAGGTGCAGGGGTTCACCTTCACCTTGGCGTCGGTGAAGGACTTCGATGCCTGGCTTGAGGAGTTGGGTAGCGCCTATTTGGACTTCGTTGGGCGACTCGGCGATCGGATGATGAGTGCGACGATGGGAACGCCAAGTGCGTGCCGCAAGAGCGCTTACTCACTGCTCAAGGAATTGAGCGGCGCCCAAAACCTGTTGCTGAGTTTTCTGGGCGATGTCCTGGGCAGCGATCGCTACAGCACACCTGCCTTGGTGCGGGGCCTGTACTTTTCTTCGGTTTATCAGCGGGGCGAGGTGCGTAACCTCTTTGCCGATGCTTCAGCCCGCGCCTTCGCCTTTGCTTCGCCGGCGTTGTCAACCAAACCGCAAGGCACCTCGGTGGTGTACTTCGCCCAGCAGCTCTTGCAACGGGTGGTCTATCCCGAAGCCGGCTTGGCGGGCGACAACCAGAAGGTCGTTCAGTACAAGACGCAGCTGTTGAAAGGTGGTGCAGTGGCGGCGGGGTTGTGCGGGCTGGCCATGGCCGGTGGCTGGTTGCATTTCTACAGCGTTAACCGCGACAAGGCGGAGCATGTACTGGAGAAAAGTAACGCGTTCACTCAAACGAGCATGGACGCAAAAGACGATCTGACCGGGCGTAGTCTGCTGATGCCCCTGAATGACATCCGCGAAGCTGTGAGCCTGTATGGCGATTACCGTTCAGGCTGGACCGTGTTCACCGACATGGGACTGTACCAAGGCAAAGCCATTGGCCCACAGGTGGACCAGGCTTACCTGAATGCCCTAGCCAGGCGCTTCCTACCGGCAATCGCAGGCGGTGTGGCGGCCACCATCAAACGGTCTATCCCCGGGAGTGATGAGCAACTGTCGGCATTGCGCATCTACCGTATGATCGAGGATCGCAATAACCGCCGACCGGAGCTGGTAGAGCAGTGGATGGCCCGTGAATGGCAGAAGGCATATCCGGGGCAGGGGCAATTGCAGGTCGCGTTGATGCGGCACCTCAAATACGCACTGGCTTATGCCGACGTCGAGCTGCCCGAGTATCGGCAGATGGTGGCCGAAGCACAGCAGCAGTTGCGCAAGCTGCCATTGGCCCAACGGGTCTATATTGGCCTGCGGCAGCAGGCGCAGGAGCAACTGCACGGTGAGCTGGATTTGCGCAACGAAATCGGCCCGGCATTCGATATCGTGTATGTGTCACTGGCCGAGCGTGATCACCAGGCGGGGGTCGATGGCAACCTGTCCCTAGCACCCTTGTTGACTGCGAGTGGTTTTCGGGACTACTTCGATCAGCACAGCCAAAATGCGACCGACCTTGCCCTGATTGATCAATGGGTGCTGGGCGAGCGACGACACCTCGACTATTCAGAGGTAGACCGACAAGCCCTGACCGAGCGGTTGCGTGCCCTGTACAGCGCAGACTACATCGACAGTTGGCGGCGCGTGCTGAACCAGTTCTCGGTGACCGAGTTCAGCGACCTCACGCATGCATTGAGTGTGCTAGAGCAGGTCACAGGGCCCGCCGCGCCGATACGTCGACTGCTGGAAACGGTGCGTGGCAACACGATGATCTATCCGCAGGGGGCGGACAGCGAAAAGCAATCGCAGCCCGCCCAGCAGGCGCACGCCCAGGCGATGGGTATCTACCGTTCCTTCGCCGGCCTGTCCGGCATGCTCGACGTTCTGGGCGATAAACCGTCTTATTACGACGAAACGTTGCAGGCCATCAGTGCCGTCTACGATTATGCAAAGGCGGTGCAGGACAACTCGAATCGGGGCAGGGCGGCGCTCGCGGTAGCGTTGAGCCGCTTCTCGGAAAAAGACCCTGACCCCATTCGTAATCTGCAACGCATTGCTACAGGGCTACCTGAGCCGCTGAACCGTCAGGTACGCCAACTGGCTGAGCAAACCTCGCAGGTGCTGATGGTCATGGCGTTGCAGGAACTGGAGCAGCGCTGGGGCGCCGAGGTATACAGCGTCTACCTGGAGCGTTTAGCATCGCGCTATCCCATCGACCCGGCCGGCCCGGATGTGTCGCTCAAGGATTTCGAGGCGTTCTTTGGCCCCCAAGGCCAACTGAAGCGCTTCGAGGATCAGTACCTCACCGTGTTCCTCAAAGACAACCTCGACGCGCTGCAATCGAGTGCCGGCGATGGCTTTCTGGTGCGCCCCGAGGTGATTGCGCAGCTTAAGCAGGCCGAAGTCATTCGCAACGCTTTTTTCGATAACCGCGGCGAACTGAACGTCAGTTTTGGCCTTGAACCTGTGGCGATCAGCAGCGGGCTGCGGGGCAGCGTATTCGGCCTTGATGGGCTGTTGCACGCCTTTGCGGACAGAGGTAAAGAGCCCATCGGCATGACTTGGCCAGGGCCCGCCGGGGAGAGCGGGCATAGTCGGGTCACCTTGGTGCAGGCCACTGGTACCACGGTCAGCCAGAGTTACCACGGCCCCTGGTCGCTCTATCGTCTGCTCAGCCGAGGTGGGCTCAATGCGCGCACTCCAACCAGCGTGGATTTGAGCTTCAAGATTGCAGGCGATTCTGCCCGCTATAAGTTCCACGCTACCGGTGCAAACAACCCCTTCACCCGCCAGCTCTTTGCGGGCTTCGCGCTACCGCAGCGCTTGCTTCGAGATGACATTGCCAGTGAAGTAGCACAGCAGTAGCGCTTCACGGCCCACAACAAAATCCCGATGCCAGTGACCTGGATCGGGATTTCTCCTACGGGGTCTACTCCGGCCTGATAGCCCAAAGTTGCATTTCCAGGTTCGGGAACTCGCCAGCAATGTGGAACCCAAAGCCACTTGCCTGCTTCATTTGCTGCCACGATTCATGCTGACGGTCGAGTTCGAAGTAGACGAACCCGGAGTGGTGAGGCAGGAAGCGAGGTGTTACCAGCTGCGGAATCAGCGGCATGCCAGGCATTTGCAGTTGTACGAAGTGATGCAGTTGTTCGATCGAAGTGACCTTGCCCTGTTGCTGGAACTTCTTGCGCAGATCCTCACCCGGTAGGTCTGCCCGTACGGCCAGAATGAAGGTGGCGTCTTCCAGAAGTTTGCGCTCATGCAGCGTTGCCGTGAGCACGCCATATTGCTGCTCCTGGATCGGCAGCGACACGGCGCGGGGCTGGAGGATGGTGCTAAGGGAACGGCGCAGGGTCTCCTCCAGCATGTGGAAGGATTCGGCCAGGTCATCATGTTGGTAAGCCGGGTACTCCAGTGGCAGCCGACCGTCGTCGGTGAAGGTCACCAGTTCGCCACAGGCCTGCCCTAACGCGATATGCAACTGCTCAGGGTGCACGTTGCGACGACGAGCCAGGTGATGGAAATAGGGGTGGAGCCGGTTCATCACTTGCAGCAGGGCAAAGTCAGTGATATCGGCGATACCGGACTGGCCGGGTGAGCAGATCCGCCGCGCGAGATTGCGTGCGCGCTCGCGCATCAGCCCCGTCGCCTCTTCAAGGAAGCCCAACAGGGCCGGTGCCGCCTTCAGCGAGATGCTCGTGGGATAGAAACGCGGGTCCAGCATCACACTGCCATCGGGCCGCTTGTCTAGCACTTTGGCTAATGCCAGGCAGCTGTAGGCGCTGTTGTCGTCCTGCAGCCTGATCTGCACGTTCGGAATGGCGACATCGAGGATCATCGAGTCGCCGCTGCCGCCGTGGTTGTCCATGACCGGAACACCTTTGGCAATAAATCGACCGCCTGAATGGTCGCTGTCGGGCCAGCGCACCTCGGGGGCGCCGGGTGCATGTAGAGGCAGGGCGAGGAAGATGACCTTGTTGGCAGCATCCAGAGGGATTTCCAATGGAGGAGGTGGTGGCATGTCGCCAGGAATATCGAAGACCGTACCATCAGGCATTACACCACGGGCACGGGTGATCGCGATTTTGCCGAAGCTCAAGTACTCGGCGTTCAGTTCCAACTCGCTGAAACCGTAGAACGCATCGTTCAAACTGGTAATACGTTGTTGCAATGCCGATTCGGCGGCGTAGGCCATTTGCTGAAAATGCTGGGGTTTGACAAACAGCCCTTCTTTCCACAATACCGCGTTGCGTGAACTCATGAAGATGTTCCTCTTGGTTGGGTAGCGGACTCACTGGTCACGGCGGTATTCGCTGTCGTGCCGAAGTTCAACGCCATTGTTTTCAAAGTGGACATGTATGGTGTGGTTATAGCCGCGAGGTTGGATACGCACGGCATCCTTCCAGTTGCCCAGCGGGCTATCGCCCAGGCGCGCAATGACGGCGATGTAGCGAGTGCGTTCGTTGAGTTCTTCGTGCTCGATGAATTTGAAATGGCCGGGCATCAGACGGTAGTCGTCAGCGCTGATCAGCGTGGTGCCCAGTGCTCTGTCCAGGTCTTCCTCTACTTGCTCATAGGTAGCATCCAGCAGCAACGAATCGTCCCGCAGTTGCAGGACTTTGAACGCGATGGATGACGGTGTTTGGCGCTGGGGCGGGCTGCTGGGTTCTGAGGGCAGCGCGGGTCCTGTCGCTGCATAGCTGGCCAATGGCGCGGGCGATTTCGCATCGTTGATGGCCTGCTCATGCTCCGCGGAAGTGGGGTAGTTCTGGTGCAGCTGTTCGGCCAGTGAACTGAGCCTGTCCGTAAGCGCTACGGCGTCCTCGGCGCTGAGGCTAGCCGCCAATAGTTCGGGATGGCCATGCGCCGGTGCGGGTGCACCTGACGTCTCATGCGCCGAAGTGGCAAGTGCTGGTAGATCAGCAGCATAGAGGCTCAGTGCCACGTGGCTGATATCGTTGTTGGGGCCGCCGATAGGCAAGTTTGGATTCACTGCCACTTGATAGATCCTGCTGATCGACGTGCAGCCAGTGAGTACCAGGCCAATGAGCAACCATCCAATGGTCGTTTTCATCGAGCCTCCTTGCCGAAGATGCGCGCGATGGCCGGATCAATCCGGGCTTCTGCAGCTCGGTCCAATAAGGCCAGCGGGTCAAGTTCGTCGACCGGTGCGGTCGTCACAGGCTGAAGAAACCTTGAAGTGTCGGTCATTGGTGTGCCTAGCGCTTGCAGCGGGCAAAGCTGTGTGGTCAGCAGCGCAGTAAGCGGGTTTTTGGCTGCACAGTGTTCTGGCCTCACAGCGTCTTCGTTAAACAGGCGTATGGCGATCTGATAGGTGCCGATGTGCAGTCTGTCGTTATGCCTTAAACGGATGAATGTTCCCGAGAGAAGCCCGGTATCACTGCCATTCATGAAGCTTTTGCCGCTGTGGTCGATGATGCAGAAGTGGCCTTCATGCCAAGCAATTTCGCAGTGCACCGGCAGGATGTGCGTCTGGCGATCATGTAGCTGCCACGTGCCCTGACTGCCAATGGTGCCGCCTGCGATGTCGAATCGGTGTTGCGGTTCACTGCCATGCAGCAGCTGTTCTGGGTTAAGAATGGAGAGGGTGAGACTAGGTTGGATAACAGGTGGGCTCATGCGCGTACCGTGATGCGAACAGGGGGGGGCGCAGGGTCACTGGGCTCTGCGATGAAGCTGGTCCATCCTAGGTGGGTGCCGTGCTCAGCCCGCAAGCTGAAGGGCGGCGCTTCCTCCGCACGCATGCGCAGTTCCAGGTCATAGGCACCGACATCGCGGAGCAGGAAGTCCACCAGGTGGCTCAACTTCTGGAAGTTACCGCCGCTGGGCAAGAATTCGCGAAACTGCGGCTGATTCAGGCCAGCGATCACGATGGTGAACTTGCTGTTGCGTGATTCGGTGCTGTCACCGATCAAGAAGTTGTTATCAAGTTGGCAATTGCGGGTGCCTAGGCCATTGCGCTGGGGCAAGGGAATCGGCACCGTACGTTTTTCGTATTCACGGATGGCCACCTGCTGCAGGTCGAAGCAGTGCGCGATCATGCCGGCCACCATGCTCGGTGATCGGCTGCGGCTGGCGATCATTCCCACATAACTGAGCAACCGGCTCCACGGTAGCGGTGTGGCGCCTCGCAACGCTGAGTCATCCAACCCGATGAGGGCAAAGATGTAGCGAGAGAAGCCATCTTTTGCGCCCGGTTGAAAGCGCCGGTAGTAGCGGTACTTGCGCCAGCCCTGATGCAACAGGGTGTGCAGGCGATGGTTGAAGAAGTTGAAGTACGCCGGACGCAGCCCGATGCCATGAGCGTGTTCGTAGGCTATGTCGTCGAGATAGTAGGTGGGTAGCGGCGAATCTGTGCCATGCAGCCCCAGGAAGCTGGCCTGAATCCGATAGCGATCGTCCTCCAGGCGGTCAGCGCGCAGTACATCGGCAACCGGGAACGATAAACTGGGAGAAACCTCCAGCCGCAAGCGGCGCCGAGTCTCCCGGGACAGGGGGCGTTGTTCGAGATCGTCCCCGTGCAGCTGGTGCATCAGTTCCAGTAATTGGAAGTAGCTGTACTGGTGCGCGCTACGAAGAACAATATCGGCTCGTTCACGACGTGTTTCTTTATCGAGGTTGTCCATAGCGTATTGCACATCCCACTGTGTTTGATTATGCCTGTCGTGGCGCTATTTGATCTGTGTTGATGTAAGTCATGTTGTTGGATGATGGTTGTGTTCGATCGGTGTACCTTTAAGAGTTTGTAGGAAAATTCGCTATCGCGTTCGTCGAAATTAAACAGCTCGAACACTAGAGTGCATTCTTCCGGAAATTCACGATGTACTGGATGATGGTTTGCTGTCGAGTATTTGGGTGTAAGAAAATGTGTGTTCGCTGGTCGTTTGCCGATCCAGCCTTTTTTGAATAAAGAGTGCAATATGCCCATGAAATATAAATGCGCACGTTGAAGCGACGACTTGCTGCCCGTGCCCGGACGACCCTCTGTCAGTAAGAAAACGAGTGTCGTTAGAGGGCGTAATAATAGGTAAACCATCCTCAGAAGGAGGGTTCTACCATGCGTAATCATCACTATGCCCTTGGCGCTGCGCTACTGCTCACCCTGGCCATGCCTTGGACGTTAGCGGCGGCCGCCGACCTCAATGCGCCTATCGACATGCAGGCTGTCCAGCTGCAGCCGCAAGAGCAAAACGGCATCCGTTACCTGGAAGGCGGTATCGGCCAGGATGAAGCCAATGCCCTGCGCAAGACCAAAGGGTACGACTTGCATGTCGAACTCTCGGCAGGCCCGGGAAGCGAGTTCCAGAGTGGCGCCACAGTCGACATACAGAGCGCACAGGGCCAGCCCGTGCTTAGCGTTACCAACGTAGGCCCGCTGCTCTATGTGCAGTTGCCACCGGGCCATTACAAAGTCACCGGTAACGCCCAAGGTGAGACAGTACAACAACAGGTGGTCGTCGACGGCAAAGCGCCTGCCACGGTGAACCTGCACTGGCGTTGAATGGCACAGTCCGGGCAGGAGTACATCTGTACTCCTGCCGAAAAGGAGCGCACCGCCATGAGCCTGGACCTTCAGCTGGAGATGTTGGACGAGCGGGGTTTTGTGTTGATCCCCGGTGTGCTCGAACCCCTGCGTATCGCTTTGCTGCGCTGCGCCATCGATGACTTGCAGCCCATTCACTGGGATTACCAAGGGCTGCTCGAACACTACAAGTGCGTGTTCAACCGCAACCCCCTGTGGTTGCCTTTTCTTGATCTGCCACCGCTTATCAACCTGGCCGAGGCCGCGCTGGGCGAGGACTGCCACGTGATCGGCCAGACCGCCTGGCGTAGCCACCCCGGTTACCCCGGCATGGCGCTGCACCTTGATCACCTGCCCATGCAACTGCCCGCCTGGCTCAGCGAGCGAGGAGCCTTTACCCAGCCCATGCAGATCCTTACCGCGCAGCTGTACCTCAGCGATATCGATCACAGCATCGGGCCGACTTGGATCGTGCCTGGCAGCCATCGGGCAGCACGCCCACCCGAGGCCGGCGAGTCCGAGTGGCAAGGGCGTGAAGCGCATCCGGTGTTGTGCAAGGCGGGGGATGCACTGGTGTTTCGCAGTGATGTCTGGCACAGCGGCGGCGCCAATTGCACGCAGTCGCGTGAGCGCGACATGCTGCAGGTGCATTACGGTCGACGCATGGTGGCGCAGAAGTTTTCGCCGTATTTGCACTGGCAATTCAACCCCCAGGTGCTGGAGGAGGCGACGCCGAGGCAGCGGCGGCTGTTGGGTGAGCATGAAGAGGCGGCCTACGACTGAACGGCGACAGGGCCCGTGATAAGGCCGTCGCCCTGGTATTAGCCAATGGTGGCAAACAGCTTTCAACTTTCTGATTATCTGGACAATAATCAGAGAAGTATTACTTGGTGTGACCGGTTTGGATGCGCCGGCCACCGCATAAGCTCGAGGGGCTCAAGCCCCCACTTTGCCCGTGTTGTAGACCATCAGGAGATGTCATTGATGAAAACCCGTCTCGCTGCTTCGCTGGCCGCTGCAGTGCTGGCCTTCGCGGGGGCCAACCTGGCCCAGGCCGCGCAGGTATCGGCTGCAGTTGGCGCCACCAGCCAAGGCGACATGACCTACCGTATCGGCCTTTCGTTCGACTGGGACAAGAAATGGCTGGAAAGCAGTACCGGTTATGTGACCGGTTACTGGGATGCGGCCTACACCTATTGGGAAGGCGGCGACGCCAGCGGCGCGCACTCGCTGTCGTTCAGCCCGGTATTCACCTACGAGTTCAGCGGTTTCACCTACACCCCCTACATCGAGGCCGGTATTGGCCTGGCGGCGTTTTCCAAGACTGAAGTGGGCGACCAGCGCCTGGGTTCGGCGGTCAACTTCGAAGACCGCATTGGTTTCGGCCTGAAGCTGCCGGGTGCGCAGAAGGTCGGCATCCGCGCGATGCATTACTCCAACGCGGGTATCAAACAGCCTAACGACGGGATCGAGTCGTACGCGTTGTTCTACAGCAAGGCGTTCTGAGTTTGATGCGCTTTTTGTAGGAGCAGCCTTGCGCTGCGAAGAGGCCGGTACCGGCAACAGATATGCAGTGCCAGTACCGACCTCTTCGCAGCACAAGGCTGCTCCAACAGTCAGCTAGAAGGTGTACGAAACCCCGGCCTGCACCGTTCGCGGTGCGCCCGGGTACACGTAGTTGTTGAACGCCCCTTCGTCATACCCCTTGTTGAAGACGTTCTTCACATCCAGGTTCAGCCGCACGTGTTCATTGACCTTGTAGAAGCTGAGCAGGTCAACCACGCTGTAGCGCTCCATGGTGTAGGTCGTCACGGCTGTCTGGCCGGCGCGATCATCCACGTATTTCAGGCCAACACCCAATCCAAGGCCTTTGACCGCGCCGTCCTGGAATTCGTAAGTGTTCAGCAGGCTGAAACTGTTGCGCGGGATGTTGGCCAGGTGGGTGCCGGTAGGCAAGCTGGTGTCTTTTGTCACTTCGGCATCGACATAAGCGTAGCCACCGATCACGCGCCACTCGGGGGTGATGTTGCCCGCAATGTTGATGTCCAGCCCGCGGCTGCGCACCTCACCCGCAGCGATGCTGTAGACCCCGGTGGGGTCGTTGGGGTCGCGTGCCAGCACGTTTTCCTTGACGATGTGGTACACCGCCGCATCGATGCTCAGCTGACGATCGAGCGCTTCCCACTTCACACCCAGCTCGTAGGATTTACCCTTCTCCGGGTCGAAACTGCCGCCCCCGGCAGGGGCGCCACTGTTGGGCTTGAATGAACGCGCCGTGTTGGCATAGACCGCCACCGTGTCGGTCAGGTCGTAGATCAGGCCAACGCGCGGGGTGACGCCGTTCTCGCCTTTGCTGAAGTCACGGGTGTCGACCAGCTTGTCGTCATAGTCATGCTCGAAGCGCTCGAAACGGATGCCGGCCAAGGCCTTGAGGCGCTCGGTCAACGCCACCTGGTCCTGAATGAAGAAGGCCCAGGTCTGCAGGTTTTCCTTGTCCCAGGTGGTGGTGCGTGTCAACGCGGGCCTTGGCTGGCCGAGCACCGGGTCGTAGATATCGATGGGGTAGGTGCCGACGGCCGCCGAGGAACGCTGAATGATCGAGTTGTAATCGTAGTTTTCGTACTCGATACCGGTCAGCAGGGTGTGGCTAAAACCACCGGTGTCGAAATGCCCGGTAAGGTTCAGCTGCCAGTCACGGTCAGTCCATTCCAGTTTGCGGTAGTTGAAGTTGCGCTGCAGGGTACGCCCGTCAGCGGGTGCGCCGTTGGCTTCCACCGCGTTGCCCTTGAGCGAGCCATCGAGAAACTGGAACCCGCCTCCCAACGTCCAGTTGTCATTGAGCAGGTGCTCGAAGCGCACCTGGGCCATGTTGTTGTCGTTGTGCAGCAAGTTGTCGCTGCCTTTCTCCCAGATGTAGGTGTCGCGCGAGGCGCTGCCGGTTTGGGTGGCATAGCGGGTCAGACCGCGGTCCAGTGGGTGGTTGTTGCGCATGAAGTCGCCTTCGAAGACGATTCTGGTGCTGTCGTTGACCTGCCAGCTGACCACGGGCGCCACGTCATAGCGCTCGCTCTCGACATCATCGCGAAAGCTCTCGCCACCTTCGCCAAGCACGTTCAACCGGTAAGCGAGCGAGCCGTCCTCATTCAGCGGGCCGGTGGCATCGAGGGTGGCGCGGTGCATGCCTTGGTCGTCGATCTGGCTGCCCAGGGTGACCTTGCGTTCAGCCAGCGGCTGCTTGCTGACCACATTGAAGGTGCCACCGGGGTCGCCACGGCCATACAAGCTGGTGGCCGGGCCGCGGATCACTTCAAGGCGCTCGACAGTATTGGCGTCGGGGGCGTTGGGGTAGCCGCGGTTGATCGGGAAGCCATTGCGGTAGAACTCGCCCGTGGTAAAGCCACGCACCGTGAACGTGGTCAGGCCCTGGCCGCCAAAGTTATTAGCACGGCCAACGCCGCCGGCGTAGTCCAGGCCATCTTGCAGCCGCGTGGCGCCGGTGTCTTCGAGCACGTCCCTGGGGACCACGCTGACCGATTGCGGGGTTTCGTGCAGGGCGGTGTCGGTGCGCGTGGCGCTTGCCGAACGGCTGGCCTTGTAGCCAACGACCGGGCCATCGGCGCGTTCACTGTCGGCAGTGCCGGTGATACTCAAGGCCTGGAGTTCGATCTGGGCGGGGTCGTTGGGCGATTCGGGCTCAGCCCAGGCCAACGGGGAGACAGCATGAAGCACACAAAGCGAAACGAACGTGCGACGCATCGACGGTACGATCCTGGAGTAGGGCGCTAGGGATAGGGGTAGAAAGCGTCGCGAAACTACTACGAATCATTATCAAATGCATTCTTTTTAAATGGAGCGCGCGTACCAAACTCCGGGCTCAGTCTCCGCCCATACGCGATCCCGGAAGGAGCAGCCTTGTGCTGCGAAGAGGCCGTACACATCAATACCTATCTGTTGCTGGAACAGGCCTCTTCGCAGCACAAGGCTGCTCCTACCGGGACAGGCAGTTTGCCGATTAATGCATCGCCTTGATCGCCAGCACATTGCACAGCGGATGCTCCAGCACATGTGCTGTGGTACCGCCCAAAAAGGTCTGCATGGCGTCGTGGCGGTGGCTGCCCATGACGATCACATCGACCCGGCTATGGCTGACGAATTGGGCAATCGCGCGAATAGCGGGCCCCTCGACGAAATGCCTGCGCTCCAAGGGCACCTGGTGATGGTCGCCCAGGCGATTGAACGCTGACCGTTGCGCTGCCCGCACGCTGCCATCGAAACCGGGCATGGTGACGGTACCGGCGCCGAAGTCGGCGATGTGGGTCTTGGCCGCGTCGCACACATGCAGCAGGTGCAGTTCGGCATTGCACTGCAGCGCCAACGCATGGGCGCTGTGAATGACCTGCTCGTCGAGGTGTTCACCGGCGCCATGGCTGTTCAGGTCCACTGCGGCGGCAATCTGCTTGGGCAGGGGCAGGCGGATATCACTGACCAGGTGCACGGCGACCGGGCTGTCCTTGAGCAACTGCCAGTCCAGCGGTGTCACCAGCAAGCGTTTGAGCACCGGTTCGTGCTGCACGTCCTTGATCAGCAGGTCGCAGCCCAGGCGTTCGATGCGCTCAAGCACGCTGGCCAACGGGTCGCGGGTCAGCAGCAGTTCGGTCGACACATCCAGGCCGGCGTCGGCCATCTGCTCGGCTTCATCGGCCAGCCACTGGCGATTGTCGCTGAGCAGCCGTTCACGCTCCCGGCCATCGCTCATCAAACCGAAAGTGTCGACATCGTCGACGAATACGTTGATATCGAGTAGCGCACCGCTTGACTCTGCCAACGCCGCCGCGCGTTGTAGAGCCGGCGTGTGGCGCATCTGCGGGCCGAGCATGACGAACAAACGCTTGAACTGGCTCATCTCACACCTCCGCGTGTGGAAGCCCCCCGGTTCATGCCTGGTGATCTGGCCCTGTTCAGTCTAGACCCACGTAGGCACCCTTGGGCGCCGCTTCGCTTGCGCTTGCCGCAGACGGAGCCTGGGTGTCAGCGGCCTCTTCCCACCCGCCACCCAACGCCGCGTACAGATTCACCTCTGCCACCAATTGCGCCAGGCGGTCATTGATCAGCCCCTGCTGGGCACTGAACAACGAGCGCTGCGCGTCGAGAAAGGTCAGGCTGCTGTCCACGCCGATTCGGTAGCGGTGTTCAGCAAGGTTGTAGTAACGCTGGTTGGAGGCCACCAAGTCGCGTTGTGCCTGCAACTGCCGCTGGTAAGTCGCCCGCGCCGCCAAGCCGTCGGCCACTTCCTGAAACGCGCTTTGGATTGCTTTTTCGTACTGCGCCACCTGAATGTCCTTCTGCAACTGGGCATAGTCCAGGCTGGCACGCAGGCTGCCGGCGGTGAAGATCGGCAGGTTGATCTGTGGTTGGAACAGCCAGGTCCCTGACCCTGCATCGAACAGCCCACTGAGCGCCGGGCTGGTACTGCCGGCATTGGCGGTCAGGCTGATGCTTGGGAAAAACGCCGCACGCGCGGCGCCAATATCGGCGTTGGCCGCACGCAGCTGGTATTCGGCCTGGAGGATGTCGGGGCGACGTTGTAGCAGGTCTGACGGCAGCCCGGCTTGCAAGCTGGCGATCTGTTCGTCGGCCAGCGGCAAGGCGCCGAGGCCGTCGGCCACAGGGGCGCCCACCAGTACCGTCAGTTGGTTGAGGTCTTGGGCGACCTGGCGTTTGTAACGGGCGACGGCCGCCCGGGTACTGTCGACGCTGGTCCGCGCCTGGATCTGGTCCAGGGCCGACACTGTGCCGGCGCGGCGCTGGTTGGCGGTCAGGCGCAGGCTGCGCTCGTCCGCGGCCAGGGTTTCGTTGGCCAGCGTCAGCAGTTCCTGGTCGGCACGCCAGGTCAGGTACACGCTGGCGACACTGGCCACCAGGCTCAATTGGGTGCTGCGCCGGGCCTGGTCGCTGGCCAGGTAAGTCAACAGCGCTTGGTCACTGAGGCTGCGCAGGCGTCCGAACAGGTCCAGTTCATAAGCACTCACGCCTAGCGTCGCAGCAGTGGTGGAACTGATCATGCCCTGGTCGGTACCGGTCATTCGCCGCGGCAGATACTGGCGTTGCCCCTGGCCATTGGCCGAGACCTTTGGCAACAGCTCGGCGCGCTGAATGCGGTATTGGGCGCGGTAGGCTTCGACATTGAGCGCCGCGCTGCGCAGGTCGCGGTTATTGGCCAGGGCGCTGTCGATCAGTTGGCGCAGGGCAGGGTCGTGGAACACGTGGCGCCAGTCCTCGATGGTCGGGTGCTTCTGCACATCGCCGGCGTAGGCCGGCCCTTGCGGGTACTGGGTGGCGACGGGGGTGTCCGGGCGCTGGTAGTCAGGGGCCAACGAACAGCCGCACAACAGCGCCGCGCACAGGATAAGGCTGGGTCGGGGCATCAGAGGGTCTCGCAGAGTCAGGCGCCTGCCATCCATTTGGTCAGCCCATGGCGGCCACTGACCCCCAGCTTGGCGGTGGCGCGCTTGAGGTAGGTTTCGATCGAGCTGTTCTTCACGTTAAGCCGCTGCGCCATTTCTGGCACCGTGCCGCCCGTCAGCAGGCCCAGGCAGACCTCCTGTTCACGTGTCGAAAGCCGCACGGCTTCCTGCACCAGCCGTTCGCCAAAGGAGTGGCGTAACGCGCCCGCCTGCAGATCGCACAGCGGCGCCCCGGCCTGCCGCGCGGCCCCTTGGTTGAGCAACTGACCGTGGTGCTCGACCAGGGGCAGCAAGGTGTCGGACAAGCTTTTCAACTGCGACAACTCACTCAACGAAAAGCCCCGCTGGCTGGGCAGGCGGTGAAAGCAGATGACCCAGCGCCGGGCACCGCTGCAAGACACCAGGTTGCACTGGTGGGCGCTGTGGCGCGGGTGGTCGGTGTCCGGGGGGGCCTTGAACTCGATCAGCAGCGGGTCCTTCATCTGCATGATGCTCTGCAGCAAAGGGTGGCGCAGAGGATCGACGCCGGGCAGTTCAGGGGCCGGGCCGGCGCTGCCGAGTACCCTGATGCGGCTGATGCTGGCGCCGCGTGGCTCGAGGGTCCATTCGCTGAGGTCGAGCCTGTGGATCGGCACTTGGGTATCGACCAGGTGCAACATCTGTTCGGCAAAGCCCTCGGCGCCGGTACTGGCGATCAGCTCGCCAAGTTGCAGATACAGCTGGGGGTCGGGGCGGTGTTCGAGGCTGTCGGTCAGCTTCATAGCGTTGTCATCCTTGATCCAAAGCGTTACGGCGGGTGGTGTCGCTGGCGAGTCCTCCGGGTGGCGAGCGGTTTGTGGCGGTATTCAAGCCCGGCCTAGGGGCCGCGTCTGTAATGGAAAACAGGGACAGAAAGTGCCACCGATTACGGATCAGCGGGGCAGGGCACTTACAGGCGGGACGCTGCACATGAACGGATCAGCCAGCCAATTGACGTCAGAAGCGTGGCGATCAACGCCTGATCCCGACCGATACCCCCTGGCGTAGGCCAAACCGGGCAGCCTCTGTGGCAAATCTCCTACATGTTTTTCAGCAGCCATCGACAGGCCTGGTACGTGTCCGGGTTTCGGGGGCCATACAGCCTGAAGGTGGGGTGCTTGAATCCGCGGATGATCAACCAGAAGGACCTGCCGAACCATGCCTGCCGCCCAAACCTTTGCCCTGACCGTTGCCCAGCGCGACATCTGGCTGGACCAGATCAGCCATGGCGACTCGCCGCTGTACAACATCGGCGCCTACGTCGAACTGGCCGGCGGGGTGGATGCCGAGCGGTTAAACCGGGCACTGGCGCACCTGGTCGCCCAGCATGATGGCCTGCGCACCGTGCTGGTAACGCAAGCGGGCCAGGGTGGCGTAGCCCGCCAGTACTTTGCCGACACGCTCGATGTGCAGTTGGTGCAGCACGATGTCCGCAGCGCGGATGACCCATTCGGCGCTGCCCTAGGCCTGTTGCAAACACAGATGCAGATACCGTACCGCCTGGATGCCAGCCCACTGTGGGGGGCGACATTGATCCGCCTGGGTGAGCAGCGGTACCTGTTTGCCGTGCAGGCCCATCACCTGGTTCTCGATGGCTGGGGCGTGGACCAGTGGTTCAAGCAGATCGCCGACCATTACCGCCTGCTTGAACAGGGGCTGGCACTGCCAGGCAGCGCACCGTCTTACCGCGCGTTCATCGAGGACGATGCCCAGTACCAGGGCTCGCCACGCCATGACCGTGACCGCGATTACTGGCTGGCCAAATACCAGCAGCTACCCGATGCCTTGCTGGCACCCCGCGAGCGTAATGCGCAGCACGTGTCGCCGCCCAGTGCGGTACTCGAACAGCCCTTCGATACCCGCTTGCTGGCACGTATGCGCGCCCTCGGCACGACGTTGCAGGCCTCGCCCTTCCATGTGCTGCTGGCGGCGTTGCATGTGTGCAGCGCACGTACCTGGCAGCGTGACGAGTGGGTGGTCGGCCTGCCGGTGCGCAACCGTGGCAACGCCCAGTTCAAGTCGACCCTGGGGCTGTTTACCCAAGTCAGCGCACTGCGCATGGACTTTGGCCGTGTACGCTCGTTCAGCGCGCTGGTACAGGGGATCCGCGATGCGCTCAAGCAAGACTTTCGCCATCAGCGTTTCGCCCTTAGCGAACTCAATCGCAACCTTGGTGCATTGCGTGAAGAGCGGCCCCACCTGTTCGAGCTGATGGTGTCGTTCGAGGAGGATGGCAACGACCTGCGCTTCGGTGACGTGCCTGGCCACACGGTGATGATCTGCAACGGCCACGAGCCCACGCCCTTGAGCATCCACCTGCGCTGCAACAGCCAACGCGACAGCGCGTGCCTGCACCTGGTGCACAACCGCGCCTGGTTCAGTGAAGAGGACGTGACAGCGATGTCCGAGCGCCTGCTGCATGTGCTGGAGCAAGGCCTGGAGCAGCCCGAACAAAGTATCGCGGCGTTCGACCTGCTGACCGCCCGCGAACACGCCCGCCTGCGGCAGTGGAATGCGACGGCGCAAGCAGCGCCTGAACAGGCTGAGGCGTTGATCCATCGTCGTATCCAAGCCCAGGCCAACGCCACGCCACACGCCGTGGCGGCGCTGCACGACGGCCAGCGTCTGAGCTATGGCGAGCTCGACCGGCGTGCCGACGCGCTGTCCCTGCACCTGTCAGCCCTTGGCGGCAAACCTGACCAGAGGGTAGCGGTGGTCGCCCAGCGCGGCCTGGACACCTTGGTCGGCCTGCTGGCCGTGCTCAAGGCCGGGGCCGCTTACGTACCGATCGACCCAGCCCACCCGCAGGAGCGCCTGGCCTATCTGCTGCAAGACAGCGCGCCGGCCGTGGTGCTGACCCAGTCGCGGCTGCTCGACCGCCTTCCGCCCCATGGCCTGCCACAGATCGTGTTGGACCGCTGGGACTGGAACACGGCAACCGCCGCAATGCCAGCGCCTGTGCAGCCGCAAGCCAGCGACCTGGCCTATGTCATCTACACCTCCGGCTCCACCGGCCAGCCAAAGGGCGTGATGGTCGAGCACCACATGCTGGCCAACCTGGTCGACTGGCACTGCAGTGCCTTCAACCTGGGCCCCGGGCGCCACCAGTCGAGCCTGGCCGGCTTCGGCTTCGACGCCATGGCCTGGGAGGTGTGGCCCGCGCTGTGCAGTGGCGCTACTTTGCACCTGGCACCGGTGCGTGACGGTTCTGAAGACATCGACGCCTTGCTCAGCTGGTGGCGCGCCCAGCCGCTGGATGTCAGCTTCCTGCCCACCCCGGTGGCCGAGCATGCCTTCGCCCAGGGCGAGCTGCACCCAACCTTGCAGACCCTGCTGATTGGCGGCGACCGCCTGCGGCGCCTGGCTCGCGAGCGGCGCTACCGGGTCATCAACAACTATGGCCCCACCGAAGCCACGGTGGTGGCGACGTCGGGCGAAGTAAACGCCGGCGGCCCGCTGCATATCGGCCGCCCGGTGGCCAACACCCAGGTGTACGTCCTCGATGAGCAGTGCCGTTTGCTGCCGATCGGCGCCCCTGGCGAATTGTATGTGGGCGGCACGGGGGTGGCCCGGGGCTACCTCAACCGGCCGCAGATGACCGCCGAGCGTTTTCTCGACGACCCGTTCAGTGCGCTGCCAGGGGCACGCATGTACCGCACGGGCGACCTGGTGCGCTGGCTGCCCGACGGCACGCTGGAGTACCTCGGGCGCAATGACGACCAGGTGAAAATCCGCGGTGTGCGGGTTGAACTGGCCGAAATCGAAGCTGCCCTGGCCAGCCATGCGGCGGTGCGCGAGTGTGTGGTGATGCTGCGCGAAGGCCAGTTGCAGGCTTGGTTCATTGGCGAGGCGGCGGTGCTGCCCAGGGCGCTGCATGACCACTTGCGCGAACGCCTGCCAGTCGCTTTGTTGCCGGTGGCCTATGTCAACCTGGCCAGTTGGCCATTGACTGCCAATGGCAAACTCGACCGCCGTGCCTTGCCGACAGCGGACGAAGCCGCCAAGGTGCGCCGCGAACACGAGGCGCCAATCGGCGACGTCGAGCAACGCCTGGCCTTGCTGTGGGCCGAATTGCTGCAGGTCGAGCGGGTAGGGCGCCAGGACCACTTCTTCGAGCTGGGCGGCCACTCGCTGCTGGCCGTGCAACTGATCGAGCGCATGCGCCAGCAGGGCCTGCAAGCCGATGTACAGGTACTGTTCGGCCAATCGACCCTGGCCAGCCTTGCGGCCAGCGTAGTGGTCGGCGAAGCCGCACACGTGCCGGCCAACCGGGTTCCGCCAGGGTGCCAGCACATCACGCCGGGCATGCTCACCCTCAGCGACCTCTCGCAGGTTGATATCGACCGCATCGTTGCCACGGTGCCGGGCGGCGCAGGCAACGTGCAGGAAATCTATCCGCTGGCGCCCCTGCAACAAGGCCTGCTTTACCACCACGTCACCGATGCTCGCGACCCGTACCAGCAACAGGCTTTGTTTACCTTTGCCAGCCCCATGCAGTTACAGGCCTTCACCGAAGCGTTGCAGCAGGTGGTCGACCGTCACGACATCTTGCGCACCAGCCTGGCCTGGGAGGGGCTAGAACAGCCCCAGCAGGTGGTCTGGCGCCAGGCCCTTCTGACGGTCGACAACTGGGAGGGGGAGGGACACGCAGGCAACATTGCCGGGCAAATGCGCAGCCACTTCGACACCCAGCAACGGCCCTTGGACCTGCGCCACGCACCGATGATGGCGCTGGCCTGCGCCGAGGATGCCCAGCACGGGCGTTGGTTGGGCTTGCTGCGCTTCCATCACTTGGTCAACGATGCCGTTTCGCTGCAGGTGCTGTTGGGCGAGCTGGACGCCTTGATGGCTGGGCGCGGCGAGCCGTTGCCGGCGCCTGTGCCGTATCGTGACTACGTGGCGCTAAGCGCTGCCCCCGAGCGCCAGGCCCGGCACGAAGCCTTCTTCCGCGAGCAACTGGCTGGCATCGAACCGCCAGCGCCGATTGCCGGGCTGGGCGGCGAGCCGGTCGACGAGGGTGACCTGCACAGCCATAGCCAGGTGATCGATGCGCCGCTGGCAGGCCTGTTGCGCGCTCAGGCCCGGCACCATGGCGCGAGCCTGGCCAGCCTGCTGCACCTGGCCTGGGCCCAGGTGCTTGGCGCCCTCGGTGGGCGTGATGAGGTCACCCTGGGCACCGTGCTGCTTGGCCGCAGCATGGCTGGCAACGGGGCTGATCGTGCCCTGGGCATGTTCATCAACAGCGTGCCCTTGCGGGTAGGCCTGGCGAATCGCTCGGTCGACCAGGCGCTGAGCGAGACCCACGCGCGGCTGGCCGCCTTGCTTGGCCATGAAGATGCGCCGCTGATCCTCGCCCAGCAGTGCAGTGGTTTGCCCGCCGGCACGCCGCTGTTCAACAGCCTGATCAACTACCGGCAAGGGGCAGTAATGCTCGGTCCGGTATTGCCAGGCGTGGAGCTAGCCGAAGCCAGTGAAGTACACAGCCATGGCCTGGTCCTCACGGTGGACGACCATGCCGACGGGCTACAGCTCGCCCTGCGCGCGCCGCGTGCGATTGGCGCGCAGCGGGTGCTGAACTACCTGTTGACCACCTTGCGCCAACTGGGCAATGCCCTGGCCGAGCGCCGCAGCACGCGCCTGGATGCACTGTGCGCGGTGCCAGATGGCGAGCTGCACCGCTTGCTGCAGGGCTTCAACGCCACCGAAGACCCGCAAAGCCCGGTCAGGCAGACCTTGCCGGCGCTGTTCCAGGCCCAGGTGCGGCGTACACCCCACGCCATCGCGCTGCAGGCTGAGGACGGCTGCCTCGATTACCAGGCCCTCAACGCCCAGGCCAACCGCCTGGCCCACCACCTGATCGCCCTGGGTGTTAAGCCCGACGCGCGGGTGGCGGTTTGTGTCGAACGTGGCGTTGCACTGATGGTCGCCTTGCTGGGCGTGCTCAAGGCCGGCGGCGCCTACGTGCCACTCGACCCCGCTTACCCGGCCGAGCGGCTGCGCTTCATGCTGGAAGACAGCACGCCGTCGGTGGTGTTGGTGCACGGCGCTACCCTGGGCCTGTTCGAGCAAATGCCAGGCCCTGTGCTTGACCTTGACCGTGGCGATTGGCACACCTGCTCGGCAGCCGACCCGCAAGTGCCGGGCCTGGGCCCGAGGCAGTTGGCCTATGTGATGTACACCTCGGGCTCCACCGGCTCCCCGAAGGGGGTGATGGTCGAGCACCGTGGCCTGTGCAACCTGATGCACTGGGGTTCGCGCATCTGCCCGCCACAACCGGGCGATGCCTTGCTGCAACGGGCGCCGTTCACCTTCGACGGTTCGGTCTGGGAGCTGTTCTGGCCGCTGACCGCCGGTTTGCGCCTGGTCCTGGCGCGCCCTGACGGGCACCGCGACCCGGCGTACCTGGTGCAGTTGGTGCAGGCCAGGCAGGTGACCACGATCAAATTCGTCCCGGCGTTGCTGCATCAGTTTTTGGAAGAGCCAGGTGTTGAGCGTTGCACTAGCCTGACGGACATCTTCTGCGGCGGCGGTGAACTGACATTGGCGCTGGTGCAACGCCTGCGCGAACGTCTGCCCGCGGTGCGCCTGCACAACGTCTATGGCCCGACCGAAGCGACAGTCGACAGCACCGCCTGGACCCTGCAGCCCCACGAACCGCTGCCGTTGATCGCGCCGCCGATTGGCCGGCCGATCACCAATACCCGCCTGTATGTGCTCGATGCGCATGACCGCCCAGTGCCACTCGGCGCGGTGGGCCAGTTGCACATTGGCGGGGTCGGCGTGGCCCGCGGCTACCTCGGGTTGCCGGCATTGCAGGCTGAGCGCTTCATCGCCAGCCCGTTCGTCGAGGGCGACCGCCTGTACCGTACCGGCGACTTGGTGCGGTACCGCCTGGACGGTGAGCTGGACTTTGTCGGCCGCAACGATTTCCAGGTCAAGCTACGTGGGTTGCGGGTCGAACTGGGGGAAATCGAAGCGTCGCTGACGGCGCATCCGGCCATTGGGCAGGCCGTGGTGCTGATGCGCGAAGAGCGCCTGGTGGCCTACTTTACCTGCCGCGAGGGCAGCAGCGCACCCGCGCTTGAAGTGCTGCGCAGCCACGTGCTGGCGCGCGTGCCCGACTACATGGTGCCGCAGGCGTTCGTGGCCCTGGCCCAGCTGCCGTTGAGCAACAACGGCAAGGTCGACCGCAAGGCCTTGCCAGCGCCCGGGGCCGAGTCGGTGATCAGCCGCCAGTACCAGGCCCCGCGTGGCGAGCTGGAAACCGCGCTGGCCGAGATCTGGACCGATGTGCTGAAGATCGAGCAGGTTGGGCGTGACGACAACTTCTTCGAGCTGGGCGGCCACTCACTGCTGGCGGTCAGCCTGGTGGCACGCATGCGCCAGGCCGGCTTGCATGTGGATGCCCGCACCTTGTTCAGCCAGCCGACCCTGGCTGCGCTGGCCGCCAGCACCCGCCTCGAGCAGGTCGAGGTGGTGATACCGCTGACCACCATTCCCAGCCTGGGCAAACGCAGGCGCATCTAAGATCGCCGGGGCCGCGTTGCGGCCCATCGCCCGCAAGCCAGCTCCCACAGGGTGCTCACAAGGTCTGAGCCTGTGCAGATACCTGTGGGAGCCGTCTTGCCGGCGATCACTATCCGAAATTGTCCCCGCTTCCCATGTCAGACCGACCGGTCACGATCCTTTAGCGTGTGCACGATTCCCATTCCAGGCAAAGCAGGATGCTTACCGATGCACTTCAGCGAACTGATGGCTGCTCTTTCCACCCGTGCGATCCGACTCCAGCGTGAAGACCAGGACCTGATCGTCCTCGGCGATGACGATACCCTGGACGACAGCTTGTGGGAGGCGTTGTCACGGCACAAGCCGGCGTTGCTGGAGATGCTCGCCGAACGCGATGACGACTGGCTCAGCCCGGCCTTCCGCATAACCCCCGACATGCTGCCGCTGGTCACGCTGGACCAGGAAGCCATCGACCGCATCGTCGCCAGCGTACCGGGCGGCGCAGCCAACGTTCAGGACATCTACCCGCTGGCCCCGCTACAGCAGGGCATGCTGTACCACCACCTGTCCGCCACCGAGGGCGACCCGTACCTGTCGCAGGTGCAACTGCGCTTCGCCAGCAAAACCCACCTGGAAGCCTTCGCCGAGGCGCTGCAGTGGGTGATCCAGCGCCACGATATCCTGCGCACCGGGCTGCACTGGGAATACCTCGACCAACCGGTGCAGGTGGTCTGGCACGAGGCGACGCTGGTCCGCGAAGCCGTGCCAGTCGCTGGCAGCACTGCCCTCGCCGAGCTGTGCGCGCGCTTCGACCCGCGCCAGTATCGTCTCGACCTGCGCCAGGCACCGCTGATGCAACTGATGCACGCACAAGGCGAGGGCACGACGTGGGTGGCGCTGCTGATGTTCCACCACGTGGTGATGGACCATACCGCCCTGGATATCGTGCGCCGTGAAATCCAGGCGCACATCGCCGGCCAGTCCGACCGACTGGCGGCCCCCATGCCGTTTCGCAATGTGCTGGCCGCCGCTCGCCAGGCACTGGATGAGGACGCCCATGAGCGCTTCTTCCGCGAGATGCTGGGCGACATCGATGAGCCCACGCTTGCCTTTGGCCTGCAGGACAAAGGTGACGTGCAACTGGAGCAAGCACGCCTGACCCTGCCGCCTGCGCTCAGCCAGCGCCTGCGCAGCCAGGCCCGGCAACTCGGCGTGAGCCCGGCAAGCGTGTTACACCTGGGCTTTGGCCGCTTGATCGGGCAACTGTCGGGCCGCCAGCAGGTGGTGTTCGGCAGCGTGCTGCTGGGCCGGATGACCACCGGCGACGGCAGCGAACAGGCGCTGGGGATGTTCATCAACAGCCTGCCGTTGCGCATCGACCTGGGCCCAACCAGCGTGCGTGACGCCCTGCTGGCCACCCACCGACGGCTCAGCGCCTTGCTCGGCCACGAACAAGCATCGCTGGCCCTGGCGCAGCGCTGCAGCGGTGTGGCCGCGCCGGCGCCGCTGTTCAATAGTCTGCTCAACTACCGGCACAGTGACGCCGGTGATGCCGCCGAGATCATCCCGGTGGCTGCTGGCATCGATATCGTCGGCGCCGAGGAGCGCACCGATTACCCGCTGACTGTCAGCGTCGACGACCTGGGCGACGCGCTGCGCCTAACCGTGCAGAGCCTGCCGGCGTGGAGCGCGTCACGCCTGTGCGCGCAGTTCGAACAGGTGTTGGCAAGCCTGGTCGACGCCCTGGAACACACCCCCGCGGCAGCGCTGCAAGGGTTGCAGGTATTGCCGCCTGCCGAGCGTGATCAGGTGCTGCAACAGTTCAACCACACCGCTCAGCTTTATCCGCAGGGGCACACCGTACACGCCATGGTCGAAGCCCGCGCTGCCACTGCGCCGGCAGCGGTCGCGCTGCTGCAGGATGGCCAGGCGCTGCGTTACGACGAACTCAACCGCCGTGCTAACCAACTGGCTCACCAGCTGATCGAACGCGGCGTTCAGGTGGGGGACCGCGTGGCCCTGTGCCTGCCGCGCAACAGTGGGCGCGTGGTTGCGTTGCTGGCAGTGCTTAAAGCGGGCGCGGCCTATGTGCCGGTGGACCCGGCGTACCCAGCAGAGCGTATTGCCTACCTGCTGGCTGACAGCAGCCCGACACTGGTCGTGAGCGAGACTACCGTGAATGGGCTGCCGGCCGAGGTGCAGCGCCTGGACCTGGACCACATCAGCACCTGTGCTGCGCACGACAGCAACCCACAGCGACCTGGGCTGGACGCGCAGCAACTGGCCTATGTGGTCTACACCTCCGGCTCCACCGGCCAGCCCAAGGGGGTGATGATCGAGCACCACACGCTCGCCAACCTGGTGCATTGGCACTGCCAGGCCTTTGCGCTGGACGCCGATGCGCACACGTCAAGCGTGGCCGGTTTCGGGTTTGACGCCATGGCCTGGGAGGTCTGGCCAGCCTTGTGCGCCGGGGCCACGCTGCACCTGCCACCCGCGCACATCGCCAACGAGCATGTCGATGAGTTGCTCGACTGGTGGCTGTTGCAGCCACTGAAGGTCAGCTTCCTGCCCACCCCGGTAGCGGAGCAGGCCCTGCGCCGGGAACACCAGCACCCGACCCTGCGCACCTTGCTGGTGGGCGGGGACCGCCTGCGCCAGTTCGAGCGAGCGCCAGGCTTTGCCCTGATCAACAACTACGGGCCGACCGAAACCACTGTTGTCGCCACCTCTGGGCAGGTCTTGCCCAACGGCGCACTGCACATCGGCCGGCCCATCGCGAATACCCGCGTCTATGTGCTGGACGAAGGCTTGCAGCCAGTCCCGGTTGGCGTCGCGGGTGAGCTGTTCATCGGCGGCGCGCAAGTGGCGCGGGGCTACTTCAATCGCCCGGCGTTGACCGAACAGGCTTTTCTTGTCGACCCGTTCAGCGAGCAGCCCAACGCACGCATGTACCGCAGCGGTGATCGGGTGCGCTGGAATGCCGACGGCACCCTCGACTACCTCGGCCGCAACGACGACCAGGTGAAGATCCGCGGTGTGCGGGTTGAGCTGGGTGAAATCGAGGCCACCCTCGCGGCGCAGCCGGGTATCGACGCCGCCGTGGTGCTGGTGCGGGGCGAGCGTTTGCTGGCCTGGTTCACCGAGACTGCCCCTGTCGCCCTGGACGCCTTGCGCCAGGCCCTGCAGGCCCGCTTGCCAGCGCACATGGTGCCGCTGGCGTTCGTGCGCCTCGATGAGCTGCCGCTGACCAGCCATGGCAAACTCGACCGCCGTGCGCTGCCTGACCCAGAGACCTCGCAGTTGTTCGGCCAGGCCTACGAAGCGCCCACGGGCGAAACCGAAGCGACGATGGCGGCGATCTGGGCCGACGTGCTGGGTGTGCAGCGGGTAGGGCGCCATGACAACTTCTTCGAACTGGGCGGCCACTCCCTGCTAGCGGTGACGTTGGTCGAGCGCTTGCGCAAGGCAGGCCTGCTGATCGATGTGCGGGTGCTGTTCGCCCAGCCGACCCTGGCTGCCCTGGCCGGCGCAGCGGGCATCGGCCACGAAGTGAAGGTGCCGGCCAACCGGGTGCCCGCGCAGGCCCAACGCATCACGCCGAGCATGCTCAGCCTGATCGACCTGGACCAGGCAGCAATCGACGACATCGTCGCCACAGTGCCGGGTGGCGCCGCCAATGTGCAGGAAATCTACCCGCTGGCCCCGCTGCAGGAAGGCATTCTCTATCACCACCTGAGCGCCGAGCAGGGCGACCCCTACCTGTTGCAAACCCGCCTGGCCTTCGACAGTGTCGAGCGCTTGCTGGCCTGGGCGGGTGCGCTGCAGAAGGTCATCGATCGCCACGATATCCTGCGCACCGCCGTGCTCTGGCAAGGGCTGGCGCAGCCGCTGCAGGTGGTATGGCGCAAGGCCGAGCTGGTGGTCAGCGAAATCGACGACCTGGCCGATGACGATGGCCTGGCGCGGGTCGAACAGTTGCATGCCCGGTTCGATGCGCGGCACCACCGGTTGGACCTGACCCAGGCGCCATTGACCCGCCTGTATTACAGCCTGGACCCGGCCAACCAGCAGGTGGTGGCGATTCTGCTGTTCCATCACCTGACCCTCGACCACACGGCCATGGACGTGGTTGCCCGCGAAATGCGCGCGTTGCTGTTCGGCCAGGGGCACACGCTGCCGGCGGCGGTGCCATACCGCAATTACGTGGCTCAGGCTCGCCTGGGTGACCAGGCGGGCCACGAGGCGTTCTTCCGCGAGATGCTGGCGGAAGTCGAAGAACCGACCTTGCCACTGGGCTTTGCCGATGTGCAGGGTGATGGCCGCGGCATCGAAACGGCATTCGAGGCACTGGACGGCGAAGTTGCCCATGGTTTGCGCACCCAGGCGCGGCAACTGGGCGTCAGTGCCGCCAGCCTCATGCACCTGGCCTGGGCGCGCGTACTGGGCGTGCTGGCCAACCGCGATGATGTGGTGTTTGGCACGGTGCTGATGGGCCGCCTGCAGGGCGGCGAGGGCGCCGATCGGGCGTTGGGGATGTTCATCAACACCCTGCCGCTGCGGGTGGACACCACGCTGGCCGTGCGTGCCGCCGTGCGCGCCACCCACCGCAACCTCTCGGCCTTGCTGGGCCATGAGCACGCGCCGCTGGCCTTGGCCCAGCGCTGCAGTGGCGTGACCGCGTCCGCGCCGTTGTTCAGTGCCTTGCTCAACTATCGGCACAGCACCGACGCGGCGCCCGGCGAGGCAATGTGGGAGGGTGTGCGCCTGCTCGGTGGCGAGGAGCGCAGCAACTACCCGCTGACCCTCAGCGTCAATGACCTGGGTGAAGGTTTCACCTTCAGTGTGCTGGCTATCGCAGGAATTGGTGCGGCGCGAGTCGCCGCCTGGATGGTCAATGCCGTCACCCAGTTGCTGCAAGCATTGCAGCAAGGGCAGGAAGCGCGGGTCGACAGCTTGTCGATCCTGAGCGACGAAGGGCGCCAACAGCTGCTGGGCAGTTTCAACGCCACCGCACAGCACTACCCGCAAGGGCTGACGGTGCACGCGCTGGTGGAGGCCCGAGCAGCCGAGACCCCGGATGCCACGGCCGTGAGCCAGGATGGCCAGGCACTCAGCTATGGTGAGCTGAACGTGCGGGCCAACCGCCTGGCGCACCAGTTGATCGCACGTGGCGTGCGCGGCGGTGACCGCGTGGCATTGTGTTTGGGCCGCAGCGCCGAGCGGGTGATCGGCCTGCTGGCCGTGCTCAAGGCCGGCGCTGCCTATGTGCCGGTCGACCCGGGCTATCCTGCCGAGCGCATTGCCTACCTGCTGGCCGACAGCGCGCCCGCCCTGGTGCTGAGCGAAACGGGCATTGCCGGCCTGCCTGCTGACATACCCCGGCTTAACCTCGACCAGGCCGCCGCCGATGACGCCCTGGACAGCAACCCGCACGTACCTGGGCTGGATGCGCACCACCTGGCTTACCTGGTCTACACCTCCGGCTCCACCGGCCAGCCCAAGGGCGTGATGATTGAGCACCACACACTGGCCAACCTGGTGCACTGGCACTGCCAGGCCTTCGCGCTGGAGGCCGGTGTGCGTACTTCGAGCGTCGCTGGCTTTGGCTTCGACGCCATGGCCTGGGAAGTATGGCCGGCGCTGTGTGCCGGTGCCACGCTGCACCTGCCACCTGCGCACATCGGCAATGAACATGTCGATGAGCTGCTCGACTGGTGGCTCGAGCAGCCGCTGGCGGTCAGCTTCTTGCCCACGCCGGTGGCCGAACAGGCGCTGCGCCGCGAACGCCAACACCCGACCTTGCGCACCTTGCTGATCGGTGGCGACCGCCTGCGCCAGTTCGACCGCGATCCAGGCTTCGCCCTGGTCAACAACTATGGGCCGACCGAGACCACGGTCGTCGCCACGTCTGGCCAGGTCTTGCCGGGTGCGGCGTTGCACATTGGCACGCCCATCGCCAATACCCGCGTCTATGTGCTCGATGCGCATCGCCAAGCGGTGCCCGTGGGCGTCGTGGGCGAGCTGTACATCGGCGGCGCGCAGGTGGCGCGGGGCTATTTCAATCGCCCTGAGCTGACCGAAGAGCGCTTCATCGCCGACCCGTTCAGCCGCAAGCCCGGCGCGCGCATGTACCGCAGTGGCGACCTGGTGCGCTGGAACGCTGATGGCACGCTGGACTACCTCGGCCGCAATGACGACCAAGTGAAGGTCCGCGGCGTGCGCGTGGAGTTGGGTGAAATCGAGGCGGCGCTGACAGCCCAGCCCGGTATTGCCGATGCCGTGGTATTGGTGCGTGGCGAGCGCCTGCTGGCCTGGTTCACCGAACAGGTGCCGGTGGCGGTCAAGGCTGTGCGTCACGCGCTGCAGGCCAGCTTGCCTGGGCACATGGTGCCGCAGGCGTACATCCGCCTGGACCAATGGCCGTTGACCCGCCATGGCAAGCTGGACCGTCGGGCCCTGCCTGAGCCGGACGCGGCCCAACTGATCAGCCAGGGCTATGAAGCCCCTGCCAGCAAGACTGAAGCGGCCATGGCCAGCGTCTGGGCCGACGTGCTGGGCGTGGAACGGGTAGGGCGGCACGACAACTTCTTCGAGTTGGGCGGACACTCGCTGCTGGCCGTGACCCTGATCGAACGCTTGCGCCAACAGGGCTTGCAGACCGACGTGCGGGTGCTGTTCGGCCAGCCCACCGTGGCTGCACTGGCTGCCGCGCTGGGCAAAGGTCGTCAGGTCAGCGTGCCCGAGAACCGTATTCCGGCGGGCTGCACCCACATCACCCCCGCCATGCTGCCTTTGCTGACGTTGGACGCCAGCACCCTCGCACGCATCGTCGCCACGGTGCCAGGTGGTGCTGCCAACGTGCAGGACATCTACCCGTTGGCACCGCTGCAGGAGGGCATTCTCTACCATCACCTGAGTGCCACAGACGAAGACCCGTACCTGCTGCAGTGGCGCGTCGCATTCGACAGCCACGCCCGCCTGCTGGCCTTTGCCCAAGCCTTGGACAAGGTCATCGCGCGCCACGATATCCTGCGTACCGCCGTGCTCTGGGACGGCCTGGCGCAGCCTGTGCAGGTGGTATGGCGCAGCGTGCCGGGCTCGGTGCTGGTCAATAGCAACGAAGCCACCGGCCCTCTCGACCTGAGCCAAGCCCCACTGATCCGCCTGCTGCAGACCCCACAGCCAGGCACCGAAGGCCTCGAAGCCACCCTGCAGTTCCACCACATCGCCCTGGACCACACGGCCATGAAGGTGGTGCTGGAAGAGATCCGCGATCACCTGCGCGGCCAGCAGCCCAGCCAACCGGCCGTGCCGTACCGCAACTACGTGGCTCAAGCGCGCCTGGCCATCAGCGAGGCCGAGCACGAAGCGTTCTTCCGCGCCGAACTGGCCGACATCGACGAACCGACCTTGCCCTATGGCCTGGCCGACCTGCAGGGCCAGGCCAGCGCCTTCGAGTTGGCCACGGTGCAACTGGCCACTGAGCAGTACCGGCGCCTGCGTAGCCAGGCCCAGCAGTTGGGCGTGAGCGCCGCCAGCGTGCTGCACCTGGCCTGGGCGCGGCTGGTGGGCGCCACCAGTGGCAAAGACCGCGTGGTGTTCGGCACCGTGCTGCTGGGCCGCCTACAAGGGGGCGCCGGGGCCGATCGCGGCCTGGGCATGTTCATCAATACCTTGCCACTGCGCCTGGACCTGCAAGGGCTAGGCGTGCGCGCCGGGGTGCACCTGGCCCACCAGCGGCTGAGTGCATTGCTGGTGCACGAGCACGCCTCGCTGGCCTTGGCCCAGCGTTGCAGCGGCGTGGCTGCGCCGACGCCGTTGTTCAGTGCCATGCTCAACTACCGGCATGGCGCCAGCCAGCCCGAGCAGCAAGCGCAACGCGAAGCCTTGGAAGGCATCCAGGCACTGCCCAGCGGCGGCCACGGCAACTACCCGCTAAGTGTCAACGTGGACGACCTGGGCGATGGCCTGCGGCTGACGGCCCAAGTCAGCGCTCAGGTGGGCGCGCAGCGTGTATGCGACCAACTGCTGCAGGTGCTGCACGGGTTGCTGGATGCACTTGAGCACGCGCCTGACACGCCAGTGCAGCAGTTACCGGTACTGACGCCTGATGAGCGCCGGCGACTGCTGGCCAATGCCCCGCAAACGCCTCACGACGTGGCGCAACCGCTGCACGGGCTGTTCGAGGCCCAGGTACGGCGCACCCCCAATGCCATCGCACTGGTCGCCGAGGACGGCGAGCTGAGCTATCGCCAGCTCGATGAGCAGGCCAATCGGCTTGCCCATCATTTGATCGGCTTGGGCGTCAAACCGGATGACCGTGTAGCGATCTGCGTCGAGCGCGGGCTGTCGATGGTGGTCGGGTTGCTGGCCATCCTCAAGGCAGGCGGCGCCTATGTGCCAGTCGACCCGGGTTACCCGGCTGAACGTATCCGCCACATGCTGAGCGACAGTGCGCCGCTGGCCGTGCTGGTGCACGGCGCTACCCGTGAGGTCGTACACGACACCCCGGTGCAGTTGATCGACCTCGATCAGCCTTGCTGGGAAGCCCAGCCGATCAGCAACCCACGCGTAGCCGCGCTGAAAGCGAGCCACCTGGCGTATGTGATCTACACCTCCGGCTCGACAGGCCAACCCAAGGGGGTAATGGTCGAACACCGCAACGTGGTCAACCTGGTGCGCTGGAGCCAACGCCTTTGCCAGGTGCCTGGCCCGGGCGCCGTGCTGCACAAGACCCCGGTCAGCTTCGATGCCTCGGTGTGGGAACTGTTCTGGCCGTTGTGCAGCGGCCTACGCCTGGTACTGGCGCGCCTGGACGGCCAGCGTGACCCGCACTACCTCGCGCAATTGATCGATGCGCAGCACGTCAGCGTGGTGCAATTCGTGCCGGCGTTGCTGCAGCAGTTCCTCGAAGCACCCGCCAGCGCTCTCTGCACCAGCCTCAGCGATATCGTCTGCGGTGGCGGTGAGTTGACCCAGGCGCTGGCCGCCCAGGTGCGCGAGCGCCTGCCGGGTGTGCGACTGCATAACGTGTATGGCCCGACCGAGACCACCGTCGATTGCAGCGCCTGGACGCTGGAACCGGGCGCGGACCTGCCGCACGGGGCATTGCCGATTGGCACCGCCATCGACAATACCCGGCTGTATGTACTCGACCGCTACGACCAACCCGTGCCGTGGGGCGTGGTCGGCCAGCTGCATATCGGCGGCGCGGGCGTAGCGCGGGGTTACCTGGGTTTGCCCGAGCAGCAGGCCGAGCGCTTCATCGCCAGTCCCTTCGTTGACGGCGATCGCCTGTACCGCAGTGGTGACCTGGTGCGCCAGCGCGAGGATGGCAACCTGGTCTTCCTCGGCCGTAACGACCACCAGGTCAAAATCCGCGGCCTGCGCATCGAGCCGGGCGAGATCGAAGCCTGCCTGGTGCGTGTGCCCGGTGTGCGCGAGGCTGTGGTGCTGGCCTACGACGCCCCGGCCAGTGGGCCGCGCCTGGTCGCCTACCTCACCGGTGAGCCGCCCGTGGCGGACAGCCTGCGTCAGACGCTGCTGCAGGACCTGCCGGAATACATGCTGCCGGCACAGTACATCCACCTCGACCAGTTGCCGTTGACGCCCAATGGCAAGCTCGACCGTAAAGCGCTGCCCGCGCCGGATGCCGCCTTGCATGAACGCCCCTACCAGGCGCCGCAGGGGCAGACCGAAATCCTGCTGGCCCAACTGTGGGCGCAATTGCTGGGCGTCGAGCACGTGGGCCGGCACGACAACTTCTTCGAGCTGGGTGGCCACTCGCTGCTGGCAGTAAGCCTGACCGCGCGGCTGCGCCTGGAAGGTCTGCAAGTCGATGTACGGACCCTGTTCGGCCAGCCTACCGTCGCGGCCCTGGCCGAGACCTTGGGGCGCAACCAGCAAGTGCAGGTACCTGAAAACCGCATCCCTGCCGGTTGTACTCAGATCACCCCAGACCTGTTGAGCCTGATCGACCTCGACCAACCCGCAATCGACCGCATCGTCGCGCGCGTGCCGGGCGGTGCGGCCAATGTGCAGGACATCTACCCGCTGGCCCCGCTGCAGGAGGGTATCCTTTACCATCACCTGAGCGCCGAGCACGATCCCTACGTGCTGTATTCCCGGCTACGTTTTGACAACGGCGAACGCCTGCAAGCCTTCGCCAGCGCGCTGGACCAGGTCATCGCCCGCCACGACGTGCTGCGCACAGCTGTGCTATGGGACGGCCTGCCGCAGGCTGTGCAGGTGGTCTGGCGTCACGCACCGCTGCAGGTTCTGCGCGACGACGGTGCGGCTACCGTTGGCCTGGACTTGAGCCAAGCGCCGCTGATTCGTCTGCTCCATCGCCAGGCACCGGGCAGCGAGTGCATCGAAGCCACCTTGCAGTTCCACCACATCGTCCTCGACCACACCGCCCTGGAGGTGGTCGGTGAGGAGTTGATTGGCTTCCTGCAGGGCACGCCGCCGGTCCAACCCCCCGTGCCGTATCGCAACTACGTGGCCCAGGCGCGCCTGGGTATCAGCCAGGACGAACATGAGGCGTTCTTCCGCGAGCAGTTGGCGGATGTCGACGAGCCGACGTTGCCATTCGGCCTTAGCGATGTGCAAGGCGATGGCCTTGGCATGCAAGAAGCCAAGCTGGCGCTGTCGGCCGCGCTGGCCGCAGGGCTGCGGCGCCAGGCACGGCACCTGGGCATCAGTGTCGCCAGCCTGTTCCACCTGGCTTGGGCGCGCCTGTTGGCCGCTGCCAGTGGTAAGGACCGCGTGGTGTTCGGCACGGTGTTGCTGGGGCGCCTGCAAGGCGGTGAGGGCGCCGAGCGGGCGCTCGGTATGTTTATCAATACCTTGCCGCTGCGGGTCGACCTGGGCGAGGTTAGCCTGCGCGAAGGGGCGCAGGCCGTGCATCAGCGCCTCAGTGCACTGCTGGCGCACGAACACGCGTCCTTGGCGTTGGCCCAGCGCTGCAGTGCTGTGGCTGCACCGTTGCCGTTGTTCAGCGCCATGCTCAACTACCGCCATGGCGCAGAAGCCAGCGCCGAACAGCGGCAGGCGTGGCAAGGCATCGACGTGCTCGAAGGCCAGGAGCGTACCAACTACCCGTTGAGCCTGAACGTTGACGATTTGGGGGAGGGCTTCCGCCTGGTTGCCATGACCCCGGCCGACGTAGGCGCGGCACGTATCTGTGGGCAGATGAACCAGGTGCTGGAGGCCATGGTCGAGGCGCTGGAGCAGACGCCGGCACTGCCAGTGCAGCGCTTGCCGGTGCTGGAAGCGCAGGAGCGTGAGCGTGTGCTACTGGGCTTCAACGACACGGCGGTGGACTATGACCTTGAGCAGACCCTGCACGGGATGATCGAGGCGCAGGTGTTGCGTACGCCGGATGCGGTCGCGGTTAAAGCCGAAGACGGGGTACTGAGCTATCGCCAGCTGAATGAGCAAGCCAACCGATTAGCACATCACCTGATTGAACTGGGTGTTAAATCTGATGATCGGGTGGCGATTTGCGTCGAGCGTGGGCTGTCGATGGTGGTTGGCTTGCTGGCCATTCTTAAGGCCGGCGGCGCGTATGTGCCGGTTGACCCGGATTACCCAGCGGAGCGCGTGCGGCATATGCTGAGCGATAGCGCGCCAGTGGCGGTGCTGGTGCACAGTGCTACGCGGCACGTACCGGATTCGGCCCAGGTTATCGACCTGGATCAGCCGACTTGGAACGTCCAGCCTTCCAGCAACCCAGTTGTCACCAGCTTGACCCCGCGTCACCTGGCCTACGTGATCTACACCTCAGGCTCCACCGGCTTGCCGAAGGGCGTGATGAACGAGCATGCCGGCGTGGTCAACCGCCTGTTGTGGATGCAAGACGCCTATAACCTCGGCGCAGACGACGTGGTCTTGCAGAAGACCCCGTTCAGCTTTGACGTATCGGTATGGGAGTTCCTCTGGCCGCTGCAAACTGGCGCACGTCTGGTCATGGCGCGCCCCGGCGGCCATCGCGATCCTGAATACCTGCGCCAGGTGATCCGTAGCGAAAATGTCACGACCTTGCACTTCGTGCCCTCGATGCTGGATGTGTTCCTGGCTCACGGCCAAATATCGGCAGATGGTCTCAAGCGCGTCCTGTGCAGCGGCGAAGCTTTGCCAGGCAGCCTGGTCCGACGCTTCCACACGCAACTGCCGACTGTGGAACTGCACAACCTGTACGGCCCGACCGAAGCAGCGGTGGACGTGAGCGCCTGGCATTGCGTGACGGCGCCGGACAACACCCCCATCGGCAAACCCATCGCCAACACCACGCTTTACGTACTCGACAGCCAAGGCCAGCCAGTACCGCAAGGCGTGGCCGGTGAGCTGTTCATCGGCGGCGTGCAAGTCGCCCGAGGCTACCTGAACCGCATCGAACTGACCGCCGAACGGTTCCTCGACGACCCGTTCAGCACCCGCCCTGGTGCACGCCTGTACCGCACCGGCGACCTGGCGCGGCACCTGGCCGATGGCAACATCGAGTATCTGGGCCGTAACGATGACCAGGTGAAGCTGCGCGGCCTGCGTATCGAGCTGGGTGAAATCCAGGCTGGGCTGACGGCCATCGAAGGCGTGAAGGAAGCCGTCGTTGTCGCCCGCGACCAGCGTCTGGTGGCGTACTACACCGGTGAGCAAATGGCCGCAGACGTTCTGCGCACGGCATTGCTGGCCCACCTGCCGGAGTTCATGGTGCCCGCGCTGTTCCTGCACCTGGACGCACTGCCCCTAAGCCCCAACGGCAAACTCGACCGCAAGGCTTTGCCATTACCGGACGCCGAAGCCCTGCAAAAAGGTGTTTACGAAGCCCCAGAAGGCGAAACCGAAACCCTGCTGGCTGCGATTTGGGCCGAGCTGCTGGGCGTTGAGCGGGTAGGGCGGCATGACAACTTCTTCGAACTGGGCGGCCATTCGCTGCTGGCGGTGACCCTGACCTCGCGCCTGCGCCAACAAGGCCTGCATGCCGATATCCGCGTATTGTTCGGCCAGCCGACCTTGGCAGCGCTCGCCGCTGCGGTAGGCGGTGAAACCCGCATCAGCGTGCCAGCCAACCGCATTCCAGCAGAGGGCGCACGCATAACGCCGGACATGCTACCGCTCGCCGAGCTGTCCCAGGCGGCCATCGACACCCTGGTCGCGCAGATCCCCGGTGGCGCGGCCAATGTCCAGGATGTCTACGGCCTGGCCCCGCTGCAGCAAGGCATCCTCTACCATCACCTGGCCAGCGAAGGCGCAGACCCCTACGTGCTGCAGGCACGCTTCGCCTTCCCAACGCAAGCCGAGCTTGATGCCTTTGCCGCAGCGCTCGACCAGGTCATCGCCCGTCACGACATCCTGCGCACCAGCATCCATTGGCAGGGGCTGGAGGAGCCCGTGCAGGTCGTCTGGCGCACTGTGCCTGCAGTCGGCGCAGCCCTGCGCGGTGATGAAAGCAGCACCACGCTCGACTTGAACAAGGCCCCCTTGATCCGCCTGCTCCCTAGCCACGGCGAGGGCCGCGTGGAAGCCACGCTGCTGATCCACCACATCATCCTCGACCACGCAGCCGTCGAACAGCTGGTGGCCGAGATCACCGCTGTGCTGCAAGGCCAGGCGCTGTCGCAGGCCAGCGTGCCCTACCGCAACTATGTGGCGCAGGCACGCCTGGGCGCCGATACCCAGGCTGACGAAGCACTGTTCCGCGAGCTGCTGGGCGACATTGACGAACCCACCACAGTATTCGGCCTACGTGATGCACGCAGTGACGGCAGCCGTGTACTGGACAGCCGTCTGGCTCTGGACACGGCACTGGCCGCCCGCTTGCGCGAGCAGGCCCGCCTGCTTGGCATCAGCGTCGCCAGCCTGGTGCACCAGGCCTGGGGGCAGGTGCTGGCGCAACTGTCAGGGCGCGAGGAAGTGGTGTTCGGCACGGTGTTGCTGGGTCGCCTGCAAGGCGGCGAGGGGGCTGAACGGGCCCTGGGCATGTTCATCAACACCTTGCCGCTGCGGGTGAGCGTGGGTGCCACGGCGGTGGCCGAGGGCGTACGCCTGACCCACCAACGACTGGGCCGCCTGCTGGCCCATGAGCAAGCCTCGCTGGCGTTGGCTCAGCGTTGCAGTGCAGTCCCGGCGTCCCAGGCGCTGTTCACCAGCCTGCTCAACTTCCGCCACAGTGCACCGGCCAAGGCTGAGCTGCGCCAGGCCTGGCAGGGTATCGAGCAACTGGCCGCGCATGAGCGCAGCAACTACCCATTGGTGGTCAACGTCGACGACGTGGGCGACGCCTTTGTGCTGACCGTGCAAGCGGTGCCGGAGGTCGATGGCGCGCAGGTCTGCCGCCTGCTCAGCACCGCCCTTGAGCAACTGGCCCAGGCCCTTGCGCAGGCGCCGTCCACGGCCCTGCACCAGGTGAGCCAGTTGGCGCCTGCCGAGCGCGAGCTGGTGTTGCAAGGCTTCAATGCCACCCGCCGCGATTACCCACGGGAACATGCGCTGCACACCCTGTTTGGCACCTATGCCGCGCTCAGCCCAGCTGCACCGGCGGTGGTTCACGGTGGCCGGCACTGCAGCTATGAGCAGCTCGAACAGCACGCCAACCGCCTGGCTCTCCACCTGTTGGCCCTGGGCGTACGCCCTGGCGATCGTGTGGCCCTGCTGCTGCCCCGCAGCATCGAGTTACTGGCGGCGCAACTGGCGGCCAGCAAATGCGCGGCGGTGTTCGTGCCGCTGGACAGCAACGCGCCTGCCGAGCGCCAGGCCTTCATGATCGAAGACAGCCAGGCGCGTGTCTTGCTCACCTTCAGTAGCGAACAGCGGGTAGGCAATGCCCTGCGCGTCGAACTGGACCGCCTCGACCTCACCGGGTATGCGCAGCAGTCGCCGGGCCTGGTGGTAGCCGCCGAAAGCGCCGCCTACATCATGTACACCTCTGGCTCTACCGGCACCCCTAAGGGGGTGCAAGTGCCGCACCGGGCCATCGTGCGCCTGGTGATCAACAACGGCTTTGCCGAATTCACCTGCCAGGACCGCGTCGCGTTCGCCTCCAACCCCGCGTTCGACGCCAGTACCCTGGAAGTCTGGGCGCCGCTGCTCAATGGCGGCACTGTGGTGGTCATCGACCAGGACCAGGTGCTGTCGCGCCAGGCGTTGCGTGAGGTGTTGCTGGCGCAGCGCGTCAGCGTGCTGTGGCTGACTGCCGGCCTGTTCCATCAGTTTGCCGATGACCTGCTGCCGGCATTCGCCAAGCTGCGCTACCTGATGGTGGGCGGCGATGTGCTGGACCCGGCCATCGTCGGCCGGGTGCTGCGCGAAGGCGCCCCACAACACCTGCTCAATGGCTATGGCCCGACTGAAGCCACCACCTTCAGCACCACCCACCTCATCGCCACGGTCGGCGAGGGCAGCATCCCGATTGGCAGGCCGATCGGCAATGCCCGTTGCTACGTGCTCGATGCCCGTCAGCAGCCGTTGCCGGTTGGCGCGGTCGGTGAGCTGTACATCGGCGGCGCTGGCGTCGCCTTGGGGTACCTCGGCCAGCCGGCACTTACCGCCGAACGCTTCCTCGACGACCCGTTCAGCCGTGAGCCGGGTGCGCGCATGTACCGCAGTGGCGACCTGGCCTGCTGGCAGGCCGATGGCACGTTGCGTTACCTGGGCCGTGCCGACCAGCAGATCAAGCTGCGAGGCTTCCGCATCGAGCTGGGTGAAATCGAAGCGCGCTTGGGCACGTGTGCCGGTGTGCGTGACACGGCTGTGGTCGTGCGTGAGGACGTGCCCGGTGACAAGCGCCTGGTGGCCTATTTCACCGCTAACAACCCAGCCCCTGGCATTGCCGAGCTGCACCAACAGCTGCAAGGCCAGTTGCCGGACTACATGCTGCCAGCGGCCTACGTGTGCCTGGATGCATTGCCGCTGACCGCCAATGGCAAGCTTGACCGCCGTGCCTTGCCGCAACCCGGCCACGAGGCAGTACTCAGCCGCGCCTTCGAGGCGCCACAAGGCGAGGTTGAAACCACCCTGGCAGCGATCTGGGCCGACCTGCTCAAGGTCGCGCAGGTCGGGCGCCACGACCACTTCTTCGAGCTGGGCGGCCACTCGCTGCTGGCCGTGACCCTGGTCGAGCGCATGCGCAAGGCCGGCCTCAGTGCCGATGTGCGTGTGCTGTTTGCCCAGCCCACCCTGGCGGCGCTGGCCGCCGCCGTGGGCAGCGGTCGCGAAGTGCAGGTGCCGGCCAACCGTGTGCCGCATGCTGCCCGTCACATCACCCCGGACATGCTCAGCCTGATCGAGCTCGACCAGGCCAGTATCGACCGTATCGTCGCCACGGTGCCGGGTGGCGCCGCCAATGTGCAAGAGATCTACCCGCTGGCCCCGCTGCAGGAGGGCATCCTGTACCACCACTTGAGCGCCGCACAGGGCGACCCGTACCTGCTGCAGTCGCGCCTGGCCTTCGACAGCCTGGCGCACTTGCAGCGCTGGGCGGGCGCCTTGCAGCAGGTCATCGACCGGCACGACATTCTGCGCACCGCAGTGGTCAGCGAAGGGCTTGCGCACGCAGTACAAGTGGTCTGGCGGGAAGCGAGGATGCAGGTGAGCGCAATCGAAGGCCTGGCTACTGGGTCGGTGATCGATGCCTTGCAGGCGCGCTTCGACGCCCGTCACCAGCGCCTCGACCTGTCGCGGGCACCCTTGCTGCGCCTGCTGCATGCCGATGACCCGGCTAACCAGCGCGTGGTAGCGATTCTGCAATTCCATCACCTGGCCCTGGACCATACCGCCATGGAAGTCATCGCCAGCGAAATGCAGTTGCTGCTGGCGGGCCAGGGCGAACGCTTGCCGGCGCCAGTGCCTTATCGCACCTATGTTGCCCAAGCCCGCCTTGGGGCCGACGATGCCAGCCATGAAGCGTTCTTCCGCGAGATGCTGGGGGACCTTGACGCCCCGACCTTGCCGTTTGGCCTGAGCGACGTACAGGGTGACGGCCACGCTATCGAAGAAGCCCACCTGGCCATTGACGCCAGCGTGGCCCGTGGCCTGCGCGAACAGGCTCGGCAGCTGGGCGTAAGTGCCGCGAGCCTGGCGCACTTGGCCTGGGCACGGGTGCTGGGTGTGCTCGCCAACCGCACCGATGTCGTGTTTGGCACCGTGCTGATGGGGCGCTTGCAGGGCGGTGAAGGGGCCGACCGGGCGTTGGGCGTGTTCATCAACACCTTGCCGCTGCGCATCGACCTGACTGCACCGGTGGCGCAGGCGGTGCGCGCCACCCATCAGCGGCTCTCGGCGCTGTTGGCGCACGAGCATGCCTCGTTGGCACTGGCCCAGCGCTGCAGTGGCGTGGCGGCGTCCACGCCGTTGTTCAGCGCCTTGTTCAACTACCGCCACAGTACGGCAGGGGTGCCTGCCGACGGCGATACCCACAGTCAGGGTGTTCGCCTGCTGGGCGGCGAGGAACGCAGCAACTACCCGCTGACCCTGAGTGTCGACGACCTGGGCGAAGGCTTTGCCTTGAGTGTGCTGGCCCAGGCAGGCATTGGCGCCGAACGGGTCGCTGGCTGGATGAACCAGGCCTTGGTCGAACTGCTGCAGGCGCTGACGCAGTCTGCGGGCAAGCCGGTCGACGCGTTGTCGATCCTGTGCCCGGTAGCCCGGCAGCAGGTGCTGGAAGCGTTCAATGCCACCGCACGCGACTACCCGAAAGGGCAGGCCGTGCACGCCTTGGTCGAGGCCCAGGCGGCCCGCGCACCGCAAGCGGCAGCGCTGGTGCAGGATGGCCAGGTACTGAGCTACGGCGAGCTTAACCGCTGCGCCAACCGCCTGGCGCATCACCTGATCAGCCGCGGGGTGAAGGTCGGCGACCGGGTGGCATTGTGCTTGCCGCGCACCCTGGAGCGCCTGGTCGGCCTGCTGGCCATCCTCAAGGCCGGTGCGGCCTATGTGCCGATCGACCCGGCCTACCCAGGCGAACGCATCGCCTACCTGCTTGAAGACAGCACGCCGGCATTGGTGCTGGTCGATGCGGCCACCCTGGCGCTGGTGGGGGACACTCCGCGTGTCGAGCTGCACCGCGATGCCTGGCAGGGCGCAGCCGACAGCAACCCCTGCGTGGCAGGCCTGGATGATCGCCAACTGGCGTATGTGATCTACACCTCCGGCTCCACCGGCCAGCCGAAAGGGGTGATGGTCGAGCATGCGACCCTGGCCAACCTGGTGCACTGGCACTGTGAGGCCTTTGCCTTGAAAGCGGGCAGCCATACCAGCACGGTGGCCGGTTTCGGCTTCGATGCAGTGGCCTGGGAGGTATGGCCGGCGCTGTGCACGGGGGCAGTGCTGCACGTGCCACCCGCACGCATCGCCGGTGAGCACGTCGACGAATTGCTCGACTGGTGGCTAGAGCAGCCGCTGGCTGTCAGCTTCCTGCCCACACCCGTGGCCGAACAGGCGCTGCGCCGTGAGCGTCAGCACCCGACCTTGCGCACGCTGCTGGTCGGCGGCGATCGCCTGCGCCAGTTCGAGCGCGACCCAGGTTTTGCCCTGGTCAATAACTATGGCCCGACCGAAGCCACCGTGGTGGCCACGTCCGGGCAACTGGTACCCGCGGGAGCGCTGCATATCGGCAAGCCTATCGCCAACACCCAGGTGTATGTGCTCGACGAGCACCGCCAGCCGGTGCCGGTGGGCGCCGTGGGCGAGTTGTGCATTGGCGGCGCCGGGGTGGCCCGCGGTTACTTCAACCGCCCGGCACTGACCGAGGAGCGCTTCATTGCCGATCCGTTCGCCGCCCAACCCCATGCGCGGCTCTACCGCACAGGTGACCTGGTGCGCTGGAACGCTGACGGCACCCTGGATTACCTGGGCCGTAACGACGACCAGGTGAAGATCCGCGGCGTACGGGTGGAGCTTGGCGAGATCGAAAGTGTACTTGCCGCGCAGCCTGGTATCGGCGATGCGGTGGTGCTGGTGCGTGGCGAGCGGCTGCTGGCCTGGTTCACTGAAACCACACCGGTGGCGGTGGACACACTGCGCCAGGCTTTGCAGGCAAGCCTGCCCGCTCACCTGGTGCCGTTGGCCTTCACCTGCCTGCCAGCACTGCCGTTGACCAGCCATGGCAAGCTCGACCGCAAGGCGTTGCCCGACCCGGATCCGGCGCTGCTTGCAGGCCAGGCCTATGTCGCCCCGCAGGGCGAAGTGGAAATGGCCCTGGCAGCGGTGTGGGCCGACATGCTGGGCGTTGAGCGAGTGGGCCGGCACGATAACTTCTTCGAGCTGGGTGGCCATTCGTTGCTGGCGGTGAACCTGACCGCGCGCTTGCGCCGCGAGGGCGTGCAGGTGGATGTGCGTACGCTGTTTGGCCAGCCGACGGTGGCGGCACTGGCGACGACCCTGGGCCAGGTGCAACAAGTGCAGGTGCCGGACAACCTGATCCCGGCCGGCTGCCCGCACATCACCCCCGGCATGCTGCCGCTGGTGGCGCTGGAGCAGGCGGCCATCGACCGCATCGTTGCCCAGGTACCCGGCGGTGCTTGCAACGTGCAGGACATCTACCCGCTGGCACCCTTGCAGGAAGGCATCCTGTACCACCACCTCAGCGCGCAGGGGCACGACCCTTATGTGCTGCAGTCGCGCTTCGGGTTCGCCAGCCGCGAACACTTGAACAACTTCGCGGCAGCATTGGACAAGGTCATCGCCCGCCACGACGTGCTGCGCACAGCGGTGCTCTGGGAAGGCTTGCCGCAGCCGGTGCAGGTGGTCTGGCGGCAGGCGCCGTTGTCGGTCATGGCGCGTGGTCGCGACAGCGAGGCAATGCTTGACCTGAGCAAGGCACCGCTGATCCGTCTGCTGTACACGCAGCAGCCGGGCGCGGCACGCATCGAAGCCACCTTGCAGTTCCACCACATCGTCCTCGACCACACCGCCATGGAAGTGGTCGGCGAGGAGCTGATCGGTTATCTGCAGGGTGCGGCCGAGCCGGCCCAGGCACCGGTCCCGTACCGTAACTACGTGGCCCAGGCGCGGCTGGGTATCAGCCAGGCCGAGCATGAAACGTTCTTCCGCGGGCAACTGGCGGATATTGACGCGCCAACGCTGCCGTTCGGCCTTAGCGATGTGCAGGGTGACGGCCGAGACATCGAGGAGGCCCAGCTGTGGCTGCGTGACGACCTGGCACAACGCCTGCGCCAGCAAGGCCGGCAGTTGGGTATCAGCGTCGCCAGCCTGTTCCACCTGGCCTGGGCGCGCCTGCTGGCGGCCGCCAGTGGCCAGGACAGCGTGGTGTTCGGCACCGTACTGTTGGGCCGCCTGCAAGGCGGTGAAGGCGCCGAGCGGGCGCTGGGCATGTTCATCAACACCTTGCCGCTGCGGGTCGACCTGGGCGGTATCAGCCTGCGTGAAGGGGCCCGTGCTACCCATCAGCGCCTCAGTGCCTTGCTGGCCCACGAGCATGCATCGCTGGCGTTAGCCCAGCGTTGCAGTGGCGTGGCTGCGCCCTTGCCGTTGTTCAGCGCCATGCTCAACTACCGGCACAGCACGCAGGTCACTGACAGCCAGCGGCAGGCGACGCAAGGTATCGACAACCTGGAAAGCCAGGAACGCAGTAACTACCCGCTGGGCTTGAACGTGGATGACCTGGGGGAGGGCTTCCGCCTGGTTGCCATGACCCCGGCCGACGTAGGCGCGGCACGTATCTGTGGGCAGATGAACCAGGTGTTGGAGGCCATGGTCGAGGCGCTGGAGCAGACGCCGGCACTGCCGGTGCAGCGCTTGCCGGTGCTGGAAGCGCAGGAGCGTGAGCGTGTGCTGCTGGGCTTCAACGACACGGCGGTGGACTATGACCTTGAGCAGACCCTGCATGGGATGATCGAGGCGCAGGTGTTGCGTACGCCGGATGCGGTCGCGGTTAAAGCCGAAGAAGGGGCACTGAGCTATCGCCAGCTGAATGAGCAAGCCAACCGATTAGCACATCACCTGATTGAACTGGGTGTTAAATCTGATGATCGGGTAGCGATCTGCGTCGAACGTGGGCTGTCGATGGTGGTTGGCTTGCTGGCCATTCTTAAGGCCGGCGGCGCGTATGTGCCGGTTGACCCGGATTACCCAGCGGAGCGCGTGCGGCATATGCTGAGCGACAGCGCGCCGGTGGCGGTGTTGGTGCACAGTGCTACGCGGCACGTACCGGATTCGGCCCAGGTTATCGACCTGGATCAGCCAACCTGGAACGCCCAGCCTTCCAGCAACCCAGTTGTCACCAGCTTGACCCCGCGTCACCTGGCCTACGTGATCTACACCTCAGGCTCCACCGGCTTGCCGAAGGGTGTGATGAACGAGCATGCCGGCGTGGTCAACCGCCTGTTGTGGATGCAAGACGCCTATAACCTCAGCGCTGAAGACGTGGTCTTGCAGAAGACCCCGTTCAGCTTTGACGTATCGGTATGGGAGTTCCTCTGGCCGCTGCAAACCGGCGCACGTCTGGTCATAGCGCGCCCCGGCGGCCATCGCGATCCAGAGTACCTGCGCCAGGTGATCCGTAGCGAAAATGTCACGACCTTGCACTTCGTGCCCTCGATGCTGGATGTGTTCCTGGCTCACGGCCAAATATCGGCCGATGGTCTCAAGCGCGTCCTGTGCAGCGGCGAAGCTCTGCCAGGCAGCCTGGTCCGACGCTTCCACACGCAACTGCCGACTGTCGAACTGCACAACCTGTACGGCCCGACTGAAGCAGCGGTGGACGTGAGTGCCTGGCACTGCGTGACGGCACCAGACAACACCCCCATCGGCAAACCCATCGCCAACACCACGCTTTACGTACTCGACAGCCAAGGCCAGCCAGTACCGCAAGGCGTGGCCGGTGAGCTGTTCATCGGCGGCGTGCAAGTCGCCCGAGGCTACCTGAACCGCATCGAACTGACCGCCGAACGGTTCCTCGACGACCCGTTCAGCACCCGCCCTGGTGCACGCCTGTACCGCACCGGCGACCTGGCGCGGCACCTGGCCGATGGCAACATCGAGTACCTGGGCCGTAACGATGACCAAGTGAAGCTGCGCGGCCTGCGTATCGAGCTGGGTGAAATCCAGGCTGGGCTGACGGCCATCGAAGGCGTGAAGGAAGCCGTCGTGGTGGCCCGCGACCAGCGTCTGGTGGCGTACTACACCGGTGAGCAAATGGCCGCAGACGTTCTGCGCACGGCATTGCTGGCCCACCTGCCGGAGTTCATGGTGCCCGCGTTGTTCCTGCACCTGGACGCACTGCCCCTAAGCCCCAACGGCAAACTCGACCGCAAGGCTTTGCCATTACCGGACGCCGAAGCCCTGCAAAAAGGTGTTTACGAAGCCCCAGAAGGCGAAACCGAAACCCTGCTGGCTGCGATCTGGGCTGAGCTGCTGGGCGTTGAGCGGGTAGGGCGGCATGACAACTTCTTTGAACTGGGCGGCCATTCGCTGCTGGCGGTGACCCTGACCTCCCGCCTGCGTGATCAAGGCCTGGAAGCCGACGTGCGCGCCCTGTTCGACCAACCGACCTTGGCGGGCTACGCAGCCATCACAGACAGAATGGAGATCGTCCTGTGAGCATCAACCAACTACTGGCAACACTGACGGCCAAAAACGTGCAACTGGCGTTGAAGGACGGCCAACTGGCCGTCCAGGGCAACCGTCAGGCCCTGACCGACCCCGCGTTGGTGGCGCAACTGCGTGAACACAAGCCAACGCTGGTGGCGATGATCGAGCGCGGCGAGTACGTGGCCGTGAAACAGGGCGCGGTACACGTGCCGTCCAACCTCATCGAGCCGGGCTGCACGCGCATTACGCCGCAGCACCTCAACCTGATCGACCTGGACCAGGGCACCCTTGACCGCATCGTCGCTTGCATCCCCGGCGGCGCGGCCAACGTGCAAGACATCTACCCGCTGGCACCGCTGCAGCAGGGCATGCTGTTCCACCACGCCAGTGCCACCGACAGCGACCCGTACGTGATGCAGGCGCGTTTCGTGTTTGCCAGCGAGGCCCGCTTGCAGGCGTTTGCCGATGCGCTGCGTGGTGTAATTGCCCGCCACGACATCTTGCGCACCTCGGTGCACTGGGAAGGGCTGGAAACGCCGGTGCAGGTGGTCTGGCGCCGCGCCGACCTGCAGGTGGCGACGTTATCCGACAACGACCCCACGCGCGGCAGGCTCGACCTGACCCAGGCACCGCTAATCCGCCTGCTACGTGAGGCCGAGCAGGCCGATGGCGCACTGACCGCCACCCTGCAGTTCCACCATATCGCCATGGACCACAGTGCCTTGGAAGTGGTGCGTCACGAACTGATCGCGTTTCTGGCCGGCGAGGGTGATCGGCTCGGCACCTCGGTGCCGTTTCGCAATTATGTGGCACAAGCCGTGCTGGGTATCAGCGAGGCCGAACACGAGGCGTTTTTCCGCGACATGCTGGGGGGGATCGACGCGTCGACCCTGGCCTACGGCATCCAGGATGTGCAAGGCGTGGGCGAGGTGCACAACGAGCACGCGCTCGACCTGCCACTTGCGCTGTGCCAGCAGCTACGCAGCCAGGCGCGTAGCCTGGGCGTGAGCGTCGCCAGCCTCTTCCACCTGGCCTGGGGGCGCGTGCTGGGTGGGCTGACCGGTCGCGAGCAGGTGGTGTTCGGCACAGTGCTGATGGGGCGCTTGCAGGGCGCCGAAGCCACCGACCGGGCGCTGGGGATTTTCATCAATACCCTGCCGGTACGCGTGGACCTGGACAGTGCTGACTTGCCGACGGCGATCCGCGCCACCCACCAACGGCTGAGCGCATTGATGCGCCATGAACACGCGCCACTGGCCCTGGCCCAGCGGTGCAGCGGTGTGGCGGCGCCGGCGCCGCTGTTCAATGCCTTGCTCAATTACCGCCACAGCGCAGTGGACAGCACCCAGCCACGCCGCGCAGCCCTGGCCGGCATCGACATCGTCGAGTCGGCCGAAGCCACCAACTACCCCTTGACGCTTAGCGTCGACGACCTGGGCGAAGCGTTTCGCCTGACCTTGCTGGCCAGCGCCGAAGTGCCGGCGCAGCGCGTCTGTGCTTACCTGCAGCAGACCCTCGAAAGCCTGGTGCAAGCACCGCAGTCGTCGGTCCTGGCGCTGGCCATGCTCCCCGACAGCGAGCGCACGGAGCTGCTGGAAGCGTTCAACGATTATCCGGCCCCGTATGAGCGGCAACTGACCCTGCACCAGCGCATTGCACACCGCGCCGAGCTGCACCCTGACACCGTCGCCGCCACCTGTGACGGTACGCGCTTGAGTTACGCCGAGCTCAACCGCCAGGCCAATGCCCTGGCGCAGCACCTGATCAACCTGGGCGTGCGGCCTGACGACCGCGTCGCCGTGGTGGCGCGGCGCAGCCTTCAGACGCTGGTGGGCTTGTTAGCGGTACTCAAGGCCGGAGCCGGTTACGTGCCGGTAGACCCCGCCCACCCGGATGAGCGCGTGCACTACCTGCTGAATGACAGCGGCCCGGTAGCGGTGCTGACGCAGCAGGTGCTGCGTGAGCGCCTGGGGCCTGTCGCGGTGCCGGTGGTGCTGCTCGATCAGCCGCACTGGCCTGTATGCGAGAGCGACCCGGTTGTGCCGGGGCTGAGCGCGTGCCACCTGGCCTATGTGATCTACACCTCCGGTTCCACCGGGCAGCCCAAGGGCGTGATGGTCGAGCACCAGACCGTCAACAACCTGGTCGATTGGCACTGCCGCGCCTTCGACCTGTGCCATGGCCGGCACACTTCGAGCCTGGCCGGTTTTGGTTTCGACGCCATGGCCTGGGAAGTCTGGCCGGCGTTGTGCGCCGGGGCCACGTTGCACCTGGCGCCGGCGTCGGAGGGCAACGACGACCTGGATGCCATGCTCGCCTGGTGGCAGGCGCAGCCCCTGGACGTGAGCTTCTTGCCGACGCCAGTGGCCGAGTATGCCTTCAACCATCAGCTCGAACACCCGACCCTGCGCACCCTGTTGATCGGCGGTGACCGCCTGCGCCAGTTCAACCGCACCCAGCGCTTTGCCGTGGTCAACAACTACGGCCCGACCGAAACCACGGTGGTGGCCAGCTCCGGCGCGGTGGAAGCGGGCGGGGCGCTGCACATCGGTCGGCCGGTCGATAACGCCCGTCTGTACGTACTCGACCCACACCTGCAGCCTGTCGCGTTGGGTGTGCCAGGTGAGCTGTACATTGGTGGCGCCGGGGTTGCCCGAGGCTACCTGAACCGCCCGGCGCTCACCGCCGAGCGCTTCCTGGACGACCCCTTCGTCGCCCGTGGGCGCATGTACCGCACAGGCGACCTGGTGCGCTGGCTGGCGGACGGCACCCTGGACTACCTGGGGCGCAACGACGACCAGGTGAAGATCCGCGGCGTGCGCATCGAACTGGGCGAGATCGAAAGCCGGCTGAACGCCCTGGCTGGCATCGATGAAGCCGTGGTGCTGGCCCGCGAGGACCAGCCCGGCCAGCCGCGCCTGGTGGCCTACTTCACCGCCCAGGCAGGCGTCCAACCGCTCACCCCAGAAGGCCTGCGCAGCCAATTGCAGGCGCACCTGCCGGAATACATGGTGCCGGTGGCGTATGTTGAGCTGCCGGCGTTGCCGCTGACGGCCAACGGCAAACTCGACCGCCGCGCATTGCCACGCCCGGAGCGCTCGGCGCTGTTCGAGCAGGGTTACGAGGCCCCCGAAGGGGCGTTGGAGCAGGCGCTGGCAACGCTATGGGCCGAGTTGCTGCACGTTGAGCGGGTCGGCCGTCGCGACCATTTTTTCAGCTTGGGCGGGCATTCACTGCTGGCGATGCGCATGGTCTCCCAGGTGCGCCTGCGCCTGGGTGTCGAACTGAGCCTGGCCGACCTGTTCGCCAACCCCGAGCTGGCCGCCGTGGCCGAGGTACTGGCCCATGCCGGGCGCAGTGAGCTGCCAGCGATACGCCCGGTGCCGCGCGATGCGCCGCTGCCGATGTCGTTCGCCCAACAGCGGCTGTGGTTCCTGGCGCAAATGGAAGGCGGCAACCAGGCTTACAATGTGCCGCTGGCCCTGGGGCTGCGCGGGGCACTGGATGCCGATGCGCTGGAAGCGGCCTTGCTGGGTATCATCGAGCGCCACGAGAGCTTGCGCAGCCGCTTCGTACCACGCGATGACAGTGCCGAGGTGGTGCTGGCTACCACTGCGGGTGCCGATTGGTTCCAGCGTGAAGACCTGAGCGTTGAGGCGCTGCCGGCCCGCTTGCATGAAGTGGCCAGTGCGCCTTTCGACCTGGCCCACGGGCCGCTGCTGCGTGCGCGTTTGCTGCGCTTGAGCGCAGAGCATCATGTGCTAGCGCTGACCGTGCACCACATCGTTGCCGACGGCTGGTCACTGGGCGTGCTGACCCGCGAACTGAGCGCGCTGTATACGGCCTGCTGCCAGGGCCAGGATGATCCGCTGCCGGCCCTGGACATCCAGTACGGCGACTATGCCGTGTGGCAACGCCGCTGGTTGGCCGGCGCCCAGTTGCAGCGCCAGGCCGATTACTGGCGCCAGGCCCTGGACGGCGCGCCCAGCCTGCTCAAACTGCCCAGTGATCGCCCACGCCCCGAACGCCAGGACTTTGCCGGCGCAAGCCTGCCACTGCAGTTGCAGCCCCGCCTGGCGGCTGGCCTGCGCAGCCTGGCCCAGCGCCACGGGGTAACCCTGTACATGGCCGTGCTGAGCGCCTGGGCCGCCGTGTTGACGCGGCTTTCCGGCCAGGGCGAAATCGTCATCGGTTGCCCTGTGGCGGGCCGCGGCCGTGCCGAGCTGGAGCCGCTGCTGGGCTTGTTCGTCAATACCCTGGCCGTGCGCATCGACACGGCTGCCGCACCGACGGCGCAAACCCTGCTGGAGCAGGTCCGCACGCGCGTGCTGGAGGCACAGGCGCACCAGGACCTGCCATTCGAACAGGTGGTGGAAATCGTCCGCCCAGTGCGCAGCCTCGGCCATACCCCCTTGTTCCAGGCCACGCTCAATTGGCAGGCGATCGAAGGTGGCGCCTTGCAACTGCCGGGCCTGCAGTTGGAGGCCGTGGCCCAGACTGGCCAGGTCGCCAAGTTCGACCTGACGCTGAACCTCGGCGAATTCGGCGACACGCTGGCCGGCAGCCTGGACTACGCCACCTCGCTGTTCGACGAAGCAACCGTGCGGCGCTATGTCGGCTATTTCGAAACCGTGCTCTGGGCCATGATCGGCGATGATCAACAGCCGCTGGCACAGGTGCCGTTGCTTGGCGACGCCGAGCGCCACACACTGCTGCACAGTTTCAATGCCACGCAGCGCGATTACCCCCGGGACCAAGCCGTGCAGCAGCTGTTTGAGCAGCGCGTGGCGCGCCATCCCCTGGCCGTGGCGGCAGTGCAGGGCGACCAGGCGCTGTGCTACGGGGCCCTCAACGAACGCGCCAACCGTCTGGCCCACTACCTGATGGGCGCTGGTGTGGCACCGGGTGCCTATGTGGCCGTGCTGCTGCCGCGCACGTTGCACTTGCTGGTGGCGCAACTGGCCGTGCTTAAGTGTGGTGCGGTCTATGTACCGCTCGACATTCATGCCCCGACCGTGCGCCAGGCCTTCATGGTCGAGGATTGTCAGGCCACCGCGCTGCTGACACTTGCTGGCACGCCGGTTGAGTATGCGGTACGGCGGGTCGACCTGGACCAACTGGTCCTCGATGACCAGCCTGGCCACAACCCTGTGTTGGCTCAGGATGCTGGCAGTGCGGCCTATGTGATGTACACCTCTGGCACCACGGGCAAACCCAAGGGCGTGTGCGTGCCGCACCGGGGTATTGCGCGGTTGGTGCTGAACGAGCGGTATGCCGGGTTGTTGGCCAGCGACCGCATCGCTTTCGCTTCCAACCCGGCGTTCGATGCCAGCACCCTGGAAGTGTGGGGCGCGTTGCTCAATGGCGGGCAGGTGCGGGTGATCGACCACCGCACGCTGGTCGACCCAGCGCTTTTCGCGAAGGCGCTGGCGGAGCAGGGCATCACCGTTCTGTTCTTGACCACGGCGTTGTTCAATCAGTACGTGCAGTTGATCCCCGAGGCCCTGGCCGCGCTGCGCGTGCTGATCAGCGGCGGTGAGCGTGCCGAACCCGCCGCCTTCCGCACCCTGCTGCACAAAGCACCTGAGCTGCGCCTGCTCAATGGCTACGGGCCCACTGAAACGACCACGTTCGCGGTGACCTGCGAGGTGCGTGAATTGGCGCCCAATGCAGCCCAAGTGCCGATTGGCCGACCGATCGGCAATACCCAGGTGTATGTGCTGGACGCCTGGCAACAGCCCGTGCCGCAAGGCGTGGTCGGTGAACTGTATATCGGCGGCGACGGCGTGGCCCTGGGTTACCTGAACCGCCCAGAACTGACGGCGCAGCGGTTTATCGATGACCCGTTCAGCCCGCAGCCGGGCGCTCGGCTGTACCGCACCGGCGACCTGGTGCGCTGGCAGCCTGACGGCCAACTGGAGTGCCTGGGGCGCAATGACGACCAGGTCAAGATTCGCGGTTACCGGATCGAGCTGGGCGAAATCGAGCAGCAGTTGGCACTGGCACCGGGTGTCGGTGAAGTCGTGGTGATGGCTGTGCCGAACGAGCAGGGCCCATTGCGGCTGGTGGCCTGGTTTACCCGGCACGAGGCCCCAGTGGAGGCCGCTGACCTGCGTGCGTTCCTGCGTGGGCGCTTGCCAGATTACATGGTGCCTACCGCTTTTGTCGCATTGCCGCAGATGCCGCTGAACAACAATGGCAAGGTTGATCGCCAGGCCTTGCCGGTGCCGGCGCCCCAGGACCTGGCGGTGACAGCGTACGAAGCACCGGAAGGCGAGCGCGAGCAGGCGCTGGCCACGTTGTGGGGTGAACTGCTGCACCTGGAACGCGTCGGGCGTCACGACCGCTTCTTCGAATTGGGCGGCCATTCACTGCTGGCGATGCGCATGTTGGCTCAAGTTCGCCAACGCCTGGGGCTGGAGCTGGCATTGGGCGACCTGTTTGCCGATGACAGCCTGGCCGCGGTGGCCGCCTGCCTTGCGCGTGACGGTGATACCTTGCCGGCCATCCAGCCGGGCCCACGTGACGGTGCTTTACCGCTTTCGTTCGCCCAGCAGCGGCTGTGGTTTCTGGCGCAGATGGAGGAAGCCAGCGCGGCCTATCACATTCCCCTGGCTCTGCGCCTGAAGGGCCGTTTGGACGCTGGGGCGCTGGAGCGCGCGTTAAGGCGCCTGGTCGAGCGCCATGAAAGCTTGCGCAGCCATTTTGTTGAACAGGAAGGCGAGCCGCAGGTGGTCCTGGCAACCGGTAGCGAAGGCTTCCTGTTTGGCCGGGACCTTTGCCAGGGCCTGGATGAAGCCGCTATTGCGGCGTTGATCCGTCAGGAGGCGAGCCAACCTTTCGTGCTTAGCCGCGACCTGCCGGTGCGTGGGCGCCTGCTGCAGCTGGCCGAGGACCACCACCTGCTACTGCTGACCTTGCACCACCTGGTGGCCGACGGTTGGTCGCTGGGGGTGTTGGTGCGCGAGCTTGGCGAGTTGTACCAAGCCTTCAGCTGCGGTGGTGACGCCCCCTTGCCGGCCTTGCCCGTGCAGTACATCGACTATGCCCTGTGGCAGCGGCGCTGGCTGAGCGGCGATGCGCTGCGCCAGCAGGCCGATTACTGGGTTGGCCAGCTGGCCGGGGCACCAGCGCTGCTCGGCTTGCCCTGGGACCACCCACGGCCGGAGCGTCAGCAGTATGCCGGTGACAGCGTCGCGCTGAGCTTGGCCCCGCGCCTGAGTGTCGAGCTTAAAGCCGCGTGCCGGCGCCATGGCGTCACGCCTTACATGCTGTTCATGGCGGCCTGGGCGGTGCTATTGAGCCGGCTGGCCGGCCAGGATGAAGTGGTGATCGGCTCGCCGGTAGCCAACCGCAGGCAGGCTGAAGTGGATGGCCTGGTCGGCATGTTCGTCAATGCCATGGCGTTGCGCGTGGACACCTCGGGGGCACCGGATGTGGCGACCTTGTTGGCCCGGGTAAAGGCCGTGGTGCTGGGCGGGCAGGCGCATCAGGACTTGCCGTTCGAACAGGTGGTCGAGTTGCTGCGCCCGCGCCGAAGCCTTGCGCATACGCCGCTGTACCAAGCCACCCTGGACTGGGACGCCAGCCCGGAGCGGCAGGCGCTGCAACTGGCCGATCTGTCGGTGAGCGCAGTGAGTGGGCCCGCGTGCATTGCCAAGTTCGACCTGAGCCTGAGCCTGGGTGAACGCGCCGAAGGTTTTGCCGGCGGTATCGTGTTTGCCACAGCCCTGTTCGAGCGGGCGACCATCGTGCGTTATGCGGGGTATCTCGAACAATTGCTGTGGGCCTTCGTGGAGAGCGATCGGGCCTTTCCGGGCCATGTCGGGTTGCCGGATGCCGATGAGCGCAAGCGGTTGCTGCAGGGCTTCAACGACACGGCGGTGGATTATGACCTTGAGCAGACCCTGCACGGGATGATCGAGGCGCAGGTGTTGCGTACGCCGGATGCGGTCGCGGTTAAAGCCGAAGACGGGGTACTGAGCTATCGCCAGCTGAATGAGCAAGCCAACCGATTAGCACATCACCTGATTGAACTGGGTGTTAAATCTGATGATCGGGTGGCGATTTGCGTCGAGCGTGGGCTGTCGATGGTGGTTGGCTTGCTGGCCATTCTTAAGGCCGGCGGCGCGTATGTGCCGGTTGACCCGGATTACCCAGCGGAGCGCGTGCGGCATATGCTGAGCGATAGCGCGCCAGTGGCGGTGCTGGTGCACAGTGCTACGCGGCACGTACCGGATTCGGCCCAGGTTATCGACCTGGATCAGCCGACTTGGAACGTCCAGCCTTCCAGCAACCCAGTTGTCACCAGCTTGACCCCGCGTCACCTGGCCTACGTGATCTACACCTCAGGCTCCACCGGCTTGCCGAAGGGCGTGATGAACGAGCATGCCGGCGTGGTCAACCGCCTGTTGTGGATGCAAGACGCCTATAACCTCGGCGCAGACGACGTGGTCTTGCAGAAGACCCCGTTCAGCTTTGACGTATCGGTATGGGAGTTCCTCTGGCCGCTGCAAACTGGCGCGCGCCTGGTCATGGCGCGTCCCGGCGGCCATCGTGATCCGGCGTATCTGCGCCAGGTGATCCGCAGCGAAAACGTCACGACCTTGCACTTCGTGCCCTCGATGCTGGATGTGTTCCTGGCTCACGGCCAAATATCGGCCGATGGTCTCAAGCGCGTCCTGTGCAGCGGCGAAGCTCTGCCAGGCAGCCTGGTCCGACGCTTCCACACGCAACTGCCGACTGTCGAACTGCACAACCTGTACGGCCCGACCGAAGCAGCGGTGGACGTGAGCGCCTGGCATTGCGTGACGGCGCCGGACAACACCCCCATCGGCAAACCCATCGCCAACACCACGCTTTACGTACTCGACAGCCAAGGCCAGCCAGTACCGCAAGGCGTGGCCGGTGAGCTGTTCATCGGCGGCGTGCAAGTCGCCCGAGGCTACCTGAACCGCATCGAACTGACCGCCGAACGGTTCCTCGACGACCCGTTCAGCACCCGCCCTGGTGCACGCCTGTACCGCACTGGCGACCTGGCGCGGCACCTGGCAGACGGCAACCTCGAATACCTGGGCCGCAACGACGATCAGGTCAAAATCCACGGCTTGCGCATCGAACTGGGCGAAATCCAGGCCTGCCTGACGCGGATAGAGGGGGTCAAGGAGGCCGTGGTGATCGCTCATGAGCAGCAGTTGCTCGCTTACTACACGGGGGAGTCGTTCCCGGTGGAGGCGCTGCGCTCGGCATTGCTCGGGCGCCTGCCGACCTTCATGGTGCCGGCGCTGTTCGTCCACCTGCAGGCACTGCCCTTGAGCCCCAACGGCAAGCTCGACCGCAAGGCTTTGCCATTACCGGATACCGGGGCCCTGCAGAACCGCGAGTACCAAGCGCCAGAAGGTGAAACCGAAACCCGGTTGGCAACGATCTGGTCCGAACTGTTGGGGGTGGAGCGGGTAGGGCGGCACGACAACTTCTTCGAGCTGGGCGGCCACTCCCTGGCGGCAATCCGGCTGGTCGACAAGATGACCAAGGCGGGCCTGAAGGTGGCCATCAACGATGTGTTCCAGCACCCCAGCGTGGCCTTGCTGGCGGCCAGGCTCGGCAGCCCTGACGCTGCGCACCGCGGGGTGATCCGGGTGCGTGCAGGGGGCAGTCAGACGCCGCTGTTCCTGGTTCACGAATTCACCGGCCTGGATTTCTACTTCCCGGTGCTGGGCCAGCACCTGCCCGGTGATTTCGCCCTCTATGGGCTACCCGGCATCCCGGCCGATCAAGCGCAGCCACAAACGCTCGAGTGCCTGGCCCGCTACCAGATCGAACAGATGCGCAGCGTGCAGCCACAGGGGCCGTATCGCCTGGCAGGCTGGTCGTTCGGTGGGGTAGTGGCCTTCGAAATGGCTAACCAATTGCTGGGTGTGGACGAGGAGGTCGAATTCCTCGGTTTGATCGACACCTATGTGCCGCGCCTGGCCGACCAGGGCAAGGCGCGCTGGGAGGGGCCACGTGCACTCGAACGGCAGTTGCTGTTGAACTGCAGCACGTTCTGGCGCACGCAAGGCCCGGCAGGCACCGACAAGCTGGCACGCCTGCAGCAACTGGAGGCCGGTCAGGCCGATTTTGCCACGCTGGTCGCCAGCTGCCGCGAGCACCAGTTGCTCTATGGGCTATGGGCGAGCATGACCGACGCGCAACTGCTGCACTACTTCACCCGTGAACTGGCGCACGGCCGTGCGTTGGCACATTACCGCCCTTCACCGTTGAGCGTGCCGGTGCACCTGCTGCGCGCTGAACAGGGCAGTGACAGCCAGTCGACTCTGGGCTGGCGTGAAGCCCTGCCGTCCCAGGCCCTGGTCCTCCTGGGTGTGCCGGGGGACCACCGCAGCATGATGCAGGCGCCCCACGTGGCCGCACTCGGTCAGGCGCTTGGCCAGCTACTGGGCAGTGTGCCTAGCACGAACATCACCAAGGCAGCGGCTTATCAGCCCTTGGTGGCGATCCAGACTGGTCAGCACGGGCATGCACCGTTGTTTTGCGTGCCGGGGGCTGGCGACAGCGTCACCAGCTTCATTGGCCTGGCCGAGGCTCTGGGCCCGGACTGGCCGCTGTACGGCCTGCAGGCGCGGGGGCTGGACGGCTGCTCGGTGCCGCACACTTCGGTGGAGGCTGCTGCCGATTGTCATGTGCAGGCCATCGAGGCGCTTTATCCGCAGGGGCCGCTGAACCTGGTCGGGCATTCGTTTGGCGGCTGGGTGGCACATGCCATGGCTGCCCGGTTCGAGGCCAAGGGCCGGCACGTGCGTTCATTGACACTGATCGACAGCGAAGCGCCGGGCGAGGGCGGCACCTGTGGCCAGCCCTACACCCTGGGCGCAGCCTTGCAACGGCTGATCGAGGCGTTGCAGCTGTCCACCGGGAAAACCCTGGGTATCGACCCAGGCGCCTTTGCCGGGGCCAGCGATGATCAGCAGTTGAGCCAGTTGCACGCGGCCATGGTGCGGGTCGGATTGCTGCCGGCGCGGTCGCAGCCTGGGGCGCTGGACGGCACCGTACGGACCTTCGCCACGGCGTTGCGCACGGCCTACCGGCCAACGTTGAGCTACCACGGGCCGGTCGGCCTGGTACTGGTGGATGACCCGGGCCTGGATGCCTTGGGCAATGCCCGCGAGCATGCCGCCATGCAGGCTGGTTGGCAGCAACTGATGCCCACGCTTGCGCTGTGGCAAGGGCCCGGTGACCACTTCAGCATCCTCAAGGTGCCGGATGTGTTCAGCCTGGCGGCCTGGTGGCACGACGGGCAGGCGCTGCACCACGGCAAGGTTACCCCTTAAAGATGGGCCTTCCCGGCCCCAGTGGGGCCGGGTCATGCGAATCCCGAGAGATAGTGAGTGTTCATGGAAAAGTCCAGATTCCGCAAATTCAGCCTCGGCATCGCTGTGGCCCTGGTCGCCGGCATCACGCTGTATGCCGTCCAGGCCCCGGCCAAGCCGCCGCAGTACATCACCGCCACGGTCGAGCGTGGTGACATCGAGAACGCCGTGTTGGCCACCGGCACGTTGCAGGGCATCAAGCAGGTGGACGTCGGCGCCCAGGTGTCGGGGCAGTTGCGCTCGCTGAAGGTCAAGCTGGGTGACAAGGTCACCGAGGGCCAGTGGCTGGCCGAAATCGACCCGCTGGTGCTGCGCAATACCTTGCGCCAGGCGGAGGTCGACGAGGACAAATTGCAGGCTGAGCGCCGTTCTAGCCTGGCCCAGCTCAAGCAGGCCAGGCGGGTGTATGAGCGCTATCGCGAACTGCAGGCCGACGAGTCGGTGTCGCGCCAGGACTTCGAGAACGCCGAGTCGGAATACGAGGTGCAGCAGGCCGCCGTGCGCTCGCTCGATGCGCAGATCCAGAGTGCCCGCGTCGAGATCGACACGGCCAAGGTCAACCTGGGCTACACCCGCATCAATGCACCGATCAACGGCCATGTGGTGGGCATCGTCACGCAAGAAGGGCAAACCGTGATCGCCAACCAGTTGGCGCCGGTGCTGCTCAAGCTGGCCGACCTCGACACCATGACCGTCAAGGCGCAGGTGTCGGAAGCCGATGTGATCCACATCAGCCCAGGCCAACCGGTGTACTTCACCATCCTCGGTGAAGACAAACGCTACTACGCCAAGCTGCGCGGCACCGAGCCGGCCCCGCAGAACTACGCGCAAAGCATCGACAACAGCGATGGCAGTGCCACGAAACCCAATGGCGCGGTGTTTTACAACGCCCTGTTCGAGGTGGCGAACCCCGAGCACCGCCTGCGCATCTCGATGACTGCTCAGGTACATATTGTGCTCGACACGGCCGAAGGCGTGCTCACTGTGCCGGTGGCCGCCCTGGGCGCGCGCAATGGCGACGGCAGCTTCCCGGTGCGGGTGCTCGATGCCAAGGGCTTCGCCCAGGTGCGCAACGTGCAGGCGGGGATCAACAACAACGTCAAAGTGCAGATCAAGGATGGCCTGGCCGAAGGTGACCGTGTGGTGATTGGTGAGCCGGTGTCTGGCGAAGCAGGGGCGTGAGCATGAACATGAATGTCGAGCTGAGCGCACACAGCGCCGTTGCCTGCTGCAACGGCGAGCCGTTGTTGCGCCTGCAGGGTGTCAGCCGCAGTTTTCTGGCCGGCGACCGCGAGTTCCTGGCGCTGAAGGGTATTGACCTGCAGATCCACAGTGGCGAGTTGGTGGCGATCATCGGCGCCTCCGGGTCCGGCAAGTCCACCTTGATGAACATCCTCGGCTGCCTGGACAACGCCAGCAGTGGCAGCTACCAGGTCGGCGGGCAAGAGACACGCACGCTGGACGACGATGCCTTGGCGGCACTGCGCCGCGACCATTTTGGCTTCATCTTCCAGCGCTACCACCTGCTGCCGCACCTCGATGCCCTGCACAACGTCGAGATTCCAGCAGTGTATGCCGGCACTGCGCATGGGCAACGCCACGACCGGGCACGTGAGCTGCTCACGCGCCTGGGCCTTGCCGGGCATCTGGAACACCGCCCCAGCCAGTTGTCCGGCGGGCAGCAGCAGCGGGTGAGTATCTGCCGGGCGCTGATGAACGGTGGCCAGGTGATACTCGCCGACGAGCCGACCGGTGCGCTGGACACGGCCAGCGGCAAAGAGGTGATGAATATTCTGCTGGAGCTGCACGCAGCCGGGCACACGGTGATCCTGGTGACCCACGACCCCAAAGTCGCCGCGCATGCCGAACGGGTCATCGAGGTCAGCGACGGTCAGATCGTCAGCGACCGGCGCACGGGCACCGCAGCCATGCCCACCCCGGTGGCCGAGCCGGCACCGGTCGCGTCGCCAGCAAGGCGTCTGGTCGCTAGCCTGGGAATGTTCCGCGAGGCCTTCAAGATGGCCTGGATCGCTTTGATCTCGCACCGCATGCGCACCTTGTTGACCATGCTCGGGATTGTCATTGGCATCACCTCGGTGGTGTCCATCTCGGCCATCGGCGAAGGGGCCAAGGGCTACGTGCTCAAGGACATTCAGGCAATTGGCAGCAACACCATCGATATCTATTCGGGCAGCAACTTCGGAGACAGCCGGGCGAAGACCATCGAAACCCTGGTGCCCGCCGACGTCACTGCGCTCAATGCGCTGTACTACGTCGATAGCGCCACCCCTGTGATCGGCCAGAGCACCTTGGTGCGCTACCGCAACCTGGATGTCGATGTGCAGCTCAATGGCGTCAGCGAGCACTACTTCCAGGTGCGCAACATCCCCCTGGCCGCCGGTATTGTGTTCAGTGCCGAGGACGCCCGGCGCCAGGCCCAGGTGGTGGTGATCGACCATAACACCCGCAAGCGCCTGTTCGGCCCCAACGTAGATCCGCTGGGGCAGGTGATCCTGGTGGGGAACCTGCCGTGCACCGTGATCGGCGTCACCGCCGAGAACAAGAACCTGTTCGTCGCCAGCAACCAGCTGAATATCTGGGTGCCGTACGAGACTGCTGCCGGCCGCGTGCTTGGCCAACGCCACTTGGACAGTATCAGCGTGCGCATCAAGGACGGCGTGCCCAGCAAGCGGGTCGAGGAGGAGGTGACCAAGCTGATGCTGCAACGCCATGGCACCAAGGACTTTTTCACCAACAACCTCGACAGCATCATGCAGACCGTGCAAAAGACCAGCCGCTCGCTGACCCTGCTGCTGTCGCTGATCGCGGTGATTTCGCTGGTGGTGGGCGGTATCGGGGTGATGAATATCATGTTGGTGTCGGTGACTGAGCGTACCCGCGAGATCGGCATTCGCATGGCGGTGGGGGCACGGCAGTCGGACATTCGTCAGCAGTTTCTGGTGGAGGCGGTGATGGTCTGCCTGTTTGGCGGGCTGGTCGGTATTGGCTTGTCGTACGGCATCGGCTACCTGTTCGAGTTGTTCGTCAAACAGTGGGAGATGGTGTTCTCACCGGCGTCGATCGTGATGGCGTTTGCCTGTTCGACGTTGATTGGGGTGGTGTTCGGCTTTGTGCCAGCGCGCAATGCGGCCCGGCTTGACCCGATCGAGGCGCTGGCGCGGGATTGAGGTGCCCCGTACCTCAACCCTTGTAGGAGCAGCCTTGTGCTGCGAAGAGGCCGGTAATAGCAACGAAGATTTACGGTGTTATCACCGGCCTCTTCGCAGCACAAGGCTGCTCCTACAAGGCAATTTATGTCCAGTAGGGGATTACAAGATCAAACTGCCGTATACATCCAGCGCATCAACGAATGCCGCCCGCTGATACCCAGCTTGATCGCCGCCCGGCGTAAATAGCTTTCGACCGTATTCACCTTCAACTCCAGCCGCTCGGCCTGCTCCGGTGCGGTATGCCCGGCCAGCAGGCCAAGGCATACCTGGCGCTCCCGTTCGGACAGCTTCAGCCCCGATTGCGCCAGGCGGTCGAGAAAACGCTGTTCAAGGCTCTCTTGCGTGGCGCGCTCGGCGGCGGGTTGCAGGGCATCGATGTGTTTTTCCAGCATCGGCAGCAGCAACGGCGAGATGTCGTCCAGGCGGTTGCGCTCGAAGGCGGAGAAGCCATAGGCGGAGTCCGCGCGCAGTACATGGATTTCGTAGCGGGCGTCGCCTTTGCGGCGAATCAGGTGCAAGCGCGACGGGTCACTGCAGTCCCTGCTTGGCTGCACGTCCGAGGAAAATACGGTCTCGTTGATCACGGGCGCGTTGGCGTCGGGGCCGGCCGGGGCCACGGGCAGCAGGCGGATGTGCGTGGCGTCGATGGTCAGGTGGGCCTGGATCAGGTCGTGCAGCATGCGCGGAAACTGGCGGCTGCCGGTGCTGGCAATGACTTTGCCGATTTGTGGGTAGAGCAGGTGCGAATTCATCGTGTCGTCCATGAGGTCCGGTGGTGCAATTTCCCGTCTGGCTGTTGGCCCGCATCCTGGGCCGCATTCGGGAGGTGATGGGTATCCTAGTACAACGATTGAGTGACGGTTAAATGAAGTAGCGATAGTGGCATAATAATGGCATCTATGGCAGGCGACTGCTGTGGCGCGGGTTGTCGGGTATGATGCTGGCCCCCATCATCTTCAAGAGGCCTGCCCCATGTCCCTGAGTGCTGAACAGATTGGCGAATTCCGCGCCTTTGCCGAGCAGTTGGCCGATGCCGCCGCTGTGGCGATCACGCCGTATTTCCGTGCCAGCCTGGACGTCGAGGACAAGGGCGGGCGGTTGTACGACCCGGTGACGGTGGCCGACAAGGCAGCTGAAGATGCCATGCGCGCGCTGATCCAGGCGCGCTATCCCGAGCACGGCATTTTGGGTGAAGAGCAAGGCGTGGCAGTGGGCTCCAGCCCCTTGACCTGGGTACTCGACCCGATCGACGGTACCCGCGCGTTCATCACCGGCTTGCCGCTGTGGGGCACCTTGATTGCCTTGAACGATGGCGCGCGTCCGCGGGTAGGGGTGATGAACCAGCCCTTTACCGGCGAACGCTTCGTCGGTACCCCGGAAGGGGCCTGGCGCAGTGGCACGCCGCTGAAAACCCGTGCCTGCGCCGACCTGGCCTCGGCCACGCTGATGTGCACCACCCCGGACATGTTCGACACCGCAGCGCGCAAGGCAGCGTTCGAGACCGTGGCCGGCAAGGCTCGGCTGATGCGTTACGGCGGCGACTGCTATGCCTATTGCATGCTGGCGTCGGGCTTTGTCGATGTGATCGTGGAGGCGAGCCTGCAGCCGTATGACGTGCAGGCCTTGATGCCGATCATCGAAGGGGCGGGCGGTGTGATCACGGCCTGGGATGGCAGCTCGGCGCAGCATGGCGGGTGTGTGGTGGCTTGTGGTGACCCGGCGTTGCATGCGCAGGTGGTGGAGATGTTGCGTCACGCCATGTGACCATCGCACTTTTTCGGTTTCTTGGGCTCTATGCTTGGCCAGGCTGCACTGATCCCCGGTGCGGCCGCCGAATATCGACCCGGTGCCGATGGTTGCAAGCCCTTCCAGAATAGTCCCCGGCCTGCTGTTGGCAGGTGCCCTGACGTGCCTGTGCGCCTGTACCCAAGAGCAGGGCCGTGACGTCATCAGCCAGTTCGGCAACGGCAAGCCCAGCGAGCTGTTCCAGACCAGCGTCGACCGCCTGGCGACACTGTCGATGCGCGACAACCTGCAGAGCTTGTACCTGCTGATGAACAAGCTGTACCTGCGCAACCCCAACCAGTGGAAGATGTCTGGCTACGTCGATGCCGCCACGGCCGAGCGGCAGATCCGGATAGCCATCGAACAGCGCCAACCGTTGGCGCAGTTGGGCAATCGCCGCGACCTTGCCGCCTTGAGTTACGCGTTGAGCCCGGAGTTTCGCGGGGACCGGGTCGGCGCGTTCATCTATGCCATCGGCAGCATGCTGATTACCGCCCATGGCGGGCGCACCGAGTTCTACATGACGGACACCATCGACCCGCTGTTCGTCAATAACGCGGCACGCAATATCGAGAAAGCCACCTGGATGCTGAGCCAGCGGCAGGATGCGAATGGCGTGCTGTTGCTGTTCTCCAACGAGATTTCGGAGGAGGGCAGCAACCTGAGTTTTGCCGTCGAGTTCGGCAAGATCGTGGCGCGGCTGGATTTGCTGGCAGAGCTGCTGGACGAGCGCTATCGCCGGATCGGGCTCAATTATGCGCAAAGCCTGTTGTTGATGAATTTCTTGCCGGTGCAGTGACGCGGGCCTTAAGTGGCGGCCGTCAGCAACGGCTGAAACTCCGCCAACAACCAGTCGCGCAACCGTCGGCAACTGGCGTCATGTTCCTTGTCTTCGTTGAAGGCCAGGAAATGGAAGGTGTCCTTGAGCACCAACTGCTGTTCGACCGGCCGCACCAGCAAGCCTTGCTCCACCAGCGGGCCCACCAGGTGGTGCCAACCCAATGCCACGCCCTGGCTACTCAGGGCAAGCTGCACCAGCAGGTTGTAGTCATTGGCATTGAAGAAATGCGGCGCCGTGCTGGCACGGCTCTTCAGGTCGACATCATGGAACGCCAACCAGACATTCCAGTCGACGTGCTCGGCCACCTGGGAGCGCCCGTAGGGGCTGAGGTTGAGCAGCGAGCCGTCGCGAATACCTTCCAAGGTAGCCAGCTGTGGGTGCTGTGCCAGGTATTGCGGGCTGCATACCGGGTAGACCACATCATGGTTGAGCGGGTGGCAGCTGTAGCCGGCCTGGATCTTGCCCAGTTTGGTGATGTAGATGTCCGGCCGTACGCCAGGCTCCATTGACAGGAAGTTCTGGGTGGTCACCAGGTTGATGTCGATGTCCGGGTTTTGCTCGAAGAACTTCGGCATCCGTGGCCCCAGCCACAGGGCGGCAAACGCTGGCGAGCAGCACAGGGTAACCACGTGCTTGGGGTTGATGTTGCTGCGGATTCGCTCGGCCGCCTGGGAGATGTTGACGAACGATAACTGCACCGCATCGAAGAAGATTGAACCCGCCACGGTCAGCTCTACCGCGCGGCCGACACGGGTAAACAGTTCGGCACCCAGGTAGGTTTCCAGCTCACGGATCTGCCGGCTCACGGCGGCCTGAGTGACGCACAGGGCCTCGGCGGCACGGGTGAAATTCTGGTACTTGGCGGCCGCGACGAAGACTTTGACCGCGCGCAGCGAAGGCATCTTGATCAAGGTCTGATCGGGTTCGGAGTGTCTGACCATGTCGGTAGGGTTCAGGTCCTGTCTAGGAGCAGCCTTGTGCTGCAAAAGGGCCGGTACAGGCACCCATAGCCAGTGTATGAGCGGGCCTCTTCGCAGCACAAGGCTGCTCCTACAAGTGCAGGGTGGGTTCAGGCCTTGATTGATAACTTCAGGTAATGATTAGCGCCCTGCAAATGTCGTTGGACCCACCCTGGGCCAAGGCATAACGTAAATCCCACGGCGCGACATTGAGACATCGATGTCGAATAACTTTTTGAAGCAGGACTTTCTGCGTGCCGGTGTTGACTCACGTTCGCTCTTGAACGGACTGCCAAGCGTACTCGCACTGATCTACCCGCCTTACCGAACAGTGCGATGTTGATAGATTGGTTAATAAGCATAATAACGAGGGTCGTATGAGCCATGCCGATGAGATTCTTTCGGTAAACAACATCTTCAAAGTGTTCGGCCCCAACCCGAACATGGCCATGGAGATGCTCCGCAAGGGCGCCGACAAGAACGAAATCTTCAGCAAGACCGGCCACGTCGTCGGCGTGTTCGATGCAAGCTTTTCCGTCAAACGTGGCGAGATCTTCGTCATCATGGGCCTGTCGGGCTCGGGCAAGTCGACCATGGTGCGGCTGTTCAACCGCCTGATCGAGCCCACTTCTGGCAGCATCCACCTCAACGGCCGCGAAATCACCGGCCTGTCCGATAAAGCCCTGCTCGATGTGCGCCGCAAGGAAATGGGCATGGTGTTCCAGTCCTTCGCCCTGATGCCGCACATGAGCGTGCTGCAGAACACCGCCTTCGGCCTGGAAATCGCCGGCGTTGCTGAAACCGAACGCCACCGCCGTGCCCGCGAGGCGCTGAGCCAGGTCGGCCTGGCCGGCCACGAGCACAGCTACCCGCACCAGCTGTCCGGCGGCATGCAGCAGCGCGTGGGCCTGGCCCGGGCGCTGGCCAACGACCCGACCATCCTGTTGATGGACGAAGCCTTCTCGGCCCTCGACCCGTTGATCCGCAACGAGATGCAGGGCGAGCTGATGCGCCTGCAGGCCGAGCAGCAGCGCACCATCATCTTCATTTCCCACGACATTGAGGAAGCCATCCGCATCGGCCATCGCATCGCGATCATGGAGGGCGGCCGGGTGGTGCAAATCGGCACCCCGCAACAGCTGATCAACCAGCCGGCCAACGATTACGTGCGCGCGTTCTTCAAGACCTTCAACAGCCGCTGCCAGTGTTCCAGCCTGGCCAACAGCACGCCGTTGCAGTCCCTGAGCCGCCACTGACCCCACGCGAGGTTTGCCCATGTCCGAATTCAGCCTGCTCGACCCGTTCCAGGCGGCCACCATCCCCCTGGGCGATTGGGTCACCGCTACCCTCAACTTCCTCGTGCACAACTTCCGCGAGGTGTTTCGCGCCATCCGTTGGCCGATCGACCAAGTGCTCAACGGCATCGAGTTCACCCTGCAGAGCATCCCGCCCACCATTGGCATCCTGCTGTCGTCCTTGCTCGGCTGGCAGCTGGCGGGCAAGCGCATGGCGCTGCTGTGCTTCGTCACCCTGACCCTGCTGGGGCTGATCGGCGTGTGGTCGGAGTCGATGACCACCCTGGCGCTGGTGCTCACTTCGGTGTTTTTCTGCGCGGTGATCGGCATCCCGCTGGGCATTGTCTGCGCCCGCAGCAACCGCCTGGAAAGCATCATCCGCCCCGTGCTCGATGCGATGCAGACGCTGCCGGCGTTCGTCTACCTGGTGCCGGTGGTGATGCTGTTCGGCATCGGCAACGTGCCGGGCGTGCTGGTGACCATCGTGTTTGCCCTGCCGCCGCTGGTGCGCCTGACCAACCTGGGCATCCGCCAGGTGCCGGAAGACAAGATCGAAGCGGCCCGCGCCTTTGGCTGCACGCCGCGCCAGATGCTGACCCGCGTGCAGCTGCCGCTGGCCACCTCGACCATCATGGCCGGGCTCAACCAGACCCTGATGCTGTCGCTGTCGATGGTGGTGATCGCCTCGATGATCTCAGTCGGCGGCCTGGGCCAGATGGTACTGCGCGGCATCGGCCGGCTGGACATGGGCCTGGCCACGGTCGGTGGCATGGGGCTGGTGCTGCTGGCGATCTTCCTCGACCGCCTGACCCAGGCCATGGGCGCGCGCACCAATGCCGACCCGAGCCTGCGCTGGTACCACGCCGGGCCCGTGGGTGCGGTGCTGCGCCTATGCGGCTCAGGGCACGCTGCAGGGCGGCGCAAGACCGCCTGACGCAAACACATTCGTACTGCCGCACACGACATAAAAGCCAGAAGAAGGTACGCGACGATGTTGGAATCCAAGTTCTCCCGCAGCATCCTGCAAGGCGCCACCGCCCTGGCCCTGGTAATCGCCTCGCTGTGCGCCAACGCCTCGGCCGACAAGCCGGGCGAGGGCGTGAAGGTAACGCCGATCTTCCCCTCCATCGCCGAAGAGCGCTTCCGTGGCGAAGTCGCCATGGAAGGCCTGCGCGAGCTGGGCTACAAGGTCCAGGACCCTAAGGAAACCGAGTACGGCGTGATGATGGTGGCCCTGGCGAATGGCGATGCCGACTTCACCGTGCACCTGTGGGACAAACTGCACGACAAGTTCTACCAGCAGGCCGGCGGCGATGACGTGATGGTCAAGTCCGGCGACATCATGCCCGGCGTGCTGCAGGGCTACCTGATCGACAAGAAGACCGCCGAGCAGTACCACATCAAGTACATCACCGACCTGAAGAAGCCGGAAATCGCCAAGCTGTTCGACACTGACGGCGACGGCAAGGCCAACCTGACCGGCTGTAACCCTGGCTGGGGCTGCGAGCTGATCATCTCGCACCACATCAAAGCCTATGACCTGGACAGCAGCGTGCACGTTGACCAGGGCTCGTACTTCGCGCTGATGGCGGACACCATCACCCGCTACAAGGAAGGCAAGCCGATCCTGTACTTCACCTGGGTGCCACAGTGGATCTCCACCGTGCTGGTGGAGGACAAGGACGTGGTTTGGCTGGAAGTGCCGAAGACCGACCTGCCGGATGGCAACAACGATGTCGACACGATGTACAAGGGCAAGAACCTGGGCTTTGCGGTCGACAAGGTCGAGGCGGTGCTGAACAAGGAATTCGCCCAGGAAAACCCAGCAGCCACCAAGTTCCTGTCGCTGATGCAGATCACCACGGCGGACGAGAGCGCGCAGAACCTCAAGATGCAGCAAGGTGAGAAAAAGCCTGCTGACATCACCCGCCATGCCAAAGAATGGGTTGCGGCGCATCGCCAGCAGTTCGACGCGTGGCTGCAAGCGTCGCGCGCGGCGGCGACACAGGCCAGCAAGTAACCTGTTCCATCGGTGAGCGCTTCTTCGCGGGCAAGCCAGCTCCCACAGGGGGCGTGCCAGCGTTGGGTTTGCGCGCTGCCTGTAGGCGCGCGCTTGCTCGCGAAGAAGCCAACGCGATTTTTGCAGTTGAGTCAAAGCCATGCGCCATTTTGAAAGCACCCTCAAGAACGCCAACCTGGCCCACCTGGACACCGCAGGCCGTACCTCGCTGTCGATGCCGTGCCAACGCGTCGCCTTCGTGTTACGTGAGCATTTCTCCATGATGGCCTTTACTGCGGCCATGGACACCCTGGTCACCGCTAACCTGATGAGCGCCACGCCACTGTTCCAAATACAGGTAGTGGGTGATGGAACACAGGTCATGAGCGACCTGGGCATCGCCTTGCCGGTCAACACGCCACTGGCCGAACTCGATGTGCAGGTGCTAGACACCCTGTTGGTATGCGGTGGGTTCCGGGTGCGCCTGGAAAGCGCACCGCTGCTGCGCGCCAAGCTGCGCCAGGCCGACCAGCATGGCTGCCAGCTGGGTGGTCTATGGAACGGCACCTACTTCCTGGCCGAAGCGGGCCTGCTCAATGACCACGACTGCGCCTTCCACCCCGATGGCCGAGCGATGATGAGCGAGTTGTTCCCCAAGGTACGTGTCAGCCGCCAAGCCCATGTACTGGACGGTCGGCGCCTGAGTTGCGCAGGGGCCAGCAGTGCCCTGGACATGATGCTGGCCTTGCTCGAACACAGAGGCGGCAACAGGTTGCGCCGGGCGGTGGAGCAGATGCTGGCGTGCGATCGCGCACGGGTGATGAGCGATGCCCCGGCCACTGCAGCGGACATCGACCCCAGCCTGCCCAAGGGCGTACGCTTGGCCCTTGAGCTGATGCATGCAAATATCGAAGACCCGATCGGCATCGACGAAATCGCTGACCATGCAGGCTTATCGCGTCGCCACTTGGAGCGGCTGTTCCGCCGCCATGTACAGGCGACGCCGCCGCGCTACTACCTGGAATTGCGGCTGACCCATGCCCGGCAGTTGCTGCAACACACCAGCAAGTCATTAACCGAAGTGGCCGTGGCCAGCGGCTTTGTCAGTTTTCCGCATTTCTACCGGCGCTTTCGTGATCTGTTCGCCGTTGCGCCGCGCCAGTTTCGGGCGAGGAGCCAAGGGTGGGCAGGGCGGCAGGAGATAGCGATACCGTAAAAATGAAATAGTGTTCGATAATCGCACGCTTAACCTTGCCCTGTTGTCCGCTATCCGCCCACGATTCCAATGGTCGCATTGCCCAACCCCCGCCTTTTTGCTTAGTGTGTGCCTATTCACCGGCTGTCGCCTGCCTCTGTACCCAGCGACCAGCCCGATAGAATAACCGTGATCGACCGCAACCACCGGCCCCAAGGCCCGTAGGAAGCGGCGCCCAGAACAATAACGAAACCGAGTGCCTTGCCTATGGAAAGCCGCCTGCTGAGCGAGCGCAGTAGCGTGTTTCACCACGCCGACCCTTATGCTGTGTCCGATTATGTGAACCAGCATGTGGGCCAGCACTGCATCGGTTTGTCGCGCACCACCCACCCCCAGGCCAGCCTCAGCCACCGCAAGTTCGCCGAACTCGACCTGTGCCGTATCAGCTACGGCGGCAGCGTGCGCGTCACCTCGCCTGCGTTGGAAACCATCTACCACTTGCAAGTGTTGCTCAACGGCAACTGCCTGTGGCGCGGTCCCCAGCGCGAGCATCACTTGGTGCCGGGCGAGTTGTTGCTGATCAACCCGGACGACCCAGTTGACCTGACTTACTCGGAAGACTGCGAAAAATTCATCCTCAAGGTGCCGACCCGGCTGCTCGATTCGATCTGCGACGAACAACGCTGGCATCGGCCGGATGGCGGTGTGCGGTTTCTGCGTAACCACTACCGATTGGAAGAGCTGGATGGCTTTGTAAACCTGCTGGCGATGGTGTGCCATGAAGCCGAGGTGAATGAGTCGTTGCCGCGGGTGCAGGGGCATTACAGTCAGATTGTGGCCAGCAAACTGCTGACCTTGATGAGCACCAACATTCGGCGCGAAAGCCTGAGTGCACCGGCGGCTAGCCTGGAGCGGATTCTGGATTACATCGAGCGCAACTTGAAGCTTGAACTTTCCGCTGAAGTGCTGGCAGAGCAGGCCTGCATGAGTGTGCGGTCGTTGTATGCCTTGTTTGATCGGCACTTGGGTACCACGCCTAAGCATTATGTGCGGCAACGCAAGCTGGCGCGGGTGCAGGCGTGTTTGAGTGATGCCACGTGTGGGGTGCGAAGTGTGACGGAGCTTGCTCTGGATTACGGCTTCCTGCATTTGGGGCGGTTTTCCGAGGTGTACCGGCAGCAATTTGGTGAGCTGCCATCGCAGACCTTCAAGCGACGCGGTTAAGCGGAGCCGTGCTTCGTACCTATTATTTCTGCCAGTTGCGGGCGGATTAGCGCGGACCCACCATTTGCCTTCATGGATAAAATGGTGGCACTTATGTCTACTTTGCAGCAGTTGTATTTTTACTCGCCGGAGGGTCTGGCGATGGTCAAATATCCTGGTGCGCAGGCATTGACGCTATTGCGTGCGGCAGGCCAGGTGCTCGGTCAGCGGGATGCTGAACATGTTACATTTTACTTGACTGACCTAAAAGATTCGGTCTTGGAATGTATGGGAGGGCAAGCATCGTCGATGAAATACACGGGTTACGGCTATGAAGGTGATAGCACGGGTTCCTCATTGTTGCGATTCAATGGGCAGCGCAAAGAATCTACGACGTGTCATTATTTGTTGGGGGATGGATACCGGGGGTTCAACCCCGTGTTGATGAGGTTCAATAGCGCCGACAGTCTCAGTCCATTTGGGGCGGGGGGAGTGAATACGTACTGTTACTGTGGCGGCGACCCTGTGAATAGGGCAGACCCCAGTGGGCATGATTGGAAGTCTTTTTTTGGAATTCGGCCGCGGCGAAGCTCCATACCGGACCTCATCTATCAAGGCCCATTTTCAATAGATAAACCACCGACCAAATATAATAGTAGAGATAGTTATTCGTTCGCGCATCACATAACCAGCCGCGACAAAGACAAATTTGCAGATCTCATTGCCTATCAGGGCAAGGGGACTGGAGCGTGGATTGACAAGCTGTTTGCGCGCGATAAATTCCTTCCCGAGGATCTACAGCTGGTTCAAAGTGCGATGGTGTCCCTTCATCGGGATGGGCTAGCGCTGATCTCCAATATGAAAACTCACCCAATCAAATCGTCCACCGATACCAGATTTATCGCCGCAGACTGGCTTGCTGAGGGGGTGGAAAAACTCGAACTCCTCGCAACAAGGATTAAATTAACCTTGGAGGCTCAGAGCAGAGCAAGTACCAATAGGGAAAAATGGCTAAAAGCAAATACAGCGATTAGAAAGGCCTGAATGACTGGATAGCACTCTGCACAATCCGGATAGTCCCCCGCCCGTCGAATCCCTAACCTGACCCGGTCTGAACAATAACAATGGAGACCCTGGCCATGTCCCTGGGATTCGACTACCTCAATGCCATGCTCGAAGACGACCGTGAACAGGGTATCTACCGCTGCAAGCGCGAGATGTTCACCGACCCACGCCTGTTCGACCTGGAGATGAAGCACATCTTCGAGGGCAACTGGATCTACCTGGCGCACGAAAGCCAGATCCCCGAAAAGAACGACTTCCTCACCCTGACCATGGGGCGCCAGCCGATCTTTATCGCGCGCAACAAGGACGGGGTACTCAATGCCTTCCTCAATGCCTGCAGCCACCGCGGCGCCATGCTGTGCCGGCACAAGCGCGGTAACCGTGCCAGCTACACCTGCCCATTCCATGGCTGGACCTTCAACAACAGCGGCAAACTGCTCAAGGTCAAAGACCCGAGCAACGCCGGCTACCCCGACAGCTTCAACTGCGACGGCTCCCACGACCTGACCAAGGTCGCGCGCTTCGAGTCGTACCGGGGCTTTCTGTTTGGCAGCTTGAATGCCGATGTGAAACCGCTGGTAGAGCACCTGGGCGAGTCGGCCAAGATCATCGACATGATCGTCGACCAGTCGCCCGAAGGCCTGGAAGTGCTGCGTGGCGCCAGTTCGTATATCTACGAAGGCAACTGGAAGCTCACCGCCGAGAACGGCGCCGACGGCTACCACGTAAGCTCCGTGCACTGGAACTACGCCGCCACCCAGAACCAGCGCAAACAGCGCGAGGCGGGTGACGAGATCAAGACCATGAGCGCAGGCGCTTGGGCCAAGCAGGGCGGGGGCTTCTATTCCTTCGACCATGGCCACCTGCTGCTGTGGACCCGTTGGGCCAACCCAGAAGACCGCCCGGCCTACGAGCGCCGTGACCAGCTGGCCGCCGATTACGGCCAGGCACGCGCCGACTGGATGATCGAGAACTCGCGCAACCTCTGCCTGTACCCCAATGTGTACCTGATGGACCAGTTCAGCTCGCAGATCCGTATTGCCCGGCCGATTTCGGTGAACAAGACCGAAATCACCATTTATTGCATCGCGCCCAAAGGCGAAAGCGCCGACGCCCGCGCCAAGCGCATCCGCCAGTACGAGGACTTCTTCAACGTCAGCGGCATGGCCACCCCGGACGATCTTGAAGAGTTCCGCTCGTGCCAGACCGGTTACGGTGGCGGCACCGGCTGGAATGACATGTCCCGCGGCGCTGCCCACTGGGTCGAGGGCGCTGACGAGGCGGCCCAGGAAATCGAGCTCAAGCCGCTGCTGTCAGGCGTGCGCACCGAGGACGAAGGCCTGTTCGTGCTGCAGCACAAGTACTGGCAGGACACCATGATCCAGGCGCTCAAGGATGAACAGCAACTGATCCCCGTGGAGGCCGTGCAATGAGCCTCTACGAAACCGTGCGCGACTTCCTCTACCGCGAAGCGCGCTACCTGGACGACGCCGAATGGGACCAGTGGCTGGAGCTGTACGCAGCCGATGCCAGCTTCTGGATGCCGTCCTGGGACGATGACGACCGCCTCACCGAAGACCCACAAAGCGAAATCTCGCTGATCTGGTATGGCAACCGTGGAGGCCTTGAGGACCGAGTGTTCCGCATCAAGACCGAGCGCTCCAGCGCGACCGTGCCGGACACCCGTACCTCGCACAACATCAGCAACATCGAGATCGTCGAACAGGGCGAAGGTTACTGCCAGGTGCGCTTCAACTGGCACACCCTGAGCTTTCGTTACAAGACCACCGACAGCTACTTCGGCAGCAGCTTCTACACCCTCGATTTGCGCGGTGAGCAGCCGTTGATCAAGGCCAAGAAGGTGGTCCTGAAAAACGACTACGTGCGTCAGGTCATCGACATCTACCACATCTGAACCGAGGTAACGCGAGCCGCCCGGTGTGCCACATGGCGCGCCGCGGGCAGGCTCGCCCGCGAGGTGCAACATGAGCTTCCAGATCGCACTGAATTTCGAGGACGGGGTAACCCGCTTCATCGAGGCCACTGGCCATGAGACCGTGGCTGACGCCGCCTACCGCCAGGGCATCAACATCCCGCTGGACTGCCGTGACGGCGCCTGCGGTACCTGCAAGTGCAAGGCCGAGTCCGGGCGCTACGACCTGGGCGACAACTTCATCGAAGACGCCCTGAGCGAGGACGAAATCGCCGAAGGCTATGTGCTGACCTGCCAGATGCGGGCTGAATCCGACTGTGTGGTGCGCATTCCGGCCTCTTCCCACGTGTGCAAGACCGAACAGGCCAGCTTCGAAGCCGCCATCAGCGACGTGCGCCAGTTGTCGGCGAGCACCATTGCCCTGTCGATCAAGGGCGAGGCGTTGAGCCGGCTGGCGTTCCTGCCGGGGCAATACGTCAACCTCAAGGTGCCCGGCAGCGAGCAGAGCCGCGCTTACTCGTTCAGCTCGCTGCAAAAGGACGGCGAGGTCAGCTTCCTGATCCGCAACGTGCCGGGCGGCTTGATGAGCAGCTTCCTCACCAACCTGGCCAAGGCCGGCGACAGCATGAGCCTGGCAGGCCCGCTGGGCAGCTTCTACCTACGGCCGATCCAACGCCCACTGCTGTTGCTGGCAGGCGGCACCGGGCTGGCACCGTTCACCGCGATGCTGGAGAAGATCGCCGAGCAGGGCAGCGAGTACCCGTTGCACCTGATCTACGGGGTCACCAACGACTTCGATTTGGTCGAATTGGACCGCCTGCAGGCCTTGGCGGCGCGCATTGCAAACTTCACCTTCAGCGCCTGCGTGGCCAACCCAGACAGCCAGCACCCGCAGAAAGGCTATGTCACCCAGCACATCGAACCGCGCCACCTCAATGACGGTGATGTGGACGTGTACCTGTGTGGGCCTCCGCCGATGGTCGAGGCAGTCAGCCAGTACGTTCGCGAGCAGGGCATTACGCCGGCGAACTTCTACTACGAGAAGTTCGCCGCCGCGGCCTGAGTTTCCTTGGGACCGCCCTTGTGTGAGCGGGCTTGCCCCGCGAACACGGGCGCAGCCCGTGCCATCCATCGTGGGGTCTGCTAGCGGGGCAAGCCCGCTCCCACAGCGTCCGCGTCAGCATGGAGAAATACTGATGAACACAAGATTTCAAGGCAAAGTCGCCCTGGTCACCGGCGCCGCCCAAGGCATTGGCCGCGGCGTGTGCTGGCGGCTCAAGGCCGAAGGCGCACAGGTAGTGGCGGTGGACCGCTCCGAGCTGGTCCACGAACTGGCCGGGGAGGGCATGCTGACCCTCACCGCCGACCTCGAACTGCACAGCGATTGTGCCCGCGTCATGGCCGCTGCGGTCGAAGCGTTCGGCCGCCTCGACATCCTGGTCAACAATGTCGGCGGCACCATTTGGGCCAAACCTTTTGAACACTACGAAGTGGAGCAGATCGAGGCCGAAGTGCGCCGCTCGTTGTTCCCCACCTTGTGGTGTTGCCATGCCGCGTTGCCGTACATGCTCGAACGCGGGGCAGGGGCCATTGTCAACGTCTCGTCCATCGCCACCCGTGGCGTCAACCGCGTGCCGTACGGCGCGGCCAAAGGCGGCGTCAACGCGCTCACCGCCTGCCTGGCTTTCGAAACCGCCGGCCGCGGTATCCGTGTCAATGCCACCGCCCCTGGCGGCACCGAGGCACCGCCACGGCGCGTGCCGCGCAACGCCGCCGAGCAGAGCGCGCAGGAAAAGGCCTGGTACCAGCAAATCGTCGACCAGACCCTCGACAGCAGCCTGATGCACCGCTACGGCAGCATCGACGAGCAGGTCGGCGCCATTCTCTTCCTGGCCTCCGACGAAGCCTCCTACATCACCGGCGTAACGCTGCCGGTAGGGGGCGGCGACCTGGGCTGAGGCAGCCCCCCCTCGGCAACCGTTTTACTCCACAACAAAAACAACAGAGACAGATGCCATGCGAACCCTTGACGTGCACCCGATCATCGATAATGCGCGCTTTACCGCGTTCCACTGGATGGTCATGGCCTGGTGCGGCCTGCTGTTGATCTTCGACGGCTATGACTTGTTCATTTACGGCGTGGTACTGCCGGTGATCATGAAAGAGTGGGGCCTGACGCCCCTGCAGGCTGGCGCCCTGGGCAGTTACGCGCTGTTCGGCATGATGTTCGGCGCCCTGGTATTCGGCAGCCTGGCCGACCGCATCGGGCGCAAGAAGGGAATCGCCATCTGCTTCGCGTTGTTCTCCACGGCGACCATCCTCAACGGCTTTGCCACCAGCCCCAGCGAGTTCGGCATCTACCGCTTCATCGCCGGCCTCGGGTGTGGCGGCTTGATGCCTAACGCCGTGGCATTGATGAACGAATACGCCCCCAAACGCCTGCGCAGCACGCTGGTGGCGATCATGTTCAGTGGTTATTCGCTGGGCGGCATGCTGTCGGCAGGCGTCGGTATTTTCATGCTGCCGCGTTTCGGCTGGGAGTCGATGTTCTTCGCTGCGGCGGTACCGCTGCTGCTGTTGCCGGTGATTCTCTACTACCTGCCAGAATCCATTGGCTTCCTGGTACGTAAAGGCCGCACCGAAGAAGCCCGCAAGCTGCTCAAACAGCTTGACCCCGCGTGCGACATCCAGCCTGGCGACGTGCTTCAGGCAACCGACCGCAAGGGGGCTGGCAGCTCGGTCGTCGAGCTGTTCCGCAACGGCCTGGCCGTGCGCACCCTGGCCCTGTGGCTGGCGTTCTTCTGCTGCCTGCTGATGGTCTACGCGCTCAGTTCATGGTTGCCGAAGCTGATGGCCAACGCGGGTTACAGCCTGGGTTCGAGCCTGTCGTTCCTGTTGGCACTGAACTTCGGTGGCATGGCCGGGGCGATTTTGGGGGGCTGGTTGGGCGACCGCTACAACTTGGTCAAGGTCAAGGTCGGCTTCTTCATCGCCGCCGCGCTGTCGATCAGCCTGTTGGGGGTGAACAGCCCAATGCCGGTGCTGTACCTGCTGATCTTCATCGCCGGCGCCACCACCATCGGCACGCAGATCCTGCTGTATGCCGGCGCGGCGCAGATGTATGGCCTGGCGGTGCGCTCCACCGGCCTGGGATGGGCGTCGGGCATTGGCCGCAATGGCGCCATTGTCGGCCCGCTGCTGGGGGGCGCGCTGATGGGCATCAACCTGCCGTTGCAACTGAATTTCATCGCCTTCGCCATCCCTGGCGCGATTGCCGCGCTGGCCATGGCCGTGCACCTGGTCAGTGGCAAGCGCCATGGCCTGGCCACGGCGGCGCAAGCGTAATGAAAACCCTGATCAAGGACAGCTCGCTGTCCGCCATCGTCGCCGGCTGCCTGGCGACGATGATCTCCTACGCCGGCCCATTGGTGATCATCTTTCACGCTGCCGAGGCCGCGCAGTTGTCCCATGGCCAGCTGTCTTCCTGGGTCTGGGCCGTTTCCATGGGCAGCGGAGTGCTCGGCGCTGTACTCAGCCTGCGCTACCGGGTGCCGGTGGTGATCGCCTGGTCGATCCCAGGCTCGGCGCTGTTGGTCACGGCCCTGCCTGAGCTCGGCTTGGAGCAGGCCGTGGGGGCGTACCTGGTGGCCAACCTGATCCTGCTGCTGATCGGCATCAGCGGGGCCTTCGACCGCATCATCGCGCGCTTGCCGGGCTCCATTGCCGCCGGCATGCAAGCCGGCATCCTGTTCAGTTTCGGCATCGAGGTGTTCCGCGCCTTGCCGGTGCAGCCGCTGCTGGTGGTGGCGATGTTCATCACCTATGTGCTGATGCGCAGGCTTCAGCCGCGCTATGCGGTGGCCGCCGTACTGTGCGTGGGCGCCGTCGTGACTGTGGCCAGCGGGGCGTTTCGCAGCGAGGCGTTGGTGCTGCAACTGGCCTCGCCGCAGTGGATTACCCCGCAATTCAGCTTGGCGGCGGTGTTCAGCCTAGCGTTGCCCATGGTGCTGGTGGCCCTCACCGGGCAATTCATGCCGGGGATGGCCGTGCTGCGCAACGCCGGCTACGCCACACCGGCCAGCCCGTTGATCAGTGCCAGCGCCATCGGTGGCGCCGTGCTCGCGCCTTTTGCTTGCCACGGCCTGAACCTGGCGGCTGTCACCGCCAGCCTGTGCACAGGCCATGAGGCCCATGAAAATCCGCGCCGGCGCTATGTCGCGGCCGTCGCCGGCAGTGTGCTGTACCTACTGCTTGGGGTTGCTGGGGCCACCTTGATGTCGCTGTTTGCGGCATTTCCGGCGGCACTGATTGCGGCCCTTGCCGGGCTGGCCCTGTACGGGGCAATCAGCGAAGCCCTGGCACGCAGTCTCGCCGAGCCTGCTGAGCGTGATGCCGGGCTGTTCACTTTTTTGGTCACCGCTTCGGGGGTGTCCTTCCTTGGCCTGTCGGCGGCGTTCTGGGGCCTGCTGTTCGGCCTGCTGGCCCACGCGCTGCTCGTTCTGCGGCGGCCTCAAGCGCGGGAGGTAATGCGCCGCACCCCATGATGCCTGTGTTCCCTCTTTATTCCATAAAAACAAGATCAAGAGAGCTTCGGAATGAACCACACCCCTTGCGTCGCTATTGGCCTGACATTGCTCAGCCCACCGCTGCTGGCTGCTGAAGGCGGCTTCTTCGAGGATTCGAAGGCCAGCCTCAGCGCCCGTAATTACTATTTCAGCCGCGACTTCTCCGACATTGTCGGCGCCAATCAACAGTCCAAGGCCGAGGAGTGGGCCCAGGGCTTCATCCTTGACTTCAAATCGGGGTACACGCCTGGCACGGTGGGGTTCGGGGTGGATGCCCTCGGCCTGCTGGGCATCAAACTCGACAGCAGCCCGGACCGGGTCAATACCGGTCTGTTGCCGGTGCATGGCGATGGCCGCGCCGCAGACGAATACAGCCGCCTGGCGCCGACGTTCAAGGCCAGGCTGTCGAAAACCGAGCTGCGGGTGGGCGAACTGCAGCCCAACCTGCCGGTGCTGACGTTCAGTGATATCCGTCTGCTGCCGCCGACTTACCAAGGTGCCAGCCTGTTGTCGACCGAGCTGCAGGGGCTGACCTTGCAAGCCGGGCATCTGACCTCAACCCACCTGCGCAACGAGGGCGGCGACGGCAAGATGAATGCCATGCTCGGCCACGTGCCGATGCGGCAGGCTGAAAGTGATGCGTTCAACTATGTGGGGGGCGACTACGCGTTCAATGCGAACCAAAGCAGTGTCAGCCTGTGGTACGGGCAGTTGGAAGATATCTACGAGCAAGGCTTTGTCGGCCTTAAACACAGCAAACCTGTCGGTGACTGGGTGCTGAGCGCCAACCTTGGCTATTTCACCGCCCGCGAGGACGGCGACGCCCTGCTGGGCAGTATCGATAACCAGGCATTCTTCTCGCTGTTCACCGCCCGCCATGGCGGGCACAGCTTCCATGCAGGGTATCAGGGCATTTATGGTGACAGCCCGTTCCCGCGGGTATTTGCCAATATCTCACCCTTGGGCAACGAGGTGCCTACCTACGAGTTCGCCTACACCGACGAGCGTTCCTATCAGGTGCGCTACGACTACAATTTTGCCGCCATGGGCGTGCCGGGGCTGACGGCAACGGTGCGCTATATCACCGGCAACAATGTCGATACCGGGCAGGGCTACGAGGGCCGTGACCGGGAGCGCGACCTGGATATCGGCTATGCGGTGCAGAGTGGGGCGTTGAAAGGCCTGGGCATTCGCGTGAGAAATGCCATGGCACGGTCCAACTACCGCAGTGATATCGACGAGAATCGCTTGACCCTGGTGTACACCTGGCAGTTGTTGTGAAAACCCAGCTGCCATCTTTTGTCACTGAGCCGCATTTGCACCCAGAGGGTTGAGGGGGTTAGCTTTCACGCGTCATCCTCTCAGGAAATCCCGCCTTGGACTCATTGACTCAAGCCGTACTCGGCGCCGCCCTCCAGGGCACTGTGCTCGGTCGCATCCAAGGCCGCCGAGCGCTGCTGTACGGCGCAGCGCTGGCCACATTGCCCGACCTGGACGTGGTCATCCGCTACGCTGACCCAGTGTCGCAGATGACCTACCACCGGGGGTTCTCCCACTCCCTTTTCGTCCTGACCGGGCTGGCGCTGCTGCTGGCCTGGTGCGTCAACCGGTGCTGGCCAGGCAAAGGCTATACCGTGCCGCGCCTGTTTCTGGCGTTCTGGCTGGTGCTGGTCACGCACCCGGTGCTGGATGCCTTTACCGTGTATGGCACGCAACTGTTCTGGCCGTTGGCGCTGACCCCGCAAAGCTGGGCTGCGGTGTTCATCATTGACCCTGTCTACACCGTGCCGCTGCTGGCGGCAGTGATCTACACCCTCGCCAAGGGCGTGACGGGCGCTGCCGTGCGGCTGCTGACCCTGGCACTGGTTTTCAGTACGGCCTACCTCGGCTTTGGCCTGGCTGGGCGCATGCAGGCGGAGCAACGCTTTCAGGCCGCGTTGGACCAGCAGGGCATCACGGTCAGCGACGTACGTGCCGTGCCGATTGCCTTCAACAGCCTGATCTGGCGCGTGCTGGCCAAGACGCCGGACGGCGACTACTTCGAAGGCGTCAGCAGTGGGTTCGACCAGCAACCGCCAGAAATGCAGCGCCTGCCACGCAACCTTGAGCTGGCCGCTGCGGTTGCCGGTGCGCCTTTGCATCAGCGCCTGCGCTGGTTCACTGATGACTGGTTGCGCTATGACGAAATCGACGGCGCCCTGGTGGTGACCGACCTGCGCATGGGCATCCCCGGCAACTACACCTTCCGCTTCAACATGGCCCACCGTGACAGCCAGGGGCACTGGATTGCCGACACGCCCACGGCGTGGCGAGGGGCAGGGGTGGCATCGATGTTCAACGGGCATGACCTGGGCTTGATCTGGCGGCGTATCGTCGATCAGCACCCCCCATTGCCACTGGCTGAGTGGACTTCGCGCTACCTGAAGCCGGCTGCAGCGCAGCCCACGGGCGATTAAACGGAGATTCTGTTTACCGCCGCAGCCCCCATTTTGCGGGGGAAATCGGGTACAGGGCGCAGCTATTTTGCGGCTTGGTGGAATTCTTAGTAGCTTATCGTCGCCAAAGCGCTCAATATGCCACTGCAGGGGCTGGTTGTTTGATAAGGCCCTCGTTGTAATTTCACGTAAAACGCATCAAATAAGCCATCGAGGGCTCAGAGCATGTCCAACAGACAAACCGGTACAGTTAAATGGTTCAACGATGAAAAAGGGTTCGGCTTCATTACCCCAGCGGGTGGTGGCGACGACCTCTTCGTTCATTTCAAAGCCATTGAATCGGACGGCTTCAAGTCGCTGAAAGAAGGCCAGACTGTTAGCTTTGTTGCCGAAAAAGGGCAAAAAGGCATGCAGGCCGCCCAAGTGCGACCTGAGTAAGACACGCACCCGCCGGCTCGGCGTTCGAACAGGTGCTTGCAACCTTGCGGGTTGACCTGGGTGCTTGATCGAACGGCGTGAAGCCTGGCAATTGTGTGGCGTGTAAAGAAAAGCTCCGTATCGAAAGATAGGGAGCTTTTTTTGTATCTGCCGCAACGCGGTAGAACCGCCAAGCGGCTTTGCGGCCCCTTGGCTTCAATCAAACGGCTGCCATCAATTGCGCGCCAGTCGCCCACTCACGTAGTGCGCCACGTCATTGAACCCTGGCGTCGAGGCATGCCCCGGCGTTACCAGCGAATCGATGAACGCTTCATCCTCCGCCGTGATCTTCACGTTCAATGCGCCGGCATAGGTGTCCCATTGTGCTTCGGTGCGCGGCCCGACAATGGCCGAACTCACCAGTTGGTTATTAAGTACCCAGGCAATCGCGAACTCGACGATGCCCACGCCCTTGGCTTCGACATACGCCTGGATCTGGCGGGCGATGGCCAATGATTCCTGGCGCCATTCCACTTCCATGATCCGCTTGTCCTGGCGCCCGGCACGGCTGCAGGCATCTGGCACCGAGCCGGGTGCGTACTTGCCGCTGAGCACACCGCGGGCCAAGGGGCTGAACGGCACCACGCCCAGGCCATGGTAGGCCGCAGCGGTCAGCTGTTCGGGCTCTGCCTGGCGGTTGACGATGTTGTACAGCGGCTGGCTCACCACCGGTTTGGCCACGCCCAGTCGCTCGGCCAGGTTGCACAGCTCGGCAATGCGCCAGCCACGGAAGTTGGACACGCCCCAATAGCGGATCTTGCCTTGGCGCAGCAGGTCGCCGATGGCTTGCACGGTTTCTTCCAGCGGTACCTTGTGGTCTTCGCGGTGCAGGTAGTAAACGTCGAGGTAGTCCAGGTCCATGCGCGTGAGCGTCGCGTCGATGGCATTGAAGATGTGCTTGCGCGAAAGCCCGCTGCGGTTGGGCAGGCCGTCGGCCGGGCCAAAGCCGACCTTGGACGCCACTATCCAGTCCTGGCGATGGCGCGCTACGGCTTCGCCGACGATTTCTTCCGAACGACCGTTGTTGTAGACATCGGCGGTGTCGATGAAGTTGATGCCCTGGTCCCAGGCTTTTTCGATGATCCGCAGTGAGTCCTCGGTGCTGGTCTGCTCGCCGAACATCATGCTGCCCAGGGTAAGGGCGGAAACCTGCAGGCCACTCTGGCCAAGGGGACGGTAGATCATGCGGTTGAGTCCTTTGCAGTGGGCTTGTCTGCCTGTTTTACACACAACCGCACGCCATTGAAAGCCCGCCACAGTGGCTGACACACCTGTGCCAAGCCTGCATCAGCTGTGCCATGGCTGCTGCATGCGCAGGCCTCAGCCACTGCCCGGTCGTTTGCCTAGCAACCGCTCTGTAATGGCTGTTTCGAGGGTGCTGGGTGATGCTGGCACAGCCGTTGCTCTGTTTGTTATCGACGCCTGATGCGGTGTCGCCATAACAAGAACGGAGAACCGACCATGAACCGAACAGGCCCGCACCGCCGGCCCCTTCCGCACGCCTTGGGCTGCCTGGCCCTTGCCTTGGCGTGCTGCGCAACCGCTTTTGCTGCAGAAGTGGATGGCAAGCGGATCATCCAGGCCGACCAGGAACCTGGCAACTGGATGAGCCACGGCCGTACCTACGATGAACAACGCTTCAGCCCGCTCAAGGCCATCAACCAGGACAACGTCAATCAATTGGGCCTGGCTTGGAGCTATAAGCTCGACCTGGACCGGGGTGTTGAAGCGACGCCTATCGTGGTCGATGGGGTGATGTACACCACGGGGCCGTTTTCCGTGGTGTATGCCTTGGATGCCCGCAACGGCAAGCTGCTGTGGAAATACGACCCGCAGTCAGACCGCAATCGCGCCGGTGAGGCGTGCTGTGATGCGGTAAACCGCGGCGTGGCCGTGTGGCAGGGCAAGGTCTACGTGGGCGTGCTGGACGGGCGCCTGGAGGCGATCGATGCCAAGACCGGCCAGCGCGTGTGGTCGGTGGACACCCGCGACGACCATAAGCGCAGCTACACCATCACCGGTGCGCCGCGGGTGGTCAACGGCAAGGTCATCATTGGCAACGGTGGGGCGGAATTTGGTGTGCGTGGCTATGTGACGGCCTATGACGCCGAAACCGGCAAGCAGGCCTGGCGCTTCTTCACCGTGCCGGGCGACCCCAAGCTGCCGCCTGAAGACAAGGCCATGGAGATTGCCAGCAAGACCTGGCACGGCGACGCATTCGTTGAGTGGGGCGGCGGCGGCACGGCCTGGGATTCGTTCGCCTACGACCCTGAGCTGAACCTGTTGTACATCGGCGTTGGCAACGGCTCGATGTGGGACCCTAAATGGCGCAGCCAGGCCAAAGGCGACAACCTGTTCCTGTCGTCGATCGTCGCGGTCAATGCCGATACCGGCGAATACGCCTGGCACTACCAGACCACCCCCGGTGATGCCTGGGACTTCACCGCCACCCAGCACATGATCCTCGCCGAGCTGCCAATCAACGGCAAACAGCGCAAAGTGCTGATGCAGGCGCCCAAGAATGGCTTCTTCTATGTGCTCGACCGGGCGACCGGCGAGTTGCTGTCCGCGAAGAATATCGTGCCGGTGAACTGGGCCAAGGGCATCGACATGAAAACCGGGCGGCCGATTCTCGACGATGAGGCAGCGGCCTACTGGAAGGACGGCAAGCGCAAGCTGGTGACCCCGGCATTCTGGGGCGCGCATGACTGGCACCCAATGTCCTACAACCCCAACACCGGCCTGGTGTACATCCCAGCGCATATCATGTCGGCCTATTACGAGCACATCCCCGAGGCGCCCAAGCGCAACCCGTTCAAAAGCGTGTACCAGCTGGGGTTACGCACCGGCATGATGCCCGAGGGTGCCGATGGCCTGCTGGAAATGGCCAAGACCTGGTCCGGTAAGCTGATCGCCTGGGACCCGGTGAAACAGGCGCCGGCCTGGGAGGTGCCCTACATCACCATCTTCAACGGCGGCACCTTGAGCACCGCCGGCAACCTGGTGTTCGAGGGCAGCGCCGATGGCCGTGTGATCGCCTATGCCGCCGACACCGGCAAGAAGCTGTGGGAATCCCCCGCCGCCAGTGGCGTGATGGCAGCGCCGATCACCTATTCGGTCGATGGCGAGCAGTACGTCACCTTCATGGCCGGCTGGGGCGGGGCCTTCTCGACGTTTGCCGGGGCGTTGTCGTTGCGTGCCGGGGTACAGCCATTCTCGCAAGTGCTGACCTACAAGATTGGCGGTACCGCCAAATTGCGTGAGCCAGCGCCACCCGCCAATGCGCCCGAACCCCCACCGATGACCGCCGACGCCAAGACTGTCGCCGCCGGTGCGGCCCTGTACGACGGCAACTGCTCACAGTGCCACGGCATCCATGCCGTCAGCGGCGGGGTACTGCCAGATTTGCGCAAACTCAGTGCTGACAAGCACCAGATGTTCCTCGGCATCCTCTATGGCGGTCGCGTGCCGGATGGCATGCCGTCGTTTGCCGACAACCTCAAGCCCGAGCAAGTCGAGCAGGTGCACCAGTACCTCATCAAGCGTGCCCATGACCTGAAAAGCGAAGGCAACGCCTGGCAGCAATTCAGCGCCAAGCCGGCTGCCCAGCCGTCACTGGCCGACAACCCGTCACAGGAGTGAGATGACCATGACTGAAGCGATCTACCAAAACTACATCGACAACGCCTTCGTACCCAGCGAGGGGCTGATCGAAGTGTACAACCCGGCCAACGCGCAGTTACTGGGGCGTGTGCCGGAGTCGCCGGTCGAACAGGTGGAGCGGGCCATTGCAGCGGCACGCAAAGCGCAAAAAGGCTGGGCAGCGAAGCCTGCCATCGAACGCGCCGGCTACCTGCGCCAGATCGCCGCCAAGGTGCGTGCCAATGCCGACCGCCTAGCGCGCATCATCACCCAGGAAGGCGGCAAGGTGCCGGGGCTGGCGCAGGTCGAGGTGAACTTCACCGCCGACTACCTCGACTACATGGCGGAATGGGCGCGGCGCCTTGAAGGCGAGGTGCTGACCAGCGACCGTGCCAACGAGCACATTTTCCTGATGCGCAAACCGCTGGGTGTGGTGGCTGGGATACTGCCCTGGAACTTCCCGTTCTTCCTCATCGCCCGCAAGATGGCGCCGGCGCTGCTCACGGGCAATACCATCGTGATCAAGCCCAGTGAAGAAACGCCCATCAACTGCTATGAGTTCGCCAAGCTGGTGGCCGAGACCGACCTGCCAGCGGGGGTGTTCAACGTGGTCGGGGGCAAGGGGGCCAGCGTCGGCCATGGGCTGTCGAGCCATGCCGGTATCGACTTGGTCAGCTTTACCGGCAGCGTCGCCACGGGCGCACGGATCATGGCGGCGGCAGCGCCGAACATCACCAAGCTCAACCTTGAACTGGGCGGCAAGGCCCCAGCGATCGTGCTGGCGGACGCTGACCTGGACTTGGCGACGAAAGCCATTGTTGCCTCGCGGGTGATCAATACTGGCCAAGTGTGCAACTGCGCCGAGCGGGTGTATGTGGCGCGCAAGGTGGCCGACGCGTTCGTCGACAAGGTGGCCCAAGCCATGGCAGCGACCCGTTACGGCGACCCGTCGCGCCAGGCCGACCTGGACATGGGGCCGCTGATCAACCAGGCCGGGCTCGACAAGGTAGCGCAGATGGTGCGCACGGCGGTCGGGCAGGGCGCCCAGTTGGTGACCGGCGGGCAGGTGGCGGACCTGGGGGCCGGCTTCCATTACCAGCCGACCGTGCTCGCGGGCTGCGCCGCCGACATGGAGATCATGCGCAAGGAGATTTTTGGGCCGGTGCTGCCGATCCAGGTGGTCGATGACCTGGACGAGGCGATTGCCTTGGCCAATGACAGCGAGTACGGGCTGACGTCTTCGCTGTACACCCGCGACCTGAACGCGGCGTTGAAGGCTAGCCGCGAGATCGATTTTGGCGAGACCTACATCAACCGCGAGAACTTCGAGGCTATGCAGGGCTTCCATGCCGGGGCGCGCAAGTCCGGGATCGGCGGGGCGGATGGCAAGCACGGGTTGTATGAGTACACGCGCACGCAGGTGGTGTACATCCAGGGATAAGGGTGGGCTTATCTGGCCTCTTCGCGGGCTTGCCCGCGAAGAGGCCGGTACAGTCACCCCAACTGGTTCGGCTGAACGATCCCGTACCGCTTCATCTTCCGATACAACGTCGACCGCGAAATCCCCGCCGCCTCTGCTGCCAGGCTCATGTTCCAGCGCTCTCGCTTCAGAACCTCCAGCAAGTGCCGCGCCTCGGCATCCTCGACCTGCTGTTCCAGCACTTTTGGCCTGGCAGGCACTGCACGGTCCAGTAGCTCCTCCGGCAAATCTGCCAGCTCAATGACCCCACCTTCCGCCAGCGCTACCGCCTGGCGCAATGTATTGAGCAACTGCCGCACGTTTCCTGGCCAGGCATACCCCAACAAGCAACGCCAGGCCTGATCGCTCAAGCGCAAATCAGCCCCTCCCGGCAACCCCGCCAACAACCGCTCGATCAATTCACGTCGGTCACTGCGCTCACGCAATGCCGGCAACGTCATGCGCATGCCGCATAGCCGGTAGTAAAGGTCTTCGCGAAAGCCTTTATCGGCGATCATGGCTTGCAGGTCCTGGTGCGTTGCCGAAATCACCTGAATATCCAGCGTCACCGGCGCCTCTGCGCCCAGTGCTACCAGTTCGCGTTCGGCAAGCACCCGCAGCAGGCGCGTTTGCAGGTGCGTTGGCATGTCGCCGATCTCATCCAGGAACAACGTGCCGCCATTGGCCTGCTCCAGCTTGCCTTTCATGCCCTTGCGGTTGGCGCCGGTGAAGCTGCCAGCGCGGTAGCCGAACAGTTCACTTTCGATCAGCGACTCGGGTATCGCCGCACAGTTGAGTGCGACGAAGGGTTTGGCGTGGCGCTGGCTAGCCTGGTGCAAGGCACGGGCGAAGGCCTCCTTGCCGGTACCGGTTTCGCCGTTCAGCAAAATGGCGATGTCCTTGTCGAGCACCTTGCGCAGGCGTTTCACCCCCTGTTGCAACTGTGCATCCTCGCCTGCCAAATGCTCAAGCGTGGGGTAAGCCGCACGCGCCGGCAGGGGCCGCGACGGCGTGGATTGGCGGTAGCCGGCCGGTATGCGCAGGCCGACGTCCAGCAGATGCGCTTGCACATGCCCGTGCAACTGAGTGCCACGGGCACCGCCGCGGGTAAGGTCGAGCAACTGGTCAATGTTGGCGGGCAGCAGTTGCTCGATCGCCACGCCCAGCAGCGTGCCGGCATGCGCCAGGAAGGCCGCCCGATTGGCGCCGATCACCCGGCCGCCTTCGTCCAGGGCAAGCAGTTGCTCGGCGGCAAGGTCGGAGAAATCGTCACGTGGCTTGATGGCCAAGGTCAGGCAGTCGCGGTAGCGCTGGCGGAAATGGCTGTTCTCGATCAGCCGGGCGTACAGCGTCACCAACTGCAAGGTCAGGTGCTGGGCCTGCTTGGGCCCGTCGTTATAAAGGCAGGTCGCGTTGAGGCAGCCGAGCAGTTGGTTGTGGGCATCGAAGATAGGCGCGACCGAGCAACTGAGCCGGGCGTTGGTTGCCAGGAAGTGTTCCTGGCGGTGGATGGTCAGCGCTTGCTGCGAGGCAAGGGCAGTGCCGATGCCGTTGGTACCGGCGATCGACTCGTCCCAGCGCGCGCCGACAATCAACCCGGAGCGGGTGTAACGCTGGTGGTCGGCTGGCAGGCGGGCATCGAGGGTGATGCCGTCGGCGTCGCTGAGCAGCACGGCGAAACCGGCATCCACCACACGCCTTGCCAGGCCACTGACGCCTTGGCTGGCGATGCTCAGGTAGGCCTCGTGTTGGGCCTGGTGCTGGCGGATTTCGGCAGCGCTGAGGATGTTGTCGACGTGGCGCAGCTCGGGGTCCAGGCGGTGCTGGGTGATGCTGCGGTACCAGGATTCGGCAATCACCGGTTCTGGCGTCAGGCCGCGCTCGGCGAAGTGGCAGTTGACGAAGGCGGCCAGTTCACTGGCGCGGGGTGAAGGGGTGTGCGCGGCCATGGGCGCTCCACGAAATGCTTGTTATTAGAGGTGGGGAAACCATAGCTGATTTTTTCCAGGAAAAGTCAGCCAATCAGCTTCAGCGCCTCGTCCAGCCGTAACGGCCGCTTCATCCGCTGCGACAGCTGCGCCATGGCATCCGAGTAGCCCTTGGCGATGACGGCCTCGACTTGCTCATCCACGCATTGCAGCGCGACGAAGTCGCCTTGCTCTGGCTGGCCGACGTACTCGATGCGGTTCCAGTCCCGTGCATGCCCCAGGACTTCATAGGTGCGCCCATGCTGGTAGGTCCAGAAGAACGGCACATCTTCGTAGCGGCGCTGCTCGCCGAGCATGTTGGCCGCAGCGATCACGCCGTGTTGCTGGGCCAGGCGCCAGTGTTCGATGCGAACGGGCCGGCCAGCCAGGGGGAAGGTGGCGATATCGCCAGCGGCCCACAGCCCAGGTGCCGCAAGCATTTCGGCATTGACCGGGAGCGATTTATCGTCGGCCAGCGCCACCCCTTGCACACAGGCCGTGGCAGGTTTGACCCCGGTGCCCAGCAGTACCAATGGCGCCTGCAGCCGTTCACCGTTTGCCAGCAACACGGCCTCCACCTTAGCCTGGCCTTCGAAACGTTCGACTTCGGTGGGGCCGTGAAAGACCACGCCTTTGCGTTCGTGCAGCGCGCGAATGCTGCGCCCGATACGTTCACCCAATTGTTTGGCCAACGGCACCTCATGGCGGGTGATCAGGTGCACCTGCAGGCCGTACTTGCGCAGTGCAGCGGCGGCCTCCAGGCCGATGAAACCGTCGCCGACGATCACCACCGGCTGCCCGGGTTCTGCGGCGTCCAGCAACAGCGCGGCGTCCTCACGTGAGCGCAGGGTGAATACACCCGGCAGGTCTGCGCCGGGGAGCGCTGGGCGTTGCGCTTTACCGCCCGTTGCCAGTAGGCAAGCGTCATAGTCAATGTGCTGCCCATCGGCAAGGATGATCTGGCGTTTCTCGCTGTTGAGTGTGCGGACCTTGCCGTGCTGACGGATCAGGTGGCCTTTGCGCAAGTCATCCGCTTCGAGCAAGGCAGGGACTTCATCAGGCGGCATTTGCCCAGCAATGACGAATTTACTGAGCGCGGTCCGGTCGTAGGCCGGCTGGTGTTCCTGGTCGAGCCAGACCAGGCGACCGGCGAAACCGTGCCTCAGCAAGGTAGCGACGGCGGCACTGCCGGCGGCGCCGGCACCGACTACCACGAAACAACGGGCATCGCTGTGCCGAGGGGGCTCGGTCTTGGCCAAGGGTTGGTCATCTACCCACACCTCATCACCTTTGACCCACGCACGGTAGCGGCGCAGGTCGGCCAGTGCCGGCGGTTCGCACACCGCACCTTCGTCCACGGCAAACGCCGCCTTGTGCCATGGGCAGACCAGCAGCCCCGAGCAGATCACGCCCTCTTCGAGCGGGGCGCCAGCGTGCGGGCAGTTGGCCTGGTAGGCATGCACCAGGTCGCCCTGGCGGATCAGGATGAGTTCTTCACTGCCGGCCTGCACACGCAGGGGGCGGTTGGGGTCGAGCTGATCGAGGCGGGCCACGGCGTGCTGGGTCATGGGGGTTCTCCAAAGGGGCCTTTGGAACCATTTGACGCCTGTGGTGATGAGTTGCTGACCCGAGCCGACGATCGGGGGCATTGCCCTGTAGGAGCAGCCTTGAGCTGCGAAGAGGCCGGTGATCACACAGCAAATTTTCGCTGCTATCGCCGGCCTCTTCGCAGCACAAGGCTGCTCCTACACAGGCGTTCTAGTTGGCCTTGGCCGTGGCCAACGCGCCTGCACGCGTCACCCGCAGCGCCACCAGGCTACCGACCACGATCAATGCCGCCAACGAATACAGCGCAGCATCGGTCGAGCCGGTCTGGTCCTTGATGAAACCCACCAGGTATGGGCTGAGGAAGCCGGCCATCTGGCCCACCGAGTTGATCAGCGCAAGGCCGGCCACGGCTGCACCCGCGCTGAGCAGGGCGGTAGGCATTGGCCAGAACATCGGCAGGCCGGTGAGGGCGCCCATGGTGGCGATCGACAGGCCAAGGATGGCGATGGTCGGGTTGCCGGCGAAGTTGACCGCAATCAACAGGCCGATGGCGCCCATCAGCATTGGTACCACCAGGTGCCAGCGACGTTCGTTGCGCCGGTCTGCCGAACGCCCGCAGACGATCATGAACACACCCGCCAGCAGGTACGGAATGGCGCTCAGCCAGCCAATCAACAAGGGGTTGTCGAAGCCCATGTTCTTGATGATCGACGGCAGCCAGAAGTTGATCGCGTACACACCGCTCTGGATGCAGAAGTAGACGAAGCCGAACGTCCAGATCAACGGGTTGGTCAACACCGCGAGCACGCCGTCACCGGTGGTGGCGGGTTTACTGGCGGCATCGGCCTTCAGGTCGGCTTCGATCAATTGGCGTTCGGCCGGGCTCAGCCAGGCGGCCTTCTGGTAGCCGTCGCTGAGCAGGCGGATTGCCAGGCAACCCAGAACGACGGTGGGCAGGCCCTGAATCAGGAACAGCCATTGCCAGCCGGCAAGGCCATGCTGGCCGGCGGCGAAATGTTCGAGGATCCAGCCGGAAAACGGCCCGCCCAACAGCCCCGACACCGGGATCGCCGACATGAACAAGGCCATGATGCCGCCGCGACGGGCAGCCGGGAACCAGCGCGAGAGGTACAACACCACGCCAGGGAAGAAGCCGGCTTCAGCCGCGCCGGTCAGCAGGCGCAGGGTGTAGAACTCGGTGGGGGTGGTGACGAACAGCAGGCAGGTCGAGAGGCTGCCCCAGGCGATCATCATCAGCGCGATCCAGCGCCGTGGGCCGAAGCGGTTGAGCGCCAGGTTGCTCGGCAGGCCGCAGAGGACGTAGCCGATGAAGAAGATACCGGCGCCAAGGCCGTATACCGTTTCGCTGAATTTCAGCGCGTCGAGCATCTGCAGCTTGGCAAAGCCGACGTTGACGCGGTCCAGGTAGTTGAACAGGTAGCAGATGAAAATGAACGGAATCAGCCGCAAGGTGATGCGCCGATACAGCGCGTTGCGGGTGGTGTCCGTGCCTTGGTCAGGGGCGGGGCTGTGTGCCATGATCGGGTTCTCTGTTGTTATGGTTGTCACCGCGTCGCCTGTTCCGGCGCTCGCCCTGACGAGTCTCGGGGACAGCGGCGTGCCTGTCTTTGTGCTTTTGCACAGCGATTGACCAAGGGCGCTGTGCCCGAGACCAAAGCCTACCACCCTAAGGACCATTGAATGTTCGAACTCGACCATGACCTGGCGCAGGATATCGTTGATCGTGCGATGGCCATATTGCCGTGCAACGTCAATGTCATGGACAGCCAGGGGTTGATCCTGGGCAGTGGCGAGCCGGAGCGCATCAATACCCGCCACGAGGGTGCACAACTGGTGCTGGCCAACGGCCGGATCGTCGAGCTCGACGTGGACGCGGCCAAGTGCCTCAAAGGCGTGCAGCCCGGGGTGAACCTGCCATTGATGCTCGATGGCCGGCTGATGGGGGTGTTGGGCCTGACCGGCGACCCGCAGCAGCTGCGTACCTATGGCGAACTGGTGCGCATGACTGCTGAAATGCTCCTGGCCCAGCGCCACCTGCAGGTTGAACAGCAATGGCGGCGGCAACGCTGCGACGACCTGCTGGCCTTGCTGTTGGGGGGCAGCGGCGATTCGCCTCGGCTGCTCGATGAAGCCCGTCAGCTCGGCCTGAAGCCGCAACTGCCAAGGGTACCTTGCCTGTTCGAGCTGGAATCAGGGCCGCCTGCCGAAGCCCTGTCGTCCTGGCTGATGAGCCGTTACCCGGACAGCTGGTGCGTCAGCCCCGCACGGCAATCGCTGCTGTGGTGTCGCCCGGCGGGTCTGGTGCTGGACGAAGCGCGGTTGCTGGAGCGCCTCGAGCGTCACGGCTGGCAGGTCGAGCGCTTGGCCCTGGGGTGCGTGGCGCAAAGCCTGGAACAACTGCGCCGTGGTTATCGCCGGGTGCGCGACCTGCTGGCTTATGGGCAGGAGGTGCTGCCGGCCGAGCGCCTGCTCAGCCTTGAGCGGTACCGGTTGCCGGCCTTGCTGTGGCGGCATCGCAATGACGATGCGCTGGATGAGCTGTTGCAACCGCTGCAACGTATCCGCGCCAAAGACGCCAGTGGTCAGTTGATTGCGACCTTGCGCGCCTGGTGTGCCCATGATGGCCAGAGCCAGGCTTGTGCCGACGCCTTGGGCATTCACCGCAACAGCCTGCGCTACCGGCTGGAGCGGATCGCTGAACTGGGTGAGGTCGACCCCTTGCGGATGGAGGGGATGCTCAGCCTGTACCTGGGGTTGCAGCTGCTGCGGGCTGAGTGAAGCGTCGGCCAAAGGCATTTGCCCAAACAACGCCTCCGCCGTCTTGTGCATTTGACCGAGGCCACCTTGCCAGGCAACTGTCAGCATGCCGCTCATCTGGACAGGAGAATCCCCATGAAGATCGTCATCGCCCCCGACTCGTTCAAGGACAGCCTCGGCGCTGCCGGTGTCGCCCGCGCCATTGCCACCGGCTTGGCCGAGGTGTGGCCGGATGCCGAATTGGTCGAATGCCCCATGGCCGATGGCGGTGAAGGCACCATGGACGCCATTTTGGCCGCCAGCCAGGGAGAATTACGCCGCCTGGCTGTACGTGGGCCGCTGGGGCACAGCGTCGAGGCCGGCTGGGGTTGGCTGCCGCAGAGCCGCACGGCGATCATCGAAATGGCCCAGGCCAGTGGCCTGCAATTGGTGCCCACCCAGCAGCGTGATGCCTGCCGCAGCAGCACCTGGGGAACGGGCCAGCTGATCGCCGCCGCCTTGGCCGCAGGTGCCCGGCGCATTGTCTTGGCCATTGGTGGCAGCGCGACCAATGACGGCGGCAGTGGCATGCTGCGCGCCCTGGGGCTGCGGCTGCTGGATGCTGAGGGGCACGCACTGGAAGAAGGGGGGCTGGCCCTGGCAAAGCTGGCACGTATCGATGCCAGCGACCTCGACCCTCGGCTGGCCGAGGTCCAGGTCGAGGTTGCTGCCGACGTCGACAACCCACTCTGCGGTGCCAATGGCGCTTCGGCGATTTTCGGCCCGCAGAAGGGGGCAAACCCGCAGCAAGTTCACGCGTTGGACCAGGCACTGGGGCACTTTGCTGATCACTGCGCGCAATTGCTGGGCGAGGACGTGCGTGACTTCCCGGGCTGCGGCGCTGCAGGCGGCATGGGCTTTGCGGCCAAGGCGTTCATGGGCGCGCAGTTCCGCCCTGGCGTCGAGGTGGTGGCAGAGCTGGCCGGCCTGGACGCGCTGGTACAAGGCGCCGACCTGGTGCTGACCGGCGAGGGACGTTTCGATGCCCAGACTCTACGTGGCAAGACGCCAATGGGTGTGGCCCGGGTCGCCAAGCGCCATGGTGTACCGGTGGTGGTGCTGGCGGGCACGCTGGGGGAGGGGTATCAGCAGTTGTATGGCCACGGCATCGACGCGGCCTTTGCGTTGGCCAGCGGGCCGATGAGCCTGGAGCAGGCGTGTGCCAACGCCCGCGAGCTGCTGCAGGCGCGCGCCGGTGATATCGCCCGGCTGTGGCGCTGCGCGGTGTAAGCGCGGTCAGAGATTTCCGTGTAAGTGCAACTAGCGTGGGGGCTGCTTTGCAGCCCTTTCGCGCCCTAAGGCCGCGCCTACACGTCCATGCCGAAGTTATGAGACTTGGCAAATATGGAAATTATCTTTGTTTGATATCTCGCCATAAACAAAGGCCGAATCGCTGATTTCGATCAGAAAAGCACTACATACAACCCACGCAAAAGGCTCTATTTCGGCCCAGTAATACCGTCCGACTCTCACCGCTACTTACTATTAAGTATTTTACTTAACCCCCGTCGCTCGCCAATTCTCTGCACTGTTTATTCGAGAGGGCGAGTCGATGTTAGTTCATGGCGATAAGGATTTCGGCGTGTTGAAGGATGCCGAGGGCGAACTTCAACAGCAGGTCGGGCGTGTGCCCGATGCCGCATTTTATGAACGCAAGTTGCAAGCAGTCTGGACGCGTGCGCAACACAGCAGCCATTACGCAGGGATTGGCCCCTACAGCTTCACAGCGTTCCAGCAATTGCCGCTGACCGCCAAGGCCGCGCTGAAAAGCCAACCCTTGGCGTTTTGCACCGTAGCCCTTGGCGATGCGGCCAAGTACTACGCCACCACCGGCACCACCGGCGAGCCAACCCCAACCCCGCGCCTGAAACACGACATCATCTGGAATGCCGTCAGCGTCGCCAGCCACTGGCGAGCGGTGCTGCAGCCCGGGGCGCGGGTGGCCAACCTGATGCCATCGGACATCGTGCCGGTCGGTGACCTGATCGCCAACGTCTGCGAATACCTCGACGTGTCGCATGTACGGCTCTACCCCTTTACCACCGGCATCACCGACTGGGAACGGGTGTGCACGACCTTTGACACCTTCCGGCCCACGGTGCTGTTCATCGCCCCCGGCGTACTGGTGCAACTGACCCGCTACCTGAAGCAGCGGGAGCTGCTCGACACGTTTGCCCAGTCGGTGCGCACGATCATGCTGCTGGGCGAGGTCAACACCCAGCCGTTTCGTGACCGTTTGGCCCGCGGGTGGCACTGCGAGGTATACGACGCCAGTTATGGCAGTACCGAGACCGGCACGCTGGCAGCCGTAGGCGGGGACCTGCAGATGCGCCTGGCCACGGCCACGAATTATTTCGAGCTGCTGTTGCCGGACGGCAGGCTGGTACCCCCCGCCGAAGGCCTGACCGGCCGCCTCGTCGTCACCCCGCTGAACCTGTACGCGCGGCCGTTACTGCGGCTGGACACCGGCGACAGCGTCACTATTACCGCGCCTTGGCACCCCGGGCGGAGCAGCCCCAGCCTGTTGGTCAATGGCCGCGACAGCGACAGCATCGCGGTGGCCGGGGTAGACCTTGAGATTCGCGCCGTCGAAGAGGTGGTCTACGGCGCCTGCGACGCCACCGGCTATGTGATCGAAATCGATCGCCAGAACGACAGCGCCGCGTTGATCCTTGAGCGTGACGTGCATTGGGACAACGCCCAGGAAGGCCTATTACAAGCGCAGCTGCTGGCACGTTCCGAGCAACTGATGGGGCTGCGCTGGAGCCGTGTGCTGTTCGTCAACAACTTGTCGGCCATCAACAAGAGCGGTGGCTCGCAAAAAAGCTGGAAGAAGACCAACCTGCGCTTCGTGGGGGGCAAGCAATGACCACGTCACCCCTTACCCAAGAGCACGGCTTGGGCAACGGCCAGCCTGACTTGTGGTGCACGTACGCCGCGATCCGCAGCCTGGCCTGGGTCGAGCGCCTCGACAGCGTCGATACGTCGGCGCTGCACAGCTATATCCAGTCCCGGCGTAACCGCGACGGGGGGTTCGCCTGGAGCAAGGGCATGCCATCCGACGCCTGGGCGACTTTTTATTGCACCGAAACGCTCAAGGACCTGGGTATCGCCATTGACCATGGCGCCCAAACTGCCGATTGGCTGCAAACGCTGTTCGACGGTGATGCCTACGCCATGTGCCCTGGGCAGACGGCGGATGTCTGGGCCACCCACTATGCAGTGCGCACGTTAATCGAAGTGTGCCAGGGGCAGGTGGCCGATGCCCCGGCGTTGTACGCCTGGCTGGAAGGGCTGCAGTGCAGCAATGGTGGCCTCAGTTGGTCGGCGGACTTTGCCCGGCGCAACTTGGCCGACACTCGTGCCTGCTTCTACGGCGTGATGGCCGCACGAGCGCTGGCTCAGCAAGGGCTGCCAGCACCGCAGTGGGACCAGCCGCGGTTGATTGCCTGGTTGCAGGCGCAGCAGGTGGAAAGCGGCGGCTTTCGCTTCAGCGAGGCAGCCGAGCAGCCGTGCCTGTGGGCGACCTACCGCGCCACGGCGAGCCTTGTGGCATTGCATGCGCAGCCGTTGGCGCGCCACGGTTGTGTCGCCTGGATCGAGGCACTGCGTCGGCTCAGTGGCGCTTTCGTGCGTTGGCAGGGCTATGACGGCGAGGACGTCTGGGCCGCTTTTTGCGCGGTGGGCTCGCTCAAGGCCCTGGGAGAGCCGGTGGCCCACCTGGCAGATGACATTGCACGGTTCATCGCGACCTTGGCGCTGCCTCAGGGTGGCTACACCTATCGGCAGGTCGACAGCGCGGCGGATGTGCTGAGCACGGCGGCTGCCGTGCTCGGCGAACAGCTGAGTGCTGCGCAGCGGGCGGCAGCCTTGCAGTGGATCGAAGGCTGCCAGATGCCTAACGAGCCCGGGCTCATGTACATGCCAGGGCGGGGCGCTGAAGTCCGCTGCACCAATTGGGGCTTGGCGGCGGGTGCCTTCGCCGCCCAGCCAGCGGCGCGCACGGCGGTCGGGCACTGGCTGGCCTCGTTGCAGAACCCCGATGGTGGCTTCGGGTTCTGGGAGGGGCGCGGGTCGGACCTGGTGTCCACCGCGTCTGCGGTGGCGATTCTCCAGCAACTGGGCAACAACGCTGGGGTCGACCTTGTGGCGCTGGAGGCCTTTGTGGCCAGCTGCGCTCAGCAAAGTGGGCACGCCGCCTACCCACGAGGGCAGGCATCCTTGCGTGCCAGCCTGCAAGCCTTGATCTGCCTGAACCATGTGGGCCGGGATGTGCGCGAGCAGGCAAACGAACTGCTGGTTGCACACAAGGTGCGCCAAGGCGGCTTCGCTAACTTCGGCCAGCGCATCCCTGATTTGCTCAGCACCTACCAGGCCGTGGCGTTCGGCGCCGCGCAGGGGTTGCCGGTCGACCGCGCGCACCTGCAGTTCTTCCTCGACAAGGTGCGCAGCGGCCAAGGCCATGCCTGGTCGCCGCTGTACCTGGAGGGCCACGACGCACTGTCCGATTGCCTGGGGCGCTTGTTGCAGGGGTTTGCCGAAGGCAAGCGTCAGCACCTGCCCAACCTGCAGCTGTCGTGAGGAGCAGGCATGCCAACCATTACTGTTACCTGTGCACCACTGCAGCCCATCGAGCGCAAGCGCCTGGCCCTGGCGTTCACCCGCCTGCTGAAAGCGCAGGGCGCCGATACCACGCACTGCATGGTGTTTTTCAACGCGCTGGAAACTGGGTGTGTGTTCAGCGCCGGTATGCCACTGCCGACCGTGGATGGCCACGGTGTGGCGTTGCAGTTCTACCTGCGCATCACCCTGTCGGCGGCGCGCGACGGGCTAGCCCATACGGCCTTGGCCGAAGGCCTGCACCGTTGCCTGGTGAGTCACTACCCGAACGCTTTCATCTACCTGCAGTTTGATCCGATCCTGCCAGAACACGTGTTCTACAGCGCGGGAACGGCATTGATCAATGCCCACCCTCAACAAGGAAAACCAGGCGCGTGAGCAACCTTTCTATTGAGCAGCAGATTCGTCAGGCACTGGCGCAACTACTCGGCGACGAGCTCAACGCCATCGATAAGCGCGACAGCTTCCGCGATTTTCTAGGCGAACGCTTCGACAGCCTGATGGCCGTCGAAGTCATCACCGTCATTGAAGGCTGTTTCGCCATCGAAGTGGATTACCTGAGTGACGACGTTCGCTACTGGTTTGAAACACTGGAAAAGATGGAGCAGTTCGTCGCCCAGAAACGCGAAGACCAATTGACCCTGCAGGCCACCCCGTGAGCGGCGATCATCTGTTCACCACGTCGGGCTCCACCGGCGCGCCACGCCACTGGCTACGCAGCCACGCGCAGATGGTCGACGAGGCCGCGCTGATTCTCGGCCGCTGGGCGGCTGACGCGACCGAGGTCCTGTCGTTCGCGCCGAGCTGCCACAGCTACGGGATGATCCTGGGCGAGGTCGGTGCGCAATGGCTGAGCGCGCGGTTGCAGGCCTGCTCGTTGGAACAGCAGCAGTTACCGCAACTCGATGGCGACGGGCCCTGTGTGATCCTCGCCATTGCCAGCACCTGGCGGCTCTTGCCTGCACTGCTGGCGCGCCTGTCAGCACGGCGTTCGGTACTGGTGGTGCACAGCGCATCGCTGTTGCCACCGGACGCATTGGCCATCGTGCACCGCTTCGCCGGGCCGCAGGTGCGCTTCATCGAGTTGCTGGGTGCCACCGAAACCGGGGCCATGGCCTATCGCGCGCTGGATGCGCAGAGTACCGCAGAGCAACCGTGGACGCTGTTGAGCGATGTCGAGTTGCTGAGCCCGATCGGCGCAGCCGGCCCGCTGGACGTCAGCAGCCCACGTATCGCGCGGGAGCAGGGCGCTGCAACCCCGGCACACGCTCATCGTTGCGATGACCTGGTACTGCCATTGGACGCGCGACGCTTTCAATGGCTGGGCCGGGCCAGCAGCCTGATCAAGGTCAACGGGGTTCGGCTCGACCTGGCGCGCCTGGCCAGCGAGCTCGGCCAGCGCCTGCAATGCCCGGCCCTGGCCTGCGTAGCGGTGCGCGATGGGTTGCGCGCCGAAGCGTTCGAAGTGCTGTTCAGTTCGCCAACGTTGACCGAGCAGGCCGTGCGCGAAGCGCTCACGCACTGGCCTGCGCACCACCCGCGACCGGTTGCCGTGCGCCGGGTCGCGCACCTGCCGCTGTCTGCCACCGGCAAGCCCCAACCGTGGGCCGCCTCATCCACCGTCAAGGAATACACACATGAGCCACGCTGATACCCAGGGCACCATCGCCCATTACCTGAACCACTGCGGTGCGCCGCTGGCCAGTGGCCGCGAACAGCCCGAATACCTCGGCCTAAGCCTGCGCAAGCGCCTCGAACTGCTGGAACGCAGCCCTGCACTGGCGGCTGATTGGGCTGCACAGTATGAGGCCTGGCGCGATCACGCCGACAGCCACTATCGCTGCCTGACCAGCACCCGCCCAGTTGAGGCGCCGTGGGTCCGGCTTGGGGTGAAGGACACCGTGGACGTCGCCGGCCTACCGACCCGCCTGGGGCTGCGCAGCTACCGTCACTACCCGCAACGCAGCGCCGAGGCGCTGAGCCACCTCGACCCGCGTATCGCGCTGACCAGCAAGGTGGCGACCACCGAGCTGAACATCGCGTTCGGCGCAGGCTGCCGCAACCCGCATTTCCCGACCATCGACCCGTCGGGTTCCAGCACCGGGTCTGCGGTTTCCGTGGCTGCAGGCCTGTGCGACATCTCGTTGGGTACCGATGTGCTGGGCTCGGTGCGTTGGCCGGCGTCCCACTGTGGCATGGTTGGCCTGCGCATGACCCACAAGGCCGCCAGCCTGGCCGGTGTATTCCCGCTGTCGCCACGCATGGACGCCTTGGGTTGGGTGACCCGCAGTGCCGACGACCTTGCCCTGCTGCTGCCGATGCTGGGCTTGGGGCCATTGTTGGGCGATCAGCAGTCGCTCAAGCAGCAGTACCGTGTCGGCGTGCTTGAACACGCGCTCGACCCAGCACTGACCAGCGCACCAATGCTCGACATGCTGAGCCAGGCCCGTATTGCACTGGCCGACCTGGGCATGGCCCCGCGTGAAGTGGCCATGCCCGACCTGTGGGCCTGCCGTGGCGATGCCTGGCAGCTGTGCGCGCGCGACGCTTGGCTGGCGTCTGCGGCCTGGGCGCGGCGCTTCGACTGCGAACTGCATTGGTCAACGCTCAGCGCGCTCAAGGTAGGTGAAGGGGTAAGCGACAGCGACTACTCGCGTATTCATGCCCGCATGGACGCCGTGCGTGCGGGTATCGAGGCCTGGTTCGAGGCCGCTCAGGTGGATGTCGTTATTTTCCCGATGGACCCGAACCGGCCCTTCGACCGGCGCAGCCCACAACCAGGTGATTCGACCATTCCGTCTCCGGACGATCACGACTACGCCCAGAAAATCGGTTTCACCCCTCTGGCCAGCTTCAGCGGCCTGCCGGCCATTACCGTGCCGATCGCCCTCAGCGCTGACGGCAAGGCGCCCCTGGCGATACAGATCATGGGCCGACGCGACAGCGAGCAGCAGTTACTGGACATCGCCAAACGCGTGCAGGCGCTGATCGGCCTGCTGCCTACCCGTCGTCTTCAGGTGTAAGGGGCGAACCATGTGCGGAATTACAGGCTGGGTGGACTACACCCGCGACCTGGCGCACCAGCGCCAGGTGCTCGGCGCCATGACCGATACCCTGGCCTTGCGGGGGCCGGATGCCAGCGGCAGCTGGCAGCACCGCAATGCCTTGCTGGGGCATCGGCGCCTGGCCATCATCGACCTGAGCGGTGGCGTGCAGCCCATGACCTACCGCTTCGCCACGGGTGAAGAGGTCGCGCTGGTGTACACCGGGGAGGTCTATAACCACCATGCCCTGCGCGAACGCTTGCGCCAGGCCGGGCATGTGTTTCATACGCGCAGCGACACCGAGGTGGTACTGCACGCCTACCTGGAGTGGGGCGAGCAGTGCTGCGACCACCTCAATGGCATGTTCGCCTTTGCCGTGTTCGATGGGCGCGACGGTCACTTCCTGTTGGTGCGCGATCGCCTGGGGGTCAAACCGCTGTACTACACCCGTCATCAGCAGGGGCTGCTGTTCGGCTCCGAGATCAAGGCGATTCTTGCCCACCCCGAGGTTGCCAGCACCTTGGACGCGGTTGGCCTGGTGGATGCCTTGAGCCTGTCCCGTGGGACCACCCGCACGGCTTTTCGCGGGGTCAGCGAATTGCCGCCGGGGCATCGGTTGTCCTGGCGGCCCCAGGGGCAGGTAAAGATCAGCCGCTACTGGCAGTTGCAACGCCGCGAGCATCAGGACGACCTGGCGACCACGGTCGAACGCACCCGCGAGCTGCTCGACAATGCCTTGGGCGAGCAGTTGCATGCCGATGTGCCGGTTTGCTCGCTGCTGTCCGGTGGCCTGGACTCGACCCTGCTGACCGCCATGGCGCAACAGCGGTTAGTGGCCGAGCAGGGCGGGGCGGTAAATTCGTTCTCGGTGGATTTCGTCGGCCAGGCCGAGCAGTTTCAAAGTGATGCGTTTCGCCCCGAACGTGACCAGCCTTATGCCCTGGCGGCGGCCCAGTACATCGGCAGCCGGCACCAGACCATCCTCATCGACAACCGGGAGTTGGTGTCGGACCTGGCTCGCCTGGCGGTGTACCGCGCCAACGACAGCGCGGCCACTTTCGGCGACGTGGACACCTCGTTGTACCTGTTGTTCAAGGCGATCCGCGCGCACTCCACGGTGGCCATCTCCGGTGAGGCGGCAGATGAAGTGTTTGGCGGCTACGCCTGGTTCCGCGACCCGCAGGCCGTGGCCGCAGCGCGCTTCCCTTGGCTGTCGCGCATGCAACTGTTGCAGCCCGAGCTGATCAACCCTGAGTTCAACCGGGCCTGCGATTTTGCCCAGTATCAGGACAGCTGTTATCTCCAGGCCTTGGACAGCGTCGAGCATCTGCCAGGGGACAGCCCGCAGGAACGGCGCATGCGCGAAATCTGCCACATGCACCTGCAGCGCTGGCTGCCGATTCTGCTCGATCGCAAGGACCGCCTGAGCATGGCCGCCAGCCTTGAGGTGCGGGTGCCGTTCACTGACCATTCACTGGTGGAGTACGTGTACAACGTGCCGTGGTCGATCAAGGGCAAGGATGGCGAGGAAAAATGGCTGCTCAAGCAGGCCGGCGCCGACCGGGTACCGCCTGCAGTGTTGCAACGGCGCAAAAGCCCATACCCGACGTCGGCGAACCTGGCCTATGAGCGCTTTCTGCGCGAGCGTACTCGGCAGTTGCTGGAGGCGCGAGACCGGCCCGTGTTCCAGGTCGTCGACCACAGCGGGCTGGCCGCCGAGTTGCGCCAGCCCGAGGGCTATTTCAACTCGCAATTGCGGCGTAACAACCTGGAGACGGCCCTGGCGCTGGACACCTGGCTACGCGAGTACCGGTTGACGGTGTAGGGCTACAGGATCAAAGGGTTCTGCAGGGTGTCGCTGAAGCGCTTCGGCGCGCCCTGGTCGAGCATGGCGATGAAACTGCCCAGGGCCGGCGAAGCGTTCTGGATGTTCCAGTTCATGTACAAGCCCATGGTCGGGGTGGGCTGGTCCTTGATCGGGCGGATCGGGCGGAATTGCACGCGCTCACGCAGCGTCGAGTAAGCGATCGACTCCGGCACCAGGGCCACGCCGAAGCCACAGGCGACCAAGCCGATCAGGGTGTGGATCTGCGCTGCCTCCTGCACCACCTTGGGGTAGAAACCGGCCGACTCGCACAGGGCGATCAACTGGCTGTGGTAGCCACTGCCCAGGGCTTGCGGGGTGAAGACAAAGTCCTCTTCGGCAAAATCGCGCAGGTCTACCAGCGGCTGATTGGCCCTGGCGTGGTTGGCGGGCAAGGCCATGATGATCTGCTCGTTGAGCAACAGCCGCGACTCGATGGTATCGGGTGGCATCGGCAGCTTGCGCATGAAACCGATGTCGGCTTCGCCGGCCATCAAGGCCTTGGCCTGCGAGGCTGAGGGCATCTCGCGGATGGTCAGGCGTACATTCGGGTAGACCTCGCGGAACCTGCGCAAGGTCGTGAGCAGCGACTCGTAATACGCAATGGAGATGGCTGTGATGGTCAGCTTCCCGCAGATGCCTTCCGAGACATTGCGCGCGTATTCGATGCCTTGCTCAAGCTCCTTGAGCGTGCGGTAGGCGGTTTCCAGAAAGGCCATGCCAGCGGCAGTCAGCTTGACCCCGCGCTTGTTGCGCAGAAACAGGCTGAAGCCGAGCTTTTCTTCAAGGCGGTTGATCGCTTGGCTCAGGGGCGGCTGCGCCATGTGCAGGCGGATGGCGGCCTTGTGGAAGTGCAGTTCTTCGGCCACGGCAATGAACTGCCTGAGCAAACGTGTCTCGATCATTCTATGTTCCTTCATCGACTTGCCGGGGTGCCTGGCAGGCGCCACCCCTGCAAGGCGGCCATCATAGTGCGTGGCCACCGAGTGACAAAGCCTCGGTGATATCCCTGAGATATCAAAGTTGCATGCTTTTAATATTAAGTCATTGATTTTTTTATTGTTATCGTAAAAAAGGAGAATCGAAGGTGCCCTGCAATGCCAATCACAGACCCATTCAAGAACAAAGTCGCGATCATCACCGGTGCTGCCCAAGGGTTGGGCCTGGCTTACGCCATGGCACTGGCCGAGCGCGGCGCCCGCGTGGTCATCAGCGACCTGGGGACTGACCGGGCAGGCCAGGGCGAGGACCCGTCGGCGCTGGCCCAGGCACTCGCGGCCCTGCAGGCCAAGGGCTACAACGCGATCGCCCATGCGGGGCAACTGGAAGACGAACGTGCCTGCCAGCAATTGATCGAGCTGGCTATCGAGCAGTTTGGCGCCCTGGATATCCTCATTCACAATGCTGGCTGGGTCGATTACCAGGGCATCGAAGCGCAGGAAGAAGCCTTTCTTCAGCGCGCGCTGGGCATCAGCGTGCACGCCCCGGTGTGGCTGGCCAAGCATGCCTGGAAGTACCTCAAGCACTCTGCAGCCCCGCGTGTGGTGCTGACCACCTCAGACCGCGCCATGTACCAGCGCTATTCGCAGCCGGGGCTGGTGGCCTATTCAGCCGGCAAGATGGCCCAGGTCGGCATCATGAACGCCTTGAGCATGGAAGGGATGGAGCACGGCATTCTGGTCAATGCCATCTCGCCCGTGGCCAAGACCCGCATGTGGGGCGTGACCCAGGCACCGGAAGAGCTCAAGCCCGAATGGGTCACCCCTGGGCTGTTGTACCTGGCCAGCTCGCTGTGCCGCGACACGGGCTACATCCTGCGTGCCAGCAACGGGCAGTTCACCGCCACCCGTTTCACCGAGAACAGCGGCGTCAGCTACCCACGCGATCTGGCGCGGGTACAGGCGGGCAACTTCAAAGAAGTGGCCGAACGCTGGAGCCGCATCAAGGAATGCCACTACGTACCGGTCAAAGTCGCCAACACCCGCGCCGACCTGGGCGAGAGCCCGGTTTGGGACGCGCGCAGCGGCGCGCTGTACTTCGTCGATATCACCGATGGGCGCATCAATCGGCTGAACCCGGACGGCGAGGTCGAGAGCCTGTACGAGTCGGCAGCGCGCATTGGCGCCTTGGCCCTGACCGACCAGGGCAACCTGATCTTCACCGAAGATTCCAGTGTCGCCATTCTGGATGTGAACGCGTGCAAGGTGCGGCAATACTCCGTGCCGGTTCACCCGCGTTCCACCTACCGTTTCAACGATGGCGCCTGCGACCCCCAGGGCCGCTTCGTCAGCGGCTTGATGGACGAAGCCCCAAGTGGCAAGACCGGCGCCTTGTTCCGTTTCGACGCGGAACTGAGCGACCAGGTGATCCACGATGGCATGGCGCTGCCTAATGGGCTGGCCTGGTCGGAAGACGGGCACAGCGTTTTCTTCGTCGACTCGGTCGCCCGCGCCATCTACCGCGCCGAGTACCTGCCCGAAGGCCGCTTGACCGAGGTTACCCTGTTTGCCGAAACGCCTGCCGAGCTGGGGCGCCCGGACGGCATTGCGCTGGACCGTGAAGGCGGGCTGTGGGTGTGCCAGTTCAATGGCAGTTGCCTGCTGCGTTATGACCGTCACGGCCACCTGACCGACCAGGTGGTGATGCCGGTGACGCGCCCGACCAGTTGCTGCTTTGGCGGTGAAGGGATGACCACCTTGTATATCACCACCGCGCGGTTCGGCATGAACGCGGTAGAGCTGCGGCACTACCCGGATGCCGGCGACCTTTACGCGATCCGCCCGGAAATCGGCGGCATTGCGCGCCACGCCTTCAAGGAATGAGGTTGTGCACCTGGCTGGCCGGTAACACGGCCAGCTCGCCAAAGCGTTGCGCCGAGTCGATGTAGCGCAGTGCTGACTTGGCGTCCTTCCAGCCCACGTAGCTCATTAACGACTTCAGTTCCCAACCATTGGCCGTGGCCCACGTGGCGAAACCACGGCGCAGCGAGTGGCCGGTGTACAACGCCGCCGGTACCCCGGCACGCTCCAGCAGGCGCCGGAGCAGCCCGACCAGGCTGTTGCTGTTGAGCGCCGCGTCGCTGAGGTTGCCCCAGCGGTCGAGCTTGCGAAACACCGGGCCATGGGCGATGCCGGCCACTTCGATCCACTGCAGGTACGCGCTGACCGGGCACAATGCCTTGAGTGCCGGCGTGCGGTGCTGCACGCCAAGTGCTTCGCGGTCACCCTTGCTGCGAGGCAGGAACAAGGTGATACCGACACCGGCTTGAGCCTGGATATGCTCGACGCGCAGGCGTGCTAGCTCATCACCCCGAAACCCTCGCCAAAACCCCAGCAACAGCAGCGCCGTGTCGCGACGTGCCCGGCGCAGGGTGGTCAAGTCGTGGCATTCGCGGGCCTGGCAGGCTTCGTCCTCGAAGCATTGCACGGCGGTTTGCAGGTGTTGCAGCAACAGCGGTGCAGCCTGTTTTGGCGGTGTCGGGTGCAGGGTGCGAATACCGCGCAGTACCTGGCGCACCAGCGGCGCCTTGGTCGGGTCGGGGAAGCCCTGGCTGATGTGCCATTGGCTGAGGGCCGCGAGGCGTTGACGCAAAGTGCTCACCGCGTGCTGCTCGGCGTGGTCGGCCAGGTAACGGGCCACGCCCTCGGCGGTGGCCGGCAGGAAACCACCCCATTGGGTCTCGAAATGGTCGATGGCAGCCTGATAGCTGCGCCGCGTGTTGTCACGGGTGGCGGCGCGGACGTAGCGCTCGATGTCGGTCATGGTGCGGTAGCCGGTATTCAGTGGTGACACGATAAACCGAATCGGCTTGCCTGTCCTGGCATCCATCCCTCTTTAGTAGACACCTACCTTTTCATCGATGCCGTTGAAGGGTGGGTAATCGAGCAGTTGTGCCGGCGACAGCGGGCGGCTGAAGTGGTACCCCTGGGCAATGTCGCAACCGGCGAGTTTCAGGCACACCACTTGCTCACGGGTCTCCACCCCTTCGGCCACCACCTCTAGGCCGAGGCGCTTGGCCAGGATGATGGTGGAGGAGACGATCGGGCTGTCGTCATGGCTGTTGGACAACGGCGCAATCAACGAACGGTCGATTTTCAGCTTGCTCAACGGCAGCGAGTGCAGGTGCGCGAACCCTGCATAGCCGCGCCCGAAATCGTCCAGGCTGATGCCCAGGCCCGCTTCGCGCAAGCGCTGCAGGTGCTCGACCGCCGTGCCCTCGGGGTCAAGGATGGTGGTTTCAGTGATTTCCAGCTCCAACCGGTGTGGGGCGATGCCGTACCTTTGCAATTTGTTCAGCAGCCGCGTGCTGAAGCCTGCCTGGCGCAACTGCAGCGCCGAAACATTGACCGCCAGGCGCGCTTCGCGGCCCTGCGCGTGCCAACGGGCGAGCGCCTCACAAGCCAGGCGCAGTACTTCCCAGCCAAGCTCGATGATAAAGCCACTGCGCTCGGCCAGGTCGATGAAGCGGTCCGGGTAAAGCAGGCCGAATTCAGGGTGGTCCCAGCGCACCAGTGCCTCGTAGCCCAGCACCTGGTGGGTATCGAGGCGGATCTGCGGTTGGTAATGCAGGATGAACTGGCGCTCGGCCAACGCCGCGCCGAAGGCTTGCTCGAGGGTGAAGGCATGGATATCGGCAAGGTTCAGCGACGGGTCGAAGAAGCGGTACTGGGCACGTCCGGCCTGCTTGGCCGAGTACATCGCGGCATCGGCGCAGCGGATCAGGCTGTCGATGTCTTGGCCATCGCGAGGGCATATGCTGACGCCGACGCTGGGGCTGGTGTTGACCTCCTGACCATCCAGCGCATAGGTGGTCGAGAGTTTCTGTACCAGCTCGCGAACCCAGGCGTTGATCTGTTCCTCGCTGCGCTGACCGACCAGCAGTACCACGAACTCGTCACCACCAAAACGCGAGGCTTCGTCGCCCGGTTCCAGCAACCGTTGGATGCGCCCGGCCACGGCTTGCAGCAGCAGGTCGCCGATCTTGTGGCCGAGTGAGTCGTTGATCGACTTGAAACGGTCCATGTCGATGAACAGGATGGCCATCAACCGGCGTTTGCCCCGTTGCCGGGTCAGCGCAAGCCCAGCGACTTCGACGAACTGGCGGCGGTTGTGCAGGCCGCTGAGGTGGTCAGTGGCCGCGGCGTGGCTGCTGCGCCGGTGTTCGTCCTCAAGCCGTTCTATCAGTTGCTGGTTGACCTGCTGTGCGTGCTCCAGGGCGCTGAACGCTTCCTGGCGCTTGCGCAGCAGGCGCAACGTCCACACCAGGCTGGCCAGAATCATCAGGGTCATGCTCAGGTTCAGCCAGAACTGCCGTGAGTAGGCCAAGGCCGTCGGCGCCAGGATTTCTTCGTAGCGTTGGCTGACCACCACGCTAAAGCCTCGCTCGGCCTCGCGCCGGTACAGGCTCTGATAGGGGCCGCCGGGTGAATACTGCGTGAGCGCGCCCGCGTCGGGCCCGGCCTGCGGTAAATCAGGCTCCAGGCTGTCGGCGGCCACGACCACCCCGCTGGAGTCGATGCGCAGGCGTTCGTGGCCATCGTCCTGCAGCAGGCGCAGCAGGCCGGTGCTGCCTAGGTCGATGTGCTGGAACAGCACCGCCAGGTAACCGATGTCCAGCTGCACCACCAGGATGTTGTCGATTTCGCGGCCGGGCAGGTCGGTCAGCGGCAATATGAACGGCAGACGCCAGTTGGGCAGGGCGCTAAGCGGGCTTTGCACCTCGATACTGGGCATGAAGGGTTTGAAGCCGTAGCGGGCAACGTGCAATTGCAGCTGCCGCAGCCAGTCTTCAGGCAGCGTTGCGGCGTCGTCGGCATGGCTGGCCGACACGAGCCGGCCGTGTCGGTCGTACAGGCTCAGGCGTTTGAACAACGGGTCTTCGGCCAGCAACCGGGCCAGGTTAGCGTTGCCCTGGCGCGCGGCCTTCAGGTCACCTTGGGTGACGCGGCCCACGGCCTGGGCACGGTCGACCAACTGGCGCAGGCTTTGCGCGACGATGCTGGCCAGGTTCAGGTGCTCGGCCGCCTTGGCCGACACCGCATCCTGGCGCGCAGCGGCTTTCTGTGAGAAGTGCAGCCCCCAGAGAAATGCCAGGGTGGCGGCACACAGCATCAGGATCAACAGGCGCAGAAGGCTGGCGGAAGAGAGCGAACGGCGAATCACGACTGATAATCCCGACCCTGGGTGATGCTGAAAACATACGACAGTATGATGACAGGCCGATGACTGATGGCTAAGTGCCTCTAAGGTTTTGCCGTGTCTGCCAACGGCGCCTGCAAGCGTGTGGTTTCTTCTTCGATGTAGGTCATCAGCGCAGCGACCTCGGCATCGCCCAGGCGCATGTTGGGCATCGCCAGGCGGTTGTATTGCTCGTACAGCAGCATCGCCAGCGGGTCTTTTTGCGCAAGCATCTGATCTGGCTCTTTCAGCCAGCGGCTCAGCCAGCGGGCATCGCGTTGCCGGGTCACGCCTAACAGGTCGGGGCCGATGCCCCTTTGCACGCCTGGCTCGGCGTCGCCCAGGGTATGGCAGGAAGAGCAGCGGGTGCGGAAGATCTGCTCGCCGCTGCTGGGCGAGCGGACTTCCGGCGCGTGGGCGTAGTCGTTGGCCATGGCGCTGGCTTGCTTCCAGTTGTGCAAGCTGTTGCCCAGGCGGTCGGCGAGGATGTAGGGGCTCTCGAAGGGGGAGGCTTTCATCCAGCGGCCGGTGGCCTGGTTGCCGATGATCAGGCTCAGGTTGTGGTCTTTGGAGCGGCCGTTTTCCAGGCCTTCTATGTACAGGCCCAGGCTTCTGCGCAATTGCTCGATGTCGGCAGGCTCGCCGGTGAGCAAGGTCCAGCCAGGCCCAATGGCGAATTTTTCGGCGTAGCGTTTGAGGGTGGCCGGGGTGTCGTTGTAGGGGTCGATGCTGATGGAGTAGAGGAATATGTCCTTGCCGACCCGGTCGCCGAGAATCTTTTGCACCTGGCGCAGGCGCGCGGTTTCCACTGGGCAGGAGTCGGAGCAGCCGGTGAAGATGAAGTTGATGGCGACGACCTTGTCTTTGATCAGGTCATCGAAGAAGTGCACTTTTTCGCCATCCTGGGTGAGCAGGGGGGTATTGGGGAAGTAGTCGGCGCCCCAGGGGGTGGCGGTTTCTTGGGGTGGGGCTTGCCGGGGTTGCACGGGCCAGAACGGGATGCTGGCAGCGAACAGCGACAGCACGAGCAGAACACGCCATGAGCCAGTCATGAAGTACTCCTCCGTAAAAGAACCTACACACACCGTTGTAGGAGCAGCCTTGCGCTGCGAAGAGGCCAGTGAAAGCACCGAAATTACATTGTGTGGTCACTGGCCTCTACGCAGCGCAAGGCTGCTCCTACATCTGTTTTGCCTACTTGATGCTGATTGGCGCTGTTACGCTTTGCCCCAGCGTCGATGTCACGGTCGCTGTCGCCGGTGTTGCCGGGCCGTTGCCGGTGGTAGTAGCCGACAACCGCCAACGGGCACCTGTGGTGGCCGCGGTCAGCGTGGCAGCACCCAAGTTCAACGGCCCGCTGGTGGTGGCCACCGTCACGTTGATGGCATTGCCGGTAGCCACCGAGGTGGTGCCCGCCAGCTCCCAGGTGTAGCGGTTGCCGCTGCGCAATTGCACCGAGGCACTGCTGACCTGAATGTCATCGACCGGTACCGCCGGGCTCACGGCGATGCTGACCGCCGCCGGGGTGACCGACTCGGCACCCTTGGCGTCGCGCGCCGAGTAGTTGAAGCTGGCGGTGAACGGTGTGGCGACGGTGGTCGGTGGGGTGTAGGTCACCGTGGTGCCGTCGGTGCTGGTGGTACCCATGCCCGAATCCGGCTGGCTGAGGCCGGTGACGGTCAAGGGCAGGTTGCGCTCGGGGTCGGTGTCATTGGCCAGCACATTGAGCGTGATCGCCTTGCCGGCCGTGGTGGCAGCGCTGTCGTTGACCGCAACCGGTGGCTTGTTGGTATCGTCGTTATCATTGTGGCCAGACGTGCGGAAGGTCGGCAGGCCTACAGAAGCGACATATTCCACACCGTCCCAACCCGGCAACGGGGTTGGCATCACCTGGAACTGGCCTGGGTGTTCCAGGTCCCAGCGCAGCAGCATCGACGAGTCTTCGTGCTGGGTGTTGTGGCAGTGCTCCATGTAGGTACCGGCAAACTCGCGGAAACGGATGGCCATTTCCACTTCTTCCGACGAATCGGCATCCGGCCCGATGCGATAGACGTCCTTACGCGCCCACTTTTCCCACTCTGGCGGTGCCTTGCCGTCGCGGCTGAGCACGATGCCTTCCTCGAAGTGCACATGCACCGGGTGGCTCCAGCCATTGCCGCCATTCTTGATTTTCCACACTTCCAGGGTGCCATCGCCGCTAAAGCCGCCTTGGGTGGCTTCGCTGGCCAGTTGCGGTGCTGCGTTGATGCGCCGTGGGTCCATGCTGTAGCCAAAGCTGCCATCGGTCTTGATGGTCCAGGGGTTGGTGTCGGTGCCGTCGGAGCGGCCGAAGATGAACTCGCGGTGGCGGGCATCCTTGAGCTTGGCCTGGTCGGCCACGGCGTTGCGGTCGAGGGTCAGCGGGATCATTTTCAGGCCTGCGGCCTTGCCCGGTTTGGCCGGTTCATAGGCGACAGGGTCCATGCTCAGGTCCTGGCCGCTGTAGGGCTGCACCAGCAGTTGCAGGAACTTGCCCACCACCGGGTCGCCTTTGTCCCACTGCGGGCCCTTGCTGGTCTGCTTGATGACTGCCTTGTATTTCTCCGACAGCACATCGGCCAGGGAAATGGCCTGGTTCGGGCCCTTGCCGGTCTGGTGCTCCATCAGGTTGACGAAGTACAGCTTGTCGCCTGCCTTGATGCCGTTCTTGGCGAAGTTGATGATGATGTCGTAACGCTCGGCGATGCCTTGCAGCGGCATAATGCCGTTGTTGTCCTTGAGGTCACCGTCGCCGTTGAGGTCCAGGGTGCCGTCGAATGGCACGGCATGTTCCATGATGTTGCCGTCGTTGGCGATCATGTGGAACGGCACGCGGGCATACGACACGTTGGAGCCGGACGGGCCTTTGAATTCGCCGCTGCTGCCGGCGATTTCACGCACCACGGCAAATTTGAAGTAGCGCGACACCGACCCATTGAGGATGCGGAAACGGTAGCTACGCGCCCGTACTTTCAGCTTGGGCTGGTACTGCCAGTTGACCAGGATCTGGTCGCCGAGGAAGCCGTCGGTGTTGAACGGGTTGAACCACAATTGGCCATTGGCATCCCAGGCTTTGTCGGCGATCACCAGGTTGACGTCATAGTCGCGGTTGCCCCACGGCATGGCCGAACCACTGGGGAAGCGCAGGTTGACACCATCCTGCAGAGCCTCGTTGCCGCGGTCCAAAGCGCTGTAGTAGTTCATCATCACGGCGTTGCCTTTGTAGACGTTCTGCGCCGTGAAATCCATCATGTGGTCGTGGAACCAGTGGGTACTCATGGTTTCGCGCCAGTCGCCACGAATCTTGATGCTGCCGTTTTCGCAGGTTTTAAGGCCCGGCGAGGCGTCGTTGACGTACAGCGTTTCGCCCGGTGAGCAGGGGAACGCGGCGCGCGGGTCTTGGGCCCGGGTGTTGATGGTGTCGTAACCGGCCAACTGCACTGGCCACCGGTAGTCGTAATACTGGCCGGGGAAGAAGTAGGCGTTGGCAAAGCCATCGCTTTCGGCCGGGGAGTGGCCGTTGTGCTCGTGGGTCGAGATGGTGTGCAGGCCAAAGCCGCCGTTGGCCGAAGGGTCGATCGGCAAGGCGTTGTAATGGCGCATCAAGATCGGCTGGCCATAGCGGACCATCAGCAGCTTGGGCGGGAAGGTGCCGTCGAAGGTCCACAGCGATTTGTGGTTTTGCAGAGGGAAGCTTGGGTGGAAGCGGGTGTCGATGCCCTTGGTGGTGCCCAGCGTGGTGGGGATGTCCGAAGTCTGGTAGTACAGCCCGCCCGGCGCGAACTCGCCGACCGCATAGTTGTGCATTTGCTTGCGGTCACGCAGCCCGAGGTTGATGCGTGCGCCAGCTTGGGCGGTCTTGAACGCGGCCTGAGGGTAGAACTCGTTCCAACGCTGATGGGACCAGCCCTTTCCTGGTGGGCGTCCTTCAGCTGGCGAGCCGACCGGGTGGCGGTTGAGGAACATCTCGATCTGCGCTTTCCACGGGTTGCGGTCGAGCACGTTGGAGAACTGAGTAGGGAATGGGTACAGGCCCGGTTGCTTGAGGAAGGCTTCCAGGGCCGTGCCACTGGGGCCGCTGCGGGCGACCACATTCGGGTCTTGTGCCGGGGCCGCGCCTAAGGTTGGTACGGGGAAGGTAAGGTCCGGTGCCGGGATGCTTGGGTCGAGTTTTTCTGGGCCGAATTCTTCGAACAGCAGCAATTGCTGGGTAAAAGGCTGGGCACCGAACAGCGGGCTGGGCTTGCCGTTGGTAGGGTATTTATCAGACGTTTGCATGGCGGGCGGTAGCACGTTGTCCTGGCGTACGGTCGAACGGTCACCGTGGACGCCATCGGTGAGTTCCAACGAGCCTTCGTTGGCTTCCGGTAAGCTGTACAGGTTGAGCAACGCCGGGTTTGGGTCGTCCGGCTGGTCGGTGTAGGCCGAAGGGTCGGTCGGCGGCGGCTGACCGACGTCATCGAGGGAAGACGCGATTGCCGGGTTCAGCCCAAGGCTGAGCATCAGCACGGTGACGGCAGACAGTTTAAATGTGTGCCTGGTTGGGTGACTCACGGCAGGTGTTTTCATTGCCTGGTGCCTCGCTCGCGGCGTTATGGCTTGGGGCCATCAATGGCGTTTTGCCTGGTGAAGGGGCCTGAGCAACGGCTGTGCCAACAGATGTTTCGGTAATGCTTTGTTAAACAAATCCTTTAAAAACCTGAGTCGCGCTAAATAATGGCGTGCCGGGGCTGGGGACAGGCACCCACTAGCGGGTCACCCAAGGCCCACTGTTTGGGGCGTGACAGCACCTTCCTACCTGCTGTATACCTGTGGGCCACCAAGGGGAGCCCGGCAACGGGCTGAGAAACCGCTGAGCGTTGCAGCGCGGTGACCCTTCGAACCTGATCCGGATCATGCCGGCGAAGGGATGGGACTTGAAACCTGCCTTTTTGCCGGCCTCACTGCGAGGCCAGTCCATGCCAGCTTCAACGGTCTCGCTGTCACCCCTTGCAGAGGACAGCATCATGACCGAACGCTTCACGCAAACCCTGCGCCGTCAGAGCGAGCCGACCTGGTCGGCGGCCGTCGGGCACCGCTTCGTTAGCCAACTGTGCGACGGCAGCCTGCCAAACCCGATCATGGTCCGCTACCTGGTGCAGGACCACCGCTTTCTCGACAGCTTCCTGACCCTGCTCGGCGCTGCGATCGCCACCGCGGACACCTTCGAGGCGCGCCTGCGCTTCGGCCAGTTCGCCGGGATGATTTCCAGCGATGAGAACACCTATTTCCTGCGCGCCTTCGAGGCGTTGGACGTCAGCCCGGCGCAGCGTGTAGAAGCCGCGGACACTGCGCCGACCGCAGGTTTCAAGGCGATCATGCGCGAAGCGGCGGCAACCCGCTCATACGCTGCCGCGTTGGCAGTATTGAATGTCGCCGAAGGGTTGTACCTGGACTGGGCGCTCAAGGCGCCGAAACCCTTGCCTGAACACTTCGTACATGCCGAATGGATCACCTTGCACGACAACCCCGCGTTCCAGGCGTTTGTCGCCTTCCTGCAGGCCGAGCTGGACCGCGTCGGGCCGCAGGAAGCCGAGCTGAGCACCGATTTCTATCTGCGTACCGTGGCCTTGGAGCTGGCCTTCTTCGATGCGGTCTACGAGGGGGAGGCGTGAGCATGGATATTTTCGATCGCCTCAAGGCCGCCACCACGGGCGAGTGGCACCGCTATGTCGAGCATGATTTCGTGCAGCAGATGGGTGAAGGCACGCTGAGCGAGGCGGCGTTCCGGACGTACCTGGTGCAGGACTACCTGTTCCTGATCCAGTTCGCCCGCGCCTGGGCCCTGGCCGCTTACAAGAGCCGCCTGCCGGCCGACATCCGCGCCGCCCAGGCCGGGCTGGCGGCGATTCTCGACGAAACCGAGTTGCACCTGCGCCTGTGCGCGCGTTGGGGGCTGAGCCAGGCCGATATCCAGGCCGCACCGGAGCACCAGGCCACGGTGGCGTATACCCGCTATGTGCTCGACTGCGGCGCCGCCGGCGATCTGCTGGAGCTGCATGTGGCGCTGGCGCCCTGTGTGATCGGCTATGCGGAAATTGGCCGGACGTTGGCTGAGCGGATTGGTGACCTGAGCGATCACCCTTACCGTGAGTGGATCGCTGAGTATGCCGGGGAGGGGTATCAGCAGGTGGCGGCCAATGCCCGCAAGCACCTGGATGAACTGGCCGCGCGGAGCATGACCGAACAACGCTTCGTGGAGCTGGCAGGGATCTTTGGCCAGGCGTCGAGCCTGGAGGCCGATTTCTGGCAGATGGGGCTGGAGGGCGCGAAGTAGGGATCAATGGCCCTCGTTGATCATTGAAAAATCCAGGTAGGAGCAGCCTTGTGCTGCGAAGAGGCCAGTGGCAGCAGCGAAGATTAATGGTGTTTTCACCGGCCTCTTCGCAGCACAAGGCTGCTCCTACCCGGATCGCGCATGACGGGAAGGCAAGGCTGGGGGTGCCGGCTGTAGGCCTCGCCACCCAGGCATGTCCGCCAGCAAGCGGCGTGTGTATTCACTCGCTGGTTGCTCGAATACCTGCTCGGTAGGCCCGTGGTCCACCAGCCTGCCCTGGTTCATCACCAGCACCTGGTCGCTGATGCCGCGTACCGTGGCGAGGTCGTGGGAGACGAACAGGTAGGTCAGGCCCAGGTCGCGTTGCAAGGTCTGCAACAGCTCCAGCACTTGCGCCTGCACCGGTGCGTCCAGCGCTGACAGCGGCTCATCCAGTACCAACAATTCCGGCTCGGCGGCCAGCGCACGGGCGATGGCGACCCGTTGCCGTTGCCCACCGGACAACTGGCCAGGGCGCCGCTGCAGCAAGTCGGCAGGTAGCCCGACACGTCCCAGCAGCTCGACCACCCGCTGGCGATCATCGCGCCGGTTGCCGATGGCGAAGGCGCGCAGCGGCTCACTGATGATGTCCAGCAGGCTGTGCCGCGGGTCGAGTGCAGCCCAAGGGTTCTGGTACACCAACTGCACCCGCCGCCGATAGGCCTGTAACTGCTTGCGGCTGGCGCCAAGCACCTGCTCGCCATCGAACAACACGCTGCCTGCGTCTGCCTGTTCCAGGGCCAGGATGATGCGCGCAGTGGTGGACTTGCCCGAGCCTGACTCGCCAACCAGGCTGGTGGTGCTGCCACGAGGCAGGCTGAAACTGACATCCGCCACGGCCGCAGGCCCCTGGCGGTTGAAGCGCCGCTGCAGCCCAGTGACCTGCAGCAAGGGCGCCGCAGGGTGATCGGCCGGGCGAGTACGACGCTGCTGCAACCGTGCCAGGGGTGAGGCATTGAGCAACTGGCGGGTGTAGGGGTGGCTGGGGGTATGCCACAGGTGTTCGGGCGTGCCGCTTTCGAGCAGTTGGCCGTGGCGCATGACCAGAATACGGTCGGCGCGGTCCAGCGCTACCGCCAAATCATGGGTGATCAGCAACAGGCTGCTGCCGCGCGCGCGCACCAAATGCTGCAAACGGTCGAGGATCTGCCGCTGGACACTCACGTCGAGGGCGCTGGTGGGCTCGTCGGCGATCAGCAGCGGCGGGTCATTGGCCAGGGCGATGGCGATCAATACCCGCTGGCACATGCCGCCCGACAACTGATGAGGGTAGCACCGCAGCAGTTGCTCGGGCGCCTTGAGGCCAACCTGCTGCAGCAAGGCCAGCGCCTTGGCATGGGCTTCACTGTGCGCTACGCCATGTACGGTCATGGCCTCGATCACCTGCGCGCCGATGGTCTTGACTGGGTCCAGCGACGTACCTGGGTCTTGTGGCACGAAGCCGACCAGGCGGCCACGGCGGGTTTGCCAGTCGCGCTCATTGAAGGTGTCGAGCGCCTGGCCCTGTAGCCATAGTTGGCCGTTTTGCCGTGCTGTAGCCGGCAACAGACCCGCCAGCGCGGCCGCGGTAGTGGACTTGCCTGAGCCGGACTCGCCGACCAGGCAGACGATTTCGCCCGCGCCAATCTCCAGGTCCAGCGCCTGCACGGCGGGTTGTTGGCTGCCGGGGTAGTCGACGCGGAACTGGCGGATACGAACCAGTGGCGAACTCATCACGCTGCTCCTTGAAGTTGTTGCAGGCTGCGCGCCAGTTGTTGAGTGGCAAGCACCACTGCGGCCACCACCAGGCCAGGCAAGGTGGTGTACCACCAGGCGACGACCATGTAGTTGCGCCCCTCGGCGATCAGCAAGCCCCATTCCGGCTGGGGCGGCGGCGCGCCAAAGCCCAGAAAGCTCAGGGCCGAGACGGCCAACACGGCGCTGGCAAATTCCAGTGCGGCTAGGGCCAGCAACGGCCCTGCGGCATGTGGTAGCACGTGGCGGCAAAGGTTGGTCCAGCGGCCAACCCCGGCCACCTGGGCTGCTTCGACAAAGCTGCGGCTGCGCCAGCGCAAGACTTCGCCACGGGCCAGGCGAGCGAACATCGCCACCGAAGAAAGCCCCACGGCCAGGGCAATTTCCAGCGTGCCGAAACCCAGGGCGGTAACGATGGCCATCGCCAACAACAAGGCAGGAATCGCCATCAGGACTTCCACCCCCATCGCCAACAGCCGGTCGGCGACGCCACCGAGCCAGCCGGCAATGCCCCCCAGCAGGCTGCCGGCGACCAGGGCGATCAGTACCGCAATGCTGGTGGCCTGCAGCGACAGTGCCGCGCCATGCACGCAACGCGCATACAGGTCGCGGCCCAGGTGGTCCGTGCCGAACCAGTGGGCGGCAGAAGGGGCTTGCAAGGCCTGGCTCGGGTTCGCCAGCAGCGGGTCGGCGCTGCTGAACAGGTTCGGCCAAAAGGCCCAGCCCAGTACCACGATGAACAGGGCCACGCTCAGCGTCAGTGGCAGGCTTGGCCAGCGCACCGGGCGTGCCAGGCGATAGGCAGGTTGCAGAATCATGGACGGCTTCCTTGGCGGATACGGGGGTCGAGCAACGGGTAGGCCAGGTCGGTCAGCAAGTTGGTCAGCACGTACAATGCGGCGGCCAGCAGTACTACGCCCTGGACCACGGCGATGTCCTGGCTGGCAACAGCACCTTGGGCCAGGCGCCCGACGCCATCACGGGAGAACACGGTTTCGGTCACCACCGCGCCGGCCAGCAGGTTGCCCAGCAGGGTGCCGGCCAGGCTCAACAAGGGGATTGCAGCGTTGTGCAGGGTATGCACGCCAAGCAGCCGCCATGGCCCGACACCCTTGCTACGCAGGGCCTGCACAAAGGGCTGTTGGCTGACCGTGGCGATCGAGCGGCCAAGCACCTGGGCGATCATCGCCGCGCACGGCAGGGCCAAGGTCACGGCCGGCAGAACCAGGCTGGCCAGACCTTGCCCACCCATGGCCGGCAACCAGTGCAGTTGAAAGGAAAACAGTTGCAGCAGCACCAGCCCGACCCAGAAGGTCGGCAGCGACACCACCACGGCAGGGGCATTGTGCAGCACGCTCTGCAACGGTCGCTGGCGTACACGATGGGCCGCGAGGGCCAGGCAGATGCCCAGTGGCAGCGCCAGGCCAAGCGCCGTGAAGGCCAACGCCAGGGTGGCCGGCAATGCCGCTGCAAGGGCTGCGGTGACGGGCTTGCCGGTCTGCAGCGAAGTACCCAGGTCGAGCTGCAGCAACCGCCACAGGGCACCGGTGTACTGCTGCCAGAGGCTGCCGTCGAGGTGATAGCGAGCGCGCAGTTCAGCGACCTTGACCGGGTCTGCCGAGCCCGGTTCGCCGCTTTGCGCCAGCAAGATCGCTACCGGGTCACCGGGCAGCCCATAAAGGATGGCAAACGACAGGGTAAACGCTGCCCACAGCACCAGCAGTGACTGGGCCAGGCGCCACAGGTGCGCGGGGTGATTGTTCCAGGCGTTCATCGGTTAAAGACTCCCCGGTTGTACCAGCCAGGTGTCGTAGAACTGCAAGCGGGTCGAGGCCTCGTAATGCAGGCCGCGCACCGCATCGCGGAACGCCGTGACAGTAGCGGCCTCGACCAACGGGATCACGTGGCCCTGTTCGAGCAGCTCGCGGCTGGCCTGGTGGATCAATGCACCGCGCGTTTGCACATCGAGGCTGGCAGCCGAATCGATCAGGGTCTGGTCCAGTGCCAGCGGCCCCCGCACATTCACATTTCGCCCGCTGGCGAGGAACACCGTGCGTAGCACGTCCGGGTCGGCGCGGGTCAGGTTGAAGAACCACAGTTGGTAGTTCAGCGATGTCTGCAGCAGGCTGACCTGGCCAATGGTGGATTTGTTCAGGCGCAGCTCGATGCCGGCTTGACGCAGTTGCTGTTGTACCAACTCCAGCACCGGTGTACTGGCCTGCCAGTAGTCGAGGGCAAAGCTCAAGCGCTTGCCATCGCGCTGCCGCCAACCGTCGGCCCCCTTGTGCCAGCCGGCGCTGTCCAGCAGTTGGCCGGCACCTTGTGGGTCATAGGCGAGCACCGCGCTTAGGTCCTGGTAGTAGGGCGTGCTGCTGGCAAGCACGGAACTTGCTGGTTTCTGGTAGCGGGAAATCACGCCCTTGAACTGGCTGCGGTCGATCGCCTTGTTCAGCGCCTGACGCACCTTGGCATCGTCCAGCGGCGGGCGGGACTCGTTGGGCGTCAGGTTGAAGACGATGCCTGGGTTAGACCGCGCGATGGACGCAATGCCCTGGGCCTGCAGCACCGCTTCGTCCTGTACCGGCACGCTGGTGTTCACGTCGATTTGCCCGGACAGCAGGCTGCCCAGGCGCACACCGGACTCGGGCAGGATGTGAAACTCGATAGCCTCCAGCCAGGCACGGCCCTTGTGTTCGGCCAGCGAAGACGGCCAGGCGTAATCGGCGCGGGCTTCGATGCGCACCAGGCGGTTGTGCTCGAAGCTTTTTACGTTGAATGGCCCGGAGCCCACCAAGGCGCCCTGGCAGCGTTGTTCGGCACTTCGTGCCAGGGTACTGGCTGCCAGCAGCCCAAGGCTCATGGTCGAGGTCGCCTGGAGGAACTGCGCGTTGGCGTGCTTGAAGCGGATGCGCACGCTCAGCGGCCCAATGACTTCGACGGCTTCAAGGCCAGCCAGGTAAGTGCTGGCCAGTTGCGCCTGGGCGCCGAGGGCGATGATGGCCTCGAAATTGGCCTTGACCGCTGCGGCGTCCAGCACGCTGCCGTCACTGAAGGTCACCCCTTCACGCAGGTGAAAGGTGAACTGGCGCGAATCGTCGCTGACTTCCCAGCGCTCGGCCAGCCAGGGCACGATCTCGGCGGTCTGCGGGTCTTGGTCGGTCAGCGAGTCCACCAGTTGCCGGCCAACGTTGAGGGCGGTGTTGTTGCCCGCCTGTTGCGGGTCGATGCAGTTGGGGTCGCCGTCGAACGCCACCCGCAGCACGCCGCCATGCTGCGGCTGCGCCGGGGCGCCCAGGTTGGCCTGCTGCGCGCTTTTACCATCGCAGCCGGCCAGGCTCAGGGCGGTGGCCAGGCTCAGTGTCGCCAGGGGTCGTAACATGGGCTCTCCTTAAAAGAAGCGGTTGGCGCGGTAAGGCAGGCCTAGGTTTTCCCGCAGGGTGGTGCCGGCGTATTCGCGTTGGAACAGGCCGCGGCGTTGCAGCTCTGGGACCACGCCGTCGACAAAATCATCAATGGCCGCGTGCAGGCCGCTGAACATGATGTTGAAGCCATCGGCGGCGCCGGCTTCGTACCAGGCCTGCAGGTCATCGGCGATGCTCTGCGGGGTGCCGATCAGGATGCGATGGCCGCCGGAGGTGAGTTGATTGAACAGCTGCCGCACGGTCGGCCGCTCACGGCGGATCAGGTCGAACACCAACTTTTGCCGGCTCTGGTGAGTGTTGGTGGTGAAGGTCTCTGGGGGCAGGGGCACCACTTCGTCGAAGGGCAACTCCGAGAGGTCGTAGCCGAGGCTGGCGAAACGCGAGATGGAACTGAGAAAGGCTTTGGGCTCCAGCAGTTCTTGCTGGCGGTCGTACTTGGCCTGGGCTTCAGCCTGTGTCTTGCCCACTACCGGCGAGACGCCCGGCAACACTTTCAGTGCATCGGCACGGCGCCCGAAACCGGCGGCGGCCTGCTTGGTCTCCTGGTAGAACGCCTGGCCTTGGGCGATGGTGTGCTGGGCGGTGAAGATCAATTCGCCAACCCGCGCTGCCAGCCGCTTGCCAGCAACAGAGGCGCCGGCCTGGGCGACCACCGGGTGACCTTGCGGCGATCGCGCCACGTTGAGCGGCCCGCGCACCTGGAAGTGCTCGCCCTGATGCTCGAGCACATGCAGTTTGTCGATGTCCAGCCAGGTACCAGTGGCCTTGTCCTGGACAAAAGCATCGTCGGCCCAGCTGTCCCACAGGCCGCTGACCACGTCGTAGAATTCTTCGGCACGGGCGTAGCGGTCATCGTGTTCGACGTGCTCCTGGCGGTTGAAGTTTTCGCCGCCGCCCAGCGAGGTCACCAGGTTCCAGCCGGCCCGGCCTCCGCTCAGGTGGTCCAGTGCAGCGTATTTGCGGGCGATGTTGTAAGGCTCGTTATAGGTACTGCTGGCCGTGGCGATCAGCCCAATATGACGGGTGCTGGCGGCCAGCGCCGGGGCAAGGATCAAAGGGTCCCAACGCACGCTGTTGGGGCCACGCTGCAGGGCCAGGTCCAGTTTGACGTCGAGCGTGTCGTTGAAAAAAAGCGCGTGAAACCGCCCCGCTTCCAGCTTGCGGGCAATGTACTGGTAATGCTCCAGGCTCTTGAAGGTATCGAGCGGTGCCTCCGGTAGGCGCCAGGCGCTGCCGCTGAGGGTGCCGGGGATGAACGCGCCGAGTATGAATGGGCCGTGGCTCATGGTGCTTCTCCTGGCGCCCGCCACACGCGGCGGGCGCTGTGTGGGTAGGGTCAGAAGTTGTAGGCGATGCGCGTGTACCAGAAGCCGCCGTAAGGGTCGAACGGCGAAATGGCACCGAACTTGGGGAAGCCATTGGTATCGCCGGCGGGGTAGCCGTTGTTGTCGGCACGCACGTCGAACAGGTTGTTGGCACCCACGGCGACATCGAAGTGGTCGGTCAGGGCGTAGGCGACTTCCAGGTCAGTCAGCCACTTGGCGCCGTAGGTCACGTCATAATCAGGGTTGGCGTCGCGGGCGATGACTTTGTCGTAGCGGGTCAGGCCGGCGTTGATGGTAAAACGCTCGATCTGCCAGTTGGCACTGAGCATCAGCTTGGTCTTGGGGTTGGCCACGGTCAGGTAACCCTGGGCGACGCGGTCGAACAGTTCGAGGTTGTTGCCTGCGGCGCGCAGCGATGCCGGGGTCTGCTTGATGTCGTCGATGATGGTCTTGTTGTAGTTGACCCCCAGGCCGTATTTGACCCGGCCAAAGCGCCCATAGTCGACGCGGTAGTCGGCCACCAGGTCGACGCCACGGGTGGTGGTGTCGGCCGCGTTGGTGAAGTACTTGACGCGGTAGCCTGGCTTGTAGCCGTTGGCAACCAGTTGCTGATCGACGCCGTTGCCATAAAGGAAGCCCGTCAAGGCAATGCGGTCGCGGATTTCGATCTGATAGGCATCCAGGGTCACGCTGGCCTGCGGCAAGGGTTGCCAGGTCAGGCCGAGGCTGATGTTGCGTGACTTTTCCGGGCTGAGGTCTTCGGCGCCCAGGGCTTTGGCCAACGGCGAATCCACCCGCACGGTCTTGGCTTCGACGAACTGCGCCACACCGTCGACGGTGGTGTACTGGTTGGCGGTCTGGGCGTAGACCGACTGCGACAGCGACGGGGCGCGAAAGCCGTTGCTGAGGGTGCCGCGCAGGGCAAAGGTTGGCGTGAAGTCGTACCGTGCGGAAAACTTGCCGCTGCGGGTATTGCCGCTGCTGTCATCGTATTTTTCGAAGCGCGCGGCCACGCCGAGCCAGAGTTTTTCCGTCGGGTTCAGGCCCAGGTCGAGGTAGCTGGCGTAGCTGTTGCGGCTGAGTTGGCCTTCATCTTCCGGGGTCAGGGTGATTGCACCCTGGGCGCCCACCGCTGCCGGTTGGCCGGCCAAGGGGCCGCTGGGGTAGAAGTAGCCGCCGTTGATGTACGAGAGCGGGTCGTCGGACTCGGTCTTGTACCGTTCGTGGCGGTGTTCCAGGCCCCAGGAAACCTGCAAGGGCTTGGCCAGGCCTACCTCGAAGGCGCGGGTCAGGTCGAGGTTGTTGGTCCACTGGTCGAAAATATTGGTATAGGTGTCGAAGCGCGTCGGGCTGGTCGGGCCGAGCGAGGCGTTGAGGGTTTCGTCGGCACCGGCCTGGCCTTTGTCGCGGCCGAAGGTGGAGCTCAGGTCCCAGTGCCATTCGGCGAACTCGCCCTTGCCACCGGCGGCTGCCTGGTAGTCGGTCTCTTCCAGGGTGTAGAAGGGGGCGGTGCCGTCCGGGTAGATCTCGGGGATGATGTTAGTAGAATTGGGCCGGCGGTAGTTTTGCCCGCCGCGGGCATCACGCTTGCTGAAGGTCGAGAAGGAGTACAGGGTCAGCGCGTCGCTCACCGGCAGTTCGGCGTTATACGACAGGTTGATGGCCTTGATCTTGGGCAGGCCGTTTTTTTGCACTTCGCGGTCGGCGGTGTCGTTGCGCGGGTCGCCGGCGAAATACAGGTTGCCGGTAGCGGCGCGCGAGCGGGTGGCGGTCTGGACTGACTTAGCGTCCAACGCATAGTTGAAGAAGCCGCCGTTGTCGCCCAGGGCCAGGCCCTGGTTGAGGGTTTGCCGCAGGTTACCGCCGTCGCCGTCCTCGTAGTATTGGCCGTACTGGGTACTGGCCGATCCGCCGTTGTCGCGCTGCTTGAGGATGATGTTGATGACGCCGGCGATGGCGTCGGAGCCGTACTGCGCCGAGGCGCCGTCGCGCAGCACTTCGACGTGGTCGATGGCACTGATGGGGATCATGTCCAGGTCCACCGGGTTGGTCCCGTAGGCGGCGGTGGAGTCGAGGTTGATCACTGCGCTGTTGTGGCGGCGCTTGCCGTTGACCAGCACCAGTACGTTGGAGCCGTTCAGCCCGCGTAAGCTATAGGGGCGGGCGATGCTGTCATTGGACGAACCGGAAGGGCGCTGGGAAAACGATGGCAGGGTTTTCTGCAGGGCACCGCGCAGGCTGGACTCGCCGGTTTGCTCCAGTTGCTTGCTGTCGATGACGTCGATCGGTGCCGGGCTGCTGGTGACGGCACGCACTTCGCTGCCCCGTGAGCCGGTGACGATCACCGTGTCGAGGGCGGCGTCATCCTCCGCTGCCATGGCCAGGGGGGTGAGCAGGTAGCCGGCGAGTACGGCGGGTGCCAGCGTTAAAGAGGTAAACACAGACTTCATGACTGTTCCTTGGGTTCGATTGGCAGATCAGGCCCTGGATGTGCGATCGAACGGGCGCTCATAAGGTGTTTCACGCAGTGCAGGCGCGGCCTTGCCCGCAGGAGGTCCGTTGCTCCCGTGGCTGAGGTGCCTGTGAGCCGTCCGGCGCGCGCCGGTACGGTGTGCCGCGGCGGGTCCTTAGCCGCTGAGCAAGGGGGTGAAGCGGTCGTCCCAGAAGCCACGCACATCCACTGCCTGGCGGATCAGCCCGCTGTCGTGGAACAGGTCGGCGATGTTTTGCTGGGCACCAATGTCAGCCTCGCTGACGGGCAATAGCCGACAAGGTTGCTGACGCTGGGCGAACTGCTGCAGGTAGAGATCGCTGGAAATCCCGGTCAGGGCTTGGTTACGTGCAGCCCATGCATTGGGGTTGTGCTCGACCCAGTCCCAAGTGGCTTTTTCGCGCTGCAAAAAGTCGCGAATGGCAGCCTGTTTGCCTGGCTGCTGCAACACCTTGGCAGTGGTTGCAATCAGGTAGTTGCCGCAGTGATAGGGGCTAGCGTCGGCCAGCGCCACGCCATCCATGGCCGTCTGCGCTTGCAGGGCACCGATACCGCCGGCGACGATGGCGTCCAGGTGGCCGTTTTGAAATGCCACCAGCGCATCCCGGGCAGGCATGGGCCTGGCCTGGATATCGGCAAGGGTCAGGCCGTTGCCGCGCAGCAGGTTGAGTATCAGGTAGTGGGTGTCGGTGGCGCGCACGAAGCTCACGCGCTTGCCCTTGAGGTCAGCGATGGAGGCGATGCCGCTGCCGCGTTTGACGATCACACTGCTGCGGTTCTGCTCGCCCTGGTAGCTGGCGATCAACACCAGCGGGTTACCGGCCACGCTGGCGAACAGGGGCAACACCGGGCTCATGAAGGCGTAGTCGAGGCTGTTGCTGGCAAAGGCTTCCAGCACCATGGCGCCCCCGGGCACGTCTACCCAGTGCAGCGGGTAGGGTGTTTGCGCTTGGCCCGCGTCGGCGAGAAAGCTCGCGGCCTGGCCCTTGTAGCGCCAGACCCGTAAGGCTTCATCGGCGCGTGCCAGGGCGGGGGCCAAGCCCACGGCCAGCCCGGCAATGGCGCTGTGGCGCAGGAAGGTGCGGCGGCTGATGCTGATTGCCATAGGGTGCGCCTCAGTCCAACAGGTCGGGTTGTTGCTGGACGATGCGGTCCCACAGTGGCAGGAAGTTCAGCCAACCGAACAGCTCGCGCTGGCCAGGGTTGACGGGGGCTTCGTCCAGGTCCGGGATCCGCGGTTGGCCGGCAGCGTAAGCCAGCAGGTGGGCGCGGGCGCTGTCGTCGGCGAGGATGAAGCGCCAGGCGGCGCTTTCCACGGTCTGGCCCGTGGTCCACAGGCCGTGGTTCTGCCAGACCAGCAGGTTGTTGTCGGCGAATGTTTCGACGAAGGCTTGTGCCACTTGGTCGCGGTCTTGCAGCAGGCCGCCTTCGGGCGTGCGCAGTGCGTGGCGGTCGAACAGCACCTGCTCACCGGCGAAGGCAGACGACTCAGCGGTGATCGGCTGGAACAAACGCCCCAGCGCTGACCATACTCGCCCATGGAAGCCATGCAGGTGCGCGATACCCACCACGTCAGGCCGGGCGCGTTGCAACGCGTCATGCAGCTCAAGGGCGCTGGTATTAAGCAGGCCGTCACCTTCGACCACCTGGCCTTCGCCGTTTACCCGCAGCAGGTCACGGGTGCGAATGTGCGAGAACGGCACCCCTAGAGGGTTGATCCAGTAGTGGTCGGTCTCGATCGGGTCGCGTGCCGTAAAATGGCCGGCCAAGCCGACTTCAAAGCCCAGTTCGGCGAACAGCCGATAGGACGCTGCAAGGCGCTGCTTGCGGTGCAGGCGCTCGGCGAGCGGGTCGCTTAACGTGGGCGCAGCGGTGATTTGCAGGCGATGATCAAGGTTGGGCAGGCGGGCGACACTGTGGCGCGCAGCAGGTTGGCTCATGGCAGTACCTCACGGAGGAAATGATCGTTTGCCGATCATCCGTTCTGCCATGTCCGCCGTTTCAAGGGCAGGGTTCGCAGGTGGATGAATCGGGGCCTCCACCATGCGAGGGGTCGGGTCTGAGGGGACTGTAGCAAGGGGGTAGGGGCGGGAAGAAATACTGTTTTGATCTATTTTTATTATTATTTTTACGAATATAAATTAGCGTTGATATTTGAATAATGCATTTAAGACGTGTGCTTGCCCGCGACACCGCGCCCTCGTAGGCAAAACCTTGCCCGCAGCCTGGGTGAAAAGTACTCAGCGCTGTTCACCTTTGGTGCGTAAATGCCTCAATTCAAGGCAGCTGGCACACATCATCTCGCCTGTTTCGATGCTTAAATGTGCAGAGTGCACAGCGTTGCCTGTGCCGTTCGCCTGTTGCGCTTCGGTTTCCATCCCTTGTTAAACCGGCCCGCATATTGCTCTTCCTGCTCCCGACTACCACCCGGAGCCCCGTGCAATGAGCTCACCTACCGAATTCCCGCTTTGCGAAGCCCCTCAGTCGTCCCGCAAGGGCCTGCTACCGATAGCCATGGTGCTGTTCAGCTTCACGTTCTTCACTGGCACGATGTTCGCCGGTGGCAAATTGGGCATGGCCTTCAATTTCGTCGACATGCTGTGGGTTGCCACGGTCGGCAACACGCTGTTGGCGTTGTACGCCGCAACCCTGGCGTTCATCGCGTCACGCAGTGGGCTGAATACCGTGTTGATGGGCCGCTTTTGTTTCGGTGAAGCGGGCAGCAGACTTTCCGACTTCTTGCTGGGGTTCGCTGAACTGGGCTGGTACGCCTGGGGCACCGCGACCGTAGCGATCGTGCTGGTCAAATTGTTGGGCCTGGCGGGCGGCTTCACTGTGCCGCTGATGGTGCTGTTCGGCCTGGGCTTCAGTATTACGGCCATTATCGGCTTCAAAGGGCTGGACCTGTTGTCGCGGGTATCAGTGCCCTTGATGTTCGTGCTGTTGCTGGTGTCGATGTACATTGCCACCCACGATGCCGGGGGCTTTGCTGGCCTTGCTGCCGTGGTGCCACACGAAACCATGACCTTTTCGGCGGCCGTGACCATGGTCTTCGGCACCTTCGCCAGTGGCGCCACCCAAGCCACCAATTGGACGCGCCTGGCACGCAGTGGGCGGGTAGCGGTGGTTGCCAGTATCGTCGCGTTCCTGCTGGGCAACGGCCTGATGGTAGTCGCCGGTGCCTGGTGCGCGATGGTGTATCAGCAGGCCGACATCGTCGAGGTGATGATGCTGCAGGGCCTGTCGTTCGCGGCGGTGGTGATGCTCTGCCTGAACCTGTGGACGATCCAGGGCCCGACCATCTACAACGTGTCGGCAGCCGCCTGCCACCTGCTGCGCAGCGAGCGCCGGCGGACCGCGACGTTGGTGGCGGCAGCGGTGGGCATTGTGCTGGCGATTGGCGGCATGTACGAATTGCTGATCCCGTTCCTGGTGCTGTTGGGTTCGGTCATCCCACCAGTTGGTGGGGTGATCATGGCTGATTTCTGGTATCGCCACCGTGGCCAGTATCCCGCATTGGCTACAGCCACCCTGCCGCGCTACAACCTGAGGGGGCTTTGTGCCTATGCCGTCGGCGCGGTACTGGCGTATGCCTCGCCCTGGGTTGCGCCGTTGGTAGGTATTGCTGCCTCGGCGCTGTGCTACATCCTCTTGCTTGAACTGAGCGGCCGGCGCCGGGTGGTGGGCGAGGCCGGTGCCGAGCCGTGAGCCTGGCACTGGAAGAAATTTTGCACCTGCCTGGCTTGCAGGAGATGACCGCTCGCGCAGGCGCACGCAACCTGCAGCGCCGGGTGCGCTGGCCTTACGTCGCTGAGAACGAGGGCATCGCCGAGTGGGTGATGGGCGGCGAACTGGTGTTCGTCACCGGCATCAACCACCCGCGTGGCGAGGCCAACCTGCTGAGCCTGGTGGAAGACGGCGAGGCCGTGGGTATTGCCGGCTTGGTGATCCTCACCGGCGGCACTTTCATCCAGGCTATCCCGCCAGCGGTGGTTGCCCGTGCCGAGCAACTGGGCTTGCCGTTGATCGAGCAGCCCTATGCGCTGAAAATGGTCGTGGTCACCCACCTGATCGGCACGGCCCTGGTGCAGATGGCCCAGGTGCGCCGCTCGCGCAACGACATCCTCGGGCAACTGTTGACCGGCGACTACCCAAGCCTGGCCATCGCCCGGCAACGGGCAACGCACCTGGCCCTGGCGCTGGACGAGCCGCGACGCCTGCTGGCGCTGCGTTTGTCGGGCGTCGATGGCGTATTCGAGCGCCATGGGCTGGCCCAAGGCGAGCGCTTGTGGCAAGGCATTCGCCAAGCCCTTGAGGACCAGCTCGAAACCTGGTGCCGCAGCCGGCCGGGCACCGTGACAGCCCACTTGCCGGGTGACCTGTTCGTAGTGTTGCTGCCCGATACACTGGGCTTGCCTGCTACGCTGGCCGCCCTGCACCGGCAATTGGCGGGCGTGGCAGGGGAGCTGGGCCTCTATATGGGGCTGTCGAGCCTCGCGGAAGATTGCGCGCACTACCGCCGCGCGCTCAACGAGGCCCGCCAGGCCCTGGAAGTGGCGCAAAACCTGCGTCCCGCCAATGGCTATTGCGATTTCAGCGAGCTGGGCGTGCTGCGCCTGCTGCAAGGGGTCGTCGATCGGTCGTTGATCGACGACTTCGTCACTCAGACACTAGGGCCGCTGATAGCGCCTGGCCGCAAGCACCCGAATACACTGGTGCATACCCTCGATGCCCTGCTCAAGGAAAACGGCAACGGCCTGAAAGCAGCGCAACGCCTGGGGCTGCACCGCAATACCATCAATCAACGCATTCAACGCATCGAACAGCTGAGCGGGCAGTCGCTGGACGACCCGCTTTTCCGTATGAATGCTTCGGTCGCCATGCTGGTGTGGCGCATGACCGAAGCCCAAGGCAAGGAGTAACGCCATGAACATCATCAACGCAAAACTGCGAGGCAAGGCTGGCCTGTTTCGCATCGAACTGAACGGTGACCGCATCGCCAGCATCACGCCACAGGCCGACCCGGTGGCACCAGGCGGCGCTGATGACCTGGATGCCAAACAGAACCTGGTGGTAGCCCCCTTTGTCGAGCCGCACATTCACCTGGATGCCACCCTGACGGCCGGCGAGCCGAAGTGGAACATGAGCGGCACGTTGTTCGAAGGCATCGAACGCTGGGCCGAGCGCAAAGAAATCACCACCCACGAAGACATCAAGGGCCGCGCCAAAAAGACCATCAACATGCTAGTGGACCATGGCATCCAGCATGTGCGCACTCACGTCGACGTTACCGACCCCAAGCTCACTGCCCTCAAGGCCATGGTCGAAGTGCGTGAGGAGGTGCGCCATTTGGTCGACCTGCAGATCGTCGCCTTCCCGCAGGAGGGCATCGAGTCGTATGCCAACGGGCGGGCGCTGATGACCGAAGCCGTGGCCATCGGCGCCGACGTGGTCGGCGGTATTCCGCATTTCGAAAATACCCGCGACCAGGGCGTGTCGTCGGTCAAGTTCCTGATGGACCTGGCTGAGCGTACCGGCTGCCTGGTGGACGTGCACTGCGACGAAACCGATGACCCGCAGTCACGCTTTCTCGAAGTGCTGGCCGAAGAAGCGCGGGTGCGCGGCATGGGCGCCCGGGTTACGGCCAGCCATACCGTGGCCATGGGCTCCTACGACAACGCCTACTGCTACAAGCTGTTCCGTTTGCTCAAGTTGTCGGGCATCAACTTCGTCTCGTGCCCAACCGAGAGCATTCACCTGCAAGGGCGCTTCGACAGCTACCCCAAGCGCCGCGGCGTAACCCGCGTGGCGGAGATCGACCGCGCAGGCATGAACGTGTGCTTTGGCCAGGACTCGATCGTCGACCCGTGGTACCCGTTGGGCAATGGCAACATCTTGCGCATTCTTGAGGCCGGGCTGCACATCTGCCACATGCTCGGCTACGAAGACTTGCAACGCTGCCTGGACCTGATCACCGACAACAGCGCCCGCACGCTCAACCTGGGGGAGCGTTATGGCATCGAGGTGGGGCGGCCGGCGAACTTGCTGCTGCTGTCGGCGCCGGATGACTACGAGATGGTGCGCAGCCAGGGGCATGCGCTGGTATCAGTGCGCAACGGCAAGGTGCTGATGCGGCGCACGCCGGCGCAGGTTGAACGCCTGGTCTGACATCGCTGCACGCTTCAAACGCAACGCCCCGCTGGCTTTTGCCAGGCGGGGCGTTTTGCTTTCTGCGCTTGGTGTACGCGTTTCCCACTTAAAAACCGCTTATATGGCCCTTCACATGCGATAAGCCGTGATTATTCCATGTTAGATAGCACTTGAATTAGAGGTGCTGACCGGTCAAAATCAGTACGTAATTACATATTACGTATTCCAGTACAAAATCGTAGGAGCAAGCATGGCCCGGGGCGGTATCAACAAGGTGGTAGTGCAGCAAGCGCGTCAGGCGCTGATCGCCCGCGGGGAGAACCCCAGCATTGATGCGGTACGTATCGAGCTAGGCAACACCGGCTCGAAAAGCACGATTCATCGCTACCTGAAGGAGCTCAATGGCCAGCAAACCGTGGCCACGGCGGGCACCCCTGGGTTGAGCGATACGCTTGGGCGGTTTGTCGGGCAGTTGGCAACACAGCTGCAGGAAGAGGCGGATATACGCATCGAAGAGGCCGAAAGCGTTTTCACCCAGCAACGCGAACAGCTCGAAGCGCAATTGCAGTTGGCCCAAGAAGCGCTGGCTGCGGCGTATCAACAGCAAAAGATCCAGGACGCGGCACTGGCTGCAGAATCGGAGAAACTGCTGTCCACGCAAAGCACCTTGCAGGCTGAGCAACTGCGCAGTGCCAGCCTCAATCAGTCATTGGGCGAGTTGCAATTGCGCCTGAACGACAAGGAAGAGCAGGTGAGGTCACTCGAAGACAAACACCGCCACGCCCGCGATGCCCTGGAACACTACCGCAGCGCCAGCCGCGAACAGCGCGAGCAGGACCAGCGTCGCCACGAGGCGCAACTGCAACAGCTGCAAGTAGAAGTAAGGCAACTGCAGCAGGGCATGATGGTCAAGCAGGACGAACTGACGCGCCTGCACCGTGATAACGAGCGCTTGCTTGGCGAGCATCGCCAAGCCACCAGCGAACGCAAGGCACGGGACGAACTGCTTGAACAGCGGGACGCGCAGATTCAGGGCCTGCGAACGATTTTGGCTCAAGCCCAAGGGGCGACCGAGGAAATGCGGCGGCAGCTGGATGTGCAAACGCAAAACCTGGAAGACAAGCGCGAGCTTTATGCCGAACAGGTGCGCCAAGTGCAGCGTCTGGAGGGTGAGCTGCTAGAGCGCGATGAGGCGTTGAAGGCGGTTCGCTCGCAATTGAGCAAAGCCACTCAAGCAAAATGAGATACTGATAAATCAAACTTCCTCGGGCTGATGCTTTCTTCCGTATACATTCACAGGAGAAAGTGCCATGCCAACGCCTGGAAAGCAGCACACACAGCAAGAGGGGCCTCATTCTTCCGATCACGGTGACAAACAGGAGGATCTGGGGTTCGACCCGGACTCACCAGACTTGGAAGACCCGCAGGTTGACCCGCAAGGCCCGGCTATCGCACCGCGTGACGTCGACAAAGATAAATGAGAGAAGGGGCCGCTGAGCGGCCCCGCATTCACGTTGGCTAGCGCGCCAATTGCTTCGCGGCTTCTACCCCCGAAGCGGACAGCTTTATCGGATACTGCAGGCTAATGTGGTGGTTACCGTCTATGGCAACGGCGCCATCGTGAATCAATCCGTGGTCCTGGAGTGTCTTCAACATGCCGGCCACCGCTTTCTCACCGCGGTAGTTGTCGAGCACCTCCTTTCCCAACCCCTCGGGGTGGGCATGCAGCAGACGCGTCAACACTTCCGAGCGCAATGCATCATTACTCATGTCTGGCCTCACTTATCGTGCTTGGCCTGAAGTGCCTTGGCATGCTCCAGGTGCTGTTCGAGTTTAGGCAGCGTTGCGCTGGCGAATGCCTTCAGCTCAGCCTTGTCGGACGATGCCGCTTCTTTCTTGAACAGTTCGACGGCCTTCTCATGGGCATCGACCTGGTTGTTGATATAAGACTTGTCAAAGGATTCATCACGCCATTCCAAGATCATCTTCTTGACCTTGTCGGTCAGCGCTGCTTCATCCGGGACAGAAATATCGAGTTTACGGGCAATGTCGCCAAGTTTCTGGTTGGCCTGGGTATGGTCAGTCACCATCTGCTGTGCGAATGATTTGATATCGGCGCTCTGGCTTTTCTCTTTGGCCAGGTTGCCTGTCACCACCTCTGCAATACCCGCTTCGGTGGCCGCGTCAACGAAATCATCGGAACTCGCTGCCATCGCATGCACAGAGGTCAGGCCCAATGCTATCGACAATCCGATGCGCTTGATCAATAGATTGCTCATGCTTCACTCCTTAACCGTTGGCGCGACTTCAGTGTCGCTTACAGTTGAGCGCTCACAGGCGGCAAAGGTTTAAAGAGTTTGCCGGCCGGCCCCTTTTCTCAGCGAGGTTGAACGCTGGCGCAGGGCAGGGCTCACACATTCAAAGCGGGTAGCGAGGAGCCACGCACATGAGCATTGAACGCAGCATTCCCGAGCTTGAGGCCTGGTACGCGCAGTACGACGACATCAGTTACCGCCGCGAATCGCCAGATGCTTATCACCATGAACTGGTGCGCACGGCCGAAGCCCTGCGTGATGACGGCGCCATCGACTGGGATGACTGGTTGCAGCTGAAGGCCTTGGCCGACCAGGCGCACATCAACGCGCTCGAAGATGCAGTACAGGCGCATGTCGACGACCCTGACGCATGAAAGCGCTGAAGATCGCCACCTTCAATATCAACGGCATTCGCAGCCGATTGCCGGCATTGATCGCCTGGCTAGAGCGAGAGAAGCCTGACATTGCCTGCCTGCAAGAGCTGAAAGCGCCCGACCAGCAGTTCCCACGGGAAGCGCTTGAAGCGGTGGGCTACGGGTGTTTGTACCAAGGGCAGCCTTCGTGGAACGGCGTTGCCATTCTCGCGCGTGGCAGTGAGCCACTCGAAGTGCGCCGCGGCCTACCCGGCATGGAGGATGACGGCCAGAGCCGCTACCTGGAGGCAGCCGTGCAGGGGCTGATCATCGGCTGCCTCTACCTGCCCAACGGCAACCCGCAACCCGGGCCTAAGTTCGACTACAAACTGCGCTGGTTCCACTGCCTGATCGACCATGCGGCCAGTTTGCAAAAGAGTGGGCACCCGGCAGTGTTAGCCGGCGATTTCAACGTCGTCCCCACCGATTTCGACATCTATAACCCGCGCTCCTGGCTCAAGGACGCGCTGCTGCAACCTGAATCTCGAGACTGTTACCAGCGTTTGCTCAACCAGGGCTGGACAGATGCGCTGCGCCACCTGCACCCTGACGAGCGGGTTTATACCTTCTGGGACTATTTTCGCAATCACTGGCAGCGTAACGCCGGGCTGCGCATCGACCATGTGTTGCTCAACCCTGAACTTGCGCCTTACCTAAAGGCTGCAGGCGTTGACGCCTGGATACGCAACGAACCCAAGGCCAGCGACCATGCACCGGTGTGGATCGAGCTGGCTTCGCGCAAGCAGCGCTGAACTATAGTCATAAGCGGCGAACGCGAGACAACAAGGGAATAGGATGTGCGCAGCCAGGAAACAGGATGACGATGGGCACCTTGCGCTAGCGGGCGAAGGCCGCGCCGTGGCGTTGTTCCGCCAGGTCCTGGCATTCATGGTGGTGGTGATGCTGGCCTTCGTGATGGTGGAAGGCTGGCGTATCTGGCGTGATTACCGTCACGCGTTCGGCAATGCCGAAAACATGGTGACCAACCTGGCTAGGGCGACGGCGCAACATGCCGAGGATGCCATTCGCCAAGTGGATGTCGTCACTGCGTCCCTGGCCGAACGCCTGGAGGGCGACGGTCTCGATCATATGAATCGCCCGCGCCTGCAGGCGTTGCTCGCGCGACAAAAAGCGCTCATGCCGCAGCTGCACGGGCTGTTCGTGTATGGCGCGGATGGCCGCTGGCTGGTTACCGACCAGGCGACCCTACCGCCCAACCTCAACAATGCTGACCGCGACTATTTCGTTTACCACCGTAATCATCGTGACCGGCAGGTACGCATCGGTTCGGTGGTGCGCAGCCGCTCGACCGGCGACTTGATCATTCCCATCTCGCGGCGTCTGGAATACCCCGACGGGCATTTTGCCGGGGTGCTGTTGGGCACGATCAAAGTGGACTGGTTCGTGCGCTATTACGGCGATTTCAAGATCGACGAGCGTGGCGCGCTGGTGCTGGCCAAGCGTGACGGCACGATTTTGGTCCGTCGCCCGTTCGTTTCGAGGGTGGTTGGGCGGACCTTGGCCAACAGTGACGTCTTTCGCAATCACTTGCCCTACGCCAATGAAGGGCTTGTCGAAGCAGTGGCAGTAGTCGATGGCACGCCTCGCCTGTATGCATACCGGGCGCTGTCGAGTTACCCGTTGGTGGTAGAGGCTGGCCTGTCGCGGGAATCCATTGTGGCGCCCTGGCGGCACGACGCGATCAAATCAGTGGCTGTGCTGTTGCTATTGCTGGTGGGGTTGGCAGCGTTCGGCGGGGTGGTCTTGCGCCAACTGCGCGAACGTATTGTGATAGAGCGCGCCTTGCACCAGGCGCACCAGACGCTGAAATCCCTGGCCTTGACCGACAGCCTGACTGGGCTTGGCAACCGCCGGCGGCTGGATGCAGTGTTCGAGCCCGAGGTGCGGCGGGCTCGACGGCAAGGTTACCCGGTAGCGCTGGTGATGCTCGACCTCGACTACTTCAAGGCTTACAACGACCGTTACGGGCACCTTGCCGGCGACCAGTGCCTGCGGCGTTTCGCCGAGCTGCTGCAACAGGCGCTGAAGCGCCCGGCAGACCTGGCGGTGCGCTTCGGGGGTGAGGAGTTCACGCTATTGATGCCCGACACCGATGGGCCGGGTGCCGAGCTTGTCGTGCAAGAAATACAGCAGGTGTTGCGCCGCCCTATAATCGAACACGGCGGCAGCCCATTGGGGCGGGTGTCGTTTAGTGCCGGCATTGCGATCGGCGACCCGGCTCGGCAAGCCATGACGCCCGAGCGCCTGATGGCGGCGGCAGATAGCGCGTTGTACCAGGCCAAGCGGCAGGGGCGGGACGGTTACTGCGTGGCGAACAATACCGCGGCGGGTGTAGACCCATGATCGCCTATCAAGGGCGAGCAAGGCAGGCGCATTGCACAACGCCCGACAAACCCTTGAACGCGTTCGTTGGCCAGAATGTCGCACAGCCGCGTGCACAGCTGGCCTTCATTAATAGCCTCAAACCCATAGCGTGCATAGAAAGGTGCATTCCAGGGCACGTCGATAAAGGTGGTCAAGGTCAGCTCCCGAACGCCTGCTGCTTGCGCCGCATCGACCAGTTGATTCAGCAGCAGGCGCCCGATCCCTCGCCCTTGAGCCTCCCGGCGCACGGAAATTTCATGAATGTGCAATGCCTGTTGCTCCCGCCGTGCGCACACAAAGCCTAGGATCTGCCCGGCGTCACCCTCCGCCAGCCAGCTTGCGCCTGCATCGACGAATCCTTGATGCGCTGCGCTGTCCAGCACATCGCCTTGTGCCAGCCACGCCAGCGCCGGCAGTTGGGCGAAAGCCTGGGCGGCTGAACGCTCGACCTCGGCCAGCCTGGGGATATCGCGGGTGAGGGTAGGGCGTATGTGCACAGTCGAGTCCTGTAATCCGTTGGCTGGGTGGGTAGGCGTCAGTCTGCCGCCACCTCTTGCGGCTGCAACTGCCAGCGCACCGAGCTTACACCTTTTTCCAGGCTCACCCGGCTGACCAGCCGTTCCAACTGCGCCGGTGCCTGCGGGTTGCCCAGCAGTTCGGCGCGTACTTCAAGGCGTGCCGGGTTGGGTAGGTCCTCGCTGTGCAGCGATTGCAGGCGCAGCTCCGGGTCGCCGAGGCTGTGCAACATCAGGCTGCGGACCTGGATTTCATCCTCGGCACGGCACACGACTCGCACTTCGAAGCGTTGCTCCACTTCAGTGGCCGGGACAATGTCCTGGCGGTCCAGGCGCTGGGCGATGTCGCGCAGCAGGATGTTGGCGCACAACACGGCCAGGCTGCCCAGGGTCGCTTCCAGCAGCAGCCCAAGGCTGCACAGTACGCCAACGGCCGCCGTGCACCACAGCGTGGCGGCAGTGTTCAGGCCGCGCACGTTGAAACCGTCGCGCATGATCACGCCGCCCCCAAGAAAGCCGATCCCCGACACCACATAAGCAGCCACGCGCGAGGCGTCGTTGGGGGCCATGCCCGGTACAGCCTGGGTCATCAGTACGAACAGGCAAGCGCCGGTACTGACCAGCGCATTGGTACGCAAGCCAGTAAGGCGTTGACGCAGTTGACGCTCGGCGCCGATCAGGGCACCCAGCAGCAGGGCGATGCTGACGCGCAGCAGAAAGACTTTCCAATCCATAGCAAACCTCTTCCACGGGCACACGCCCGCATGAACGCCATCGGGTGTTGGCGTGGTTGAATAACCAGAAAATGCGCAGGACCACAGAAGGAAGAAAAGAGGAAGCTGCAGCCACAGGGGCTGAAGAAATCCACCATCAAGCCATGACGGCGAGACAGTGGCAGGGCACTGCCGGACTAGCTCGCCAAGTGGGCCTGTCGCAAGCGACTGGGGCTACTGTCCAATGCAGGACTCCTGTTTGGGGATGCGAAATTGCGTCGCGGACCTTACGCCCCGAGATAGGCGAGGTCAAGGGTAAAAACATGACAAGGGCTTCATCAGGAAAGTGCCTACAGCCCGTCACGCCTGCATGGAAAAATAGGCGGGTAGTCGGTAACCTTGCGCCTTCCCTTGCGATCACCCGGACCCGTTACATGCTGTTCAATCTCGCCGTGCTGCTCGGCACACTGGTGGCCATGGAGGGTGTCGGCACACTGGCGCACAAGTACATCATGCATGGCTGGGGCTGGTGGCTGCACCGCTCGCACCATGAGCCACACCTGGGCATGCTCGAGACCAATGACATTTACCTGCTTGCGCTGGGGCTGATCGCCGCCGGCCTGGTGGCGCTGGGTAAAGCCGGGTACGCCCCCTTGCAGTGGGTGGGTGGGGGCGTGGCCGGGTACGGCCTGTTGTATGTGCTGGCCCACGACGGGTTCTTTCATCGCCACTGGCCGAAAAAACCGCGGCCAGTCAGCCGCTACCTCAAGCGCCTGCATCGCGCCCATCGGCTTCACCATGCGGTCAAAGGCCGTCAAGGCAGCGTGTCGTTCGGCTTTTTCTACGCTCCGCCCCTTGCAGTGCTCAAGCGCCAGTTGCGCGACCGGCGCGAGCGGCCCTGACCGTCACTGCGGTCAGTTGACCGCGTTGCCCTCGGCCTCAACGGTTTCTGCCACGTGCCCGCGGCTCACCCACCAGCCAAACCCTGCCGCCGTGAAGAACATGATCAGGCTGTACAGCGCCGCTGGCACCGCCATGGTGGCGTTGTTCAGCAACGAAGGGCTCAAGGCCAGCGCGATCGCCAGGGTACCGTTGTGGATGCCGATTTCCATGCCGATAGCGATGGCCTGGCGCTTGGGAATCTTCAACAGCCGGGGCACCCAGTAGCCTACGGTCAGGCTCAGCACGTTGAACAACAGGGCCGCCAGGCCTACCACGGGGGCGTACTCGACCACCGTCTGCCAGTCCTTGGCCAGCGCGAGGATGATGGTGAAAGCCAGAAACAGCGCCGCCACCAGCTTCATCGGCTTTTCCATGCGTGCGGCAAAGCGCGGGGCAAAGTGGCGGATCAACATGCCCAGCGCCACCGGCAGCAGGACAATCGCGAACACCTGCAACACCTTGGCAAACTGCAGCGGGATGGCCTGGTCCGAGGCCATGAACCAGCCCAGCGACAGGTTCACCAGCAGCGGCATGGTGAGGATCGCAATCAACGAGTTGACCGCCGTCAAGGTGATGTTCAATGCCACATCGCCGTGAGCCAGGTGGCTGAACAGATTGGCCGTGGTCCCCCCCGGCGAGGCCGCCAGCAGCATCAGCCCCACCGCCAGGGCAGACTCCAGGCCAAAGCCGTTGGCGATCAGGAAGCACACCAGCGGCAGCAACAGGATCTGGCAGACCAGGCCAATCACCACAGGCTTGGGGTACTTCACCACACGGGCGAAATCAGCCAGGGTCAGCGACAGCCCAAGGCCGAGCATGATGATGCCCAGGGCCAGGGGCAGAAATGCGGTGAGCAGGGGCGAGGCAGTCATGAAGGGGCTCTCGGATCAGGGAGTCGCACAAAGGATTCCGAGGAGTGTAGGTGGCACTGTAGTGATAGCTAATTGCAAAGCGCCACCTCTTGGTAACCTTTTGTTACCGAGTGCACCGTGCGCAGCGTCTGCCTGCCGCGTTGCGATGGGCGTCCCGGCGCAGTAGCATGCGCGCTTTTACCGAGGATTAGCCTGTCATGCCGTTTCAGCAAGGTCTGCTTGCCACGCCGGTGCCGGCCCATGCCCGCCACCTGTTCTTCACGCTGCACTCGCCCGAAGCGCTGCCCGCCGCACTCGACGCCTTGCTGCCGCAGGTCGACGGCCAACAGTTGATCCTGGGCGTTGGCGCGACCCTGGCCAAGGCCTTGGGCCGTGACGTGCCGGGTTTGCGTGCCTTCCCACTGCTGGACGCCGCCGTGGAGAACCCCAGCACCCAGCACGCCCTGTGGCTGTGGCTGCGCGGTAACGAGCGTGGCGACCTGCTGCTGCGGGCCCAGGCCCTGGAACACGCGCTGGCACCGGCGTTGCGCCTGGCAGACAGCGTCGATGGTTTTTTGCACCGGGGGGGCCACGACCTGACCGGCTATGAAGACGGCACCGAGAACCCGGTGGACGAAGACGCCGTGCAAGCCGCCATCGTTGACGACGCACACCCTGGCCTCAACGGTTCCAGCTTTGCCGCGTTTCAACTGTGGAAGCATGACTTGGAGTACTTCAAGGCGCTGCCCCAGGCGGACCAGGACAACATCATCGGCCGCCGCCTCAGCGACAACGAAGAGCTCGACGACGCCCCCGCGTCCGCGCACGTCAAACGCACCGCCCAGGAAAGCTTCGAACCTGAGGCGTTCATGGTCCGTCGCTCGGTCGCCTGGGCTGACGCCCGTGGTGCTGGCCTTGCCTTCGTGGCGCTGGGCCACAGCTTCGATGCCTTCGAAGTGCAACTGCGGCGCATGAGCGGCCTGGAAGACGGCATTATCGACGGCCTCTACCGTTTCAGCCGGCCACTGACCGGTGGTTATTACTGGTGCCCGCCGATGGGTGAAACCGGCCTGGACCTGCGCCTGCTGTTGCAGGCCTGATCGCTAACATCCAGATACAGAATCACTCGCCGAGGCGGGGTAGAGCGGCTAGCCTTGAAAGTTTCCGGTTCATGACGGGGGCTTTTCCATGTATGCACGTCGTGATGTCCTACGCGCCGGAGCAGCCTTGGGGTTGCTGGCCGCAAGCCCTTGGCTGCACGCTGGGGCAGCGAGTGGCCTGCTGACGCGCACTATCCCTTCCACCGGCGAGGCCTTGCCGGTCATCGGTGCCGGCACCTCAGGCAGCTTCGAGGTCGAGGCCGGCTCGCCTCAGTACCAGCAGCTCGCCACGGTGCTCAAGGCCTTCTTCGAAGGTGGCGGCAGGGTCATTGACACTTCGCCCAACTACGGGGGTGCCGACAGCATTCTGGGCCAGTTGCTGGAAGAGGGCGGCTGGCACAAGCAGTGCTTTCTAGCCACCAAGATTGCCGCCGATAGCCAGGCTGACGCACAAGCGCAGTGGCAAGGCAGCCTGCGCAGCTTGCGCACCGACAAAGTCGACTTGCTGCAGATCCACAACCTGCGTGATTGGCAGACCCAACTGCCCTACGCCCGCGAACTCAAGCAGCAGGGCAAGACCCGCTACGTCGGCATCACCCATTACCTGAACAGCGGCCAGGATGAAGTGGCCAGGATCGTACGTAGCGAACCGCTCGACTTCATTCAGATCAACTACTCGGTCAACGCCCCACAGGCCGCGCGTGAGCTGCTGCCATTGTGCCAAGACAAGGGCGTCGCGGTGCTGATCAACCGGGCGTTCGATGACGGCCGGCTGTTTGCCCGGGTCAAGGACCAAGCGTTGCCTGGCTGGGCGTCGGAAGTAGGTATCGGCAGCTGGGCACAGCTGTTTCTGAAGTTCGCCATCAGCCATCCGGCAGTGACCACGGTCATTCCCGCCACCAGCCGGCCTGATCGCCAGCTTGACCAGCTCAAGGCCGGGCATACACCGTTGCTCAGCCAGGCGCAGCAACAGGCGCTGATCGAACAGTTCGGCTGACACTATGCAAGGCTGGCGGCGACGGTTGGACCAAGGGCTGAACATACAACCAGGCGAAGGGCCGGCGGTGGTTGCTGGCCTGTTGTTGTTCTACTTGCTGTTCACCGGCTACTTCATGCTGCGCCCGGTGCGCGAGACCATGGGCGTGGCCGGTGGCGTGGATAACCTGCAGTGGCTGTTCACCGGCACCTTCGTCGCCACCCTGGTATGCCTGCCGCTGTTCGGCTGGCTGGCATCCAAGGTGCGGCGACGGCATATCCTGCCCTGGACCTACGGGTTCTTCACCAGCAATCTGCTGCTGTTCGCGGTGCTGTTTGCCCAGGCCCCGGACGATGTATGGAATGCGCGCGCCTTCTATATCTGGCTGTCGGTGTTCAACTTGCTGACCATTTCACTGGCCTGGAGCGTGCTGGCCGACCTGTTTGCCACCGAACAAGGCAAACGCTTGTTTGGCCTGCTGGCAGCGGGTGCCAGCCTGGGCGGCCTCTGCGGGCCGGTCCTGGGTACGTTGCTGGTGGGCCCGCTGGGGCATGCAGGCCTGCTGGTACTGGCCGGGCTATGTTTGCTAGGCAGCACCGGCGCTGCCTTGTTTTTGCAGCGCTGGCGAGACCGTCATCCGCTGCCGGCCTATCTGCAGCGCTCGACGTCCAAGCCGTTGGGTGGCAACCCGTTCGCGGGGGCTACTGCCGTGCTGCGCGCTCCTTACCTGTTGGGCATCGCGCTGTTCGTGGTGCTGCTGGCCAGTGTCAGCACGTTCCTGTACTTCGAACAGGCACGTATCGTCAGCGAGACCTTCACCGACCGCACCCGGCAAACCCAGGTGTTCGGCCTGATCGACACCGTGGTCCAGGCCTTGGCGATACTCACGCAGGTGTTTCTGACCGGGCGCCTGGCGCGAAGGATGGGCGTGGGCGTATTGCTGGTGGCGGTGCCGTTGATCATGGCCGCAGGCTTTGTCTGGCTGGCAGTGGCGCCGGTGTTCGCCGCCTTCGTGGTGGTGATGGTGGTGCGCCGGGCCGGTGAATATGCGCTGGTCCGGCCGGGGCGGGAGATGCTCTTCACCGTTTTGTCGGCAGAAGACAAGTACAAAGCCAAGAACTTCATCGACACGGTGGTCTACCGCGGCGGTGACGCCCTCAGCGGCTGGCTCAAGCGGGCACTGGATGTGATCGCGGAGCACCCGCAGTTGGCGATGCTGATTGGCGCGGCGATCGCGCTGGGCTGGGCCGGCACCGGCGCCTGGCTGGGTCGCCGCCAGGCGCGGCTCGATGCACCCGATGCCGAGTGAGGCGGGCGGTCGCTTGGCGCACCAAATACGTAACCTTCCCTTATTTAACGCCACCGGTCCGAACGTGCGGCAATAAAACGAATCCCTCGATATTGCCGAACTCCGAAGCTATGTACGGCCCAGTGCCGTGCATCCTGAAGTCATACGAGGCTTGAAGACCATGGCTAACAAAGAGAACAGCCGCACCGGCACCCAAGGCAAGGAAGGCAGCCAAGGCGGCAGCAAGAACCCAGGCAACTTCGCCAACGACCGTGAAAAAGCGTCCGAAGCCGGGCGTAAAGGCGGCCAGTCTTCGGGGGCAACATGCCTCACGACACCAGCCGCAAAGGCGGTCGTTCGTAACCGTCGTTTGTAACCGAGGGATCCGCAGTGCCAGGGCGACCTGGCACTGCATTCAGAGGCGCACGGCATGACGGTGATGACCTGCAAGACCGTTACTCATGAAAGGTCTATGACCCCAAGCCATAGCCTGCAGCACCGGTATCAGACCCTATTGCAAGGCCACGACGCCACCAGCGCTGCGTGGCTTAATGAACAGATCGCCCGCGTCGAGCAGTGCCCTGACGACCTGCCGGCCAACCCTTCACAGCTGTCTGCCTGGAGCGCCCAGCATGCCGCTGAGGTGGCCAAGGCCTACGCCGAATATCTCCAGCAGCGTCATCAAGGTGGGCCACGCCAGTTTTTCAGCAACCGCGCCCATGCGTTGTGGTTCCTCCAGCAAATTGCGCCGACCAAGGCCGTGGACGGGGCCTGGTTGCACGGCACGCTGCAGCATTGGCAAGACCCGCGTTACCACGGGCTGATCCGCACTTACCTGGAAGAACTGGGCAATGGCGACCCGCGCTGTAACCATGTATTGATCTACCAAAGGCTGCTCAGCCGCCTCGGCTGCCTGGAACGGCCGCCACTGGATGACGACCGTTATCTGCAAGGTGCCGTGCAACTGGCCTTGGGGCAGAACTGCGACGAATTTCTGCCCGAAGTGCTGGGCTACAACCTTGGCTACGAACAACCGCCGCTGCATTTGCTGATCACTACCTACGAGCTGGCGGAGTTGGGTATCGATGGCCACTACTTCCAGCTGCACGTGACCATCGACAACGCTGCCAGTGGTCACGCGCAGTTGTCTATCCAAGCGTTGCACCCACTGTGCCCCGCAGAAGACCCACAGGCGTTCTATCAGCGGGTGCGGCGGGGTTACCGCCTGAACGACCTGGGCATCTCGGCTGCCACCCTGGTCAGCCAGTTTGACCTCCAAGCGCAGCTGTTCGCGGCCCTGGAGTGCAAGCGCCAGTATGGTCAGTTCATGCACTCCGATCATTGCCGCTTGCAGCAACGTACCATCAATCAATGGCTGGCTGAGCCCGGCGCCATCCCGGCATTTGTTGGCGCCCTGCAGGCCCAGGGCTGGATTCGGCGCGGCGAGAACCCGGCGAATAGCCGCTGGTGGAAGCTGATCGAGGGGCCAACGGCGGCCATGTTTGGGGTGTTCACGGCGTACGAGAAGCAGTTATGGCATGACTGGATCGCTGACGACTGGCAGGCCACGACCCGCCGTGTCGTGCCTGGCAGTTGGGATACACCTTCAGCTTTGAGCGAAGTACCGATCGCCAGCATCGCCCCAGAAGGGCTTGCCACCCTTGTGGAGCGGATGTCCGGTAACCGTCACGCGTTGCCGGAAGGTTTGCAGGCTACTCAAGCCTTCATCCGCGCAACCGGCCTGATTCAAGAGGGATGCCAGTGATGCGGCTCGACTCGCCTCAAGGCCAGGCGGACCAGGCATTGCTGGGAGTCGGCATGCGCTTGCGTGCCGAAGGCTACCGCTTTACCTGCGTCAGCCCGGCCACCCATGCGCGCAACAATGCCCGCGATGGCGCCAGGCAGGCGACGAACATGCGCGATGTGTTCGGCTGGAGCCGACCCTTCGCGCCTTCGCTGATGCCTGCTGACCTACTACACCAGTTGGAGTGCGCGCAGGTGCTGACGCGACGCGGCGAGCTGATGGCCAGCACGGTGCGCTGGTCAAGCCTGAACGACCTGCTGCTGGTCCATTCGGCTTACCCGACTCATGCCAGTGACGCAGTCTTCTTCGGCCCCGACAGTTACCGCTTTGCCCAGGTCATCCACGATCACCTGCAACACCGCTTGTCTCGGGTGGAGCATGCGGTCGACATCGGTTGCGGTACCGGCGTGGGCGCCTTGATCATCGCGCGTGCCGCACAGCATGCGCAGGTCAGCGCGGTGGACATCAATCCGCTTGCGCTACGCTACACCGCCATCAATGCCGCATTGGCGGGTATCAACAACGTGTCGGTGGCCGCCAGTGATCTGCTCGATGGCACGACCGGCCGTTTTGACCTGATTGTCGCCAATCCTCCCTACATGCTGGACCTCAGCGCGCGCACCTACCGCCACGGCGGTGGTGCGCTGGGCGAAGCGCTGTCACTGCGTATCGTCGAGCAGGCGCTGGAGCGCTTGAGTGCGCGGGGCACCTTGCTGCTCTACACCGGTGTTGCGATGGTCGAAGGCCGCGATGCCTTGCTTGAAGCTGTTCGTTTACGTCTGGCGAGCCCAGAGTGGTCCTGGATCTACCGGGAAATCGACCCCGATGTGTTCGGCGAGCAACTGGCCGAGCCCGGCTATGAACAGGTGGAGCGCATTGCCGCCGTAGCGCTCACTGTCACGCGCAACGGCTGAAGGCCTATGCCGCGGCCTTGCACGTTCGGCATCGAAGAGGAGTATTTGTTGGTGGACCTTGCCACTGGCAAAGCCCCAGCGATGCCGCCGCCCAGCCTGGTAAGACACTGCCGAGAGGCAGTGGGGCCGTACTTTGTGCAGGAGATGTTTCGCAGCCAGATAGAAGTCGCCTCGCCGGTGTTTTCGAATCTGTACGAGGCACGGGAATTCTTCATGCATGCGCGGCAGCGGCTGACCGACGTGCTGGCGGCGCACGGTATGGGCCTGTATGGCGCAGCCAGCCACCCCAATGCACCTTGGTTCCGGCATAAGCCGCCAGCCTCGGCACACTACCGCCAGCTGTTCGACGACTACCGGCATGTGGCACGGCGCAGCCTGCTCAACGGTTTGCACGTGCACGTAGGCGTACCGGCTGACTGCGATCGCATGCAACTGATCAATCGCCTGGTGCCCTGGTTACCGTTGCTACTGGTGCTCAGCACATCGTCACCCTTATGGCTGGGCCAGGCGACCGGCTACATGAGCTACCGGCGGGTCATTTGTGGCGAGTGGCCGCACATGGGGCTGCCAGAGCCATTAGCTGATTGGCCCGCCTACGAGCGCTACCGAGCCTTGCTGCAAAGGACCGGCTCACTGGCAGAAAAGGGTGATTTCTGGTGGGCGATCAGGCCTTCGCAGCGCTTTCCGACAGTCGAGTTGCGCATCTGCGATGGTTGCCCTTGCCTAGAGGACGCGTTGAGCATTGCCGGCGTGTTTCGCCACTTGGTCGAGCACAGCCTGCAGCCAAGGCATGAACGCAGTCCCTTCAATCGCGAACTGCGCTGGGTCGCACAGGAAAACTACTGGCGAGCCATGCGCTATGGGCGCCATGGCCAATTCATCGGTGCCGATGCGCAGCAGCCGGTCACGGCGCAAGGCTGGCTTGGGCAGTTGCAGGGCCAGTTTCCGGTCGACACTGTCGACGCCGAACGCGCCTTCCAGCATGCCCACGGCATTCTGCGCGAGGGCACCAGCGCGGACCGGCAATTGCACTGCCTGGAGCGCGCACACGCCGATGGGCAAAGCGCAGCACACGCTTTACAGGCCGTGGTCGAGCAGGTGGTGACGCAAGGAAACGCCGCATTGCCAACGGCTGGGGTTGCAATTAGACAGGGTTGACCGAAAATGGCCGCGCCCTTTGCAGCCACTCGGAACGTCCTGCGCCATGATGCTGATCAAGCAATTTCCCCAGATCACCCCGACCGACACGCTTTTTGTCTTCGCCCTCGAGGCAGAGGCGGGCGCTGTGTTCGCCGACGTGAACACCGTGTTCACCGGCATCGGCAAGGTCAATGCCGCCATCGCACTGACCAAGGCCATTGCCCAGCGCAAGCCCAAGTTGATCGTCAACCTGGGCTCTGCCGGCAGTCAGCGCTATGGCAAGGGCGAGGTCGTGTGCTGTACCCGTTTCGTGCAGCGCGACATGGACGTCACGCCTTTGGGCTTCGCCCGCTACGAGACACCGCTGTCTGATATCCCGGTGCTGCTGGAACACGGCGAAGAAATCCCCGGGCTCGCCCTGGGTACCTGCGGCAGTGGTGACAGTTTCGAAGTCAGCCACGGCGAGGCACCTTACGATATCGTCGACATGGAAGCCTATGTGCTGGCCCTGATCGCCCGTGACGAAGGCATTCCGTTCGTCTGCCTCAAGTACATTTCAGACGATGCCGGCAGCGACGCGGCAGACGACTGGTCGGTGCAGGTGCACCTGGCCGCCGAAGCCTTCAAGCGCGTATTGTTCAGCTAATAAAGCGGCGCTGCCCGCCGCAGGGCAGCCTGACTAAACCTTCCCGGCGCGCCGCAGTCACTTTCAGTAGAAGCCCCGATAGACGCGGGGCCTGGCGGGAGGTGATTAACGATGGCTAGGGCAATCTGGAAAGGCGCGATCAGCTTTGGGCTGGTGCACATCCCTGTCTCGCTCAATACCGCTGTGCGCACCGAGCGGGTCGATTTCGACTGGCTCGACAAGCGCAGCATGGAGCCGGTCGGGTATAAGCGGGTCAACAAGGTCACAGGCAAGGAAATCGACAAGGAGCACATCGTCAAAGGTGTGGAGTATGAAAAAGGCCGCTATGTGGTGATCAGCGAGGAGGAGATCCGCACGGCCCGGCCTGAAGCGACCCAGACCATTGATATTTTCTCGTTCGTCGACGCCAGCGAAATCCCCCTTCAGCATTTCGATACCCCGTATTACCTGGCCCCCGACCGCCGTGGCGGCAAGGTTTACGCGCTGCTGCGCGAAACCCTGGCGAGTACCGGCAAGGTGGCCTTGGCCACGGTGGTGTTGCATACCCGTCAGCACCTGACGCTGCTGCGCCCGCTGGACGATGCACTGGTGATGATCACCTTGCGCTGGCCAGAGGAAGTGCGAGGGCTGGACACGCTGGAGCTGGACAAGAGCGTGACCGACACCAAAGTGGACAAGCGTGAGCTGGACATGGCCAAGCGGCTGGTGGAGGACATGAGCGGGCCGTGGCAGCCGGATGAATACCACGATGCGTTTCGCCAGACGATCATGGACCTGGTGGAAGAAAAGGCCAGTAAAGGCAAGATCAGCGTGGTCGAGAAGGGCGAGGGCGGGAGTGCGGAGAAAAGTGCCGATATCATCGACCTTACCGAGTTGCTCAAGCGCAGCCTGGGGGGCAAGAGTGGGGCCACTGGCAAGAAGAAGCCTGCCAAGCGGACCCGGAAGGCTTCTTGATCTTTCCATCTATGTATCGGCAGCCCACTCCTGTGGGAGCGCTATAAGCCTGCGATTCAGGAGGGGGAGGCTTCAAGGCCTGCCAGGAAATCCCCAAACCCTTCCCGGGCGCGGCTGTCGCGTCGGCTGCTGGTCGCCACGCTGTGCCGTGCCGTCCAGGAGATCTGCGCACCGTGCGCCTCCAGGTCGCGCACCAGCTGTACATCTTCATGGGCCGGCAACGGCTGGAAGCCTCCGATACGCAAATACGCCTGCGCACTGACTCCAAGGTTGGCGCCGTGGATATGCCGGTGCCCCTCTCGCGCCTGGTAATGGTTCAGGTACAACCGGCGCAGCGCGGCTTTCTGCCAGGGCTGCCAGCGCTCCACATGCACGGTGCCACAGACCACGTCCGCACCACACGCCAGTTGCGACAGCAACCAATGCGGCGGCACTTGGCTGTCGGCATCGGTACAGGCCAGCCAGCTGGCGCCCTGTTCGATCATCTGAGCCGCGCCGGCACTGCGCGCTATGCCAACATTGCCTGCATGCACTTCCAATGTCTGCACCTGGTGCCGCCTGGCAACCGCCGCGCTACCATCGCTGCAGCGGTCCAGCACCACCAGTATTTCGACCTGATAGCCCGCCAACTCGGCCTGGTCTGCAGCCACCCGCACGGACTTGAGGCAACGACCCAGGCGGCGTGCTTCGTTGTGCGCGGGTATGACCACGGCAATCATGGGCAGGTCTCGTCAAGGTCGACCACGCTGGGCTGACAGGACCAGTATTCGAGCAGAAAATCCGCTTCTTCATGGCGATAGACGGGGTACAGCGACAGATGCTTGCCCAGCATGCGATGCACTTCACGCCCGTCCTGGGGGCAGCCCGCAATCGGGTGTTTCCAGTGGCAGGCCAGCAGCCCGCCGTCGTAGCTCAAGCTGGCGGCTGACTGTTCGATCACCTGCAACCAATCGGTGGGATCAAGGTAGTAACCCAGCTCACTCAGCACGATCAGGTCAAAGCGCCCACCGGGCCAATCACCCGGAAGCCTCCCGAGCTCGACCGAGGCGTGGCTGACCTCGGCCAAGCGTTCCCGCGCGAGGCCTACGGCAGTCGGGTTCAAGTCCTGGCACAACAGGTCTGCACACCGCTCGGCCAGCAGGGCGCTCAGCTCGCCATTGGCGCACGCAGGCTCGAACACGCGCTGATAGCATTGGCGGGGCAGGCTGGCCATGACCAGCTCGCGCTTGCGCTTTTCGTACCAGCGGGTGCGAAAGGCCCAAGGGTCTTCGCTGCTGGCGTACAGGTCGGCGAAATACTGCGCGTCAAGGCTCATGACAACTCCCTTTACAAGAACACCAATTCGAAAGGCTGCAGCAGGCACTCCTGCAAGTTCGCTGGCAGCACGGGCGGTTGGCCTTCATCTGGCTCGAGTTGGCTGGTGTGCGCGGCCAAGGCCTTGCGCTTGCGGGCCAGGCGGGTTTCATCCAGCTGCACGCGATGAGCCCGTGGCCAGGGCAGGCGAGGGTCGTCCGGTTGCGCCCAGTGCCAGGCCCAGACCGGCACCTCCACCAATTGCACCTTGCGCGCCATTGCCGCTTGCGCGGCGGCCCTGCCCACCGCCTCGTGGTCGCAGTGGCCGTCGTTGCGCCAGGTCGCCATCAGCACGTCGTCAGGCTTGAGCAACTGGCTCAGGTGGTTGACCAGAAACGCCTCGTCGCGCGGCAGCGCGCCGTCCTTGAGGTGCAGCCTGCGCCAGTCCAGCCGGTTGAGGTCAAGTTCGAGCTGTTGCAGGGCGTGGCGGCTCTCCAGCGGCCGCTGCCTGCGCAAGCGGTGCTCGGTCCAGTGGCTGGAGCCTGGATGGCTGCCCTCGCCATCGGTAGCGGAGACCAACACCAGGTCGTCCTCGCGCCCATGAAAGCCTGCCAGCAAACCACCCGCCATAAGAATTTCGTCATCCGGGTGCGGGGCGACCAGTACAAGCCGGCGGCCAGGCGGGCACAGCTGCCCTGGGTCGATCCAGGTGGCCCTGGCCAGGTGCGCGGCGTGCTGCCAGGCCGACCAGGGGGTACCGCTACTCGACTCGATCAAGTTCATAGTTGCCAGGCTCCTGCCGGCAGGGTAGCCAGCTGCTGTCCGAGGGCGGCCAGGTCACGTTCGGCGTGGCTCTGGCGTAGGAACACCGGCAAGTCGGCACTCAACCGGGCAAAGTGGCTGCTGCGGCAAAACGGCGAGGCGCCCAAGGCGCGCCCCACGTGATGGATCACGTGCTCGACGGCCTGCTCGACCTGTGCGCGGGTACGCCGCACTTCGAAGCAGGCGTCTGCGCCCGGCTGGCGGTCGATCCAGCCCGCACACTCGCGCAGCGCCGCCCTGGCACCGCACAAGGCGGCGTCCACAGCCCCCAAGTGTGCGTCAGCGTGCGGGTCTGGTCGCGGGTTGCGACAGTGTTCGCGCAGGTAGTCCGCCAGGGCCTCAGCGCCGCCGTACCAGCACGCCGCGATACCCCCACCACCGTGCCAAAAGCCGGGTCTGGAGAGGTACTGCCCGGGTCGGCCGATGGCGATACCAGGGGTATGGTTGAACTCGACCTCGACGCTCGCGGTAATGGCCATGCCGACCGCCTGCCACTGTTCGATACGCAAGCCTTGGCTGGGGTGCGACAGCTCTATGGCCACCAGCTGCGGTTGGTCGTCTTCACCCCATGCCGTGATCAGGGCGCGGTCGATTTGCAAGGCGCCCGAGCACCACGCCTTGCGGCCCGAAAGCCGCACCTGCTCGCCCTGGCGCTCGACGATACGTGCGCGGGCATCTGGCGGTTCCGCCGCCCATACACCCCAGATGCCGTCCTGCGCATGGTGCGCGGCGCCACATTCGGCCAGGATCGCCAAGGCATCGGTATGGCCTTCGTAAAGCTTGGCCAAAGCCATGTCACAGCCAGCAATGCGGGCCAGGCTCTGCCAGCGGCGCAACGTGTTGCCCTGGCCGGGCAGGGGCAGCAGGTCAAGGTGGTCGGCCTGCAGCGCCTGCATCAGCGCCGGCAGTTGGGTATCGAGGTTCAGCGCCTGCGGCCTTTCGGTGAAGGTGCGCAACAGGCGGTCGAGGGTGTTCAAATCAAAGTCCTGAATGATGCTCATCAGCCCAGCCCTAGCTGTTTGCGCATGCGCGCAGTGATCGATTGACGGGTCTTGCTCATCTCGGCCCAAGGGTCGTCCACCTCGGCCAGGCGCTCGTGCAGGTTGCCGATGTGCCATTGGTTGGCACCCTTGAGCCCGGCCAGCTCTTCACGCCAGATCGGCACGGACACCGGCAGGCCCTCCCGCGCGCGCAAGGAGTAGGCACAGGCGGTGGTGGCGCCTTTGCCATTGCGCAGATAGTCGATGAAGATGCGCCCGACCCGGTTCTTCGGCCCCGACACAGCGCTGAGGCGATCAGGGAACAGGTTGGCCAGGTAATCGACGATCGCATGGCTGAAGTCCTTCACCTCGTCCCAGCCCGCCTTTCGGGTCAGCGGCACGACAATGTGAATGCCCTTGCCACCACTGGTCTTCAGGAACACCTTCAGGCCAAGTTCGTCGAGCAGGGTCAAGGTCAGCTGCGTGGCCTCCAGCATGGCTTTCCAGGGCAGCGCTGGGTCCGGGTCCAGGTCGAGCACGAAGCGGTCCGGTTTTTCGAAGTCCTTGTCGGTGGCGTTCCAGGTGTGCAGTTCGAGCATGTTCATCTGCACCGCGCCCAGCAGGGTATCGGCGCGGTTGATGACCATGGCAGCCTGGCCGGCCTGTTTCTTGTCGTAGCTGACCACGTTGGGGATGTGCAGCTGGCCAGCGTTTTTCTGGAAGAACAACTCGCCACCGAGGCCGTCGGGCGCGCGGACCAGCGCCACGGGGCGGTTTTTCAGCTGGGGCAGGATCCATTGGCTCACCTGCGCATAGTATTCGGCGACTTGGCGTTTGGTGGTGGTGCGGGTGGCGTCGATGACGCGGTCAGGGTGGGTCAAGCGCAGTTCGCCCAACGCTTCGGGCTTGTGCTGAGCCTTGGTTTTGGCCACGGACTTACCAGGCATGGCGTGCTCCAGGTCGATCGCGGTCGCGGGTTTGTCATCGCGCAGGCCGTGGAAAACCGCATGGCGCACCACGCCGTCTCGGGTCATCTGTGCATAGGCGACTTCGGCCAGCAACGTCGGCTTGAGCCAGTTCACGCCCCGGGCTTCGGCGCCGGTCGGCGGCTTGCTCAGCATCGGCTTGGGGGTTTCCAACGGTTTCAGTCGCGCATGAATGGTTTCCAGGGTGGCAGCACTGAACCCGGTACCGACTTTGCCGGCATAGCGCAGCGCGCCGCTGTCGTCATGCACGGCCAGCAGCAAGGCGCCAAAACCGCTGCGGCTGCCCTTGGGGTCGGTGTAGCCGACAATCACGAACTCCTGGCGTTGCTGGCACTTGAGCTTGACCCAGTCGGCGCTGCGGCGCCCGGTGTAAGGGCTGTCGGCGCGCTTGCCGATCAGGCCTTCCAGGTTCATGCGGCAGGCGCTGTCGAGCAGGGAGTCGACCGGCTGATCGAAACCTTCGGAAAACCTCAACCACTGCGAGTCGGCCTGTTCAAGCAACTGCTGCAGGGTTTTGCGCCGCGCTTGCAGCGGTAACTGGCGTAGGTCCTCGCCGCCCAGGAAGGGCAGGTCGAACAGGTAGTAGAGGATGTGCTGATCGTCCTCCACGTCAAAGGCGTTCTGCAGGGCCTGGAAGTCGGCCACGCCGTGTTCGTCATTGACCACCATCTCGCCGTCCAACCAGGCCGAGTCGAGGCCAAGCGTGCGCAGTGCCTCTCGCTGATGGGGCAGCTTGGCGCTCCAATCGTGGCCATTGCGGGTAAAAAGACGCACGTCATCGCCGTCGATGCGCGCAAGAATCCGGTAGCCATCGAACTTGACCTCGTACAGCCAGTCGCCCGCGGGCGGCGAGTCGACCAAGGTGGCCAGTTGCGGTTGCAGCGTGTCAGGTAAGGGGGCGCTCTGTGCGCCTGCCTTGCGTTTGCGGGTACGCGGCGCCGCTTTTTCGGCAGGCTTGCTACGCCTTGGGACCAGGGTGCGCTCGCTGAGCACACTGTCGGGCTGGGCCTCGACGATGCTGTAATCGGCCTCGCTACGGGCTTCGCCATCGTGCGACTTGACCAGCATCCATTGTTCTTTCTTGCCCGCCAGGTGGGTGCGGAACAGGTTCCAGACGCCGTTGAGCTTCTCGCCTTGCAGGCGAAAGCGCAGCTTGCCCTTGGCATAGGCCTGCTGCGCATCACCTTCAGGCTCCCAAATGCCACGGTCCCAGACAATCACATCGCCCGCGCCGTAATGGCCCTCGGGGATATTGCCCTCGAAATCGGCGTAGTCCAGCGGGTGATCTTCGACGTGCACGGCCAAGCGCCGCACCTTCGGGTCCAGCGACGGGCCCTTGGGGATGGCCCAGCTCTTGAGCGTGCCGTCGAGCTCCAGGCGGAAGTCGTAGTGCAGGTGGCTGGCGTCGTGCTTCTGGATGCAGAACTGCAGGGCATGAGGCTTCCGGCCCCGGCCACGTTTACCGCTCGGCTCGGGCGTGGCATTGAAGTCACGCTTGCTCTGGTATTCCTGCAGGGGCTTGGCCATGGCGGGGTCCTGAAGAATCGCGGGGGCTCTTCAGGTGGGAGAGGGTGCGGTGAGGGGAGTTCAAAATTTCCCCCCGTCGAGCGCCTGACGGCTCGACGGGAGCACAAGGCCCTCTAGCAGCTTGAGCGGCTGCCCTCACCATCGACAAGGCGCCAGATACCCAGCGGATTGGCGTTCTGCAACGCAGGGGGCAGCATCGCATCAGGGTAGTTCTGGAAGCACACCGGCCGCAGGAAGCGATCGATCGCCAGCGACCCCACCGAGGTGCCGCGGGCGTCCGAGGTGGCAGGGTATGGGCCGCCGTGGACCATCGCATCGCACACCTCGACGCCGGTGGGGTAGCCGTTGAACAACACGCGGCCGACCTTGGCTTGAAGCAATTCACTCAACCAGCTGAAGCCTGTCAGTTCTGCCGCTTCACCAATGACCGTGGCGGTCAGTTGCCCGCGCAGGGCCTGCACGGCGGCGCTCAGTTGCGCCTGATCTTCAACTTCAATGACCAGGGTCGCGGGCCCGAACACTTCTTCCTGCAGCAGCGGGTCGCCGTTCAGCAGCAGGCTGACATCGGCCTTGAACAGTTGCGGCTGCGCCTGACGTTCGCCCTGCTCGGCGCCGGCCAGGTGGGTGATGCCGGGGTGCGCGTGCAAGTGTTGTAAGCCCTGGCGGTAGCTGGCCAGGGTGCCGGCGTTGAGCATGGTCTGGGCACCTTGCGCAGCCATTTGTGCTTGCATGTGCTCGACAAAATGGCTGAATGCAGCAGAGCGCATGCCCAGCACCAGGCCTGGGCTGGTGCAGAACTGGCCACAGCCCAGGGTCACGGACGCGGCGAGCTCGCCGGCCAGTGCAGCGCCTCGCTGAGCCAGCGCTTCAGGCAGCAGGATCACCGGGTTGATGCTGGACATCTCGGCAAACACCGGGATCGGCTGCGCCCGCTCCGCAGCCATGCGCATCAGCGCGTTACCGCCCTTGAGCGAGCCGGTGAAACCCACGGCCTGGATGGCCGGGTGCTTGACTAGCCACTCGCCGACGCCCGCACCGTAGACCATGTTGAAGACGCCCGCCGGCATGCCACTGCGCGTCGCGGCGCGCAAGATGGCATCCGCTACACCTTCAGCGGTGGCCATGTGGCCGCTGTGCGCCTTGAACACCACCGGGCAGCCGGCGGCCAGGGCCGATGCGGTATCGCCGCCTGCGGTCGAGAACGCCAGCGGGAAGTTGCTGGCCCCGAACACGGCAACCGGGCCCACCCCGATACGGTACTGGCGTATGTCCGGGCGCGGCAGCGGCTGGCGCTGCGCCAGCGCGCGGTCGATGCGGGCGCCGTAAAAATCACCCCGGCGCAGCACCGTGGCGAACAGGCGCATCTGGCCGCTGGTGCGGGCACGTTCACCCTGGATCCGGCCGGCGGGCAGGGCCGTTTCCCGGCAAACCGTGGCGATGAAGGCGTCACCCAGTGCATCGAGTTCGTCGGCAATCGCCTCCAGAAACACTGCGCGTTGCTCGGCCGGCAGGTTGCGGTAGGCCGGGAAGGCCGCGGCAGCAGCCGTTGCGGCCGCATCCACTTCAGCTTCGGTGGCTTGGCAGAATGCGCCGGGCAGCGCTTCGCCAGTGCTGGCATCCAGGCTCTTGAGCAGCGTTTTGCCTTGCGCCGAGCGCTGGCCGCCAATGTAGTTGTGACCAAGGATCTGGGTCATGAGGGCTCCGATAAACGTTAAGGCAGGTACATCAAGGCAAGCAGTCAGGTAATGGCACCGATCTGCCACGGCACGAACTCGTTCTGCCCGTAGCCATGCTGTTCGCTCTTGCTGCGCTCGCCCGAGGCGATGCGCAGCATCATCTGGTAAATGTGCTCGCCGCGCTCTTCGATGGTCATGCTGCCGTCGGCAATACCGCCGCAGTTGACGTCCATGTCGTCTTCCTGGGTTTCCCACAGGCGCGTGTTGGTCGCCAACTTGATGGACGGCGAAGGCGCACAGCCGTAGGCGGAACCGCGGCCGGTGGTGAAGGCGATCAAGTTGGCACCCCCGGCGACTTGGCCAGTGGCCGAGATCGGGTCATAACCGGGGGTGTCCATGAACACCAGGCCATGGGCGCGCACCGGCTCTGCGTACTCGTACACATCCACCAGGTCACTGGAGCCGGCCTTGGCCACCGCACCCAGTGATTTTTCCAGGATGGTGGTCAAACCACCGGCCTTGTTGCCGGCCGAAGGGTTGTTGTTCAGCTCGGCGCCCATGCGCTGGCAATAGGCTTCCCACCACTGGATACGGGCGATCAGCTTTTCACCGACCTGCTGGCTTACGGCGCGGCGCGTCAGCAAGTGCTCGGCACCGTAGATTTCGGGGGTTTCCGACAGGATCGCGGTACCGCCTGCGGCGACTAGCCGGTCCACGGCATTACCCAGCGCAGGGTTGGCGGTGATGCCCGAGTAGCCGTCCGAGCCCCCGCATTGCAGGCCTACGGTGAGGTGGCGCACGCTGACTGGCTGGCGCTCGACCTGGTTGGCTTCGGCGAGCAACGCCTTGACCTGGGCAATGCCGCTGGCGATGGTCTTGCTGGTGCCACCGGTGCCCTGGATGGTGAAGGTGCGCAGGGTGTGGCTGCTTTGCAACCCTTGGGCGGCGAGCAGCTCAGGGATCTGGTTGGTTTCGCAACCCAGGCCGATCAGCAGCACCGAGGCGAAGTTGGCATGCACGGCATAGCCGCCCAAGGTCCGGCGCAGCATGGCCAAGGCCTCGCCAGAGGGGTCGACGGCGCAACCGACGCCATGGGTCAGGGCGACAACGCCGTCGACGTTCGGGTACGGCGCCAACGCTTCGGGGTGAATGTCACGGCGAAAATGGTCGGCGATTGCCCGGGCAACGGTGGCCGAGCAGTTCACCGAGGTGAGGATGCCGACATAGTTGCGCGTGGCGACCCGGCCATCGGCCCGGACGATACCCCTGAAGGTGTCGTCGTTGGGCGCCTGCACGCCACGGGCATCGACGCCAAAGGCGTAGTCACGGGCAAAGTCACCCATTGCCAGGTTATGCACGTGCACATGCTCGCCTGCGGTGATGGCCTGGCTGGCAAAGCCGATGATCTGCCCGTAGCGGCGCAGCGGCTGGCCGGCCGAAATGTCGCGCGCCGCCACCTTGTGCCCGGCAGGGATTGGCTGGCGAACGGTGATGCTCTCGTCCAGCAGCAACCCTTCGGGCAAGGCCTGGCGGGCGATGAGCACGTCGTCGAGCGAGTTGAGTCGGATCACGGCGTGGGCAGCGCGTTCACTGCCTGTTGTTGTAATGAGTTGCATGACAGTTACCTCAATAGGGCGCGTGGCTCAGGCCAGCCCGCGCTCGCGATAGTCGATCAGGCCAGAGAACAGCATCAGGCCGAAGGCCATGACCACGAAGAAGATCAGGGCCAGGAAGTACGAACCGGTGAACTGCACGATCAGGCCGATCAGGATCGGTACCAGCACGCCGACCATGTTGCCGCAGAAGTTCATGCTGCCGCCCAGAACGCCGGCTTTGGATTTACCGCCGAGAATGGCCGGCAGGCACCAGTACATGCCGCACCAGCGGATGAAGAACAGCGCTACGCACAGCAGGGCGATTACCCGTGCAGCATCGGGGGTGTAGGCCACCAGCAGGATGCACAGCGCGGCGACGGCAGCGGAGCCTGCGAACATGCTGCGCATGACCGTGTTCGGCTGGCCGCCATTGGCTTTCCACTTGTCAGAGATCCAGCCGCCCACCAGCTCGCCGACAAAACCGCACATGAAGATCAGGAAGGTCGCGCCACCCATGGCCTTGATGTCCAGGTTGTGGGCTTGATGCAGGTAGCTTGGCATCCAGGTCAGCAGGCCATAGAACACGCTGTTGTAGCAGGCGTAGCCGGCGAACATGCATAGTACCGAGCGGCTTTTGATCAGTTGTTTGAGCACCGCCTTGCGATTGCCGTTGGCCTGGGTCGCGGCGTCGTTGGCTTGGGTGATGTAGGCCAGTTCGGCGGCGTTGACCTGCGGGTGTTCGCTGGGGTGGTTGCGGATGTACCACCAGGCCCAGATGCCTGCCGCCACGGTGCCGACACCGGCGATGATAAAGGCGATGCGCCAGGAGTCGAACCAGGTGATCAGCCCGGCGATGATGATCGCGCCAAACGCTGTGCCCAGCGGCGCGCCGCCGTCGACCAGAGTAGCCCCGCGGCCACGTTCGTTGGGGGTCAGCCAGGCGCCGTTGAGTTTGGCGCCCGCCGGCATGATCGGCGACTCGGCCACGCCCAGGCCGATGCGGGTGACCAGCAGGGTGACCCAGTTGTGGGCAAAGCCGCCCAGCGCCTGGAAGGCGCCCCAGCCGATGGTGGCGACACCAATGATGTTGCGCACCTGGAAGCGGTCGAGCAGCACACCGGCCGGGATCTGCATCAGGGCGTAGGACCAGAAGAAGGCGCTGAGGATCAACCCTTCAAGTGCTGGGGTGAGTTCGAACTCGGCAGAAATCAAGGGCAGGGCCACCGACAGCGACGCCCGGTCGATGTAGTTGATCGCTGCCAGCAACAGCAGGATCAGGAAGATCCGCCAGCGCACGGTGGTCGGCTTGGCGGTGTCTGTGCTGGCCGTGGCGGCTGTGGCCGCCGGGTAAGGGGTGTGTTTCATGCTCATCTCACTGTTGTGATTGTTATGAAATGCCGCGGCGGCGCGGCCCTGCGCCGCCGTCGGTTCAGAGCGACTTCACCTCGCCAGGTGAGATGGCCGAAGGCGTCACGGCAATGCCATTGCACAGGGGGGCGCCGAAATCAGGCAGGCTGATCTCGAACACATCGCCCTCGGCGGGCTTGATCTGGTCGGCGAACGACAGGGTCGCCGTGCCGAAGAAGTGCACGTGCACATCGCCCGGGCGCAGGAACTGGGCGTACTTGAAGTGGTGATACTCCAGGTTGTCCAGCGAGTGGCACATGTTGTCCTCACCGCTGAGGAAGGCCTTTTCCCAGATCACCTGGTCGCCGCGACGAATCCGGCTGATGCCATCGAGGTGGCGCGGCAGCTCACCGACCCGCAGTTCAGGGCCAAAGGCGCAACTGCGCAATTTGGAGTGAGCCAGGTACAGGTAGTTGCGCCGTTCCATCACATGGTCGGAAAACTCGTTGCCGATGGCAAAACCCAGGCGGTAGGGCTGGCCATCATCGCCGATCACATACAGGCCGGCCAGCTCGGGCTCTTCACCGGCATCTTCGGCAAAGGCCGGGCGCTGCAAGGCCTGGCCAGGGCGGACCACAATGGAGCCGTCGCCCTTGTAGAACCACTCCGGTTGTACGCCTGCGGTGCCCGGTGCCGGGCGGCCGCCTTCGATGCCCCACTGGAAGATCCGCGCGGTGTCGGTCAACGCCGCCGCATCGTCGATTTTTTGCTGGTGCATCTTGTCGCGGGTGGCAGCACTGCCCAGGTGGGTCAGGCCGGTGCCGCTGATCAGGCAATGGGCTGGGTCTTCGTGGTCCAGCGGGGGCAGTACGCGGCAGTCGCTCAGGGCCTGGCTGTAACTGTGTTGCGTGCTGTCCAGGCCGCGTTCGAGCACTTCTGCGGCCAGGCTGGTGTGGTTGCGGATCGCGGCCAAGGCCAGCTCACGCATGGAGTGGGTATCACGCACGACCTGGATCAGGTCGCCTTCGACCACGCCGACGTGGCGTTGGCCGGGTGCGGTTTCAAATTGGATCAGGCGCATGCGGGTTCCTGTGTTGTTCTTGTTGAAGATGCAGGTCACTTTAATTTTCCCCGCCGTTGCTGCCTAATGAGACCTGCTGACCCCGTGATAACTTTAAGTGATCCCCTATGCTGCCACCCCTGAGTTCCATGGCCTCGCGCCTTCGCCTGCGCCAGTTGCGGTTATTGATCAGCCTGGATGAGCTGGGCTCGATTCATAAAGCGGCCGAGGCCATGTCGATCACCCAACCGGGGGCGACAAAAGCCCTCAACGAGATTGAATCGACCCTTGGCGCGGTACTGTTCGAGCGCACCAGCAAGGGCCTTGAGGCCAATGACCTGGGCCGTTGCGTGCTGCGCTATGCGCGCCTGATCAGCAACGACCTGGCACACCTGCGCGAAGAGATGCTGGGTATTCTGCAGGGCCATGGTGGTCGTTTGTCGGTCGGTACGATCATGGGGGCCGTGCCGATATTGGTGGAGGGGTTGGCGCGCTTGCGTGAAAGCCAGCCAGACCTGTCGGTGTCGGTAGTTGAGGACACCAGCGATCGCCTGCTCAACCTGCTCGACCAGGGCCGCCTGGACGTGGTGATCTGCCGGACCAGTGTCAGCCCGCGGCCCGCTGCCTACGACAGCGTGCCGAAACACCAGGAGCAATTGGTGCTGGTGGCCAACCCTGCACACGCCCTGGCCGGCAGCGAGACCTTGAGCCTTGCGCAGCTGGCCCGTTCACGTTGGGTGGTATTCCCGGTCAACATGCCCATGCGCCTGACGTTGGAACGCGAGTTCCGCGAAGCGGGCCTGAGTTTTCCGCAATACCCGATTGAAACGTCCTCGACCTTCACCACGTTGTCGATGCTGCTGCAGGACCCGGGCTTGCTCGCCGTGATGCCGTGGGATGTGGCCAAGGTCGCACTGGACCATGGCATGCTGGTGCGCTTACCGCTGCAGCTGAAGTCGCGCAGCGAGCCGTACGAAGTGGTCACGCGCAAGGGCGTGGAGTTGAGCCGGCCTGCGCAGATGCTGGTGAGCATTCTGATGGCATGAGCCCGCTGCACCGCTCGGGTGCAAGGGGCTTTAAAGGGTGACAGAGCGCGGGGTCAGTCCCCGAACGGGCCGGCAACGGTGAAGGCGCCACCTTGCAGGTGCGCGCTGGCATCGTCAGTCGCAGGTTTTGGCTGTTGCTCGAGTTTTGCGCGAAAGCGCTCCGAGCTGTCCTGCGGATTGAAGCCCAGGTGCGCCGCGTAGCGGTTGTCCCACCACAGCTCGCGGTTGGCCGACACGCCATACACCACGGTGTGGCCAACGTTTTCAGCGAGCAAGGCCCGTTCTACCAGGTGCGAAAGGTCTGCGTAGCTCAGCCAGGTCGAGAGCATGCGCATGTTGCGCGGTTCTGGGAATGACGAGCCGATGCGCAGGCTCACGGTCTCGATGCCGTAACGGTGGAAATAGAAGGTGGCGAGGTCTTCGCCGTACGATTTCGACAACCCGTAATAACAGTCTGGGCGACGCACAGACTGCGCATCCACCTGCTCGTCTTGCGGGTAAAACCCAGTAACGTGGTTGGAGCTGGCGAACACCACCCGTGGGATACCGTGCTTGCGTGCGGCTTCATAGATATGAAAAGTGCCGCGGATATTGGCGTCGAGAATCTCTTCGAACGCACGCTCCGTGGAAATCCCACCCAAGTGGACGATGGCATCCACGCCTTGGGCAAGCGCCAGTACACCGGCCTTGTCCGCAAGGTTGCAACTGATCACTTCTTCATGTGCGCCCGCTGCGGGCGCCATCGCACTGATATCGGAAGCCCGTACGACGTTGGCGTGCGCCTGCAGGGCTTCGCGCAGGATCTGCCCGAGCCCGCCGGCAGCGCCGGTCAGCAGCAGGCGGTTGAACGGTTTGCCCAGGGTGGGCGAGGAGGGTGTGGTCATGGCGAGCGCCTTGGCGTGAGGGGTGGTTGGGGGTAGTTGGGCGACAACGCCGGGCCACCTGACAGGCACCCGGCAGCGCGGCATTACATGAAGTTGTACTGGATGCCCAGGCGCCAGCGGGCCTGGCGGTCGTCGGTATAGGCGTTGACCTTGATGTCACCCACTTCCATGAACGGCGCCCACTGCTTGTTGAGCTTGTACTTGACGATCAGGTTCTGCTCGTAGTCGCTCTTCTTGTTGTCGTAGCGGATGTAGTCGGTGTCGAAATAAATGTACTGGTACTCGAAGGCCCACGGCCCTTTCGGGGTATAGCCGAGCCAGCCTTCGAGCCGAGTGGTGTTCTGATTGTCCTTGGCGCGGTCTGCCTTGGAGTGGTCGATCTGGTCGCGGTCTAGGTTGCGCGCGTCGTGCCGCACACGGGTGGCGACGTACCAGGTGTCGCTGATCTTGTAGTTGTACTTCAAGCCGAACTTGTAGGTGGTGGCGTCCTTCGAGCTGTCCATCTGGAACGCGGGGGTGAGGGTCGACTTGGGACTCAGCTTGTAGTTGTAGTCCACGGTGAACTCATGGCCGTTGTTGACCATGTTGTCGTACGCCACGTCCTCGCGGTCGCCGGCGGTCTTGTACTTGATCTCGGCGGCGAAGCCCAGGCCAGTGTCCATCCGGTAGTTCAGCTTGATCCGGTCGGAATGGATGCTGTCGTCTTCGGTGTAGCCGTGGCGGTAGTTGATGCTGGCCGAGTCTGCGCAGGCATAAAACGACAGGCCGAGTGTACTGACAGCAATGAGAGTGCGGAGTGTGGTGTTCATTCGATCTTCTTTTCTTGTTTTTGTTGAGGTCGTTTTGAAGCGGGTAGTCACGATCGGATGCGGTAGGGGGGCAGGGCGCCGCGATCAGATTCGGCAAAGTTATCGTACAACATTTCGGTTGTCTACGATTTCTTCAGTGGTTGTCGGATGACCTTTCAATCAGCCCTTGAAATGCCTGATATAGACGCTTTATCGCAACCATTGGAATGAGACAAGCATCCCAAAAGAGGTAGAAAAGCAGCCGACAACGGCAGTTTTTAAAGTTTTTAAGGAGTGCTTTTCAAAAGTTGTATGATGACGTAGGATGACCTCCAGAGCGTGACTCACCCGCCACAAATCCAATAAGAAGGCTCAGACGTCCATGATCATCACTGCTGTAAACGTCCAGGTTTTTTCCTACCCCACGCGCCGCGCTGTCGACAGCGCCGGCCATGCCCACCCCGGTGACGTAACCCAGGCCAAGATGGCGCTGCTGCGCATCACTACCGAATGCGGTAATGAAGGCTATGCACTGGGTGCCCCTGAACTGATCCGCCCCTACGTGCTCGACGGTTTCGTGCGCAAGGTGCTGGTCGGCGCAAACGCCTTCGACCGCGAGAAGATCTGGCACGACCTCGCCCACTGGCAGCGCGGCAGTGCCAGCCAGTTGACCGATCGCGCCCTGGCGCTGGTCGAGCAGGCCTTGTGGGACTGGGCCGGGCGCAAGCTCAACGTGCCGGTGCACAAGTTGATTGGTGGCTACCGCGACAAGGTGCCTGCGTATGGCTCGACCATGTGTGGCGACGAGCTTGAAGGTGGCCTGTCGACCCCTGAGGAATACGGGCGCTTTGCCGAAACCCTGGTCAAACGCGGCTACAAAGCGATCAAGCTGCACACCTGGATGCCGCCTGTGTCGTTCGCGCCCAGCGTAAGCATGGATATCAAAGCCTGCGCCGCAGTGCGCGAGGCGGTCGGCCCGGACATCGCCCTGATGATCGACGGCTACCACTGGTACAGCCGCACCGACGCCCTGACCATCGGCCGTGCCCTGGAAAAGCTCGACTTCGCCTGGTTCGAAGAGCCGATGATGGAAGACTCCGCCGAATCCTATGCCTGGCTGTCCAGCCAGCTGGACATCCCGGTACTGGGCCCGGAAAGCCTGGGTGGCAAGCACCTGAGCCGGGCCAGCTGGGTCAAGAACGATGTGTGTGACATCCTGCGTGCCGGCGTTGCCGGGGTTGGTGGCATCGCCCCATGCCTGAAGGTGGCGCACATGGCCGAGTCATTTGGCATGGACTGCGAGATCCACGGCAACGGCGCAGCCAACCTGGCCGTGGTCGGGGCGATCAAGAACTGCACCTGGTACGAGCGCGGCCTGCTGCACCCGTTCCTCGACTACGACGAAGTACCGGCCTACCTCAAGCGCCTGGTCGACCCGATGGACAAGGACGGCTTCGTGCACCTGTCGGACCTGCCGGGCCTGGGTGAAGAGATCGATTTCGACTACGTCGAGACCCACACGCTGCAACGCTTCTGATTCGTGCATGGCGGCACGCGCCCTCGCGTGCCGCCCGAGAGTCCAATAACTATAAAAAGGCAATCTCACATGAGCGTTCTCCCCACATTCTGGGCAGGGGTCCTTGCTGCATCGCTGGCAATGACCTCGGTACCTGCTGCTTACGCCAAGACGCCGGCCGATCAGTTGATCGTCGGCATGAGCATGATCAACCTGTTGTCCCTCGACCCAGCGGGTGCCACCGGGCTGGACGTTTCCGAGGTCAACGCCAACCTGTACGACATGCTGCTGGTGCAGGACGCGCAGCGACCGGACCAATTGGTGCCGGCGCTGGCGCAAAGCTGGCAGGTCAGCGATGACCGCAAGACCCTCACCTTCAAGTTGCGCGAAGGCGTGAAGTTCCAGTCAGGCAACGCGTTCAGCGCCGAGGACGTCGCCTGGTCACTGCAGCGCATCCTCAAGCTCAACCTGGCCCTGGCCTCGACCTGGAAGGCCTACGGCTTCACGGCAGGTAACGTCGCCCAGTACATGCGCGCCAGCGATGAACACACCTTTGTCCTCGAACTGCCGCGGCCGACCGACCCGCTGTTGGTGCTGAACACCCTGGCGACCTCGCCCAGCGCGTTCATCCTCGACCGCAAGGTCGTCCAGCAGCACCAGAAGGGCGACGACATGGGCGCCGCCTGGCTGACCACCCATGCCGCTGGCAGCGGCCCGTTCATCCTCAACGATTGGCGTGCCAACGACGTGATCCTGATGAGCCGTTTCGACGGCTATTGGGGTGGCCCGGCCAAGCTCAAGCGCATCGTCATGCGCAACATGACCGAATCGCAGTCGCTGCGGCTGATGGTGGAGCGCGGCGACCTGGACCTGGCCAAGGGCATGTCCGCCCCGGACATCGAAGCGCTGGAGAAGTCCGACAAGGTGCGCACCGAGACCGTGCAGCGCGGCACGCTCTACTACGTGGCGCTGAGCGTCAAACAAAAACCCTACGACGACGCCCGCGTGCGCAAGGCCGTGCGTTCGCTGATCGACTACCAGGGCATCAACCAGACCGTCATGCCGCATTACGGCCAGCTCAATCAGCGCCCGCTGCCGCTGGGCCTGCCGGCACGCCTGGACGACCCCGGCTATAGCCTGAACGTGGCCGAAGCGAAAAAACTGCTGGCAGAAGCCGGTTACCCCAATGGTTTCAAGACCACCATCCGCGTGCTCACCGAACCCCCGTTCATCAACATTGCCTCCAGCCTGCAGGCCACCCTGGCCCAGGCCGGCATCCAGGCCACCATCGTCACCGGTACCGGCAACCAGATCTACGGCGCCATGCGCGAACGCAGCTTCGACATCCTGGTGGGCCGCGGCGGCGGCGGTGCCGAGCGGCATCCGCATTCCAGCTTGCGCACCCTGGTGTACAACCCGGACAACCGTGACGAAGCCAAGCTGAGCAACTTCCAGGGCTGGCGTACGTCGTTCTACAGCCCTGAGTTGAACACCCTCATCGAGCAGGCCGAAGTCGAACCGGACAAGGCGCGGCAGTTGGCCCAGTACCAGCAGATCCAGACGTCCCTGGACGCCCAGGTGGGCGCGATTCTGCCGGTCTCGCAGATGACCGACACCGTGGTGCTGTACCACGACGTGCAGAACTATCAGGCCCACAGCGCGGCCACCACCCGTTACAAAGACGTCTACAAGTCGCGATGAGCGGGACGGGGGCGCCCGCGCCCCTTACGCCTCGGTGTTTGCTGAACGCTTTTTCAGGAGCCTGTTATGTTGCTTTCGACTGCCTCTGTGCTGGGCACCCGCGTGTCTGCCACTGCCCGACGCGCCAGCACGGTCCTGGTGACCTTGCTCGGCCTGTTGGCGCTGACGTTCTTCATTGGTCGGGTGATGCCGCTGGACCCGGTGCTGGCCGTGGTCGGGCCGGACGCCGACAGCTCCACTTATGACCAGGTCTACCAGGCGATGGGCCTGGACAAGCCGATCTGGACCCAGTTCGGGCTGTACCTCAACGATTTGCTGCACGGTGATTTCGGCAATGCGCTGCTCACCGGCCATCCGGTGCTGGAGGACATCAAGCGGGTGTTCCCGGCGACCATCGAGCTGGCCACGCTGGCAATCCTGTTCGGCATCCTCATCGGCCTGCCACTGGGTGTGGTTGCCGCCAGCAACCAGGGCAAGCTGGGCGACCATGTGGCCCGGGTGATCACTTTGTTTGGTTACTCCACGCCGATTTTCTGGGTGGGCATGATGGGCCTGCTGGTGTTCTACGCCTGGCTCGGCTGGGCGGGCGGGGCAGGGCGTATCGACCTCGCCTACGACGGCATGGTCCCGGACGTGACCGGCTTGCTGCTGATCGACACCGCCCTGGCGCGTGACTGGGAGGCGTTCAGCAGTGCCTTGCGCCACATCATCTTGCCGGGGCTGATCCTGGGCTTGAACTCGGTGGCCTATATCAGCCGCATGACGCGCAGCTTCATGCTCGAGCAGTTGTCGCAGGAATACATCATCACGGCGCGGGTCAAGGGCCTGTCGCGGCGCCAGGTGGTATGGGGCCATGCGTTTCGCAACATCCTCGTGCAACTGCTGACCGTGGTGGCGCTGGCCTACGGCTCGCTGCTCGAAGGCGCGGTGCTGATCGAGACGGTGTTCGCCTGGCCGGGCTTTGGCCAATACCTCACCAGCAGCCTGATGCTCGGTGACATGAACGCGGTGATGGGCTGCGTGCTGGTGATCGGCCTGATTTTCGTCGCCCTCAACCTGATCAGCGATGCTCTGTACAAGGTGTTCGACCCCAGGACCCGCTAAGCCCCCAGGGGCTGCGTGAACACATTGCATAACTATAAAAAGAAGGACGCCCACATGAAGACTGCACTTCCCCCGCTGCACATGAGCCTGCTGGGTGCAATCCTGGCCCTGGCGCCGATGGCCGCCGTGCAGGCCAAGACCCCTGCCGACCAGTTGATCGTCGGCATGAGCATGGTCAACCTGTTTTCCATCGACCCGGCCAATGCGCCGGGCCTGGATGCCTCCGGGGTCAACGCCAACCTGTACGACACCTTGGTCAAGCGCGACCAGGGCAACCCGGAAAAACACCTGCCACAGCTGGCCGAACGCTGGGACATCAGCGAAGACGGCAAGCAGATCACCTTCCATTTGCGCAACGACGTCAAATTTCATTCCGGCAACCCGCTGACCGCCGAGGACGTGGCCTGGTCGCTGTACCGGGTGATGAAGCTCAACTTCGGCCTGGCCACCACCTGGAAGGCTTACGGCTACAACGTCGACAACATCCAGGCGCTGATTCGCGCCACCGATGCGCAGACCCTGGTGGTCGACTTGCCACAACCGACCGACCCGTTGCTGTTGATCGACTCGCTGGCAACCTCGCCCAGTGCGGTCATCGTCGACCGCCTCGAAGTGCTGAAGCACGAGAAAAACGGCGACCTCGGCGCCGCTTGGCTGGTCACCCATGAAGCGGGGAGCGGCCCGTTCACGCTGGCCAAGTGGAGTGCCAACGATGCGTTGGTGATGAACCGTTTTGACGGCTACTGGGCTGGCCCGGCGAAAATGAAGCGGGTGCTGGTGCGGCACATGACCGAGTCGCAATCGCTGCGCCTGATGCTCGAACGCGGTGACCTGGACCTCGCCTACGGCATGGCCGCACCGGATATCAAGGCCGTCGAGCGCTCTGATCAACTGCAGGTGCAGCCCTTGCAGCGTGGCACCATGTACTACGTGGCGATGAGCATGAAGCAGCCCGAGTTCGCCAACCCGAAGGTACGCGAAGCTGTGCGTTACCTGATTGATTACAAAGGCATCGACGAACAGGTCATGCCGCATTACGGCATGCTCAACCAGCAGCCGATGCAACTGGGCCTCGACGCGCGCCTGCCAGACCCTGGCTACCGGCTCGACGTGGCCAAAGCCAAGGCGTTGCTGAGCGAAGCCGGCTACCCGCAAGGCTTCAGCACCACCCTGCGGACGCTGTCCGAACCGCCCTTCATCGACATTGCCGCGCGCATGCAATCGACCCTGGCCGAAGGCGGCATCAAGGCCAGCATCGTCACCGGCACCGGCAACCAGGTGTACGGCGCCATGCGTGCGCGCAACTTTGAAATGATCGTGGCCCGTGGGGCCGAACGCTACCCGCACCCGTACTTCAGCCTGCGCACCTTCGTCTACAACCCCGACAACAGCGATGCCGCCGGGCTGCCCAACTTCCAGGGCTGGCGCGCGTCGTTCTTCGACCAACAGCTGAATGCGCTGATCGACCAGGCTGGGGTCGAGCGTGACGCCGGCAAGCGCCTGAACCTGTACCACCAGGCACAGCAGCGTTACGACCAACAGGTCGGCCCGATCATGATGATCTCGCAGATGACCGACACCGCCGTCAGTGCAGTGGACGTCAAGGGCTTCACCGGCGATGACGCCGAGGCGACCCGTTACCTGGGTGTCTACAAGCAACGCTGAACACTGCCGAGGGCGTCTGCGGGCGCCCCAGGTGGCCATGATTTCACATCGAGAACATGCCGATGATTGCCAACCTGTCTTCTACCGTTTCAAGCGACAAGCCGCAGGCCGACAGCACACCCGCTTCAAGTGTCGATGCGCTGTACAAAAGCAGCCTGCGGGTGCTGCGCCACCTGCTGCGCAACCCGATGACCCTGGCAGGCCTGCTGGTGGCCTTGCTGCTGGTGGTGGTCGCCGCCTTCGCGCCGTGGATCGCCACCCATGACCCGGTCGTGCAAAACCTCGCCAACGCCCTGCAAGCACCCGGTGCCGCACACTGGTTCGGCACTGACGAGTACGGCCGCGACATTTTCAGCCGGCTGGTGTATGGCTCACGCATCACCCTGTACATCATTACCCTGGTGACCGTGATCGTCGGCCCGATCGGGTTGTTCATCGGCACGGTGTCGGGGTATTTCGGTGGCGTCGTCGACACCGTGTTCATGCGCATCACCGACATCTTCATCTCGTTCCCAAGCCTGGTGCTGGCACTGGCGTTCATCGCCGCGCTCGGCCCTGGCCTGGAGCATGCCGTGGTCGCCATCGCGCTGACCTCGTGGCCACCAATCGCTCGCCTGGCGCGGGCCGAAACGCTGTCGCTGCGCAAGGCTGACTTCGTCGTTGCGGTCGAGCTGCAGGGCGCGTCGTCGACGCGGATCATCCTGCGCCACATCGTGCCGATGTGCCTGTCGTCGGTGATCATCCGCCTGACCATGAACATGGCCGGCATCATCCTCACCGCGGCTGCATTGGGCTTTCTTGGCCTGGGCGCGCAGGCGCCGTTGCCGGAGTGGGGCGCGATGATCTCCACCGGCCGACGCTACATGCTCGAATGCTGGTGGCTGGTGGCCGTACCGGGGGCCGCGATCATGCTGGTGAGCCTGGCGTTCAACCTGTTGGGCGATGGCCTGCGGGACATTCTCGACCCGCGTAGCGAGTAACTGGAGGCTTTATGTCGACGCTCAAACTCACTGTCGATTCGCTCAATGTGCGCTTCGTCAATGGCAAGAAAGAAATGCACGCGGTACGCGATGTGTCGTTCACCTTGGGCCGTGAGAAGCTCGCCATCGTCGGCGAGTCCGGTTCGGGCAAGTCCACCGTCGGGCGCAGCCTGCTCAAGCTGCACCCCAATAGCACGCAGATCACTGCCAAGGCGCTGCAGTTCGGCGATGTCGACTTGCTCAGTGCCAGCGAAAAGGCCATGCAGAAGATTCGCGGCCAGCGCATTTCGATGATCATGCAAGACCCCAAGTACTCGCTCAACCCGGTGGTCAAGGTGGGCGATCAGATTGCCGAGGCCTACCTGGCGCACCATAAGGCCAGCCGCAGCGAGGCCCGTGAGCGGGTCTTGCTGATGCTGGAAAAGGTCCATATCCGTGACCCCAAACGGGTCTACAACCTGTACCCCCATGAAGTCAGCGGCGGCATGGGCCAGCGCATCATGATCGCCATGATGGTCATCACCAACCCGGAGGTGATCATCGCGGATGAGCCGACCTCGGCGCTGGATGTGTCGGTACGCCAGCAGGTGCTCAATGTGCTCGAAGAACTGGTGGTGGAACAGCAGATGGGGCTGATTTTCGTCAGCCATGACCTCAACTTGGTGCGCAACTACTGCGACCGGGTGCTGGTGATGTATGCCGGGCGGGTGGTCGAGTCGCTGGCCGCCTGCGACCTGCAATACGCCGAACACCCCTATACCCGTGGCCTGCTGGCGGCCCTGCCGAGCATGGACAACCGCCGCCCACGCCTGCCGGTCCTGCAACGCGACCCGCTGTGGCTCACCTGCTGAGGGAACTGACATGAGCATGATCCAAGCACAATCGCTGAACCTGAGTTTTGGTGTGGGCGCCGCCTGCAACCAGGTGCTGCACGATGTCGACCTGACGGTTGAAGACGGCGAGTCGTTCGGCCTGGTAGGCGAGTCGGGCTCGGGCAAGACCACGGTCTTGCGCTGCCTGGCTGGGCAGTACCGGCACTGGAGCGGGGCGCTGAGCATTGCCGGCGTCCCGCTGCAGCACAAGCTGCCCAAGGAGCACTTTCGCAAGGTCCAGATGGTGTTCCAGGACCCTTACGGTTCGCTACACCCGCGGCACACCATCGACACCGCGTTGCGCGAGCCATTGACCATTCATGGCCTGGGCGAGCGCGATGACCGCATCAACGACATCCTGGTCAAGGTCGGCTTGAACGACAGCTTCCGTTACCGCTACCCGCACCAGCTGTCAGGCGGGCAACGCCAGCGCGTGGCGATCGCCCGGGCGCTGATTCTCGAACCCCGGGTGTTGCTGCTGGACGAGCCGACGTCGGCGCTCGATGTGTCGGTGCAGGCAGAGATTCTCAACCTGCTGGCGGACCTGCGTCAGCGCGAGAAACTCACCTACCTGATGGTGACCCACGACCTGGGTGTGGTCAGCCATTTGTGCGACAAGGTCGCGGTGATGCAACAGGGGCGGATTGTCGAGCGCCTGGACAGCCAAGCCTTGAGCCAGGACCTGGCCAGCCACGACTACACCCGCATGCTGGTGCAGGCCAGCCGCGATTTCAGTGCTGAATCGCCGCGTATGGCGCTCGTCTGAAGCGACCCGGGGCTGCTGCGCAGCCCATCGCAGGCAAGCCAGCTCCCACAGGCCACCGCTGCCCGGTAGGAGCTGGCTTGCCTGCGATGGGCCGCAAAGCGGCCCCCAAGTCACAACTGTCACAGGCAAAAACAAGGAAGATAACCCCATGCCGCATGCAAACACCGCGACCCCCCGATCACTGCTGACTCTCCTGGCGCTCGGCTTCAGTTCACCCCTATGGGCACTCGAAGCGCCAAGCAAAGTCCTGGTCCCGACGCTGGCCTACGACGACCAGCAGATAATCCTGGTCTGGGAGAAACCCGCCGACCCTGCCGACATCGCCGATTACCACGTCTACGCCAATGGCAAGCTGCTCGGTGGCAGCAACGCCAACAACGGACAAGTATCCCCGGCCAAACCCTATATCGACCGCTTCTACGAGCAGGACACGCGCAATTTCCACCACCGTATCGCCCTCCACAGTTACACCGCAGTTGGCCTGGCCCCCGACACCGAATACCGCTTCACCGTGCGCTCGGTGGACCACGCCGGCAAGGAATCGGCCGACAGCCCGGTCATCGTGCAACGTACCACCGCCGTGCCGGCACTGTTCGACGTGCGCCACTATGGCGCCAAGGGCGACGGCCAGACCCTCGACACTGCCGCCATCCAGAAGGCCATCGACGCGTGTACCGTCGGCTGCAAAGTGCTGCTGCCAGCAGGTACCTACAAAAGCGGCTCGTTGTACCTCAAAAGCAACATGACCCTGGAAATCGCCGAGGGCGCGACCCTGCTCGGGTCCGAGCGCGCCGAAGACTACCCCCGCGATGGCTATATCCAGTACCCGTATTCCACCACCGTACGCCCGGCCTCGCTGATCAACGCCTTGCCGCGGGACCCGCGCGCGCACCAGGCATTCGAGAACATTCGTATCGTCGGCAAAGGGGTGATTGATGGTAACGGCTGGAAGCGCAACGCCGACATCGTCGATGAACGTGGCCAACCGCTGCCGTTCTACCTGCCCAGCGACAACACCCGCTACCTGCAAGACGGCGTGCTGGCCAAGGCCCAGGTCGCTCGCGCCGTGGCCGAAGGCATGAACGTCAAGGACGCCTATGGCCAAATGCGCTCGTCGCTGGTCACCTTACGCAACGTCAAGAACGTGTTCTACGGCGGCTTCACGGTCCTCAACCCGGCTTATCACGGCATCATGAACCTAGAGACCGAGAACGTGGTGCTGGCCAACACCACGCACAAGACCTACGACGCCAACAACGGCGATGGCATCGAGTTTGCCAACAGCCGCGGCGCATTGGTGTTCAACAACTTCTTCGACACCGGCGATGACTGCGTCAACTTCGCAGCCGGCACCGGCGCCGATGCGGTCAAGCAAAAGCCCCAGGAAGACGCGTGGATCTTCAACAACTACTTCCGCAAGGGCCACGGCATGGTCGTGGCTGGCAGCCACACGGGGGCGTGGATCCAGAACATCCTGGCCGAAGATAACGTGTCTGACGGCACCGATACCGGCTTACGCATGAAGAGCACCAACTTCATGGGCGGTGGCGCGCGTAATGTGGTGTTCCGCGATTCGGCAATGCGCAATACGGTCAAGCAGGCGTTCATTTTCACCCTCGACTACAACGACCCGAACGCCAAGCTGGACTACAAGAAGTCGACCATCGCTGGCCAGTTCCGCGATGTGCGGGTTAGCAATGTCACGGTCGAGAATGCCCAGTTGGCGGCGATCGAGGTCAAGGGCGACAGCCTGCACGGCGCTTATCACCAAGGCCTGTCCTTCGAGCGCGTGCGTTTCAGCGGGCCGGCCAAGGCCAAGATCGATGGCTTGAAGGGCTCACGGTTCGACACGGTCCACTTCAGCGAAACCGGCAGTGCCAACCCGTGGCAGGTCAGTGCCAGCGACGGGTTGGTCTTTGAGGATGTGCAACCGGCGCCTGAAGCGGCTCACTCGCTGTAGACCGCCTGGTGTTTCTGCGCCTCGCGCAGGCGCATGCGGCTATTGCTCAAATGCAGGAACATGGCCGCACGCGCCGCATCGACTTGCTGGCTGACGATGGCGTCGAAGATTTGCTGGTGTTCGGCGTTGATCCCCGCCAGGTAGGTGCTGCGGTTGCTCTGCCCGGTATAGGCGGAGTTCATCCGGGTGCGCGGGATCAGCTTGGTGCCCAGGTGTTTCATGATGTCGATGAGGTACGGGTTGCCGGCCGCTTTGGCGATCTTCAGGTGGAACTGGAAGTCGGCGTTGGTGGTACTGCCCGACTTTTCCGGGCCTTGCAGCAACGCCTGCAACGCTTGCTCCAGCTCGTCGATGGCCTGTGGCGTGGCCCGTTCGGCAGCCATGCCTGCAGCCTGGACTTCCAGGCTTAGGCGGAACTCCAGCAGGTCGAGGACGTCGGACAACAGCACAATGGTAGCGGGCCCGACGTTGAAGCCTTCCGGTGCCGGCATGTCGAGGACGAAGGTACCAACGCCATGCTGGGTCTCGACCAGGCCTGCCGCCTGCATGCGCGACAAGGCATCACGCACCACCGAGCGACTGACGCTTTCGGCGGCCATGATCTGCGTTTCGGTGGGCAGTTTGTCGCCACGCTTGAGGGTGCCGTCACGCATGCGTTGGGCAAAGCGTTCGACCAACGATTCGGCCAGGCGGCGAGGTTTGATTCGGGCAATAGCCGTGAGGTCAGACATCATCGTGCTCTTGTGAGATCAGCGGGCATTATAGTGCGTTTTGACGTAAAACTGCGGTTACAATCGTTCATCGTCTGGTTTTTGAATGGATCCTCTGATGGAGCGTGTCAACCCTGATCGACGTGTCAGCCTGGCCCAGCAGCTGGTGCTTGAACTGTCGCGTAGCATACTGGCCGGCGAGCTACCGGCGGGCACCAAGCTGCCGACCGAGCAAGCCTTTACCGAGGCGCGCAAGGTCAGCCGTACCGTGGTTCGCGAAGCGATGTCGCGGCTGCAGGCAGAGGGCCTGGTCGAGACCCGTCGGGGCATCGGCACGTTCGTGGTCGACACCACCCGGCCAGGCGACTTTCAGGACAGCCAGCACGAGAAGGGCAGCGCCCTCGATGCGGTGGCGCTCATCGAATTGCGCCTGAGCCTGGAGGTAGAGTGCGCCGCGCTTGCTGCGCAGCGGGCTACGTCAAGCCAGTTGCAGGCCATTGCCGACGCCTTGGGCGAAGCCAATGCCGTTGGGCCGTTGCACCAGGACAGCACGCGTATCGTATTCGAGTTTCACCTGCAAATTGCCCTGTGCACCGGCAACAGCTTCTTTATCGATGCCATGCGCCACTTGGCCGATACTTTGATGCGTGGCGCGCAGAACAACGTCACCCAACAGCAACGCGCACAACAGGTGCGTGAGCGCGAGCAGATCTACGCTGCGCTCGCGCACCAAGACGCCGATGCCGCTCGGGCAGCGATGCGGCTGCACCTGACCAATGAACTGCACCGTGCGCAACCAGCGGCCCAGCCCTCGGCGTAAAAACTCTGAATTTTCCCGTGGTGGGCGCAGTCGACCGTGTATAGCCCACTGACGGAGTACGCACATGTCACGCCCCGATGGACCCAAACCTTACACACCTACCGAAATCGACGACACCGAAGACCGCATGGGCAGTGTCCATGAGCTGGATTTCAGTGACCGTCACGACGAACGCGAAGGGCGGGTGGGCGACGAACGACCTGCTCGTGAAGATGAGCACGCGTTTGCGCCACAGCGCGTCGCCGAAAGCGGCATGACGGGTGGCGAAGCGTTGAGCGACAGCCTGCACGAAGACAACGTCACTTATGACGACATGAGCCCGGATACCTTGCTGGACGAGACCGGTGCCCGCGACCCGTACGAGGACGGTGACGGCGAAGGGCCGGCAGACCAGTCGTTGCGGCAGGTCAATGCTAACGAGATTGGCGGCGGCTTTGGGCTGGATGAGGCTGAACTGGCGCGTTCGGCGCCATTGGACGGAGAGCCGTGGACCGATGATGTGGTTGATGAGGAGGATAAGTCCTAATTGATCGGGGCCGCTGCGCGGCCCATCGCCGGCAAGCCAGCTCCTACAAGGAATCTCGCCCTCCTGTAGGCGCTGGCTTGACGGCGAAGGGCTGCGCAGCAGCCCCAGTTTCCCGGGCCGAGGCCCTGTAGAGCGCTAGGCTGGATTATCACGCTGGCGCATGGCCTTAGCGCGTTTTTCCAGAATCAGGTACGTAATGACTGCCAACAGCAGGGGCAGCAGGTAATACAGCGTGCGATACCCCAGCAACGCCGCTACCAGCGTGCCCTGTTGCATCTGGCCATGCAGCAACGCCAGAAATACCGTTTCAAGCACCCCAAGCCCGGCCGGGATGTGCGCCACCACGCCCGCCACGCAACTGATGAGCAGAATCCCGAGGATCGACGGGTAGAAGGCTTCGCCAGGCAGTAACCAGAAGATCAGCAGTGCCATCAACGCCCAGTTGCTGGCACCAAGGGCAACCTGGGCCAGCGCCAGACGCCAGCCAGGCAAGGTGACTTCATGCTCACGCCACTGCCAAGTACGCTTTTTCGCAAAGCCGCAGGCCAGCAGGTAGCCGATGGCAATCGCCAGCAAGCCAAAGCCAATCAGTTGCAAGCCAGCTGCTCCAACTGCCCAGTTGTCCGGCAGGTCCACCAGGCGCAGGGCAAACACTGTACCAGCCAGCAACATGTAACCCATCCAGTTGGTGAGCAGGCCCAGGGTCAGGATGCGGGTGATCGTCGCGGTATCCAGGCCAAGCCGGCCGTACAGCCGATAACGCAACGCGACGCCGCCCACCCAGGTAGTGAAGTTGAGGTTGAACGCATAACAGACGAAAGCCACAGGCAACACCTGCCTGGCAGGCAGGTTGTGGCCTGTATAGGCACGCGCCAGCAGGTCGTAGCTGGCAAACGTCAGGTAGCTGAACAGCGCAACCGCCAACCCGATCGCTAAAGTGCCAGGCTTGTAGGCCAGCAGCGACTGGCGCACCTCGTTCCAGTCCAGGTTGCGCGCCAGCATGAACAGCAAGGCTGGAATCAACAAAAGGAAGAGCAAGGTGAACAGGCGCTTGGCCCAGATTTGCCAACGTTTTCGCGCCATCACGTTTGTCCCTCATGCATATCGCCGTGGGCTTCCACCTCCGGCTGCACCGAGCGCAGGCGCTGGCGGTGCGCCGGGAACCAGCCGGCAATCCGGGGGAAGTGACGGATGGCGTGGAAGCACAGGAAAATCAGCGGCGCCCGCCACCAGTAACCGCGGACCATGCGTTCCAGGGTGACGGCCTTGCACTGTTCGCTGGCCAGCGACTGCAGGTGCTGATGCAACTGTTGGTTGAAGCCGTGATCGCGGATGAAGAGGTTGGCTTCAAGGTTCAACGACAAGCTCAATGGGTCGAGATTGCTTGAGCCGACAGTGGCCCACTGGTCATCGACCAGCGCAACCTTGCCATGCAACGGCCGGCGGCAGTATTCGTGAATGTGCACACCGTCACGCAGCAGGTAGTTGTACAGCAGCCGCGACAAGGCCCGTACCCAGCGCATGTCTGGCTGGCCTTGCAAGATCAAGGTCACGTCCACCCCACGCCGCGCCGCATTGCGCAGCTCCCGCAGCAACCGGTAACCCGGAAAGAAATAGGCATTGGCCACCACGATACGCTGCCGGGCAGCGCGGAAGGCTTGCAGGTACTGGGCTTCGATGGCCGTTCTGCGCTGGCCATTGTCGCGCTCGACCAGCAAGGCAGTGATAGCCCCGGTGGCCTCGGTGACAGGCCGCACCTCACTGGGTGGCTGCAGCACGGGGGACATCAGGCGACGGCTGGTAGCATGCACCTGCGCAACCACCGGGCCAGTAACCTCCACGGCATAGTCCTGCTTGGCCATGGGGCCGTAATCGCCCAGGTGATCGGCACTGTAGTTGATACCGCCGATGAACGCGCGCTGCCCATCGATGACCACGATCTTGCGGTGCAGACGGCGGAACAGGTTGGTGCGCATGCCCACCAGCCTGGGCTGTGGGTCGAAGGCATGAAAGTTGACGCCGGCTTCGGTCATGGCCGAGATGAACGTGTCGGGCAGGTCGGCAGTGCCGTAACCATCGACCGCCACTTCGACGCGCACGCCCCGCTGCGCGGCATCTATCAGCACCTGCTGCAACTGCTGGCCGACCTTGTCATCAAAGATGATGAACGTCTCCAGCAGGATTTCCTCCCGCGCCTGGGCCATCGCTTCAAACACGCGCGGGTAATACTGTTCGCCATTGATCAACAGCTGCACGCTGTTGCCCTCTAGCCAAGGTCGGTTCATAGGCTGATCTCCGCAGTGAGGGGGGCATGGTCGGAAAGGTGCGACCATGGGTATTTCGACAGCACCTGCGCCTTGCTAGGCATGGCATTGCGCAGGTAGATGCGGTCAAGCCGCAGCAGCGGCAAGCGCGCCGGAAAACTGCGCGCCGGGGTGCCGAAACGCTCGCCAAAGGCTTCGACCAGGTGTTCGGACAGCGCCACATCCGCTTTCAGGCGCCAGTCATTGAAATCGCCGGCAATGATCACCGGCGCATCGGGCGGCAAGCTGTCGAGCAGCTCCAGCAACAAGCGCACCTGACGCTGGCGGTGTGATTCCCGCAGGCCCAGGTGCACGCACACTGCATGCACCTCTTTATGCCCAGGCACCTCCAGGCGGCAATGGAGCAGGCCACGCTGCTCATTGCCGTCGATGGAAACATCCCGGTTGTCGAACTGGCTGATGGGGAATTTCGACAGCAAGGCATTGCCGTGGTCGCCATGGGGGTACACAGCGTTACGGCCATAGGCGAACTGCGGCCACATGCTGTCGGCCAGAAACTCGTACTGCGGCGTTTCCGGCCAGGCTGCGTGGCGCTCGGCATGCTGCTGGTGGCTGCCGTGCACCTCTTGAAGAAACACCAGGTCGGCGCCGGTGGCGCGCACGGCATCGCGCAGCTCAGGCAGGATGAAACGCCGGTTGAAGGGGGTGAAGCCCTTGTGCACGTTGAGGGTCAGCACGGTCAGCCTTTGTACCGTGGTGACGTTGTCGATGATGCAACGCGGTGTGGGCAAGGTCTTGTTCACAGCTCAACCTCCGGCTCGACACCGGGTTCGGTGAGCAGGTCATAGTCCAGCTTCAACTTCTCCAGAAGGCGCCGGGCATCGTAGGGCGCGTGGACCTTCTGGTCGTTGTCGAAGTAGCAGTAGATATCACGCGTGGCCCGCGTGGGCGGTGCACCGGGTAGCACGGTGTGTGCGTCGTCTGCCTGGCTGCCTTGGCTCCAGCGCAGAATGCGCTGTTTCCAGTGGCGCAAGGCCTGCGCCGTGTAGCCACTGCTGTAGAGCTCCACATCACCGTGCAGGCGCATGTAGACGAAATCGGCCGTGACATCCTCGACATAGGGCCATTTGCCTGCACTGTCGGCCACGACGAGTGCCACGCGGTGTTTGCGCAACAGCTTCACGAAGGCTTCGCAAAGAAAGCTCTCGTGGCGGATTTCCACGGCGTGGCGCAAGCGTGCGTTGCCTTTGATGTCGGTGCCGCCATTGCCCTTGAGCCGCTCGTCACACCCTTGTGCGCATTCGCGCGCTGCTTTGCGGTTACGCGGCAGCAGCGCCAGAAACCGCGCAAAGCGCGCTTCGTCGAACTTCATGTTGGGTGGGAACTGCCACAGAAACGGGCCCAGCTTGTCGCCCAGCAACAAAGGCCCGGAAGCAAAGAAATTGGCCACCGGCGCTTCGATGTCCTTGAGCCGGCGTACATGGGTGATGTAACGAGGCCCCTTTACCGAGAATACAAAGCCGTCCGGCGTCTCCTCACGCCACCCCCGATACCGTTCGGGCGTCTGCAGGCTATAGAACGAGCCATTGATCTCGATGCTGTTGACTGCCCGCGAGGCGAACGCGAGTTCACTGTCCTGGCGCAGCCCTTTGGGGTAGAAATCCTTGCGCCAAGGGCCATAGCGCCAACCTGATATACCAATACGGATCTCGCTCACGCTGCCTTCCTCATTGCCAGCTTTTTGAGTGGTCGCTCTGAAGGTGCGACTGATGCGCGGCGGTGAGGTTCAGCACGGTTGACCAACGGGTAATGCACGCAGAGTTGAACTTTGCCGCTGTTGGCGTCTCCACCGCATAGCGGGTGCAAAGACGACTTCACCCCATGACGGATTGGCCATTCACCGGCATGAACCGCCAACCCTGGAGGCAAACATGGCCAGACACATCATCCATTTCACCGGGCCGATCAACTCATCCACCTGCGGCAACCTGATCAACACCTGTTCGCGCGCCATGCAGCAAGGCGCACAGTTGCTGCAACTGAACATCGCGACCATGGGCGGGGAGTGCAGCTACGGGTTTACCTTGTACAACTTCCTGCGGGCGCTGCCGATTCCGCTGCATACCCACAACCTGGGGACGGTGGAATCCATGGGCAATATCCTGTTTCTGGCGGGCGAGCATCGCACCGCCTGCGCGTTCAGCAAGTTCTTGTTTCACCCTTTCCATTGGACGCTGCACGGGTCGGTCGACCACGCCAGGATGGCCGAATACGCCATGAGCCTGGATTACGACCTGCAGCTGTACGCTCAAATCGTGGCAGAGCGAACCGAAGGCAGTGCCCAAGTGCTGGACGTGCCGCGTTATCTGATGGCCTACCCCCGGATACTGGGGCCCGGGGAGGCACTGGAGAGCGGGCTGATCCATGCCATCGATGAACTGCCGATCGAGTCTGATTCCACCCAGTGGAGCGTGCATGCCTAATGCCGCCACGCAAGCATTTGGCCTGGGGACGTTTGGCGCCACCCGTCAGCCGTCTGCAATTCGATTGAGCATTGCCCGTGTTTGCTGGCTCGGAATCAAGGTAGGGCCTAGCAACCTTTGTATCGCGAGGAGATACGAAATGGCGCGTGATCAAGAACGTACCAGCCAGCGCGGCGGCACCAAGGAAACCAACTCTGGCAATTTCGCCAACGATCGGGAAAAAGCCTCCCGCGCCGGGCACAAAGGCGGCAAGGTGTCGGGTGGCAACTTCGCCAATGACCGTGAACGCGCCGCTGAAGCCGGCCGCAAGGGCGGCCAGAACAGCCATGGCGGCGGACGGCGATCGTAACGATTGTCTTAGGTTGGCAAATTTTTTGAATTTTCTGGAACTGCCCAGATCAATCAAAAGGTCATCCATGGAGAAGAGGAGGCCCCTGCGATGCCTGGTCCACAGCTGTACATCATCGACTACCAACTGCATGGCCAACCGCGCAGTTTCATCATCCGCCTGGAACGGTTGGACAATGCCGAGGCCTGGCATTGGGCCAGCTGTGATGCGGGCATCGGCATCATTCCGAAATTCGGGCGGGAAAAGATCAAGAAAGTCAGCAGGCCAATGGCCGAACGGTATGGGATTACCGCCGTGAGCTGGCGTATTTCCGGGAGCAAGCCCAATCAATCGGTGGGTGACCCAGCCGTGGTGGGTTGATGAACGAATGAGCGATGGGCTGCGAGGCAGCCCATCGTTTGGCAGGCAGGCTACTCAGTCAACCTTCTTCAATACCAAGGTCAGAATGTCATAGCTGGCCACCAGCTCACCCAGCTGGTTGGTAACCTCAACGTCCCACGCCACCACGCCTTGCGGCTGCCCCAACGGGCTGGCTTTGCCCTGGTCGATCTTGCGCTTGCAGGTCAGACGCGCCTGGATGGTATCGCCAATGCCTACCGGGTTGATGAAGCGCAGGGTATCCAGGCCGTAGTTGGCCAGCACCGGGCCGGCGCCAGGGGATACAAACAGGCCTGCCGCCGCCGACAGCACGAAGTAGCCATGGGCGATACGCTTGCCAAATTGCGATTCCTTGGCGGCGATCTCGTCGAAGTGCATGTAGAAGTGGTCACCCGACAAGCAGCCGAAGTTGACCAGGTCTGCCTCGGTCACCGTACGGCGGTGGGTTAACAGTGACTCGCCGATACGCAAGTCCTGGAAGTAGCGACGGAACGGGTGCACTTCGCTCTCGATCACTTCTGCGCCGCGCACGTACTCGCCCGTGACTGCCGTGAGCATGCTCGGTGAGCCTTGTACGGCCGCACGCTGCAGGTAGTGCTTGACTGCGCGCAGGCCGCCCAGCTCTTCACCGCCCCCCGCGCGGCCGGGGCCGCCGTGCTTGAGTTGCGGCAGCGGCGAGCCATGCCCGGTGGATTCCAGCGCGGCTTCGCGGTCCAGCACCAGCAGGCGGCCGTGCCAGGCGGCCGCCACAGGGATGGCTTTGGCGGCAACGGCGCGGTCGGCAGTGACCAGGGTCGCCACCAGGCTGCCCTTGCCGCGGGCAGCCAGGGCCAGGGCTTCGTCAAGGTCTTCGTAGGCCATCAGCGTGCTGACCGGGCCGAACGCTTCGATATCGTGTGCACCGCCTTCAGCGTGTGGGTCGCGGGCCTGCAGCAGGGTCGGCGCAAAGAACGCGCCTTCGGCAACACCCTCACCATGCGGCGCGAAACCGTCGCTGGCGCCGAACAGCTGGTCGCAGCTCTGCAGCAGGCTGCGTACACGCTCGCCGACGTCGCGCTGCTGATCATGCGAGGCCAAGGCGCCCATGCGCACGCCTTCCACTGAAGGGTCGCCCACCACCACCTTGCTCAGGCGCTCGCGCAGGCGGGTAGCGACGGCATCGATATGCTTGGCAGGGACGATGGCGCGGCGGATGGCGGTGCATTTCTGCCCGGCCTTGGTGGTCATCTCGCGGACCACCTCCTTGATGTACAGGTCAAACTCTTCGCTGTCCGGGGTCACGTCCGGGCCGAGAATTGCGCAGTTCAGCGAATCCGCTTCGGCGGTAAACGGTACCGAGTTGCGGATCAGGTTCGGCGTCACACGCAGTTTGGCGGCAGTATCGGCGGAGCCGGTAAAGGTCACTACATCCTGGCCCTGCAAGCGGTCGAGCAAGTCGCCGGTGCTGCCGATCACCAACTGCAAGCTGCCGTCGGGCAACAGGCCCGACGCGTTCATCAGGCGCACCACGGCTTCGGTCAGGTAGCTGGTCGAGGTGGCGGGCTTGACGATGCACGGCATGCCGGCCAGGAAGGTCGGGGCGAACTTCTCGAGCATGCCCCAGATTGGGAAGTTGAACGCGTTGATGTGCACGGCGACCCCGGCACGCGGCACCAGGATATGGCTGCCGGCAAAGTGGCCTTGCTTGCCCAGCGGTATGGCCGGGCCTTCGTGCACCAGGTTGCCGGAGGGCAGTTCGCGGCTGCCGATGCCGGCATAGGCGAACAGTGTGGCGTTACCGCCTTCGATGTCGATCCAGCTGTCGGCGCGGGTGGCCCCACTGTGGTGGGACAAGGCGTACAGCTGCTCTTTGCGCTCGGCCAGGTACAAGGCCAGGGCCTTCAGGCGGGCGGCGCGCTGTTGGAAGTCCATGGCCATGAGGGCGGCCAGGCCACGGGCGCGGGCGAAGTCCACGGCTTCGGCGAAATCCGGGCGCTCTTCATGGCTGTAGGCCAGAACGTGACCGTTCAAGGCGCTGCGCAGGGCCTGGGCGCCGTGCTGGCCGATCCAGCGACCGGCAATGAAGCTTTGCAGGGTTGGGGCGTCAGACATGCTGTTCTCCATGCTGTTCTAATGGGGGAAGGGCGCTGTTACCACAGCGCCAAGGTGTAGCCGATGATCAGGCGGTTCTCGTCCACGGCATTGGTCAAGCCATTGCCGGAACGGAAGGTGACGTTGCGCCAGCGCAGGCTGACGTCTTTGAACGGGCCGCTCTGGATGACGTAGGTGAGGTCGGTGTCGCGTTCGCGTTCACGGCCGTTGCTGACCGTGGCGGTTTCGGCGTGGCGGCCGTCGGTGTAGCGGGTCATGAAACTCAAGCCCGGGATGCCCATGGCGACGAAGTCGTAGTCGTAGCGCACCTGCCAGGAATCGAGCCCGGCGCGGGTGAAGGTGTTGTAGGTCACCAGGTTGACGGTGAAGGGGTCGCCGCCGTTGACGAAAGGGAAGGCGCTGTCGCCGGACATCTGTTGCCAGGTGGCGGTGAACTTGTGTGCCCTGACGCCGAGGGTGAACATGGCGTTGAAGTTACGGTTGTCGATGTTGCCGGCGCGTTCGGCGCCGTCGTTACGGCTGTCGAAATAGCGCAGGTCGCTGCGCAGGCTCAGGCCTTCGCCCAGTGGGCGGGTATCGACCAGGCCGATGAACTGCTGGCGGTAGATGTCTTCGAGCTTGGCGTAGTAATAGCTGACGCTGGTCTGCGGGGTGATGGCGTAGCTGCCGCCGCCGAAATCCAGGTGGTCGCTGCTGGCTGCGCCGTAGCCCATGTCGTCGCGGCCGGACGAATCGCGCAGGTTGGCCTTGGTGAGGCGCCCGGCGTTGACGGTGAGGCCATTGAGCTCCTGGCTGGTCAGCAGGCCGCCCTGGAACGTGGAAGACAACAGACGGGTGTCGTTGTACACCACCACCGGCAGGATCGGCTGCAGGGTGCCCAGGCGCAGGGTGCTCTTGGAAACCCGTGCTTTACCGGTCAGGCCCAGCTCGCTGTAGTCATCGACAGGCTCGTGGCTGTTCGGGCCAAAGGGCAGCAAGCCGGTGTTGCGGCGGTCGCGGCTGGAGTCGAGCTTGAGACCCAGCTGGCCCATGGCGTCCACGCCGAAGCCCACCGGGCCTTCGGTAAAACCGGACTCCACGCGGGCGGTAAAGCCTTGGCCCCATTCCTCGGCCTTGGCCTGCGGGGCATTGCTCTGGCGGAAGTCGCGGTTGATGTAGTGGTTGCGCAGTTCCAGGCGTGCATGGCTGTCGCTGACGAAGTCGGCCATGGCCGGCAAGGGCAGGGCGAGCGTGGCAAGCCAGGCGGCGGAAGAGAAACGAGTGCGGTTCATTGTTGTTGTACCCGACATGGTTGTTCTCGAAGTCAGTGCTTGCTGGCGCCGGCAGCGCCGATACCGGTCATGGAGCGAATGAACTGCGCCAGGTAGCGACCACGCTCCTCGCTGGCACGCGCGGAGGTGTCGGTGACCGAGCACACCCAGGCGCCGAAAAACGCCAGGCTCATCGAGAACAGCGCCGGGTTGCTGTAAGGGAACAGCGCCTGTTCGTTGTGCAGCACGTTGACCCACACTGCCGGGCCAAGTACCACCAGCACCACGGCCGAGAGCAAACCGGCCATGCTGCCGCACACTGCACCACGGGTGGTCAGGCCCTTCCAGAACATCGAGAGCAGCAGCACCGGGAAGTTGACCGATGCAGCCACGGCCAGTACCAGGCCGGAAAGGAAGGCGATGTTCTGCGACTCGAACACCAGCCCCAGCACGACGGCCAGCAGGCCGATCACCAGGGTGGCGATACGCGAGACACGCATTTCTTCCTGTTCAGTGGCCTGGCCTTTGCGTACCACGCAGGCATAGAGGTCGTGGGAAACCGCCGAAGCGCCGGACAGGGCCAGGCCTGCCACTACCGCAAGAATGGTGGCGAAGGCTACGGCAGAGATGAAACCCAGGAACAGGTTGCCACCGACTGCCTGGGCCAGGTGCACCGCGACCATGTTACCGCCGCCGATGATCGCGCCTGCCGCATCGCGGTAGGACGGCTCGGTGCCGACCATGACGATGGCGCCAAAGCCGATGACGATCAGCAGCAGGTAGAAGTAGCCGATGAAACCGGTGGCGTAAAACACGCTCTTGCGCGCTTCCTTGGCATCGCTGACGGTGAAGAAGCGCATCAGGATATGCGGCAGGCCCGCAGTGCCGAACATCATGCCCAGGCCCAGGGAAATCGCATCGATCGGGTTCGACAGCAAGCCACCCGGTGCCATGATCGCCTGGCCCTTGGCATGCACGGCCACGGCGCTGGCAAACATCGCTTCGGTGCTGAAGCCAAAGTGCTTGAGCACCATGAACGCCATGAAGCTGGTGCCGGACAGCAGCATCACGGCCTTGATGATCTGCACCCAGGTGGTTGCCAACATGCCGCCGAAGGTCACGTAGGCGACCATCAACACCCCGACCAGCATCACCGCGTACAGGTAGCTGATGCCGAACAGCAGCTCGATCAGCTTGCCGGCCCCGACCATCTGGGCGACCAGGTACATCAGCGCGACCACCAGGGTGCCGAATGCCGAGGTCAGGCGGACTGGGGTTTGCGCCAGGCGGTAGGACACGACGTCGGCAAACGTGTACTTGCCCAGGTTACGCAGGCGTTCGGCGATCAGGAACAGGATGATTGGCCAGCCGGCCAGTACACCCAGGGCGTAGAGCAGGCCGTCGTAGCCGTTCATGAACATCATGGCCGAGATGCCCAGGAAGGACGCGGCGCTGATCATGTCGCCGGCGATCGCCAAGCCGTTCTGCATACCGGTCAGGCCGCCGCCAGCGGTGTAGAAGTCACTCGCCGAGCGGGTCCGCAGTGCCGCCCAGCGGGTTACCAGCAGGGTGAAGCAGACAAACACCATGAACATCGAAATGGCAGTCCAGTTCATTGCGCGCACTCCTGCTTGACCTTGTCGTTCAGCGGGTCGAGCACGTTGTTGGCGCGGTGCACGTAGATGCCAGTGAGGGCGAACGACAGCAGCACCATGAGCACGCCCACCAGCATGCCAACGGTGGTCACGCCACCGCTGAGCGATTGGCCGAGGGTGCTGGGGGAGAACGCCACCAACAGGACGAAGCCGTAGTAGATCACCAGCATGGCCAGGGTCAGGGTGCCATTGAGGCGACGTTTGCGCCGGACCAGGTGCTGGAAGTCGGGGTGGTTGGCGATGCTTTCGATGCGTTCGGGGGTCATGGCAAGCGATCTCTTGGTGTTGTAGTTGTTTTTGAGGTCACACAGGTGTTGCGGTGGTGCTTAGGGCCGCTTCGCGGGCCAGGTATCAGAGCTGGTCGAAGTCGAGCACCACTTTGTCGCTCACCGGGTAGGTCTGGCACGACAGCACATACCCGGCCGCCACTTCGTAGTCTTCCAGCGCATGGTTGCTGTCCATCTCGACCTCGCCTTCGATCACCCGGCACTTGCAGGTCGAGCACACGCCGGCCTTGCACGAGTACGGCAGTTCGGCGCCGATGGCGTTGCCGGCGTCCAGCACGTTCTGGCTGTTGCGCGGCAGGTCGAAGCTCAGCGCCCGGCCATCGCTGATCACGGTGATATGGCTGAGCGCCGAATCCACCTGGCGCGCAGCTTCACGGGCTTCGCGGCGTGCTTCGCTGCCGGCGGCGGCGAACAGTTCGAAGTGGATGCGGTCCTTGGCCATACCGTTAGCCTGCAGGCTGTCACGCACGGTTTCAGTCATGGCCTGAGGGCCGCAAATGAACGCAGCGTCCAGCGTGGCGACGTCCAGCCAGCGGGAGAACAGCTGGCCGCACTTGTCGGCATCGATCCGGCCGTTGTACAGGTCGACGTCCTGCTGTTCGCGGCTGAACACGAAAATCAGGTTCAGGCGGTCCAGGTAACGGTTTTTAAGGTCTTCGAGCTTGTCGCGGAACAACGCACCGGAGCTTGAGCGGTTGCCGTAGAGCAGGGTGAAACGGCTGTGCGGCTCAGTGGCCAGGGTGGTGGCGATGATCGACAGGATCGGCGTAATGCCGCTGCCGGCGGCAACGCCCAGGTAGTGGCCTTCGCGGGCGGGGTCGAGCGGCACGAAGAAGCTGCCCGACGGCGGCATCACCTCCAGTTGCTGGCCAGCCTTGAGCACTTCATTGGCAAAGGCCGAAAAACGCCCGCCTGGCACGCGCTTGACAGCCACACGCAGCTCGCCGTCCTGCACGGCGCTGCAGATCGAATAGGAACGACGCACTTCTTCGTCATCCAGCTGGGTACGCATGACCAGGTACTGGCCCTGGGTGAAGCGGAATTGCGTCTGCAGGTGCTCGGGTACGTCAAAGACGATGGACACGGCGTCGCGGGTCTCGTTGCGCACTTGCTTGATGGTCAGGCTGTGAAACTGGCTCATGGTGTTCTCCACGGCTCAAATGCATTTGAAATAGTCGAACGGCTCCAGGCACTCGCGGCAGCGGTACAGCGCCTTGCAGGCCGTGGAGCCGAACTGGCTGAGCAGCTCGGTATGCGCGCTGCCACACTGCGGGCAGCACACGTGAGGCGCCTCACCGAGCAGGCTGCGTTTGTTGGTGCTGCCTTCGGGCGGTGCGATGCCGTAGGCGCGTAAGCGCTGGCGGCCCAGGTCGCTGATCCAGTCGGTGCTCCAGGCCGGGGTCAAGCGCCGCTCCAGTGCGGGGGCAGCAAAACCGGCCTGTTGCAGCGCGTCACGGATATCGGCCTCGATCACCTCGGTCGCCGGGCAACCGGAATAGGTTGGCGTGACGACCAGGTGCAGGTGGCCGGCGCGCCAGCCCAGGTCGCGGACAATGCCCAGGTCAACCACGCTCACCACCGGCACTTCCGGGTCCATGACCTGCTCCAGCACCGCCCAGGCCCGGGCCAGGTCGTCGCCTCGGGCGGCACGGGCGCCGAGGTCGCTGGCGATCAACTCACCAGGTTGCATCGGGGTAGGCCCGTGGCAGGAACTGCATTTCGGCCAGCAACAGCCCCAGGTGCTCGGTGTGCAGGCCTTTACGACCGTCCAGGTAGAAATAACTGGCGGCCTTGGGCAGCGGCAGCTCGACCGAGTCGAAAATCGCGCTTACCTGCTTGAGCCAGGCCGCGCCGACGGCGGCCGGGTCAGCTGCGATGCCAGCTTCGGCCAGCTGAACTTCGCTGTCGCTGCCCGCGGTCAGTTCAACGGTAAAACGCCACAGCGCCGGGATGGCGTCTAGCATGCGCCGACGGCTTTCGTCGGTGCCGCCGCCCAGGCGTTGCACCCACTCGCCGGAGCGACGCAGGTGGTAGGTGACCTCCTTGAGTGCCTTGGCAGCAATGCCGGCGATACGTTCATCGCGGGAAGCAGCCAGGCCCTGCAGCACCGCGAAGTGCCAGGCGTCGTAGAAAAACTGCTTGGTCATGGTCACGGCGAAGTCGCCATTGGGTTGTTCGACCAGCAGCAGGTTGCGGTAGGCACGTTCGTCACGGCGATAGGCAAGGGCATCGGCGTCACGGCCGTCGTCGAGCAATTCGGCGGCGTAGTCCAGCCAGTTGCGGGCTTGGCCGACCAGGTCGAGGCCGACGTTCATCAAGGCCAGTTCTTCTTCGATGGCCGGTGCGTGGCCGCACCATTCACAGAGCCGCTGGCCCTGCACCAGGGCACTGTCGCCCAGGAGCAGCAAATAGGGGATAAGCGCTTCTTTATGCATGGCCAACCTCACATGTGTCCGACTTCGTCGGGCAGTTCGTAAAAGCTGGCATGGCGGTAGACCTTGTCGTCCGAGGGGGCGAACAGCGGGTCTTTCTCGTCAGGGGAGGAGGCGGTGATCAGTGCCGATGGCACCACCCACAGGCTCACGCCTTCGCTGCGGCGGGTGTACAGCTCACGGGCATTCTCGATGGCCATGGCGGCGTCGGCGGCATGCACGCTGCCGACATGCTTGTGGTTCAGGCCGTGCTTGCTGCGCACGAACACTTCGTAGAGGGTCCAGACAGACATTTTCGATCTCCGCATCAATCGCCGCTCAGGCGGCGTTCTTGTTCTGTTGCTTGCGCGCATAGGCCACGGCGGCCTCGCGTACCCAGGCGCCGTCCTCGATGGCCTTGCGCCGGGTGGCGACACGTTCCAGGTTGCAGGGGCCGTTACCCTTGATGACTTCGTAGAACTCGTCCCACTGGATGTCGCCGAAATCGTAGTGGCCGCGGGCTTCGTTCCACTTCAGGTGCGGGTCGGGCGCGGTGCAGCCGAGCAGCTCGAGCTGTGGCACGGTCTGGTCGATGAAGCGCTGGCGCAGTTCATCGTTGGTCTGGCGCTTGATCTTCCAGGCCATCGACTGGGCGCTGTTAGGGGAGTGCTCGTCACTGGGGCCAAACATCATCAACGACGGCCACCAGAGGCGGTTGATGGCGTCCTGGACCATGTCCTTCTGAGCCTGGGTGCCGTGGCGCATCATGGTCAGCAACAGCTCGTAGCCCTGGCGCTGGTGGAAGCTCTCTTCCTTGCAGATGCGGATCATGGCGCGGGAGTAAGGGCCATAGGAGGTGCGCTGCAGCACCACCTGGTTGACGATCGCGGCGCCATCGACCAGCCAGCCTACGGCGCCCATGTCAGCCCAGCTCAGGGTCGGGTAGTTGAAGATGCTCGAGTACTTGGCCTTGCCGCTGTGCAGCTTGGCGATCTCTTCGTCGCGGTCGGCGCCGAGGGTTTCCATGGCGCTGTACAGGTACAGGCCGTGGCCGGCTTCGTCCTGGATCTTGGCCATCAGTTGCAGCTTGCGTTTCAGGCTCGGGGCGCGGGTGACCCAGTTGCCTTCGGGCAGCATGCCGACGATTTCCGAGTGGGCGTGCTGGGAGATCTGCCGGATCAGGGTTTGGCGGTAGGCCTCGGGCATCCAGTTCTTGGCTTCGATCTTGATCTCGGCGTCGATCTTTTCCTGGAAGTCGCGCTCTTCGGGCGACATTTCGTCCAGCGACTTGACGCGTTTGACTCCGGTTTCGACTAGCTGTGCGTACATGTTCCGACTCCTGCTAAGGCATGAGTCATTTGTAAGCGATACAAAACATAACGTCAAACAGTTTTATATGTATCGAATAAGATTTGTGTATCGCTTTGCGGACCTTTCGCAGCACAAGGCTGCTCCTACAAAGGCGCGCACCACCTGTAGGAGCAGCCTCGCGCTGCAAAAGGGACGGCAAAAAAAAGCCCCGGACTGAGCCGGGGCCGTAAAAAGGCAGCTGATAAGTCAGCTGGCCAACCGTTTGTCGAACACGTGGCACGCCTTGCCTTCAGAACGCTTGAGCGTGCCGCAGGGCTGCAGTCGCACCTGGGTGCTGATGCCGATGTAGGTCTTGATCTGCTTGGTCAGCTCACCGATCAGCAGCTTGCGCTGGCCCTCGTCCATCGCCTGGCATTCGCCACGCAGCTCCACGTGTACCTCGACACTGTCCAGGTTGCCATTGCGATACAGATGAATCTCATACATCTCTGAAAGATGTTTTATTTTGAGTACCTGCTCCTCAATCTGGGTCGGGAACACGTTGACCCCACGAATGATCAGCATGTCGTCACTGCGCCCGGTGATCTTGCCGATCCGCCGCATCGGCCGCGCGGTGCCCGGCAGCAGGCGGGTCAGGTCGCGGGTACGGTAGCGCACCATCGGCAGCGCCTCCTTGCTCAGCGAGGTAAATACCAGCTCGCCCAACTGCCCGTCCGGCAGCACCTCGCCGGTAACCGGGTCGATGATTTCGGGGTAGAAGTGATCTTCCCAGATGGTCGGGCCGTCTTTGGTTTCGATGCACTCCATCGCCACACCGGGCCCCATGATCTCCGACAGGCCATAGATGTCGAGGGCCTGGATACCCAGGCGCTGCTCAATGGAGCGCCGCAGCTCGTCGGTCCAGGGCTCGGCACCGAAGATACCCAGGCGCAGCTTGAGGTCGTGCGGGTCGATGCCCTGGCGCTCGATTTCGTCGGCCAGGTTGAGCATGTAGGAGGGCGTGACCATGATGATGTCGGGCTGGAAGTCGCGGATCAGTTGCACCTGCTTCTCGGTCTGGCCACCCGACATGGGGATGACCGTGCACCCAAGCCGTTCGGCACCGTAATGCGCGCCGAGCCCGCCGGTAAACAGGCCATAACCATACGAAACGTGCACTTTGTCGCCTTTGCGCCCGCCGCCGGCGCGGATCGAGCGGGCGACCACATTGGCCCAGGTGTCGATGTCGTTCTGGGTATAACCGACCACGGTCGGCTTGCCCGTTGTGCCGCTGGAGGCATGCAGGCGCACGACCTCTTCCTGGGGCACGGCAAACATGCCGTACGGGTAGTTGTCGCGCAGGTCGTTCTTGCCGGTGAAGGGAAACTTGGCCAGGTCGTCGAGCGACTTGAGGTCATCGGGGTGTGCGCCGCATTCGTCGAAGCGCTTGCGGTAAAGCGGCACGTTGTCGTAGGCGTGTTTCAGGCTCCAGCGCAGGCGCTCCAGTTGGTGCTGGCGCAGGGCGTCGACGCTGGCGGTTTCCATTGGGTCAAGCAGGGCACGATCGGCATCATGGTACATGTTCATGGCTTCACTCGAATTGTTCTTGTACGCCGACCGGCGCGGGTTCGCAGCCGGGCGGTGAGTGTCATGGGCGCAGCATAACCGGCTGCGTTGCGTTCGGTAACAAGCCGTTGGTCAGAGGCGCTCGATGACCATGGCGATGCCTTGGCCAACGCCGATGCACATGGTGCACAGGGCGTAGCGTCCGGCGGTTTCTTCCAGTTCGTGCAGTGCGGTGGTGACCAGGCGCGCGCCACTCATGCCCAACGGATGCCCCAGGGCAATGGCGCCGCCGTTCGGGTTGACCCGCTTGTCGTCGTCGGCCAGGCCCAGCTCGCGCAATACCGCCAGACCTTGGGCAGCGAAGGCCTCGTTTAGCTCGATGACATCCATGTCGGCCAGCGACAGCCCGGTGAGTTCGAGCACCTTGCGGGTTGCCGGCACTGGGCCGATGCCCATGATGCGCGGCTCGACCCCGGCCACAGCCATGCCGACAATCCGCCCGCGGGCTTTAAGGCCATGGCGCCGGGCCGCTGCGGTGCTCGCCAGCAGCAGTGCACAGGCACCGTCGTTGACGCCAGAGGCATTGCCAGCGGTGACACTGCCACCCTCACGGAACGGCGTGCCGAGCTTGGCCAACTGCTCCAGCGTGGTGTCGCCACGCGGGTGTTCGTCGTGCTCGACGCGCTTGGCCGGGCCTTTGCGCTGGGGGATCTCGACCGGCACGATTTCCTGTGCCAGGCGGCCTCGGGCCTGAGCGGCGGCGGCCTTGTGCTGGCTGCGCAGGGCGAAGGCGTCCTGGTCTTCACGAGAGATACCGAAGCGAGCAGCGACGTTCTCTGCTGTCTCGGGCATCGAGTCGGTGCCATGTTCGGCCTTCATCAACGGGTTGACGAAGCGCCAGCCGATGGTGGTGTCGAACAGTTCGGCGGCGCGGCCAAAGGCTTGCTCCGATTTGCCCATGACGAACGGCGCGCGCGACATCGACTCCACGCCACCGGCCAGCATCAGCCCGGCTTCACCGCAGCGCAGGGCACGGGCCGCGTTGCCAATGGCGTCCATGCCAGAACCGCACAGACGGTTGAGAGTGGTGCCCGGTACCTCGATCGGCAGGCCCGCCAGGAGGCCGGCCATACGGGCGACGTTGCGGTTGTCCTCACCGGCCTGGTTGGCGCAACCGAGGATTACGTCGTCCACTGCCGCCCAATCCAACTCCGGGTGACGGGCGATCAGGGCCTTGAGCGGAATGGCGGCCAGGTCGTCTGGGCGCACGCCGCTCAAGGCGCCGGCGTAGCGGCCGATCGGCGTGCGCACGGCGTCGATGATCAGCGCATCGGCCAGGGTGTGTTCAGTCATCTTGTGTCTCCTGCGCGAGCACCGTGCCGCGTACTTTGTAGGATTTGCCATGGAACATCGCCACCAGCTCACCGCGCTGGTTCTCGATGCGAACGTCATACAGGCCGGTACGGCCTTTGCGGCTGACTTCGCTGGCCGTGGCGGTCAGCACGTCGTCGCGCAGTGCCGGCGCCAGGTAGTCGATGCTGCAACCCAGGGCCACGGTGGCCTGGTCGTAACTGTTGCAGGCAAAGGCGAAGGCCGAATCCGCCAGGGCGAACAGGAAGCCACCGTGGCAGGTGCCGTGGCCCTGGATCATGTCGGCGCGCACCGGCATGCGCAGGCGCGCCTGGCCAGGGCCGGCTTCGAGCAGGCTGATGCCGAGCCCTTGGGTGGCGTGATCGCGGGAAAACATGGCATCGGCACAGGCTTGTGCCAGCTCGATTTCAGTCATGCAGATTGCCTCCTTGGGCTTCGCAGCGGCGCATTAGCAGGGAAGGGCGATAGCGGCTTTCGCCGTAGCTGCGCTGCAGGTTGTCGAGCACACGCAAGGTCTGGCTTATGCCGATGCGCGAGGCCCAGGCCAGCGGACCGCAGGGGTAGTTCACGCCGGCACGCATGGCCAGGTCGATATCAGCTGCCGAGCCAACACCTTGCAACACGGCATCGGCGGCTTCGTTGGCCAGCATCGCCACCGTACGCAGCACGACCAGGCCAGGCAGGTCGGCGACTGCGGTCACTTTCAGGCCGGCGCGGGTTAACAAGCCAACGGCCTGGTCACGGGCATCATGGGTGGTGTCGGCAGAACAACTGATCGCAATGCGGGTGGCCTTGCTGTAGTCCAGGGCCAGATCGACCAGTACCAGGTTGCGCAGGCCTTCTTCGCGGGCACGCTGCGTGGCCAGGCGGCCGTCGGAAAGCGCCAACGTGGCATCGCCAACCTGGATCACGCCACTGCCGGCGCGTTCGGTCACGGTGATGCCGTTGTCGCGCAAGCGCTCGACCAAGGGCTGCATGACGCCCAGCTGCCCCTCGATAACGCAGCGCTCAACCTGCGCTGTGCTGTGGAGCTCTGTAGGTTGTGGGCGCTCGGCGCCTTCGGCGTAACTGTAGAAACCTTGGCCGGTCTTGCGGCCGAGGCGTCCAGCGTCCACTAGTTCCTTTTGCACCAGGGAGGGCTGGAAGCGGAAATCGCCATAAAACGCCTCGAACACCGAACAGGTGACGGCATAGTTGACGTCATGGCCGATCAGGTCGGTGAGCTCGAAGGCCCCCATGCGAAAGCCGCCGGCGTCACGCAATAGCGCATCCAGGCTGGCACAATCGGCTGCACCTTCCTGCAGCAGGCGCAGGCTCTCGGCGTAGAACGGCCGGGCTACACGGTTGACAATAAAGCCCGGCGTTGAGCGGGCATGCACCGGCTGTTTGCCCCAGGCTTTGGCGGTGTCATAAAGGCAGGCGGCCACGGCAGGGTCGGTAGCCAGCCCCGAAACGACCTCGACCAGGGCCATCAACGGTGCCGGGTTGAAGAAATGCATGCCCACTACTTGCTGTGGGCGCTTCAAGCCAGCGGCCAGGCTGGTGATCGAGAGTGACGAGGTGTTGCTGGCCAGGATGCAGTCGTCTGCGCACAGCGCTTCAAGCTCGTGCAACAAGGCCTGCTTCACTGACAGGTTTTCCACGATGGCTTCGATCACCAGGCGGGCATCGGCCAGGGTGTCGAGGGTGTCGACTGGACACAGACGTGCGACGATCGCTTCGCGCTCGCCCGCAGGCAGCTTGCCTTTTTCTACCAAGCGGGCGAGCTGACGATCGATGCCCGCCACTGCCTGAGCGGCGGCGCCGGGGCGGTTGTCGTAGAGTTTGACCGGGTGGCCGGCTTGCGCGGCCACTTGGGCGATACCCGCGCCCATGGCGCCTGCACCGATCACGGCCACTTGGGTGTTGCGGTCGAGTGCGCTCATGCTCAACGCCCCTTGAACGCAGGCGTGCGCTTGTTCATGAAAGCGCTTACGCCTTCGCGGTAGTCTTCGCTGCGGCCAGCCAAGCGTTGCAGGTCGCGCTCAAGCTCCAGTTGCTGGTCGAACCCGTTGTCGAAACTGGCATTCAGGCTGCGCTTGATCAGGGCCAGGCCGTAGGTGGGCTGCGTGGCGAGGTGGCGGGCGAGGGTGAGGGCCTCGTCGCGCAACGCGGCATCGTCGACCACGCGATGGATCAACCCCCATTGCTGGGCCTGCTCGGCCGTAAGGCGTTCGCCCAGCATCGCCAACGCCTTGGCCCGCGCCATGCCGACTAGCCGTGGCAGCAGCCAGGTGCCGCCAGAATCCGGCATCAGGCCGATCTTGCAGAAGGCCTGGATGAAGCTGGCCGAACGGGCGGCCAGTACCAGGTCACAGGCCAGTGGAATATTGGCCCCGGCGCCCGCAGCCACGCCGTTGACGGCGCAGATGACCGGCAGCGGCAAATCGCGGAGGGTGCGCACCAGTGGGTTGTAGAACTTATCGATGGACTCACCCAGGTCAGGCATGTCGGCGCCTGGCGCGACATTGCGATCAGACAGGTCCTGGCCTGCACAGAAGCCGCGGCCTTCGCCGGTCAACAGCAACACCCGTGCATCTTTGCTTTGGCGTACTTGCTTCAAGGCTTCGCGCACTTCCAGGTGCATGGGCGTGTTGAAACTGTTCAGCTGCTCCGGGCGGTTCAGCGACAGGAGGGCAACGCCGTCCTCGATGGAAAACAGGATGTGTTCGAACGTCATGGCAGACTCGCTTGGTCAGTCGAATGGGGAGGTGCTCAGCAGCCTTTGAACCGGGCCTGGCGTTTTTCCTGGAAGGCGCGAATACCCTCATTGCGGTCGGCGGTGCCGGCGAGCAGGGTGAACGCGTGGCGCTCGAAGCGCAGGCCACTGGCAAGGTCGGTATCGCCGGCCTTGAGCAAGGCTTCCTTGGCCAGGCGCACTGCCAGCGGCGCCTTGGCCGCGACAGTGCGGGCCACTTGCACGGCCCGCTCCACGGCCAGTTCCGGCTGGGTGATTTCGCTGATCAGGCCGGCTTGCAAGGCGTGCTGGGCGCTGATGGCTTCACCGGTCAACACCATGTGCATGGCCAGCGGCTTGCCGACTGCGCGCAGCAGGCGCTGGGTGCCACCAGCGCCGGGGATGATGCCGAGGTTGATCTCCGGCTGGCCGAAACGGGCGTCGCTGCCCGCAATGACGATGTCGGCGCACATCATCAGCTCGCAACCGCCGCCCAGGGCGTAGCCGTTAACGGCGGCGATCAGCGGCTTGGAGAACGCGGCTATCCGTTGCCAACAGGCAACGCGAGGGTCATTGAGGATGCCGACCAGGTCGCGCTCGGCCATCTCGCCAATGTCGGCGCCGGCGGCGAACGCCTTGCGGCTGCCGGTAATCACCACGGCAAGGGTCTGATCATCACGCTCGGCGGCGTCCAGCTCGCTGGCCAGCTCGGTCAGCAACGCTGTGCACAGGGCATTCAGCGCTTCTGGTCGTTGCAGGGTGATGAGCCGGACGCCGTGCTCCGGCGCTTGCGCATCGAGATAACGAGGCATATCGGGTTCCTCTGGCTGCTCGCACGGCACATCGATTGGCCGGCATTTCTTGGAATTGTTTGCAGGGACGTGGGCTGCACCACGTTCAGGTGTGGACAGTATATGCCTTATGCGATACACCAAAGCAACATCAAAAAGTGTTTCACGTATCTCTTTGTGATGATTCCTGTGCGAAAGGTGAGCGCTTCAAAAAGTGATTTAACGATTCATTTTCAGAAAAATAGGGCTTATTCTGCAAAAAAGGATGTAAATAAGGATGGCAACAAAGCGATACAGGCATTCGCACAATTGACGCGCAACATTTTTGTGATACAAGGATCTGCCACATTTCAAATCATTTCAGGAGCTTTGCCATGCCTTGCTACCGGCTAGACGGCCTGACCCCCGTAGTTCATCCAACTGCCTATGTGCACCCGAGCGCGGTGCTGATTGGTGATGTCATCGTTGGCCCTCGTTGTTACGTTGGCCCGCTGGCCTCACTCAGGGGCGACTTCGGCCGCATCGTGCTGGAGGAGGGCGCCAACCTGCAGGACACCTGCGTAATGCATGGCTTCCCGGGAGGCGACACGGTCATAGAACGCAATGGGCATGTCGGCCACGGTGCGGTGCTGCACGGGTGCCGCGTGGGCGAAGATGCCTTGGTAGGGATGAATGCCGTGATAATGGATGGTGCTCATGTAGCCCCGCGCTGCATCGTTGCTGCCACGGCCTTCGTCAAGGCGGGGTTCGAATGCGCCGAACAAAGTCTGGTGGTGGGTAGCCCTGCACAGGTCAAGCGCCCGCTGACCGAACAAGAGCTGGCCTGGAAGCAGCGCGGCACGGCGGAGTATCAGCACCTGACGCAGCGCTGCATGGCCGCGCTGGTCGAATGCCCGCCGCTGACCGAAGCCGAGCAGGGTCGCCCGCGCATGGGTGACTCCGGCATCCGGCCCAAAGGCAAGGCGCCAGCATGAGCCTGTCTGTGTCACGCAATGGCCAGGCAACCCGCCGCGCAGGTATAGTCGGAGCTTTCCCCGCGCACAGTTTCTCCATGAGCACACTTGCCCCACTGAACAACCTGATCACTCGTTTTCAGGAACAGACGCCGATCCGCGCCAGCTCGCTGATCATCACCCTGTACGGCGACGCTATCGAACCGCATGGTGGCACGGTGTGGCTGGGCAGCCTGATCAATCTGCTGGAGCCGATCGGCATTAACGAACGGCTGATCCGCACCTCGATCTTCCGCTTGACCAAGGAAGGCTGGCTGACCGCCGAAAAAGTCGGCCGACGCAGCTATTACAGCCTGACGGGCACTGGCCGTCGGCGCTTTGAAAAAGCCTTCAAGCGTGTCTACAGCCCCAGCCAACCTGCATGGGATGGGACCTGGACCCTGGTGCTGCTGTCACAACTGGAAGCCGGCAAGCGCAAAACCCTGCGTGAAGAGCTGGAATGGCAGGGCTTCGGGGTAATGGCGCCCAACGTGATGGGCTGCCCCCGTGCTGACCGCGCGGACTTGGCCGCGACCCTGCGCGAGCTGGAGGCCAGTGATGACAGCATCGTGTTTGAAACGCACACCCAGGAAGTGCTTGCGTCCAAGGCCATGCGCGCGCAAGTGCGCGAGAGTTGGCGTATCGACGAGCTGGGGCAGCAGTACAGTGAATTTATCCAGCTGTTCAGGCCGCTGTGGCAGGGCCTTAAAGAGCAGCCACAGCTTGATGCGCAGGATTGCTTCCTGGCACGCACACTACTGATTCATGAGTACCGTCGGCTGCTGCTGCGCGACCCGCAACTGCCTGATGAGTTGCTGCCGGGTGATTGGGAGGGCAGGGCAGCACGGCAGCTGTGTCGCAACCTGTATCGGCTGGTGTTTGCCAAGGCCGAAGAGTGGTTGAACAGTGCGCTTGAAACAGCTGACGGCCCGTTGCCTGACGTGAATGAAAGCTTCTATAAGCGCTTTGGTGGTCTTGCATAAGGTTTTTAAGGTTAACCCTGATTAATCTTATCCGCGATAATACTCACCAAAATGAGTATTATGCATTTCTTATGAAATCTTTAAGTGTGCTATGGTTAACCTTAAATCAGTTAATGTTAACCATAGCGGGCCTTATGACGACTTATTTCCCAGTCGCTTGCGCCGATACCCTCAGTAAAATCGGCCTTTTGGTCAAGGCACGGCGCCTGGCACTCGGCCTGCGCCAAGCGGACCTTACAGCTGCCATCGGCGTCTCCGCGCATACCCTTCGCAAGATCGAAGGCGGCTCGGAGCTCGTCGACCTGCGTTCATTCATGCTGGTGTTGTGGCGCCTGGGTATCAGCGAAACCGTTTTCGCTTCGCTGGAAGGCATAGAGCAAACCTCCCAGATCACCCGGTTCAGTGATGACGATGATGCCCACCAGAGCCTGGCATCCCGCCGCGTGCGGCTGGCCAAACCCAAGCCTGAGGAATTCTGATGTCCCGTGCCTACATCTATATGGAGCACCCCGAGACAGGTGAAGTGATTACCCTTGGCCGGCTGACCCTCAAAGGCAAGCTCGGGGAGTTTCTTTATGCACCTGACCACGTCGCGCGCGGCGGCTGGGTCCCCGACCCGATCAATTACCCGTTACGCGCCGAGGCCTACACCGGCATCGTCAAGAACCGCGGCATACCCGGCTTCATCAATGACGCCATGCCCGATGGCTGGGGCGAGCGGCTGCTGCATCGGGCGTACGGCCAAGAACTCGGCACCCTCGACTTCCTGCTCAAGTCACCGAACAACGACCGCGTTGGCAACCTGATGGCAGGCAGCGCAACAACGCCCGCACCCGGCCTGGGCGATGGCGCAGTACCGACCTTGAAAGGCCTGGCCAAGTTCGTCGCTGCGTGCGAAGCGGTGTACGACGGCCAGCTCGACGCTGAGTCCGTGGCCACCCTCAACGTGCGCCAACAGCGTTCGGCCCTGGGTGGCGCGCGGCCAAAACGTACGCTGCAGGATAACGGCATGCTGATTCTGGCCAAGCCGCGTGATCGCTTCGACCATTACGACCTGCCCTCGATCGAATATGCCTGCATGACATTCGCCGCAGGGAAGGGCTTGAACGTGGCCAAGACCGCGCTGCATGCTGAAACCCCTTCGACGTTGTTGATCGAACGCTTCGACCGAACGCCCATAGCACAAGGTGCCCGACGTATCCCGATGCTTAGCGCGCTGACCTTGCTGGATTCGGAATGGAACGGGGCGCACCATCGGGATTGGCGCTATGCCGCTGTAGCCGATGAAATGCGCCGCCGGGGTGTGCCCGATACCGACCTGCAGGCACTGTTCAAGCGCATGTGCTACAACACCCTGGTCGGCAACTCCGACGACCATCCTCGCAACCATGCGGTGATCTGGGTTGACGGCGGATGGCGCCTGTCGCCCATGTACGACGTGCTGCCCATGCTTGAAGAAGGCCCCGCACAGACCTTGGCCATGGCAGTTGGCCGGGAGGGTAGCCAGATTAGTCGCGCGAATATGCTCAGCCATCACGCGCACTTTGCCCTGACGCGGGAGCATGCAGAGCATCTGCTGGTGGAGGTGGCGGGGTGGGAGGACGAACTGAAGGCGTATTATGCGCAGGTGCTTACCGGCAGCGACCTAGACATGGCGGTTGATGCGGTGAGCTCGGTTCGCATGCTCAGTTAAGAAGAAGGCGGAGGCGGGTGACACTGCTTTCAAATGACATGCATTCCCATTTATACTTGCATCTCATTTCCTCTCTGTTATCGCTACCGTGCAGGCAGATCCTCCAAAGCCATCCTTGCTCGCCACCTTGGTCCGTCACTACGACGACCTGGTCGATTATGTGCGCCGACGCTTCGGCGAGCGGGTGTTCGCGCGTGAAGTCGTTCACGACCTGTGCGTTCAGTTGCTGGAGGATGACGAGAAAGAAGGGGTGCGCAAGCCCCTGGCGCTGTTACGCAAGATCGCCCACGACAACGCCATCTCGCATTGCCGCCGCGAGCGTCGGCGCAGCAGCTTGATCGTCGCCGTGGCAGAACTGCCCGACGTCGCCTGCAGCGCAGCGCCACAGGAGCGCCATGTCGACGCGGCGAAGAGACTGGACAGGCTGATTGCGGCTATTTCCCGATTGCCGCCGCGTTGCCAGGCCGTGTTCATCATGCACAAGCTGCATGAGATCCCCCAGGCTGAAGTCGCGCAGCGCCTGGGGATCTCGCTGAAAACCGTAGAAAAGCATCTGCGCGTCGGTATGATCGCTTGCCGTGAACATCTGCAGTCCGAGGTGGCGCAGTGAGCCGTCCACGAAACAAAGACGATGCTGCAGTCGATGAGGCGCTGGCCGCGTGTCGCGAGCACTTGAAGCAGCGCTTCCCTTTACCCAGCTCGCCACCTGCACAAAGGCCCCGCAAAGGCAGCAAGGTACTCCCGCTCGTATTACTGGCCCTGGCCGCTGGTGTGGCCTGGAAGGATCCTGCGTACCGCAATGAACACTTTGTCACCCAGGTGGGACAACGCCAGGTGGTACAGCTGGCTGATGGCAGCCAGATCAAGCTGGACGGGGGCACTGAGGTACGCGTCAGCTGGCATTTGCGCACCCGGCAAGTTGCGCTGGTGCGCGGCCAGGCCTTTTTCGACATTTCGCCCATGCAATATCGGCCGTTCTTGGTCGATGCAGGCAACGCCGACATACGCGTGGTCGGCACCCGATTCAACGTCAACACATATGCGGGCGACGTGCGGGTTACCGTTGCGCAAGGCAAAGTGGAAGTCACAGGGCGCGCGGCGGACCGTACCTCGCTGCTCATGCCTGGGCAGCAGGTGCTCGTGCAACAGGGCATCCCCGGTGAGGTTGCCAAAGGCAATGCCGAAGACGCTAGCGCCTGGCAAGAAAGCCGCTGGGTTTTCGCCGGTACGCCACTGGCTGAGGTGGTTGCTGCACTGCAACGGTATTACGCCCAGCCGATCGAACTGACGGACCCTGATGTCGGCAAACTGCCGCTTTCAGGTGTTTTCAGCAGCGACAGCGTCGAAGCGCTGTTGGCGTTACTGCCCGAAATTCTCCCGGTGAAGCTGAGCAGGGAAGGCGGGGCCGTACGCATTGAGCCCAACGCGGGAAAAAGTAATTCTTCAACGAGGTAGGGTTGGGGCCGTCGCGAAGCGGCTAACTCTCTGCACCTCATCCCCTGGAGAATAACAAGTGAGTCAGCTCTTCCTGCGTACACCTTGGCACGTTTCGATTTTGACCAGCACCTTGATGGCCAGCCAGTGGTCGTTCGCGCAAGCCATGGTGGTTGTCGATTTCAATATTCCTGCATCACCGCTGGAAAGCTCGCTGAATGCGGTGGCTCGCCAAACAGGTGCTCAAGTGCTGTTTTCCAGCGAGCTGACTGCGGGCAAGCATGCGCCGGCGCTGCACGGGCGTTACACAGTGGCGCAGGCGCTGGGCCAGGTGCTCGAGCAGAGTGGGCTGGTCGTCCAGCCGCGTGATGCGCGGACATTCATCGTTTTACCATCAAACGAAGCAGCGTCAGGTAATGCGCCGTCTACGACCGCCAACCCCATTGAACTGGCAGGCACGGAGATCACGTCCTCTCGGCTTTCCAGTGGTGTAGTACCGCAGGCACGTCAGGTCAATGTGATCGAACGCGAGCAACTGAAGCAATTGCGCCAGGGCTCTGATGGGCTGGCGACGCTGCTGGCCAAGAGCATCCCAGGGATGGCCGACTCCAGCCGTACCATCACCGATTACGGGCAAACACTGCGCGGCCGTACGATGCTGGTCCTGGTCGATGGCGTGCCGCTGAACACCAACCGTGACTCTTCGCGCAACCTGGCCAATATCGACCCGGCATTGATCGAGCGCATCGAGGTGATTCGCGGCAGTAGCGCTATGTACGGCGCTGGTGCGACGGGAGGGATCATCTCCATCACCACGCGGCCCGCTGGCGGCGAGCAAATGGCCGAGACCACGCTAACGGGCGTTTCTCCGTTGAGCCAAGTGGACAGCGATGGGCTAGGGGGGCAGTTGCAGCATCATGTTGCCGGCGCACAGGGGGCCCTGGATTACGCATTCGATTTCGGCGCACGCCATATCGGCGCCTCTTACGATGCCAAAGGGCACCGCATTGCGCCCGAACCCAGCCAAGGTGACCTGTTCGACTCCAACACCTTTAACATTGGCGGGAAATTGGGTTGGCGCATCGATGAGCTGCAACGTATTCAGCTTTCCCTCAGCCATTACAACGCCGAGCAGGACAGTGACTATACTGCCGACCCAGCGGTCAGCCGATTGCCGCCTGGTTCCGTACCCGCACAACCGTTGTCCGGGTTATCACTCGACGAACAGAACCAGATCAAGAACACCTTGGTGAACCTTGAATACGGTCACTCGGAAGTGCTCGGGGGAACATTCAATGCCCAGCTTTACTACCGCGACTATTTCACCCGATTCACGCCCTTCGATGCCCGTGGCGTTGCCACACGTGGGCGCAATGTCGATCAAGTCATGCAGAACAGCGAAGTCGTTGGTAGTCGCATTACCTTGCGAACCCCGATAGGCGGGTCAGATACCGAACTGTTGTGGGGCGGCGACTTCAACCAAGAGCGCAGCGACATGCCGATTGATATCTTCGACCCGCAAACGTTTGATGCGAGCGGCGGAACGGTATTCAATAAAATCGGCAAGTTGAGCTACATGCCTGACCTGACGTCGCGCAGCGTAGGTGCCTTTGCACAGTTACAGCACCGTTTCAACGAGCAGTGGTCCATGGAAGGCGGCATCCGTTATGAATACGCCACCGCCGAATATGGGGATTTCATCCCCCTGTCTGAATCAAGTGCCGCCAACCCCGCCACGGTGGAGGGCGGCAAGGTGCATTACGATGCGTTGCTGTCCAATATCAGCCTGACTTACTCGCCCGTCAGCGGCCAGGCGGTTTATGCTGCCTTCAGCCAAGGCTTCCAGTTACCTGATATTGGTGTGCAACTGCGTAACGCACGCCGTGGTTTCGATATTGGCTCGTCCAACCTGGAACCGGTCAAGACCAATAACTACGAACTCGGTTGGCGCGGCGAGCTGGGCGAGGAGACACTGGCATCGCTGGCTGTTTTCTACACCACATCAAAATTGGGTGATGTTCAGAGCTTTAATAATGGCCTGATCCTGACCCGCACCCAGGAGCGCATCTATGGCGTTGAAGGCAGCGCTGACTGGTTGACCAGCGACGAGCATTGGGGGGCAGGGGGGAGCTTCACCTGGATGAAAGGGCGCGAGCAACCAGACGGGGGCGATTGGCAAGACATGACAGGCTATCGTATTCCACCGCTGAAACTGACAGCGTATCTTCAATACAAGCCAAACGAGGATTGGAGCCATCGCGTGCAGGCGACTTACTTCGGTGCAGAGGATTACCGCCTCAAAGGCGTCGAAAGCTTTGGCAGACGCAGGGTAGATGGCTACACCACGGTGGATATCATCAGCCAATACCAGCTGAGTGAGCATGATCAGGTCAGCGTGGGTGTCCAGAACTTGTTCAATCGGTATTACTATCCGCTGTACAGTCAATTGATGCGTAACAGTAACAACACCAGCCATTTGCCTGCGCCAGGCACCGTGTTGACGGCGAGTTATACCCACCAGTGGTGATCGGCAGGGCCCCGTTAGGCTGGTTTAAACATAACTACACTAAATGAATATTTAGCGTAGTTATGTTAAGAAGATGCGAATATCAAGCTGCCGTCGCTTGCCTGAAAGGAGCAGGCGGCGGGCTTTGCAGGCCTTGCAACCAATCACAATACAAACTTACACCTTGTTCGACCGTCAATGTTGCCGTCTTGTAACCAGCATGGCGTAAGCGATCCAGGTCGGCACAGGTGTAACACTGGTACTTGCCGCGCAAATGCTCAGGAAACTCACTGTATTCCAGAATGCCTTCCAGCAGGGCCATCTCCAAGGACAATGGGGGTAGCCCTTGGTATTTGCGTAATCGGTTGATCACTGCCAGCGCAACATCATTGAACGACTGGGCGCGTCCGCTACCCACATTGAAAATGCCGTTCAATTGCGGGTGATCAAGGAAGAATAAATTGACCCTGACCACGTCATCCACCGAGACGAAATCACGCAAATGGCTGCCGCTGGGGTAACCGCCGTAGCTGCCGAACAGGCTGACTTTTCCGCAGGCCTGGTACTGGCTGAAACAGTGCAGGGCCACCGACGCCATCGCGCCTTTATGCTGTTCATGGGGCCCGTAAACGTTGAAATAGCGTAATCCAACGACCTGACTGCGCCTAGCTGAGAACTGACTGCGCACATGCTGATCGAACAGGAATTTGGAATAGCCATAGACGTTCAATGGGCGCTCACAATCGCGCTGTTCACGAAAGTCCTGGCCAGCACCGTAGACTGCTGCCGATGAGGCGTACAGGAACGGAACCTGTTGGGCCTGGGCAATCTCCAGCAAGTCCCGGCTGTAGCGATAATTGTTGTCCATCATGAAACGGCCGTCGGCTTCGACGGTACTGGAACATGCGCCTTGGTGCAGAACCGCGCGTACGTTGCCAAATTGTCCGCGCCGAAACCGGTCTAGGAAGTCATCCTTGTCCAGGTAGTCCGCGATGTCACTGTCAGCCAGGTTGAGGAATTTGTCGCCTGCAGTCAGGTCGTCGACGGCGATGATCTCGGTTTGGTTGCGTTGATTGAGCGCCTGTACGAGGTTGCTACCGATGAATCCTGCGGCGCCGGTTACGATGATGGTCATGCCTGATCCCCATAAGGGTGCGGAGATCGGATTTTAGTAGAGGGAGTCTGCAGGGATGTTAACCAGGGTCAAAGGATGGGATGGTTTTCCGGCGTTAGGCTGGTTTCGAATCTGGGTATCCACGGGCGCTTGGGTTTGTACGAGAATGCGCATAATGCATATTATGTTAAATAAGGTATTTTGAGAAAGTGCTCATGCTGTAGTCCGCTTCCACTAACCCCCAGTCGGTTTTGCAAAATCCTCTGCTCGAAGGAAAAGTTGCCCTGTCACAAATCTCCGTTTCACCACCTGACGCAATGACGCGGCCGTTCATCCCATTGCCGATCTTTCCTCCCTACAGTCACTGGCGGCCTAAAAGCGCAACCAGTTTCCCCGGCAACCTCCAAGTCTCCGAGCGCCTGAGCAAAGTCAACAATCTGAGCCAGCCGTTCATTAGTACCTGGTACGCCGACCGGTTCATCAACTGGATCGCTCACAACTGCATCCGTTGAATTCCCAACGGCAATACAACACATGCATCTAGGGCTTGGATTGGCGCGGGCAGATTCTTGAATTCTTCGGGGTAACGCTGACGGCTCATGGCACCTCCTATTTGGGCCTCAATATGAGGCTTGGAGGTGCCTAGGAAACCCGGGGCGATTCAGACTGAAACTTTTTCAGATATCCGAGACTTAGCGCACCAAATAAGCGCATGAAATGAGAAAAGCCACCCAAGCCGCAGTGGCAAAAGTGGCCTTTTTCCTATCAACATGCCCCACTGTCGGGCATCAAGTTTGCCCCCAGCACGCCGGCAATCGCACAGCGTTCATCGTTGTCGGAGCTGTCACCGCTGATACCGATAGCGCCGATCACCTCCCCTGCCCCATTACGCACCAGCACCCCGCCGGGCACCGGAACCATGTTGCCACCGGCCAGGTCACTCAATGCATTGAAGAAGGCAGGAAGCGCGGCAGCACGACGGGCAAGTTCGCGGCCGCCAAAGCCCATGCCCAGCACTGATGCGGCCTTGCCCGACGCGATTTGCGGTCGCAGCAGGCTGGCGCGCTCGTCGCGTTTGAGCGCCAGCAGGTGACCGCCGGCATCCAGTACCGCAACACAAAGTGGCTGCAAGGCTAACCGCCGGCCCTCTGCCAGCGCAGTGTCGACCATCCGCGATGCCAGTTCCAGGGTGAGCTTATCCATGCCGGCCTACCTCCTGCTCAAGTGCAGGTGCGCTGCGCTTGCCCATTTCCACGGCCCGTTGCCGGGTGTGAAGCTCGGCCCATTTCACCGTGTTGAAGTCACTGACCTTGTAGGGATCGTAGCCCGGTACCTGGGCCTCCACGCGATGCCCGCCGAGGTACACCTCGCGTATGCGCTCGCGCTCCTGAAGAATCGAGACGTTCTGCAGGGGTGAGCCATCAACACAGATGAAGTCGGCGCGACGGCCCACCTCGATGGCGCCCACCTGCTGCGACACGGGCATCATCCGCGCGGCAACCGAGGTTGCCGCGCGCAATGCCTGGGCAGGGCTGAAACCCAACCAGTCGACAAAAATCTCGATTTCACGGGCGTGCCATTCACCGTAGGGAGTGATGGCGAAACCGCTGTCACTGCCGGTCATGAACGGCACACCGGCTTCCCGGGCGCGGCGCAAGTTGCGACAACCCACCTCGATCACACGGCGCTGCATCGCGGCGTAACCACAGCGGGTCGAAGGCTCGTAATCCTCGGCAAATTCGACGTTGTTGGCGAGCATGGTGAAGGTCGGAGCGAGGTGACTACCCGATTCGAGTATTGCCTCGATGCAGGCATCGTCCAGGAAAAAGCCGTGGAAGATGACGTCCACCCCCGCCTTCGCCGCATACAGCACCGCTTCGCGGCCATACGCATGCACGGCGACTTTTTTTCCAAGGCGGTGGATCTCCTCGACCATGGCGCGGGTCTCGTCCTGAGTGAACGCAGCGATATGTTCACCGTTGGGGCGCATGTGCGGGCCGTCCATAGCGATCTTGATCAGGTCCACGCCGTCCTTGGCCTGGCGACGGATTTCCGCAATTTGCTCGTCGCGGGTAGCGCACAGGCGGCCAGAGAAATACTCAGGCGTACCGACCCAACTGGGGAACCAATCGTTCAGGCTCTGCCGGTTGGCGATTACATTGCTGCTGGCGGCAATGCGTGGGCCAGTGAACATACCGGCATTGATAGCGTTGCGTATGGCAATGCTGCAATGCCCGGCGTCACCCGGCACCACCACCGAGGTGTAGCCGGCGGCCAGTACATGCTGGGTAAAAAATAGACCGCGCAAGGCGCGAAATTCCGGCGAGACGTGCAGGTCGATGTCTTCCTCACTCTTGGCGTTGCCGAACACCAGATGGGTATGGACATCCACCAGGCCGGGCATGACGAAGTGTCCGCCAGTGTCAATCACGCGTTCGCCAGGCAATGGCTGCGGAGCGGTCTGACGAGGGCCGACATGGGTGAACACACCCTTTTCGATGATCAGCACCTGGTCGTGGCGGGCCTGGTCCTCAAGGCCAGTAAAGAGGGTTTCACAGTGAACGTGAAGTCTGGGCATGGCGGGCTGTCCTGTTGTTGTCGTACCGACACGGTATTGGGCAGCCAATGCCTGAGGAAGTGATGTTTGCTGCTGGCCGGCCATGACAGAAATTGATAGCCGCCGTGGTCAGCCCGCCACCTCCGCCAACAACTGGCGCAGCCAGACCAGCGCCGGGTCACTGTCCTGGTAGGCGTGCCATTGCATGACCTGCAGAGTGGCGGGAATGGCTAGTGGTGGTGGTAGCAGGCGCAGAGGAAATCGCTGTGCGTAGAGGTGCGCCAGGCGACTGTGCAGGGTCGATAGGCAGGGGCCGCCAACGATGAATTCCGGTATCAACGCGAACTGGTCCACAGCCACAGCCACCCGCCGCGCCAGCCCCTGGCTTGCGATAAATTCCGCTTCCATGCTGCCCTGGGCGCCTGCGCCGGTCTCGCGGACCACATGTGGCGCTGCCAAGTAATGCTCCAGCGTGAGGCCGTCCATCAGGGCGCAGTTATCCCTGCAGGCAATGACGCTGAAGCTGTCTTCGAACAACGGTTGTTGCGGATGACGCGCCGAGCCATGGGCAAGCGGCAGGATCACCAGGTCGCAGTGCCGGTGCTCCAGGGCCTCATCCACCAGGCTGCCGGGCTCGGCACCGCGCAGCGGCAGCAGCGTGAGAAGTTGCAAGTCGACCTGGGGCGCAAGGCTGGCCAACCGTCGCATCAGCGCCGGCATGAGCACCGCGATCACATAATCCGACGCAATGATGCGGAACTTGCGGCGCGCCGCGCCCGGGTCGAAGCTTGCATTGGCGAAGGCAATGCCCCGCGCGTTTTCCAGTACCTGGTCGATACGTGGGTGCAGTGACTGCATCAGCGCCGTGGGCAGCATGGCGCCGCCCACGAGGACAAACAGCGGATCGTTAAAATGCTCCCGCAGGCGACCCAGGGCCGCGCTGACCGCTGACTGGGTCAGGTGCACGCGCACCGCGGCGCGCGTGACGTGCTGCTCGACAAACAAAGCGTCCAGCACCACCAGCAGGTTCAGGTCTAGTCCATGGAAGCGCACGCAATAGCCTCATCGTTTGCCCGAGGGCCACCCTCCTCCAGCCATACGTTTCCCGAAACGTCGACCTTTACCCTCAGTGCTTGCAGCGACTGGCCCTGACAGGGGCCGAGCACGCAGAAGCCGTTGTCAGGCTGAAACAGCGCACCATGAGCAAAGCAGACGATGTGCCGGCCATCGCCAGACATGAAGCGGTCCTTGCGGTACTGCATGGCCACGTCCAGGTGCGGGCACAGGTTTCGATAGACACGCACCTGGCCACGCCAGCGCAACGCAAGCACGGTGTCACGCCCCTGGGCCCAGGGGTCGAACCCATGTGCAAGGCCTTCCTGCAACTGGTCGTCGCGGCAGAGCAATGTCAAATCCTGGGACACAGAGACCTCGATAACTCAGGGGGTGAGCGCGTAAACACCGGAATCGCCGCCACGGCTAGCAGTTTCAGATCGGTTCGGCGGTCAGCTTGAGCATCGCCTTGGTCAGTCCGATGCGATCGAACGTCGCGTCACGGGCCATTTCCCTCTCCCCGGCCGTGATCGAGTTCTCGCTGATGTACTTGCAGCGCTCAAAGCGGCGCGTCATGAAACGCTCAAGCCGCTCCTCCACCGAACCGCTGCCGCACAGCTCCAGGCTCAGAACCAGCGCGTCTTCGATTGCCATCCCGGCGCCCTGCCCCAAATGTGGCGTGGTTGCATGAGCCGCGTCGCCAATCAGCAGCACACGGCCTTTGAACCAAGGTTCGTTGACGAACACCACTTCCATGGGTTTATAGACCACCTGGCTGCTGTCGGTAATCTGCTCGCGCAGCTCGCCCACTAGGCCTGCGATCTTACTGATGCGGTCACGCATCAGTTCGGCCAACTGTGCCGGCTCATAGCGGGGGTTACCCGGCTCGTGGGAGGTGGAGAACATGTACATCAGCTCGTCGGACAGCGGTACCAGGCCGGCGTTGCCCTCAGCGCCGACATAGCTCGCCAGATGATCAATGGAAGGATGTCGAGGAAAGTTGTAGCGCCACACGGCCTGCCCGGTGAAACGCGGCTTGTAGGTGTCGCCCAAGAGCATGCCGCGAATCTTCGAGTAAACGCCGTCCGCCCCCACAACCAAGTCGTAGCGAGCAGCGCTGCCATCGGTGAAGCTCACATCCACGCCGGCCGCGTCTTGTTGGAAGGATTCTACCGACAAGCCAAGGCGTACCTGGGTGCCAAGGTCGATCGCAGTGGTGCTCAGCACCTGGTGCAGAGACAGGCGCGAGATACCGACGTTGGCGGGATACTCCGGGCCGGCCAGGCGTTGGCCTGGGATGCGCACCAGGGCATTGCCCTGCAGATCGTAGATGCCGACGTCCTCGAAGGCGTAGGCCGCTTCGAGGTAGCCTTCGAGCACGCCGAGGCGGGCCATCTCTCGCACCACGTTGCTCTGCTGAATGATGCCGACACCATAGACGGTCCACTCGGACTTGATTTCCACCAGGTCCACCGCGATGCCCTGGCGGCGCAATGCGATGGCCGCGCAGAGGCCACCAATCCCGCCGCCGACTACGAGTACCTTGCTGATATCGCTGCTCATGGATGAATCCTTGTTCTTGTTGTGGGAGCGCAGGGTCGATCGCGAGCGTGACAACCCGAGCATTAACAGTGTTTTGACCGGGACCACGCCAGCGCGGCTGGATAGCACGACAACAGAGAGGCCCTAGGAGCACAGGCTAGGAAGGCAGGAACAATTTGACTAATCGTTAGTCGGGATGCAGGGTATCGCGAAAATAAATACAACAAGAGATGCCCGTGATGCGCTTTAAACACCTGGATTTGAACCTCCTGGTGGCGCTGGATGTACTGCTCGAAGAGCAGAACATCACCCGTGCCGCCGCCCGCCTGCACATGACCCAATCGGCCACCAGCGGTGTGCTCGGACGCCTGCGGACCTACTTCGAAGATGACCTGCTAGTGCAGGTGGGCCGCAAGATGATGCCCACCCCACTGGCAAAGGAACTGGCATTACCGGTTCGCGACGTATTGCTGAAAATCCAGACCTCCATCACCGCCAAACCAGTGCACGACATCTCCGAGAGTAAACGTCACTTCCGCATCATGGCCTCGGACTACCTGATCAGCGTGCTGTTCGCCGAGGCGATTCGCGAGATCAACCACGAAGCCCCGAACATCACCTTCGAACTCATCAGCCCCGGCCAGACCGCCATGGAAATGCTCATGCGCGGCGAAGTGGACCTGATGATCGCGCCAGAGCACTTCATCGTTAAGGAGCACCCCTCACAGCTCTTGTTCGACGAACAGCACGTCTGCGTGGTGTGCGCCGAGAACCACAGCATCGGCGAGCGCCTGACACTGGAACGCTACCTTGAGCTGGGCCATGTCGGCGTCGCCTTCGGGCGCAGCCGTACGCCCGGCATAGAGGAGTGGTTCATGAGCCAATACGGCTGCAAACGCCGCGTGGAAGTCATCACCCACGACTTCAATACCTTGGCGCAACTGGTCATTGGGACCCAACGCATCGCCACCATGCACAGCCGCCTGGCACGGCTTTATGCACGCAACCTGCCGCTGCGCATCTTACCGCCGCCGGTGGAGCTGCCGGCCATGCAGGAATACATGAGTTGGCACCGCAGCCTGGACCGTGACCCCATGCTGCGCTGGCTGCGCGAAAAGCTGACGGAGATGGTCAGCCGCCCAGAGTCTGCCGTTACCGCTTGAGCCCCTCGGCATCCGGGGTCCCGCTACAGCCCCATCCCGGATGCGCCAACCAAACGATACTGGCGATGCGTGCCCTCAGCGTTCGCCATGCCCGCCGTCACGGCGGCATGCCAGGTATCTCGCAATACGATAGCTGGCATCCGAACAAGCGATTTGTCCAATCCTTTGGCCCATGCGAGCTTGCGCAAGCTGCCCCAAGGGGCGGCCGACGCCCGCGCCACTGCCTGATGCGGGAGCGTTCACACCGGGTTGCCCGACTTGAGCCCTGCCGATCTGCGAACAGCGCCTCGGGCGATAGCCCTCGCTGTGCAGGGTCGATGGCGGCCAGGACCAGAAGAAGGAAAAACAACAATATGTTCCGCTATTTCCCCACCAACTACGTTTGGAACCTCTCGGTAAACCTCGCTATCGAGATGGGCGCGCGCATCGGTGAAATCGTCGAAATGTGCGAACCGCTTCAGGAAGCCGCCAAGCAACCTGACGCCGCCGGAACCCGCGCCTTTCGAGAAGCCTGGTCGAAGACCGCCGACAAACTCTGTGACCTGGCCCGCGAGGACGAAGAGAAAGGCCGCCTGCTTTCGGCCGGCGAAAAGTACAACCGTGCCGCAACCTACTACCTCACAGGTGAACGGCTTCAAGCTCACGGCGCCCCAGGTCGCATGGAGCTTTACCAACGCTTCCTCGACACCTTCGCCCGCGGCATCGCGCTCTCCGGCGAGAACTGCGAGCGGGTCGAGATCCCCTATGAGGGCAAAGTCATTTCCGGGCTATTCATCCGTGCCGAAGGCGTACAGGGGCCGGCGCCTCTACTGCTGCAACTCAACGGCCTGGACTCCACGAAAGAAATGAAATACCGGGTTGGCCTGCCGGCCTGGCTCGCCAAGCGGGGCGTGTCATCGCTGGTGATCGACCAGCCGGGCACCGGCGAAGCGCTGCGCCTGCACGACCTGAAAGCCCGTTATGACGCCGAGCATTGGGGCAGCCGCGTGTTCGACTGGCTGGAAACCCGTGCGGATGTGGACCCCAAGCGCATCGGCTGCGAAGGCGTGTCGCTGGGCGGCTACTACTGCCCGCGTGTGGTGGCTTTCGAGCCGCGCTTTGCCTGTGGCGTGGTGTGGGGCGCCAACCACGACTGGCGCGACGTGCAAAAGCGCCGCCTGGAACGCGAAGGCAGCTTCCCGGTGCCGCATTACTGGGAGCACGTGCGCTGGGTGTGGGGCGGCGAAAACATCGACGAATTCATGACCATCGCCGAAAACGTCCACCTGGACGGCGTGGTGGAGCGGATCAAGGTGCCGTTCCTGGTCACCCATGGCGAGCAGGACTCACAGATCCCGCTCAAATGGGCCCACCGTACCTACGAACAACTGGTCAATAGCCCCAAGCGCGAACTGAAGATCTTCACCCCGCGCGAAGGCGGTGTGCAGCACTCCAGCTTCGATAACTCCATTAACGCCGGCCAGTACATCGCCGACTGGGTCGCCGAAAACCTCGGTGGTCGTACCGCCTGATAGACAAGAAGAGAAACCGACCATGAAGATCATCGGACCTGATTACCTTGTGTTCGGCGTCGACAACGTCGACGCCTGCGTGCAATACCTCACCGACTACGGTTTGAAGCCGGGCAAGCTGGACGAAGCCGGCGGCTACCTCGAGGCCCTGGACGGCACCGGCATTGAAATTCGCCACCGCGACGACCCACGCCTGCCCAAGGCCATGGAGACCGCGAACACCCTGCGCGAAACCGTTTACGGCGTAGCCGACGAAGCCACCCTGCAGGCCATCGAGGCCGAACTTTCCAAGGACCGCACCGTTGTGCGTGGGGAGGACGGCGTTTTGCGGGTGGTGGACGACATGGGCTTCGCCCTGGGTTTTCGCATCACCCTGCGCCGCCCGTTGGCAATGCCCGGCGAGATAAGCAACGCCCCAGGCGCGGAGCTGGGCCGCGCCATCAACTCGCTGGGCGCCAGCGACGACATGCCGGCTTTGCCACGCAGCCTGTCGCATGTGGTCTATTTCGTGCCTGACCAGGCCAAGGCAGAAGCGTTCTACACCCGCCTGGGCTTTGTCTGCACCGACCGCTTCGTCGACACCGGCCCCTTCCTGCGCCCGGCTGGAACCCAGGACCACCACACCCTGTTCCTGATCCAGACGCCGCCGTTCATGAAAGGTATTGAACACTTTACCTTCCACATGGGTGGCCCAACCGAGGTGATGATTGCCGGTACCCGCTTCGTCGAGAAAGGCTATGAGTCGTTCTGGGGGCCAGGGCGTCACCAGCTGGGGTCCAACTGGTTCTGGTACTTCAACAGCCCCATGGGCTGCCACGTGGAATACGACGCCGACATGGACCTGCATGACGAGCGCTGGACCGCGCGGGTTGCAGCGCCCGGTGCCGATAACTCGCAGTACTTCCTCTTCCACTACCAGGAAAAATGGGCCCCTGGCGGCCCGCCACCCAAACATTGAGGGTGGGTGGCTCCACGAACGCTGACACGCCGTGAGCGGGTCGCCCCCTATACCCTGGGGCGACCCGCTCTTCGTTTCCCGGCAAACCGGTTGGCGAGGGGTCATTCAGACTGCTTGTACTACCCTACCACTCCGAGTGGGTCAAGGTTGTTGGCGGGATACGGCGAATGGTGCGAAAGCCCACATGAGAGGTCGCCAGGTCCGCATCCTGGCGCTCACGTGCCGCCGTGCGATAGCGGGCGCAATAGGACGCGGCGCAAAGGTAGGAGCCACCCTTGATGACCTGGGGACGCGACGGTGCAAGCGCGCTACGCAATTGGCTCGGATCGCCATTGGCGTGGCTGATCAGAGGCCCCCATTGGGCATCTGCCGTCCATTCCCAAACGTTGCCGATCATGTCGAACAGCCCAGCGGCGTTGGCGGCAAAACAGCCCACTGGGGCAACGCCAGCGAAACCGTCCTCGGCTGCGTCATGCACGGGGAACACGCCCTGCCAGTAATTTGCGGCGGGCTGGCCGTTGCTGTCGCGTGGTTCCTCGCCGAGACGTTGCGAGGGGTCAACGCCGCGCGCTGCATATTCCCACTCGGCCTCGCTGGGAAGGTCGTTGCCGCGCCACTGTGCGTAGGCCTGGGCGTCCGCCAGGGTGACCAAGGTCACTGGGTACTGGTCCAGGTTGGCCAACGGCCCGTCCGGGCCCGATGGGTGGCGCCAGTCAGCCCCCCTTACGTAACGCCACCAAGGCAACGCCGACCCGTCGCTGGCCGTGTCCAGCGGTACGTGGAACAACGCGGCGCCACCGGAGCGCTCAGCCTCGGTGATGTAATGGGTAGCCTCGACAAAGGCGCCGAACTGCGCGCGGGTAACTTCGGTGCGATCGATCCAGAAGTCGCCGACGTGCACTGCGGCGAACGGTCGCTCATCCGGGTAACCCCCATCAGTGCCGGGGGTGAAGCGCCCGCCGCTGACGCGGACCATCCCGGCCAGCGGGTCGTTGCCCCAACCCGCCGGCAAGCCACCGTAGGCCTCGCAGCCGGCGACATTGCCCAAGGGCAGGCTGGTGGGCGGCCGCGCAGCTACCGTCGCCAGGGCCAGCACACTCAAGCAACCGACGACGATCAGCTGGCGCCTCATGGGGCCTTGGCCAGAGGCGGTGCAACCACTCCGACACGGCGGGCGTATTCCTGCCAGGCCTGCTGCAAGCGTTGCGTCGTTTCCGGCTGGCTGGCGGCGAGGTCGTGCTGCTCGCCGCGATCGTGCGACAGGTCGAACAACTGCCAACGCAACGGTGGCTGGGGCTGGCCCGGCATGCTCCAGGGCACCAGGCCAAGGAGTTTCAGGTTACCTTCGCGGTAATAGCGGCTGCCAAACAGCTCACCGGCCATTACCGGCTCAGCCCGGCCTTTGCCTTCGAGCATCGGCAGCATGGAGCGGCCGGTGATGGGATGCTTGGGCTGGCCTTGGTACTGGTCACCTGGGTCCGGCAGACCCGCCAGGGCGAGGAAGGTCGGCGCTAGGTCATCCACCCGTGCCACACCACGCTCCAGCCCCTGACGACGCAGGCTGGCCGGCAATTGTACGATGGCCGGCACGCTGATACCGCCTTCGGCGGTGCTGCCCTTGAACAGCCGCAGTGGCGCCGCGCTCACCTCTGCCCAGCGCAGCCCGTAGTCGATCTGCGACCCGCGTCGGCCGAGATTCTCCAGGCGGTTGTCGGTATTCGGCGCCGCGGGGTAGTACTGCTCGTGGCGTTCGCCAGCGGGGCCGTTGTCGGACATGAAAACGATCAAGGTGTTGTCCATCTGGCCGCTGGTCTGCAGGTATTCCAGCAGGCGACCGACGTTGTGGTCGAGGTTGTCCACCATCGCGGCGTAGATCTCCATCTTGCGCGCCTCGATGCGCTTGCGCTGGGGGTCCAGTTGGTCCCAGCCAGGCAACTGCGGGGTGACCGGCAGCGGCGCGGCGCTCTGGAAGTCGGCAGGCAGCAGGCCTTTTTCTTTCATGCGCTCGATTCGCGCCTGGCGAACCGCGTCGTAGCCGCCGTCGTAGCGACCGCGGTATTTACCCAGGTAAGCCTGCGGTGCTTGCAACGGCCAGTGTGGCGAGGTGTAAGCCGCATACGCGAAGAAGGGTTTGCCACTGCCCTGCCCCGCCTTCAGGTACGCCAGCAACTTGTCGGTATAGAAGTCCGTGGAGTAGAAGTCATCCGGAAGCTCCACTGGCTTGCCATTCTCGCGGTAAGCGAGTTGTTCGATCTTCGCGGTCGAGCCAGGGGCGGGCTTGAAGTGCACCCCACCCCCTTCGAGCAGAGTGAAAGACTGCTCGAAGCCACGACGGTCCGGGCCCTGCTCCGGGGCCAGGCCCAAGTGCCACTTGCCGACCATGGCGGTACGGTAACCACCATCGCGCAACAGGCCGGCGATGGAGTGCGCCTGTTGGTTGAGGTAGCCCTCATAGCCTGGCTTGCCTCGCTGGAATGGCTGCATCCCTTCGGCCATGGTACCCAGCCCGGCCAGGTGGTTGTCGGTGCCGGACATCAGCATGGATCGGGTCGGCGAACAGGTCGGCGCAGCGTACATGTTGGTCAGTTGCAGACCGCTGGCCGCCAGGTGATCGAGGCTCGGTGTGGCAATTTCACCACCGAAGGCGCCGAGGTCGGAGTAGCCCAGGTCATCGGCCACGATCAGCAATATATTGGGGCGCTCGGCCGCGCCGGCGATCACTGGCGCAAAGCACGCCAAGGCCGCCAGCAGTATGCGCAATCGCATGGGCAGTTGCTCCTGTTCTTATTCTTCGAAGATGGCCACGGCGCGGACGAAGCCGGCCGAGGCATGCTTGATCTTGTAAGGGAAGCAAGACACCAAAAAGCCGCTGGCCGGCAGGCTATCAAGGTTGGCCAGTTTCTCCATCTGGCCGTAGCCGATGTCGCGTCCAGCCTTGTGGCCTTCCCAGATGATCGACGCATCACCACTCGCGGCGAAGCGTTCGCGGGTGTACTTGAAGGGTGCGTCCCAGCTCCAAGCGTCGGTACCCACGACTCGCACGCCGCGCTCCAGCAGGTAGAGGGTGGCTTCACGGCCCATGCCGACGCCTGCTTCCAGATACCCCGGCTCGCCGAACAGGCTGCCGGCACGGGTGTTCACCAGCACGATGTCCAGCGGCTGCAACTCATGGCCGATACGCGAAAGCTCAGCGTGCACCTCGGCGCCAGTCACCACATGGCCATCGGGCAGGTGGCGAAAGTCCAGCTTCACTCCCGCTTGCAGGCACCACTCCAGCGGTAGCTCATCGATACCGAACGCCGGCTTGCCGCCGTCGGTGGTAGAGGCGTAGTGCCAAGGCGCATCCATGTGAGTGCCGCTGTGGGTGGTGATCGACAGGCGCTCTGCTGCCCACGACTCGTGCCCCGGCATCTGGTCCAGGGACAGGCCAGGGAACATGGCGGCCATTTCTGGCCAACCCTGCTGGTGGTCCATATAGTCGATCTTGGGCAGCAGCGGCGGCGGGTCAGTGTAGGGGTTGTTGTCCAGCGTTACCGAGAGGTCGACGAGGCGGCGTTTACGGGCAAGGGTCATGGCAGCAGGTCTCAAAGGGTTTGTAATGACGCGCGCGCATGGCGCGGGCGTTGGCTCAGGCTAAGGGCGTTACGCACCAGGGTTTGGGCAGAGCCATCGTGATGAAATCCCAGGGCTCGCGATTGCGGGGTACGCAAAGGCGGAAAGCGGCCGAACAAGGCCTCCAGGTCCGCGTTTGGCTGGTAGCTCACCAAGGCCCGACGGTCGTCGCCGAAGGCCTCGGCCAGAGCCTCGACCACTTGGTCCATGGCCAGGTGCAGCACTGGCAACTGCCACACCCGCTGAGGGCCGGGGTTTTGCAGTTCGGCGGCATGCAGCAGGTTGTCGACGCAGCAACGCGCCGACATCCACCAGGCGGTGGCCTGCGGCGATACCGGGCAGCAATAGTTTTCTCCAGCGGCAAGGGCGTGCATCAGGTCGCTCATGAAGGCCGAACGCAAGCCATTCTGCTCGCGGGGCCTTGCGACGATGCCCGGTAGCCGCAATGCGCGGCCATCTACCTCGCCACGGCGGGCGAGGTCATTGAGCTGGGTTTCCACCATGACCTTGTGCGCGCCATAAGACAGCGCCGGACGCGGCATCCTTTGCTCGTCCATGCGTGCCGGTAGTTGCGCGCCGTACACGGCCACGCTGCTGGCGTAGACCAGCACCGGTGGCCGCGCAGCGTTGCGCAACTGGTCGAGCAGTTCCAGGGTCGCCAGCAGATTCACCTGCCGGCCCAATGCATAGTGCTCCTCGGCTGCGCCGCCGGGGACGCTCACCAGATGGAACACGACATCCACGCCATCGGCCAGGGCGCGGCGTAACAGGGTCGATTCTGCGATGCTGCCGGCGAGCAAGCGCAGGCGCGGGTCAGAAGGAAAACCCTCCAGTTGCTGATCCAGTAACACCAGCGCTTCCAGCGGCTGGCCGCGCAGCTGGCCCCTATGCAGCAGTTGTTGCACCAGCAAGCGTCCAAGGAAACCGGCAGCTCCGGTAATCATCACGCGCATGGCGGGGCTGCCTGGACTACCTGCTGGTCGATGGCACCGAACAACGGCGAACCATCGCTGTTGCGGGCCTCCATGCGAATGCGGTGACCGAATTGCAGGAAGCCGGTGCGCGGCGCACCGTGTTCGATCATTTCAATGGCGCGGCGCTCGGAAATACACGCCGACCCCACGCTGCGGTCGGCATTGGAAACGGTGCCAGAGCCAATCACGCTGCCGGCGCCAAGGCGACGGGTCAGTGCGGCATGGGCGATCAACTGGTGGAAGCCGAAGTGCATGGCGCCGCCATGCGGGTGGCCAAACCACTGGCCGTTCCACTCCACGTTCAGCGGCAGGTGCACGCGACCGTCGCGCCAGGCATCTCCCAGCTCGTCTGGGGTAACTGCGACCGGGGCGAAGCTGGAGGAGGATTTGGCCTGGACGAAGCCGAAGCCGGTTTTCATTTCCCGTGGCGCCAACGCCCGCAGGCTGACGTCGTTGACCTGCAGTACCAAGCGAATATGCGCCAGTGCCTGCTCGGCCGTGCAGCCCATGGGCACCTCGTCCACCAGTACGGCGAACTCGCCTTCGAAGTCGATGCCATGGGCCTCGCTGGGCAGTGCAATGTCCTGCCGCGCGCCAAGGAAGTCGTCGCCGGCGCCCTGGTACATCAGCGGCGTGGACTCTACGCCTTCGATGGGCGCAAGGTTGAACGCGCGCTGCATCAGCTCGCCGTGGCTGAGGAAGCACGAGCCGTCCAGCCATTGCCAGGCACGCGGCAGCGGCGCCATCACGCGGTTGGGTTCGAAGTCGAAGGCGCCGGCGAGTTCACCTTTGTTAAGGGCATCGTAGCGGCCGCGCAAGTCGGCCTCCACGTTCGGCCAGTGATCCACGGCCGCTTGCAACGTGGGGGCGATATCGGCGGCGTCCACCGCACGCCTCAAGTCACAGGAAACCAGTAGCAGGCGGCCGTCGCGGCTGCCGTCGTCGAGTGTGGCAAGCTTCATTGCAGCATCTCCTTGAGTTCGGGGGCGTAACGGCCGTCAAGCAGGATGAAGACCATCCGCGCCATGTTCTCGGTGCGGTTGCTCCAGGCATGGTTGGTGCCGCGCTGGACCACGATGTCGCCGCGCTTGAGGTGGACTTCTTCGCCGTCGAGCACCAGCCATACCTCACCCTCGGTGACGAGGCCGTAGTCGAGGGTTTCGGTGCGGTGCATGAGCTTGTGCCTGGAGTCGGCCTTGCCAGTGCCTGCATGGGCTTGGCCGATCTCGGCGAAGGCCGCGGCGGCCTCCTCGGCGCTAACTTGGTTCTGCACGCTGTCCGGCGGGATATCCACCACACGGATCACACTGCCCTGGGCGCCGGGGGAAAGCTGCAGGGGCTTGTCGGTTGGGTCGGCGCCATTGTCCAGCAGCGCCGGGCTGACGCTGCTGTTCCAGACCTCATAGAACAAGGTGCCGGGCACCGCCTTGAGCGGGAAGTTGTTGGGCGTAGCGCCTGCCAGGGTGACCACGGCGCGGCCCTCGTTGTCGTGGCCGGTGACCACGCGCTGGAATGGGGGAAGTGCTTGCATGAAAACTCCTTCAATCAATTGCCGTCACGAGGGGCATGGCTACCTCTAGATGTGATCAGGCGTGGTTGTAGCGCCAGCGCCGCGCGAACGGAAACACTTCGCCAGCACCACGCAGGCGAGCGCCAGCAGCAACTGGGCGACAGCCACCACGGTCAGGGCGCCAGGCAATTGGGCGACCACGCCGCCATTAAGGCCCAGCACCACCAGAGGGCTGATGAACTCGCCGGCGAATAGGGCCGCGGTGAAGCCTCCGGTGGCGCGGCCGCGCTGGGTGAAATCGACCTGCCTCATCACCCCGGTGATCAGGGTCGGCAGCATCAATCCGATGCCCAGGCCATTGATCAGCACCGCAACCACCACCAGCGCTGGGTTGTCGGTGGTGGCCATCAGCAGCCCACCGCCCCCGGCTGTGGCGAAAGCCAGCAGCAGCAGGTGTTGCCGGCGCTGGGCGTTGAGCAGGCGGAAGCTCAGTGCACCGGCCAGCACGCCGAGCTGGTTGGCGCCCATGGTCATGCCGATCTGCTGGGGCGAATCGACGTGCAGCAAGGTGAGCAGGAAGCCGGCTTGCACCGGCACGATGAATAGGCTGATGCCCGCCAGTACGGTGAGCAGGTACAACGGCAAGAGCCTGCGCCACGGGAAGTCCTCAGCCTTGCCAGACAACGCCGCGGCTTCAGCGACCTTCGGCTCCCAGAGCAGCATTGCCATCAGCGGCAGGAGCAACAGGCCGGCGCCGTACAGCACGAAAGGCAGACGCCAGTCGTTTTGCCCAAGTGCGCCGCCCAAGGCGATGAACACTGCCGCCGAAAGCGAAGTGGCGACCATCTGCAGGGCGAACAGGCGCTCGCGCCGCCCGCCCTGGTAGTAGTCACCCATCAGCGTCGTGCAGCAGGTCATGATGCCAGCCTCCGCCAGGCCCAGGCCTGCACGGCTGATGACGATACCCAGCAGCGACTCAAGCCACAGCGGCAGCAGCCCGCAGAGGCTATAAAGCACCATCGATGCCAGTAACAGCGGCTTGCGCCCCAGGCGGTCGGCGATGACACCGGCAAACGGCGCCAGCAGCGCGATCACCAATGCAGGAATAGTCAGGCTGATGGGCACCAGCACTTCGGCGCCGGGTGTATCGGCAAAATGCGCCTGCATGCGCGGCAGTACCGGTGCCAGCAGCACCGCGCCCAGCACCGGCAAACAGCTGCCAAACAGTAGCAACAAGGATTGCGGCAAACCCGCCTGGCGCTCAGTGCTCATTGCAGTGCGCCTCCATGGCCGTCTGTAGGCCGCGCGACAGTGCGAGCCAGAGGGTTTGCAAAGTCTCGATCAGTGGTGTCATACCCATGTGCTCTTGTTGTTGGGGCGAAGGTCAGCGGGTGGCGGTATCCAGCAACAACGGGCGACCCGTGGCGGCGGCCTTGGCGGGCTGCATATCGGCGACGGGCTCGGCGGCGACGACTGCATCGCTGCGGCGGGTCGCTGGCAGCAGGAAATAGGCGAGCGCTGGCAACAGCAGCAATGCGCCGACCATGTTCCAGACGAACATGAAGGCCAATAGCACGCCCATGTCGGCCTGGAACTTGATGGGTGAGAAGATCCAGGTGCCGACGCCGATGGCCAGGGTCACGCCAGTGAGCATCACCACCTTGCCGGTGGAGACCAGCGCGCGGTAATAGGCTTCGGAAAGGCTGGCGCCCTGGCGCAGGTGGCCAAGCATGATGCTCATCACATACAGCGCGTAGTCGACGCCAATGCCCACGCCCAAGGCGATCACCGGCAAGGTGGCGACCTTGACGCCGATGCCCAGCCAGACCATCAACGCCTCGCAGAGAATGGAGGTAAGCATCAGCGGAATCACCGCACAAAGGGTGGCGCGCCAGGAGCGGAAGGTGATCAGACACAGCAAGATCACCGCGCCGTAGACCCAGAACAGCATCTCGCGATTGGCTTCCTTGACCACGATGTTGGTAGCGGCCTCGATCCCGGCGTTACCGGCAGCCAACTGGAATTTGACTTCGTCGGTGTCGTTGGCAGCGGCGAAGGCTTCGACGTGCTCCACCAGCCGGGTCAGCGTTTGCGCCTTGTGGTCGGAGAGGTAGACATAGAGCGTGAGCAAGTTGCACGACTCGTTGTACAGGCCGCGCGGCGCGCTGGCGGTGATCATGTTGAGCATCGCCTGGTTGTTCTGCAGTTCGTACCACTTGGGGCTGCCTTCGGAGAGACCTACCAGCATCCGACGGTTGAGCAGCGCCAGCGAGTTGGTCGAGTCCACGCCCGGCAGGCTGCGCAGTTGCCAGTCCAGCTCATCGACCTTGCGCAGGATGTCGTAGCGTGCGCAGGCGCTGTTTGGTGTACGCACCATGATCGCGAAAAGATCGCTGCTGGCCCCGTAACTGCGGGTCATGAAGGCATCGTCCAGGTTGTAGCGCGAGTCGGCGCGCAACTCCGGGGCCCCGGCGTCAAGATCGCCGATGGCCAAGTTCAGGCTGACCAGGAAGCCGAGCACTGCCATCACCAGGCTGACAACCACGCAGACGGCGGCCCAGGGCTTGCGGGTGAACAGGTCAAGGAAGCGCCAGAATGCATGACGCACCTGGCCCCCCTCCTCGGCCCGCTCGCTTCTAAGGCTCAACGCAGCAGCGTTAGGACTGACGCCGACATAGGAGAGCAGCACCGGAAGCAGGATCAGGTTGGTGAAGATCAGCACGGCCACACCGATGCTGGCGATGGTCGCCAGGTCCTGGATCACCTGGATCTGGATAAGCATCAAAACGGCAAAGCCCACGGCGTCGCACAGCAGCGCAGTGAGGCCTGCGAGGAACAGTCGGCGGAAGGTGAAACGCGCAGCCACCACGCGGTGCATGCCGCGACCGATGTCCTGCATGATGCCGTTCATTTTCTGCGCGCCGTGGCTCATGCCAATGGCGAACACCAGGAACGGCACCAGCACCGAATAGGGGTCCAGTTCGTAGCCCAGCAGGGGCAGCAGGCCAAGCTGCCAGACCACCGCCACCAGCGAGCAGAACACCACCAGCAAGGTACTGCGCACACAACGCGTGTAGCCGTAGAGCACCACCGTGGTGATCAGGATGGCAACAGCGAAGAACAGCAGGATCTGCTCCAGACCTTCGATCAGGTCACCCACTTTCTTGGCGAAACCGGTGATGTGGATATCGACGCTGTCGCTCTGGTACTTCGCCCGCAGGGTCTCCAACTGATCGGACAACACCCGGTAGTCCAACGGCTTGCCATCGGGCGTGCGCGCCATCAGCGGCACGTAGATGATGCTGGAGCGCTGGTCGAAGGCTACCAATTGACCAATCTCGTTGGACAATTGCACGTTGCGCCGCAGTTCGCCCAGCGATGACGGGCTGCCATCGTATTCATCAGGAATCACCGGGCCGCCGTCCAGGCCCTCTTCGGTCACCGAAACCCAACGGGTGGCAGGCGTCCATAGCGACTTCATGTAGGCGCGGTCAACACCCGGCAACAGGTAGATCTGGTCGCTCAGCGCCTGCAGGGTACGCAGGTAATCGGCGTCGTAGATATCACCGTGGCGGTTGGTGACGGCGATACGCACCGCATTGCCGATGCCGGACAACTCCTTCTGGTTGTCCAGGTAGTTGGCGATGTAGGGGTGCCCGGTGGGGATCATCTTCTCGAAGCTGGCATTGAGCTCCAGGCGGCCCGACTGCCAGCCGAGCAGTACGGTGGTCAGCAAGCACAGCAACAGCACCCAATGGCGGTGATTGAACAGTGCGCGTTCGATCAGCGATCCAGAGCGAGGATCGAAGCTATCGGACGCGGATGACAGGGTTTGGCGAGCGGAATTCATTGACTCACTCCGAAGCGGAAACGGTGGGCTGTGGCAGGCGCGAAAGCCCGGAGAACCCCGCGGCAACGAGGCTGCCATCGGCGGCCTGGACGATGCCTGAAACCGGTTTGCGCAACGATTCGGAGACCGGGGTGAATCCCGAGGGAGCGCTTGCAAACAATCCGCCCGCTTGATTGGCCAGCAACACGCGACCATCGTTTAGAACACGGGCATCACTGAAGGACACCGGCGCCAGGGTCGGCAACGCTTCGGCGCGCTCGGCACCGGGCGCCAAGACAAACGCGTGGCCTTTGAGCCCGCCAATGAGCAGTGCACCGTCGCCGCGCGTTGCCAAGGTGAACAGCGTGCCGGCATAGGGGCTGCTTATCTGTTCGAAGTGTTCACCGTCCAGCGCCCGCGCTAAGTAGCCCTGCTCGCCGGCCAGCACCAAGTCATTACCTTGGTACGCCACGGCATACAGGTGCAGGCCCATTGGGTTATCGATCTGGCCCATCGCTGAATGCCAGCTAGCGCCGCCGTCATCGCTGCGCAAAGCCAGGCCGTAGGCACCCACCACCAGCACATGCTTGGTGTCACGGACTGCCAGCGCCAGGAGTGGCTTGTCGGGCCCTTCAGCAAGCAGGCGTTCGGCGGTTTGTACGCGTGCTTGCGCCGCTTCGTCATCCGCCTGGGTCGACAGCGCGCTTTGCGCTGCCTGCAATTCAAGCTGTGCTGCACGCAGGCCATCGAGCTGAAGTCGCCAGCTTTCGCCACCGTCGCCCGTCCCCAGTACTACACCGCCATGGCCCACGGCCCAGCCGACATTGGCATCGGCAAACTGCACTGCGGTGAGCCCCACCGACACCGGCACGCCGGCTTGACGCCAATGCTCGCCGTTGTCATCGGATAGCAGGATCAGACCGCGTTCACCTACCGCCACCAGGCGCTGGCCCGCCAAGGCCAGGGCAGTGAAAACCCCGCGCTGAGGGTTGGCAACCTTGGCCGCCGGGCTCTGTAGTACGTCGCTGACCACCAGCCCTTGAGCCAGGCAATAAGGCGCAAAAGGCATAAGGAGGGCCAACAACAGGCCACTCAACTGACGCAGTGTGTTCATAGCTACCTCGATTCTGTCGCAGGAGGGGAAGGCGCTCTGCACCCTCCCCTGAACATCGTCAGCGCACGCCCCGCCCGGCCATTGCGGCAGGTGAGAATTCAGCAGGTTTGTAACGTTCGACCAAGGCGTACTGCTGAGCTTTGCCGGTGTAAACGTTCTGGATGAACCAGGCACCGGACACCAGGTCGTAGAAGCCCGAAGACAACTGGGCCACCGCCGGCAGGTCTGGCATCACCGCAGGCAGCGACCACAGGGTCTTGGCCAACTGGCCATTGGCGTCCCAGCGGTCACCGAGCATGGCTTGCCATGTGTCCTCGTCGAGGTAGTACCGCCCTTTGGGCAACTGGTGACGCTTGCCGGGTGCAAGTTCGGCGTCTACCACCCACACACGATGGAGCTCCCAGCGCACTTGGTCGGGGTTCAGGTGATGTTTGTCGAACAGGTCTTCAGGCTTGCCGGCAGCCTGGACCTTGTTGGTGTTGTAGGGGATGTACATCTCTTGCTTGCCCACCAACTTCCAGTTGAAGCGGTCCAGCCGACCTTGGAACACACTCAGCTCATCGAACGACATCACGCCTGCAGTCGCCGGCGTAGGGGTGTCGCAGCAGGCGTTGGGCAGCTTGCGCACTCGTCGCTGACCGGTCAGGTAGACGTGGGCCTCTGACTTGTCGCCATTGAGGTTGGTACGTCCCATGATTTGTTCGCCTGCCCGCAATGGCGGGCCAACGTTGAGCAGGCGGAACAGCCAATAGTCACCGCCGAAGCTGGCGGCGTTACCATCCTTGTAGTAATACGGCATCTCCTGCACCGCTTTGCCGTCAGTGGTGAGCACTTGAGCACCATCGGCGGTGATCAGGTAATGCCGGAAATCCATCGCCAGTGACGTGCCGCGCCAGTTGAGGATGTGGTTCCACATCGCCTCTGTGCCGTCTTTCGGGATCGGGAACGGAATACCGCCATAGGCACCTTCGGGCACAAGGCCTGCACTGCTTTGCACCAGCTTGGCGTGCTTGGCATTGTTCAGGGTGTTGTCGTACACCCATTGCGGAGCTGCAGCGCTGCGCCGGGTTGGATAAACGTCGATGCGATAGGTATCCGGGTAACGCTTGAACATGGCTTTGGTGCCATCGCTGAGTTTGGCCGCGTACTGGTCCATGTTCTTGCTAGTGATGCTGAACAGCGGTTTGTCAGCGGCAAACGGATCGCCGCGCTTGCCACCCTCTTTGAACGCGGGGTCCACCTTGGTGTAGCCGCCGTCCCAGGCCGGAATGCTGCCGTCGGCGTTACCGGCGCGCTCAGCGCCCAGCGGCGTCAGTTGCTTGCCCAGATCATCCGGGCCAGCGGCTTGCACGGGTTGCAAACTGAGCGCGGCAGCGCCGAGCAGGGCCACACAAAAGTGCTTGAGTGAGAAAGGAATGTTCATGCACGCGTCCCCTCAGAATGTTGTTTTGACCGAGAAGGCCAGGTAGTCCCGGTCTTTCAGTGATTGTTTGAACGTAAACTGGCTGGCGGCGTTGAGGTTGGTGTCCTCTGGGCCGTAATAGTGGGTGTAGGTCAGGCCGAAGGTGACTCGGTCCAGGTAGGTGGCACTCAGGCCGATGTTGAAATCGCCACCGCGGTCCGGGCCGAAGCTGCTGATCACCGCCGATTTGCCCATGGGGAAGTAGCTGACGCCCACTGGCACACTGAGGTCGATGCCAGGGAAAATCTGCCGATATGTCGGGCTGTACACCAGCTTGATGCCAACGCCGTCGTCGGTAGCGCTCGGGTCAAGCGCAGCACGGTTCTTGGTGACACTGAGCAAGCGGTTCCAAGCGATTTCGCCGACCAGGCTTGCCTCATTGGCGATGAACGAGGGGCCCAGCGACGCCAGCATGTTGAGGTTCAGGTGCGCCGTGCGGCCCACGGCATAAAGCGGATGGTCGTCATTGTCGGCAACCATGCCCGGCGTAACGGTCTGGCCGTTGGAAACCAGCGGCATATTCCAGCGCATGGAGGCTTCACCGGCGAAGCTGTACTCATTCAGCGTGGTGGCAAAGCTTGCGCCCAGTGCACGGATCTCTTCGGGATAGACCCAGTAGTACTCGCCGATCTGGCCAGTGGCGAAGTTCGGTCCGGTAGCGCTTGGCTTCAAGTACAGCTTGGGGGATTTGTCGTGGTACTGGATGGCGTAAAGGCCGTACTCAACGGTGTCGGCGGTGTAGCGCAACTGCAGGCCGCCCTGCCCCGAGCTCTTGGCTTCTTTGTCGTTGCCGTGGAAAAAGGCTGCCGGGCTGCCGGGGTTGCCGCCCAGAAATGGCGGGAACGGTGCGCCGACAATCAGTCGCTCGTTACCTTCGCCAATGGTGTCGCTCACCGAAAAATAGCTGCCTGCCCCCGGCAAACGGGTTTCTTCCCATTCGAACTGGTAGTAAGCGCCGACTGACAATGCATCGGTCAGTTGATAGGTGGTCGACAGCTGGCTGACCGGCCGGGTGATTTCCTTGAACTGGGTGTTGGGTACCGACACTGCCTTGACCACGTCTACCGGTGCCATGCCGCCAGCGATACCGTTGGCGCCGAAGAACAGGCTTTCACCCCAGATCAGCCCGTGGCGGCCCAGACGTACCGAGAGCGCGCGGTCGGCCAGATCACCGTTCCAGTAGACAAAGGCATCCAGTAGCTCGCCGTCGCCGCCGTGCAAGTGGCGGGTATCGTCGGTGAATTCGTCGTAGGCAACCGAACGCTGGTTGGCCCGCGTCGGGTCATTGTTGTCGTTGTCTTTCTGGTATTCGGTATCGAACCAGCCCGCGCCACTGATCCGCGCGCCGTATTCGCGGTAGCCAATGTCCAGTTCAGAGAGTACATCCAGGCGGTTGGAGATCAGGCCCTTGTCAAAGTTGCGGTCGCCATCGTCCTGGTTCAACGCTACCGAGCCGCTGCTGAGCTTGCTGCTTTGGTCCTTCAGGCGCCAGGCAGAGCTGTACTTGAGCGTGTTGTCCCACCGCAGACTGAGGTCAGGGTTGTCGGTCTGCACTTCAAACGCCTGGGCACATGGAAGACCGCAGACCAAGGCAGTGGCGAGCGTCAGAGTGAAAGGCGCACGCCGCGCTGCGGCGATGGAGCGAATAGCCATCGAACGAACCCTCTTTTATTGTTTTTGTTGGCAATTTTCTTTGCCACCACGGCCGGACGAGGCGAACGGGATCGATGCGATCGACCTGCCGAGGTGAAGTCAGCTGGCGGGATAGACCAGACGACGGGAACAGGTTGACCTCAGTGCAGGGCTCTGACTAATCGCTTGTTGGGATGTGACCTATCGGCAATCGCGATACTTGTGGCCAAGCATTGAATCGTGCGGTTGCGATGGTCCGAGGGGGGTATGCCCGCGCAAAGGTGCGAAGGCAGCCTGGAAGGTTGATACCGGAAGGGGGCGCCGGTAGCCGGTAGTGTTATCTCAGGTGCAGCTTGGTCGTCGAACGGATGAAGATCATGGTCACCACGCTCAGGGGTTCTCTGGATCGTAGTCGTTGACGTGAGAGACCTGGCTGTTCAAGCGTCCAAGCAAGTTGATCAAGGTATCGACTTCGGCTGATGAGAGGCCGCTCAGCAAGCGACGCTCTCGTTCAAGCGCAACCATCAAGACCCGGTTGTACAACTGCACACCGCTCTCGGTAAGCGAAACGGTGTAGCGCCTTCCGTCAGCAGGATCTACTTCCGTACGAACTCGCCCTGCCACCTCCAGCGCCTGTAGAGAGCGGCTAACAGCACTTTTGTCGAGGCCGATCACCTGGCAGATACGATTCGCCGTTATCCCGCTTTCCACTGCCAGCATGGACAGCATCCTCCACTCCACAACGCCAATCCCGAAGTGTTTTCGATAGCACTGCGAAGCCCCTGAGGAGAGTTTGTTCGACAAAAAATTCAGCAGCGCGGGCACATAGCGGGCGAGGTCTAGCTGGGGGGCCGTGGACATAGAGAGCACACCTTCAATTAGCCTTGGAGAAAATTAGTTGACACCGCAACCAATTGATCCGAGGATTTACTCAACCGATAGCTGGGGCCAGCCCAGCATGATATGCCGTCACAGCACCTCACAAAAATAATTATCAGGTAGTGCCATGAACACCCGTCACCTAGTCACTTCCCGCGTGCCTGGCTGCAAGCCAGAACTGCCGCCATTCGCGCCAGGCTGACCTCCTCCCGGTCGATCGTTTACCTGTGAATTTTCAGTAGCCACTTGAATGTGGAGGGATGAGTCATGTTTGAAGTCAACGTCAGCCGCAAGGCAATCGAAGCAGAAGGTGTTTGCAGCTTTGAATTGAGCCCCTTGGATGGCGGATCACTTCCGCCCTTTGAAGCCGGTGCCCACATCGACGTTCATGTACCAGGCGGGTTCATTCGCCAGTACTCGCTGTGCAATGACCCACGAGAGCGTAATCGCTATCTCATCAGTGTTCTGAGGGAGCCTAGCTCCCGCGGCGGCTCGCAGGCAATGCACTCAGCTGTAGAGCAAGGTCAAACGCTGACGATCAGTGCGCCACGCAATCTGTTCCAGCTCGACCACCGCGCAAAGCGCCACCTGCTGTTTGCCGGAGGCATTGGTATTACCCCAATCCTGGCCATGGCTTATGAGCTTTCGCATCGCAGCCTGGAGTTCGAGCTTCATTACTGCTTCCGCTCCAGCGACCGTGCAGCATTCGTCAACGCACTTGCCCATGCGCCGTTCGCGGACCGCATCACTTTCCATGATGACAGCGGCGTGCAGCAGCAAAAACTGAATGCCGCCGCCATTCTCGATAGGGTCGATCAAGGTTGCCATCTGTATGTGTGCGGCCCCACCGGCTTCATGAACCACATTCTGGAAACCGGCGAGGCTGCCGGCTGGCCGCAAGCGCGCATGCATCGGGAGTTCTTTGCCGGCCAGATCAGCGACCAGGGTTCGAACACGCCCTTCGAGGTAGTGCTCGCCAGGAGCGGTAGAACCTTTGAAATCCCAGTCGACCGCAGCGTATTCGAGGTGTTGGACGACGCGGGAATTGAAGTTCAAACATCCTGCGAACAAGGCGTGTGTGGGACATGCGTGACACGCGTGCTGGAGGGTATCCCGGATCACAGGGATCAATTCATGACCGCCAATGAACACGCCAGGAATGATTGCTTCACGCCGTGCTGCTCGCGGGCAAAGTCACCTCGACTCGTACTTGACCTCTGATCTCTAACCAACACATTCACTGCAACGGAGACTCCTATGACTGCCTCTCCCCTTCAGTCACTCGCCCAGGATATTGCACCCGCCAAGCCTTCCACATTCCCGCTTAATCAATGGTATGTGGCTGCGTTGGGCTGGGAACTCAAGGATCGTCCCGTAGGCCGAACCTTGCTGAACACATCAGTCGTGATGTTCCGCACAGCGGATGGCAAGGTGGCGGCACTCGAAGACCGATGCTGTCACAGGGCACTACCGCTGTCTGATGGAACACTTGAAGCCAGCGGCCTTCGCTGCGGCTATCACGGTCTCTTGTTCAATGAGGCCGGTAAATGCATTGAGATCCCTGGCCAGGAAAAAATACCTAGCAAAGCAAAAGTGGCAGCCTTTCACGTGGTTGAAAAAGACCAGATCGTTTGGATCTGGTTTGGCAGCCCCGAACACCCAGCGCCTATCGATGAACCTCCTGCCTACGATGTTCACACGAATGGGCATTATCTTTTTGAGGGTGACGTGTATCACTATGACGCACCCTATCAGCTCATACACGACAACTTGATGGATCTGAGCCATTTGGGCTATGTCCACCTACGCACCATTGGCGGTAACGCCAGCGTTCACATGAATGCCCAGATGACGGTAGAAAGTGACGACCATTCGGTTCGCGTTGTTCGACACATGCCTGACTCCGTCCCACCTCCGACCTATGTCGCCGCCTACCCATTCAAGGGCACTGTCGATCGCTGGCAGGAAATTGAGTTTCATATCAGCCACTTGCGTATTTGGACCGGCGCTGTAGATGCCGGAACCGAGCCCCTGGACAATCCGCAGCGGGGCGGCTTCCACATGCGCGGCTTCCATGGTGTGACCCCGGAAACCGAAACCACTAGCCATTACTTCTGGACCATCGCCACCAACCCGGAAAGCAATCACGAAGAAGTTAAAGCGAAAGTAGTTGAGCAAACCATAATGACATTTGATGAGGACAAAGTTGTTATCGAATCTCAATACAAGAACCTGTGTCGATTCGGTGAACGGCAGATGATTGATATTCATGTTGACGTCGGTGCCAACAGGGCCCGCCGGATCATAGAAAGGCTTTGTCACTCCACCCGCTGAATGCCCAGTGCATTTATATCGTGCGGGTATCAGGCTACGGGGGCGAGCGGGATCGCCCCCATCACCACCTGCTGCAGGTCAGTCGATATTGAGGCCCATCCAGTCGCTCAGTTTTGGGGCTGCACTTGTGCACACCATTGCCTCAACAGCTCGGCAAAAACGGTCGCCATCGTGCTTCATTGGTGGCCTCGCCTTGATAGCGGCAATCGCAGCCCTGTCATCCAGGCCTGCCGCCCTTGCCGCTTCGGCTCCAACTCATAACCTGCAAGCGCAATCACAGCATTGACCCAGAGGTGCTGGCCTACCCGTACTAGAAGTCCACCCTACCCCGACCCGCCTTGACCGTACTCCGCCTGGCTTTTCCTTCGAGGCGGCGGGTCTTCGAGCCGAGGGTCGGCTTGGTGGGGCGGCGTTTCTTCTCGGTCTTGCCGGCACTGATGATCAACTCGGCAAGACGCGCCAGTGCGTCAGCACGGTTCTGCTCCTGGGTGCGATACTGCTGGCCCTTGATGATCAACACGCCGTCACCGGTGATGCGGCTGTCACGCAGCGCCAGCAGCCGCTCCTTATAGAACTCGGGCAGCGATGAGGCACGGATGTCGAAGCGCAGGTGCACGGCACTGGACACCTTGTTGACGTTCTGGCCACCCGCGCCTTGCGCGCGGATGTATGTCAGTTCGATTTCGGCATCCGGCAGATGCACGTTATTGGAGATGGTCAGCATGATATGGCCCTTGTCATTGCCCCTATTATCACCGCCTGCGCCGCTTACCCCTAGAACAACACATAATTTTTGGATCAGCGCGGAAGATGATCATTGCTGACCTGTGCACACCCTGTTAAGCCACCGTTGGAGCACCACCAGGAAACAGATCTTTGTCGCCGAGCTTCTTCAACAAGAAGTCATATACCAGTCGTATTCGGCGTGGCGCGGGCCCGGGTCGCGTACGATAAAGAACCAAATCGAGCGGCTGCGGAGCATAGTCAGGCACCACCTGCACAAGGGTACCTTGGGACAAATGAGGCTCCGCGAGATACAAGGGCATTTGGGCAAACACAGCCCCCTGCAGCACCATTTCCAACTCGGTTTCCGGATCATCACAGGTGAAGCCAGGTTGCTCAGGCGTAAAACTTTCTTCGTTAGCAAAAATCCACGGCCAACCGCGCCCGGACCTACGATCCAGGAGCAAGGACAAGGGCATGTCTTTGAGCTGGTCCAGGTTCGAGGGCATACCCGCACTGGTGAGGAGCGCGGGCGCGGCAACGACAATCAGCGGAACACTCGCGACAGTCCTGGCGATAAATCGCCGATCTCGGACGGTACCCACCCGAATGCCAATATCAATCTTCGATACCACTGAGTCTGTCAGCTCATCATCCAACGAAAGGTCGATGCTCAATTGTGGATGTTGCCGGCGCAACTCTGCCAGGAAGCGCGCAAGATAGAGTTTGCCGATCGCATGAGGGGCGGTCAGCCCCACGCGCCCAACGACCCCGTCCTCCTCACCATGGTCTGCCTTCGCAAACAGTTGGTCGAAACTTTCTACGGACGCTCTCGCATCCCGGGCCAGCTCCCTTCCGAAATCCGTGATCCTCATCTGTCGCGTGCTCCGGTGAAACAGGGGCTCGCCCAGTAGCCGCTCAAGCTCCTGCACCGCTCGCGTAACCTTTTGCGGGGAGGCTCCCAACTGATTCGCGGCCTCACGGAAGGACGAAGCGTCTACGACCGTAAGGAAAACTCTGATCATTTCTAATCGGTTCAGCATTACGTTATTCCACAAATTGGAATTTTCAAATCCTAAATATTCCATTCTATGTGATTGAATGGCAACTCATAATCGGTGCCATCTCCACCCACCGAGGTTAACGAAATGAACAATGGTATCGAAGGGAAGGTAGTCGTAATCACGGGTGCAAGTAGTGGTCTGGGCGAATCCAGCGCTCGGCACTTGGCGAAACGGGGTGCCTCCGTCGTGTTGGCCGCACGCCGCAACGACCGGCTTCAGGCAATCGTTGCGGACATCCAAGCCGCTGGCGGTAAAGCCACGGCGTGCGTGGTAGACGTGACCCGTCGCGAAAACCTGGTTGCCCTCGTTCAGCACGCAGTGGACACGTTTGGCCGTGTAGACGTGATGATCAACAACGCCGGCCTGATGGCAATCGCACCTCTCTCGGAACTGCGAGTCGATGAATGGGATCGTATGATCGACATCAACATCAAGGGGGTCATGTACGGTATCGCGGCTGCGTTACCTCTGTTCGAGAAGCAAGGCTCAGGTCACTTCATCAATATCTCTTCCGTGGCCGGTATCAAGGTGTTCAGCCCAGGGGGTTCTGTCTACAGCGGCACAAAATACGCTGTTAGCGCGATCTCGGATGGCTTGCGCCATGAGGTTGGTAGAAGCATCCGCACGACCACAATCGAACCCGGTGCGGTAGATTCTGAGCTTAAGTTCGGTAGCGGGCATGAGGCCAGTGCGCAGGCAGTGGCTGATTTCTACAAAAACGCAATTCCTGCGCAATCCGTTGCACGAGCCATCGCATTCGCCATTGAGCAACCGGCTGACGTGGATATCAACGAGATCGTGCTGCGTCCGACATCGCAGGACTTCTGAGTTAGAGGGACAAGAAATGAAAGTTTTGATGGTACTTACGTCGCACGACAAACTCGGTGACACCGGGTTGAAAACGGGGTTTTGGCTCGAAGAATTCGCCGCCCCCTACTACATCTTCAAGGAGGCTGGTGCCGAAATCGTTCTCGCGTCGCCTGCAGGAGGCCAACCACCGCTTGATCCGAAAAGTGAACTGGCTGACTTCCAAACTGACATGACCCAACGCTTCAATGCCGACGCAGCTGCGCAAAAGGCACTGGCGAATACCGTCAAGCTCGATACCGTCAGCGAGAAGGACTTTGACACGGTATTTTACCCGGGAGGTCATGGGCCGCTGTGGGACCTCGCGGAGTCAAAGACCTCCATCAGCCTGATTGAGTCTTTTGAGCGCGCTGGCAAACCCATTGGGTTCGTATGCCACGCGCCTGGCGCACTTCGCCATGTCAAGGCTGCTGACGGCGCCCCGTTGATTAAAGGCCGTCGAGTTACCGGCTTTACGAACGGCGAGGAAGCGGCCGTGGCGTTAACCGACGTGGTGCCTTTCCTGATCGAGGATGAGTTCCAGCGCTTGGGCGGGCATTACCAGAAAGGCCCCGATTGGGCGCCATTCATCATCGAAGACGGCAAGCTGGTCACAGGGCAGAACCCAGCAAGCTCTGAAGGCGTAGCCAAGGCACTCGTCGCTCAGTTGAAATAGTCTCTTCAGCCCGCCTGATCTCATCAAGATTTCAGGCGGGCCAGATAAAACACCCCTCATTGAGAACTGCAGAGGAGTCCGTCATGACCGCAGTCGATCGCCTCAGATATTTGCGTGTCGTACTCGTTTTGGTTTAGCAACCCTTGAGCAAAGCATTAACGTTCAACGTCAACGCTTCAAGCGTGAACGGTTTCGTCAGCACAGCCGTGTTGGGCTCTAGCTGGGCATTGTCCAAAACGTGCGGCTGCGCATACCCAGTCATGAACAAGACCGGAAGCCCCGACCGAGTACAGCGGCCGGCATCGGCCATCTGCCTGCCGTCAATGCCTCCTGGGAGGCCAATGTCGGTCACCAGCAAATCGATGCGGGTATCCGAACGCAGTAATTGAAGGCCCGCTAGACTGTCGGCGGCCTCAATGACGATATAGCCGCAGTTCCCCAGCGCCTCACTCACAAACATGCGGACGGAGGGCTCATCATCGACGACCAGTACCGTCTCGCCTGGCGCGGCCATTGGCGATTCAGGCACGGACTCTGCGCGAGGTACAGCTTCGACGCTGGCTGCAAGGCTGGGTAATTGAAGGAACACCCGGGTTCCTCGCCCCTCTTCCGACTCGATCCTGACCTGGCCGCCCGATTGTTTGGCAAAGCCATAAATCATGGACAGCCCAAGCCCGGTGCCCGCCCCTACGGGTTTGGTCGTGAAGAACGGCTCAAATACTCGAGTGAGCGTTTCAGTACTCATGCCGAGACCGTCGTCGGCGACACAGATTGTGAAGTAAGTTCCAGGCTCCAATTCCGGATCCAGCTCGGCCCCTTGCACCAGCTCCTCGTTGTAGGTCTTGATGGCGATTGACCCTCCGCCTTTCAACGCGTCACGCGCGTTGATGCACAAGTTCAGCAGCGCGTTCTCCACTTGGGCCGGGTCGACCAGGCAGGTACTCGATGCCGCATGGAGCTCCACCTTGAGTTGAATGGCCGGCCCTACTGTCCGACTTATTAGCTCCTCCATATCGCTGATGAGGGTGTTCACATTGGTATGAACAGGCATCAGTGTCTGGCGGCGAGAGAACGCTAGCAGCCGGTGAGTGAGTGAGGCTGCCCTATGCGCCGCACCGTGGGCCACCGTCAGGTAGCGCTCTACATCAGCTATGCGTCCCTGCTTCAAGCGGAGCTTGATCAAATCAAGGCTCCCCGTGATGCCCGCCAGCAGATTGTTGAAGTCGTGTGCGATACCTCCGGTCAGTTGGCCGACCGCTTCCATTTTTTGCGATTGACGCAGCGCTGCTTGCGCCGCTTCTCGCTCGGCCACGGCTTCTGCAACCCTCGCTTCCAAGGTGCGGTTGAGTTCAAGCAGTTCCGCCTCGGCATTTCTTCGCGCGGTTACATCGATGGACGAGCCGATCAGCCCGATGACCTCGCCTGCTTCGTCGCACAGTGGCGCTTTGACCGAAAGCCAGTAGGTGGCTGTGCCATCCGGCATGTCGACACGCTCTTCGATCTGAACGGCCTGCCCGCCCTGCATAATGTGCCGATCGGTTTCCATTATCTGGCGTGCTTGGGCTTTGTCTTCCAAAAACTCCAAATCGGTTTTGCCCAGGTAGAGCTCCGGTGGCTTGCCAACCAGTTGGGTGACACCATCGTTGGCAACAATCAGCCGCCCCGCTAGATCTTTGGCGTAGACAACACCCGGAACGGCAGCAGTGAAGGTACGAAGCAACGCTGACATCCTGTCGCGCTCAGCCTCTGCTGACCGGCGTGACTCAATGTCCATGAGAACGCCAGGGAACCGAACAGCGCGACCTTCATCGTCAAGCTCAGCTCTACCATTAGCCTCAATCCAACGGTAGTTGCCATCATGCTGTCTGACGCGGTATTCACACCGGTAGGCACCCCCGCGGCTCATCGCCTCTTCGATATCGGCAGAGACACGTTCACGATCGTCAGGGTGAATAGAGGCGAAGGCTTCCTCAATCGGGATACCCGCCATGCATTTATCTGCTGGAAGTCCAAAAGATCGCGAGAATCGCTCATCCGCAGTCACTTGGTTGTCGAGGATGTTCCATACCCACGTTCCAACGATCGCGCCAGCATCGAGCGCCAACTGCAGGCGCTCCAAAACGCTCGTCGGAAACGCGGACTCCTGATGGGGTGATGCGGGAGCATCCAAGTCTCCTGAAGAGCCGGCGCCTTCGCGATCCATAAATTGCCTCTTTCTTACGCTTATGAGCGACTTTCCACTGGAGGCGATTCTAAAGCGTGATGCCGAGCGATAGCGAGCACAGCGCTTCGCCTTTTGGAAGCGCACTCGCATGGAGTACATTTGTACTCAACGCGGAATATCTCATATAGCGCTTACAGCGGAACGGCTGAGGCATGCTTGCCTCATAGCTGAAAAGTCACGCGCCAGCCCGCCCGCTACCTGTGCGTGGCAGGCATCAGGAAGGCCAGCACGTAAACCGCTGCGACGCAGATCAGCTTCAACCCAGGGAGTTGTTCAAGCTGCACCCGCCCCAATTGCACCTTGTTGGTAATGGCGACCTGGGCATCCGCAAGCGCAGCGACCACCTCGTCAGGGCCAGTGCGCTCGCGGACAGTCCAGCTGTTAGCCAATGCGGGGCGCGGCATGGCAGACGGCAGGCTGGCGCCGTCCAGGAATACGATATTCATGAAGTACCTCTTGTTATTTTGTTAGGTCGCGAGCGCGTTCACAGCGGCTCGGAAATCTCGATCAGGTTGAGATCTGGGTCGCGCACGTAGACTGAACGGATAGGCCCAGTGGCGCCCGTTCGCTGAATGGGCCCTTCAACGATCGGCCACGCCTGGGCCTGCAGATGTGCAATCACCTGTTCAAGATCGACGCTGGCGATGAAGCACAAGTCCAACGCGCCAGGAACGGGCAGATGGGCCTTTGGCTCGAACTCCTGACCGCGGACGTGGACGTTGATCTTCTGATTACCAAAACAAAAGGCCAGGCGCCCTGCCCCGAAAGTCTCGAGGCGCATGCCCAACACGCGGACATAGAAGTCTTTGCACGCTTCGACATCGACCGTGGTAAGTACCAGATGATCCAGGTGGTCAATCATTTCGCCACCTCCGGTACCGCCGACACGACTTGCTTGGTCATGTTGTGAACGTGATCAGGGATGGGGTGCAGGTTCAGGCGCTTACCCGCCTTGAGGATCTGGCTGGGCGTTGAGTGCCCAATCAACCCCGGTAGGCGTGCTGAGGCCAAGAGAATTTTGTCCAGGTCGACGCCGGTGTCGTATCCGATCAGGTCGAGCATGTGAACGAGGTCTTCAGTACACACATTGCCACTCGCGCCCGGGGCGTAGGGACAGCCGCCCAGCCCACCGAGTGAAGCGTCAAACCGATCGACCCCGGCCTCGAGTGCGGCCAACGTGTTGGCCAGGGCCATGCCGCGGGTGTTGTGGAAATGCAGCGTGACCTGAAGTTCAGGGAAGCGTTTGAGCACCTCAGCTGACATGGCCTGCACCTGTGAAGGGAACGCCATGCCTGTGGTGTCGCACAGCGTAACCCCACGCACACCCAAATCTGCGAAGCGGGCAACCCAGCTCATTACCTCTGCAAACGCCACATCGCCCTGCATCGGACAACCGAATACCGTAGAGAGCGACACGTTCACGGCAACGGGGCCTTGGCCAATAACCGAGACTACTTCCTTCAATTGAGCAAAGGAGTCTTCACGGGTCATGCGCAGATTGGACCTGTTGTGGGGTTCGCTCACCGACATGACCAGGTTGGCCTCGTCGATTCCGCAACCCAAAGCGCGCTCGGCACCCCGGACATTGGGAACGAGCACCGTATACTCGACCCCGGGCTGGCGTTTGATGCCATGCATCACGGCTTCTGCGTCACGCAGCGCCGGAATCGCCTTAGGCGAGGTAAACGAGGTCACTTCAATTTTGGCGAAGCCGCACTGGCTAAGCGTGTCGATCATCGAAATCTTGTCAGCCGTCTCGATGAAGGTTGCTTCGTTCTGGAAGCCGTCACGGGTTGCGACTTCCTGCATAAATAGACGTTTCATCAGGTTACTCCGTACTTCAAATAATGCCGCGTGCGCGCCACTGTTCACGGGTTTGCGCGTCGATGCCGTACGCATTCAAGACGTGGTCGGTGTGCTCGCCGAGGGTCGGTGCCCTTGATCGCAATTGCCCTGGCGTGGAAAGGAGCTTGGGCACGATGCCTGGCAGGGTGACCGGTGTTCCATCGTCCAGCGTGCTCGCCAGCAACATGTCACGAGCCTGGTAATGGGGGTCGGCTGCGATATCGGCGGCGTCGTAGATCTTGCCGGCAGGAATGCGCGCATCGTTCAGCGCATCCAGGACTTCTTCAAGCGAGCGCTCGGCTGTCCAGGTCGAGATCGCAGCGTCGATGCGGGCCACGTGTCGGACGCGGCCATCGTTCTGTTCAAGCTCAGGATCATTGGCGAGATCGAGGCGATCAATCTTCTCCATCAGGCGGCGATAGATGCTGTCCCCATTACCCGCGATCAGCGCATACTTTCCATCCTTGCAACGGTATGCATTTGTGGGTGCGATCCCAGGCAGGCTGCTGCCAGCCGGTTGGCGAATGGACTCGAATACCGAGTACTCAGGGATCAGGCTTTCCATCATGTTGAACACAGACTCGTACAGCGCGACATCAACCTGCTGCCCCTCGCCGTTGTTCTGCTCTCTATGGCGCAAAGCCAGAAGAACGCCAATCACCCCATGAAGCGCAGACAGAGAGTCACCGATCGACACCCCAACCCGCACAGGCGTACGCCCTGGCTCACCGGAAAGATGGCGTAAGCCACCCATGGCCTCCCCAATGACACCAAAGCCCGGCAAGTCACGGTACGGGCCGCTCTGCCCGTAGCCAGACACACGCAGCATGACCAGGCGTGGGTTGATTTCGCGCAGGACGTCCCACCCTAGGCCCCACTTTTCAAGCGTGCCGGGGCGGAAGTTTTCGATGAGGATATCAGCGTCTGCAACCAGCCGTTTGACCACATCATGGGCTTCAGCCTGACGCAGATCCAGCGTAATAGAGCGCTTGTTGCGCGATTGAGACGCCCACCATACGGATGTTCCGTTGTGAAGCATGCGCCATTTGCGCAGAGGGTCGCCGGTCACAGGTGGCTCGATCTTGATAACGTCGGCACCAAACTCGGCGAGCATCTTGGCAGCAAACGGGCCAGCAATCAGCTGCCCCATTTCGATGACCTTGATGCCTTGTAATGGGAGGGTCATGGCGTCATCCGCTCTTGTGGGTTGTTATGGCAGGATGATCCCTCTCATTGTGCATGATGAAAATTGCGAAATTATCCAGTACCCTTTCCAAAATCGAAAGGCTAGGAGCCGTTGATGAGCCTTCTACATGTGGATTTGGTATCCCTACGCCTCTTGGTCTTCGCGGCAGAAACGCTCAATCTGACCCAAGCGGCCCATCGCGCAAACATGACGCTCTCCACCGCGAGCAAGCGCCTGTCTGAGCTGGAGCGAATAACCGACTGCGCACTGTTCGTCCGCTTGCCACGCGGGGTGGAATTGACTGCAGCGGGTCGAGGCATCGCTGATCACGCTCGGCATATACTCGAGAGCGTCAACCGCATGGCCTGCGATGCAAATGACTTTGCCATGGGGGTGCGGGGTCACGTTCGACTGACCGCCAACACGTCTGCTGTCGTCCAATTTCTACCCCAGGATCTGGCGTGCTACCTGGCCGATAATCCGCATGTCCGCATAGGGATGGACGAAGCGCTCAGCGACGACATTGTGGACGCTGTTTTCAATGGCCGAGCTGACATCGGGATTTTTGCTGACAACGTCGCGTCTGAGGGGCTGTTGAAGAGGGTCTACCGGCGTGATCAACTGGTGCTGCTGGTGCCCACTGATCACCCACTGACTGCATCGAGCGAGATAGCGCTGGCGCACGCGCTAGACTACGATTTCGTGGCACTCAACCAAGGCAGTTCCCTGCTCCGGCGCTTGACTGACGCAGCAGTAGCGAACGGACAGATGCTGAAGGTTCGCATTCAGGTCAGCAGCTTCGATGGGATCTGCAGGATGATCGAGGCCGGCCTTGGCGTGGGCGTTCTGCCACTGGCATCAGTGAGGAAAGAGCTGCTAGGGACGCAGATCCAAGCCATCGGGCTCACCGATGAGTGGGCCATGCGAACGCTGTATGTAGGGGTTGCAGGTGAGACCCAGCTATCGCCGGAGGCGGCCAAGCTGTTCGAGTATCTCGCGGGTAGAGAAAACGACCTGTAATTTGCGCAATGACGCCCGCACGATTCAAAGAAAAACCTGGGGTGAGATGCTCATCAACCATACCCGCACACCGCACAACAGTTCGATAATCGCACAAAATCCGCTCCCCTCTCTCTACTTGTGCCCAATCTTGCGGCACGCTATCGGCAGTCAGCAAACATTTCCTAGGCGCTGACTGGCCCAGTCGCTTCGAAGCGCGCCGGCCAGGTCGACAATCCCTACTCCAGGAAAAACCAGGAGCTCGCTTTGATCAATAAAACGTTTGAGTCCATCGCCAGCGCGGTGGAAGGCATCACCGACGGTTCGACCATCATGGTCGGTGGCTTCGGCACTGCTGGTATGCCGTCTGAGCTGATTGATGCTCTGATCGCCACCGGTACCCGCGACCTGACCATCATCAGCAACAACGCCGGCAACGGTGAGGTCGGCCTGGCCGCGCTGCTCAAGGCGGGCAGCGTGCGCAAGGTGGTCTGCTCGTTCCCGCGCCAGTCCGACTCCTATGTCTTCGACGAACTGTTCCGGGCCGGCAAGATCGAACTCGAAGTGGTACCACAAGGCAACCTGGCGGAGCGTATCCGCGCCGCAGGCTCGGGCATCGGTGCGTTCTTCTCGCCGACCGGCTACGGCACCCTGCTGGCCGAAGGTAAAGAAACCCGTGAGATCGACGGCCGCCAGTACGTCCTGGAAATGCCGCTGCACGCTGACTTCGCGCTGATCAAGGCGCACAAGGGTGACCGTTGGGGCAACCTGGTTTACCGCAAGGCCGCTCGCAACTTCGGCCCGATCATGGCCATGGCTGCCAAGACCGCCATTGCCCAGGTCGACCAGATTGTCGAACTCGGTGAACTGGACCCGGAGCACATCATCACCCCGGGTATCTTCGTCCAGCGCGTGGTCGCCGTCACCGGTGCTGCCGCTTCTTCGATCGCCAACGCTGTCTGAGGCCTGCCATGACCATCACCAAAAAGCTCTCCCGCACCGAGATGGCCCAGCGCGTGGCCGCAGACATTCAGGAAGGCGCCTACGTCAACCTGGGCATCGGCGCACCGACCATGGTGGCCAACTACCTGGGCGACAAGGAAGTGTTCCTGCACAGCGAGAACGGCCTGCTGGGCATGGGCCCAAGCCCCGCGCCGGGCGAAGAAGACGATGACCTGATCAACGCCGGCAAGCAGCACGTGACCCTGCTCACCGGGGGTGCCTTCTTCCACCACGCCGACTCGTTCTCGATGATGCGTGGCGGCCACCTGGACATCGCCGTACTGGGCGCCTTCCAAGTATCGGCCAAAGGTGACCTGGCCAACTGGCACACCGGCGCCGAAGGCTCGATCCCGGCCGTAGGCGGCGCGATGGACCTCGCCACCGGCGCCCGCCAGGTGTTCGTGATGATGGACCACCTGACCAAGTCCGGCGAAAGCAAGATCGTGCCCGAGTGCACTTATCCGCTGACTGGCATTGGGTGCGTCAGCCGCATCTACACCGACCTGGCCGTGCTGGACGTGACGTCCGACGGGCTGAAAGTGGTCGAGATCTGCGCCGACATCGACTTCGACGAATTGCAGAAGCTCAGTGGCGTACCGCTGATCAAGTAATCCGCGCAACGTGTAGGTATCCGCCTGCCGGCGAATGGACCTGAAAAGGTCGCATCGCCGCCAAGGCGGACTCTACAGTGCGCGTTAGCAATATCGGGCCAAAGCTCGCTTAGATCTGCCCTAGCCAATACCCTACATCCACCTCATCCATCTGCTCTGCCCGCAAGAACCGCTCGCCATATTCCCGATACACGCCACTGCTCAGGAACAAGCGCAGCAGTTCACTATCCACATGGTTGTCCCGCGCCATGAACACCAGAATCTTCACTGATTCGGACAGGGTTTTCGGCGCCTTGTACGGCCGATCCGCCGCCGTCAGTGCCTCGAAGATATCGGCGATCGCCATCACCCGCTCGGCGATGCCCAGGTCTGCCTTGCCCAACCGTCGCGGATACCCGCTGCCGTCCATTTTTTCATGATGATTGCCGGCGATATCGGGCACACGCCGCATCTGACGCGGAAACGGCAGCGAACTGAGCATGATGATGGTCTGCACGATGTGTTCGTTGATCTTGAAGCGCTCCTCGTCGTTCAGCGTGCCGCGGCGGATTGATAGGTTGTACAACTCGCCATGGTCGCTGGCATTGGCCGGCAGGCGCATGTCGAAACCCCAGACATTGCGCGGGTCGCCTTTGGCCACCGGTGGTTTGCGCGGCCCCCAGGGCACCCGGTGTTCGGTGCGGTCGGCCAGTAGCGGTTCGTCCACCGGCAGTTGCACAGGCGGCGCACCGGCAAAGCGCGCCTCTTCGTCGCGGGAGATGCCCAGGCGGTTGTCGAAATGGCGCTGCCAGCGCCGCTCGCCGATGCGGCGCAAACGCTCGACGTCTTCGTCCTGCATGCACTCGCCGCCAATATTGGCCTTGGCGACGAAGGCGAACGCCTCCTGCAGTTCGACCTTGCTCTGCTCAAGCGTACGTTGCAGCACCTGCTGATCCGCGCCGCTGGCCACGCCTTGCCAGTACACCAGCTCGGCGTCGCGCCAGAGCACCTCGAAGCGCATGCGTACCTCATGGATGCGGTTGTACAGGGTCTCCAGCTTGGTGGCCTTGTCCACCACATATTCGGGGCTGGTGACCTTGCCGCAGTCATGCAGCCAGGCCGCTACCCGAAATTCATAACGCTCGGCCTCGCTCATGGTGAAACCGGCGTAGGGGCCGCTGTCGGCCGCCACGGCCTTGTCCAAGAGCATCTGCGCCAGTTGCGGCACGCGTTCGCAGTGGCCTCCGGTGTAGGCACTCTTGGCATCGATGGCATCGGCCAGCAGCTTGATCATGGCGTCGAGCAGGCGCTGCTGGTCCTCGACCAGCTGACGGGTCTCGATCGCCACCGCAGCAGCGCCGGACAGTTCCTCGACAAAGCGTCGGAACGGTTCACCCATTCCAGCAAGCGCCTGCTCACTCGCCAGCTGCAGCACCAGGATGCCGAGCAACGCGTGACCACGATCATCGAGCACCACCGCGTGACCGCGGCCCTGTAGTGCCAGGGCCTGTGTCACGGCGTTCGCCAACTTATCAGGGGCGTGCTCGCCAATCGGCAACGCCTCCGGGTAGCCCTCGCCTCGGCAGGCGGCGGCCAGGCGCAACACGCCGCGCTCGGCATCGAACAGGTACACCGCGCCAGCACTGGCCCCGGCAGCATCCACCAGAGGGGTGAGCACCCCGTCGAGCATGTGTTCCAACTGGCTTTCACGGCTGAGCGTCAGGGTGATCGCCTGGAAGTTGCGGATGGTCCCGGACATGCGACTAAGCACCCGGCTCAACTCACGCACCTCGGTCACCTGCGACTCAACCCCCACCTCACGGCTGAAATCGAAGCTGGCCAGGCCACGCACCTGATCGGCCAGAAGGCGCAGCGGGCGGCCGATTCGCCGGCCCAGCAAGCCGCCGAGCGGCAGCAACACCCCCATCAGCACTGCGGCCCAGAGCAACTGCTCGACCAGCACCTTGCGTGCGTCGGCCAGCAGTTCGTGGGCCGGCACGGCAATCAGCACCTGCAAGTCTTGCCCGGCCAGGGTCGTCAGTTGCTCGAGCATGCCGTACCAGGTTTCACCGTCCACCTGGAACGCTTCAGGCTGGCTGCCCTGGGGCAAGTGCGCGTAGAGCTGTGCCAGGCTCGGGATGCCCAGCTCGGTGATACGGGACAGGCGCACGGCCTCCCCTTCATGCACGATGACCCGCGCCAGGTCCGGGTACGCCACCACACTGCCCTTCCCGTCTACCACGGCGATCTCGGTGCCTGCGGTCATGCGCATGTCGCGGGTTTCGCTGGCCAGGTCGTCGACCGAGACGTCCATGCCGACCACCGAGCCGCCGTCGACGCTGCGCTGGGCCATGGTCATGCCGATCTCGCGGGTGGTGAAGAACACGTAGGGGTGGGTAAAGACAGTGGTGGACTGCCCGGATGCTTCGACGAACCAGGGGCGTACGCGGGGATCATAGCGGTAATTCGGCTTGGCCTCGGACTTGAGTAGCGCCAGCGCCGGGTCGTAGAACCGCCACTCCCCCAGCAGCGTGCCGTCGTCGCCCTTGCTGACGCTCTGCACCAGAAACGCGGTTCCTGCCGGTGCGGCGTAACGCTGGAGCAGTTGCGGGTCCTTGAGCCTGCGCACCAGCAAGAACTCGCCATTGGGATAGCCCATATAAGCGGCGCTCAGCATCTTGTTCGCGTTGAGGCTTTCGACCAGTTGCGGCAGCCGCTCCAGGCGCTGCGCGAGGGTGCTGGCCGTCGGGTTGAAGGCCAGCAGGCGGATGCTGCTCTGCACGGGGTCGACCAAGCGCCGGGCGCGTTCATCGATGGTCTTGCCGAACTGCCGGGCAGTGTCGCCTGCGGCAGCCACCAGCGTCTGCTGGATACCGCGATAGCCCTGCCAGGCAAGCCCCGCGCCCAGCAGCGACATGCCCAGCACAATGGCCAACGCCACCAGCCATTGCAAGGAATAGCCGCGCCCTTTATTGCTCATGGCTGCGGCCCTCTGCCGCCCGAAGGCGCTGTAGCAATAAGCACAAGCCATAGGCCGCCTGGCTTCAGAGCAGCACGAGCGATCAACATGCAGCCCATCCCGGGTACTCCATGTGTGGCGATGCGAACAGTGTAATCAGCCAGGACGAACAGGCTGGCTGTAGAAGGGCAATGCGTGATTCACGGTTCGAGCATAGACCGTACCCGGCCGGGTAGCAGCATGGCCCTTAATACTGCCATCTAGGTTTGAAACCGGCAGCAGAGAGTACACTTGTACTCCGCCCATGGATTTCTTCACCCTCCTCGTGGATCAAGCAGCATTCACCGGCATCCCAACACCCTGTAAATCTCCGAAACCACCTGCATCGTCGCCTCTTCCACCGTCCCTTCATTCCGGCACAACACCCACCCCTGCTCCGCCACCGCCCGCTCGAATGCCTCGGTACTGGCCACCTGTTCCCCCAAGTTGAACATCACCGTGCTCCCCAACCCACGCGAGCGCGCCGCAGCCCTCGCCCATGAAACCTCAGGGTCGGTGACCACGCCGACATGCAGGTCTGGCACGCGCACGTTTCGCTCAATGTTCAACCGCAGAATCTCCGCAAACGGCACTGTCCGCCGAAACGCGGCATCAGAGGGGTACCAGCGATCGATCAGGATGATGCTGCCCGGCGGCTGCTTGGGCAGCACATGCTGTGAAATCCAGCTTCGGCTATCGGCCAAGCGCTCACAAACCCCCAACTCCAGCTCCCGGCAGGGGTTTCTGGCGAGTTGGTTGACCAAGGCCATGGTTTTACCCCTGTTGGGGTCGTTATTGCGCTCGCTAAGCCGGATTACCTTGTTGTTGCCTGCCCTCAGCACTTGGGTAATGGCCTCCAGCAAGGTGGTCTTGCCGGTGCCTTTGGGCCCATCCAGAGAAACGAACAGCGGACGATTCATACGGCAGGTATCACTCACATAAGACAATAGAACTCGCTCACCTCTGCAACCTTCTGCCCTTGGGCATCGTATAACCGCGCTTCCGGCGTCAAGGCCATTGAGCGCGCCTCCAGCACGTAGCGCTGGCCCGCCTTGAAGTGCAAGTAGTTGAGGGTCAGGTAGCATTCGCGAACGGTGCTGCCCCCCATCATGCTCATGCCTGAGCCACCGCTGGCCTCGAAGTCGAAACGGACAATCAGCTCATGGCTGCCAGGGCTGACCTGGAAAAAGCGACCGTCGCGCAGGCGCTGATTGTCGAGACGCTCGGCCATCAGCACCCTGTCGTTGGGGAACGGCACCGAGAAATCGACCCAGGCCATCTGCGGGTTGGCAGCCGGCATGGGCGCCTGGCACCCCGCAATCGCTGTGATAGCGAGCAACAGCATGAATCTGCGCATGATGAAGGCCTCCTGCACAGGTAAACCCTTGATAACCAGTTTACGGCAATACGCGCTACGCCGTTGGCTGCGCTGACAGGGCACCCTAGCCTGCCTCACGCCCCAACACCGCCTTGAGCAACGCATCATTCAAATAGGCCACGTTCAAGCGCGTCCAAGGGTTAACCCGCGCCTGCTCCGGCGCAAAGATATGCCCCGGGGCAATCATGAAGCCCTTGGGCAGTAATTGCCGGGTCAACTCCCTGGCGTCGTCGACATGGGCAAACCTGGCCCACAGGTACAGGCTTTGCTCGGGCCGCGCGAATACCTCGGCGCCGATCCCGTCGAGCATCTGTAAGCCTGCGCTGGTAGCGGCTTTCAAGCGCTCTTGAAGGCGGATCACGTGGCGCAGGAAGTGCCCTTCGGTGAGGATGACGTCAACAGTGCGCTCGCACAGCTCGGAGGTGCTGGTGTGCAGCAGCATCTTCAGGTCGCCCAGTTCATCGATCACCTCTTTGCTGCCGGCGATAAAGCCTACTCTCAAGGCCGCAGACACCGACTTGGAGAAGCTGCCGACATACAGTGAGCGCTGCAATTGGTCCAGTGCCGACACCTTGATCGCCGCAGCCGGTTTGAAATCGGCCATCGCATCATCGTCCACCAGCAGGAAGTTGTGTTCTTCAGCCAGTTGCACCAACCGATGCGCCTTGCTGGGGGAAATATCAGACCCCGTCGGGTTGTGGCCGACAGACTGGATGAAGAACAGCTTGGGTTTATGCAGGCGCAGGTGCTGTTCCAGCACCTCGATATCCGGCCCATCCTGCAGCCGAGGTACCGAGAGCATGCGTGCGCCTTGCAGCTGCAACTTGCCAAACAGCGGGTAGTAGCCAGGGTCTTCCACCAGCACGCTGTCGCCTGGGGCGATGAAGCGGCGAATGATCAGGTCCAGCGCGTGGTTGGCGCCGTGGGTGGTGACGATTTGCCTGGGGCTGGCGGTGATTGCATAGCTGGCCAGCTTTTGCACCAGGTGTTGACGCAAGCTGGCGTTGCCCAGGCGGTTGCCATAACGAAACAGCGTGGTGACGCCGGTGCGCATGATTTGCCGGGTGAACTTGTCCAGGCGCATGTCCATCAACCACTCCACCGGCGGGAAGCCCTCGCCCAATGGCGAATGGCCAGGCTCGCGGACGAACTGCTGACGCATTAGCCAAATGGTGTCCATCGCCCGGGTGTAGGGCAGTGGCTCCTCTGGCTCGTTGCTGCGTGGCGCGCCCTGCTTGACGAAAAAACCTTGCCCGTGGCGCGCTTCGACCAGGCCTTGCGAGGCCAGCGACTCATAGGCATTGATCACGGTGTTTTTCGAATGGCCGAACAAACGCATGCACTCGCGCAGGGACGGCAGGCGTTCGCCAATGCAATACGTGCCGTTGCCGATCTGCTCGGCCAAGGATGCTGCCAGTTGCTCTGCGAGTGTCTGCCGCGCCATCGCCAGGTGTCCCGAATGCCTTGTCTGAACAAAGGGTACAGCTTAGGTACTGTCTGGCCAAACTGTACCTTCTTTCACCAGACAGATCGGACTACGGTGGCGCCAACTCACAACAATAACTGCAAGAGACTCCTCCCCATGAGCATCGACTCCCGCCTGCCCATGTTCCGCGCCATGTCACCCGCTGAACGCCTCAGCCACTTGCAGGACGCACTCGAACTGCCCCAGGCAGACGTCGCCCTGCTGCGTGACGCCGGCGCTTTGCCGTTGGCCATCGCCGACGGCATGATCGAGAACGTGATCGGCACCTTCGAGCTGCCCTACGCCGTGGCCAGCAACTTCCAGATCAACGGCCGCGACGTGGTCGTGCCGTTGGTGGTGGAGGAGCCTTCGGTGGTCGCTGCGGCGTCCTTCATGGCCAAGCTGGCACGCGAGGCCGGCGGCTTCAAGACGTCGAGTTCGCTGCCATTGATGCGTGCCCAGGTACAGATCGTCGAGGTCGCCGACCCCTTCAACGCACGCTTGAGCCTGTTGCGCCACAAAGACGAAATCATCGAACTGGCCAACCGCAAGGACCAGCTGCTCAACAGCCTAGGGGGCGGTTGCCGTGACATTGAGGTGCATACTTTCGCCCAGAGCCCGCGCGGGCCGATGCTGGTGGCCCACCTGATCGTCGACGTACGCGATGCCATGGGCGCCAACACGGTCAACACCATGGCCGAGGCCGTGGCGCCCTTGCTGGAAGAAATTACCGGCGGCAAGGTCCGCCTGCGTATCCTCTCCAACCTGGCCGACCTGCGCCTGGCCCGCGCGCAGGTGCGTATTGCCCCAGAACTGCTAAGCACTGGCGTCTACACAGGTGAAGCGGTCATCGAAGGCATCCTCGATGCCTACAACTTTGCCGTGGTTGACCCGTACCGCGCCGCCACCCACAACAAGGGCATCATGAATGGCATCGACCCGTTGATCGTCGCCACCGGCAATGACTGGCGTGCGGTCGAGGCCGGTGCCCATGCCTATGCGTGCCGCAATGGGCACTACGGTTCGCTGACCACCTGGGAGAAGGACAGCCAGGGCCATCTGGTCGGCACCCTGGAGATGCCCATGCCGGTCGGCCTGGTTGGCGGCGCCACCAAGACGCACCCCCTGGCGCAGCTGTCACTGCGCATCCTGGGGGTTAAAACCGCACAGGAGCTGGCCGAAATCGCAGTTGCCGTCGGCCTTGCACAAAACCTCGGCGCGCTACGGGCACTGTCGACCGAAGGCATCCAGCGCGGCCATATGGCCTTGCACGCGCGCAACATTGCGCTGTCGGCGGGTGCCCGCGGCGACGAGCTGAACTGGCTGGTCAAGCAGATGGTCGAGGCGCGCGATGTGCGTGCTGACAAAGCCGCAGAACTGCTCAAGCACAAGCGGGCGCAGTAATGGAGGCGGTACGGCTGGTAGAGGTGGGCGCGCGGGACGGCCTGCAGAATGAACGGCTGACGCTTTCGCCGCAGATTCGCGTGCAGCTGCTGCTGCGGTTGGCCGACGCCGGGCTGCAAACCTTGGAGGCCGGGGCCTTTGTCTCGCCTCGCTGGGTGCCGCAGATGGCCGGCTCCGATGAAGTGTTCAAGGCGTTGCCGGTGCGCCCAGGTGTGGCCTGGACGGCGCTGGTGCCCAACCTCAAAGGGCTGGAAGCGGCCATAGCGGCGGGCTGTCGCGAGGTCGCCGTGTTTGCGGCGGCTTCCGAGGCATTCTCACAGCGCAACCTCAACTGCTCGATAGATCAGAGCCTGCGCCAATACCAGCAGGTCTTGGTGCGCGCTCGAGAGGCCGGTGTTAGCGTGCGCGGTTATGTTTCATGCGTCATGGGCTGCCCGTTCAGCGGCCCGGTCAAGCCGCAGGCCGTGGCCGCGGTCAGCGCCTCGCTGTTCGGCATGGGCTGTTACGAGATCAGCCTGGGCGACACCATCGGCGCGGGTACACCGGCGGCCACTCGGGCACTGATCCAGGCCTGCCGCCAGGTCGTACCTGTGAGCGCACTGGCCGGGCACTTCCATGACACCTATGGCATGGCAATCGCCAATATCCATACCGCGTTGGAGGCGGGTGTGCGGGTGTTCGACAGCTCGGTGGGCGGCCTGGGTGGTTGCCCGTATTCGCCAGGTGCCACCGGCAATGTCGCCACCGAGGACCTGCTGTACCTGCTCGATGGCCTGGGCGTGCGCCATGGTGTCGACCTGGACGCGGTGATCGAAGCAGGTGAGTTCATCGGTGCCCAGCTTGGCCGGCCAACGGCCTCCAGGGTAGCGCGCGCCCTGCTCGCCCAGCGCACAATGGCTTAAACGTCCTCTCTTCACGTTCATAACAATAAAAGCCCGCAAGGGCAGTGGGAGATTCTTCATGAAGTCCGAACTGTACGAAGTCTGGGGCGACACCGTAGACGGTCGCCACCTGGTCTACGCCATCGCCATTGGCGCCGTGGTCAGCCTCGGCGCGTTCTTTGTCGCGCAACAGTTGCTGGTGGGTTGGGTGGCGTCGGCGCAAATGGCACGGGCCTACGCAATGCTGGTCGGCATTGTCGGCTGCCTGGTCGGTGGCGGCATCAGTGCCGCGCTGTTCAAGCCCAAGCGCAATGTCGTCGAGCACTTGGCCGACCCTGCCTGGCGGGCCAAGATCCTGGTCGAATTGCAGAACGAGTTCGGCCCGCTGGGCAGTCTCGCCGACCTGCCTGCAACGACCCTTGCAGAGCTGAAGGAAATGGACCTGTACGACCTGTTCGCCGAGTACGAAAAAGGCCTGCCTGCGCTGCAGAACGACCCGAGCGCCCCCGCTGCAGCGCCTGTACATGCCGCCCCTGCCCACGGAGGCCGGCCATGATCGCCTTGGTGATGGATCAGTTCCTCATAGCCCTGGGCATGGGCATCCTCGGTGCGGTGATCTTTGCCGGCATCGGTCTGATTTCCGGCAGCGACGAAACCACTACCCTCGCCCCCTTGACCTTGCTGGTGGTGCTGCTGGGCGTGCCGGCGGCCGGTGTGCTGACGTTTTTCCTAGCCGGTGCCGTGGCCAAGCACATGACTCACGCGGTACCGACCGCGCTGCTGGGCATTCCCGGCGACACCATGGCAACGCCACTGATGCGCGAAGCCAACTTCCTGCGCAACCTTGGCGTGCCGCACATTGCCCTGCGCAAGATGATTTCCGGGGCTGTGATCGCAGCGTTGATCGCAGTACCAATGGCAGTGCTGTTCGCCGTGATGCTGGCGCCGTTCGGCGACATGATCAAACAGGCCGCGCCTTGGGTCTTCCTGCTGGCGGCAGTGGCCATCGCCTGGTTCTCCAAGGGCCGCCTGGCAGCGGTGCTGACCTTGATCCCGTTCGTCATGGTGATTGTCGGCCTGCAAAGCCTGACCGCGCAGTACGGCGTCAAGCTCAGCGTCAGTTACTTCCTCGGCATCGCTATCGGCCCGTTGATTGCGGCGCTGTTCTGCCTGCTCGCGCCCGCCGAACGCGCCAGCATGCGCCGCCAGCAGGTGCGCACGTTCTCGTTGTCGCCCGATGTGAAGCGCTGGGGCGGGTTCTTCCCCAACCCGCTGCGCGTGCTGGACAGCAAGCAAACCCTGTGGACGGCGATCACAGCTGTTGTCTCCAGTGCCACATTCGTGTTCAGCCCGGTGGCGATGACCGTGATCATGGGCGAGGCCGTCGGTTCACGGGTCAAGCACGTCTACCATCGCCTGACCACGGTCATCACCGCGCGCAACGGCGTCACCGAATCGACTTACCTGGCCGAAGCCTTGATTCCGCTGATCGCCTTCGGCCTGCCGCTGAGCCCGGTCGCTGCCGGCCCTGCCGCACCGCTGTTCAACGCCCCGCCACGCTTCAGCGTCGATGCCGCAAGCGGTGAGGTGAACAACCTGCATTCGCTGCTCAGTACCTGGGAGTTTCTGGGCTACGGCATGTTGGCGGTGGTGGTCGCGATCCTGATCGCCTACCCCTTCACCATGAATTACGCGCACCGAGCTGCTGCCTATGTGTCGCGCAAGATCAGCCACGAAGCGGTGATCGCGACCTTTGTCGGCCTGATCCTGGTGATTGGTATCTGGGAAGGCGGCCTGTTGGGGTTGCTGGTGATTGTCACCATTGGCCTGCTGGGTGGTTTTCTCTCACGCTTTCTCGGTTTCAACATCGGCGTGCAGTTCATGGGTTACTACACCGCGGTGTTGACCGTACCGGCGATGATTGCCCTGTTGGGGGTATAAGATCGAGCGCCGCCCGCGCGGCGCTCGATCTACGCACCATTTCCCCAACCCATTTCACCCAATTCCCCAACCAACAAATCACACCCAATCCTGCCCATCATTGCGCCCATAGGAAAAAAACGCAGGATGTTGTGCGCAGAATTCGCTTGAGATGCACGGCCGCTTTGCCCATGGTGGCCAGCCTGACAGCTATTGCCTGAATAAAAGGCTGCAGGGCGTGGACGCAGGCGCACGACGATGCCTGTGGCTGGGGCGACAATGTCGGCAGTGGCAAACCTTGCACTGCAGCATCATTGCCGACGCCTCCCAGATAATAAGAGAGGACAAGGAAATGCAATCCAACAGTCTGAAGCAAAGCCTGAAACAACGGCACATCACCATGATTGCGTTGGGCGGGGTGATCGGCGCGGGGCTGTTCATGGGGTCGGGCAAGTTGATTGCCTCGGCAGGGCCTGCCGCGATCCTGTCGTATTTCATCGGCGGCATTGTGGTCACCCTGGTGATGTTCATGCTCGGCGAGATGGCCTGCCGCAACCCGGATGCAGGCTCGTTTTCAACCTATGCCAACAGCTACCTCGGCGAATGGGCAGGGTTTACCGTCGGCTGGCTGTACTGGCTAAAGTCGATGCTGACCATCACCTTGGAGGCGGTGCTGCTGGGCGCCATCCTCAACGATTTTCTGCCTTGGCTGCCCATCTGGGCCGGCGCGTTCATCATGCTGGTGACATTGATGGCGAGCAACGCCTACTCGGTCAAATCCTTCGCCGAAGTGGAGTACTGGCTGGCGGCGATGAAGGTCGCCACGATTCTGATCTTCATGGTGCTGGGGCTCTCGATTCTGCTCGGCCTGCACAGCAACATCCCTTCCCCTGGCTGGGTCAACCTGACCGCGCACGATGGCTTCATGCCCAATGGCCTGTCACCGGTCATGGCGGGTGTGGTGGTGGTGATCTTCTCGCTGGGCGGGAGTGAGATCGCTGCCGTTGCCGCCGGTGAATCAGAGAACCCACGCAAGAACGTCATCCGGGCCATCAAGAGCGTCATTCTGCGGGTGATGCTGTTTTATGTCGGTTCGGTGTCGATCCTGATCCTCTGCCTGCCGTGGACAGACACAGAGAACCTGGCGTCCCCGTATGTGTCGTTGTTCAGCCTGGCCGGGTTCAGTGGCGCCGCAGTGGCCATGAAGATCGTGTTGTTCATCTCGTTCATGTCGGTGATGAACTCCTTCATGTTCTCCAACTCGCGCATGCTGTTCTCGCTGAGCCAGCGAGGGCATGCGCCGAAGCTGTTCTCCCGCACCACGTCCAAAGGGGTACCGCTCAATGCGCTGCTGCTGAGCCTGAGCATCTGCCTGTTGATCCTGACCGTGCACTTTGTCAGCGGCGGCGACCTGTTCATGACCCTGGCCAAGAGCAGCGGCACGTTCGTAATGATCGTGTGGATCTTCATCATCGTCGCCCACTTCGCCATGCGCTGGAAAACCCGGCATGAAGCGGTCGACCCTACGGCGTTCCGGGCGTGGTTCTTCCCTTACGCCAACATCGTTGCGCTGTTCGCACTGCTGGCGGTGATTATCACCCAAGCGTTCGACCCGGCTTCGCGGTTCCAGTTCTGGTTCACCTCGGTGACCTCACTGGTTGTGCTGGGGGCGTACTGGGTGATGCGTAATCGGCTGGCGGGGAAGACAATTGGCTATGTAGGTAGCTGATGGCCAGCCTGATTCCAGCCCATAGGGCTGGAATCAGGCCCTATACAAGCCGCCGTGCATCCCTGCGCACGGCCTGCGGCGGCACGCCAAACCCGCGCATGAACACCTCACGCATATGGCGGCGATCCCTGAACCCCGTTTCCCTGGCCACCGTATCCAGGCTGTGGCGGCTTTGCTCGATCATCAACCGGGCGGCCTCCAGGCGCAGGCTTTCCACTGCCTTGGCCGGTGATTGTCCCGTCTCCGCAGTAAACACACGGGTGAATTGCCGGGGGCTCAGGTGCACCACATCCGCCAGTTCCTCAACACTGAGCGGGCGGTTAAGGTGCTTGCGCGCGTAGTCCAGCGCGCTCTGGATGCGGTCTGACTTGGGCGCCAGCGACAACAACTCCGAATGCTGCGACTGGCCGCCAGAGCGGCGTTGATGCATCACCAGCTTGTGCGCAATAGAACGGGCAAGCTCAGCCCCCAAGTCCTTTTCCACCATCGCCAGCGCCATGTCCAACGCCGCGGTCATCCCCGCCGAGGTCCACACAGGGCCGTCAACGATGAAGATACGGTCGTCCTCGACCGTGATTCGCGGGTGCATGCGCTGCAGGGCTTTGGCGTAGGCCCAGTGCGTAGTGGCGCGACGCCCCTCCAGTACACCCGCTTGGGCGAGCACGAATGTACCGGTGCACAACCCAGCAGCGCGACGCGCGCCGTCGACAAATCCCCGTACGCTTTTCAGCACGTCGTCAGAGGGCGGCGTCAACGGGGTGAGTGTTCCGGTGACCATCCAGCTGTCAGCAAGGCCCGGCGCCCCCAAGGGCAACGTATCGATGTGCATCCCTAAAGAAGAGCGCACAGTCCCCCCGCCGATTGAGTAGTTCTGAATCCTGTAGACCTCTTCGCCCGCCACAAGGTTGGCGAACTCGAACACGGTCTGCGTTGCCAGGGACATGACCTGGAAGCCCTCCGTGATCAGATAGCCGACTCGATGCATTGCTGTGCTCCATAACGTCATGTCCTGAATCAGCACTCTATGCGTTATTCAAGCCGTGGGCAATCTGACGCGAAAACCCCGCCCTGCGCTGGCGCTCTGGCGCCCCTGATGACGAAGCGTAACGCGCCCGCTAGAATCAAACGCTGAATGTGACCGTAAACACTTCGTTTGCCTGAAACTGTTCGGCGGTCATGCAGGCAGCCGGTGTCTGGTAAACCGGCAGGGGCCGCCTATGACTTTGCAACCTCCCGTCAATCTGACCAACTGCGATCGCGAACCCATCCAGATTCCGGGCAGCATCCAGCCGCACGGTTGCCTGTTGGCCTGCAATGCGTCGGCAAGCGTGGTCCTGCGGCACTCCGCCAATACCCCAGGCATGCTGGGCGTTGCCGGGGACATCAACGGTCAACGCCTCGAAGCAATTATCGGCACCGAGGCTGCGCATACCCTTCGCAACGCACTGGCACGGGTCAAAGAGGGCACTCGCCCGGCACTGTCGTTTGCCGTGAGCCTGCCGTCCGGTCATGCGTTCGATATTGCCGCGCATATTTTCAAAGGCACCGCCATCCTTGAGTTCGAGCCCTTCGGCGCAAGCACCGCCGAGCCGATGGAACTGGTCCGCACCGTCATCGCCCAACTGCGCGAGATCGACCGCTCCGATAAGCTGTTCGCCGACACCGCCCGACGTGTGCGAGCACTGCTGGGTTACGACCGGGTGATGATCTACCAGCTTGGCGTTGACGGCGCTGGCAAGGTGATTGCCGAGGCCAAGCGCAGCGGCCTGGAAAGCTTTTTGGGGCAGTACTTCCCCGCGTCCGACATTCCGCAGCAGGCGCGCGCCCTGTACTTGCGCAATCCGGTCCGCATCATTTCCGATGTCCAGTTCAAGACCGTGCCCATCACCCCGGTGCTGGACCTGTCTGGTGAACCGCTCGACCTGTCCTACGCGCACCTGCGCAGCGTCTCGCCCATTCACTGTGAATACCTGGGCAATATGGGCGTGGGCGCCTCCATGTCCATTTCGATCATCGTCGACGGCGCGCTCTGGGGGCTGATTGCCTGCCACCATTACGCACCCCGCACGCTGTCCATGGGCCAACGCGTGGCGGCAGAAATGTTCGGCGAATTTTTCTCGCTGCATATCCAGACCCTGCGCGCCAAGCAAAGCCTGGAGGCCGCCGCCTACGCACGCGAAGTGCTCGACAATCTGCTGCGTGACGCACACCGCACCGCTGACTTCGAAGAGCTGCTGCGTGCTCGCATGACGGACTTCAAGGCGCTCATCCCCTGCGACGGCATTGGCATGTCGCTGCAAGGCCGCTGGACCGCTGAGGCACTGACACCGCCAAACGTGGCGTTGCCCAGCTTGTTGAGGTTCGCCGAAGGTGTCGCCGAGGGCCGTACCTGGGCGTCGAACTGCCTCTCGATGGCGCACCCGCCTGCCCAGGATTACGCCGTCGACGTTTCGGGCGTGTTGGTCATTCCGATGTCACAGCAGCCCCGGGATTACCTGATGCTGTTTCGCAAAGAGGTGATCGAGACCCTGGATTGGGCCGGCGACCCTAACAAGACCTACGACAGCGGCCCGTTAGGTGAACGCCTGACGCCACGCAAGAGCTTCGCGGTGTGGAAACAGACCGTTCACCACCACTCACAGCCTTGGTCCGAGCAAGACCGCCAGTTTGGCGAGGCCATCCGCGCCGCGATAGTCGAGGTGGTGCTGCATAACAGTGAGCTCATGGCCGACGAGCGCTCCAAGGCAGACGTCCGCCAACGGATGCTCAACGAAGAGCTCAACCACCGGGTGAAGAACATTCTTTCGCTGATCGGTGCGCTGGTGGCCCACCCCACCGCCGAAAACCAGACCCTCAACAGCTACGTGGCAACGCTCAAAGGCCGCATTCAGGCGCTTTCCCTGGCGCATGACCAGGTCGTGCGAGGTGATGGCGGTGGGCGTTTCTCCACACTTCTGGAAGCCGAACTGTCGCCCTACCGCACCTCGGCCGATGTCATCGAGCTGAACGGCCCCAGCCTGCTGCTTGATGCCCGCGCCTACTCGGTGCTGGCCTTGGTGCTCCATGAACTGGCGACCAACGCCGCCAAGTATGGCGCGCTGTCTCGGGCAGGTGGCAAGCTGGCCGTGAGTTGGCAGGTCGATGTGAGTGGGGCGTGCGACATCACGTGGCGCGAAAGCGGTGGGCCAACGGTCCGCCCACCCAGCCGAAGTGGTTTCGGTTCGGTGCTGATCGAACGCAGCATCCCCTTCGACCTCGGCGGCACCAGCACGCTCGAATACAGGCCAGAAGGGCTGCAGGGGTATTTCAAGATCCCCGCCAAACACCTGTCCCAGGTCGAAACGGTCGATGCCGTTGCGCCAATGGCGCCACCGGCTGCGCCGCATGTCAGCGGCTCGGACCTGGTCAAATCCTGCGTGCTGATTCTCGAGGACCAGCTGGTCATTGCAGTAGGCCTCGAACAGATTCTGGCCGATGCGCTGGTCGAAGACGTGATTACCGCAAGCTCCGAAGCCGAGACGATGAAGCTGCTCGCCAGTCGCAGGCCGGATGTCGCGGTGCTGGATATCAACCTGGGGACGGGCACGTCGATTGCCGTCGCCGAAGAACTCACACGCAAAAACATCCCGTTCCTGTTCGCCACCGGCTATGGCGACAGCATTAGCATTCCTGCGCATTTGAAGCACGTCCCTGTTGTGCGCAAGCCCTACGATGCCCTGACGATTCTGTCGAACCTGGAAAGCCTGATCGACAGCGGGCAGTAGGCAGCGGGAGCACACGATCGTCCGCTGCCTACCCTGCCCAGGCTCACGCTCTAGATCTGAGCCTGACCGCCATCGACAAACAGCTCGGCGCCATTGACGAAACTTGAGTCATCGCTCGCCAGGAAGACGGCGGCATTGGCGATTTCCACAGGCTCACCGACACGTCCCAGCGGCACCTGGCCGGCCAGGTAGTCCAGCAACCCCTGCTGTTGCTCTGCATCGGGGCCAGCCAGGTCAACAAGGCCTGGGGTTCGCGTGGCACCTGGGCTGAGGGTGTTGACCCTGACCCCGCGGTCCTTCAGGTCGAGGATCCAGCTGCGTGCGAATGCCCGAACGGCGGCCTTGGACGCCGAGTACACGCTGAATGCCGCAGTCCCGGAGCTACCGGCGGTAGAGCCCGTAAGAATGATGGAGGCGTTCGGCGCCAGCAACGGCAACGCTTTCTGCACTGTGAACAGCACACCTTTGACGTTGCGGTCGAACGTATCGTCGTAATGGGCCTCGGTGATGTCTCCCAAGGGGAGCATCGAACCGCCACCCGCGTTGGCGAACAGCACATCCAGACGCCCCTGTTGCTGGCCGATTTGGGCATACAGAGCGTCCAACTGGTCCAGCCGGGTCGAATCGACGGCGATGCCGGTGGCGTTACCGACCAGCGCTACGGCCTTGTCCAGCTCGCTCTGGCGGCGGCCGGTGATGTACACATGGGCGCCCTCCTCTGCAAAACGTTTGGCGGTGGCCAGGCCGATACCGGTGGTGCCGCCGGTTACCAGTGCGATCTTGCCTTCAAGTTTGTTGCTCATGGTGTTTCTCCCGAGGGGTAGTGTTGGGGTATGGGAGAAGCTTATCGACGCACCGGTATTTTCAAAATAGAATCATTTGAAACTCATCATTGCAGAAATGAAATGGCAAGAATTCCCGATTTCGAAGGGCTGGCAATGTTCGCCAAAGTGGCGGAAGAAGGTTCCTACGCAGCGGCAGCGCGCGCCATGGGCGTGTCGGTACCGACGGTATCGCGTGCGGTGGCGCGTCTGGAGGCACGCTTGGGCGGTCGTCTGTTCAATCGCACGTCACGCCAGCTTTGCGTCACCGAGTTCGGCCAGCGCATGGTCGAACAGGCCAGCGCGTTGTACCGTCAGGCAGAAGAGATGGAAAGCGCCGCCCAGGAGATGTCGGTGCAGCCACGGGGCTTGGTGCGCCTGGCGGTGCCTATGTCATTCGGCTTGCGCTGGGTGGCGCCGCTGCTGCCCGCGTTGATGGCCAGGTACCCCCAGTTGGAGCTCGACCTTCACTTGTCAGATTCGACAGTCGATCTGGTGGCCGAGGGGTTCGATGCGGCACTGCGCATTGCCGCACTGCCGGATTCGTCCTTGGTGGCGAGACGTATCTGTGCGGTCACGCAATACCTGGTAGCCGCGCCGTCATACCTTGCTCGTCATGGGCGCCCTGAGCACCCGCGCGACCTGGTTGACCATGCCTGCATGAGCTACGCCTACCGCGCCCGCAGCCAGGTTTGGCGGTTCACCCACAGTGACGGCACCGAACAAGACGTCGTGCCGCGGGGGCCCCTGCGTGTGACCAATTCGGATGCGTTGGTAGCGCCGTTGCTGGAGGGCTTGGCGATCGCCGAATTACCGGATTTCATCGCCTCCGAATACTTGGCGGACGGCCGCCTTGAGCACCTGCTGCCAACGTGGAGCATGACCCAAGGCGGCTTGTATTTCGTCACACCTTCAGCCCGAAGCCGGCCGCGAAAGGTGCAGGCTTTGGCTGATTTTTTCATCGAGCGGCTGGCCGGGTCACAATGGCTGACGCCAAACGTGACCTGACGGTGGCTCAATTATCCAGTTCATCCTTGGTGATGTTGCCGGAGTGTGGGTCAACGTGGAATTCGTACTGCTTGCCATCGGCCTTGATGCCCTCGCCTTCCCAGTGGCCGTCATCCGCTTCGATCTTGGTGATCTGGGTGTAGCCGGCGCCTTTGAGCACCGTCTCGGCCTGGTCTTTGTTCACCTTCCAGTCGGCACCTGGTTGGTCAGCCCACGCGGCACTAGCGCCCAGTGCGCCAGCCAGTGCCAACCCCGTCAATACGCGCGTCATGGTTTTCATCGTCAACATCCTTTTTGCCTGAGTTAAAGGATGCGACCTGGGCGCTGTCGTTTCGGTTCAATCATCGTTACGCTTGCAGCCACGTTCATTACACAAAGGGTTGACGGTGCACTCCTCCGAGCGTTTGAAGGGCATTGACGTTTTTGTCTGCGTGGCAGACCTCGGCAGTTTTGCCGCGGCGGCGCAGCGCCTGAACCTGACCAGCTCGGCTGTCAGCAAAGGTGTCGCGCGGCTGGAAGCTCGCCTGGGCTTACGCCTGTTCGAGCGCACGACCCGTCGGCTTGCCCTGACCGACGCGGGGCAAACGTTCTACAAGACCTGCTCACGCGTGCTGGCCGACCTCGAAGCATCGGAATTGGCCCTGCATGAAGACTACTTCGAGCCACGGGGTCGGGTGCGCATCGACCTGCCCGCAGCGTATGGGCGGCTGCACGTCTTGCCGGTCATTCTCGACTACCTCAAACGCCATCCCCAGTTGCAGCCACACGTGTCCTTTACCGACAGCTTCGTCAACCCGACCGAGCAGGGTATCGATATCGTGGTACGTATCGGCGGCCCGGACGTTTGGCCGGAGGACCTGGGGCACCAGTTCATCGGTGCGCAACGGTTCATCTTCTGTGCCTCACCGGCCTACTTGGAAGCCCGTGGCACACCGCTCGATGAGACGGACCTGCAAGCCCATGACTGTGTGGTTTACGGGCAGCCCGACGGGGTGGGCAGCCCCTGGCACATGACCGGCATGCAGCCGGGTGAAATGGAGCGGCGCTTCATGCCGGCGCGGCTTGCCATCGGCGATGGCGAAGGCGTCGTACAGGCTGTCGTGCAGGGGTTGGGGATCACTCAGGTGCCCACCTGGCTGGTCAATCAACAGCTGGAAAGTGGGGCGTTGATTGAAGTGTTGCCACACCTGGCGACAGATGGGCTGCCGATGAACGTGGTGTGGCTCAAAAAACGCGAGGCCCTCCCCCGCGTCAGGGCGTTGCTGGATGTGCTGCTGAACGCACTGCGAAAAGACGGCCACCGCCTCGCGCCCTACGATTAGTGAATAAAATTCGCGCTCCATCTGAAATATTGCCCGTAATAGGCTTTTTAAGAATCAATACAATGGCAGTCCCCGATTGAGGAATTGCCTGCATGACTGCTGTTGAACGCCCACCCGTGGGCTTGGCGACCGACCGACGCGCGACCTTGGGGACCTTGGTCCTCGCCGCCTCCGCCTTTTTGATTGTTACTACCGAGTTCTTGATGGTCGGCCTGCTGCCCGGGCTGGCACGCGACCTTGATGTCTCGATTTCGACTGCCGGGCAGTTGATCACCCTGTTTGCCTTCACCGTCATGCTGGCGGGCCCGCCGTTGACGGCGGCACTTGCCCACCTCGACAGGCGCAAGCTGTTCGCGGCCATCCTCGCCTTGTTCGCGGCGTCCAATGCGTTGGCTGCCCTTGCACCAAACATCGGGGTCTTGGCAGTGGCGCGTTTCCTGCCCGCCCTGGCACTGCCTGTCTTTTGGGGTACAGCCAGCGAAACGGCCGCCAGCATGGTCAGCCCCGATCGCCAAGGGCAGGCCGTCGCGCGGGTCTACCTCGGCATCTCAGCTGCGCTGTTGCTGGGCATTCCATTAGGGACGTTGGCGGCTGACGCCATAGGCTGGCGCGGCGCTTTCTGGATATTGTCTGCTGCTTCGGCGGCCATGGCCTTTGCCGTGCTCACATGGATGCCCGCGGTTGCGCGCCTGCCCAGGGTCAATTTGCGCCACCAGGCGCGGATCTTCCGTGAACCCAACTTCCTCGCCAATGTGGCGCTGTCGATCATGGTGTTCACCGCCATGTTCATTGCCTACACCTACCTGGCCGACATGCTCGAGCGTACCGCAGGTGTTGCAACTGCGGATGTCGGCTGGTGGCTGATGGGCTTCGGTGCCATTGGTTTGCTGGGCAACTGGCTGGGGGGGCGAGCTGTCAGGCATTCGCCGATCAAGGCCACTGCGCTGTTTCTTGTGTTGCTGGCGATGGGCATGGCGGCCTTCAGCCCACTGGCCTCTGCGCCTGTAACGCTCTGGGGCGCACTGGCACTGTGGGGCATCGCCAATACGGCGCTCTACCCCATCTGCCAGGTGCGCGTGATGCATTCGGTGGCGCACTCTCAGGCTCTGGCTGGCACCACCAACGTGTCTGCCGCCAATGCCGGTATTGGCTTGGGCGCGCTGTTGGGTGGGCTGGTCATCCCAACATTCGGGGTATCGACGCTGGGCTATGTGGCCGCAGGGGTGGCGCTGTTGGCGTTGCTGTGTGTGCCCGCCGTGGCGCGGCTGCAGCGTCAGGCACCCAGCGCTTAAAGCATGTGCCCCGCCCAGATGCCCTGCGCTACCAGCTCTGAAGCAAGCTCGACGAAGGTTTCACCCACATAGCGCGTGGCTGGGCTGACATGCCTGTCCGCAGGCGACACCATGACCAGCTTGCGCATCGGAGTCGGCTCGATCAGTGGCGCTGCACACAAGGTGCCATTCTGCAGGTGGGTGTAGATCGAGGCCAAGGGCAGCGCGGTCAAGCCGAAGCCATGACGCACCAGGTCGATCATCGCCCCGAACGAATCGGCCTCGACGTTGGCGGCAATCTTGAAGCCGACGTCTGCGGCGCAGTGGTCCATGATCTTGCGCAAGCCATGGCGCGGGCTGGGCAGCACCAACTGCTGCTGGGCCAGGGTTGCGAAGTTGACCGGGTTGTCCCACGCCAAGCCTGCGCTGGGCGGCCCGACCAATACCAGGTTCTCCATCATCACCGGCACGATGCGCAAAGTGTGCAGCGGCTCCAGGTCATAAGAGATCGCCAGCTCCAGTTCGCCACGCTGAATCCAGTCCACCAGGTAACCGCTGAAGGCCGACGAGAAACGGATCGACAAGTCCGGGTGGGCTTCGCGGATCCGGGTCACCAGGGGCACGGTGACGATTTCCGCGATGGTCGGTGTGGTGCCGATCGCCACGGCCCCGCGAAACGATGCATGCCCGCCCACTACCGAACTGCGAATGGCCTCCAGTTCATCCATGATCCGCGTGGCGTGCTGCAGCACTTCGCTGCCGGCGTCGGTGATGATCATGCCGCGGCCATGGCGCTCGAACAGGTAGACCCCAAGCTCCTTTTCCAGTTGCCGGATCTGCCGGCTCAAGGCGGGCTGTGCAATGTGCAGCCTGTCGGACGCCTTACTGAGGCTGCCAAGCTCGGCAACATGGATCAGGGTTTTCAGTTGAACGACGTCCATCGGCAGGCCCGTGTCGAGGCAGAAGGTAACTGGCAGTCTAAACAGCACACCTGTCAGGAGCTATAGAATTTCAGCATATCAGTTAGTCAGCTAGTCCCCTTATTGACGGGCCCACTCTGGAGTAGCGTGAAAACAGGGTCGATCACCGATCGGACGCCCGCTACAAGAATAAGACCAGAGGCTGACTACCATGCCAACTCCCCGCTCCAGCACCACCCTCGTTGAAGATGCCCCCGCCCGCCAACCCAATCGTGTCAGAGCGATCATGGGGCCTGCTCCGGCAACCTGGTCGAGTGGTATGACTTTTTCATCTACGCCTATACGGCAATCTACTTCGCGGCGTCGTTCTTCCCCAAAGGCGATACCACCACGCAGTTGCTGGCCACTGCGGGTGTGTTCGCCGTCGGTTTCTTCATGCGGCCCCTGGGTGGGTGGATTTTCGGCTGGCTGGCCGACACCCGTGGGCGCAAGGTGTCGATGATTATCTCGGTGTTCATGATGTGCGCCGGGTCACTGCTGATCGCGGTGATGCCGACCTATGAAACGGTAGGTATCGCCGCACCGATCATGCTAGTCGTTGCACGGCTGATACAGGGGCTCTCGGTGGGTGCCGAATACGGTACCGGCGCAACCTACATCAGCGAAATCGCAACACCAGGCCGGCGTTGCTTCTATGGCTCGTTCCAGTACTTCACCATCATCGCCGGGCAATTGCTGGCCCTGTTCACCGTAGTCATCCTGCAGCAGACGCTCAGCGATGAGCAGTTGCGCGAATGGGGCTGGCGGATTCCGTTTTTCATTGGTGCCATCAGCGCCGTGGTTGTCGTGTACCTGCGCCGCTCGATGCACGAAACCGCCTCGAAAAAGGACATGCACCGCGAGGGTGCCGGGTCGTTGCGCGGCATGTTCAAGCACAAGCGTGCCGTCGGGCTGGTGATCGCCTTTACCATCGGTGGGTCGCTGTACTTCTATACCTTCACCACCTACATGCAGAAGTTTCTGGTGATATCGGCAGGCTTCGACGCGGCCACGGTGAGTTTCATCATGACCTCGGCGCTGATCGGCTTCATGCTTTGCCAGCCGCTGTTCGGCCTGATGGCCGACCGGCTCGGGATCAGGACGCACATGCTGATGTTCTCGAGCCTGGGCGTGTTGCTGGTGATCCCGCTGCTGTTCGCCATCAAGCATACCCACAACCCCTTCATGGCCTTTGCGCTGGTCTTCGGCGGGCTGGTCATCGCCTCGCTCTACACCCCGATCGCAGGCATCGTCAAAGCCGAATTGTTCCCCCCCGCAGTGCGTGCGCTGGGGGTCGGGTTCCCGTATGCCATCGGTAATGCGGCGTTTGGCGGGACCGCTGAATATGTCGCGCTGTCGTTCAGGGCCGAAGGGGCCGAGGACTACTTCTTCTTCTACGTGGCCGCCGTCCTGTGCGTGACCTTCATCGCATCGATGCTAATGCCCAACCTGACGCGGCATGGGTACATCAGTGGCGATGGCAGGGTCGAGGAGAATACCGGCATGCCGGCCAGCAAGGTGCAGACCGCCAAGGCCTGACCTCGCCAACATTGCCCCTTTATTGACCCGCGCGGCCCTGATGGCTTCCCCGAGGAAGCCACCAGGGCCGCTTCGTTTCGCTTGGCCGGCCACTCCGCGAGCTATGCCATGCCGGCATATCTCAAAGAGAAAAACGGTAGTCGTCGGTACCCCGCGTTGCCTGCATGATGAGGCAAAACAAGAGCAGCACTGGAGACAACCATGTCATCGCAAGAAGCTGAACAAAGCTGGCAAGAAGACGTTTTCCGCGTCCTCAAGGCCCACGACGTCAAGCATGTCGTGTTCGTTCCGGACGCCGGCCATTCGGCCGCGATCCGCATGTCGTACCAGGACCCTGATATCAAGGCCGTCGTCCTCACCACCGAGGAAGAAGGCATTGGTTATCTGGCCGGCGCCTGGCTGGGCGGCGAACGCGGTGCACTGTTGATGCAGTCCAGCGGCGTTGGTAACTGCATCAACACCCTGGCCCTGCAGAACTGCGCGGGTTTCCCCCTGCTGATGGTGGTGACCATGCGCGGTGACTGGGCCGAGTTCAACGCTTGGCAAAACCCCATGGGCCAGGCCACCGAGGCCTCGCTGCAACTGATGAAGGTCATGACCTGGCGTGCCGATGTGCCAGAAGACGTTGCGCCACTGCTGCATGGCGCCGCCACCATGGCCTTCAATGGTGATTCCGCCACTGCCTTGCTGCTCGGACAGCGCCTGATCGGAGAAAAGAAATGGGTCAAGTAAGCGCCAACCACACGCTGTGCCGCCGTGAGGTGGTGCGTACCCTGCTCGCTGATCGCCAGGATGTACTGGTCGTGACCGGCCTGGGTTCGGCGTCTTACGACGTCATGGCTGCCGGTGACCACGATGGCAACTATTACCTCTGGGCCGCCATGGGCAGTGCCATCACCGTAGGCCTGGGCCTGGCCAACGCGCAACCCGACAAGTCGGTGGTGGTCATCACCGGTGACGGCGAGTTGCTGATGGGCTTCGGCGCGCTGGCTACTGTCTCCCTGCAAAAGCCTGCCAACCTCACCATAGTGGTGCTGGACAACGGCCACTTCGGCGAGACCGGCATGCAGGTCAGCCACGCCGGTTTCGGCATCAAGCTCGACCAGGTTGCCCAAACCTGCGGCTTCAGCTGGACCCGCGAGATTCGCGACATGGAAGGCGTGCATGACCTGCGCGAACGCTTCGCCAGCCGCGAAGGTGTGAAGCTGGCTACCGTCAAGATCAAGGCCGAGAACCCACCGCGCGTGCTGCCGCCGCGTGACGGCCACTACATCAAGAACCGCTTCCGTGCTGCCCTGGGCTTCCAGCCTCTCTGACTGTGTCAGGCGCAGGTTGGCAACCGAGCCACGACAAGGCTGCCAGCCTGCGCCGCCTGGAGAACAATAATGAGCGACTACGACAACGAAGAACTCAACGCCATCCGCGAGGGCGTGCGTGCCCTGTGTGGTGATTTCCCTGCCGAATACTGGCGCAAGATCGACGAAGAAAAGGGCTTTCCGGAGGCCTTCGTCAAGGCCATGACCGATGCGGGCTGGCTTTCGGCGATGATTCCGGAAGAGTACGGTGGCTCCGGGCTGGGTCTGGCCGAGGCCTCGGTGATTCTTGAGGAAGTCAACCGTTGCGGCGGTAACTCCGGCACCATTCACGGCCAGATGTACAACATGTTCACGCTGCTGCGGAACGGCAGCGAAGAACAAAAAGGCTATTACCTGCCAAAACTCGCCAGTGGCGAACTGCGCCTGCAGTCGATGGGGGTCACCGAGCCCACCACCGGCACCGACACCACCAAGATCAAGACCACTGCCGTGCGCAAGGGCGACAAGTACATCATCAACGGTCAGAAGGTCTGGATTTCGCGCGTCCAGCACTCCGACCTGATGATCCTGCTGGCCCGTACCACACCGCTGGCAGAGGTGAAGAAAAAATCCGAAGGCATGTCGATTTTCCTCGTCGACCTGCGCGAAGCCATCGGCAACGGCCTGACCGTGCAGCCCATCGCCAACATGGTCAACCATGAGACCAACGAGCTGTTCTTCGACAACCTGGAAATCCCTGCCAGCAGCCTGATTGGCGAAGAAGGCAAAGGCTTCCGCTACATCCTCGACGGCCTCAACGCCGAGCGCACGCTGATCGCCGCCGAGTGCATCGGCGATGGCCGCTGGTTCATCGAAAAGTCCAGCCAGTACGCCCGCGACCGCGTGGTGTTCGGCCGCCCAATCGGGCAGAACCAGGGCGTGCAGTTCCCGATCGCCGAAGCGCACATAGAGATCGAAGCAGCCGACCTGATGCGCTGGCGTGCCTGTGCCGAATACGACAGCGGCAAGAACGCCGGCGCCGCGGCCAACATGGCCAAGTACCTGGCGGCGAAGGCCAGTTGGGAAGCCGCCAACGCCTGCCTGCAAACCCACGGCGGTTTCGGCTTTGCCAACGAATACGACGTCGAGCGCAAGTTCCGTGAGACGCGCCTGTACCAGGTGGCCCCGATCTCGACCAACCTGATCCTGTCGTACGTCGCCGAGCACCTGCTGGAATTGCCACGCTCGTTCTGACCGATGCCGCCCCTGGTCGCCAAGGCGCCAAGGGGCCCTGCCATGACAAGAGAGATAACCATCATGAGCCAGCCTACGGCAATCCGCCCGCTAGACGGCATCACCGTCATCAGCCTCGAACATGCCATTGCTGCGCCCTTCTGCACCCGTCAACTGGCGGACCTTGGCGCCCGCGTGATCAAGGTCGAACGGCCGGGGGTCGGTGACTTTGCGCGGGGCTACGATCAACGGGTCAACGGCCTGGCTTCGCACTTCGTCTGGACTAACCGCTCGAAAGAAAGCCTCGCTCTGGACCTCAAGCAGGACATCGCCGGCGACATTCTCGACCAGCTTCTGGAGCAGGCCGACGTGTTGGTGCAAAACCTGGCGCCGGGCGCCGCTGCGCGCCTGGGGCTGTCGTTCGAGGCACTGCATGCGCGGTTCCCCACGCTGATCGTCTGCGACATTTCGGGCTACGGCGCGGGCGGCCCTTTTGAACAGAAAAAGGCCTACGACTTGCTGATTCAGAGCGAAGGCGGCTTTTTATCGGTAACCGGCGGCCCGGGTGACGAGCAGATGGCCAAGGCGGGCAACTCGATTGCCGACATCGCGGCCGGCATGTACGCCTACACCGGCGTGTTGTCGGCCCTGCTGCTGCGTGGCCGCACCGGCGAAGGCAGCCATGTGGAGGTGTCGATGCTGGAAAGCCTGGTGGAGTGGATGAACTACCCGCTGTACTACGCCTACGAAGGCGCGACCCCGCCGCCACGCGCCGGCGCGGCGCACGCGACCATCTACCCATACGGCCCCTTCCCCACCGGCGATGGCAATACCGTAATGCTCGGTTTGCAGAACGAGCGCGAATGGCGCCTGTTCTGTGAGCAGGTGCTGCTGCAACCCGCGCTGGCCGACGATGCGCGGTTCTCTGCCAACTACCTGCGGGTGGCCAATCGTGAGGCTTTGCGTGCGTTGATCATTGAGGCGTTCGCCGCCCTGGACTTGGACACGGTGGTTGCGCGCCTTGATAGCGCCAGCATTGCCAACGCACGGGTCAACGACATGCAGGGGGTGTGGCAGCACCCGCAGTTACAAGCCCGCGACCGTTGGCGCCAGGTAGCCACGGCAAACGGCAGCATACCCAGCCTGCTGCCCCCGGCCAGCAGCAATGCCTACCGCCCACGCATGGACCCAGTGCCAGCCTTGGGGGAGCACAGCGAATGCATCCTCGCCCAGCTTGGGCTGTCTGCCGAACGTATACAGGAACTGCGCCGCGATGGGGTCATCTGACCGCTTCAGGCACAGCGTTGAATGATCGAGGACCACGACAATGACAACACACGACCTCAGCCGCTGGATTGGCCGTAGCGAAACCAGCCACGATCGCATCACCCACAACCTGGTCAAGCGCCTCGCGGCGACCCTTAGCGAGCCCGCACCCTCGGCGGGAGAACCCCTACCCTTGCTCTGGCACTGGGCGTTCTTCCAGGACCCCGTCGAGGCCACCGGGCTGGGCGCCGATGGCCACCCCGCGCGCGGCGGTTTCTTACCGCCAGCAGACAACCGCAACCGGATGTGGGCCGGCAGCCGCCTGACCTTCATCAGCCCTTTACAGGTGGAAGCGCAGGTAGCACGCCACTCGACGATTCTCAACGTCGAAGAAAAACAGGGCCGCACCGGGTCGCTGCTGTTTGTCACGGTCAGGCACGTGTATGTCCAGGATGGCCATGAAGCGCTGATCGAAGAACAGGACATCGTCTACCGCGAGCCCACCCCACCCAAGCTTGGCGGTACCGAGCCGGCACCCGCCGGCGCTTGGCAGGAGACCGTGACGCCCGACGCAACCCTGTTGTTCCGCTACTCGGCCGTCACCTTCAATGGCCATCGCATCCACTATGACTGGCCCTATGTCACTGACACCGAAGGCTACCCGGGGCTGGTGGTGCACGGGCCCTTGATTGCCACGCTCAATCTGCGCGCCTTTGCCCGTGCCAACCCCGCCGCCCAGATACGCCGATTCAGCTTCCGCGGCTTGCGGCCGTTGATTTCGCCGAACACCTTCGAGGTGGGTGGGCGCCTGCTCGAACGCGGCAAGGCGCAGCTTTGGGCAACCGCCGAAGCGGGCATGGCGCAAACCGCAGAAGTCGAATTCAGCCTGGAGGCCAGCCAATGAGCCAGGCTATCGTGCGCTCTGCCCTGTTCGTCCCCGCCAGCCGCCCGGAACGTATTGCCAAGGCGCTGGCCAGCGGCGCTGATCGGGTGATTGTGGATTTGGAAGACGCCGTTGAAGAAGCGGCGAAGGCGCGGGCGCGGGACAACCTGCAGGCATTTCTGGCCGAGCAGCCCGAGGCCTGCGTGCTGGTGCGGGTCAACGCCCCGCAGCATTGGGCGCACGCGGCTGACCTTGCGCTGTGCCAGCGTCATGCCGGTGTCAGTGGCATCCTGCTGCCCAAGGCCGAAACGGTCGAGCAGGTGCAGCGTGCGCGTGCTACCGGCAAGCCGGTCTGGCCAATTATCGAGAGCGCACGTGGGCTGGTCGCCCTGCCCTTGCTGGCGGCCTGTGAGGGCGTCGAACGCTTGTCCTTTGGCAGCCTCGACCTCGGCCTGGACCTGAACCTGCGCACAACCAGCGAAGCCGCCGAACAGGTGCTCGGGCATGCGCGCTATGCCGTCTTGCTGCACAGCCGCGCTGCCGGCCTTGCGCCGCCGCTCGATGGCGTGCACGCGGCCATTCAGGACGTCGCTGGCCTGCAGCGGCACGTACAGTTCGCTCGCGACATGGGCTTCGGCGGGGCCTTGTGCATTCACCCCAGCCAGGTCAGCGTGATTCATCGCGCCCTGCAACCTTCGCCCGACGAATTGGAATGGGCGCACCGCGTGTTGGCTGCGGCCGAAGGCGGTGCCGGCGTGTTCACCCTGGATGGGCAGATGGTGGATGCGCCGGTGATCCTGCGCGCCCGTGCCCTTGTGCACGCCGCAGGCAAGGGTGAATAGCCATGCCCGACGCCCGTCACGTGCAACATTGCCCCAGCCCTCTGCTCACTGTGGCACAGGGCTTGATGGCAGAAGTCGGCTATGGCGCCATGAGCATGCGCCAGCTCGCGGCCCGGGCTGGCCTGCAGCCGGGCAGCCTTTACCACCACGTTGCGAGCAAACAGGACCTGCTGCTCGATGTATTGCTGGACATTCTCGCCCAGCGCCTCGAAGCCTGGCGCCGAGGGCCCTACACCCGCGACCTGCGCGGCTACCTGCGGTTTCAACTCGCGCGCCAGGCATCGCACCCCTACGAGGCCTTGTTACTGCGCCACGAATCACGCCATGTCGAGCCTGGCCAACGTGGGTGGCTGGAGCAGGCGCTCAATCGTTCACGAGCGCCTTTGTGCCAGATCATCGAACACGGCCAGCAACAGGGGCGTTTCACGGTGGGGGATATCGCCAGCGCAGCCGAGGCGATTCTGGCCTTGATAGACACCGCCGAAGGTATGCGCCGTCGGCCAATGCCGGTGGATGACGCGAAAATCGAGGCCTGGGTGATACAGATGAGCCATGCGCTGCTGTCAGCATGCCCGCCTGCGAAACGACCGGCACGCGCCGCCCGGCTGACGGGAGCCGCCTGAAACCGCGTATCATCGGGCCTCACACCAGAGGCCTGTCATGTTTGATTGGGAAGACCTGCGTCATTTTTCTGCATTTATCAGCGCCGGTTCGCTGTCGGCCGCTGCCAAGCGACTGTGCGTTGACCACGCCACCGTGGCGCGGCGGATCAGTTCGCTGGAAGCCTCGCTGCAGTTGAAGCTGGTGGACCGCCGCCCCCGGGCTTACGCCCTGACCGAGCAGGGCGTACGCGTTGGCGAGTTTGCCGAGCAGATGCTGGCATCCTCGTTTGCGCTGGAGCACTTTGCCAGTGCTGACCAACAGGCCGTTGAAGGCGAAGTCGTGATTGCCGCCCCGCCCGCGCTGTTGGGCAGCATGGTGGCGCGTAGGCTAGGCGAACTGTACAAACGTTACCCTGCCTTGCAACTCACCTTGGTCGGCAGCAAGTCGCGCGCGTCGCTGGCCCGCCGCGAGGCGGACGTGGCAATCGCCTTGGCCAGGCCCACCGAACCAACCCTGGTGGCCAGCCTGCTCGGGCATCTCGAATACAGGCTGTACGCATCGGCGGCCTACGTGCGCCGACGCGAACCGCACCTGTACATCGGCTACGACGACTCCCAGGCGAAATCCCCGCAGCAGCGCTGGCTGCTTGAGCAGGCCGCAGGTCGCCCTTTCGCCCTGCACAGCAACGACCTGCGCATCCAAGCCCAGGCTGCAGCCGGTGGCGTAGGGGTTGCCTGCCTGCCCGCCTTCATGGCCGAAGAGTACGGGCTCAAGCAAGCCTGCGAGGACGACAGGTCAATGAGCATCGAAATCTGGCTGGCCGTGCACGAGGACGTGCGCAACACCCCCGCATCAAAGCCGTAACGGATTTTCTGCTCGAACAGGTCAAACCCCTGCTGCGCTTGTGAATTTTTGCAGATATCACCTGCACATCCTGGGAATTTGCACGCTCACGTCGCGCCGCTAACCTTGTTCCATCGCTCGGCTACACACGCTGGGCAATGCTGACCAAGAGGATTCACAGATGCAGTACGTCAAACTCGGCAACACCGGCCTGGACATCTCCCGACTGTGCCTGGGGTGCATGACGTTCGGTGACCCGGATGCCGGTACCCATCCCTGGACCTTGGATGTGCAACAGAGCCGCCCGATCATTCGCCACGCGGTAGAGCAAGGCATCAACTTCTTCGACACAGCCAATAGCTACTCGGCGGGTACATCGGAAGTGATCCTCGGCCAACTGCTGAAGGAATTCACCCGCCGTGAAGACACCGTCATCGCGACCAAGGTCTTCTACCCGGCGAACATGTGGCAAGGCGCAAGCAAGCCGAACGAGCAAGGCCTGTCACGCAAGGCGATCCTCAGCAGCATCGACGCCAGCCTGACCCGCCTGGGCGTGGATTACGTCGACCTCTACCAGGTTCACCGCTGGGATTATCACACGCCGATCGAAGAAACCATGGAAGCCCTGCACGACGTGGTCAAGGCCGGCAAGGCACGCTATGTCGGTGCGTCTTCGATGTATGCCTGGCAGTTCGCCAAAGCCCAGCACGTCGCAGCGACCAATGGCTGGAGCCGGTTTGTGTCGATGCAGAACTACCTCAACCTGCTGTACCGGGAAGAAGAGCGGGAGATGATCCCCCTGTGCCAGGACCAGGGCGTCGGGCTGATGCCCTGGAGCCCGCTGGCCCGTGGCCGGCTGACCCGGCCCAAGGGCCAGGAAACCGCGCGCACGCTCAGCGATGTTTCTGGCAAGTCGTTTTATGAAGGGACGGAAGTCGAGGATGGCCGTGTGATTGATGTGGTCGAGCAGGTTGCCAGCGAGCGTGGCTTACCCATGGCTCAGGTTGCCTTGGCCTGGGTGCTCAGGCAACGCGCCGTGTCGGCGCCGATTATTGGCGCATCGAAGCCTGGGCATCTTGACGATGCCATTGCGGCATTGGGGGTGCAGTTGTCTGATGAAGAGGTTGCGCGGTTGGAAGCACCGTATGTGCCGCATGCGGTTACCGGGTTTAAATAGGGGTTGTAGGCCCTGGTGCAAGGCTGGCGTTTTGTGGGGCTGCGGACATCGAGCGCCGCCCGCGCGGCGCATCGCGAGCAACGCTCGCTCCTACGTTTGTTTCGGGCCAATTATTCCTGGGGCAAACGCACGCGACCGTCTTGGTGCATGGCGCAATATTGCGTCAAACCCACAAGGCGGTCGCGCGCAAACATCACAGGCCTCACTGGCCCGAAACAGATGTGGGAGCAGCCTTGTGCTGCGAAGCGCCGCGCGGGCGGCGCTCGATCTCGCAGGCGCTAAAGAGCTTGAGGCATGCGCGTCGCGCTACGCCCCTCCCCCTCAGCCGCAACCTGATCACCCTCCGGCCAGGCGCGTGGGTCCAGGTCTAGATCGCGGAACTGGCTAGCATCAAATACCGGTATCTGCACCCCGGCCTTGCGCTGCCGGTCATAATCGTCAATCAGGCGCAACACTACCTTGCCCAACAACGCCAGCGCTACTAGGTTGACCAGGGCCAGCAAGGTCATGGTGATGTCGGCAAACGCGAACACCGTGCCCAGGTTCTGCACCGAACCCCACAGAATCAGCAACAGCACCACGCCGCGATACATCAGAATCGGCCACCGTCGGTTACCCGCCAGGTAACGCAAATTGTTTTCGCCCAGGTAGTAGTTGTAAAGAATCGAGGTAAACACGAACAACGCCAGCGCAACGCTGATAAATACGCGCCCCCAGTCGCCCACCACCGCTGCCAGGGCATCCTGGGTCAGCACCAAGCCATCCCCTTCGAAACCAGGCGTGTAGAAGCCCGACAGCAAAATCAGCAACGCCGTGCAGGTACAGATGACGAACGTGTCGAAAAACACACTGAACGCCTGTACCACGCCCTGGGCGGCAGGGTGTTCGACCTTGGCCACCGCCGCGACGTTAGGTGCACTGCCCAGCCCAGCCTCGTTGGCGAACACGCCGCGCTTCACGCCCATGACGATTGCACTGCCCACCAGGCCCGCAAACGCCGGCTCCAGGCCGAAGGCACTTTTGAAGATGGTGGCCAGCATGTCGGGCACGTGCTCGAACTGCAGCACGATCACATAGAGCGTTACCCCGATATAGGCCAGCGTCTTGACCGGCACCAGCAGGTCCGACACGGCGGCGATGCGTTTGATGCCGCCGATGAATACCAACCCAAGCAGGACAGCGATCACGATACCGCTGTGGCCCGTCGAAAAGCCGAAGGCGTTCTGCAACGAATGGGTAACGGCGTGCGATTGCAGCCCGTTGAACGCAAAGCCGAAGGTCACCAGCAGCAGTACCGCCATCAGCTTGGCCAGCCATGGACGCTGCAGGCCATGGTGAATGTAGTACGAAGGGCCGCCGCGATACTGCCCATGCTCGTCGCAGCGCTTGTACAACTGGCCGAGCGAACATTCGAAGAAACTGCTGGCCATGCCCACCAACGCGGTCACCCACATCCAGAACACCGCACCCGGCCCACCTAGGGTCACTGCCAGGCCGACACCGGCAATGTTACCGGCACCTACGCGCCCGGCCAGGCTCAGCATCAGTGCCTGAAACGAGCTGAGCTGCCCGCCGCTCTTGCGCAGGCTGTCCTTGAACACCGCAAACATGTGGAAAAAATAGCGAAACTGCAAAAAACGTGAGCGCCAGGTGAAATAGCTGCCCAACCCTACGATCAGCACAATCAGCACCTTGCCGGATAGAAAACCATTGATGGCTTCAAGCATGGTCAATACCTCTTTGTTTTTATTCGCGGCTTGAAACGGGCACACGGGTGCCCCTGCGCAGCGCCGCGGCCGCACATCGATTCTTTAGGGTGGAAATGGCACCCCCGCGAAGCCGGGGGTGCTGACAGCCTTAGCCGGCGTGACGCGCGTGGAAGCCGGCGATCCGGCGCCACATTTCGATAGGGTTGGAATACATCGGGAAGTGCCCGCACGCGGGGATGCTGGCCAGCTCGACACCCTGCGCCTGGATGTCCGCCAGGTAAGACAGGTGACTGTTCTGCTCGCCATACATGAACATGCGTGGGCACGGCAGGCCGAGGAACTTGCTCATCAGGTCGCCGTGGTCAGATAGCTCTACCATCGAGCTGAAGATCCCCCGCACGGCCTCTGCCCGCACTTTGTAAGGCAGGCTGGCAGCGTACAAGGCACTGGCCGGGTCACTGCTGTGCCGGGTGCGCTCGATGAACGCGTCGAAGAACACCTGCGGGTCGTTGGCCGGGTAGTCATCGATCTGACGGCTGAGGAAGCAGTCTTCCGGGGCGATATTGCCTTCGATGTCGATGAAGCTGATCACCCGCTCGGGGCATTCATGCGCCAGTAGCAACGCCGTCAGGCCGCCCATCGAGTGGCCCACCAGGTGAAAACGCTGAATACCGAAGTGCTCCAGCACCTGCAACGCGGTCGCCAGCAGCAGCGGAATCGAAACACGTGAAAGGTCGCTGCAGTGGCTCTGCCCGCACCCCGGTGCGTCGTAGGCCACGAATGGGCGGCCGGCAAACGCCGGCTGGCGTGTCAGCCCTGCATAGTCTTCCTTGGTCGAGCCGAACCCGTGCAGAAACAGGATCGGCGCCCCACGGCCCTCGCGGTGGACAGTGGACAGTTCAAGGTCGACGCCCTCCACGTTCAAAGGCAGGATGAACTGGCGGAACGATTGGGATTCGGGCACGCCGTAAACTCCTCTTGTAGTTGAGAGGCACACTCTCGACGCCCATCGACGATCTGTAAATTCCTCATCAGCGATCAATTTCATAGGTCAAACCTATGAAATGCGTTCGCTCAGTTGGTTTACCAATGCCTGCACCAGTGGGTTGGCGCGCTCGGCATTCCAGGCGTAGGTGGTGGTCACCACACTCACCTGCTGCGCCAGCGGGCGTATGACCACGTTCGCCGGTGCCAGTTTTTCCATGGCCGCCGGTACCAGGGCGATACCCTGCCCGCAGCTGACGAAGGCTATCTGAGACGCCACTGAACGCACTTCGTGCAGCACCCGGGGCGAAAACCCGTTGGCGCGGCAGGTGGCAATCAGGTTATCGAAGTACAAGGGGCTGACCTTGCGCGCGAACATCACCAGCGGCTCGCTGGCCAGGCTCGCCAGCGCGATCTCGCGATGGTTCGCCAGAGGGTGATCAACCGGCAGTGCCACCATCAGTTGCTCTTCGGTCAACGGGCGCCATTCGATGCCCTTGCCCAAGTCGCCATCCAGCCTCGCGAACGCCAGGTCTATATCGCCCGCCTCCAGCGAAGGCACCGCATCGACACTGTCGATTTCGCGTACCGACACCGTGACCTGAGGGTGGTCCTGCTTGAAGCGCTCGATCACCTCCGGCAGCACGTCGAACATGGCCGACGAGATGGCACCGATGGTGACCATGCCCTGATGGCCCGCCACGGCTTCTTCCACGGCCAGTTCCAGGCGTTCGAGTTGGTCGGCGAACTTGCGCACCGCCGGCAGGATGGCGGCGCCCACCGGGGTCAACGCCGCACCGCGCCGGGAACGGTCGAACAGCTTGACCTTCAATGCCTGCTCAAGGATCTGGATTTGCTCGGTGAGCGGCGGCTGGGTCATGCCCAGGCGTTTGGCGGCCCGCCCAAAGTTCTTTTCCTCAGCAACAGCCAGGAACAGCCAAAGGTGGCGGATAAGGCGAAAATTGATCATGGCGGTTCCATAGGTTGAGCATATGTTTAACATCCTTGATAAGGAATATACCTATCAAACAGCCTGTCGGACACTCATGCCTCCTTCACCAGAGAAGTTCATCCATGAGCCAAGACAGCGTGCTACAACGCCTGGCGGCACTGGACACCAACACCGTGTCCGACGCCCTCGACTTCCTCGGCCTGCCCGGCGCTACGTTCGGTCTGCGCCCGTTATGGCGCTGCCCCAAGGTGGTCGGCCGTGCCAGCACTGTGCAACTGGCCGCCAAGACCGACCGTGCACCGACCGTGCATTTGATCAGCCCGGTGATCGAAGCGATCGCCAGTGATGACCGCGTACTGGTGATTGCCGGCGGCATCGACGGGATCTCTTGCTGGGGCGACATTCTGGCCAATGCCGCCGTGGCCCGGAACGTGCGCGGCAGCATCATCGACGGTTGCAGCCGCGACATCGACGGCAGCGCCGACATCGGTTATCCGGTGTACGGCCGTGGCGTGACCATGGTCAGCGCACGCAATCGCGTGGTCCAGGTCGATGCGGCCTGCACCGTCCAAGTGGCAGGTGTAACAGTGGATGAGAACGACTACGTGATTGCCGACAACTGCGGCACCGTCTTCGTCACCCAGGCCCACATCGGCCAGGTGCTGGACCTGGCCGAGCGCATCGCCCGTCGCCAGGCCGGCATGGTGGATGCCGTGCGGGCTGGCCGCTCGGTGGCCGACGTGATGCATGACAGCCAATTTGATGCGATCAATACGGAGCACCACCGATGAGCGAACAGGACACCGACGGCGGCATCCAGCGCCTGAACCTGAACCTGGCCAGCGCCCGCCCCTCGGCCACCTACGGCATCATGGACCGCGTTGCCCAACGCCGCGCGGCGGGGGCCACGATCATTTCGCTGTGCGCGGGCGAGCCAGACTTCGACACACCAGCGCACATCCGCGACGCCGCCAAGCAGGCGATCGACCAAGGCCATACGCGCTACACCCAAGTCGCTGGCAGCCGCGCCCTGCGCGAAGCGGTGGCGGCCAAGTTCCGCCACGAGAATGGCTTGCAGGTCGAGTGGCAGGACACGTTGGTCGCCAGCGGCGGCAAACAGGTGATCTACAACGCCTTGGCAGCGACCCTCAATGCCGGCGACGAGGTCATCGTGCCAGCGCCCTACTGGGTCAGCTACCCGGAGATGGTCCAACTGTGTGGCGCCCGCAGCGTGATCGTCACGTGTGAGGCCAGCAGCGGTTTCAAGCTGACGCCTGAAGCGCTTGGTACCGCGATCACGCCGCGCACCCGCTGGCTGATCCTCAACTCGCCGTCCAACCCGACCGGCGCGGTCTACAGCGTTGCCGAGCTGCAGGCCTTGGCTGCGGTGCTGCTGGCAAACCCACACGTATTGGTGCTGGCGGATGACATTTACGAGCACCTGATTTTCGACGATCAGCGCTTCCATACCCTGGCCCAGGTGGAACCTCGGCTCGCCGAACGCACGCTGACCATGAATGGCGTATCGAAGGCCTATGCCATGACGGGCTGGCGCATCGGTTTCGCCACGGGCCCGCGCTGGCTGCTGGCGGCCATGGAAAAGCTGCAGGGGCAACAGACCTCAGGGGCGTGTTCGGTCTCTCAGCAGGCGGCGGTTGCTGCGCTGCAAGGCCCGAAAGACTTCATCTATCAAAGCCGGGGCGTGTTCCAGCGCCGTCGTGACCTGATGGTGAAAGCGATTGATGGGGTCCCAGGGCTGCACTGCGAGCAACCGGCCGGGGCATTCTATGCCTTTGCCAATTGCGCCGGGCTGATCGGCAAGACCTCCCCGGGTGGTCGTTACCTGGCCACTGACGAGGATGTCGCGCTGGCACTGCTCGACGAAGCCGATGTCGCCGTGGTGCATGGCAGCGCCTTCGGGCTCGGGCCTTACCTGCGCATTGCCTACGCGCTGGACGATGCGTCGCTGATGGCGGCGTGTGATGCGCTCGGGCGGTTCTGTCGCGCGGCCAGGTAGGAGCAGCCTTGTGCTGCGAAGAGGCCGGTGCAAGCAGCGAAGATTGAGGGTGTTGTCACCGGCCTCTTCGCAGCACAAGGCTGCTCCTACACCTAAGGGGTGCGCCTGTGGGCGAGGCTTGCGGCCTCGACGTTTTGGCCAGAGATTGTCTATGATCCCGCGTTGAACGTTTCAGCATGTTTCAAAAGGGATTCAAATGTCTGTCCATGAAGCACCACCGCTAGCCCCGCCGAAAAGCACTGTCGCCAAGATGGAAGCCGCCATGGCGCTGGGCAGTTTTGCCATCGGCACCGGCGAATTCGCCATCATGGGGTTGATGCCGGACATCGCCAGCAACCTGCAGCTGAGCGAGCCCCAGGTGGGCCACGCCATCAGTGCCTACGCGCTGGGCGTGATGGTCGGTGCCCCGACCCTGGCAATCCTGGGGGCCAAGCTGCTGCGCAAGCATATGTTGCTGCTGTTGATGGCGCTGTATGCCGTTGGCAACCTGGCCACGGCGTTCGCCCCCTCGTTCGGCGGCCTGGTCGCTTTCCGCTTCATCAGCGGCCTGCCCCACGGCGCCTACTTCGGCATCGCTGCGGTGGTGGCATCGAGCATGGTCGCCAACAATCAACGGGCAGGTGCCGTGGCGCGGGTGATGATGGGCCTGACGCTGGCCATGTTGCTGGGCAACCCTGTTGCCACTTTACTCGGCCAGTACTTCGGCTGGCGCTCTGCCTTTGTGTTGGTCGGGGCGATCGCCCTGTGCACCATCGCCCTGGTCTGGCGCTTCGTGCCGCAACCGCACGATGAAGTGCGCAGCGATCCGCGCAAGGAACTTAAAGCGTTCGCCCTGCCCCAGGTGTGGATGGCGCTGGCCATTGCATCGATCGGCTTTGCCGGCATGTTCTGTGTGTTCAGCTACCTGGCGCCCACCATGCTGCACGTGACCCAGGTATCGCCGCAGTGGATCCCCTTCGGCCTGGCGGCCTTTGGGGTCGGCGGCATCGTCGGCAACATCGCCGGTGGCAAGTTGTTCGATCGCTTGCAGTTCCGCGCCGTCGGGCTGGTGCTGATCTGGTCGATTGCAGTGCTGCTGTTCTTCACCTTCGCAGCGCATTCGTTGTGGACTTTGCTGCTGGGCGTCGGCCTGGTGGGCACCATGATTGCACTGGCAGCCCCCTTGCAAATCCGCCTGATGGACATTGCCCATGAAGCCCCCAGCCTTGCAGCAGCCTCGAACCACGCCGCGTTCAACTTGGCCAATGCGCTTGGGCCGTGGTTGGGTGGCATGGCCATCACCGCAGGCATGGGCTGGACGAGTACGGGTTACATCGGCGCTGCAACCGCGTTGGTCGGCTTGGGCATTTACCTCGTTGCCCGGCGTATGAAGGGTGGGCATTAAAACCGGTTATTCGGGGGCGCTGTGCGCCTCCGATCCCGTTATGAAGCAGAACAACTTTGATTAATTAACGCAGCAAACTTCTATTAATTGTCCCATCCCTAATATCGCTCAAAACCACCGCCCTACAGCCTTTCGCTCGCATAACCTCAAGTAATACCACATAGAAAATTAAGCGCATTGACGCCTTTTCAGGGCCACTTCAATACTCCGCGCCAGACGTCTTGGTCGATTAAAAATAAAAGTGCCTGAGGACAACAATGCGCCCTTCATCGAGCAAAACCCATCGCGAACTGATTGCATCCCGCCAACCTGGTTTTGGCATGAATGGCGCGTTGTACAGCCGCCAGGATGTTTTCGAAACCGACATGGAAATCTTCTTCAACCAGCATTGGATACAGGTCGCCGTTACCGCCGATGTGGATGAACCCGGTGATGTCTTTACCGTCGATATCGGCAACTCGTCGGTGCTGATCCTGCGCGACGATGATGAACAGATCCGCGCCTACCGCAATGTATGCCGCCACCGCGGCGCGCGCCTGAAAGAAGCTGGCAAATCCACTGTCGGCATGCTGGTATGCCCCTACCACCAGTGGACCTACGACCTGGACGGCAGCCTCAAGCATGCCAGCCACATGGGCAAGGGCTTCGACCCCAAGTGCCGCAGCCTGATCCCGGTGCACTGCAAGGTTGTCGGGGCCCATGTACTGGTGTGCCTGGGCGACCACCCGCCTGAAGACATCAAGGACCTCGAAGCGGTGATGGGACCGCGCTTCGCGCCGTTCGACCTGACCAATACCCGCATCGCCTACGAACTCGACTACATCGAGAACGGCAACTGGAAGCTGGTGATGGAGAACAACCGGGAGTGCTACCACTGCGCCGGCACCCACCCGGAACTGATCGTGTCCTACCAGTCCGAAGACCTTGGCGTCAGCCTGGAAGAGATGAGCGACGACGCTCGCGCGTCCTACGATGCCTATCAAATTCGCAAGGCCGGCATCGAAGCTGACTGGGCAAGTTCGGGCCTGCTCTACGAGACTGTGGAGCATTTACAGGATGACGCCCCCACGCAGTTTCGCACCCAGCGCATGATCATCGCCGGTGCGGGTGAATCGCAGACACTCGATACCCAGGTTGCCTGCCGCAAACTGTTGGGCAACCTGACCCGTCGCGACCTGGGCGACACCCACCTGTGGGGCAACAACGCCTGGGCTCACGTGATGAGCGACCACGCCATGATCAGCTGGATCATCCCGCTCTCGCCGGACCGCACCTTGGTGCGCACCAAGTGGCTGGTGCACCGCGATGCCGTCGAAGGGGTCGACTACGACCTGCAGCGCCTGACCGAGGTCTGGGTCGCCACCACCCAACAAGACGCTGCCCTGGTCGCCATCACCCACAGTGGCACCCAAGACCCCGCCTTCGTCCCAGGCCCCTACTCCACCTACACCGAGCCGTACGTCGACCAGTTCGCCCGCTGGTACACCTCGCGCCTCGCGGCACATGGGGTGTGAAGGAGATGACCGTGCTCGAGAACATTGCCCAGAACATTGCCGGCCTGCGTGCCGACCAGCGCTTCACCGACACCGACCACTGGGCCGCCCATGGTGCCCAGTGGGCCAGCGGTGAAAGCAAACGCATCGAATGCCTGAGCGTCGTGGACGAGACCCACGACGTGAAGACCTTCACCTTCCACAGCCCAGACTACCCGGCGCTTGCCTACGAACCAGGCCAGTTCCTCACCGTATCGCCCGTGATCAGGGGGGCCAGCGTGTCGCGCTGCTACACCCTGTCCTCGACACCGACCCGGCCGTTCACTTTTTCTATCACGGTCAAGCGGGTGCCGGGCGGCACGGTGTCCAACTGGTTGCACGATAACCTGCGCCCTGGCCACGCCCTGGCGGCCTCTGGCCCAGCGGGCGTCTTTACCCCCGTGGCGGGCCCAGCGCGCAAATTGCTGTACCTGTCGGCGGGCTCCGGCGTCACCCCGCTGATGGCGATGACCCGCGCCGCCGCCGACCTGCACGCCGACCTGGACATCGTCTTCGTGCACAGTGCGCGTACGCCCAAAGACATCATCTTCCGCGACGAGCTGGCGCGCCTCGAACGCTGCATGCCAGGACTACGAACGCTGTTCTTCTGCGAAGGCGCTGGCGACGAACCCGACTGGGACGGCCCGATCGGGCGCCTGTCGCTGGACGCACTGCAGCGCCAGATCCCCGACTTCAAGGAGCGGGCGGTATTCACCTGCGGGCCAAAAGGCTACATGGAGGCGACCAAGGCCTTGTTGGCGGGTGCTGGTTTCGACCTGGCCCGCTACCACCAGGAAAGCTTCGACATCAACGCCGAAGCCGAGCCGGCAGCCGCCCCGGTTGCCCCCGGCCAGGCCCTGGACAGCTTCACCGTGCGCCTTGCCCGCTCTGGCAAGGAATTCACCATGAGCGCCGACCAGACCGTACTGGCCGCTGCCAAAAAAGCCGGTGCCGTAGTCCCCTCCTCGTGCAGCCAAGGTGTGTGCGGTACCTGCAAGACCGCGGTATTGCAGGGCAGCGTCGAGATGAAGCACAACGGCGGCATTCGCCAGCGTGAAATCGACAAAGGCCTGCGGCTGCTGTGCTGCAGCCGCCCGACGTCGGACCTGGTGATCGACCTCTGACATTCGACAAGGACGCCCTGTTAGTGGGGCGTCCTTTTTTGCCGTCTTGCGAAAATAAAAAGGATATGGACGATGCGTGCAAAACAAGGCCTTTTCAAAGGCCTGAACCCTATTGTAACGGTAGGGTCGATCTCAATCGTGGTGGCGTTCGTGGTGCTCTGCGCCTCACATGGCGACCAAGCCGCGGGGGTATTCAAAGGCGCCTCGGACGCCATTCTCGACCACCTAAAGTGGTTTTACCTGGCGCTGGTCAGCGCCATCCTCGGCTTGCTGGTGTACATCGCCTTCAGCCGCTATGGCACCCTCAAGCTGGGGCGCCCCGACGAAAAACCCGAGTTCAGTTTTGCCGCCTGGATCGCCATGCTGTTCAGCGCGGGCATGGGCGTTGGGCTGATCTTCTGGTCGGTTGCAGAGCCGGTGCTGCACTACGCCAGCAACCCGTTCACACCGGGGCTCACCGACCAGGCCGCGTCCATGGCCATGCGCATTACCCTGCTGCACTGGGGCCTGCACCCTTGGGCGATCTTCACCGTAATCGGCCTGGGCCTGGCCTACTTCGCCTACCGTGAAGGGCTGCCGCTGGCGCTGCGCTCAATCCTCTACCCGATCATCGGCAACCGCATCTACGGGCCGATTGGGCATACGGTCGACATCATTGGTGGCGCAGTCACTGCATTCGGGGTGTCGCAATCGCTGGGGTTGGGCGTCGAGCAGATCAACATGGGCATGCATCAGGTGTTCGGCACACCAGTCACCTTGTCGTTCAAGCTGAGCATCATCGCCGTCGTCACCGTGATCGCCTCGATCTCGCTGGTGGCCGGTGTATCGCGTGGCATGAAGCGCCTGTCGACACTGAACATGTGGATTTCCCTGGGGCTGATGCTGGTGGTGCTGGCCCTGGGCCCAACCCATTACATCATGAACCTGCTGTTCGAGTCGGCGGGCGACTACGCGCAGAACATCATCGGCATGAGTTTCTGGACCGACGCCCAGGCCGACAGCAGCTGGCAGAAGAGCTGGACCGCTTTCTATTGGCCGTGGTGGATGACCTGGGGGCCGTTCGTTGGCCTGTTCATTGCCCGGATTTCTCGTGGCCGGACCATCCGCGAACTGGTGTTCGGCGCGTTGCTGGTGCCGACCTTGGTGACTATTTTGTGGATGGCCGTGTTCGGCGGTGCCGCGCTGAAGGATGAGCAGCAAGTGCGCCACGCCTATCAAGCACTGCCGGTCGCCGAGCAGGCAGCGGCCGGCGCGTTCCAGGGTGGCCCGATTCTGGAAGCCACGCGCAAGGAAACCACCACGGCCATGTTCACCCTGCTCGACCGCCTCGGCGGCCCGACGCTGGGTGCAATCCTCAGCCTGATCATCTGCCTGCTGCTGGCCGTGCATTTCGTGACTGCGGCCGATGCCGGGACTCAGGTGCTGTGCATGCTCAACTCGCTGGGCAGCATCGACCCACCCAACTGGATACGCGTGCTGTGGTGTGTGCTGGAGGGCGCCATCGCGGCCAGCCTGGTGATTGCCGGCGGCTTGCTGGCGATTCAGATGGCCAGCATCGTGGTCGGCCTGCCGATTGCGTTCTACCTGCTGCTGACCGGGTACAGCCTGATGCGCAGCCTGTTTGCCAGTGATGCGGTGATTACTGGAGCGGCGGCGGTGCATGCGGGCGCAGAAACCCCACGGCCTGCCAACGAACTGGCAGCTAGCTGACGTCATCGCAGCATTGGATTGTAGGAGCAGCCTTGTGCTGCGAAGAGGCCAGTACCATAGACGAAATACTGTGGTCTGTACCGGCCTCTTCGCAGCACAAGGCTGCTCCTACCAAGGCCGCGCTTGACCGGAAGGGGATTCAATCCAAATCAACAGGTTAGATTTCGATTAGAATGCAGTTCCTTAACTGAGACCTGCTGCCCCCCCATGAAAAAACTGCTTTATGCCGTATCGCTCCTGCTCGCCGTCAACCTCCCCGCCTTCGCCAACCCGCCTTCGACCTTCACCGAAGCCAAGGTCGTCGCCAAGCAAAAGGTCTACCTGGACCAGGCAAGCAGCGCCATGGGCGACCTGTATTGCGGCTGCAAATGGACTTGGGTCGGCAAGTCAGGTGGGCGCATCGATGCTGCCTCCTGCGGTTATGAAACCCGCAAACAGCAAAACCGCGCCGAGCGTACCGAGTGGGAACACATCGTGCCTGCCTATACCTTCGGCAATCAGCGCCAATGCTGGAAAAACGGCGGCCGCGAGCATTGTGTCGATGACGACCCGGTCTTCCGCGCGATGGAAGCCGACCTGTTCAACCTCTACCCGGCCGTGGGCGAGGTCAACGGTGACCGCAGCAACTTCAACTACGGCATGGTCGCAGGCAACGCTGGGCAATACGGCCAGTGCTCGACCAAGGTCGATTTCGTGCAGCGCGCCGCCGAGCCGCGTGACGAAGTGAAGGGCCTGGTTGCCCGTACTACGTTCTACATGTTCGATCGCTACAAGCTCAGCATGTCGCGTCAACAGCAGCAACTGCTGATGGCCTGGGACAAACAGCACCCCGTCTCGGCCTGGGAAAAAGAACGTGACCGGCGCATCGCCGCCATCATGGGGCACGCCAACCCGTTCGTGACGGGCGAGCGCAAATGGACAGCCGATTACAAGCCTGTTGGCAGTGGCGTCGTGCAAGCCATGCCGGCCAAACCGGTCAGCGAAGCGGCCAAGCCCAGCCTGGCCAGCACTGCGGCAACAGGCGCTGTGCTCGGCAACCGCAACAGCCATGTCTATCACCTGGCCAATGGCTGCCCGGGCTACACCCAGGTGGCTTCGAAGAACCAGGTGATGTTCGGCTCCGAGGGCGAGGCGCAAGCGGCCGGCTACCGCAAGGCGGGCAACTGCCGGTAACCGCTGCGCCTCGGTGCATCAACGCCCGACTGTTGGGTTCACCAGGTTTGCCGGGCGCTCACCGGCCAGTGCGCTGAGCAGGTTGTCTACCGCACAGCGCGCCATGGCCTCACGAGTATCGTGAGTGGCCGAACCGATGTGCGGGGTCGCCACCACGTTGTCCAGTTGCAGCAGCGGCGAATCGCTGGGCAACGGCTCCTGGACGAACACATCCAGGCCCGCGCCGCGGATGCGTTTCTCCCGCAAGGCCTCAATCAGCGCGGCTTCGTCCACCACACGCCCACGCGCAATGTTCACCAGCATTGCCTCAGGCTTCATCAGGGCAAGCTCACGCGCGCCGATCAAGCCCTCGGTGGCGGCACTCAGCGGCACGGTCAGGCAGACGAAATCCGCCTGTTGCAGCAGGTCGTCAAGGCTGCAGTGACGGGCGTCGTAGCGGGCCTCCACCGCAGGCTTGGCGCGTGGGCTGTGGTAAAGCACACGCATGCCGAAACCAGCCGCGCCGCGCCTGGCCAAGGCTTCGCCAATCCGCCCCATGCCAATGATGCCCAAGGTCTTGCCGTGCACATCCGTGCCAAAGTGCGCAGGCCCAAGGTTGGCTTGCCACTGGCCGTCACGCACCCAGCCCGCCAGCTCCACAACCCGACGCGCACTGGCCAGGATCAAGGCAAAGCCGGTGTCAGCAGTGGTTTCGGTCAGTACGTCGGGCGTGTTGGTCAGCATCACGCCACGCCGGGTCAGGTCGGCGATGTCGTAGTTGTCCACGCCTACCGACACGCTGGCGACCACCTCCAGTTGCGGGGCCAGGTCCAGCAGGCCGCTGTCCAAGCGCAGGCTGGCACCCAACAGCCCTTGAGCGCCCGGCAGCGCATCGCGCAGCCGGGCAAGGCCATCGGGCCCGGACGTGTCCACCCACGTCACGTCAACCTGTTGCTGCAGGCGCGCCATCAACGTGTCGGACAGGCGCTTGTAAAGGACGATTCGCTTCTTCATAGCAGGATTTCCTAGTGGCTCGTGGCCAGATGAGAGCCGCCGCGCTTGGCCCGGCCAGCGGTGTGTGAGGTTTTAAGCGCCGCCGTGAGCGCGACTGCCGTCAGCAGTGCACCGCACATGAACAGGTACGAGGCACCCGGCCCGCCGGTGGCACCATTGAGATAACCGACCAGCCACGAGCCGCCGAACGAACCCAGCGCGCCCATGCTGTTGATCAAGGCCATGGCGCCACCGGCGACGTTGCTGGGCAGGATCTCCGGCACGATGGCGAAAAACGGCCCATAGGGCGCGTACATGCAGGCGCCAGCAACCACCAGCAATGCGTAGGACAACCAGAAGTGCTCGCTGCCCAAGGCATAGGAGCCATAGAACGCCAGCGCCGCAATCAACAGGGGCGGCCAGACGAAGCGCTTGCGTTTCTGCAAGCGGTCCGAAGCCCAGGACACCCCGACCATGGCCAGCACCGCCGCCAGATAGGGCACCGACGACAACCAGCCGGCCTGGACGATGTCGACGTTGGCCGCCTGTTTCAGAATCGACGGCAGCCAGAGCACGAAGCCGTACACGCCGATGCTCCAGCAGAAGTACTGCATCGACAGGATGATCACCTGGGGCGAGCGGAACGCCTCGCGGTAGTTCTTCACCGGTTTAATGCCCTGCTGTTCTGCTGCCAGGGCGTTTTCCAGATCGGTCTTTTCCTGATCGCTAAGCCACTTGACCTGAGCCGGGCGGTCGTCCACCAGGCGCCACCAGAAGAACGCCCAGATCACCGCAGGCAGGCCTTCGATGATGAACATCCAGCGCCAGTCGTAGTGCTTGATGAGGTAGCCCGACACCACCGACATCCACAGGATGGTCACCGGGTTGCCGAGCATCAGGAAGGTGTTGGCACGGGAACGTTCGGCGCGGGTGAACCAATGGCAAAGGTACACCAGCATCGCCGGCATCACGGCGGCTTCCACCACGCCAAGCAGGAAGCGGATGCCGATCAGCATGTACACATTGCTGATCATGCCGGTCAGCGTGGCCAGGCCGCCCCAGAGGATCAGGCTGACGAAGATCAGCTTCTTGACGCTGCGCTTTTCGGCGTAGATGGCCCCTGGTACCTGGAAGAAAAAGTAACCAAGGAAAAACAGCGCACCCAGCAACGACGACAGCACCGGGGTGATTTTAAGGTCGTCGGCCATGCCGGACGCTGCCGCGAACCCATAGTTGGCACGGTCCAGGTAGGCCAGGCTGTAGGTGATGAACACGATCGGGATGATGTACCACCAACGGCGACGCGCGAGACTTGTCGTTTGCATCATGTGTACTCCTGAGCTTTTTGTTTTTGTCGCAACAGGTAGGGGCCAGGCGTTCAGGCGCTTATGCGCAGGTCATGGGTTTCGAGTTCGTGACGCAGCGGCAAACCTTCCATATCGCCACGCGACTGCACAGCGCGGCTGCCACACCAGTTGCCACGCGCCACCGCCTCGGGCAGTTCACGGCCTTCGAGTAGCGCACTGAGCACGCCGACAACAAAGGCGTCACCCGCACCGACGGTGTCCACCACCTTGGCCACCGGCACCGGGGCTACCTGGCCATCGCCTTTGGCGGTGCGAAAATACGCGCCTTCGTCACCCAGCTTGATCACCACCAGCTCCACCCCTTTGTCGAGGTAGAACGCGGCAATGTCCGCCGGTGCGTGCTGGCCGGTCAGCAGGCGGCCTTCTTCAAGGCCCGGCAGTACCCAGTCAGCCTTCACTGCCAGGGCGTTGATCTCGTGGATCATGTGCGTGCGGTCCGGCCACAGCGATGGGCGCAGGTTAGGGTCAAAGGAAATGCTGCGCCCAGCAGCGCGCATGCCATCCACCAATGCATGCGACAAGGCCCTGCACTCGGCTGAAAGCGCCAGCGGGATGCCGGTGGCATGCAGGTGGCGGGCCTGCAGCCAATGTGGGCGGATCAATGCCGGGGACAAACGGCGCGCTGCTGAATGGCTGCGAAAGTATTCCACTGCTGGGTCACTGCCATCATCGCAGCGGGCTTTGAGCTGAAAGCCAGTGGGGTGTTGCGGGTCGACTTCAACGTCGCTGCAGTCCAGGCCTTCCCGGCGCAAGCTGTCGAGGACAAAGCGCCCCAGGGAGTCGTCGCCCACCCGGCTCAGCCAGCGGACCTTGAAGCCCAGCCGCGACAGGCCGATGGCAACGTTGCTGTCGGCACCGGCGATGCGTTTGCCGAACTGCCCGACATGCGCCAGGTCCCCCACCTGCTCGGCGACGAACATGGCCATGGTTTCGCCGAAGCACAGCACGTCATGCTCATGCATGGCTGACCTCCTCGGCCAGGCCCAGCGCAGACAGCGCCACTACCTGGGCACGGGTCAGCGCGAGCAAGTCGTCAGCGGCCAACGGGTATTCCACGGCACGCACCACGCCGGGCGTGAACGCGGCCAGCAAGGCATCCCACGCTTGCAGATCGTCAGCCTGCGGCGGCACGGCGACCAGTCGCCCAGCGGGCTGGCGCTCGACCGCCTTGCAGTGCACATAATGCACCCAACGCCCCAGTTGGCGTGCCGCTTGCTGCACAGGCTCGCCCTGCCATTGCCAGTTACCGATGTCGAACGTCATGCCCAGCGCCAGCCCAAGGTCATCGGCGCGCTGGAAGAACGTGAGCAACGGCGCAATGCGCCCGCCCTGCTCGGTCTGGTCGTTCTCGACCAACAGCTGGGGGCCATCGTCAGGCAACAGCGAGCGTAAGGCCGCCACATCGCAGGTGTCATCGAAATGCCCCAGCGATACCTTCAGGGCTACCGCGCCCATCGCGCGGGCCAGCGCCAGTTTCTGCGTCAGGCGTGGGTCTGGCAGGCCCTGCGCCGTCCACAGTTCAAGGGGCGTGGAATACAGGCATTCGAGCCGCAACGCGGTGACGGCGGCGGCCAGCGCGGCAGGGTCCGGCGCGCTTTCAAAGAGTTCTTCACGAAATTCGACACGGGTTACGCCAGCAGCGGCCAGCATGTCCAGAAAATGCGCCTGTCCGCGCTGCCGTACCAAACTGGCACCGTAGCTGGAGAGGCTGATGGAAACGGGGTTCGAGCGCATTGTTATTGTCCTTATGAAACCGGTTTCATTTTTACGCACGCCAAGCCGCAACGTGCCTTTCGTTCAGTCGCGTGAGTGGGTTGAACCTCGCATGATCAGGTCGGCTTTGAAGTCGATGCGCCGTGGCGCCCCGCGTTCGCCGCGCAAGCGGCCCAGCAGGCACTCGAAAGCCGCCACACCGATACGCTCGGTGGGCTGGGCCAATGCCGTGATGCCGCTGCCGACCAAGGGGTACCAGTCCAGTTCGTCGAGGGCGATCAGGCCAACGTCGTCGAACAAGCCGCAGCCGGCGTCGTGCAGGGTTCGGGTGACGGCCAGCGTCGCCACACCGTTGAAGGTGAAGATGGCTTGAGGGCCATGACCGCTGGCCGAAAGAAATGAAGCCAGGCCGGCATGAAGGTCGGGGCTGACTTCCAGCACCTGTTGACGCATGCCCGGTCGCCGGTTGATGGAAGCGCCAAATGCCTGTACCCGCTCCTGGCGCGAGCTGGTGCCATCGAGCGGTTCGGTTACCGCCAGAATGTCGCGGTAGCCTTGCGCCTGTAGGTGATCCAAGGCCTGTTCGACGGCGTCGGCATTGTCCAGGCCGACCAGGTCGACATTGAGTTCAGGCAGTTGGCGGTCCACCAGCACCATGGGCATGTCGCGCTGCAGGTTCAGCAGTTCGCCGGGATGATGGCCGAGGGTGTTCACGATCAGGCCCTCGACGTTGTAGGACTGCAGGGCCACCAGGTGATGGCGCTCTTGATCGTCGTCGCGGTTGGTGTTGCACACCACCAGGCTGTAGCCGTGTTGGCGGCAGGCGGTTTCGACGCCGTGCATCACCGCCACCGAATAGGGGTTGAGGATGTCTGCCACCAGCATGCCGATCAGCCGGGTCTGGCCGCGTTTGAGGCCCCTGGCCATTTGGTTGGGGCGATAGCCGAGGCGCTCGATGACTTCTTCCAGGCGCTTGGCGGTCGCCTCGGCCAGCAACTGGCGATCGCCACCGATGTAGCGCGAGACGGTCGCCTTGGACACACCGGCCACACGGGCTACTTCGCTGATGGTCACCCGCTCGCGGGCATTGGCAGGCATATCGGTCATGGGTGTCCCTTGTGATTATTGTCGGTGACAGGCTATGAAACCGGTTTCAATACACCAAAACCGGCGCGTTTCGTCACCTACCGTTCGTCGGCAAGTTTACACGTTCCTTGTAGGAGCAGCCTTGTGCTGCGAAGAGGCCAGTACCCGCCACGAATTGCTGTGGTCTGTACCGGCCTCTTCGCAGCACAAGGCTGCTCCTACAGGGGGCATGCAAGCTCTGAATCTTGCGCAGTATTAGTGGCTCGTCACCTGCCCAAGGTCATCCCCAGAGGTGTGTTTCACGACATCGTCCGCCTTTGCCCCATCTGGCGCGAAGGCAGGAGCAGCCTTGTGCTGCGAAGAGGCCAGTACCCGCCACGAATTTCTGTGGTCTGTACCGGCCTCTTCGCAGCACAAGGCTGCTCCTACAGGGGGCGTGCAAGCCCTGAATTTTGCGCAGTACTAGTGGCTCGTCACCTGCCCAAGGTCATCCCCAGAGGTGTGTTTCACGACATCGTCCGCCTTTGCCCCATCTGGCGCGAAGGTAGGAGCAGCCTTGTGCTGCGAAGAGGCCAGTACCCGCCACGAATTTCTGTGGTCTGTACCGGCCTCTTCGCAGCACAAGGCTGCTCCTACAGGGGGCGTGCAAGCTCTGAATTTTGCGCAGTACTAGTGGCTCGTCACCTGCCCAAGGTCATCCCCAGAAGTGTGTTTCAGGTCATCCGTGCGCAGCTTGGCGACATCGTCCACCTTCACCGCTCCACCCTGGTTGCCCCAGCTGGTACGAATGAAGCTCACCACATCAGCGACCTCCTGATCGCTCAAGCGCCAGCCAAACGCCGGCATGGTGAAGTTCGATGGGGCGGTGTGCGTCGCAGGCACCGTGCCACCGGCCAGCACCACATGTATCAGCGAGGTAGCATCGGCGGTCTGCACCACCGGGTTACCGGCCAGTGCCGGGAACACGCGGCTATAGCCATGGCCATCGGTGCGGTGGCACGCCGCGCAGTTGTCGATGTATACCGACGCCCCGCGCTTGCTGTCATCGCCGTTCCACAGCGCCTCGGCGACCTGCTTGTCATACGCATGCGGCTGGTCATCGAGGTTGCTGGGCGGCAGCGTTTTCAGGTACCGGGCAATGGCCGTCAGGTCAGCCTCGCTCATGTACTGCATGCTGTGCTCGACCACATCGCTCATGCCACCGAACACCGCACTGCGGTCGCTTCGGCCGGTCTTGAGAAACTGCACCAGCTGCGCTTCGCTCCAACTGCCCAGGCCATCCTTGTGATCACCGCGCAGGCTCTTGGCAATCCAGCCTTCAAGCGGGGCGCTGCCTGCCAGAAACTGCTCGCCATCCTGCGGGCTCAGTGCCTTTTCCTGCATGGTCAGGGCGCGCGGGGTATGGCATGCACCACAGTGCCCCAGCCCTTCGACCAGGTAAGCACCGCGGTTGACGACCGGGTCGGCGGCCGTCGAGGCCTGCCAGGCCTTCACCTGCGGCGCGAACAACCCCCGCCAGATCGCCAGCGGCCAGCGCATGCTCAACGGCCAGGGGATGTCCGTCGCCTTGTTCGGCTGCGCCACCGGCTCGACACCCTGCATGAAGTAGGCATACAACGCGCGCATGTCGTCATCGCTGACGCGTGCATACGAGGGATACGGCATGGCCGGGTACAGCGTGCTGCCGTCCTTGCCGACGCCATGGCGCACGGCTTGGTCGAAGTCTTCGAAGCTGTAGTTGCCGATGCCGCTGGCATCAGGGGTGATATTGGTCGAGTAGACCGTGCCGATGGGGGTTTCCATCGGCAGCCCGCCGGCGAATGGCTTGCCGCCCTTGGCCGTGTGGCAGGCCACGCAGTCGCCCGCGCGCGCCAGGTACTCGCCTTGCTTGACCAGCGCACTGTCGGCCTGGGCCGAAAGGCTTGCACCGCACAGGATCGTTGCGATCAACAGTGTCTTCATGCTCATCGCTCCTCAAGCCTGAACCAGTGGGCCAGGGTTTTTCAGGTATTGCTCACGGATCGCCCGTGCAGACCAGTACGTCAGTGCCGCAACCAAACCGGTCGGGTTGTAACCCAACCCCTGCGGGAATGCCGACGCCCCCGGGACGAAAACGTTGTGGACGTCCCAGCTCTGCAGATAGCGGTTAAGCGCACTGGTCTTGGGGTCAGTGCCCATGATTGCGCCACCGTTGAGGTGGGTGGTCTGGTAGCTGGCAGTGTTGAAGTGTTCCTTGACCTTTTTGCCCAACACAGCAATGGACTTCGGGTTCATCGCCTGGGCGATCTTGCTGAGCTTGTCGACCATGAACTGGTTCATCTTGATGTCGTTTTCCTGCCAGTCGAAGGTCATGCGCAGCAACGGCTGGCCAAAGGCGTCCCGGTAGGTCGGGTCCAGGTCCAGGTAGTTGCCACGGTACGACTGGTGCGCGCCATGCGCGTCCATCGAAACCTGGTGGGTGTAGTAGTCGGCCGTGGCCTTTTTCCAGGCGCTGCCCCAGGTAGCCGTGCCGGGCGGGTTGGCGATACCGGCGATCGGGCGGCTGCCCGCCTGGTTGACCCACATGGGTGAACCACCGACAAAACCGTGCGGGCCATGATCGAAGTTGTCAGCGTTGAAATCATCGATCGCGATGCCGTTACCGCCGGCACCGATGAAGTTGTTGGTGTAGGTGTCCTTGTCGAAGAACGCCTTGACCGTGCCCATGTTCTGGTACGCGAAGTTGCGCCCGACAACCCCTTCGTTCTTCACCGGGTCATAAGGCTTGCCGATACCGGACAGCAGCATCAGGCGCACGTTGTTGAACTGGAAGGCTGCGAGAATCACCAGGTCCGCCGGTTGCTCCACCTCCCGGCCTTGGGCGTCAATGTAGGTCACGCCCGTGGCTTTGCGCTTGCTGTCATCCACGTTCACGCGCAGCACATGGGCATTGGCGCGCAGCTCGAAATTCGGCACCTGGCGCAGTGCGGGCAGGATGTTCACGTTGGGCGAGGCCTTGGAGTACATGTAGCACACGTAGCCGCTGCAGAAGCCGCAGAAGTTGCACGGCCCCATCTGCGCGCCGTACGGGTTGGTGTAAGGGCCCGACGTGTTGGCCGATGGCAGGTTGTACGGCTTGTAGCCGAGGCTGGTGGCGGCCTTTTCGAACAGTTTTGCCGACACCACGTTTTTTTGTGCAGGCAGCGGGAACGGGTTGGAGCGATCCGGCGCATAGGGGTTGCCGCCCTTCCCTTCACCGACCACCGCGCCGTTGACGGTCCAGGCCTGGCCCGAGGTGCCGAAGACCTTCTCGGCAAAATCGAAGTACGGCTCAAGCTCCTGGTAGGTAACGCCGAAGTCCTGGATGGTCATGCCTTCAGGGATGAACACCTTGCCGTAGCGTTCTTCGTAATGGCTGCGCATGCGCAGCTCAATCGGGTCTACCCGAAAATGCACGCCGGACCAATGCAAGCCCGCGCCGCCCACGCCCTTGCCTGGCAAGAAGGCGCCCAACTGGCGGTTGGGCAACGCTACGTCGTTGACGCTGTGACGGATGGTGACGGTCTCTTTCGACACATCGACGAACAGCTTCTTGCGCACGCTGTAGGTCAGCTCATCGATCACCTGCGGGTAGCTGCCCTCAGGGTAGGTGTCCTGCATTGGCCCGCGCTCGAGGGCGACCACCTGCAGCCCCGCTTCGGTCAATTCCTTGGCCATGATCGCGCCGGCCCAGCCGAAGCCCACGATCACGGCGTCTACTTTCTTCAACACATTCGCCATGCTTCAGGCCCTCTCGCCACGGATCGACACTGCCGGGAACGGGTAAGGCTCGTTGCGCTCGACCCAGTCCATGAAATCTGCCCGTGCACCGGGGAAGCCGATCTGGGTCCAGCCCACCATGCCTTTGTTGCCACCGTGAATCGGGTCGCAGAAGAACCCTTCGCGGGTGTTCTGTACCAGCAAGCTGAAAAACAGCTTGGCCGGCAGCGCGTCGAACACCAGCTCACCGGCTTCGACCTTGGCAAGAATGCGGTCTCGGGTAGCGCTATCTTGCGCAGCAAACACTTGGCCCGAGTTGGCTTTGCACCAGCCGTCCACGGCAGCGATGCCCAGCCGGTAGATCTGTTGCGGGCTGAGTTGCAGCTGGTAGCCCAATTCTGGGGCGGCATCGGCATTGAACGGCCCCTGCATGTACCACTGCGCGCCAGTGGCATACGGGGTATTCATCTGGCGGTCGATGAACTCGGCGGCACCCGCTTCGAGCGCACCTGGGCCCAGTTCGTCCGCAGGGATGATGCGGGCAACGGCCGCTTGCACGAAGGCCCATTCTTCGGCGGTGAAAAAGGTTGGCTGATAATCGCCCGCAGGCGCAGCGACAGGTACCTTAGGCTCCCGCACAGGTTCGGCCAGCAGTTGGCTGGCACCCAGGCCCAGCCCGGTGCTGGCCACGGTGGCGACCGGTATCAAGGTCAAGGTCTTGCGCAGGAATTCCCGGCGCGGATTGTCTGGGGCGTGCTCAGGCATTTCAAATCCTCATCAGCAGTAGGGGCGGCCTTGGTTTGCGCCATCTGATTTTTCAATGGGGTACTCGCGCAAGCGGGCGCGTGTAGAAGACAGCCGAATAATCTAGCGCGTTCAGAAATGTTTTGAAACCGGTTTCATTCTTGACATTGTTGGCCTCCAGCAAAAATGCCCAACACCGCGGATAAGGTATTTTTCACATCAGCCTCACCCTCTGCCGACATCCTGCTACCTAAAGTGCGCGCACTCTCAAAGGTTCCGAGCCACCGGTTCCGGTCCATTGTCCGCGCTCACTGGAGTGACAGCATGCTGCATGGCGTCATCGACACCCCGCCGGCCCTTAAGCTCGCCCGGCCCTACCGATTGCCCCGCGCCAAAGCGCTGCTGGTGGCTCTGTGCGTATCGGTCGCGCTGGTGGCACTCGCTGCCTGGGCTGCCGCACGCCCTGCCCTTGCAGACCTTGGCGACCCGCATACGTTGCACAGCAGCGGCTTGCACAGCGCCTGGTCCAAGGGCTCGGTCATTGTGGTGATTCGTCACGCCGAACGCTGCGACCGCTCACGCGGTGCCTGCCTGGACGACCCCACCGGTATTACCCTGGCGGGCAGCCGGGTAGCCGCCGACGTCGGCCAAGGCCTGCACCGCCTTGGCCTGCTCAGTGCAGATGTGTGGGCTAGCCCGGAAGTGCGCACCCGGCAGACCGCGCAGTTCATGTTCGGCAAGGCCATTGCCACGCAGGACTGGCTCAACCAGTGTGACCACAGCTTCGCCCGCAATGCCTTCGCCAATAAGCAACCCGGCCGCAACCTGGTGCTGGTCAGCCACAGTGGCTGTCTGGAGCAGGTGGAGCGCCAGCTCAACGTCGACACTGACGCGGATTCCAACCGCTATGCCAGCGCGCTGTTCATCACCCAGGGCGAAGATGGCAAGGCCCGCGTGCTGGGCCAGATGAATGCCAGCCAGTGGCGCAAACTCGCTGATGCCCGGGAAATCTGACCATGCCTGTACCTTCACGCGCCGCCTTCTACCGCAACAACCTGCTGCTACCGCTGCTGCTGGCGGGCATCGTCTTCGTCGCCTTCGACCTGACCGAACTCGACCGCTGGATCAGCAACCTGCTGATCGACCCGGCCACCGGCCAGTTTCCGCTGTTGCACAATCAATGGTTCGAAAAGGTCACCCACAAGTGGCCACGGGTATTACCGAACTGGACCGGTGAACTGGCCGTGATCGGCTCGCTGCTGTCGTTCGCCTGGCCGCGCCTGGCCAATCACCCGCAATGGGGCCTTACGCGGTGGCTGGAAACCGCACGAATCGCACCAGTATTGCGCTTCACCACCCACCACCGCCGCGACTTGTTGTTCGTGGTGGTCGCGTTCGCGCTGTGCACCACCGTCATCCATTACCTGAAAAGCCATACCAGCGTGTACTGCCCGGTGGAAACGACGCTGTACGGCGGCCAGCAGGCGCGGGTCGAGTGGTTCGAGCACTTCACCTGGCTGGACAAGGCCGGCGATGGCCGATGCTGGCCAGGCGGGCATGCGTCCAGTGGTTTCACCTTGCTGGCCCTGTACTTCGTAGCGCTACGCCACCGCTGGATGCATGCGCGCAAGCTGCTGGTGGCGATCCTGTTGCTGGGGTTCGTCTACGGCACCACCCGCGTGCTGCAAGGCTGGCACTACATGTCCCACACCTTCTGGGCAGGGCTGTTCGTCTGGTTCACCACCTGGGCCACTGCCTTGCTGTTCTACGGCCGCCTGGCCTTGCAGGCGCCAAATCACAGCCCTGCAAGCCATTGTTCCCCAGCCCATTCGATCAGCTCACTACCCTTGCAAGCCCAGCTTTGCGCCGAGCAAGAGCCGAATCGAGATGCTTGAAAACGCCCTACTCCTTCCCTAACTGCAACCAAGTGTTTCTTAGCAGAGAAGAAATCGAACTTTCCTACACCTTTATAGGACGCTCAATACTCACCCATGAATTGATTCCTCGTTAGTGTTCAGGCTTCAGCCAAATACTTGCGTCTGGCCGCATGGTCCGCCCATGCCCAGTGCATACGCTGCCTGCCCAAACACGAGGACCAGGAATGTTCAGTGAGCCCGATGGCACTGGTAAAACAGTGCCCACCAACCAGCCAATCCTGCTTGAAGTCGTGTGTGGGGAGCCATCGCATACCCGTGCACGACGTGAAAGCCCCCCCACTGCGCAAGCTGCCGGCAATACCCTGGAGCCCGCAGGTACTCTCCCTCATCCCCGCCGAAGTTCTCGAGTCGCTCAACGTCATGCTGCTGTAGTAGCGAGCAAGTGCTCGTCATGACCGTACTCAGGCACTTTTGGGGGAATTCACATGCCTAGCCAATCCGATTTGCGCTTCACCTTCCAGCCGCTGGTTGGCCAGGTTGAGTTTGAGGTGGTTTCGTTCGAACTCGACGAAGCGATCAGTAAACCTTTCCAATTAAGCCTGGAGCTGGTCAGTTACCAAGACGATGTCGATTTTGGCCAACTGCTCGACAAACCGGTGCTATTCACCCTGTGGCGGGGAGCCCGCCCGTTGCGCTACGTGCACGGCCTGGTCAGCACCTTCAGCCAAGGAGAGACAGGTTTTCACCGTACGCGCTACCGCGCCTTGGTCGAACCCACGTTGGCGCGTGCCGGGCTGCGTTCGAACTGGCGCATCTTCCAGCAAAAAACCGCCTCGCAGATTCTCGAGCTCATGCTCAAACGCCAAGGCATCCTTCATTTTGAGCTGCACAGCTGCGGTGAACATGCGGTACGGGAATTCTGCGTGCAGGCCGGTGAAACCGACCTGGACTTCATCGCCCGCCTCGCCGCCGAAGAAGGCTTTGTCTACTGCTTCGAGCACACACCCAAACACCACATGCTGGTCATCACCGACCGGTTGCTTTCGCTGGGCCAGATCAGCCGGGGTGTCATCAAGATCGATGATGACGATGAAGGGTTCGTCGATGACGATGACATCGCCCCAGACGCAGTGCTGTACCGCGCCAATAGCGGTGGCGATCAGGCAAAGCCTTGTCTACGCCGCCTGCGCTACAGCGAGCAGGTACGCACTGCACGACAGGTGCAACGCGACTATACATTCACCAATCCGGAGTTCCGCCAGGAACACCGCGCAGAAGCAAGTGGCCTGACACACCAGTCCACCGCGTACGAGCGCTTCGACTACCCTGGCCGATACAAGCGTGATGCGGTCGGCGTGCCCTTCACCGCCACCCGGATCACCGCGCTGCGCCATGATGCCCGCATTGCCGAAGTGCAAGGCGATGACGTGCGCCTGCAACCGGGGCTGAGCTTCACCCTGATCGAGCACCCGCGACAAGACTTGAACGTGCACTGGCGTGTGATCAAGGTGCACCACGAGGGTACCCAGTTCACCAGCCTGCAGGAGGAAGCCGCCGGGGCCAGGCAAGGCACGCGCTATAGCCAAGACGCCGTACTGGTGCCAGGCAGAACCGAATGGCACCCGGCGCCGTTGGCCAAACCACGCGTCGACGGCCCGCACATGGCCACCGTCGTCGGCCCAGTTGGCGAGGAGATCTATTGCGACCAGTGGGGCCGGGTCAAGGTCAGCTTCCCTTGGGACAGGGAGAGCGAAAACAATGAATTCAGCTCCTGCTGGGTGCGGGTGTCGCAAGGCTGGGCCGGAGGCAGCTGGGGCTCGATGGCCATCCCGCGTATTGGCCAGGACGTGATCATCCAGTACGTCAACGCCGACCCAGACCAGCCAATGATCACCGGCCGCACCTACTGCGGCAATCAGCTGCCCCCGTACGACCTGCCCGAGCACAAGACGCGCATGACCATCAAGAGCCAGACCCACAAGGGCGATGGCTTCAACGAACTGCGTTTCGAGGACGAACTGGGTCGCCAGGAGGTGTTCATCCATGCAGAAAGGGACCAGAACAACGTTGTAAAGCATAACGAAACGACGCAGGTCGGCAACGATCGCGCTGAACGGGTCGAGCGTGACGAAACGGTTTCGATTGGCCAGGACCGCCGGGAAGACGTCGGCCGGGACGAGTCCCTCAGCATCGGCCAAAATCGGATTCACGACATCGGCAATGACAACAACTTGAAGATTGGCCGGACGCACACGATCGTCACCGGCCAGGACCGCATCGAGACGGTTGGCAACCAGCGCCAGGACATTACCAAAGCCAACCACACGGTAGAAATTGGTGGCCACCTCGAAGAGGTGGTGGGCGGTCATCACTTGTTGCAAACCGGTGAAGCCATCCGGCACACCACCAAGGTTTATGACATACAGGTCAGCGAGAGCCTGACGATCCGGAGCCCAGGCGGGCTGCTGCGAATCGATGGGGCCGGTGTCACGCTGGACGGTGTAGCAGTGGCCTTCAAAGGGCCGATCCACCAGCAGGCAAAGGGCAGCCAACGCACAACCTCGACCGCTGGCATTCCTGAACCCGGTGAGCCCATCTGCCTCAGTTGTTTGCTGAAAGCGATCACAAACGGCCACACCATGATCCGTATGGCGGGAGCACACTGATGCCCAGCCCATTCGTCAGAGCACTGGTCAAGGTCCTGCGAGTATCCGACCGGTACCGCCTGAGCGCGGTTGTAGAAATGGCTGATCTTTCACCGAAGGCTCGGGAAAACCTGCTCGAGTACTACTCGCAGCGCTGCTGGCCACTGTTGCAGCAAGCCCAATTCAGCAATTTGCGGGCAGTAGGCCCCTGGCTGTTCGGCTCGCGTCCCGGCTCTGATGTTTCAGCCCAGTACGACTTTAAATGGCAGCTCGAACAAGGTGCAGAGGGCGCGGTATGTGGCTGGATAATCAGCGCATTGCCACCTGCCGAACTCGCGCTGCATTTGAGCCAGGCCAACATCGTCACAGGCGCAGATGGCCATTCGTACCTTCTGCGCTACCACACCGCTGCTGCCCTGCAAGCGCTCGATAGCCACCGTCACTTGCCTGGGGTGAGCGAATGGTTGGCGCCCATCCATCACTGGTGGGCTCCTGTCGCACATCCGCACAAGACGCTGTGGTTGCAGATAGCTGGCGGCGATCAACCTCAAGCGGCGCACGTCACGCCGATCACACTGGACGAAGATTGCTGGGCAGCATTGGCCGGCGACCCACTGAGCTACCAACTTGCCGAGGTACTAAAGGACGTTCAGCACTGCCCAGCCTTGGCGGGCACCTGCCACGGCACGCGCGTCGGGCTGATCCAGCATTACCTCGACCAGGCACGCGAGCAGGGTCTGGCCCGTGAGGAGGACCTCATCACCTATGTACTGATGTTGGCTCGCGACGGTGATCAGCTCAACACCTCACCGGCCTGGCAGGAGGCAATCATCGCCACCCGCGAACAGCACACCGCCCTTATCGACAGCGTGCAGCGACGCCTGCGCACAAAGGACTAAAACACACGCCCATGGATTCGCTTACCGACACGCTCGACCTGTGCAGACGTATCACAACCGGCTACCGCCCTGCGCTACGCAATAGCCCCGTCGCCGACTGCACCCGCCGCTTCGAACTGCTGCCCTTGCGCTATGCCGCCGTTGGCGGCAACCCGGCACAACGCGCCCGCTTGCCCAAGTTGCCGGGCTACCTCAGCCCCTTTCAGGAGGTGGCTGCGCTGACCCACTCCAGCTACGCCATCCGCCCGCTGCGCGAAGGCTTTCTTTACCTGCTGATCAAACGCCACAGCGCACCGGCGCACGAATGGCACAGCCAGTACCGCGTGGCGCCGAATGGCTCACTGTTGTACATCAGCGCCGACGCCCCATGGGAGCCTGCCCCTAGCGCAGGCAACCTGGAGGACATCATCCGCGCCTTCGGCTGGACCATCACGCTCTACGACCTGGACGACATCCAGGAGCTGCGCCCGTTGTTCAGCCCCTCCCCGCTCACGCCGCGCATGCTCGACAACTACCGCCTGCTCGAAGACGAGTACCGCAGCAGCCTGCCCGCGATCGATATCGCAGCGTTCATTCAACCCTCTGACGCGCCGCCACAGCCCCACGTGCTCAAGCACGACCAACTGAACTGGGTAGCCGACTTCAAGGCCCAGGACGACGCAGACCTGCAGGCCCTGCTCGACCTGCAGCCGTTCAACAACGCTCAGATCGTATCCCCGCACGCTTCACGGCAAGCCCTGGCACCGCCCATGAATCAAACCAAGCCGCGCGGCGCCGCTATCGTCATCGAGGATGCCATCGGCATTACCCAGGAGCTCAATGCCTGGCGCAATGCAGCCGTCGACGAGGTGAAGACCCACTGGCTACAGCGCGTTGTGGAACCCGGCGTGGACAATGAACGCAAACTGCTTGTTGCGCAGTCGTTTCTGGAAATCGAGAAGCTCTACCCGCAGATGATGGCCGAGCGCATCGTCAAGCGTGAGGTCATGGCCGAGGCCGTGCGCAAGCAGCCGGTGACGCCTGTGGACTTCTATGGGTTTACCGACCACGCTCGCCAGCAGGCCGATGCGCATGAGGCCCGGATAAAACCTCATCTGGCGCAGTACGAACGCGAAGTCCGGGCCAAGGTTCAGGCCCGCCAGGATGCTGGCGAATTCAGCAAGAAGTTCGACCAGAAGTACGGCCATCTGGTCGACCGCCAAGCCATGCACGATCAGCTCGCAGGCTTCGAGCAAGCGATGCAACAAGCCCAGCAAGCTGCAGAAGACCGCGCCAAAGACCATACCCGATGGCTCCTCAGCGAACGCCTGCTGCAGGCCCTGGACCGTTACGACAATGCCGACCTGATCAATGGCTTGGCCTTTGCCGAGCAAACAGGCCAGTGCGTAATCGGCATGGAGCTCAGCGAGTGGGGCGCGACGGTACTGGACCACTGGTGGCGCAGCGATGTGGCGCATCGGGGCAATTTGGCAATGCGCGGCATCACCTACAACCAGGATGACATCCGCGAAGCGCTTGCCGCGCTTCTGGACGCGGCCAAGGCCGAGCCGGCCTCAGAGACATCCTTCACGTTGCGTGAGTCGCTCGCCCGGCAGGCGCACATCGCGGCGAATGCCTTCGGGCGCATCAACACGCTGTACGAAGAGCTACAAAGCAGAAACAGTACCGCCAGCATCGGCTTGTATGCCTGGTACGTCGCGCTGGGGCGCCAAGTGCTGCGTACCGGGGCACCCAGCAGTGTGGACCGCGCGCTGCACCATGGCCTGCGCCTGACATTGTTCGCATCGATACATGAAACGGCTGTCGACATACGCCTGGGCGAAGCGGCTCGTACTGGGCAGCCCTTGAACCCACAGCGCAGTGGTGCCCAGGTTGCACGCTATCTGGACCAGGCCTGGGCTGAAGGCCTGATGCAGGCCAACAACAGCGACTTCTACAAGGTGCGTGCAGCAGGCCTGGTGTGTTTGCTCGAAGGCATGCTGATGGCCTTCAAGGCACGCGAACTGCCAGACAGTGATGCACGGGTGAAGACCGAACTCTTTGCAGCGGCCATGACTACGGCTGCGGCGGGCTTCGAGATTGGCGCCAGTTATGTGGACCAGGTGGTGACGCGGTATGGCGCGAATAGCGTGACTGGGAGAGGGGCGGCGGCGACCTTGGGGAGATTGAAGCTTTGGGGGGGTAGTTTGGCCAGTATCGGCGGGGGGGTGCTGGCGTGGTGGGATTTTGCAGACTGGATTAAGCATCTAGAAAGCGAACCAACTACGAAGCAAGAGAGGTGGAAGTCGAAGATTCTGGCCACTGCATACGCTTTCAGAGGAGCGGCAACCATTACATTATCATTGGCAGAGTTTGGAACAGCCGTCGCGATTGCGAGACCACTGTTCGAGCACTTGGCTAATTCAAGCTCCAATAAATTAGTAAGACTTTTTAGCCGAACCATGGCAAGACTCGCAAACACTCTCGGAACACAAGCTGCTCGTCTGCTACTCGCTCGATTAGTGCTGGGAGCCTTTTGGATAGGCCTCGCCCTAACGCTCATAATTTACCTCCTTGAAGATGACGCACTGGAGAAGTGGTGCAAGCGCAGTTGTTTCCGCATCGGAAATAGCGCCAGCATTTACAAGGAGGAAGATGAGTTGAGGGCTCTATATTCGGCATTCAGTGAGGTTCTGTAATGTACTTGATGGAGTGGGCATTTTGGCAGATGGCAACCGAGTCAGAAGTCGCACGAAAAGCCTCCGAAGCACAGATGACACTTTCAGAGAAGCGATCAGCTAAAGACTTATACGAGGGGGATCTGGAAGAAGATATTCATTTCCGGTCTGTCAGCGAAAAACCTAATACGCGCGGCCCCGTTTTCGCCTTCAACGATGATTACATGGAGATGCGCTGCGGTGGTTCAGAAGAAAAACGTGGACTACTTACGCTTGCGATGCTCGTCGGAGTTATGCCAATCATAGGCGTCACGACAATCACCGCGCTAAGTTTCCTTTGGGTTGATATAACGGATCAAACCTCACGCTCATTTATATCTGTGATGCTCACTCTTATCATGATACTAGTCGCTGGTACCACACTATATCTATATTCAAAATACGGGATGAAAATCACACGTTTGGAGATGCTGACCAGCCGTCACTTACTCATTCGCTTCAATCGAAAAACCCAACAGGTCCACCTCCATCGACCATGTTATTGCGGCGGCATCGTAACTTTCCCCTGGAGAACAACCGGAAGCACAGGCTTGTATCCAGAGGACGACTCGCTCAGCGTAGGCGTGAGACTAGGCCTGATATGGCACCCCAGCCTTACCGGCCTCCCCCACATGGAAATGGCCTTCGTCGGCAAGCAAGGCCAAGGCGGCAGCGAGCTCCGTGACGAATGGGAGTTCATCCGCCGCTACATGGAAGAAGGCCCTCACGCCGTCCCCCGCCCCCGTCTAAGCACCCAGTTACCCTCGCCCATCCAGGCATTCAGCGCCCAATTCGAAGGCCTCAGCCGCTTCTTCCGCAAAAGCAGCTGGCTGTTCAAAGTCGCCCTACTCATGGTCTGGCCCGCTTTCGTCATTGTCGGCACCGCGCACTGGGTCAGCCTGCTGCTGTGCTGGCGACCACGCTGGCCAAAGGTGATTCGCGAGGCCGGCTTGCCCGGAAAACCAGTGCCTCCACCCACCACCTTGAGTGACTACCCGCCCGACATCCAGGAGCGCTTACTTGCCAATGCCGACCGTTGGCAGCTCAAGCCCGGCAAGCGCCCCGAGAAGAAACCACGAAAACCGCGTACGCCCAAAAAGTCGAAGGAGTTCGATTGATGTCATCCATGATCGACACGCTCGACCTGCGCAGGTGTATCACTTCCAGCTACGGCTCCGAGCAACAGCCAACTGCATCTGAGCGACAGGAGGAGTTAGGCGCTCCGTATTCGGCTTTCGAGGTCTCAAATTGTATTTGATCGAATGGGGATTTTGGCAGATGGCAACCGAGTCAGAAGCCGCACGAAAAGCCTCCGAAGCACAGATGACAGCTTCAGAGAAGCGATCAGCTAAAGACTTTTACGAAGGGGACCTAGAAGAAGATATTCATTTTCGGTCTGTCAGCGAAAACCCTCATACGCGCGGCCCCGTGTTCGCCTTCAACGATGATTTCATGGAGATGCGCTGCGGTGGCTCAGAAGAAAAACGTGGACTCCTTACCCTTGCGATGCTCGTCGGAGTTATGCCAGCCATAGGCGTCACGACATTCATCGCATTAAGTTTCCTCTGGATTGATATAACGATTCCAGCCTCACGCTCATTTATAACTTTGGCACTCACCCTCATCATGATGCTAGTCGCTGGCACCACACTATATCTATATTCAAAATATGGGATGAAAATCACACGTCTGGAGATGCTGACCAGCCGTCACTTACTCATTCGCTTCAATCGAAAAACCCAGCAAGTCCACCTCCATCGGCCAAGTTATTGCGGTGGCATCGTAACGTTCCCTTGGAGAACAACCGGAAGCACAGGCATCTACCCTGAGGACGACTCACTCAGCGTAGGCACGAGACTAGGCTTGGTCTGGCACCCCAGCCTTACCGGCCTCCCCCACATGGAAATGGCCTTCGTCGGCAAGCAAGGCCAAGGCGGCAGCGAGCTCCGTGACGAATGGGAGTTCATCCGCCGCTACATGGAAGAAGGCCCTCACGCCGTCCCCCGCCCCCGTCTAAGCACCCAGTTACCCTCGCCCATCCAGGCATTCAGCGCCCAATTCGAAGGCCTCAGCCGCTTCTTCCGCAAAAGCAGCTGGCTGTTCAAACTCGCCCTGCTCATGGTCTGGCCCGCTTTCGTCATTGTCGGCACCGCGCACTGGTTCAGCCTGCTGCTGTGCTGGCGACCACGCTGGCCGAAGGTGATTCGCGAGGCCGGCTTGCCCGGCAAACCAGTGCCTCCACCCACCACCTTGAGTGACTACCCGCCCGACATACAGGAGCGCTTGCTTGCCAATGCCGACCGTTGGCAGCTCAAGCCCGGCAAGCGTCCCGAGAAGAAACCACGCAAGCCGCGTACGCCCAAAAAGCCGAAGGAGTTCGATTGATGTCATCAATCACCGAAACGCTCGACCGGTGCAGCCGTCACATCCGGCTACCGCCCCGCGCTACTCAGCAGCCCCCGTCGCCAACTGTTCCGGAACAACAGAAGGAATTAGACGATCTACATTCGGCTTTCAACGAGGTCTTAAATTGTATTTAATCGAATGGGGCTTCTGGCAAATGGCAACAGAGTCAGAGGCCGCACGTAAGGCGTACGAGGCAGAGATTATGCCAAGAGAGAAACGCGCCAATCAGGATTTTTATGAGGGCGACGTGGAGCAGGACATACATTTCCGGCAGGTCAGCGAAAAGCCTAACACGCGGGGCCCTGTTTTTGCCTTTAATGAAATATTTATGGACATGCGTTGCGGCGGCTCTGAAGAAAAGCGGGGGCTAATTACACTTATCACATTAGGCGGGATTCTCCCAGGCATTGCCTTAGGAATCTATATCGCAGTTGGCTCCATCTGGCTCGACATCACAAGCCGTGCTTCAAGCTCTTTTTTAGCAGTAGTGCTCACGATAACCTTGGCCTGGGCTTCAGGAGCCGCACTATACTTTTACTCGAAATATGGCATAAAACTTAGTCGATTAGAAATGCTGACCAGCCGCCATCTGCTTATTCGCTTCAATCGAAAGACCCAACAAGTCCATCTTCATCGGCCAAACTATTGCGGCGGCATCGTAACGTTCCCTTGGAGAACAACCGGAAGCACAGGCATCTACCCTGAGGACGACTCACTCAGCGTAGGCACGAGACTAGGCTTGGTCTGGCACCCCAGCCATACCGGCCTCCCCCACATGGAAATGGCCTTCGTCGGCAAGCAAGGCCAAGGCGGCAGCGAGCTCCGTGACGAATGGGAGTTCATCCGCCGCTACATGGAAGAAGGCTCTCACGCCGTCCCCCGCCCCCGTCTAAGCACCCAGTTACCCTCGCCCATCCAGGCATTCAGCGCCCAGTTCGAAGGCCTCAGCCGCTTCTTCCGCAAAAGCAGCTGGCTGTTCAAACTCGCCCTGCTCATGGTCTGGCCCGCTTTCGTCATTGTCGGCACCGCGCACTGGTTCAGCCTGCTGCTGTGCTGGCGACCACGCTGGCCGAAGGTGATCCGTGAGGCAGGTTTGCCCGGCAAACCAGTGCCTCCACCCACCACCTTAAGTGACTACCCGCCCGACATACAGGAGCGCTTGCTTGCCAATGCCGACCGTTGGCAGCTCAAGCCCGGCAAGCGCCCTGAGAAAAAACCACGGAAACCGCGCACCTCCAAATCGCCAAAAACACCGACATAGAAGCGGGCTGCACAGGCAAGCGAGTGGGTCGCAACCACCGACCCAATTCCCCAATGCTGGGGGCACCGGGCCCATTGGCAAGTACCGTAAAAGAAACCCACGAAACGGCCGCATCCCCCGTTGTACAAGGCCTGCGAGTCATTTATTTCGGTTTGGCACGCCTATTGCCGATCTCCTCCCAGACGCCCCAAGTCCATGGGCCCGTTTGCAGGAGGAATTGACTCATGCTCCGACCGATACCCCACCCGCTGGCAGTGGCGATTTTCGCCGGCATGCTCCAGATCCCGGCACAGGCTGCATTGAACGCTGTCGACCCCGGCCCCTACAACCTTGCCAATGGCAACTTTGCAGGCTGGTACCAGGACAGTCATGGTCGCACCCTCGACCTGTGCTTGACCAAAGCGGTGAGTTCAAGGGTCGCCGGTGCTCCCGGCGCGCCGGCGTACATGTGCACACTGCTACCAACCCCCGGTGTGTTCGACGACACCCAACCCATCGCCTTCCCCACCAACTTCCCTGACGAAGCCTTCTGGTTCACCGCCGACGCCGCCATCGTCGACGCTGCACGGGGCATCGACCTGAGCTACGGCACGGCCATCGAGGCAGCATTTGCCGCCGAAGAGCCCGTCGAAGGCGACCAGGTCAGCTTCGCCCGGGTGCGTATTCGCGTCGATGTGCCGACCGCAGGCACCTACGTGGTCACCCATCCCTACGGCGTCGAAGTCTTTGACGTACCGGCCGGTGGGCGCCGGGCGATCAACATGACCCGCGACATCGGCATCGCTGGCGCTGGCGACTTCAGCGGCGCGCTCAAAGGCGATGTCGGGCCGTTCCTGCGCAGCGTCAATGGCCCCTACACCGAAGGCAGCGAGCGCTTCATCGGCGACCCGAACCTGGATGAACGTGTGACCGGCAGCCCGTTCAACACTAACTTCGTGCGCATCGAAGGCCCGGGGGGCATCGACCTGCGGACCGAGCTGTTCTCGATCTCGGGCAAGCTTTCCGATGTTGCCCTGCCCACGCCGCTGATGCCGCAGCGCACCACCTACTCGCGGCGCACCGAGAATGGCGACCTGCACGCCCAGCAAGATGTCTTCGTCATGGCCCCGCCGCCACCGGCCGCCGTCACCCTGACCAGCCAGACGCCAAACCTGAACCTGACCGAAGCCAACGGCACCGGTGCCTGGTACGCCCAGTCGGTACTCAACCCGAATGTGCCCACCACGCTGGTACTGACCGCCGACAACAGCGTGGCCATCCCGACCAGCAGCCTGACCACGGCCAACCTGCCACTGACCGACCTGGTGACCATCACTCAGGCCGAATACCACCTGTCCACCGGGCAACTGACGCTGGTCGCCAGCACCAGTGACGAAACCAGCCCGCCCGCCCTCACCGCCCACACCGGCAACGGCACGTTGCTGGGCAACCTCAGTGGCAACGGCGCGGTGAAGACATTGAGCACATCCCTTTCGCCCATCCCACCGGCCAAGGTGCAAGTCACCAGCGCCAATGGCGGTAGCGACAGCGAAGACGTGGTGCTGGTGCCATGAACAGACAAAGGCTCAGCCCTCAAGGAGGCAGCATGAACACTTGGCCACGCCGTGCGCTGTTCGCCGCCGGTTTCTCCCTCACTGTCACCAGCGCTGCCTTCGCCGCGCTGTCCGATGTCGACCCCGGGCCCTACACCTTCGCCACCGGCGGCTACCCGATGTGGTACAAGGACGGCAACGACCTGTCGCTTGAACTGTGCCAGTCACGCGCCACCAGTTCGCGGGTTGCCGGGGCGCCGGGTGCACCGTCCTACATGTGTACCTTGTTGCCGGAGCCGGGCATCTACGACGACGCCTTGCCCCTGGTGTTCCCCGACAACTGGCCGCCCGAGATGTTCTGGTTCCTGGCCGAGGCCACCATCCCGGCAGTGGGCAACAGCGGTTATGAGCTGGACGCCTATGTGGCCGGCCTTGAGGCCGCCTTTGCTGCTGAAAACCCGATGGATGGCGACCAGCAGAGCTTTGCCCGCATCCGCATCCGCGTCTCGGTACCCCGGGCCGGTGTCTACACCATTACCCACCCCTACGGTGTCGAGACGGTCAACGTCACCACCCCTGGCCGGCGCGCGATCAACATCACCCGTGACATCGGCATCGGTGCCCCCGGTAACTTCACCGGTGCGCTCAACGGCGCGCTGGGCCCATGGCTAAGAGGCGCTGGCGGGCCGTACCTGGAGGTCAACCCAGACACCGGCGCCACCGACACCTTCATTGGTGACCCGAACAGGCCCGAGACCGTGGTCGGCAGCCCGTTCAACACCAACTTCATCCGTATCGACGGCCCGCCCGGGCGCATCGAAACGTCGCTGTTCACCGTGTCTGGCAAGGTGCTCGACCAGCGTGCGCAAACGCCAGTGACCCTGGAGCGCGCCACCTACTCGCGCAACGGCTCCGGCACCCGTGTGGAGGTGTTCGCCAAGGCCCCGCATGACGCTAGTCTGTGCATGCGCAATGGCCTGGCACTGATCGGCACGCCGCCTTCGCCTTGCCAGTTCAACCTGCTGACAGACAACAACGGGCTGTTCTTCAGCCAGCAGTTCGGCCAGGCCGTGCCGCCCGCCGTGGTGGTGGTGACTGCCAGCAACAGCACTGCCGGCACCCAGCCGACCGCACTGTCGAGCAAGCTGACTGACGTGGTCAAGGTCAGCACCGCGCGCTACGACTGGGCCAACAAGCGCCTGTTCATCGAGGCCCGCTCCAGCGACGAAGTGGCCATCCCCGACATGCTCGCCCAAGGCTATGGCCGGATGTCCAAATCGGGCACGCTGCAGAGCCTGACCGTGAATGACCTGGCACAGCCGCCGGCCACCGTCACAGTCAAGTCGGCCCATGGCGGCAGCGATGTGGAACCGGTGATCGTGGTCGGCAATGCGCCGGTCGAGGCCGCCAACCAACCGCCGCTGGCCCAGGCCGATGTCGGCAGCACCAGTGTCGGCATCCCGCTGACCCTCAACCTGCTGCTGAACGACAGCGACCCGGACGGCAACGTACCGCTGGCCATCAGCGACCTGACCCAACCCGGTACCGGCCTTGGCGGCGTCGTGCTCAATGGCACCACCTCGGTCACCTACACCCCACCCGCCGGTGCCACGCAACCTCTGGTGGCCACCTTCAACTACCGGGCGGTGGATGCCAAAGGCCTGAAGTCGGAACCGGCCACGGTGACCATCAACGTTGCGCCCAACCAGGCGCCAGCGGCTAACCCGGAAACGGTCGCCACCCTGGGCGTGCCGCTGACCATCAACGTGCTGGCCAACGACACCGACCCGGAAGGCAACCTGCCGTTGACCGTTGCCGCCGTCACACAACCCGCTGCCGGCCGAGGCACCGTCAGCACCGATGGCACGACGGTGACCTACACCCCACCGGCAACGGTGACGGCGGCCTTTACCACCACCTTCACCTACCAGGTGCGTGACTCGCTGGGGGCGCTGTCCAACGCCGGCACCGTCACGGTCAACGTGTCGCCACGCCCAGCCGCCGAGACCTTCGCGGTCACCGCAGCCACGGTCACGGCACGCTCCAACAACCGGTACAACTGGGACATCAGCGGCACCTCATCGGTGACCACCGGCAACGTTGTGACCGTACGCGTCACCACCACCACCGGCGTGCAAACCCTGGGCACCACTACCGTACCGGTCACCGGGCGCTGGCGCCTGGCGGTCAGCAACAGCACCACGGTGATCCCGACCGCCGCGCCGACGGCGACCATCACCACCAGCCCAGGGACCACACGCACCGTCAACGTCGTCGTGCAGTAGAAGGCGGGAGAACGCCATGAAATGCCTGTATCCACTGTTGCTCTGCCTGGCCCTGGCGGGCCAGGCCAGCTGGGCCGAGGACCTGATGGACAACGCCGACCTTGCGGCCGGCAATGACCTCGGTGACCCCGTGATCATCCGCCTGTTACCGGTCGGCGCCGGCCAGGCAGCGGTGATCGAGCAGCAAGGCACGGGCAACCGCGCCGCCCTCGACCAGAACGGCCAGGCCCTGCTGGGCCGCATCGTCCAGGCCGGGGGCGCGCAAGAGGCGTACATCCTGCAAGAAGGTAGTGACCTGATGGCCAGCATCAGCCAGCAGGGATATGGCAACAGCGCGTCGATCCGCCAGAGCGGCAGCAGCAACAGCGCTGCCATCGACCAGATCGGCAACAACAACAGCGCCAACATCGTGCAGTCCGGCACGGGCCTCAACAGCTCCGTGACCCAAGCCGGCAATGGCCAGCATGTTCAGATCACCCAATACCGATAGACCTGGAGGCACCACCATGTTCAAGCTCGCTCCCCTCAGTGCCGCTATCGTCCTCGCCCTCGCAGGCCAGGTCATGGCTGCCGACAGCACCTCGACCCAGACCCAAGACGGCAAGGAAAACATTGCCGAAGTGACCCAGACCCTCGCACCGTTCGCCTCGGCCACCCAGTCGCAGACCGGCAAGGGCCACAACCACCTGGCGGTGCAGGCCAACAGCACCAGCGATATCCAGCAAAGCGCCACCGGCTCGTACAACGCAGGCTACGCCGAGCAGTTGTTCGAAAATGGCAGCCAGATCACCCAGCAGGCCGGGGGCAGCTACAACGACGCCTTTGCCAGCCAGTCGCTGGGCGAGAACAACCAGTCGCTGCAGACCCAGCAAGGCACTGAAAACCGCTCGACCGTGTGGCAGGACAGCCAGTTGGGCAGCCAGGCCACCACCCAGCAGTCCGGCCAGCGCAACGAAGCCTTCGTCGAGCAGACCTTCGGCGGCAGCAATAACCAGAGCATGATCATCCAGGCAGGCGCCGACAACTACGCCGCCGCCGAGCACTTGACGCATAACGACGGCAACATCCAGATCTACCAGGACGGCAAGGAAAACTGGGCTTACGGTGACCAGCGCGACGGCGAGGGTGGCACCATCGGCCTCAGCCAGACCGGTACCGGCAACTCGGTGGAGGTCTGGCAAGACACGCAAGTCGGCAGCCAGGCCAACGTCACCCAGACCGGCCAGCTCAACGAAGGCTACATCGACCAGAGCTTCGGCGACGCGAACAAGGCCACCCTCACACAAAAAGGCAAGGCCAACGCCAGTTGGTCGGACCAGTTCGAGAGCAACAACTCGACCACCACCATTTCGCAGACCGGTAACAACAACCTGCACTACACCTACCAGAACGGCGAAAACCTGAACTTGACCGTGACCACCCAAGGCAACGGCAACAAGATCACCGCCAGCAACTGGAAAGGCGACAAGATGGGCGGCCAGTTCGGCGTCAACCAGACGGCCGTGATCAACCAGTACGGTAACGGCAACGGCGTGAACCTGACGCAGAACGGCGACAACCACCTGGCCACGCTGAACCAGACCGGTAACAACAACGCGATGCAGACCAAGCAGGCCGACAGCAACAACGAACTGTTCTTCGAGCAGAACGGCACCGACAACATCCTGGTCGCCGACCAGCGCGGTACCGACAACTATGCCTTCGGCAGCAGCGAGGGCACCGGCAACGTCATCAACCTGGACCAGTCCGGCTATAGCAACCAGAGCTACACCAACCAGCTCTACGGCAGTGGCAACGAGGCCACCATCAAGCAGACCGACAGCATCAACGTCGCCTACGTGACCCAGGGTGGCCAGGGCAACAAGGCGTTCGTCGACCAAAGCGGCATGGCGCAAACCGCCACCATCAGCCAGCTGGGCAGCGCGAACATGGCCACTGTGACCCAAAAATAACCTGCTCCCCCCTTGAACCGCGGTGCTCACTCTCCCTGGTGCCGCGGTTCCTTTTTTATTGTTTCCTTGCTACCTCACCGCCCTTTGTAGGAGCAGCCTTGTGCTGCGAAGAGGCCGGTGAAAACACAGTAAATTTGCGCTGCTATCACCGGCCTCTTCGCAGCACAAGGCTGCTCCTACACGGGGAGCGCATGAGCCGGGGTAGAATGGAACACCGTAAGCCTGGTGCTGCTTCCATGATCCAGTCCGACCTCGACCTATTCGGCCCCCAGCCGCAACGCCTGGCCAGCCACACCGTGCTGTTGCCCGGCTTCGCCCTGGCCGAGCTCGAGGCCTTGCTCGACGCTTTGCGCCCGGTGCTGCGCGCCGCGCCGTTCCGGCACATGCACACGCCTGGTGGCCTGCACATGGCTGTCGCACTGACCAATTGCGGGGCACTGGGCTGGGTCAGTGACGAGCACGGCTACCGCTACACCCTGACCGACCCGCAGAGCGGCCAGCCCTGGCCTGCGCTACCGCCGGTGCTGCTCGGCCTGGCAAACCGCGCTGCGGCCGTCGCCGGTTTCGACGACTTCGTGCCCGACGCTTGCCTGGTCAACCACTACTTGCCAGGCACCCGTTTGAGCTTGCACCAAGACCGTAACGAGCAAGACTTCAGCAAGCCGATCGTGTCGATATCACTGGGCTTGCCGGCAGTGTTCCTGCTGGGCGGGCTGCAGCGCTCGGACAAGACCCAGCGTGTGCCGTTGAGCCATGGCGATGTGCTGGTGTGGGGCGGTGAGGATCGCTTGCGCTTTCATGGCGTGCTGCCCATCAAACCCGGCGTGCACCCGCGCATGGGCGAGCGGCGGATCAACCTGACCCTGCGCAAAGCGGGCTGATCGGGTAAAAACTTGAACATCCGGGCCTGAACGGTTTCTAAAGAGGAGCCGCGTCAGCTTTCACAAGGAGCCCATGCCCATGAAAATGCCCGGCCGCGCACCCAATACCTTTGTGCAGCTGGATTACGTACGCGATACGTTGTTCGGCCCGGTCGCCCAGAGCGTGGAATGCCAATGCCAACTCGCCGCCCTCAACCTGCAGGGCCGCCCTGCCCTGCGCTTGCACATCTGCCCACCGCTGCCCGACAAGGTCGATCGCGCCCACAGCGTGGCGTTCGTCTGGGATGGCCGCAGCTACCGCGGGGTGGTGCGTGACCAAGGCAAATGTGGCGATGGCGGGCTGAACCTCTTGCTTGAGCTGCAATAAGGTGATCAACGGCGATCAAATGCGCTGAACCTGCCCGCAACTGCGCGTCTCCATAGAAAAGAGCCCACGCCTTCTGGAGACCGTCATGAACAGTCCACTGCTCAAGCTCTTCACCCGCCCATCCGATGCCTGGATGGAGATACGCCGCGCCGAAGAGGACCATCCGCAGCAATACCTGCCTCGGCTGCTGGCCCTGGCGCTGATCCCTGCCATTTGCCTGTTTGTCGGCACCACCACGTTCGGCTGGAGCCTGGCCGCCGAAGAGCGTGTGCGCCTGAGCATTGGCAGCGCGGCGCAGTTGGCAGGCCTGCTGTACGCCGCCACAGTGGTCGGGGTCATGATCATGGGCGTGATGATCCGCTGGATGTCACGCGGCTTCGATGCGCAACCCAGCCTGCAGCAATGCATCGGCTTTGCCGCTTACTGCGCCACGCCGTGGTTTTTCGCGGGGGTGGTTGGGTTGCTGCCGATTCGCTGGCTGGCGCTGACCGCGCTATTGGCTGCTTCGGCTTATGCCAGCGTGCTGCTGTTTGGCGGGCTGCAGACGTTTCTGCGGTTACGCAAGGAGCAGGCCATGCTGTTCGCCGCATGCGTGTGGGGGGTTGGGCTGTTGGTGCTGGTGACCATCCTGGTGTCGATGATCCTGTTCTGGTTCAACGGCCTGATGCCAGAATATGTGCGCCCGGCCAGCCTCGGCTGACCGGGCACAGGCTGCAGGCTCAGGCAATCGCCCTTATTGGCGTGGTCGGCTTGTTACGCAGCGCATGCAGCTGCGAAACCAGGTTCACCACGTCGCGGCAACTGTTGAGGTCCTGCAGGGCAACGCCTGTCAGGGTAACGCCCTCTTCGAGGCGCTGCCCCTGGCCGAGGCGGATGGTCAGGTGGGCGCCATCCGCGCAACTGACCTCGCAGCGATCAGGCAGGCAGGCTTGCTCGATCATCTGCCGCATCTCTAGCATTGAAACGCCTATCAACGACATTGTACGACCCTCTCTGTACTGGATGGCCTGTTGTTTAGGTACGCCTTTGCCAGGCATGGTGCCAATTGATATTGCGCATGCTCAGGCGGCCGTCCATGCGCCGGAGCAATGATGGTGCGCGGGATCATCTAGCACCTTAGTGGAAGATCGCAGGCCAGCCAGGGCTGTTCGATCGGCTGCACAGAGTTGACGACGAGCGGTCTCAGCTGCCCTCGGCCTGCATCTGCCCGAACCGGCCGGCATGGAAGTCGTCGAACGACTCAGCGATTTCTGCCTCGCTGTTCATCACGAATGGGCCATAGCCAACGATCGGCTCATCGATCGGCTCACCGCTGAGCAGCAGCACACTGGCGCCTTCCAGCGCCTCGAGCACAATGTCCTCACCACCACGCTCGAGCAGTACCAGGCTGGCGGGCCCGGCTTCCCGTTCACCGTTGACCCGCACAGTCCCGCGCAGCACCACCAAGGCGGCGTTACGCCCCACCGCTACGGGCAATTGCAAGGTCGCTTGTGCATTCAGGCGCAAATCCCAGACATCCATCGCGGTGAAGGTCCGCGCAGGGCCTTGGTGGCCTTGGAATTCACCCGCGATCACCCGCAAGCTGCCACGCTGGTCATCCAGCGCCACCACCGGGATATCCGTGGCAAGCAACGTCTGGTAACCCGCCGCGGCGCGCTTGTCACGCGCGGGCAGGTTGACCCACAGCTGGACCATTTCGAGTGTGCCACCCGTGCGGGCGAATGCCGGCGAATGGAATTCTTCATGGATAATGCCATTGGCCGCCGTCATCCATTGCACGTCGCCGGGGCCGATCAAGCCACCAGCCCCCGTGGAATCGCGGTGTTCGAGCTCGCCTTGGTAGACGATGGTCACCGTTTCGAAACCACGGTGCGGGTGCTGGCCGACGCCGCGTCGGTCACGTGTAGGGGGGAAGTCGTGGGGGCCGGCGTAGTCCAGCAGCAAGAACGGGCTGATCTGGCGGGCCAGGTCGTCGTAGGTGAACAGGCTGCGCACCGGGAAGCCATCGCCTACCCAGTGGGCGTGGGGGCTGCGGTGAATACCCAGAATCTTTTTCATGAGAAGTCTCCTCTCTTGGCTGGGATCACCTTACCAATGATGCCAATAAGCCGGTAGACAGCTTAAATGGCATGCATTGTCTCACCTGTGGAACGACAACGTTACGGTTGCAGGAAGCCCAACACCTGCTCGGCGGCCATGGCCGGGTCCTCCTGCATGAAGCAGTGCCCACCAGCGACCTGCCGCGCGCTCACATTGGGGTTTAGCGCCGCCAGGCGTTTGACCGAATGCGGCACGAAGGGATAGGTCTGTTCGCCATACAGCACCCGCGTCGGCGTGTGGATCGCGGCCAAGTTCGCCCACATACGCTTGGGGAACGAACTGAAAATTTCCACCTCGCGGCTGGGCCGGCACTTGAGCACTACCGCCTCGCCACAATCGCCAATGGCATGCTCCACATAGGCCAGCATTGCTGCATCGGTCCAGCCTTTGAAAATGCCGCGCCCCTGCAGCGAGGCCAGTGCCGCCTCACGATCAGGCCAATGGCTGCGGCGGTTGGCCGCCTTGCGCGCCAAGGCATGGCGCTGATGCAGGCCGACCAGCGCAGCCGCGCCCATCACACCGATCATGCGGCGGCTGAATAGCACCGGGTCAAGCAGCACGGCCCGCTCGAACAGCGTGGGTGCGCTGGCCAGGATCAGCCCCGTGAGCACGCCACCAAAGCTGTGCCCGAGGGCAAAGCGCGGCACCTCGCCATACTCGCCACGCCCGCTTTCGAACGCCTCCACCGCCAGTTCAGCGGTGCGGTTCCACCCGCGAAACACCCCGCCATGGTCGCTGTCACCATGGCCTTGCACATCACACAGCCACAGGTCGAAATGCTCGCCCAGGCGCATCAGCAACGGCTGGTACGCCAGGCAGCAGAAGCCGTTGCCGTGCAGAAAATGCAGCAAAGGCTTGCCACTGGCGGGTGTGCGCCACCCGCGCAAGGTGAAGCCTTCGGGGCATAGGTGTGACCAGGGGATCAACTGCATCGGCTTGCTGTACTCATCGGTCTATGAAAACGCCGATTCTACAAACAGCAGCGGGTAGAGTGAAATCACCAGCAGCAAGGCCATCAGGACATTGAACAGCATCAGCCAGCGCGGGTTCTGCAACAGGTTGCGCAAAGCGCTGCCAAACATGACCCAGACCCCGACGCTGGGCAGGTTGACCAGGGCGAACAACGCGGCGATGACAACCACGTTCATCACGTAGCCCTGGGCCGGTGTGTAGGTAGTGATAGCCCCCACCGCCATCACCCAGGCCTTGGGGTTGACCCACTGGAATGCGGCGGCGCCCCAGAACCCCAGGGGCTTGCGGGCCTTGGCCGAATCCGTGCCGATTGGCCCAGAGGTCGCGATCTTCCACGCCAGGTACAGCAAGTAGGCCGCGCCGGTGTAACGCAGTACGGTGTACAACGGCGGCCACGCCTTGAACACCTCGCCCAGGCCCAAACCGACGGCCAGCACCATTACCATGAAGCCAAGGCTGATACCCATGGCATGCGGGATCGAGCGACGCACGCCGAAGTTCACCCCCGAGGCCAGCAGCATGGTGTTGTTCGGCCCCGGGGTGATGGAGGATACGAAGGCAAAGAGCACGAACGCTGTAAGCAGGTCGGCAGAGGCAAGCATGGCAGGCATTCCACAATCATTATTGGTGCTGTCACACTAACGGAGTCGCCCTGCCTTGCGACCGATACAGTTTTGCTAAATTAAATAGATACAAATACTGTACCGATCTCATCCCGTTCAAGGAAGCCCGCCCCATGAGCCTCACTATCCGCCCCGCGGTGCGTACCGACGCCGCGCAGATCCTTGCCTTCATCACCGAGCTTGCCGACTACGAACGTGCGCGCCACGAGGTGATCGCCTCGGTCGCCGATATCGAGCGCAGCCTGTTCGACGAGGGCAGTACGGTGCACAGCCTGATCTGCGAGCGGGATGGCCAGGCGATCGGTTTTGCCGTGTATTTCTACAGTTATTCGACGTGGCTGGGGCGTAACGGGATTTATCTGGAAGACCTGTACGTCACACCCGAGCAACGCGGCGATGGTGCCGGGCGCACATTGCTGCGGCACATTGCCCGCGAGGCCGTGGCGAACGGCTGTGGGCGCCTGGAATGGAGTGTGCTGGACTGGAACGAACCCGCAATCGGCTTCTACCAGTCGCTGGGGGCCGAAGCGCTGGATGAGTGGGTTAAATATCGGCTCGATGGCGAGAAGTTGTTGGCGTTTGCCCAGGGTTGACCCTCAATACCGCCGAAATCCCCCTGTAGGAGCAGCCTTGTGCTGCGAAGAGGCCGGCAACGCTGACAGAAAGAGTGTGGCAATACCGGCCTCTTCGCAGCACAAGGCTGCTCCTACGGGTGAATGAAAGCCGAACGCTGGCTCAGTTCCGTCGCCACACCGCCCCGGCAATATCCACCCGCTTGGGCAACACCTTGTTCTGGAAAAACAGCTCCGCCGTGCGCTGCTGCGCCGCCACGATCTCATCGCTCACCGGTATCACCGGCGACGCCGGCCGATGGCTGAAGCTGCGCCGCACCACCGCCTCCGGCAAGCCCATGAACTGTGCAAGCAACTGGATGCTCCCAGCTTCATCACTGCGTGTGAGCGCCTCGGCCTGGCTGATCGCATCCAGCAGCTGACCGACAAACGCCCCATTGGCCTCGACGTACTCACGCGCCCCCAGCATAAAAGGCCCGATCAAGCCCAGCCCTTGGCCATCGGCCAACAGCCGCGCCTTGCCCTCCAGGTCGATGGCCGAATAGAACGGGTCCCAGATCGCCCAGGCGTCCACGCTGCCGCGCTCGAACGCCGCACGCGCATCGGCAGGCGCCAGGTACACCGGCTGCACATCGCGGATGCTCAACCCAGCCTTGGCCAGGCTACGCAGCAACAGGTTGTGCGCACTCGAACCTTTCTGTAGGGCAACCCGCTTACCCTTGAGGTCGCCGACGCTGGCCACCGGGCTGTCTTTCGGTACCAGAATCACCTCAGCCTGCGGCTTTGGCGGTTCGGCACCGATGTACAGCAGGTCGGCACCAGCTGCTTGGGCGAAGATCGGCGGAATATCACCGGTCGAACCGATGTCGAGGCTGCCAATGTTCAAGGCTTCTAGCATTTGCGGGCCGGCCGGAAACTCGATCCACTCAACCTGGGTATGGGCAAAGCGCTGCTCCAGAAGGCGATGCTGCTTGGCCAGGACCAGGCTGATCGAGCCCTTCTGATAGCCAATGCGCAACGTCGCAGGGTCTGCCGCCTGGACAGCACCGGCGAAGCTCAGCAGTAACAGGACGGCAAGGCGTAGCACACGCATGGGTCACTCCTTCCAGTCGGTCGAGGGTTTTTCCCAGAGGTTGATTCCGCCTTCCACGGCGTACTGGTCGATGGCCGCCAACTCCTCGGGGCTGAACACCAGGTTATCGAGCGCGGCCACGTTCTCGATGATTTGCTCGGGGCGGCTTGCACCGATCAGTGCCGAACTCACGCGCGGGTCGCGCAGGGTCCAGGCCAGGGCCAGTTGCGCCAGGCTCTGGCCTCGCCCCCGGGCGATTTCATTGAGGGCGCGGGCGCGGGCAATGTTGTCTGGCGACAGGTGCTGGGGCAGCAACGAGCCACCGCCGGCGCGGTTGACGCGGGCATCGGCGGGAATGCCGTTCAGGTACTTGTCGCTGAGCAGGCCTTGGGCCAGCGCCGTGAACACGATCACCCCGGCCCCGAGCGCATCAGTGGTGGCCAGCAGATCACGCTCGATCCAACGGTTGAAGAGGTTGTACGAAGGCTGGTGGATCAGCAGCGGCACCTTCAGCTCGGTCAGCAGCGCCGCGATCTCCGCCGTCTTGCCCGCCGAATAGGACGAAATACCGACATACAGCGCCTTGCCCTGACGCACGATGTCGGCCAGGGCAATCGCGGTTTCTTCCAGCGGCGTGTCGGCATCGAAACGGTGCGAATAGAAGATGTCGACGTAGTCCAGGCCCAGGCGCTGCAGGCTCTGGTCGAGGCTGCTGATCAGGTACTTGCGCGAACTGCCGCCCTGCCCGTACGGCCCTGGCCACATGTCCCAGCCGGCCTTGCTTGAGATGATCAATTCGTCGCGGTAGCTGCGCAGGTCTTCACGCAGCAGCCGGCCGAAGTTGGTTTCGGCGCTGCCGTAGGGCGGGCCGTAGTTGTTGGCCAGGTCGAAGTGGTTGATGCCCGCATCGAATGCGGTGCGCAGCAACGCGCGCTGGGTATCGATAGGCGTCGCGTCACCAAAGTTGTGCCACAGGCCCAGGGACAGGGCCGGCAGCACCAGGCCACTGCGGCCGACACGGCGATAAGGCATGCGCGCGTAGCGCTCGGGGTGGGCGGCGTAGCTCATGGTTGACCTCGTTCGGTAAAGAAGGGATTGGCAGGGCGCTGCAGCCCCAGGTGTTCACGCAGGGTGCGGCCTTGGTACTGGCGGCGGAACAGCCCGCGGCGCTGCAGCTCGGGCACGACCAGGTTGGCGAAATCCTCCAGCCCCAAGGGCAGGTGCGGCACCAGCACATTGAAGCCATCGGCGGCACGGCCCTCGAACCAGGCCTGCAGTTCTTCGGCGATGTGGGCCGGGGTGCCGACCAGGCTGTAGTGCCCTCGCCCGCCGGCGATGCGCCGGCCAAGCTGGGCGAGTGTCAGTTGCTCGTTGCCGGCAAGTTCGGTGAGCAGTTGCTGGCGGCTGCGCTGGCCATCTTCGGTGGGCGGCAATTCGGGCAGCGGGCCGTCGAGTGGGTATCCGGAAAGGTCAAAATTGCCGAGCATGCGCCCGAGCAAACCAATCCCGACGCGCGGGTCGACCAGTTCCTGAAACTGCTGGTACTTTTCTTCGGCTTCAGCCTGGCTGTGCCCGACCACCACAAACACGCCAGGCATGATCTTCAGCGAATCCTCGCCCCGCCCGTAAGCGGCCAGCCGGCCCTTGAGGTCGGCGTAGAACGCCTGGGCGCGGGCCAGGCTCGGTTGCGCGGTAAACACCACCTCGGCACTGAGCGCGGCTAGCTCGCGGCCGGTTTCAGAGGAGCCCGCCTGAACCAGCACCGGCCGCCCCTGGGGCGAACGGGCGACGTTCAGCGGGCCTTTGACGCGAAAGTGCTCGCCTGCGTGATCCAGGGCACGCACCCCATCAGGACGGTGGAACAGCCCACCGGCCTTGTCGTGCACGAAGGCGTCGTCAGCCCAGCTGTCCCACAGGCCCTGTACCACCTGCTGAAACTCCCGGGCTCGGGCGTAACGCTCGGCATGCGGGATATGCGCCTGGCGGCCGAAGTTGCCCGCTTCGGCGGCCGCATCCGAGGTGACCAGGTTCCAGCCAGCACGGCCGCCGGACAGGTGATCGAGCGAGGCGAACTTGCGTGCTACGTGGTACGGCTCGTTGTAGCTGGTGGTGGCGGTGGCGATCAGGCCGATGCGCTCGGTAACGGCACTTAACGCCGACAGCAGGGTAAGCGGTTCGAAATAGGTAGAGCGTGCGCTGTGGCTGGCCAGAGCGTCGGTGGGCGCGGCGACGCTGTCGGCAACGAACAACGCGTCGAAACAGGCCGCTTCGGCGATCTGCGCGGCGCGGCGGTAGCTGCTGAAGTCCATGGGGTCGGCCAGTACGTCCGGGTGGCGCCAGGCGGCCACGTGGTGCCCGGTGGCCATGAGGAAGGCGCCCAGGCTCAGTTGACGGCTCATGTCGATCTCCTTGATGGGGTTGTCGCTGCGCTTTTGTAGGAGCAGCCTTGTGCTGCGAAGAGGCCTGTAACGCCACAGCCTCTGTATAAGCCGTACCGGCCTCTTCGCAGCACAAGGCTGCTCCTACACAGGTCATACGCAGGTTCGAGTGACTCAAAAATCCTTGCGCAACTGCACGCCGAAGTAGCGCCCGTCATCGCGCGGTACGGAGCGGTAGATGTAATCGCCACCGCTGGCCAGCATCTGCGCATACGACTTGTCACCCAGGTTTTTGCCCAGCAGTGCCACACGCCAGCCGTCGTTGTAGTCGGCCAAGGCAATGCTGGCGTTCCAGATGCCGTAGGCGCCCTGCACAGTGTCCGGGTTCTGGTCCAGGCTGAACTGCACCGAATCCTGCCAGCTGTAGTCGCTGGAAAGCTCGACATCCAGGCCGTTGTCCAGCGGGATCACATAGTCGGCACGCACGTAGGTCTTCCAGTCCGGGGTAAACGGCAGGTGGCCACCGTCGATGTTGCAGTTGGCGGCGGCCCCTGCCGGGCAGTTGAAGTGGTCGACACGGGCCTTGGTGTAGGCCACGGCGGTGGTCAACTTCAGCTGCGACGTCGCCTGGAAACTGGCATCCAGTTCCACGCCCTGGGTCTTGACCTTGCCGGCGTTGACCAAGCGCGTTACCACCTGGTTGGCCACCGTGTCGAAGAAGTTGGCCTGGTAGTCGTCGTAGTCGGTGTGGAACACCGCCAGGTTGGCGGTCAGCCGGTTGTCCAGCGCCGTGCTCTTCAAGCCGACCTCGTAAGCGTCGGAGGTTTCCGGCTTGAGGGCGCCGGTGTCGCGCGGCTGCATGTTGAAGAACACGTTGTAGGCCGGGCCTTTGTAGCCACGCGAATAGGTGACGTAGCCGGTGAGGTTGTCGTTGAAGTCGTATTGCAGGCCGGTGCGCCCGCTCCAACCGTCCTCGTCCACCGCGCCGGAACTGGCGGTCGAAGGCTGGATGCCGGTGACGGCAGTGGCCGAGCTGGAGACCCGGCGGTGGTCGTATTCCAGGTCGTCGTGGGTCCAGCGCAGGCCGAAGATGGCGCGCAAGTCGTCGGTAAAGTTGAAGGTGTTCTCACCGAACAGCGCGACGCTGTCGTTGGTCGTCGAGTAATCCGCCCGCCCAGTGTTGGCCACGCCGCCGTTGACCGACAGGCGCTGGTAGGTTTCGTTGGACGTACCGTGCATGTAGAAGGCGCCGAGCACGTACTCGTTGAACTGCCCTTTGGGCGAGGTCAGGCGAAACTCCTGACTGTACTGGTCGTAGTCCACCGTGCCCTTGTCATGGGACGCGGTCACGGGGAGCAACGCACGGCGGTCGCCGTCCTGGTACTGGGTGTTGTCCCAGCCGCGCCAGGCGCTGATCGAGGTCAGGGTGTAGTCACCCAGCTGCCAGTCGAGCTGGGCCGACAAACCTTGGTTCTCGTCTTCGACGTGGGTCTTGAAGTCACTGTTGATATCGCGGTTGTGCGCGCTAGGGGTGACCGGGCGCAGTTGATTGGCAAACGCTGTGCTGGCGCTTGTGATCACACCGCTGGGGAGTGTGTCTTCACCTTTCATGTAGTCAGCGATCAAGGTCAGGCGCAAGTCTTCGTTGGGTTCGAATTCCAGCTTGCCGCGGGCACCTTTGCGCTGGTAACCATTGACGTCGTGGCCGTTGGCAACGTTTTCGACATTGCCGTCGTAATCGCCCCACAAGGTGCTCAGCGAACCCTTGAACTGTTCGCTGAGACGCCCGCCAATGCCGAAGCGCAGGCGGTTTTCATCGCCACCGCCAAAGTGCGAGTAATCCACGTAGCCGCGGGTTTGCTCGGGGATGGCCTTGCTGACCACGTTCAGCACGCCGGCCGACGCGTTCTTGCCGAACAGCGTGCCCTGCGGGCCACGCAGCACTTCGATGCGCTCCAGGTCGAGCAGGTCGAGGGTAGACTGGCCGGGCCTACCGAACACCACGCCATCGACCACGGTGGCCACGGTGGGCTCGACCCCTGGGGAGGTCGAAATGGTGCCTACGCCCCGGATGAACAGCGAGGTGTCCTTGTTCGAGGCGCCTGCCCGGTAGTTGAGTGTCGGCACCTGCTGGACAATGCTGGCCACGTTGTTGCGGTTGTCACGCTCGAGCTGTTCGCCATCGATCACCGAAACCGCCACCGGGACTTCCTGCAGGCTGGCTTCACGGCGAGTGGCCGTGACCGTCACCGCGCCGAGGGCCGTCGCTTGCGGCGCGCTCTCGGCAGGTTCGGCGGCTTGGGCGCCCTGGCCGAACGCGGCCAACAAAATGGCCGCTGCCAGCGGCCGGCATTGTGTAGTAGGAAACGGAGTTGTCTGCATGCTGCTCACTGCCTTATGGGACCAGACCAGGCCCACGTTCACGGGCCGACACGGAGGGTGCTGTGGTTGTCTGGTCTCGCTCGTGCGAGTGGCAGGCGCTTGCCAACAGCAGCGCTTGTTAGCGCTAACATGAACAAGTATCAGAGGCCGCTGATTAGCACGTCAAATACTTAAAAGTCAGATTGATATGCATTAAAGCTATTTGCCAGGCGCCATTGCGTTAGCGCTACCATCGCGCCATTTCCCGATGAGGCGACCCTGTGAGCCAAGCCAAGGATTCCCCCGAAAGCGCCGTGGTGCAGGCCGCGCCACCCTGGCCGACGTGGCGCGCGTGGCAGACGTTTCGGCGATCAGCGTGTCGCGTTACTTCAACCAGCCTGAGCAGGTTTCACCGCCTCTGCGCGAGCGCATAGAGGCCGCTGTGCAAGCGCTCGGGTACGTTCCCAACCTGGTCGCCGGGGGCCTCGCCTCGGCGCGCGGGCGTATTGTCGGCATGGTGATCCCGAACATCTCGGGGCCGATCTTTGCTCAGACCATCCAGGCCTTCAGCGACACCCTAAGCCGCCATGGCTATCAGTTGCTGCTGGCGTCCAGCTACTTCAGCGAAGCACAGGAAGAGAGTGCGGTGCGTGCATTCCTCGGCTGGTCGCCGGCGGCGCTGGTCGTCACCAGCCATTTCCACAGCCCGGCGACTGAAAAGATGCTGGCCGAAGCTGACGTGCCCGTGGTCGAGATCTGGGATTACCGCCCCGAGCGGGCGCCGTTGCAGGTCGGTTTTCTGCATCACCAAGTCGGCGTGCAGGCGTGCCGCTACTTGCTGGAAAAAGGGCATCGACGCATCGCCTTCGTACAGAACAGCGCGGCCGGCGACCTGAGCGCGTTGGAGCGGCGTGACGGGTACATCGAGGCCTTGGCCCAGGCCGGTCTTGAACCCTGGGTGTTCGTGCCCTCCGCCGATTGCGCGCCGTTCGAGGCAGGCAAACAGGCAATGGAGGCGCTGATCCGCCGCACGCCACGCCCCGAGGCGATCATCTTTGCCAATGACAACCTGGCTGCCGGCGCGGTGCTGGCCGGCCAACGTGCGGGGCTGCGGCTACCGGATGACATGGCGATTGTCGGCTTTGGCGACTACCCCTTCGCCGACATGCTGCTGCCCAGCCTGACCACGTTGCGGCCGCCCTCGCGGGAGATTGGCGAGGTGGCGGCCTTGCGCGTCCTGCAACACCTGGGCGCCATCGCGCATGAGGGTGAAGTGCAACGGTTGAACCTGCTCGCCTGCGAACTGGTAGCCCGCGAAAGCGCCTGACGGCAAGGCACTGATGCATCGGGCGCTGTGACAATCCGCACAATGAGGATTATTCTTCCAAGGTATGTCCCACAGCCCCAATATGTGAGCGCCGAATATGAAAATCGATGACATGGACGCCTTCGTGGCGGTCATCCGTTGCCAGTCGACCAACCTCGCCGCCGAGGCCCTGCAACTGACCCAGCCGGCCATCACCCGTCGCGTGCAGAACTTCGAGGAAGACCTCGGCGCCACCCTGCTCGACCGCAACACCAAACCGCTGAAGCCAACGCCAATGGGCCTGCGCGTGTATGAGCAGTGCAAGGCGATACTGCGGGAGATCGACTCACTGCGTGAATTGGTCGCCAATGACGGCGCCCCGTCAGGCACGTTGCGCCTGGGCGTGCCACAAACCCTGGGGGACGTGGTGCTGCTCGACGCCCTGGCGCAGATTCGCGACACCTACCCGGTATTGCGCACCCAGGTCACCAGCGGCTGGGGCAGCAGCTTGATCGCCCGTATGGAAAACGGCGAGCTCGACGCCGCTGCCGCGCTGTTCCCACCTGGCAAAATCTTCCCTGAGGGCATCACCAGCCGCTCCATTGCGCGTATGCCACTGCGCGTGGTGGCCGCCAAGGGCAGCGCCAGCAAGCGCAGTTACAAGCTCAAGGATTGTTACACCCGCGGCTGGGTGCTCAACCCCGACGGCTGCGGTTTTCGTGCGGGGCTGCAGCGGGCCTTGAGCGAACAAGGGCTAAGCCTGTCGATCAACCTGGAAACCTTTGGCACCGACCTGCAACTGGGCCTGGTCGCCAACGGGCAAGGGCTGGGGTTGGTACCCGAACCGCTGCTACAAAGCAGCCGCCATCGGGATGCGCTGGATGTGGTCAACGTGACGGATTTCAAACCACAGGTAGACCTGTGGCTGTTCCATCCACGTTACCTGGGCAACCTGCAGGAGCCGGTGGAACTGTTTGGTGAGATTGCCGGGAACAGGCTGCAGGCCGCGCCCGCAGCAGGCGACCACACATAATAAATTATTTGCATAATAGAGATTATTTAAATTCTACAAACAAATAATTAGCATAGAACTAAAAAGACTTTTACAGCGTTCATCCAGACGAATACGGTCTTAGAAACCCACCGTGTTCCAGGGATGAATACTTCATGAGTCACCCCCCATCCGCGACTGCTCTCGCCGAACTGACCCAGGCCCTTGCCGCCAACGCCGAGCGCTACGACCGCAGCGGTCAGTTCCCCGCCGACAACTTCAGCTTGCTTCACCGCCACGGCCTGCTCAGCCTGACCGTGCCCCGCGCCCTGGGTGGCGGCGGGGCCGACCTGGCCACTGCGCGCCAGGTGGTTGCCGCCGTTGGCAAGGGCGACCCCTCCACGGCGCTGATCCTGGTCATGCAATACCTGCAGCACTTTCGCCTGCAGGACGAAGCCCGCTGGCCCGAGCACTTGCGCTTGCAGGTCGCCCGTGACGCGGTGGCCAACGGTGCGCTGATCAATGCTTTTCGTGTCGAACCCGAACTGGGCACGCCGGCCCGTGGCGGCCTGCCGGCCACCGTCGCGCGGCGCACCGCTGCAGGTTGGCGGCTGTCTGGGCGCAAAATCTACTCCACTGGCAGCTACGGCCTGACCTGGTACCTGGTGTGGGCGCGCAGCGACGATAAAGACCCGCTGGTCGGTGGTTTTCTGGTGCACAAGGACACGCCCGGCATCAGCATCGTCGAAGACTGGGACCACCTGGGCATGCGCGCCACCTGCAGCCACGAGGTGCGCTTTGACGACGTGCTGGTCCCGCTGGACCACGCCGTCAGTGTCAGCCCTGCCAGCGCGCCGCGGCCCGAACTCGATGGCACCGGCCTGCTGTGGATGTCGGTGCTGCTGCCGGCACTTTACGACGGCGTCGCCCAGGCCGCGCGTGACTGGCTGCTGCAGTTTCTCAACAACCGCGCACCCTCCAACCTGGGTGCATCGCTGGCGAGCCTGCCGCGCTTCCAGGACGTGGTCGGGCGCATCGATACCCTGCTGTTCGCCAACCGCAGCCTGCTGGACTCGGCCGTCGCCGGGCACATTGACCCGCGCCATGCCGGGCAGATCAAACACCTGGTCAGCCGCAACGCCATCCAGGCGGTCGAGCTGGCCATTGAGGCTGCCGGCAACCCTGGCCTGTCCCGCCGCAACCCGCTGGAGCGGCACTACCGTGACGTGCTGTGCAGCCGCATCCACACGCCCCAGGACGATGTGGTGCTGGCCCAGGTCGGGCGCAGCGCACTGGCGGAGGTGGCAGCATGAGCCACTCGATCATTGCCAGCCAGCTTGACCCCCAGGCCAACCAATACCTGCGCGAGCACCTGCCCGACCATGAAGTCATCGACCTCGCCTCCGGCCAGTTGCACGTGGATGTGCCTGCCGATGTGTTCATCGTGCGCCCGATCAATATTCGCGGTAACCGCGTAGATACCCCGCCGCCAGGCTGGCCCTGGTCGCTGCGCTGGGTGCAGGTGGTGTCGTCGGGCATCGACTTCTACCCCGACTGGGTATTCCAAGGGCCGCCAGTCACCAGCGGCAAGGGCGCCAACGCCGAGCAGGTCGCAGAGTTTGCCCTGGCCCTGGTGTTTGCCGCCGCCAAGCAACTGCCGGGGCTGTGGGTGAAGGACGCCGACTGGCGCCTGACGCCCTTGGCGCCGTTGCGCGGCCGCACGTTGGGCATCTTCGGCTTCGGCAGCATCGGCCAGAGCCTGGCGCGCAAGGCCACCGCGCTCGGCATGCGCGTGCTGGCGCTGAACCGCCCTGGGCAGCCGATTGCCGAGGTGCCCGGTGTCGAGCGCGTCGAGCGCCTGCAGCACCTGTTCGCAGGCAGCGATCACCTGGTCATCGCCGCACCGCTGACCCCGGCCACACGTGGCCTGATCGACCGCCAGGTACTGGCCCAGGCCAAGCCCGGCCTGCACCTGATCAACATCGCCCGCGGCGCCCTACTGGACCAGCAGGCCTTGCTCGAAGCACTGGACAGCGGGCTGATCGGCCGCGCCAGCCTCGATGTCACCGACCCGGAACCGTTGCCGGCGGGCCACCCGCTGTACCACCACCCCCGCGTATTCCTGTCGCCGCACACGTCGGCGATTTCCGAGGACGGCTACCCCGCGCTGCTCGACGCCTTCCTCGACAACTTCGCCCGCTATCGCGAGCAGGCGCCGCTGCGCAACCTGGTCGATATCCAGCGTGGCTACTGACCCTCTCTTCTGGAGCACACCATGAGTTCATTGTCTGTCGTATCCCCACAAACAAACACCGTTCGCCAGCGGGTCAGTGCCGAGGAATGGGAGGTGCGGGTAAAACTGGCCGCTGCCTATCGCCTGGCGGCATTGTTCCGCTGGACCGACCACATCTACACGCACTTTTCGGCGCGGGTGCCCGGGCCAGACGAGCACTTTCTGATCAACGCCTTTGGCTTGCTGTTCGATGAAATCACCGCCTCCAACCTGGTCAAGGTGGACGTCGACGGCACGATCATCGACGACCCACTGGGGCTGGGCATCAACCAGGCCGGGTACGTCATTCACAGCGCCATTCACCGCGCGCGGCACGACCTCAAGGCGGTGCTGCACACCCACACCCGCGACGGCGCCGCCGTGTCGGCCCAGCGGGATGGCCTGCTGCCGATCTCCCAGCACGCGCTGGCCTACTACAGCCGGGTGGTTTACCACGACTACGAAGGCGTCGCCCTGGACCTGGACGAGCAACAGCGCCTGGTTGCCAACCTGGGTGACAGCAACATCCTGATCCTGCGCAACCACGGCCTGCTGACCGGCGGGGTCAGTGTCGAGCATGCGTTCCGCGAGCTGCATGGGCTGGAGCGGGCGTGCAACATCCAGGTGGCGGCGCAGGCCGGCGGCAATGACCAGTTGCTGCATGCGGCACCGGCGGCGATTGCCAAGGTGCACGAGCAGTCCAAACGGTTTTCCGACGGGCTTGGCGAAGGGATTCAGCGGCATTGGGATGCGCTGATCCGCCAATTGGACCGTGAGGGGCGTGACTACCAGGACTGACTGGCAGACCGCTGCTGCTTGGGCTGGCCTCTTCGCGGGCAAGCCCAGGCAACCCAATGACATCAGAAGGAACGCCCCCATGCCGCCACTCCCCCGTGCCCGCCACTTGCTTAACGCCTGCGCCCTGGTGCTCGCCCTCGCCGGCTGCTCTCCCGCCACCGAGGACACCAGCAAAACCCTCACTATCGCTTTCTGGGGCGACAACACCACCCTGGTCAGCGTCGACCCCTTCCAGGTCTATTGGCTCGAACACCGTGTGCTGCTGCGCAATGTCGCCGAGTCCCTCACCGACCAGGACCCGGACAGCGGCCGCATCATCCCCTGGCTGGCAAAAAGCTGGGAGGTCAGCGATGACGCCCTCACCTACACCTTCCACCTGCGCCAGGACGTCAGCTTCAGCAACGGCGAGCGCTTCGACGCCCACGCCGTGAAGACGGCCTTCGACACCAACAAAGCCTTCGCCACGCAGTTGCCCGCCACCTTCGGCGCGACCTACCTCGCGGGCTACGACCACGCCGACGTGGTCGACGACTTCACCGTGCGCCTGGTGCTTGCCCGTCCCAATGCGGGTTTCCTGCAGGCCACCTCGACCACCAACCTGGCCATCCTGGCGCCCGCGTCCTACGCGCTCAGCGCCCAAGAGCGTTCGCTGGGCAAGATCATCGGCACTGGCCCGTTCGTGCTCGAGCACTACACCCCGGAAGTCGGCGCACGCCTGGTGAAACGCCCCGACTACGCCTGGGCCTCGGCCAACGTGAAAAACCCCGGCGCAGCCCACCTGGATGCCGTGGACATCAGCTACATCCCCGAAGAAAGCGTGCGCAACGGCCTGTTTCTGCAGGGCAAGGCCGACATCCTCTGGCCGCGCAACCCGTTCTCCGAAGTCGACCTGAAGCTGTTCCAGGCCAAGGGTGCGACTATTCAGAGCCGCTCGCTGCCAGGCCCGGCGCTGAACCTTTACCCCAACACCCGCAACGACCGGCTGCTGGGTGATCGCCAGGTACGCCTGGCCTTGCAGAAAGCCATCGACCGCACCAGCTACGCCCACACCGTCTACAACGCCGAGTTCCCGGTGGTGACCGGGGTTTATGACGTCACCACCCCGTATTTCAAGGCCCAGGCCGACAAGCTCGCCTACGACCCACACGGCGCAGAGCGCTTGCTCGACGCCGCCGGCTGGAGCAAGGGCGATGATGGCTATCGGCACAAGGATGGCAAGCGCCTGACCTTGAGCTACAACCTAACGCCGGCCGAAAGCGCTGGCGACGTGCTGATCCAGGACCAACTGCGCAAAGTGGGCATCGACCTCAAGCTCAATGTACTGACCCGCGCCGAATGGGTCGCAGGCAATGCCTCGGGTAATTACGACCTCACCTCCACCTACATGACCCGCGCCGACCCGATCATCCTCCAGACCATCCTCGACCCGCGCGCCGCCAACAGTGCCACCCTCGCCACCAATACCTACGAGCCCCAGACCCTGACCCAGGCCCAGGCGCTGTTCGACGACGGCATTACCGCCACCCACGACGCTCAGCGTGCCCAGGCCTACGGCCAACTGCAGGACCTGCTCATCGACCAGGCCTCGGCGTTCCCGTTGTACGAGCGTGTCTGGCAGGCCGCCACCGCGCCCAGGGTCAAGGACTTCCGCTGGACCGCCGAGGGCTTTGCCTTCCTCAGCGATATCCAGGTCGCCCAGCCATGAACCGCTACCTGATCGGGCGCATCGGCCAGGCGCTGCTGGTGTTATGGGGGGCCTACACCATTACCTACTTCATTCTCTACCTGCTCCCCGGGGACACCTTGGCGATCATGCTCAGCGCCTCGGGCATGGAGGCCGACGGCCTGTCGCCCGAAGACCTGGCCAAGGCGCGCGCCTACTACGGGCTGGACCAGGGGATTTTCGAGCAGTACTTAGACTTGCTGTGGCGCGCGCTGCAAGGCGACCTGGGCCGTTCGCTGTCGCTGAACAGGCCGGTGACTGAGCTACTGGCCGAGCGCCTGCCGCAGACCTTGTCACTGGCCGGCCTGGCCATCGTGCTGTCGTTGCTGGCGGGCATCGGCCTGGCCTACCTCACCGCGTACCTGCAATGGCGGCCGCTGAAGGTGGCGCTGTCACGCTTGCCTTCACTGGGGTTCTCGGTGCCGGTGTTCTGGATGGGGCTGCTGCTGATCCAGGTCTTCGCCTTCGGCCTGGGCTGGTTCCCGGCCACCGGCAGCCAAGGCTTCGCCAGCCTGGTGCTGCCGGCCGTGACCCTGGCCATCCCCAGCGCCGCAGTCTATGCCCAGGTGCTGCAACGCGGTTTCCAAGGCGTGTGGCACGAGCCCTACATCGCCATGGCGTTCGCCAAGGGGCTGAGCCGCGCCCAGGTGCAGGCCCGGCACGCGCTGCGCAACGCGGCCCTGCCGATTCTCACCCTGGTGGGCCTGCAAGTGGGCAATACCGTGTCCGGCGCCGTGCTGGTCGAGACCATCTTCTCGCGCAACGGTGTCGGTCGGCTGGCCCAGGAAGCGGTGTTGCGCCAAGACATCCCGGTGGTGCTGGCGATCGTCGCGGTATCGGCAGCTGCCTTCGTGCTGGTCAACCTGATCGTCGACCTGCTCTACCCCTACCTTGACCCCCGCATCACACATGCCACGAAGGTGACCTGACCATGACCACCGATACCCGCCCGTTCCGTGCCGCCGCATCCGCCACGCCCTGGAAGCGCCGCACCCGCGTGCAGCGTTTGGGCCAGGCAGTGGCGCCTTTGTTATCGCGCCCAGGTTTCGCCCTGGCGCTGCTGGTGGTGATGTTTGCGCTAGCCGCCGCCGTGGTGCCGCAGTGGCTGACCCCTTTCGACCCCTATGCCACCTCGCCTGCGGCCAAGCTGACCGCGCCGGGTGCCGCGCACTGGTTCGGTACCGACGAACTGGGCCGCGACTTGTATGCACGCGTGGTGTACGGCGCCAGCCTGTCGGTGCAAGCGGCAATGCTGGCGGTGGGCATCGCCCTGGCTGGTGGCCTTGGCTTGGGTGTGTTGGCCGGGTTTGCCGGAGGGCGAGTCGACGCGGCGCTCATGCGTGTAATCGACGTGCTGCTGGCCCTGCCTGGCCTGCTGCTGGCCCTGGCGATTGTCACCGCCATCGGCTTCGGTACGGTGCCTGTGGCGATCGCCGTCGGCGTGGGCATCATCCCGGGCTTTGCCCGCACCACCCGCGCCGAGGTGCTGCGGGTCAAGACCTTGCCCTATGTCGAAGCCGCGCGCCTGGGGGGCGCCAGTTGGTGCCGCACCTTGCTGCGGCACATCCTGCCCAACGCCTGGGGACCGGTCGCGGTGCTTGCCACGTTGGACTTCGGCGCCGCGATCCTGGCCACCGCCGGCCTGAGCTTCCTCGGCTTTGGGGCGGCGCCCCCGGCAGCAGAATGGGGCACGCTGATCGCCAACGGCCGCCACTTCCTCATCACTGCCCCGTGGGTGTCGCTGCTACCGGGCCTGTTCGTGGTCGCTGTGGTGTTCAGCCTCAACCATCTCGCCCGTACCTTCGAGGAGCACCATCGATGAGCCAACACCCCCTGATCGCCGTGCGCGACCTCAGCGTCAGCTACCACGCGGGTGGCCATACCACCCAGGCAGTCAAACGCCTGTCGTTTTCCATGGCACAAGGCGAGACCGTGGCCATTGTCGGTGAGTCCGGTTCGGGCAAGTCGACCTTGGCCAACGCGCTGCTTGGCTTGCTGCCGGGCACTGCCCGAGTCGACGGCGGCCAGTTGTGGGTCGATGGCATCGACGTGGCCCAGGCCAGCGAACGGCAGAAGCGCCACCTACGCGGCCGTACCCTCGGCCTGGTGCCCCAGGACCCGATGGTCAGCCTCAACCCGACACTGCGCGTTGGCCAGCAGATCGGCGAAGCACTGGCCCTGGCCCATGGCCGCCGTTACCGCAGCCTCGACGCCGATGTGCTGGCGCTGCTGGGCCAGGTCGGCCTGGACCAGCCGGCCCTGCGCGCACGCCAATACCCGCACGAACTGTCGGGCGGCATGCGCCAACGGGTACTGATCGCCATTGCCCTGGCCGGCACCCCGCGCCTGATCATCGCTGACGAACCCACCAGCGCGCTGGACGTGACGGTGCAACGCAAGATCCTCGATCACCTGCAACGGCTGGTGGCCGAACGGGGCATCTCGCTGCTGATCATCACCCATGACCTGGGCGTGGCCACCGACCGCGCCGACCGCTTGCTGGTGATGAAACAGGGTGAACTGGTCGAGCAAGGCCCGCCTCGCCTCGTCGTTCAGGCACCACAGCACCCCTATACGCGTGACTTGCTTGCTGCAGCGCCCGCCTTTACCCATCGCCGGCGGCCAGGGCCGTTGGCGCCAGGTACGCAACCGATCCTGAGCCTGGAAGGTATCGGCAAGACATTCGAGTTGCCGAAGACAAAGGGCCAGCACAACCGCTTCGTCGCCCTGCAGGGCCTCAGCCTGCAGGTGCACCCAGGGCAGACCTTGGCCATCGTCGGCGAGTCCGGCTCTGGCAAAAGCACCGCCCTGCGCCTCGCGCTCGGCCTGGAGGCGCCCAGCCAAGGCCGCATTCTGTTCGACCAAGTGGACGTTACCGGCCTTGGCTGGCGTGCGTTTCGGCCCTTGCGCCAGCGCATGCAACTGGTCCAGCAAAACCCGTTCGCGGCCCTTGACCCCCGTTTCACGGTGTTCGACAGCATCGTCGAGCCCCTGGTGTCGTTCGGCCTGCTCAAAGGCCCCGCGCTGGAGCAGGCGGCCCGTGAGCTGATCGAACGCGTGCACCTGCCCGTCAGCTACCTGGACCGCCTGCCCCGCGAGCTGTCCGGTGGCCAGCGCCAGCGCGTGGCCATTGCCCGGGCATTGGCCCTGCAACCCGAGCTGCTGTTGCTCGACGAGCCGGTCAGTGCACTGGATGTCTCGGTGCAGGCGCAGATCCTGGCGCTGCTCGATGAGCTGCAACGCGAACTGGGGATCGCCTATGTGCTGGTGTCCCATGATCTGGCAGTGGTGGCGAGCATGGCAGACCACGTACTGGTGCTGCGCCAAGGGCAGGTGGTGGAGCAAGGTACGGTAGACGAGGTGTTCGATCGGCCAACGAGTGACTATACCCGTGAACTGATCGCGGCCATCCCTGGGCACAAAGTCGCAGCATAAGCCATGACTCAATATTATTTATTTGCATCTAAATAAGATCTGTAAATACCTGAAAAACATAATTAGCATAGAACCACAAAGCCTTTCACAACCTTACCCCATACCCGCTAAGGTCACTCCAGACCGACCCCATTCCTGGCGGAGGCCGTCCACCACGACCACGCCAGGAGCCTTGCACGCATGCCCCTTCCCTATCACTCACCCTGCTTCACCGGCGCCCCCGCGCGCGGTGACGCATGGCGGTATCGATTCCATTTGCAGCACAACCCACAGGTATTCCCATGAGCAAACGACAGATCCGCCTGGGCGCCATGATCCATGGCGTCGGCCACGGCTGGGGCGAATGGCGCCACCCTCAGGCGCTTGCCGATGCCAGCGTCAATTTTGGTTTCTACAAACAACAGGCGAAGTTGGCCGAGGCGGCGAAGTTCGACTTCGCCTTCATCGCCGACAGCCTGCACATCCACGCCCGCTCCAGCCCTCACTACCTCAACCGTTTCGAGCCGCTGACCATCCTCTCGGCATTGGCTGCGGTAACCGACCACATCGGCCTGGTGGCCACGGTCACCGTCAGCTACACCGAGCCGTTTCAGGTGGCGCGCCAGTTCGCCTCGCTGGACCTTATCAGCGGCGGGCGCGCCGGCTGGAACGTGGTCACTTCCTGGCTTTCGGGTACCGCCGACAATTTCGGCAAGGCCGAACACCCGCCCCATGCTGTGCGCTACAGAATTGCTCGCGAGCACGTGGACGTGGTCAAGGGGTTGTGGGACTCGTGGGAAGACGACGCCTTCACCCGTGACAAACAAAGCGGGCAGTTCTTCGACCCGGCCAAACTGCACACCTTGGGCCACCAGGGCGAGTTCTTCAAGGTCAAGGGCCCGCTGAACATCCAACGTTCACCGCAGGGCCAACCGCTGATCTTCCAGGCTGGCGTGTCAGAAGAGGGTCGCAACTTCGCGGCACAGAACGCCGATGCCCTCTTCGTCAGCCCCGAGTCGTTCGACGACGCCCATGCCTATTACCAAGACCTCAAGCAACGCGCCTCACGCCATGGTCGCAACCCCGACGCGCTGTTCATCCTGCCCGGCATCCGCCCTATCGTTGGCCGTGACGCCGAGGAAGTCGAGCAGCGCTACCAGCAGGCCGTGGACCTGGTAAGCATCGAGGACGCACTGGTCGCCCTTGGCCGCCCGTTCAACGACTACGACTTCAGTCAGCATGACCTGGACGCGCCCTTCCCCGACCTCGGCACCTTGGGCAACGACAGCCACAAGGGCACCTCGGACCAGCTCAAGCAACTGGCCCGCGACGAAGGCCTGACCCTGCGCGAATTGGCGCTGCGCTTCTCGCGCCCCCGCCGCGACTTCGTTGGCACCCCGGCACAGGTGGCCGATGCCCTGCAGCACTGGTTCGAACAGGGCGCCGCCGACGGTTTCATCATCAACGCGCTGCTCCCCGACGGCCTGCAGTCCTTCACCGAGCAGGTGGTGCCGCTGCTGCAGGCCCGTGGCCTGGTGCGCAGCGCCTACACCGGCACCACCCTGCGCGACAACTTCGGCCTCAGCGTGCCGGAAAACCGCAACACCCAGCGCCGCACCCAGCCGGCCGTTGCCTGACCCCACCCCAACAAGGAGTTCTGTTCCATGAGCCTCGAATTCATTGGCCTCATTGGCCCCCAGGAAGGTAGCGAATCACAGGCACCACGCGGCCCGCTGGTCGACCTTGACTTCATCAAGGCATTCTCCCAGGCCCAGGAGTACGGCGGCTTCGACAAGGCGCTGCTGGCGGTCAACACCAGCGCACCCGACTCGCTGATCCTGGCCAGCTACGTCGCCGCACTGACCGAGCGCATCGGCCTGCTGGTCGCACACCGCCCGGGCTTTCAGGCCCCGACCTTCGCCGCTCGCCAGTTCGCCACCCTTGACCAGTTGAGCCGTGGTCGCGCCTCGATCAACGTCATCACCGGCGGCGACAGCGGCGACCTGCAGCGCGACGGCGACTTCCTCGACAAGGACGCCCGCTATGCCCGTACCGACGAGTACCTGCAGGTGCTGCGCGACACCTGGACCCGCACCGAACCCTTCGACCATAACGGCACGCACTACCGGGTCGAAGACAACCTGACCCTGGTCAAGCCCGTGCAGCCGCTGCCCATCTACTTCTCCGGTGCTTCGGATGCAGCCGTCGAAGTCGCGGCCAAGCATGCCGACGTGTACATGATGTGGGGCGAACCGCTGGAGCAGGTGCGCGAGCGTATTGCCAAAGTGCGCAAGGCTGCGGCCCGTTATGGGCGTGAAAAGCACATCCGCTTCAGCCTGTCGCTGCGGCCGATCCTGGGGGCTACCGAGGAGCAAGCCTGGGACCGTGCCGAGCGCATTCTGGCCGATGCGCAGACGCGCATCGGCCTCCGCCAGGGCAACCGCCGCGAGAAGAACTTCGGCAAGAGCAACACCGGCTCAGAGCGCCTGTTGCAGTTGGCCAGCCAGCGCAAGGTGCATGACACCCGGCTGTGGACCGAGATTGCCGCGTTGGGCGGTGGCGCAGGCAACTCGACGTCGCTGGTAGGGACGGCGGACCAGGTGGCTGAGGCGGCGCTGGCGTACTACGACCTGGGGGTTAGCACCTTCCTGTTCCGCGGGTTCGATCAGTTGCGCGATGCGGTGGAGTATGGGCAGGAACTGATTCCGCGGATTCGCGGGTTGGTGGCGCAGCGGGAGGCTGGACGTAGCGCGCGGACGGCTTAGTGCATGGCTGGATTTTTTTGGCGCCTGTGAGGCCGAGCGCCGCACGGGCGGCGCTGGAACTCACAGGCACTGCAAAACCCGAAAATTGCTAACCTACAACTTCTGAAATACTTTTCACGCGCACACCGCTGTGCAATTGACGGAAAACCTGCCTCGTGGTCTCCTAATGCCTCGCGTTCAGGTGCCCCTCAGGGGGTGAAACGGGAAACCGGTGCGTCGTAGGCCCTCGACTAGGGCGCGACCAAGCCGGTGCTGCCCCCGCAACGGTAAGCGAGCGAAGCGTCTAGACCACTGTGCCGCATCATCTGGCATGGGAAGGGGCGCTTTTCAGGAGCCCTGCTCCTCCTCGTGAGCCCGGAGACCGGCCTGACGTTCATGAACACCCCGCGGTGGGCGGGCGCTGTCGCATTCCCCTGGGCGGATCACGTTCGGGGCTGCCGCGCTTGCCCATTGCCCACAAAAAGCAGAGGAACGCGTCATGCCCGTCACCAGCGCCAAACACAGCATTGCCACCCCCGTCACCCTCAGTCAGCGTGTCGTCATCGCCGTCGGCGCCAGCCTGCTGGGCCTGTGCCTGGTGTACTTTGCCGGCTTCTCGCACATCGAAGCCGTGCACAACGCGGCGCACGACACCCGCCACAGCGCCGCCTTCCCCTGCCACTGAGTACGCCCCATGATCATGCGCATTGCCCGTACCGCGGGCTTCAGCGGGCTGCTTGCGGCCTTGCTGCTGACCCTGCTGCAAAACTTCTGGGTTGCCCCGTTGATCCTTGAAGCAGAAACCTACGAATCCGCAGCCCCTGTTGCCGAACATCACGAACACGGCGCCGAAGGGGCCGCTGCCCATGAACACAGCGCAGAAGCCTGGTCGCCTGAAGACGGCTGGCAACGCGTGCTGTCCACCACCGGGGGCAACCTGGTGGTAGCGGTCGGCTTCGCGCTGATACTGGTCGCCCTGTACAGCCTGCGTGAACCCAAGCGCGCGGCCACCGGCGCCCTGTGGGGCCTGGCGGGGTTCGCCGTGTTCTGCCTGGCCCCGACCCTGGGCCTGCCGCCCGAGCTGCCGGGCACCGCTGCCGCTGACCTGGGGCAACGCCAGGCCTGGTGGATCGGCACTGCAAGCGCAACCGCACTGGGCCTGGCCCTGTTGGTATTTGCCCGCCACTGGCTGGTGAAAGCGCTAGGCGCCGTGCTACTGGTACTGCCGCATGTCATCGGTGCACCGCAACCTGAGGTGCATCAAAGCCTCGCCCCTGAAGCCCTGGAAGCCCAGTTCAAGGTCGCCAGCTGGCTGACAAACGCCGCCTTCTGGCTCGCCCTGGGCCTGTTCAGCGCGTGGCTGTACCGCCGCTCCAGCCAGGCCTGATGGTTTTAGACGCCACCCTGCCGGCGCTGTACGCCGGCTTTGGCTGCCGCCGGGGTTGCCCGGCGGACACCCTCGAAAACCTGCTGCGCCAAGCCTTGGCTGACCATGGCTTGGCGCTGTCAGCACTGCGCGGTATCGCCAGCATCGCCCTTAAGGTCGACGAACCTGGCCTGCAGCAGCTTGCAAAACGCCTAGGCCTGCCCTTGCTGCTGTACGATGCCGGGCAACTTCAGCCCTATGAACCCCTGCTCAGCCATCGCTCGGCCATCGCCCATGCGCACAGCGGTTGTTGGGGCGTCGCTGAAAGCGCGGCGCTGGCCATGGCCAGCCAGCACCTCGGCACAGCCCGGCTGCGGGTCACACGCCAAGTGCTCGGGCCGGCTACCCTCGCCCTGGCCTGCGGGCGATAATCGCAGCATCCCTTTCATTGCAAGGACTTTCCATGACGGTCTACTTCATTGGCGCCGGCCCCGGCGACCCGGAACTGATCACGGTCAAGGGCCAGCGCCTGATCCGCCAGTGCCCAGTGATCATCTATGCCGGCTCGCTGGTCCCTGCGGCTGTGCTCGAAGGCCACCAGGCCGTGACCGTGATCAACAGCGCCGAACTGCACCTGGAACAGATCATCAGTGCGATGCGCACGGCACACGCGCAAGGCCAGGACGTCGCCCGTGTGCACAGCGGTGACCCGAGCCTGTATGGCGCAATCGGCGAGCAGATCCGCCACCTGCGTGAGCTGGGCATTGACTACCAGATCATCCCAGGCGTCACTGCCACGGCCGCCAGTGCGGCCCTGCTGGGCTGCGAGCTGACCTTGCCGCAGGTGTCGCAAACGGTGATTCTCACGCGCTTTGGCGACACTTCGCCGATGCCGCCCGGCGAGCAACTGGCCGACCTGGCACGCCATGGCAGCACCTTGGCCATCCACCTGGGCGTAAAAAACTTGCCGCGTATTGTCAGCGAACTGTTGCCGCACTACGGCCCGCAATGCCCGGTTGCCGTGGTCCATCGCGCCACCTGGCCGGACCAGGACTGGGTGCGGGGCACCCTTGACGATATCGTCGAGCGCGTGGCGCTGAAGGATTTTCGCCGCACTGCGCTGATTCTTGTCGGCCATGTGCTGGGGGAAACGCCCTTCGCCGAGTCGGCCCTGTACCGTGCCGGGCACGCGCACCTCTATCGCCCAGGCGACTGAGCATTGCCAGCGTTGGCGCTGGCGTAGCAGACTCAGGGCTCCCCCTGCCACCTGGAGCTACGCCAATGCTGGAATTACGACCCAATTGCGAGTGCTGCGACGCTGACCTGCCGGGTGATAGCCCAGACGCATTGATCTGCTCTTTCGAATGCACCTTCTGCCGTGCCTGCGCCGACACCCGCCTACACGGCCGCTGCCCCAACTGCTCCGGCCAGTTGCTGGCACGCCCGCCACGGGTCGGCCAAGCACTGGCCAACAACCCCGCCTCGACCCAGCGCGTGCGCAAACCTCACACCGCTTGCGCCTAACGGCCGTTTACAAATAGGCATCGCCACGCCACGCGGGCGATGCCTATCCCTGTTTTTTGTAGGAATTTTCAACAACACATACAGGGTTATTCAACAACTCTATACTCGGCATTACCAAACGTAGGGAATGGCCGTATCTTGCAGCGCTTCCGATAAACCCGCTTGCAGACGTATTCCTGAGTGTTCCAGGAAGCGGACCACACCCCTACAGGAGTTTTCTTCATGACTACCGTCCTGATCGTCGACGACCACCCAATTGTCCGGCTCTCCCTGCGCCTGCTGCTCGAGCGGGAGCGCTTTCGCGTTGTGGGTGAAGTTGCCAATGGCAGCGAAGTGGCTCAGGTAGCACGCGAACTGCGGCCGGACGTGGTGCTGCTGGACATTGGCTTGCCCGGTCTGGACGGAATGGAGGTCATCAAGCGCCTTCAGTGCCTGGAGCCAGTGCCCAAGATCATGGTGCTGACCGGGCAGGCCACCGACCTGTACGTGAGGCGCTGCCTGGATGCCGGCATTGGCGCCTTCGTCACCAAGGACGAAGACCACGAGGCCCTGCTGTTTGCGCTCAAGGCCCTGGTAAAAGGTTACTCGACCTTCCCGCAGATGTCGGTCAACAGCAATTCACTGGAGAGTGAATCGATACGGCTGGACAGCTTGTCCAATCGCGAAATGGAAGTGTTGCGGCGCCTTGCACGCGGTGAAAACAACAAGAATATAGGCACCTGCATGAACCTCAGTGCCAAAACCATCAGCACCTACCGGGGCCGCATCATGGACAAGCTCAAGACAGAGTCGTTGGTAGAAATGGTCGATCTGGCCAAACGCAACAGCGTCAACTGAGCCCAGCCGCCATGACGCGCCTGCTGGCGAGCATCCTGTTGGCCATCGGCATGGCCAGTTCTCCCGGGTTGTTCGCCGACAGCGAACCACGGCATTTGCTGGCGCGCTCGATCAGCGCCGCGCCGCCCCTGCAACTGAGCGACCAGGACCGCCAATGGCTGCAGCAACGCGGCCAGCTGGTACTCGGCAGCTCCAAGCCTGACTACCCGCCGTTCGAGATCAACATCAGCGAGCGTGATTACGAAGGCCTGAGCGCCGACTATGCAGGCATCATCGCCGAACAGCTGGGTATCCCGGTAGCGGTGCGACGCTTCGACAACCGCCACGCAGCCATCGCCGCGCTGCGCGAGGGCCGCATCGACCTGCTGGGCAGCTCCAACGCCTTCGAGGCGGCAGACGCCCAATTGGGCCTCAGTTCGCCCTACGCCGACGACCTGCCGGTGATCGTCACCCGCGAAGGCCGCACCCTGAAAAACGCCCTCGACCTCGACGGCCTGCGCCTGGCCATGGTCGACCACTACCTGCCCGCCAGCGCCGTGCGCTCGCTGTACCCCAAGGCGCAATTGAGCCTGTACCGCTCGACCCTAGCCGGCCTTGCCGCGGTCGATCTGGGTGAGGCCGACGCCTATCTGGGCGATGCCATCAGCACCGACTTCTTTATTGGCAAGAGTTACCAGGGCACCTTGAAGATCGACCATTTCTGCCAGGTAGCCCCGGGTGCCTTTGCGTTTGCCATGGCTGAAGACAACCCCCGTTTGCGCCGTTTAGTCGACAAGGCGTTGGCCAGAATCACCGAGAGCGAGCGCCTGACCATCCTGCGCCGCTGGACCAGCGGCAACACCAGCCTACTGCTGGAGCGCCACCTGACGGCCTTGACCGCCGAAGAAGAAGCCTGGATCGCCCACAACCCGATCGTCAAGGTGCTGATCAACACCTCACTGGCACCGCTGACGTTCAATGATGCACAGCACCGTACCAGCGGCATCACCCTTGAGCTGCTCAAGCAGATTTCCCTGCGCACGGGCCTGCACTTCAAACCCATCGAGAGCCAATCGGCGCAAGCAATGATCGAGCGCCTGACGCGCGGCGACGCGCAGATGATCGGTGCGCTGGGCTACGGCACTGAGCGTGCCAAACAGCTGCGCTTCACCCGCCCTTACCTGGTCAGCCCCAGGGTATTGGTGACCCGCAACGACACCACCTCATCGGCGCAGGCCAAAGCCCTCGATGGCCAGCGCGTCGCCCTGGTACGTGGCTCGCCGCAGCGCGCAGAACTGCAGCGCCGCTTCCCACGCGCCAAGGTGGTCGAAGTGGACAACCCTCTCGGGCTAATGGAAGCGGTGGCCAGTGGCGCCGCCGACGTTGCCCTGAGCAACTACATCAACGCCAGCTACTACATCAACCATGTGTTCAAGGACCAATTACGCATCGCCAGCGTGCTGGACGACAGCCCGGCCATCGCGGCATTTGCCGTGGCCCCGGACCAACCGCAGCTGCAGGCCATACTCGACAAGGCGCTGCTGAGCATCCCACCCGAAGAGCTGGACCAACTGATCAACCGCTGGCGTACCAGCACGCTGGTCAGTGACAGCCCATGGCGCGACTACCGTACACTGGCGCTGCAAGTGCTGGTGCTGTCCGCCCTGCTGCTGGCCGGGGTGGTGTTCTGGAACACCTACCTGCGCAAACTGATCCACCAGCGCACCGACGCCCAGCACGCCCTGCAAGCCCAGCTAGCCTTGAGCCGCGGCCTGCTCGAACAGCTGCGCCAGGCCAAGGACGATGCCGAACAGGCCAGCCAGACCAAGAGCACCTTCCTGGCCACCATGAGCCATGAGATCCGCACGCCAATGAATGCGGTGATCGGCCTGCTCGAACTGGCCCTCGAGGACAGCCGCGCGGGCCGCTGTGATACTCAGACCCTGCAGACAGCCCACGACTCAGCCATTGGCCTGCTGGAGTTGATCGGCGACATCCTCGACATCTCACGCATCGAGTCCGGGCACATGACCCTGCAACCGGTGCCGACCAACCTGGTCGAACTGGTGCGCAACACGCTGCGGGTATTCGAAGGCAATGCGCGGATCAAAGGCCTGCACCTGCACAGCGCGCTGCCCTCCTCACCTGGCTGGGTCATGGCAGACCCTTTGCGGCTCAAGCAGGTACTGTCCAACCTGATCAGCAACGCCATCAAGTTCACCGAGCGTGGCGAAGTGCATGCCAGCCTTACCCTGTCGGCCGCCAACGACAACGGCGACCTGCAGGTCGAACTCTGCGTACGCGACACCGGCATTGGGATCAGCCCAGAAGATCAGGCCCGGCTGTTCAATGCCTTCGCCCAGGCCGATGGCCCGCGGGCACGCCAGGGCGCCGGCCTGGGTTTGGTGATCAGCCGCACCTTGGCCGAATTGATGGGCGGCACCTTGAGCCTGCACAGCGTCGAAGGCGTGGGCACCAAGGTGCAAGTCTGCCTGCAATTGCCCGCCAGCCAAGCACCCGCACCTGCCGAACAGCGCGCTCCGGTGCTGGAAGCCAGCAGCGGGCCGCTAAATATTCTGGTGGTCGACGACTACCCCGCCAACCTGCTGTTACTGGAACGGCAACTGCACACATTGGGGCATCGCGTAACCCTGGCCGAAAACGGCGAAGCCGCACTGGCACGGTGGCAGGCAGCGCGCTTCGACCTGGTGATTACCGACTGCAGCATGCCGATCATGGACGGCCACGCGCTGACCCGCCGCATACGCCAGTTGGAAGACGAAGGCGAGTTGACGGCCTGCAGGATCCTCGGCGTCACCGCCAACGCGCAAGCCGAGGAACGTGCCCGCTGCCTGGCCAGTGGCATGGACGAATGCCTGTTCAAACCGATTGGCCTGCAAACCCTGAAAAACCACCTACCCCAGGCCAGCACGCACACACCGCCTGTGCAGGCCCAAGGCAGCGGTTTCAACCTGAGCGAGCTGCGCCACTTGACTCAGGACGATGAACAGCTCACCCGGCACCTGCTCGAACAGCTGTCACAAAGCGCCAATGAAGACCTGGCCGCACTGCGTGCACTCGGGCCAGAGGCGAGTAGCGACGCCGTGCGCGCCTTGGCCCACCGCATCAAGGGTGGGGCAAAAATGCTCAAGATGCGCACGCTGGTCAAACACTGCGAAGCCATTGAACAGGCGCAGGCCCAGGGGCTGCCAACGGCTGAGCTACGGCAACAGTTGCAAGCCAGCATGCAGGCGCTTTTGCACGAACTCAGCGCCGCCCTCAGTGCAATTGCAACGTCGAGTTGATCTGGCTGATCGCATCGACCACGTGGCGAGACCCTTGCTGGATTTCCATGATCACCGTGCCGGCCTCGTTGGCCAGTGCCACGCCATGGCCGGTACGCGTCAGGCTCGACTGCATGCTCGCCACGGCCAACAGCGACAGGTCATGGTTTTGCCGCACCACGTCGACGATCTCCAGGGTCGCCTTGCTGGTACGCGCCGCCAGGTTGCGCACTTCATCGGCGACCACGGCAAAACCGCGCCCATGTTCGCCGGCGCGCGCGGCCTCGATGGCCGCGTTCAACGCCAGCAGGTTGGTTTGGTCGGCGATGCCGCGAATGGTCAAGACGATCTGCCCGATCACGTCCGACTGCTTGCTGACTGCATCGATGCTGCGTGCGGCGTCATTGAGCTCCTGGGAAATCTGTTCGATCACCTGCACCGCCTGCTGCACCACCTCGGTGCCCTTGCGGGCGCAGGCATCGGTTTGCATGGAGCTGGCGTGGGCGGCATCGGCGGCGCTTTGCTGGGTGCAGACTTGGCTGGTGATGTCGCTGGCGAACTTCACCACCTTGTACAGCCGGCCCTTGCTGTCGAAGATCGGGTTGTAGGAGGCTTCGAGAAAGACCGTCTGGCCTTGCTTGTTGATACGCTCAAAGCGGTGCGAATGGTATTCCCCCCGATTAAGCGATGCCCAGAACTCACGGTACGCCGACGACTCCCGCTCGTGAGGCAGGCAGAACAACCCATGGTGGCGCCCGACCACCTCTTCCAGGCGGTAGCCCATGGTGCTGAGAAAGTTCTGGTTGGCCTTGATCACCCGCCCAGCAGGGGTGAACTCGATCACCGCCATGGAGCGGCCGATGGCCTTGAGCAGGCTTTCGCTTTCGTGTTCTTGCATAACGCGCTGGCTGATGTCCGACGCCACCTTGATCACGCTGGTGACCTGGCGCTGCTCATCCAGCACCGGCATGTAGCTGGCTTCGAGCCAAACCTCACGCCCGGCCTTGTCGACACGCTCGAAGGTACCGCTAATGGCCTTGCCCTGCCCCAGTTCGCGCCAAAGCTGCTGGTACTCGGCCGTCTTGACGTAGGCCGGGTCGCAAAACAGCCGATGGTGCTTGCCGCGTAACTCTTCGACGCTGTAACCCATGGCCTGGCAGAAACGCTCGTTGGCGTCGAGAATGGTGCCGTCGGGCGCGAACTCGATCATCGCCATCGAACGGCTGATTGCCGCCAGTTTCGCTTGCGCGCTGGCCAGTGCCTGGTGACTACGCTGAATCTCGACCAAGTCGGACTTGCGATGGAAATCGAACATGACGCCGGGCTCCTTTATGCGCGGGGTGTCCTGAGCATAGATGGGCAACTGCGACGTGCAAGCACATTGATATCACTTTGTAATTAATACCCCCAGGCACTACCCAGGCACCGCGTGTCACGAGCTTTCGCGCACCATCAACTCGAAACCAAGGTCTTGCTGCTCGGTGGCCACCCGCTTGCCGTCGAGCAACGCCAGCAGGGCCTGTGCGGCGCCGCGACCAACGGCAGCACGGGGCGTGCGAATCGAGGTCAGCCGCGGGACCATGTGCGCTGAAGCGGGCAAGTCGTTGAAGCCTACCATTGCCACCTCGCGGGGTACTTCCACGCCCTGGCGCAGTGCCTGCAGGACCGCGCCCTGGGCCAGGTCGTCGTTGCAGAAGAAGATACCGTCAACATCCGGCGCCTGTTGCATCAGCTGGCTGAACAACGCACTGCCCAGCGCGATCGAGGAAGGCTCCGGTGCAAGGATCTCCAGCTCCGTCGACTGCAGCCCTGCGTCGGCGAGGGCCTGGCGGAAGCCTTCGGCACGCTGCATCACCCGTGGGTCGAGCTGAGCAGCAATGAACGCCAGCCGGCGTCGCCCACGCTCGATCAAGTGCCTGGCTGCAGCACGCCCGGCCTGTTGCTGCGAGAAGCCCACCGACAACGCGCCCGCCTCGCCGCCCAGCTCCATCATGTGCACGCAAGGCACGCCACTGGCCGCCAGCATCTGCCTTGCGGCATCACTGCGCTCGAAACCGGTCAACAGCATGCCGCACGGCTGGTAGGCCAAGTAGTTGCGGATCAGGTTTTCTTCTTCGGCAATGTCGTAGTGATAGTTACCGATCAACACCTCGAGCCCACGCGGGCGCATCACCTCGTGAATAGCTTCGAGGGTGTCGATGAACAATTGGTTGGACAACGACGGGATCAGCACCACCACCGACTGGCTGCGCGCTGAAGCCAATGCGCGGGCTGCCGGGTTGGCGACATAGCCCAAGCTCGCCGCAGCAGCGGCAACCTTTTCCACCAGCGCCGGGGCAACCGTGCTGACGCCGCGCAAGGCGCGGGATGCGGTGATCGGGGAAACCCCGGAAAGCCTGGCGACTTCTGCCAGGGTGGGACGACCGGTGGTGCGAGAGCCTGTGCGGGACATGGATGTTGTAATTTTACTACTTGCCAAGGGAGGGGAACGGCCACTAAGGTAGCGCTGTCTCAGGACGCAGGCAATGTAATCTTTGGTAGCGGTTCCACATGCACTGTGCCAAGCGTCCATACTGCGTAAGGACAAGACCAATAACACCGGGGAGGTGGCTGTTCGTCAACGACGAGACAGCGCTATCTCACCCCGCAGGAGGTACTGATGAATTCTCCCCTGTCCGCCATTGTGGTGATGGGCGTGGCTGGCTGCGGCAAAAGCTGCGTCGGCGCTGCCATTGCTGCCAGAAGCGGCGGCCGCCTGATCGAAGGCGACGCTTTCCACCCTGCCGAAAACATCCGCAAGATGAGCGCTGGCATCCCCCTGGACGATAACGACCGAGCCGGCTGGCTGGTGCGCCTTGGCCAAGAGCTGCAAGCCACGGTGCAGTCGGGCGAACGCCCCATCCTGACCTGTTCGGCACTCAAGCGCCGTTACCGCGAAACGTTGCGCGCGTCCATGCCGGGTCTCGCGTTCGTGTTCCTTGAGCTGACCCCTGCCGAAGCCGAAAAACGGGTCTTGGCGCGCCCTGGCCACTTCATGCCGGCGAGCCTCATCGACAGCCAGTTCGCGGCCCTCGAATCGCCGCGTGGCGAACCACGGACCTTGCCGCTGGACGCCACCCAGGCCATTGACGCCTTGGCCGAGACGGTAGACACCTGGCTAAAGCCTTGCGGTGAGCGGGACCTGGCGCAAACCGCGTGAACCTGGCGGTTTATCCGGCTCACCCAAGACAGCGCTGTCTCGACCAATGAAAGCGCCTGAAAGTTCCATAAAGTTACGCCCAAAACAACGATAAGACCGAGGCATTAAAACCATGTTCGGACTGGCTACTGATACCTTCCTATTGCTCGACGCACTGGTCACCATCGTCGGGCTGATCCTGCTGATCACCCATTTCAAAGTGCACCCCTTCGTCGCCCTCACCCTCGCAGCCGGCTTCCTCGGCCTCACCTCCGGCATGCCGGTGGCCAAGGTGATGAAATCGTTCCAGGACGGTTTCGGCGGCGTGCTGGGCTTCGTCGGTATCGTCCTGGCGCTGGGCACCATGCTCGGCAAGCTGATGGCCGACTCCGGCGGCGCCGACCAGATCGCCCAGACCCTGATCCGCGCCTTCGGCAAGAAGAACGTGCACTGGGCCATGATGTTCGCCGCCTTCCTGGTCGGTATTCCGCTGTTCTTCGAGATCGGCTTCGTGTTGCTGATCCCGTTGGTGTTCATCGTCGCCCGGCGCTCCGGCGTTTCGCTGGTAAAAATCGGCATACCGCTGCTAGCCGGCCTGTCCGTGGTTCACGGCCTGGTGCCGCCGCATCCGGGGCCATTGCTGGCGATTGGCATCTTCCATGCTGACATCGGCAAGACCATCTTCTACGGCCTGATCGTTGCGCTGCCCACTGCAATCATCGCCGGTCCGCTGTTCGGTAACTTCATTTCACGCTATATCCCCGGCAACCCATCCCAGGAGCTGATGGACCAGATCGCCAAGGAGTCCGACCAGGGCAACCTGCCGAGCTTCACCATCACATTGGTCACGGTGCTGCTGCCAGTGGCGTTGATGCTGCTCAAGACCTTCGCCGACGTGGTCCTGCCGGCCGAGCACATCGTGCGCCAATGGATGGACCTGATCGGCCACCCCATCACCGCCCTGCTCGCTGCGCTGCTGCTGGCCTTCTACACCTTCGGCGCGGCGCGTGGCTTCAACCGCCAGCAGATCATGAAGATGCTCGACCAGAGCCTGGCGCCCACCGCTGCCATCGTGCTGATCGTCGGTGCCGGTGGCGGCTTCAAGCAGATGCTGGTGGATACCGGTGTCGGCAACGTGATTGGGCAGATGGCGGTACAGGCCGAAATCTCGCCGATCATGCTGGCCTGGCTGGTGGCGGCGGTGATCCGCATTGCCACGGGCTCGGCGACGGTCGCGACCATCACGGGCGCGGGCATCGTGGCACCGGTGATTGACCTGGTGCCTGGGGTCAACCGTGAGTTGCTGGTGCTGGCCACTGGCGCCGGCTCGCTGATCCTGTCACACGTCAACGATGCCGGGTTCTGGCTGGTGAAGCAGTACTTCAACATGACCGTGGCCGAGACCTTCAAGACCTGGAGCATGATGGAGACCATCCTTTCGGTGGTCGGCATCATCTTCATCATGTTGCTGTCGATGGTGGTGTGACCGTTGATCGGGGTGGGGGCACCTGGCGCGGGCTTGATGGCCCAATCGAAATAGAAGCCTTGCCCCCATCTCGATGCAAAGGAGCCTGCCTCATGATCCGCCCCTTCCTGCTTGCAGCCGTCCTGGTTTCACCGCTGGCCCTGGCGGTCGGCACTGGGCCCACCTACCCCGACGACCCGCACAACCCAGCGCCGACACCGGGTGTAGACAGCACCCTCAACCCCATTGAAAAGCCGATGCCACGCGACACCGACCCGCGGATCGAGGGCAATGACCCCGAAAGCCCGCCGGCGATTCAGAAGGATGGGCGAGACTTGCCAGGGATGGACGGCAGTGGCTCGGAAGGCACCGGGCGCCAAGGCACGAGCACCGGCAACCCTTGAGCCCCTGTAGGAGCAGCCTTGCGCTACGAAGAGGCCGGCAACTACACAGTGAATCTTCGCTGCTAGTACCTGCCTCTTCGCAGCACAAGGCTGCTCCTACACACAGAGCGCGCTTGGCCTAAAAAAGGGGCAATGCTCACCACTGCCGCTTGTCAGGCCTGGTCAACCCCAGCTTTTCAATCCGGTAGCGCAGCATATCCCGCGACAGCCCCAGCATCCGCGCCGACTTGGTCACATTCCAGTCGGTCCGGTCCAGGGTCTTGCACACCAGATCCCGCTCCATGTCCGGCAGGCTGGTACCCGGTTCTGGCTCATGCCGTGGGATCTCGAATACGGCGGGTGCCTGCTGCTGAATCAATGGCTCGTCGATCAGCGTCATGCACAGGTTCAACTGATGCGACTGCACCACCTCATTGGGTGCCAGCAACACCGTCTGCTCCAGCATGTTGCGCAGTTCGCGCACGTTGCCAGGCCAGCTGTAGCCCAGCATCAGGGCCTCCGCCTCGGCAGAAAAACGCAAGTTCGGCTTGCCATAGCGCCGCCCGTGGTGCGCTAAAAAATGCCGCGCCAACAGCAGAATGTCCTGCCCCCGCGCATACAGCCGCGGCACCTTCAAGGCGATGATGCGTAGTCGGAAGAACAGGTCGCGGCGGAACTTGCCTTGCTGCACCATCTGTTCGAGGTTGCAGTTGGTAGCGCTGATCACCCGCAAGTCCACCTTGCGCTCCTTGACCGCGCCAATGCGGCGGATGCTGCGATCCTCCAGCAGTTTGAGCAGCTTGGCCTGCAGCACAAGGTCCATCTCGCCGATTTCATCGAGGAACAGCGTGCCGCCATCTGCGGCCTCGACCAGGCCTACGCGACGCTCCTTGGCATCGGTGAATGCGCCTTTTTCATGGCCAAACAACTCCGCCTCCAGCAAGTTGGCCGGGATCGACGCGCAGTTGAATTCGATGAATGGGCCCTTGCTGCGCGAGCCATCGAAATGCAGGGCCCGGGCCACCAGTTCCTTGCCAGTACCGGTCTCGCCCTCGACCAACACCGGCGGCAGGTCGTCGCTGGCCATGCGCCGCTCGGCGTCCAGCACCTGGCGCAGGGTGTGCTTGAGGCTGTGCATCACCGGCGATTCGCCGATCAGCGCCTGTAAGCCAGACTTCTGCGCCTCGCGCTCCTGATAGAACGACAAGGTGCGCTCCATCCGTTCAGCCGCCAGGGCCTTGTCCAGGGTCAGTTTGAGCTCGGCCAGCACCACCGGCTTGGTCAGGTAATGAAAGGCCCCCTCCTTCATCGCCTGTACCGCGTCTTCGACATTGCCGTAGCCGGTCATCATGATGACCTTGAGCGCCGGCGCCTGCGCCACCAGCACGCGCAACAGGTCATGCCCACTCATGCCTGGCAACGAGTTGTCGGTCAGCACCGCATCGGGCTGGGCCTGCTTGATCTGCTCCAGCGCAAGCTCAGCGCTGTGGCAGACCGTCACCTCGTAACCCTTGAGGCTCAGGTAGGTGCGTATGTTGTCAGCAAGGATTTCATCATCCTCGACTACCAGGATGCTGTGTTCCATGGTCCCCTCCCGCTGCGATATTGAAAGTAAGGCTTACGCGGGTTCCTTCCTCTTCGCGGCTGCTCAAGCTGACCGAGCCGCCAAAACGCTCCATGATGCGTTGCACCAGGGCCAGGCCTACACCGAGGCCGCCCTGCTTGGTGGTGAAGAACGGCTTGAACACCATCCGTTCCTGCTGTTGGCTCATGCCCTTGCCGGTATCGCTGAGCAGCAGCACGGCCCGTTGGCCGTCCTGCACGCTCACTTCTGCGCGCAGCACACCGCCCGCGGGCATGGCTTCAAGGGCATTGGAAAACAGGCTGTTGAGGATCTGCGTAAGCTGCAGCGGCTGGCTGGCCACACACTGTACGTCGGGGCCCTCATAGCAGAACTGCACGCCGTTGCGCGCCATCTGCTGAGCGAAGGCCAGGTGGGTGTCCTCAAGGGATGCGACGAGGTCCACGGCCTCGGGTTCGTCACTGGTCGGGCGCAACGACACCAGCAAGTCGCGCACCCAACGTGACATGCGGTCGACCTGGCTGATGATGTCGGTGATGTTCTTTTGCGCGGTGGGGTTGGCGATCTCCTGGGCCAGTTCGGCGCTGGAGCGGATGTTGGCCAACGGGTTGCGCAGGCTGTGGGCTACCGCAGAGGACATTTCGCCCAGTGCCACGTAGGTTTCGCTGGCCACCAAGCGGTCCTGCTGCTGGTTGAGCATCAGCGCCGCCCGGCGCACGATCCAGAACAGGCCAAAGTAAATCAGCGCGCCCCCCACCAGGGTCGAGGCCCAGATCAGTACATAACCGCGCTGGATACGCCGGATCAGGTCCTGCGGCTCCTTGTAGATTTCCACCATCGACAGCACCTGCTCGCCTTGGCTGTCGAACAGCGGGATGTAGTTCTCGATGAACAGGTACTTGGGTTCGCGCAGAAACTTCTGTTCTTCACGGTCGTCCTCGGCCTGGTGGTAGCTGGCAGACACCGCTTTGCGCGAACGGAACGCGCGCTCCAGGTCGCCATCCTCCTCGATCCGCTCGCCAATCAACTGAGGGTTGGTGGACCAGACAATGGTCCGGTCCCGGGCGTAGACGTTGGCCAGCAGGGTATCGGGCAGGTGTTCGACGTGGTCGAGGAATTCGACACGGGTCGATTCGGCCAACGCCGGGGTGAACTGCAGGTGCTGCAGGTCCAGGCGCGGATCGAGCAGTTCACCCATGGTGGTGCCCGGCGGCAATTGCGAATGGCGGACCTCGGCCTGGGCCATGGCCTGGATGAATTGGGCGGTGAGATTGGCGTCTCGCTCCACACTGTCGCGCACCACGAAGCGCGTTGATACATAGCCCAAGCCACCGGCCACCGAGGCGATGATCAACAGGCTGATGATCGAAAACCAACGCAACAGGTTGAACTCGCGCAACGGCGCCGCAAACCCACTGGTGGCCGCAGACGCTTTGTCGGGCACTTCGTTTTCCAGCATCTGCATTGAGGGGTTCCCGCGCTGGGCGTCCGTTCTGAAGCGCACCCTTGCCACGATTAGTAGCAATTTAATGGCACTCCACCCAGGTCGCCAAGGCGACCCGTTGTTGCCATGCTCACGTTGCAAAAAATCAGCCAGTCGACAAAAGAAAATACATATTCATATTTTTCAGTTACTTGAGAGAAGTTATTTATCTTTTGTCAAGCTTCAGTCCCCACTTTTGGGTAACAATTACCCAAAAAATATCTAGTTCTTATAAATCATGAATTTATGAGTAAAACCTAAAGCCCACTAAGAAGATTTGGCCAACCTGAAATTCAGCGAAACGCGGGTGCCGTGCCCTAGGCTGCTACTCAACCTCACCGCACCACCAAAGCGCTCCATGATGCGTTTGACCAAAACCAGGCCAACGCCCAGTCCGCCCTGCTTGGTGGTGAAGAACGGCCTGAAGGCCATGCGCTGCTGTTGCTCGGTCATGCCCTTGCCACTATCGGACAGGCGCAGCGTCAGGCCGCGTCGGTCGTGGCGCACCACCTCGACACGCAACTTCCCGCCCTGCTCCATCGACTCCAATGCGTTGGCAATCAAACTGCTGAAAATCTGCCGCAGTAACGCCGGGTGCCCCAACACCTGAACCGCCGGTAACGGTTGCAGGTCGAGGGTGACGCCACTGCGCGCCAGCGGCACGGCAAAGGTCTGCAGGCTTTCCTGCAGCGCCTGCGGCAGGTCCACCGCCACCGCTTCGTCATTGAGCGGGCGCAGTGACTGCAACAGCTGGCGGATCCACTGCGACATGCGGTCGACTTGGCTGATGATGTCGTTGATGTTCCTTTGTGCCGGGCCCTCGTCGAACGCCTGCGCAAGCTCGGCACTGGAGCGGATGCTCGCCAGCGGGTTGCGCAAGCTGTGCGCCACTGCTGAAGACACCTCGCCCAAGGCCACGTAGGTTTCATTGTTGATCAGCCGTTTCTGTTGCACCGCCAGCAGCTTGGCCGCGCGGCGCATGATGCCGTACAGGCCGATGTAGACCAGCCCGGCGCCGACGGTGATCGCCAGCCAGATGAGGATCAGGCCATGTTCGATGCGCACGATCAGGTCATGCGGTTCCTTGTAGATCTCCACCATGGCCGTGACGTGCTCGCCATCGGCGTCGAACAGCGGAATGTAGTTTTCGATGAACAGCTGCTCAGGCGGGGTCACGAACTTTTGCTCTTCGCGTGCCCGCTCGAAGTCGTGGTAGCTGGCCGAGACCCGCATCTTGTACTCGAAGGCGCGGTCCAGGTCGTCGTCGCCTTCGATCAACTTGCCGATCAGCGCCGGGTTGGTCGACCAGATCACCGTGCGGTCCGGCGCATAGATATTGGCCAGCAGCATGTCCGGCAGGTGGGCTATATGGTCAAGAAACTCGCCCCTAGCCTTGCGCCGGGCATCGGGGTCGACATCCGGCAGCGCCGAGCGATCGGTGCGCGGGTCCAGCAATTCGCCCATGGTGCGCACATTGGGGATCGACACATGGCGCACTTCAGCATCAGCGATAGAGGTGATGAACTGAGCGGACAACAGCGCATCGCGCTCTACGCTTTCATCGATGATGAAACGGCTGGAAATCAGCCCCAACCCGACCGCCACCGAGAGAATGATGGCCAGGCTGACCCAGGCATACCAGCGCAGCAGGTTGAACGGCTTGCGTGGGGCTGTCGCCTCGGTACCGGCAGGCACTCCAAGGGCGTCGGAACGGGGGGCGATGTCCATGGCGGACTCCACAGCTGGGCACCTTTGAAGGTTATAGCCCAGAGTTGGGGGAACCATGGTTCTAAATTGATGTCATCCGCCGAAGGGTGGCCGCCGCGCTGCTCGGCCACGTCGCTCCCCTACAGCGGCGAGTCGTCCGCCAGCCCTTGCAGCTTGCGGTAATCGCGCAGCACGTTTGGCACGTAGCGGCGGGTTTCGGCGTACGGTGGCACTGCGCCCCGGCGCAGCACCGCGTCGGGGCCGGCGTTATAGGCGGCCACTGCCAGGGTGATGTCATTGTCGAACAGGGTCAGCATGCGTTTCAGGTAGCGGGCCCCACCCTGCACATTGTCCTCAGGGTCCAGGGCGTTCTCCACGCCCATCTCCCGCGCGGTATCGGGCATCAGTTGCATCAGCCCCACCGCGCCCGCCGGCGAGCGAGCCTTGGGGTTGTAGCCCGACTCAGCCTTGATCAGCGCATGCAGCAGTGCTTGTGGCACGTTGTGGGCCAACGCTGCAGCGGCCACCAGCTCGGCATAGGGCCGCCCGGTGATCATTTGCGCACCGGCAGCGCCCGCCTGGGCCAGCGGTTCGCTGATCACCCGCTGGTACTGGCGCCCGGGCCGATGGACGTTGGTCAGTACGTAGCCGCCCTTGGCATCGATGGAGATGTACACATCGGCCTGGGCGGCACCCGCCGCCAGCCAGATCAAACCCAGGATAAGTCCACGCATGTCGGTCGCCTCTTCGTCGTGGCCCCCGATGTGGGGGAAATGCCCCGGAAAACCCGAGGTTGCAGACCACGACGCAAGCACTGTGCCGCTTCCTGCACCGCGTGGTGCAAGGCCCCGAGGCAGACGTGCACGGCTGTTGCATGGTGCCTGCCACAGCATGTTCCTACGCAGCGGAGGGCATCACCATGCAGCGCAGATCCAACTCCCAACGTGGCTTCACCCTGCTCGAACTCCTCGTGGTGCTGGTTGTGCTCGGCCTGCTGGCCGGCATCGTCGCGCCCAAGTACTTCAGCCAGCTTGGCCGCTCGGAGGTCAAGGTGGCGCGGGCGCAGATCGAGGGTTTGAGCAAGGCCCTGGACCTCTACCGCCTGGAAGTCGGGCATTACCCCAACAGTGAACAAGGCTTGCAGGCCCTGGTCATCGCCCCTAGCGGCGAGGCCCGCTGGACCGGCCCGTACCTGCAGAAGGCCGTGCCGCAGGACCCGTGGGGCCGCGCCTACATCTACCGGCAACCCGGTGAGAACGGCGGCGAGTACGACCTGCTGTCGATGGGCAAGGACGGCCAGCCCGGTGGCGACGGTGAGAACGCCGAAATCACCAGTTGGCAATAAGGAGCTCGGCCATGCGCTACAGCCTCAAGGCCCTGGGCAGACAGGGCGTGGTGCAATTGCAGATCGACGCCGAAGATGCCGACCAGGCGCGCCGCCAGGTCGAAGACCAAGGCTTGCGGGTGGTCAGCGTGAAGGGCCAGGGCAGTGCCTTGCGCGGCATGGCCTGGCGCCGCGAGGCAAGCTTTGACCTGGTGTTGTTCAGCCAGGAGCTGTCGACCCTGCTTAACGCTGGCCTGCCGTTGATCGATGCCCTGGAAAGCCTGGCGGAAAAAGCCCCCGCTGCGGCCTCGCGCAAGGTGCTCGGCGAACTGGTACGCCAGCTGTACGAGGGGCACTCGCTGTCTCAAGCGCTGGGCCGCCAGCCCAGGATATTCCCGGCCCTGTACGTGGCGCTGGTGCAGTCCAGCGAGCGCACCGGCGCCCTGGGCGACGCCCTCGGCCGCTATATCGCCTACCGGCAACGCCTGGACCTGGTGCGGCAGAAACTGGTGGGGGCGTCGGTTTACCCACTGCTGCTGTTGCTGGTCGGCGGTGGCGTGGTGCTGTTTTTGCTCGGCTACGTGGTGCCGCGCTTCAGCCAGGTGTTCGAAGGCATGGGCACCGAGCTGCCGTGGCTGTCACGCCTGCTGATGCAGATCGGGTTGTTCTTGCATGCCCAGCAACTGCCGCTGGCGCTGGGCAGCGTGGCGGGCATCACCTGCCTGGTGCTACTGCGCCGCCACCCGCTGGTGCGGCGTTGGGCAGCGCGCCAGCTCAGGCGCATGCCAGCGCTGCACCAGCGTCTGATGATGTACGAACTGGCGCGCTTCTACCGCTCGCTGGGCATCCTCCTGCAAGGCGGTATTCCCATCCTCACGGCCATGGGCATGGCCCGCGGGCTGCTGGGTAGCGCCGCCGCGCAGGGCCTTGAACAGGCCAGCCAGCGCGTGGCCGAGGGGTTGCCGCTGTCCGACGCGCTGGAAGTTGGGCAACTGGTGACGCCGGTGTCGCTGCGTCTGCTGCGCGCCGGTGAGCAGTCGGGCAACCTTGGCGAGATGCTGGAGCGTTGCGCCGACTTTCACGACCAGGAGATTGGCCGCTGGGTGGAATGGTTCGTGAAGCTGTTCGAGCCGCTGCTGATGACGTTCATTGGCCTGTTGATCGGCTTTATCGTGATCCTGATGTACATGCCGATCTTCGAACTGGCCTCAAGCATTCACTGAAGGCTAAGACCGAGGCTTTCGCGCAATGTCGTGCCTTCGTACGCGGTGCGGTAGACGCCACGTGCCTGCAGCAATGGCACCACTTCTTCGGTGAAACGGCGGAACTGGCCTGGATGGCCAATGTAGATATTGAAGCCATCCAGCGCCCGCGCCTCGAACCACTCGGTCATTTTTGCCGCCACCGTTTCGGCGGAGCCGACGAATGCCCCCGGGCGTAACTGGCGGCCAAACTCCACCGCCTGGCGCAAGCTGAAGCCCTGCGCCCGCGCCTGGTCGGCAATGCGCTTGGCATTGGTGAAGAAGCTGCTACGGGCATGCTCCAGGCTCTCTTGAGGGAACGGCGCATCAAGGTCGTACTGGGTGAAATCGTGCCACCCGAAATTGCGCCCGAACTCCTTGAGTGCCAGTTCGAAGCTGTGGTCCTGCTGGTGGTAATGGCGCTCGATCTCCCGAGCGTGAGCATCGGTGTCGCCCACGTAGATTTCTGCACCCGGCAGTACCAGCAGCTGCTCCGGGTCTCGCCCCAGGCGCGCTGCGCGTTCCTTGACGTCACGATAGAAGGCCTGGCCCTGCTCGATGCTGGCCGCGTGGGTGAAGATCACATCGGCAGTGGCGGCCCCCAGGTCGCGGCCCTGCTGCGAGTCGCCAGCTTGGAAGATTACCGGTTGGCCCTGGGGCGAACGCTGGATGTTCAATGGCCCCACCACCGAGAAGTGTTCGCCCTTATGGTTGAGGGCATGCAGCTTCGAGGGGTCGAGGAACTGGCCCGTGGCGCGATCGCGCGGGAAGGCGCCGTTCTCATAGGAATGCCACAAGCCCTGCACCACCTGCACGTGTTCCTCGGCGCGGGCGTAGCGGGTGTCGTAGTCATAATGCTCGTCACGGCCATAGTTGCCAGCGGTGCCGGCATCGCCGCTGGTCACCACGTTCCAGCCGGCGCGGCCTTTGCTGATCAGGTCCAGTGAGGCCAGGCGGCGGGCGACGTTATAGGGCTCGTTGTAGGAGGTGGTCAGGGTACCGACCAGGCCGATATGCCGGGTGGTGACGGCCAGAGCCGACAGCAGGGTCAGCGGCTCCAGGCGGTTGAGGTAATGCGAAGGTGAGCCTGGGGTGATGTATTGGCTGTCGACGATGAATATCAGGTCGAACAGCGCAGCCTCGGCCTGGCGGGCGATGTCAATGTACCAGTCGATGTTGACGCTGGCATCGGCCGGCAGCTCGGGGTCGAGCCAGAGGTTATGGCGGCCAGGGCCGCCGCAGCCCATGGTCAGAGCGCCGAGTTTGATTTTGCGGGTGGTCATGGGGAGTCCTCTGAAGTGATGGGGGCTGTACAGGCCTCTTCGCGGGCACAGTCAAACTCAATGGTCGTTGGCCAGCGCCGCTGCAAACGAGGTATCGAACAGGCTCGCTGCCGGGTAGGCCTTGATCAGCCCAAGCCCGGCAAAGAAGTCCACGGTCTTCTGCGCATCGACAATCACCTGGGGGTTGAGTGGCGCCACGTCGGTGCGCGCGCGGGCGAACCAGGCCCGGGCAATGTCGCGGTCGGCGCGGGTGCGCTTGGCCCAGGCGTCGGCATAGGCCTCGGTGTTGGCTGGGTTGTTCAAGGTCCAGTCACGGGCCTTCTTCAAACGCTGCAGAAAATCAGTGATCTGCGCACGCTTGGCGTCGACGGCCTTGGCGTTGGCCACCACGAAGCTCTGGGCCGGAATCAAGCCTTCGGCTGTGGCCAGCACCCTGGCGCCTTGGCGCTCCTGTTGGGTGACATAGGGCTCCCAGGTCGCGATCACGTCCACCGAACCGCCATCCAGGGCGTGCGAGGCATCCAGCGCGCTGAGGTAGCGCAGCTCCAGGGCGTCGCGGGGCACGCCGGCTTTGTCCAGGGCGCTGAACAGCAGTTGCTGGCTCCACGAGCCCTTCCACAGGGCCGCGCGTTTGCCGCGCAGGTCTTCAAGGCTGTGAATGTCCGAATCCTTGCGCGCCAGGATGGCGACCCCGTCGAGGTTCTGCCGGCTCACCGCAATCACCTTGATCGGTGCCCCCAAGGCACCGAGAAACAGCGGCGGCGCATCGCCCAGCAGGCCAATGTCGAGGCTGCCCACATTCAAGGCTTCAGCCACCGGGGAGCCTGCGGTGAACTGCTTCCATTCCAGGGTATAGGGCACGTCATCGAGCACGCCGGCGGCTTCCATCACCGCACGGGCATTGAAGCTTTGGTCGCCGACCACCAGGGTCTGCGCGGCGGCGGCCAGGCTCAGTGAGGTGGCCAGCACACCGGCGGCCAGTTGCTTGAGGTATCGCACGTTCGTCTCCAGGGCCAATAAAGGCATAACTAGGTGGTCGATCCGCCCGTGCGGTCTCGCTTTGATAAATGACAGTGGTATGCGCTTTGAATCTAAGCAGCGCTCCACTTATAAGCTATAGATGTATAAAGCCTGTGGGAAATTCGTTCTAGGCATAACCTAATGCCTTCGACGGTGGCCTATTTCAAAACAGATAGGCGAGCCTGTAAATGCATATTTTGCATATTAGCTTATGATTAATTTTACTTTGGTGAATATTCAGCGAGTTTGCTAGGGTTAACCGAAACCGTCAGCCGAGCCTGAACCATGAGCCAACCCCTGCGCCTGGAGCGCCTGCGACACTTCATCGGTGCGCTTTCGGAGCTGCTCGACCGAGCCCCCGACGAAGCCACCCTCCTCGACCAAGGCCAAGGCTTGTTGCGCAGCCTGGTCGCCCATGACGACTGGTTACCCGAAGCCCTCGCCCAACCGGACCCAAGCCGCTATCAGCAATACCTGCTGCATTGCGACTCGCGCCAACGCTTCTCTGTCGTCAGCTTCGTCTGGGGGCCAGGGCAGCAGACGCCGATTCACGATCACCGAGTCTGGGGGCTGATCGGCATGCTGCGCGGCGCTGAATATTCGCAAGGTTTCGCCCGCAGCGAGCACGGTGCGTTGCTGCCGGCCGATGCGCGGGTGCGGATCGACCCTGGCCATGTCGAAGCGGTTTCGCCGCGTATCGGCGACATTCACCAGGTCAGCAATGCCTTCGACGACCAGGTGTCGATCAGCATCCACGTCTACGGCGCCAACATCGGCGCGGTCAGCCGGGCGGTGTACCTGGCCGACGGCACTGAAAAACCTTTCATCTCCGGCTACTCCAATACCCTCCTGCCCAACATCTGGGACCTGTCCAAAGAGAATCCAGCCCCATGAGTACTGTCGCCACCCGTTCCTTCCATGACATTCGCCGGGCCTTGCTGGCCCATGAAGAGCTGGCGTTGATCGATGTTCGCGAGGAAGACCCGTTCGCCCAGGAACACCCGCTGTTCGCGGCCAACATCCCGCTGTCGAAGCTGGAGCTGGAAGTCTTCGCCCGGGTACCGCGGCGTGACACCGCCATTACCCTGTATGACGACGGTGAAGGGCTGGCTGCGCTGGCTGCCGCGCGTCTGTCGACGTTGGGCTACAGCGATGTGGCTCTGCTCGAGGGCGGCCTGGCTGGCTGGCGCGCGGCTGGCGGCGAGTTGTTCCGTGACGTCAACGTGCCAAGCAAGGCCTTTGGCGAACTGGTCGAAAGCGAGCGGCACACGCCGTCGCTGGCGGCCGAGCAGGTGCAGGCATTGCTCGATGCCAAGGCCGATGTGGTGGTGCTCGACGCCCGTCGTTTCGACGAGTACCAGACCATGAGCATCCCCGGCGGCATCAGTGTGCCGGGGGCCGAACTGGTATTGCGCGTGGCCGAGCTTGCGCCGAACCCCGCCACCCAGGTAATCGTCAACTGCGCGGGGCGTACCCGCAGCATCATCGGCACCCAATCACTGGTCAACGCCGGCATCCCCAACCCGGTGGCGGCACTGCGCAATGGCACCATCGGCTGGACGCTTGCCGGCCAGCAACTGGCTCACGGCCAGCAAAGCAGCTTTGCCCCCGTTAGCGACAGCACACGCGCCAGCGCCGCCGACCGTGCCCGCGCCGTGGCCGACCGCGCCTCAGTCGCGCGGCTGAATCGCGAAGGCCTGGCGGCCTGGCAGGCGGAGCACCACCGCACCACCTATCTGTTCGATGTGCGTACCCCTGAAGAGTTTGCCCTGGGCCACCTACCGGCCAGCCGCTCGGTACCCGGCGGGCAGCTGGTGCAAGAGACCGACCATGTCGCCAGCGTGCGCGGCGCGCGTATCGTGCTGGTGGATGACGACGGTGTGCGGGCCAACATGAGTGCCTCGTGGCTGGCCCAGATGGGTTGGCAGGTCGCGGTGCTGGACGGCCTGTCGACAGCGGATTTCAGCGAGTCCGGCGACTGGCAGGCACCGCTGCCGGAACAGCCCCAGGTGAACGAGATCGGCGTCGACCAGTTGCTTGCCTGGTTGCAAGCGCCAGGCACGGTGCTGCTGGACTTCACCACCAGCGCCAACTACGTCAAACGCCACATTCCGGGTGCCCATTGGGCGATCCGAGCGCAGTTGCCGCAGGTGCTGGAGCACCTGCCGGTTGCCGAACGCTACGTGCTCACCTGCGGCAGCAGCTTGCTGGCGCGCTTTGCGGCGGTCGACTTGCAGGCCCTGACACACACACCGGTGCATGTGCTGGAAGGCGGCACTGCGCGCTGGATTGCTGCGGGCCAACCACTGGAGAGCGGCGAAACGCACCTGGCAGTGGCGCGCAGCGACCGCTATCGTCGGCCTTATGAAGGCACTGACAACCCACGTGAAGCCATGCAAGGGTATCTGGACTGGGAGTTCGGCCTGATCGCCCAGCTGGAGCGTGACGGTACGCATGGGTTTCGTGTTTTGAGATGAGAGAATCGGGGCTGCCGTGTGGCAGCCCCAAATAGATATCAAACGACAGGTCCCTACCCCGACCTGATATTTCCTGAGAGGTCTAGACCACACTGACTTCCTCTCTGACAATCAGCGTGGCAACTTCGCCAACGCCCAAACACCCCGAACAGCTGCAGCACACCTTAAAGGAAACCTATATCCAAGCTCAACTATCCCAGTACTGACTAAACTCTATACCAAGCTCCGAGCGCAGGTGGTTAATTACTTCTTGTTGAGTCCAACCACCCCTTATGCCAAACCCCTGCCTATAGACCTGTTTAAGCATCATATCTATGACCGTTCCATAGTGCTTTGCTGGTATGTATGGACTTCTACGCTCTCTAAGATTTACCAATGCTTCGTGATTTGTTATATCGCCATATTCCGCATACATCCTCCACTCCTGCCACGCAGGGTCACCATTGGTTGCCGTATTAAAGCCGCGTTCGTGCCCGTGGATATAACCCAAGCCCCGCCCTTCCGAAGCGCCCATCGCATGACCCTCTTTATATCCCACGGCATGACCCTTTGCATGACCCTTTGCATGACCCTTTGCATATCCCACGCCATGTCCCGCGATGAAACCAAGTGCACGCTCCTCGCCGAGATCCTTAAAATGTCCCTTGGCAATATCTTCTTCACGGGTCTGGGCGACCTCCTCTGCTTTCCGATACCCTTTATCATATGTTTTAGCTTTACTGGCAAGACCGGTGCGGCGTGTTAGCCACTTCTTAAACGGTCGCCACACCTTGAACTGCCCCGAGGGATCACTATAATTAATAGGATCGTTCCCACAATAGACGTAAGCGTTAATTCCGCCCTTACCAAAAGGACTAAGCCTATCAGCACCGCAAAACCTCATCAGCATCGGACTGTATGCACGGTGTCCGCGCCCCAACAAATAGAAGCCACTGCACTGCCAATATTGACCAGCAAACCCTAACAACGCACTGGGCGGGGCTGGCCGGTGTGCGAATCCAAAAGCCGTATAATTTTTCGAGCTTTCTTGTCGATCTGAATGAATAGTATTGAGCGCATCAACACCATATAGATTAGCCATGACGGCGTTATCTTTTTGATCAACCTGTGCCAGCGGCACACCTCTACCAGACAGCAACGAAATACTGTCTGCACCTTTTCTACTCGTGGCAAGTTGCTTGCCCCGATAAAAAACACAGCTGATTAGTTGGTTTATTCATCACACACCCGCCACTATTTGTTATGCGTGGAGATTTCACAAGCGCAATGAAAAAAAAGCGTATTACAAGCCTGACCGATTGAACGGTAGGCCCTAGCTTCGACGATTACGAAATCGAAACACAACTGTTAGAAATGCTAGTTTTCCATTCAAACGTATCCGTTCATCAGTGACGCAGTAGGTAGGCACCCGCTGGAACATGCTTTTGCAGCTTCTTGCATTTGCCCGGCGGGGGTTGGTGCCCAGGTGGGCGATCGGGGTACCAGATTCGGCATTTGCCCGGCGGCGGCCTGTGGCCACGCGGTACCTCGAAAGCAGCATCGTCCATGAGGTATTCAGCCATGCCCACTCGCTGCTGACCGGCAACGCCCTGGCGTTGCTGGGCAGCAGCCAGGGAGACTGATCGCGCGGGCTCCGGGCTGGTCTCTGCGGGTATTACTTGAACGGCCGACGCCTTTACAGCACCCGGCGGAGTACCCGAAATCCGGGCTTGGTTCGCCGCCTCGATCAATTGCAGATTGCGATTGCGCAAGGCCACGTTGCGCCCAACCCGCAGGTTGGAGCGCGCCGCCAGTACTTCAGCCTGTTCGTATTGCCCCTGCTGCAGGCGCAGCACCCCGAGGTAGTGCAGCGTGGCGGGGTTGTTCGGCTGGATTTGCAGCGCCCGCTCCAGCGTGGCGGCAGCCTGGTCCAGTTTGCCTTCTGCGTATTGCCTGGAGGCTGTTTCGATCAGCAGGGTCGAGGCTGTGTTACTGCTTGCAGGCGCTGTGCGCTCGCCGGCGGTGATGAAATCGCACGCAGTGATACTGAACAACAGGGTTAAGGCCGACAGCATACGCTTGCTTGGCATGAGAAACGCACTCGACGGGGCCAGGTGGGCCTGGTTCTAAAGAAGACGCTATCGACCTGAACACGGCATCGAAGTTCCCGAGCAAACGCTCAGCTAGGCGGCAGGCCATTGCTTCACCGCCCACTAGCCGCTAGAGTCCGCCCTAGGGCGTTCGCTGCGCCTGCGGTCCGCGCGAAGGGGTGCCCAAGCCACGCTTCATCTCATTTTCATTCCAGCTCCCGGCTTGTCGGCGGACCGAGCCCCAAAGGAGTTGGCATGCCCGCTATCCATGCTTCCCGTCATCACGGCCTGCTCGATCTGGCCGACCTGCGCAAACGCGCAAAACGCTTGCTGAAAGCTGTAAACAACGGCGAAGCCGACGAGGCGCGCGCCCAGCTGCGCCTGCTCGGCCTGGCCGGCCCGCACTACCGGCTCGCCGACACCCAGTGGTTGCTGGCCCGCGAGGCGGGTTTTGCCAGTTGGCCAAAGCTCAAGGCGCATGCAGACGCTGTCGCATTTGCAGCGCGCCACCCAAGCTTCACCGCCGATGGCGAGGCTAACGTGCAGCACTGGCGCTGCGGCAATGACATCGCCCATAGCTTGCGCACAGCGGGCTTTAACGGCGCGTTTCACATGTTCGACGACCCGATGGTCATGGGGCCGGTGCCGGCACTGCCAGAAGATGAGTACTGGTCGGTACGGGCCGCGTACACGCAGCAGGCGTTCAACCTTGGCACGCAGGACGTCGAGCAGCGTCAGGCGAGGCAGCGCGCAGCACTGGCACAATTGAACGCTGACAGCGAAGTTGTGCTGTGGTGCGAAGGGGATGCTTACGATCAGTTGTTTCTGATCCGGATTCTGGCAAGCCTGCCCTGCCTGCCGCGGCGGCTCGAGCTGATCGAAATTACCCAGGTGCCGGGCGTCGAGCGCTTCATTGGCATCGGCCAACTCGCCCCCGACCTGCTTGCCTGGCTTTGGCCACAACGGCGGCCTTTGGGCCCAGACGCCATAGCGTTAGCGAAGCAGGCTTGGGCTGCCTATACCGCACCAGCCCCACGCGCCTGGGCTGCCCTTGCGGCTCAGAAGCACCCGTCTTTACCCCAATTAAGCGCAGCACTTGCGCGCCAGTTGCAGGAACTGCCAGGGGCAAAGGATGGCCTGAGCCTCACAGAGCGCTTGCTGTTACGTATCCTCGCGCAAAAGGGTGAGCTCCCGGCCGGCCGAGTGTTTGCACAGCTGATGATGCACGATGAACCGCTGCCTTACCTGGGCGACCTGATGTTCCACGTGCTGCTGCAACCGCTGATCCATGCACCGCATCCGCTGTTGCTGGAAGGCCCAGGCGACGCCTGGGCGCAACGGCCCTTGAGGCTGACTGCACTGGGCGAAAGCGTTCTCGACGGGCAGGCCAACTGGCTGGATCAGGCGCCTCCTCCGCGCTGGGTTGGCGGTGTGCTTATCGACGCGGAGCAAGCGCCTTGGGTCGTCAGCGAGCAAGGCCAAGTCTGGCAGCGCCGTTAGGGAAATGCTGCTGGCGCTTGATCTCAAAGGGACTCAACCTTTTCAAGCGCCAGCACGTACTCGCCGCATCACCATGCCCACCAGCACCACATTGACCAGTGCCAGCAGGCACAAGGTCACCAATACCCCCATCGAGCCAAAGTGCTCAAACAGATATCCACCCACCAGCGGCGTCAAGGCCTGGCCGATCAGCGAAGGCCGCGACATGCGCCCCATCAGCAGCACATACTGCGCGGGTGGCATCATTGCCAGCGGCAATAGCCCGCGCACGATCGCCCGCAAGCCGTTACCGCAACCAAATACCAGCAGGCCCACGGCCGTGGCCGCCGGCACCAGCGTCACCAGCAGCAAGCCCACCAGCACCAGGCTTACCCAGGCCAGCGCCGTCCAGATCGGGTGGCGCTTGCCCGCCAGAATCTGCAGCACCCGCGAGGCCACCTGGCTGGGGCCGAGCATCGCCGCCAGGCCGATCGCCACCGGCAGCGAATGCCCAAGGCCCTGAAGCACGGCGACCAGCTGCACGGCAATCGCCGTCATGATGATCGCGCCAATGGCGAACATGCCGGTCAACAGCAGGTAGAGCTGGCGATCTACCCCGACTGCAGCGCTGTTCTGCTGCGCCTTGCGCACCTCGACCTGCCCGCCCGGCGGCAATACACGCCAATACAACGGGGCTACCACCAGTAGCAGCACGACCGCATAGCACACGCAAGTCATGCGCCAGCCCAGGTGCTCGATGGCCAACGCTACGGTCGGCCACGACAGGGTCGAGGCAAAGCCGGCAATCAGCGTGATGCCAGTGATCGCTTTGCCAGCGCCTTCGCCATACAGGCCGCCCAAAGTCGAGAACAAGGCCTCGTAAAGCCCCATGGCCATGCCCACACCGATCACCGCCCAGGCCAACAAGAACACCAACAGACTGTGACTGGCAGCCATGATCAGCAGGCCCACTGCAACCACCGCACCACTGGCTGCCATTTGCGGTCGGCCGCCGTAGCGCGCGACTAGGCGGCTGGACAACGGGGCGCACAGCGCCGAGACCATCAGGCTCAGCGACAACGCGCCGTACACCCACTGGCTGGGCCAGCCGGTGTCACGGCTGATCGGGTCGGCCATCACGGCCATGAGGAAGAACGAACCGCCCCAGACCAGGATTTGCAGGATGCCCAGGCAGACGATGCCAAGGGGCCTGGGGAATTGGGGGGTGCTTTTCACTACGAGGCCTTGAGTCACATACGAGGGTGTCTGCACCGGCCCTTTCGCGGGACAAGCCCGCTCCCAGAGGAATCTCATCGACGCTGAGAGCAGCATATGATCTGTGGGAGCGGGCTTGCCCCGCGAAAGGGCCAGCACAGGCACCCTACCATGCCCACCATCGATGAAATATCCCGACATATCATTCAGCGTGATAATAACCTTCGCCCCGTTCGATTCGTGCCTCACGCGCAAGACACTCACACTCCGCCCACTACTAATACATTGGCGGAGTTCTCCATGGAACAATCACTCAAACCCTTGCGCTTTCCACTCGCTGCCCTGGCAGTCGTAGTGCTCAGCGCTTGCGGTCGAACCCCCGACGCCGTGCAGGCGCCCGCCGCGCCCAAGGTCAGCGTGGCCAAAGTGATCGAGCAGCCGATCAACGAATGGGACGAGTTCACCGGCCGCCTAGAAGCCCCAGAAACCGTCGAAGTGCGGCCACGGGTCTCGGGCCAGATCGACCTGGTTGGTTTCACCGAGGGCGCGCAGGTCAAGAAAGGCGACCTGCTGTTCCAGATCGACCCACGCCCGTTCCAGGCAGAGGTCCGCCGCCTCGAAGCCCAACTGCAGCAAGCCAAGGCTACGGCCATCCGCAGCGCCAACGAAGCCCGTCGCGGCGAGCGCCTGCGTGACAGCAATGCGATCTCCGCCGAGCTTGCCGAGTCGCGCAGCAGCGCCGCCGCCGAAGCCCGCGCCGGGGTCGATGCGATCCAGGCCCAACTCGACCTGGCCCGCCTGAACCTGAGCTTCACCCGCGTGACCGCGCCCATCAGCGGCCGGGTCAGCCGTGCCCAGTTCACTGCCGGCAACATCGTCACCGCCGACGTCACCCCGCTGACCAGTGTGGTCTCCACCGACACGGTCTACGCCTATTTCGACGCCGACGAGCGCGTGTACCTCAAGTACACCCAGCTGGCGCGTGAAGGCCAGCGCGGCCAGGCCACCCCGGTGTACCTCGGCCTGACCAACGAAACCGGCAACCCGCACCTGGGCCAGATGAACTTCGTCGACAACCAGGTCAACCCGCGCACCGGCACCATCCGTGGCCGCGCCGTGTTCGACAACCGCGACGGCCAGTTCACCCCCGGCCTGTATGCCCGCCTGAAGCTGGTCGGCAGCGCCCAGTACGACGCCGTGCTGATCAACGACGAAGCCGTCGGCACCGACCTTGGCAAGAAGTTCGTGCTGGTGATGGACAAGGACAACAAAGCCGCCTACCGCGCCGTTGAACTGGGGCCGAAGCTCGAAGGCCTGCGCATCGTGCGCAGCGGCCTGGCCAAGGACGACCGCATCGTGGTCAGAGGCCTGCAGCGTGTGCGCCCAGGCTCTGCGGTAACCCCGGAAGACACCCCGATGGCCAGCGAGCAGACCCTCGCCGCCCTCGCCCAACAGCGCCAGGCCCTGGAGGCCAGCAACCCGGCGCCGAAGGTAGCGGGCGCCACTGTAAAAGTCGCCAGCGCCCAAGCGCCACGCGGTTAAGGGACCACACCGATGAACTTCTCGAAATTCTTCATCACCCGGCCGATCTTCGCGGCGGTACTGTCGCTGGTACTGCTGATCGCAGGGTCGATCTCGCTGTTCCAGTTGCCGATCAGCGAATACCCCGAGGTAGTACCGCCCACGGTCGTGGTGCGTGCCAACTTCCCGGGCGCCAACCCCAAGGTGATCGGTGAAACGGTCGCCGCGCCGCTGGAGCAGGCCATCACCGGCGTGGAGAACATGCTGTACATGTCCTCCCAGTCCACCGCCGATGGCAAGCTGACACTGACCATCACCTTCGCCCTGGGCACCGACCTGGACAACGCGCAGGTGCAGGTCCAGAACCGTGTCACCCGTACCCAGCCCAAGCTGCCGGAGGAGGTGACGCGCATCGGTATCACCGTCGACAAGGCCTCGCCCGACCTGACCATGGTCGTGCACCTGACCTCGCCGGACAACCGCTACGACATGCTCTACCTGTCCAACTACGCCATCCTCAACATCAAGGACGAGCTGGCGCGCCTGGGCGGCGTAGGTGATGTGCAGCTGTTTGGCATGGGCGACTACTCGCTGCGCGTGTGGCTCGACCCGAACAAGACCGCCTCGCGCAACCTGACCGCCAGCGACGTCGTTGCGGCCATCCGTGAGCAGAACCGCCAGGTTGCAGCCGGCCAACTGGGCGCCCCACCCGCCCCTGGCTCCACCAGCTTCCAGCTGTCGATCAACACCCAAGGCCGCCTGGTCAATGAGGAAGAGTTCGAGAACATCATCATCCGTGCCGGTGCCGATGGCGAAATCACCCGCCTGAAAGACATCGCCCGGGTTGAGCTGGGCTCCAGCCAGTACGCCCTGCGCTCGCTGCTGAACAACCAGCCGGCGGTGGCGATCCCGATCTTCCAGCGCCCAGGCTCCAACGCCATCGACATCTCCGACGAAGTGCGGGCAAAAATGGCCGAGTTGAAGAAGGACTTCCCTGAGGGGATGGACTACAGCATCGTCTATGACCCGACCGTGTTCGTCCGTGGTTCGATCGAGGCGGTAGTGCACACGCTGTTCGAAGCGCTGATCCTGGTCGTCCTGGTCGTGATCCTGTTCCTGCAGACCTGGCGCGCCTCGATCATTCCGCTGCTGGCCGTGCCGGTGTCGCTGATCGGTACCTTTGCGGTGATGCACCTGTTCGGCTTCTCACTCAATGCCTTGTCGCTGTTCGGGCTGGTATTGGCCATCGGTATCGTGGTGGACGACGCCATCGTCGTGGTGGAGAACGTCGAGCGTAACATCGGGCTTGGCCTGAAACCGCTGGAAGCCACGCAAAAGGCCATGAGCGAAGTGACCGGGCCGATCATCGCCACCGCCCTGGTGCTGTGCGCCGTGTTCGTGCCTGCGGCGTTCATTTCCGGGCTTACCGGCCAGTTCTACAAGCAGTTTGCCCTGACCATCGCCATCTCGACCGTGATCTCGGCATTCAACTCGCTGACCTTGTCGCCGGCTTTGGCGGCTGTGCTGCTCAAAGACCACCACGCGCCCAAGGACCGTTTCTCGCGGTTGCTGGAAAAGCTGCTGGGCAGCTGGCTGTTCGCGCCGTTCAACCGGTTCTTCGACCGTGCCAGCCACAGCTATGTTGGCGGCGTGCGCCGGGTCATCCGCTCCAGCGGCATCGCTCTGTTCGTCTACGCCGGCCTGATGGGCCTGACCTACCTCGGCTTCTCGTCCACCCCGACCGGTTTCGTACCGGCCCAGGACAAGCAGTACCTGGTCGCCTTCGCCCAACTGCCGGACGCCGCCAGCCTCGACCGCACCGAGGCGGTGATCAAGCGCATGAGCGAAATCGCCCTGAAGCAACCGGGTGTTGCCGACTCGGTGGCCTTCCCAGGCCTGTCGATCAACGGTTTCACCAACAGCCCGAACAGCGGCATTGTGTTCACCCCGCTCAAGCCATTCGACGAGCGTAAAGACCCGAGCCAGTCGGCAGCCGCCATCGCCGCCGCGCTGAATGCCCAGTTCGCCGACATCCAAGACGCCTACATCGCGATCTTCCCGCCTCCGCCGGTTCAAGGCCTGGGCACCATTGGCGGCTTCCGCCTGCAAATCGAGGACCGCGGCAACCTGGGCTACGAAGCGCTGTACAAAGAAACCCAGAACATCATCGCCAAGAGCCACAACGTGCCGGAGCTGGCTGGCCTGTTCACCAGCTACCAGGTCAACGTGCCACAGGTCGATGCCGCCATCGACCGCGAAAAGGCCAAGACCCACGGCGTGGCGATCAATGACATCTTCGACACCTTGCAGGTCTACCTGGGCTCGCTGTACACCAACGACTTCAACCGCTTTGGCCGTACCTACCAGGTCAACGTTCAGGCAGAACAACAGTTCCGTCTCGACGCCGAGCAGATTGGCCAGTTGAAGGTGCGCAACAACCTGGGCGAGATGATCCCGCTGGCGACCTTCCTCAAGGTCAGCGACACCTCCGGGCCTGACCGCGTCATGCACTACAACGGCTTCATCACCGCCGAGATCAACGGCGCGGCAGCGCCGGGCTACAGCTCTGGCCAGGCCGAGGCAGCCATTGAAAAACTGCTCAAGGAAGAGCTGCCCAACGGCATGACCTTCGAGTGGACCGACCTGACCTACCAGCAGATCCTTTCGGGCAACACCGCGCTGTTCGTCTTCCCGCTCTGCGTGCTGCTGGCCTTCCTGGTGCTGGCCGCCCAGTACGAAAGCTGGAGCCTGCCGCTGGCGGTGATCCTGATCGTGCCGATGACCCTGCTGTCGGCCATTACCGGGGTGATCATCTCGGGTGGCGACAACAACATCTTCACCCAGATCGGCTTGATCGTACTGGTGGGCCTGGCGTGCAAGAACGCGATCCTGATCGTCGAGTTCGCCAAGGATGAACAAGCCAAGGGCCTCGACCCGCTGGCTGCGGTACTGGAAGCCTGCCGCCTGCGCCTGCGGCCGATCCTGATGACTTCGATCGCCTTCATCATGGGCGTGGTACCGCTGGTGTTCTCCTCCGGTGCCGGCTCGGAAATGCGCCACGCCATGGGTGTCGCGGTGTTCTCGGGGATGATCGGCGTGACCGTGTTCGGGCTGTTCCTGACGCCTGTGTTCTTCTTCCTGATCCGCCGTTTCGTCGAACGCCGCCAGGCCCGCAAGGCCGAACGCGTTCAATCGCTGGAGAGCCACGCATGAATGTACTCAAGCCCCTGACCCCAAGCCTGTTGGCCTTGGCCCTGGCGGCCTGTGCGGTGGGCCCGGACTACAAGACGCCGACTACCGAGCCTGCCCATTTCGACACTGAAATGCAGGCCAAGGCCTACGACCGCAGCCGCTTCGAAAGCATCTGGTGGAAGCAGTTCGACGACCCGGTACTGAACCAACTGGTGCAGGCCTCGCTCGACGGCAACCGTGACCTTCGGGTGGCCTTTGCCCGGCTGAAGTCGGCCCGTGCGATCCGTGAAGACGCCTCGAACGACCAGTTGCCGGTGGTCACTAGCCGTGCCAGCAGCGAAATCGGCAAAGGCCAGGTCCCTGGCCAGACCGAGCAGCGGGTTAACAGCGAACGCTACGACCTGGGCCTGGACATGGCCTGGGAGCTTGACCTATTCGGCCGTATCCAGCGTCAGATTGAGGCCAGCGAAGCCCAGGAAGCCGCTGCCGCAGCCGACTTGCAGCAGTTGCAGGTCAGCCTGATCGCCGAACTGGTCGACGCCTACGGCCAGCTGCGTGGCGCGCAGTTGCGCGAGAACATCGCCCTGGCCAACCTCAAGACCCAGCAAGAATCGCGCAGCATCACCGAAACCCTGCGCGATGCCGGGGTCGGCAACGAACTCGACGTGGTCCGGGCCGATGCGCGCCTGGCCGGCGTCGAGGCCACCGTGCCGCAACTGCAGGCCGAACAGGCGCGTGCCCGCCATCGCATCGCCACCCTGCTTGGTCAACGCCCGGATGCACTGAGCGTCGACCTGTCGCCCAAGGCCCTGCCGGCGATCGCCAAAGCGCTGCCGGTGGGCGACCCTGGCGAGTTGCTGCGGCGCCGCCCGGATATCCGCAGTGCCGAACGCCAGCTGGCGGCCGCCACGGCCAACGTCGGTGTCGCCACCGCTGACCTGTTCCCGCGGGTCAGCCTCAGCGGTTTCCTCGGTTTTACCGCCGCACGCGGCTCGCAGATCGGGTCTTCGGCAGCCAATGCCTGGGGCCTTGGCCCTAGCATCACCTGGGCGGCCTTCGACCTGGGCAGCGTACGGGCCCGCCTGCGCGGTGCCAAGGCAGACGCCGAAGGCGCCCTGGCCAACTATGAGCAGCAGGTGCTGCTGGCCCTGGAAGAGTCGGCCAATGCCTTCAGCGATTACGACAAGACGCAGCAACGCCTGCTGTCGCTGATGCGTCAGAGTGACGCCAGCCGCAAGGCTGCGGAGCTGGCGTCGATCCGTTATCGCGAAGGCACGGTGGACTACCTGGTGTTGCTCGACGCTGAACGTGAACGCCTCAGCGCTGAAGATGCCCAAGCCCAGGGTGAGGTCGAGCTGTACCGCGGTATCGTCTCGATCTACAAAGCGTTGGGCGGTGGCTGGCAACCTGAAACGGTGGCCAGCACGCGCTGATTTCACCCGCTTTAGCGACTCCTTTGGTTGGCTCCTCCCCCAACCGTTTGCCCCGCTGGCCTCGGCCTGCGGGGCTTTTTTTGATGCCTTGCACGGGCTGTGTCGGCCGTGGCACCACCAAGCCTTCAGCGGTTGCATTTGCCCCCTCGCTGCCCCAAGCTCTGCCCTTCCTGCCGCCACGGACCGTCCGATGCCCAGACGCAACCGCTACCTGATCGCCTTGCTGCTGCTGATTCTGGTGTTGGCCATGATCAGCTACCTGCCGCGAGACGACCAGCCGGCCCCGCCTACGCTGCCCGCGCACAGCTACGCCAAGGCCTTGCGCCAGGCCCATGAAGGCTTGCCGGGGGCAGCGCGGGTGCTGTACCAGCAGTTGCAACGTAACGACCTGGCGCCCATCCGCCGTGCGGCCCTGTATGCCGAGCTGCCCAACTACCCCTCCCCCCAGGCGCTGAAACTCGCGCGCCTGGACCTGGAGCATGCCGACCCGCTGGTACGCCGAGCCGCCATCGCCGGTATCCGTCGCCTGCTCCCCGCCGCGCAACGCAGCCTGGTACTGGGCCCGTTGCTGGATGATGCGGATCAAAGTGTGCGCTTCGCTGCCGTGGACGCCCTGTTGGGCCTCGACCCGGACGCCATTGGCCTGTACTTCGGCCCCTTGCAGGCGGCCCTTGAGCAATATCAGCAGGCGCTGGAGCAGCAGCCCGACGACGCCGACGCGCAGGTGCACTTGGCGCGCCTGTACCTGCACGAAAACGACTACACCCAAGCTGCTACGGCCTTGCAACGCGCTCTGCAGGTTGCACCAGGCAATCTGGACGCGCTGGCAACCCAGGTACGCCTGCTAGAGCGCCAGGGCCACCACGACGCCTCTCGCCAGGTGCTGGCCAAGGCCTTGCTGCTGAGCCCCGACTCAGCCTTTCTGCAATATGAGCTCGGGCTCTGGCTCAATCGCCACGAGCAGCGCGAGTACGCCCTGCTGGCCTTATCGCGTGCAGTGGAGCTGGACCCGGACAACGCCGACTACCGCTACTCGCTAGCCATGACCTTGCATGAGCTCGACCAGGTCGACGCTGCGCAAAAGCAGCTGGAAACCGTGCTCAATCGACAACCGGCCAATCGCCGGGCCCGGCTGTTGCTGATCCAGTACTGGAAAGAGACCGGCCAACTGCAGAACGTCCAGGTGCTACTGGCCGAACTAGAGCGCCAGAACCCGGACGATCCGGTGCTGCAACAGGGCCTGTAAGCCACCTCCCTAATTCGTTGAACCCTAAGCGGCGGCCCGTGGTCCAGTGAGTATCGAACCACTGGCGGCAGGCCAACCTCGGCCTTGCCCACTGTCACAGGAGCGTCGCTTTGGCCAGTTCGTTGGCGCTGGACGAACGTGCCTTGATCCTGGCACCCCCGCAACTTGCCGCGGATACCGCGCGTCTACTGGCGTCCGCTGGCATCGAGAGCCAGTGCACCCTCGACTTCGCCAACCTGCACGCCTGCTTGATCGAAGGCGCAGCCTTGGTCATCATCGCCGAACAACACTTCAGCAATGGTCCCAGCATGCCGTTGCAGGGGTTTATCGACCAACAGCCCAGCTGGTCGGACCTGCCCATCTTGTTGATCATGGACTTAGCGGCCACTGCCGCCCGGCCTTCTCACCCGCCTGACGGCAACCTGATGCAGTTGCTCTGCCCGCTTGATGACGGGCAAGTGCTGCAACTGGCGCGTATCGCGCAGCGCAACCGCCGCCATCAATACCGGGCACGTGATCAGCTGTCAGCACTGCAACAGCGAATGGACGCCCGCAGCCAGGAACAGCACAGCAACGAGCTTGCCCGCACACAAATTCGCAAGATGGAAGCTGTCGGCCAGTTGGCCGGTGGCATTGCCCATGACTTCAACAACCTGCTGACCAGTATCGGCGGCAGCTTCGAGCTGATCGAGCGACGCTTGAACAAAGGCCGAAGCGACAGCCTGGAAGGCATTTTGCGCATGGGCCAGGAGGCCGTGTCACGCGCAGGAAAATTGACCCATCGGCTGCTGGCCTTTTCCAGCCGGCAATCGCTGCACAGCCAGCGCGTCGACCTGCATGCACTGTTAGAGGCGAAGCGCCTGAACGCTGGCCTGAACCACTCGGTGACCCTGCAACTGCACGTGCCCAACGACCTGTGGGCCGTGGAGGCCGATGATGGGCAACTGCGCGAGGCCCTCGACAACCTGCTGCTCAATGCCTGCGAAGCCATGCCCACCGGCGGCCTGCTGCGTATCGAGGCCAGCAACCAGCAGATCGAGGCCGAGCAGTTCGCCGACGGCGCCTTGAACAGCGGTGATTACCTGCGCCTGCGCATCATCGACAACGGCCAGGGTATGTCGCAGAGCACGTTGGAACACGCCTTCGAGCCGTTTTTCAGCACCAAACCCGTCGGCCAGGGCATCGGCCTTGGCCTTTCTATGGTGTATGGCTTCAGCAAGCAGTCGCATGGGCATGTCACCCTGCAGAGCAAGATCGGCCATGGCACCCAGGTCGACCTGTACTTGCCGCGGCACGTCGGCGAGGCAATGCCCAAACGCCCAGCCCTCGCACCTGTGCCTGATAGCACGGGCCACAATGTGCTGGTGGTCGAAGACGACCCGCATGTGCGCCAGTTACTGTGTCAGGCACTGAGCGAAGACGGCTTCCCCTGCCAAACCGCCGCCAACGCCAATGAAGCCCTGCAGATCCTGCGGTCGTCGCAACGGATCGACCTGTTGGTCAGCGATGTTGGCCTGCCGGGCATGAATGGGCGGCAACTGGCGGAGATCGCACGTACCCTGCGGCCACGCTTGCCGGTGCTGTTCATTACCGGGTACGCGGAAACGGCCATGGCTCGCGAGGGCTTCCTCGGCGCTGGCATGCACCTTATCTGCAAGCCATTCGAGCTCAAGCAATTGCAGGCGCAGGTGACGCAGATTCTTGGCAAGCCCTGAACCGGTTCAACCGTCTAGCATGTGCAAGGCCTGGTTCGCCAAGTGCTCCAGCGCGAACGGCTTGAGCATCAATGCAGTGCCCGGCTGATCGAGCAGTTGGGCTTCAATCGGTTGGTCGGTGTAGCCGGTGATGAAGAGAATTTTCTGCGACGGCACGATCATGCGGATTGCCTTGGCCACTTGCCGCCCACTGAAACCGCCCGGCAAACCGATATCCGTGATTACCAGGTCAAAAGGCCCGTCATGGCGGAAGCGATCCAGCGCTGAATTGGCATCTTGAACGTCACAGATGGCAAACCCGCGCTCGGTGAGAAATTCGCGCATCAGTGCACGCAGGTTGAGTTCGTCATCGATCAACAACACGCGCTGGCCTCGCGCGCGATTAACGCTTGGCAGGCATACCAGTGGCTCTTCCGGAACCAACGCCAGGCTGCGCGGAAACAGCATGGAGACTTTCGTCCCTTGGCCTTGGGTCGACTCGATCCACACATAGCCACCCGACTGCCCGACAAAGCCATAGACCATCGGCAGGCCAAGCCCCGATCCCCGTCCCAGGGGCTTGGTCGTGAAGAAGGGTTCAAAGGCCTTGGCGGCCTCTGCGGCCGACATCCCGTGGCCGTCATCCTCGACATGCACAGCCACATAGTCGCCTGGCGGCAGCCCGTTTTCGTCCGGAAAATGCGTCGCCAAGCGTTCGTTGACCGTTCTGATTGAGACGCTGCCGCGCTCAAGGCACGCTTCACGGGCATTCGCGCACAGGTTGATCAAGGCATTTTCAAACTGGGTGACATCGACGCTGACAGCCCAGGGGGTGACGTCCAACTGCCACTGCAGGCGCATTTCCGCGCCCAGCGCCTGCTGCAGCAAGGGCTCAATCAGAGACAGCTGTCGGTTGACATTCAGTGGCCTGGCATCCAGCGGCTGGCTGCTGGAAAACGCCAACAGCCGGTGTGTGAGGTTCATGGCCCGTTGCACCGAGTCTCGCGCCAGTTCCACATAGGTCTCGATGCGCTCCAAGCGCCCTTGCAGCAAGCGGCGTTGCAACAGTTCGAGGCTGCCACCGATGCCGGACAGCAAGTTGTTCATTTCATGGGCCATGCCGCCTGCCAGTTGGCCAACCACCTCCAGGCGCTCACTGTTGCGCAACAAGGCCTCGGACTGGCGCGTGGCTTCTTCGCGGTCTGCGGTAATGTCGCGGCCGACGGCGGTCAGTAAGTTGCCATCGAATTTAGCGGACCAGCTAAACCAGCGGTAGTGGCCGTCCTGGTGGCGCAGGCGGATATCGATCTGTTCTGCCTCTTGGCCCTGCACGAAGCCGGAGACCGCCACCTGCACTTCCGCGCGGTCCGCCGGGTGGATCAGCTCCAGTATCGGCATGCCCTGTACCAAGGCTTCACTCCAGCCCAGGATGCGGTGCCAAGCGGGGTTGGCCGCGTGCAACGTCAGCTCGCGAGTAACGATCATCATGGCATCGCGGGACAATCGCCAGATTTGATCCCGATCGGCCATGTAGCGTTCGAGCTGTTTTTCAAAGGCCGTCGCCTGCTCGCGCCAATGATGGTGCGCCTCGGCACTGGCCTTGGTTTCGATGACCGTGTGCAGAAAGCCCGCAACGTCACCCTGCTCGTCCCGAATCGGCGAGTAGCCAAAAGCACACCACAAAGGGTCGTTGTCGTTGCCACGATCAATGCGCAGTGGCGGGTCTTCGACGAAACTCGAACGGCCTTCGAGGGCCTTGAACACCCAGGGCCCCATGCCCTGCCAGGCATCGCGCCAGAGCACATCGAACGCCTGCCCCAATGCATCCTGGCCACCGCCCCGGAGCATCCGATAAGCGTCGTTATGGACCACGCTCAGGTCCGCCCCCCACACCACCGCACACGGGAATGGCGACACTTGCATCATGTCGACGGCAATGCGCAGCGAGGCCGGCCAGCGTGGCAACGGCCCCAGCGAAGTACGGCCCCAATCGAATTGGGCAATGCGTTCGCCCATGGGGTCGGCTGTTGCCGGATCAGACGCCAGCAGAATGACCTGCAGCTCAGCCTCGCTTGGGGTACCGTTTGCGACCAATCTCATGACTCCAATGGCTGATGGGTGGCGACGTTGTTCACGTTAGCACAGCATGCGCTCCATTTATGGCGTACCGGCAGGTGGCAGCTATGCTGATTAGGCTTTCCACTGAGCCATGCAATAGCGGTCCCTTTAGGTTGCCGATGGGAGTGTGGTCATGAGCAAGAAGAAGATGCTGGTAGTGCTGACCAATACGGCCAAGTACCCAACCCTCAAACGGGCAACCGGGCTGTGGTTGGGCGAAGCCGTGCATTTTGTCGAAAAGGTCGAGAAGGCAGGCTACGAAATCGATTATGTCAGCCCCAGCGGCGGCTACGTGCCGATCGACCCTCACAGCCTGCAAATGGCACCCGACCTGGACTGGAAGTGGTATGACGACAAAGCCTTCATGACACGCTTGGGTACCACATTGAGCCCCGGGCAGGTCAAAGCCGACGACTATAGCGTTATCTATTACACCGGTGGTCATGGCGTCATGTACGACTTTCCCGATAACCCGCCGCTGCAAGAGCTCGCGCGCAAAATCTATGAGAATAAAGGCATTGTGGCTGCCGTTTGCCACGGTGTTGTCGGGCTTTTGAACATCAAGCTCAGTGACAACAGCCTGCTGCTGAAAGGCCGTCAGGTCACCGGTTTTTCCAATATCGAGGAACAACTGGTGGAACTGGACAAGGTGGTGCCTTTTCTCACCGAAAACGAACTGGTTGGTCGAGGCGGTAGTTACAGCAAGCACGATGACCCGTGGAAACCTTTCGTGGTGAGCGACGACCGGCTGATTACTGGGCAAAACCCAGATTCCACCGCAACGTTGGCTGAAAAGGTACTCGCAACACTCGAGGCAAAGTGACGGCTTACGCCTGATTACTTCGTTTCTCGAAGCGCAGGCCGCACGCGGACTACATCCGACACGCAATTGAATACATAGGCTCCCAGACTACCTGCCCACCACGGGCAACCTCAGACTGGAGAACAATAGCCTATGTCGAAAATCATGCATGCCGGGCGCAGTTTGCTGGAATTGCTGCTCATCATGGCCATCGGGCTGGTGCCGGTGGTGTCCGGGTTGCTGGTCATGGTGTTTCAGCTGGAGAGAAAGCTGGAGGAAAACGCACAGATCTCCGTCCAGGAAGCGGTATTCACCATCGATAAAGTGCTGGACCGCATGCAAAGCACCGCTATCCTCGCCCAGCCTGTTGCAGGCAAGGCGTGCGCCGAAGTCCAGAGCACCCTGCAGGATCAGGTAGACCGTGACCCCTTGCTACGCGCGTTGAGCCTGGTGCGCGACGAGGAAGCGTATTGCAGTACCCACTCGGAATCCCTCGACCATCTGTCGGCCTTCGCCCAGTCCGGACAACAGGTTGAACTTGCGCTCGATTCGCCAGCATTACCTACTACGCTGGTGACCCACTTTCAGGAACCGGGCAACAACCCGAACGTGATCGTGACAGGTTATGCCACTGAACTGCGCAACGAATTGCGAGCCTTTCAGGATGGCCTGACACTGCTTCTGGAGTTCGGCGACCAATACATCTGGAGCCATGGAGACAGCCGCGACCCGCATCGGCCTTCGCAGTCCGAGTATGCCCAAAGGGCGCTCTCCGAGAAGTATGGGTATACGGTGAGGGGCGGTTATGCCAAAGGCTATACCGCGCAAGAAATCCGCCAATCGATGTTGCAGGTTCTGCCTTCGCTGGTACTGGTCGGGATTGTGACCGGCTCGATCATCTACTGGGGCTTGTTCAGGGCGCGTCGAAACAAGCGTGGTACCGCCGCCGAAGCGGCATGACGGCGGTACCAGCAGCTATCAATCGGTGCTCAATACACCGCGGCGAACCTGGTCCCGTTCGATGGATTCGAACAGGGCCTTGAAGTTACCTTCGCCAAAGCCATCATCACCCTTGCGCTGGATGAACTCGAAGAATACCGGCCCAAGCAAGGTCTCCGAGAAGATCTGCAGCAGCAGGCGCTTGTCGCCCTGCTCTGCAGCGCCGTCGAGCAGGATGCCGCGCGCTTGCAGTTGGTCGACAGGTTCACCGTGACCTGGCAGGCGCTCTTCGAGCATCTCGTAGTAGGTCTGCGGCGGCGCGGTCATGAAACGCATGCCAATGCCCTTCAGGGCATCCCAAGTCTTGAGCAGGTCGTCGGTCAGGAAGGCCACGTGCTGAATGCCTTCGCCGTTGAACTGCATCAGGAACTCTTCGATCTGGCCGGCGCCCTTGGACGATTCTTCGTTGAGCGGGATGCGGATCATGCCATCGGGTGCGGTCATGGCACGCGAGGTCAGGCCGGTGTACTCGCCCTTGATATCGAAATAGCGGATCTCGCGGAAGTTGAACAGCTTCTCGTAGAACCCAGCCCAGTAGGCCATGCGCCCACGATAGACGTTATGGGTCAGGTGATCGATGATCTTCAGGCCCGCGCCCACCGGGTTGCGGTCTACACCTTCAATGAAATTGAAGTCGATGTCGTAGATCGAGCTGCCTTCTTCAAAGCGGTCGATCAAATACAGCGGCGCGCCACCGATACCCTTGATTGCGGGCAGACGCAGCTCCATCGGGCCGGTTTCGATTTCGACCGGCTGAGCGCCCAGTTCCAGCGCTCGGGCATAGGCTTCGTGAGCATTGCGAACGCGGAACGCCATGCCACAGACCGACGGGCCGTGCTCGGCGGCGAAGTACGAGGCGATGCTCTTGGGTTCGTTATTCAGAATAAGGTTGATGCCGCCCTGACGGTACAGGTGCACGTCTTTGGAGCGGTGAGTGGCGACCTTGGTGAAACCGAGTATCTGGAAAACCGGCTCGAGCACGCCAGGGGTCGGCGATGCCAGCTCGATGAACTCGAAGCCCATCAGGCCCATTGGATTTTCGAAAATATCAGCCATGTTCTTGTCCTCATCTACAGCGAAAAATTAGTGATTTCCGGGGATGTAGAACAGAACAGGCGGTGAGCACGGGATGCCACGCACGCTGCGAGCGAGGAAGCCACCAATGATCAGTTTGAACCCATGGTTAGTCATATGGACCCATTCTCGGCGGGCTTGATTCTCCCGAATGTGGAGAACCTTATTGTTGTATTCGTAACTCGATTCTACAGTGCGTAAATAGGTTTGTCGCGCTTTAGTTCGCCAGCGTCTCCGACAAACGGCTATCCTCTGCACGTTCTCTTCAACAGATTAGGCCAGCATGCCCCTCACCCGTAAACGCCGCGCCGGCTGGAGTTGGCGCACCCTGCTGCCTTGGGCGATCGGCGTGCTCCCGGTAGCCTGCGGCCTGGGGGTGATGAACTGGCAGATCGACCGTGAACTGCATGCCAACAGCCATGCTACGGCCGCTCAGGTGATCGACCAAGTCGAGCGCATGCTCGACACCGCGTCCAATACCGCACAAGCGTTGCTGCCGTTGGCGGGCAGCCCCTGCGAGCAGGTGCAACTGGCCCTGCGCGGCCAGGTCACGCGCAACGCCTTTGTGCGCTCCACCAACCTGTTCCAGCACAACACGCTGTATTGCTCCTCGCTGTTCGGTGAGTTCGATGAGGCCGTCGACGCGGGCGACTATGCCAGCGGCACGCTGTGGTTGATGGATGGCAACTCGGTAACGCCGGGCCATGCCCTGCTGGTGTATCGGGCCAGCGACGGCGATCGCGGCGCGATCACTACCGTCGATGGCGACCACTTGCTCACGGCACTGCGCCTGATCGGCCCGGACGAGACGCTGCAGATCCGCGTCGGTAACGACTGGATGGGCAAGGACGGCATCGTCCACGAAGGCTCACCACCCACGGCAGCGACTGCCGCCGTGACACTGAGCTCGACCCGCTACCCGTTCAGCGTGTACGGCGGCTATGGCGCCGACAAGCAAGGCCAACTGCTGCTCAGCCACTACCCCGCCCTGCTCAGCTTGCTGGTAATACTCGGTGCGGTGGCCGGGGCGGTGTGCCACTGGCAGGTCCGCCGCGCCACCTCGCCGCGCGCCGAACTGCAGCGCGCCCTGGAGGCCGATGAGTTTCTGCCCTACTTCCAGCCGGTGGTACGCAAGGGTGATTACCAGTGGGCCGGTGCCGAAGTGCTGATGCGCTGGAACCACCCCCGCGAAGGCCTGGTGCGCCCCGACCTGTTCATCCCCTACGCCGAGCACAGCGGCCAGATCGTCGCCATGACCCGCGCACTGATGCTGCACACCGCGCAGAACCTTGCGCCGTATGCCGCGCTGCTGGAGGATGGCTTCCACATTGGCATCAACATCACCGCTGACCATTGCCGCGACCTGAGCCTGCTCGACGATTGCCGGACCTTTCTTCAGCACTTTCCGCCAGGCCGCGTGGCGCTGACCCTGGAACTGACCGAGCGCAAGCTGATCGAAGCCACGCCGGTGACCTTGGACCTGTTCGAAAAGCTGCATGAAATGGGCGTGATGATTGCGCTGGACGATTTTGGCACGGGCCAGTCGAGCCTCAACTACCTGCGCCAGTTCAAGGTCGATTACCTGAAGATCGACCAGAGCTTCGTTGCCATGGTCGGGGGTGACGCACTGTCGTTGCACATCCTCGATACTATCATCGAGCTGTCGGGCAAACTGGGCCTGGGCATCGTCGCCGAAGGCGTCGAAACCGAGACCCAGCGCGACTACCTGGCCCGGCATAACGTCGACTTCCAGCAAGGCTACCTGTTCGCCAAGCCCATGCCGGCCGAAGCCTTCCTCGAGGCGCTGGCCGCTCGCCCAGGCGTCTCGCGGTTGCCGCAGGACGCGCCCCCTGAGATCATGCGCGGCTGATCCAGCCGCCCAACTCTCTCATTCGAGGCATTCGTGTCAAAAGGCATCCTTTCATCAGTCATGGCGTCGTGCCTGTTCGCCGTGATGTACTTCTATACCTCCCTGCTCACGCCGCTCGATGGTGAGGAAATCTTTGGCTGGCGTACGCTGCTGACGCTGCCTTGCCTGACGCTGTTCATGCTGGTTTCGAAGGACTGGCAGCGTGTCGGTGAGCTGCTGGGGCGGGTACGGCGTACCCCAGTGCTGCTGCTGGGGATGGTCGGTACGTCCTGGCTGATGGGGGTGCAACTGTGGCTGTTCCTCTGGGCGCCGTTGCACGGGCGCAGCCTGGAGGTGTCGATGGGCTACTTCCTGCTGCCACTGACCATGGTCTTGACCGGGCGCCTGGTCTACGGCGAGCGCCTGTCGCACTTGCAGAAAATCGCCGTGTGCTGCGCTGCGCTGGGTGTCGGGCACGAGCTTTACCAACATGGCAGCTTCGCCTGGGAAACCCTGGTGGTGATGATCGGTTACCCGATCTACTTCGTGCTGCGCCGACGCTGCCGCACTGACCACCTGGGCGGCTTGTGGTGCGACATGTGCCTGCTGTTGCCGTGGGCCCTGTACTTCGTGATCCAGGGGCCGTTGTCACCTGCGGACTTGCAGGCGCACCCCGGCCTTTACGCCTTGATCCCGGTACTGGGGGCGATCAGCGCTTCGGCCCTGATCGCCTACGTGTTGGCCAGCCGCCTGTTGCCGTTTAGCCTGTTTGGCCTGCTCAGCTACGTCGAGCCGGTATTGCTGGTGGGCGTGGCCCTGCTGCTGGGTGAGAGCATCGGCCCAGATCAGTGGCTAACCTACCTGCCGATCTGGGCCGCAGTGCTGGTGCTGGTGCTCGAAGGCTTCAAGCACCTGTTGCGTCAGCGTCGCCGCTCGGTATAAGCCGCACCTGGCGCACGCGCCGCTCCTCGACCGCCTCCACGGTCAGCGTCCAGCCATTCCAGGCCAGGCGATCGCCGACCATCGGCAGGCGGTCCAGCAAGCTCATCACCAGGCCCGCGAGGGTCTGGTAGTCCTCGGTGGCGCGCGCGCTGAAACCGGTACGCGCCTGCACCTGGCTGAGGTTCAAGGCACCGCTGACGACAAAGCCATCCCCGTCTTCGACGATACCCGGCCCTTCTACCTCGCTCGCATCCGGCAGTTCGCCGGCGATCGACTCGAGGATATCGGTCATGGTCAGCAGGCCGGTGAAGTCACCGAACTCGTTGACCACGAAGGCAATGTGGGTCGATTGACCGCGCATCTGCTCAAGGGCGTTGAGGATGCTGAAGCTTTCCAGCAGGTTCAACGGCGCCCGGGCCATGCGCTCCAGGTCTGGCTGGCTGCCTGACAGCAGCTCCTTGAGCAGCTCCTTCTTGTGCACGAAGCCCAGTGGCTCATCGATGCGGCCGTCGCGGATCAGCGGCAGGCGCGAGTACGGCGAATTGGCCAAGGCTTCGGTAATGGCTGCGGCCGGCAGCGCCAAGTCAATCACATCGACCTCGGTGCGGGCGGTCATCACCGTGCGGATCGGCCGCTCAGCAAGGTTCAGCACACCGCTGATCATTACCCGCTCACGGCGGTCGAACAGCACCTCTTCGCCACCGCCCTCGACCAGGTCGGCGATTTCTTCCCCTACCTCGTCAGCCTCGACCCGACGGCCGCTCAACAGGCGCAATACCGCATGGGCAGTGCGCTCACGCAGTGGCTTGTGCTGCTGCAGGCTGCGCTTGCGGCGCGCACGGGCCAGCTGGTTGAACACCTCGATTAGGATCGAGAAGCCGATGGCCGCATACAGGTAGCCTTTCGGGATATGGAAGCCCAGGCCTTCGGCGGTCAGGCTGAAACCGATCATCATCAGGAAGCCCAGGCACAGCATGATCACAGTCGGGTGGGCGTTGACGAAGCGGGTCAGCGGCTTGCTGGCGACAATCATGATGCCGATCGAGAAGATCACCGCGATCATCATGATCGACAGCTGCTCGACCATGCCCACGGCCGTGATCACAGCGTCCAGCGAGAACACCGCATCGAGCACCACGATCTGCGCGACGATCGGCCAGAACGCCGCGTGGCGTACCGCACCGCTGGCCTGGGTGACATGCCCTTCAAGCCGTTCGTGCAGCTCCATGGTGGCCTTGAACAGCAGGAACACACCGCCGAACAACATGATCAGGTCGCGGCCCGAGAAGCTCTTGCCGAATACCTCGAACAGCGGCGCGGTCAGCGTCACCATCCACGAGATACTCGCCAACAGGCCCAGGCGCATGATCAGCGCCAGGCTCAAACCGATGATCCGCGCACGGTCACGCTGATGCGGCGGCAGTTTGTCGGCCAGGATGGCGATGAACACAAGGTTGTCGATACCCAGCACCAGCTCGAGGACGATAAGCGTCAACAGGCCTAGCCAGGCCGTGGGGTCGGCTAGCCATTCCATTAGCGGGTACTCACGAGGGAAGCGTCACAAGGACAGGTGAAAGGTGGCCGAGAAGGCCAAGGACAGGGGGTTCCGCGAAGGTGCTCATAGGTACCTGAATAGAAATTGGGTAAGAGATCCTACAATCACAGCCTGTTTTTCTGACAGTGAGAAACTATTACAAAACCTGTAACAGGGGACTTTCATTCAATACGGCTGACGCCCTGAGCCTGAAGACTAGCGTCAACTTCCACTACCTGGATTGCCCCATGAGTCTGTCTTTGTCCATGGCCGCCTTTGCGCTGGCCGCCTCGATTTCCCCTGGACCCGTCAACATCGTCGCCCTGGGCAGCGGTGCCCGGCATGGCTTGCGCGCAAGCCTGGCCCACGTGGCCGGGGCCACACTGGGGTTCTGCCTGTTGCTGGTACTGGTTGGGCTGGGCCTGCATGAACTGCTGTTGCGCTGGCCGCTTTTGGGGTTGCTGCTGCACTGGGGAGGTGTCGCGTTTTTGCTGTACATGGCGTGGAAGCTGGCCCGCGACGATGGCCGCTTGGGCAGCGATCATGCACAGCGCGCCCCGTCTGCCTGGCAGGGCGCGGCCATGCAGTGGCTCAACCCCAAGGCATGGTTGGCGGCGGTGGCAGGTGTCGGCGCCTACACAGGGGGCGACCCGCAACTGTTGTGGGTGTTCACCTGGATCTATGGGCCGATCTGTTTCGTCTCGGTGGCCAGTTGGGCATGGGCAGGCAGTGTGATTCGCCAATGCCTGGGCAACCCGGTGCGTATGCGTTTGTTGAACCGGGGGCTGGCCTTGTTGCTGGTGGGCAGCGCGGTTTACCTGGTCATTTGATGCGGGTTCAAGCCTGTCAGTCAGGGCCAAAGGGGCCGCTGCGCGACCCATCGCCGGCAAGCCAGCGCCTACAGAGGTAGCGCATTTCTTGAGATTCACTCACACCTGTGGGAGCTGGCTTGCCGGCGATGGGCTGCCCAGCAGCCCTAAGTTATCGCTTGCGATAATGCCCCGGCGTCGCAGCCAAATGGCGCTTGAAGGCACGCTGCAGGTGCGCTTGGTCAGCGAAGCCCGCTGCCAGTGCCGCGTCGGCAATCGAGCTGCCCTGGCGCAGCTGCGCACGCGCGCACTGCACACGCTGGTCAAGCAGGTAGTCGTGGGGCGTCAAACCAAAACGCTGGCGAAACGCGCGGATCAGGTAGGCGCGGGACAAGCCGCAGGCTTGGCAGATGTCTTCAAGGTCAAGCGGGGCGGTACGGTGTGCGCGGATGAAGGCCGCGGCGGCTTCCAGCCGAGGATGATCCGGCTTGGGTGCCCCAGGCTCGCCACCCAGCACGCTCGACAGCCTCTGGAAGAATGCCGCAAGTCGCGCTTCGCGATCCCGCCGGTTGTCGTCGAACAGGTCGGCAAACACCTGCAGCAAGGCGCTGTAGAGGGCCGGCGAGGTGCTGACAACCTGCGCCGGCAACTGGAACCCAAGCCTCTGCAACCACGCTACATCAACGAACAGCATCAGGTAGGACCAGGCCTCGCCCTCGATGGGGTTGCAGGTGTGCACCACCCCTGGGTTCATCAGCACCGTGGTGCCCGCGCTGACTTCGATCCGCCTGTCACCGCTCAGGTAGGTGCTGCGCCCACCGGTGATGGCCCCGATGGAAAAGCTCTCATGGGAATGGGCGGCATAACACACCTGGCGCCCGTCCCCGACCCGCCGAGCCTCGACAAAGGGCAATGCCGGATCGCGCCAGAACCGCGACACCTCGATCATCGCCCTGCCCTCATTCGCCGTTGTCGTGTACCACCACCAGCAACTGCGCCGGGCGCGGCCCGACCGAACGCAAGCGGTGAGGTGTCTGGGCGTTGAAATGCAAGGCGTCGCCCTGCTCCAGCAGCACCCGTTCGTTCATGAAATCGACCTCAACCTGCCCGGCATGAACGAACAGAAACTCCTCGCCCTGGTGCTCCTTGAACGTCGGGTCACTGAACTCGGTGGGCGGCTGAATCAGAAACGGCAGCAGGCTGCGCTGCCCTACCTGGCTGGTCAGCGCCGCATAGCCTGGGCCTTCGCCGTCGCCCACCAGCGCCTGGCGTTCCGCGTGGCGCACCAGGCTGTAACGGCTCTGCGCAGTGTGTTCTTCAGCGAACAGCTCTTCGACATTGACGTTCAGCGCCCGCGCCAGTTTCAGCGCGGCAGCGATCGACGGCGTGTTCAAGCCGCGCTCGACCTTTGACAGGTAGCTTTTGGTCATGCCGGTCTTGTCGGCCAGCACTTCCAGGGTGATACCCAGTTTCTTTCTCAGCAGTTTCAATCGGATCGACATGTGAAGCAGTTTCCCAGGCGAAGGCAGATGCAAGGCTCGCGCACACCGATGATACGTGGAGTGCGCGCGAAATGCTGGCCTTGACCGGGCAAATTCTCACGGCATCACGGGCGGCACGTACTGCAAGGTCGTGCCCAGTGCCCACAGCAGCACCAGCACCAGGGGCGCGTGCACCAGCAACTGCACGAACGAGAAGCCGATCAGGTCGCGCGCCTTGAGGCCCAGTACCCCTAACAACGGCAGCATGTAAAACGGGTTGATCAGGTTCGGCAGCGCCTCGGCGGCGTTGTAGATCTGCACCGCCCAGCCCAGGTGGTATTGCAGGTCATTGGCCACCAGCATCACGTAGGGCGCCTCGATGATCCACTTGCCACCGCCCGAAGGGATGAAGAAGCCGAGCACAGCCGAGTACACCCCCATCAGCACCGCGTAAGTGTCGTGGGAGGCAATCTGCACGAAGAAGGTGGAGATGTGATGGGCCAGCGTCTGTTCGTCCACCCCTTTGACCTGGGTAAGGACCGCCGCAATCGAGCCATACAGCGGGAACTGGATCAGCACCCCGGTGGTGGTCGGCACCGCGCGAGCCACAGCATCGAGGAAGCTGCGCGGGCGCCAGTGCAACAAGGCACCCAGCATGATGAACAGGAAGTTGTAGGTGTTCAGCCCGGAGATGGCCGTGATGGCGGGCTTGGTGGCGAACTCCTGATACAGCCAGCCACCGGCCAGGGCCACCAGCAGCAAGGTCAGGATGGGGCTGTACTCCAGCCACTCACCGGGCCGGCTGCGCTGAGCCGGTGGCGGCGCGGTAAAGCTCGGGTCGACACCACATTGTTGCGCGGTACGGGCACTGTTAGGGCCTGGTGCGGTGGCATAGGCCACCACCAGCGACACGATCACCAACGCCGCCAGCAGGACGCCGGACTGCCAGAGGAAGATGGTCTCGGTGAACGGAATCACCCCGGTGATCGACAGAATCGACGGTGGCAAACTGGCCGGGTTGGCCTGCAATTGCGCCGCCGAAGACGACAGGCCCAATGCCCATACCGCGCCAAGGCCCAGGTAAGCCGCAGCACCGGCTGCACGGTAATCCATGTTCAGGTCGCTGCGCCGAGCCAGGGCGCGCACCAGCAAGCCACCGAACACCAGCGACAGGCCCCAGTTGAGCAACGAGGCCAGCATCGAGATCAGCGCCACCCAGCACACGGCCGAGCGGCCGTTTTTGGGAATGCGTGCCAAACGGTCGATCAGCCGCGCGGCAGGCGGTGAGCTGGCCACTACGTAGCCGCCGATGACCACGAATGCCATCTGCATGGTGAACGGGATCAGGCTCCAGAAACCATCGCCAAAGGCCTTGGCGGTGTCGGTGGGTTTGGCACCCATGGCCAGGGCGCCCACGCACACCAGTACGACGGCCAGGGCAGCGAATACCCAGGAATCAGGGAACCAGCGTTCGGCCCAGTTGGAGCAGCGCAGGGCAAAGCGGGCGGAGCGGCTGTCTTGGATTTCAGCGGCCACGATCAACTTCCTTTTATTGGTTTTATCGGACATTTCTACAGCAACGCAAAAACCTGTAGGCGCAGCCTTGTGCTGCGAAGAGGCCAGTGACAGCAGCGAAGAATCACTGTGTTGTCACTGGCCTCTTCGCAGCACAAGGCTGCTCCTACAGGTTGAATGACCCGTTTGCGGGTTAGAAGGTCATTTCTTTCACATCATCCGGCACGATCAGCTTGCCGGCGGTCTTTTCGATGATTTCTTCAACGCTCACCCCCGGCGCCGTCTCGCGCAGGATGAAGGCGCCATTGTCGATTTCCAGGTAGGCAAGGTCGGTCAGCACCTTGCGGATGCAACCGGCGCCGGTCAGCGGCAGGCTGCAGTGCGGCAGCAGCTTGGACTCGCCGTCCTTGGACGCGTGGGTCATGGTCACGATGATGTTATCGGCACCGGCCACCAGGTCCATGGCGCCGCCCATGCCCTTGACCAACTTGCCGGGGATCATCCACGACGCGATGTTGCCTTGCACATCCACTTCGAAGGCGCCGAGCACGGTGAGGTCGACGTGGCCACCGCGGATCATGGCGAACGATTGCGCCGAATCGAAGATCGACGCGCCACGGCGGGCGGTGACGGTTTGCTTGCCGGCGTTGATCATGTCGGCATCGATCGTGCTCTCGGTGGGGAACTCGCCCATGCCGAGCAAGCCGTTTTCCGACTGCAACATCACATCCATGTCAGCGGGTACGTAGTTGGCCACCAAGGTCGGGATGCCGATGCCGAGGTTGACGTAGTAGCCGTCCTTCAGTTCACGGGCGACGCGTTGCGCCATCTGTTCGCGGGTCAGTGCCATGGTCAGGATCTCTTTGTTGTTCTGAAGGATGGCGCTCAGGCCTTGACGGTGCGCTTTTCGATACGCTTTTCGAAGGTGCCGACAATCACGCGGTCAACGAAAATACCCGGGGTGTGGATCTCGCTGGGCAGCAGCACGCCCGGCTCGACGATCTCTTCCACTTCGACCACGGTGATCTTGCCGGCCGTGGCCGCCAGCGGGTTGAAGTTTTGCGCGGTGTTGCGGTACACCACGTTGCCGTAGTGGTCAGCCTTCCAGCCCTTGACGATGGCGAAGTCGCCGGTGATGGACTCTTCGAGAATGTAGTGGCGGCCCTTGAATTCACGCACCTCTTTGCCATCGGCGACCGGGGTGCCGTAGCCCGTGGCGGTGTAGAACGCCGGGATGCCAGCACCACCGGCGCGCATTTTCTCGGCGAGGGTGCCTTGTGGGGTCAGTTCGACTTCCAGCTCGCCACTGAGCAGTTGGCGTTCGAATTCGGCGTTTTCGCCGACATAGGAGGCGATCATCTTGCGGATCTGCCGGTCTTGAAGCAGTACACCGAGGCCGAAACCGTCGACACCGCAGTTGTTCGACACCACGGTCAGGCCCTTGACGCCACGGCGCTTGATCTCGTTGATGAGGTTTTCCGGGATGCCACACAGGCCAAAACCACCGGCCAATACCGTCATGTTGTCGGTCAGGCCGTCGAGGGCCTCTTCATACGTTGCTACGCGCTTGTCCAGTCCGGCCATGTTGATCCGCCTTTTGTAGTTGTTGAACCGACGAGGCTGTCGGTGAGCGTGTGCCTCCATCTTCACCTTAGTCGACTGATTTGTTAATTTTGTTTTCATCATCGATTGATAACTTTTTCAAAACAACGATCAGGGCCGTCATGAACGTCAAGCAACTTCGCGCCTTCGTCGCCGTGGCCAAGTACCAGAGCTTTGCCCAGGCCGGTGAACACCTGCATGTTTCGCAACCGGCGTTGAGCCTGACCATCAAGGCGCTTGAGGAAAACCTCGGCGGCGCCCTGCTCAGCCGGACCACCCGCAGTGTCAGCCTGACTGCCGAAGGTGAGGTGCTGCTGCCGCTGGCCCGGCGCCTGCTGGCCGACTGGGACGACACCGAAGAAATGCTGCGCCAGCGTTTCACCCTGCAACTGGGGCGTGTTTCGGTGGCAGCCATACCGGCCTTCGCCGGTAACCTGTTGCCGCACGGCCTCAAGGTGTTTCGCCAGCGCTACCCGAAAGTCAACGTCACCGTGCATGACGTGATCAACGAGCAGGTACAGGAACTGGTGCGCCACCGTCGCGTCGAACTGGGCATCGGCTTCGAACCGGACAACACCGATGGCCTGGACTTCTACCCCCTGTACATGGACCGCTTCGTCGCCGTGGTGCCCGCCGACTCGCCACTGGCCGTGCTGCCCCAAGTCAGTTGGACGCAACTGTTGGCCGAAGACTTCATCGCCTTGCAGCGCCCGTCGGCGGTCCGTCTGTTGATGGAACAGAACGTCGCGGCCAGCCATGGCAAGCTGGCGGTGGCGTTCGAGAGCCATCAGCTGTCGACCGTTGGCCGCATGGTTGCCAGCGGCCTGGGCGTCAGCGCCGTGCCGGCGCTGTGCATCAACCAGATGCAGGAGCTTGGTGCCCGCTGCGTGCCGCTAGTGGAGCCCGCCGTGGAGCGGCGCATGGGTGTCATCGCGCTCAGCGAGCACAAACTGTCCACCGCAGCGCAGGCGCTGCTCGAGGTACTGCTTTCCCATACCCAGATCCCGGAGGTGACATGCGATACGTGAAACTGGCAGGTTCGAAGGTGCCGGCCATTGGCCAGGGCACATGGTACATGGGTGAAGACCCTGGCCGCCGGGCCGCAGAAGTGGCAGCCCTGCAACAAGGTATCGAGCTGGGCCTGAGCCTGATCGATACGGCTGAGATGTATGCCGAGGGCGGCGCAGAGCAGGTAGTTGGCCACGCCATCGCCGGCCGCCGCGACCAGGTGTTTCTGGTCAGCAAGGTCTACCCGCACAATGCCAGCCAACGCGGCGTGCCTGCCGCCTGCGAGCGTAGCCTCAAACGCCTGGGCACTGACTGCATCGACCTGTACCTGCTGCACTGGCGTGGCCAGCATCCCCTGGAGGAAACCGTCGAAGCGTTCGAGCGTTTGCGCGAACAAGGCAAGATCAAACGCTGGGGGGTGTCCAATTTCGATGTCGATGACTTGCGCGAACTGCACAACCCCGATTGCGCTACCAACCAGGTGCTGTACAACCCGGCGCAACGCGGCATCGAATTCGACCTGCTGCCGTGGAGCCAGAAGCGCGCCTTGCCGACCATGGCGTATTGCCCATTGGCCCAGGCCGGGCAGTTGTTGCAGCACCCTGTGCTGGCCGAACTTGCCGAGCGCCACGGTGCGACACCGGCCCAGGTCAGCCTGGCCTGGGTGACCCGTGATGAGGGGGTGATTGCCATTCCCAAGGCGGTAAACCCAGAGCATGTGCGACTGAATGCGGCGGCCGGCTTGCTGACCCTGAGCAGCGAAGACCTGCGGGCAATTGACCGGGCATTCCCAGCACCGACCCGCAAGCAGCGCTTGGCGATGGTCTGAAGCCCTTGCCTGACCCTTGTAGGAGCAGCCTTGTGCTGCGAAGAGGCCGGTGACAACACAGCGAATCTTCTCTGGTATCGCCGGCCTCTTCGCAGCACAAGGCTGCTCCTACAACAGTCAACGCAACAGGTAACATTGACTAATGAAAATCGCGGCTGCGCACATCCAGCCCCTGCAGCAACGGGCTGATATCCTCCAGCCGCCTTGCAATCAGGTGACGCACCCCGTTCTCCTGCTCCAGCCGCCCGCTCACCTTGAGCAATTGCGACCCCACCAACGCCCTACGCTGCCGCTCGGCCAAGTCACGCCAGACCACCACGTTGACCATGCCGTACTCATCCTCCAGCGTCACGAACGTCACCCCACTGGCCGTCTGCGGGCGTTGTCTGCCCACCACCAGCCCGGCCACGGCAATGTTGTCGCCATGTTCGACAGCTGACAGCTCGTGCGAACTGCGGCAACCCAACGCTCGCAAACGAGGGCGCAGCAGCCGCAACGGGTGAGGCCCAAGCGTAGTGCCCAGGGTCTGGTAGTCGGCAACCAGGTCCTCGCCTACAGTCGGTGCAGGCAGCGCTACCACGGCCTCAGGCAACGCTTCGACCTCGGCGAACAAGGGCAACTGGGGCTGCACCGCCGCCACCTGCCAACGCGCCTGATGACGGTCACGTGCCAAAGCCCTCAGGGCCCCGGCGTCAGCCAGGCGGGCACGGGCGCGGTAGTCGAGCCCTGCACGCAGGCACAAGTCTTCAACATCGCGCCAAGGCCGTTGCGCCCTCGCCTGCTCCAGACGACGGGCATCGGCTTCGGCAAAACCACGGACCTGGCGCAGCCCCAAGCGTATGGCCAGCGCGTGTTCACCCACCGGTTCAAGCGTGCAATCCCATTCGCTGTGAAACACATCCACCGGCCGCACCTCGACGCCCTGACGCCGGGCCTCCTGCAGCAGTTGGTCAGGGCTGTAAAAGCCCATCGGCCAGCTGTTAACCAGCGCGCAGGTGAAAATGGCCGGTTCATGGCATTTGAGCCAGCTGCTCGCGTAACACAGCAAGGCGAAACTGGCCGCGTGGGACTCGGGGAAGCCATAGCTGCCAAACCCCTTGATCTGCTCGAAGATGCGCTCGGCGAACGACAGTTCGTAACCATTGCGCAACATGCCCTGAATCAGCCGTTCGCGGTGCGGCTCCAGCCCGCCATGGCGCTTCCAGGCCGCCATGCTCCGGCGTAGCTGGTCGGCTTCACCCGGGCTGTAATCGGCTGCCACCATCGCCAGCTCCATCACCTGCTCCTGAAACAACGGCACACCCAGGGTGCGCTCGAACACTTCCTGCAATTTTGGCGAGGGGTACGTCACGGGCTCCTGCTTCAGGCGGCGGCGCAAGTACGGATGCACCATGTCACCCTGAATCGGCCCGGGGCGCACGATGGCCACCTCGATGACCAGATCGTAGAACGTGTTGGGCTTGAGCCGCGGCAACATGGCCATCTGCGCCCGAGATTCGATCTGGAACACGCCCATGGTTTCGGCTCGGCTGATCATCGCGTAGGTGCCCGGGTCTTCAGCTGGGATGCTTGCCAGCGTCAATTGCCGGCCCCGGTGGCGCTGCAGCAGGTCGAAGCAACGGCGCAAGGCACTGAGCATACCCAGCGCTAGCACATCGACCTTGAGCAAACCGACCATGTCCAGGTCGTCCTTGTCCCACTGGATCACGGTGCGGTCTTGCATCGCGGCGTTTTCCACTGGCACCAGTTGATCCAGCGGCTGCTGCGAGATGACGAACCCACCAGGGTGTTGCGACAGGTGCCGGGGAAAACCGATCAGTTCACCGGCCAGAATCAGCACCCGCCGCAGCGACGGGCTGCTGGCCTCGAAACCGGCCTCGGCCAGGCGTTGCGCATCGGGGATGCGATCACTCCAGCGGCCACAGCACTTGGCCAGCGCATCCACCTGGTCGGCCGGCAGCCCCAGCACCCGCGCCACATCACGCACCGCACCGGCAGCATGGTAGGTGTTGACCACGGCAGTGAGTGCGGCCCGGTGCCGGCCATAGCGCCGGAACACATACTGGATCACCTCTTCGCGGCGGTCGTGCTCGAAGTCCACGTCGATGTCGGGCGGCTCATTGCGCTCGCGTGACAGAAAGCGCTCGAACAGCAAACGGTGCTCCATGGGGTCCAACTCGGTGATCCCCAGCACGAAACACACCACCGAGTTGGCGGCCGAGCCCCGGCCCTGGCAGAGGATATGCTGGCTGCGGGCAAAGGCGACGATATCGTGCACGGTCAAAAAATAGCTTTCGTAGGCCAGTTCCTCGATCAGCGCCAGCTCCTTTGCCAGCACCTCGCGCACCTTGTCGCTCGGCCCACCCGGCCAGCGCATCGGCAAACCGCGCTCGCACAGCTCGCGCAGCCAGCTCGCTGGGGTGTGGCTGTCTGGCACCAATTCACGCGGGTACTGGTACTTCAGTTCGCTCAAGTCGAAACGGCAGCGCTCGGCGATGACCAGGGTCTCGGCCAGCAGGTCGGCCGGGTACAGTTCCAGCAACTGCTCAGGGCTGCGCAGGTGACGCTCGCCATTGGCGTACAGGTAGCGACCCGCTTCGGCCACCTGGCAATGCTGGCGGATGGCGGTCATGCAATCCTGCAGGGCACGGCGACCGCGTGCATGCATGTGCACGTCACCGCAGGCCACTGCGCGGATACCGACCTTGCTCGCCAACTGGCGCAGTTTGCCAAGCCGCACCTCGTCATCACTGCCACGGTGCAGGTGCACGGCCAGCCACAGCCGCTCGGCGAACAGCGCACGCAAACCCTCACCGGGTGCAGGGTCGTCGGCATCCTCGGCCACCCACAGCGCCAGCAAGCCTTGATGATGCTCGCGCAGGTCCTCGCTGAACAGTTGGTAGTCGCCCTTGTCCGCCCGCCGTCGCGCACGGGTAATTAGCGCGCACAGGCTCTGGTAGCCGGTGAGGTTTTCCGCCAGCAGCACCAGTTTCGGGCCATCCTGCAAGCGGACTTCGCTGCCGATAATCAGCCGCAGCTGGTGCGCCTTGGCGGCCTGCCAGGCGCGAACGATACCGGCCAAGGTGCACTCATCGGTGATCGCCAGGGCGTCATAGCCCTGCTCGCGGGCACGTTTGAACAACTCATCGGCACTCGATGCCCCCCGCTGGAAGCTGAAGTTCGACAGGCAGTGCAATTCGGCATACCCGAACCGGCTCATGCAAACCAGCCTTGCAGCCACAAGGGGCCTGGCTGGCTGAGGTCGCGGTAGGCCCAGCCGCGCAGGCCGTCGCGGGTTTCGATGCGGTAGTAGTCACGGCGCACGTCGCCTCCGTCCCACCAGCCCGACTCGATGCGCTCGGCATGCCCCAGCACACGGTGGCCGGCCGCCTCCAACGCCACGGGCGCCGGCAACAGCCAGCCGGGGCGGCTACCCGGCAACACCGGCAGGCTGCCTTGTGCGCCCTGCTCCGCCGCTTGCCAGGCACATTCGGGGCGGTGATCGGCCTCGGCGCTCAACCCCTTGACGGCCTCGTCGCCCAACCGTGCGCGCAAGCGTTCACGCAACTGTTCCCAGGGCTGCGCTTGCTGGGCGCGGGGGTCGAACAGCGCCTGGTGCTGGGGCACGAAGGGTGGCAGGTCATCGGCGACCAAGCGCAGGTTGCGTACCGGGGCGGGGATTTGCAGCAGCTCCAGGCGCCCTTTGGCCAATTCGAAGAGCATGCCGGGATCACGTTCGGCCGCCAGCAGGCCAACCTTGAGCAACGTGTCCGGCCCTTCGGCATGCTCCAGGTGCAGGCAAAAACGCTGCACGCCACAATCGCGCCCAGCCAGGAACGCGCCAAGGTCGTTGAGCATTCTGCGCAGCGGGAACAGCAACGCCTGGTGCGATTCCACGTCGAAGTTCAGCTCCAGGCGCGACTCGAAGCGGTCCGGCGGCTGGTAGAAGCCTAGCCCCAGGGTGCGCAGGCCGAGCAGTTGGTCCAGGTGCAGCTGGACCTGCGCAGAAAAGCGCTTGGCCAGGGCGTCACGCGGCAAGGCCAGCACCTGGCCCACCTGGCGCAACCCCATGCGGGCAAAGGCTTCGGCGGCCTCCAGCGGCAAGCCGACACGGTCGATGGGCATCTGTGCCAGCACGGCGCGGGTGGCGTCGGCACAGGTCACCGCCAGGCCATCATGGCCGTTGGCAAGCATACGGGCCGCCACCGGGTTGCTGGCCAGCACGATGCGCTGCCGCAAGCCCAACGCGCTGAGCTCCTGGCGCAGGCGTGCCTCGAACAACGGCCAGGGGCCAAACAGCTGCAGGCTGGAGCCGACCTCCAACAACAAAGCCCTTGGGTAATGCAGGCTTACCTGGGCGCTGAAGCGATAGGCCCAGGCTGCCAGCAGCTGTTGCAACTGCTCGATGCGTTTGTCATCCGCCTCTACACAGGTGAAGCCATCGGCTAAGGCACGCGCCGTGGTCAGGGTTTGCCCGGCACGCAGGCCGAGCGCTGCGGCAGCGGGGTTGACCGCCTGTAGCACACGGCGCTGCGTCGGGCCGCCAATCACTACCAGGGGCGTTTCAGGGTCGTCACGCTCGCGCAGAACAGTGTCCAGCGCCAGCTGTGGCAGCAGAATGCAGGCCCAGAGCATGGTGCATCAGCCTCAGCCGGGCAGCGCGATGGGCAGCGCTGGCGGCATGCCGCCCCGGCTCTTGAGCACACGCCACTGTGCCGGCCGGGTGTCGATGGCAATACGCAGAGCGGCCGGCGACGGGTTGTGGGCCGCCTGCTGTGGGCGACAGGCGAACGCCAGCGCCTGGCCGGTCTCGGCGGCCACCTGCAGGCGCCGCAGTGCCCGGTCATCGGCGCGCTCCGGCCAGCACAACACGGCGGCGCAACTGCCTGAACGCAGGCATTGCTCAGCCGCCCACAGTGCGTCTGCAGGCGTGGCGCTAACCTGGGCCAGCCAACGTAGATCCACCCCCGCTGCCTGCCAGGCCGGGGCATAGGGAATGAACGGTGGCGCGACCAGCACCACGCGGCCACCTTCTGCAGTCAGGCGCGCCAGTGAGGGCCACAGCAGTTGCAGCTCACCGCACCCCGGGCTGGCCAGCAACAGTTCGCTGAGTGCCGCAGCCGGCCAGCCGCCCTCGGGCAGGCGTTGGTCGAGCGCGGCATGCCCGGTCGGCTGCAACCCCATGGGCCGGGCCTGAACCTGCCGCCCACGCCAGACCTGACGCTGGTCGAGCAGCCTGTCGAGATCGACCACCGCGCCCATCAGTCGCGCCTCAGCAGGCCGCAGAACACGCCTTCAATGAAGAACTCCTGCTCAGGGCCCACATCGATCGGCGCATAGGCCGGGTTGCGCGGCAACAGCCGGTAACCGCCAGGCTGACGCTGCAAGCGCTTGATGGTCACCTCGCCGTCCAGGCGGGCGACTACGACCTGCCCGTCACGGGCCTCGCCCTGTTGCCGAATGCCGACCAGGTCACCCTCGAAGATGCCGTCATCGACCATCGAGTCGCCGCGCACTTTCAACAGGTAATCGGGCGTGCGCCGGAACAGGCTGGGGTCGAGCAGCAACTGCTCGTGAATGTCGAGGTCCGGGCCGATCGGGGCACCTGCCGCGACCTGGCCCAGCACCGGCACTTCGAGGATTTCCGGGCGGCGCAGCGGTTGAGCCAGGCGAATACCTCGCGCCTGGTTCGGCGTGACGTCGATATGGCCGGCCTGGCACAGGGCGGTGATGTGTTTGCGCGCGACGCTGCGCGAGGCGAAGCCGAAGCGCGTGGCGATGTCGGCAAGGCTCGGTGGCTGGCCGTGGTCAGCAATGCGCTCACGAATGAATTCGAGAATGGCGCGGCGTTTGGGGGTTAGATTGTCCATGGAGTACATTTGTACTCTTTTCGCAACACACTGAACAGCCCCCTTCGTCGTCCGCTTTGGTTATGATCGTCGGGCTTGTGTTTTTCATACCTGGATACCTGATGCTGACTGCCCTGCTGTTCGACCTCGACGGAACCCTCACCGACACCGACACCCTGCACCTGCAGGCTTTCCGCCAGTTGCTGCGCGAGCATGACGGCCGTGAACTGAGCCAGGCCCAGTTCGATGCACAGGTCAGTGGCCGGGCCAACGGCGAACTGTTCGCCGAGTTGTTTGCCGATGCCAGCCCGCAGCAATGCCTGGCCCTGGCGGATCGCAAAGAGGCATTGTTCCGCTCGCTGGCGCCGTCGCTCGCGCCCATGCCCGGCCTGTTGCGCTTGCTGGAGCACGGCCAGGCCTGTGGCCTGGGGATGTGCGTGGTGACCAACGCCCCCCGGCTCAATGCCGAGCACATGTTGCAGGCCATGGGGCTGGAGGCCCGCTTCGAGCATGTGTTGGTGGCCGAGGAGCTTGAGCGAGCCAAGCCGGACCCGCTGCCCTACCTCACCGGGCTACAGCGGCTCGGGGCCGAGGCCGGCCAGGCGCTGGCCTTCGAGGACTCGTTGCCTGGGGTCAAGGCTGCCAGTGGTGCGGGGATCTTTACGGTTGGGGTTGCGACTACTCAGACTGCTGAACGCCTGATGGATGCGGGGGCTGGGCTGGTGATCGAGGACTTTGATGATGCGCGGTTGTGGGCGTTGATTGAATCGATGGGGTGAGGTGTGCATGCCATGAGTTCAATGGCGCCTTTGAGATCGAGCGCCGCCCGCGCGGCGCTTCGCAGCACAAGGCTGCTCCTACATCTGTTTCGGGCCAGTGAGGCCTGTGATATTTGCGCGCGACCGCCTCAGGAATAATTGGCCCGAGAGAAATGTAGGAGCAGCCTTGTGCTGCGAAGCGCCGCACGGGCGGCGCTCGATCTCACTGGCGCCACAAAACTCAACCCCTACACCTCAATGCTCTAACCTTCAACCGCTGCCCCACCTATCAGGCCGCCCATGCTTATCGACGAAGAACTGACCCTCAAAAAGCTGGAAACCTTCCTCGCCTTCATGCGCAGTGGCAACCTCGGCCGCGCCGCCGCCGAGCTGTCCACCAGTGCTGTCAGCGTGCACCGCGCCATCCACTCGCTGGAAAGCGCCTTGCGTTGCCCCCTGTTCAAGCACGAAGGCCGGCAACTGATCCCGCTGGAAAGCGCCTACGTGCTGGAGAAAAAAGCCCGCCAGCTGATCCAGGACGCCGAGCAGATGGTCCGCCAGACCCGTGAGGCTGCAGGGTTCTATGCCGAACGTTTCCGCCTGGGCGCCCTGTATTCGCTAACGGTGAAAACCGTGCCAAAGCTGGTCATGGGCCTGAAACTGCGCCGCAGCGCGCTCAACATCGACCTGACCCTGGGCTCGAACGTCGACCTGCTGCAACGCCTGAAAAACCACGAACTGGAGGCCATCCTGGTGTCGCTGGACGAAAGCGTCAGCGACCCCGCCTGCGAGCAATTGCCGCTGTTCTCCGACGACATCTTCCTTGCCGTCCCCACCGACTCGCCCTTTGCCGAGCACGCCGAGGTGGACCTGGCCGACCTCGCCGACTCCACCTTCATCACCCTGACCCAAGGCTTTGCCACCCACCGTGATGGTGCGCGGGTATTCGAGCAGGCAGGGTTCGAGCCGAAGGTGGCCATGCAGGTGAACGATATCTTCACCCTGCTTAGCATGGTCAGCTCCGGCGTTGGCTTTGCCCTGCTGCCAGGGCGTATCGCCGCGGTCTACGAGAACCGGGTGAAGTTGATTGCCCTGCAACCACGCTATCGCCTGCAACAGCACATTGGCGTGGTGTTCTTGAAGGCGCGGGAACGAGAGCCGAACCTGCTGGCGTTGCTGGCTGAATGCAGGATGTACAGCCGCGAAAACTGAGCGAAGGCCTGCGGGGTTGGCAGGCCACCGCAGGCATCTTTTCTACACAGCCTAGAGGTCGTAACGCAGTGCCAGGCCCACCGTGCGCGGCGCGCCCACATCCAGAATGTCACCGCTGCGGTTATTGGTGATGTACCCCTTGTCGAAGGCGTTCTTCACAAAGCCGGAGACGGCGATATTGCGGGTGATCTTGTATTCGGTATTGAAATTGACCAACCAGTAGTTGTCACTGCGGCGCTCGCCCGTGACTTGGCCGGCATCATCGAATTCGTATTCCGAAGGCGATGTGCTCTGGTACACAAGGTCAGTATTGAGGGTCAGGTGCTCGTTCCAGCGGTAGGTCGCGCCCAGCGACATCTTGTACTTGGGTGAATAGAGGAAGTCTTCGCCGCTCATGTCGCGGCCATCACCGGTGACGAAGTCCTTGTACGTGCCGTCGGTCACCGAGGCAGCGGCGTTCAGGGTCAACTGTTCGCCGATGTCTTTCTCGACAGACACTTCCAGGCCCTTGATATCGCTGCTGCCGGCGTTGAATACATGCAAGAACTCGGTGTTTGGGTCCAGCACACTGACCTGTTGGTCTTTCCAGTCGGTGTAGTACAGGTTGGCACGGGTACGCAGGGAGCCGTCGAGGAAGCTACCACGGTAGGACAGTTCATAGTTGGTGGTGTATTCCGGGTCGTAAGACTCGTGCCCGCCACCGGCACGCATGTTCACGCCACCGCCACGGTAGCCCTTTTGCACCATGAAGCCCAGGTACTGCCCGTCGGCCATTTCATAGTCCAGACCAAGCTTGGGTAGCACAGCGTTGAACGACTTGCTGACCTTACCAGGGCTGGAGAAATCGTCCTGATCGATATCCGTGTCGTTGGTCTCATGGTCATAGCGCAGACCGGTAATCAGCGTCCAGCGCGGGACGAACGTCCAGTTGATCTCACCGAACAGCGCCGCGTTCTTGAGGGTGGTATCGCCTTTGGCCGTACCGAACAAACGCTCGTTGAACAGCAGGCGATCATGGAAGTCGTTGGTGTTATGGCCATAGTAGGCACCTACGAAGCTCTTCAGGGTATCGCCGGTGTAGTTCAGGCGCAGTTCCTGGCTGAACAGGTTGCCGTCCTGCTGACGCAACACCACTTGGTTGGCGTCAGCAGACTGGTCGAAGTCCAAGCGGGCGTCGTAATCAGAACTTGTGTTGGCCGTAAGGCTGGTCAACGACCAGTAGTCATCCAGGCGGTAGTCGACCTTGGCGCTGACCGTGTCCTGCTCGAGCTTATCGAAGGCCTTGGTGTTGGAGGTCATCTTGTAATAACGAACTTTGCCATTCTCACGCATGACCGTGTTGTCGCCCTTGCGGCTCTCGCCATGGGCATAGGTCAAGAGAATGTCGAGGTCGTCCGAGGGCAGGATCAGTAATTTGCCCCGTGCATTGGCCGTACGGCTGGGGTTGGCGTCGTCGTGCAGGGTGCTGTTGTCGATATAGCCGTCACCTTCCTGGTAGTCCACGGCGATGCGCCCGGCAATCTTGTTGTCGACCAATGCACCGCCACCGGCGACCGCCGCACCGTGTTCGCCATAGTTACCCACGTTGGTCTGCGCCGAAAGGCTTGGGTCGAAGGTCGGGTTACGGGTCTGGATGACCACCGCGCCCGCCAGGGAGTTACGGCCCTGGGTGGTGGACTGCGGGCCGAGGAATACTTCGACCTGCTCGACATCCCACAGCGGCATGGGGCTGAGGGTGAGCGAGCGGTTCGGCTGCACGGCGCCATCGACGAACACCGACACCGCGCCATTGAGTGTGGCCGGGCCCTGATCGTCGAAGCCTGACACCGGCACGCCGCGGATACCCCAGTTTTCGTTGCCGGACTGATTGTAGACGCCGGGGGTACGGGCAAATACATCGACCAGGCTGTGGTCTTCTTTTTCACGCAGCTGCTTGTCGGTGATGACCACGACACTCGACTGGGTCTGCTCCAGGGTGCGGTTGATCTTCTCCCCGGTCACCGTGATCGCATCCAACTGGACCGCCCCCTCCTGCGCTGCCGCCCAAGCAGTGTTCGCCAGGCACAGGGCCGAGCCCACCGCCAGCGCCAGAGTACTTTTCTTCACGTCCACGCCCCGCTCCTTCGACAGATTGCTGTTCTTTTTTTGTATGCATGCACGCGCGTTCGTGCTGGCGAGGCGGATTCTGATGTAAAGGAAATGTAAAGTAAATACTATTGATAACGCCTCTCATTTGCTAGCAATAACAACTGGGTATATGTGTACTCCAGTCGCAGTTAGGCGGTTTGCCGGGTAGTACGCCGGCCTGCACCGGCATGGCGCCCTTGCAACAACACCGCCAGCGCAGCCAATACCGCCGGGATCAGCAACGACGCGAACACCTGTGCAAAGCTCCAGCCCATGGCCAGCATCTGGGCGCCGGCAAACGCACTGAGAATCGCCCCGAAGCGGCCGATGCCACTCATCCAACTGGCACCGGTCGCCCGTGCTTCAGTGGGGTAGAACGCCGCCGCCAAGGCATTCATGCCCACGCTCGCGCCATTGAGGCCAAAGCCCACGGCCCAGGCAATCGCGCACAGCCAGGCAAAATCCCCAGCCACCTGGCCAATGGCGAAGATCACCGCACCGCTGAACAAGAAAGTCAGCATCAGTACCCGTTGCGGGTTGCAGCGGTCCATGGCCCAGCCCACCGAGATCGCCCCCAGCGGACCGCCGATCTGGAAACAGGCGGTGACGATGGCCGCTTCGGCTACCGAGAAGCCGCCCCCCTCCTTGACCAAGGTGGGCAACCAGCCGCTGAACAGGTAAACCAGAAACAGCGCCAGCACGTAGCCAGCCCAAAGCATCAAGGTGCCAAAGCGGTAGCGCGGCGAGAGAATGGTCGCAATCGCCCCACCACTGCTGGGTGCGCTGGCCGGTACGATGAAGGTGCTGTCGGCGTTGACACGCTCCGGTGCCAGGCGGCTGACGATGGCGTGGATGCGACGCTTGTCAGCACCCTTGCTGACCAGGAAGGTGACCGACTCGGGCAACCGCCAGCACAGCAACGGCACTGTCAGCAGCGGCAGCACGCCGCCCAGCACCAGCACGCTGCGCCAGCCCAGGTTGGGGATCATCCAGGCACTGACAAAGCCGCCTGCGGCCGCACCCAGTGAGAAACCACAGAAGGCCAAGGTGATCAACAGCGAGCGGCTGCGCGCCGGCGCGTATTCACTGACCAGGGTGCTGGCATTGGGCATGGCGGCGCCCAGGCCCAGGCCGGTCAGAAAACGCAGGGCAACAAGGGTCTCGAGGTCGGGCGAGAATGCCGAGGCCAAGGTCCAGATACCAAACAGCAGGACACTGCCCAGCAAGACCGCCTTGCGCCCATAGCGGTCGGCCAAGGGGCCGGCGATCAATGCCCCGAGCGCTAGGCCGATAAGGGCCGCGCTCAATACGGGGCCCAGGCTTTGCGCGCCCAGGCCCCAATCGCTTTTCAATTGCGGTGCGATGAAACCGATGAGGGCGACGTCCAGCCCATCCAGGGCGATGATCAGAAAGCCCAGGAAGACTACCCATTTCTGGTAGCGGCCGATGGGTTGCTGGTCGATCAGTTGGCGCACATCAATGGCGTTGCTCATGGGGTATCACCTGTTGTTGTTTTTATGAAGGTGCATCGGCAGTGGGCCGCCATGCGGCCCACACAGCATTACCGGTGAACGAGGCTGGGCAGCCGCACAGGCCGGATGATCCGGGTCTCTTGGGCCACGACCAGATCGCGGGTGGCCTGCAGGTAGGCTGCGAAGTCCGGGTCAGCGTCCCGCGCGGCGCTGCGTTTTTCGAAGTCATCGAGGCTGTCATAGCCCCACAAGTGCACCACCTGGTTGAGCGGGCCGATGCTGCTGGTGTAGAACGCCAGCGGCGCACCGAGATGGCGCAGCAGAATCGGCATCGCCAGCTGGTCGAAGGCTTCGAGAAAGGCCGCCATGCCACGGGGGCGGATGGTGTAGACCCTGTGATCGACGACAGGCTTGTCCATTATGCAACCTCCCGCGCGTTGCCCGCTGTAGCCAGGCCTTGTTCGACGCCCGCCAGGTGGCGCCCGGTGATGTAGCCAAAGGTCATGATTGGCCCCAGGGTGATGCCCGCACCGGGGTAATTGCCGCCCATGATGCTGGCGCGGTCGTTGCCGACGGCGTACAGGCCGTCGATGGCCTGCTGATCGGCGCCAAGCACTTCGCCGACCACGCTGGTGCGGATGCCGTCGAAGGTGCCCAGGTCACCCATAATCACCTTCACGGCAAAGTAAGGCCCCTCGGCCACTGGCGCCACGCACGGGTTGGGCGTGTGCTGCGGGTCGGCCAGGTAGCGATTGAAACGCGTGGTACCTCGCCCAAACTGGCGGTCCTCACCCTGAACGGCGCCTAGGTTGTACTCATGTACGGTCTGCTCCAGCCCGGCGGCATCGATCCCGGCCTTGCGCGCCAGCTCGGCGAGGCTGCTGCCCTTGAGCAAGTAGCCGTTACGCAACAACGGCCCCAGCGGCATCGGCGAGGGCTTGGCGAAACCCAGGCCGTACTTGGCCAGGGTGCGCCGGTCACAGACCAGCCACATGGCGGTTTCCGGTTGCTCTGCACACGCCTCGATCAAGGCGGCGCCCACGTCGTGGTAGGAATTGGATTCGTTGGTAAAGCGCCTGCCCGAGCGCAGCACGCCGATCACACCGGGCTTGTAACGGTCGAGCAAATGGGGGAACGCGACAAATCGCCCTGCCCCCATCGGCACCTTGGACACCGGCATCCACGCCGCCGCCGCTTGCAGGCGGATATCGACCTTGGCGCCCATCGTTTCAGCCATGCGCGCACCATCACCCGTGTTGCCTGCTGGCACCGGCGAAAAATGCTCGCCACCCCGACGCACATGCGGGTAGGCCTGCTTCAACCGTTGCACGTCATGGGAAAACCCACCACAGGCCAGCACCACGCCACGCCGCGCCTCGATGCGCAGTTCGCTGTCGCCTTGTTTCGCCAACACGCCAGTGACCCGATTGCCTTCACGCAACAGGTGCCTGGCCGGGGTCCCGGTCAAAATCGGAATGCCCAGGTCCAGCGCCGACTTCACCAGCCGCGCCGCCAAGGCATTGCCGCTGGTCACCTGGGTGCCACGCCGGTACAGCGCCAACTCCTTGAGGTGGGTCAGCAAGCGCTTGGCCACATACACGAACGACGTCAGCGAGCGGGTGGCATTGAAGAAGTGCTTGAGGTCGGCATTCGACGAATTGAACATCATGCCGAGGAAGGTGATGGTCTTGAGCGGTGGCCGCAGGCGTGCCATGTCGGGCCCAAGGCCGCGAATGTCGTAGGGCGCTGCCAGTATCGAGCGCCCGACATCGACGCCACCTTCCACGTCTGGGTGATAGTCGGGGTACAGCGTGGGGACGAATTTGACGGCGGTCTCGCGCTCGAAGAACTCGACCATGTCTGGCCCGTGACGCAGAAACGCCTTGACCGCCACTTCGTCGAAACAGTCGCCGGTTTCGTTGCGCAGGTAGGTCAGCGCCGCCTCATCGCTGTCGTTCATCCCATGCCGGCTGCCCGGCACCCACAGCACCCCACCGGAGAACGCCGTGGTGCCGCCGAAGCAGTCGTCCTTTTCGATGACGACCACATCCAGGCCATGTTTTTTCGCAGTGATCGCCGTCGCCAGTCCGCCGGCCCCCGCCCCCACCACCAGTACATCGCAGGTGCGTGTGTTCATGCGCGTACGCCCTCGAAACCGGGGCGCGGGATCAACGCCATGGGCATGCTCTCCAGCCCGCCATCGACCGTCAGCTCGGCGCCGTTGATGTAGTCGGCACGCGGGCTCGCGAGAAACAGCACCGCCTCGGCGATGTCCTGCGGCTCGCCGATGCGCTGGTTGGCGGTCATGGCGCTGCGCTGGCGTTCGATGTGCGGGTCCGCGTAAAACGCCGCCGACAGCGGCGTGCGGATCAACCCCGGGCACACCGCGTTGCTGCGTACCCCGCGCGGCCCCCACTCCACGGCAATCTGCCGGGACAGCATGCTGACCCCGGCCTTGGCCGCGCTGTAGGCACCACTGTTGGGTTGGGGGTAATGGGCCGCGATCGACGCTACATGCACGATGCGCCCCTGGCCTCGGGCAAGCATCAAGCTGCCGAAGGCCTGGGAACAGAGCAGGTAGCCGCTGAGGTTGACCGCCAACACCTGGTTCCATTGCTCCAGGGTCAGCACGTCGAGCGAACCCGGGCGCAGCACACTGGCGTTGTTGATCAGTACATCGCAGCGGCCGTGCAGCGCCTGCACCTGTACGGCGGCCTGGCTTACGCTATCGGGGTCGGCGATGTCGCACCCCAGCGCGCTGACCTCGCCGACACTGTGCTCGCCCAAGCTGGCCGCCAGCTCACGGCACTTGCCCAGGTCGCGGTCCAGCAACACCACATGGGCTTGCTGTTCGACCAACGCGGCAGCCAGTGCCGCGCCAATGCCGCCGGCCGCGCCGGTCACTACACAAACGGCTGAATCCAGGCCCAGCCAGTGAGCGCTAATCTTGTTGTTATGCATGCTGCTCTCCAGAGTGTCGCTTCATCTGGCGAACAGCCTAGGGCTGACAGGCACCCGGGCAGAATGGACAAAACCTGCAACCAGCCCCACATTCCCGACAATTTGCTGCACCGCCCCTGAACCTGTTCAGCGGCTGTGGCACAGTAGCCGGGTACCGATCAAAACAATTACAACAGCATGAACAAGATCCCCAATTACGCCCTGTACGGTGAGACTGCACAGCCGGTGTGGCACGAGTCGCTGCATGTGGAGTCGATCTCCAAACGCTCCGGTGCCCACAACTGGGAGATCGCCGCGCACCGTCACGAAGGTTTACTGCAGTTGCTGTACCTGCAAAGCGGCGGCGGTGAAGTGCTGTTCGACAGTGACCGCGTGCAGGCCCAGGCGCCCTGCGTGGTGTACGTCCCGGCGCAGGTGGTGCATGGCTTCCACTGGGCCGGTGCGGTCGAGGGCCAGGTGATCACGGCGGCGCAGCACCCGCTGGAAAGCATCACCCAGGTACTGGCGCCGAACCTGCTGGCAACGGTCCGCAAACCCCAGGTGATCGCCCTGCCCCACTGGGAAACCGACGAAGACCCCCTGCTGCCGTTGTGCCGTGCCCTGCACGAGGAATACCACAACCGCGCTCGCGAGCATGTGGCCAGCAGCATGTCGCTGTTGCTGGCGCTGCTGATCCAGGTGCTGCGCCACGAACCACAGGCCAGTGGTGACGGGCGTCGCCTACCGTCCAGGCGCAGCCAGCAACTGACCGGGTTCCGCGAGCTGGTGGACATGCACTTTCGCGAGCATTGGTCGCTGGGGGCTTATGCCGCTGAACTCGGGCTGACGTTGGCTACGCTGGGGCGGCTGTGCCAGGAACACCTGGGCATGACCCCGATGAATGTCATCAATGCCCGGTTGGTGCTGGAGGCCAAACGGGCGTTGGGGCATTCAAGCCTCAGCGTGAAAGAGATTGCCCATGACCTGGGGTTTGTCGATGTGGGGTATTTCAGCCGGTTTTTTCGCAAGCACTCGGGGGTGAGCCCGAGCGGGTTTCGCGAGGCTGCATTGGTCTCTTCGCAGGCAAGCACAAGGTTTTCTTCAAGCCTCTAGCGCATGCTGCACCTGGCCCACTGTCGCCGCCAATTGGTCCAGGTGCAGGCTCAACACCCGCTCCACAGGCGCCTGGTCCACCGGCCAGTGCAGGGCGATGCTGCCCGCCAGTTGCCCCTCGACCCGTACCGGCAAGGCGATCGCCCGGATCAGAAACGGCAACCGCACCGGGTATTCCCAATGCCCCTCGGTACGCTGGCCAAAGCCCTTGTGCGCATCCTCCTCGATATCGCGCAACAGGCTGTCATCACCCAACCGTTGGTGGCTGGCCAAGCGCTGCACTTCGTCGCCATCCAGCTCCCCCAGGCACGCACGCCCCATCGCCGAATGAAACAGGCTGGCATGGTGGCCGACGATCTGGCAGTTGTTCGGGTAGCGCTTGCGTAACACCTGAGGGATGGCGCTTTCCATCACCTCCAGCCGCTCGCCATCGAAGCACGACAGGTCTGCCACCAGCCCGGTGCGCTCGCTCAGCTCAAGCAGCCAGGGCGCCGCCTGCTCCACCAGGCGCCGCTTGAAGCGCAGCTGGCGGTCGCCGAACAGGCGCCGGGCACACAAGCGATAGCGCCGGTCGCTCAAGCCCCGGTAGACCCACCCCTGCTCCTGCAAGGTGGCGAGCATGCGCGAGACCGTGGCCTTGGGCAGCGCCGTCAGGTAGTGAAGTTCTTCAAGCCCCAATGCCTGGTGTTCGCCCAGCAAGTCGACAATGGCCAGCGCCCGCTCCACCGAGCGTACGCCACCACTGTCTGTCATGTTGCCCATGTGTCTGACCTCCCTGTCACTTGGCGGGTTGGTCATCATGCACAGCAAGAACCGCGCCTGCCCAGGGCCTTTACGGAAGTTGCAGGCACGGCGGCGGCCGCCGTTCGACCCAGCGAGTCAGTTGCTCATGGGCATGGGCCAGTTGCAACACCGCATGGTCCGCCTGGGCTGGGCCAATGATTTGCAGGCCCATCGGCAACCCCGTGGTACTGAAGCCCACCGGTACACTGATGCTCGGCAGCCCGGCCAGGGTCGGCCCGATTACCACCTCCATCCAGCGGTGATAGGTGTCCATCGTTCGCCCTGCGACCGCCTTCGGCCACGCCTGCTGTGCATCGAAAGGGAACACTTGGGCCGAGGGCAACAGCAGGAAATCGTAACGTTCGAACAACCTGCCGAGTGCCTGGTACCACGCACTGCGGTCTATAGAAGCCTGGTACACCTGCGCCGCACTCAAGTGCAGGCCACCCTCGACTTCCCACTGCGCCTCAGGCTTGAGCAGGGCGCGCTTGCTGGGGTCGGCATAGGCCACACCGAGGGTGCCGTGCACCAGGAAGTGGCGGTGGGTCAGCCAGCATTGCCAGAGGCGCGCCAAGTCAAAGGCCGGCTGGCAGGCCTCGACGTGGCAACCCAGCTCAGCAAAATCCGCCAGTGCCGACTCGCACAGGCTCAGCACCCCGTCTTCCATCGGCAGGTAGCCGTCATAATCGCCCAGCCAGCCCAGCCGCGCGCCCTTGAAGTCGCGCTGCAACCCTTCAGCGAAATCAACCTTGCCGCCACTCAGCGACAACGGCACCCGTGCATCGAAGCCTGCCTGGGTCGTCAACAGCCGCGCGACATCGACCACGCTGCGCCCCATCGGCCCTTCGGTGGCCAGTTGCTGCAGGAACACCTCCGGCGCCGGCCCATGCGGCACCCGCCCCTGGGACGGGCGTAGGCCGAACACGTTATTGAACGCCGCCGGGTTACGCAGCGAGCCCATCATGTCGCTGCCATCGGCCACCGGCAGCAGACGCAGGGCCAAAGCAGCAGCGGCCCCACCACTGCTGCCACCGGCCACCCGGCTTGGGTCGTAAGCATTGAGGGTGGTGCCGAACAGGGTGTTGTAGCTTTGCGAGCCCAGGCCAAACTCCGGCACATTGCTCTTGCCGACGATGATCGCCCCACTGGCCCTGACCCGCGCCACGCTGACCGCATCGTGCTCGGGTACCTGCTCGGCGAACAGCGGCGAGCCCAGGGTGGTGCGCAGCCCAGCCGTGGCAGCCAGGTCTTTGATTGCCTGGGGCATGCCATGCATCCAGCCCCTTGAATGCCCCCGCGCCAGTTCACCGTCGCGCTCATCGGCTTCAGCCAGCAGCGCCTCGGCCGAACGCAGCGACACCAGCGCATTGACCTGCGGGTTGAAACGCTCGATATGGGTGAGGTACCCCAGCATCACCTCACGGCACGATACTTGGCGGGCATGAATCGCGCGGGACAATACCTCGGCATCCAGCGCTACGATTGGGTCGATGGCTAACGGCTTCACGGTTTCACTCCAAGGTTGAACGCGACAGCTTTACCCGCACGCGGCGCTTCTTTCAGGCAGTAGGTGCCCAACAGCGTCAGCAGGCAAGCGAACAGAACATAGAACGACGGCGCCACCGGCGTGTTAAGGGCCTTGCTCAGCCAGGTGACGATCAGCGGCGCAAAGCCGCCGAACACCATCACCGCCACGTTGTAGGCCACCGAGACGCCGGTCGAACGCACCTCGACCGGGAACTGCTCGGCCAGGGCAGTCGGCGCCGGGCCAAAGAAGCCGCCGATGGCAGTGCACAGCAGCAGTTGCATCACCAGCAGGCGCTCTATCGACGGCGCCGCCGCCACCCACACGTACAACGGATAAACCATCACGAAGAAGGCCAGGGTGAAGGCCATCAATACCGGACGCCGGCCCAGCCGGTCAGACAAGGCCCCCGCCAGCGGGATGACCACGGTCATCAGCCCCACCGCGAGCATCTGCACCAACAGCACCTGGTCCAGCGGCAACACGAGGTTCTTGTGGGCAAAAGTCGGCATGTTCACCAGCACCACGTAGAACGATACCGTGGCGCCACACGCCAGGCCCATCGACACCAGCAGGCTGCGGCGGTGTTCACGCAGTACCTGCCACAGGCCCGGCGCCTGGCCCTTGGCCTGTTTACGCGCCTCGAGGAACTCTTCGGGTTCTTCCATGTGCTTGCGAATCCACAGCCCCACCGGGCCAATCAGCAGGCCAAGCACGAACGGGATTCGCCAGCCCCAGCTGTCCAGCGCCTCTGGCGTGCACAGGTGCGTCACCAGGGCCACCATCGCCGCCCCCGAGAACACCGCCAGGCACTGCCCCACCAGTTGCCAGGAGCCATACAGGCCTTTGCGATGGGCGGGTGCGCTTTCTACCAGAAACGCCGTTGCGCTGGCGTATTCGCCCCCTGTGGCGAAGCCCTGGAGCATGCGCGCCACCACGATCAGCAACGGTGCGCCCATGCCGATGGCGAGGTAGTTGGGCGCAAAGGCGATCATGGCGATGGACACCGTCATCAGGCGGATGATCATCTGCATGGCCGCCTTGCGGCCTTTGCGGTCGGCGTACATGCCCAGCAGCACGCCGCCCACCGGGCGCATGAAAAAACCCACGCCGAAGGTGGCCAGGGCCATCAGCAGCGAGGCGTATTCGTCGTCGGAGGGGAAGAACTGCCGGGCGATGATGCTCGCCAGAAAGCCATACACGATAAAGTCATACCACTCCAGCGCATTGCCGATGACGGCAGCAACCACCTGCCGGGTACGCGACACGCCGGTGCTTGAAGTCTGCATAGGGAACACTCCATTCATCTGTTGGGTGATGACCCAGGCACAGCCGCGCCCAGGTTCCAGCGGCAGTCGTCAAAGAAAGGTCAGACGGGCTCGAGCCAGCGCTCGGCAAGCGCGCCCCAATAAGCGGCGCCGGTCAGCAGGATGTCATCGTTGAAGTCATAGGCCGGGTTGTGCACCATCGGCCGCGACAGCCCATTGCCGATGAACAGGTAGGCGCCTGGACACCGTTGCAGCATCCAGGCGAAATCCTCGCTGCCCATCAATTTACGGGTGTTGCCGTCCACCGCTTCGGCACCGAGCAGCTCCACGCCCACTTGTTGGGCAAAGGCGTTCTCTGCGGCATGGTTGACCAGTACCGGATACGCCGGCCGGTGTTCGATGCTGGCGCTGCAGCCAAAACTCTCGGCTTGGCTAACGATGATCGCGCGTACCCGCGCCAGGGTCTGCGCCCGCACTTCGGCATTCAACGCCCGCAGGCTGAGGCGCAGCACTGCCTGCTGCGGAATCACGTTGGCCGCCTCGCCCGCCTGCAGTGCCCCCACCGTGACCACCGCGGCTTCCTGGGCATCGATATTGCGCGCCACCACCGTCTGCAATGCCATCACTACACTGGCCGCTGCCACCAGCGGGTCGACGGTCAAGTGCGGCATCGAGCCATGCCCGCCGACGCCTTCGAGGGTTACGCTGAGCAAATCCTGCGAGGCCATCATCGGCCCCTCACGAAAGCCCAGGTGACCTGCCGGCAGCCCCGGCATGTTGTGCATGCCGAACAGGGCATCACAGGGGAAGCGCTCCAGCAAGCCGTCGGCGAGCATCGCCTCGGCACCGCCCTGGCCCTCTTCGGCTGGCTGGAAGATCAGCGTCAGCGTGCCGTCGAACTGCCGGGTCGCCGCCAGGTAACGTGCAGCGCCCAGCAGCATGGTGGTGTGGCCATCATGGCCGCAGGCGTGCATGCAGCCTTGGTGCCGGCTGCTGTAGGCCGCGCCGGTGGCCTCATGGATCGGCAGCGCGTCCATGTCGGCGCGCAGCCCCAGGTTGCGTGGGCTGCTGCCGTTGCGCAGCACCCCCACCACGCCGGTCTTGCCGATTCCGGTGTGAACCTCGTAGCCCCACGTTTTCAGGAGCCGGGCGACCAGCGCCGAGGTGCGGCTTTCTTCAAAACCCAATTCCGGGTGTGCGTGAATATCGTGACGGATGGCGTGCAGGTCGCTGGCCACGTCATTGAGCCAGGCCAGGATGTGTTGATGTCGGGACATGCGGAATCTCCTTGCGCGGGTATGTTCCCGTTCTTGTTGTTCGCGTTGAGATCACGACGGGGAAGGCAGGTCGTGCTGGCTGACAGATAAACGCGAGTGATGGGGGGAGCACAATCGAATGTGGTTCCACAGGGTGGAACTGGGCATGGGGGATTGCATGCGGGCCGCCAGGGGTACGGGTTGAGATCTTCAGCGCCTAGGCGATCGAGCGCCGCCCGCGCGGCGCTTCGCAGCACAAGGCTGCTCCTACATCTGTTTCGGGCCAATTATTCCTGTGGTATAGGCGCGCGGCCCCTTGGTGCGCACCTTGATATCGAGTCCAACAAACAAGGCGGTCGCGCGGCGCTTTCACAGGCGTGACTGGCCCGAAACAGATGTAGGAGCAGCCTTGTGCTGCGAAGCGCCGCGCGGGCGGCGCTCGATCTGTCAGGCGCTGAAAACCTCAAGGCAAGCACCTACAAATCCGAAAACACTGCTACCGTGCCCCCTCCCCAGCCAAGGAGTGCCCAATGCCACAACGTCACCCAAGCCCTGCCGGTTTCGTCCGTGTCCGTGGCGCCCGCGAGCACAACCTCAAGAACATCGATGTCGATATCCCCCGCGACGCGCTGGTGGTGTTCACCGGCGTATCGGGCTCTGGCAAGTCTTCGCTGGCCTTCTCCACCCTGTATGCCGAAGCCCAGCGCCGCTACTTCGAATCCGTCGCGCCCTATGCCCGGCGCCTGATCGACCAGGTTGGCGTGCCCGACGTGGACGCCATCGAAGGCCTGCCGCCAGCGGTGGCTCTGCAACAGCAACGCGGCACGCCCAGCGCGCGGTCCTCAGTGGGCAGCGTGACGACGCTGTCCAGCTCGATCCGCATGCTTTACTCGCGCGCCGGCCATTACCCGGCCGGGCACGCGATGCTGTATGCCGAAGACTTCTCGCCCAACACCCCCCAGGGCGCCTGCCCCGAATGCCACGGTTTGGGCCGCGTCTATGAAGTGACGGAGGCAACCCTGGTCCCGGACCCTTCACTGACCATCCGTGAGCGCGCGGTGGCGGCCTGGCCCATGGCTTGGCAGGGCCAGAACCTGCGCGACATCCTGGTAACCCTGGGCTATGACGTCGATATTCCTTGGCGCGACTTGCCACAAGCGCAGCGCGACTGGATCTTGTTCACCGAAGAAACCCCCACCGCCCCGGTGTACGCCGGCCTGACCCCGGCGCAAACCCGCGCCGCCCTCAAGCGCAAGCAGGAACCCAGCTACCAGGGCACGTTCAGCGGCGCCCGGCGCTACGTACTGCACACCTTCATGCACTCGCAAAGCGCGCAGATGCGCAAGCGCGTGTCGCAGTTCATGCGCCCAAGCCCCTGCCCGCTGTGCGCGGGCAAACGCCTCAAGCGCGAAGCGCTGAGCGTGACCTTCGCAGGGCTGGACATCGCCGAGCTGTCGCACCTCTCGTTACAGGCATTGGCCGGAGTATTCCGCACGGTGGCGGCGCCGGCTTACCTGGAACAGCACCAGGACGACCTGACCCTGGAAAAACGCCTGGCCGCCCAGCGTATCGCCCACGAGTTGCTGGCGCGCATCGACACCCTGCTCGACCTCGGGCTGGGCTACCTGGCCCTGGAGCGCAGCACCCCGAGCCTGTCCTCAGGCGAGCTGCAGCGGCTGCGCCTGGCCACCCAGCTCAACTCGCAACTGTTCGGCGTGATCTATGTGCTCGACGAGCCTTCGGCCGGCTTGCATCCTGCCGACAGCGAGGCCTTGTTCGAGGCCTTGCAGCGCCTGAAACAGGCCGGCAACTCGGTTTATGTGGTGGAGCACGACCTCGACACCATGCGCCGCGCCGACTGGCTGGTGGATGTTGGCCCTGCCGCCGGCGAACACGGCGGCACCATCCTTTACAGCGGCCCGCCCGAGGGGCTCGCCCGGGTCGAGCAATCGTGCACCCGCGCCTACCTGTTCGGCGAGCACGCCCAGGCCGTTCGCACACCGCGCCAGGCGCAGGACTGGCTAGTACTGGAAGGCATCACCCGTAACAACCTCGACAACCTCAGCGCTCAGTTCCCATTGGGGTGCTTCACCTCAGTGACCGGGATCTCCGGTTCGGGCAAATCCAGCCTGGTCAGCCAGGCGCTGCTGGAGCTGGTCGGCGCGCACCTGGGCCATGCCGAACAGCCTGCCGAGCGCGAAGAACAGAGCCTGGAGGACGACCCCGAACAAACCAGCAGCGGCCGGGTAAAGGCCGGGTTGGGCAGCATCAAGCGCCTGGTGCAGGTCGATCAGAAACCCATCGGCCGTACCCCCCGCTCCAACCTGGCCACCTACACCGGCCTGTTCGACGCCGTGCGCAAACTGTTTGCTGCCACCGAGCACGCCAAGGCGCAAGGCTTCGATGCCGGGCGTTTCTCCTTCAACGTCGCCAAGGGCCGCTGTGCAACCTGCGAGGGCGAAGGGTTTGTCAGCGTCGAGCTGTTGTTCATGCCCAGTGTCTACGCGCCCTGCCCGACCTGCCACGGTGCCCGCTACAACCCCGAGACACTGGCGGTGACCTGGCAAGGGATGAACATCGCCCAGGTGCTGCAACTGACAGTTGAACAAGCCCTGGCGGTGTTCGCCGAACAGCAGTCGGTACGGCGCAGCTTGCAAGTGCTGCAGGATATCGGCCTGGGTTACCTGCGCCTGGGCCAACCGGCTACGGAGCTGTCTGGCGGTGAAGCACAGCGCATCAAGCTGGCCACCGAATTGCAGCGCACGGCGCGTGGGGCGACGCTGTATGTGCTCGACGAACCCACCAACGGGCTGCACCCCCAGGATATCGACCGGCTGCTGGTGCAACTCAACCGCCTGGTCGATGCCGGGCACAGCGTGGTGGTGGTCGAGCATGACATGCGCGTGGTAGCGCAAAGTGATTGGGTGATTGATATCGGGCCAGGGGCTGGGGATGCGGGGGGCAAGGTCGTGGCCAGTGGCACACCGCAGGCCGTCGCCGGATGCGTTGAAAGCCGTACCGCCAGCTTCCTGGCCAAGGCGTTGTAGCGGAGCTGGGCACCGGCCTCGCCGGTGCCCATGCCATTACCCCGCCGACAGTTCCTCAATGCTGATCTCGCGCATGCGAAACTTCTGCACCTTGCCGGTCACCGTCATCGGGAACTCCTCGACGAAGCGGAAATAGCGCGGCACCTTGAAATGCGCAATCTGCGCCCGCGCCCAGTCACGCAGCTCGTCTTCAGTGGCTGCATGCCCCGGGTGCAAGCGCACCCAGGCGACGATCTCCTCGCCATATTTGCTGCAGGGCACGCCAATCACCTGCACATCGGCCACCGCTGGATGGGTGAAGAAGAACTCTTCCAGCTCACGTGGGTAGATGTTCTCGCCGCCCCGAATGATCATGTCCTTGCTGCGCCCGACGATGCGCACATAACCCTGCTCGTCCATTACCGCCAGGTCACCGGTGTGCATCCAGCCCTCGGCATCGATGCTTTCGGCCGTGGCCTTGGGGTTGTTCCAGTACCCCAGCATTACGCTGTAGCCGCGGGTGCACAGTTCGCCGATTTCACCACGCGGCACTGTGCGGCCATCGGCATCGATGACTTTGTTCTCCAACCGTGGCTGGGTGCGGCCGACGCTGGTCACGCGGCGCTCCAGGTCGTCATTGGCACCGGTTTGCAAGGACACCGGGCTGGTTTCAGTCATGCCATACGCGATCTGTACCTCGGCCATGTGCATCTCGTCGATGACCCGCCGCATCACCTCAATCGGGCAGGTCGCGCCGGCCATGATGCCGGTGCGCAAGCTCGACAGGTCGAAGTCGCTGCGTTGCGGATGGTCCAGTTCGGCGATGAACATGGTGGGCACGCCGTACAGCGCGGTGGCCTTTTCCTCGGCCACTGCGCGCAACGTGGCGAGTGGGTCGAAGGCGTCGTTGGGGTAGATCAAGGTGCTGCCATGGGTCATGCAGCCCAGGTTGGCCATGACCATGCCGAAACAGTGGTACAGCGGCACCGGCACCACCAGCCGATCGTGCTCGGTCAGGCCGAGGCTTTCGCCCACCATGTAGCCGTTGTTGAGGATGTTGCTGTGGCTCAGCGTGGCGCCCTTAGGGAAGCCGGTGGTGCCGGAGGTGTACTGGATGTTGATCGGGTCGTCGCTGTGCAGTTGCGCCTGGCGGGTGGCCAACGCTTCGGCGCTGATGGCGTCGGCGCGGGCCTGCAGGGCATGCCAGGCGAGAAAACCCGGCGGCGGTGAAGCGGCCAGGCTCACGACCCCGCGCAATTCGGGGAACCGCTCACTGGCCAGCGCGCCTGGGTGACCATCAGCAAGGCCGGGGATCAGGCCCAGCAGCATGGCGTGGTAGTCGGAAGTCTTGAAGGCGTCGGCGCAGATCACCCAGCGGCAACCCGCCTGGCCCAGGGCGTAGTCCAGTTCGCTTGCGCGGTAGGCTGGGTTGATGTTGACCAAGATCGCACCAACTTTGGCGCTGGCGAACTGGGTGATGCACCACTCGGCACAGTTGGGGGCCCAGATGCCCAGGCGGTCGCCGGCTTGCACGCCCAATGCCATGAGGGCGCGCGCGTGCTGGTCGACCGCTTCGGCCAGTTGCCGCCAGGTGTAGCGCAAGGCCTGGTGGCGGACCACCAGGGCTTCGCGGTCGGGGAAGCGGGCCACGGTGGTGTCGAAGGCGTCGCCGATGCAGTGGGTGAGCAGGGGTTTGTCCTGGTTGCCCTGGGAGTGGCTTGGCTGGGGCATGGGCGTTCTCTTGTTGTTCTTGTGTTGTTTGAACCGGCCTTTTCGCAGCACAAGGCTGCTCCTACAGTGGAGCGCGGTGGACTGTAGGAGCAGCCTTGTGCTGCGAAGCGGCCGGTAAGTCCACCTTGTATCTAGCGGACGAACACCTGCGGCGTCGTGGTCGACATGTCCCCACCCGGCAGCTTGATGTTCTTCACCTTCTGCAGCGTTTCAGGGTCGAACACCGCCAGGTCATTGAAGGTGCCGCCCAGGTACAGCTTGTCGCCCTTCTTGTCGAAGGTCACGCAGTAGTAGGTGTGTTCAAGGTTAGCCGCCTTGATCAACTTGCGTTCCTTGATGTCATAGCGCGCCAGGCGGTTGAGCACGCCGTAGATCTGGTTCGGGTCCTTCGGCGAGCGCAACCCGGTGAAGTACAGCTCGGTCAGGTCGGCGAATTCCTGGGTGTGGGTCTTGCCGGTTTTGAGGTCGACACTCAGGTAACCGTAGAGCAGTTCGGCGGTATTCGGGTCCTGCTTTTCGTCTTTGAACTTGGCAATGGTGTAGAGCATCGAGAACTCGTGCCGAGGGCTCTGATGCGGCCAGAAATACAGCACATCCGGGGCGCTGTAGCCGGGCCGGTTCCAGGAACGCAGCGGCAACGCTACCTCGTACTTGCCGGTTTGCACGTCCATCTTGTAGATGTCCGGGCCCGCCACAAACAGGCTGCCATCATCAGCGGCGCGCATGAGGTATACCTGGCGCGGCATCGGGAAGGTACGCGCAGGTTTCGCATCAAGGCCATCGGCCGTGCGGAACACCTCCAGGCGTGGCGGCTTAACCACATAGTGATCATTCAGGCGCTGGGTCGGGTTGACGGTGGCATACACCTCTTTGCCGTCAGGGCTGATGGCAAACGAATACATCGACTTGCCGACCTCCCCTGGCACGCTGGACAAGTTGGCGTGGAAGGTGGTCTTGCAGGTGTCCAGGTCGATGCCGTAGATGTCGGCGTAGTGGTTGTTGAGGATGTAGGCGGTGCGATTGTCCGGCGCCATCATCGCCGTGCCGGGGCCGAACGCATCGGGCATGCGGCAGCTCTTGTACAGCGCATCGCTGGCCACATCGACCACATGCAGGTTGTTCGGGTAGTTGGTCACGATCAGGTATTCATGGCCAGCCTTCAAGGCCGGGCCGCTGTCGTCAGCCTGTACCACCCAGGCGCTGGCCGTGGCGGCGACGGTGAGCGCGAGTTGCGCGCAGAGTCCAGGTTTCATGCGGTTTCCCCTTGTCATTCTTGTTGGGCCGGTCACTTGTCTTTCGGGAACACGGTGCCGAGGTTGCGCCAGTCGTCCTGGGAGTTGGTCGCCTGGGCGTTCCAGTCCTGGTAGGTGCTCATCATGTCCGGCACCTGCGCTGGCCACCAGCAAGGGTCGGAACACCCGTAAAGGTCGGCTTCCATGGGCTGGCACAGCGAGCTCACGCCACCAAAGGCGTCCACTTCCCAACCCGGGTCAGTGGTGGCGGTACAGCCTGCCACCGCGCTCATCGCCATGACTTCTTCGACACGGTCTTCGGCAGCGGCCTGTTCGAGGATGCGCGCCTTGTTGTTCAGGGGCTTCAAGTGCTTCATGTCAGTGCGCCTTCCGCGGGGTGATGTAGCGGTCGATGAAGGCCGGGTTGGCGGCCATGATGCGGCTGTAGACCTCAATGCCGAAGTCGACCCAGTCGCGCATCAGCTCGCAGTAGTGGTAGGTCGGGTGCTGTGGGTCGCCGTAGCGGGCATAGCTCTCGTGGTAGCAGCCACCGGAGCACAGGTTGCGAATACGGCAGCTCTCGCAGCCGGTGTTGCTGCGGTCCAGGCGTTGCGACAGGAAATCATTGAGCTGGGCCTGTTTCACCCCTTGGTGCACGTTACCGAACGTCGGCAGGCTGGAGCCGGTGAAGCGGTGGCACAGGTTCAATTCACCTTCATGGTCCACGGCCAGCATTTTTAGCCCAGCGCCACACGGCAGGGCCTTCTTGTGGCCCTCGTGGATGTCGGTGATCAGTTGGTGCAAGTTGGAAAAGCCGATGTTGCGGTGCTCCAGCGCGGCTTCCAGGTAGCGACGCCCCAGGGCCTTCATGTTGGCGAACACCTGCACCAGTTCGTCGCTGGTGAGGTTGAATGCCGACAGGTCGCCCGAGGTCACCGGGGCGAAGCCGACTTCGGCAAAGCCCATCTCGTTGAACAGGTGATTCCAGATGGTCTCGACATCGGTGATGCCACGGGTCAGGGTGACCCGCGCCCCTACCGGGCGGCTGGTGTAGCGTGACAGCAGCATCTCGGCCTTGCGCCGCACCACGTCATAGGTGCCCTGCCCGCCCACGGTGATGCGGTTGCGGTCGTGCACGGTCTTCGGCCCGTCGATGCTGATCGACAACCCGAAACGGTGGGCGTTGAGCCAGTCGATGATCTCTTCGGTAAGCAAGGTGGCGTTGGTGGTCATGATGAACTCCACCTGCTTGCCGGCCTCGGCGAAACGCCGCTCGCAGTAAGCGACCATGTGCTCGATCAAAGGCCGGTTGGACAACGGCTCGCCGCCGAAGAACACCACGCTGTAGCGGTGCTCGTCGGGGGACTCCTTGAGCAGCATCTCCACCGAGGCCTCGGCAGTGGCGGTGCTCATCTTTTTGCCGGCAGAGGGTTTGTCCAGGTCTTCCTTGTAGCAATAGGTGCAGCTGAGGTTGCAGCCGGTGTTGACGTTGAGCACCACCGTGTTCAAGGCCGTGCGCTCGACCTGCTTGAGGGCGATTTCCGGCGTCAATGGCGAGCCGTCGCTGACCACTTCCAGGGCGATCAGCTCGCGCAGGGTGTCCTGGATGTCGGTGCCGGCAAACTGCTGACCGAGGCGCTGCATCAGCTCCTCGGCAGAGCAGCCTTGCTGGCGCAGGGTGTCGATGATGCCGCCGGTCACCGCGTCGGTGGCGAACAGCGAACTGCTAGGGATGTGGAACAGCATGCGGTCGGCATCCACCTGCACTTCATGCAGGTTGCGTTCGACCAGGTTCAATAGTGCGCCCATGGCGACCTCCGATAATCGATCCGTTGGAAAACGCGTTCACACCTGCCTTATGGCAAGGGCGGGTTGTTCCAGCGTTGGACGGTGACGATCATGTGGCCCTCGCCGGTCTGGCCGCCGTCAGCCAGGGTGGCGATGACTTTCAGGTTGCCGGCGTTGTTGGTCATCATCTTGCGTGCCGGGTTAGGCCCCGCACCGCCGGGTACGAAGACGCCGTCGGCCTGCATCTGCCCGGCGAACTTGACGTCCTCGTCCTCGACGGCACGCTCGTTGAACGGCTCGACCTTCCATTGGGCGGGCAGGTAACCGATGCGCAGCGGCTGGCCGCTGGCATCCTTGCCCCAGGCTTCGGCTTCGAAGCGCCCCTGCACCTTCGGCACGGACGCGCCGTTTTCGCCGATGCGGGCAATGGAGAACGCTGGCACCACCTTGACCTCGTCGACCTTGTCGTAAACCGCCAGGTTGACGCCCTTGAGTGCGCCCACTGCAACGTCTCGCTGGCCTGGCTTGGCGTCTGCTGCCGCGCGCGCCTTGACCCGCACCAGGGTCGGGGTGGCCTCCAGCACTTCTGTCACTTCAACGCCTGCACCCAGTTCCGGCTTGCCCGTCAGGCCGTTGCCGACCAGGGTGATCTCGCTTTCGCTGCCCACCTTGATGAATGCTGGCTGCACCGCCAGCAGGCGTGCCTTGCCATCTTTCACTGCATTGAAATCCAGGCCGCGCTCGTCGTGATCGGCCTCGAACATGCGGCCTTTCATTTCGCCATCCAGCGCCGCGAATACCTGGCGCAGGTTGCTGTCGCCCACCTTCACGTTGCCGCGCCATTCATAGCCGTTGTAGAGGATCGCCGAGCCGCTGCCATTGAACGGCGTGCCATCGGCGTAGCTGCCTTTGACCTCGACCTTGAAGGTGTCACCCTCCCCTGCACTGACCGTCATCACCCCACGGACATCGCCTTTGGCCAGCATGTGACCGCTGAACGCCCACTGCCCTGGCAAGGCATCGGCCTTTGGCCGGGCCTGCTGCCATTCGGCCCAGGCCGGGCTGTCGAGCGGGAAGCGCTTGGCCAGGTCCGGCACCATTTGCTTGAGGGCGATTTCAAGCCAGTCGCGGTCACGCGCCTGGGCCTGGTATTCGAGAGACGGCCATTGGCCGAGGTGGAAGTTGACCAGGTGTTCCCATTCCTGGGCCGGGCGACGCTGCAGGGCAACGCGGGCACCGGAGTGGCAACGGCCGCAGGTTTCGCTGAGCTGTTGGTCGAAGTGTTCGACGGTGTTCAGCCGCCGCTCCATGGCGTAGCGCACGCCATCGGTCTCGCTGGGCGCCAGCCCTTGCTTGTCGGCCAGGTACTTGACCAGGGTGCGCCGGTCATCGTCGCTGATCTGCAGGCCGTGCATGACCTGCATGCGGGCGATGCTCATCAGCCAGCCTTCCGGCGTTTTGCGCTGATGGCTGATACGGCTGTAGGTGTCGTTGCCTTCGGGGATATGGCACCCCATGCACTTGCTTTGCAACAGGTTAGGGCCCTGCTCGGCCGCCATGGCCTGGGTGCTCAGCAGCGCGGCGGCGACCAGCGCCAGTTTGCCCGCATGCCGGCGGAGTCGAGTCGTCTTCAAGGTCAGACCTCCACGGTTGTTGTTCTTATCGTTCTCGCACGCTTTGGTACAGCAGGTGTGCATGTGACAGTCGTGATACAGAAACTGTGCCACATGCTGGAAAGTTGTTGTATTTCAGCCTCTTAGTAGGTTTCACGTGGCTGTGAAGGCTTGCCGGGGTGCAGCCAGAGCGTGCCATTTCGCGACAGGGTGTTTCATGTTGAGACAGGGCCTGCTCTACGGGCCATTCGCGGGGCAAGCCCGCTCCCACCGAAACTGCCAGCGCCTGAATTCGGCTCTATCCCAGTGGGAGCGGGCTTGCCCCGCGAAGAGGCCTGTATAGCCACTGTTCCACAACCGTCTCACACCGTCTCAATGTGCAACAGCGCACGCCCGCAATCACAACCTTGCACTCAGGCAAAACCCAATAGCTACGGGGCTTGAACCCCATCTGCTCAGGTTGGCACGCCCATTGCGCCTGTGCCCGGCACACCCAATGACAAGAGGCACTGCCCCATGCTTTCCGAACTGCCCATCCTGCCCGCCACCCGCGCCTTCCTCGAACGCAAACTGAAAATGCGCATCGGCGCCGACTGGCAGGACGCCGCCAGCGGTCGCACCCTGTCGTTCCGCAACCCGGCCACCGGCGAGGTGCTGGGTGAAGTACCCGCCGCCGACGCCGACGATGTCGACCGCGCCGTGCGGGCTGCGCGCCAGGCCTTCGATGACTCGCCCTGGAGCCGCCTGCGCCCGCGTGAGCGGCAGAACATGCTGTGGCGCCTGGCCGACCTGATGGAGCGTGACGCGCAACAACTGGCGGAGCTTGAGTGCCTGAACAACGGCAAGAGCGCCGCAGTGGCCAAGGTCATGGACGTGCAATTGGCCATCGACTTCCTGCGCTACATGGCCGGCTGGGCCACCAAGATCGAGGGTAGCACCGTCGAAGCCTCGATGCCTTTGATGCCCAACGACCAGTTCCACGGCTTTGTCCGCCGCGAGGCGGTGGGCGTGGTGGGTGCCATCGTCGCCTGGAACTTCCCGCTGCTGCTGGCCTGCTGGAAGCTGGGCCCAGCCTTGGCCACGGGCTGCACCGTGGTGCTCAAACCAGCCGACGAAACCCCTCTGACCGCACTGAAACTGGCCGAGCTGATCGAGGAAGCCGGCTACCCGGCAGGCGTGTTCAACGTGATCACCGGCACCGGCCTGAATGCCGGCGCTGCCCTGAGCCGCCACCCCGGCGTCGATAAACTGACCTTCACCGGCTCCACCGAGGTCGGCAAGCTGATCGGCAAAGCGGCCATGGACAACATGACCCGCGTCACCCTGGAACTGGGCGGCAAGTCGCCGACCATCGTCATGCCCGACGCCAACCTGCAGGAAGCCGCTGCCGGCGCTGCCACAGCTATCTTCTTCAACCAGGGCCAAGTGTGCTGCGCAGGCTCCCGGCTGTATGTGCACCGCAAGCACTTCGACAACGTGATCGCCGACATCGCCGGTATCGCCAATGGCATGAAGCTGGGTAGCGGGCTGGACCCTTCGGTACAGATGGGCCCGTTGATCTCGGCCAAGCAGCAGGACCGGGTCACCGGCTACATCGAACTCGGCCGTGAGCTGGGCGCGACCATTGCCTGCGGCGGCGAAGGCTTCGGGCCGGGTTACTTCGTCAAGCCAACGGTCATCGTCGATGTGGACCAGCGTCATCGCCTGGTGCAGGAAGAAATCTTCGGGCCGGTGCTGGTGGCGATGCCCTTCGATGACCTCGACGAAGTGATCGGCATGGCCAACGACAACCCCTACGGGCTGGGGGCGAGTATCTGGTCGAACGACCTGGGGGCGGTGCACCGGATGATCCCGCGGATCAAGTCGGGCTCGGTGTGGGTCAACTGCCACAGCGCACTCGACCCGGCGCTGCCGTTTGGTGGTTACAAGATGTCCGGCGTCGGCCGCGAGATGGGCGCGGCGGCCATCGAGCATTACACCGAGCTGAAGTCAGTGTTGATCAAGCTCTGATCTTTTCCTTTACCGGCCTCTTCGCAGCACAAGGCTGCGCCTACAAAAGCACGCGGTCCCTGTAGGAGCAGCCTTGTGCTGCGAAAAGGCCGGCACAGGCAACCCAAACACAACAACAAAAACATGGAGCACACCATGAAGCACACGCTCGCCTGCACGTTAGCACTTTTGTTCACCCCAACCCTCACCCAAGCCCACGAGCTCTACAACCAAAACGGCACCACCCTCAACGCCGACCTCGAAGCCCTGTTCGGCGTCTTCCACAGCGACGAAAGCTACAACCAGGCCGGCAACCGCCAACCTGGCAGCAGCAACTGGCGCGAGGGCTACGTCAAATACGGCCTAAGCGGCAGCCAGGCCCTGGCCGACAGCGGCGCACTGTACGGCGCCGTCAACCTGCTCAGCTCCGCCACCTGGGGTGATGGCGACGCTGCAGGTCTGACCCTCGGCGACGAACGCCGCACCGCCCTCGAAGACCTGTACCTGGGCTGGCGTTCAGCCAACCTGTTCCCGGCCCTGGGCGAAGATGGCATCGACCTCTCCGGTGGCCGTCAGGTGGTGACCCTGGGCGATGGTTTCCTGATCCAGGGCGATCCGGTCAACCTGGGCAAGGTCGACCTGGGCGCCAACTTCGACCGCGGCGGCGCCTATTACCTGGCTGCACGTAAAGCCTTCGACCGCACCGCCGTGCTGCGCCTGGGCGGCAAGCAAGGCTGGCGTGGCGACCTGATGTGGCTCAAATCCGACAACCATTACCAGGCCGACACGTCGATGGCAGTGACCAACCTCGAGCATGTCGCTGACGCCGGCACAGTCGGCCTCAGTTGGATCCGCAGCCTCGACGTCGACCAGCGCTACGCGCAGATCATGGGCCTGGAGCACCGCGACGGCATGGACACAGTCAGCCTGCGCGGGCGCGGTAACCTGGGGGTCAAGGACCTGGAGCTGGCAGGCGAATACGTCACCCAAGACCGCACGGGCGGGCGCGAGAACGCTTGGTACCTGGAGGGCAACTGGACGTTTTCCGAACTGCCCTGGACGCCCACCGCCACCTACCGCTACAGCCGTTTTTCGGAAGCGTTCGACCCGCTGTTCTATGGCCTGAGCCGCGGCTACGGCACCTGGTTTCAGGGCGAGGTGGCCGCCAACTATGCCGGGCCCTTCAACAAGAACAGCCAGGTGCACCACGTCGCGCTCAAAGGCAAGCCGCGTGACAACCTGACGCTAGGGGCGCTGTATTTTGATTTTGATACGCTCGACACCGACCAGGGCAACCTGGGTGGGCGCGAGCTGGACCTGTATGTGGAATGGATGGTCAACGACCACCTGCTGATCAGCCCGCTGGTGGGGTTCTACAAGCCGGAGCGCAGTGCGGCGAATGGCGGTACGCAGATGGGTAGCCGCGATACCGGGACCTATATGCAGTTGGTGGTAGGAACGTTCTTCTGACTGGGGATCTTGGGGCTGCTTTGCAGCCCCTGGTTCTCAGGACCTGCCCTGCTCCGCCAGCCACCGTCGCAGCATCATCTGTTGCGCCTCAGAGTGGCTGCTCATGACCTCATCCAACGCCTGCCCAACCAGCACCGCGCGCACCACCGGCGCCAGTTCCACCCCCTGCAAATGCCAAACCCCCAACGGCTGATCCGCCGTCACTACCACTTCGGCCTCATCCACAAAACCATCACGCAACACCGGCCTGCGCGCTACCTGTACTGACTGCCAATCGGCCGCCAAATGCAGCGGCTGGGCATCGGGCCAACGCCGCCGACGCGCCCAGAACGGCAGCCCTGCGCGTGTCTGCTCCTGACTATAAAAATCCCGCCCAATACGGGCAAAGCGCATGAACAACTGCTCAACCCGCTGTTGATGAAATTGGCGAGCCAGCGCAGCCCGCTCGGGCCGTCGCAACAGGGTATTGATCACCACAGGCGCCTGCAGCGCCGACGACAGCGACTGGAAAATCCCATTCCCCGATAGTGGGTCAACCGCTATCGCAGCATCCCCCACCCGTATCCAGTCATCCCCCACGCATTCGCCGGCCAGTATCGCGGTACTGCTACGGGCATGTACCTGTGCAGCTTCCATCGCCTGCGCCCCGAACAATTCGGCCACTAACGCCGAGTCACGGCGCCGTGTGGCGCAGTACTCAGGCAGGGCGGCCTTGGTCGGCACCCCTTGGGCATCGAGGGTAATCTGCCAATAACAGCGCCCATCGGCCAACCTGGCCATCCAGGCCCAGCCGTCATCCAGGCTTTCCACCGCCGAAGCCGGTGCGCCAGGGGCGTCATGCCAGAGGTTGAGCAAACTGATCGTCTCAGGTCCGCGCATGCGGTCAGCTGCCAACGGTGCCTGGCGCCCACGCGCCTCAACCAGGAATTCAGCCTGCAGCGTTTGCCCGTCGTCCAGGCGCACCTGATGACCCTCGGCACGCGCCACCTCACGGATGCGCCCTTCAACCAGCGTCACTCCCGTCCGTGCAAGGTCATCACGCAAGGCACGGTCGAAGCGTTGCCGGTCGAGCAGAAACTCCTGGTTCATCTGCAGGTGCTCGCCATTCCAGCGCACCTGACGTGTCGCTGGCATCGCCGCCTCGCTCAGGGCCCCACCTAGGCCCGCGTGGCGCAGACCTTCCAGCACCCGCTGCGAAACGCCTTCCACGGCAGCAAAGCGGCGCCACTCAGATACCACCGTGACCAGGTAGCCCAGGCGGCGCAGGCCGATCGCCGTGGCAGCCCCCGCAGGCCCGGCACCCAGCACCACGATGTGCGGCTCACTCATCCTCGGCACCTCGCCGCTCAGGGCCGCTGAATGCGGCATGGGCGCGCAGCCAGTCGAACACCTGCTGCCGGCCCATGCCGGGTCGCTCACGCAGTAACGCTGCAACGCGCCCGCTCAGCGCAGCGCAACCCAGGCTTGCCCCAGCCAGGCCACCGGCACCGACATGGCCACCGAAGTCCGCCTGTGCAGTGCCCAGCCAGGACCACTGCCCCGGTGCACAACGCGCATCGCCGGTCATGCGAATCACGCCCGGATAACTGGCCGGGTACACCGCCCCACCCTGCGCCGGGCTGGAGGCGCACAGCAGCACGCCAGCCGCCTGGGCCTCGGCGCAGGCCTGGTGCAGCACGGGCCGGTCCTGCAGCAGGCCGAGGCTGAGGTTGATCAGTGTCGCCCCCTCTTCCACCAGCCATAGCAATGCGGCGGCCACTTGCAATGCACTGGTGCTCGCCTGCGCAGAAAACACCTGGGCCAGCAACAGCGGCACCGGGCCAGATTCACGCAGCAGGCCAGTGACCACGGCACTGCCGTGGCCAAGTTGGTCGGGCAACGCTTCGCCTTCGCGCAGCTGGCCTTCCTCAAGCCAGAAACGCCGTGCGCCCAGCAAATCTAGTGCTTGGGCCGACGAGCAACCGCTGTCGATGACCCCGACACGCAACTCAGTGCCCATGCTTGATAGCCTCCTGAGGCAACACTCGCATTTGCCCGTCATGCAGGTGCAAATGCAAGTCGGCATCGGCCAGGGTCGAGGCACGGTGGCTGATCAAAATGCGCGTGCGCCCGGCAAACAGCTGGTCGATGGCCGCGATCACTTCGCGCTCCGTCGCTTCGTCTACCGCCGACGTGGCCTCGTCCAGCACCAGGATCGCAGGGGCCTGCAACACCGCGCGGGCAATGGCGATACGTTGCTTCTGCCCGCCAGACAGCTGCTGGCCACGCTCGCCCAACAGCCCGTCCAGCCCCAAGGGTAGGCTTTCGACCAGGCTGTCCAGGCGCGCCAGGCGCACCACCCGCTCAAGCTCGGCACGGCTGGCTTCGGGCACGCCGTAGGCGAGGTTCTGCGCCAGGGTGCCACGGAACAGCACAATGTCCTGGCTGACCACGGCAATGCGCCGACGCAGCGCCGCCAGGTCGAGTTCGCGCAGGTCGGTGCCATCCAGCAGGATGCGCCCGGCGTCCGGGTCGTAGAACCGTTGCAACAGATCAATCAAGGTCGACTTGCCGACCCCGGAGGCGCCGCTGATGGCGACCTTCAGGCCACCCGCCACGCAGATATTCACGTCGTTGAGCACCGCGCCTTGGCGCCCGTCATGGGCGAAGTGCAAGGCCTCCAGGCGCAATTCACCTGGCCCTTCGGGTATCGGCTGTGGCGTGTCCGCCTGGCGCACGGCAACGGCTTCTTGCTTAAGCTCCATCACCCGGCCCAGGCTCACGGCCATGCGCTGCACTGCTACATACAAGCCCAACAGGCTTTGCACCGGCCCGACTGCCATGCCCATGTAGGTGGAAAACGCGATCAGCGCGCCCAGTTGCCAGGTACCTTGGATCACCCACCAGCCACCCACCAGAAAGGCGCAAGCACGGCACCACGAGGTCAGCGTGCCGGGTATCGCCTGGGTAAAGAATTCGGTCACCTGCACCTTCAGCAACTGGCTCATGTAGCCCTGGCCCAACTGGTCCAGGCGCCCGGCTTCGCGCCCCTGCTGGCCCGCAGCCTGAATGAACTTCATGGCCGGCAGTGTTTCGACCAGAAACGACGACACATCGGCCGAGCGCTCACGCAAGCTGCGCACCTCGCGCTCGACCTTGCGCCGCATCCAGCGCAACCACAGCACCTCGATCGGGATCAGCAGCGCCAACAACAGCGACAGCTGCCAAGACAACATCAGCATCAAGGCCACCGCCCCCATCAGCCCGATCACGGCAGACACCGCCGAAAACAGCGAGTCCACGGCAAAGCGCTGGATTTCGGCGACGTCGCCATCCAGCCGCGAAAGGATATCGCCGATGCGCCGCCGCCCGTAAAAAGTCGGCGACAACTGTTGCAGGTGGCGGTAAAGGTCATCACGCAGCGCGAACAGAATGCGTCCGGACAATCGCGTATGCAGGTAGCGGTTGACCCCGGCCAGCACGGTGCCCAGCAGGCCCGCGGCGATCATGATCGCCGCCATGTGCCAGAGGGTCTGATAGTCCTTGGCCAACAGGCCTTCGTCGATCAAGGTCTTGACCAGCCAGGGTTGCGCCAGGGCCAGCATCGACGCGCCCAAGGACAAGCCCAGCAGCACGCCGATGGCGCGTCGATGCGGGCGGACGAAACCATACAGCCAGGCCAGGGCCTGGCGCATGAGGACAGGGTCGCTGGTCTCCACCAGCCTTGCGAACAGGCCACCCATATCAGCTACGCAACTGCTTGAGCTTGCGGTACAGCGTCGCCCGGCTGATACCCAGGGCCTCGGCGGCTGCCGAGACGTTGCCCTGGTGGCGGCCCAGAGCGCTGCGGATCAGCTCCAACTCATTGTCCTTGAGGCTGCCGGACGGCGTCGTGCCACTGGCCAGCTCATCGAGCAGGCAATCGGTGAGGTGATCGAGGGTCAGCACCTGCTCACCGTCCTCACGCATGGCCAGTGCGGTGCGCACGACCATCTCCAACTGGCGGATGTTGCCTGGCCAGTCGAAGCCTTCAAGCAAGGCGCTGAGTGCCGGATCCAGGCTCACGCCCTTGGCACCGGACTTGTCCAGCAGCCCTTGGATGATCCCGGCCAGGTCTTCACGCTCGCGCAGGGCCGGCAGGCGCAGCGAGACGCCGTTGACCCGGTAATAGAGGTCTTCGCGAAAATGCTGTTCAAGCACCAGGCGTTTGAGGTCGCGGTGGGTGGCGCAGATCAGCGCCACGTCGATGTCCTGCTCGTCACCCGCGCCCAGCGGCGCCACGCGGCGCTCTTGCAGTACCCGCAACAGCCTGGCCTGCAGCGCCAGCGGCATGTCGCCGATCTCGTCGAGGAACAGCGTGCCGCCATGGGCCTGCATCAGCCGCCCGACCATGCCGCCACGGCGCGAGCCAGTGAACGCCCCTTCGCGGTAGCCAAACAGTTCGGACTCGATCAGCCCTTCTGGAATGGCCGCGCAGTTGACCGCCACGAACGGTTTGTCGGCCCGCGGGCTGGCTTGGTGCAGGGCCCGGGCGACGACTTCCTTGCCGGTGCCGGTCTCACCCAGCAGCAGCACCGGCAGGCCGTTGCCCAGGCCCTGGCGGGCCATGCGCAAATTGCGCGCCAGGCGTGGGTCGCCACCGGCCAGTGCATCGAGCGCCGGTGACGTGCTGGCCAGCGCCGGCTTGCTCACCGCCACGCTGCCGTTCAGCTGGCCATGACGTGGCAGTTGCAACGCCCGGAAGAAGAACTCGCCCTTGGCCGTCTGCACACTGCTGACACCGCCCTGCCACAGCCGGGCGATGAAGGCTGGTGAGCGCTCGCCGAGCAGGTCGCTGCTACGCCGGCCAATAAGCTCCTGGCGCACCACCTGCAACAATTGGCAGGCACTGTCGTTGGCCGCCAGCACTTCGCCATCCAGGCTCAACGCCAGCAGGCCGTGCCAGGCGCTGTTGAGGTACTGCGGGCGGCTGTGGAAGGCCAGCACCAGTTGCTCGGGGTGGCACAGGCCGAACAGCCGACCTTCGATATTGCCGGCCGCCAGCATCAGCGTCGACAGGCTGTCCTGTGGTTGCGCCATCACGCCTTCGCGGGTGATGTCGAGCACACCGATCACCTCGCCCCGCGGGTCACGCAGCGGCACCGAGGTGCAAGAGAACGGGCTGAGGCGATCGAGATAGTGTTCACCACAATTGATCAAGGTCGGTCGCCCTTCTACCACGGCCGTGCCGATGGCATTGGTGCCGCGCAGGGATTCGCTCCAGCAACTGCCTGGGTGCAGATCACGCAGGCCCTCGCGGCTGAGCACGTGGGTTTGGCCTTCGATGGCTAGCACGTTGGCCTGGGCGTCGCCGAGGATGATAATGCCCGCCTTGCCCTGGCGCGAGACCAGGTAATCCAGCTCGGGGGTGACGGCATCGACCAGCAGGCGGTTGCGCTCCAGCAACATACGCAGGTCATGGCCTTGCTCCAGGCCCAGGCCGACCTGCTCGCCTTGCAGGCAGTCCAGGCCATGGCCCAGGCTGCGGCGCCAGGATGCGTCGATTTCATCGCGCAGCATGCCCAGTGGCAGCTCGCCTTCGCTGGCCAGCTTGAGCCGGGCCTGGCGGGATTCGTGTAGCGGGTCTTGGGCGTTTGTTATTAGTTGTCGCGCCATTTTCTACTCCGGCTGTGCCTCCTCACGGCGGGGCAACTGGCTTGAGATTTTTCCGCAGTGTGCGGGAGTTTTTTCTGCGCGTCATTAGGGAATCGTTGAATGGGGAAGGACCGGATTTGATTTTGCACTGCCCTTGAGATCGAGCGCTGACGCCAAGACGATGCTCGGGCTGCCGCGACGGCCACAGCACTGGATCATCGGCAACCAGACCGTGGCCTTGGGTTGGCTGGTTGCACTTTTATTGATGCTTTTCACGGGCCACCACGACTGCGGCCTGGCGCGTAAATCAGCAGACTCGTCAGGCCCTTGTTTTACGGCGCCAGAAGAGGCTACAGCGATTGAGCGCGGCGCATCGCGAGCAAGCGCCGACCTTTTTATGAAGCTAACGTGTAAAAAGGCCGGAGCAATGCAGGTGGGCTAAGCCCCTCAAACATCTATCCTACCTGGCACCAATTTCAAAATTCTAAAGCTGGTTTCCAGCGTGCCGCCATCACACTGGAAATTATACTTTGAAATCGGTGTTGCCTTTTCTAGCGGGTGGTACCACCCACCTCTCTCCAACTGGGGGCGTATTGTGATGAATTGATGGCTATCAGGAACGTCCCCAGTATCACATTTGAATTTAATCATAAATTTTTCGCCAGGAGAAACATCACCTGTCGGAATAGAATACTTAAAATCAGGCAAGAACGTGGTGTAATCACCAAGCGCTTCGTTGGTCCACAGCGAAGGTTTGCCCAAGCGGAGGGCCTCGCCCGTATTGTTTTCAAACATAACATCGAGCATAAACATCTTAGCATCACGAACGTAAAACTCATTTGTCGAGCACGCCGTGGCACCACCTTGATAATGGTAAGAATAATAAAGTAAGTCCGGGCACTGCCTATTTTTATCAACCATTTCACACCTCTGCATTAAGATTCATCAGCACGTAAACCCACCGTTCACGCACCCCGCAATCTAAATTCAAATACGGACCACTTGACAACTAGCAAAAATAGCAGTTGACATCAACAAACATCGAACCCTATAGAAAAAGTGCTGGACACGTCTAAAAAAGGATGTGGTGTCACCCTGGCGCCAACGCTTCTCAAAATTGGGATTGCTGGTTTGAACGATGAGCCGCGCGTTGGCCGCCCTCGTGCCATTACGGAAGAGTTAGTCGCGCCGTCCTTGGCATCATGCGGAACCTGTGGCAGAGACTTACCCGCGAAAGGCTAGCACTATCAACTCTCGGAATGAGGTATCACGCTCGCGGGGCCGCCCTCGGTCTGCACCCACCTAGCCAGAAACGAAGTCTCCTTCGGGCAAAGGGTGGTTTGAGAAATGGACCGCTACCCACTCAAGACCACTTCATAAGAGCCTCTTCCACGTTGACTTCTATCAGACCTTTAGACGCCGAATTCGCAACCCCATTGAATTCAAATTTGAACTCAAAGGTCACAGTGAGAAGGCCACTTCCCTTATCCCATGAAACGTAGCATTTACTAGCGTCACCTGATTTCGCCCCGTCGCCATCAATGCTCATGTGGGCTACGTCAACCGTTAATCCCTGCTGCCCTTGCTTCAGCTCGAAAGTTGCCCCTAGAAAACCCACCCCTAAAAGCCCATTTTGCCGTGCCTGAACAAAAAGAATGGTGCCATCATTGGACCGCTCAACATAACAGTCTGATTTCGTTTCAAAACTGCCATAGCTGTAGCCGCCTTTTCTAATCTCTTCCTTAAATAGTGCTTTACCTGTGCCCGAGCGCCAACCGTTTACTACCGGCGCTTTATAGGCATGCTTCTTCTTGGAGGCACTGTTGTTTGACTCGACCATGGCATCACCCTCACTACGATTGATGGAATTTGATTACGCACATTGCCTAGGCAAACTACGCCAAGCCACAGCCTGTGACTACTGATAAAAATGTCAGGTGATAGCATTCAAATTTGCGAGAGCGATGACGCCGCAAAACGCCTTCGACTGTGGCTGATCAAGTGCTTGCGCACGCTAGCCTTGTCCGCTCCAGCCGGGTGCCAGCAACATCCGCCCCGCGGAACTGTCAGTTTTGCTAGTAGCCATCAATCCGTAAGGCCTCAGACTGCAGCAACGAGTACACGACCCCTGGGTGCTGCGACAGTGAAGACCATCGATTACTTTTATAGTGGCATTCATTTGCAAGCCACTGTGCAAGCAGGACACAACCTCGTCTTTTTTCGAGGTTTCAATCGATTTTAATCGACTATTCGAGAGCCTCAGTGAAATTAACCTTCATAACCGCGATATACGCAAGACTACTTAACCATCACAGGTATAGCATCGTCCCAATGCTCGCCATACCTGTCCACACTCGAATGCCAAACTAAATTCACTCACGGCGGCTGATACTGACTCAGGTACTTGTCCACCGTCGCCTTGCCATCCCCCGCCTCCCCCGCCACCTGCCACAACCGCCGCTCAATCCCCTGCGCCAGCAAATGGCCCACCGCCGCCTCGATCGCCGACAGCACGCACAGCTGCGCCGGCTCATTGGTGGTATACCCCACCTCCGCCTCCAGCAACTTCTTGAACTCGATGAATTGAACACCCCACACGCCCCCTAAGGGAGCCAAAAGTCAATCCAAGCACTAAAAATACACATTAACTTACAAGCTTCAGAAAGTTCCTAACTTATAGCCAAAACGATCACACCCTGTTCATTTAAATCCCTCCACAGTCCTCCTACCCTGCAAGTCCGCCTCGCCCTCAACTTTACCCCACGCAGCAGCGGTCACTGGGTTCCCCCTCTGCATCAATGCTGCGCCTGATACCGGAGTAATCCTTAACAAAGGAAGACACGCCATGTACCGACAATTTGATCTGCGCTTCAGCTTCCAACTCTTGGCTGGCGACCTTCAATTCGAGGTTATTTCATTCGAACTCGACGAATCCATCAGCACACCCTTCCAGTTGAAGCTGGCGCTCATCAGTCACGAAGATGAAGTCGACTTCGGTCAGTTGCTCGACAAGCCGGTGCTGTTCACGATCTGGCAGCGCGAACGCCCACTGCGCTACGTGCACGGCCTGGTCAGCACCTTCAGTCAGGGTCAAACGGGCTTTTATCACACCCGTTACCATGCCCTCGTCGAGCCCCTGCTGGCCCGCGGCGGGTTGCGTTCGAATTGGCGAATTTTCCAGCAAAAAACCGTGCCACAGATTCTCGATTGCATGGTTCAGCGCCAGGGTATCCTCCATTTCGAGTTGCACAGTTTCGGCGACCATCAGGTGCGCGAGTTCTGCGTACAGGCCGGTGAAACCGACCTCGATTTCATTGCCCGCCTGGCTGCCGAAGAGGGGTTTGTCTATCGCTTCGAGCACACGCCAAAACACCACCTGCTGGTCATGACCGACCAGTTGCTGTCGCTGGGGCAGATCAGCCGAGGCGCGATCAAGACCGAAGACGACGATGAAGGTTTTTTTGAAACCGATGACGTAGGCCCCAACCAGGTGCTGTACCACGCCAACAGCGGTGGTGATCAGCCGAGGCCTTGCCTGCACCGCCTGCGTTACAGCGAGCAGGTACGCACCTCACGACAGGTACAGCGAGACTACGCTTTCACCCACCCGCAGTACCGGCAGGAACACCGCGCAGATGACAGTGGCATCACGCATCAGTCCCAGGACTATGAGCGCTTCGACTTCCCCGGCCGCTACAAGCGCGATGTGGTCGGCGTCCCCTTCACCGCCACCCGCCTCACGGCCCTGCGCCATGACGCCCGAATTGCTGAGGTAGAGGGTGACGATGTGCGGCTGCAACCAGGCCTGAGCTTCACCCTCATCGAACACCCGCGCAAAGACCTCAACGCACACTGGCGCGTGATGCGTGTGCATCACGAGGGCAGCCAATTCACCAGCCTGCAAGAAGAAGCTGCCGGAGCCAAACAAGGAACGCGCTACACGCAGGAAGCAGTGCTGGTGCCAGGCCGGGTCGAATGGCGACCGGCACCGTTGCCCAAGCCACGCATCGACGGCCCGCACATGGCTACTGTCGTCGGCCCACCTGGCGAGGAGATTTATTGCGACGAATGGGGCCGGGTCAAAGTCAGCTTTCCCTGGGACCGTGAGAGCGAAAACAACGAGTTCAGCTCCTGCTGGGTGCGAGTGTCACAAGGTTGGGCAGGCGGTAGCTGGGGCTCGATGGCCATCCCACGCATCGGCCAGGAAGTGATCATCCAGTACGTCAATGCCGACCCGGACCAGCCGATGATCACCGGGCGTACCTACTGCGGTGATCAAATGCCGCCCTACGACCTGCCGGAACACAAGACCCGCATGACCATCAAGAGCCAGACTCATAAGGGTAATGGCTTCAACGAACTGCGTTTCGAAGATGAGCTGGGTCGGCAGGAAGTGTTCGTGCATGCCGAAAGGGACATGAACACCAAGGTCAAACACGACCAAACCCTGAGCGTCGGCAATGATCGCGCCACTGCGACTGGCCGGGACCACACCACCAGCATTGCACGCGACGAGTCGATCGATACGGGGCGTGATCGCCGCGATCATGTCCACCAAAACCGATTCACGAGCATCGACCGTGACGATATCCACTCCGTCGGCAACACAAGCCGAATCACCATCGCCGCCGACCACAGCCTGAGTATCGGCGGCAATCAGTCGCTTGTCATCGAAGGTACGCGTGCCATTGAAGCCCGTACCGCACAACGCCTACTCACCCGGAATTACATGCTTCAGGGCACGGAACGCATCTACATCCGTGGCCCGAGCGGCAAGATCATCTTCGATGCCGACGGCATTACCATCGAAGCGCCCAACATCCGCTTCAAAGGCAATGTCACCTACCAGACCCCTGTGCAGGCCCAGGTCGAAGCCATCGAGACCGCCATTCGAGAAGGCTCACCGCTGATCGAAGAATGCCCCTTTGCCGGGAAGGACGACGCATGAGCCTGCATCAGCAATTAAGTGAAGGCGGCCTGTACACGGGTGTCGTCAGCGCAAGCCTGTTCGTGCTTGCCGAAGCATCAGCCAATGCGGGCCTGCTGGGCAGGCTGGAATTTCATGCCAACCAACACCAATGCCTGTGGCACCTGGAACATGGCACCGGGCTGGAGAAGCATGCACCAATACTGTTCCAGCTGGTCGCAGGCAGCGAACTGGATGCCTGGTTTGGCGGCCGGGATGGGGCGTTCGCCTGTACCGTGGTCGAGGCCGCCCTGCCCCTCGAAACCCTCGCACGGCACCTGCGCCGCTTTGGCAAAGTCCAGCAAGGCCGACGTCGTTACTTTCTGAGGCTGGGTGACCCTCGGTCATTAAGTGTGTACGTCGGTTCACTGACACACCGGCCCGACATCTTGGCCCGGCTGTTCGATCACGGACGGATACGCAGGCTCTACTTCCACGATTCACGCACCGGGCTCGCACTTGGCGCACAGCCGCTGTTCGAGCAAACAGAAGGCAGCACCGAACAGGAAGGCTGCCTGGCTTGGCTGCCATTGCGCCAGGAGGTTCCTGCATGAATCTACCGGGTCTGGATCTGGGTGCGGTACAAGCTGCATCGCTACGGTCCACCAACCGCCAACTGACTCGCTTCGTGCTGGAGACGTTGGGCGGTTCCCTTGCGCGCTTTCATACCCGTCCCGAAGATGTCCCCCTGCTGGTAGCCGATGCGGGGGCTCTAGTCAGCAACAGTGGCTACACCTGCGGCAGGGAATACAGCTTGCTGGTGCTGAGCCACTTCTTGCTGGGCCTGAGCTGGTGGAACGACCCCGCAAGCAAATCGGTGTGGTCAATCACCCAGGCTCCTGGCCTTACCCAGGATGAGCGACTCGACATGCTGACCGTGCACGCGGTAGCTCACCGTTCACAGTGGGAAGGTCAACTTACCCTTATGCATGACGTCACACGGCAGATGTTGCGCTTGCCCGACGACGATTGCGACCACGACCGGCAGTGGCGATCACTGGAGCAACTGATGACCCTGCGCGGCATACCCGCTGACGCGCAGCAGGCCTGCTATTGCTGCTATGAGTCGGATGCGAGCAGCCGCTATGCGCTGCCCGCCATCAACCACATGGCACTCAACGAGAACGAGATCCGCGCCTATCGCTATTACGGCAAACGGCTACCGCAGCCGTCCGACGACCTGTACAAGCTGCCCCCGCTATCCCGCAACCAAGTGCTGCTGCATGTGTTCCTGGCGATCGCGTTCGGTCGACACTTTTACCTCAACCCATTGTTCACCCCTTGGGTGAAGTTGCTGGAAGCCACCGACTCTCCCCGCGAGCGCTGTCGGGTGTTGGCAAGTCAACTTGCAGCTCACCAACAAGTACTCAAGGGGCCTAGTCCGCATGGTTGAAGCATCTGTTTTACAAACACTGGGGCAAGCAGCACTCAACAGTACGCTGCCTGTTCCACCCGACACTTGCGTACCCTGCTCCCTGCCCGGCGCGCTGTTCTCCCTCGACGGCGGGGATGGCTGCGACCAGTTGCTGGGCATCCCTTCCCAGAGCGGCGTTGGCCCCACGTGGTTTCGCAACAACCCCTGGATCCGTGATCAGGCACGTAACCACCGCGATACTTTCCTCCAGCAGGTGCTGGAGCATGCCGGCAACACGCTGGGCAATGCCTGGTTAGCAGAGTTCTATGCCTTTGCCGCCAGCGAAAAGCTTCAATTGGTGTGCATCGATGACGAGATCCGCCTCGACGAACTGCCCCCACCCGTACTCGACCACATGGGCGAGCGTAGCCAGCACGGCTATGGCTTTGCCCTGCACAGCAATTTCTTGTTCACCGACCACAAGATCTATTTCGCCACTTTCACCCATGTGCAGTGGGCCGAAGCGCAACGGGAAGAGTACGTCGACGAATACGGCACGCTCCGCATCAGCCCGCCGTACACCTGGCACACGCCCAGTGGCCTGTACCCGGTCAGGCAAGCCTGTGAACAGATGGCCCGGCACTACGCCGAAGCCAAGGCCCGGGCCCGTTTCTGGCAAGGCGTTATCGGTGCGGGCGAATTCGCTTTCGGGGTGTTGGCGATGGTGCCAGTGGTCCGTGGCATCAAAGGCGCCGTAACGCTCGGCCGCTATGCCTTCGTCGCCCTGGAGGCCGCGCTGGCCGCCGATGCCATGGTCGACGGCAGCAGCCGCATGATCACCGGCGAAGGCCTGAGTATCGGCGAGCAGTTCTTCACCGACCTGGCGCGCCTGGCCAACCCCGACACTGCCCAGGCACGTGGCAAGCAGGTGTTCATGGCCATCAACCTGGCGCTGCTGCTGCCAGCCGCCCTGGGCGGCGCCCGTTGGCTGATGCACAAGTTGCGGCCCGGCAGCATGACTACCGTCCGCCTCGACAACGCCGCACTGTCGCAAGAGGAAGCCCGCCGCCTTGGCAACCGCAGCGCCGGCGACGTCACCGTACTGGAAACCCGCATCCAGCGACGCCCCCGCGATGGTGAACTGCCGGTGACAGCGCATGAACTGCATTCGGTGGAGCGCAATGCCAGCCTGGTTGCCCTCAATGTGGTCGGCGGCAAGGCCGACTACGCCTACATGGCAACCACCCTGCGCGACCGGCTGGTGGCCATGATTCAGCACAGCATCGGGCCGGTGCGCATGGGCGGCAGTCTGACCCGGGTCGTCGCCGATGCCGGCGAAGAAGCCCTGGCGGCGGCCCTGGTCAGCCACTGGAAGGTCAAGCCGGAAAACATCCTCGGCCTGAGCACCCACCCTTCCCGGCCCAGCCAGTTCGGATTGAAGAACAAGAGCGACCAAGGGATCGACATGCTGGTGTACGTACCACCACCGCCCTCGATGACGGTGCGTAATCCAACGACGCTGGAGATGCGACACCACATTGATGGGCTGAAGGGAACGGCGCCGCTGGAAGAGTTGAAGTTCGAGGCTGGGACGTTGTTGGTGATCGAAGTGAAGACGACGTTGGGGAAAAGTAAGACACCTGGGTTCATCAGCACTCAAAAGTCAGGAGGTGAGACCAGCCTTGTACGTATACGAAGATTAATTGAAAACAAGCGACAAGGATGGAATGAAAAGCCTTTATCAACAGCAGATCCAAATTTTTCAAATAAATTACAAGCAATCAAAGAAAGTACAAGCTCAGGAAAAACAGCCTACCTGCACGCTCAAGTATTTTTTGACTCCAACGGTGCCCCAAACGCTCTTACAGGCAATAGCGCCGGAATACAAATAAATCTCTGGAATTAGCAATGAGCAAAAAAAACCAAAACAGGCTTCCAATCAGTCTTAATCAAATCCAAACCTGGGCCTCTGATGACTTGATCGTAAGGACCGAAACCCTAACCTCCTACATCGGAAATGGCGGTTCACTTGACCTTGCTTGCGGCGAACTACACCGAACTGGAATGAACAGTATTGGCAATGGGCTGCAATATGCGGCCAAGCACTCTTACAACTGCGTGTCATTGAGCTTCATTTCTGGAGTTGCCAAGAGACTCGTCGCCGACCTAATACTCATCAAGAATCTTGAAAAAACTCGACAGATGGCCATTGAGGACCTAGATGGTTTAACGTTTGTAATATTATGTACCATTGCAACAGGGCAACTCCGACTCGTAGCACCCTTTAATCAAACCGTACTCTCAGCTTTGGAGGGTGGATATGGCGTCGAGGATGGGAACAACCTGCCAATTGGTACCACTCTACGCTACGCCGCCTTCGGTCTGAGCATCATCGGCGACTGGTTGGGCAAGCCGCTCGACCTCGACAAGCACGCCCTGCCCCGCGACCCTGCCTGGGGTCAATTGGTCGCCCATTGGCGCGAGCCTGATCCCGATAAACTGGCACCAATTCTGGTGGCGGCCTGCGATACCCATGTCCAACGCATCGCCCTGACATCCCGCGAACTCGACTCCGGCAATTTTGAGTTCGGCTCCCCCTTCGAAGCCGTCTACCCCGCCGAGATCCTGGCCATTCTCAACCTGCGCCGTTCGTTGGGCCTGCCGAACCCTCCCATCGACCACCCATTGATGAAAACGCCCTACGCTCAGCTGACCTGCCCGCCAGGCATGCGCTTCGAGGCCGATGACCTGCTGATGCGTTTCATGGCTGCCGCCTGCAAACACGATCCCGATGCCGTACCGGCGGGCCTTTACGAAGCAATCCTGCAAAACGGCGCAGAAGGTTAAGCGATGTCAAGACAAGGTGCGATTCGAAAAGGCGACCCTCACAGCGGGGGTGGTCGTATGGGTGAAGGGAGTGGAGTGCTTGTCAGTGGGCGGCAACACTGCATTCTCGGTGATCGTGCGCCGTGCCCGCTCCATGGCGGGACATTTGCACTGATCTCTGGCGGTGACGGGAGTGTCTTGTTCAACGGTATTTCGATGGTGTTCGAGCCGGCAGAGCTTGCTTGTGGCTGCAGGGTCTCATCTACCTGTTCGGGACCTTATGCCAAAATGGGGTGAACGATCTGGAGATCATTGGTTTCATGCACAGGCCTCTTCCCGGGTAACGCCGCCACAGGGACCAGGGGTCCCTGACCTGCGGATTTACCCGTGAAGAGGCCATCAAAGCCAATCACGGCTGTTGATTCTGAGTGAGGAACTTGTCCACCGTCGCCTTGCCATCTCCCGCATCCCCCGCCACCTGCCACAACCGCCGCTCGATCCCCTGCGCCAGCAAATGGCCCACCGCCGCCTCGATCGCCGACAGCACGCACAGCTGCGCCGGCTCATTGGTGGTATACCCCACCTCCGCCTCCAGCAACTTCTTGAACTCGATGAACTTGAACACCCCGGCACTGCGCCCAACCGAGTAGATAGTCTTGCTGGTCATGACGTTGGCCAGCACCTGCCCGGTGCGCACATCGACTGCGCGCAGGTTCACGGTCACCTGGTCGACGCGGTACTCGCGGGAGATGTCTATGCCTAAGTAACGCGCCCCTTCCCCGCCACTGCGCACGTTGGTGTCGTAGGCGATGATGCCGCCTTCGAGCATCAGGTTGGCGGCCTGCAGCGGCGGCAGTTCGCCCATGATGTTTTCTGCCACATCCGGCTTCTTCTGCGAGGCGCGGATGATCTTGCGTTCGGTCAACAGGTTCTGCAGGCCTTCACGCTCCAGCACCACGAACCAGCCACTGGCGCTCAGGGCGTCCATCAGCATGCTCGCCGCGCCTTGGGTGACGCTGGTCGAGAACGAACTGGCCGGGGTCGGCTTGTACTGCCCGGTCTGGTCGCGGAAGCCATACACCACTGCCATCAGCCGGCCTTTGGGGCGTGGCATGTTGATCAGGTCGTAGTAGGTCGAGGCGCGCGGGGTCAGGGTCGGGGTTTCCGAGTCCTGTTCGGCGGACATGGGTTCGCGCAGGCTGCAACCACTTTGCAGGCCAAGGGCGGTGAGGATTAGCAGCGTGCTCAGCAGACGTTTCATGGTGTTCTCTCCCCAACATAAATGCCTTTCCCTCTCAGGGGTTCAGGCCGCTGACCTCAATGATCGAAATTTCTCCTGTGGCGCGGTCGGTGACCTTGATGCTCAGCGCCCCTGAATCGTCGATAACGTCGATCAGGAAGGCATCGGTGGCCATGCTTCCGGTGCTGCCATTGCTGATGTTGTCCAGCAGCTGCGACAACATCCGCGACTCCAGCTGGTTGCTGAAGCGCTCCAGGGCCGAGGTGCCCGAGAAGGCAGACGCGCGGTCCTTGAGGTCGGGGTCGTCGTAGTCGTTCTGCGCCTGGGCGTTGTTCAGCAACCAGGTGCCGTTGATCGGGTTGCCGCCGAAGGCCGGGTTGACCGGGGTGTACACCAGCTCGGTGGCCTGGGCAGCACAGGCGCTGGCCAGCAGGCAGGCGGCGATGCAACGGGGAATGCGGGTTTTCATAGCTCGTCCCTCTCCAGATCGGTGGTGTCCTGCAGCAGGCGTTGCAACTTGCGTTGGATGATCTGCTGCTTGACCAGGTCGGCGGCCGCGACGGCCTCTTCTTTGAGTTCCGTGGTGTTGGGTGGCAGGAAGCGGCGGTACATCACGTCGCGCTCGAACTCCACGGTGATCAGGCTGCCCCAGCGGGCATCCGGGCGTTCGCGCACCACCAGGTTGAAGTCCAGGCGGCTGGTGGCACGCAGGCGGTCAGCGAAGTAGTAGTAAAAATCGTGGCCGATGTGCGAGATGGTGTTGTCGACGATAAAACCCATCATCTCGTCTTCTTCAGCCGCCTTCAGCGCGCTGCTCAGCGAGCTCGCCAGCAACAGGCTCAGGCACAGCGCAGCCAGGCGGTTCATGGCGCGTCTCCCGGGCCGGCATGGGGCTGGGCACCGTTGGGGCTGTCGGCGAACGCCTGCTCGGCGACGAACTGCCAGTCACTGTAGTGCTCCAGCCCTTCGAAGCCCGACCACTCGGCGGCAAAGCCACTGCGTTTGAACGGGGTGGCGTCCGAGCGGCTGTGCACGCCGGTGATGCGGCCGTCGATCGAGCGCAGCAGGCCCCAGTCGTCGCTGTTGGTGATCGGGTCCGGGTAGAGCCTGCGGATGTGCCGCTTGGCCTCGGGGAAGCGGTTGTCCTGCAACAGGTCGGCCAGGTCCTGGGGGTACTGGGCCAGCCCCGGCGATGCCCGGTAGTAACTGCGCAGGGCTTGGGCGTACTGGCTGCCGACCCACAGCAACTGGCGCTCATGGTCGCGCTGGGCGGCACTCGACCAGACCGTCCCGGTGGCGGCCAGGGCCACGCTGCTGACCGCGATCAGCAGCAGCACGCCCAGGTAGGTGAAGCCGGCACAGGCTTTACCATTCAGCATAGAGGCTGCCATCACGCGCCCTCCCTGTAGCGCCGCTTTTGATGTCGGCCACGCCACCGGCCACTCCTTCTGGCGGTGGCACCAGTTGCCAGGCATCGCTGCGTTCGGTGATCGGGTCCACCGGGGTGTTGCGCAGGTAGCGCAGCTCGACCAGTTGCTCTAGCGAATCGGGGTAGTGCCCGGTGTCGCCATAGAAGTGGTCCAGCGACTCGCGCAGCACTGCCAGGCTCTGGCGCAGGGTGGCCTCGCGGGAGCTCTCCAGGCTGTTGAAGTAGCGCGGCATGGCGATGGTCATCAGCGTGGCGATAATCGCCATCACCACCAGCAGTTCGATCAGGGTGAAGCCTCGGCTGCGTTTCATGGCCGTCACCATTGCCCGTAGGGGATGTTGTTGAGGCCTTTGCCGCGGGCCTTGGAATACACGTCGAAGACGTCTTCGCCTTCCCGTGGGCTGTCGGGGCTGCTGTCGTAGGCACGCAGGCCCCAGGCGCCCTCATCGTCCTCCTTGGCCGCCAGCAGCGGGTCGTGGGGGATGCGCCGCAGGAAGTAGAACTTGGCCCCCTTGGCACTGCGCACATCGCGCACCCCGTCGACCAGCACCTGCAGGTTGGGCGGGTAGCCGCTGGCATCCAGGCGCTTTTCGATGTAGCCGGCGTCAAACGCGCGCTTGTAGGCATCGATGGCATCGCGGATCTGGTACAGCGCCTCGCGCAGTTGCTGCTCCTTGCCGCGGCGCACCACGGTTTCGGTCAGCGGCGCGGCCATGCTGGCGAGCAGCCCGAGCAGTGCCAGGGTCAGCACCACCTCGATCAGGCTGAAGCCTTGCATGCGGCGTTTCATGGCCGCGGGCTCCCGTTGGCAGGCACCACGGCCATCTGGCTTTCCACCACCGGCGTGTCACCGGACGGCGTATTGCCCGGTACATCGTTTGGCGGCAGCGGCGCCATCTGGCGGACTTGCAGGCTCGACTCGGTGCCGGTGGCGAATTCCATGTCCGACGGGCTTTGGTACGGCAGGTTGCGCACGATGCGCGGGGTGATCGCCAGCACCAGTTCGGACTTGCTCATGTCGTCCTTGTTGCTGCCGAACAGCCGGCCCAGGCCGGGGATGTCGCCCAGGCCGGGAATCTTGTTGCCGCTGGCGTTGTGGTCGTTACGCACCAGCCCGGCCAGCACCTGCGTTTCGCCGTCGTGCAGGCGCAGGCTGGTCTGGGCGTTGCGGGTATCGACCTGAACCGGAATGGTGCCCTGGCGCGTGGCCTCCAGTGGGGTGGCGTTGCTGACCTCCAGTGCAATCTTGATCGCCACTTCGTTGTTCAGGTGCACGGTAGGCTGCACTTCAAGCTTCAGACCCACGTCCAGGTAGGTGACGCTTTCGGTGATCACTGGGCCCTGGGTCGACGGCACCGAGGTGGCGCTGATGATCGGCACCCGCTGGCCGATGTGGATGCGTGCCTGCTCGCGGTTGCTGACGCGGATCACCGGGCTTGCCAGGGTGTTGATGTCCTTGTCCTGGGCGTTGATCTTGGCTTGTGGGGCTGGCGAGATGCTGATGCGGCTGGAGTCGATGCCGCGCAACTGGTCCAGTACGCTGACCGGTTTGCCGTCTGAGGTCAGCACGCCGAAGGTGTTGGGCCATTGCAGGCCGAGGTCGAGGATGCGCGAGGTGGCCACCTCCATAACCTCCACTTCCAGCACCACTTCGGGGTTGGACTGGTCCTGGGACTGCAACAGCTTCTCGGCCATGCGCACTGCGTCGGGGCTGTCGCGCATGGTCAAGGTGTTGAGGCGCTCGTCGACGAACACGTCGCGGGTCTTGAGCATGGTCTTGACCATGTTCAGCGCGGTGTTAGCGTCGATGCTGGTCAGGTAGAAGGTGCGCATGACCAGTTCCTGGTAGTCCTTGGCCTTTTGCGGCGAGTCGGGGTAGATCATCAGGGTGTTGTCGTTGACGATCTTCTGGCGTAGCTGGTTCTGCTCCAGCAGCAGGGCCACGGCGTCCTCGATGCGGACGTCGCGGACGAAGATGGTGGCCTTCATGTCCGGGCGCAGGTCTTTGTCGAAGATGAAGTTGATGCCAGCGACCTGGGACAGCACTTCGAAGATGGTCTTCAGGTTGGCATCGCGAAACTCCAGGGTGACCGGACGCTCCAGCTTGCTACGCAGCTGTGGGAAGGGCTGCGCGGTGCGTGCCTGGACGTTTTCGATGTCGCTGCGCAGGGTCATGCCCTTCTGGTTCTGCGGGTCCAGGCGCAGCACTTCGCGCATGTAGCGCTCGGCACCGAACAGGTCGCCCTGGCGCAGGGCCGCCTGGCCGAGGGCGACACGTTCGTCGAGGGTGCGGATCAGCTCCAGTTGACGGATGCCTTCCTGGGCGCGGCGGTTGTTGGGCTCGATGCTCAGCACCCGGCCGTAGCCCATGCGCGCACCGGCAAAGTCGTGGCGGATACGGTCGCTGTCGGCCTGGCTCAGCAGTGCCTCGACCGCCGCCTGGCGGCCATGGGCCAGGGCGATGTTCAGTTCGGTGTCACGCGGGTCTTCACGCAGGGCCTCTTCCAGGCGCGCGATGCCGGCTTCGTACTGCCCCTCCTTCATCAGTTCTGCGCTGTCTTCGCGTACCGCACTGGAGCCGCAGCCGGCGATGGCCACGCACAGCGCCAACAGCAGGAACGGAGCAGGCTTGCACAGCTTCGATGACTTCATGGTGCGCTCCCGACAGACAAGGTCTGCGACTGATGCAAAGGCAGGTAGACCAGGCTCAGCTCGTTGGCCGAGACCCGGTCGAGGCGGTAGGTGTCTTCGATGACGTCGCCCTGGCGCACGACGTAGAGTTTTTCGCCGCTCTGCAGAAACACCTGCAGGTCGTCGCGATCGCCCAGGCGGCCGACGAACTGGAAGGGCAACGCCGGTGCCGTGGGTGCGGCAACCACCACGGGTGCGGCGATGACCGGTTGTTCAGTGACGGTGGCCAGCGCCTTGGGTTTGGTCCAGCGCTGGCTCGGGAACAGGTCGGTGGAGGCCTGTTCTGGCCTATTCGCGGTCAAGCCCGCCCCCACCGGTTCCATGGGCACCCCCGAACCTGTGGAAGCCGGCTTGCCGGCGATTGGGGCGTCCTCGACTTGCTGGCCAAACCAATGCCCAGGCGCCCACGCCAGCGCGGCAGAAAGCCCAAAAAACCCGAGCCAGACCAGCCCACGTTGAGTATTCATCACGACCTCGACAGGTAGAGGGTCATGCGCAGGCGGGCGTTGAGCTCGCTGTCGCCGATGCGTTTGCGTTGCAGCTCAAGGTCTTCCAGCACCAAGGTCGGCAGCTGGCCAAGCAGGCCCTTGAGGAAGCCGCGGATTTGCGGGTAACTGCCGCGGACCGGCAGCACGATCTGGTAGCGCGCCAACTGGGTTTTCGGGTCGATGCCCAGGGCGTACTCGCCGCGTGCCAGGCTGATATGCTCGGCACTGGCCAGGTGATACAGGCGCTCGATCAGTTCGCTGGCCTGCGGCTGACCGGGCAGTTGTTGACGCAGGGTGTCGAGGGCCTGCTGCTCGGGCTTGACCGCGATTTTCAACTCACCGCGCTGCACCCGCCCCACTTGCACACTGGCGTCTGCCTCGCTGGCCCGCAGTTCGCGCACGCTTTGCCATTGCGGCAATACGCCGGCCACTGCCACGCCGACCACCAGCAGGCCAGCGGCAACGGCGGCCAGGCCCACCGGGCCGATACGGCGCAGGTGCTCCTGAATGATCAGGCTGCTTAGCGGTTCAGGGGCGCGCATGGCCGGTCTCCCAGGTGGCGGTCAGGGTGAAACGCACCGGGTGCTCCGGCTGGCTCACCATCACCTCGTGATTGAGCAACGAAACATCGCTGAGCTCGGCACTGGCCTCCAGGCGCTGGTGGTACTGCAGCATCGCCTCCAGGTTGCGCGCCTCGGCGGCAATGCGGACCTGGCCCTTGCGGGCGTCCGGGGTCAGGCCAAGCAGCGCCACATCGTCCTGCGGCAGTGCTTCGAGCATGGCGAACAGTTGCTGCCAGGGCCGTTGCAGCTGCTGCGAGACATTGCGCATCTGCGCCAGGCGCTCGGCCTGCTCGCGGCTGGCTGCACTGCTTTGCGGCGCCGCGGTGGCTGGGCGCCGGCCCAGTTGCAGCTCCAGGCTGTGCAGGCGGCCTTCGAGGTCGACTTGCTCGCCCTGCAGGTGGTGTTGCAGCAGCACCAGTGCGGCCACCCCTGCACAGCCCAGGGCCAGCAGCGACCAGGCCAAGGCGCCATTGCGGCGGGGCTGGAATTCCAGGTCGAGGCGGCGCATATCAGGCCACCGCCCGCCACATGGCGCACAGCGGGTCGGCTTCGCTGGCCGGCTGGCACAGCTGCACCGCTGCCAGTTGCGGCACGTCGCCGCGGCCGGGGGCATGCAGGTAGACCCGTGGCAGATGCTCGCCGTACAGCTCGCAGGTGCGCTCGATCAGCGCTTGCAGGGCCTGGTCGGTATCGGCACAGCCTTGCGCCAGCACCTGCTGCCAGGCACCGCCAGCAGCCAGCAACAGCACGCTGCGGCGCGGCTCGGCGAGGACGAACAGGAAGTCGCCTTGTGCCAGCTGCGCCGAACAACGGTTGTAGGCCGCCATCAGGTACGGCTGCACCGAGCGCAGGCTCAGGCGGCTTTCCCGGCCCAGCCCCTGCAGCCGTTGCAGCAAGGCCTCGGGCAACGCCGTGGCAATGCGTGCGGCACCTGCCGGCTCCGGCGAGAGGACGATACGCCAGTCACCCAGCGACTGGCCGTAGAGGTTCTCGAAGCAGGCCCGCGCATAAGCATCCAGCTCGCGTGGATGGCCAATGGCATCGCTCCACGGCACCAGGCAGAAGCGGCTGTAGCGGGCTGACAGCAACACCCGCAATTGGGCGCCGCGTACGGCGTGCTCGGCCAGCAGTGCGCCCAGCGCTTCGACGGCAGCTTCCCAGGCCGGTTGGGCGGCGTCGCAACTGAATTCGCGGCTGCCCAGCCACTGGTGTTGATTGCCTTTCCAGCAACCCAGGCCAACACCCTCGGCGCCAAGCACGGCACAGTATTTATGAGCAGCACGATCACGCAATGAATGTGACACGGTTGATCTCCTCAAGGGTGGTGCGGCCGTCACGGACCAGGTCCAGGGCCGAGGCCCGCAGCAAGCGCAGGCCGCGCTGGCAGGCGAGTGTCTTGATCTGCGACAGGGGGCGGCGTTCGACGATCATCTGCCGCAGGTCATCGTCCAGGTGCAGCAGCTCGGCGATGGCGCTGCGGCCGCGATACCCACTGCCGCGGCACTGGCCACAGCCCTGGGCGCGGACGAACGTCCAGCCGGCCACGGAGGCGCGGGTCAGGCCCGAGGCCAGCAGGGTTTCTTCGTCCACTTCGCAGGCGCTGGCGCAGTGCGGGCAGGCCAGGCGGATCAGGCGCTGAGCCAGGATGGCGTTGAGCGCCGAGACGAAGCTGTAGGGGTCGACCTGCATCTGGCTGAAGCGGCCGATCACATCGAAGACGTTGTTGGCGTGGATGGTGGTGAACACCAGGTGCCCGGTCAGGGCCGACTGCACGGCGATCTGTGCTGTGTCCGGGTCGCGGATCTCGCCGACCAGGATCTTGTCCGGGTCGTGGCGCAGGATAGAGCGCAGGCCGCGGGCAAAGGTCAGGCCCTTCTTCTCGTTGACCGGGATCTGCAACACGCCGGGCAGTTGATATTCGACCGGGTCTTCGATGGTGATGATCTTGTCAACGCCGTGGTTGATCTCGCTGATCATGGCGTACAGGGTGGTGGTCTTGCCGCTGCCGGTGGGGCCGGTGACCAGAATCATGCCGTAGGGTTCGGCGGCCAGCCGGCGCAAGGCACGCAGGGTTTCGTCGGCAAAGCCCAGGGCCTGCAACTGCACGCCGCTCACCTTGTCGGACAGGTCCTGTTTGTCGAGCACCCGCAGCACGGCGTCTTCGCCAAAGATGCTGGGCATGATCGAGACGCGGAAGTCGATCTGCCGCTCACCCACGGCGACCTTGAAACGGCCGTCCTGGGGCACGCGCTTCTCGCCGATGTCGAGCTCGGCCATAACCTTGATGCGCGAGATCACCTGGTCGGCGAAGGCGCTGCCGCTGGCCTTGCCGGCACCGTTGAGCACACCGTCGATACGGTACTTGATGGTCAGGCCCTGGCCGGTCATGCCCAGGTGAATGTCGCTGGCGTGCAGTTTGAGGGCGTCGTAGAGGGTCGAGTTGACCAGCTTGACCACGCGGCTCTGGTCTTCGCTGATGCTGGTCAGCGACAGGCGCTGCAGCGGGTCGCTTTCGCTGCTGGCTTCACTGTCGTGGTCAAGCGCATCGACCGCGTGGAAGCTTTCTTCATGGCGGGCCAGAAACGTCGCCAGCTCGGCGGCGTGCGCCAGGTACAGCGGCGCGCCTTGCAGCACGTCGTCGATCCAGGCCAGGCGCGCAGGGTCGAAGGGGTCGGCGAACACACCCAGCAGTTCGCCGCCCTGCTCGATCAGCACGAACTCGCGTTTCAGGCACTGGGCCAGGCTGACCTTGTCGAAGCGGGGGGTGCTGGCCAGCAGCGCCTGGCTGTGCAGCACGGGGTAATGCAGGGTGATGCCGAGGCGGCGGGTGAAGGTGTCCGGGGTGTCGTTGGCCAGGCGCTCCAGGCAATTGAGCAGGCGTTCGTCACTGGCTTGCAAACGGGCCTGGGCCAGCAGCTCGCGTGTAAAACCGACAATCTCGAGTACTTCGGACATGGCCTGCGACTCCGCTCAGGGGGCGCGTCGCAGGCTGGCTCAGCCAGGGCAGCGGGCGCCGCTATTCCCCTGTGAGCAGTTGTTCGTCATCCGGACCTGGGGGCTTGGCGCCATTACGGCGGCGGTCGGCCAGTACCCAGCTACCATCGTACAACTGCAGGGGGAACGATTCGTTCCTGGTCTGGCGTCGTTCGACGAACCCTTCTGCCGGGTTGTCCGTGGCCCTGCGCCGGCGCTCGATGCCCATCAGGTCGAGGATCGCGCGCGCCAGTTCCGCTAATGGGAACGGTTTGAACAGGACATGGGTCACGCCAAGTTCGGCGGCTCGCTCACGGACCTCGGCGGTCGGGTGGGCGGTGATCAGCACGAAGTGGCACTGCCTGTTCTTGCGCACGGTCTCCAGTACCTGAAAACCCTCCATATCGGGCAAGCGGTAATCCAGCACGATCACTTGCGGTGCCAGGCGTTCAGCCTGCTCGATACCACTGGCACCGTCGTGGGCAACATGAACTTCCAGGCCTTGCGCCTGCAAATACGCCTGCAGGTTCTGCGCAAGAGTCTGTTCGTCATCGACTACCAATACTCTGTTCACCAAGGTCGACTCCCAAATACTGCCCGGTTTCCCGGTCTGCGAAGTGCGGCCTCGATAAGGCTTGAGCAGGCTTCGTGCCAGGCGTGAATAGTCATGCTGCACCACTGTAAGTCGTTGATCTGGCAAGGGTGCCCGAAAACACCCCAGGCGCAGCGAGCAGGCGAGCTCGCCCGGTTCCCCACATCCGGGGGACCTGATGGCACTTTGCCAAGTCGTTATTCCCCAGCTTTGGGGAAACGCCATCGGGGCCTTCAGTCGGCGATTTCCACTTTAGCGGATTCGCGCAAACGTTGGCGCACAGCTTGCCGCGCTTGCGCCTGCAATTGCCCGATGAGCGAGGCCCTGGCCAAGACCAGGCCCTGTTCCCGTATGACAGAAGGGTTATCACTTTGGTTCTGCGCTCCTTGCAGTCTTTGTCGATTGGCCATGTAGAAGGCCTCCACCTCGGCCTGGCTGGGCGCGTCGACCGCGCTGAGCTGGGCATACACCCGCTGGGCAGCCAGCTCGCGACGGGTGTAATCAGCGTACTCTGCCCTATCGAAGCCTGCCTGCGCCAGACGCCGTTCAAACACTGTCGGGCTGCCAAACGCCGCCTCCACTTCACCAACTTGGGCAGACACCTGTTCATCACTGATGCCGATGCCCTGGCGTTGGGCCTCCTGCCACAGCAGCTCCTTGTCGATCAGCTCGTCCAAGGCCTGGTCGCGCAGGCGCTTGTACAGGGTCGGGTTGCGGATGCTGGCCACCGCGCGGCCCTGGGCTTCGAGGTATTCCGTGAAGTAGCGCTCAAGGCGCATCACATCGATCTCGACACCGTTTACCCGCGCGGCCGGCACATCGGCCCAACTCGCCTTGGCGACCAGCAGCAACAGGCACAGCAACAGGGTACGCATGGCAACCTCCGCTCAAGGGGTGTCCGGCACTGGCCGGTACGGGGTGACCGAGGTGAAGCGCGGCCCGGGCAAGGCCACCGCCACCACGTGGGCACCGGCCATGCCCTGCCGGCGACCGGGGCCGAAGCCCAGCGCTGGCGTGAGGCCGGTAGTGACGTCGTGCAGGCCCTCCAGGGCCGTGATCAGTTGCTCGCGGCTGGCATCTCGGCCGATCTGTTTAAGGGCCTCTGTCAGCAAGCGCAAGGCGCACAGGGTGTTGACCTGCAAGGACGCCTGACGCGGGTCCAGGCCCTGGCGTTGTTGCAGCCCGGCGAGGGTCGCCAGGCCCTGCTCAGTCCAGTCTTCGGGCACGAATGGGTAAGCGAGGTAGACGCGCTGCGACCACTGCGCAGGCAAGTTCGCCACGGCCCCGACCACCTGGCTGGACGCTGCAAACAGGTAAGGCTGACGGCCTGCCGCCTGCAACGCGGCAGCCAATTCGGCAAAGGCCTGGGCGCGACCAACGAAGACAATGCCTTGGCCGTCCACCGCCTGGCCGTCGAAGGGCTGCAGGGCGCCGGGGGCCCAGCCTTGCTGCACAAGGTGTTCACGCACCTGCTCGGCCAGCGGCGCTTGCTCGTCACCGGCATACACCACGCGCAAGCCATCTGGGGCGAGGCCCAAGGTGTCACGGGCGTGGCCGGCAAGGCTCAGCAGTTGCGCAGGCAAGCCCGGCAGCGGGTCGAAGATCTGCGCACTGCCGCCACTGCGCGGGGTGTTGCCAATCAGCGGCACGTTCTGCTGCGCCAACACCGCGGTCAGGCGCTGGTCGAGCATGGGTGCCAGGGGGGTAATCAGGCTGAACACCTGCTCCTTGCCCAGCAGTTGGCGAAGGGCCTGCTCGGCGCTGTCGGCGTCGCTGCCAGGGTCGAGCACCACCAGTTCCAGGCGCCGCCCGTGCACACCGCCTTGCTGGTTGAGTTGCGCCAGGCCGTCTTCGAGTACTGCGCGCACCACGTGCCCTGCTTCGGCCAGTGGGCCGGAGGCCGGCAGCAAAGTGCCCAGGCGCAGCACGCCCTCCTCCACGCCCGGGTCGCGCTCTTCGGCCAGGCGTTTGAGGTAGGCGGTGAGGTTGCGCTGGTCGGCCAGGGTCAATTCGAAACGCGGCATGGCGGCGTCCAGGCGATTGCCGGCAGGGTCCACCCCCTGCTGGATCGCCCTGGCCAGGCTGGCGTCGGTGTAACGCGGATAACTGCGGCCATTGGCCTGCCGCTCGCCCTGGCCCAGGGCCAGGCGTTGCCAGTCGAGGCTCGGCGGGCGTACACCGCCTTCGGCGCGGCCGCGGCCGTCGGTGCCGTGGCAGCTAGCACAGGGTAAGACGCTGGCAGGGACGCTCATGTCGCTGGAGCCGACGCGCGCCAGCAATTGTGCGTCGCTGCTCGACTGGCCTTCGCGGTACAGGCGTTTGCCGGCCTGTTCGTGCTCGGTGAGGTCGAGGGCGAAGGCTGTGCTGCATAGGCTCATGGTGATGAGCAAGGTCAGGGACCTGATGAGGGCATTTCTTGCCTGCGCTGGCCCCATCGCCGGCAAGCCGGCTCCCACAGGGATAGCGCTGCCGCTGAAAGTTGTGCATACCCTGTGGGAGCCGGCTTGCCGGCGATGGGGCCAGCGCAATGCAGTCCAGGCATTCATGGCCGTCACCGCCCCGCCAGTGGTTGGGCCAGCAGCTGCATGCGCTGCGCGATCGCCATCGCTGGCGCATCGGGGCGGATCTTGCTCCAGCGCTTGCCTGCCACGTCACCGGCAATCAGCTGCGTGGAATGCTGTTCGGGGCTGGGCAGGAACTGGCCGATGCGGCCCAGTACCAGGTCGACACTGGCCTTGTCGCCAGTCAGGAACAGCCAGTTGGGGCCATCCACGCCCTGCTTCTCGGCAAAGGCCTTGAGCGCTGCCGGGGTGTCGTTGAGCGGGTCGCTGCTGATCGAGACGAACGTCACCTGCCCGGCCAACGCCGGCCCCATGGCCTCGCGTACCTCGCGCAGCTTACGGGTGATCAACGGGCAGGCGTCGGTGCAGTGGGTGAAGATGACGTTAAGCATCACCACCTTGTCCTTGAGCACATCGCTGTAGAAGCGCAGGTCGCGGCCGTTCTGGTCCTTGAGCACGGTGTCGGTGAACCAGGTCTGGGCATCGCGGGTGCCCCCGCCGCTGGTCATCGCCTGGGGCGCTGCCTGTGGCTCGGGCGCCTGCTGGGCATGGCCTTCATGGGCCAATGCGACCGAGGCAAGAATCCACAGGCAACCGCCCAGTACCAGCCAGTCGAGACCGCGCATGCCGGCGCGGCGTGAGATCAGATGGCTCATGGTTGCACCTCGTTATGGTCGCCGGTGTGGTCGGCATGGTGTTCGGCGATGGCCGTGCTCTTGGCATGCACCCGGCGGGCGCTGAGGCGGTTGATTTCCGCGACCAGTACCGCCGGGTCGGTGAAGCCGTAGTAGCGGGTCCAGTGGCCGCTGCGGCCATCGCCCACCAGAATCAGCGGCGGGTGCTGGCTGAGGTCGGCACTGAAGCTGCCCAGGCCTTTGAGGGTTTCAGTGATGGCGTACGGCGTACCGGTCAGCCAGCTCCAGCCCGGCCCTTTCTGGAAGGCCTTGGCGTAGCTCTGCAGGCGCTTGGAATCGTCGCGCTGGGGGTCGACGCTGATCGACACCAGGTGGATTTCTTCACCCACACGGCCGCCCAACTGCTGCTGGACCTTGCCCATGATCGACGACACCACTGGGCACACCGTGGTGCAACTGGTGTAGATGAAACCCATCACCACCAGGTGATCGCCGACCAGGTCCTTCTCCAGGCGCACAGGCATGCCGTCCTGGTCCAGCAGCGAGACATCGGCAAAGCGCACACTGGCTTTCTCCTGTCGCGCGGTGGGCGGTTGCTCGGCATGGCCGCTGTGGTCATGCCCGGCATGGGCCAGGGCCAGGTTGCTGGACATCAACAGCGGCAGCGCCAGGCTTAGGCCCAGCCGTGTGAAAGCATGCTTGGCGTTCATCGCACACTCCTGGTTTGCATCTGGGAAGCGTCCTCTTGGGACGCCGTGGAGGCCGAGGCTGGCAGGACACGCAGGCTGGTGTAATTCTCTTCGGCAAACTTGCGGCCCAGCGACGGTGACTGCACATGCAGGTACCAGGCGCCGGCTTCGGGCAGGGTCAAGGCCGCCTGGTAGACGCCCTCGCCCACTTCTTCGAGGCGCAGGTTGCGCGGCATCGACGACGGCGCCAGGAAGTAGCGCAGGCTCAGGTCATTCAGGCCCAGGCGCGGTTCACCGTCGTCGCCGACGATGCGCACCCGTGCGGTGAAGGCGCCGTGCTGCGGCAAAGGCTGCTCAAGGCCAAGGAACTCGGCATGCGCGCCCTTGTGCTTGCGGGCATTTGGCGCCTCGCCCACATCGGTGCTGAAGCAGTGGATGATTTGCGGCTGGTTGAGCAGGAAGGCCACGTCGAACTTGCCGGCCGCCGGCAGCTTCACCGTCGAGCCGTACACCCCTGGGGCCACCTCGCGCAGGCTGCGGTCGACGACGATGGCGGCGCGGGCCTGGTGGCCGCGGTTGTTGTAGCCCGACATCGGCGCGTTCATGCCCTCGGCGTAGAAGTAGGTGGTGTTGTCCACCGGGTTGACCACGAACACCGAGTTGTCGTCACGCGACACCGATAACCCTTGTGCCAGCGGCAGATCACCGGCTTGGCGCGGCGCGGCAGGGCCGGCGTCGAAGCCCTGGACGATCGGCGAACGCCCTTCCCCAAGGCTGCTCAGGTTGATCATGCTGACCTTGGGCGAGGCCAGGCCGCGGACGTAGGCATAGCCCTTGGTAAAGGTCAGTTGGTAGGGTTCGGCCGCCACCGGGATGCGGTGGATGAGCGTGTCGGTACTGGCATCGATCACCAAGGCTTGGTTCTCCAGGGTGTTGAGCACGATGCCGTAGCGCCCGTCGCTGCTAAAACGCATCGGGCCCAGGCCCTGTTCCGCCGTGACGGTGTGGCGCGGTTGATGGCTGCGGGCGTCGATGACCCGCACCGTGCCTTCTTGGCCGTCGACCACGTAAACCGCCTGGGACAGCGCCGAGTAGCTCACCGACAGCGGGTGCGGCCCCACCTCCAGGGTCTTGGCCAGGCGCATTTCAGGGATGTCGATGATGCTCAGGGTGCCGCTGTCGCGGTTGCTGACAAAGGCGTAGCGCGAGTCGCTGCTGAAGGCAATCTCGTGGTGCCCGGAGCCAGTGGCGAAGGACTTGAGGGTGCTGCGCCCGGGCACGTCGATCACCGTTACCCCGCCCTTGGCCGGGTCGCTGCTGTTGTTGCCGACCCACAGCCGATGCTGGTCCGGTTGCAGCGCCACCCGCGTCGGTTGGTCGCCAGCATCCAGGTCGGCCACGCGGGTGAAGGTCTCGGTATCGATCACCGCCACCTTGCCACGCTCCGGGATCGACACGAATACCTGTTTGTCGTCGCCGGTGGCCGCCCAGTCCATGGGCCTGCCTGGCAGTTCGATACGGGCCATGGTGCTGGTGACGCCCCCCACCGAAACCGTCGGGTCGATGACCGTCAGGCTGGCGTCCTTGTTCAGCATCAACAGGAAGTAGCTGTTGAGGTCGAGCAACGGCCGGGCACCAATGCTGCTTTTCAGAAAAAGCGCGACACGGGCCTTGCAGCTTTGGTCGCGGTCGCCGACCGGTGCCGACTGGGCCGGGTCGATCCAGGCCCCCGGCGCCATGCCCGACAGCGGCTGGCCGCTGGTCTGGTCGCTGACCTTGAAGCGCACGTTGGCGAAGGCGCCTTCACGCAGTTCACCCCCGGCCACCGGCCGCGCCTCGAACTCTACAGTCACCCCGTCCCGGCTGAGCCGGTGCAGGGCCTGCGGGTCGGCAGGCTCCTGCAGCAGTTCGCGTGGGTCGCACCAGAGCTGCTCATATGCCACGCCCAGGCCGATCAGTGCCACTCCCAGCAGTACCCCCAAGTAAGCAGGGCGAGTCTTCTTGTTCATGCTCGCACTCCCGTGTCGTTATTGTGGCGCAGCCGTTGCGGGCGGCGCTTCGTTGCTGACCCGCAAAATCCCCCACAGCCCCGAAAGGTTGCCGTAGGCGGCATAGTCGCGGAACAGGTAGTCCCCCGGCACCGCGTTGGCACCACCCGCGCTGGGCAGCATGAAGCTGAAGTGCGCCGCCGGCAGTACGCTTTCCTGGGCACCGATGTAGATCGACATCGGGTTGAAGCCGAAGCGCACCGAACCGATGCCTGGCAGGTTCATCGGGTAGCCATCGGCGTCGTTCTTCTCGGCCTGGTAGGCGTGCAGTGGCCACAGGTGCCCGTCCAGCTGGTAGGTGATGCCGCGGCTACCACCGCTGGGCATCAGCACATGGCTGCGTGCCGGCTGGCCGGGCTTGGCCCAGAGCACGGGCGTTTGTGGGTCGCCACCGACCAGGGCGTTGCTGTAGGCCATGTGGGCGTTTGGCACATCGGCGAAGCCATTGCCGTCGGCGTGGCCGAACGGTGCGTCCGGCGCCATGCCAAAGCGCAACCACAGCGGTTCGGTTTTGTAGTTCATGGCCATGTTGCCGTTGTCCTTCGGATCGCCCGGCACGCCATTGCCTTCCGTGGCGATACCTTCCACGGGGCGGCCGTCTGCCCAGCGCATGTTCATCGAGCGCTGCCACACCGTGACGAAGTCGCGGTAGTCCGGCTGCCCGCTGACTTTCACCGTGGCCTGAGCACGGCTGGCGGTGTCCTCGATGAAGGTGGCGGTTTGCGGCAAGATGCTCATGGCGCCCACCAGGCCTTTTTGCGGTTGCTTGATGAAGTCGGACGGGGTCAGGTTCAGGCCGCCGAATTCGATCGCCGTGGTGTTGATGTTGTCCACCGTACGGCCCAGTTGCAGCACCGGCTTGCCTTCACGCTCCAGGTGCCCGGCGTAGTACTGGTACACCTTGCTCGGGTAGGCACCGCTGTTGCCGGCACGCGGCGGCACGGTCTGCACCGGGTTGAGGCCGACGTTGGCACCATCGGACTTGGTGATGTCGTAGGCCAGCAACTGCGCGTGCAGGCCAACATGGCTGGACGGCCGCATCAGGTTGTTGTTGAACGCTGTGGAACCTTCGCTGCCATTACGGTCCCGCTTGACCACGTTCTGCATCACGGCCGTGCTTGGCAGGTCGGGCATCACCAGCGGCAGGCGGTTTTCCAAGGTGATGCTGATGCAGTCGCCAGCGTTGGCGCGCAGCACCAGGGGCTCTACCGGCACGCCGGGTTTGAGCTTGCCGGTGGTCGCGTCCAGGTCTGCCTTGCGCACATACAGCACTGCGGTCGGGTCGTGCAGCGGTGCGCTGTGGCCGCCAACGGTGAAGGTGGTGCCGTCCTCCTCATCCACCACGCTCACCTGCGGGATGCTGGTCTTGCGGCTGTTGAACACCAGCGTGCCACCGCCAGGCTTGAGCGGCCCACCGACATGCTGGCCGACGCCGGCCGGGTCGGTGATGCTGACCCCGTGGCGGTTCTCAAGAATGTCGTTGGCCAGTGCGGCAACGATCTCGTAGCTGCGCTTGACCGTGGCGCGGGTACCAATGCCGTTGGCGTTGGTGGTGGTTTTTGGGCATATGCCGTCAAAGTTCACGGTGTTGCGCATGGCCACCGGCTGCGGGTTGTTCGACAGCGGGAACAGGTCCGGGCGCAAGGTGGTGTAGTTGCGCATGATGCCCCAGATGCCGTTCCAGTAGCCTTCCAGTGCCGCATCCAGCGAGTACAGGTAGTCGCCGTTGGTGGCCGCAGAGCTGGAAATCATCGACACCGGCGCCATGAAGCCCAGCTGCTCGGAGATGCCGATCATTTGCGACGCCTTCCAGCCCGAGTTGGAGCTGCTGCCGAAGCCCGAGCCATTCTGCAGCCACTTGACGCCGTGCAGCGTGACGTTGTGCTCCTCTTCATGGCCACCGGCATGCATGCGCAAGCGCACGTTGTCACCCGAGTAGGTGCGCAGCAGCGGCGTGAACGGGTCACCGGGCTCGCTACCGGCGGTGTTGATGTGCGGCGGGAACACCGTGGTGCCACCGGTTGGGCCGACCGCTGAGGTGATCGCCGAAGGCGCCATGTTCATCGCTGGGATGGCACGGTCGGTGCGGCTCTGCAAGGCATAGCTCAGGTCACCGCCCAGGCCGTCGGCCTGCATGCCGCGCTTGCCGTCCGGGGCCACTTTGTTGGGGTCGAACACCCGCAGGGCCAGCGGTTCGTTTCGGTAGTTGACGACGAACATCCCAGGGTCATCCACCGAAATGGCTTGTGGGCACGGCCGGCTTGGGCAGCCAGGGCTCAAGCCACCACGCGACTCCACCACCGATTCGAGCAGCGACGAGGCTTTCTGCCGTACCGGTGGGTTGATGGCGTAGCGGAAGCTGTCGGCCGTGGCCGGGTACGACTGGCCATTGGGAATACCGTCCGGCCCTGCGCCCACGTACACGCCGGCTTCATAGGCATGTTGGAAGTCGCTGTACTCGAGGAAGAACTCACGGTAGCTGTCGTTTTTGCCGTCGCCATCGTGGTCACCGGTCTTGATCACTGCTTGCCACGAGGTTGGCCCACCGTCCTGGCGTACAGCCGGGTTGTACAGCTGCTCGCCGGTTTCGGCGTGGTACCAGGTGGAGCCGGCAGGTTCGGCCAGTACTGTGGCGTACAGGCCCAGTTGCTGGTGGGTCGATGGGCCAAGGTGGTCGTGGGTGAAGATGGTGCCCAGGCCGCGGTCGACGTTGTGCACGTTGACCACAGGGTCGGCGAACCAACGCTGCATAGCGGTACGCGCGCCCAGCCAGTCAGCCCGGCCAAAGCGCCCGAAGTACGGGTGCTGCTTGGCGCTTGGGCAGGCGGCGGTGCCGTCTCGGCTATCGCCTTCGGTGCAACCGTTGTAGGCGCGAATGGCATGCACGCGCTCGACCACGCTGCCGGGCGAAAGAATGCCGTCCTCGTAGTTCCAGCCGTTGGCCGAGCCGTCGGCCGCGGTGAGGTCCCACTTGGGCAGGTGGATGTGCTGGCCAATCACGTCGGTTGGGGTGCGCACCTGGTAGTCGTCCATCTCATAAATGGACGGGATCAAGTTGGTGTGCTGGTACATGGTGCAGTCGAAGGTGTTCATGCGCATCACCAGCGGCTCGGGTGGGCGCTGCTTGGTGATCACTGGCCAGGCGTCTTCCCAGAGGGCAATGATGCGCGCCTGCGGGAAGTGGTAGCCGACTTTGTTGTAGACCGCATCGAACTGGATGTTGGCACCTTTGTAGATGCGTGGGCGGTCGGCGGTGAAGGCAGACGCACCCCGGAAGCTCATGCCGGTCAGGCTTTCACCGCTGGCGAACTCGCCTATGCCCGAGGTCTGGGTAAGGCGCTTGCCGCGGTCGTCCATGCACGGTTCAAAAAACGGTGCCCCAGCCGTCGGCAAGGCGCCGTTGGTGCGGAAGTTGCGCGCCACCGGCTGGCTGCCCGGCATCAGCGCATAGCTGGGGTGCTCAGCCTTGGCGTGAAACTTCATGGCCGCCTGTTCGACTTCGGTGCCCTCTTCCGGCAGGTAGATCGGCTTGGCTTTATGCACCACCTTGGAGAAATCCAGCTTGGTGGTGGTGGTCAGTGCTTCGCCACCTGCCGAGATGCCATCCAGCGCGTGCCGGCCGAGGCCACCATCCCAGCCATCGACCTGGTTGGGGTCCAGGTTGGCCCACAAGGCATTGCCGCTGTTCTTCAGTTGCTGGGCAAGCGCAGGGTCGAGCATGTCCAGCGGCGGGGTCGGTGGGCGCTGGCCGACGCTGCTTTCCATGCCACCGATCCAGAACGGGTAACCGGGGTTTTTCAAGGTGCCGTCGGCGTTGCGGTTGGTCTCGCTACGGTCGACCAGGGCCAGGGAGCCGACAGCCTTGGGCGCAGCTGCCCCGTGGCCATGGTCATCGTCGCCCTCTTCTTCGTCTTCATCATCGTCCTGCTCATTCGCGGCCACCCACTGCTCTGCAAGCTTAGGCACCACGACCACCTTGCCCGGCATCGGCGCCATGGCTTTGCCCGGCAGCGGGACGATGGCGGGGATCGGCGTACCGGCAATGATCTCACCGTCCGGCAATGCCCGTGCGCCGACGGCTGGCTTGCCACTGCGCAGGGCAAACGGCGTGCGGTGGAAGCCGTTTGCATCCTGGCCACTGACCTCCAGCCGGGTACCTTCCTCGAACACGTCGTGCACCCGCCACATGGCCCACATGCCTTGGGCGAAGTGCGGGTAGAAATGGCAGTGATAGATGGCATCGCCCGCTACGCGGTTACGGTTGCCAGAGCCGCCGTTGGCGATCTCGTAGGTGTACCCGATGCCCGGGCCGATGCCTTGGGCGTCCACATAGTCGGAGTTGTCGTCGTTGGGGTTGAACAGCCACTGGTGGCCGTGCAAGTGGAAGATGTGCTGTTCATGGCCATTGTGCGTATTACGGAACTTGGTGAAGTCGCCAATGTAGCTGTGGTGGACGTTGGCCGGCTCCGACGGGTACAGGGCCATGCTGGCCTTGACGCCCACGGCATTGGCCGGTGGGGTTTCGCCGGGGCGGATGTTCTCCAGGCCGACGTTGGCTGGCACGTCCACCAGCGTGCCGATATCGCCCACAGTGTGGGCGCTGAGGAAGAACTCCTCGTAGGCGCACGACAGGCAGTCATGCATCGGGCCCACGCCCAGTCGGTTGGCCACAACCTCAGCGCCCATGCCGCCCGAGCCGTAGTTGATCATGAACGAATCGCGGGTCGGCTCCAGCACGTGGCCCATGATCGGGTCGGCCCAGTAGCCGGGGAAGGCCTGGGTGCCGGCCACTTCGTCGGCGAACTGCGAGGCGAAATCACGAAACGCATCCAGCCGGTTGGGCAGCGCCGGGTTGCGCTTGTTGACGCTCTCCAGTGGGTAGGTCGAACGGGGGAAGCTGCCGTCTGGGTTGGGGCCCATGACGATGGCATCGGTCTCGCTGTTGAGAATCTCGTTGCCATCGACCATGGCGATGATCGGCTTGCCGGCCTTGCCTTCGGTGATCCAGGGCTCGGCCTGCGGGTAACGGGCCTGGTAATCGATGACAGGTTGGCCTGTAGGGGTACGGCCGGTGGTGGCCAGGCGCATTTCTTCTTCGGTCAGGGTGTTGCGGAAGGTGCGCCCGCCTTTGGGCACCACCACCACCTGGCCGAACAAGCCGTTGGCAACGTTGCCGGCACCGCCTTGGCCGCCGAAGGTCGCACCTTGGCTGGTTGCGGCGAAGGCCCCTTCGCGTTCGGCATACAGGGTGTAACTGCGGGTGTTGCCCGGCGACACCAGGAAGTTGCCGTTGCGGCCGGTGTTGGCGGCGATGTCGCCAATGCTGTTGACGGCTTGCATGCCGTTGACCTGGAAACCTACGTGGCGGTCGCTGACTTGTTCATCCGCAACGAAGTGCTCACCGCCTTCGTTCTCGAATTCGGTTTCCGGCCCTTCTTCTTCCTCACCTTCGGCCTCGTTCTCTTCGTGGTCGATAACGTGCTTGTTGGGGTTGGCCTGGTAGGCGAGCAGGTTGGTCAGGTTGACGGTCAGGCAGTCACCGGCAGCGACCCGCAAGACGATTGGCCGTGGGCGTTTGTCCGGGCGCAAGGTGACTTTGCCAGGCACTGCGGCCCCGCCTTTGCCAAGCGGGACCTGGTGCTCGTCCACGACATCTTCGCGCAGGGCGAACATCATGCCATTGGCGTTTTGCGCGCCAAGGCGGTTGAACATCAGCGGCTGGTCCAGTGCGACCACATTGGCAACCAGGGTGCGCTGGCACTGCACAGCTGCCTCGCTGGTCGCTTCCCAGCCGAGCAGGGCCAGGACAAGGGATGACAGGACGGGGCCTTTGAGCGGGGTCGACATGCTGCACCTCCGGAACACAGGGTCTCTGGGTGGAGGTTGAGCAAGGTATATGCCAGATGAGAATTGTTATATTTTTTGGTGAGTTACAGGGCTAACCGAAACAGATTGGGGAGGATTCCCCAGCGGTTTTCCCCGATTCGGGGGATGGAGTTGCAGGTAGCAGCAGCCTTGTGCTGCGAAGAGGCCGGTGACAACACCGTAGAGAGTTGCCGCTATTACGGGCCTCTTCGCAGCGCAAGGCTGCTCCTACAGAGAATGCGTGAAGGGTGGGTCAGCCCATCAAGCCGCGCACGCAGAAATACAGTATCGAAGGGCCCATCAAGCAGCCCAAGCCGGTATGGAAGGTCGCGGTCAGCGCGCCGTACGGCACCAGCCGCCGGTCCGTGGCCGCCAAGCCTGCGGTCACCCCCGACACCGTCCCTGCCAAGCCACCGAACACCATGGCCGAACGCGGGTTGTCCAGGGCCAACAGGCGTGCCGAAACCGGGGTGAACACCATGACCAGGATGGCCTTGATCAACCCGGTGGCTATCGACAAGGCCATCACGTCCGAGCTCGCACCCAGCGCCGCCCCAGTCACCGGCCCGACGATATAGGTCACCGCGCCCGCGCCAATGGTGGTCATGCTTACGGCATCGCGATAGCCAAAGGCATAGGCCACCGCCGCACCGACGATAAACGGCAGCACCGTGCCAAGCAGCAACGCCACAGCGCCAATCATCCCGGCCTTGCGCGCCTCGGTGGCCTGCACTTCGAAGGCCGTGGCGACGATGGCGAAGTCGCGCAGCATCGCCCCACCCATCAGGCCGATGCCAGAGAACAGCGCCATGTCCGCCAGGCCCTTTTGCCCGCCGGTCACGGTACCGCCAACCCAGGCCAGCACCAGGCCAATGACGATGGCAATCGCCGAGCCGTGCACCCGGCCGAACGTCAGGTATTTCGACATCAGTACCGACAACCACATGATCGCCCCGACAACCGCGAACGCGGTGATCAGGCCGTTATGTTCCAAGGCATTATCAATGATCGGCCACATGATCAGCGCCCTCCTGCAGGGGCAACCTGCACAGGTGTTTCGGGTGTGGGCTCAAGTGCGGGCAAGGGCTCACCGCGGTGGCTGCGGCTGATCAGCGCGATGGTCGCGCCACACACCAGTACCGCGCCGACGGCCGCCAGCAGCGCCACCGGCCCGCCGTGCAGGGCCGTGACCACGTTCTGCTGGGCCGCCATGGCCACCACCACCGGAATGTACATCGCGCCCCAGAAGCCGACGCCGAACTCGCACTCCTTGCTCATGCCGCCATGGCGGTGCATGTACAGCCGCGCACAGATCAGCAGGATCATGGCGATACCGACCCCGCCCACGTTGGATTTGACGCCCAGCAGCACGCCCAGGAAGTCGCCGACGATAACGCCGGCAAGCGTGCACACCGCCAGCAGAGCCACACCATAAATAATCATTGTTGTTGTCCTCAGGTGTTGTCGAAGTTGCTTGTTGTTGTCCTTCGCGTTGCACAGCACGGTCATCGGTTGCCGGCCACCTCCTGACGCATTAGCGCGTCGACGCTGTCCAGGCGAGTGGACTCGATGGCCACCACGCGGCCGTTGGCGAACACCTGGCGGGCCAGGCCGCTGAGCACGCTGCCCGGTGGTATTTCCAGGTGCAGGCGCACCCCGCGTTCATAGGCATTGCGCAACGTGGCACGCCAATCCACCACCCGCGCCATGTTGCCGGCCAGGTCGTCGCGCAAGCGTTGCGGGTCGTAGATCGGCCGTGCACTGCTGCCGCTCAGGTAGGTGATGATGGGCCTTCGCAGTTCGACCGCAGCAAAGGCCTCGGCCAGTTGCGCAGCCGGGGCATCTAGCAGTGGGCAGTGGGACGGCACGCTGACCGCCAGGCGCCGCGCGACGCCTTGGCCCAGGCTGCGCGCGCGTTGGGCTACCGCAGCCATGGCCGCCTCACTGCCGGCAATGACAATCTGGTTTTCGCTGTTGAGGTTGGCGATGTAGACCTCACCGCCCGCCTCCACCAGCAAGCGCTCGACACTGGCCAGGTCCAGGCCGCTCAGCGCGGTCATGCCATACCCCTGCGGATAGGCGCGCTGCATCAATTCACCGCGCAGGGCAACCAGGCGCACGGCATCGGCGAACGCCAGCGCACCGGCCGTGACAGCGGCGGGATACGCCCCTATCGACAGCCCTGCCACATAGTCGGGGGCGGAGCTTTGCTGCAACAGTCGGCGCGCCCAGGCCACCCCGGTCAGCAGCAGGCACAGCTGCACGGCCCGGGTGCTCTGCAATGCCTGCTCGCTGTCCAGGCCCAGCACCTGATGGCCCAGCGTATCGCTGGCCTCCTCCAACAGTGGGCCGGCCCCCTCGGGCAAGCGGTGCAACATGCCTACCTGCTGTGCACCCTGGCCGGGGAACGCGAACAAGCTGCTCATGCCGCACACGCCCAGGCTGCCCAGGGGTCGACCACCAAGCGCGCGCCATGGGGCGACTTGAGCAGTACGCGGCGGGCAACACCGGCCCACTCACGCAGGGCGACGGCACCTGCCGGTGTTTCCAATTGCACATCGATACGGCATGGCGCGCAGTCCAGTATGTCCAGCAGTTCCCGCGCTTTTGCGCGTGCCAGGGGGTGCGGCGTGCGCACGACCACGTCCAGGTCACTGGCCAGGTGCAGCACGCCAGTCTCGGTAGCGAGTTGGTACCCCACCCCACCTGTCGGCCCCCAGGCCAGCCCGGTGGTATCGAGCACCGGGGCCACCGAGGCCAACGCCTGCAATGCAGGCCACGGGCTCGGTGTTTGCCAGCGCAGGGACTCAGGGCTTTGCAGGCGTTGGATATCGGCCAGGCGCATCTGTGTGCCCAGCCGCTGATCCCGGCTCAGGCCGCGCAGGCCCACCGCCACCCAGCCGTCAGCGCAGGCGGCGCGGCGCACCACCACAGGCTGACCGCTTGCCACCACCTGATGCGCCCACTGCGGGGCATCTTCAGGCAGCGCGCAAAGGGGCAACCCCCACAGCAGGTCGTGCGCGCGTGGGCTATTCATCTCAGGCCCCCTGCCACTGACGGCGCAAGTGTTCGCGCACCTCGCGGGAGGCACGCCGGTTTTCGCCCGCCAGCCGCGATGACAGGTCGGTCGAGTTGCCGATATCGCGCACCGCTTCGGCCAGGCAGGTACGTACCTTGGCCAGGTCGGCCGCACTTGGCGTCTCGGCGTTGTCCACGCCAAGACGTCGCCACAGCAAGCCCAGCGAGGCATAGCTGTCGAGGTCATAGGCCATCGGCGGTACTTCGGCGGCCAGGGCCTCCAGCGCTTCGACGCTGCGCAATGTAATGCGCGCGGCAGCGGCCTTGCCCATGGCGTGCACCATCACCCCAGCGTCGTCCAGCGCGATCAGTCGCTGGGCTTGATAGCCATGCGCGAGGAAGGCGCCGGACATCGCCTTGCCGACCAGCAGCCCAATCACCGGGTGCCCGGCCAAGCGCGCCTCGGCATACGCCTGCACAGCACCGGCCAGCGCCTGGTGAATGCCCAGCGCCTCTTCGCGGCGGCCATAGGCCTGGCTGGGCACATCGATGACGGCGACGATGGCCCGCTTCTCGCCGTCGCGGTCTGCCGCGACCGCTTCGCTCACCGCCTTGGCCAGCCCCCAGCCCTCCAGCAGACCGACCTCGCCCGCACACGCCCGGGGGAACGGGTTGTGCGCATCGGGCACCACGGCAATGAAGCGTGCCAGGCGGTTGTCCAGTTCGCCGTCGACCACCAGCAGCGACGCGGGGTAACCCCGCAGCGCTTGCCCGCCGGCCAGGCCCGGCAGCCAGTTCATGGCTCGGTTCATTTGGCTTCTCCTTGGTAGAGGCTGCGTACGGCGGCGGCATCCAGTTGCGGGCAGTCATCGCCGAGGCGCGACAGCCGCTCGAGGTACCAGGCGTAGTGGCGAGCACGGTCTGTGCTGGGGGTGTCGAGCAGGTGCAAAAGCTGCTGGCGTATTGCATCTGCATCATCGGCCACGTAGCCGTCGACCAGCCCACTGGCATGGCGCTGCTCGCCACCGGTCAGGCTCCAGATAAAGGGGCGGTCCTTGGCGTCGTATTCGGCGATGCCCGCTTCCTGCTCGATGACCTGCGGGCCATTGAGGCCCAGGCGCGCCTCACGGGTGACCAGCAGGTGGCTGCACAGGCCGGCAGCGATGGACATACCGCCGAAGCAGCCGACCGAGCCTGCGATCACGCCGATCACCGGCTGGTAGCTGCGCAGCTCGACGATCGCGGCCTGGATCTCGGCGATCGCCGCCAGGCCCAGGTTGGCCTCCTGCAGGCGCACGCCACCGGTTTCCAGCAGCAGCACGGCGCAGGTCGGGGTGCCGTTGCGGTTGTCTTCGATGGCCAGTTCCAGCGCACCGGCAATCTTCGCCCCGCCCACCTCGCCCATGCTGCCGCCCTGGAAGCCACCCTCGATAGCGGCGACCACAGTGTTGCGGCCATTCAACCGGCCTTTGGCAATGATCACGCCATCATCGGCCTGGGGCACGATGCCCTGGCGCGACAACCAAGGTGACATGAGTCGGTCGAAGGGGCCCAGCAGCTCGCGGAACGTCCCTGGGTCAAGTAGTGCCCGGGCGCGCTGGCGGGCGCCCATTTCGACGAGGCTGCGGCTGTGCAACAAACGTTCGGTGTCAGTCATGGGCGATCTCCTCGAAACCTTGCTCCAGGCGCAGGCGCACCACGCCTGGGGTGGCACCAAAATCATGGATGTCGATGTTCACCGCTGGCCATTGGCGGCCTTCGAACAGGCGCTGGAACAGTTGCGTCCAGCGCGCGCCGCTGCCGTTGACCGACGTCACGACCTGGATCTGCAGGCTGCCGGCGATGCCGGGCTCAATCAGCACTTCCAGGTCGCCGGAGCTGACGCAGCCGACCACGGTGCGCCCGCGCCCCGGTTCGGCGGCGGGAAATTGAAAGGTCAGGGTTTCCATGTCACAGGCTCCCGGATTTGTCGAGGAAGAGGCAGGCCGCCAACAGATCGGCAGCGCCACCCGGAGAGGCATTCAGTTGCAGCAATTGTTCATCCAAAAGACGCAGTTGCCGGCGCCCGTCCAGCGTGGCGCTGCCACCCGCGTCCAGGACGGCGCGGGCACCCTGCTGTACCGTTGCCAGCCCTTGTGGCCCGGCGCGCCAAAGCACACAGGTGTCGGCCAGCGCCGTCATGATCGCCAGCAAGGCATCGAGCCGCGCGTGGGGTTCGCTGGCACCTAAGGCGCGGCTGCGCTGCAGCTGTGGCAGGCCATGCGCGATAACCGCTGGGAAGCCCAGTTGCGCCTGCTCACGGGCACCACCGCTGCCATACCGGCGCCTAACCTGGGCACCATGGCTGTCTTCCGATGCTGCGCCGGGGTCGTCGATCAGCGCGATGCGCCCGGCGCGTGCCGCCACTGCGCACGGGTCAGCGTGGGGCCCCAGGGCACGGGCCGCCACCAGCAGCCCCAGAGCCCAGATCGCCCCTCGGTGGGTATTCACCCCGCCAGTGGTCGCCAGCATCGCAGCCTCGCCTTCGCGGCCAATGCGGCCCAGCGCAGTGCGTAAGGGCTGGCCGACGCCGCCAATGGCCTCGGCTGCTTCGGCCATCTGCCGCAGGCACGGCCACAGGGCCAGCGCCGAAGCGTGCATCAACGCTAGCGTCATGTCGGTGTGCGCACCGTTGCTGCGGCGGTCTACCAGCCCCGGTTTGGGCGACAGGTCGGCTTCGTCGATCAGGGCTTCTACTGCCAAATCCGCCAGGTGGTCGGCCAGAGGGATTTCGGTTGTCTGTTCAGCCCTCTTCGCGGGCAAGCCCGCTCCCACAGAGCCCCCACTGGCTTCAAGGCCCGTTACATACCTGTAGGAACGAGCTTGCTGGCGAAGCAGCCCATGCGATTGCAGGTCGAGTACTTTCATCACCAGCTCCTGAACCGTGCGGGTGGGTTGTACAGGCCACCGGACCATTCCACCAGGTCAGCGATGCTGCGCGCAGCCAGCAGTTCACGGCTGGCATCGGTACGGCGGATGCCCAAGTCCTCGGGCAACGCCACCAGGCCCTGCTGGCGCAGGCGCTGGGTGTCTTTGGGGTCATGCCGCAGGCCAATGGCGGTGACACCGGCCACGGCTGCAATCATCTGCTGGCGTTCCTCAAGGCTGCGCGCCTTGTACAGGTAGGCGATGCCTTCTTCGGTGAGTAAGTGGGTAACGTCGTCGCCATAGATCATCACCGGTGCCAGCGGCATGCCGGCTTTTTTCGCCACTTCGACCGCATCGAGGGTTTCGACGAAGGTGGGCTTGCCGCCCTCCTGGTAGGTCTCGACCATCTGCACCACCAGCTTGCGGCCGCGCTCGAGCATCGTTTCGGGCACGGTCATGTCGAGCCAGGCCGGTGTCGCGTGGCGGCGCCCACGGGGGTCGTGGCCCATGTTCGGCGCACCGCCAAAGCCCGCCAGGCGGCCGCGGGTCACGGTCGAGGAATGGCCATCGCCATCCACCTGCAACGTGGCGCCGATAAACAGGTCGACGGCGTACTGCCCCGCCAGCTGGCACATCATGCGGTTGGAGCGCAGCGAGCCGTCGCGGCCGGTGAAAAACACGTCCGGGCGCTGGGCGATGTAGTCTTCCATGCCCAGTTCAGTACCAAAACAATGCACGCTCTCGACCCAGCCCGTTTCGATGGCGGGAATCAGCGTGGGGTGGGGGTTGAGTGTCCAGTTGCGGCAAATTTTGCCTTTCAAGCCCAGGGACTCGCCATAGGTCGGCAAGATCAGCTCGATGGCTGCGGTATTGAACCCAATACCGTGGTTCAGCGACTGCACCTGGTGTTTTTCATAGATGCCACGGATCGCCATCATCGCCATCAGCACATGCACCGGCTTGATGTGGCGTGGGTCGCGGGTGAACAGCGGCTCGATGTAGAACGGCTGGTCGGCGACCACCACGAAGTCGACCCAGGACGCGGGGATATCGACGCGCGGCAGGTCGTCGACCCGCTCTACCAATTGGTTGACCTGGGCAATGACGATGCCGTCACTGAAGGCGGCGGGTTCGACCAGGGCCGGTGTGTCTTCGGTGCTGGGGCCGGTATAGAGGTTGCCATCGCGGTCGGCCATGAAGCCCGCGACCAGGGTCACGTTGGGGATGAGGTCGACCAGCAGCCGTGAGTACAGCTCGATGTAGGTATGGATGGCGCCGACTTCGAGCAGGCCGTCTTCCAGCAATTGCCCGATGCGCAGGCTCTGTGGCCCGGCGAACGAGAAATCGAGCTTGCGGGCGATGCCCCGCTCGAACAGGTCCAGGTGCTCGGCACGGCTGACGCTGGGCATGATCATGTGCAAATCGTGCAGCCGCGCGGGGTCGACCTTGGCCAGTGAACGGGAGAGAAAATCGGCCTGCTTCTGGTTGTTGCCTTCCAGCACCACCCGGTCGCCGGGGGCGAGCAGCAGTTCCAGTGCCTCGACGATTTGCGCGGTGGGCAGCACCACGCCGTCGGCGAGGTGGCGGACCCGGTCGAGGCGGCGCTGTTTCTCGGCGCGCCGCCGCGACCATTGCGGCGGTGGATTCTTGGTTGTTGTCATGGTGACTCCACGGGTTCGCTGTCGTGGAGCCACCTTAGGGCGAGGCGTGAGGGTGCATCAATCAAGCTGGGTGGGTGATCGTTACGCTCAGGTTAATGAATTGAGGGTGGGTTGGGCTTGGGGTGTATGGCGTGATATTAGTGGGTGGCGCAGATCGAGCGCCGCCCGCGCGGCGCACGGTCTCCCAAGCGCTGCAAGGCTTAACCTGAGCACAAGGCAAAAATGCAGAACACCCCTGCAGATTTGTCGATTGTGCACGACAAATTCGCATGACAGGATCCAGCGATCCTCCAGCGAACTCCAGACTTCACTTGGAAAATCAATAACAAAGCAGGGAGAACGCGATGACCGCGCATGCTTACACTTCGGCAACGGATCATGTCTTGGCTGAAGTCCGCAACCAGATTGGCCACCTGACCCTGAACCGCCCCGCCGGCCTCAATGCCCTGACCCTGGACATGGTGCGCAGCCTGCGCCTGCACTTCGACCAATGGGCAGACGACCCGCAGGTGCGCGCAGTGGTACTGCGTGGTGCAGGCCCTAAAGGATTTTGCGCCGGTGGCGATATCCGCTCGCTGCACGACAGCTACAAAAACGCAGAACGCCTGCATGAAGACTTTTTCGTCGAGGAATATGCGCTCGACCTGTGCATCCATCATTACCGCAAACCGGTGCTGGTGCTGATGGATGGCTTCACCCTCGGCGGCGGCATGGGCCTGGCCCAAGGCTGTGACCTGCGGGTGGTGACCGAGCGCAGCCGGCTGGGCATGCCGGAAGTCGGCATCGGCTATTTCCCGGATGTGGGCGGCAGCTATTTCCTCTCACGCATCCCCGGCGAGTTGGGCACTTACCTCGGTGTCACTGGCACCCAGATCCAGGCCGCCGACGCCCTGTATTGCGGGCTCGCCGACTGGCACGTGCCCTGCGATAAACTCACCGCACTCGACCAGGGCCTGGACCGCCTGACCTTTGGCGACCACCCGCTCAAGGACCTGCAAGGCCTGCTGGCCAAGCTCGGCACTCAGGCGCTGGATGACGCGCCGCTAGAGAAGCTGCGCCCGGTCATCGACCATTTCTTTGCCCTCCCCGACCTGCCAGCGATCATCGAGCAACTGCGCACCGTCAGCATCGGCGACAGCCACACATGGGCCCTGGCAACCGCCGACCAGCTGGAAAGCCGCTCGCCACTGGCCATGGCGGTTACGCTGGAAATGCTGCGCCGCGGTCGCCACCTGGCACTTGAGGCGTGCTTTGCCATGGAGCTGCACCTGGACCGCCAGTGGTTCCAGTACGGCGACATCATCGAGGGTGTGCGTGCCCTGATCATCGACAAGGACAAGCAGCCCCGCTGGAACCCGCCCACCCTGGCCGAGCTCGAGCGCCAGCGGATCGACCAATTCTTCGAAGGCCTGTGAGCCCGGGAGTACACAGATGCAAGACCTGGAACTGAGCGAAGAGCAGATCATGATCCGCGACATGGCCCGGGACTTTTCCCGTGGCGAAATCGCGCCCCATGCCCAGGCCTGGGAAAAAGCCGGCTGGATCGATGATGGCGTGGTCCGCAAGATGGGCGAGCTGGGGCTGCTCGGCATGGTGGTGCCTGAAGACTTTGGCGGCAGCTATACCGATTACGTCGCCTACGCCCTGGCCGTGGAAGAAATCGCCGCTGGCTGCGGCGCCACTGGGGCGATGATGAGCATCCACAACTCGGTGGGCTGCGGCCCGTTGCTGGCTTATGGCACAGCCGAACAGCAACAGGCTTGGTTACCACGCCTGGCCACGGGCGAGGTGATTGGCTGCTTCTGCCTGACCGAACCCCAGGCCGGCTCCGAGGCGCACAACCTGCGCACCCGTGCCGAACGCGTGGAGGGCGAATGGGTAATCAATGGGTCCAAGCAGTTTGTCAGCAATGCTCGCCGAGCGGGCCTGGCGATCGTCTTCGCGGTGACCGACCCGGAACTGGGCAAGAAAGGCCTGTCGGCCTTCCTGGTACCCACCGACAACCCTGGCTTCAAGGTTGACCGCAGCGAGCACAAGATGGGCATTCGCGCCTCGGATACCTGCGCGGTGACCTTCGACAACTGCCGCATCCCGGCCGCCAATATGCTCGGTGAGCGCGGCAAGGGCCTGGCCATCGCCTTGTCCAACCTCGAAGGTGGGCGTATCGGCATTGCCGCGCAGGCATTGGGTATCGCACGCGCCGCGTTCGAAGCCGCGCTGGTCTACTCCCGTAATCGGGTGCAGTTCGGCAAGCCGATCAACGAACACCAGAGCATCGCCAACCTGCTGGCCGACATGCAGGTACAGGTGAATGCCGCACGCCTGCTGATCCTGCATGCAGCCCGCTTGCGCAGTTCCGGCAAGCCGTGCCTGTCGGAGGCTTCGCAGGCCAAGCTGTTCGCATCGGAAATGGCCGAGCGGGTATGTTCCATGGCCATCCAGGTGCATGGTGGCTATGGCTACCTGGAGGATTACCCGGTGGAACGCTATTACCGCGACGCACGGATCACGCAGATCTACGAAGGCTCGAGCGAGATCCAGCGGATGCTGATTGCGCGGGAGCTCAAGCACTATCCGCTGTAGCGGGCAGTCCAATCTGTGGGAGCAACTGACTTGTGGGAGCCGGCTCCCACAGGTTCAGCTAAGTCAGCCCGATTCAGCGCCAATACCGCTCATCATCCACTATCCGCGCATGGGCCTCGAACAGCGCGGGTAGCTGTTCCTTGAGGTAGTCGATCCAGGTACGTACCTTGGCATCCAGGTAGTGTCGCGACGGGTAGATCGCGTACAGCGCACACTCGCGTAGGCGATACGGGGCCAGCAGCCGGCGCAAACGCCCATGCTCGATGGCCTGGCTGGCGGTGTAGAACGGCAACAGCCCGATGCCCATGCCCAACTCGCTGGCCAGCAGCATGGCATCGGCGACGTTGGTCAGGAAGCTGTCTCGCGGCGCGATCACGCACTGATCGACGCCTTGCGGGAATACCCAGTCGCCTTCATACATCGGATACGCCATGCGCAGGCAACGATGATCATGCAGGTCTTCAGGCCGCTCAGGTACCCCAAAGGTCTCCAGGTAGCTGGGCGCCGCGCAAGGGATGCTGAAGATGTCGCCCAACGGCACCGCAATCAATTGCGAGTCCGGCAAGGCACCGTCCACGGTGATCACCACGTCATGCCCTTCAGCCAGCGGGTCGGGGTTGCGTTGGGACAGGGTCAACTCGACCACCACCTCCGGGCACAGCGCGTTGTAGCCCGCCACCAGCGGCATCAGCAGCAGGCCCAGGCCGTGCGGGCAATGCAAGCGCAAGCGGCCACGGGGCGTGAGGTGCGCGCCGCGCGCTTCGCCCACGGCTTCTTCGGTCAACAACATGATTTGCCGGGCGCGCTCAAGAAAACGCTCGCCCGCCTCGCTCATGCGCAAACGGCGCGTGGTGCGGTGCAGCAGACGGGTCTGTAGCTGGTTCTCAAGCTCGGCAACGATGCGCGACACCTGCGCCGCTGAAATATCCAGGGCATTGGCAGCCGCCGCAAAGCTGCCGCACTCCACCACCCGGGTGAAGGTACGCATGGCATGCAGCATGTCCATGAGGGATGGGCTCCTTGTTCAATCTTATTCTTACGTTCAAGGCAGGAATCTATCACGGGTTAGCCCATTTATTGTGGATCACCAACGAATACATCATTGGTAAAACATCGAAAAAGGAACCTGCCATGAAACGTTCGATCGCTGTGCTTGCCGTTACCGCTGCCCTCGCCTCGTTCGGCGCCTTGGCTGACGCAGGCACTAACCAGCCTGTTGCCAGCAGCAACTACGAATACGGCATGCCGCTGGATGTGGCCAAAGTCATCTCCATCACCCCAGCCAGCAATGCAGCAGATTGCCAGGTTGGCACCGCGCACATGGTCTATGTCGACCACCAAGGCCACACCCGCGAAATCAATTACCGGGAAATGGGCAACTGCTCGCAGCAGTGAGTCAGGCTAATACCTGGTTGATCCAGGTGATTTGCCGGGCGAAATCGTCGCGTTTTTCCTGTGGGATCGCATTCCGGGCGCGCTTGAAGTTGGCCAACGTCTGCTGCTTCTGACGCAACATGCGCTGCCATTTGGTCATGAACGCTGGGCTTTTCTCGCGCATCAACAGTGGGCCGAAGTACAGTTCTTCGGCGGTATACGCCACTGCCTCACACGGTTCGGCGACGATGATTTCGTAGTCGAAGCGGTTCTCCCGCAGCAACTCTTCGCTGACGATGCGATAGCCATTGGTCATTAGCCAGCCCCGTAGCGCGCACTCGCCGCCGTTGGGTTGCAGGATCAGGCGCTCGGTGCCGTTCAAGCGATGCTTGCCGCGCTCCAGAATTTCGCACAGGGTGTCGCCGCCCATGCCGCAGAGGCTGACGGCAGAGATCCGGTCGTTTATTTCGATCGCTTCCAGCCCATCGGCCAAGCGAATGGTGATGCGTGCTTCCAAGCCATTGCGGCGCACATTGCGCTGAGCGGAGGCAAAGGGCGTCTGCGCCACTTCACCGGCCACGCCCGCTTCGATAGTGCCGCGCAGCATCAACGCTACCGGCAAGTAACCGTGGTCCGAGCCGATATCGGCCAGGCGCGCGCCGTGTGGCACATGCGCCGCCACGCGCTCCAGGCGCATGGAGAGTGTCTGTTCGTTCAACGTAAGCCCCTTGCTCGACAACCGGGCGCGATTCTGACGATCAGGGCGCGGCATTACAATGCGTAAAAGCCGAATGGCCCGGTTGCGGCAAGGGCAGCGGCTATTTACGCGCCTCCAGGATCAGGTTGAACGGTGTCTGCGTCGCACGCCGGAACCGGGTGAACCCCGCCTCTTCGAACACCGCCCGCAGCCGTGCCTCCCCGGCCTGGGCACCCAACCCCAACCCCACCTCCTGAGACAGCGAGTTCGGCGTGCAGATAAAGGTCGACGCTGCGTAGAACAAGCGCCCTACCGGCGTCAGATTGCCCTCCAGCGAGTCTTCGGCATACGGTTCCACCAGCATCACCGTGCCGTCAGCCTTCAAGGCACGGTAGGCATGGCGCGCGGCGCCCACCGGGTCGCCCATGTCGTGCAGGCAATCGAAGAAACACACCAGGTCATGGTCGTGGCCCGGGTAGTCTTTAGCAGTGGCCTGTTGGAAATGCACCCGCGCGCCCAACCCCGCCTCTTCGGCGCGCTGGTTGGCGGTGGCGATGGATGGCCCGTGATAGTCGTAGCCGACAAAGGTCGATGCAGGAAACGCCTGGGCCATGACCAATGTCGAGGCGCCATGGCCACAGCCCACATCGGCCACCTTGGCGCCCGCTTGCAGTTTGGCCACTACCCCGTCCAGCGCCGGCAGCCACTCGGCCACCAGAAACGTCCGATAACCCGGCCGGAAGAACCGCTCGGTGCCGCTGAACATGCACGGGTGGTGGTCGCCCCACGCCAACCCGCCGTCGCCGCGCATGGCCGCGACCAGCTTGTCCTTGTCGTGAAACAGCGCCGCCACCACCGCGGCGCCACCGGCCATGTAGGCCGGCGAATCCTCCAGTGCCAGGGCCATGGCCTGTTCTTCGGGCAGCACGAAACTGCCCTTGTCATGCACCATGTAGCCCGACGCCGCCTGGGCATTGAGCCATTCGCGCACCAGGCGCGGGTGGCAGCCGGTCTTTGCCGCCAGCGCGTCAGGGGTGGTAGGCAGGCTGTCGGCCATCGCCCGGTACAGCCCGAGCTCGTCGCCCAGAATGACATTGGCCAGCGTCGCCGCAGCGCCCATGTCACCCACCAGCTTGCCCATGAATTCGTGAAGCCGTGCCTCGTCCATGACCTGCCCTCCTCTGCAAGAAGGCCACCGTCAACGAGGGAAGTCCGGGTCCGAGGGGGCGGTGGTCCGGTGATTAATTCGCTCACCACGACATTCGCCGTGATGTGCTGTGTAAGTGTAGATGGACAATATTCTGCCAAGCGCAGCCTGCAGAGTGCGCGCGCTTTTGTAGGAGCAGCCTTGTGCTGCGAAGAGGCCCGTGCGGCAACAAGATCCTCAATAGCCAGACCGGCCCTTTCGCAGCACAAGGCTGCTCCTACAGCGCATTCGCCCTGTTTACGGTACTGACGGGGGATTCAGCTGCAGTACCTCATTGGTATACGTCCACTCCTGCTGCACCCTGTCCGGGTGCTCGTTCAGGCGAATGCCGTAAGACGGCACGATCTGCTTGATCTTCGCTTGCCATTGCGGCGAGGCCACTTTGTCCTTGAACACCTTGTTCAACACATCCAGCATGATCGGTGGCGCGGTCGAGGCACCCGGTGAGGCCCCAAGCAGGCCGGCGATGCTGCCGTCCTTGGACGTGACCACTTCGGTACCCAGCTTGAGCACCCCACCCTGGGCCTCGTCCTTCTTGATGATCTGCACCCGCTGGCCGGCTTGCCAAAGGCGCCAGTCTTCCTTCTTGGCCTCGGGGAAGTAGGTGCGCAGCGCTTCGAAGCGGTCATCGTCCGACTGCAAAACCTGACCGACCAGGTACTGCACCAGATCGAACTCACGTACACCTACCCTCACCATCGGCCAGGCGTTGTGAACACTGGCGCTGGCGAACAGGTCGAGCAACGAGCCCTGCTTGAGGAACTTGGTCGAGAAGGTTGCAAATGGCCCGAACAGGATCATGCGCTTGCCATCAAGGACGCGGGTGTCCAGGTGCGGTACCGACATCGGCGGCGCGCCGGTCGCCGCAATGCCATAGGCCTTGGCCATGTGGCGCTGGGCAATCGCCGGGTTGTCGGTGACCAGGAACGAACCACCGACCGGGAAGCCGGCGTAGTCCTTGGCTTCATCGATGCCGGACTTCTGCAACAGGGGCAGCGCCGCGCCGCCGGCGCCAATGAACAGGAACTTGGCATCGGTGGCCGCCTGGCTGCCATCTTTCAGGTTTTTGTACTCGACATGCCAGGAACCGTCGGCGTTGCGGGTAATGTCCTGTACCTCGCTCGACAGCTTGAGGTCGAAGTTAGGCCGAGTCTGCAGGTATCCCACATACTGCCGAGTGATCTCGCCAAAGTTGACGTCGGTACCGATCGGCGTCCAGGTCACGGCCAGTTTCTGATTGGGGTCGCGGCCCTCCATCATCAAGGGCACCCATTTGCGGATCTGTTCGTGGTCTTCGGAATACTGCATGGGCTTGAACAGCGGGCTGGCTTGCAACGCCTCATAACGCTTCTTCAGGAAGCGAATGTTGTCGTCGCCCCAAACGAAGCTCATGTGCGGCGTGGTGTTGATAAAGGAATGGGGGTTTTTCAACACGCCCTGCTTGACCTGCCAGGCAAGGAATTGGCGGGTGATCTGGAATGACTCGTTGATCTCCACGGCCTTACTGATGTCGATCTTGCCATCTTTCTCTGGCGTGTAGTTCAGCTCTGCCAAGGCCGAGTGGCCGGTACCGGCGTTGTTCCAGCCGTTCGAGCTTTCTTCGGCCACCTTGTCCAGGCGCTCGACCATCTCCATCGACCAGCCGGGCTCCAGCTCGTTGAGCCAGATAGCCAGGGTCGAACTCATGATGCCGCCGCCCACCAGCAGTACATCGACCTTTTTCGTTTCAACGGCCTGGGCGTTGAGCATGACTGCGCCCAACCCCATGGCCAGCGCCAGGCCGGCCAGCGCCCGCTTCGCTTCGTTGGTGATTTTCATGTCCTCTCCCGCGCGCCTCGTTGCTGTCCGTAAGTCCAGCACAAGCTTAGCTGACGGATTTACTCGGGCATTGATCCACGGCCTTCATCGATGGGGCTTGCAATCAGGGCATTCTCAAAATACTGTATGAATATTCAGTGTTTCGAGTCAGCCGCCATGCAACTCATCGCCAAACTCGGCATTCTTGCCGACGCCGCCAAGTACGATGCTTCCTGCGCCAGCAGCGGTGCGCCCAAGCGTAGTTCGCGCGGCAGCGAAGGCCTGGGCGCCACCGATGGCATGGGCATTTGCCACAGCTATACCCCGGACGGGCGCTGTGTATCGCTGCTCAAGGTGCTGCTGACCAACTTCTGCCTCTACGATTGCCAGTACTGCGTCAACCGGCGCTCCAGCAACGTGCCGCGGGCGCGCTTTACACCAGAAGAGGTGGTGCGCCTGACCCTCGACTTCTACCGACGCAACTGCATCAGCGGTCTGTTCCTCAGCTCCGGCATCATCCGCTCGGCCGACTACACCATGGAGCAATTGATCCGCGTGGCACGCCTGCTGCGCGAGGAGCACAACTTCCGCGGTTACATCCACCTCAAGACCATCCCCGATGCCGACCCGCTGCTGATCGAAGAAGCCGGGCGCCTGGCCGACCGCCTGAGCGTCAATATCGAGTTGCCAACCGACGCCAGCCTCAAGCGCCTGGCCCCTGAGAAACACGCGCACACCATCCGCCAGGCCATGGCAGTCATCCACCACGGCCAGCAAGCCGTGGCCAACGAACCCAAGGCGCCGCGCTTTACCCCGGCCGGGCAAAGCACCCAGGTCATCGTCGGCGCAGACGCCACCGACGACAGCACCCTGCTGCGCAATGCCGAGTCCTTGTACCAGGGCTACGGCCTCAAGCGCGTTTACTACTCGGCCTTCAGCCCGATCCCCGACAGCCCCGACAGTGTGCCCTTGGCAGCGCCGCCGCTGCTGCGGGAACACCGCCTGTACCAAGCCGACTTCCTGTTGCGTGGCTATGGCTACAAGGCCGGCGAACTGCTGGCGCAAAGCGGCAACCTGGCGCTGGACATCGACCCTAAGCTTGCGTGGGCGCTGGCCAACCGTGAGGTCTTCCCGCTGGATGTGAACCGCGCCGAGCCGGCCCTGCTGGCACGCATCCCGGGCATCGGCCTGCGCAGCGTGCAGCGTTTGGTGGCGCTGCGACGAGAGCGGCGCATCCGCTACGACGACCTGATTCAACTGCGCTGCGTGCTGGACAAAGCGCGCCCATTCATCGTCACCAGTGATTACCGCCCGGCCCAGGCCGAGCTGCGCAGCGGCCTGCTGCGCGAACGCCTGCGCGAACCCCAGGCACCGGTGCAAATGGGGTTATGGGGATGATCGCGCTCGACTGCGATGACCGCTTCGCCACCTGGCGTGACCAAGCCCGAACGTTGCTCGGCCATGGCATAGACCCAGCCGACGTCACCTGGTCACAAGGCCCGATCGATGATCTGCTGGCCACCCCTGCACCGCTGCCCCAAGGCCCCGGCCCGTTTCGCGGCAAAGTGCCGGCAGCCCTACTGAGCCAGCTGGAGCAGGCAGCCTGCTACCGCGGCGAGCAACGCTGGAACCTGCTGTACGAAGTGCTCTGGCGGGTGGCCCATGGTGACCGCACCGCGATGCTGGCCGGCGATCGCCTGGGCAGCGAATTGCACCGGCGCATCAAACAGGTCAGCCGTGAAGCCCATCACCTGCATGCCTTCGTACGCTTCGTGCCGCTACCCGAAGCGTTGGCGCAGCAGCTGCAACTGGACCTGGTCGCCTATTACGAACCCGCCCACGACATCCTGCACAGTGCCAGTGCGCATTTCGCCGACCGCCTGGGCCGGCAACGCTGGTTGATCGCGACCCCTGCCGACGCTATCCGCTTCGACGGCCAGGCCTTCGACTACCGGCGTACCTGCCCTGACGAGTGGCGGCAATGGGCACGCAATGCCGACGACCCCGGCGCCGAGCTGTGGCGCACCTACTATCGCCACACCTTCAACCCCGCCCGCCTCAACCCGGACGCGCTGCGCCTGCACATGCCGGGGCGGTTCTGGCGGCATTTGCCGGAAGGGATGCTGATACCCCAGCTCGAAGGCCTGGCGCGCCAGGGTAAGCAGCGGGATGGGCAGGCGCTGGAGGTGGCTGCGCAGCGGGGGAAGCAAATAAACGAGAACGGCCAGAGAATACCGAAATCCTCTGACCGATAACGGGCAAGCAAGATCCCGCCCCAGCACTCAGCCAAACAGCCTGGCAACACACCCCAGCTTCTTCTTGTACGACCGCCGCGCCTCCAACGCCTGCTCCAGGCTCACCGGCAAAAACCGCGCCTGCTGATTAGGCTGCATCTGCCCGACCAGGTCCAGGTCCGCACTGATCACCGTGCCGATCATGGCGTACCCACCGCCGGACACCGCATCGCGGTGCAGAATGATCGGCTCCAGACCCGCCGGCACCTGGATCGAGCCGATCGGGTAGCAGCTGTCGACGATGTTCGAGGGGTCCGAGCCGGCGCCAAACGGCTGCTCACGCGGCTGGAAACTCAATGGGCTGCCGCCTTTGTAGCGGTAGCCGATTCGGTCTGCCTCGGAGCCGACGGTCCACGCCTCGGTAAAGAAGCGCTGCGCTGCTGCGTCGGTCAGGCGATGGAAATACAAGCCTGGGACCACCCGCAACACCACCTCGCCACCCAGCGACTGTCGCAACGCCATCGGCAGGCTTGCGCCGGCGCGGGTCTTGCCGCTGGGCACACCGACTGGCAGCACATCGCCTGCCAGCAACTTTCGCCCATGGTGCCCCCCCAAGGCCCCCAGCGCGTAAGTCGATCGGCTGCCGAGCACCTCGGGCACATCGATACCGCCGGCGACGGCCAGGTACGCCCGGGCACCTGCCGTGGGGAAGCCGAAGCGCAATACCTGCCCTGCCCTGACCGCGAACGCGGTGTCGGGGCGCTGCTCACGGCCGTCGAGCAATGCCGGCATCTGCGCGCCGCACACCGCCACCAGCGCATCCTGCTGGAACTCAAGTTCTGGGCCCACCAGCGCGCATTCAAGCCCCGCGGCGCCTGCCGGGTTGCCGACCAGATGGTTGGCTGCGCTCAAAGCGTACTGGTCGAGCGCCCCGGAAGGCGGAATGCCCAGGTGGTAATAGCCCTCGCGGCCGAGGTCCTGTACCGAGGTGGCCAGGCCGGGTTTGAGTACCTTGATCATGCCAGCACCTCCTGCAGCGTCTTGGGGTAGCCGACCGGGTCGGCGAGGAAGGCATCCAGGGAGAACGCCACCGGACGAATGCGCAGGTTGAAGCAACCGTCTTCCACATCCGCCACCGCCTGGTCATAGGCACGGCGGTCGATCGGCTTGAACTGCACGATGTCACCGGGGCGGAAGAACACCATGTGCGCCTTGAGGTAGGCCAGCGTCTGCTGCGGGTCGTAGATCGGTGCCGGGGTGACGCCAAACATCTGGTAGCCCCCCGCCCCGCGCACCGAGTAGATGCAACCGAAGCAACCACCATGGCCAAGGGTCAGCTTGGGTGTGTCGGTACGTGGGCGCAGGTACTTGGGCACCTGCAGTTGCCGCTCGCGCTCGACCATCTGGAACATGAACGGCAGGCCGGCGACAAAGCCGACCATCGACACGAACCAGGGTGCGCCGCTGTGGGCGGCGATGAACGCCTCGACATCGGCCAGGCCGTTGACGCGCGCCGCATATTCAAGGTCGGTGCTGCTCGGGTCCTGGTGGCGATCGCGAAAACGCATCAGGGTTTCGTGGGTCCAGGGGTCGTTGTACAGCACTGGGATTTCGATGATGCGGGTGTGCAGCGAGCGCTCGGCCACCGCCTCTGCCTCGGCGCCGCGTACGGCTTCGAGCAGGGCCTCGGGGGCAATACGGTCAGGGTCGAAGCGGATCTGGAACGACGCGTTGGCCAGGCACACGTCGAGGACGCCCTCCAGGCCAAGCCGCTCCACCGCGCGGGTGACGGCCATGCCTTTGAAAAAGGCCTCCAGCGACATGCTGTCACTGACTTCGGCAAACAGGTGCTCGTCGGCACCGAAGCTGTAGCGGATCGGGGTAGAAGCAACCGGCTCGGCCATGACTGTTCCTTTTCTTGGAATCTTTATAGAAAGGCAGGCGAAATCAAATCGATACAGCGGCCCCGGCTTAGGTGCGCCGGGTGCCGGTAAAACTCAGCGCGGCGCACGCACCTCGATACCGGCCTGATCGAGCGCCTTGCGCGTTGTCTCGACCAGGTCGAGTGCGCCGGGGGTATCGCTGTGCAGGCAAATGGAATCGAACGTGATGGCCAGGTCCTGCCCCTCGACCGTGCGCACCAGGCCTTGCTGGCAAGCGCGCAGCACGCGCTCGGCAACGGCCTCGGGTTGGTAGCCGCGTACGTTGCGGGTGAACACGATGGAGCCGCTCATATCGTACTCGCGGTCGGCATAGAACTCGCGCACCACCGGCTGGCCAAGTTCTTCGGCAATACGGCAGATCACCGAGCCTGGCATGCAGTACAACAGCAATTGAGGCTCAATCACGCGCAGGTTCTGCACCAGCAGCCGGGCCGCCACCTCATCGCGCGCCAGGTGCATGTACAACGCGCCGTGGGGCTTGATGTGCTGCAAGGTCACACCTTGCGCACGGGCGATTTCACGCAGCGCACCCAACTGGTACAGGATGTCGTCGACCAGCTCCTGGGCGGTGGCATTGATGTGCCGGCGGCCGAAACCGACCAGGTCACGAAAGCCTGGGTGTGCACCGACGCCGACGCCCAGCGCCTTGGCCCGCTCGACGGTGCGGCGCATGGTGCCGGGGTCGCCGGCATGGAAGCCGGTGGCGATGTTGGCCGAGCTGATAAAAGCCATCAGCTCGTTGTCGACGCCATCACCGATGGTCCACGGGCCGAAGCCCTCCCCCATGTCCGAATTGAAATCCACCACCTGCATGAACGTATCTCCTGGCACTTGTGACTGCATGCAAGCCACGTTAGATTTTCCACACCCCCTTGGGAAGATCTATAAACAGATAGGGTGCCTTCTGAAAATCAGATACACCGGGAGCCAACCGTGTCATTGACCCTGCGCCAGGTCCGCTACTTCGTCGCCACTGCCGAGATCGGCCAGATTTCACAGGCGGCGATCCACCTGAACATTTCCCAATCGGCGGTGACCACCGCAATCAAGGAACTCGAGGCGATGCTCGGCGTGCTGCTGTTCCAGCGCTCGGCCCAAGGCATGAGCCTGACCGAGGCGGGCCGGCACTTTCTGAACCGCGCCTACGTGATTTTGCGCAGCGTCGACGATGCGCTGAACAGCCCGCTGCCAGACGTGCGCGCCAGCGGCCTGCTGCGCCTGGCGGCGAGCTATACGGTGATTGGTTACTTCTTGCCACACCACCTGCAACGCCTCGAACACTGGCACCCGGACGTGACCCTGGAAGTGCACGAGCAGGAGCGCAGCGCGATCGAGCAAGGGCTGCTGGAGGGGCGCTTCGATATGGCCGTGGTGCTCACCGCCAACCTCACCCACCCGGATATCGTCTCGGAAACCCTGTTCAACTCCGAGCGCCGGCTGTGGCTGCCAGGCCACCACCCGCTGTGCGAGCGCTCGGCGGTGAGCCTGGCCGATGTGGCCAGCGAACCGTTCATTCTGCTGACCGTGGACGAAGCCGAACAAAGCGCCATGCGTTACTGGGAGCAGGCCGGGCAGCGGCCCAGCGTGCGCGTGCGGACCAGCTCGGTGGAGGCCGTGCGCAGCATGGTTGCCAATGGCAGCGGCGTGGCGATCCTCTCTGATTTGGTGCACAGGCCCTGGTCGCTGGAAGGCAAACGGATCGAAACGGTGACCATCAGCGACCCGGTCACGCCGATGAGCGTGGGCCTGGCCTGGCATCGCGAGCGGGCGTTCAGCCCGGCGATGCAGGCGTTGCGCAACTACTTTCATGGTGCATTTCTGGCACCGCAGCAGTTGTCGGCGCGGCGTTGAACCGGGGGGCTGCTTTGCAGCCCAATCGCCGGCAAGCCGGCTCCCACCCGAACTGTGTAGCCTCCAAGTCTAGCGCCGCACCTGTGGGAGCTGGCTTGCCGGCGATGACGCCAAACAAGCACCACAAGACAGTTGCTCCCACTGGGGCGAAGCAAGCTTGAAGATTGCAGCCACCGCGTTTCACGCCGAACGTTCCGCCTGCAACGCCGTCATAACTGTGGCCGGTGCCGACACGCAGAGAGGACGCGAGATGACCCAACCCGACCCGTCATACATCAAGTGGCTCGAAGACCGTTCCATGCTCAAGGCCTCCCAGGAACGGGCCCGCCTGTATTCGGGGCAATCGCGCCTGTGGCAGAACCCCTACGCCGAAGCCCAGCCCCGCCGCGCCACTGAAATCGCCTCGGTGTGGCTGACGGTCTACCCCGACGCCATCATTGCCCCGGAGGGCGGCTCGGTGCTGGCGGCCTTGGCCCACGAGGCGCTGTGGAAGCGCTTGTCGGAGATTGGCATACAAGGCGTGCACACTGGCCCGATCAAACAGTCCGGCGGCGTGCGTGGCCGCGAATTCACCCCCAGCGTGGACGGTAACTTCGACCGCATCAGCTTTGACATCGACCCGCTCTACGGCAGCGAGCAGGACTTGATCCAGATGAGCCGCATGGCCGCTGCGCACAACGCTGTGACCATCGATGACCTGATCCCCTCGCACACCGGCAAAGGTGCCGACTTCCGCCTGGCTGAGCTGGCCCACGGGGCCTACCCTGGGCTCTACCACATGGTCGAAGTGCGCGAGGAAGACTGGTCGCTGCTGCCCGAGGTGCCGCCAGGCCGTGATGCGGTCAACCTGTTGCCGGCCGTGTGCGACGAGCTCAAGGCCCGCCACTACATCGTCGGCCAGTTGCAGCGGGTGATCTTCTTCGAGCCTGGGGTCAAGGAGACCGACTGGAGCGTCACCCCGCCCATCACCGGCGTCGATGGCAAGACCCGGCGCTGGGTGTACCTGCACTACTTCAAGGAAGGGCAGCCCTCGCTCAACTGGCTCGACCCAACCTTCGCCGCCCAGCAGATGATCATCGGGGATGCCCTGCATGCGCTGGACTGCCTGGGCGCGCGTGGCCTGCGCCTGGATGCCAATGGTTTTCTCGGGGTGGAAACTCGGCCCCAGGGCACCGCCTGGTCCGAAAGCCACCCGCTGTCGATCGTCGGCAACCAGTTGATTGGCGGCATGATTCGCAAGGCGGGCGGGTTCAGCTTTCAGGAGCTTAACCTGACAATCGACGACATTGCCCAGATGTCCACAGGCGGCGCCGATCTGTCCTATGACTTCATCACCCGCCCCGCCTACCAGCATGCACTGCTGACCGGCGACACCGAGTTCCTGCGCCTGATGCTCAAGGAGATGCACGCGTTTGGTATCGACCCGGCTTCCTTGATCCACGCCCTGCAAAACCATGACGAGCTGACCGTCGAACTGGTGCACTTCTGGACCCTGCATGCCCACGACATGTACCTGTTCAAGGGCCAAACCCTGCCTGGCAGTATCTTGCGTGAGCACATTCGCGAAGAAATCTATGAGCGCCTGTCTGGCGAACATGCCCCCTACAACTTGCGCTTCGTCACCAATGGCATCAGTTGCACCACCGCCAGCCTGATCACCGCCGCGCTGGGTATCCGCGACCTTGAGCAGATCGACGCAGCGGATATCGAGCGCATTCAGAAAATCCACTTGCTGCTGGTGATGTACAACGCCATGCAGCCCGGCGTTGTCGCACTGTCCGGCTGGGACCTGGTCGGCGCCCTGCCCTTGCCTGCCGAGGTGGTGGCCGAACGGATGCTCGATGGCGACACCCGCTGGATCCACCGTGGCGGCTACGACCTGGCCGGGCTCGCCCCCGACGCCGAGGCGTCGGTGCGCGGCATGCCCCGGGCGCGGGCGCTCTACGGCAGCCTCGACAGCCAGCTCGAGAACAGCGACTCGTTCGCCAGCAAGGTGAAAAAACTGCTGGCCGTGCGCCAGGCCTATGGCATCGCCACCAGCCGCCAAGTGCTAGTGCCCGAGGTCAGCAGCCCTGGGTTGCTGGTGATGGTGCACGAGCTACCAGCGGGGCGCGGCATCCAGATCAGCGCACTGAACTTTGGCCAGATGGTCATTGCCGAGGAGCTGCTCTTGACCGGCTTCACACCGGGAACGGTGGTGGACATGATCAACGAGACGGTCGAGGGGGACTTGACCGAAGATGGGCGCTTGATGGTCAACCTGGAGCCGTACGAGGCGCTGTGCCTGCGCATCGTGAACAGCAGCGGGCATGTTTGAGGGGCAGCGTCCGCCTTGCTTTTACCGCTTCAGAGGCATAGTTTCCGGGGGACTTCATTTTCCCGTGCCCAGGAGCAATTTCCATGTACACCGGCATCGTCCAGGCCGTTCGCCCGCTGCTTGCTGTGACCCCTTACCCAGGCCACCGGCAGTTCACCGTCGACCTCACCCCTGAACTGCTCGACGACCTCAAGATCGGCGCCAGCGTCAGTGTCGAGGGCACGTGCCTGTCAGTCACCGAGATCGACGGCACCCAGGTGAAGTTCGACGCCATGAATGCCACCCTCGAACGCACCAACCTGCGCTGCCTGACGGCCGGCCAAGGCGTGAACATCGAGCGCTCGGCGAAGATGAACGCCGAGGTTGGCGGCCACCTGATGGCCGGGCACATCGCCACCACCGCCGAGATCGTCGAACAGGTGATCGAAGAGACCGGTGCGTTCATCCGTTTCCGCATGCCAGCGCAATGGGCCAAGTACGTATTCCCCCGCGGCTTCCTGGGGGTCAACGGTTGCAGCCTGACCGTCGCCGATGTCGATGACAATGTCATCACCATCAACCTGATCCCCGAGACCTTGCGCCAGACCACCTTCGCCCACTACAAGGCTGGCGAGCTGCTCAACATCGAAGTGGACCACCAGACCATGGTACTGGTCGATGTGGTCGAGCGAACGCTCAAGGGCACGCTGGCCCGCGAAACACTGCTGCGCTGAGCATGCTGCCCAACGCACTGCCCGCCCGCAACGCACGACGGCTGAAGCTGCAGGCCCTGCGCGGTCGCGTGGGCCTGGGGCTGGTCGCCGCGCTGTCGGTACTGGCCGGCATGACCGATGCTATCGGCCTGCTGGCGCTGGGTGATTTCGTGTCGTTCATGAGTGGCAACACTACCCGTCTGGCAGTGGCCATCAGCGAGGCGGACCTGGCCATGGTGCTGCGCCTGAGTGGCGCGGTGCTCGGCTTTGTCGCAGGCAACGCGCTGGGGGTGATACTGGCCCGGGCCTGCCGACGCCGCGCCTGGCCGGTGCTGCTGATGGTCGCCGTACTGCTTGGCATGGCGGCAGCCTGGCCGCTGCCCATGACCTTTCCGGCGCTGCTGGCAGCGACGCTGGCGATGGGCATGATCAATGCTGTGGTCGAACAAGTGAATGGCCTGCCGATCGGCCTGACCTACGTCACCGGCGCCCTGTCCCGCTTCGGCCGCGGCTTGGGGCGCTGGTTGCTGGGCGAACGGCGCAATGGCTGGCGGGTACAGCTGGTGCCTTGGGCTGGCATGCTGCTGGGCGCCGCACTGGGCGCCTGGCTTGAGCACCAACTGGGCCTGCAGGCGCTGGCAGGCAGTTGCGCGCTGGCGTGCCTGCTGGCCCTGGTGACACGGTTCATTCCGCGCTCATGGCAACGCGGCTACATGCCGCGTTAATCAAACGCTGCGGCTAGCGCCGAAAAACCTTCGGCCCGTCCCTTAATCGATGCGCGGATGTTGCTGCACCAGCAATTTGCGTTTGGCCTCAAGCTCGGCGATCTGCGTGTCGATGTCCTCGATCTTCTGCTCGATGTTGTCGTGGTGCTCCTGCAGCAGCTCGCGCGCTTCATCGATGTCCGACGCGGCAGGCGCTGCGCCGCGCAGCGGCTTGTTGGCGGTCTCTTTCATGGTCAGGCCCGTGATCAGGCCGATGGCCGCGATCACCATCAGGTAGTACGCCGGCATGTACAGGTTGCCCGTGCTTTCCACCAACCAGGCCGCCAAGGTCGGGGTAAGCCCGGCGATCAGCACCGAGATATTGAAGGCACTGGCCAACGCGCTGTAGCGGATATGCGTGGGGAACATCGCCGGCAACGTCGACGCCATCACGCCGATGAAGAAGTTCAGCAGCACGGCAATGATCAACAGCCCGGCAAAGATCAGCCCGAGCGCGCCGCTGTTGATCAGCATGAAGGCTGGGATGGCCAGCGCGAACAGGCCGACACTGCCGACCATGATGAAAGGCCGGCGGCCGAACTTGTCGCTGAGCAGGCCGATGATCGGTTGCACGAACAGCATGCCGACCATGATCGCGATGATGATCAGCACCCCGTGGTCTTCGCTGTAATGCAGGTTGTGCGACAGGTAGCTGGGCATGTAGGTGAGCAGCATGTAGTAGGTGACGTTGGTGGCGATCACCACGCCAATGCAGGTCACCAGGCTGCGCCAGTGTTGGGTGGCGACTTCCTTGAACGACACCTTGGGGCCGGAGGCCAGGCCTTCGCGGTCGCCCTGTTCGAGCTTCTCGACGTGTTGCTGGAACGCCGGTGTTTCTTCCAGTGCGTGGCGCAGGTAGAGACCAATGATGCCCAGCGGCAGGGCCAGGAAGAACGGCAGACGCCAGCCCCACTCAAGGAACTTCTCCTCGCCCAGCACGGTGGAAATCAACACCACCACACCTGCGCCGAGCACAAAGCCTGCGATCGAGCCGAAATCCAGCCAGCTGCCGAGGAAGCCGCGTTTGCGGTCGGGTGCGTACTCGGCAACGAAAATCGACGCCCCGGTGTATTCACCGCCCACCGAAAAGCCCTGGGCCATCTTGGCCAGCAACAGCAGGATGGGCGCCCAGATGCCGATGGTGGCATAGGACGGTATCAAGCCGATGGCAAAGGTGCTCAACGACATGATCACGATGGTCGCGGCGAGAATTTTCTGCCGGCCGAACTTGTCGCCCAGGGCGCCGAAGAACAACCCACCCAGCGGGCGAATCAGGAACGGCACCGAGAACGTCGCCAGGGCGGCGATCATTTGCACACTGGGGTCGGCGTTGGGGAAGAACACCTTGCCGAGCGCGTAGGCGACGAAGCCATAAACGCCGAAGTCGAACCACTCCATGGCGTTGCCCAGCGCGGCAGCGGTGATCGCTTTGCGCATCTTGGCGTCGTCGACGATGGTGATATCTTTCAAGCCAATTGGCTTGACGCTTTTCTTGCGAGATTTCATGCCCATTTCCTTGTCACTGAATGCTCTATGGCATCAGAGACAAAGGGACACAAAATAATTCAGCGCTTAGTAAATTTTTTGTGGCTAGAGGCCATCTGTGGGTATTCGCGGCCCTCGGAGGGCCGCGAACACCTTCTACTGATCAGATGCCTTCGCGGGCCAGGTCCATGGCGAAGTAGGTCAGGATCAGGTCGGCACCGGCGCGCTTGATGGCACCGATACTCTCACGCACCACACGCCCTTCGTCGATGGCACCGGCCAGGCCGCCGAACTTGATCATCGCGTACTCGCCACTGACCTGATACGCCGCCAGCGGCAGGCGCGAGGCCGCGCGGATGTCGGCAATCACGTCCAGGTAGGCGCCGGCCGGCTTGACCATCAGCACATCGGCCCCTTCCTGCTCGTCGAGCAACGATTCGCGCACCGCTTCGCGGCGGTTCATCGGGTTCATCTGGTAGCTCTTGCGGTCGCCTTTGAGCGCTGTGCCGCCCGCTTCGCGGAAGGGGCCATAGAGCGACGAGGCAAACTTGGTCGAGTAGGCCATGATGGCGGTGTCATGGAAGCCTGCGGCATCCAGGGCGCCGCGAATCGCCTGGACTTGGCCGTCCATCGCCGCCGATGGCGCGATGAAGTCGGCACCGGCTGCGGCTGCGACCACAGCCTGCTTGCCCAGGTTGGCCAGGGTGGCGTCGTTGTCCACGCCATGGTCGTGCACCACGCCGCAATGGCCGTGGCTGGTGTATTCGCAGAAACAGGTGTCGGACATCACGATCATTTCCGGCACGGTGTCCTTGCAGATCCGCGCCATGCGCGCCACCAGGCCGTTCTCGTTCCAGGTGTCACTGCCAACCTCGTCCAGATGGTGCGAGACACCAAAGGTCATCACCGACTTGATGCCGGCGCGGGCGTAGCGCTCGATTTCCTGCGCCAGCAGCTTTTCAGGGATGCGGTTGACGCCAGGCATGCTGGTGATCGGCACGAAATCGTCAATGCCTTCTTCGACGAAAATCGGCAGGATCAGGTCTTCAAGGCGAAACTCGGTTTCCTGGAAGATCGAGCGCAGGGATTCGTTCTGGCGCAGACGGCGGGGACGAACGGAGGGAAAACGGTTGGACATGACAGCTCCAGGGAATATGGACGGCGTACACCATATGCCTGTTGAGCTTCAGTGAAAAGGCTGAATGACGAGATTGTGTCTTGCGGTGGGGGTAATAGCGGGAGTTTGGCGCCCATCAGGCACAGCGCTTTGGGTAAAAGCGGCGCTGTACCTGTGGGTGACTGTTTACTGCAACCAGGGCGGTGGCGGTTCTTCGCCCTTGACCGGGCCGCGCTCGGCATCGGCCAGCGCCGCTCGGCGGCGGGCGTCGTCGAGCCGTGCGGCGTCGATTTCGCGCAACACGCCATCCACATCGGCTGCCTCGTCATCCTCCTCGTACTCGCCAGTCAGCGGGCTGTCCGGTTTCAGCTCGCCGGCCTCGTACAACGCCCACATTTCCTGCGCGTAACGGGTGCTTTTGAGCTCGGGGGCGAAGCGGCCGAAGTACAGCGCCATGTTGCCCACGTCACGTTGCAACATGCTGAACGCATGGTTGTTACCGGCCGCATCCACCGCCTGCGGCAAGTCGATGATCACCGGGCCTTCCGGGCCAAGCAGCACGTTGAACTCAGACAAGTCACCATGCACCAGCCCCGCGCACAGCATCAACACGATCTGGCGGACGACGAATGCATGGAACTCGCGGGCCTCGTCGGCTTCCAGGTGCACGTCGTTCAGGCGTGGCGCGGCATCGCCATCGGCGTCCGTCACCAGCTCCATCAACAGTACGCCATCCTGGAAATCATAAGGCTTTGGCACCCGAACACCGGCACTGGCCAGGCGGAACAGGGCCGCCACTTCGGCGTTCTGCCAGGCATCCTCGGCCTCTTTACGGCCGTACTTGGAGCCTTTGGCCATGGCCCGGGCCTGGCGGCTGTTGCGGACCTTACGGCCTTCCTGGTACTCGGCGGCCTGGCGGAAGCTACGTTTGTTGGCTTCTTTGTAGACCTTGGCGCAGCGCACCTGGGTACCGCAACGCACTACGTAGACGGCTGCTTCCTTGCCGCTCATCAAAGGTCGCAGTACTTCGTCGACCAGGCCGTCTTCGATCAGGGGTTCGATTCTTTTTGGAGTCTTCATCAGGCTTGAGTTCTGGGGTCCTGTGGCCGAGCCGTGGAGGTGGCGGTCATCCTCTCACAGCCTGATGGATCTTGCTCGTCTGTGATGCAACGTTCGTCTGTTCGGGGTGTTTCGGGCGCCTAGGCGCCCTGCCCCACAGCACTGCCTTGCGCCACCCGCGCCCGTCGGCGCGTGATCAACAACCCCGAGCACACCACGAACACCGCCAGCACCATTGTCGAAACCACCTCGAGGCGATGATCCGGGCGGAACAGCATCAGCACCAGCACGCTGCTGATGAACAGGATCACGCCCCAGGTCAGCCACGGGAACAGCCACATGCGGTAGCTCAGCGTCTTGCCCTGGGCGGTCAGGCGCTTGCGCAGGCGCAGCTGGGAAATAGCGATAACCAGATAAACCAGCAAGGCAATGGCGCCGGAGCTGGCCATCAGGAAACCGAACACCTTGGCCGGCACCAGATAATTGGCGATCACCGCCAAGAACGCCGCCCCGGTGGACAACAGCACCGCGACAATCGGCGTACCGCTGCGGCTGGTCACCTGGGCACAGGCCGGCGCGTCACCCCGGCGGCTCAACGAATAGACCATGCGTGAGGCGGTGTACAACGACGAGTTGAGGCAGCTGGTCACCGAGGTCAGCACGACGAAGTCGATGATGGCCTTGGCATGCGGCACGCCGAGCGTATCCAGCACCGTGACATACGAGCCTTCAGTGGCCAGCCGTGGGTCGGTCCAGGGCACCAGCGCGATGACGATGAAGATCGAAAGGATGTAGAACAGCGTGATTCGCCAGATCACCGAGTTGGTGGCCTTGGAGATGTGCTTGCCTGCCTCGTCGGACTCTGCAGCGGCAATGGTCACTACCTCGGCCCCAAGGAACGAGAACATGGTGATCAGCATGGCGCTGAGGACCGCGCCAAAGCCGTTGGGCATGAACCCACCGGTGTCCCACAGGCGCGAAACACCGCTGACACCGGAGCTGGGCAGCAGGCCGAAAATGGCACAGGCACCCAGAATGATGAAGGCGACGATGGCAATGACCTTCACCAGCGCCAGCCAAAACTCGAACTCACCGTAGTTTTTCACGCTGAACAGGTTGGTGGCGGTCAACAGCAGCGTGATCACCAACGACAATACCCAGATCTCCATCTGCGGCACGTAAGTGTTGATGATGGTGGCGGCAATGTTGGCTTCGATGGGGATGATCAGCACCCAGAACCACCAGTACAGCCAACCGATGGTGTAGCCGGCCCACTTGCCGATGGCAAGGTCGGCATAGGTGGAGAACGAGCCGGTGTCCGGCGAAGCGACTGCCATTTCCGCCAGCATGCGCATCACCAGCACCACCAGCCCGCCGGCCAGGATATAGGCCAGGATAGTGGCAGGCCCGGCCTCGGCGATGGCACGCCCGGAACCAACGAACAGGCCGGCGCCGATCACCCCGGCAATGGACAGCATGGTGACATGCCGCGATTTCAATCCATGACTCAAATTGTTCTTGTCTGTTTGCATGGTCTTACCTTCTTATTCTTGTCATGCCCGCGCTAGGCCGTCAGCACGCATGGCTAGCGAACGCGGGCGCGAAAAAGCCCGCCCTGCCCTAAATGGTGAGTAGGGCAAGGACGGGTTGAGTAAAACGAAACGCAGATCCGCCGGGGTTAGCTGCCGCCTCAGCCGGCAGCGCGCTGCTTGCCCGCCAGGTCAGGCTTGAGCGAGCCGCCCCCTTGGCAACTGACTTGTTCGCAGACCTTCTCGACGATGTAGGCGCCGATCGGAATGGCAGAGGTGGCGGCAGGCGACGGCGCATTGCACACGTTCACGCTGCGCGCGGAGTTGACGAAGAGGAAGTCGTCGATGAGCTTGCCATCGCGTGACACCGCCTGTGCCCGCACACCCGCCGGGTATGGCGTGAGGTCGTCCTTGGTGATGCTCGGGCAGTACTTCTGCACCTGCTTGAGGTACCCGCCCTTGAACAGCGAGTTCTTCATCTCGATCAGGCCCGGCCGCAGGTTCTTGGCCAGCACCTTGAGGATGCCGGGTGTGGTCAGGGTCTGGAACATGTCGCCAAGGCTGACGTCGGACTTGCGATAACCTTCGCGCTTCATCGCCAGCACCGCGTTTGGCCCGACGGTCACGGTGCCGTCGATCATCCGCGTCAGGTGCACGCCTAGAAACGGCATGGACGGGTCCGGAATCGGGTAGATCAGGTGGTTGACGATCTGGTTGTGCTGCTTGGGCAGCAAGTAGTACTCACCGCGGAACGGGCAAATCACGAAATTGGTCTGGATGCCCAGCATGCTCACCACGCGGTCGGCCATCAGCCCCGAGCAGGTGACCAGGAAGCGGCTGTGGAACTCATCGCTGCGGGTACGCACGATCACTTCGTTGGTACGTTCTTCCAGGCCGATCACCTCGGCGCTGTAGCGGATCTCGCCACCGGCACGCTGGAACTGACGGCCCATGGCCGCCGTGACCTCGGCGTAATTGACGATGCCGCTGGAGGGGACAAAGATCCCGCCCAGGCCGACGATGTTGGGCTCGCGCTCATGCAGCTCGGCAGCAGACAGCCATTCACGCTCCAGGCCATTGGCCGCGGTGCGCTCCCACAACGCCTTCATGCGTTGCATTTCCAGGTCGTTGGTGGCCACCAGCAACTTGCCACACTCATCGAAGGCGATGCCGTGCTCGGTGCAAAAGGCCTTGGTCGCCTTGTTGCCTTCCAGGCAGAAGCGCGCCTTGAGGCTGCCAGGGGTGTAGTACACCCCGGCATGGATTACGCCGCTGTTGTGCCCTGTTTGGTGGCGGGCCGGGCCGGACTCTTTCTCCAACAGGAGAATCTTGGCGTCCGGGTACACCTTGATCAGGTGCATGGCAGTGGACATGCCCACAATGCCACCGCCGATGATGATGAAGTCGTACACAGTGTTACCTCCCGCGCCGTGTTTACTGGCCGCGCTGGTACAGCGGCTTGGGGAAGGCGACATAGCCGCGTTGGCGCATCAGCTCGCGGCGCAAGCCGTCGTGCGGGGTGAAGCGGTCGCGGCCGTGGAGCCAGAACAGATTATTGATCAAGACGAAGCTGCCCACCGCCACCGGAACGGAAAGTTTCTTGTCGCTGCCCTCCAGCGACTCGGACAAGGCGTTCAGCCAGATACCTTCCTCGAAGTTTTCCGGCTGCACGAACTGGTCGATGTAGCGCATGGTCGGTCGGCCTTCGGTATCGGTATCGAACACCGAATGGAACACATCCTCGGCTACTTTTTTGCTCGGTGGCGCGGTCCAGCGCATCTCGCGGCGCGCCATCGGGTGGCGGAAGAATGCGTCGCAGTCCTCCCAGTCGTCCAGGTGCAGCAGCAGCGAGTTACCACCTTCCATGTTCTTTTCGTCGATCTTCAGCATCAGCACGTAGTCGGTGATCTGGTTCACGAAGGTGCCGTCGTTGTGCAGCTCCATGACGCGGTGTGGCTGGCGCAGGTAGCTGTCGGAGTTGTCGCTGTTCACGACCACGAAGCGGGCGTAGTACTGGCCGCTCATGGCGTCGTAGTTGGAGCGACCGATCAGGTGGGCGCAGGCGGTGGTGAACTTGACCATGTCCTCGGCCTGGCTCACGTCATCCAGCCCGACCGGGGTGATCAGCATGCCGCCGCTGGCGCGGTCGAGGATGGTGTTCAGCAATACCGGGCGCAGCGTGCCTTCGCACAGCTCATCAAGGATTTCGCCCACCCGGAAACGCAGGAACGACTTGTACTCCAACGCCTGCACCGGCCACTCGGCCACGGCCTTGACGAACGCCTCCACGGTCTCGCGGGCAAAGGTCAGTTCAAGCAGACGCGGCGACTGCTTCGAAGGGGCGATGGTGTAACCCCGCGGTTCGAGTGGCAACGGCATGACAAGTTCGTCGATCTGCGTAAAAGCGTTCATGGCTAGGTCCTGGCAGAAAAAGTGAGTGGCGCTGCCCAGTACGTGATCTGGATCAGTGCAGGCGAAGCAAAAATATCGCTACTCAATAAAAATGTCTACATTTTTATAAAACGAAGACAAACATCGTATATGTCCATTGTTTTTCGTCCGCCAGTGGTTTCGGTATGATCGGCAAAACGTTTTGAGGAACAGGACCTTGGAAGCGCTCGCGCCCCGACAAAATTCAGCATTCAGCGGGTATGAGAGGCTCAAGAAGGACATCATCCGTGGTGTGTTCAAGCCGGGGGAAAAGCTCTTGATGAGCACCCTCAAAGACCGCTACGAACTGGGTGTAGGGCCCCTGCGCGAGGCGCTCTCGCAGTTGGTGGCCGAGCACCTGGTGAATGCCATCAGCCAGAAGGGCTACCGTGTCGCCCCCATGTCACTGGCGGAGATGAACGACATCTACGATGCCCGTGCCAACCTGGAAGCCATGATCATCAGCCTGGCCATCGAACGCGGCGACGACGCCTGGGAGGCCTCGGTGCTGGCCTGTTCGCATACCTTGGCCAAAGTGGTGGAAGTGAAAACCCGCGAGCAGCGCCTGGACGTCTGGGATGAGCGGCACAAGGCATTTCACACCGCCATCGCCTCCGGGTGCGGCTCCAAGCACTTGCTGCAGGCACGCACCTACCTGTTCGACCAGGCCGAGCGTTATCGGCATCTGTGGCTGACGCAAACGGTGTTTTCCGAGCAGGCCCTTGAACTCAAGCGCCAGGAGCACGCAGCGTTGGTGGAGGCGATTCTGGCCCGCGACGCCAAGCGCGCCAGCGCCATGATGCACTCGCACCTGATGACCCCCGTGCCGATCATCGCGCAGATCATGCATGCCGAGGGCATCGGGCGCGGGGAGTAGGCCGTTAGGCGGCGGCCTGGCGCTGGACCACATAGTGCCGGGCTTTGTCGAACGCCCAGTTGTACAGCACGGTGTAGGGCAGGATGATCACGAAGAAGCCCAGCTCGACCATGAACGCCTGAAGCAGCGAAATATCCAGCATCCAGGCCGCCACGGGCAGGCACCACACCACCAGGCCTGCCTCGAAGCCCAGGCCATGGGCGACACGCGTCCAAGGCTTCCAGGCAACCCGTTCGGTCTGCACGATGCGGTCGATCAGTGCGTTGTAGGCCACGTTCCAGGCCATGGCGATCACCGACAGGGTCACCGCCAGCCCCCCGGCCGTTGCCAACGACTTGCCCAGCACCCAGGACAACAGCGGTGCGCACAACAGTACAGCGAATACTTCATAACCTACGGCATGGACCATGCGTTCGGTGAACGAGACCTTTTTCATCTTGAATTCCATCATTTGATTGAGACGTGCTTCCTATTTTCTTTGATGGAACAGATACTCGCGACATAGCTCCTATCGGTTTTATCAATACCTATGCGCTACTCACCTGAAGCTTTGCTTGCCTTTGTCGAAGCCGCCTCGCTGGGCTCGTTCTCTGCGGCGGCCCGTAAACTGAAGAAAAGCCAGTCCACCGTCAGCATTGCGATAGCCAATTTCGAGGCGGATATCGGCTGCCCCCTGTTCGACCGCGGCGGGCGCCACCCTACGCTCAATGCTGCCGGGCGCCAGGTATTGCCCCATGTCGAAGCGATCCTCGACGCCAGTGCCGGGCTCGACGCCTTGTCACTGAGGCTGGCTGAGCACGTTGAAGCGTTGGTCTCGGTGGTGATGTCGGACAGCTACAGCGTCACCTTCCAAAGCGCGGTCATGACCGGCTTCGCACACAGCTACCCGCATACCGAGCTGCGCTGTGGGCCCTCGGAAGACGCTGACGTGATCGAGTTGGTGCAGCAGGACATGGCCCAGATCGGCATTCTTGCCGCGCAGCGCCAGTACCCCGCCGATGTCGCCGTAGCGCGCCTGCCTGAGCAGGCGGAGTTTTGTGTGTACGTGAGCGCCGAGCACCCGCTGGCGGCGCTGCGCACGGTGCAGCGCCAGCACCTGGAGACCGTACGCCAGCTGTACATCAAGACCTACGCCCCCAGCTTGCACCACGACCGCGGCCAGGCCTGGTCGGCGCCGGACTACCTGACCTTGCTGGAGTTCGCCGCCCGTGGCTTTGGCTGGGCAGAACTGCCCAAGGCCCTGGTCACACGCTTTGGCAGCGACTTGGTGGAATTGCAGGTGGCCGGTTATCCGCGCCGCGTCGACATGGACATCGCCTGGTCCCGCCGCCGCGCCCTCGGCCCAGCCGGGCAATGGCTGGTGCAGCGGTTGCTGGGCGTGTAGGAGCAGCCTTGCGCTGCGAAGAGGCCAGTGCACCCAAGCGCAACAAGCAGTACACCCACCGACAAGTCAGCCACCCCGCTCGCCCCGTAGCCTGTCACCACGCGCCGATCACTGCGGCACGCACCCAAAAGCACAAGAACAAACGTTGGTGACCTATGAAAACAGTAGATCCGATCACCCTTGCGGTGGTCCGGGGTGCGCTGGAAACAGCGCAGCGCGAAATGACCTTGACGTTGGAAAAGACCGGCCGCTCCAGTGTGTTCAACCTGGCCCATGATTACTCGAACTCGTTGTTCGACCACCTCCCCGAAATGATCCTGCAAGGCCAGGATATCCCCATCCACCTGGGTTCACTGATCCCCGCCATGAAGTGCGTGGCCGAGTTTTTCGGTGACGATATCGCCGAAGGTGACGTGATCTACCACAACGACCCGGCGTACAAGGGCAGCCACATCCTCGACTGCTGCATGTACAAGCCGGTGTACTACCAGGGCGAACTGGTGTTCTGGACCGTGTGCAAGGGCCACCTGACCGACATCGGCGGCCCGGTACCGGCCGGCTACAACCCAGACGCCAAGGAAATCTACGCCGAAGGCCTGCGCATCCCGCCCGTGAAGCTGTGGGAAAAGGGCAAACGCCGCGAAGACGTGATCAACTTCATGCTCACCAACATGCGCGCCCGCCCCTATCAAGAGGGCGACCTCAACGCCCAGTACGGCGCCTGCAAAGTCGGTGAGCGGCACCTGCTCGACTTGCTCGACAAGTACGGCGTGGAGCAAGTGCGTGCCTGCATCGCCGAGCTGAAGAACATGGCCGACCGCCACATGCGCGCCTTGCTGCGTGACGTGCCGGACGGCCACTACAGCGGCACCGCCGTGCTCGAAGACGCCGGCCACGGCCTGGGCGAACTGGCCATCACCGCGCATGTCGAGATACGCGGCGAGCAAGCTCATGTGCGTATCGAAAGCCCGCCGCAGGTGCCCTACTTCATCAACTCCTACGAGGGCAACTCGGTGTCGGGTGTGTACCTTGGCCTGATGATGTTCGCCCAGGTCGCACCGCCCTACAACGAAGGCCTGTATCGCTGCGTCACGGTCGATGTCGGCGCCAAGGGCACACTGTGCAACGCCCAGGAACCGGCGCCTCACGTCAACTGCACCACCACCCCAATGGAAACCTTGGCCGATGCCGTGCGCACGGCACTGGAGCAAGCCTCGCCGCAGCGGGTCACGGCCTCCTGGGGGCATACCAGCGGCATCAACATCGCCGGCCACGACCCACGCAACGGCAACAGCGAGTACGTGACCATGGTCCTGGCCTCGATCATTGCCGGCGCGGGGGCCAACAAAGTCATGGATGGCTGGCATGCCTGTGGGCCGCTGTGCTGCTTCGGCGCCTTGATGAGCGGTGACATCGAGCTGCTGGAGCACGCCTACCCGATACTCATCCACCGCTACAGCCTGATGGCCGACAGTGGCGGCGCCGGTGAATTTCGCGGCGGCTCCGGCACCCGCCTGGAGATCGAGCCCCTGCAACACGCGATGACCGTGGTCGGCTTCGGCGAGGGCCGCCAACTGCCCACCGCCGGCGCCGCCGGGGCCCGCAATGCCCTGCTGGAGCCCAAACTCGGCCGCCTGATCCACCGGCACGCCGATGGCTCGGAAGACCACTACACCCAGAACCCCATGCTCACCCTCCAGCCCGGCGAGCGGATCATCAACATCAACCCGGGGGGCGGCGGTTATGGCGACCCCCTGCGCCGCCCGGTAGCCGCCGTGCTGCAAGACCTGCGCAACGGCTTGGTCTCGCCCCAGGGCGCCGCCCTGGAATACGGCGTGGTCGTCGATGCTGACGGCCACCTCGACGAAACCGCCACCCGCCTTGCCCGCGACCTGCACTGACCGGAGACCCATCATGCGCAATCAATATCGCCTGGGCATCGACGCCGGCGGCACCTTCACCGATTTCATCCTGGCTGACCGCGATGGCGGCGTGCAGCTGTTCAAAGCCCCTTCCACGCCACAGGACGGCACCCTGGCCATCCGCGCGGGCCTGGCGCAAATCGCCGACGCCACCGGCCACACGCCGGCCGAGATCATCGCCAACTGCGACCTGTGCATCAACGGCACCACGGTCGCCCTCAACGCTCTGATCGAGCGCACCGGGGTCAAGGTCGGCTTGCTGTGCACCGAGGGCCACGAAGACAGCCTGGAAATCCGCCTGGGCCACAAGGAAGAGGGCCATCGCTATGACGCCCACTACCCGCCGGCGCACATGCTCGCCCCGCGTCACCTGCGGCGCCCGATCGGTGGCCGGATCCTCGGCGATGGCCGCGAGCACAGCCCGCTGGACGAGCGCGCGGTGCATGAGGCTATCGACTACTTCCGTGCCGAAGGCGTGGAAGCGGTGGCCATTTCCTTCCTCTGGTCGGTGCGCAACCCCAGCCATGAGCAGCGTGCCGCCGAGCTGGTCAGGGCAGCGCTGCCCGGGGTGTTCGTTTGCACAGGCGTTGAAGTGTTCCCGCAAATCCGCGAATACACCCGCACCTCCACCACCGTGGTCAACGCCTACCTGAGCCCGGTGATGGCGCGCTACGTGGCGCGTATCGACAGCCTGTTCGAGGAGTTGGGCGCCCAGCAACCGGTGCGCTACTTCCAGTCCAACGGTGGCCTGGCGCCCGGCCACCTGATGCGTGAACGCGCGGTCAATGCCATCAACTCCGGCCCGGCTTCGGCGCCTCAGGCGGGGCTCTCGGTCGCCCGCCCGTTTGGCATCGACAACGTCATCACCGTGGACATGGGGGGCACCTCGTTCGACATCACCCTGACCAATGCCGGACGCACCAACTTCAGCAAGGATGTGGACTTCCTGCGCCAGCGCATCGGCGTGCCGATGATCCAGGTGGAGACACTGGGTGCCGGCGGTGGCTCCATCGCGCACCTCGACGAGTTCGGCATGCTGCAGGTCGGGCCCCGTAGTGCGGGCGCCAAGCCTGGCCCGGTGTGCTACGGCAAAGGCGGCAGTGAACCCACCGTGACCGACGCCAACCTGGCCCTGGGCTACCTGCCGGACCGTGCGTTGCTGGGCGGCAGTATCACGCTCAATCGCCAGGCTGCGCTGGAGGCCATCCGCAGCAAGATCGCCGAACCGCTGGGCATCAGTGTTGAGCGCGCCGCGTTTGGCATTACCACCCTGGTCAACCTGAACATGGTCAACGGCATCCGCCGTGTCTCCATCGAACGCGGCCACGACCCGCGCGACTTCGCCCTGATCGGCGCGGGTGGCGCAGCGGGTATGCACGTGGTGCGCCTGGCCGAAGAAATTGGCATGCACACCGTGTTGATCCCCAAGGTGGCCTCTGGTTTGTGCGCCTTCGGCCAGATCCTTTCGGATGTGCGCTACGACCAGCTCACCAGCCTGTCGATGCGCCTGGACGCCGAACACGCCGACCTCGCGCAGCTCAACCAGGCCCTGGCCGAACTGCGCCAGCAAGGCTTGGCGAACCTGCGTGAAGACGGCTTCGGCGACCAGGCCAGCAGCTGTCACTACACACTGGAAATGCGCTATAGCGGGCAGATCCATGAGTGCAGCGTGGAGCTGGAGCGCCACAGCCTGGACAGTGACGGGCTGGCAGCGTTGATCGAGTCCTTCCACGCTCGCCACCAGACGCTGTACTCGTACAGTGAGCCCGACAGCCCGGTAGAACTGGTCAACCTGGAGTGCTCGGTGATCGGTCACCTGCCGCGCCCACCGCAGCCAGAACTGCAGGGGCCGGCCCAGCCACCTGCTGCAATCCCGGCGGGCGAGCGCCCGATGCTGTTCAGTGCCGACGGCGAGTGGCAGCACACCCCGGTGTTCAACGGTAACCACCTGCTGCCCGGGCACACGGTGCAAGGCCCCTGTGTGATCGAGGAGGACACCACCAACATCGTCGTGCCGCCAGGCTGGCAGGCCTGCCTGGAACCTTCGGCCACGTACCGGGTGACACGCGGGGCTTGATCAAAGGGTCGGCACGCGCCGATCATGGGCGTGACACCCGCCCGGCAGCGTTGCGCTGCCGGGCGTTTTTGCACAATAACAAGAGCTGCTTGAGTAGCTTGCCTGCAGTTCCTTTTTTCAATGCTGCCCTCTTTGAAAAAGGACAACCCATGCCCACAGAACTGTCGACCCACGGCTGGCCGCAACCCGAACGCCAGGCACGCTGGGCCGAAGCCATCAGCGACACCTACTTCCCCTTGAGCCTGGAATTTGCCGCCGAGCAACCCTTCAATGGCCACCTGCAGCGCTGGAGCACCCCCAGCACGCCGCTGAGCCTGTCACGCCTGCGCTCCAGCCAGCTTGGCTATTCCCGCAGCAAGGCGCACATCGGCCAGGACACTGACGCGTTCTACCTGGTCACCGTGCCCAGCCGCAGCGAGGTGCACTTCGAGCAGGATGGCCACCCAGTGAGCTGCCGCCCGGGCGGTTTCATCGTCGAGCGCGGCGATGCGCCTTACCGCTTCCATTACCGAGCCGAGAACGACCTATGGGTGCTGAAACTGCCTGAACGCGCGCTCAAGGCCAACTTGCTTGGGCACAAGCGCTACACCCGCCACTGCTTCGACGCCAGCCAAGGCCTTGGGCGCATCTTTGTCGAGCAACTGGACCTCTGCGCGCGCCACTTCGACGCCAGCCCCGCAGCCGCCCGCCACCTGTTGCTGGAGCAGGCCAGTGCGACCCTGCTGCTGGCCTTGCAGCAGGACGAACGGGTGCTGGGCAGTGAAGGCTCCAACCTCAGCACGTTGCACCTGACCCGTGTCGAGCACTACGTGCTGCAAAACCTCGGCGACCCCGACCTGTCACCGCAAGCCGTCGCCACGGCCTGCGGCCTGTCATTGCGCTACCTGCACAAGCTGTTCTCGATCACGCCCTATACCCTGGGCGAATGGGTGCGCCAACAGCGCCTGGAGGCAGTGCATCGCCAACTGCGCGATCCGCACTGCCATCTGTCTATCGGCCAACTGGCGTTTCGCTGGGGTTTTACCGACCAGGCGCAGTTCACCCGGGCCTTTCGCCAGCGCTATGGGTGTACCGCCCGCGAGGTGCGCGCAGCGCGCGCACACTGAAGGCGGCAGCGCAGGGATGCGCCGTGCTCACTCGATCGCCGTGGTATCGACCTCTTTCCAGCTGTCATCCGGGTCGAAGCGCTTCATCTCCTTGGCCAGCCTGTCCCCGTGTGGCCCGAGGTCTTTCTCGAAGACCTGGCCGTCATGGCTGATCATGAAGCTCATCACCCCTGTGTCGTCATACTTCGCTGGCCAGGCGATCAGGGCAAAGCCGCGGCTCATCTGGTTGCCAATCAGGTAGCTGTAAGCGCCACCGGGAGCCGACGGGCCTTGCGCATCGAGGATGCGGAAGTGGTAGCCATACCAGTCGTCACCCACCACATCCTGGCCGAACAGCGGCCCCAGCGGGCTGACCTGCCCATCACCTTCATCGTCCCAGTACAGGCCGTCATGCTTGCCAGGCTCGCTGAAAATTTTCTGCGCGTATTCCAGCGCACCATTGCCGTTGCGGTCTTGTGAGGCGTAGTCCATCTGCGCGTCGTGGTACGCCAGCATCGACTGCACGGCGCCCAGTTCGTTGCGGCCAATGCGCCGGGCGCGGATTTCGGCACTGCCGGCCTTGAGGTCGAAACGCCAGCCCTGGCTGCTTTTGCTCAGGGGTATAGGCAACGTCCAGTGATCACTGCCCACCGCCAGTATGGCCTTGCCCTGGGCCGTCATGTCGATGCTGTGCTGCGCGCGATACTGCTCCAGGAACGTGTCCACATCGCTGCGTTGCACCCCCCCGCGCGGGATATAGGTACGCCAATCATCGCCCAACAACTGGGCCAGACGAGCTTCATCAGGTTGCTCCTGGCCCAGCGCCGCGACGAAGGCCTCCACGGCCTTCTCCGGTGTCGGAAAAGCGTCTTGCGCAGCGGCCAGGGATGACCAGGCCAGGCCTGCAGTGAGCAGCAATGCCCCGAGTAATGGACGGTTCATCGACGGCCACCTCCCCCGCGGCGTGCAGGCGCACTGGGCCGGGAGATCTGGTGCCCGGCGGCACGCGATGCGTTCGGCCGCTGGGCGAACGACTGACTGGTACGGCCGCGGCTGGCCTGCGCGCTGGTGCGCGACGGCGAGCGCACGCCGTCGAAGGCATTGTTACGCGCCCGGCCTGCGGTATTGGCGGGGCGGTTCTGCGCCCCTTGCCGCGCCTGGCCTTCGCCTTGTCTGCGTGAGTTCACCTGGTTGTTCTGCTGCCGGCCTTGGGTATTACGTGTGTCCTGTCGGCGGTCGGCTGGCCGTGCCGCGTCGTTACGCGATTGCATGCGATTGCCGACCGAATTGCCCGCCTGCGCCTCGCGCACCTGCTGGCGGGCCTGGCGGTTGCTGGTGGCCGGCCGCTCGATGCCAGCACGGTCCATCGAAGCCCTGGCTTTGTTGCGTGCCTGGGCACGCTGGGCGTCGTCGCCACGGAACGCGGTACGCTGGGTGGCGCCGTCCAGCTGGCGGCCATACTGCTGGCGGCTGCGGGCATCGCGGTAAGGCACACCCTCGCGGTTCGCGGCGTTGTGCTGCCATTTGTTCTGGTTGTTGGTGATGCGGTTGTTGCCGTTGATGTTGTTGTAGCGGTTGACGTCGATGTCGATGTCATTGTTGCCCCAGTCACAGTCGCCCCACAGCGAACTGACAATCGCCACACCCGTACCGAAGGCCAGGCCCGCCACCAGCGCGGAACCGGCGTAGTACATCGGCGGTGGCGGGTAGTACACCGGCGGCGAGGCCGGGTAGGCCCAGGTGCCGTAGGTGGTGGTCGGGTTGTAGCTGGGCACGTACACCACTTGCGGGTCGGCCGGCTCGATAATGATGGTGGTGGGCGGGCTGCTGGCCGGGGCCGCCTGCTTGCTGCTACCACCGCTGGAAGCCGGCGCTGCCGCCGGAGCCGCCTGCACGGTCACGTTCTGGTACTGGTTGCTCTGCAGGTTGCCGGCCGCCTGCGCTTGATGACGCAAGCGCTGCACGCCGGCCATGACATCATCGGGTTGCGCTAGGAAAGCATCGCCCAGGCGTTGTACCCACACGGGGTCCTGGCCCAGGGTCGCCAGCAACTGCGGGAAGGCCACCAACGCCTGCACGCTCGGGTCCCAGGGCTGTTTCGCCACCTGCTTGACCGCATCGTCGCCAGAGGCCTTGGGGTTGGCCTTGGACCAGGTCACGGCTTCACTCACCTGCCCCGGGTAGGTGGCGGCCATCAGCACCTGGGCCAGCAACGCGTCGGGGTACAGCGCGATGGGCGCGAGCATCTGGTCCAGTTGCTCCTGGGTGAACACCGCCTCCTTGGCCGCGAGCGTGTCGGCTTGTGGGGCCGGGTCCGGCGCGGGTACATCTTCTGCCAGCACCCGGCCGGGTGCAGCGCTCAGGCACAGCACCGCCGAAAGGACGGCAATCAATGGCATGCGCATCGCTAATCCCCATGAGGTCAGACCGCGTGGGTTAAGGGTAGCAATGGCCACGTTTTTGGCCAGACGCCACAGCGCAAACATTTGACGTACGGTTCAACCGCCCAGGGCAATGATTGCCAGGATCAGCAACGCCCCAACCGCCGCTAGGATCACGCCGGTCAATTGCATGCGGCCACCGGAATAGCGCGCCAGCAAACAGCCTGCGAGGTAGAGCATGCCCAGGGCGACCAGATGCGACACGCGGATGGCCGTGGCAGTGACGTCTATCAGCAGGAAGGGGATGACCACCGGGAATGTCGCCACTACTACCAGCAGAAAGGTGGCCAGGGCAGCCTTGAAGTCATCCAGGCCCAAACGTACGGGTACCGGGCGGTTGGCATCACGTAACAACCGGACCCGCAGCACGTCCAACCCATCTTCATCCAATGCCAGGCTGATACGCGCCGGCAGCGCATCGGCAATCAACCTGCGCCCCTGGCTGTCATCACCGGCCTGCAGGCGGGCCAGCAAGGTACGGCTGCGCGTGCGCTCGGTCCACGTGCGCAGCAGGTAGATGACCGCATCGGCCAACCCCCACGCCAGGTTGCAGCCGAACGCCGCAATCAGCATCAGCCGGGCATCTTCGCGCCCTGCTGTGGCAACGCTCAGCGAGCCGATGAAGGTCATCGCCATCAACAGACCGAAAATGACTTCGGTAATGCGGTCGATCGGCTCCAGCACACCCCATTTACGCGGTTGCTCGTCTTGCTCCATCACGCCCTCCCGGCCCCTCAGGATCCGTCGATAGTCACTATCGAGAACGGCAATTTCTACCCAACGACGTTGCCGAATAACCTTGCTCCATCGAGCCGCCGCCCACGACCCCGGCCCCTGGAGCTACCCCGATGAATACCCTGGCCCGCTTGCTGCTCACGTCCCTTGCCGTTTTTGCCGTCGCCTTTGTGAGCGGCTGTGCCAGCCACCCCGAACTGCGCCCGTACAGCGCCGAAGAAACCCGCCAACTGCAACTGGAAGCCTTGCAGCGCCGTGGCCTGTCGCTGGACGACTATGAGCAGCAACGGCGGGTGATCCAGCGTGCCAACGACCTGCCTGTGGTCACTGAAGCCGCCGACGCTGCCCCTTCGACCAAAGGCTGAAAGGGATAGCCAACGGTTCCCTCCTCCCGCCTGCGCAGGTATCCTTTACCGCTCAACCGCAAGCCTTCCAGGACGGAGACCATGACCAGGCCCCTTCTGTTGCTGAGTGCTGCACTGCTCTTCAGCCCCCTGCTGCTGGCCCAGCAAATGAAACGCGAACTGGGCGACATCGACTTCACGCTAGGCACCACACCCTCCCGCAGCATGGCCCAAGGGCTGATTTCGCCCAGCGCCATCGGCGCATTCCATGGTGGCCTCGACCTCAGCCACCGCAGTGGCTGGTACCTGGGCCAATACGCCCCGAGCATGGGTGTCACCCCGAACTCCACCCTGCGGTTGGACAGCTACCTGGGCTACAAGCATCACTTTGACAGCAGCCTGGGTTACGAGGTGGGTTTGATTCATTACAGCCAGCCCACTGTCGCAGGCCCCGACAGTTACGCGCTGTATGGCGGCGTGTCGGTGCTGGGCAGCCGCTTTGGCGGGGCACTGCGCGACAACCCCGACAACCGCACCGGCACCCTCTTCGCCGACTTCGGCCAATTGCCGCTGTTCGACGTCGACCTCACCGTCAAACTCGCCCATCACCGTTTGGGCACGCCGTTCACCATTGGCGATGGCAGCCAGGTGAATGCCTTTTCCGACTGGTCGCTGGAACTGTCGCGGCCTTGGCTGGGCATCGACCTGAACCTGATCTACAGCAACTCCAACCTCAGTGGCGGCGGTTGTGATGCGTATTCGGGGATCAACACGTATTGCGAAAGCGTAGTCACGCTCAAGGCGCAGCGCAGCTTCTTTTAACGGCGCGTTGCCAGCGCCAGCGCGATACCGCCCAGCACCACGACACACGCCAGCAGCAAGCGAATCGACAGCGGTTCACCAATCAGGCAAACGCCGCCCACTGCGGCAATCACCGGCACACTGAGCTGCATCGTTGCCGCCTGTTGTGCGCTGACCTGCCTGACCACGCCGTACCACACCGCATAACCTGCCCCCGAGGCCAGCACGCCCGAGGCAAGCGCATACAGTAAACCCGGTGCGGTCAACTGCGTGCCACCACCGACCCATAGCACGGGTGCCAGTAGCACCAGGCATGGCAGGCTGCGGGCAAAGTTGCCGGCGGTATCCGCCAGCGGTCTGGGTGAGCCTTTGCCCAACAGCGAATACACACCCCACGCCACGCCCGAGGCGGCCATCAGCAAGGCGCTGGTCAAGGGTGGCGCCTCTGCACCGGGCAACAACAGCAGCAACAGGCCGGCGAAGGCGATCAGCATGCCCAGCAGCATCCGCGGGGTGATGCGCTCGCCTTTGTACGCGGCAAAACCAAACATAGTGATCTGCACGGCGCCGAACAACAGCAACGCACCTGCGCCAGCGCCCAGTTGCAGGTACGCCGCAGAAAACAGGAATGCATAAAGGAACAGCGCCAGGCCGCCTCTCCAGCTGCCGCCCTGGGGGACTGCGGGCTTGCGCAGCCTTATTAGCAGCATGAGGAACAGCGCACCACTGGCCAGGCGCACCACCGTGAACGATACGGGGTCGATAGCCCCGTCCCGCAGTGCCAACCGGCAAAACACCGAATTGGCAGCAAAAGCCACCAGGCTGAACAGTGCGGGCCAGAGCCAGGCCCTGGCCTTGCGGTCGGTAAGCGTGGTGGTGCCGGTGCTCATGGTGGGGTCACCTCTGAGAGGGTTACTGTTGTTATATCGGCCCTGCAGCTACCGATATACAACAGAGTGTTTCCCTGGTGAATACTCTCACGGAGAAAGTGCCGCCGAATATCAGACCTCGAGTTATCTTGAGGTCAAGCGCACTGTAGGACTTTTCACATGATGCCGTCAGCGTGTTGAACCACGCGTGTGTTTTCAGCGGCGTCTGCCTGCCGCTAGACTGCAAAGCCCGGCACGGAGGCCTGCCCGCAACAAGGAAAGCGACAATGACCAAGCACCACTTTCAACTTGCCTACACCATTAATCCACGGCATGACGGCGATGACGACGAGGCCGCCCGCGCCCGGCTGCACTTGCGCAAAATCGGCTGGGACACCATGGAACACATCGAAACCACCCTGTTAGGCGTGGTCCAGCTTTACCAAGGCACCACGGCAGCCCGTATCGATGAAGCCGAAAAGCAGATTCGCGACCGCATACACGAAGAGCTCAAAAGCCTACGTGTGGTGTCGCGGGTGAAGTTTCACGGCAGCCTGATGGTCGACGGCCTGGGCCAGGCCATTCACTTCAGCATCGTGCCCTGAGCCGCGAGCAGTGACCGCACCAGGCGCCCCCGCGCCTGGTGCCATGGCCATCACTTTTCTTGCAGCACTGCCCTGCCCTTCACCGCTCGCGGCCCGCGCCAGGCCCAGAACAGCAGGCCGGGGAACGGTGCATAGACCACGAAGACGACCCACAGCATCTTGCGCTCGGCGCGGCGGTCACTGCCGATGATGTGCCAGATGGCCCAGATTTCCAGCAGGATCACAAAGGCCGCGATGATGATCCAGATCGTTCCGATTTCCATGAGCGCTCTCCCATTTGGCATGTAATGGGTTGGGTTGCCTTGGGCGCTGAGGGTTCAGATTGATTTCCCGGGGGCATGCCGTCGGGCTTGCAGCGCCTGTTGGATCGAGCGCCGTACGGGCGGCGCTTCGCAGCACAAGGCTGCTCCTACAAACCCTACGCGCGGGCGGCGCTCGACTTCACAACCACCCTTCAACCCATTGCCTGAACACGACCTGAAATACGACAGGCCCACCCGAGAGATTGTCTTTCCCCCGGCCACCCGCCACACTCCGCCTGGCCAGCCAGGAAGCGGAGTCCAGAGTGCCCACCCCACGCCAGTTCAGCAAGAAGACCAGCACCAGCAACATGCTGCGGCTAAAGTCCACCACCGGAAATGCCCAAGCGCCCTATCGGGTCGATTTCGTATTGCTCGAACACTTCTCCATGGCCAGCTTCACCGTGGCCATGGATGTGCTGGTCACAGCCAACCTACTGCGCGCCGACAGCTTCCAGTTCACCCCACTGTCGCTGGACGGCGACCGGGTGCTGAGCGACCTGGGGCTGGAGCTGGTCGCCAGCGAACTGTCCGCCGAAGCGCTCAAGGAACTCGACCTGCTGATCATCTGCGGTGGCCTGCGCACCCCGCTCAAGTACCCTGAACTCGACCGCATGCTGGACGACTGCGCCGCCCATGGCATGGCCCTGGGCGGCCTGTGGAACGGCGCCTGGTTCCTCGGCCGCGCAGGCGTGCTGGACGACTACGGGTGCAGCATCCACCCCGAGCAACGCGCCAGCCTCTCCGAACGCAGCCCGCAAACCCGCATCACCCCGGCCAGCTTCACCCTCGACCGCGACCGCCTCAGCGCCGCCAGCCCCAATGGCGCGATGGAGCTGATGCTCGGCCTGGTCCGCAGGCTGTACGGCGATGGCCTGGCCGAAGGCGTCGAAGAAATATTGTCGTTCTCCGGCGCACGCTATCGCCAGGTCGGGCCCGGGGCGAAAAAGTCCATGAGCCTGCACATGCGCACCATCGTCGAGCTGATGGAAAACAACCTCGAAGAAACCCTCAGCCTCGATCAACTGGCCGCCTACAGCGGGCGCTCACGCCGGCAGATCGACCGCCTGTTCCAGGCCCAGCTGGGCACCTCGCCTCGGCGCTACTACATGGAATTGCGCATCACCAAAAGCCGCCGGCTGCTGCAGTATTCCGACCTGTCGGTGATGGAAGTGGCAGTGGCCTGCGGATTCGTGTCGGTGTCGCACTTCAGCAAGTGCTATGCGGCGTACTTCGGCTACCCGCCGTCACGCGAGCAACGGCTGGGCGAGTGACCCCGCTCAGGCGCGGATATAGCGGATGACTGCGTCACAGATCATGTTCTTGTGGCGCTGCTTGATCTCGTCGTCGGCGAGGTCTATCTGGAAAATCTCGCCGAAGGTGTGGCGGTTCGACACCCGGTAGAAGCAGAACGAACTCATCAGCATGTGCAGGTCGATGACCTCGATCCCAGAACGGAACACGCCTTCCTGCTCGCCCCGACGCAAGGTGCTGCCAAGGGCCTCGAGCACCAGGCTGCTCATCTCACGGATAACCGGCGACTGCTTGACGTACTCACCATAGTGAATGTTTTCGGTGCAGATGATGCGCACGAAATCGACATTGCGGTCGTGGTGATCGAAGGTGAACTCCACCAGGCGACGGATCGCCTGCTCGGCCGGCAGCGACTCCAGGTCCAGGCTTTGTTCGGTCTTGCGAATATCACCGTAGAGCTTGACCAGGCACTCGACGTACAACTGCTCCTTGCTGCCGAAGTAGTAGTAGATCATGCGCTTGGAGGTGGCGGTGCGCTCGGCGATGGCATCGACGCGCGCGCCGGCCAGGCCCTGCTGGACGAACTCGTTGATGGCGGCCTGAAGGATGTCCTCGCGCGTTTTCTCGGGGTTGTTCTTGCGCGACTTGCGCACCCCTTCGATCTCAGGCTGGCCGAGGCTGACTACGGAATCACTCATACCCACTCACAGGCTGTTTATTGGAATGAGGTGATTATCCGTGAGCGCGGCCATGCAGGGAAGCACGCTGTTGGTCGGGTAGCCACGAAAGGGCATTACAGGCAAACCACCGGCGGCGCTTGTCGTCACGCCCCTCAACCCGCTAGCCTGCGTTTCTCTGCCCCGGACGGACCCTGCCGCATGCAACCGCGTGACCTTGCCGCTTACCTGTTTCTAGCCATTGCCTGGGGCTTTTCTTTTCTGGTGGTGCTCAAGACGGTGCACGCCTTTGGCTGGGTCGGCGCGGTCAGCCTGCGCTCGCTGATTGCCGGCAGTACCTTGGCCATTCTGGGCGCGGTGTGCGGCCGTACCCTGCGCCTGCGGCCGTTGCTGAAACCACTGCTGGTGATCGGCGCCACTACCGTGGCCGGGCAGTTGATCGGTATGTCTTACGCCACGCCACGGATCGGCACGGCCATGGCAGCGATCTTCGTGGCCACCATCCCGCTGTTTTCGATGATCATCGGCCGTGTCTGGGGCTTGGAGAAGATCACCCTGCAAGGCCTCATCGGCCTGCTGCTGGGCTTTGTCGGTATCGCCATGCTGGTGGGGTTTCCGGCCCAACCGGTCAACGACGTCTTCATCCACGGCTGTATCGCGTCGCTGTTCGGTGCCTTGAGCGCTGCGTTCGGCAGCAACTACGCCAGCCTGTATTTGCGTGGTCAGGACCCATGGACGGTGACCGGCGGCGCATTCCTGGCCGGCGGCCTGATGACCTTGCCGCTGTTGCTGGTGGTGCCCGTGCCTAGCGTGCCCCAGGCCAGCGACTGGCTTTACCTGCTGATCAGCGGCGGGGTCATGAGCGCTACCACGTATGTGCTGTTTTTCGGCCTGGTCGCACGTATCGGTGCCACCCGCGCCATCAGCGTAGAGTTCGTGGTCACCCTGGTGGCGGTGCTGGTGGGGGCGCTGTTCCTCGATGAAACCTTGAGCCTGCTGCAGGTGGCCGGCGGCGGCGTGATCCTGCTCGGCTGCATGCTGGTGCTGGGCTTGCTGCCCGGGCGCAAGCAACGCCTGCCGAGCTGAACGATCGGTCAGTCACGCTGCGCGGTGCTGCGCTCCACCGGTGGGGTCAGGTGCAGCACGCGGTTGCGCCCGCCCTCAGCCAGCAGATAGCCGCCCTTGCCATCGGCGACGATTGACTGCGGCGCCTTGAGGAACGACAGCACGGTCTGGCGCGAGCCATCAGCGTCGATACGCAGCAAGCGGGCGCGGTGCGTGTTGTCTTCGCTGATCCACAAACCGCGCTGATCACAGAACAGGAAGGTTGGGTTACGCAGGCCGTCGACCACCACCGGGTCCTGGCCGTCTTCGGACAACGCGCGGACCTTGCCGTTGGCTTTCTCGGTATACAGCAGCCGGCCATCGCTGCAGCGGGTCAGGCCTTCGGTTTCGGTAAGCCCGGAACGCAGCACGTCAAGCTGGCCAGTGCGCCAGTCATAGCGCATCAAACGGCCATTGCCCTTGCGGTCTTCGATGGCATACAGGTGATCGCCCTCGTTCCACAACCCTTGCACGCTCTCGCCGTCGAACAGCCGGGTCACCTGACCATCACGCGACAGGCTGACCGGTGCGAAGCCTCCTTCCTGGCTGAACACCCAGCCGCCGTCGACGGCGACCATGCCGTCAGGTTTGGACAGGTTGTCGATCACCACAACCCGGTCGCCCTGGGCGGTGATCTTGAGGATGCTGCCTTTGCCGTCGTCCAGTTCGCGGCTGACCAGCAGGCTGCCGTCGGCTTGCGGCAGCAACGAGGCTGCTTTGGCCACGTCGCGGTGCAACACCTCGACGTCCCAGCCGCTGGTAGCCTGGACGGGGTAGAAACTCTGCCAGGCAAAGAAGCCAAGCGTGGCCGCGAGCAGGCTGGCAGTAGCGGTCAGGGCGATGCGGGTGCTGCGCTTGCGCAGGGTGTGCGGCATGAAAAAGGCTCCTCAAACGTGATCGGGATCCTAGCAAAGAGATGTGAAAAAAAAGTGATGGCACAGTGCCTTTCTGTGCAAGCGCACGCCTCTAAACTACAAAAAGGATATAAAAATAACTAAACATTCTAACCAAATGGAATTAAAAAATTGAAAGCCAAACGCCACCTCCTTAGTCTGGGCGCACGGATTATCACCCCATTCCAGGAGCCCCCCTCATGCCCACCCGTGCCTTTTCCCCCTTGCGCCGCCTGTTGATCGGCGGCCTGTTGGCCAGTGTCGCCAGCGCTTTGCTGCCCTGGTCCAACGCCCTCGCCGATGAGGCCAAAACCCTGCGCATCGGCTACCAGAAATTCAACAGCATCAATATTCTCAAGGGCAGTGGTGCCCTGGAGAAGGCCCTCGCCCCGCAAGGGGTGACCGTCAGCTGGCACGAGTTCGCCGCGGGCCCACAACTGCTCGAAGCGCTGAGCACCGGCGCCATCGACCTCGGCCACGCCGCCGACGCCCCCTCGGTCTTTGCCCAGGCCGCCGGCAAGCCAGTGGTTTACCTGGCCGCCGAGCAACCCTACCCCCGCGGTATCGGCCTGGTGGTGCGCGAACAGGACCACCTCACAGGCGTGCAGGACCTTAAAGGCAAGCGGGTAGCCACCGGCCGTGGCTGGAACGCGCAATACCTGTTAGCCGTCGCGCTGGAGCAAGCCGGCCTGAGCTACCAGGACATCACCCCCGCCTACGTCAATAATGCGGCTGATGCCGTGGCCGCCCTGCAATCGGGCAGCGTCCAGGCCGTGACCCTGTGGGACCCGTTCCTCGCCGCGGCAGAAAGCCAGCCGGGCCTGAAGAACCTGCGTGATGGCAGTGGCTTGTCCAATAACCGCACCTTCTACCTGTCCACTGCGGCATTCGCCGACCAGCACCGCGCCCTGCTGAAGACCTTCTTCGCCGAACTGGGCAAGGTCAGCCAATGGGCCAACGCCAAGCCCGCCGAAGTCGCCGCGCTGCTGGCGCCGCAGCTGGGGATCAAGGCCGATGTGCTGGAAGTGGCCAGCGAACGCCGTAACTACAACGCCGTGGCCATCACCCCGCAGATCGTCGCCGAACAGCAGAAGCTGGCCGACACCTTCCAGGGCCTGGGCCTGATCCCGCGTAAGTTGCAGGTAGCCGATGCGGTCTACCCGGCTTCCGTGCTGCCGTGACCGGAGAATGACCGCCATGCCCCGCCCGATCCGCTTCAACGCGTTCAGCATGAACGCCGCCAGCCACCAGTCCCCCGGCCTGTGGCGCCACCCGCGTAACACCAGCGTGGCCTTCAACCGCCTGGGCTACTGGACCGAGCTGGCCCGCCTGCTGGAGCGCGGCCTGTTCGACGCGCTGTTCATTGCCGACGTACTGGGCATCTACGACGTCTACCAGGGCGGCCCCGAAGCGGCCTTGCGCGGAGGCGTGCAGGTGCCGGTCAACGACCCGCTGCTGCTGGTCCCGGCCATGGCCGGCGTAACCGACCACCTGGGCTTTGGCGTGACCTTTTCACTGACCTACGAACACCCCTACCCCTTTGCCCGGCGCATGTCCACGCTCGATCACCTGAGCAATGGCCGTGTCGGCTGGAACATCGTCACCGGCTACCTGGACAGCGCCGCGCGTAACCTGGGCCTGGCGCGCCAACTGGGCCACGACCAGCGTTACGACCTGGCCGAGGAATACCTGCAGGTGCTGTACAAACTGTGGGAAAAAAGCTGGGACGACGACGCGGTGGTGCTGGAGCGTGATAGCGGCCGGTATATCGACCCTTCCCGGGTCCACCCGATCGGCCACGTCGGCGAGCACTTCCAGGTGCCCGGCACCCACCTGTGCCAGCCCTCGCCGCAACGCACGCCGGTGTTGTTCCAGGCCGGCGCCTCGGCACGCGGCCAGCAGTTTGCTGCGCAGCATGCCGAGTGCGTGTTCATCAGCGGGCCAACGACTACGGTACTGCGCCGCTATGCCGAAGGCATTCGCCAGGCCAGCGAAGTGGCCGGGCGCGGCCGCGACGAGGTGTTGATCTACGCCCAGGCACTGCTGATCGTCGCCCCCACGCGTGAAGAGGCCGAAGCCCGCTTTGCCGAGTACCGGGGCTATGTCGACCTGGACGCCGCGTTGGCCCTGCTGTCGGGCTGGACTGGCATCGACTTCGCCGGCCTCGACCCCGACGCACCGATCGAGTATGTCGAGAACGATGCCGGCCGCGCCGCCCTGGCCGCCTTCACCGCCGCCGACCCCAACCGCCGCTGGACCGTGCGCGAAGCGGCCGAATTCGTCGGCCTGGGGGGCCGTGGTCCGGTCCTGGTGGGCGCTGCCACTGACATCGCCGACCAGTTGGAAACATGGCTAGACGAGACCGGCATCGACGGTTTCAACCTCACGTATGCGGTGCAACCGGATGACCTGGCCAACGTCGTCGAGCTGCTGGTGCCCGAGCTGCAACGCCGCGGCCGCTACCCCTTGCACTACCAGGAAGGCACGCTGCGCCACAAGCTGTTCGGCCAGGGCGACCGCTTGCCGGAGCAGCATGCAGGGCGCCAGGTTAGCATTCAGCAAGCAAATACCGGGTATTCCAACATTTAATTTGTAGATGGCACGCGCTCGACCCTATTCTGTCGGCACATCCCCTGCGCCGCACCGGCCGGTGCGGTTCACGGCACGGGGAGAGAACAACAAGTCGAGATCGTCCATGTCGAATCATTCCTACTTCGCCCCCCACGGTGGGCACCCGGCTCAAACCGAGCTGCTGACTGACCGTGCCATGTTCACCGAAGCTTATGCCGTCATCCCTAAGGGCGTGATGCGTGACATCGTCACCAGTCACCTGCCGTTCTGGGACAAAATGCGCATGTGGGTCATCGCCCGCCCATTGACCGGCTTTGCCGAGACCTTCTCGCAGTACATCGTCGAAGTGGCCCCGGAAGGCGGCAGCGAGCGCCCAGAGCTGGACGTAAACGCCGAAGCCGTGGTGTTCGTGGTCGAGGGTGAGCTCGACATCACCCTGGAAGGCAAGCACCACACCCTGAAGCAAGGCGGCTACGCCTTCATCGCCCCAGGCGCCGAATGGAGCCTGCGTAACCACAGCAAGGCCAACGTCACCTTCCACTGGCTGCGCAAGCACTACCAGAAGGTTGAAGGCCTGGACCTGCCAGAGTCCTTCGTCACCCACCGTGACAACGCCACCGTCATCGAAATGCCGGGCACCGAAGGCCGCTGGAAAACCACCCGCTTCGTCGACATGGCCGACATGCGCCACGACATGCACGTCAATATCGTGACCTTCCAGCCGGGCGGCGTGATTCCGTTCGCTGAAACCCACGTCATGGAACATGGCCTGTACGTGCTGGAAGGCAAGGCAGTGTACCGCCTGAACCAGGACTGGGTCGAAGTCGAAGCCGGTGACTTCATGTGGCTGCGCGCCTTCTGCCCGCAAGCCTGCTACGCCGGTGGCCCAGGCAACTTCAGCTACCTGCTGTACAAGGACGTCAACCGCCACGTGCACCTGACGCTCAACCCACAGCGCTAAGCGTTTAGTTAAGCCCAGCCTGTTGGACCGAAGCCCGCCTCCCTGGCGGGCTTTCTGTTTGCCGCTCATACTGAATAATCCTGCCCTGCGCGGTGCTCACCATGAACCGCTACCGCCTGCTTGCCGCCTTGTTGCTGGCGCTGTCCAGTACCGTTCAGGCGACCGACGACTGGAACCTGGCCTACGACAGGGAAGGCATCCGTGTCTACCTCAGCGGCGCCGGCGATTCCCCCTACCAGCAGTTTCGCGGTGTCAGCACCATGAAGGCCAGCGTACGCACGTTGACAGACCTGCAGGAAAACCTGCGCGTGGCCTGTAAATGGCTGTATGCCTGCGCCGAGATGCGCTTGCTGGAGGTCGACGGCGACAGTACCTGGGTCTACCTGACCACCAACCTGCCGTGGCCGACCCTGCCGCGCGACATCGTGGTCAAGGTGACCACTGAACAGCGCGACGACGGCACCCTGCTGCGCCACCTGAGCGCCGACCCTGGCAAGATCCCCGAAGTGGAGGGGCTGATCCGCGTGCAGCGCCTCAGTGGCGAGTGGGTGATGAAACCGCTGGGTGACAAGCAGACCGAAGTCACGTACCAGCTCAAGGCAGACCCGGCCGGGGATGTGCCGGGGTGGTTGGCCAACCGCTTTGTGGTGGATGCACCGGTGGTGACGTTGCGCACGCTGCGGGCGGTGGCCGAGCGCCAGCACTGAAGGCATGCTGGCGACTACCGCCCTGGCGGTTTTTCTGCCACTGTCTGGGCGCGACGCGGACCAGCGCGTCGCGCCTTGCCAGGACGTCGCATGAAAACACAAGAATACGGCAACAAACACAAAGGCTACCGGCGCATCATCCCGTCGATGACGGCACTGCTCGAATTCGAAGCCGTGGCCCGGCACAACAGCTTCACCCTGGCCGCGCAGGAGTTGGGCGTGACCCAGGCGGCAGTCAGCAAGCAGGTCAAGCAGCTCGAAGAAACCCTCGGCAGCCAGCTGTTCCAGCGCCTGCACCGGGGCGTGCGCCTGACCAGCGAGGGCCAAGCCCTGTATGCGGTCATTTCCGACTCGCTGCAAAAGATCGCCTCGGTCTTCGACCGCCTCAGCGAGGGTGGCAACGAGCAAGAACTGGTGCTGAGCTGCACCGCGACGTTTTCCCAGCTGCGGGTCATGCCGCGCCTGGGCACCTTGCGCACCGCCCTGCCCCACGTGCGCCTGCGCTTGGCCACACAGATGTTCATGGGCGACCTGCGCAATCACGACGTCGATCTGCTGGTGCGCTATGGCAACGGGCGCTGGGAAGACGGCACCGCCGTGCAGCTGTTCGAGGAAGAAATATTTCCGGTGTGTTCACCCGACTGGCTCACCCGCAACAGCCTGCCGGAGTCACTAGAAGGCTTGTACAGCGCCGACTTGCTCGATGCCGATGCCACGACCGAGGGCTGGATGACCTGGCCTACCTGGTTCCGCGAAGCGGGTGGGCACCCGCCCAAACTTCGCTACAGCCTGCGTTGCCACCTGTATGCAGACACTGTTCAGGCGGCGCTGCATGGGCATGGTGTAGCGCTGGGGTGGGGCCGAATGGTCGATCACCTGTTGGCGTCCGGTGAGCTGGTGCGCCTGACCGACCTGGTGGTCAAACCCCGCGAGGCCTACTACTTGGTCGTGCCCCATGGCCGCAGCACTACCCCGACCATTCTGGGCCTGGTGGACTGGCTGCGCGACAGCTGAAAGCGGCAATGGCCGTGGGCGTGACCCCACGGCCAACTGCACAGCGTTTTAGGAAGCCGTAGCCGCTACTTGCCGAGCGCACACCTTAACCCGGCGCCGGTAGGCGAGCAGCAAGCCGATATACCACAGCGGCATCACATACAGCGCGGTCCGTGTGTCAGGCTCCAGCACCAACAGGCACAACACGAAGATCAGAAACAGCTGCGCCGATGCCGCCGTCACTTTGCCACCTGGCAGCTTGAAGCTGGACTGCTCATGCGCCTTGGGGTTTTGCCGACGGTAGGCAAAGTAGGACATCAAGATCAGCGACCAGGTGACGATGATCATCACCGCCGAAATGGTCGACACCAACGTGAAGACCGTCATGACCTCCGGGATCACGAACAACAGCGTCAACGCAATCGCCATGCACACCCCCGAAAACACCAGCGCCCTGACCGGCGTACCCGACCCGGACAGACGCCCGAACGCAGTCGGCGCCTGTTGCTGGTGAGACAGGCCGTAAAGCATCCGCGACCCCGAGTACACACCGCTGTTGGCCGACGAGGCGGCAGACGTCAGCACCACAAAATTGATGATGCCGGCCGCAGCCGGCAGGCCGCCCAGCAGGAACAGCTCGACGAACGGGCTGCGGTTTGCTGGCACATTCGCCCACGAGACCACGCTGATGATGCACACCAGCGAGCAGATGTAGAACAGCAGGATGCGCACGGGAATGGTGTTGATCGCTTTGGGCAGGGTCTTTTCCGGGTCCTTGGCTTCTGCGGCCGCGGTACCGATCAGTTCGGTACCCACGAACGAGAAGATCGCGATCTGGAAGCCGGCGAGGAAGCCGAGAATGCCGTGGGGCATGACCACACCGGGTGCCACCAGATGACTGAAGGACGCCGTGACCCCGGCTGGCGAGGTGTAAGACGTGGCCACCATCACCAGCCCCGTGACCACCAGCAGCACGATCGCAACGATCTTGATCAGCCCGAACCAGAACTCGACCTCGCCAAACGCCTTTACCGCCAGCATGTTCAGGCCCAGCAGCAGGAACATCGTGGCAAATGCCGGTAGCCAGGTGGGCACATCGGGGTACCAGTACTGGAAGAAGCCTGCCACCACGACCACATCACCCACCGCCGCGACCACCCAGCTGAGCCAGTAGGACCAGCTGAGGATGAAACCGGCGCGCGGCCCGAGGTAGTTGTGCACCAGGTCTGCGAACGACTCCATGTGCAGGTTGGCCAGCAGCATCTCGCCCATTGCACGCATGATGCAGAACACGAAAAAGCCGATGATGGCGTACACCAGGATGATCGAAGTGCCGGAAAGCGCGATGATCTTGCCCGAGCCCATGAACAGCCCGGTGCCGATCGCACCACTGATCGAAATGAGCTGAATGTGCCTGTTTTCCAGCCGTCGCTTCAGCGTACGGCCAGGTTGCCCAGTCGCGTCTTGCGAGTTGCACGTTTGCTGCATAGTTGACCTCTTATTCTTTTTCTGTGAAACCACATGCCCTTCACGGCGCCCTTTAATTGGTACGCACGTGCACACTTTTTGTAATGACAAGTGCGGCAGGCATGGGTATTAACGCAGACGGAAATACACGCCCCGATGAAACTTCTCATCAGGCTTAATTAATTATGAAAGCCCATCACACGTACACGCCGATTAATCTGAACATGCCCGGCAAGACGTTTAAACGTGAAACACAGCGTGCTGACGCTGTTTCATTTTGCCAGCCGTTGTGGTCAATCGGAACGCTACAGACTGCACACACGAAATGGGATTTGTTGCACTGTGAAAGGCCGGGGTGACAGTTTGCGCCAGGCGCCTGCCCATTCCGGCTATCGCGGTGATCACATCTTGAAGGTGGAGAGCAAAATGCTGGTCTCGGTGTTCTCGATGTGTTGTATCGAGCGAATGGTGTTCAACGCTCGGTCGAAGGCCTCAAGGGTGTCGGCCCGCAGCTCGGCCATCAGGTCCCAGCGGCCATTGGTGGTGTGAATGGCCACCACGTTGGGGTGCCCGCGCAGCGCGTGCTTGACCTCCGCAGCATGATGGCCGCTGATGCCGATGCTGGTAATTGCCCGTACGCCTTGCTCCAGGGCATCTGACCTGAGGCGAATCGTGTAGCCCATGATCACCCCTTGTTCCTCAAGCTTGGTGATGCGGTTCTGCACCGTTGCCCTGGCAACCTTGAGTTTCTTGGCAAGGGTGAGGATCGGCGTGCGTGCATTATCACGCAACAGCGCGATCAGTTCCCGGTCTACAGTGTCCATGGTGCCTGCCCATTAATCAGATTGTTATTCTGGGGTCGCAGATTGTCTAGAAAGATGACGAAACTGGCAACCTGCTCTCTTCAATTTGACGCAACCTTTCATCAAACTCTTCGTGCTGGCAACCCCTCAACAATCTTAAGCGTTCACCCTGCAGGCCTTGAGGTGAGAGCGCGCGCATAAAAGGTGCAAGAGCATGACGTATTTCATTGATGTTCCAACCATGTCCGATTTGGTCCATGACATTGGCGTAGCGCCCTTCATTGGCGAACTCGCCGCCGCCCTGCGCGAAGACTTTATACGTTGGCAGGACTTTGATAAGTCCGCCCGTGTTGCCAGCCATTCGGAAGTGGGTGTGATCGAATTGATGCCGGTCGCCGACACGCATCGCTATGCGTTCAAATACGTCAACGGGCACCCTGCCAATACAGCAAAAGACCTACATACCGTCATGGCCTTTGGCGTGTTGGCCGACGTGGCGACCGGTTACCCGGTGCTACTGTCTGAACTGACCATCGCCACTGCCCTGCGCACTGCAGCCACATCGTTGATGGCTGCCCAGGCACTGGCCCGGCCAAACGCGAAAAAAATGGCGCTGATCGGCAACGGCGCGCAAAGCGAATTCCAGGCACTGGCCTTCCACAAGCACCTGGGTATCGAAGAAATCGTCGCCTTCGACACCGACCCGCTGGCCACCGCCAAGCTGATCGCCAACCTCAAGGAGTACAGCGGCCTTACCATTCGCAAGGCCCGCTCTGTTGCCGAGGCGGTCAAAGGCGTCGACATCATCACCACGGTGACCGCCGACAAGGCCTACGCGACCATCATCACCCCCGACATGCTCGAACCCGGCATGCACGTGAACGCAGTGGGTGGCGACTGCCCAGGCAAGACCGAACTGCATGCCGATGTATTGCGCAGCGCACGCGTGTTCGTCGAGTACGAACCGCAGACCCGTATCGAAGGTGACATCCAGCAATTGCCTGGCGACTTCCCTGTGGTCGACCTTTGGCGTGTACTGCGGGGCGAAACCGAAGGCCGCCAAAGCGACAGCCAGGTAACGGTATTCGACTCGGTGGGCTTCGCGCTCGAAGACTATACCGTACTACGGTATGTACTACAGCAAGCCGAAAAACGCGGCCTGGGCTCAAAAATCGACCTGGTGCCCTGGGTGGACGAAGACCCGAAAGACCTGTTCAGCCACACCCGCGGCCGCGCTACCAAAAGCCGCATCCGACGCGTTGCATAACCCTACGGTCAGCTCTTAATTTCGGTATTCCAGATGGCATTTCCAACGCGTTCGATTCAAGCACCTGCGGCAGTGGTCATGGTCAGGCCGCACGCCTTCACCCCCAACCCCGAAACAGCGGCAGACAACTCGTTCCAGAGCACCCACCCTGACGTCGCCGCGCAGGCCGTGGCCGATGTGGCGCGCGACGAAGTCACCCAGGCCGCGGGGCGGCTTGAAGCCGAGGGCGTGCGGGTGCACCTGTTCGACGACTTTGGCGAGCAGAACACGCCGGACTCGGTGTTCCCTAACAACTGGTTTTCCACCCACCCGGGCGGCCACATCGCGATCTACTCGATGTACTCGCGCAATCGCCGCCGCGAACGGCGGGCGGATGTCATCGAGATGCTCAAGCATGAGTACCGGGTGCAGGATGTGATCGACTATTCCGGGCTGGAACAGGACGAGCTGTTTCTCGAAGGTACTGGGGCGATGGTGTTCGACCATTTGTCCAGGGTCGCCTATACCGCCCGCTCCAACCGCGCCGACCCGATCGCCCTCGAGCGTTTTAGCACGCACTTCAACTTCGAGCCCATGGTGTTCGACACGGCAGACGAGCAAGGCACGCCGATCTACCACACCAACGTCCTGATGTGCGTGGCGACGGAGTTTGCACTGGTGGGGTTTGACACGTTCACCAACCCGAGCCGTGCGCAGGAGGTGCGCATGCGCCTGATCGAGTCAGGCCGTGATGTGATCGACCTGAGCAACCAGCAGATCAGCCAGTTTGCCGGCAACGCCATCGAGCTTTCTGGGCGTGATGGTCGAATCCTTGCGCTTTCGCGCAAAGCGTTCGACAGCCTTACGGGTGAGCAGCGTCAGCGCATCGAGCGTTCGGCGCGGCTGGTGCCTTTGGATGTGCCGACCATCGAGATGGCCGGGGGCTCGGTGCGCTGCATGATCGCCGGGATTCACCTGTCACCGAGAAGCTCACGCCCGCTTTCGATCAATTAATTGAAAGCCACCTGTAGGAGCAGCCTTGTGCTGCGAAGAGGCCGGTACAGCTGTTGCAGAGGATGTGGCTGCAATGGCCTCTTCGCAGCGCAAGGCTGCTTCTACCCGCCGTTACTGCACAACCCCGCATGCCATCCGCGCACCACCACCGCCCAGTTTCTCCGGGTGGTCACTGTGGTTGTCGCCACCGGCATGCACCATCAACGCATGGCCTTTGAAGTCCGCAGCCTTGAGGCGTGGTGCGAGCACCGGATAGCTGGCCTTGCCATCGGCACCCACGTACAGCGCCGGCAAGTCACCCCGGTGGCCGCTGTCATCGTAGGGGCCTTTATGCGCCTGGGTCGAATCCGGGTCCCAGTGGCCACCCGCCCCGCCAGCAGGCACCGGCTTGCCGTTCTCCTCGGTGGGTGCGCACGACGCATTCTGATGCAAATGGAAGCCATGCACGCCGGGCGGCATGTCCTTGAGATCAGGGGTCAGTAGGGTGCCGTATTGGTTTTGCTCGATGCTGATGGTCCCGATCGACTTGCCTGGGCCGTCGGGGCCTGCCAACTTGAGTTCTACCGTCTGGGCGGCCTGCGCAAGGCCGGTGCTGGCCAGCAATGCAACGAAAAGCGCTGCTTTCATGTGGGTTCTCCATGGCATGGGATGACGGGTGTCGTACCCAGGTAACAGTTGGGACTGCGCAGCCCGCCAGGTATTCCATTTGGCCACAGACTGAAACACTTACACGTGTGCGGTGTACCCTCAGGCAAGTTGCTTGCGCGGTGTCAGCGACACCCAGTAGCGGGTCCGATAATGCACTTGCAGCGGCAGGCTGGCAGCCAACAAGGTAAGGATGCGGTCGTTGTCGTCGAGCTGGAAGCTGCCGGTCACGCTCAGGCGCTCCAGAGCCGGGTCCCAACGCAGCAGCCCGGGGCGATAGCGGTCGAGTTCGCGTAACACATCGCCCAGGGGCTGGTTGTCGACCATCAACAGGCCTTGCTGCCAACCCGGCAACTGCGGGTCGAAGGCCTCGACAGGCCCCGCCCCGCTTGCAGCAAGGGTTACCCGCTGCCCAGCCTGCAACGACAGCGCGCCGCCCTGGGCCGTTTGCAGGTGCACGGCGCCATCGCTGACCGACACGCGATAGTGCTGCCCTTGCTGACGCACACAAACACTCGCGCGGGTAGCAAAGACGGCGCCTTGGGCGGTCTGCACCTGCAACGGGCCAACGCAGTCCACGGCAATCTCACCCCGTACCAGTTGCACGATTTGCTGGCCGCCCTGCATAAACAGGTTCACCGCACTGGCGGTGTTCAAATGCACGCGCCCTCCCCCTGCCAGCACGTGGCCACGCCGTTCTCCGGTGGCGGTGTGCAGGTCGGCGCGCCAGCTGTCCACGGGTAGCTGACGGTAGCCATACCAAGCCAGCGGCGCCAGGGTGCCGATCGCCAAGGCCTGGCCCAGCAACCGGCGGCGGTCGGGGTCCGGACGGTCCAGGCAGGCCACGGCAAGCGACGATGGCACGGCGGAAAACTGCGTGCGCAGGGCCTCGGCTTTTTGCCACAGCGCTTCATGGGCAGCGCTGCGTGCACGCCAGCTAAGCAGCGCGGCAACCTGCCCATCATCCAGCGGGCCAGCGTCCTGCAAGGCCAACCAATGCGCGGCCTCGCGGGCCAGCTGCCGAGCGCGGGCGTCGACGGGCGCACTCACAACGCCACCAACAGGCAATGCGCGTACGCCTTGACCATGTAGCGTTTGACCGTACGCTCAGAGACCTGCAAACGCTCGGCAATGGTTGCGTAGTCGACCCCTTCTAACTGAGCCCATAGAAAAGCTTGGCGCACGGCGCGTGGCAGGCCGTCGAGCAGTTCGTCCAAGGCCTGCAAGGCTTCAAGCAGCAACCAGCGCTGCTCCGGCGAGGGCGCCAGCGCTTCGGGCAGGTTGGCCAGAGCCTCCAGATAGGCGCGCTCCAGGCTGCGCCGCTTGTAGTGGTTGATCAGCAGCCGCTTGCCCACGGTCAGTAGATAGGCCCTGGGCTCACGCAGGCTGGGCAGCTTTTGCCCCGGGTGCGCGGCGAGCACCCGCAAAAAGGTGTCCTGGGCCAGGTCGGCAGCTTCCCAGGCATCGCCCAGGCGGCGCGAGAGCCAGCCTTCCAGCCAACTGCGATGGTCGCGGTAAAGCGTGCCGAAGGAGGTTTCGTCTGCCGGAGTGGAGTCGGTCATTCAAGGGCACGCTAGCGGGCTAAAGGTATGAATGCGACTGATTCTAATTGCTTTTAGATCCCACCTCCAGCCAACAATTGCGTCATCACCTCGGCCAGTGCCTTGACCATCACGTCTGCCGTTGGCCGGTGGACGATGACGATTTCGTAGCTGTCGACCTCGGGCAACCCCTGCTCGCCCCCCAGCACCCGATGCTCACGCGTTGCCGCCCGCGGCGGTAGCAGGCTGATGCCCATGCCATCGGCGACTGCAGCCTGGATGCCGCTGAGGCTGGAACTGGTAAAGCTGATGCGCCAACGCCTGCCCATGCCTTCGATGGCGGTGATCATGTCGTCCCGGTACAGCCCGCGTGTCGGAAAGGTCACCAACGGGATCGGGTCGAGTTCAAAAGCGGGCGTGCGCGCACTGTCGATCCACTGCAGGCGCTCCGGCCAGCAGGCCACCCCTTCGCGGCTGTTGCGCCGCTGTTTCAGCAGCACCAGGTCGAGCTCGCCATTGTCATAGGCTTGGCTGAGGTCACGGCACAGCCCGCTGGTCACTTCCAGTTTGACCTGCGGGTGCAGCCGGCTGAACGCCGACAGGGCGTTAGTGGTGCGCCCACCGACGAAATCCTCGGGCACGCCAAGGCGCACGGTGACACCGACCATCGCCCCTGCCAGCGCTTCGAGCATCTGGTCGTTCAAAGCCAGCATATGGCGGGCATAGCCGAGCAAGGTCTGCCCGGCGTCGGTGGGCAGCACGTCACGGTTGCCGCGCACCAGCAAACGGTGGCCGACCATTTCTTCGAGTCGGCGCACCTTCTGGCTGATGGTGGACTGGGTCGAGTGCAGGCGCGCGGCGGCGGTGGTGAAACTGCCGCAATCGGCCACCACGACGATCGCGCGCAGCAAGTCGAGGTCGAACAGTGCTCTATTCGATTTCACGCTGATAGACATCTGGGTATTCAACTTCTGAATGGCAAGGTAGCGTTCTATCACGCCACCTCGCACCCCGCAACGCGCTTGCTCAATCGCCGAGTGCCGCGCCTTCGCGTCGCGGGTCAGCGCCCCCGGACCAGCCAGTGCCAGTGCGCAGGATGATCTGCATGCCGCTGGTCATGGTCATGGGCGTGACCTCGTGCCCCCAGGCCGCCAGTTGCCGGATCAGCGCCGGGCTGGTCAGCCCCGCTTCCACCTCGGTGCCGGCATTACGGCTGCCGAAATTGGGCAGGTCACTGGCTTGTTGCGGGTTCAGTTGCCAGTCCAGCAGGCCGACCAGCGCTTTGTTCACGTAGCCGATGATCTGCGAGCCGCCGGGGGAACCGAGGCTGGCCACCAGTTCACCCGATGACCGCGAAAACACCAAGGTCGGCGCCATGGCCGACAAGGGTCGCTTGCCCGGCTCGACCCGGTTCGCCACGGGCTTACCTTGCTCCTGTGGCAGAAACGAGAAATCGGTCAGGTGGTTGTTCAGCAAAAAACCTTTGACCATCACGTGTGCGCCGAACGCTGCCTCCACTGACGTGGTCATGGCCAAGGCCTGGCCACTGTCGTCCACGGCAGAGAGGTGCGACGTGGAAATACGCAGCGGCGAACGGTCGGGGGCCATGGCCAGGTCGGCGCCCTGCGGGGTACCAGGGCGGGCGCGCTTCATGCTGTAGGTGCCGATCTGCGCGGCGCGCCCAGCGAGGTAGGCAGGGTCGATGAGGGCTTTGACCGGCACCGGCACGTAGTCGCTGTCGGCCAGGTATTGGGCGCGGTCGGCATAGGCCAGGCGTTCGGCCTCGGCGATCACGTGAACCGCCAGCGGCGTGGGCTCCAGGCCGGCGGGCGATGACGTTGAGCGTGGCGCAAGTTTCGCCAGGTCATAGTGCGGCGAAGCGCGCTGTAGCGCTTCAAGGATGCCCAGTGTCTGCAGTACAGCGACCCCGCCCGAAGAAGGCGGCGGCATGCCACAGATACGCCACAGTTTGTACGGGCCACAGACCGGCTCACGCTCGCGTGCACGGTACTGGCTCAGGTCCTGCAATGACAGTTGCCCGGCATTGGCATGCCCACGCACCTGGGCAACGATCGCTTCGGCCACCTCACCGGTGTAGAACGCATCAGGCCCCTGCGCGGCGATGCGCGCCAGGGTCTGCGCAAGCTCGGGGTTGCGCAGCATCGTGCCGACCGGCAGTGGCTTGCCGTTTTCGCCAAGGAAGTAGCGGGCCATGCTGGGTGAGCGGGCGACATAAGGGTCAGCTGCCAGCAAGGTGTGTAGACGCTCAGAGACTGGAAAGCCCTTTTGCGCCAGCGCTATCGCAGGCGCGAACAAATCCTGCCACGGCAGCTTGCCATGCTGTTCATGGGCCAGTTTAAGCGCCCGCAGCACGCCAGGAACGCCGACCGCGCGCCCACCGATTTGCGCCGCCCTGAAGGGCATCGGCGTTCCGTCGGCTTGCAGGAAGAGTGATTCCGTGGCCGTTGCAGGCGCTGCCTCTCGGCCGTCGAACGCCTGCACACGCTTGCCGTCCCAATAGAGGATGAAGGCCCCGCCACCTATGCCACTGGATTGTGGCTCGACCAGGGTGAGCACCATCTGCATGGCGATCGCCGCATCGATGGCACTGCCACCGGCGCGCAGCATCGCACGCCCCGCCTCGCTGGCCAGCGGGTTGGCAGCTGCGGCCATGTGCCGGCTGGCGTGGACGGGTTGCAAGGCGCTGCGGTAGCCGGACTGCAATTCTGGGGGAGGGGGAAGTACCTGGTCGGCCCAGGCAGGGCCAACGGTAGCGGCCAGGCACAGGGCGGTTATCAGTTGCCGGGGGAATGATGAGAGGCTTGAGTGCATGGCGATGGATTTTTTTCGCTCTTGAGATCGAGCGCCGCTGGCGCTGCGCTTCGCAGCACAAGGCTGCTCCTACAGTTCAATTCGGGCCAATTATGCCTGTGGAGTCACCGGCCCGATACAAACTGTAGGAGCTGCCTTGTGCTGCGAAGCGCAGCGCCAGCGGCGCTCGATCTTTACCCCTACGCCACCTCTTCGAACGGCAAGCCCACATAGTTCTCGGCAATGTTCACCAACCCCGCCGGCGACGACAGGAAGTACTCGCGGTCAGCCTCCTGCATCTTCTGGTCCCAAGCGTCCTTGTGCGTGCCAAAGTCATGCAGCAACTGGGTCATGAACCAGCTGAAACGCTCGCCTTTCCAGACCCGGCGCAAGGCCAGCGGCGAGTACTGCTGCAACAGGTCGGTGCGCCCTTCGTGGTAGACCTTGACCAGAATCCGGTACAGGTAATTGACGTCCGATGCCGCCAGGTTGAGGCCCTTGGCACCGGTAGGCGGGACGATGTGGGCGGCATCGCCGACCAGGAACAGATGCCCGTACTGCATCGGCTCGACCACCAGGCTGCGCAGCGGGGCAATGCTTTTTTCCAGCGCAGGGCCGGTCACCAGGCTCGCTGCCACGTCCTCGGGCAAGCGGGCCTTGAGCTCGTCCCAGAAACGCTCGTCGGACCAGGCTTCGACCTGATCGTCCAACGGCACTTGCAGGTAGTAGCGGCTGCGCGTCTGCGAGCGTTGGCTGCACAGCGCGAAGCCCCGCTCGTGATGGGCGTAGATCAACTCGTGATTGACCGGCGGGGTGTCCGACAACAAGCCCAGCCAGCCAAACGGATACACCCGCTCGTACTGCTTGAGCACACCCTCGGGGATGCTCTGCCGGGAAACGCCGTGGAAGCCATCGCACCCGGCGATGTAGTCACAGTCCAGGCGGTGAACCTGCCCGTCCTTTTCGAACGTAAGGTACGGACGCTCGCCTTTGAGGTCATGCTGCTGCACATTGCTCGCCGCGTAGATGATCGGTGCACCAATGGCTTCACGCGCTTGCATCAAGTCACGGGTGACCTCGGTCTGGCCGTAGACCATCACCGTCTTGCCACCGGTCAAGGCCTTGAGGTCGAGGCGCTGGCGACGCCCGCCGACCAGCAGCTCGACGCCTTCATGCACCAGCCCTTCGCGGTCCATGCGCGCAGCCACGCCGGCTTCACGCAACAGGTCTACCGTGCCCTGCTCCAGCACGCCGGCACGGATGCGGCCGAGCACGTATTCGGGGGTCTGGCGTTCGACGATGACGGTCTCGATGCCGGCCTTGTGCAGCAACTGGCCGAGCAGCAGGCCGGACGGACCTGCGCCGATGATTGCAACCTGAGTTTTCATTGTTGTTGTCTCTAGTCGGGCGATGCCGGCCTGGACTGGCAGTGGCATGGCATCTGCTGTTAGGGTTTACACCTGCATTTTTACTGGCAAAGGCTGCCGGTTAAGTGTGCTATTCCATGCAAAACCTGCACTTTTACAAAAAACGTTCGATTAACGGACAGGCAAAACCGCATGAAATCCACCCTCCCCGGCATTCCGTTGTTCCAGCTGTACGGCGAAAACCAGGCGTGGCCCGGCACCGACCTGTTGCACTGCGAGTCGATCCCGGCACGCAGCCGCTTGCACCACTGGGAGATCAAGCCGCACCAGCATGCCGAGCTGTTCCAGTTGCTGTATGTGCAGCGTGGCCAGGCCGAGGTGGAGATCGAAGGTGTCCGCAGCTCGATCAGCCAGGCCGCCATCCAGGTGGTACCGCCACTGACCGTGCACGGCTTTCGCTTCAGCGCCGATATCCAGGGGCATGTACTGACCTTCGGCACCGCGCTGGTGGCCGAACTGGAACAGCAACTGGGCGCGCCCTTGGGTATGCTGGCCACGCCGGCATGCTATGCGCTGGGCAAGGACCGCCAGCGTTTACGCAGCCTGATCGACACGCTGCAGCAGGAATACCAGGGCAATGCCCCGGCACGGGCGACGATGCTGCAGGCGCTGGTGACCGCATTGATGGTCTGGATCAGCCGCCGGCAGCAACTGGGCCAAGCACCCCGTAACCGTGATGAGCGGGACCGGCAGTTGCTCGGGCAATACCTGCGCTTGGTCGAGGCGCATTACCGCGAGCATTTGTCCGTGGAGGACTTCGCCGCGCGCCTGAATGTCTCGAGCCTGCAGCTCAACCAGCTGTGCCGGGCACTGAGCGGGCAAACGGCTTTGCAGGTGGTGCATCAGCGGCTGCTGCTGGAAGCGCGGCGCAACCTTCTTTATACGCGCATGAGCATTGGGCAATTGTCGGATAGCCTGGGGTTCACCGACCCCACCTACTTCGCGCGGTTTTTCAAGCGGCTGAGCGGACAGACGCCCAATGGCTATCGCCGGGTGGGGGTGCCTGAATAGCGCCCTGCTTGACGTATACGTCAACCTGCATTCAGGATAGCCCCATACCCCACGCCGAGCCCCCGCATGAGCCTCCAGACCTACAGCATCTCCGACCTGTCCCGCGAGCTGGACATCACCACCCGTGCCATCCGCTTCTACGAGGAACAAGGCTTGCTGAGCCCCGAGCGACGCGGCCTGGAACGCATCTACTCGGCACGTGACAAAGTCAGCCTGAAGCTCATCCTGCGCGGCAAGCGCATTGGTTTTTCCCTTGCCGAATGCCGTGAACTGATCGAGCTGTACGACCCCACCAGCGGCAACCTGAAACAGCTCAACAGCATGCTGGTGAAAATCGCCGAACGACGTGCCCAGCTGGAGCAGCAGATGCTCGACATCCACCAGATGCAACTGGAGCTCGACACCGCCCAGGAGCGCTGCGAGCAGGCCCTTGCCGCGACCTTGAACAATAAAGACAACCGTTGACCCGCCACAGGAAACCCGCCATGCCCTTGCCTAAAGAAGTCCGTCTGGTCGAAGTAGGCCCCCGCGACGGTCTGCAGAACGAAGCCCAGCCCATCAGCGTCGCCGACAAGGTGCGCCTGGTTGACGACCTCACCGAAGCAGGCCTGGCCTACATCGAAGTCGGCAGCTTTGTCTCGCCCAAGTGGGTACCGCAGATGGCCGGTTCCGCAGAGGTGTTCGCAGGCATCGTGCAGCGCCCCGGTGTTACCTATGCCGCCCTGGCGCCGAACCTGCGCGGCTTCGAAGATGCGCTGGCTGCCGGGGTGAAAGAGGTGGCGGTGTTTGCCGCAGCATCCGAGGCGTTCTCGCAGCGCAACATCAACTGCTCGATCAGCGACAGCCTCAAGCGCTTCGAGCCGATCATGGAAGCTGCGCGCAGCCACGGCGTGCGCGTGCGTGGCTATGTGTCGTGCGTCTTGGGCTGCCCTTATGAAGGCAAGGTCAGCGCCGAACAGGTCGCCCCGGTCGCCCGCGCCCTGCATGACATGGGCTGCTACGAGGTATCGCTGGGCGACACCATCGGTACCGGCACTGCGGGCGATACCCGCCGGCTGTTCGACGTGGTGTCGGCCCAGGTGCCGCGCCAGCAGTTGGCTGGGCACTTCCACGACACCTATGGCCAGGCCCTGGCCAACGTCTATGCCAGCCTGCTTGAAGGTATCAGTGTGTTCGACAGCTCGGTGGCCGGGCTGGGGGGCTGCCCCTATGCCAAGGGCGCCACCGGCAATATCGCAACCGAAGACGTGGTGTACCTGCTACAGGGGCTGGGCATCGAGACCGGCATCGACCTGGACCGCCTGATCGCCGCAGGGCAACGCATCAGCACGGTGCTGGGCCGCGCCAACGGGTCGCGGGTGGCACGCGCACGCAGCGCGCACTAGTCACACGGGTGTCACATGAATGTGGGTGGAGTGTTACCTCCCCCACGTTTCGCAGCAAAAAATCGGGTAACAGGGAAACAAATCGACAAAATTTCAGGTCGATCATTTTTGACCAAAACACCTAAGCGATTGATTTTAAAGGATTTGAAAAAGTTGGCACGGGCCATGCTATATCTTTGGTACAAGAACAAAAAAAATGTGACACCCAATAAAAACAACAGGTAACGGCTCTGACATAACAAGAACAACACGGCAGAGGCGTAGCAAGCAGATTTTTTTGGAGTAGACACGCTTTTCAGCGGTACGCCCCGCGGTCTGACACAGAACAATAAAACTACCTCAAGGTAGCGGCAGTCAGCATCGGATCAGTCATGATGAAAGCAGGTCAGCGCTCAAAAAAATACGTTTGTTCTTGACCCCGCATGGGGGTCGCCCGCGACACAAAGACAGGCTGACAAAAACAACAAAAGGCCGTCTTCAATAATAAAAAGAGCAGGCAACAACGCTTTGGGGGGAGCTTCGGCTCCCCTCAGTGCTTCCTGCCCTCCTCCTCGCTCTGTTTCTCCTCATCCTGTTTCTCGACCTTGTCCACCAGCATAGGCATCGTGCCCAGCACCAACAGTGCCAGCACCGTGCTGATCAATGCCGTGGCTTCGCGCCCCATGCCAGCGGCCGTACCGATCGCGGCGGTCATCCACAGCCCAGCAGCAGTCGTCAGCCCTTTCACATGGCTGGTGTCCTGGCCGTTGCCCTTGAGAATGGTACCCGCGCCCAGAAAACCGATACCGGCGACAATGCCCTGGATCACCCGGCTGAGCGCCTGCTCGTCGGCCCCGGCCATGCTCGGCGCCAACACGAACAGCGCAGCGCCCAGCGAGACCAGCATGTGGGTGCGCACGCCGGCAGACTTGCCTTTGTGCTCACGCTCAAAACCCAGCACAGCACCCAGCACGGCCGCCATCAGCAGGCGCACCAGCACCTGCGTGACTTCGCGCTCGTCGCCGAGGTCGGCGAACTCAGCCTGAATGGTTTGCCAAATCGGATGCCACCAAGGGTTCATCGTGACGCTCCTGACCAGAATGCGCTGGGGGTGCCTCTGTGAGAGTTGACTCGCGCAGCGCCGGCAAGTGCGATATATCCCGCCCAGCGGATCGATGCAGCAACCACCTCTGCACCGTGGTCACACCTGTAACCGCCACCAAGAGGACATTCCCATGCCGGTTGAAATCGACGAAAGCACCCGCCGTTGCACGCTCATCGGCGACCATGTGCACCTCGAAGGCGATGGCCCTGCCATCGAAATCATCACCGATGAGCAGCTGCGCATGTCGGTGGCGGTGCTGGCGGGGGAACGGGTGCCAATCACCGAAGCAGAAGCTGATGCCCTGACCGTAGCGGGTGCGGTGGATAGCCGCAGGCATCTGAAGACCAGCGTGCCAGGCTCGGTAATCTAAGGCCTGGCGTGGTTTTGCTGATCATCTGATACGGTTTTTATCGCCAAACCTGAGCCTGTGCTGATAACAGCTCGGGGGCCATAGTGCTCATGCCTGATCGAGGCCTGATGAGCACCGAGCCATGAACGATAGAATCCCCTTTACCGAGATCGCCGCGTCCGCAAGTTCAGCCGCCAAACGCCACGTTGACAGCGGCCTTCACACCCGCAGTTTCACCGGGCTGTACCGCAACCTGCGGATCGGTTTTGCGGGGGCGTTGTTCGCACTGTTCTTCGGCACTGCCTGGCTGACCTGGAACGGCCGCCAGGCAGTGCTCTGGGACTTGGGCAGCAGCAAGTTCCATATCTTCGGCGCAACGTTCTGGCCGCAGGACTTCATCCTGCTGTCTGCGCTGTTGATCATCTGCGCCTTTGGACTGTTCGCCATCACGGTCTACGCCGGCCGCGTGTGGTGCGGGTACAGTTGCCCACAAAGTACCTGGACCTGGTTGTTCATGTGGTGCGAAAAGGTCAGCGAAGGTGACCGCAACCAGCGCATCAAGCTGGCCGCTGCCCCCTGGAGCCTGGAAAAACTGGCCCGCCGGGCGCTCAAGCACAGCCTGTGGCTGGCCATTGGCTTGCTCACCGGCCTGACCTTCGTCGGCTACTTCACCCCCATACGGCCCCTGGCGGCAGAACTGATCACCTTGCAATTGAGTGGCGTCGCGCTGTTCTGGGTGTTGTTCTTCACCGCCGCCACCTACATCAACGCCGGCTTGCTGCGCGAGGCGGTGTGCCTGCACATGTGCCCTTATGCCCGCTTCCAAAGCGTGATGTTCGACAAGGACACCCTGGCGGTGGCCTACGACCCGCGCCGCGGCGAAACCCGTGGCCCGCGCAAGAGAGGCAGCGACGCCCACGCCCAAGGCCTGGGCGACTGCATCGACTGCACGATGTGCGTGCAGGTCTGCCCTACCGGCATCGACATCCGCGACGGCCTGCAGATGGCCTGTATCGGCTGCGCGGCCTGCATCGACGCCTGTGACGGGGTTATGGACAAAATGGGTTATGCCCGCGGCCTGATCGGTTACAAGTCCGAGCACAGCCTGCAGGGCGGCACCACCCACTGGCTGCGCCCGCGCCTGTTGGGCTACGCCGCGGCACTGGTGGTGATGGTCGGCGCGCTGGTCATTGCCTTGCAGCTGCGCCCGATGGTGTCGCTGGACGTGATCAAGGACCGCGGCCTGTTCCGCGAGAACGCCCACGGCCAGATCGAGAACATCTACCTGCTCAAGGTCATCAACAAGACCGAAAGCACCCAGCGCTATCACCTGCGCCTGCTGGACGCTGACGGCTTCACCCTGCAGGGCAAGACCGAGTTCATCATCCCGGCTGGCGAAATGAGCGAACTGCCGGTCTCGGTGGCGATGCTTGCAGAACGCCCGACCAGCAGTTCGCAAACCTTGAGTTTCGAGGTGCAGGACAGTGATGAACCTGCCGTGCGCAGCGTGGCCCAAAGCCGCTTCGTCGCACCGATGAACCGCTGATCCCTTACACTGTTTTTCCACCTTGCCTGCCAGGCTTCGACAGAAGGCCAGAATGAAACGCTACGAACGATTCGCCGATGACATTGCCGAACTGATCCGCTCGGGTGTGCTAGGTCCTGGCCAGCGGGTGCCGTCGGTGCGCTATGCCAGCCAGACCCACGGGGTCAGCCCATCCACGGTGTTCCAGGCCTATTACCTGCTGGAACGGCGCGGGTTGATTCGCGCGCGCCCGCGTTCGGGGTACTTCGTCAACGCCCATGCACCGCGCCAGTTCTGCGAACCACAGGCCTTGCAGCCGGTCAGCGAGTCCACCGATGTCGACGTCAGCGCGCTGGTGTTCTCCATCCTCGACTCGATAAAGGACCCCAACACGGTGCCGTTCGGCTCGGCCTTCCCAAGCCCCGAACTGTTCCCATTGCAGCGCCTGTCACGCTCGCTGGCCAGTGCCAGCCGCGCGATGGACCCGCGCATGGTGGTCACCGACCTGTCGCCCGGCAACCCCCAACTGCGTCGGCAGATTGCCCTGCGCTACATGGTCGGCGGGCTGATGCTGCCGATGGAAGAACTGCTGATCACCAACGGCGCGCTGGAAGCCCTGAACCTGTGCCTGCAGGCCGTGACCGAACCCGGCGACCTGGTGGCGATTGAAGCGCCGGCCTTCTATGCCTGCCTGCAAGTGCTGGAGCGGCTCAAACTCAAAGCCGTGGAAATTCCCGTTCACCCGCGCGAAGGCATGGACCTGAGCGTACTGGCGCAGACCCTGGAGAAGCACCCGGTCAAGGCCGTATGGTGCATGACCAACTTCCAGAACCCGGTAGGCGCCAGCATGCCGGAGGCCAAGAAGCAGGCGCTGGTCGAGTTGCTGGCACGCCACCAGGTGCCGCTGATCGAAGACGACGTCTACGCCGAACTGTATTACGCGCAACAGGCACCCAAGCCCGCCAAGGCCTTCGACACTCAAGGCCTGGTGATGCACTGCGGTTCGTTCGCCAAGAGCCTGGCGCCCGGCTACCGCATCGGCTGGGTGGCCGCCGGGCGTTTCGCGCAGAAGATCGAGCGCCTCAAGTTGATGACCTCGCTGTGCGCATCGATGCCGGCCCAGGCGGCCATCGCCGACTACCTGCAACACGGCGGCTATGACCGCCACTTGCGCAAGCTGCGCTACGCGCTGGAAGGCCAGCAAGCCAACATGCTCGCCGCCATCTCCCGCCACTTCCCGGCGCAGACGCGGGTCAGCCAACCGTCTGGGGGCTACTTCCTGTGGCTTGAACTGCCAGAGCAGATGGATGCGCTCAAGCTGTTCCACATGGCCTTGGCCCAGGGCATCAGCATCGCCCCCGGCCCCATCTTTTCACCGACCCGTCGCTTCGGTAATTGCATCCGCCTGAACTACGGCAGCCCCTGGCATGAGGGCGCCGAAAAGGCCATGGAAACCCTCGGGCGAATCATTCGTTCGTTTTGATAGCTGTCAGCCTGCGTCGCGACTATAGTTGCCCGATCCGCTCACCGGTTCGCCACCATGCAGCCAGTCACGCAAGCTTCCCACGAGCAACTGCAGGCGCGTGTCGCAGAGCTGGAAACCCTGCTGGGCCAGCGCGGTGACATTGCGCAGGCAAACAACAATCTGCTCGGCGAACTGGTCGATAACAGCTTGGCCAATGTGTTTGCAGCCGACCGCAAAATGCGCCTGTTGGCGATCAATCGCACAGCCCGCGAAACCTTCCAGCGGTGGCGCGGTTTTGTGCCGCAGATCGGTGATTACATCCCGCAGTTTCTCGCCAACCAACCGGACATCATGGGCCGCTTGGCCCCGGTGTGGCCGCGCCTACTGGCCGGCGAAGCGTTTATCGATACCATCGCCCTCGGGCCACCTGACGCCCTGCGCCACTATGAAATCCGCTACCACCCGCTGCTCGACGCGCAGCAGCGCATCCAGGGCGGCTATATGTTCGCCTACGACATCACCGAGCGCATTGCCGAGCAGGAACGCTTGCACCAAACCGAAGAAGCACTGCGCCAATCACAGAAAATGGAAGCCGTCGGCCAATTGACCGGTGGCATTGCCCATGACTTCAACAACCTGCTTGGCAGCATCCTCGGCGCACTGGAGCTGGCCGAGCAACGCCTGAGTCAGCATCGCGTGCTGGACACCGCCAGGCTGCTCGAAGTCGGCAAAGATAACGCGCTGCGCGCTGCCTCGCTGGTGCAGCGCCTGCTGGCTTTTTCGCGCCAGCAGACGCTGCTGCCGCAACCGGTCGATGTACAGCGGTTGGTGGCCGGCATGCACGACCTGATCCGCAGTTCGATCGATTCACACATCGACTTGCAGGACCGAACACTGGCTAGCCAGTGGTCGATCCGTATCGACCCTCAACAGCTGGAAAACGCCCTGCTTAACCTGTGTATCAACGCCCGCGACGCCATGCCCCTGGGTGGTGCCCTGCGCATTGGCTGTGAGAATGCCGAGCTCGACGACGAGCAGGCCCGCCGCCTGGACGTGCCGCCAGGGCAGTTTTTGCACATTCGGGTGGACGACACCGGCATGGGCATGAGCAAGGACGTGATGCAGCGTGCCCTCGACCCGTTCTTCACGACCAAACCCATGGGCCAGGGTACTGGCCTGGGGCTGTCGATGGTCTATGGCTTCGTGCGCCAGTCTGGCGGGCAATTACGCATCGACAGCACGCCCGGGCAAGGCACCAGCGTCCACCTGTATTTGCCCCGGGACGAAAACATCACGCCCGCGCACTCTTGCACTGCACCTGAACATGCTGACGCCAGGCCGCTTCACAGGCCACACCGGATCATGCTGGTAGAAGACCAAGCGACCCTGCGCCTGGTACTCGGCGAAGTGCTGAAAGAGCTGGGCCACCAGGTTCAGGTTTTCGAGGACGGCCGCAGCGCACTCGTGGCGTTGCAGCACGGCCCATTGCCTGACTTGTTGATCACCGATGTCGGCCTGCCCGGCGGCATCGACGGCAACCAGCTCGCAGAGGCCTACCGGTGCCTTGCCAGTGAAGCGCCGGTGATACTGATCACCGGCTACGACATTGCCAGCAGCATGGCCCGAGGCTGGTCTGCAGAGCGTACCGAGGTGCTGTCCAAGCCCTTCGAGCTCAAGGCACTGGGTGAGCGGATCGATCGCTTGCTGGGTGTGGCTGCGCATTTGCGTTAAGGGTGTTTTCGCCCTTGGGGTGAACACGTTAGAGTTTGGGCCTTTAATCTCGTCGGACGTCGGCATGCCTTCCCGCGACCTGCTTTCCCTGCGCCAACACGTCGAAGACCTGGAGCGCCGTAACGCACTGCTGGAGTCGCAGTTGGCGAGCTACCAGGAACACGATCAGATTCTCTATCGCTCCTTGTTCGACACCATGGACGAAGGGTTCTGCATCATTGAGTTCTTCGATGGGCCACATGGCCCCTTGAGTGACTACGTGCATGTCGTAGCCAATGCGGCGTATGCGAAACATGCCGGCATCCCCAACGTGGTCGGGCAAAAACTGCGCGAGATGGTCCCCGACGAGGCGGATGATTGGGTAGCCCGCTACGGCGAAGTGCTGCGCACCGGCGAGCCGCTGCACTTCGAACAGGAGCTGGTTGCCACTGGCCATGTCCTGTCCGTCACCACCTTTCGCGTCGAACCCGCTGAGCGGCGCCAGGTGGCGGTGCTGTTCAAGGATGTCACCGAACGGCGTCGTGCAGAGCTGGCCCTGCAGCGCATGAACGAAGAGCTCGAAGAGCGGGTCAATGCGGCGCTGGCAGAGCGCCGGTTGTTTGCTGAAGTGGTCGAGCACAGCCTGGCTAACGTGCACATGATCGACAGCAACTTGCGCTGGCTGGCGATCAACCGGCAGGCCAAGCTGGAATTTCATTACTTGTATGGCGCCACCCCGGAAGTGGGCGACTATTTGCCCGCGCTGATGGGCGACAACCTCACCGACCTGAACGTGATCATGCCGATGTGGCAGCGTGCACTGGCGGGCGAGCAGTTCACGATAACCCAGCGTTTCGGCACAGGGGCTGCACAACGGCATTACGAGCTGCGCTTCAACTGCCTTCGCGACCCTGATGGCGCGATTCTTGGTGCCTACCTGTTCGCTTATGACATCAGCGAACGCGTCGCCGCCCAGCAGCGCCTGCTCAACGCTGAAGAGGCACTGCGGCATGCGCAGAAAATGGAGGCTGTGGGGCACTTGAGTGGGGGCATCGCCCATGACTTCAACAACCTGCTGGGTAGCATCCTGGCGGCCCAGGAATTGATGCAGCAACGCTTGCAACAGGCGCGTCACGACCAACTCGACAGCTTGCTGGACGTTGCCAGTGGCGCGGCGCAGCGTGCCGCCGCCGTCGTGCACCGCCTGCTGGCGTTCTCGCGCCAGCAGACGCTGCAACCGCAGCCCACCGATGTCACCCGCTTGGTCAATGGCATGGAGCAGCTGGTCCGTGGCAGCATCGGCCCGTCCATCCAGTTGCACAGCCACTTCCCGCAGCACCTGTGGCCAACGTTCATCGACCCGCCTCAGCTGGAAAACGCCCTGCTCAACTTATGCATCAACGCCCGAGACGCACTGCCAGAAGGTGGCGCAATTACCCTCAGCGGCGACAACCTGACCCTTGACCCGCCGCTCGCCCAAAGCCTCGACCTGGCTGCTGGCGATTACCTACGCCTTGGGGTCAAGGACAACGGGCGAGGCATGTCGGCTGAGGTCGCGGCGCGCGCGGTGGATCCGTTCTTCACCACCAAGCCGATGGGCCAGGGCACTGGCCTTGGGCTTTCCATGGTCTACGGTTTTGTGCGCCAGTCTGGGGGCCAGATGCGCATCCTGTCCAACCCCGATGAAGGCACGCTGGTCGAACTGTATCTGCCGCGCCACCTTGCGCGGCAAGCGACGAACAGCTTCGAAACCCCGGCTCACCTGCCGACGAGTTGCAACAGCGTGCAGGCTGGGCAAATCGTGCTGGTAGAAGACCAGGAGCCTCTGCGCCTGGTCATCCGCGAAGTACTCGAAGAGCTCGGCCATGACGTCCAGGCATTCGCCGACGGCCCAAGCGCGCTGGCGTACCTCGAGCGCTGCCCGCCGCCGCACCTGCTGATCACCGATATCGGCCTGCCCGGTGGGCTGAACGGGCGACAAGTCGCAGACCGAAGCCGCACCCGGCACCCGCACATTAAAGTGCTGTTCATCACCGGTTACGATGAAAGCGCCGTACTCAGCCACGGCCAGCCCCTGGAAGCATCCAGTGTATTGACCAAACCCTTTGACCTGGCGGCACTCGTGGAAAGGGTCGCACAGCTGCTGACGCACTAGCGGCCCGTGGTTTATCGATGGAGCGAAATGAATGCCCGGTGATTGCTTGAACACAACCGATGAGCTGGAGGTTTTACGCCAGCGAATCGATCATCTCGAACAGCAAAACAGCCTGTTGAGCAGCGAACTGTTGCGCTTGAACGCACGCGCGCAGGCGTCGGAAGGCTACCGCTTTCTGTTCGAGAACATGGAAGAAGGCTTCTGCATCATCCAGTTCATCGATGGCCCGCTTGGGCCATTGAGCGATTATGTACACCTGATGGCCAACCCGGCTTACTGCCGCCATGCCGGGCTGCCCAATGTCGTGGGCCGCACCCTGCGTGAAGTGATACCCGACGAGGCCCATGTCTGGCTCGACTACTTCGGCACCGTGGAGCGCACTGGCAATCCGTTGTACTTCGAGCATGAGTTGCTTGCCACCGGCCGCTGCCTTGGGCTGGCGGCAATCCGTATCGAACCGGCCCACAATCATCAGGTTGCGGTCATCTTTCGTGATGTGACAGCGCGCAAGCGCGCTGAGAGTGCCCTTCAAGACCTCAATGCAGAGCTTGAGCAGCGTGTCGAACAAGCCGTGGCGCAGAGCCAGAAGGCCGAAGAAGCTTTGCGCCAAGCGCAGAAAATCGAGGCTGTAGGTCAGCTGACAGGGGGCGTTGCGCACGACTTCAACAACCTGCTCGGCGGCATACTCGGTGCATTGGAGCTGGCCAGGGACAGGGTGGCCATCGACCAGCCCAAGGCAACCATCACCCCCTTGCTGGAAAGCGCCCATAGTGCAGCACAACGGGCTGCGGCGCTTGTTCATCGATTACTCGCGTTCTCCCGTCAACAGACCTTGCAGCCACGCGCTACCGATGTCGCAGAGCTGGTCACCGGCATGCTGGACCTGATCTGCCGCAGCACCGGCCCCCACATCGAACTCGACTACCAGTGCAGCGAGGCTTGCTGGACGGTGCATATCGACCCTCCCCAGCTTGAAAGCAGCCTGCTCAACTTGTGCATCAATGCACGCGATGCCCTGCCCGATGGGGGCAGGGTCTGCATCGCCCTGTGCAATGTCTCGTTGACCAGCGAGCAAGCTGCGCAGCTTGAGCTGAAGCCTGGCGACTACCTCTGCCTCAGCGTCGAAGACAACGGCAGTGGCATGACGGATGAGACCCTGAACCGCGCCGTCGACCCGTTTTTCACCACCAAACCGCTTGGCCGCGGCACGGGCCTGGGGTTGTCGATGGTCTTCGGTTTTGTGCGCCAGTCCGGTGGGCAACTGCACATCGCATCGTCCCAGGGCCAGGGCACCACGGTGCGCTTGCTGCTGCCGCGACACCACGCGCAGCCTGCCCCTGCCGTACTCAAACCCGCAGCACCGGTACCGCGCTCGAATACAGGCGCGACAAAGCGGATCGCCGTGGTCGAGGATGTCAGCGCCATGCGCCTGGTGATTGCAGAAGTGCTGCATGACCTGGGCCACGACGTGATGATGTTCGAAGATGGCCCCCAAGCGCTTGCAGGCTTGGCAGAGCAACCGGCGCCCGACCTGCTGATCAGCGACGTGGGCTTGCCGGGCGGGATCAACGGGCGCCAGTTGGCCGACACGTTGCGCGGGCGTTACACCGGGCTCAAGGTGCTCTTCGTCACGGGCTATGACGAGAGTGCAGCGCTGGCTAACGGCAACCTGGAAACCGACATGCGCGTGCTGACCAAGCCCTTCAGCCTCGAGGCACTGGCCGAGCAGGTCGGCCAGTTACTGGAAGGATAAGCCCCTCAGCGTCCGCCGCCCAGATCGACGAAGCTGCCGGTGGAATACGAGGCCTTGTCCGAGAGCAACCAGACAATGGCTTCGGCGACTTCTTCTGGCCGGCCGCCGCGGCCCATGGGCAACCCGGGTTCGAGCTTGGCGACCCGGTCCGGGTCACCGGAAAGCGCATGGAAGCCGGTGTGTATATAGCCTGGGCGCACGCCATTGACCCGCACGCCCTCGCCTGCCACTTCCTTGGCCAAGCCAAGGGTAAAAGTATCCAACGCGCCTTTGGAGGCCGCGTAGTCGACGTATTCGTTAGGCGAGCCCAGGCGCGCAGCCACTGAAGAGACGTTGACGATCGCCCCGCCCTGCCCGCCATGCCGACGCGCCATGCGCAATAGCGCATGTTTGGCACAAAGCATGGGCCCCACGACGTTGGTCTTCATCATCTTGAGCAAGCGAAACTCGGACATCTCCTCGACACGGCTCTGCTGGCCGATGGTGCCCGCATTGTTGACCAGTGCAGTCACCGGGCCAAGCGCCTCATCGACACGCTGGAACAGCTGAATGATTTCATCCTCGACACTGACATCGGCCCGCACCGCGATCGCTTCGGCGCCAAGCGCGCGAACCTGCCCAAGGACGCGCTCGGCAGCCTGGTCATCCGCGTGGTAGTTGATGCAGATACGATACCCCTGCCGAGCGGCCAGCAGGGCTGTCGCCGCGCCGATACCTCGGCTGGCGCCAGTAATGACGATGACGTTCTCCATGGGTCTGCCAATGCTGTTGAAAGTGGGCTTTCGACAATAGGACAAATGCCAACGCATGGGAATGCCACCCCTTCCCCAAAGCGCACAATCGCACGCGACGTTGCCCCAGCTCTTGATCCGGCCCTTGATCCAGCTCTTGATCTTGATCTTGATCGTGATCTTGATCTGGCTTTTGACCTTCAGCGACTCAGGAGGCCGAGCGCAGGCCTTGCGGAGGGAGGTGACGGGCAAGGATGCCCGTCAAGCGCTGGGGCCCAGGATGGGCCCTGCAGCGCGGTCCTCCCGGGAGCAAGGCCGTAGCGAGGGGACCCCGAAGCGCAGCGTAGGGGCCGGATGATGGAGCGCAGCCCTTTTTGGTTACTTTTTGGGGCGTTTGCCAAAAAGTGACCCGCCGTAAGGGCGGAAAGGTGACTAAGCGTCGCCCCGGCAACTGGCCCCTGCCTATCTCTCAATACCAGCGAAGGCCCCATCTTTAGCCAAAGAATCAATGCCCCGCAGAAGCAGGCCCAGCCTTAGCCGTAAACGGCGGCCGCGCAAACCAAACCAACAAAATCAACCCCGCAAACACCCAAGTCATCATCATGAAATAGTCCACCGTAGACATCATGTAAGCCTGCGCATTCACGATCTGCTCCAACCGCGCATAGTTCTGCACACTGGCCCCCCCAAGCTGCTCCAGCGTATGCCGCGTCGCCGGATCAAACTGGCTGATATTCTCACTCAGATACGCATGATGCTGATCCGCCCGCCGTATCCAGATCCACGTCGTCAGCGACGCCGCAAAACTCCCCCCCAGCGTACGCAGAAAGGTCGCCAGCCCCGAGCCATCGGCTATCTGATGCGGCGGTAAGTCCGACAGCAAAATGCTCAACGTCGGCATGAAGAACAGCGCCACGCCAATCCCCATGAACAGCTGCACCAACGCCACATGCTGGAAGTCCACCTCACTGGTAAACCCAGCACGCATGAAGCAGCTCGTGCCAATCGCCAGAAACGCCAACCCCGCCAGCAGCCGCAAGTCGAACCGGTGCGCGTACTTGCCGACAAAGGGCGACATGATCACCGGCAACAGCCCGATGGGCGCCACCGCCAGCCCCGCCCAGGTCGCCGTATAACCCATCTGCGTCTGCAACCACTGCGGCAAGATCAGGTTGATACCGAAGAACCCCGCATAGCCCCCGACCAACACGATGGTGCCGACCCGGAAGTTGCGGTGCACGAACAGCCGCAGGTTGACCACCGGATGCCGATCGGTCAGCTCCCAGATCACGAACACCGCCAGGAACAACACCGAGATCAAGCTGCCCATGATGATGAACGACGACTCGAACCAGTCCAGGTCATTGCCCTTGTCGAGCACCACCTGCAACGCCCCCACCCCCACGATCAGCGTCAAAAGCCCGATATAGTCCATCGGCTGGCGGCTGGTCACCACCGGCCGCGAGCGCATCTGTTGGCGTACAACAGCGGCGGCAAACAGCCCGATCGGCACGTTGATGAAGAAGATCCACGGCCAGCTGTAACTGTCGGTGATCCAGCCCCCCAGTATCGGCCCGGCGATCGGCGCCACCACCGTGACCATTGCCAACAGCGCCAGGGCCATCCCCCGTTTCGCCGGCGGATATACCGCTATCAGCAAGGTCTGGGTCATCGGGTACAACGGCCCCGCCACCACGCCCTGCAACACACGAAAGCCCACCAGCTCCGGCATAGACTGGGCGATGCCACACAAGAACGATGCCAGCACGAATAGCAACGTGGCCCAGATGAACAACTTCACCTCGCCAAAGCGCCGGCTCAGCCAGCCTGTCAGCGGCAAGGCAATGGCGTTGCTCACGGCGAACGAGGTGATCACCCAGGTGCCCTGCTCATAGCTCACCCCCAGGTTGCCGGAAATGGTCGGCAAGGCCACGTTGGCGATGGTGGTGTCGAGCACCTGCATGAACGTTGCCAGCGACAGCCCGATGGTGGTCAGCAACAGGCTCGGCGGCGTGAACTGGGCGGCAGCCTGGTTGCTCATCGCTGCGCCGTCTTGCCGGATGCGCTGTTCTCGTGAATCAGCCGGGCGATCAGGTTATCGGCATCGACCAGTTGGCGGTCGTACACCTGGGTGGTGTAGCTGGCCTGCTGCGGCGGTTGCTGGGCCAGGGTCGGGCCGCTCTGGTCGTGCAAGTCGACCTCCACCAGCATCGACAAGCCGATACGCAGCGGATGGTCCTTGAGCTGGTCCGGGCTCAAATGAATACGCACCGGCACCCGCTGCACGATCTTGATCCAGTTGCCGGTGGCATTTTGCGCCGGCAGCAGGGCAAACGCGCTGCCAGTACCTGCACCGAGGCTGTCGACCGTACCGCTGTACTTGACCGCGCTGCCGTACAGGTCGGCGCTGATTTCCACCGGCTGGCCGATACGCATGTCGCGCAGCTGGGTTTCTTTGAAGTTGGCATCGATCCACACCTGGTCCAGGGGGATCACCGCCATGGTCGCGGTGCCCGGCTGCAGGCGTTGGCCCAGTTGCACGGTACGCTTGGCGACATACCCGGTCACCGGCGCCACCAGGGTGGTGCGGGCGTTGTCGAGGTAAGCCTGGCGCAGGTCGGCAGCGGCTGCCATCACTTCAGGGTGCGAGGAAACCACGGTGTCGTCGACCAGCGCGGTGCTGGTGTTGAGCTGCTGACGGGCGCTGGCCAGGGCGCTCTGGGCCACACTCAGGTCGTCACGGGCGTGGGAGATTTCTTCTGCCGCAATCGCACCGCTGTCGGCCAGCACCTTGCGCCGGTTGTAGTTGTCCTGGGCCTTTTGCAATTCGGCCTGGCGCGTCTGCAACTGGGCCTTGAGCCCATCGACATTACTGTACAAACCGCGCACCTGGCGCACCGTGCGCGCCAGCTTGGCTTCGGCGGACTGCAGCGCCACCTCACTGTCGGACGGGTCGAACTGCAGCAGCACTTGGCCGGCGTGAACCAGGTCGCCGTCATCGGCACCAATGCTGGTGACGGTGCCGGTCACCAGCGGGGTGATCTCCACCACGTTGCCATTGACGTAGGCGTCATCGGTGCTTTCGTGCCAGCGCCCGACCAGGGAATACCAGGCCCAGGCGCCGACACCGCCGAGGATCAGCAGCAGAAGCAAGCCAAGCAGCCAGGCCTTGCGTTTGCGCGACGGCGCAGGCGCGTCGGCAGGGGTTGGGGTGTCTGTGGAAGTGGCCATGACAATACCTTGGATAATGCGTAACAGGGGTCAACGATCGCCAAAGCGGCGGATCGTCAAAGGGTCGCCAGCGCTGAGCAGCACCTTGGCCAACAAGCGCTCGAGCGTCTTGAGCTCTTCGGGTTGCAGTGCGCCGCACAATTCGTTCATCGCTGCCGCTCCGATTTCTGGCAGCCGGTCCGCCAGGCGCTGGCCATCGGCGGTCAAGGCCAGGCGCACCTGGCGTCGGTCGTCGGCGCAGCGGTTGCGCAGGATCAGGCCCTTCTGCTCGAGGCGGTCGAGCATGCGGGTCATCGAACCGCTGTCCAGGCCCAGGTAGCGGCACAGCTCGGCCGGGGTGTCCACCTGGTACTGGGTGACGATGATCAACACCTTGAACTGCGCGGCGGTGACGCCCTCTGATTCGAGGTGCCAGTCGAGAATGCGGTCCTTGAGGATCGCCGCGCGGCCCAGCAGCATGCCGATGGCACAGGTCTGGAAGTTTTCTGGAGAGAAATGCGCCATGGAGTCTGCCCGGTTAATTGTTTAAAAATATTACTGCCTAGGCAGTGAATGTCAAAGCTTTGATTAGGGTGCTATGCAAAATTTCATGATTTGGCCGCGCTTTTCTTGAACAAGCTGGCTCCCACAGGGACCTTTCAGTGCTCAAGGCCAGCGCTGTACCTGTGGGAGCTGGCTTGCCAGCGATGAGGCCGGCACAAGCACCACAAGACAGTTGCTCCCACAAGTCCCTGCCAGATCAAATTTCTGTTAGGTCACCGCTCAGGTGCCAAACCCAACGCTGGCACAGCGCCGCAGGCAATCGCCATGCCTACCAGTTCCGCCAGGCTTCCTGCTTGCAGCCGTTTCATCACCCGCCCCCGGTACAGGTCAACGGTCTTTACGCTAACCCCGAGGCGCTCGGCGATCTCGCGGTTGTTCAAGCCCTGGGCCAACGGCACGAACACATCGCGCTCCCGTGGCGTCAGGCCATCGACCCGCACCTGAACCTGGGCCAATGCCTGGTCGCCCTGACGCGCGCGCCCTGCTCGCTCCAATGCCGCCTGCACACTGTCGAGCAGCAACTGGTCGCTGTAGGGTTTTTCGATGAAATCGCAGGCACCCGCCTTGAAGGCCCTAACCACGATCGGCACGTCGGCATGGCCGCTGACAAAGATCACCGGCAGGTCCAAGCCCCGGTCCTTCATCAACTGCTGCACCGCCAGCCCGCCCAGCCCAGGCATGCGCACATCCAGCAGCACGCAGGCCGGGCCGTCATCGATGCACGCGTCCAGAAACGCCTGCCCACCAGCAAACGACAGGGCCTCGAGCCCCACCGACTGCAGCAGCCAGACCGTGGAATCACGCATGCCCTGGTCGTCGTCGACCACATACACCTTCGCTTGCACCCTGACCTCCCGTTATTCCCTGCTCACTGCCAAGCGGCAGCACAACACCAACCCACCGTTCTCGCCCGCACGCGCCCATAAGCTGCCACCAAAGCCTTCGATGAGGCTGCGGCTCATGCTCAGGCCCAGCCCCAGGCCATCGGCCTTGCTGGTGGTGAATGGGGTAAAGATTTCATCCAGGCGCTCGGCCGCCACGCCCGGCCCTTGGTCGGTGACCTCGACCAACACGCCGTCGCCTTCGCGCACGGCGCCCAGCAGGATACGTGAGGGCCGTTCGCCCTGCTGCTCGCGATTGGCATCGATGGCATTGCGCAGCAGGTTCAGCAGTACCTGCTCCAGCAACACCCGGTCGGCATACACCGCCGGCAATTGCGCGCTCATGCGCAGTTCGATGCTGACCTGGTCGCGCGCCGCCTCCCAGGCACACAGGCGCATGGCTTCATTGGCCACATCGAGCATGTCGAGCGCCTGCAGCCGGCGGGGGCCTTTGCGCAGGAACACGCGTAGCCGGCGGATCACCTGCGCGGCGTGGGTAGCCTGCTCGGTGATGCGCTGCAGCCCCTGGCCGACCCGCTCACGCGCCTGCGGGTCGCGCTCCAGGCCTTGCAAGTAACGCTGGCTGGCGTTGGCATAGTTGACCACCGCCGCCAACGGCTGATTGATCTCGTGGGCGATGCCCGAGGCCAGCTCGCCCAAAGTGGCCAGCCGCGCGCTGTGGGCCAGGCTCTCCTGGGCTTCGATGCGCAAGGTGATATCACGGGAAACACTGACGATTTCCACCACTGCCCCGGTGTAGGTCTCGCGGATGGCACGGCTGGCGATCTCGAACCAGCGGTAGCCGCCCGCGGCCTGGCGCACCCGGCAGGTCATGGTGTGGTAGCCGTCCTGGTCCAGGGCAGCAGCAGCCTGAGCTAGTACCTGGCGGCGTTCACGCGGGTGCAGCAAGGTCCGCACGGCCATGCCACGCAGTTGCTCGGGCCACCGGCCCAACAGGCGGAAGGCCGCCGGCGAGGCGTCGAGGAAGCGCCCGTCAGGGCTGTGCCGGGAGATCAGGTCCGTGGTGTTCTCGATGATCAAACGGTACAGGCGCCGGGCGCGGCTGGCTTCGCGGGCACCCTGGCGTTCGGCGCTGGCGTCACGGCAGCGGCCAAGCACCTGCTGGCCCTGGTCATCTGGGATGAAGGTCCACAGCACGATGCGCTCGCCAACCTGTACTTCCACGTCGGCAATTGCCCGGTGCTGCCGCAGGCAGGCCCGCACCAGCGCGGCGCAGTTGGCCGGTAGCCAGGCCGCCAGCAGCGGGCCTTCGTGCAGCAAGGCCTGCAAGGCCGGGTTGGTGGCCAGCGGCCTGGCATCGGCGGCCAGCAACAGGCTGGGCTGTGGGTCTTTGGCGAGCAAGGGAGACAGGGTCTTGTCCACGGCGTGCAACTCGTTGTTATAGTAGTTTTACTATATTGCTATAGTCGATATTCCATCTACCATAGCGACTCGCGTAAAACTGCGACAGGGGAAAGCGGCCAACCGTACGCTTTTCCACACCCTGAACAGAGCTAACAATCAGCCACCGGGGGTCACGCGCACTGGCTGCGCTTGCCTCCCCTACAGGATTACCGCATGTCGATCTATGCCCAGGGCCTGATGCCCTCTGCCGTCAACCATGTCGCCCTCACCCCACTGAGCTTCATCGAACGCACCGCTGCGGTGTACGGCAACTACCCGGCTGTCATCCATGGCGCCATCCGCCGCAACTGGCAGGAAACCTACCAACGCTGCCGGCGCCTGGCCAGCGCCCTGGTGGGACGCGGCATCGGCCGTGGCGACACGGTCGCGGTGATGCTGCCAAACACCCCGGCCATGCTCGAAGCGCACTTCGGCGTGCCCATGACCGGTGCGGTGCTCAACACCCTCAACGTTCGCCTGGACGCCGAAGCCATCGCCTTCATGCTGCAACACGGCGAGGCCAAGGTGCTGATCACCGATCGCGAGTTCCACACGGTCATCGAAGCCGCCCTGGCCTTGCTCGAACACCCGCCCCTGGTGGTCGACGTCGATGACCCGGAGTACGGCGAAGGCCGCGCGGTCAGCTCGCTTGACTACGAAGCCTTGCTGGCCGAGGGCGACCCGGAATTTGCCTGGGAATGGCCCGATGACGAATGGCAGGCCATTTCGCTCAACTACACCTCCGGCACCACCGGCAACCCCAAGGGCGTGGTCTACCACCATCGCGGTGCCTACCTCAACGCGCTGGGCAACCAGATGACCTGGGCCATGGGCCACCGCCCGGTGTACCTGTGGACCCTGCCCATGTTCCACTGCAACGGCTGGTGCTACCCCTGGACCATCACCGCCTTGGCCGGGACCCACGTGTTCCTGCGCCGGGTCGACCCGCAAAAGATCCTCACCCTGATCCGCGAACACCGGGTCACCCATCTGTGCGGCGCGCCCATCGTGCTCAACGCTCTGGTCAACATGCCTGAGGCCGCCAAGGCTGCCATCGAGCACCCGGTGCAGGCCATGGTCGCAGGCGCCGCGCCGCCCGCCAAGGTGATTGGCGCGGTGGAAGAAATGGGCATCCAGGTGACCCACACCTACGGCCTGACCGAGGTGTACGGCCCGGTGACGGTCTGCGCCTGGCATGAGGAATGGGACGCGCTGCCGCTGGAAGCGCGCGCACGCATCAAGTCACGCCAGGGCGTGCGCTACCCGACGCTCGACGGCCTGATGGTCGCCGACCCGCAAACCCTCGCCCCGGTGCCGCGCGACGGCAACACCCTGGGCGAGATCTTCATGCGCGGCAACACGGTAATGAAGGGTTACCTGAAAAACCCTGAGGCCACGGCCGAGGCCTTCCGCGGCGGCTGGTTCCACACTGGCGACCTGGCAGTCTGGCATGCCGATGGCTATGTCGAGATCAAGGACCGGCTCAAGGACATCATCATTTCCGGTGGCGAAAACATCTCCACAATCGAAGTCGAAGACGCCCTCTACAAACACCCAGCGGTGCTGGAAGCCGCCGTGGTGGCGCGCCCCGACGACAAATGGGGCGAGACGCCCTGCGCCTTCGTGGCACTCAAGCCTGGCCGGGAAGACACCCGCGAAGCCGACATCACCAACTGGTGCCGTGAGCACCTGGCCGGGTTCAAAGTGCCAAAGACCGTGATTTTTGGCGAGCTGCCCAAGACCTCCACCGGCAAGATCCAGAAGTACCTGCTAAGGGACCAGGCCAAGGCCCTCTGATCGCCCATTGGCCTTATCGCCGGCAGACCGGCGCTGAGGCCAGCACCGCCCCCTATTTGCGCACCTAGCGAGCCCCTGATGACCGACTACATCGCCCCCCTGCGCGACATGCGCTTCGTCCTGCATGACGTGTTTGACGCCCCTGCCCTGTGGGCACGTCTCCCTGCCCTGGCCGAGCGCATCGACGCCGACACCGCCGATGCCATCCTCGAAGAAGCGGCCAAGGTCACCAGCCAGCTGATCGCCCCGCTCAGCCGCAACGGTGACGAGCAGGGTGTGCACTTCGAAGCCGGCCAGGTCACCACCCCGGATGGCTTTCGCGACGCCTGGCGCACCTACCGGGAAGGTGGCTGGGTTGGCCTGGGCGGCAATCCCGAGCATGGCGGCATGGGCATGCCGAAGATGCTGGGCGTACTGTTCGAAGAAATGCTCTACGCCGCCGACTGCAGTTTCAGCCTGTATTCGGCCTTGAGTGCCGGCAGTTGCCTGGCAATCGACGCCCACGCCAGCGAAACACTCAAGGCCACCTACCTGCCGCCGCTCTATGAAGGCCGCTGGGCCGGCACCATGTGCCTGACCGAACCCCACGCCGGTACTGATCTAGGGTTGATCCGCACCCGCGCAGAGCCCCAGGCCGATGGCAGCTACCGCATCAGTGGCAGCAAGATCTTCATCACCGGTGGCGAGCAGGACCTGACCGAGAACATCGTCCACCTGGTGTTGGCCAAGTTGCCGGACGCACCGGCAGGTGCCAAAGGCATCTCGCTATTCCTGGTGCCCAAGTACCGCGTCAATGCCGATGGCAACCTGGGCGAGCGCAACGCCGTGCAGTGCGGGTCGATCGAGCACAAGATGGGCATAAAAGCCTCGGCCACCTGCGTGATGAACTTCGATGGCGCCATCGGCCACCTGGTAGGCGATGCGAACAAGGGCCTGGCGGCCATGTTCACCATGATGAACTACGAGCGGCTGTCCATTGGCATCCAGGGCATCGGCTGCGCCGAAGCGTCGTACCAGAGCGCCGCACGCTACGCCAACCAACGCCTGCAAAGCCGCGCCGCCACGGGCCTGCAGGCGAAGGACAAGGTGGCCGACCCGATCATCCAGCATGGCGATGTGCGGCGCATGCTGCTGACCATGCGCACGCTTACCGAGGGTGGCCGGGCCTTTGCGGCCTACGTGGGGCAACAGCTGGACCTGGCCCGCTACGCCGAAGACGCCGGAGAACGCGAACATGCCCAGCGTCTGGTGGCGCTACTGACGCCTGTGGCCAAGGCGTTTTTCACCGACAACGGCCTGGAAAGCTGCGTGCTCGGCCAGCAGGTGTATGGCGGCCATGGCTACATCCGCGAATGGGGTCAGGAACAACGCGTGCGCGACGTACGTATCGCACAGATCTATGAGGGCACCAACGGCATCCAGGCCCTCGACCTGCTCGGGCGCAAGGTGCTGGCAGACGGTGGCCAGGCACTGGCCAGTTTCACCGCCGAAGTGCGCGCCTTCAGCGTTGCCGCGCCACTGTACCGCGAAGCCCTGCAAGCCAGTATTGTGCGCCTGGAAGCCACCAGCGCATGGCTGCGGGCACGCGCAAGCGAGGACGCCAACCTGGTCAGCAGCGTGGCCGTGGAGTATTTGCACTTGTTCGGCCTGACCGCCTACGCCTACATGTGGGCGCGCATGGCCGCCGTGGCGCAGGCCAAGCGCGAACAAGACCCAACCTTCCATGAGGCAAAGCTGGCGTGTGCGGCGTTCTTCTTCCAGCGCGTGTTGCCACGCAGCCTTGGGCTGGAAGCCAGTATCCAGGCCGGCAGCGCGAGCCTGTACGGGTTGAACGCAGAACAGTTCTGATCGGCGTGGGGGGCGTAAGCGCCCCCCGACACTGCCCGCGAAGGGTTCTCAAACGCTGAAATTCCATTGCAAATCCGACGAAAAACCGGCACAACTGATAGTCATTCGCCATTACCTCGGTTCTCGGGAACCCTCTAGCAAGGGTAGAATGCGCAAAACCCGGAGCCGCAATGAATCACGACCGCCTCAATCCCAGCCCAGACGATGCCATTACCGACGCCGCCGCGCATTGGTGCATGCGCCTGCACGCCGAAGATTGCACGGCGGCAGAACGCGAGGCGTTCGCCCGCTGGCTGGCGACTGACCCACGGCACGCCGAGGAATACCAGGCGATGCTGGAGATCTGGCAGACCGCCGACCTGCTGCCGCGCAACGCGACCGTGGTCGATTTCAACCCGCCGTCACGCCAGGCCGCACGCGTGCGCAACTGGCGCCCGCTGGCCTCGGCTGCGGCCATCGCCCTGGCGGTACTGCCATTGGCAGGTTGGATAGGCTGGGAACAAGGTTGGCTGCCCAACCATTACCAGCACTTCGAAGCCAGCGACCGGATGCAGACCGTAGAGCTGAGCGATGGCAGCACGGTGCAGCTCAACCTCAATACCGAGCTGACATACCTCAACTTCAAGGACCAGCGCCAGGTTACCCTCAAGCGCGGCGAGGCGTTCTTCAAGGTCCAGCACGACAGTGCACACCCCTTCATCGTCCACGCAGGCCGCGGCCAGACCCGGGTAACCGGCACCCAGTTCAACGTGTGGAAGTACCAGGACCAGGTCAAGGTCACCTTGGTGGAAGGTTCGGTGCTGGTGTCCAGCGACGGCAGTGCCGGCGGCTACCGTCTCGGCCCTGGGATGCAGGCCAGCTATCACAAGGGCGATTTCGAGCCGCAACTCGCGCAAAGCGACGATTACGGCAATGCCCTTGCTTGGCGCAATGGCAAGCTGGTGCTCGATAACCTGAGCCTGGAACAGGCGTTGCCGGTGATCAACCGCTACCTCGACGCCCCGCTGCTGCTGGCCGATGCCAGCACCGGGCGGATCCGCATCAGCGGCATCTATAACACCCGCGAAGTCGGGCGCCTGGTCAACAACCTGCCCAAGGTGCTGCCGGTCTACCTGACCCGCAGCAAGGACGGCAGCACAGTCCTCAACAGGATCTCGCCGCCGCCCGACAAGGGCTGATGCCCGCCCCGTCTTACAGCGTCATCGCCGCCAACCAGCCAAACGCCAGCAGCGGCAGGTTGTAGTGGATGAAGGTCGGCACCACCGTGTCCCAGATGTGGTGGTGCTGGCCGTCCACGTTCAGGCCCGAAGTCGGGCCCAAGGTCGAGTCCGACGCGGGCGAACCTGCATCCCCCAATGCCCCGGCGGTACCCACGATGCACACCGTGGCCACGGGGTCGAAGCCCAGTTGCACGCACAGCGGCACGAAGATCGCCGCCAGAATCGGCACGGTGGAGAAGGACGAGCCGATGCCCATGGTCACCAGCAAACCCACCAGCAGCATGAGCAAAGCGCCGACGCCCTTGCTGTGGTCGATCCACTGCGCCGATGTCTCGACCAGGCTCTTGACCTCGCCGGTGGCCTTCATCACGTCGGCAAAGCCCGACGCGGCAATCATGATGAAGCCGATCATGGCCATCATCTTCATGCCTTCGGTGAACAGGTCGTCAGTGTCTTTCCAGCGCACGATGCCCGACAGCGAGAAGATCAGGAACCCGACCATGGCGCCAATGATCATCGAGTCCAGCAACAGCTGGACGATAAACGCTGCCGCGATCGCCAGGCCAGCGACCATCAGGGTCAACGGGTTGTATTGCACGCTGACCTGCTCGACCTGCTCGATACGCGCCAGGTCGTAGTCGCGCTTCTTGCGATAGCTGAAGAACACCGCCAACAACAGGCCGACGAGCATGCCCGCCGCCGGAATGGCCATGGCATGGGTCACATTGACGCCGCTCACATCGACCCCGGCGCGGGCGACGTTGGCCAGCAGGATTTCGTTGAGGAAGATGTTGCCAAAGCCCACCGGTAGAAACATGTACGGGGTGATCAGGCCAAAGGTGATCACGCAGGCGATCAGCCGACGGTCGATGCGCAAACGCGTCAACACATACAGCAGCGGCGGCACCAGCAGCGGGATGAAGGCGATGTGAATGGGCAGGATGTTCTGCGACGACACCGCCACCACCAGCATCAGGCCGATCATCATCCACTTCACCTTGCCGCCATTGGCATGGCCCTGGCGGTCGATCATGGCCAAGGCCCGATCGGCCAGGGCGTGCGCCAGCCCTGACTTGGCGATGGCCACGGCAAAGGCGCCCAGCAGCGCATACGACAATGCCACGGTGGCGCCGCCACCCAGCCCGCCATTGAAGGCCTTCAGCGTGCCCTCGATGCCCAAGCCGCCGACCAGGCCGCCGACCAAGGCACCAATGATCAGGGCGATGACCACGTGTACCCGCGACAGGCTGAGTATCAGCATGATGCCGACCGCGGCGATCACTGCATTCATGGTTGGCTTACCTCATAAGGACAGAAAAAAAGCGCGCACTCTGAAGCAGTGGGCGGCAGATGTCAAAAGCGCCATGTTGCGGCGCATTACTCAGCCCCGTCTTAATTTAAATTGAACGTTTAAATAAAGAAAAAAACGCGATGGCCGACACAGTCGACAGCCAGAACTATTACAAGGGATTCGCCCCATGCCTTTGCGACAACTTTCCATCCAGTGGAAGATCACCCTGCTCGCCGGTCTGTGCCTGGCCGGCATCGTCACCCTGCTCGTCGGCCTTTCGCTGTACCGCATGGACCACAGCTCGGACCTGGTCAAGGCGAGCAGCATGCAGATGCTCACCGATGCGGCCCAGGGGCGCATCGAGTCGCAAGGTGAAGTACAGGCCTTGAACATTCGCCGTCAATTCATGGACGCCTATCAGTACGGCGCCGGCTTCGCCCGCCAGGTGCTGTTCCTGCGCGAGCAGGCTGAAAAGCGCTTCCTCGACGCCTACGACCTGCGCGAGGACATGACCCGCCAGGTGCGCGCCGCATTGCAGGCCAACCCCGACCTGCTCGGCATGTCGCTGGTGTTCGAGCCCAACGCCCTGGACCACAAGGACAACCTGTTCACTGCCAAGCCAGAGCTGGGCAGCAACGAAACCGGGCGTTTCGCGCTGTACTGGTCGCAACCACGTGCCGGCCAGCTGACCGCCATGGCCCTGCCCGAGCATGACATGGCCAACACCGAGGTCGGCCCCAGCGGCCAGCCCGCCAACACGTGGTGGGTGTGCCCGCGCAGCAGCGGCAAGGTTTGCGTGGTGGAGCCCTACTTCTATGACATCGATGGCCAGCGGGTGCTGATGACGAGCATCGTCTTCCCCCTTGCCGTCAACGGCAAGGTGATCGCCACCCTGTCGATCGACATCAACCTCAACAGCCTGCAGGCCTTGGCCCAGAATGCCAGCCGCAGCCTTTACGAAGGCCGCACCACCGTGGGCATTCTCAGCCCGGTGGGCCTGTTGGCCGGTTACAGCGCCGATGCCGGCAAGCTGGCCCAGCGCTTCGACCAGGTCGACACGGCCAAGGGCGCCGAACTGGTGCGCAAGCTGGCCGAGGGCAAGCTGAGCATCCTGCACGACCAGCAACGCCTCAAGGTGTTGGCGGCCTTCGAGCCGATCCCCGGCGCCCAGCCCTGGGGCGTGCTTCTGGATGTGCCGGAAAACGCCCTGACCGGGCCCGCCGAAACGTTGAAACAGGAACTCGATGCACTGAACACCAGTGGCACCTTGCTGGAGCTGGGCCTGGGCCTGGCCGCTGCAATCGCAGGCCTGCTGCTGGTGTGGCTGATGGCGCGTGGTGTGACCCGACCGATTCTGGGCGTGGCGGCGATGCTCAAGGACATCGCCAGTGGCGAAGGTGACCTGACCCGCCGCCTGACGTACCAGAAACAGGACGAACTGGGCGAGTTGGCCGGTTGGTTCAACCGCTTCCTCGACAAGCTGCAGCCCACCATTGCCGAGGTGAAACGTTCGGTGCAGGCTGCCCGTGGCACGGCTGACCAGTCCTCGGCGATCGCCAGCGAGACCAGTGCTGGCATGGAGCAGCAGTACCGCCAGGTTGACCAGGTGGCGACCGCCTCGCACGAAATGAGCGCCACCGCCCAGGACGTTGCCCGCAGCGCTGCCCAGGCCGCACAGGCAGCGCGCGAGGCCGACCAGGCCACCCGCGAAGGCCTGGCCGTGATCGACCGCACCACCCACAGCATCGATGCCTTGGCCGCCGACATGAACAACGCCATGGCCGAAGTCGAGGGCCTGGCGCAGAACAGCGAGAAGATCGGCTCGGTGCTGGAAGTGATCCGCTCGATTGCAGAGCAGACCAACCTGTTGGCACTCAACGCTGCAATCGAAGCCGCCCGCGCCGGTGAGGCCGGCCGTGGCTTTGCCGTGGTCGCTGATGAAGTGCGCAACCTCGCCCGACGCACCCAGGAGTCGGTGGAAGAAACCCGTCAGGTGATCGAGGCCTTGCAGGCCGGCACCCGCGAAGTGGTCGGTGCCATGGACAACAGCCACCGCCAGGCCCAGGGCGGCGTGGAGCAGGTCGGCCAGGCCGTCACAGCACTGCAGCGCATCGGCCAGGCAGTGACGGTGATCACCGACATGAACCTGCAGATCGCTTCGGCCGCCGAAGAACAAAGCGCGGTGGCCGAAGAGATCAACAGCAATGTCGCAACCATTCGCGACGTCACCGAATCGCTGTCAGGGCAAGCCAACGAGTCGGCTCGGGTTAGCCAGTCGCTCAACAGCCTGGCCAATCAACAACAGGCGCTGATGGATCAATTCCGCGTCTGATGCGTTAGAGGCCGGCGCTTGCCGGCCTCACCTCAAGGTTCGAAGCGGCCGTTGCCGAGTATGCGATCGAGCATGACCAGCGCACCGTGTACGTTGGGCCTGGCCCCCATCGGCAGTACATCGGTACCCGACCCAGTGGCGTCTTCATACCCGGACGCCATGACCAGCAGGTGCATCTGGTCGGCATTCAGGTAGACGTGATGGTGCTCCATGGCATACGACTGGATCAGGCTCAGTGTGCCTGTCACCAGGGGGGTTGCACTGGAGGTGCCGGCGTAGTTCTCGGTGTAGTCCCTGTTTTCACCCGGCAGGTCCTGCAAGTCGCCCCTGGACAGGGTCACCACACTGTCGCCCCAGGCGTTGAGCATGCGATGGCGGTAGCGGTAGTTGGAGTACGTGTGGGGCTTGCCGCTGTACGATTGGCACGCGCCAATCAAGATGACACCGGCGTCGCCGTAGTCGTCGAAGTAGGGCCAATTGGCAAGGTCGACGCCCTGGTTGGCTTGGGTCCCTTTTGGCGCCAAGGTCTTGCTGCTGCCATTGGCCGCCGCGTTGATCACCACAGCGCCTCGTTGGGTCAGTTGCTGCATCACTGTCCACCAGGCCTTGTCGTGCACGGACGGCAGCAGGGTGCTCAATACTGTGGGGTTGGCGGATTGACGATTGATGGCGACAATATCCCCGGGTTCCACGTTGCGCAGCAGGTCTTTGAGCACCTGATTGTTGCCGTGAATATCCTTGGAGCGGTTGTGGTACAGGTACAATTCGCTGTCGTGACTGACCCCCGTTGCCCCAAACCCATTGCGCGTTGCCAGGATGATCCCCACAGAGGCAGTCCCATGCTTGGGATCGTCGTTGGGCGCTAGCGACACGATCTTCAGGTCAGGGTTGCCCCGCAGGTCCTCGTGTTCCGCAAATAACCCGCCGTCACTGAAATGGATCCGCGAGCCTCGCCCAGTTACCCCCCCGGCCCAGGCCTTGCGCACGTTCAATCCTTTCCATCTTGGCCCTGGAGCGTCGAGGTAATGCTGGCGAGGCTCGAAGTCCGGCGTGGGCTGGGCATTTTCGTGGGCTCGATTGCCCGCCACCACGGCGGCCCCGGTCAACAGCGTGGCTACCGCCGCCGCCGCGCCAAGCAAAATCAGGTTTGGCTGGGCGCTGGCTTGCAGGAACTGCATGGACTGCACGTACTCCAGCGCGGCCAGGGTCTTGAGCAGTGCGAGGTAAGTGTCGTTGAGCATGCTCGGAGGCTGCTCCAGATAGCAGAACGTGCGTAATGCCTGAAGCCGATCATCATGCTGCTCCTGCTCATCCAGAACAGGCCGGGGGGTAAGCACGGTATTCAGATTGGGCCAATAACGAACCAGTACCGAGCCTGAATCGGGCTGCAGATCATCAAGCAGCCGTTGGTAGCCACCCGCTTCGAACGCGATAACCAGCGTGGGGTACGCGGCACCTGGCGCCACTGCCGCATGGCCTTGAGCGAGCTGCTCACGAGGTTCGTATTCGCGGCTGCTCTGGTCCACCTCACGCTTGCCCCGCCCGCCCGCGGCCGGCAGCGGTATTTTTTCGAGCACGCGTCGGTTCAACTCCTCGGCCTTGATCTCGAGCACCAACGGCGGCAAGTCAATGATCCCGGCAGCCCCGGTAGGCCGGTTCGCAGCCCGGGCATAGTCATCCAGCAGGACGACCCTTGGCCGGATGCTGTAGACACCAACCGCTTCTTCGGCGATCAACGTGGCTGGGCATCCGTGATTATTCAAGCGACCAGTGTGCGCCTGTGACTGCACCGAAACGCCTCTGAACGAAACCGCACCATCAGGCCCGGCCCGCTCCAGCTCGTATCGAATGCTTCTGATTTTGTGCAGGTCTGCACCCATGCACCGAACGTGAAATTTTCCGTCGAAACAGAAGTTGCGGTAATAGACGAAACTCAAATCAAGGGTCATCAGGAATGCCTCGCGCCGTGGGCCAAATGGGCTGCCGAAATGGCAACGCACACTCTTGCAACCGCGTGCCACGGGGCACAGAGAGAGCGCTTTCCCTGCCCCGCCAGGCAAAGCAGACAAAGGGGTCGTCTACACTTGCCGGCACTGACTCAGCGGCTACCGAGGAGGCCCCGATGAAAAGAATTCCAACGCTGCTGGCCGGCCTGCTGCTGGCTGTTGGCTTGGCCAGCACCGACAGCGCCGCCTCAGCGGAACGCAACGCGCCGATTCACTTTGGCGCAATTGGTTGGGAAAGCGGTGCACTGACCACCGAGATCCTGCGCCTGATCGTCGAACGGGGTTACGGCTACCCCACCGACACGCTGCCCGGCAGCACTGTGAGCATGGAAGTGGCCTTGGCCCGCAACGACCTGCAGGTAATCGCCGAGGAATGGGCCGGGCGCAGCCCCGCGTGGATCAAGGCCGAGCAGGCCGGCCAGGTGTTCGCCCTTGGCGACACGGTCAAGCACGCTGAAGAAGGCTGGTGGGTGCCGGCCTACGTGATCCAGGGCGACCCGTCGCGCAACCTCAAGCCCCTGGCACCGGACCTGCACAGTGTCGACGACCTCAAGCGTTACCCCAAGGTGTTCAGCGACCCCGAAATGCCGGACAAAGGGCGCTTCCTCAACAGCCCCAGTGGCTGGACGTCCGAGACGGTCAACAGCCAGAAACTCAAGGCCTATGGGCTGGATGCGCTGTACAACAACTTCCGCAGTGGCTCTGGCGCAGCGCTGGATGCCGAGATCAGCTCGTCCATCCGTCGCGGCCAGCCAGTGCTGTTCTATTACTGGAACCCGACCCCGCTCATGGGGCGCTACAAGCTGATCCGCCTGCAAGAGCCGCCCTTCAATGAAAAGGCCTGGGCCACCCTGACAGATGCCAGCAACCCCAACCCGCAAGGTAGCCAGTCACTGCCAGCCAAATTGTCGATTGGCGTCTCCAAGGCGTTTAAAGAAGGCTACCCAGACCTGGTGGCGGTGTTCGAAAAAGTCGACCTGCCGATCGAACGGCTCAATAGCGCCCTGGCCGAGATGAGCGAAAAGCGCATCCCGCCCAACCAGGCTGCCCTCGCCTTTTTGCGCGATAACCGCGATGTGTGGAAAGCCTGGTTGCCTGCGCAGGTCGCAGCCAAGGTCGAGGGCAGCCTATGAGCGGCGGCTTTCCCGAAGCCCTGCAATTTTCCTTCGCGGGTCGCGTCAACCAGTTAGTCGACTGGCTGGTGTTGAACTACGGCGACCACTTGCGCAGCCTCTCGGATCAACTGCTGCAACTGCTGGTGGGCCTGGAAAACCTGCTGCGCCTGTTGCCCTGGTGGGGGCTGTTGCTGGTGGTCGGGCTGCTCGCCTGGCATGCCAGCCGCAGCCTGTTGCGCAGCCTGATGATGGTGGCCCTGCTTGCCTTGATCGGCGTGCTCGGGCTGTGGGACAAGCTGTTGCAAACCTTGGCCTTGGTCCTGATCAGCACGGGCTTGTGCGTGATAGTCGGCGTGCCGCTGGGCATACTGCTGGCGGCCCGCCCGCTGGCTCGACGGCTGTTGATGCCGGTGCTGGATGTGATGCAGACACTCCCGGCCTTTGTCTACCTGATCCCGGTGCTGATGCTGTTTGGCCTGGGCAAGGTGCCGGCGGTGTTCGCCACCCTGATCTACGCCTTGCCGCCACTGGTGCGGCTGACCGAACTGGGCTTGCGGCAGATCGACCCGTCCTTGTTGCAGGCTGCGCACGGCCTGGGTGCCAGCCGCTGGCAGCGGCTACGTCGCATCGCCCTGCCGCTGGCCCTGCCCAGCATCATGGCCGGGCTCAACCAGTCGGTGATGATGGCGTTGTCGATGGTGGTGGTGGCTTCGATGATTGGCGCCCGCGGGCTGGGTGAGGATGTGCTGGCGGGGATCCAGACCCTTAACGTCGGCCAGGGCGTCGAGGCCGGGTTGGCGATCGTGGCGCTGGCCATGGTGATTGACCGCATCAGCCAGGCGTATGGGCGCACGGGGCGTTAAAGTACGCAGATGCCGGCTTGCCGGCGACCGGCCCCGCACTGACAATGCACGACTGCCCGCTCAGCCCTGGAGCCCCTTCGCGTGTCCCTCAAAGCCCTGCGCACCCTGGTGACCATCGCCCGCCACGGCACCTTTGCCCGTGCCGCCGACCTGCTCAGCCTCACCCCTTCGGCCGTGAGCCTGCACATCAAGACCCTCGAAGACGAACTGCAGGTCACCCTGTTCGATCGCAGCCGACGGCAAGTCGTGCTGACCGAAGCCGGGCAGTTGGCGGTCGCGCGCGCCGAGAGCATCCTCGGCGCCTATGACGAGCTGGCCGATGCTTTGGCCAGTGGCCCGAGCCTGCGTGGCCGTTTGCGCTTGGGGGCTATCCACACGGTGCTGGCCCGGCGCTTGCCCAAAGCCCTGCTGTGGATCAAGACCCACCACCCGCAGTTGCACATCAGTGTCGCGTCGGGCATGTCGGCGGAATTGGCCCGGCGCGTCGAAGACGGCGAACTCGATGCGGCAATCACCACCGAGCCAGTCAGCCCCTACCCACAGAGCCTGGTCTTCACCCCGCTGTTCGCTGACCGCTTCTGGGCTATCGCCAGCCCCGACCTGGCTGGCCAGAGCGTGCCCGAGCTGCTGGCCAGCCAACCGTTTCTGCGCTTCGACAAACGCGCCTGGGCCGGGCGGCAGATCGAACAAGAGCTGCGCCGCCAGCACCTGCAAGTCAGCGAACAAATGGAGTTGGACAGCCAGGAAGCCCTGGCCAGCATGGCGGTGATGGGCCTGGGCGTGGCCATCATTCCCATGGCCGACGCGGACCTGCAGCGCTTGCCGCCGGCGACCTGCCTGCCGTTTGGCGAGCCGCAACTGACGCGCCGGGTGGTGCTGCTGGAGCATGAGAAAAGCCAGCGGCGCCACCTGAGTGCGGTGCTGAAAACGGCTCTGGATGCCTGAAACACCACAACCGTGCAGTTATTCTCAACGGTCACTGAAGAAAACAACGTTTTTACAAACCAAAGCGCCCCCGTAGTCTGTAGCGGTACCCGACGACGGAACGCCGACCATGCTCCACCTGCTGCTGACCACTCTGCTACCCATCATCCTACTGATCGCCCTGGGCACCTTTCTGCGTGTGCGCGGCTTTCTGGCGGAAACCTTCTGGCCCGGTGCCGAACGCCTGAGCTATTACGTGCTGCTGCCGTCGCTGTTCCTGCATGGCCTGGCCACCGCCAACCTCGACGGGGTACCGATACTGGGCATGGTCGGTGTGCTGATGCTGTCGACCCTGCTCGGCGCCTTGCTGCTGGTGCTGTACCAAGGCGCGGTGAACCATGACGGTGCCGATTTCACCTCGGTGTTCCAGGGTGGCATCCGCTTCAACAACTACATCGGCGCGACCCTGGCGGCGGGCATCTATGGCAGTGCCGGCATTGCCTTGGCGGCCGTTGCCAACGCCGCCATCGTGCCCTTGGTCAACCTGCTGTGCGTACTGGTGTTCGCCCGATTCAGCGCACGCCACAGCTCGCCGGCCACGGTACTGCGGGCGATCTTCGCCAACCCGCTGATCGTTGGCTGCGCGGGCGGCCTACTGCTGCGGGTCACAGGGCTGGGCTTGCCGGCAGGGCTTGAGCCGACGGTCAAGGCGCTCGGCCAGGCCGCATTGCCCTTGGGCCTGCTGTGTGTGGGCGCAGCCTTGGGCGGTGCCCGCGTCGGCCGCCAGGTGCGCCCTCTGATGGCCGCCTCGGCGTTCAAGTTCCTGGTCATGCCACTGACGACCTGGGGCCTGTGCCGCGTGCTCGGCTTGGGTGGGCAGGCGGCAGTCGTGGCCGTGCTGTTCCAGGCTTTGCCTACGGCGTCGTCGTCCTATGTGATGGCCCGGCAGATGGGCGGCAACGCACCGCTGATGGCCACCATCATCGCCCTACAGACCGTGGTGGCCGCCGCAACCCTTCCTTTGGTGCTAATGCTTACGCTTGGCTAGACTCTGAATCAACTTATCGATCGGAAGCTCGGCCATGCGCCTCTCGTGGATGGTAATCGGCTTGACCTCGGCCCTGCTTGCAGGCCCATTGCACGCCGCAGACACGGCCAAGGCCGCGGTCGCAGAGGACAAGGCCGAAGTCCTTGAAGAAAAGGTGGTCGAGGACGCCCCGCCGCCGAAAAAGGCCGAAACCATCACCCCTGGCGAAGTAAAAGCAGTCGACCCGGCAGGCCAATCGCCGCTGGACGACAGCATCACCTGCCTGGCCCGCACCATCTATTGGGAAGCCAAGGGTGCCAACGAAAAGGATATGACGGCGGTGGCCAGTGTCGTGCTCAACCGCCTGGGCCATGATGGCTTCCCGGACACCATTTGTGGCGTCGTCAAACAGGGCGTGGAAACCAAGGCCTGCCAGTTTTCCTGGTGGTGTGACGGGCGCTCGGACCAGGTCGAGGAAGCGCAGCGTTACGACATCGCCAAAGAGATCGCGCGCAAGGCGCTCAACCAGCAGCTCAAGGACCCTACCGGCGGTGCGCTGTACTTCCACGACCGCAATGTGCACCCGGATTGGGCCAAGGCCTACCGCAAGACCGCCGAGACCACGCATTTTCTGTTCTACAAGCCTAACCAGGCACTGGCCCGCTGACGTGTGGGTGTGTGGGTGTGGGTGTGCGGTGTGCGGTGTGTGGGTGTAGGAGCAGCCTTGTGCTGCGAAGAGGCCGGTGAAAGCAGCGAAGATTCACTGTGCTTTCACCGGCCTCTTCGCAGCGCAAGGCTGCTCCTACAGTGAGCGTCAGAAGTCTATCGAGCCGGAGAACTTGACCAGGCGCGGGTCGCCTTGGGTCAGGTAGCCGCCGTTGGCGGAGGCCCAATAGTTCTTGTCGGTGAGGTTCTCCACGTTCACCCGCAAGGTGACCTCTTTCTGCTGCACCTTGAACCGGTAACGTGCGCCTACATCGAATCGGTTCCAGGTTGGCAGGGTAAGCGTGTTGGCCGGATTGGCGTACTGGCCACCGGTGCGCAGCATGCGGGCATTAAGCGCTACGCCTTGCAAGCCAGGCACGTCCCAGTCAACGCTGGCGTTAAGCTGGAAGGTCGGTACCCCGACCGCATGGTTGCCATCATTGGCACCGTTCTGGGTGTTTTTCAGTTCTGTGTCCATGCGGGTGCCGCCGGCCATCAGGCGCAGCCCCTGCAGCGGCTCGCCGAACACGCTCAGCTCGATGCCCTTGTTTACCTGCTCGCCGTCCTGGACGAATACATTGCCCTGAACAAAGCCATCGGTGGGCCGCTCGATACGGAACAGCGCCAGGTTGGCACCGAAGGTCTGGTAGTCGAGCTTGACCCCTGCCTCGATCTGTTTGGTCTTGGCGGGTGGGAACACTTCCCCGGCGTTGATGACCTGCCCCGACGCCGTCGCGCCCTGCGCCAGGCCCTCGATGCGGTTGGCATACAACGAGATCGACGGGTTGAGCTTGTAGACGATGCCGTAGACAGGCGTAGTCACCGACTCATCGTAGAACGCGTTGCGCCCAAGGTCTGCGCCCTCGCCGTCATAGGCATACCCTTCGACCCGCAATTGCTGGCGCCTCACCCCTACCGTGACCAGCAGGCTATCGTCGAACAGGCCCAGCGTATCGGACACGGCAATGCTGCGGTTGCGCGTCTTGCCGGTCACCCCAGGGTCATCCAACTTACCACCGGTAAACGTCGGGGTGGTGGGCTTGGGCAACGGGTCAGTGTGATAGAGGTTGGTGGCCTGCGCGTTGTAGAAGACGAACGCATTTTCTTGCTGGGTCCAGATGCTGGCCGCACCGATGTTCAGCTGATGGCTGACCGGGCCGGTCTGCACGCGGCCGTTGATGCCCCCCATGAAGGTGGTGTTGTCTTCATTGTGGGGGATCTTCGAACCGGCGATGGTGGCGTCGCCCGTGGCGGCGTTGGTCAGGATCGGCGTGCCGTAGAAGCCGTTCTCATGGGTGTGCTTGACGCCACCGGCCAGGTAGCCGCTCCAATTGTCGTTGAAGTCGTAGTCGCCCCGGGCCATGCCGAACGTGTCTTCGGTTTCAGTCCAAGCCCAGTTCTGACCATAGTTGTGGTCGGCATCCGGCGCCCGTGGGATATCGGTGAGGCCGGCGCCCAGGCGCACCGAGTTACGCAGGTGGTTGACGCGCTGCTTCTGGTAGCCGAAGTCGGTAGACAGGCGGAAGTTGTCGCCGCGGTAGTCAAGGCCGGCAATGAACAGCTTGCTGCGTTGATCCTGGTCGTCGACTGCGGTTTCGCCTTCACGTTGCGACAGGTTCAGGCGTACGCCAAAGCGGTTGTCCTCACCGAAACGCTGGCCGATGTCCAGGTGTTCGCCAACGCGGCCGTCGCTGCTGATGTCTTGGGTGTAGCGACGGGTCGGCACATCGCCGGCACGCTTGGGCTGCAAGTTGACGTTGCCACCCAGGCCGGTTCCGGTCGGGCTGGCGCCGTTAAGGAAGGCGTTGGGCCCCTTGAACACCTCGACCCGCTCTACCGCATCGGTTGAGATCATCTGCCTGGGCAACACGCCGTACAGGCCATTGAACGCCACATCATCACCGCTGAGCGGCAACCCGCGGATGACGAACACCTGCGACTGGTTGCCGAAGCCAAACGACTGGCGCACGGACGGGTCGTTGAGCAGCACATCGCCGATGTCCTCGGCCTGCTGGTCCTCGATCAATTGCGCGGTGTAACTGGTCATGGTGAACGGCACGTCCATCATGTCCTGATTGCCCAGCACGCCCATCTGCCCGCCCCGCGCGACCTGCCCACCGGCAAAGGCTTGCGGGAGTTCGCCCTTCACCTTGGCAGACTCGGCGTCGATAGCAGTAGCATCCAGCTGGATCACGCCATCAGCCGCCTGTGCAGTAACCGCAACGGAACAGCAGACAGCGAGAAAGGTCGATTGATAATGACGGGGTCGTGCCATGAAAGGCTCCTGGGTATCGGATGGACGCCTTCCTGGCAACGTGGGGTGGAGGGCATAAATTAATCGCGATTGCGAATTGTTTCCAGCTGAAGTTACGAATATTTACCATGTGATCGCACTTTTTGCGCGTCCAGTGGTCTACTTCCTCTTATGCCGCCTGCAACGATTGCCGTCGTTTGTATTGCTTTGCACGGGACTGGGCCAAAAACCCTGTGCTTGTGTAGGATGAGCAGCGCTTACCCCGACGCTGCCAGTCATAGGGAGATTCACATGCGCGTCCTGTCATCTGTTGCCGCCTTGTCGCTGGGCCTGGTCGTCTCGACCGGGGCCTTGGCCGTCACCGGCGAGGAGGCGCAACTGATCGAATCGATCAACGTCTACCGCAGCAAGGCCCAGCCCTGTGGTGGCGAGGCGTCGTTGGAGCTGCCGCCACTCAACAGCGACACCCGCCTGGCGCTGTCGCCCGAGGGCACCCGCGACTTGCAACAGGCCATGTCCCGCGCGGCCTACCCGATGGTCAACGTGCAGGCCATCAGCCTCTCGGGCCCGCGCGATGCGCGCGCGGCCATGCACGCCATCGAGGAGAGCTTCTGCCAGGTGGTGCTCGACCCGCAGTTCGTCGACATCGGTGTCAGCCAGGAAGGCCGCGATTGGCGCATCGTCCTTGCCCGACCGCTGCTCAGCAGCCGCCTGGGGGATTGGCAGGCTGAAGGGCAAAAGGTGCTGCAAGAAATCAACGCGGCGCGCAAGGTGCCACGCCAATGCGGCGGCCAGCCGTTTGCCGCCGCGCCCGCGCTGAGCTGGAGCACCGTATTGGCCGGCGTTGCCGCCACCCATACGCGGGCCATGGCCAACCAGAACTTTTTCGACCATATCGACCGCGACGGCCGCACCCCTGGCGATCGGGCCGAGCTGGCGGGTTACTTGTATCAGCAGATCGGCGAAAACATCGCTGCAGGCCGCGACACTGCGCATAAGGTGGTCGATGCCTGGCTGGCCAGCCCTGGGCATTGCGCGACGCTGATGAACCCGGAGTATCGCGAGCTAGGAGCGGCCTATGCCGTCGACCCGAAGAGTGATGCAGGGATCTACTGGACGGGGATGTTTGGCACACCGCAGTAAAAGCCAGAACAGCCCGGGCGGGCGATGCGGCCGCTCAGGCAACAGCGGCACCTTCGCGCAGTTGCAATGCCGTACAGCCAAAGCGCCGCCGCACGCATTTACCCAGGTGGCTGGCATCCCCCAACCCCACTTCATCGGCAATCTGCGCCAGGCCGTGGCTGGAGTTGAGCAACCGCCAGCGCGCTTGCTGCAAGCGCATCTCCAACCACCAGGCTTTGGCGCTCATCCCGTGGCTGGCCTGGAATTGACGATCAAGCTGACGCCGGCTGATGCACAGCTCTGCCGCCAGCTGCTCGATCGACAACAGTGAACCCAGGTGATGCCGCATCAACGCCAGGGCACGCTGCACCGCTCGCCCGTGCCCTCCCCCTGGCTCCAACGAGCGCAAGGCATGGCGGCTGTCGCGCGTCTCGTCCACCAACATGTCGGCCAAGCCCTTCAGCGCCCGAGCCCGGCCACAGGCGCGCGCCAGCAGTTCCACCGCCAGGTCGATGGCCGCCGTCCCTCCCGCGCAGGTAATGCGCCCACCCTGAATGTGATAGAGCTGGTCGCGCAGCACCTTCAGATGAGGGAAGGTCGCTCTAAACTCGGCTTCATGCCGCCAATGGACCACTGCGTCATACCCGTCCAACAGGCCGCAAGCGGCCAAGAGGAAGGCGGCGTTGTCGACGGCCACCAGCTTCACACCCGCCTTGGCAGCCCGCTTCAGCAACGCCTTGTAGCGCGGTGCCAGTTCAGCGGTGGCCATGGCGTTGCGGCCGCCGAACAGCACCAGGTAGTCGTACTGGGCCATGTCGAGCTGTTCGGCAATGGCTTCCACCTGCACCACCGCGCCACTGCTCGCGGGCACCGGGTCGAGGGTCAAGCCTGCCAGGGTCCAGCTGCAATAGCGCTGCTGGCTGTAGTCTTCGTCATCGGCGCTGAAACGCAGCTTGTCGAGAAATGCACCAAACGGCAGCAGGGCAAACGCCGGCAGTGGCAGGATCAGCAGGCGGATATCAGGGGGCATAGGAGCGCGTCCAGATCAGACCATCGAATGTCTAGATCATACCTTCGAAAAAACGCGTTGTGCCCTAGACTGGCGTTCTCCAACCCTATCAGGCACTCCCCCATGGCACTCGACACCTGGCTTATCTACCTGCTGGCCAGCATCGGCCTGTCGCTGACTCCAGGCCCCAACAGCTTGCTCGCGTTGACCCACGGCGCGCTATATGGCGCACGCCGTACGCTGTTCACCATCGTTGGCGGGGTAGTTGGCTTCAGTGCCTTGATCGCCCTGGCGATGTTCGGCCTCAGTGCCTTGCTGCAAACCTCTGCAGCGGTGCTTGGCATACTCAAATGGGTGGGCGGCGCTTACCTGGTCTGGCTGGGTATCCAGCTGTGGCGCAGCCCGGCGCTGCACCTTGAAGTGACGCAGCGGGCCCGCAGCCTGGGCAATGCGGGCCTGTTTCGTCAGGGCCTGTTGTCGGCCATGGCCAACCCCAAGGTGTTGCTGTTTTATGGTGCGTTCCTGCCGCAGTTCCTCGATCCACAGCGGGGGCTGTTGATGCAGTTCGTGGTGATGGCGGCGACCTTTGCCAGCGTGGAATTCCTGGTCGAATACTGGCTCGCGCGCTTGGCGTTTCGCATTCGACCCTGGCTGGCCAAGGGTGGCAAAGGGTTCAACCGCTGCTGTGGCAGCTTGTTCGCAGTGATCGGCGTGGCGTTGCCACTGGGGCGCTGATTCAGCTCAGCCGCGGCGCCCTTGCAGGAGGAACACCAACAGCGCCAAACCTGGCAGCCCGGCACCCACCAACGCAACCCCCTGCCACCCATACTGGGCAAACACGGCACTGGCCACCGACGAACCCAGCGCCCCGCCCAGGAAGATACTGGTCATGTACACCGCGTTCAGACGCCCTCGGCTTGCCGGGTCCAGCGCATAGACTTCGCGCTGGCCAATCACCATGTTCATCTGCACCGCGAAGTCCAGCAGCACACCGGTCAGCCCAAGGCCGATCACACTGAAGCCCGGTGCCGTCAGCCCGACCAGTAGCGCCACAGGCGCCAGTACCAAAGCCATCAGGGAGCCTGCCCGGGCATGCCCGGCATCGGCCAGGCGCCCCGCGATGGGCGCGGCCACGGCCCCTACCGCCCCTACCAAGGCGAACAGCGCGATCTGGCTCTGCGACAGGCCATGCGCCCCCGCCAACGCGAGGGGTACAGCCGTCCAGTACAAGCTGAACGCAGCGAACATCAACGCCTGGTACAGCGACCGTTGACGCAGCACTGGATAACGGCGCAGCAACGCGACCAGCGACAGCATCAGCCCGGCATAGCTGGCTTTGTGCTCCGGCACCCGGCGTGGCAGGGTCAGCGCCAACAACAGGATAATCGCCAGCATCACACCCGCCGCGCCGATGAACACGCTGCGCCAGCCGAAGTGATCGGCCACCAGGCTCGACACCGGCCGCGCCAGCAGAATGCCCAACAGCAGCCCCCCCATGATGTTGCCGACCACCCGGCCACGCTGTTGCTCAGGGGCCAGGTGCGCTGCCAGGGGAATCAGCATCTGCACCGCGACCGAACTGAAGCCGATCAACAGCGCATAGCCCAGAAACAGCTGCCCTTGGCCGCCGCTGCTGGTGCCAGCCAACAGCAGGCTGATGCAGGCCAGCACCGCGGTAGCGATCATCAGGCGGCGGTTTTCCAGCAGGTCGGCCAGCGGTACCAGTAACAGCAGGCCCAGGGCATAGCCCAGCTGGGTCAGGGAAACGATCAGGCTGGCCCGTTCAGTGGACAGGCCCAGGTCGGGGGCGATCAGCCCAACGATGGGCTGGGCATAGTAGATATTGGCAACGATGGCGCCGCAGCAGAACGCCAGCAGGGTCACCAAGGCCCGGCTCAGGCCAGTGGCCGACGGCTGCTCTGCGGCTAGGGAGGGGTTCATGCGATGTTCCTCGAGAAGGGACGGAATATGCCACACACCTTACCCAGACGTGCCGCAGGCGAGAATCCGGCCAGCGCGCAACAGGGCTTTGCACCCTGCGCAACGCTGACGGGTCAGTGCATCAACAGGCCTTCGCAAAAAGTGATGAAGGCGTTCACGCGGCGCGACCCGCGATGGTTGGGCAAGTACAGCGCGTTGATCCTGTCATTGGCAGTACCGGGGCTCACCTGCCAGTCGCCGAACACGCGCTGCAGCGTGCCATCGGCCACGTCCGCGCGCACCAGCCAGTCGGCCAGCAGGGCAATGCCGCTGCCGGCCAACGCGGTTTCGCGCAACAGGTCGGCATTGGCGCTGCGCAACGGCCCGCTCACGTCCAGCTCCAGCACCTCCTGGCCCCGCGTCATGCACCAGGGGCGCGCCTTCTGCCCATAGCGAAAACGTAGGCAGGCGTGCTCCAGCAATTGCTGCGGGTGCTCCAGTGCTGCGCGCCCGGCCAGGTAGCCCGGGCTGGCCACCAGCCAACGCTCGAACCGGCCCAGTGGGCGGCACACCAGTTCGTCATTGGGCGCAGGGTCGCCCAGCCGGATCGACAGGTCGTAACGGCCATCGAGCAAGTCGTCCAGGCGGTCGCTCAGGTCGATGTCCAGCTCAAGCGCCGGGTGCTTGGCCAGAAAGGGCCCCAAGTGCGGCGCAATCACCCGCCGGCCAAACTCCACCGGCAGGCACAGCCGCAGTACGCCGACCGGTTCCTCGCCCCGGTCAGCGACACTGGCATCGGCTTCATCCAACGCTTCGAAAATGCCCCGGGCCCGCGCGTAGTAACGGGCGCCTGCCTCGGTCAGGCTGACCTGGCGCGTCGAGCGGTTCAACAAGGTGGCCCCCAACTCGGCCTCCAGTGCATCGACCAGGCGGGTCACCGACGAGGTCGCCACGCCAAGCTTGCGCGCAGCCGCGGAAAACCCCTGGGCATCGACCGTCGCCGCGAACATCTTCATGGCCAGCAGCTTGTCCATGTGTCTTCCGTCTTTTAAAGCTCGGAACAGTCCTACAAACCGCTGGGATGGTCAAGAAGCGCGCGACCCCGCAATCACGTCCATAGTGGAAGTACCTCCCTTTGAACGAGATTTCAGATGGCTCCCTTCAACATGCTGAACACCTTGCCTCCCTGCGACCCGACCGCTGCCGAGCGCGTCGACGAACTGCTCAGCCGCCCCGGTGTGCGCATCGAGCGCATTGTTTCCAGCGGCCAATCCAGCCCGCCAGGGTACTGGTACGACCAGGCCGAAGGTGAGTGGATCGTGCTGCTGAGCGGTGCCGCGGGCCTACGCTTCGAGCATGAAAACCATACCCGGCTGCTGCAGCCCGGCGACTGCCTCGATATACCGGCGCATTATCGCCACCGCGTGGAATGGACCGCGCCGGGCATCGCGACAGTATGGCTGGCCGTGTTCTACAGCAGCGCCAGCCCGTGGCCGGAATAGGTGTTAAACGGTCCTATCGGGGCCTGCTGGCGCAGCGTGGCCCCTATAGACGTTGCTTTTCGAAGACTCGACCAAAGTATGAGTACTGATTTCATATCTGCCATGAACGCTTTGTTTACTGCATTTTTCGCTGCCTGATCTAGACTTTTGGCCACACCTTGGCAAGTTCAACCCTGCGACAATCAGCCTCACAAAACTTTGTACTAACTTGTTAATTAGCTTGCTAAGGGCTTAAACTGCGCCCATTCCACCTGCTGAGATCCCTGGCATGAAAGAAACACCGCGCGCCTCTGGCGCCACAACCCTCATTCTGGTCGGCCTGGGCGTTATCGTCGCCCTGCTCGGCCTGCTCCTGGCCGCCGGCGGTATCAAGCTGGCCGGCCTCGGCGGCTCCTGGTACTTCCTGATCGGCGGCCTGGCCATGGCCATCGCCGGTATCCTCATCGCCCGCCGCAAGGTCGCCGGCGCCTGGCTGTATGCCCTGTTCCTGATCGGTACCGCAATCTGGGCCGTGATCGACACCGGCCTGGTGTTCTGGCCGCTGTTCTCGCGCGTGTTCATGTTCGGCGCAATCGGCATGGTCGTGGCGCTGGTCTACCCCCTGCTGGTACGTGCCAACGGCGGCACCGCCGGCCGTGGCGCGTACGGCATCGCAGGTGTGATGGCGGTGGCACTGGTCATTGCCGCAGGCAACATGTTCGTTGCTCACCCAAGCGTCGTCCCGACCGGCAAAGGCCCTGGCATGACCCCGGTCGAAGCCGGCAAAGAGCAGAAAGACTGGGCCCACTACGGCAACACCGAAGGCGGCAGCCGCTTCGCCGCGCTGGACCAGATCAACCGCGACAACGTCAACAAGCTCAAGGTGGCCTGGACTTACCACACCGGTGACGTCGCCATCAGCGACGGCAACGGTGCCGAGGACCAACTCACCCCACTGCAGGTTGGCAACAAGGTGTTCATCTGCACCCCGCACAACAACCTGATCGCCCTCGATGCCGACACCGGCAAAGAGCTGTGGAAAAACGAGATCAACGCCCAGTCCAAGGTCTGGCAGCGTTGCCGCGGCATGGCCTACTTCGACGCCACCGCGCCGTTGGCCCAGCCAACCCAGCCGAACAGCTCGCCCATCGCCATGGCCACTGTCCCGGCCGGTGCCAACTGCCAGCGCCGCCTGCTGACCAACACCATCGACGGCCGCCTGATCGCCGTCGACGCCGACACTGGTGAGTTCTGCCAAGGCTTCGGCAACAACGGCCAGGTCAACCTCATGGCTGGCCTGGGCGATGTGCCGGATTCCTTCTACCAACTGTCGTCCGCACCACTGATGGCCGGTACCACCGTGGTGGTTGGCGGTCGCGTTGCCGATAACGTTCAGACCGACATGCCAGGCGGCGTCATCCGTGGCTTCGACGTCATCACCGGGGCCATGCGCTGGGCCTTCGACCCAGGCAACCCGGAAGACCGCAACGCCCCGGCCGACGGCAGCACCTACGTACGCAGCACCCCGAACAGCTGGGCCCCGATGTCCTACGACCCGGCAATGAACACCGTGTTCTTGCCGATGGGTTCGTCGTCCACCGACATCTATGGCGTAGAGCGCAACAAGCTGGACCACACCTACGGTGCTTCGGTCCTGGCGCTGGACGCTACCACCGGCAACCAGAAGTGGGTGTACCAGACCGTTCACAACGACCTCTGGGACTTCGACCTGCCAATGCAGCCAAGCCTGATCGACTTCACCAAGGATGACGGCAAGACCGTGCCTGCGGTGGTGATCGGCACCAAGGCCGGGCAGATTTACGTGCTTGACCGTGCAACCGGCAAACCGCTGACCCAGGTCGACGAAGTTCCGGTCAAACCGAGCAATATCCCGAACGAGCCGTACTCCCCGACCCAACCAAAATCGGTGGGTATGCCGCAGATCGGCGCGCAAACCCTGACCGAGTCGGACATGTGGGGCGCCACCCCGTATGACCAGCTGCTGTGCCGCATCGACTTCAAGAAAATGCGCTACGACGGCCTGTACACCGCGCCGGGCACCGACCTTTCGCTGAGCTTCCCTGGCTCGCTGGGCGGCATGAACTGGGGCAGTATTTCCACCGATCCGGTGCATGGTTTCATCTTCGTCAACGACATGCGTCTGGGCCTGTGGATCCAGATGATCCCTTCGCAGAACAAAGGCAACGCGGCCTCCGGTGGCGAAGCGTTGAACACTGGCATGGGCGCCGTACCGCTCAAAGGCACGCCGTATGCGGTGAACAAGAACCGCTTCCTGTCGGTCGCCGGTATCCCTTGCCAGGCTCCGCCGTTCGGCACCCTGACCGCGGTTGACATGAAGACTCGCCAAATCGCCTGGCAGGTCCCGGTCGGCACCGTCGAGGACACCGGCCCGCTGGGTATCCGCATGCACCTGCCGATCAAGATTGGCCTGCCAACCCTGGGCGGCACACTGTCCACCCAAGGCGGCCTGGTGTTCATCGCCGGCACCCAGGACTTCTACCTGCGCGCCTACGACAGCAGCAACGGTAATGAAATCTGGAAGGCCCGCCTGCCGGTTGGCAGCCAGGGCGGCCCGATGACCTACGTTTCGCCGAAAACCGGCAAGCAGTATGTGGTTATCACCGCCGGTGGCGCGCGTCAGTCGACTGACCGTGGCGACTATGTGATTTCTTACGCCCTGCCGTAAGACTGCGTCGCCTGCTTCGCGGGTGAACCCGCTCCCACAGGATGATCACTGCACTTGCAAAGGGTGCAGGCCCTGTAGGAGCGGGTTCACCCGCGAAGAGGCCCTAGAACACTACCCGAGACCCCGCAATGCCATCCGCGATTCGCATCACTTCTCCCCTCCTGCTCGCCCTGGCCAGCACCACCGCCCTCGCCGACGGCGACCTGATGACCCGCAACACCCTGACCGGGGACTGGGGCGGCCTGCGCCATCAGCTGGAAGAAGACGGCGTCAAGTTCACCGGCGACTACAGCGGTGAAACCGCCTACAACGCTCACGGTGGCCTGCACCGTTCGGCCCGCTACTCGCAGAACCTCAAGCTGGGCGTGCAGTTCGACCTGTCGAAACTGTACGGCCTGGAAAACGGCGGCAAGGTGCAGTTGACCATCAACGACCGTCGCGGCAACAGCGCCTCGGAAGACCTGGTGGGCAACCGCTTGCCGATCCAGGAAAACTACGGTGGCCTGTACACCCGCCTGACTGAACTGAGCTACGAGCGGACCCTGTTCACCCCTGCCTTGAACGTCAAGCTCGGCTACATGGCCATGGGCAACGACCTCGGCGGCTTGGACAGCGGCATCCTGTGCAACTTCATGAACGCCGGCTTCTGCGGCCACCCGCTGAACATGTCGGGCGGCAGCGGCTGGACCAACTACCCCAACGCTCACCTGGGCGTGCGGGTGAAATACGACCTGTCGCCGTCCTGGCAGCTGCGTGTCGCGGCCTTCAACGTCGACCCCGAGAGCAACGGCAATTCCAGCCGTGCCTGGCACCTGGGGCCCAAGCACGCCACAGGTACCGTGGTACCGGTTGAACTGGTGTACAAACTGCAAGGCGAACTGCCAGGTGAGTACAAGCTGGGCTACTACTACGACAGCTCCGATGTGAAACGCATCGGCAGCGACAAGGAAGTGTCCGGCCGCGGCGGCCATTACCTGCTGATCGACCAGGCCGTGTGGAGTGATCCAAGCTCGCCAGGCCGCAGCCTGCACGCCTTTGGCCAATACTCGGCATCCAGCGAGGCCGCCTCGCCGTTCACCAAGTGGTATGGCACCGGCGTTGTGCTGTACAAGCCGTTCGAAGGCCGCCCGCGCGATACCCTGTCGCTGGGCTATGGCCGTGCCGTGCCAAACCCACGCAGCCGCGATGTGCTGGAAGACGCTGCGTTCAACGCAGGGCAGCAGTTCCCGAACATCGACAGCGCCGAGCAGTTGATTGAACTGAGCTACGGCTACCAGGCCACGCCATGGCTGAACCTGCGCCCGGATGTGCAGTACATCATCGAGCCGGGTGCGTTCTCGGGCAAGGATATCGACAATGCACTGGTAGTGGGCCTACAGGTCAAGGCGACGTTCTGATTCATTACGGCATTGCCCGCATCCTGTAGGAGCAGCCTTGTGCTGCGAAGAGGCCCGTGACAGCACAGTGAATTTTCTCTGTTGTCACGGGCCTCTTCGCAGCACAAGGCTGCTCCTACCAGGAATGCCTAACCGGCAAAAATGACTCAACCTTCGCGCAGGTAATCCACCAGCCGCAGCAGCATCTCATCGCACCCCTGCAACTGCTCGACACTGACAAACTCGTCCGGTTTGTGCCCCTGCTCCATGCTCCCCGGCCCGCAGACCACCGTCGGGATTCCGGCCTGGTCGAACAAGCCGCCTTCAGTACCAAACGCGACCGTGCCGAACGCCGCTGAACCACTGAGCAAGGCGACCAAACGTGCCGCTTCGCTGTCAGCCGGCGTGGCCAGCCCCGGGTAAGCACTCAGCGCCTCAAGGCGAATATCGGCGCCCTGGTTGACGGCGCGCATGCGCGGCAGCAACTCAGCCTCGGCGTAGCCCTGCAACTGGTCAGCTACCCCCTGAGCATCGAACCCTGGCAATGCGCGCACCTCGAAGTCGAATTCGCATTCCTCGGGCACGATGTTCAACGCCCTGCCACCTTTGATCACGCCGGTCTGTACCGTGGAAAACGGCGGATCGAAACGCGTGTCATGGTGCTCAGGCTGTGCCAAACCATTACCGATCTCACCTAGCTTGCCGATCAATCGCGCGGCGTACTCGATGGCGTTCACCCCATAAGGCGCATAAGCCGAGTGACAGGCGGCACCGTGCACCTGGCAACGCATTGCCAACTTACCCTTGTGCCCCAGCACTGGCTTGAGCTCGGTCGGCTCGCCGATCAGGCACAACCGCGGCTTGTGTGGGCGCTGCGCAAGCGCCGCAAGCATCGAGCGTACCCCCAGGCAACCCACTTCTTCGTCATAGGAGAACGCGAGGTGCACCGGAATACGCAAAGGCTGCGCGAGAAACGCCGGGACCGCTGCCAAGACAGAGGCGATGAAGCCCTTCATGTCCGCAGTACCCCGCCCATACAGACGCCCCTCGCGCTCGCTCAAGGCAAAGGGCTCGACCGTCCAGGCCTGGCCGTCAACCGGCACCACATCGGTGTGCCCTGAAAGCACCACGCCGCCAAGGTCCTGCGGGCCGAGGGTGGCAAACAGGTTGGCCTTGGTGCCCTCGGCGTTGTGGAACAACTCGCATTCCACACCAAGATCGGCCAGGTAGTCACGGATGAAACCAATCAGCGCCAAGTTCGAGTCGCGGCTGACCGTGGCAAAACCGATCAGCCGGGCGAGCAGCGCGCGGCTGGTGCGTTCACTCATTGCCCGGCACTCCATAGCTTGGCGCCGCAGTCGGGTCGAGGGCGCGGGTCACGTAGTCCTGCATCTGAGGGCGATAGGCTTGCCACAGGCCATCGAGTTGGCCGATCGGGTCTTCATCGGCCCAGTCGACGCGCAGGTCCACCAGCGGCCAGGTCAGCTCGCCGGCGATCTTCAGCGCTGCTGAATGCACCGGTCCTGCCTCGCCCCCGGCCGCCATCGCCGCCTGCATGGCCGCCAACAGGCGATCCGCCAAGTGCCCGCCGGCCTGTTCAAAAGTGTGCACCATGGCCTCAATCACCTGCTTGGACGCCAGCAAGTTACCCGCAGCAGCGCACTGCTCGCCGGCCACGGCATTGTGCACCCCAAGCGCCTGCTTGCCGGTGAACAACGCGACCTGGCCCTGGCTGTCGATCACGATGACCTGGCGGTATTCGCTCCAGCCATTGGCGTTGAGCACCCTGTCTAGTGCAGCTGCCGGCGGCAACTGGCCCTGCTCCAGCACATCGAGCAACTGCGGCCCCAATGCCGGCAAGGTGATGTTCTGCGTTGCGACCGCCCCCACACCTGCGCGCACCCACGGGCAACGCGCCCCTACCGCGATGCTCGACGAGCTGATGGCGATACCGACTTGGCCGGTTTCCTGGCAACGACCGATGATGGAGAAAGTCATGTGATGGTTCCTGTTGTTCTGTCCGATGCAGGGCATTCTGGGTGGAACCCTCCAGCGCGCGAAACCACCTTTTTCCGAGGGCTTGAAGAGGAAAAAACTAAGGCTGCCCGCTGCCCCTCGAACGGCATGAAAAATCCCCGTCAAGCACCGCTGCAAGCCTTATGAATCAAGGCCTTCGCCGTTTTATGGGCAAGCACTAGCTAAATACTATTTTCGCCATTTGCGCAGCGTCCCTAGTCTGGCCCCAGGCAACGGCGGTCCTCCAAACCGACCTGACAAAAACCGCCTTATAAAGGGCTCGGACATGACTTTGAACAACCTCGAAATCGACACCCTCGTCGTCGGCGCCGGCCAAGCTGGCGTGGCCATGAGCGAACACCTGAACAAGCTCGGCGTACCGCACCTGGTGCTGGAGCGCAAGCGTATCGCCGAAGCCTGGCGTACGGGCCGCTGGGACTCGCTGGTCGCCAACGGCCCGGTCTGGCACGACCGCTTCCCTGGCCTGGCATTCAACCTCGACGCCGATGCCTTCGCCGGCAAGGACCAGGTTGCCGACTACTTCGAACAGTACGTGCGCAAGTACAACCTGCCGGTGCGCACGGGCATCGAAGTGAAGAAGGTGGTGCGCAACAGCGATCGCCCAGGCTTCACCATCGAAACCAACGAGGGCGTGATCCGCGCCAACCGCGTGGTTGCTGCCACTGGCCCGTTCCAGCGCCCGGTGATCCCGGCCATCGCGCCAAAGGACGAGCGCCTGCACCAGATCCACTCCGCCGCCTACTACAACCCCGAGCAGCTGCCCGCCGGCGCCGTGCTGGTGGTGGGTGCCGGCTCCTCGGGTGTGCAGATTGCCGAAGAACTGATGCGCGCCGGGCGCCAGGTATACCTGTCGGTCGGCGCCCATGACCGGCCGCCGCGTGCCTACCGCAACCGCGACTTCTGCTGGTGGCTGGGTGTGCTGGGCGAGTGGGACGCAGAAATCGCCAAGCCTGGCCGCGAGCACGTGACCATTGCTGTCAGCGGCGCACGCGGCGGCCACACCGTGGACTTCCGCGCCCTCGCCCACCAAGGCATGACCCTGGTCGGCCTGACCCAATCGTTCGCCGATGGCATTGCCACCTTCCAGGACAACCTGGCAGACAACATCCGCCGTGGCGACGAAAACTACCTGGCCCTGCTCGATGCCGCCGATGCCTACATCGAACGCAACGGCCTGGACCTGCCTGAAGAGCCGGAGGCGCGCAAGCAACTGCCCGACCCTGAGTGCCTGAGCAACCCGCTGCACACACTCGACCTGGCCCAGGCCGGCGTCAGCACCATCATCTGGGCCACCGGCTACGGCGTGGACTTCAGCTGGTTGCAGGTCGACACCTTCGACGCCAACGGCAAGCCACAACACCAGCGCGGTGTTGCCCGCGAACCCGGTGTGTACTTCCTCGGCCTGCCCTGGCTGTCACGCCGCGGCTCGTCGTTCATCTGGGGCGTGTGGCACGACGCCAAGCACGTCGCCGGGCACATCGCCACGCAACGGACCTACCTGGCCTACCGCGACAGCGAACAACGCGCCGCGGATGAGCAGCAACAACCCACGATCAGCAACGTCAGCACCCTCGGAGCCCACTGATGCCAACCCATACCCGTATCCGCATGTTCAACACCAAGGTCACTTACCCTAATCAGACCCTGGACAACGACCTGTGCCAGGCGGTGCGCGCCGGCAACACCATCTACGTACGCGGCCAGGTGGGTACTGACTTCGAAGGGCGCCTGGTAGGCCTGGGCGACCCTCGGGCACAAGCCGAACAGGCGATGAAAAACGTCAAGCAACTGCTTGAAGAGGCCGGCTCGGACCTGTCGCACATCGTCAAGACCACCACTTACATCACCGACCCGCGCTTCCGCGAGCCGGTGTACAAGGAAGTCGGCAAGTGGCTCAAAGGCGTGTTCCCGATCTCCACCGGGCTGGTGGTGGCGGGCCTGGCCCAGGCCGAGTGGTTGATGGAAATCGATGTAATCGCCGTGGTGCCGGATCAGGCCTGACCTGCCGGCACCCCGCTCAGCCAGGCCTGCGTGACTCGCGCAGCTGCCCTTAGCCGCTCTGCCCCGTGCAAATGGGCAGACGGCACCTCGACGCTGAGGCTGACGTCGCGGGGCAAGGCTGCGAGCAACTGCGCCAACGGCAGTTGCCCGTGGCCAGGCAACTGCCTGCCCTCGCGCGCCTCCTGGATGATGCCGCTGTCGGGTGGGGCCTGCAGTGGGGCATCGCACAACTGCACGGCGCGCAAGTAACGCGGGTCGATTCCGGCAAGGTCCGCTACGGCTGCGCCAGCGCGAAACAGGTGCAGGGCATCGACCAGCACGCTGCTGTTGTCCTGCCCCGCCCCTGCCACCACGGTATAGGCCTGGTGCACATTCGCCACCGGCCGCCAGCGCATGAATTCAAGGTCCACGCGCAGGCCATAACCCCCTGCCAGCTCGCACAAGGCCGCGAAATGCCCGGTCAGCCGCGCGACATCGGCATCATCCCCCGACACCGTCAGGCTTACCGCCCCCAGCTCCGCACCTGCCGCCAGCAAAGGCTCGTAATCGGCGACCACCACCTCGGGCGTCAATGACACGAACTCGATATCAGCGACCCGTACGCCCTCACCCGCCATCACCGCCTTGAGCTCGCGCAGCGCCAGGCTGCCCGCCGTTACCGGGTAGGCCAGCGCAACCGGCATCACCGGATGCAGGCGCAGCCCCACCGCGCTGAAGCCGGCACGGCTCGCCTCGCGCACCAGCACGGCAGGCGCCAGGTCCAGTGCCGTCAAGTGAGCGACGCCCAAGCCCCTCAATAGGTCGCCCTCCCGCCACTGAGGTCGAACACGAAGCCGGTGGTGAAACTGCACTCTGGCCCGGCGATCCAACTCACCATGTTGGCGATTTCTTCGACCTTCAAGAAGCGCCCCATGGGGATCTTGGCCTTGCTCGCTGCGATGTGCTCCGGGATCATTTCGGCCATCAGCGGCGTTTCGACCATCGCCGGCGCCACGCAGTTGAGCAGCACGCCATCCTGCGCCAGCTCCTTGGCTGCGGCCTTGGTGAAAGCGATCACGCCTGCTTTGGCCGCCGAGTACGCCGAGATGTACTGCACGCCATCCTTGCCCGCCATCGAGGCGACGTTGACGATGCGTCCGTAGCCGCGTTCGCGCATGTGCGGGATGGCGGTGCGGCAGCAATAGAACACCCCGTTCAGGTCAATGGCGATGACCTTGTCCCAGGCCGCAGGTGGGTATTCCCAGGCGGGTACCACCGGGCCATTGATACCGGCATTGTTGACCAGGATCTCGACCTGCCCGACGTGTGCAAGCACGTCGGCAAATGCCGCTTCCACCGACGCCAGCGATGAAACATCGACAGACTGGCGCAGCACCGGCTCGAAGCCGTTTTCGGCGGTGTTCCAGCCATCGACCGCCAGGTCCCAGATCACCACGTGGGCACCTGCGGCGTGCAGCCGCTGTGCAATCCCCAGGCCGATGCCACGCATGCCGCCGGTGACGATTGCAGTCTGCCCTTGCAGGTATTGGCTCATTGCTTTGCTCCATTTTCGAGGTTAGGGATGTCTGGCAGACGACGCAGGTCGCTCACCATGAACAGGTAACACAGGGCACCGAGGACGGTGATCGACGACACGAAGGCCAAGGCCCAAACAAACGAACCGGTCATCGAAACGATGATGCCGATGGTCAACGGGGTGACGATGCCCGCCGCGTTGGCGAACAGGTTGAACAGGCCACCGCTCAAGCCCAGCAGGCCCTTTGGCGCGATGTCGGAAACGATCATCCAGGCCAGCGCCGACATGCCTTGGGCGAAGTAGGCGATGCAGAGAATGGCGATTACCAGCGCGTCGGACTCGACATAGTTGGCCAGCACGATCACCGACGCGGTGAGCAGGCCGGCAATCACTGGCAGCTTGCGCGCCACGTTCAGGGAGTAGCCGCGGCGCAGCAAGGCATCGGACAACCAGCCACCGACCAGGGTGCCCAGCGAGGCGGCGATGAACGGCAGCACCGCGACCCAGCCAACCTTCAGCCACGGCATGTGCCGCTCGGTGACCAGGTAGGTCGGGAACCAGGTCAGGAAGAACACATTGGTCGAATTGCAGGCAAACTGCCCCAGGCAGATGCCCAGCATGTTGCGGTGCTTGAGCAGAGCCGGGATCTGCGACCAGCGGAATACCGTGGCTTTCTGGCCACCGTCGACCACGCCACCGCCAGCTGCGATGTAGTCGAGTTCGGCCTGGTTCGCCGTGGTGGACTGGTGCGGTTCATGGTACTTGCGCCACCAGACCAGGCCATAAAGGATGCCCATCAGCCCGACCGCCATCAGCAGAAAACGCCAGCCATAGGCGTGCAGCACCCAGAACAGCAGCGGCGTAAGAAACGCCAGCCCTGTGTATTCGGCAAAGGTGTAGATGCCAGTCGCCCTGGCCCGCTCACTCTGTGGGAACCAGGTCGCCACCACGCGGCTGTTGGTGGGGAAGCACGGCGCTTCGGTCACCCCCACCAGAAAACGCATGCCCAACAGCGACAGAAAGCCCTGGGCCAACCCCTGCAGGCCGGTGAACAGCGACCACAGCGTCAAGGCCAGCCAGTACGTGAACTTGGTGCCCAGCCGGTCGATGAGGATTCCGCCGGGGATCTGGGCCGCCGCGTAGGTCCAGGAAAACGCCGAGAAGATCACCCCCATCATCGCAGCGTTAAGGCCCAGGTCGGCACTGATGCTAGGCGCCGCAATGCCCATCACGCTGCGGTCGAGGTAGTTGATCATCGTGCCGCCGGAGATCAGCGCCAGGATCATGAAACGGGTGCGGGTGCGTTGTTGCAGGCGTGCAGGCGTGTCGAACGCCCCCACGCCGAGGTTCTGTTCAGTGTTCATGACGGTTGCTCTCTTGTTATTGGAATGGCAAAGGGCGGTGCGCTAGGCAAACCCGAACAGACGTCGCGGCGTGTCCCACATGACGGTGCGACGCAGTTGCGCATCCGGCATCAGTTGCTCGGCCAGTTTCAGCAGCGGCCCGTAGTCCACCCGCGAGCGCTGGCGAATGAACGGCCAATCGGAGCCCCACACGCAGGCCTGTGGGCCAAACGCTTCGAGCAGGGCATGAACGTAGGCACTGCTCTGCGCCTGCAGCGCATCGGCCGAGGCGAACTTCTGCATGCCGGACAGCTTGACGCAGGCGCGGCCGCTCGCGGCCAACCGCAGCAAGGCCTGGAAACCCGGTTGGTGAATACCGGCGCTCACCTCCGGGCGGCCGCAATGGTCGATCAACACGCGCGCCGACGTGCGCTCAAGCAGCCCGCGCAGCGCCAGCAACTGGTCTTCGCACACCTGAATCTGCGCAAACAGGTCGAGCTCGGCGAGCTTGCCGAACAACCCGTCGGCTGCATCCAGGCTCGCCACACCGTACAACGCCGGGTTGAAGGCCACCCCGACCACCCCTTGCGCCTGCAACGTAGCCAGCGCATCCAGGGTGATGTCAGGGCTGACCACCGCCACCCCCTTGAAACGCCCGTGCCCAGTGGCGAGCGCGTTCAGCAGGCAGCTATTGTCGGTGTGGTAGCCACTGTTCGGCCCCACCAGCAAGGCATGCTGCACGCCATAGGCGTCCATCACCCGGTTGAATTGCTCAAGGGTGGCGACCTCCTGCCCTGAAGGGGCGTAAGGCGCGTCCGGGTGATAGGGAAAGCGGGCGGGGTCAAACAAATGGTTATGGCAATCGATCTTGGGTTCATCGAAGATGTTCACGCAACACTCCCGTCAAGCGCCGCTGCGCTTGCCTGCAGATCTTGTTATTGTGCGCCGCGAAGGCGACTCGGCAGGCTTCAAGATACTGCGTGCCCGGCGTCTGCGCTCATACCCAGATGGCGAAGACCATAACCAAAGGTAATGCTTATGCCCCTCGACCATGACGGCCCGGAAGCCCGCAACCTGGTGTTCAAACTGCGGCACATGGAAGTGTTTCGTGCGGTGATGTTGACGGGCTCGATCAGCGCGGCGGCGAAGATGCTCTACGTGTCGCAGCCGGCCGTGAGCAAATTGATCCAGTACATCGAGGGGCGGCTGGCGTACCGCTTGTTCGAGCGCATCAACAACCGCCTAGTGCCGACCCACGAAGCGCAGATTCTGTACCGCGAAGTCGAGCGGGTGTACCAGGCGGCGCTGGAGGTCAATGAATGTGCGTTGTCACTGGGCAGTGGCGGCCACCGTAACCTGCGCATCTCGTGCAGCGCCTCGCTGTCGACCGTGGTCATCCCGATTGCGCTGGCCCAACTCAAGCGTGAGTCACCCTCGCTGAACATCGAGTGGCAGACCTCGTTGATGGGTGAAATGCCGAATCAGATCCTGTCGAAGAAGGTCGACCTGTCGATTGCCGCCTTGCCGGTGATCCACGATCACCTGCATTCACGCGCCTTCATGCGCGGGCGCATGGTGGTGGTGATGCCACCGGAGCATGCCTTGGCGCGGCAACCGTCACTGGCGCTGGAGCAACTGCAAGGCCATGCCCTGCTGCTGTTCAGGCCCGACATGCCGTTCGGCAAATTGCTGGCCGAACACATCCACCGGCGCGGGCTGCAGTTGGAGTCGCTGTTGTCGTTCACCAACGCCAACGAAGCCGTGGCCTTGGTCAAGCAAGGCATGGGCATTAGCTTGATCGACGAGTTCGTGGCGCAGGACAGCGGCTTGACGGTGGTACCCCTGGCCGACGAAATCCACTTCGATATCAGTTTCGTCTATTCACGCTTCGAGCCACCTTCGCACTCGGCGCTGCACCTGATGCAGGTGCTGCATGCGCAGGCACTGAAGCTGGGGCGGGGGATCGAGGGGTTCGCGTTGCCAACCCCTCGATGAACCGGGGCCGCCCGGCGGCCCATCGCCGGCAAGCCGGCTCCCACAGGTAACTGCACAGCTTCAGACCTTGCGAAGACCCTGTGGGAGCCGGCTTGCCGGCGATGGGCTGCAAGGCAGCCCCTTGAGTACAATCAGGCGATCGCCGCGTCCACCAACACCTGCGCTTCCTGCACCAGGCGCTGCAGGTGCGCTTCGTCGATGAAGCTTTCGGCGTAGATCTTGTAGATGTCCTCGGTGCCCGACGGCCGTGCGGCAAACCAGCCGTTGGCGGTCATCACTTTCAACCCGCCAATCGCCTGGCCGTTACCCGGTGCATGGCTGAGGATCTGCACGATCGGCTCACCGGCAAGCTCAGTCGATTTGACCTGCTCAGGTGCCAGCTTGCTCAACAACGCCTTCTGCCGGGCATCCGCCTTGGCCTCGACGCGGGTGGCGAACGGCTTGCCCAGTGCTGCGGTCAGGTCGGCATAAGCCTGGCTCGGGTTGCGACCGGTGCGTGCGGTCATCTCGGCGGCCAGCAAGGCCGGGATCAAACCGTCCTTGTCAGTGGCCCAGACCGACCCATCGCGACGCAGGAACGAAGCCCCCGCGCTCTCCTCGCCACCAAAGCCCAACGACCCGTCAAACAGGCCCTGGGCGAAGAACTTGAAGCCCACCGGCACTTCGAACAATTTACGGTCCAGGCGCTCGGTAACGCGGTCGATCAGGCCGCTGGACACCACGGTCTTGCCCACGGCTGCGTCGCTGCGCCACTGCGGGCGGTGGCGGAACAGGTAGTCGATGGCCACGGCCAGGTAGTTGTTCGGCTGCAGCAGGCCATCCGGGGTGACGATGCCGTGGCGGTCGTGGTCGGGGTCGCAGGCAAAGGCCACGTCAAAGCGCTCACGCAGGCCGATGAGGCCCTGCATGGCATAGGGCGAGGATGGGTCCATGCGGATCTGGCCGTCCCAGTCGACGGTCATGAAGCGGAAGGTCGGGTCGACCTCGCTGTTGACCACTTCCAGGTTGAGCTTGTAATGCTCTGCAATCGCCGACCAGTAGTTAACCCCGGCGCCGCCCAGCGGGTCGACGCCCAGGCGCAGATTGGCGCTGCGGATCACGTCGAAGTCGATGACATTACCCAGGTCTGCCACGTAGTGGCTCAGGTAGTCGTGGCGGTGGGTGGTGGCCGCCTGCAGTGCCTGGGCATGGTCCATGCGTTTGACACCCGCCAGGTTCGCAGCCAGCAGCTCGTTGGCCTTGGCCTCGACCCACTTGGTCACGTCGCTGTCGGCCGGGCCGCCATTGGGCGGGTTGTACTTGAAGCCACCGCTTTGCGGCGGGTTGTGCGACGGCGTGATGACGATGCCATCGGCCAGGCCCTGCGCGCGGCCACGGTTGTAGCACAGGATGGCGTGGGAAACCGCTGGGGTCGGCGTGTACTCGTCGTCTTTGGACAGCATCACCTGCACGCCATTGGCCGCCAGCACTTCCAGGGCGCTGGCCGTGGCCGGTGCCGACAGCGCATGGGTGTCGGCGCCAATGAACAGCGGGCCATCGATGCCCTTTTCCTGGCGGTACAGGCAGATGGCCTGGGTAATGGCCAGTACGTGGTACTCGTTGAAACTCAGCTCAAGCGAGGTGCCTCGGTGCCCCGAGGTGCCGAAGGCCACCCGTTGGGCCACCACGCCAGCATCGGGTCGGCCGGTGTAGTAAGCGGTGAGCAGTCGGGGGATATCGACCAGCACGCTGGCCGGAGCCGGCTTGCCTGCCAAAGGACTGAGCGTCATGCAGAAACCTCGAGTTCAACGGATGTTGGTGTTGGAACGTGCAGTGTACTGAGAGTTGCAACGCCGCGCGACGGGCGGCGCGATGAAAGCCGCCAGCAGCGGGCAATGGTCTAGAGTATTAGCCACCACTCCCCGGCAACGAGGCCCCATGGCTTTTCACCGCCTGACACGTACCCACCCTCGCCTCACGTTCGCCACCCTGGTCGGCATTATCGGCGCCTGGCTGATCCCTGCCGGTGACACGGTCCAGCACATTCTGGTCGGCTGGAACCTCGGCGTCTGGCTCTACCTGCTGCTGGTCCTGTGGCTTACCTGGAGCGCCAACCCGGAAAAGGTCCGCAAGGTAGCCCAGGTCGAGGATGAGAACGCCGGCCTGGTCCTGCTCACCGTCTGCATCGCTGCCATCGCCAGCCTGGCCGCGATCACCTTGCAACTGGTCTCCAGCCGCGGCCTGCAAGGCAGCGCCCTGGCCCTGCACTACCTGTACACCGGGTTGACTGTGGCCGGCTCCTGGCTGTTGATCGGCTGCATCTTCAGCCTGCACTACGCCCGGCTGTTCTATACCGGCCAGAACCATGAGCCCCCGCTGCGCTTTGCCGATGGCGAGCGCAACCCGGATTACTGGGACTTTCACTACTTCTCGTTCACTATCAGTGTGGCGGTGCAAACGTCCGATGTCGGCGTCGCTGGCAGGGGGTTGCGCCGGGTGGTGCTGGCACATTCAGTGGTAGGCTTCGTGTTCAACACGGCCATTCTGGGGTTCACCATCAACATTGCGGCCGGCCTGCTGGGGTAGCACGCACCGCTCGTCCGAAAACCCTGTGCTGTAAATGCGGCCGTTACCTGCGGCACCCCGCAAGGAAAACGTTTGCCAGGCGAGCTGCCGCTGGATAGCGGCCATAACAACAATGTGACCTGGGTCAAGCCTCCACGGTTCTGGCGTATTCCGACCCTGGGCAACGGCGTGGCAGGTGCTATGGTTACATTCCCGGCGGCCGTGCATGCGGCTTCCCGCTCACCGCGTCCAGGTAGGGACAAGGAGGCTGGCATGAACAAAATGACGTTCCCGAACGCCTGCCAGGTGATGCGCTGGCATTTCCACCCGCTCGGCTTCGAAGCCAGCATGGATGCACCGCGCAGCATGATCGCGCGCCTGTTCGACCGCGCCACCGGAGAAACCTTGCTGGCTATTGCCGGCATCCCCTGCGCTGCGATCATGGCCGCTGCAGATGTCGAGCGCATCATTGAAGCGGTCGAGGCCGAGATGGACGCCTTCGTGCCCGTCTTCGCCCTGCGCGACGCAGGCTAGACCGCCACCTCAGGTGTCTCCCGCAATGGCTGCAATTTGCCCATGAATTGCTCGGCTGGCACCGGTTGCCCCAACAGATAACCCTGCAGCGAATCGCACCCCAGGCGGGTGAGGAAGTCTTGCTGCTTGTCCGTCTCTACCCCTTCGGCAACGATGCGCAACCCCAGCGCCTGGCCCAGTGCGACGATCGCCGAGACGATCGCGGCGTCATCGCTGTCCTGCTCCAGGTCACGCACAAAACCCCGGTCGATCTTCAGCTCGTTGGCGGGCAGTCGCTTCAGGTACATGAGGCTGGAATAGCCAGTGCCGAAGTCATCGATGGACAGGTCCACGCCCATGTCGGACAGGCGCTGCAGCACCGTCAGGCTGGCATCGGCATCATGCATGGCGGTGGTCTCGGTGATCTCCAGGGTCAGGCAGTTGGCCGGCAGGCCGTTTTCGCGCAGGGCCCGGGCCACGCTTTCGACCAGCCCCGCATGGCAAAACTGGATAGCCGACAGGTTGACTGCCATACGCCACCCCTGGTGGCCCTGGTCCAGCCACTGGCGCATCTGCCGGCAGGCTTCGTCGAGCACCCACTCGCCAATCGGGATGATCAGGCCGGTTTTTTCCGCCAGGCCGATGAACCGGTCAGGCAGCAGCAGGCCCTGCTGTGGGTGCTCCCAGCGCAGCAGCGCTTCGGCACCGATCGGCTGGCAGGCCTGGGCATCGAACTTGGGCTGGTAGTGCAGGCGGAACTGGCGCTGCTCCAGGGCCTGGCGCAGGTCCTGCAATAACTGCAATTGCTGCCGGGCGTTGCTGTTCATCGACGCGTCGAAGAAGCTGTAGCCGTTTTTACCGGCGCTTTTGGCGTGGTACATCGCGGCATCGGCATTGCGCAGCAACTCGTGCTGATCCTGACCATTGCCGGGGTACAGGACGATACCCAGGCTGGCGGTGAGCTGCAAATCATGCTCGGCGACGCGAAACGGCCGCGACACCAGGTTGACCTGCTTGACCGCCACGTCCATGGCATCGTTAGGCTCCTGCAGCTCCACCAGCAGCACGAACTCGTCGCCCCCAATGCGCGCCAGCGTGTCCTGGCTGTGCAAATGGCCGCGCAGGCGCGCCGCGACGGCCTTGAGCAGCAAGTCGCCGACGTGGTGACCAAAGGCATCGTTGACCGGTTTGAAGCCATCCAGGTCGATGAACATCAGCGCAAAACAACCGCCCTGCTCCGCCACCTTGGCGATGGCTTGCTCGATGCGGTCGGCCAACAAGGTGCGGTTGGGCAGGTCGGTGAGCGTGTCGTGCAGGGCCAGTTGGGTCAGTTCCTGGTTGGCCAGGGTCAGCGAGCGGGCCAGTTCCGCCGTGCGCGCTTCCAGGCGTGCGTCCAGTACCGAGGTCAACAAGGCTACCGCCAGCACTGCCAGGGTGGTGATCAACACCAGGTAGACCAGCCCGTCGCCTTGCAGCCCACCGGCCAGCGCACCACAGAAACTACCCTCGGGGAAATTGGCCGCTGCCATGCCGGTGTAGTGCATGCCGACGATGGCCATCCCCATGATCACTGCTGCCAGGCCACGAATCTGCCGGACGTAAGGGGTGTGCTTGCGCAAGCGGAACGCTATCCACAACGCCGCTGCCGAGGCGCCCACGGCGATCATCAGCGAGGCGCCGAACAGCGTAGGGTCATAGTCGATGCCCGGCAGCATGCGCAGCGCGGCCATGCCGGTGTAGTGCATGCAACTGATGCCCGCGCCCATGATCAACGCGCCAAGGCCCAGTTGCAGCCAGGGCAGGCTCGGCTGGCTCACCAGCCACAAGGCAAACCCCGAAGACAGCACCGCAATCAACAGCGAAAACGCAGTCAGGCCAAGGTCGTAGCCTAGGTCAATAGGCAGGCTGAACGCGAGCATGCCGATAAAGTGCATCGACCACACGCCGACCCCCATGGCCAACGCCCCGCCCCCCATCCACAGGTGCACAGCCCTGCCCTTGGCCGTCGCGATACGGCCGGTCAGGTCAAGGGCGGTGTAGGACGCCAGGATCGCCACGCACAGCGAAATCAACACCAGCGAAGAGGAGTAGCTACCGGTCAGCATTGGGAGTTCCAGCGACGGGCCAGGGGGCCCGGAAAAAGCTGACGATTGTACTCAAGCTTTGGCGAAACGCACGGGGTTTTTGCGAATGGGAATGGATCCAAGTGCCGGGATACCACGTCGCGGCATACGTACCTGTAGGAGCAGCCTTGCGCTGCGAAGAGGCCCGTATGCCTGGTAGCGATGCATTAGCCGTAAGGGCCTCTTCGCAGCACAAGGCTGCTCCTACAAGGAAGGGCTAAACCCCTATGTTCAATGCGAAGTTCGTGATCCTCAAGGCCCGCACGTAAGACTCAGCGGCTACCAAAGCCCAGTCATGCGCACGTCTTTGTAGGAGCAGCCTTGTGCTGCGAAGAGGCCCGCATGCCTGGTAAAGATGTATTAGCCGTAAGGGCCTCTTCGCAGCACAAGGCTGCTCCTACAGTGATCGAGGCATGAGTCCACGAAGTGGCGCTGATAGCCCAGCATGAATGGTCGGCCATCACTCCTGTTCGGCAAACGCCTCCTCGGCATCCCAGCCGCCGCCCAGCGCGGCAATCAGTTGCACGCTGGCCACCAACCGCCCCTGCAGCAGGTTCAGCACACTGCGCTCGTTGCTCAGCGCAGTGGTCTGCACGTTCACCACATCCAGGTAGCCGATCAGCCCTGCACGGTACTGGTTTTCAGTCAGGCGCAGCGACTCACGCGCCGCGTCCAGTGCCTCTTGGCGCACCACCGCTTCATCGCCATACACCTTCAACTGCACCAGGAAGTTCTCCACCTCCTTGAAGCCATCCAGCACGGTCTGGCGGTACTGCGCCACGGTCTGGTCGTACACCGCCACGGTGCGGTCCACCTCGGCGCTGCGCTTGCCCGCATCGAACAAGGTCATGGCCAGCGAAGGCCCCACCGACCAGTAACGGTTCGGCAGTTCGATCCAGTTGCTGAAGCTGCTGCTGGAATACCCACCACTCATGCTCAGGCTCAGGTCGGGGAAGTAAGCAGCCCGCGATACGCCGATATTGGCATTGGCTGCCATCACATTGCGCTCGGCCGAGGCAATGTCCGGGCGACGTTCGAGCAACTGCGAGGGCAACGTCACTGGAATTTGCGGCAGCGCCGGGATGGTCTTGCTGTCTGCCAGGGCAAAATTCGCCGGGGCCTTGCCCAGCAACACGGCAATGGCATTTTCGAACTGCGCACGCTGCCAGATCAGGTCGATCAGGTCCGCCTGGGTGCTCTTCAGCTGCGTGCGCGCCTGCGCCACTGCATCGGGGCCAGACACACCGGCACGGTATTGGTTTTCAGTCATGCGCAGCGAGCGTTCGTAGGTGGCCACGGTCGCTTCCAACAGGCGCTTCTGCTCGTCGATCACACGCAACTGCAGGTAGTTCTGCACCAACTCCGACTGCTGGCTCAGGCGGATCGAGGCAAGGTCGGCGAAGCTGGCTTCGGCACTGGCTTCGTTAGCGTTCAACGTCTCACGCAGCTTGCCCCACAGGTCGACTTCCCAGCTCACACCGAGCTGGGTGTTGTAGGTGTTACGGATGCCGCTGCTGTTGTTCGACAGGCTGGAACTCGAGCTGCCAGTACCCTGGGCAGAACGGTTCTTGCTGGCGCTCAGGTCCAGGCTGGGGAACAGCGCGGCGCGGCTGCTGCGCACCAGGGCCTGGGCCTGACGGTACTGGGCCTCCGACTGCGCAACCGTCTGGTTGCTGCGGTTGAGCTCTTCGACCAGCGCATTGAGCCCGGCATCGCCGTAGACTTCCCACCAGGCGCCACGGGCGATCGCGTCCGAGGGCTTGGCCTGGGTCCAGCCCTCGGCCTGCTTGTACTGCGCCGGGGTGCTCAGCTCGGGGCGGTGGTAGTCCGGGCTCAGGGTACAGGCACTGAGCAGCGCCACGCACAGACTGGCGCCGAGCAGACGCGAGCCACGCCCCAGGGTCAATGACTGCAGGGCACGGTGAAGCGGTGTCTGGGCAAAATTCATAGCGGGGTTTCCAGAGCGGCGTCGGTGCGCACGCCGCGCCAATGGTTGAAACGGTGACGCAGGCGGTCGAGGTACAGGTAGACCACCGGCGTCGTATAAAGGGTGAGGATCTGGCTGAAGACCAGGCCGCCGATGATGGTCAAGCCTAAAGGCTGGCGCATTTCCGCCCCCTCGGCACGGCTCACCAGCAACGGCAAGGCGCCGAGGATGGCCGCCAGGGTGGTCATCAGGATCGGCCGCAGGCGCAGCAGGCAGGCGCGACGGATCGATTCCTCCGGCGACAGGCCTTGTTGGCGCTCCAGCTGCAGGGCCAGGTCGATCATCAGGATCGCATTCTTTTTCACCACGCCGATCAGCAAGAACAGGCCCAGCAGCGAGATCAGGCTGAACTCGCCTCCGGTGACGTAGAGCGCCAGCAAGGCACCGACGCCGGCCGAGGGCAGGGTCGACAGAATGGTCAGCGGGTGAATGTAGCTTTCATACAGAATGCCCAGCACCAGGTACACCAGCACCAACGCACCAAGAATCATCAAGGGCTGGCCTTCTTGGGTCTTGGCAAAGGCGTCGGCGGTGCCGCCGAGTTTGGCGATGACTTCCTCGGGCAGGCCAAGCTTGGCCACCGCCCGCTCCACTGCAGCCATGGCCTGGTCGGGGCTGTAGCCTTCGGCGACGTCGAAGGCGATGTCTTCGGAAGCGAACTGCCCTTCGTGGCTGACCCGGTCATTGGCCAAGCTGTTTTCGTAGTGGGCGATGGTCGACAACGGCACGCGGGCACCGTCGCTGGTGATCACCTGTACCTGTTCCAGCGTACTCGGGTCCCAGGCATATTTCGGGTTGATCTCCAGCACCACTTGGTACTGGTTGAGGCTGTCGTAGATGGTCGAGATCTGCCGCTGGCTGTAGGCGTTGTTGAGCACCGTGGTCACCATGTCCATGTCGATGCCCAGGCGCTTGGCCTGATCACGGTCGACCACCAGGGTAACCTGCGGGGTACCCGCGCCATCACGGGCGTCGATGGCGGTCAGTTCGGGCAATGCGCGCACCGCCGCGACCACTTTCGGGAACCACTCGCGCAGGGCCGCCAAGTCGCCACTCTGCAACGTGTAGAGGTACTGCGACGACGTCTGGTCACGCCCACCGCCACCCAACTGCAGGTCCTGGTCGGCCATCAGGAACAGCCGCCCGCCGGGCACCTTAGGCATCTCTTTGCGCAGGCGCTCGATCACCTTCTGGGCATCCATCTTGCGCTCGCTGATCGGTTTCAGGCGCACAATCACCATCGCATTGTTGGTGCCGCTGTTGCCGCCGATGAAACCAGCAACGCTCTGTACCGCCGGGTCGGCCAGCAAGGCGCGGCGGTAGGTTTCCATCTTCGGCTGCATCACGCTGAACGACAGGCCATCGTCGCCACGGATAAAGCCTATCAATTGGCCGGTGTCCTGCTGAGGCATCAGCGTCTTGGGCACCACCACATACAACGCGATGTTGATACCAATGGTGGCCAGCAGGCTCAGCAAGGTCAGGCGCTTGTGCCGTAGCACCCAGCCAAGGCTGCGGTCATAGCCGTTGACCATGCGCTGATGAACCTTGTCGCTCCAGCGCTGCAGGCGGCTCTGTTCGGCCTGATGCGGTTTCAGCCAACGGGCGCAGAGCATCGGCGTGAGGGTCAGCGAGACCACCAGGGAGACGATGATTGCCGCCGCCAGGGTGATGGAAAACTCTTGGAACAGGCTACGTACGATGCCCCCCATGAACAGAATGGAGACGAACACCGCCACCAACGAAACGTTCATCGACAGCAGCGTGAAGCCCACTTCTTTGGCACCGAGGAACGCCGCACGCATCGGCGGCTGACCGTCTTCGATGTGCCGGGAGATGTTCTCCAGCACCACAATGGCGTCGTCCACCACCAGTCCCGTGGCCAGGATCAGCGCCATCAGCGACAGGTTGTTGAGGGAGAAACCGCACAAATACATGACTGCGAACGTGCCCACCAGCGACACCGGCACTGCCAGGCTCGGGATCAACGAGGCACGCAGGCTGCCGAGGAACAGGTAGACCACCAGAATCACCAGCCCCACCGCGATCAGCAGCGTGTGCTCGGCCTCCTTGAGGGTGGCCTTGATTACCAGCGAGCGGTCCATGGCCACGTTTAGCTGCACGCTGGCTGGCAACAACGACTGCAACGCCGGCAACTGCGACTTGATCTGGTCGACCGTCTCGATGATGTTGGCGCCTGTCTGGCGGTTGACCACCAGCAACACCGCGCTCTGGTCGTTGAAGAAGCCGCTGTTGTAGCGGTTTTCAACGCTGTCTGTGACGTTGGCTACGTCGGACAGGCGCAGGATGGTGCCGTTCTGCTGGCGTATCACTACCGGCTCATAGTCCTTCGCCGTTTCCAACTGGTCATTCGCCCGCACCTCCCAGCTGCGTTCGGCATCCTCGACGAAGCCCATGGGACGCCGTTGGTTGGCGTTGGACACGGCGGTACGCACCTCGTCCAGCGACAAGCCGTACTGGTTGAGCAACTGCGGCTCCACCGAGATGCGCACGGCGGGCAGCGAACTGCCGCCGATCTGCACCTCCCCTACCCCCGATACCTGGGCCAGGCTCTGGGACAGGATGGTGTCAGCCAAATCGTACAACTGGCCTTTCTTCAGCACGTCAGAGGTCAACGACAGCACCATGATCGGTGCCTGCGAAGGGTTGATCTTCTTGTACGTCGGCATGCTGCGCATGCCACTGGGCAGCAGGTTGCGGGTGGCGTTGATCGCCGCCTGCACCTCACGCGCCGCACCGTCGATGTCACGGCCCATTTCGAAGCCGATGACCACCCGCGTCGAGCCCTGGTTAGAGCTACTGGTCAGCGTGGTGACGCCGGCGATACTGCCCAGCTTGCGTTCCAAAGGCGTGGCCACCGTGGCGGCCATCACCTCCGGGCTGGCGCCGGACAAGTTGGCCTGCACCACGATCACCGGGAAGTCCATCTGCGGCAGCGGCGCAACCGGCAACAGGCCGAAGCTGACGCCGCCCAGCAGCATGATCGCCAGGCTCAGCAGCATCGTCGCCACCGGGCGACGAATAAACGGTCCGGACAGGTTCATGCCTCAGCCTGCTTGGCATCAGTGGCCGGGCGCCAGCGGCGGGCCAGGCGGTCGAAGTACAGGTAGATGACCGGCGTGGTGAACAGTGTCAGCACCTGGCTGACCAGCAGCCCGCCCACCATCACCAGGCCCAGCGGCTGGCGCAGCTCGGCGCCGGACCCGGTCGCCAGCATCAGCGGCACGGCGCCGAACAGCGCGGCCAACGTCGTCATCAGAATCGGCCGGAAACGCAGCAATGCCGCCTGGTAGATGGCGTCCTGCGGGCTCATGCCCTGGTTACGCTCGGCTTCCAGGGCAAAGTCGATCATCATGATCGCGTTTTTCTTGACGATGCCGATCAGCAGGATGATACCGATGATGGCAATCATCCCCAGGTCGTTGCCACTGATGAGCAGCGCCAGCAAGGCACCCACCGCCGCCGAGGGCAAGGTCGAGAGAATGGTCACCGGGTGGATGTAGCTCTCGTAGAGCACACCCAGCACGATGTACATGGTCACCACGGCGGCGAGAATCAGCAGCAAGGTGCTCGACAACGAGGCCTGGAAGGCTTCTGCAGCGCCCTGGAAGCGGGTCTGCACGCCGATCGGCATGCCGATGTCCTGCTGCACCTGCTCGATCACCTTGACCGCCTCGCCCAGCGACGCGCCATGGGCCAGGTTGAACGACATCATCACCGCCGGGAACTGGCCGATGTGCGAGATCGCCAACTGCGCCTGGCGCTGCTCGATACGGGCCAACGCCGACAGCCGCACCTGGCCGCCATCGGTGGCCTTGACGTGGATCGACTCCAAGGCCTGCGGGCCGATGCTGGCGGCGGCTTGCGACTGCAGCACCACGCGGTACTGGCTGGCCTGGGTGTAGATGGTCGAGATCTGCCGCTGGCCAAAGGCGTCGTACAAGGCGTTGGTGATCTGCGAAACCGAGATGCCCAGGCGGCTGGCCATGTCGCGGTCGATCACCAGGTACACCTGCAGGCCCTTGTCCTGCAGGTCGCTGGCCACATCGGCAAGCTCAGGGCGCTGTTGCAGCGCCTGCACCAGCTTGCCGCTCCACTGCGCCAGCAGGTCGGCGTCAGGTGACGACAGGCTGAACTGGTACTGGGTGCGGCTGACCCGGTCCTCGATACTCAAGTCCTGCACCGGTTGCATGAACAGGCGGATACCCACCAGCTTGTCGAGCTGCGGCTGGAGGCGGCTGATGACCTCGCCAGCGGTCACATCCCGCTCGCCGTGCGGCTTGAGGTTGATCAGCAGGCGCCCGCTGTTGAGCGTGGCGTTGTCGCCATCCACGCCGATGTAGGACGACAGGCTCTGCACCGCGGGGTCCTGCAGGATCACCTTGCTCAGCGACTGCTGGCGTTCGCTCATGGCGGCGAACGAAGTCGACTGTGGCGCCTCGGAAATACCCTGGATGACGCCGGTGTCCTGCACCGGGAAGAAGCCCTTGGGCACAGCGATGTACAGGACCACGGTCAGCCCAAGGCTGGCCACGGCCACCAGCAGGGTCAGCGGCTGGTGTTTGAGCACCCACTGCAGGCCACGGCCGTAGTGTTCGATGAGCCAGTCGATCCAGGCGCCGCTGGCGCGGTAGAAACGGCCCTGCTCTTCTTCCTTGGGCTCACGCTTGAGCAGCCGCGCACACATCATGGGCGTGAGGGTCAACGACACGACCAGGGAAATCAGAATCGCCACCGCCAGGGTGATGGCGAACTCGCGGAACAGGCGGCCGACCACGTCGGCCATGAACAGCAGCGGAATCAGGACCGCGATCAGCGAGAAGGTCAGCGATATGAGGGTGAAGCCAATCTGCCGGGCGCCCTTGAGCGCGGCCTGCATCGGCGTTTCGCCCTCTTCGATGTGGCGGGAGATGTTCTCCAGCATGACGATGGCGTCATCCACCACAAAACCGGTGGCGATGGTCAGGGCCATCAGGGTCAGGTTATTGACCGAGAACCCGGCCAGGTACATCACGCCAAAGGTGCCGATCAACGACAGCGGTACGGCGATCGAAGGGATGATGGTGGCGCTGAAACGGCGCAGGAACACAAAGGTGACCATGACCACCAGGACGATGGCGATCAGCAGCTCGTGCTGCACGTCCTTGACCGCGGCGCGGATGGTCTGGGTGCGATCGGTCAGTACCGACACGTCCAGGCCGGCAGGCAGGTTGTCGGTGATCGAGGGAAGCAGTTCCTTGATCCGGTCGACCACCTCGATGACGTTGGCGCCCGGCTGGCGCTGGATATTCAGCAACACCGCCTGGTTTTCGTTGGCCCAGGCCGCGAGGCGCTCGTTTTCCGCACCATCGACGATCTCGGCGACGTCCTTCAGGCGCAGCGGCGCGCCGTTGTTATAGGACAGGATCAGGTTGGCGTATTCCGCAGGGGAGCGCAGTTGATCGTTGGCATCGAGCATCGACACCCGGGTCGGGCCATCGAAGTTGCCCTTGGGCTGGTTGACGTTAGACGCCCCGATCAGCGTCCGCACGTCCTCGAGGTTGAGGCCGTTGGCGGCCAACGCATCGACGTTGACCTTGATACGTACCGCCTGGCGCTGGCCGCCAGCGATGCTGACCATGCCCACGCCACTGATCTGCGCAAGCTTCTGGGCCACGCGGGTGTCGACCAGGTCGTTGAGCTTGGGCAGCGGCATGGTCTTGGAGGAGATGGCCAAGGTTAGCACCGGCGTGTCGGCCGGGTTGACCTTGTTATAGACCGGTGGCGCGGGCAAGTCGCTGGGCAACAGGTTGCTGGCAGCGTTGATCGCGGCCTGCACTTGTTGCTCGGCAACGTCCATGTTCATGTCGAGGCTGAAACGCAACGTCAGCACCGACGCCCCGCCGGAGCTTGTCGAGGCCATCTGGGTCAGCCCCGGCATCTGCCCGAACTGGCGCTCCAGCGGCGCGGTGACCGCACTGGTCATGACTTGCGGGCTGGCCCCTGGGTACAGGGTCATGACCCGGATGGTCGGGTAGTCGACCTGCGGCAGCGCCGAGACCGGCAGCAGCTTGTAGGCAATCAGGCCGGCCAGGACGATGGCCAGCATGCTCAGCGTGGTGGCGACCGGGCGCAGGATGAACAGGCGCGAGAGGTTCATGCGCCCGCCTTGCCTGCTTCACCGGCTTGGGCCGAGCCCTTGGCGTCCTGGCCCTGCAGGTGCTGGCCCGGGGTGGTTGGCACCTGCGAGCTGTCTTCGACCACCTCTACCTTGGTGCCTTCACGCAGGCGGTCGGTGCCTTCCAGCACCAGGCGATCGCCGGCAGCCAGACCTTCGACAATCACGCTGTTCTCGCCATCGCTGGCGCCGACCTTGAGCTTGCGGATATTGACGGTGTTCTGCGCGTTGACCACATAGGCAAAGGTGCCATCGTTGCCAAACTGGATAGCCGCCGCTGGGGCCAGCACCACCTGTTTGAGGGTGTCGGCCAACAGGCGCACATTGACGAACTGGTTGGGGAACAGCGCCAGGTCCTTGTTCTCGAAGCGGCCCTTGAACTTGAGGGTGCCGGTGGTGGTGTCGATCTGGTTGTCGATACTGCCCAGTACCCCGGTGGACTGCAGCTTGCTGTCACTGCGGTCCCAGGCCTCGACCGGCAGGCTGGCGCCGCTGCGGTAGCGCTCCAGCACGGTGCTCAGTTCGGTTTCTGGCAGGGTGAACGCGACGTTGATCGGCTCGGTCTGGGTGATGACCACCAGCGCGGTAGCGTCGTTGGCAGCCACCAGGTTGCCCAGGTCAAGCTGGCGCAGGCCTACCCGGCCATTGATCGGCGAGCGGATCTGGGTGAAATCGAGGTTCAGGCGCGCATCGCTGACCTGTGCCTGGTTGGTCTTGACCAGGCCCTGGAATTGCGCGACCTGGGCTTCTGCGGTGTCGAGGGTCTGCTTGGCGATGCTGTCCTCGGCATACAGGCCTTTATAGCGCGCCAGGTCGACCTGGGCGTTTTTCAGCTGTGCCTGGTTCTGCGCCAGGGTGCCTTCGGCTTGCTGCAAGGCGATGCGGTAGCTGCGTGGGTCGATCTCGGCCAGCAGTTCGCCAGCCTTGACCTGCTGGCCCTCCTTGAAGTGGATCTTGACCAGTTCACCGGCCACGCGGCTGCGCACATTGACGGTGTTGGTCGCAGTGACCGTACCCAGCGCCTTGTAGTACAGCGGGAAATCGCCCACCCGAACCGGCTCGACACGCACCGGCACCGGGTCGCTGGAAGCCCCGAAACCTGGGCGTCCGCCTTTGCCCATGCGCCCGCTGCTGGCTTCTTTATGTGCCGGCGACGCGGGCCACAGCCACCAGGCCAGCAAGGCCACCAGCAGCAGGATCAGCAGGCCGACGAGCCAGCGACGGGGGGAACGGGAATTAGACGCTTGCATGGGTTGAACGAACCTTGTTCGGAGTGACGACTTGGGAGGGTTGAACGATAAGCACTGGCATCGTTTTAGCAAAGGCCCTTTACCAGAGGTTTACCTTTGCCTGACGTTGCCAAAACACTGAACTTTAAACGAAAACGGCCCGGAAATCGTTCCGGGCCGTTACAGGGTGTTGCTTGGAGCGGTGGGCGGGGCTGGAGTTCCCTTACTTCAAAACAGCCAGCGCAGCCTCGTAGTTCGGCTCGTCAGCGATTTCACCGACCAGCTCGCTGTGCAGCACGTTGTCGTTTTCGTCCAGCACGACCACTGCACGTGCAGCCAGGCCAGCCAGCGGGCCGTCGGCGATGGCCACACCGTAGTTCTCGAGGAACTCGGCGCCACGCAGGGTCGACAGGTTCTTCACGTTCTCCAGGCCTTCGGCACCGCAGAAGCGCGCCTGGGCGAACGGCAGGTCGGCGGAGATGCACAGCACCACGGTGTTGGCTACATCGTTGGCCTGGGCATTGAACTTGCGCACCGAAGTGGCACAGGTTGGGGTGTCGACGCTCGGGAAGATGTTCAGCACCTTGCGCTTGCCGGCGTAGTCCTGCAGCGACTTGTCGGCCAGGCCTTCACCCACCAGCGAGAAGGCTGGCGCCTGAGCACCGGCTTGCGGCAGGTTGCCCTTGACCTGAACCGGGTTGCCTTTGAGAGTCACTTGAGCCATGGACGAAATCCTTATGCGGGGTTTGAAAAGGACACCGAGTTAAGCATGAAGGCGGCCGGGTGCCTATGGGTGAAGCAAAAATTGTTTTATTGCCAGACAATTCTTGTGGACAAAAAAATGCCCAGGTCGCAACAGGCGACCTGGGCATTGCTTGTCACGGGCGGTGGATCAGCTCAGCAAGCCGTAAACCACCGACGTCAGCGCAACCACGCCAACCGCGACCACGAACACGTTGGACATCGCCCCACTGTACTTGCGCATCGAAGGCACGCGGCGAATGGCGTACATCGGCATCAGGAACAGCAGCACCGCGATGATCGGGCCGCCCAGCGATTCGATCATGCCCAGAATGCTCGGGTTGAGCGTGGCGACGATCCAGCACACCACCAGCATCAGCGCAGCGACCACGCGGTCCAGGGCTTTGGCGCCCGGGCGCGCGCCGGTCTTGGCAATGATGCCTTTCAGGCCTTCACTGGCACCGATGTAGTGGCCCAGGAACGACTTGGCGATAGCAATGAAGGCAATCAGCGGTGCGGCAAACTCGATGGTCGGGTTGCTGAAGTGGTTAGCAAGGTACGACAGGATCGACAGGTTCTGCGCCTTGGCTTCAGCCAACTGGGCGCTGCTGAGGGTTAGCACGCAGCTGAAGACGAAGAACAGCACCATGGCCACCATCAGCAGGTGGGCGCGGGCGAGGATCTGGCCGCTGCGCTCATCGGCATGCTCGCCGTAACGGCGCTTCTGGTCGACCGCGAACGCCGAGATGATCGGCGAATGGTTGAACGAGAACACCATCACCGGAATCGCCAGCCACACGGTGTGCAGGAAGGCCGAGCCCGACGGCAGCTGGGTGGCGCTGTCCAGAATACCACCGGTCCAGTGCGGTACCAGGTACAGGCCCAGCAGCGCCAGGGCCACGATGAACGGGTAGACCAGCAGGCTCATGACCTTGACCGTGGCCTGCTCACCGCAGCGCACAATGGCCAGCAGGCCCAGGATCAGCACGAACGACAGGATCGCCCGCGGCGGCGGCGTCATGTGCAGCTGGTGCTCCATGAAGCTGGTGACAGTGTTGGTCAACGCTACGCTATAGATAAGCAGGATCGGGAAGATGGCGAAGAAGTACAGCACGGTGATCAATGCACCGGCGGTAATGCCGAAATGCTCTTCGACCACTTCGGTGATGTCCCCGCCCTTGCGCCCGGAGAGGACGAAACGGGTCAGGCCACGGTGGGCGAAGTAAGTCATCGGGAAGGCCAGCACGGCCAAGATGATTAGCGGCCAGAAGCCACCGAGGCCAGCATTGATGGGCAGGAATAAAGTCCCTGCGCCGATGGCGGTGCCGAACAGGCCCAGCATCCAGGTGGTGTCTTGACGTGCCCAGCTGCCCAAGGCTGCCGGGGTCGATTCTTCATAGCGCCGTTCGACGCTTGGGGCCTGCTCATTCATTCCGGGTGTAGCTCCACTCGCAAGACTGCAACAGGGCTGGGAATGGCGAACCAGACGCTTCGCGCTCCCCAACCAAAAAAGAGGGGCGCGATTGTGCACTGAAAGTGGGCGGTTGCGAAGCCCCGTCCGAGGGACGGTTGCACTTGTCATGACAACTGGGTGAAACCGGGGGGCCGCTTCGCGCCCCATTAGCGGCGCAAGGCCGCTTCTACAGCTGTTGCGCGAAGCGGCCCCTATCACATCACTTCTGAACGGCGGCGAACGCCTCGGCAACCCGTTGCAGGTTGGCCGGACGCAGGCCGGACATGCACACCCGGCCGCTGTCGATCAGGTAAACGCCGAACTCGTCACGCAGGCGACGCACCTGCTCGACGCTGAAACCGGTGTAGCTGAACATGCCGCGCTGACGCAGGAAGAACTGGAAGTCCTGGCCCGGCAGCAGCGTGGCCAGCGCATCGACCAACGCCTGACGCATGTCCAGGATGCGTTTACGCATCACTTCGACTTCAGCCGCCCATTGGGCATTGAGCGCGGTATCGCCCAACACGCCAGCGACCAGCTGGGCACCAAAGTTGGGTGGGCTGGAGTAGTTGCGGCGCACGGTAGCCTTGAGCTGGCCAAGCACGCTCTGCGCGGTGGCGTCATCGTCACAGACCACCGACAGGCCCCCTACCCGCTCGCCGTACAGCGAGAAGATTTTCGAGAACGAGTTGCTGACCAGGCACGGCACGCCGGCACGGGCCATTTCACGGATGGCGTAGGCGTCTTCCACCAGGCCTTCACCAAAGCCTTGGTAGGCGATGTCGAGGAACGGGATCAGCTGACGCGCCTTGACCACTTCCACCACCTGCTGCCACTGGTTCTGGTCCAGGTCGGCGCCGGTCGGGTTGTGGCAGCACGGGTGCAGTAGCACGACGCTGTTGGCCGGTAGGGTCTGCAGGGTTGCCAACATGCCGTCGAAGTCGACGCCACGGCTGACCTGGTCGAAGTACGGGTAGGTATTCACCTTGAACCCGGCACCTTCGAAGATGGCGCGGTGGTTGTCCCAGGTCGGGTTGCTGACCCAGACTTCGGACTGCGGGAAGTAGCGCTTGAGGAAGTCGGCACCCACTTTCAGTGCGCCAGAACCGCCCACCGTCTGCACGGTGGCCACGCGGCCGCCGGTCACGGCCGGGTGATCGGCACCGAACAGCAGTGCCTGGATGGCTTGGCGGTAGCTGGCCAGGCCTTCCATCGGCAGGTACAGCGACGCTTCGTGAGCAACGCCTGCGATGCGTTTTTCGACGGCATCCACCGCCGCCAGTTGTGGCACCACGCCGGCTTCATCGTAGTACAGGCCGATACTCAGGTTGACCTTGTCGGCGCGGGGATCGGCCTTGAAGGTTTCCATCAGCGAGAGGATCGGGTCGCCGGCATAGGCATCGACATGTTTGAACACAGCGTGCAGCTCCTTGGATCAGGACAGTTCGGAATGGCTGCCCTGAGGATACCCGGAGTCGCGGTGCAGGAACATCACCGATTGTGCAGGTTGTCTATGCAAGATTGCACAGCCCTAGATTCGTGCTGCCTGTAACGGCCCTTTCGCGGGTAAACCCGCTCCCACAGGTGCACCGCAGGTCTCGAATACTGCGCAAAACCTGGGGGAGCGGGTTTACCCGCGAAGAGGCCGGTTCAGGCAACTAATGCCTTGAGGCCCTGCAGTTCCTGCTCGGTCAATGCCACGCCCTCTTCCTCGGCCACCTCGCGCTCGCGGTAACGCCGCTCCCCGGGCATCCGCGTCAGGCCCACGGCCTGCATCTGCTCCACCATCTCGCGGCTGCGCTGGGCAAACCGCTCGCCTTCGGCCTTGCTCGGGTCGATGACGATAATCAACTGCCCGGTCCAGGGCGTCTTGGCTCCAGGGTGCGAGGACCAGTCGAACTCCCAGGAGAAATGGCCGCCCGTCAGCGCCGCCGCCAGCAGCTCGACCATCATCGACAACGCCGACCCCTTGTGCCCGCCAAACGGCAGCAAGGCGCCGCCTTCGAGAATGGCCTTGGGGTCGGTGGTCGGCTGGCCGTTGGCATCTACGCCCATGCCCTCGGGCAACTGCTGGCCGGCCCGTGCAGCGATCTGCACATCGCCATGGGCCATGGCGCTGGTAGCCATGTCGAAGACGATCGGGTCATGTTCGGCACACGGCGCGGCAAAGGCGATGGGGTTGGTGCCAAACAGCGGTTTGCGTGCGCCATGCGGCACCACGCAGGTCATGCTGTTGACCACACTCAGGGCCACCAGACCCTCTTCGGCGAACGGCTCTACATCCGGCCACAGCGCCGCGAAGTGGTGCGAGTTGTGGATCGCCAGCACTGCGATGCCGGCGTTGCGTGCCTTGGCCACCAACAGCTCACGGGCCGCCGCCAGCGCCGGCTGAGCAAATCCGCCCGCTGCATCGACACTCACATAGCCAGCCGCCACATCGCTGACCTTCGGCCTGGCCTGGCCATCGACCCAGCCACTGGCCAAGGTCGAGACATAGCCCGGAATACGGAACACGCCATGGCTGTGAGCGCCATCGCGCTGGGCGCTGGCGCAGTTGTGGGCCAGCACCTGGGCCACGGTTTCGCTGCAGCCATGACGCTGGAGGATCGCCTGCAACAGGTTCTGCAGCTCGGTAAAAGGCACACGCACGGCAGTGCCAGTGGAAGGTGCGGACATCTGAAGCTCCTTTGTTGGAATTAGAGTGGCTACAGCGTTGCAACGACAAAAACTTTCCTGCATGTGACAGCTATCTGTCAAATATTGACTTGATGACAGAAAACATTCATTTTCTATCGCAAGCCTCACCCCCGGAGAAACAGCATGAGCCAACCGATCAAGCAACGCCTGGAAAACAGCCTGCAAGGGGCTGCTGCCTCAGGCCGCACGATCGCCAGCTACATGCTTGCCAACCTGCACGAACTGCCCTTTCAGACCTCGGCCAGCATCGCCGCCAAGCTGGGTGTCAGCGAATCCAGTGTCGGCCGTTTCTGCCGCTCGTTAGGTTATGCCCACCTCAAGGCGCTCAAGCAAGACCTGCAGAATGACCTGGGCGATGGCCCGTGGCTGGTCGGTGACCGCCTGCAAGACTACCGCCAGAACCATGATGCCAGCGACAACGCCGGCAGCCTGGAGCTGGAAATCGCCGCCCTGGTGCGTGTGCACGAGTACCGCCAGAGCGAGCCCTGGCACCGCGTGGCGCAGCGCCTGGCAAGCAAACCACGGGTGTTCATCGCCGGTTTTCAGACCGAGCGCGGCGTCGCCATGTGCATGAGCCACCTGCTGCAGTACCTGCGCGATGGCGTGCAACTGGTCGACCTCAGCGCCGGGCACTTCGGTGAGGTGCTGCTGGGCCGCGCCGAAGACAGCGCCCTGGTGGTGTTCGAGGCGCGTCGTTATTCCCGCCACGCCCTGCAGCTGTGCCAGAAGGCGCGCGAGGCTGGCATTGCGGTCACCCTGGTGACCGATACCTTCTGTGACTGGGCCGATGCCAACGCTGACGATGTGTTCCGCATCCCACCGAGTTCAACCTGTTCTGGGAATCCACCGCGACCATGCTGTCGTGGGTGCACCTGATGGTCAACGAGGTCTGCAAGAAGCTCGGGCCGGATGTTGAAAAACGCTTGGAAGCGACTGCCGCTCTACATAACGAATTCGTCGGCTACACCTCGTGGCCGGCGGGAAAACAACAATAGCAAGAGTGCAAGAGGTGCGAGATGAACAAGACCATGGCTATGGTAGGTGCGTGTGCCCTGCTGCTGGCGGGCGCCGCCAGTGCTGAAACCCTGCGTTTCGCCACCGAAGGTGCCTACCCGCCCTTCAACTATGTCGACGCCGATAACCAGCTGCACGGCTTCGACATCGACATCACCCACGCCCTGTGCGAACAGATGAAAGTCGAATGCACCCTGGTCGCCCAGGACTGGGAAGGCATCATCCCGGCCCTGATGGCGCGCAAGTACGACGCCGTGGTCGCGTCGATGATCGACACCGAAGAGCGCCGCAAAAAAATCGCCTTCACCGATCATTACTACCGTACCCCGTTGACCGTGGCCGTGGCCAAGGACAGCAAGATCACCGACGCCCAGAACAACTTCGTCGGCTACACCGTGGGCGCCCAATCCTCGTCGACCCAAGCCATCTATGCCGAAGACGTCTACGGCAAGGCCGGTGCCGACGTGAAACTCTACCCGACCATGGATGAAGCCAACGCCGACCTGGCCGCAGGCCGCCTGGATGGCGTGATCGCCGACAAGTTCCCCCTGCACGAGTGGATGACCAAGAACGGCCAGGACTGCTGCAAGATCCTCGGCGACGTGGCCGACACCAAGGCCGACGCGGCCATTGCCGTGCGCAAGGATGACGAGGCGCTGCGCCAACGCCTGAATACCGCGCTGCAACAGATCGTTGCCAACGGTACCTACCAGAAGATCGCCAGCAAGTATTTCGCCTTCGATATCTACAACTGATCTTCAGGAAACGACGCAATCCTGTAGGAGCAGCCTTGTGCTGCGAAAGGGCTGCAAAGCGGCCCCTGCAATCTGTGCCGCGGCATACACCCTGGGGCTGCTCCGCAGCCCTTTCGCGACACAAGGCCGCTCCTACCAAGAGAACGCGTTGCCCACCTTAGGGGTTTGTCATGCTCGATCAATTGTCCTTGCTGTCCTTCGCCAGCGGAGGCTGGGGCCAGGCGTTGCTGGCCGGCGCCCTGGTCACCGTTTCGCTGGCCCTCGCCTGCCTGCCCATCGGCCTGCCGCTGGGCCTGGCCGTAGCGTTTGCCGCACGCTCGCGCAAACGCCTACCACGGGCCTGGGCCACAACCTTTTCTACCGTGTTCCGCGGCCTGCCCGAACTGCTGACTTTGCTGATCATCTATTACGGCTGCCAGATCGCCGCGCAAAAAGTGTTGGCCGCCCTGGGCTATCAAGGCGAATTCCTGATCAACACCTTCCTGGCCGCGATGATCGCCTTCAGCCTGGTGTTTGCCGCATTCTCCAGCGAAATCTGGCTGGCGGCCTTCAAGACCCTGCCCAAAGGGCAACTTGAAGCGTGCTCGGCACTGGGCCTGAGCAAGCGCACAGGCTTCTTCAAGGTGGTGCTGCCACAACTGACGCGCATCGCCCTGCCCGGCCTGTCCAACAACTGGTTGTCGCTGCTCAAGGACACCTCGCTGGTGTCGACCATCTCGCTGGTCGACCTGATGCGCCAGACCAACCTGGCCGTCAGCGTGACCAAAGAGCCGATGTTCTTCTATGGCGTTGCCTGCCTGGGTTACCTGCTGTTCTCGGCGGTCTCGGGACGGGTCTTTGCCTTCATCGAACGGCGCAGCAGCCGTCACCTGCAAGGAGCCCGGGCATGAATATCGAACAATGGCTGGCAGTCGTCCTCGACCCGGACCTACTGGAACGCTACGGCCCGCGCTTCGTCGATGGGCTGCTGGTGACAGCCAAGCTGGTGGCGATTTCATTCACCCTGGGCGCCGTGCTCGGCCTGTTGCTGGCACTGGCACGCTTGTCGCGCAGCCAGTTGCTGCAGCGCCTGTCGGCCGGTTATGTGTACTTCTTCCGCGGCTCGCCGCTGCTGGCGCAGTTGTTCCTCCTTTACTACGGCCTCGGCTCGTTGAAAGGTTTCTGGCAGGACGTCGGCCTCTGGTGGTTCTTCCGCGAAGCGTGGTTCTGCACGTTGCTGGCATTCACCCTGAACACCGCCGCCTACCAGGCCGAGATCTTCCGCGGCAGCCTGATGGCCGTCGCGCCGGGGCAATACGAGGCAGCGCGGGCACTGAACCTGAGCCGCTCGACCACCTTCTTCAAGGTGATCCTGCCACAGTCGCTGCTGGTGGCCATCGGCCCACTGGGCAATGAACTGATCCTGATGATCAAGGCCAGCGCGATTGCTTCGCTGGTGACCATCTACGACCTGATGGGCGTGACCAAACTGGCGTTCTCGCGCAGTTTCGACTTCCAGATCTACCTGTGGGCCGCCGTGCTCTACCTGGTGATCGTCGAGCTGGTACGGCGCCTCCTGAAACACCTGGAAGCCCGCCTGGGCCGCCACCTGAACTGACCGAAGGATACGTTCCATGCATTGCCAGACTCTCGTCCTCGGCGCCGGCATTGTCGGCGTCAGCACCGCACTGCACCTGCAGGCGCGCGGGCGCCAGGTGATTCTGATCGACCGCGACGAACCCGGCAGCGGTACCAGCCATGGCAACGCCGGGCTGATCGAGCGCTCCAGCGTGATTCCGTATGCCTTCCCCCGGCAAGCGGGCGCGCTGCTGCGCTACGGCCTGAACCGCCAGCCCGACGTACGCTACAGCCTGCTGCACTTGCCCAAAGCCGCACCGTGGCTGTGGCGCTACTGGCGCCAGTCGGCGCCGGGGCGCCTGGCGGGTGCCGCCGCCGACATGCTGCCGCTGGTGCAGCGCTGCGTCGAAGAGCATGACGCGCTGATCGAAGCCGCCGGCCTGGAAGGGCTGGTACAGGCCAAAGGCTGGATCGAGGTGTTCCGCGACCCGGCCCTGTTCAAGCAAGCCAAGGAGGACCTCAAAGGCTTGAGCCGTTACGGCCTGCAGTACGAGATTCTCGAATGCGGGCAGCTGCAGGCACGCGAACACCAGCTGGACAGCACTGTCGTGGGTGGCATTCATTGGCTCGACCCGAAGACCGTTAACAACCCCGGCGCCCTCACCCGCGGCTATGCTGCACTGTTCGTCCAACGGGGCGGGCAGTTCCTGCATGGCGATGCGCGCAGCCTGCGCCAGGTCGAAGGGCAATGGCAGGTCGACAGCCGTCGCGGCCCTGTCACCGCCGACGAAGTGGTGGCCTGCCTCGGCCCACAGTCGGCAGACCTCTATGAAGGCCTTGGCTACCAGATTCCGCTGGCGATCAAGCGCGGCTACCACATGCACTACGCCACCCGTGACGGTGCGCAACTCGAGCATTCGATCTGCGATACCCAAGGTGGCTATGTGTTGGCGCCCATGGCCCGGGGCGTGCGCCTGACCACCGGTATCGAGTTTGCTGCCAGCGATGCACCAGGCAACGAAATCCAGCTGCGCCGCTGTGAAGCCTTGGCCCGGCGGTTATTCCCGGCACTCGGCGAACGTCTTGATGACGCGCCGTGGCTGGGCCGGCGCCCGTGCCTACCAGACATGCGCCCCGTGATTGGCCCAGCGCCGCGGCACAAAGGCCTGTGGTTCAACTTCGGGCATGCACACCATGGCCTCACCCTGGGCCCGGTCAGTGGCCGGCTGCTGGCAGAACTGCTGACCGGCGAGCGCCCATTCACCGACCCTGCGCCCTACAGCGCGACACGTTTCGACTGAACCCTGCGGAGAACAACAATATGACCGCCCCTTTGAGCCTTGCCAGCCTTGCTCCAGAACCCGACCCGCGCCCGGTACTGATCCGTATTGAGGGTTTGAACAAGCACTATGGCGCGTTTCATGTCTTGCGCGACATCGACCTGCAGGTCCGCGAAGGCGAACGCATCGTCCTGTGCGGCCCGTCCGGTTCGGGCAAGTCGACGCTGATCCGCTGCATCAATCGCTTGGAAGTGGCCGAAAAAGGCAGCGTCCAGGTGGATGGCACCGACCTGGCCGCCACCACGCGCCAGGCGGCGCAGATCCGCAGCGAGATCGGCATGGTGTTTCAGCACTTCAACCTGTTCCCGCACATGAGCGTGCTCGACAACTGCCTGCTGGCCCCCACCAGCGTGCGTGGGCTGTCGCGCAAGGACGCCGAGGAACGCGCGCGCATGTACCTGGCCAAGGTCGGCATCGAGAGCCAGGCGCACAAATACCCCAGCCAGCTGTCCGGCGGCCAGCAGCAACGCGTGGCCATCGCCCGCGCCTTGTGCATGAAACCCCGCATCATGCTGTTTGACGAGCCGACCTCGGCGCTGGACCCAGAGATGGTCGCCGAGGTGCTGGATGTGCTGGTGAAATTGGCAGACACGGGCATGACGATGCTCTGCGTCACCCATGAAATGGGCTTTGCCCGGCAGGTGGCCGAGCGGGTGCTGTTCCTTGAAGGTGGGCAGATCATCGAGGACAGCCCGCCGCAGGTATTCTTCAATCAGCCGAAAACCGAGCGGGCCAAAGGGTTCCTGGCGCAGATACTGCACTGAATCCGTGTAGGAGCAGCCTTGCGCTGCGAAGAGGCCAGTGCAGACACGAAGATTTACGCTGCTACCACTAGCCTCTTCGCAGCACAAGGCTGCTCCTACAGGCAGCGTGCCAATGCATACGCCGCCTTCATTGCACCGCTGCAATGAACCAACTGCGTCGTTAAATATAATTGACCTCACCCCCTACCAAACCCTTGCCGCCACAGGCCTGCAACGGTTTAACCCCCCCTGAAATCGGCGTATACCCCCCTCTAAAGCCTCTACCCGTCGTTTGACATATCGAACGGCTCTGGCAAGCTAGCAACAAGTCCCGACCGGAATCGTCGCCTCTGACGAGCCGGCAGTGCTCGGGGCTTCAGGTCGCACTCAAGGCCCGGCCGTGCGCCTGCACAACAACGACAGGTCGAACCTGTCCCAAGGTGACATATGTCCAACAGCAACATTGGCAACAAGCAACCTTCCCTGCGCAAACCCGTCGTCCTGATGACCATGGGCAGCCAAGAGCGCAAAGGCCATGACTATCAGGTCATGACCCACAAATATATTACTCCGCTGGTCGACTTCGCCGGTTGCGTCCCGGTCCTGGTGCCCACCTGCTGTGGCACTGAAGACCTCGAGACCTACCTGGACATGGCCGACGGCGTCTACCTGACCGGTGCTGGCAGCAACATCGACCCGGCCCTGTACGGCCAGGAAAACGAAACCCCCGGCAAGGGCCAGGACAAGGCACGCGACCTGTTCGACATCCCGCTGGTCAAGGCAGCCCTCAAGCGTGGCCTGCCGATCTTCGGCATCTGCCGTGGCATGCAGGAAATCAACGTGGCGCTGGGTGGCGACATCTACCAGAAGGTGTACGCCGAGCCAGGCTTCAACGACCACCGCGAAAACCCCGAAGACCCGGTCGACGTGCAGTACGCTCAAGTGCATGCCGTGAAGGTCAAGCCAGGCAGCTGGCTGCGTGACACCCTGGGCTGCGACGAGATCCGCGTGAACTCGCTGCATGGCCAAGGCCTGCGCAACTTGGGTAAAGGCATCGAGCCGATTGCCCTCGCCGAAGACGGCCTGGTCGAGGCTATTCATGCCCCAACCATTTCGCCCTTCCTGTTCGCGGTGCAGTGGCACCCCGAGTGGCAAGCCGCGAAAAACCCTGATTCGATCAAGATCTTCCAGGCCTTCGGCGACGCTTGCCGCGCCCAGGTTCGCAAGTCCCAGGTCAAGCACCATCAGGCTGCCTGACACAAAGCTTCGTTAGCTTTGATCGCGGGGCGGCGCAAGGCCGCCCCCGCTTCCCCGGTCACCCTCTGCTGGTCCCAGAACACTTCCCGTGGATGCGGGCGGCGGGCTTGTGCCTGTCTCCGCGATCTTTTTTTCCTTCCCCCTCAAGAGATACGATGACTGTTTGCCATGAACCTGCGTGCCAGGCTTCATGCATGAGCGGTTGTCGCCTACTACGCCCCATTCGCGGGCAAGCCCGCTCCCACGGGGTTTTCTAGGTGCTGAATGTTTGCGCTTTCCCTGTGGGAGCGGGTTTACTCGCGAAAGGGCCGCCTGCAGAAACACGCCTTCCTCAGCCCACCAGGGAAAAAAAATGCATCGAGGGACTAGTCATCGTACAAGTTGTACGATAACTTACCTCCATCGCTTCTACACACCCTCACCCAAGCGCCACAGGATGCCTATAACAATGAATCCACAAGAACTGAAATCCATCCTCTCCCACGGCCTGCTGTCTTTCCCGGTCACCGACTTCAATGCCCAGGGCGACTTCAACCAGGCGGGTTACATCAAACGCCTGGAATGGCTGGCCCCTTATGGCGCCAGCGCCCTGTTCGCAGCCGGCGGTACCGGTGAGTTCTTCTCCCTGGCGGCTAGCGAATACAGCCAGGTGATCAAGACTGCCGTCGACACCTGCGCCACTTCGGTACCGATCCTCGCCGGCGTTGGTGGCTCGACCCGCCAGGCCATCGAATACGCGCAAGAAGCCGAGCGCCTGGGTGCCAAGGGCCTGCTGCTGCTGCCGCACTACCTGACTGAAGCCAGCCAGGACGGCGTCGCCGCCCACGTCGAAGCCGTGTGCAAATCGGTGAAGATCGGTGTAGTGGTCTACAACCGTAACGTCTGCCGCTTGAACGCCGACCTGCTGGAAAAACTCGCCGAGCGTTGCCCGAACCTGATCGGCTACAAAGATGGCCTGGGTGATATCGAGCTGATGGTGTCGATCCGCCGCCGCCTCGGCGATCGTTTCAGCTACCTGGGTGGCCTGCCGACCGCCGAGGTGTATGCTGCCGCCTACAAGGCCTTGGGTGTACCGGTCTATTCGTCGGCCGTGTTCAACTTCGTGCCAAAGACCGCGATGGACTTCTACCACGCCATTGCCCGCGAAGACCACGCCACCGTTGGCAAGCTGATCGACGACTTCTTCCTGCCGTACCTGGACATCCGTAACCGCAAGGCCGGCTACGCAGTCAGCATCGTCAAGGCGGGCGCCAAGATCGCCGGTTACGACGCAGGCCCGGTGCGCACGCCGCTGACCGACCTGACCGCTGAAGAATACGAAATGCTCGCAGCCCTGATGGACAAGATGGGTCCGCAATAAGCGAACCCCCGCGGCCTGTCTCAGCCGCACCCGGAGTGGGAAGCCCCCACTCCGGTTACACCTCGTGAGCCCGCACAAAAATAACTAGTGGGAGTATTACCAGCATGCAAGCGACTAAGAAGACGCATGTGCGCTACCTGATCCTGTTCATGCTGTTTCTGGTGACCACGATCAACTATGCCGACCGCGCTACCATTGCAATCGCAGGCTCCAGCCTGCAGAAAGACCTCGGCATTGACGCCGTCACCCTCGGTTATATCTTCTCTGCCTTTGGATGGGCTTACGTGGCCGGCCAGATCCCTGGTGGCTGGCTGCTCGACCGTTTCGGCTCCAAGAACGTCTACGCCTTCAGCATCTTCACCTGGTCGCTGTTCACCCTGTTGCAAGGGTTTGTCGGTGGCCTGCCGGTGGCATGGGCAATCGTGACGCTGTTCACCCTGCGTTTTCTGGTTGGCTTTGCCGAAGCCCCGTCGTTCCCGGGCAACGCCCGCATCGTCGCGGCCTGGTTCCCCACCGCAGAACGCGGCACGGCCTCGGCCATCTTCAACTCGGCCCAGTACTTCGCCACCGCACTGTTTGCCCCGATCATGGGCTGGATTGTCTTCAGCTTCGGTTGGGAACATGTGTTCGTGGTCATGGGCGGCCTTGGCATCCTGTTCTCGTTCGTGTGGATGAAGACCATCTACAACCCCAAGCAACACCCGCGCATCAGCCAAAGCGAGCTCGAGCACATCGAGCAGAACGGCGGCCTGGTGGACATGGACCAGAAACGCGGCAACGACGGCCCAAAATGGGGTTACATCAAGCAGTTGCTGACCAGCCGCATGCTGCTGGGCGTGTACCTGGGCCAGTATTGCATCAACGCCATCACCTACTTCTTCCTGACGTGGTTCCCGGTGTACCTGGTGCAAGAGCGTGGGATGACCATCCTCAAGGCGGGCATCATTGCCTCGCTGCCGGCCATTTGCGGCTTCATCGGTGGCGTGCTGGGCGGGGTGCTGTCGGACTGGCTGCTGCGCCGCGGCAATTCGCTGACCTTCTCGCGCAAGCTGCCGATCGTCTGCGGCCTGTTGCTGTCGACCACCATGGTCTTCTGCAACTACGTCGACGCTGAATGGATGGTGGTCGGGTTCATGACCCTGGCCTTCTTCGGCAAAGGCATTGGTGCACTGGGCTGGGCTGTGGTCGCCGACACCTCGCCCAAGCAGATCGCCGGCCTTTCGGGCGGCCTGTTCAACACCTTCGGCAACATCGCCTCGATCACCACGCCCATCGTCATCGGCTACATCATCAGCGCCACCGGTTCGTTCAAGTGGGCCCTGGTGTATGTAGGCGCCAACGCCCTGGTCGCGGTGTTCAGCTACCTGGTGATCGTCGGCCCGATCAAGCGCATCGAGCTGCATGAACCCCCAAAGGCTGAAGCCGACGTCACCGCCAATGGTGACCTGGCAAGCGCCCGACACTGAGTGAACACGCCCGCGCCCGGCACCTGCCGGCCGCGGGCGGATGTATAAAGCCTGAGCAATCACAAGAAGGGCCCGAACATGCAGTTGATCGAACATTCCGACTCGCCCCGCTACGTCCGCCTGCACGATGACGACAATGTCGTGGTAGTGGTCAACGACGGCGGCCTGGGCGAAGGCGCCCGCTTTCCCGACGGCCTGACCCTGGTCGAAGGCGTGCCGCAGAGCCACAAGGTCGCCACCGTACTGATCGCCAAAGGCGAGCCGGTGCGCCGCTATGGGCAGATCATCGGTTACGCCCTTGAAGACTTGCCCCAAGGCAGCTGGGTGCAGGAAAGCCAGCTGGCCATGCCAGAAGCCCCAGCGCTGGACAGCCTGCCGCGCTGCGACGCCGTCCCCGACGCCTTGCCGCCACTCGAGGGGTTTACTTTCGAGGGCTACCGCAATGCCGACGGCACCGTCGGCACCCGCAACATCCTCGGCATCACCACCACCGTGCAATGCGTGACCGGTGTGCTGGAGCATGCGGTCAAGCGCATTCGCCAAGAGTTGCTGCCGCTGTACCCCAACGTCGATGACGTGGTCGCCATCACCCACAGCTACGGCTGCGGCGTGGCGATCAACGCCCGCGATGCCTACATCCCGATCCGCACCGTACGCAACCTGGCGCGCAACCCTAACCTTGGCGGCGAAGCGCTGGTCATCAGCCTGGGCTGTGAAAAGCTGCAGGCCGGCCAGGTCATGCACGACAACGACCCCTCGGTAGACCTCAGCGACCCGTGGCTGTATCGCCTGCAGGACGCCAGCCTGGGCTTCGGCGAAATGATCGAACAGATCATGGCGCTGGCTGAAACCCGCCTGAAGAAGCTCGACCAGCGCCGTCGCGAAACGGTGCCCGCCAGTGAGCTGATCCTGGGCATGCAGTGCGGCGGCAGCGATGCCTTCTCCGGCATCACTGCCAACCCCGCGCTGGGTTATGCCTCGGACCTGCTGGTACGCGCCGGCGCGACCGTGCTGTTCTCGGAAGTGACCGAAGTGCGTGACGCCATCTACATGCTGACCTCCCGCGCCGAGAACCAGGACGTGGCCGAGGCGCTGGTGCGCGAGATGGACTGGTACGACCGCTACCTGCAGCAAGGTGCGGCCGACCGCAGCGCCAACACCACGCCGGGCAACAAGAAAGGCGGCCTGTCGAATATCGTCGAAAAGTCCTTGGGCTCGATCGTGAAGTCCGGCAGCGGCGCTATTCAGGGCGTGCTCGGCCCTGGCGAGCGAGTCGCCCGCAAAGGCCTGATCTTCTGCGCGACCCCGGCCAGCGACTTTGTCTGCGGCACCTTGCAGCTCGCAGCTGGCATGAACCTGCACGTCTTCACCACCGGCCGCGGCACGCCGTACGGCCTGGCCATGGCACCCGTGGTCAAGGTGTGTACCCGCACCGAGCTGGCCGAGCGTTGGCCTGACCTGATCGACATCGACGCCGGGCGCATCGCCACAGGCCGCTCGAGCATCGAGGAACTGGGTTGGGAGCTGTTCCACTACTACCTGGACGTGGCCAGCGGCCGCAAGCAGACCTGGGCCGAACAACACCGGCTGCACAACGACATCACCCTGTTCAACCCGGCGCCGATTACCTGATGTAGCGGTTTGGCATGGCCCCTGTGTGCGGGCCATGCCGTCCTTCAGCTTTTTATTTCATCAAAGGAGCACCCCATGCCTGAGATCCTCGGCCACAACTTCATCGCCGGCCAGCGCAGCGCCGCTGGCGCGCAACGCCTGCAGAGCCTGGACGCCACCACTGGCGAGGCCCTGCCCTACAGCTTTGCCCAGGCCACCGAGGCTGAAGTGGACCAAGCCGCCCAAGCCGCCGCTGCCGCCTTCGCCGAATTCCGCCAACTGGCCCCGGCGCGCCGCGCCGAATTCCTCGATGCCATCGCCGCCGAACTGGATGAGCTGGACGATGCCTTCGTCGCCATCGTCTGCCGCGAAACCGCCCTGCCTGCAGGGCGTATCCAGGGCGAGCGCGGGCGTACCAGTGGCCAGATGCGCCTGTTCGCGCAAGTCCTGCGCCGCGGTGATTACCTGGGGGCACGCATCGACCTGGCCCTGCCGGAGCGCCAACCGCTGCCGCGTGTCGACCTGCGCCAGATGCGCATTGGCGTAGGCCCGGTTGCCGTGTTCGGTGCCAGCAACTTCCCGCTGGCCTTCTCGACTGCCGGTGGCGACACCGCCGCCGCCCTCGCCGCGGGCTGCCCAGTGGTGTTCAAGGCGCACAGCGGCCACATGGCCACGGCCGACCTGGTCGGTTGTGCCATCCAGCGCGCCGCTGAGCGCACCGGCATGCCCAAGGGCGTGTTCAACATGGTCTTCGGCGGCGGGGTCGGCGAATGGCTGGTCAAGCACCCGGCGATCCAGGCCGTCGGCTTTACCGGCTCGCTCAAGGGTGGCGATGCGCTGTGCCGCATGGCCGCCGAACGCCCACAGCCGATCCCGGTGTTTGCCGAGATGTCGAGCATCAACCCGGTGATCATCTTGCCCGGTGCCCTGGCCAAACGCGGCGAAGCCATCGCCCGCGAACTGGCAGGCTCGGTGTGCCTGGGTGCCGGCCAGTTCTGCACTAACCCTGGCCTGGTGATCGGCTTGCAATCGCCGCAATTCAGCCAGTTGCTCGCCGACTTGGGCCAGCACCTCGACCAACAGGCTGGCCAGACCCTGCTCAACGCCGGCGGCCTGCGCAGCTACGTTGGCGGCCTGGAGCACCTGCACGCCCACGCTGGCATCGAGCACCTGGCCGGCCAGGCACAGCAAGGCAACCAGGCCCGCGCCCAGCTGTTCAAGGCTGACGCCCGCCTGCTGGTCGACGCCGACCCGTTGCTGCAAGAAGAAGTGTTTGGCCCGACCACTGTGGCCGTCGAAGCCCAGGACAACGAACAACTGCGCGCCGCACTGCTCGGCCTGCGCGGCCAACTGACCGCGACCCTGATCGGCGAGCCGGAGGATTTCGAAGCGTTCGCCTGGCTGGTGCCGCTGCTGGAAGAAAAGGTCGGCCGGATCCTGGTCAATGGCTACCCGACGGGTGTCGAAGTGTGCGACGCCATGGTGCATGGCGGGCCGTACCCGGCAACCTCGGATGCACGCGGCACGTCGGTCGGCACCTTGGCCATCGACCGTTTCCTGCGCCCGGTGTGCTACCAGAACTACCCGCAGGCGCTGCTGCCTGAAGCGCTGCGCGATGGCAACCCGCTGGGGCTGCGTCGCTTGGTGAATGGGCAGTGGAGTGAAGAGGCGATCTGATCGTCTTTAGAATGAAAAAAGCCCCGCACATGTCGGGGCTTTTTCTTTTGACTGTACCGGCCCCTTCGCGGGTGAACCGGCTCCTACAGGGGGGCACGTATTTCAGGTACTGCAGTGATCCTGTGGGAGCGGGTTTACCCGCGAAGAGGCCGGCCTGGGCTACAGGAGGGCTCAGACCCCCTGAGCCTCCGCCTCTTCATGCGCGTGACGCAACCGCTCGCGGCTGTTACTCAAGTGCATGCGCATGGCCATCTTCGCCCCTTCGCTATCTTGCCGGGCAATCGCTTCGTAGATCGCTTCGTGCTCATGCATCAACCGGCTCATGTAGTGCGCCTGGTCATCATGGGCAAGGCGTGCCGAATTGAGCCGGGTACGTGGAATGATGCTGGTACCCAGGTGGTTGATGATGTCGGCAAAGTAGTGGTTGCCGCTGGCCTGGGCGATGCGCAAGTGGAACTGGAAGTCCGCCGACACGGCATCGGTCGCATGGGCCGCGCCTTCGTTAAGCTCGTCCAGCGCCGCGCGCATGCCAACCAGCTGTTCATCGCTGCGCCGCTGCGCCGCCAACCCTGCCGACTCGATCTCCAGGGCAATGCGCAACTCCAGCACCGCCAGCACTTCGCGCAGGGTCACCACGGTTGCCGGGTCGATGCGGAAACCGCCCGTGGCCGGCGCGTCCAGCACAAAAGTGCCGATGCCATGGCGGGTCTCGACCTGGCCTGCGGCCTGCAGCCGCGAGATGGCCTCGCGCACCACCGTGCGGCTAACGCCCTCTTCCGCCATGATCTGCGATTCGGTCGGCAGCTTGTCGCCGCGCTTGAGCTGGCCGCTGCGAATTCGCTCGGTCAGCACCGTGACCAGTTCCTGGGCCAGACTGCGCGGCTTGCGCCGGGTCCTTGCCTGTACCTGCTGCTCTGTCATGCCCTGTATTTCACCTTGAAAGACAGCGCCTATGATAGCGCAAGCAGTTGTACGATCACATACACCCAATGCGGTATTTCACACTGCGTCTGCGACACGCGTGATGCGAAAAATCAGCGCCACACACTGGCCCAAAGCCAGCGAAAGTCTGTACCGTGCGGCTTCGCGCTCACTTATCCATGGAAGGAAACGACAGCATGAAACTCCTCGACCGCATTCTGCTCGCCACTGGCCTGCTGATCCCCCTGTGGCTGCTGGCCGGCGTGTGGCTGACCGCCCAGGCCTACCCCGGCTATGACCACCTACAACAGGCCATGAGCCAACTCGGCGCCGTGGGTGCAGCTACCCAGGACTGGTCACCGCGGGTCAACAACTTCCCACTGGCCGTGTTGTTCGCACTCTTTGCCTGGGGCCTGGCCCGTCGCTGGCAGGGATCGACCCTGGCGCGGGTCAGCGCGGCCCTGGTGCTGCTGCATGGCCTGGGCAGCCTGGGCACCGGCTGGTTCCCCTGCGACCAAGGGTGTGCACCGGCACAGCCTTCGCTGTCGCAGCAGTTGCACAACCTCTCGGGCTTACTGATGTTCCTTTCGTTGACCTTGGCCAGTGCGCTGTGGGCCTGGCTGGGCAACCGGATGGCCGGCTCACGAGCGTTGAGCCTGTTCTCCCTGGCGGCCGTGGTGCTGGCGATCGTGACCGTCGCGCTGATGGGCCAGGCTGTTGAAAGTGGCCATCTGTTCGGCTTGTACCAGCGCTTGAACTACGGCGTATCGGTCATCTGGGTGGCAGGCCTTGCCTGGGCCAGCCTGCGTGCCCCCGCCTCAGGGCGGTTGCGAATGGCCACTGCCTGACGGCAAATTGCTGGCCCCCAGGTGTTTGAAGGGAAGGCAAACTCCCTTCTCCTTCAGATGCTTAGGACAGCAACATGCGAGTACTTCTAGCAACGATGGCCGGCTGCCTGCTGGCCACGGCCGCCTTCGGCGTGCAGGCCAGGACGCTGAGCCAGAACGATCGCCAGACCTGTGGCTGGGGCGCACAGATCGCCGCAGAAGCCCAGCAGGCCAAGCTATCAGGGGTAACCCTGTATGCCACGCGCAAGAAGTTACAGGCGCGCAAGTTCGCCAAGCCGTGGATGCGCATGACCGCGTTCGGCATTACCGAGCAGACTTACAACAGCCGTTCGCGATTGAAACCTGCCGCGATCAAGCAGACCTATTACGAGCAATGCGTGCAGCATGCCGTCGCAAGACGTTAAATTCTTATTTCTCAGTAGCTTAGCTTGAATATTTACAGCAAATCCTTAACAACAGGCAAAACAGCCAACAAATAGCTTTATTGTTTATTTTTCAATTAGTTAGACAATAAAATTAAGGCAATATCTATAGATGATCGCCCTGGTGCCGCCAGGGCGCTCCCGCACTAAACTGCTCAGTCACCCACGTTTTGAAAACCCCGAGTGCAGCGGTGTTCAGGCGTGCCGTAGGCCGCACCAGATAGATCCCTGCCGCCACGTCGAGCTGCCAGTGCGGCAGCACCCTCACCAAGCGCCCACTGGCCAAGTCCTCGCCCATCAGCCAGTCGCCGCCAGCCAATATGCCCACACCCCGCCGAGCAGCTTCGAGCAAGGCTTCATTGTCATTACTGCGCAGCGAACCACTGACCTTGACACTGACTTGCTGCGCTTGCCGGGTGAGGCGCCATTCGGGAAACGAACGCAAGCCGCTGAAGCCGAGGCAGTTATGCTCAGCTAGCTGCTCAGGCTGCTGCGGCGTGCCATGACTGGCCAAGTAGCCCGGCGAGGCGCAGAGGATGCGGCGGTGATCGCACAGCTTTTGCGCCACCAGGCGGTTATCGGCCAACTCGCCGATACGGATGGCAGCGTCAAAGCCCTCGCCGATCAGGTCAACGAAGCGATCGGCGTACTCGGCCTCCACTGTGACCTGCGGATAGGCCAGCACAAAATCCGCCAGCATCCCGCTCAACCAGCGCCGCCCCATGGCCGCCGGCAAGGCGAGGCGCAAACGCCCCCGCACCGTTACCGCCCCTTGCGTGGCGTCCTGTTCGGCTTCGGCGATCAGCCGGCTGGCCTCACGCACCCGCGCCACCAACCGCTCACCTTCGTCGGTGAAGCGCAGTTGCCGCGTGCTGCGCTCAACCAGGCGGATGCCAAGGCGTGCTTCCAGTGCGCTCAGGCGCTTGGACAGTACCGTGGGGTGGCGCGCCAGTTGCCGTCCGGCAGCCGCGAACGACCCCTGCTCGTGCAAGGCCAGCAAGGTGGCGAGTTCATCGGCGCGACGGCTGTCGAAAGCATCCATGGCAAGGCTCGGCAGAAGGTAGGGAAGTCAGGCAGTGAGAATCAGCGCGCCTTCCGACAGCCCTTGCTCCAGGTCCGCGTGGGCCCTGGCCGCTTCGGCCAGCGGGTAGCGACGCCAGACCCGAGGCTGGATGATACCTGCGTCGACCGCCGCCAGCACATCGGCGGCGCGATGCTGGTACTCCTCGACGGTGCGCGTATGGGCTGCCAGGGATGGGCGCGTGAGGTACAGCGAACCCATGGCATTGAGCGTGGCCACTTCAATGGCCGCCGGCGCGCCGGAGGTTCCGCCAAACGACACCAGCAACCCACGCGGGCGCAGGCTGTCCAGCGAGGCCTCCAGCGACACCTTGCCGACACTGTCATACACCACGTTTACACCCTCGCCCTGAGTCAACTCGCGCACCTGCCTGGCCAACGTGGCCGCCTCGAACACCAGCACATGATGGCAGCCCGCCGCCCGCGCCCGCTCGACGCTCTGGGGGCGCGACACCACACCAATCACGGTCGCCCCCAAGTGCCTGGCCCAAGACGCCATGAGCTGCCCCAATGCCCCGCCCGCGCCATACAGCAGCACCTGGGTACCCGGCCCCACGGCGTAGGTGCTCTTGAGCAAGTACTGCGCGGTGATGCCCTTGAACAAAACGGCTGCGGCGGCTTCTTCGTCCAGTGAGTCCGGCAGCTTGACCAAGCGCTCGGCAGGGAACAGCCGCTCGCTGGCATAAGCGCCTACCGGGCCCATCGCATACGCCACCCGATCCCCCACGCGCACATTGCCCACCCCTTCACCCACCGCGCTCACCCGCCCGGCGCCCTCCAGCCCCAGGCCGGACGGCAATGCCAGGGGCGCCCCGCCCTTGCGCTGCAGCACGTCCAGCGGGTTGACGCCCATGGCGGTCTGCTCCAGCCAGACCTCGCCGGGCCCTGGCACTTGCGGTTGGACCTGCTGCACCTGCATGACATCGGCAGTGCCGGTGGCGTTGAGTGTTATACGGCTGACCATGATCGATTCCTGTGAGGATGACGGTTTCGATACAGGCTAATTAGGCATGGAAAATTGAACAATACGGCACAGTGCACATGATTTCTGCAAGCTGTGCAGCAATAGCCGACCGCCATTCGCACCCACGCGCACCCAAACCAGGACATCTGTTAGGCTCATCAAAGCCCGCCCAATCAGCCTCGACTATTCGCCCCATGGATGAACTGCGCAAGATCGACCTCAACCTGCTGCTGGCCTTGCATGCACTGCTGACAGAGAAGCACGTGACCCGCGCCGCCCTGCGCCTACACCGCAGCCAGCCGGCGGTGAGCCACGCGCTGGCACAACTGCGCAGGCACTTCGACGACCCCTTGCTGATACGCCAGAATGGCCGCATGGTCCTGACTGCGCGGGCACAGGCACTGGCCAAGCCGTTGCAAGATGCCTTGGGCAACCTCAACGCCCTGCTGGCGGCTCCACTGTTCGACCCTGCCAAGGCGCAGCGCCGTTTTCGTTTGTCGTTGTCCGACTATGCTTCGCGCATCATCCTTCCGCCCCTGGTCCGCCACGTGCGCCAGGTAGCACCCGGTGTGGACCTGGCAATCAGCCAGGCCAGCCGTGAAACCATGCTGGCCCAGCTGCTCGACGGGGAGCTCGACCTCGCCTTGGGCCTATTTCCCGAACTGCCGCAGAGCATCACCGCCCAGCCCCTGTTCGAGGAACACTTCATCAGTGTTGCCGACCGCCAGGTGCTGCCTGCCAGTGGGGGCCTTGAGTTGGCCGACTGGCTGGCTCGCCCCCATGTGTTGATGGCCATGCACCCAGATGCCCATGATGAAATAGAACGCGCATTGGCCGCCCACGGCCTGCAGCGGCACATCGCCCTGGCACTGCCGCACTGGAGTGCGGCGGTCGAGGTGCTTGCGGGCACCGACCTGATTCTCACGGTGGCCAGCCGCGCGGTAGGTTCATTGCGCCAGCACCAGGCGTTGCGCCCGTTTGAGCCACCACTGGCCATCCCTTCATTTGCCTATCAGCAGGCCTGGCACAGCCGCAAAGACAGCGACGCCGGGCATCGCTGGCTGCGCGAAGCGGTGTGGGCCTGCAGCCAGCCAGGCACTTGATCAGCGCTGTGACTGCTCGAGCGCCACCGGCTTAGCCGCAGCGCTGCTCCCCCAGTTCCCCTGGACCAGAAACACCCCACACAGGATCAGTACCACGCCGGCCACCCGAGCCAGGTTGACCGGTTTGCCCCCCAGCCCCATTACCCCGAAATGGTCAGCGATGACCGCCGTCAAGATCTGCCCTGCCACCACCAGCACCAGAAAGCCCGCGGCGCCCAGTTTCGGCGTCAGTGCTGCCGCGCCGGCCACGTAGAGCGCGCCCAGCACGCCGCCAATCCACAGCCACCAGGGCCCTTGGAGGGCCTTGCCCAGGTCTGGCGTTGGCACCCGCAGTATCAGCAGCGCCGCAATCACCACCACTGAACTGACCGTCAGCGAGGTGAACGCCCCCCATAACCAGTGGCCCAACGCCCGGCCAACAGCGGCGTTGCCAGCTGCCTGAAACGGCAACACGGCACCCGCCAGCAACGCCATCGCCACAGGGATACCCAACAGAACCATCGACTTGCTCAACATGACCACCCTCACCTTGTTGTGTGATGGAGGCCATGATCGATGGATCTGCACCGGTTATGGAAATCAAACATATGCACCCCGACTATTCGCCTTGTGAATAGTCGGGCACCTCACTCGCCGACCTAGCGTGAGGTCTCTACGCGCAGCACTTCGGTGTAGATGGCATCGACCGTCTGGCCGACCTTGAGGTTCTTCATGCGCGCCTGCAGGTCAGGGTTCTCGACCTTCACCACCTGCAGCTTGCCTTCCGGCGGCAGCAGGCTCACCTCATGCTTCTTGAGGTCGATCTTCTTGATCTGCGACGTGACCTTGACCTGGCGGAACGCCTCACCGCCGGGGTTGGGGTTGTCCTTGGTGGCGCGAATGCTTCCGGACTCATCACTCACTTTAGGCGCGCCGCCCACGTCGGTATTGAGCACATAAGCCACAGCGCGGGTCACGTAGATGTCGACCGTGTCGCCGACCTTGAGGTTGGGCAGCGCCTTGGCCTTCTCGGTCAATTGGAAGGTCACAGGCTTGCCGTTGGCGCCCTCCACCGTGACCTGGCGGCTGGCCAGGTCGATAGCCTGCACCTTGGTGGTGACATGGCTTTCCAGCGCTTCGCTACCAATCGGCACATCAGCGGCCTGGGCCGTGAAGCTGCCAGCGAAGACCAGCGAGGCGAGTGCGACAGCGCGAGCGAGTGAGCTAATGGGTTTCATAGGCCTGCTTCCCTGTATTCGTTTCCGGGTTGGCGCGTGAAAGGTTCACGCGCCAACAAGCATAGTCATTACTGGCTGCGCGTCACCCGCCAGACCGTATTGGCCAGGTCGTCGGCAATGATCAAGGCACCGCGCGGATCGACCGTCACCCCCACCGGCCGTCCACGCGTCTTGCCGTCTTCACCCCGGAAGCCCGTGGCAAAGTCGATCGGTTCGCCTGCCGGCTTGCCATTGCTGAACGGCACGAAGATCACCTTGTAGCCCACGGGGTTTGGCCGGTTCCAGCTACCGTGCTCACCCACGAACACCCCGTCGGCGAAGCGCTCGCCCATGGCCGGTACCGAGAAATCGACCCCCAGTGCAGCCACATGCGAGCCAAGGCTGTAGTCCGGCTTGATTGCCGCCGCCACTTTGTCCGGGTTCTGTGGCCTGACCCGGTCATCGACATTCTGGCCCCAATAACTGTAGGGCCACCCATAAAACCCGCCTTCACGCACCGACGTCAGGTAGTCCGGGACCAGATCAGGGCCGAGCTCATCACGCTCGTTGACCACCGCCCACACCTGCCCGCTCTGTGGCTGAACAGCCAATGCCGTGGGGTTGCGCAAGCCGGTCGCATAGGGCCGGTGAGCACCGGTCTGGGCATCGACCTGCCACACCATGGCCCGATCGATCTCCACTTCCAGGCCGCGCTCGGTGATGTTGCTGTTCGAGCCGATTCCCACGTAAAGGAAGCGCCCATCAGCGCTGACGGCCAGCGACTTGGTCCAGTGGTGGTTGATTTCGGCAGGCAGGTCGGTGACCTTGACCGGCGCACCGCTGGCCTTGGTCTGGCCCTCCTGATAGTCGAAACGCACCAATGCATCCTGGTTGGCCACGTACAGCTTGCCGTTGGCAAACGCCAGGCCGTAAGGGGCGTTAAGGTTTTCAGCAAACACCGTCTGCACCTCGTAGGTGCCATCGCCATCGGCGTCGCGCAGCAAGGTCAGGCGATTGCCGCCTTTGACCTGGGTATTGCCCTTGGCCTTGATCTGGCTGGCGATCACATCCTTGGGTTTGAGTTTTGCGGCACTGCCGCCGCGGCCCTCGGCCACGAGAATATCGCCATTGGGCAGCACCAGGCTCTGGCGCGGGATGTTCAGGCCGGTGGCGATTGCCGTGACGCTGAAGCCCTCAGGCACAGTCGGCTTTTGCTCACCCCAGGCAACTGGCTCAGCGATCTTCATGCTCGGCAGCAAACCACGTTGTGGCTGAGGCAGCTTAGGGTCAGGGCCATGGGCTTGAGTGGGCGTGCCCTCCCCACCACAGGCGCTGATCAGTAACGCCATGCTCAACAGGCTCAAGGTGTGCAAAGGTTTCATGCCACACCTCCCGAACGCAGGTTGCTCAGCCCGGTCCACGCCGCTGCGGTTGCGAGCGCGGTCACAATTACCGACAGCACCAACCCCGACGGCATTACTGCCCAGGCGTCTTTGGCATGTTCGAACGCGTTGATTAGCCCCAACACCCAAGTCGCCAGCAACAGCACGAAATACAGGGTCGCACGCCCGCCTTTGCGCTCGGCGCGGATCAGGTTGACCAATGCGAACAGCAGCGCCAGCCCACAAAACACCAGGCCACCGGCAATCAGCCAGGCCGCGAAGTTGCTCCATTGGATCTGGTAGCTGTTGAAGTAGGCGATATCGCTCAACAGCGCGCCAAGAAACAGCGGAACACCGCCGGCCAGCAGCATGGCGTGCAATGGGCCTGGCGTGCAGCGGTAGAGGGTTTGCTCAGATGCGGTCACGGCGCCTCCTTATCGTTCAGTGACCCGGGCCTGATGACAAAGACATCATCAGGCGTGCGCGGGGTGCGCTAAAGAAAGGAGCGTCTCTACGACGCGATAGTTCACCGTTTCGCTTGAATGGTATCCTGCAAGCACCCGCGCTGTGCTTTTCCACCTGCAGCGCTTTGGCATCATTCAAACAAGGAGAACAGCATGAGCGACTACCGGGAGCGCACGTGGGCGTTCTGGGCACTGAACACGCTGCTCATCCTCGGCCTGGGGCTGAGCGCGGGCTGCTCCAGCAAGAAAAACCAAGCTCGCTATGCGGCCTCGACCGTTGGCTCCAACTGCTTCGCCAAGGCCGTACCGACTACGGGCGAAGGTGGCCTGGCCTGGGGCAATACCTTGAGCATTGCCCGGCAAAAGTCGCTGAACAACTGTGTGCGCTATGCAGGCAGGTCTGGGGGGACACCGAAGACCTGCCAGGTGGTGATGGCAAAGTGCAAGAACTAGGCAGCAGTCGCTGACGCTCAACGCCGCGTGATCACCACCTCCAGATACTCGCTGGGTACAACCAGTGAGGCCCCGCCTGCCACGTTGTTTTCATTCAACAGCGCAGTCAGGTCGCTCTCCAGCGCATTGGCGGCTTCAGGCGCCAATGCCGCAAACGCCTTGTGCACCGGCCCATACCAAGTGCGGAACACATCGATGAAGTGCGCCGCAGAGCGATAGCGGAAGTTGAAGTGCTGACGGGTGACCTGCATCTGGCCCAGCGCGCTGTCGAACAGTACCCGTAACTGTTCCTCGTCACCCCAGCGCGAAGGGGGCAATGCCCCGACTGGCGGCGGAACATGGCGCCCGAGCGTCTTGAACATCTGGCCAACGAAACCCTGCGGGGTCCAGTTTGCCAGGCCAATCCGGCCGCCGGACCGACAGACGCGGCTCAATTCCCGCGCGGCCTGTGCCTGATCGGGGGTGAACATCACACCGAAGCTCGACAGAACAGCATCGAATGCACCCTCGGCGAACGGCAGCGCTTCGGCATCGGCCACTTGAAACACCACGTTCAGGTGCTCGGCCTGAGCGCGTGCTTCACCGCGCTTGAGCAACTCGGCCACGTAGTCGGTGGAGGTGACACGGCAACCGCGCCGCGCGGCGGCCAGGGTGGCATTGCCGTTGCCGGCTGCGACGTCCAGTACCTGCTCGTCCCAGCGCAAATCACAGGCTTCGGCCAGGCGTTCGCCCACCAGCTGCAGGGTGGTGCCGATCACGGCGTAGTCACCACTGGCCCACGCGGCTTGCTGGCGGGCTTTCAAGGCATTGGTATCCAAAGGGGTGCTCATGGTCTGCGCCTTCTTGTTTGTGCGCGGCCGAGGTCCTTCTGGCGGTCATCGCGCCATGGATAGGTTGAGGGTCGAGCCCGTGGGGGCAGCAGAAAATTATGCGCCTGATGGGGGAAGCGGCAAGCGGTGGGGGGTGAGAGGCAAGACGGATTTGAGATAGCGGTAAGTGTTAACCGCTATATAGGGGATGGCTGCGAGGTGCACGGCTTGGGGCTTTTGGCGCCTATGAGATTGAGCGCCGCTTGCGCGGCGCTTCGCAGCACAAGGCTGCTCCTACAATTGTTTCGGGCCAATTAATCCTGTGGCAGGGGCGCGCGACCTTCTTGGCGCCGAATCGGGCCTGTGTAGGAGCAGCCTTGTGCTGCGAAGCGCCGCACAAGCGGCGTTCGGTCGATCAGGCAAACTTGGCCCGAGCCGCATGCAGCTTCTTGTAGCTCTCGATCAAACGCAAATGACGATCCAGCCCTTCCAGCTTCATGCTGGTCGGCGTCAGGCCATGGAAGCGCACGCTGCCGTCCACCGAGCCCAGCACCGCGTCCATCCGCGGGTTGCCGAACATGCGGCGGAAGTTGGTCTCGTAGTCTTCCATCTCCAGTTCATCGTCCAGCACCACTTCCAGCACCACGTTCAACGCCTGGTAGAACAGGCCACGCTCGACGGTGTTGTCGTTGAACTGAAGGAACGCCTCGACCAGCTCCTTGGCATCTTCGAAGCGCTGCACCGCCAGGCAGATCAGCAGCTTCAGCTCAAGAAGGGTCAACTGGCCCCACACCGTGTTGTCGTCGAACTCGACGCCGATCAACGTGGTGATGGTGGTGTAATCGTCCACATCGCAGTTGTCCAGGCGCTTGAGCAGCAACTTCAGCGAGCGGTTGTCCAGGCTGTGCAGGTTGAGGATGTCGGCGCGGAACGACAAGGCCCGGTTGGTGTTGTCCCAGATCAGGTCCTCGACCGGGTAGATCTCCGAGTAACCCGGCACCAGGATGCGGCACGCGGTGGCACCGAGGTTGTCGTACACCGCCATGTACACTTCTTTGCCCAGGTCTTCGAGGATGCCGAACAGGGTCGCAGCTTCCTGTACGTTGGAATCTTCGCCATGGCCAGAGAAGTCCCACTCGACGAATTCGAAATCGGCCTTGGCGCTGAAGAAGCGCCACGACACCACGCCGCTGGAGTCGATGAAGTGCTCGACAAAGTTGTTCGGCTCGGTCAGCGCGTGGCTTTCGAAGGTGGGCTGCGGCAGGTCGTTCAGGCCTTCGAAGCTGCGGCCCTGCAGCAACTCGGTGAGGCTGCGCTCCAGCGCCACTTCCAGGCTCGGATGCGCGCCGAACGAGGCGAACACGCCACCGGTGCGCGGGTTCATCAAGGTCACGCACATCACCGGGAACTCACCGCCCAGCGACGCGTCCTTGACCAGCACCGGGAAGCCCTGCTCTTCCAGCCCCTGAATACCAGCAACGATGCCCGGGTACTTGGCCAGCACTTCCTGCGGTACATCCGGCAGGCACAGTTCGCCTTCGAGGATCTCGCGCTTCACCGCACGCTCGAAGATTTCCGACAGGCACTGCACTTGCGCCTCAGCGAGGGTGTTGCCAGCGCTCATGCCATTGCTGAGGAACAGGTTCTCGATCAGGTTGGACGGGAAGTACACCAGCTCCTGATCGGATTGGCGCACGAACGGCAGCGAGCAGATGCCCCGCGCGGTGTTGCCCGAGTTAGTGTCGTACAGGTGCGAGCCGCGCAATTCACCGTCGGGGTTGTAGATTTCAAGGCAGTTCGCGTCGAGAATCTCGCTGGGCAGCGCGTCCTTGGGCCCCGGTTTGAACCACTGCTCGTTCGGGTAATGCACGAACGGCGCGTTGGCGATGTCCTCGCCCCAGAACTGGTCGTTGTAGAAGAAGTTGCAATTCAGGCGCTCGATAAACTCACCCAGCGCCGAGGCCAGCGCGGCCTCCTTGGTCGAACCCTTGCCATTGGTGAAGCACATCGGCGACTGCGCATCGCGCACATGCAGCGACCACACGTTGGGCACGATATTGCGCCACGAGGCGATCTCGATCTTCATCCCAAGGCCCGCGAGAATCGCCGACATGTTGGCGATGGTCTGCTCCAGCGGCAGGTCCTTGCCCGGGATGTAGGTGCTGGTGTCCGACACCGGCATCAGCAACCCCTGGGCATCGGCGTCGAGGTTGTCCACCACCTCGATGACGAATTCAGGCCCGGTCTGCACGACCTTCTTTACCGTGCAACGGTCGATGGAACGCAGGATGCCCTGGCGGTCCTTCTCGGAGATGTCTTCGGGCAGCTCGACCTGGATCTTGAAGATCTGGTTGTAGCGGTTTTCCGGGTCGACGATGTTGTTCTGCGACAGCCGAATGTTTTCGGTGGGGATGTCGCGGGTCTGGCAGTACAGCTTCACGAAGTAAGCCGCGCACAGGGCCGAAGACGCCAGGAAATAGTCGAACGGCCCCGGGGCCGAACCGTCGCCTTTGTAACGGATCGGTTGGTCGGCGATCACCGTGAAGTCGTCGAACTTGGCTTCGAGACGGAGATTGTCGAGAAAATTGACCTTGATTTCCATGCGGGATTACCGTGAGTTAAGCGTGCAAAACGAAATTGGCCGGCATTATCCGGGTTTTTCGCCTGGAAGTCCTGTTTGCCTGCCGCCAACGCCTGCCTTGCGCATTCCGCCGGATTCCTTGCCTGATCCTCCTGACCTGTCGGCAGCGCCCGCTCGCCGGTCGTAGCGCTGTGCTAGCGTTTCTGGATTGGGGGCAACGTATCCCCACTCAAGACGACAACGCGACAGCAAACCGATGATGAGCAGGTGAACCATGGAACTACGCATCAACCAGAAGACCTATCAGGTCGAGGCCGACGCCGACACGCCCCTGCTGTGGGTGATCCGTGACGACCTGGGGCTGACCGGTACCAAGTATGGCTGCGGCCTGGCGCAATGCGGCGCTTGCTCGGTGCTGGTGGACGGCAGCGTGGTGCGCGCCTGCGTGACCCCGGTGGCAGGCGTGGTCGGGCGCGAAGTGACCACCATCGAGGCGATCGAGGACGACGCCGTTGGCAAGCGCGTGGTCGCGGCCTGGGTCGAGCACCAGGTGGCCCAGTGCGGCTACTGCCAGTCAGGCCAGGTGATGGCCGCCACAGCGCTGCTCAAGCACACGCCCCAGCCCAGCGACGCGCAGATTGATGCCGCGATGGTCAACCTGTGCCGCTGCGGCACCTACAACGCCATCCATGCCGCCGTCCACGACCTTGCGGCCCAGCAGGAGGAGGCGTAATGAACACGCGTATCGATACCCCTGCCGAGCTGTCGGCGCTGCCGCTGGGTGAGCCGGTTAACCTGTCACGCCGCCGCTTCCTGCTAGCCTCGGCGGGCGCCGCCGCAGGCGCGCTGGTACTCGGGTTTGGGTTGCCGCTGGGCTCGGCACGGGTCCAGGCCGCTACCGCCGCGGCCCAGGAGCGCGGCACACAAGTGCCGGCCTTCCTCGAAATTCGCCCGGACAGCACCGTGCGCCTGCTCTGCCCGTTCATGGAGGGCGGCCAAGGCACCTACACCGCCATGGCACAGATCGTCGGCGAAGAACTGGATGCCGACCCGGCCACGTTCCTGGTCGACAGCGCGCCGCCTGGCGAGGCTTACGTGGTGATGGAAAACGGCATGCGCATCACCGGCGGCAGCATGTCGGTACGCATGAGCTACCCGACCATGCGCCGCCTCGGCGCCCTGGCCCGGGCCATGTTGCTGCAGGCAGGTGCCGAGCAGTTGGGGGTGCCGGTCGACGAACTCTCTACCGAACCCGGCAAGGTCGTCCATGCAGCCTCAGGCCGTTCGGTGCCCTACGGCGAACTGGCCGCGCGCGCCCTTGACCTGCCGGTGCCAGACCCGGCCAGCGTGAAGCTGCGCGACCCCAGCCAGTTCCGCTGGATCGGCAAACCGGTGCGCCGGGTCGATGCCTATGACAAATCCACCGGCAAAGCCGTGTACACCATCGACATCAAGCTCGACGGCATGCTCCACGCCGCCGTCCAGCACGCACCACGCCTGGGCATGACAGTGGGCAGCCTGCGCAACGAAGCACAGGTCAAGGCCATGAAAGGCGTGCATTCGGTGCATCAATTACCCGGCGCGGTGGCGGTTGTCGCCGAACGCTGGTGGCATGCCAAGCGCGCAGTCGAGGCCCTCCAGGTGGACTGGCAGGAGCCCGGCAGCGATTCGCCGGTAAGGCCAATGCCGGCGGACTTCTCCAGCGACGCCTATCGTGACCGCCTGGCCACCGAGCAAGGCCCGGCCCGCGACGAGGAAAATCAAGGCGATGTGGCCGGGGTGCTGGCCAAGGCCAAGACCAAGGTTGAGGCGACCTACCACAACCAGTACCTCAACCACGCCCAGCTTGAGCCGCCCTCGGCGCTGGCCCGCTTCAACCCCGACGGTTCGCTGGAGGTGTGGCTGCCTAACCAGGCACCGGACATGTTCCGCGACGACATCGCCAAACGCACCGGTCTCGACCCTGCGCGCATCACCCTGCACTCCCCCCTGCTGGGCGGTTTTTTTGGCCGGCACTTTCTATACGAATCGGCCAACCCCTACCCGCAGGCCATCGCCCTGGCCAAAGCGGTGGGCCGCCCGGTCAAGCTGATCTGGAGCCGCGAAGAAGAGTTTCTGCGGGATGTGTTGCGGCCGCTGGCGGTGGTCAAGTTCCGTGGGGCACTGGATGACGATGGCCTGCCAGTCGCGATAGAAGCTGTGAGTGCGACCGAAGGCCCGACCGAGGCACTGGCCGGCAAGCAAGGTGACAAGATCGACCCCACTGCCCTTGAAGGGCTGTCGGGCAAGTCGTACGCCATCGCCAACAAACGCATTGCCCAGATCTACGTCAAAGGCCCGGTCATGCTTGGCTACTGGCGCTCAGTAGGCAATTCGCTGAACGATTTCTTCTACGAAGCCTTCCTCGACGAACTGGCCGACAAAGGCGGCAAGGACCCCTACGAATTGCGCCTGCACCTGTTGCGCGACAACCCGCGCCTGACCACCCTGCTACAGGCGGTCGGCGAGTTGTCCGGCGGCTGGAAGCGTGGGCCATTCACGGCCGAGGACGGCAGCAAACGGGCACGTGGTGTGGCCATGGCCTCGCCGTTTGGCTCGGAGGCGGCGGTTATCGCCGAAGTGTCGATCGAGGACGGTCAGGTCAAAGTGCACGACATCTGGCAGGCCATCGACCCGGGCAGCATCGTCAACCCGGCGATCATCGAAGCCCAGGTCAACGGCGCCGTGGCCCTGGGCCTGTCGCAAACCCTGTTGGAAGAAGCGGTGTACATCGACGGCAAACCCCGTGCGCGCAACTACGACCTGTACCCGATCCTGCCACCTTCGCGCATGGCGCGGGTGCATGTGCGCATCGTCGAAAGCGGCGCGAAGATGGGCGGCATCGGCGAACCGCCGCTGCCCGCAGTTGCACCGGCGGTGGCCAACGCGGTAGCGCGGCTGACCGGCCAGCGCATCCGCAGCATCCCATTGAGCCGCTACACCTTCACCTGACAGGACAAGGAACGCCCATGACCCACAGCCGATTCGCAAGTACCGCCGGCTGGCTGGCGCTGCCGTGCCTGGTCGCGGCAGGCCTGCTGGCCTGGTATGTCACCCGGGAGCCCGCGTCGCCTTTCGTGGCCGAGCAAAATGCCAACGTCGACCCGGCACTGGTCAGCCGCGGCGAGTACGTGGCCAGGCTCAGCGACTGCGTCGCCTGCCACAGCCTGCCCGACAACAAGCCGTTCGCCGGGGGCCTGGAGATGGCCACGCCGCTAGGCGCGATCCATGCCACCAACATCACCCCAGACCGGGACACCGGCATCGGCGGCTACAGCCTCGCCGACTTCGACCGCGCCGTGCGCCATGGCGTCGCCCCCGGTGGCCGGCGGCTATACCCGGCCATGCCCTACCCCTCCTACGCCAAGCTCAGCGATGACGATGTGCGTGCGTTGTACGCGTTTTTCATGCAGGGCGTGCAACCTGCCAACCAGCCGAACATCCCCAGCGATATTCCGTGGCCGCTGAACCTGCGCTGGCCCATCGCCCTGTGGAACGGGCTGTTTGCGCCCACTACGCCCTACGTGGCCAAGGCTGGCCAGGACGCCCTGTGGAACCGTGGCGCCTATATCGTCCAGGGCCCCGGGCACTGCGGCAGTTGCCATACCCCACGAGGCCTGGCCTTCAACGAAAAGGCTCTAGATGAGGACGGCAAGCCGTTCCTCGCCGGCGCGCTGCTCGATGGCTGGTACGCCCCGAGCCTGCGCGCCGATCACAACACCGGCCTTGGGCGCTGGAGCGAAGCCGAGATCGTCCAGTTTCTCAAGACTGGGCGTAACCGGCATGCCGTGGTCTATGGCTCGATGACCGAGGCGTTCAACAACTCCACGCAGTTCATGGCCGACGAGGACCTGGCGGCAATCGCCCACTACCTGAAATCGCTGCCAGGCGATCCGCAGCGTGACGGCACGCCCTGGCAGTACCAGGCGGCATCGGCGGCGACGACACTGGAGCGCCCGGGCGCCCACACCTACGTCACGCGCTGCGCCTCTTGCCATGGGCTGGACGGCAAGGGCCAGGCCGAATGGATGCCGCCGTTAGCGGGCGCAACCTCGGCCTTGGCCAGCGAGAACGCCTCGGCGATCAACATCACCCTCAATGGCTCGCAACGCATCGTTGCCGCTGGCCTGCCGGATGCCTACCGCATGCCGGCCTTCCGCGAGCAATTGTCGGACCAGGAGGTTGCCGAAGTACTGAGCTTTGTACGCAGCAGTTGGGGCAACCACGGCAGCGCGGTGGATGCACAGGCAGTGAGCACGTTGCGCGGGCACACCGACCCGGCCAGCAGCAGCCCCATCATCTTGCATATGCGATGAAGTCGGCACAGGTATTACGCTTTGGAGAATGAGAATGGAAAGCATCGACCTGCTGGTATTGCGCACCGCCCGCGACTGGCTTGCCAGCGGTGAACGCGTCCTGCTGGCCACCGTGGCCCGCACCTGGGGCTCCTCACCTCGCCCGGTCGGTTCGATGATGGCCCTGCGCAGCGACGGTCGCGTGGTCGGCAGCGTGTCCGGTGGCTGCATCGAGGACGATCTCATCCACCGCTACACCACCGCCTATGGCGGCCCCGGCATGCAGACCGGGCTGCCGGAGGTGGTTCGCTACGGCGTCAGCGCCGAGGACGCCCACCGTTTCGGCTTGCCCTGCGGCGGCACCCTGCAACTGATTCTCGAGTTCGAGCCATCGGCAGCACACCTGGCGCAACTGCTGGCCGGCCTGGACAGCGGTAGCCTGATACGCCGCGAGCTGGATGTGCGCAGCGGCGCAGCCACGCTTACGGCCAGCGCCACACCGGATCAGTTCAGCTTCGACGGCCAGCGCATGCTCAGCACCCTCGGCCCTGGCTACCGGGTGCTGCTGATCGGCGCCGGCGCGCTGGCCGAATACCTGGCGACCATGGCCCTGTTCAACGGCTTCACTGTGTCGGTGTGCGACCCTCGGCCCGAGTACATGGGCGGCTGGAGCGTCGAAGGCGTGGTGAAGCTGGCCGGGATGCCGGACGACGTGGTTCGCGCATTCGCCCCCGACCTGCGCAGCGCCGTCGTCGCCCTCAGCCACGACCCCAAGCTCGACGACCTGGCATTGCTCGAAGCCCTGCACAGCCCGGCGTTTTATATCGGCGCCATCGGCTCGCGGCGTAACAGCCAGTTGCGCCGCGAGCGCCTGATCGAGCACTTCGGCGAGACCGAAGCCAGCCTCCAGCGCCTGCACGGCCCTATCGGCATCTACATCGGCAGCAAGACCCCGGCCGAAATCGCCGTCAGCGTCATGGCCGAGATCCTTGCCGCCAAGAACGACGTGAGCCTGCCTGGCGCGGTCAACGTGACCAAGGCCAAGCTTGCGCGGGAGGCCGAGGCGTGCCTGCACACCCCATGACCTGCGCCGCGCTGGTGCTGGCGGCCGGGCGAGCGCAGCGTTTTGGCAGCGACAAACGCCTGGCACGGCTGCCTTCGGGGCAGACGCTGCTGGCAACGACGCTGGCGCGCGCATTCGAGCAGTTCGCCGTGGTGCACCTCGTGCTGCGCCCGGGCGACGACGCGCAGCAACTGGGCATCGACCCGCGTGCCCGGATCGTATGGGCCAACCAGGCCGAACATGGCATGGGCGCCAGCCTGGCAGCGGGGGTCACCGCCCTGTTGCAGACCCCGGCCCAGGCGGTGGCGGTGCTGTTGGCGGATATGCCGTGGATCGCACCGCGTACCTTGCACACGTTGTGCGAGCAGGCCAGCGCTACACGTATCGTGCTGCCGCTGTACCAGGGCCAGCGCGGGCACCCGGTGGTCTTCGGCCGTGCGTTCTGGCCGGCACTGGCGCAGTTGCACGGCGACCAAGGCGGCAGGCAGGTCATCCTGGACAATCCGCAGGCGTGCATCAGCGTAGCCGTCGACGATGCTGGGGTGGTGCTGGACGTTGACGTGCCTCAAGCCCTGACGGCGATGTGAGGGTCAGTGAGCGAGCCCTTGCGACTGCTGTTGCTGCCAGCGTGCCAGGTTCTGCCGCAGTAATTGCTCCGGCAACGTGCTGGATACGACCTGGGTCATCTCCCGCGCCAACGCTTCGCGCAACTGCGGCTGATTGCAGGGCGACTGATGTGACACCGCCAGGTACAAGCCTTCGCTGGACACGGGCGGGTCCAGCACCTGCAGCTTGTCCTGCATGCCCAGCGTCTGCGCCAACGCCATGCCGGGGTACTGCTCGAAGACCACGTAGTCGCTGCGTTTGAGCAACAGTTTCTCGAAGGCTTGCTTGGCGCTGGGCACCGCTTCGAGCGTGAGGTTGGCCCTGGCATAGTCATCGAACTGCTGGCCATGGCTGTTATTGACCAGTGTCCCGCCTTTACGGCCTTGCAGGTCCGCCCATTGCTGATAGGCAAAGGCCCCTTGCTGGCGCACCCAGACCACGCTGGGCGTGTGCAGGAACGCGGGGCTTATGAAGTCCATCAGGTGCGTGCGCGCCTGGGTCAGAAAATACCCGGCCAGCAGGTCGATACGGCCCGTGCGCACTTCCTCCTGGGCACGCGACCAAGGCCCGCCATAGATCACCTCCACCTCCAGCCCGAGTTGCTTGCCCAAGTGCTTGAGCAAGTCGGCATTGGCACCGATCAACTGCTGAGGGTTGTGTGGGTCACGCCACAGGTACGGGGGGTATTCAGGGTTGCCAGTGGCCGTCAGGTGCTGGCATGCCGCCTGCGCACCCACGCCCATCGGTAGCAGGAACACGCACAGCAACAACAGCAAGGCGTGGCGAACGCAACGCTCGATCATCTACAACCCTCGGCACAAGTGGCACCCGGCGACCCGGCGTGGTCGCCAAAGGCTGCCACATCCCGTGGAAGACTGCAGCATCTGGCTTCGCGTGGTGTAGACAGTCTGGCCCATAATGGCGGGCAGGCAGGTTTTTGTTGCGCAGGCAGGTTGACGGGGCAACTGCGCGTCGCCAGTCAGCCCCGAATGGCTTAAGCCGACTGACGACGCATCGTCAAAATGGCCGCACCGAAGCCAATGAAGGTCGTCCCCACCACCCGGCTCACCCAGCGCGAAAGGCTGGGCCGGGTCAACACGCCCTTGGCCCGCGAGGCCAGCGCGGCGTACAGGGTCAGCGAAACGAGCGACAAGGCGACAAAGATCCCGGTCAGGATCAGGAACTGCGGCAGCAACGCTGCCCCCTGATCGATGAACTGCGGGAACAGCGCCGTGAAGAACATGGTCGCCTTGGGGTTGGTCACCGCCGTCAGGAACGCCGATTTGTACAGCTTCATCGGCGTCGGGCGCTGCTTGGCCACCCCTGCCTCAGCCCCCGCCTCCAGCATCGGGCCTTTCTTCAACAACTGCCGTGCGCCGAGGTAGAACAGGTACGCGGCACCGATAATCTTGACCGCATTGAAAAGGACTTCAGAGCTGGCCAACAAGGCGCCCAGCCCGAGCATGGCCGCTGCCGACAGGCAGAACAGCCCCGAACCATTGCCCAGCGAGGACCAGACAGCGCTGCGCTGCCCGTGGGCCAGGCTGTTGTTGATCGCCATCAGCGTTGCAGGGCCAGGGCTGGCGATGGCGATCGCAGCGACCAGGGTAAAGGCAAGAAGCGAGTGAGAATCCATTTTCCAGGCTCGATTTAACGTTCAGAGAGTTGAGTGTTGAGGCAGCAGACAACGGTCAGTCGGCATTCTGCCGCTTCGCGTTCTTCTTGACGATGGCCTTCATCCGCGTGGCCGCGCGCTGCACGGTGGCCATTTTCTCAGGGCGCTTCATGCCGCGCCACTTGCGGATTTCTTCACGGGTGCGGCCACAGCTTACGCACAGCTCGCTGTTGAGCTGGCAAAGCGAGACGCAGGGGTTGTCGATGTCCTTGGCCATTACACGCTCAAGACCAACATTCAGGCCGGCATTTCAGCGCGCACGCGTTCGGCGGCATTTTCAAAGACTTTGCACAGCTCTTCGGACTTGGCCTTGGTGATCGACTTGTTAGCCAACAAGTCATGCACCACGCGGATGCCCTGCTCCATGGCGGTGGCCAGTTGCTCACGGTCAGAGGCGTCGGCGATATCACCCAGATAAGGAGCAACGAGGTACACGTACCGATCCTGCAGCTTGAGTGTTTCCAGGGCATCGAGGGCAGTCTGGAACCGTTCGGCAGCGGCAGGGCTCATGCTCAATTTATCGAAATGAATCAGGCTCACACGGTCAGTGGCCATTGACGAATCTCCGTTTCCTGATAAGGCCAGGCTCGCAGGCAGCGCCGCTTCTACGGTGCTCGGGAGTGCGGGCCAGGGTAATGCCCATCAGGGTACCAGAACGCGGGACAAATAGGGCCATCGCCCCCGGAACTAAAAGTATTAAACAGGTCGTTCAAGGGATGCCCCACGGCGCATTCGGGACAGGAAGCGCTGTGACTCGCACAGGATAATCGGCCCGGCAAGACTCCCCCGCCGAGACCGTCATCGTCCCCGGCAGCCCACAACAACAAGCCTGCACGCACAGGTAAGCCACAAAGGGGCAACACCATTCATGGCAAAGGAACACATTACCGAAACGCTCGACCTTGGCGTGACGGACCCCTCGAAGACCGCAGAAGCGCGCCAGGACCGGCACCTCGAGGGCAAGATCGATTGGATCGTCTTTGGCATCACCAGCATCCTGGCCATCGGCTTCGTCATCTGGGGCTTCATCAGCCAGGCCAGCCTGGCCGCCAGCGCGTCCTCAGCGCAATCCTGGGTCATTCTCAACTTTGGCTGGTTTTTCGTACTTACTTCGACCGTGTTCGTCATCTTCGTGCTGTGGCTGGCCGCCAGCCGCTACGGCAGAATTCCGCTGGGGCGTGATGGCGAAGCGCCAGAGTTCCGTACGGTATCCTGGGTGGCCATGATGTTCAGCGCCGGCATGGGCATCGGCCTGATGTTCTTCGGCGTTGCCGAACCCTTGTCGCATTACGTGTCGCCGCCTCCCGGCTCGGCCACCGGGCAATCGAGCGAAGCCATGCAGGTGGCCATGGCCACCACCCTGTTCCACTGGACCCTGCACCCCTGGGCCATGTATGCCATCGTTGGCCTGGTGATCGCTTACGGCACCTTCCGACGCGGCCGCTCGCAGCTGATTTCCACCGCCTTCCGGCCCCTGATCGGCAAACACGCCAACGGCCCAGTTGGCCGTGTGATCGACATGATGGCGATTTTCGCCACCTTGTTCGGCTCTGCCGCCTCGCTCGGCCTTGGCGCCCTGCAGATCGCCGGTGGCCTGGAGTACAACGGCTGGATCGAGAGCCCCGGCAAGCTGTTCTACATCTCGATCATCACCCTGCTGACCATCGCCTTCGTCACCTCTGCGGTCTCTGGCATCGGCAAAGGCATCCAGTGGCTGTCCAACACCAACATGGTGCTGGCGCTGGTGCTGGCGCTATTTGTGTTCCTGGTTGGCCCGACACTGTTGATGCTCAACCTGCTGCCCACTTCGATCGGCATCTACATCAAGATGCTGCCAGAGATGATGGCCCGCACCAACGCCAGCGGCGGTGAGCAGATGGACAGCTGGTTGGCCGGCTGGACAGTGTTCTACTGGGCCTGGTGGATCTCCTGGACGCCTTTCGTCGGCATGTTCATTGCCCGTATCAGCCGCGGCCGCACCATCCGCCAATTCGTCACCGGCGTGCTGCTGGTACCGAGCCTGGTCAGCCTGGTGTGGTTCACCATCTTCGGCGGCGCCGCCATCGACGCCCTGCGCGAAGGCAGCTTCGCACTGGTCAATGGCGCCGTGAACAGCAACCATGCCCTTTATCAGCTGCTGGACAGCTACCCGCTGGCCTCGGTGACCTCGGTACTGGTGATGATCCTGGTGGGTATCTTCTTCGTCTCCGGGGCCGATGCCGCGTCGCTGGTCATGGGTACCCTGTCGGAGCACGGCACCACCACGCCATCACGGCGCACCGTGATCTTCTGGGGGGCACTGACCGGCACGGTGGCGGCGATCATGCTGGCGATCGGCGACCCACGCGACCCTGGCGAAGCGCTTACCGGGCTGCAGAACCTGACCATCGTGGTGGCGCTGCCCTTTGTCGTGGTGATGGTGCTGCTGTGCCTGGCGCTGTACCGCGACCTGCGCAAGGACCCGATGATGCTGCGCCACCTGCGTGGCACTGAGCTGATCGAAAAGGCCGTGCTGTATGGCGCGGTGAAACACGGCGAGGAGTTCTACATCGTGGTGCAGGAGAAGAAGTCTGCGAGCAAGCAGACGCAACCCCTGGCCGACGCCGAGCTGAACGGATAACCCCCCTACGCTGCAACGACCCGGGGCCGCTAAGCGGGCCCGGGCCGCCTCAGTCACGCGGCGAGAAAACTGTCTTCGAACGGGTAATGGGTCAGCACTTCATATCCCGTCTCGGTCACCAACAGTTGGTTCTCAAGTTTTATCCCGTCACGCCCCCCCACCTCCCCCACATAGGCCTCAACGCACAGCGCCATGCCAGGCTGCAGTTCCCCTTCGTAACCATAGGCCTCGAAGTCTTCCGGGTACCGAATGCAGGGATACTCGTCACACAGCCCCACCCCATGGAACATCACCCCATAACGCTGGGCACGGCAGCTTTCCGGCAGGCGATGCCCGTTAGCGGTGAGTTCGGAGAAACGAACGCCAGGCTTGACCATGTCGGCGTTGACCTGGATGTGCTCATGGGCGATTCGATACAGGCGTTTTTGCTCGGCCGTCGGCTCAAGCCCGCCACACATCCAGCTGCGCGACATGTCGACGCAAAAGCCGTACACGCCGATCAGGTCAGTGTCGAACGACAGCAGGTCGCCGTCGCTCAGCACCCGTGGGCCGGACTCCTGATACCACGGGTTGGTACGCGGGCCGGAGCTGAGGATGCGGGTTTCGATCCACTCGCCGCCACGGCGGATATTGCCGCTGTGCAACGCCGCCCAGACGTCGTTCTCGGTTACCCCGGCGCGCATGGCCTGGCGCATTTCGGCGATGGCAGCTTCACAGGAAGCCACCGCGCAGCGCATGGCGAGGATTTCATCGGGGCCCTTGATCACACGCGCGAACTCGGTCACTGCCTGGCCGTTCTGCACCTGCACGCCCAAGGCGTCCAGGGCACGCAGGCCGGCGACCTCGATGCGGTCCACGGCCAAGCGGCGGTTGTCGCCGGCATGGGTTCGTAGCAGTTCGTCGACCTGGGCACAAAAACGCCGGGCATGTTCGTCGGTACGCTCGCCCGTTTCGAAGTAGAAGAACGACGCGCCACTGCGCAGCTCACGCACCAACGGCAAGTGTGCCGAGAGGTGCTCGCAGCCATGAAAATCCCACAGCACCACATGCCCGCTGGCAGCGACGAAACAGGCACGGGCGGGGTTGTGGGTGGTCCACAGCTGCATGTTGGTGCTGTCGGTGGCGTAGCGGATGTTCAACGGGTCGAATAGCAGAATGCCGCCGAGATCACGGGCCACGAGCTGCTCGCAGATGCGTTGCAGGCGGTACTCTCGCATCGTCGCCAACTGCGGCACCTGCAGGCCGAGCGCGGCCCACTCGGCGAACGCCAAAGGGGTCGGGCCGATTTCGCTGCGGTCGTTGTCATCGACCGAGCCGTCGGCCCTGAGCGCGGCAGCACGCTGGCGCGACGGGTCGATACGGCGTGACTGGGCGGGGATCGAGAACGGCGAAGTCATCATGGTGCGAGGGCTTCCTTGATCGTAGTGTTGGAAGAATCACCCACCTGCAAGGTGGCGCCGCTAGTTGCTGGCTTGCACCGCCGTCGCTCGCGCGGCCTGCAGCCATTGATCAAACTGCTGACGATGCGCTGCAATCCACGCCTGGGCGTGGCGCTGAATGTCGCTCAGGTTCTTCTCGCCGTTCTGCATCTTGAGGTTTTGCGCGCTCTCGTCCGCCGCGCTGATCTGCACCAGCGACAGAAACTTCAGTGCCGCCGGGTTCTTGTCGGCGAACGCTCGGTTAAGTACCGCTTCGACCTTGTCCACCGCAAAGCCCAGGTTCTTGCCCTCGAACGTGGTATCGACGCTGTTGCCGCCGCCCGGCAAGTCGGTGTTGGGCACTTGCAGCCACACCACATCGCGCCCCTCCACCATCACCCCGGCCACCCACTGAGGTACCCAGGTGTAATAGAGCACCGGTTTGCCTTCCTTGAAGCGGGTGATGGTGTCGGCCATCAAGGCGAAATACGACCCCTGGTTGACGTGCACGGTCTTGTCCAGGTCGTAGGCTTTCATATGGTGGGCGATGACCAGTTCGCAGCCCCAGCCGGGATTGCAACCGGTCAGGTCGGCCTTGCCATCGCCATCGGTGTCGAACAGCTTGGCCAGCTCGGGCTTTTTCAGGTCGGTGATGTACTTGATGTTGTATTGATCGGCGGTTTTCTTGTCGATCAGGTAGCCCTGCAACACGCCAGGCATGATATCGCCGGCCTTGACCATGTTCTGGTCGCCGCCGGCCTTCTCGTAGAAGCTGGCGTGCAGCTTGTCCCACAGGTTGACGCTGAAGTCGGCGTCGCCGTAGCCGACTGCCAGAATCATCGTGGCGTATTCGGTTTCCTTGGGTTTCTGCACGTTGTAGCCCAATTCGCGCAGGCCCTGCATGGCGATTTCGCCGCGGAAGCGTTCTTCATCCACCGAAGGGAACGACGGGGTGATATTCACCCCTTCCCCGGGCTTGTCGGTGGAGGCGCTGGCGCCCAGGCACGTCACGGAAAGCGCCATGGCACATGCGCACTGAAGCAAACGACGGGTGAACGGGGACTCGTACATCTTCGCGTACCTTTTCGGGTTGTTGTCGAGGGTTGCGGCAGATAGAACGCGGTGTTTCAGGCGGCCTTGCGCTGCCCTTGTGGTTGCGCCGCACCGCACAGGCGCAGCACCAGGCCCACCGGCCCAGTGTGGTACCAGCGCAGGCTCGGGTCGGCATTGGTGCGCGCGCCCATGGCCTGGGTCAGGCGGTCGAGGAAGATCGCCAGCAGCACCAGCCCCATGCCACCGACCGTGGCCAGGCCCATGTCCAGCCGGCCGATGCCGCGCAGTACCATCTGGCCCAGGCCGCCGACTGAGATCATCGAGGCGATCACCACCATCGACAGCGACAGCATCAGGGTCTGGTTGAGCCCGGCCATGATGGTCGAGGTGGCCAGCGGCAGCTGCACGCGGGTCAGCATCTGGCGCGGCGTGCAGCCAAAGGCGCGGGCCGCTTCGATCTTGTCTTCCGGCACCTGGCGGATGCCCAGGTTGGTCAGGCGCACCAGCGGCGGCAGGGCAAACACGATGGTCACCAGCACGCCCGGCACGTTGCCGATGCCGAACAGCATCACCACCGGCACCAGGTAGACGAACGCCGGCAGCGTCTGCATCGCATCGAGCACGGGGCGGATGATGCTTTCCAGGCGGTTGCTGCGGGCGCAGACAATGCCCAGCGGGATGCCGATCACCGCGCAGAAAAACACCGAAGTGAGCACCAGCGCCAGGGTGGTCATCGACTCCGACCACACGCCGATCAGCCCCAGCAGGGTCAGGGTGACGAAGCACAGCAGCGCCATGCGCTTGCCCGCCAGCTGCCAGCCGAGCAAGGACGACAGCAGGATGCCAATGGTGGGCGGGATGCTCTGCAGGGTGAACTCGATGCCATTGAGCACTTGGTCGATCGGCCAACGGATGGCGCGAAACACCTCGCGGAAGTTGTGCACGAGGAAGTTGAGGGTAGCGGTGACCCAATCGCCCAGGGGGATGGTGGCCGCCTGGAACGGGTCGAGCAGGCTGAATTCGGACATGGGGCAAACCTCGCGTGGGGTCAGTGGCGGCTCAGGGACTGCAACGGCGTGCTGTTGGCCAGGCTGGAACACTGGCAGCGGCTGTTGAAGGTCTTGAAGAACGCGCGCACGTAATCGTTGGCCGGCTGGTTGATCAGCTGTTGCGGGGTGCCGATTTGCACCACCCGGCCGCCCTCCATGATCGCGATGCGATGGCCGATGCGGATGGCTTCCTCAATGTCGTGGGAAATGAAGATGATGGTGCGCTGCTGCTCGGCCTGCAGGCGCATCAGCTCGCCCTGCATCTCGTTGCGGATCAACGGGTCGAGGGCCGAGAAGGCTTCGTCCATCAACAGGATGGTCGGGTCGTTGGCCAGCGCCCGGGCCAGGCCCACGCGCTGCTGCATGCCGCCGGACAGCTGGTGCGGGTAGCTGTGCTCGTGGCCGGCCAGGCCGACCTGGCTCAGCGCCTCGCGGGCACGGCGGTGGCGTTCGGTTTCAGCAACGCCGGCGATTTCCAGGCCGAAGGCGGTGTTCTGCAGCACGCTCATGTGCGGCATCAGGGCGAAGGACTGGAACACCATGCCCATTTCCTTGCGGCGCACATCGAGCAGGGCTTTATCGGACAGGCCGGTGATTTCGCGGTCGTTGAGGTGGATGCTGCCAGAAGTGGGCTCGATCAGGCGGTTGAACAGCCGCACCATGGTCGACTTGCCCGAGCCCGACAGGCCCATGATGACGAAGATCTCGCCACGTTTGACGGAAAAGCTTGCATCGAACACGCCGACGACGTGGCCGGTCTTGCTGAAGATTTCGTTCTTGTCGGCGCCCTTGCGGAGCATCTCCATGGCCATGTTCGGGTTGGGGCCGAACACTTTGAAGATGTTGTTTACCGAAAGAATCTCATCGGCATGGCTCATACGACCCTCTTTCTTTTTGTTATGACCAATAAATGATCGGCATCCTTTCCATGGGCGGAAACAGCTGCAGACGTGCGATTGGCAGGGTGCTCAAAAAGCGGTGAGCGAATCAGAACGGTGATGATCTTATGGTTGAGCAAGCGGTGCGTGGCACGCTGGTAAAGCCTCGGGGTAGCGGGCTTTTGTGAAGGACTGGCTGAACTGTAGCCCTGGCGATCGGCATGGAATAGAACGGAAGCGTCAATTTATGGTATGCCGGGGCCCAGGGCTTGCCACGGCATAGGGACTGTAGGAGCAGCCTTGTGCTGCGAAGAGGCCGGTGATAACACTAAAGATTCACTGTGTTATCACTGGCCTCTTCGCAGCACAAGGCTGCTCCTACAGACTCACTGTGTTATCACCGGCCTCTTCGCAGCACAAGGCTGCTCCTACCGGGTAAGGGGGTCACCCCTTCAATGCTGCCTCGATCTTGGCGACATCGATTTTGCCCATTTCCATCATGGCTTCGAACGCCCGCTTGGCAGCAGCCCGGTCGGGATTGGCAATGGCCTCGATCAGGATGCGTGGGCAGATTTGCCAAGACAGCCCCCACTTGTCCTTGCACCAGCCACAGACGCTGGCCTCGCCGCCATGGCTGACGATGGCATCCCACAACCGGTCGGTCTCGGCCTGGTCTTCGGTGCTGACCTGAAACGAGAACGCCTCGCTATGGCTAAAAGCCTTACCCCCATTGAGCCCAACGCAAGGGATACCCATGACGATGAACTCGACAGTAATCACATCGCCTTGCTTGCCCGACGGGTAGTCGCTAGGGGCTTGGTGCACCGCCACTACCCGGCTGTCGGGGAAGGTGCGGGCGTAGAAGTTGGCCGCCTCTTCGGCGTCATGGTCGTACCACAGGCAGATCGTGTTTTTGGCAGTCATGGCAGGGCTCCATGAATGAGAGTGGGCCTTTGAGTCTAGTTCACGGCCTTGCCGTCGGCGCCGCTGCGTGGCCCGGCATACGCCTTCAGGACGGCCGGTCTTTGCAACATTCTGCAGACATTTCCGACGTTAGGTAGTGAACCTGCTTACATAAAAAAGGTCTTTCGCTGACGGTCAACTCACCGACCGGTTCACCGGCCCAGTCAGCGGGCCTACTTTTGTCCTGTTTCAGCGAAGACCAACATGCCCGAATCCCGCCCCACATTCTCCGCCCTCCCAGCCCTGCGCGGCGGCCTGATCGCAGCCCTGGTGGCCCTCGCCGCCCCAGTGCATGCCGAGGAGCCTGCCAGCGATGCGCGCTGGGTCAGCGACAGCCTGAGCACCTACGTGCGCAGCGGCCCGACCGATGGCCACCGGATTGTCGGCACCCTCAAGTCCGGCCAGAAACTGACGCTGGTCACCACCCAAGGCAACTACAGCCAGGTGCGTGGGCAGAATGGCGACCTGGTGTGGATCCTCAGCAGCGACCTGCAGGCGGTGCCGGGCCAGGGCGAACGCCTGCCGCAACTCGATGCCCAGGTCGCCGACCTGTCCGGGCAGCTCAAGAACATCGATGACAGCTGGAAAAACCGCGTGCAGGGCATGCAAGAGACACTGGATTCGCGCAAGCAACTGATCGACGAATTGCAAGCGCGCAACAAAGCGCTGAACGAACAGCTCGACCAGAGCCAGTCGACCTTGCGCGATACCCAGGCCCGCCTGGGGGATGAGAACAAACAGGTGATGATGCGCTATATGGTGTACGGCGGCAGTATTGCAGGCGCGGGCCTGCTGATGGGGTTGATCTTGCCGGCGCTGACGCGTGGGCGGAAGAAGAATGACCGCTGGTTCTGATTTGGGGTGCATCAGGGGCTTGAGGCGGGCGGCCAGGAGGCATGCACCCGCCCCCTACAACAGCCGCTCCAAAGCCTCGAGCACATGCGCTGTGGCACGTTCAGCCTGCCCTTCACGGCAGGCGATGCCCAGTTGCCGCCACAACCCCGGACGCAACGGTCGCCGGGCAATCCGCCGGTCCAGCTCGGGCGCCTCGCCCTCCTGCGGCAGCAATGTCGCGCCGTAGCCGGCGCCCACCAGGCTTTTGATTGCATCGTTGTAGTTCAGCTCGATGCGCGGCTCGGGGAACAACCCCGCCGCAGCGAACCATTCCCCCGTCACCCGCGACAACTGCGTGCTGTTGTCGTTGAGAATCAACGCCCGCTGCGCCAGCCATGCCGGGGTAACCTTGGCCGGCGGCTGCCAGTCGGCCGGCACGTAGGCCAAGATCGGATCGCGTCGCCACGGGGTGATCTTGAGCCCTTTGCCTGCCACTTGCGGCAAGGCCACCAGGCCAATGTCCAAGGCCCCCTCGCGCAACCGCGCCAGCGACGCCTGCGAAGTCAGCACCTGCACCTGCACATCGATCCCCGGGTGCACTTCGCGCAGATACTCGAGCGCTTTGGGCAACAGGTGGGCAATGGCGCCAGTCGAAGCCCCCAGGCGAACCCGGCCAGTCAGCCCCTCGACCTGACGGCGCACCTCATCCAGCGCCAGGTCGGCATCGGCCAGCAAGCGACGGGCTCGGGCCAGCAGCGTCTCGCCGATGGCCGTAGGCCGTACCTGCCCACGGTTGCGGGTGAGCAACGGCGCGCCTACCCGTGCCTCCAGCTCGGCCACATGCAGGCTGATGGTGGGTGGGGCCAGGTTGAGCCGGCGAGCGGCCTCGGCAAACGAGCCGAGGTCGGTGATTTCGACCAGCGTGCGGAGGCGGTCGAGGCTGATTTCGCGCATGACTAGCTTCAGAAATAATGAATATCAGCATCATGATATTCAAATTTCCTTTAGTCCAGCCGCAGGCGAGCATAGGCCACCCTCCCCTGACCGGACCTCGACCATGCATACCCCTGTTGTCTTTATCGACGGTGACCAAGGCACCACTGGCCTGCAGATTCACGCCCGCCTACACGGGCGCAATGACGTACGCCTGCTGACCCTGCCCGAGGCCGAGCGTAAAGACCCGCAGCGCCGCGCCGAAGCCATCAACAGCGCCGACATCGCCGTGCTCTGCCTGCCCGATGACGCCGCCCGCGAGGCCGTCGCGGCAATCCACAACCCGCACGTTCGGGTCATCGACGCAAGCTCCGCCCACCGCACCAGCCCCGGCTGGGTCTATGGCCTGCCGGAAGTGGACGCGCAGCAAGCCGAGCGCATCGCCCACAGCACACGCGTCAGCAACCCCGGCTGCTACCCCACCGGCGCGATTGCCCTGCTGCGCCCGCTGATCACCGCCGGGTTGCTGCCAGCGGATTACCCGCTGAGCATTCACGCCATCTCGGGGTACTCCGGCGGCGGCCGCGCCGCAGTCGAGCGCCATGAGCAGCCAAGTGCCGAGAACACCCCAACCCTGCAGCTGTATGGCCTGGAACTGGCACACAAGCATGTACCGGAAATCCAGCAACACGCCGGGCTGTCGGCACGGCCGGTGTTCATGCCTGGTTACGGCGCCTATCGCCAGGGCATCGTGCTCAGCATCCCGCTGCAGTTGCGCCTGCTGCCCGGCCAGGTCAGCGCCGAACACCTGCAGGCCTGCTTGGAAGAGCACTACCAGGGAGCCCGCTACGTTCAAGTAATGCCCCTGCACCAGCAAGGCCCGGCTGCAGCACTCGACCCCGAAGCGTTGAACGACAGCAACGACCTGCGCCTGGCGCTGTACGCCAACCCGGCACATGGCCAGGTGCTGCTGACCGCCGTATTCGATAATCTGGGCAAAGGCGCGTCCGGGGCGGCAGTGCAAAACCTCGACCTGATGCTCGCCGCGCTACAGGCGCAAGGCTGATTGGGCAAAACCGGTTAAACTGTACGTCCCGCGTCAGCATGGCGCGGGTTGTATTCCTAGCCGCCGGAGCCCGCCCCCCGATGTTCATCCTGAGCCGCCTCTACAGCGTGCCGCCCGAGTCTTTCCAGAACCAGATCCGTGAGCTGGTGATTCATCACGTCGGCGAATTGAGCAGCGTCGCCATTCTTGCCGATAACCCGCTGTATCCGCTGTACCAGTACGGCGTCGGCATGGAAGTGCACCAGTACTTGCAGGCCATGGACGGGAAACGCGGCTTGTCGGTGACGCTGACCCTGGCGCTGGACGCCGATGCCCCGGACCAACTGCTCGGTTTCGCCCTGGCGTTGCCGGCCGATGATGATGCGCAAACCTGCGCACTGGCATTTCTTGCCGTGCGCGCCAGCCATCGCCGGCAAGGCATCGCCCGCGCATTGTTAGGTGACCTGCAGGCGCAGCATGCCTATGTCGAGCTGAACACCTTTGCCGGCCAGGTGCCGTGGTTCGAAGCGATGGGCATGCAGGTGGTAGCTGCCAACGGGCCGCAGGTGCTGATGAGCAGCACCGGGCACGCCAGCGAGGCGCTGATCGGCCGGCTGGATATCGGGCCGATCTACCAGACCACCGAGGTGCATCAAATCCACACCTACCTGCTCAACCAGCAAGGCGAGGAGGCGATGATCGAGGCCGAACAGCTGCGCGACGAGCGCTTGGACCAGTTGGCTATTCAAGCGCAGGAATGTGTCCGCCAGCGCAAGACCGTGCATTAAACCAGTGGGGCCGCGTGGCGGCCCCAGCTCTTTTCAGCCATGCACCCAACGCCGATGCAACGCACGCGCCAGGGCATCGAGCATGAAGCCCAGCACCCCGATCAGCAGCACCATCGCCATCAGCTCCGAATACGCCAGCCGGTCACGGGTGTCGAGGATGAAATACCCCAACCCCGCACTTACCCCCAGCATCTCGCAGGGCACCAGCACGATCCATAGGATGCCGATGGCCAGGCGCACGCCCGTCAGCACATGGCCGATCACCCCTGGCACGATGACCTTGCACAAGGTCTCCCAGCGCGTAGCACTCAAACTGCGGCTCAGTTGCAACCAACGCGGGTCAAGCTGACGCACACCTGCTGCAGTGTTGAGCAAAATCGGCCACAGCGCGGCAAATGCCAGCAGGAAATAGATCGGCTGGTCACCCACCCCCATCAGCATCACCACCACCGGCATCCACGACAGCGGCGAGATCATCCGCAAGAACTGGAAGGCCGGCGTGGTCGCCGCCTCCAGGTGCCGATAGCTGCCCACCAGCAAGCCGAGGGGGACACCGATCAACAAAGCCAGCAACAGCCCGATCAGGATACGCTTGAGGCTGACCCACACGTGGCCGTAGACCTCGCCCTGCCCCAGCAGCTCGGCCAGGCTGGCCAGGGTGGCCGCCGGCGAGAAACGCGCCGACAGCCCATCGGCCTCGCCAAACCATGCCACGCCGGCCCACCACGCCAGCAGCAACCCCAGCAGCCCGGCCAAGCCCAGGCTGGTATGAACGACATGCTTGCGCATCAGACCGCGAACTCCTCGCTACGCTCGAAGTTGTCGGCAATGCCGAACACCGACGGCCCGCCAACAGCGGCGATGGCATTACGCACGAAACGGTCGTCGACCAGGTCGCGGGCGGTGTGCGCTGGGTCCATGCCAGCCAAAAAACCACTGTCGCCTTCGATCAGGGTGTGCTGCAGGCGTTTGATCAGTGCTTCGGTGTAGCTGGGGAACGGGTATGGCTGGAAGTCGATACGTTTTTCGTCCCACTGCTGATGCTGGATCGCGCCACTGGCGATATAGCCTGCGCGGTCTTCGGCGGCTGGCGCCAGGACTTTGCTCAACACCGCCACTTCGTGCGGGGTGTACTTGTTGGGGCCGGCCTTGGACAGCAGCGCGGCGGCTTCGGCGCGATGCTCGCGCGTCCACTGCTGGGCCTTGACGATGGCGTTCACCACTTTCTGCGACCACTCCGGGCGGTTGTTGAGGTCGTGCTCGTGCATGAACACCACGCAGCAGGCGTGGTTGCGCCACACATCGCCGGTAAAGCGCTGCACGCGGCCCACCTTAAGGTTCTCGGCCAGGGCGTTGAACGGTTCGGCGACGATGTAGCCGGCAATACGTTTGCTGGCCAGCGCCGGCGGCATATCGGACGGTGGCAGCACCAGCAGGTTGACCTCGGTGGCCGCCAGCTGCGCATTGGCGGGTTTCGACACCGGGGTCAGGCCGCTGTCGTTGAGCATCTGCTGCAGCACCACGTTATGGATTGAGTACCAGAATGGGATGGCCACGGTCTTGCCGCCCAACTGCTTCATGTCGGTAATGTCGGGCGCCACGGTCAGCCCCGAACCCCCCACATGGTTCCAGGCCACGACCTTGGCCGGTACCTTGCTGGCGTAACGTGCCCAGACGGTCATCGGCGACAGCAAATGGATGACGTTGACCTGGCCCGAAATGAACGCCTCGATCACCTGCGCCCAACTGCGCAGCAGCACTGGGCGCTCGGCCTTGATGCCTTCGGCCTCGAACAGGCCATTGTTGTGCGCTACCAGCAACGGCGTGGCGTCGGTGATCGGCAGGTAGCCGATGCGCACCGGCGCGTCCGGCTCGGCAGCCGCACGGGCCTGCAGGCTCGACAGCAGCGGCAATGCACCGGCGGCGGTAAGCATGGCGCCAAGCTTGAGGAAGTCGCGACGCGAAGAAGCGGAACAGCAGTCATCCATGCACATGGACAGCCTCCGAGGGCAAGGGGGTTGAGGAAGGTGGGTCTGTGCGGCTTGCCCGCCGAAGGGTTTTGACAATCTCGATACGCAGCGCGCCCAGTTCATCGACCCGCTGCGTACGCGGTTGCGGCAGTTCGATGTGCCACTGGCCGAGCACCTGCGCTGGGTGGTTGCCCAGTAGCAGGACCCGATCGGACAGCAGCAGGGCTTCGTCGATATCGTGGGTGATCAGCACCGCAGCGGTATTGTGGGTGGCGATCAGTTGCAGCAGGAGTTGCTGCATGTCGGCGCGGGTCACTTCGTCGAGCGCACCAAACGGCTCGTCGAGCAACAGCACTTCAGGCTGACGCGCCAGGCAGCGCGCCAACGCCGTGCGTTGGGCCATGCCACCGGACAGCTGCGCCGGGTACTGGTTACGGGCATGGTCCAAACCCACGGCGGTTATGGCATGGTCGATGCGCGCACGCCGTTCGGTTGCGGCCAATTTGGGTTGGCGGGCGAAATCCAGGCCGAAGGCGACGTTCTTTTCCAGGCTCAGCCAAGGCAACAGGCTGGGGTCCTGGAAGGCCACCGCCAGGCGCGGGTGCGGCCCTTGCAACGGCTCGCCGTGCAGCATCACACTGCCGCCATGCGGTGCCTGCAGGCCCGCCAGCACCCGCAACAGGCTGGACTTGCCAACCCCGCTGGGGCCCAGGATGGACACCACTTCGCCCGGTGCCAACTGCAGATCGAACCGCGCCAGCACCTCGTGCCAACCGCCCTCGCGGGGGTAGCCGAGGCTGATGGCTCGGGCTTGCAGCACGACTTCGCTCATGCCGTGCCCGCCTGGCGTTGCAGTTCGGCGCGCAGCTGCACCAGGCTTGGCGTGACGATGGGCACGAACGCCGATTCGCGCCAACGGCGCGCGAAACCTTGGCCGTACTCGCTGAGGTACGCCTTGCCACCACTGGCCTGCAGCTCGAGCTGCACCGCGTCGGCAGCACTTTCGGCAAGGATGATGCGCAGTTTGAACAACGCCGCTGGCTGCTGCAGGAAGCGCCCGTCGAGCAGGCCCTGCTTGAGTTCACTCACGGTGTTTTCCAGGCGTTCCTTGAGCACCTGGCGGGCCTCTTCGAGGAACGAACCACGGCCTTGCAGGTGCGCCGCCACTTCATCCAACGCGCGCCGGGCCAGGCCGATGGCCATGCCGCATTGCAGCGCGAGGAAGGCCGGGCGTACCTTGGGCAGAAACTCACGGGCGTTTTCATGCAGCAGCCACTCGCGGCCCAGCTCGACCTGATGGAACGCCAGCGCGGCGGTATTGCTCGATTGCAGCCCCATCAGCTGCAAGTCGTCCGAGCGCTCCAGCCCGTGCACCTCTGACGGAATGGCCAACACGAAGGGCGCGCGCTCGGCATCGCACTCGATGGCCGCGGCCACCACAAAACCGCTCTTGCGCAGATTGGTCACCCAATGCAAGCGGCCCTCCAGGCTCCACCCCTCGCTGCTGGGGCGCCCGCGCACCTGCAGGCTCTCGATGCCCGAGAGAAACTTCATGGCGTTGGACAACCCGGTGGCGCCTGCCAGCTCGCCTGTCAGCAACCTCGGCAGCAGGCGTTCGCGCAGTGACTGATTAGGGCTTTGCAGCAGGTATTCAATGAAGGCGCGCTGGCCCCAGCAGACGAAGGCCGCCGCCAACGAACGGCTGGCAATGGCGGCGATGGCTTCGACCGCATCGGTTACCTGCCCACCCGTGCCGCCCTGGGCCGGATCGACGCCGATGCGCAGCACCTGCGCTTCAGCGATCTGCGCCAGCACCAGGTGCGACTCGCACGTGCCCTGGTCAATGGCCTCGGCGTTGGCATCCAGCCATTGCCGAAATGCACAATCTTGCATGTCTGTACTCCTTTGAAAACGCCGGCGGGGCCGGCACCACACGCGGATTACGCAGAAGGCTGCCAGCGGTACTTGCTCAGTTCGTCGTTGAGCGGCGTCTGGGCGAAAACATTAGCAAAGTTGCACAGGGTTGCGAGGCTCACGCCCAGAATCACTTCCAAGGCGTTGCCTTCGCTGAAGCCGGCCTCGCGAAATGCCTGGTAGGTGGCCTCGCTGACGTTGCCACGGGTGGCGATGACTTCGCGAGCGAACGCGGCCAAGGTCTCGTAACGGGCATCGGGCAGTTCACCCCGCGCGCGCAGCGCATCGACGACTGCCTGCGGCAGCTTGGCCTTGTTCAGGGCGACTGCGGTGTGCCCTGCGACACAAAAGTCGCAGCCATGCTGGGTGGCAGCAATCAACTGCACCACCTCACGCTCGGCCAGGGTCAGCTCGGACTTGCCATTGAGCGCCGACACGGTCACGTAGGTTTCCAGCGCTGCCGGGGCGTTGGCCAGCACGCCGAGCAGGTTGGGGATGAAGCCGGAATTTTTCTGGGCATTTTCAAGGAATGGACGGGCCGCTTCCGGGGCGCTCTGCAGAGTGTGTAAAGTAATGCGCGAGGACATGGAGGGGTCTCCTGTGGTGGGTGTCCTTACAGTCTGTTGGTTATAAGAACTACCCTCCATATTCATCAGTCGCCTTTCCTTGCTCCTGAGTCTTTGCATTAGATGATTTCGTCCAGCCACCTTGTTGATTGGTTATTAGAAGGCCTGGAGCTCGACGCCAGCCTGTTTCATGTCGGCCGCTATTGCGGCGGCTGGCATGCCAGCACGCAGGGCATGGGCCGCGCCAGTTTCCACCTGGTGGTGCAGGGCCATTGCTGGCTGCACCTCGATGGCCAGGCCGAGGCGATACGGCTGGAAGCTGGGGATGCGGTTTTTTTGCTGCGTGACCTGGCGTATCGGCTGTCCAGTGACCAGAACCCCATCAGCGCCTGCGCCCAGCCGCGCCAGACGATGCAGGCTCTGGATGCCACTGCCGGCGATGGCGTGGGGCTGGTGTGCGGGTTCTTCCACTTTCGCCCGGGGTTGTCGTCACTGATCGTGGAAGGCCTGGCCGACTGGATTCTGTTGCGCGCCGACGAGCCCGCCGGGCATGCGGCGCGGGCGCTGTTCGGGCTGATCCTGGAAGAATGCGAACGCCTACCGCCGTCGCAGACCTTGCTGGAGCGGCTGACGCATTTGTTGTTCCTGTACGTACTGCGCCAGCAAGTGCATGCCGGGCAGCCCCTCGGCGGGCTGGTGGCGCTGGCCCGGCAGCCGGCGTTTGCCGCGTTGCTGGTGCAACTGATCGAACAGCCTGGGCAAGCCTGGACGCTGGAGAGCATGGCCGCGTGCACGGGGCTGTCGCGGTCAGCGTTTTTCAAGCGTTTCAACGAACTGGCCGGGCAGTCACCGGGGCAGGTGCTGCTGGCGTTGCGCATGCGCCATGCGTCCCAGCTGTTGCAAGCGGGCAACACCGTGGAGCAGGTGGGTGCGCAGGTGGGGTATCAGTCGGTGGCGGCGTTTACCCGGGCGTTTGCCAAGGCCGTTGGGGTGCAGCCGGGGGCGTATCGCAGGCAGCATGAGGGGCGTTGATTTGTGTTTGCCTGGTCGGGCCTCTTCGCGGGCAAGCCCGCGAAGAGGCCTGGGCAGGTTGACTTAGACCTGACTCACCGGGATATCACCGCCACTCTTGCCATCCCGCCGCTCCCCCATCCATTCATTGACCTGCTGCCCGAACGCGGCAGGCGCCTTGCGCCCCACGCGCCGCGCCAGGTCTAGGATGGTCTGCTGCGCCAGCGCCTCTTCCATGCGCTTTTGCGCACCCAGCATCACCGCATGAATGGCACAGGTGCCTTCGGTCGCCCAACCCGGTGGTGAGCCGTCAAACAGCGTGCAACGCTCGCGAATCTCACGGCAATCGAAGATCTTCTTCGGCCCGTCGATAGCCGTGACGATATCCAGCACGGTGATCTCATCCGACGGCCGCGCCAGGCGGAAACCGCCGCGCACCCCTTCAGTGGCAACCACCAAGCCGGCGCGAGCCAGCTTGGTGAACACCTTGGCCAGGTATTCCTGCGGCACGCCTTGCAGCGCCGCAAGGTCGCGCACGCTGGACTCGCGCGTGTCACCGCGCTCATCCACCAGGTACAGCAGGCAATGGATGCCATATTCGACGCCAGCACTGTACAGCGACATATCAATCTCCGACCAACTTTGTCGCAATAATACGCCGATAGCGCCAGCGCCGAAAGCATTCCCTCGTTTGAAGCGATAGAAAACCCTACCCGCGCAGCACCTTCACCTCACCTTGTTTGCCGTCCGTCTCGCGCAAGTACTCCTGCAGCGAGTCGTCCATCGCCTGCATCCAGCGGGTATGGTGGGGCACCGCTTTGGTACCGGTGATCACCGAGCGGTACGACTTGTCGCGGTAGCCCATGATGTCGTGCTTCTTGTCGGTCTTCCATTGCAGGAAGATGCGGTTCACCGCCTCGATATCGAAGCTTGGGTAATCCGTCTGCTCGATCAGGTGCCTGATGTATCGGCCTTGGAATTCGTACATCGAGGCCGTGGTTTCCAGGCCCAGCTCATCCTCGCGCCAGCGCTCGCTGTCGGCATGCATGGCGGCCTTGGCCGGCAACGTGATGCGCCCCAGCATGTAGTCGCGTGCAAACCATGCTTGTGCGTCGAACAGGTTGAAGCTGTACCAGAGGTCCTGCATGCCCAGGTAAATCAGCTGCGGGTTTTGCTCCCATACCACGCCTTGGTACAGCCCCGCAGGCCACAGGCGGTTGTTGGTCTTGAGGGTGAGTTCGTCCGGCAGGAACGGGAAGTGATGCTGGTAACCGGTGCACAGGATGATCGCATCGACGCGCTTGTTCGATCCGTCGGCGAAGAATGCCAGGTCGTTCTCGACCCGGACCAGTTGCGGGCGTTCTTCCCAGCCCTTGGGCCACTTGTAGCCCATCGGTTGCGTGCGGTAGGCCGTGGTGATCGAGCGTGCACCGTACTTGTAGCACTGCGAGCCGATGTCTTCGGCCGAATAGCTGCTACCGACAATGAGCAGGTCCTGGCCGTTGAACTCCATCGCTTCGCGAAAATCGTGGGCATGCAGGATACGCCCGGTGAAACGCTCGAAACCTTCGAACTCCGGCACGTGTGGGGTGGAGAAGTGCCCATTGGCCACCACCACATAATCGAACACCTGCTCGACACCAAGCCCTGCGCTGTAGTCGTGGGCGCTAACGGTGAACTCGCGGGTGGTTTCATCGAAGCTGACGTGCTTGACCACGGTATTGAAGCGGATGTAATCGCGCACCCCGGCCTTCTTCACGCGGCCCTGAATATAGTCCCACAGCACTTCGCGCGGCGGGTACGAGGAGATCGGCCGGCCAAAGTGTTCATCGAAGCTGTAGTCGGCAAACTCCAGGCATTCCTTGGGGCCGTTTGACCACAGGTAACGGTACATGCTGCCGTGCACGGGTTCGCCATGCTGGTCGAGGCCGGTACGCCAGGTGTAGTTCCACATACCGCCCCAGTCGGCTTGCTTCTCGAAGCACACGATTTCAGGCATGGGGGCGCCCTGGGCATGGGCGGATTGGAAAGCACGCAGTTGCGCAAGGCCGGACGGGCCGGCGCCGATGATAGCGACACGAAGAGTCATAGTGATTCCTGAACAGTTGAACGCTGAAAAAAATGCAAAGGCTCCCCAACCCCAAACGGCAAAAGGCCGGGGGTGGTGAAATTCAGGCGTTACGGTGCAGGTGGAGGGACGGGGCGTTTGCGCATCTGGCTAAGCAGGATGTTGACGGGCGGGATCGACAACACGTGGTACAGGCTCGAAAGCGGGGAGCGTGTCATGGGGGGGGGCCCGTATCCATTAGCGCAGGGTGCGTAATGGGGGCCTGAGGGGCGCAAGATACGTGTGATCTCGTACATGGGGGCTGAAATGGCCTCTTTTCTTTATGGTTTCTTTTTTATCTATAACGGATGGGGGTGGGGATATCAAGGATGGCGGCCCTCCCGCCCGGCCCCCGCACGACCGCTCGTCGACAGCAAAACCTTCGTTTCACCGCCTAAAACCCATCGAAACATAGCCTTTCCAGGTGTTGACCGGCGGATTGCGCCCCTACCGGGGACGAAAAAAAACTTGCAGGCGCAAACTACGATCAATACAGTCGTAGTTATTCGAGCGGCACTTGCTGTGTCATCGAAGCCCTTTTTCCCTACGTGACCGTTGCGGAGCACCTGCATGAAATCCAACATCCTGATCATCGGTGCCGGCTTTGCCGGTGTCTGGAGCGCCCTGAGCGCTGCTCGCCTGCTGGACCAGGCACAACGTGAAGACGTGCGTATCAGCGTGCTCGCCCCTCAACCGGAGCTGCGCATTCGCCCACGCTTCTACGAAGCGGATGTGCATGGCATGAAGGCACCGTTGGGCGAGCTGTTCGAGGCCGTGGGCGTGCACTTCATCCCTGGCAACGCCGACAGCATCGACGCCGACGGGCGCTGCGTGAGCTACACCGATGCCCAAGGGCAGCCCCAGCAGATCAACTACGACCGCCTGATCCTCGCCGCCGGCAGCCAGGTGGCGCGCCCGGCTGTACCAGGCCTTGCCGAACACAGCTTCGATGTCGACCAGATGGAGTCGGCCGTGCGCCTGGAACAGCACCTGCTGAGGCTGGCCGCCCTGCCCGCCTCCCCGGCGCGCAACACGGTCGTGGTTTGTGGTGGCGGGTTCACGGGCATCGAGACAGCAACCGAAATGCCGGCACGCTTGCGCACCCTGCTCGGTGACGGCAGTGCGGTGCGTGTGCTGGTGGTCGACCGTGGCGCCAGCGTCGGCGCGGCGTTGGGCGCGGGCATCACCCCCTCGATCGAGGCCGCCTCTGCACTGGCGGGTGTCGAATGGCTGACCGGTACCTCGGTGGTGGCTGTCGATGCCGGCGGCGTCACCCTGGACAACGGCGAGTACATCGCCAGCAGCACAGTGATCTGGACCGCAGGCGTCAAGGCCAGCCCCTTGACTGCACAGGTCGCCGGCGAGCGTGACGGCGCAGGCCGCCTGCGGGTCGACGACCACCTGAAAGTGATTGGCCAGGCGCACATCTATGCCACCGGCGACACCGCCTGGGCCGCTGTCGATGAGCTGGGCAACCACGCCCTGATGACCTGCCAGCACGCCATCCCCATGGGCCGTCACTGCGGCAACAATGCCGCTGCCGACCTGCTGGGCATCGACCCGGTCATCTACCGCCAGCCCAAATACGTCACCTGCCTGGACCTCGGCGACTGGGGCGCGGCCTACAGTGAGGGCTGGGCGCGTGAATTGAAGTTGCACGGCCAGGAAGGCAAGGCACTCAAGCGCCAGATCAACTCGGTGTGGATCTACCCACCCGCCGCAGACCGAGCACTGGCGCTGGCCGCTGCCGACCCGCTGATCCCGATCGTCTAACACCTGATAGCGAACAAATCCGTCAAAAAACGACGGATTTGCCCGCACATGTCGTTACATTGAATGACTGGTCAATAATGATATCGATATGCCATCATTTAAATAAAACATTTCCGAGGGTGAGGCACACACACTAAATCCGCAGCGCATCGAGAGCTGGCACCACCCCCGGTGACCCGGCCTTCCGTCCATGCTCTTGACGCCTGCACGCCACCGTCAAGGAGCATTCCATGCAGTTACGGAATATGAAGATCGGCATTCGCGCAGCCAGCGTATTCGCCCTGTTGGGCGCACTGGTGCTGGGCATGGGCCTGATCGCCCTCTACGAGACCCGGCAAATGGACACGGCCACGGACGAGATCCGTGTCACCTGGTTGCCCGCCGTGGTCGCACTCAGTGAAATCAGCAGCAACCTCGGCCGGGCCCGCGCCGTGACGCTGCGCGCGGCGCTGGATGACAATGACAGCGAGCGCGCACGCAACCTCGAGATGCTCAGAGGCATCAACGCTCAGCTCAAGGACGGCCTCCAGGACTACGACAGCACCATCATCGCCGCCGACGACCGCGCCTTGTTCAATGCCTTCAGCACTGCCCACCAACAGTACGTCGACCTGCAGGCGCAGGTGCTCGACGACATCGCCGCCGGGCACATTGACCAGGCCAGGCAGAAAATCAACGGCCCGCTCACCCTGCACGCCGACAGCATGATGAAAGCCATGGCGGCACTGATCGCCTACAACAGCAAAGGCGCTGAAGTGGCCTCGCAACGTAGCAGCGATGTCGCAGACCAAGCGTTGACCGCCATCATCGGTTCACTGCTGGTGATCATGCTCGCGCTGGCAGCCATCGCCACGGTGCTGACCCGCAGCATCGTCGTGCCCCTGGCCGACGCGGTGGCCGTGGCCGAGCGCGTGGCCACCGGCGACCTGACCCGCGAAATTCGTGTGATCGGCCGCGACGAACCGGCGCAACTGCTGCGCGCCTTGAGCCGCATGCAAGACAGCCTGCGCGACACCCTGCGCAAGATTGCCGCATCGTCCGATCAACTGGCCTCGGCCTCGGAAGAGCTGCACACCGTCACCGAGGACACCAGCCGCGGCCTGCACCAGCAAAGTGCGGAGATCGACCAGGCCGCTACCGCTGTCAACCAGATGACCGCCGCCGTGGAAGAAGTGGCGAACAATGCGGTGAGTACCGCAGACGCGTCCAAAGGTGCCGACCGCACCACCCGCGACGGTCGCGACCAGGTCAACCAGGCCCTGGCGTCGATCCAGCACCTGGTCGACGACGTCACCGGTACCTCGACCGAGATCGAACTGCTGGCCAACAACGCCAACGAGATCAGCCGCGTGCTCGATGTGATCGGCGCAATCGCCGGGCAGACCAACCTGTTGGCGCTCAATGCCGCCATCGAGGCAGCACGGGCCGGTGAGGCAGGCCGTGGCTTTGCAGTAGTCGCCGACGAGGTGCGCGCACTGGCCCACCGCACTCAGCAATCCACGGCAGAAATCGAGCAGATGATCGTGGGTATCCAGACTGGCACCGAGCGCGCGGTAACCGCCATGCACAGCAGCCAAGGGCGTGCCACGGGCACCCTAGAGGTGGCCCAGTCTGCAGGCCAGGCACTTGAGGTGATTGCCGAAGCGATTGCCTCGATCAACCAGCGCAACCTGGTGATCGCCAGTGCGTCGGAGGAACAGGCGCAGGTGGCGCGGGAGGTAGACCGTAACCTGGTGAATATTCGCGACCTGGCGATGCAGACGTCGGCGGGTGCGAATCAGACCAGTGCGGCGGCGCAGGACCTGTCGCGGTTGGCGGTGGACCTGAATGGGATGGTTGCCCAGTTCAAGGTTTGACTCAAGATAGCTGGGGCCGCTGTGCGGCCCCAGTTTTGATCATCAATCGTTCACGCTGACAGCCCGCGCACTGTTAACACTCTGCCCGCGCGTCGCCAGGCAGTAATACAGCGGCACCGTCACCAGCAACCCGATCAGCCAGGACAAATCAGCCCCTTCGACGATGTTCGAATACGGCCCCACATACAGCGCCGTATTGGCAAACGGCAACTGCACCACGATCCCGCACGCATAGGCAATGATCGCGTGGTGGTTGAAGCGCCCATAAATGCCGCCGTCGGCACTGAAGATCGACGCGATGTCGTACTGGCCCTTCTTGATCAGGTAGAAGTCGATCAGGTTGATCGACGCCCACGGCACCAACACCAGCAACAGCGCCAGGATCAAGCCGATGAACTGGCCGATGAAGTCCGCCGACGCATTCAACGCCACCAGGCCGCAGCCCACCAGAATCACCGAGGCCAGGATCACCCGCACCTTGATGCTCGGCGTCCACTTGGCAAAGAAGGTCTGGATGGCCGTGACGATCGACAACACCGCGCCATACAGGTTGAGCGCGTTGTGGCTGATGATGTTGAGCAGGAACAGCACCATCAGGATCGGGCCGAGCCAGCCGGTGGCTTGCTTGACGGCGTCCATCGCGTCCGTGCCTTCCGGTACGCACAACACCGCCACCGCACCAAAGCTGAAGCACAGGATGGTGCCCAGGGTGGCACCGAAATAGGTGGCCCAGAACGGCTTGGCAATACCGACTTCTTTAGGCAAGTAGCGTGAGTAGTCGGAGGTGTACGGCGAGAAGCTGATCTGCCAGATGGTGCCCAGCGACACTGTGGCAATGAAGCCCGACAAATTGAATGCACCGCGGCTGAAGAAGTCGGCCGGCAGCTCCTGGATGAACATCATGATGAACCCGGCCAGCAGCGCCGACCCCATCACCCAGGTACCGATACGGTTGAGGATATGGATGAAGCGGTAGCCGATCACGCCAATGGCCGTCGCGCTGAGGGCGCCGATGACGATGGCACCGGGCATCGGCACGCTCGGGGCGATACCGTGGATGGTCTTACCCGCCAGCACGATGTTGGAAATGAAGAAGCCCACATAGATCAGCGCCGTGAAGAACACGATCAGCAAGGCGCCATAACGGCCGAACTGGCCCCGGCTCTGGACCATCTGCGGAATGCCCAGCTGCGGTCCCTGCGCAGAGGCCAGGGCGATGACCACGCCCCCGAGCAGATGGCCCAGCACGATAGCGACAAGCCCCCACACCAGGTTCAGGTGGAACACCTGCACCACCATCGCACCGGTGACGATGGGCAGGGGCGCAATGTTGGTGCTGAACCAGAGGGTGAACAGGTCGCGCGCCTTCCCATGGCGCTCGGCAGGTGGAACGTAATCGACCGTGTGATTCTCGACAAACTGGTGTTGCGATGACGGTTGGGACATGGTTTTCAGCTCGAAAGGTCGTTTTTATCTTTGTAAGGAAACCGCGTCTAGGCGGCCTCTCAGCTGCGGACCATATTATGGTATTCCAAACTTTTGACAACACTGATTCGGCTTAAAAAACCCTAACTGATCCGGTTCAGCAGCTGACGCTGGGGCACTAAAGTTCCGCCAAGCCCCCTATCCATGCGGCTTTGCGCCATTCATCGTGATTTTGCTGCGGGGGAAAATTCCGCTTGCAAATCGAGTATTACGGTATACCATCAGACACATCAACGATAAAAACCGCGGACCACCGCAGCCCTTCTGAGGTACATGAGATGATCGACGCAACCGTCTACAAGAACGTCCTGGGCTCCTTCCCGTCCGGCGTTACCGTCATCACCACCCTGGACGACGACGGCTCGATCGTCGGCCTTACCGCCAGCGCCTTCTCCTCCCTGTCGATGGACCCGCCGCTGGTGCTGTTCTGCCCCAACTACAGCTCCGACTCCTACCCTGTGCTGATCAAGCAGAAGCGCTTCGCCATTCACCTGCTTTCTGGTGAACAGCAAGCCGAAGCCTATGCGTTCGCCAAAAAAGGCAAAGACAAAGCCACCGGCATCGAGTGGTCCCTGAGTGCGCTGGGCAACCCGCTGCTGGCCAATGCCACCGCCATCATCGAATGCGAACTGTGGCGTGAATATGAAGGTGGCGACCACGCCATCATGGTCGGCAAGGTGCACAACTTGATCGTCCCCGAGCAAGCCCCGCAGCCGATGATCTACTGCCGCGGCAAGATGGCCAGCCTGCCCGCCTTCGCCTGAAGCACCTAGCCTTATTACTGACGCCTGGCGCGCCAGGCGAGACTTTCAAGCTCCGAGGAAAGCCCCATGAAATTTTCGTTGTTCGTACACATGGAACGTTGGGATGAACAGGTCAGCCACCGCCAGCTGTTCGAAGACCTGACCGAACTGACCCTGATGGCCGAGAACGGCGGTTTCAGCACCGTGTGGATCGGCGAACACCACGCCATGGAGTACACCATTTCGCCAAGCCCGATGCCGCTGCTGGCCTACCTCGCCGCGCGCACCGAGAAGATCCGCCTGGGCGCCGGCACCATCATCGCGCCGTTCTGGAACCCGATCCGCGTGGCAGGCGAATGCGCCCTGCTCGACGTGATCAGCAACGGCCGCATGGAAGTGGGCCTGGCGCGCGGCGCCTATCAGTTCGAATTCGACCGCATGGCCAATGGCATGCCTGCCACCGACGGCGGCAAGGCCCTGCGTGAAATGGTCCCGGTGGTGCGCAAACTGTGGGAAGGCGACTACGCCCACGACGGCGAGGTGTACAAGTTCCCCACCTCCACCAGCGTGCCAAAACCGTTCAACGCTACACCGCCGATGTGGATCGCCGCCCGCGACCCGGACTCGCACAACTTCGCCGTGGCCAACGGCTGCAACGTCATGGTCACCCCACTGATGAAGGGTGACGAAGAAGTGCTGGACCTGAAAAACAAGTTCCAGGCGGCCTTGGACAACAACCCGGATGTGCCACGCCCACAATTGATGGTGCTGCGCCACACACACGTGCACAGCCCGTCCGAGCCTGAAGGCTGGAAGGTTGGCGCCCAAGCCATCTCGCGCTTCTACCGCACCTTCGACGCCTGGTTCGGCAATAAGACCGTGCCGGTCAACGGCTTCCTGGAGCCGAGCCCGGAATCGAAGTTTGCCGAAGTGCCGGCGTTCCAGCTGGAAAACATCCGCAAGAACACCATGATCGGCACACCTGAAGAAATCATCGCGCGTATCAAGTACTACCAAGAGCTCGGCGTCGACGAGTTCAGCTTCTGGTGCGACAACAGCCTGCCCCACGCCGAGAAGAAAAAGTCGCTCGAGCTGTTCATCAAGGAAGTGGTGCCAGCGTTCGCCTGAATTCCCTGTACCTGAGACATTGCGGGACACGCCCGCTCCCGGGGGCCCTTGCGGCCCGCGTGAGCGGGTTTTTTTTGAAGTTCAGTCACAGCCTGCACCGGCCCATTCGCGGGTAAACCCGCTCCCACAGGTTCCCCACAGCTTTCAAGGCCTGCGCGGTACCTGTGGGAGCGGGTTCACCCGCGAAGAGGCCAGTACAGACACCACAAGATTCAAGGGATCAGCCCACCTTTCGTCCCCTGGCAATAGAAATTTCCAGCCCCCTCTTGCACAACAAATATTATGGTATACCATCAGACAACAAGAGCTGATAACCCTCACCAGGAGCCACCCATGAGTTTCGAAATCCGCAAGATCGTCACCTACTCCGAAGAGACCCGCATCGAAGGCGGCAAGGCCACCGACAAACCGGTGACCATGGTCGGCCTGGCCGTGGTGATCAAGAACCCGTGGGCGGGTCGTGGTTTTGTAGAAGATCTGAAGCCGGAAATCCGTGCCAACTGCTCCGAGCTGGGCGCACTGATGGTCGAGCGCCTGACTGCCGCCATCGGCGGTGCCGACAAGATCGAAGCCTACGGTAAAGCCGCCGTGGTCGGCGCCGACGGCGAAATCGAACACGCCTCTGCCGTGATCCACACCCTGCGCTTCGGCAACCATTACCGCGAAGCGGTACAGGCCAAGAGCTACCTGAGCTTCACCAACAAGCGCGGCGGCCCAGGCACTTCGATCCAGATCCCGATGATGCAGAAGGACGACGAAGGCCTGCGTTCGCACTACATCACCCTTGAAATGCAGATCGAAGACGCCCCGCGTGCCGATGAAATCGTCGTGGTCCTGGGCGCTGCCGACGGCGGTCGTCTGCACCCGCGCATTGGCAACCGCTACATCGACCTGGAAGAACTGGCTGCCGAAAAAGCCAACGCTCAATAACAACAACCAAGACGGGCCGGGGCGTGGCGTGCTTACCCGCCGCGCCCGACCTTCAAGGAGCGCCCTCCATGATTCAGCCTGTCGCTGAACGTACACCGGCCGGGACCAGTTACCTGGACCAAGGCCAGGGCCAACCCGTGGTGCTGATCCACGGTGTGGGCCTGAACAAGGAAATGTGGGGCGGTCAGTTCGTTGGCCTGGCCAACGACTACCGCGTCATCGCTTACGACATGCTCGGCCACGGCCAGAGTGCGTTGCCAGCCGCCGACACCGGCCTGGAAGGCTACGCCGCCCAGCTCGTCGAGCTGCTTGACCACCTGCAGATTGCCCAGGCCACCGTGATCGGCTTCTCCATGGGCGGCCTGGTGGCACGTGCTTTCGCCCTCAACTACCCGCACAGGCTCTCTGCGCTGGTGGTGCTCAACAGCGTGTTCAACCGCACCCCCGAGCAGAGTGCCGGCGTTATCGCCCGCGCCGCCCAGGCGGCGGAGCTCGGCCCTGACGCCAACGTCGACGCCGCCCTCGACCGCTGGTTCAGCCGTGAATACAAGGCTGCCAACCCGGCGCAGGTCGCCGCCATTCGCCAGGTGCTGGCGAGCAACGACCCGCAGGGCTACCACACTACTTATTCACTGTTCGCCACCCAGGACATGTACCGCGCCAGCGACCTGGGCAGCATCCAGGTGCCGACGCTGATCGCCACCGGCGAACTCGATTCGGGCTCCACCCCGGCCATGACCCGCCAGCTCGCCGCCAGCATCCCTGGGGCGCACAGTGTGGTCCTCGCCGAGCAACGGCATATGATGCCGGTGGAAGCACCGCGTGAAGTCAACAAGATGCTGTTGGACTTCCTCAAGCAAGCCCGCACCCTCACCGAATCCGCCAAGGGGATTGTTGCATGACCCTCGTACGTTTCCAGATGTGCATCGACGGCCAATGGCTCGATGCCCAGAGCGGCAAGACTTTCGACAGCCTCAACCCGGCCACCGCGCAAGCCTGGGCGCAACTGCCCGACGCCGACGAAGCCGATGTGGAGCTGGCCGTGCAGGCCGCCCAGCGAGCCTTCGAAAGCCCTGCCTGGCGCAGCATAACCGCCACGGCGCGCGGCAAACTGCTGCGCCGGCTGGGCGACCTGATCACCGAGAACAAAGAGCACCTGGCGCAGCTGGAAAGCCGTGATAACGGCAAGCTGATCCGCGAAACCCGCGGCCAGGTCGGCTACCTGCCCGAGTTCTTCCACTACACCGCAGGCCTGGCCGACAAGCTCGAAGGCGGCACCCTGCCGCTGGACAAGCCAGACCTGTTCGCCTACACCGTGCACGAGCCGATTGGCGTGGTCGCCGGGATCATCCCGTGGAACAGCCCGCTGTACCTGACGGCCATCAAGCTGGCCCCGGCCCTCGCCGCTGGCAACACCATCGTGCTCAAACCGTCCGAACACGCCTCGGCGACCATCCTCGAGCTGGCTCGCCTGGCCCTTGAAGCCGGCTTCCCGCCGGGTGTGGTCAACGTGGTCACCGGTTATGGCCCTAGCACCGGCGCGGCCCTGACCCGCCACCCGCTGGTACGCAAGATCGCCTTCACCGGCGGCGCCGCCACGGCCCGCCATGTGGTACGCAGCAGCGCCGAGAACTTCGCCAAGCTGTCGCTGGAGCTGGGCGGCAAGTCGCCGAACATCATCTTCGCCGACGCCGACCTGGACAGCGCCATCAACGGCGCCGTGGCCGGCATTTATGCCGCCTCCGGGCAAAGTTGCGTGGCCGGTTCGCGGTTGCTGGTACAGGACGAGATCTTCGACGAATTCGTCAGCCGCCTGGTCGAGCGCGCCAAGCGTATACGCATCGGCAACCCGCAGGACGACGCCAGCGAAATGGGCCCGATGGCCACCGCCCAGCAACTGGCCGTGGTCGAAGGCCTGGTCGCTGCGGCCAAGGCCGAAGGCGCCAAGCTGCACCTGGGGGGCAAGCGTGCCGAGGTCGAGGGTGACGGCTGGTTCTACGAACCCACCCTGTTCGAGTGCGACAGCAACTCGATGACCATCATGCAGGAAGAGGTGTTCGGCCCCGTTGCCGCAGTCATCCGCTTCAAGACCGAAGAAGAGGCCCTGGCCATTGCCAACGACTCGCAGTTCGGCCTGGCGGCCGGCATCTGGACCCGCGACCTGGGCCGCGCCCACCGCCTGGCCCGTGACGTACGCTCGGGCATCATCTGGGTCAACACCTACCGCGCGGTATCGGCGATGGCGCCGATCGGTGGCTTCAAGAACAGCGGCTACGGCCGTGAGAGTGGCATCGATTCGGTGCTGGCCTATACCGAGCTGAAGACCGTGTGGATCAACCTGTCCACCGCGCCGATGCCCGACCCGTTTGTGATGCGTTAAGAGGTAGCACGACATGATCGAACCAGGCATCTACAAAGACGTGATGGGCTCCTTCCCGTCCGGCGTTACGGTGGTCACCACCCTGGACGCTGACGGCGGCATCGTCGGTATCACCGCCAGCGCGTTCAGCGCGCTGTCGATCGAGCCGGCACTGGTGCTGTTCTGCCCCAACTACGCCTCCGACACGTACCCGATCCTGCGTGACAGCAAGCAGTTCGCCATTCACCTGCTGTCTGCCGAGCAGACCGCCGAGGCGTATGCCTTTGCCGGTAAGGGCAAGGAGAAGGCCAAGGGCATCGACTGGCACCTGAGCGAGTTGGGCAACCCGTTGCTGGCCAAGGCCACGGCGATCATCGAGTGCGAACTGTGGCGCGAGTATGACGGCGGTGACCACGCGATCATCGTCGGCGCGGTGAAAAACCTGGTGTTGCCGGCAGATCCGGTCACCCCGATGGTCTACCACAAAGGCAAGCTGGGCGCCCTGCCCCCGCTGGGCTGATACCCTTGGGGCTGCCCTGCAGCCCAATCGCCGGCAAGCCGGCTCCCACAGGATCGCCACGGTCCTGTCTGCCTGTGCTGTACCTGTGGGAGCCGGCTTGCCGGCGATTGGGCCGCAAAGCGACCCTGTTCCAACCATTTTTTAGGGGCCGCGCGACCCTCTCACCCTTGGTTGCGGCCCCTGTTTTGATTCGGAGCCAGACACATGAGCAACGAAAAATACGAGAAAGGCCTGCAGATCCGCACCCAAGTGCTGGGCGAGGAATACGTCAACCGCTCGATCCAGAACGCCGATGAATTCACCAAGCCCCTGCAAGAGCTGGTCACCGAGTATTGCTGGGGCCATGTCTGGGGCCGCGAAGGCTTGTCGCTCAAAGAGCGCAGCATGATAAACTTGGCCATGATTTCCGCGCTCAACCGGCCCCACGAACTCAAGCTGCACATCCGCGGCGCATTGCGTAATGGCCTGAGCCGAGAACAGATTCGCGAGATCCTGCTCCAAGTCGGCATTTATTGCGGCGTACCCGCGGCGGTGGACAGTTTCCGCCTGGCCCGCGAAGCGTTCGCCGAAGCCGATGCGGAGTCAACCCGTTAACAACGGGCTGTTCGAACCACCGTAAGGAGCAGCGCCCGGTTCGGCGTGCTCCGCGGGTTGGCGCAACAGCCTCATAAAGAGCGCACCTGATGAAACGCCAGCCACTCGACGACAGCTTCAAGGTCAACCGCAACCCCGTTACCCTGCGCGAAATCGTGCTCGACAAGCTGCGCGCCGCGATCATGAACTTCCACTTGCTGCCAGGTGACCGCCTGGTGGAGCGCGACCTTTGCGACCGCCTCGGCGTCAGCCGCACCTCTGTACGTGAAGCCCTGCGCCACCTCGAATCCGAAGGCCTGGTCGAGTTCGCCGACGCCAAAGGCCCGCGCGTGGCCATCATTACCCTGGAAGATGCCCGCGATATCTACGAGCTGCGCTGCGTGCTCGAAGGCCTGATCGTCCAGCTGTTCACCCTCAATGCCAAGGCCAAGGACATTCGCGCCCTGGAGCGCGCGCTGGAGGTCAACCGCGAAGCCCTGGAAGAAGGCGAACTGCAACAGGTGCTCGACTCGGTGCAAGGCTTTTACGATGTGCTGCTGGAAGGCTCCGGCAACCAGGTTGCCGCCCAACAGCTGCGCCAACTGCAGGCCCGCATCAGCTACCTGCGCGCCACCTCGGTGTCACAAGAAAACCGCCGCGGTGCCAGCAACCGGGAGATGGAAAAGATCGTCGAGGCGATCAAGGGCGGTGACCCACTGGTCGCCCACCAAGCCTCGGTCGATCACGTCCGCGCCGCCGCCAAGGTGGCCCTGGACTACCTGCGCCAGAAGCAGGATGACAACACCAAGGTGCGCGACATGGTCGAGCCCCTGGCCCTCAAAGAGCCACGTATAGAACCCCGCATAGGCCGCTGACCATGCCCAACGCCCCGCGCTACTGCCCGCACTGCACCACGGAACTGGCCCGGGGCGTTCCCACAGGCGACACCCACGAACGCCTGCATTGCACCGGCTGCGGCTACATCCACTACATCAACCCGAAAATCATCGCCGGCTGCATCATCGAGCGCGATGGCAAGTACTTGCTGTGCCAGCGGGCCATTCCACCCCGCCCTGGCACCTGGACCTTGCCCGCCGGGTTCATGGAAGCGGGCGAGACCACCGAGCAGGCGGCGTTGCGCGAGGTGTGGGAAGAAAGCGGCGTGCACGCCGAAATCGTCTCGCCCTACTCGATTTTCAGCGTGGCCAAGATCAGCGAGGTGTACATCATCTTCCGCGCCATCGCCACGCAGGAGACCGGCCAGTTCGGCCCGGAAACACTGGCCTACAAGTTCTTCGAGCCGGATGAAATCCCCTGGGACGAGATCTACTACCCGGCCATCCGGCAGATTCTCGAGCGTTATATCCTGGAGCGCCAGGCCGGGGTGTACGGCATCTACATGGGCAATGACGATACCGGCAAGGTGCATTTCATTCGCTGAGCCTGCACGCGAAGGGGCCGCCCAGACGACACAAAGCCCTCGCCAATTCGCTGTTCTCGGTGCACCCTTATCCTCCCAGGTATAAAGGATCGGCAGCACACATGGCGAAATGGCTAGACGGCGGCGGGCTGATGGCTGAACGCATCCGCCAGCACGATTGGACCCACAGCCCACTGGGCCCACTCGAGGCCTGGCCGAGCGCGCTCAAGACCTCGGTGGCCTTGTGCCTGGCCTCGCGCTTCCCACAGGCCGTGTTATGGGGCAGCGAGCTGATCACCCTGTACAACGACGCCTTCACCCAGATCCTTGGCAGCAAGCCCCTGGCCTTGGGCCGGCCGTTCAGCGAAGTGTGGCAGGAGGCCTGGGGCGAAATCAGCGCCATGGCCGAACGCGCCATGGCCGGTGAGGCGGTCTACATCGAAGACTTTCCCTTGGTCATCGACCGCAACGGTGCCCCCGAACGCGCCTACTTCACCTTCTGCTACAGCCCGATCCGCGGCGAAGACGGCACGGTACTGGGCATGCTCGACACCGTGACCGAAACCACCACCAGCGTGGTCAACAGCCAGCGCCTGAGCTTTCTCGACGGCCTGGGGCGCGAAGTGGCCAATGCCACCGACCCCGAGCGGATCATGGCCATCACCACCCGCATGCTGGTCGAGCACCTGCAACTGTCCAGCTGCGCCTACGCGGTGATGGACCCCGACCAGGACGGCTTCAACATCTGCGGCGACACCGTCGCCCCCGGCTCACCGCGGCTGATCGGCCAATACCGCCTGGCCGACTTCGGTCGCCTGGCAGTCAGCCGGCTGCGCGCAGGCGAAGCGCTGGTGATCAATGACAACCTCAACGAACTGGCCGCCGAGGAAGCCGCGACGTTCCAGGCCATCGGCATCACCGCGACCATCTGCATGCCGCTGATCAAGGACGGTCGCCTCACCGCCTTGATGGCCATTCACGACAAGGCGCCCCGGGTATGGACGGGCTATGAACTGCGCCTGATCCGCGAAGTCACCGAACGCTGCTGGTCGCATATCCAGCGGGTGCAGGCCCACGCCGAAGTGCGTGAAGCCCTGGCCGCGCTGGAGGCGCTCAACGCAACCCTGGAGCACCGCGTCGAAGAGCGCACCACCCAGCTGCTGCACACCGAAGCCGTGCTGCGCCAGGCGCAGAAGCTCGAGGCCATCGGCCAGTTGACCGGCGGTGTGGCACACGACTTCAACAACCTGCTGACCATCATCCGCTCGTCGTTGCACTTTTTGCAGCGTCCCAACCTGGACGAAGCACGCCGCGAGCGCTACCTCAAGACCATTGCCGACACCGTCGAGCGCGGCGCCAAGCTGACTGGCCAACTGCTCGCCTTTGCCCGTCGACAGGCCTTGAGCCCGCAAGTGTTCGAGGCCGGGCCGCGGCTCCAAGCCATGGCCGATATGCTCGATACCGCTACCGGTGCACGGGTTCAGGTGGAAATCGAACTGCCAGAGGCGCCTTGCCATATCCGCGCCGACCTCAGCCAACTTGAAACCGCGATCATCAACCTGATGCTCAACGGCCGCGACGCCATGGCCGGGGAAGGCACCTTGCGCCTGCGCCTTCAGGCCAACCAACGCCTGCCCGGCCTGCGTGGGCAGGCCGCGCAAGCCGGGCCCTTTGCAGCCATCTCGGTAGTGGACAGCGGTGTCGGCATCGCCAGCGAGCTGCTCGATCGCATCTTCGACCCCTTCTTCACCACCAAAGCGCCCGGTGAAGGCACCGGGCTTGGCCTGTCCCAGGTGTTCGGCTTTGCCAAGCAGTCCGAAGGCGATGTAGAGGTAATCAGCGTCGAAGGCCAGGGCACGACGTTTACCCTGTACCTGCCGCAACAAACGCCCTCTGCCGGCCCTGAGGCTTCTGAATAGCGGCTACCGTTGCGCGGCCAGCAACCGCGCCACACTCTGTGCCAGCTCGGCACGCCGGTACGGCTTGCGCAGCACTTCGAAGCCTTTGAGTTCGCGCGGTGTCAGGTTGGCGTAACCGGTAATGATCAGCACCGGCAGGTTGGCCTGGCGCTGGCGCATCTGCTGGGCAAAGCGCACGCCGGTCATCTCGGCCATCACATGGTCGGTCACCAGCACATCCGGCACTAGCCCCCGCTCTACCAGCTGCAAGGCCGCTGCCGCACTGTCGGCCTCGATCACTTCGTAGCCGAGGTCGCGCAGTTGCAGCGCTGTGGCATGGCGTACGATCGCTTCGTCATCGACCAACAGCACGTGGTTCTTCCGGCCGGCCAATGGCGCTTCGGCTGTATCACTGTCGCGGCAGCTTGCCGCCACATCGCTGGTCGGCAACCACAAGGTCGCCTCGGTGCCCTCACCTGGCCACGAACGAATAGTAAAGCCACCGCCCGACTGCACGGCCAAGCCCTGCACCATCGGCAGGCCTAGGCCGGTGCCTTTGCCCACCGCCTTGGTCGAGTAGAAAGGCTCGAAGCAGCGGCGCAGTTGTTCAGCGTCCATCCCACAGCCACTGTCGCGCACCTGTAACCAGGCCAGCCGCGCCGCAGCCACGCCTTCCGGCCTCGGCGGGCCGTTTGCATCAATACCAGCGACGATACTCAGCTCACCGCCTTCAGCCATCGCGTCGCGGCCGTTGACCACCAGGTTGAGCAAGGCCAGCTCCAGTTGATGAGGGTCGGCCACCACGGCCGGTAGCGCCGGGTCGACTTGCACGTGCACGGTAATGGTCGGCCCCAGCGAACGTGCGATCAACTCACGCATGTCTTCCACCAGCGCCGCCAGAGACACGGCTTGGGGTTTGAGGGTTTGCCGGCGGGCGAAACTGAGCAGCCGACCGACCAGGTTGCGCGCCCGCTCGGCAGCCTGCAGGCCGCCGTCGATCAGCCTGGGGGCACGCTCGGACTGTGGGTTGCGGCGCATCAATTCGAACGAGGCAATGATCGGTGTGAGCATGTTGTTGAGGTCATGGGCGATGCCGCCGGTCAATTGCCCGATCATTTCCAGCTTGTGGGCTTCGTGCAGCTGCAACATCGCAGATTCGCGCTGAGCCAGGGCCGACGCCACGCGCTCCTCCAGGCTTTCGTTGAGCAGGTGCAGCGCCCGCTCGGCCCTGGCATGGGTAATCGCCGCCCAAGCTTGCTTGGCGCTCTCTTCCACCAGCTGGCATTCGTCTTCAGGGCACAGGTGCGGGGTATGGAAATGCACACTCAGGGTGGTCTCCAGCCGGCCAGCGCGCAGGACCGGCACATGCAGGCTGTGAGGCTGCTGCACCACCTGCCCCGCTGCCAGTTGCTCACGCAACGAAGCACCGAAGCTCGCGTAGGCATGCTGGCCGACGAACGAGGGCAAGGCCTCGGACCAGTCATGTGCTACCTGGAAGTTGCTGCCGTCGCCTTGGTCCTCACCAAAGTAGACCCGTGCCGCGCCGAGTCGCCGTGCCAGCCGACTTACCGCGAACGCTTCGATCCGCTCTGCATCACCCAGCGCGGGTAATGCACGGCCCAGTTCCAGCAAAAAGGCCTGGCGCTGCTGGAAGCGTACGCGCTCGGTAGTCTCGGTCACCAGGCACAGCACGCCGCCAACGCTGCCGTCAGCCTCGCGCACGGCGGAATAGGACACGTCGAAATAGGCCGTTTCACCTACGCCGTGGCGCTCGATGTAGAAAGGGCGATCCTTGGCCGAGAAAGTCTGGCCGCTCTCGCGCACACCGCGCAGCAACGGCTCCAGGTCGTCCCACAGCTCACTCCAGTTTTCCTGGGCCGGCCGCCCCAATGCCTGCGGGTGCTTGGTGCCAATGCTCGGTGCATAGGCATCGTTGTACAGCGCCACGTAGGCCGGCCCCCAGAACAGCACGCACTGCGCTTGCGCCGGCAGCAGCGTGCCCATGACCGTCTGCAGGTGCGGCGACCAGGTGTGGGGTGGGCCCACCGGCGAGCCGCGCCAGTCCATCGACTGGAGCAGGCTGCCGACGCTACCGCCGTTGAGCAGAAAGCCCAACGGTGGGTTGCCCGCGTCGGTGGGGGGTTGTTGAAGCGATCTCATGTCAGGGAAGTCCCGGGCACATTGCCATCCATCTGATGGATAGGAGGCCTGCAAGTACCCGTTCGTTCCCTTGTTTTCAGACGTTTTTCAACGGCGCCCTTCAGCCAGCATGCGCAAGGCCAACCCGGCCAGCACAGTGCCCATCAACCAGCGCTGAACGCGCTGCCACAGGGGCCGCCCGCCTAAGAACACGGCGATGGAGCCGGCCATCACCGCGATCAAGGCATTGACCGAAACGCTGATGGCGATTTGCGTAGACCCGAGCACCAGCGACTGCACCAACACGCTGCCGTGACCGGGCTCGATGAACTGCGGCATCAACGACAGGTACATGACGGCGATCTTGGGGTTCAGCAGGCTGGTGGCAAAGCCCATGGTGAACAGCCGCCGTGGGCTGTCCGCTGGCAGGTCGCGGACCTGGAACGGCGAGTTGCCGCCAGGCCGAAGCGCCTGCCAGGCCAGGTACAACAGGTACAGTGCGCCACCGATGCGTAGCACGTCGTAGGCAAACGGCACCGCCATGACCAGCGCGCTGATGCCCAGTGCAGCGCAGAGCATATAGATGACGAAGCCCAAGGCCACACCACCGAGGGAAATCAACCCCGCATTTCGGCCCTGGCAGATCGACCGGGAAATCAGGTAGATCATGTTCGGGCCGGGCGTCAGCACCATACCCAAGCAGATCAGCGCGAAGGTCAGCAGTTGGGCGGTGTCGGGCATGGGGCACATCCTGGTTGTGCGAAAAGTAGCGGCGAGTGTATCCGAGCGGCGTCAGCGCCGGTAGCGTCAGCCCAACTGCCCGGCAATCAGCCCCAAGGCCACGGCGATCATCGCTACACCCGACACCCGCCCGACCATTTTCGCCGCCCCTGGCCGGGTACTCAAGACGGCCTTGGCGCCGTACCCCACCAGCGAATAGATCACCAGCGAGCTGCACAGGTGCACCAGCCCCAGCAGCAGGATCTGCACCGGCACCGGCCAGCTTGACTGCGGGTCGGTGAATTGCGGCAACAAGGCCAGAAACAACAGGAATACCTTCGGGTTAAGCCCACTGACGCAAAAGCCTTTAAAGGCCCATCGCGAGCCGGACTCCCCCACCCCGTCCTGCCCCGCTTCCGGCACGCCGGGGCTCAACAGCAGGTTGCCGCCCAGCCACAACAAATAGGTGCAGCCTGCCAGGGTCAGCAACGTCAACGCCAACGGGTGCCCGGCCAACAGGCTGCCCACGCCGGCCGCCACCACCAGCGTCGCAAGGAAGTGCCCCGACAACATGCCCGCCACCGCAGGCATCACCCAGCGGCCACGCATGCCCGCCGAGATGGCGTAGGCCCAGTCGGCACCAGGGGTTATCACGAACAGCAACGACACGGCCCAGAACGCCGTCAGCACACTGATTGCCACTTGAATCTTCCTTATGTCTTGGCTTGGTATGCAGAAAGATTACGGATTCCTTCGGGGCATTTTCTTTCGTATATTCCCCGTCATCGCACATATGCTGGAAGATTCTTCTCCATGGACAGAACTGATCGAAAAATCCTTGCCGAGCTGCAAAAAGATGGTCGCTTGTCGGTGACCGAGTTGGCGGATCGTGTGGGCCTGAGCCTATCGCCCTGCCATCGCCGGCTGAAGGCGCTGGAGGAATCGGGCGCCATCCTCGGCTACCACGCGCGCCTGGCGCCGACTGCACTGGGGCTGAACTTCGCCGCACTGGTGTTCGTCACCCTGCGCGAGGTGACGCGCCAGCCGGTGGCGGACTTCGAGGCAGCGTTGGCCGAAATTCCCCAGATCGTCGAGGCGCAGCGGCTGTTCGGCGACCCGGACTACCTGCTGCACGTGGTGGCGAAGGACCTGCCAGCGTTTCAGAAGCTGTATGACGAACACCTGACCAGCATTCCCAACGTGAAGCGGTTGAGTTCGACGTTGGTGATGAAGGAAGTGATCCAGGACCGGCTGTTGCCGATGTAGCTGTGCAGGCCTGCTCTGGCCTCTTCGCGGGCAAGCCCGCTCCCACAGGAACCCACCTATCTTGAGCACGTGGTCCTCCTGTGGGAGCGGGCTTGCCCGCGAAAGGGCCGGCACAGGCGGATTATTTATCTGCACTGATAACGCGCCCCCCGCACCAACCCGGTTCCCCCAGCCATTCACCTGGATAGCGCCAACCCCCCAGGCCCAGGCCTTCCAGCCGTATGGCCCGCTCCTTGCTACCACTCGTCCCTTAACCTTTTGTCAGCCTTAGGTTTTTTAAGGTTTATGGGCACATATTTACTAATTTCTCGTTATCCCCGCACCCCCCATCATCCCTCCAACAAGAACGCGTCGCCCTTCGCCGGCACGCACCCGGGCAGTACCCCATGCCCTACCTTGCCTTGGAGTCAGTCATGACCAGTGCAGCCAACTCGGCACCCCTCATAGAAAAACACACGATCGGCTACGTGCCCCCGCAAGACCGCCATGGAAAGGTAAGGGATCTGTTCACACTGTGGTTCGGGGGCAATATCGCGCCCCTGCCCATCGTCACCGGCGCGCTGGGCGTGCAGCTGTTTCACCTGAACCTGGTATGGGGCATCGTCGCCATCCTGGTCGGCCACCTGGTCGGCGGGGTGCTGATGGCGCTGCACTCGGCCCAAGGCCCGCAGATGGGGATCCCGCAGATGATCCAGAGCCGCGCCCAGTTCGGCACGCTTGGCGCGCTGCTGGTGGTGGTGATCGCCGGGGTCATGTACATCGGGTTTTTCGCCTCCAACATCGTCCTCGCGGGCAAGTCGCTGCATGGCGTGGTCGAAGCCGTGCCGGTACCGGTGGGGATCGTCATTGGCGCACTGGGGTCGGGCATCATCGGCATCATCGGTTACCGCTTCATCCATGTGCTCAACCGCATCGGCACCTGGGTGCTGGGCATCGGTATCGTGGTCGGCTTCGGCTATATCTTCACCCACGTGCAAAGTGACGACTTCCTCACCCGCGGCGGTTTCAACCTGGCCGGCTGGCTGGCCACGGTGTCGCTGGCAGCGTTGTGGCAGATCGCCTTTGCCCCGTATGTGTCGGACTATTCGCGCTACCTGCCAGCCGACGTCAAGGTCAGCTCGACCTTCTGGACCACTTACCTGGGCTCTGTGCTGGGCTCGAGCCTGTCGTTCATCTTCGGCGCGGTCGCGGTGCTGGCAATCCCGGCCGGCATGGACACCATGGACGCGGTGAAACTCGCCACCGGCACCCTGGGCCCGATCATGCTGGTGCTGTTCCTGCTCAGCGTGATCAGCCACAACGCCCTCAACCTGTATGGCGCGGTGCTGTCGATCATTACCCTGATCCAGACCTTCGCCTACCGCTGGATCCCCACCGCCAAAAGCCGTGCGGTGCTGTCACTGATCGTGCTGGCGGCTTGCAGTGTGGTGGCCGTGTGCGCATCGAAGGACTTCATCGGCCACTTCGTCGACATGGTGCTGGTGCTGCTGGTGGTGCTGGTGCCGTGGACGGCGATCAACCTGATCGACTTCTATGCCATCCACAAGGGTGACTACGACATCCAGTCGATCTTCAAAGTCGATGGCGGTATTTACGGGCGTTACAACCCGCAGGCGCTGGTGGCCTACGCCGTGGGCATCGTCGTGCAGATCCCGTTCATGAACACGCCGCTGTATGTTGGGCCGGTTTCAGAGCACATCAACGGGGCAGACCTGTCGTGGCTGGTGGGGCTGGCGATTACCTCGCCGTTGTACTGGTGGCTGGCCAGCCGCGACAGTGCCTATCGTCGTCGGCAGGTGAGTGCCAAGCTGGCCATGGGGCACTGATTCATCCTGTACTGGCCTCTTCGCGGGCAAGCCCGCGAAGAGGCCAGTACAGACACCTTGTAGTCAGAGGTTATAAGCCCGCTCATTGTGCTCCGCCAGGTCCAGCCCCTGCTCTTCCTCCTCCCGGCTGGCCCGCAGCCCGACAGTCAGCTTGATGGCGCCCAGAATCGCCCAGCTCACCACAAAGCAATAAACAAAGGTAAAGGCCACGCCTTTCAGCTGCACCAGTGCTTGCCCAAGGGGCGTAATGCCTTCCACATAGCCGCCCAACGACGGCGCGGCAAACACCCCGGTCAATAGCGCGCCAACCATCCCGCCCACGCCATGCAGGCCGAACACGTCGAGGCTGTCGTCATACCCCAATGCCTGCTTTAGCCGGGTCACTGCGATGAAGCAGATAGCCCCCGTCAGCAAGCCGATCACCAGCGCCCCCAACGGCCCGACAAAGGCGCACGCCGGCGTGATGCCAACCAACCCGGCCAACGCACCTGAGGCCGCCCCCAGTGCAGTGGGCCGCCCATGCATGAGCTTTTCGGTAATCAGCCAACCGACAATCCCTGCGCAGGCAGCCACCATGGTCGCCAGCATCACCACCCCTGCCCCTTCGTTGGCCGCAAGCCCCGAGCCCACGTTAAACCCAAACCAGCCCACCCACAGCAAACCGGCACCTACCAGGGTGAAGCCGAGGTTGTGCGGCGGCATGGCCACCTGTGGGTAGCCCTTGCGCTTGCCTAGCATCAACGCTGCAGCCAGCGCCGCCACACCGGAGTTGATGTGCACTGCGGTGCCGCCGGCAAAGTCCAGCACGCCCCAGTTGACCATCAATGCCCCTGGCCCGCCCCAGACCATATGGGCAATCGGTGCGTACACCAGGACGAACCAGGCGCCCATGAACAACAACGAGGCACTGAATTTCATGCGTTCGGCAAAGCCGCCGGCAATCAGCGCAGGCGTGATGATCGCGAAGGTCAGCTGAAATACCGCGAAGACACCTTCCGGGATGGTCCCTACCAGGCTGTCATGGCCGATGTTCAGCATCAGCGCCTTGTCCAGGCCGCCAATAAAACTGTTGAAGGTCAGTTGGCCTTCAACCATACCGCGGGTATCCACCACCAGGCTGTAGCCGAACAGCACCCAGAGGATGCCGATGAGCCCGGCCACGGCGAACAGCTGGGTGAACACCGAAAGAAAGTTCTTGGCCCGCACCATGCCGCCGTAGAACAGCGCGAGGCCCGGGATGCACATCATCAGCACGAACATCGCCGCACAGATCATCCAGGCGGTGTTGCCGGTGTCCAGGGTGGGCTCGGCGGCGTGGGCCAACGGCGTCAATGCCAACAGCACAACAGCAAGGGCAAGCTTCATGGAGTCACTCCTGTGCGAATGGGGATGCATCGGGGGCCGCAAAGCGGCCCCAGAAGGTGGAATCAGTACTGAGCCTGGCCTGGTACCCAGGCAGTACCGGCCAGCGGCACCCGGGCCATGGCAGCCGCCTCGACCGTCAGCGCCACCAGGTCCTCAGGGTCCAGGTTGTGCAGGTGCGACTTGCCGCAGGCACGGGCCATGGTCTGCGCCTCCAGCACCAGCACGCGCAGGTAGTTGGCCAGGCGCCGGCCGGCCTCTTCCGGGTTCAGGCGCTTGGCCAGTTCCGGGTCCTGGGTGGTGATACCGGCTGGGTCGCGGCCGTTCTGCCAGTCATCGTAGAAACCGGCGGCCGAGCCGATTTCCTTGAGCTGCGCATCCAGCCGCGGGTGGTTGTCGCCCAGGGCGATCAGCGCCGCCGTGCCGATGGCCACGGCGTCAGCGCCCAACGCCATGGCCTTGGCCACGTCGGCGCCGTTGCGGATGCCACCCGAGACGATCAGTTGCACTTTGCGGTGCATGCCCATCTCCTGCAGCGCCTGCACGGCCTGCGGGATGGCCGGCAGGATCGGGATGCCGACGTGCTCGATGAACACTTCCTGGGTCGCGGCAGTACCGCCTTGCATGCCGTCGAGCACGATTACGTCAGCGCCGGCTTTCACCGCCAGCTTGACGTCGTAGTACGGGCGGCTGGCACCGATTTTCACGTAGATGGGTTTTTCCCAATCGGTGATCTCGCGGATCTCGGCAATCTTGATCGCCAGGTCATCCGGGCCGGTCCAGTCCGGGTGGCGGCAGGCGCTGCGCTGGTCGACGCCGATCGGCAAGGTGCGCATGCCGGCCACGCGCTCAGTCACTTTCATGCCCAGCAGCATGCCGCCACCGCCCGGCTTGGCGCCCTGGCCGAGGACGATCTCGATGGCGTCGGCCTTGCGCAGGTCGTCCGGGTTCATGCCATAACGCGACGGCAGGTACTGGTACACCAGGTGCTGCGACTGGCCCCGCTCTTCCGGGGTCATGCCGCCGTCACCGGTGGTGGTGCTGGTGCCGGCGATGGTCGCACCACGGCCCAGCGCTTCCTTGGCGTTGGCCGACAGCGCGCCGAAGCTCATGCCGGCGATGGTCACCGGGATCTTCAGGTGGATCGGCTTTTTGGCAAAGCGGGTGCCCAGCACCACGTCGGTGCCGCATTTTTCGCGGTAGCCTTCCAGCGGGTAGCGCGACACGCTGGCGCCGAGCAGCAGCAGGTCATCGAAGTGCGGCACGCGGCGCTTGGTGCCACCGCCGCGGATGTCATAGATGCCGGTTTCGGCGGCACGCTGGATTTCCTGGATGGTCAGGCGATCGAAGGTGGCCGACTCACGCAGTACCGGGGGGAATTGCTCGCTCATGGGGTTGCTCCTGGATCAGTACGCGGAGGCGTTGTCGACTTTGAAGTTGTACAGCTGACGGGCCGAGCCATACCGTTTGAAATCGGCGGCCTTATGGTCGAGGCCTGCGTCGTTCAGCAGCGTTTGAAGCTCTTGCAGGTGCTCGGCGCGCATCTCTTTCTCGATACAGTCCGAGCCCAGCGACTGGACCGTGCCCTTGACGTAGATGCGCACCTCGTACAGCGAGTCGCCCAGCGCATCGCCGGCATCGCCGCACACCACCAAACGCCCGGCCTGGCCCATGAAGCAGCTCATGTGGCCAATGCTGCCGCCGACCACGATGTCGACGCCCTTCATGGAAATACCGCAACGGGCACCGGCGTCGCCCTCGATCACCAGCAGCCCGCCATGGGCAGTGGCGCCCGCGGCCTGGGAGGCGCTACCCTTGACCCGCACCGAGCCAGACATCATGTTTTCCGCCACGCCCACGCCCACATTGCCGTGCACCGTAATGTTGGCTTTCTGGTTCATGCCGGCGCAGTAGTAGCCGGCATGGCCGTCGATCTCTACCGAAACGTCTTCGTTGATGCCGACAGCCAGGTTGTGTTTGCCGTCGGGGCGCGTCACGCGCCACTCACGGTCTTGCACCTCACCGTGCAGGGACTGGTTAAGGACACGCACCGAAGTGCTGGAAAGGTCGATCGTCTTCATAAGGTTCTCCAGAGGTTCGGTGGCAGGTCAGGCGCTTTCGCGCTCCCAGACGTACAGGGTGGCCGGCGCCGGCTCCCAGACCTTGGCGTTTTCAATACCGGGCAGGCTGGCCAGGGCCTGGTATTCGGAGGCCATGGCGACGTAGTCGTCGGTTTCGGCCAGCACCGCTGGCTTGCAGGCGATCGGGTCGCGGATCACCGCGAAGCCGTTGCGGGTGCCAATGGCAAAGGTGAAGAACCCATCCAGGTCTTGCAGAGCGCCGTCCAAGGCCTTGGCCAGGGTGTCGCCCTGCTGCAGGCGCCAGGTCAGGTAGCCGGCAGCCACTTCGGTGTCGTTGTCGGTCTCGAAGCTGATGCCTTCACGCTTGAGTTCCTGGCGCAGGCGGAAGTGGTTGGACAGCGAGCCGTTGTGCACCAGGCACAGGTCGGCGCCGGTGGAGAACGGGTGGCTGCCCTCCAGGGTCACCGCGCTTTCGGTGGCCATGCGGGTGTGGCCGATGATGTGGCTGCCCTTCATGCCGGCCAGGCCGAAGCGGCTGGAAATCTCGGCCGGCAGGCCCATGCCCTTGAGGATTTCGATGCTCTGCCCGGCGCTCATGATGCGCACTTCAGGGGCCAGCTCGGCCAATGCTGCACGGGCGGCGGCTTCCGTGGTGTGCACCTTGAGCACGGCGGCGCTGGCGTTCTGAAACCAGTCCAGCGAGCAGCCCAGGCGCCCTTCCAGTTGCCCCATCAAGCTGGCCCACGAATAGCCCCCATCAAGGGCCTGCAACGTCAGTTTCACCCAGCCGTCGGCCACTTCATCGCCGTAAATGGCAAAGCCGGCGCTGTCAGGGCCACGGTCGGTCATGGCGTGCAGCATGGGTTCGAAGAGCTTGCCGAGCTGGGCTTCCAGCTCAGGTTTCTTCAGGTACAGACCTACGATTCCACACATGGTGATGCTCCTTACTAGGCAGTGAGCGACCGCTGTTTTGAGGGCCGCCCAAGGGATGGGGGCGGTCAGAAAAACTCGGTGTAGCGCTGGATTTCCCAGTCGGAAACGTGGCGGCAGTACTCCACCCACTCCATGCGCTTGAGCTTGATGAACTCGTCGACGATCTCGGCGCCGAGCACCTCGCGGAACAGGGGGTCGGCCTCGAGCGCGTCGGCGGCTTCCTTAAGCGATTGCGGCAGGGTCTTGATACCGCGTGTGGCGATTTCTTCGAGGCTCAGGGTGTAGAGGTTCTCGTTGCACATCTCGCCTGGGTCGAGCTGGCGGTCGATACCATCCAGGCCAGCCGCGATGATCGCGGCAGTGACCAGGTACGGGTTGCAGCCTGCGTCCGGCAGGCGGAACTCAAGGCGCCCGTAGGGGATGCGGACCATCGCTGAACGGTTGTTGGCGCCCCAGGCGACGAAGGCTGGGGCCCAGGTCGAGCCGGACAACGAGCGGCCAACCACCAGGCGTTTGTAGGAGTTGACGGTTGGCGCCGCGAAGGCACACAGCGCCGGGCCGTGGGCCATCAGGCCAGCGGCGAAGTGGTAAGCCAACTTCGACAGGCCCATGCCGCTGCTGTCGCTGGCGTCATGGAACAGATTCTTGTTGGTGCTGCTGGCCAGCGACAGGTGAAAGTGCATGCCATTGCCAGCGCGCTTGGGGTCAGGCTTGGGCATGAACGAGCAGATCATCCCCAGGTCGTTGGCGATTTCGCCCGCCGCCATGCGGAAGAACGTGAAGCGGTCGGCCGACTCCATGGCGTCGCTGTAGGTGTAGTTGATCTCGAACTGGCCGTTGGCGTCTTCATGGTCGATCTGGTAGATGTCGAAGCCAACTGGCTGCAAGGCTTCGGTCAGGCGCTCCAGAAACAGCCGCGAACGCGACAGGCCCTTGTAGTCGTAGCACGGCTTGTCGAGGTTGTCGGAGGCATCCACCAATTGCAGCTTGCCGCCTTCGTCACGGCGGAACAGGCTGAACTCGGGCTCAAGCCCGGTGTTCAGCGTCCAGCCCTTGGCGGCCAGGCGCTGCACCTGTTGCTGCAGCACGTAGCGGCTGTCATAAGGCCAGGGCTGGCCGTTGACATGGCCGACGCACACCACCCGGCCATAGCCGGGCTGCCAGGGGACCGGGATCAACGTGGCCAGGTCGCCGCGGGCCATGAAGTCCGGGCCGTGTGGCTCCATGCCCATGCCGCAGATGGCGAACCCGGCAAAACCGGCGCCCTCCTCGGCCACCATCTTGAGGCCCGAGACCGGCACCGATTTGGTCTTTGCCGAGCCATGGATGTCGACAAACTGCGCCAGCACATACTTGATGCCGTGCTGATCGAGGGTGCGCTGGGTTTCTGCTGGCAACATGGGTTGAACACTCCTGGGTAAGGGGCTGCATGTAATTCCGCACGGGAAACTTACTTTCATCACAGGAATGCAAAGCGCTTGCCAGGTTTGCCTCCACCGGCCTTTTCGCGGCGGTTCGGCGCGAAGAGGCCAGCCGCCATTACCCAGGAAATTCCGTTGTAGATATGGGAAACTTGTTTTCACCTGAGGAAAACGGCTGCCACCGCAGCAGCATTTCGCACTTTCTCAGTGCGAAATCTTTATTCTTGAACTGAAACCGTGCAGGACATTAGATGCCGACCGAAACCCAACCGCGCCTTCGCCTGGAGCAGTACCTGGGCTTGCAGATCAAGCGCCAGCGCCAGGCCCAGTCCCTCAAACTCGCCGATGTGGCGCGCATCGCCGGTATCAGCCAAGGGATGCTGAGCAAGATCGAGAACGCCCAGGTGTCCACCAGCCTCGATACCCTCAGCCGCCTGTGCGATGTGCTGGGTATGCCGATGGCCAAGCTGTTCAGCCAATACGACCAACCTGACGGCAATGCACTGCTGGTGAAGGCCGGTGAAGGGCTGGAGGTGGTGCGCCGGGGCACGGAAAAGGGCCACACCTATCATTTGCTCAATCACGCCAGGGGCCCGAAGAAGCACTTCGAGGCCTACATGGTGAGCATGGATGACGCCAGCGAAGAGTTCCCCACCTTCGCCCACCCAGGCACGGAGTTTCTGCATTTGCTGGAGGGTGAACTGGTGTACCGCCACGGCAACCAGCTTTATCACATGCACGCGGGTGACAGCCTGACCTTTGATGGCGAAACCCCGCACGGGCCGGAGCAGCTCGTGCAGGTGCCCATCCGCCTGCTGTCGATCATGAACTACGGCGAAGAGTAAGGCGGCGCGGCGCGACAACGATCGATGTCGCGATCAGACAACCAGACGTCGCCCGCGACCGGCCTCGTAGCCCTGTATACAAAAATAATACACACATCAGCCAGCCCCGCGCCGTGGGCTGGCAGACGCGGTAATTGCGAGTAAACAGCCTCGCTTCACAATTCCAACGCTGTGGCGCCTTTTTGCACCGGGCAATTCGTCCGGGCTCATAACGATAAAACTCCCAGTTTTGAAGACCCGCGACGCGTCGGCCGGGAGTGCCTGCGCGCGCACATTGTGAAGAATTTGACTGCCATGATCGCTACCTCCCTTCCCGTAGCCGGTGCCTCCACCGGCCACCGCAACGCGCTGCTCGTTGCCCACATCGCCGCCGTCCTGTTCGGCCTGACCGGCATCCTGGGCCACTTGATCGAAGCCGACGCCAGCATCATCACCTTCGGCCGCGCCACCTTTGCCTTCATTGCCCTGGGCTTCGTCGCCGGGCTCAAGGGCACCCGCCTGCTCGACGCCCTGACCTTGCGCAACCTGCCAATCCTCGGCCTGACCGGCGCGCTGCTGGCTGCCCACTGGGTGACCTTCTTCATTGCCGTCAAGGTCGGTGGTGTGGCCGTGGCGACCCTGGGCTTTGCCAGCTTCCCCGCCTTTATCGCCATGATCGAGCGCGGTGTGTTCGGCCAACGCATTGGCGCCACCCAAGCCTTGTTATTGCTGATGGTGACGGCAGGCCTGGTGCTGGTCGTGCCCACCTTCGACCTACTCGACAAAGGCACTGTCGGCCTGCTGTGGGGTTTGGGGTCTGGCCTTGCCTTCGCCTTGCTGACGGTCGCCAACCGCCGCCGCGCATCGAGCATGAACGCGATGCAGGTGGCGTTCTGGCAGAACGTGGTCGTGGCCGCGCTGGTGGCACCGTTCGCCTTCACCCACTTGGGGAGCACCAGCCTGGGTAGCCACGACTGGGTCAACCTGGCGCTGCTGGGCGTGTTCTGCACCGGGCTGTCGCAGTTCCTGTTCGTCAAGAGCCTGGAAGGTCTTGAAGCGCGTACCGCCGGGATGATCATCGCGCTGGAGCCGGTGTATGCGATTCTTGGGGCGTGGTGGTTGTTTGGCGAGCAGCCGAGTGTGCGCATGGCGGCGGGGGCGGCGTTGATCGTGTTGGCGACGCTGCTGGCTGCGGCGCGCAAGGCGCCGGCGGAGCACGGTGATACCAGCCGCTGCGCGCACTAGCTCCAGCGCCAGTAGCCTGCCCGCAGTTAAGACAGCCCGCCTTCCGGCAACAAACTGCGGTCAAACATGAACGGCCGCGCCCCCTGCGGCGTGTACTGAAACAACTGCTGCGGCCTACCCAGCTTAGGCTGGTTCTTCTCCCCGGTATCCCTCACCCACCCCAGCTCGCGCAAGCGCTCCAGGCGTTTGCGCAGCGAGGTGTTGTTCACCGCCTGCCCCAGGCACGCCTGCACCGCCCCCAAGGCATCGAGCACGGTGAACTTCTCGGCCAGCAGGTACAGCGGCAAGCTGCTATACACAGTCTTCGCCGCCAGCCGTTCGCGGGCGCGCTCCACCAGCAAGTGGTGGTCGAAGGGTAAGAGCACCTTACGCCCCAGCACGCTGTCGATATCGACAAACGCCAGCTGCTCACCTTCAACGGTCTGCCCAGGGGCGAGCAAGGCCAGGTAGTAGGTGCTCAGCGACCAGCCACGCGGGTCACGGAACGCATTGCCTTCGGTACCCACCTGCTCCATGTAGCATGGCACCACCCGGGCCTTCTCCCGCAAAGCGCGGTCGGCCGCGCCTTCCAGGCTGGTGTCGGGGATACGGCCGTTGACGATCACACCCGGCAAGGCCCACTGGCCGGCGTGCGGTTCGCGCTCACGGCGGTGCAACAACACTTGCAGATGCTGGGCTTCAGGGGCCATGCGCAGGGCGACGATATCGACGCTGGCCAAGACTTCAGTGCTACTCAAGGGAACGCTCCACGCTTCAGTAACTCCATAATCCACCAGAGCAGTTAAGTAGCACAAGTGGCTTTGTTTCATTACCTAGTGCTTGACAAACTTAATGCACCAGGTGGAATATATGGCCATGCCAGCGAGGAGAGCACCATGAAGATCGCCAGTTTCGATGTCGACGCGCAAAACGGCTTCACCGCCAACGCTCCGCAGGAGCTCCCCGTGCCCGAGGGTGATGAAATCGCCGCCGACCTCAACGCCATGGCCCTGCGTGCAGACCTGCGCCTGGGCAGCAAGGACGCTCACCCGGCCAATGCAGCCTGGGTGGTTGCCGACCCGGCCCAGATGCTGCAACCGCTGCCGCTGGCCAATGCCGACCTGACCTGGGTCAGCCACTGCGTGCCAGGCACACCCGGCTTCGAACTGCTGCCTGGCCTGCCCGCCCCCATCGATTACGACTACTTCGTGTGGAAAGGCGTCGAACCTGACCTGCACCCCTATGGCGCCTGCTACCACGACCTGGCCGAACGCCGCTCCACCGGGGTGATCGAATACCTCAAGGTGCAGCAGGTGGGCGCCGTGATCGTCGGCGGCCTGGCCCTGGACTACTGCGTCAAGACCACCGCCCACCAGCTGCGCCGGGCCGGGTTCCAGGTGTTGCTGTACCTGCCGGCTTGCCGCGCCCTCACCCAGGCCGGCGCCATCGCTGCCTGCGGCGCATTGGCCGCCGAGGGTGTCATTCTTTGCGGCGACGAAGCCGCGCTCGACTACCAACTCTCGCTGATCAAGGAAGACCGCCCATGAGTGACAGCGTTTTCGGCCCGCGCATCATCCAGAACCTGCTGGACACCGACTTCTACAAGATCACCATGATGCAGGCGGTGCTGCACAACTACCCCAACGCCGAGGTGGAATGGGAATTCCGCTGCCGTAACGGTGAGGACCTCTCCCCTTACCTGGCAGAAATCCGCTACCAGGTCGAGCAACTGGCCGATGTCACCGTCACCCACGACCAATTGGCCTACCTCGAAAAAATCCCGTTCATCAAACCGGACTTCATCCGCTTTCTGAGCCTGTTCCGTTTCAACCTGCGCTACGTGCAGGTCGGCCTGGACGACGCCGGGCAGCTGGCAATCCGCGTGCGCGGGCCGTGGCTGCACGTGATCCTCTACGAGATCCCGCTGCTGGCAATCATCAGCGAAGTGCGCAACCGCTATCGCTATCGGGAAGTGGTGATGGAGCACGTGGGCGAGCGGCTGTACCAGAAGCTTGACTGGCTCAAGGCCGAAGCGAGTGCCGATGAGCTGGCAGGCTTTCAACTGGCCGATTTCGGCACCCGACGGCGCTTCTCGTACCGGGTCCAGGAGCAGGTCGTGCACATCCTCAAGCGCGACTTCCCTGGCCGCCTGGTCGGCACCAGCAACGTGCACCTGGCCCGCGAATTGGAACTCAAGCCCATTGGCACCATGGCCCACGAATGGTTCATGGCCCACCAGCAACTGGGCCCGCGCCTGGTCGACAGCCAGGCCGCTGCGCTGGAGTGCTGGGTACGGGAATACCGCGGGCTACTGGGCATCGCGTTGACCGATTGCATCACCATGGATGCGTTCATGGGGGATTTCGACTTGTACTTCGCCAAGCTGTTCGATGGCCTGCGCCACGACTCGGGCGACCCGCTGGCATGGGCAGAAAAGGCCATTGCCCACTATGAAAAACTGGGGATCGACCCGCGAAGCAAAACGCTGATCTTCTCGGATGGGCTGGATTTCGCCAAGGCGCTTGGCCTGTACCGCGCCCTGCACGAGCGGATTAACGTGAGCTTTGGCATCGGCACCAACCTCACCTGCGATATCCCGGGAGTGGTGCCGATGAACATCGTGATCAAGATGACGGCGTGCAATGGTGCGCCAGTGGCGAAGATTTCCGACAGCCCGGGCAAGACCCAATGCCGGGACGAGAACTTCGTGGCGTATCTCAAGCACGTGTTCAAGGTGGGTTGATACCGCCGGGAGAGGCCAGCTCTGCTAACCCTTTTTCGGCTGGCCCACACACAACTCCATGAACCGCGCCGCCGCCCGCGACGGCGTGGCGGCATGGGGCATCAAGATGGAAAAGCGCCTGACCAACGGCTGCGGCGTAATGCGCAGCCGCCGCAACACGCCATCCTCATGGCGAATCGACATGGCCGACACAAAGCCAATCCCCATACCTGCCCGCACCGCTTCCTTTACCCCTTCCACACCGGCGATTTCCATCGCGACGCGCATTGCCACGCCACTGCGGGCAAACGCCCGCTCGACAATCTGCCTCACCCCTGAGCCACTCTCGCGCAGCACCAGTGGGTAGGCCCCCAAGGATTCCAAGGTCTGCGCCTCGTCACCGGCCAACGGATGAGTACTGGGCACGATCGCGACGATCTCATCCTCACGCCACGGCGTGACCCCGGTGCCCAACGGCAACTCCTGCCCGGGAGGCCCTTCGATCAAGGCAATATCGACACTGCCCAGCGCGGCGACAATTTCAGCCGTGTTGCCATTGGAGGTGCTCACCGACACTTCCGGGTAGCGTGCGTGGAAGTCGGCGATCAGGTACGGCAGCAGGTAGCTGGCCGGCGTGGTACTGGCGCCGATGCGCAAGGTGCCGCGCTCCAGGCCGCGCATGGCTTCGCGCAGGGCTTGGGCCTGGCGGAAGGTATCGCGCAGGCGCTTGGCATGAGCCAGCAACTGCTCACCTGCAGCCGTGAGGCGCACCCCGCGCCCCGCGCGTTGGTAAAGGGGCTCACCGAAAGCCTCCTGCAGCAACTTGAGCTGCCCGGATACGGCGGGCTGCGACAGGTGCAACGCCTGGGCCGCGTGGCTGATGTTGCCATGCTCGGCGACGGTGGCGAATGTTATCAGCTGTTCTGGGGTCATGAATTCAAAATATCAGCTAAACGGATACTTCACATCCTAAATTACGATTTTTTATAAGCTTATAACCAGATTAACGTAGGCCTTGTCGAAATACCTTTCTCGGAGGACTCACATGGCCACGGTTCCATCCCACCCCGCCTATGCGCCTACCCTCTCTACCCGAGGGCGGCTCAATGGCATTTTGTTCGTGGCGCTTTTCGCGCTTGCTGTCACCCAACTGGCAGCCTTGCCCGCCATCGCCAACCTGGGCATCAGCCCGCTGATCGTCGGTATCGTTGCCGGTGCCCTGTACGGCAACGCGCTGCGCGATGGCGTGCCGGCGAGCTGGGCGGCCGGCATCAACTTCTCGGCGCGTGGGCTGCTGCGCATCGCCGTGGCCTTTTTCGGCCTGCGGGTCAGCCTGCAGGAAATCGCCGAAGTCGGCTGGTCGGGCCTGACGGTTTCGCTGCTGGTGGTGGTCAGCACCCTGCTGATCGGGCTCTGGTGCGGCATGAAGCTGCTCAAGCTGGACCGCGACACCGCGCTGCTCACCGCTGCCGGCAGTGCCATTTGCGGCGCCGCTGCAGTACTTGCGTTCGAGTCGGCGCTGCGCAGCGCCCCGCACAAGAGTGCCATGGCCGTTGGCAGCGTAGTGCTGTTCGGTACCCTGTCGATGTTCCTTTACCCCTTGGCGATCAATGCCGGCTGGCTGCACCTGGATACCCTGGGCGCCGGCCTATTCCTGGGCGGCACAATCCACGAAGTGGCCCAGGTGGTAGGTGCAGCCAGCAACGTCAGCCCCGAGGCGACGCACATCGCCACCATCGTCAAGATGACCCGGGTGATGCTACTGGTGCCGGTGCTGCTGGTGGTGGGCCTGTGGATCAGCCGCTCGCGTCAGCCGGGCCAGGCGCAAGGCAACGGCCGCATCGCCATGCCCTGGTTCGCTTTCGGCTTCCTGGCGCTGGTGTTGGTGAACTCGCTGCAGGTGCTGCCTGGCAGTGTGACCCAGGCGATCAATAGCCTCGACACCTTTGCCCTGACCATGGCCATGACGGCGCTGGGGATGGAGACACGCTTCAGCCAGATCCGCCAGGCAGGGCCACGGGCGCTGCTGACCGGGGCGATACTGAACCTTTGGCTGGTGGGGGGCGGGCTGGCGATTACGCTGGGTGTGCAAAAGCTCTTCGCATGACTTATGGTGTTGTCTAAGAAGGATGTTTTACCTGCACAGGAAAGACTTAGATGCCCCAACGCCATGTCATAAATGCATCCGTCAGCCCCAAAGGCAGCCTGGAGACGCTGTCGCAACGTGAAGTCCAGCAACTGAGCGAAGTCGGTACCGGTAGCCTCTACACCCTGTTCCGCCAGTGCGCGCTGGCCATCCTCAACACCGGCGCGCATGTCGACAATGCCAAAACCATTCTCGAGGCCTACAAGGACTTCGAGGTGCGTATCCACCAGCAAGACCGGGGCGTACGCCTTGAGCTGCTGAATGCTCCCGCCGATGCCTTCGTCGATGGCGAAATGATTGCCAGCACCCGTGAAATGCTGTTCAGCGCCCTGCGCGACATCGTCTATACCGAAAGCGAGCTGGCCAGCCAGCGCATCGACCTGGAAAGCTCCCAGGGCATCACCGATTACGTGTTCCACCTGCTGCGCAACGCCCGCACCCTGCGTCCAGGCGTGGAGCCGAAGATGGTGGTGTGCTGGGGCGGCCACTCGATCAGCAGCGAGGAATACCAATACACCAAAAAGGTCGGCCACGAACTGGGCCTGCGCAAGCTGGACGTCTGCACCGGCTGCGGCCCTGGCGTAATGAAAGGCCCGATGAAAGGCGCCACCATCGCCCACGCCAAGCAGCGTATGCACGGCAGCCGTTACCTGGGCCTGACCGAACCGGGCATCATCGCCGCCGAAGCGCCCAACCCGATCGTCAACGAGCTGGTGATCTTGCCGGACATCGAGAAGCGCCTCGAGGCCTTCGTCCGTGTCGGCCACGGCATCATCATCTTCCCGGGCGGCGCCGGTACTGCCGAAGAGTTCCTCTACCTGCTCGGCATCCTCATGCACCCGGACAACCAAGGCCTGCCCTTCCCGGTCGTGCTCACTGGCCCCCGCAGTGCCGAGCAGTTCTTGCTGCAACTGCACGCCTTCGTCGGCGCCACCCTCGGTGAAGCCGCGCAAAGCCACTACCAGATCATCATCGATGACCCGGCCGAAGTCGCGCGCCACATGGTCGAAGGCCTCAAGGAGGTCAAACAGTTCCGCCGCGAACGCAACGACGCCTTCCACTTCAACTGGCTGCTGAAGATCGACGAGGGCTTCCAGCACCCGTTCGACCCGACCCACGCCAACATGGCCGAACTCGCCCTGCGCCGCGAGCTACCGCCCCATGAACTGGCTGCCAACCTGCGCCGAGCGTTTTCCGGCATCGTTGCCGGCAACGTCAAGGACAAAGGCATCCGCCTGATCGAAGAACACGGCCCCTACCAGATCCGCGGCGACAGCGCAGTATTGGAGCCACTGGGGCGATTGTTACAAGCATTCGTCGACCAGCACCGCATGAAGTTGCCGGGTGGTGCCGCCTATGTGCCGTGCTACCAGGTAGTGACCTGAAAACGATGATCTAGCGCCAGCTCTCGAGCTGGCTTTTGATCTTGATCTGGCTGTTGATCTTGATCTTGATCTGGCTTTTGACCTTCAGCGACTCAGGAGGCCGAGCGCAGGCCTTGCGAAGGGAGGTGACGGGCAAGGATGCCCGTCAAGCGCTGGGGCCCAGGATGGGCCCTGCAGCGCGGTCCTCCCGGGAGCAAGGCCGTAGCGAGGGGACCCCGAAGCGCAGCGTAGGGGCCGTATGATGGAGCGCAGCCTTTTTTGGTTACTTTTTGGGGCGTTTGCCAAAAAGTGACCCGCCGTAAGGGCGGAAAGGTGACTAAGCGTCGCCCCAATGCTGGATCAACCACCCCCTCAAAACCAACACCAACACCCACACCAACGATCAAGAAACCAAACCCTCCCGCTCAACCAGCCGAATACTGTCACGCCCCCCGCGCTTCGACTCATACAACGCCACATCCCCCTGCTCAATCAATGCCGCCAAACTCACCGGCGGCTGATCAAACACATTAGCCCCAATACTCAACGTAACCGCCTGCGGCGTAGGCACCGTCTGCCCAGCAAACAGCTGAAACCGCTCACGCAACTGGCTACCCAGCTCCACCACCCGCTCCCGCGTCGCCTCACTGAGCAGAATCACAAACTCATCCCCCCCAAGCCGCGCCGCCAGCGACCGCTCCGGCAACACCGCACGAATCATCTCGCTCAAGGCGATCAACAGCCGATCCCCCGCAATGTGCCCGTGCAAATCGTTGACCAGCTTGAAGTTGTCGATATCGATCAACAGCAAGGCCCCCGGCCGCGCCGGGCTGACCTCTTTGAAAAAGTGCGGCGCCCGCACTTCCAGCGCCCGCCGGTTGTACAGCGCCGTCAACGGATCGCGCGCCGCCAGCCGGGCGATACGTTCTTCACGGCGATAACGCACCGTCCCCGTCATCGACAGCGCGATCAACATGATCGCCATCGCCCCCTCGACCAGGGAAATCTGAATGATCAGCCCGCCAAAGGTCGCCAGGTCAATCAAGGTGCCCGGCGTGATCGCAATGATCGCCTTCGCCACATAGAACAACCCATGGATCAGCAACACATAGCGCAATTGCACCGCGCCCACGCTCAGCGACCTGCCGTGGGGCTTCAACAAAAAGCTGGCCTTGAGGGTCAACAGCGCCACCAGCAACGAGTTGACCATCAGCATCACCTTCGACCACTCCGGCCCTGCGGGCAGCAGCAGCAAGGCGAACCACACCGGCACCATCAGCAGCCAGGCGGGCGACAGGCGGTTCTGGGTAAAGCGCAACACCCCCATCAGGAAAAACGCATGCGCCACCACCAACAACCCGTTGGCGAACCAGATGCCGATCAACAGCAAGCCAATGCCACGCAACAGAGCCAGGGTAGAGCCAACGGTAATAGTGGCGAAGCCCGCGCTCCAAAACAGGAGTGAAGCCTCGCGAACGCTGCGCCATTCGATCGCCAGGTACAAAGCAGCAGCGGCTGCCAGGGCGATCGTAATCGTCAGCATCGTGGGTGGATCAAGCGCCATAGACGGTTTGGCCTATCTGGTTAACGTGGGAAATGGGCTGATTGTATGCGCTTGCCACACTTTTTCAGAGCCCCTCCCACACCGTTAAAGCACCCGTTTGATCAACGGTTCAAGGCGGCTATAGCGCAAACGTCGCAAGAGCTTGCGCACTTCCTTGGGGTGCTCAGCCTTGACCCCGAGCTCGGCCGCTGAATCGATTTTCCGTGCGTGCCGGCGTATCCCCGTCAATTCCACGTCCCGAGGCACCAACCACTGCCCTGCTGGGTCATCGATAAGCAAGCCATTCTCAAGATCCAGGTTGAACCCACGCGGGTTGAGGTTGTTACCGGTCAGCAGCGAATAACGCTGGTCGATCCACAGCCCCTTGGCATGGAAGGTGTGCCCCGGGTCGTTCCAAATCCGCACTTCGAGCTGGCCATTGGCAAGCGCGGCCTGGCGACGGCGGGCAAAGGCGCGCAGGTTGTCCTCGTACAAGTAGGGCAACGCACCGCTAGCACTGAACGGCTCACCCGGAGCGATATAAAAGTCATTGGCCGTGCGATCGCCGACGATCAGCTCCACGCGCACGCCACGGTCCAGCGCGTGGTCGATTTCGCGCATCAATACCCGAGGCGGGTTGAAATAAGGCGTGCTGATGATGATCTGCGTGCGTGCAGCGGCCAGCAGCGCGCAAAGTGCTTTGTTGAGCGGGTTGCCCCGCCCGACGCCAAGCAGCGGGATGACCCGCAAGCCCTGCCCCGCTTCGCCATCGGGCACCTCATAGACCATGCGCCGCAGCCGTGCGCGCAAACGCCGGATGTCACCGCGCAAGCTTCGGGTCGGGGGTGGCGCCGGCAGGTCAAGGCGCGGTGTGGCGGTGTGGTGCAGCAAGCGCCGAACCAGGTCGACCATGGCATCGGCCAGCGCAGGCGACTGGAACAGGTGATAGCGATCCAGGCGGTAGCGGTCGAAACGGTGCAGGTACACGTTGTTGAGGCTGGCACCGGTGTAGATCACACAGTCGTCGATGATGCTGCCTTTCAAGTGCAACACACCAAACAGCTCGCGGGTTTGCACCGGCACGCCATGGATCACCACATCCAGCCCACGCAATTGGCGCTGGGCCTGGTACCAGGCCGCATTACCCGGCTGCCGACCGCCCCCCAGCAGGCCACGGCGGGCACGGAACCAGTCAACCACAATGGTGATTTCCAAGCCCGGCCGCGCGGCCTTGGCCTGGTACAGGGCATCGAGCACTTCCTGCCCGGCCTCGTCTTCCTGCAGGTACAGAGCGACGATGACGATGCGCCGGGTCGCCGCCGCGATGCGCTCAAGCAGGCAGCGACGGTACGCCGCGGCATCGGGCAATACCTGGATCGCCTCAGGCGCGAGGGCAAAACCTGGCAGCGCCGCCAGCATGGATTCGGGGTTCACGTAGGTTCACCTTCTGTCTGCATTCAGGTCCATTCCTGGCCACCAGCCCGGGGTGTAAGATCGACCGGGTAACGACCTATAACAACAAGAATCATGCGAGGCCTGTTTTTCTCACTGCCCCCGACAAATCACGCCTCAGCTTGCACAGGAAGATCGCAATGGTCCACCCCGTTTCTGCAATCCTAACGCCTTCGCCCGTCAAGACCTTCGGTTTTCTGATCTTGCCCAACTTCACCACCATCGGCCTGGCGTCGGCGGTGGAGACCCTGCGCATGGCCAACCTGGCGGCCCGCCGGCCGATGTACCGCAGCGTGCTGATCGCCGCCAGCGATGAACCGGTGGCGGCCAGCAACGGCATGCGCGTGTTGCCTGACTACAGTATCGGCAACGCCCCGGCGCTGGACGCCCTGTTGGTGGTCGGGGCCAACCCGATCGATCGCAGCCGTGGCAACCGGCCCTTGATCGACTGGCTACGCCAGCTGGCCCGTCAACACCTGCCGTTGGGCGGCATCTGCACGGGCAGTTACCTGCTGGCCAAGGCCGAGTTGCTCAAGGGTTACCGCTGCACCATCCACTGGGAAGACATGCAGACGTTGCAGGAGCAGTTCCCCGGTATCGTCATTTCTGGCCAGCTGTTCGAACTGGACCGCGACCGCTACACCTGCTCGGGCGGTGTGGCGGCCATGGACATGATGCTGCAACTGGTGGCCCGCGAAGAAGGCGGCCAGGACATCGCCGCCAAGGCCGCCGAACTGCTGCTGTGCGACCGCGTGCGTGGCGAGCGCGAACGCCAGCGGGTGCCCCTGCGCACCCTGCTTGGCAGCGCCCAGCCCAAGTTGAGCCAGGTGGTGGCGATCATGGAAGCCAACCTGGAGGAGCCACTTGGGCTGGAGGAGCTGGCCAGCCTCAATGAAGTGACCGTGCGCCAATTGGAGCGGTTGTTTCATAAATACCTGCAGCGCACGCCCAGCCAGTATTACCTGGAGCTGCGGCTGTCGCGGGCGCGGGAGCTGTTGTTGCGTAGCGATGTGCAGGTGCGTGAGGTGGCGCTGGCGTGTGGGTTCAGCTCGCCGGCGCATTTTTCCAAGAGCTACAGCCGGTTTTTTGGGCTGTCGCCGCTGGGGGAGCGGCGGCAGGCTTCGTTGCACTGATATCAAACAGTGCTTGCCCGCGAAAAGGCCGGCACAAATTGAATCAATCCTTCAGGGCTGCATGCGCCGTCTCCCGGCACATCAGCATCGCCACCAGCGCCACCAGTGCTGCGGCCAACAGGTACCCCGCCGGCGCCAGCTTGCTGCCGGTCACCTGTATCAACCAGGTGGCAATGAACGGCGCCGTCCCACCAAACAAGGCATTGGCCACGTTGAAACTCAAGGCAAAACCACTGAAGCGCACCCGCGTCGGGAAGATCTCGGCCAACAGGCACGGCAAGGTCCCATCGTTCATCGCCAGCATCGCGCCAAACAGAATCTGGATGGCCAGAATCACCAGCAGCGGTTGCCCATCGAGCAACGTGAACAAGGGCACGGTGAGCCCCAAAAACAACAGCGAAGCGATCACCAGCATGGTCTTGCGGCCAAACTGATCCGACAGCCGCCCCATCAGGAAAATCAGGCCGATGTAAGTGGCCAATGAAACCGTCGAGGCAATGAAGGCATCTCGCTCGGTCATGCCCAGCTCAGTAGACAGGTACGTCGGCATATAGCTGAGCAGCAGGTAGAACGCCACCGCATTCAGGCACGTCACGCCGATACCGATGCCTAGGCTGCGGCGATGCTGGGTCAGCAATTCGCGAATCGGTGCCGGGGTCATGCAGGCCTTGTTCTCGAGACGCTGCTCCATCTCTAGAAACTTGGGGGTGTCCTGCAGGCTCATGCGGATGTAACGGCCCACCAGCCCGAACGGTGCAGCCAGCAGGAACGGCAGGCGCCAGCCCCAGCTATGCAGGTCCTCGGTGCTGAGTAGCTCATGCAGCACCGCCACAAACGCCGCACCGAACAGCAACCCCGCTGCCGTGCTGGCCGGCACGATACTGGTGTACAGGCCACGCCGCCCCTGGGGCGCGTATTCGGCCAGGAAGGCCGATGCCCCCGCGTATTCGCCCGACGCCGAAAAGCCTTGCACCAGGCGTATCAGCAGCAACAGGCACGGTGCCCATAGGCCGATCTGCGCATAGCCAGGCAGCAGGCCGATGCAGAAGGTCGAGATCGACATGATCAGGATCGACAACGACAGCGCGTTGCGTCGCCCATGGCGATCACCAAAGTGGCCCCAGACCACGCCGCCCAGCGGGCGAACGAGAAACGACAGGGCGAACACTGCGAAGGTCGCCAGCAGGCCGGTGGTCTTGTCGGTTTGCGGGAAGAACGTGGCGGCAATGATGGTGGCGAGGTAGCCGTAGGCGGCGTAGTCGAACCATTCGACGAAGTTGCCCATGAAACTGGCGCGCGCGGCCTTGCGCAGGGCCTGGCGTTCGGCGCTGTGCGCGACGTTGCCGAGGGTTGAGGCGTTCAGGGTGGTGCTGGACATGACGGGTACCCTCTGGTTCTTCTAATTGGAGGCAGGGTCTGGTGGCCATACAGTGATTTTATTGTTGTTAGTGCCGGCCCCTTCGCGGGTAAACCCGCTGTTACAGGGGCCGGCACCGAGCATCATTTGCGGATGATGTTGTGCTCCGGCCCGTACGGGAACTTGGTGATGTTTTCGGCTCCGCTGTCGTTGACGATGAGGATATCGTGCTCGCGGTAGCCGCCAGCACCCGGTCGCCCTTGGGGCAGCATGATCATCGGCTCGATCGACACCACCATGCCCGGCTCCAGCACGGTGTCGATGTCTTCGCGCAGCTCAAGCCCCGCCTCGCGACCGTAATAGTGGCTCAACGTCCCAAACGAATGGCCATAGCCAAACGTGCGGTACTGCAGCAGGTCGTGGCGCAGGAAGATCTCGTTCAGCTCACGGGCTATGTCACTGCAGCGCATGCCCGGGCGCACCAGTTTCAGCCCAGCCTCATGTACCTCGACGTTGGCCTGCCACAGGCGCAGGTGATCATCTGGGCAATGGTCGAGGAACAAGGTGCGCTCAAGGGCGGTGTAATAGCCGGCGATCATCGGGAAGCAATTGAGGCTGAGGATCTCGCCCTTGCCCACCGTGCGGCTGGTGACCGGGTTGTGCGCGCCGTCGGTGTTGAGCCCGGACTGGAACCAGGTCCAGGTGTCCATCAGCTCGCCGTCGGGGAAAGACTTGGCGATCTCGCGAACCATCGCCTGGGTGGCGTGCAGCGCCACTTCGTACTCGGGCACATGCTCACGCAGGGCCTCGACCACTGCCGCGCCGCCGATATCGGCCACCCGCGCGCCGTGCCGGATCAACGCCTGCTCTTCTGCGGACTTGATCATGCGCATGCGCATGCACGGGGCGCCGATGTCCAGCAACTCGGCCTTGGGGTAGCAGGCGGCGAGCTTGGCGTGGTTTTGCAGGTTGAGGTGGTCGTATTCCACGCCGATGCGCGAGGCCAGCGGCAGCGCTTGTTGAATGGCGACGAAGAAGTTGTCGCGTTGCCAGTCGGTGTAGACGATGTTGTCGGTGCCGACCGTGCGCCGCCAAGGCTGGCCGCCATCGATGTTGGCGCTGATCGAGACGACTCTGTCCTGGGTCACCACCAGTGCATAGGGGCGGCCAAACGAGCAGTAGAGGAAATCACTGTAGTAATTGACGTTGTGGTACGAGGTAAAGATCGCCGCTTCGATGTCCTGCTCGGCCATGTAGGCCCGCAGGCGGGCGTGGCGGGCTGCGTATTCCTGAGCGGAGAAGGTCGCTTTGACCTTGTCGCCGTTGCGGATCTTCAGGGTTTTTGGCATGTGCATGGTCGGGTTCCTTGTCGTTGTGAGCACGCTGTTTCAGGCCGGCCGCCTGAGAAGCATTGCAACAGAACGAACGAGGACGCTTTTGTATCTATCCGACCTGGAATTGGCGGGATGGCCACCGACTTGTAGGAGCAGCCTTGTGCTGCGAAGAGGCCGGTACAGGCAGCCCGAATTGCGGCTCTCTGTACCGGCCTCTTCGCAGCACAAGGCTGCTCCTACAAGGGTTGTGAGGTTTCAGGCACGCTTTATTTCAGATCAAAGCGGTCCAGCTCCATCACTTTTACCCAAGCCGCAACGAAGGCCTTCACAAACCTGTCCTTGCCATCGCTGCTGCCATACACCTCGCTCAACGCCCGCAACTGGGCATGCGAACCGAACACCAGGTCAACACGGCTGCCCGTCCATTTAACCTGCCCGGTCTTACGGTCCCGGCCTTCAAACCGCTCGTTGTCGGCTGACGTCGGCGTCCATTCCACGCCCATGTCCAGCAGGTTGCGGAAAAAGTCGTTGCTCAACGTACCCGGCTTGTCGGTGAACACCCCGTCCGTGCTGCCGCCATGGTTGGCGCCCAGCACACGCAGGCCGCCGATCAGCGCGGTCAGCTCGGGCGCCGTCAGGGTCAGCAGTTGGGCCTTGTCCAACAGCAGCTTCTCGGCTTTGACGCTGTAACGGTCCTTGGTGAAGTTGCGGAAGCCATCGGCCAACGGTTCCAGCACGGCGAACGACTCGACATCGGTCTGCTCCTGAGACGCATCGACGCGGCCGGGGCGGAAGCCGACGCTGCCACTGTAACCCGCATCCTTGGCGGCCTTCTCCACGGCGGCGGTACCTGCCAGCACGATCAGGTCGGCCAGGGAGACCTTCTTGCCACCGTTGTTGAACTCGCTCTGGATCTTCTCCAGCGCTGCCAAGACCTTGCCTACGCCCTGGTTCGCAGCCCAGTCTTTCTGCGGTGCCAACCGCAAGCGTGCACCATTGGCACCACCGCGCTTGTCGGAGCCACGGAAGGTCGAGGCGGAGGCCCAAGCGGTCGATACCAACTCGCCCACGCTCAAGCCTGAAGCCAAGATCTTGGCTTTGAGCGCAGCGACATCCTGCTCGCCCAGCGACGCCGGGTCGGCTTTAGGCAGCGGGTCTTGCCACAGCAATTCCTCGTTGGGCATTTCTGGCCCGAGATAGCGCGCCAGCGGGCCCATGTCGCGGTGGATCAGCTTGTACCAGGCACGGGCAAAGGCATCCGCCAATTGGTCGGGGTTGTCCTTGAAGCGGCGGGCAATCGGCTCGTAGATCGGGTCAAAGCGCAGCGCCAGGTCGGAGGTGAGCATGGACGGCGCATGGGTTTTACTGGGGTCATGGGCATCCGGCACGGTGCCTGCGCCTTTGCCTTCCTTCGGCCGCCACTGGTGCGCACCGGCCGGGCTCTTGGTCAGCTCCCACTCGAAATTGAACAAATTGTTGAGGTACTCGTTGCTCCAGCGCGTCGGCGTCGAGGTCCAGGTCACTTCCAGGCCGCTGGTGATGGTGTCGGGGCCTTTACCGGAGCCGAATTTGTTGGCCCAACCCAGGCCCTGCATCTCCAGGCCCGCAGCCTCGGGCTCGGCCCCCACATTGTCGGCAGGGCCTGCGCCATGGGTCTTGCCGAACGCATGGCCACCGGCGATCAGCGCCACGGTCTCTTCATCGTTCATGGCCATGCGGCCGAAGGTTTCGCGGATGTCTTTGCCCGAAGCGACCGGGTCGGGGTTGCCTTCTGGGCCCTCCGGGTTTACGTAGATCAGGCCCATCTGCACGGCAGCTAGCGGGTTTTCCAGGTTGCGCTCGGCCTGCAGGTTGCGGCTCTGTTCTTCGCCGTGCTTGGCGGGCTCGGCCACCAGGTCACCCTGGCCGGGTTCCTGTGCCTTGACCTGCTCCTTGCCGTAGCGCGTGTCGCCGCCCAGCCAGACCTTTTCCGAACCCCAGTACACGTCTTCATCGGGCTCCCACACATCGGCGCGCCCGCCAGAGAAACCAAAGGTCTTGAAGCCCATGGACTCCAGCGCGACGTTGCCGGTGAGGACGATCAGGTCAGCCCAGGAAATCTTGTTGCCGTACTTCTGCTTGATCGGCCACAGCAGGCGCCGGGCCTTGTCCAGGCTGACGTTGTCCGGCCAGCTGTTGAGCGGGGCGAACCGCTGCTGACCGGAACCGGCGCCACCGCGGCCATCGCCAATACGGTAGGTCCCGGCGCTGTGCCAGGCCATACGGATGAACAGCGGGCCGTAGTGGCCGAAGTCGGCGGGCCACCAGTCCTGGGAGTCGGTCATCAGGGCCGTCAGGTCTTGCTTCAGGGCCTGAAAGTCGAGGCTCTTGAAGGCGTTGGCGTAGTCGAAATCCGGGTCCATCGGATCGGATTTGGCGGTATGTTGGTGAAGGATTCTCAGGTTGAGCTGGTCAGGCCACCAGTCACGGTTGGTGGTGCCGCCACCTGCGGTTTGATGGAACGGGCATTTCGATTCGTTCGACATCTGTGGGTACCTTTGGGTCGGTTATCCAGATTTCCGGTCTATGCCAGGTGTTCTATCAGCCGAGCGCTTGGGCTCGTGCCTACCCCTCATCAGGTCTGGTCGGTCTCTTGCCGACACGGGGCTTGCGAAGCTGTCACGGCGGGGCGCTACGGTCTTGAACACAGGTGCTCAGGCGCGCCCCGGCCGCGGAATTCACAGGGCCAGGGGAAAGACTAGCCGAGCTTGGGCAGACTTCTAATAGAGCGAGTATTACGGGGTAATAGGCTGGCTCTGTCAGCGTTTTGCCGTGGCGGCCTCTTCGCGGGGCAAGCCCGCTCCCACAGGTTTGGTAAGGGGCTTGGATCTACCTGTGGGCGCGGGCTTGCACCGCGAAAAAGCCCGCACATCCATACAAGGCAATCGGGCCTGCGCCGTGTTTCAATACAGCGCCAATCCCCTCAGACCCCGTGAGCCAAGCCCCATGAACCGCAACGACCTGCGCCGCGTCGACATGAACCTGCTGGTGCTGTTCGAAGCCCTGATGATCGAACGCAACCTGACCCGCGTCGGCGAAAAACTGTTCATCACCCAGTCCACCGTCAGCGCCGCCCTCGCCCGCCTGCGCGAGCTGTTCGACGACCCGCTGCTGATCCGCAACGGTCGGGCCATGGAGCCCACGCCACGGGCGATGCAGATTTTCACCGAGCTGGGGCCGGCCATGGATGTGATTTCTTCCGCCATCAGTCGTGCGCGGGCGTTCGACCCCGCTAGCAGCTGCAACGTATTCCGCCTCGGGCTTTCGGACGACGCCGAGTTCGGCCTGCTCCCTGCCCTGCTTCAAGCCTTGCGCGAAGAGGCACCGGAAATCAGCGTGGTGGTGCGGCGGGCCAACTTCCTGTTGATGCCAGGCCTGCTCTCCAGCGGCGAGATTTCGGTGGGCGTGAGCTACACCACCGACCTGCCGGCCAACGCCAAGCGCCGCAAATTGCGCGACATTGGCGTGCGCGTGCTGCGCGCCGACGATCGACCGGGGCCACTGACCCTCGACGAGTACTGCGCCCGCCCGCATGTGATGGTGTCGTTTTCTGGCGATATGAGCGGCAACATCGACCTGGATTTAGCGCGTATCGGCCGTTGCCGCAAGGTGGTGCTGGCCGTGCCGCAGTTCGGCAGCCTGCGCGCGCTGCTGCGCAACACCGAACTGATCGCCACGGTGCCGGACTACGCCGCTTGCGCCCTGGCCGATGACGGCAGCTTGCGCGCCGACCCAGCGCCCTTCGAAATCACCGAGGCAGAATTGTCGATGGTCTGGAGTGGCGCCCAGGACAACGACCCGGCCGAGCGCTGGTTGCGTGAGCGGATCCTGCAGTTCATGGCATCGCCATGAACCCAGGCCGCGTCACTTGCTCCGCTGCATCCACGCCGCGCCCAGGCCACTGATACAAATGATCGAGATCCCCACCAGGCTCAGGCTGTCTGGCACCTGGCTGTAGAACAGCAGCCCGAGCAGCCCGGCAAACACGATCTGGCAGTAGCTGAACGGTGCCAGCAGCGCCGGTGCGGCATGGCGAAACGCCTGGGTCAACAGCAGGTGGGCCGTCATGCCGAAACCACCCAGCGCCAGCATCAACAGCGCGTGGTCCCATCGCGGCACCTCCCAGAAAAACGGCACCAGTGCACTCATCGCCAGGGTGTTGCACAGCCCTGCATAGAAGTTGCTGGTGGTGGGGCTGTCATGGGCAGCCAGAATCCGCGTCAGTAACTGATAGAAGCAGAAGCCCAGCGCCGAGCCGAAGGGGTACAGGATCGCTGGCGTGAACATCGCACCACCGGGGTGCACCACCACCAGTACCCCGATAAAGCCCATTACCACCGCCACCCACTGCCCCACCGTCACCCGCTCCTTGAGCAGGGGTGCCGACAAGGCCGTGACCAGCACAGGCGCGAGGAAGTTGACTGCCGTGGCCTCCGCCAGTGGCAGGTACTGCAGGCCGGTGGTGAATAGCAGGCTGGTGCTGAGCAGGCTCAGGGCGCGCAGGGTCTGCAACAACGGGCGACGGGTGCGCAGTACATTGAGGCCAGACTTGGGCAGGAAGATCCCTGCCATCAGCAGGGTGTGCACCACATAACGCGCCCACACCACCATGATGATCGGGTACAGGCCACCGAGGAACTTGGACAGGGCATCGTGGCTGGCGAACAGGAACGTCGCCACCACCACCAGGGCGATGCCACGCAGCGGTTGGTTGACTCCGGACAGCGGTGTGCTGGAACTCATGGCGTTCTCGACGGCGGCGCGGCCGGATGCTGCGCCCAGGGAAAGCCGCACAGGGCTGGCCTGGCGGATGAAACAGCTCGAATTCTAGAAGAGATAGACGAGGATAAGGAAGTTCAATTGGCGCTTGTCCAGGCCAAACGCAATTTCCGTTCGCTGATCGACCACTTTCGCCCCGCCGCGCATGGTCCGCGCCGGGCTGATCGAAGACCATCCCCTACGGACTCTGTAACCACTACAAGGAACTGTCATGCGAAGGCTCACCACCCCTAACGGCCTGGACCTGCCCTGCATCGGCCTGGGCACCTGGCCGATGACCGGCAGCGAGTGCACCCAGGCCGTGCGCCAAGCTCTGGACCTGGGCTACCGACACATCGACACCGCCACCGCCTACAACAATGAAGCGGCCGTGGGCCAAGCCCTGCGCGAGAGCGACGTGCCACGCGAGCAGATCCACCTGACCACCAAGGTCTGGTGGGACCGCCTGGACCCGAAGGCCATGCGTCAGTCGCTGGAAGACAGCCTGCGCGTGCTGGGCACCGAGCAGGTCGACCTGTTCCACATCCACTGGCCGGGCAAGGACTGGGACCTGGCCCGCAGCATCGAGACCCTGGTAGCCCTGCGTGACGAAGGCAAGGCGCGCAGCATTGGCGTCGCCAACTTCCCGCTTGGCCTGCTGCGCCAAGTGGTCGAGACGCTGGGCGCGCCGTTGTCGGCCATTCAGGTGGAGTACCACGTGCTGCTCGACCAGCAGCCGTTGCTCGACTATGCGCGCCGCCACGACTTGCTGCTCACGGCCTACACTCCGCTGGCACGCGGGCAGGCGGCGCAACAAGAGGTAATCCAGGCGATTGCCCGCAAGCATGGCGTCCTGCCGAGCCAGGTGGCACTGAAGTGGTTGCTCGACCAGGACGGCGTCGCCGTGATCCCCAAGGCCAGCAGCCGCGAGAACCAGTTGGCGAATTTGGCGGCGCTTGACGTGCGGCTGGATGATGAAGACCGGGCATTGATTGCGGGTTTGCCGAAGGATCAGCGCGTGGTCAGCCCCGACTTTGCGCCTGACTGGAATAGCTGAGCATGACCGGGGCCGCTGTGCGCCCCATCGCCGGCAAGCCGGCTCCCACAAACTGCGCGCACCTCGCGATCAACGCTGTACCTGTGGGAGCCGGCTTGCCGGCGATGGGGCGCGCAGCGGCCCCGGCGCACCTAGCCCCACAACAACGCCACCTGCTTCAACCGCTCACTCGCCGGCACAGGCCGCCCATACAGGTAGCCCTGGAAGTGCGAGCATCCCTCTGCCGCCAGGCGCCGCATCTGCTCTTCTGACTCCACACCCTCGGCCGTGGTCTTGATCATCAGGCTGTTGGACAGGTCGGTAATGGCGCGGATGATCGACATGGCTTCGCGGCTGTCGCACATGTCATGCACGAACGACTTGTCGATCTTGATCCGGTCGAACGGGAACGAACGCAAATACCCCAGCGACGAATACCCGGTACCGAAGTCGTCCAGCGAAATCGACACACCCAGGTCTTTCAGCGCCCGCAAGGTGCGCACGTTCTCCTCACTGTTGCCCAACAACACCGACTCGGTGATCTCCAGCTCCAGGCGCCGCGCCGGCAAGCCCGAATCAGACAGGGCCAAAGCCACGGTGTGAACCAGGTTGGCATTCTTGAACTGCACCGGGGACAGGTTGACCGACACTGTCTGTTCGCTGTCCCAGCTGGCCGCCTCCTGGCACGCCAGGTTCAGCGCGCGGATGCCGAGCTCGTGAATCAGCCCGGTCTCTTCGGCGATGGGGATGAAGTCCATGGGCATGACCATGCCGCGGGTCGGGTGCTCCCAGCGCAGCAACGCCTCATACCCCGTCACACTGCTGGTCTGCTGGTCGACCACCGGCTGGTAGTGCAGCTGCAACTGGCCGAGGTGCAGCGCCGTACGCAGGTCGGTTTCCACCAGGCGGCGCTGGCGGGCGGCGACATCCAGCTCGACATTGAAGCACTCGTACCGGTTGCGGCCATTGCGCTTGGCTTCGTACAACGCCATGTCGGCATAGCCCAGCAGTTGTTCGGCCTGGTCATTGTCGTCCGGGGCGATCGCCACGCCGATACTCACACCCACCGTGAACTGATGCCCCTCGATCTGAAACGGCGGACAAATGGCATTGATCAGGCGCTGCGCGGTATTGCACGCGGCATCACGGCCATCCAGCCCCGTGAGCACGATGGCAAACTCGTCACCGCCCAGGCGGGCCAACGTGTCGTGCTCGCGCAGTTCGCGGCGCAAGCGCTTGCCTAGTTCACGCAGCAGCTTGTCGCCGAAGGCATGGCCTAGCGAATCGTTGATGTTCTTGAAGTTGTCCAGGTCCAGGCACAGGGCAGCGGTCAGCTTGGCGTTCTCATCACCGCGTACCAAGGCTTGGCGCAAACGCTCATGGAACAGCGTGCGGTTGGGCAGCCCGGTGAGGGCATCGTGGTGCGCCATATGGTGGATCTGCGCGTGGGCCGCCAACTCTTCAGTGGCATCTTCGGCCACGAACAGCACATAGTCGGCCTGGCCCTCGCGGTGCTGGCTGAGCAGCGTACGGCTGCGCAGGGTGCGTGGCCCGCACTGGGTGTCGACCCGGGTTTCGGCGGCATAGCCCTTGGTGCTGCGTGCCCCGCGAGCGAGCTGTTGCTCCAGGTAATCGGCGGCGGCCGGCGCCAGGCTTTGAGCAGGCAGTTGCCCAATCATGCTCGAACCCGGCACACCAAACAGGCGTTCGGCCTGCTGGTTGGCCAGCAGGATGCGCTGGCTCTCCAGGTCCTGGACCATGACACTGGCCGGGATGTTGGCAATGACCGAGTCGAGAAACTGCGACAGCTTGGCCATCTCTTGGCTGTACTGTTCGGCCAGTTCCTTGGCTTTTAGCAGCTCCAGCTCCTGCTGGTGGCGTTCGGAGATGTCGCGGGTGACCTTGGCGAACCCCACCAGACGGCCGTCATCGTCATGCACCGCGTCGATCACCACATGCGCATGGAAGGCCGAGCCATCCTTGCGCAGCCGCACGCCAACCTCTTCGAAGCGCCCCGTGCATCGCGCCTGCTCAAGGTTATGCGCGGGCAGCCCGGCAGCCCGTTCGGCCTCGCTGTAGAACAACGAGTAATGCCGGCCAACGATCTCGTCGGCAAGGTACCCCTTGGCCCGCTGGGCGCCGGGGTTCCAGTTGGCAACAATGCCTTCGGGGGTGAGCAGGTAGATGGCATAGTCCACCACGCTCTGGATCAACAGCCGATACATGATGTCGGGGCTTGCGACTAGCGACATGAAATTAACCTGAACCTTCGACGGGCACGAAAAGGACCCCGGCGCTACGCGACCGGGTCTTGTACAGAGGTGATGGCATTATGCCGGTCACTCGGATTTTGTGAAGTGGTTCACAAAATTTTGCTGCACTGTCCTTTGCCGAATGAAGGCGGGCGAGTCTTGCGCATAGCAACGCAGTAGCCCGTTGCGGATCAGAGGGGCCTGATCAGCGGTAGTCGGCAGCAGTTCGATGGCCAACATGGCGTTGCGGGCTCGGGTAAAAAGACCATTCTAGAGCCCCCGCGTTGTAGGAGCAGCCTTGTGCTGCGAAGAGGCCGGTGATAACACAGTGAGCATTTGCTGGTGTCACCGGCCTCTTCGCAGCACAAGGCTGCTCCTACACGATTAAACGATTGCTAGCTTTGCTCAGTACCTGATCATCACCGATTTGAGCTCGGTGTAATCCTCGATGAACGCACTGCCAAACTCACGCCCTACCCCCGATGCCTTCGACCCACCAAACGGCACCGCCGGGTCGAGGAAGGTGTGCATGTTGACCCACACCGTGCCCGCTTCGATCTGCGGGATCAGCCGCAGCGCCTTGGACAGGTCGTTGGTCCACAGGCTGGCGGTCAGGCCATAGGGGCTATCGTTCATCAATGCTAGCAACTGTTCTTCATCGTCGAACGGCAGCACACAGACGATCGGGCCGAACGTTTCCTCGTGCAGCAACGGGTCACTGGCGTCATTGGCCAGCACCACCGTAGGCTCGACGAAGTAGCCCGGCCGGTCGAGCGCCTTCGCCCCATAAACCACCGTGTTGCTGGCCCGGGCACGCTCGAAGAAGCCGAGAATCTTCTGCAGGTGCGCAGCATTGGCCAAAGGGCCGAACTGGGCGTCGGGGTCGAGCGCCGAACCAATCTTCAACTGCCCCAGCGCTTCACCCAGCTTGCGGGTAAATTCCTGAACCTTGCTGCGGTGCACATACACCCGCTCCGGCGAAGCGCACACTTGCCCCTGGTGCACGAAGGCCGTCTGCAGGATGCCTGCCACGGCGCCGTCCACGTCCACATCGGCCAACAACGCTGCCGGGTTCTTACCCCCCAGCTCCAGCGTGGCGCGGGTCAGGTTCGCCGCCATCGCGGCCTTGCCGACGGCGATACCGGTCGGCACCGAGCCTGTGAACGCGACCTTGGCCACGAGCGGGTGCTCGATCAACCGCTGGCCGGCCTGCCCGCGCCCATTGACCACGTTGAACGCCCCCGCCGGCACCCCTGCCTCGACCGCCAGTTCGGCGATGCGCAGCAGCGTCAGCGGCGTGAATTCGCTGGGTTTGATCACGATTGTGCAACCGGTTACCAAGGCAGAGGCGATCTTCCAGATACCGATCATCACCGAGAAATTCCACGGCACGATCCCCGCGACCACGCCCACCGGCTCGCGCAGGGTAAAGGCGGTGTAGCGCTCGCCACCGAATGAAGGCAGCGACGGGGTCATGGTCTGCCCAGTGATCTTGGTCGCCCAACCCGCGAAATAACGCAGGAAGACTACACTTTGAGCGATCTCCAACCCCCGCGAGAGGTTGATCGACTTGCCGGAACACAGGGTCTCGAGCTGTGCCAGTTCCTCGGCATTGGCCTCGATCAGGTCAGCCAAGCGGTTGAGCACCACGCCTTTCTGATAAGGCGAAACCTCAGCCCAACTGCCCTTGAAGGCCTGCCGGGCACTGTGCACCGCACGTGCTACTTCCGCCTCGCTGGCCTCGGCAACCCGGCTGATGACTGTGCCGCTGGAGGGGTCGTGGATATCGACTGACGGCCCCGCCTCACCCGCCTGGTATTGGCCATCGATGAAATGGCCATGGGGCCTGGCGAGGAACTCGACCACGGCAGGTAACAGCTGGATATCGCTCATGACATGACTCCTGGAAGGCAGCGCAAAAGTGTGTGCGGGCCGATCTTCAGGCCCCCGCCTACCCGCCTGCCAGCCCCGAGCGGCGTTTTGTCAGGGAGCCTCAAGAGAATGTCACGCTGGCCAAATCACCACGCCGGCCCAGGCGGCACACTGCGATCACTGCGATATCTGCATAACCCATAACAACATCGGAGATAGCCAATGCGTCGCGTAGACAGGCTTAGCATCTCGGCAGCCCTGGCCTTGGCCCTGGCTGCGAGCACAAGCGCGGTGCGGGCCGACCTGCCCGCCGAAGAGATCGGCCAGAACAACCTGCCGTTCCCGCCGGACCCACACCGTGTCTACATCCTCGATGTGGACTTCAAGAACCCCATCGCCGGCAAGGTGGTGGTGGTCGACCCCAAGGCCAAGCGCATGCTCGGCATGACCACTAACGCCTTCGTCGCCCCAACGGCGCTGAGCCCGGACAACCGCACCCTGTACTCGGCCAACCTGTTCTACTCGCGTGGTACCTACGGCGAACGCACCGACGTGCTGGTGGCCTGGGACACCCAGACCCTGCGCCCGCAATGGGAAGTGGTACTGCCCGCCAAGCGCGCCTCCACGCTCACCGAGAAGTACGCGATGGGCGTCAGCGCCGACAGCAAGCTGGCGTATGTCTTCAACCTGACGCCGTCGACATCGGTGACCGTGGTCAATACTCAGACGCACACGGTCGCCAGCGAAGTCGCCATCAGCGGCTGCGTACTCAACTACCCAGTCGGCAAACGCAGCTTCGCGTCACTGTGCGGTGACGGCCAACTGCTGGTGGTGACACTGGATGATGACGGCAAGGAAGTCTCGCGCACCCAGACGCCGTTCTTCGACCCGAACAAGGTCCGCCTCAACGAGCGCGCCATCGCCAACGGCGACACCTACTATTTCACCACCACCCATGGCGAGGTGTACCCGGTGAGTTTCGAAGGGGGCAAGGCCAAGCCGCAGCCCACCTGGTCGCTGGTCAGCGACGAGGAACGCAAGCAAGGCTGGGCGCCGGGTGGCTGGCAAGCCCTGGCCTTGGCGCCAGGCCTGAACCGGCTGTATGCGCTGATGCATGACCAGCACACCGATGGCAAATGGGAAGACCCGAGCACCACCATCTGGGCGTTCGACCTGAAGACGGGCAAGAAGCTCGGCACGCTCGACTCGCCCAAGCCGGTCTGGAGCCTGCAGGCCAGCCATGACAAGGCGCCCATCCTGGTGGCCACCGACCTGGAAGGCGGCGTGCAGTTCTTCGACCTGGCCACCGGCAAGCACAGCGGTGCCATGGACCAGATCGCCGACACGCCCGTGCTCACCTTGGCCCCTTGGTAAACAGGAGACCCGACCATGCTCGACCCTGTTCTCGTGATTGCCAGCAGTACCGCTTTGGCGACGCTGCTGGCCAGTGCCGCCAGCCACAAGCTACGTGACCTGCGCGCGTTCAGCGCCATCGTGCGCGCCTACCAACTGCTGCCAGCGCCCTTGGTATCCGTAGCCACGGCAAGCCTTGCGCTGGCCGAACTGGCCCTGGCGCTGGCCTTGCTGCTACCCGGTGGGCGAGCCAGCGCGGCGTTGGCGGTGGTGCTGTTGATGGCGCTGTATGCCAGCGCCATCGGCATCAACCTGTGGCGTGGCCGCCGCGACATCGACTGCGGCTGTTCAGGCCCCGGCGCTGCCCAGCCACTGCGCCCAGTGCTGTTGCTGCGCAACCTGGTGATCGCCCTGTTGGCCGGCCTGGCGGCGCTGCCCATGGCCGAGCGTGCACTCGGTGCCCTGGATATTTTCGTGGTGATTGCGGCCAGTGCCGTGGCGCTGCTGATTCATGTGGCGGTGGATGGCCTGCTGGCCAACCAGCCGCGTCTTGCCAAATTGACTGGGAGATAACCCATGCAACTGCTTATCGCATCGAACATTCTGCTCTGGCTGCTGCTGATCGCGGTGGCGTTCACGGTCATGGCGCTGGTACGCCAGATCGGCGTGCTGCATGGACGCATCGCGCCTGCCGGTGCGCTGATGGTAGACAAAGGCGTGACGGTCAACGACCCCGCCCCACAGGTCACCGCCGCCGACCGCCATGGCCGCCCAGTAAACATCGGCTACCGCGGCGAACGCTCGCAACTGTTGTTCTTCCTCGCGCCCGGCTGCCCGGTGTGCAAATCGCTGCTGCCAGCGATCAAGTCGATTGCCAAGGACAACAGCGGCGAGCTGGACGTGATCTATGTCAGCGACGGTGATTTTGCCGAACAGCAGGCGCTGATCGACGCCAACGACTTGCAGCAAGCCACCTACGTGGTCGGCCCCGAGATCGGCATGACCTACCAGATCGGCAAGCTGCCGTACGCCGTGTTGATCGACCAGGCCGGCACCTTGCGCGCCAAGGGCCTGGTCAACTCCCGCGAGCACCTCGACAGCCTGTTCGAGACCGTGCACCTGGGCAGTGCCAGCCTGCAGCAGTACCTGCACGGCAACCACGCGCACGGCCATGCTCACGACCATGACCATGCCCACCCACACAGCGCGCAACACTGATCGCGGAGCACACCATGAGTTTTCTCGACAAACTGTTTGAACGCTCCAGCCGTCATGTCGCCGACACCACCTCACGGCGCAAGGTGCTGGCGCGCCTGGGCTCGCTGATCGTCGCCGGCGCTGCCCTGCCGGTGCTGCTGCCGATCGACCGCACCGCCAAGGCGCTGGCCGCCGAGCAGCCGAAAATGGGCGACCCAGGCGACCCGACCAGCTGTGACTACTGGCGCAACTGCTCGATCGACGGTTTCCTGTGCTCGTGCTGCGGCGGTTCGATTACCTCCTGCCCGCCCGGCACCGATGCCTCGCTGGTGACCTGGATCGGCACCTGCCGCAACCCGGCCGATGGCAAGAACTACATCATCTCGTACAACGACTGCTGCGGTAAGCACGCGTGCGGCCAGTGCGCCTGCTCGCGCAACGACGATGAACAACCCTTGTATCGCCCGTTCAACAACAACGACATCAACTGGTGCCTGGGGGCTGAGTCGAAGATCTACAACTGCACCGTTACCATCATCCGCGGTGTGGCGGTCTAGCGCCGTGAAGGCCCTGACCGCGGTGTTGATCCTGTGCCTGCTGGCGCCTGTCGCCCAGGCCAGGACCCTGCCCAACCCCAACCAGCGCCCGGCGCCGGGCAACGAGGTGCCACCGGTGCCGATTGCCCAGGCCGGCTACTCGGTGCCGGTGAATTATCAGTTGCAATGCGCCGGCTGCCACCGCGACCACGGCGAAGGCTCAGCGGCCAACGACACGCCGCGCATGCAGGGGTTTGTCGGCAACTTCCTGCGGGTGCCGGGTGGGCGCGAGTTTTTGGTGCGGGTGCCGGGGATTTCCCAGTCGGCGCTTAATGATCAGCAGATTGCCGATTTGCTTAATTGGCTGCTGGCGCGGGATGGGATGGCCGGCAACAGTTCACCCGAGCAATGGCCGCCGTACAGCGGCGAGGAAGTGCATCGGGTACGTCAGAACAGCATGCTCAACCTGCCGCATGTGCGCGCCGGGTTGATCGAAGCGATGCAGGCCAAGGGCATTGCCATCAGCGATGGGCTTGGCCACTGAATCACGCAAGCGTTGTGCCTTCAGCCCGCCCTGTCAGCGGGCTTTTTTTTTGTTGTCGGGTGGGGGTTGGGGTTGGGTTTGGGGGTGGGGGTGGGGGTGTTCGTCGCTGGATTTTCGGCGCCTGTGAGATCGAGCGCCGCCCGCGCGGCGCTTCGCAGCACAAGGCTGCTCCTACATCTGTTTCGGGCCAGTGCGGCCTGTGATATTTGCGCGCGACCGCCTTGTTGGTCCACCTCGGTATTGAGGTGGGCGCTAAGGGGCCGCGCGCCCCTGGAACAGGAATGACTGGCCCGAAACAGATGTAGGAGCAGCCTTGTGCTGCGAAGCGCCGCGCGGGCGGCGCTCGATCTACGCCCCACCTCACAACCTGAGGCAGGCACCTCGTCGCCCTCAGCCCTCACCCAACCTGCCAAAGTGCAACATCTGGAAACAAACCTGTATCAATTGGCTACATCCCAGCGCATTCCAGCGCACTAATCACTCCACCACCACTGCCAACACACTCATCAAAAATAAAATTAATCCCAATTAAAACAATGCACTAACAAACATCACCTACTACACCCCCACCTCTCAGGCCCGTTTTTTGCTTGAAAATTCAAGTGAATTGTAATGCTTTAAGGCACCCCTCCAAGAGTTCGCCCAAGCGAACCGTTCCACGTCTTACCACGCGAGGCCTCCCATGACACCAGCAACCCGTGTTACCGACGATCACTTCCAGGCCTGGCTCAGCCAGGTCAACGATGCCTGCGGCCACTTCAACGCCCGCAAGCTCGACGCAGGCTTCGTCGGCCAGCTCGAAAAGTGCCAGGTAGGCCAGATCTCCATGAGCATCGTCGACATGACCCACGTCAACCTGTTCCGCGGACCGCGGGAAATACGCGCCAGCGGTGCCGACAACTACTACGCCGTCTTGCAGATGGCCGGCACCTCGCATATCGAGCACCAGGATGCACGCATCGAACTGCGGCCCGGCGACCTGACCCTGATCGACGCCAGTGCCCCGTTGGACATGCACTTTCACCAGCGCTCGCGCCAGTTGTCGCTGATTTTGCCGCGCACTCAGGTCCAGAGCAGTACCCGCGGCGTCAACGTGGCCTGCGCCAAACGCATCGAAGCGCAAACCCCATTGGCCAGCATGGCCCGCCAGATGATGCTCGAAGCCGGCCGCACCCAGCACATGGCCAACAACGAAAGCCAGGCGGTACTGGAGGCGCTGATCGCCTTGCTGCGCCCCGCCATCACCCAGGACTCGGTGCCCGGCAGCCACGAGCGCATGTTCCGCAAGGCCCTGGCACTGATTGACCAGCGCATCACCTGTGAAAGCCTGACACCTGAGTTCATTGCCCGCGAAGTAGGCATCTCCATGCGCAGCCTGTACCGCATCTTCGCCAAGCACGACCTGGTCATCGCCCAGTACATCCGCAACCGCCGCCTCGACTTCTGCGCCGAAAGCCTGCGCAACCCGTCGATGGATCAGAAGGTGTCGTCGCTGGGGTATGCCTGGGGGTTTTCCGATTCGAGTTACTTCAGCACCGCATTCAAAGGCCGGTTTGGCATGACCCCAGGCGAGTACCGCAAGCGTCACGCCAACTGACAAGCCCAGCAAACACCCTGGCAGGCACAACAAAACCCGTCCGCCTGTACTCGCACACAATCAAGCAGAACACCAACAAGAAGCAGCCCCACGCTGCCCAACCCAGGAACCGTGCGTGATGTCGACCGTCGTATCCAGCAAGTTCGTAATGCCCTTCCTGCTCGCCGCGCTGGCCAGCCCGCTGGCCCTGGCCGAAGACTGCGCGGCCCCGCAGCGCCAACAGGGCGAACAGGTGTTCGCGCGTGACTGCGCGGCGTGCCATTCGGCGCAAAAGGATGGCCCGGTGATGATGGGCCCCAACCTGCACGACGTGGTGGGCCGTACCCCCGGTACCGTGCCAGGGGCCAATTACTCTCAGGCTATGAAAACCCGCCAGGCGGCCTGGACGGCGCAAAGCATCGGCGCCTTCATTGCCCAGCCACAGGCGGCAGTACCCGGCACCTACATGCCTTACGCAGGGTTGCCGGACGCTGGCGAACGCCAGTCGGTGACGTGTTTCCTCGCCGGCCTCAAGTAACCACGTTTGCCCACGAAGGCCCCGCAATGGGGCCTTCTGCGTTTTTAATGCCCGCCCAATCAGCTTGGCACACCGCCAAAATCAACTGGCAGCCAGGGCAAAAGCCCGGGGCTGGGCTTGCTTCATGATCATTGGCACGTCTTCGGAACTTCTGCCAAAACCATGACAAAGGAAGCCAGACCATGCACCACCGCCCGTTCCGCCTAACCTTGGCCGCACTCCTGGCCGGGGCTTCGCTGAGTGCGTCCGCGCACGAGCTGTACAGCGATGCCGAACGCCATCTGAACGCCAATGTGGAAGCCGTGTTCGGTGCATTCCACAGCGAACGCAGCTACGCCATCGCCCGCGACCAACCCGGCTCCACCTCGTGGCGGGAAGGCTACATCAAGTATGGCTTGAGCGCCGACCAGGCCCTGGGCAGCGTCGGTTCGCTGTATGGCGCCTTCGCCATGCTCAGCTCGGCGACTTGGGGCGACGGTGATGCTGCCGGCTTCAGCGATGGCAGCGAACGCACCAGCAAGATCGAGGATGCCTACGTGGGCTGGAAGTCCGGCAACCTGGTGCCGATGCTGGGCGAGGACGGTATCGACCTGTCGTTCGGCAAACAGATGGTCGCCGTGGGCGATGGGTTTCTGCTTCAGGGTGACTCGCTGAACGTCGGCCATGGCCTTGCCGATGGGCAGTTCAACCGGGGCGGCGCGTACTACCTCGCAGCGCGCAAGAGCTTCGACAAGACCGCCGTGCTGCGCCTGGGCGGCAGCAGTGGTTGGCGCGGCGACCTGATGTGGCTGCAGTCAGACAACCGCGCCCAGGCCAACACCGAACTGCACGTGGCCACCCTTGAGCACGTGGCGGACGCCGGCACCGTCGGCCTGACCTATATCGGCACTACCCATGTCGACGAGCAGTACGCCTCCCCGCTGCAACTGGAACGCGATGGCATGAAGACTTACAGCCTGCGTGGCCAGGGCAATGCCGGGGTAGAAAACCTGTTTCTGTCCGGGGAATACGCCAAACAGGACAAGCCCCATACCGCCACCGAGGACGCCTGGTACCTGGAAGCCGGCTGGACCTTCGCCGACCTGCCCTGGCAGCCGAACCTGAGCTACCGCTACAGCCGCTTTTCCGAGCAGTACGACACGCTGTTCTATGGCCTCGGGCGCGGGTTGGGTACCTGGTTCCAGGGTGAGGTGGCCGGTAACTATGCCGGGCCGTTCAACAGCAATGCGCGGGTGCAGAAGGTCGGCCTGACGGTCAGCCCGACGCCCACGTTGAACCTTGGGGTGATGGGGTTCCATTTCGACACCATCGATCGCAGCCTGGGCAATGTGGACGGACGCGAGCTGGATATCTATGCCGAGTGGACCCTCAATGATCACCTGATGATCGTGCCGCTGGTGGGGTTGTATCAGCCGGATCGCAGCGTGGAGCAAGGGGGGGCGCAGTTGGGCAACAATCACGACAACCTGTATGGCCAGGTGGTGTTCGTCAGTACCTTCTGAGCTGCAGGCACTGGGGCTGCTTTGCAGCCCCAGCATCCGTGACTACCGTTCTGGCACCGGCAAGGGCGCGTCGCTGTTCCACGCCGTCACTGGTCGACTGAACAGGTTCTCGGTCTGGAAATGCGCCATGCGCCACTGGCCCTCTTCCAGCGCAAAGCGCACCGTCAACCGGGCAGCATTGAGGTGCGAAGCACCGTCGGCAAAGGTACTGGTCTGCAACATCACCCAGCGCCCCAGCCCTTCCTCGCCGGCCACCTCGATAACCTCACTGGTTAGAAAGTGCACATTCAAAGCGAAGTGCGCCGGGGTCTTCATGTAGGTGGCGAACATCGCCCGGATCGCTTCGCGCCCGCGGTAGCCGCCAAAGCTCTCGGCGTACTTGGCGCCCTTGCCCTCCCATACCGCATCACGGCAAAACAGCTGCGCCAGTTCATCGAGCGGGGATTGCGCGTCCAGTTGGTCGCACAACGCCATGTAGCGGTTGATGCAGACGCGGATGGCCTGCTGGTGTTCAAAGCTGCGCAGGCGGGCCTGGAGTTCGAGGATATCGGTCATCGCAATCGTGGCCTCAATGATCGTTGCCGGCGTACAGGTTCAGCAGCAAGCGCTCGGCCACTGCCAGCAATTTCTCGTCGGCGCCTTTGGCCGCCACCAGTTGCAGGCCGACCGGCAAACCGGCCTCGCTGCCCAGCGGAATGCTCAATGCCGGGTGCCCCGACAGGTTGAACGGCCGCACCAGCGAGGTCATGCCCAGCACCGCGCGGGTATCGGCGGCGTCCTCCAGGCGCAGTGGGAAGTCCGGCATGGTCGGCAGGGCCAGGACATCGAAGTTGGCCAGGGCCTGGTCGACTTCTTCAGTAAAGCGTCGACGCACCTCCTCTGCCTCGGCCAGCGCCGTGTCAGTGGTCTGCCCCGCTGCCGCCAGGCGCCCGGCGATATCGCTGCCGACCTTGCCGGTTTGCAGAAGGTGGCCACAGCCTTCGAATGTCTCGCGGTTGATCACGACCATGCCGGCGTCATAGGCGGCGCCAAAGTGTTTGAGTTCGACATTGCCCAACGGCAAGCCACTGGCGCTCAGGGCCCCGTGCACCACCTTGTGGATGGCGGCCTCGGCGGTCACCCGCAATACGCCGATGCGTGCCCTGGCCGGTACCTGGGCGGGGACGAAACTGGGGTCGATCATGCTCATGGCGCGTACCAGCATCGGCAGGCTCGCGGCGAACGGGCCAACGCAGTCGAGACTGGTGCGGGCCGGCATCACGCCTTTACGGCTTACCCGGCCAAACGTCGGCTTGAGGCCGAACACGCCACAGCAACAGGCCGGGACACGCACCGAGCCACCGGTGTCGGTGCCCAGGCTGAAATCCGCCAGGCCAGCGGCCACCGCAGCAGCCGAGCCGCTGGACGAGCCACCGGGTATGCGCCCAGGAAAGCGCGGGTTGGCGGCCGTGCCGGTATAGCGGTTGATGCCGGTCGTGCCGAACGCCAGTTCGTGCAGGCTCACCTTGCCGGTCAGCCGGGCACCGGCCGCCAGCAACTGGCTGACCACGTCGGCATGCCGCTCGGCCAGCGGCGCATCCTCTAACGCCTGGCTGCTGGCGCGGGTCGCGGTGCCGGCGACATCGATGGTGTCCTTGACCACGACCCGGGGGCCGGTGCCGCCCAGGTCAAGGGTTTCTACTATGATTGTCATTGTTGTGCAGCCCTCTTCAAGAATGGATGCCGGGCCTGGGCCCAGCCGATAAAATGCGTGCCGATTACTTGAAATGTCAACTGAACATTCCAGTATTATGCGCTCGCTTTACGGTAGCCAAATGCGCGGAAACGTCTATGATGTCGCGACTATTTCCGCACAAGTAGTGAATCGATGAGCAACTCGAAAAACACAGGCCACAGCCACCACGACCCGGCCAGCGATGAATTTCGCAAGGAAGATTTCCCCTTCTACTGGCTGGCGCGCGTGCATGGCCGCTACACCCAGAACATGGAACGTCTGCTCAAGAAGATCGACCTCGACGTGCCGCGCTGGCGCGTGCTGTGGATCCTCAACGAGAACGGTGAATCGAGCATTTCCGAGATCTCCACCCACGCCATCGCCAAGCTGTCGACCATCACCAAGATCGTCTACCGCATGAAGGACGACGGGCTGGTCGATACCGCGCCAAGCCCGGAGGATGGGCGCGTGACCCAGGTGCGGATCACCGAAGTTGGCCTGCAGAACATCGAGCGCATGCAGGACGTGACGCGGGAACTGTTCCAGCGCAGTTTCAAGGGGCTGACCGAAGCGCAGGTGCAGCGGCTGAACCGGATGCTGGAAGTGGTATTCCATAACCTCGAAACACCATAACGCCCAATTCGCCCTGTGTAGGAGCAGCCTTGTGCTGCGAAGAGGCCAGCGCAAGCAGCACACATCTTAGGTACTTTCAGCGGCCTCTTCGCAGCACAAGGCTGCTCCTACACAGGGTCAGCGCAAGCTGCTCAGCACGCCTTCGAGGCCTCGCATACTCGGTGATAGGCGCGGTTGAAATACACCAGCCCATCGTCCGCCCCGCCATGGCGGATGTCCTGGATTTCGCAGTAGAAAATGCTGTGCGAACCCACCTCATGCACCTGGGCAATGCGGCAGTCGAAGTTGACCAGCGCCTCCTGCATCACCGGCGCGCCGCTCTCCAGCACGGTCCAGTGCGTGGTCGCAAAGCGCTCTTCCGTGCTCAGGTTGCGGTTGGCAAACGCCCCCGACAACTCCTGATGGGTACCGGCCAGCACGTTCACACACAGCGCGCCGTTGGCCTTGAATTGCTCATTCGAATACGAGGCGCGGTTCATGCACACCAACAAGGTGGGCGGCGCGTCGGTCACGCTGCACACCGCCGACGCGGTAAAACCGAAACGGCCTGCGGGGCCATCGGTGGTGATGACCGAGACGGCGCCGCCGAGCAGCGCCATTGCATTGCGAAACTGGCTTACATCTACCATGGTCATGCTCCTCAGATATCCAGTACCAGCTTGTTGGACTTGGCCCGCGAGCAGCACACCAGGATCTGGTCGTTCGCGGCTTTCTCTTCATCGGTCAGGTACACATCGCGGTGGTCTGGCTCGCCTTCGAGCACTTCGCACATGCATGTCCCGCAGACACCCTGCTCGCAGGAAATGTCGATCTTGATGCCAACCTGGGCAAGCGCTTCGAGGATGGTCTGCCCCTCGGCCACCTGCACGGTCTTGTTGCTGCGCGCCGCCACCACTTCAAAACCTTGGCCACTGGCGTCGACCTCGACCTGGAAGTACTCCTTGTGGATGTGGTCTTTGGCATAACCCTGCCGACGCGCGCCTTCGATCACCCAGTCCATGAAACCGGACGGGCCGCAGGTGTACAGGTGGGTGCCCTGGCTGGCAGCGCCCAGCACCGCCTCCAGGTTCAGCCGCTGTGCCGGGTCTTCATCATCGAAGTGAGTGACCACCCGCGCGGCGAACGGCGCCGCCGCCAGCGCCTCGAGAAACGCACTGCGGCTGCGCGAGCGCCCGCAATAATGCAGTTCGAAATCCGCGCCCTGCTGGTGCAGGGCGTGGGCCATGGCGATCATCGGCGTGATGCCGATACCACCGCCCAGCAGGATCGAACGGCTGGCCTGCGGCGCCAGTGGGAACAGGTTGCGCGGCGCGCTGATCTGCAGCTCGCGCCCTTCCAGCAAGGTCTCGTGCACGCCCACCGAGCCGCCGCGTGAAGCGGGGTCTTTCAGCACGCCCAGGCGATACACCGAAGCATCGGCCGGGTCACTGCACAGCGAATACTGGCGCACCACGCCGGGCGCGACGTGGATATCGACATGCGCGCCCGCCTCGAAGGCCGGCAACGCCGCGCCATCAACGCGCCCCAGGTCGAGGACGACCACGTCGGCCCCTTGGATCTCGCGCTTGCGCACGACTACGTTCAACAATTGTTCATTCATGGCCGGTGTCCCGTGTAACGACAGGAGGCGCGCAGCGCCCCGCAAAAAAAATCAACGCATGAACAGGCCGCCGTTCACGTCCCAGGTCGCCCCGGTGGTGAAGTAGGCTTCGGGCCGCGCCAGTTGCACGATCAGGTCGCCCAGAAAACCGGCGTCCCCCAGGCGCTGTACCGGGATGTTCGCCAGCAGCCCTGGCAGGCGCTCGGCAGGCACTGCGGCATGCACCGCCGGCGAATCGATCGGGCCGGGGGCGATGGCGTTGACCGTGACGCCACGGGCAGCGAACTCCTTGGCGAAGATCTTGGTCAGGGTGACGATCGCGCCCTTGCTCGCCGCGTAGTGCGCGCCGGTCGCGGTGCCGCCGTTCTGCCCGGCCAGCGAGGCCATGTTGATGATCCGCCCGTAACCGGCCTCGGCCAGGTACGCGCCGAACACCTGGCAACCGAGGAACACGCTGCGCAGGTTCAAGCCAACCACGGCGTCGAACTCTTCCGGGCTGATCTGCATCAGCGGCGTGGTCTTGGTCACCGCAGCGTTGTTGACCACCACGTGCAGGGCGCCAAAGTGCTCCAGCACCTGGGCCAGCGCCTGCTCGAAATCGGCCTTGCTGGCGACATCGAGCTTCACCGCCAGGGTACGGCCGCCCTGCCCTTGCTGGGCTTGCTGCAGTTGTTCGGCGCTGGCCTGAGCGAGTGCCAGGTCTCGGTCCGAGACCACCACGTCAAAGCCTGCGGCAAGCAACTGCGCGCAGAAGCGCTGGCCCAAGCCCTGGCCGGCGCCGGTTACCAATGCGACTTGGTTCATGGTCGGTTCCTCACAGGATGTAGCCGATACCGGCGAGGGTATCGTCACTGTTGATCAGGCTGATCACCTTGCGGTGGATCTTGAAGCTGCCTTGCGCCCGCACCAGGGTGTAGGTCAGGTCGGCGCTGTAGTGCTTGAGGCTCTCTTTGCGAAACTCGCGCACGTTCTGTGCGCAACGCACGGTGACGTTGACGCCGTCGTCGCCCAGCACCCGGAAGCGCGAAATCGTGCGTACGGTGCGCGGCTGCGGGCTGGTGGAAATCGACTCGCCGCCGATCAACCGCTGCACGCGCAGGCCGCGCATGTGGTGGTCGTCGTAGGCGTAGTTGAGGGTGTTTCCGTAGTCACTCTCGCGCGGGTCGATGGGGATGATGTACGTGCCTTTTTCGGTCCATTGGCCGAGCCAGGTGTCGTACTCGCCGTGGTCGAGCATGTCGCCTTCCTGCCAGATGAAGGCGGTGACTTCTTGCAGCAATTGCAGGTTCATAGGGTTCTCCACGCTCACGCCGACATCATCTTTTTCCACTGCTGGTACGCCGCACGCATACCGGTTTCGGCACTCACGTCGGACACCAGCCCGTCTGCGCTGGGCTTCTCGCCCGGCAGGCCGCGGTTGAGCATGATCCACAGGTCTTCACCGGCACGGGCGCCTTTCTGTACCCGCTCCCAGGCCTCGGAATCGTCCGGGGTACCGAAGCCCATCGGGCCCTGGAAGTGCTCGTGCAGGCGCAGGCGGTAGCGGTTGGCTGCGGCTGGGCCGCCGTCCATGGTGATCACCGAGTGGTGGATTTCGGTCTCGGTCACCGAGATCGGCTGCAGCACGCGGAAAAACGCCATCGAGCAGGCGACGTTGGGGAACAGGTTGAGGTTGAAGCCCGAGCCACCAACGGCGCGGACGATGCGGCGCACTTGCTGCTCGTCGATGCCTTCGTCGCGCAGTTCGGCGGCGAGGGATTCGAAGCGCTCAGGGATCGGCTTGTCGAGGTCGGCTTCCAGGTCGACCAGCTCGGGGATCATCACCATCACGCTGTGGCCGTTGCCGAGGTCTTCGACGTAGCCGGGGCCTTTGACGAAGTCGAACAGCTCCAGGGTCTGCTCGTCGACCGAGGACAGGAAGCTTTTGTGCACCAACGGGAAATGGTAGGCGTCGGTGGTGTTTTCCAGCTGGATCTTCCAGTTGCCGGGGAAGCGGAAGCGGTGCTCGCCGGGGACCTTGATGCCGTAGCCGGCGCCTTGCTTCATGAACAGGTCCATCCACTTCTTCGCGGCGCCAAGGAAGTCTTCGAGCGGTTCGATGTCGTCCTTGAAGGTGGCGAAGACCATGCCGGCGTAGCTCTCGACGCGCAGGCTGACCAGTGGCAGCTCGGCCTTGTCCAGGCAGTCGCCGTAGCTTTCCGGGTGGGGAATGCCGCGCAGCGAGCCGTCGAGGGCGTAGCCCCAGCCGTGGTAGGGGCAGACGAAGCTGTTGGTCTTGCCCTTCTTGTGCTCGCAGACCGTGGCGCCGCGGTGGCGGCAGCGGTTGAGCAGCACGTTGATGGCCTTTTTGCGGTCACGCACGACGATCACCGGCTGCTTGCCGATGAAGGTGGTCTTGTAGCTACCGGGCTCGGGGACTTCGCTCTCGTGGGCGACCCAGATCCAGGTGCTGTGGAAGATCTTCTGCAGTTCGGCGTCGAACAGAGCGGGGTCGGTGTAGAGGGAGGTGTGGACACGGTCGGGCTGGACCAGCTCGGCCGGGTCGACCGTCAGGTTGACGGCGGGGATCAGGTTGCTCACGGTATCGTCCTCTACTCAGGCGCGCTGGATGATCAGTTCGCGGCCGACACGGGCCTCGACCTTGGCGTAGCGCCACAGCTTGTACGGCCCCTCGCCCACGGCCGTGGTGCGGAACAGGTTGCAGGCGGCGTGCACGGTCTCGATGTCCGGTACGTCGGCCAGCAGGTAGGTGGTCCAGGGGAAGCCGTCGGACGGGCCGACCATGCCTTGGTCATCGTCCATGTTGCCCAGCACGTTCACCCCGGTCAGGTCGTGAATGCCATTCCACATCGCGCTGAAGGCGGCCCATACCTGGAGCTGCTCCTCACGGGGGGCATCGAAGAAGTTCTGGTTGATGCCCATGCAGAACAGCACACGCAACGCTTTCTTATCGCTCATGACAAAATTCCCGAAAGTTACAGGTAGCCCGGAAGGGGCTGTTTACCGAAGAACATCGCACCGGCGTTCTGGTACGTGACGTCGCCCATGAAGGCGTGCTGGGTCACCACCTGCGCATCGTTGACGCAGCGGGCCAGCGGGCTTTCGTTGTAGATGCCGGTCATGCCCGAGAGCATCTGCGCACTGCGCGCCACTTCAGCGGCCACGCGGGCGGCATGGGTGGAGGACAGGCGCAACAGGTTGGTGACGTCGACCGGTACTGGGTCGCCCGCCAGTACGTGCTCCCAGGCACGTTCGATGGACTCGTAGAAGAACGCGCGCGCCGAGCGCAGCGCCGCCTCGGCCTTGGCCACATCGACCTGGGCCAGCGGCCGGTCGGCCAGTGCCGGGGCGCCGGTCACCGAGATGCGCCCACTGGCCATGCCTGACAGTTCGTCCAATGCAGCTCGGGCGATGCCCAGCCCGACCACCGAGAGCACCTGGGTGGCGAACGACAGCGATGGGTAACGGAAGAACGGCTCGTCCAGGTTGGGCTTGCCGCCGCGCACGAAGGTCCACTGCTCGCCCACCACCACGTCCTCGACCACCAGGTCGTGGCTGCCGGTGCCGAGCAGGCCGACGGTGTCCCAGGTTTCTTCGATGCGCGCCTGCTGGCGCGGCATCACGGCCAGGCGCGGCAGGTCGAGCTTGTCGCCATTGCGCGGGGCAATCCCGACACCCACGATGTCCGCGCCCATGGACCCGCTGGAGTACTTCCAGCGGCCGTTGACCTTGAAGCCTCCAGGCACGATCTCGGCCGGTTGTGGCGGGAAGATGCCTCCGGCAAACACCGTGTCGGGGCTGTTGCCGTAGATCTCGGCGATGGTCTCCAGCGGCAGCGCCGCCAGGTACACGGGGCTCATGCCGAAGCTGGCCACCCAGCCGGCGGAGCCGTCTGCATGGGAGATGCGTTCGATCATTTCACAGAAGGCCCCCGGCGAGCACTCAAGCCCACCAAAGCGCTTAGGCACCAAGGCGCGGTACACGCCATGGGCCTTGAACGCGTCAATCACATCGCGGGATATGTAGCGCTGGCGGTCGAACTCACCGAGGCGAGCACGATCACGAACACCGTCAAGCAAGGCCTCGAAAGCAGGGCCAGAGGCGAGCGCCGACACAGGCGCGGCACGCAGGCAAAGCGAATCCATGGACATTCTCCGTCTCAGGCGCGTTTTTTGTACTGATGCTTGTGGGGGGCGTTGGCTGGGCTCGTGGAAGGCAAGCACTGGCCATACAGAGGGGCAAAGGCAGGTTCGGGCGGCATGGTCTGTCTCTCTTGTTTTAGGTGCCGGTGACAAATATTTGCGGTGATTTACGTGAATTGTCAATTGAATTTTCACGCTAAAAAAGGAGAAAAATTTGCCTATCACTAACGGATAAACCCTCTAAAAATGGGCTATCTACATGATTTAAATGGATTTATCCGACCTCATAAACCGGTTTCAACACGCCTATAAAAACTAACGACCAACGCCGATATCACGAAAAATTTTTAGCGCCTTTTTCACATGATTTCGGACAGAAAAAAACGCGTGTACGATGGCCTGGCATGGAGCGCGACAATGCCGGCCACCCACGCCGAGCACACAAAAAAAACAAGCCAACGCCCCATCAGGATGATTGGGGACACGCCAATGCCTGCCGTGATTACCCCCGAGGTCGAGGTCATGCCCACCCGCCATATCGATCTGCAGGACCACCGCCTGCGCTACCTGCACCTGAGCCATGACAAGGGCTCCATGCGCGCCGCTGCCGAAGCCCTCGGCGTCGCCACCTCATCGGTCAGCCGGCAGATCGCCCGGCTGGAAGAAGAACTGGGCATCGAGCTGGTGCGCCCCGGCACCCACCGCATCAGCCTGACTGCTGCGGGCGAGGCTGCCGTGGACTACTACATCGAACGCCTTCGCCAACACGCGCTGCTGGTCGACCGGCTGGACGAATTGCGAAGCCGCCAGCAAGCCTCGACGGTGATCGCCATCGGCGAAGGCCTGCTGGGTGCGCGGGCGATCAATTCGTTGCAGGGCTTTTTGCACGCGCACAATGCGCATAAGGCCGAGATCATCAGCGCCCCGTCATTGGAGGTGCAGCGCATGGTGATGAACGACGAGGCGCACCTCGGCGTGGTCTTTGCGCCTAACGCTTCGGCGCGCCTGACGCGCCTGTTCAGCCTGGCGCAGCCCTTGCGGATGATTGTTCACCGTGACAGCCGGATGGCCGAGCGCTCCACGGTCAGCCTGGCCGAAGTGGCCCGCGAATCACTGGTGCTGCCCGGCGCCAACTTCCGCGTGCGGGAGCTGGCGGATGCCGCCTGCAAGGACCAGCCGTTCGCGATCGTGCCCACCCTCACCTCCAACTCACTGGCGGTGATTCTGGACTTCGTTCGGTCGGGGCTGGGCGCCACCTTGCTGGCCGAACTGCCGATCATCGACGAGCTCAAGAACGGCACCTTCAAGGCCCTGGCCATCGATTGCGAGGCGATGAACGCGACCGATATCCAGATTGTCACGCGCCGTGGGCGAACCTTGGATGGCATGAGCCGAGAATTGGCGACGGAGATGGCCAAGGCGGTGCGGATGGCGTTGTGATCTTGGTGCTTGTCTTGGGAGATGCAGCGCCTATGAGATCGCGCGCCGCCCGCGCGGCGCTTCGCAGCACAAGGCTGCTCCTACATCTGTTTCGGGCCAATTATTCCTGTGACATGGGCGCGCGGTCCCTTTGCGCCCGTCTCACCTGTAGGAGCAGCCTTGTGCTGCGAAGCGCCGCGCGGGCGGCGCTCGATGTCCGCCCCCACAAAAAAACAACGCCATACGCAATGCCACCCCCCATTGCAAAAAACGCAACAACATTGATCCTCCCTGTCATTGAGCCCCACCCCCCTGCCCTTTAGCGTTGCTCCCATAAGAAAACGCCCCATAGGTGACCCCCGTGAGCAACCTGATCCCCGCCGTCAACCTGACGGTCGACCCGGCCAAGCTGGTCCAGCCCGACCGTGTCCACACCTCCCTCTACACCGACCCCACTCTGTTCGACGCCGAACTGCAGAAGATCTTCCACAGCACCTGGATCTGGGTCGCCCACGAGAGCGAAGTCCCCGAGCCCGGCAGCTACAAGACCACCTTCATCGGCAAGCAGCCGGTGATCGTCGTGCGTGACCGCAAAAAGGCCATCAACGTGCTGCTCAACCGCTGCCGCCACCGGGGCGCCACGGTCTGCGAGCACAAGAAGGGCAAGACCAACAGCTTCGTCTGCCCCTACCACGGCTGGGGCTACGCCCTCGACGGCTCGCTGCGCGGCATTCCCCACCCGGAAAGCTACGGCGACTGCCTGGACAAGGCCGAGCTGCCACTGGTCAGCCTGCGCGTCGAGAGCTACGCCGGCATGGTCTTCGCCACCTTCAAGGACGACATCGAACCGCTCGAAGACTTCCTCGGCGCCGCGAAGAAGTGGATGGACCTGTTCATGAAGCAAGGCGCCGGCTACGGCATCAAGGTCCCCGGCGAGCACCGCTTCCGCTTCCCCGGCAACTGGAAGATCCAGCTGGAAAACACCACCGACGCCTACCATTTCCCGTTGGTGCACAAAAGCTTCCTGTCCTCGGTCGACGAGCAGACCCTGGAGCTGTTCGACTTCGTCAAAGGCCCCGGCTACGTCGAAGACCTCGGCAACGGTCACAGCGTGATGGTGATGATCCCCGAGCTGGTCGACCTGGAAGCCGACCTCGACAAGCCGATCCCCGAGCGCTTCGAGTCCCTCGCCGCCGAACTGCGCGACGAAGGCATCGACGAGCAGCAAGTGCACCGCATCGTCCGCGCCGTCGGTGGCTCGGGCTTCAACCTCAACCTGTTCCCCAACGTCGCCTGCTCGATGGCGTTTTTCCGCGTGCTGCAGCCGATCTCGGTGACCGAGACCGAAATCCACCACTCGGTGATCACCATGGACGGCGGCCCAGCCGCAGCCAACCGCTACCGCCTGCGCCTGCACGAGCACTTCCAGGGCCCGATGGGCTTCGGTACCCCGGACGATTCCGAGGCCTGGGAGCGGGTACAGAAAGGCGCCCGTGCCGGTGAAGACCTGTGGATCATGCTCAACCGCGGCCTGCCGGGCGAGAAGCCCAGCGCAGACGGGCTGGTGTCCGACGTGAGTGCCGAAACCGGTATGCGTGCGGCGTACCAGCAGTGGAAAAAGATGATGTCGGCGTGAGCGTGGAGAACCCTATGAACCTGCAATTGCTGCAAGAAGTCACCGCCTTCATCTGGCAGGAAGGCGACATGCTCGACCACGGCGAGTACGACACCTGGCTTGGCCAATGGACCGAAAAAGGCACGTACATCATCCCCATCGACCCGCGCGAGAGTGACTACGAAAACACCCTCAACTACGCCTACGACGACCACCACATGCGTGGCCTGCGCGTGCAGCGGTTGATCGGCGGCGAGTCGATTTCCACCAGCCCGCAGCCGCGCACCGTGCGCACGATTTCGCGCTTCCGGGTGCTGGGCGACGACGGCGTCAACGTCACCGTGCGTTGCGCACAGAACGTGCGCGAGTTCCGCAAGGAAAGCCTCAAGCATTACAGCGCCGACCTGACCTACACCCTGGTGCGGGCGCAAGGCAGCTTCAAGATCCACCGCAAGGTGATCAGCCTGATCAACAGTGACGATACCCTCGCCGGTATCGGCTACATCCTCTAGGGCCACGACCATGAGCGAACAACTGCTCGATGTGATCGTGCAAGCCCGCGAAGTGCAAGGCGGCGACGTGGTCGTACTGGAGCTGGCCGCGGTCGACGGCCAGGCCCTGCCGCGCTTTGCGGCAGGCGCCCACGTCGACCTGCACCTGGCGCCCGACCTGGTGCGGCAGTACTCGCTGTGCGGCGACCCCGCGCACGCCAATGTCTACCGCCTGGGCGTGCTCAAGGACAGCCAGTCCCGTGGCGGCTCGGTGGCGGTGCACGAGCAGCTGCAGCCCGGCACGCCAATGCGCATCAGCGCGCCGCGCAACCTGTTCCCACTGGCCAGCGACGCCACGCGCTCAATCTTGCTGGGCGGTGGCATCGGCATCACCCCGATGATCGCCATGGCCCATGCCCTGCATGCCCAAGGTAAGCCGTTCGAGCTGCATTACCGCGGCCGCTCACGCAGCCGCTGCGCGTTCGTCGACGAACTGCTCGGCGCACCGTTCGCCGCCAGCGTGTTCACTCACTTCAGCGATGAAGGCCCTGAGCAGCACCTGGACCTGGCCCAGGTGCTGGGCCCCGCCATGCCTGGCGTGCACCTGTACACCTGCGGCCCAGCGGGCTTCATGGATTGGGTGATCGCGGGGGCGCGCCAGCAAGGCTACGACGACCCACACATCCACCACGAATACTTCCAGGCCGAGGTCGACACCTCGGGCGGCAGTTTCGAAGTGGTCGCCGCACGCAGCGGCAAGACCGTGCAGGTGCAGGAAGGCCAGCCCCTGACCGCCGCCCTGCGCAGTATCGGGATCAAGGTCGAGGTGTCCTGCGAGCAAGGTGTGTGCGGCACCTGCCTGTGCGACGTGCTCGAAGGCGAACCCGACCACCGTGACCACTACCTGACCGAAGAGGAGAAACACACCAACGAGCAGATCGTACTGTGCTGTTCCCGGGCGCGCGGCAAGCGCCTGGTGCTGGATATCTGAGAAACAAAAACAAAAACAATACGTGACAGACAAGCGGGCGCAAGACCTGCAGCCCTTCTGCCCAGTTGCTCGACTGCCCAGGACTTGTACTGATCACACTTCCAGGATTACCCCATGGAACTCAAATGGCCGTTGCGTGCGAAACCGTTTTGCTTGTGTGTGGGCGCCGTATTACCCCTGACGTGCTTGGCCGATGTGGTGGATGACAGCCACCTCTCGCTCAATTTCAGAAACCTCTACCTGAACCGTAACTTCACCAACCCCAGCGCGCCGGTGTCCAAGGTCGGCAACTGGTCGCAGGGCTTCGACCTGCAGTTCGAGTCCGGTTACACCGATACCCCCGTGGCAGTCGGTCTCGACCTCAACGGCCAGTATGCCGTGCGCCTGGACTCCACCGGCAACGATGGCTCGCTGCCCTTCAGCAAGCACCGCCAGCAGGCCGCCGACGACTACAGCCGCGGCGGTGCCACCCTGAAGCTCAAGTACGCCAACACCAAGGTACTGATCGGCGATCAGAAACCTTTTTACCCCGTCGCCTCCAACGACCCCAGCCGGCAGCTCGACACGATTTACCAGGGCGCGGTGATCGAATCACGCGACATCGACAACCTGACCCTCGTTGGCGGGCGCTTCTGGTCCATCGTCACCCGCGAGTCGTCCAACCATGAACGCCTCTACCGCTACGGCACCCGCGACGACCTGGACAGTGATGGCCTGGACTTCGCTGGCGCCACCTACGCCCTGACCCCAGACCTGCAAGCCAGTTACTTCCATGGTGTGCTCAACGACATCTACAAGCAGGACTACGGTGGCATCAAGCACGCCCTGAAGTTCGCCGACGGCTACCAGTTGAAAACCGACGTGGGGTACTTCAACAACCGTGAAGACGGCGCCGCACGCAGCGGCGCCGTGGACAACCGCGCCTACTTCGGCCTGGTCACCCTGGAAAAAAGCGGGCACATGTTGGGCCTGAGCTACCAGCGCATGACCGGCGATACCGTGTTCCCCACATTGAACGGCTACGTGCCGCAGCTGTGGCTGCCGAACTGGGCGGGCCTGCCGTTCATTCGCCCGGATGAACGCAGCTGGTCGGTGCGTTATGGCTACAACTTCGCCGCCATGGGCCTGCCCGGGCTGAAGCTGTTCACCCGCTACATCAAAGGCACCGACATCGACCGCGGCCCGGGCCTTGCAAGGGACCAGGAAAGCGAGCGCGACATCATGCTCAGCTACGTGATACAGAGCGGCCCGCTCAAAGACCTGGCCTTCGACCTGAAGAACATGCGTACCCAACAGCAGTACGGCAACGACTACAACGAGTATCGCCTGATCACTTCCTACACCTGGAAGTTCTGGTGACCGGCCCGCATGGAGATGGCTCATGAGTAACCTGAACACCAGCATCACCCGCGATACCGACCCGCGCACCATGCGCCGTATTGTCATCGCCTCAGTCCTGGGCAATGCCCTGGAATGGTATGACTTCTTCCTCTACGGCACGGCCGCAGCACTGATTTTCGCCCCGCTGTTCTTCCCCGCCGGCACCGACCCGGTGCTTGGCACCATGGCCTCGTTTGCCGGCTTCGCCGTGGGCTTTCTGGCGCGCCCGCTGGGTGGCCTGATCTTTGGCCATATCGGCGACAAGGCCGGGCGCAAGAAGGCCTTGGTGATGACCCTAGCGATCATGGGCGCGGCAACCTTCGCCATGGGCCTGCTGCCAACCTTCGAACAGGTCGGCTACCTGGCCCCCGCTTGCCTGGTGATCCTGCGCGTGCTGCAAGGCGTTGCCTCGGGCGGCGAATGGGGCGGTGGCGTGCTACTGCTGAGCGAGAACGCACCCAAGGACCGCGTCGGCTTCTATGCGGCCTGGAGCCAGCTGGGTGTTTCCGGCGGGTTCGTACTGTCTGCCGCCGCGTTCTACCTGGTGCAGATGCTGCCCGTCGAAGACATGATGAGCTGGGGCTGGCGGGTGCCGTTTTTGGCCAGCATCCTGATCTTTGGCGTCGGGGTGTACATCCGCCGTCGCCTGCCAGAGAGCAAAGCCTTCGTCGAGGAACAGGCCCAGCAGGACAAGCCCGAGCACATGCCGGCCATGGAAGTGCTGCGCAACCACCCCAAGGCCGTGCTGCAGGCCATGGGGATCCGCATCGCCGAAAACGGCAGCGCCTACCTGTTCCTCGCCTTCACCATCGCCTACGCCAAGTTCACCGGCCTGGATACGCAAATGGTGCTGGCCAGCGTGATGGTGGCGATGATCGTCGAAGCCGGCACCATCGTGTTCTGGGGTTGGCTGTCGGACATCATTGGCCGGCGGGTGGTGTATGCCATCGGCTCGGTCGGTTTGATGGTGCTGGCGTTCCCGTTCTTCTGGATGCTCGATACCCACTCACCGGTGTGGGTGTACCTGGCAGCGTTGCTGGGCATGGCCTTCTGTCACGGCGCGATGATCGGCACCCAGCCGGCGCTGATGGGTGAGCTGTTCCCGGCCAAGGTGCGCTATTCGGGGCTGGCCATGGGGCACGAGATTGCCTCGATCTTCTCCGGCGGCCTGGCGCCACTGGCGGCGACGGCACTGTTCAGCATTTACAAGGATGCCTGGCCAGTGTCGGTGATGCTCGTGGTGATGGGCGCGATCACCACCCTGGCGGTGATTTCCATCAAGCCACAAGCCTCTGCAGACAATAACTGACCGCGTGTTCAGCCCCTTCGCAGGAGCGGCCTTGGGCTGCGCAGGGGCCATCAGGCTGTCCCAATCAGGGCTGTCCCCTCAGGAACTTGCAAGCATGAATACCCTGACCGAAGCGCAACACCTCAAGCACACCCAAAAACGTTACCTGTACGAATGGTATGTGGTCATCCTGTGCATGGTGGCCTACATCTTCTCGTTCGTTGACCGGCAGATTCTGGCCCTGATGATCGAGCCGATAAAAGCCGACCTGCAGCTGAGCGACACACAGTTCAGCCTGCTGCATGGTCTGGCGTTTTCGCTGTTCTACGCCTTCATGGGCATGCCCATCGCCTACCTGGCCGACCGCTTTTCGCGGCCACGCATCATCGCGGTCGGGGTGATTTTCTGGAGCTTCGCCACCGCCGCCTGCGGCCTGAGCAAGAACTTCACGCAGATGTTCCTTGCCCGTATCGGCGTGGGGGTCGGCGAAGCGGCCCTGTCGCCTTCGGCCTACTCGATGTTCAGCGACCTGTTTCCCAAGGAAAAGCTCGGCCGCGCAGTGGGCATCTACTCCATCGGCTCGTTCGTCGGTGGCGGCATTGCCTTTCTGGTCGGCGGCTACGTGATCACCCTGCTCAAGGACGCGCAGACCATCGAGGTAGCCTTCCTTGGCGCCATGAAGGCCTGGCAACTGGCGTTCTTCATCGTCGGCCTGCCTGGGGTGATCGTGGGCCTGCTGATCTGGCTGACCGTGCGCAACCCCGAGCGCAAAGGCGCGCAGCTGGACGCCGACGGTAACGTGCGCAAGGTGAAACTCACCGACGGCCTGCGCTTCATCGGCCGTCACCGGGCCACGTTCAGCTGCCACTACCTGGGCTTCTCGTTCTACGCCATGGCGCTGTTCTGCATGATGAGCTGGACACCGGCGCTGTACATCCGCAAGTTCGGCATGAGCCCCGAGCAAGCCGGCTTCATGCTCGGCACCATCCTGCTGCTGGCCAACACCACAGGCGTGGTGTTCGGCGGTTGGCTGACCGACCACCTGGCCAAGCGCGGCCGCAGCGATGCGGCCATGCGCACCGGGGTCATCGGCGCGTTGGGCATGATCGTGCCGGCCGTGCTGTATTCGCAGGTGGATCAGCTGTGGCTGTCGGTGACCCTGCTGGTACCGGCCATGTTCTTCGCCTCGTTCCCCATGCCGGCGTCAACTGCGGCCATGCAGATCCTCTCGCCGAACCAGGTGCGTGCGCAGGTATCGGCGGTGTTCCTGTTGATCAGTAACCTACTGGGCCTGGGCTTGGGCACCACGCTGGTGGCGCTGATCACCGACCGCTACTTCGGTGTACCGGCTGCGGTCGGTTCTTCGATGTCGATCGTCAGCTTCGTCGCGTCGTTGCTGGCCATCGTGTTGCTGGCCAAAGGCTGCAAGTGCTTCCGACACAGCATGCAGCGTGAGCACCCCGTCGCGGCCTGAAGCGTTGGCCAGCATGACCCGATTGTAGTCGGAGGCACTGGGTGCCAGGCTTGGCATTTTCAGCGCCTATCAGATCGAGCGCCGCGCGGGCGGCGCTCGATATCCGCCCCACCTCCAAGCCCAAGGTAAGCACCTGGCCGCCTTCACCCTGTCTGCCGACAAGTACATAGCAGCCCACTCCCCCAATATTCCGTGTAAACGCAAAAAAGCCCAGACCCTCCCCGCACGGAAAGGCCCAGGCATAAAATGTTGAATCCTGTGGAGGCTGGCGTGTGTAGGAGCAGCCTTGCGCTGCGAAGAGGCCGGTGACAGCAGCGCAGATTTACTGTGTTTTCACCGGCCTCTTCGCAGCACAAGGCTGCTCCTACAAGGGTTGAGCGTCAGCCGAGCGCCACTTCCAAACTCAAGACAACACTTTCTTTTCCCACACCACATGTGGAACACAAAAAAGCCCAGACCCTCCCCGCACGGAAAGGCCCAGGCATAAACGGTGAATCCTGTGGAGGCTGGCGTGTGTAGGAGCAGCCTTGCGCTGCGAAGAGGCCGGTGAAAACACAGTAGATCTGCGCTGCTGTCACCGGCCTCTTCGCAGCGCAAGGCTGCTCCTACAAGGGTTGAGCTTTAGCCGTCTTGCAACGCACGCGGGCGATGGCTGCGGGTTTCGGCCTCAGGCGCCTGCGCAGCCTGCAATGTGAAGTCGAAGGCCAACTCGGCGAAACGCTCCCCTTGCACGCCCCGATCATGCGCCGCCGCCGCATCCTCGACAAAGCGCAGGTCACCGATCAGCCCATCACGGGTGGCATAGGCAAAGTCATCCCACAGGTATTGGTCACCGGCGAAGTTGATCTGCGTGGTCAGGTGGCGATGCCCCGGCGCGGAGATGAAGAAGTGCACGTGCGCCGGGCGCTGGCCGTGGCGGCCAAGCAAGTCCAGGCACTCCTGAGTTGGCCCCTGCGGGTCGCAACCATAACCGGACGGCACGATGGAGCGGGCGCGGTAGCGGCCCTCTGCGTCAGTGATGATGCGTCGGCGCAGGTTGTACTCGGACTGGGTCGAGTCGAAGTACGAATAGGTACCCTGGGTGTTGGCGTGCCAGAGGTCGACGGTAGCGCCTGCCAGCGGCTTGCCGTCGGCGCCGAATACCTGGCCTTGAAGGAACATCACTACGCCGGGGTCGGTGCCATCGTCCATGCGTGCTTCACCTTGGCTAAGCGGCGCGCCTGCAACGTATAGCGGGCCTTCAATGGTGCGCGGGGTACCGCCGGTCAGGCCCGCTTCGGCATCCTTGGCGTCTTGCAGCAGGTCGATGAAGTGCTCGATCCCCAGGCCCGCTGCCAGCAGGCCCGCCTCGTTACGGCCGCCCAGGCGGTTGAGGTAGTCGACGGCATGCCAAAACTCGTCCTCGCTCACTTCCAGGTCTTCGATCAGGCGGGCAGTGTCCTGCAGCACGCGCAGGATGATCTGCTTGAAACGCGGGTTACCCTCGGCGTGCCCAAGGCCTGCGACTTCTTCGAAAAACGACTGGATCTCGGCAGTGTGGGAAATTTTCACGGTCATTTTGCTTACCTCATCTTGTTCTTGTCAGGTAGTCAGGGACGAATCAGCGATCGTCACTGTGGATCGACGACGGGTGGCGGCACAAGCCGTCTACCTCGATCTCCATGTATGGGAACAGCGGCAGTTGCATCAGGGTGTCGTGCAGGGCCTCAACGCTTGCCACATCGAACACGCTGTAGTTGGCGTAGTGCCCGGCAATGCGCCACAAGTGGCGCCAGGTACCTTCGTGTTGCAGGCGCTGGGCCAGTTCCTTTTCATCGGCCTTGAGCTTGGCGGCCTTGGCCGGGTCCATGTCGACCGGCAGTTTCACGGTCATCTTCACGTGGAACAGCATGCGGGTTCTCCTTAAGGCGTTGAATGTACAGTTCAGCGGCGGGCAAAGCGCGCCAGGCGCTGCTCGTCCAGGGTCAGGCCAAGGCCTGGCGTGCGTGGAATGTGCAGCTGGAAGTCGTGGTACTGCGGCGGCTCGTTGACGATCTCTTCGGTCAGCAGCAGCGGCCCGAACAGCTCGGTGCCCCAGGTCAGCTGGCGCAAGGTGAGGAACGCGTGGGCCGAAGCCAGGGTGCCGATCGAGCCTTCGAGCATGGTTCCGCCGTACAGGGCGATACCGGCTGCTTCGGCGATCTGCGCCGTGCGCAGCACTGCACGTGGGCCACCGTTCTTGGCGATTTTCAGGGCAAAGATGCTGGCGGCACCGTCGGCGGCCAGGCTGAAGGCGTCCTCGACGCTTTCGATCGATTCGTCGGCCATGATCGGCGCTGGGCTGCGCTGATTGAGGCGCACCTGGCCGCCACGGTTAATCCGCGAAATGGGCTGTTCGATGAGGTCGATACCGTTGTCGCCGAGCACCTGGCAGGCGCGCAGGGCCTGGGACTCGTCCCAGTACTGGTTGACGTCGACCCGCACGCTGGCGCTGTCACCCAGCTCGCGCTTGATCGCCACCACGTGCTTGAGGTCCTGCTCCACCGGGTTGGCGCCGATCTTCAGCTTGAACACACGGTGGCGACGGATTTCCAGCATGTGCTGTGCTTCGGCGATATCACGGGCGGTATCGCCGCTAGCGAGGGTCCAGGCCACTTCCAAGCTGTCGCGTACTCGGCCGCCCAGCAGCTCGCTGACCGGCAGGCCCAGGCGCTTGCCCTGGGCATCGAGCAAGGCGCTTTCGAGCCCCGACTTGGCAAAGGTGTTGCCCTTGGCCAGCTTGTCCAGCTTGAGCATGGCGGCGTTGATGTTATCTGCTGGCAGGCCGATCAGCGCCGGCGCCAGGTGTGCGTCGATATTGGCCTTGATGCCCTCGGGGCTTTCATAGCCGTAGGCCAGGCTACCAATGGTGGTCGCCTCGCCGATACCTTCGACGCCGTCGCTGCAACGCACGCGCAATACCACCAGGGTTTGCTGTTGCATGGTGTGCATGGCCAGCTTGTGCGGGCGAATGGTCGGCAGGTCGACGATAATTGCATCTATGCGTTCAATCAGGGTGTTTGTCATTGTTGCCAGGTCCCGTCAGATCGGACCGCAGATGGCAGACCCGATAGTTGCACTTACTTGATTGATCAAGCATTGCGCGAGACCCTGATACCCGTCCAATATCAAATGAATCTCCCACCATACCCTGGAGGTCTGATGGAACTGCGCCACCTTCGCTACTTCAAGGTGCTGGCCGAAACGCTGAATTTCACCCGTGCCGCCGAGCTGCTGCATATCGCCCAGCCGCCGCTGAGCCGGCAGATCAGCCAGCTCGAGGAGCAGCTCGGCACGCTGCTGGTGCTGCGTGAGCGCCCGCTGCGCCTGACCGAAGCCGGGCGGTTCTTCTATGAACAGACCTGCACCCTGCTCCAGCAACTGGAAAACATCAGCGACAACACCCGCCGCATCGGCCACGGGCAACGCCAGTGGCTGGGCATCGGTTTTGCTCCCTCGACGTTGTACACCGTGCTGCCAGCGCTGATCCGCGAGCTGCGCCAGGACAGCGAACTGGAGCTGGGGTTGAGCGAGATGACCACGCTGCAGCAGGTCGAGGCACTCAAGAGCGGCCGCATCGACATCGCCTTCGGCCGTATTCGTATCGATGACTCGGCCATCCTCCAGCAGGTGCTGTGCGAAGACCCCTTGGTCGCGGTATTGCCCAAGGGCCACCCGTTGGCAGGCACCCCACTGACCCTCGCACAACTGGCCAAGGAGCCGTTCATTCTGTACCCGGCCAACCCCAGGCCCAGCTATGCCGACCATGTGCTGGCCCTGTTCGCCCACCACGGCATGACCCTGAAAATCAGCCAGTGGGCCAACGAACTGCAAACGGCCATCGGCCTGGTGGCCGTCGGGCTCGGCGTGACCCTGGTGCCGGCGTCGGTGCAACAGCAGCACCGCACCGATATCGAGTATGTCAGCTTGCTGGACACCAGCGCCGTCAGCCCGATCATCCTCAGCCGTCGCAAGGGCGATGTGAGCCCGATCGTGCAGCGGTGCCTGGCGTTGATAGCTCAACAGGCGACGTGATGGGCAGCGCTGCCACTTCGAGAACGACCTGTGGGAGCACCCACACCACCGTGATGTACATGAACCGGCCAAGCTTGAGGAACAGCCTGCTTTGCAGCCCTTTCCAACCGGTCCGGCGCCCCGGCAAGGCCACTTCTACAAGAGCCAGCAGCCCCCTGGCAATCCCCACCAGCACAGGAACAACGCAATGATTCACGGCAAATCGCTAAACGCTTGGTACGCCTCCCACCCGCGGGTCGAGGACCTGGTCGCGCTGCGCGAAACCTGCTGGTTCAACCCAGGCATCGTGCCCACCGCGCAAGCCCTGGGCGACGTCGGCCTCACTGCCGCCGACGTCAGCGCAGCCAGTGCCCGGCTGCAGCGGTTTGCCCCGTACCTGGCCGAGGTGTTCCCCGACACCGCCGTGTCTGGCGGCATCATCGAATCGCCGATTCGCCCGCTGCTTGCCCTGCAGCGCACCTTGCTGCAAGAGGCCGGCCTTGCCCAAGGCGGTGTGCTCTGGCTCAAGGCCGACAGCGAGCTGCCGATTTCCGGCTCAATCAAGGCCCGCGGCGGCATCCACGAAGTACTCAAGCATGCCGAAGACCTGGCGCTGGCGGCCGGGCTGATCACCCTGGACAGCGATTACCGGGTATTGGCCAGCGATGACGCCCGGCAATTTTTCAGCCAGTACAAGGTTGCGGTCGGCTCGACCGGCAACCTCGGGCTGTCGATCGGTATCATGAGCGCACGGCTGGGTTTCCAGGCCACGGTGCACATGTCGTCGGATGCGCGGCAGTGGAAAAAGGACAAACTGCGCGCCAACGGCGTAAGCGTGATCGAGTACCCCTCCGACTACAGCGTTGCGGTGGAACAAGGCCGCCAGCAATCAGCAGCGGACCCTACTTGCTACTTCGTCGATGATGAAAACTCGCCTCACCTGTTCCTCGGTTATGCCGTGGCTGCCGAACGCTTGCAGGGCCAGTTCAAGGCGGCCGGCATCAAGGTCGATGCCGAGCACCCGCTGTTCGTCTACCTGCCCTGCGGCGTGGGTGGCGGTCCTGGCGGGGTGGCGTTCGGCTTGAAGTTGCTGTTTGGTGATCACGTGCACTGCGTCTTCGCCGAACCCACCCATTCGCCCTGCATGTTCCTTGGCGTGTACACCGGGCTGCATGACGAAACCAGCGTGCAGGACTTCGGCATCGACAACGTCACCGCAGCCGATGGCCTGGCGGTAGGCCGCCCTTCCGGCTTTGTCGGCAAGGCCATGCAGCGCCTGCTCGACGGCTACTACACGGTCACGGACGAGCGGCTGTACCAATTGCTGGTGCTGGCCCATGACTTGGAGCAGGTACGCCTCGAGCCCTCGGCGCTGGCCGGCATGCCTGGCATGGTGCAGGTACTTCAAGCAACGCAGTACCTGGCGCGCATGGGGCTGACGGCGCAGCGCATGGCCAACGCGACCCACTTGGTGTGGGGCACCGGTGGCAGCATGGTGCCGGATGATGAATATGCCGCCTACCTGGCCAAGGGGCGTTAGGCCTTGCGCCGACGATAAGCCACAAGCAGAAAGACAAACCACAACGGCATCACGCACAGGGCCATCCGCGTATCCGGCTCAAGGGCCAGAAGCACCAGCACGAAGCCGAGGAAGCCCAGCGAGGTGACGGCCATCGGCACGCCACCCGGCAGTTTGAACTTCGACGCCTGGTGCGCGGCCGGGTTGTGCTTGCGGTAGGCGATGTACGCGGCAAGGATCATCGACCAGGTGAAGATCACCAGGATCGCCGAGATGGTCGAAATCAGCGTGAACACCGTCATCACCTCGGGGATGATGAACAACAGGGCCAACCCGGCCAGCATGCACATCGCCGAAAACAGCAAACTGTGCACCGGCACGCTGAGGGCCGAAAGCCTGGCAAAGATGGCGGGTGCATTGCGACGCTCAGCCAGGCCGAACAGCATTCGACAGCCGGAATAGACGCCGCTGTTGGCAGAGGATGCCGCCGACGTCAGCACCACGAAGTTGAGCATGCCAGCAGCGGCGGGAAAGCCGGCCAACAGGAACAGCTCGACGAAGGGGCTGCGGTTGGCCGGCACTTCTGCCCACGAGACCACGCTAATGATGCACACCAGCGCCAGGATGTAGAACAGCAGGATGCGCAAAGGAATGGTGTTGATGGCCTTGGGCAGCGAACGGTGCGGGTTCTTTGCCTCGGCGGCGGTGGTACCGATCAGCTCGGTGCCAGCGAAGGAAAACACGGCAATCTGGAAGCCTGCGAAAAACCCACTGATGCCATGGGGCAGCACCGCGCCGGGCGCCACCACGTTGGACAGCGAGGCCACCACGCCATTGGGTGACACATAGGCGGTGGCGATCATCACCGCTGCGGTGATGATCAGCGTGACGATGGCCACGATCTTGATGATCCCGAACCAGAACTCCACTTCGCCGAAGATCCGCACCGCCAGCATGTTCAGCCCAAGCAGCACGAACAGTGTGAAGAACGCCGGTATCCAGGCAGGCACATCCGCATACCAGTACTGGAAGAACCCCGCCACGACCACCACGTCGCCGACCACCGCCACGCTCCAGCTCAGCCAGTAGGACCAGCTCAGCACGAAGCCGGCGCGCGGGCCCAGGTAGTGGGCGACGATGTCGGCGAACGATTTGAAACGCAGGTCAGAAAGCAGCAGTTCGCCCATGGCACGCATGACGAAGAACACGAAAAAACCGAGGATCGCGTAGACCAGCAGAATAGAGGTACCGGACAGCGCGATGACCTTGCCCGAGCCCATGAACAAGCCGGTGCCGATGGCGCCACCAATGGAGATCAGCTGGATATGGCGATTTTCCAGCGTGCGTTTGAGGTGCCCATCTTGGGCTGAGTCTGTAGGTTTGCTTTGATCAAGGCTTGCGGACATGTCTTGCATGAGCGACCTCTTTTTATTGTGGGTATCAGGGCTTTCGAACAAGGCCCGCGCAGGGCCTTGCCACGGTGTGCTATCGAACCGCGCCTTCGAACCCTTGCAGCGTGTTGACGGCATTGATGCCGATTTCATCGACCATGTAGCCGCCCTCCATCACGAACAGCGTCGGGATGCCTACGCGTGCGATCTCGGCGCCCAGGCGCAGAAAGTCTTCGCTGGTGAGCTTGAAGTGGCTGATCGGGTCGTCCTCGAAGGTATCGACGCCAAGCGACACGACAAGAAAGTCCGGCTGGTGCGCGACAACGCGCTTGAGCGCGTCCTGCAACGCCAGCCGGTACTGCGCCCAGAGGGTGCCTTTGCCCAGCGGATAGTTGGCATTGAAGCCCTCCCCGGCCCCCGCGCCCTGTTCGTGGGCATAGCCGGAGAAGTACGGGTAGGAGACATGCGGATCACCGTGGATCGAGGCGAAAAACACATCGGGGCGGTCATAGAAAATGTTCTGCGTGCCGTTGCCGTGGTGGAAATCCACGTCCAGCACGGCAACGCGCCGTGCACCCTGGCTCAGGCAGCGTTCGGCGGCAATGGCGGCATTGTTGAGGTAGCAATAGCCGCCCATGTACTCGCGGGCCGCATGGTGCCCAGGGGGGCGGCACAGGGCGAAGGCACTGGGCGCGCCATCGATTACACGCTGCATGCCGGTCAGTGCCACGTTGGCACTGCTGCGCACGGCTTCCCAGGTGCCGCCGGTAATCGGCGCGCCGGCGTCCATGGCGTAGAAGCCCAGTTTGCCATCGATGAAGCCCGGCTCCCGGTCGATGGCCAGGTCGCGCACCGGCCATACCAGCGGCAGCGCATCATGGGTCTTGCCGGTGGCGGTCCATTCTGCCCAGGCATTTTCCAGAAAGCTTACATAGCGCTCGCTGTGCGCCGCGACATAGCAGGCACGGTCGAACGATTGCTCGGCGATGACATCGCCCAGGCCTGTGGACTGCACACGCGCCAGCACGGTATCGGCACGCTGAGGGTTCTCGAATGACGGCGTGATGGCCCCGTCCTTGAGCTCGGAGCCATGGTGCAAGCGGTGTTTGTTGCTAAAGACTGTCAGCACGCGAATGTCCTTTTTCAAGGTGGTATCGGATAACCAATTTTCGCGACAGACCGCTGAAAATGCTTTGCTTTATGCTCAGCCAAACCGGATGCTTGAGCGAAACACTCACCCGGTATCCCCATAATGAGCAAAGCCTTTGCTTACGAAGAACTGGACGAAGTAGACCGCGAACTGCTGCGCCTGCTGCAGGAGGACGGCACCTTGTCCAGCGCCGCCCTGGGCGAGCGCCTGTCGATGACCGTGACCCCCTGCTGGCGCAGGCGCAAACGCCTGGAGGAGTTGGGCCTGATCAAGGACTACCAAGCCAACCTGGACCGCAAGAAACTGGGTTATGACGTCATGGCCTTCGCCCAGGTGCGCTTCGGCAACCATTCGGCCGAAGCACCTGACGACTTCGAGCAGGTGATTCTGAAATTGCCCCAGGTATTGTCCTGCCACAAGGTTACGGGGGAGGCTGATTATGTGCTGACGGTGCTGGCGACCGACCTGGAAAGCTATGGCCGTTTCGTCGAAGACGTGCTGCGGCGGCAACCTGGCATAGCGTCGATCCAGTCGAGCTTGGCCCTGCGGGAAATCAAGGCGGTTAGCCGGATACCGGTGAGGTAGGCATTGGTTGCCTGACTTGGTTTCTGGGGCGTTTATGAGATCGGGCGCCGCACGCGCGGCGATTCGCAGCACAAGGCTGCTCCTACAGTTGTTTCGCAACGCCTGTACCAGCGCGCGCGACCGCCTCAGGAAAAATTGGCCCGAAAAAATGTAGGAGCAGCCTTGTGCTGCGAAGCGCCGCGCGGGCGGCGCTCGATCTCATAGGCGCCACAACACTAGAGCCCGGCTACCCCGGCAACCTATACCGCTCGGCAAAATACTGCCGGAAGAAATCCACCGCCACCCGCACCTTGGCCGAACTTGCCAGCGGCGAGGTATACACGGCCCAGATATCCGCCGGCTGGTGATAGTCACTCAACACCTGCACCAGGCGCCCATCCAGCAGGCTGTCGTGCACATCCCACCAGGAGCGCAACAATATTCCTCGCCCATCCAGGCACCACTGGTGGGCCACCTCGCCATGGTTGCTGGACAATCCCCCCGTCACCCGCACGCTTTCTTGACCCTGAGGGCCTTTGAGCTGCCAGATACCAAACGGGTGGTCGCGCTCCTTGATTACCAGGCAGTCATGGCTGCCCAGGTCGGCCAGCACTTTAGGTGTGCCTTGCCGCGCCAGGTACGCAGGTGAAGCACAGAGCACCCGACGGTTCTTGGCCAGCAACTTGGCGATCAGGTTGGGCGCAATGGTATCGCCCACGCGGATGTCCAGGTCGACCCCCTCCTCGATCATGTCCACCAGGCGATCATGCACATCCAGCCGAATATCCAGACGCGGGTAGCGCTCGGCCAGTTCCGACAAGGCTGGGGCCACGAACCTGCGCCCCAGGCCCAAGCTGCTGGCGATGCGCAGTTGCCCTGCCGGTTCGCGGTGCTGGGCACTGATGTCATCGCCCATGCGCTGCACCGCATCGAAAATCTGCAGCGCCCACTGGTACACCCGCTCACCCTCTTCGCTGATCGTCACCCGCCGCGTGGTGCGGTGCAGCAAACGCACCTCCAGGTTTTGCTCGAGCACGCGAATGCGTTTGCTGATGTACGCCGCCGACATGCCCAACTCGTCGGCCACGGCGGCAAAGCTGGCGCGCTTGGCCACCTGCAGAAAGATATTAAGGTCGTCGAGGTTGGGCAGATTATTCACATTTCGTGTTCCAAGAATCCATGAAAGGCTGGATTATCTCCGATTGAATACCTTATAGCATGGCTCGCACCTGTTCCCTAGCCAACGAGTGCGCCCCATGACCAAGACATTCAGAATCGCAGCCATCCCCGGTGACGGCATCGGCACCGAAGTGCTCCCCGAAGGCATTCGCGTGGTCGAGGCTGCCGCTCGCAAGCACGGCCTGGCCATCAGCTTCGAGTTCTTCGAGTGGGCCAGCTGCGATTACTACCTGGCCCACGGCAAGATGATGCCGGACGACTGGTTCGAGCAGCTTAAAGGCTTCGACGCCTTGTACTTCGGCGCAGTCGGCTGGCCCGACAAGGTCCCGGACCACATCTCGCTGTGGGGCTCGCTGCTCAAATTCCGCCGCGACTTCGACCAGTACGTGAACATTCGCCCGGTGCGCCTGTTCCCGGGCGTGCCCTGCCCGCTGGCCGGCCGCGCACCCGGCGACATCGACTTCGTGGTGGTCCGCGAGAACACCGAAGGCGAGTACTCGTCCCTGGGCGGGCGCATGTTCGAAGGCACCGAAAACGAGATTGTGCTGCAAGAATCAGTGTTCACTCGCCGTGGGGTCGACCGCATCCTCAAATACGCCTTCGACGTAGCACAAACCCGCGCGCGCAAGCACGTCACCTCGGCCACCAAGTCCAACGGCATGGCCGTGAGCATGCCGTACTGGGACGAACGCACCGCAGCCATGGCTGCCAATTATCCGGAAATCAGCTGGGACAAGCAGCACATTGATATCCTCTGCGCCCGCTTCGTGCTGCAACCGGACCGCTTCGACGTGGTCGTGGCCTCTAACCTGTTCGGCGACATCCTTTCCGACCTCGGCCCAGCCTGCGCAGGCACCATCGGCATCGCCCCTTCGGCCAACCTCAACCCCGAACGCAAGTTCCCGTCCCTGTTCGAACCGGTACACGGCTCGGCGCCGGACATCTTCGGCAAGAACATCGCCAACCCGATCGCGATGATCTGGTCCGGTGCGCTGATGCTCGAATTCCTCGGCAATGACGGTGCCAACCCGCGCTACCGCGCCGCTCACGACGACATCCTCAAGGCCATCGAGCAGGTCATCGCCGCAGGCGATACCACCCGCGACATGGGCGGGCAAAAGTCCACCCAGGAAGTCGGCCGGGCCATCACTGCCCTGATCGAGGCCTGACGTCGCAGGGCCGCGCCTACAACGCCAGGGTGTGCTCGTCGGCACCCTGGCGCAACCAGTCGATAAACCGCGCAAACAGCTCCGACTGTGAATTGATCTCAAGCTTCAGGTACAAATTCTTGCGGTGCATGCGCACGGTCTCCGGCGAGATCCCCAACTCCACCGCCGTGGACTTCACCGAGTGCCCGCGCAAAATCATGTGCGCCACTTCACGCTCACGATCCGTAAGCACCTGGCAGCCAAAACTCTCGAACGCTGCCTGTACGCTGCCCCGTTCAGCCGAGGCCGTGGCAGGTTCAAGGTTGTAGCGGGCATAACGCACCAGCAGCTCGCGCACCATTGGCTCGACCGCCCGCAACAGGTCGATCTGCCCGCTGCTCAAACGCGTGCCACTGCACCCCTGAAACAAGCTGAACGAGAGCTTGCGGCCCTCGCTGAGGTCGACGATGTAGTAACTGTCTTCACTGCAGCCGGTGCCCAGGTAGTAGGCCTTGTAGTAGTCGCTGTCGAAGAAGTTGTCCGGGGCGATTTCCTGCAAGTGATAGAACCCTTCGGCCAGGCCACTCTGCACGGCCAGGCAAAAGGGGTCGAGCAGGTAGCCCGCGCTGAAGTAACGCTCAAGCACCGCATCACGATGCACCTCGGGGATGCCCTGCTTGTACAGCAGGCGCGGTGCGCGCCCCTGGCATTCGAGGCTGATCATCATCGACTCGACCTGCACCAGTTGGCTAATCGCAGCCGCGACGTAGCTCAGGGCATCGGCTGATTCACTGTGGGCGAGCGCACGCTGCAGCGCTGCATGCCAGTGCTGCAGCGCCCCCAGCGAGAGGGTGAGCGGAGTGTCGGAAGTGGCCTGGGTCATGCCCGGCAGTCTAGCCTGCCAGGCACGCCCACGCACAGCCCTTTGCGCCAGGCTCATCGCCCTTGGTACAGCCCTTGCGCGGTCAGTTCGCGCGCCGTTTCGATGATGCACTGGCGCAGGGTTTCGACGATCTCGTCGACTTGCGCATGCGTGATGATCAACGGCGGCGACATCACGTTCAGGTGCATGATCGGCCGTACCAGCAGCCCCTTGGCCTGGGCTTTGCTGTGGATGCGCTCACCGATGTTGACCGCGTCAGGGAACAGCGCCTTGCTGGCTTTGTCGGCAACGAACTCGACACAGGCCATCAGTTTCAGGCAACGCACATCCCCCACCAAAGGCAGGTCGCGCAAGGTTTGCAGCCGTTGTTCCAGGTAGCTGCCGACGTCCTTGACGTGCGTCAGCAGCTGCTCGCGTTCGATGATTTCGATGTTCTTCAATGCCGCCGTGCAGCACACCGGGTGCCCGCTGTAGGTGAACCCATGGGTGAAGCAGCGGCCCTTGCCCGGCTCGGCGATCACCTGCCAGATCCGCTCGGAGAAGATGCACGCGCCCAGCGGCAGGTAGGCCGAGGTCAGGCCCTTGGCGGTGGTGATGATGTCTGGCGTAACGCCGAACAGCTCCTCACTGGCGAAGAAGGTGCCCAGGCGCCCGAACGAGGTCACCACCTCGTCGGCGACGAACAGGATGTCGTAGGTCTGGCACACCTGCCACATGCGCTCGAAGTAGCCCTTGGGCGGGATGATCACCCCGCCCGAGCCCATGATCGGTTCGGCGAAGAACGCCGCCACGTTGTCGGCGCCCAGGGAGAGGATCTTGTCCTCGAACTCGGCCACGAGGAAGTCGAGGAACTCGGCCTCGTCCATGTCGTCCGGGGCGCGGTATGGATTGGGGTTGGAGACATGGTGGATCAAGTCATGGGCGTAGTCGAACTCTGGCACGCGGTCGGCAGCCTTGTTGCCGATCGCCATGGTCAGGGTGGTGGAGCCGTGATAGGCGTTGTAGCGCGCGATCACGTGCTTCTTGTCCGGCTTGCCCCGGCAGTTCTGGTAGTACTGAATCAGCCGGTAGGCGGTATCGACGGCGGTAGAGCCACCGGTGGTGAGAAACACGTGGTCGAGGTCACCTGGCGCCAGTTGCGCGAGCTTCTGGCACAGCGCGATGGCAACGTCATTGGCCATGTCGGAGAACGGGTTGGAGTAGGCCAGCTTACGCACCTGGTCGGCGATGGCCAGGGCCATCTCTTCACGGCCCAGGCCGATGTTGGTGCACCACATGCCGCCGACCGCATCGAGAAAACGGTTGCCGTGGGTATCGCGAATGTAGGCGCCCTCACCTGCGACGATGTTCAGCGCACCTTGCTCGCGGTGCTCGTCGAACACATGGTAGCCGTGCATGTAGTGGGCCTTGTCGGCGTCCACCAGTGGGTCATGGGCGATGGCGAATGCTTTGCTGGGTGTGGCCATGGGCAGCTCCTTGGCGGGAATCGGTTGGCAGTGTTCAGAAACCGGTCTTGACCGTGCTCCAGACCCGGGTGATGGCGCGCATGTCCTTGGGGCTCTGGGTCTTCTGGGCGAACAGGCGCTCGCGGGTCTGGGCATCGGGGTAGATCGCCGGGTCCTGACGGATGTCGGCGTGCACCAGCGCCGTGGCAGCCGCATTGCTGTTGGCGTAGTGGATGAAGTCGGTGACCTTGGCCATGGTCTGCGGCTGCAGCAAAAACTCGATGAAGCGGTGAGCATTGGCCGCGTGCGGCGCGTCCTTGGGGATGTAGAGGTTGTCGAACCAGATCAGCGAGCCTTCCTTGGGGATGAAAAACGCCAGCTTGATGGCCTTTTTCGCTTCCATGGCTCGGGCCTGGGCGGTGGCGTAGTCACCTGACCAGGTCAGGGCCAGGCAAACATCGCCGTTGGGCAGGCTGGTGAGGTAGTTGACCGAGTCGAACTTGCGAATGTACGGGCGAATGCCCATCAGCAACTGCTCGGCAGCCTTGAGGTCGGCGGGCGCTGCGCTGCGGGGGTCCTTGCCCAGGTACTGCAGGGCCAGCGGAATCACCTCGGTCGGCGCGTCCATCAGGGTGACACCGCAGTCGGCGAAGCGCGAAACGATCTTGGGGTCGAACAGCATGGCCAACGAGCCGATCGGAGCATCGGGCATGCGCGCGGTGATCTTGTCGACGTTGTAAGTGATCCCGGAGCTGCCCCAGGTATAGGGTGCCGAGTACTTGAGGCCGGGGTCATAACCTTGCAGGTTGCTCACCACCTGCTCATCCAGGTTGTGCCAGCTGGGCAGTTGCTGCTTGTCCAGCGGCTGGAACACGCCGGCCTGAATCAACGGGGGTACCAGGGAGGCGTTGAGCATTACCAGGTCGTAGCCGGAGCGGCCGGTGAGCAGCTTGGTCTGGACGGTTTCGTAGCCATCGAAGGTGTCGTAGATGACCTTGATGCCGGTGGCCTTCTCGAAGTCGGCCAAGGTGGTTTCGCCGATGTAGTCGGTCCAGTTGTACAGCCTTAACGTGTTACCGCTGTCCCCCTCTACCGCCAGTGCCTGCGTCGCGGCCGACGCCAGCAACAGGCTGCCAATCACCTTCAGTGCCTTGCGCATAGCAACTCCATCGTGTGACTGCTCCGGATCGAGCCGATGGGTTCACTATCGGGGGATTTGCTTGAGGGCAACATACCCCGAATGTGTGGGTGGTCGTTTTTGGGCAGATACTCATTGGTAGGTACTCATAGCCCTATCGCCGGCAAGCCGGCTCCCACAGGTATCGCACACAATCCAGAGTCGGTGCGGTAACTGTGGGAGCCGGCTTGCCGGCGATAGGGCCGGATCAATCGACTCAAACTCGGGTTGATTCACGCCAACGGGTACAACGCCTCATCGAACTGCGCCAACCGCGGGAACACCAGCGGCTGATCATCCGCCAACTGCTCCAGGCGCTGCTGGTACTGCTGCAGAAAACCCTGGCGCGCTTCGTCGCTGATATACGGCACATGCCAGGCCACAAATGGCGGCAGCACGTCGAAGCCGACGTACGCCAACGTCCCCCGCAGAATCGGCCGCAACATGTCCTCAAACGGCCCATGGATAGCCCCTTCGCCAAACATGTGCTCACGCCCGCCAAGGGTCACCGTCACCAGTGCCTTCTTGCCGGCCAGCCCACCCTGGTCGTAGAAGCGCTTGCCGCCATAACAGACGCCCGACACCAGCACCCGGTCGATCCAGCCCTTGAGCATGGCCGGCGCCGAGAACCAGAAGACTGGGAAGTTCAACACCAGCAAGTCGGCCCATAACAGCTTGTCCAGCTCTTGCTGGATATCCGCGGCAATGGAACCACTCTTCACCCCCAGGCGCTGCTCCAGCGCATACACCAGGTACTCGGGGTTTTCCCGCGTGGCGAAATCGTCCGCACCGGCCACCGGGTTCCAACCCATGGCATACAGGTCGCTGACCTTGACCGCGTGGCCCTGGGCGCGAAAGGTAGCCACCGCCTGGTCACGCAGGGCGGCAGTGAAGGATTGCGGCTCGGGGTGAGCATGGACGATCAGGACGTTCACGACAGTTCTCCTTGCATCAGTTCACCCGCACACCGGGCAATGCGCTGGCAGGCCTCGGCCAAAGCCTCTGCGCCTACTACCAACCCCAGGCGAATATGCCCGGCGGCGCTCGGGCCAAAGGCTTCTCCCGCCAATACCGACACGCCTTCGCGGTCCAGCAGGCGGTCAGCGAAGGCCTGGGCACTGAGGCCGGTTTCACGGATATCGACCATCACGAACATGCCACCGTCGGGTTTGAGCGCCTTGACGCCCGGGCAACCGGCCAGCTGTTCGCACACCAGGTCCCGGCGCTGGCGATAGGCGTCGCGCATCGCCTCAAGGGCGGGCAAGGGCTGATTCAAGGCCACCACGGCGGCGTCCTGGATAAAGTCCGGCGAGCCATAGAGCATGCACAGCGCCAGGTTCTCCAGGTGCGTGGCCAGCTCAGGCGAGCCCACCACCCAGCCCACCCGCCACCCGGTCATGGCATGGGATTTCGACAGGCTGTTGAGGGTCGCGGTGCGCTCGGCCATGCCGGGCAGGCTGCCCGGGCTGACATGCTCGCCTTCGTACAACAGTTCGCTGTAAACCTCGTCGGAGATCAGCCACAGGTCATGGGCGACGCACAGCTCGGCCAACGCCTCCCAGGTCGAGCGCGGCAAGCTCGCGCCCGAAGGGTTGTGCGGGCTGTTCAGGGCCAGGGCGCGGGTGCGTGGGGTAATGCGCGCGGCCACGTCCTGCGGGCACACCCGAAAGCCGTTCTCCGGCTTGACCGGCACCGGCACCACCGTGGCACCACAGGCACCGAACACCGCCTCGTAAGTGACGTACATCGGCTCGGCGACGATCACTTCATCACCCGGGTCGAGCACGCACTGGGCGACGCAAAACAAGGCGCACTGGGCACCCGCCAGTACCGTGACCTGGTCAGCGCTGACGGGCTGGCCGCTGCGCTGCCGGTGGCGATCGGCAATGGCCTGGCGCAGCGCCAGCTTGCCGCGTACATCAGCGTAATGAGTGTGGCCGGCACGCAGGCTGTCGATGGCCGCTTCGACGATGGGGGCCGGGGTGTCGAAGTCCGGGTCGCCCACCGACAGCAGCAGAACGTCTTTGCCCTCGGCCTGCATCGCCAGGGCGCGGTAGTGGATGTCCCAGGCGGCAACACCGTCACCGGCGATGCGTTGGGTCAGCTTGGCATAGCGCATGGCAGTCTCCCTTCCAATGCGGTCAATCGACGAGAATCTTGGGGTTCGAGCTGCCCCACACGGTGTAGAGGTCGGCCAGCAATGCGCCGTTGATTTCCTCCATCTCGCCTTGGGTAATCTCGCCACCGGCCTGTTTGCCGAACAGCACCACCTCGTTGCCGTTCTTGACGTCGGGGAAGTCGGTGACATCGACCATCAAGGTGTTCATCGACACCTTGCCCACCACCGGCACGCGGTGGCCGTTGATCAGCACATGGCCCTTGTTGGTGAACACCCGGCGGTAGCCGTCGGAATAGCCGACGGTGATATTGGCCAGGCGCGAGTCGCGCGCCAGGGTGAAGGTGCGGTCATAGCCGACAGTGTTGCCAGCCGGGTAGCTGTGCACCGCCGCCACCCGCGACTTGAACTGCATGGCGCGCTTGTACTCGGTACGCTCGGGCACGGTGTCGCCGAACAGCGCACCGCCGGTGCGGACCATGTCCAGGCGTGCTTCCGGTACCTCCAGGGTGGCGAACGAGTTGGCGGCGTGCAGGGTCAGTTGGCGGCGGTCGAGCTTGGCATGCTTGATCAACCAGTCGGCCTGCTCGTTGAACGCTGCCAAGCCCTTGCGCACGTCATCCTTGTCTTCCACGGCGAAGTGGGTCATCAACGCCACCAGCTTGAGGTGCTTCTGGTCGGTGATCTGCAGTGCCTCACCTCGCCCGCTCCAGCTGGCCATTTCCACGCCGTTACGGCTCATGCCGCTGGAGTTGAGTGCCAGGTGAATGCGCAAAGTCTTGCCATGGCGCTCGGCGATGGCATCGGCCTGGCGGGCGAACTCGGCGCTGCCGACCAGCTCTTCCATGTCGTATTGCAGGGCATCTTCCAGTTCGCTCAGGCTGGCCAGGCGTACCCGCACCAGTTGCCCGGTGAAGCCGCTGGCCCGCACCACGCGGGCTTCCTCGTTGCTGGCAACCGCCACGCAAGGCACGCCAAGGGCGATCACCGACGGCATCACCAGGCCAATACCGTGGCCGTAGGCGTCTGCCTTGAGCACGGCGCACAGCTTGGACTTGCCACCCAGCTCCGCTTGCAGGGTGCGAATGTTGTGTTGCAAGGCACTGGCACTGATCTCGACCCAGGCGTTGCTGTTTTGCACGGTCAGCGCGTTGCTGCCGTTGTCCATCGACAGCGGAGGGGCAGCATACAGCGGGGCTTGACCAGTGATCAGCAGGGCCAGGGAGGCAGCGAGGAGCGTACGGCGAAATTGCATGGTGGTTTCTCTTGTTATGGACGATGCGCTGCGGTCAGCAGACGCAGGTATGTTTGAGTTCGATAAAGGTCACGCCTGGCGTGGCGAAGCCGTCGGCCAGGTCAGCCTGCAAGGCATCCAGGTCACGTGGCTGACGCACCGCGCAGCCAAACGCACGGGCCAGGCCGATGAAATCAGGGTTGCGCGGCAGTACGCCGATCGGCTCGATATCCAGGCCGAGCATATCGTCGCGGATCTGGCCAAGGGCGTCATTGTTCCACAGCAATACCACCAACGGCCGGTCCAGTTCCTCGACGGCGGTGGCCAGCTCCTGGGCGGTGTAGAGAAAGCCACCGTCGCCCACCAGCACCAGGCCGGGGCGATGGTCAGTGGCGAGCATGCCGCCGATACCCGCCGGCAAGCCATAGCCGAGGGTGCCGTAACCGGTGGGGTGCAACCAGCTGCGCGGCGCCCGGCTGGCAAAGGCGTAGTTGCCGGTGTAGGCCAGTTGGGTCATGTCGCTGCTGATGAAGGCGTTGTCTGGCAGCACCGCGTCGATGCGGTCGAGAATGGCCTGGTGGATGGCCTGCAACGGTGCGTGCCCAGTGCGAATGGCCTGGCGTAGGCCGGCCACCGCGTCTATAGCCTGGCGAGGGTCGCGCTCGACCTCGGGCAGGTGCGCCAGCAAAGCGTCGAGGGTCTGTCGAGCATCACCGTGCAAGGCCACCGCGCACGGGTAAAAATCATTGAACTTGCGTGGGTCGATGTCGACCCGCAGCAACTCACCCGTGAGCGGCAAGCGCTCGCGCCAGAAGTCGGTATCGGCCATTTCGGTACCCACCGCCAACACCACATCGGCTTCGCTGATCATCTGCCAGCCCGGCGCGACGCACAGGCTAGAACCCGCATTCAATGACGCCTCAGGCGGCAGCAAGCCCTTGCCAGCGACGCTGGTGAACAGCGGCGCTGCCAAGCGGGTACTCAACTGTTCGAGTTGCGCCGCGGCCTGCAGTGCGCCACCGCCGGCGATGATCATTGGCCGTTTCGCTGCGGCCAGTTTCAGCGCGGCCTGCGCCAGCGTGCCCCGGTGGGGCTGACCGCGCCCGGGGCGGCGTACCACCGCGTTGCTCCAGTCGCGGGCAACCGGCGCGGCCAGCACGTCCAGCGGGACCGAGATGTGCACCGGGCGCGGGCGTTCGCTGTCGAACACTGCCCAGGCACGGGCAATCAGCTCGGGCAGGTCTTCAGCGCTCAGTGCCACGGCGGAAAACGCCGTGATCGGCGCGGTCATGGCGCGCTGGTCCTGGGTTTCGTGCAGGCAGCCCCAACCTTTGCCCAGGCTGGCGGTGTGGTTGACGCTGGAGATCACCAGCAACGGGATCGAGTCGGCATAGGCCTGGCCGATGGCAGTGGCGGCATTGGTCACGCCTGGGCCGGTGATGACAAAACACACGCCCGGCCTGCCGCTGACCCGGGCGTAACCATCGGCCATGAAGCCCGCGCCCTGCTCATGCCGCGTCAGCACATGGCGGATGCCACTGCCGGGCAAGCCGCGGTACAGCTCCAGGGTATGCACCCCCGGGATGCCGAACACGGTATCCACCCCATAGTTGGCCAGCAGCCGTACCAGCGCCTGGCCGGCGGTCATCGAGTGCTCATTCATGCTGATCTCCTTGCAACTGGCCGAGGCGGATCAGCGCATCGACCGCGGTGGTGCCGTGGGCGCCGACCATCAATGGGTTCACATCCAGTTCCAGCAGCTGCCCGACGTTTTCGCAGGCGTAGTCGGCCACCGCGCGGATCGCCGCCACCAGGGCATCCAGGTCGGCAGCCGGGCGCGCCCGAAAACCCTGCAGCAGGCTGGCGCTGCGCAGGCCAAGCAGCGCTGCGCGAATGGCGCTGTCGGTGGTGGGCAGCAACAGGCTGACGCTGTCTTTGAGCAGCTCCACCAGCACACCGCCCGCCCCGATCACCAAGGCCAGGGCGAAGTCGTTTTCACGCTTGATGCCGACGATCAACTCGGCCAAGGGTGGCGGCGCCATGGGTTCGAGCAAGACCTGGTCGAACGCCACCCCCGGCGCATAGGCGTCGATGCGCTGGCGCATCTGCGCCAGGGCGGCCTGCAGCGCTGCGGCATCACGCAGGTTCAACGCCACCGCACCGGCTTCGGTCTTGTGCGGCAACTGCGCACTGACCGCCTTGAGCACCAGCGGGTAGCCAACGCGGTTGGCATCGTTTAGCGCGTGCTCCGGGGTACTCAGCACCCCGCCCGGCACCGGCAGGCCAAACGCACTCAGGGCCTGCTTGGACTGCCATTCGTCCAGCAGGCGGCTTTCACCTGCGAGGGGCCGTGGGCACAGCGGCACCTGCGCCGCCTCGCCTTGTTCCAGCAGTCGCTGGCGGTTGCGCTGATAGGCCGCGATCCGCCCCCACGCGGCCAGGCCATCTTCCACGCCTTGCAGCGCCGCGATGCCATGGGCATGCAGGCGCTCACGGGCCGAGGCTGGCAACAGCTCGGGAAACGCCGAGGTGACGAAGCCGATCTTGCCGTGGCGCGCCAGGGCGTCGCAGTAAAGCGCCAGCAACAGGTCGCATTCCTTGCGCTCACCGGTGAACGCTGCGGGGTAGTCGAGCACCAGCATGGCAGCGTCGGCGTCAGCCCCCAGTGTGCTGTCGAGCATCTGTTGCAGGGCCACTTCATCGCCCCAGATCGCTGTTGTGAAGTCCAGCGGATTGACCAGGTTGGCGTAGGCCGGAAGTACCTGGGCCAGTGCCCTCACCTGCCCTGGCGCCAGCGCGGGCAGGCGCAACTGGTTGCGCTCAGCGTAGTCGGCGATCAAGCCCGCATCGCCGCCCGAACAGGCCAGGGCGATCAGCCGGTCGCCGGCCGGTAAACGGCCACAGGCGGCGGCCTTGAGGGTCTCGACGAAGCTTACCGGGCCACTCACGCGGATCACGCCCAGGCGCTGGAACAGGCTGTCGTACAGGGCATCGGAGCCTGACAGCGAACTGGTGTGGCTGAGCGCCAGTTCAGCGCCGATCTGCGACACGCCGGTTTTCAGGGCAATGATCGGGGTGCCCTGTTGCAGTGCCTTGTAGGCGGCGCGGGCAAAGCCCGGCACGTTTTTCAGGCCCTCGAGGTGCAAGCCGATGGCGGTCACCCGTGGGTCGTCGAGCAGCACGTCCATCAACTCGGCCACGCCCAACTGCGCCTGGTTGCCGACCGATGCCATGTAGGCCACCGGCAGCGAGCGGTCGCTCATGGACAGGTTGTAGGCGAAGTTACCGCTCTGGGTCAGGATCGCCACGCCCTGCTCCACCTGCTTGCCGCCATGGGCCACCGGCCACAGGGCCGCGCCGTGCAAGTAGTCGAGCAGGCCATAGCAGTTGGGGCCAAGCAAAGCCATGCTGCCAGCGGCCTCAAGCAGGCGCTGCTGCAACAGGCGGCCTTGTTCACCGCTTTCGGCGAAGCCGGAGGCGTAGCAGATGGCGCCACCGGCACCGATGGCGGCCAGTTCCGCGACACACTGCAGGGTCAGCTCACGGTGGGTGGCGATGAACACCGCGTCTGGGGCGCATGGCAGGTCTGCCACCCGCGCCACGCAGGGGATGCCCTCCAGGCTCGCGTGTTGCGGGTTGACCAGCCACAGCGGGCCGGCAAAGCCACCTTCGGCACAGCGCTTGAGGGCACGGGCCATGCTGCGCCCGCCCACGAAGGCCAGGTGCCGTGGCGCCAGCAGGCGCTTGAGGTTGTCACGATTGGAATGCGACATGCTGAGTCTCCAGGTCGATCAGCGCAGCAACGGGCGCAGCAGCTCACGGGAAATGATGTGCCGCTGGATTTCCGACGTGCCCTCCCAGATCCGCTCGATGCGGGCATTGCGCCAGATGCGCTCGACCGGCCCCTCATCCATCAGGCCCATGCCGCCAAAAATCTGCACGGCTTCGTCAGCGACCTTGCCCAGCACTTCGCTGGCAAACAGCTTGGCCATGCCCGCGTCGCCATCGGTCATGCTGCCCTGGTCCATCTTCCAGGCGGTGTGCAGGGTCAGCAGTTCGGCAGCGCGGATCTGCGTGGCCATGTCTGCCAGCTTGAACGACACCCCTTGATAGCTACCGATAGGCTGGCCAAATTGCTTGCGGTCGGCGGCCCACTGCAGCGATGCGTCCAATGCTCGCTGGGCCTGGCCGACGCAGTTGGCGGCGACCATCACCCGGCCAGCGGTAAGCCAGGCGTTGGCCACTTCCCAGCCTTTGCCGACTTCGCCCAGCACGTTGCTGGCCGGCACCCGGCAGTCGTCGAAGAACAGCTCGTAGGTGTGGTAGCCGCGGTTACTCACGCATTTCGGCCCGCGGCGTATGGTCATGCCGGGAGTGTCCCGGTCGACCAGCAAGGCGGTGACGGCATTGCGTTTGCGCCCGTTGTGCTCGTAGGTGTCGGTCACCGCGAAGACGATGGCGAAGTCGGCATGCCCAGCGTGGCTGATGAAGTGTTTGCTGCCGTTGATCACGAAGTCATCGCCCTGGCGCACGGCGCGGGTCTTGATGGCGTTGGCGTCAGAGCCCGCACCAGGCTCGGTAAGGGCGAAGCAATCGGTCTTTTCGCCCTGCACGCACGGCAGCAGGTAGTCGGTGATCTGCTGGTCCTTGCAGGCCATGAGGATCTTCGACGGGCGCGCGACAAACACGTGCAGTGCCCAGGAAACTTTGGACAATTCGCGCTCGATCAGCGCTTGGGACAGGTAATCGAGGCCCCCACCGCCGACTTCTTCAGGCATGTTGAAGGCATAGAACCCGGCGGCGATGGCCTTGCCGCGGATCTGCGCGGCCAGTTCCGGCGACACCGCGTCGGCACGGTCTACCGCTTCTTCATGGGGCAGCAGTTCCTTGGCCACGAAGCTGCGTACCGCATCCACCAACATTTCTTGTTCTTGGGTCAGTTGGAAATTCATCTGCGAAGGTCCTGAAGAGGTAACGGGTTATTGGCCGACGAAGTGCGCTGGGCGCCGTTCTACCGAGGCCTTGAGCGCCTCGGCGCCGTCCTGGCTGCGCCCGCACAGCACACCGGCCTGGCGCTCGGCTTCGAGTTGCTCGGCCAGGGTGCGCTGGGCGCCTTCGCGGATCAGCCGCTTGGTCTGCGCGTAGGCGAAGGTCGGGCCGTTGGCCAGGCGGCCCGCCAGTTCAGCGGCCACCGCAGGCAATTGCTCGTCGGCGCAGACCTCACTCACCAGCCCTGCCGCCAAGGCCCGTTCGGCGCCCCACAGTTCGTCGAGGAACAACAGCCGTTTGGCTTGCTCGCTGCCAATCAGCCGTGGCAGGTGCCAGCTGGCGCCTGCATCGGGGCTGTAGGCCATGCTGGTGTATCCGGCTTTGAAGCGTGCCGAGGCAGCAGCGATGCGCAGGTCACAGCACAGGCTCAGGTCCATGCCGCCGCCGACGGCGGTGCCGTTGATGGCGGCCAGGGTCGGTTTGTCGAGGCTGTGCAGGCGCAGCATCAGGGCGTGGGCGGTCTCGGTCCAGCCGTAGCTTTCCAGTGCCCCACGGGCCTCGGCCTCGGCCCATTCCGCCAGGTCGGCGCCGGCACAGAAGCTGCGCCCGCTGCCGGTCAGCACCACCACACGGACGGCGGGGTCGCTGTTGCAGGTGTCGAGCAGGGCATGCAGTTGCTTGAGGGTAGGAATGTCCAGTGCGTTGCGCTGCTCGGGGCGGTTGAGGGTAAGCCAGGCAACGCCGGCTTCGACCTTGCTCAACACTGACGATGACGGGGTGGTCATGGGAGGCCTCGCTGTTGTTATTGGGGTGGAGGACGTGATGAAGGTGATACTAAACGAGTGTTCAACAAGGCGGGATGGGTTGTTACAACTTTGCACAACTCGGATCAAAACCCTTGCGCTTCCCTTGTAGGAGCAGCCTTGTGCTGCGAAGAGGCCAGTGCAGGCTCAAAACAATGTTGATGCCTGCACCGGCCTCTCGCAGCACAAGACTGCCCCCAACAAGCGGCTTCAAACCCCAGGCGCACTCGGCGCAAAGGCCCCTTGCCGCCGGCGGTTCACCCCGTAATACGCCGCATAGCACAGGGCAATGAAACCAAAGCCCCAGTACAACGATGGCCGCTGGGTCTCATCGATGGCCAGAAACACGAACAGCGAACAGCACAGGGTGATGCACAGCAGCGGCACCAAGGGGTACAGCGGCGCCTTGTACTTGAGGTCCTGCAATTGCCCGCCATCACGCAGGTACGCCTTGCGGAACCGGTACTGCGCCAGGGCGATGACGATCCAGGTCACAGTGCCCGACATGCCGCTCACGGCCATCAACACCATGAACAAGGTGTCGGCAGCTACGAAGCTGGTCATCAGCGACACCAGCGCAAAGCACAGGGTGATGCTCAGGGCACGCAGTGGCACGCCGCGCTTGCTCAGCGGCGACAGGCTCTTGGGTGCCATGCCGCTCTTGGACATGGCCCAAAGGATGCGCGTGGAGGCGTACAGCCCAGAGTTACCTACCGACAGGATGGCGGTGAGGATGACGAAGTTCATCAGATCGGCCGCATAGGGGATGCCGACCATGTCGAACACCTGCACGAACGGGCTTTCCATCAACCCGGCCTGCTCGAACGGCACAATGGCCGACAGCACGGCAATCGCCAGCACGTAGAAGATCAGCACGCGGAACACCACGTTGCGCACGGCCCTAGGGATGCTCTTTTCTGGGTGCTCGGTCTCACCGGCCGCCACGCCCATGATTTCGCAGCCCTGGAAGGCATACACCACGGTCATCATCACCGCGAACACCGCCGACAGGCCATGGGGGAACAGCGACTCGCCCACCAAGTTGTTCAGCATCGGTGCCGGCGCCCCGTTGTTCAGCGGGATGGCGCCGAAGATCACCAGCAGGCCGACCACGATAAAGCCGAGTATGGTCGCCACCTTGATCCCCGAGAACCAGTATTCCGCCTCGCCAAAGGCCCGTGTGGCCAGGGCATTGAGGCCGAACAGCACGACCACGAACAACGCCGACCAATACCAGATTGGCACCTCGGGGAACCAGCGGGTCATCAGCATGCCCGCAGCGGTGAACTCCAGGCCCACCGTGGTGGCCCAGCTCATCCAGTACACCCAGCCAATCATGAAGCCCGTGGCTGGGCCGATGAACTTGGTGGCATGGGCCTGGAACGAACCGGAAACCGGCATCTGCACCGACAGCTCGCCCAGGCACACCATCACCAGGTACATCAACAGCCCCGCCACCAGGTAGGCTAGGATCGCCCCCACCGGCCCGCCGTGGTTGATGGTGACGCCCGAGCCCATGAACAGCCCGGTGCCGATCACGCCGCCCAGCGACAGCATGAAGATGTGCCGGCTTTTCAGCGCGCGGGTCAGCTGGATTTTGCCTTCGTGTGTGTCAGTCATGGTTCACCCCGCTGTAGCAGGGGGTGCAAAACGAACGTTCAAGGACGGGCTGAGCGCTACGGCATGTCATTATTGTTATCTCCAATAAGCCTCATGGACCGCGTGGAACACGGTTGCCATCGATTATTGGAAACGGATGTAAGGTGCCGTTGTACGAACCGATCAAAGATGTAAAAAGTCGTAAGTTTTTTGTACGTCAGCTCTGGATCAACTGTTTCAGGGTGGTGCGGGCCTGTTCCAGCTGTGCCGTTAGTGGCTCGCCAAGCGCCAGCAGCGCCTGTTCATCTTGGCCTTGGGCGGCGTCTTCGAGGCGGCGCAACACGCCAGCCAGGCCAGCAAAGCCGAGGGAATCGCAACTGCCCGCCAGGCGGTGCGCCAGGTGCGAAACTGCTGCGCGGTCGCGTGCCTGCAAGGCTTCGGCCAGCGCCGTGGCGTGCTGCTCGATCGATTGGCGCAGCACTGCCAGCAGCGCCTGCAGCTTCTGCTCGCCCAGCAAGCTGCGGTGGGTTTGCAGCAGTGACCAGTCCATGCCCGAGCCAGGTGCAGCCACCGGGGCAGGCGCAACCTCGGCCAGGGCCTGGCGCAGGTGCTCCAGGCGCAGCGGTTTGGCCAGCACCCCCTGCATGCCAGCGGCCAGGTAATCGGGGACTTGCGCCGGTTGCACCCCGGCGGTCAGCGCCAGGATCCGGCTGCCACGGTTTGGCCCTGGGGTGGCGCGGATGCGCCGGCACAACTCGACCCCGCTCATGCCGGGTAAGTGCACATCCAGCAGGATCAGGTCGAAGCGCTGCTGGGCACAGGCGTGCAGGGCTTGCTCGGCATCCTCGGCAAAGCACACCTGGTGGCCATCGCGTACCAGCAACCCACCCGCCACCTCACGGTTCAACGCTACGTCTTCGACCACCAGGATATCCAGGCTGGCCGACGCCGAGCGGGCCGGCTCATGGGCAACGGCGGGCTGCCCACGCGCCATGTCGAGCTCGAACCAGAAGCAGCTGCCCTGCCCCGGTACGCTGTCCAGGCCGATGCGGCCGCCAAGTTTTTCCACCAGGTGCTTACAGATCGCCAGGCCCAGGCCAGTGCCGCCATAGCGCCGGGCCACCGCTTCGCTAGCCTGCACGAAGCGGTCAAAAATCTTCGCCTGCATGGCCGGTTCGATGCCAATACCATTGTCACTGACCGACACGCGCAGGCGCTGCCCGTTCTGATCGCTGGCCAGCACCTGCACCCTGAGTTCGACTTGGCCGTGCGCGGTGAACTTGATGGCGTTGGCCAGCAGGTTGCTCAGCACCTGACGCAGGTACTGCTCGGCGCCATGCTGATGCGCCGCCAGTTGCTCATCGACCTCCACGTGCAGGGTGTCGCCGCGTTCCAAGGCCATCGGTTCGAGCAATGCCAGCACCTCCTTGCACAACTGGCGCAGTGAGAAACCGAGCATTTCGGCCTGGCTCTCGCCCTCTTCGAGACGGGCAAAGCAAAGCACCTCGTTAAGAATGGCCAACAGCCCTTCACCCGCCTTGTACAAAGCCTCCAGGCGTCGCCGGTCGAGCGCATCGAGCCTGGCGCCACGTAGCAGTTCGGCCATGCCGAGGATGCCATTGAGCGGCGTGCGCAGCTCATGGCTCATGGTCGCCAAAAAGCGTGACTTGGCCAGGTTGGCGGCTTCGGCCTCGTCCTTGGCCCGGGCCAGGCTCGCGGTACGCCGCTCGACCATGGCCTGTAGCTCGTCACGCTTGTCCTGCAGGGCCACGCGGTCAAGCTCGCGGCGCTCGATGTCGCTGAGGATGGCCCGGCGCATGTCGTCCAGTGCATGCGCCACGGTGTCGATCTCATCGGCATGCGCCGAACGGCGGCGATCCAGGCGCAGCGGCTCCTGCCAGTGACCGGCCCCGATACGCTGGGCAAACTCGGCCATGACTTGCAAATGGCGCGTCACCAAGCGGTAGAACAAGCCAGACAACGCGACCGCCAGGCCACACAGAAACACCCCCATCCACAACAGGCTGGCCAGGCCCGTGGCATACAGCCGCCGGTGCACCGCGCCCAGGTCGATGCTCACCTCCAGCTCGCCAAGGTGCCGTGCCGGCCCCGACGGTGGCTGGTAATCCATCGGGAAACGCTCGATGCGCAGTGGCCCCTTAGGCTCGGCTTCACCGCGCAACAGGGTGAAATCATCGCTGAGCAGGCGTACCCGCGCCACATCGGAAAAGTCCACCAAACCACGCAATTGAACATCCAGTTGCGCCTCGTCAAGGTCCCACAAGCTGCGCTCCAGGCTGGCCAGGTATCCGGCGCGGATCAACGCCATGCGCGCCTCGATGTCGCGCATCTCGCGGCGGTATTCGAAATACAGCTGCACGGAACTGGCCAGCACCGTGAAGCACAGGCTGAACAGCAGGATAAACAGCAGCAGGCGGCGCAACAGGCCGTCGGTGCGCAGGCGGATCATCGGGCATCCGCCGGCAGGTTGATCATGTCGCGGTAGGTCACTTCGCTCTGCTCCAGCCAGCGGTCGATCTCGCCAGCTTCGTGCATGCGCCGCAACTGGTGGTCGATCTCGTCCATGTGCTGGCTCAGGGGGGACTGGCGCGACACCGCCACGCGCAGGTAGTCCACGCTCAGCGCGGCCGGCAAGGCGCGGATGTCTTCGGCGCCGGGCAGGTGCTCGATGAACAGCTCGCCGGTACGCCGCTCCTGGATCACGAAGTCGATGCGCCCACGGATCAGCTTGCCGAAGTTCTGCTGGCTGGACGACACCCGCTCGATGTTCTGGTGGCGCGCGACAAAACGGTCGAAGTCGGCGCCGTAACTTTCACCGTAGAGCAAGCCGCCACGGTACCCGGCCAAGTCTTCCAGGTGCTGAAACTGCACGGGCCGGCGGCGATTGAAAAACACCGCCACCTCCTCACGTATCACCGGTACCGACGAAAAACGCATGCCCTGGTCACGTTGGTCGCTGTCGTAGGCCAGCACCACGTCTACACGCCCGGCGGCAGCGTCCATCAGGCAGCGCTTCCAGTTGCCCAGCACCACGGTTTGCACCTCTCGGCCCATGCGCGCAAACAGCTCCCGCACCACCGTCGGCGCCAGGCCGCGCACCTGGTGGCCATCGCTCCAGGAAATCGGTGGGTACACCGGGTAGTCGCAGTAGCGCACCGGCTCAGCCGCCGCTGCTGGCAAGCCTGGTACCAGCACCGCCAGCGCCAGCAGGCGGCGCAGGGTGCTCACGCGGCCACGCTGGCAGTGAATAGGTAGCCGGTACCATGAATGGTGATGATCAGTTGCGGCTCCGCTGGGTCGTCATGCAGCTTGCGGCGCAAGCGGCCGACCAGCACGTCAATGGAGCGGTCGTTGGGCACCCACTCACGGTTGCGGATCTGGTCCATCAACTGGTCGCGGCTCAGGGTGTGGCCGCTGTTGCGCAGGAAGACGCTGAGCAGTTGGAACTCGCCATGGGTCAGCAGCGTTTGCCCGCCACGCGGGTCGATCAGGCGTCGACGGTCAGTGTCCAGTGCCCAGTCGGCAAATTGCTTGAGCGACTGCGCACAAGCGGGCGCCGGGTGCACCTCGCGGGCATGGCGCACGCGGCGAATCAGGTTCTTGGCGCGGGACACCAGCTCGCGGGGGTTGAGCGGTTTCATGATGTAGTCGTCGGCGCCGCACTCCAGGCCGACGATGCGGTCGATGTCGTCATTGCGCCCGGTGATGAGGATGATGCCGACTTCCGAGCGCACCCGCAGCTCGCGGGTCAGGGTCAGGCCGTCCTTGCCAGGCAGGCGAATGTCCAGCAGCACCAAGTCGACGTCCTGGCTGCCGAGCAATGCCTCGGCCTTTTCTGCAGTGTCGGCGCAGTGCACGTCATAGCCTTCCTGTGACAGATAGGCCTGCAGCAAGTCACGAATAAGCGGATCGTCATCGACGATCAATACCCGAGGCGTCATTGCGTGAAGTCTCTTTTTTTATTGGTTTGTTCTACACACTCGCGACAGCAGCCTACTCGTTACTGAACAGGCGATCAACAGCCCTTGGGCAGGCTGAAGCGTTGCCGACCACCGGCCTGCAAGCCATCCACCCAGGCCTCGCAGATCTGCACGCCCTGGGCCGGCGTAAAGGTGCCCGGGTTGAGGCCCGACTCCAGCCACAGGCCATCGAGCAAGGCGCTCAGGCTGATCGCCGCCAGGTCGGCGTCAAAGCCCTGCCAGCCCTCTTCCACCGCCAGCGTGGCGAGCAGCCGGCTCAACTCGTTGCGGTACTCACCGTAGGAATGGTCGTGCACCTGGTTGATCGCATCGGCGGTCTTGACCGCGCCCCAGAACGCCAGCCAGGCATCGAGCAGTTGCGGGTCGAGCAGTTCGGCGCAAAACGAGGCACGGAAAAACGCCGACAGCCGTTCGCGGGCCGTTGGCGCGGCCTGGGCCATGGCTTCGCGCAGCAGGCCCATGACCCGCCCGGTGACCGCCATGTAGGCTTCTGCCACCAGCTCGTCCTTGCCCGCGTAATGGTGGCTGATCAACCCCACCGAAACCCCCGCCTCGGCGGAAATCTTGCGGATCGAAGCCCCCTGAAAACCATGGCGTTTGAGGCACACCAAGGTCGCCTCGACCAGGTTGGCTTTGCGCAATTCCGGCAGCATGCGGTGGTAGCGGGCTTCCTGGCTCATCAGCGATTCTCGGGCAGTAGACTGGGCTGAACGACTGTACAGCAAGCCGAGTGCCATGATAAACCCTAGCGGCCAATACCCGGTGTGCCCCCTGTTGCCGGGCCTGACCACAACAACAAAAGCGGCTGCCATGAACGACCTGATCACACGCGACCTGGACCAAGGCCTGCTGACCCTGACCTTCAACCGCCCCGACAAGCTCAATGCCCTGAACATCGCCATGTACCGCCAGTTTGGCGACCTGCTGCTGGCGGCGGGCGAAGACCCGCACGTTGATGCGGTGCTGATCACGGGCGGCGCCCACTGTTTCAGCGCCGGCAACGACCTGCGCGACTTCCTCGACAACCCGCCCAGCGACAGGGACAGCCCGGTGTTCCGCCTGATGCGCATTGTGATGGGCCTGGATAAACCCCTGATCGCTGCGGTCAGTGGCGCGGCGATCGGCATCGGCGCCACCCTGCTGCTGCATTGCGACCAGGTGCTGGTCAGCCGCACGGCCAAGCTTCGCATGCCGTTTGCGCCACTGGGGGTATGCCCGGAGTTCGGCTCCAGCCTGCTGCTGCCGCGCATGCTCGGGCACGCCCGCGCCGCCCGCTTGCTGATGGGCAACGCGTTGCTTGAGGGTGAGCAGGCGGTAGCGTGGGGCTTGGCCAGTGAGCTGCATGAAGATGGCGAACAGTGCTTGGCGGCCGCCCGGCAACTGGCGCGGCGGCTGCAGAGTTACCCGCAAGAAGCGCTGCGCATCAGCAAGCGTCTGCTCAAGGATGGGGGGCGCGCGGAGCTGGAGGCCACTGTGGAGCGGGAGAGCCAGTTGTTTATCGAATGCCTGCGTACGCCTGAGGCCAAGGCGGCGTTACGGGGGTTGATCAAGGATTGAGCGCCGCCCGCGCGGCGCTTCGCAGCACAAGGCTGCTCCTACAGGTGCATGGCGCGCTATCGAGTCGAACAAACAAGGCGGTCGCGCGCCGCCTTCACAGGCGTGACTGGCCCGAAACAAATGTGGGAGCAGCCTTGTGCTGCGAAGCGCCGCGCGGGCGGCGCTCGATCTCGCGGGCGCCACACCCCCATCGCCATACACCTGGCAGCCCCACACCCCTGCATACGCCCTAATACCCCGTCATCTCCAGATACCCCCGCCCGCCCGCACTCCCCTGCAACCTCACCGGCCCCTCCCAGTAAGGAAACCGGGTGTTCATCCAGGCACGCGGCTCGACGGCATCAACCTGCACATCCACGCCGTACGCCAGCACCCGCACTCGCCAACGTGTCGGCACCTCCTTGCCGTTTTCCTGCCGTGTCCAGGCCAACGGCTGAAGCTGAATCTGATCGCCTCGCAGCGCTACCACCTCGCCCTGGGCACTGGCCCAGGTCCCCGCCCGATACGGCAATCCCTTGGCCTCGCGCACCTGGAACAGCATCAGCTTCGCGCCGCTGTCCAGGTGCAGTGAAAACCAGTCCCAGCCCGTTTGCCCGGCCGCCAGCGGCTGGCTGCTCCACTCCCGGTCCAGCCAGGCCTGCCCGGTGACCGCAATGCATAGGCCATCGCGCTCCACCTCGCCGCTGACGCGGTAGAACGGCTGGCTGTAGTAATACGACGCTTGCCCCTTGCCCGACTTTTCGCTGTACCCCTGGCTGCCGTGCAGCACCAGCGGCCTGTCACTGCGCAGGCTCAGGTTGTAACCAAAGCCTTGGCCGGAAGCCTTCATGTGCAACCCCGCAATGCCCTCATCACCTTGCAGTGACCAGTCATTGATCCAGGCCCGGAACGGCTGGACTTCGACGCCTGCCTGCCCGACACCGCCACGCGCCAGGGTCTCGCCAGCGCGATGCCCACCCGGCCCGGTCAGCGCCGCGTGCCCCATCCACAGGTTAGGGCTGTTCCAGTCGGCCGTTTCCGCCCCTGGGCGCAAGGCCGAACGGAACAGCGTCCACTGCGCGCCCCAGTCCCGCCCTTGGGCGTCTTCAAGGTTGGCGGTGACATACCACCATTCGATGCGAAACCCCTCATGAGCACCATGATCGCGCGGGAACACCAGGGGGTGATCGCGGGTTACCTGGCTGAACCCACTGGCCTGATCGCCCAACCCGGCAAAACTCTGCGGCGCTGGCGCAGGCTGGTCGCAGCCGCTCAGCAGCGCGCACAGCACGACACAGGCTTTAACGTTCATCGGCAAACTGCCTCAACAGGTCGCTGGGCTGGCGCCGCGCCAGTTGCCACAGCGGCCAGGCACTGGCCAGCAGGCTGGTGAGGATGCCCAGCACTGCCAGTTGCACCAATTGCCCAGGAAACACATACAGCGGCAATCGCCAACCAAACGCCTGCACGTTCACCACCGCCACCAGGCACCAGGCCAACACGACACCGACAGGGATCGCCAGCAGCACGGTGAGGCTGCTCAACATGAGCGTCTGGCCCAGGGTCAGCCAAACCAGTTGCGTGCGCCGCACACCCAATGCCCAGAGCGGCGCCAGCTGGCCCAGGCGGCTTTGGCTCAGGGTCAGCAGGTTGATGAACATGGCCACGCCGGCGACACCCAGTGTCAGGCTGTTGAGGGCGGCGGTGGCGGCAAAGGTGCGGTTGAACACTTCGGTCGACCAGCGCTTGAGGCGCGATTGCTCGACCACCCGGCTGTCGTCCAGGGCAAAGCGCTGCTGCAACGCAGCCTTGAGGGGCGCCAGGTGCGTGGGCGCGACATCCACGCTCAGGCCGGTCAACGTCGCCTGCGGCCAATGCCTGCGCAGCCAGTCGGCATTGACCAGCACATGGCCCTTGGGGTTGCCGTAGTCGGCATACACCCCCGCAACCATCATGGGCGGCGCAGCGTCGGTCGCCAGCATCAAAGTGTCGCCCACCGCCAGTTGCAGGCGGCGGGCCAATTGTTCACTGAGCATCACCGCCTTGCCCGCCGCCAACTGCTGCCAGGCCTGCGCGTGCTGGTCCAGAAGCGGCCAGCGGTCGCCGTAGGCCGGGTGGTCGATAACCCCCTGCACCTGCACTGGCCAACCCTTAAGGTGCGTTTCCACACGCCAGCCCGGCAGCACCGCCGTGGCCGCAGGTTGCTGCTTGAGCCACTCACTGATCTGCAGGCCCTGCGCGGTGTCCCGAGGCGTCACGTAAAGGTCGGCGGACAACCGCGCATCGAGCCAGCCGATGAAGGTCTTGCGAAAGCCCTCGGTCATGCTGCCCACGCCAACACTGGCGGCCAATGCCAGGAGCAAGGCCATCAGCGCCAGGCTCAACCCGGGCAGTTGCTGGCGGCTGTCGGCGACGAACCACTGCGACAAAGGCCGCCGGCGCCCACGCGCAGCCCAGGCCAGTACGCCGTCGAGCAAGGGCGGCAACAGCAACGCCGAGGCCAGCAGCAACGCCGCCAGCAAGACGAAGGCGCTGGCCAGCCCCTGGCCCAGTTGCCAACAGCCAAGCGCCACCAGCAGCAACAGCAGTGCCACCCACGTCTGGCGCCGCAACCAACGGCCTTGCGCCAAGCGCCAGGCCTGGGGTTGAGCCAGCGCCAACAGGGGCAGGCGCGCCGCCTGCAAGACACTGCTCAGCCCCGCCAACAAGGCCCCGATCACACTCACCAACACCCCAGCCAACCACCATCCTGCTGGCAGGTGCAACACGCTGGCGACCTGGGCGCCATACAGCCCACGCAAACTCGCGGCAACGTCTGGCAACAGCAACGCGGCCAGCCCATAGCCGCCCGCCACCCCGGCCAGCCCGCCCAGCACCGCGAACAGGCCCAGCTCCAGCGCCAGGCCGAGCAACAGGCAGTGCAAACTGACGCCACAGGCCCGCAGGCTTCTGATCAAGCCACGGCGCTGCTCCAGTGCCAGGCCAATGGCAGCGTGGGCGATGAACAGCCCGACCACGAAGGCCAACAAGCCGAGGGCGGTGAGGTTCAGGTGAAAGCTCTCGGTCAGGCGTTGCAGGCCACCGTCGTCACTCGGTGTTTGCAGTTCGAGCCGCGCAGAGATGGCTGCGGGCAAGGGCGCCGAAGGCCCTATCAGTAGAAGCCGCGACAGCTGTCCGGGTGCCTGCAGCAAGGCCTGCGCATGGCCGATGTCGACCACGATCACCCCGGGCGCCAACTCCGGCTTGAGCACAAAGGGTGGCAGCCGCTGCCCTTCGCTGCTGACGGCCACGTCGCTAACGGTTTTGCCCAGTTGGCGCAAGGTGTCCGGCCCTACCCAGGCCTGCCCCGGCGTGCCGATAAAGGCCTGCAGGTCGAAATCGGCCACCCGCACACCGGCCACGGCGGTGGAAACTGGCAAGCTCAACGGCTCGACGCCAATCAGCCGGACAGTCACCGGCTGCTCGCCAGAAAACCGCAACCGCCCCTCCAGTACCGGGGCAACCGGCCAGCCCAACTGGCGCAATTGCACATACAGCGCCTGCTCGAAGCGTTCGCCGTCACGCGGCACCAGTTGCGCCTGCATCGGTGCCGCCAGTACCGCACTGGCGCGGGCGTAGTCGCTGCGCGCCTGGCTGTTGAGTGCCTGGACGCCGGTCCATAACGCAGTGGCCAGCCACAACCCGGTAAAGATGCTAAGGCACTGCACGCGATGGCGCCGCCAATGGCTCAACAGCGCCTGCAGGGTCAGCGGCAATGGGCTCATAGGCCGTGCTCGGCGCGCACGCGGCCCGCCTGCAGGTAGCAACTGTGCGCTAACCGCGCCGCCAGGCGCTGGCTGTGGGTCACCATCAGCACGCTGCTGCCGGCCTCGGCGACCAGTTGCAAAAACAGGCCTAACACCTCATCGCTGCTGGCTTCGTCAAGGCTGCCGGTCGGCTCGTCTGCCAACACCCAGGCGGGGCGACCGGCCAGGGCGCGGCCAATGGCGACCCGCTGTTGCTGGCCGCCAGATAGCTGTTCCGGGTAGCGCGTCAATAACGCAGCCAGCCCCAGGCGCTCTGCCAAGTACGCCAGCCAGTGCGGGTCATGCCGGTTGGCAAGCCGGGCTTGAAACGCAAGGTTGGCCGCCACGTCCAGGCTGCTGATCAGGTTGTACTGCTGAAACACCAGGCCAATGCCGTCCCGGCGCCACCGCGCCAGTGCCGACTCCGAACGGCCATCGAGGGGTTCGTCATCAATCAGGATGCGCCCACTGTCGGCCCGGTCCAGGCCAGCAATCAAATGTAGCAGGGTGCTCTTGCCACTCCCCGACTCCCCCATCAGCGCCAGGCTGCTGCCGCGCGCCAGGCGCAGGTCGATGCCCTGCAGTACCGGCAGCGGGCCTTGGGGTGTGATGAATGACTTGTGCAGTTGCTCGACGACCAGCATTGCGGGGGTTCCTCGTGGCACCACCTCGCACGAGGTGACTGAGCGCCTCATAAGGAATAGCACAAGCAGGCCGTTAGACCGTCAGCTACCCACTTAATGGATCCACAAAACAACAAACCAGCGAGAGGAAGTTCGATAATCGCCCAAAATACACAGGTAATTGTGCGCTTACGTTTGACCCAGCCGCCATCCTTCTTATTTAATGGATCCATTAAATAAAAACAATCGCTACCCCGGAGAGCCTCCATGTACCCCAAAAACACGTGGTATGTCGCCTGCACCCCCGATGAAATCGCCGAGAAACCGCTGGGCCGTCAGGTCTGCGGGGAGCGGATCGTGTTCTATAGGGGCCACGAAAACCGGGTAGCTGCGGTGGAAGATTTTTGCCCGCACCGCGGCGCCCCACTGTCGTTGGGCTATGTCGAAAACGGCAACCTGGTGTGTGGCTACCATGGCCTGGTGATGGGCTGCGACGGCAAGACCGTCGAGATGCCAGGGCAGCGGGTCAGGGGCTTCCCTTGCAACAAAACCTTCGCGGTGGTCGAGCGCTACGGCTTCATCTGGGTCTGGCCCGGCGACCAGGCGCAAGCGGACCCAAGCCTGATCCCACACCTGGAGTGGGCGGTGAATGACGCGTGGGCCTACGGCGGCGGGCTGTTCCACATTGGCTGCGACTACCGGCTGATGATCGACAACCTCATGGACCTGACCCACGAAACCTACGTGCATGCCTCCAGCATTGGTCAGAAGGAAATCGACGAAGCCCCGCCCGTGACCACCGTCACCGGTGACGAAGTGGTGACTGCCCGGCACATGGAAAACATCATGGCACCGCCGTTCTGGCGCATGGCGCTGCGCGGCAACGGGCTGGCTGACGATGTGCCGGTGGACCGCTGGCAGATCTGCCGCTTCACCCCACCCAGCCATGTGCTGATCGAAGTTGGCGTGGCCCACGCAGGCAAAGGGGGTTATCACGCCGATGCGCAGCACAAAGCCTCGAGCATCGTGGTCGACTTCATCACCCCAGAGACCGACACCTCGATCTGGTACTTCTGGGGCATGGCGCGCAACTTTGCAGCGCACGACGAAACGCTGACCGCCAACATCCGCGAGGGCCAGGGCAAGATTTTCAGCGAAGACCTGGAAATGCTCGAACGCCAGCAACAGAACCTGCTCGCCTACCCCGAGCGCAACCTGCTCAAGCTCAACATCGATGCCGGCGGGGTCCAGTCGCGCAAGATACTGGAGCGCATGATCGCCAACGAACGCACGGCCCAAGCCCAACTGATCGCGACCAGCGCAAGCCCAGCCTGACGAGGAACGGACATGATCGATGCCGTAGTGGTTTCCCGTAACGACGAAGCGCAGGACATCTGCAGCTTCGAGCTGGCCGCAATCGATGGCAGCCCGCTACCGCCCTTTAGCGCAGGCGCGCACATTGACGTGCACCTGCCGGATGGGCAAGTCCGCCAGTATTCACTGTGCAATCACCCCGAAGAACGCCACCGTTACCTGATCGGCGTACTCAAGGACCCTGCCTCACGTGGCGGCTCGCGCAGCCTGCACGAGCAGGTGCACAACGGTGCCCGTCTGCGTATCAGCGCACCGCGCAACTTGTTCCCCCTGGCCCAGGGCGCCCGTCGCAGCCTGTTGTTCGCGGGTGGTATCGGCATTACGCCAATCCTCTGCATGGCCGAGCAGCTTGCTCACAGTGGCGAGGACTTCGAACTGCATTACTGCGCCCGTTCCAGCGAACGCGCAGCCTTCGTCGAACGCATGCGCGGTGCTGCCTTCGCTGACCGCCTGTTCGTGCATTTCGATGAGCAACCCGAGACTGCACTGGACATCGCCCAGGTATTGGCCAACCCGCAAGACGATACGCACCTGTATGTGTGCGGCCCAAGCGGGTTCATGCAGCATGTGCTGGAAAGCGCCAAGGCGCAGGGCTGGCAAGAGGCCTGCCTGCACCGCGAATACTTTGCCGCCGCGCCGATTGATACGCAGAACGACGGCAGCTTCTCGGTGCAGGTGAACAGCACCGGCCAGGTCTTCGAGGTGCCCGCCGACCAGAGTGTGGTGCAGGTGCTTGAACAGCACGGCATCGCGATCGCCATGTCGTGCGAGCAAGGCATTTGCGGCACCTGCCTGACGCGCGTGCTGGCAGGCACACCGGAGCATCGCGACCTGTTCCTCACGGAGCAGGAGCAGGCGCAGAACGATCAGTTCACGCCCTGCTGCTCGCGCTCGAAAACGCCGCTGCTGGTGCTGGATATCTGAAGCGCTTCAGGACGAGGGCAGGATGACCTTCATGCGCGCATCGGCCGTGGCCGCGCCGAACGTCTCGGCGTAGCGCAAGGTGGCATTGGCGTGCTCGCGCATGATGGCCTCGGCGCGGGCGCCCTGCCCGCTGACCAAGGCATCGAACACCGAATGGTGCTGCATGTGTGCATAGTTGAAGCGCCGGTACTCTCGCGCCAGGTCGTGGCGGTCCACGGCCAGCGCAGTGACCGAGGCGAACGGCAGGTGGTCATTGCGCGCCAGGGCATCGGCAATCGCCGGGTTGTGGCTGGCTGCGATGATCACCTGGTGGAAGCGCATGTTGAGGTCATGGTAGGCCTGTAGGTCTTCCTCGGTGACAAAACCCTTGTCGAACAGCTGGTCGCCTTCGACCAGGCAGCGCTGCAGCGCCGCGCGCGCTTCAGCGGACAGCCCACGCTCTGCCGCTTGGCGCGCAGCCAGGCCTTCCAGCACGCCACGCACCTCGACCGCACCGGCGATGTCGTCTGCGCTGACGGAACGCACCTGAAACCCACGCCCGCCAAAACGCACCAGCAGGCCCTCCTGCTCGAGGGTGCGAAATGCCATGCGCACCGGCATCCGCGAGACACCGAACAGTTCGGCGGTGGGGATTTCCATCAGACGCTCGCCAGCCGCCAACTCGCCGGAGGCGATCATCTTGCGAAGCGTAACCAGCACCAATTGACCGGGCTTGCTCATCCAGGCAGTTTCCAGAGACATGAGCGGTAATCTTATCGCAGTGCTCGCCACGACGCATTGGGTGGCCATGAGATCGAGCGCCGCCCGCGCGGCGCTTCGCAGCACAAGGCTGCTCCTACATCTGTTTCGGGCCAGTCATTCCTGTTCCATGGGCGCGCGGCCCCTTAGCGCCCACCTCAATATCGAGGCGGACCAACAAGGCGGTCGCGCGCAAATATCACAGGACTCACTGGCCCGAAACAAATGTAGGAGCAGCCTTGTGCTGCGAAGCGCCGCGCGGGCGGCGCTCGATCTCAATGCCGGCAAAATTGCTGCGGCGTACACCTGCCAGCCACACCCATTCTTGGCAAAATTTTGCTGGAATCTACGCCCAGGCCCGGTACCAAAAGCCCGACCCTAGGCATCGGCCATCACTGCCTGCCCCGCCCGCGACGCTGACTTGAGCAACAGCAGGCAACCAGCAGCAAGCACGAAGACACTGGCAAACACCCCATACAGGTGCAGCGGTTGCCAGCCGCCGTCGAGCAGTACGCCGGCCACGGTCGGCGACAGGATTGCGCCGATCCGGCCAATACCGATGCCCCAGCCCACCCCGGTGGCGCGCACCGACGCGTCATAGACCACCGGTGACAGCGCATACAGCCCAGCCACGCAACCGTTGGCGAACAGCCCGATCAGCAAGCCCAGCGCCAGCGCGGCGGTGACCGATGACCCGCTGGCCACGAACAGCACCAGCAGCCCGGCCGTGACCAGCATGAACATCGCCAACACGCGGCTCAGTTTCCAGCGTGACGACAGACCGCCAATCAGCGCCGCACCAAGGATGCCGCCAACGCTCAGCAGCACCCCGCCGGTAATGCCCTGCTGCGCCGACAAGCCAGCGGCGACCAGCAGCTTCGGGGTCCAGCTCATGACAAAGTAGAAGCCGAACATCACCAGGAAGAACAGCAACCAGATCACCAGCGTGGTGCGGCGCATGGCGGGGGTCAGCAACTGCCTGAACCCTGTGGCGGCACCGGGCACGCTTTGCGCGGGCGGCGGCAGCTGGGACAGTGCCGGTTGCCCGAGTTTGTCGGCCAACAGATTGACCCGCGCCAAGGCATTCCCCGGGCGGCGTGCCAACAAAAAGTCCAGCGACTCCGGCAGCCACAGCAGTACCAGCGGGATCACCAGCACCGTGACGATGCCGCCGAACAGGAACACCGAACGCCAGCCCCAGTGGCCCAGCAGCCATACCGCCAACAAGCCGCCCAAGGTCGCGCCCAGGGCATACCCCGTGGACTGCAGGCTCACCGCCAGGCCACGCCAGCGTTTGCTGGCATATTCACTGGCGATCACATTGCTGCTGGCCAGGATGCCGCCGATGCCAAGGCCGGTCAGCCCGCGCAGCAGCGCCAGTTGCAACGGGCTCTGGCTCAACGCCGAGAGCAACATGCCGACACCGGAAAGCGCCAGACAGAACAGAATCAATGGGCGCCGGCCAACGCGGTCGGCCCACGGCGCAATGAACAGTGACCCTGCCGCCATACCGAACAGGCCGGCGCTGAGCAGCAGCCCCACCTGCGCCCCACTCAGGCCCCACTCGGCAGACACCGAGGCGGCCGTGAAGGCCATCACCAGCACGTCAAAGCCATCGATCATGTTCAGCACGATGCAAATGCCGATGGCCAGGCACTGGAAGCGGCCCATTGGGTCATTGTCCAGACGTTGCTTGAGATCGATGTTCATAGGGTCACCTGCAGGCCGATGCGGGCCACAGGCGGGAGGACAGACGTGCACACGCAAGCAGAGCAGAAGGAACGTTGACAGTTCCGTGCCCCAGATAAGCCATTCATGACTGGACCCTTCTTGTAATTGTCGTCGCGCACGGCCGGAGGGCTGGCCGTCGTCAGGCGCTAATCAACCAGATAATGGATCCACAGACAACCGTGTGTGATTTGCTAAACATCAATCCGACGACACAATGCGGTAATCGCACAACGAATTAATACAATAATCCGTTATTTTTCAATATCTTATTAATTTATTACCTTATGATTATTTCGTTCGCTTATCGCACAGCAGTTGTTTGTGGATCCACAAACACCCTTCCACGCCCCCTCTGCGCAGCCATCCGAGCGCAGGCATGAACAAATCTTCATGTTCGCCGTCAACACCCTGATACCGGGGCCAACAGCTGATCGCCAGCCCCCGGCCAAGGCTGCCTGCCTTGAGCGAAAGGGAGGGGTTGCGTAGCATCGCCGGCCCCGGGGCCGCCGCCCGGCCACACCGCCACCCCACAGAGCCACCCATGCCGCAACCCATCCCCCTCAAGGACCACGAAAAGGAAAAGCACCTGGTCAACCGCCGGCTGATCGCCTGCGCCACCCTGGTCTTCACCCTGGTCGCCGTCCTCGTGGGCCGCCTTTATGTGCTGCAGGTGCTGCAACATGACCAGCAGAGCGCCGTGTCGGAAAACAACCGCGTGCACGTGCTGCCCATCGCCCCTGAGCGCGGGCTGATCTACGACCGCAACGGTGTGGTGCTGGCCGACAACAAGCCCAGTTTCGACCTGACCATGACCCGTGAGCGGGCCGGCGACTCGGCCAAGGTGCTGGATACCCTGGCGCAGGTGTTGAGCCTTTCGGAGGATGACCGCCGGCAGTTCGACAAGGACCTGCGCCGCGGCCGCAAACCCTTCGAGCCGGTCACCCTGATGGTCGGCCTCAACGAAGAACAGATCGCCCTGGTTGCGGTCAACCAGTTCCGCCTGCCCGGCCTTGAGGTAGAGCCGCAGTTCATCCGCGAATACCCGCTGGCCGAGCATTTCGCCCATTCGGTGGGTTATGTCGGGCGCATCAACGAGAAAGAAGCCAAGACCCTCGACAGCACCGAGTATCGCGGCACGCAATCGATCGGCAAGACCGGTATCGAGCACTTCTACGAAAGCCAACTGCACGGCCAGGTGGGCTACGAAGAAGTTGAGACCAACGCCCAGGGCCGGGTCATGCGCGTGCTCAACCACAAGGCCCCGATCCCCGGCAAGGACATCATCCTGAGCCTGGACAGCCACTTGCAACTGGCGGCCGAAAAGGCCCTGGGCGACCGCCGTGGTTCGGTGGTGGTGCTGGACCCAGCCAATGGCGACGTGCTGGCGATGGTCAGCAACCCAAGCTTCGACCCCAACCTGTTCGTCAAAGGCATCAGCTTCAAGCAGTACGCCGCCCTGCGCGACTCCATTGACCGGCCGCTGTTTAACCGCGTGCTGCGCGGCTTGTATGCGCCGGGCTCGACGGTCAAGCCGGAAGTGGCCATCGCCGGCCTGGACAGTGGCGTGATCACCCCTGGCAGCCGGGTGTTCGACCCGGGCTACTACGAGCTGCCCAACTATGAACACAAATACCGCAACTGGAACCGCAGCGGTGACGGCTGGGTAGACATGTACACCGCCATCATGCGGTCCAACGACACCTACTTCTACGACCTCGCGCACAAGCTGGGGATCGAGCGCCTGCACGACTACATGGCTGAATTCGGCCTGGGGCAGAAGGTGTCGCTGGACATGTTCGAGGAAGCGTCCGGGCTGATGCCCTCCGCCGAATGGAAGCGCGCCACGCGCCGCCAGGCCTGGTTCCCGGGCGAGACGTTGATCCTGGGGATCGGCCAGGGCTACATGCAGGTCACCCCGCTGCAATTGGCCCAGGCCACCAGTCTGCTGGCGAGCAAGGGTGTATGGCACCGTCCGCACCTGGCCATGACGGTGGGTGGCGAGACCCCGGTCGACCCCAACCCGATGCCCGACATCGTGCTGCATGACAAACGCGCCTGGGACCAGGTCAGCCAAGGCATGCAAATGGTCATGCACGACCCCCGCGGCATCGCCCGCGCCTCAGCGGCCGGCGCCCAGTACCGCATCGCCGGCAAGAGCGGTACGGCGCAGGTGGTGGCGATCAAGCAAGGCGAGCGTTACAACCGCAACAAGACCCTGGAACGGCATCGCGACAACGCCCTGTTCGTCGGCTTCGCACCGGCCGATCACCCAAGCGTGGTGGTGGCGGTGATGATCGAGAACGGCGAAGCGGGCGGGCGTGTGGCGGGGCCGGTGGTGCGCGAGGTGATGGATGCGTACCTGCTGGATGAGCAGGGGCACTTGAAGCCTGAATATGCGGGCAATGCGGCGACCAAGGCAGTGCCGCACAGTTAGGGGTGGATGTGGCGATGGGTTGCTAGGGGTTCGCCATGGGATTTGCAGCGCCTATGAGATCGAGCGCCGCCCGCGCGGCGCATCGCGAGCAACGCTCGCTCCTACGTTTGTTTCGGGCCAGTTATTCCTGGGGCAAGCGCGCGCGACCGCCTTGGCGTATGGCTCAATATCGCGCCGAACAAACAAAGCGGTCGCGCACGCCTGTCACAGGCGTTACTGGCCAAAAACAAACGTAGGAGCGAGCGTTGCTCGCGATGCGCCGCGCGGGCGGCGCTCGATAGATGCCCCACCGCATACCCCAAGACAGGCACCTGTCTGCCCTCCCCCCTCCGACATGCACTCGCAACCCGTCTAACGTCAGGCAATCATTCCCCTAGGTAAGCCTTCTTCACCTGGTCGTCATGCAGCAGCTCTTTGGCGCAGCCTTCAAGGCTGATGCGCCCGCCGTCGATCACATAGGCGCGCTGGCAGGTCTGCAGCGCCAGCCGGGCATTCTGCTCCACCAGCAACAGCGTAACGCCCCCCTTGACCACCTCGACGATGGTCTCGAAGATCTTCTGCACGATGATCGGCGCCAGCCCCATCGACGGCTCGTCCAGCAGCAACAGTTTGGGCCGCCCCATCAGCGCGCGGGAGATGGCCAGCATCTGCTGCTCGCCGCCCGACATGGTCCCAGCCAATTGGTGCGCACGCTCTTTCAGCCGCGGGAAAATCCCATACATGCGCTCGATATCGGCACCGATGGCGTCCTTGCCGTCGCGTCGGGTGAAGGCGCCCATCTCCAGGTTTTCGTGCACGGTCAGCTTGGGGAAAATACCCCGCCCTTCCGGCACCAGCGCAAGGCCTTCGCGGATCAGGTCATGGCCTTTGATAGATGCATGGGCCTTACCGTCGAAAGTGATCGTGCCGTCAGTCGGTTTCAACAGGCCGGCCAGGGTCTTCAGGGTGGTGGTCTTGCCGGCACCGTTGGCGCCAATCAAGGCGACCATCTCGCCCTCACCCACCCGCAGGTCGATGCCCTTGATGGCCTGTATCGCACCATAGCTGACCTTGAGGTCGCTCACTTGCAGGATGTTCTTCATGCCACTGCCTCCGCACCGAGGTACGCCTCGATCACCCGTGGGTCCTTGCGCACATCGGCCGGCAGGCCATCGGCGATCTTGCGGCCGAACTCCAGCACGGTGATGTGATCGCACAGGCCCATCACTAACTTCACGTCATGCTCGATCAACAGCACCGTCTTGCCGTCCGCCTGCATCTTGCACATCAGTTGGCGCAGGCCTTCGGTTTCCGACGCGTTCATGCCCGCCGCCGGTTCGTCCAAGGCGATCAGCTTGGGTTCAGTGGCCAAGGCCCGGGCGATTTCCAGGCGGCGCTGGTCACCATAGGACAAACTCTTGGCCAGCTCACCAGCCAGGTGGGCAATGCCCACGTAATTCAACCAGTGCCGCGCAGCCTGGCGGATTTCACGCTCTTCGCGCACGCAGGCCGGGGTCCGCAGGATGGCGCCGAACACCCCACTGCGGGTGCGCACGTGGCGGCCGATCATGACGTTCTCCAGGGCAGTCATGTTGTGGAACAGGCGGATGTTCTGGAACGTCCGCGAGATACCGGCCTCCACCACCTTATGCGGCTTGCTGATGCGCAAGGGCTTGCCATCGAACATCACCCGCCCCTGCTCGGCCCGGTACAGCCCGGTGAGCACGTTGAACAGCGTGGTCTTGCCGGCACCATTGGGGCCTAACAAACCACGGATCTCACCCCGGCGGATGCTCAGGTCGATGCCGTGCAACGCCTGCAGGCCGCCAAAGAACTTGCTCACCTGATGCAGTTCGAGAAGTACGTCGCTCATGCCTTGCCCACCTCTTTGGCTGGGAGTTCGAAGGAAACGTCAGTCGCGGGCGCAGGCTCCGGGTCGTCATCGTGCAGCTCGGCGCGGCGCCGGTCAGACGGCCACAGGCCCTCGGGGCGAAAACGCATCACCAAGATCAGCGCCAAGCCAAATACCAGCATGCGCAGGGTCGAGGCATCCAGCACGTTGCGCAGGATGTCGCGGCTGATGAAGGTGACGTTGTCCATGACCCAGGGCTGAACCCAGTTGACCAGATCGCGGAACAGCTCAGGCATCACCGACAGGATCAACGCCCCCAGCACCACGCCGCGAATCGAGCCCATGCCGCCCAGCACCACCATTGCCAGCACCATGATCGACTCCATCAGGGTGAACGACTCAGGGCTGACGAAGCCCTGGTAACTGGAGAACAGCACCCCGGACACACCACCAAAGGTCGCCCCCATGGCGAACGCCAACAGTTTCAGGTTGCGCTTGTTCAGGCCCATGGCTTCGGCCGCCACTTCATCCTCGCGCAGGGCCATCCAGGCGCGGCCGATGCGCGAGACTTCAAGGCGCTTGGACAGCACGATGCAAAGGATGACGATGAACAGGAAGAACAGGTAGTAGCTGACCACCGGCGAGACGTTCAGGCCGAGCAGGCTCCAGCTCTGCTGCAGCGACAGCAAGGGCGCCGGCGCCTCGCCCACGGCATGCATCCAGGGGCCACCGTCCACGTGCAGCGGTGCGATGTTGCTGATGCCCTGGGGGCCGTTGGTGAGGTTCACCGGCTGATCCAGGTTGTTCATGAAGATGCGGATGATCTCGCCGAAGCCGAGGGTAACGATGGCCAGGTAGTCGCCGCGCAACTTGAGCACCGGTGCGCCGATCAGCACGCCGCAGATGGCAGCGGCAACCGCCGCCAGCGGGATGATCATCCACAGCGGCCAGTCCAGCACACCCTCCACGAGCCCGGCCATGTGCAGGTGCGGTGAAGCCAGCAAGGCATACAGGTAGGCGCCGATGGCATAGAAGCCGATGTAACCCATGTCGAGCAGGCCGGCATAGCCGATCACGATGTTCAGGCCCAGCGCCAGCAGCACGTAGAGCATGGCGAAGCCGAGGATGCGCACCCAGGTGGGGCCCAGCATCGGGATGGCTTCGACCAAAAACGGCAAGGCGACGAAACCGAGGATCAGCAGCAGGTATTGCGTCTTGAGGTTTTTCATAGGGTGCACCTCCTTACGCCCGGTCGGCCTGGCGTTCGCCAAGCAGCCCGTTGGGGCGGAACAACAGCACCAGGATCAGCACCGCGAAGGCAAAGATGTCCTGGTAGTTGGCCCCCAGGAAACCGCCGGTGATCTGCCCGGTGTACCCTGCCGCCAGGGACTCGATCAGCCCCAGCAACAGGCCGCCGGCCATTGCGCCGAACAGGTTGCCAATACCGCCAAGCACCGCCGCCGAGAAGGCCTTGAGACCCAGCAACAAGCCCATGTAGGCGTCGGCCTGGCCGTAGTTGATTGCGCGCATGACCCCGGCGATCGCACCCAGGCTGGCACCGATCAGGAAGGTCGCACTGATCACCCGGTTGATGTTGATGCCCATCAGGCCAGCCACTTCCTGGTTTTGCGCGGTGGCCCGCATGGCTTTGCCCAGGCGGGTTTTGTCCACCAGCAGCCAGAGGCCGAGCATGATCACCACAGCAATCAGCATGATCGACAGCTGTACGTTGGTGACCGTGGCGCCGAACACGTCTATCGGCTGGGTCTCAACCACCTCAGGGAAGGTCTTGTAACCCCGCCCCCAGATCATCATCGCCAGGTTCTGCAGGACAATGGAAATGCCGATGGCGAGAATCAGCGGCGTCAGCCGGGGCGCTTTGCGCAGGGGTCGGTAGGCGTACTTTTCCATGCCCTGGGCCAGCAGCATGCACACCACCACCGCGGCCATGATCGCCAGCAGCAAGGTGATGATGCCGGGGGCGAAGCCTGCGCCCGCCAGCATCGTCAGTACCGAAATGGTCACCATGGCACCGACCATCACCACTTCGCCGTGGGCGAAGTTGATCAGGCCGATGATGCCGTAGACCATGGTGTAGCCCAGGGCTACCAGGGCGTAGATGCTGCCCAGCACCAGGCCGTTGAGGACCTGTTGCAACAAGATATCGAAATTACCGTCCACGAGCTGAATCCTCGAAACTGCGTTGACGTCGGCGCGCAGCGATACTGCGCCACGCGACCGACTGGCCTGGCAGGTGGGAAAAGTCTTCTTGTTATGTCGCAGGCGCAGGCCTGCTTGTTATGGGTGTACCGCAGCGGCGGTCAATCGCGCTCGACCGAGAGGGTCTTCCAGCCGCCGTCGGCAAACTGGAACACCGTCGCTGCCGGGCTCTTGAGGTTGCCCTGGTCATCGAAGGCGATGGTGCCGGTCACGCCGTCATAGCTTTCGCGCTTGAGCACCGGCAGGTAGGTTTTGGGGTCGGCGGAGCCGGCCTTGACCATCGCGCTGATGGCCGCCCAAGTGGCGTCGTAGGCGGCTGGCGAGGACTGCACCACGCCAACCCCGAACTTGTCCTTAAGCTTTTGCTCGAAGGCCGCACCCTTGGGCATTTCCAGCAGCGGCGTGCCGTAGTTCCAGGCGTAAGTGCCTTCGGCGGCGCTGCCGGCCATCTGCTTGAACGAATCGTTGGGCAGGTTGCCGATGTTCATGAAGCGCGCCTTCAGGCCCAGGTTTTTCATCTGCTTAGCCATGGGCGCGGCCTGGTAGTCGAGGGCCGCGAAAAACACCGCATCGGCTTTTTGCGCCTTGGCGGTGGTGAGGATGGCGTTGAAATCGGTGGACTTGTCGTTGGTGTATTCACGCACCACCACGTTGCCGCCTGCTGCCTTGACCGCCTTGGTCACTTCGTCGGCCAGGCCCTGGCCGTAGGCCGTGCGGTCGTCGAAGATGGCGATGCGCTTGGCCTCGAGCTTGCCCACCAGGTAGTTGCCGGCATAGCGGCCCAGGGTGGCATCATCGTTGACCACACGGAACACCGAAGGGATGCCTTGGCGGGTCAGTGCCGGGTTGGTGGCCGAGGGCGAGATCTGCGGGATGCCGGCGGCGGCGTAAATCTTCGAGGCGGGGATGCTGGTGCCAGAGTTGTAATGGCCGATCACCACTGCCACCTTCGAGTCCACCAGGCGCTGGGCCACTGCGGTGCCGGTGCGTGGGTCGGCCACGTCATCTTCGGACACCAGCTTGAACTGCGCGACCTTGTCACCGATCTTCAGTTGCTGCTGGTTGGCCTCTTCCAGCGCGATCTGGATACCATGTTCGACGTCCTGTCCCTGGTGTGCCGATGGCCCGGTCAGGGGGCCGGCGAAGCCGATCCTGACAATTTCACTGTCTGCTGCGTTTGCCGTCCCCATGGCCATCAGCAACGTTACCGCGGTCGCAAGGGTTGAACGCCCTGCCTTGTTGTTATTCATGCTCAGCTCCCAGTAGTCATTGGACGAACCTCGACATCGATTACCGCTTGCGATTTGGCCGGTACGCCATCGCACTTGTAAGATAACAGTCAGCAGGCAACTGTCAATGGGTGTATGCTACGGCAACGGGTAAAAAAGCTGCGCAACGACGAACGATACGAGCTGACCGGAACGCCCGTTCAGGCTACCTAGTCAGATGTTTGATAACATATGCCCATAACATCACCGCGGGTTGGCTAAGGATCCCGCCCCAACAGGCTTGAGGGCTGCGCGCAACCTGCCGGAGAACCACCGTGATGAGCCAATCAGTTTCAGGAGCAACTTGTTTATGAATGCGTCGTTAGGAACGCGTCGCGCCAACCTGGCGGAAACCGTGATCCAGGAGCTTTCCAGCCGGATCGACAATGGCACCTACGGCCCGGGGGCCAAGCTGCCCTCCGAGCAAGAGCTGTGCAAGGAATTCAACGTCAGCCGCCCGGTAGTCCGCGAAGCCGTGGCCTCCTTGCGCCTGGGCGGGCGCCTGATCGCGCGCCAGGGCGTGGGCGTGTTCGTGGTCGAACAAGACGTCAAGCGCATCGGCTTTGCCATCGACAGCGTGGTCGATGACGTCCGCGCCGCCGCCCAGATTCTGGAGCTGCGCCTGGGGATTGAAACCGAGTCGGTTGCCCGCGCTGCCGAACGCCGCAGCCCGGCCAGCATGGCCGCGATCACCGAAGCGTTCGACCGCTTCAACTCGCTGGATGGGGCCACGGAAGAGGAAGAAGCCAAGGCCGATTTCGAGTTCCACCTGGCCATCGCGCGCGCCACCAACAACCCGCACTTCACCCAACTGCTGGAAGCGCTGGGGCCAGACATCATCCTTGACCTCAACCTCAAGCATGGCCAGGTGACCGGCAAGAACCGCCAGGCGCATATCAAGAAGATCGGCCGCGAGCATGGCGCGATTCTTTCGGCGATCAGCATGGGTGATGTGAACAGTGCGCGCACGGCGCTGCGCAAGCACTTGGAAGAAAGCCTGTCGCGGTATCAGCGGTTGCTCGACAGCAAGGCCTGACCTGCCTTACGCAATACGCTTCACTGTAGGAGCAGCCTTGTGCTGCGAAGAGGCCCGTGACAAAACAGCAGATCTTCGCTGCTTTTACCGGCCTCTTCGCAGCACAAGGCTGCTCCTACAGTGGGATACCCTGTCCGTGATTTAAAAGCTCAAAGCCCCAGGCACACGTACTTGATCTCCAGGTAATCCTCGATCCCGTACCGCGAACCTTCCCTGCCCAAGCCCGACGCCTTCACCCCACCAAACGGCGCCACTTCGGTCGCCACCACCCCGACGTTCACGCCAACCATCCCATACTCCAGCGCCTCGGACACCCGCCACACCCGCCCGACATCCCGCGCATACACATAGCAAGCCAAGCCGAACTCGGTGTCATTGGCCTGGGCGATCACTTCCTCTTCAGTGCTGAAGCGGAAAATCGGCGCCACCGGCCCGAAAATCTCTTCACGCGCCACCCGCATGTCGGGCGTTACATCCGCCAGCAAGGTCGGCTCGAAGAACGCCTCGCCCATCGCATGCCGCCGACCACCGGTCACCACCCGCGCACCGCCCTCCACCGCATCGCCCACCAGTAGCTCGACGCCCTGGGCGGCGCGCCCATCGATCATGGGCCCGACCTGAGTGCCTGGGGCATCACCCTGCCCTACCACCAGCTCACGCACCCGTTCGGCAAAGCGCTCGACGAAACGCGCGTAAATCCCGTCCTGGATGTAGAACCGGTTGGCACACACGCAGGTCTGCCCGCTGTTGCGAAACTTGGCGATCAACGCACCCTCCACCGCCTTTTCGAGGTCAGCATCATCGAACACGATAAAAGGCGCGTTGCCACCCAGCTCCAGGGTCACTTTCTTCACCGTCGCTGCCGACTGCTGCAGCAACTGAATGCCAATCGGCGTCGAACCGGTAAACGACAACTTGCGCACTACCGGGCTGGCCGTCAGCTCACCACCAATGGCGGCGGAGTCGCCGGTGACCACACTGAACACACCGGCGGGAATACCCGCCCGCTCGGCCAGCACGCAAAGCGCCAGGGCGCTGAAGGGTGTCTGCGAGGCCGGCTTGAGCACCAGCGTGCAACCCGCCGCCAATGCCGGGGCCGCCTTGCGGGTGATCATGGCGGCCGGGAAGTTCCACGGTGTGATCGCTGCGCACACACCGATTGGCTCCTTGGTCACGATCAACCGCCGATCAGCACTGGGCGACGGAATGACATCGCCATAAATGCGTTTGCCCTCCTCGGCATAGAACTCGACGTAGGCGGCGGCAAATGCGATTTCGCCGCGGGACTCGGCCAGCGGCTTGCCCTGCTCGGCGGTCATGATGCGCGCCAGGTCTTCTTGGTGCGCGAGGATCTCGCGGAACCAGGCCTGCAGCCGGGCAGCGCGCTCCTTGGCGGTGAGTGCCCGCCAGGCCGGCAAGGCACGCTCAGCGGCGGCAATGGCGCGGCGAGTTTCGTCTACGCCCATGCGCGGCACATGGCCAAGCACTTCGCCGTTGGCCGGGTTGGTCACGGCGATACGCTGACCGCTGTCGGCCGCCTGCCATTTCCCGTCGATGTAGCACACTTCACGCAGCAGATCGTGATCGGCAAGTTTCATGTCGATTGGCTCGTTCGAGTAAGAAAAAAGGTGGGGGCCGAACGGCGCCCCACCTGAGGCGAAATCAGCGCTTGGCCTGCAGGGCCTTGTCGCGGATCTGGCTGAGGGTCATGCGCGGGGTCAAGGCTTCAGGGTCGACCTGCACCTCGATCAGGGCCGGTTTACCCGATGCCTGGCAGCGCTCGAAGGCACCCGCAAAATCTTCGGTGCGGGTGACGGTTTCGCCATGCAGGCCATAGGCGCGAGCCAACGCAGCGAAGTCCGGATTGTGCAGCTCGGTGCCACTCACGCGGCCGGGGTAGGTTCGTTCCTGGTGCATGCGGATGGTGCCGTACATGCCGTTGTTGACCACCACGGTGATCACCCGCGCATCGTAATGCGCCGCCGTGGCCAACTCCTGGCCATTCATCAGGAAGCAACCATCACCCGCGAACGCCACCACAGTGCGCTGCGGGTAGGTCAGCTTGGCCGCCACGGCTGCGGGCACGCCATAGCCCATTGAGCCATTGGTTGGCCCGAGCAAGGTGCGGAACACCCGATGCTGGTAGCCCCGGTGCACCCAACCGGTGTAGTTGCCAGCACCGCAGGTGAGGATGCTGTCGGCTGGCAAGGTCTTGTTCAGCCAGGCAACCACTTCGCTCATCTGCACAGCGCCGGGCGAGCGCGGCGTCTCGAAGTTGCCGCGATAGCCGCTGTTGAGGCTGGCGCTCCAGTCACCGAAGGCGTGCGGCTGCACGGCTGGCAGCGCCGCAGCCTGGCTCAGGAAGCTGGCAGGGCCGGCATTGATCCCCAAGGTCGGCTGATAGACACGGCCGATTTCCTCCGCGCTCGCATGCACGTGCACCAACGCCTGCTTGGGCGTGGGGATATCGACCAGGGCGTAGCCACCTGTGGTCATCTCACCCAGCCGTGCACCGACCACGATCAGCAGGTCCGATTGCTTCACCGCATCGACCAGTACCGGCCCGGCTGCCAGGCCGAGGTCGCCGGCGTAATGCGGGTCGGTGTTGTCGAACAGGTCCTGGCAGCGGAATGACGCCGCCAGCGGCAGGTTTTGTGCCTGCACGAAACGCTTGAGGTCAGCCACGGCCTGATCGTTCCAACCGCCCCCGCCGGCGATGACCAGAGGCTTACTCGCCTTGGCCAACAAGGCTTGCAGCTCATCCAGCGCAGCAGGCGCCGGGGCCGCCTCCACACGCTGCGCCGGGCGTGCATCGGCAACTTGCACCAAATCGGTGAGCATGTCTTCCGGCAGCGCGATCACCACCGGCCCCGGGCGGCCGCTGATGGCGCGCTGGAAGGCCTGGTTGACCAGTTCAGGGATGCGCGCCGCATCGTCGATCTGCACCACCCACTTGGCCATCTGGCCGAACATGCGCCGGTAATCCACCTCCTGGAAGGCTTCGCGCTCAATCTGGTCACGGGCCACCTGGCCAATGAACAGCAGCATCGGCGTAGAGTCCTGGAAGGCGGTGTGCACGCCGACCGAGGCATTGGTGGCACCAGGGCCACGGGTAACGAAGCAGATACCCGGCTTGCCGGTGAGCTTGCCGTAGGCCTCGGCCATGTAAGCCGCGCCACCCTCCTGGCGGCAGACGATCAGGTCAACTTCGTCCTGCACATCATGCAGGGCGTCGAGCACCGCCAGGTAGCTTTCACCCGGCACACAGAAGGCGCGCTCCACGCCGTTCACCCGCAAGGCATCGACCAGTACCTGACCGCCACTGCGCTTCACTTCAGCGTTACTCATTGTTGTTCTCCTCAGGCAGTGCAATCAGATGACCGAGTCTTCCAAAAACGGCTTGTTGTCGATGACCCGCTGGTAGGACAGCGCGCCCAGGTCCAGCGAGCGGTAGCTGCCATAGGTGATCAGCTCGGACAACCCACGGCCGATGGCCGGCGCCTGTTGCAGGCCATGGCCACTGAAGCCGTTGCAGAACAGGAAGTTGCTGACCTCGTTGTGCGGCCCGACAATGGCGTTATGGTCGAGCACGCAGAAGTCGTAGTGACCGGCCCAGAAGTTGACCACCTTGATGCCCTCGAAGGCAGGTACGCGCTCGGCGAGGATCGGCCAGACTTCTTCGTCGAACTCTTCGTGCAGTACATCAAAGTCTTCGAAGTCCACTTCCGGGTCGTTTTTCGGGTAGGTGCCGCCCAGGTAGAACTTGCCCTCGGGGCGGAAGAACACCCCGGTCGGGTCGATGGTCAGCGGCACGGTGCCTTGCAGCGGGGTGCGGCAGTCGAACACGAACAGCGAGCGACGGCGTGGCTCGACCGGGATGTCCAGGCCGGCCATGCGCGCCACCTTGGTGCCCCGGGTGCCGGCGCAGTTGACCAGCAGGCCACAACCGATACGCTCGCCACTGGCCAGTTGCACCGCGGTGATGCGATCGCCTTCGCGCTGGATGCCCACCACCTCGTTCTCGATGTACTCGATGCCCATCGCGCGCGCCTTGCGCCGGAAGCCGTTGAGCATGCCCAGGCTGTCGAACCAGCCTTCACCACTCTGGCCGTAGCTGGCCCCGGCCAGGCTGTCGATGTTCACCCACGGGAACTTGCGCTGGAGCTGCTCAGGGTCGAGCAAATGCACATCGGCGCCATGCGAGACCTGGGTGTCGTGCAACCGGCGCAGCACTTCATAGCCCTTGTCGTCGCCCAGGAACAGGTAGCCGTTCTCGTGGAAGGCGAGGTCCGGACGGTCGCCATCCACCGCCATCACCTCGGGGAAGTTGCGCACGAACTCGGCGCCGAACTTGGAGATTTCGATGTTGATCGGGTTGGAAAACTGCTGGCGGATCGAGCTGCTCGACAGCGCGGTGGCCGACTTGTTGTAGGTCCAGTCGCGCTCGATAACCAGTACCGAACCCTTGAAGTCCGGGTTATTGGCCAGGAAGTAGGCGGTGGCACTGCCGTTGACCGCGCCGCCGACGATCACCACATCGTAGTTGTGTTGTTTAGCGGTAGAAGCCATGGAATAAGCTCTCTTCTGATGTTGCGAAGATCAAGGCATGAAGGTTTGCCTGTACTGGCCTCATCGCCGGCAAGCCGGCTCCCACAAGTACAGCGCACAGTTCTGGCTCGGCGCCGTCCCTGTGGGAGCCGGCTTGCCGGCGATGAGGCCGCTACAGGTTATTTCGGGTCTTCGTAGTGCCCGGCGCCAGCGAAGTTGCCGCCGTGGTAGCGCGCTGCAGGCTCGTTCGGGTCGAGCGGCGGGTGCTCGGCCAGCACCTTGTCGCGGTAGCTGTCGGCGCTGTCCTTCGGCACGTAGCCAAGCGACGACGCCAGGCGGTTGTCCCACAGGCTTTCGCGGTTGGCCGACATGCCGTAGACGATCATGTGCCCGACCCGCGGCGCCAGCAGCGAGCGTTCGGTAAGCTGGGCAAAGTCGTCGAACGACAGCCAGGTGGCGAGCATGCGTCGGTCCAGAGGCTCGGGGAACGACGAGCCAATGCGCAGGTTCACCGACTCGATGCCGAACTTGTCCCAGTAATAGCGGCCCAGGTCCTCGGCGAAGCACTTGCTGACGCCGTACAGGCTGTCGGGGCGATGCGCGGCGGTGGCGTCGATGGTCTCGGTGCGGTCGTAGAAACCGATGGCATGGTTGGAGCTGGTGTATACCACCCGCCTCACGCCATTGCGCCGGGCCGCTTCGTAGATGTTGTAGGTGCCGACGATGTTGCCGTTGAGGATCTTGTCGAAGGTGTCTTCGAGCGGCACGCCACCGGCATGCACGATGGCATCGACGCCTTCGGTCAGCGGCAGCACATCGTTGAAGTTGGCCAAGTCGCAGCGGATCAGTTGCTCGTGCGGCGCCGCGTGGCCCAGGTCAGCGATATCGGTCAGGCGCAACTCATCGGCAAAGGCTGCCAGGTGCTTGCGCAGCACGCTGCCCAGGCGCCCGGCGGCGCCGGTGATCAGCAGGCGTTTGAATGGCTTGCTCATGTATTACCTCTTTGTCTGCAAGGGCTCAGGACAAGGCCGCGAACGCGTCGCGCAATTGCCCCAGGGCTTGTTCCAGTTCCTGCCGCGACGTGGCGAACGACAGGCGTATGTAGGGTTCCAGGCCGAAGGCCGAGCCTGGCACGGTGGCCACCTTGCCGACCCGCAGCAAGTAGGCCGACAGGTCGGCATCGTTGGCGATCACCTGACCATCTGGCGTGCGCTTGCCCATGAACGCCGCGACATTGGGAAAGGCATAGAACGCCCCTTGCGGCATTTGCAGGCTAAGCCCCTTGATGTCGGCCAGCCCGCGCACCACCAGCGCACCCCGCGCCTGGTACTCGCGGTTGGCCTCGCGGACGAAGTCCTGCGGGCCATTGAGGGCCGCCACCGCTGCCAACTGAGAAATACTCGACGGGCAGGTTGTAGTCTGCGACTGGGTCTTGTTCATCGCCACGACCAAGTCTTTGGAGCCTGCCGCGTAGCCCAGGCGGTAGCCGGTCATGGCATAGGCCTTGGACACCCCGTTGATCAGCAAGGTGCGCTCGCGCAGTTGCGGGCACGCCGTGACAAAGGACACGAAGGGCTGGTCGCCGAGGACGATGTGCTCGTAGATCTCATCGGAGATCACCAGCACATGGGGGTGACGGTCCAGTACCTCGCCCAGCGCAGCGAACTCCTCACGGGTAAAGATCGCCCCGCTCGGGTTGTTCGGCGAATTCAGCATCAGCCAGCGGGTGCGCGGGCTGATGGCCGCCTCCAGCTGCTCAGGCTTGAGCTTGAAGCCCTGCGCCGCATCGCATGGGATGACCTTGGGTACGCCGCCGTTGAGCATCGCCATGTCGGTGTACGACACCCAGTACGGCGCCGGGGTGATCACTTCGTCACCCGGCTCAAGGGTGGCCAGGAAGGCATTGAACAGCAGCTGTTTGGCGCCGTTGCCGACGCAGATCTCATCCAGGCCATAGGCCAGGTCGTTTTCCCGGGCGAACTTGTCGACGATGGCCTGGCGCAGCACCTCCAGGCCGTTGGGCCCGGTGTAGTGGTTGTTGCCGGCCAGCATCGCCTGGTGCGCGGCCTCGATGACATGGCCCGGGACGTTGTAGTCCGGCTCGCCGAGGCTCAGGTTGATCACCGGCTCGCCCTGGGCCAGCATCTGTTTGGCCAATACCGACACGGCCATGCTCGGCGAGCTTTTTACCGCGCGTACGCGGCTGCTTTGCACATCCATGGTCTAGCGCTCCTGTGCGGCATCGAAGCCGTAGTCGTCACGCGCCTGTTCGGCGCTGATGTAGCCAAAGCGCACGTCCCGCTCGACCTGCTGGCGGTCGCGCTGACGCGGGTCGCCATAGCCGCCGCCCCCGGGCAGGCGCAGCACCAGGCGGCGCTCTGCGGGGACGAACTGCTGGCCCTTGCCGCGCAGCAGGGTGCCGTCATCCAGGCCGACGTAGCCTTCGGCACCGGCCTGCCCACCTTCAAGGCCGCGGGCAGCATGCTGAATGCGGTCGAACATGGCGCTGAAGCGGAAGCTGTAACCCTCAGCCGCCGACACTTCAATTTCCTGGCCCAGGCCGCCGCGCAGCTGACCCGCGCCACCCGAGCCCTCACGCAGCTCTTTGCGCCAGACCACCACGGGGCCAGCATGCTCGGTGGCCTCCACTGGCATGGTGTGCACGCCGCTGGGGAATGCCGTGGCGCTCAGCCCATCCATCGCCGAGCGCGCGCCCATGCCACCGCTGTTGAACATCAGCATCTCGGCGTTGCGCCCACTTGGGTTGCTCTCCAGCGGGCGCACGCTCAAGTGCAGGTTCCACAGCGCACTGGCGCCTTCTGCCGGGACCTTGCCCGGCAGGCACTTGTGCAGCGCCCCTAGCACCAAGTCTGGTACGAAGTGGCCCAGTACGTGACGCACCGACACCGGCGCCGGGTGCTTGGCATTGAGGATGCAACCCTCGGGCGCAGTGACCTCGAACGGCGCCAGCGAGGCCGTGTTATTGGGGATCTCCGGCGCAACGATGCATTTGAGCCCATAGCAGGCATAGGCCTTGGCGTAGCCCAGGGGCACGTTGATGCCGAACTGGCTCATGCCCGAGGTGCCGGTGAAGTCGCTCTTGATGCCATCGGGGCCAACGGTGAGGGTCACCGCCAGGGTCACCGGCACGTCATAGCCGTCCAAGGTCATGCTGTTGCTGTAGGTGCCGTAGGGCAGCGATTTGAAGCATTCCAGCGTGGCGCGGCGGCTGTGTTCCAGAATGAAACCGCCAATGTGCTCCAGGTCATCCAGCTGGAACTCGTCGAGCATGTCGAGCAGGCGCTTGTGGCCGGTTTCGTTGCATGCCGACAAGGCGTAGAAGTCACCCACGACGCGGTCGTTCTCGCGCACGTTGTTGCGCAGGATGTTGATCAGGTCGCGGTTGACCTTGCCACGCTCGAACAGCTTCATGATCGGGATGAACAGGCCTTCTTCATACACCTCGCGTGCATCCGGGCCGAAGCCTCGGCCACCGATATCCACCACATGGGCAGTGCTGGCGAAGTAGCCGATCAGCCTGCCCTTGTAGAAGGACGGCGAAACGATGGTGATGTCGTGCAGGTGGCCCGTGCCCTTCCACGGGTCGTTGGTCACATAGACGTCACCTTCGAAGATGTTGCCCTCACCAATGTCATTGATGAAGTGCGCCACTGCCTCGGCCATGGTATTGACGTGGCCCGGCGTACCGGTGACCGCCTGGGCCAGCATGTTGCCGGCGCGGTCGAAGACGCCGGCAGACAGGTCGCCCGCCTCGCGCACACTGGTGGAGAAGGCGGTGCGGATCAACGTCAGCGCCTGCTCTTCGACCACCGAGACCAGGCGGTTCCACATCACCTGCATTTGAATGTCGATCAACGTATCGCTCATGGTTCTGGCTTCCGAATCAGGCGTTAGCGGCGCACGACCAGCAGGCAGCCGTCTGGCTGGACCGTGGCGGTGAAGTTGGAGGTGACGAAGGTCGAGGTTTCGCGCTCGACGATGATCGCCGGGCCGTCGACGCGGGCACCCACCTGCAGCGCTTCGCGCGGGTGAATGCCGGCCTCGACGAAACCACCGGCAGCCACATCGAACACTGGGCGCTTGGCCTGCTCTTGGGCGCGGTAGGAGGCCTTGACCTCTTCCACTTGCTGCACCGGCGGCAGGGGCGAACTGGCCTTGACCGACCAGCTGACGATCTCGATGTCTGGCCCCTCGATCGGGCGACCGAAGAAGCGCGTGTAGGCGTCTTCGAAGAGGCGTTTGAACTGCGCGGTATCGGCATTGCTGAAGGGCTTGAACGGGAGCGCAACGGGGATTTCCCAACCCTGGCCGACATAACGCATGAACGCGGTGCAATCCATCTCCGGCTCCCCCTCGGGCATGCCCTGGCGCAGGAAGCCCAGCGACTCGGCTTTCATTTCTGCGATCAAATCGTTGACACGCGCGGCATCGAATTCGGACAAGCGCACGAACGCACTGCGCACAGCTTCGTAGCCGAACGGTGCCCGCAGGAAGCCGATGGCCGAGCCCACCCCCGCACCGGCCGGGACGATGAAGCGTGACACGCCCATCTTCTCGCACAGCCGCGCTGCATGCAGCGGGCCGCCGCCGCCGAAGGTAATCATGGTGTAGTCGGCAATGTCTTTGCCGCTTTCCACGGCGTGTACGCGGCCGGCGTTGGCCATGTTTTCGTCGACCACTTCACACACGCCGAAGGCGGCCGTGTCAGCCGCGATGCCCAGTGGTTGGCCAATCACCCGGGCCATGGCATTGGCGGCGCTGTCGCTAGACAGGCGCAGGGCGCCACCTGCGAAGTTGTCGGCATCCAGGCGGCCGAGCAGCAGGTTGGCGTCGGTAATGGTCGGCTCCAGGCCACCACGGCCGTAGCAGGCCGGGCCGGGTTCGGAAGCGGCGCTGTGCGGGCCGACGCGAATCTGGCGCATGCTGTCGATGCTGGCGATCGAACCGCCGCCAGCGCCGATCTCGACCATTTCCACCACCGGGATGGAGATCGGCATGCCACTGCCCTTCTTGAAGCGATAGGTGCGGGCCACTTCGAAGGTCTTGGCGGTTTTCGGCACCTGCTCCTCGATCAGGCAAATCTTCGCCGTGGTGCCGCCCATGTCGAACGACAGCACGTTTTGCAATTGGTAACGGCGCGCGATATCAGCGGCGAAAATCGCACCACCGGCTGGCCCCGACTCCACCAGGCGCACCGGGAACTCGGCAGCGCTTTGCACCGAGATGATGCCGCCACCGGAGTGGATCATGAACACCGGGCAATCGGCGCCCTCTTGCTTGAGGGTCACCACCAGGCGGTCGAGGTAGGACTTGATCAACGGCTTGACGTAGGCGTTGGCACACACGGTGTTGAAGCGCTCGAACTCGCGCATCTGCGGTGAGACTTCGCTGGAAATCGAGATTGACAGCTGCGGCAGACGTGCCTGCAGCGCGTCGCGCAGCTGACGCTCGTGGGCGCCGTTGACATAACTGTGGATGAAGCCGATGGCCACGCTCTGGTAATCACCTTCGGCGATGCGCTCGACCAGCGCGTCGATCTCGGCCTGCTCGGGGGCGATCAGCACCCGGCCTTTGACGTCCAGGCGTTCACGCAGGGTATAGCGGTGTTCGCGGTCGATCAGTGGCGGCGGCAGGACAATGTTGATGTCGTACTGCTCAAAGCGGTTTTCGGTGCGCATCTCCAGGGTGTCACGCAAGCCTTCGGTGGTGATGAAGGCAGTGCGTGCACCGCGGCGCTCGATCAGCGCGTTGGTGGCCAGGGTGGTGCCATGGATCAGCTGATCGATGTCCGAAAGGGCCAGGCCAGCCTGCTCCACCACCTGGCGCACGCCGGTGAGGATGGCCCGCTCGGGCAGCTCGTAGTCGGTCAGGATCTTGGTCGAATGCAGCACGCCGTCCACATCCAGCGCGATATCGGTGAAGGTCCCGCCTATGTCCACGCCGACCCGGCATGATGTCGCAGTCATCGTCATATCCCCTGCAATGCTTTGTAGTTGTCTCGACCTGCTGAAACGGTCTTCATGTAAGTTATATGTTGTCTTACAGGTGGTCAAGCATCTGTGGCTGGAATTCTGTAATGATTTCGAGGGCCTCTTCGCGGGTAAACCCGCTCCCACACACCTGCGAAGAGGCCACCCAGGTCAACCCGCTGTCTTGACCATCCGCCCACCCCCCACCGCCTGTGCGGTAGGGAACACTTCAAGCCGCGACACATCCACCTGCCGTGGCATCTTCAATGCCGCCAGCAGCAACTGGGCGATGTCCTCCGGCTGGATCGACTCATAACCGTCATACAGCTCACTGCCCGCCGCCTGCATGCCCATCGCCGTCTTGTACAGCTGGGTCTGTACTCGGCCCGGGGCAATCTCGGTCACCCGCACGCCACTGCCCAGCAGGTCGCAGCGCAAGGCATCGCAGAACAGGCTCACGCCAGCCTTGGAAGCGCCATACACCGCGGCCCCTGGGTGCGGCGCGCGGCCGGCGCTGGAGCCGATGAAAAACAGATGCCCCCTGCCCCGCTCGAGCATACCCGGCAACACCTGGCGCGTCAGGTGCAGCGGCGCCTTGAGGTTGATGTCGAGCATGTTGTCGATCTCGGCCTCGTCGATGTCCTGGAAGGCGGCACGGGTCGAGAGAATGCCAGCATTGTTCACCAGCACGTCCACCGGCAGCCCCTCCAGCGCGGTACTCAACGCACGGTAGTCACGCACGTCTGCCTGCAGGGTTGTCACGCCCGGCTCACGGGCAAGTTCTGCCAAGGCTTCGGGGCTGCGCCCCACAGCGATGACCTGCAGGCCCGCATCGCGCAGCGCCAGCACGATCGCCTTGCCGATACCGCTGGTGGCCCCGGTCACCAGCGCGCGCTGGTAGCCCTCGGGGAAAGCGACTTCAGGCATAGATGTAGCCTCCGCTGACGATCACGTTTTCGCCGGTGGCGTAGCTGTTGCGGCTGCTGCCCATCATCACGATCCATTCGGCGATTTCTGCCGGCTCCGCAGCGCGGCCCAGCGGGTTGGCAGCTGCCAGCTCGCCCAGGAAGCCCAGTTGCTTGGCGCGTTCGGTGGCAAAGCCGGCCGGGGCCACCGAGTTGACCAGGATCTGGTCCTTGGCACAGGCCTGGGCGAACGATTTGGTCAGGCTGACGACCGCGGCCTTGGTTGCCGCGTAATGGGCATTCTGGGGGTGAGCCTTGAAGGCATCCACGGAGGTGACGTTGACGATACGCCCGGTTACTGCGGGCGCTGCCACGTACTGCTGCATGTGGCGCACCGCGGCGACCATCATGTGGTAGGTGCCTTTGATGTTGACGGCGTTCTCCAGGTCCCACTCTTCGTCGCTGATCTCGAAGATGTCCTGGCGCGGGTAGATCGCCGCGCTGTTGACCAGGCAATGGACCCGGCCCAGGGCTTCGACAATTTCGGCGAAGGCGGCATGGGCGGTGTCCTTGCGGGCGATGTCGCCGACCGCGATGGCCACCTCTACACCCTGCCCGCGCAACGCTTCGGCTGCTTGTACCAACAACTGCTCATTTCGGTCGATCAGGCCGATCTTGCCGGCGCCACGCTTGGCCATCAGCCGAGCTGTTTCCAGGCCCAGACCCGAGGCGCCACCTACGATCACCACCGTTTGATTATCCACACAACACCTCCGCGATTGAGTCTTTACGTAAGATGCCTGTTGTCTTACATTTGGTCAAACATCAATTCGCCGAAAGGTCCCGCCATGCCCGCCTCCAGCCTCTCGCCCGTACCTGCCCCGCAAGCCCGGGATCGCCTGCTGGAGGCGGCCAGCACGCTGTTTGCCAGCCGCGGCTACCAGGCCATCGGCCTGCGCGACCTGGCCAGCCACCTGGGCTTGCATGCCGGGTCGCTGTACCACCACATCGAGAGCAAGCAAGGGCTATTGTTCGAGCTGATCGAATCGAGCCTGGCCGACTTGCTGTACGAAACCCGACAATGCCTCAAAGGCGCCCGCTCCACCAGCGAGCGCTTGCAGTGCTTCGTCCAGGCCTTTGTCGCCTACAGCCAGGCCAACCCAGACAAGCTGACCCTGCTGACGCGCGAGGCGGTCAACCTGAGTGAGGAGCAAGTGTTGCAGGTGGAACAGTTGAAGGCCGAATACAGTGGGCTGCTCAGCGACATTGTCGCGGCCGAATGCGGGCTGCCTGCCGCCCGCGCACGGTCGATTGCCCATGCAGTGCTGGGCCTGCTGTGCGGGCAGGCGCAGTGGGGGGCGGTGATGATGGCGCGGGAGCAACTGGTGATGTTTGTGCAAGGGATTGTTGGGACTGGCAATCTGTCTGATTAGCAGATATCCGCACAGGCTGGTACTCAAGAATAAAAAGCCTCAGGCCTAATGCCCTTCGGTTAATCACCATAAGCTGTAATTGGGGCTGTATGCAGCCCATCGCAGCAGTTCGCCGCCCCGACAAGCCAGTGCCTACGGGAGTAGCGTACTTCTTGTGAATTTCGCTCACCTGTAGGAGCTGGCTTGCCTGCGATGGGCCGCGCAGCGGCCCCCTTGGCCCTAACTGACTGGCATTAGCCCCAAGCCCATCGAAAATGCACTTTTGGAGCCTGCAACTACGCTACCAGTATGCAGATACCGCTCGACCCACTACTAAGGATAAGAGTCGAAACTTCAGCTTTTGGAGTTACAAACGGTGTCGTCTTGCTGATTCTCTATCCTGCGCAAGTGATTTGGCATAGGACATTTCTTAGTTATACTACAGACAAAGCCGGTAAAAATCCTACAAATGGCTTTCCTTCATAGCCGGCAACCACGATTATTCCAAATGCACTTGCCGACCATGAGAATATAATTCGATGAACAACAATACGGTAGGAGTCAATCTCTGGGTGTCCGCCAGATGGGATGAAACACGATATCGGGCGACTGCAGGGCTTGACGAGCATGCATCTCCAGTGGAAATAATATAGTCTTTTCCAAACAGCAGGGTCACAGGTGATTACTTCAGATATTGTGGTTGTTGGCGGTGAGTCCAATGCCGATGAGAAGGCCATGACGCCAATAGACGAATACATCATCGCGCTAACGGGCAAAGCATCACCCGTGGTTCTTTATATCTCTACCGCCAATGGCGATGATCCCCTGAAGATATCCGACTTCAAGAACAAATATGCAAGCGCGGGCTGTTCAGTCACGTCTCTCACATTCTTCACCCCTCCCTTTGCGCACACGTATAAGACCTCATCGATGTTTGAAAAGGCCGATATCATTTACATCGCGGGTGGTAATACTCGTGCGATGTTGGCCGTCTGGCAAGAGTTTGGCATCATCGATCTTTTGCAACAGGCTAGGGACAACGGCAAGGTGCTGTGCGGCGTCAGCGCGGGCGCCATATGCTGGTTCGATTTCGGTCACTCCGACTCTGGAGGTACATTTGCACTGATCCGAGGGCTAGGCTTGCTCCAGGGCGCGCTGTGCCCGCACTTCAATTCAGAAAAGGGTCGTAAGACCTCATTTGTCCAACTGGTTTGCCATGAGCGCATCCATCCTGCCTATGCCGTCGATGACGGAATCGCGCTTCATTTCAAAAATGGTCGGTACCACAAGACCATACACAACGACGCCGCTTGTAACGGTTATTCGATCACGGTGCAACTTCCCCACGTCACACCACTGTGATTAACACGGTAAATGATTGGAGGCGATGGCACTGAGGTTCCACAGCGGTCCAGTCATAGCGCTACAGTGCTCAAGAAAATACGACTACCTGCGCAACCTCCACCTTACAAGGAGATTCAGGAATAAGAATATAATTTCTTATTCTTTTTAGCAGCCACCAAATCCTCTATAACTCTCCCAACTGTACAGCCGCCAACACCCGGCCAACTGTCTGCAGCGCAACACCCGATCAACAGCCAGCGCCCGCACGGCAACATCGCCCCGGGCGCTAAAACGCGTAACCATTTGATCTAAAATAGGTTTTATAAACGGCACGACGATTGCTCCAGCAAAGTCCCCCGCTCAACCCGAACCGGAGACTTGCCCATGAGCACCCCATTGAATGTCGTCGCCCTGTCTGGCGGTACTTCCCGCCCTTCGCGCACCTTGGCCCTGACCGAGGCGATCCTCGCGGAACTGGCCGAACACCTGAACATCAAGCCCCACCTCATCGACCTGGGTGACATTGCCCGCCCGTTGGGCAGTGCCCTGTGGCGCAGCGAGCTGCCGGAGGCCGTGGAGCAGCAACTGCGGCTGGTGGAAAAGGCAGACCTGCTGGTGGTGACCACGCCGGTGTACCGCGGCAGCTTTACCGGCCACTTCAAGCACCTGTTCGACCTTATTGGCCAGGACGCCCTGGTCGACACCCCGGTACTGCTCGCCGCCACCGGGGGCAGTGAGCGCCACGCGCTGGTGCTCGATCACCAGTTGCGCCCGCTGTTCAGCTTTCTCCAGGCCCTGACGCTGCCGATTGGTGTGTTTGCCAGCCAAGCGGAACTGGCCGACTACCGCGTTTCCAGCGAGGCCCTCGCCGCGCGTATACGCCTGGCCGCCGAACGTGCCGTGCCACTGTTCCGCGCCCACCACGCGCTGCGCAAAAGCGCCTGAGGAGCGGCCATGAATGTACTGGTTAACACGGCACCACGCCCTGCTCTGGCCATCGCCCGCGAGCTGGCTGGGCAGTTCGCCCAGACCGCTGTCGAGCGTGACGAACGCGGTGGCACGCCCAAGGCTGAGCGCGACGCGCTGCGTGACAGCGGCCTGTTGTCGCTAACTATCCCGCAGGCGTTCGGTGGCCAAGGCGCCAATTGGTTCGACACCTTCGAAGTGGTGCGCGAGTTCGCTCGGGTAGACAGCTCCATTGCCCACGTCTTCGGCTTCCATCACCTGATGCTGGCCACCGTGCGCCTGTTTTCGCGCCCAGACCAATGGCAGCCGTGGTTCGAGCAGACCGCGCGCAAGCAGTGGTTTTGGGGTAACGCCCTCAACCCGCTGGACACACGCACCGTGGTCAAGCACTGCGAAGGTTGGTGCGAGTTCTCTGGCAAGAAGAGCTTCTGCTCCGGTGCCAGCGACTCGGAAATGCTGATCGCCTCCGCCGTGGACGAACGCGCGGGCGGCAAGCTGCTGATCGCCGCGATCCCCAGTGGCCGTACTGGTATCAGCCTGCACAGCGACTGGCACAACATCGGCCAGCGCCAGACCGACAGCGGCAGCGCCACGTTTGAACGGGTGCGGGTCGAGCACACTGAACTGCTGCTTGACCCAGGGCCGCTGAGCACGCCCTTCGCCGCCTTGCGCCCGCTGATTGCGCAGCTGCATTTCGCCAACCTGTTCCTGGGTATCGCCGAAGGCGCGTACGAGGAAGCCCGCCAGTACACCCTTAAGGAAAGCCGGCCGTGGTTCCGCTCAAACGCCACCACCACTGCCGAAGACCCTTACGTGCTGCGCCATTACGGCGAGTTCTTGGTCGGCCTGGAAAGCGTCCGTTTGCTGATCGAACGCGCTGCCCGCCAGCTCGATAGCGCCTGGGCCAAGGAGCATGCCTTGAGCGCAGAGGAACGCGGCGACCTGGCCCTGGCCATCGGCACCGCCAAGGTTGCCGCCAGCCGCCATGGCCTGGATATCTGCAACCGGCTGTTCGAGGTCACCGGTGCCCGCGCTACCCACGCCTCGCTGCGCTTCGACCGCCACTGGCGCAACCTGAGGACACAGACCCTGCACGACCCGGTGGACTACCGCATCCATGAACTGGGTGAGTGGGCTCTCAACGGCAAGCGCCCTGCCCCCTCCTTCTATTCCTGAGGATTGCCCATGCAACTGCTGACCCTCCCCCCGTCCCCGACACTGGCCACCTCGATCAGGGCGACCGCACAGGTTTTCGAAGACCCCAGGTCACAGGCGCTGCTCGCCCACCTGCAACAGGTCGCGCCGAGTGAGGCGAGCGTGCTGATCATCGGCGAAACCGGCACGGGTAAGGAGCTGGTCGCACGCCATATTCATAACCTCAGTGGCCGGCGTAACGGCCCATTCGTCGCGGTCAACTGCGGGGCGTTTTCCGAGTCGCTGGTGGAGGCCGAACTGTTTGGCCATGAAAAAGGCGCCTTCACCGGCGCCCTGGCGGCCAAGGCCGGCTGGTTCGAGGAGGCTGACGGCGGCACGCTGTTCCTCGATGAGATCGGCGACCTACCCTTACCGATCCAGGTCAAGCTGCTGCGGGTGTTGCAGGAGCGCGAAGTGGTGCGGCTGGGTTCACGCAAAAGCATCCCGATCAATGTGCGGGTGCTGGCGGCGACCAACGTGCAGCTGGAGAAGGCCATCAATGCCGGGCATTTTCGCGAAGACCTGTATTACCGGCTGAACGTGGTGACCTTGCAGTTGCACCCGCTGCGTGACCGGCCAGGTGACATCCTGCCATTGGCGCGGCATTTTATTCGCAGCTACAGCGACCGGCTGGGCTATGGGCCGGTGGAACTGAGCCCGACGGCCCAGGCCAAGCTGGTTGATTATGCGTGGCCGGGCAATATCCGTGAGTTGGAGAACGTCATTCACCACAGTTTGTTGACCTGTGCTGACGGGGTGATCCAGGCGCAGGATTTGCGGCTGTCCAACCTGCGTATCGAACGGCAGGAGGAGCCTGCCAGCAATGCTGCGGAGGAACTGCTGCAGCGGGCATTTAGCCAATTGTACGAGGAGCAGCCTGTGGGGCTGTACGAGAAGGTCGAAAATGCCCTGCTGCGCTCGGCCTACCGTTTTTGCCATTACAACCAGGTGCATACCGCGCAGTTGCTGGGGCTGTCGCGCAACATCACCCGGACCCGGCTGATTGCGATTGGCGAGTTGGTGGTGAACAAAAGGCGGGGGCAAGAATCGCAGGTTCTGGATAACCGGGTGGTACGGTTGTCGATTTGAAATGTGCAGTGCCCGTACCGGCCTCTTCGCGGGCAAGCCCGCTCCTACAGGTATTCCACTGCTTTCAAGGCCAGTGAAGATCCTGTGGGAGCGGGTTTACCCGCGAAGAGGCCGGCACGGGCCACTCAGATGCTAGGTGCGGTCACCGCCATGATCATCGCCGACATCATGATCGGCCCCATCATCTGCGCCATGCCCTACACCGTGGGCCTCGCCAACACTGTGATTCGCTTCGTGATTCGCTTCGTGATTCGCTTCGTGGTTGGCCTCATGGTTGGCCTCATGGTTGGCCTCATGGTTGGCCTCATGGTTGGCACCATCATCGGCGCCATTGCGTCCACTTTCACCACGGCCTGAGCTGGCATGCCCGCCACCATCGCCGCTGTGTCCGCTACCGCTGCCGCCGTGGCCTCCCCCCCCGCCACTGCCGCCGCCTCCACTGCCACCACCATGACCACCTCCACCACCGCTGCCGCCGCCGTGACCACCGCCACCGCCGCCGCCGCCACCACTACCACCCCCACCGCCGCCATGACCGCCACCGCCACCGCCGCCACCATGGCCGCCGCCACCTCCACCACCGCCATCCTTCGCATACGCGCTGGACGCACCGCCAATGGAGTCAGGCACCAACACGGCCGACGCTGACAAAACCGCGCCGATTGCCAAAGCCAACAAGCATTTCTTGAGCATGTAGAGCCTCCGCTTGGAGTAGCACGGGGGTTGCACATGACACCCCGTGAGTTCCGGCCCCCCATGGGGCGACCTGCAAACCAGTGCGGCCTTCCATCTGCAGCGGGTGAGCGAGATCCCTCAGGGCCAACTGGCCAGTTGTTGCAGAATGTGTCTTACGTCCTGAGCGTAGTCATGCGCTAGCGCTTGTCACGACCAGTCATCCGAATGGCGCTTGAACAGGCGCTGTCCGGGGCATCAGGTCATAGGGGTGTTTCCAGCCTGGCGTGCCCTTGATCCGCGCTTTCCAGGCCTCGATATGAACGAATTCGTTCAGCGCCATACCTGTGTCTTCAGGCATGAACACATACCCCGCCAACGACAGGTCGGCGATGGTCAAGCGCCCGCCGACCATGAACGGCGTCTTCGCCAGATGTGCATCAACTATGCGATAAGCCGCCGTGGCGCGATCACGCAAGAACTGGGTCACATCGGTTTCGCCCATCTGTTTCAGGCAATAGATGAACCGCAGCGCCGCGTAATAGCTGGTGAATTTGTGATTGTCGAACAGCATCCAACGCCAGATCTCGCGCTTTTCGTCCTCATCGCGTGGGCCAAACTGGCCGGTCTGCTCGGCGAGGTATTCAAGGATCAAGGCCGATTGGGTGAACGACTTGCCCGCATGTTCGAGCACCGGCACCTCGCCCTGCTCATTCACTTCATCGCGCCAGGCCTGCTCGCGGGTCTGGCCGTTGAAAAAGTCGACAAACACCGGCTGCCAAGGCTGGCCGGTGAGTTCGAGCATGAGGGCGGCTTTGTAGGCATTGCCGGATTCGGCGAAGCAGTGGAGCGTGTATTCGGACATGGCAGAGCTTCAGTTTCCTTTGAATGATCGTTGAGTGCCGGGGCCTTTGCGCGGGCCAGTCACCGGCAAACCGAGCAAATCACGCAGGGCTTATCGCGGTCAATTCAAAACCTCCCACGACCCGTCATTCCCGTTATATGCCCCCCGCCCGGGCCATGCGACAGTGAAGAAAACAACACGGATAAAACCCATGTACAGAAACACCTCTACCCCCGCGGACGACAACGGTTGCGGCTGGTTCCACCTCAGCCCCCTGCGCCAGCCACGTGCCGCGCACCGGGGGCGGAGTGAAGCGCGCTGGGTGGTACTCGGCGCTGGCTTTACCGGCCTTGCCGCCGCGCGGCAACTGGCGCTGCATCATCCGGATGACGAGGTGATCCTGCTCGAAGCCCAGGAAGTCGGCTTTGGCGCCTCGGGGCGCAATTCAGGCTTTGCCATCGACCTGCCCCATGACATCGGCGCACCGGACTACATCGGTGAGCTGGCCACGGCGCGGATGAACCTCAAGCTCAACCTGCGCGCGCAGGCGATACTGCACACGCTGATCCAGCAACACGGCATCGACTGCCAGATCCGCCCTGACGGCAAGTACCAGGCAGCGGTCGAAGACAAGGGGTTGGCGGTGCTCGAAGCGTACCGCAGCGGCCTGGAGAAACTCGGCCAGCCCTACCAGATGATCGATGCCCGTGACCTGCCCGAGCACTTCGGTACCGGGTTCTACCGCAAAGCGTTGTACACCCCAGGTACCCAGCTACTGCAGCCGGCTGCCTTGGCCAAAGGCCTGGCAGACAGCCTGCCCAGCAACGTGACGCTGTACGAACACACCACCATCACCCGCATCGAACAGGGCACGCGCATCACCCTCACGCATGCCCATGGCGAGATCGTTGCCGAGCAGTTGCTGCTGACCAACAACGCCTTCGCCTCGTACTTCGGCTTCCTGCCGGGGCGGCTGCTGCCGATTTTCACCTACGCCAGCATGACCCGGCCCCTGAGCGAAGACGAACAGGCACGCCTGGGCGGCAAGGCGACCTGGGGCATCATCCCCGCCGACCCGTTCGGCAGCACCCTGCGGCGCACCCCAGACCAGCGCCTGCTGGTGCGCAACAGCTTCAGTTTCAACGCCGATGGGCGCGCCAACCAGCGCCACCTGCAACGGGCCGGGCGACAGCACCGGGCGTCGTTCGAGCGGCGCTTCCCGATGCTTGCGGGTACGCCGTTCGAATTCACCTGGGGCGGTTCGATGTGCCTGTCGCGCAACCACCAGTCGCATTTCGGCACGCTAGCACCCAATGTCCATGCGGCGCTGTGCTGCAACGGCCTGGGAATTACCCGGGGCACTGCCACCGGGACCCTGTTGGCCGACTGGTTGAGTGGCGAGCGTGACGAGCTGATCGACTTCCTGCTGGGCTCGGCCGGGCCCAACCGCAACCCGCCTGAGCCGCTGCTGAGCCTGGGCGTCAACCTGAACCTGCACTGGGGCCAGCGCCGCGCCGGCCTGGAAAGCTGACAAGGAGGCATCATGCATAGCCTGGGCATCCTCGGGGTCGGCGAGCTGACCGAAAAAGTCGTTATCGGCCTGCGCCGCAGTGGTTTCGACGGCGCGATCCTGCTGTCGCCACGCAACGCCCAGCGCGCCGAAACTCTGGCCCACGCACACGGTTGCCAAGTACTGCCGAGCAATCAGGCGGTAGTCGACCAGGCCGAGGTGCTGATGCTGGGCGTGCGCCCGGAATCACTGACACACCTGGCCGGCGAGGTACGCCTGCACCCCGGGCAACGCCTGCTGTCGTTGGCAGCAGGCGTGAACCTGCAACAGCTGAAAGCCGCCTTCCCCGCCGCTCACTGCGTGCGCGTGATGCTGTCTTATGCCGCGCAACACAACCAGTCCACGGTAGTGGTCTACCCCCCGGATGCCCCCACTGAGCGATGCCTGGCCGGGCTGGGCAACCTGGTGGTATTGCAAGATGAAGCCGCATTCGAGCTGGCCACGGTGGCCGCGTGCATGAATGGCTGGTTGTACTTCCTTTTACACGACCTGCAGCAGTGGCTGACCGACAAAGGCCTGCCCGCAACCGAGGCGCGCGCCTTGGTGCTGGGCAACCTGCACGACTGTGTAAGCAGTGCCCAGCGCCAGCCCGAACACACGCTCAAGGCACTGGGGCAAGCGATTGCCACGCCGGGCACCTTTACCGCCGATGGGCTGGCCGTGTTGATGCATCAACCGGTGAGTGCCAGCTGGGGCGCGGCCTGCGAAGTGGTGCTGGACTCGCTGTTGACTCGATCGCGGTAGGCGCAGCCTTGTGCTGCAAAGAGGCCGGTGACAACGCCGTAATTCTTGGCTGATGTCGCCGGCCTCTTCGCAGCACAAGGCTGCTCCTACAGTGCCATTCACACCTCGCAATGCCATCCCACGACCCGTCCGAACCGTTATAGGGAACCCCTGCAACCCGGTGCCATAGTGCCGCCACGCAAGTGCGTCAAATAACAACAAGAGGTAAGTCCAATGTCTGTCCCCAAACGCTCCGTCGAAGATGCGCCACTCAATGCGTTCCACCGCAAACTGACGGTCTATTCCGCCGGAGGCCCGTTCCTCGACGGCTATGTGCTGAGCATCATCGGCGTGGCCATGCTGCAAATCACCCAGGCCCTGCAACTGTCGGCCTTCTGGGAGGGGCTGATTGCGGCTTCGGCGCTGATCGGGGTGTTCCTCGGCGGCTTCCTGGGTGGCTGGTTCACCGACAAATACGGGCGCAAGGTGCTGTATCTGGTCGACCTGATCGCCATTGTCGGTTTTTCGGTGGCGCAGTTCTGGGTCGAGTCGGCCTGGGCGTTGTTCGCCTGGCGGTTGTTGATCGGTATCGCGGTCGGCGCCGACTACCCGATCGCTACCTCGCTGCTGGCCGAGTTCCTGCCACGCAAGCAACGCGGGCCGCTGCTGGCGGCGATGGTTCTGATGTGGTTCGCCGGGGCCGCCGTGGCCTATGTGGTCGGTGAACTGTTGCTGCGCGTCGGCGGCGATGACGGCTGGCGCTGGGTATTGGCCAGTGCGCTGGTCCCGGGTGCATTGTTCCTGATTGCCCGTAGCGGTACGCCAGAATCGCCACGTTGGCTGCTGAGCAAGGGCCGCACTGCCGAGGCGGATGCCGTGATCAAACGCGTCTATGGCCCGGATTACTCCATCGCCGACCTGCCCGAACACGTCAGCGGCAAACCGGTGTCGGTGTGGTCGCTGTTCCACTCCGGCTACGGCAAGCGCATGGCCTTCGTCACGCTGTTCTGGACCTGCGCCATCGTCCCGCTGTTCGCCATCTACGCGTTCGCCCCAAAAGTGCTGCAGGCGCTGAAACTCACCGGCGACTGGGCCGCCTACGGCTCGATCGCCATCACCCTGCTGTTCACCCTCGGCTGCCTGCTGGCAACCAAGCTGATCAACCGCCTGGGGCGGCGCAAGATGCTGATCCACAGCTTCCTCTGGTCGGGCATGTCGCTGGTGCTGCTGGGCGTGTTCCCCGACGCATCGCCCACCACCGTGCTGGTGCTGTTTGGCGCCTACGCGGTGTTGATTGGCGGCGCCCAGGTGCTGGAATACGTCTACCCCAACGAGTTGTTCCCCACCGAGATCCGCGCGTCTGCCGTTGGCCTGGCCACTTCGCTGTCGCGTATCGGCGCGGCCGTGGGCACCTACCTGGTGCCTATTTCCCTGGCCACCTATGGCATTGCCAACACCATGTTCGCCGCCGCGTTGATCTCACTGTTCGGTGCACTGATCTCGTGGTGGCTGGCCCCAGAGACCAGCAAGCTCGACCTGCAGCAAGCCGCTGCGTTGGGCGGGGCCGCCCCAGCACCGTCACCGTCCTACAAAAACGTTGCCCGAAAAGCCTGAAGGAGCCACATCATGAGCCAAGTGCTTACTGTTGTCCGCAATGCCGCTGCCTCGCCCCTGGGTGTACCAGCCCCTGCCCGTCTGCCGATCGGCGAACCGATCGCCCACGCCGCCAGCGCCCAGGACCAGACCGATGAAGCGGTGGGTGCCAGCATCGGCATCTGGGAAAGCAGCCCCGGGGTATTCCGCCGCTTCCTGAAAAACCGCGAATTCAGCCATATCGTCAGCGGCAGCTGCACCTTTACCCCCGACGGTGGCGAGCCGGTCGAGCTGCGGGCGGGCGATGCGGTGCTGTTCCCAGAGAACTGCGAAGGGGTGTGGGAGATCCGCGAGACCCTGCGCAAGACCTACGTACTGTTCTGAGGAGCGCGCTGATGATCGAACGTATCAACCCCGGCAAACGGGCCAGCCAGATGGTTCTGGTGGATGGCCGCCTGGAAACCTCCGGGATCGTCGCCCTTGCAGCGGGCGATATCGCTGCGCAGACGCGGTGCGTGCTGGCGCAGCTGGAGCAGTGGCTGGCGCAGGTTGGCGCAGGTAAGGGCAACCTCACCCGCGTGCAGATCTGGCTGGCTGACATGGGGGAGTTTGCGGCGATGAATGAGGTGTATGACGCCTGGGTCGGGCAGCAGCCACCGGTGCGGGCGTGTGTGGGGGCTGCGCTGGCGGCGCCTGAGTATCGGATCGAAATTCAGGCATTTGGTCAGCTTTGATAGCGCCGGGGCCGCTCTGCGGCCCATTCGCAGGCAAGCCAGCTCCTACACGGGTAGGAGATGGCTACACAGTTACAGCTCCGGGTCCAAGCCTACTTTGTCCCCATGCCAGTCAAACCGCTCCACTTCATGCCGCCGTTTGCGGAAGCTGTAAGGCGTCTCGCCGTACTGCTTGCGAAACCATAAGATGAAGTGCGACGCATCGGAAAAGCCACACGCCAAGGCAATAGTGGTGATGTTCTGGCTGGTATTCACCAGCAAGCGCCGGGCATGGTCCAGGCGCAGCTTGCGCCAGTAGTTGGCCGGTGGCTCTTGCGTGTTGGCAACGAATTCGCGGTGCAACTGCCGCGGGTGCGTGCCCACTGCCTCGGCCACGGCCTTGAGGGTCATCGAGGCATCCAGGTTGGCGCGCATGAAGGCAATGGCCCGCTGCACACGGTCGTTCTGGTAAACGCTTTCGCTGGCGGCCTTGTCCTCTTGCGCGTCGGCTCGCTCATCCACCAGCAGGTACTCCAAGCCCTTCTGCGCCCGCACCGCTCCGCAGTGCCGGCGAATTAGGTTGGCCGCCAGGTCGATGGCCGTGCCGCCTGGGCAGGTGATAATGCCGCGGTCATCCACATAGCTCTTGTCGATCACGGCGGTGGACAGCGGGAAGCGCTCCTTGAACTCATCGCGCAAGGTGAAATGCAACGCGCAACGCCGGCCATCGAGCAGGCCGGCCTTGCCCAGCACGAACGAACCTGAACACAGGGCGATGATCGGGATATTGGCCGCATACACCTCACGCAGCGCATCGAGTAGCCAGTCTGGGGGGTTACGCGTCTCGCCCAGCAGCCCGCCCGCCAGCACGATGTAGTCGTACTGGGCAAACAGGTTGAGCGGTTTGGTCGGCGAAATGGGCATGCCGCAACTGGCGGTGATCGGCTGGTCGTCCAGGGTCATCCAGTCCCATTGGCAATACACTTGCTGGCTGCGGAACGACTTGTCGGCGGCGAAGCGCAACGAGTCGACCAGGCCGGCGACCGGGACCAGGGTGAACTGGTTGAGGAGCACGAAGCCGACCCGCAGTTCAGGTTTGATCTGCGAGGCGGCTTCGGGGGGCGGTGGTGGTTGTTGATCTTGTAGGGCGACCATGGACGCTGCTCACATGACATCCGAAGTGGGTGTCATTTTAGGCGTATTCAGGCGTCCGCCCTATCATATTAAGCGCCGAAAATAGTAAATTTCTGACAAAGGTTGAGTGTAACGATTCATTTCAATGGCCTCTTCATAAGACCTTTGGACCGGTAGGAACCTTCATTAGGGTTAGCGGCAAATAAGCTCTCTGCCTTACCGTCGTTGCTAACGTTGGGTATACGTTGCACGGCTACGAAGTGAGTTTTATTCTTAAAAGTAACTTCATAAATTGCACGCTGGGCGCCTTGATTGCCTATCTGTTTTCCCTTGGCCAACGCTGTCAAAACCAAATCAGCTATATCTCTATCAGTGTTTATGCCTACCTCACGGAAATCCGCACGGTGCCGGTAGGTGATATGTTTAAAACCCTCTTTGTCGTTGCCCTTTTCCAAGAAAAAGTACTCAAGTTTAGTGCCATCCTCACTTACCCTTTGCCCGATAGCCATTACACCCAAACCCGTTTGTCTGTTTGTAGGGAGTCGATGTTTCAACCTCTCAAAAACTTCACTGCCCTCAAAGCCGTACTCACCCACGAGGTTGGGGAGCTGCTGCTTCACTTTCGGTTCTTTCTTAACAGCTTGCTCAGGTGTAAATTCGAGTTCCGCCTCCCTGTCCTTCTGCTTCGCGGCCTTTCGGGCCCGAGTGCGCTTTTGATTCTTTGTAAGCGTTTCAGTCTCACCAGTGCCACGTTCCGCATTATGGCTCGCCCCTGCTGAAGAAGAAGAGGTTGAAGCGCCCGGCTCATTGGCAGAGCCTTCACTTCCAATCGCAGCTGGTGCCCTCGAACCGTTGCTGTCGTCCTTTTTCTTAGGCATCAACCCCAACTCATCAACCAAAGTCATTGGGTTGTTACGCACCATCGCATACAAGTTCAAGCCATCCACGGTGCCTGCCGGGTCCGCACTCAACCACCGCCCCAGCCAAGGCTGGTAATAGCGATACCCGTAGTAGTACAGCCCCGTCGCATCACGCTCCTTGCCCGAATAACGAACGAACTTGTAGCGCCCCTGCACTTCGCTGCGAGCGGCCCATACCGCCGTGCCACCATACGGGTAGTACTCCTCTCGACTAATCAGCGCACCACTACCATCGACCTCCAGGCAACCGCTGCCCAGCTGGTCGGCATAGCTGTAACGCAATTGCGCGTCGGCAAGTTCTGGCGGTTTACCTGCAGCCCAGTGCAAGGCCCGCACCTGGGCGTGCCCGGCTTCGCCCACCAGCACCACCTGCAGCTGCTCGGTCAGCATGCCGCCCTGGGTTGTACTGCGCAGCTCCAGGCCTGGCAGGTACTGCACACGTTGCGTACGCATGTGGGTCGCGGTCTTTTGGGTACTGACCTTGAGCACGCGTTGGTTGCCGATGTCATAGCGGTAACTTTCGCCATCGTCCCCCGCCCCTTCGCGCATGACCTGGGTAACGGCGTGCAACTCACCGCGCGGTGTCCAGTTCAACTGTTGGCCAGGCAACAACGCCTTTTGCTGGCCACTGGCATTGAACAACGCCTCGACGGCGGCCGGGTCCTTGGTGAGCGTGCTGTCCACCGCCCGGTTGCTGCGGTCACTGACGGTGATATCGGTGGTGTAGCTATGGTTTGTGGCAGGCGCGCTGTGGCGGATGCGGGTCAGGTTGCCCGCCATGTCGTAGGTATAGGTGCGGTTGTAACGGCTGTAGGTGACGTTATCGAGGGGCGCCATATCCGGCAGGTTGACGCCCTGCTGGCCGGCGTTGGCCATCTCGCGTCCGGTAGCGCTGGCCAGCTGGTACAGGCTGTCATAGACATAGGTGCTTAGCGGTTCGACTTTCTGATTGCGCCAGAAGCGGGTTGCTTCGGCGTCGTTGCGCACACTGAGCACATTGCCCACCGGGTCGTAGGCGTAGCGCAGGTCTTGCAGCACCTTGGCCCCTTGCGCGTGCCCTGTCGGGCGCTCGGTACGCACTTCTGCCAGCAGCTGTGTGCGCGGTTCGTAGCAGTATTGGGTGACCAAGCCGTTACCGTGCTCCTCGCGCAGCTTTTGCCCAGCCGCCGAGTAGCTCAGGGCTTTGAGAATGACCTGCTCAGGGCAGCCCTTGAGCGTCAGCCAACGCTGCGTGAGCAGGCCCGCCACGTCGTAGGCCTGGCGGCGCAGATGGCCTGCGGCATCACGCGTGGTCAAGGGTGCACCGGTCGCATCCACCGTGCTCAGCGTAGTGCTGGCTTCGCTTTCCGGCTGCAGTTGGGCCTCCCAATCAGCAGGCTGCTCACTTTGCCAATCCGCCCCTACCTGCGGGTTATCGGCATCCGCCAGCAAGCGTTGCGTGGTCTCTAGAGGGACGCCGGTCAAGCCAACGCCATGGGTCTGCAGCAAACCAGCGGTGTGGTAGTGCTGGCTAGCCTGGCCCGCCAAATTGTGGGCTTTTTCTGCGGCACTATTGCCGGCATAAATCAGCCGCTCCAGCCGACACGCCACGTCGCCGTTGACCTGTTCGCTGATCCCCAGCAGGCGCCCAGGCAGGCTGGCGTTCTCGTAATGCCAGGTGCGGGTGACCGCTTCACTGCGCAGGTGCTCGCCGTGTTCATCGAGCGCGATTCGCGACACGGCCAGCAACGGGCGCCCTGCTGCGTCGCTCAGGTTGATCGACACGCCGGCGTCGGCGCTTTGGGTGCACACCGGGGTGCCGGCCAGGTCGGTCAGCCAGGCAAAGTTACCCCGGCCGCTGGCGTGCAGGCGCGGGTCGCTGCTGTGGGTCATGGAGCCCTTGGCGTCATGCTGCTGGCGCGTAATCCGAGGTTGCGTCAGGGTCGGCGTGTCCGGGTGGCGGTGGTAGTGGATGGTCCGGGCCACCAGGCCGCGGTTGTCCACGACCGTGACGGTAGGGGTATTGCGATGGACAGCGTTGTCCGAAAGAGCAGGCATCGCGTGCCTCCTGTTCTTGAATTCTGCATGGGGTTAAGTGGCATGGCGGGCGCCAGGTAGCGCACGCCATCAAGGTCGCGCTCAGGCCGTGTCGTTTTCGTCCTGCGCTACCGTGAACCAGGGGTAGTACTCGGTACGCCGCTCCCAGCCCGCGGCGGTGAGCACGCGGTAAACGCGCCCCATGGCGTCATACAGCTGGGTATCGGCATACAGGCCGGGGTGGCCGCTGTCATCGCTTACAGGGCGCCAGTCATCGAGGTAGTACGGCAACCAGGTGCGCACGGGCTGGCCTTTGTTGTCGTACTCGGTCTTGCCTGTCACCGCCCAACGTCGCGCTGCCGGCTGCACGCGTGCAGCACCGTTGGCATCGCGCTCGAGGCGGCCTGCGGCGGTACGCACCCACGCATCGCCAGACGCACTTAGCGCGGCGGTCTGCAACAGGCGGCCGGCGCCATCGCTGTGCGCCACGTTTACGCGCAGCTGCTGCGCGGGGTCGCCGTCGTAGCGGTCGGTCTGCAGGCTGATGATATGCGGCGGCTGGCGGCTTTCGCCGTCGTTCACAGCGGGCAGGCCGTTGGCCTTGAGCAGGCGACGCAGCGCCAGCTCGCCCATACGGGTAGCCAGGGGGCGCCCTCGGCTGTCACGTGCCAAGGGCATCCAGCTGTCGGTCACTACCCGGTGCGCCGTGGCCACGGGTACCTCGCCTCCTTCGAGTGCCAGGATGCCCTCGACCGTTGCCGGCAGCGTGAATGCCTTGCTGCTATAGCCGGCCAACTGGCCTTGCTCTGTGCCGTGAAAGCGGGTTTGTGTCACTCGCCCCAAGGCATCGAGGCTGACCTGGTGCTGGTTGTTGTTGGCATCGGTCATGGCTACGGGTGTGAGGAAACGCCAGTCATACTCGAAGCCGGTTTCCAGGCCAGCGGCGTCGGTTATCTTCAGCACTTGCTGGGCGTGTGGGCTCCAGTCAACACGCTGCTCGCCAAGCAGCTCGCTGGCACGCAGCGTGGCCAGTCGATAAAACAGTGGCGCACCCTGGTGCTTGATCAGGTCGTGGCGGCTGACGTACACCCGCTTGCCGTCCTCAGCCAAGGCGATCAGGTGATAGCCGCCGTTGGCCTGCCACTGTGCCAGCTCGTGCGGCAAAAGCGTTGTCTCAAGTTCAGCCAGGGTAGCGTGCTCGAGCATGGCGGTTTCGCGGTAGGCCACCAGCGCCTGGCGGATTGGCGCCGTGGTCAGTTGCCCCTGGGCATCACACCATTGCTTGCGCTGATAGCCCGACAGCGTGGCAGCGTCCAGGCCCTGCAACGGGCTGCCGGGTGCCAGCAGGTGCTCCACGCTGAAGCCGCCCTGCGGCAGCGCGTGCGCTGGCAGCGCCAGCACATCGGTACGGGTCGCTTCGATCAGCCCGGACACGTAGTCATGGCCGTCCTCCAGGTTGCGTACCCGATGGCGCGCGTGCTCAAGCCAGGCCATGTCCTGCTGAGGGTCGCGGGCATCGTCCAGCAAACCGGCTGGCAGCGAGGCTGGGTAAGGCGATGGGGAGACTGCAACCCGGCGCGGGTAATGCACCTGCACCTGCTGCAGGACATAGCCGTACTTGTCTTGGCCAATCACCAGGGTCTGCGTGATAACTGGGTCCTGGACAATGCGCTCGGTGGTGAAGGCCAGGGTCTCTACTGCCGTTACCAAGGCCGCAGGCCGGTCGGCGTGCGCGGTCTCGTAAACCCGCACTTGCCAGCGCTGACGGGTGATGCTGTACGGCACCCCAGCGTGTTCAGTGCCGTCAAGGCCGTAGGTTTCACTGCGCACTTGGGCCCCCTTCAAGGCACAAAGCAGCCACTGCCGGGCCGCACCTTGCGGCACGTAAGGCACATCGTGATCACCTTCAAGGCGGGTGAAACGCACCGATTGCAAGGGAAAGTCCGCCTCTGCGCTGCGCTGCGCATCAAAGCCCTGAGGCGCGATGCTGTCCAGGTCTTCGATGCCGCAGAGGAACCACTGGCGTACTTGCGCCGGCGGCGAACGCTCGGCGGCCGTGCCCTGGGCGTCGCTCAAGGTGTCGGTCTGGATCAGGTGCCTGAAACCGCGAAACTCACGCTCAACAGGGTCCCAGACCGGGCTCTGATAGCGCATGCCACTGACGGTACGCAGGCCACTGATGTCGTCCACAAGGGTCACCTGGGCCAAGGTGTGAACCGGGAACGGCAAGCGACTGATCGCTGCCTTGCTCTCCCCCTGCAGGGCACGCTTTTCATCCAGCCAGCTCTGCGCCGAACTGCGGTAGTCGAACAGCGTACGGCCACCGGTGTTGCTGCACACCTCGGCCAGCAACCATGGGCGTCGGTCATTGAAGCGGTACACCCAGCTACGGGGAGAGAGGTGCGGCACAGTCAGCACCAGCTCTGCACAACCCTGCCCGCGCAAATCGACCAGTTGCAGCTTACAGCTGGCATCGAGCACGACCCCCTCAGGCGCCGGCACGCAATGGCTTTCGACGAAGCGATTGCCATTATGGCTGACGAATACCCGGATGCGGTCCGCGTCTACATAAAGGATATCGGTAGTACCACTGCCATCGGTATCGCCAAGCAATACCCGCGAGGCGTTGAAATGTTCGATGGCAAAACCCGGCATCTGCACAGGGTTGGCAAAATGACCGTGGCCAAGCATCGGCCAGTAGGTGACGCCTTCGGCCGTGACCTCGATCAATTGCTGCAACCCTGTACCCGCCAGGTCGGCAAATGCCACCAGCCGGTGCTCGCCGCCAGGCAACGGCAGCGTGGGGCCTGCCACGATGTCGCTGGCCGGCTGCCAGCCGGCACCACGCACCCTGGCAGACAAGCGCACGCTACGTGGCCCGATCATCACCAGGTCCTGCTGCCCGCCACCGCTGAAGTCGACCAGTTGCGCCCCCCGATGGGCCAGCTCGCTGGGCATGGCGTCGGCGGCAATGAAGTCACGCCATTGCCCATCCGGCGTCAGGGTGAAGCTGCCGCGAACCCCCGGCAGGTTGACCAGCCATTGTGGCTGGCCGTCTCCTTCGAGGTCGGCCAGCATCCCGGTGCCTGGGCGTGGCGCTCCCGGTAATGCGTGTGACTCACCCCACGTGACGGCATCGCCACCCTGGTCACTGTCGCGTTCTGGCGCGCGATACCACCAGGCACCTGCATCCTGGAACAGCAAACCCGGCAGCCCCTCGCCGTGTAGATCTACCATCTGCCAGTGCGGTGCACTGAAGCCATCGAGGTCGGGTAATGCCTCCCAGTCCGAATGCTCACACCCTGGGCGACTCGGCTCGAATTCCACTGGCGGCAGCAACAACGGCGTGCCATCCGTTTCGTAAGCGATCTGTTGCGCGGCGACCAGCACCGAGGCGACGCCCGATGTGTCATACCCCAGGTGCAAGCGCGAAACCAGTTGCGGGCTTGGGTCAGCGTCCCCGGCCATCATTCGCGTACGGTGCCACAGCAGCACCTCGTGGCAAAGCCGTCGCACACGTTTATCGAAGCCCCAGCGCCAGTAGGAAAAGCAGTCCTGGCGCACCGGCCAGGGTGCCTTCACCTCGAACGCCGGTGGGGTGTTCACATCCACGCCCCGCTCGCCGTAATCCAGCTGCATCACGGTCATGAAATCATCCGGGCGAAAGGCCTGCTGCGGTACCAGCAGCGCTGCGCTTGGGGTGGCATTCATGGCGTGGACGGCAACCAGGTAGGTGTTGGCAACCTGCGGGTGCATGGCCTGTTCGTGCGCATCACACTCCGCCTGGTCTTCGCTGCGGTAGGTGTAGACCACGTGCTCCCCCGTGGCACTGACGGTCTCTTCGGCATACCAGCACGCGACCTCTGCCGATTTGCCGGGCTTGGCCAGGCGTGCCGAGGCCGACCAGCCAAACAGCGTAATGCTGCCGTCGGCATGGTATTGCAGCCAGAAGCCAGGCGAGTCGGGGCTCGCTTGCGCTTGCCAATGCTCCAGGCGCTGGTCGCGGCCGCCACTGCGCTGCACCCAAGCGGTTACCGTGTGAGCAGCGGGGGTGTCGGAAAACGGCAAACTGGCGACAGTGCGCGGCGCCCCGCCGTCGAGCAGGATTTCTTCGCCATCGGGGCCCTGCCAACGGTCACTGCGGGTGTAACGGAGGACACCCAGGCGGTCCAGGCGGCAGACAGTGGGCGGGCTACACTGCCAGCCAGCACCGAAGGCGCCATTACCTGCCGAAGAACGGTACGTGAGGCTCAACGACGGCGACAACGCGCGGCCGACCGGCAATGGTAATGGCAGCGACCAACCTGCGGCGCCGTCGGCGCTGCCGACTGACAGCATGCCTCCGCCCGCCGAAACGGTACCGCCGCCCTTGGGCAGCGAGGGGGGGCTGAACACAGGTTCACCGCCGGCACCCGAAGGGGTGACAGACATATCATTCATGATGTTGCTCCTTGACGACCCCCACGCCTTGGCGCAAGGGTCAGGAAATAGGAAGTCGTCCTCAGCGGAAGGGCACCTGGGTGCCCTCCCCTGCTCCTTAGCGGACGGTGAACTGCACGTGCAGAATGATGTCGCTCAGGCGTTCCAGCAGTGCCCGCTGATCGCCCTGGGCCTGGGCGAAGTTCAACGTCATCTGGGTCTGGTCTTCGCGATCATCCGCCTTGGCGATGTGCAGCCCTTCGAACGGCAGCAACTGGTTGCCCGGGCGCAGCGGCGGGTACCCGTTGAGTTGGCTGAACTGGCCGTTGTCCTGCAGCGCATGGGAGATGCTGGTCTGCTCACAGCCTGCAGGCAGGCCTGGGGCGTTTGTCAGTAACCGCGCATGCACATCCTGGTAAGGGCCAAGCAAAGCTGGCAGCGACACCGCAATGCTGCGGATACGTCGCGAAGCCGCAGTTTCGAAGCCTACTGCCAGGTTCATCGCTTTCAGGCCGAACTGGATCGACAGCATGCCACCCGCGGCCAGTGCAAGGCTGCTGTGTTCAAGCTTGTCATCGACCTCAACTGTTTTACCGTCAAGCAGCGCCTTGACCGCCTCGCCCAGGGTGACGGCTTGGCCTTGCGAACTGAGCTTGCCGTCGAAGAGCCTGGCCAGTGACACCGTGCGTGTGACCTCAAGCTCGCGCTTCTGCCATTTCACCCAGGCTGTTTCCATCTGCCCGAGTGCCAGCATCAGCCCCTCACCACACAGCAAACCCGCCCAGGCACTGTTCCAGGTGCCGGTGCGCAGGTACATCTGCGTGTCGCCCTTCTCCCACTGCAAAGCCTTTTGTGCCATCAGGCAGCGCGACACAGTGAGGTCGTAATAGGTGTAGAAAATGCTCGCCAGGCGTGCGCGCAGCCAGCTGTACATCGCCTTGCCAGTGAACTTGCCTTGGTACAAGGCAAGCTGGGCCTGAGAATGGGCGGCTTGGGTGTGCAAGTGTGCAATATGCATCTGCGCAGAGGTTTCACGTACTGCCAGGGCATCGAGTTGAGCCTGTACGGTCGCCATCTGTTTCTCTGCCGATTCATACTGGAACTTCCAGTCAGCACGACGGCGCGCGAAGACCTCCTCTTGGCTGAGGCGCGACGCCACAAGGCCATACACTTTCGAGCGCGCGCCATAGCCGTAGGCAACTGCCTTCAATGCGTCTTCCGGTTTACCGCCACCGTTGGAGAAACCAAAGATCTTGGGGAAGGCGGCAATGATCGAAGCGCCTGCCATGAGGGCTGATTCACCCGCACCAGCCAGTTCAGACTGGGTTCGCAACTTCAGTGCAAGGCGCTCGCGGTCAGAGACGTTCTTTTGGTAAAGATTCCGGTAGTGATTTCGACTGGCCGTGGCCGCCACCAGCGAACTTTGCAAGGTCACGCGGTCGGCTGCCAGCTCGTTGAGGGTCTGCTTGAACAGCGCCACATTGCTCTCGGCAAGCTCCGCACCCTGGCTGGCCAGCAAGCCTGCCAACGCCTCGGCATCCTGGCGTTCGAGAATCCCTTGCATCGCGTTGCCAAACTGAATCAGCTGGGCGGCCATGCTGCGGGCACCGTCGAGCAGTACGGTGAAGCGCAGCGCCGGCACGTCGTTGATTTCCGGCAGGCCACGTTCGCCACTTGCCTCTGCCGTCACTGCAGCGGCCAGCAGCGCCTTGGGGTCGGCCGGTGTGGCGTATAGCGGCAAGCTCAACGGCTGGCCATCGAGGGTCAGGTTGTGACGCAGGTTGTACTGTCGAATGCGCAGCGCCTCCCAGTAACCGAGTAGGGTACGGTTGACCTCTGGCAGAAATTGGCTTTTGCCGGGCGCTGCGGCCTGCCCCAGCACGGGTTCGTTCCAGCCCGTTGCCGGTGGTGTCCAGGGAGCATCGCCCAGTAGTCTCAGCGCGCGCTGGTACCAGACGCTGGCTTCGCTGAGGGTGTCGCGCTGGAGCTTGCGGTAGGCGGCATCGCCGCGGCCGATGCAAATGTCCAGCAGGCGCATGAAGACGTTGTACTTGTAGTGCATCGGGTCGTTCTGCGCCACGGCATCCGGGTCGAGCGACTTCAGGGGGTCGTCGTTCCAGCTGCTGTCTTCTTCCAGCGGCCGTACATTCCACATCCGCTGCGCGCCTGCGCCGGATCTTGAGTAGCCAGCTGGGTTGAACACGTACTTCAGCCACTGTTCGGCAAGGTCAAAGCGTTCTTCCTGAAGGAAGCGCTGCATGACCAACATTGGGGTGTAATAGAACAACTCCCAGAAATACAGGGCATTGGCGCCGGTGAAGTCCATGCGGTCACTGGCGTTCTTGCCGAAGGCCTGCACACTGTCGACATTGTCCTTGGACAATTTGCTGCCGTTGGCGGGTGCAGTATCAGAATCCCGCTGGATGGCCAGCGTAGTGCTGTTAATCATGATGCTATGGCCTGACCCGGCCGTGTTATGTATGGCGCTGTACTGCGTTTCCAAGTGATAGAACTGCTGAGTGCCATAAACCAGGCCCGGCTCGAACATCATGTCAGCCAGCACCTTGGCGTTGTCACTAAGCTCGCCCTCCCAGAGCAAGGTGCGCGTGTTCGGCCCGGTAGCCAGCCAGACTTTGGCCTTGCGGTCTGCTGCACCGTGGTAAGAAGCCTTGTACACAGGAAGGGTCAGACGCACCACGACGCCAAGTTCTGGCTCATGTAGGTTTTGGGTGTCGTAGTTCAGGATTGAGTCGATCCCCGACACCGCCTGTACCGTCAGCTCCCGGGCGAACAGGGTGTTGAGGCGGGTCACCTGCCGCCTGTGCGCCAGATACTGAGCGCCTTGATCAGTGGTACCGATGATGGCGGTCTTGAGTACATCGGCATCCTTGTAAACCTTGACGGTGTAGTTGCGGGTGTTGCCGTTGCCGAACTGGAACTCGACGCGGTGCAGGGCTTCGCTACCCCCGTCCCACTCGCTGATATCGCCCATTGGCGCGGTGGTGCTCAACTGTACCTGCGCCGGCCTTAGTGACAGATCGTATTCCTGGTTGGCCTTTACGGTCTTCCAGCGCGCGCCATCGACGCTGTAGATGCGACATAACACTTCCTCAGCACGAACTCTGCCAAGCATGTTCAGGTAATCCCGAGGGACGATGGACTCTTGCGGGCGACCTCCAGGATAGGCAAGCGCCTCAGTTACGCTAATTTGGACGCGATCTCCCGAACGCTTATCGAAGGCGAGGTACAGGTGTAAAAGTGGATAATTTGCTGCACGGATCTTGTAACGACCGATATAGGCTGAACCTGCGACTGTTGCAACCTCCTGAAAATCAGTCATTTCAGGGGTATTCCCAAAGTCACCTACCTTGACGACCTCCGTTAGATCATGCCTGTGCATGCGCTCAGAGCTGATACACAAGTACCCCCAATCCTGGCTACCCTCTTTACGCACCAGAAACGCACCGTGACCACTGCGCAGCAGCCCGGGTATTGCCTTCGCCTCTGTGCCAAGTGCGGGGTACTTCTCAATCAGTGCTGCAACCCATTTATTCTCAATGGCTGGCCGCCTTGACGTGACTGACAACTGGCTTCGAAAATACAGGCTGTAGGTATTCCCAACCTCCCCTGCCACGCCGGTAACCTTGGCTTCATCGAGCCTTGCCTCAAATTGCGTAAAACGACTGGGCGTCCCATTCCCGGCAGTGACCGGCATGCGATTTTCCGCGCTTGGCAGCCCCAGCCCTTCGAAAACCGCGCACATGCCGGTATCAATGGTGGTATCCAGCCAGTGCTGCACCCGCCCCAGGAACAGTGCGACACTGCCCAGCGTGCGGCTGCAGAAGTTCTCGGAAATCTCCAAGCCGGCAACAGAAGAAGCTTCGCTCACTTTCGCTGCAGTCCGATCATAGATGGCGGCCAGCAACCCCTCACGTTGCGGCCAGGCTGCAAGAAACAACGAGAGGTTTTCCAGCACTGTTTCATCGCCAATATTGACCACGAGCGGGTACTCGATGGGCACGCTCCACTTGCCGTCATAACGCAGCCAGGCCAGCTTGAACGTCCAGCTCCACTCACGCAGTTTTGGCTGCCCTTTGTCATCACGGGTGATGATGTGCTCCTGGCGCTCTACCCAGCCCAGGTGCAGACGCCCGCGGATTACCACCGGCCGAATCTGGCGCCCTTGCACTTGCGGGGCCAGCTCGATTTTCGTCCAGGCGGTCCAGGCATTGGCCGGCAGCACGCCATCTAGGGCACGCTTGGCTTCGTCTACAGTGCGCCACCAGTACTGGTGAGGCTGGCTGCGGCTACGCCCGATAAACCAGGATTTGCCCGTGTCGGCTTCGCGGCTGTCGTGATAGCCACTGATAGTCTCCAGGTTGGCCACTTCCTCGAACGCACTCAGGTAGCCCTGGAAGGCATCGCCCACCGTATCGTCATTGATCTGCGCCTGCCCCAGCGTTTGCAGCATGTCGTCCATTGCCCGGGTTTGCCCCAGGCGTACCGTCGGGTCGATGTAGTTTTCTGGGTAGTACATCAGCATTTGCCCGGCGGCCCAGTTGGCATAGCTGGCGTTCCAACGCGTCCAGTCCTTGAAGAACTGCCGACCCAGGACAGCATGGCGCACGTTGGCCGGGTCTTCTGGGGTCGACAGGGTGCAGTGGATAAACTGCTGCAGGGCCGACATCGCTTCGGCGATACGGCTGCTTATCACCTGTTCGGCGTTTAGCACGTCGATCAACAGGTGCTTGTTCAGCGCTTCGACAGTGAAGTTCTGTTTCGCGCCCAGCACGCCCGTCAGCGCCAGGCTAAGCGGCCGCTGCGTGGCGGCATGGGCCGCCGTAACCTGCGACGGCTTCAGGCCTGCCTGAAAAGCGTCTGCCATCTGCCGCCATCCGGCCCAGTCGTCGTCCTGGGTCAGCAATCTTGCCAGCGTGTCCGGCATCACGGCATAGGCCTCGGCCAGTTTCGCCCATTGCATCAGCAGTTCGATTTCCTGCCAGCTGTGGACTTTTGCCGGCTCTTTCAGCGCTTCCTGGCCATGTGCATGCGCAGCCGCCTGCGCCAACGTCGCTTGAGCAACACCGGTAGTCATAGAAAGCTGGGCCAACGACACGCCTGCACCTTCACTAAGTGCCGCCAGCAATGCGCCGCCTGCGCCTGACGGGTCTGGTAGCTTGCTTAGCCAGTCACTGAAGTTGCCGAGCGCCATGAGGGTCTGGACATCCCGCAGCAAGCCAGCGCTGCCACTGTGCCCGGCGTTGGCTGCCAGCAACTGCGGCTTTTCCACCAACAGGAGCAGCGCATCGCCTGTGACGCCGCATCCATGTGCGATGAGCGCCATTTGCGCGAGGGTGTAGGCAACGTCGACCAAGGCACGTTCATGCGGGGCCGATGGGTCGGCCTTGCGCAGGCGGTCGCAGGCCTGCTGCAGCGTGAGCCCACTTGGCTTGGCACGGTTTACCCAGTTCAACAATGCTTGCGCCAACGCATCACCACTGAGGTTGAACGTGGAGGCGATCAAGGGCGAAAGCACGTCTAGCAGATCCTGCACTGTCGGTGCTTGGGGTAGTTGCGCGGCGCTCAAGGCGGCCTGCATGTCGTTGAGCAGGTTGCCGACTTCCGTACTGGCTGGGATGGCCTGGACAGCACGGGTCATCAGTTGCAGATCGCGAACGGTCCAGCCACGGGCGGCCATCCAGTCGGTGGTACTGCGCACCTCTTGCAACAACAGTTGCCATCCGCTGTTGTCCAGCGAATGCATCGGATGCGGCGCGCCCATCATCTGCAGCAGTTGGCGCAGCTCAGCAAGCGTCAGACCGTGATGCCGAGCCCACAGGCTCAAGGTGTACAGCGCGGACAAATGGGACAGGATGACATTCATGCCGACGTCGGCCTGCGGAAGACCACTGATGAGCCGGCCCAGCTCGAACAGCCCTTCGTCATCGGTTTGGCATGCACGTTTGAGGGTTGCCTTGATGTCGGCATGCTCGCTGGCATGGTCTGGGTGCAGGCGCAGCCGTGTATTGGTTCTGGTCAAACCACCTGCAACCAGTGGCGGGTCATTGAACAGGCGGTCGAATTGACTTTTTTCAGTGCCGTCGGACGCTTCTGAGATTAACCCCGGGCCATGAGCAGCGCGTCCTGGTGATCGATGCCGTAACGCTTTACTGAATGGGCGGTGCGCAAAACAACGGCCAGCGTCTGGTCGGTAATCTGGCTTGGGTCAACGCTGTTTATGATGTCTTGCAGTGCCCGTGGTGACAGCTGGGTCACTTTGTACAGGCGAACGATCTTGTTCAACTGAAGCAGATACGCTGCGATCGACAACCGCGTGCAGGTAACATTTAACGTGCTTTCACGGCTCTCATGGTTAGCGCTACGGGACCGCGTCCATTTAGCCGTGAGCGCGGCCTCGGCCGGCACGTCGGCCCATTCGAAACTGTGGCGATACTCGACATCTTGCACATAGTGGCCGAGCCCATAATCTGACGCTTTCAATTCAAACTCAAAAGGACCGCTGAGTTCAAATTTAACAACGCGATTGATCTGAAACTTGAACGCCAACTGCCAGGTGTCGTTATGCAATGGATACAGTCGAACATAACGCATATTGGAAGGCGTATCACTCAACGTCAACTCGATGATTTCGTCATCGGCACGGGTCGTCAGCGTGCGCCCACTGTATTCAGCTTTATCCATTTCCCCCATGAAGCCTTGCAGCTCAGCGTCTGTCAGGCCAAACCAACTGCGCAAGCGCGCGGGCTGCATCATGGAAGCGGGCGTCATGCCAGGAAAGTACTTGATAAACTGCGCTTCAGCATTCTGCTCGTTGATGCCGTCTGTCAATAAACGGCGCAACGCGGGCGAGATATCATAGTGAAGGCAAGCCAGTGCCGCGTCATCCATATGTTTAGCGAAATGGGATGCCGCCAGTAGGTGCGACAGATCTGGATCGTTCTGGACAAACACCTGACGCAGACGGTTGTAATGATGATGGTACGGCGTCGTGCTGGTGCCGACATCGCTCGACAGCGTTTGAAGGAGCTGGTCATTATTCAGCGCCGGGCTGCCCGGCTGGGTAAGCGCCGCAATCGCCCGGCTCAGCACTATCTCATTGGACAGGCTGAGGGCACTGATCGGCGTGTCCAGATTGTGCTGGCTGAGTATCAATTGCCGCAGGTCGGGGCGGCGTTGATCGATATGCCAAGGATTGGTCGCGGGGTACAACTCCTTCGCCTGCTTATACAACTCTGCCAGGTAAGCCGCCGGCGAAAACATTGAAGCCACGTCCCCTGGGGCACAGTATCGTGGTGCGCGCTCCTGCTGCCAGCTTTCATCGAGGACAATTCTAGTCGTTGTCTCGATCGGCTGATCGTCAACGTGCTGGAGGCTCTCCGGCACAAGCGGAGAATTACGGATGATGGTACTTTTCTCATCGAGCAGGGTTCGGTTGCATGCCCGGCGTACTTGGTCGTGCAACTGGCGAGCTTCGTCAATATCAACGCTATCGCCCAATTGCTCACGCAGTTCTTCTACAGACAGATCGCCCACACACGCCAGCGAATCGACCTTAAGCTTGCTCATGAGAGACTTACGCTGTTCGGAATAATCTTGAATCATTAGATAACCTTACTGCAATAACCACTAGACAAGCCCACCCCAGGGTGAGCAACTATTGAACTTGGCGAACCCATTCAAACACGGCGACACTAATGGATTACCGCGAGGAAAAGACCTCGCAGAACTGCTAGCCAGGAACTATCACCCTCAGAAACAAGCCGTCAGTTTTATTCCTTTATGATGTAAGCGTTCTCAGAACGCCCCCTCCAGGCACGCGCCCACGTCCTATCAATTGTCATGACTGTAATATCGCCCCCCGGCCGCACTGAGCATCATGTGTACACAAGACAAACATGCTCAGAGGCACCCCTCATGTACCGTGGATTCTGGTATGCCCAGGCGCTGGACCTGGACAGCGACCTCGCCCCTGCCCTGCAGGACTCGATTCAAGCCGACGTGTGCATTGTCGGCGGTGGCTTCCTTGGCCTGTGGTCGGCCATCCGCCTGAAGCAGGCCCACCCGGAAAAAACCATCGTCATCGTCGAGCGCGACCGTTGCGGTTCAGGCGCAAGCGGACGTAACGGCGGCGTTGCCACCAACTGGTGGGGCAAGTACCTGTCGGTGCGGACCATTTGCGGCGACGTCGAGGCGCGGCGCATCTGCGAGGCGGCAGAGTCGGCCATCGACGAGATCGGCAGCTTTTGCCAGGAACATGGCATCGACGCGCAGTACCGCAAGGATGGCTGGTTGTGGACGGCCACGAACCAACGCCAGATGAACTCCTGGCGGGTGCTGACCGATGGCCTGCAAAAGCTAGACGTCAACCCATTCCAAGAGCTTGACCGCCAGACCATTCGCGGGCGGGTCGGCTCACCGCTGGTACTGGGTGGCATCTATGACCCCAACGCCGCCACCGTACAGCCCGCCATGCTCGCGCGGGGCCTGCGCCGGGTGGCGCTGAAGCTTGGCGTGCAGGTCTTCGAGAAATCGCCGTTCACCCACCTGCAGCGTGGCGCCAACCCGGTGGTGCACACCGCCAAGGGCCATGTGAAGGCCAAGCACGTGGTGCTGGCACTCAACGCCTGGGGCGCACAGTTCCCAGAGTTGCGCCGAATGATTGCGATCATGTCCAGCGACATGGTGGCGACAGCCCCTGTCAAGGCCAAGCTCGATGCCATCGGTTTCAGCCGCGGCGAATGCATGACCGACTCGCGCACCGTGCTCAACTACTGGCGCAACACCCCTGATGGCCGCGTAGTCTTCGGCAAGCCGCTGGGCCAATTCGCTTATGCCGGACGCATCGGCAACCTCTACGAGAAGCCTTCCCCTGCTGCCGATAAAGTGGCTGCCGAGCTGCGCCGGCTGTACCCGCAACTTGCCGATGTACCGGTGGTCAGCAGCTGGACCGGCCCCATCGACCGGGCCATGAAGGGCTTGCCGAACTTCGGCTACCTCGATCACCACCAGAACATCAGTTACGGCATCGGCTTCTCTGGCAATGGCGTGGCCACCACCGTGTTTGCCAGCCGCATCATCAAGTCGCTGGTCGAGCATGCCAATGACGAATGGGCCAACTGCGGCCTGGTCAACCAGAAGATGAAGATGCTGCCGCCAGAGCCGTTCCGCTTCTTTGGCGCGCACATGGTGCGTGATGCCCTGGTCCGCAAGGAATCGCTCGAAGACCATGACCAGGACGCCGGTTTCCTCACCCGCCGCCTGGTGGCCATGGCCCCAGCCGGCTACGTGCCGGCCCAGAAAAAATAAGGAAACGGACCGTGAGCGAACATATCGTACTGCTCGACGACGAGGGCCTGGCGCCCTCCACCCGCCTAAAGCGCCCGGCCTGCGAGCACACCTGGCAGCAGTTTGCCTACACCCACCCCGAGCAGGTGCTCGAACACCTCAAGGACGCAACCATCGCCTTTACCTGCAGCGTGCCGCTGCGTGAGGAACACCTGCGTCAGTTGCCAAAACTGAAGATGATTTCGCTGGCCCTCACCGGCCGCGATATCGTCGATGTCGATTACTGCGATGCCCATGGCATCGAAGTGGCCAGTGTGCCGGGCTATGCCGCCAACACCGTGGCCGAGCACAGCCTGGCGATGATCCTCGAACTGTTCCGCCGCCCGGCCGCGTTCACGCGTTTGATGCGCCAGGTGCATGCCGGCGAGAAGCCGCAGCAGAACATCTACTTCAACCACCGCATCCGCGACGTGCGCGACAAGCAGCTGGCAATCATCGGCAGCGGCCCGATCGCACTGCGTCTGGCGCACCTGGCGCGGGCCTTCGGCATGCAGGTGCTGTTTGAAGACCGTGGCGGCAAGCGCCAGGGGCCGGACTGCCGACCGCTGGCCGAACTGCTGCGCAGTTGCGACGTGCTGTCGATCAACTGCCCGCTGACGCCCGACACCTACAACCTCATCGATGCCGAACAACTGGCCCTGATGAAGCCGGACGCCCTGGTGGTCAATACCGGCCGTGGCGGCGTGGTCAACGAAGCCGCGCTGATCCAGGCGCTACGGGACGGCCGCCTGGGCGGCGTGGCGCTGGATGTGGTCGAGCACGAGCCACTGCACCCTAGCAACCCGCTGTTCCAACTGATCGAGCGCGATGATTTCTTGCTCAACCCGCACATTGCCTGGAGCAGTGAAGATGCCATGCAGCAATTAATGGACAGCGCCGTGGACAACATCAGCGACTTCGTCGCCCGCCAAGCCAACGTAAAAAGGAGCCGAACCGCATGACCCTGGTCACCAAGAGCAGCTATGTCGATGGCGCCTTCGTCGCCCCAGGCAGCAGCGATGTGCTGGAAAACCGCAACCCGTCCAACCCGAGCGAGGTGGTAGAGCGCTTCGCCCGCGCCGATCAGGCACTGACCGAACAGGCCCTGCTTGCTGCCCGCCGCGCCGCCCCCGCTTGGGCGCGCAGCAACCCGCAGCAACGCGCCGATGCGCTGGACTTCATTGGCAGCGAAATCCTCGCCCGCCGAGAAGAACTGGCCACACTGCTGGCCCGCGAGGAAGGCAAGGTGGCGCGTGAGGCACTGGGCGAAGTCGACCGTGCCGGCCGCTCGTTCAAGTTCTACGCCCAGGAAGCCCTGCGCGCCGAAGGCGAGAAATACCAGTCGGTACGCCAGGACGTAGGCATCGATGTGTTTACCCAGCCGCTGGGCGTGGTCGCCATCATCGCGCCGTGGAACTTCCCGATCGCCATCCCGGCCTGGAAGATCGCCCCAGCCCTGTGTTTCGGCAACTGTGTAGTGTTCAAGCCAGCCGAATTGGTGCCCTCCTCGGCCTGGGCGCTGGCCGAAATCATCTCGCGGGCCGGTTTACCCGCCGGTGTGTTCAACCTGCTGATCGGGCCGGGGCGCAGCGTCGGCGACACCCTGATCCGCTCGCCGCTGGTGGATGGCATCAGCTTCACCGGCTCCGAGCACACCGGCCGGCAGATCGCCAGGCTGGCGGCCGATGGCATGAAGAAAGTGCAACTGGAGATGGGGGGCAAAAACCCATTGATCGTGCTGGACGATGCGAACCTGGAGCAGGCCGTGGAGGTGGCATTGAACGGCTCGTTCTACAGCACCGGCCAACGCTGCACGGCAAGCTCTCGGGTGATCGTCACCGCGGGTATTCATGACGCGTTCGTGGCGCGCCTGGCCGAGCGTACCCGGGCGCTGAATGTGGGCGATGCATTGCAGCCCACCACCGACATCGGCCCCGTGGTCGATAGCCGGCAGTTGGAGCAGAACCTTTCGTACGTGGCCTCAGGCCTTGAGCAAGGCGCGACGCTGGTGTGCGGCGGCGAACGCATCGACAACAAGGACGGGGCATACCTGTTCACACCCGCGCTGTTCACCGACGTGACGCCGCAGATGCGCATCTACCGCGAAGAAATCTTCGGCCCGGTGTTGAGTGTGCTCAAGGTACGTGACTACGACGAGGCGTTTGCAGCTGCCGAGGACACCGCGTTTGGTTTGTCGGCCGGGATCGTCACCACGTCGCTGCGCCATGCCGAGCATTTCAAGCGCAACAGTTCGGCGGGCATGGTCATGGTCAACCTGCCCACGGCGGGCGTGGATTACCACGTGCCATTTGGTGGCAATGGTGCATCGAGCCTGGGCTCACGAGAGCAAGGCACTCACGCACGGCAGTTCTTCACCCGGGTGAAAACCACGTACCAGTTGGCCTGATCTTACGCGCTGTGTAGGAGCAGCCTTGTGCTGCGAAGAGGCCGGTGAATGCAACACAAAAGTTGGTGTGGCATCACCGGCCTCGTCGCAGCACAAGGCTGCTCCTACCCACGACGCAAGACCGTGCATGTCCAGCGCGTGCGGCAGTCCCCTGGCAAAAATTGAACTACTCGCACTCCCAAGCTCTCTTACTCAGTGAGTGGTTTATTTCCTTGGGCTTGACGCTACTGGAGAACACACTATGCGCCACCTATTCCTCGCCCCCGCGCTGCTGCTCCTGCTGCCTGCCGGTGCTGCCCTGGCCCGCGTCGATGCGGGCGACGTGGCCACCTCGGCCGGTGTTTCCGCTTCGCTGTATTCGACCTTCAAGGACGATAAACGGATTATCCCGGCCCGTGACGAGCTGTCTGCCTTCGTCGCCAGCGGCGGTGCTATCCGCGGTGCCTACGTGGAATCGGCGCTGGAACAGGCACGCAAGGACCATCCCGGCCTGCAGGCCAACGACGAAGAACTGGCCCGGGCCATTCTCTCCCAGGACGATCCTGTCGCAAATCATTGAAACCTTGCACTCAGCACACCCACGACTGCTTCTCTTCGCAGATTTAACAGGCGTGGGTGTGCTGCGGGCACACGCAGGCTGAAGGGGTGATACGCTTCCAACGACAATAACAATTGCCGCCGAGTGAGCCCCATGAACATCCTCTACGACGAGCGGGTCGATGGAGCGCTGCCTGACGTGGACCTGCCCGCCCTGCTCAAGGCCCTGCGCGATGCGCTGCCGGACCTGACGATGCTTCATCGCGCAGAAGACCTCAAACCTTACGAGTGTGACGGGCTTTCCGCCTACCGGACTGTGCCCCTGCTGGTGGTCCTGCCTGAACGCCTGGAACAGGTTCAGACCTTATTGCAACTCTGCCACCAACGTGGCGTACCGGTGGTGGCGCGCGGTGCCGGCACCGGGCTTTCCGGGGGTGCCCTGCCACTGGCCAAAGGCATCCTGCTGGTAATGGCGCGCTTCAACCGCATTCTCGAAATAAACCCCGACGGGCGCTTCGCCCGTGTTCAGCCCGGGGTGCGCAACCTGGCCATCTCCCAGGCTGCCGCGCCCCATGGCCTGCACTACGCCCCCGACCCGTCTTCGCAAATCGCCTGCTCCATCGGCGGCAACGTGGCCGAAAATGCCGGGGGCGTGCATTGCTTGAAGTACGGTTTAACCGTGCACAACCTGCTCAAGGTGGAGATGCTCACAGTCGAGGGGGAACGCCTGACACTGGGCAGCGACGCCCTCGACAGCCCCGGTTTCGACGTGTTGGCACTGTTCACCGGCTCCGAAGGCATGCTCGGCATCATCACCGAAGTGACCGTCAAGTTGCTGCCCAAGCCCCAGGTGGCGCGGGTGTTGCTCGCCAGCTTCGACTGCGTCGAGGACGCCGGCAGGGCAGTGGCCGACATCATCGGCGCCGGGATAATCCCCGGCGGACTGGAGATGATGGATAACCTGGCGATTCGCGCTGCCGAGGACTTCATCCACGCGGGCTACCCCGTGGATGCGGCGGCGATTCTGCTGTGCGAACTCGATGGTGTCGAAGCCGATGTGCATGACGACTGCGAGCGGGTCGCGGCCGTGCTGACCCAAGCCGGCGCACGCGAGGTGCGGCTGGCCTGTGACGAGGCAGAACGCGCGCGCTTCTGGGCCGGGCGCAAGAACGCCTTCCCGGCGGTAGGGCGTATTTCACCCGACTACTATTGCATGGATGGCACCATCCCACGCCGCGAGCTGCCCCGCGTACTCAAGGGCATCAGCGCACTCTCCGAACAGTACGGTTTGCGCGTGGCCAATGTGTTCCATGCCGGCGATGGCAACATGCACCCGCTGATCCTGTTCGATGCCAACCTGCCCGGCGAACTGGAACGCGCCGAAGCCATTGGCGGCAAGATCCTCGAACTGTGCGTCGCGGTAGGCGGCAGCATTACCGGCGAGCACGGCGTCGGGCGGGAGAAGATCAACCAGATGTGCGCGCAGTTCAACAGCGACGAAATCACCCTGTTCCACGCCGTCAAGGCCGCCTTCGACCCACAAGGGTTGCTCAACCCTGGCAAGAACATCCCCACCCTGCACCGCTGCGCCGAGTTCGGCGCGATGCACGTGCACCACGGGCAATTGCCCTTCCCCGACCTGGAGCGTTTCTGATGGGCAAGGACCGCGACATCAGCCAGGCCCTGCTGGAGCAGGTCAACCAGGCTCTGAACCTGGGCACACCACTGCGAATCCAGGGCGGCAACAGCAAGGCCATGCTCGGCTGCCCGGTCGCCGGGGAAGTCATCGATACCCGGGCCCATCGCGGTATCGTCAGCTACGACCCCACCGAACTGGTACTGACCGCACGCGCCGGCACGCCGCTGCAGGAAGTCGAGGCAGCGCTGCACGAGGCTGGCCAGATGCTGCCTTGCGAGCCCCCGCACCTCGGCCCCGAAGCGACCCTCGGCGGTGTCGTTGCGGCGGGGTTGTCTGGGCCACGCCGGCCCTGGGCCGGAGCGGTGCGCGATCATGTGCTCGGCACCCGGGTGATCACTGGCCACGGCAAACTGCTGCGTTTTGGGGGTGAAGTCATGAAGAACGTCGCCGGGTATGACGTCTCGCGGCTAATGGTCGGCAGTTTCGGTTGCCTTGGCCTGCTGACCGAGGTGTCGCTGAAAGTACTGCCGCGCCCGCGCCAATGCCTGAGCCTATGCCTGCCGATGGACCGTCACCAGGCGCTGGCGGCGCTTACCACCTGGGGCCAGCAGCCGCTGCCGATCAGCGCTGCCTGCCATGACGGCGAGGCGCTGTACCTGCGCCTGGAAGGCGGTGAAGGCTCGGTGCAGTCGGCACGCCAACGCTTGGGAGGTGACGTGCTCGACAGCTGTTTCTGGAACGACCTGCGCGAACAGCGCCTGGCTTTTTTTGACGACCCGTCACCGCTGTGGCGGCTGTCCGTGCCCAACGCCACCGGGGAGCTGAACCTGCCCGGGCGGCAACTGATCGACTGGGGCGGCGCGCAGCGCTGGCTGAAGTCGAGCGCAACAGCGCAATTGATCCGCGCAACGGTCGCCCAGGTCGGCGGCCATGCCACTTGCTACGCACCTGGCGAACAGAGCAGCGCACCGTTGCCCACCGCCCTGCTGCGCTACCACAAAGCCCTCAAACAGCAGCTCGACCCCCAGGGCATCTTCAACCCTGGCCGCCTGCACCCAGACCTGTGAGGGCACACCATGCAAACCAACCTGAGCGAAGCCGCCAAACGCCTGCCCCGCGCCGAAGAGGCCGAACGCATTCTGCGTAGCTGCGTGCACTGTGGATTCTGCACCGCCACCTGCCCCACCTATCAGTTACTCGGCGACGAACTGGATGGCCCTCGCGGGCGCATCTACCTGATCAAACAGGTGCTCGAAGGCGCACCGATCACCGCCAGCACGCAACTGCACCTGGACCGCTGCCTGACCTGCCGCAACTGCGAAACCACCTGCCCTTCAGGCGTGAAGTACCACGACTTGCTGGACATCGGCCGCGCCGTGGTCGAACAGCAAGTGCCACGCCCGCTTGGCCAGCGCCTGCTGCACGGGGGCCTGCGGGCGGTGGTGCCGCGCCCTGCGCTGTTCAAGGCCCTGTGCCGCACTGGGCAAGCCTTGCGCCCGGTGCTGCCGGCAGGCCTGAAAAGCAAGCTGCCCGCCCGGGTGACCGCACCCGGCGTACGGCCGGCGCCACGGCATGCCCGCCGGGTGCTGTTGCTTGAAGGCTGCGTGCAGCCAGCGCTGTCGCCCAATACCAACGCCGCTGCCGCCCGCGTGCTGGACCGGTTGGGGATCAGCGTCGAACCGATTCGCGAAGCCGGTTGCTGTGGTGCGGTGGAGTACCACCTCAATGCCCAAGCTCAAGGCCTGGACCGCGCCCGGCGCAACATCGACGCCTGGTGGCCGGCCATCGAGGCAGGGGCCGAAGCCATCGTGCAAACTGCCAGCGGCTGCGGGGCGTTCGTGCGCGATTACGGCCACTTGCTGGAGGCGGACCCGCGGTATGCCGCCAAGGCGGCGCGAGTCAGTGCCTTGTCTCGCGACTTGGTGGAAGTGCTGTGCGAAGCGCCGGTCGAGCAGCTTGGGCTGTGCGCCGAGCAGCGCGTGGCCTTTCATTGTCCCTGCACTTTGCAGCACGCGCTCAAGCTTGGCGGCGCGGTGGAAGGCCTGCTGACTCGGCTCGGTTTTACCCTGACCGCGGTACAGGATGGCCATTTGTGCTGTGGGTCGGCGGGGACCTATTCGCTGACCCAGCCAGAGCTGTCGCGGCAGTTGCGGGACAACCGGCTGAATGCCTTGGAGAGCGGCAGGCCGCAGGTCATTGTTACTGCCAACATCGGTTGCCAGACCCACCTTGGTGGGGCCGGGCGCACGCCGGTGCGGCATTGGGTTGAAATTGTCGATGCGGGTTTGGGGGCGGGATAGGTATGACGCTAGATATGCAGCGCCTGGGAGATCGAGCGCCGCCCGCGCGGCGCTCGATCTCATAAGCGCAGAAAATCACTAGGCTGAAACACTTTCGGAAATCCCCCACAACTACGTCAGAAATGTCCTACTTGTCGCGCCTGACTGCTGAAAACATGATCCCCTCTGGACGACCCAGAGGAGCCCCCCGCATGCACCAGTCCACTCGCCCCACCGCCGAACTGCGCCACACCCTGCGTGAATTGCTGGCCCACGAGGTCAGCAACCCTGATGACGACCCGCACCTGTCGGGTGTGCTGTTCTTCTGTGCCACCGACGAGCGCACCCGCCAGTTGATCGAGCGCATCGAGTTGCTGGCCAGTGAAGCCTTCTTCGACGCCAGTGGCCGCGCCATCACCCACCGGATGCGGGCGGCTGCGGTTGACGGGGTGCGTATCAAGCAAAAGCACAAGGCACCGGCCGATGAAACGGTGATCCGCATCGCCCTGCCCGACAAAGGCTACATCACGGTCAGCACGGCACGCTTGTAGGCGCAACACGGTGCATTGGCACTGTACGTCGAAGTGCGATCCGCTATCCTCAGCATTCCCCTGCACCGGATCGTTTCATGGAACTGCACATCCGCCTGGAAGGCCGCAAAGGCCTGGCCGACCAGCTCTACCAGCAACTGCGCGCGGGCATCGACAGTGGCCACCTGGCGGCCGGCAGCCAATTGCCGCCCACCCGGCTGCTGGCCGAACAACTGGGCGTGTCGCGCAAGACTGTGGCCGAAGCGTACTCCAGGCTTACCTATGACAACCTGCTCAGTGGCGTGGTCGGTCGCGGTACGTTCATTACCCCGCGCCACCCCTTGCGTTCGAACGAGGCAACGGCCCTCCCCTTGGCGGGTGCAGCCTCCCTCGAACGCTGGCAGCAACGCGCGACCGTGCTGGGCAGGCCACAACTGCAAGCACCGTCGCGCTATGACTTCGTTGGCGGTGCTTCGAGCAAGACGCAGTTCCCATTCGACCAATGGCGCAGCTGCCTGAACTACGCCCTGCGCCGCAGCCAGCGGCACCCCGAGCGGCAGTTCTCTGCCCAGGGGCTGCCTGAGCTGCGCGAAGCCATCGCCCACCACATCGCCTACGCCCGCGGCGTGCATTGCAACGCAGCGGACGTGTTGGTATGCAATGGCGCGCAACAGGCGCTGGACCTGATCGCCCGGGTACTGATCGAACCGGGCTGCCCGGTGGCCATGGAAGACCCGGGTTACCCGCCGGCCCGTCAACTGTTCCTGGCCTTGGGCGCACGCCTGCAATCAATACCGGTCGATGATCAAGGGATGTGTGTCGAGCAGATCGCCGACGGCACGCGGCTGATCTACGTGACCCCGTCACACCAGTTCCCGCTCGGCATGCCGATGAGCGAGCCGCGCAGGCGGGCGTTGCTGGCACGCGCCGCCGAGCTTGGCGCGTTGATCATCGAGGACGATTACGACTGCGAGTTCCGCTACCAGGGGCCGCCCGCCGACGCCTTGCAGCGCCTCGACCGGCATGGCCTGGTGGCCTACGTCGGGACCTTCTCCAAGACCCTGCTGCAGGAGCTGCGCCTGGGCTACGCCGTGTTGCCGCCCGCCGTGCTGAAAGCCGCCTGCGTGGCCAAGCACCTGAGCGACTGGCACAGCCCGACCCTGCTGCAATGGGCACTGGCGCGCTTCATCAGCGAGGGCCACCTGAACAAGCACATCCGCCGCTGCCACGATGTCTACAGTGCCCGCCGCGAGCGCATTCTCGCCCGTCTGGGCGGCGACCTGGCGCCTTGGTTCAGCGCCGTGCCGGCCAGCGCCGGTTTCCACCTGAGCGCGTTGGCCACGCCGGGGGTGGATGTCGAACTGCTGGCCAACCTCGCACGCAAGGTGGAGGTCGGCCTTTACTCGCTGGCACCCTTCTTCAGTGACGTGCCTGTGCGCCCTGGGCTGGTAATGGGCTTCGGCGCCATCGAGCTGCTCGACATCGACCCCGCCCTTGACCGTGTTCGCGATACCCTGCAGCGCCTTAGCTGACCGACGCGGCCTGGCCGTTCGGCGCCGAACGGGCAATGGCAGCCGCATAGCCGCGTGGCGCAAAACAGGCTGTCACCAGCAGCATCGCCACCACCGTCACGGTCAACAGCACCCACGACGCCTGGAAGTCGCCACTGACGTCGCGCAGCCAGCCGGTTATGTACGGCACGATCCCGGTAATGATGAAGCCGATCCCTTGAACAAAGGCCGCCAGGCTCCCCGCTTCAGCGGGTGTTTTCAGGTGCTCCAGGGTCAGCGTCAGGCTCTGGCTGAAACACGCCCCCAGGCCAAAGCCGATCATCGCCACCCACAGGCCCATGCTCAGCGTGGGCGCCAGTAGCAGCCCAAGAAAGCCGGCCAGTTGGATCGTAAGCGCCAGCCATAAACCTGGCCGACGGTCCACCCAGCGGCGCAGCAACAACGGCATCCCCAGCGCGCCGGCAACCTGGAAGATCGTCATCAGCCCCACCAGATCACCACCGCCCTGGGCGGTTCCGCCGTGCTCCAGGTGATAGGCCGGCAGCCAGGCGACCATGCTGGTATAGCCACCATTGATCAGGCCGAAATACACCGCCAGCAACCAGGCACGGCGGGTGCCGAACCAATGCCCGCCCGCGGCACCCGCCAGTGTCGGCGTAGCCTGCCGTGGCCGCAGCAGCGTCCAGGCCAGCAGCGCCACAAGCGCCGGGATCGCCCACAGGCCCAGCCCGGCCTGCCAATGGCCGAAGTAACCACTGATATGCGGGCCAAGCACCGCCGCCAAGCCGCCACCACTCATCAAGGCCGCAGAATACATGCCCATGGCCCCAGCCAGGCGGGTCGGGAACCAGCGATTGACCAACCCCGGCATCATGCCCTGGACCACCGCCACGCCGAGGCCCGCGACCACGGCGCTGGCAATCAATGCCCAGGCACTGTCCAGTTGCAAGCGCCACAGGCACGCCAGCGCAATGCCCGACAAGCCGGCGAGCATGCCGCCATGTTCGCTGATCCAGCGCCGCAACCAAGGTTGCAACAACGGCACCAGGCCCATGCACAACACGGGCAGCGCGGTCAGCAGTGCGGCCTGCTGATAGCCCAGGCCGGTACTGGCGCGCATGGGTTCGAGCAGCGGCCCGATGCTGGTGAGGATCGGGCGCAAGTTCAGCGCCAGCAGCACCACCAGCAACAGATTAAAGGCAGTTCTCATTGCGTGTTGGCCTGCTTCCACTCAAGGTACAGGCCGGCTTCGCCACTGGGTTTCAGCGGCCGCAACGGCAGGCTCTGCTGTTGCGGTGGGCGCGCCATCTGCGCATACACCGCAGCGGTGGACAAGCCGAAGGGTTCGCCTTCATCGTTGTCATAAGCGAACCAGGCACGCTCGATGCCGCACAGGTGCATGGCCGCCAGGCACATCGGGCACGGGTGACCGCTGGCGTAGACCTCGGCACCGTCCAGACGAGCCTGGCCCAAGGCATGCGCGGCCTTGCGGATGGCCTGCATCTCGGCATGGGCGGTCGGGTCCTGGGTGCTGTGGATCTCGTTGACCGCGCGCGCCACCACCTGCCCCTGGTAGACAAGCACCGCACCAAAGGGCCGGCCACCGGCCTGAATGTTGGTGCGGGCCAGTTCGAGTGCTTCGCGCATATAGCGTTCTTCGGACATGAGTCGGTACTCCTTCTGCAAGACCTGGCCATTATCCCGGCTTGTCGGCCTTGGCAGAAATGAAGAGATTGGATGCACCTCAGTGGCCACCTGAATGCCCAGATTGGCCTCCGGGCAAAGTGTGCGATTGGCTATCGGGCTGATCGCTGCACAGCGCTAAGGTAGCGCCATGTCCACCCAACACCTTCTGGAGAACACCATGAACACCCGTATCGAATGGGCCAAGCACGCACCGGACGCCTACAAAGCCATGGTCGGCCTGGAACAGGCCCTGGCCAAGTGCGGCCTGGAGAATTCACTGCTCGAACTGGTGCGCCTGCGCGCTTCGCAGATCAACGGCTGCGCCTATTGCGTCAACATGCACGCCAATGACGCGCGCCAGGCCGGCGAAACCGAGGCACGCCTGCAGACACTGAGCGTGTGGCAGGAAACCGCCTACTTCACCCCACGTGAACGCGCCGCACTGGCGTGGGTAGAGTGCCTGACCCGGCTGCCAGAGCGCGGTGCGCCACAACCGGAATACCAAGCGCTGCAAGCGCATTTCGAGCCGCAGGAAGTGGTCAACCTGACGCTGGCCATCGCCACCATCAATGCCTGGAACCGCTTCGGCGTCGGCTTTGCGATGGTGCCGGCCTGATGGTGTCAGCTTAGCCACTGCGCCCGGTCAACTTGGCCCGATAGCTGCCGGGGCTCTGCCCGGTCCATTTCTTGAACGCCCGGTGGAATGCACTGGGCTCCTGGAACCCAGCCTGCTCGGCAACCTCGGCGATGCTCAGCACCCCTTCGCGCAGGCGCTCGAAGGCCATCGCCCGGCGTACTTCGTCCTTTATCTGCTGGTACGAACGCCCCTCCCGCTCCAGCTGACGGCGGAAAGTGCTGGCGCTGATTCCCTGCACCTGCGCCAACGCGGCCAACGTCGGCCATTGCCCGTAGCGGCGTGCGCGTAGATGGCGATAGACCTCGGCCACCAGGCCGTTCTGGTTGCGAAAGCGGATGACCAGGCCTTGGGGGGCGCTGCGCAAAAAGGTCTTCAGGGCTGACAGATCCTGCACCACCGGCAGGCGCAGGTAGGCACTGTCGAACTCCACTTCGGTACGCCCACTGCCCAGGCGCAGGTCAGGCCCCCACAACAGCAGGTCATCGTCCTGCGCAGGGCGCGATACCGCAAGCTCGGTGCGGTCGATGGCGATGCGCCGCCCTGCCAGCCAGCACAGCAAGCCGATCATCAGCACCAGGTAGGTTTCTTCGGCATACACACGCGTAACCGGGTCGGCAATGCTCGACTGCACGCTGATCACCGCCCTGCCGCCGCGCAGCGTGAGGCTGCCGCGCAGGTCACGCAGGAACAGGCCAAAACCGCCCATGCACTGACGCAAGGCCTTTTCCAGGTTCGGCTCCTGAATCAGGCCACGGCAGATCAGGGCAAAGCTGCCCAGCGGCATGCCGTGGCTGTCGAGGCAGAAAAACTCGTCGTCCAACAGTTCGATCAGGGCCAGCCACAGCTGGGCGAATGCCTTGGCCGGCACGCGGGCTTGGGGCTGTTCGAGCAGTTGCGGGTCGATGCCGACCGCACGCAGGTGTGCATCGCGCACGTCCGGGCGCGCGCGCAGGGCATGAAGCATGGCTTCAAGGAAGTACACGGCGACCGTATCGCTATCGCGCATGGCGGATTTCGCTGTCTATGCTGAGTGGCAAAAAGTGCCAGGTTGATTGAACAGATCCGGCATAGGCTCTGGCAGAGCCTTTGCCTAGACTCGGATGAACGAAGGGATCGCCCGCCATTCTCGCAGAGCCAGGCCCGGTCCCGCCATGCCTTCGCAATTGGAGCCCCTATGAGCAGCGCAGAAATTTACGTCGTCAGTGCCGTCCGTTCAGCCATTGGTGGCTTTGGCGGTTCCCTCAAGGACCTGCCGCTTGCCGACCTCGCCACCGCCGTGACGCGTGCCGCCATCGAACGCGCGGGCGTGGACGCTGGGCAAATCGGCCATGTGGTGATGGGCAGCGTGATCCCCACCGAACCCCGTGATGCCTACCTGGCGCGGGTTGCAGCGATGAACGCGGGTATCCCCAAGGAAACCCCAGCCTTCAACGTCAACCGCCTGTGCGGTTCGGGCCTGCAAGCCATTGTCTCGGCGGCACAGTGCCTGCTGCTGGGCGACACCGATGTGGCCCTGGCGGCGGGCGCCGAGTCCATGAGCCGTGGCCCGTACCTGCTGCCACAAGCCCGCTGGGGCGCACGCATGGGCGACCTGCAAGGCATCGACTACACGGTCGGCGTGCTGCAAGACCCCTTCGAACACTTCCACATGGGCATCACGGCCGAAAACGTCTCGGCCAAACACGGCATCACCCGTGAAATGCAGGACGAGCTGGCCCTGACCAGCCAGCGCCGCGCCGCGCGTGCCATTGCCGAGGGCCGCTTCACCAGCCAGATCGTCCCACTGGAACTGAAAACCCGCAAAGGCAGCGTACAGTTCAGCGTCGACGAGCACGTGCGTGGCGATGTCACCGCCGAGCAGCTGGCCGGCATGAAGACCGTATTCAAGAAGGACGGCACCGTCACCGCCGGCAATGCCAGTGGCATCAACGACGGCGCGGCCGGCCTGGTGCTGGCCAATGGTGACGCCGTGCGCCGCCTGGGCCTGAAACCGCTGGCACGCCTGGTGGGCTACGCCCATGCCGGCGTCGAGCCGGAGCTGATGGGCCTGGGCCCGATCCCGGCAACCCGCAAGGTGCTGGAAAAAACCGGCCTGAACATCCAGGACCTGGACGTGATCGAGTCCAACGAAGCCTTCGCCGCCCAGGCCTGCGCCGTGGCCCGCGAGCTCGGCTTCGACCCGGAAAAGGTCAACCCGAACGGTTCAGGTATCTCCCTCGGCCACCCGGTCGGCGCCACCGGCGCGATCATCGCCACCAAGGCCATCCATGAACTGCACCGCATTCAGGGCCGCTACGCCCTGGCCACCATGTGCATTGGCGGCGGCCAAGGCATCGCCGTGGTCTTCGAGCGCGTCTGAGGAAACTGACACATGAACATCGAACAGATTGCCGTGATCGGCGCGGGCACCATGGGCAACGGCATTGCCCAGGTGTGCGCCGTGGCGGGCTATCACGTGCTACTGGTGGACGTTGCCGATGCCGCGCTGGAGCGTGGCGTGGCTACCTTGCGCAAAAACCTCGAACGCCAGGTCAGCAAAGGCACGCTCGACGCCGAAAAGGCCGAGGCGGCGAAAGCCCGTATTCGCACCAGCACCGACTACGCGCAACTCAGTGGCGCGCAGTTGGTGATCGAGGCAGCGACCGAAAACCTGCAGCTCAAGCAGCGCATCCTTCAGCAAGTGGCAGCCAGCGTGGCCGCCGACTGCCTGATTGCCACCAACACCTCGTCGCTGTCGGTCACGCAATTGGCCGCGAGCATCGAGCACCCCGAGCGGTTCATCGGTGTGCACTTTTTCAACCCGGTGCCGATGATGGCCCTGGTCGAGATCATTCGTGGCCTGCAGACCAGCGACAGCACCTATGCCCAGGCCTTGCTGGTGACCGAGAAGGTGGGCAAGTCCCCGATCAGCGCCGGCAATCGCCCAGGTTTTGTGGTCAACCGCATCCTGGTGCCGATGATCAACGAAGCGATCTTCGTGCGCCAAGAAGGCCTGGCCAGTGCCGAGGACATCGACACGGGCATGCGCCTGGGCTGTAACCAGCCGATCGGCCCTCTGGCACTGGCCGACCTGATCGGCCTGGATACCCTGCTGGCAATCATGGAGGCCTTCCATGAGGGCTTCAGTGACAGCAAGTACCGCCCAGCGCCGTTGCTCAAGGAAATGGTCGCGGCCGGTTGGCTGGGGCGCAAGAGCGGCCGCGGTTTCTTCACTTATTGAGGAGCAAGTGCCATGCCCCCGGTCAACGCTGCAATGCGCTGTGCCAATTTTGAAGAGCGACGTGACCGGGCCATGGCGTTGTTTGCCGAAAAGGGCTTCGGCCAGGTCAGCATGCGTGAGCTGGCGACCCACGTCGGGCTGACTGCGGGTTCGCTGTATCACCACTTCCCCAGCAAGCAGGACCTGCTGTACGACTTGATCGAAGAATTGTACGAGGAGCTGCAGGCGACCCTGGACCTTGGGCGCAGAGCCATGGCCCGTGGCGGTTCGGCGTTGTCGTGCCTGATTGCGGCACATTGGCAGTTGCATGCTGAGCGGCCGTTGCAGTTTCGCCTGGCCGAGCGGGATTTTTGCTGTTTGAGCGAGGCGCAACAGGCACGCCTGATGCTACTGCGCAGGCGTTACGAAACCGGGGTGCTGCACCTGATTGCACCGCGGGCAAGCCTTAAAGGCGAAGCACTGGCGGCGACCGCGCATGTGCTGGCGACGTTGCTCAACCAGTTGCCAGGGCTGCTGCAGGCACGGCGCCTACCGGAAGGCGAAGGGCTGGCCTTGATGGAAAGCCTGCTGCTGGGGGGCATTGAGCGAACCCTGCGCTAAACGTTCACACTGTTGTAGGAGCAGCCTTGTGCTGCGAAGAGGCCGGCATGGCCACCTGCTTTTCTATGACTGCAATCGTTCGCGCTTTTGTAGGAGCAGCCTTGTGCTGCGAAGAGGCCGGCAGGGGCACCTGCTTCTCTATGGCTGCAATGGCCTCTTCGCAGCACAAGGCTGCTCCTACATTCGGGCAGCCTCAGCGCAACAGGACCTGGATCTGCTCGTGCAGGGTATCCAGGTCGAACGGCTTGGCCAGGATCGGCGCCTTGCGCGTGATCGGGCTGCCCGATTCAAGAATCTCCGCCGGGTAGCCACTGATGAAAATCACCTTCAGCTCCGGCCGCAGTTTGACTGCGGGCTCGGCGATATCCACCCCAGAGATGCCCCCTGGCAATCGAAAATCGGTGACCATCAGGTCCAGGTGCGGCTTGCTCGCCAGGATCTTGAACGCCTGCTCGCCGTCTTCGGCCACCAGCACGTGATACCCCTCGCCGGCCAGGTAGTCGCGCAAAATCATCCGAATCGCCGGCTCGTCCTCGACCACCAGCACCACATCTTGTGCATCTTCACTCATGATAACGCCTTGAAATTCTTACAGTTGGCCATCTGACCCCAGGCTTACGCAGAGGTTGCCCGCGCCTGGTCGTTTTGTTCTTTGAACGTTGCCAGCGGCAATTGCAACGTGAATGTGGCGCCCTCGCCTTCCTCGCTGTCCACCAGAATCCGCCCGCCGTGGGCCTGGACGATCTGCTCGGAGATGTACAGCCCCAAGCCCAGCCCACCGCTGGCCTGGTGCGCAGCCACCCGCTCGAACTGCTGGAAAATGCGCTGCTGGTTGACGGCGCTGATGCCAATGCCGTGGTCCTGCACCTGCACCCAGGCCATGCCGTCCTCAGCGAACACCCGCACCTGCACCGGTTTTCGTTCACCGTAACGCAAGGCATTGGACAACAGGTTGGCCACCACTTGTTCAATCCGAAATTCGTCCCACTCACCCTGCAACGTTTCACAGCGTTGCAGCGCGATATGGGTTTCCAGCGCGGTGGCCTGGGCGCTGAAGTTTTCCACCAGGCCGCGCACCAGTTGGCCGATATCGAACACCCTGGGCCGCAGCGACAACTTGCCGGTGCGGATGCGCGAGACGTCCAGCATGTCTTCGATCAGCCGGATCAGGCTGTTGATCTGCCGTTCGTCACGCTCGACCATGGCCTGCAGTTTGTCTGCGCTGAAAGCCTCCAAGTTGCCCCGTGCCAGGTGCATCTTGCGCAGCTGGGTTTCCAGAATCAGGCCATTGAGTGGCGTACGCACTTCGTGGGAGACGATCGACATGAAGTCGTCGCGCATGCGCACCGCATGCTCCAGCTCGCACCGCGCCAGCTCCAGCTGGCCCAGCAGCACCTCCTGCTCCTGACGGCTACGCTCCAGGGCTTCCAGTTGCCGACCAAGCACCTTGCGCTGGCGGAACAGGTCGACGAACACCGAGACCTTGCTCTTTACTGCCAAGGTGTCGAGCGGCTTGTGCAAAAAGTCCACGGCCCCGCTTTCATAGCCCTTGAAGGCGTAATTCATCTCGCGCCCCGCCGCACTGACGAACACGATGGGGATGTTCTTGGTCTTTTCCGTGCCGCGCATCAACTCGGCGAGCTCGAAGCCATTCATGCCTGGCATCTGCACATCGAGGATGGCCAGCGCAAATTCGTGCTCCAGCAGCAGCGACAACGCCGCTTCCGCAGACTGGGCCTGGTGCACCTCGCGGTCTTCGCCCTGGATCAGGGCATCGAGCGCCAGCAGGTTTTCCGGCAGGTCGTCGACGATCAGCAGTTTGGCGATGGTGTGGCTTAGCATGCGCTTGTTTCCAGGGTCGCGAGCAACTGCCCGATACCACTCAGAGTAAGGATATGGTCGGGCTGGTGCAGGGCCAAGGCGGCTTCCGGCATCAGTGCGACCTGTGCGTCGCGGGGGTCCTGAACAATCGTGCGGCCCCCATTATTGTTGATGTAGGCCAGGCCCTCGGCGCCATCTTCATTGGCACCGGTCAGCAGCACGCCTAGCAGGCTGGCGCCGTAGGCATCGGACGCCGACATGAACAGGAAGTCGATGGCCGGGCGTGAGAAGTGCACCGGCGCTTCCTGGCTCAACGACAGCGTCAGGTCCCGTTCTACCGAGAGGTGGTACCCCGGCCCAGCAACGTAGATCATCCCAGCGCTGATCCGTTCCTTGTCACTGGCCTCGCGCACTGGGCGCTGCAGCCGCCGCTGCAGCACTTCGGCCAGCTGGCTGTGACGCCCGTCAGGTAAGTGCAGCACGCACAGCACCGGGATGGCGAAGGCCGACGGCAGCGCACCGAGCACTTGGAACAAGGCCGCCACCCCGCCAGCCGAGGCCCCCATCACCACTGCCCGTGCGCCGTTCATGTCTTACGGTAGATCCGTTCCGGCTTCACCAGCGGCTCGAAACGCTGGCTGTAGGCCGAAAAGTCTACCGACTCCTTGCTGCCCAACACCAGGAAGCCCCGGTGGCAGAGGGATTCATGAAACAGGCCCAAGGCCCGGTCTTGCAGGTCTTTGTTGAAGTAGATCAGCACATTGCGGCACGACACCAACTGGGTCTCGGAGAACACGCTGTCGGTGGCCAGGCTGTGGTCGGCGAAGGTCACGTTGTCGCGCAGGCTGCTGTCCATGATGGCGTTGCCATAGGCGGCGGTGTAGTACTCGGCAAAGTCACGGCGGCCACCGGCCAGGCGGTAGTTTTCTTCATACTCGCGCATGCTTTGCATCGAGTAGATACCCTGCTTGGCCCGGTCCAGCGAATGCGGATTGATGTCGGTGGCATAAATGATGGTGCGCTCAAGCAGGCCTTCCTCACGCAGCAGGATGGCCATCGAGTACACCTCTTCACCGGTGCTGCAGCCCGCGACCCAGATCTTGATCGACGGCCAAGTCCGCAACAGCGGCACCACTTCATTGCGCAGGGCCAGGAAGTGGCTCGGGTCGCGGAACATCTCGCTGACCGGGATCGTCAGGAACTGCAGCAACTGCATGAACATGCCCGGGTCGTGCAGCACCCGCTCTTGCAACGCCGACACCGTCAGGCAGTCGAACTGGCGCAGGGCATGCAGGATGCGGCGCTTGATCGAAGCGCCGGAATAGTTGCGGAAATCGTAGCTGTACTTGAGGTAGATCGCCTCGATCAGCAGCCGGATCTCGATGTCGGTGTTGCGCTCGCTAGTCAAATTCGCTCCAGTTGCGGCAGCCATACACGGATCAACGAGAACAGGCGGTCCAGGTCGATCGGTTTGGCCAGGTAATCATTGGCGCCAGCCTGCAGGCAACGCTGCTGGTCATCCTTCATCGCCTTGGCGGTCACGGCGATGATCGGCAGCTTGCGCCAGCGCGGTTGCTGGCGGATCAGCCGGGTAGCCTCGAAGCCGTCCATCTCCGGCATCATCACATCCATCAGCACCAGGTCGATGTCGTCATGCTGCTCCAGGCGCTCGATGGCTTCACGCCCGTTACGGCCGATCTCGACGATGGCGCCCTTGTGCTCCAGGGCACTGGTGAGGGCGAAGATATTACGCACATCGTCATCCACTAGCAGCACTTTGCGCCCCTCGAAGACCTTGTCGCGGCTGCGCGCGGTCTTGAGCATGCGCTGGCGCTCATGGGACAACTGCGATTCGACTTTGTGCAGGAACAGCGTCACTTCGTCGAGCAGGCGCTCCGGCGAACGGGCGCCCTTGATGATGATCGAGCGCGAATACTTGAGCAGGTCGGTTTCTTCTTCGCGGGTGAGGTTGCGCCCGGTGTAGACGATCACCGGCGGGAATGACCGGATGTCCTCGGCAGTCATGCGCTTAAGGAGCTCGTTGCCGAGCATGTCGGGCAGCTTGAGGTCGATGATCATGCAGTCGTAGATGTTCTCGCGCAGCAGCGCCAAGGCGTCCTGGGCCATGGCCACGGCGGTGATCTCGACATCGTCATCGCCGATCAGGCGGGCGATGCTTTCGCGCTGCAGGTCGTCGTCCTCCACCAGCAGGATGTGCTTGAGCTTCTGGGTCAGCTTGGCTTCCAGGCGGGCGAACACTTCCTTGAGTTCTTCGCGGCTGGCCGGCTTGACCGCATAGCCCACGGCGCCCATGTGCATGGCCGCTTCGACGCGATCCTCTACCGAAATGATGTGCACCGGGATGTGCCGCGTGCCGGCCAGCTCCTTGAGGCGCTGCAGCACGGTGAGGCCAGAATGGTCAGGCAGGCGCATGTCCAGCAGGATGGCATCGGGGATGTACTGGGACGCCAGCGCAAAGCCCTCGTCGGCGCCATGCGCCACCAGGCAGCTGTAGCCCAGCTCGTGGGCCAGGTCGAAGAGGATGCGGGCGAAGTTCGGCTCGTCCTCGATCACCAGGATGCAGCGGTTATTGAAGGGGGCCCGCTCGCGGTCATCGGCGAAGGTCGGTGCCGGCAGTTTCGGCGCCACGGCGTTGGAAGCCTTGGGCGCTGGCGGCAGAGTGTCTACTGCAGGGCGCAGGCTCAGGGCCTCGACTTCCTCGCCCTCATTTTCGTAGCGTTCGGGCATGACCAGGCTGAACACGCTGCCCTGCCCCGGGTTGCTCTCGACGTTGATCTGCCCACCCAGCAAGTGCGCCAGGTCACGCGAAATCGACAGGCCCAGGCCGGTGCCGCCATAGCGCCGGTTGCTGCTGCCGTCGACCTGATGGAAGGCGCCGAAGATCGCCTGCTGCTGGTCGGCGGCAATGCCGATACCAGAGTCACGGACGGCGAAGATGATGCCGGTACCCGCCTCGTGGCTGATGGTCATGCTGACCTGGCCGTGGTCGGTGAACTTGATGGCGTTGGACAGCAGGTTCTTGAGGATCTGCTCCAGCCGTTGACGGTCGGTGAACAGCGTCACTGGCACCTGCGGCTCGACCTTGACCTCAAAGGCCAGGCCTTTGTGCTCCGCCAGCGGCAGGAACATGCCGCGCAGGCCTTCGACCAGGCGCTCCAGCTGGGTGGTCTCAGGGCGCACTTCGAGCTTGCCGGCCTCGACCTTGGCGATGTCGAGAATGTCGTTGATCAGGTTCAGCAGGTCATTACCCGCTGAGTAGATCGATTCGGCGAACTTGACCTGCTCGGCGCTGAGGTTGCCTTCGCCGTTCTCGGCCAGCAACTTGGCCAGGATCAACGAGCTGTTCAGCGGCGTGCGCAGCTCGTGGGACATGTTGGCGAGGAACTCGGACTTGTACTTGCTCGAACGCTGCAGGTCATCGGCGCGGGCCTGCAACTCTTGCTGGGCCTGGCTGAGCTCATCGTTCTTGCGGTCCAGGGCGTCGGTGCGCTCGGACAGTTGTTCGTTGGTCTGTTCAAGCTCGGCCTGCTGGGTTTCCAGGTGGGCCTGGGATTCCTTGAGCACCCGTGATTGCTCTTCGAGTTCTTCGTTGGCGGTTTTCAGCTCTTCCTGCTGCACTTGCAGCTCTTCGTTCAACTGCTGGGTCTCGGCCAGCACTTCCTGCAGGCGCTGGCGATAACGCGCACTCTCGATGGACATGCCAAGGTTGCCGCCGACCCGCTCCATCAGCTCTTCATCGCGCGGCTGCAAGGGGCGCAGAAAGCCCAGCTCGATCACACCATTGATCTGCCCATCATCGGTGGCGGGCATCAGCAATGCACTGCGCGGCAAGCCATTGCCGAGGCCTGAGCTCAGGCGGTAGTAGTCTTCGGGCAGGTCGTCGAGGCACAACAGCCGGCCCTCGCGCACGGCCTGGGCCAACAGGCCATCGTGGTCGCCTTTGATCTGGTCACGGGCCTGCTCCTCGGCGCTCAGGCCATAGGTGGCCACGCGCACCAGGCGGCCATGTTCGTCGCGCGCATACACCGCGCCCACCACGCTGCCCAGGTACGTAGCAAAGAAGCGCAGGATATTGTCGCCCAGCATGGGCAGGGTCAGCTGCCCGAGCACCTGCTGGGCCAACTGGGTCTGGCCATTACGCAACCAGGCCTGGTGCTCCAGGCGCTCGGCCGCACGCTGCTGGGCCTGCAGGTTTTCGTCATAACTGCTCGACAGCGCCAGCAGGTCCCGGCGCCCGAGGTAGGCCAACAAGGCGCTGAGGCCGACGATGAACAGTACGAAGGCCGAGATCGCGGTCACGGTGACCGAACTGACCTTCTCGTTACGGGCCATGCGCAGTTGCTGCTCAGTGTCGATCAGGCCTTCGAATTCCTTGCGGATTTCATCGGTGATGCGCTTGCCGCGGCCATTGCCGATCGATGCCTGGTAATTGCCCTGGCTGCGGCGCAGGGTAATCATCTCGCTGCCGAAGTCATTCCAGGCTTTTTGCAAGGCCAACAGCCGATCGATTCGGTCAACCTGCTGCGGGTTGTCCTCGACCAGGCCGCGCAGGCTCTGCAAGCTGCCGAGAATTTTCGGTTTGGCCACCTCGTAGGGGTCGAGAAAGCGTTCGTCGCCGGTGATCAGGAAGCCGCGCATGCCGGTTTCCATGTCGATCGACAGCTTGACCGTTTCGTTGGCATTGCCGATCACCCGGTCCGTATGCTCGACCCACTGCATGGCCGAGAGCAGGTAGTTGATCACCGCGACAAACGCCACTGCGCCCAGCAGGCCGACCCCAAGGGGCAGGCCGATGTTGCGACTCAGCAGCTTGCGAAAGCTCTGCTGGTCAATCGAGGCTACTTGAATCATCTGAAAACGCCCGAGCGAAAAGAGTCCATGAAAAAGTGTGGCACCAAGACCGTTATAATTGTCTGCCGCCGCGCTCACCGGTAATAGCGAGTCTAACCAGCTTTGCTAGCGCTGGCAGGGCATTTAGCCAGCATTTGAAGGTTACAGGCGCGAATCGTTCCATCTGATTGCAGGGATCGGTATCCTCGGGAACTTCTGCCGTCTACCGGCGTACAGAATAAAGACATTCATTTTCACAGGATCCAAACCATGCATCTTCTGGTAGTCGAAGACGACGACATCGTACGCATGCTGATGGTCGAAGTGCTCGACGAATTGGGCTACACGGTCATCGAAGCGGAAGACGCCACCGCAGCACTGCGGGTGCTCGAAGACCCTTCCCAGGCCTTGGCGCTGATGATGACAGACGTGGGCCTGCCGGACATGCGCGGCGAAGTGCTGGCGCAACGGGCACGCGAACTTCGTCCACTGCTGCCGGTGTTGTTTGCCAGCGGTTATGCCGAAAACATAAAAGTGCCGGAGGGCATGCACCTGATTGGCAAGCCGTTCAGCATCGAACAATTGCGCAACAAGGTGGTGGACATACTGGGTACGGTCTGATGCCCACGTGGTGGCTTTCGCGGGCAAGCCCGCTCCCACCCGAGCTGTGTAGCCTGAAAGGCTAGCGCCGCACCTGTGGGCGCTGGCTTGCCAGCGATGAGGCCGGCACAAGCACCACAAGACAGTTTCTCCCACAGGCCTTTAACGACTGTGGGGGCTGCAGCCAGCTACATTTCGCGGCGTAACAGATACGTGTCCATGATCCACCCTTTGCGCAACCTGGCCTCCTCCCGCACTTGCAGAATCTGCGCCTTCACCGCCTGCAAAGGCCCGGCAATCAGCACCTCATCTGCGGTCCCCAGGTAAGCCCCCCAGTAAATCATCAAACCCGGGTCATCCAGCGAGGCAAACGCGCACTGCCCGTCGAGCATCACCACCACATTGTCGATACGCTCTTGTTCGGCCAGGCGACGCCCAGGCAGTACAGTCAGCGGCTCACCGATACGGTTGAGCGGTACTTGGTGGCGAGCCGCCAGGGCCTGGACGCTGCTGATGCCGGGAATCACCTGCAGTCGCAGCGCCACCCCGCTTTCGCGGACCCAATCGAGAATGCGCAGGGTACTGTCGTACAGGCCAGGCTCACCCCATAACAGAAAGGCGCCGACATCGTCGGCTCCGATCTCGTCCGCGATCAACCGGCTGTACAGCGCGGCCCGCTGCCGGTGCCAATCCTGAACCGCACCCACGTAATCTACCGCCCGGCCATCGCGGGAAGGGTCAGCGACCTGCACCAGCCGGTAGCCGCCTTCAGGCCGATAGCGCTGCAGAATAGCCTTGCGCAAGCGCACCAGCTCGTCCTTCTCCGTGCCCTTGTCGAGCACGAAGAACACGCTGGCACGACGTAACGCATCGACCGCTTCATAGGTGACCTGACGTGGGTCCCCCGGGCCGATGCCAATCAACAACAGGTCTTTCATTGCCCTGCCCTTTCGCCAATGCCAGTCGGCCATTGTCGATCAGCCACTCACGCTTGGCAAAGCGCCCCGTCAGAAGATGGAAAAGTTGTAACTTACAATGACGCGAGTCTCATCCATATCTCGCGCCCACTTCTCATAGTTGCTGCGGTAGGTGGAATTACGCAGGCGCACACTGACGTCTTTGAACGTGCCACTTTGCACCTGATACTTGAACTCGGTGTCGCGCTCCCATTCCTTGCCTTCGGCCGTACTGCCCGGGACTTTGATGTGGTCACCATTGATGTAACGGGTGAAGAAGGTCAGGCCGGGCACACCCAGGGCCTTGAAGTCATAGTCGTAGCGCAGCTGCCAGGAGCGCTCCTGGGCGGCGGCAAAGTCGTTGACCTGGGCGTAGTTGACCAGGTACGGGTTGCTGCCATCCAGGTAAGGCATGGCGCTTTCGCCGTACATGCGCTGCCAGCCGGCGCTGACCTTATGGCCGCCCAGGCTGTAGCCGAGCATGCCACTGAAGGCGCGATGGTCGATGTCGCCAGCGCGGGCATTGCCGATGTCGTCGCTCTTGATCACGCGCAGGTCGGCCGACAGGCTGCCTACCGCCAGCGGCTGGCTAGCCACCAGACCAAAGAAGTGCTGGCGATAGATGTTTTCAAGCTTGGCCACTTGGTACTGGGCACTGATACGGTCGTTGAAACGGTAGTCGAGGCCTGCCAGGTCGAAGTGGTCGGCTTCGATGTCGCAGGCATAGCGCTTGTTCTTGCAGTGCACGCGAATGTCCTGGCGATCGGTGGAATCACGCGCGGTGTATTTGTCCAGGCGGGCCAGGGTGAACTTCAGGTCGCGGACTTCTTCAGAGGTGAGCATCGCGCCATGGAACATCGTCGGCAACAAACGCCCATCGTTGTACTTGAGCAACGGTACATCCGGCATCATCGAGCCGTACTTGAGCACGGTGCTGGACACCTTGACCTTGGCCGCCAAGCCCATCTTCGCGTATTGATCGGCCGAGCGCCGTGGATCATGGCCAGACGACGGCAGCAGGCCGCTGTTACTGTCCGCCGGGCTGGAGTCGAGCTTGAAGCCGAACATGCCCAGCGCATCCACGCCAAACCCTACCGGCCCTTGGGTAAAACCCGACTGTACATTGAGAATAAAGCCTTGCGCCCACTCTTCGCGCTTGGACGCGCCCTGGCTGGAACTGCTGTGGCCGTCACGGAAATCCCGGTTGAAGTAGACATTGCGCGCTTCGACCTTGGCGCTGCTGTCTTCAAGAAAACCGGCGGCCTGGGCATTGACGCCGGCACACAAAAGGAACAGGCCGGCAACACGGCGCCCAGGGGCGTGAGGGAGGGGGGCAAACATGCGAGGAAATATCCAGAAAGAAAGGCGAAAAACAACCTGCAGCAAACACCTGCTGCGGTACTGCGACACGCTCGAACAGTGGTCGGGCATCATCTGAAATGATCGCTCAAAGGCTCTATTCCGGGCTATTGGACCTTGGTCTAGAGCAATTCGCCAGTCCCCACTAAGTCGTCATAAACTGGCGCATGAAAAACCTGTAAAGTTCCGTGCTTACTTATAAAAAGTTTGCAGTTTACCCAGTAGCAATGAATGACTACACTCGATATCAGCGAACAGCGGAACCCCCCCCCGTGGCAGGCGTTTTGTTCTTCTTCAATGTTCGTCACGCCCTGCCACGAAAGACGTACAGGAGTGATTACAGTGTCCAGACTTGCAGAGTTTCGTGCTGCCGAAAAAGCGCTTCAGGAACAAATGGCTCAACTGGAAGCGCTGAAAAAGGATGCCGGCCTCAAACGCGAAATCGAATTCGAGCAGAAACTAGTCGGCCTGATGAAAAGCTATGACAAGGGTCTGCGCGATATCATCGCCATCCTCGACCCCAAGGCTGCCACCCGCCCCACTGCCGCAGCCCCCAAACAACAGCGCCGCCCACGCGTGGTCAAGGTCTATGAAAACCCACACACGGGCGAGCTGATCGAGACCAAAGGTGGCAACCACCGCGGGCTGAAAGCCTGGAAAGAAGAGTACGGCGCTGCCACCGTCGAAAGCTGGGTACGCTGATGAAACGTCCACATGGGCTTCACACTTTTTTCACAAGCGCTGGCTCAGTATCGAGACAGCTAAAGGACTAGCGACCCCACGCGCCCGCACATGCGGGCCTCTAATTCAAGCGCCCTGCCTCGTGCAGGGCGCTTTCATTTGCGCAATCGCTTCACTGCCGTATCATGGCCAGCCTGTCTGTTTTGCCGGTGCCGCGCACCGGCCCCGTCTCAGGAGTTCCCATGAGCCTGCACGATCTGCAAACCTTGCCTGGCGTCACCGCGCAGCCGGATGCCGCCACCTCCAAGTTCGTCTTCAACCACACCATGCTGCGGGTCAAGGACATCGAGAAGTCGCTGGACTTCTACACCCGTGTTCTGGGCTTCCGCCTGGTGGACAAGCGCGACTTCCCGGAAGCCGCCTTCAGCCTGTACTTCCTGGCCCTGGTCGACCCGGCGCAGATCCCTGCCGATGACGCCGCGCGCCACCAGTGGATGAAGTCGATCCCAGGCGTTCTAGAGCTGACCCACAACCACGGCACCGAAAACGACGCCGATTTTGCCTACCACAACGGCAACACCGACCCCCGCGGTTTCGGCCATATCTGCATTTCGGTGCCGGACGTGCGTGAGGCTTGCGCGCGCTTCGAAGCACTCGACGTACCCTTCCAGAAACGCCTGGCGGATGGCCGCATGAACCACCTGGCCTTCGTCAAGGACCCGGACGGTTACTGGGTCGAAGTGATCCAGCCGACCGAACTCAAAGGCTGAGGCACACCGCTATTCGCTCGTCGGGCCGGGAACTCCCGGCCCCTTGCTGTGGTATATGAAGGTAACCGCTTCATAAGCACAGCGAGGTAAGGACGATGCAATCTCTTCACTGTGAGCACCGCAAGTACACCATCACCGCCAGTGTGATGCCCCACCCCGACTCCCCCCTGCCCTATGCCGCCGGCTGCCTGATCACTGACCCTGAGGGGCACACCAGCAAGCGTATCTCGATGCCGATGAAGTTCTTCTCAGACCTTGAGAATGCCCAGCATGTGTCGCTGGCCCATGGCCGTGCGCTGGTGGATGAACAGCTGGACAAGGGGCACAAAGCGTTCTGATTGACGCAATATAGCGCGGCCCTCCTGTAGGAGCAGCCTTGTGCTGCCAAGAGGCCGGTGCAGCGATCAGAGAATGATGATGCTTGTACCGGCCTCTTCGCAGCACAAGGCTGCTCCTACAGAGGATCGCGCGCGTATGCGACGGCCGCCTCCACCTGCTCACGCGTAGGGCGCACGCCGGTATACAGCACGAACTGCTCCAGCGCCTGCAGCGCAATCACCTCCAGGCCCGTGATCACCGGCTTACCCAATGCCTGGGCCCGGCGAATCAACGGCGTCTGCGCCGGCATCGCCACCACGTCGAACACCCGCTCCGCCGCCGCAATGGCCTGTTCGCTAAAAGCCAGTGCGTTGGCCTCCTGCCCGCCGGCCATGCCGATCGGCGTCACGTTTATCAGCATCGGCGGGCACAGGTCTCCGAGCTCGGCCACCCAGCGATAACCACAAACATCTGCCAGTTGCCGCCCCGCCTGTTCATTACGGGCAACGATCGTGCCCTGGGTAAAGCCCGCGTCACGTAAGGCACTCACCACCGCCTTGGCCATGCCACCACTGCCGCGCAGGGCAAACGCAGTCGTTGGGTCGACCTTGTGTTGCGCCAGCAGTTGCCGCACTGCCAGGTAATCGGTGTTGTAGGCCTTCAAATGGCCGCCGCAATTGACCAACGTGTTGACCGACTCGATTGCCTCAGCGGACGGGTCCACCTCGTCGACCAACGCCATGCAGGCTTCCTTGTAAGGCATCGACACCCCGCACCCGCGAATACCCAAAGCACGAATGCCTGCGACCGCCGCCGGCAGGTCGTCAGTGCTCATGGCCTTGTAGTAGAAGTCCAGCCCCAACTGTTGGTAGAGGTGGTTGTGGAAACGCACGCCGAAGGTGCCAGGCCGCCCGGCCAGGGAGATGCACAGCACTGTGTCTCTGCTGGGAGTTGTCGACATAACCTGCTCCATTTTCAGAACTGAATCGTTTGTTCAGCGTATCAGATGCAGCCGCTTGTCGTCCCTTACACAACCTTTACCGTTTCCCTGTGCTCAGCTGACAGAGGCAGGAGTCATAGTAATAGGACCCCATCTGTGGGGTTGCCCTGCGAGGACGCTTTATGAACCGTCACATTCCCGTAATCGCCCTGCTGGTCGGTGCCCTGGCCATCAGCGGACAAGCTGCTGCCCATGGTGGCCATGGTGGTGGCGGTGGTTGGTATGGACCCGGCCCGCTGTTAGGCGCGGCGGTGGTCGGTGCCGTGGTGGGGGCAACGGTTTATGGCGGGCGTGATCGCACCGTGTATGTGGAGCGCCAGCCAGTCTATTACGCACCGCAGCCGGTCTACGTACAGCCGCCGCCGCAGCCGGTGTACTACCAGCCCTACTATGCGCCGGCCCCGCCGCCACCGGGTTATCGCCCTTATTACGGCCCGCCCCCGGTGTACTACGGGCCACCCCGTTGGTGATCGTTGATAAAACCAATGATCACTATCAACTCAGTTAATTTCAAACCGCTGCGGCCGCTGCGTAAGGTAGGGCCATGTTTTACAGGAGGTCCACATGGCCACTATCCAGATCATGTCCGTCGTCGGCAGCGCCGTCCCCCCTTCACTGCGTCAGCAAGGCCTGCTGGCCTGCTGGTACCTGGTGCGTAACGGTGAACCCGTGAGCGGCCCCTTGGCGACCCGCGCCTCGGCTCAAGCCCTGGCCGACCAGTTGCAGCCAGATACCCTGGTCGCTTGACATTATTTGTTGTGCGTTGCTCCCTACGCCCTTATGGCCCGCCGCTTGGCGGGTCTTTTTTTGCCCGTGTGATCCGACGAGCGGAGGCGGCAGAACCGATCCAGCATGAAGCTTTTTTCATTTCGCCGGGTCGCTTCAACGAGCAATCGACAGCACTTCGACCATACTCCACAATGCAGCGGTTTTTTGGGGGAAAACCCTTGCACAGCCAACGACATACCAACTTTTAGTGAGCCTCAACGTGAAAACATCCCTGTCCATCCTCAGCCTGCTGCTGTTGCTCACAGGTACCGCGACCCTCCCGTCGACTGCTGCTGCACAACCCCCGGCCCAGGTGCAACGTGACCCGGCCAAATTGCACCTGGCTTCGGGCAGCGCCTTGCTGATCGACCTGAACACCAATCAGGAGCTGTATGCCAGCCACGCCGACCGCGTGGTGCCCATTGCCTCGGTGACCAAATTGATGACGGCGATGGTGGTGCTGGACGCCAAGCTGCCCATGGATGAAATGCTCACCATGACCATCGCCAACAACCCGGAGATGAAGGGTGTGTATTCGCGGGTGCGCCTGGGCAGCCAGCTGAACCGCCGCGAGACCTTGCTGATTACCCTGATGTCGTCGGAAAACCGTGCGGCCAACAGCCTGGCCAACCACTACCCCGGCGGCTACCCGGCGTTCATCAAGGCCATGAACGCCAAGGCTCGCAGCCTGGGCATGGCGCACACCCGCTATGTCGAGCCGACCGGCCTGTCGACGCAGAACGTGTCCAGCGCCCGCGACCTGTCGAAACTGTTGATGGCGTCGCGCAAGTACCCGATGCTGAGCGAACTGTCGACCACCCGCGAGAAGACCGTGGCCTTCCGCGCGCCCAACTACACCTTGGGCTTCCGTAACACCGATCACCTGGTGAACAAGAGCAACTGGGACATCAAGCTGACCAAGACCGGCTTCACCAATGAAGCTGGCCACTGCCTGGTGTTGTTGACCCGCATGGACAACCGCCCGGTGGCGATGGTGATCCTCGATGCCTTCGGCAAGTACACCCACTTCGCCGATGCCAGCCGCATGCGTCAGTGGCTGGAAACCGGAGCAGCCAAACCTGCGCCAGCAGTAGCTATGCAGTACAAGGCTGACCGGGTGAAGGGGCGCTTGGCGGCCGAGTAAGCCAGGCGCATGCTGTTGCCGTACGACCTGGGGGCTAGCTCGCTTGCACGATGATCTGGCTCTGCAGGTCCTTGACCATCGCCTCGAGCGTCGGCTTCATGGCGGCAAAATCCTCGGGTGAACACACCACGTTCGGGCGGCTGAACTTGAAGTGCCGCTCGATCACCACCGCATTCCCCTCCTGAGCGTACCGCGCGCTGTATTCCACATTGGCGTCTTGCAGACGCACCTGCTTGGGGATCGCCAGTACGCTGACCTCCGGTGGGAATTCGAAACGCGATGTTTCCACGGTGTCGTTGGAAATGCACACGAAGTGCTGGCTGCGCTCCTTTTCCATGGCAAAGCTGTAGACGTTCTGCGAAATACCCCCTGCCAGGCTGCTCAAGGCCACCACCCCCACCGGCCCGGGCAGGTTGACGAGGTTTTCCGTGCGCCCATCGACGGTGCTGACAAACTCGCCACTGGCGCTCGGCGGGCGTACCTCGAACGTGCCGCTGCCCCGCTGCCCATAGGCGCCGAGCACTTTTTCGACGAGCAGTTCACGGTCGGCCGGCTTCATCGATTTAACCCCATAGCGGCTGACCTCGCTGGCCCAGCCTTGCACGGTGGCAACGTTGGTGAAGTCCGCCGCTCCCTTGCCGTTGACCTTGAACTTCAGGTCGCTGGACACCTTGTTGAGCTGGATGGCCGGAGTACGCCCGAACTCGCCTGTGGCAGTCAGCAGCACGCGCTTGTTCAAGGTGCCCAGCGGCAGGTAGCCTGCAGCAATCGAAGGGTCGGTCGAGTCCAGGTACAGGTCCAGGCTCGGCACGTAGGTGATCACGTGGTTCAACACCCCCAGCGCAGGGACCTTGGGGAACACATAAGCATTGCCCAGGTTGATCAAGGCCGGCGTGCTTTTGATACCCGCCGCCGTCAGCAGTGCTTCAAGCAGTGCCACATGGTCCTTGCAATCACCGTAGCGGTTGTCCAGCACGGTCTGCGCGGCATGTGGCACCACCCCACCGGCACCGACATACACGGCGACATAGCGAATGTTCTCGCGCACCCAGTCGCTGAGCGTCAGCGCCTTTTCCCGTGCGGTAGGCAAATGGGCCGTCAGGCGGTGCGCCAACTCGGTGATCGGTGCCGTGACCTCGACCTTGGCCCGTGCCTGGTAGGCCTCGGCGAACTGTTTGAAATCGGTGAAGGTCGAGACGGCCAGATAGTGCCCGTAGTCCAGGTAGGACACCGCACTGGCCTCGATCCGCGCCCGGTCCGCCGGCACGTAGTCCCAGCGGTAGACCTTGCGCCCGGGTGCAACCGCCGGCATCGACGCCTTGAAGCTGCGCGCGTCCGCTTGCAGGGGCATGTCCTCGGGCATGTCGTAGGTCAGTGTGAACTGCCCGACCGGGTGGAACTCCGGCACAGTGATGTCTTCGAACTGCCCCGGGAACAGCGGCGTGACGCGGTTGCGCTGGTAATGCAGGAACAGGCGATCCCCCACCGCGACCTCAGGGAAGATGATCACCTTGTTGACGCTGTCTTGAAACATCGGCGCCTGCGCAGACGCCTGCTCTTGCTGCTCCTTGATGTGCGCGGCATCCACCCGCACTTTGCGCCCATCGGGCTTTTGCGTGTAGGCCTCGATCACTTCCAGGGTTTCCAGCGAGCGGTTGAAGCTCACCGGCTGCTGGGCGCGGGCCTTGATGGCGCGTTCGTCATTGATCAGCAAGACGCTGTCGACGTCCAGGCGGTGGCTGCCATCCTTCTGCACGACAAAGGTCTGCTCGACCTTTTCCAAGGTCACGGAGCGGTCAGTGCCATCGGTGAAGGCTTGCGCCGAGCCGCACCAGCTCATTGCAAGCGGCAGCAGCACAGCGACAAGGTAAGACTGTTTCAGCATGGAGATCCTTCTCAATCCAGGTGTATCGAGGCCGTTATCAATCAGCAATGATACTCATTGGCGTAGCAAGATGGCAAAATGATTGCACTTCCTGTGCTTAGATTGCCAGCGAGGCTAGTACCTCGGCAGACGTCGTCACCTGGCGGAAGTGGTGCTTCCACAAGTCAATGCCCATTTTCCCGGACCTGTCCAGGGACGACCCTACCGTCATGTCGGTCACCAAGGTTGGCGTGAGCCCCGCATCGAACAGCGCAAAGCCTGCAGCCAGCACGCAGGTTTCGGTTTGCATGCCGCACACCAGCACCCGCTCCACGCCCAGTTGCTTGATGTATTCGAGGGTTTCGACGGTCTGCCCGTAGCCATGCTTGACGAACACTTGGTCCGCTTCGACCAGGCTCTCGTCCTCGGCTGCCGGGTGCCAGCCCAATTGACGCTGGAACGGCGTGGCCTGCTCATCGTGCAGTTCGACCGAGGCGATGGTCGGGATATTCGCCGACAACCGCCGCAAACCGTCGACCAGCCATTCGGGCGGGCTGAAGGTGGATTGAACATCGACGATGAGCAAAACCTGGCGCATAAGGGTCTCCGGCCATGGGCAAAAAGCGCCGAGTATAACGTGGTGCCAGCACTGCGGTTTGCTGAAAACAGTGCCTGCATGACCCGCACCGAGGCTACCGCCGATGCCATGCTAAGGTCTGAGACTTCTAGCCATCCCCGCGATCCACGCAGCTTCCATCTTTGCCCCAACCACCTCGAATTCAGGATGGCGCTTCGGCCACGCCTTGGACCCTCCGAGCAACAGCCCCATGATGTCATTGGCGTTGTGGATGACTGCTCGCAGCTTACTCGTCTTCGCCGCTAAACTCGCCACTCTCCTTCCATGGCAGCCCGCACAATGGATTTGCACTCAACCCCACGCCTCGCTCAGCCCGAAGACATCGATGCGCTTATAGCGCTGGACGCCATTGCCCGGCACGCGCCGCAACGACGATCCTTCATCGCCCAGGCAATCGCCAGTCGCCAATGCTGGGTAGCTGCGGTCATCTTTGTCAAATTCCTCTCGTGAGGCGGGTGTTCGCACGCGAACCCGCGAACACCGGTCATAACTACCCCCCGATCACCAGTCGTAGGTCATCTCCACCGACGCCACGCGCTCCTGGCCGTAATAGCAACCGAACGCATAGTTGCAGTCCGACACATACTCGCGGTCGAAGATGTTCTGTACATTCAGGCTGGCCTGCAAACCACGCAGGCTCGCGTCAAATTTGCCCAGGTCGTAGCTGACGGTAGTGTCATACACCGCGTAGGCCGGCACGTCGAACGAGTTGGACGAATCACCCGGTTTGCGGCCGGTGTAGCGGGCACCTGCGCCGAAGGTGAGGCCGTTGAGCATGGCCTGGGTGAAGTGGTAATCCACCCACAGGGACGCCGATACCGGCGCCTGCGACTCGCTGCGGTTGCCTTGGTCGCCGTAGTTGCTCTTGGTGTAGAACGAGTCGATGTAGGTGGCTGCCGCCAGCACGTCGATGTTGTCGAGGGTGGACTTGAGCTCAAGTTCAACGCCACGCGAGCGCACCTCACCGTCCTGCGCCTGGTACTGGGGGTTGTCGTCGTCCTGAGTCAGCACGTTTTTCTGCTTGATCTGGAACACCGACGCGGTGAGCAAGGTGCCCTCGACCGGCTGGTACTTAACCCCCACTTCGTACTGCTCACCCTCGGTCGGCTCAAATGACTTGCCAGCGCTGTCGGTGCCCAGCGTCGGCAAGAACGACTGGGAATAGCTGACGTAAGGCGCCAGGCCAAACTCGGTGACGTAGGTCAGGCCGATACGGCCCGTGAACTTGTTGTCACGCTGTGAAGCGATGCTTTTGGCCAACAGGTCTTTGTTGTCGATTTCTGCCCAGTCCTGGCGGCCACCACCGGTCAGGATCCACTGGTCGAGCTTGATCTGGTCCTGCACATACACCCCAGTCTGGCGAACGGTATTGTCCCATTGGGTGTCCAGCACAGGGGTTACGCTGCTGGTGTCGTAGTTGTTCTTGCCGTAAAGGTCGACGGGCAACACGTTGTAGGCGTTATAGCCATCGTATTTGCGGGAGAAGTGGCGATAGTCCACGCCGGCCAGTGTGGTGTGCTGCAGCGCGCCGGTATTGAATTTGTACTCAAGATTGTTATCGAGGGTGTAGGCGATATTGTGCTGGCGCCAGTCGAGCTTGACCCGGTTGGCTCGGGTGTAATCCACCCACTCGTCGTCCGAAACGAAACTGCGCAGGTAGAAGCCTTTGTAGCGGTCACGCACATCGGTGTAGCGCGCTGTGGAACGTACCGCCAGGTCATCGCTGAAGCGGTGGCTGAAGTCGTAGCCGAAGATGTACTGGTTACGCTTGTAATCGTTGTAGTGCGAATCGCCCGAGAAGAAGTCGCGGTCGATGCGCTGGCCCGTCGGGCCACGCTTGAGCGAACCGATCATCGGCAGCGACTGGTAGTCGGCAAGGCCGTCGTCGCGCTGCACCTGTGCCAGCACCGTCAGGGCGGTGTCTTCGTTCGGCGCCCAGGTCAGGCTTGGCGCCAGCAGCAGGCGTTCGCTGTGGGTGTGCGCCACCTGCTCATTGCCTTTGTCGGCCACACCGACCAGGCGATAGGTGAACGCGCCCTGCTCATCCAATGGGCCGCTGGTGTCGAACGCACCGTTGACCCGGTTGTAACTGCCGGCACCCAGCTTTACCTGGTTGCGCTGCTCGCGGGTCGGGCGTTTGGAGACCATGTTGATCAGCCCGCCCGGCTGGTTTTGCCCGTAGAGCACCGACGATGGGCCCTTGAGCACCTCGATACGTTCCAGGGTATAGGGGTCGATCTGTGGCGCGCCGCCCAGGCTGCCCGCATACGGCAGGTACGCGCCATCCAGGTACAGCGGGGTTGGGGCGAAGCCGCGGCTGGTGATTTCGTCGGCAATGCTGTTGCGATCGGTGAAACCACCCGTTGCCAGCCCCGGCGTATAACGCAATGCCTGGGTCAGGTTGCGCGCGCCCTGGGCCTGTACCTGGTCGGCAGTGACGACGTTGATGGCCTGCGGGATTTCCAGAATGGGTGTATCGGTCTTGGTCCCTGTCGCGCTGCGGGTGGCGACGTAACCGGTTACCGGCCCGTAGGCCGACTCCACGGACGTGCCGGTGATGCTGGTACTGTCGAGTTGCAGCGTCGAGGCGTCGCCGACCATGGGCAACAGCGAATAGCTGCCATTGGCCTGGCGCAGCACCTGCAACTGGCTGCCTGCCAGCAACTGGCGCAGCCCGGCCTCGGCACTGTAGCGGCCATGCAAGCCTGGCGACTTCAACGACTGCACGTAGGACGGCTCGAACGACACGGTCACCCCCGCTGCTTCCGCGAACTGGGTGAGCGCGGCGCCCAACGGGCCGGCCGGGATGTCGAATGCGGCTTCGACACGGGTCTGCGCCATGGCTGGCGGGGCGATCATCGCCGCAGCCAGAGGCGCCGAAAGCACGATGCTGAACAGCGCGCGATTGACCGCCCGCGTCATTGGTTTTTTGGCACAGTTGATGAGGATAACGGGGTTGCGAGTGTCTGAAGGGAGCATGGGTATTCCTTTCGCCCTGCGGCAGTTTTTTACGGCGTCTGATGCGCCTCTACTTAACAAGTCGAATGAGAATTGAAATCGATAACCCCCCCCTGGGTAAAAGAGTGCTGCTTTTGGTTTTGATGTGAGGGGTGTATCGATCGCCGCGCGCGGCGCTTCGCAGCACAAGGCTGCTCCTACATTTTTTCGGGCCAATTATTCCTGCGCTCAGGCGCGACTGGCCCGAAACAACTGTAGGAGCAGCCTTGTGCTGCGAAGCGCCGCGCGCGCGGCGCTCGATCTCATAGGCGCTGAAAATGCTGAGCGAACACCTTCCCCCTAAGCCCTCAAACAGCCTCGACCCGCGTCCAGAATCGGCTGAACCGCCGAATGCGTACCGGCAAGGTGCGGGTGAGGTTGTCCAGGGCAGTATCGATATTGCCCAGCTGAAACGCGCCGGACAGGCGCAGCTCGCTCACGGCCGCGTCACACCCCAAATGGCCGGGCCGATAACGTTGCAGTTCGCTGACAACATCGGCAAGGCGCCAGTCGTCCACCACCAGCATGTCGCGGGTCCAGGCATCCGCCAGCGCTGTCGCGGGCTGCACCAGGCCGGCTCCATCCGCGCGAAAGATCAGCTGCTGACCGGCCTCGACACGCACGGCCGCCAGCGTGTGCGCCGTGCGTACCTCCACGGCATGTTCAAGCACGCAAACCCGACTGACGTCAGCGTCACAGCGGACAGTAAAACGCGTACCCAAGGCGCGAATGCTGCCTTGTTCGGTGTGCACGATGAACGCTCGGGCCTGCGCGTCGCGCGCGGTTTGCACAAGGATCTCCCCGCCCAACAGGTGCAAGGCGCGCCATTGGGCGGTGTAACGGATATCGACCGCAGTGGCGGTGTTCAACTGCAAGCGGCTGCCATCCTCCAGGCGCAGCGAACGGCGCTCGCCAACCCCTGTGCGTTGGTCGGCCATCAACCGCGCGATGCCCCCCTCGTGCCAGGCCAGCCCCCCTGCTCCACCCGCAGCCAGCACAATCGACATCACCTTGAGCACTTCGCGGCGCTTGGCCCTGGCACTGCTCAGGGTTGGCCGAGCGATGCCCGGTGCCACGTGCTCGAAGGTGCCCTGCAAGCGCGCCAGGCGCTCCCAGGCCTGCCGGTGAAGTGGATCGCTGAGCAACCAGCGCTGATGCGCGGCACGCGTACGTTCATCGGCATCGCAGCGCAACTCGACATACCAGTGCGCCGCGGCTTCGAGCACGTTCCGATCCAGTGGCGGGGCCCCGGCCACGGTTCAGTCCTCGGCCAGCATCAGGCAATGGGTCAGTGCCCGCACTGCGTGCTTCTTGACGGTGGTAACCGAAATGTCCAGGCGCCGCCCGATCTCGACATAACTCAAGCCATCCAGCTGGGCCATCAGGAAAATCTCCCGGGTGCGGGCGCCCAGGCCGTCGAGCAGGCGGTCGATTTCCATTAACGCTTCGATGATTAACGTGCGCGCCTCGGGCGAGACTTCGACCTGCTCGGGGCGGGCGGCAAGCGTTTCCAAGTAGGCCTGCTCAACAGCACGGCGGCGGAACATGTCGATCATCAGGCTGCGGGCGATGCTGGAGAGGTACGCCCGTGGCTCGCGCAGCTCGGCCGCCTTGCGCAGGGTCAGCACGCGTATGAATGTGTCCTGGGCCAGGTCCGCCGCATGCTCGACACACCCGAGCTTGTTGCGTAGCCAACCGCACAGCCAGGGATGGTGCTCCGCGTAGAGGGTATGCACGGTTTTTTGCAGGGAAGGGTCAGCGCAGGGCATGGGGTGAACCGGTCAGGACGTCTTTAATAATGACTCTCATTTAACCTGAGCCATCCAACGCTGTGCAACTCTTCATTCACGCGACATCATTCATGCCGCTACTGCCATGCCGCCAAGCTGTCTACTGAATGACCCCTGTGTCCTGACAACTGGGGCGGTCGAGCTTGTCGGCGTATTCCTGGTTGTCGGCCATCGAGTCATACACAGCGATGGCCAACGGGTTGGTTTCTGCGGCGCGCAGTTTTGCGGTTTTCTCCTTGACGTCTTTGGGCAGGCGCTTGCCGATATAGGCGGTGAACTTCGCCATCACGTCGGTGAGCGATGACACGGCTGATTCCTTATCCACGGTTTTTTCCTCACTGCATCACAAGGCTGATTGTCGAAAAAGGCGATCCTGCGCCCGGTCGATTCCAACCACCCGAACGAAAGCGCCGCCATGATGGAAAAGCTCCTGGAAGACGGCCTCAACGAAATCGGCATCGGCCCGCAGGGGCTGACCGGCAACAGCAGTGTCATGGGCGTGAACATCGAGTCTTCCGCGCGTCACCCCTCGACCGGTGACGTGCCGCGACGTCGCGCACCGTCGGTTGATCGAGCTCAAGCGAGAGTTGCCGGTCGACTTGCGCGGCGGTGCAATCTTCCACGCCGGGCCTATCGTGCGCAAAAAAGACGATGGCAGTTTCGAGATGGTGTCCATTGGCCCAACCACCAGCATGCGCATGGAGAAGTTCGAAAAGCAGTTCATCGAGCAAACCGGCGTCAAGCTGATCATTGGTAAAGGCGGCATGGGGCCCGAAACCACCACCGGCTGCCTGGAAAACAAAGCTGTGCATGCGGTGTTCCCAGGGGGCTGTGCGGTGCTGGCTGCAACGCAGGTAGAAGAGATCGAACGTGCCGAGTGGCAAGACCTGGGGATGCCTGAAACCCTGTGGGTCAACCGGGTACGGGCGTTCGGCCCGCTGATCATTTCCATCGACACCAAGGGCAATAACCTGTTCGAACAGAACAAGGCCCGCTTCAACGCGCGCAAAGGGGCGGTGATCGAGAAGATCAACAGCCAGGTTCGCTTTATCAAATAACCGGGCAAAATCGGGGCCGCTATGCGGCCCATCGCCGGCAAGCCGGGCTCCCACCTCGACTGCACAGACCTCAAGCCATGTGCAGTACCTGTGGGAGCCAGGCTTGCCGGCGATGGGCTGCGCAGCAGCCCCGATACAGGCACCTCATGCCTTCGACAATTCGCCAATCTTCTCCAGCCGCGCCCGCACGATGTTGCGGCTGATGTTCAACAACCGCCCGGTCTGCAGCTGGTTCCCGTGGCAATACCGATACGCCGCCCGGAACACCGTCTCCTCGATATGCTCATACAGGTTCGGCACGTTCTGCTCGAACAACGCCAACAGCGCGCTTTCAAGGTTAGGCGGCGCCGCGAGCGCGGCCGGGGCGTTGGCCTGCGTGGCATACACCTGGGCCGCACCTTGCGGTCTCATGTCCACCAGGTGCAGGTCTGCGGGCGCTACCACCTGGTAACGGCATACCAGCAAGGCATGGTGGATCGCGTTTTCCAACTCACGGATGTTGCCCGGCCAGCTGTGGGCCAGCAATTTGCGCTCGGCATCCGGGCTGAGCGACGCACGTTCATAACCCAGGCGCCGGCAATGCTCTTCGATGAAAAATTCGGCCAAGGGCAGGATGTCGCCGGGCCGCTCACGCAGCGGTGGCAGGCGGATGGTGGCGACGTGCAGGCGGTAGAACAGGTCTTCGCGAAAATGCCCCGCCACCACGGCGTCGGCTAGGTTGACGTTGGTCGCGGCCACCAGGCGCACGTTGATCGGGATCGGTGTACGCGAGCCCAGCCGCACGACTTCGCGCTCCTGCAGCACCCGCAGCAACTTCACCTGCATGTTCAGCGGCAAGTCACCAATCTCGTCGAGGAACAGCGTGCCGCCATTGGCCGCTTCGAACCAGCCGGCTTTGTTCGAGGTGGCTCCGGTGAACGCCCCTTTCTCATGGCCGAACAGTTCGCTTTCCACCAGGGTTTCGGCAAAGGCACCGCAGTTCACTGCCACGAACGGTTCGCGGCCACGGCGGCTCAGTTGATGGATGTGACGAGCGACAAGTTCTTTGCCGGTTCCGGTTTCGCCGATGATCAGGGTATTGGCCTCGCTGGGTGCCAGGCGCTCGATACGGCTGAGCAGCTCCTGGGAGCGAGGGTCCTTGAACACAAGCACGGTGGCACGTACCGACTTGGTCAGCTCTCGGGCATTAGGGTGGGTGATCAGCGACATGGGGGCATTCCTGGCAATTGACGCGCAGCCCCATAGTGCCCGAAACAAATTAGATCAAAAAATTATTAATTAATCTTTATATATTCCATTTTTGAATATTTGATGCTCCAGCAGCCGACTGCTGCTGGAGCAGCAACTCGCCAGCACTGCCCTGCGTGCCGATCAGCAGGCTGGGCTGCCCGCCGCGCCCCTCCCATGTGCTGAAGGCCACGCCGTTAAAGGCCTGCAGCCGCCTTTTCAAAGACTGGCATGCATTTCGCTCTTGGCCTGACAACGCCTGGTTCGCTGCAGCACGCGGCCCAGACCTGTTGAACCCTTGCCTGGAGCCGCATATGAACACACTCTGGCGTCATGGCCTGGCCCTGCTGGGCGGCCTGTTACTCAGCCTGACCACATTGGCCGCCGAGCCACCGGCAGCGGTGCGCATCGCCATCGTTGCCTTCACCCAAGGCGGCGCGCCGGTCTTCGGGGGCATCCCGGGGCGGGTGATCGAAGACGGCTGGCTTGAACAGCAGTTGGCCGCCCGCGGCGTGAAGCTGCAATGGACCGCCCTGCCCCACGCCGGCGCTGGGCCACAAATCAACGAAGGCTTCAGCAACGACAGCCTGGACTTCGCCGTACGCGGCGACCTGCCCTCGGTCATCGCTGGCGCCGGCCAAGTGCCCGGCAAGCTGATCGTGCCGGGTGGCAGCGGCAACAACATTTACCTGGTGGTGCCCAGCGGCTCAGCGGTGCGCAGCATCCAGGACCTCAAAGGCAAGCGCCTGGCCCTGCACCGCGGGCGGCCTTGGGAATTTGCCTTCAGCAACTTCCTGGAAAGCCAGGGCCTCAAGCTGACCGACTTCAAGATCGCCAACCTCAACCCGCAGGTCGGTGCCGCCGCCGTGTCGGCCGGCAAGGTCGATGCCGCCGTGCTGCTCAACGAAGCCTACGCCCTGGAAGACAAAGGCGTGGCGCGGATCCTCTGGTCGACCAAGCAAGGCGCCAACGACTGGCGGCTGGTGTCCGACCTGTGGGGCACCGACCGCTTCGTGCAGCAGCACGCCGACCTCACGCAGCTGGTGGCCACGGCCTGGGTGCGCGCGGCCTGGTGGATCTCCCAAGCGCAGAACCGCGACGCCTATTACGCGCTGTCGTCCCGCGCCGGGGTGGCCGAAAGCGTGCTGCGCCGCGATGACCAGGACGACCCGGTGGCCTGGAAAGCGCGCTGGGCGCCAAAAAGCGATGCCCAGCTCAAAGCCCACTACGACGCCCTGGGCCACTACGCCCTGGCCAACCGCCTGATACGCACGCCCTATGACATCAGCAGCGACCTGGCCACGGGCTTCACCCGCCAGGCGCTGATCGACCTGCAGCTCACCCACTATTGGCCGTCCCTGGACGCTCAAATCAGCCAACAACCTTGAGAACACCTTCCATGAAATTGCCTGTTTCCATCGTTTTCGGCCTCAGCGCCCTGGCCTTTTCCATTGGCGCCCTGGCCGCCGACACCTACGCCCCCAAACCCGACCCGCAACAAGGCGACGGCCGCGTTTCGAGTTTCTACACCTGGTCCAAGGCAATCCCTGCTACTCCCGGCAAACTGCTGCGCAGCGAACCGCTGGACTCAGCGCTGAGCTTGCCCAACGCCGCCAGTGCCCAGCGCATCCTCTACACCTCGCTGGACGGCATCGATGGCAAGACGCCAATCGTGGTCTCTGGCGCGCTGTTCATTCCCAAGGGCCCGGCACCCGCCGGTGGCTGGCCGGTCGCCAGTTGGGGCCACGGCACCGTCGGTGTGGCGGATATCTGCGCACCGTCCTGGGCCGGGCGTTCCTACCGGGATGTGCAGTACTTGAACCGCTGGCTCGAAGAGGGCTATGCCATCGTCGCCACCGACTACCAAGGCCTGGGTGTACCCGGTGGCCACCCGCTGCTGAACAACCGCATGGCCGCCTATGGCATTCTCGATGCCGCCAAGGCCGTGGTCGCCGGCGTGCCGGGGCTGGCCGACAAGGTCCTGATCATCGGCCAGTCCCAGGGTGGCGCCGGTGCCTTCGCAGCCGGTGCCTATGCCGCGACCTATGCACCCAAACTGGGGGTCAAGGGCAGCATCGGCACCGGCGTGATCTACACCGTGGGCTCGAAAAACGTCGGTGAACAAGATCAGAACAAGGTCGACCCGGCCCTGGCCTACGGCTTCTATACCTTGCTCGCCGCACAGCAGTACGACCCGAGCATCGACCCACGCGACTTCTACACCGACAAGGCCCTGCCGCTGTTCGAGCAGGCGCGCACCAGTTGCCTGTCGGCACTGGTCAGTGATGTGGTCGGCACCGGCCTGACCCCCGCCAACGCCAAGAAGGACTACCAGGGCGACCAGCTCAAACCGTGGCTGGCCCAAGTGTCGTACCCCACCCTCAAACTGGCCCAGCCGATCTTCATCGGCACCGGCGCCGAGGACAAGACCCCTGCCGCCGCGACCCAGGTTGCACTGATGCAGGATGCCTGCAAGGCCGGCTCGGTGGTGCAGGGCCACCTGTACAAAGGCCTGGGCCATAGCGAAACGGTCAACGCCTCGCTCAAGGACTCGATCCCCTTCGCCCGCCAGGTCATCAGCGGCCAGCCGGTCACGCCCATCTGCAGCCCCAGCGTCCAGTAAGGAGGCCACCCCATGAGCATCGAATTCTTCACCCGCCTGCCACTGCATGGCGAAACCCAGTACCTGCCTGGCGACCCGCGCAACCGCGGCGACTGGCACGCAGGTGGCGATAGCAGCGGTGCGGTGTCCGGGTTCGCGGTAGGTGATCACTTCACCTACATCGATTACCTCGGGCAAATCGCCCGCGCTGCAGAAATCAACGGCTTCGGTGGCGCGCTGATGGTCAATGCGCCCACCGGCGAAGAGCCGTGGACCGTGTGCTCGCTGCTGGCACGGGAAACCCGCACGCTCAAGTTCGTCACCGCGTTCCAGCCCTATCACTACACGCCCTGGGTAGCCGTGCAACAGGCCGCAACCTACCAGCGCGCCACCGGCAACCGGCTGGTATGGAACATCATCAACGGCGGCTCCGACGCCCTCCAGCGCCAGGTCGGCGACTTCGAGGGCCACGACGAACGTTACGCCCGCGCCACCGAGTTCATGGACGTGGTACGCGGCTACTGGCATAACGAGCAATTCCACTACGAGGGCACCTATTACCGCGCCGAGGGCGGCGGGCTGCGCGGGCCGCTGAAAAAAGCCGAGCTGCCGCTGATCTGCACCGCCGGTTCTTCGCTGGCCGCGCGCGAGTTTGCCGCCAAGCATGCGGACTTCTACCTGATGCGTGCCGAACACCCGGACGAAATCGCTGCGCTGATCGCCGACATCCGCGCCCGCGCCTTGAAGTGGGGGCGTACCGACATTCGCTTCGGCCTGTCCATCGACGTGATTGCCCGCGAGACCGAAGAGGCCGCGCGGGCCGAGGCCAAACGTTTCTTCGACGAAGGCGTGGCCAAGGGCACGGTCAAGGCCCGCGCCGCCCATGCTGGCCTGCGCACCGCACGCAAGCTGAGCTACGAGCACGGCTACAGCGACAAGGACGAGCAGCAGGCTTTCGACGATTTCTTCATCCACCCCAACGTGTGGACCGGCTTCGGCTATATCGGCATCCCGCCAGGCTGCGCGCTGGTGGGCAGCTATGCCAACGTGGTGGCGCGCATTCGCGAGTACCACGGCATCGGCATCGACCTGTTCTTCCTTGCCGGCTACCCGCACCTGGAAGAAGCCTACCGCCTCGGCGAGCACATCCTGCCGCACTTCCGTGGCCAGCGCGCCGCCCTCGCCCGCCCGGCGCCCACCCCCGTGCAACTGCACGCCAGCAACGGAGGCTGACGCCATGGCCTGGGACGGTTACCCATTGAGCCGGCGCGCCTTCATTGGCCATGCCGGCGTACTGGCCGGTGGGCTGCTGGCCGGCTGCGGCCCAAGCGACAGCCGCGGCGACGCGGTTGCCGACCAGCCACGCCATGGCGGGCGCCTGCGTCTTGGCATCATCGATGGCAACCAAAGCGGCAACCTCGACGCCCATAAACCGGTCGGCAGCAGCATCGTCCGCGGCTTTGCCCTGTACAGCAAGCTGTGGGAGTGGGACGAGCAGATGCAGCCGCGCCTGGCCCTGGCCGAGTTCGCCGAGCCCAACGCCGACGCCAGCGGCTGGACGTTGCGGCTCAAGCCTGGGCTGGAGTTTCACCACGGCAAGACCATCGACGCCGACGACCTGATCTTCTCCATCAGGCGCCTGACCGACCCGCAGCTGGCCTCGCCCTATGCGGCGCTGCTGCACTGGGTCGACCGCGACAACCTGGTCAAGCTCGACGATCGCACCGTGCGCCTGGCTTTTCGCGAAGGCCGCAGCTACCTGCCGTTGCCCGAGACGTGGGTCAACTTCGGCGGCATCGTACCGGTGGACTACCACCCGGTCACCAACCCGGTCGGTGCCGGCCCTTACAAACTCAAAAGTTTCACCCCGGGCCAACGCTCGCTGTTCACCCGTTTCGACAATTACTACAAGCCCGGCAAGCCGTATGCCGATGAACTGGAGATCATCGACTTCAAAGACCAGACCGGCCGCCTGGCGGCCTTGCGCGCCGGGCAGATCGACATGGCCAACGTCATGTCCACCGAGCACCTGCAAGTGCTGCAAGCCGACCCACGCCTGCGCCTGCTGAAGTCGGTGAGTGGCAACTGGTTGTCGTTCGACATGAACACCACCAAAGCGCCCTTTGACGACCCGCGGGTGCGTGAAGCGTTTCGCCTGCTGGCAGACCGAGAAGACTTGGTGCGCCGGGCACTCAATGGCCAGGGCCGGGTGGCCAACGACCTGTACGCCCCTTTCGACCCCACCTTCGACCACAGCCTGGGGCCACGGCCGCATGACCCACAACGGGCGGCGCAATTGCTCAAGGACGCGGGCCGCGAAGGCCTGCAGGTGGAACTGGTCACGACCCCAGGGCCTGGGCTTGCCTCAGCCCTGGTGCTGGCCGAACAGGCACGGCGCATCGGCGTGACGATCACGGTGCGCCAGGTCGACCTGGCGACGTTCCAGGGGCCGCAGCGCGACGACTGGACGTTGAGCACTGGGGGCAGCATCGGTGCGCCGTTTCTGGCCAGCGCCATCCATACCGACGCGCCCTTCGCCGTGGCCAACAAGACCCATTTCCACGACCCGGCATTCAGCGAGGCCTTCCTCGCTGCAATGGCCCAGCCGGACCTTGAAAAACGCAAAGCCCTGGTGCACCGCGCCCAACGCATCCAGTACGAACGCGGCGGCATGCTGATCTGGGGCTTTGCCGACTTGCTCGACAGTGTCAGCACACGGGTCGGTGGGGCGCAGGCGGAGCAGTCGCTGTTCAGTACCTGGCGGTTCGAGAGCCTGTGGCTCAAGCGCTAAACGCTGGGCCAGCACAATCTTCTGTGGGAGCGGGCTTGCCCCGCGAAGCAGGTACCCCGAGTGGATGGCACGGGCTTCGCCCATGTTCGCGGGGCAAGCCCGCTCCCACAAGGGGCGCATAGCGCCCCCGGCAGTCGCCATAGGCACCCAATAACCGCAGGCGCGGCTGCGCCCTCGCTTTTCCCATTCCCGAACAGAACGAGGCTCAGCCCCATGCTCCGCGTTGCCCTGCTGCACCCGACATTCCAGCCCAGCGCCCTGGCACTGGCCATCCTGGCCGCCAGCGTACCGCTGGCCTACGCCGAGGACACCCAACTGCAAACCGTCACCGTCCAAGCCGAACAGGCTGACGACGACGCGCTGCCCACACGCCCACCGGCCTCGATCTACGGCGGCCTGGAAAGCAAAGTCCTCGACACCCCACGCTCGGTCACCCAGATCAACGCCGAGCAATTGGCCCGCGACCCGATCCAGAGCTCGGACGACCTGGTCAAGTACGCCCCCGGCATCACCCGAGGCGGCGGCCAGAACGCCGGCATCGCCCCGCAAATGCGCGGGCAAAGCTCCGAGGTGTTCCAGGATGGCCAACGCGCCTACGGCGTACGCCACCCCGCCAACTTCAACGCCTACGAAGGCGCCGACGTCGTCGCCGGGCCTTCGTCGGTCACCTACGGCTCGGTCAGCGGCAGCGGCGGCTACATCAACTACCTAAGCAAAAAGCCCGACTTCAACCGCTTCCGCACCCGCCTGAGTGGCGAAATCGGCAGCTGGATCCCCGACGGCGAATCACGCGATGCCACCCAATTCAGCGTCGACAACACCGGCCCCCTCAGTGACAGCCTGGCCTACCGGGTCAGCATCACCCGCCAGCGCCAGGAAACCTTCTACGACAACGTCGACAACAACTTCGACGCGTTCTACGGCGCCCTCGCCTGGCGCAACGATAACCTGCGGGTGGACTGGAACGCCGCCTACGACGACTACTACGACTACAACATCACCCACGGCTGGAACCGCGCCACCCAGGACTTGGTCGACCACGGCAGGTACAACGCCGGGCGCGCCACGCCGATCATCCAGAACGGCAACAGCCTGTGGTCGCCGGTGCTGTCATCGGGTGCCAGCGATGCCCAGGTACTCGGCTGGGTGCAGCGCCAGCGCAACGCGCAGGGCCAGTACCAGGTGGTCGATGGCAGCTTCCAGGGCGCCTCACCCAATACCCAGGCCAGCCCAGGCAGCTTGCGCGGCTGGGTGTACGACCCGTCGCTGGCAGGCAATGGCCAGACCTCGCTGTCGTCACAGACCGGCCAGCGCGCGCAGGACCAGAACCGCTCGCGGCGCTTCACCACACAACTGCGCGTCGAGGGCGACCTGACCCCGTCGATCACCCTGGCCAACAGCACTTTCTACCAGCACTCCACCGACACCACCGACGCGGTGGGCGCGTTCCAGGTGCAGGGCAAGGACGACATCTTCGACAACCGCTTCGAGTTCCGCGCCCGTGGCCAATGGCAGCTGGGCGGCCTGACGCTGGTCGACGACAGCAACACCGGGCTGATCTACCGCCGCGAGACCAACGAGTCGATCGCCGCCAACAACAATTTTGGCTCCACCATCAACGCCTACGACCTCACCCTCGACCCGACGCTGAAAAACCCTGGCGACCTGCTTGGCCTGAGTGGGCGCAACCCCGCCGGTGGCAACGGAGCCTGGATCGGCCAGCCCGGCGTGCCACAGTTGTCCAATTACTATGGCTGGCTCAACCTGCCCGCCATGTACCCGGCAGGGCACGGTTTGTACGCTGAATCGGTGGCGCCCTACACCGCCGACAGCACCTGCACCACCCAAACCCTGTTCAGCCAGCACAACCTGCGCCTGGGCGAGCGCGTGGGGCTGAACGTGGGGGCCAGCCGCAGCTGGATCGATGCCCGTATCGAAAACCCCTTCGTGCTCGCGGGCGGCAACCCGCGCAAGGACTCGGACAATTACCGGTTGTTCTCGGTACAGGTCAGCCCCTATTTCAAACCCACCGACAACAGCACCCTGTACTACACCTTCGACCGATCCCTCGCCGTCAACACCGGGTTCTTCACCAATGGTTTGGGCTGGGGCAGTGGCGCCGGGGCCAACCAGCTCAACCCGCTGGCGTTCGAGAGCCTTAGCGTGCTGCACGAAGTGGGGCTGAAGGTCGAGGCCATGCCCGACCAGTTGTTCTTCACCTTGGCCGCCTACAAGCAGGCGCGCGACCAGTCGCCAGACAGCAACAACAACATCGCCCGGTTGATCGTCAAAGGCTGGGAAGCAACCCTGCGCTACCAGGACCCGCACCTGCGCGGCGGCCTCAACCTCAGCCGCATCAGTGCCTACAACGAGTTCACCAGCCAGGCCGGGTTCGCCTCCGCAGGGTTCATCCCCGACAACGGCACCGTGTTCGGCGATAACAACAGCCTCAACCAGCGCCCGTCCGGCAAGTTCGATGCGGTGCAGATTCCTGAATACAACGCCGGCGGCTATGTCGATTACCGCTTCGATTCCGGGTTCGGGGTGGAGCTCTCTGGCTGGTGGACCAGCAGCTGGTACCTGAACCTGAGCAAGACGGTGAAGGTGCCCGACGAATACAACATCGACCTTGCCGCGTATTACCGCCAGCCGCAGTGGGGCGTGACGCTGCGCATGCTCAACGTCACCGACGAACTGAATTTCGTCAGTGGCCTGGCCGGCTCGACCAACACCTTCCTGCAACCCATGCCTGGGCGCACCTTACTGGCCCAGGTCGATTACCAGTTCTGACCCTTCCTCAACGTAAAAGGCCATCGCCATGTCCATTGAATTCGTCGGCATGATTTTCCCACGCCAGTGGTCCGAGACCCGCGGCGTGCGCTCGCCCGATTTCGACCTGCCGTTCATCCGCCACCACGCCCGCGCCCATGAGCATGCCGGTTTCGACCGGGTACTGATCGCCAGCGGCCCAGGCAGTGCCGACAGCCTGCAGATTGCCGCCTATGCGGCCGCGCACACCGAGCGCCTCGGCTTCATGATCGCCCACCGCCCGGCCCTGACCGCGCCGACGGTGGCCGCGCGGGCATTCGCCACGCTCGACCACACCACCGGCGGCGGGCGCATTCGCCTGCATGCAATTACCGGCATCACGGCCGAGCCGCAAGAAGGCGACACCCTGCTGGACAAGACCGCGCGTTACCAGCGCGCCGACGAATACCTGGAGATTGTCCGGCGCACCTGGACTGCCGAGGAGCCGTTCGACTTCGAAGGCCGCTACTTCACCATCAAGGGCGCTTTTTCGCCGGTCAAGCCGCTGCAGCAGCCGCATATCCCGATTTCCTTTGGTGGCTCGTCCGACATCGCCTACCAGATCGCCGTCAAACATGCCGACCTGTATGCCCTGTGGGGTGAACCGCTGAGCGGCGTCGCCGAGCAGATCGCCAAGCTCAAGGCTGCGGCGAGTGCCGCTGGCGTGGCGGCGCCACGCGTGAGCTTGTCGGTGCGGCTGATCCTGGGTGCCACCGAGGAGCTGGCCTGGCAGCGCGCTGAGCAGATCCTCGCGCAGATCAAGGCCAACCCGCAGTTTGCGGCGGACAGCCCCTGGCAGAAGCGCATCAAGGGCACCGGTTCCGAACGCCTGCTCGCCGCCGCCGCCCGGGCGGACCGGCATGACCGGGCATTGTGGATGCCGACGGCGACGGCGGTGGGGGCTTATGGCGATACCACCGCGCTGGTGGGCACGCCGGAGACCGTGGCCCAGGCGTTGCTGGATTATGTCGATTTGGGGGTGAGCACCTTCCTCAACCGCGGGTATGACCCGTTGTACGACACGGTGGATTACGGGCGCTGGGTGATTCCGGCGGTGCGCGAGGAAGTGCGGCGGCGGCAGGCGCGATTTGGTGGGTGATGGTGCCCAGCTGAGGATTGCATCTGGGGTGCCAGGTGCATGCCTTGGGCCTTGCAGCGCCTGGTAGATCGAGCGCCGCCCGCGCGGCGCATCGCGAGCAACGCTCGCTCCTACGTTTGTTTCGGGCCAATTATTCCTGGGGCAAACGCGCGCGACCGCCTTGACGCATGACTCGATATCGCGTCGAACAAACAAGGCGTTCGCGCGCGCCTGTCACAGGCGTTATTGGCCAAAAACAAACGTAGGAGCGAGCGTTGCTCGCGATGCGCCGCGCGGGCGGCGCTCGATCTCACAGGCGCCGCCCCACCCAAAGCCATGCACCTACACGCCCACCTGCAACCGAGGCGAATGTTCCACCAAGGTCCGGGTATAGCCATCAACCGGCCGCCCAAGCACCTGCTCAGCCGACCCCTCTTCCACCACCCTGCCCCGGCGCAACACCAACACCCGGTCGGCTATCGCCCGCACCACCCCCAAGTCATGGGTGACGAACAACACGGTCAGCCCTTCACGCTGCAAACGCCGCAGCAATGCCAGGATCGACGCCTGCACCGACACATCCAGCGCCGAGGTAATCTCGTCACAAACCAACAGCCGTGGCTCACAGATCAACGCCCGGGCAATCGCCACGCGCTGCCGTTCCCCCCCTGACAGACTGTGCGGATACAGATCGGCCAAACGCGCCGGCAGCGACACCCGCGCCAACACGGCCTCGACCCGGCTGCGCGCCTCGTCACCGCGCACACTGAAGAAATGCGCCAGGGGTGCGCTCAAGGTCTGCGCGATCGTCTGCCGAGGGTTCAACGCCCGGTAGGGGTTCTGGAACACGTACTGGATCTGGTGACGCAGCCGCGCATCCCGGTGACGCGCGGTGAACGCCAGCGGCGCGCCGCCGTAACGCAGTTGCCCCTGAACGTTCTCGCCCAACCCCGCAATGGCCCTGGCCAGGCTGGTCTTGCCCGAGCCAGACTCGCCCACCAGCGCCAGGCATTCGCCTTGCGCTACCTGCAGTGAAACATCGAACAGCACTTGGCGGTCGTAAGCCACATCCAGCCCCCGCACCTCCAGCAACACCTCTGCACAAGGCGCCGCTGCTAACTCGACATCCCGCTCGCCCGGGGGCAGCGGCTCACGGTAGGGCGCCAGGCAAGCGACTTGCTGACCGCCCTCGAACGCCAGCAGCGAAGGCACGATCACCGCACATTCGGCACGTCGCCTGGCACAACGCGGGGCAAACGCGCAGCCCGCAGGCCGCTGCCCCGGCGCCGGCGCATGGCCGCCAATGGCTTGCAGCGGCTGGCGTCGGGCAATATCAGGAATGGCCGCGAGCAAGGCACGGGTGTAAGGGTGTGCCGGTGCTTTGAACAAGGTTTCGCGCCCCGCCACTTCCACCAGCCGCCCGGCATACATCACCATCACTCGGTCAACCAGGTCGCGCACCACGGCCAGGTCGTGCGTCACATACAACGCCGCCACACCATGCCCCCGGCACAGGCGCTTGAGGGTTTCCAGCACATGCGCCTGGGTGGTGACATCGAGCGCCGTGGTCGGCTCGTCGAGCACGATCAGCTTCGGCCGCAGGACAAACGCCAGCGCCAGCATCACCCGCTGTTGCTGCCCCCCGGACAACTGATGGGGGAAACGCCGCAAAAAGGCGGGATCATCCGGCAAACCAACATCCACCAAAGTCTCATTGATGCGCTGCTGCAATGCATCTGTAGTCAGCCTTGGCTGATGCGCCAATACGGTTTCACGCAGCAAGGCGCCTATGCGCAGAGCCGGGTTCAGCGCTGTGGCCGGGTCCTGGGCGACGTAGCCCACCAACCCGCCCCGCGCCAGGCGCAAGGCTTCGCCCTCAAGCTCCAACACCGCCTGCCCCGCCACCGCAATGCGCCCGCCGGTAATCCGCGCGCCTTGCCGCGCGTGGCACAGCAAGGCCGTGGCCAGGGTGGTCTTGCCCGAACCGGACTCGCCCACCAACCCCACGATCTCTCCCGCCGCCAGGCTGAACGAGACATCGGCCAGCACATCGACCTGCCCGGCCAGTTCCACCCGCAGGTCGCTGACTCGCAACACGTCGCTGTCGACTTTCAACGCCGCCGTCATGGTTGCTTCTCCCCAATACGTGCACTGACCCGGCCGATACCTTCCGCCAGAATGTTGGTGCCATAGGCGAACACGGCAATCAGCAGCGCCGGTGCCAATACTGCCCAGGGCTGTACCAGCAGGCCGGCCTGGTTTTCGTTGATCATCAGCCCCCAGTCCGCCGCCGGCGGCGCTACGCCATAACCCAGGAAGCTCAAGCCCGAGAGCATGCCCACCGCCCAGGTCAGCATGTTGCCGAAATGCACCAGCAGCGGCGTCAGGATGTTCGGCAGGATTTCGCTGAACAGGATGCGCCAACGTGAGTAGCCCATCATCTGCGCCGCCTCGACGAACTCCTGGCCCGCCACCGCCACCGCGCTGCCACGCGCCAGGCGCACGACCCCTGGGGTAAACGCGATGGCCACGGTCAACACGATCAGCCACGGCGCACGGCCGAGCATCGAAACGATCAGCAGCACCAGAATCAGGTCCGGAAAAGCCAGCGAGACATCCGCCGCCCAACTGATCGCCTGGTCCAGGCGGCGCCGCGAAAAACCGGCCAACAACCCAAGGCTGCCGCCGACCACCAGCGCAAGGGTGGCCGCCGCCACCGACATCCACAGCACCGACACGCCCCCACTGAGCAAGCGAGACAACAAGTCGTGGCCAAGAAAATCATGCCCCAGCGGCGCATCGGCAGTCGGCGGCCCATACACCGGCCCGACCATGGCCGTCGGCGCATGCGGCGCGAGCCAGGGGCCCAGCAGCGCCAGCAACATCACCAGCGCGGTAATCACGGCGCCGCGCCGCACCTGCGGGTCGGCCAGCCAGCGGGTCTCAGTCATGGGTTGCCTCCTGGGCAGGTGTACGGCGTGCGCGTCGCCACCACGGGCGAATGCCGCGCCGGTTGCGGCGGATCATCTTGACCCGGCGCGCGGTGCGCAGCTTGGGGGTGAGCAGAACAGTCAGCAGGTCGGCCAGCAGGTTGATCAGCACCACAGCCAGGGTGATGACCAGCACCACGCCCTGGATCATCGGCAGGTCGCGCATCTGGATCGCCGCATTGAGGGCCGTGCCGATGCCGGGGTAGCTGAAGATCACTTCGGCCAACAGTGCGCCACCGACCAACGTACGCAGGGTCAGCGCCACGCCCTGGATGGCCGGGGTCAGGGCGTTGGGCAAGGTATGGCGCCAGACGATGCGCCGCTCCGGTATACCGCGCAAGCGTGCGGCCACCACGTAGTCGGACTCCAGCGCCTCGATCATCGAGGCGCGGACCATCCGTGTCAGGTACGGCAGCGCCGACAGGCTCAGGGCAACTACCGGCAGCACCAACGATGGCAACTGCCGCCACAAAGGCAATTGCGGGTCGAGGATCGACACCGCCGGCAGCCAGCCCATACCGGGCATGGAAAACAACAGCACCAGGCCGATGGCCAGCAGAAAGCTCGGCGTGGCCTTCAACAGGATCAAGGCCGACAACCCCCAGCGGTCCAGCGGCCGGTCACGGCGCAGCGCCAGGCTCACGCCCAGGGTCAGCGCCAGTGGCACCACCAGCGCCAGCACGCCGGCCAGCAAGGCCAGGGTGTGGCCGAGCCGCCCGAACAACAGCTGTGCCACCGGCACCTGCGAGTCCAGCGAGATGCCCAAGTCACCGCACAATGCCGCCCCCAGCCAACGCAGGTACTGCACCAGGACCGGCTGGTCGAGGCCTAGCTGGCGCTGCAAGGTCACGATGCTGTCCAGTGGCGCATCGGGGCCAAGGATGACCCGCGCCGGGTCCGAGGGCAGCGCCTGGGTGGCGATGAACACCACGAGGCTGATGACCCAGGCGGTCAGCAGGCCGTAGCCGAGACGGCCAATGAACCAGGCCAGCCAGGCCGGCGTACGTGGGGAACGGTGAGCGTGATCAGGCATGGTTCAACCAGAGTTCGTCGAAGCGCCAGGAGGCGAAGGTGGTCTGTTCGGGGGCGAGCCCGCCGACCTTGGCGGACGCTGCATCAAGCACGTCCGAGAAACCCCAGATCAACAGCCCGCCACGTTCGTGCTGGATTACCTGGGCCTCATGCACCAAGGCCTTGCGCCGCTGCAGGTCGGGCTGCGCCAGCGCCTGGCCGTACAGTTCGGTGAACCGTGGGTCGTGAAAATTGCTGCGGTTGTAGATGGCTTGCGGCGCATCGTTGTGCAGCGCCGAGGCGAGGAAACCGCGGGCCGGCGTCGAACCTGGCGACAGCTGCCACTGCTCGCGCTGTGGGCCATTGAACACCGAGCCGTCGACCTGGTTGACCTTGACCTGCACCCCCGCCTTCTGCGCCTGCTGGGCAAACACCAGCGCCGCGTTGACGCCCGGGCCAGGCGTGGTGGTCAACTCGACACGCAAGTCGTCCTGCCCGGCCTGGCGCAGCAGTGAACGGGCCTGATCAAGGTCGTACGGGCGCTGGGCGATCGCGTGGTTGTAGGTCGGGTCGTGTGGCGAATACAGGTCGTTGGCGATACGCCCGAAACCATTGAGCCCACGCGCCACCAGCTCTTGCCGGTCGGCGAGCAGCCGGAACGCCTGGCGCACACGTACGTCCTGGAATGGCGCCTTGGCCAGGTTCAGGTTGAAACCGGTAAACGAGGTGCTGGGCGAGGCGTACAGGCGCAGGCGCGGGTCAGCCTTGAGCAAGGCACTGTGCTCGGCCTGCACTCCGCTGGCCACGTCGATCTGCCCTGCGCGCAAGGCCGCCGCACGCGAGACCTGGTCCTTGAATTCGATGATTTCCAGCTCATCCGCATAAGGACGGTTGGGTTTGTAGTAGTTTTCGAAGCGGGTGTAGAGCGAGCGTTGGCCAGGGATGAAGCTTTTGAGCTTGTAGGGCCCGGCGCCGACCGGGTTGGTCAATGGATGATAATCGGTCGGCACGATGCCGCCGAAACTGATCAGCGTTTCATCCAAGGGATAGAAGCTTTGCCCCTGCTTGAAGCGGATCTCGATCGTACGCGCATCCAGCTTGCGCAGCGCCTGACGGTCGATGGCGCCGACCAGGCCGGCAAACGGCGAGGCCAACTGCGGGTCGGTCAGGCGCAGGATCGAGAACAGCATGTCGTCGGCAGTGATGCTCTTGCCATGATGAAATTCCAACCCCGGCTTGAGGCGGATGGTCCAGGCGCTGGCATCGGCATTCGGCTCGGCGAACTCGGCCAGGGCCAGCCGCGTGCTGACATCCGGGTTCCATTCCCAGAACTTGGCGTACAGCGCCCAGCCACGGATGATGCCGCCGCCCACCGGCTTGTGCGCATCGAGGTTGCCCGCCTGGTCACCGTCAATGATGCCCACGCGCAACCGCCCACCATGTACCGGCGTGGCGGCTAATGCGATACCGCCAGCCGTGGCAGCGGGCGCGCCGCCATCGCAGCCGCTGAGCAGCCCGCCACCGAGCAGCAGGCCGCCCCCGACGGCCAGGCTGTTGCCGAGAAACACCCGGCGCGAAAACTCACTCATCACCCTCTCCTTACGCCGGTTGGGCCACGGTCGGCTTAGTGCGGGCGCTCAAGCGCGGCACCTCGAACCCGTGGTCCAGGTCGAGCAGCGGGAACAGCAGGTCGGCCACCCGGTGGGCTTCGTCAATCAGCGGGAAGCCCGACAGGATGAACGCCGAGGTGCCTTGGGCTTCGTACTCGCGGATGCGCTCGGCCACCTGTTCGGCGCTGCCGACCAGGTAGGTGCCCGCGGCCGGGCCAAGGATGTTGAAGCCGAACAGGCTGGGGCCCAGCCAGACGTTGGGGTAGATCTCCAGCTCGCGGGCAGTGGGCAGGCGCCCGGCGCGGATGCTGTCGAGGTTGCGCTGAATGCGCGGGTCGTCGCTGACGTAGGTGTCCAGGGTCTGCCCTGCCGGCAATTGACGCTCGATGGCCGCGCGGGCGGTGGCCAGCGAAGTGCGCTGCAGCAGGCGTTCGGCATGCGCCCAGGCTTCTTCTTCGGTCTCGCGCACGATGACTTGCAGGCGTGTGCCGTAGGTCAGCTCGCGGCCGATTTTTGCTGCCTCGGCGGCCACCCTGCGGAACTTGTCGCCGAGCTTTTGCGGGGTATCGGCAAAGCTCAAGTAGACGTCGAGCAACTGCACCGAATGGGCCACGCCTGGTGCCGACGTACCGGCGCCCCATAGCGGGATGCCAGGCTTTTGCTTGGGTGGGTGCCAACCGCCCAAGGGGTGGCTGGCCGCCGCAGGTGAGCGTGGTGAGAGCTTGACGTAACGGCCGTCGTAGCCTGCCGTTTCACCCGCGTAGAAGCCCTGGAACGCACGCCAGTACTCCAGGCTGAAGTCGTAGCGTTCATCGTGCGGGTAATGCACGCCCAACGTGGCCAGGCCGGCGTCGTTGCCGTTGACCACGTTGAACAGCAGGCGGCCGTTTGAAAACTGGTCGAAGGTCAGTGCCCACTTGGCCAACACCGCAGGTGACAGTTCGCCTGGGTGTTGCGCGACCAGGAAGCGCAGGCGTGACGTGGCGTCGATCAGGGCGGCCGATACCGCAAGGCTTTCGTTGGGGCTGGAGCCGAGCAGCGAGCCGTAGAAGCCCAGGCGATCGGCGGCGATGGCCAGCTGCTTGAGGTGCTCGAAGTCGGTTTTCCAACGGCCTTCGGGCTCCCAGGGATAGGGGCCGTCGGGGGTGGTGAGGTACCAGAGGATTTTTACTGCCATGGCGGTGGTCCTTGCTTGGAGTGAAATACCAAACTGTCACTCGTCCCCCTGTAGGAGCAGCCTTGTGCTGCGAAGAGGCCAGTCCAGGCGCAGCAACTGCATCTGGCGGGCCGGCCTCTTCGCAGCACACGGCTGCTCCTACAAAGGAGGGAGTGGTGAGCTTGAAACTGCGAATCAGCTGCGCCGATCGATACCCGGCACCAGCCCCAGCTCGGTAGCGCGCTCGTACAACCCACTCATCTTCCACTGCTGCGTCAGCACCCCTGGCCCGTAAGGCCGCGAACCGCCCAGCGCATCGGCCAGCAGCTGAATCTGCGCGCCTTCTTCCAACAGCAGGATGAACTCGGCCGTCGCACGCAGCCCCTGCTTACCCCACACCGTCGAGCCGCCATTGGCTTCGAGAATGGCCAGGTTGAACGGGTTTTCGGCGATCTTGTCGAGGATGAAGTCCACCTCGGCCTGGCGCCGGTCGATGTACACCGGTAGCTCCCGCGCCAGCTGATAGCGTTGCACCGGCACGTAGTGGAACGGCAAGGTACGGTGGGTCTGGGCCCAGGCGCCGAGGTATGGGCTGTGCACATGCGAGATCGTGGTGATGTCAGCGTGGGTCTGGAACAGTTTGGTGTAGCGCCCCAGCCCGCCTTTGCCCTTGCCGACGATCACGTTGCCGGAGAAGTCGGTCACGGTCGCCTGCAGCGGTTTGCGGTGGTTCCACGGGCCGCCGTAGTTGACGGACACCAGCAGGTCTTCACCGGGCACACGCTCGATGAAGCCGACGGTGCCATTGGCGGTGATGGTGTTGGTCTCGCGGAATACGGTAAACGCCGCTTCGGCTTCGGCGACCACCTGGTCGATGAAAGCTTGCAGTTCGGCAGTGACGGGGCGTTCGTTGATCAGTACGGTCATGTTCAATCTCCGGGGGCGGATGCAAGGTCAAGCGCGGCGCTGGGCCAGCAATTCATGGGCAGCCTGCAGGGGCCGTGGGTCGACCCAGTCGGCGATGCTGAAGTCGGCTTCGAGGAAGCCATGCAGGTAGAGAAAGTCCTTTTGCGTGCCCAGAAAGGCCAGGCGTTGCTCGGACAGGTCCGGCGCCAAGGTGGTGTGGAACGCGCCGCGATAAGCTTCGGCAACACCCTGGCTGCCGGCGCGGGTCTCGTCCTCAAGGAAGCTGTTGAGCGCATCGCGGTTACCGGCCGCCCATTCGGCAGCGCGCAGGGTCTGGGCCAGGAAGCGCGCGACCAGCTCGAAGTGGTTGTCGAGCAGGCTCTGGTGCACGGTGATTGGCCTTGGTGTGCCGTTGTTGATGCGGTGGCGCGGGTCGGCTAGCAGGTCGAGATCGACGCCTACCACCAGGCCCAGGCGCCGCGCCGCATCGGCAGCGGCGGCGCCCTTGACGTAGACGGCATCGACCTCGCCGCGCGCCAGGTAATCAAGGCCCGACCACAGGCGCTGCAGGCCCAGCTGCGGGGTGGCGGCGCTGGCCTGGTCGAGCAGCGCCACTTCCACCAGTTGCACGTCGTCCAGGTGCAGGCCGGCCGAGGCCAGGGCGCCTTTGTAGCCGTGCAGGCTCATGGCCCGGGCGATGCTGCCGGGGCGGCTGTCACCCCAGGCCGGCAAGGCCAGACGCTTGCCGCGCAGGTCGGCGGCGTTGCGGATGCCTGAGTCCGGGCGCACCAGGATGGTCTGCCATTCCTCGATCCAGGTCAGGCCGATCAGCCTGCTCGGCGAACCGGCTGCACGGGCGGCCAGGGCCGGCACGTTGCCGCCTTCGCGAAACAGCCCCGGGAGCTGGTGATCGTAGTGGTGATGGCCGAGCTGACGGGTTTCCTGCAGGGTCGAGACTGGCAGGCCGTCGCGGGCGAATTCTTCGTCCAGCCAGCCCAGCTTGTAGGCGATGCCCGAAGCGGTGGGCACCGGGCAGCGGGTAAACCAGATGCGGTCCAGGGCAGTGGGGTCGTCGGTTTGCGTTGCGGCAGTAGCGCGTGTCATGGGGTGGCTCCTTGGGCGTCGTGATAGCGCTATTGCAGCGTGCGTGCCAACCGCTGGAGGCCTTGATTTACGGGGAGCTGAGTGTCGTTCACAGGCGTTGGTTGCTGGGCACGGAGCAGGATTGCGGGCGGGGTGCTGCCAGATCAGCAGGCGGGCTGTTGCTGGGGCAGCAGGCGCGGCCCGAAGCCAAGCAACACGGGGCCTGGTGAGTCATGGCAAAGAACTTGCTCAAGGCTATGGGACCGCGGTGCGGCCATTCGCGGGCAAGCCCGCTCCCACAGGACCTTCATTGCCCTTGAAACCGGCACTTCATCTGTAGGAGCGGGCATGCCCGCGAAGCAGGCGCACTGGCCCTTGAAGACCCTTGCGAGACGACCCATGAGCGCCATCGAACCCAGCCCTATCCACCGCCTGACCAGCGAAGCCGAAGCCATCGCCGCCGCCCGCGAGGTCGCCGCGCAAATCGCCGTGCTCGCCGCCGACCCCAGCAACAACGGCCAGCTGCCGCGCCGCCAGGCGGACCTGCTGTCCAGCAGCGGTCTCACCGCCATCGCCGTACCGGCCGAATTCGGCGGCCTTGGCGCCTCGGTGCAAACCATCGTCGAAACCGTGCGCCTGATCTCCACCGCAGACGGCGGTGTCGGCCAACTGCTGCAGATCCACAACGTGATGCTGCGCGGCATCTTCACCAGCTACGCCGACGACGTGCGCGACCGCCTGATCGCCGACGTACTGGCCGGCAAGCGTTTCGGCAATGCCTTGGCCGAGGTGGGCGGCAAGAACAAGTTCGCCCTGAAAACCCGGGTCGAGCGCCGCGCCGATGGCAAGCTGGTGCTCAATGGCAGCAAGTTCTACTCCACCGGCTCCTACCTGGCCGACTGGATCTCGCTGACGGCCGCCAGCGAAGACGGCGGCGTCGGTGTGCTGCTGCACCGCGACACCCCTGGGCTGACCCTGGTCGATGACTGGCAGGCCTTCGGCCAGCAGAACTCGGTGAGCGGCACGGTCAACTTCGACGAGATCGTGCTGGACGAGCGTTACCTGTCGCGGCGCACCGGCCCGATGAAGCGCACAGGGCTGACCTTCCCGCAGATTCTTCATGCCGCCATCGACACCGGTATCGCCGCCGGCGCGCTGCAGGCAGGCGTCGACTACCTGCGCGAGCATGCCCGGGCCTGGGTGGAAAGTGGCGTGGACCGCGCCAGTGACGAGCCGCACGTGATTCGCCAGATTGGCGAGTACGCCGTGGCGCTGCGCGGTGCCGAGTCGGTACTGCGCGATGCCGCACGGGTGTTCGACGCGCATGAGCGCGACCCGGAGGACAAAGCCCTGCAGGATGAACTGATTCTGTCGGTGGCCACTGCCCGCGCCCACTCCGATGCGGCGTCACTGAAGATCTCCAGCGACCTGTTTTCTCTTCTCGGGGCCAGTGCCTCGTTGAGCAAGTGGAACCTCGACCGCTTCTGGCGCAACGCGCGGGTGCACACCACCCATGACCCCATTCGCTGGCGGCTGCACAACGTCGGCAACTACTACCTCAATGGCGCCGACCCAGGGGAGTACACCGCCGTGCTCAATGCCAAGGAAACCCAGGGCGCAACGCGCCGTTGAACCTAACCCTGGGGGCCGCTGCGCGGCCCATCGCAGGCAAACCAGCGCCCACACACCAAGCCACGCCACCGTACCTGTGGGAGCTGGCTTGCCTGCGATGGGCTGCATAGCAGCCCCAGTACCGAGCCTCTACATGAACCACCCTCTTCTTCGCGCCCTGGCCATCTACCGTGAAATGCCCTGGCGCTTCGCCCTCGTGACCGCCTTGTACATCGCCGGCAACCTTGGCCTGGTCTGGCAGCAATGGCTGATTGGCCACGCGGTCGACGATGTCAGCGCTGGCCGCGCTGTGGTGCGCCTGCCCGAGGGCGGCCTGGATGCCGCCGTGGCCTGGCACTGGCTATGGCTGCTGCTGGCCATCGCCCTGGGCCGTGGTGTGCTGCAATACGCCGCCGCGGTGCTGTCGCTGGTGCTCAGCCAGGCGCTGCTGACGCGCCTGCGTGAACGCATCCTCACGCAGGTCCAGCGCCTGCACCTGGGCTACCACTGGCGCCACGGCATGGGTGAACTGGTGACCCGCACTACCCGCGACGCCGACAAGGTGCGCGATGCGCTGATCACCTTCTGGCGACAGATCATCGAAACCCCCTTGGTGGTAATGGCCGCCGTGGGGCTGCTGAGCGGGTATGACCCACTGCTCGGCCTGGTGCCGCTGCTGTTGACCGGGGCGGGGCTGTGGCTGTTCGTCGTGCAGACCGATCGCCTGGTCACGCTCGATCGCGCCGTGGGCGCTGCCTACGACCAGGTCAGCCAGGACCTGGCAGAAGGCATCGGTGGCGTGCGCGTGATCAAGGCGTTCGGCCTGGAGGGCCAGCGCGTCGAGCGGTTCGCCCGTCAGGTTGGCGTGTTTACAGGCCACGCGCGCGCGGCCCTGGCCTACGCCAGCTCACGCATCCCGCTGCCACAGGCGGTGGTGGCGCTGGGGCATGTGTGGATCCTGGTGTACGGCGCCCATCGCGTGGCGGCGGGCGCGCTGGGCATCGGCGAGCTGGTCACTTCGCTGCTGGTGGCCACCACGCTGGTGTTCCGTATCGAAGGCATCGGTCGGGTCATGCAGACCTTCGCCGATGCCCGCGCCAGTGCCGAGCGCATCTGGCAACTGCTGGACGAGCAACCGGCGATCCTTAGCGGCCAGGCTACCCTGCCCCCTGGGCCATTGGGCCTGAAACTGGCTCAGGTGCGCGTCAGCGCCCCCACGGGTGAGCGCGCCATTTTGCAGGACTGCTCGCTGACCCTGCAGCCCGGCGAGGTGGTGGCACTGGTCGGCGCCACGGGCACCGGCAAAAGCCTGCTGGCCAGCCTGCTGCCGCGCCTGGCCGACGTGCAAGGCGGCGCCGTGCTGATCGGCAGTGACGCAATGGGCTGGCAGGATGTGCGCGCCCTCGACCTGGCCGACCTGCGCCGACGCGTCCAGGTGTTGCCGCAAGAAAGCTTCCTGTTCTCTGACAGCCTGGCGGCCAACCTGCGCCTGGCGGCAGCCGATGCCAGCGCCGCTGAGTTGCGCGAAGGGCTGCGCCTGGCGGCGGCAGAGGATGTACTCGAACGCTTGCCGCATGGCCTCGACACGCCACTGGGCGACCGTGGAGTGACCCTCTCCGGCGGCCAGCGCCAACGCCTGTGCCTGGCCCGCGCACTGCTCGGCGCGCCGGACATCCTGTGCCTGGACGACGCCACCAGCGCCCTGGATGCCCTGGGTGAACGCCAGGTGCTGCACAACATCCGCCGCCTGCGCGGCGACACGGGCCAGGGGCCGACCTTGCTGCTGATCACAAGCCGCCTTTCGACCCTGCTGTTGGCCGACCGGGTACTGATGTTGGAAAACGGCCGCATCAGCGCCAGTGGCAGCCATGCCGAGCTGAGCGCGAACAATGCCCACTACCGCGACCTGCTGGGGATCGACCATGAGTAATGCACCCAACAAGGCCCCCAGCGATATCGAGATCGAGCAGCACCTGGCGCGCCAGGCCCTGGACCGTGGCATGTTCCACCGCCTGCTGCCGCTGCTGCGGCCCATTCGCCGGCAGATCCTGGGGGTGATCGGCATCGAACTGCTGCTGGTGTTCACCGTGTTCCTGCGGCCCTGGTTCGTCCGCGAGCTGCTCGACAAGGGGTTGGTGGCCAGCGCCGATCACTGGTTGCTGGACGAACGCCTGGTGCTGTGGCTGGGCCTGGGCCTGGCGGCCAGCTGGCTGGGGCGTTTCCTGCTGGCAGGCGTGTCGCAGTTCATTGCTGGGCGGGCGGCGATCCGCGTGCTCAACGACCTGCGGGTGAAGGTGTTTGCCCACGTGCAGGCGCTGTCGGTGAGCTACTTCGACCAGACCCGCGCCGGGCGCATCATTTCTCGCGTTGACCGTGATGTCGATGCGCTCGAACCGTTGTTGGTGCAAGGCCCGCCAGAGCTGCTCGGCGCCCTGCTGCGCTGCGGCCTGGCGGCGGTGATGCTGTGGCGCATCGAGCCGAGCTTCTTCTACAGCCTGGCCGCCACGGTGCCACTGCTGGCGTTGGCCACCTGGCGCTTCAAACGGGTGTCGCAACGCAACTGGGCCAAAGTCGCCGAACAGCGCAGCCGCTTCACCGCGCACCTGGTCGAGAGCGTCAGCGGCGTGCGCTTGATTCAGCAATGCGGCCAGGAACAAAAAAACCGGGCGCGCTACCGGCGCCTGCTCGAGGACTTCAACCAGGCCCTCATCCGCGGCAGCCTGCGCGCCGGCTGGTTCGCGCCGTTCACGGCACTGTTGAGCACGGCAGGCATGGCCGTATTGCTGCTGGTAGGCGCCCACGGCCTGGCCGAAGGCAAGGTCACTGTCGGCCAGGTGGCCGAGAGCCTGTTCTACGTGTTCCTGTTCCTGGGGCCACTGCAGGAGCTATCGGACCTGTTCGAGCGCTATGCCACCGGCAGTGCGTCGGCGCAGCGGATCTTCCTGCTGCTCGACACCCGCCCACAGGTACTCGACCCGCAATCACCCCGCCCGCTGGCCAGGGCACGCGGCCAGGTTGACTTCGAGCAGGTGGGCTTCGCCTACACCCCAAACGGCCCGCGCCCGGTGATCGATGGCCTCGACCTGCACATCCGCGCCGGTGAAGTGTTGGCCATCGTCGGCCCGTCCGGGCATGGCAAAAGTACCTTGGTGCAGTTGCTGACGCGCTTCTACGAAGTGCAACGCGGCGCCGTGAAACTGGACGGCATCGACCTGCGCGAACTGGCCCAGCAGGACCTGCGACGCAACGTCGGCGTGGTGCTGCAGGACAACGTGCTGTTCAGCGGCAGCATCCTCGACAACCTGCGCCTGGCGGCACCTGGTGCCGACGATACACGCCTGGTGGCAGCTGCCCGCGAGTTGGGGGCAGACGAAGTGCTCGAGCGCCTGCCGCAGCGCTACCACACCGAAGTCGGGCCCCTGGGCGCGCACCTGAGCCATGGCCAACGGCAACTGGTGTGCCTGGTGCGCGCCTACCTGGCCGACCCGGCGGTACTGGTGCTCGACGAGGCCACCTCCGCGGTGGATGTGCACACCGAGCGGCGTATCCAGCAAGCCTTACGGCGGCTGTGCCAAGGGCGCACGGCGATCATCATCGCCCACCGCCTGGCGACCATCCGCGATGCCGACCGCATCGCCGTGGTCCGCCATGGGCAAGTGGTGGAGCAAGGAGCGCATGCCGAGCTGATTGACCGGGGTGGGGCTTATGCGGCGTTGTATGAGGCGTACTTGCGCAGTGCCGGGGAGGTGCCGATAGAAGTTACCCCGGCCTGATTCAGCAGCCTCTTCGCCGGCATGCCCGCTGCCACGGGTCGGAGCCCAGCGCCGACCCTGTGGGAGCGGGCTTGCCCGCGAAAGGGCCAGGCCTGCCCATGCTGCTCTCCCAGCATCCACTGCTTCCCGGTTGCTGCCACAGCAGCACCCCGCCCCTCTCCTGCACCGCAAGCCCCCGCCGCACAAGCCCAACGCCACGCATGGCACAGCCGTTGCACCACCCTCCCCATCCGCACAACCTCCCCTTCAGGAGCCCCCATGACCACCGAATTTTTCTGGCGCCTGCCCTTGGGCACCGATGGCCCGCAGTTGTCCACCGACCGCCACAACCGTGGCAACCCGCAGCACCGCCCCGGCAACATCGCCCCCGGTCGCCTGCCCAACGGCGAAAGCGACGGCTTTACCTACATCGACTACATCGCCCAGGTGGCCAAGGCCGCCGAGCTGGCAGGTTTCGAGGGTGCCTTGCTGCCCACCGGCCCCGAGCCGTGGATCGCTGCCGCAGCGCTGGCCCGCGAAACCCGCCGCATACGCTTTCTGATCGCGTTCCAGGCCACCTGGACCTTGCCCGCCTATGCCGCCCAGCAGGCCGCGATCCTGCAAAACCTCAGCGGCGGCAGGCTGGACTGGAACATCATCACCGGCGGCAACCCGGCCAGCCAGCGGGCCAACGGCGACTTCCTCGAACATGACCTGCGCTACAAGCGCACCGGTGAGTTCCTCGACGTGATCCAGGGCCTGTGGGCGCAGGACAAATTTTCCTACGACGGCGACATCTACCGCCTGGAAAACGGCAGCCTGCCACCCGGCCTGCAACACGAGCGCAAACCGGGCGTGTACTTCTCCGGGTTTTCCGATGCAGCGCTGGACGTGGCGGCGCGCCACGCCGATGTGTACCTCAACTGGGCCGAGCCGATCGACACGCTCAAACCGCACATCGAGCGGGTCAGGGAACTGGCCGACAAACAAGGGCGCACCGTGCGCTTCGGCCTGCGCGTCGACCTGTTCGCCCGTGAGACCGAGGAACAGGCGTGGCGGGAATTGCGCCAGCAGTTCGAGCGCCTGGAAGGCAAGGCCAGCGCCTCGGCCAAGGGCTTCGTGACCGGCTCCGACTCGGTCGGCGGCGCTCGCCAGGCGGCCTATCACCAGGGCTTGCAAGGTTTCGACGAACTGATCCTGGCGCGCAACCTGTGGGCCGGCTTCGCCAAGGCCAAGCCCGGCCCGACCGTGGGCCTGGTGGGCAGCCACCAGAACATCGCCGAGCGCCTGGCCGAATACCGTGATGCGGGTTTCAGCACGTTCATTCTGGCCAGCAACCCGCACCTGGAAGAAGCCTTGCGCATCGGCCAGGAAGTGCTGCCCCTGGTGCAACAGGCTGCCGCCATCCCCCCCTTGAAGGCCAGCGCCTGAACCCGACGGAGCCGGAACATGAGCACACCCCTCGATACCCTTTGGTACACCCGCTGTCCAGTCCCCACCGGCCTGGGCATCGCCGTGCAGCAAGGCTGGCTGCAGGATGACTTGGCCAGCCTTGGCACCCAGGTACAATCCCTGCGCGAAGCCGACCAGCAGGCCGTGCGCGAATCGCATTTCGACCACAGCCTGCTCAACTCGGTCCGCCACGGCGGCAGCATCCCGGCCATCTGGGCCCGCGCGCAAGGCCGCGAAACCCGTGTAATCGGCCTGTCCTGGGCCGATGAAGCGCAGTTGATCCTGACCCGCCCGGACAGCGGCATCCACACGATCAAGGACCTCAAGGGCCGGCGCTTCGGCCTGCCCGACTGGGCCTCGGCGCAGATCGACTTCACCCGCGCACAAGCCCTGCGCGGGCTGGAAAACGCCCTTAAACTCGAAGGCCTGCAAGTAGGCGACGTCGCGCTGGTCAACTACCGCTACGACGGCACCTTCAGCGACCGCCCAGTGCGCAATGTGGCGGGCACACCGGTGTCCAGCACCCAAAGCGAAGGCCGCAACCTGGAGTTGGCCGGGCTGTTGCGCGGCGAGGTCGATGCAATCTTTCTCAAAGGCGCGAGCGCCGTGCAACTGGCCCATGCCTTTGCCCTGCACACGGTCATAGACACCGGCAGCCACCCCGACCCGCTGATCCGCAGCAACAACGGCACGCCGCGCACCCTCGCCGTGGACAGTCACCTGTTGGCGCAACACCCGCAGGTGGTGCACACCCTGCTGTCGTCCGTACTGCGCGCCGAACGCTGGGCCCACCAGCACCCGGACGAAACCCGCCGCTACCTGGCCCGAGAAACCAACAGCAGCGAATACTGGGTCACGGTCGCGTACGGCGCCGATGCCCACCTGCGCCTGAGCACCCGCCTGGATGACCAGGCCATCGACGCCCTGCAGGATTTTGTCGAATTTCTCAAACGCTGGCGCTTCATCCCCAACCGGTTCGAGGTACGTGACTGGATCGCCCGCCAACCCCTGGACCACTTGCTGGCCCCCACTCCCCTGGACAGGAAGCCCGTTACCCCATGACCAAGCCATTGGAAACGCTCTGGTACACCCACAGCCCCGTGCCCACCGGCCTCGGCATTGCCGTGCAATCCGGGCGCCTGGCCGAGGCCTTTACGCCGTTCGGCACCAACATCCAGTCGTTGCGCGAATCCAGCGAACGGGAAGTGCGCGAAGCCCACTACGACCACCACCTGCAGAACTCAGTGCGCCACGGCGGCAACATCCCGGCAATCTGGGCCTACGCCAGTGGTGTCGAAACCCGCGTGCTGGGGTTGTCGTGGAGCGATGAAGTGCAACTGATCCTGACCACCGAAGAAAGCGGTGTGCGCAGCATCCGCGACCTGAAAAACCGCCGCTTCGGCTTGCCCAAGTGGGCCAATGTGCAGATCGACTTCACCCGCGCCCAGGCCCTGCGCGGCCTGGAAAACGCGCTGAAGCTCGAAGGCTTGAGCGTGGCGGATGTCGAACTGGTCGACTACCCCTATGGCGGTACCTACAGCGACGACGCCAAGCAGCACCTGTATGGCGCCGAAGTGAGCCTGGACACCAGCCGTTTCAGCCGCCGCAACAACGAACTGATCGGCCTGCTGCGCGGCGACATCGACGCGATCTTCCTCAAGGGCGCCCATGCGGTGCACCTGGCCCACGAGTTTGGCCTGCGTGTAGTCGTCGATACCGGCAGCCACCCCGACCCGCTGATCCGCAGCAACAACGGCACGCCGCGCACCTTGACCGTGGACCGGCATTTGCTGGAAGAGCACTTCGATGCCAGCCGTACACTGGTCGACACGGTGTTGCGCACCGAGCAGTGGGCGTGGGCCAACCCGGAAGAGACCCGGCGCTTCCTTGCCCGTGAGCTGAACACCAGCGAGTACTGGGTGGCGGCGGCTTATGGCGACGATGCCCACCGGCGCTTGCGCACGACCCTGGACAGCCGCTCGATCGATGCGTTGCAGGACTTTACCGAGTTCCTGTTCAGGTGGGGGTTCATACCGCGCCGCTTCGATGTGCGGGAGTGGATCGACTTCAGCGTGCTGGAGCGTGTGATCGGCTCGACTTCGCGGTTGGCTGTCTGACCTGGGGCCGCTATGCGCCCCATTCGCGGGACAAGCCCGCTCCCACAGGTGCGGCGCTAGCCTTGGAGGCTACCCAGTTCGGTTGGGAGCCGGCTTGCCGGCGATAGGGCCGCAACGCGGCCCCAACACGCTCAACCAAACGCTGCTGCCCCAGCAGCACCCGCCAAGCACCCCACTGCTGCCCTACCGGCAACAGCCCTCAAAAAATCCAATTAAATTCATATAATTCAACACCTTACAAATATGGCACAGTCCCTGCTCTAGCTCTCCCCAACAACGCTTTACATACGGGGAGATTCACCATGCACCAGCTCCACCCACTGGCCCGCCAGATCAGCCTCGCGCTGCTGCTGGCCGGCACCGGCGGCCAGGCCGTCGCCGCCAACGAAGACGCCAAGACCGAGCCCGCCCTGGAAACCGTCACCGTCACGGCCCAGCACCGCGAACAGACACTGCAGGAAGTCCCGGTCGCCGTGTCGGCGATCAAGGGCACCAGCATCACTGCCGACGGCGTGCGCTCGATGGGCGACATCACCACCTTCGTGCCCAACGCCTCGGCCAAGAACCCCGACGGCGATGGCCGGCCGCGCTGGTACATCCGTGGCTTGGGCACCGGTGACACCGGCGCCGCGACGGTCTACCCAGTGGGCATCTACGCCGACGACGTCTACCTCAATGCACCGATCGCCGGCGGCGGCCCGCTGTTCGACCTCGAACGCATCGAGATCCTGCGCGGGCCGCAGGGCACCCTGTATGGCAAGAACACCACGGCGGGCGCGGTCAACGTGATCTCCAAGAAGCCGACCTTCGACACCGACGGCTACGGCACGGTCGGCGTCGGCAGCAAGAACGAACGGATCCTCACCGGTGCCATCGGCGGCGCACTGGTGGACGAAAAACTGGCCGGCCGGGTGTCGCTGTACTCCGAAGAACGCGATGGCTTCCAGCACAACGACTTCGACGGCAACACCTATGGCGACGTCAACAAGAAAGCCATCCGCCTGCAGTTCCTCGCCCAGCTCAACCCCGACCTGGACGCCCTGCTGAAACTGCACAGCCGCCAGTTCAAGGGCGATGGCAGCAACGGCGCACTGCCGGTGGGCCGCTACTACAACGTCGGTTACGAGCGCCCCAATGGCCGCGACATTTCGCTCAACGTCAACGAGGACTACCGCCTCGACCACGACGGCGCGTCGCTGACCTTCAACGGGTACCTGGGCGACTACACCCTGACTTCGATCAGCGCCTACGACTACATCCGCAACCGCTCGACCAGCGACGCCGACTACACCCCGTACGAGGTCAACGGCGCGTCGATCACCGACAACAGCTACCGCCAGTGGTCGCAGGAGCTGCGCCTGGCATCGCCGGAAGACCGCCCGCTACACTGGCTGGCCGGCGCGCACTACTTCCATGAAGACCTCGACAGCGCGGCCCAGCGCATCGTCACCCCGGGCCCGACACCCAACGGCACCGGCTCTAATCAGGTCGGCACCACCGCGTTCCGCGACCTGGGCTATGACCACCGCACCGACAGCTACGCGTTGTTTGGCAACCTCACCTACGACTTCACCGATGACTTCAGCGTGACGGGTGGCCTGCGCTGGACACAGGAGAAAAAAGACATCGACCTGGACCTGACCCAGTTGACCCGCGCCACCGCCAACGGCCCGCTGATCCCGCTGGCAGGCGTGGGCACCAACGGTAATCGCCAGGAAGACAAGACTTGGGAAGCCTGGACTTACGACCTGACCCCCGAGTACCGCATCAACGACAACCTGCGGGTGTTCTTCCGCTATGCCCATGGTTTCCGCTCTGGCGGCTTCAACACCGGGCTATCGACCAGCCTTGCACAGCTGACCACGGTAGACCCGGAAGAGCTGGATGCCTACGAGTTGGGCCTGAAATCCGAGTGGTTCGACCGCCGCCTGACGGTTAACGCCAACGTCTTCTACTACGACTACAAGGACATTCAGGTGAACCTGCTGACGGTCAACAACGGCGTGCTCACCACCGCCTTGACCAACGGCGCCAAGGGCAAGGTCAAAGGTGCGGAGCTGGAGATCGAAGGCCAGCCGACCGACCGCCTGCACGTGCGTGCGGCGGTGTCGTTCCTCGACACCGAATACACCGACTTCAAGAACACCAACCCCACCACTGGCGCGGTGACCGGCGACTACAGCGGCAACAGCTTCGTGCGCTCGCCGCGCAACGTGGTGTCGCTGGGTGCCGACTACACCTTTCCGTTGCAGGTCGGCGGCAAGCTGGTGGCCGGCGGCGACGTGAGTTTCCGCGACAAGGAATACTTCCTTGCTGACCGCCAGAGCAGCGCTGACGAAACCCTCAGCCAGCCCCACTACACCCTGGCCAACGCCCGCCTGACGTGGTTCAGCCCCGACGACAAGCTGAGCGTGACCGGCTTCGTCAACAACCTGACCGACCGCCGCTACCAGGTGCATGGCCGGCCTAACGGGACTGCCGGGCAGTACGTGATCACCTATGGCGACCCACGCACGGTCGGGCTGAGTGTCACCAGCCGCTTCTAAGTCACCGTGCAAGGCAAGCCGGCTCCCACAGGTTCAACACCTCCCCCGAGCACAATGGGGTTCCTGTGGGAGCGGGCTTGCCCGCGAAGACGTCAGCACTGACAACACCTATTCCAGCAGGAACCCACTATGCCCCACCACACCCCCTTGGCCAGCGCCATCGCCCTGGCCATCGGCAGCCTTGCCGTGCCCGCATTCGCCGCCGAACCCGCCACCAACCTCGACACCGTGGTCGTGGTCGGCACCCACCGCAGCGACGTCACCGCCCTGCAAAGCGCTGCGCCCGTCGACGTCCTGAGTGGCGAAAAACTGCAGGAAACCGGCGCCAGCGACCTGTCCGCCGCGCTCACGGCCTTGTCACCGTCGTTCAGCTTCCCACAATCGCCGCAAGGCGCCTTTGCCGGTTCCATCGCCCAGGGCGCCTCGCTGCGTGGCCTGGCTTCCGACCAGGTGCTGGTGCTGGTCAACGGCAAGCGCCGCCACACCAGCGCCAACGTTACCCGCCAAGGCCTGGTCAACGCCCGTGGCGCGGCGGCAGTGGACCTCAGCTTGATCCCGCTGTCGGCTATCGAGCGGGTAGAGATCCTGCGCGATGGCGCCGCCGCCCAGTACGGTTCGGACGCCATCGCCGGGGTGATCAACATCGTCCTCAAGGAACGCGATGACGGCGGCAACGCCGGCTACCGCTTCGGCGGCTACAAGAAAGGCGATGGCCTGCAACGCAAGCTCAGCGGCTGGAAAGGCTTTGCCCTGCCCAACGACGGTTTCGTTACCCTGGCCTTCGACGCTGGCAGCCAGGACCCGGCCAGCGACACGCGTGACGACAACCGCCTGTTCTACCCCGGCTCGACCAGCATCGACACCCCGCGTGAACAGAACAACCGCTACCGCAACTGGCGCTGGGGCTCGGGCAACGTCTCGGACCAGTACAACTTCACCGCCAACGCCGAGATGGGCCTGAGCGAGGGCCTGAGCGCTTATGGCTTCGCCACCTACGCGCACAAGAACACCGACGCCGAGAACTTTTTCGACCCGCCCACCACCCTGCGTAACAACTACGGTAGCGTGGCGCTGACGCGCTACCCCGACGGCCGCTTGCCAATAACCCGCTATGGCCTGGAAGACTTCGCCGTCACCAGTGGCCTGCGCCTGGAGAATGAAGCACTGGGCAACTTTGACCTGGCGCTGAACTACGGCAACAACCGTGTCGACTCCACCGACCGCGACGCCATCAACCCCAGCTGGGGCACCGCCAGCCCCTCGACCATTTACACCGGCCGGCGCGAAGCCGACCAGACCAACCTAACCCTGGACTGGACACGCGACTTCGCCAACGACTGGCTGTTCAAGCCACTGACCGTTTCGGCAGGGCTGGCCTGGCGCCAGGAGAACTTCGACCTGACCGAGGGTGACGCCGCCGGCTGGTCCAACGGGCCGCTGTTCAACACCGTCGACCCGGTTTCTGGCCGGCGTATTCCCGGTTATTACTCGGGCATCACCCAGGTCGATGCGGTGTCGCTCGACCGCCGGGTGATCGGCGCCTACTTGGATGTCGAAGCCCAGCTCACCGAGAAATTCCAGGCCGGCGTGGCGGTGCGCAGTGAGCACTACTCAGACTTTGGCGACACTACCAACGGCAAACTGTCGCTGCGCTATGACTTCACCCCCGAAATCGCCGCCCGGGCCAGCGCCAGCACTGGCTACCGCGCGCCTTCACTGGTGCAGAGCGGGTTGTCCTCGTTCAGCGTGCAGGTGGTGGAGCAACCGCCGGGCAGTGGCAACTGGGTCGAGGTGCAACAGCGCACCCTGCGGGCCGACAGCCCGGAAGCGGCGCTGCTGGGTGGCAAGTCGCTCAAGCCCGAAGAGTCGACCAACTTCTCCGTGGGCCTGGTCTGGCGCCCGCTGCCCAACGCTTCGGTGACCCTGGATGCCTACCGCATCGACATCGACAACCGCATCACCTTGTCCGACCAGTTGCCGTCGTCGGTGGTCACACCGATTTTCGCCGGCACGCCCTACGCCAGTATCCAGAGTGCGGCGTTCTACACCAACATCGCCGACACCCGCACCGATGGCTTCGAGCTGGCCGGCCACTACCAGCTCGAGCTGGGCGGCTGGGGAAGGCTGGACTTCAACGGCGGCTACGCACGCAACAACACGCGTATCACTGGGCTGGACGATGTGGGCAGCATCCCCGGCAACCAGATCATCGGCCGCAACACCCAAGGCCTGATCGAGGACGGTACGCCCAAGGACAAACTGACCTTGAGCGCCAACTGGCTGTATGACGGCTGGAGCGTCACCGTGGCCCAGCGCCGTTATGGCGAATGGCAGAGCCGCAACGCCGCCAACCCGGCGCTGGACCAGACGTTTGCTGCGCAGTGGGTGACCGACCTGGATGTGTCGTACCGCTTCGATCTGGGCCTGACCTTGTCGGCGGGCGCGATCAACCTGTTCGACAGCCACCCAGACAAGCTCGAAGGCGCGCAGCTGTATGGAGTGCCGAAGTATTCCATCACCAGCCCCGAGGGGGCGCAGGGGGCGTTCTACTACACCAGCGTCAGTTACGATTTCTGATCAGCGACCGCGCTGGCTTGCCCGCGATGAAGCCAGCACACGTAGTGCTGACGACCTGCTGCTGGAGCAGCAGCCCTGTGCTGCTCCAGCATCACCTCCTTTTAATCCCCCGTATTTCCGGGCCTTCAGCGCCTGGCACAGCTCTTGCGATAGCCCTTTGTATCGTCTGCTCCCCCAAGGCCCGCCATGCGCTTGCTCTCGCCCCTCTCCTGGTTGATCTCACCTGCAGCCCTGTTCGCACTCTGGGCCGTGCTGGCCAACGCTGGGCTGTTCCCTGCCAACCTGCTGGTACCACCGCTGGAGGTCTGGCACAGCTTCACCGACCTGTTGGCCACCGGCGAGCTGCAGGAACACCTTTCCGGCAGCCTTTCACGCCTGGCCCTGGGCTTTGTCGGCGGCGCGCTCGGCGGCCTGGCATTCGGCACGGCGCTGGCCTTGTCAAACACCGTGGAGGCCTACTGCGCACCGCTGTTCCACACGCTTCGCCAGGTGCCCAGCATCGCCTTGATCCCGATGTTCGTGCTGCTGTTTGGCGTCGATGAAACCTTCAAGATCGTCATTGTCGCCAAGACCGCGTTCTTCCCCGTGGCCCTGGCCACCTGTGAAGGGGTGCGCGCCATCCCGCGCAGTCACTTCGAGGTCGCAGCGGTGTACCGCCTGCGCTGGACTACATTGGTCGGCCGTATTGCCCTGCCCGCTGCCGTGCCCGCGATCGTCACCGGCGTGCGCGTGGCGTTGACCCGCGCCTGGGTGGTGCTGGTGGCCTGCGAGCTGCTGGCCGCCGACAGCGGGCTGGGGCAGATGATCGAAATGGGCCGGCAGATGCTGCGCATTGATGTCGTGATGGTCGGGGTGGTGATCACCGGTGTGATCGGCTTCACCCTGGATTTTGCCCTGCGCCGCATGGAGCGGCGCTTGTCTGGCTGGCAAAGCCGCTGAGGAGGCAGTGATGAAACGACACAATATCCGTGGCCTGGTGCTGCCGTTGCTGCTGCTCGGCGCCTGGGAATACGCCTCGCGCCAGGACGCTGCCGGCGCCTACGCCTTCGTGCCACTGGCGCAGGTAGGGTCGGCATGGGTCGAACTGCTGGGCAGCGGCGAGCTGCTGATCAACCTGTGGGCAAGCCTGCTGCGCACCTGCACCGGCCTGGCGGTGGGCATTGTCGGCGGCATGGGGCTGGGCGCGCTGATGGCCCTGTCCGCCCCTGCCAACCGCCTGATCGCGCCGCTGTTCCATGCCCTACGGCAGGTGCCGATGCTGGGCTGGATCCCGTTGATCGCCCTGTGGCTGGGCAACGGCGAAAGCGCCAAGCTGCTGATCGTCAGCCTCGCGGCTTTGTACCCCATGGTGCTCAACACCTTCGAAAGCCTGCGCCAGGTCGAAGGCCAGCACCGCGAAGCTGCCCGCGTGCTGATGCTCAGCCGCGCCCAGCAGCTGCGCCTGATCCTGCTGCCTGCCGCCTTGCCGGGCATCGCCGCTGGCGTGCTGCAGGCACTGGCATTCGCCTGGGTGACCTCGGTCGGCAGCGAGCTGTTCCTGTCTTCCGGTGCCGGCCTCGGCAGCCTGATGATGACCGCCGAAGCCGGCGCGCGCATGGAGATCATCGTGGTCTGCGTGCTGTGCATCGGCCTGTGCGGCTACCTGATGTCCTGGCTCTGCACCCTCCTCTCCCGCCGCCTGCTGCGCTGGCGCCCGACCCGTTGAAAGGCCCGACCATGAACGCCATCGCCCATGCTCTACCCACCACCGCCACCTACGGCGCACTGACCCTTCGTGGCCTGAGCAAGACCTACGCCCTCAAGGGCAAGCCGATGCAAGTGCTCAAGGACATCGAGCTGAACATCCAACCTGGCGAATTCGTCAGCATTGTCGGCGCCAGCGGCTGTGGCAAGTCCACGCTGCTGCGGCTGATCGTCGGCCTCGACCAGGACTATCACGGGCAGATCCTGCTCGACCAGCACCCCGTGCGCGGGCCGGGCCTGGAACGCGGCATCGTGTTCCAGGACCACCGCCTGTTCCCGTGGATGACCTTGCAGCAGAACATTGCCCTGGCCCTGAAAAACCACGCCATGCCAGCCACGCACAAGGACCGCCTGGTGGCTGAGCACATCGAGCTGGTGGGCCTGAGCGGTTACGAGCACGCCTACCCGCACCAGCTCTCCGGCGGCATGGCCCAGCGCGCGGCCATTGCCCGGGCGCTGGTGAACAAACCTAAGGTGCTGCTGCTCGACGAGCCGCTCGGCGCCCTCGATGCCCTGACCCGGGTCAGGCTGCAGCAAGAGCTGCAGCGCATCTGGGTGCAGGAGCGGTGCACCGTGATCATGGTCACCCATGATATAGAGGAGGCGCTGTACCTGGGTGACCGGGTGATCGTGATGGATGCCCACCCTGGCAGAATCCGCGAGGACCTGCGCATCGACTTGCCGCACCCGCGTGAGCGCGACAGTGCGGTGCTGCACGCTTACAAACAGCGGTTGCTGGGCGAGCTGGTGGGGCATTGAGCTGCGATCGGAACACCAACCTCAGAAATCGTAGGCGACGCAAGGTGGCCGCTGTAAGCGCGCGTGCCTCATGACGGTCGCGCGACGCCCCCTTGTCGCTGCGCCCCTCCCGCCTCCATAATGATAAGAATTCTTATTTGAATTCGAATGTATGAAGAAGCCTCACAGGGAAGTGCATGCTCAGGTCGATGATCTCTACCGCGACCACCATCGCTGGTTGCGCAGTTGGCTGCAGCCAAGGTTGGCGTGTCGGCACCTGGCAACCGACATGGTCCAGGACGTGTTCGTGCGCATCCTCACCGCTGACAATGCCGCCGAGCGCCTGCGCGCCGTGCGCGAGCCGAAGGGCTATCTCGCCACGATTGCCCGCCGCCTGATGATCGACCACGTGCGCCGCGCGCGCCTGGAGCGGGCGTGGCTGCAAACACTGGCCGAGCAACCGCAGGCGCTGGATATCTCCGAGGAAGAACGCGCGTTGCTGCTGGAAACCCTCTGTGAGCTGGACGCCATGCTGGCCGGCCTGGGGCCGGACGTGCGCCGTGCGTTTCTGCTGTCGCAACTGGAGGGCATGCCGTACAAGGACATCGCCGAACAGTTGGGGATTTCACTGTCATCGGTCAACCGCTACATGGCCAAGGCACTGCACCACTGCCTGCTGTTCAACCTTGAGGCGGGGCTGGCATGACGCTGATCGACCCCAGGCAACGCGAGGCACTGGAGCAGGCCGTGCAGTGGTACACCCTGCTGCAGAGCGGCTCGGCCGGGCCGCAGGACCACCTTGGCTGGCAGCACTGGCTACAGCAGACGACGGCCAACCAATGGGCCTGGCAACAGATCGAGCACCTGCAGCAACGCCTGCAAGGCATCCCCGCCAGCGTCGGCTGCCGCACGCTGGACCTTGCCAGCCAGGCGCAGCTCAATACCCGCCGCACGGTGATCAAGGGCGTGGCCTTGTTGTTGGGCGGCAGTGCCCTGGGCTGGGCCAGCTACGATCAAGTGCACAACGGCATGTGGCTCGCCGATTACCGCACGAAGGTGGGCCAGCGCCTCCCCGTCACACTGGCAGACGGTGGGCAAGTGTTACTCAATACCGACAGTGCCGCCGATGTGCGCTATGACGCGCAGCAGCGTCTGGTGCGCCTGCGCCAAGGTGAGGTGATGGTCACCACGGCCAGCGACCCCGCTGGCCGCCCCTTCTTCGTGCAGACACTGCATGGCCGGGTGCAAGCCTTGGGGACTCGGTTTGCAGTGCGGGTCATACAGGGGCAAACCCAGGTCGAAGTCTTCGAACACCAGGTGCGCGTCCTGCCCAGCCATGGCCAGCCACTGCTGCTGCAGCCAGGGCAGTTCAGCCGATTCTCTGCGGCGCAGGTTGCTGCAGCGAAGCCCTTGGCCGCCGAACAGGATGCCTGGACCCAAGGCCTGCTGGTGGCCAATGAACAGCGCCTCGGCGACTTCATCCCGGAGCTTGCCCGCTACCGTAGCGGCTGGCTGCGCTGCGACCCCGCCGTAGCGGCGCTGCGTGTGAGTGGTACGTTCCCGGTGGATGACACCGACAAGGCCTTGCGGGCGATCACCAGTGTGCTGCCGGTCAGCATCGAACGCCGCACCCGCTACTGGGTGACAGTCAGCGAACTGAACACAGCGTGAAGTTTTTTTCGCATCGATGAGATTTCTTCTCTTTCTCATTCGACTCAGGGGTAACGGGTGCATGACCCGCTTGCCAACATAAGAGAAGCCCTCCATGAAAACGCATCATCCGCTCCGCCCGCTGGCGGCTGGTATCCGCAAGGCGCTGTTCGTTTCGTGCCTGTTGCTGCCCGGCTTCGCCGCCACTGCTGCCCTGGCGGACACCGCCCCCCGCGAATACCACATCGGCCAGGGTGACCTGGGGCAGGCCCTGACCCGGTTCGCCACCCAGGCGGGTATCGTGCTGTCGTTCGACCCGACGTCTACCCAGGGCCAGAAGACTGCCGGCCTTAACGGTGTCTACGGGGTCGACGACGGCTTGCAGGCGTTGCTGTCGGGCAGCCGCCTGCGGGTGCTGCGCGAACGTGATGATCGCTATTTCATTGTCCCGGCAGGCGAAGAAAGCACAGCGCTGGAGCTGTCGCCGACGCAGGTGAACAGTGTAGGGCTGGGGGCGACGACCGAGGGCACTGGTTCGTACACGACTGGAGTGACCAGCACGGCCACCAAGATGAACCTGTCGATTCGTGAGACGCCACAATCGATCAGTGTCATCACCCGCCAGCGGATGGACGACCAGCACCTTGCCAGTATCACCGATGTACTGAAGGAGACCCCTGGCATCACCCTTTCACAAGATGGCGGGGAACGTTTCAACATCTATTCGCGTGGCAGTGCCATCAACAGCTATCAGTTCGATGGCGTCAACACCAGCCAGCAGAACGAGACCCGCAACATGCCCAGCACACTGCTGGACATGGCCTTGTACGACCGGATCGAGATCGTTAGAGGGGCAACTGGCCTGATGAGCGGCTCCGGTGAACCGGGGGGCTTGATCAACCTGATCCGCAAGAAGCCGACGCATGAATTCAAGTCCTACGTCAAAGCCACCGTGGGTGCTTGGGACAACTACCGCAGCGAAGCGGATGTGTCGGGCCCGCTGACTGAAACCGGGAATGTGCGCGGTCGCCTGGTGGCGGCCAAGCAGGATAACCACACTTTCATGGACTGGTACGACCAGAAGCGAGAAATTCTCTACGGTGTCGTTGAGGCCGACCTGAGCGACACCACGCTGGTGCGCTTTGGTGTGGATTACCAGAAGTACCGATCGACCGGCTCCCCCGGTGTTCCCCTGCTCTTTGACAACGGCCAGCAAACCGATTTTTCGCGCGCCACCAGCTCTGGCGCCCGTTGGATGTACGATGATTTCGAGACCCTGAACTACACCGCTACCGTGGAGCAGCAGTTGGCCAATGACTGGAAGCTCAGGGTAGTGACGAACTACATGGACGTTGATCGCGATGCGGACCTGGGCTGGTTCAGGAGTACGACAGGGACGAGCTACCTGAATCAGCAGACCGGTGTTGCCAGCGCCGAGCGGGCGATGATTTCTGCCGATCAAGTGCAGAAAGGTGTCGACGTAAACCTGCAGGGCACCTATGCGTTGTTCGGTCGCGCCCATGATCTGGTGGTCGGCTACAACTATTCGGATTATCAGAACAACCACGACTCCCTGAGCGGTGGCAACACTGACTTCAACTTCTATACCTGGGACAACTACCTGGTACGCGATGGCTATCGTCCCTCGGTGCTGTTGGACATCAAAACCCGACAAAGTGGGTACTTCGTGGCCAACCGGTTCAACCTCACCGATGAACTTCACCTGCTGTTAGGCGCTCGGGTGTCGAACTACAGTTACGACTACAGCTTCACGATGCGCACGACCGGGCTGCACATACCCCGCCAGATGCGTGAGACAGGCGAAGTCACACCCTACGCCGGCGTGGTTTATGACCTGACACCGGAGCAATCCGTCTACGCCAGCTACACCGATATTTTCCAACCCCAATCTTCACAGGACAAAGATGGCCAAACGCTCGCTCCGGTCATTGGCAAGAACTACGAAATGGGTTGGAAAGGTGAATTCTACCAGGGTCGCCTGAATGCCAATGCGGCAGTGTTCAGGGTGGAGCGGGACAACTTCGCGGAACTCGATCCTGGGCAGACCACGCCCTCGGGCTCGTCGGCCTACCGCGCAGTCAACGGTGCCAGGACCCAAGGGTTGGACCTTGAGCTTAGCGGCGAGATCGCGCCAGGCTGGAATATGCAGACGGGCTACAGCCATGCGCGGACCGAAGATGCCGATGGCAATCGCCTGAACACCCAGTTGCCCATGGACACCTTCCGCCTGTGGACGACCTACCGCCTCCCGGGTGAGTGGGAACAGCTGACCGTCGGCGGTGGCGTCAACTGGGATTCCAGCAAGTCATTGACGTTCAAAGAGCTGAACAATGCCAAGGCCAAGGACGACGACTATGCGGTGGCCAGCCTGATGGCGCGTTACCAGGTCAATGACCACCTCTCGGCCACCTTGAATGTGAACAACCTGTTTGATGAGAAGTACTACTCCGGCATGGCCGGCAGCTACGGCCACTATGGTGCACCGCGCAATGCGGTGCTGGATCTGCGCTACGACTTCTGAAGCCTGCCACGGCGCCTGTGCTAATGTCGGTCGACTTGCTTGCCCATCAACATAGAGAGCCCTACATGGACGTACGTTGCACATCGATCGAGGACGTTCGCTCGCGCATCGATCACATCGACCAGAATCTGGTCGCGCTGCTCGCCCAACGCGGCCAACTGGTCGCCCAGGCAGCCACTTTCAAGAAGACCACCGACGATGTGCGCGCACCGGCGCGGGTCGAGCAGGTGATTGCCAAGGTGCGTGCAATAGCCAGCGATACCGGGGCGTCGCCCGACGTGGTGGAACGGGTGTACCGGGCGATGATTGCGGCCTTTATCGATGAAGAGCTGAAAGTGCATGCCGCCTTGAGCCGTGAGTGAACCGCGGTCGCTTCAACACTGCCCTACGCGAACCCGGTAGGAGCAGCCTTGTGCTGCGAAGAGGCCGGTGACAGCAGCGAAAATACGCTGTGCTGTCACCGGCCTCTTCGCAGCACAAGGCTGCTCCTACACGAGAATGCGTCGATTCTGGGACGACGAACGCTCAGCCACTCACCCCGCCAGAATGAAGTCTGCCGCCGTCACCGTCGTGGCGTCGGCCACCCCCACCAGGCGGATCGAGTCGGCAGCGCCGATGCTGACCAGCGTATCAGCGCCGACATCGGCGATGGTGACGCTGGCAGCGAAGGTGGCAGCCGTGATATTGAGCGCGGTGATGTCCAGCCGGTCCTGGCCGCCCGACGCGATGGCATCGAAGTTGATGATCAGGTCGTTGCCAAAGCCTGCAGCGAACTGGAAGACATCATTGCCGTCAGTGGCAATCATCGTGTCGTTGCCCGCCCCACCTGTGACTGTATCGTTGCCAGCGGCACCGTTGATGAAGTCGTTGCCGGCCCCCCCCAGCAAGGTGTCGTTGCCGACGTCACCAAACAGCGTGTCGTTGCCATCGCCACCCTGCAGCAAATCGACGCCGACGCCACCGTCCAGGGTGTCGTTGCCCAGGCCACCCAGCAGCGTATCGTTGCCAGCGCCCCCCAGCAGTGAGTCATTGCCATCACCGCCATCGAGGCTGTCATCGCCACCGCCGCCGTTCAAGGTATCGATACCCAGCCCACCAAACAGCTGGTCGTTGCCGGCGTCACCGTTGAGCGTGTCGTTGCCCGCGTTGCCATTGAGGATGTCGTTGCCGCCGTCACCATTGAGCGTGTCATTACCTGCCCCGCCGTTGATGAGGTTGGCCAGCCCATTGCCCGTGGCGGTGAAGTTGCCCACCCCGGTAAAGGTCAGGTTCTCGACGTTGCCGGCCAAGGTGTAGGTACCCAGCGAGGTCTGCACGGTATCGGTACCAGCACCCGACGCTTCGACCACCACATCGTTGGCATTGTCGACCACATAGGTGTCATTGCCGACGCCACCGACCAGGCGGTCGGCCCCCGCACCGCCATTGAGCACATCGTTGGCGGCCCCCCCAGTGAGGGTGTTGGCCAAGGCGTTGCCGGTGCCGGTGAAGCTGCTGCTGCCGGTGTAGGTCAGGTTCTCGACATTCGCCGTCAGCGTGTAGCTTGCCAGGCTGGTCTGCACCAGGTCGGTCCCGCCGTTCAGCGCCTCGGTCACCGTGTCACCGGCGTTGTCGACCACGAACGTGTCGTTGCCGGCACCACCGTTCATGGCGTCCGCGCCAAGCCCGCCGTTGAGGGTGTCGTTGCCATCGTCGCCGTTGAGGATGTCGGGGTCGTCACCGCCGTTGAGCACGTCGTTACCCAGGCCGCCGAACAGCTGGTCCGCGCCGCCCAATCCGTTGAGGGTATCGTTACCGCCCAGGCCCGAGATCACGTCGTTACCCGCCGAACCGGTCAGGGTGTTGGCCGCGTTGGTACCGACCAGGGTCACACCGGGCGGCACCACGACGGGCGCGGTTGCTGCCGACGTCAGCGTCTCCAGCGTGCCGAAGCCGTCGGTGTAGCGCACGATCACCCGCAGTTGCTGGTTACCCTGGGCAAAGCCCGGGGTGAAGGTGGCCGCCGTTGCGCCGACGATGTTGCTGAAGCTGCTGCCGCTGCCTTGCTGCCACTGGAAGCTGAACGTACCCAGCCCGTCGAGGTCGGCAATGCCAGCGGTGAGCGCGGTCAGCACCTGGCCGCGGTCCGGTGTGGTGTCGCTGATCAGCACCGCGCCTGTCGGTGCATCGTTGACGTTGGCCACCGGGTCGAGGATGTCGGAGGCGACGCTTTCGTGCACGCCGAAGTCATCCACGTAGCTGACCACCACCCGCATGTTCTGCCCCACCTGCGCCTGGGTCAGGACGAAGGTGCTGTTGATGGCGCCGGCAATGTTGACCCAGCCAACGCCCCGGTTCGACTGCCACTGGAAGGTGAACTGCGGGTTGCTCAGGCCGTCGGCATCGACAATGGTGGCCGGGTTGGCCGTCAGCGTCTGGTTCTGAACCAGCAAGCCGGTCACGGCCGGCCCGGCGCTCGGCGCGCTGTTCGGCGCGGAGTCGACGATTTCCAGGGTGCCCTTGGCATCCTGATACACCGCCCGCACCCGAATGCTCAGCCCCGCCACATCGTCGGTCACCCGGTAGGTGCTGCCGATGGCCCGCGACACCTCGCCGGCCGCGACGAAGGTGATGTCCTCATACACCCCCGAACCCGGCAATTGCTCGACCTGCCAGTAATAGGCGACCGGGCCGTTGACCGCGCCGGTCGGGTTGCTTGCACTGGTGTTGTCCGCATCGTGCACAGCCAGGTCAGTGACCCGCAGCAGCTGGCCAGCCACCGGTGTGTCATCGCGTACGCCGGTGGCATCGTCGAGGATCACCAGGTGGCCCGACGGGCCTGCGTTGGCGGCCGTGCCGACACCGGAGGCGATGGCCCGGTCGGAGAACTGCAGCCGCTCGATGCCGGTCAGCCGATCGACGCCGTCACGCCCCGCTACCAGGTCGGTGACAATCACGGTATTGCCATCGACCACGACGTTGTAGTCCGTCGCCACGCCTGAGAACAGCGCGGTGTCGAAGTTGTCAGTGCCTTTCAGGATCTCCCGCACGATCACCAGTTGCCCGGGGTTGTAGGTGCCGTTGAGCATGAACGGTACCATCGGTTCCATGCTGTCGAACGAGGCGATTTCCGGGCCAGTGCCATCGCTGTTGGCGCGTACGCTGATGCGCACGTTGAGCCACTTGTCACCGTCGAGGATATCGTCACCGCCGCGGCCTTCGATCAGGTCGCTGCCGCTGCCGCCGAGGATAATGTTGCCGCCGTCGTAGAACGTCGCGCCAGCCGCCAGCAGATCAGCCAGGCCGTTGATCAGGCTGATGTTGGTCAGCACGCTGCCATTGGCACCGGCGGTGGGCAGCGAGGCGGCATCTTCGTTGTCGCCGCGTAGGAAGTCACCGTGCGCCGAGCCTGACAGGCCCTCCATGATGTCGAAACGCACCAGCGCCGATGCCCCCGAACCCGGTACCGGCGGCACATCGAAGAAGCGGTCGCTGTAGTCGATGGTCACCCCTTGGGCGAGCCCCTTGAAGGTCGCCCAATCGTAGCCGGAGCCGCCGATATAGCGGTCACCGAAGCCGAGGCTGCCGACCATGATGTCGTCGCCCCCTTCGCCGTTGAACTTGTCGTTCTCGTTGCCGCCGATAAACACATCGTTGCCGATGATCGGGTCGTTGCCGAGCGGGTCGAAGTTGTCGCCAGGGGCACCGTCCGAGGTGCCCTTCTCGATCCAGTCGTCGCCTTCGTTGCCCATGTCCTGTTCGTTGGCCTTGCTGCCCAGGATAAAGTCATTGCCCTGGCCGCCGATGGCCTCGGAAGCGTCTTCACCAGTGACGATGAAGTCGTTGCCGAAACCGCCAATGATCAGGTTGATGCCATTACCGCCGTGCAGCACGTCGTTGCCGTCGCCGCCCTGGATATTGTCGTCACCGCCCATGTCGCTGATGATGTCGTCGCCAGCACCACCGCGCAGTTGGTCGTTGCCGTTGCCGCCTTCGATGCGGTCATTGCCGGCATCGCCCCAGACCGTGTCGTCCCCCCCGCCGGAGACGAGCACATCCGCGCCGTTGGTGCCACCCAGCACTATGTGCTCGTCACCGGCATAGCGGATGTAGTTGCTGTCCGGCCCTGCGGTCAGCGGGCTGTCGCGGAACACCACCTGCTGGCCGTTCTCGCCCAGCGGGTCGGCATTGCCCAGGCCATCGTTGTACTGCTTGCTGCGGTCCACTTCGAGGTAGAACGCCGGGTCCGAGAACACCAGGCCCGGCAAGTGGGTGGCCGAGGTGTTGGCCATGATCAGCTTGGCGAACGAGTTGCTTTCCAGTTCCGCGTTCATCGACAGGCCAGCGGTGCGCTCCAGGTAGTAGAAGCGGTCGCCGTCCTGGAGTTTTTCCAGCTGGTTCTCGAACACGAAGTTGAACGTTGAACCGAGCATGCCGCCGAACGGAGTTTTTGCCTCGGCCAGGCCGCCGATCCACAGGTCGATGGCATCGACACCGGTCACCGTGACGCCCTTCAGGTCATCGGCCGTGCCCAGCACGCCGTCCTTGCCCGGCCGTGTCACGTTGGCCCAAGCCCCGGTGCCGTTGAGGAAGTCGAGCCGATCAAGCGGCGAACCGTCGCCGCCGAACACCAGCGCCATCGCCGCCGCACGCTTGTCCACCAGGGTGGTTGCCCCGGTGATGGTGCTGTGCGTGCCATAGGCGGCGATGAAGTTGATCAACGACTCCGGATGCTTGAGGTGTTGCACCAGGTCGACCCAACTGGTGTAGGGCTTGAGTTGGGTATCGCCGGTTTGCCCATAGATGTCGCGGCGTACGGCGTTGAGCGAAGGGATACCCACATCGCGGCCACGGGCGATGTTGATCGCCGGCAGGTCGAGCGGCAGCCCGAGCAGGTTGTTGCGCAGCGCCTCGGTGACGAACTCGTCGATTTCGTTACCGGACTGGCGGGTAACCCCGCGCACGATGGCACTGGTCGCATCCTCGGGGGTGACGCCACTGGCGGCGTACGCCAGCGGGTTGAGGAATGCGGCGATCAGGCCCAACTGTTGGTCGGGGTCGGCGCTGGAGGGGTCTTTGACCACGTTGAAGTCGATGTCGAAACGGTCGACGGTCTCGGTCAGCATCGAGTGGCCGAAGCGGTACACGGTGTGCGCGAACTCGGCGACGATCGAGGCGTCGAGGTCGACGTCGTACACCTGGGTCGGGGCGAAGAACAGGTCGACACGCGGTTGGACGGTGCGGGCGAACTCCTCGAACACCAAATGCTGGTACTGCATCTCGGTACCGAACTTGGCCGCCTGGAACAACCGCTCGCCATTCCACACCAGTGCATCGATCTCGGCCTGGCTGGCCGGCAGCGCGTTGACCGGGTTGAGCAGCCACTCGTTGAGGAAGCCCACGTCGCCCGAATCAAGCACGGTGTCCTTGGTCTGCGCCACCAGCCGGTTGTGCTCGGCGTGGAAGATCGCGTGCACGGCGGTCAGGCCGATGTTTTCGTTAACCCGGCCGTCGCCCGCGATGTAGTGCGCATCCAGCAACTCGTTGTCGTAGGCCAGGTTGGCGCCGGTCTGCGGATTGACCGGGACGGCGTTGCCGACCTGGGTACCGGCATCGGGTGCCAATACACCGCCGTTGAAGACTGGCACGGCATTGTGGGCGATGTCGGCAAGGAACTCGTGCCCCGTGCGTACGGCGTTGGTCAGGTCGATCGGCGCCAACGGGTTGCCTTCGACCAGCACGTCATCCGCCGTGCCGCCCAGGCCATCGGCGCCCTTCATGACCACCATCGGGTAGCCATTGGGCCCTTTGATGAAGTTGCCATAGGCATCGGTCGCCAGCAGCGGAACGTTGTTGACGTCGGCATCGGTGAGGTGAATGCCAAGCAGGTCATTGGCCTGCGCCTTGACCACTTTCCAGGTCGCCATGCCGCCAATTTCGCTGTCGTCGGCACTGCCGAACTTGCCATCGGCGCCCAGGTCGCGGTTGGTGATCAACCGGCCCGTGGCGACGGGGCCATGGTCCGTCATCTGATAGCCGCGCAGGAACACCTGGTGCGACGGGTGCGAACTGTAGGTCTGGTTCTGGTCCACGAATGGCGTGGTGGTGTTGCTGTGCTCATGGATGTCGTCGGCGTTGCCGAGAATGCCATCCGGCCCTGGCTGGTTGGTGGCCCGGGTCAGCACCATGAAGTTGGTGTTGCCACCCGGCACATACAGCGGATCATCCGGTTGCAGCGGAATGTACACGGTACCCGAACCGCCCTTGGTGACCAGGTCCAGGCCATGGTCGAAGAACTGGCCAAAGAAGGTCATCCAGGCGTTGAACGGCGCAGACAGCCCGGCATCCGCCGTGGTGTTTTCGAACAGGTACACGTCGTGGTCGTCATTGGTGCCGAACTGCCCGTCCAGGCCGGGGCTGGCGACGACCCGCACGCCATCCTTGAGCACATCGTCGTTACCCGGCGTGCCGAAGTTGAGCACGCCGTCGGTGCCAGGGTCGTAGGCCGTGGCATAGGCGGCCGGGTTGTTCGAGGTCTGGTCGACGATCAGGTTGCTGATGGTACGCGGCTGCGAGTCGAACACTGCGCCGCTGGTTTGCTGGTAGGACGACCCTGGAATGGCCGGCGAGCCTGGGCCGAAGAAGCCGGCAGGCGCGCCTTCAGCGGGGTTGAACACCGGGTCGGTGAGGCGTGGGAAGACATTATCGGCCGCCCCGAACTGGGTGTTGTTGATGCCGTTGAGGTTCATCAGGTTGTTGTTCGAACCGTCGACTGCTCGCAGCCCCAAGGGTGCACGGATATTCGGTATCAGCGAGAGGATGTCCTGCCCGGCGGCATCAGCCTCGGCGATCTTGATTTGCGCGAGGATGAAGTTGAGGTCGGAACGGACCATGTGCAGGCCTGCGCCACCTTCGCTGGCATCAACCACCGGCGTCGGCGCGGTCGGCACCACGGGGGCGCCCGCCTCGACCACGGCCGTGGGTTGCGAGAACAGCACTTCAGTGGTGCCGTGCGCATCCTGGTAGATCGCCTTCACCCGCAGTGACAGCCCGGCAAGGTCTGGCGAGACCTTGAACGCCGTGCCATCGGCGCTTTGGAACGCCAGGTCGCCGGCCGGCAGCAGGATGATGTCCTCGAACACACCGCTACCCGGGTTCGCCTCGAACTGCCAGTAGTAGGACACCGAGGTGTTGTTGAGCACGCCTTGCGGATTGGTCGGCGACACATTGTCGCCATCGCGCACCCCGGCCATGCTCACGGTCAGCATGTCGCCCACGGTGATCGCGCCAGCGTTGTTGTCGGTGACCGTCGGGCTGCCGGTTGGCTGCGCATTCACGCCGGTCACCAGCACGCGCTGGCCATCGGCAAATTGCAGGCGCTCGATATGCAGCAGGGTGTCGACGCCGTCACGGCCGGCAACGGTGTCGGTGACCGTCCATACATCGTCCGACACATCGGCCGTGCCACGGTTGTTCTGGGTAACCACATAGTCGGCCTGAACACCGGAGAATACAGCGGTATCGAACGCCGCGCCGCCCGTCGAAGTACCCGGCAGGACTTCCCGCACGGCCTTGAGCTGGCCTGGGTTATAGGTGCGGTCGAGCATGAACGGGATCATGTCGACCATGCTGTCGAAGCTGGCGATTTCCGGCCCGGTATGGTTAACGTCGCCGGCGGCATACACCGCGATGCGCACGTTGATCCACTTGTCGCCATCGATCAGGTCATCGCCGCCGCGGCCCTCGATCAGGTCGCTGCCATTGCCACCGAGGATGATGTTGCCGGTGGCAAAGCCGGTGGTGGGCAAACCGGCATCGGCCAGGAACTGCTGCAGCCCATGGATCAGCGCGACGTTGGTCAGCGCACTGCCAGTGGCACCGCCGTGGTTGAGGATGGTGACTGCATCGACGTCGTCACCCTTGAGCACATCGCCAAACTTGGAACCCGACAACCCTTCGACTTCGGCAAAGCGGTCGAGGATCGAGGCCGGCGAGGCGCCGACCGGGTTGAACACGCCGGCGTTCTGGTTCGGCGCGTTGCCATGGGGCTGCGCCAGCGCGGCCAGGCTCAGGTCGACAGTGACGCCGACCTGGTCATTCTTGTAAGTGACCCAGTCGAAACCGGACATGCCGTCCATCTTGTCCTGGGCATCGCTGCCGACAAAGATGTCATCGCCACCTTCGCCGATCATCTCGTCGAAGCCACCGCCGCCGACGAAGATGTCGTTGCCGATCACTTCGTCACCCAGCAGCGGCGCGAAGTTGTCGCCGGGTGCACCGTCCTGGGTGCCCTTCTCGATCCAGTCATCGCCCTCGTTGCCGGTGGGCGGCAGGTTGGTCTTGGCGCCGAGGATGAAGTCGTCGCCCTGGCCGCCGAACGTGGTGCTGATGTCTTCGGTGGTGATGATGAAGTCTTGGCCATCACCGCCCAGGATCAGGTTGCCGGCAACGCCCATGCTGCCGGCGACGATTACATCGTTGCCGGCGTTGCCTTCCAGGCGGTTGTCACCGAACGAATCGGTGATGATGTCATCGCCCGCGCCACCCAGCACCGCATCATTGCCAGCGCCCCCTTCGAGGCGGTCATCGCCGCCATCGCCGTAGAGCGTGTCGTCACCCTCGCTGGAGATGATGATGTCATTGCCCGCAGTGCCCCCCAGAACCACATGGTCCAGGCCGGTGTAATGCAAGTAGTTGCTGTCGGGGCCCACGGTATCCGGGTTGTCGCGGATCACCAGCGGGACGATTTCCTGGCCATAGATCATGATGCCGCCGGTAGGGTCGGCCTTGCCGTCGGCACCCAGCCCAGTGAACTGGTTGGCCTGGTTCACTTCGAGGGTGAACGTCGGCGTCAGGAACACCGTGTTGGACAGGTGGGTGACGTCGGAATTGAGCATGATCAGCTTGGCAAAGGAGTTGTTTTCAAGCTCCGTGCCGAAGTTCAGGCCCGCTGTACGCGACAAGTAGTAGAAGCGGTCGCCGTTCTGCAGTGCCTCCAGCTGGGTTTCGAAGACGAAGTTGAAGCTCGAACCCAGCATGCCGCCGAACGGCATCTTCTGCTCGGCCAGGCCACCGACCCAGAAGTCGATGGTGTCGACGCCGGTGATGGTCACCCCACTCACGTCGTCCGCAGTGCCCAGCACGCCGTCTTTGCCGGCCCGGGTCACGTTGGCCCAGGCGCCGGTGCCGTTGAGGAAGTCCAGGCGGTCGAGCGGCGCGCCATCGCCCCCGAACACCAAGGCCATGGCGGCGGCACGTTTGTCAGCCAGCGTGGTCGCCCCGGTGATTGTCGCATGGGTGCCGTAGGCGGCGATGAAGTTGACCAGCGAGGCCGGGTGCTTGAGGTGGTCGGCAAAGTCGACCCAACTGATGTAGGCCTTGAGCTGGCTGTCGCCGGTGGCGGCATAGAACTCACGGCGCGCCTCGTTCAGTGAGGGGATGCCGGTGTCGCGCCCGCGGGCCAGGTTCAGCGCCGGCAGGTCGAGCGGCAGGCCCAGCAGGTTGTTGCGCAGGGCTTCGGTGACGAACTCATCGATCTCGTTGCCGACCTGGCGCGTCACGCCGCGAATGATTGCCCCTGCCGCTTCATCGGCCGTCGCCCCGCTGCCAGCGAACGCCAACGGGTTGAGGAAGGCGGCGATCAGGCCAAGCTGCTGGTCGGGGTTGTTGGGGTCGGTAAGAACGGGGTTGAACTCGGGGTCGAAGCGGTCGACGGTCTCGGTCAGCATCGAGTGGCCGAAGCGGTACACCACGTGGGCGAACTCGGCGAGAATGGCCGGGTTGATCGAGGTGTCATAACCGTTGGGCGCCAGAAACTCGTCGATCTGCGGCTGGATGGTGCGAGCGAACTCCTCGAACACCAGGTGCTGGTACTGCATCTCGGTGCCAAACTTGGCGGCCTGGAACAGGCGTTCGCCATCCCACACCAGCGCGGCGATCGCGGCAGGTGTGGTCGGCAGCGCGGCAACGTCATCCACCAGCCATTCGTTGAGGAAGGCCAGGTCGCCTGCGGCGAGGATGGTGTCCTTGGATTGCTGGACCAAGCGGTTGTGCTCGGAGTGGAACACGTGGTGCACGGCGGTCAGGCCGATGTTCTCGTTCACCCGGCCGTCGCCGGCGATGTAGTGGGCGTCGAGCAGTTCGTTGTCGTAGGTCAGGTTGTTGCCACCTGGGCCCACCAGCTGCGCGTTGCCCACCGCGGTGTCGCCGTCGGCCTGCAGCACGCCGCCGACCACCACGGGCGCGGCGTTGTGGGCGATATCGTCGAGGAAGCCGTGCCCGGTGCTGACAGCATTGGCCAGGCTGATCGGCGCGGCGCGATTGCCTTCGACCAGTTGAGTCACATCATCGGCCGTGCCGGCAACCCCATCGGCGCCATTGCTGACGCGCATCACCACCTGCGGCATGCCATTGGGCCCGCGCAGGAAATTGCCATAGGCATCGGTCGCCAGCAGCGGCACGCTGTGCACGTCGGCATCGGTCAGGTTGATACCGAGCAGGTCGCGGGCCTGGGCCTTGACCACGGCCCAGGTGGCCATGCCGCCATTTTCGCTATTGCCATCGTCGGCCGTGCCGAACTTGCCGTCGTCGCCAAGATCGCGGTTGGTGATCAGGCGCCCGGTGGCAATCGGGTCGCCCGCGGCATTGAGCATGTATTCGCGCAGGAACACCTGGTGCGAGGGGTGCGAGCTGTAGGTCTGGCTCTGGTCCACGAACGGCGAGGTGGTGTTGGGCTGGCCATCGTCAGCCGTGCCCAGCACACCGTCCGCGCCGGCCGTGCGTACGGCACGTGGCAGCACCATGAAGTTGGTCGGGCTGTTGGGCACGTACAACGGGTCGTCCGGCTGCAACGGGATGAACACGATGTCGGTGGTGCTCTTGGTCACCAGGTCCAGGCCGTGATCGAAGAATTGGCCAAAGAAGGTCATCCAGGCGTTGAAACCGGCCGTCAGGCCCGCGTCTGCAGATTGGTTGGGGATGAAGAACACGGGCTTGTCGTCAGCGGTGCCGAACACCCCATCGAGGCCAGGGCTCATCACCGGCGCCGCGCCGCCATTGGCTTCGACGGCGGCGGGGTTATTCGGCGTCTGGTCGACGATCAGGTTGCTGATGGTGCGCGGCTGCCCGTCGACCACCGTGCCGGTGCCGGCATAGGCCGCGCGGTACGACGCATCAAGCAAACGCAGGAAGGAATTGTCGGCGGCACCGAACTCACTTTGCCCGGCCACCAAGTTGTTGTAGCTGCCGTCCACGGTGCGCAAGCCAAACGGCACTTGGCTGTTGGGCAGCAGATCGATGAGATTGGCGCCCTTGGCGTGGGCTTCGGCGATGAAGATCTGCTTGAGGATGAACTCCAGGTCCGACTTGCTGAAATTGGCCATTTAGATTGCCCTCGATCTATCGGGAGAAAGACACAGGGCAACAGGGTCCATCCCGCGCCCAGTCAGTACTGACGTGCGCAGTTCGTGGTTCGGTTTTCCGGGATCGGTAGTGCGATGACTTCTGGTCAAGCGCGGTCCGTTGGAGCGGCCCGAATAATCAAGACTAAAGTCGCAGGTTCAAACCTTGTCAATAAGCCGTCGAAAAAATGACTCCCGATGATAATGCGTTGCAACTCGCTGTTTTTACGTGACTTATAAAAAGTTCAAAGAATTTATAGAGCGAAATGATATTACAAGATGTTTCGTTGCAACCTACGCTCCTGCTTGTGGGGCACCGCAGCGTTTTCGGATGATTCGCCTACAGAGCGACCCGCCTGCGTGCCGTCCAGAAGCCACATCTAGAGCAGTCCAGAGCGCCGCAACGGCCTCCGGTTTGGTACAGAGGGAGGCCCCAGATGCACAAGCACCCGCGCACCCGTTCCGAGCTGGCCGAGGCGCTCTTTCGCCTGCGCCGCAGCTTCTACTCACTGGCAGGCTTCAGTGGCGTGATAAACGTCATGATGTTGACGCCAGCTGTCTACATGCTCCAGGTCTACGACCGCGCCCTGGTCAGCCGTAACGTCACCACATTGACGATGCTCACCGTGCTGGTTGTCGGGCTGTTCCTGCTGATGTCCGCCTTGGAAATGATCCGCACCCGCGTGTTGATCCGGGTCGGCAACTGCCTGGACATGGACCTCAACCGGCGCATCTTCAGCGCCGCCTTCGAGCGCAACCTGAACCGCGCCGGTGGCAACCCGGCCCAGGCCCTGCAAGACCTGGCACAGGTCCGCCAGTTCTTGACCGGCAATGGCCTGTTCGCCTTCTTCGATGCACCGTGGACGCCCATCTACCTGCTGGTGTGCTACCTGATCCACCCATTGCTGGGGCTGGTTACGATGATCGGCTCGATGATCCTCGCCGGCCTGGCGTACCTCACCGAAAAGGCCACCCACAAGCCGTTGGCCGAGGCCAACCACGCGGCGCTGTCGTCTGCCAACTACGCCAACAACAACCTGCGCAATGCCGAGGTCATCGAGGCCATGGGCATGCTGCCGTCGATCAGCAAGCGTTGGTACCAGAGCCATCTGCGCATCCTGCAGATGCAGACCCTGGCGTCCGACCGTGCGGCCTTGATCAGTAGCACCGGGCGCTTCGTGCGCATCACCCTGCAATCGCTGATCCTCGGCACCGGTGCGCTGCTGGCGATCGAAGGCAAGATCACCCCGGGCATGATGATCGCCTGCTCGATCCTCACCGGACGCGCACTGGGGCCGGTGGAACAGGTCATCGCCTCGTGGAAGCAACTGCTTGGCTGCCGGTCAGCCTGGGGGCGGCTGAGCGAGCTGCTGCAGGACTACCCGCGCCGCCCACCGAGCATGTCGCTGCAGCGCCCCCTGGGCATGCTCGCCGTGGAGAACGTGTTTGCTGGCGCCCCCGGCACCAACACCACCATTCTGCGCGGGGTGAGCTTCAGCCTGGCGCCGGGCGAAAGCCTCGGCATCATCGGCCCCTCCGCCTCGGGCAAGTCCACCCTCGCCCGCCTGCTGGTTGGCGTCTGGCCGACCCAGGCCGGCAAGGTGCGCCTGGACGGCGCCGACATCTTCACCTGGAACAAAGGCGAACTGGGCCCGTGGCTCGGCTACCTGCCGCAGGACGTCGAACTGTTCGAAGGGACCATCGCCGACAACATCGCGCGGTTTGCCGAGGTGGACAGCGATGCGGTCATCCGCGCAGCCAAGAGCACCGGCGTGCACGAGATGATCCTGCGCTTCCCGCAGGGCTACGACACCCGCCTGGGCACCGATGGCAGCCCGCTTTCCGGTGGCCAGAAACAGCGCATTGCCCTGGCCCGTGCGTTGTATGGCGAACCTAACCTGGTGGTGCTGGATGAGCCCAACGCCAACCTCGACGATGTCGGGGAAAAGGCCCTGGTCGATGCCCTGGGCGAACTCAAAGGCCGTGGCGCCACGGTGGTGCTGATTTCTCACCGGCCCAACGTACTGTGCGCCGTCGACAAGGTGCTGATGCTGCGTGACGGCGGCGTGCAGATGCTGGGCACGCGCGACGAAGTCTTTGCCGCCCTGCGCAAGGCAAGCGTGATACCAGCGGCCGCAGCAGCGCCGCTGGCTTCGGTAAAAGTACGGGAGTAACCGATCATGCACATGAGCCAACCGACCGAGTTGATCCCTGCCGAGGCCAAGAGCCTGATCGACCTGGATGCCGGCAAGCCGGTGCGCTGGGGCCTGTGGCTGGTGCTGGCCGGCTTCGGCGGCTTTTTGCTGTGGGCCTGGCTGGCGCCGCTGGATGCCGGCGTGGTCGCCACCGGCACGGTCAAGGTCAGCAGCAATCGCAAGGCCGTGCAGCACTTGAGCGGCGGCACCGTGGAGGCGATCCTGGTGCGCGAAGGCGACGTGGTGAAAAAGGACCAGGAACTGGTTCGCCTCGATGCCCTGCGGGCCGTGGCCGAACAGGGCGCAGTCAGTGCCCAGTACATTGTCAGCAAAACCGTGGAAAACCGCCTCGAAGCCGAGCGCGACAACCGCGACACGGTAACCTTCGACCCCGCGCTGCTCAAGCGCTTCGGCGCAGACCCACGCCTGCTGGCCGCCATGGACTTGCAGCAGCGCTTGCTGGACACCCGCCGCGCCGGCCTGGCGGGCGAACTCAGCATCCTCGAAGAGAACCTGGCGGCATCGGCCGTGCAGCTCAAAGGCCTGCAGCAGGTGTACGGCGCCCGCGCCTCGCAGATCAACTTCCTCGGCCAGGAGCTGCAAGGGACCCGCGTGCTGGCCGCCGAAGGCTATGTACCGCGCAACCGCCTGCTGGAACTGGAGCGCAGCAACGCCGACCTCTCCGCCGGCCAGGCCGAGAACCTCAACAACATCGCCCGGGTGCGCAGCCAGGCCACCGAGATCAAACTGCGCATGCTTCAGCGCCAGCACGATTACTTGAAAGAAGTCGAATCGCAACTGACTGACACCGCCAAGGAAAACACCACCCTGGCCGACCGCTTGCGTGCATTGGACTATGAAGTGACCCACACGGTGATCCGTTCACCCATCGATGGCATGGTCCAGGCGCTGGGCATCGCCACGGTCGGCGGGGTTATCCAGCCTGGCGCCAAGCTGATGGAAATCGTCCCGCTCGACGAGCCGCTGCAGGTCGACGCGATGATCCCGGTGCAGGCCATCGACAAAATGGTCCCAGGGCTTGCCGTGGACATCGCCTTCCCGGCCTTCAACCACGCCCAGACCCCAAACATCCCCGGCCGGGTCAAAACCATCTCTGCCGACCGCCTGCTTGATGAAGAAAGCAAGCAGCCGTTCTACCTGGCGCAGGTTGACGTCTCACCCGCCGGCATGAGCCTGCTGGGCAGCAACCACATACGCCCCGGCATGCCAGCCACCGTCACCATCAAGACCGGCGAGCGCAACCTGCTCAGCTACCTGCTCAAACCCATGCTCGAACGCGTCGACAGCGCCTTCAAGGAGCAATGAGATGAACCGCCACTGCCTGATGTTGTGCCTGTTGGGGTTGTCCTTGCCAGCCAGTGCCATGGACCTGAAGCAAGCCTGGGACCTGCTGCAGTACCAAGGGCCCATCTACCATGCCGCCGAGCATGAGAAACAGGCCGGCCTGGAGAACCGGGCCATCGGCCAGGCCGGCCTGCTGCCGCAGATCAATGCCACGGCCTATTACAACAAGGTCAATGGCTCGCAGCGCCAGAGCGGCCAGGACAACGACCTGGACTATGACTCTAAAGGCGCCAACGTGCGCCTGCGCCAACCGCTGTTCAACAAACAGAAAATGGCCGAATACCGCCAGGGCCAGCAGCGTGCCGACTACAGCGTCGCGGTGTTCGATGCCAAGAGCCAGGATGCCGCGGTGCGCCTGGCCGACAGTTATTTCGATGTGCTGTTGGCCAGCGAAACCATCACGCTGGCCAGGGCCAAGCTGAACGCTTTCGAGGAGCAGCTTGCGTCAGCGAAACGGCGCATGGAGCTGGGCGCCGGCACGGTGACCGATATCGACGAGTCGGTCGCTCGCCGCGACCTGGCTGAGGCCGACCTGATCGAGGCGCAGGACAACCTGGTCAACGCCCGCCGCAAGCTCGAGGAGTACATCGGTGAAACCCCGGCATCGCTGACCACCTTGCAGCCAGGCTTCACCACCCCGCCGCTGCTGCCGGGCAACCTGCAGGACTGGCTGGTCAAAGCACAAACCGACAGCCCGCTGATTCACGCCCGCCGGCACAGCTACGAACTGGCAGAAGAAGAGGTGAACCGGGCCAAGGCCGGGCATTGGCCGACCCTGGACTTCGTTGCGGGCTACACCGCGGGCAGCAGCCAATCGATTTCAGAGCTGAACCAGCGCAACCAGTACAGCTCGATCGGCCTGGAACTGAACATCCCGCTGTACAGCGGTGGCAGCACCAGCGCGCTGACCCGCCAGGCCAGCGCCAACAGTTCGAAAGCGCTGGACGAGCTCGACGCCACCCGCCAGGAAGTCATCTCCGGCACCACCCGTGAGTACCGAGGTGTGCAGAGTGGCGCCATGCGTATCCATGCGCTGGAAAAGGCCGTCGCGTCCAACGAACGCTCGTTGACCTCGACACGCAAGGGCTTCAAGGAGGGCGGTACCAGTACCAACTCGGATGTGCTTAATGCGGAGGAATTGCTCTTTGACGCACGGCATGACCTGTTCGAGGCCAAGTTGAACTACCTGATGTCGCGCCTGCGCCTGGCGTCATCGGTGGGCAGCCTGGGGGATGACGATATCGAGCTGGTCAACAATTACCTTGGGCCGGAGTTGATGGTGAGTAACTGACCTGCTCTGGCTTTGTTTAAGCTTGAGATTGTTGGGGCGTTTTGCGCCCCAAGATCCTAAAGCCTACTTACAACCCACAAGCCTGCAAGACCGTTACCGCTAGCCCCAGTAAGCACACCAGCCCCACCGCAAAGCTGACTGTCCTCCAGGGCTGCAAACCGCTCAGGTAGCACACCGTATGCGCCACCCTGGCAACGGTGAACACCACACTCAGCCAAATAATGACGACCGCAGCAACATTCAGCGCAATAGCCAAGCCGGCCAAGGCAAAAAACGCTGGAATATTCTCCAGATCATTCGCCCAAGCCCTGCCCGCCCGGCTGACCTGCGGCAGTTCTTCAACATTGGCCAAGCGCCCGAAGAACGCTGCGTCTTCACCATTGGTGAAGGCCTGGTAACGCAGGCGGTAATAGCCTTGGTAGCAAGAGATCGCCAGCATCTTCATGAACAGCGCGACAACACAGACCGCATAGACAGACAGGGCACCGTGCATCACGCCCCCTCCTGAGCAGGATGTGCCGAGCGCCTGCCAAAGCCTTCAAACACGATGTACAGAAGCGGCCCCACTGACACAAACACAGCCGTGAGCAGCAAAAAAGGGGCAACCCGTAACCACGATCGCCCTTTCGAACGGGCATCCGTGATCATCCAGGCGCATGCAAGCCCAGCCATCACGTACAAGTCGATTACAACCTGCGCGGTGTCAGGCCGGGCCATCAGTTCAAGGCCAAATGCGAGCAATGATTGCTCTGCAATGAACATCGTCCAGCCGGTGTACAACGAAAACGACATCAGGGTAGCCAGCGCGATCCAAGTGCTTTTCATCTGCAACGCTCCATAACCAATACCGCGACAAGGTAGTGCTATGGTTGCAGCCTGCTCAATGACCTCACAGGTCATCGACGCCTCCGCTCACGCCCCGTCAGAGTTGCCCCATGAGTAACCGCCCTTTTCACCCGACCGTGTCACCCGGTAACCCGGCAGGCAACCAATTGCGCCGGCACCGTCAACAGGCAGGTTTGAGTCAGCTTGAGCTGGCGCTACGCGCCAACGTATCCCAGCGTCACCTGAGCTGCGTGGAGACCGGTCGCGCCAAACCAAGCCCAGGCACATTGCATGCCTTGCTTTCTGCGCTGGACGTACCGTTGGAGGCATGCAACGAGGTTTTCCTCGCGGCAGGCTATGCGCCCCGCTACACCGCGTCGCCGCTGAATGCGCCCGCGATGGCAATGGTGCACGAGGCGATTGCGCATATTTTGCAGGCCAACAACCCTGCGCCTGCGATCGTTCTGGACAGTACTTGGCGCATCACCGCAGCCAACACCGCTGCAACCCGGCTGCTGCACATAGCCGGGGTCAATATGCGCAACTGCACAGCGCTCAATCTGCTGCAGTTGCTGTTTTGCCCTGGGGGGTTGGGTGATGCCTTGGTCAACATGGAGGAAGTCCGCGCAATCGCTTGGCAACGCGCCTCCCGCGAAGCAGCCGGCAACGCGGCGTTGGCGAGCCTATTGGCGCAACTGCCGACGCCCCAAGTGCGTACCGCAGTCGTATCGTCGTCGCCCGTGGTGCTGACTCGGCTGCGCTCGAGCCAGGGCGAGTTGAAGTTTCTCTCGACGTTCACGACGTTTGGCATGCCTCAGGATATAACAGTGGCATCGCTGCGCATCGAGCACTTGATTCCCGCCGATGCGCAAACCTGGCAAGCCATGACATTGGCCTGCAGTGATACGACGAATACTCAGTGAGTGGGGAAACACGATGGCTGAGCCACCCGTCAGTGTGTTTCGTGTCCGCGGCAATCGCATTATTCCGCTTCAGGCGCGGAGTGATCAGCGTACTGATTGCCAGCGCAATGGCGGGCCTTGCAACGCACCTCTTGGCGGGGGCACAGTGATGTTAGACAGCGAATCCAGCCATGAGGGACTACCCATGCTCGACGCCGAAACGCACGTGCTCAATAGCTGGCAGCACAACGCCCAAGCCTGGATCGACGCGGTGCGCAGTGGCGCCATCGAGAGCCGTCGGCAGGTGACAGACCAGGCAATCCTGCTGGCCATTCTCAGCCGGCAACCCGAGCGCGTGCTCGACCTTGGGTGTGGTGAAGGCTGGTTGCTGCGGGCGCTGGCTGATCGCGGTATCGAGGCGGTCGGCGTGGATGGCGACCACACCCTGGTGGAGGCGGCCCGTGCGGCAGGCTCCGCCGAGGTGCACCTTGGCAGTTACGCACAGCTGGCCGAGGGCGACGTCAGCGTTGGCCGTGGCTACGATTTGGTTTGTGCCAATTTTGCGTTGTTGCAGCAGGACGTCATCCCCTTGTTGGCGGCGATGAATGGGCTGCTGGCTCCGGGTGGTGCAGTGGTGATCCAGACGTTGCACCCCTGGAGTGTGGCTGCGGGCGATTATCAGGATGGCTGGCGGGAAGAGTCGTTCGCAGGGTTTGCCGGGGACTGGCGGCCAATGCCTTGGTACTTCCGCACTTTGGCCAGTTGGCTGAATGCATTGGACATGGCTGGGTTGCGCCTGGTCAGCCTGCAGGAGCCGCAGCATCCGCAAAGTGCGGTGCCGCAGGCGTTGTTGATGGTGGCTGAAGGGCGGTGAACCCTGTGTGGCATTGCAAGTGAGTTGCCGACCCTTGTGGGAGCGGGCTTGCCCCGCGAACACCGGCAAAGCCGGTGCCATGCCCCGCGTCGCCCCATTCGCGGGACAAGCCGGCTCCCACAGGGTTGTGACAATCACAGAACGCGACTGCCACTTGAGACGCTTACAGCACCGGCTTGCGCGCTGCCCCGCTGCGGGCCTTGGCCATGGCTGCCAGGCGCACTGCAACGTTCGCTGCGCCATACCCGGCATAGCCGCCCTTGCGCTGGATGATCTCGAAGAAGAAGCGCTCCTCGAACGGCTCGGTGTATACGTGGAACAGTTCGCCGCCTTGGGCATCGCGGTCGTACAGCACGTTGTAATACGCCAGCTCACTGAGGAATTCGTCGTCGAAGTCGAAGCGCGCCGCCAGGTCATCGTAATAGTTGAGCGGGATTTCCAGCAGCGGCACGCCAGCCAACTTGGCACGCGCCACTTCACGGAAGATGTCATCACAATCGAAGGCGATGTGATGCACGCCCGAGCCGCGGTAACTGGACAATGCGTGGGCAATGGCGGTGTTGCGGTTCTCGGAAATGTTCAGCGGCAGGCGCAAGGTGCCGCACTGGCTGCGCAGCGCACGGCTCTTGACCAGGCCGTACGGGTCGGGCAGCACCACTTCGTCGTCGGCGGCGAAGTCGAACAGGCTCTTGTAGAACAGCACCCAGCTGTCCAGCGACTCGGCCGGCAGTGCCAGGGCCATGTGGTCGATACGGCGCAGGCCACCGCTGGCAGTGGCGGTTTTGTCCAGGCTGAAGTCGGTGTCATACAGGGTCTGGCCAGCAGTGCCCTGTTCTACCAGGTACAACAGGCTGCCATCGGGCGCGCGCACGGCGGGTACTTCGCACTCGTTGGGGCCGACCAAGCCACGGAACGGCTGGCCACGGAAGGCGGTGGCACGCTTCAGGGCAGCTTGCTGGTCCTTGACGCGCAACGCCGTGGCGCACAACGACGGGCCATGCGCCTCGAAGAAGTTGTGGCCAAACGAATAGGGTTCGGCATTGAGGACAATGTTGATGTCGCCCTGACGCAACAGTTGCACGTCCTTGCTGCGGTGCTTGCCGGCGTCGGCGAAGCCCAGGCGTTTCAGCCAGTTGCTCAAGCGCGCACCCACCGCCTCATCGACGGCGAATTCGAGGAACTCCACGCCATCATAGGCACTGGCCGCCGGCGGATTGAACAGCACGCCCGGCTCCACCGCCACGGCCTCTTGCTCCAGGCGCAGGCGGGTCTGCTCTTCGAGGTACAGCAGCGAGCGCAAGCCGTCGGCGGCATTCTGCCGGGGCGGTGCGGCGCGGAAGCCGTCGTTGAAGATTTCCAGGGACAGCGGGCCGCGGTAGCCGGTGGCGAGGATCGGTGCGAGGAAGCCGGCCAGGTCCATTTCGCCCTGCCCCGGGAAGCAGCGGAAATGCCGGCTCCACTCCAGCACGTCCATGGCCAGGATCGGTGCGTCGGCCATCTGCACGAAGAAAATCTTGTCGCCCGGGATGTCACGGATCGCGCTCGGGTCACCCTTGAGCGACAAGGTATGGAAACTGTCGAGGATCACCCCGAGCGACGGATGATCAGCCTGGCGCACCAGGTTCCAGACCTGCTGGTAGGTATTGACGTGACGCCCCCAGGCTAACGCTTCATAGCCGATGCGCAGGCCACGCTTGCCGGCATGTTCGGCCAGCAGGCGCAGGTCGTCCACCAGCAGCTGCTCGTCGCCCAAGGCATCGGCCTGGACGTTGCTGCACACCAGCACCAGGTCAGTGCCCAGCTCTTGCATCAAGTCGAACTTGCGCTCGGCGCGGTCGACGTTGCGCTGCAGCCGGTCGCGGCGGCAGCCTTCAAAGTCGCGGAACGGCTGGAACAGGGTGATGGCGATGCCCAGGTCTGCACACATCTGGCGAACCTGACGCGGGCTGCCGGCGTAATAGAGCAAGTCGTTTTCAAAAATTTCGACGCCGTCGAAACCGGCGGCGGCGATGGCTTCGAGCTTTTCCGGCAGAGTGCCGCTCAAGGACACGGTGGCAATCGAACGCTGCATGGCGGGAGTTCCTTGTTGTTAGGGGACGACGGCGCAGGAAAACCACGGTAACGGTGCCTGGCATGATGGATTATTCGCAGGTAAAGTCGCCTCATCAATCTCTTTGTACGGAATGGTTAGTTTTGTGTTCGATTACCGAACAAAACCGGATTTCGCGAATTGCTAGACCGCCACCCCGTGGTCAACATGAAACCAGACGCAGGCACACCGACCACCGCCTTCTTGCCAGACGGTCATTCGGCAGAACCTGCGCTAACAAGCCCAACGCCACAACATAATAAGTTCAATAAAACCGGGTACCGACCTATGAACACTGCTCTCGCCTTGCGATCCGCACCTGTCTCCTGGCTGCCTGTCACGGCCTTGGCGCGGAATACGCCCGCACTTCACGTTTGACCCCACTCCCGAGATAACCCCACGCTCGCCTTGCGCCGTGCGGGAACCAACAAGAACAACGGAGACACCGATGGCTCACTCCAGCTCTCAAGCCAAGAAAGCGACCGCCAGTGGATGGATAGGCTCGGCACTCGAGTACTACGACTTTTTCATCTATGCACAGGCTGCGGCCCTGATTTTCCCGCAAATCTTCTTCCCTAACACCGATCCGAAAATGGCGATCATCGCCTCGCTGGCCACTTACGGTGTCGGCTACCTGGCCCGCCCGGTCGGCGCCATCGTGCTCGGCCACTGGGGTGATACCCGCGGACGCAAGAACGTACTGCTGCTGTGCATGTTCCTGATGGGTGTGTCGACCATGGCTGTCGGCCTGCTGCCGACGTACCACGACATCGGCATCCTCGCCCCCGCCTTGCTGGTGCTGCTGCGCCTGGTCCAAGGCTTCGCGGTAGCCGGCGAGATCTCCGGCGCCAGTTCGATGATCATGGAGCACGCGCCGTTCGGCCGAAGAGGCTACTACGCGAGTTTCACCCTGCAGGGCGTGCAAGCCGGCCAGGTCTTGGCGGCGGCGGTGTTCCTGCCACTGGCCTACTTCATGCCGAGCGAAGCCTTCAACGACTGGGGCTGGAGGATTCCGTTCCTGATGAGCGCCGTGGTGCTGATCGCCGGCTTCATCATCCGTAAAGAAGTGCACGAAACGCCTGCCTTCGTGAAGGAAGAGAAGCAGGATAAAGTCGCCAAGTCGCCGGTCAGCGAGGCCTTCCGCCACAGCTGGAAACACATGGTGCTGGTGATGTTCATGGCCCTGATGAACGTGATCCCGGTCGTCGCGACCATCTTCGGCGCGGCCTACGCGGTGCAACCGGCCTATGGCATCGGCTTCGACAAGAGCGTGTACCTGTGGATTCCGGTGGTCGGCAACATCGTTGCGGTGCTGGTGATTCCATTCGTCGGCAACCTTTCCGACAAGATCGGCCGTCGTCCGACCATGATCGCTGGGTGCCTGGGTTCGGGCCTGCTGGCCTTCGTCTACCTGTATGCGATCAGCATCCAGAACGTACCGCTGGCCTTCGCCGCCTCGATCGTGATGTGGGGCATGGTCTACCAGGGCTACAACGCGGTGTTCCCAAGCTTCTACCCTGAGCTGTTCCAGACCCGCTACCGTGTTTCGGCCATGGCCATTGCGCAGAACATCGGCACCATGCTGACGGCCATGCTGCCGGCGCTGTTCGCCCTGGTGGCACCACCGGGCTCGGACAACATTCCACTGGTCGTGGGTGGTATGGCGTTCTTCATCACCTGCATCTGCGCCCTGGCGGCGTACATCGCACCGGAAACCCATCGCCTGTCGATGGAAGACCTCGGCAACCCACAGGCCAAGCCGATGGAGAAGGCCGCGTACGAAGCCAGCCGTAAAGGCAGCTTGCAGACTGCAAGCCACTGATAGATCGCAGGGGGCTGCTGCGCAGCCCTTTCGCCGGCAAGCCGGCTCCCACAGGTGTGCGCAAATCCCTGTAGGAGCCGGCTTGCTGGCGAATGGGCCGCAAAGCGGCCCCAGCGTTTTCAGGCCTTGATCACTTCCTGCAGCCGCTGCCACAGTCTTTCAACATGTTCCCGCTCGGTCGGCAATGCGCCAATCGACACCCGCACCATCCACCGCCCATCAAGGGTCGCCGGCGTTACATACGCCTCCCCAGAACCATTGAGCCGCTCGGCCCAGGCCTTGGTATGCGCATCCAGCGCCTCCCCTTCCAGCCCCGCCGGCCGATGCTGGATGCACAGCGTCTGCAACTGCACGGGTGCCAATAGCGTCCAACCCGGCGTCGCCTCGACCTGCCCAGCAAGCCACTGAGCGTTATCCAAATCACGGCGCAAGCGCGCCTGCAGCGCTTCGACGCCTTCGCTGCGCAACATGAACCACAGTTTCAAAGCGCGGAACCGCCGGCCCAGTGGAATACCCCAATCACGCAGGTTCTTGACCTCACCATCCACCGCCGACTGCAGGTAGCTGGGGTTGGTGCTCATCACCCGGATTAGGTGCTGCGGGTCGCGCACGTAATAGATCGAACAATCAAAGGCCACACCCAGCCATTTGTGCGCGTTGACCACCACCGAGTCGGCCAGCTCGATGCCGTCCCACATCCAGCGGCACTCGGGCAGAATCATCGCCGACCCCGCCATGGCCGAGTCAACGTGCAGCCACAGGCCATGGGCCTGAGTGATTTCACCAATCGGGCGCAGTGGGTCAAGCGCCGTGGTGGCGGTGGTGCCGGTGGTCGCGACTACCGCACAGGGCTGATTACCTGCCGCCAGGTCCTGCTCGATGGCCGCCCGCAGCGCTTCTGGCTGCAGGGCGAACTGCGCGTCGGTGGGGATCAGGCGAATGTTGTCACGGCCAAAACCGGCCAGCAGTGCGGCCTTGTCCACCGAGCTGTGAGCGTGGGCGCTGACGTAGACGATCAGCGGCTTGGCCTGGGCCTGCAGGCCACCGCGGACCAACGCGTAATCGCTGGCCCGTTCGCGGGCGCAGATCAGCGCCACCAGGGTGCTGGTCGAGGCGGTGTCCTGGATCACCCCGCTCCATTGCCCTGAAAGGCCGAGCAACTGACGCAGCCAGTCGAGGGTGGTTTCTTCCAGCTCGCTCAAGGCAGGGCTGGACTGCCAGGACAGGCCCAGTACACCCAGGCCGGTACTGAGAAAGTCGCCCAGCACCGATGACAAGGTGCCGTTGGACGGGAAGTAACCGTAGAAATCCGGGTGCTGCCAGTGCGACAGGCCTGGCATGACCAAGTTGTTGACGTCGTCGAGAATCGCCTCGAAGGGTTCGCCCTGCTGCGGGGCGTACTCAGGCAGGGCCGCTTTCAGGTAACCCGGTTCGACTTGGGCCATGACCGGGCGTTCGCCTACGGTTTGGCGGTAGTCGGCGATCAGGTCGATCAGTTGGTGGCCATACTGGCGGAATTGCTCTGGGGTCACGGGCGGTCTCCATTGGGCACTGGCAATACAGGCCCATTAGTCTAGGTGCCACCCGCCCTGCAAAGAACCCCGCTTCGCGCATACCTCCTATGGCGTTGGCGCATGCCCCCCTTGCACGCCGAACTGGGACTGGCGCCACAGCTCGAACACCCGGTTGCGCAACCAGCGGTGCTCGGCCGAGGCCTGCAGGCGCTGGTGCCAGACCACCCAGTAACGCTGACTGTGATCGATGAAGCCCAACGGTCGCCAGGCCAGGTCATGCAAACGGCACAGTTGCCGGGCAATGTGTTCCGGGACCGTGGCCACCGCCTGGCTGTTGCCGATCACTTGCACGGTGGCTGAAAAAAACGGCACTTCCAGGCTGACCCGCCGCTGCAGGCCCTGGGCGCGCAGGTGGCGGTCGATGAAGCTGTCCTTGTCGCCACCCCCGGAAATGCGCACATGCTTGTGCGCCAGATAGGCTGCCTGGCTGAGCGTGTCATGGGCGGTCAACGGGTGGTCGCGACGCATCAGGCACACCGCGCGGTCCTCGCCGAGCAGACGACCGTGCAGGTTGGGCGGCGACTCGTCGAACAACGTGGTGGCCAGGTCGATCTCGCCACTGGCCAGCAACGCGTACTGGCCAGCCTGCCAGGTGCGGTATTCGAGGGACACACCGGGCGCTTCGTGTTCCAGCGCCGCTACCAGCAGCGGCAGCATATGCTCGGCGACGTAGTCCGAAGCCGCCAGGCAGAAGCGCCGCTCGCAGCGGGCGGGGTCGAACACGGCCGGTTGGCGCAGGGCGTGCAGCTCTTCAAGGACTTGGCGCAGTGGCTCGACCAAGGCTTCGGCATGCTCGCTGAGCACGTAGCCACGGCCTTGGCGCACCAGCAGCGGGTCGTCGAAGGCTTCGCGCAGGTGGGCCAGTTGACGGCTCAGGGCAGATTGGCTGACACCCAGGCGCTCGGCGGCGTGGCTGAGGTTCTTGAGCTGCAGGAGGCAGTCGAGGGTGCGTAGATGGGCGAGGCTCAGGGAGGCGAAAGTTGGGTTCATGCAGGCTCCCCTTTATCAAATTCACCGACCCATTCGCGGGACAAGCCCGCTCCCACAGAGCTCCGCCGTGTTTGAGGTTAGCGGAGGCCTGTGGGAGCGGGCTTGCCCCGCGAAGGGCCGCAAAGCGGCCCCGGCTTTTAGTCGGTCAGGCCGACATAGACGTTCTGCACGTCATCGTTCTCATCGATCGCCTCAAGAAACGCCTCGACCTCGGCCAATGCCTCAGCGCTCAGGCTGGCAGCACTTACCGGGTTCTTCGGGGTGTAGCCGATCTTTGCCGAGGTCACGGTAAAACCATGCTCCGGCAGGGCCTTTTGCACCGCGTCCAGGTCGGTGGTGTCGGTGATGAACAGGGTCGAACCCTCCTCTTCCCCTTCCTCGAAGTCCTGGGCACCGGCTTCGATGGCGGCCATTTCCGGGTCGGCACCTTCGCTCGGGGTGGCTTCGATCAGGCCGACATGGTTGAAGTCCCAGGCCACCGAACCGCTCGCACCCAGCTGGCCCTTGCGGAACAGCACGCGGATCTGCGCGACGGTACGGTTAATGTTGTCCGTCAGGCACTCGACAATCAGCGGCACCTGGTGCGGCGCAAAACCTTCGTAGCTGACCGCGTGGTACTGCACGGCATCACCGTCCAGGCCAGCACCCTTGCGGATTGCCCGGTCCAGGGTCTCGCGGGTCATCGAGGCCTTTTTGGCCTGCACGATCGCCAGGCGCAGGCGCGGGTTCATGTCGGGATCCGCGCCCGATTTGGCAGCGATCTGGATCTCTTTGGACAGCTTGCCCATGATCTTGCCTTTGGCATTGGCCGCTGTTTCTCTATGTTTGGCTTTCCACTGTGCGCCCATGTCGACTCTCTTGTTTCAACGGCCAGTTCAGGAAGCGACCGGCCAAAAGTGGGTGCAGTTTATACGCCCTCGGGCATGTGATCGACAAGAAATCTCATGCTTTGTCGGCCTTCCCCGCCGCCGCCGCAAAACGTGCCAGGCGTACATCGAGGTGCCGTGGCCGCAGCCCGCGGTCCTCGGCGCGCTCCTTGCGGCGAATGGCATTGCGCACCATCAGCGCCCCCAGGTAGCGAATCGGCTCTGGCGGAAACAGCCCCAGCGGCCCCTTGACCAATGGCGAGCGGGTCCAGGGGTTGTCTAGCCCCAGCGCCAGCGACGACAGGATTTGCCCACCCATGTGGCACGGCCCGACGCCGCTGCCGGAATAGCCAAAGCCATAGAACACATTGCCCTGCCCGTCTAACCGGCCAAAGAACGGCAAGCCCGTGACGGAGCGGTCCGACGGGCCGTTCCAGCTGGCCGCCAAGGGCACATCCGCCAACGCCGGGAAAAACTCGCCCAGGCTTTCTCGCAGCAGCGGCCGGTACGGCGATGGCTGGTCGAATACCGGCAGCATGCGCCCGCCATAGGCGAAGGTATTGCCGCCCTTGCCGAGCATCAGCCGACCATCGGAGGTGTTGTGGTAGTAATGCACGAAAATGCGCGAATCGAGCACGCTGACGCCACTGTCCAGGCCGGTTTCACGCAACCGTTCGGGGCATGGTTCGGTAATCACCATGTCACTGGAGACGATCGCCACGCTGCGCTCGAACTGCGGGAACGCCCTCGCCATCCAGGCATTGAGGCCCAACACCACACGGTCGGCGTGCACCGTGCCGTGGGCCGTGCGCACCTGTACCGGCGTACCGTGCGCCAGGCCCGTCATGGCCGTGCCTTCGTGAATGCGCACGCCCCGCTGCAACGCCACCCGCCGCAGGCCGCGCACCAACTGCCCTGGCTGCACGGTGGCGGCGGCCGGCGAAAACCAGCCTTCCAGGTGCCGCGCCGACCCCGCCAGGCGTTGCACCTGGTCCAGCGGCAGCCGCTGGAACGAATTCACCCCCTGCTGCTCCAGCGCGGCGATCACCGCATCGGTGGCACCGACCTGGGCCGAGTTGGTGGCGGTGTACAGCGTGCCGTCCAGCCGGTAGTCACAGTCAATGCCATTGGCAGCGCAGAACGCGCCGATGGCACCGATGCTGCGTTCCGACTCGCGCACCAGGCGCACCGCTTCGGCCGCCCCGAACAGGCGCTCGAGGGTGAAGTACTTGGCCGACCACGACAGCGCACAACCGCCATTGCGACCACTGGCGCCAGCGCCGCAGATGTCGGCCTCGATCAGCACCACATCCAGCGCCGGCACCGCCTCTTTGAGCATCAACGCGGTCCACAGGCCGGTGTAGCCGCCGCCGACAATGCACACATCGCAACGGCTGTCGCCGTGCAGCGGCGGGCACGCCGCTTCCTGCGCCGAATCCAGGGCCTGTTGCAGCCAGAAGGGTCTCATTCGCTCGCTTTCCTTTAGGTACGCAGTGGCTTGATTGCCATGCTGGTGTTCGGTGCCACGTCGTGGCGCTGCACCGCGGTGGCCGGGCGGCTGTTCCAGTGCGGCATCAGCACCAGCGCCGAGAACAGTGCGCAACCGGCGAACACGATGAACACCGTGACGCCGTCGAAATAACCCGGCAGCAGCCCGCCAAGCACGGCCCCCACCGAGCCGCAGCCGTTGACGAAGCCTGCTGCAGTGGCACCGGCCTTGGCGGTGCCGAAGTCGATGGCCGCCGCGCCGCTGATCATCGAGTCCGGGCCATATAGGGTCAGGCCCATGACGAACAGCAGGCCCACCACCAGCATCACGCTGCCGGTGTGCATGGCCGCCATGAACGCCGCCAGCGTCACCGTCAACAGCATCAGGCTGATCACGCAGGCCGGCATGCGCCGCGCGCCGAACAGTTTGTCGGAGGCCAGGCCGATCATGATCGGCCCCAGCAGCCCGGCCAGTTCGAAGGCCGTGGGGATGATCGCCGCACCGACCTTGCCCACCGACGGCATTTGCTCGAAGACGATCACTGGCCCCCACAGCAGAATGGCGTAGCGCGCCGGCTTGAGCAGGAAGTAGGCCAGGCCCAGGGTCAACACCGTGCGATTACGCAGGATCTCGCGCAACGGCGCCCAGACACTGCACAGGTTCGCGCCCGGTGCCATGCTCTGTGGCTCGGGCTCTACGGCGGGCAAGCCGACGTCTTCTGGCTTGTTGCGCTGCAGGAAGAAAAACAGCACGGCCACCAGGGCGACCACCACGGCACTGGAGAAAAACGCGGCGTGCCAGGTGCCGACCAGGGTGTAAGCCCACCAGCCGGCAAACGGCGAGGCCACCAGGCCGCCAAAGGCATAGCACGAGCTCCACAACCCCAGTACCCGCCCGCGCTGCGCCGCTGGGAAGAAGCTGCCGATGTTCTTGCACAAACCGGCCCAGCCGGTGGACTGCGCCAGGCCTTGGATCAACATGCAGGTGGCGAAGATTGGGAAGGTGGCGTAGCTGCCCATCACCACCGCCGCCGCCGCCGAGATCAGCAAGCCGCCAAGCACCACCACACGTGGGCCGAAGCGGTCGGCAAGCATGCCCCAGGTGAACTGGCCCACGGCATAGGCGGCCAGGTAGATCGCGTCGAGGTTGGCCATGGCGGCCTTGTCGAGCATGAAGCCTGGGTCTTCGGCGATGCCCAGCTTGGCGACCGAGAACGCCTTGCGGGTGAAGTAGAAGGCGGCGTAGGCCAGCCAGGTGATTGCGAAAATCTGCATACGCCAGCGTTTGAACGTGGCTAGGGAATGGTTCATGTGAGTCTGACCTCTTGCTCAAGTGTGCCGGCAGAATGTGAAGAAACGCCTGTCTTGTTCTTGTGTTACGCACAGCGATGACGGGGCCTGTCATCGGGTCAGATGGCGCTGTATCAGCGCCATGGCCCCGACCGGCGCTTGTGGCTGCGGCGGGGCTGGGAGGTATGGAAACAGCTGGTGACTGATAAATAAAATCGATTTATCGTATTTCACTCATAAGCCCAGCTTGTTACTGGAGTCGTCATGTCGGTGTCCCACGCTCAACTCAAGGCCTTTCACGCGGTGGCGGTGCACGGCAGCTTCACCCGTGCGGCGCAAAAACTGTTTCTGACCCAGCCAGCGGTCTCCGACCAAGTGCGCAAGCTGGAAGAGCGCTTCGGCGTGCTGCTGTTCCACCGCAACAAGCGTTCGGTGCAACTGACCGACCTGGGCGAGCGCCTGCTGGGCATCAGCCAACGCCTGTTCGCCTGCGAAGCCGAAGCCCACGAGCTGCTGCAGGACTCACGCGCCCTGCACACCGGCAGCCTGGTGTTGGCGGTGGACGCGCCGGTGCACGTGCTGCCGCAGATTGCGCGGTTCTGCCAGCGCTACCCGGGCATCCAGGTAAAGATCGAGACCGGCAACACCGATGAATCGTTGGCCCGGCTGTTCAGCTACCAGGCGGACCTGGCACTGCTGGGAAGGGACGTCGACGATGAGCGCCTGCACTGCCTGCCGCTGCGCCGCGACCCGATGGTTGCCTTCGTCAGCCACCATCACCCTTGGGCCAGCCGGGGCTCGATCAGCCTGGCAGACCTGGATGACACCCCGCTGGTGCTGAGGGAGCCTGGGTCGGTGACGCGGCAGACGCTGGAAGAAGAAATGCAGCGCGCCGGGCTGCGGATTCGGCCGGCGATCCAAGTGGAAGGCCGCGAGGCGGCGCGCGAAGCAGTGGTGGTGGGGATTGGCGTGGGGGTTGTGTCGGCGGCGGAGTTTGGCGCGGATGCGCGGGTGTGTGCGTTGCCGATTGTCGATTGCCAGCGGCATTTGACCGAGACGCTGGTGTGCCTCAGCGAGCAACGTACACGGCGGGTAGTAGCGACGTTCTTGCAGATGGTTGAGGAAGGGCTGTAAAGCAGTACCCCCAATGTTTGCTGGGTAGGAGCAGCCTTGTGCTGCGAAGAGGCCGGTGCAGGCAGCATTGATGTATGGTGCCTGTACCGGCCTCTTCGCAGCACAAGGCTGCTCCTACAAGGATCGCGAGGATCACGGGGGTCGCGAGCGAGGATTACATCCCATGCTCTTTCGATTTGCCGCCGACGCTCTGGTGCTGTTACACCTGGCCTTCATCGTGTGGGTGCTGTTCGGTGGCCTGCTGGTACTCACGTGGCGCCCCGCCCTGCTCGTCCACCTGCCCGCCCTGGCCTGGGGCTTGGCGGTAGAAGGGCTGCACCTGGAATGCCCGCTGACCGACTGGGAAAACCGCATGCGCTTCGCCGCCGGCGACGCGGGCTACCACGGCGGTTTCGTCGAACATTACATCTGGCCGCTGATCTACCCGGCCGGGCTGACGCCGCAGATCCAATGGCTGCTGGGCGCCATCGTCCTGCTGCTCAACCTCGCCATTTACGGCTACGTGCTCGGGCGCTGGCGTCGCCCTAACGCGTAGCGATCACGAACAAGCGCGGGAACGGCAACAGCACCTTACCGTCGGTGGCCGGTGGGTAGTCGTGCTGCATCGCCTGCAGGTACATCTGCAGGAAGGCTGCTTGCTCTTGTTCGTCCAACTTGGCCAGGTAAGGCCGCAAAGCCGAGCCCTTGAACCATTCGACCACCGCTTCGGCGCCACCCTCCAACGGGTGATGGTACGTAGTACGCCACACATCCACCCGCGCGCTCAGCGGGCTGAGCAGGTCGTAATAGAACGCGGCGTTGTGCCTGGGTGGTAACTGGAAATCGGCGAATTTGGCGGCCCAGGGGCCTTTGCTGGCGATTTCGCGCAGTTGCCGGTGCGCTGGCTCGTCAAGGTTGTCAGGGGTTTGCACCGCCAGACTGCCGCCCTCGCTCAGCTGGCGGACCAGGCGCGGATACAGCGAAGCGTGGTCCGGTACCCATTGCAGCGAGGCATTGGCCAGGATCAGGTCTTGTGGCTCTGGCGCGGCCCACTGGGCGATGTCGGCAATGGCGCAGCGCACGCGTGGTACACACAGCCTTTTGCGCTCCCGGGCCTTTTCGATCATGTCCGGGTCGCTGTCCAGCGCCGTCACCTGGGCATCGGGGTAGCGCTGCAGCAGCACCTCGGTCGAGTTGCCCGGGCCGCAGCCCAGGTCGGTGGCATGGCGGACCGGGCGCGGCGGCACGGCGGTCAGCAGGTCGCGTACGGCGCGGGTGCGCTCGTTTTCGAACAGGGAATACTGGGTGGCGGACCAGGCCATGTGCGGCTCCTTTGGGCGGGCAATGTGCCCAGCATAAGCCAAGTAGTGGCACTTAGGGTCTATTCGCGGGCCGGAACCGAGCGTCTATCCTTGAAGTCAGTCCTTATATGCGCCTGCCCATGAAAACATTCCTGGCCCTCGCCATACTGGCCCTGATCGCCGCCGCCGCCCTGCTCGGCTCGCCGTGGATGAACCAGCGTTTCCACATGCCGCCGGACAAACACCCGGCCCAACAACGCGAAACGGCCGGGTCCCCAAGGGAGCCGGCCGTCTCGAACCACAACTGAAGCTTAGTGGCGTTTGGCGCTACGGATCTGATGCACTACACCCATGGCTACCACGACTGCGGCAGCAATACCGGTGGAGATCACCAGGATCTGGTAGTCAGGCATGAACGCCATGGTCACCAGGGCAGCCACGATGAACGCGATTACCAGGTAGGTCAGCCACGGGAACAGCCACATCTTCAGGCGCACTTCCTTGCCTTCGGCAATCAGCTTGCGGCGCATGCGCAGTTGCGAGAAGGCGATCACCAGGTACACCAGCAGCGCGATCATGCCGGTGGTGTTCATCAGGGTGTCCAGCACGTCTTTCGGGCGCAGGGTTTCGCTGAAGTTGATCAGCGCACATACCACCGCCACGGCGCACGAGCCCATGATCGCGTACACCGGTACGCCGGTGCCGGCACGGGTGATCTTGAAGAACGACGGCGCGTCGCCACGCTGGGACAGCGAGAACAGCATGCGCGAAGCGGTGTAGTGACCGGAGATCAGGCAGCTGCTCACCGAGGTCAGGACCACGAAGTTCATCAGCAACTCGGCATACGGCACGCCCAGCAGCTCCAGGGTACGGCGGTAGGCGCCATAGCCCGAGACGCCCAGGTGCGGGTCGTTCCACGGCACCAGGCAGACGATCAGGAAGATCGAGCCGACATAGAACAGGCACACACGCCACACCACCGAGTTGGTGGCCTTGACGATCTGCGCGGCTGGGTCTTTGGCTTCGGATGCGGCGATGGTCACGATCTCGGCGCCGAGGAAGGCGAACATCACCCCGAGCAACGCACCAATCACAGTGGTGATGCCGTTGGGCATGAAGCCTTCTGCGGTCAGGTGGCTGATGCCACGCACTTCACCGAACTGCCAGACGTTCATCACCGCTGCGGTGCACACCACCAGGAAGCAGACGATGGCGATCACCTTGATCAAGGCAAACCAGAACTCGAACTCGCCGTAATGCTTGACGTTGAAGAAGTTGACGGTGATCAGCAGCAGGGTCGTGGCCAGCACGAACACGTTGACACTGACGTCAGGGAAGAAGCCATGCAGGATCTTGCCCGCAACATAGGCTTCCCACGCCATGAGGATGACCCAGTACCACCAGTACAGCCAGCCGATGGTGAAACCTGCCCAACGGCCAATGGCGCGGTCGGCGTAGGTGGAGAACGAGCCGGTGTCAGGCGAGGACGTCGCCATTTCGCCGAGCATGCGCATGATCAGCACCACCAGGATGCCGCCTGCCAGGTAGGCCAGGACAGCGGCCGGGCCGGCGCTGTGAATCACGCTGCCGGAACCGACGAACAAGGCGCCGCCGATAACCCCGGCGATCGACATCATCGTCAGGTGGCGCGACTTGAGGGAGGCACTGAGCTTGCTCTCGTGCCCGCCTTTCGCGGTGGTGGTTGTGGATGTTGCGTCCATCAGTTGTGTACCCCGTGCTTCTTTTTATCCAAGGAAAACTGTGAGACCCCGATGGCTAGCGGCCTCACCTGTACATCAGTGCTAATGCGGGCAGGATGGTGTGAGCAAACACACGCAGGCCATCCATGGCGGCCTGCTGACGCGCCCGAAGGTTTGCCCTTCGAGCGAACTGAACATGCTTTATGTGGCGATATCCGACACCTAATGTAAAAATGTCCGACGCAGAGAGCCATGCACAGTGGCATGAATCTCGCACTGCACTGTACAGGTCGCCAATGCAGTACACCCTGTAGGCACCTGACGCTACGCACCCTGAAAGGCCCTCGAATGTTCGAATTACACCCAGACGCCCCCACCCCGTTGGTCAACCAGATCATCGACGGCTTGCGCGAGCTGATCGACAACCAGACGCTCAAGCCTGGGGCCAAGGTCCCGTCTATCCGCGCCTTTGCCGCGACCTACTCGGTGAGTACCTTCACCGTGGTCGAGGCCTACGACCGCCTGGTCGCCCAGGGCCTGCTGGTCAGCCGCGGCAATGCCGGTTTTTTCATCAACCGCGCGGCTGGCGAGTTGCTGGACAAACACAATGTCGAGGCCGACACCAGCCGACCAACGTTCAACTCCGAGTGGTACCTGCAACAGATCTTCGAGATCCGCCAGCTGCCCTTCAAGCCCGGCTGCGGCTGGCTGCCCAATGACTGGATGTATGAGGAAGGCCTGCGCCGCGGCCTGCGCCAGGTCGCTGGCAGCCCGCTGGAGCTGTCCGGCTACGGCGACCCCATGGGCCTGGCCGAACTGCGCACGCTGACTGCACAGAACCTGCAGCAGGAGCTGTCGATCGTCGCCAACCCGGCACAGCTGATGCTCACCCACGGCGCCAGCCAGGCCCTGGACCTGGCCGCGCGCACCCTGGTGCGCCCAGGGGACGTGGTGCTGGTCGACGACCCCGGCTACCCCAACCTGATGAGCATCCTGCGCACCCAAGGCGCGACGTTGGTCGGCGTACCCCGCACCCCTGCCGGTTACGACCTGAACCAGCTGGAGCAGTTGCTGGCGCACCACCGCCCGACCGCGTTCTTCACCCAGCCGCACTTGCACAGCCCGACCTGCTCGCGCACCCCGCTGCCGCAGTTGCATCGGCTGTTGCAACTGGCCAGCCAGCATGGCTTCCGCCTGGTCGAGAACAACCTGTACGCCGACATGGTCGCAGAACCGCAACCATGCCTGGCCAGCCTCGACCACCTGCAGCAGGTGGTGTACGTCGGCAGCTATTCGAAGAGCATCTCGCCCAACGTGCGGGTCGGCTACATGATGGCCAACCCGGAGCTGATGCAGAAACTGGTGCACCTGAAAATGCGCTCAGGCCTCACCACCTCGCAGGTGATGGAGCGGGTGGTGTACGCCGCGATCATCGACGGCCGCTGGCGCAAACACCTCAAACGCCTGCGCCAGCGCCTGGCCGAGGCGCACCAGGAAGTGGGCCGGCACCTGCACCGGCTGGGCTTCGAGTTGTTCACCGAGTCGGATGAAGGCATGTACATCTGGACCCGCCACCCCGCCATCCCCGACAGCGCGGAGCTGCTGGATGATGCGTTGGAGAAAGGCATCATGCTTGGGCCTGGGCAGCTGTTCATGGTCGATGCCAAGCCGACCGGGTGGATGCGCTTCAATGTGGCGTTCAGTACGGACCCGGCGATGTGGGAGTTGTTGGAGAAGGTGCTGGTGAAGCATGTGCGGCGGGGTGGGGTGTAGGGACGGTGGTGTGGCGGGATGTTCGCCTTGACATCTTCTGCGCCTGTGAGATCGAGCGCCGCCCGCGCGGCGCTTCGCAGCACAAGGCTGCTCCCACATCTGTTTCGGGCCAATTATTCCTGGAGTATGGGCGCGCGGCCCCTTTTGGCTCCCACCTCAATACCGTTCGAACAAACAAGGCGGTCGCGCGCAGATATCACAGACCTCACTGGCCAGAAACAGATGTAGGAGCAGCCTTGTGCTGCGAAGCGCCGCGCGGGCGGCGCTCGATCTCATAGGCGCTGAAGCATTCAAGGCAGGCGATTCATCGTCCCAGGGCTATGATCAGTCAGTTTTCTATTTATTATTTGCACTATTAGCCCTGCTTATTATCGAGCCTGACCATGTCCGACCGCCTGCTCAACGACCGCCTCGACTGGAACCTGCTGCGTACCTTCCGGGTCATCGGCCAGGAGCTGTCCATCAGCCGCGCGGCCGCCCGCCTGCACCTTACCCAGCCGGCGGTGAGCCAGGCGCTCAAACGCCTCGAAGATCAGCTCGGCCGGCAACTCATCGCCCGCCGTGGGCCACGCTTTGTGCTGACTGAAATGGGCGAGCAGCTGTTTGTGCTGGCCGGCGAGGTGTATGGGCAAATGTCGCAGATCGGCGGCCTGCTGGAACAACCGGCGGACGAACTGGTGGGCAAGGTGCGTTTGCTGATGATCAGCCGCATCGAAAGCGGGCAGTTCGACGATTTTCTTGCCCACTTCCACCGCCAGCACCCACGGGTAGAGCTGGAAATCGAGGTGATGCGCAGCTCCGACATCGTCGCCGCCTTGCAGGAGAAGACCGCCACGGCGGGCTTGAGCCTCAATCGACGGCCGCAACCGCGGCTGGAGCAGCGGCTGTTCCTGCGCCAGCGCTATGCGTTTTTCTGCGGCAAGCACCATGCCTTGTTCGGCCAGCTGGAGGGCGACCTGCAGCGTGAGAACTTCGTCAGTTTCACCAGTGACCAGATTGGCGGGATGCTCTCACCGCTGACCATCTTCCGGGACCAGCAAGGGTTCTCCGGCCGGATCGTGGCGTCCTCACCTAGCCTTGAAGAGGTACGCCGGCTAGTGATCGCGGGCTTTGGCATCGGCTGCCTGCCGGAGCACGTGGTGGCGGCGGATATGGCGGCGGGGTTGTTATGGAAGCTGCCACCGCAGGAGGGGATTGCGGATGTGGATATTCACCTGCTGTGGAACAGGGAGCAACGGTTGAGCCGGGCGGAAGAGACGTTTATCCAGACGCTGCAAGCTATGGCCCCGTAAAAGTTTGGATCCCATCCCCGGGCAGGGTATGCTTGCAGGATAGCCAAATGCCACCATCCGGGCGCACCCAGTGCCTGGCATTCACGGACGAGCCTCCTTTGCCCAGCCACCCTACCCGCCACACCATCGCCCGCCAATGGCAGCTGCTCAAGCTGCTGCCGGGGCGCCACCCAGGCATGAGCTCTACGCAGTTGCAGGCAGCGCTGGCGAAGGTGGGCCACACCACCAGCAAGCGCACCGTGGAGCGCGACCTGGTTGAACTGTCGGCATTGTTTCCGCTGCACTGCAACAGCAAAGGCATGCCTTACGGCTGGTACTGGCAACCGGGGCTGAGCCTGGACGAGGCGCAGCAACTGCAACCGGATACCCTCGCACCGGTTCGCCCGATCGGGCTACGCGCCTGGGTCGACGACGCGCTCGCGCTGCGCCTTGAACAGCAGCCATTGTCCACAGACATGCAGTTGGCACCACAGCAAGACGGCGGCGCCGCGCTGGCCGCTACCGTCGACGACAGCCGTGCGCTGATGGGCTGGTTGCTGTCCCAGGCAGGGTCGATTCGTGTCCTAGCCCCCGCTTCACTGCGCACCGCCCTGCTGGAGCAGCAACGCCAGAGCCTGGCGCTGCACGAAGAATGCGGCTAAGCACGATGGTGTAGGAGCAGCCTTGCGCTGCGAAGAGGCCCGCGACAACACCGTGAATCTTCGCTGGTGCTACGGGCCTCTTCGCAGCACAAGGCTGCTCCTACAGTGAGTTAAGTGGGTTGGTCACGCCCGCAGTGAGCCACACTGCGTCCCAATGGGGATAGTCACCTATGTGTTGAACCAAACCCGCACGCAATGGGTTTGCAACGATGTACCTGGCTATCTTGCGCACGTCATCGTCCTTGCGTACGGCACGGTCTTGATAACCACGTTGCCAGACTTGGCCGCGACTTACCCCTGCTTTGCATAGTGCAGTGCCAGAACGCGACTTGAACTGCCGCATCAGGCTACACAGTGTGTCGGTGTGAAGCTCAATCAGCCAATGTAAGTGGTCAGGCATCACCACCCAGGCAAGTGAATGGCAGGCATCTTCTCGTTCCGAATGGCGCATTTGCCCGATGACCAGGCGCGCAGCACGCAGGTTTGCAAACAGCGGCCTGCGCTGGTGAGTGACAGTGGTGAGCAGGTATAGCCTGCCGGGTTCCGAAAACCGTCCCCGCCGTAGTAGTTTTGCTTTGGCCCAATCCATGGTGTGCCCCTCGTTTAACGATCCTTGTCGTTACGAACAATAGGAGACACAGCAATTCAGCACTCGGTAGATCGTTACTGAATATCACAACCAAATACCGAATAGCGGTTGTGTAGGAGCAGCCTTGCGCTGCGAAGAGGCCCGCGACAACACCGTGAATCTTCGCTGGTGCTACGGGCCTCTTCGCAGCGCAAGGCTGCTCCTACAGTGACCCATCGATAGGTTCAGGACGGCAACACTGGCACGCGTCGGCGTGACAGGCAAGCGTACGCCAACCCCAGCACGCTGAACCCTAACACCACCAGCAGCACCATCAATTCTCGGCTGTAGCGCGCCACTTGCGCGGGGAAGCCGGTGAACTCGCGGTACACCTGCACATCGGCCACGCCGTCGGCATGACGGATGCTGACGCCGCCCTGACGGATCTGCGAGTAGTCGGCATCGAAGTACACCCACACCTTGCACACCCCACCCGGTTCGATGGAGGGTATTTCGACCAAGGGCGTGGCTGCTTCGATAATGGTGTCGTTGCCAGCCGCATCGCGCACCTGCACCAGGCCCTTGGCCGGCAGGCGAATCTTCACTTGGCGAACCGGCGCATTACCGGTGTTGCGCAGGTCGATGAGCAGACCCGTGCGGTGGTCCACCAGCCCCGCCTCGAACGGTTTGGCGAACAACTGGGCGTAAGGCGCCTGGGCCAGCTCGATCAACCTGTCGACCTGGTCCTGGTGCAACTGCCCTTCGCTGATGGTGTTGATACGCCCCTGCAACTGCTCATATTTAAGTTGCTCGCTGGCCTTGGTGATGCGTTCGCTGAATTGGCTCGGGTAAGTGAGGTAGGCGTAGGTCAGGGAGGCCTCCAGGCGAGGGCTGCCTTTGATCACCACATAGGCCACTACCATGACCATCAGGCCAATCAGCAGGGCTACGAGGACTTTGCCGACTTTGTCCCAGCTCAACGCAAACTTCCTTCTGTCGTGATACTGACGGTTCAAGGCGCCCAAGGGTGCCAATTTCGTGGCGCCCAGGCAAGCGTTCAACGCCCTGGGAGCCGAAAGCGACCACACCGCTACCCTGATAGCAGAGCATAGCCACCCTCAGCATCGACAGGTTGAAGTTCTGACCCTGGGCTCAGAACCCCAGCGTCGCCGACAGCAGGTAGGTCCTTGGGGTAGACAGCGTCAGCCCTGGTTCACTGTCGTCCGATGCCCCTGCCGACGCCCAGTAGCGATCGTCCAACACGTTCTCGACACTGGCCCGCAGCGTGACCTGGGTCTCGTCTACCTTGAAGGCATAGCGGGCCCCCAAGTCGAAACGCTCCCAGCCGTCAATCTGCTTGCTGTTGTTCTGGTCCAGGTACTGCGAACTCGAGTGAATGCCCCGCGCGGTCAAGGTCAGCCCGTTTACCCTCGGCACATCCCATTCGGCCCCCAGATTGACGTTGTACTCGGGCGTTGCCGGTGCGCGGTTGCCGTCGAAGGCGCCGCCGACGGTATCGGTCAGTTCACTGTCGATGTACATCACCCCGCCCAGCAGGCGGACGCCCTCCAGCGGCTCGCCAAACACACTCAGCTCCACACCTCGGTTGTCGCGCTTGCCATTGGGCCCGAACACCCGCGTGGTGGCATTGGTTTCGTAGGCGGGCTGGCGTATGCGAAACACGCTGGCGGTGAAGGCAACCTTACCCAGGTCATACTTCGCCCCCACTTCCACCTGCCGGCTGGTGAAGGGCGGGAAGATCTGGTCTTCGTTGATCGACGTCGACGGCGCGATCTTGCCTTGGCTCAAGCCTTCCATGTAGTTGGCGTACAGCGACAGCTGCTCGCTGACCTTTAACAACACGCCCGCCGATGGCGACACCTTTTCTTCGTCGTAGGCCGTGTCGCCTTTGACGCCGTCGCTCCAGTCATCGACCTGCACCCGCTGCCAGCGGGCGCCCAAGGTCAGCAGCAGGCGGTCATCGAAAAAGCCAAGGGTATCGGCCAGGGCGACGCCGCTGAACCGGTTCTCGGTGTAAACCTTGGGGTCTAGCCGGGTCGGGGTGCCGGGTGTCGGCGTGGCCACCGGGTTGTAGAGGTTGCTGGGCGCCGAGGCATAGCGCGCGCCGCCGTTGGTGAAGTCCATGTAAAAGTACGTGGCGGCCAGGTTCACTTCATGGCTGACCGGCCCGGTATGGAACCAGTTGCGCACACCGGCCGTGGCGGTACGCACGCTTTCATCGCGGGTGAAATCGCGCGGCTGAACGGTAAAGTCCCCGGGATCGTTGATGATCGAAACGTTGTGGCGCAAGAAGTCATGGTTGCTCTTGCGCGCGCCGACTGCGCCATAAGCCATCAGCGAGTCGCTGATGTCGTACTCGGCATTGACGGCACCGAAGGTGTCATTAGTGCGCGCCTTGCTCCAGGCCTGTGCGTAGTTGTGGTGTACATCATTGGCGCTCGGCACCTTGGCGTTGGCACCGATCAGCACACGTTCCTGGGGGGCATCGGTATCACGTTCGGTGTGGCCGATGTCGGTCGATAGGCGCAGCCGCTCGCCGCGAAAGTCCAGGCCCAGCACCGCCATCTCCCGCTCGACACGCTGGTGTTCCCACTCGGTGTCGCCGGCCTGCTTGACGCCGTTGAAGCGGATACCAAACTGCCCACCCTCGCCAAAACGGCGGCCGACATCCACCGCACCGCCGGCCTGGCTGCCCGAGGCATAACTGCCGGTGAACTCGGTAATGGGCGTATCACCTGCCCGCTTTGGCACCACATTGATACCGCCGCCCACGCTGCCGCGCGGCGAAATACCATTGAGCAACTGGCTCGGCCCCTTGATGATGTCGACCCGGTCGGCCATCTCCATATCGATCGAGTAGGTCGGCAGGATGCCGAACAGGCCATTGTAGGAAACATCGCTGTTGAACAAGCTGAACCCGCGGATGGTGAACTGCTCGAAGCGTCCACCGGCCGGGTTGGTCGCACGCACCGAGGGGTCGCTGGCGATCAGGTCACCCAGGGTACGTGCCTGCTGGTTCTTCACCAGGTCACTGGTGTAGGTGGTCATGCTGAACGGGGTGTCCATGAAGTCGCGCGAGCCAAGCAGGCCTTGCGACCCTTGGCGGGCGACCTGGCCACCGGCATAAGGTGGCGCGTCGCTGCCACCCACATGGCCACCGACGATGCTGGTCGGGGCGATCTCCAGCGCATCCGACGCTTGCGCCTCAGGCACCAGGGTAAACGCCCCATTACCCACCGGTTGCAGCTGCAGACCGCTGCCTTGAAGCAGCTGCATGAACCCCTCGTCAACGCTGTAACTGCCTGACAACCCCCTGCTCTGCCGGCCCGTGACCAGCGCCGGGTCGAGTGAAAGGCTGACCCCGGCGAGGTGGGCGAAACGGGTCAGTGCGGCGCCCAGGGTGCCGGCGGGCACGGTGTAGGCACGCCGCGCGAGGTCGTCGGCCCAGGCTGACGAAGACAACAGGTTGGCACTCAGGCTGATGGCAAAACCCAGGTACATCAACGGACGCGAACCAACTGACGCCGCACGCGGGCGGCAAGGTAATACGACAGGCATTGAAACAGGCTCCCTTTATTCTCTACTACCGCTAATGACAGGCGGCCTGAAAAAAAGGGACAGCCTTGCCGCATTATTTCTAACGAACGAAAAACCCTGCCTACCGCCCACGGTTAATCCTTGACCGAGGTCATGCCGTGAAGGACGATCAGCCTTCCACAAGCAAGGACGAATACCATGTTACGGATATTGGGCAGAGCGTCTTCGATCAACGTGCGTAAAGTCCTCTGGGCCTGTGCCGAGTTTGATATCCCCTTCGAACGGGAAGACTGGGGCGCGGGGTTCACCGCCACCGACACCCCCGAATTCCTGGCACTGAACCCCAACGCCATGATCCCGGTCATCCAGGATGGCGACTTCACCCTGTGGGAATCCAACACCATCATCCGTTACCTGGCGACGCGCTATGGCCACGCCTCGGTGTACCCGACCGAGGCAAAAGCACGGGCAGGTATCGATCAATGGATCGACTGGCAGGCTTCAGACCTCAACAGGTCCTGGAGCTACACCTTCATGTCGCTGGTCAGGCATTCACCCGCCCACCAGGACCCGCAGGCGCTGGCCGCTGGCCGTGCCGAATGGTCTCGCTACATGCAGATCCTCGATCGCCAGCTCGCCGCAACCGGTGCGTATGTGGCCGGCGACATGTTCACCCTGGCTGACATCCCCATCGGCCTTTCGGTCAACCGGTGGTTCGAGACGCCTTTCGAGCACCCTCATTTGCCAGCCGTCAGGGCGTATTACGAACGCTTGAGCAAGCGCCGGGCGTTTTGCCTGCATGGCAGAAACGGCACCCCCTGAGCGCCCTACTGCCACACTCGACCGCTGCGCCGCCCTGGCAGAACTGATCGATAGGGCTGCGTAGCGGTCCACCGCCCCCGGAATACCTCATGCCGCACACTTATCACGGCAGCTGCCTTTGCGCCGCCGTCAGCTACCAGTTGCTCGCAGCCCCCAAAGCGCTCACCCATTGCCATTGCAGCCAGTGCCGCAAAGGCCACGGGGCGGCGTTTGCAAGCTATGCCAGCGTACCCCGCAACGCACTCAAGGTACTGACCGGCGCAGGCTCAATCAGCACCTATCACTCGTCGCCTTCGGTACAACGCGAATTCTGCGCACGCTGTGGCTCGAACCTGTTCTGGTCACGCGTCGAGGGTGAGTTCAGCGACTGGGTTTCGGTGGCCCTCGCCACACTGGACACGCCCTTCACGCCTCACAGCCAAAAGCACATTCACCTCGATGCCAAGGCGCCTTGGTATTCCCCTGTCGAACCCAGTGCGCCTGGCGCCTAGGCGCCTTGCAGCACGCTCTAGCGTGGCTGCAACAGCTTCGCCAGAATGAACGTCACTACCACCGCCAGCAGCACCGCAAGCGAAATCGACAGGACTGCGCCCCATTGCAACAACGTACTTTGCAGGGCCAGGTAGAAGCCCACCACGCCCACCGCGCCAATGGCATTGCCACGTACGATCGCACCCAACTCGTGGCGCCCGCCCTGGACGTGGGCAAATACTGCAAGCGGCCAGGCGATTACCGGGACCGGCGCCAGCATCCCACTGACCACCGGCCCGAGCATCGTTGCACTGGCCGTGATCACCAACAGCAACAAGGTGGCGGTCATCATGCGCATCGGGATGACCCAGCGCGGCATCGGCACGTAACGCGCTGAACGGGCCTGGGCCGGTTGCGAGGTGGCGACGACGATGGCGACGACCAGTAACAGCGTGGCAACGACAGACAGCGCCACCCAGCCCAGGTGGCTGGTCGCCAATGCGGCCACAGCGAAGAACAGCAGCGCTACGATGCAGCCGACAAACGCACTGACGCGCTGGGTCACCCAGTAGTAGAACAAACAGGTCGCTTGCACGGCGGCCACCCCCGCCAATGCCCCAGGTACGGCCTGCGACGCGAACACCTCGCCCTGTTCAAGGCTGAGAAACAGCATCACCAGCGCCGAGGTGACAGGCAGCCCCGACAGCAGCCCGCCAATTTGCGTACCCCAACGTTTGCCCGCCAGCGAGATGGCCAGCATGAGGGTGGGTGTCATGAGTAGTTTGAGGTAGAAGGCAGTCATGCAGAGGTTCGGATCAGAAGGGAGGGATCAAGCCTTGCGCAGTCGCGCGCGGGTTGCTTGGCAGAGCCTCATGCTAGCCGAATTGCACTTCTGCCCACCAGCGGCGAACGCGCCGGCCCTGTCACAACTGCGCCAGCCGCTCCCGCAAGAACCCGACAAAGGTTTGCACCGCCCGCGCCACCTGGCGATGCTGCGGATACACCGCCGACAACTGCAACGCCGGCGGCGTCCAGTCTTCCAGCAACGTCACCAAGCGGCCATCCGTCAGTGCCTGGCCAACGATGAACGTGGGCAGGTACGTCACGCCCATCCCCGCTATCGCCGCATCCCTGAGCATTTCGCCATTGTTGGCGCGCATCCGCCCCGCCACCGCAATCGCCTGCGTCTTACCGCCCTGTTTGAACTGCCACTGCACCTGCCGTGAATGCCCATAAGGCAGGCAGTCATGCCCGGCCAACTGCTCGGGGAATGCGGGCACCCCCTGCGCCTCAAGATAGGCCGGGCTTGCGCAGTACACCCGTTCAACACCGGCAATACGCCGTGCGATGAGGCTGGAGTCCTCCAGCGCGCCAATGCGCAAGGCCAGGTCATAGCCTTCGCCGATCAGGTCCACAGCCCGGTCGCTGAGGTCCACTTCTACGTCTACCTGCGGATGCAACTGCAGAAATTCGGTCAGCAGGCACCCCAGGTGGGCCATGGCGAACGACAGCGGCGCACTCAGGCGCAAGGTGCCACGCAAGGCCTGGGCCTGGCCGCTGATGTCATGCTCCACCTGCTGCACTTCGCCCAGCAAGCGCAACGCCGACTGGTAATAGTGTTGCCCCAGCGGAGTGGCGTCCAGGCGCCGTGTCGAGCGGTTGAGCAGGCGCACGCCCAGGCGTTCTTCAAGTTGCATCAGGCGCCGGCTGACCGATTGCTTGGACATGCCCAGACGGTCCGCCGCAGCGGTGAAGCTACCGGCTTCCATGACCTGGGCGAAGATCCGCATGTCTTCGTAAGGGTTCATTGTCTCGCTCTTGGTGACAGTCAAACGCTTTATAGCCGCTTTTTCCCACGAAGGCATCTCCTTAATCTACTCGCAAGTCACAGCGATAGCCCTTAAGGCCAGGCAATTCGCCCCTCTCAAACACTTGCATAGAAAAGGATTCGCACATGAACATTGTCCACAAAGCACTCACTACCAGCTTGCTTGCTCTCTCCGTGTCCACTGCGTTTGCAGCAGGCAGCCCAGGCGTCGAGCAGCACACCCTAGCCTTCCTCGAAGCCTTGGAAAAGGGTGGCGGCAAGCCCCTGGAACAGCTCGCGCCGAAGGACGCCCGTGCAGTGCTGACCGGTGCTCAATCGTCGGTCAAGGTTGACCTGTCCGGCATCGAAGTCAAAGCACACACGATCCAGGCCAACGGCGAGGCGATCACGCTGCAGGTTGTCCGCCCGGCCAATGTAAAGGGTGAGTTGCCGGTGTTCATGTTCTTCCACGGCGGCGGCTGGGTACTGGGCGATTTCCCGACTCACCAGCGGCTCATTCGCGACCTGGTGGTCGGTTCCGGCGCGGTAGCAGTGTACGTGGACTACACGCCTTCGCCTGAAGCGCACTACCCCACCGCCATCAACCAGGCTTATGCCGCCACCCGCTGGGTGGCCGAGCATGGCAAAGCGATCGGCGTGGATGGCAAGCGCCTGGCCGTGGCCGGCAACAGCGTCGGCGGCAACATGGCCGCAGTGGTCGCGCTCAAGGCCAAGGAGGCCGGTACGCCTAAGCTGCGCTTCCAGTTACTGCTGTGGCCGGTGACCGATGCCAGCTTCGAAACCGGCTCGTACAAGCAGTTCGCTGAGGGGCACTTCCTCACGACCGGCATGATGAAGTGGTTCTGGAATAACTACACCACTGACGCCAAGGCACGTGAGCACATCTACGCCTCGCCGCTGCGGGCCAGCAGCGAGCAGCTCAAAGGCCTGCCGCCAGCGCTGGTGCAGACCGCAGAGTTCGATGTGTTGCGTGATGAGGGCGAGGCCTATGCCCGCAAGCTGGATGCGGCTGGGGTGACGGTGACTGCGGTGCGGTACAACGGGATGATTCATGACTATGGGTTATTGAACCCGCTGAGCCAGGTGCCTGAAGTGAAAGCGGCGATGCGCCAGGCGGCTGGGGAGCTGAAGGTACACCTTCAATAAATCCAGACACAAAGGCCCGCGCGATCGGGTCTTTGTGGTTACGCGTGCCATTGCCACCTGTTCTTCCGAAACCCACTTTTAAGGAGACCACCATGCTCACTGTCCGTAACGCCCAAGACCGCGGCCTGGCCTTTCATGGCTGGCTGAAATCCTTTCACACCTTCTCTTTCGGCCATTACCGCAACCCTGAAGAACAAGGCTTCTCGGACCTGCTAGTGATCAACGACGACCGCGTCATCGCTGGCAAGGGCTTTGGCGAACACCCGCACCGGGACATGGAAATCTTTTCTTATGTGCTCGAAGGTGCGCTGGAGCACAAGGACACCTTGGGCACCGGCTCGGTGATCCGCCCTGGTGACGTGCAACTGATGAGTGCCGGGCACGGTGTGGCTCACAGCGAGTTCAACCACAGCCAGGCGCAGCCAGTGCACTTCCTGCAGATCTGGATCGTGCCTAACGTCCAGGGTGCAACGCCGCGTTACCAGCAGCAGCACTTCAGTGCCGAGGAAAAACGCGGCAAATTGCGGCTGATCATCTCCCCGGATGGTGCCGAAGGGTCATTGCAGGTACGCCAGAACGCGCGGGTGTACGCCGGGTTGTTCGACGGTGCAGAGCGGGCGAGCCTGACCTTGCCGCAGGATCGGCACGGCTACGTGCATGTGGCGCGCGGCAGCATCGAGCTCAATGGGCAGGTGCTGAATGAGGGCGATGGCGTTCGGGTGCGCCAGGAGCAGTTGCTGCAACTTGGCAATGGCCAGGATGCAGAGGTCCTGGTGTTCGACTTGCGCCCCCATGAGTTGCCAGGCATGCCGTAAACCGATGCCGGCCCTGATCACCTCAGGGCTCGAACCCTTCGACGATGATCACTTCAGCCTTCGCCACACCTTGGCGGTGGCTGCAGGCCTCCTGATAAAGCGCGGACCGATAACAGGCCACCGCCTTCTCGTACGAGTCGAACTCGATCACCACGCTGCGCTGCGGCGTCGGCCGCCCTTCCATCGCCTCGCTACGCCCGCCCCGCGCCAGAAACCGCCCACCGAATGCGGCAAAGGCAGCGGGCGCGCGCTGGGTGTATTGCTGGTATTGCTCGGGGTCGGTCACATCCACGTGGGCGATCCAATACGCTTTCATCCGCTGCTCTCCTGTTGCAAAAGTATTTGTGTATGATGGTATACCATAAAAATCACCCCATCACAGCGAGCGTGCAGCATGGCTTTCAACAGCATCGAAGAACTTCTCGAGGACTACCGGCAAGGCAAGATGGTCCTGCTGGTGGACGATGAGGATCGGGAAAACGAAGGCGACCTGCTGATCGCCGCCGAGCGCTGTGACGCCCAGGCCATCAACTTCATGGCGCGCGAAGCGCGTGGCCTGATCTGCCTGACGCTGACCGACGATCATTGCCAGCGCCTGGGCCTGGAGCAGATGGTACCGGCCAACGGCAGCGTGTTCAGCACCGCCTTCACCGTTTCGATCGAGGCCGCCACTGGCGTCACTACCGGTATTTCCGCTGCCGATCGTGCGCGCACCGTGGCCGCGGCCATGGCGCCGAACGCGCGCCCGGAAGACCTGGTGCAGCCTGGGCATATCTTCCCCCTGCGCGCCCGCGAAGGCGGCGTGCTGACCCGCGCCGGCCACACCGAAGCGGGCTGCGATTTGGCGCGCCTGGCCGGTTTCACAGCCGCCTCGGTGATCGTCGAAGTGCTCAATGACGACGGCACCATGGCGCGCCGCCCCGACCTGGAAGTGTTCGCCGCCAGGCACGGCATCAAGATCGGCACCATTGCCGATTTGATCCACTACCGCCTGAGCACCGAGCAGACCATCAAGCGCATCGGCGAGCGCGAATTGCCCACAGTGCACGGCACCTTCCGCCTGGTCACCTATGAAGACCGCATCGAAGGTGGCGTGCACATGGCCATGGTCATGGGCGACATCCGCCGCGAGCAACCGACCCTGGTGCGCGTGCATGTGATCGACCCGCTGCGCGACCTGGTCGGCGCCGAATACGCCGGCCCGGCCAACTGGACGCTGTGGGCGGCGCTGCAGAAGGTCGCCGAAGAAGGCACCGGCGTGGTGGTGATCCTGGCCAACCATGAGTCTTCGCAGGCGTTGCTCGAACGCGTTCCGCAGCTGACCCAGCCGGTGCGGCCTTACCAGCGCGGGCAGTCGAAGGTGTATTCGGAAGTCGGCACCGGTGCACAGATTTTGCAGGACCTGGGCGCAGGCAAGCTGCGCCACCTAGGGCCGCCGCTCAAGTATGCGGGGTTGGCAGGGTATGAGTTGGAGGTGGTGCAGAGCATTCCGTTCGAGCCAGTGTTGGCTAGCTGAAACCTCTGACCTAACGCCCACGCCGTGTAGGTGCAGCCTTGTGCTGCGAAGAGGCCGGTACTTACCCAGAGAAGGGTCCTGTTTGCACCGGCCTCTTCGCAGCACAAGGCTGCGCCTACAGCACGTGGAGGCGATGGTTGGAAGGGTTGGAGTGATGGCCGGTCGCCTCCGCCTCTTGCCAAAAGTTTGGAATACCATAATATGATATCCCGTAGACCTTGAATGTGCAGGCCGGCACCTACACTCACAATCGGCCACCGACACTTTGTTTTAGCTGCTCCCCGAATACTGTTGGCGGGCGCACCAAAAAGCCCCGCCTCGAATAACAAAAGCAACGAGGGCGTAACCATGCTGTTGAGCAAACGTGTAACCGCAGTGCTGTCCGCCAGCCTGCTGACCCTGGCGTGTCAGGCCACGCAGGCCGCTGACAGCCTGAACTTCGTCAGTTGGGGCGGTACCACCCAGGACGCCCAGAAAGAAGCATGGGCCGTACCCTTCTCCAAAGCGACCAACATCAAAGTCGTCCAAGACGGCCCTACCGACTACGGCAAGCTCAAGGCCATGGTCGAAAGCGGCAACGTGCAGTGGGACGTGGTCGACGTCGAAGCCGACTTCGCCTTGCGCGCCGCCAGTGAAGGCCTGCTCGAGCCGCTGGATTTCAACACCGTCAAAAAAGACCGCATCGACCCGCGCTTCGTGTCCGACCATGGCGTCGGCTCGTTCTTCTTCTCGTTCGTGCTCGGCTACAACGAAGGCAAGCTGGGTGCCAACAAGCCGGTAGACTGGACCTCGTTGTTCGACACCAAGACCTACCCCGGCAAGCGCGCCCTGTACAAATGGCCGAGCCCTGGCGTGCTGGAACTGGCCTTGCTGGCCGACGGCGTGCCCGCCGACAAGCTCTACCCGCTGGACCTGGACCGCGCTTTCAAAAAGCTCGACACCATCAAGAAAGACATCGTCTGGTGGGGCGGCGGCGCGCAGTCGCAGCAATTGCTGGCCTCTGGTGAAGCCTCGCTCGGCCAGTTCTGGAACGGCCGCGTGTATGCCTTGCAGCAAGACGGTGCACCGGTGGGCGTGAGCTGGAAGCAGAACCTGGTCATGGCCGACTTCCTGGTCATCCCCAAGGGTGCCAAGAACAAGGACGCGGCCATGAAGTTCCTCGCCAACGCCAGCAGCCCCGAAGGCCAGGCGGAGTTCGCCAACCTGACCGCTTACGCGCCGGTCAACCTGGACAGCGTGCCCAAGCTCAAAGCCGACCTGGCGCCTAATCTGCCGACCGCCTACGCCCAGGACCAGGTGACACTGGACTTTGCCTACTGGGCGAAAAACGGCCAGGCCATCGCCGCACGCTGGAATGAGTGGTTGGTCAAATGAAAGTCGCCATCAACGCCCTGCACAACGCGCAAGGTGCCCCCACGGGCGCCGGCGCCCCGGGAACGGCCCCCCGCCGCGTGAGCCTTGGCCAGCGCTGGAAAGGCAGCCGCAACCTGCTGCCTGCCCTGCTGTTCCTTGGCCTGTTCTTCTTCGCCCCGCTGATCGGCCTGTTACTGCGCGGCGTGCTGGAGCCAGTGCCAGGCCTGGGTAACTACGAGCAGTTGTTCGCCAACTCGGCTTATGCGCGGGTGCTGTTCAACACCTTCTCGGTGGCCGGTGTGGTGACCCTGATCAGCGTGCTGCTGGGCTTCCCGCTGGCCTGGGCGATCACCCTGGTGCCTAACGGCTGGGGCCGCTGGTTGCTGAACATCGTGCTGCTGTCGATGTGGACCAGCCTGCTGGCGCGCACCTACTCGTGGCTGGTGCTGCTGCAAAGCTCGGGTGTGATCAACAAGGCGTTGATGGCCATGGGCATCATCGATACCCCGCTGGAGATGGTGCACAACCTCACCGGCGTGGTGATCGGCATGAGTTACATCATGATCCCGTTCATCGTGCTGCCGCTGCAGGCGACCATGCACGCCATCGACCCGATGGTGCTGCAAGCCGGGTCGATTTGCGGGGCCAGCCCGTGGACCAATTTCTGGAAGGTGTTCTTGCCGCTGTGCCGCTCGGGGCTGTTCTCGGGGGCGTTGATGGTGTTCGTCATGTCGCTCGGTTACTACGTCACGCCGGCCCTGCTCGGTGGTGCACAGAACATGATGCTGCCCGAATTCATCATTCAACAGGTGCAGTCGTTCCTCAACTGGGGCCTGGCCAGCGCCGCCGCCGCACTGCTGGTGGTGATCACCCTGGTGCTCTTCTACCTGTACCTGAAGCTGCAGCCGGAATCCCCGGTCGGCAACGCGAGGTAATCCGCCATGCTCCTGTCACCCAATGCCATGGGCCGCCCGCTGCGTACGGGCCTGTACCTGACCACCGGGGTCATCGCCGCCTTCCTGCTGCTGCCGGTGGTGTTTATTGTGCTGCTGTCGTTCGGCTCTTCGCAGTGGCTGGTGTTCCCACCGCCTGGCTGGACCTTCAAGTGGTACGGCCAGTTCTTCTCCAACCCGGAGTGGATGGATGCCGCCCTGGCCAGCCTCAAGGTCGCCGTGCTGACCACTGTTGCCGCAGTACTGCTGGGCCTGCCGACAGCGTTTGCCCTGGTGCGCGGCCGCTTCCCCGGCCGTGAAATGCTCTACGGCCTGTTCACCATGCCAATGATCGTGCCGCTGGTGATCATCGCCGTCGCGGTGTACGCGCTGTTTCTCAAACTGGGCTACACCGGCACGCTGTTCGCGTTCGTGGTCAGCCACGTGATCGTCGCCCTGCCCTTCACCATTATCTCGATCATCAACTCGCTGAAGCTGTTCGACCAGTCGATCGAAGATGCCGCAGTCATCTGCGGTGCCTCGCGCCTGCAGGCGATCTTCAAGGTGACCTTCCCGGCCATTCGCCCAGGCATGATCGCCGGCGGCCTGTTCGCCTTCCTCGTCTCGTGGGATGAAGTGGTGCTCAGCGTAATGATGGCCAGCCCCGACCTGCAGACCCTGCCCGTGAAGATGTGGACCACCCTGCGCCAGGACCTGAGCCCGGTGATCGCCGTCGCCTCGACGCTGCTGATCGGCCTGTCCCTGCTTGTGATGGTCATTGCCGCCGCTTTGCGCCGGCGCACCGAAGTCAACGCCTGAGCGCCCGGAGAAAATAACAATGAGTGCAGTGATCAAAGACAACGCGCACAACAAGACCCTGGTCAGCCTGCGCGGCCTGAACAAGCACTACGGCGACTTCACCGCCGTGGACAACCTGAACCTCGAAATCCAGGACGGCGAGTTCCTCACCTTCCTCGGCTCCAGCGGTTCGGGCAAGTCCACCACCCTGTCGATGCTGGCCGGTTTCGAAACCCCCAGCAGCGGCGAGATTCTGGTCGAAGGCCAGTCGCTGGTGAATGTACCGCCGCACAAGCGTGATATCGGCATGGTGTTCCAGCGTTATTCGCTGTTCCCGCACCTGAACGTGCGCGACAACATCGCCTTCCCCCTGGCCATCCGCAAGCTCGGCGCTGCCGAGATCAACAAGCGGGTCGATGCCATGCTCAAGCTGGTGCAACTGGAAAAGTTCGCTCACCGCAAGCCCTCGCAAATGTCGGGCGGCCAACAGCAACGGGTGGCGATCGCCCGTGCGCTGGTCTACGAGCCCCGCATCCTGCTGATGGACGAGCCGCTCGGCGCGTTGGACAAAAAGCTGCGTGAAGACCTGCAGGACGAACTGCGCCAGTTGCACCGCCGGTTAGGCATCACCATCGTCTACGTTACCCACGACCAGGAAGAGGCCATGCGCCTGTCCCAGCGCATCGCCATCTTCAGCCATGGCAAGATCGTTGGGTTGGGCAGTGGCTATGACCTTTACCAGAACCCACCGAACGCGTTCGTCGCTTCGTTCCTGGGCAATTCCAACTTCCTGCGGATCACGGCCAGCAGCAATGGCGCGGGCAGTTTCGAGGGCCAGCCGGTGGCCATTCGCCTGACCGCCGGGTTGGCTGCCGAGCAGCAGGCACTGATCATGGTACGCCCGGAAAAAGCCCTGGCACTGACCGCTGCCCAGGCCGTTGCGCAGCCCCTGCCAGCGGGCTGGAACGAGGTGCGGGCCAAGGTCGCCGAAGTGTTGTTCCTGGGTGAAAGCCAGACCTGCCATGTGGTCACTGCCGGCGGTACCGAGATGACCGTGAAGGCGCTGTCTGCGGCAGGCATGCCGATGCAGCCAGGGGACACCGTGAACGTGCGCTGGGCCGTGGCCGATGCCTGCATCTATACCGAGTGGGCGGAGAGTGACCTGAGCAAGTCGGCAGGCGCGCACTGATTTAGCCGGAGCTGCGTAATGGAGGGCAAAGCCCTCCGACTGCCTGTCATATTTCTATCACGCCACCGTCGTAATCTGCCGGGCAACTCTGTGCCATAGGTCGCCCGGCATGCCCCGCCTGCTGCTCATTCTTCTTGCCCTGCTACCGCTGTCGGCCCTGGCCGATTTTGCGCATTTGCGCGTGCAGGGCTCCAACACCATCGGCGCGGCCCTGCTGCCGGCTTTGGTGCAAGGGCAATTGCGGGCTCAAGGTGCAACGGCGATTGAACAGGCCCCCGGCACACATACCAACGAAACCGTCATCACCGCCCGCGACGTTCGCGGGCAACCGCTGCGTATCGACATCGCCGCGCATGGTTCCAGCACCGGCTTTGCAGCGTTGGGCCGGGGCGAGGCCGACCTGGCTGCCGCCTCGCGGCCGATCAACGATACAGAAGTTCAGCAACTGCTTGCCCTGGGTGACCTGCGCGCGGCCAGCGCCGAACAGGTCATCGGCCTCGATGGCGTGGCGGTGATCGTCCACCCCGACAACCCACTGCCGCAACTGACCACGCTGCAACTGGCGCAGATCTTCTCCGGGCAAATTCAGCGCTGGGACCAGGTGGGCATTGCAGGTGGGAAGGTTCACCTTTATGCCCGCGACGACCGTTCCGGCACCTTCGAAACCTTCAAGGCACTGGTGCTCGACCCTAATCAAGGCGAGCTATCTGCCAAGGCTCAGCGCTTTGAATCCAGCGACACGCTGGCCGAGCGCGTCACCGCCGACCGCCAGGCTATCGGTTTCAGCAGCCTGGCGGCAGTACACGGGGCCAAGGTGCTGGCCGTCGCCGAGGGCGATGCACCGGCCATGCTGCCGCAGCGCTCGCTCGTGGCCAGCGAGGACTACCCGCTGTCGCGGCGCCTGTATTTCTACCTGCCAGCCAACCCCAAGCCTCAGGCCAAGGCCCTGGCCGACTTTGCCCAGAGCCCAGCCGGCCAGGCCATCGTCGCCCAACTGGGTTTCGTTTCGCAGCAGGTCAAGGCCCAACCGGTCCCCCCACAGGCCGACATGCCGCCACGCTACCGCACGCTGGCCCAGCAAGCGCAGCGGTTGAGCGTGAACTTTCGCTTTCAGGAGGGCAGCGCCAGCCTCGACAACAAAGCGTTGCGCGATGTGCAGCGGGTAGCCGAGTACCTGCGCCAGGCCGGCAAGTTGCAGAGCAAGGCGGTGCTGGTGGGCTTTGGTGACCCCAAGGAGACACCCGGGCGGGCGGCGCTGCTTTCGCGCTTGCGGGCGTTGGCGGTTCGTCGCGAGCTGGCACGCGATGGCGTGGACGTGCTGGAAGTGACCGGCATGGGCGACGAACTGCCCGTAGCAGGGAACGACCAGGAGCAAGGCCGCTTGCGCAATCGGCGGGTAGAAGTGTGGGTGTATTAAGGCGTCACCCGCCGGGTGCCAGGCAAAGAAATGTAACAGGTCTGCATTCGGCATCCCGCGCAAACAGGACTAGGCTCAAGCCCATGTGATACCGGGCCCCTCTGACGGCTGCCAAGCCGCCATGTCGGATCACTGTTGCCTTGCAACGTCGACAATCAAGGAGGGGCTCATGACGGCTCTGCAGACATTCCTCACCACTCCGTTTCTCGGTACCAGCACGTGGTTGTGGCTGGTGTTCATCGCCATCGTCATCGGTTTGCTGGTACTCGACCTGGGCGTGCTGCATCGCCAGGACCGCGAGATCGAAATGCGCGAAAGCCTGCTGCTGTACTCGGGCTATTTCAGTGTCGGCGTGCTGTTTGGCGTCTGGGTTTGGTATGAACTGGGCGCGCAGTCCGCGCTGGAGTTCTACACCGGGTTCCTGGTCGAGCAGTCGCTGTCGATGGACAACGTGTTCGTCATGGCGATGATCTTCGGCTTCTTCGCCATCCCCCGCCGCTATCAACACCGCGTGCTGTTCTGGGGCATCTTGGGCGTGGTGTTCCTGCGGGCGATCATGATCGGCGTGGGCGCGACACTGGTGCAGAACTTCGAATGGGTACTGTACATCTTCGGCGCCTTCCTGCTGTTTACCGGGGTGAAGATGGCGCTGTCGAAGGAGGACAGCCATCCGGACCTGGCCAACAACCCAATCTTGAAATTCGTGCGCCGGCACATGCGGGTTACCGACCAGATCCACGGCTCGCACTTCTTCGTGCGCCAGACACCGCCTGGGCAAAGCAAGGCACTGCGGTATGCCACCCCGCTGTTTCTGGCCCTGGTACTGATCGAACTGGCCGACCTGGTGTTTGCGGTCGACAGCGTGCCGGCGATCTTCGCCATCACCCAGGACCCGTTCATTGTCTACACCTCGAACATCTTCGCCATCCTTGGCTTGCGCTCGCTGTACTTCGCCTTGTCGGCGTTGATGCACCGGTTTATCTACCTGAAGTACGCGCTGGCGTTGGTGTTGATCTTCATTGGTTGCAAGATCTTCTACCACGGGATGGTCGGCAAGGTGCCGGCGCTGCTGTCGCTGGGGGTGACGTTTGGGTTGTTGCTGGGTGGGGTGGTGGTGTCGTTGGTCAAGACGCGGGGGGATAAGGTGACGGTGGATGAGGCCAGCATGGAGCCGCTTCCAGCGGGGAAAGCTGAGGAGGATAAAAAAGAGAAAGACCCGCAATTGCGGGTCTGACTAACGCGCTTAATACGTGCAAACTTAGCAATTCTTTGATGCAACTAATCATCAAAAATACAAGAACTAGAATTACTACACCTTGGAAATCTTGATAAGCAAACCTGCAAACATCATCCAGGCAAAACCGATGATAGCAAGCCAAGTAGACACTGCCAACCATCGTTTCAGCTTTGGCGGAAATCTTTTTAGTTCCTCAGCATCCACTTGGCCGCGGCGCAACACAAACCAGGGGAACGTGACTAGCCCTCCAATAGCACAAACCAACATTAGTCGCCATTTAAAATAAGACCCACCCCAGGTTACTTTCAAGCACTCTATATACGAATTACTTTTAACCGAAGAGCAAACAACCTGATAATGACGAGTCAACGTTATGTAAGCACTTATTGCCAAGCCCGACATGGAAATAACAAATGGCAGAATTACAAATAACAGCTTTACAGCTATAGGCCATGTATTAATATCCATAATCTGATACCTCATAGATGAATTCCCCTGCCCCCTCCCCCATGACCTCACCTAACTTACCGCCCGCGAAGCTACCGCCGCCAACTAATAAAATTCCGCATAATGGAATGGCTAAACCCGCAGTACCCACAGTAAAAGCAGCACACACCGTACCAGCCGCTGCACCGGCTACCAACGACCCTGCCATTCCACCACCCACGCTCCCGCTGAATTTTCCGGTTTCTACGAAACGGGCTTTCCTGCAAGCCTCTGTACTCCCTGCCTGACAAACCTCTCTCACATTGAGGTACGACGAAACGCCGCTCAGTCCAATTGCAGCATTCCCGCCGTGTTTGAGGTAATTGGAAAGTTTCGCCACTTTATCGAGATGCGTCGCATACCCCGGTATCTGCCCTGCCCCACCCGCTTTCGACCAATGGTGCACCAGGCTCTTGGTCGAAATATTCAGACTCTTCTTCAGCCGTTCATAACTGCCCAAGTTCAGCTGTTTGTTAAGCAATGCCGCCTTCAACTGTCCATCCAGTTGCTGCAACAGCTGACGCCGCGAGACGAAGAATTCGCGACTGTTCAAATGCCCATGCCGCAAAAACTCACGCTGATGCAATTGCTCGATCTGGTTCAAGGTGTTGCGGACTTGTTTCAACCCTTGATCCAGCATGTCCTTGCCCACGCCCATCGATTGGCTGGCATTGCTGAGCAAGCCGGCAATATCAGCCTGGTGCTTCATCATGAAATCCGATTCGGCAAAATCAAGCGCCGCCAACGCGTGCCGGGCGTCCTGCGCGGCAGCCATCAGCTTGGCTTCCTCACGGGTACAGGCATCGCCATTATCTGGGTCACCAATGACGAAAATTTCCCCAGCCTTGAAGCCTTGATCGTAGGTAGGATTAAGCCGCTGCAAACGGGAAATGGGTAACGTGGCGTCCTGCTCGGCCAACCGCAGCAGAACCTGAGAGAACGACATGCTTCTGGGAACCACATAAAAGCCCGGCTCCATTGTCCCCGGCGATGCTGTAACTGACCCTCGCGAGCAGTTGCCTGCTTGAGCACCTGCGGTTGGCACAATAGACATGACGCGGTTAGACGCCAAAGTCCGCAGAGGTGGCGGTGCCACATCCAGCGGTGCTACGACTCGGTTACTACCGGGCGGGCAACCACAGTTCACCAGCGCCCCATCCATGGCCACGGCATGGCCATCAGAGATGAAATGCAAAACGCCTTCAGCGACGGTCCCTTCATCGCCGCAGAGGGGACAGGGTGTTGTCCTGTCGCCCTCCCTCAGCACCCTACGCCCATCACTCAAATAGCAGAGATCAGTCGCGATGCAAACAGCGCCCGTCGTGGTGACATCACCGTCTACCGCCTGACCTTTTCCTCCCAGGTTGACACGCATCGACACGCTCTCTGTGCATAGGTGAGGTGTCGAAACCTAACAGCTGCAACAGCGCTTTTAGTGCCTGAACGTGAAAACCAGACACTTCCTACAGCAATTACGAAATCTGCTTACAAATCACTTGGAACTACGCAACATCTCCACCGGCACATACTTGCCAATCTCATACTTGCCAATCGCCGCTCGATGCACTTCATCCGGCCCGTCGGCCAGGCGCAAGGTGCGCTGCATGGCGTACATGTACGCCAGCGGGAAATCACCGCTCACCCCGGCGCCACCATGCATCTGGATCGCCCGGTCAATCACCTTCAAGGCCACATTCGGCGCCACTACTTTGATCTGCGCGATTTCGCTGCGGGCTACTTTGTTGCCGACCGTGTCCATCATATACGCCGCTTTCAGCGTCAACAGGCGGGCCATGTCGATTTCCATGCGCGAGTCGGCGATCTTGTCGACGTTGCCGCCCAGGCGGGCCAGCGGGCGACCGAAGGCTGTGCGCTCCACGGAGCGTTTGCACATCAATTCCAGCGCCCGTTCGGCCATGCCGACCGAGCGCATGCAGTGGTGGATGCGGCCTGGGCCGAGGCGGCCCTGGGCGATTTCGAAGCCACGGCCCTCACCCAGAATTACATTCTCATAAGGCACCCGCACGTTCTCGAACAACACCTCGGCATGGCCATGCGGCGCGTCGTCGTAACCGAACACCGGCAGCGGCCGGACGATCTTCACGCCAGGCGCGTCGGTTGGCACCAGCACCATCGAGTGCTGCTGATGGCGCGGCCCTTCGGGGTCGGACAGGCCCATGAAGATCATGACCTTGCAGCGCGGGTCACAGGCCCCAGAGGTCCACCATTTGCGGCCGTTGATCACCCACTCATCGCCATCGCGCACAGCGGTGGCGGCCATGTTGGTGGCGTCCGACGAGGCCACGTCCGGCTCGGTCATGGCGAAGGCCGAGCGGATCTCCCCGCGTAGCAGGGGCTCCAGCCATTGGCGTTTCTGCGCCTCGCTGCCATAACGCACCAGCACTTCCATGTTGCCGGTGTCCGGTGCCGAGCAGTTGAACGGCTCTGGCCCGAGCAGCGAGCGGCCCATGATTTCGGCCAGTGGGGCGTATTCCAGGTTGCTCAGCCCGGCGCCGAACTCCGACTCGGGCAAGAACAGGTTCCACAGCCCCTCGGCGCGGGCCTTGGCCTTGAGCTCTTCCATGATCGCGGTGGGCTGCCAGCGATCGCCCTCGGCGACCTGGCGCTCGAACACTGCCTCGGCGGGATAGACATAGGCATCCATGAACGCGGTGACGCGCTCACGCAATGCCTGGACCTTGGGCGAATAGGCGAAATCCATCGGGGCTACCTTCACGGTTCGTAGGACATGGGCCAGAGCCTAGAGCAGCACGCGCCCATCCACCTAGTCTATTTTCCGCGTGTATAAACATTCATAACCGATATATGATCGGGCAATAATTCCAACAACGAGCGGCGCACATGAACCTCAGCAAGGTCGACCTCAACCTGTTCATCGTCTTCGACGCGATCTACACCGAAGCCAACCTGACCCGCGCCGGGCAAATTGTCGGCATCACCCAACCGGCGGTGTCCAATGCCCTGTCGCGGCTGCGCGAAACCTTCAACGACCCGCTGTTCGTGCGCACCGCACAAGGCATGGTGCCCACGCCGATGGCGCAGAACATCATCGGCCCAGTGCGCAACGCCCTTGCCCTGTTGCGCACCTCGGTGCAAGAAAGCCGCATCTTCAACCCGCAGCAGGCCAACAAGACCTTCCGCATCAGCATGACCGACCTGACCGAGGCGGTGATCCTGCCGCCGCTGTTCCAGCGCCTGCGCCGCCTGGCGCCTTCGGTGCTGATCGAGAGCTTCCTGTGCAAACGTCGCGAAACCACCAAGGAACTGGCAGCCGGGCGGCTGGACTTTGCCGTCGACGCCCCGCTGAACACCGACCCGCAGGTACGCCACGTCAAACTGATGCAAGATCGCTATATCTGCGCCCTGCGCCAGGGCCACCCGCTGGCCGACAGCAAACTGACCCTCGACAGCTACCTGGGCATGACCCATATCCATATTTCCAGCCGCCGCAATGGCCTCGGCTATGTGGACCTGGCCCTGGGCAAGATGGGCGTGCAACGCAAGGTGGCCTTGCGCTCACAGCACTACCTGATGGCTTCGCAGGTGCTGCAGCAGACCGACATGGTGATGACCGTCCCCGAGCGTTTCGCCCGCCGTCATCAACTGCGCTACCAGGCGTTGCCTGTGGATGTACCAGCGCTGGAAACCCACCTGTACTGGCATGAAAGCACGGATCAGGACCCCGCCAACCGCTGGATGCGCGAGCAGATCATCGAGTTGTGCGAACGGGTGGTGGCGGAGGAAGAACGCACGCTGGAACCGGCCTGACGCTGCAGTGATGGGACGGACGCCTGGCTGCTGGAGAATTTTTTTCTCCACTAGCCTAAATTAGAAGAGTTATTTACCAAACAGGTGCAAATCAACTAAACAGAAGGCAAAAATTGTTGGCCAGGGGCCGGGTACGCTTACTGCAGCGATCACTGAACCCCACGTGACAGACACGGACCCGCCCCATGCCCAGCGCCCCGCTCTACTTCGACTACGCCGCTACCACGCCCGTTGACGACCGCGTCATCGAAACGATGCTCGCCTGCCTTGGCCGCCAGGCCAACTTCGGTAACCCCGCATCCAGTGGCCACGCCTATGGCCAAGCGGCCCGCAATGCCGTGGAGCAGGCGCGACAGCAGGTCGCCGAACGCGTCGGCGCCCGCGCCGATGAGCTGGTGTGGACATCAGGCGCTACCGAGTCCAACAACCTTGCACTCAAGGGCATCGCCCAAGGGATTGGCGAGCCGGGCCACTTGATCACCAGCCAGCTGGAACACAAAGCCGTGCTCGACACGGTCGCTGAACTGGAGCGCCAAGGTTGGGCCGTTACCCGCCTGGCTGTGGATGCTTCGGGCCTGATCCAGCCTGAAGCCGTGCAGGCGGCTCTGCAGGCCGATACCCGCCTGGTCTCGCTGATGGCGGTCAATAACGAACTGGGGACCGTGACCGATTTTGCGGCGATTGGCGAGCGTGTGCGTGCCCACGGTGCACTGTTGCATGTGGACGCCGCGCAGGCGGTGGGCAAGCTGGCCATCGACCTGGCAACAATGGCGGTAGACCTGATGTCGTTCTCGGCCCACAAAGCCTACGGCCCCAAAGGCATCGGCGCGCTCTACGTCGGGCCGCGCGCGCGCGAGCTGATGCGTGCGCAGATGCACGGTGGCGGGCATGAACACGGCCTGCGTTCCGGCACCTTGGCGACCCACCAGATTGTCGGCATGGGCAGCGCTTTTGCCCTCGCCGGCCAGCCGGGGGACAGCGAACACCAGCGCATCGAGCACCTGTCCCGGCGACTGCGCGATGGGTTGCTGGCCTTGCCAGCGGTAAGCCTCAACGGCTGCGACACACAGCGCATTGCGCATACCTTGAACCTGTGCATCGAGAGCCGGGGTTTCAACAGTGCAGCGTTGGCCAGTGAGTTGGCACTGTCGACCACGTCAGCGTGTAATTCGGCGAGCAATGCGCCATCGCATGTGCTGCTGGCGCTGGGGCTAGATGAAAGCCAGGCACGTAACAGCGTGCGGTTGAGCATTGGGCGGTTCAGCACCGAGGCTGAAGTGGACAAGGCGATCGAGGTGTTTGCCAGGGTGACAGCGCAGGCTTCAATGGCACTTTGGTGAGGCCGAGCTTGTTAGGGGCCGCTTCGCGCCCCATCGCCGGCAAGCCGGCTCCCACCGGAATTGCGCCGTCTTCAGGACAGTGATGGCCCTGTAGGAGCTGGCTTGCCGGCGATGGGGCGCGAAGCGGCCCCAGCGATATCACAGGAAAGTGAAGACCTTCGAAGCCGGCAACCGCGATTTGCTCAGCCCCGCATTGAAGTCAGCCTCGCTCCGATAGCCCAGGCTCATGATCACCACGCTGGTGTAGCCCTGCTCGCGCAACCCCAGCTCGGCATCCAGCACCTTGCTGTCGAAGCCTTCGATCGGTGTTGCATCCAGGCCATGTGCCGCAGCGCCAAGCAGTGCGGTGCCCAAGGCCAGGTAGGTCTGCTTTTCCATCCAGTGCTGCACATCTTTCTGATCGAAGCGGTGCAGGTCGACGTAGTGACGACGGCTCTGGTTCTGCCCGGCGCGGGCCTGTTCATCGCGAAAACGGCCATCAGCGGCTTCCTGCGCGAGCACCGCATCCAAATGGGCCTCGGTCATCTCAGTACGGGTGCAGAACACGATGACATGGGACGCATCGAGAATCTTCGGCGTGTTGTAGGCGAAGCGCTCTTGGGTACTCTTGGCCAACCGGGCCTTGCCTTCGGCGCTGTCAGCGACGATGAAGTGCCAAGGCTGGGAGTTGACCGACGATGGGCTGTGGCGCAGTTGCTCGAGCAACGCATCGAGGGTGGCCTGGGGAATGCGACGCGAGGCGTCGTAAGCCTTGGTGGTGTAGCGGCGCTTGGCCAGGGAAACGGTATCCATGCAACAACTCCTGCAGTGAAACGGGGTTTGTCGCGCATCTTATCTTTCCTGCAAATAAGAAAAACCGGCAAACTACAGCAACACTTTCATCCTGTGAGTGAAAATGCTGCGCATCACCGACCTTGAATTGTTCGTACGCAGCAGCGTGCTGGGCAGTTTCACCGCCGCCGCCCATGAGGCCGAACTGCTGCCGGGCCAGGTGGCCGCTGCCATCAAACGCCTGGAACGCGAGCTGGACGTGCGCCTGTTTGCGCGGACCACCCGCAGCCTGCGCCTGACCGCTGAGGGCGAGTTGTACTTGCCGACCGCGCAAAACGTGCTGGAAAGCCTGCGCCAGGGCCGCGAGGACCTGCACGGTAATGCCAGTACCTTGCGCGGCACCCTGCAGGTTTCAGCCCCTTCGGACATGGGCCGCAACATGCTGCTGCCCTGGTTGAGTGCTTTTCGCCGCGAGCACCCGGCGCTGCACCTGCGCTTCTTTCTGTCCGACCAGATGGCCGACCTCAATCGTGACCCGGTGGACATCGCCATCCGCTACGGCCTCAATCAAGATGCCAACTACATCGCCCTGCCCCTGGCCAGCTGGAACCGCCGGGTACTGGTCGCCTCCTCCGACTACCTGGCACGCCACGGCCGGCCACTGACGCCGGAGGCCCTGCAGCAACATGCCTGCCTGTTGTACATGCAACAGAACCGGGTGTATGACAAATGGCGGGTGGGTAACCGCACCGTGCAGGTGCGTGGGCCGCTGGTCAGCGACGACGCCGACGTGATCCGCCGCCTGGCACTGCTGGGTGAAGGTATCGTCTACAAGTCGTGGCTGGATGTCAGCGCCGACATCGAGGCAGGCGCACTGGAGATTCTGCTGCCCGAACACCTGGGCGAGCCGACGCCGGTCACCTTAGTCTGCCCGCACCGCAAGCAGCTGACGCCGGCAGTGACACAGCTGCACCTGTGGCTGCGCGAACGCTTCGAGGCCCTGCGGCCGCGGCTGCTGAACAAGGGCTGCACAATCGTTCCAGACTGAACCACACGCTTGCGCTAAGGTAGCGTTTTACCCCCACGGCCTGCCCCCATGAGCAACTGGATCGACCTCAAGCAAGACGCCGACACCGGCATCGAGTCGGTCCGCGCGCATTTTGTCGGGCATGCCTACGACCCGCACTGGCACGACAGTTTCCTGGTCGGCGTCACCGAGCAAGGTGTGCAGCAGTTCAACTGCCGCCGGGTACGCCATCGCAGCACGCCGGGCCAGGTGTTTCTGCTCGAGCCCGGCGACATCCACGACGGCCTTGCACCGACCGAGGAAGGCTTCACCTACTCGACACTGTACTTGGAGCCGGCCTGGCTGGACGATCAATTGCGGGCCTTGTTCGAACACGCATCCAGCGCCGGCCTGCCCAGCTTTGCCGATACCTTGTGCCACGATGAGCGCCTGGCCCGCGCCACTGCGCTGGCCTTTAACAGCGTGCACTACCAGGACCTGCGCATTGTCCGCCAAACCGCCATGGACGACCTGCTGGCCTGCCTGACCCGCCACCTGCACTGGCGCAAACGCGTCAACCCCGACCCTCGCCTGCCGCTGACTGCGCAGCGGGCGCGTGACTACCTGCATGCTCACCTGGACCGCGACATCGGCCTGGAAGACCTGGCCCTGGCCTGCGGCGTCGACCGTTTTCGCCTGACCCGGGCGTTCAAAGCCGCCTTCGGCCTGGCCCCGCACGCCTACCTGATCCAGTTGCGCCTGGCCCGCGCGCGGCGCCTGCTCAGCCAAGGCCAGACACCTGCTGAAGTGGCCATGGCGCTGGGCTTTGCCGACCAGAGCCACTTGGGGCGCTGGTTCCGCCGGGCGTATCGGTTGACCCCGGCCGACTACCGCAGGCGCTGCTCAAACCTTCCAGACTGATTGCAGCCAGGCAGCGAACATGGCGCTTCGAACCCTCGGAGCCTTGTGCCATGTCGCAGACGTTGTTGCCCTTCATCCTCTTCGCCCTGGTGGCCAGCATCAGCCCCGGGCCGACCAATCTGTTGATCCTGGCACATGGCGCACGGCAGGGCTTGCGGGCGAGCGTGGCGCCCATCCTGGCCGGCTGTGGCGCGGCAGCGGCCGTGGTGTTGCTGGTCGGGCTGGGGCTGGGCGAGCTGTTACTGCGCCATCCCCTGGCCCAGCAGCTGATGAGCTGGGCCGGCGTGCTGTGGTTGAGTTGGCTGGCGTGGCGCATTCTGCGCAGCGCTGGGCAGCCCTTGGACATCAACGCAGACAAGCCTTTCGATGCGCTCAGCGCAGCGTCGCTGCAAGTGGTCAACCCGAAAGTGTGGATGATGGCCGTGGCCGTGATCGGGGTATTTGCCGCGCCCGCACTGCCGGTGTGGCAGTTGGCGCTGGTGTTTCTGCTGATTGCCCTGCCGTGCATGACGGCCTGGGCACTGCTGGGGGTGGGAAGTGCACGCTGGTTGCAGGCGCCTGCGCGGTTGCTGTGGTTCAACCGGGGGTTGGCGGTGGTGTTGCTGGCGTCGGCTTGGGCGACGCTGCTGGGTTGATTGTGATGTTGGCTTTGCCGGCCTCTTCGCGGTCCGACTGCCCGCGAAGAGTCCAGTACAGGCAAATCAGCCACCTAAGGCATCACGGAACCGACGGGTACTGGCCGCCGCCAGCAGCAACCCGACAACCGCGACACAGCCTCCGACCAGGCCGATATCGGCCACGTCCATCTGGCTGCTGACGATACTGCCCAGCAATGCCCCTCCACCGATACCGATGTTGTAGATGCCCGAGAACAAGGCCATGGCCACGTCCGTGGCATCGGACGCCAACTTCAGTGTCTTGGACTGCAGCGACAGGCTGAAGCTCAAAATCGCCACGCCCCAGAACATGCTCAACACAGCAAACGCATAGAAGTTGCCCGACAAGGGCAACATCAACAGCAGGCAGGCCGCCAGCAGGCCAATCGAGCCCACCAGAAAACCCTGGGGGAAGCGGTCGCTGTAACGGCTGAACAGCACCGAGCCGAACACCCCGGCGCCACCAAACAACAGCAGCAGCAACGTGGTGCGCTCACCGCTGATCTGCGCCACATGCAGGGCAAACGGTTCGATGTAGCTGTAGGCGGTGAACTGCGCAGTGATCACCAGCGTCACCAGCAGGTAGGTGATCACCAGGGCCGGGCGCTTGAACAGGATCGGCAAACTGCGCAGCGAACCGGAGTTCTGGCTGGGCAGCAGCGGCAACGACTTCATCAAGCACAGCATGGTGGCCAATGCCACCCCGGCAATGCTGAGGAACGTCACGCGCCAGCCCAGGGCCTCACCCACCACGCGGCCCAGCGGGATACCCAACACCATCGCCAGGGTCGTGCCGGTGGCCAGCAGGCCGAGGGCCTTGGCCTGCTGGCCAGGCGGCGCCACACGCACGGCCAGCGACGCGGTAATCGCCCAGAACACAGCGTGGGCCAGGGCGATGCCGATGCGGCTCACCAGCAGCATGGCAAAGCTCTGCGACAACCACGACAACAGGTGGCTGACGATGAACACCAGAAACACGAACAGCAGCAGGCGCCGGCGCTCGATGTTGCGGGTCAGCAGCATCATCGGCAGCGACGCCAGGGCCACGACCCAGGCATAGATGGTCAGCATCAGGCCGACTTGGGCAGTGCTCATGTCGAAGCTGCGGCCAATGTCGCTGAGCAACGCTACCGGGACAAACTCGGTGGTGTTGAAGATGAAGGCCGCGAGGGCAAGGGCGATCACGCTCAGCCAACTGCCGTTACCGGTGGTCGGCGGCACATCAGTGGGTAGGGGTCCGTTCATGGGTGGGATTCTATTCTCCGCAGGCATGGCGAAAAGACGCGCGTCAGGGGCCAAGTATCGGCCGCGCTGAGGCACGGGTTTGTTATTGGAAGGAATGCCGGCATGGTACGCGTCAATACCGGGCCTCACAACCAGCGGCACATTGCGAGTAACATGCCCGCTTAATGTGAATTGCAAGCGGAACAAGGAGCCCGATCCGCCCATGGACAAGCAACAACCCCAGCAGCAGTGGCAGCAGGCGGTCACCACCTACGCCCAGGCCATCAACCGCTACGTCGCGCAAGGCTGCGCACAGGGCTGGGACGACCTCGAAGAACCACAGCCTGCGGCCACCGAGCACCTGCTCGACGCCTGGCAGGCCGCCTTGGAAGCGATCAACCGGCCGGGGGTAGACGAACAGCAACGCCAAGCCTTCCGCGCCGCCTGGCCGCCCGCCCACCTGCCGCTGGTGCCGCTGCTCGACGCGCATGGCCAAGGCATCAGCAGCGTCCTGGTGCTGGACGACGGCAGCCTGCTCGCGCGCATTGGCATGCCGTATGAAAAGGGCCAGGTGGTGCGCATCGATCAACAAGGCGTGACGCCCGTCATCGGTATCGAGCACTTCGGGCGTTGCCCACAGCGCCGCTACTTTGCCCTGGCCAACGCCGAGGGCGTGCGCGTGACCGATGGCTGGGGCGGCCCGCAGGTCGCTCGCCTGGCTTGGCCTAGCGGGCTCGAAGGCCTGCCAGCAGGTTACCCGTTTGAGCCGCTCGACCTGCCACCCACACCCACCAGCCTGGTGCCCTTCGCCGATGGCCAGCGGGTGCTGCTGGTGAGCGCCGAGGGTATTTACCTGCTGGCCGCCGAAGGTGCCACCCGGCTGCTGCCTCGCCAATCGCAGATACTCGAGGAACTGGCCGAAGGCACCGACCCGGACGATATCGCCCTGGGCCTGGCCATGGAGCACGGTGCAGTGTCGCCAGACGGACGCCTGATCGTGGTGGGTGAACAATGCAGCCGCCATCTGGTGCTGAATGACCAGTTGGAGGAAGTGGCGCAGATCGGCCCCGGCGGCGAATACCCTCACTTCGCCCTGTTCAACCGCAGCGGCGACCAGTTGATCGTCAATGCCTGCCACTTCTACAACGGCGGCACACTGGGGGTACGCGTGGCAGACCTTGCGGGCCTGGACACCGACTATTACAGCGAAGACCCACGCACCCCACTGCTGCAAGACGGGGCCCGGGTGTATGCCGGGGTCGCAGGCGATGGCGAGTACATCGTGGGCGATGCCTACGGCTACCTGCGGGCCTTTGGCGAAGAGGGCACGGAACATTGGCAGCACTTCCTGGGGTCGACCATCAGCGCCATGGACATCAGCGCCGATGGACGCACGCTGGTTGCGGCGAGCCATGCCGGGTTCATTTCAGTGATTGCCTTGGGCAGTGGGCGGCCTGAGTGGCAGATCGGTACCGGCGAGCATGGTGAAGTGCGGCGCTGGTTGTTCTGGAAGGGGTGGGACAAGGCGCTGGTCTGGTAGATCTGCACTGGCTTTTCGCGGGCAAGCCCGCGAAGAGCCCGGTGCAGATTAACGCCAGGATCAGCCCTGTAATGTCGCCATGTCGATCACAAAGCGGTACTTCACATCCCCAGCAATCATCCGCTCGTAAGCCTGGTTGATATTACGAATATCGAGCATTTCGATATCGCAACGGATGTCGTGCTCGGCACAGAAATCCAGCACTTCCTGAGTCTCGGCGATGCCGCCGATCAACGAGCCGGCCAGTACCCGACGCTTGAGCACCAAGTTGGCCGCGTGCAGTGCCGGTTCAATCGGTTCGATCAGGCCGACCAGAATATGCACACCATCGAAGGTGAGGGTTTCCAGGTACGGATTGAGGTCGTGCTGCACCGGAATGGTGTCGAGCAGGAAGTCGAAGCGACCTGCCGCGGCGCGCATCTGCTCGTCATCGGTGGACACGATCACATGGTCGGCACCCTGGCGGCGCGCTTCCTCGGCCTTGGCTGGCGAACGGGTGAACAAGGTCACTTCCGCGCCCAGCGCCTTGGCCAGTTTGATACCCATGTGGCCGAGGCCACCCATGCCCAGAATGCCTACCTTGTGCCCAGGGCCAACGCCGTGGTGCTTGAGCGGCGAATAGGTGGTGATGCCGGCGCACAAGATCGGCGCGGCGCTGGGCAGGTCCATACCGGCAGGGATACGCACGACAAAGTGCTCGCTGACAACGATGCTGCTGGAATAGCCACCCATGGTGTTGCTGCCATCGACCCGGTCAGGGGTGGCGTAGGTCATGGTCGGGCCTTCCACGCAGTATTGCTCCAGGTCCTTGGCACACGCCTCACAATGGCGGCAGGAATCGACCATGCAACCGACGCCTACCAGGTCGCCGACCTTGTGCGCGGACACCTTGTCGCCCACCGCAGTGACCCGGCCGATGATCTCGTGGCCCGGCATCAGCGGGTACACGGCGATGCCCCATTCGTTGCGCGCCTGGTGGATATCTGAGTGGCACACGCCGCAGTAGAGGATCTCGATGGCGACATCGTCCGGGCGCGGGCTGCGGCGCTCGAAGGTCATGGGAGCCAGAGGGCTGGTCGGGGTTTGGGCGGCATAACCGATGGCGGTGTACATGCGGGACCTCGCAGAGAAGTGAAACGATTCAGGCGGCGCATTTTGCGCGCCATGGCTCGCCTCGCCCACCGCAGATTCTCCGGCATGCATGCCTGATTCTCCGGAGTTACCCTCAAGTATCTGACGCTAGACCTTCAATCTGCGATCATGCAACTGTCTGATTCTCTGCCCAGGTTCACCATGCAGCTCACCCGCCATGTCGACGCTAACGCCCCCCTCTGCGCGCTGATCCGCCGCCTCGCCACCCGCCCGGGTTTCGTGCCCACTTACCTGCCCCAGGTGCAGGTGCTGAGCTGGGACCACTATGTCGCCAGCAGCCCACAAATCTACGAGCCAAGCCTGATGATCCTGGCCCAGGGCAGCAAACTCGCGCGGCTGGGGCCGCGCACCCTGGAGTACGGTGCGGGCTACTACTTGGTGCAGGCGTTGTCGGTGCCGTTCATGTGCGAGACGTTCGCCACCCGCGAGGCGCCGCTGTTGGGCGTGGCAGTGGACATTGACCGCAGCGTGCTCGGTGAACTGGTACAAAGCATGGACCTGGCACCGGATGCCGCTGTCCAGGCCCAGACCCCGCAGTCCATGACCTCTGCGGCGCTGGATGCGCCCATGCGCGAAAGCGTCGAGCGGCTGCTGAGCTGCCTGCAAGACCCGCTGGATGCCAAGGTGCTCGGCCCGGCGCGGGTGCGCGAAGTGCTCTATACCGCGCTACGCGGCCCGCAAGCCGGCGTGTTGCGGGCGTTGGTCGAACAGCAGGGGCATTTCGCCCGCATCGGCGCCGCCCTCGCCCACCTGCGCGAACACTACACCGAGCCGTTGAGCGTTGAGGCGCTGGCGGCACGCGCCAACATGAGCGTGTCGACCTTCCATGAGCATTTCAAACGCTGCACCGACATGGCACCGATGCAATACCTCAAGCGCCTGCGGCTGCTCAAGGCGCAGCAGATGCTGATCGGCGAGGGCTTGGGGGTGGCGCAGACGGCGCACCGGGTGGGCTACCAGAGCACGTCGCAGTTCAGCCGCGAGTACAAACGTCAGTTTGACCGCAGCCCGGGGGATGAGGTGGCGTACCAGAGTTTGCCGGTTTGATGGTTGGATGTGGCGCGTGCGTGAGGTTTTTAGGTGGATGGCTGGGGGGCTGTGGTGTGGCTGAAATCGAGCGCCGCCCGCGCGGCGCTCGGTTTCCGCCACACCATCAAACCCCAGCCATACACACCCAACATCTCACCCCCCCATTGCTACCCACCAACCGACCCAGCTAATATTGAGAACGATTCACACTCACAACTGGATACCAGGCGTTGGACAGCACATCGACCCGCAAGCTGGGCTTCTTCTTCAGCGACCATCACCGCTGGCTGCTCCAACATGTCTTCAAACGCCTGCGTAATCGCGCCGATGCCGAGGACACGGCAGCCGAGGCGTTCTGCCAAATGCTGGGCGCACGCGTCGACCCGGACAGCATCGAGCAACCGCGTGCCTACCTCTCGACCATCGCCCGTCGGCTGATCTTCGATCGGTACCGCCGCCGCCAACTCGAGCAGGCGTACCTAGAGCGCCTGGCGCTTCTGCCTGAACCCATCGCCCCTTCTGCCGAAGAACAACTGCTGCTGATCGAAGCACTGGTGACCATCGACAAGGTGCTTGACGGCTTGCCCGCCATGGTCAAGGCCGCCTTCCTCTATAGCCAGCTCGACGGCATGAGCTACGTCGACATCGCTGCCCGCTTGCAGATCAGCGAACGCACCGTCAGCCGCCACATGAAGCAGGCCCTGCGCCAGTGCTACCTGTGCGAGGTGCACGCATGAGCGCAACACACCTGGACCCGATCAGCGAGCAGGCCATCGACTGGATGGTCGCACTCAAGGCCGGCACGCCTGACCAGGCGCTGCTGCAACGCCTGGCGCACTGGCTGCGCCAGGACCCCGCACACCAACGCGCCTGGGACCGCTTGCAACAACGCCTGGGCAGCCCGTTTGCGGCGCTGCAGGCGCTGGACCAACGAGCCCCAGGGCAAGCCGCCGAAGCCCGCCAACTGCTGCTCACGCCCACCCACTCTCGCCGCGAAGTGCTGGGCGCGCTGGCAGGCATGGGTGTCGTCGCAGGCGCCTTGTGGAGCGGTTGGCGCAGCGACAGCGCGCAAAACTGGCTGGCCGACCTGCACACCGCCAGCGGCGAGCGGCGCAGCTTCACCCTGGCAGACGGCAGCCGCCTGAGCCTCAACAGCGCCAGTGCCGTCGACCTGCAGTTCGATGCCAGCCAACGCCTGCTGATACTGCGCCGTGGCGAAATGGTGATTCAGGTCGCGCCCGACCCTCAGCGCCCCCTGCGCGTGCGCACGACCCAAGGGCAAGTGCAGGCGCTGGGCACCCGCTTCCTGGTAAGCCAAGAGCAAGCCGCTACCCGCATCGTGGTGCTGGAGCACAGCGTGCGCGCCAGCCTGCGCGATGGCCGCTGGCAAGACGTGCAACAAGGGCAGGCGGCCCTGCTGCGCAGCGATGGCATCCAGCAACTGGGCGGCGAGCAGCAACAACGCTGCGCCTGGCTGTATGGGCGCCTGGAAGTGCTCGACGAACCCCTGCACGCGGTCATCGATGCCCTGCGCCCCTACCAGCGCGGCTACATACGACTGGCCCCGGCGGTGCGCGAGATGCGCGTGCAAGGCGTGTTCCCGCTGGACCAGCCGCAGGAAGCGCTGGCCGCCCTGGCGGAAGCCCTGCCGATCAAGGTCGAACCGTTCGGCCCCTGGGTGACGTTGATCGGCACCGGCCAAGGCTAATGAAAATATTTTCGAAAATCATTCGCGGGCGTGTCCGGTTTTCGTTTCTCGTCCCACCTATCTCCTGACAAGTCACTTCATTCGGGAGAATTCTGTGCTCAACCTCTGGCCCCGCGCCTTGCCCCTCGTCGTTGCCCTGAGCAGCCTCAATGCCCATGCCCAGGTGCAGACCCTGGCGTTCGACCTGCCGCCTGCCAGCCTGGCCACCACCCTTAACCGGATTGCCAGCCAGAGCGGCTACATCATCGCGCTCGAACCCCAGCTGGTACGCGGCAAGCAGGCGCCAGCAGTCGTCGGCCAGATGAGTGCCGAGCAAGCCATGCAAACCGCGCTGGTCGGCAGCGGCCTGCAATTGCGGCTCACCAGCAGCGGCCACTTCAGCGTCGCCCCGGCAACCCCAGAGAGCGACGTGCTGGAGCTTGGCAGTACCAGCATCACCGACAATTACCTGGATGCCACCAGCGAAGGTAGCGGCTCGTACGCCGCACGCGCGGTGACCCTTGGCAAAGGCACGCACACCCTCAAGGAAATCCCTCAGTCGGTGACGGTGATTACCCGTAAACAGCTGGATGACCAAGGCATCACCGACCTGCAGGAGGCGCTCAACCACACCACCGGGATCGTCGGCGCGCAAGGCATCGGCCCAGGCGTGGTGGTGACATCGCGCGGGTTCCAGATCGACGACTGGCAGTACGACGGCGTGCCTATCCCGCGTAACAACTATTCGCTGGGCAACTGGGCGACCCAGGACCTGGTGTTCTTCGACCGCATCGAGGTCCTGCGCGGCGCCTCGGGCTTGTTGCAAGGCACCGGCAGCCCCGGCGGCGCGATCAACCTGGTGCGCAAACGCGGCCAGGCCACCCCGACCGTTACCGTCACCGGCAAGGCCGGCTCCTGGGACCACTACGGCCTGCAACTGGACGCTGGCGGCCCGCTGACCGCCGACGGCCGCGTGCGCGGCCGGATGGTGGCCGACGAGGACCAGAGCGACAGCTTCATCGACTACCAATGGAGCAAGTCCCACTCCCTGTATGGCGCGCTGGACATTGACCTGAACGACGCCACCACCGTAGGTGCCGGCATCAGCTACAACCGCCAGCAGTCGCGGCCAATGCTGCGTGGCATCCCCCGCTATACCGACGGCAAGCCGGTCGACCTGCCCCGTTCGACCTTCACCGGCGCCCGTTGGAACCGTGCCGAAACCGACGTGACCACCTACTACGCGGACCTCGAGCACCGCTTCAACGACGACTGGGCGTTCAAAGCCGCCGCCGTGCGCATGGACGAAGTCAACACGTCCACGCACCAGCGCGTGCAGTCGACCGGCCAGGGCGTGGCGCCGGACGGCAGCGGCATCACCTATGCCGACTGGCTCACCGACTTCCACAACACCAAGCTGGGCCTGGACATGAACGTGGTGGGCCACTTCAACACCGGGCCGCTGGCCCATGAAATCACCGTCGGCGGCAACTACTCCAAGCTGACGTCGGACGACGCCTATTGGCGCAACTTCGCTGCGTCTGGCGACACCCTCTTCGACATCGACCACAACCGCCCCGAGCCTAGCCGTGACAGTGTGTTCGACGGCAAGCTCGCGCGCTCCAACAAGGCCAGCTATGACATCCGCCAAAAAGGCCTGTACGGCGTGTGGCGGGTCAAGCCGACCGATGACCTGACCCTGATCCTCGGCTCGCGGGTCAGCTGGTTCGACTACAGCTGGGACTCGATCGACTTCAACAGCCGCACCGACCCCGGCAGCCGCACCCCCACCAGCCGCATGACCGAGTCGGGCGAAGTCACCCCGTATGCCGGCTTCGTCTACGACCTGACTCGCGAATGGGCCTGGTACGCCAGCTACACCGACGTGTTCGTGCCGCAGACCGAGCGGGCCGTCAACAACGTGCCACTTAAGCCTGTGATCGGCAGCAACTACGAAACCGGCCTTAAGGGCGAGTTGCTGGACGGCCGGGTCAACGCCTCGCTGGCGGTGTTCCGCTACGACCAGGAAAACCGTGCGGTGACCGACGTGGCTTCGGGCTTTGCCTGTGATGACTGGTACTGCTCCACTGCGGCGGGCAAGGTGCGTAGCCAGGGCATCGAGGCCGAGATCAGCGGCGAAGTGCTTAGCGGCCTGCAGCTGTTTGCCGGCTACACCTACAACACCACCAAGTTCCTCGACGACCCGGACGAAGAAGGCCGCGTGTTCAGCCAGTGGACGCCCAAGCACATGTTGCGGGCCTGGGCCGACTACACCCTGCCACTGGACGGCCAACGCTGGAGCACCGGCCTGGGCTTCACCAGCCAAAGCCACACCCTGGGCTACGAACGCACCTACACCGTGCCTGGCTACACCGTGTGGAGCGGGCGCCTGGCGTATCAGCTGACGCCGGAAGTGAACCTTGCAGTCAACGCCAACAACCTGCTCGACAAGAAGTACTGGGTTGCCGGCTTCAACCAGCTCAATGGCAGCAACAACTACGGCGAACCCCGCAACTTCATGTTGACGGTCAAGTACACGCCTGAGTTTTAAAACGCAGCACGCATCACTCGGTCAACGGCCATTGCGCAAGGGGCCAGTACACACCCTTGCGCGATTCATACAGGGCGAAGTGCCGCGCGGCCAGGAAGAACTCCGGCGCCGTGGCGGCCTCCGGCGGCTGGCCGCGGTAGTCCCTGGACAAGGTCAGGTGCGGGCGGTATTCACGGCTCGCCGCCTCCACCCCCAAAGGCAGCAGCGCCTGCTGCAAGCCATACACCAGTTGCAGCAAGGCCGGCGGCGTTTGCTGCGGCTCAAGCACCAGCGCACTGGCGCGCGGCCATACCTGCAAACGGTCGAGCAACAGGCGCGGCGCCGCAGCCGGGCGCTTGAGCGCATCGACCGCAGCGCAGATCGAGGGCAGCAAAGCGGTGTCTACATCACCGAGAAACAGCAGCGTCACATGGAAGTTGTCGGCGGGTACCGGCTTGCCGCTGCGCAGGTTCAAGCCGCGCCGCCACTGGGCCAGGGCACGGCGCTGGGCATCGCTGACCGGCAAGGCGAAAAACAGCCGTTTGAAGGGGGCGCCACTGGGGCGAACGTCCTGAACCATGTGATCTCCTTGACATGAAACGTTTGCGCAAGCGCTAGGCCATTACACCTAAGTCGCGCGGTAGTCACGTAACAATAAGTACAAACTGCTTCCATGATTGTTTATGCTGGCCAGCTTATGCCATGGCGCATGGCCATTTTTCGACAAGTAAACGTCCATGAAAATTGCACTCGTACTCCTCTTTGTTCTGTCGATCGCCTATGTTCACCTACGCGGTCGCGTTCGCCACAAGCTGACTCGCCAGCTGGGCGACCACTCCAGTTTTCTGGCCCCGGTCAACAGTTTCCTTTACCTGTTTTCCAAGCATCCGGCCAAGCCCTACTTGCCGGTCGAGGCCTTCCCCGAACTGCAACCGCTGCAGGACCACTGGCAAGAAATTCGTGCCGAGGCCCAGCAGTTGCTCCACGTCGGTGAAATCAAGAAATCCGAGAACTACGATGACGTCGGTTTCAACTCATTCTTCAAGACCGGTTGGAAGCGCTTCTACCTGAAGTGGTACGGCGAAAGCCACCCCTCGGCCATGACCCTGTGCCCACGCACCACCGAACTGCTGCAAGGCATCGGCACGGTCAAAGCTGCGATGTTCGCGACCCTGCCACCGGGCGCCAAGCTGGTGCGCCACCGCGACCCGTATGCCGGCTCCTACCGCTACCACCTGGGCCTGGACACGCCGAACGATGACGGTTGCTATATCGACGTGGACGGCGAGAAGTACTCGTGGCGCGACGGTGAGGGCGTGATCTTCGACGAAACCTACATCCATTACGCGGCCAACACCACCGACCACAACCGCATCATCCTATTCTGCGATGTCGAGCGCCCGCTCAAGTACCGCTGGGCAACGGCGTTCAACCGCTGGTTCAGCCGCAACGTGATGGCCGCCGCCGCCGCGCCCAACGATGCCAACGACAAGACCGGTGGCATCAACCGGCTGTTCACCCGCATTTACAAGATCCGCGAACGCGGCAAGGCGCTGAAAAAGCGCAATCGCATGCGCTACTACCTGGAAAAATGGGCGGTGGTGGCTGCACTGGTGCTGGTGTTCATCTACATCTGATTCAGCGCTGCCTGTGCCGTCGGTGCAGGCAGCAGATGCCCTCGCCTTTTTCGACTAGCCTGAAAGCTCCACTCGCAACCACCCCAAGGTGAAGACGATGAGCATGATGGACTGGGACGCCTACCGTAAGCAGTTGATGGCCGGCATCGGCGATCTCAAGCAGTTGTCTCCCGACACCGTGGCCGGCTACATGACCGCCAGCGGTGCGGGCGCCAAGACCAACCACCTGGACGCCAAGACCCGCGAACTGATCTCCCTCGCGGTGGCCGTGACCACCCGTTGTGACGGCTGCATCGCCGTGCATTCGCAGCAGGCGGTGAAACACGGCGCCAGCCGCGAAGAGATTGCCGAAGCCCTTGGCGTAGCGGTGGCGATGAACGCCGGCGCCGCATTGGTGTACTCGGCACGCGCCATGGACGCAGTGGGCAAGGCCAACGGCTGACCCTGCGTGGCGTCGCCGCCCTTGCGCGACGGCGCCGCGCCACCCAGACTTGGCGGTCCAGCCATTGCAGGAACCACCATGATCCACATTCGCCCCATGACGCCCGAGGACTTCGAGCGTTTCTGGCCCACCTTCCAGGCCATTGTCCTGGCCCGTGAAACCTACGCCTTCGACCCTGCCCTGAGCTTCGACCAGGCCCGCCAGTTGTGGCTGGAGATGCCCCTTCGCACCTGGGTAGCAGAGGACGACGGTGAGCTGCTGGGTTCCTACTACCTCAAAGCCAATGCTGCCGGCCCCGGGGCCCATGTAGGTAACTGCGGTTACATGGTCTGCGAGGCGGCGCGTGGCCGTGGGGTGGCCCGGATGATGTGCGAGCATTCGCAAAAGCTGGCGCGCCAGGAGGGGTTTCTGGCGCTGCAGTTCAATTCGGTCGTGGCCAGCAACGAAGTGGCCGTGGCGCTGTGGCACAAGCTCGGTTTCGAAACGGTCGGCCGCCTGCCCAAGGCATTCAGACATGGCCGGCTGGGCTTGGTGGATTGCCTGGTGATGTACAAGTGGCTGGCGGATGAGCCGGTGGTGGAAAAACCGCCACTGTTGATCGGGCGCAAGAACATCGAAGCCCGCGTGTCGCGCCGCCGGGGGCGTTAGCCGACGGTAGGAGCAGCCTTGTGCTGCTAAAAGGTCAACGCATGCATCATGCGGGTCATCGCCTGCAATGGCCCCTTCGCAGCGCAAGGCTGCTCCTACACAAACCGCGGTGTTGGCAAATCGCTGCTTAGAACGCCAAGCCGACCTTGAAGCCAAACTCATCACGCTTGAGTTTGGTGTTGTCCGCCACGGGCGAGTCGCCATCCAGCTTGTATTCGGTGCGGGTATAGTAGACCCCCGCCTGTACCGGCATGCCGCCCTGCTGGTTCATCAGCAGGGTGACCTCGGCATAGGGGTTGGTGCGGTCTTTAAGGTCCACGGTGTCACTGCCGAAATCATCGACCTTCAGGCGCGCACGACCATCAAGGGTATGGCGCGCGCCCACCTCCACGCGCAGGGTCGACGCATCGAATTGATGGTTGTAACCCAAGGCCGCCTTGGCGAAGGGCGACTTGACCGTGAGTTTGGTGTCCAGGTCGTTGATTTCGGGCTCGAAGCGCGACCAGCTGTAGCCGCCGCCCACGGTCACATCGACAAAGTTGCGCGCATCCAGTGCAGCACGCCAACCGAGGTCGAGATCGGCCTGGGCTTCCTTGAGTTTGTTGTCATTCTTCTTGCCGTACTTGGCCTCGGCACCGATCTGGTAGATGAAGCCGGACTCGGCGGTCATCTTGTTGCCGAAGGTGGCGAATACACCGCCCTGCCCCAAGTGTTCCTTGTCGGTTTCGCTACCGCCTTCGAATTTGAAGTCGTTGTAGGCACCCAGCAGGCCGAGGGTGAACAGCGGGTCGGTACTGGGCGCTGCGGTGGCCGCCAAAGGCGAAGCGATCAAGGCGAGCAGGCAAGTGTGACGCAGCAGGTGACGAGCGGACATGCGTGAAGTCTCCATGACGTGAAAACAGTGATAACGAGCGGTTCGAGAGACACGCTTTGGAGAAAGTTCGAAAAAATTCATTGAGAGCGTCTGCCTTGAGCTATGCAGTGCCTATGAGATCGAGCGCCGCCCGCGCGGCGCTTCGCAGCACAAGGCTGCTCCCACATCTGTTTCGGGCCAATTATTCCTGGGGCATGGGCGCGCGCAGGCACAGGCGTAACTGGCCCGAAACAACTGTAGGAGCAGCCTTGTGCTGCGAAGCGCCGCGCGAGCGGCGCTCGATCTCATAGGCGCCAACCCCCTCATGCCATGCACCCCCTCCAAATCCCCATTGCTGGCCACCCAATTTAAGTTATAAGATAACGTTTCATTTGACACCTATTCCTACCAGCGACCTTCCATGACTAGCGCCAGCGCCACCCCCACCCTGCTTACCCAGCGCCTGCAGAGCATCGATGCCCTGCGCGGCCTGGTCATCCTGTTCATGCTCCTGGACCACGTCCGCGAGACCTTCTTTCTGCACCGCCAGGTCAGCGACCCGATGGCCATCGACGTCACCGACCCGTCGTTGTTCTTCAGCCGTACCCTGGCCCACCTGTGTGCGCCGGTGTTTGTCCTATTGACTGGCCTTTCGGCCTGGCTGTATGGCGAGAAGTACCAGGGCCGTAGCGATGTCTCGGTCTTTCTGTTCAAACGTGGGCTGTTCCTGGTGGCGCTGGAGTTCACCCTGGTCAACTTCGCCTGGACCTTCCAACTGCCCCCCAGCGTGATCTACCTGCAGGTGATCTGGGCCATCGGCGTGAGCATGATCGCCCTGTCCCTGCTGGTGTGGTTGCCACGGGCAGCGCTGATCGCCCTGGGTGCAATCATCGTTGCCGGGCACAACCTGCTCGACAGCCTGCACTTCGGCGCTGAGTCGGCCCTGCACGTGCCGTGGGCGATCCTACACGACCGTGGCTGGCTGGCGTTCTCCGACCACCTGCGCCTGCGCACCTCCTACCCGGTGCTGCCCTGGATCGGCGTCATCGCCTTGGGCTACGGCCTTGGCCCCTGGTTTGCCCGTGGCAGCGACGCAGGCCAACGCCAGCACCGCCTGCTGCTGGCCGGGGTGATCGCACTGCTTGGTTTTGTCGTGCTGCGCATGCTCAACGGCTACGGCGAGGCACCCTGGAGCGGGTACCCGACGTTGACGCAGACGCTGATGAGCTTCTTCAACATCACCAAGTACCCGCCATCCTTGCTGTTCCTGGCCCTCACCCTGGGCTGTGGCCTGCTGCTGTTGCGCGCCTTCGAGCGTGCCGGCCAGGCCCGCTGGATCAACGCCCTGGCGGTTTACGGTGCAGCACCGATGTTTTTCTACCTGCTGCACCTGTATGTGCTGAAGCTGCTTTACCTGGCCTGCGTCGCGCTGTTCGGCCACAACCAGGTGGATTACTTCGGCTTCGACGGCATCGGCGCCGTTTGGCTGGGCGCCGCCTTGCTCGCCGTGTCGCTGTACCTGCCAGTACGCAGCTTCGCGCGGTTGAAGGCGCGTCGGCGTGACATCACCTGGCTCAAGTACTTCTGAAAAGCGTTTTCACCCGGCTGCCTGATGGTCTACCATGCCGGCCGCCGGTTTCCACCACGGAATTAATAGGGAATCCCAAGCTCGCTAACGCGGGCCAAACGGAACTGCCCCCGCAACTGTAGGTGCCGAGCCTGCTCCATCGATGCCACTGGACAACACTGTCCGGGAAGGCTGGAGCCGGGCCATGACGCACCAGTCAGGAGACCTGCCGGCGCAAAAACACCAACCGGCGGGGTGTCCGGGATGGCCATCTCCACCCTTTTCAGGGTGCTGCCCCCTGCCGTGTGCATGGGGCTCGGCGATGCCTGTCCGTGCGTTCATTCCGTGAACCCTTCGATAGGAGATCGCCCCCTCATGCTGCCTCGTCTTGCCGCTTTGATCGCCGGCCTCGGCCTCACCAGCCTGGCCCAGGCTGCCGCCACCCACTACCCACTCACGGTCGACAACTGCGGCATGCCGCAGACCTTCGCCCACGCGCCCGAGCGTGCAGTGACCATTGGCCAGGCCGGCACCGAGATGCTCTACGCACTGGGGCTGGGCGACAAGCTGGCCGGTACCTCGCTGTGGTTCAACAACGTGCTGCCCGAGTACAAGGCGCTGAACGACAAGGTCGAGCGCCTGGCCGACAACGACCCCAGTTTCGAGGCGGTGGTCGGCAAGCGTCCGCAACTGGTGGCCGTACAGTTTGAATGGATGGTCGGCGCACAAGGCGTGGTCGGCACCCGCGAGCAGTTCGACGAGCTGAAGATCCCGACCTACCTGCTGCCGTCGGACTGCGAAGGCAAGGACAACCTGGTGGGGGCCGACGGCACCCGCCTGCAGGCGTTCCAGGTAGACAGCATCTACAAGAGCGTCCACCAGTTGGCCGAAATCTTCGACGTGCAGGACCGCGGCGCCGCGTTGAACGCCGACCTCAAAGGCCGCCTGGACAGTGCCAAGGCGCACTTGGCTGGCAAGGATTTGTCGAACACCTCGGCGCTGTTCTGGTTCTCCAGCGCCGACCTGGATATCGACCCCTACGTCGCCGGCCGCCAAGGGGTGGCTGACTTCATGCTGCGTACCCTGGGGGTGCGCAATGTGGTCGAGTCCACCGAAGAATGGCCGACCGTGGGCTGGGAAACCCTGGCCAAGGCCAACCCGACCTGGTTGATCATCGCCCGCATGGACCGTCGCCGCTTCCCGGCAGACGACTACCAGAAAAAGCTCGAATTCCTGCGCAACGACCCGGTTACCCGCAACATGGACGCAGTGAAGAACGACCGCATCATCGTCCTCGACGCCGACGCCATGCAGGCCGGCATCCGCCTGTTCCGTGGCCTGCAGACGCTGTCGACGGCGTTCGCCAGCGGTAAAGCAGCCCAGTGATGAGCCGCCTGTTGCCCTACAGTGCACTGGCCCTGGCAGCCCTGTGTGTCGCGCTGGTGGCCGGCACGGCGATCGGCGAGAGCAACCTGGGGCCGAACGTGGTCTACCAGGTGCTGGCCAATCACCTGTGGCAGGCCGGTTACCTGGTCGACCCGATCGATGCCGGTATTGTCTGGAACTACCGCCTGACCCGCACCCTGGTCGCCGCCGCCTGTGGCGCCGGGCTGGCCACGTGTGGCGTGATTCTGCAGGCGCTGCTGCGCAACCCGCTGGCCGAGCCCTACCTGTTGGGGTTGTCGGCCGGTGCGTCGACCGGCGCGGTGCTGGTCGGCCTGCTGGGGCTGGGCAGCGTCGCCCTGAGTATGTCCGGGGGCGCCTTCATCGGCGCGCTGGCGGCGTTTGCGCTGGTGCTGGTGCTGGCCCGCGCCGCTGGGCCGAGCAGCAACAACGCCCAGGTGATACTCGCCGGCATCGCTGGCTCGCAACTGTTCACTGCGCTGACCGCGTTTCTCATCACCAAGTCGGCCACCGCCGAGCAGGCGCGCGGCATTCTGTTTTGGCTGCTGGGCAACCTCAGTGGCGTGCGCTGGCCGTCCGTGTGGCTGGCCTTGCCGGTGGCACTGTTCGGGCTGGTGGTGTGCCTGTGGCATCGCCGCGCGCTGGATGCCTTTACCTTCGGCGCCGACTCGGCCGCGTCGCTGGGGATCCCGGTGCGGCGCACCCAGTTGTTGCTGATCAGTTGTGCCGCCCTGGTGACGGCGGTGATGGTGTCCATCGTCGGCGCCATCGGTTTTGTCGGGCTGGTCATCCCCCACGCCCTGCGGCTGCTGCTCGGGCCTGGGCATAGCCGCCTGCTGCCGGCCAGTGCGCTGGGCGGCGCACTGTTCCTGATCAGCGCCGATATCTTGTCGCGCACGCTGATCCCAGGCCAGGTGATCCCGGTGGGCGTGGTGACCGCGCTGATCGGCGCGCCAGTGTTCGCGCTGATTCTGGTCAGCAGAAGGGGGCGCCCATGACCGTCATGGCCAACGTGAAGATTGCCCCCCTGGCCTGCCAGGGCTTAGGGCTGCAGCTGGGCGGCAACCCTGTGCTGCGCGACATCGAGCTAACCGTTATCCCCGGCGAAACGCTGGGCATCGTCGGTCCTAACGGCTCGGGCAAGTCCTCTTTGCTCAAACTGCTGGCGGGCCTGCGCAAGCCTGACAGTGGCCGTGTCGAGCTGCTGGGCGAGCCGCTCACGCAACTGCCACGCCGGCGCATTGCCCAGGCCCTGGCGCTGGTCGAGCAGCAGGCGGATACCGCTGACGCCATCAGCGTGTACGACGCCGTTGCCTTGGGCCGCACGCCCTGGCTGTCAGCCCTGGCGCCATTCAGCAAAGCGGACCGCGCCATCGTCGAGCAGGCCCTGGCCGACCTGGATGCCCTGCACCTGCGCACGCGCCTTTGGCATTCGCTTTCAGGTGGGGAACGCCAACGCGTGCACATTGCCCGCGCCCTGGCGCAACGCCCCCAGGTGCTGTTGCTCGACGAGCCGACCAACCACCTGGACATCCAGCACCAGCTGAGCCTGCTGCAACAGGTGCAGGGGCTGCCGGTTACCACGCTGGTGGCCCTGCATGACCTCAACCAAGCGCTGACCTGCGACCGCCTCGCGGTGCTCGACAAAGGCTGCCTGGTCGCACTCGGCAAGCCGCTTGACGTCCTCACCCCAGAGCGCCTGCTGAGCACCTTCGGCGTACACGCCCACTACCTTACCGACCCCTTCGACGGCGCACGCATTCTGCGTTTTCGCGCCCCCTGAACCAGGAAGTTCCCACCATGCTCTTGCGCCCTGTCGCCCTGCTGCTCGCCAGCACCCTGTTTGCCCCTGCCGCGCTGGCAGACGTGCACGAAGTGAAGATGCTCAACCGCGGTACGCAGGGCGCGATGGTCTACGAGCCGGACCACTTGCGCATCGCACCCGGCGATACCGTGCGCTTTGTGCCGACCATGAGCGGGCACAACGCAGCCAGTGTGCCGGGGTTGCTGCCGCAGGGCGCTGAGGCGTTCAAGAGCAAACTCAACCAGCCCTACGAGCACACCTTCAGCGTGCCCGGCATGTACGGTATCCAGTGCATTCCGCACCTGGCGATGGGCATGGTGATGGTAATCCAGGTGGGTGACGCGGCGCCGGCCACAGTGCCTGCCAGCCTGCCTGCACGGGCGAAAACCCGCTTCGAAGCGCAACTGCAGAAGCTGGGGGCCGGGCAATGAGCCGGCTGTTGCTGGCCCTGCCTCTGCTCGGGCTTACCCCGCTCGCATTGGCTGACTCCGCTCAGTCCCAGAGCAATGGTTTGCTAGAAGACGCCAGCTGGAGCATCCTCAACCGCAGCGTGTTCGACCAGCGCGATTACAAGCATGGCGGGCGCAACAGCAGTGCGCGCAATGCCTACAAGCCACGCGACGAACGTAGCGGCAAAGCTGAAGAATGGGCCTACGGTTTGATGGGGACTTTGCAGTCTGGCTTTACCCAAGGCCTGATCGGCGTCGGTGTCGATGCCCACGCTTATCTGGGCGTACAGCTTGACAGCGGCGGTGGCCGTGCCGGCAAGGCGCGCTTGCTGGGCATCGACAACGATGGGCACCCGAAAAACGAATACAGCCGAGCAGGCGCGGCCTTGAAGATGCGAGTGTCGAACACGGTGCTGTCCTACGGCGAGCAGCGGGTGAAAACCCCGGTCTTCAGTTCGTCCGACAGCCGCTTGCTGCCTGAGACCGCGACGGGGTTTTTCCTCACCAGCAACGAGATCGACACGCTTCGGCTGGTGGCCGGCCACTTCAATGAAAACGCGGATCGCAACGCTTCAAGCCACGATCAAGGGTTCGTGGTGAACTATTCCAATGGCCGCCAGGGCAATGCCTTCGACCTGGCCGGCGTGGTCTGGAACCCCGGCGCGGCCTTCAGCGGCAGCCTGTATACCTCGCGCTACGAGGACAGCTGGAACCAGCACTACCTGGGCAGCACCCTGACCCACGCCCTGGATGACCGGCGCAGCTTGAGCCTGGACCTCAACCTGTACCGCACCACCGACACTGGCAAGGCGCTGTCCGGGCGCATCGACAACACCACCTGGAGCCTGGTGTCGCGTTACAACCAGGGGCCACACGGGTTCAGCCTGGGCTGGCAGCAGGTAGACGGCAATACACCGTTCGACTATGTGACGCGGGGCGCGATCTATATCGCCAACGCCGTGCAGATGTCGGACTTCAACGCACCGAACGAGAAGTCATGGCAGGCGCGCTATGACCTGAACATGGGCGCTTACGGTGTGCCCGGGTTGAGCCTGACGGCGCTGTACGTGCGCGGGTTCGATATCGATGGCACGCATGTCGACCCCACCGGCGGCTACGCGTACCTGGGGTATGGCAAGGGTGGCAAGCACTGGGAGCGCGACCTGGAAGCGCGCTATGTGGTGCAGAGTGGCAAGGCCAAGGGCACCACGTTCTCGGTACGGCATAACGCGCACCGGGGGAACACGGCGCAGGCGGAACTGGATGGTGACCAGATCCGCCTGGCGGTCGAATGGCCGCTGGGCGGCGGGTTCTGATCATCGTTCAGGGACCAGGTTTCGCACCAAGGTGCCGGTGACGGGGCTGCGCAGCAGCCCCCCGGTTCAAGACGCTGCAGCGGATAGCGGATGCAGGCCCCATTCGGCTTTTTCCTGCGAGGTCATCGCAGCAAGCACTTCCATAAACGTCTGCTCCAATTCTGCGCTGACATTGCCGAACGCCTTGTAGTTGGTCAGCAGGTAGCGCTTCACCGTATTGGGCCAACGCCCTTCCTTGTGTGCTGCATTGATGATGCCCTTGGCGTCGTGGCGCGTGGCCCCCCGCCACAAATCCATCAGCCTGTTTTCGAAGTGGCCGAACGACCACGGGTCTCTGCAGTCTTCGAATTCGTCCAGCAGTTTGAGCTTGTACAGGGCCATGTGTGGCATCGGTGAATCTCCCTTGGGGGCGTTGGGTAAGCCTTGAGGGAGACGGTAAGCAAGCAGGTGCGTTATGGAAATGAACGCGTTGAACACTCCACAACAACAGCTGTAGGCGGTTTCTGACCTTACGGCGACGTCATGCCAGCTTCAGCTGCATATGGGTGGTCTGCCAGACGGGGTCCTGCTCCACATCGATCACCACGAATCCCTGGCGCTCCCAGAAGGCAATCGCGCCCGGCAGGAACGGGTGGGTGTGCAGGTACAGGCATTCGACACCCGCCTGTTCGGCCGCACCGCGCAAGGCGGCGAACAAGGCTGCGGCGAGGCCATGGCGTCGATAGGCCGGCAACACGAACAAGCGCACCACCTCGACCACGCGCACCCGCTGATAGTCGAGTTGTGCGAAGCGGTGGTCATAGGGCACATAACCGATCACGGCCACCAGCCGGCCCTGATCGCGGGCTTCGAGAAACACGCCTGCGCCGTCCAGGTAAGTCTCGGCGAAGCGAGCCAAGTCAGGGGGCAACGGTGCGTCGGCAAGCTGCGGAAAAAGTTCGCGGCGGGCGCTGTCGACAAAAACGACCACCTCGTCGATGGCGTCACGCGGGACGGGTTGGATGATCCAATTCGGCATGTGGGCTACAGGCAATGAGTCGAGGGCAAAGGTTCTAACCCAGCGCGCCGCCCATGGCAAATTCTGGGCTCATCGCGATCAAGACCCCGGTATAATCGCAGGCCTAGACCGCCCAACCAGGCCACCCCATGCCCCGCCTCCAGACGTTGCTACTGCCCCTGCTACTGATTACTGCCCTCGCCGCCTGCGACCAGCAACCCTCCCGCGAAGCGCAGATCCTGGCCAAGCTGCCGCTGCAGGACGCCTATGAGCACAACATCGACCGCATGGCGTCGCTGCTGGCCCCGGCCCACCCGCAGGTGCCCGAAGCGCGCATCCGTGAGGTGCTGCGCAAACACCTGACAGTCGAAGACCAGCGCCAGGACTTGTTCAAGCTCTACAGCGAAAAGAATTTCAGCGACGCTGAATTCGCCAGCATCGTCGAAGCCATGCAGGACCCGGCCAAGGCCCGTGCACTTGAAGAGACTGAGGCCGGCAAGCGCCTGAGCGAAAAACTGACCGCGCTGATGCGCGAAACCGCCCGCGACACCCAGGTGCAGGCATTGGCCGAGCAGCGCATGCAGCAGGTCGAAGATGAGCTGGCTGACCTGGAAAAAGCAGGTTCCTGATCGACGTAACGCACCGCCGCGGCGACAATAACGCACTACACCTACAAGCAGCAGGGTTACTCCCTTTTCGTACCAGTGAGGTCAGGATTGCCACACCCCAAGCACGGATTGCGCCTGGATTTACGCTCGCTCATTCTGATTCTCTGTGCCCTCACCGCACTGCTGATGCTGTGCGCCAGTTATTTCGCCAGCTACCGGGTTCAGCGTCAGTTGCTGATCGACCACGCCCTGGAGGCCAACCGGGTGTACGCGGCGAAGCTGGCGTCGATCACCGAGACCTTCATCGCCAGTGCCTTGCAGCAGTTGTCGTTCAGTGCCGGCGTACAAGCCCACCAGTTGGCTGATGCCGCCGCGCTGCAGGCGGAGACCGACCGCGTGCTGCACCAGGGCCTGGCCTTCAACTCGACGTTCGTGGTCGATGCCGACGGGATCCTGCGGGCAATCTCCCCTGCCTCATTGCGCCACTACCTCAATACCAAGGTGCAGTCGCCCGGGGTTCAGGAGGCCTTGCAAGGGCGCAAGGCGCTGGTGTCGACGCCCTACCTGTCCACCGCCAACAACCTGGTGGTGGCACTGTCGCAGCCGATCTTCGATACCAATGGGCGTTACCTGGGCTACGTCGGTGGCAGCCTGTACCTGCGCGAGCGCAACATCCTCAACAGCCTGCTGGGCGAGCACTTCTACAAGGACGGCTCGTACCTCTATGTGGTCGACCGCAACCGCCGCCTGCTCTATCACCCAGACAACCAGCGGGTGGGCACGGTGGTGGAAGGCAACCCGCTGATCGATCAACTGGCGACCCTGGACAGCGGTACCCGCCAGCTGACCAACAGCCAAGGCGTGGAAATGCTGGCAGGCTTCGCCACAGTGCCGAGCGCTGGCTGGGGTGTGGTGGCGCAGCAGCCGCTGGCGCAGACCGTAGCGCCCTTGAGCCACCTTGTGCTCAACGTTATCGGCACCTCGGCGCCGCTGGCGCTGGTGGGCAGCCTGGTGCTGTGGTGGCTGGCGATGACCATCGCTCGGCCACTCTGGCAATTGGCAGCCGGGGCCAGGTCGATGGACCGCGCAGGCACCGCCGAGCGCCTGCATCGGGTGCCGGCCTGGTACTTCGAGGCAGCGGAGCTCAAGCGTGCGCTGCTGTTCGGGCTCAACCTGCTGCAAGAGCGCATCGGCCGGCTTAACCGCGATGCCCAGACCGACCCACTGACCGGGCTGGGCAACCGCCGCAACCTGGAATTCAGCCTGTCGTTGTTGGAGGCCGAAGGGCGGGCTTTTTCGGCCATCGTGCTCGATATCGACCACTTCAAGCGGGTAAACGACGGCCATGGGCATGAGGTGGGCGATCAGGTACTGCAGCGGCTGGCCGAGCTGATGCGCCGCTGTTGCCGAGAGGGCGACCTGCTTTGCCGCACCGGGGGCGAGGAGTTTCTCATGCTACTGCCGGGGGCAAGCCTGGCGGTTGCGGCAGCAGTGGCAGAACGGCTACGGGTAACGGTGCAGGATACGCCGGTGGAACCCGTGGGCGCGGTGACGATTTCGCTGGGGGTTGCGCATTGGCCGGGCGGCACCGGCAGCGAGCCTGGCGATACATTGAGCGAGGCGGACCGGGCGCTGTACGCGGCCAAACAGAATGGGCGCAATCGGGTGTGTGTCGCGCGAGTTCAGCCCTGAAACCTGCGCAGAACGTCACGGCCAGACCCTTCGCAAAAGTTGTTACAAGCCTTGTCATAAAACTGTCGTGTTTCAGTCATAGGATTGACCCCAACCTGACATTTTCACTCTTCATGGATGAGCGTCTCATGCGTCGTGTGGTTTTCAATCAGAAAGGTGGCGTCGGCAAGTCGAGCATCGCCTGCAACCTGGCTGCCGCCAGTGCCGCTGAAGGCTATCGGACCTTACTCGTCGACCTCGACCCGCAGGCCAATGCCACCTACTACCTGACCGGCCTGGTCAATGACGCCATCCCTTCGGGCATTGCCGACTTCTTCCGACAGACCTTGTCATCCGCCACCGCGCACGGCAAAAAGCCCCGTGTGGCGATTACCGAAACCCGCTACAGCAACCTGCACCTGATCACCGCCAGCCCCGACCTCAGCGACCTGCAAAGCAAGCTGGAGAGCAAGTTCAAGATCAATAAGCTGCGCAAGCTGCTGGTGGAATTGGCCGAAGACTACGAGCGGATCTACATCGACACGCCGCCGGCGCTGAACTTCTACACGTTCAGCGCCCTGGTGGCCGCCGAACGCCTGTTGATTCCGTTCGACTGCGACAGCTTCTCGCGGCATGCGCTGCACAGCGTCATGGCCGAAGTGGAGGAGCTGCGCCAGGACCACAACCCAGCGCTGCAGGTGGAGGGCGTGGTCGTCAACCAGTTTGCCGGGCGCACGGCACTGCACCAGACACTGGTCGATCAGTTGCGCGGTGAAGGGGTTCCGGTGCTGCCGGTGTACCTGAGCAGCTCGATCAAGATGCGCGAGTCGCACCAGGCGTCGGTGCCGCTGGTGCACATGGCACCGCGGCACAAGCTGGCGTTGGAGTTTGCCGACCTGCTGGATGTACTGGAGCGCGCAGCCTGAGCCAAGCGGGGTGCTTTGCACCCCAGCATTTTGCGTCACCAGGGCTACCCGATCACGCATTCGGGTGATAGATTCGCCGCCATGAAAACCACCCGGCAGACCCGCACGCTGACCGCCTGGACGCTCTATGCCAGCGTCCTGTTCAGCCTATTGCTGTGCGGCCTGCATCACGGCCAGATGAGTGGCCTGCGCCTGGCGGGCCTCGAGGGTGGCTTCTGTTCGATCAGCAGTGACCACGGCCCGGCCATCAACCTGGACAACGCCGGTGGCGACCAGCACATGGCCCAGCTCGACTGCCCCGTGTGCTCCTCGTTCGGCCTGGCAGTGCCGCTTGCCCACACCGGCTGGGCGTTCCTGCCCCCCCAGGCCGGGGCCACCTCGCCCATTGTCGTGCGCAGCTGGGCACAACCGCCGCCGCGCTACTTGCGCCCTGCCCTAAACCCCCGCGCCTCCCCCGCCGCGCTTCCCGCAGCCCTTCTGTTCGCCTGACCTCGATCGGGTGCGCCTGTGCGCGCTCGCGGTCAGCCATGACTTTTGCGTGGAAGACACGACAACATGATCCGCAAGACCTCCCTGGTGCTCCTCATGGGCACTTGCACCTTCGCCTGGGCCGACACTGCCCCGGTTGAACTCAACGCCACCACCATTGATGGCGAACGCGACGCCCCCTCCGGTGTGCAACTGGACGAGCCGATCCAAACCGGTTCGCGCCTGGGCCTCACCGCACGGGAAACCCCGGCGTCGGTCAGTGTCTCGGACCGCCGCCTGATCGAGGCGCACGGCGCCAAGGACAGCCAGGACGTGATCAACGCCATGACCGGCGTCAACGCCTCGGCCAACCCTGGTTATGGCGGTTTCGTCGCCTACCGGGGCTTCACCCAGAACCAGGTCACCCAGCTCTACAACGGCATCAACCTGGGCTACAGCAGTGCCACCCGGCCAGTGGATGCCTGGGTACTGGACCGGGTCGAACTGATCGGCGGGCCGTCCTCTTTCCTGCATGGCGCGGGAGCCGTGGGCGGCTCGATCAACTACATCACCAAGCTTGCCAGCCGCGATCAGCAGATCATCGACGGCCGCCTGCGCTACGGCAGTTTCGATGACTCAGAAGTGGCCATCGGCATCAATCAGGCGCTGGCCAGCAACCCCGCCGACGCCCGCCACTTCATGCGCCTGGACTTCAGCCGGGGCCAGGGCAACGGCTACATCGACCGTAACCAGCGCAACACCGACAGCCTGGCGTTTTCGGTACTCAGCGACCTGGCGCCCAACCTCACCCACACCCTCGCGCTGGAGTACCAGGAAGACCGCGAAGACAGTCCGTACTGGGGTTCGCCGATCCTGCCGGACCGCAGCACGATGAAGATCGACAAAAGCCGCCGCTTCGAAAACTACAACGTCGCGGACGGGCGCTACGAACAGCGGGTACGCTGGCTGCGTTCGATCCTCGACTACCAGCTCAGCGACAGCACCAGCGTGCAGAACACGCTGTACCACTACAACGCCCAGCGCGACTACCGCAACGTTGAACGCTACAGCTACACCGCCAATGGCCAGGTGCAGCGCAGCAGCCCGTACCTGCAACGCCACGACCAGAACCTGCTGGGCGACCGCCTCGAGTTGCGCCATGACAACACCCTGTTCGGCTTTGCCAACCAATGGTCGTTGGGCCTGGAATACTCGCGCATGCACCAGACCCTCTACCCGACATCGGGCAGCTGGAGCGACATTGTCGATGCCGACCATTTCGACCCCGGCAGCTTCGATGACATCCCTGGGGTGAATGCCGGCTTGACCAAGCAGCGTCGCCACGAAGTCACCAACCGCGCGGTGTTTGCCGAAAACCGCCTGCAACTGACCGATCGTCTGGCCCTGCTGACTGCCCTGCGCTATGACTACCTGGACATGCAAGTGACCAACTACGGAACGGTCTCGCCCACCTCGCCGGCGTTTTTCGAGCGCCGCTGGGAGCCGCTTTCCGGGCGCATCGGCCTGACCTACGCGCTGACGCCCAGCGCCAGTGTGTACGCGCAGTACAGCAGCTCGGCCGATCTGCCAGCCGGCTCACTGGCAGCGGCGACCTACTCCAACGTCGGCCTGTTCGATCTGTCCAAGGGCGAGCAATGGGAGGTCGGCAGCAAGTTCAACTTCCTCGACGGCCGCGGCGCCGCCACGCTGGCGCTGTACCAGATCGTGCGCAAAGACTTTGCCGTGCGTGATTCCAACGATGCCAACCAGACGGTCCAGGCCGGGCAGCAGACCTCGCGCGGCGTCGAGCTGTCGGGGCGGCTGCAGGTCACGCCGAAACTGCTGGCCGAGGCCAACTACGCCTACGTCGATGCGCAGTACGACACGTTCAACGAAGCAGTCAACGGGGTATCGGTGTCACGCAGGGGCAATACGCCGGTCAACGTACCGGCCAGCGTCGCTAACCTGTGGCTGACCTACAGCTTCACATCGGCGTGGTCAGCGGGGGTCGATGGGCGCTACGTGGGCTCGGTGTATGCCGACAATGCCAATACCCTCAAGGCACCGGCCTACACGCTGTTCGGTGCCTTCGCCCGCTACCGGCTGGATGAGCACACCACAGTGACCGGGCGGGTGCGCAACCTGACCGACGAGGTGTATGCCAAGCAGGCCTACAGTTCCCAGTACTACATGGGTGCTCCGCGCACCTTCGAGGTGGCGCTGGACATGCGCTTCTGAGGTGTCAGCCCTGCTGCAAGGGGTATGCCGCAGCAGGGCTGTACTCGCCTGGTTGAAACAGACATCCCAGTGTCGCCCTCGACGAAGCTCCCGCAGGCGCTCACCGATCTACTGGCAAGCACAACAATGATGACGCGGCCCGACCGCGTCACGTTCATTCAGGCTGCCAATGGAAACCGGAGAGCTCCCACATGTCCGCACCTCATGAGGTATCCCCCGCCACCCTGCGCCGGGTGATCGCTGCCTCTGCCATCGGCAACTTCGTCGAGTGGTTCGACTTTGCCGTCTATGGCTTTCTCGCAACGCTGATCGCCAGCCAATTCTTCGCCAGTGAAGATGCCAGCGTGGCTTTGCTCAAGACCTTCGCCGTGTTTGCCGTGGCGTTTGCCCTGCGCCCACTCGGCGGCATCGTGTTCGGCGCGCTGGGTGACCGCCTGGGCCGCAAGCGCATTCTGTCGCTGACCATCTTGCTGATGGCCGGCTCCACCACCTTGATCGGCTTGCTGCCGACCTATGCCAGCATTGGCCTGGCGGCCCCCGTGCTGTTGACCCTGGCCCGTTGCCTGCAAGGCTTCTCGGCGGGTGGCGAGTACGCCGGTGCCTGCGCTTACCTGATGGAGCATGCGCCCAACGACAAGCGCGCGTTCTACGGCAGCTTCGTGCCGGTCTCGACCTTTTCTGCCTTTGCCTGCGCGGCGGTGATCGCCTACGGCCTGGAAGCGAACCTGACGGCCGAGGCGATGAACGCCTGGGGCTGGCGCGTGCCTTTCCTGATCGCCGCCCCGTTGGGGCTGGTAGGCCTTTACCTGCGCTGGCGCATGGAAGAAACCCCGGCGTTCCGCGAAGCCGTGGCCCAAGGCAAAGAACACGAGCACTCGCCGCTCAAAGAGACCCTGCGCAACCATGGCCGGGCCATCCGTAACCTGGGGGCGTTCATTTCGCTGACGGCGCTGTCGTTCTATATGTTCACCACCTACTTTGCCACCTACCTGCAACTGGTCGGCAACCTCACCCGTGCGCAATCGCTGCTGGTAACCACGGTGGCGTTGTTGTTCGCTGCCGTCGGCTGCCCGCTGGCTGGGGCGTTTTCTGACCGGGTGGGGCGGCGCAAGACCATTGGTTTCACCTGCCTGTGGGTGATGGTCTGTGTGTTCCCGGCGTATTGGCTGGCCAGTTCCGGCTCACTGTCCGGGGCGCTGCTGGGGGTGATTCTGCTGGCCGTGGGCGCGCTGTGCAGCGGCGTGGTGACGGCGGCGTTGCTGTCGGAAAGCTTCCCGACACGGACCCGCTATACCGCGTCGGCGATTACCTACAACGTGGCCTATACGCTGTTCGGCGGCACTGCGCCGTTGGTGGCGACCTGGTTGATCGGGCAAACCGGCAGCAGCCTGGCACCGGCGTTTTACCTGGTTGTGATTGCGCTGGTGGCGCTGGTCGGAGGGTTGGCATTGCCGGAGACGTCGCGCATTTCGTTGCATGATGAGGCCGGCGTCGATAGCGTGCGGCCTGGGGTACGGACCAGCGTTTGAGATTTTTGGGGCTGCTTTGCAGCCCATCGCCGGCAAGCCAGCTCCTACAGGTACTGCGCCAGCCAGAAAAAGCGCGGTACCTGTAGGAGCTGGCTTGCCGGCGATGGGCCGTACAGCGGCCCCGGCATTATCAGCCTTCCTCCCCCTCTTCGCGCCGATACGCCCATTGGTACAACGCCGGCAACACCAGCAACGTCAACGCCGTGGACGACAGAATCCCGCCAATCACCACGGTCGCCAGCGGCCGTTGCACTTCGGCCCCGGTGCCGGTCGCCAACGCCATCGGGATGAACCCCAGCGAGGCTACCAACGCGGTCATCAGCACCGGCCGCAAGCGCGTCAACGCGCCCTCCTCGACCGCCACCCGCAACGTCCGCCCTTCCTCGCGCAGGCTGCGGATAAAGGCAATCATCACCAGGCCATTGAGCACCGCCACCCCCGACAGCGCGATGAAGCCCACCCCAGCGGAAATGGACAATGGAATATCCCGCAACCACAGCGCCAATACCCCACCGGTCAAGGCAAACGGAATACCGGTGAACACCAGCAAGCCATCCTTGAGGTTGTTGAACATCATCAGTAGCAAGGCCAGCACCAACAGCAAGGCCACCGGCACTACCACCTGCAGACGCTCGGCGGCCGACTGCAGCTGCTCGAACTGGCCGCCCCAGCGCGTCCAGTAACCGGGCGGTATCTGCACCTGCTCGATCAGGGCCTGCTCGGCCTGCTGCACGAACGAGCCAAGGTCGCGGCCACGCACGTTGGCACTGACCACCACCACGCGCTTGCCATCCTCACGGCTGACTTGGTTAGACCCCAGTTGCAGGTTCAACGTCGCGACCTGCGACAGCGGGATGAAACCGATCTGGGCAGCGCCGGCTGCACTGCTCGCCGGTACCGGTATCAGCAGGCTGGAAAGCCCGTCGACATCGGTGCGCACAGTCTCGGGCAGGCGCACCACCATGTCGAAACGTCGGTCGCCCTCATACAGCGTGCCTGCCGTACGCCCCCCCACGGCAATGGCGATGGCGTCTTGCACGTCGCCGACATTGAGGCCATGGCGGGCGGCCTTGTCGCGGTCGATATCAATGGTCAGCACCGGCAGGCCTGTGGTCTGCTCCACCTTGACCTCCGAAGCGCCCGGCACACGCTGTAGGCTGCTGGCGATTTGCGCGGCGGTCTGGTTGAGCACGTCCATGTCGTCCCCAAACACTTTGACGGCTACATCACTGCGCACACCCGAGATCAGTTCGTTGAAGCGCAACTGGATCGGTTGCGACAGCTCGTAATTGCTGCCCGGCACACTGGCTGCGGCGCGCTGCACTTCGGCAATCAGCGCCTCACGTGGCTTGTTCGGGTCAGCCCATTGCGCGGGCGGACGCAGCATTACGTAGGCGTCAGAGATGTTCGGCGGCATCGGGTCCGAGGCGATTTCGGCAGTGCCGGTGCGGGCGAACACGCGCTCCACTTCCGGCACCTGGGCAATGATCGCCCGCTCCAGGCGCTGCTGCATGTCTACCGACTGCGACAGGCTGGTGCCTGGCACGCGCAGCGCCTGCAGGGCAAAGTCGCCCTCGCTGAGGCTGGGGATGAACTCGCTGCCCATGCGGCTGGCCATCACCCCGGACAACACCACCAGCGCTGCCGCCCCGGCGAACGCCAGCTTGCGCCGGCCCAACACCCAGCCCAGCACCGGCGCATAGCGCTGGCGCGCGGTACGCATGACCAAGCCTTCTTCTTCCTTGACCTTGCCGGTCACGAACAGCGCCAGCGCCGCCGGCACGAAGGTCACCGAGAGGATCATGGCACCCAGCAGGGCGATCACGACGGTGAAGGCCATGGGGTGGAACATCTTGCCCTCGACCCCGGTCAGGGCAAAGATCGGCAAGTACACCACCATGATGATCAACTGCCCGTAGATCAGCGGGCGCCGTGCTTCACGGGCGGCGGCAAACACTTCATGGAAGCGCTCGCCGCGGGTCAGCATGCGGCCATGGCGTTGCTGGGCATGAGCCAGGCGGCGAATGGCGTTCTCGACGATCACCACCGCGCCGTCGACAATGATGCCGAAGTCCAGCGCGCCGAGGCTCATGAGGTTGGCACTGACCTTGTTGCTGAACATGCCGGTGAAGGTAAACAGCATCGACAACGGGATGACCATGGCGGTAATGACCGCAGCGCGGATGTTGCCCAGGAACAGGAACAACACGGCGATGACCAGGATCGCGCCTTCGATCAGGTTTTTCTTCACCGTGGCGATGGCTTTTTCGACCAGGTTGGTACGGTCATACACCGTTACCGCGACCACGCCCTTGGGCAGGTTGCGGTTGATCTCGACCAGCTTGGCCGCCACCGCCTGGGAGACCGTGCGGCTGTTTTCGCCAATCAGCATGAACACCGTGCCCAGCACCACCTCACGGCCATTTTCGGTCGCAGCCCCAGAGCGCAGCTCTTGGCCCAGGCCAACCTGGGCGACATGGCTGACGCGTATTGGAGTGCCGTCGACGCTGGCGATGACGATGTTGGCGATGTCCTCGGCGGAGTCCAACTGGCCCGGTGCGCGGATCAGCAACTGCTCGCCATTGCGTTCGATGTAGCCGGCCCCCACGTTGGCGTTGTTGCGCTCCAGTGCCGCGATCAAGTCATTGAGGGTGAGCTTGTAGGCGGCCAGGCGCTTGGGCTCCGGTGCGATCAAGTACTGCTTGGCATGGCCGCCAATGCTGTTGACCTCGGCCACCCCCGGCACATTGCGCAGCTGCGGCTTGATGATCCAGTCCTGGATCACCCGCAGGTCGGTCTGGGTGTAGGGCGTACCGTCGTCCTTGAGCGCGCCCTCCTCGGCCTCGACGGTCCACAAGAAAATCTCGCCCAGCCCCGTGGATATCGGCCCCATGCCGGCCTCGATGCCGTCGGGCAACTGCTCACGGGCCACCTGCAGGCGCTCGTTGACCAGTTGACGAGCGAAGAACAGGTCGGTGCCGTCATCGAAGATCACCGTGACCTGGGACAAGCCCGAGCGGGACAGCGAACGGGTCTGCTTGAGGCCTGGCAGGCCGGCCATGGCCGTTTCGATGGCGAAGGTGATGCGCTGCTCGGTCTCCAATGGCGAGTAACCGGGCGCGGCGGTGTTGATCTGCACCTGGACGTTGGTGATGTCCGGCACGGCATCGATGGGCAGTTTCTGGTAGCTGTGGATACCCACCGCAGCCATCAGCAGCACGGCAAGCATCACCACCAGGCGCTGCTCGATGGCGAATTGGATCAGGCGTTCGAACATGGCGTCGCCCCCGGTTTCAATGGCTGTGCTCGGCGGAGCCTTTGCCAAGCTCCGACTTGAGGACGAAGCTGCCGGCGGCAGCGACCTGAATGCCTGCAGCCAGGCCGGCGACGACTTCTACCTGGCCGGCGTCGCGGCGCCCTGTCGTCACCGGGCGTGCCTCGAAGCCTTGCTCGGTACGCACGAACACCACGGTCTGCTCCTCCCAGGTCTGCAACGCGCTTTCCGGTACCACCACGGCGGCGGTCGACCGCTCGACGCTGACCGCAATGTTCACGAACAGCCCAGGGCGCCAGGCGCCGTTGGGGTTGGCCAAGGTGGCGCGCACGGTGGCGGCGCGGTTTTGTTCACCGAGCAGGCTACCGACGTAATTGACCGTGCCCTCGACCTCGGCGCCCAGGTCCGGCGCACTGACCGTGACACTGCGCCCGGTGACGACACGGTTCAAGTCGCGGGGGGCGACGGCGAAGGTGGCCCAGACCCGGCTCAGGTCGGACAGTGTGAAGGCGTTGCTGGAGGCGTCGACCACCTCGCCCACGCTCATGTGTTTTTCCACCACCACCGCATCGAAGGGTGCGCGCAACTCATAGCGGTTGCCGGCGCCGGCGGGGCCGACTGCCGCGACCTTTTGCCGAGCATTGGCCAGCGCGATCTCGGCCTCCTGCAACACTTGGCGAGCCTGCTGGTAGTCCTGTTCGGCGCTGATGCGTTCCTGCCACAGCTGCTCTTCGCGCTGGAAGGTCAGACGCGCCAGCTCCAGGCGGTGCTGGGCTGCCTGTTGTTCGCTGCGCAGGTCAGAAATCTGCTGGCTGGCGATCACTGCCAGCACCTGGCCGCGCGTTACCGCCTGCCCGAGGTCGGCCTGCACCGACTCGACCACGCCCGGTACACGCGGCACGACATGCGCGGTGCGGTCTTCATCGAAACGGATTTCACCCGGGTAGCTGATGGCAGTGCCCAGCTCGCGGGGGCCGGCAGCTACCAACTGCACGCCAGCCGCCTCGATCTGGGCGCTGGACAGGTGCAATTTGCCTTCCTCGTCGGCGTGGCCTTCTTCGGCCTGCTCATCATCGTGGCCGTGGCCGTCTTCGCCATGCGCGTCGTGCTGGGCTTCGCCGCTCGTGGCCTGGCCGAGGTTGCCGGTCCAGGCCAGGCCACCGAGGCCAAGCACGGCCAGAGCGACCGCCAGGAGGGCGATCTTGCGTGGGTTATCCATTGTTGCTCCTACTGTTCGTGTTGTTGCTCAAGCCAGTGGGCCCGCTGCGCGGCCATCGCCGGCAAGCCAGCTCCCACAGGGACGGCACCGTGCATCAACGTGGCGCTTCATTTGTGGGAGCTGGCTTGCCGGCGATGGCCGCGTAGCGGCCCCTGAATCACAAGCCGCCCTCAAGGTCGCCATACAGGCGCTCGACCTGGGCCCGCGCATCGGTCGCCGAGGCCAGGGCTTGCAGGTACAAGCCCCGCGCCTCGATCAGCGTGCGCTGGGCATCGAGCACATCGAGGAAGGCGAACTTGCCCATCTCGAAGCCGCGGGTGGCGGTATCTACCGCTTGCTGCGCCGAGGGCAGGATGGTGCGGTCGTAGGCCTGCACTTCCTGCATGGCCGTGGCCCATTGGCTGAGGGCGCTTCGGGTCTCGCTGCGCAAGCGCAACTCAACGGCATTGCGCAGGTCACGGGCCTGGTCGGCACGTCGCGCGGCCACCAGCACGTTGCCTTGGTTACGGTCGAACAACGGCAGCGGCATCGACAGCCCGACCACGTTGACTCGCTCGCGATCCTCGCGGCTGTATTGGCTGCCGAGGCTGACGGTGAGGTCGGGTATGCGCTGAGCCTTTTCAGAGCCCAACGACGCTTCGCCGCGCTCAACCTGCGCCGCCGCCAAGCGCCACTCGGCGGTCTGTTCGACCCTCGCCAGCAAGTCCTCGGCCGCAGGCGGGGCACCCGGCGACAAATCAGTGGCCAGCAGGCGGTCGAAGCGTGCCACCGGGCTGCCCGTCAACCGCGCCAAGGCCTGATAAGCCACACTGCGCTGTGAGGCGGCGCGGCGTACTTGCGCCTGCGCCTGGGCCAGTTGCACCTGGGCCCGCGTGGCCTCCACCGGCGAAGACTGGCCGGCCGTGACGCGCCCCTGTATCACCCGCAGCCCGCGCTCCGTCAGTGACTGGGACTGTTGCGCCAGCTCCAGCGCCGTCTGCGCACGCAGGGCAGCGTGAAAGGCCTGCACCACATCGGCGCGCAAGCCATTGCGCTGGCGTTCCAGGTCAAGCTGGGCGATGGTCTGGCCGGCACCGGCCACGGCGATGCGCGCTCCCCGCTTGCCGCCCAGCTCCAGTGGCTGGCTCAGGGTGACCGTGGTGGTGCGCGTCTCGCTGCGGGTGTCCTCGACTTCCCAGGACAGCTCCGGGTTAGGTATCAACCCCGCTTGGCGCCGCTCGCCTTCGGCAATGCCGATTTCACGGCCCGCGGCAGCAAGTTCTGGGTTTTGCGCAAAGGCAGCGCTAAGCGCTTCGGGCAGGCTCAGGCTGCCACTGGCCTGGGCACTGCCAGTGGCCGCCAGTAACAGGCAAAGCAAGGCGATCTTGCGGGGGATGGCACGGGTGCAGGGCACGAAACAGGTCCTCGTCGGCGAGCGTTGGCGAGGGACTGTAGGGCGGCGTGCTTATCGGGGCGGTGGCGTGAACATTACAATGCTGTAATCAGCGGGGGCGGCATTGGCGCAAAACGTCCGGTTATCGCCCACTTTCCCGTCCAAGTCCGTTCGCGCAATTGACGAAACTAACCAGGTGGTACAAAGATAAACGCATCCAAAAACAACAAAGCGATGCCTTTCATGAAGCCCCTTATTCTTGTGCTGAACGGCCCTAACTTGAACATGCTGGGCACCCGAGAGCCCACACAGTATGGCCATGAAACCCTTGCTGACTTGGCCCAAGGCTGCGCAGACAGCGCCCTTGCCAAAGGCCTGGAAATCGAATTCCGCCAGACCAACCACGAAGGCGAACTGATCGACTGGATCCACGCTGCCCGTGGCCGCTGTGCTGGCATCCTGATCAACCCGGGCGCCTGGACCCACACCTCCGTGGCCATCCGCGACGCCCTGGTGGCCAGTGAACTGCCCGTCATCGAGGTGCACCTGTCCAACGTGCACAAACGCGAGCCCTTCCGCCACCTGTCGTTCGTCTCGTCGATTGCCGTCGGCGTGATCTGCGGGCTGGGCAGCCATGGCTACCGCCTGGCCCTGAGCCACTTCGCGGAAATGTTCCAGGAGCAGACCGCATGAGCCAACAGGCCATCCTCGCCGGCCTCATCGGCCGCGGCATCCAGCTGTCGCGCACCCCTGCGCTGCATGAGCATGAAGGTGACGCGCAATCCCTGCGTTACCTGTATCGCCTGATTGATGCCGATCAATTGCAGCTAGACGACAGCGCCCTGCCCGGCCTGCTCGATGCCGCACAGCACACCGGGTTCACCGGGCTCAACATCACCTACCCGTTCAAACAGGCGATTCTGCCGCTGCTCGACGAGCTGTCGGATGAAGCCCGAGGGATTGGCGCGGTGAACACCGTGGTGCTCAAGGACGGCAAGCGCGTCGGCCACAATACCGACTGCCTGGGCTTCGCCGAAGGCCTGCGCCGCGGCCTGCCAGATGTGGCACGCCGGCAAGTGGTGCAAATGGGCGCTGGTGGCGCAGGCTCGGCCGTGGCCCATGCGCTGCTGGGCGAAGGGGTCGAACGGCTGGTGCTGTTCGAAGTCGACACGGCACGGGCACAAGCGCTGGTCGACAACCTCAACGGGCATTTCGGTGCCGGCCGTGCGGTGCTCGGCACTGACCTGCGCGCAGCATTGGCCGAGGCGGACGGGCTGGTCAACACCACGCCTGTGGGCATGGCCAAGCTGCCGGGGACGCCGCTGCCGGTGGAGCTGCTGCATGAACAGTTGTGGGTGGCAGAGATCATCTACTTCCCGCTGGAGACCGAACTGTTGCGCGCCGCGCGGGCATTGGGTTGCCGCACGCTGGATGGCAGCAACATGGCCGTGTTCCAGGCGGTCAAGGCGTTCGAGCTGTTCAGTGGGCGCGAAGCCGATGCGGCGCGGATGCAGGCACATTTTGCCAGTTTTAGCTGAGTCGGCACCGGCCCTTTCGCGGGCTTGCCCCGCGAAAGGGCCGGCACAGGCGCATCAACCCTTTTCATCCAGCAAGGCCTTCAACACCTGTTCCTGCCCGGCATAATCCCCCTCGCCAAAATGCACGTGGCGCACCTGCCCTGTGCGGTCGACAAAATAATGCGCCGGCCAGAACTGGTTACCCCAGGCATTCCACACCCGGTGATCGTTGTCCACCGCCACCGGGTACCCGATCCCCAGCGCAGCTACCTTGTCGCGCAAGGTCGCGACGTCATGCTCGTAGTCATACTCTGGCGTGTGCACGCCCACCACTACCAGCCCCTGGTCGGCGTAACGCCGTGCCCAGTCATTCACATGCGGCAGGCTGCGCTGGCAGTTGATGCAGTCCCAGGTCCAGAAGTCCACCAGCACCACCTTGCCTTTGAGCGCCGGCGCATCCAGTGGCGGCGAATTCAACCACTGGCTGGCCCCCGCCAGCGACGGCATGGCGCCGTAACTGTCGCGGGCCTCAAGATAGCCCGCCAGGCCCAGGCCTGTCAGGGCCAGCGCAATGCCGCCCACCTTCAACATCAGGCGGCGATCAATTCTCATGGCAACCGCCGGTGGCGTACGAGCGGTATTCCACACTCCGATGCTGACCTTTGGAATCGAGGTAGTCCATGCGGGTGTTGACCAGGCCGCAGGTGTTGCCCTGATCATCCTGCAGCGACAGGACTTTCTTCACATCCAGATGATCACCGTAGCGGTACTGCATCACACTGGCATCGTTCATCGCGGTGGTGGCGGCCTGAGCGGCAATGGCGCCGAAACTGAACACGGCAAACAGGCTGACGCTGGCGAAGGCTTTGAGGTTCATGGCAACTCTCCTGTGTAACGCTTTAAGTGGGGAGGGTTGCTCCCCGGTCGAGAGCCATTACACGGCCGCCAGGTATCCCGTATGTGTCACCCGAGCCTGTGATCTGCTTCCTCCTGTATCTCTGCCAACGCCAGATACACTGCAATACAAAACCCCGCAGGCAAGCGCGATAACGCTCGGTACACTGCGCCAACCCCACCCCATACAGGAACGCTGCGCATGGAACACGTCGATCACATCCTGATCGTCGACGACGACCGCGAGATCCGCGAACTGGTCGGCAACTACCTGAAGAAGAACGGCCTGCGGACCAGCATCGTTGCCGATGGCCGGCAGATGCGCGCCTTTCTCGAAGCCAATAGCGTCGATCTGATCGTCCTCGACATCATGATGCCCGGCGACGATGGCCTGTTGCTGTGCCGTGAACTGCGCGCCGGCAAGCACCGCAATACCCCTGTATTGATGCTGACCGCACGCAACGACGAAACCGACCGCATCATCGGCCTGGAGATGGGCGCCGACGACTACCTGACCAAACCGTTCTCCGCCCGCGAACTGCTGGCCCGCATCAACGCCGTACTGCGCCGCACGCGCATGCTGCCGCCGAACCTGACCATCAGTGAAAGCAGCCGCCTGCTGGCCTTCGGCCAATGGCGCCTGGACACCACCGCACGCCACCTGCTCGACAGTGAAGACACCCTGGTGGCCCTGAGCGGCGCCGAGTACCGGCTGCTGCGGGTATTCCTCGACCACCCGCAACGTGTGCTCAGCCGCGAGCAACTGCTCAACCTCACCCAGGGCCGCGAGGCGGACATCTTCGACCGCTCCATCGACCTGCTGGTCAGCCGCCTGCGCCAGCGCCTGGGTGATGACGCCCGCGAACCCAGCTGCATCAAGACTGTGCGTAGCGAAGGCTACGTGTTCTCGCTGCCGGTGCAATTGCTCGAGTCGCCCTCATGAAATGGCCACGCACCCTGGCCTCGCGCTTGGCATTGATCTTCTTCACAGGGCTGGTCCTGGCCTATGGGTTGTCGTTCGGCCTGCAAGCCTACGAGCGTTACATCAGCAGCCGCTCGATGATGCTCAGCAACTTGGAACAGGACGTTGCTACTTCCGTCGCCATCCTCGACCGCCTGCCCGCCGACGAACGTGCCGCCTGGCTGCCGCGCCTGGAGCGGCGCACCTACCGCTACCACCTTGACCAGGGCCAGGATGGCCAGGCGATGCCGACCAGCGACCCGCCCATGGCCGCCGAGTCGATCGTCAAAGCCATCGGCAACGACTACCGCCTGACCTTCCAAGAGATCCCCGGCCCCAATGCGCATTTTCAGGCGCACTTGAGCCTGGCCGATGGCGCGCCTCTGACCATCGACGTTACCCCCACCCCCGTGCCGATTGCCCGCTGGCTGCCGGTGGTTTTGCTGATCCAGCTGGCTGTGCTGTTGCTGTGCACTTGGCTGGCCGTGCGCTTGGCCATCGGCCCGCTCACCCGCTTGTCGCAGGCCGTGGACAACCTCGACCCGGACAAACCCGGTGTGCAACTGGACGAAAGCGGCCCGCGCGAGGTGAAGTACGCTGCCGTTGCCTTCAATGCCTTGCAGGCGCGCATCGCGGCCTACCTTAAGGAGCGCATGCAGTTGCTGGCGGCGATTTCGCACGACCTGCAAACCCCCATCACCCGCATGAAGTTGCGGGTCGAAGTGATGGACGATGGGGTCGAGAAAGACAAGCTGTGGCATGACTTGGATGCCATGGAGCACCTGGTACGCGAAGGTGTGGCCTATGCCCGCAGCATGGACATCAATACCGAAGCCCCGTGCCGAATCAACCTGGATGCCTTCCTCGACAGCCTGGTGTTCGACTACCAGGACAGCGGCGCCCAGGTCGAACGCCATGGCAACGCCGACGGCCTGCTGGAAACCCGCCCGCATGCGCTGCGCAGGGTGTTGGTCAACCTGGTGGACAACGCCTTGAAGTTCGCGGGTAAAGCACAACTGGAGGTCAGCCGTGAACAAGGTTGCACCCGGATTCGGATACTCGATGACGGCCCGGGGATTCCGGAAGACGAGCTCAATGAAGTGCTCAAGCCTTTCTACCGGGTAGAAAGTTCGCGTAACCGCAGTACCGGAGGCACCGGCTTGGGGCTGGCGATCGCGCAGCAACTGACCCAGGCCATGGGTGGGCGCTTGACCCTGAGCAATCGCCAAGGTGGCGGGTTGTGTGCACAGATCGAGTTGAAGTGAGTGCCACCGGCATGTCGCCTCTCCAGGTCTTACGCGGGATAGGGATGCCGCCTTACGCAACCGATTGCTACAGTCCGATACACACTGTCGCCTCCGCCGACACACTGTCGATACGCCACCGCTCCACACTCCCGGCCACACATTGGCACGCCAGGAGTTAAACCGATGACACGTCCAAACATAACGGCATTTACCCACCCCTTCAGCCACATTGACCGGATCGGAAGCTGGAGCGCCGACGTGCCGCTGCGGCTGTTCCTGGCCTGGGAGTTTTTCGAGTCTGGTCTGGAAAAATACAACGGCACCAACTGGTTCGGCGACCTGCAGTCCAGCTTCCCCTTCCCGTTCAGCGCACTGCCAGCAGCGCTGAACTGGCAACTGTCGATGTGGGCCGAGCTGGTGCTGCCTTTACTGCTGTTGCTTGGCCTGGGCACACGGCTGGCCTCGGCCGGGCTCATGGTCATCACTGTGGTGGCCATTGCTGCGGTGCACTGGCCGGCGCAGTGGTCGAGCCTGGCGGAGCTGGCGCAGGGTTATGCCATCACCGACCAGGGTTTCGGCAACTTCAAGTTGCCGCTGATCTACCTGGTGGCACTGCTGCCACTGCTGCTCAAGGGCGCAGGCCGCTTGAGCCTTGACCACTGGCTCAACGCGCGGCTCGCAGCCAGGGCATGACGCGTAAATAGCAACGGGCTCGGGGCCAGTAGGCGCCGAGCCCGTTTTTTTTCTCAGGCTGTACCGATGATAATGCCTTGCGCGCGCAGGCTTTCCAGCAGTGCCAAGCCTTGCTCCTGATCCCCACCCACTGCGTGGAGCCGCGCCAGCCCAGTACCATTCTTCTCTGTGAGCAAGCGGTAAGCCAGAGGTGCAAGGCGAGCGAAACGCACTTGCAGTCCGGCGTCGCGGTAGACCAGCAGCAAGGTGGGCAGTTCAGGCGCCTCCTGTGGTTGATAATCCAGGCCAATACGGTCAACCGGCCAACGGTATGCCAATACCCTGGCCGTGCACGACAGCAGCGGCTCCCCTTGTAGCAGGTCACCCTGTGGGTCATGGGCCGGGTCTTCGGCATCGCTGAGGTACAGCTGGGCCTCGATCCACTCGTAGTGGGCAAGTTCCAGCTGCCACGGGGCATCCAGCTCGATGCCCTGAAGGTAGTCGATGAAAGCTTCGGCGATCTCGGTGAACAAGGGTGTCTGGCTGCGGTAGTTGGCATAAAAATCATGCACGCGGGCATGCCAGCGCAGCTCGCCCAAGGTTTGCCGCAGCACCGGAAAGCTGCCTGCCAGCAGGCCTTCGATGGCGCTATAGAACAGCTCACGGTAAACCTTCAGCCGGCGTGCCTCGATGCCAGGCGGTGGGGCATGCCGCTGCGGATCTCGCAGATGCCGAGCCAGCGAGAACTGCTGTTCACGCAATAATTCGCTCATGCGACACCTCCCGCTGCAGCGTGCGAATGCGGTCAGTCTCTTCGAGCAGTTCGGCCAAGGGCGGGTAATTGAAGTCTCGCTCGAGCGTTGTCGGCTGCGCGCCAAAACGCTTGCAGGCCATCGCGAACAACGACCAGACATCCTCCTTAACGGGTGCGCCGTGGGTATCCACCTTGAGGTCCGGGGCCCCGTCGTAATGACCCGCCACATGCATGCCGACGACGCGTTCCGGCGGCAGCCCCTGAAGGAAGACCTGCGCATCGTAGCCATGGTTGCAGGCGTTGACGAACACGTTGTTGACGTCCAGAAGCAGGTCGCAGCCGGCCTCGTCGAGCACGGCGCGGATGAAATCCAGCTCGCTCATCGCCTGGTAGGGCGCCGCGTAATAGCTGATGTTTTCCACGGCAATACGCCGTTGCAAGTGGTCCTGGGCTTGACGAATCCTGGCGGCGACGTGATGCACAGCCTCTTGCGTGAAGGGGATCGGCATCAGGTCGTAGAGGTGGCCGTCATCGCTGCAATAGCTCAGGTGCTCGCTGTACAGGCGTACCTGATGGCGATCGAGAAAGCGCCGGGTCTGGTCCAGCAAACCCCGGTCCAGCGGCAGGCTGCCGCCCAAGGACAAGGACAGCCCATGGCAGGCCAGCGCAAACCGTTCGGTCAATTGCGCCAGGCCTTGCCCATAGGCGCCTCCGACCCCAATCCAGTTTTCTGGCGCGCACTCCAGAAAATCCACGGCACCGTCATCCAGCGTAAGCAATTCAGCCATCAGGCCACGGCGCAGGCCAAGGCCGACAAGCAAGGGGGTGGTCGTCATCGATAAGTCTCCACAACACGCAAAACGCCCCGCCTGAACAGCAGGAGGGGCGTTGTGTCATTCCAAGGGGTTAACTCAGGACTTACCGGTCACTTCGCTGGACGAGGCTTCTGCTGCCTTGCCAGCGCCGCCACATTTACCTTCACCGCACTTGCCTTCGCCATGGCTGGCCTTCTTGTCGCCACCGCTCTTGCCCTCACCCTGCGCAGCCTTGCCGCTGCCACCGCACTTGCCTTCACCGCATTTACCTTCGCCAGGCACCTTGGCCGACGCCAGTTGATACCCCTGGGACAGCGGCTCGACAGCGAACGCGCTGCTGCCAAAGGCCATGCTGCCGATCAGGGCGGCGCCAAGCAGGCCGAGAGTGTTGCGTGCATGAGTCATGGTGTAGCTCCACTGTGGTTGGAAAGTGGAGCCATTAGGCCGGGCGGGTGTGTCGGGGTTGTATCGCCGAAATCGGCATTTTGTACATGAATAGGTCTGAAGGCTTGCAGGATACAGTGTGATACAGAGCACCCGCCCCTGCGGCCAGTGGCGGGTGAAGGCTGTCAATCTTCCAGCGGCTTGGGCGGTGCTGCGGGTTTGGCAGGTTTAACGGGTTTGGCCGGTTTGCTGTCCTTGCCCTTGGTTTCAGGTGCCACCGCGACAGGCTCTGGCGCAGTCACGGCCTTCTCGCTCGCCGGCAACTCATCGACCGCCTTGAGGATGGCCTGCGGGTCGATCGGCTCGCCCGTGGCGTCATCCTTGAGCATGTGCCGTTCACCGTCCTTGCCCACCAGGATCACCTTGGTACCCGCGCTCGCGCCAAGCTTGAGTTCGCGGATCAGGGCCATGGTGGTCTGCTGCTCGAGGTTCTTGTCCTCGCGCTTGCCGACCATCTTGGCAACGCTGTACAGCACCAGGCTGCGCTCCTTGAAGGCTTTCTGAGTTTCCGGGTCTTCCAAGGCTTTGTTCAACCCACGTAATGTCGGGTCGGCAGAACTGGGGGCAATGATCACCAGAGGCCGTGCCTTGCCCAGCTCCTTGGCCAATGGAGCGTCGCTGTCGGCGGCGAACAGTGGGCCGGTGACGGCGAGCAAGGTAGCGAGGGTCAGTGACCGGACGAGCATACACATCTCCTTAATGTCTCGATAAACCAATGACTACAGATCACGGAGAAAAATCCGACCTGGAGCCTAAACCACTTCAAAAGCTGCGTGGCGAAGGAAAAGTAACTGACAATTTCCAGCCATGTGTCAGATCAGGATGACGGACTTTGCCGAAAAGGCCGCCTCCTGACTGAGCATAGCCCAAAGCCACTGCTGGCAAGGCTGCGCTACGCCACACACGCGGTGTTGTTACACGTCGATGCCAGCGCCCGGAGGCCCAGCCTCCAATGCCGCCAGCGTCATGTCGAGCATCAACCCGCGCCGGGCAGCGCGCTGCGCGGCAAGAATCGCATCCGACTCAGCCTGCCTGGCCTCGTCAGTCAACGCCTCATCGTCGAGCACGCGATCAAGGCGGCGCCGGAACGGCCTGTCCACTTGCGCGAAGCGTTCAGGGTGAGCACGTTCCAGGTGCCCCTGCCAGAACGTTCGGTCCACCAGTGAACGCGCGATTTCCTCTTGCGTTTCGGCCTCGAGCACTTGCGCTTGCGCCCGTGCAAGGTGCGCCTCAGTGACCCCTGCCAGGGGGCGAAAGCTCATGTCGACTACTGCAATGGGCAAGTTCAGGCGATCGCGCAACCCGAGGCGATAGGCAAGCCCCACTTCGCTTTCATCCGGATTGCCGCCGCGATTCAGGATGTCCAGCACAGCCAGCCGGTCGACTTCATCCAAGCGCCACAAACGCCGCCCCAATGTAAGCAAGGCGTGCTCGGTATTACCTGGGTCATCGGTCCGGGCGCGCCACACCAGCACGTTCAGTTCAAGGTTGCTGAGGCACCAGGTCGCGCCGTCTTGGCAACCCCACTCGTCGTTGGCGATGTCCATCAAGGCTTCGCGCAGGGCCGGCTCCCGGGCCATCGCCTGCAGCACGGCCAGTACCCGCTGGGCGAGGGCTTCGGCATTGATGTGAAAATCTGCGGACTGCAGCAACTGCTGCAGGACGCGAAAGAAGCGATCAGCAGGCTCACCTATGTCTACCGACTCCCAAGCCGCCATCAGCAGGCCCCGATAACGCGGCCCGACAGCATCCCCCCAAACGGCACGGGCATGCTCGAGTTGTTCGTAAAGCAACACCTCGTCCGTCGGCATGGCCGGCCCCATCAGCGCCGCCTGCAGGCGAATCAGCTCGGCGTTCTCCAACGGGTTACCGGCCAACCTGATGCGCCGCCGAAAGCCAGGTGCCAGTTGATAGAACCACTCTGGAATCCGCGTGAGGCGGTTCTCGCGCATGTCCATGTAAACCAGGCTTGAGCGGTTGTCCACGCCGTGCGGAAACTGCGTCAGCCCCGTATTGCGCAAGTTCAGCCAGCGAAGAGCGGTGAGCCCGCTCAACGTGAAGGCGCGCCCCAATGGGTTATGAGACAGGTCGAGGTACTCGAGGGTCGTGCAACTTGCCAAGGTAGCGGCCTGGCTGATGTTCAACACGATCTGATTGTTGGTCAGGGTCAACTGACGCAAGTGCTGCATCTGCAGCAACGGCTGCGGCAAGCGGGTCAGTAAATTCCCCCCCAGGTCTAGCAATCGCGCATGGGGAAAAGCGAGCAGAAAACTCGCAGGAATTTCCCGCAGCTCCATGCGTAGCAGTGATACATCGGAAACATGAGCAAAGCTGACCTGTGCCGGCATTTCCGGCAGCTCCCCAGGCCGCATGTTGTACAGGACCATCCGGTAGTTGTGGTCGGTGTCGAGGTGGGTTTGCCCTGCGTCGGTGGTGCGCCGCCAGCAATCGAGCAACGTGTTTCGCATGCAGGTACGGTCTTCCCTCACCGCACCTTGAGCCTCCCCGACCCACCCTTCCAAGGTGTTGCGCAGCACCCTGTACTCTGCACGCAATTGGGCCAATACCGCTTCTACCTGGCGCCCCGAGCGCCGTACATTGTCGGTCCATGTCGCCACCTGCTCGTCACTGAACGAGGGAAACAGGTCACGCACCGACGCTGCCAGTGCCCGCTCTGGCCTACCTGGCCCCCCTGAGTTACGGCCGCCCAAGGGGTAACCCAGGCGGCCATCGGCCAAACGCAGGGGTGAGCGGAACATCCCGCGGGGCTGCACACCCAATAACCCTTCAAGCTCGGTGCGACGTCGCAGAGCCTCACGCGCCAGCACAACCCTGAGGTTATGGGCGAAGGGTTCCCCTACCTGCATCGACTCACGCTGGGACGGTGAATAGGCTGCGGCCATCACCTCGAACAATTCGCCTGCCTCGCCTTGCGGCACCGCTTGAGCATCGAGCAATTGGAACGTGCCCGCGTGGTGCAGCATATCGAATGCCTGCCCGCCGTCCTCGGTCGATGCCAGCAGCGGCCCACCGCGATGGCCTTCGAACAAGCGCCAACGCACGCCTTGGCCAGTGCCAGGCAAGTGCTTGAGCAGCCCGAGTACGGCACGCGCCAGGTCGGCATTCTGTGGGGTATTCAGGCTCAACGCTTCAAGGACCCTGACCTTGCGAATGGTCGCCACAGCCCGCCTGGCCGCCTCGGCCAAGTTCAATGGCACGCGGCCACTTTGCAGCAACCGCCGTCGGTCATCCCCATTGGCCGCCGTCAGCAGCGCCTGCGCGGCCCGCGAGTGCAACCCCGGAAACACATTGCGCAGCAGGGCACTGCCCGGGCTGTCGGTGACCTGCACGGCGTCATACACATGCCCCAATAAAAGTCGCCGCTGGGCCCAGGCGAGCTCGGCCAGCTGCGGGTCCGAAGCACCGGCTGCACCCGGCAAGCGCTGGGCATGCTGCAACACGGTGGCATCCTCGACCGGCTCGCCCGCCCGCAAGCAGCTGATCACCTGGCGGATCCGTTGATCGATCCTGCAACGCTCGGCGCTGTCGAGCATGCCGGCCTCGGGCGCACGCCCATACACATGCAGGGCCCGCAGGTGATCCGCACCCAGGTCATGAAAGCCCAGCACCTGGTCGATCTGCTCGTCCGTCATGCTGTCCAACGGCGTGCCAAGGCGGCGGAACATGCGGTGGGTGTCGTCCCATTGCGCAGGTTGCTCGCTCCAGACCCGCCAGGCGCCAGCACCGTTGTGACGCAGCGCAGGCCCATTGCCGCTGCGCGGACGAAGCTGCCATTGGCCCTCGCTGCCGGGGTCGACCACAGGGTAGTGGTGGCCGTCCATTTCGATCCAGGCCTGCCCGGCGCGGCGTCGAATCCCCAAGGCATCCTGCGTAGCCGCAGGTCCCGGCGCGACGCTGCGGTATGGTGCCAGGTCCTGCTGCCAAAGCTTGCTGCTACCGTCCTCCAGCTGGGCAGGCAGCATCGCATCGACCACGGCAGAACGCGCCCACAACCGCCGCGCCACCGTAACGCCCGCCACCGTCGCTGCAATCACCGCAAGGTCAGTGGCGACGTGGGTCAAATGGTCGAGTGCCTCCTGCGCATCACCCGCCTGCAAGGCCTCAATGCCATGGTAAACCTCGCCCAGCAACTCCCAGACAGTCACCGCGAGCATGACCAGGCCCAGGCCCGGGACAAAAAACGACGCCAGGTTCAGCAGCAGCCAGCCTTCTGCAGCCAGGCGCTCGTCATGGGCACGCTGGACATCGCGGTCGAGCCGCGCCACCGGCACCGCGATCATTGCCGCATCCTCTTTGATCTGGCGGATACGCGACTGTGCGAGGCTGTTGAACAGCGGTGACGGGTAGGCCTGCAAACGGGGGGCGAGGTCATAACTTGCCCAGGCCGGCAGGTCATCAAAAACGGGCGTTACCGTGGCGAAGAACGCCTGGCTGTCGCGCCTGAGCACGAAGCGGCTGAAGAATCGCTGATACGTCTTGACGCGCAAGCGGTGGCCCAGTTCACGGTTGAGGTCACTGAGGCTGCCAAATGCACTCCAGGGTGCCACCGGGTCACCCGGTACATACATCAGCAAACGCCGCGTGGTGTTGAACAAGGGGCCTTGATCGATCACCTCCAGCACCACCACTTGCTCAAGCGCATACCCGAGCAGCTTCAGCTGCTTGGCCACCACCAGGTCACCTGCCAGGCGCAGCAGCTTGCCCTCGAGGCACATGCCCACCAGCAATTTCAGCTCGCTGGTATCCAGCAGATTGTCTTGCCGGGCCTTGTAGCCGTCCACCAGCATGGCGTAGCGCACGGCATCGACCAGCAGCGACTCGATGCGTTTTTCGTCATTGGCCGGTTTCAGGATGCTGTCCAGATGCTGCTGGTACCCCTGCCCCAGGTCGAGCTCGCGGCACAGCGCAGCAAAGGCGATGGCGGTGGGCGGCTTGCGCGCACCCGAGCGCGGTACCAGCAGCCGGTTACCCGCCGGCTGGCCGCCTGCGCTGGCCTGTTCGGCGGTAAAGTTGCGCAGTGCCACCTCAAGCAGTGGTTTTTCGTCGTATACCACTTCTGTGAGGTGAGCCCCCACCGGCTGGGCGTTGATCACCGGTTCACGGCGCCCTTCGAGGAACTTCAACCGGTGCAGGTTGTAGGTCACCCCGTAACGCTCGCTGAGCGCCTTCTCCAGCCTGGAGGCGACGAAGCCATCGATGCCTTCGATGCGCGTCAGCAACGTGCCCAGTTGCTGACGGCTTTCAAGGCTCTTGGCCAAGGCGTGGCTGATCGCAGGCAGTTGATCAATGGGCGCCTGTCGCAACCAACGGGGCAGACGCTTGCCGATGAAACCATCCTGAAACGCGTCGCTGTCGTGCTGCAGCGTGTCGGGGCGGACGACGGCATTGCCCCCAGCCTGATCCTCTGGCGATTGTGTAGTGCCCATGCGCAAAGCCTCTTCTGAGTAAAGAGGCCAGCCTAGGCAGCCGCAGTTTATCGAGGCGCTAGATAGGTAATGCCTGTGCTCAGAACAGCTGTAGCTGGCGGCCGGTCAACGCCGCGAAATCATCCCCGACAAAGGGCAGAATGGCGTCGGCCACCGGTTGCAGTTGGCGGCTCAGGTAATGCTCGTAATCGATGGGCGCCTGTAGGCTTTCCAAGGGTTCAGGGCCGGCCGTGGTGATCAGGTAGCTGATCCAGCCGCCGTTCTGGTACTGCCGGGGTCGGCCAAGGCGGCTGTTGTACTCATCGGCCAGGCGCGCGGCGCGTACATGCGGCGGCACGTTGCGCTGGTAATCGGCCAGCGGACGACGCAAGCGCTTGCGGTACACCATCAACTCATCGAGTTCGCCGGCCAGGGTCTGCTGCACGTACTGGCGCACATAGTCGCGGTACGGTTGGCCACGGAAGATCCGCCCGTAAAGCGCCTGCTGAAATTCCCGAGCCAGCGGCGACCAGTCGGTGCGTACCGACTCCAGGCCTTTGTAGATCATCTCCTCGCTGCCGTCGGCGCGCTGCACCAGCCCTGCGTAGCGCTTCTTGCTGCCTTCTTCGGTACCGCGGATGGTCGGCATCAGGAAGCGTCGGTAATGGGTTTCGAACTGCAGCTCCAGGGCGCTCTCCAGGCCCATCGAATCGCTCAAGTGCCGGCGCCACCAATGGTTGACCTCGGCCACCAGCTCGCGGCCAATGCACGCGGCAGCGTCCTCGTCATGGGCACCCTTGAGCCAGACGAAGGTGGAATCGGTATCGCCATAGATCACATCGAAACCGCGGGCTTCGATCAGTTCGCGGGTCTGGCGCATGATCTGGTGCCCGCGCATGGTAATCGACGATGCCAGGCGCGGGTCGAAGAAGCGGCAGCCACTTGAGCCCAGCACCCCGTAGAAGGCATTCATGATGATTTTGAGGGCCTGCGACAGCGGCGCGTTGCCCGCGCGCTTGGCCGCCTCCCTGCCCTGCCATACCCGCTCGACGATGGCCGGCAGGCAGTGCTGGCTGCGCGAAAAGCGCCCGCCGCGAAAACCTTCGACCGCGTGCTGCGGGTCGGGCTGACGCAAGCCTTCGACAAGGCCTACCGGGTCGATCAGGAAGGTACGGATGATCGAGGGGTACAGGCTCTTGTAGTCCAGCACCAGCACCGAATCGTAGAGGCCAGGGCGCGAATCCATGACAAAACCGCCGGGGCTGGCTTCGTCCGGGCGGCTGCCGAGGTTGGGCGCGACAAAGCCCAAACGGTGCATCTGCGGCATGTACAAATGGCAGAACGCGGCCACCGAGCCACCGCTTCGGTCCACGGCCAAGCCGGTGACCGAGGCGCGCTCAAGCAGGAACTCGAGCAGCCGGGTGTGGGCGAAGATGCGCGTGACCAGTTCGCAGTCCTTGAGGTTGTAGCGCGCCAGCGACGGTTTGTCTTCGGCGAACATGCGGTTGATCTCATCCATGCGCTGGTATGGCGTGCTGATCGCCTTGCCCTCGCCCAGCAGCGTTTGGGCAACGCTCTCCAGGCTGAACGACGGGAAGCTCCAGGTTGCCGAACGCAAGGCTTCGATGCCGTCGATCAGCAAGCGCCCAGGGGCATCGGCGAACACGTGGCCGCCGCTGGCGTGAGCGCGCAAGGTCATGGGCGCGCCGTTGCGGCCCAGGGCCAAAGGCACCTGCAGGTGCTTGGCATGTTCGTGCAACAGGCGCAAGTCGAACTGCACCAGGTTCCAGCCGATGATCGCATCCGGGTCGTGCCGGGCCATCCACTGGTTAAGGCAATCGAGCAGCGCGGCAGGGTCGTCGCAGTACTGCAGGTCGAAGTCCACCGCGCTGCTGTCGCCGTTGGCCGGGCCGAGCATGTACACCTGGCGCTGGCCGCAGCCTTCGAGGGCGATGCTGTACAGCGCGCCGCGCTCGCTGGTTTCGATATCCAGCGACACCAGGCGCAGCGGCGGTCGGTAGTCTGGCAGTGGCTTGAGCTGGGCGTCGCAGAGCACGCCGTGGGCGTCTGGCTGGCCGGTGAACTGCACCGGGGCCGTGATGAAGCGCTCCATCAGGTAGCGCTCGGGGGGGCGGATATCGGCTTCGTACACCTCGACGCCGGCGTTGCGCAGGCGTTGTTCCAGTTGCATCAACTGGCGATGCTGGCGGCAGTACAAGCCCAGCACCGGGCGCTGATCGAAGTCGCGCAGTTGCAAGGGCTTAAGCTCGACACCCGGCTCGTTGGCCAGCAGCACGCGGGCATGTTCGGCCTGCGCCTGCGCGATGAACGCCACCGAGACTTGCGGCGCCAGGCGCAGCTGGCGCGGGCCCTGGTCCGTCGCCAGCCAGAACTCCACGCACGTGCCTTCGGGTGAGTCATGCCAATGCCGGGTCAGGACAAAGCCCTGCTGCAATTCCACCGCGTCGACCTCTGATCGTCTGTTGTGCCGTAAGTGACGATTCTACCCTGTGCAGGGCAATCCAGGGCTGCCATATCCGGCGTTGCCCTCAGATCCGACTTGGCCTCTGTAGGAGCAGCCTTGTGCTGCGAAGAGGCCGGTAAACCTAGCAGAGTCGCATGGGCAGGACTGGCCTCTTCGCAGCACAAGGCTGCTCCTACAACGACCGCGTAGGCCTGGGAAACTATCGCGAGCCGGCCTTGAACCCGCCACGGCGCCCTGCCCAGGCCAGCAGCCACGCCAGGCCAATCAATACCAGCGCCACGGGGCCAAACCAGGCCACTCCCGCCCCGGTCAGCAGCAACCCACCGATAATCCCGCCCAAGGCAATGGCGCTGTTCCATACCGTCACCAGCATCGACTGCGCCACGTCACCGCCCTCGCCCGCTGCATCTGCGCAGGCCGTCTGCAACAGTGTTGGCGCGCCGCCGTAGGTCACACCCCACAGCGCGATGCTCAGGTACAGGGCCCACGAGGACGCCTGCCCCAGCACCAGCGTGGCCACGGCAAAACCGGCCAGGCTGAGCAGCACCAACGTGCGCAGGTGCCGATCGACCAACAGCCCAACCAGGCCGATGCCCGCCAGCGCCGACAAGCCGAACACCATCAACACCTGGCCGATTTCGGCGGCCATCCCGGCCGCCGCCAGCAACGGCACGATATAGGTATAGAGAATGTTGTGGCCGAGGATCCAGGTCATGATCACCATCAGCACCAATGCCACGCCAGGTGTGCGCAGCACCTGCAGCGCCGCCGGTCGCTTGCCGGCTGCCTGCCCCGGGTAGTCCGGCACGGCGCGCAACACCCAGACGACCAGCAGCAGCGCCACCACAGTGACCACGACAAACGTGGCCCGCCACCCCAGCAGTGCCCCCAGCCAGGTGCCGATGGGCAAGCCGAGGGACAAAGCTATCGGCTGGCCGAGCATGGCCACCGCCATCGCCCGCCCCTGCAAGGCCACCGGCACCATGCGCCGGGCATGGCCGGCAATCAAGCCCCAGGCCAAGCCGGCCGCGGCACCGGTGAAAAAGCGCAGCACCAGGGTTAGGGCATTGGACGACGACAAGGCCGTCAACCCGTTGAACAACACGAAGCCACCAATCGCCAGCAGTAATGCACGGCGGCGATACCAGCCTTGGGTCAGGGTCACCAGCGGAATGGCCGTCAGCAGCGAGCCCAATGCATACGCCGTGACCCACTGCCCGGCCATCGCCTGGCTGATCGCCATGCCGCCGGCGATCTGGTCCAGCAGGCCGGCAGGCAGGGTTTCACTGAGGATGGCGATGAAGCCGGTCATCGCCAGGGCCAGCAGGCCGCTCAAGGGTAAGCGCTCGGCGCTGTCACCCAGTAGCGGTGCGGAAGAAGTCTGGGACATTGCAGGATGCCTTGAAGTGGTGATCGAGGCCGGCAGTGTGCATGCTGGGGGTATTGCGGAAAAAGATGGGTACAATGCCGTTCACACCGGACATTCATTTCCGCAATCAGGAGAACGCAATGGACAGCCTCAGCGGCTTCGTGGTCTTCAACCGGGTGGCCGAAACCCGCAGTTTCGTGGCTGCCGGCCAGTCGTTGGGCATCAGTGCTTCGGCCGTGGGCAAGCGCGTGGCGCGGCTGGAAAGCCGCCTGGGTGTGCGCCTGTTCCACCGCAGCACACGCAGCATTACGTTGACGGCCGAAGGCACGCTGTTTCTTGAACGCAGCCGCCGCATCCTGGCTGAGATCGAGGCCACCGAGCAGGCCCTGTCACAGGCCAGTGAAACCCCGCGCGGCCGGCTACGCGTGAGCCTGCCCCAGGTCACCGGGCTGGTCATGCCGGCGCTGGCCGACTTCATGGCGTTGTACCCTGAGGTTGAGCTGGACCTGGAGTTCACCGACCGCATGGTGGATATCGTCGGTGAAGGTTTTGATGTGGTGATGCGCGGCGGTCAACCCGTGGATTCGCGCCTTAATGCCAAGTTCCTCGGCCACTTCCAGCATCGCTTGGTGGCATCGCCCGAATACCTGTGCGAACGCGGCACGCCCACCCACCCCCGCGACCTGAGTGCACACACCTGCCTACACTACCGCTTCCCCAGCAACGGCAAGCTGGAAACCTGGCCGCTGCGCCAGGAGCACCCCGACCAAGGCTATGACATCCCCATTTCGATGGTATGCAACCACGTCGAGACACGCATCTGCTTCGCCCTCAACCACCGCGGCATCACCTGCCTGCCAGACTTCAGCGTGCGCCGCGAGCTGGCGGCTGGCACGCTGGTGACGGTACTCGACAGTTTCATGGAGCGGCGTGGCAGTTTCTACCTGTTGTGGCCGTCGGGGCGCCAGGTGCCGCCCAAGCTGCGGGTGTTCATCGATTTCATGCTTGAGCGGGTATTCCCCGGCAGCCCTCAACCGTACAAATAGTTGATGTCCTTGTAGGCCAACGGCGGCACCTGGCTGATCAGAAAATCACGCAGTTTGTGCATCTGCCGGGCCTTGGGGCTGGATTTCAGCCAGGTCATGTAATACCCGTCACCGGTGGCCACCGCGTGCTTGAACGGCGTCACCAGCCGCCCTGCCGACAGGTCGGAGCTGGCCAGCACCAGGTCCACCACCGAGATACCCAGGCCTTGCTGGGCCGCCGAAATCCCCTGGTCGAGGGTATCGAAAACCTGCCCCTGGTCGATGCTGATATCCAGTGCGTCCATCCGCGCCAGCCAGCGTCGCCAATCGCGACGGTCCGGCGACGGGTGCAGGAACTCGCATTGGCGCAGGTCGGCAAGGTCGGGCTGGGCTTGCACCATGTAATCGGGGTGGCACACCGGGATCAGCCATTCATCGAACAGCTTGAAGCTCTCGACATCGGCGGGGAAACGGCCGTTGGCCAACAGGATGGCGCAGTCGTAGGGCTCCGAATAGAAGTCCACGCTGTCGATGTCCATCCACACGCTCGACAGTTGCACGCTGCTGCTGTCATCGAGCTTCTTGAAGCCGTCCAGGGCCCTGAGCAACCAGCGCATGGTGAGCGTGGATGGCGCCTTTAGACGCACGCCATAACGGTCCTGTCGCAGCAACGCGCAGGCGTTCTCGATGATCTTGAAGCCGACCTTGAGCTCTTGTGACAGCAAGCGCCCGTGCTCGGTCAGGCTCAGTTTCGGCCCACGACGCTCGAACAGGTCGCAGCCGAACATGGCCTCGAGGGTCTTGATGTGGTGGCTGACCGCCCCTTGGGTCAGCGCCAGCTCCTCCGCCGCACGGGTAAAGGAGCCATAACGAGAGGCCACCTCGAAAGCACGCAGGGCGTGCAAGGCCTGAATCCGTTCCGACATGGCGACGTCCGAAGCATGAGTGAGACTAATAGTAGGTCATAGTTCCACGCGTTTTACAACGTTAAGTCTGTCTCAGAAAATGCGGGTAAATAATAAAGATTACCAACGATTCTGCCTGCATATGACTGGAACGTTACTTAATTAGATGCCTGGGGAAATCATGTTTACGGGTTATGGAAACTGCTATCGCCTGGATGCGCTAGAGCTGGCCGCTGAACATGTGCGGAACACGCAACATTGGACGTACAAAACCATACAACATTTTCGCAGCATTCTCGCCAACCCCGAATTCCCCTGCCTGTTTGGCCGCAAGGCAGTCGCCAGCGAGACCTGCCACATCCTCTTCGCCCGCGCCGAACAACTGGCCGACGACATCGCCCAGGGCCTGGCTGACTACGTGCGCACCATCACACCGATCCCTCTCAAGCAGCGCATCGGCAGCCCATTGGTGGTGTTTCTCGAAACCGCCAGCGAATACACCCTTGCCGAGCAACAGGCGCTGGCCTGGAAAGTTTTGCAGGGCGTGCACGCGCGCGACCCGCACCCTTGGCCACAGGCGATGCCGACTGACCCCCACGACACGGGCTGGTCGTTCTGCTACGCCGGCATGCCGCTGTTCATCAACATGAACTTCCCAGGCCACCAACAGATGAAAAGCCGCAACCTGGGGCCGCACATCACCTTCGTCATCAACCCGCGGGAAAACTTCGACGAAGTGGCCAACGCCAGCACCGAAAGTGGCAAGCGTATCCGTGCCCGCATCCGCGAGCGCGTACAGCAATACAACAACGGCATCATGCCCGACACCCTTGGCGCGTTCGGCGATGCCGACAACTACGAGTGGAAGCAGTACCAGCTACAGGAGGCGGGTTCGCTCAACCCGTCGCGCTGCCCGTTCCACGCCCATGTAACAGCCGACACACTGATCGAGAATTGACCGTGAATACCGCACTCACCGCCACCTATGCCCTGACCGTCCTGCTGCTGATCGCCACCCCTGGCCCAGTGGTGGCACTGATCGTCAACACCGCTGCCGCCTCCGGGTCGCGCAAGGCCATGTTCACTGCCGTGGGGACCAACTGGGCGTCCCTGGTACTGATTGGCGCGGCGGCCTGGATCATCCTGACCAGCGCGGCCATCGACAAGGCCTGGCTCAGCGGCATGAGCCTGCTGGGCTGCCTGTTCATCGGCTACATCGCCGTGGGCACACTCAAGGAAGCCCTGCAGGCGCCCACCCCTGAGTCGGCGAGCGAAGCGCCTGGGCCTGGGCGTGGCGGCCTGCTGCAAGGGTTCATGGTGGGTATCTCCAACCCCAAGGACATCATCTTCTTTATCGCCTTCTTCCCTCAGTTCATCCAGATCACCGAGTCGTTCGGCAAGAGCATGGTGGTGCTGTCGCTGCTGTGGGTGGCCATCGATTTTGCCGTGCTCAGCCTGTACATCTTCGCCATCGGCAAGATCGCTTCGCAGCGCAGCAATCGCGTCATCAGCCTGGCGTCGGGCGTTGCCCTGCTACTGATCGCGGCCGGCGGCCTGCTGTACAACCTTAAGGAACTGGCGGCCTGAGCCGGATGCCTCGCAAGGAGTGCCCATGAGATCGACCGACACGAGCACAGATGTTTTGGGCCTTCCTTCGCCGCTGCAACAGGACTACCAGCGCTTTCTGCAACTGGGCAGCCGCCGTGCGCCACACGCCTTGCACATCCACGAGAGCGGCTACCGCTCGGGCACCATCAACACCGATGCGCTCGGCCTGCGCTACAGCCACTGTGCCGGCAAGCGCTTCTCGGCGGCCGAGCGCGGCACGGCGCCGCGCATCAACCTGTTGGTGGGGGGCTCCACCGCCTTGGGCGTCGGTGCCAGCAGCGATGAGCACACGGTGGCTTCGCACCTGTCGATGCTGACCGGCGAGGTCTGGCTGAGCCTGGCAGGCTGCGGGCTCAATGCTGGCCAAGAGCTGCTGATGTTCCTCACTCACCAGCACCGCCTCGGCCAGCTCGGCCACGTGGTGGTGCTCAGCGGCCTCAATACCTTGGCCCATGAGGCCCTCTACGAAATCCTCGCCAGCCCCCGCGAGGCGCATCACGTCACAGGTTTTCAGGAAGCCTTGAACAGTTTCAGCGATGGCATGCCGCCTGCCTCGCCCCCCCGCCAGCAATCGCTTTGGCGGCGCATCGGCCAAGCCTTGGCCGCACCTCCTCCCGCGCCTCCAGCCGCCCAGCCGCTGTCGCCCCCTGAGAAGCGCCTGGCCCGCGCGGCCGACAGCATCGGCCGCACCCTGCGCCAGTGGGAGCGGCTGCTGGCAGACAGCCACGCCACCCTCACCTTCATTCTTCAGCCGCTGCTGCCCTGGTGCCGAGAAACCCTGCCGGCGGGCGAGCAAGCCATGCTGGCGGCGTTGGCGCGGCAGCCCGCGAACTTCGAGCGCCTGCTGGACGGGGTCTTCGACAGCCACTTGCACACGGCCTTCTTTCGCCGCATCAAAGACCAGGCCGACCCGGTAGCCTGCTATGACATGAACAGCATGCTCAGCAGCTCACCCGTGTTTGGCGCCGACCTGTTCGTAGACCGCCTGCACCTCAACGACCTGGGCAACAACGCACTGGCCAAAGTCATTACCGCCAAGCTTGGCCTGGCCCAGGAAAAACACGCTCAGCGCAAGGTCACGCCTATCAAGCTCGTCTGACAGTTGCCCGCCGGTCTTCCGGCGAGGCCCCTTGGGTGGCTAGAATACGTCGTCGTTCCGATTCGCCCGAGGCGTACCTGTACCTGTGATGAACATCCAAGCCGTGCATCAACCACTGGCCGCCTGTCGTGACTGCCCGCCCCACGAGGCCTGCCTGTGAGTCGTGTGGCAACCCTGTCGCCGTTGGTGATCGCCTTGATGCCACTGACCGCGCAAGCGCTCGACGTGCGCATCGACCCTCATGCCGACTTGCTCTACCGCCAGGCCCTGCCCTTGCTCGAGCAGGCCGACAGCCAGGACGACGGCGCCAGCTCACTGCGCACTGCCGTGGGTAGCGACCCGGAGCTCACCCGCCAGGGCCAGGCCCTGGCGCACACCTTGCCCACCGCCGTGGCACTGCTGAAAAAGTCGGTGGAGCTTGGCCACCCCGTGGCCCAGTACCGGCTGGCGCTGTACTACATGACCTACCTGCCGGTGGCCCAGATCCCGGACGCTGCCTGCCCTTTGCTGGAGGCGAGCCTCAAGCAAGGCTTCGCGCCCCCGGCACCGGCCATTGCCACCTGGTGCCCGCCCTACAACGCCAGCGCAGACTATCGCGCTGCGTTGGAGGCGATCCCAAGCATGGCCCCCCAATACGCGCCCTACTACCCACAGCCCACCACGCGACTGGCCTGCAACCGCAGCCAGCCGCAAGGCCTGAACATGCAGTGGGGGCGCCAGCGGGACTACCAGGCCGAGGTGTACCGGGTGCTGGCCGACCTTGACCCTGGGCATCGCCAGGCTTTGCTGCAAAAGGCCGTGGACATCAACGGATGTTCGACCGCGCAGCGCTGGTTGACCCGCCATCGATAGCGGCCAACCGACAAACCAGCAAGATCGTTCAAGCCATCGCCCGCCGCACTCTGGCATGCTGCCCAACCGAGTACACGCGTTGCAGCCAACCATGCCCCACAGCCCACACATCGCTCGCCAAGCCTTTGTTCACGGCGCCATCGCCATCCTCCCACTTTCCCTGGCCGTCGCCCCCTGGGGCCTGCTGGCCGGCTCCATGGCCATCGAAGCCAACCTGAGCGCCTGGCAAGGCCAGGGGCTGTCGGCCATCGTCTTCGCCGGTGCCGCACAACTGGTGGCGATCGGCATGCTCAAGGGCGGCGCCAACCTGGCGTCGATCCTGCTCACCACCTTGCTGCTGACATCGCAGCACCTGCTGTACGGCCTGTCCATGCGCCCGGTGCTGTCGAACCAGCCGCTGCGCTGGCGGTTGGGCCTGGGCTTTTTGCTGACCGACGAGTTCTTTGCCCTGACCAGCCATTACGACCAGCAGCAGTTCAATCGCTGGTATGCGCTGGGTGTGGGCCTGACCTTCTACATCGCCTGGAACCTGTTCACCTTGGCAGGCATCGTCCTTGGCCAGAACATCCCGCACCTCGACCAGTTGGGCCTGGACTTCTCAATTGTCGCCACCTTCGTCGCCCTGATCGCGCCACTGGTGCGCAACCGGGCCACAGTGGTGTGCGTGGCCGTGTCGCTGTTCTGCTCGGTCCTGTTCAGTGCCTGGCACTGGGAAACCGCCCTGGTGGCCGCTGGCCTGCTCGGCATGGGCGCCGGCTTCATTTGCCAAAAGTGCTTTGGAGGCCGCGCATGACCTGGTTACTGATTTTCGCCATGGGCGCCATCGTGTTTCTCAATCGCTATGCGTTTCTTGAACCGCGCCTGCCCTTGCGCCTGAGTTCCAATGCCCGGCAGTTTCTGGGCTTCGCGGTGCCGGGCATGCTCACCGCCATCTGCGGGCCGATCATCTTCATGCCTGACCACCAGCTGAACCTGAGCCTGCTCAACCCTTATCTGCTGGGCTCGGTGGTGGCCGTCATCTTGGTGCTGTTGACCCGCAGCGTGTTGCTGAGCATGCTGGTGAGCATGTTGATTTTCTTCCTCCTGCGCAGCTGGCTGGCATGACCACGCCCCTGCGCGAGCAGACGCACCTGTGGCAGGCGCCGGCGCTGGGCGACGTCGAAATGCTGCACGCGCGCTACTTCCAGCAGCGTTTCGCCCCGCACGTGCACGAAGGCTACGTGTTCACCGTGATCGAGTCGGGCGCCCAGCGCTTCTGGCATCGCGGCAGCGAACACCTGGCCCCGGTGGGCAGCATGGTGCTGATCAACCCCGACGAACTGCACACCGGCGCCACGGCCCACGAAGCCGGCTGGCGCTACCGCGGTTTCTACCCAGAACATGAGCGGGTAACAGGCGTGCTGGAGGAGCTGGAACTGGGCCGCCATGGCATGCCCACCTTCAAGGACAGTGTGATCCAGGACCCGGCCCTGGCGCTCGCCTTCAGCCAGTTGCACCAATTGTCCGAAGCAGCGGCCAGTGCCCTGGAACAGCAGACCGCCTGGCGCCATGCCGTGCTGGCCCTGGTGCAACGCCATGGGCAATGCGCCGAACCCGCCGCCCCCGGCCATGAGCCGCAGGCGGTGGCCCGCGCCCGCGAACTGCTGGAGAGCCAGCTGGCCGACCCGCCATCGCTTGAAGCCCTGGCGGCGGCGGTCAACCTGTCACCCTTCCACTTCGCCCGGGTGTTTCGCCAGGCCACCGGCCTGCCGCCCCATGCCTGGCTCAAGCAACGGCGCCTGGCCCGTGCCCGTGAGTGCTTGAAGCGCGGCCAGGCGGCTTCGGAGGTAGCGTTTGCGCTTGGGTTTGCCGACCAGAGCCACTTGAGCCGGCAGTTCAAACAGGCTTATGGGGTAACCCCAGGGGCATACCGCATCGCCTGCTTGCCAGGCTGACACCCTGCGACACCCGGCCCCAGGCAAGCTTGCTGGCCACTGCTACACTGACAGGGCTGAATTGGAGGATCCTGCCATGTCCGAAAGAGAGCTCACCACCCTCATATCGCTGATGAACCAGCGTCAGGCCTGCCTGAGCAGTGCCTGCAAGGAAATTGCCGACTGGATCGACCGGCAGGGCGATGTGCCCGCCGCCGGCAAGATCCGCGCGAGTCTAAAGGCCCTGGAGGCCGACGAAGCCCAGGTACGCAAGACCTTGACCTCGCTGACCCTCGACAGGCCATTGCCGCGTTTTCGTAGCTGAATGAATTGGGGCCGCTATGCGCGGCCCCAGCTGTATCAGTGATTCATGTGCATGTGGTCATGCCCACCGCCTGCCTCGGCGTTGAGCGGACGCACTGGCGCTTGCACCTGCAGCGTTTCCTTGCCGCCCTTGGCATCTTCGATGACCAGGGTCAGCGGCACCTGCTCGCCTTCCTTCACCTGCTGGTTCAACCCCATCAGCATCACGTGCAAGCCGTTCGGGTCCAGGGTGACTGCTTTGCCAGCCGGCAACTCGACGGCCTTGACCTCGCGCATGCCCATCACGTCGCCGTTCATGGTCATTTCATGCACTTGGACGGTCTTGGCGACAGGCGATTGAACACCCACCAGCTTGCTGTCGCTGCTGGCCGTCAGGGTCATGAAGGCACCGGTGGACTGCTGGTGCGGCACGCTGGCGCGCACCCAGGCATCACTCACGGTGGTCTGGGCCAGGGCTGGCAGGGCAAAGCCCAGCAGGGCGATGGCGGCCAGGCCGCGTTTGATCGGTTGCAGTGAAACAGCCATTAGCAAATCTCCATCAGGGTGACCAGGTCTTCAGCGCATTCCTTGGCATTCAAGGAATGGCCCAGGCTCAGGCGCAGGGTGCCACGCGTATCGTAGACGTAGCTGGTGGACGAATGAGAGATGGTGTAGGTATCCCCGGCCGGGACCTTCTCGTAGAACACCTTGAACTCTTTGGCCACCTCGGCGATTTCTTCGGGGGTACCCGTCAGCGCGGTGAACGAGGGGTCGAACGCTTTGACATAAGCGTCGAGTACTTCGGGGGTGTCGCGCTCCGGGTCCAGGGTAATGAACACCACCTGGAACAAGTCACGGTCGCGGCCCCTGAGCAACTGCCTGATTTGCGCCGCCCGCGCCAGCGTGGTCGGGCAGACCGCCGGGCACTGGGTGAAGCCGAAGAAAATCATCGGCATGCTGCCGTAGAAGCTCGACAGGGTACGCGGGTTGCCTTGGGGGTCCTTGAGGTTGAACTTGCGCCCAAGGATTTCGTTGCTCATGTTCTTGCCGTACTTGAACTCAAGACCCCGGGCCGGGCTGCAGCCAGCCAGCAGGCCAAGCCCGAGAACGCCCATCCCGGCGACAACCGCGCGCCGGGTATACAGATCATTCATGGAACTATCCTTTACAGGCCATCCTTTACAGGAAAGGTACCGGCCCTTGGGACGGGCCAGCCGAAAAACCGGGGCATTCTTACATGACACCCCAAGTGCTTCTACCCGACGAAGGCGCAGATGGCCTGCAGCCCTTTGAATACGGGCTGCGGCCTGTTGTCGCAGGGGTTGAACTCGTAACAGTTTGTTGCTAAGGAAGCGGCGAACCCTGGTATCAGTAGTATGCGTTTTCCTTCTGGGTGTGGTCGGTCACATCGCGCACACCTTTGAGCTCCGGAATACGCTCGAGCAGGGTGCGCTCGATGCCTTCCTTCAGGGTCACGTCGGCCTGGCCGCAGCCCTGGCAACCGCCGCCGAACTGCAGCACAGCGATGCCGTCGTCGACCACGTCCACCAAGCTTACCTGGCCGCCATGGCTGGCCAGGCCCGGGTTGATCTCGGTCTGCAGGTAGTAGTTGATACGCTCGTTGATCGGGCTGTCTTCGTTGACCATCGGCACCTTGGCGTTCGGCGCCTTGATGGTCAGCTGGCCGCCCATGCGGTCGGTGGCGTAATCGACCAGCGCGTCTTCAAGGAAGGGTACGCTGACTGCATCGAGGTAAGCGGTGAAGCTCTTCAGACCCACGGCGGTGTCGTCAGGCTTCTCTTCGCCCGGCTTGCAGTAGGCAATGCACGTCTCTGCGTACTGGGTGCCTGGCTGGGTGATGAAAATGCGGATGCCGATGCCGGGCGTATTCTGCTTGGAGAGCAGATCGGCCAGGTAATCATGGGCGGCGTCGGTAATGGTTATAGCGCTCATGGAAGTTCCTCACAGACTTGCGGCCAAGTGTACGCCAACCTGGCCCTTGTACAAAGTCCTAGTATTTAACTCGGGAAAGCGCATACGCCGGCGCCTGCCCCCGTGGCGCCGCCAGCCAGGCCTGCATCCGCCGATACAGGCCGCGCTCCAGCCACTGGTAGCTGAACCACGACATTAGTCCAATGGACGGCACGCACAGGGCAAACACCAGGTACGGGTTCAGGTGCAGCCGCTGACTGGCGAACCAGCCGGCATACAGCACCAGCACGTGGATCAGGTAGACCGAATACGAACAGTCGCCCAGCGCCTTGAGCAGCCGGTTACCCGCGAACAACGGCTCCAGGGAGACAAAGGCTAGCACCACCAGCGCGCTTGGCAGGCCCCAGTGCAGCAGACGCTGGGAGGCGTCGAGGTGGTAGATGGCATACCCCGCCACCGCGAGCAACGCCAGGGGCGTCCAGATGCCCTCGCGGATCAGGCCGCGCCGATACAGCACACCCAGGCCGATGCCGAGCAGGAACTCATAGATGATGTCGTTGTTGTAGAAGCGGCTAAGCACACCCAGCCGCCCCAGCACTTCACTCACCAGCAGCAGCGCGACGGTGACCAGCAGCAACTGATGGCGTTGGCGGACCAGGAATGCCAGGCCGAACAGCAGGTAGAAGAACATCTCGAAGTTCAGCGTCCAGCCCACGTTCAAGGTCGGATAAAGGCCATACCCGCCAGGGTTTTCTGCTGGCACGAACAGCAGCGACAACAGCAGGTGGTGCCAGTCGAATTCCTGGTGCGGCATCCAGCGGCTGGCCGCCAGCAGCAGGCCCGCCATGACCAAGGTGTAGAACCAGTACGCCGGGACGATGCGCAGCACCCGGTTGAGCAGGAACTGGCGGGGTTCGATGGTTTTGTCGCGGGTGGAGAGGTAGATAACCAGGCCGCTGATGACGAAGAAGATGTCGACGCCGACAGCGCCCCGGTCGGTGAGCAGTTGGCCGATGGGCCCGCTGGCCTTGAAGTCGAAGAAGATCTGCATGAAATGGTGGCAGACCACCACCCAGGCGGCGAACGCCCGCAGTGCCTGAAGCGAATACAGCATGAAATACCCTGCGATTGCCGGTGCATTGAGGCCTCGGCGAGCGCTTCGCACTCGTTCGCGGGCAAGCCCGCTCCCACAGGGACCACGCAAAACCTGTAGGAGTGGGCTTGCCCCACGATTGGGCTGCAAAGCAGCCCCCGGACCACCCAACCTTTCCGACCGCAGTTGTTTCGGAAAGGTCAGGTTGGCCGATCAGAGGTTCTCGTAGCGGTTCATGTCCAGCACACCCGCTTCCACTGGCTGGGTCTCCTTGATGTAGCTATTGAGGTCATGGAAGTACTGCCAGAACTGCGGATGGCTGCGGCGCACGCCCCAGCGCATGACGATGCGCTCGAATTTGCCGGCATCATCACGCGCATACTCCATGTCCTCGACAAACTCGGGCACATCCTCGGCCGGAATATTGAAGATGAAGTTCGGGTAGCTGCTGAGCACGCCTGGGTACAAGGTCAGGGTGTCCAGCCCCGGCTGATAGCGGTAGGCCTCGCCCAGCAGGAAGGCAACGTTGCTGTGCGCACGGTTGCGCAGCAAGCTGTACACCTGGCGCTGGCCGCCCTGCCCTTCGATACGCAGCATCGTCGCCTCAGGCAGTTGGTTGATGACCTTGAGCCCGGCGGCCGGGCGCGATACCAGGCGGCTGAGCGACTGCTCGACATTGCGGAACGCTTCGTTCATCTGCGGCCGCGAGCAGTACGCCCCCTGGCAGCGGTTGATCGGGTCAGGCGCCGCATTCAGGCTGCCGGTACGCTGTACCAGCTTGAGCCCGAAGTCGCGTTTTGGGTTAACCGGGTCCAACTTGATGCCGCTTGGGGTGTCAGTGTCGATGTCCTCGTAATCGAGCCACATCTTCACCTTGCCGCTGTTCTGGTACCAGTCGCTGAGGATCGCGCCACGCTGGTCGGCCGGCATCAGGCGCAGGAAGTTGACCTCCGCGCCGTTGCGGATCAGGTCGAAGTACAAGCGGGTCTGCAACTGGTGCGAAACGTTGCCGAACACATCGAAGTTGACGGCCAACTGGTAATAAGTGCGCTCGAACAAGGGGTAGTCGAACAGCCACACGGTGAGCGGCACATCCCCGATCAGGCCCTTGGTCACCGAGGCGCTGTCAAAGTGCCTGAAAATGCTCAGCAGTGCATTGTCGTTACCGGCCCACAGCGTCGACCAACCCGGCGCTGGCATTTCGGCATAGGCTTCGCGGCGCAGTTTTTCGTATTCGTTGCGCTTGTCGCGGTAGGCATGCCAGAGGCCCAACACACTGCCCACGTCGTCGATCTGCCCCGGCATGGCCAGCAGCGGCGTGGCCTCGCCACGGTATTGGGCATCGGTGATGTAGCGGTCGTGCGCCGGCTCCTGGAACAGCGCCCAGAAGTTGTCGCGGATCACGTCGGTTGCAATCTGCCCACGGCACACCGGGCCACGGATGAAGGTGCGCACGAAGTACTCGGCGTTGTCCAGCATGAACTGGTAACGCGCCACTGCGGGGATCGCCTCGAAGGTCTCGAACGGGTTGGCCCGGTGGCGCGGGCCATAGCCTGGCAGCGCGGAGGCATGCCAGTCACCCGCGTAGAACAGTTGCTTGACCCGCTTGAGCTTCTGCGGCCCCATTGGGTAGGTGATGTGCGTCTTGTGCACGATCACACCCTGCACCGGCATCAGCCGGTAGTAGAAGTCGGTGCCCGGCGGGTCGTTGGGGCGTCGGGTCGCGATCACGTCGACCGGCTGGCCACTGGGCGTGCGGGAACGCACCCACTGGAAGAAGTGGCCCTGCTCCCCGCCGACGAAGTAGATGTGCGCAAGGAACAGGTGCTCGTAAAGCCAACGGCCAACTAGCGCCTCGGTCGAACCCGGGCGGTTGAGCAGCTCTTCCCAGTCGGCAATCTGCTTGGCCTCGACCGCACTCGGCTGAATCGGCTGGTACTCCACCGGCGCGCCAGCCGCCAGCCAGCGTTGCAGGGTGGTGTACTCCTGATCGGTCAGGCCGGTGACCGCCAGCGGCATGCCTTCTTTAGGGTGCGCGCCGGCATAGGCGTCGAACTCATGGGGCAAAGGGCACATGTTGTTGCGGTTGATGCCCAGGACGATGTCCTCGGGCAGCTTGGCATTGGGCGTAAGCGGCGTCTTGTGCCCCAGCTCGAGCATGCGCGCCATCAGCGCGGCCTGGCTGCCCTGGCCGTCGAGCACCGAGTAAAAGCCCTTCTTGCGCCACTCGCCTTCGCTGTGGGCATCGTAGAACAGCCGCGTGGTCGGCACCGCCGCGCTGCGGTCACCCTGGTACACCGGCACCTTGGTGGCCCCCCGCACCGCGCCCTCTGGGCTTTCCAGCTTAAGCTGGCAGGCCGCGTCGTTGCAGGCATGGCAGGCCACGCACTTCTCGGTGAAAATCGGCTGGATATCCCGGGTGTAGGAAATAGCCGGGCTCGATTGGGCAGCCTGCCCGAAGGTCGCGCCACTGATGAGCAAGGCGAAAACGCCCGCCCAAGCACGAATACAACGATGCACCATGTGCGGAAAGTCCTGGTTCTTGAAAGCCATCACGATTGCCTGGTCGTCCTTGGGTGCTTGTGTGCCAACATGAGCTAAATTCATGCAAATGGGCAGTGCGCCTAAAAACCGCGCAGCTTTGTTATGATTCGGCACCTTCTGATATTCGCCCGACCAGGTAGTTCCTATGTCCGACCGCAGCGCTCGTCTCCAAGCACTCCAGCACGCACTCAAAGAGCGCATCCTGATCCTCGACGGCGGCATGGGTACTATGATCCAAAGTTATCGCCTCGAGGAACACGACTATCGTGGCACGCGCTTTGCCGATTGGCCAAGCGATGTGAAAGGTAACAACGACCTGTTGCTGCTTAGCCGCCCCGATGTCATCGCCGCGATCGAGAAAGCCTACCTGGACGCTGGCGCCGATATTCTCGAAACCAACACCTTCAACGCCACGCAGATTTCCCAGGCCGACTACGGCATGGAATCGCTGGTCTACGAGCTGAACGTCGAAGGCGCGCGCATCGCCCGCCAGGTGGCCGACGCCAAGACCCTAGAGACGCCGGACAAACCGCGCTTCGTCGCCGGCGTGCTGGGCCCGACCAGCCGCACCTGCTCGATTTCCCCGGACGTCAACGACCCCGGCTACCGCAACGTCACCTTCGACGAGCTGGTGGAAAACTACATCGAGGCCACCCGCGGCCTGATCGAGGGCGGCGCCGACCTGATCCTGATCGAAACCATCTTCGACACCCTCAACGCCAAGGCAGCGATCTTCGCCGTGCAGCAGGTGTTCGAGGATGACAACGTCGAACTGCCGATCATGATCTCCGGCACCATCACCGACGCCTCGGGCCGCACCCTGTCGGGCCAGACCACCGAAGCCTTCTGGAACTCGGTGCGCCACGCCAAGCCGATTTCCGTCGGCCTCAACTGCGCCCTCGGCGCCAAGGACCTGCGCCCCTACCTGGAAGAGCTGTCGACCAAGGCCGACACCCACGTCTCTGCGCACCCCAACGCCGGCCTGCCCAACGCCTTCGGTGAGTACGACGAAACCCCGGCCGAAATGGCCGCGGTGGTCGAGGAGTTCGCTGCCAGCGGCTTCCTTAACATCATCGGCGGCTGCTGCGGCACCACCCCGGGCCACATCCAGGCCATCGCCGAGGCGGTTGCCAAGTACAAGCCACGTGAGATCCCGGAGATCGCCAAGGCCTGTCGCCTGTCGGGCCTGGAGCCGTTCACCATCGACCGCCAGTCGCTGTTCGTCAACGTGGGCGAGCGCACCAACATCACCGGTTCCGCCAAGTTCGCCCGGCTGATCCGCGAAGAGAACTACACCGAAGCCCTGGAAGTGGCCCTGCAACAGGTCGAGGCCGGCGCCCAGGTAATCGACATCAACATGGACGAAGGGATGCTCGACTCCCAGGCCGCCATGGTCCGCTTCCTCAACATGATCGCTGGCGAGCCGGACATCTCCCGCGTGCCGATCATGATCGACTCCTCCAAATGGGAAGTGATCGAGGCGGGCCTCAAGTGCATCCAGGGCAAAGGCATCGTCAACTCGATTTCCATGAAGGAAGGCGTCGAGCAGTTCAAGCACCACGCCCGCCTGTGCAAGCGCTACGGCGCCGCCGTGGTGGTGATGGCCTTCGACGAGGTCGGCCAGGCCGACACCGCCGCGCGCAAGAAGGAAATCTGCAAGCGCAGCTACGACATCCTGGTCAACGAAGTCGGCTTCCCGCCAGAAGACATCATCTTCGACCCGAACATCTTCGCCGTCGCCACCGGCATCGAAGAGCACAACAACTACGCTGTCGACTTCATCGAAGCCTGCGCCTACATCCGCGACCACCTGCCCCACGCCTTGAGCTCGGGCGGTGTGTCCAACGTGTCGTTCTCGTTCCGCGGCAACAACCCGGTGCGTGAAGCGATCCACTCGGTGTTCCTGTTCCACGCCATCCGCAATGGCCTGACCATGGGTATCGTCAACGCCGGCCAGCTGGAAATCTACGACGAGATCCCGGCCGACCTGCGCAACAAGGTCGAGGACGTGGTGCTCAACCGCACCCCGGAAGGTACCGATGCGCTGCTGGCCATCGCCGACGACTACAAAGGCGGCGGCGCCACCAAGGAAGTTGAAAACGAAGCCTGGCGCTCGCTGCCGGTCGGCAAACGCCTGGAACATGCCCTGGTCAAAGGCATCACCGCGCACATCGTCGAAGACACCGAAGAGTGCCGCCAGCAGTGCGCGCGCCCGATCGAAGTCATCGAAGGCCCGCTGATGAGCGGCATGAACGTGGTCGGCGACCTGTTCGGTGCCGGCAAGATGTTCTTGCCGCAGGTGGTCAAGTCGGCGCGCGTGATGAAGCAGGCCGTGGCGCACCTGATCCCGTTCATCGAAGCCGAAAAAGGCGACAAGCCCGAAGCCAAGGGCAAGATCCTGATGGCCACGGTCAAGGGCGACGTGCACGACATCGGCAAGAACATCGTCGGCGTGGTGCTGGGCTGTAACGGCTACGACATCGTCGACCTGGGCGTGATGGTGCCGGCCGAGAAAATCCTGCAGACCGCACGCGACGAGAAATGCGACATCATCGGCCTGTCCGGCCTGATCACCCCGTCGCTGGACGAGATGGTCCACGTTGCCCGCGAAATGCAGCGCCAGGGCTTCAACCTGCCGCTGATGATCGGTGGCGCGACCACCTCCAAGGCGCACACGGCGGTGAAGATCGAGCCCAAGTACAGCAACGACGCGGTGATCTACGTCACCGACGCTTCGCGCGCCGTCGGCGTCGCGACCCAATTGTTGTCCAAGGAGCTCAAGCCCGGCTTCGTCGAGAAAACCCGCCAGGATTACGTCGAAGTGCGCGAGCGCACCGCCAACCGCAGTGCCCGCACCGAGCGCCTGAGCTACGCCAAGGCCATCGCGGCCAAGCCGCAGTATGACTGGGCGAGCTACCAGCCAGCCGTGCCCACCTTTACCGGCGTCAAGGTGCTGGAAGACATCGACCTGCGCACCCTGGCCGAGTACATCGACTGGACGCCGTTCTTCATCTCCTGGGACCTGGCCGGCAAATTCCCGCGCATCCTCACCGACGAAGTGGTCGGCGAGGCCGCGACGTCGCTGTACAAGGACGCCCGCGAGATGCTCGACAAACTGATCGACGAGAAACTGATCAGTGCCCGCGCCGTGTTCGGCTTCTGGCCGGCCAACCAGGTCGCCGATGACGACATCGAAGTCTATGGCGATGACGGCCAGCCCCTGGCCACCTTGCACCACCTGCGCCAGCAGACCATCAAGCCTGACAACAAGCCAAACTGGTCGCTGGCCGACTTCGTCGCACCCAAGGACAGCGGCATCACCGACTACGTCGGCGGTTTCATCACCACCGCGGGCATCGGTGCCGAGGAAGTGGCCAAGGCCTACCAGGACAAGGGCGATGACTACAGCTCGATCATGGTCAAGGCCTTGGCCGACCGCCTGGCCGAAGCCTGCGCCGAATGGCTACACGAGCAGGTGCGTAAAGAGCACTGGGGTTACGCCCGCGACGAGCACCTGGACAACGAAGCGTTGATCAAGGAGCAGTACAGCGGCATCCGCCCTGCCCCCGGCTACCCGGCCTGCCCGGACCACACCGAGAAAGAAACCCTGTTCCGCCTGCTCGACGGCACGGCCATTGGCGAGACAGGCCCAAGCGGCGTGTTCCTGACCGAACACTTTGCGATGTTCCCGGCGGCGGCGGTCAGCGGCTGGTACTTTGCTCATCCGCAGGCGCAGTACTTTGCCGTGGGCAAGGTCGACAAGGACCAGATCGACAGCTACAGCGCGCGTAAAGGCCAGGAGGTTAGCGTGAGTGAGCGTTGGTTGGCGCCGAACCTTGGGTACGACAGCTAAGACCGTTCTAGCCTGACTGACCTCTTCGCGGTCAAGCCCGCGCCTACAGGGATTTACGCGTCCCTCCTGTGGGAGCGGGCTTGCCCGCGAAGAGGCCAGCAAAGCCAACACCCCTTCCATTGCCTACACTGTCCCTGATTGCCTCCGAATACCCAGGAGCCCCCATGGACGACTCAAGCCAAGGCAAGCCCCCCACCTTCTGGCAAATGCTGCACAGCATCCTCGCCGCCGCCTTCGGTGTGCAGAGCGGCAAGAACCGCGCACGCGATTTCACCCACGGCAAAGCCAGCCATTTCATTGCGATGGGTACCGTGTTCACCCTGCTGTTCATTCTGATACTGATCGGCCTGGTGCAATTGGCCATGCACCTGACCGCGCGTTGAGCCCATGAAAACGCCTGCGGGAATCCCTCCCGCAGGCGTTTTGGCTGCATCACGGTCTGAATGGCAGTCTACTGGTGGCTGACCCAATACACGGCGGTGACCACCACCAGGACGATCAAGCAAAGAATCGCCCAGGCATCGACACTGCTGTCAGCTTTGCGGACCTTGGTTGAGTTTCCCATTGCATTGCCTCTTGTTGTGGTTATGGGAATGCACTTCACCCTCAGCAGTTAAGACGAGCAATGCCCTTTCCTCAAGCAAGGTCTTTTGTCCGGCGACGGGCGACGCTCAGGCTTTGGCAAGGCCTGCATCCCTCGCCAAGGCCGCCAAGTGGCAATGCGTTCAGTAATCCATGGGTGCGGTCAGAAACGGGTACGTGTAGTCAGCCGGGCGCCCTTCAGCGCTGTAGGGCTGAAAATCGACACCATGATCAGCCTGCTCGAGCAACTTGAGCCAGCGCCGCGCCTTTGCCTGGTCAATCGACTGCAGCGCGGGCACGCTGTGCTCACGCAGGCCATCGCGATTCACCACCAGCCCACGCGCATCGTCGTGCAACATGACCATGGCCCAGCCACCCAAGGTGAAGTGCCCACCCATCAACACCCCAAGGCGCCCGTCAACCCGCGCCCGCAACGCCTCGGGCGAACTGTTGACGGCGCTGAACACGGCATCGCGCCCTGGCATGCGCCCAGCCGCCTCGAATGCCTGCATGGCGCCGAAGGCCATCTCATCGTTGGCCGACCACACAAGCGTGGTATCCGGGTAACGCTGCAGCAACACACGCGCCTGCTCGAAGGCGCGCTCACGGCTCCAGCCGCCATACACCACCTGGCGCAGGCGCACCTGTGGGAAGTCGGCCAAGGCGCGGCGCATGCCCGCTTCACGCTGTTGCGAGGCCGGCGTGGTTTTGACCCCGGCGAAGGCCACCAGGTCCACTGGATCGTCAGTGCGCGGCAGCAAGGCAACCATCTGGTGCAGCATCTGGTAACCGGCCTGCTCGTCGTTGGTGGTCAGCGTGCCCAGCACCTGGGGATACTTCTCGGGCTGCGCCTCGATGCTTTGTGCCTGGCTGGCCGTCAGCCCGTTGTTGACCAGAAACAGCTTGACCCCGGTCCCCTTCGACAGGCGGATGATTTCCGGCGCCACATACTGTTCGTTGACCAGCACCAGATAGTCCGGCCGCTGCGGGCCCTTGAGCAGCGCCCGTGCCTGGCTCAGGGTTCGCTCGGCATTGCGCTCGCTGTATTCGACCCGCAGCGTCATGCCCAGGTCGTCCGCCGCTGCCTGCATGAAGCGCGCATAACTGACCCAAAATGTCTCGGTGGACAAGCCTGGGTTAAGGAACACGACGGAAGCAGCCTGCGCATTGGCTGCCAACGGCAGGCTCAGGCACAAGCTTTGGCAAAGCGCCTTGAGCATGCGGTTACACCCCTTGCAACAAACCCGCGAGTATAAACCCACGGCACCGGCGGACGAACAAATGCCAGTCAGTCTCACTTAGTTCGTTTGGTTCTTTTCATATGCAAAAACATCACTTTAGCGCATAAACACACTCTGATATCGTTCCCCAGCTCCGAACCGGAGTGCGCGGCCGTGCGCGCGAATAGCTGCATGCAGCCTGAGACAGGACTTTTATGTACGTATACGACGAGTACGATCAGCGGATCATCGAGGACCGCGTCAAGCAGTTCCGTGATCAGACCCGCCGCTACCTGGCCGGGGAGCTGAGCGAAGAAGAATTCCGCCCTCTGCGCCTGCAGAACGGCCTTTATATCCAACGTTTCGCCCCGATGCTGCGTGTCGCCGTGCCTTATGGCCAGCTGAACGCGCGCCAGGTCCGCACACTGGCCAAGATCGCTCGCGACTACGACAAGGGCTATGCCCACATTTCCACCCGCCAGAACGTGCAGTACAACTGGCCGGCGCTGGAAGACATCCCAGACATCCTCGCCGAGCTGGCCACCGTGCAGATGCACGCAATCCAGACCAGCGGCAACTGCCTGCGCAACACCACCACCGACCAATTCGCCGGTGTTGCTGCGGATGAAATCATCGACCCGCGCCCATGGTGCGAGATCGTCCGCCAGTGGACCACCTTCCACCCGGAATTCGCCTACCTGCCGCGCAAGTTCAAGATCGCCATCAACGGCTCGAAAGAAGACCGCGCGGCCATCGAAGTGCACGATATTGGCCTGGAGCCGGTGCGCAACGCAGCGGGCGAGCTGGGCTTCCGTGTACTGGTTGGCGGCGGCCTGGGGCGTACCCCGGTGGTCGGCTCGTTCATCAACGAGTTCCTGCCTTGGCAGGACCTGATCAGCTACCTCGACGCCATCCTGCGCGTGTACAACCGTTACGGTCGCCGTGACAACAAGTACAAGGCGCGGATCAAGATCCTGGTCAAGGCGCTGACGCCTGAAGTGTTCGCCGAAAAGGTCGAGGCCGAAATGGTCCACCTGCGCGGCGGCAACAGCACCCTGACCGAAGACGAAGTACAGCGTGTTTCGCGCCACTTCGTCGACCCGGACTACCTGGCCCTGGACAACGTCGACTACAGCGCCCAGGACGCCGAAGCCCCCGGTTTCGCCCGCTGGCGCTCGCGCAACACCCGCGCCCACAAGCGCCCTGGCTATGTGGCCGTGACCTTGTCGCTCAAGCCCACCGGCGTTGCCCCTGGCGACCTGACCGACAAGCAGCTGGACGCCGTGGCGGACCTCGCCGAGCGCTACAGCTTCGGCTTCCTGCGCACCTCGCACGAGCAGAACATCATCCTCGCCGACGTCGAGCAGCGCCAGTTGCACGCCCTGTGGCTGGAGCTGCGCGAAGGTGGCTTTGCCACGCCGAACATCGGCCTGCTGACCGACATCATCTGCTGCCCGGGCGGTGACTACTGCTCGCTGGCCAATGCCAAGTCGATCCCGATCGCCGAATCCATCCAGCGCCGTTTCGACGACCTGGACTACCTGTTCGACATCGGCGAGATCGACCTGAACATCTCCGGTTGCATGAACGCCTGCGGCCACCACCACGTGGGCCACATCGGCATCCTTGGCGTCGACAAGAAAGGCGAGGAGTTCTACCAGGTGTCCCTCGGCGGCAACGCTGCGCGTGACGCGAGCCTGGGCAAGATCCTCGGCCCATCCTTCGCCCAGGACGCCATGGCCGATGTGATTGAAAAGCTGATCGCCGTGTACGTAGAACAGCGTACCGAGGAAGAGCGTTTCATCGACACCTACCAGCGTATCGGCATCGACCCCTTCAAGGAACGCGTCTATGCAGCGAATCATTAAAAACAACCAGATCGTCGACGAAACCTGGCACCTGCTGCCCAAGGAAACGTCGTTCGACGAGTTGACCAACTGCGACGACTACATCGTCCCGCTGCAACTGTGGCGCGACCATGCCCACGTGCTCAAGGCCCGCGACGGCGGCCTGGGCATCTGGCTGGACAGCGATGAAGAAGCGGAAGAGATCGGCGAAGACGTGCAGCACTTCCAGGTCATCGCCTTGAACTTCCCGGCTTTCACCGACGGGCGCAGTTACTCCAACGCGCGCCTGCTGCGTGACCGCTACAAATTCACCGGTGAGCTGCGCGCCATTGGCGACGTGCTGCGCGACCAGTTGTTCTTCATGGCCCGTTGTGGCTTCGATGCGTTTGCCATCCGTGCCGACAAGGACCCGGAAGACGCACTGCAAAGCCTGAAGGACTTCTCGGTGACCTACCAGGCCGCAGCCGACCAGCCGCTGCCACTGTTCCGCCGCCGCTGATCTTCATCATCCCTGGCCCGCGCTCTAGCGGGTCAGGAGTGTTGTTGCACACCCCCTCTTCACCCGCCGCTCGTCAGCCCCTGCGCCCCGGTGGCTTCCTGGTCGCGCTCACCTCCCCCGCTTCTGCCGCCCGCGCCCACTCGGCTTGCAGGCGCGCCAGCGCATTGCGCACCCGCGCCATGACTGCCTCGCTCAAGTGGTTCTGCTCAAGATTTACGGTCTCCGGATGGGCCTCGATCCAGCCGAGCGCTTCCTCGCTCAATGCCGCGATGCGGTTGCCACGCAAGTCCACGACCATGTCGGGATGACGCTGCAGTAACGCCAGGGGCACACTGCGTAAGCCGGTCGCGCGTAACGACAGGTAGCGCAGTTGCACGTTGTAGTGCAGCCTCGGCGCCATGCCCAACGGGTTACCCTCCAGGCTCAGGACTTGCAACCGGGAGAACCATTCCAGTCGCAACTCGCTTTGGGCGTCCAAAACAATCGCGTTGTCGCGCAGATCCAGACGGGTCAAGCGGCCGAGGCCATTCAGCTGCTCCGGTACGCGGGTCAGCCGATTGGCACTGAGGTTGAGGATGCTTAGCCGGGCAAGGTTGCCAAGGCTGCGTGGCACATCGTTCAGCAGGTTGCCACCCAGCTGCAGGTTTTCAAGGTTCGGCAGTTGCCCTGCACGGGCATCCAGCACAGCGATCTGATTGAAAGAAAGATCGAGACTGGCCAGATGCTCCAACTGCTCGATACCGGCCGGCAACTCGCCAAGCTGATTGCCACTGAGGTCCAGGTCCGTCAGTTGCCTGGCATTGCCCAAGCCGTCCAAGGTCTCGAGCAGATTACCCCCCAGATTCAACCTGCGCAGGCGCGGCAGATGCTCAAGCCCCTCGAAAGCCGAGAGCTGATTGCCTGAGAGGTCGACGTCCTCCAGGTTGGGGAAGCGGAGCAGGAAATCGCCGCTGAGCGTGGCAAGCTGCTGGTTGCGTAGTGACAACGCGCGCAGGCGTTCGAACTGGATGCCAGCCGGCAGTTCGGGAAGCGAACTGACCGCCAGCCCATCGCCGGATGAGCCCAAAGACGGCAGTTCATCTCGGTAATTTGACTGCCAGGCTTCGCGCAACACACCGGCGATGTAGGACCGCGCAGCATATTCCGGTTCACTGGGTTGCCCGCGCCACGCATCGAAGCTGTGTTCAAGCTGCCGCGACAAATGCGCATAGGCAAGGGTGCCGGGCCCATGCGGAGGCTCAAGCCGATACCAGGTCCACGGGTTGCCACGCGCAAGGGTGAGCATGAGTACCTGCTCCTCCTCCCTGCGCTGGGCAACGATCGCATTGACCGGTCCGCTTGGCGCATGGTCCTGGCCCGGCTCTGGCACCAGCGCGGCCAGCCGTGCACCGTACCTGCGGCGAATGGCTGCAAACTGCGCGTTGTATTCGACTCGCACGTGGTCCTGCCAGAACGCCTGCTGCGCCAGGAACTGGCTGAGCGCCTCTGGCGTCTCGGCCCGGTGCACGGCAGCCTCGGCCTCGGCCAGGTCCCCCAGCGTTACGGTATCGACGTGCTGTAGGTCCAGGTGGGTCGGCTGGCCGTAGAGGCTCAACGGCTCTGCAAGTCCCACTCGGAACGCCAGATAGATGTCGTCCTCATCGCGTTGGCCTGGCCGCCCTTGCAAGCGTTCGATGTGCCGCGCGGCAAAGCGATCGACCTGATCGAGCCTGAACATCTCACGGCCAAGGTTGCGTAACTCGCGCTCAACTCGCCGACCACGCATGCCATCGGTGCGCAAGGCAACTTGCAGCCTGATGACCAGCACATCGAGGTCGGCCCGCCCACGTGGCAGCGCCGCCTGCTCGAACACTGCACGCCGCACATGGGTATGATGAAACATGGCATTGAGCAATTCACCGACGCGACGCCGCATACCCTGCGGTTGCCGAGTAAAGTCTTCGGCGTGCAGCAGTTCTGCGAGGTACCCAAAGAACGCATCGCTGTCGGCTTCGGCGCTTAGCGCTTCCCATTGCCCGCGACGACGGGCGGCTTCCGCCTCGCTCAGCCCCTCGAACCACTGTTCATGCCCATTTACCCTTTCCACGACCGGCGGGGCCGGGGCAACATTCAAACGCTCAAGCGCAACCGGTGACAACGGGTTGCTGTGTAAACGCACGCTGTCGGGGTTGGCCCGCAGCAAGGCGGCCTGCGCCTCACTGACGTCAACGATGCGATTGTGACTGAGATCGACCCATTCAAGGTTCTCCATGTGCGAGGTATCGGGCATGGCTGTCAGCCGGTTTCGCGACAGGTCCAGTTGGTTCACCCGCGGGAAACGGGCGAGGAAATCAGCGTTGACCGCCGTCAGCTCAAGGTTGCGCAGCGTCAACGCGGTCACATGATCAAAATTCACCGCCGGCGGAAGGTCGGGCAGGCTGCCCAACCGTGTGCCGTCAAGGACCAGTATGGGGTTGCCACTGGCATCACGTACGCGTCGCTGCCAAGCATGCCGAATGCGCCGTGCCATGCGCGTGCGCCTGATCAACTGGATCGGCCCGGACGATTGCCGGCGCCAGCGCCCTAACGCCTGATCCAGTGCACGCAGTGCTTCGCACAGTTGCAGGTAGTAGCTCCAGGGTGTCAGCCCCTGCTCGCGGGCGGTATTCGTGAAGGCTTCAAGGGCGCTGTCATCGTAATCGGGAAACAGCCGCTGAATCCCCCGGCGCAGTGCGCGATTGCTGCTTTCGCCACGCCCACTCAGGGGGTAGCCCAGGCGACCATCGCCCAGCCGCACCGGTGGCCGGAAGCCCAGCCCGACCGGCGCCATGCCCAACAGCGTGGCGGCCTTGTCCCGCTGCTCGCTGGCCCACTTCGACAAGGCATCGGCCAGTGCCTGCGGGGACTCACTGGCTTCACCCAAGGCCCGCCGCTGCCACGGGTCGAGCTGCAGCAACAGCGCCTGGAACAGGCTGTCCTCGGCATTGGCCGCGGGCAAGGGGCGCCCGTAGGCGTCCAAGGCCTGATAGCCCTTGGCAGTTCTGAGCACGCTGCGCACTTCAGCGGCGGCCTGTGCACCCGCCCAGGCGGTCCGCTCGCCGGTCAGTGTGCCGCTGCGCAGCTCTATGCGTACAGCTCGCCAGGGCGCCCGGTCGGCAATCAAGGCCAAGGCCAGTTGCTCGCTGTCGCGATTGAGCGCTGCCGCTTGCAGCAGGCCGGCACAGGCGCGGTCCAGGCGCGCATCCCGCAGGTACCAGCGCGCCTCCTCGGCCAAGGCCAGCGGTACGCGCTGGCGTGCTTGCAGGTGCTCGACCTGCGCCTCGGTAGCGTGCTTGATGATCTCCCGCGCCCCGCTCACCGTGAGCCCGGGGAAGTCACGCTGCAACAAAGCTTCGTCCGCCGTGGGGTGCGCTTGCTGCGCCTGCAGGTGACGCTCGAAACCTTCGTCCCGCAACCAGGGCAACCGGTCATGCAGTTGATGACGCTGCACGGCATCCAGCAGCCGAGCGGAGGGCGGTGCGTGCTCTACATGCAGCCGGCGCAGTTGGTCCTCGTCGAGCCCGGTTGCGCGCAACACTTCATGGGCCAACTGGTCATCGAGTGGCGCCAGGCCATGACCCAGGTCGCGCAACAACTGAGCACTCCCCTGCCACTCGTGGGGGCGTTCGAGTTCATGCTGCCAGCCGCCGGCATCATTGCCCTCAAGCAAGGGCGCATAGGCATCGGCGCGGACAGGGTGGCGTATGCGCCGTTGCTGCGATTCAGCGTCCAGCTCGGTCAAGTGCCTTGCTACCGGTGTACGCAGGTACTCTCGCCCCGCTGCCACGGTAAGTTGACCCAGGGCGCCTGGCCCCTCGACGGCATACCCGGGAAGCTCGGGGTCGCACAGTTTCAACCCGTGCGGACCGGCCTGCACGGGGACCAGTTCATCGACCACGGCTGCACGGGCCAAGCGATGCGAGGCAGCACCCGCACCGACATTGGCTGCTGTCATGATCACCGTCTCGGCCACGGCATAGGCATGCTCGAGTGCGGCCTGCCGGTCACCGAGCTGCCAATCGGCATACCCCTCGTATACCTCGTCCGCCACCTGCAGCGCTGTGATGCCCAACAAGGGCAACGCCAGTACCGGCATCGCGAAACTCGCCAGGCCCAGTGCATCGAGGGCAAAGCTCTGGCAGAAGTGCAAACGCCGGTCCCGCGCCTGGGCATCTACGACAGCAGTGGGCACGGCATGCACCTTGGCGTTGTCCAGCAGAGTATCGATCTGTTGCTTGCGCAGGTGCTCGAACAACGGCAGCTCGATCGCCTCATGGCGGCCGTCGAGTTGAACGGGAGCATTCTGCCCCGCACGTTTCAACGCGTTGTCCAGGGCTCGCGTGTAGGCTTCTCGGTCTCGCTCACCGATGAACCGCTGGAAGAACTCGACATACTTCGGCAAGCGGAACTGTTTGCCCAAGGTCAGGAATAGCAAGTGCCAGGAGGCGAACCAGGTCAACGGGCCATGAGGGTCGTCGGGGATCCAACACAGCACGCCTTCTTGGCCAGCATGACGGACCTGAAAGGCCACAGCCCCCCGAACCCGCTGGCCGAATACTCTGATCTGCCGCGGCTCGAACCCGGCGATCGCTGACTTGGTCGCGACCATGGCCACCAGCGGCGCACATTGCTCACAGGCATGCGCCACGATCTCTCCATTGACCAGCGATTGTCGCAGGGCCGCCTCCAGGCTTGCGCGAAAGCCCTCCTCCATCAACGCTTCGACTTGCCGGCCAGCGTCCCCGCCTGGGGTCAACTGCCCCTGCAGGTAAGCCTGGTATTGGCCACCCAGGTCGAGCGAGCGGCACAGCAAGGTAAACGCCCTTGGTGACAGCCCGAGAGTTTGCCCCTCGCTGTCCAATACCGCACTCCCCTGCATGAGCCCGGTGGCGAGGGTTTCGCCCTCGGTGAAGTTGTGCAGCGCCGACTGCAACAGGCTGTGCTGGTAGACCTGTGTTTTGACCCCATCTGGGATCTGGGCAACGTACGACGGAAAGCGCTGCAAGGTTCTGCGCCGCAGCGTGGCCTGGCGCACATCGAGTGTCAGCAGGTGTTGTTCCTGCACTGCGTGTTGCAGCAACGGCGCGGTAAACACATCCAATGGCGTGATCCGTGCCAGCAAACCGTGCAACTCATGCTGCACCTGCTGCTGCCAGCGCTGGCTTTCGTACAGGGCGTAGAGAGTCTCCAGCGAGGCTGCCGTCAGCCAGGCAGGCAAGCGGCTGGCGATCAGGGCGTCGGTAGAATCGTTGGCAAAGGGTAGATCTGGCATCGCAGGCTCCTCGGGCCGGAGCTGCGATTGCACCAGTGTAGGGCGAGGTACTGGCGGTAACTATGCAAAGCCCCCCGCCCGCAGCGGCGTCAGCCGCGTTGGCTCAGCGTGTCAAACTGCGCCCACATTGCCCGCCAACGCGCCAGGTCCTGCTCATCAAGGGGATTGTTGTTCAGGTTGAGCCGGTTAGGGTGTTGCCGAATCCACGCCAATGCCCGCTCGCTCAGCTCGACGATCAGGTTGTCGGCGAGGTCCACGTAAACCTGTGCATGACGCTCCAGAAACACCAAGGGGAACTCACTCAGGCCAGTCGCGCGCAGCGACAGGTGGCGCAAGTGGTCGAGGTTGCGCAGTGGCGGAATCATGCCTATCGGGTTGCCCTTCAAACTGAACGTTCGCAGTTCGCTGAACGCTTCCAGCCGTTGGCCGCCTGCCACGTCGATGACGATCTGGTTGTCCCCCAGGTACAGCTCGGTCAACTGCCGCAGCCGCTCCAAACCCTCGGGTATCGCCTCAAGCTGGTTGCCGCGTAGATTGAGGATTCTCAAGCTGGGCATATTGCCAATCACCGCCGGTACGCTGCGCAACCTGTTCTCGGCCAGGTGCAGTTGCAACAGTCTGTTTAGCCCGCTCAGTGTGCCCGGCAGCTCGCCAAGGCGATTACCTGAAAGGTTCAACTGGGTCAGGCCGACCACGCGCTCGATACCCCCTGGCAGCGACGTGAACTGGTTGTTGCTCAGGTTCAGGTACTGCAGCCTGATCAACCGGTGAATCTGCTCGGGAAGCGCTGACAGCAGGTTGTCACTGAGGTCCAGTTGGGTCAGCAGCGTCAGGCTCTGCACACCGTCAAGCACCGCCAGCTGGTTGCCCCGCAGGTCCAGGCGCGTGAGCCGGGTCAGGGTGGCCAAACCGGGCACCTGCGTGAGCGCGTTGTCGTTCGCGATCAGTTGGGTCAATGACGACAGGTGCTGCACCCCCTCAAGGGTGGTCAACCGGTTATGCTGCACATCCAGGCTGACCAAGCGACGCAGGTTGCCTAGCCCAGGCAGCGCCATCAGCCGGTTGCCACTCAACTGTAAGCTTCGCAACTGAGGGAAGCGGCCGAGGAAATCCCCCTCCAGCGCGCTGATCCCAACATTGCTCAAGCTCAGGCGATGCAAATGCCCAAAGTGAAGATCTGCCGGAAGTACGGGCAGGTTGCCCACAGGCTCGTTGCGTACAATCAACTCATCGACCCCGCCAGGGCCATAGAAATCTGGCTCCCAGGCCTCGCGAATCATTTGCCCGACGCGCTGACGTCGGTGGTAATTGACGGCAGTGGCCTGCCCCCGCCAAGCGCGCAAGCTCAGGTCGAGGCGTTCGACCTGCCTGGCCAACTCACTGAAAGCGGCCCAGACCGTGCGCCCTGGCCTTTGCGCCAGTTGCAGCGCCAGCCACATCACATCCTGTGCCGGGCGGTGCGGGAACAACTGGTGCAGCCCGGCGCGAATGGACTGGCGAGCGCGCATGTCTGCCGTGGTGAGCACCTGACCGCGGGGTGGGCGCAGAGCATCGCCACCACTCAGTGGGTAGCCCAGCCGACCATCGCCGAAACGCACGGGCGGACGAACCGCCCCCTCTTTTGGCGCCATGCCAAGCAACGTTGCCGCGCGCTCGCGTTGCTCACCGGCCCGCACCGCCAAGGCATGCCCAAGCTGCTCGCCGGTCTGGCCACCCTCCCCTAGCACCTGTTTTTGCGCCTCATCGAGGTGCCACCACAGCGCCTGGAACAGAGTGTCATTTTCGCTGGCTGCAGGCGACGCCTGATAACCCTGGCCGCGCCTGATGACGTAACGCACGTCAGCGGCCCCTTCTGCCCCGACGTGGGCGAGCATGTCCCCGCTCAGGCTGTCGTTGCGCAGTTCGACCCGCACGCTTTGTGCCCATGGCGCCGCATCAGCCAGCAGGCCGAATGCCAACCGCTCGGTATCGGCGTTCACCGCCGCCGCTTGATAGAAGCCTGCGCAGGCACGGTCCAGTCGGCTGTCACGCAGCAGCCAGCGCGCTTCGCTGGCCAAGGCAAGCGGCACGCGCTGGGTGCCGATCATGCGCTCGACTTCATCAGGCCCGGCGCACTGGGTGATCTGCCGTGCAGCGCGCGGGGTAAGGCCCGGGAAGTCGCGCTTCAACAGCTGCTCTGCCGCCTCCAGCGGGCGTTGCAGCCCACTCAGGTGCAGCTCGAACACATCGCCGTGCAACTCAGGGTGCTGCGCATGCAACTGATAGCGCTGCAAGGCGTCGTGCAGCCGCGCCGGTGCTGGCGCATGCTCAAGGTGCAGGCGCCGCAGGCGCGCCTCATCAAAGCCGGTCGTGTGCATGACACGCTCCGCCGTCAAAGGGTCAAGCGCCGCCCACGCACTGTTCAAGCGCTGCATCAACTGCGTCGCCCCTTGCCAGTGCTGTGGGGTTTCCAACTGATGACACCAACCGCCCTCGCCATTGCTGTCGAGCAAGGGCGAGTACGCACCCGGCCGGCTAGGGTGGCGGATGCGCAGCCCGGCCCCTGGGCATCTTCGATCACCTCATAAGTCGCCACGTGGGTGCGCAACCGCACGTGGCCGGCCACTGGCACTCGCTCGCCAACGGCGAGCCCCTGATCAGGCACCGCGTAGCCGGGTAAGGTCGCATCGATCAGGCGCAGGTCATGACGTTCGGTCAGCACGGGCACCAGTGCATCGACGTAAGCAGATCGTTCGATCAAATGGCCTGCTGCCACACCGATCGACGCCAATGCCACCCCCGCTGCCAGGTTTTCAGCAACGCCCCACAAGTGGTTCAGAGCGCCTTCCCGATCACCGAGCTGCCAGTCGGCGTACCCCTCATAGACTTCATCGGTGATTTGCAGTGCAGCGATGCCCAGCAACGGCAGACCCAGCACGGGGACAAACAGGCTGGCCAGCCCCAACAGGTCAAGCCCGGCACTTTCATAATCGTGCTTGCGCCGTTCGCGCTCGGCCTGGTTTACCTGTGCGGTCGGCGTGGCCAGCACGCTCGCATCGTCAAGCACGATAGCGAGGCGCCGCTGACGCAGATGCTGAAACAGAGGCTGTTCGATCGCTTGGCTGCGGCCATCGAGCTGCAGCGCCAGGCCGCCCGTTCGGGCTTGCAACAAACGGCGCAGCGTTTGGCTGAAGGCAACCCGGTCGCGCTCGCTGACAAACCGCTGAATGAAGGCGGGATAGCCATTCACCCGGCACCGCTCGCCCAAACTGCGCCACAGCGCCGCCCACGAATCGAATCGCCGCAACGCACCCTGGGCATCGTCCGGCACCCACAGCACGACCCCTTCGAGTGGCGCATTCGGCACGCCCTCGCGACGCGCTTCGAACGCCACAACCCCGTGCAGTACCTTGCCCAGCATACGAAGCTCGAACGGCAACAATCGAGTCGGGTCGGACGCCACTGCGGCAGCCTTGGAGATGATCGGCAGGCACTGCAGGTACGTGCGCTCATCGATCTCACCCTTGATTGCCGCCAGCCGCACGTCGGCCTCCAAGTTGGCGCGGGCGCCTTCTTCGAGCAACGCAGCTACCCGTGTGCCCTCGTCCCCCGGTGCAAGCAGAATGGATTCCAGGTGGCGCTGGTACTGCCCGCCGACGTCCACACTGCGGCATAACGCAATATAAGCATCCGGGCTCAGCGCCTGCGCTGCACCATGAGCATCCACGATCACCCGGGTTTGCAGGCTGCCGGCAGGCGAGGTTTCCTGCGCGGCGAAGTTGTGTAGCCCGGCGGCCAGCAGCGTCACGTCACTGACCTCTCGCACCGCGTTACCCAGCCCCCGGGGGCTACGGAAGGGCTTGGAATGAGGGTCGTGTGGCGCAATTTCAGCTGGCGGACATCAAGCCCCGTCAACTCCTGCTCGTTCAACGCCCGGTTAAGCAGCGCCTGGGCGAACGCATCCAGTGGCGCAACACGCGCAAACAGCGCTGCCAGCCGATGCTGGGTGCGCTGTTGCTGCTGCAGGCTTGCCCGCAACTTGCCCAGGTGGTCGAGAGATGCATTGCTGAGCCAGGCGGGCAGGCGGCTTGCGATCAGGGTGTCGACGAGATTGGGTTGTGGCGATGGGGTGGTCATTGGCAGCCTTTACGGTTGAGAGTTCAGGCCGCAGCTAAGCAGTGTTGCGTCGAGCATCCGCAGTACTTATGTCAACCGAGGCGACAGCCCGAAGGTACAACCGCTTCGATTGCACGCGCCGCGAGCAAGGTCATCCCACCCATTCGTGACTACAGGTCAAATGACCTTCGCACAGACCCGCCTTAATCAATTCATCTGAAACCCGCACACTGCTCCCCACTCGAACAGGTATCGAACCGGGCCACTCGCCTTCATTCGATCCACGTCTCACTGAACAGGAGCACTTCCATGAGCATTCCCTCTTTCGGCCTGGGCACCTTCCGCCTCACCGGCCAAGCGGTCATTGATTCGGTCAAGTCGGCCCTGGCGCTGGGCTACCGCGTCATCGACACCGCACAGATCTACAAGAACGAAGCCGAGGTGGGCCAAGCCATCGCCGAAAGCGGCGTGCCGCGCAGCGAGCTGTTCATCACCACCAAGATCTGGGTCGACAACTACGCCGCTGACAAGCTGGTCCCCAGCCTGCGCGAGAGCCTGGCCAAACTGCGTACCGACCATGTCGACCTGTTGCTGATCCACTGGCCGGCACCGGGCAATGGCGTCGAGCTGCCCGAGTACATGGCAGCCCTGGCTGAGGCCAAGGCGCAGGGCCTGACCCGCCAGATCGGTGTGTCCAACTTCAACATCGACCTGACCCAGCAGGCCATCGCGGTGGTTGGCGAGGGCGAGATCGCCACCAACCAGATCGAGCTCAGCCCTTACCTGCAAAATGCCAAGCTGGCCGCGTTCCTGCAGGATCAGGGCATCACCGTCACCTCCTACATGACCCTGGCCTATGGCAAGGTCCTGAAAGACCCGGTGCTGGCCGAGATCGCCGCCAAGCACAAAGCCACCGTCGCGCAAGTGGCCCTGGCCTGGGCTCTGCAATCGGGCTATGCGGTGATTCCGTCGTCGACCAAACGCGAGAACCTGGCCAGCAACCTACTCGCCCGCGACCTGCGCCTGGACGCCGACGACATGGCGCGCATCGCCACGCTCGAACGCAACGGGCGTGAAGTCAGCCCGGATGGCCTGGCGCCAGCCTGGGACTGATCACCCCGCCGCTGCAGCTTGCACTGTAGGAGCAGCCTTGTGCTGCGAAGAGGCCGGTGAACACAGCATGAATCTTCGCTGTGTTTACGGGCCTCTTCGCAGCACAAGGCTGCTCCTACCCCCCCCCTTCATCCCATCCGGAGCGCTCGATGAGCACGCTTTCTCCCAAACGGGTCCTGTTCGCCCTGGCCATCGGCGCCTTCGGCATCGGCACCACCGAATTCACCCCCATGGGCCTGTTGCCCGTGATCGCCCAAGGCGTCGATGCAAGCATCCCCAGCGCGGGCATGCTGATCACCGCCTACGCCATCGGCGTGATGGTCGGTGCACCGATCATGACCTTGCTGTTCAGCCGCTTCGGCAAGCGCGCGGCGCTGATGTCGCTGATGGCCATCTTCACCTTGGGCAACCTGTTGTCGGCACTTTCGCCGGACTACTACACGCTGCTGGCCTCCCGACTGGTCACCAGCCTCAACCACGGGGCCTTCTTCGGCCTGGGCGCAGTGGTTGCTGCCAGCGTGGTGCCCAAAGACAAACAGGCCAGCGCCGTGGCGACTATGTTCATGGGCCTGACCATCGCCAATATCGGCGGCGTGCCAGCCGCCACCTGGGTCGGCCAGCAGGTCGGCTGGCGCATGGCGTTTGCCGGCACAGCGGTGCTCGGCCTGCTGGCCATGGCCGCGCTGTGGTACGCCCTGCCCAAAGGTGAGCGCGGCAGCGTGCCCCATGTGCGCAAGGAACTCGCCGTGATTGCCCGCCCCAGCGTGCTACTGGCCATGGCCACCACCGTGCTGGGTGCCGGCGCCATGTTCACCCTGTACACCTACGTGGCGCCGGTGCTGGCCGAGCTGACCGGTGCCTCGGACAGCTTCGTCACCCTCGGGCTGGTCCTGATCGGCGTGGGCTTCACCCTCGGCAACAGCTTCGGCGGCCGCCTGGCCGATTGGTCACTGGACGGCGCGGCACGGATCTTCCTGGGTGCCTTGGCGCTGATCATGCTGCTGATGCCACTGGTGCTGGGCAGCCACCTGGGCGCCGCCCTCGCGCTGCTGGTGTGGGGTGTGTTCACCTTCGCCGTGGTGCCGCCACTGCAGATGCGCGTCATGACCGCCGCCGCAGAGGCTCCAGGGCTGGCCTCTTCGATCAACGTCGGCGCGTTCAACCTTGGCAATGCCGCGGGCGCTGCGCTCGGGGGTGGGGTGATCAGCCTGAACTTGGGCTACGCGGCGGTACCGATGGCAGGTGGGCTGCTGGCGGCTGCGGGGCTGCTTTTGGTATGGCTCGGCGGGCGCGCGAAGGAGACGGGTACAGCGCTGGACAGCGCAGCCTGAACGCCTGATAACCTCCCATAGAGCGGATGTTTCATTGATTTAGCCGGCTCCCACAGAGTCAGCGACGCACTTGCGACCTCCGCATCCCACCATTATTCCGCCCCTCGCAATTATGAAGTGCCGGGCACGCCGATTCCCTGCACCGCCCTCGATGACTACGCTCCTAGCTATAAACCACCTGAGGAGTGCCTACGATGCCCCGCCCACCGCTACCCCCTTTCACCCGCGAAACCGCCATCGAAAAGGTCCGTCTTGCCGAAGACGGGTGGAACAGCCGCGACGCCGCCAAGGTGGCGTTGGCCTACATGCCCGATACCGTGTGGCGTAACCGTGTCGAGTTCCCCCGTGGTCGGGCCGAGGTAGAGGCCTTTCTGACACGCAAGTGGAACCATGAACTGGAATATCGCCTGATCAAGGAGCTGTGGGCCTTCACCGGCAACCGCATTGCCGTGCGCTACGCCTACGAGTACCACGACGACAGCGGCCAGTGGTTCCGTGCCTATGGCAATGAGAATTGGGAATTTGCCGAGGATGGCCTGATGCAGAACCGCCATTCGAGTATCAACGAACAACCCATCGCCGAGGCGGATCGCAAGTTCCATTGGCCCCTGGGGCGGCGCCCGGACGATCACCCCGGGCTCAGTGACCTGGGGCTCTGATCGCCACCGGTGGGTCAGCCGACAGGCAGCGTGACCCTGACCTCGAGCCCACCGCCCTGGCGGTTGCTAAGGGTCACGCTACCACCCTGTTCGAGGACGATGGCGCGCGCCGCCGGCAAGCCCAGGCCGACCCCGCCGGTGTCCTTGTTGCGTGAGCCTTCGATGCGGTAGAAGGGCTCGAAAACGCATGCCTGCAGGTGCTCTGGAATGCCCGGGCCTCGGTCAAGAACGCGGATGATGATCTGCTCGTCAGTGATCGCCAACTGCACCGTCGGCTCGGTGCCGTACTTCACCGCATTTTCGATCAGGTTGACCATCACCCGCTTGATACCAATGGGGCGGCCCACATAGACCCACCGGCGCGGCCCGCTGAGGTCAATGTCCACCCCCGCATCCTTGAAGTCGTCGACCACGGTCGACAACAGCTCGCCCAGGTCGAACGCCGTGGCCGGCTCCAGCCGTGCATCATCGCGGAAAAACTGCAGTGCGGCGTCGACCATCGCCTGCATCTCGTCCACGTCCTTGAACAACTTGGCCTGCAGTTCGCCCTCTTCGATGAACTCGGCGCGCAGGCGCATGCGTGTCAACGGGGCGCGCAGGTCATGGGAAATCGCCGCGAGCATCTGCGTGCGGTCGTCGAGAAAATGCTTGAGTTGGGCCTGGGTGGCGTTGAAAGCCAAAATGGCCTGGCGCAGGTCGTAAGGGCCGACCACTGGGATCGGTGGGGCGTTGAAGTCCTTGCCAAAGCGCCGCGCGCCTTCGGCGAAGCGCTCCAGAGGGCGGGCCAGGTAGCGCGTGGCAAACAGCGCGAGCGCCAGGCTGGAGACGATCATCAGCGCCACAATGATCAGGTTGCGCGGCAGCTCATCCAGCCCCCAGCTGCGGTCGGTGGCGCGATAGAGCAGCCATGACTTGTCTGACAGTTCGATCAGAAGCGCATAGCCACGCGGTTGCGCCTGCGCGGGCAAGTCGGACGGCCCGTAGACTTCGATCTGCGCGTCCGGGCGCGCCAAGAGTGCGCGCAATGTCGGCGCCCCTTGGTGAAATTCGTTATCGGCCAAGGCTGGCAAACCGGCCTCGTCACGTTGCAGTAGCCATTGCACGCTGTACGACACATCACCTGCGGCGCTGGCCAAGGTCGGCCGCTGCGCCACAGGCGCAGCGTCGACCATGCGGGCGACGGTAGCAACCTTCTCGATCAAGCCGCTTTCCAGCAACGGCGGCTGCGCCCACACGCTGAGCAGCACACTGAACAGCCATTTGAGCAGCAGCAGGCTGAGCATGGCCGCCAGGGTAGTGAGCGCGATCCAGCGGGCAATGGTGACGCGTGGCCGTGGCAGGGCCCTGCGCGCCCAGGCCAGCAGCCTCATCGCTTGGTCACGCTGGCGGTGAACAGGTAGCCGACGTTGCGCAAGGTGCGGATCAACGGTTCGCTGTCGCCGTCGCTCTCAAGCTTGCGCCGCAGCCGGCTCACCTGCACGTCGATGCTGCGGTCGTAGGCCTCGTGCGCTTCGCCCCGCGCCAGGTCCAGCAGTTGCTGGCGGCTGAGCACACGCCTGGGGTGCTCGGCAAACACCAGCAGCAGCTCGAATTCGCCGTTGGACAAGGGGATCATGACCCCCTCCGGCGAGCGTAACTCACGTCGCAGCACGTCCAGCTGCCAGCCAGAGAATTCGAGTACAGCACGCGACGAGGCAGGCGCTGGGCTGCCCGGACTCTCGCCTGCCCGGCGCAGCACCGCCCGCACCCGGGCCAGCAACTCGCGAGCGGCGAACGGCTTGGTCAGGTAGTCGTCCGCGCCCAGCTCCAAGCCCACCACACGGTCGCTCAGTTCGCCCATGGCGGTGAGCATGATCACCGCTACCTTGTACTCGGCCTGCAAGCGCTGGCACAGCACCAGGCCGCTGTCGCCCGGCAGCATGACATCCAGAATGACCAAGTCCGGCACGCGCCGTTCGAGTGCCTGCCAAAGGCCTTGGCCATCACTGGCTACATCGACCTCGTAGCCGTGCTGGCGGAGAAACTTCTGCAGCAGGTCGAGTACTTCGACATCATCGTCGACAATCAGCAAATGGCTCACACCGGGGCACCGCGAACAGAGGGAGTAAAAGCTAATGCCCGTCAGTTAAGGCCAAGGGGGCCGCTGCGCGGCCCCAATGACAGCCGATGACGCTCAACTGAGTGGCACTAGAGTAAAGGCTTACTTTACGGCCATCCCAGGGCTGCCGTCATATATTTCAACCCGGAAACAAAGTGTCAGCCGGGCAATAATCCAGACATTCCCAGGCAATCAACCGGCCACACCATCGGCGCCAGTTCTTGTCAGGAATGTGCCCATGCCCACCGCTACCCCCACTGCCTGGTTTTCAGCCCGTCATGCGCTACTGGCGTTGTCACTGCTTGCTGCCGGAGGCTGCAGCCAGCGGCCACCTGCCAGTGCCTGCGGCCCTGTGGCCTATCAGCTCAGCGACCCCGCCGAGCCCGCCAACCGCGCCGTGTTCGCCTTCAACCGCAGTGTCGACGATTACCTGCTGGCACCGGTCGCCCGTGGCTATAGCGCATTGCCTGATTTCACCCGGCAGGGCGTGCACAACTTCGCCGCCAACTTCGGCGAACCCAAGGTCTTGGTCAACGACCTGTTGCAAGGCAACGGCGAGCGGGCAATGACCAGCCTGACGCGCTTCATGTTCAACACCACCCTGGGCGTCGCCGGCTTGATCGATGTGTCCGGGAAGATGGGCCTACCCCGACACACGTCGGACTTTGGCCAAACCTTCGGCGTGTGGAACGTCGCCGATGGCCCGATCGTCGAGCTACCGCTGCTGGGCACCCACAACCTGCGCGATGCGACCGGCAGCTTGCTGAGCTTGGCGGTCGACCCGTTCGGCGACAACAGCGACACGGTCGACACCCTGGGCAATGCGGCCATGGCAGGCAGTGTGGTGGATGGCCGCGCCGAAGCGCTGCCGGTGACCGACACGTTGCGCATCCTGCCTGATTACTACCTGGCCGTGCGTGACTACACCGCCCAACAGCGTGCCGAGCGGGTGGCCGAAGGCAAGGCAGGCGCGCCTGGCAAACGGCCGGCGAGCTGCACAGGGGTGCCCACCAATGACTGATGCCCAGCCGGTGGTGTTGTTCAGGCGCCTGCAGCGCGACCCTCGCCAGCAGTTGCTGCACGAGCTCGAGGCGCGGGTCTCCGAGGATGGCCAGCATCTGATTCTGAGCCGTTATCGCGAGCGCACGGGCGATGGCGCTGCTGCACAGCAGCGTCACGAAGTGCACCGCCGCGTGCCCATCGCAACGCTGCTGAAGTGGATGGCCCGGCAAAGCCTGGAGCGCGAGCCATCCTGATCAGGAGATTCAGAGCGTCATCTTGCTGACTGCGGCAAGCAGCAAGGGCGCCATCTGTTTGTCGGTGATCGCCTTCGACTACGGAGAAACCCTGTCACTGCCGTGGCCTTTCGCAGGCAAGCGCGCAACAGGTCAGCGTTGAACGGCCAGTGCATCGGCTGCGGGCACGCTGAAGCCGCTGGCGAAGGTCGGTGCCACATCCAGCCGTTGGCTCATCAGGCCGTGGGCCTTGTAGAAGTCGGCGGTTTCCTGTTGTTCGGCAATGGTCGTGGCGTCGATGGCCTGCCAGCGCAATTGGCGGCGTTCGAACTGCAGGCGCGCGGCCTCTTCAGGGAAGCCGATGATCGCCGCGAGGGTTTTCGAATAGCTGTCCAGGTGCTGATACGCCCAGACCTGGGCGCCGGCCAGGCGTGCCAGGTAGTCCTGCAGTGCGGCCCGGCGTGGCGCATCGTCCAGCGCGTTGTCGGTGGCTGCGAGGAAGCTGTTGCCGCTGGACAGGCCACGGCCATTGACCAGCACCCTGCCCTGCCCGCTCAACTCGGACAGCGCGGTGTAGGGTTCCCAGGTCGACCAGGCGTCCACCGCTCCATTGGCCAGGGCAATCTTGGCATCGACCGGGCCGAGAAAGCGAAACTCGACGTCCTTTTCCGACAGGCCAGCCTGGTCCAGCGCCTTGAGCGCCAGGTGATGGCCAATCGACCCGCGGCCCGTGGCAATGCGCTTGCCCTTGAGGTCGGCGGCGCTGTTGAAGGGCGCGTCGGGGTTCACCAACAACGCCGTGCCGTAGGGGTCGGACTTGTCGACGGCAATGGCCTTGACCGGCGCCCCGGAGGCGAGCACGAACAGCAACGGTGCATCGCCGATGATGCCGGCATCGATCGCCCCAGCATTCAGCGCCTCGGCCAAGGGCGCAGCGGCGGGGAACTCGGCCCACTGAATGTCGTAGGGCAGGTCGCGCAAGGCACCGGCGGCCTCCAGCTGCGCACGCATGTTGCCTTTCTGGTCACCAATGCGCAGGGTCAGGCGTTCGGTTGCGAAGGCTTGGGTCGCCAGCAATGCGCTGGCGGCAATCATCAGAAGGTGGGATCGGATGGACATCCGCGGCTCCTTGCAGGTAGGGAACCTGGACTCTAGCGGCAGCCAATTAATAAATGAAATTGATTTTAGCGATAACCTAATATGCAAAATAAAGCACAAAGCAGTGACTGTCGAACCCTCGACACCTGAAGCAACAGGCCACCTGCATCACTCAAGCGCGCAACCGGTGTACAGTAACCCCACAACAAAGCCCGTCAAGGAGCCCGGCGATGACCGTGACGCTGTCCCCCCTGCAGATCGACTGCGATTTCGATTCCGGCAACATCCAGGTACTGGATGCCAGCAACCCTGCCAAGGTCCACCTGGCCATCCGGCCGGACACCCACAGCGGCCACTTCCAGTGGTTTCACTTCAAGGTCAGCGGGTTGACGCCGGGCCAGGTCCATCGCTTCAGCCTGGATAACGCCTCCGAATCCTCCTACAAGAATGCCTGGGCCGGGTACAACGCCGTGGCCTCCTACGACCAGCAGACCTGGTTCCGCGTACCCAGCCAGTACGATGGCAAGGCATTGTCATTCGAAGTGACTGCCGAGCAGGAACAGATCTGGTTCGCCTACTTCGAGCCCTACCCGCGCGCGCGCCACAACCAACTGATCGAGCGCGCCAAGCAGATCCCCGGTGTCGAACTGCTGGCCAGCGGCCGCAGCGTGCAAGGGCGCGATATCCCCTTGCTGCGTGCAGGCGACGGCGCAACCGGCAAGCGCAAGCTGTGGCTGATTGCCCAGCAACACCCGGGCGAGCACATGGCCGAGTGGTTCATGGAGGGCGTGATCGACCGCCTGCAAGCCAACGATGGCCAGGTGCAGCAATTGCTGGCAAAAGCCGACCTGTACCTGATCCCCAACATGAACCCGGACGGCGCCTTCCTCGGGCATCTGCGCACCAACTTCAAGGGCAAGGACCTCAACCGTGCCTGGCAGGACGCCAGCGTCGAGTTCAGCCCTGAGGTGTTCTTTGCCCAGGCGCAGATGAAACAGTACGGGGTGGATGCGTTCATCGATGTGCACGGCGATGAAGAAATCCCCCATGTGTTCACTGCGGCGTGCGAGGGCAACCCCGGTTACACACCACGCCTGGCTAAGCTGGAGGAGCAGTTCCGGAGCACGCTGTGCAGCGTGACCCCGGACTTCCAGACCGTGCATGGCTATACACGCGATGAGCCCGGGCAAGCCAATACCACGCTGGCGTGCAATGCGGTGGGCATGGCTCATGACTGCCTGTCGCTGACGTTGGAGATGCCGTTCAAGGACCATGACGATGCACCCATTGCCGTTACCGGGTGGTCAGGGGCGCGGTCCAAGGCGCTGGCGGGTGCGGTGTTGGAGACATTGCTGATGATGGCTGACGACCTGCGTTGACCTTCAAGGCCTCTTCGCGGGCCAGCCCGCGAAGAGGCCGATACAGTAGACCGTTAAAACTGCACGTCCAGCGTCACACTGTCGGTGTAGCTCGCCGCCGGCGGTGTGGCCTGGTCGGTGTACACCTTGGCGTTGTAGTTGAACACTTGGCTGCCCGCCCCCGTACCCGCCCCCGGGTTGATATCGGCATCACTGCTCGAACGCCGGGCACCGGTGAGCGAGCCCCAGCGCACCGCACTGGCGCTCTTGAAAATATCGTAGGCCAGGTAGTTGTTGGCCGCCGACTTCATCCTGCGCCGCCCACCCGATGCGTTCAGCCCGTCATCCAGCCCTACCGTATAGCTGGTGCCCTTGGTGCAAATCAGGCTCACGCCCTGGTTCACTGTGGCGAACCCCGACACCACCGGCGCACTGCCGAAACTGATGGTGGGCGTGGTGATCTGGCAGTCGTTGCTCACCGTCAAGGAGACCGTAAGCTGCTGAGAGCCGGAACTGTTGTCTTTGCCAATGCACAACCCGCCGATGCCAATCCCTTCGCAGTAATTCCAGGCCCAGTTGACGGTCAGCGCCTCCTGGTAAAGCCCCGCCGCGACGTTGCTATTGATCTGCGTGCGCATGTAGATCGGCACCGCCTTGGGTGTACCGTTGAGCAACCCGAGCAAGTCAAGAATGCCGTTGCGGGCGAAATCGAAGGCTACGCCACGGGTGATCGGGTAATTGGTGCTGCTGTCGGCATACAGCGTGTAGGGGATGACGTCACCGGTGGGGCCGACCAAACCTCCGGTAGCCGGCAGAATGGTCGCTTTGAAGGTATCGCCACTGCCGAGCACGCTGAGCACCGAGCCGTTGCACTGCAACCCCGAATTGCTGCTGAAGGCGGTCTGTACCGTGCTACGTACCAGGGTCGAGCTGATGGTGCCAAACGCTGCGGGCGAGGTTGGCACCGACAAGCACTTGGCCCACGCCGCACCTGCCGGCAGCAGCAGCGCGCACGCCCACAACCCTTGCTGCCAGGCCTTCATCGGCACACCAATGGGCCGATCAAGGGAACGGAACCTGCGCCTTCAGGCAGGTCGAATTCGACTTGGCACTGCCCTCCGCCCTCCAGCGCCACCTGCAGGCGGTTGTGCGGCGAGAGGTTTTCCAGGTAAACCAACCCATCCCAGCCAACCACCGCCTGGCTGCCGCTTTCCTCGTGAGTCACTCGGCTGCCGAGCTTGATCACCTGCTGGCTAGCGTCCACCAACTCGATACTCGCCGCCAGCACGCGCCTGAGCGGGAACTCCAGCAAGTAGCCGCTGCCACGACGCACCGCCACACGCTGCTCCACTTCGGGTGCCAGGATGTCGGGCGGCAGGTCCATCGGGTCGATCTCATATTTGCCCCGGTAGTAACCGCTGCTGTAAGGCACCAGCAAATGGCCGCTGCTGTCGGTGCGGCCGATCTGCTGGTTCTCGTAGCGCACCGGCACATCGGCATAGCCGTTGGTGCTGACCACCACGAAGGCGTCGTCGATGCGGTTGGCGGCGAACACCCCGGCGTCCATCCAAACCAACGAGCCGCTGGCGTCTGCCCAACGGGTCATCTCGCCACTGCTGCCGTATACACCGGCCTGCAACTGCACGGACTGCAGGCGCCAGGTGACATCGGCCTGGCGATAGGCATCGCGGTTGCCACCGGTGGCATACCCCAGGTTGTACCCGACACCGCCACCCACCGGCACCGCCCGGCTGTAGTTGACCCGTTGCAGGTCCTCGCCTTCCTTACTGCGTTCTGCGCTTAACGCCAGGGTTCCGTTAAGGTCGAACGGCATGACCAGTTGCGCCTGCACGGCCCACTGGCTGTCACCGATTTCGCGGTTGGCAGACAGGTAGATGCTGCTGTTACCCCACAGCGGCTTGCTCCAGCTCAAGTTGATCAACCGCGTGCGCGAAGCGTCTGCGGCGCGTACGTCAAAATAGCCAGCGCCGAGGCTGCCATATTCATTGAGGTTGAGGCTGACGGTGACCTGCTCGCTGCGTTGGCTCAACAGCATGTCCGGGCTGTCGACCCGCGACAGGTCGGCGTAGTCGCCGTGGCGCTGCAGGCGCTGGTAGCTGAAGCCGATGCGCTGGCTGTTGTACTGGTAGCCAAGGGCGACCTGATGGCCCTTCTCGCCGTCGAACTGGCTCTGTGCCAAGGCCGCATTCAGCACCCCGAAGTTGCCCAGGCGCATATTGCCACCCAGGCCGCCCAGTACCAGTGACTCGGCGGTTTCGAGGTGGCTCTCTAGGGTAAAGCTATCGCTGAGGCCGTAGCGCAAGCTCCCCGAGGCGACCCCTGGGCCGTAACTGAAATCGCGCACGGCATAATCGCGGCGCAGGCTACCGGCCGCTACCGAGAAGTCCGACAGGCCCTTTTGCAGCAGGCTGCTGGTGACATAGAACGGCAGCGTGGTCGACACCTGCCGGCCGAGGGCGTCGGTGGTTACCACCACCGCCTCGCCTGCACCGTTGATGAACGGTACGTTGGTCAGGGTGTACGGGCCGGGTTGCAGCTCGGTGGTGCTGGACTTGTAGCCGTTGATGAACAAGTCCAGCGAAGTCGGTACCGCCGCTTCTCCGGCGAATGCGGGCAGCGGGTAGGTCACCAGGTCCGGACGGGCCGCGAAATCGCGCGACAGTTGCAGGCCGCCGACCCGCACCGCGCTGGTCCAGGGCAAGGCACCGGTGACGAAATCACCGGCTTCGTAGCTGAGCAGCCGTTGTTCATCGGTGAAGCGCCAGGTGCTGTCGTAACGCAGGAAGCCCTGGCGCGACTGATCGGCCTGGGCGCCATTGAACGACTGGCGCCACTGGCCGGTACTGGAGAACGTCCCCCAGCTGTCGAACAGGCGCAGTTCGTTCCAGGCTGCCAGGTAGGTGCCACCCTGATCGGTGTCATTCAGGTACAGGTCGTAGTTGAACAAGGCGCCGAAACTGCTGCGCGCATCGCTGGCGGGGTACAGGTTGCGGTCGCCAACCTGTTGGTCCGGCAGCCAGGCCGGCGGCACCTGCAGTAACAGGCGCTGGTTCTGGCTGTCGTAGTCGGCGTGCAGGCCTGGCACGGCATCCAGTGCCACCTCGCCCTGGGGATCGTTCGGCAGGCTGACACCGGCCGCGCGCAGCACATCACTGCCCAGGAACAGCTGCCCGGCCCGTTGCTGCACGGGCACCAGTTCAGCCCTGGGCATCTGGTTCACCAGCAGGTCGAGGTACAGCGTGGCGTCGGCGATGGCGGACATCTCCGTGGGCGGTGGCGGCAGGTCGTCGGCCAGCGCCAGGCAGGGGCCGAACAGGGCCAGCCCCAGGCACCAGCGGCGCGGCGTCGCCGACAGCCATTTCACACACGGTTTCCGACCATTGCCGGGTCCTCCCTGGCCCCTGCCCTTCATTCAGCCGCAGGCTCATTGACCTTGGCGGATGGCATCCGCCACGTTCTGACCATTGACCCGCCCTTTCAGCACACTGCCGGCGCTCGGCGCCAGCGGCGCCGGCCAACGCATGCTGGCACCGGGCAGTACATAGCCCAGCAGGCCTTCGGCCAGCGGTTTGCTCTGGCTGCCTTGCTGCACCACCACATCGGTCAGGCGCGCATGCACCGGGCCGGTGTTGCGCAGCTCGACGTAGGGTTTGCCCTGCACGGTCACTGCGTGCCAGCTCAGTTGCGGCTTGCCCACCCCTTCGGCATTACGTTTGCCTTCAGGGTCGGCTTTGCCCCACAACCCTTCGCCGTAGACGAACAGCGGCACTGAATAGCGCATCTGCAGGCGGATCGCGGCCGTGGCGCCCTGGCTGGCGTTGTCTGCCGGGACTGCTGGTGGGATTTCATCGATGATGATGCGATAGGCCTGTTCCTGGCCGGCGGGCGAACTGCCAGTGCGGGTCAGGCGGATCAACTGTTTTTGCCCCGGGGCGATATTGGCCACGGGCGGGCTGCCAATGATGTCGCGCTGCGCCTGAAACTGCTCCTGGTAATCACCCTGGCGCCAGGCGAACACCCGCACCTGCAGGTTCGCCGGCGCAGTGCCACGGTTTTCCAGCCACAGTGCGCCGGCCTTCTGGTCAGCCTCCAGCACCGGGTCAATCGGCCAGATCAGCACCGAGGTGGCTGCCCCCGCCGGCAGGCTTGCCAGCAGCGATAACCCGATCAAACCACGCGCCCACTTCGCGCCTGCCCACATGCCACTCTCCTTAGACTGCTGTCATGGGTGCTGGCCGTTTCACCAGGTCACCGTCACTTGCACTACATCGGTGTAGGTCCCTGCCGGCAGCGTGCCGGTCAACTGGGTTCTGCCGTACACCGGCAATTTGATTGACGTGGGGTCGGTATAACTGACCGCCACGCTCTGGCCAATGCCGAAGGCTTGGCTGTACGCCGCGTCGCGGTACAACTGGTAGGCCAACACTTGCGTGCCGCCCGTGCGTTTGAGGTTGCGTGTGCCACTGGCGTTGTTCTGGCCGCCGTCCAGGCTCATGTTCAGGGTTACCCCGGGTGTGCACTGAAACGTCACGCTGGCGCCCCCCAGCGAGGTGCTCAGGGTGCCGCTGGCCAGCGCCGACTGGGTGCCGAAGTCGAGCGTCCCGTAGTTGCTCACGCCACCGACCACCAGGCAACCGGCGACAATCTGCGCGTTCACCTGGAACGTGCTGGTGGGCACCGCCCCCAGGGGCGTGGCCAGCAGCACACCGATACCCGTGATGCCACTTGCCAGCCAACCGCGCATGGCTCAGAAGGTCAGCTCGACGGCCACCGTGTCGGTGTACACCCCCGCCGGCAGGCCCGCCTTGCCGCGTGCCTGGCCATACAGGTTGACGGTCTGTGCGACGCCGGTACTGGTCGGCAAGGTGATGGTGGCGTCAATGACCAGAACCTGGGTGCGCCCGGTATCGGTGTAGAAGTCGTAGGGCACGAAGTTGCCGGCGCCATCGGCGAGTGCACGCGTGCCGCCGCTGGACTGGCCATCGTGGCTACCGGCGCGCACGCGGATCGCCGGTATGCTGCCCGCCGAACACAGGATGCTCAGGGCGCTACCCGTGCCGCCAAGGACCTGGGCGTTGGCAGTACCGAACAGGGCGTCCTGGGTGCCGAAGTTGAGGGTACCGAAGTTCAACCCTGAGCTCGCGGAACTGCCATTGACCTGGCAGGCCGCGATCAGTGTCAGCGTCGAGGTGATGTTGCCGGTCACCGAGGCGGCCTGGGCCTGGGAAGCCAAGGCCAAACCGAGGCCGGCGAGGATGCAGCGGGTGAGGTTCGTGCGCATCGGAGTCTCCTTGCGTGGTTACCAGTCCAGGGTCACTCTCAGGGTGTCGCGGTACAGCCCGGCAGGCAGCGCGCGCGGTTGCGCCACTACCACGCCGTAGATCGGAATCGGTATCTGCTGGGTGCTGCTGATGGTGAAGGCGCGGGCCTGGCCGATGCCGTAGCGGCTGTTGCCACCCGGGTCCACCGCCAGTTGATAAGGGATCAGTTCACGGCCGTTGCTCAGGCGCCGTACGCCGTCATTGCCATTCAGGCCGCCGTTGATGCGCACGTTGAAGGCCCTGACCTCGGGCGTGCAACTGATCTGCAAGCTGCCCTCGCCGGCCACTTCGTCGACCCGGCTGCGCAGTGGCTGGTCCCAATTCGGGCCACGTTCACCGAAGTCCATCAGGCCAGGGTTGCCCAGGGTTGCAGGCTGGTCGGTGCCGCTGCTGATCTGGCAGGCCGCACTGATCACCAGCCGCGCCTGGATGAACCCGGCAGTGGTGCCATGGGCCGCGCCACCGGGCAACAGCAGCGGGCCGAGGGTAAGCAGCAGGATCGAGGTGCGGTTCATGGCGTCGCGTCCTTGTGCATGGTGGCGTCCTTACCAGCTGACCGTGATTTTGAGCAGGTCGCCATACAGGCCTGCCCGTGGTACCCAGGCCAGTTTGTCGATACGGGCGTAGAGCGGGAGCTCGATCGAACCGCTGCTCGGCACCCGCGCCGAGTGTGCGACATCGACCGCCAGCGGCTCGCGCCAGGCGGGGTCGCGGTACAAGCGATAAGGAATAGGCCGGGCCTTGCCGTCGTCGTTGGCCAAAAAGCGCAGTTCACCCACGCCACCGTGCTGGCCGCCATCGACCCGCACCTGATAGGGCGTGTCGGGGTTGCATTCCAGGCGTGGCGGCCGCTGGCTGAGCAGTACACCGCTCAAGGGCGCCCCTGGGCCATCGAGCCGCGCGGCACTGCCCAGGTCGATCAGGCCCAGCGCTTGTGCCCCGGCATCTCGCGTCTGGTTGACCAGCATGCAGCCTCGCTGCACCAGGACCCGCACTTCAACGAGAAAGTCCGTCGCTACGGCACTGCCGCTCAACAACAGGCCAAACAACGCGGCCAAAAAGCGTTCCGTCACTTTATAATCCTTATCGCTGTGTGCTGACGCTTTGCATTGAAGCTGTGTACTCATTGGAGCGTAGCAGCGGGGTGGAATAGCAGTGATGGCTTCAAGCCATTTTTTTGTATTAGCGATAAAGCGATAGCGCGCGTTCGAGACCACCGCGAAAAAATCTTCAATGCCACCGAACCCCTCGTCGCACAGTGCCTCCAATGGCCATGAGCCGGCAAATCAGCCGACATTCTGGTACGGTGCATGTCAACCATCGTCCTGCACCAGACACGTGACCGCTGCATGGGCGGGCATGACAGGAGCGTTTTCATTGATAACTGCAGACAACCCCCTCGCCGAGGCCGTAGAGCGCTGTGCCCAGGAGCCGATCCAGGTGCCGGGCAGCATCCAGCCCCACGGGTTTCTGCTGGTGCTGGACGAGACCGACCTGCACATCCTCCAGGCCAGCGAAAACGCCGAGCACTGGCTAGGCTTGCCCGCCAGGGAGCTGCTGGGCTGCGCCTTGGCCGAGCTGGTCGATGACGGCTTCGATATGCGCGCGCACCTTGCGCGTCTGCCCGACGACGAGGCCTTTCCGTTTCATATCGGCGACGTGTGCCTGCGCCCGGGTGCGCCCTGGCGCGACAAGCTGCGCGTGCTGGCCCACCGTCACGACCAGGTGCTGATCGTCGAGTTCGAGCCCGTGCGCTTGCCAGCCGACCTGGCTGAGCAAGGTGATTACTACCCACTGGTGCGCAGCTTCGTCGGCAACCTGCACCTGGCCGCCAGCCTCGAAGACCTGCTGCAACAGTCGGTGGAACAGCTCAAGCGCATCACCGGGTTCGGCCGGGTCAAGGCGTACCGGTTCGACAGCGAAGGCAACGGCCAGGTGCTGGCCGAGGTGGCCGACCCCGGCTACCCCAGCTACCTGGGCCTGTGCTTCCCCGCCTCGGACATCCCGCGCCAGGCGCGCGAACTGTATCGGGTCAACCGCATCCGCGTGATCGAAGACGCCAACTACCAGCCCTCCAAGCTGGTACCCGCTGCCAACCCGCGCACCGGCAAGGCGCTGGACATGAGTTTCGCCGCGCTGCGCAGCGTGTCGCCGGTGCACCTGCAGTACATGCGTAACATGGGCACGCTGGCCTCGATGTCGCTGTCGATCGTGGTCGACGGGCAACTGTGGGGGCTGGTGTCCTGCCACCATGACCAGCCACGCCCCGTGGACCTGCGTACCCGCACCGCCTGTGAGCTGCTGGCCAGCGTGTTGTCGCTGCAGATCGAGTCGCGTGAATCCCACGCCAGCACGCGTACCCTGCTCGACCTGCGCCAGCACATCGTGCGGATGATTTCGTCGATGGCCGATCACGACAGCGTCAGTGAGGGCCTGCGCGACCTGCCCGATGTGCTGCTGGAATTCGCCGGTGCCAGCGGCGCCGCAGTGATCTCCGCCGACCGTTGCGACCTGATCGGCAAGACGCCACCGCAGGCGCAAGTCACCGCGCTGGTGCACTGGTTGGCCCAGCGCGGTGAAGACACGGTCTTCCACAGCGACAACGTACGCCGCGACATCGACGAGCTGCCTGAACTGGCAGACCATGTCGGCGGTGTGCTGGCAGTGGCCATCTCACAAATCCACTCGCATTACCTGCTGTGGTTCCGCCCCGAGCAGGTGCGCACCGTCAACTGGGCCGGGCAGCCAAGCAAGCAGGTCGGCCCGCAAGGCCAGCTCGACCCACGCCACAGCTTTGAACGCTGGCAGGAAGAAGTACGTGGCTTTTGCCAAGCCTGGGACCCGTTGATCGTCGAAGGCGTGGTGGAACTGCGCACTGCCGTGTTGGGCATCGTCCTGCGCAAAGCCGAAGAGCTGGCGCAACTGGCCGGTGAACTGCGCCGCTCGAACAAGGAGCTTGAAGCCTTTTCCTACAGCGTGTCCCACGACCTGCGTGCGCCCTTGCGGCACATTGCTGGGTACACCGAGTTGCTCGGCGAAATCGAAGGCCAGGGCCTGAGCGAGCGCGGCCGGCGTTTTCTGCAGCACATTGGCGAAGCCGCGCAGTTCGCTGGCAGCCTGGTCGACAACCTGCTGAATTTCTCGCAAATGGGCCGCTCGGCCCTGCGCCTGTCGGATGTCGACCTCAATGCCCTGGTCGACGCCATACGCGCCGAGCTGGCACCGGACTACCAGGGCCGCGAAATTGTCTGGGACATCGCCCCCCTGCCCAAGGTGATCGCTGACCCGGCGTTCATCAACCTGGCGCTGCAAAACCTGATTGGCAACGCCATCAAATACACCCGCGGCCGCGACCCTGCGCGCATCGAGATCCGCGCCCAAGAGCACCCAGACGAGGTCGAGGTGTGCATCCGCGATAACGGCGTAGGCTTCGACATGGCCTACGCCAACAAGCTGTTCGGCGTGTTCCAGCGCCTGCACCGCATGGAAGACTTCGAAGGCACCGGGATAGGCCTGGCAAGCGTACGCCGCATCATTGAGCGCCATGACGGCCGTGTCTGGGCCGAAGGCCAGATCGACCAGGGCGCCAGTTTCCATTTCACCCTCCCGCGCCCCGCCGCGACTACATGAGGCCCCTGTACCATCATGCTCAAACCTATCCTGCTGGTAGAAGACAACCCCCGGGACCTGGAGCTGACGCTGCTGGCGCTGGAGCGCAGCCAGTTGGCCAACGAAGTCATCGTGCTGCGTGACGGCGCCGATGCGCTCGACTACCTGTTGCGCCGTAATGCCTATGCCGAACGCGACGGTGGCAACCCCGCCGTGCTGCTGCTGGACCTGAAACTGCCCAAAGTCGATGGCCTGGAAGTGCTCAAGGAAGTTCGCACCACCCCTGACCTGCGCAGCATTCCGACCGTGATGCTAACGTCGTCGCGGGAGGAGCCAGACCTGCTGCGCGCCTACGAACTGGGGGTCAATGCCTACGTGGTCAAGCCCGTGGAATTCAAGGAATTCGTCGCCGCCATCTCCGACCTCGGGGTGTTCTGGGCCGTGCTCAACGAACCGCCACCCGGCTCGCTGCGCCTAAACCGCCGCGGCAGCAACTGAGGCCACCGCGAAGATGCTGCCAACGCCGCTGAAACTCTTGATGGTCGAAGACAGCTCGATGGACGCCGAGCTGACCCTGCTGCGCCTGGAGCGCAGCGGGCTGCACGTTCAGTCGCAGTTGGTGTTCGATCATATCGGCGTCGAACACGCCCTGCGTGAGAGCCACTATGACCTGATCCTTTGCGACTGTGTGCTGCCCGGCTCGTCCGGCACCGACGTGCTGGCCATCGCCCAGCGCCTGGCACCCGACACCCCGTTCATCTTCCTCTCCGGCATCTACGGTGAGGAGCACGCGGTGGAGATGATCCGCCTGGGTGCCACTGACTATGTGCTGAAGAAAAACCTGCCGCTGCTGCCAAAGGCCGTGCGTCGGGCGTTGACCGAAGTGCAGGAACGCCAGCGTCGGCGCCGCGCCGAAGAAGCGCTGGCGGATGTCGAGGCGCGTGCCCGCATCGCCATCGACGCCGCCGGCATGGGCACCTGGGACCTGCGCCCACAGGAAGGCCTGTTGCTGTGGGACGACCGCTGCAAGACCTTGTTCGGGCTGCCCACCAGCACCGAAATGACCCTGGACGTGTTCTTCGCCGGCATCTACCCCGAAGACCTGGCCATGGTTCGCGACGCCGTGCAGCATGCCATGCGCCCCGAGAGCGGCGGCCACTACCGGGTCGAGTTCCGTATCGCGCAACCCCACGGTCTGGAACCCCGCTGGCTGCTCAGCAGCGGCCAGAGCCAGTTCGTCGATGACCAGTGCGTGCGCTTTTCTGGCGTGCTGCAGGACATTCACACCCAGCGCCAGGCCACCCTCGCCCTCAAGCAATTGAACGAGATGCTCGGCGAGCGCGTCGAGCGCCGTACCCGTGAACGCGACCGCGCCTGGGAGCTGTCGCAAGACTTGTTGGCCGTGCTGAACAAAGACCTCACGCCGGTCGCCCTCAACCCAGCCTGGGAAGCCAGCCTGGGCCTGTCGCGCGAGCGCCTGAGCCAGACGTCACTGCTGCACCTGCTGCCTGAGCCCGATCAGGAGCTTTTCCTCACCGAGCTGGCCGCCCTCGCCCACGGCCGTACCAGCGCGCGCTTTGTCGGCCGCATCCTGCATGCCGGCGGCCAGCAGCGCTGGCTGTCCTGGGTAGTGGTACCCGAAGACACCCTGCTGTATGTGGTGGCCCGCGACATCACCAGCGAGCGCGAGTCCGCCCTGGGGCTGGCCGAGGCCAACACCCGCCTGCGTGAACAAATCACCGAACGCGAGCGTATCGAGGCCGCGCTGCAACAGATGCAGCGCCTGGAAGCGGTCGGCCAGCTGACCGCGGGTGTGGCGCACGACTTCAACAACCTGCTGACGGTGATCCTCACCGGTGCCAGCTTCCTTGAACGGGACCTCAACAAGGCCGACTTGGACAAAGCGCGCACCCGCCTCACACACATCCGTGAAGCAGGCGAACGCGGTGCCAAGCTGACCTCGCAGTTGCTGGCCTTCTCCCGGCGCCAGCGCCTGGAGCCCGTGCCGCTGAACCTGAACCGGACGCTGGCCGGTCTTGAAGAACTGCTGCGCCGCACCCTGGGCGGTAACGTGTCGGTGCGCCTGGACCTGGACCCGCACCTGTGGCAGGCACTGACCGACCCGACCCAGACCGAGATGATCATTCTCAACCTGGCGATCAATGCCCGCGACGCCATGCCCGACGGCGGCCAACTGACCCTCTACACCCGCAACACCCACATCGAGGCCCGCCCCCAGCGCCCGGAAGACCCGGACCCTGGCGAGTACGTGATGCTGAGCATCCGCGATACCGGCTGCGGCATGAGCGAAGACGTGCTGGCCAAAGTGTTCGAGCCATTTTTCACCACCAAGGACATCGGCAAGGGGTCGGGGCTTGGCCTGGCCCAGGTGTTTGGCTTCGCCAAGCAGTCGGGCGGCGGCGTGCGCATTGACACCGTGCCCGGGCGCGGCACCCAGGTGGCGGTGTACCTGCCGGCGGTCAAGGGTGAAGCGCAGAGCGAGCCCGTGGTGCCAGAGGCTTCCCAGCCGCTTGGTGACAGTGGCCAAAACCACACCGTTTTGCTGGTGGACGACGACCACCTGGTACGCGACATGCTCGGCGATGTGCTGCGCCAGTACGGCTATCAGGTGCGCCAGGCACACAGTGGCGAACAGGCCCTGGCATTGCTCGACGACAGCATCGACCTGTTGCTGACCGATTTCGCCATGCCCGAATTCAATGGCGCGCAGTTGGCCCTGGCAGCGCGCGTGCGACACCCGCGTTTACCGGTGGTGTTTCTGACGGGGTATGCGGAACTGGAAGGGTTGGAACTGCCCGGTAGCCTGGTGATTCAAAAGCCAGTACAGGCCGAAGAATTGGCGCGGGTGCTGAGTGAATTGCTGCGCGTCTCGGCGTAGCTTTACAGCATCTGTTGTACGCACGCCAACTGTGCCTGCTTTACGCACGCTAACTGTAGGAGCAGCCTTGTGCTGCGAAGAGGCCGGCAGCCGCAGCGGACATTCCCTGACGGTCACTGGCCTCTTCGCAGCACAAGGCTGCTCCTACAGTTTGGCGGGCATGCCAGGACTAAAAACCGGAAACGACAAAACCCAGCGCTTATCTGGCTAAGCACCGGGAAGAAATAATGAGTTGAATCAGAAAATGGCAGGGGCGGCTGGATTCGAACCAACGCATGGCAGGATCAAAACCTGCTGCCTTACCGCTTGGCGACGCCCCTGTATCGAGATGCAGCAAACGCTGCTCTGACAATTCCAACTGAGTGACAACTGGGTTGTTGTCTTGGAATGCGCGGCACTTTAACAACAATCTTTCGGCCTGTGAACCCCCTGATGTAAAAAAAATGCTTTAAAACAGCAAGTTAGTCCCTTCCCTCTGCCAATACCCCCAGCCTGGCAACCATCCGTCGCTTTCCGCCTGCATGGCTTCAACACAATCGCATTTCGCCTTTCCAATCAGATAGGCGCATTCATTGACCAAGGAGGTATCCATGCCTGTCTCACACGACCTTTACCAAGACCTGCACTACCCGCGGGAAATCGTCCAGCAACGTCGCCAGCAAGACAAAGCCCTCGACCGCCTGCTGGACGAGTACATGGACATCGACAACCAGGTGCTGGCCGCCGAATCGATCTCGGCCGGCAACTTCGTCGACGAAGACCTACGCCACCTCAAGGAACGCCGGTTGACAGTGAAGTACATGATCGAGCGCCAGCTGGAGCGTAAAGCCTAAGCGAGCGCACGACCTATCTCGTCAGGCGATCATTGCCCACTGCTTTCTCTATTGGTCAAAATGGCGACCGTCGCGCAAGCTGCGCCCTGCACCGCCATCGACCAAGGAGCTATTGATTTGCCTGCCTGGATCCCTACCCCGCTGCGTCAGCTCGGCCAGCGCCTGCGCGCCAACACTGCCCCTGAAAGCGAACTGCTGGCCTGGTTCGAAGACAAGGCGTGCAGCCGTGGCTACCAGCTCAGCGACGGCCAACGCCGGGTCATCCACAGCATGGCCGAGCAACTGGCGCAGCTGGAACATGGGCAACCGTGCAGCCTGTACCTGCACGGCTCGGTCGGCCGTGGCAAAAGCTGGCTGCTCGACGGGTTTTTCCAGGCCGTGCCGGTACAGGCCAAACGACGCCTGCACTTCCATGATTTTTTTGCCCGCCTGCACCAGGGCATGCACCGCCACCGCGCGCTGGACGACGCACTGGGCGCTACCTTGGACGAGCTGATTGGCCAGTGCCGGGTGTTGTGCTTCGACGAGTTCCATGTGCATGACATCGGCGATGCCATGCTGCTCACTCGGCTGTTCACCGCACTGTTCGAGCGTGGGGTTTTCCTGTTGGTGACGTCGAACTACGCACCTGAAGGCCTGCTGCCCAATCCGCTGTACCACGAACGCTTCCTGCCGGTGATCCGCCTGATCAACGGGCGCATGCAGGTGCTGGAAGTCGGTGGCGACACCGACTTTCGCAGCCTGCCGGCCAACCGCGAGCATCAGCGTTTTACCCAGGGGCACTATGTGTGGCCCGGCACTGCCGAGCAACGCCAGGCGGTGAGCGTACCGGACGCGCAGCCGGCCACATTGGACATCAATAATCGCAGCCTGCGCGTGCTGGCCAGTAACGACCGGCAGGTGATGTTCGCCTTCGACGACCTGTGCGAGCAGCCTACTGCGGTGATCGATTACCTGGCGCTGGCGGCGCAGTACGATGCGTGGGTCATCGATGGGCTGGACGACCTGTCGGAATGTTCGCTGGCAGCGCAGCAGCGGTTCGTCAACCTGGTGGATGTGCTGTATGACCAGGACAAGCAGGTGACAGTGATCGGGCGGCGGCCGCTGGACGAAAGCCTGGGCGGGTCAATTGCCGACCTGATGCGCACCCGCAGCCGCTTGGGGCAGTTGCATCAGGTGGGGCCTGAGCTCTTTGTTGGCTGAACTGGCGCATTCGCGGGACAAGCCCGCTCCCACCGGCATGTCACCGAACCTGAAAGCCGGGGGCTTCCTGTGGGAGCGGGCTTGCCCCGCGAATGGGCCATCAATACCACCGAATCAACCCGCCCGCGGCAGGTCCGCCAACACGGCCTCGATCTCCCCCAGCACCGCCGGGTCATCCAAGGTCGACGGCGGCACATAGTCCTGCCCATCGGCAATCTTGCGCAGCACCGCTCGCAAAATTTTCCCCGACCGGGTCTTGGGCAACCGCTTGACCAATCGCACCCGGTTGAAACACGCCAGCGCACCGATTTCTTCGCGCACACTGCCGACCAAGTCTACCAGCAACTGCGACTCGGCAATGCCCTCGCCGTCTTTCAGCACCACCAGCGCCAGCGGCACCTGACCCTTGATATCGTCATGCACGCCGATCACCGCGCACTCGGCCACCGCCGGGTGACGCGCCACCAGATCCTCCATTTCGCCGGTGGACAGGCGATGCCCAGAGACGTTGATCACGTCGTCCGTGCGCCCCATGATGTAGACGAAGCCGTCATCGTCCAGGTAGCCGCCATCGCCCGTGTGGTAGTAGCCCGGGTAAGTGCGCAGGTACGCTTGCAGGTAGCGCTCGTGATCGCCCCACAGCGTCTGGCTGCACCCAGGCGGCAACGGCAGCGCGATCACAATCGACCCCTGGTGGTTGGGCCCCAGCACATGGCCGTCATCGTCCAGCACACGCACGTGGTAACCCGGCACTGCGCGGTTGCTGGACCCTGCACGTGCCGCGCTGCCCTCCAGCCCAACACAGGGCGCGGTGACCGGCCAGCCGGTCTCGGTTTGCCACCAATGGTCGTGCACAGGTTTGCCAGTGACCCGCTCCAACCATTCGTGGGTGCTTGAATCAAGTTTTTCCCCGGCCAGGAACAACTGGCGCAGCGAGCTCAGGTCGTGCCCTTTGATCCGCTCACCGTCCGGGTCTTCCTTGCGGATGGCGCGCATGGCGGTCGGCGCACAGAACAACGCGTTGACCTTGTATTGCTCGACCACGCGCCAGTAGGCGGAGGCGTCCGGGGTGCGGATCGGCTTGCCTTCATAGAACACCGTGGTGCAGCCGCTCATCAACGGCCCGTAGACGATCAGCGAATGCCCCACCACCCAACCCACGTCAGAAATACCCCACCACACATCGCCCGCCTGCATGCCGTAGATGTGGCGCATGGCATAGCACAGCGCAACCGCGTTGCCGCCGTTTTCACGCACGATGCCCTTGGGCTTTCCGGTGGTGCCGGAGGTGTACATGATGTACAGCGGGTCACCGGCGTCCAGCTCGACAGGGGCCACCGGCCCGGCCGCTGCCAACGCCTGCTGCCAGTCCAGGTCGCGGCCTGGCTGCAAGTGGGCGGTGGCCTGGGGGCGTTGCAGGACCAGCACGTGGCGCGGCTGGTGACGGGCCAATTGCAGGGCACGATCGACCAGCGGCTTGTATTCGATTACCCGGTCGAACTCCAGGCCACAGGACGCCGTCAGCAGCAACGTGGGGCGGGCATCATCGATACGCAAGGCCAGCTCGTTGGCGGCAAAACCGCCGAACACCACCGAATGCACCGCGCCTATCCGCGCGCACGCCAGCATGGCCATGGCCGCCTGCGGCACCATGGGCATGTAGATGATCACCCCATCGCCCTTGCCGACCCCCAGCTGGCGCAGCAAACCGGCCAGGCGTGCCACCTCGTCGCGTAGCTGGCAGTAGGTATACGTCTGTTGAGTACCGGTCACCGGCGAGTCGTAGATCAGCGCCAACTGCTCGCCACGGCCTTGTTCGATCTGATGGTCGAGTGCCAGGTGGCAGCTGTTCAGGCGGCCGTCGGCAAACCAGCGGTGGGTGCCGTCAGGGTTTTCCTGCAGGGTCAGGGAAGGCTTGCGGTGCCAGGCCAGGTGCGCGGCTTGCTCGGCCCAGAAAGCGGCAGGGTCGGCGATGGAATGGGCGTAGCTGTGCTGATAGCTCATGTCTAAGGGAACCCGGTACTTGTTGTTATTGAAGGGCGAAACTTGAGTATGGACCGCCACGCCGGGCGCGCCATGGGACTAAAGTCACAACCGACCTGCAAATTTGCAGACAACACGAATACGCCCCATAACGGTGCAAAGCCTCTAGAATAGGCCGCCCCTTTTAGCCACCGAGCAGCCCATGGACATCGATCAGGCCCGTACCTTTCTGGAAATCGTGCGCTGCGGCAGCCTGGTCGCCGCCGCCGAACGCCTGTTCGTGTCACAAACGGCGATCACTGCGCGGGTCCAGCGCCTTGAGCAGCAACTGGGCTGCCAGTTGTTCGTACGCAGCCGCAACGGCGCCAGCCTGACCAGCGATGGTGAGGCCTTCGTCAGCTATGCCAACCAGCTGGTGCAGACCTGGGAGGCGGCGCGCCGCGACCTGCCGCTGCCCGAAGGTTGCCAGCAAGTGCTGCATGTGGGCGGCGAAGTGAGCCTGGGTAACCCGATGATGCTCGACTGGGTCAGTGCGCTGCACCGCGAACTGCCCAGCCATGCCATCCGCAGCGAAGTGAGCGACGGCGAATCGCTGCTGCGCAAGGTCGAAATGGGCCTGCTGGACGCCGCGCTGGTCTATCAGCCGACCTACGGGCCAGGCCTGCAAGTCGAGCAGTTGATGGAAGAGAAGCTGATCCGCGTGCGCCGGGTCGATCAGCCTGACCCGTACATTTACATCGACTGGGGCGAGGCGTTCCGCCGCCAGCACGACGCCGCCCTGCCCGACTGCGCGCGCCCGGCACTGAGTTTCAACCTCGGGCCGCTGGCCCTGCAGTTCATCCTCGACCAGGGCGGCAGTGGCTACTTCCGAACCCGTGTGGTGCAGGCTTACCTGGACAGCGGCGTGTTCGAGCGCGTGCCGCAGGCGCCAGAGTTCACCTACCCGACGTTCCTGGTGTACCCGCGCAAGCGCGACAGCGAAGCACTGCAACAGGCCTTCGCGATACTCCGCCAGCTGGTGGCTGCCGGCGCCAGCGATTGGTCACAGCGCTGGGACCCGGTTATCTGAGGCACTGCCGGCGGCGCTCAGCAATTGCCGCTTAAGGCCGGCGATCAGGTCGGTCTGGGTGACCACCCCGACCAGTTGGCCATTGTCGAGCACCGGCAGGCAGTGCAGCCCTTGCTCGCACAACAAGGGCAGCAGGCGCTCCAGCGGGTGCTGGCTGCTGACGCTGACCACCCGCCGGCTCATCACCTGCTCCATGCGCACCGCCTTGCGCCCGAACAGGCCGCGCCAGCGGAACCGCCCGCGCTGCATAGCCGGCCCTACCAGGTCACTTAGGCTGACGATGCCGACCAGCTTGCCGTGCTGCAGCACCGGCAGGGTTTTCAGGTGGTGGCTGGCCAGCAGCTTCCACGCCTGCTCCAGGGTGGTGTCTGGTGACGCGAACTGCACATCGCGCGACATCACGGAGGCTGCAGTGATACCGCCCAGGCTGCGCTGCAACGCATGCTGTTCAGTGGCCAGGATGATGCGCTCCAGTTCGTCCCGGGTGACATCGACGAACTCGCCCAGCTCTTCAAGGGCCTGGTCCAAGTCGGCGCCGCTGACCCCGACACGCTCGCTGGGCAGCGGGTCGTGGGTGTGATGCAGCTCTTTGCGTGGAGCCATGCCTTTGGGGTAACGCACGCCAGTCAGGCGGTTGTAGACCACCGCCACTGCCACCAGAATCAGCGCATTGAGCAGCACCGGCTCCAGCAGGTGATCCCCCAGGCCGGCCAGGCCGGGGTCGGCCAGCACCGCACTGACCGCCACACCGCCGCCCGGTGGGTGCAGGCAGCGCAACAGGCACATCACCAGTACCGAAAGCGCCAGAGCAGCAGCAGCCACCCAAAGCTCAGGCCCGAACCCCTGGCGCATGGCCAGGCCGACGGCGCCCGCCAGGGCGTAACTGCCCAGCACGGGCCAGGGCTGGGCCAAAGGCCCGGAATGCACGGCAAATACCAACACTGCCGAGGCGGCCAAAGGGCCCAGAAGGTGCAAAGCGATGCCGGGGCCATAGGCCATGCTGGTCAGCCAGCCGGCCAGGAACAGGCCAAGCAAGGCGCCGATACCAGCGCGCAGCCATTCTTTGGGGGGAATATTCAGGGGTGCGGGCAACAGCCGCTGCAGACGACTTTCGGAACGCGAGGCAGGCATGTGAATAATCGAAATCGTAGTTTTTCTGGTTAAAAAGAAAGCCCAGCCGCGCTGGCCTGGGCCCTGTATTGCCAGAGCAATAGCGCAAGGGGCTCCGTCCGTGGAGAGATGGAAACTGGGAAGTTTCGTGCGGGGATTGTGCCGGGTGGGATTGGCGAGGGCCAATTCAAAAAAATGCGCCTGTACTGCAATTTTTTTGCAGTGGTGATCTGCTCACAGGGCCGCTGCGGCAATGCTGTGGGAGCGGCCTTGCGTCGCGAAAGGGGCGCGAAGCGGCCACGGCATTATCTAACCCTGCGCGGCAAGTCGATGCTCACCCGCAACCCGCCCAATGGGCTCTGAAGCAACGCCAGTTGCCCGCCCCAGGCCTCGACGATATCGCGCACGATACCCAGCCCCAGGCCATGCCCATCGACCTGCTCATCCAGCCGCGAGCCCCGTTCCAGCACCTGCAGGCGCTGGTTTTCTGGAATACCTGGGCCATCATCGTCGACCCACAACCGGTAACCGCCGTCGCTCGGTGCAATGCCCAGGCGCACTTCGCAGTCTGCCCATTTGCAAGCGTTGTCCAGCAGGTTGCCCAGCAACTCCAGAACGTCCTCGCGGTCCCACGGCAACAGCAGCCCCGGCGGTACGTCCCGCTCAAGCAGCAGGCCTTCGCCGTGGATCATGCCCAAGGTGCTCAACAACCCCGGCAATTCGGCATCGCAATCGAACTGGGCACCGGGCAAGGCGTCACCCGCCAGGCGAGCGCGGTTGAGTTCGCGTGCCAGGCGCTGCTGAATGTGCTCAAGCTGCGCGCGCATTTGCTCGCGCACGTCAGGCAGGCCCTCCAAACGCGCGCTGGACGCCAGGCTCAGCAACACCGCCAACGGCGTCTTCAGCGCATGGCCAAGGTTGCCCAGGGCATTGCGCGAGCGCCGCAGGCTGTCTTCGGTGTGGCTCAGCAAGTGGTTGATCTGCCCCACCAGCGGTACCAGCTCGACAGGTACTTCGGCATCCAGTTGCGAGCGCTGCCCTTGTTGCAGCTGGGCGATCTGCTGGCGGGCACGCTCCAGCGGGCGCAATGAGCGCTTAACCGTGACGCGCTGGAGCACCAGCACCAGTATCAACGCCACCAGCCCCATGCCCAGGCCGATCTGCTGCATGCGCCGGAAGCCTTCACGCACCGGTGAGTAATCCTGCGCCACGCTGATCGAGATGTCCTGGCCTAGGCGGCGATAGTCAGCGCGCAGCGCCAGCAATTGCTGCCCCTCTGGGCCCAGCTCGTGGCTATCGGAAAGCCCAGGGGCGGCGGGCTTGGGCATGTCCAGGTCCCACAGCGAACGCGAGCGCCAGGTGCCTTGGTCAAAATCGATGCGAAAGTAATACCCGGAAAACGGCCGCTGATAGGCCGCAGATATGCGCCGCTCGTCCAACTGCAAACCTGAAGGCCCCCGCACCAGGGCCACCAGCAGGTTCTCGCTTTCCTTGCGCAAGCCGTTTTCCAGGTAGCGCTGCAGGCCCGCCTCGAACAGCCACAGAGTGAGTTGCGCCAGCACCACACCCACCACCACCAGCACGGCCACCAGACCCAGGCTCAGCCGCGCCTGAATCGACTTCACGCGACGCTTCCGGCGTAGATATAGCCTTGCCCGCGACGCGTCTCGATCACACTGCGGCCCAACTTGCGGCGCAGGTGGTTGACGTGCACTTCAAGGACATTGGAATCGCGCTCGGTCTCGCCATCGTAAAGGTGCTCGGCCAGGTGGCTCTTGGACAGGATCTGCTGCGGGTGCAGCATGAAATAACGCAGCAGCCGAAACTCGGCAGCGGTCAGCTGGATATCGACACCGTCACGGCTCACGCACTGCCGGCTTTCATCCAGGTGCAGGCCGGCGGCTTCCAAGGTGGGCTGGTTGGCCAGGCCACGGGCACGGCGCAGTAACGCCTGGATGCGCAACTGCAACTCTTCGGGGTGGAAGGGTTTGCTCAGGTAGTCGTCGGCACCGGCCTTGAGGCCTTCGATGCGCTCGGCCCAGGAGCCGCGCGCGGTCAGCACCAGCACTGGCGTGGCCAGGCCAGCGGCACGCCACTGGGCGAGCACGTCGAGCCCCGGCAAGCCTGGCAGGCCGAGGTCCAGGATAATCAGGTCGTAGGGTTCGCTCTGGCCCTGGTACACCGCATCGCGGCCATCGGCCAGCCAGTCAACGGCGTAGCCCTGGCGCTGCAGGCCGGCGATCAGTTCATCGGCCAGCGGAACATTGTCCTCGACAAGCAACAGGCGCATTCAGTCGTCTTCCTCGTCTTTGAGCAGGGCACCGGTACTGGCGTCTAGCTTGATTTCGCGGACCACACCTTCGGCAGTCAGCAACTCGACTTCGTATTCGTAGCGATCGTCGTCTTCTTCCAGCTCGGCCTCCAGCAAACGCGCCCCGGGGTGACGCCCCAGGGCGGTTTCCAGCAGCTGTTCGAGCGGCAGGATGACGCCCTTCTGGCGCAACGCCAGGGCCTCATCCTGATCCAGGTCACGGGCAGCCGCCAGGGAGCAGACAGCCAGCAGCGAAAGCGCGAGGTATCGCGCCGGCCGCGGTAAGTGGATCATCAGTTGTCTCGTGCGTCCTTGAGTACTTCACCGGTCTTGGCATCCAGGTCGACGTCCCACTCGACGTTCTGTGCGTCGCGCAGCTCGACCTTGTAGATGTAGCGGCCGTATTCGTCTTCAAGTTCCGAGTCGGTGACCGTGGCGCCCGGGTGCTTGGCCATGGCGGTGGCTTTCAGCTCATCCAGCGACTTGATGGTCTTGGCGTTGACCAGTTTGACCACTTCGTCAGGCTGAACGTCCTTGGCGAAAGCGGCATTGGCGCCCAGGGTAAGGGCGGCGGCGGTGAACAGGGCAATCAAGGTTTTCATCGTGTCTTCTCTCCTGAGAGATGTTCAAGTTGTCTACGGGGTTAAGATTACCCAGCGGTCCTTAATTCAACCTGAAAACAGCTGGCGCCATGATAAACTGCGCGCATTCTTGATTCATACAGAGTTCTGACAGCGTGGAAATTTTCAAAGAGTTCACATTCGAATCGGCCCACCGCCTGCCGCACGTTCCTGCCGGGCACAAGTGTGGTCGCCTGCATGGTCACTCGTTCAAGGTCGGCCTGCACCTGACCGGCCCGCTTGACCCGCACACCGGGTGGATTCGTGATTTTTCCGAGATCAAGGCGATCTTCAAGCCGATCTACGAACAGCTGGACCACAACTACCTGAATGACATTCCAGGCCTTGAAAACCCCACCAGCGAAGTGATCGCCAAGTGGATCTGGGAACAGGTCAAACCGTTGCTGCCAGAGCTGTCCAAGGTGCGCATTCACGAGACCTGCACCAGCGGGTGCGAATATACCGGCGACTGAGCCGAGAAATATTCCGGACTCTTCGCGGGGCAAGCCCGCGAAGAGGCCAGTGAAATTTCAGCCCTGCCCATTCTCCAGGGCATCGCGCAAGAAGCTCGGGGCGATATAGCGCTGGTAATGCGCCTCGGACAGCAGAAAGAACTCGCGGTCGATGGCGTCGCGCAGTTGCGGCAACTCCCAGCCTCGAAACTCCGGCAGCAATACCATGCCGTAAGCCTCCAGGTCACGGATCATCCGGGCCCCACGGGCGATCAACTGGTAAGCCCAGCAATATTCCGACTGTTGATCCACAAAGCGGATGGAGCGCTGCTCCAACTGCAGGCGCAGCAGGCTTTTGTCGAAGACTTCCAGCTTGGCCATCATCACCTGCACCAGCAACTGCTCCAGACGCAGCCACACGGCGCGTTTCTGCGCGTCGTCGTAGCCGTTCCAGTTGATCACTTCGTGGTGAAAACGCTTGCAGCCGCGGCATACCGTGTCTCCGTACACCGTGGAGCACAGGCCGACGCAAGGGGTTTTGATGGACTTGTTGGACATGAAAAACAACAGCTTGGCGGTGGAACACGGGCCCATGTTAGCCCTTTGTCTAACCAGGGTCACTCGTTAAAGTCATCTTCGCCGCCTTACCTTCAGGCTTTTTTTGCCGTAGAATCATCCGGCCTTTTCAAGGCAACAATGTCCGTTGGAAGCTGTTTTCAAAGCGTCACGAGCACAGTTAATCCGGTAGAACGGCGTTGGCCCGGGCCATGCACCCTCGCATGCCCGTGCCAGCCCTCATCAGCTCCCCGTTCTGCAGGCGTAAAACTTTGAAAGCAGCTTCTGTAAGGATTCTCTGCGACCCTGGCTGGGCGGCCCAAGAAGCCGTCATTGCGCATGGGTGCAGGGAATGCTGGATGAGCGTCCCGGACTCCCTTTAGGGACCACTGATGAGGGTAATAACTGTGCTTGAAGCCTACCGCAAACACATCGAAGAGCGTGCCGCCCTGGGTATCGTGCCCCAGCCGCTGAACGCCGAACAAACTGCAGGCCTGGTCGAGCTGCTGAAAAACCCGCCGGCCGGCGAAGAAGCCTTCCTCGTAGACCTGATCACCAACCGTGTACCGCCAGGGGTCGACGAAGCTGCCTATGTCAAGGCTGCCTTCCTGTCCGCCGTGGCCAAGGGCGAAACCAAATCCCCGCTGATCGACCGCAAGCTCGCCACCGAGTTGCTGGGCACCATGCAGGGCGGCTACAACATCGAAACGCTGGTCGCGCTGCTGGATGACGCCGAACTGGGCGCCGTCGCGGCCGAAAAGCTCAAGCACACCCTGCTGATGTTCGATGCCTTCCACGACGTGGCCGAAAAAGCCAAGGCGGGCAACGTCCACGCCAAGGCCGTGCTCGAGTCCTGGGCTGCCGGCGAGTGGTTCACCTCGCGTCCGGCCATCGCCGACAAGTACACCCTGACCGTATTCAAGGTGCCTGGCGAAACCAACACCGACGACCTGTCCCCTGCCCCGGACGCCTGGTCGCGCCCTGACATCCCGCTGCACGCCCTGGCCATGCTGAAAATGGCCCGTGACGGCATCGAGCCACAGCAGCCAGGTTCGGTCGGCCCTCTGGCCCAGATCGAAGCGGTCAAGGCCAAAGGCTTCCCAGTCGCCTACGTGGGTGACGTGGTCGGTACCGGCTCGTCGCGCAAATCCGCCACAAACTCGGTGCTGTGGTTCTTCGGTGACGACATTCCGTACGTGCCGAACAAGCGCGCCGGTGGCTTCTGCTTCGGCACCAAGATCGCCCCGATCTTCTACAACACCATGGAAGACGCCGGCGCCCTGCCAATCGAGTTCGACTGCACCAACCTGGCCATGGGCGACGTCATCGACGTCTACCCGTTCAAAGGTGAAGTGCGCCGTCACGGCAGCGACGAACTGGTCACCAACTTCGAGCTGAAAACCGAAGTGCTGCTGGACGAAGTCCGCGCGGGTGGTCGTATCCCGCTGATCGTTGGCCGTGGCCTGACCGATAAAGCCCGCGCCGAGCTGGGCCTGGGCCCTGTCGACCTGTTCAAGAAACCGGAACAGCCTGCCGCTTCGACCAAGGGCTTCACCCTGGCGCAGAAGATGGTCGGCCGTGCGTGCGGCCTGCCAGAAGGCCAGGGCGTACGCCCAGGTGCCTACTGCGAGCCGAAGATGACCACCGTCGGTTCCCAGGACACCACTGGCCCGATGACCCGCGACGAGCTGAAAGACCTGGCGTGCCTGGGCTTCTCCGCTGACCTGGTCATGCAGTCGTTCTGCCACACTGCGGCCTATCCGAAGCCGATCGACGTCACCACCCACCACACCCTGCCAGACTTCATCCGCACCCGTGGCGGCGTGTCGCTGCGCCCAGGCGACGGCATCATCCACAGCTGGCTGAACCGCATGCTGATGCCTGACACCGTCGGTACCGGTGGCGACTCGCACACCCGCTTCCCGATCGGCATCTCGTTCCCGGCCGGTTCCGGCCTGGTGGCCTTCGCCGCCGCCACCGGCGTCATGCCGCTGGACATGCCAGAGTCGATCCTGGTGCGTTTCAAGGGCAAGCTGCAACCTGGCATCACCCTGCGTGACCTGGTTCATGCCATCCCTTACTACGCCATCCAGAAGGGCCTGCTGACCGTCGAGAAGAAGGGCAAGAAAAACGCCTTCTCCGGCCGCATCCTGGAAATCGAAGGCCTGGACGAACTGACCGTCGAGCAAGCGTTCGAACTGTCCGACGCCTCGGCTGAACGTTCGGCTGCCGGTTGCACCATCAAGCTGCCAGAAAAGGCCATCGCCGAGTACCTGACTTCCAACATCACCCTGCTGCGCTGGATGATCGGCGAAGGCTACGGCGATGCCCGCACCCTGGAGCGTCGCGCCCAGGCCATGGAAGCTTGGCTGGCCAAGCCTGAGCTGCTGTCGGCCGACGCCGATGCCGAATACGCCGAAATCATCGAAATCGACCTGGCCGACGTCAAAGAGCCTGTGCTCTGCGCGCCGAACGACCCGGACGATGCCCGCCTGCTGTCTTCGGTACAGGGCGAGAAGATCGACGAAGTGTTCATCGGTTCGTGCATGACCAACATCGGTCACTTCCGCGCTGCCGGCAAACTGCTGGAGAAGGTCAAGGGTGGCATTCCGACCCGTCTGTGGCTGGCTCCGCCAACCAAGATGGACGCTCACCAGCTGACCGAAGAAGGCTACTACGGCATCTACGGCAAAGCCGGTGCACGCATGGAAATGCCAGGCTGCTCGCTGTGCATGGGTAACCAGGCACGTGTGCAGACCGGTTCGACCGTGGTTTCCACCTCGACCCGTAACTTCCCGAACCGTCTGGGCGACGCCACCAACGTGTACCTGGCATCGGCCGAGCTGGCTGCTGTCGCTTCGATCATCGGCAAACTGCCGACTGTCGAAGAGTACATGCAGTACGCGCAGGACATCGACAGCATGGCTGCCGACGTCTACCGCTACCTGAGCTTCGACCAGATCGCCGAGTTCCGCGAGGCTGCGGCCAACGCCAAGATCCCGGTTGTTCAAGCGTAATAGCAGTACGCTGTAAGAAAAAACCCCAGCAGAAATGCTGGGGTTTTTTTATTGCCCTCTCGGGGCTCCTCGCGGGCAGCGTCAAGCTCAGATGACGAACAAATCCACAAACCTGTGCACCGCCGTCGCCTCCAGCTTTTGCTGATCCTCGCACAGCTCGAAAATCGCCTCACACCGTTGCCGCGCAAACCGCGTCGCCAGGTTCTCCCTGAACTTCGCCTCCAGCAAGGGGATGCCCTCCCCGCGCCGACGCCTGTGCCCGACCGGGTACTCCACCACCACCTGCTCGGTGCTGCTGCCATCCTTGAAAAACACCTGCAAGCCGTTGGCGATCGAGCGCTTGTCAGCCTCCAGGTATTCACGGGTAAAGCGCGGGTCCTCGACCACCTCCATCTTGTCGCGCAAGCGGTCGATACTCGGGTGGGCAGCGTGGAAGACATCCTCGTAATGCTCGGCCACCAGATGGCCAAAAATCAGCGGCACCGCCACCATGTACTGCAGGCAGTGATCACGATCAGCGGCATTGGCCAGTGGGCCGACCTTGGAAATGATGCGAATTGCCGACTCCTGCGTAGTAATGACAATACGGTCCACCTCATGCAGGCGATTGCGCACCTGCGGGTGCAGCAGGACGGCGGCTTCACAGGCCGTCTGGGCGTGGAACTCGGCCGGGAAACTGACTTTGAACAGCACGTTCTCCATCACATAGCTGGCCAAGGGCTGCGGCAGGCGCAACTCCTGCTGGGCAGAGGGCTTGAGCGCCAGGTCCTTGTTGGTATGACTGAATGACACGTCATAGAAGCCCCATTGCGGCGCCGTGAGCACGCCAGGCACACCCATCTCGCCACGCAGCGCGATATCGGCCAGGCGCACCCCCCGGCTGGACGCATCGCCCGCAGCCCAGGACTTGCGCGAGCCTGCGTTGGGTGCATGGCGGTAGGTGCGCAGCGCCTGGCCATCGACAAAGGCATGCGACAACGCCGACAGCAGTTGCTCGCGGCTGGCCCCCATCAGCTTGGCGCACACGGCCGTGGAAGCCACCTTGACCAGGATCACGTGGTCCAGGCCCACGCGATTGAACGAATTCTCCAGCGCCAACACGCCCTGGATCTCGTGCGCCATGACCATGGCTTCGAGCACTTCGCGCATCAGCAGCGGGCTTTCACCCTTTGCCACGTGTTTTTGCGACAGGTGATCGGCCACGGCCAGAATGCCGCCGAGGTTGTCCGAAGGGTGCGCCCACTCGGCGGCCAGCCAAGTGTCGTTGTAGTCCAGCCAGCGCACGATGCAGCCAATGTCCCAGGCGGCCTTGACCGGATCGAGGCGGTAGGCGGTGCCGGGCACGCGGGCGCCGTTCGGTACCACCGTGCCCTCTACCAACGGGCCGAGGTGTTTGGTGCATTCGGGGAAGCGCAGGGCCAGCAGGCCGCAGCCCAGGGTGTCCATCAGGCAGTTGCGCGCGGTGTCCAGTGCCTCCGGGGATTCGACCCGGTAGGTGAGGACGTAATCGGCGAGGGTTTGCAGCACCCGGTCGTAGTCGGGGCGCTGGTTAAGGTCCACGTTGGCGCTCATTTGCAGCTCCTGTGATTGTGGGGCTGCCTGGCAGCCCATCGCCGGCAAGCCAGCTCCCACAGGTTCGGTGTGGGAGCCGGCTTGCCGGCGATGGGCCGCGAAGCGGCCCCAGTCATCGAACGCCGAGCGCCAGTGGTGCGTCAGAAACTATCGCCAGGAACCCTCACCCAGCCTTCCATCAGCACGCGAGCACTGCGGCTCATGATTGCCTTGGTCACCGTCCATTCGCCCCTCACCTGACGCGCCTCGGCGCCAACCCGCAGGGTACCGGAAGGGTGACCGAACCGTACGGCACTGCGCTCGCGCCCGCCGGCGGCGAGGTTGACCAGCGTGCCTGGGATGGCGGCAGCGGTACCGATGGCGACCGCGGCAGTGCCCATCATCGCGTGGTGCAGCTTGCCCATGGACAATGCACGCACCAACAGGTCGATGTCAGCCGCCGCAACCACCTTGCCACTGGACGCAGTGTAGGTGCTCGGTGGCGCGACGAAGGCCACTTTCGGCGTGTGCTGACGCCCGGCTGCCTGGTCGACATGCTCGATCAGCCCCATGCGCACGGCGCCGTAGGCACGGATCGTCTCGAAACGCAGCAGCGCTTGCGGGTCACCGTTGATCGCGTCCTGCAGCTCGGCGCCGGTGTAGCCGATATCGCTGGCATTGACGAAGATGGTCGGGATACCCGCATTGATCAGGGTTGCCTTGAACGTGCCAACCCCTGGCACTTCCAGGTCATCTACCAGGTTGCCGGTTGGGAACATCGACCCACCTGCGCCCTCTTCGTCGGCAGCTGGGTCGAGGAATTCCAGCTGAACCTCGGCCGCCGGGAAGGTCACGCCGTCGAGTTCGAAATCCCCGGTTTCCTGGACTTCACCTTCGGTAATCGGCACATGGGCGATGATGGTCTTGCCGATGTTGGCCTGCCAGATGCGCACGGTGGCGATGCCGTTGCGCGGCACCCGCGCCGGGTCGACCAGGCCGCTACTGATGGCGAAGGAACCGACCGCAGCAGACAAGTTGCCGCAGTTACCGCTCCAGTCGACGAAGGCCTTGTCGATGCTGACCTGGCCAAACAGATAGTCGACGTCGTGTTCGGGCTTGATGCTGCGCGAGAGGATCACCGTTTTACTGGTGCTCGAGGTGGCGCCGCCCATGCCATCGATCTGCTTGCCGTAGGGGTCGGGGCTACCGATCACCCGCAACAGCAGCGCATCGCGGGCTGGGCCTGGGATCTGCGCCGGCTCGGGGAGGTCGTCCAGGCGGAAAAATACGCCTTTGCTGGTACCGCCACGGATGTAGGTGGCGGGGATCTTGATTTGTGGTGCGTGTGCCATTGCTGTGCTGTCCTGTCTGAAAATGCAATAACCCTTAGGTCCGCTGCGCGGCCCATCGCCGGCAAGCCAGCTCCTACAGCTACGGCGCAGGCTTCGAATACAGCGCTATCCCTGTAGGAGCCGGCTTGCCGGCGATGGGCTGCAAAGCAGCCCCAAACACTCAAGCAGAAGCTTCGAGGAAGTCTTGGGCAAAGCGCTGCAGCACCCCGCCCGCCTCGTAGATCGACACTTCCTCGGCGGTATCCAGGCGGCACGTCACCGGCACCTCGACCCGCTCGCCATTACGACGGGTAACCACCAGCGTCAGCGTTGCACGCGGCTTGCGCTCACCGAGCACATCATAGGTCTCACTGCCATCCAGACCCAGGGTGTTGCGGTCCGTACCCGGCTTGAACTCCAGCGGCAGCACGCCCATGCCCACCAGGTTGGTGCGGTGAATGCGTTCAAAGCCTTCGGCCACGATCGCCTCGACACCCGCCAGGCGCACGCCCTTGGCCGCCCAGTCACGGGACGAGCCCTGGCCGTAGTCGGCACCAGCGACGATGATCAGCGGCTGCTTGCGCTCCATGTAGGTCTCGATCGCCTCCCACATACGGGTCACCTTGCCTTCCGGCTCGATACGCGCCAACGAGCCCTGCTTCACGCTGCCGTCGTCCTTGCGCACCATCTCGTTGAACAGCTTGGGGTTGGCGAAGGTGGCGCGCTGGGCGGTCAGGTGGTCGCCACGGTGGGTGGCGTAGGAGTTGAAGTCTTCTTCCGGCAGGCCCATCTTCGCCAGGTATTCACCCGCCGCGCTGTCCATCATGATGGCGTTGGACGGTGACAGGTGATCGGTGGTGATGTTGTCCGGCAGCACTGCCAGCGGGCGCATGCCACGCAGGGTGCGCTCACCGGCCAAGGCACCTTCCCAGTACGGCGGACGGCGGATATAGGTGCTCATCGGGCGCCACGCGTACAGCGGCGCCACCTTCGGCCCACGGTCTTCCTCGATGGCGAACATCGGAATGTAAACCTTGCGGAACTGCTCCGGCTTGACCGAGGCACGCACCACGGCGTCGATTTCTTCATCGCTCGGCCAGATATCCTTAAGGCGGATTTCCTTGCCGTCGACCACGCCCAGCACGTCTTTCTCGATGTCGAACCGGATGGTCCCGGCGATGGCGTAGGCCACCACCAGCGGCGGCGAAGCCAGGAACGCCTGCTTGGCGTAAGGGTGGATGCGCCCGTCGAAGTTGCGGTTACCCGACAACACCGCAGTGGCATACAGGTCACGCTCGACGATCTCTTGCTGGATCACCGGGTCCAACGCACCGGACATGCCGTTGCAGGTGGTGCAGGCGAAAGCGACGATGCCAAAGCCCAGGTGCTCCAGCTCTTTCTCAAGCCCTGCTTCTTCCAGGTACAGCTGCACAGCCTTTGAGCCTGGCGCCAGCGAAGATTTGACCCAGGGCTTGCGCGCCAGGCCCAGCTTGTTGGCATTGCGTGCCAAAAGGCCCGCTGCGATCACGTTGCGCGGGTTGCTGGTGTTGGTGCAGCTGGTGATGGCGGCGATGATGACCGCGCCGTCTGGCATTTGCCCCGGGACATCTTCCCAGGCCCCGGCGATGCCCTTGGCCGCCAGGTCGCTGGTGGCCACGCGGGCATGCGGGTTGGACGGGCCGGCCATGTTGCGCACCACGCTCGACAGGTCGAAGCTCAGGGTACGCTCGTAGACGGCGCCGGCCAGGCTGTCGGCCCACAGGCCGGTGGCCTTGGCGTAGGTTTCCACCAGTTTGACCTGCTGCTCTTCGCGGCCGGTCAGCTTGAGGTAGTCGATGGTCTGCTGGTCGATGGCGAACATCGCAGCAGTGGCGCCGTATTCAGGGGCCATGTTGGAGATGGTCGCACGGTCGCCCAGGGTCAGGGCACGGGCACCCTCGCCATGGAACTCGAGGTAGGCGCCGACGACTTTCTGTTTACGCAGGAACTCGGTCAGGGCCAGCACCAGGTCGGTGGCGGTGATGTTCGGCGCCAGCTTGCCGGTCAGCTCGACGCCGACGATTTCCGGCAGGCGCATCCACGAGGCACGGCCGAGCATCACGTTCTCGGCTTCCAGGCCGCCGACACCAATGGCGATCACGCCCAGGGCGTCGACATGCGGGGTGTGGCTGTCGGTGCCGACGCAGGTGTCCGGGTAGGCCACGCCGCGGTCGCTGTGGATCACCGGCGACATCTTCTCCAGGTTGATCTGGTGCATGATGCCGTTGCCCGGCTGGATCACGTCGACGTTCTTGAACGCCTTCTTGGTCCAGTTGATGAAGTGGAAACGGTCTTCGTTACGGCGGTCTTCAATGGCTCGGTTTTTCTCGAACGCCTGTGGGTCGAAACCACCGCATTCGACCGCCAGGGAGTGGTCGACGATCAACTGCACCGGCACCACCGGGTTGACCTGGGCCGGGTCGCCGCCCTTGTCGGCAATGGCGTCACGCAGGCCGGCGAGGTCGACCAGGGCGGTCTGGCCGAGGATGTCGTGGCACACCACGCGCGCCGGGAACCACGGGAAGTCGAGGTCGCGCTTGCGCTCGATCAGTTGGCTGAGCGAGGCGTCGAGGGTGGCGGGGTCGCAGCGGCGCACCAGGTTTTCGGCGAGCACGCGCGAGGTGTAGGGCAACCCGTCGTAGGCGCCGGGCTTGATAGCCTCGACTGCCGCGCGGGCATCGAAGTAGTCCAGGTCGGTGCCTGGCAGGTGCTTGCGGAATGCGGTGTTCATCATGGAATCAGGCTCGGTCACAGGATTCGGAAGGTTGCTCCGTCCCTGTGGGAGCGGGCTTGCCCGCGAAGGCGTCAGCAGGTGCACATCGGTTGCCCGGTCCGGCGCCTTCGCGGGCAAGCCCGCCCCCACAAGGGAACGGGTTGCCTCTCTAGATCTATTCAGCGCTGCTCGATCGGCACGAACTGGCGCTGTTCGACGCCGACATACTCGGCGCTCGGGCGGATGATGCGGTTGTTGGCACGCTGTTCGAACACGTGCGCCGCCCAGCCGGTCAGGCGCGAGCAGACGAAGATCGGGGTGAACAGCTTGGTCGGAATGCCCATGAAGTGGTACGCCGACGCATGGTAGAAGTCGGCGTTAGGGAACAGGCGTTTCTGCTCCCACATGGTCTTGTCGATGGCTTCAGACACCGGGTACAGGACCTTGTCACCGACCTCGTCAGCCAGCTGCTTCGACCAGCCCTTGATCACCTCGTTGCGCGGGTCGGACTCTTTGTAGATGGCATGACCAAAGCCCATGATCTTGTCCTTGCGCTCCAGCATCTTGAGCAGCTCGGCCGTGGCGTCCTGCGGGCTCTGGAAGCGTTCGATCAGCTCCATCGCCGCTTCGTTGGCACCGCCGTGCAGCGGGCCACGCAGCGAGCCGATGGCGGCGGTGACGCAGGAGTACAGGTCGGACAGGGTCGAAGCGCAGACCCGTGCGGTGAAGGTCGAGGCGTTGAATTCGTGCTCCGCGTAGAGGATCAGCGACACGTTCATCACCTTGACGTGCAACTCGCTTGGCTTCTTGCCGTGCAACAGGTGCAGGAAATGCCCGCCGAGGGTGTCTTCATCGCTGGTGCAGTCGATGCGCACGCCATGGTGGGTGAAGCGGTACCAATAGCACATCACGGCCGGGAACAGCGCCAGCAGGCGGTCGGTCTTGTCGTGTTGGGCGTCGAACGTCAGTTCGGGCTCCAGGGTGCCCAGCACTGAGCAGCCGGTGCGCATCACGTCCATCGGGTGAGCGTCACGCGGGATGCGCTCGAGCACTTCCTTGAGGGCTTGCGGCAGGTCACGCAGGCCTTTGAGCTTGTGCTTGTATTCGGCCAGCTGTGCTTTGCTTGGCAACTCGCCGTACAACAGCAGGTAGGCCACTTCTTCGAATTCAGCACCCGCCGCCAGGTCACGGACGTCGTAGCCACGGTAAGTCAGGCCGGCACCGGCCTGGCCAACGGTCGACAGTGCGGTCTGGCCGGCCACCTGGCCACGCAGGCCTGCGCCACTGAGTACTTTTGCTTCGGCCATGGTGTTTCTCCTTTCTTGAATTTGTTATGGATTTCTTGCTGGCTAATTCGGTGTGCCTGTACCGGCCTCATCGCGGGCAAGCCCGCTCCTACACGTCCAACACAGCTTTAGAAACTTGCGCTGTACCTGTGGGAGCGGGCTTGTCCCGCGAAGGGGCCAGCACAGGAAGTCACTTATCCTTTCTTCTGGGCAAACAACGCATCGAGGCTCTGCTCGAAGGCGTGGTAACCAATGGCATCGTAGAGCTCCATGCGGGTCTGCATGGTGTCGACCACGTTCTTCTGGGTGCCGTCACGACGCAGCGCCGTGTAGACATTCTCGGCCGCCTTGTTCATGGCGCGGAACGCCGACAGCGGGTACAACACCAGCGACACGTCGACCGACGCCAGCTCTTCGGTGGTGTACAGCGGGGTGGCGCCGAACTCGGTGATGTTGGCCAGGATCGGCGCTTGCACACGATCAGCGAAGGTCTTGTACATCGAAAGCTCGGTAATGGCCTCCGGGAAGATCATGTCGGCGCCGGCCTCGACGCACGCTGCGGCTCGGTCCAGGGCGGCATTCAGGCCTTCGACGGCCAGGGCATCAGTGCGCGCCATGATCACGAAGCTGTCATCGGTACGGGCATCGACGGCGGCCTTGATACGGTCGACCATTTCCTGCTGGGTGACGATTTCCTTGTTCGGGCGGTGGCCACAACGCTTGGCGCCAACCTGGTCTTCGATGTGGATGGCGGCCGCGCCGAACTTGCTCATCGAGCGCACGGTACGCGCCACGTTGAACGCCGAGGCACCGAAACCGGTGTCGACATCCACCAGCAGCGGCACGTCACAGACGTCGGTGATGCGGCGCACATCGGTGAGCACATCGTCCAGGCCGCTGATGCCCAGGTCCGGCAGGCCCAGCGAGCCTGCGGCCACGCCGCCACCGGACAGGTAGATGGCCTTGAAGCCGGCGCGCTTGGCCAGCAGGGCATGGTTGGCGTTGATGGCGCCGACTACCTGCAAGGGATGTTCGGCGGCAACCGCGTCGCGGAAACGTTGGCCGGGCGTGCTCTTCACAGTCATGAATCACCTCGTGGGCTATTGTCGTTGGCGTCCAGGTAGTGACGCTCGATGTTGCGTTTGGACGCGCCGATGTGGCGGCGCATCAGGAGTTCGGCCAGTTCACCGTCACGGTCGGCGATGGCATCAAGAATCCGGTGGTGTTCGGCAAACGCCTGGCGTGGCCGATTGGGCGTGGCGGAGAACTGGATGCGGTACATGCGCACCAGCTGGTACAGCTCGCCACACAGCATCTTGACCAGGGTCTGGTTGCCGCTGCCCTGGATGATTCGGTAGTGGAAGTCGTAGTCACCTTCCTGCTGGTAGTAGCCGACACCCGCCTGGAACGCCGCATCGCGCTCATGGGTGTCGAGCACCCGGCGCAGTTCGTCGATATCAGCCTGGCTCATGCGCTCGGCGGCCAGGCGGCAGGCCATGCCTTCGAGCGATTCGCGGATTTCGTACAGCTCGATCAGCTCGGCATGGTTGAGCGACACCACCCGCGCCCCGACATGCGGCACGCGCACCAGCAGGCGCTGGCCTTCGAGGCGGTGGATAGCCTCGCGCAGCGGCCCGCGGCTGATGCCGTAGGTGCGCGCCAGCTCCGGCTCGGAGATCTTGCTGCCCGGGGCGATGTCGCCCTTGACGATGGCCGCCTGGATGCGCCGAAAGACGTTTTCGGACAAGGTTTCCGTTTCGTCCGCCAACGCTGGGCTGGGAGTGGATAGGTCCAGCATATTGTCGACACCCTGATAATCACATGGCCAGAAATTAGCTAATTCAGCGCGATCAGTCAAAGAAAAAATGAACATTGTCGACAATCGTCTAATAACGAACTAACCCTGCCCCGCTGCTGTCAGATCGCGACGCGCTGGCGTCAAGACGTCGGCGTGATAGAATGCCGCGCCTCCGACGGAGTATGGATAGCGTGTCTGTCATCTATTCATGTTGTTGACAGATGAACGAGGAAGCTTGCGCAGTCGTTGCCAGTCGCCTTGCCCCGAACCCTGCACAGTACCGCGCCAGGATTATGAGACTTACACCCGTTTTATTGCTGCTATGCCTCACCCTGCTGCCGGCCATCGGCCAAGCGGCGGGCAAGACCGTGTACGGTCTCAACGAATACGCAAAGCTGGGCGACCTGGACCTGGAAGTGGCCGCCAAGCTCGACACCGGTGCCAAGACCGCCTCGCTCAGCGCCCGCGACATCAAGCGCTTCAAGCGCAACGGCGAGAGCTGGGTGCGTTTCTACCTGGCCATCGATGCCGCCCACTCGCACCCGATCGAACGCCCCCTCGCGCGCGTCAGCAAGATCAAGCGACGGGCAGGCGACTACGATGCCGAATCGGGCAAGGCCTACACCGCGCGCCCGGTCATCGAACTCGAAATCTGCATGGGCCAGGCCCTGCGCACCATCGAAGTCAACCTCACCGACCGCAGCGCGTTCCAGTTCCCGCTGCTGATCGGCTCCGAGGCGCTCAAGCACTTCGACGCGCTGGTCGACCCAAGCCTTAAATACGCGGCCGGCAAACCTGCCTGTGCCACCGACGCTCCTAAAGCAGAGTAATCCCGATGCGCTCTCTTACCCTCCATCTGAAAGTCCTGATCACCGTCCTGGTGCTGCTGGGCGTGGCGGTCACCGCTTATCAGATCTTCTTCCTCGGCATCCCGGTGACCGAAGACGAAACCGACGACCTGTGGAATATCGACGCCAAGGTCGAGTTCGTGGCCAGCACCAAAGACCCGGTCAAGGTGCAGATGTTCGTGCCGCCGCTGAACCGCGACTACGTCAGCCTCAACGAGAGCTTCATCTCCAACAACTACGGGGTGAGCGTCAACCGTGCTGACGGCAACCGTAAGGTAACCTGGTCGGCACGCCGCGCCAGCGGCAACCAGACGCTCTACTACCGCCTGGTGCTGACCAAGCGCTACAGCAACGAAAAGACCACCATCAAGGGCCCGACCTTCCGTGACAGCCTGGCAGTCGACGGCCCCGAGAAGATCGCCGCCGAAGCCCTGATGGCGCCTATCCGCCAGCATTCGGCCGACGTCGAGACCTTCGTCAGCGAGACCATCAAGCGCGTCAACAACCTCAACGACGACAACGTCAAGCTGCTGCTGGCCGGCGACACCTCGGCCATGAAGAAGGCCCAAGTCATCGACCTGCTGTTGTCCATCGCCCACGTGCCGATGGAAAAGGTCCACACCATCCGCCTGGTCGCCGACACCCCGCAGACCCCAGAGCTGTGGCTGCGCAGCTTCAACGGCAACGACTGGCTGTACTTCAACCCGGACACCGGCGAGCAGGGCCTGCCCAATGACCGCCTGCTGTGGTGGACCGGTGATGACAACCTGATCACCGTCGATGGCGGCAAGAAAGCCAACGTCACCTTCAGCATGAACAACAGCGAGATGAACGCCATCCGCCTGGCCAAGCTGACCGACGAGAACACCGACGCCGACTTCCTCGAGTACTCGCTGTACGGCTTGCCGCTGCAGACCCAGCAGACCTTCATGATCATGGTGATGATCCCGATCGGTGTGCTGGTGATCCTGGTGCTGCGCAACCTGATCGGCCTGCAGACCCTGGGTACCTTCACCCCGGTACTGATCGCCCTGGCCTTCCGCGAGACTCAGCTGGGCTTCGGTATCGTGCTGTTCACGGTAATCACGGCGCTGGGCCTGTCACTGCGCTCGTACCTCGAACACCTCAAGCTGCAGATGCTGCCACGCCTGTCGGTGGTGCTGACCTTCGTGGTGGTGCTGATCGCCGCCATCAGCCTGTTCAGCCACAAACTGGGCCTGGAGCGCGGGTTGTCGGTGGCGCTGTTCCCGATGGTGATTCTGACCATGACCATCGAACGCCTGTCGATCACCTGGGAAGAGCGCGGCGGTGGCCATGCCATGAAAGTGGCCATCGGCACCCTGTTCGCAGCGTCCGTCGCGCACCTGCTGATGATGGTACCGGAGCTGGTGTACTTCGTCTTCACCTTCCCGGCGGTGCTGCTGATTCTGGTGGGCTTCATGCTGGCGATGGGTCGCTACCGCGGCTACCGCCTGACCGAGCTCGTTCGCTTCAAGGCGTTCCTGAAGAAGGCTGATGCCTGATGTTCGGACTGATCAAGACCTGGAAAGCCCTGGAGGCCCGGGGCATCATGGGTATCAACCGGCGCAACGCGGACTATGTCCTGAAGTACAACAAGCGCCACCTGTACCCGATCGTCGACGACAAGATCATCACCAAAGAGCGCGCGCTCGCGGCCGGCATCCATGTGCCGGAAATGTACGGCGTCATCGAGACCGAGAAAGAGATCGAGAAGCTCGATGAAATCATCGGCGGGCGCAGTGACTTCGTCATCAAACCGGCGCAAGGCGCCGGCGGTGACGGCATCCTGGTGATCGCCGACCGCTTCGAGGACCGCTACCGCACGGTGTCGGGCAAGATCATCAGCCACGAGGAAATCGAGCACCAGATCTCGAGCATCCTTACCGGCCTGTACTCGCTGGGTGGCCACCGCGACCGGGCGTTGATCGAATACCGAGTAACACCCGACCAGATCTTCAAGAGCATCAGCTACGAAGGCGTGCCAGACATCCGCATCATCGTGCTGATGGGCTACCCGGTGATGGCCATGCTGCGCCTGCCGACCCGCCAGTCCGGCGGCAAGGCCAACCTTCACCAGGGCGCCATCGGCGTGGGTGTCGACCTGGCCACCGGGGTGACCCTGCGCGGCACCTGGCTGAACAACATCATCAGCAAGCACCCGGACACCACCAACGCCGTGGATGGCGTGCAACTGCCGAACTGGGACGGCTTCATGAAGCTTGCGGCTGGTTGCTACGAGCTGTGCGGCCTGGGCTACATCGGTGTGGACATGGTGCTGGACCAGGAAAAGGGCCCGCTGATTCTGGAGCTCAACGCCCGCCCAGGCCTGAACATCCAGATCGCCAACGACTGCGGGCTAACCCAGCGCACCCACGCCATCGAGGCGCACATCGAGGCGCTGGCCAAGGACGGTGTGACCGAGGATGCCGAACAGCGCGTTCGTGTCTCGCAAGGGCTGTTCGGGCACGTGCATCCGCGCTGAGATTGCCGGGGCTGCTTTGCAGCCATTCGCAGCGCAAGGCTGCTCCTACAGGTACTGCGCAGCCCTTCCCTGTAGGAGCAGCCTTGTGCTGCGAATGGGCAAAACACAATGTTGAATGTCGCGCTAACGCTAGGCGCATTTCCTACACAGGTCTACAATCGCCCTCCTCGCTTTTACATCGCCGTCCACACTGATGCCGACCTGTACGCTCCACCCCCTGCCCTACCAGCCTGACCCTGCCGCCTATTTCGCCCGCCTGCGCCAGGCGCCCGGCGCGATTCTGCTCGACAGTGCCCGCCCCGGTGCCGAACGCGGCCGCTTCGACCTGCTCAGCGCCTGGCCCGTGCAACACCTGCAAGCCCACGCAGACGAGGACGGCCGCGCCTTCCTCCAACGGCTGCGCGCAGGGCTGGCACAACTGGGCCACGCCGACTTACCGGTTGGGGTGGAACTGCCGTTTGCCGGCGGCCTGATTGGCTACCTGAGCTACGACTTCGGCCGGCGCCTGGAAAACCTGCCCAGCCTGGCCGTCGATGATCTCGGCCTGCCCGATGCGCAACTTGGCCTGTACCGCTGGGCACTGGTGACCGACCACACGCAGGCAACCAGCCAGCTGGTGTTCCACCCAAGCCTGGCAAGCACTGAGCGCGAGCGCCTGGTTGCCCTGTTCGAAGCCCCCGATTGTGCTGAAACTGGCGACTTCCACCTGCTGGCCAGCATGACCGGCGACTTGAAACCCGAGCACTACCAAGCAGCGTTCGACCAGGTGCAACGCTACATCCAGGCCGGCGATTGCTACCAGATCAACCTGACGCAACGCTTCCGCGCACCGTGCCAGGGCGACCCCTGGCGCGCCTATCAGGCGCTGCGCAAGGCGTGCCCGACGCCATTTTCCGGCTATCAGCAACTGGCCGATGGCAGCGCACTGCTGAGTTTCTCGCCGGAGCGGTTCATTCGCGTCAGCCAAGGGCTGGTCGAGACTCGCCCGATCAAGGGTACCCGGCCACGCTCAAGCAACCCTGACCAGGACGCCCGCAACGCCGAAGAGCTGCAGCACAGCCCCAAGGACCGCTCGGAAAACCTGATGATCGTCGACCTGCTGCGCAACGACCTGGGCCGTACCTGCCAGATCGGCTCGGTCAAGGTGCCCGAGTTGTTCAGCCTGGAAAGCTACCCCAACGTTCACCACCTGGTCAGCAGCATCACCGGGCAATTGGCCACCGACAAGGACCCACTGGACCTGATTGGCGACAGCTTCCCCGGCGGCTCGATCACCGGGGCGCCGAAGATCCGCGCCATGCAGATCATCGATGAACTGGAGCCCAGCCGCCGTGCACTGTATTGCGGCTCGTTGCTGTACGTGGATGTGCGCGGCGAGATGGACAGCTCGATAGCCATCCGCAGTGTGCTGATCAAGGCGGGTCAAGCCAGTTGCTGGGGCGGCGGCGCAGTGGTGGCGGACTCCGACTGGGCGTCGGAATACGAAGAATCGATTGCCAAGGTGCGGGTGCTGATGGAGACCTTGCAACAGCTCTGATTCGGTGCCACAAGGCCGTTATGCCAGGCGTCTAACCGAGCATTTTTTGTTACCATCACCTCATTACGAGCGCACAGCGCCACAGCCAAGATGGAAACCGCCTGATGAGCCAACCCTTCGACGTCGCCGCCCTCGCCGCGACCTATGCCAACAAGTCCCCGCAAGACATCCTGAAACTCGCCTTCGAGCATTTCGGCGACGACTTGTGGATCTCCTTCAGCGGCGCCGAGGATGTGGTGCTGGTCGACATGGCCTGGAAGCTGAACAAACAGGTCAAGGTCTTCAGCCTCGACACCGGCCGCCTGCATCCGGAGACCTACCGTTTCATCGACCAGGTCCGTGAACACTATAACGTGCCGATCGAAATCCTCAGCCCGGATCGCAGCAAGCTCGACCCGTTCGTCAAGGAAAAGGGCCTGTTCAGCTTCTACAAGGACGGCCACGGCGAGTGCTGCGGCATCCGCAAGATCGAACCCCTACGCCGCAAACTGGCCACGGTAAGCGCCTGGGCCACCGGCCAGCGTCGCGACCAGAGCCCCGGCACGCGTAGCCAGGTGGCGGCACTGGAGATCGACAGCGCCTTCTCTACCCCCGAGCGTACCCTGTACAAGTTCAACCCGCTGGCACAGATGAGCAGCGAAGAAGTGTGGGGCTACATCCGCATGCTCGAGCTGCCCTACAACAGCCTGCACGAACGCGGCTTCATCAGCATTGGCTGCGAGCCATGCACACGCCCGGTGCTGCCGAACCAGCACGAGCGCGAAGGCCGCTGGTGGTGGGAAGAGTCGACCCAGAAGGAATGCGGCCTGCACGCCGGCAACCTGATCAGCAAGGGCTGATCGACAGGTAAAGAAAAACCGGCCCACTGGGCCGGTTTTTTCATGCTCGAACGGCTTAGTGCACCGGCAGCTCGACGCCTTCAAACAGCTCTTCTAGCTCTTGCTTGTTATGGCACTGGATGGCTTTGGCCATCACTTCGCGGGTCAGGTGCGGGGCGAACTTCTCGATGAAGTCGCACATGAAGCCGCGCAGGAAGGTACCACGGCGGAAGCCGATCTTGGTGATGCTGGCCTCGAACAGTTCGCTGGCATCCAGGGCCACCAGGTCGCTGTCGAGCTTGGTGTCGACGGCCATCTTGGCCACGATGCCCACACCCAGACCCAGGCGCACGTAAGTCTTGATCACGTCGGCGTCGGCGGCGGTGAACACCACTTTCGGCGTCAGGCCGCGATGGTTGAAGGCTTCGTCCAGCTTGGAACGGCCGGTAAAACCGAACACGTAAGTGACGATCGGGTATTCGGCAACGGCTTCCAGGGTCAGCTTTGGCAGTTTGGTCAGCGGGTGCCCCTGCGGAACCACCACGCAGCGGTTCCACTTGTAGCACGGCATCATGATCAGGTCGCCGAACAACTCCAGCGCCTCGGTGGCGATGGCGAAGTCGACAGTGCCGTCAGCGGCCATCTCGGCAATTTGCATCGGCGAGCCCTGGTGCATGTGCAGGGCCACTTCCGGGTACTGCTTGATGAAGCTGCTGATCACCGGCGGCAGCGCGTAGCGGGCCTGGGTGTGGGTGGTGGCGATGGACAGCGTGCCCTTCTTCTCGTTGGAGAACTCCTGGGCGATCTGCTTGATGCTCTCGACCTTGCGCAGGATTTCGCCAGCGGTATTGATGATGCGCTCACCTGCCGGCGTGACGCGGGTCAGGTGCTTGCCGCTGCGGGCAAAGACTTCAACGCCCAGCTCATCTTCGAGCAAACGGATCTGCTTGCTGATACCTGGCTGGGAGGTATACAGGCTCTGCGCCGTCGCGGAGACGTTGAGGTCGTGGTGCGCCACTTCCCAGATGTAGCGCAGTTGTTGAAGCTTCATAGGTTTCCCTCGGTTCAGCGGTGAGTCAGCGGCAGCAGGCAGCGACGATATATAACTATATTAGTGGTTCTGGAAATAAATCTAGAACTATTTTGTTACACGCGCCCCAGTAATAGCCTACGGCCAGCTTCACGTTTTCCTACGTCCCAGGTGCTGTGCAAGCGGCACCATATACACCGGCACAGGCGACAACTGCAGCAACCGCACCGCCGTTCGCCCCAGCGGTACATCAACGCCCGCGCCAGCACTGTGGCTTCCGAAAATCAGCAAATCGACACTCAAGCGCTGCGCCTGGTCGAGTATGACCTGGGCAGGATCCCCCTGGCGCACGCGGACCGCCTTGATGACCGCCAGGTCCGCCTCCTCGCCCAGTTCATCGCGAAAGTTCTCCAGCACGCGCTGTTCGATATTGGCCATGACCGTGTTGACGCCCTGGCTGTGCAACTGGTCGAGCGTCTGCTCATCGAGATAGCTTTGCAGCAGCGATTCGGCGAACTGGCCCATGGGCTCCACGGCGTGGATCACATACAACTCTGCATTGAACGTGCGCGCCAAAGCCAGGGCGTGCTGCATCACAAAAGGGGCGTAGACACCGAGGTCGGTGGCGTACAGCATGGAGCGGATCATTCGACCTCCTCGACTGCCGCTGCGGCAGAGCAAGCTTCAGCTTAGCAGCGCGCCGCACGCACGCTTTGCCGTCCGGCGTGCTGCTGGCGCGGGCCGCAGGGGGGCGTCAGACGGGGCGTGTATCGCGACTGATGAACGACAGCGCCTGGTACAGCATCTCCATGCGCGGCAAGCTGCAACCCGCCGCCCGTGCGTGCGCCAGCGGCTCACCATAAATGGCCTGAAGCTCCAGCGGGCGCTGCTGGACATGGTCGTGGTACATGCTTGGCCAGTAGTCGGGCATCCGTTCGGTGACCTGGAACAGATGCTCGGCATACCCCTCGGGCAGCACATGGCCACACGCCGCAGCGCCTTGCACCACCTCGTCCATCAACGCCTGAATCAGCGCCCGGCTGTGCGGCTCGGCCATCAGCGGCGTGGTGCTGGCGCCGAGCAACACCGAAAGCCCGTTATATGGCACGTTCCACACCAGCTTCTGCCAACGGGCCTGGCTCAAATTGTCCATCGCCTGCGAATCGATACCCGCCGCCTGGAACAGCCCCGCCCCCTCCTTGACCAGCGCAGCACCACCCTCGCTTGCCGGCCCACTGTGATAGCCCAGGTTGACCGCACCCAGTGCCTGATGGCGGATCACACCCGGAGCCTGGCGATTGACGCAAATGAAGCACAGGCCGCCGAGCAGGTGCATGTCGTCGCGCAATGCCGGGCGCAGTTGCTCCTCCACACCCAGGCCATTCTGCAGCAGCACCACGCGTGCGTCAGGTGCGGCGGCCTGCACGATCAGCGGCGCCAGCTGGTCGTTGCTGGTGGCCTTGGCGCCCACCAGCAGCCAGTCGCATTGCGGCATATCGGCAACATTGGCATACGCCTGAACCTGCATGTGCAAGGCGCCATGCACGGCACTTTCAAGCACCAGCCCCTGGTCGCGTACCACCTCGTATTCGCTGCGCAGCAGGAAGTGCACGTCGAAACCGGCCCGCGCCAGCATCAACCCATAAAAGCCGCCGATGGCACCACTGCCGATGATACCGATACGTGGTTTGCGCGGATGCATGCCGATCTCCAGGTAAATGTCAGTGCGCTTTTTTACACTGGTTGCGGCCCGCTGGGCACCCCAATCGCGCAACGGCGCCACCAGCACGGGAAAATCCCTGCCCTGACAGGCCAAAGCCCATTGTCGCGCCACCTGTAACGCGCTAAGGTTCGGCTCCCCGCTGCGAACATTCTTGCTGCTGGGCCGCACGGGGATTGCTGGCGGCCGGCACCCGTGACCTGACGAGTAACACGATGGCTGATTTACCGATCGACGACTTAAACGTTGCCTCCAACGAGACCCTGATCACGCCCGATCAGCTCAAGAAGGAAATCCCCCTCAGCGCCACGGCCCTGCAAACCGTGACTGCCGGCCGCCAAGTGGTGCGCGATATTCTCGACGGCAAGGACCATCGCCTGTTCGTCGTGGTCGGCCCCTGCTCCATCCACGACATCAAGGCTGCCCACGAGTACGCCGAACGCCTGAAGGTATTGGCTGCGGAAGTGTCCGACACCCTCTATCTGGTCATGCGCGTGTACTTCGAGAAGCCGCGCACCACCGTAGGCTGGAAAGGCCTGATCAACGATCCGTACCTGGATGACTCGTTCAAGATCCAGGACGGCCTGCACATCGGCCGCCAACTGCTGCTGGACTTGGCTGAAATGGGCCTGCCGACCGCTACCGAAGCGCTCGACCCGATCTCCCCGCAGTACCTGCAGGACCTGATCAGTTGGTCGGCCATCGGCGCCCGCACCACCGAATCCCAGACCCACCGCGAAATGGCCTCGGGCCTGTCTTCGGCGGTCGGCTTCAAGAACGGCACCGATGGCGGCCTGACCGTTGCGATCAACGCCCTGCAGTCGGTGTCCAAACCGCACCGCTTCCTTGGTATCAACCAGGAAGGCGGCGTCTCCATCGTCACCACCAAGGGCAACCCTTACGGTCACGTGGTGCTGCGCGGCGGCAATGGCAAGCCGAATTATGATTCGGTCAGCGTCGCTTTGTGCGAACAGGACCTGGCCAAGGCCAAGATCAAGGCCAACATCATGGTCGACTGCAGCCACGCCAACTCCAACAAGGACCCGGCCCTGCAGCCACTGGTGATGGAAAACGTCGCCAACCAAATCCTCGAAGGCAACCAGTCGATCATCGGCCTGATGGTCGAGAGCCACCTGAATTGGGGCTGCCAGTCGATTCCGAAAGACCTGAACGAACTGCAATACGGTGTTTCGGTGACCGACGCCTGTATTGACTGGTCTGCGACTGAGAAGACCTTGCGCAGCATGCACGCCAAGCTCAAGGATGTACTGCCGCAGCGCCAGCGCGGCTGACAAAAAAAGGGCCGCTAAGCGGCCCTTTTTTTACAGGTTCATACTTTGCTCGAATGACGCTGCTGGCGTTCCATGTAGCGTTCTACATAAGAGCACGACGGAATCACCGTGTACCCCATCTGCTCGGCATACTCCAGGGCCCGCTCGGTCAGCGCTGCGGCAATGCCACGCCCGCGCAGGGCGTTAGGCACGAAGGTGCGATAGATGTCCAGCGTCTGCTTGCCCAGATCCATGTACGTCAGATAGGCACGATGACCGTCCACGTTGGTCTCGAACTGATGACCGGCCTGGTCATGGTGGATGGTCAGCGCTTCGCTCATCACTACTCCTCGCAGGTCTTCTCGGCAGACCCATACCTTAACCAATGGTGGTTTATCCGGCACAGAATCCTCTACGCCACCTGTTGCCCCTTGGACCACAGGACGATTGCAATCGTTCTACCCTCGGGCATTCACAAGATAGTAGGCGCGGCAAGCAGGATTGCTCAAGGTGGCAACGGTTAAAAAACGGCAAAAAACGTCGCTAATGGACTCTTCCCGTTACGCCAACAGCCGCCGGATGTTGTAGGGCTTAAGACGCTGAACGACAGACAAAGTCACCGTTAGTTCAACAAAAAAGTTCCCGTAGTACAAACGGTTGCGGCCCCTGTACGTTTTTTTCACAAACGCGTCGCAAATCTTGTCGGCGTGACCTGGAGCAACATTTTTTTTGCAGTTCTTGCGCTCTGTCAGTTTACTTACTACAAGTAATGGGTACTATGTACGCCGGCCAGTTTCTCTTTTCCGAGAGATGGCTCTTTAATAGAAAGTCCTTGAAGGGGAACACGATGAACAACGTTCTGAAATTCTCTGCTCTGGCTCTGGCCGCAGTTCTGGCTACCGGTTGCAGCAGCGTATCCAAAGAAACCGAAGCTCGTCTGACTGCGACTGAAGACGCAGCAGCTCGCGCTCAAGCTCGTGCAGACGAAGCCTACCGTAAGGCTGACGACGCACTGGCAGCCGCTCAGAAGGCTCAGCAGACCGCTGACGAAGCCAATGAGCGCGCTCTGCGTATGCTGGACAAAGCCAGCCGCAAGTAATAGTCCTCACGGATTGTTATGAAGCCGACCCACTTGTGGGTCGGCTTTTTTATTGCCGCGCAACAAGCAGTACACAAACGAAAAGGCCTGCACTAAGGCAGGCCCTGGGCAGCTCGCGAACGCTTATTGCAGTTCAGGCGGGATGCTCGAAACCATCGGCGCCGCACCCTGATTATCGACCGGCACGGCAATTTCGACGGGCATGCCATCTTCAGCGGCGACCACGTCACGCACCATGTCCCAGTTCATGCGCAGGTTGTTCGCCAGGTCTTCACGCTTGAGCAGTGCATTGATAACCGCAGTGTGCTTATCCACCACCGACGGATTACCTTGATCGTCCAGCGGAGTGTGCGCTTCGAGGTAGACCTTGCCAGCACTGATACCGAACTTGTAAGGCTCGTTGATGATGCGCACCGGAGTACCTACCGGCACCATCTTCGACAGCTCGACCACGTTGTTGTTAAGCATGCGGAAGCAACCGTGGCTGGTGCGCATGCCGATGCCAAACTTCTTGTTGGAACCGTGAATCAGGTAACCCGGTACACCCAGCGTAAACTTGAACGGGCCCAGCGGGTTATCTGGCCCGGCAGGCACCACGGTGGGCAGGATGTCGCCGTCAGCGGCGTGTTCGGCGCGGATGGAAGCGGGCGGTGTCCAGGTCGGGTTCGGGGTTTTGGCGGTGATCTTGGTATTGGCGATTGGCGAACCCCAACCTTCACGACCAATGCCCAGCGGGAAGGTGTACACCACGCTCTGCCCTTTCGGGTAGTAGTACAGACGGTACTCGGCCAGGTTGATGACGACGCCTTCGCGCGGCCCCGGCGGCAGCACATAGCGGGTCGGCAGGATAATTTCGGTACCGGCACCCGGCAACCAAGGGTCGACGCCCGGGTTGGCGGCGATCATTTCCAGGTAGCCTAGGTCGTTGGCAGTGCCGATATCGGCGAAGGTGTCTTCGTACTTTGCCTTGATCACCTGCACCTGGCCGACAATGTCTTCACCGGGGGGTGGCAATGGCAGCTCCAGCGCAGCAGCGGGGCCCGCTACCAGCAGGGCGGCCAGGGACAGGCTACGGGTGACGGCAGGAAAGCGCGGCAACATCCGGTAAATCCTTCGAAAGGTGGGTCAAGAGAATCGATTGTACACCCGCACCGATGCAAGCGGGAGGCATTGGCGTCACGCAAGCGTTTCAGATGATGAAAGGTGTGTCAGGTTTGGCATCAAAGCTGCGGCCACACCGGGCGCATGCCGCGCCGCTGGGCGTCGAGAATGGCGCGGCAGAGCGCGCACAGGCGGTCGTCGCGGTAGATCGACCGTTGCACCCCAGACCAGCGCGGCTGCGCGGGCAGCAAACCGCCGCATAAGGTACGGTCGACCGGCACGCCCAGCTCAAGCTGGCGGGCCGCCAGGTGGACGCGGATTTCCTGGCAGGCAAACAGGTCGAGCTGTTCGTCAGGCTCGATCAGTTGGTAGGCATAAAGGGACCAGGCAGGGCGCGGCATCGGGGGCTCTCGAAACGGGGGGCGCAACCTTAGCCGAAAGCCGGCCCCGTTTAAAGCGTCACAGCAAGGGTTTTATCGCCGGCCAGGCATTTTCCAGCAGGCGCTGCTGGGCACCTTGCGCAGGATGGATGCCATCAGCTTGCATCAGCGCCGGCACACCGCCCACGCCCTCCAGGAAAAACGGCACCAACGGGACCTGTTTTTCGGCAGCCAACTGTTCATACACCTGGGCAAACGCCGTGGTGTAACGCACACCATAGTTGGGCGGCAGGCGCATCCCCAGCAGCAGCACCTTGGCACCCGCTTGCCGAGCGCTCTCGATCATCGAAGCAAGATTTTGTTGCAATTGCTGCGGCGGCTGCCCGCGCAGCCCGTCATTGCCGCCCAACTCCAGCACCACCACCGCCGGCTTGTGCGCTGCAAGCAGCGCCGGCAGCCGCGCCTGGCCTCCTGCACTGGTATCGCCGCTGATCGAAGCATTGACCACCTGATCATCGAAACCTTCGTCCTTGAGCCGGGTCTGCAACAAAGAGACCCACCCCTGGCGGCTATCCAGGCCAAAACCGGCGCTGATACTATCGCCAACCACCAGCACCGTTCCCGCCGTGGCGCTCTGGGCCAGGCAACACAAGGCCAGACCGGCACTCAACCACCACATTCGCATTGGATTCTCCATGGGCCCCAGCATTCTCGTTGCGCAGAACCTTAGCAAAGTGGTCCCCAGCGCGGAAGGCGATCTGACCATCCTCCACGCCCTCTCCCTCGATCTCGCCCAAGGCGACAGCTTGGCCATCGTCGGTGCTTCGGGTTCAGGCAAGTCGACATTGCTCGGCTTACTCGCCGGCCTCGACCAGCCCAGCGCCGGCAAGGTCATCCTCGCCGGGCATGACCTGGGCCCACTGGACGAAGACCAGCGCGCCCGTGTGCGCGCCGAGCATGTCGGCTTCGTGTTCCAGTCGTTCCAACTGCTCGACAGCCTCAACGCCCTGGAGAACGTCATGCTGCCCCTGGAGCTGGACGGCCGCCGTGATGCCCGCGAACACGCCCGCACCTTGCTCGAACGGGTTGGCCTGGGCAAGCGCCTGAGCCACACCCCACGCCAGCTGTCCGGTGGCGAACAACAACGGGTGGCGATTGCCCGCGCCTTCGCGGCACAACCTGCCGTGCTGTTCGCCGACGAGCCCACCGGCAACCTCGACAGCCACACCGGCGAGCGCATCAGCGACCTGCTGTTCGAATTGAACAAGGAGCGCGGCACCACGTTGGTACTGGTCACCCATGACGAACGCCTGGCCAGACGCTGCCGGCGCCTTATCCGCCTGGACGCCGGCCGCCTGGTGGCCCCGGTGGAGGTCTGAGCCCATGACCAGCATGCCCTTCTCCCGATTGTGCGGCTTGGCGTTGCGCCAGTTGCTGCGCGACATCCGCGCCAGCGAAGTGCGCGTGCTGTTCTTTGCCCTGCTGGTAGCCGTTGCGGCCAGCACGGCGATTGGTTACTTCGGTGCCCGCCTCAACGGTGCCATGCAATTACGTGCCAGCGAATTCCTCGGCGCCGACTTGGTGCTGCAAGGCAGCGCACCTGCCCGAGACGAACAGATCAGCGCAGGCAAGGCCCTCGGCTTGCGCCACGCTCAAGTGGTCGAATTCACCAGCGTGGTGGGCGGTGACAGCGGCATCCAGCTGTCCAGCGTCAAGGCCGCCGACGGCGCCTACCCCCTGCGCGGGCAAGTCCGCAGTGCCGCCGCCCCCTATGCCGAGGAAACCCCTGGGGGTGGCCCGGCGCCCGGCGAGGCCTGGGTCGAGCCGAGGCTGCTGGCCGCGCTGGGGCTAGCGATCGGCGACAGCATCGACGTGGGCATGAAAACCCTGCGCATGAGCCGCGTACTGACCTACGAGCCGGACCGCGCCAACAACTTCTATAGCCTGACCCCGCGGGTAATGATGAACCTGGAGGACCTGGCGGCGACCGGGGTGATCCAGCCGGGTAGCCGGGTGTCCTACCGCGACCTGTGGCGGGGCGACGTCGAAGCGCTGGCCCAGTATCGCCAGGCCGTGGAGAAAAACCTCGCGGCCAACCAGCGCCTGCTCGACACCCGCGATGGCAACCGCCAGATCGGGGGCGCCCTGAGCAAGGCCGAGCGCTACCTGAACATGGCAAGCCTGGTGGCGGTATTGCTGGCCGGCGTCGCCGTGGCCATGTCGGCCAGCCGCTACGCCGCCCGGCGCCTGGATGCCAGTGCGCTGCTTCGTTGCCTGGGCCTTTCCCGTCGGCAGGCCCTTGGCCTGTACTGTGTGCAGCTGGCCATGCTGGGTCTGGTAGCTGCCGTGGCGGGCGCCCTGCTCGGCTGGCTGGCGCAACTGGGCCTGTTCCGGCTGCTGCACGGCCTGCTGCCGAGCGTGGTTCCGCCAGGCGGTGTCGTACCCGCGCTGGCCGGCATCGGCACTGGGCTGGTCGCCTTGGCTGGCTTCGCCCTGCCGCCCATTGCCGCCCTCGGCCAGGTACCCCCGCTGCGCGTGCTGCGCCGCGACCTGCTGCCAGTGCCACCCAGCAGTTGGCTGGTGTATGGCACCGCCTTGTTGGCCCTGGGCCTGATCATGTGGCGCCTGAGCCTAGACCTGCTGCTGACCTTCGCACTGCTGGGCGGTGGCCTGGTCGCGGCGGTGGTGCTCGGCGGCTTGCTGCTGCTGGGCCTGCGCAGCTTGCGCCAACTGTTGGTCGGTGCCCCGCTGGCCTGGCGCCTTGGGCTCGGGCAATTGTTGCGCCATCCCTTGGCCGCCGCTGGCCAGGCCCTGGCTTTTGGCCTGATTCTGCTGGCGATGGCGCTGGTCGCATTGCTGCGTGCCGAGCTGCTCGACACCTGGCAGGCACAACTGCCCAAGGATGCCCCCAACCACTTCGCCCTAAACATCCTGCCGGATGATCGTGAGCCCTTCGCTCAGCACCTGCAGCAGGTCAATGCGGCCTCGGCACCGCTGTACCCGGTAACGCCCGGCCGCCTCATCCAGATCAACCAGCAACCGGTGCAGCAGATCGTCAGCAAGGACTCCGCCGGCGAGCGCGCCGTGCAACGCGACCTCAGCCTGACCTGGGCCGCCGAGTTGCCCAATGGCAATGCGCTGACGGCAGGCAACTGGTGGCAGGCACTGCCGTCGGGCGACGAGATACCGGGCGTATCGGTGGAGGCGGAATTGGCCACGAGCCTGAAGCTGCAACTGGGTGACCTGCTGACCTTCGACATCGGTGGCCAGCAACGCCAGGCCCGGGTCAGCAGCCTGCGCAGTGTGCACTGGGACAGCTTCCAGCCGAACTTCTACATGATCTTCCAGCCTGGCACACTGCAGGGGTTGCCCACGACTTACCTCACCAGCTTTTACCTGGCCCCAGGCCATGACCTGGATGTGGTCGCGCTGTCACGGGCTTTCCCGGCGGTGACCATCCTGCAGGTTGACGCGTTGCTGGATCAACTGCGCAGCATCCTTGCCCAGGTCACTCTGGCGGTCGAGTATGTGCTGCTGTTCGTCTTGGCGGCAGGCTTGGCGGTGCTGTTCGCCGGCCTGCAGGCAACACTGGACGAACGCATTCGCCAAGGCGCCCTGCTGCGGGCACTGGGCGCGGCACGGCCATTGCTGGTCAAGGCAAGACGTATCGAATTTGGCCTGCTGGGCGCAGCCAGCGGCTTGCTGGCTGCACTGGGTTGCGAGTTGATCACACTGGTGCTGTACCGCTATGCCTTCGACCTGCAATGGAACCCGCACCCGTGGCTGCTCGTGTTACCCCTGGCGGGGGCAGTGCTGGTGGGGGGTGCTGGGGTGCTCGGCACGCGGCGGGCGCTCAATGCCAGCCCGTTGACGGTGTTGCGGGAGGGGTGAAAAAACCGCTACAGGAGCGTAATGCTGTTCACTTAAGAATGCTGGGGCCGCTCTGCGGCCCATCGCGGCACAAGGCCGCTCCCACACCGACCGCGTTATACCCCTAGGGCCGTTCCTACACGTAGCTGATGCTGTTGACGTACCAGGCCGCGTCGCCGGTCGGGGTCTGCACCACCACCTCGTCGCCCTCCTCCTTTTTGAGCAAGGCACGGGCCATGGGTGAGTCGATCGAGATGTAGTCGTTACGCCCATAAATCTCGTCATACCCGACAATGCGAAACTTCTTGGTCTCGCCCTCGTCGTTCTCGATCTCGACCCAGGCACCGAAAAACACCTTGCCTTCCTGCTCTGGCGAATACGCCACGACTTTTACATCTTCAAGGCGCTTGCGCAGGTACCGGACCCGGCGGTCGATCTCGCGCAACAGCTTCTTGTTGTATTGGTAATCGGCATTCTCGCTGCGATCACCCAGCGATGCCGCCCAGGTGACCTTTTGGGTGATCTCGGGGCGGTAGACACGCCACAGGTGATCCAACTCTTTTTCAGGGCCTCATGGCCTTCGGTGGTGATGATGTTGGTGCTCAACAGCGTTCTCCTCAACGGCGGGTGATCAGGCCTTGACGAGCGATGCGGGTGAGATGGCCAATGACTTCGGCGGCCTCGGCAGAGGCTGGGGCCTGAATTACCGCCAGGTCAAAACGGTCGTTGCCGTACTGCGCGAGATGGCAGCAGGTTTCGGTGAACTGGATTAGAAAGGCACGCGCCTGGCCCTTGCGACGTGAAAGGCCTTCGAGATGACGCAAAAGGGTAGGCTGATGCTGGCCACCGAGCAGGATGCGCGGTGTGCGGGAGGCCTCGTTTGCAGGCAACGGGCTCAAACAGACACTAGTACGTGGGCTACGTGGGCAACTCATGGTGCTTCTCTCCGCCTCGCGAATCCCGCTGGGCAGCGGTGGGAGGCGTCACCGAACCAGCGCTTTAGCGGTATTTCGGATGACCCGGAGGGGGCCTCTCCTGCGCCCCGCAAGTAGCTGTTTAAATCGGCGCAGGCGGTATGCTAGAGCTACAAGCGCAAAGATTCAAGCCTCAAGCTGCACGTTGCAGCTTGAGGCCCGGGGCCTGTCAGCGGGCGATCAGGCGGTCGAGGGAGAAGCGACCTGCACCTTCAATCATCACCGCCAGAGTGCCGGCCAGCAACGCCAGGGCGAATTCATAACCGTTGTTGGACATGAACAGGCCGTTGCCGATGTGCACCGAAAAGATCGCCACCACCAGGGTGACCGTCAGCGCCAGGGCCGCTGGGCGCGCCAGCAGGCCGATCACCAGGGCCAGGCCGCCGAAGAACTCGGCGCTACCAGACAGCAAGGCCATCAGGTAACCCGGTGCCAGCCCGATGCTTTCCATCCACTGGCCGGTGCCCTCAAGGCCGTAACCGCCAAATAGGCCGAACAGCTTCTGCGCGCCGTGCGCCATGAAGATGATGCCGACCAGGATACGGATCACGCTGAGGCCAGCGCCTGCACGGGTTGCGATCACTGCGTTGAGGGTGGAGGTGTTCATTGTGGCGTCCTTGAATCCGGGAAGTTGTGTTGGAATGGCGCCATCATAATCAATTCAATGAATATGAAAATCGCAAAAACCCCAACATAACAATCGACAAAATCGATTTGTCAGCGCTTGGCTACTCGCTCCAGAACAGCACGCTCACGGTTAAACGCCAGGAAGTACTTGTTGACACTGTTGACGAAGTTGACCGGCCCCATGCCCACCTGCTCCATCGCAATGCGCTCGGTCTGGAAGAACCACTGGTTGCCGTTGAGCCCGCGACGGCGGGCTTCGGCACGCATCGCCTGGACCCGTTCAGGCCCCAGGTTATAGGCTGCCAGCACAAACGCCATGCGCTCTCGCTCGTTGATCTTCGCGCTGGCAAAGAACTTGCGCCGGATCAGCGCTAAGTAGCGGGCACTGGCCTGGACGTTGCCATCGACCGTAGCGGTATTGCTCACCCCGACCCGTTGCGCGGCCGACGGGGTAATCTGCATCAGGCCATGGGCGCCGCCCGTGCCGCGGGCCGAGGGGTTGAGTGTCGATTCCTTGAAGGCGAGCGCGGCCAGGTTGAGCCAGTCGATCTGCTGCGCCTCGCCATGCTTCTGCAGCACCGCACGCACTGCGCTCAGCCGCTGCCGATCCTTGCTCGCCAAGGGGTTGTGTACGCGGTACTGGCGACGGTAGATGCGCTCGAACGCGGCATCCTGGTTATCCGGTGCGCGGTAACCCTGCAGAAAGCGATCGACGCTGGCCAGCAGCTGCGGCGCGTCGCGCCCCACGTACCAGCGCATGGCTTGCGGCGCCCCCAGGTGCACACGGCTGTCCAGGCGCAGACGCGGCATCACCCTGGCCCAACGCAGGGCAATCGGGCGCTCGACCACTGTCAGGTGATAGATGCCGGCCTGGACCATTTCCAGCACGTCTTCCACCGCCAGGGTCGAGTCGACCCACTCCACCTTGATCGGCGCACGCTTGCGCAAGGCCAATTGCTGGTTCACCTGCTGGATCAAAGGCCCGGCGGCACTGGCACTGGTCAAGGCGACCGTACGCCCCGACAACTGCTCGACATGGCTGAAGCTGCGCTCGCCTTTGCGCCCGACCAGCATCAGCGGCACCTGGTCGAGCACTGGCGCGCTACTGCTGACGCCACGCACCACCACTGGGTCGAGCAGTTCCCCCGGGGCAGCCAGGTCCCCCTCGCCGCGCTGCAGGGCACCCAGCAACTGCTCTTTGGCGCGGGGGATGAGCTTGAGCTGAATCTGCTGCCCGTCGCCAGCCCGGGCATTCAGGAAATGCTCAAGCGCACGCAAGCGATAGTATTCGATGCCGACCGGCTCGCCCTTGACCTCGCCAGAGCTGTTGCGGCTTTGATTGACCAACACCCGCAGCACCTTGCTGCTACGGATCTGCTGCAAGTCACGCAGCTTGCTGGGCGGGATGTTCTGCTGCGGCCCCGGCAGGCGTGCGTGGGCAGCACCGGCAGTGGTCAGCCCAAGCATCAGCAGGAAGGTCAGCAGGTATCGCAGCATGCGAGAGCGTGTCCGAGGTCGGTGGGCGGCGTTCATGTGGCATCGCCGCTTCGTGATAAATGACGGCAGAAGACCACGGCAACAGCATGAAGTTCTTGGTTTTTTCCGAAAAACGCGGATTTTGCTATGCTGGCCGCCCCGCGGCACGAGATAGCACCATGCAACTGATCGATATCGGCGTCAACCTGACCAACAGCAGTTTCCACGACCAACAGGCGGCCATCGTCGAGCGCGCCATCGAGGCAGGCGTGGCGCAAATGGTCCTGACGGGCACCAGCCTGGCGGTCAGCGAGCAGGCGCTGGAGCTGTGCCAGCAGTTGGATGCAAGCGCTGACCACCTGTTCGCCACCGCCGGCGTGCACCCTCACGATGCCAAGTCCTGGGATGCCAACAGCGAGCGTCAGCTGCGCCAATTGCTGAATGAGCAACGGGTACGGGCAGTGGGCGAATGTGGCCTGGACTTCAACCGCGACTTCTCCCCTCGTCCGCTGCAGGAAAAGGCCTTGGAAGCTCAACTGGCGCTGGCCGCCGAACTGGGCTTGCCGGTGTTTCTGCACGAACGTGATGCCAGCGAGCGATTGCTGGCCATTCTCAAGAACTACCGGGACCACTTGACCGGTGCTGTGGTGCACTGCTTTACCGGCGAGCGTGACGCATTGTTCGCTTATCTGGACATGGACCTGCACATCGGCATCACCGGCTGGATTTGCGATGAACGCCGCGGAACGCACCTGCATCCCCTGGTCGGCAATATCCCTGAAGGCCGCCTGATGCTCGAGAGCGATGCGCCCTACCTGCTGCCGCGAAGCCTGAGGCCCAAGCCTAAAAACGGCCGTAACGAACCGGCGTTTCTGCCGGAGGTGCTGAGGGAAGTGGCATTGCACCGGGGCGAGCCCGTGGAGCACACGGCAGCCCATACGACAGCGGCGGCACGGGCGTTCTTTCGGCTAGCCTAAGCTGACCCCAGCCCTAATGCCAGTCAGTGAGGGCCTAGGGGGCCGCTGCGATGGGCTGCACAGCAGCCCCAATTAAGGCGGATGAAGCTTAACTGACTGGTATTAGCCCTGCCCTGTTTTTTCTTGATACATATCAAGAATGGCTCTGGCGGGTGCAGGCACAATGATGGCACCTTGCCAATATTGTTTCCGCTCAACTCAGAGAAGACCTGCCCATGGGTGCCTGGCTTAGCAATGTTTCCCTGAAGTACAAGTTCTGGGCCGTCAACGCGGTGGCCTTTGTCACGACCTTGCTGCTGGTGCTCTACGCCGTGCACCTGGAGCAACGCGCCCGCGCCGACGCGGCCCAGGCGCAAGCTGCTGCGCAAGCCCAGCTGTTGTCAGCCTGGCCTGCCGGGCAAGCGCTGCCCCGGCAAGCCAATGTCATCAGCTGGTTGCCGGGCCAGACACCCAGCTTTGCCGGCGAACCGATCGAAGCCCTGCGCAACGCCCAGGGCTGGGTCGACCTGCCCGCCGCGTGGCTGCTGGGCGACAACCCGCTGCGCGGCGCCCAGGTGCTGCAACACGGCGACCAGCAGGTTGCCGTACTGGCCCAGTCGCCAAGCGTGCGTCAGGTGTTCTTCGAACGCTTCACCAACTATGCCGTGTGCGTACTGATCCTGATGCTGGCCATGCTCGCTGCTTCGCAGCTGCTGATCCGCTTCCTGCTCAGCCAGCTCAACACCCTCAAGGACGTCATGCTGCACGTGGAGAAGACCGGCGACCTGTCGGCACGGGTGCCGCTGGCATGTGGCGACGAAGTCGGCCAGATGGCGGGGGCCTTCAATGCCATGCAGTCGACCTACCACCGCGTGGTCAGCACCGTGGCCCTCACCGCCGCGCAACTGGATGCCGGCGCAGCGCGCCTGGCGTCAAGCATGAACGACGTGCGCCAGGGCATGCTCGGCCAGCAAAGTGAAACCGACCAGGCCGCCACGGCCATCAACGAGATGTCGGCCACTGTGCACCACATTGCCCAGCATGCCGGCGCTACCCGCGACCTGTCGCAGACGGCCGATACGCTCGCCGGCAGTGGCCAGGAAGTGGTCAGCCGCGTACAGGATTCGATCGCAGGGCTGTCCAGCGGCGTGCAGCAGACCGCCGAGATGATCCGCCAACTGGCCGAGGACAGCCAGAAGATCAACGGCGTGGTGGGGGTGATCCACAGCATTGCCGAGCAAACCAACCTGCTGGCACTGAACGCCGCCATCGAAGCAGCACGCGCGGGCGACTTGGGCCGCGGCTTCGCAGTGGTCGCCGATGAAGTACGCAACCTGGCCAAACGCGTGCAGACCTCGACCGACGAGATCACCACCATGGTCTCCGCGCTTCAGAGCGGCACCCGTGATGCGGTGGAGTTCATGCAGGAAAGCTCGTACAAGGCCGACGATTGCGTTAAACAGGCCCAGGCAGCCGGTGAGGCGCTGGCCGAGATTACCGGTGCAGTGGCGCAGATGCGCGAAAGCAATACCCAAATCGCCGTGGCTGCCGAAGAGCAGAGCCAGGTGGCCGAAGAAATGAACCGGGCGGTGGTGAGCATCCGTGATGTCACCGAACACACCGTGCAACAGACCGTCGGCTCGGCCACCACCAGCAACGAATTAGCGACCCTTGCTGGCGAGCTGAACAAGGCCATAGGCCAGCTCAAGCTATAGTCACCTTAGCTAGCCACGATAGCCAGGCTCGATTGGCCCCCTCCCGGGTGCCGCACTAAGCTTTGGGCATGACCGAGAGGAAATGCCCATGAGCAAACGCCTGACCAATCTGCCCGCCTGGCAATGGCGTGGCTATCACCATAACCATCGCCACCCGACCAACCTGGCGCTGCACCTGATTGCCGTACCTCTGTTCATTCTCGGTGTGCTGCTGGTGCTGTCCGGCCTGTTTGCCCTGGACCTGGGTCAGATTGCCGTTGGCATCATTTCTCTAATCGCTGGCCTGGGCCTGCAACGACACGGGCATCGACTGGAAGCTCAACAACCCGAGCCGTTTGCCAACCGCAAGGACGCCGTACAGCGCCTGCTGACCGAGCAGTTCATCACTTTTCCGCGCTTTGTACTGAGCGGTGCCTGGTGGCGGGCTTGGCGCGAACGGCACAAGCATCGCCACTGAAGGCTGAAGAGGACCTCTAGGCGAAAACCGTAACGGTTTGACGGCTTAGCGCCAGTAACTCGCCATCAGCCGACCAGAGCGCGGCGGCGGCATGCCCATAACCATCACGCGCGTACTCGGTCTCGACGCAATAGCGGCACCAGTCCAGTGTCGAAAGCGTCGGCGTGGGCTGGATGAATTCGATGGTCCAGGTCAGCGTACTGCCGGCTGCCGGCTGTTTCAGGTACGGCAACAGGCTCGGTGGCCAAGCATCTACCAAAGCCAGCAGGTGAGACACGTTCAACGCTTCGTCGGTGATGTCGCGCAACCGTACCCAGCCGCCCATCTGCCGCGAATCGTTGCCACTGAACGGCAGCCCACCCACCGCCCAGCGCAGGGCTACATGGCGCATGAATTCCGGGGTCACGCCTCTGATGTAAGGCAGTTCTGGGGCGGCTTGCTGCAGCGGTTTCATGGCAAACGCCGGTTGCGCCGGGATGTTGACCACCGAGGGGCGGCCTGCACCGAAATTGCCCTGTACCAGCGTCACCACCTGCCCTTCCTGCACCGCTCGGCCAAGCAAGGTACTGACAGCCTTGCCTTCACGCAGTACGTCGACCTCGAAACGAATCGGTACATCCGCCGCCGCAGGCGCCACGAAGCTGATGGCCAAGGAGCGCACAGGGCGGTCATCGGGCAGCTTCAGGCGCATTGCTTCATAGACCATGGCAGCCATCAACCCGCCGAAGGCCGCGCGGCCCTGGGCCCATGTCGGGGGGACGGTTACCGATTCAGCATTCGCTCGCACGGCGTCGAGCAGTTCAGTGAAGTTCATCGCACGTAGGCTCCTGCAGCGTATCGATCTGGGGGCACGTAGTGCACGCGCCCTGCATCGAAACATACTAACCAGCCCATCTGCACCGATCAGGCCGTAAATCGGTCATATGCCGTGCTATCGCTGCTTCAACGCCACCTGCAAAGCCTCCAGCGTGAGGTCGGATTGACGCTCCGCCTCATGCAGCTCTTGCTCCCAGTCGATCTTGCACGGCGCCAGGTCGGCGTGCTCGCGCGCTTGCAGCAACCATTGCAGGCGGTCATGCCAAGTGCCCAGGTCGCCCTGGGCCTTTTTCAGCAGGCGTTGCAGTTTTTTTCCGGCATGTTCAAGCTGCGGATAGGCCTCATCACCGTAGCGTGCACGCTTGATCAACAGCCGCAGGCGATGCCGATCGTGTGCCGGGTCTGCCAATGCCTTGCGCAGCCTGCGCCATTGCTGAACCAGGCGTTTGTCGACGCGTTTTTCCAGCGCATCCGCCAGCCCCTCGCGATCCGCCGCACGCAGGAACAACGGAAACGCATCCACGATCGCCAGCAGACGGGTCAGTTGCGGGCTACCAGCGACACTGGCAAAGGCCTTGCCGCGCCCTGCCAGCCGCCGCTGCCCGGCCTCGACCAAGCCCCGCTCGACCAACTCGGCCGCCAGCACCTCACGGTCACGCAACGGCGTCGTCAATGTGCCCAGGGACTTGGCAGCGTCCTCCAGCTGTTCGACACCCGGTAACCCCCGCAGCGGCCGCAGCAGGCTGCGCAAGCGCCGTACAGCGATACGCAGGTCATGCAGTGCCTCGCTGTCGGTATCCGCGGCAAGCCGCTCGCGGCAGGCCAGCAGGCGCACCTGCAAGGCCAGGATTTGTGACACGACATGATCGAGCATGGCAGACATGGGACGCTCCTCGGTCAGCGGCCAGCGCGCGACTCACGAATGTAGAAACGCGCCTTCTCGGCCTTCTTGGTACACCCTTCAAAACCTTCGAACTGCTGCTGGGTCTTGGCCCCCGTCAGCAGCGACAACGCCTTCGAATAACTGACAGTACCGGCAAACCCTTCGGCCTTGGCCAGGTCGAGCTCCTTCCAGGCGGCATCCAGCTGGGTCGCGCAGCTGTCACGGTAGGCCGTTTTGCCCGCACAGCCAGCAAGGGCCAGGGCAATCAGTGGAAGGCAGATCCAGGCTTTCATCGATAATTCCTCAAAGTCAAAAGAGTGGCTGTTCGACGCATGGGCAAACAAAAAGTGCCCGCGTGTGGGCTTTGCTTAGCGTAGATCAGCGCGGTCTACATTGAAGCACAGGCAGCAATGGGTGCATTGTTAAACCATGGTTGCACAGGCTGAGGGAAAATCATGAGTAAACGCGTGGCGCTGGTGTTGGGGTCGGGGGTGCACGAGGGTATGCACACATCGGGGTGATCGAAGAAATAGAGCGGCGTGGCTACGACATTGCCTGCGTTGCCGGCTGCTCCATGGGGGCGGTAATTGGCGGTATCTACGCCGCCGGCAAACTCGACGAGTATCGCAACTGGATCGAAAGCCTCGACTATCTGGATGTACTGCGCCTGGTCGACGTCAGTTTTCGCCTGGGTGCGATCCGAGGTGACAAGGTTTTCGGACAAATCCGCAAAATCGTCGGCGACATCAACATCGAACAGTTGCGCATTCCCTACACCGCCGTGGCCACCGACCTCACCCACCAGCAGGAAATCTGGTTTCAGGAAGGTTGCCTGCACCAGGCCATGCGCGCTTCGGCGGCGATCCCTAGCCTGTTCACCCCAGTGATGCAGGGCAACCGCATGCTGGTCGATGGCGGCATTCTCAACCCGCTGCCGATCGTGCCGGTGGTGTCCAGCCACTGCGACCTGATCATCGCAGTCAACCTCAACGCCACCAACCAGAAGCAGTACCAGTTGCCCGTGATCGAACGCCCGGCAGCCTTCAAAATGCGCTTCGATTCGCTGCTTAGCTCACTGGGTTCGCGCCTGCCGTTCCGGCGCAAGCCGGCGGAAGAACTGATACGTATCGAACAGGAAATCGTTGCCGAAGGCCTGGCGCCACCCAGCCCATGGCTGGCGGATGTCGCCGACCCGGAAGGCCAGCAGCCCGCGGCCGCACCCGAGCGCGAAGGCGCACCCAAGTCGGCCACCGGCTCGTTCATCATCGACAACGTGGGGCCGGCTTCGCTGCTGGACCTGATCAACCAGAGCTTCGAGGTGATGCAGACGTCGTTGGCGCAGTACAAGATCGCCGGTTACCCGCCAGATGTGTTGATCAACGTACCGAAGCGGGTGTGCCGGTTCTTCGAGTTCTACAAGGCACCCGAGCTGATCGCACTGGGACGGGAGATTGCGCGGGACACGCTGGACAACTACGAAGGGGTGAAGCGCTAGGAGGCCGCTCCTACAAAAGGCCAGAAACAAGACAGGCCGCATTACGCGGCCTGTCTTGTCATGCAGAGATCACTCAGTAACGGGTGATATCAGCATTGGCTTCCAGCTGCTTGCGGTATGCCGCAAAGTCTTGCTGGCCGGCGCGCGAAGCGAGGTAGCGGCGAATCTGCTGCTTCTCTTCGTCGGTGGCGGCGGCGCCTTCGTTGACACCTTTGAGCTGCAAGACGACCAGGCTGCCATCGCCCAGGACCACGCTGCCGTAGACCGGCTTGTCCTTGGCTTGCGGCTTGCCTAAGCGGAACACGGCCTGCAGTTCGGCAGGGTCGATACCTTCCTCACCGCGGGTCACCGCCTCGTAGGCTTTCCAGCCCTGCCCTTCATGAACGCTGCCAGCGGCAACAGAACCATCACGCAGGCCGGCAATTAGCTTGTCCGCCTTGGTCTTGAGTTCGGCCGTCGCCTTCTCCTTGGCCAGGTGTTCGCTGATGTTCTTGGCCACGGCTTCGAGCGGCAGCTGTTCTGGCTTGCGGTGCTCCTTGACGCGCAGCACCACGGTGGTTTCCGGATCGAGCTCGATGGCGGTGCTGTTGGCACCCTCTTCCAACACTTCTTCCGAGAACGCCGCCTGAACTACTGCGCGGTTGGCGGTGATACCTTCGCCACCCTCACGGCCGAAGGCTGCGGAGGTGTGCACCTTCAGGTTCAGGTCCTGTGCCGGCTGAGCCAGGTCAGACGCCTCGTACGCGGCATCCTGCAACTGCTTGCTGGCGTCGACGTAGCGCTGTTCGACCAGTGGGATCTTCAGGTCACGGGTGAGCTTGTCTTTCAGGCTGGCGAAGCTCGGTACTTCCGGCGCCTCGACACCCAGCAGCTTGATCAGGTGGTAACCGAACTCGGTGCGAACCGGGGCCGACACCTGGCCATCCTTCAGCTTGTACAAAGCATCTTCGAAGGCTGGGTCGTACACGCCCGGGCCGGCGAAGCCAAGGTCACCACCGCTGTTGGCCGAACCTGGGTCCTGGGAGAACTCCTTGGCCAGTGCGGCGAAGTTTTCACCTTTGGCCAGGCGCTGCTCGATCTCTTCTGCACGGGCCTTGGCCTGGGCGTCGGTGACCTTGTCGTTGACCTCGATGAGAATGTGCGCAGCATGGCGCTGCTCGGCGAGGTTGGCGATTTCTTTCTCGTACTGGGCCTTGAGTTCGTCGTCGCTGACCTTGACCTGGTCGAAGAACACCGACTTTTTCAGCTCGATGTAATCGATGACCACCTGGTCGGGCGACATGAATTCCTTGGCATGCTTCTCGTAGTGCGCCTTGACCTCTTCATCGCTGACCTTGACCGCGGCCGGGTCGGCCTTGAAGGTCAGGGAGGCGAAATCACGGGTCTGCTTCTCAAGGCGTGCAAACGCCTCGACCTGCTTGTCAGTGACGAAGCTGCTGCCGGCAAGGCCGGTACGCAACTGGCCAATGAGCATTTCTTCGGCGAGCATGTCGCGGAATTGCAGGCGGCCGTAGCCCATCTGGCGAATGACCTGGTCGAAACGATCGGCGTTGAACTTGCCGTCAACCTGGAATTCCGGGGTTTGCAGGATCACTTGATCCAGCGCAGCCTCGGAGAAGGCGAACTTGGCATCTTCAGCACCTTGCAACAACAGCTTGCGGGTGATCAGGCCTTTGAGCGCCTCATCACGCAGCAGCTTGTCATCCAGCAGTGCAGGGTCGAAATCCTTGCCCAGCTGTTGCATCAGCTGGCGGCGCTGCATGTCGGCCGCTTGGCTCAGCTCGTTCTGGCTGATGGTCTGGCCGTTCACCTTGGCGGCGTCCTGGCTATGGCTGGCAGCCTGGAAAATGGCCTCGAAGCCGGTCAACGCCATCAACACGACGATTAGGCCGATGATGGTCTTGGCAATCCAACCTTGTGAATTGTCCCTGATATTTTGCAGCATGCGTCCCCCAGAAACGGCTGTACCACTGCGTCGACAACCGCGGAGCGTGGGTAGAATCCTGATAAAAGAAAGGCGCATCCGAGGATGCGCCTTTTCTTAGCAAACGTGTCAGGCGGGAACGTTTGCGACCCGCCTTAACGTGCTCGGACCTGGCGAAGCCGGGCCCGGCTGAAAGAGACGACTTAGTTGACGGCGTCTTTCAGGCCTTTGCCAGCCTTGAAACCTGGAACCTTGGCAGCAGCGATTTTGATGGCGTTGCCGGTTTGCGGGTTGCGGCCGGTGCGCTCGGCGCGCTCCTTGACCGAGAAGGTGCCGAAGCCAACCAGAACGACGTCGTCGCCTGCTTTCAGGGCACCGGTTACGGAGTCGATCACAGCGTCCAGAGCCTTACCTGCGGTAGCTTTGGAAATGTCAGCCGATGCAGCGATAGCGTCAATCAGTTCCGACTTGTTCACTCTAAGTCCCCTTATTTCTCTATTGAGTTTGTTTCTAAGTATGTAATGAAAAGCGTATCAAACGAGTGCTGGGTGGCCTGATAACAATAGCGTGCCGCTTTATAGCAAGGCCCCGAAAAAACTGTCAAGGAAAGCCCCCCAGCCAAAAACTACTAATGCGTGCTGATTCTTTCCTTCGCGTCGCTGTCGCGCTTCTCTTCCTTCGCGACAATCTCCGGAGCCACATCTGGCAAGGGCTCCGGGGCGTATTGCAGCGCAATTTGCAGGACTTCGTCAATCCATTTGACCGGTTTGATCTGAAGATCCTGTTTGATATTTTCCGGAATCTCCTTCAGATCGCGAACATTCTCCTCGGGAATGATCACCGTCTTGATACCACCACGGTGTGCCGCCAGCAGTTTTTCCTTCAACCCACCAATGGCCAGCACCTGGCCACGCAGGGTGATCTCGCCAGTCATGGCCACATCGGCACGCACCGGAATCTGCGTCAGTGCCGACACCAGCGCGGTGCACATGCCAACACCGGCACTCGGGCCATCCTTCGGCGTGGCGCCTTCAGGCATGTGGATGTGCACATCGTGCTTCTCGTGGAAGTCGGCTGCGATACCCAGGCTGCGGGCGCGGCTGCGTACCACGGTCTGCGCGGCAGTGATCGACTCGACCATGACATCGCCCAGGGAACCGGTCTTGATCAGCTGGCCCTTGCCAGGGATGACCACGGCCTCGATGGTCAGCAACTCGCCGCCCACCTGGGTCCATGCCAGGCCGGTCACCTGGCCGATCTGGTCCTGCTGCTCGGCGAGGCCGTAGCGGAACTTGCGCACGCCCAGCAGGTGCTCGAGCTGCTCGCTGGACACCTTGACCTTGACCTGCTTCTGGCCGGTATGTTCCTTGACCACCTTGCGGCAGACCTTGGCAATTTGCCGCTCCAGGCCCCGCACACCGGCTTCGCGGGTGTAGTAGCGGATAATGTCGCGGATCGCCGAGATATCGACCTCGAGCTCTTCCTTCTTCAAGCCGTTGGCTTTGACCTGCTTGGGCACCAGGTACTTGACTGCGATGTTGATCTTCTCGTCTTCGGTGTAGCCGGGCAGACGGATGACTTCCATCCGGTCCAGCAGCGCTGGCGGAATGTTCATCGAGTTGGAGGTGCACAGGAACATCACGTCCGAGAGGTCGTAGTCGACTTCCAGGTAGTGGTCGTTGAAGTTGTGGTTCTGCTCAGGGTCGAGCACTTCGAGCAGTGCCGAGGCAGGGTCGCCACGCATGTCGCTGCCCATCTTGTCGATTTCGTCGAGCAGGAACAGCGGGTTACGCACGCCGACCTTGGTCATCTTCTGGATCAGACGACCTGGCATGGAGCCAATGTAGGTGCGACGGTGGCCACGAATTTCGGCCTCGTCACGCACACCGCCGAGGGCCATGCGCACGAACTTGCGGTTGGTGGCAGCGGCAATCGACTCGGCCAGCGAGGTTTTACCGACGCCAGGCGGGCCGACCAGGCACAACACCGGGCCGCGGATTTTCTTGACGCGCTTTTGCACGGCAAGGTATTCGAGAATGCGTTCCTTGACCTCTTCCAGGCCATAGTGGTCGGCATCGAGGATTTCCTCAGCCTTGGTCAGGTCCAGGCGCACCTTGCTCTGGGCCTTCCACGGCACCTGCACGAGCCAGTCGAGGTAGGAGCGAACCACCGTAGCCTCGGCCGACATCGGCGACATCTGCTTGAGCTTGTTCAGCTCGGCCTGGGCCTTGGTCAGGGCATCTTTGGGCAGGCCAGCGGCTTCGATGCGCTTTTTCAGCTCTTCGACTTCGTTGTGGCCTTCGTCGCCATCGCCGAGCTCTTTCTGAATGGCCTTCATCTGCTCATTCAGGTAGTACTCGCGCTGGCTGCGCTCCATCTGTTTCTTGACCCGACCCCGGATGCGCTTCTCGACCTGCAACAGGTCGATCTCGGCATCCAGCAACGCCAGCACGTGCTCGACGCGGGTCGCCAGGTCGACGATCTCGAGGATTTCCTGCTTCTGCTCGATTTTCAGCGCCATGTGCGCGGCCATGGTATCAACCAGGCGCCCAGGCTCTTCGATGCTGTTCAACGAGGACAGTACTTCGGCAGGAACTTTTTTGCCCAGCTGCACGTACTGTTCGAACTGCGACAGCAACGTGCGCACGAAGACCTCCGACTCGCGCTCGGCGGCGTCGACTTCGTCGATCAGGGAGACTTCAGCACGGATGTGCCCTTCCACTTCCGTGAAGCGTTCTACCGCGCCACGCTGCTCGCCCTCGACCAGCACCTTGACGGTGCCATCAGGCAGCTTCAGCAATTGCAGTACGGTGGCAACGGTGCCGACGCGGTACAGGGCATCTTCGCCTGGGTCGTCATCGGCTGGGTTCTTCTGGGCCAGCAGCAGAATCTGCTTCTCGCCCGTCATCGCGGCCTCTAGGGCTTCAATGGATTTTTCGCGCCCCACAAACAGCGGGATGACCATGTGCGGGTAAACAACGACATCGCGCAATGGCAAAAGAGGCAAGTCGAGGGTGGTCTTCATGATTTCGCCTCTAACAGCGGCCTTGATGGCCGGAAACCGGTGGAAATGATGCTTGGACCTAATGTGGGGGCACGCTTGGGAAATTACAAGCGCTTGCGCAGGAAAAGCAGAAAGGGGCCCGTAGGCCCCTTTCTTGCTTGCAACCATCACCCAAGCATCACCTGAATCAGGCGTCGGGTGCGGCCTTGGCTTGCGGCTCGCTGTTCTCGTAGATCATCAGCGGCTGCGAAGTCCCTTCGATGACGCTCTCATCGATCACCACCTTGCTGACATCCTTCTGCGAAGGAATCTCGTACATGGTGTCGAGCAGCACGCCTTCGAGGATGGAGCGCAGGCCACGGGCGCCCGTCTTGCGCTCCAGAGCCTTGCGAGCAACGGCCTTGAGCGCATCGCTGCGGAACTCGAGGTCGACGCTTTCCATCTCGAACAGCTTGGCATACTGCTTGGTCAGTGCGTTTTTCGGCTCGGTGAGGATCTGCATCAACGCAGCCTCGTCCAGCTCATCGAGCGTCGCCAGTACTGGCAAACGGCCGACGAACTCTGGGATCAGGCCAAACTTGACCAGATCGTCCGGCTCGACTTCACGCAAGGACTCGCCAACTTTCTTGCCTTCTTCCTTGCTACGTACTTCTGCACTGAAGCCGATGCCACCCTTGGTGGAGCGGTTCTGGATGACCTTTTCCAGGCCAGAGAACGCGCCACCGCAAATGAACAGGATGTTGCGGGTATCAACCTGCAGGAATTCCTGTTGCGGGTGCTTGCGCCCACCTTGCGGTGGAACCGAAGCAACGGTGCCTTCGATCAGCTTCAACAGCGCCTGCTGCACGCCTTCGCCCGAGACGTCACGGGTGATGGACGGGTTGTCCGACTTGCGCGAAATCTTGTCGATTTCGTCGATGTAGACAATGCCCATTTGGGCCTTTTCCACGTCGTAGTCGCACTTCTGCAGCAGTTTCTGAATGATGTTCTCGACGTCCTCGCCCACATAACCGGCTTCGGTCAGGGTGGTGGCATCGGCAATGGTGAACGGTACGTTCAACAGGCGTGCAAGGGTTTCGGCGAGCAGGGTCTTGCCCGAGCCAGTAGGCCCGATGAGCAGGATGTTACTCTTGCCGAGTTCGACTTCGTCGCCCTTCTTGTCACGCTGGTTAAGGCGCTTGTAGTGGTTGTATACCGCTACGGCCAGCACCTTCTTAGCGCGCTCCTGACCAATCACGTACTGGTCCAGGATGCCGCTGATTTCTTTCGGCGAAGGCAATTTGTGCGCGCTGCTCTCGGCCTGGGCTTCCTGCACCTCCTCACGGATGATGTCGTTGCACAGGTCGACGCACTCGTCGCAGATAAATACCGAGGGCCCGGCAATCAATTTGCGCACTTCGTGCTGGCTTTTGCCGCAGAAGGAGCAATAGAGCAATTTGCCGCTGTCCTCGCCGTTACGGGTGTCAGTCATTCGATCGATCCAATCCGGTAGGCTTGCAACACAAGATGAAGGCAATTGCGGGCTTTTTCAAGTCCGCAGGTAGGCGCTTTCGGCACCCACCTGCTCTGGCCCCTGGGATCAGGAGGCCAGTTGCCGCTTGTCGTATACCGAGTCGATCAGGCCGTACTCGGCCGCGCGCGAGGCGCTCATGAAGTTGTCACGCTCGGTGTCGCGCTTGATGGTCTCCAGATCCTGGCCAGTGTGGTAGGCCAGCAGCTCGTTCAGACGCGCCTTGATATTGAGGATTTCCTGGGCATGGATCTCGATATCGGTAGCCTGGCCCTGGAAGCCGCCCAACGGCTGGTGAATCATCACGCGCGAGTTCGGCAGGCAGTGACGCTTGCCTTTGGCACCGGCAGTGAGCAGGAACGCGCCCATGCTGCAGGCCTGGCCGATGCAGATGGTCGAAACATCCGGCTTGATGAACTGCATGGTGTCGTAGATCGACATGCCAGCGGTGACCGAGCCACCCGGCGAGTTGATGTACAGATGGATATCCTTGTCCGGGTTTTCCGCTTCGAGGAACAGCATCTGCGCAACGACGAGGTTGGCCATGTAATCCTCTACCGGGCCAACCAGGAAAATCACACGCTCCTTCAACAGGCGCGAGTAGATGTCGTAAGCGCGTTCGCCACGGGCGGACTGCTCGATAACCATCGGGACCAGGCCGCCTGCGGCCTGGATGTCAGAGCTCTGCTGAATATAAGAATTGCGGGACATGTCCTGCGCTCACTCCCAAATAGTCATGGCTTGAATACGCACAAGCCAGCGCGAAGGCTGGCTTGTGGGGGTTTCCTACGAGAGTAGCGTATTACTCGGCTTCGGCAGGTGCCTGGGCTGGTTTTACGGCTTCTTCGTACGAGACCGACTTGTCGGTCACAGTCGCTTTCTGCAGAACAGTATCTACAACTTGTTCTTCCAGCACAACCGAACGGACTTCGTTCAGCTGCTGGTCGTTCTTGTAGTACCAGGAGATGACCTGCTCTGGCTCTTGGTAAGCCGAAGCCATTTCTTCGATCATTTCGCGAACCTTGCCTTCGTCTGGCTTCAGTTCGAACTGCTTGACCACTTCAGCGACGATCAGGCCCAGGACCACACGGCGCTTGGCTTGCTCTTCGAACAGCTCAGCTGGCAGTTGCTCAGGCTTGATGTTGCCACCGAACTGCTGAACAGCCTGCACGCGCAGACGGTTGACTTCGTTTTCCAGCAAGGCTTTTGGCACTTCGATCGGGTTGGCGGCCAGCAGACCGTCCATGACCTGGTTCTTCACCTTGGCCTTGATTGCCTGACGCAGTTCACGCTCCATGTTCTTGCGAACTTCGGCGCGGAAGCCTTCCAGGGTCGATTCCTTGATGCCGAACTGAGCGAAGAAGGCTTCGTTCAGCTCAGGCAGTGCAGGGGCCGAAACGCTGTTGACGGTGATGGTGAACTCGGCGGCCTTGCCGGCCAGGTCCAGGTTCTGATAATCCTCTGGGAAGGTCACGTTGACAACGCGCTCTTCGCCAGCCTTGGCGCCTACCAGGCCTTCTTCGAAGCCTGGGATCATGCGGCCGGAGCCCAGAACCAGCTGGGTGCCCTTGGCCGAACCGCCAGCGAACACTTCACCGTCGACTTTACCGACGAAGTCGATGTTGACCTGGTCGTCATTCTGCGCGGCGCGATCAACTTCTTCGAAACGGGTGTTCTGCTTGCGCAGCACTTCCAGCATGTTGTCCAGGTCGGCGTCAGCCACTTCGGCGCTCAGGCGCTCGACATTGATCGACTCCAGGCCAGCAACGGTGAACTCTGGGAACACTTCGAAGATTGCGACGAATTCCAGGTCCTTGCCCTTTTCGAAGGACTTCGGCTCGACGGCTGGAGCGCCGGCCGGGTTCAGCTTCTGCTCGACCACGGCTTCGTAGAACGAAGACTGGACCAGATCACCGAACACTTCCTGACGGGCGTCAGCTTCGAAACGCTGACGGATCACGCTCATCGGTACCTTGCCAGGACGGAAGCCTGCAACCTTGGCACGACGGGCAGTCTGTTGCAGACGCTTGTTGACTTCGGTCTCGACGCGCTCGGCCGGGACGGCGATGGTCATGCGGCGCTCGAGAGCGGAAGTGTTTTCAACAGAAACTTGCATGGATATTCCTCGTTGCACAGACGTTAGCCGGCGTTAGCCCGACTCCAGAATCAAGGGCAAGCATTCTAGTGAGTCGCGCAGCAGAAGTCACCCCACTCGGGACGACGAGAAACCACGCCGGTCGATTAACTTGCAAGGCCCGCACGGCTTAACGCCGAGCCCCTTTCAATTGAGGTTGCGCGACGCCCTTGGCGACGCGCAGCCGTAATAACTTGTCAAACAACTGCAGCCTACGAAATCGCTTCCTTTATTGAGGGTCGATCTCGTTGAACTGGCAGTACTCTTCCCACGCCATGCCCAGCGCCTCAGCGACCTCGCGATGCGTCTCCAGGCGCATGGCCTGGAGTTGCTCGGGGCTTTCGGCGATCAGTTGCAGCGCCAGCTCCCAAGGCTCGACGCCCTGCTCCTGCGCCGCATCTTCGAACGCCCACTCGATCTGCTGAGCTTGCTCACGCGCATCCAACTCGCGGATTTCTTCGAGCAGTTGCGGATTGGCTTCGGCGAAGCGCTGCAGCGCCAAGGCTTGGCGGGCTTCTTTTGCAATCATGGGGTTATCCTCTGCCGGCCGCGGGGCCGGTGTTTCAACCGGCTGAAATCTATCAGCTTTTATTGGGGTGTCACCAGAGGATTGCAAGGGGTGGATTGTGAAGTGTTCGATTTGAGCCTTGCAGCGCCTTTGAGGTCGAGCGCCGCCCGCGCGGCGCTTCGCAGCACAAGGCTGCTCCTACATTTGTTTCGGGCCAATTATTCCTGGGGCATGCGCGCGCGACCCTTTGGTGTCCGCCTCTATATCGAGTCGGGTCAACAAGGCGGTCGCGCGCGTTGGGGTAGGCGTGACTGGCCCGAAACAGATGTAGGAGCAGCCTTGTGCTGCGAAGCGCCGCGCGGGCGGCGCTCGACCTCAAAGGCGCTACAAGGCTCAAATTGAACACCCCACCCAAAAAAACGCACAAAAAAAACCGCAATCAGCGGCTTTTTCGCAACACAAAAAAACAAAGGCGCCCGATCTTACGATCAAGGCGCCTTCGAAAAATATGGGGTGGACGATGGGAATCGAACCCACGACAACCGGAATCACAATCCGGCGCTCTACCAACTGAGCTACGCCCACCATATTGCGGTGTTACGGTACAACTTTACAGAAGCATGGTGCGGACGAAGAGACTCGAACTCTTACAGCTTGCGCCGCTGGAACCTAAATCCAGTGTGTCTACCAATTTCACCACGTCCGCGTAACGCTTAAAACAAAGGCGCCAGATACTATCAAGGCGCCTCTGTAAAATATGGGGTGGACGATGGGAATCGAACCCACGACAACCGGAATCACAATCCGGCGCTCTACCAACTGAGCTACGCCCACCATATTGCGGTACATCTACTTGCTTGCCTAAGCTGCCTGATGGCGCACCCGGCAGGACTCGAACCTGCGACCATCCGCTTAGAAGGCGGATGCTCTATCCAGCTGAGCTACGGGCGCATAAGCGATCAGCCTAACCGAACGATGCTTTAGCAGAGAACCACTAAACCACCCATTCTGCCCGACTTTGCCAACCAGTGCTAGGCAGTGCCCGACAAGTGCGGCGAATGTTATAGTCGAGGCGCAGGGTCGTCAACATCTTTCTCTAAAAAATTTAAATTATTTAAGGGGTTAGGGGATTTGCCCGACCACCCGCCTTTGCCCTCGGGCCGTGTCGTGCGAGAATGTGCCCTCTTTATTGTTTCCTTCTCGATGGTTAATCACGCGTCTATGACTGCACACCTAATCGATGGCAAGGCGATCGCCGCCAGCCTGCGCCAGCAGATCGCTCAACGTGTCGTGGAGCGTCGCCAGCAAGGCCTGCGCACCCCAGGCCTGGCTGTGATCCTGGTCGGCACCGACCCCGCCTCCCAAGTCTATGTCTCGCACAAGCGCAAGGACTGTGAAGAGGTCGGCTTCATTTCCCAGGCGTTCGACCTGCCCAGCGAAACCACGCAGCAAACCCTGACCGACCTGATCGACCGCCTCAATGATGACCCGGCTGTCGACGGTATCCTGCTGCAGCTGCCGCTGCCCGCGCACCTGGACGCCTCGCTGCTGCTCGAGCGTATTCGTCCGGACAAGGATGTCGATGGCTTCCACCCTTACAACATCGGTCGCCTGGCCCAGCGCATCCCGCTGCTGCGCCCGTGCACGCCCAAAGGCATCATGACCCTGCTCGAAAGCACCGGTCAGGACCTGTACGGCATGAACGCGGTGATCGTCGGCGCGTCCAACATCGTGGGCCGCCCCATGGCCATGGAACTGCTGCTGGCCGGCTGCACCGTCACTGTCTGCCACCGCTTCACCAAGGACCTGGCCGGCCACGTCGGCCGTGCCGACCTGGTGGTCGTGGCCGCCGGCAAGCCGGGGCTGGTCAAGGGTGAGTGGGTCAAGGAAGGCGCCATCGTCATCGACGTGGGCATCAACCGCCAGGAAGACGGCAAGCTGGTCGGCGATGTGGTCTACGAGACCGCCCTGCCGCGCGCGGGCTGGATCACCCCGGTGCCGGGTGGTGTCGGGCCGATGACTCGGGCGTGCTTGCTGGAAAACACCCTGTATGCGGCGGAAGAGCTGCATAAGTAACAAGGCGTGACATGAAAACGGCACCTGCTGCAGGTGCCGTTTTTTTTGCCTGAAGGTTTTCGGCTCGCTGCACCGGCCTCTTCGCGGGCTTACCCCGTGAAGAGGCCAAAGCGGTCATCAGCCGATCACTTGCGCGCTGCCTCCCACGACTTCAGCAACTCGGTGTAGCTCACCGTCTCGCCCTTGGGCTTCTCGTTGGCCAGCTTCGGCTTCGGCGCACCCGGCTGGTCGTACCAGTACTGGGCATCCTTTTCTGGGTTGAGCTTCGGTGCACAGGTTGTCTGGGCGTTGGAACGCTGCAACCGCTCCATCATCCGGTCCTGGTCGCGGGCCAGGCCATCCAGCGCCTCCTGCGGGGTCTTTTCGCCACTGGCCACTTCGGCGATATGGCTCCACCACAACTGCGCCAACCGCGGGTAGTCGGGCACGTTGGTGCCGGTAGGCGTCCATTGCACCCGCGCCGGGCTGCGGTAGAACTCCACCAAGCCCCCCAGCTTGGGCGCCAGGTCCGTCATGGCCTGGGAGTTGATGTCCGACTCACGAATCGGCGTCAGGCCGACGATGGTCTTTTTCAGCGAGACGGTCTTGGAGGTTACGAACTGCGCATACAACCAGGCGGCCAGGCGTTGCTTCTCCGGGGTGGATTTGAAGAAGGTCCACGACCCCGTGTCCTGATAGCCCAGCTTCATCCCCTCCTCCCAATACGGCCCCTTGGGCGACGGCGCCATGCGCCACTTCGGCGTGCCGTCGGCATTGACCACAGGCAAGCCGGGTTTGGTCATGTCGGCGGTAAAAGCCGTGTACCAGAAAATCTGCTGGGCAATGTTGCCTTGGGCCGGCACCGGGCCGGCCTCGGAGAAGGTCATGCCCTGAGCTTCCTTGGGCGCGTAAGCACGCATCCAGTCCACGTACTTCTGCGTCGCATAGACCGCCGCCGGGCCGTTGGTGTCGCCGCCTCGGGTAACACTCGAGCCTACCGGGTGGCAGTCCTCGACGCGAATCCCCCATTCGTCAACCGGCAGGCCATTGGGCAGGCCTTTGTCGCCACCACCGGCCATCGAGAACCAGGCGTCGGTGAAGCGCCACCCCAGCGAGGGGTCTTTCTTGCCGTAGTCCATGTGGCCGTACACGCGCTTGCCGTCGATTTCCTTGACGTCTTCGGTGAAGAATTGGGCGATGTCCTCGTAGGCCGACCAGTTCACCGGCACGCCCAGTTCATAGCCGTACTTTTCCTTGAACTTGGCTTTCAGCTCAGGCCGCTCGAACCAGTCGGCACGGAACCAGTAAAGGTTGGCGAACTGCTGGTCAGGCAGTTGGTAGACCTTGCCATCCGGCGCGGTGGTGAAGGAAATGCCGATGAAGTCTTTCAAGTCCAGCGTCGGCGAGGTGTAGGCCTTGCCCTCGTTGGCCATCAGGTCGGTGATCGACTCGACCTTGCCGTAACGAAAGTGCGTACCGATCAGGTCCGAGTCGTTGACCCAGCCGTCATAGATGTTCTTGTCCGACTGCATTTGCGTCTGTAGCTTCTCCACCACGTCGCCTTCCTGCAGCAGGTCGTGGGTCAGCTGGATGCCGGTGATCTCGCTGAATGCCTTGGCGAGCACCTTGGACTCGTATTCATGGGTGGTGATGGTTTCCGACACCACGTTGATCTTCATCCCACGAAACGGTTCGGCGGCCTTGATGAACCACTTGAGTTCGGCCAACTGCTGTTCAGGGGTCAGGGTCGACGGTTTGAACTCACTGCCGATCCACTTGTTCGCCGCGTCTTCGTACTGGTCGGCCCACGCCATCCCGTGCACGCTGGCAAGCACCAGCAACGCGGCCAGGGTCAAATGTCGCCGTTTATGATTGTTGTGGAACATTGTGATCTCCCGATTGAGTTATTCCCGGAGCCGTCGCTCAGCCCCAGCGCAACACCACCACGAGCCAGCCCAGCGACAGCAGCGAGGCCACCCACAAAGGCCAGTCGCTGACCCCGACTACCAGCAAGTGCAGGTAGGCGCTGACCAGCAGGCCGATGAACAACCGGTCGCCACGGCTGGTGACGATCGGCAGGAAGCCGCGCCGCTCCACGCAGGGGCGACGCAGTTCAAGCAGGGTCATGCACAACAGCAGCACGCCGACGGCCGCGAAGAACAGCGCCGTGGGCAAGGTCCAGGCCATCCATTCCATGTGCTCCCCTCCTCACACTCGGCCGAGGGCAAAGCCCTTGGCGACATGGTTGCGGACAAACCAGATCACCAACATGCCGGGCAGGATGGTCAACACCCCGGCCGCCGCCAGCACACCCCAGTCGATCCCCGAAGCGGACACGGTTCGGGTCATCACCGCCGCAATAGGTTTGGCGTTCACCGAAGTCAGGGTGCGCGCCAGCAGCAGTTCGACCCAGGAAAACATGAAGCAGAAAAACGCCGTCACACCGATGCCGGAGCCGATCAGCGGGATGAAGATCTTCACGAAGAAACGCGGGAAGCTGTACCCGTCGATGTAGGCCGTTTCGTCGATCTCTTTCGGCACCGCCGACATGAAGCCTTCAAGAATCCACACCGCCAGCGGCACGTTGAACAGGCAATGGGCCAACGCCACGGCAATGTGCGTGTCGAATAGGCCAATCGAGGAATACAGCTGGAAAAACGGCAGCAAGAACACCGCCGGCGGCGCCATGCGGTTGGTCAGCAACCAGAAAAACAGATGGCGATCACCCAGGAAGCGATAGCGCGAGAAGGCATAGGCCGCCGGCAACGCCACCGCCAGCGAAATGACTGTGTTCAGGCACACGTAGTACAGCGAGTTGATATAGCCGCTGTACCAGCTCGCATCGGTAAAGATCACCCGGTAGTTGTCCAGCGTGAATGCCTGCGGCCACAGGGTCAGGCCGCCAAGGATTTCGGTGTTGCTCTTGAACGACATGTTCAGCAGCCAGTAGATCGGCACCAGCAGGAAAAAGAAGTACAGCAACAGTGGCACTGCTTTGCGCGCGCTCATGGTCTAGTCCTTGTCGGCGTGCGTCATGGCGGTATAGAACAGCCACGACACCAGCAGGATGATCAGGAAGTACACCAGCGAAAACGCCGCGGCCGGCCCCAGGTCGAACTGCCCTACCGCCATGCGCGTGAGAGTCTGGCTGAGGAAGGTGGTGGCGTTGCCGGGCCCACCACCCGTCAGCACGAACGGCTCGGTGTAGATCATGAAGCTGTCCATGAAACGCAGCATCACCGCAATCAGCAGCACGTTCTTCAGCTTTGGCAGCTGGATATGGCGGAACACCGCCCAGGCCGAAGCCCGGTCGATGCGGGCGGCCTGGTAATAGACATCCGGGATGGCGCGCAGGCCCGAATAGCACAGCAGCGCCACCAGCGACGTCCAGTGCCAGACGTCCATCACCAACACCGTGAGCCAGGCGTCGAACGGGTCGCCGGCATAGTTGTAGTTGACCCCAAGCTTGGCCAGCGTGGCACCGAGCAGGCCGATGTCGGCGCGGCCGAAGATCTGCCAGATGGTGCCGACCACGTTCCAGGGAATGAGCAGCGGAATAGCCATCACGATCAGGCAGACCGAGGCCATGCGCCCCTTGGTCGGCATCGTCAGGGCGATCGCGATCCCCAGTGGGATTTCGATCAACAACACGCAGCCGGAATAGATGAACTGGCGCAGCAAGGCATCGTGCAAAGCCGGGTCGCGTAGCACCTGGCGGTACCAGTCGGCGCCGACGAAATAGCGGTTGGACTGGTCGAAGATGTCCTGCACCGAATAGTTGACCACGGTCATCATCGGTACGACGGCGCTGAACGCCACCAGCGCGAAGACCGGCAGTACCAGCCACCATGCCTTGTTGTTGCGCACCTTGTTCATGGCCCGGCCTCCAGCAGTACATCGTCGACATACAGCATCAGCCACTGGCTCGGCAGGGTGACCCAGGCCTGCCCCGCCGGCAGCGGGCGATCCTCGCCCAGGCGCGCCTTGAGCGTGGCGCTGCCGAGCTGGAAGGTGACGATGCGGTAGGTGCCCAGGTCTTCGATATCCAGCACCTGCACGGCAAACGCGTTGTCGAGCGGGCTGTCCCAAAGCTGCACGAACTCCGGCCGGATGCCCACTTGCAGGCGCCCGCCGGCGGTTGCCGCCAAGCGTTCGCGCAGGCCCTCGGGCAGCGCTAGGTGCAAGCCGTCAAAGCTGATGCCATCGGCCTCGGCACGCACGTCGATGAAGTTCATGCCGGGGCTGCCAATGAAGTAGCCGACAAAGGTGTGCCGCGGGCGCTCGAACAACTCGCGCGGGGTGCCGAACTGGACGATGCGCCCGCCGTGCATCACTGCGATCTTGTCAGCAAAGGTCGAAGCCTCCAACTGGTCGTGGGTGACATAGATCATGGTGATGTTGAACTGCTCATGGATCTGCTTGAGCTTGCGCCGCAGCTTCCACTTCAGGTGTGGGTCGATCACCGTCAACGGCTCGTCGAAGAGGATCGCCGAGACGTCATCGCGCACCAGGCCACGGCCCATCGAAACCTTCTGCTTCTCGTCGGCGCTGAGGTTGCGGGCCTTCTTTTTCAACACAGCGGACAGGTCGAGCACCTCGGCGATCTCTTCGACCCGGGCACGCACCCTGCCCTCGTCCACGCCCTGGTTTCGCAGGGGGAAGGCCAGGTTGTCGAACACCGTCATGGTGTCGTACACCACCGGAAACTGAAACACCTGGGCGATGTTGCGCGCCTGTGGCGATAGCGCGTTCACGGGCTTGCCGTCGAACAGCACGTCGCCATGGGAGGGGGTAAGCAGCCCCGAAATGATGTTGAGCAAGGTCGACTTGCCGCACCCCGAAGGCCCGAGCAAGGCATAGGCGCCGCCTTGCTCCCAGACATGCTCCAGCGCGTGCAGCGCGTAGTCCGCCTCCGAGGCCGGTTGACGGCTGTAACTGTGCGCCAGCTGGCGCAGGCGGATCTCGGCCATCAGCGACTCCTCGCCTGACGCACGCCTGGAGCCTGCACCAGGGCTCCGGCAGCGTCGAAGACAAACAGCTTGTGCGTGGGGATGAACACGCGGATCGGGGTGTCCACCTGGTACTCGTGCACACCCGGCAGGTGCAGGGTCATCCGCCAGTGTTCATTGCGCACGTGGAGGAAGGTTTCCGAGCCACTGATCTCGGCCAGCTCCACCAGCACCGCCAGCTCCAGGTCATCATCATGGGTCGGCACCAAGGTGATGTGGCTGGGCCGCACGCCAAAGCGGTAGTCACCATCACCCAGGCGCTGCAGGTCGGCATTGCGGGCAAAGTGCACCGCCTGCGCCAGGCTCACCTCGTTGCCGGCGATCCGCCCAGGCACCAGGTTGATCGGCGGTTCAGAAAACAGCTCGGCGGCCAGCACGCTGCTGGGCTGCTGATAGACGGCAGCGGTCGGGCCGCTCTGCACGATGCGCCCCTCATGCAGGATCGTTGTGGTACCACCCAGCGCCAGCGCTTCGTTGGGTTCGGTGGTGGCGTACACGGCAATGCAGTTACGCGCCGCAAACAACGCCCGCAGCTCCTGGCGCAAGCCTTCACGCAGCTTGTAATCAAGGTTGACCAAGGGCTCATCGAACAGGATCAGCGAGGCGTCCTTGACCAGCGCCCGGGCCATCGCCGTGCGTTGCTGCTGGCCGCCGGACAGTTCCAGCGGCAACCGCTGCAGGTAGGCTTCGATGCGCAGCATCTCGGCGGTTTCCTGCACCCGCCGGCGAATTTCCGATTCGGCCAGGCGCGCCTGGCGCAGGGGAGAGGCGATGTTTTCGTACACGCTCAAGGTCGGGTAGTTGATGAACTGCTGATACACCATCGATACGTTACGCAGGCGCACCGGCACCCCGGTGACATCGTTGCCGTCCAGCAACACACGGCCCAAGTCTGGGCGATCGAGCCCGGCCATCAGGCGCATCAGGCTGGTCTTGCCGGCCAGGGTACGGCCGAGCAATACGTTGAACGAACCCGGCTCGAAACGCAGGGACGCATCGACGATGCAGGCCTGGTTATCGACACTGCGGCTGACCTGCTCCAGCACCAAGGACATGGCGTGGCCTTTTTAGGATTGTTGTCCGCTGGGCAGAGCGAGTTTCGTGCCAGCCCGGCCTGAACGCTCTGCCGCGTGCCCTCACCGCCCAACGTCGGCCATGGCCTGTTCACAGCTGAACACATTCGCTGGACAACTGAACACGCCAAGGTTTGACAATGAACAACGGTGGACGACACTGAACAGCGGTCGGCTGATAACAACAATCACACAGGACAGGCCCATGGCCGCATCCGCTTCGCCGCATGCCCAACTGATCCAGGCATCCTGGGCGCGTTGTCGCGACCACGGCCTGCAGCCGCAAAGCCCACCCGATTTCGATTGCCTGCCGCCGGCCGAACTGAGCGCCCTGCTGGAGCGCCGCCAGGCCCTGCTGCGCCTGACGCGCGATGAGGTGCTGCCGCAGTACGCACACCTGCTAGGCAACGCCAGCTACCTGGTTATGCTGGCCGACGCCGGTGGCTGCCTGCTCGACAGCTGGGGTTCGCGGCGCTTCGTCGACCCGCGCCAGCGCCATGGCTTCAATGCCGGCGCGCACTGGCACGAGCGCGGCGTGGGCACCAACGCACTCGGCACGGCGCTGGTCTGCGCCGAGGCGATTCATGTGGGCCAGGATGAACACTTCCTGCGCCAGAACCGCTACCTGTGCAGCGCTGCGGCGCCGGTGTTCGATGGCGAACGGCAACTGGTCGGCGCGCTCGATGTGGCCAGCGACGGGTACTTGCCTGCCAGCCAGACGCTCGGCCTGGTACGGATGATGGGCCAGAGCCTGGAGAACCGTTTGATACTGGCGCAGCATGCCGACCACCACGCCCAGCTGCTGTTCAACAGCGCCTCCGATAACCTCGACAGCCCCTGGGCGGGCTTGCTGGTGTTCGATGAGCGCGGCCAGGTCATTGCGGCTAATCACCGGGCCGACAGCCTGCTCGGCGACAACCCGCTGCGGCAAAACCTCGAGCAACTGTTCCAGGTCCCGTTGCAGCAGTTGCTAGCCCAGCCGCCGCAACAGCCCTTCGCCTTGCAGGCCGCCGGGCGCCACCGCTTCCACTGCCAATGGCAAGCGCCGCGCCACAGCCCCAAGCGCCCGGCCCCTAGCCCTGTCGACCCACGCCTGGACAACGCCTTGGTCCAGGCCAGCCTGTTACTGGAAAAAGACATCCCGGTGTTGATCCAGGGCGAAACCGGGGTTGGCAAGGAAGTCTTCGTCGAGGCCCTGCACCGCGCCAGCCGCCGCGCCGGGCAGCCGTTGATTGCAGTCAACTGCGCGGCGATCCCCGCCGAGCTGGTCGAATCGGAGCTGTTCGGCTATGACAAAGGGGCCTTTACCGGCGCCCACCACAAGGGCAACCCCGGGCTGATCCGCAAGGCCGACCACGGCATCTTGTTTCTCGACGAAATCGGCGACATGCCGCTGCCGACCCAAGCCCGGCTGCTGCGCGTGTTGCAATCGCGCAGCATCCAGCCATTGGGCAGCGGTGAGCCAGTGACTGTGGACATCCGCGTGGTTTCGGCCAGCAACCGCGACCTGGCCGAAGCCGTGCGCAACGGGCAGTTTCGCGAGGATCTCTACTACCGCGTGGCCGGGTTGACCCTGGTGTTGCCCGCCTTGCGCGAGCGCAGTGATCGGCGCGCGCTGATCGAGCAGGTGCACGCCCGGCACCTCGCCCCCGGGCAACCCCAGCAACTGCCACCGCACATACTCGACCTGCTGTTGCACCACCCCTGGCCAGGTAACCTGCGCCAGCTCAACAGCGTAATGCAGGTGGCGCTGGCCCTCGCTGGCAGCCAATCCATCGACACCGAACACTTTTCAGCGTGTTTCCTTGCCCAGGCGGGCACACCTGCCCCATGCCCGCCGCCCGCCCTGGCGCACACCCCAGCCACGGACCTGGCCAACCTGCTGCACAGCTGCGGCGGCAATATCTCATCGCTGGCACGCCTGCTCGGCATCAGCCGCACCACCTTGTACAAACGCTTACGTGAACAGGGGCTCGAACCCGCCCACCTGCAGAGTGGGCGTTGAAGGTGCTATCAGCATACTGAAGCCGGGCTAATGCGGGTCATTACCCTCGCTGCTCCAACCTGTCAGGAGCAGCCCATGAGCCATTTGCACCCCCATCACGTAGCCCTGATTCAACAGCGCCTGCCCGACTGGCTTCGCCAGACTTCCCCGCATCAGCGCGAGGCCCTGAAAACCCACCTGCTGCACAGCCACCGCGCCACACGTGCACTGCAGAAGGCCCTTGCCCCGCTGCAATCGGTAGAGGCGTTCTGCCGACCGTTGTTGAAGGACGCGCTCGCTCACTGGTACCCCGGCGTGTCGCTGCCTCCACTCGATACCACCGTGTTGACCGAGCGCACCACAGGCCATCTGCGCAGTCGGTCCTGGCTGGAAGCTGCCCTGCAGAATCTGCAAGCGGACACGCCGGTACGCCTCTATGCCAACCAGGATGCGCCTGAAATGGAACAGCTCGACACCGTGCGATTCGTGAAAGGCGTACGGCGCCTCGACCTTGGCCAGCGCTACCTGGACCACCTGCGCGAGCACGTCGACACCGCTGATTTTCGCGCGTTACTGCGCGAGCAGGACCGCGCGGCCTTCGCGGCCGAGTTGTTATCAGCGCGACTGCAAGGGCACATCGACAGCCGCGGCGACGCCTTGGGCGAGGCCGCGCTTGCCGGCGCGCGCGAGGTACAGACGCTCAGTGGGGCGAGGCGCCTGCAATGTGGCTACCTGAGCCTGCTCGGTTTCCCGCTGAGTGGCGCGCTGCTGCTGCGACTCGAGCCGCACGGGCAGACCGAGCCGTGCCTGCTTTACCTGCCTGGCGACACCCAAGGTGCCCTGCACCAGTACACTTCCTTGCAGGCCGTCGGCACAGCCCTCACGAAGCGGCTATGGGAGGAGCCTTTTCGTGTGTATTTCAAACGCTTTGTCAGCCACGCGCAGCAACCCGCCTTCGCCGCGCGGCTACGGCACACACTTTACCCGCGCTACCCCTACGCAGCGCTGTACCCGACCCCGCCTACACTGGAGAAAGGCGCGTCATTCAACTGGATCAACCGGCTGTTCCCCTCGCCCCACGACCTGTGGCAGGAAACCCTGGACAAGAACGCCCGCCTGCCACTGGACTTCACCCCGTGGCCCGGCGAATGCTTCACTGCCAGGGCCCGCAACCAAGTGCAGACCACCTTGGCAGATGCCGTGACACTGGCCGTGCCCACGGCGCAGTTCGACGCGGCGGCGCAAACTGCCCGGCTGCTCGGTTGGCTGAGTGTGGGGCTGACTGTACTGAATGTGGCCAGCTTCTTCGTGCCCGCCTTGGGCGAGGTGATGCTGGTAGTCGGCGGGGCGCAAATCGTGGGTGAGTTCCTCGAAGGCGTCCATGCACTGAACGAAGGCGAAACCGAGGCCGCCATCAGCCATCTGTTCGATGTGCTCAACAGCCTGCTGCAGGTTGCGGCACTGGGTGCCGTGCACAGTGCGGTCCAGCTGGCAGGCCCCCTGGAAAACTGGACACGCCTCCCCAGTAGAACAGGCCAGCGCCTGTGGCACGGCGACCTGCGCCCCTTCACTCGCGAAGCGCCCTGGCTGCCAGGCACACCTGGGGCAAATGGCTTGCACTACTGGCAAGGCCAACCGTGGATCAACCTGGAGGGCAAGGCCATGCCGCTGGAAAAAGCCCCCGACGGTCGCTGGCAGCTGGCGCACGCCAAGGGCCATCAACGCACCCCTCGCCTGCTCGGCAATGGCCAGGTGCCGTGGTTGCTGGAGCACGAACAGCCCTTGGCGTGGGACGCGGCCAAACTGCTGCGGCGCATCGCCAACAGCGGCCCGGCGGTGAGTGATGAAACCCTGCTGCGCGCCCTGCGCTGCAGTGGTTTCAGCGAAGCGGCCGTGCGCCGCGTGGTGGCCGATCAGGAAGCCGCCCCCGCCCTGTTGCTCGACTGTTTGCAAGCACTGGGCGCCCTCGATACCCCCACGGCGGCCAGCACTGACGCCGCCACCTTGCTGCTTGGTCGGGACTTCCCGTCCCTTAGCCGCAGAGCCAAGGCCGAGATCCTTGCCAACACCCGTACCAAGGACCTGGCCCTTGGCCAACGAAGGGGCCGATTGCCACTCTCGGTAGCCGAAACAGCCCGCGCCTACCAGCACGAAGCCCGCCTCGACCGTGCGCTGCTGCGCTTTTATCAGGACAGCGGCCCGGTGCAGGACCGTGATGCCCTCGCCCTGGGTTTCCTGCAACGGCTACCGGGTTGGACGGGCGAGGTGCACCTTGAATTGCGAGAGGGCAACCTGCAAGGCCCGCGACTGCAGGGCACTGATGCCCAGGGACGACTCAGCAAAACCGTGGTGCGCGATGATCGGGGCTACCAACCCTACGACGAACACGGCCAACCACTGGCCGGCCACACGACGCTCTACCAGGCCATTCTCAACGCCCTGCCTGACAGCGAACGCATCGCCCTGGGCTTGCAGATACATGACCCTCTGCCCTTGCGTGACGCACTGTTCGAACAGGCCGCCGGCAACCGCAAGTACGCCGCCACCCCATTAGGTATGGCGCCTGTGCGCACACTCTATCGGCGGCCAACGCGGCTCGCGCCGGGCGGCCGTGTCGGCTACCCCCTCAGCGGCCGTGGCCGGGGCTGGCTGAATGACGACGCGCTATTCGACACCCTGTACCCCAGCCGCCACCCCGGTGACCGTGAGTGGCTGCGCCAGCGCTTGCGCCTGGAGGCCGGTGAAAGCCTAGGCGCCTTTACCCGGCTGCTCGAACAGTTGCGCGAAGCGTACCAGCGCCTGAACACCACACTGGATGGCTGGGTAAATGACACAGAAGGCCTGGCGGTGGACACCCTCGAACAGCGTACCGCCGCGCGCACAGAGGCCGCACGGCGCATACGCCAGGCCTGGCGCAGGGAGGGCGTGGAGGCCGATCAGCTGGACTTGGTGCTGGAAGCCCAGGACCTGGGCGCCTTGCCGACCTTACCCACGCGCCTGGAGCACGTCCGGTGGCTGACGGTCGTCGACTCACCCCATGGCGAAGCGATCAACCTCGATGGTTTCCTGCAGGCATTCCCTGGCGTGCGTAACCTGGACCTGGCCAGCAACAGGCTGCGTTTGCTGCCCGGCACCCTGGCGCAGATGACCGAACTGGAAACCTTGGACTTGCAGTGCAACGTCGTGGCTTTGCAGGAGGCACACAATATCGATCTACTGACGCGCCTGCCCCGCCTGCAGCGGCTCAACCTCTCTGGCGGCCTGCAGAGCCTGCCTGTCGCCGCTCTGCAGCGGCTCGGCCAATTGCAGCACCTGTACGCACTGAGGGCCGACTTGAACAGTCTCGCACTGCAAACCGAACACTTCGAGGCTTTGCAAGGCTGGCCCGCGCTGACCGAATTGAGCCTGGGCTCATGCGCGATCACCCTCACCGCAGAAAGCCGCGCGGCGCTGGGCCGCCTCAACCAGCTGCACTCGCTGCGCTTAGGGGATAACCCACTGCAATTGACACCCGACGTGACCGGCTGGCAGCACTTGCATACCCTCGACCTCGACCGCGTCGGTATCACCCAATGGCCCGAAGGCCTGCCAGGCTTGATGAACCAACGCCCACTCGTGCTGCGCTCGCTCGACCTCAGTGGCAACCGGTTGGTCGATGCACCCGAATTGCACGACACGGCGTTCGCTGAAGCGATACGCAACGGGGATGAAGGCACCTTTTACGACTTCGACGACAACCCTTTCAGTGAGCAGGCCCAACGCAGCCTGTTCGGCGCAGGGCTGACGGCCATCCCAGACATGGATGCCCTGGAGGGCGAAGCCTGGGTGATCGAATTGCCCCCCGAGCTTGAGGCGCACCGCGAGGCCAATGCCGAGGACGCTGAGTGGGCGCCCGTGTACCGCCTGACCGAACGCATGACGCAAACGCCGGAGTACCTGGCTAACCCGATGCGCACACGTGAGCGCATCGTGCATGTACTGCGCACGCTCACCCGCGAAGACGTCGGTGACGCGGGCTGGGGCCTCGCCGAACTGCGTGAGCAAGTACTCACCGAGATCAACGACGCAGCCGAGGCCTGCGTGGACCAGGCCAGCCTGCTGTTCCAGCGAGTCGAAACGCAGGTGTCGGTGTGGCGTAGCGTGGCTGCCGCGCACCCAGGCGCCACCGACGAAGCGGTCGCCGTCTCCGTCGCCACTGGCCTGGCTCGCCAGGGCCGCCTGGATGAACGCATAGGCGCCCTGTACAACGCTCGCCGGGCACGCCGGCAGGCCTTGAGCGATGCGCAAAACGACAGCGAACGCCAGGCCGCACCGGCCCTGGTGGCGGAAGACGACTTGAGCGATGCGCACCTGAGCGACCCACAAACACCGCCCGACGAAATTGAAATCGCCCTGGTCGCACGCATCGCCCTGCGCGAACGCCTGGGCCTGCCCGAACAACCTGGGCAAATCGCCTTCGGCTACCTGGCGCAACTGAGCGAGGCCACACTGCAACGCCTGGCCCTGGCAGTCGAAACTGAGGCGGATGCGGCCTTCCTGGCACACTGGGCGAGCGAGCAACCCTTCTGGCGCGCCTGGGTTCAGCGGCTACGGCCTGAGCCATTCGAAACGCTCGCACGTGACTGGGAGGCCGCCTCGGAGTACTACACCGAGTTGAGTGAACCCACCACCGCGTCGGGTGCCTACCGCGGCCCCACTGTTCCGTTGGCGTTCATCACCGCGCTGGAGCGCGAGACCCAAACCGTACCGGGGCTGGCATGGCGGGTGGAGGGCACCTTGCAGCGCATCGACCTGGTGTCGGGGCGCTACAGTGGCGAAGATGAGCTTTACGCGCTGGCTGGCCGCCTGCTGCTCAGCACCCGCCAGCAGGCGCGAGACCAGCTCTACCGGCAGTTGACCCAGGCTCTGTTCCAGGTCGGTTGACATACAGCGGGTGGCAGGCCCCTTGCAGGGCGTGTCGCCCGCAGCCGATTCAGCTGCAAACGCTTCGACTTCAGCCTTTAGCGCTGCGCCGCCGCGCCTCTTCAACCAGCATCTGCGCTGTACCTGTCAGAAAATGTACCTACAGCCCACCCAGAATGCCTGCTCGACATTCCGGTGCGTCGCTGCTGGGAGAACACCATGACCCGCTTCATCGATGTGCAAGACCTCGCCCGCCTGGTCAATCGCAAAGGCGTGGCCACCTGCCTGGTGGAGATGGCCGAGTACATCCGTCAGGACTACCTGCGCTGGCACGATTTCGACAAGTGCGCGCGCGTGGCCAGCCATTCCCAGGACGGCGTGATCGAGTTGATGCCGGTTGCCGACGCCAGCCTGTACGCCTTCAAGTACGTCAATGGTCACCCGAAGAACACCCACAACGGCCTGCCCACGGTCATGGCGTTCGGCACCCTGAGCGACGTCAGCTCTGGCGCGCCCTTGCTGCTCAGCGAGATGACCCTGGCCACCGCGCTGCGCACCGCAGCCACCTCGGCCCTCGCCGCCCGCTACATGGCGCGCGAAGACAGCCGCAGCATGGCGCTGATCGGCAATGGCTCGCAGAGCGAATTCCAGGCCATCGCCTTCAATACCCTGCTGGGCATCGATGAGATCCGCCTGTATGACATCGACCCTGCGGCCTCGGCAAAACTGGTGGCCAACCTGGCAGGCCGGCCAGGGCTCAAGCTGATCGTCGCCCAGTCGGTCGCCGAAGCGGTACGGGGGGCTGATATCGTCACCACGGTGACGGCCGACAAAGCCTTTGCCACCATCCTGACGCCGGACATGATCGAGCCAGGCATGCACCTGAACGCCGTGGGCGGCGACTGCCCAGGCAAGACCGAGCTGCACCGCGAGATCGTCGAGCAAGCCCGCGTGGTGGTCGAGTACGCCCCACAGAGCCGGGTGGAAGGCGAGATTCAGCAGATGCCGGCCGATTCGCCAGTGACCGAGTTCTGGCAGGTGGTGGCAGGTCAGGCCAACGGCCGCGAGAGCGCTCGACAAGTGACGTTGTTCGACTCGGTAGGCTTTGCCCTGGAGGACTACTCGGCGCTGCGCTATGTGCTGGACATGGCCCAGGCACTTGGGATCGGGCAGGACATTGCGCTGGTGCCGACGCTGGAAAACCCAAAAGACCTGTATGCGCTGCTGCAGCCACGCGTGGTCGGTTTTCGCGCTACACCAACGACTGCCTGTGCATGACGGCCCCCACATGCACCGGCGCGCAGGACACCCCCCGCATTACCGCCTACCCTGTCCATGTCCCTCTACAACGAGGCCCCGCGCATGGACACCCAGGACGCCACCCGCCACCCTCTGGACCGAATCGACGAAGCCATCATCGATGTGCTGCGCCATGACGGCCGGATCACCTTCGAGAAGCTCTCGACCCTGGTCCACCTCACCCCACGCCCATGCCTTGAGCGCGTCCGCAAGCTGGAACGACGCGGCGTGATTCGCGGCTATGGCGCAATCATCGACTTGCAGAAAATCGCCCCCGGGGTGTCGTTGCTGGTGCTGGTAGCCCTGTCCAACCAGAGCGGCCGGGCGGCGCAAAAAGCGTTCGAAGCTACCCTGAGCGCCTGCCCGCACGTCTACGAATGCCAACTGATCAGCGGCCATTTCGACTACAGCCTACGCCTGCGCTGCCGCGACATGGAGCACTACCGGCTGCTGAGCGAAAGCTGGATGAACGACGACGCGCTGCACATCGACAAGCTGGTCGCCCACCCCGAACTGGCCGTAATCAAAAGCATGGCGCCGCAGCCCTAGCCGCCACGCCATTGCTCAGGCTGCCGATACCCCTGCGCCCAGCCCAGCACTTCACTCGCCGGCATCGGCCTGGCGATGAAATACCCCTGCGCCAGCTCGCAACCCAGTGCCATCAGCACCCGCCCATGCTCGACACTCTCCAGGCCTTCGGCAACCACCTCGCGGCCAAACGCTCGCGCCAGCCCGATCACCGCCCCGGTCAGGGCCAGGTCATCCTGGTCATGCAGGATGTCACGCACGAACGACTTGTCGATCTTGATGGTCTGGGTCGGCAAGCGCTTGAGGTAGCTCAGCGACGAATAGCCGGTGCCAAAATCGTCCAGCGAAAAGCGCACGCCCAAGGCCCGGCAAGCATCCAGGCAACGGCTGACATGCTGCAGGTTGTCGATGGCCACCGATTCGACGATTTCCAGGTCCAGCCGGGCCGGGTCAACCCCAGGGTGCTCCGCCAGCAACTGTTCCAGGCGTTCGACGAAATCACTGCGCTGCAAATGCCGCGCAGCAATGTTGACACTCACCGACCACGGCTGCCCCTGCCCTTGCCAGGCCTGCAACTGGCTCAGCGCCTGGTGGATCACCCATTCGCCAATTTCGATGATCAGGTCGGTCTGTTCCACCAACGGCAGGAACTCGCCCGGCGGCACCAGGCCACGACCCGGCCGTTGCCAGCGCAGCAACGCCTCGAAACCCAGCACCTCGCCGCTGCGCAGGTTGACCTTGGGCTGGTAATACAGGCACAGCTCGCGATTGCGCAGTGCCCGACGCACCCGTGTCACGGTCTGGTGGGTGGCCTTGAGTTCCTGCTCCTGGGATACATCGAACAGGTGGTAACGGTTGCGCCCACGCTGCTTGGCCACATACATGGCCTGGTCGGCGTGACGCACCAGGGTATCGGCGTCCTCATCGTCGAGCGGGTACAGCGTGACGCCGATACTGGCGCTCAACGAGAGGGTGTGCTCGCGCACCACATAGGTGGCTGCCAGCGCCCGCAGCACCCGGCGCAGGGCCGCATGCAACTGGCGGTCGTCGCTGACATTGCGCAGGATCAGCACAAACTCGTCACCCGACAACCGGGCCACGGCGTCCCCCCCGCGCAAGATGCCCTTCAGGCGCTGCGCCACTTCGACCAGCAACAGGTCGCCGGTGGCATGCCCGTAGCCATCGTTGACCGCCTTGAAGCCATCCAGGTCGAGCATGCACACCGCCAGCGGGATGTCTTCACGGCGCGAGAACGCCAGTGCCTGGTTGAGCAGGTCGGACAGGTAGGCGCGGTTGGGCAGCCCGGTCAGCACATCGTGCCCCACCCGCCATTGCAAGGTGTGCAGCAATTGGCGCTTTTCGGTGACGTCGAAGCGGATCGACACATACTTGCGCACCTTGCCGGTCAGCGGGTCGACCAGTGGCACCATGGTGCTGTCGACCCAGTACAGCGAACCGTCCTTGGCGCGGTTGCAGATCTCGCCCTTCCACACCTTGCCCGCCGTCAGCGCCCGCCACATGCCGAGGAAGAATTCCGGCTCGTGCAGGCCGGAATTCAGAATGCGGTGGTTGGCGCCCAGCAGTTCATCGCGGCTGTAACCGGAGATGCTGCAGAACTGCTGGTTGACGTAAGTGATGCAGCCACGCAGGTCGGTTTCGGAAAAGATCGCGGCCGCGTCCACGGCCGCGCGATAGTTATCGTCCATAAGCATCCTGCCCTAACGGTTGAAGCGCTCCACGAGGGCGCGCAATCCGGCGCACACCTCCTCCAGCTCGGCACCGCGCGAGGCGGCCGCGTTGGCGCTATGGGCGCTGTGCTGGGCAATGCCCGCCACACCGTTGATCTGCCGCGACACCTCTTCAGCCACGGCAGACTGCTGCTGCGAGGCTGTGGCCATCTGCTGGCTCATGCCGCTGATGCGTTGCACCGCTTCACGAATACCGTGCAGCGCCTGCTGGGCCTCCTGCACCTGGGCAACGCCCTGCTCGGCGCCCTGAATGCCTTGGCTGGCAATGGCCACGGCTTCTTCGGCACCGCTGCGCAGGCCATCGATGATGGCCTGGATATGCAACGTCGACTGCCGGGTCTTGTCGGCCAGCGCCCGCACCTCGTCGGCCACCACGGCAAAGCCACGGCCCTGCTCACCGGCACGGGCGGCCTCGATGGCGGCATTGAGGGCCAGCAGGTTGGTTTGCTCGGCAATGCCCCGGATCATCCCCGCCGCCTCGGCGATGGCACCGGTCTGACCAGCCAGGTGAGTGACCGCTTGGTTGATCTGGTCCACGGTGCCGGCCAGGGCGCGAATCGCCGTGCCACTCGCATCGGCCACGCGGCTGCCCTGTTCGGCCAGCAGGTGCGCGGTATGCGCCTCGGCGGCAGTGAGTTGCACATGGTTGACCACCTCGCCGATCGAGGCGGTCATCTCGGTCATCGCGGTTGCGCTCAGGTCGGTTTCGGCGCGCTGTTCCAGCAGGGCCGTTTCGGTACCGCGCGACAGACGCCCGGCATCGTGCGCGGCCACTGCCATCTGCGTGGCCAGGTCGCTGAGCCGGGTCAACGCGGTTTTCAGGCGCGCCTCCTCACCGATCAAAATCAGCTGCAGTTGCCCGGCAGCGCCCGGCAGGTCGCTGTAGGTCAGCGCAGCGGTGGGGTCGGCGAAGGTGCCTTCGGCGCCCTGGATAACCCGCCGCAACTGGCGGCCCAGGTCGTTGCGCATCCACAGGCCATAGGCCGCGAACAACGCAAGGGTTAGGCCCTGCCCTGGCCAGCCTGGCCAGAACTGGTTGGCGCCCACCGCCAGCACCCCACCCAGCAGCGGCAAGGCCATGGCCTGCCCCAACAACGCCAGGCGGCGGCCATACGGCAGCGGCGCCTGGCCCTGGCGCAGTCGCGCATACAGGGCCTCGGCACGGCTGACTTGTTCGCGGGTCGGGCAGACCCGCACCGATTCGTAGCCGATCACCCGGCCGTCTTCCAGGATCGGCGTGACGTAGGCATTGACCCAGTAGAAGTCGCCATTGCGGCAGCGGTTCTTGACGATGCCCATCCAGCTTTTGCCGGCTTTGAGGTAGCGCCACATCAATGCGTACACCGCTGGCGGCATGTCGGGGTGGCGCACCAGGTTGTGCGGGCTGCCGATCAGCTCGGCCACGCTGTAACCGCTGATGGCGGCAAATTCCGGGTTGCAGTAGGTAATGTGGCTGGCGGTGTCGGTGGCGGAAATCAGCCGCTGACCCGAGGGGAAACGTTGCTCGACCGGGGTTACCGGGAGATTGAGACGCACGATGAGACTCCATTCACTGACGAACCGGCACCCTGCCCATCGACGACCATCGGAACCGATACGCAGCGATCCGCTCCAATGTGCACATGCGCTTCCAGCCATACCGGCATGAGGCCGAATGACACTGGAAACTCGACGATGACTGTCCGGTCAAGCCGCGAATTCTACGAAATTCATCACATAAATCAAATAAAGGTGATCGATCATGGCGTTGCGCCATGCGGATAGATATCGTTAAGTTCTTGATTCTAAATGGGAATTAAGTGATGACGAGATCAGCTCTGGGTTTTGCCCTGCGCCGCTACCGCAAGCTGGCGGGTCTGACCCAGGCACAATTCGCCGAGCGAACCGGCTTCGACCCCAAGACCATCAGCCGTTTCGAGACCGGCGCCTATACCCCCAGCGTCGACGCGCTCATGGCGTTCGCAGGTGTACTGGGTGTCAAACCTAAGGACTTCTTCGCCGAACCGGACGACGAAGAGGAGCAGCGCGCCTACCTGTTCGGTGTCATCCACAACGCCCCGCCCAAAGATCTTGGCAAGCTGATTGCAGCAGTGGACCAGGCGTTGGCCAAGCCCTGACCTGATTCATCGGTTTACCTGGGGGCGCTGTTCAGCCCCGATAAATGGCATGCACCGAATTAGAGCCTGGCAGGGCCAATTGCCCCACAACTGGTCAGACCGGTAAGGCCAAAATCACTTGCAATGTAGGATTTTTCGCGCTTTTATGGCCTCGCGCTGAACAAACCGGTAAGACCACAATAATTAAGTCCTGCGCTCTTTGACCCTCGCGGCATCGAAGCAAGGACACCGACCAGAGATCACTCCCATGCTCAAATGGTGCTCGCGTTCGATCTTCCTGCAAGTCGTGCTGGGCCTTGCCCTCGGCATTGCCTGCGGCCTCAGCTTCCCCGAAGTCTCCCTGCAACTCAAACCCCTCGGTGACGGCTTTATCAAGCTGATCAAGATGCTCATCGGCTTGATCGTCTTCTGTGTGGTGGTCAGCGGTATCTCCGGTGCTGGCGACTTGAAAAAGGTTGGGCGGATCGGCCTGAAATCAGTCATCTACTTCGAAGTACTGACCACCATCGCCTTGGTGATCGGCCTGGTGTTCGCCTTCACCAGCGGCATTGGCAGCGGTGCCAACATCCATCTGGACCAGTTGTCCAGCGCCGACGCCAGCAGCCTGGCCGAGCGCGGCCAGCACATCCATGGTGCCACCGCCTTCTTCATGGACCTGATCCCGACGTCGGTGATCGGCGCCTTTGCTGACAACAACATCCTGCAGGTGCTGCTGTTCTCGGTGCTGTTCGGCAGTGCACTGAACCTGGTGGGTGACTCGGCGGCAGGTATTTCGCGGCTGATCAACGAGCTTAGCCACGTGATCTTCCGCATCATGGGCATGATCGTGCGCCTGGCGCCCATTGGTGTGTTCGGCGCAATCGCCTTCACCACCAGCAAATATGGCCTCGAGTCGCTGCAGCACCTGGGTGGCCTGGTGGCGCTGTTCTACCTGACCTGCGCCGGCTTCGTGCTGATTGTCCTGGGTACCGTCATGCGCCTGTCGGGCCTGAAACTGCTGCCCCTGATCAAATACCTGCGTGAGGAGCTGACCATCGTCCTCGGCACCGCCTCTTCCGACGCCGTGCTGCCGCAGATCATGCGCAAGCTCGAACACCTGGGCATCGGTACCTCTACCGTCGGCCTGGTGATCCCGACTGGCTACTCGTTCAACCTCGACGGTTTCTCCATCTACCTGACGCTGGCCATCGTGTTCATCGCCAACGCCACCGGCACGCCACTGGAGATGACCGACCTGCTGACCATCCTGCTGGTCTCGCTGGTGACTTCCAAGGGCGCTCATGGCATCCCAGGCTCGGCGCTGGTGATCCTCGCCGCCACCCTGACCGCCGTGCCGGCCATCCCGGTGGTGGGCCTGGTGCTGGTGCTGGCAGTGGACTGGTTCATGGGTATCGGCCGGGCACTGACCAACCTGATCGGCAACTGCGTAGCCACCGTGGCCATCGCGCGCTGGGAGAAGGACATCGACCTGGAGCGCGCGCAGAACGTACTCGCTGGCAAACCAGGTTTTGCCCACACGCCCCGCAAGCAGCCCAACATCCATCAACAGGAATTCTGATCGAACGCGGCCGGCGATGACGCCGGCCCTTCCAGGAGCGAACCGTGATCAGCTCATCGACCGTCGTCAACTCAGTGGTGGAAAAACTCCGCCAAGCCCTGGCCCGAGGCCAGTGGCGCTCCGGCGACATGCTGCCTGGCCAGCGCGAACTGGCCGAACAACTGGGCATCAGCCGCCCCAGCCTGCGCGAAGCCGTCACCGTGCTGGAAACCCTGGGCCTGGTGCGCGCGCTGCCCGGTAAAGGCGTGCTGGTGCTGGATGCCGATGCTGCCCTGCAAGAGCCGGGCATCGACACCAGCGCGTCGGCCAGCCTGGCCGATGTACTGGAGCTGCGCTACACCCTTGAGCCCTTCATCGTCGGCCTGGTCGCGCAATCGGCCAACAGCCACGACATCGGCCAATTACGCCTGACGCTGATGGACATGCGCGAAGCGCTGGAGGCCGATGACAGCGAAGCCGGGGTCAAAGCCTACATCGCCTTGCATGAGGCGCTGTTCGCCCTGACCACCAACCCGATCTTCCAGAGCGTGGTGCAGCAGACCAGCAACGCCCTCAAGCAGAGCGCCGACATGCTGCGCAACTCGCCCGAGCACCTGGCCGCACGGCTGAAGGAAAACGATGCCGTGGTGCGCGCCATCCGCGAACGCAACAGCGCCGAGGCCAGCGCCCAGATGCGCCAGCACATCCTTGCCGAAGGCCAGCGCATGGGCATCCAACTGAACATCCCGGACGAACACCCCCGCCCTTGACCCAGGAGAGCGACCATGACCGCCTGCGCCCACGCCGCCCCCCGCCTGCCTGCCTTGCTCGCCGCCGGCGAAACTCGCCTGTCGGCCGACCAGATCTACCCACGGCTGTTCGACGCAATTCTTGAACAGCGCTTGCCGCCAGGTGCGCTGCTGCCCGAGCAGGCCTTAGGCCATGCCTTTGGTGTCAGCCGCACGGTGATACGCCGGGTGCTTGGCCGCCTGTCGGACCAACAGGTGGTGGTTCAGCGCCCCAGCCACACCGCGCACCTGGCCGCACCCGACCCAGACCAGGCGCGCCAGGTGCTCAGTGCCAGGCGCCTGGCCGAAACCACCTTGATCACCCTCGCCGCGCAACGCGCCCGGCCGGCGCAGATCCGCCAGTTGCGCCTGCTGGTCGAGCGGGAGCGCCAACACCACGAAAACGGTGAGCGCTGCGCGGCCATCCGCCTGGGCGGCGAGTTTCACCTGAAGCTCGCGCAGGTCGCCGCCAACGCGCCGCTGGCGCGGTTTCTCAACGGCCTGGTGCCGATGACCTCGCTGATCATCGCCCGCTATGAGTCGCCCTGCTGCGACCACTGTGCCTGGGAAGAACATGCGGCGATCATCGATGCGGTCGAGGCAGGTGATGCCCCCGCAGCGCTGGCGTTGATGCACGAGCACCTGGATCGCCTGCAAGACAAGCTCGACCTGGGCTGAGTTTTTTCGCCGTTGTAGGAGCGGCCTTTCGCGACGCAAGGCCGCTCCTACTGGCAGCCTTCTCTCTATACTCGAGAAACCACCCCAGCCTCTACCCAGGGAGGCGGCCGCGTGAGCTCGCGTACCCCCTTACTGCTACTGTGCCTGATGCTGGCCCTCGGCGGCTGTGCGAGCAAGCGCCCGCCTGCCCCGCCACCGCCCGCCGTGCTCACCCCCGCCACCTGGCAGCGCATCGACCAGGACTTGATCAAGGCCTCGGTCGGTGCCGCCGGGTCGGCCAACGACTACGCTCGCCGCTCGATGCGGGTATGGAAGGCGCAGGTGCAGCAACGCACCGAGAGCGACTTCATCCCCTGGTTCACCGGCTACTGGACCCAACAATGGCTGACCCTCAAGGTCGCCTGGTACAAGCTCGACAGTGGCGAGGGCCGTGAGCCTGCAGAAAAACGCCTGGCGCTGTACCTGCAGGAGCAGTACCACGAACGGGTGATCGAGCCCGTGGCCGAGCAGATCAACCCCGAGGGTATTCGCGACCGGGCCTGTGAACTGTACGTGCAACTGTTCGGCCAGCAACTGCCTGGCATCATCGCCCGCTACAACGCACCGGCAGAGCAATTCAGCCAGCGCCTCAACCGGATACCCGCCATCGCCCTGGGCCCACCGGCTGCACGCAACGCCAGCCTCTACCAACTGCTGCGGGCCAAGTCGCTGGACCAACAACCGGCCTGGCAAGCCATGCGCGAGCATTTGCACCAACAAGCCAGCAAAGGCCCGGGGCAGACCGACGTGGGCCTGTCGTCGGTGGCCACTCGCGCCAGCGAGAAGCTCGGCGCCACCCTGGCCCCACGCGGTATCGCCAGTGCCGTGGCTTCTGCGGTGGGCAAGGTGGCTGGGGCAATGATCTCGGTGGCGGCGACCGGTTACGGCATGATCACCCACGGCCGTGAACAACCGCAGATGGTTGAACAGTTGCGGGTGATCCTCAACGTGGCGCTGAACCAGGAATGGCAGGAGTTGATGGAGAACCGCCAGAGCGGGGCGATGGCGGGGGTGTATTACCTGTCGGGGCAGGTCGAGGACAGTTTGCTGGCCAGTGCGCCGCGGCCGGTGGAGCAGCCGGTAGAGCCGCAGGCGGAACAGCGGCAGGCGCCTTTGTTGATACGCCTGCCGCCTTAGGGTTGCTTGTGCGGGCCTCTTCGCAGCACAAGGCTGCTTCTACAAGGGGCGTTTCAGCAGCCCGTCAGGCAGTGGCCAGCGCCGAGGTGGGCAAGCCGAAGAGCCTGTCGAATGCCCAGTTGTAGGCAAAGGTGTAGCACGGCACCAGGATGATGAACGCCAGGTCCACCAGAAACGCCTCGACCAGGCTCATGTCCAACCACCAGGCAATCAGCGGAATCAGGTACACCACCAACGTCAGTTGAAAACCGATGGCATGCGCCACGCGCCGGGCCACGCTGCGCCCGCGTTTGGCCTGGCGGGCCTCCCAGCGTTCGAACAGGGTGTTGTAAATCAGGTTCCAGAGCATCGCGATGGTGGTGATCATCACGGCCAATGGCCCGGTGTGGGAAGCCTGGGTGTCTGACAGATACGCCAGCCCGAGGGTGGACATGCACAACCCGATCAGTTCATAGAAAGTCACATAGACCAGTTTGCGTTTGAGCCCCTGCACCTGGGTTTACCTCCAAAATCAAAAAACGAGGGGGGCGAGCATGCTTCAATCCTCTTGACAGTTAAAGTCAGCAGCTGTCAGATCTACTGACAGGAGGTTGCCATGAACTTTTCCAGCGACAATATTCAGCTGTTTCTCGCCGTGCTCGACCGCGGTTCGTTCTCCGCTGCCGCACGCGCCTTGCATCGGGTGCCGTCGGCTGTGAGCATGGCCATCGGCAACCTTGAGGCGGAGCTCGGCTACAGCCTGTTCGAACGCGGCCCGCGCGAAGTGCGGGCGACGGCCCAGGCCTTGGCCCTGGAACCCCACGCCAGGTTGATCGCCGAACAGCTCGGGCTGCTGCAGGTGCATGCCCTGGAGTTGTCCCAAGGGCTTGAGAGCAGCCTGACCATCGCGGTGGTCCCCGACGTCGACCATCGCCCGCTATTAAGCGCAATCGCCCAGCTCGGTGAGCGCTACCCGCTGCTGGACATCGCGCTGCTCAGCGCCCCCCAGGAAGAAGCCCTGCACTTGCTCGACAGTGGCCGTGCCGACCTCTGCGTAGCCTTCGCCGGCCTGCAGGTCGATGCCCGTCGCGGCTTCCAGTACATTGGCATTGAGTCGCTAGTGGCTACCCTGTCACCCACCCATCCGGCGCTGCTCGACGCACGCATTCACTACCTTGAAGACCTGATCAATGTGCGCCAGATCCTGGTGCGCAGCCGCGACTTGCCGCTGACCGACCCGCGCGCCCTGATCGGGGCCACGCACTGGTCAACCGACAGCTTCGATGTCGCCCTGCAGATGGTCGAGGCTGGCCTGGGCTGGGGTGACCTGCCGCTTTCGCGCATCGCGCCGCTGTTGGCGGCCGGGCGGCTGGTGCGGCTGGATTTTCGCAATACCCGTAATGAACTGCAGTTGCCCGTGCACATCCTGTGGCGTAAGCAGCACCCGCTGCGCCAGGCGGCGCGGCTGTTGATCGAACAGCTGTGTAAACGCTGAATGCCGTTCGTCGAAACGGCCTAAAGAAATTTCGCTAAGTGTTTCAATTTTTTACCCCTCTAGCCGATAGCCAGACGACAGGGCGCAGCGCGTCATGAGTGCGCTATGCCCTCCCCCCTGATTGGCTCAAGGTCTCGAAACATGAACCTGAAATTTCGCCACAAGATCCTGCTCAGCGCGTGCGGCGTCGTGGTCCTGGCTTTTGCCCTGTTCACCCTCTACAACGACTACCTGCAACGCAACACCATTCGCCAGAATATCGAGTCCTCGGTGCAGCAATCCGGCGCACTGACTGCCAGCAGCGTGCAGAACTGGATGAGCGGGCGCATCCTGGTACTGGAAAACCTGGCCCAGGACATCGGCCAGCAAGGCGCCGGTGACACCCTGAACGGCCTGGTCGAGCAGCCGTCCTATACGCGTAATTTCCTGTTCACCTACCTGGGCCAGGCCAACGGTGCATTCACCCAGCGCCCAGACGCGCAGATGCCCGCCGGTTACGACCCCCGCCAACGCCCGTGGTACAGCACCGCGGCAAGCGCCGGGCAGACCGTTTTGACCGCACCTTACCAAGGCGCCGTCGGCGGCTTGATGGTAACCATTGCCACCCCCGTGAAGGGCAAAAGCAACGGTGAACTGATCGGCGTGGTCGGTGGCGACGTGACCCTCGACACCTTGGTCGAGATCATCAACTCGGTCGATTTCGGCGGCATCGGCCATGCCTTCCTTGCCGACAGCAATGGCCAGGTAATCGTCAGCCCGGACAAAGACCAGGTGATGAAAAACCTCAAGGACATCTACCCTGGCAGTGGCCTGCGCGTCGCCTCGGGCATGCAGGATGTCACCCTCAATGGCCAGGACCGCCTGATCTCCTTTGCCCCGGTCAACGGCCTGCCGTCGGCCCAGTGGTACATCGGCCTGTCGATCGACAAGGACAAGGCCTACGCCGCCCTTAGCCAATTCCGCACCTCCGCGATCATCGCCATGCTCATCGCCGTGGCCGCCATCGCCGGCCTGCTGGGCTTGTTGATCCCGGTGCTGATGCAACCGCTGACCACCATGGGCCGCGCCATGCGCGACATCGCTGAAGGCGAAGGTGACCTCACCCGCCGCCTGGCCGTGCAGAACAAGGACGAATTCGGCGAACTGGCGATGTCGTTCAACCGGTTCGTTGAACGCATCCATGCCTCGATCAGTGAAGTGTCGTCGGCCACGCGGCTGGTGCATGACCTGTCGGAAAAGGTGGTCAACGCCTCCAACGCCTCGATCACCGGCTCCGAAGAACAGAGCATGCGCACCAACAGTGTAGCGGCAGCCATCAACGAGCTGGGTGCTGCTACCCAGGAGATCGCGCGCAACGCCGCCGACGCCTCGCAGCATGCCAGCGGCGCCAGCGAGCAGGCCCACGGTGGCCGCGAAGTGGTCGAGGAAGCGATCAGTGCCATGACCGCCCTGTCGCAGCGCATCAGCGAATCGTGCGCACAGATTGAAACGCTCAACGCCAGCACCGACGAAATCGGCAAGATTCTCGATGTGATCAAAGGCATTTCCCAGCAGACCAACCTGCTGGCACTCAACGCCGCCATCGAAGCCGCGCGTGCCGGTGAAGCCGGCCGTGGCTTCGCCGTGGTCGCCGACGAGGTGCGCAACCTGGCGCACCGCACCCAAGAGTCGGCCGAAGAGATCCATCGCATGATCACCAGCCTGCAAGTGGGCTCGCGCGAGGCGGTGCATACCATGAACACCAGCCAGGTCTCCAGCGAACAGACCGTGCAGGTGGCCAACCAGGCCGGTGTGCGCCTGGCCAGCGTGACCCAGCGCATTGGCGAGATCGATGGCATGAACCAGTCGGTGGCCACTGCCACTGAAGAGCAGACTGCCGTGGTCGAGAGCCTCAACCTGGACATCACCCAGATCAACGCCCTCAACCAGCAAGGCGTCGAGAACCTGAACGAGACACTGCTGCACTGCGATCAGTTGGCCCAACAAGCTGGCCGATTGAAGCAGCTGGTGGGCAGCTTCAGAATCTAACTGTCACGTTCGCCAGCAAGCCCTCTCCCCCTGTGGGAGCGGGCTTGCCCGCGAATGGGCTGCGCAGCAGCGCCCCTAAACCACCACCGCTTTTACCGCCTTACCCCGCCGCACCCAGGCCAGCAACACCGCCGCCATCAGCACAAACCCCAGGTAGCCAAACAGCGGATACACCTCGCCCACCAGGCTGATGAACCCCACCAGGCTACAGCCAAACGCCACCACCCCGGTCACCACCGAGCCCCAGCGAAACGTCGCCGTGCCCGCCGGCAACAGCCGCGAAAGGAACGAGAACATAGTGCCCACCGCTGTGTTCACGATCATGCCGAAAATGATCAGGCACATCACCAGCCCCAACAGCGGCGACACCTCATTGGCAATCGACAGCATCGGCATCGGCAGATCGGCGACGCTGTCCAGGCGCGACAACAGCCCGGCGCTCATCACCAACATCAGGCCACCGAGCGCTGCACCGCCCAGCAACCCGCCCCACACCGCAGTCTTCTCGCCCTTGGCCGAGCCCCCCAGAATGGCCAGGATCGGTGCACCGGCAACGATGTTGTAGGACACATACAAGAACGCGCCCAACAGCCAATGACGGGTACCGGCCTGCTGCTGGCTCGCCAGGTGATCGAGGTCGGCAAAGCTCTGCTCGCGGGTGAACACTGCGTACAGTGCAATCGCCGACGCCACCAGGATCAACAACGGGGTGATCGCGCCGATGGCCAGGATCACCTTGCGCACGTCCAGGCACACGATGCCCACCACCACGACCGTCATCAGCACGCTGCCGGTCAACGCCGGGATGCCGAACTGCTGCTCCAGCAGTGCGCCCCCACCGGCCAGCATGACCACGGTGACGGCGAACATGAAGAAGGTGATCAGCCAGTCGACGAAAAGGCCCAGGTGACGGCCACAGATGGCCTGTATCACATCCTTGTGCGATGTGGCCCGCAGGCGGTTGCCCAAGCCCGCCAAGGCCATGCCGAGGAAGGTGAACAAGGCGGCACTGACCAGCGCGCCGACCAGCCCCCACACCCCGAAATCGACAAAGAACAACAACAGTTCCCGCCCCGAAGCAAAGCCCGCCCCCACGATCACGCCAACGAAGGCCCCGGCGATTTTCAGCTGCTCTTGCATGTGAACCTCTGGTTTTATTGTTGTTGTGTGTCACTGCGGCAAAGAATCTCTGTAGGAGCAGCCTTGTGCTGCGAAGAGGCCAGCAGCACCACAGCAGTTCCGTTGGCCATCGGGCCCTTACGCAGCACAAGGCTGCGCCTACAATTTCCTGCTGGATCAGTGAACGGTTACGCTTGGCCGATAAACGCCTGCACCTCGATCTCCACATCCACCCCCAGCGCCAACGCCGAGGCCACCGTTGAACGAACGGGCAAGGCGGCGCCGAAGAACTCCTTGTAAACCTCGTTGAAGCCGGCGAAGTGGCTCATGTCCGACAGCCACACCGTGGCTTTCACCACTTGATCGAAGCGTGCCCCGCACGCCTCCAGGCTCTCGGCGATGCGTTCGCAGGCTGCCCGGGTCTGGGTCTGGATATCACCCCGCACCACTTCGCCGCTGGCACTCATCGGCACTTGGCCAGACAGAAACAGAAAGCCGCCGGCTTTTACCCCACGGGAAAACGGAAATGGCAGGCTGCTGGGAAAACGCTGGATATCATTGCTCATGGAAAGCTCCTTTCACGGTTGCTGGAAACGTGCCGGGGACAGGCGTTCAGGCGCCACCCCCTGGCTGACAAGGCTAGGGCACAGCGGCTGGCCCAGCAGCAGGTCAGCTGCCAGGCGCGAAGCACCTGCGGCCGACTGGATGCCATAGCCACCTTGCGCCGCCAGCCAGAAAAACGCAGGCATGCGCGAATCGAAACCAATCACCAGGTCGCCATCGGCAACAAACGAACGCAAACCGGCCCAACTGTGGCTTGGTCGGCGGATAGTCAGCGTGGTCATGGCTTCGATTTTGTAGATGCCCACCGCCACATCGAGCTCTTCGGGCGCGGCGTCCTGGGGTTCGACCGGGTCGGCGTTGGCGGGTGAGCCGAGCAGTTGCCCGGCGTCGGGCTTGAAATAGAAGCTCTCGTCAACGCCAATCACCGCTGGCCAGCAGGCGAAGTCCTGCTCGGCGGGGCCGGGGAAAGTAAACGCGCTGCGGCGGCACGGCTGCAGGCCGATGGGCGCCACGCCGCATTGCTCGGCGACGCGGTCGGCCCAGGCACCTGCCGCATTGACCAGTTGATGAGCCTGGACACAGCTGCCATCGCTCAATTCCACCTGCCATACCCCATCGAGCAAGCGGGCCTTGGCCAATTCCGCGTTGCAGCGCAGTTCCCCCCCGGCAACCCGATAGCCGCGTAAAAACCCTTGGTGCAGCGCGTGTACATCCAGGTCCATGGCGCCTGGCTCCAGCACTGCGCCGGCCACGACTTCAGGCCGCAGGCTTGGCACCAGCGCCAGCGCCGCGTCGCGGTCGAGCAGGCTGACTTCGGTGCCATTGGCCAGGTTCTGCGCATGGGTCTGTTCAAGCAGCTGCTGTTGTTCATGGCTGGCGACATAGAGGCAACCGCGCGGCTCAAGCAAAGGGTGCTCGCAAAAGCCTGTGGGCGGCGCTTCGTAAAACGCCCGGCTGGCACGGGTCAGCGCCTGAATCTGCGGCGTGCCGTAGGCCTCCATGAACATGGCCGCCGAGCGCCCGGTCGAGTGATAGCCCGGCTGTGACTCGCGCTCGAGCAGCAGCACCCGTTGCTGGCCAGCCAGGCGATAACCCAAGGAGGCGCCGGCAATGCCTGCGCCAATGATCAGGGTGTCGTAGATCGGGGTCATGCACGCTCCTGCTTCGATAATTATCATTTATGAGAATTCTAATATATGAGAATTTAGAAATGCGCAAGGGTCCAAGGTAATATGCCCGACCAACGCCGTATGCCGAGTGCCCCGAATGCCCGATGACCGTCCCGATGCCCAGCCCTTGCTAGACCGCGCCGCCGTCGGCAGGCGCCTGCGCCAGGTGCGCAAGGCGCGCCAACTGACCCTCAAGCAATTGTCCGAAGCCAGCGGCGTGCCGGTGTCGACCTTGTCGAAAATGGAGCTTGCCCAAGTCTCGGTAAGTTACGAAAAACTGGCCGCCGCTGCCCGTGCGTTGAATGTCGATATTGCGCAGCTGTTCCGTGCCAGCGGCACCGCCGATACACCGGTGCCGGTCACTGTGGTGGTGGATTCACTGGCCGCGGTGGCGGGGTACGCAACGGGTACCTACGACTACCACCCGATCGCCGGTGCATTCCCCGAGCGGCGCATGACACCCGCCTATGCCCGCATCATCGCGCGCGAACGCGGGCAGTTCGACGACTTTATCCGCCACCCGGGCCAAGAGTTCGCACTGGTGCTCAGCGGGCGCGTGCGCATCGAGTTCGAAACGGGTGAAGCCGTCAGCATCGGACCGCAAGAGACCGCCTACTTCAATAGCCAGGTGGGGCATATCTACCTGTCGGAAAGCGAAGACGGCGGTGATGCGCAGGTGATGGTGGTCATGACGGACCGCTAAGCGGTGCCGCACAGGCGCCACGCAGTTATAACCTAATAACGAACTAGTCTATTTGGCTATTAAAAATTCTATATGCTGGCTTCCATCCGATAACGGGCAAAGTTGGGCAGTCGAGTAGCGTATGGATGTAGGTTCTTTCGGTTTCACCCTTGCCGGGCTGGTCGTGGGTTTCATCGTCGGTATGACCGGCGTAGGCGGCGGCTCGCTGATGACCCCTATTCTTTTGTGGTTTGGCATCAACCCGGCCACCGCTGTCGGCACCGACCTGCTCTATGCCGCCATCACCAAGGCCAGTGGCGTCTGGGTGCATGCCCGCAACAAGAACATCGACTGGAAAATCACCGGCCTGCTGAGCCTGGGCAGCGTGCCCGCCGCCGCACTGACCCTGTGGTTCCTCAGCACCCTGCATACCGACACCTCGGCGCTCAACGCCATCATCAAGCAAGGCCTGGCCGTGGTGTTGATCCTCACCGCACTGGCCATTCTGTTCAAATCGCGCCTGCAGGCATTCGCCAGCCGTCATGCCGGTGACCACTATCATCTCAGCGACCGCAGCCTGAACACGCTGACCGTGCTCACCGGCGTCGTGCTGGGCGTCATGGTCACCCTGACCTCCATCGGCGCCGGCGCACTGGGCACCGTGGCCTTGTTCCTGCTTTATCCGTTCCTGGTGACCCGCCGCCTGGTCGGCACCGAAATCGCCCACGCGGTACCGCTGACGTTGGTCGCGGGCCTGGGCCACGCCGGCATGGGCAACATGGACTGGTCGCTGTTGGGCTACTTGCTGCTTGGTTCGCTGCCGGGTATCTACATGGGCAGCCACCTTACCGGGCGGATTTCCGACCGCGTGCTGCGCCCGTGCCTGGCCGCGATGCTGTTGCTGATCGGCTACAAACTGGCCTTCTAACTGCCACCGCTATCAACCCAGACGCAGACGCCACTGCCCGGCGAAGCTGAGCTCAAGGCGCGATAGCGGCAGCACATCAATGCGCTGATGGGCGCTCATCGGACACCCCAATAGCTGGACCAGCACGGCACGGATGACCATGGGGTGAGTCACCGCCAGCCATTCACCCGGCGTGTCGAACGCCGCCAGCCAAGCCGCTACGCGCTGGCACAGCTGGGCGAACGATTCGCCGCCATGCGGTGTGCTGTCGGGGTTTTCCAGCCATTCGGACAACGCCTGTGGATGAGCTGCCTGCAACTGCTTGAGCGACAAGCCTTGCCAACACCCCAGGTCGCAATCCGCCAATGCGGGTTCGACCCGTGCTTGCACCGATAAAAATGCCGCCGTCTCGCAGGCTCGCCGCTCCGGCGCAGTCAGCACCTGCACGGCAGGCCCAGCTGACACGGGCGGTTGCTCCAGCGCCAGGATGCCGTCCTCCGGCCTGGGCAGGCAGCCGGTCTTCTGCGCGGGGGTCAGGGCATGGCAAACGAGGGTCAGGCGAACGGCTTTCACCAGTGTTCTCTTCATGGCAGGCGGGAGCGGATGGTTTAGCATGCCGTCACTTTTTTTGCGCGACGAAATGCGCCTGGCCCGTGCGGATCAAGCCAGCAACAACATCACGCCCCACACCGGCACTGCCGCCGACAAGCCGACGGCCAACCGCGGCCAGTAGGGCAATAGCATCACTAGCAGCATCCCTGCCAGCGACAGCGACCCGAACCACGCCACCGGCCCCATGGCCCAACCCCAGGCCTGGGCGCACAGCAGCAGGCTGACCAGCAGCGCCAGCCACCCTGCCCCTCGCAATCCCAGGCGTAGGCCACGCGGGCAGGGCCGATTCCAGACGTGCTTGTAGTGCCGCTCCAGCCCTTGGCACAAGGCGAGCATCCCGGCGTAGGCAAACAACACACCGCCTGTAACCCACATCATCATGCGCCCGCCTCCACGCTTCGCCCTGCCCTTGTCTTCTGCGGCGCCGACGCAGCCTGACGTACACGCCAAGCCACCAGCCCCAGCAACACGCCCAACACCATCGCACACGCCACTACACCCACGCGCATCGCGTCAGCCATGCCACCCAACGCAGCCAAGCTGATGCACAGCAGCGCCACCAACAGCAATTGCTCGACCCAGGCGCGCCGTGCCGGCCTCACCCCCGCGTGTAGCAGCGCCAGCAGCCATGTGCCAAAGAACGCGCGCACCTCCCAGCTTTCCCGTTGCACGAGTTCAACCGGCAACAAGCGGCTGGCCCACAGCAGGGCCACGCAGGCCAGTAACAACCCGCTGACGAAGCCGACATTGCACACTTCGGCCACCCGGTACCAGCGCCGCGCAGAAGGCTGCGCTGTGGCGCTGGCATACTTGCGCCCACGCTTGACGCAGAACAGCACCAGCCCACTGGCGATCATTACGCAACTGACCACCCCACAAATGAAGTACAGCCAACGCATCGGGTAGCCGCCGAACTGGGCAAAGTGCAGGCCGACCATCACCCGCTGGGTCAGCGGGGCCGCGCGCCATTCCGGCACATCGCTAAGCAGCTCGCCGCTGACGCCATCGAAGACCATCGCCTGGCCTTTGGCGAGGGCGATCCGGTTGCCCAGCTCAGGGCGGACTTCAATACGCGCGCCCGCGGTGTTGGGGTTGCGGATGTTCAAACCGCCAATCGGCCCCAGCCGCGCCTCGGCCTGAGCCAACAACGGCGCCACATCAACCAGCTCGCCCGGCTGCCTGGCCAGTTGCCGTGGCTGTTCCAGGCGGGCATTGCCCTGCGCCTGGAAGTACGCGCGGCTGTCGCCTTCGAACAATGCATCGACCCCTGCCGGGATGTAGATGAGCATGAAGATCACCAACCCGGTGTAGGTGATCATCAGGTGGAACGGCAGCAACAGCACGGCGCTGGCATTGTGAAAGTCCAGCCATGAGCGCTGGCCCTTGTTGGGCCGGAAGGTGAAGAACTCTTTGAAGATCTTCTTGTGGATCACGATGCCCGTGACCAGTGCCGCCAGCATCACCAACGCCAGCGCGCCGACCACGAAGATGCCCCAGTTGCGCGGCAAATCGAGGGTGAAATGGAAGCGGAAAAAGAAGTTGCCACCGACACTGTCACGCACCTCGATGGCTTCGCCGGTACGTGGGTCGAGCTGCACGCCACCGCCATGGCGGCGCTCGCCGGTGGATACGCGCAACCCGGGCGAACGCTCGGTGGGCAGGCTGATGCCCCAGTTGCTGGCCTTCGGTTCATGGGCTTGCAGATAGGCAACGGCCCGCTGCGCGGCGTCGGCCTGGGACACCTCGGTTGCCGGGATTTCCGGCTGCATCCAGTGATCGAGCTCCTTGTCGAACACCGCCAGGGTGCCGGTGACGAAGATGGCGAACAGCAGCCAGCCGAAGATCAGCCCGGCCCAGGTGTGTAACCAGGCCATCGATTGGGTGAAGGTATTCTTCATGCCAGCCACCTTAGTGCCTGCGGCCAGAAGCCGATCAAAGCCAGCGGTGCAGCAAGCACCAGTGGCGCCCAGGCACGCACGGCATCACGGCTGGCAAAGGCCCAGAGGATTGCGCCGGTGTAGAAGATGAAGGCTGGCAGGGTTGCGACAATGACCGCGTCGGCGGACGACAGCGGCAGCAACCGGGCCAGGCAGGCACTGGCGGCGTAGCTGAACGCGTAACCGCCCAGCAACGCCGCGGTGCTGCGGGAGAAGATCTGCAGCCAGGCGGGGGCTTGGATCATCGGGAGCTCCTCGAGGGTCTTGGGCGGGCTGCTGCGCAACCCGATCGCCCTGTAGGAGCAGCCTTGTGCTGCGAAGCAGTCGATGACAGCCCCGAGAGTCTTCGCTGTTATCACCGGCTTCTTCGCAGCGCAAGGCTGCTCCTACAGGGGGATTGGGCCGCACTGCGGCCCCGGGATCAGAAGGTGATATTCAACGAAGCAAACACCGCCCGACCTGGCTGGTTGTAAGTGTTGGCCCCCGAGCTACTGGCATTGCCACCGCGCAGGATCTGCTTATCGAACACGTTGTTCACCCCCACCCGCACGTCATAGTTGGCGTTGAACTTGTAACCTGTGCTCACGTCCACCAGGCCGTAGGCTTCGACATCCTGCTGCGCCTCCTGGTCGTAGCTTTCCTGGGTGCGGTAGTTGTAGGTCGGCGACTTCTGCTTGCCGAAGTAAGTGCCTGCCACCTGGAACGACAGTTTGTCGGTGGCGCGCCAGTCGAGGGTGGTATTGACCGTGTACTCTGGAATCACCGACAGCGGCTCGCCCGTCTCGCGGTTGTCATTGTCGAGCATCCAGGTCAGGTTGGTGTTCCAATCCAGGGTCGGGCTCAGCTCGATGAAGAAGTTGCCCTCGATCCCTTCCACGCGCGCTTCGCCGGCGTTCTCCCACTGCGTCACGCGGCGGCCGCTGTTGATGGTGTAGAGCACATCAGTGTCGCCAATGATCTTGTTCTTGTAATCGTTGCGGAAGTAGGTCGCGCTGGTACGCCAGGTGCCACGGTCGTACAGCAGGCCGATCTCTTTGTTGACGCTGATCTCAGGCTTGAGGTCGGCGTTGCCCTGTAGGTAGCAGCCACCCGAGTTGGTCTGCTGCACGCTGCAACCGTTACCACGGCTGTAAAGCAGGTAGTTGGGGTTGGACTGGTACAGGTTCGGCACCTTGTAAGCGCGGGCGATACCGCCCTTGACCGACAGCGCCTCGGTCAGTTTGTGCGACAGGTTAAGGCTGGGGCTGAAGTTGTCGCCGAAGGTCTCGTGGTGGTCAAAGCGCAGACCTGGGGTGACGGTGGTATCGCCGACAATGATGTTGTCTTCGACGAACAGCGCGTAGCTCTTGGCGGTCATCTTCGAGTTGCTGCGGTCGAAGCCGCTGATCGCGTCGTTGCCACCGCCACTGGGGTCAAAACTCTGCGGGCGGAACGAGCCCTGATCGTTGAGTGACTCGTACAGGTATTCACCACCCAGGGTCAGTACATGCTCGGTGCTGCCCATCGCGAATGGCAGGTTCACTTCGCTGCTCAGGCGTGTATTGCGCAGCCGTGACATGGCCGCGCCGCTGTCGTTGATCGCGCCTTCCGGCCCCCCGGCCAGGCCTTCGTTGAGGCGCCAGTTGCGCACGTACTCGTAGGCCAGGGTGGTCTTGCTGGTGCCCCAGGCGAAATCGCCCAGGTGGGTCAGGTCGTAGGTGTTGCGCTGCATCACGTTGGTCTCGTGGCCATACAGGCTGGAGATCAGATCGACATTGCTGCCGCCGTTGCTGTTCATGGTGTCGCCAGCATAAATGTTGCCTTGTCGGCTGTAGCCGGCGCTGGTTTCAAAGCGGTGCTCGTCGTTGAGTTTCCAGCTCAGCATCCCGTTGATGTCTTTGTTGCGCACGCCTTCGCGGCCGGCCGACAGCGCACTGTTGGCATGGCTGGCGTTGATGTCCAGGTCGTCGGCGTCGGTCTTGGCCAGGCCACCATACAGGCGGAAACCCAGGTTTTCGGTGAGGCCGCCCCCCAGGTTGAAGTTGGTACGACGGCTGGCTCCCTCGGCGCTGTCTTCAGGCATTTGCGTGTACAGGCTGACGCTGCCTTTGAGCTCATCGGTCGGGCGCTTGGTGATGATGTTGACCACCCCGCCCATGGCGCCAGAGCCGTAACGCGCCGCCGCCGGGCCGCGCAGGATCTCGATGCGCTCGACCGCTTCGGCCGGCACCCAGTTGGTTTCGCCACGGGTATCGCGGTCGCCGTTCCAGCCATAACGCACCGCATTGCGCGCGCTGGAGGGCTTGCCGTCGATCAGGATCAAGGTGTTTTCCGGCCCCATGCCACGCAGGTCGATCTGCCGGTTGTTGCCGCGCGCACCGCTGGCACTGTTGCCGGTCAGGTTGACCCCCGGTTCGCGGCGGATCAGTTCGGACAGGTCATTGGCCGGGGGGTGACGCTTGATGTCTTCTTCGGTGATGATCGACGAACCCAGTGCCTGCCGCGCTTCGCGTTCGGCGGTGACCAGGGTGTCCTGAATGACCAGCGCGCTTTGCGCAACAGGCACCTCCAGCACTTCACCGGCGCGTTGCTCTTCAGCCTGGGCGGCGGTCGCGGCCATGGCCGGCGAGGCCAACGCAACGAACGCCAGGGCCAGGCTGTTGGGTGAAGGTCTGGATTGCATCGGTACATCTCCTGCGATTCATGAGCGAAAAGGCACATCCCTGCCAGGAAGCCGGCGAGCCCTCGCCCACCGGCCTCGCAACTAAAAAGTGGAGGCCAACAGGGGTGGTAAATATAGTGATTCTCAAATGGGTTTAAATCTTATTTACGAAACTTACATGTTTGTAACGGAACTTTGCTGAAACGCCCGTCCTTGCCCTACTCTGTGGCAGCTTCTTTGGCCATTCGAGACCTTGTGTTCATGCTCCCAGCCGCGTTGATTTTCCTGTTCACGCTGACCCTCGTCATCTGGCAGCCCAAAGGCCTGGGCGTCGGCTGGAGCGCCACCTTGGGGGCTGTGCTTGCGCTGTTGTGCGGGGTGGTGTCACTGCACGACATCCCCACCGTCTGGGCCATTATCTGGAACGCCACGGCCACGTTCATCGCCCTCATCATCATCAGCCTGCTGCTGGACGAGGCCGGCTTCTTCGAGTGGGCGGCGCTGCACGTGGCGCGGTGGGCGGGGGGTGACGGGCGCCGCTTGTTCGCCTTCATGGTGCTGCTGGGCGCCGCCGTGTCGGCGCTGTTCGCCAATGACGGGGCGGCGCTGATCCTCACCCCCATCGTCATGTCGATGCTGCTGGCGCTGCGCTTTTCGCCCGCCGCCACCCTGGCCTTCGTCATGGGTGCGGGCTTTATCGCCGACACTGCGAGCCTGCCACTGGTGGTGTCGAACCTGGTGAACATTGTCTCGGCGGACTACTTCGGCCTGGGTTTCAACGCCTATGCCTCGGTCATGGTGCCGGTGAACCTGGTGGCCGTGGCAGCCACCTTGTTGGTGCTGAGGGTGTACTTCGGCCGCGATATCCCGCTGCGCTATGCCACCGATGAGCTCAAGCTGCCAGCCATGGCCATCCGCGACCGCGCGACGTTTCGTGTCGGTTGGGTGGTGCTGCTGGCGTTGCTGGCCAGCCTGTTCGTGCTCGAGCCGTTGGGTATCCCGGTCAGTGCCGTGGCCGCAGCCTGTGCGGCCGTACTGTTCGCCGTCGCGGCCCGTGGTCACGTGATTTCCACTCGCCGCGTGCTGCGCGAAGCCCCGTGGCAGATCGTGGTGTTTTCACTGGGGATGTACCTGGTGGTCTACGGGTTGCGCAATGCCGGCCTGACCGACTCGCTGGGCAGCGTGCTGAGCTGGCTGGCCGGCCATGGGGTGTGGGTGGCTTCGCTCGGTACCGGGCTGATTGCCGCGCTGTTGTCGTCGGTGATGAACAACCTGCCCAGCGTGCTGATCGGTGCGCTGTCGATCCATGCCAGCGAGGCGCAAGGCGTGGTGCGCGAAGCGATGATCTACGCCAACGTGATTGGCTGTGACCTGGGGCCGAAGATCACCCCGATTGGCAGCCTGGCCACGCTGCTGTGGCTACATGTGCTGGCGCGCAAAGGGGTTAGCATCGGCTGGGGGTATTACTTCAAGGTCGGGGTGTTGCTGACGGTGCCGGTGTTGCTGGTGACATTGGCGGCTTTGGCGGTGCGGTTGAGTATCTAGGCGCCCCGGCCTGTGGGGTTGACCTGCGATAATTTGGACATGGTGCCTGGCCAGGGCTACGCCCTGGTTCGCGGGTGAACCCGCTCCTACAGGAGGTACGTTGTAATCCGTGCTCAGCGATTAACCCGCCATAACCCGGCCATCTGCGTGGTGAAGCCTGCGCTCATCAACTCGCGCCGCATTGCCCATTCCGCTGCCGCCGGTACCGCTGCACTGCGCAGCGTGCCCCTGCCCCAACGTGCGTTGACACCGTCGATCACACCCATTACCCGCTCCGCCTGCACCGTCTGCGACGGGGCAAACAAGTCGCCGGTGAATTGCCCACGCTGGCACAGCTCTAGCAACAACACTTCTGCCTTGCTGTAGCGAAAGCCCTGCCGATAGACACGCCCCACCGCCTCCAGGGCCATGCGTGTAAGCAGCCGCACGTCATCTGTCGGGTACGGCAACTGCACCACCACGCCGTTGGCGTACTTGGCCTCGTCCGGGTTGAACATACCGGTACGGATACTGACGCGCATCTTGCTCGCCAGGGAGCGCTGGCTACGCAACTTCTCCGAAGCGCGCATCACGTAGGTGGCCACCGCTTCCTTGATGGGTGCCAGCTCGGTCAGGCGCTTGCCGAACATGCGGCTACAACAGATTTCCTGGCGTGGCGGGTCGATGTCCTGCAGTTGCAGGCACGGCGTGCCCGCCAGTTCGCGCGCAGTCTTTTCCACCACCACGCTGAAGGTCTTGCGCAGCAGGCCTGGATCGGCGCGTGACAAGTCCCAGGCAGAACGGATTCCCATGCCCTGCAGGTGCGCGGTGAGGCGTTTGCCGATGCCCCAGACCTCGGACACGTCGCACTTCTTCAACACCCACTCACCCTGCGACGCGATGCGCAGGTCGACCACCCCACCGCTGTGAACGGCCCAGCGTTTGGCCGCGTGGTTGGCCAGCTTGGCCAGGGTCTTGGTACCCGCGATGCCGACGCCGACGGGGATGCCGGTGTGCTTGAGCACCCGCTCGCGGATGCAGCGGCCCAGGTAGTCGAGGTCTCCGGGTACGCCGGTCAGGTCGGCGAAGGCTTCGTCGATGGAATACACCTCCAGTGCCGGGACCATGCCTTCGATTACCGCCATCACCCGCTGGCTCATGTCGCCGTACAACGCATAGTTGGATGAAAAAGCCACCACGCCATGGCGGCGCAACAGGTCCTTCACCTGATAATACGGCTGGCCCATCTTCACCCACTGCTTGGCCTCGGCACTGCGGGCGATGATGCACCCATCGTTGTTGCTGAGCACGACGATGGGCGTTCGCAGCAGATCGGGGCGGAACACGCGCTCGCAGCTGGCGTAGAAACTGTTGCAGTCGATCAGGGCATAAACGGGCTGTGGATTCATCTCGAAGGCTTTCATTGGCTGTATATCTATACAGTACACCCTATAAGCGCGTTGTCGCCTCTCCCATTCATCCGATTTGCATCCTGCGCGCTGGCTCCTACAGTTCTGAACGTAGCAACCCCCGCGAGACGGCCAATGCGCACCACCGAAAAAACCGGGCATACGATTGCCGCCAAGGGCCTGCCAAAGATCCCGCGCAGTGTCTGGGCGCTGGGCTTCGTGTCGATGTTCATGGACATTTCCTCGGAGATGATCCACGCCCTGCTGCCGCTTTACATGGTGACCGTGCTCGGCACCTCGGTGGTGGCGGTCGGCTTTATCGAAGGTATCGCCGAGGCGACCGCATCGATCACCAAAGTGTTTTCCGGCGCACTGAGCGACCGGCTGGGCAAGCGCAAGCTGCTCACGGTCGTGGGCTACGGCCTGGGCGCGCTGACCAAGCCCGTGTTCCCCTTGGCCTCGGGCCTGGACTGGTTGATCGCGGCACGCTTTGTCGACCGTATCGGCAAGGGCATCCGCGGGGCGCCGCGGGATGCATTGGTGGCCGACGTAACGCCGCCCGAATTGCGCGGCGCCGCCTTCGGCCTGCGCCAGGCACTGGACACTGTCGGCGCCTTCCTTGGGCCATTGCTGGCGATCTTGCTGATGTGGCTCACGGCCAGTCATTTCCAGACGGTGTTCTGGGTGGCGGTGATCCCTGCGCTTGTGGCGGTCGGCACGCTTGTGGCGTTCGTGCACGAGCCCGAGGCCACGGCCACGTCGCGACCGGTGCGTTCGCCACTGACCCTGCACCAACTGAGGCGGCTTGGCGCCGGCTACTGGCGACTGATCGCATTGGCCATGGTGTTTACCTTGGCACGCTTCAGTGAGGCCTTTTTGTTGCTGCGCGCCCAGGACATGGGCCTGGCCGCGTTATGGGCACCGGCGGTTCTGGTGGTAATGGCCTTGGCCTATTCGCTGTCGGCCTACCCCGCCGGAGTGCTGTCGGACAGGCTTGGCCGCCGTGGTGTACTGATGGCAGGGCTGGGGCTGCTGCTGCTGGCTGACGTGATGCTGGCGTTGTGGCCGGGCTGGGCCGGGCTGGCGCTGGGGGTAGTGGCCTGGGGGCTGCACCTGGGTTTCACCCAAGGCGTCTTTGCCTCGCTGATCGCCGACAGCGCCCCGGCCAACCTGCGCGGTACCGCGTTCGGCCTGTTCCACCTGCTGACCGGCGTTGCCCTGCTGATCGCCAGCGTGGTGGCCGGGCTGATGTGGGATGGGGTCGGGTTCCAGGCCACCTTTCTGCTGGGGGCAGTGCTTGCTGGGATTACCCTGACAGGGGTTGGCTTGCTGCGCTGAACGGCCGCTATTTCGGATCGTGACTGCGCACGCTGAAGGTCACTACCCCCCAGATCGTCAACTCATCGCCTTCGAGGATGTAACGTGGGGGGTAACGCGGATTCTCCGAACGCAGCACCACCTGCCCACCCACCTTATGCAGCCGCTTGCACAGCGGTTCGCCATTGACCGCTGCGATCACGATCTGGCCATGCCGCGCTTCGAGAGAGCGGTCGACCAGCACCAGGTCGCCGTCGAAGATCCCGGCGCCCTGCATGCTGTCGCCGTCTATCCTGACCAGATACATATGCGGGGCGCGCAGGTTGAACAGTTCATCGAGCGAAATCGGCTGCTCCATGTGGTCCGCCGCCGGCGACGGAAAGCCTGCCGGGATGCGGAACAGATAACGCGAAACGGCACCGCTGCCGCAGGTGATGGGACCCAGGATGGAAGTCATGGCACGGCCTTGAATTTAACTGTATATGGATACAGTATCGATCTACCGAGCATCAGGTCAATTTCGGCGTAGGACATTTCGACAAGTGGGGTACATGCCATGTGTGGACGCTTCGCCCAGTATCAAGGCCTGGCCGATTACCTGCGTGAGCTGAACGCCGAACAGGACGTGATCAGCGGCTATGACAACCTGCCGATCGGTCGCTACAACGTCGCCCCCGGCAGCCGGGTGCTGATCCTGCACCGTGCCGAGGGCGGGCTGCGCGTCGACCCCTGCCACTGGGGCTGGGCACCGTTCTGGGCCACCGGCAAACGCCCCGCCCCGATCAACGCCCGAGTAGAAACAGTGACCACCGGCAAGTTTTTCAAAGCCTTATGGCCGCAAGGGCGGGCGTTGGTGATGGCGGATGGGTGGTACGAATGGGTGGCCGACCCGCATGACGCCAACCGCAAGCAGCCGTACTACATTCGCCTGAAAAGCCAGGCACCGATGTTCATGGCCGCGTTGGCCCAGGTGCACACGGGGATGGCGCCTAACGAAGGCGATGGCTTCGTGATCATCACCGCCGCCAGTGACGAGGGCATGGTCGACATCCATGACCGCCGGCCTCTGGTGCTTGAGCCGGCGGATGCGCGCATATGGATTGACGCTGACGTACCCGCCGAGGAAGCCGAGCGCCTGGCACGAGAGCGGTGCCTGCCGGTCGAGGCGTTCGAGTGGTTCCCAGTGAGCAAGGCTGTCGGAAATGTGCGCAACGACGGGGCCGAGTTGATCGTGATGCAGGATGCCGAGGATCAAACCTGACGCTGCGCTGTCATTACCCTCCTACCCCTCCGCTAAACCGGAACGTGCGCCGGTTGCTGCTCTATGACCGACCAGCCCCCATGCCCATCCACCTCGAGCCGATGCGTGTGGAACGCCGCCAACGTACTGCGGTGGCCAACACTCACCAACAGGGCCTGCGGCATCTCGCTGCGCAATAGGGCATACAACGTATGCTCCAGCCCTTCGTCCATGGCCGAGGTGGACTCGTCGAGAAACACTACTTGGGGCTGGTTGAACAGTACCCGGGCAAACGCCAGGCGCTGTTGCTCACCCACCGAGAGGATGTGCGACCAGTCGCAACTGACGTCCAGGCGCTCGGCAAGGTGGGCCAGGTTGACCTGGCGCAGGGCTTGCTGCATGCGCACTTCATGCTCGGCTGCGCTGGCCGATGGGTAGGCGATAACGGTGCGCAGGTCGCCTAGCGGCAGGTACGGGCGCTGAGACAGGAACAACGCCTGGTGCCCCACGGGGCGCCTGACCTCCCCCGCAGCGTAAGGCCAGAGCCCAGCCAGTGCACGCAACAGGGTGGTTTTACCACTCCCAGAAGGCCCTTTGATCAGCAGCGCCTGGCCAGCGCGCAGGCTCAGATCAAGGTCGGCTATAAGGGCATGGCCATCAGGGCGCAGCACCTGCAAACCGGTAATGTCCAGGGCATGCGCCTGTTCCGCGGTAGTGACGCGCGGCAGCGAACTGGCCTGTTCATTGGCATCGAGGAAGCCCGTCAAACGATCGAGGGTGGCGCGGTACTGGGCGAAGGCGTCGTAGGATTCGCGGAAGAACGACAAAGAATCCTGCACCTGGCCAAAGGCCTGGGAGGTCTGCATCACGTCGCCAAGTTTGATAGCGCCACTGAAGAAACGCGGCGCCTGAAGGATGAAGGGGAACACCACGGCAACCTGGCTGATGCCCAGGTTGAAACCGCTGAACTTCAAGTTTCGGTAGACCAATGCCCAAGCGTTGACAATCAATGCGCCAAAGCGGCCCAACAATGTGCCCCGCTCTACCTGTGCCCCTTGATAGAACGCGATGTTCTCCGCATTTTCGCGCAGACGCATCAGCGCGTAACGGAAGTTAGCGGTGAGTTTTTCGTTGAGGAAGTTCAGACGAATCAACGGGCGCCCAAGGCGAAAGGCAATCCAGGTGGCGACGATCACGTACAGGTACACGGCAAAGACCATCGCCCGTGGGATCTCGACCCCCGCCACTGCCAGCGGTGCCGACAAGCCCCAGAGGATGCCTGTGAATGCCACCAACGACACCAGGGCACTGACTGCGCCGAGGGCAAGCGACACGGAGTTGGTGACGAAAGCATTGACGTCCAGCTCGATACGCTGGTCGGGGTTGTCTACGGGCTCGGCGAGGAACTGGCCGCGGTAGTAAGCATCGCCGTGCATCCAGTCGCGCGTCAGGCGCTTGGTGAGCCAGACTCGCCAGTGAATGCTGAAGGCCTGGGTCACGTAGAACGTGAACAGCGAGCGCAGCACGTGGATGGTGGCGAGCACCGCAAATACGCCTAGCAGGTACCAGAAGGCACTCTGATCCAGGCCTTGCAGTGCGCTGTAGAAACCGTTGTACCAGAACGAAAACAGTACGTTCAGGCGCACCGAGAACAGTGTCATGACCAATAAAAGGGCAAACACCAACAGCGGCCGCCAGCTGCGCCTGAAGCTGAAATACGACCCGGCGAGCTGCCAGAATTGGCTGCCCCAGCGTGTAAAGCGCACTGCCAGTGTCGCCGCTGCGGTGAAGCAGACCAGGGTGATGAACGAGGCGATTGCCAGCCAGCTCAGGCTCTCTTGCAAAGCCTGGTGCCAGTTCATTTCCATGATGGGTATCCATGCTGAGTATTTCCGCGAGGGTAGCATTACCTCAGGTTTTATCAGGCATGGATGACGCATGTTTCATCATCACGGCCAGTGTTGACGGTCGGAAAGGACAAAACCCCTACCTGCTCGCGCAGATAGGGGTTTTGCGAAATGAATCTTGACGATGACCTACTCTCACATGGGGAAACCCCACACTACCATCGGCGATGCATCGTTTCACTACTGAGTTCGGGATGGGATCAGGTGGTTCCAATGCTCTATGGTCGTCAAGAAATTCTGTAGCCAGAATGTCCAGATGGACAGCCCAGCGAATTCGGATATGCGATTTTGTGGTTACGAACTTTCGGGTCTTTCGTCTTCACCACCGCAATTCGCGCTAGCAAATTGCTTGGGTGTTATATGGTCAAGCCTCACGGGCAATTAGTATTGGTTAGCTCAACGCCTCACAGCGCTTACACACCCAACCTATCAACGTCGTAGTCTTCGACGGCCCTTTAGGGGATTCAAGATCCCAGTGAGATCTCATCTTGAGGCAAGTTTCCCGCTTAGATGCTTTCAGCGGTTATCTCTTCCGAACATAGCTACCCGGCAATGCCACTGGCGTGACAACCGGAACACCAGAGGTTCGTCCACTCCGGTCCTCTCGTACTAGGAGCAGCCCCTCTCAAATCTCAAACGTCCACGGCAGATAGGGACCGAACTGTCTCACGACGTTCTAAACCCAGCTCGCGTACCACTTTAAATGGCGAACAGCCATACCCTTGGGACCGGCTTCAGCCCCAGGATGTGATGAGCCGACATCGAGGTGCCAAACACCGCCGTCGATATGAACTCTTGGGCGGTATCAGCCTGTTATCCCCGGAGTACCTTTTATCCGTTGAGCGATGGCCCTTCCATACAGAACCACCGGATCACTAAGACCTACTTTCGTACCTGCTCGACGTGTTTGTCTCGCAGTCAAGCGCGCTTTTGCCTTTATACTCTACGACCGATTTCCGACCGGTCTGAGCGCACCTTCGTACTCCTCCGTTACTCTTTGGGAGGAGACCGCCCCAGTCAAACTACCCACCATACACTGTCCTCGATCCGGATAACGGACCTGAGTTAGAACCTCAAAGTTGCCAGGGTGGTATTTCAAGGATGGCTCCATGAGAACTGGCGTCCCCACTTCAAAGCCTCCCACCTATCCTACACAAGCAAATTCAAAGTCCAGTGCAAAGCTATAGTAAAGGTTCACGGGGTCTTTCCGTCTAGCCGCGGATACACTGCATCTTCACAGCGATTTCAATTTCACTGAGTCTCGGGTGGAGACAGCGCCGCCATCGTTACGCCATTCGTGCAGGTCGGAACTTACCCGACAAGGAATTTCGCTACCTTAGGACCGTTATAGTTACGGCCGCCGTTTACCGGGGCTTCGATCAAGAGCTTCGCTTGCGCTAACCCCATCAATTAACCTTCCGGCACCGGGCAGGCGTCACACCCTATACGTCCACTTTCGTGTTTGCAGAGTGCTGTGTTTTTAATAAACAGTCGCAGCGGCCTGGTATCTTCGACCGGCATGGGCTTACGGAGCAAGTCCTTAACCCTCGCCGGCGCACCTTCTCCCGAAGTTACGGTGCCATTTTGCCTAGTTCCTTCACCCGAGTTCTCTCAAGCGCCTTGGTATTCTCTACCTAACCACCTGTGTCGGTTTGGGGTACGGTTCCCAGTTATCTGAAGCTTAGGAGCTTTTCTTGGAAGCATGGCATCAACCACTTCGTCGCCTAAAGGCAACTCGTCATCAGCTCTCGGCCTTAAGATCCCGGATTTGCCTAAGATCTCAGCCTACCACCTTAAACTTGGACAACCAACGCCAAGCTGGCCTAGCCTTCTCCGTCCCTCCATCGCAATAACTGGAAGTACAGGAATATTAACCTGTTTTCCATCGACTACGCTTTTCAGCCTCGCCTTAGGGACCGACTAACCCTGCGTCGATTAACGTTGCGCAGGAAACCTTGGTCTTTCGGCGTGGGAGTTTTTCACTCCCATTGTCGTTACTCATGTCAGCATTCGCACTTCTGATACCTCCAGCAAGCTTCTCAACTCACCTTCACAGGCTTACAGAACGCTCCTCTACCGCATCACCAAAAGGTGATACCCGTAGCTTCGGTGCATGGTTTGAGCCCCGTTACATCTTCCGCGCAGGCCGACTCGACTAGTGAGCTATTACGCTTTCTTTAAAGGGTGGCTGCTTCTAAGCCAACCTCCTAGCTGTCTAAGCCTTCCCACATCGTTTCCCACTTAACCATGACTTTGGGACCTTAGCTGACGGTCTGGGTTGTTTCCCTTTTCACGACGGACGTTAGCACCCGCCGTGTGTCTCCCATGCTCGGCACTTGTAGGTATTCGGAGTTTGCATCGGTTTGGTAAGTCGGGATGACCCCCTAGCCGAAACAGTGCTCTACCCCCTACAGTGATACATGAGGCGCTACCTAAATAGCTTTCGAGGAGAACCAGCTATCTCCGAGCTTGATTAGCCTTTCACTCCGATCCACAGGTCATCCGCTAACTTTTCAACGGTAGTCGGTTCGGTCCTCCAGTCAGTGTTACCTAACCTTCAACCTGCCCATGGATAGATCGCCCGGTTTCGGGTCTATACCCAGCGACTAAACGCCCTATTAAGACTCGCTTTCGCTACGCCTCCCCTATTCGGTTAAGCTCGCCACTGAATATAAGTCGCTGACCCATTATACAAAAGGTACGCAGTCACCTAACAAGTAGGCTCCCACTGCTTGTACGCATACGGTTTCAGGATCTATTTCACTCCCCTCTCCGGGGTTCTTTTCGCCTTTCCCTCACGGTACTAGTTCACTATCGGTCAGTCAGTAGTATTTAGCCTTGGAGGATGGTCCCCCCATATTCAGACAAAGTTTCTCGTGCTCCGTCCTACTCGATTTCATTGATAAGAGATTTTCGTGTACGGGGCTATCACCCACTATGGCCGCACTTTCCAGAGCGTTCCACTAATCTCAAACCAACTTAAGGGCTGGTCCCCGTTCGCTCGCCACTACTAAGGGAATCTCGGTTGATTTCTTTTCCTCAGGGTACTTAGATGTTTCAGTTCCCCTGGTTCGCCTCTTGCACCTATGTATTCAGTACAAGATACTCAGCTTATGCTGAGTGGGTTCCCCCATTCAGAGATCTCTGGATCACAGTCTGTTTGCCGACTCCCCAAAGCTTATCGCAGGCTACCACGTCTTTCATCGCCTCTGACTGCCAAGGCATCCACCGTATGCGCTTCTTCACTTGACCATATAACCCCAAGCAATCTGGTTATACTGTGAAGACGACATTCGCCGAAAATTCGTTTTGCTCTTTCGAGCCCACAAATTTTACCTTAGCCTGATCCACTACCAGTGAAAGTAGTGTTCAGTCTATTTCTATCACATATCCGAATTTTTAAAGAACGATCTGACAAAAGTCAGAAATCAACATTCGATCACGAATGCTCATTTCTGAGTTTGACACAGCGTACTGCGAAGAGTGGTGGAGCCAAGCGGGATCGAACCGCTGACCTCCTGCGTGCAAGGCAGGCGCTCTCCCAGCTGAGCTATGGCCCCAAATACTGGTAGGTCTGGGCAGATTTGAACTGCCGACCTCACCCTTATCAGGGGTGCGCTCTAACCAACTGAGCTACAGACCTATAGAGGGTCCGTTGATCGTCTTCAACAATGAATCAAGCAATTCGTGTGGGAGCTCATCAGCAGGCTGATGTCGTCGATTAAGGAGGTGATCCAGCCGCAGGTTCCCCTACGGCTACCTTGTTACGACTTCACCCCAGTCATGAATCACACCGTGGTAACCGTCCTCCCGAAGGTTAGACTAGCTACTTCTGGTGCAACCCACTCCCATGGTGTGACGGGCGGTGTGTACAAGGCCCGGGAACGTATTCACCGCGACATTCTGATTCGCGATTACTAGCGATTCCGACTTCACGCAGTCGAGTTGCAGACTGCGATCCGGACTACGATCGGTTTTGTGAGATTAGCTCCACCTCGCGGCTTGGCAACCCTCTGTACCGACCATTGTAGCACGTGTGTAGCCCAGGCCGTAAGGGCCATGATGACTTGACGTCATCCCCACCTTCCTCCGGTTTGTCACCGGCAGTCTCCTTAGAGTGCCCACCATAACGTGCTGGTAACTAAGGACAAGGGTTGCGCTCGTTACGGGACTTAACCCAACATCTCACGACACGAGCTGACGACAGCCATGCAGCACCTGTGTCAGAGTTCCCGAAGGCACCAATCCATCTCTGGAAAGTTCTCTGCATGTCAAGGCCTGGTAAGGTTCTTCGCGTTGCTTCGAATTAAACCACATGCTCCACCGCTTGTGCGGGCCCCCGTCAATTCATTTGAGTTTTAACCTTGCGGCCGTACTCCCCAGGCGGTCAACTTAATGCGTTAGCTGCGCCACTAAAATCTCAAGGATTCCAACGGCTAGTTGACATCGTTTACGGCGTGGACTACCAGGGTATCTAATCCTGTTTGCTCCCCACGCTTTCGCACCTCAGTGTCAGTATCAGTCCAGGTGGTCGCCTTCGCCACTGGTGTTCCTTCCTATATCTACGCATTTCACCGCTACACAGGAAATTCCACCACCCTCTACCGTACTCTAGCTTGCCAGTTTTGGATGCAGTTCCCAGGTTGAGCCCGGGGCTTTCACATCCAACTTAACAAACCACCTACGCGCGCTTTACGCCCAGTAATTCCGATTAACGCTTGCACCCTCTGTATTACCGCGGCTGCTGGCACAGAGTTAGCCGGTGCTTATTCTGTCGGTAACGTCAAAACAGCAAGGTATTCGCTTACTGCCCTTCCTCCCAACTTAAAGTGCTTTACAATCCGAAGACCTTCTTCACACACGCGGCATGGCTGGATCAGGCTTTCGCCCATTGTCCAATATTCCCCACTGCTGCCTCCCGTAGGAGTCTGGACCGTGTCTCAGTTCCAGTGTGACTGATCATCCTCTCAGACCAGTTACGGATCGTCGCCTTGGTGAGCCATTACCCCACCAACTAGCTAATCCGACCTAGGCTCATCTGATAGCGCAAGGCCCGAAGGTCCCCTGCTTTCTCCCGTAGGACGTATGCGGTATTAGCGTTCCTTTCGAAACGTTGTCCCCCACTACCAGGCAGATTCCTAGGCATTACTCACCCGTCCGCCGCTGATTCGAAGAGCAAGCTCTTCTCATCCGCTCGACTTGCATGTGTTAGGCCTGCCGCCAGCGTTCAATCTGAGCCATGATCAAACTCTTCAGTTCAATACTGCTTGGGTTTTTAAGAAACCCTAAACTTGGCTCAGCAATCTCAAATGACTATGTGATTTCTCGCATGGTCACTTGTGATGCTGATAATCTTTGTGACTATCAGTCCATACTCACAAGCACCCACACGAATTGCTTGATTCAATTTGTTAAAGAGCGTTTGGTTAAGAGCTTTTCGTCTCAACCGAGGCGCGCATTCTACGCTTTCCTCAGAGCCTGTCAAGCGTTTATTTTGAAGTTTTTCGCGAGAAACTCGTTTAGCTTCAAACACTTGGCTCGCTGCGATCTCTCGTAGCGGGAGGCGAATCATACAGCGTTTAGAAACGCTGTCAACCACCTTTTCAACCGCTGACGATCTTTCGATCGGAGCCCTTTCAACACTACCTGAATCGATTAACTCGTTGATATTCAAGGAGTTTCTCGTTCCAATCACGCTGGAAGTGGGGCGCATTATAAGGGGATTCGAAACCCCGTCAACCTTTAATTTCAAAAGCGTGACATCTTGCCCTCTGCCCACGTAAGTGCGCACTATAGTGCACACCCTACCCGCCCAAGGATCGCCGCGCAGAGATGAACACCCAACCCCGCAGCCTGGCCGCCACCCTCTTCCCTATCGGCCTGCTGCTGATCGCCATGGCATCCATACAGTCCGGTGCATCACTGGCCAAAAGCATGTTCCCCATCATCGGCGCCCAAGGCACCACAGCCCTGCGCCTGATCTTCGCCAGTATCATCATGCTGCTCATACTGCGCCCATGGCGCGTCCGCATGACCGCCAACACTCTGCGTAATGTCATTATCTATGGCATGGCACTCGGGGGCATGAACTTCCTCTTCTATATGGCGCTGCAGACAGTACCTATCGGTATCGCCGTGGCACTGGAGTTCACGGGGCCACTCGCGGTGGCGATCTTCTCCTCGCGCCGCCCTATCGACTTTCTCTGGATCGCGATGGCGATCGCCGGGCTTCTCCTGTTGCTGCCAGCAGGCGATGGCGGCCAGGCCCTGGACCCGGTAGGCGCTGCGTATGCCTTGGGTGCGGGGGTGTGCTGGGCGCTGTATATCCTGTTCGGGCAACGCGCCGGCGCCGAGCACGGCATTCAGAGCGCCGCTCTCGGCGTCGTGGTGGCCGCCCTGTTCGTTGCACCCATCGGCGTAATTCATGCCGGCAGCGCACTGGTCACCCCAGCGGTCATTCCAATGGCACTGGGTGTCGCGATACTGTCCACCGCCCTGCCCTATAGCCTGGAAATGGTTGCCCTGACCCGCATGCCCGCACGTACCTTCGGCACCCTGATGAGCATCGAGCCAGCGTTTGGTGCACTTTCAGGCCTTCTGTTCCTCGGCGAGGTATTGAGCGCCACCCAATGGCTCGCGATTCTCGCCATCATCGTCGCGTCGGTGGGCACCACGTTGTCGATGCGCCAGACGCCAACCCCACCCGTCGCCGCCGACTGATATGAGAACTATTTTCATTTGAGACAGGATTAGTGATTGTAGCGGCCCGTCTCGCTGATTAAGCTGTCACACAGAATCAATAACTTTACGCGATCTGGTGGACCGAAGACGGACGCTGGGGATTTTTCAGGAAGACAGCAGTGACAACGACAGGGCCCGACAAATGATCCGCCCTGCATTTAAGGAAGGGAATGAAACGTATTTTGCTCATTCTGGCCATTTTGGCTATTGCTGGATGTGCCGCCACGGCCAAGACTGAGGTCAAAAAGGGTAAGAAAGGCCTACATATCAATTGCTCCGGCCTCTCCTCATCGTGGGATAATTGCTACAGCAAGGCCGCCACCTCCTGCAGCACCCGCGGTTACAAAGTCATTGCTCGCTCCGGCGATACCGACGAAGAGCAAGGTGATTACCTGTTCGGCATCAACCCGGCTGGCTATACCAGCCGCAGCATGATCGTCATCTGCAAGTGATGACCACCAGGCATTGAGTTCAAAGGGCAGCGCGAGCGCTGCCCTTTTTATTTGCCATCACAGCGGCGCGGTACGCGCCTGCAGCCACGCCAGGGCCTCGCCCTTCAACAGCGGCGCAAGACGCTCATGCACACTCGCGTGGTAACGGTTCAGCCACGCCAACTCTTCCTTGGCAAGCAACTCGGGCAGCAGGCAGCGTGTGTCGATCGGGCAAAGCGTCAAAGTCTCGAAGTTCAGGAAATCGCCGAACACACTCTTGCCCGCTTCTCGGCTAACCACCAGGTTCTCAATGCGCACGCCCCACTCACGCGGCCGGTAAGTACCCGGCTCGATCGAGCTGATCATGCCCGCCTGCATGGCTGTCTGGGGCGTGGGCGCCGCCTGATAAGCAATCACCTGCGGCCCTTCGTGGACATTCATGAAGTAACCCACCCCATGGCCGGTGCCGTGGCCATAGTCCACCTGATCGGCCCAGATCGGTGCCCGGGCGATGGCATCGAGCAGCGGCGAGAGGATCCCGCGGGGGAAGGTGGCGCGCGATAGCGCAATCATGCCCTTGAGCACACGCGTGCAATCCTGCTTCTGCTCAAGCGTAAGGTTACCCACCGGCACCATCCGGGTAATGTCGGTAGTCCCTCCCAGGTACTGCCCCCCGGAATCGATCAGCAGTAAACCGTCGCCTTCGATGATGGCATGCGATTGCTCGGTGGCGCGGTAATGAGGCATCGCGCCATTGCCATTAAAGGCGGCAATGGTCGAGAAACTCAACGACACGAAGTCTGGACGGCGAGCACGGGCGGCGCTCAATCGCTCATCGACCGTCAGCTCGGTAATGACCTCATGGCCCAGAGCGCCCTCGAACCAAGCGAAAAATTCGCACAAGGCGGCGCCGTCCTGCTCCATGGCCCGGCGAATATGCACAAGATCATCCTCACCCTTGCACGACTTGCTCAGCGTGGTGGGGTTGACCCCCTCGACCAGCTCAACGCCTGAGGCCAGGTTTTTCAGCAAACCGCAGGTGACCCGCGCCGGGTCGAGCAGCAGGCGACTGCCTGAAGGCACGGCGCCCAGGGCCTGACCGATTTCGGCATAGTCACGCACCTCAATCCCATCAACCGACAACACATGGCGCAGATGTTTATCGACCTTGTCCTGGCCAACGAACACCGTCGCCTGCTGCTGACTGATCAGGGCAAAGGAAACAAACACCGGGTTGTAGGACACATCACTGCCACGCAGATTGAAGAGCCAGGCGATGTCATCCAGGGTGGCTATCAAATGCCAGTCAGCGCCCTTGGCCTTCAAAGCCTCACGCAACTGGCCGAGTTTGTCTGCCCGGTTCTGCGTGGCATGCGGCGGCAAATGTTGGTAGACCGGGTTGCTCGGCAGTGACGGGCGCCCCTCCCAAACCTTGCCAAGCACGTCTTTGTCCGTCACCAGCCGCACATCCCGGGCCTTCAGACGCTCACCCAGCAAACGCGCCGACGCCAAGGCCATCACAGCACCGTCCACTGCCACAACGCCCTGTGGCTCGACATGCTCACCCAGCCATTCCAGCGCGCCCGGCTTGCCTGGCAGCAGCTTCATCAGTTCGATGCCGCTGCCTGCCAGCTCGTGCTCGGCCTGCTCCCAATAGCGGCTGTCAACCCAGAGCCCGGCAAACCCCGCCGTGACCACCAGCGTGCCGACCGACCCGTGGAAACCAGACAGCCATTGGCGCCCCTGCCAGTAGCCAGGCAGGTACTCGGAAAGATGAGGATCGGCCGAGGGCACCAGCAGCGCATCGACCCCCTCTGCGGCCATGGCCTGACGCACCTGCGCCAGGCGCTCCGGCACAGCTTGCTCAATCGTGGTCTGAACGTTCATGCGCACTCCTGCGAAAACATCTCTACTGATTTCAGACCATCGATAATGGTACAGCCACCCCTGCCCTGCAATCACGGCGACCGGCCTGCGGCATGCATTGCCCATCACGCCCTCTGCAATCAGGACGTTTCCTACAGCAGAACCAGGACCACCGATCACATCCTGCTGAACTTCCCAAAAGCGCCGGCTTCACACCAAGTACATTCATTGCAGACAGGCCAACCCCTATGCCCGCTGCCTGTGACGCGAAAACCGCCGTTGTGCTGCTCGACACCCGCCAGCACACGCCTGACCATGAACATGCTGTGCACCTCAAGCTTGCCGATGGCCTGGCGCAACTGCTGGGTTGCGCACACGTGTATCTCGACCCGCCCACCACGTCCAGTGACCGCTACTACTACCTGCCGACCGAAACGCTGATCGACCCGCAGCGCCATGCAGCCTTGGGTATCCGCACCGAACAGGATCTGTTTGGCGGGCTGGTCGCTTACCCTTATATGGCGACCAAGGCGATTTCCCACCCGCTGCCGGCCAACGCCAGCTTCCCTCCAGGCTGGACCGACGCCTTCGCCCTTCAGGCCAGTGATGCGCTATTGCGCGGCTATACCGTCTTCAGCAAGGCCGACGCTCGCAATGCCGCACGCTTGCTCCTGCTCGATGGACCTCTACGGATCAAGCCGGTGCTGGCCTGTGCCGGGCGGGGGCAGCAGGTCATCGACACACTGCATGCGCTGGAGCCGTTACTGGCCGACATGGACGACCAAGACCTGGCCGTCTGGGGGTTGGTGCTAGAAGAAGACCTGAGCGAGGTGCAGACCTTCAGTGTCGGCCAAGTGCGTGTCGCCGGCCTGACCTGCAGCTACCACGGCACTCAGCAACTGACGCACGACCACCAGGGCACAGAGGTCTATGGCGGCTCCGACCTGGTCGTGGTGCGCGGTGATTACCAGGCGTTGCTGCAGCTGCCGCTGGAAGACCACCTGCGCCTGGCGATCAACCAAGCCATGGTCTACGAACGTGCCGCCGAGCAGCACTTCCCAGGCTTCGTAGCGTCAAGACGTAACTACGACATTGCCCGCGGCACCACCGCCCAAGGCCATGTACGCAGCGGCGTGCTTGAACAATCCTGGCGTCTGGGCGGTGCCAGCAGTGCAGAACTGCTGGCCCTGCAGGCCTTCGCAACTGACCCCACACTGCAGCGCGTCCGTGCTTCGACCCATGAAGTGTTCGGCACCCCCGACCTGCCCACTGACGCCACCCTCTTCTACCAAGGAATCGACAGTGAACTCGGACAACTCAGCAAATTTGCGCGGATTCGCGAACATGAGCATTCAGAGTGAGATCATTGAGCTGCACGTTGAGAATGACAGCATCGTCGGCACCCTGGTCAGCCCTGGTAGCAAGATGCCCGGCATACTCTTCGTCCACGGCTGGGGCGGAAGCCAGCAACGCGACCTGGCCCGCGCCCGGCACATTACCGGGCTGGGGTGCGTGTGCATGACCTTCGACTTGCGCGGGCACGAAAAGACCAAAAGCCAACGCCTTACCGTCACCCGCGAACAGAACCTCAACGACCTGCTGGCAGCCTACGACCGCCTGGTCAGCCACCCCAACGTGGATAGCACTGCCATCGCCATCATTGGCAGCAGCTATGGCGGCTACCTGGCCACCTTGTTGACGCGGTTGCGGTCAGTACGCTGGCTAGCAATGCGGGTGCCTGCCCTGTACTGGGACGATGAGTGGGACATCCCCAAGCAAACCCTTGATCGGCAGCGGCTGAACGCCTACCGCCAGCGCCAGCTTGGCCCGGCGGATAACCGCGCACTGGCCGCGTGCGCCGAATTCGGCGGCGATGTGTTACTGGTGGAGTCTGAACAAGACGACTATGTGCCCCACAGCACATTGATGAGCTACCGCTCGGCATTCATCAGCGCCCATTCGCTGACGCACCGCATCGTCGACGGTGCCGACCACGCCTTGTCCAGCGAAGAAAGCCAGAAAGCCTACAGCTCGATCCTCACGTCATGGATCAGCGAGATGGTCATTGGCGCTCGCCTGGACCGCTATCCACACTACGCGCCCTGGTATGCCTGAAGCTCACCGACCTGGCAGTGCAGGCCACCGTCGGCATTACGGACCAAGCTGCGCAGTGTCTGGTAGGCCGCGAAGTTGACGCCCCGCGCCTGGTGCTGACACAGCAGGTCGAGAAAGGGTTCTTCAACGAAACGGTCTGCGGCCGCCGCCCAGGCCTGGCGCGATTGCCATTGCAGGTACTGGAGGACCCGGCTGCCATCATCACTGGCCTGGATGCTCACGCCCTGCAAGCCCTCACAACCTGAGGCCAATGCTTCGCTGCGTACCACCAGGGCCTGGGCCAACGCCACTTGCTGCAGCGCAGGCACTTCGTATTCGATCATCTGGGTAAACCACAGAGAATGAGGCGTTGCCGTCATGAAAAGTCTCCTTGCTCCGGACGCCAATGGCGTGATGGTGAGCAGGGTAAAACCTCAAGTTAAGTCAAGGTCAAGTGTTTTTTGCTGCCGCACGGGCGGTCGCTGGCTCAACCTGAAACCGCAAAGCGTCGTCGATATTCACTGGGCGTCAAACCGGTGATGCGCTGAAACACTTTGCGGAAAGCGCCCGGGTCCTGATAGCCAACACCCCAGGCGATCTGTTCGACATTGCGCCGGGTAAATTCCAGCAACCGACAGGCGCGCCCTACCCGTACTTGCTGGCAATACTCGGTCGGGCGTAAACCGGTGGCAGCTCGAAAGCGCCGCAGAAAGGTCCGCTGCTCAAGGCCTGCACAAGCGGCCATGGCGGCCAGGTCGGCATCCTGCCCACCATCGCCCTGTAACCAGTGCTGCACTTTGAGCACTGCCTCATCGCCATGGTCCAGGCGGGGGTTGAACAATGCCCCCGGCAACGGCGCCGCCACGGGCTCGACCGCCAGGTAGCGAGCCGTCTCGCGCGCCACCGTCACCCCCATAAACCGCTCCAGCAGGCGCAAGCCCAGCTCGGTCCAGGCCATTAGCCCGGCCGACGTCATGATGTCACCGTCGTCCAGCAGCGGCTGGTTCGCCTCCACCCGCACCAGGGGAAAACGCTGCGCAAGCGCTTGCACGTAGTTCCAGTGGGTACAGGCCGGGCGCCCGTCGAGCAGGCCACTGGCCGCGATGAAAAACACGCCGATACACACCGACGCCAGCACCGTGCCGCGCCCGTGGAGCTGATTCAAAGGCAGGCGATGGCGCGCAAGCAGCTCAGCGTTTGGCGCCGAGTCCAGGCTCGGCGGAATGATCATCACCCTCAGCGCCGTGGCCGCCTCAGAGCCGCTATCCTCAACCAACTGCAGCAACCCCGCTTCATCGACCTGCCAATGGCTGACGCGGATCTGCGGCAGCTCGACAGCGCCCAGTTCGGCGGCAACCCGGTTGGCCACCGTGAACAGGTCGGTCAGGCCATGCACGGCCGCGCGCTGCGCCCCTGGGTAAAGCAGGAGGCCGATGTCCAGGCTCGCAGGGTTGTCAGTTTTTGCCCTCATTGTGTCGGTCGTGCCAATCCTCAGGTCGAAGCGCACAGCCTATAACTATCGTCATCCAACGACCACTGCCGCAGGAGGCAACATGAGCAAGCAAGCCCTGATCATCATCGACATCCAGAACGACTATTTTCCCGGTGGCAAATGGACCCTCGACGGCGCAGACCAGGCAGCCGACAACGCCGCCCGGCTGTTGGCGGCCGCGCGTGAACGGGGCGATCTGGTGGTGCATGTGCGGCATGAGTTCGAAAGTGCCGATGCGCCATTCTTCGCACCGGACTCACCCGGCGCGGCCATCCACGCCAAGGTGCAACCCAAGGCCGGTGAGCCGGTGGTGCTCAAGCACAAGGTCAATGCGTTTCTCGGTACCAACCTTAAACACACGCTGGACCAGCAAGGGGTCGAGGCACTGACCATCGTCGGCAGCATGAGCCACATGTGCATCGATGCAGCGACCCGCGCCGCCGCCGATTATGGCTATGACGTGACTGTGGCGCACGATGCCTGCGCGACCTTGCCGCTGGAGTTCGATGGCAAACAGGTGCCGGCAGCCCATGTACACGACTCGGCGATGGCGGCCCTGGCGTTTGCCTACGCCAAGGTGGTGAAGACCGATGAGCTGCTCGGCAAATGATCGCGCCCCATCTTTAAAGCGAGTGTCAGATCACCACATTTCGCACAAACCGCACCGCCACGGCGCCATCGTTGCGGTAGGCGTAGCGACAGTTGCTGGGGAAGACATGAAACTGGCCAACCTGCAGGCAATACTCGGCCTGCTCGATGACTAATGTGAGCTGCCCTTCGGCCACATAGATCTGTTCGCTCCAGCCATCGGCATCGGCCTCGCTGACATAGCACTCGCCCGGTGCCAGGGTCCACTCCCAGAGTTCGACCTCACGCCGGGCGGTACTGCTACCCAGCAGCACTGCCTTGCTTTGCGGGTGCTCACCGGCCCAGGCCAGTTCGTCGATGCGGCTGGGGTCCCGCCGCTCGGGCGCCTGGATCAACGTACTGAACGCCACCCCCAAGGCTTCGGCGATCAAATCGAGCGTGGTAAGGCTGACATTTTTCTCACCCGCTTCGATCGCCACCAGCATTCGTCGGCTAACGCCAGACCGCTCGGCCAAGGCAGACTGGCTCATACCCGCTGCGTGACGCAGGCTGCGAACATTAAGGCTGACATGCTGTAACACCGATGCCCGGTGCGTGGAATTTTTGTGCACTGTATTGCTCGCTGATCGTGACTGCGCAGTATACTGCCCACTTTGCGCAGATTGTGCGCCACCCCCTCCGAGTGCGCAAGACCATGAGCCAACCCACCTGCAAGCCCAATACACGCGTTTCTTTGCGCCTGAGCAAAGCCGAACTGATGCTGGTGTTCATCACCATGTTGTGGGGCGGCACCTTCTTGCTGGTGCATAACGTGATGACGGTCAGCGGCCCGATGTTCTTCGTCGGCCTGCGCTTTGCCGCGGCGGCGCTGTTCGTTGGCGCGATCTCGGCGCGCGCGCTGTCGGGTCTTACCTTTACCGAACTTAAGGCGGGCGTATTGATCGGCGTCTCGATCATGCTCGGCTACGGCTTGCAGACCATGGGCCTGCAAACCATCAGCAGCAGCCAGTCCGCGTTCATCACCGCGCTGTATGTACCCTTCGTGCCGTTGTTGCAATGGCTGGTGCTTGGCCGTCGCCCAGGCCTCATGCCGAGCCTCGGCATCTGCCTGGCATTCCTTGGCCTGATGCTGTTGGCAGGGCCGGAAGGCGGCAGCTTGCACTTCAGCGAAGGCGAGATGGTGACCCTGGTCAGCGCCATCGCCATCGCCGGCGAGATCATCCTGATCAGCCGCTATGCCGGCCAGGTCGATGTGCGCCGCGTGACCGTGGTGCAGCTGGCCACCGCGTCGTTGCTGTCATTCCTGATGATCGTGCCGACCCAGGAGCGCCTCCCCGACTTCTCCTGGCTGTTGGTGATGAGTGCGGTGGGGCTCGGCGCCATGAGCGCAGTGATCCAGCTGGCCATGAACTGGGCACAAAAGTCGGTTTCACCCACCCGCGCCACGCTGATCTATGCGGGCGAGCCTGTGTGGGCCGGGATCGTTGGGCGCATTGCCGGCGAGCGTCTGCCCGGTGTGGCGTTGATTGGCGGGCTGCTGATCGTGATCGCCGTGGTGGTCAGCGAATTGAAGGTGCGCCGCCCCCGCGAAAGCGCCACAACGCGCGAAGCGCAGGATGAAGCCGAGCACCAAACAGGCCTGTAAACCGGCCAACTCCAGCTATGCTTTGTAAAAAACTGTTATAAAAAAATACCTTGTCACACCGTATTTGTACGATTCTGCGACAGCTTGCGTGTTGGTGATCAACTGCTCGGCACGTATGATCCTTGGCAAACCTCTCCAGAATAGAACGCTATGTCCTTGATAGTGCTATTGCTTCTGCCGTTCGTGGGCAGTTGCCTGGCAGCCGTGCTGCCGCACAACGCACGAAACGCCGAGTCCATACTCGCCGGGCTTGTCGCCTTGGTCGGTACGGTCCAGGTAGCACTGCTGTACCCCCAAGTTGCCCACGGTGGCGTGATTCGCGAGGAATTCCTCTGGCTGCCCAGCCTGGGGTTGAACCTTGTATTGCGCATGGACGGCTTCGCCTGGCTGTTCTCGCTGCTGGTACTGGGCATCGGCACACTGGTGTCGCTGTACGCCCGCTACTACATGTCGCCGCAGGATCCGGTACCGCGCTTCTTCGCCTTCTTCCTCGCGTTCATGGGCGCGATGCTAGGCCTGGTAATATCCGGCAACCTAATCCAGCTGGTGTTCTTCTGGGAGCTGACCAGCCTGTTCTCGTTCCTGCTGATCGGCTATTGGCACCACCGCGCCGACGCCCGCCGCGGCGCCTACATGGCGCTGATGGTCACGGGTGCTGGCGGCCTATGCTTGCTGGTCGGGGCGCTACTACTGGGCCATGTGGTCGGCAGCTACGACCTGGACAAGGTCCTGGCTGCCGGCGACCTCATCCGCCAGCACGCGCTGTACCCGGTGCTGCTGCCTTTGATCCTGATTGGCGCCTTGAGCAAGAGTGCGCAGTTCCCCTTCCAGTTCTGGCTGCCCCACGCGATGGCAGCGCCCACGCCGGTCTCCGCCTATCTGCATTCGGCAACCATGGTCAAGGCCGGGGTGTTCCTGCTGGCGCGGCTTTGGCCTGTGCTGTCAGGCAGCGAGGAGTGGTTCTGGATCGTCGGCGGTGCCGGCGCCATCACGTTGCTGCTCGGCGCCTTCGCCGCGATGTTCCAAAACGACCTCAAGGGCCTGCTGGCGTACTCCACCATCAGCCACCTAGGCCTGATCACCCTGCTGCTGGGCCTCAATAGCCCGCTGGCAGCGGTCGCCGCGGTGTTTCATATTCTCAACCATGCCACCTTCAAGGCCTCGCTGTTCATGGCCGCCGGCATCATCGACCACGAGAGTGGCACACGCGATATCCGACGGCTTAGCGGCCTGATCCGCCTGGTGCCCTACACCGCGACCCTGGCCATGGTAGCCAGCGCTTCGATGGCCGGCGTGCCGCTGATGAACGGCTTCCTGTCGAAAGAGATGTTCTTCGCCGAAACGGTATTCATCAGCTCCACCGCCTGGGTCGAAACCGCCCTGCCGGTAATCGCCACCCTGGCCGGTACATTCAGCGTGGCCTACGCCCTGCGCTTCACGGTCGATGTGTTCTTCGGGCCACCCGCCCAGGACCTGCCCCATACCCCCCACGAACCGCCGCGCTGGATGCGTGCGCCGGTCGAGTTGCTGGTGCTCACCTGCTTGGTGGTCGGTATTTTCCCCGCGCAGTCGGTAGGCCCGCTGCTGGCGGCGGCAGCCCTGCCGGTGGTGGGCGGTACGCTACCGGAATACAGCCTGGCCATCTGGCACGGCTGGAATGCACCCTTGATCATGAGCCTGATCGCCATGAGCGGCGGGATCGTGCTGTACCTGCTGCTGCGCAAGCAGTTGCGCCTGGGGCGCTTCCCTTATCCGCCGCTGATCGAGCGCTTCAATGGCAAACGTCTGTTCGAGCATGGCCAGGTCCACCTGATGCTGTTGGCCCGGCGAATCGAAAACCTACTGACCACGCGCCGCCTGCAATCGCAGCTGTTCATGCTGGTGCTGGCGGCGTTTCTGGCCGGTCTCACACCCATGCTCTACAGCGGCCTGACCTGGGGCGAGCGCCCGAAAATTCCGGGCTCCGGTGTATTTGTCGCACTCTGGCTGATCGCCATCGCCTGCGCCATCGGCGCCGCCTACCAAGCCAAGTATCACCGCCTGGCCGCCTTGATCATGGTCAGTGTCTGCGGCCTGATGACCTGCATCACCTTCGTCTGGTTCTCGGCACCCGATCTGGCCCTGACTCAACTGGTTGTGGAAGTGGTCACCACCGTGCTGATCCTGCTCGGCCTGCGCTGGCTGCCGCGCCGTATCGAGGGCGTTTCGCCGCTGCCCGGCAGCCTGGAGCGCGCCCGCATGCGTCGCCTGCGCGACCTGTTGCTGGCCGTGCTGGTAGGCGGCGGCATGGCGATTCTGTCCTATGCCATGCTGACCCGGCCGACCCCCAACGACATTTCTTCGTTCTACCTGAGCCGCGCCCTGCCCCAGGGCGGCGGCACCAATGTGGTCAATGTGATGCTGGTCGATTTCCGTGGCTTCGACACCCTCGGCGAAATCACCGTGCTGGTCGCCGTGGCCCTGACCGTATTCGCCCTGCTGCGACGCTTCCGCCCACCCAAGGAGAGCATGCAGCTACCCGCCCAGCAACGCCAGCTGGCGCCCGACGTGGTCACTGACCTGATCAACCCGCGCCACGCTACGGACACCGCGCTGGGCTTCATGATGGTGCCTGCGGTGCTGGTGCGGCTGTTGCTGCCGATCGCCCTGCTGGTATCGATGTACCTGTTCATGCGCGGCCACAACCAGCCGGGCGGCGGCTTTGTCGCAGGCCTGGTGATGTCAGTGGCGTTCATCCTGCAGTACATGGTCGCCGGTACCCAGTGGGTCGAAGCGCAGATGAGCCTGCGCCCGCTGCGCTGGATGGGCACCGGCCTGCTCTGCGCGACCCTGACCGGGGTAGGCGCCATGCTGCTGGGCTACCCCTTCCTGACGACGCACACCGCCCACTTGCACCTGCCCGTGCTGGGTGATGTGCATGTGGCCAGCGCGCTGTTCTTCGACATCGGCGTGTACACCGTGGTGGTCGGCTCGACCCTGCTGATCCTCACTGCCCTGGCGCACCAATCGGTACGCGCTTACCGCCCGGGCAACCCGTCGAAATCCAGCCAAGCAGGAGCCGCCTGATGGAAGAAGTCATTGCAGTCGCCATCGGTGTACTGGCCGCCTCCGGGGTGTGGTTGATCCTGCGCCCTCGGACCTACCAGGTAATCATGGGCCTGTGCCTGTTGTCGTACGGGGTCAATCTGTTCATCTTCAGCATGGGCAGCCTGTTCATCGGCAAGGAACCGATCATCAAGGACGGCGTCACCCAAGACTTGCTGCACTACACCGACCCGCTCCCGCAAGCCTTGGTGCTGACCGCCATCGTCATCAGCTTCGCCATGACCGCGCTGTTTCTGGTCGTGCTGCTGGCCTCGCGCGGCTTGACCGGTACCGACCACGTCGATGGCCGGGAGCGTGACGAATGAGTGGTATGAGTCAACTGATCGTCGCGCCCATCCTGCTGCCCCTCATCACGGCGGCAATCATGCTGTTGCTGGGCGAGAAACACCGGCGGATCAAGGCGCGGCTTAACCTGCTGTCCACCTTCGCTGGCCTGGCCATCGCGGTCAGCCTGCTGCTGTGGGTCCGCACCCAGGGCCAGGCCGAATCGATCGGGGTCTACCTGCCGGGCAACTGGCCAGCACCCTTTGGCATCGTGCTGGTGGTGGACCACCTGTCTGCCTTGCTGCTGACCCTGACCGGCATCATCGGCTTCAGCGCCCTGCTGTTTGCCCGAGCCCGCTGGGACAGCGCCGGCGCCAGCTTCCACGCGCTGTTCCAGATCCAGCTGATGGGGCTGTACGGTGCCTTCCTGACCGCCGACCTGTTCAACCTGTTCGTGTTCTTCGAGGTGCTGCTGGCCGCGTCCTACGGTTTGCTGCTGCATGGTTCGGGGCGTGCCAGGGTCAAGGCGGGCCTGCACTATATCGCTATCAACCTGTTCGCTTCGTCGTTGTTCCTGGTGGGCGCGGCGATGCTCTATGGCGTGACAGGCACCCTGAACATGGCCGACCTTGCGCTGAAGATCCCGCTGGTGCCAGAGGCCGACCGAGGCCTGCTGCATGCGGGCGCCGCGATCCTCGCCATGGCATTTCTGGCCAAGGCCGGTATCTGGCCGCTGAACTTCTGGCTGGTGCCGGCCTACGCCTCGGCCAGTGCACCGGTTGCCGCGCTGTTCGCGATCATGACCAAGGTCGGCCTGTATGCCGTGCTGCGCCTGTGGACGCTGCTGTTCTCCGGGCAGGCCGGCGCCTCCGCGCAGTTTGGCGGCGAGTGGCTGGTGTACGGGGGGCTGGTTACACTGGCCGTGGCGGCGGTCTCGATACTGGCCGCACAGCGCCTGGAGCGCATGGCTGCCCTGAGCATCCTGGTGTCCGCCGGCACCCTGCTCGCGGCCGTCGGCTTTGCCCAGCCGGCGTTAACGGGTGCGGCCTTGTTCTACCTGGTCAACTCGACCCTGGCGTTGTGCGCGTTGTTCCTGCTCGCCGAACTGGTCGAGCGCTCGCGTTCAGCCAATGAAGCGCCGCTGGATGACGAAGAAGATGCCATGCCTTCGCCCCTGGAATCGCTGCACCCACCCAAGGGCATCAACCTCGATGATGAACAAAAGGTGGTGATCGGCCAAATCATTCCCTGGACCATGGCCTTCCTCGGCCTGAGCTTCATCGCCTGCGCGCTGCTGATCATCGGCATGCCGCCGCTGTCGGGCTTCGTCGGCAAACTCAACCTGATCAACGCGCTGTTCAACCCGCTGGGGCTGGGTATCGCGCCGGAGCAACCGCTAACAGCGGCAGGTTGGGGCCTGGTGGCACTGCTGGTGCTGTCCGGCATGGCGTCGTTGATCGCCTTCGGCCGCGTGGGCATCCAGCGTTTCTGGAAGCCTGAGGAGCGCCCCTCGCCGCTACTGCGTCGTTATGAATGCCTGCCAATCGTCATCCTGCTGGGCCTGTGCATCATCCTCAGCCTCAAGGCCGAGCCGCTGCTGCGCTACACCCAGGACACGGCGGCCAGCCTGCAGGCACCCGATACCTACATCAAAGCGGTGATGGCCGCTCGGCCCATCCCCGGCCCGACCTCCCTCGACGTGGAGGTGTTGCCATGAAACGCCTGTTTCCCGCCCCACTGCTGTCGGTCTCGCTGTTCGGCCTGTGGTTGCTGCTGAACCTGTCGGTCAGCGCCGGCAACCTGCTGCTGGGTGCCATCCTCGGCTTTTTTGCGCCTCTGCTGATGGCCCCACTACGCCCTCAGCACGCCCATGTGCAGCGGCCTTGGGTGATTACCAAACTGATTGGCCGGGTCGGCCTGGATGTGATCGTGTCCAACCTGTTGGTGGCCCGCGGCGTTCTGCGTGCAGGCAAGCAGCCGCCGCGCTCGGCATTCGTGCACATTCCGCTGGCCCTGCGCGATGCCCATGGCTTGGCTGCCCTGTCGATGATCACCACGGTGGTACCTGGCACGGTCTGGTCCGAACTGGCGCTGGACCGCAGCGTGCTGCTGCTGCATGTGTTCGACCTTGAGGATGAAGCCGCCTTCATCGAGCACTTCAAGCACACCTACGAACGCCCGCTGATGGAGATTTTCCAATGACAGGCCTGCTCGCCAACGCTGTACTCGCCAGCCTGTTCATCTTCGCTTTGGCCATGGCCCTGGCACTGATCAGGCTGTTCCGCGGCCCGTCCGCTCAGGACCGGGTGCTGGCTCTGGACTACCTGTACATCCTGGCCATGCTGACCATGCTGGTGCTGGGGATCCGTTATGCCAGTGACACCTACTTTGAAGGTGCCCTGCTGATTGCACTGTTCGGCTTTGTCGGCTCGTTCGCCCTGGCCAAGTTCCTGCTACGTGGTGAGGTGATCGAATGACCGAAGCGCTACAACTGCCCTTCTGGCTTGAACTGGTCACCGCCGCACTGCTGCTGATCGGCAGCCTGTTCGCCCTGATCGGTGCCGTGGGCCTGGTGCGCCTGAAGGATTACTTTCAGCGCATGCACCCACCCGCGCTGGCCTCCACCATTGGTGCATGGTGCGTTGCCCTGGCCTCGATCATCTACTTTTCGTGGCTTAAAGAAGGGCCCGTTCTGCACGCTTGGCTAATCCCGATCCTGCTGTCGATCACGGTGCCGGTCACCACACTCTTGCTGGCCAGGGCTGCGCTGTTTCGCAAGCGGATGTCCAAAGAGGCGGTACCTGAAGAAGTCAGTAGCGGTAGCGACCGCGGCCATTGACCGGTTGCAGCCTCACCCTTGGCTGAGGCGCTGCAACTCACGCCGTACCATGGCGGCGTACGGTGGCGGGCTGAGTCGATAGAGCTCGCCTGCCACCCAGTTTAGCCAAGCGCCTTGCAGCGCTTCACGTTGGGCCAACAGCCGTTCGGCTTGCGCCAGCGCATCCGCCTGGTGCTGGTGATGGAACTCGGCACGCGACACAGGCGCGTTGTCGCGCTCGGTCATTCACTGGCCTTGAACGTGGTCAGCTCACCCTTGCGCCACTTCGCGACTTTGCCAGTCACTGCCTTGAGCAGCTTACCCAACCCTTCCTGCACTTGCTGTTGCGCAGCAAAGACCAGCATCACGCCATTGCCTTCGCGCAACACGACGCCCTCGCCTTCAGGTACGGAAACAAAGGCGTAGTCGCCAACACCGTAGACGTTGAACTTGATGTCTCGAAAGCGCATTTCCAGCTTGCCACCCTCGCGGCTGGGCAATACCGCAGCGCGGAAGTGATCGCCAACCTTCAGTTCCAGACGCTGTTTGTCATCGACCACCAATGCGCTTTCGGTGTCGATTTCGGCCATGTACAGGCCTTCAGGACTTTGTTCGGTGACATAAACAAAGCGGCCCTGGAACAGCTGGGCCAATTTACCGCGCAAATCGCCCAGGGCGAACAAGGCGTGGGTATCAAGTGTGCTGACTGCCAATGAAGTGATCCTCAATCGGTTACATCCCGCCCCCACACACGCTCGGTGAGGCACGGCCATTACATATCGATAGGCGAAAAGAGTAATAAAGCGATGCGCTGATGTCTGTATCCGCTGGCACTGCAGCCTGCAGGATTCTTTACTCTGGCTTGCCAGATATGGCCTAAGTGCAGGTTTTCGGCAAATTCCCAACGCGGGAAGCGTAATGCCTGACAACAAACCCGCCAGAAAAGATGCGATAGGTAGTTGCAGAGCGCTCGACAGAACGGGCTCTGAAATCCATCAGCGCATTACTGGGGAAGGAATATGCACGAAAACACCGAAATCCGTCGAGAGGCAAAGAACATTTCTTACATCACCAGCACTCATGCAACGCCACGTTACGTTGTCATACCGGCAGGTATCCGCTTCTTTCATGTCACCGAAAGCGCCACGGGAAGGGTCAAAGGGTTTCGCTGCCGGCATCAGGACGCGTGTGAACTGGCCCACCACCTGGAGCAATGACGGCCGTCAGGCGGCCAAGCCTTTTCTGAGTTGCTGCATCCAGGCCGCCTGGCACTCCAGGGCCTCGTCACGCGTGGCGAACGCCGTGCCACGGCGCTCGCCGTTGACCAGCACCACCCAACATATACGCTTGCCCAGCGCCTGCAGGGTGGCAGGCACCCCCGAGCCAATCATCACGGCTACATCGACACGGCTATTCATCATCCCCTCCGGAATTTAATTAGCACCCTAACGATAAAGCCATAATACGCTTGCCTGCAGGAAGGAAACAGCGCATCTCGGTACAGCAGTGTTACACCACAGGCAACAAAACCGGGCCCGTCGCGCACAAACGCAAAAAGCCCCAGGGATTGCTCCGTGGGGCTTCACGCACTGCGCGCGATCAGACCTGCCGCTGGTGGCGGTCGAGCTGCTCGTGGCGTTCCTGGGCTTCGATGCAGTACTTGGTGGTCGGGCTGATCAGCAAACGCTTCAGGCCAATCGGCTCACCACTGTCATCGCACCAGCCGAAGCTCTCGTCGGTGATACGGTCCAGCGCCATTTCAAGCTGTGGCAGCAAACGCTGGTCGCGGTCGATGGCATTGACCAGCCAGCTGCGCTCTTCTTCTACTGAAGCCACGTCAGCAGGGTCCGACGGAGTGTCCAGGCCCTCGATGGTGGCACGGCTCAACTCGATGCGCTCATGGGTTTCGACTTTCATCGACTGCAGCAGGCCAGCGAAGAAGGCGAGCTGATCAGCGTTCATGTAGTCATCGGCCGACATGGCCAGCAACTGTTCCTTGGTCATCGATTTCTCTATGAAAAATGTGCATTTGGGCGATTCGGGTGCCGCCGACGCCAGTGCATCGGCAGCGGAATTCTTCAAGCGCCAACCGGCACTCTTTTACAGGGGGCGGCAGTCTAAGGCGCCACGTCGCGTGGAGCAACTGCAATCGGAGGCGAATTTGATTCGATTGACCAGAATCCGCTGGTCGGTGCTCGTGTGGCAGGGGGTACAGGCGCGTCTGGGCTGACAGGTGGCTGCCTTGGGTTATGCAGCGGCCATGAGATAGAGCGCCGCTCGCGCGGCGCTTCGCAGCACAAGGCTGCTCCTAGATCTATTTCGGGCCAGTCACGCCTGTGAAGGTGGGATCAACGATCCTTGAACTGAGCCTCGCGCTTGGCGATAAAGGCGCTCATGCCTTCCTTCTGGTCTTCAGTGGCAAAGGCCGCATGGAACACCCGACGCTCGAAACGCACCCCCTCACTCAAGGTTACTTCAAAGGCCCGGTTGACACTTTCCTTGACCATCATGCTCACTGGGATCGACTTGCTGGCGATGGTGGCCGCCACCTTCAGGGCTTCTTCGACCAGCTCAGCCTGCGGTACCACACGCGCCACCAGCCCGGCACGTTCGGCCTCCTCGGCGCCCATCAAGCGCCCCGTCAGGCACAGCTCCATGGCCTTGGCCTTGCCCACCGCGCGGGTCAGCCGCTGCGTGCCGCCCATGCCCGGCAACACGCCAAGGTTGATCTCAGGCTGGCCAAACCGGGCATTGTCCGCTGCCAGAATGAAGTCGCACATCATCGCCAGCTCACACCCACCGCCCAGGGCAAACCCCGACACCGCCGCAATGATCGGTTTACGCCGATTGGCAATCCGGTCTGCGTCACTGAACAGGTCGTCAACGTAGATCTGAGGGTACTGGAGATCGGCCATTTCCTTGATATCGGCACCTGCGGCAAAGGCCTTGGCCGAGCCGGTCAGCACCACGCAGCCGATGTTCGGGTCACGCTCGAGCTGGTCCAGGGCCTGGTTGATCTCGCCGACGATCTGCGCATTGAGCGCATTGAGCGCCTGCGGCCGGTTGAGGGTGATCAGGCCGACCTTGCCATGGATGTCCAACAGGATGGTTTCGAATGCCATGCAGACTGCTCCTTCAAAGATTGCGCGCAATGACCATGCGCTGAATGTCGCTGGTGCCTTCGTAAATCTGGCAGACCCGAACGTCGCGGTAGATCCGCTCCAGCGGGAAGTCACTCAGATAGCCATAACCGCCCAGGGTCTGCAAGGCGTCCGAACAGACCTTTTCGGCCATTTCCGAGGCAAACAGCTTGGCCATCGACGCCTCCGTCAAGGCCGGCCGCCCGGCATCACGCAAGGCCGCGGCGTGCAGTACCATCTGCCGGGCCACAGCGATGCGCGTGGCCATGTCGGCCAGGCGGAAGGCCACGGCCTGGTGCTCGATCAACGGCTTGCCGAAACTCTGCCGCTCCTTGGCATAGTCGCGGGCCACCTCGAAGGCCGCCCGGGCCATACCGACCGACTGCGACGCAATGCCGATGCGGCCCCCTTCAAGGTTGGCCAGGGCGATCTTGTAACCCTGCCCCTCTTCACCCAGGCGATTGGCGACCGGCACCCGCACGTTGTCGAAGACGATCTGGCAGGTGTCTGAGGCATGCTGGCCGAGTTTGTCCTCGACCCTGGCAACCTGGTAGCCCGGCAAATCGGTCGGCACGATGAACGCTGTGATGCCACGCTTGCCCGCCTCCGGATCGGTGACTGCGAAAACGATGACCACGCCGGCATTTTGCCCGGAGGTGATGAACTGCTTGCTGCCGTTGAGTACGTAGTGGTCACCGTCCAGGCGCGCGCGGGTCTTCAGGCTGCTGGCATCGGAGCCGGCCTGGGGCTCGGTGAGGGCGAAGGCGCCGATCATCGCGCCGCTGGCCAGCGGGGCCAGAAACTGCTGCTTCTGCTGCTCGGTGCCGAACTTCAGGATGGGCACGCAGCCCACCGAGTTGTGCACGCTCATGATGGTCGAACAGGCACCATCGCCTGCGGCAATTTCTTCCAGGGCCATGGCGTACGCCACATAGCCCGTATCACTGCCGCCGTACTGTTCCGGCACCAGCATGCCGAACAGGCCCAGGGCAGCCATCTCGTCGATGGCTTCCCGCGGGAAGCGGTGGGCCTTGTCCCACTGTTCGGCGAACGGGCGCAGGCGCTCCTGGGCAAAGTCACGCACGGCGTCGGCGATTTGTTGTTGCTCGTCAGTTACCAACATGGTTCACCTCAATACAAGCATTCGACGGCCATGGCCGTGGCCTCGCCACCGCCGATGCAGATAGCCGCCACGCCGCGGCGCAGGTTGTTCTGGCGCAGGGCCGACAGCAAGGTCACCAGGATGCGCGCGCCTGAGGCGCCGATCGGGTGGCCCAAGGCGCAGGCACCGCCATGGATATTGACCTTGTCGTGTGGCAGGTCGAGGTGTTTCATGGCCGCCAGGGTGACCACGGCAAACGCTTCGTTGATCTCGAACAGGTCCACCTCGGCCAGGTTCCAGCCGGTGCGCTTCATCAGTTTGTCGATGGCCCCGATTGGCGCGGTGGGGAACAGCGCGGGCGCATCGGCAAAGGCGGCGTGGCCATGGATCACGGCCAAAGGTTTCAAGCCGCGCTTTTCGGCTTCGCTGCGGCGCATCAGCACCAGCGCAGCAGCGCCGTCGGAAATCGAGCTGGCGTTGGCGGCCGTCACCGTACCGCCTTCACGGAAGGCCGGTTTAAGCTGCGGGATCTTGTCCAGGCGCGCCTTGGGCGGTTGCTCGTCATCCTTGATGACGCGTTTTTCCTTGCCCTCGGTGACTTCCACCGGAACGATCTCGGCGCTGAAACGGCCCTGCTTGATGGCGTCCTGGGCGCGGGTCAGCGAGCTGATGGCAAAGGCATCCTGGGCTTCGCGACTGAAGGCGCCAGCCTGTGCGCAATCCTCGGCGAAGGTGCCCATCAAACGGCCCTTGTCGTAGGCGTCTTCGAGGCCATCCATGAACATATGGTCGATGATCTTGCCATGGCCCATGCGGTAGCCACCCCGGGCCTTGTCCAGCAGGTAGGGCGCGTTGGTCATGCTCTCCATACCGCCCGCCACCACCACATCGGCGCTGCCGGCCAGCAGCAGGTCATGGGCCATGATCGCGGCCTGCATGCCCGAGCCACACATCTTGTTGAGGGTGGTGCAGGTGGTGTGTTTGTCCAAGCCGGCGCCCAGCGCTGCCTGGCGCGCGGGGGCCTGGCCCAGGCCTGCCGGCAGCACGCAACCGAACAGTACCTGTTCGACGCTGGTGGCCTCGATGCCGGCGCGCTCGACGGCGGCGCGGATCGCTGCGGCACCCAGCTGTGGTGCGGTGAGGCTCTTGAGGTCGCCCTGCAGGCCGCCCATGGGCGTGCGCACGGCGCTGACAATGACAATCGGGTCGTTGGCGAGGGTCATGTTCATCACTCCTTACTTGGCAGCCATGCGCAGTGCGCCGTCGAGGCGGATCACCTCGCCGTTGAGCATGCTGTTTTCGATGATGTGGCGGGCCAGTGCCGCGTATTCCTGAGGGCGACCCAGGCGCGGCGGGAACGGCACTCCGGCGGCCAACGAGTCACGCACTTCCTGGGTCATGCCGGCCATCATCGGGGTTTCGAAAATGCCCGGGGCAATGGTCATCACGCGGATACCGAAACGCGCCAGCTCACGAGCCGTTGGCAGTGTGAGGCTGGCGATGGCGCCCTTGGAGGCCGCGTAGGCGGCCTGGCCGATCTGCCCATCATAGGCAGCGATAGAGGCGGTATTGATGATCACCCCGCGCTCGCCATGCTCATCCGCCGGCCCCTCGGCCATCGCTGCTGCAGTCAAGCGCAGCAGGTTGAAGCTGCCGATCAGGTTGACGTTGATGACCTTGGCGAAACTGGCCAGGCCATGCGGGCCTTGTTTGCCCAGGACTTTCTCGGCGCCGACGATACCGGCGCAGTTGACCAGCCCATGCAGGCTGCCAAACGCGCTGACGGCGGCGTCGACGGCAGCCTTGGCGGCCTGCTCGTCGCTGATGTCGGCGACCGCGAAGCGGGCGTTGTCGCCCAGTTCACGCGCCTTAGCCTCGACCGCCTGGGCATTGAGGTCGACCAGCATGACCTTGGCACCGGCCTCGATCAGCATCTGTGCGGTAGCCGCACCCAGCCCGGATGCGGCGCCACTGACGATAAAGTGTTTGTTGGCTATTTGCATGGTGTCGTTCCTTTAGGCACTGGCGTGAGCGGCCAGTTGCGCCTGTTGTTTGGCGATTTCCTGGTTACGCAGGATGAAGCGTTGCAGCTTGCCGCTCGGGGTCTTGGGCAGCTCGCTGACGAATTCGATTTCGCGCGGGTAGGCATGGGCGTACAAACGCTTGCGCACATGCTGGCGCAGGGTTTCTTCCAGCTCAGGGGTGCCCTCCACGCCTTTGGCCAGGACCACGAACGCTTTGATCAGCTCAGTGCGTTCAGGGTCGGGCTTGCCGACCACCGCCGCCTCGACCACTGCCGGGTGCTCGATCAGCGCGCTCTCCACGTCGAAAGGGCCAACCCGGTAGCCAGAGGTGGTGATCACGTCGTCGCTGCGGCCCACGAAGCTGATGCTGCCATCGGCATTGAGTTCGACCGTATCGCCGCTGAGGTAATACTTGCCGACGAAGGCTTTGGTCGGCACGCCGTGGTAGCCACCAAACCAGCACAACGGCGACTGCTCGCGGTCCACGGCGAGGATGCCGGGCTGGCCAGGCGGCAGCTCCGCGCCCTGCTCGTCCAGCACGACGATGCGGTGCCCGGGGATGGCGAAGCCGGCAGACCCCAGGTGCACCGGGTGCTCCAGGCCATGGTGATTGCACAAGACCATGCCCAGTTCGGTCTGCCCATAATGGTCGTGAATGGTTACCCCAAGCTCGTCGGCGAACCAGCGGATCACCTCTGGGTTGAGCGGTTCGCCGGCGCTGCTGACCACCCGCAGGCGGCCTTTGATCGGTGCCGAAAATTCGCTGCCTGCCGCGATCAACAGGCGGTAAGCGGTTGGCGAACCGGCCAGGTTGGTGATGCCGAACTGGTCGATGATCCGCGCGCAGCTTTCAACGCTGAACGGGCCATCATAGAACGTCGTGGCATGGCCCAGCGCCAGCGGGCCGGTGACGGCGTAGTAAAGCCCATAGGCCCAGCCCGGGTCGGCCAGGTTCCAGAAGTTGTCTTCCGGCCGCAAGTCGATGGCGTCGCGCATATAACCCTGGAAGGCGACGATTGCGCGCAGCGGCACTTCAAGAGGCTTGGCCGGGCCCGTGGTGCCGGAAGTGAACATCAACAGGAAAGGGTCGTCGCCCGTGCGCATGACCGGCGGGCAGTGCTCGGCAGCATTGTCCAGGCTCTGCTGGAAGTCCAGCTCACCGGCGCGGGCCTGCACGCTGATGATCGTTGGGCAACCGGACACCTCATCCAGCTTGGCGCGGTTCTGGCTGTCGGTGACCACCACCTTGGCCCCGGATTGCTCCAGGCGATGCTCGATGGCCTTGGGCCCGAACGCAGTAAACAGCGGCTGATAGACAGCACCCAGGCGCCACGTGGCAAGGATGATCACCAGCAACTGCGGGGTACGCGGCATCAGGCCGGCAACGCGGTCTCCCGCTTTTACACCCTGGGCCTTGAGCACGTTGGCAAAGCGCGCGGCCTGCTCGCACAGCGTATCGAATGTGAACGGCTGGCTTTCGCCGTCACGGTTCACCCACAGCAGCGCGAGCTTGTCGCGGCCCACATGGCGGTCGCAGCATTCGACGCAGGCGTTGAGCGCAGACAGATCGCCCTGCAGGGCATCAGCGGCGGCCTGGGCATGGTCGAAGGCACGAGCGGCCTCGGCGTAGTTACGCATCATCAGACTCCTGGCTTTTTATTGTTGGAGTGCACCCGTTATCTGACGATGGTGTCGCTACACCTGCCGCTCGGCAATGGCCTAATTGCTCAATCGTGATGAGCGGTTTGGCCTGAGGCCTGTTCGCTCAGGGCCTTGCGCGTCGAGCGCAGGATCAGCCGGCGTTCAGCCTCAAGATAGGCATGCTGGATCTGCATCCCACGTGCCTCATCAAGCGGGCTTTCTGCCTCCATTTGTTCATCGAACGGTTGCCTGATCTGGACGAATTCATCGGCATGGCGTGCCCGCAGGTATTTGACCCAGAAATCCCGATCACTGATGAAATTCACCAGTGCATCGGTACTTTCCGCCCAGCGCACTGAAGCCGCGGCATTGTCGAGCTGCTGCTGATTGACGCCACCCAGTGCCTCGAACTGCATGGTTTTTGGCTGACCCGGAAGGTTCAACACACGCGCCAGGCCAATTCGGTAAGCCAAGCTGACCTCAATCTCATCCACGCTGTCACGGGCGCGCTGTGCCGCATCAGCCTCGGCCAACCCGGCGCCGCGCAACCTGTCCTCCTCCAGCGCCACGCGTCGCTCGATATCCAAACGTGCCTGGGCCTCGACTTGATCCAGACGGAACAAGCCTGTTGCCAGTTCAAGCAAGGCGCCTTGCTGCGCCGGAGCCCCTTCGGCGCGGATCGCCTGCGCCACCATGACGCCCACCTCCTGCGCACTGAAACACGAGATCACGCTGTCCACACAGCCACGTGAAGAGGCCGTTTCAAACAGCTCATCACGCAAGGCTGCATCCTCGCTGGCCGCCGCGATCACCGTCCATACCCGGCGCGCCAGGTCCAGGGGTTCGCGCCGGAAGTCGCTGGTCAGGGTCAACGCCCTCAGCAAACTGAAAAACTCAGAACTTTCATCGAGGGCCTGCAATGCATTCCACTGCAGCTCGCGGCCAGCCCTGGCGGGCTCATCCAACTGCTCCAGCCATTGCGCCCGGGCTTGCGCAAAGTTCTCGGCAGGCTCAGGCGGTAGGGCCGGCAATGGATTGACGGCATGAAAACGTTCACGCTCGGCCAGTGCCAGCGGGTTGTTCTCCAGCAGTACCGCGCGACGACGCTGCAAGGGCATGGCGAACATGCTTTGCCGCACGTGGGCGATGTGGTTGTCACGCAGGTTGGCCGACTCCAGCTGTACACAACGCTCAAGCCCGACGGGTACGGTCTGCAGGTTGGTCCGCCGCATGTTCAGCACCCTGAGGTGCGTCAACTCACCCAAATGCAGGCTGACGCTGCCCAAGCGGTTGAAGCTCAGGTCCAGCGTATCCAGCTGCGACAACCCGCTCAGGCTGGTCGCTAACGCCTCGGTCATGCGGATGCGGTTGTGTGACACACGCAGGCTGCTCAGCAGGTTCAGCTCGGCGATCTCCGCTGGCAACGTAGCCAGGGCATTGTTGCTGAGGTTGAGCAAGCGCAACCCCGTGAAGCAGCGCAGAAAACCTTGGGGTAGCGTCTGCAGGCGCAGGCCGATCAAACCCAGGTCGGTGACATGACCGAACTGCGTGCCGACAGGCAATGTGGGCAAGCTCCCGACCTCAATCCCGACCAGGCTCAAGCGCCGATACTCCCGACTCGCGCCTTGGGCATCGATGCGCAGCCCTTCCAGGCGCCAACTGCGGCGCAACATGCTGGCCACATGATGACGCGCGCCACGCACGTTGCCGGGCGGTACGTCCAACATCCAGGCATGCAGAGCCTGGTCCATTCCCATATATTCCCTGTACAGCCGGATCATCGCGGCATACGCGGTCTCCGGCGATTCGAGCAATACCGACACGTAGCGGTCCACTTCCAGTGTGCGGAAGGATGGGAACAAATCCCCCACCGCACCGGCCAGGTCACGCCGGAGCGAATCAGGCAGTTCATCACGCCCGTTGAGCAGGTAACCGACTCGCCCATCGGCAAGCCTTCGCAAAGGGCTGCGCGTAGGCTTGATCTCGCGCAACCCGATGAGGTCGGCCAGCGCCTGACGCTCGCGAGGCAACCAGCTACGCAGCGCATTGCGGATTTGCTCAGGGGCCTGGCTGCCATCCCAGGTCAGGCGAGCAAGATCACCAGGGGCCAGGTGCCTGGCCAACACGTCGGCGATATCGACGGGGTCGCGCCGGTCGATATCCACTTCACGCCCCTGCGCGTCATAGCACTTGAACCCGCCAGGGCACTTCACCAACACCGTGGTGACATATTCCGAGCCCTTGTCCGGCTGCAACTGCGCCAATAACCGGCCGACATCTGAGCCTTCGCGCAATTGCAAGTCGACCGCCCCGGTCAGGTTGGCCTGTTGGCGCAACAGCGCAAACACCAGTTTGATCGTGTCGGGGTGATAGCTACCCTTGAGGTACAGGCCTTCACGCATGCGCGTCAGCCGCGCCAGTTGCAAATGCTCACGGGCCTTTTCGGCAACCGGTAAGGGGATGCGGTCCTCCCTCAGCATCCACTGGCGCTCGGTGTCGGTTGCCGACTTGAGCACATCGAGCGCGTAGGCGTCAGGCAGGCCGTTGAAGTCTCGCCGGATCAACGGCAACAAAGGGTCTGTTGCCAGGTATTGGCGCGAAAAATGTTCCAGCAGTTGCTCCCTCAAATCTGCCGCGTCATCCAGCAGTTCCAGGCGTTGCTCCTCCAAAGACAACGCTTCGATGCGCAAGCTGTCCATGCACCACTGCCACAGTGGGGCATCTGCGGGTTGGCCTTCGGCCAATTGTGTGAAGAACACCTCGATGCGCGCCTCAACGGCAAACCGTTCAACCGTGTCACGCAACGCCACCGGTAACGGCCGCGCCTCCACCAACAGCCCGCGCAGGTGTTCCTGGTCGACATCGGCCACCTTGAGGATCTGCCCGATACGTTGCTCGCTCAGCGCTGCCGCCGGCGGCCAAAGGCGCCCCAACAGCAGCCCCTCCCCTTGCCATGCCAGGGGTCGCTCGGTCGGCAAGCGCCAGCTGCGCTCGCCGTTGAATTCCAGTACTGGGCCAAAGCTTGCCTCACGTTGCGGGTGGCACAGCTGCCAGGCACTGCGCCCAGGCACCGGCCTGACTGGGTAGTAGGTGTCGCCATCGCGCCACCAGCGCCCGTCCCCCTTGGCGAGCAAGCCGTTGTCCAGGGCCTGCAGGTCGGCGGGCGGCGCCTTGTCTTCGAAATGGCTGATATCCCCGTTCCAAAGTCGCGGCGCTCCGCCATCGTTGAGTACCGGCAACAATTGATCGACCTGCGCGCTGCGGGTGAAGCCTCGGGCGACCACGGCTGTACCGCCAGCCAAGGCAGCGCCGACCGCCAGCGTTTCGGCCACGCCCAGCAGGTGTTCGATGGCTTCATGGCGATGCCCCTGATGCCAGTCCTCGACCCCCTCGCACACCTCCTTCAGCGTCTGGCCGATCATGTCGGCCGCCAGCACCTCACCGATCACAGGTACAAACAGGCCGGCCAGGTTGAGCAGGCCCATCCCTATCGCTTCCAGCGTTTTCAGGCGTTGGGCGCTGACCCGGGCATCGACCTGCGCGGTGGGCACCGCGATAAACCCCGCGTTGTCGCGAATACGCTGCACCTGCTGAGCTGCCAAGGTCGCGAACAACGCCTCATGGATCTCTTCGCAGCCGCACTGGGCATCGGTCTTCTTATCGGCCAGGCGTTTGCTCAAGGTGGTGAGGTACTCAGGGCGGTCGGCTAAGGCGATGCGCTGGCTAAATGTCCGCTGATAGCCGGGCTCGCGCAAACGCCTGCCAAGGTCCATGCTGGCCTCGCGCCAAGTGCCATAGGCACGTAGCGACTGTTCAGGATCGCCTGGCAGATACAGGATGACACCGGTCACCACGGTTGAAGACCCAGAGCCGAACAAGGGGGCAATATCCATACGCTCGAATGCCATGGCGCCCTCTACCCGGCAGCCGAGCACGGTCAACGCCCCCACATAGGCGCGGTTGCTGCGGGCGTGTGTCGGTGGCTTGCCTTGCAAGATTCGCCGCAACATCGCCAGGTCATCGTCCGGTAGCTGTTCTTTCAACATCGCGATTTCGATCGCCAAGGCCAGTTGCAAGTGCTTGTCATCGGCAATCAGGGCCATGCAGTCGGCATCGAGCAGCGTGTCGAGGTGCTGCTGGTACTGCTTGCCAATATCCAGCGCCCGGCAGGTCTCGACCAGCGTGTCACCCGAGGTGGTCAGCACCTCCTCCACCTCGCCCGTCGCTGAATCGTCCGGATACACCAAACCAGTATCTGGATAAAACGACTCACCGGCCTTGAAGTTCTGCATGAGTCTTTGCAATGCCGGCTGGCGCAGGAAGTAAGGTTCGAACTGCGTAGCTGGCGCATCGTCGACTTTCTTGAAACGCTGCTCTCGCCATTGCGCTTTGGCCAACGTGATATTCAGTGCCATGGCGACGCGCAACCGCTCTTGTAGCAACGCCGTGGCGAACGTATCGATCGACTGCAGCCGGGCAAACGCCTGCTGAATCTTCTGTTGGCTCTGAATGTGCGCGTCGAAGCGGCTGCGCAGGGCCAGCAACTGTTCGTGATCGGCGTTTTTCAGCCAATCAGGCAGCGTTTGCGCGATGAACGCATCGGTTGCCTGTTGGCGCGGGAGGTCTGGGGTCGGTTCGGTCATGATGGTGATCACAGTGGTGGATGAGCCGCTAACTCTGCGGCCCTCCACCCCCTGCCTGAACCCGGAAAACCGCCCCCGCAGGCACGTTCAAGGGCTGATGGCGCAACTGGTGTCAGCCCTGGCGGGCCAGGTTGGTCCTCAGCTCGAAGCGCGTCAGTGCCACGCTGTGCCGGTGCAGGGCTGACTCGTGCTCGATTTCCAGGTTCTCCAAGGCCTGCGCACGCACTGGCGCAGATGCGTCTGCCTGCTCGGCGTGGAACCTGCGGACACGCTCACCATGAGCACGCTCCAAGGCGAGAAAATCTTCCGCGTGCTGGCTACGCAAGTAGCGCTGCCAGAAGCCACGCTGACTCAAGTCTTCGGCGAACGTCTCGATATCGCCCACCCGTGCGATACGTTGCCTGGCATCCTCTATCGACGCCTCACTGACACCCAGCGCCTCAGCATTACGCAGGGTTTGGGGTTGGCCAGGCAGGCTCAGGGCCGCCCTCAGCCTGACGCGATACAGCATGTCGATGTCCCGGACATCGACATCCGCCAAGCCTATCAACGCGGGGTCAGCCAGCCGGGCGATTTCCCGCTGCTCATTCACGTGTGCGGCCATCTCCCGTGCAATCACTGCCAGGAAGTCCAACCGGAACAGGCTGAGCCCCAAGCCGATATGCTCGTTGATGCGCTCGAGCCGATGGGCATTAGCCGCAGCACGTGCCTGCAAGCTATGCAGTTGCATCCGGCTGAACACATCCACTGCCCGCCTTTCGCCCGAGGGTGTATCAGCAGCCTGCTCGAACACGGCATCGCGCAGCGTGTCATCGCGTTGCATCTGCTCCAGCAGGGACCACACCTGCCCGGCGATATGCGAGCGTGCCTGCTCGTAATCCGAGGCATGCTCCAATTGCCCCAACAATTGAACGAAAGCGTCGCTGTTGCGATGCGTCGCCATTGCTGCCCATGCCAAGCCCCGCTCGGCCTGCAGTGACTCAGGCGAGGCCTGAAGCCACAGGTCGCGCACGTAGGCGGGGTCCACTGCGGTCTCCGGGACCTCCGGTATCACCTCTGGCGCGTAAAGGGCCATGACTTGGCGGTTGCTCAAGCGGTTGCGCTCCACCAGAAACACCTGACGAAAGGCTTGCGGCATCTGCAGTGTTTCATCAGCCACCGCGCTGAGCTGGTTGTCACGCAGGTCAACCACCTGCAGGTTCTGGCACAGCTCAATGTACTGCGGCCAGATACCGAGCCGGCAATGTCGCACGTTCAAGTGCACCAGCTGCTGCAGCCGATTGAAGCGCAAGTGCAGCGCCCCTAACGGGTTGTAGCTCAGGTCCAGCCGTGACAGTTCGGACAGCCCGGCAAGTGTCTCGACAGCCGACGCATTCAGGCGAATCAAGTTACGCGACAGCCGCAGTGTCCGTAATTGGGGCAGGTAGCTGAGCCCGGGTGGAACACTCAACAACCGGTTACCACTGAGGTTCAGGTAGTTGACGTGGGTGAAGCTGTGCAGAAAGTCACTCGGCACACTACTGATAGCGGTGTCGTTAATGACCAGCGACATCACGAAGCGAAATTGCACATGCCCCGGCAGTGCCGGCAGGCTGGCCAGTTCACCGAAGCCCAGTGACAGGCGCTCCCCTTGTCCACGCCAGGCACGGAGCAGCCCATCGGCGATCAACTGCCGACTGGCCCGCCTGTTGTTGCTGAACTCTGCGGATACCCAACGGTTGACCGCCCGATTCAATTGCTCATGGTCATCCTGCAAACCTGCCAGCCGTGCAAACGGCATCTCTTCGCCCTGCAGCAGGTGCTCCAGTTCCTGGTTCAGCTGGTTGCCGTCCAGGCCCGGGAAAAGCCGGCGCAAGCCGGTGAGCAAGGTTTGCCGCGGTGTCTGTACCAGCGCACCACGGCCGCTGAGCAGATAGCCCACGCGGCCATCAGCCAGGCGCTGGCCCGGGTTGAACCAGCGCTGTTGCGGCGTCCATCCAAGCAGTGCCACACAATCCTGGTGTGAGGCTGGTAACTGTGCTCGCAGCTTTTCTCGCAAGGCCAGGGCGGGGTCATTCCCTTCAAGGCCGAGTGTTTGCAATTGGGCTGGCGACAACGCCGCGACCAAGGCTTCGAAAACCGTGGCAGGCATCGGGGGGGTCTGTGCCAAGGCCTGCCCTTGCGCATCGTACAGGTGGAAATACCGATCGATGCGAACCAACTGAACACGCGCCGCTTCCTGGCCCTCTGGAACAAAACTGGCCACCAGCCGGCCCTGCGGTGTCGCCTCGCGCACCTCCAGCGCAAGCCCGGCGGGCCATGCTGGCAGCTTGCGCAGCAAAGCGACGGCAAGCTCATCGGTTTCGCTGCAACTGGCACTGGCCAGGTAAAAACCTTCGATGGCACGGGTCAGGCGTGCGGCGCGCAGCAGCGCTCGCGCTTTGCTGGCCAGTGGCAGTGGTAAGCGCTGCTCGCGACGGGCAATGGCGTATTCGACTGCACTGCAGTCTTTCAATACCTCAGGAATGTAACCCTTCGGCAGGCCAGGGAACTCGCGCAACACCAGGCCGGCCACCGATGCGGCAGAGCGCGGGGCATAGGCCAAATGTTCGAACGCACGCCAACGCATGCCAGGTAGCTGTTGCAGCAGCCTGTCGCGCAGGCCGGCTTGGGGGCCTGCCACTTCACGCTGCGCGCTTAGCCAGGTCAGCAGCTCTTCATCACGGGGCAGGCGCGTTTCGTTGCTTAAGTGGCGGGCGAAGGCCTCGATGCGTGCATCCGCAGCAAAACGGCGCAGCGTGTCGGCGAGGGTGATGGGGGCCGGACGGTTCTCCACCAGCACACCGCGCAGCTCATCCTGGTCGATACCGGCCACCTTCAGGATCTGCTCGGCCATCTGCCTGTCGACGGGCGGGTCCTGTGGCCACAGGCAATCGAGCATGCGGGCGCTGTCGTCCCACGCCAGTGGCTGGTCGAGCTGCAAGCGCCAGCCGCGCTCGCCGTTGTGCACCAGCGCCGGCCCATAGGCACTGTCGTCCAGCGGATGGCGCAAGCACCAAGAGCTGTTGGCCACAGGGCGATGCACTTCGTAATAGCGGGCCTGCAACCGCAGCCAGCGGCGCTTGCCCGCGCCATACAGGCCATCAGGCTGCAGGCTTCGGTCTTCAGGGGTTGTTTCGTAAGGGGCCAGGTCATTGTTCCAGAGCCGCGCCTGCTGCGTGCCCAGCGCGACGGGTTCGAGCTTGTCGACGAACACACTGCGCACCACCGCCACCCCAGCAACCGTGGCGCCGGCGAGCGCCACCACCTCAGCGACGCTGAGGAAATGCTGCAGCGCCTCATGCTGGTGGCCCTGCGACCAATCCCTGACGCCCTCGAACACCTCGGACAAGGTCTGTACCACCAGTTGCCCCAACAACAACGCGCCCACTGCTGGCACGAACAGCCCGGCCAAGTTGACCACGCCGATGCCCAGCGCCTTCCACATCTGCAAGCTGTGTTCGGTTGCCGCTTTGTCGACGTCGACGGTGGGCACCAGCAGCAAACGGGCATCGGCCTTCGCCTGTAGCACCTGCAGCCTGGCCAGCGTAAGAAAGGCGTCTTCGACCATCTCACCCCGTGTCAGCGACAGGTCCGGCTGCGTGTCCTGCAAGCGCAAGCCGAGTGTCTGCGTAAACTCAGGACGCTGCTTCAGGCTCACCTGTTGCGCCAGCGCCTGGCGAAAGCCCGCTTGCTGCAACTCGACGGCAAGCGTCTGCTGCATCTCGGCCATCGACCCGCAGCGGCGCAAGGCGTTATGCGAATCCCCGGGCAGATAGAGCAGCACGCACCGGCTGACGTTGGCGGGTGTGCGCAGCTCGATCAGCAAGGTATTGGAAAGCGTTTGCCCGAGCATTTCGAGCGTGCTGACACTGTGCGGTTTGGGCTGCCCGTAGGTGTTCGGGGAAAACGCCGCAACCTCGCGCAGGGCTGCATGCTCCCACACGGTAAGGTCCCCTTTGAGTGCAGCAAGCTCGACGGCCAGGCTGAAGCCGTTGCGTTTGTCCGCAGCAAGCAGGTTCAGGTTCTGCGGGTTGTAGACCTGGTCAAGTTCATCCTGGTAGCGCCTGCCCACGTCCAGTTGCCGGCAGCGTTCAATAAACGCCTCATCGGCTTCCACCAGCAGGGTGGTGCTGCCTTCAAAGCCCAGGCCCTTGCTCAACAAAAAATCAGCACCGGCTTGCAAGCCCTGCATCAAGCGGGCCAGCGCGGGTTCGTAGCTGTACTTGCGGGGGTAGGTAAACCTGTTCAGATCCGGCTGGGCTGCGTTGGCCACTTTGATCCAGGACAAATCAGCCAGTCGCACGCCTGGGGGCAAGGTGTCCGGCAGCAGCGTTTGAAAATGCGTTTCGGCAAATTGCCGCAGCGGGAGCAACCCACCGATTGCGTCGTGCAGTAGCTCCTGGCTTTTCTTGTGCTCACTGAAAAGGCTGCGCAGCGCATTGATCTGTGCGGGTGTGGCGCGCTTCAGCCAGTCGGGTAACTGGCCCTTGATGAAGTCATCCGTTGCAGTCGACAGCTTCGCTTGCACGGCAGGCGATTGCTGAGTGGCAGTTGGCGTGGGCATGGCGGTTCCAGTGGTAGGCGATGGGCCGTACATGCTTGTGCCTGCATGCCCTCCCCATCAGCTGGAAACGCTTCAATCGCCTCGCGCTTCGCCGAGACCTTCTGCCTGGATCAACGCCCGGTAGTGCCCCGGGTTACAACCAAACCACTTGCGAAAAGCCTTATAGAACGAACTGCTGTCGGCAAACCCCAGCCGCTCAGCGATTTCGCCCAGGGCCGGCTGCGTTTGCGCCAGCCAGGCAATGGCCAGCTCACGGCGGGCGCTGTCCTTGAGCCGCTGATAAGTCTGGCCCTCGTCGGCCAAGCGCCGCCGCAGGGTCGCGCCAGACAGGCACAAGTCGTGGGCAAGGCTTTCGGCATCCGGCCACTGCGCCGGGTCAAGGGCCAGCAGTTGGCCACGGATGCGCCGGGCCAGGCTGGCCGGGTCGCGGTACTTGACCAGGATGTTGCCCGGCGCCTCGGCCAGGAACCGCTGCAATTCCTGCGGTGTGCGCTTGAGCGGCAGGTCCAGGCAGTCGGCCGCGATGATGATGCGCGAGCGCGGGCGTTCGAACTGCAGGTTTTCCGAGAACATCACCCGGTAATCGTCACAGAACGGCGGCTCGGCGCAGCGCAGGTCGATGGCCAGAATCGGAATGCGCCGCCCCGCCAGCCAACAAGCGACGCCGTGCACGATCATCCAGAAGGTGAAATAGGTAAAGGCCCGGCGCGGGTGCTCACGCGGCTCGTTGATGACGATTTCGGCCAGGCTTTGCTGGCGCACCACGCTTGGCTGCAAGTCTTCGAGCATCAGCGACAGAAAGCCCATGGCAATTTCAAGGCCAGCCCCGAGAGTAGGCTGCGCCATGGCTGCACGTGTGAGAAAGGCCAGGCTGCCCACCGGCAACCCGCGCGGGTCCATGGCGAAGAACTCGTCGTTGCAGCGACGCGCCAGCAGCCGCCACAGCCGCGCATAGGCATCGGCAGAGACGCGTGCCTGGGGCAACTCGAGCTGCGCCGGGTCGATGCCAGCACGCTGCAGCACGCCGACATCGGGCTGCCCGGCCGGGCAGGTCTGCAACAGGGCTTCACGCACCAGTTGCATGGAGATGGTGTCTTTATCGCTCATCGGCCATCCAGGTGGGTCTATGCCGGCCATCTTAGGCCGGGGCAGGAAAAACGCCAGCGTTGCCTCACAGGGTGGCCGCCAAACCCAGAAACGCCTGGATCAACCGCAGTTCGCGGCGCCGCTCCAGGCAGCCGATCATGTGCTGGTTAACCAGGCCGTCTCCCGCCAGCGGCCGCGCCACCACCCGCGGGTCGTGGGCCACCTCAGTCGACGACACCACGCCCACCCCCAGTTCCGACGCCACCGCCTCGGTCACCGCTTCACGGCTGTCGAGCTCCAACAGCACACGGGGCTGCACCCCGGCAGCGGCACAGGCTTTGTCGAACGTACGGCGGGTGGTCGAACTGGGCTCGCGCAGCACCATGATCTGCTGATTCAGCGCGGTCAACGGCAAGTCGCCTTCACCGTTCGCCCACGCATGCCCCGCTGGCAGCAACGCGCACAGCCGCGACTCGCACAGGCTTTGCAGGTACAAGCCCTTGCGCGGTTCGATTTCGGTCAGCACCGCGACATCGGCGTGCTCGGACAACAGCGCGGCCAAGGTTTCCTGGGCATTGCCCAAGCGCAGGTTGACGGTGATCCCCGGGTAGCGCTCGCGCAACTGGGCGAGCATCGGCATCACGCGGTGCGGGCCGTCCGCCGCCACCTCAAGGCGCCCCGTCAGCAACTGCCGGTTGGCTTCGAGCATCGCCTGGGCTTCTTCGGCCAGGCCAAACATGGCCCGGGTGATGGCCGCCAGCCGCGTGCCCTCCTCGGTCAGCTCCACCCGCCGCGCCGTGCGCCTGAGCAGGGTGATCTGGTAGTGCTCCTCCAGCGCCTTGACGTGCCCGGTCACGGCCGGCTGGCTGATGAACAGCCGCGCAGCAGCACGGGTGAAGCTGCCCTCGCGGGCGACGGCATCGAAAGCGCGGAGCTGGAACAGGTTCATGTCTATCGGCCTGACTTATGGCTGGCATAACAACAAACAATTTGATTGATAGCTTAGCCAATTGCAACCTAGCCCACGTAGTTTCAGCGCCAGATTTTTCGGCTGACCACCCGCCGCTTGTGAGGAACCACGGAATGAGCAACGCACCCATCCTGCTGACCCCCGGCCCCCTGACCACGTCGCTGCGCACCCGCCAAGCCATGCTGGTGGACTGGGGCTCCTGGGACAACGACTTCAACCAACTCACCGCCAGCGTCTGCGAGCAACTGCTGGCGATCATCGACGGCAGCGTCAGCCACCACTGCGTCCCCCTGCAAGGCAGCGGCACCTTCGCCGTGGAAGCCGCCATCGGCACCTTGGTACCCCGCAATGGCAAGGTGCTGGTACTGATCAACGGCGCCTATGGCCAACGCCTGGCGAAAATCTGCAACGTGCTGGGCCGCACCTACAGCACCTTCGAAACCGCCGAAGACCAACCGACCACCGCCGCCGATGTCGACCGCCTGCTGGCCGCAGACCCCGCCATCACCCACGTGGCGTTGATCCACTGCGAAACCAGCACCGGCATCCTCAACCCACTGGCCGAGATCGCCCAGGTGATCAAACGCCACGGCAAGCGCCTGATCATCGACGCCATGAGCTCGTTCGGCGCGCTGCCGATCGATGCCCGCGAGGTCCCCTTCGACGCACTGATCGCCGCTTCGGGCAAATGCCTGGAAGGCGTGCCGGGAATGGGCTTCGTCTTCGCCGAAAAAACCGCCCTGGCCACTGCCGAAGGCAACGCCCACTCGCTGGCCATGGACCTGCATGACCAGCACGCCTATATGGCCAAGACCGGCCAGTGGCGCTTCACCCCGCCCACCCACGTGGTCGCGGCGCTGCATGAAGCGCTGCAGCAGTACAACGAAGAAGGTGGCCTACCCGCGCGCCACCAGCGCTACGCCGACAACTGCAAAACCCTGCTCGACGGCATGGCCGCCCTCGGCTTGCGCAGCTTCCTGCCGGCCGAGATCCAGGCACCGATCATCGTCACCTTCCATGCCCCGAACGATGCCCGCTACCAGTTCAAAGACTTCTACGCGCGGGTCAAGGCCAAGGGCTTCATCCTCTACCCCGGCAAGCTGACCCAGGTCGAGACCTTCCGCGTCGGCTGCATCGGCGTGGTCGGGCCAGACGGCATGCAGGCTGCGGTCAACGCCGTGGCCGAGGTGCTGCGGGAAATGGAAGTGCTGGACATCTGACCCTTTGCCCACCCCAATTCAGGAAATAGCGCACATGAACTACAGCAACCCTACCCAACTGCAAGCCGCCATCCTCGACTGGGCCGGCACCGTGGTCGATTTCGGCTCGTTCGCCCCCACCCAGATCTTCGTCGAAGCCTTCGCCGAGTTCGACGTCCAGGTGTCCATCGAAGAAGCCCGAGGCCCGATGGGCATGGGCAAGTGGGACCACATCCGCACCCTGTGCAACGTGCCGGAAATCGCCGAACGCTACCGCAAGGTGTTCGGCCGCACCCCCACCGACGATGACGTCACGGCCATTTACAACCGCTTCATGCCGCTGCAGATCGAGAAGATCGCCGTGCACTCGGCGCTTATCCCCGGCGCCCTGGACACCCTCACCGGCCTGCGCCAGGACGGCCTGAAGATCGGCTCGTGCTCGGGCTACCCGAAGGTGGTGATGGACAAGGTGGTGGAGCTGGCCGCCCAAAACGGCTATGTCGCCGACCATGTCGTGGCCACCGACGAAACCCCGAACGGCCGCCCCTGGCCGGCCCAGGCCCTGGCCAACGTGATTGCCCTGGGCATCGATGACGTGGCCGCCTGCGTGAAGGTCGATGACACCGTGCCGGGCATCCTCGAAGGCCGCCGTGCCGGCATGTGGACGGTGGCACTGGTGTGCTCCGGCAACGCCCTGGGGCTGACCTGGGAAGGCTACCGGGCATTGAGTGCCGAGAAACTGGAGCGCGAGCGCACGCGCATTCACGCGCTGTTCGCCAGCTCCCGCCCGCACTACCTGATCGACACCATCAATGAGCTGCCCGAAGTGATAGCCGACATCAACCGGCGCCTGGCCAAGGGCGAGATGCCGCAGGCATCCTGACCCTACCCAAACGGGGCTGCCTTGCAGCCCATCGCCGGCAAGCCGGCTCCCACAAAAAATGCGCAGTGTTCAAGGCCAGCGGCCATGGGAGCGGCGTCCATTAAATTTGAAATACTGGGTCTCAATTCAGCCTGCACCAACAGCCCACTATCACTAGCCTGATGAGCAAACCATCAGGAGTAGGCAGCATGGACAGTCCTCGCTCTAGCCAATTGAGACTCGGTCGGTTTTCAGAGCCCAACCGGTTATACCTATTAACCAGCACAACGCTACACAGAGCCCCGCTTCTGAATGAGCTTCAGTCTGCCCGCTTGCTGGTCGCTCAGTTGCGCCAGGCGCAGGACGAAGGCGCAGCTCAATCTCTGGCATGGGTGGTGATGCCTGACCATTTTCATTGGCTGGTTGAGCTGGGGCCGGTGAGCCTGAAAACCCTGATGCGCCGGGTGAAGTCTCGTAGCACGCTGGCGATCAACAGACTGCAAGGACGCAGTGGGCGGCTCTGGCAGAAAGGCTTTCATGATCGAGCCTTGCGAAGGGAGGAGAATGTGCAGGCAGTGGCACGTTACATCGTTTTGAACCCTAAGCGGGCGGGTTTGGTAGAGCGAATTGGGGATTACTCACACTGGGATGCGATCTGGCTGTAATCAACCCAAGTTGCAGCCTGTTCAGGCCTCATCGCCGGCAAGCCGGCTCCCACAGGATCTGTGCAGACGCCAAGGTTAGCGCCGCACCTGTGGGAGCCGGCTTGCCGGCGATGGGCTGCAAAGCAGCCCTACTGCGGCAACTGCACCTGCGGCTTGGTGGCGACAAAAATGGCCCAGCTCGACACGAACAACGCGGCGATCAAGGGCCCGATCACGAACCCGTTGAGCCCGAACACCGCCAAGCCCCCCAGGGTGGACACCAGAATCAGGTAATCCGGCATGCGCGTGTCCTTGCCCACCAGGATCGGGCGTAGCACGTTATCCACCAAGCCGATCACCAGCACCCCGAATGCCGTGAGGATCACCCCCGGCAGAATCGCCCCGCTCAACAGGAAATACGCCGCCACCGGCGCCCACACGATCCCCGCCCCCACCGCTGGCAGCAGCGACAGAAACGCCATCATCACCGCCCACACCAACGCACTGGGGATATCCAGCACCCAGAAGATGAAGCCGCCAAGCGCGCCCTGGGTAATGGCAACCAACACGTTGCCCTTGACCGTTGCCCGCACCACGCGGTTGAACTTCAGCTGCAAGCGGCGCTTCTGGTGTTCGGGCAGCGGCACCGCAAGGCGCACGCGGCGCGCGACTTCGGCCCCCTCACGCAGGAAAAAGAACAGCAGATAGACCATGATGCCGAAGCTCACCAGGAACTCGAACGTGCCCTGCCCAAAGCTGTAGGCCTGGCTGGCCAACGCCTGGCTACCTTGGGTGGCCCATTTGGTGATCTTCTCGCGCAGCCCTTCCAGGTTGCCGATGCCCAAGCTGTCCAGGCCGTGCTGCACGAACCCCGGCAGCATGTTCATGCCATGCTCGACGTAGCCGGCAATGTCCAATTGCCCGCTCTCGATGCGCTGGTACAACGTCGCGCCCTCTTGCACCAACAAGGCACTGGTGATGATCACAGGCAATACAGCCACCACCAGGCAAATCAACAGCGTCGTGGCGGCGGCAAGGTTGCGCCGCCTGCCAAACCGTATCAGCAGGCTGCGCTGCAGCGGTGCGAACAGGATGCCGAGAATCACCGCCCAGAAGATGGCCCCATAGTAAGGCAGCAAGATCCACACGAAGGCGATGGTCACCAGTGCCAAGAGCACGGCCAAGGCTCTGTTCTGCAAAGCGGTTTCGTTCATGAAGGATCCTCAAGTGTCCTGAACGTTAGTGCGCGGCGTAGGGGTAAAAGTGCCGTCGCGCCGTTGATTCAGGTCAATGTCAGCAAAACCGCCAAGCCTTAGCATCCCGGCCTTTTGCCCCGGTGCGCACATGACCCTTCCCGCCAAGCCCGAACTGCTGGCCCCCGCTGGCACCCTCAAGACAATGCGCTACGCCTTCGCCTACGGCGCCGACGCCGTCTATGCCGGCCAGCCGCGTTACAGCCTGCGGGTGCGCAACAACGAATTCGATCACGCCAACCTGGCGCTGGGCATCCAGGAGGCTCATGCCCTGGGCAAGCGCTTCTACGTGGTGATCAACATCGCCCCGCACAATGCCAAGCTGAAAACCTTCCTCAAGGACCTCGCACCGGTGATTGCGATGGCGCCGGATGCGCTGATCATGTCCGACCCCGGCCTGATCATGCTGGTGCGCCAGCACTACCCGCAGATGCCGGTGCATTTGTCGGTGCAGGCCAACACCGTCAACTGGGCCAGCGTGCAGTTCTGGCAGCAGTTGGGGTTGAGCCGGGTAATCCTGTCGCGGGAGCTGTCGCTCGAAGAAATCGAAGACATCCGCCACCACGTGCCGGACATGGAACTGGAAGTGTTCGTCCACGGTGCCCTGTGCATGGCCTACTCCGGCCGCTGCCTGCTCTCGGGCTACCTCAACAAGCGCGACGCCAACCAAGGCACCTGCACCAATGCTTGCCGTTGGAAGTACGACGCTACGCCGGCCAGCGAGGATGCCACCGGCGACATCGTGCGCGAAGTGCAACCGACCCTGGGGCTCGGCGCCCCTACCGATCAGGTCTTCCTGCTGCAGGAAAGCAACCGCCCGGACGAAGCGATGCCGGCGTTCGAGGACGAACACGGTACCTACATCATGAACGCCAAGGACCTGCGCGCCATCCAGCACGTCGAACGCCTGGCCAGCATAGGCGTGCACTCGCTGAAAATCGAAGGCCGCACCAAGTCGCACTTCTACTGCGCCCGCGCGGTGCAGTCCTACCGCCAGGCCATCGACGACGCCGTGGCAGGCCGGCCTTTCGACCGCGCCCTGATGGGCAACCTCGAATCCCTGGCGCAGCGCGGCTACACCGAAGGCTTCCTGCGCCGGCATGTGCACGATGAGTACCAGAACTACCAGCGTGGCAACTCGGTGTCCGAGCGCCAGCAGTTCGTCGGCGAACTGACCGGCGCGCGTGTGGACGGCCTGGCTGAGGTCAAGGTCAAGAACCGCTTCGCCGTGGGCGACCACCTGGAGCTGATGACCCCGCGCGGCAACTACCATTTCGACCTGCACCGCCTGTGCGACCGCCAGCAGCAGGCCATCGAGGTAGCTCCGGGTGACGGCCATGTGGTGTACCTGCCGATTCCGGAGCAGGTCCCGCTGGAGTACGGCCTGCTGATGCGTGACCTGCGCCACGACGAGGCCGCCGCCTGACAACGCTGTAATGCGCAGCTCAGCTGGCTGACAGCCAGCAACGGCCAACATCAAGGCTCTCTCGCATGAGGCCACGCCATGTTGCGCAACCCCTCCCGCCGTACCTTCGTCAAAGGCCTGGGCGCCGCCACTACGCTGGCGGGCCTGGGGCTTTGGCGGCCACTGGCCCAGGCCGCCGACGGCCGCGACCTGGCCGGCCAGCACTTCGAGCTGTCGGTCGGCCAGACCGCGGTCAACATCACCGGCCGCCCACGCACCGCCCTGACCGTCAACGACAGCCTGCCCGGCCCGCTGCTGCGCTGGCGCGAAGGTGACACCGTCAGCCTGCGCGTGCGTAACCGGCTCGACCAGAGCACCTCGATCCATTGGCATGGCATCCTCCTGCCGGCCAACATGGACGGTGTGCCAGGCCTGAGCTTTGCCGGTATCGAGCCCGGCGGCGACTACCTCTACCAGTTCACCCTGCGCCAAAGCGGCACCTACTGGTACCACAGCCACTCTGGGCTGCAGGAGCAAGCCGGGGTGTATGGGGCGATCGTCATCGAACCCCGCGAACCCGAGGAGCATCAGTACCAGCGTGACCATGTGCTGCTGTTCAGCGACTGGTCGGACCAGCCCCCTGAACAGCTCTTGGCGACCCTGAAAAAGCAGTCCGACGCCTTCAACTACAACAAACGCACGCTCGGCGATTTCATCGATGACGTGGCCGACCATGGCTGGAGCACCACCGTCGCCGAGCGCATGAGCTGGGCCCGCATGCGCATGAGCCCCACGGACCTGGCCGATGTCAGCGCAGCCACCTACAGCTACTTGCTCAATGGCCAACCACCGGATGGCAACTTCACCTGCCTATTCCAGCCGAGCGAAACCGTGCGCCTGCGGCTGATCAACGCCTCGGCCATGACCTATTTCGACTTCCGTATCCCCGGCCTGACACTGACGGTGATCGCCGCCGACGGCCTGCCGGTAACACCCGTGAGCGTGGACGAACTGCGCATCGCCGTGGCTGAAACCTACGACGTGCTGGTGACCGTCGGCGACCTGCCCGCCTACACCCTGTATGCCCAGAGCATGGACCGCAGTGGCTACGCGCGCGGCACCCTGGCCCGCGCCAACGGCCTGCAGGCGCCCGTGCCGCAACCAGACCCGCGCCCCGTACTGAGCATGGCCGACATGGGCCACGGCGCCATGGCAGGCATGGACCACAGCAACATGGCCGGCATGGACCATTCCAGCATGGCCGCCCTGCAGCAACATCCACCCAGCGAAACCGACAATCCACTGGTGGACATGCAGACCATGGCCCCACGGCCCAACCTCGCCGACCCAGGCATCGGCCTGCGCGACAACGGCAGGCGCGTGCTGACCTACGCCGACCTGCGCAGCCCTTACCCCGACCCCGATGGCCGCGAACCCTCACGCGACATCGAGCTGCACCTGACCGGCCACATGGAGCGCTTTGCCTGGTCGTTCGACGGGGTCAAGTTCAGCGATGCCGAACCGTTGCGCCTGGACTATGGCGAGCGGGTGCGCATCACCTTGGTCAACGACACCATGATGACCCACCCCATCCACCTGCATGGCATGTGGAGCGACCTGGAAGACGAACAGGGGCGTTTTCTGGTGCGCAAGCACACCGTCGACATCCCGCCTGGCAGCCGCCGCAGCTACCGAGTCACTGCCGACGCCCTGGGCCGCTGGGCTTACCACTGCCATTTGCTCTACCACATGGAGACCGGCATGTTCCGCGAGGTACGCGTCGATGAATGAGTTCAATAGCCGTCGCATCGTCACCGGTGTGGCCCTGGTGGCGCTGCTCGCCAGTGAACGCGCCATGGCCGCCGGCCTGCAGCACAGGGACCATGGCGCCATGCCCATGGACCACAGCCAGATGAACCACGCAACGCCGCCTGCGCAGCCACCGCGTACGCCGTTGCCGGTGCTCAGTGACGCCGACCGTCGCGCAGCCTTCCCGCCGCAGCCAGGGCACCAGGTGCATGACCGGGCGCTGAACGGGGCGGTGATCGTCGAGCAGCTTGAATACCAGCACTTCGACAGCAGTGGCGCGTTGAACTGGAACGCTAATGCGTGGGTCGGCGGCGACATCGACCGCCTGTGGCTGCGTAGCGAAGGCGAACGCGAGCAGGGCACGACCCACAAGGCCGAACTGCAGGCGCTCTGGGGCCACGCCATCAGCCCTTGGTGGGAACTGGTCGGCGGCCTGCGCCAAGACTTCAAGCCCGCCAACGGGCAGGCCTGGGCCGCCTTCGGTATCCAGGGCACGCCGCTGTATGGCGTTGAGCTGGAGGCCACTGCTTACGTCGGCGAGCGGCAACAGACCGCGCTGCGCCTGGAAGCCGCTTACGCTATGCTGCTGACCAACCGCTGGGTACTCGAACCCACCCTGGAAGCCAACGTTTTTGGCCGCGACGATACGCGCCGCGAGCAAGGTACGGGGCTGGCCGACAGCGAAATCGGCCTGCGCCTGCGCTATGAAATCAGCCGTGGTTTCGCGCCGTACGTCGGGGTCAGTTTCAATCGCTTGCACGGCAACCGCGCCGACCAGGCCCGCGAAGACGGCGAAGACACCGGCCAGACCCGCCTGGTGGCCGGTATCCGCCTGCGTTTCTAAAGGAGTGCTTCACCATGCTGCACAAACACCTGCTGACCCTCGGGCTACTGGCTATCACTGGCCTGGCCCAGGCCGCCTGGGCCCTCGATGTCTACCGCGACCCCAACTGCGGCTGCTGCAAGGCCTGGATCAGCCACCTGCGCGACAACGGCTTCACCGTCAACGACCACGTCGAACCGAACATGAGCGCAGTCAAGCAACGCCTGGGCGTGGCACCGCGCCTGGCGTCGTGCCATACCGGGGTGATCAACGGCAAGTTCGTCGAAGGCCATGTGCCGGCCGAACAGGTCCGCCTGCTGGCCAAACGCAACGACCTCAAGGGCCTGGCCGTCCCCGGCATGCCCATGGGCTCGCCGGGCATGGAAATGGGTGACCACAAAGACGCCTACCAGGTCATCGGTGTGACCCAGGATGGCCAGGACACCGTGGTCGCCAACTACTGATGCTCAGCGAATGGGCGCTGTTCCTCAGCGCCTTCGGCGCCGCCACCCTGTTGCCGTTGCAATCGGAGGCCGTGCTGGTTGGTTTGCTGCTGCGCCAGCCCGACGCCTGGCCGACCTTGTTGCTGGTGGCCACCTTGGGCAATGTACTCGGCTCGGTGGTCAACTGGGTATTGGGCCGGGCCATCGAGCACCTGCGTGACAAGCGCTGGTTCCCGTTCAGCGCCCGCCAACTCGAACGTGCGCAACAACGCTACCAGCGCTGGGGGCAGTGGTCGCTGCTGCTCAGCTGGATGCCAGTGATCGGCGACCCGCTGACCCTGATCGCGGGGATCATGCGTGAGCCCTTCTGGCGCTTTGTGCTGCTGGTGACCCTGGCCAAGGCCGGCCGTTACGCCGTGGTGGCGATGATCACCCTGGGCTGGTTTCACGCCTGGTAACACCTTTGCCGCTTCAGGCGGTCAACTGGCTGTTACAGTCGCCAATTCCTACATGGCCCTACACGGAGTGCCCCCATGCTGCGCGCAACCGCCCTGGCCCTTGCCTGCCTTGTCGGCGGCCCGGCCTTTGCTGCCGAGTCACCCACCTACGGCAAACAACTCGAAGGGTTCAGCTACCCTCACCCGCTCAAACATTTCGACTTCAGCTCCCAGGGCCAAGCCCTGCAGATGGGCTACATGGACGTACCCGCCCAAGGCCAGGCCAATGGCCACAGCGTGGTGCTGATGCATGGCAAGAACTTCTGCGCCGCCACCTGGGAAACCACCATCAATGCCCTGAGCAAAGCCGGCTACCGGGTCATCGCCCCTGACCAGATCGGCTTCTGCACCTCAAGCAAACCTGCGTATTACCAGTACAGCTTCCAGCAGTTGGCGGACAACACCCACGCCTTGCTCGACCAGCTGGGCGTCAAGCAAGCCATCGTGCTTGGCCACTCCACCGGCGGCATGCTCGCCACCCGCTATGCGTTGATGTACCCGCAGCAAGTCGAACGCCTGGCGATGGTCAACCCGATTGGCCTGGAAGACTGGAAGGCCCTGGGCGTCCCCTACCGTACGGTGGACCAGTGGTATGCACGGGAGCTCAAGCTCGACGCCGCAGGGGTGCGTGAGTATGAGCGCAAGACCTATTACGCCGGCCGCTGGAAGCCGGAGTACGAGCGCTGGGTACAGATGCTGGTGGGGCTCAACCAAGGGCCGGGGCATGAAGCAGTGGCGTGGAACTCGGCGTTGATCTACGACATGATTTTCACCCAACCGGTGTACCACGAGTTCAAGGACCTGAAGATGCCGACCCTGTTGCTGATCGGTGACCAGGACACCACGGCCATCGGCAGCGACATCGCGCCGCCAGAGGTCAAAGCACGCTTGGGCAAGTACCAGGTGCTGGGGCCGCAAGTGGCCAAGCTGATCCCCCAGGGTGAACTGGTGACGTTCGAGGGTATGGGCCACGCGCCGCAGATCGAAGAGCCGATGCGGTTCAACCGGACGTTGGTCGAGTGGTTGGGGCGCTGATTCAGCTAGCCCCCAACCTACTGAGTGGGCGCAACTGCCTTGGGCAAAATCTCAACTTATGCGCGATCACTGTGGGAGCGGGCTTGCCCGCGAACACGGGCGCAGCCCGTGCCATCCATCGCGTCGCTCCCACAGGGGCTTAGCAAAAGCGTTGCAACTGCATCTCGCGTAAGCGGCTCAAGGTGCGTTGATACGGGAACGCCAGGTACCCTTGGGTATAAAGCGCGTCAAGCGGCACCTGCGCCTCCAGGTACAGCGCCACCCGGCGGTCGTAGCATTCGTCGACCAGGGCAATGAACCGGCGCACCGCATCGTCCTTGGGCGACAGCGCCGGCAGCTCCCGGTCCCCTGCCGCGACCCGCGCCGCACCATCCTCGGTACCGCGCGCAATCCGCCCAGCCCGTTGCTCGCCACCTAACGCCGGCACACCCTCCAGCAGAATCGACGGGAAACGGTCACACAGGGCCATGAACTCCATCGCCGCCAAGGGCTGCTCGCAGAGGTCGGTGAAACGGCACCAGATGGCGTGCGCGCTGCGCCGGATGACGTTTATTTGCCTTGAGCCAATGGCCAACGGCTGCTCGCTGCCAGGGTCAGCCGGGCTGAGTTGGCGGAACACCTCACCCAGCACGCCGCGCTCACCGGCCTCAGTGACCCAGTAACGCTGTCGCACAGCGCCCGGATGCAGGCGATGATCCTGCTCGCCGGCCACCGACAACACCCGCATGTGCCGTTCGATGGCGGCAATGGCGGGCAGGAAGCGGTCACGGTTGAAGCCATCGCGGTAGAGTTGGTCGGGCGGTTGGTTGGAGGTGGCGACAATCACCACGCCCTGGTCGAACAACACCTGGAACAGGCGGCCGAGGATAATCGCGTCACCGATGTCATTGACGAACAACTCGTCGAAGCACAGCACGCGGATCTCCCGGGCCAGTTCACGGGCCAGGGCCAACAGCGGGTCGGCGGTGCCGTTGAGCTGGAACAGGCGCTGGTGCACCCAAGCCATGAAATGGTGAAAGTGCTGGCGCCGGCTGGGGTGTTGCAGGCAGCGGTGGAACTGGTCCATCAGCCAAGTCTTGCCCCGGCCGACAGGGCCCCAGAGGTAGACACCCTGGCTCGGGCGGCCCTGTTCGATCGCCTCGAAACAGGCCTGTAACGCATCGACTGCGTGGGCCTGGGCGGGGTCATGGACATAGCCTTGGTCGGTCAGGGCTTGTTGGTAGAGGGTCTGCGGCTGGGCGGTCATGCCGCATTATCGGTACTGTCTCCATTGCCGGCAAGCCAACGCCGCACCTGAGTAGGAGCAGCCTTGTGCTGCGAAGTGGCCAGTGCAGGCCACAACTATGTAAGTGTCACCACCGGCCTCTTCGCAGCGCAAGGCTGCTCCTACACGAACCGTGCATGGCGAAAACCAGCGCTTCAGCCATCGCCCAGCCCCACTTTCAACAGCGCCCCGTCCTTGTCATCGGTCAACACGTACAGGTACCCATCCGGGCCTACCCGCACATCTCGGATACGCGCCTTGAGGTCCCCCAGCAAACGCTCTTCGTGCACCACCTTGTCGCCCTTGAGCTGAAGGCGGATCAATTGCTGGGTCGCCAGCGCCCCAATGAACAGGTTGTGGTCCCAGGCCTTGAACGTCGGGCTGTCATAAAACGCCATGCCGCTGATGCCAGGGGACTTCTCCCAGACATGGTGCGGGTCGACCATGCCATCGACGTGCTTGCCCTTGGCCTCCGGGATCGGCAGCAGCGAGTAATTGATGCCGTGGGTGGCAACCGGCCAGCCGTAGTTCTTGCCGGGCTGGGGAATGTTGATTTCGTCGCCGCCCCGTGGGCCGTGTTCGTGAGTCCAGAGCTTGCCAGTCCAAGGGTTGAGTGCTGCGCCCTGCTGATTGCGATGGCCAAACGACCAGATCTCGGGGCGCACGTTGTCTTTGCCAACGAAGGGGTTGTCTTTGGGCACTTCGCCGTCAGGCAAGATCCGCACGACCTTGCCTTGCAGCTTGTCGAGGTCCTGGGCAGTCGGCCGCTGGTTGTTTTCGCCCAGGGCAATGAACAGGTAACCGTCTCGGTCGAACACCAGGCGCGAACCGAAATGGTTGCCCACCGACAGCTTGGGCTGCTGACGGAAGATCACGGTGAAGTTTTCTAGCCGTGCGCGGTCTTCGGACAGCTGACCGCGGCCGACCGCCGTCCCTGCCTTGCCATCATTGCCCGCTTCGGCATAGGACAGGTAAACGGTGCGGTCCTTGCCGAACTCCGGCGACAACACCACGTCCAGCAACCCGCCCTGCCCTTCGGCCCAGACCTGAGGCACGCCACTGATGGGCGGGCCGACCTTGCCTTCGGCGTTGACTACCCGCAGGTTGCCGGGGCGCTCGGTCACCAGCATGTCCTTGCCGCCGGGCAAGAAAGCCAATGCCCAAGGGTTGCGCAGGCCATCGGCGACGGTGCTGACGGTCAATGGCCCTTCTTCGCTGGGGAACTGCTGCTCGGAAGCCGCGTGCGCCAACAGGGGCAGCAGCGCGGCGGCGGTCAAGGTGGTCAGCCAGGTAGCTCGGGTCATGCAGAATTCCTTTCGACGGGGCTTACGGCGCGCGTGGGTTATCGCGCGGCGGCCGGGTGGGTTCCAGATTGGGCGCTTGCTGTTGGCGGCGCAGGTTGTCGCCGTTGCCAATGCCGCGGTTGTCCAGCGAGGGCGTGCGCTGGTAGGGGTCGGTGGACGGGCCACGCACGGGCGGTGTGGCCGGCATGCTGCCCTGGCGGCTATTGGGGTTGGCGCGCTGGATCGGGCTGTTGTAGGGGTTGTTGTTGCTGGCCGCGAGTTGCAAGGGCGCAACCGGCGCTGCGCGCGCGGGCAGGCACAACGCCAGGCCGATGGCCAGGATTGGCAGTGCTAGGTTCATGCTTCACCTCCTGTACGAAATGCCGCGCCTTGTGCGTTGGATAGCCTAAGGCGCGAGGGGTTCGCGGCAAAAGTGTGAAAGCGGCTGGAGATAATTCCTGATGTTTCAGTATGGACCCCAAGGGGCTGCAGCGCAGCCCCGCCGGGCTCATTGGCCGCTGCGGAAGGCCATCCACAGGCGGTTACGCTGGCGCAAGTCGGACAGCGCCATGCTGCGGTCGGCGTACAGCCGTTGACGCACCTGGGCTGGCGGGTAGATGTCCGGGTCGTTGCGCACGGCAGCGTCGACCAAGGGGGTGGCCGCTTGGTTGGCATTGGCGAAGAACAGCGTGTTGGTCAGCGCGGCGACCGAGTCCGGCTTGAGCATGAAGGCGATGAACGCGCGGGCTGCCTCCGGGTGAGGCGCATCCTTGGGGATGACCAGGTTGTCCTGCCAGACCAGGGTGCCTTCCTGGGGGATGCGGTAGATCAGCTCGAACGGTTTGCCAGCACGGCGTGCCTGGTCGGCGGCCATCGCCGCATCACCGTTGTAGGTCAGCGCCAGGCACACGCTGCCATTGGCCAGGTCGCTGATCTGCCGGCCGTTGGCAACATAGCGCACAGAGGGCTGCAGCTGGTTCAGCAGTGCCTGCGCGGCGTCCAGGTCGGCCTTGTTCTGGCTGTAAGGGTCCTTGCCCAGGTAGTTCAAGGTCAGGCCGATCACTTCCTGCGGCGAGTCGGGCATGGCGATGCCGCAATCCTTCAGGCGGCTGGCGTACTCCGGTTTGAACAACAGGTCGAGGCTGTCCAGCGGCACATCGCCCAGGCGCTGGCGCACGGCCTCGACATTCACCCCCAGGCCCAGCGTGCCCCAGGTGTAAGGCACCGCGTAGCGGTTGCCGGGGTCGGCCTCGGCCAGTTTGGCCAGCAAGTCCTTGTCGAGGTTGGCATAGCCGGGCATGGCCTGGGCATCGAGCGGCTGCAGGGCCTTGGCCTTGAGCGCCCGGGCCAGCACGGTGGATGACGGCACCACCACGTCGTAGCCGCTGCCACCGGTCAGCAGCTTGGTCTCCAGCACCTCGGTGGTGTCAAAGGTGTCGTAGCGTACCTTGTAGCCCGTTTCGCGCTCGAAGCGCTGGAGGGTTTGCGGGGCGACATAGTCGGCCCAGCTGTAGAGGTTGACGACCTTCTCCTGGGCTTGCAGCGGCAGGGCCAGGCACAGGGACAGCAGGCACAGCGATCGACGCATGACGGACACCTCGGCAAAGGGAGCTGTCCGTCACTGTAGCCCACACCACTCGCGCCATGCTCGATTCGGGTAGGAGCAGCCTTGCGCTGCGAAGAGGCCAGTGGCAACAGCATAGATTTCCGCTGCCTGCACCGGCCTCTTCGCAGCACAAGGCTGCTCCTACCTGAAACCCGCCATAGCTGTCAGTAAGCCATGCTCCAGGTCAGGGTGTAGGTGCGCCCACGGCCCTGGTAGTCATACAGGTACGCTGGGCCATAGGTCGGTGCGTAGAACAACTAGTCCAGACAACTCGCGCCATGCTCGATTCGGGTAGGAGCAGCCTTGCGCTGCGAAGAGGCCAGTGACAACAGCATAGATTTCCGCTGCTTGCACCGGCCTCTTCGCAGCACAAGGCTGCTCCTACCTGAAACCCGCCATAGCTGTCAGTAAGCCATGCTCCAGGTCAGGGTGTAGGTGCGCCCACGGCCCTGGTAGTCATACAGGTACGCTGGGCCATAGGTCGGTGCGTAGAACAACTAGTCCAGACAACTCGCGCCATGCTCGATTTGGGTAGGAGCAGCCTTGCGCTGCGAAGAGGCCAGTGACAACAGCATAGATTTTCGCTGCCTGCACCGGCCTCTTCGCAGCACAAGGCTGCGCCTACCTGAAACTCGGCATAGCTGTCAGTAAGCCATGCTCCAGGTCAGGGTGTAGGTGCGCCCACGGCCCTGGTAGTCATACAGGTACGCTGGGCCATAGGTCGGTGCATAGAACAACGTCGCCCGCTGTCCCCAGACCGTGCTGTACTGCTTGTCCAGCAAGTTCTGGATGCCTGCGCTGAAGGTGCCGAAGCCGGTTTCCTGGCTGCCCAGCAGGTCGAAGGTGGTGTAGCCGTCGATCTCGTGGTCGGCATCGTCCTTGAGGGTGAACGCATGGTTGGCCTGCAGGCGGGCACTGCGGCCATCGCCCTTCCAGCCAACAAACGCCGTGGACTTGGACAGCGACGCGTAACGGGCATCGCGTTTCATCCAGCCACCGTCGACGTCTTCTTCCTCGGAGCGGGTCAGGTGCAGCGTACCCCCGGCTTCCCAACCGCTCTGGAAGTGGCGGGTCAACGCACCTTCGAAGCCAAAGTCACGGCTCTTCTGCTCTTCGACGTTGATGGTCAGCGTCTGCGAATCGACATTGATGATCTTGTCCGACCAGATGTAGTACAGCGCCGCCTGGGCGTCCCAATCCAGGTCGGCATAGCGCCAGCCCAGTTCGACCTGGCGGCTCTTGATGCCGGCCAGCGGGTTGTCGGCAACGCTCAAACCCGGCTTGCCGTAATACTTGGCCGGGTCCGGCAGGTCGAAACCTTCACCGTAGTTGGTCCACACCTGATGGCCATTTTTGAAGTCGTAGAGGGCGCCGACGTTGTACAGGTTGACCTGGTAATCGTTGCTGCCGCCGGGTACGCCTTTGAACTCGCTGACATCCACGTCCATCTGCTGGCGCCGGGCGCCGCCGGACAAGGTCAGGTTGTCGGTGGCATGCCAATCGAGCTGGGCGTACACCGACACACCGTCAACCCGGTAGCTGGGGTAACGCGCGGCCTTGCTGGCCTTTTCCATGTCCAGGCCACCGCTTTCGGATGAGGTCAGGGCATCGAAGGTGGTCTGTTCGGCGTTGAAGCGCTCGCGGTCCAGGTCGACGCCGTAGGTCAGCTTGAGCGTGTCCCACTGCTTGGCGAACAGGCCTTTGAGGCTAGTGACTTCGAAGTTCTGTTGTGATGCGGCGAAGTACACCCCGCGCGAACCGGTGGGTGTGGCGCGGTTGTAGTACGGGAACGGGTAGAAGTTGTCGTCTTCCTTGCGGTACGAGGCCTGCAGGTAGAAGTCTTGGCCCAGCACATCGGTGTGATGGTAGTTGGCGTTGAGCAACAGTCGCCGGGTACGTGGCTCCAGATCAGAGGAATAGCCACTGCGCAGCTCGGCGTCTTCCAGGTCAGAAGGGGCGTTGTAGTTGAGGTTGGGGAAGTAGATGCCGGTGCTGCCGTGGTTGCCCGAGTCGTAGTACTGGGCCAGCAAGTCCAGGCTCTGCTCATCGGTCAGCGTCAGCCCCAGGGTGCCGAGCACGTCGATGGTGCGGTTGTATTGCAGGTCGGTCTGGGTATTGTCGATGAAGATCTGATCGCCAGCGCCGTCATAGAAGGCTTCGTTCTGTTCGCCGGAAATACCAAGGCGGGCACTGACCCGCTCGTTGCCGCCGCTGATCGACTGGGCGATGCGGGTAGCCAGGTCATCACTGTTGTTGAAGCCGCTGCTGGCACCCAGCTGGGTCTCGAAGCGGGCCGGGCCGGGCTCGCCCTTCTTGGTCACGATGTTGATGATGCCGCCGGTGGCGCCGCCGCCGTAAAGGGCGCTGGCCCCCGACAGCACTTCGACACGCTCGACGTTGAACGGCGAAATGCTGTCGAACTGGCGCGACAGGCCGCGCGAGCTGTTCTGGCTGACCCCGTCGATCATCACCAGCACATTGCGCCCGCGCATGTTCTGGCCATAGTTGGTGCGCCCTTCTGGCGCCAGGTCCAGGCCAGGTACCAGCTTGCCGATGGCTTCCTTGAGGCTCACTCCGCTGTCGATCTGCTCACGCAGCTGCTGCTGGTCGACCACCCAGACGGTGCCAGGGATTTCGCTGATCGCCGTGCTGGTGCGCGAGGCCACACTGACCTCGATGGGCTTGAGGTTGACAGCCTGCGGCGCGGCGTCCACCTTGCGCAGGGTGACCGTGCGGGCATCGCTGAACTGCCAACTCATGCCACTGCCCGCCAGCAACTGCTGCAGTGCCTGCTCGATGCTGTAGCTGCCCTGCAGCGCCGGGCTGTTCAGGCCCGCGACATCGTGGGTGGTGTACAGCAGGTGCAACCCCGCCTGGTCGGCGAAGGCCGTCAGTGCCTGGTCCAGCGCCTGGGCAGGCAGGTCCAGCTGCACTTGGCGGGCTTCCACCGGAGCCTGTTGCGCACCACTTGAGGCCATCGCCTGCAAAGGGCCAGCCAGCATGGCCAAGGCAGTGCAAGACAACAAGGCGTGATGAAGGGGACCGCTGCGGCGGTGAAAAGGCTTGAGCGTAAGGGCCACGAATGAGCTTCCAGACAAGTCGTAAATGAGAATGGGTTGCTGATCAGTCCCACTACGACGATCTGGCCTGGCTGAACTTGCAGCGGCAGATGAAAAATATTTAGATTATTTTTACAGGCTCAGTGCACCACGGCCAGCCAGGGTAGATAGGTGACCTGCAGGCCATAACGTTGCTCAAGGGTGCGCAGCAGCGCCTGGGGTTCATCGAGGTCGAATACACCGCTGACTTCCAGTGCGGCCAGCTTGGTGTCAGACAGCAGAATGCGCCCCTGTTGGTAGCGCTCGAGCTCCGCCAGCACCTGCCCCAGCGGCTTGCCGTTGAAGATCAGCTTGCCGCGCTGCCAGGCGGTCTGTGCACTGGCGTCAGGCGACACCGGTACGCTGCGCTCACCCACCGTGGCTTCGCCCTGGGCCACCACCACGCGGCCATCCCGGCGCACGCTGAAGGTCGCGCCCGTACCGCGCACCGCCTCGCCTGCACTATCGACCACAAAGGGCCGTGGGTCACTGGCCGTCTCGAACAAGGCTTCGCCAGCATTGAGCACCACGCGGCGCTCGCGGTCGGTGAACGCGACGGTCAAGGCACTGCCGCTGTTCAGCAGTACCCGCGAGCCATCGGCCAGGGTCACCGCCTGCCGTTGCCCGAGGCCTGTGTGGTAGTCCGCCAGCCAGATAGGCGCCTGCTGCCAGCCGGTATAACCCGCGACCAACAGCGCCAGCGATGCTGCCAGGCCTGCGGCCCAGTGCCGTTTGGGTCGGGCAGGCGGTGCCGCGACAACCTGAGCGGTTGGGGTGTGGCCGATGTCCAGCCACAGTGCCTCTGCCTCACGCGCGGCCTCGGCATGCGCCGGGCTCAATGCGCACCAGCGCTGGTAGCGCGCGTGGTCAGCCGCGCTGGCGTTGCCCGAATGCAACAACACCTGCCAATCGAGGGCATCGTCAGAGAGGTCGCTGAGCGGTTGGGCGGCTGGCATGGCATAAGGCTCAGTCATGGTTGTGTTTGAGCCAGTCACGGCAATGGCGCAGCGCCTGGCCGATGTATTTTGCCACCATGCTCTCGGAAACGCCCAACCGTTGTGCGATCTGCGCCTGGGTCAGGCCTTCGACGCGGTTGAGCAACAGGGCCTGGCGGGCATTGCTGGACAGTTGCAACAGCGCCTCATCGAGTATCTGCAAGCGCTCGCGGGCGAGCAGCGTGGCCTCGGGCGCAGGCGCCGGGCAGGCCACTTCACCGGTACCCTCGGCGTCCTCGTGGCGGGCGGCGATACGCTGTTCACGGCGCAACGCATCGATCGCCAGGTTGCCCGCCACCCGGAAAATGAAGCTGCGTGCATGCAGCACCGGCACGGCCTGCTCGTCGATCTTCACCAGCTTCAGGTATGTCTCCTGCGCGACGTCGGCAGCACGCTGCCGGTCGCTCATGCGCCGAGTCAGGAACAGCAAGAGGTCGTCGTAGTGCTCCTGGAAACTCGCCAGCAGACCAGACACGGGAGACGTCAGCATGGGGTAGGAGAAAGGCCAGTAAGAGGAATTATCGGGCGTTAATGAGAAACAGTATCTTTCATTAGACGCGCTACTTTCAACGTCAACGCGCATTTGCCACACTGGCGGTTGAATTCTTCAGGCAAGGTTGCAACCCATGACTGCCCGATTGCACCGCTGGTTGCTGATACTGCTGATGGCTTACGGCCTCAGTGCCTGCGCCTTGTTTCAGGCGCGTGACCCACTGAATATCAACGTGATTGGTATCGAGCCACTGCCTAGGCAGGAGCTGGAACTGCGCATGGCGGTGAAAATACGTGTGCAGAACCCCAACGAAACCGCGATCGATTACAACGGTATTGCGCTCGACCTGCAGGTGAACGGCCAGCCGCTGGCCGCCGGTGTGAGCGACCAGCAGGGCCACATAGGCCGTTTCGACGAGGCGGTAATCGTGGTGCCGGTGAGCGTGACCGCGTTCTCTTTCCTGCGCCAGGCCTATGGCCTGGGCCAGCGGAGTTCGCTGCAAGGGCTACCCTATGTACTGCGCGGCAAATTGGCCGGTGGGCTGCTGGGCACCGTGCGCTTCACCGATGAGGGCACGCTGGACCTGCCCAAGGCAGCCGGGACTTACTGGTAGAACACTCAGCGATTGCTGTTGGCGGCGGCCATCATCTTGTTGACTTCGCTGCGCACCATGCTGGCGTACTCAGGCGGCGACATGGCCTCAAGTTCAGCCCGCACCCATTCCGCCCATTTGCCCTTGCGCCGAGGCTTTTCGGAGATAAGCCGGGCGGCTTCGCCCTTGGCCTTGCCCAGGTTGCTCTGCCACAGTTCGAACAACCGCGCCTTCTCTGCCTCGATCTGCGCCCGTTCCTCGAAGCTCTTGTTGGCCAGATTGAAACTCATGAAGGTACCTGCCTGCTGAAAATGGCCGCTATCTTACACCGTAGCGACGCGTCATCGGAAAGCCGGCGCAACTTTCCCGACGCACCGGCATCCATTGTTCACCCCCCCATTGACGAGGATGAGTTCATGGCCCGAAAAAACGCCGTACAAGCCGCCAGCGATCAGATCAAGGATCAGGTCTTCAGCGAACTGCAGTCACTGATCGAAGAATCCGAAAAGCTGCTCAACGACAGCGCTGCCCTGGTTGGCGAGGAGGCCGAAACCCTGCGCGCGCAAGTCAGCCTCAAACTGCGCCAGGCTCGCCAGGCCGCGAGTAACGTCCGTGACAAGGCTCAACCGGTGGTGGATGCCACCCAGGACTACATCGGCGGCCACCCTTGGCAGACCGTCGCGGTGTCCGCAGGCTTCGGCCTGGTGGTCGGCCTGTTGCTGGGTCGCCGCTACTAAGCCCATTTAATGAACGCAGTGCCGCCTGAACGTTTTCAGGCGGCCTGCGCCATTGGAATGCCGCTATGAAAGCGCAGTTCCTGGTCCGGTGACTGGATCAGCTCGGCTTCTGCCTCACGTACCAGCTCAACCCTGCGGGCGATGTCCGCTTCTTCGCCGTACTGATGGGCCAGCTTCAGGTAGCCCTGGTAATGGCGCGCTTCACTCTTCAGCAGGCCGTGGTAGAACGTGCCCAGCTCTTCATCCAAGTGCGGCACCAGCGCGGCAAAGCGCTCGCAACTGCGGGCTTCGATAAACGCCCCCACCACCAAGGTATCCACCAGCTTGACCGGCTCGTGGGCACGTACCAGGCGGCGCAAGCCGGAGGCATAACGCCCGGCCGACACCGGCCGCAAGGGCACGCCCCGGCGCTTCATCAGGCGCAGCACCTGTTCATGGTGCACCAGCTCTTCACGGGCCAGGCGCGACATCATGTTGATCAGGTCCAGGTGCGTGTTGTACTTGGCGATCAGGCTCAGGGCGGTGCTGGCGGCCTTGAACTCGCAGTTCTTGTGGTCGATCAGCAGGGTTTCCTGGTCGGCAAGCGCCGCTTCGATCCAGGCATCTGGGGTCGGGCAGCCAAGAAAGGCGTCGATTTCGGGGATCAAGGACATAAGCGTGCAACCAGACAGAACAGGCAGGGCCGGCGATTATACCGGCGGCAACCGGCAGCGCCAGTGACTATGCTTGATGTACATCAAGCGGCGACGGGTGAGACGCCGACTATAGTCAGCCACTGGTCGCCATCTTTGAACGGAGCTCACGCCCATGCAAGCCGTCCGCAGCATCCTCGTCGTCCTCGACCCCGCGCATGCCCACAGCCGGGCGTTGACCCGTGCCAAGCTGATCGCAAGCGTGACCGGCGCGCGCCTGCACCTGTTGATGTGCGACAAAAAGCAGGATCACAGTGCGTTGCTCAGCCTGCTGAGCAGCCAGTTGCACGATGACGGATACGACAACGTCACGCATGAGGCAGCCTGGCGTGACAACCTGCACGACACCATCATCTATGTGCAGCAAGCCGAGGGCTGCGAGCTGGTCATCAAGGAGCATCGGCCAGACAACCCACTGAAAAAGGCATTGCTGACCCCCAGCGACTGGAAACTGCTGCGCCAGTGCCCCAGCGCAGTGCTGATGGTGAAAAGCGAGCGGCCCTGGACCGGCGGGGTGATTCTGGCGGCGGTGGATGTCGGCAACCAGGATGAGGACCACCGCCGGTTGCACGCGAGCATCATCGACCATGGCTATGCCATTGCCGGCCTGGCCAAAGGCAATTTGCACGTTATCAGCGCACACCCCTCCCCCATGCTGTCCGCCTCGGACCCGACCTACCAGCTCAGCGAGACCATCGCCGAACGCTACCGGGAAGCCTGCCGCGCGTTTCAGGCCGAGTTCGACATCAGCGATGACCGCCTGCATGTCGCCGAAGGCCCAGCGGATGTGCTGATTCCCTACACCGAGAAAAAATACGATGCTGTGGTGACGGTGATCGGCACGGTGGCCCGCACCGGTATTTCCGGTGCATTGATCGGTAATACCTCCGAGGTGGTGCTCGATTCACTCGAAGGGGATGTGCTGGTGCTCAAGAGCGAAGAAGCGATTGCCCACCTGACTGAGCTTGCCCGCGGTTGAAGCATGCGTAGCCCTTGTAGGAGCAGCCTTGCGCTGCGAAGAGGCCGGTGACAGCTCAGAGAATCTATGCTGCTATCACCGGCCTCTTCGCAGCACAAGGCTGCTCCTACAAATACAAAGGGCGGCGCGCTTACACCAGTGCCTCGCGCACTTTCGGGTCCAGCCCCTCCCCTGCATTGGCCTCGCTCCACGCCAGCAACTGCCGGCGCATCGCCGGCGTCCAGAAGCTCTGAATGTGCTGCCTTACCCCCTGCACCGCCAGCTGCCGGTTCGGTTCGCTGTCAAAATAATGGGCAATCTGGTTGGCCATCTTGACCAGGTTGTCACTGCTCATCGGCGCACCTCGGCTTTCTCTTGCTGTTCGGCAGTACGGCGCTCTTTGAGCAGGCGGCGCTGTTCGTCGCTGAAGTCCTGGTAACGCTTCTGCCATTCAGACGGGTGGAACACTTTCACCACCTCCACCGCCGTGACTTTGTATTCAGGGCAGTTGGTGGCCCAGTCGGAGTTGTCGGTGGTAATTACGTTAGCGCCCGACTCAGGGAAGTGGAACGTGGTGTACACCACCCCCGGCGCCACCCGCGCACTGACCTTGGCACGCAGTACCGTCTGCCCGGCGCGGCTGCCGATACCGACCCAATCGCCATCGCGGATGCCACGGCTTTCGGCGTCGGTGGGGTGCAGCTCAAGGCGGTCGGCGTCATGCCAGGCGACGTTGCCAGTGCGGCGGGTCTGGGCACCGACGTTGTACTGGCTGAGGATACGCCCGGTGGTCAGCAACAGCGGGTAGCGGCTGTTGACCTTCTCGTCGGTCGGCACGTAGCCGGTGAGCATGAAGCGCCCTTTGCCCCGCACGAACTGGTCGATATGCATGGTCGGCGTACCATCGGGCGCGGCATCGTTGCACGGCCACTGCAGGCTGCCATGGCGGTCGAGCTCGGCGTAGCTGACGCGGTGGAAGGTCGGCGTCAGGCGCGCGATCTCGTCCATGATCTCGGCCGGGTGGCGGTACTGCATCGGGTAGCCCAAGGCGTTGGCCAGGGCCACGGTCGCTTCCCAGTCAGCTTTGCCAGCCAGGGGCTCCATGACCTTGCGCACCCGCGAGATACGGCGTTCGGCGTTGGTAAAGGTGCCGTCCTTTTCAAGGAACGAACTGCCCGGCAGGAACACGTGGGCGAACTTGGCCGTCTCGTTGAGGAAGATGTCCTGCACCACCACGCATTCCATGGCCAGCAAGGCGGCCGTGACGTGCTGGGTGTTGGGGTCGCTCTGGGCGATGTCCTCACCCTGGCAGTACAGCGCCTTGAAGCTGCCATCCAGGGCCGCCTCGAACATGTTGGGGATGCGCAAGCCTGGGTCTGGCTGCAAGGTCACGCCCCAGGCCCGCTCGAACTCGGCACGCACACCTTCGTTGGAAATATGCCGGTAGCCGGGCAGCTCATGTGGGAACGAGCCCATGTCGCACGAGCCCTGCACGTTGTTCTGCCCCCGCAGCGGGTTCACCCCTACCCCTTCGCGGCCGATGTTGCCGGTGGCCATGGCCAGGTTGGCGATGCCCATCACGGCGGTGCTGCCCTGGCTGTGCTCGGTGACCCCCAGGCCGTAGTAGATGGCCGCGTTGCCACCGGTGGCGTAAAGCCGCGCGGCGGCGCGGATCTGCTCGGCAGGCACGCCACAGACCGGGCCAAGGACTTCTGGCGCATTCTCTGGCAGGCTGACGAAGTCGCGCCAGCGGGCGAAGTCCTCGGTCTCGCAGCGGGCGTCGATAAAGCGCTGGGCCAGCAAGCCTTCGTTGACAATCACATGGGCCAGGGCGTTGAGCATGGCCACGTTGGTGCCCGGGCGCAGTTGCAGGTGCAGCTCGGCGCGGGCGTGGGGCGAGTCGACCAGGTCGATACGCCGTGGGTCGATGACGATCAGCCGCGCGCCCTGGCGCAGGCGGCGTTTGAGCTGCGAGCCGAACACCGGGTGGGCATCGGTGGGGTTGGCGCCGATCACCAGCACCACGTCGGCCTGCATCACCGAATCGAAGCTCTGCGTGCCCGCCGATTCACCGAGGGTCTGCTTGAGGCCATAGCCCGTGGGCGAATGGCACACTCGCGCGCAGGTGTCGACGTTGTTGTTGCCGAACGCCGTACGCACCAACTTCTGTACCAGGTAGGCTTCTTCGTTGGTGCAACGGCTGGAGGTGATGCCGCCGATGGAATCACGCCCGTACTTGAGCTGAATGCGGCGGAACTCGCTGGCGGCGTAGGTTACCGCCTCGTCCCAGCTGACTTCTTGCCACGGGTCTTCGAGGCGCTTGCGGATCATTGGCTTGGTGATGCGGTCTGGGTGGGTGGCATACCCCCAGGCGAAGCGGCCTTTGACGCAGGCGTGGCCATGGTTGGCGCCGCCGTTCTTATCTGGGACCATGCGCACCAGCTGGTCGCCCTTCATCTCGGCACGGAACGAACAACCGACACCGCAATAGGCGCAGGTGGTAATCACCGCACGCTCAGGCTGGCCGAGCTGCACCAGGCTTTTTTCGGTCAAGGTCGCGGTTGGGCAGGCCTGTACGCAGGCGCCGCACGACACGCACTCCGAGGCCAGGAAGTTGTCCCCGCCAGCGGCCGCCACACGCGAGTCGAAGCCGCGGCCAGTGATGGTCAGGGCGAAGGTGCCCTGGATGTCTTCGCAGGCGCGCACGCAGCGGCTGCAGACGATGCACTTGCTCGGTTCATAGTCGAAGTACGGGTTGGAAACGTCCTTTTTCTCGGCGAGGTGATTGGCGCCGTCATAGCCGTAGCGGACCTCGCGCAGGCCGACCTGGCCGGCGACGGTCTGCAGTTCGCAGTTGCCGTTGGCCGTGCAGGTCAGGCAGTCGAGCGGGTGATCGGAGATGTACAGCTCCATCACATTGCGCCGCAACCCCGCCAGGCGAGGGGTTTCGGTGCGCACCACCATGCCTTCGCTGACCGGAGTGGTGCACGACGCCGGGTAACCGCGCATGCCTTCGATTTCCACCATGCACATGCGGCACGAACCGAACGCCTCGAGGCTGTCGGTGGCGCACAGTTTGGGGATGCTGGTACCAAGCATGGCGGCGGCGCGCATGACCGAGGTGCCAGCAGGCACGCTGATGGCACGGCCGTCGATGTTCAGGCTGACCTGCACCTCGCTGTCGCGTGCTGGGGTGCCAAGGTCGGTCTCGGGGTCGAAGAAATTGATCACTGCGCGGCCTCCGTGTGGGTCAGCCCGAAATCGGCGGGGAAGTACTTGAGCGCGCTGGCCACCGGGTAAGCGGTCATCCCGCCCATGGCGCACAGCGAGCCGTACTGCATCGTGTCGCACAGGTCGCGCAGCAGCAGGGCCTGGTCGTGGCGTTCGGTGAAATCGGTGGTGGCGATCAGTCGGTCCACCACCTCCATGCCACGGGTCGAGCCGATGCGGCACGGGGTGCACTTGCCGCACGATTCCTCGGCGCAGAACTGCAGGGCGAAGCGGGCCATGCTGGCCATGTTCAGGGTATCGTCAGCCACCACCACACCGCCGTGGCCGAGCATCGCGCCCATGGCAGCGAAGGCTTCATAGTCCAGCGGCGTGTCGAAGTGGCTGGGCGGCACCCAGGCCCCGAGCGGGCCGCCGACCTGTGCGGCCTTCAATGGCCGGCCGCTGGCGGTACCGCCACCGTAGCCTTCCACCAACTCGCGCAGGGTCAGGCCAAATGCACGCTCCACCAGGCCACCGTGGCGGATGTTGCCCGCCAGCTGGAACGGCATGGTGCCCAACGAACGGCCCATGCCGAAATCGCGGTAAAACGCCGCGCCCTTGGCCAGGATGATCGGCACCGACGCCAGGGTGAGCACGTTATGCACCAGCGTCGGCAAGCCGAACAGGCCCTGCAGGGCCGGCAGTGGCGGCTTGGCCCGGACGATCCCGCGCTTGCCTTCGAGCGATTCCAGCAACGCGGTTTCTTCGCCGCAGATATAAGCGCCAGCACCGACCCGGACTTCCAGGTCGAAGGCCTGGCCGCTGCCGGCCACGTCGTCGCCCAGGTAACCGGCGTCGCGTGCTATGGCAAAGGCCTGGTCGAGCACGCGAATGGCGTCCGGGTATTCCGAGCGCACGTAGATGTAGCCTTTGTCGGCCCCCACGGCGAGGCCAGCGATGATCATGCCTTCGATCAGCAGGAACGGGTCGCCTTCCATCAGCATGCGGTCGGCGAAGGTACCGGAGTCGCCTTCGTCGGCGTTGCAAACCACATACTTTTGCCCAGCCCCGGCATCGCGCACAGTGCGCCACTTGATACCCGCCGGGAACGCGGCGCCACCCCGGCCACGCAGGCCAGAGTCGAGCACAGCAGCGACCACCTCAGCACCGTCCAGTGCCACGGCGCGCTCCAGCCCGGCAAAACCGCCATGGGCGCGGTAGTCGTCCAGCGACAGCGGCCGGGTCACGCCGGCGCGGGCGAACAGCAGGCGTTGCTGGGATTTCAGATAAGGAATGTCTTCAACCGGCCCCAAGGCCAGGCCATGCGCCTGGGGCTGGCCGGCCAAGGCATCGAGTAGCGCCGGCACATCGTCCGCAGTCACCGGGCCGAAACCCTGGCGCCCTTGGACGCTGTCGCATTCGACCAGCGGCTCCAGCCAGTACAGCCCACGCGAACTGGTGCGCTGGATATCGACCGCCAACTGCCGGCGCTCGGCCTCGCGTTGCAGGGCCTCGGCAACCTGGTCGGCACCCACGGCACGGGCCACCGAATCGCAGGGGATGTACACCTTCAGCATGTTTCGCCCTCCAGGCAACCGTTCACCAGGGCACGCAGGCGCTCAGGCGTGAGCCGCGCGTGCAGTTGGCCGTCCAGTTCCAGCGCGGGCGAGCAGGCGCAGGCGCCCAGGCAATACACCGGGCGCAGGCTGATAGCGCCGTCGGCGCTGGTGCCATGGTCGTCCAGTGCCAGTTGGTCGCGCAGTTGCGCGGCCAGGGCCTCGGCGCCACGGCTCTGGCACGACTCGGCCCGGCACAGGCGCAGGGTATGGCGTGCCGGTGCGGTGGTGCGGAAATCGTGGTAGAAGCTGATCACCCCGCGCACCTCGGCCAGGCTGAGGTTCAGGGCATGGGCAATTTCAGGGACGGCGGCATCCGGCACGAAGCCGATGCCTTGCTGAATGGCGTGAAGGATCGGCAACAAGGCGCCGGGTGTGTCCTTTTCACGGGCCAGGATGCTGTGGATCAAAGGCAGGTGGAGCAGTTCATCAGGCATACAGCGGACCTCGGCATCACGGACCCTGCCTGTGTTGTTGTAGGGGCAGGTGTCCGGCGTGTTCTGCTGCGGCGTGCCGGCCACGTCACGGTTGCGGGGTGTCGGCAGCCTCCTTGCCCACGGCCGTGCGTCTGCGCGCACTGGTCCAGGAGCATCCTGCAAGCATGGCACTTGTGGCGCCGGAGGGTTGCATGCGAACGACCAGGCGCATCCTGAAACCGACGTGAGGTTCAGGCTGTTTCAGTTGCCCCGCTTTGCAGTCCGTCAGCCCAGCACGACATGCGGCACAAACCGCGAACTGTCTTTGGTAATCAGCGAATCATCCTCACGAATCCCCATCCCTGCCGCCTTGTCGCCGACTACCCACGAACCGATCAGCGTGTAGCTGTCGCCAAACCTGGGCAGCGGCGCAAACCCTTGCAAGATGTACGGTGCGTCGTCATAAGGGCCGTCCTCGAATACCCGCTGCCCCGCGCCGGTGCGGATATCGACATTGGCCCCTTCCCGCGAAAAATACGGCTTGCGCACCCACCCTCTGGGCACTGGCCGCGAAGGGTTGTCGTCGACGAAGGCTGGCAACAGATTGGGGTGCCCTGGGTACCACTCCCACAGCAACGGCAAGATGCCCTTGTTGGAGATCAGCGCCTTCCAGGGCGGCTCGACGAACTGCGTGTCGCACCCCGGGATAGCCCTGCCGAAGTCTTCGTGGAAGATATGCTCCCAGGCATGCAGCTTGAATAGCCGCGGGATCGGCCGCCCCTCCAGGTCGACGAAACGCCCCTCGCCATTCAGGCCAATGTCCTCCAGGTCGATGTGCCGGGTATGAATACCCGCGTGGGCGGCCATCTTGCGCAGAAAATCCGTGGTGCCACGGTCTTCCACCGAGCCCGAGATGGTCGAGAAGTAGAACGTGCCCTGCCCCGGCTGCGCGGCAAACACCTGCACCAGGTCTTCGGCCAGGGTATTGAACTGGCTGGCCTGCGCGGGCAGAACGCCGCGCAGGATTTGTTCTTCCAGCCAGATCAGCTGAAACGCCGCGGCTTCGTACAACGAAGTCGGCGTGTCGTAGTTGGCCTCGATCAGTTTCGCCGGGCCATGGCCGTCATAGCTGAAATCGAAACGCCCATAGAGGTGCGGCTGCCGCGCCAGCCACGACTGCCGCACCAGGTCGAAGAATGCCGGTGGAATCGCCAGGCGTGCCATCAGCGCCTCGCTGTCGACGATGCGCCCGACAGCCTCAAGGCACATCGCGTGCAGCGCCTCGGTCGGGGCCTGCAGGTCCCGCTCGACCTGGGCCTGGCTGAACTGGTAGTAACCCCGTTCATCCCAGTAACGCTCGCCGTCGAGGGTGTGGAAGGCAAAGCCTTCTTGCTCGGCTGTCTTGCGCCAGCCTGGGCGCTCTGCGAGTTCGACCTTGCGCATGCTCACCCCCCAAAGAAGCTACCGGACTTGCCGCCCCAGCCACTTCGGGCCGTCGCCTGGCTGCCAAACCCACCCCGCGAGATGGACGCAGACACCGCCGAGCGCGACGCGCTGCGGCCTGAGGCGCCATAGCTACCACCGCCACCGGAGGCACCGCCGCTGCTGCTCTGCTCGTCTTTGTTGCTGCGCTGAATGCCCCCGGCCGTACCGTAGCGCTGCCCAAGCAGGCCATTGCGCTGCCCGGCGCCCTCGCGATACGCATACAGCGGCTGCGCGCGGTAACGGCGGTCGGCGCTGTTGGCCATCTGCCCCAGTAGCATGCCCGCCACCACTGCTGTAGCGACATGGCCATAACCGCCGCCCTGGGCGTGCGCCGCATCGACCTGGGCCTGGGTCACCTCGCCGGTGGTCTCTAACGCGAACCCACTCATGCGCGGCATGTACCGGCCACCGACGCTGATCTGGCAGCCATCAGGGGAAAATTCTGCTTCGCAGGCGGGCTTGGACACATAGGTCGGCGTGGTACGCCGATACTCGGCCAGCGCCTGTTTGTAGGCATCGTTGCACGCCTTCTCCGGCACCTTGTCGCTGACGCAGGCTTCGACACTGTCGTAGTTCACCTGCTGGCTGACGGTGTAGGTCTCCTCTTGCGGGCTGCACGCGGTCAGGGCCAACGGCAGCGAGCTGGCCAGCACCAGCTTGACGGAGCTGCGTCTCATTGGGGGTTTCATGGGGGCTCCTTGGGCGTCAGGCCGACGGGGTCATGCAGGCCGAATTGAGGAAGCCGACGCTGATCGCCACGCTGGCAGCGTAAATGGCCGCGGCCAGCTCGCCGGCGGCGATACGCCTGGACAGGTCGCGCAGTACCAGGCTGGTAATGCCAAAGGCAATCAATTGAACCACAGCGGCAATCACGACCCAGGCCACGAAGTCCAGGATGCCAACGCTGTAGGCAATGATATTGCTGGCTGGCAGCGAGAAGCCGATCAGCGAGCCGCCCAAGGCAATGGCCGCGGCCGGGTTGTTCTCACGAATGAGCGCGAACTCGCGGTGCGGGGTAAGGCGGGTGTAGATGAACTGGAACAGCCAGAACAGCAACAGTGCCACGCTGATATAGAGGATGAAGCCGGTCACTGCAGAGGCATTGAGCGACAGGCGTAGCGCGTCGAGCATGGTGAGTCCTTGTCAGGTTACGTGAAAGTCCGTGGGGAGCAGGGTGATGCCGAGCGAGGTGGTGAGGGTGGCCTTGCCCGCCTCGTCTTCCTCCGCCGACAACAGCAGAAATTCGCGGCGCTCAGGCAGGCCGGTGTCGCGGGCGTAGAGCATTGACAGGTGCTGGATGCCATAACGGGCGTCGGGGCTGACCACCCGCTCGTACAACGGCACCAACCTGGCCTGGCCCGGCTCACGGCCCCACTGGCGGGAATACAGACAGCCGTCGTGTTCGTAGATCGGCAGGCCGACCTTGGACTGGCTACCGACAAGGCGCTGAAGGTGCGCTTCGTCGTGGATCGGTACAGCGCTGTGATAACCGAACAGCACGCTATCGCCCACCTTGTCGCCGTTCATCAGCACTTGTAGCCAGTAGTCTTCGTTGTCCAGGTAAAACCGCAGCAGGTGCACCGAATCGCCGAGGTCGACCTCGCCGACGGCCCAGACCGTTTCCGGGCTGGGAATCTGCAACGCTGAATAACCCTCGAGCAGTGTCTTGAGTGAGGCGTCGGGTATGAACCGGCGGCCGTTGAGCAGGCCAAAGGGCGGGTTGGTACTGGGCGAAAGCGGCATCGAACCTTTCCTGAAGCGGGGCAATGCTTGCGAGGGGCGATACCTTAGCGGGTTTGGCCGATTGAGCCAATTCAAGCACTGTTTGCATTGATGTCAGGCGCGGCCCTTGTAGGGCCGCATCTGGCAGGCCTCACGCCACCGCTTTTTCAACTCGGCGCCCGGCCTCCAACTCCCGCACCAGCGGCAACACACGCTCACCAAAGTACGCCACCTCCTCCTGGAAATGCAGGAACCCTGAGAGGATCAAATCCACCCCCACCGCCTTCAGCGCAACAATGCGCTCGGCAATCTGCAGCGGTGTGCCGATCAGGTTGGTCTTGAACCCATCGTTATACTGCACCAGGTCCTCGAAGCTGGACGTGGCCCAGTTGCCCTCGCCTTCCGGGCTGGCCGCCCCGGCGTTCTTGACCTCATGCCCAAACGCCTTCACCGCCTCGGGGTTGGCCTTGTCGATGATCTCCTGCAACACCGCCCGTGCCTCTTCCTCGGTGTCGCGGGCAATGATGAAGGCATTCACGCCCACCTTGATCGAATGGCCGTTGGCGGCTGCCTTGGCACGCAGATCGTCGACCTGGGCCTCGATCCCCTCCACGGTATTGCCATTGGTGAAGTACCAGTCCGACACCCGCGCCGCCATGTCCCGCGCAGCACGCGAACTGCCACCCTGGAAGATTTCCGGGTGGGGCTGCTGCAGGGGCTTGGGCTTGAGGGTGTAGTCCCGAAAGCGATAGAAATCGCCGTTGAAGGTGAAATTGTCTTGGGTCCAGATGCCCTTCAACGCGCGGATGAACTCCTCTGAACGGCGGTAGCGCTCGTCATGGTCCAGCCACGGTTCACCGATGGCGTGGAACTCGCCCTTGAACCAGCCCGACACCAGGTTGATGGCGATCCGCCCGTGGGTGAATTGGTCGATGGTTGCCAGTTGCTTGGCCGCCAGCGCCGGGTTCCATGGGCCTGGAAGGATGGCCGCGATGACCTTGAGCTTCTCGGTGGCGGCCAGCAGCGCATGGCTGATGGTGACCGACTCGTGCTGGTTGTCGGCACCATAACCGGCAGTGAAACGGATTTGCGACAGGGCGTAGTCAAAGCCCGCCTTTTCGGCGATCTGCGCCAGTTTGCGGTTGTAGTCGATGTCCCAGCTGGTGCGTTGCTCTATGGTGCTCACCACCAGGCCACCGCTGACGTTGGGGACCCAGTAGGCGAACTTGACTGGGGCTTGGCTCATGGGGAGGCTCCTTGGCTGTCCTCGAAGGGTTGAAGGCGACAACGCAGCAACCGTGCCAAACGAAAATAGCGTTGAGCCTCAATGGGATAGCCAACAGCGCAGACCGGGCGCGGTGCCCTCTGCGCAGCAGACTGTCGAAACACTGTTGCGGGGGCAACAGCCAGCGTTCGGCGGTCAAGTAATTGTGCCCGATGGTCAAGCGACGGCAGCCAGCGACTGGGAGGATTGAAGCAGGCCCGAGGGTTTATGAGTTCCGGTCTGGGCCAAAGGGGCCGCTGCGCGACCCATCGCCGGCAAGCCAGCTCCCTCAGGCAAGTACAAACCTCAAGCATGCGCCGTACCTGTGGGAGCTGGCTTGCCGGCGATGGGCTGCAAGGCAGCCCCCTTTACAGCCCATGAGGCTTGGCTGGATGGCCCGAGGGTCGCAAAAACAATAACAGTAACAAGGAGAACACCCATGACTACCTACCTGCAGGCTTACACCCGCGCGGCCGAGGACCCGGAAGGGTTCTGGCGCGAACAGGCTAGCGAACTGGACTGGTCGCGCTTCCCATGCCAGATCTTCACCGACACCCCCGGCGCAGGCGGCCGCTGGTTTGCCGACGGCCAGCTCAATACCTGCCACCTGGCGGTCGATCGGCACGTTGCCAACGGAGCCGGTGAGCGCTGCGCGATCCTCTACGATTCACCGGCCAGCGGCGTGCAAGAGCGCATCAGCTATCGCCAGTTGCAGGACCGCGTGGCCCGCTGCGCCGGCATGCTGCGGGCGCTGGGGGTGGCGCGCGGCGACCGGGTGATCATCTACATGCCGATGATCCCTCAGGCGGTGGTCGGCATGCTGGCCTGCGCCAGGCTCGGCGCGGTGCATTCGGTGGTGTTTGGTGGCTTCTCTGCGGCCGAACTGGCCGTGCGCATCAACGACGCGTGCCCCAAGGTGCTGCTCAGCGCCAGCTGCGGCATCGAGTACGAACGGGTGGTGCCCTACAAGCCATTGCTGGACCAAGCCCTGCAACTGGCCGCCAAGCACACACCACACGTGGTGATCGAACAACGCGAGCAAGCTCGCGCCCTGCTGCGCGGCCCTCGCGAGCATGATTGGCAGGCGCTGCTCGCCCAGGCCGAAGCGGTGCCAGCGGTACCGGTCGATGCCACCGACCCGCTGTACATCTTGTACACCTCCGGCACCACCGGCAGGCCCAAAGGCGTGGTGCGCGACCATGGCGGCCACGCCGTGGCACTTAACTACAGCATGCAAGCGCTGTACGACGCGCACCCCGGCGAAGTGTTTTGGGCGGCCTCGGACATCGGCTGGGTCGTTGGGCATTCCTACATCGTCTATGCCCCGCTCATCCGCGGTTGCACCACCTTGCTTTACGAGGGCAAGCCGGTGCGCACACCCGATGCCGGCTCCTTCTGGCGCGTGATCGCCGAACACCGGGTGAATGTGTTCTTCACCGCGCCCACCGCGTTCCGCGCCATCAAGCGCGAGGACCCACAGGTGCGCCTGGCCGCCGGCCGCGACCTGTCCTGCCTGAAGGCGGTGTATGTGGCCGGCGAACGCCTCGACCCACCGACCTACGAATGGCTGCAGGGCTTTCTACCCTGCCCGGTGGTCGACCACTGGTGGCAGACCGAAACGGGCTGGGCAATTGCCGGCAATCCCCGTGGGCTGGACGACCTGCCGATGAAACCAGGCTCGGCGAGCCTGCCGATGCCCGGCTATCGCCTGGCAATACTCGACGACGAAGGCCAGCCGTTGCCCAGCAACCAGCCCGGCAACATTGCCCTGCGCCTGCCATTGCCACCCGGCACGCTGATCACGTTGTGGGGCGACCCGCAGCGCTTTGCCGACAGCTACCTGAGCGCGTTCCCCGGCTATTACTGCAGTGGCGATGGCGGCTACCTGGACGAAGACGGCTACCTGTTCGTGATGGGCCGCGTGGACGATGTGATCAATGTCGCCGGGCACCGCCTGTCCAGCGGCAGCCTCGAAGAAGCCCTGGGCGACCACCCGGCCGTCGCCGAGTGCGCCGTGGTGGCGTTGGCAGAGGAGCTCAAGGGCGAGGTACCGGTCGGGTTCGTGGTGCTCAAGCAAGGGCTGCAGCCAGACCCTGCGCAACTTGAAGGCGAGCTGGTGGCGCGGGTGCGCGAGGCGGTCGGTGCCATCGCCTCACTGCGCCGGGTGTTCATCCTCAAGCGCCTGCCCAAGACCCGTTCCGGCAAGATCCTGCGCAAAACCCTGCGCAGCCTGGCGTCGAGCCCCGACGTCGCGACACCCCCGACCATCGAAGACCCGTTGGTGCTCGATGAAGTGCGCGCGGTATTCGAGCAGGCCGGTTGCTATGATCAGGTGCAAGGGCGCAAGGCGGCAACCGGGCACTGAGCACGCGGGACTGCAAACAGAAAACCCCGCCAGGGAAGCCCTGGCGGGGTGGCAGAAACACTACCTTTGCTAGCCCATCACAGCTGGCGCAACACGCGCTGCAGGGCACCAAGAAACTGCTCGACGTTCTGCGCAGAGAAGCACAGCTGCGGCCGGATCTTCAGCGCATTGTTGTGCGCCCCCGACACACCAATCAGCATGCCTTCATCACGCAGCAAGTTGGTGATGCGCCGGGCCGTCGGGCCATCGGCGCTGCCCTCCCCGTCCACCACATCGGCACCGATGAACAACCCTGCCCCCCGCACCTGCCCCAGGCAGGCATGCTCACGAGCAAGCCCTTCAAGGCCCTCCTTGAGCTGAGCGCCCACGCGCCGGGCATTCTCCTGCAAGCCCTCGTCTTCGATAACCTGCAGCACGGCAAGCCCCACTGCCGCCGACACCGGGTTGCCGCCAAAGGTGTTGAAGTAGCTGGCGTTGCGGCCGAAACGTTCGAGTATTTGTGGGCGTACCGTCAGCCCCGCCAGGGGGTGGCCGTTGCCCATCGGCTTGCCCAACGTCACCAGGTCGGGCACCAGGCCATGGCGCTCGAAGCCCCACATGTGCGTGCCGGTGCGGCCGAACCCTGGCTGCACCTCGTCAGCGATGAACAGCCCACCAGCAGCGCGCACCGCCTCCACCGCCTGGCAGAGGAAGCCCGGCGGGTCGGCGAACACACCATCGCTGGTGAACAGGGTATCGACCAGCAACGCTGCCGGGCGAATACCATGGCGCTGCATGTCGGCCAGCGCGGCACGCACCTTGGCGGCGAATACCTGGCCCACCCGCTGCGGGTCTTCTGGCACATGCAGGGGGGCATCGACCACGCGGATATCGCGGCCCAACGGCACATAGTCACCCACCGAAGGCGACAGCTCGGCGATGGCTGACGTCATCCCGTGATAGGCATAACGGGTCACGATCACCCCGGTGCCACCGGTGTAGTCGCGGGCAATGCGCAGCGCCAGGTCATTGGCTTCACTGCCGGTGCAGGTGAACATCACGTTGCCCAGTGCTGCCGGCATGGTCGCCAGCAGCTTCTCGGCATAATCGAGCACCCCCTCGTGCAGGTAGCGGGTATGGGTGTTGAGCTCGCCCGCCTGCCGGGCCAAGGCCTCAACCACCCGCGGGTGGCTGTGGCCGACCGAAGCGACGTTGTTGTACAGGTCGAGGTAGGCCCGGCCTGCGCGGTCATAGAGCCAGGTGCCGGCACCCCGCACCAGGTGCAGCGGGTTGTCGTAAAACAACTGATAGGCCGGGCCAAGCAGGCGCTGGCGGCGCTCGATCAGGCTGCGCTCGGCAGCGTCCAGGGCCTCGGCCTGTTCAGGCTGGAAGGCGTTCACTTTCAACATGGTCGGTCTCCTCAGGTGTCCTGGCGCGCGTCGTCCATGACGATGCTGCCGATGATGTGGTACTTGCGGCGGTCGAAGTAGCGGAAGTACAGGGCAATGGAGCCCCCCAGCGCGAAGCTGGCCGCGACGATCCAAGGGATCAGCCGGAACAGCAGCGACTCGGCCGCACTGCCTGCGGCAAAACTGAGGTTGGCGAACAGCAGGTAGACCACGTAGAGCATGCCGATGCCGCCCAGCAGGGGCGCGAGGAAGGTCTTGAACCAGTGCGCCTGGGCACGGCGTTGAGTGCCCACATGGAAGTAGCAGACCACGGCAAAGGCGCACAGCGCCTGGACGATGAGAATGCCCATGGTGCCGAGAATGGCCAGCAGCGCGTAGAGGTCGGCGTAGGGGTCTTTACCGGTGAACAGAAACGCCAGGACGATCACCGTGGCGATCAGGCTTTGCACGGTCGAGGCTATGTGCGGCGAACCATGGCGCTCATGGGTGCGGCCCACGGTACGGCCCAGGAACACGAACAGGTTTTCCCGGCCCAGGGCATAGATGTAGCGCGCCGCGCAGTTGTGGAAGGCCATGCCGCAGGCGAACGAGCCGGTCACCACCAGCAGCTTGAACAGGCTCACCGCCCACTCACCCAAGTAGGTGCGGGTCGGCCCGTAGAACACTTCGGCGGCAGTGGCTGGGTCTTGCGCTAGGCGAATGGCCTCGGCAGGCCCGGAGCCAGCGATGGCCATCCACGACACGAACACATAGAACACCCCGATGCCGATGACCGCGATCAGCGTCGCCAGCGGGATGATCTTTTTCGGGTTGCGCGACTCCTCGCCGTACATCGCCGAGGACTCGAAACCGACCCACGACCAGAACGCGAAGAACAGGCCTATGCCCGCATTCGCGCCGATCACGCCCTCGGCGGGTTTGAACGCGTTCAGCGGGTTGATCGACTCCGCGGCCATGCCCTGCGGGCCACCGCCATGCAGCAGCACGGCAAAGGCCATCAGCCCCAGCATCAGGATCTCCAGCACCAGGCATAGCCCAAGCACCTTGGCGGTCAGGGAAATGTCAAAGTAGCTGAGCACGCCATTGGCCAGCAGCATGGCCAGGGCGAACACGATCCAGGGCACGTGCACGCCGAAGACGCTGGCCAGCAGGTCTTCGCAGAAGAAGGCGAAAATGCCCACCAGCGCCGCTTCAAACACGATGTAGGTGAGCGTGACCGCAATCCCCGAGGCCATTCCCACCACCCGCCCCAGCCCATGGGAGATAAACCCATAGAACGCGCCGGTGGCCGTGATGTACTTGGCCATTTGCGCATAGCCGATGGCAAACAGCGCCAGGATGATCGTCGCCACCAGGTAGCCTGCGGGGGCGTACTGGCCATTGCCGCTGCCGATGGCGATTGGCACGTTGCCCAGCATTGCCGTGATCGGCGCCGCCGTCGCCACCGTCATGAACAGCACACCCATCAGGCCCACCGCGTTCTTGCGCAGGCGCTGCACCTGGTGGGGCTGCGCCTGGCCATCGCGCGTGAGTTTCAGTTCACCACTGTAGATCTCGCTCATCAGGATGCACTCCGTTCTTATAGGGTTATGGTGCAAGGCGTCAGGCGAGTGCCTGCAGGGACTCTGGCAGGATCTGCCCGCCGTCGACGATCAGGCTCTGCCCGGTGATGTAGCCGGCCTCTTTCGAGGCGAAAAACAGCGCGGCGTTGGCGATGTCCTCGACGTGGCCGAGGCATTTGAGTGGAATGGACGCAGCCATGCTGGCCTGGTACGCCTCGCCCATGCCCTGCAAGCCCTCGGTGAGGATGTTGCCGGGCAACACGGCATTGATCGTGATGCCATCGCGCGCCAGCTCGATGGCCGCCGTTCGCATGAAGCCCAATTGCGCCGCCTTGCTCGCGCCGTAGTGCGCCCAACCGGGGAAGCCAGTGACTGGCCCGGTGATCGAAGAGGTGAGAATCACCCGGCCATAGGCCGCCCGGCGCAGGTGCGGCAGCGCCGCCTGCACGCACAGGAAGGTGCCTTTGGCGTTGGTATCAAGCACCAGGTCCCAATCGGCGTCGGTCATCTGTTCCAGCGGCGCCGAAGGGAACACACCCGCGTTCGCGCACAACACATCAAGCCCGCCCTGGGCCTGCACCACCTGCTCGATCAACTGCCGCACCGGCTCGCGCTGCGCCACATCGGCGACCAGCCCGATCACTGCCAGGCCTTGGTCGCGCAGGCGGCTGGCCACGGCCTCGACCTTGTCCCGCTGCCGCCCACTGATGGCCACCTTGGCGCCCTGGCGGGCAAAGCCGACGGCGATGCCCAAGCCAATGCCGCTGGTGCCGCCGGTGACCAATACGCTCTTGCCTTGTAGTGAAGTCAGCATGTTCAAGCCCTCGATCCAATGACCTAGCCGGTGATGTGGACCGATGGTGGGCTGACCGGCAGCGGCCGACTTGACCGCAGGGCACAAGTTGCGGGTCGCAAGATCAAATTCTCGATCAGGCCTGGGCGCCTTGTGGCGAGCGGTCAAGATTTCGCGGTTTGCGGTCAAGCCAGTGGCGCGGGGCTCGCCTCATGCTGGCAGCCAGACCCCTGCCAACGGAGCGTGCCTGATGACCACCGATATCTCCTCCCACACCAGCCCTGCCGTGCTCGACCGCTTTGCCCAACGTGCGCTGTCGGCCTATGCCGAGGCCTACCAGGGCCAGATCGGGTTACTGGTGCATTCGGAGAACGCCACCTATCAGGTTCAGGGGCAACGGCAACGTTTTGTCATGCGGGTGCACCGCGCCGGCTACCACCAGCAGGCCGACATCGCCAGCGAGCTGGCCTGGCTCGCGGCGTTGCAAAGCGCTGGCCTGGAAGTACCTGTGCCGATTTCGGGGCTGGATGGGGAGGCAATTCAGGTTGTCGATCTGCCCGGCCACGGCCGCCGGTTTGTGGTGCTGTTCCACTGGATCGACGGGGGCGAGCCCGACCAGCAACAACTCAATGCTTCTTTTCGCCGGCTGGGCGCCATCAACGCCCACCTGCACCGGCATGCCCGCACCTGGCAACGACCGGGCAACTTCCAGCGGCTGACCTGGAACCACCAAACCATGCTGGGTGACCAGGGCCACTGGGGCAGTTGGCGTGCGGCGCCCTACCTGGATGCACGCGGTAGCGCATTGATCAGCGAAGCCGTGGGCGTGATTGGCGAACGGCTGCACGAGTATGGCGAGGACCCATCGCGCTTTGGCCTGATCCACGCCGACCTGCGTCTGACCAACCTGCTGGTGCAAGGGGACCGCACGCGCATCATCGACTTCGACGACTGCGGCATGGGCTGGTACCTGCATGACCTGGCGGCAGCCCTGAGCTTTTTCGAACACCACCCCGACCTGCCGCACTGGATAGACAACTGGCTGGAGGGCTACAGCACGGTGGCCAGCCTTGACGACTGCGACATCGCCCTGCTGCCAACGCTGATCATGCAACGGCGCCTGCAGCTGCTGGCCTGGACCGGCACCCACCGCGGCACCCCACAGGTCGAGTGCCTGGGCCCGGTGTGGGTCGAACAAACGGTCGAGCTGTGCCAGCGCTACTTGCAGGAGCGCCCGGTGGGCGCACTTGCGCGGGCATGAACGAAACAGTTTTGTAACCAAAGGCTACGCACCCTGTTGGTGCGTCGCCCCCGCCTGGCGTGCTCCAGCCCAGCCCGCAAAGAGGTACCCTTGAGCGGCTGAACGGTGTGATTACAGCGTTTCGCGCGGCGTGGAATGAAAATTGCTCCCACCGTTACCCAGCAGCACTCGGTAAACGATCGAGGAGGATTCTACGTGCACGTTGTCCATCCAGGTCCGCTCCACCCCACCGGCGCCCAGCCCGGCAACGCGATCGGCATTCTCGCCTCGGCGGCAACCGGCCTGGTCACCTTCATCGGCCAGCAAGGCGGCGACGCCGAGCGCATCCTCGGGCGCGCCGGCATCGACTCCGAACGCCTGGAGCACCCGACCCTGAGCCTGGACCTGAACCAGTATTGCCAGGTGTTCGAAGAAGCCGCCCGGCAAACCGGCAACGACAACTTCGGCCTGCGCTTCGGCCAGCAGTTCAAGCCCGACGCCCTGGGTTTGCTCGGCTATGTGGGCATGTGTTCCGCCACCCTGGGCGATGCCTTGCGCAATGTGGTCGACACCTTCCCGGTGCACCAGCAGAGCAGCCTGTTGCGGCTGGAGGCGATGGGTGAGTTCTACCGCCTCGACTACCAGGTGCAGTACGGCGCCATTGTGCGCAGACGCCAGGATGCCGAACTGTCGCTGGGCATGTTCTTCAACCTCATGCGCCACGCACTGGGCCAGAACTGGGCGCCGGAAAAGGTGCTGTTCGAGCACCCGCAACCCGAGGCCTGGCACGAGCACTGCAAAGTGTTCGACGCCCCGGTGCTGTTTGGCCAGCCACGCAATTCGCTGGTGTTCCGCCGCAGCGTGCTCGACCGGCCGATGCCTGGCCGCGACCCACGGCTGCTGGCCATCGTCATCGAAAGCATGCGCATGCTCGGCGGCCAGGCCGGCACGACCAACCGACCCGGCATTGTCGATGACGTCAAGACGCAGGTCAGGGCCCTGCTCGGCGACGGCTACCCGAGCCTGGAGCAGGTCGCCGAGCAGTTGCGCCTGCCCAGCTGGACAGTGCAACGCCGCCTGCAGGAGCAAGGCTTGAGTTTTTCGACCCTGATCGACACCGTGCGCCAGGAGCTGGCGACCTACTACCTGCAACAGTCCGCGCTGCCGATTTCCGAGCTGGCCTTGCTGCTTGGGTATTCGGAGATCAGCGCGTTTTCGCGTGCGTTCCGCCGCTGGTTCGATGTCAGCCCCAAGCAGTGGCGCCAGGCGCATAAGGGGCAGACGGTGACGGCGCAGTAGAAGCTGGCGTGGGGCGGCTGGCTAGACTGCCAAGCGAGCCAGACGCTGCAAGGCCAGGGTAGCCTCCGGCGGGATGGCGACCACGGTGTCGCAGTGGGTGCATACGCCTACCAAAATGTCCTCGGCCATCGCTGAACGGTACATCACGGCGAGCATAGTGCGTGGGCACTACCGCCCGACAATCCTCGCAAAGCGCCCTGCCGCTATCACCTTCGGAAAAGATCTTCATTGTTTACACCCTCACTGTTGAGCGCTGACGCATCAGCGGTGCTTGCGCATGCCCATGTGCGCATCGTCCATCAACGCCTTGGCCATTTCGCAAAGAAAGTGCGAGGCCCAGACCAGCGCAGGTTCGTCGTCCATCACGCCGATGAACGAGGCTCGTCTTGAGCAGTCCATCAGCACCGACGCCTGCTCGATGGCATGGTCGCAGCAGTTGCCGGGCTCTACGCGAAACAGCCGCTTGCCCTGTATCACGCCGTCCAAGCATGACGCGGAGCCTATGGTCAAACCCAGCGTGCCGGTGCGTTCTGGTAATACCTTGTCCATTGCATATCCCCCTGCGCTGTCGCGCTGAAAATAACGTTCGCAAGCGCGTCGACGCCCGCTGTAGGAGCGGACTTGCCCGCGAAGGGCTGCAAAGCAGCCCCGGCATCGGAGAACGTCAATGCAGCGTCTGCATGTGCGGCCTGGCCGTGAGTTGCACCTGCGCAACCGCCGATTCCAGCAATGTGCGCACAGCTTCCATTTCGTGCATGACGGCCAGGGTCATGATTGAGGCAGGCGACTTGGGGAGCGTGGAGACGGCGTGGTGGGCGACGGCCAAGGCGCAGAGTACGTACTCCGAGGCCTGGATCAGGGTGTCTTCGAGGTGATGGGGTGTATCGGCGGAGCATGGTGGGTCGGGGACGATCTTGAGCATGGCGAGTCTCTCTAGTTGCACTATTCAGATCGCCACCTGCTCACTTGCAGATGATTGGGTGGCGGCTACATACAGGCCTGCAAGGCCGGGGGCAACTAGAGAGAATGCCCGGCTGGTCCGAGGACCACCCGTACGTAGCCACCATAAAGCGCAGCCGGACGCAAAGCATCTGTGGCTGATGGTGGACTCTTCCTAGTTGACCCTACAGGCTTGCAGACCTGGTCGTTGATTTCTCACCGACGCGGCCAGACTAGAAGGCTCTCCCCCTCACTTCAATGACGCAATGGCCTGCAAAGAGTTATTCAGAAACGCCCTACAAGGAAGAGCCAAAATCTGATCATTTCCGGTAGCTCTGTATCAATTCCATGCCGCATTTTTCCCGCTTGCGCTAAACATATGGAAATCCGTATATTCGATTATCCATATGTAAAGAGCACCTCCATGATCACCCCACCCGAGGTCTTCAAGAACCTGGCAGACGAGACCCGCGCTCGCGCCACCCTGCTCATCGCGACCCTGGGCGAGCTTTGCGTTTGCGAGCTGATGTGCGCGCTCGACGACAGCCAGCCGAAAATCAGCCGCCATCTCGCCCAACTGCGAAGCAGCGGCCTGCTGCTGGATCGCCGCCAAGGCCAGTGGGTGTATTACCGCCTCAACCCAGACCTGCCCACGTGGGTGCACGACATGCTGCAGGTGACGTTGCAGGCCAATGCCACCTGGCTGCAGGCGAACACAGCCCGCCTGCAGCACATGGCCGACCGCCCCGTCCGCGCAGCCGCCTGCTGCTGAAGCCGCCACCCCGCGAGAGAGCCTTCCAATGCAAGTCCTGTTCATGTGCACCGCCAACAGCTGCCGCAGCATCCTCAGCGAAGCGCTGTTCAATCACCTGGCACCGCCAGGCTTCGCAGCCGTCAGTGCCGGCAGTTTTCCCAAAGGCCAGGTGCTGCCGCGCAGCCTCACCACCCTGCAGCAGGCCGGCATTTGCACAGAAGGCCTGCACAGCAAAGGTAACGATGCCTTCGCCACCAACCCACCGGACATCGTCATCACCGTCTGCGACAAAGCCGCCGGTGAACCCTGCCCCGTGTACTTCGGCCCAGCCCTAAAAGCCCACTGGGGCCTGGAAGACCCTTCCGAGGTCGAGGGTGACGAGGCCGCGATTGACGCCGCGTTCAACGCCACGCTGTCAATCATCGAGCGACGCTGCAACGCCCTCTTCGCCCTCCCCTTCAATACCCTCGGCCGTGACGAACTTCAGCGCGAGCTGAACCGCATCGGCACGCTTTAAGGAGGCCCCATGTCAGAGCAACTGCCCAACCTCGACCTGTCCCTGCTCGACGCAGCCCCGGCCGCGCCCCGTGCCAGCGAGCACAAACCGCGCATCCTGCTGCTGTACGGGTCGACCCGCGAACGCTCCTTCAGCCGCTTGCTGACCGAAGAGGCCGCCCGCCTTCTGCAGCATTTCGGTGCCGAGACACGTATCTTCGATCCCTCCGGCCTGCCGTTGCCTGACGACGTGCCGGTAGAACACCCCAAAGTGCAAGAACTGCGTGACTTGGTGCTGTGGTCCGAAGGCCAGGTCTGGTGCTCGCCCGAACGCCACGGCGCCCTGTCGGCCGTGTTCAAGGCGCAGATCGACTGGGTCCCCCTGGCCCTCGGCGCCGTACGCCCCACCCAAGGCAAGACCCTGGCCGTGATGCAAGTGTGCGGGGGTTCGCAGTCGTTCAACGTGGTCAACCAACTGCGCGTACTGGGCCGCTGGATGCGCATGTTCACCATCCCCAACCAGTCCTCGGTGCCCAAGGCGTACCTGGAATTCGACGATGCCGGCCGCATGAAGCCATCGCCCTACTACGACCGGGTGGTCGACGTGATGGAAGAGCTGGTGAAGTTCACCCTGTTGCTGCGCGACCGCACCGAGTTTTTGGTGGACCGCTATTCCGAGCGTAAGGAAAGCGCCGAGCAGCTTACGGCGCGGGTTAACCAGCGTTCGATTTGAGTGATTACCGGGGACGGCGCGGCTTTGAAGCCGTCCCCGGCCCTTGACGCAACCTGCGGGTATCAGTACGTTTTCAGCCCCTTCCTTTTCGGCCCCCTTTGCAGTGCACCGCCCAGGCGTTAATTCGCGAAGCGGGCATTCAAGATGCCGACACTTATACGGTCGCCCAAAGGCGTGCCGCTACTCCGTTATCAAGTGAACAAGGTTGATTACATGATCATTCGTCAGGCCAACGCCGCAGACCACCCACTGCTGCTCGACATCTGGCTGCGCGCCGTTCGCGCCACTCACCATTTTTTGCAGGCATCCGACATAGACGCGCTGCTGCCGCAGTTGCGCGATGTTTACCTTCCTGCTGTCGAGTTGTGGGTCGCGGTCGATGCTGAAGATTGCCCGTTAGGCTTCATGGGGCTGAATCAGGAGCATGTGGAAATGCTCTTTATCGACCCCGACCTGCATGGGCGTGGGATTGGGCGTGCGCTGCTGGATTACGCACGCGGTTCGCGGCGCACGCTGAGTGTGGATGTGAACGAGCAGAACCCTGAGGCTGTGGGGTTTTATCTGCATTATGGGTTTGTGCAGACGGGGCGCTCTGAGGTGGATGGTGAGGGGCGACCGTTTCCGTTGTTGCATATGAGTTTGCCGAGTTAAACGGTCGAGCTTGATGGGCAGTTGGGCTCGCGGAGCTAAAGCACCCGCGGGCTTTCCATGGAGCGTTTACGCTGAGCGCTTTTTAACAGCCCATCGCAGCGGCCCCCTTGGCCCTAAGTGGCTGGCATTAGGATTTAGCCCGTCTCTCGAAGATCTGCCTCAGGGACACCCGCGAATAACGTACGCGAGCCCGAACTGCCCTTCCTTCAATCAGCCCTGAGGGTTACAGGGCCGAGAAAACAGGCTCATCGCACTTTGTAGGCGTTCATACAAGCCGAGGCGCGCTGGCGGGCATCAGCCAGCTTCTCTACCGGTATCTTGTCAACAATCTCCACCAGGCTTTCGCGCGCGTCGCTCGCAATCTTCAGCTCGGTGTCCGCATGCGCATCCGCAGCCGCGGCATTGCGTGTGGCGGTATCTATGGCACAGCGCACCCATGCGTAGGACTGAACGAGATCTGGCCTCACCCCTTTGCCTTCCTGGTAAGCGATGCCCAGATGCCACTGAGCCTCCGAAACACCCAGCGCTGCGCCTTTGTGCCACAGATCGACAGCCAAGGATGGGTCGGCCTGCATGCCAAGGCCATAGTAGGCCAGGTAGCCCAGGTTGTTGAGCGCAAGCCGATTCCCTTGCGCCACGGCCTGACGCCACTGCACCACCGCTTCAGGATAGTCTTCGCGCTTGTATGCATCGACACCCAGGCCATAGGCCGAGTCGCCTCGTGATCCGATACGCGTTTGATCGGTTGCAGGAGTTGAAGGGGTGGACGATGTGCAGGAGGTCATCATCAATACGCTAACGATGAACGCAGTCCTGAGGTTCTGATGCACGATGGAATCCTTGCCATGTGTCGGTCGGGGGCGGGACGTTATCGGAAATTGTGCCTGCCAACAAGGTAGCGGTATCGGGCAGGGGCGCAGCCTGTGGGACTTCGGATATAGAGGCCTAATGTCGCGCCAACAGCATTCGAAGGACCTGTTTCCGGACGAACTGCGATTTCTCTTGGTAAACTGGCCGCCTTCCACACTCACGCGAACATGGCCTGTGTAGCAGACTCAACAATCCGCCAGTGTGTGCGCTGCTCCTCACCACGGGAATTTGCTACACATTGCCGCCCGGTTGCTAGATCGCAGCCACCGCTTGCTGAAATCGCCCGAAAAACCCCGAATCCGGTACGAAACACGTTGAACGAAATGACCGCAAAATCAGGCTCTAACCCAGTTGCGACAAGGCCTGAGCCGTCGCGCCGGTTCTCCGTTGCCCCCATGATGGACTGGACAGACCGCCACTGCCGCTTCTTCCTGCGCCTGCTCTCCAAGCACACCCTGCTCTACACCGAAATGGTCACCACCGGCGCCCTACTCCACAACGACGCCCACCGTTTCCTACGCCACGACGTGTCCGAGCACCCGCTGGCCCTGCAACTGGGCGGCAGCGTGCCGGCCGACCTGGCGGCCTGCGCGCGCCTGGCCGAGGAGGCGGGCTACGACGAGGTCAACCTTAACGTTGGCTGCCCGAGCGACCGGGTGCAGAACAACATGATCGGTGCGTGCCTGATGGCCCACCCGGCGCTGGTGGCTGATTGCGTCAAGGCAATGCGCGATGCGGTGTCGACGCCGGTGACGGTGAAGCACCGTATCGGCATCAATGGCCGTGACAGCTATGCCGAGCTGTGCGATTTCGTCGGCCAGGTGCGCGAGGCTGGGTGCCGGAGTTTTACCGTGCATGCGCGCATTGCGATTCTTGAAGGGCTGTCGCCCAAGGAGAACCGCGAGGTGCCACCTTTGCGCTACGACGTGGCGGCGCAGCTGAAAGCAGACTTCCCGGACCTTGAGATCGTGCTTAACGGCGGGATCAAGACGCTGGCGGAATGCCAGGCGCACCTTGAAACGTTCGATGGGGTGATGCTGGGGCGTGAGGCGTATCACAACCCTTACCTGCTGGCCGAGGTGGACCAGCAGTTGTTTGGCAGCGAGGCGCCGGTGGTCAGCCGCAGTGAGGCGCTGGCGTTGTTGCGGCCTTATATCGTGGCGCACATCGAGAGTGGTGGGGCCATGCATCACGTCACCCGGCATATTCTGGGGCTGGCCCAGGGGTTCAAGGGGGCTCGGCGGTTCCGGCAGCTGTTGTCGGCGGATATTCACAAGGCGCCAGAGCCGTTGGTGGTGTTTGATCAGGCGGCAGAGTTGATGCAGGGTCATTGATGAATGAACCAGGGATGGATTGGCAATGAAGAAAAGGCGCACGCGTTCGCAGGGCAGCTTGGGCGTGGCAGTGGCGATCTTTGCCCCGGTGGGCATCATTCTGGCGGTCGCCTCGCAATACCCGACGATGATCGAGCGCAGGGTTGAAGCGAGAAAGGCGCAGGCGCGTGCGGCACAGCCGGCGCCTCGCCCTGCGGGGACCACGTTGGAAATCATCATGCCCGACGGCAAACGCCTCCAGGAAGGGCAATCGGGCACCTTGGGCGAAGCCTTGAAAAGCAGGTAGTCGGCAGCCTTGGGAACCTCGGGGCTGTGGGTGAATCGAATCATCACCTTGCGTAGAACTTCAGGGGCTTGCCTGCCGTTTTGGGCTGAGACCTTGGGGCTGTTGCGCAACCCATTCGCGACGCAACGCCGCGCTCACATGCGGTTTACCCGAGCGGCTTCGACGGGCCTTGAGCGGCCGCCGGGGCTCGGGTAATGTCGAGTCATTGCACAGGACAGAGCACGCCCATGACCTCCAAGCTGGAACAACTCAAGCAGTTCACCACCGTGGTCGCCGACACCGGGGACCTGGACGCCATCACCCGCCTGAAACCGGTCGATGCCACCACCAACCCGTCGTTGCTGCTCAAAGCCGCCGCCATCCCCGGCTATGCCGACCTGCTCAAGCAGGTAAAAGGTGATGCCAAGGGCGATGTGGACCTGGCCTGCGACAAGTTCGCGGTCGCGGTCGGTTCCGGGATCCTCAAAGTCATCCCTGGCCGTATCTCCACCGAAGTGGATGCGCGCCTGTCGTTCGATGAGCCGGCCCTGCTAGCCAAGGCCCGCCAGTTGATCGCGCTGTACGACGCCGCCGGGGTCAGTAAAGACCGCGTGCTGATCAAGCTGGCCTCGACTTGGGAAGGCATCCGCGCCGCCGAGAAGCTGGAGAAGGAAGGCATCCAGACCAACCTGACCCTGCTGTTCTCCTTCGCCCAGGCCCAAGCCTGCGCCGATGCTGGGGTGTTCCTGATCTCGCCGTTCGTGGGCCGTATCTACGACTGGTACAAGAAGAGCACTGGCAAGGAATACGTCGGTGCCGAGGACCCGGGCGTGCAGTCGGTCACGCGCATCTACGACTACTACAAGACCAATGGCTACAACACGGTGGTCATGGGTGCCAGCTTCCGCAACATCGGCCAGATCGAGCAACTGGCAGGCTGCGACCGCCTGACCATCAGCCCCGAACTGCTGCAGCAGTTGAGCGATGACCAGGGCGAACTGCCGCGCGTGCTCAAGCCGGGTAACACGGGCGAGGCCAAGCAGGTATTGAGCGAGAGCCAGTTCCGCTGGGCGATGAACGAAGATGCCATGGGCACCGAGAAGCTGGCCGAGGGTATTCGCCAGTTTGCGCGGGATCAGGAGAAGCTGGAAAAGTTGATGGCTGAAAAGGCCTGATACATTTTGGGTTTGCCTGACAGGCGGGAAATGTTCAGCATTTTCCGCCCGTTTTTGGTTTGGCGCCAAGGTGCGCCAGGCTTCCGAGGTATTTTGAATTCGATGGCCTATTCGCGGGCAAGCCCGCTCCCACCGGTACCGTGCTGCGTGAATGGGCTGTCTAGCCACCAGAGCTGTTGATGACCTCTTCCCTACCCCTCGTTCTCGCCGGCCCGGTACTGCGCCGCCTGGAGCCACAGCGCCTGGCCATCTGGCTGGCCGCAACGCAACCCTTGCAACCTGAATTTGCCCTTGATGGCGTAGAGCACTCGGCCAAGGTCACTTGCCAGGTGATCCCGATAGGCCAGCACGCGTTTATTCATTTGCTGGATATCCACGTTGCCCAGCCGCTCCCCTGCAACCAGACGCTGGGCTACGACCTGCGCATCAATGGCCAGGGCATCGCAGACTGGGCACCCCACATGCTCTACCCCGGCGAAACGCGCCCACACTTCGTGTTGCGTGATCGCCTGGACCATTTGCTGCACGGCTCTTGCCGCAAGCCGCACCACCCCGCCGCCGACGGCCTGCTCTGCGCCGACCGTTTGCTGCAACAGTGCCAGCACCCCGAACAACGCCCTGCGGTGCTGTTGATGACCGGCGACCAAGTGTATGCCGATGATGTCGCCGGGCCCATGCTGCGCGCGATCCACGTCCTGATCGAACGCCTGGGCCTGTTCGACGAACAGCTGGACGGTGCAGTCGTCGCCGACAGCGCGGCGCTCTATCGCCACCCGGCCAGTTACTACCACCGCGCCGACCTGCTGCCCGCGCAGGAACGTAACGACAGCCTGCGCGAGCGCTTTTTCGGGGGTAAACGCAAGCCGATCTTCTCGTCCAGCAACGCCGACAACCACTTGGTGACCTTCGCCGAGGTCATGGCCATGTACCTGCTGGTGTGGTCACCCGAACCCTGGCGGCTGGTCAACCTGGACATGCCCGCAGGGCTCACCGATGAACGCCAGGCGCGTTATCGGCAGGAGGTGCCACTGATCGAGGCCTTCGCCGACAACCTCGGCCAGGTGGCGCGGGTGATGGCACACCTGCCGTGCCTGATGATCTTCGACGACCACGACATCACCGACGACTGGAACCTCTCGGCGCAGTGGGAAGAAACTGCTTATGGCCACCCCTTCTCGCGGCGGATCATCGGCAATGCGCTGCTCGGCTATCTCCTGTGCCAGGCCTGGGGTAACGACCCGGATGGCTGCGGGCCGTTGGTCGAACGCTGCCAGGCGCTGACCGGTGCGCCACTGGCCAGCCAGGCGCAGGATGAACTGATCGGCGAGCTGCTGCGCTTCCAGGGCTGGCAGTTCAGCCTGCCCAGTAATCCACCCTTGCTGGTGCTCGACACCCGCACCCGGCGCTGGCGCAGCGAAGCCAGCCTGGCCAAGCCTTCGGGCCTGCTCGACTGGGAGGCGCTGAGCGAATTGCAGCAGGCACTGCTCGATCATCCTTCGGCGATTATCGTGTCTCCAGCGCCGATCTTCGGGGTAAAGCTGATAGAGACTGTGCAAAAGGTGTTCAGTTGGATGGGCTACCCGTTGCTGGTGGATGCCGAGAACTGGATGGCCCATCGGGGCGCGGCACAGGTGATTCTGAATATCTTCCGCCACTCGCGCACGCCGGGGCATTACGTGGTGCTCTCAGGGGATGTGCATTATTCGTTCGTCTATGAGGTGCTGATTCGTCACCGCCAGCGCAGCCCGCACTTGTGGCAAATCACCAGCAGCGGGATCAAGAACGAATTCCCCAGACGCTTGCTGGATGTGCTCGACCGGCTTAACCGCTGGCTGTATTCACCACGTTCGCCGCTGAACTGGTTTACCAAACGGCGGGAGATGGAAGTGGTGCCGCGTACGCCCAGCGGTAGCAAGGCGGGTGAGCGGTTGTGGAATGGTGCGGGGCTGGGGCAGGTGTTTTTTGATGAGCAGGGGCGGCCGGCACGGGTGTTTCAGCTGGATGCCGGTGGGCGGGATGTGACGGAGTTTGTTGGGCCGGAATGAAGGATTGCCTGTGCCGGCCTCTTCGCGGGGCAAGCCCGCTCCCACAGGGTTAGCGCTGCATCAGGATATGCGGTAATTCTGTGGGAGCGGGCTTGCCCCGCGAAGAGGCCGCTACAGGCAATAAATCAGGACCGCTCCAGCGCATTCACCAGGTCATGAAACGCTTCGCGGTTGGAGTCATTGAGCCCCATGAGAATCTTATGCGCCTCCAACACCTTGGAGCGCACCACTTCTTCGTTCTGGTCCTGCGACGGCAAGTCGGTCAGGCACTCTGGGCACGGTATCGGGCGATCGACGATGTTGAACACCTGATCGAAGCCCATGGACTGCAACAACCGGGAAATGTCCGGGTTGGTGGTGACCACGGTCGGCAACAGCCCCACTTTCTGGCGCGACAGGATCGACAACTTGGCCAGCAGGCCCAAGGTGGTGCTGTCGATGCTCTCGGTTTCAGTCAAGTCGATGACGATGGCCGAGAAGTTCAGCGCGGTGAAAATCTTCTCGATCGTCGCATCCAGCGCCGAACACAGGGTCAGGCGCACTTCACCGACAAATTTCAGTACAAAGGTACCGCTTTGCTCGGCGAACTGAATTCTACCGGTACTCATTGAAGGTTCCTGCTCAACACCAATAGGGCGATATCATCCGGCATCTCCCCAAGCGTAGCCAATCCAAATCGTTGCCGCAGCCCATCCAGGCTGCCACCCGCTGCCTTGACGATTTCTGGCAAGGCGGCTTCTTTATCTTTGAGCGTGTCACCTGGCAAAAGGTCCAGAATGCCATCGGACATCAAGCTGAGGCTGAACACCGGTGGCAGCTCCACCACCAGGTCCTGGTAACTGGCCTCGTCGAACAACCCCACCGGCAGGCCGCGACCTTCCAGGTAGCGGGTATTGCCCGGGGTGTACAGCACCGGCAGCGGCAGGTGGCCGCCCACGGCATAGGTCAACAGCCCGGTGTCTTCGTCGATCACGCCGCCCACCATGGTCACATGCTTGCCCAACTTGCAGTTGATCAACCCGCGGTTGATGTGGCTGAGCACTTGCGAGGGCTTGAACTCACGCATCTTGCTCCCACGCTTGAATTCGAACAACAGCCGCGTGGTCATGAACTTCAGCAACACCGTGACGAACGCCGACGAGGCGCCGTGCCCGGAGACATCGGCGAGGTAGAAGGCAATGCGTCGATCATCCACGCGGAAGTAGTCGGCAAAATCGCCGGACAGGTACAGCGACGGGATGATCTGGTGCTCGAAGGCAAACTCGCCGGCCACCCAGGGGCTTTCCGGGAGCATGTTCATCTGCACCTGCCGGCCGGCGGTCTGGTCTTCCTGCAACAGGTGCAGGCTGGCCTCCAGCTCGCGGTTGGCGGCTTCGAGCTTGTCGCGGTAGCGCTGGTTTTCCAGCACCAGGCGCGAACGGTCGAGGGCCCGGCGCACCGAGTGCTCGAGCACGGCAAGGTCTTCCAGCGGCTTGATCAGGTAGTCGGCGGCGCCCAGGCGCAAGGCCTCGACCGCATCGCTCATCACGCCGGCACCCGACACCACGATCACCGGCAGCTGCGGCGCGCGCTCGCTGATCTGGCGGATCAGTTCGAGCCCGCCCATCTGCGGCATGCGCAGATCGCAGATCACGAGGTCGGGCTGGTGTTCTTCGAAGACCTGAAGCCCCTGCTGGCCATTACCGGCCTGGAGGACGCTGAAACCACTGTCTTCAAGATAGGCGGCGAGGCTCGCACGGACCACGTCGTCGTCATCGATGATCAGCAGCGTTGCACTGGTTTTCTGCATGTGGGCGAACGGCGCCGATTTAGGTTGGTGCAGCGGTGTCGGCAAGGCTGACGGCCAGCTACGGGAATACTCTGTGGTAACACTCTACTTGAGTTGTAGGACAAGAAGACCCGCCCGGCAACTATCAGAGGTACCCTGTAAGGCGCAGACGGTACTCCCATCCGCCAGGCGTTTCAAGCGTGCAAGGGTCGACCTCGCTGCTCTTTACAGGGCAAATCACCGAGAGTTATAAGAAAGCCGACCCGCGCAACCTAAAGGGAAGGATGCAGCATGCCCCAGACACCCTCAAGCCACAGCGAAAAACGCGATTTCATCCGCATGCGCATCGACACCGACATCAGCCTGTTGCACCAAGGCCAGGTGATTGCAGCGGTGTGCCTGGACCTGTCCAGCGGGGGCATGCAGGTGCAGGCGCCGCAGCGTTTTCAGGTAGGGGATACGCTTGAGGTGAGGATCGATTCCGATCACAAAGCGCTAAAAGGCCTGCATGCCAGCACCGAGGTGGTGTGGATCGCCGACCAGCCCGACGGGCAGCAGAAATTCGGCCTGCGCATCCTGGCGATGCATTGACGCTGGGGCTGCGTGGCAGCCCCGATGGTTTAAATCAGAAACAATCAGAAATCATCTTCGACTTCGCCGTCCTTTACCTTGAACTCGCGGTTCTGCAGGTAGGCGTTACGAATGAAGATGTACTTGTCACCCTGCATCAGCTTCTCAGCCGACAACAGGCTGGCACGGGTATCGACGACGTCAACCGCAAGGCTCGTGTTACGCGTCGGTACGTGATTGATGTAGCGGTAGGGTTCGGTGTAGCTGTCCGGGTACTTGGCCAGGCCGTCACGCACGGTGCTAGGGCCCAGCAACGGGATAACCACGTAAGGGCCGCTGCCCACGCCCCAGTAACCCAAGGTCTGGCCGAAATCTTCGTCGTTGCGCTGCAGGCCCATCTTGGTGCCGACGTCGAAGAAGCCACCAAGGCCGAAGGTGGTGTTGACGATCAGCCGCGCCGTGTCTACGCCCGCCGCATGCGGTTTGAGCTGCAGAATGTCGTTGGCCAGGTTGGTGACATCGCCCAGGTTGCGGAAGATGTTGTGAATGCCATCTTCGAGAAACTGCGGCGTCACTGCCTGGTAGCCCTTGGCCAATGGCTTGAGGGCATAGGTGTCGACCGTATCGTTGAACCTGAAGATCGGGCGGTTGACCGCCTCCCAAGGGTCTTCCTCGGTGGCCGCTTGGGTGGCCGCCACGGGCGCCAGCAACAAGCTGGCGCAGACACAGGCCTGGGTGACTCGCTCGATCACACCGGCACCGATCCTACGCATAGATGTCTCTCCATCGAATTTCTTGGCCGCAGCCGCACCGGGCGTGCTGCTGATAAGGCGCAAGTATAAGGGCTTGCGGGCTGATCACCAGCATTACACATTTTTGCTCAAGATTTTGTGAACGTATGTTGCCTCGTCATCGGCTGGTAACAATAGCGGCCTAGCCTTCGGACTATTTCAGGGAAGTTGCCATGCACGATGCGTCCGCCTTCACTGCTGTGCTGTTTGGCCTGCGTGGCTGCCTGGTCCAGGGTGCTAACGGCAACCCCCTGCCCGCGCCCGGCGCCTTGGCAACGCTCACCAGCCTGCGCCAGCGCCAGGTGCCCTGCATCTGGCTGGACGATCTGACTGCCACACAAGGCAAACGCCTGGCCAATGTGCTGCCCGACTGGCTGCCGGGGCATGCGGTCAATGGCGTGCGCTGGCCCGCGCCAAACGCCTGCTGGCAGGCGTTGATGGCGCTGGACAGCGCGCGCCTGGATGGCTGCGTACTGGTCAGCGGCGACCCTGCACTGCTGCAATCGGGCCTAAACGCCGGCTTGTGGACCGTCGGCCTGGCGGCCTGCAGCCCGTACTGCGACCTCAGCTCCCGGCATTGGCAAGCCATGAGCCAACAGGAACAAGACCTGGCCCGTGGCAAGGCCACCCTCGAGCTGTTCAGCCTCGGCGTGCACTCGGTGATCGATCACCTCGAAGCCCTGGACACCTGCCTGCAGGACATCGCCCAGCGGCGGCGCAAGGGTGAAAAACCCTGATACAGCACCTTTGACGCGGATCATGCAAAGCGGCTGCGAGTGGATTACATTGAAAGCAGGCCAGAACCTTTGCCGCTTCGCTGAGGTCCATGGCTTGCCAAGCCATTGATGGAGAAAAGCCAATGCCTGCCCGCGAATTGCAAGAGCGACTGAACAGCTTGCGCGAGCAACTGGACCGTAACGTGCCGCTTTCGGAAGAGGAACTGGCCGCGCTGCATGAGGAAGCCAGACAAATTGAAGCGCAGCTGAAGCTTGAGGAAGCCACACCGGACAACAACCTGGTGGATGGCGTGAACCTGGCAATCGAGCGCTTCGAAGCCGAACACCCGGACCTGACCGCTACCCTGCGCAGCATTGCCAACTCGCTGCACAGTATGGGTATCTGAATAGTCGGGGGCGCTTCGCACCCCTTTCGCGGGCAAGCCCGCTCCTACAGGACAGCGCAGTCTAAGGGCTGCACTAAAACCTGTGGGAGCGGGCTTGCCCGCGAATGGGGCGCGAAGCGCTCCCCAACGGCGGTGACCTTACTGCCGAACCAACCGCCCATTCACCGGACTGATCGCCCCCATGCTGCGGTACGGGTTGATATCCAGCCCCCCCCGGCGCACATACCGTGCATACACCGTCAAATGCTCCGGCTGCAGCAGGTTCTTCAAGTCCAGGTAAATCCGCTCCACGCACTGCTCATGGAAGTCGGCATGCTGCCGGAAGCTGATCAGGTAAGTCAGCAGGCTGGCAGGGTCCAGCGCCCTGCCCTTGTACTCGACCACCACGCTGCCCCAATCCGGCTGGCCGGTGACGGGGCAGTTGGACTTGAGCAAATGGCTGTGCAGGGTCTCTTCAACCACACGTTGCGCATCGCAACGCAGCAACTCCGGTTGCGGCTGCTCATAGTTGCTGATGGTCACATCCAGCGCGTCGATGCACTGCCCCGGCAGTGCCACAACGCCCTGAGCCTCAACCTCGGCCAACGTGCGAACCTTGACGCCGACCGGCTTGCCAGCCGCCGCAGACAAGTCTTTCTCCAGGCAGGCCTGCAGCTCGCCGATCGAGGCAAAAACCGTCTGGTTCAGCGAGTTCAGGTACAACTTGAACGACTTGGACTCGATGATATTCGGCGAGTCTGCAGGAATGGCGAACTCGCCGATTGCCACCACCGGCTTGCCCGACGGCAGCAGCCACGACAGCTCGAAGCAGTTCCAATAATCCACACCCTGCCACGGCAGGGTCTGGGCAGTAACGCCCAGCTCGGCCCACTTGGCGGTACGCGGGATTGGGAACAGCAGCTCAGGGGAGTAGGTAGCGATGTATTCGCTGGACTTGCCCAGCGGGGAGTGTTCGGCGGCGGGATGCATGGAAACTGACCTGAAGGTTCGAAATGCCCCTAGTCTACCGTTTTTGCGCCCCGCCTTGGGCCTGATGTCACTCGATGGTCAATGGCCCGACCATCCCCGCCTGGTAATGCCCAGGTACGTTGCAGGCAAACTCGATGGGTGCCGACTTGCGGAACGTCCAGGCCAGTTCGGCACGCTGGCCAGGCTGCACCAGTACGGTGTTGCCCCCGCCGTGGCCGTGGCCTTCGCCGTGGTTCATCTGGCCGTGGTCCATGCCTTCATGGTTCATGCCTGCGGTGAACAGCTTGCCTTGCATCGCAATCATTTCTTTCTGGTGCTCAGCATGCATGGCCTTGTCGCCCAGGTTGAATTCGTGGGGCAACTTGCCCTCATTGATCAACACGAAGCGCACCGTCTCGCCCGCCTTGACCTCCAGGCTTTTCGGTTCGAAGGCAATGTCCTTGAGCACCACCTCGACCGTACGGGTGGCCTTACCAGCCGAGGCAGGCTCGCCAAAGGCGAAACTGTCAGCAAACGTGGGCAGGCTTGCCACGGCAAGGGCGGCGGCGATGAACAGGCGTTTCATGATGACTCCAAAATACACAACGTGATGAGAGCACCTTAATCAGGCGGGGCTGGCGGCTACCTGACGGGAAGATTACAACTTTGTCAGCTTGGGCGAGCGCCGACATCGTCACGTATCATTTCCCGGTAGACGCTGCGCCCCCTCCAGAACTGTGGACACTGCATGAAACTGTTGATCGTTGAAGACCAGGCCCGCACCGGCCAGTACCTGAGCCAGGGCCTCAGCGAGGCAGGCTTCGCCACCGAACTGGCGGCCGATGGCGAAACAGGCCAACACCTGGCACTGACCGGCGACCATGACTTGCTGATCCTCGACGTGATGCTGCCAGGCCGCGACGGATGGCAGATTTTGCACGCGGTGCGTCAGGCCGGCCTGGACACCCCCGTGCTGTTCCTGACCGCCCGCGATGCGGTAGAAGACCGTGTGCACGGCCTGGAGCTGGGCGCCGACGATTACCTGGTCAAGCCGTTTGCCTTTTCCGAACTGCTGGCCCGGGTACGCAGCCTGCTGCGCCGTGGCGCCAGCCCGAGCCAGGACACCACCTTGAGCCTGGCCGACCTGCGCCTGGACCTGATCCGGCGCCGCGCCGAGCGCGCCGGCCAGCGCATCGACCTGACCGCCAAAGAGTTCGCCCTGCTCGAATTACTGCTGCGGCGCCAGGGCGAGGTACTGCCCAAATCGCTGATCGCCTCGCAGGTCTGGGACATGAATTTCGACAGTGACACCAACGTCATCGAAGTGGCCATCCGCCGCCTGCGCCTGAAAATCGACGACCCGCACACCAGCAAGCTTATCCACACCGTGCGGGGCATGGGCTACGTGCTGGAGGAGCGTCAGGATTGATGCGCCGACTTTCCCTGGGCAGCCGCCTGGCGCTGCTGTTCGCGGCCTGCACCGCTGCCGTTTCGCTGGGGGCTGGTGTGCTGTTCAGCCGTGCCAGCGAGCAGCACTTCATTGAACTCGACCAGCAGTTGCTGGAATCTCGTCTGTCGCTGTTTCGCACGCAGCTGGCAGGCGTCGTCGGGCCCGCCGAACTGGGCGCCCGCCTCCCTGCCCTGCGCGATGAACTCAGCCACCAGGCCGACTTGGCCCTGCGCATCAGCGGCCATGACGGTACGCCGTGGTTCGACAGCCGCACGCAATTGCCCGACACCACGCCGCCCTCTGGGCTTGCCACTTTGCACACCGACGGCGCCGACTACCGCAGCCTGGCCATGCCCCTGAACCCGGCCGACCCGCAGTCTGCGCAGCTGACCCTGTACCTCGACATCACCCACCATCAACACTTCTTGCAGGGCATGCAGCGCCTGATCTGGCTAACGGTCGGTCTCTCGGCCCTGGCCACCGCCCTGCTCGGTGCCTGGGCCGTACGCCGGGGGCTGCGGCCGCTGCGGCAGATGGGCCAAGTTGCGGCCAGCGTGTCGGCCCGCTCGCTGACCACCCGCCTGCCGGTGGCGCAGATGCCGGAAGAGCTGGCCGAACTGGCCACCACCGTGAACGCCATGCTGCAGCGCCTGGACGATGCCTTCCAGCGCCTGTCGGCATTCTCCGCCGACATCGCTCACGAACTGCGCACACCATTGTCCAACCTGCTGACCCACACCCAGGTCACCCTCACCCGCCCGCGCAGCCTTGAGGAATACCGCGAGGCCTTGCATGGCAACCTGGAGGAGCTGCAGTGGATGGCGCAGATGATCAACGACATGCTGTACCTGGCCAAGGCCGACCATGGCCTGCTGGTGCCTGGGCAAGCCGCGCTGGCGTTGCATGAGGATGTGGATGCATTGCTGGAATACTACGCGCCGCTGGCCGAGGACCGCGACGTGACGCTGCTGCGCGAAGGCCAACTGCTGTTGCAGGGGGATGGGCCCATGCTGCGCCGCGCACTGTCGAACCTGCTCGACAATGCCTTGCGCTTCACTCCACCCGGTGGGCAGGTACGCGTGACGCTAGAGCCTGGGTTACGGGTTTGCGTGGCCAATACCGGGGCGGCAATCGCACCGGCTGCACTGCCCCGCTTGTTTGACCGGTTCTACCGGGTGGACCCGGCGCGGCGCGAAGGCAGCACAGAGCACGCTGGGTTAGGGCTGGCGATTACCCGGTCGATCGTGCAGGCGCATGGTGGGCGTATTCGGGCAGAGTGCGAGGGTGGCTGGACGCGGTTTGTGATCGAGTTACCTGGCAATCAATAAAACCGCAGCTTCTGCATCGGCGTGTAGGAGCAGCCTTGTGCTGCGAAGAGGCCGGTGCAGGCTGCAGCAATCTGTTTTGCCTGCATCGGCCCCTTCGCAGCACAAGGCTGCTCCTACAATGAACGCGGATCAGCGCTTCAAACCGCCAGGCCAATCGCCGGCTGCACCTGCGATGCCCGGTACGCCGGGTAAATGGTCGCCAAGAAGCTCATCACCAACCCCGCCGCACAGATGATCACCACATCGCCCCACTGCAGTTCCGACGGCAGGCTGCTGATGAAGTACACGTCCGACGTGAAGATATGCTGGCCGCTGACCCGCTCCAGCCAGCCAACGATCTGGCTGACATTGAACGCGGCAATCACCCCCAGCACACCGCCGATCAAGGTCCCGACAATACCGATCAAGCTGCCCTGGACCATGAACGTACCCATGATCTGCGCAGGCGTAGCACCCAACGTGCGCAGGATGGCGATATCCGGCCCTTTGTCGTTCACCACCATCACCAGCGTGGCAATGATGTTGAACGCCGCCACCGCGATGATCATCATCAGCAGCAGGCCGATCATGGTCTTTTCCATCTTCATGGCGCTGAACAGGCTGCCCTGGGTGTGCGACCAGTCATCGGCGCGGTAGGCATCGCCCAGGCCGGCCGCGATGGCTTTGGACACCTGCGGCGCCGCATACAGGTCATGCAGCTTGAGCCGCACGCCTTGCACCTGGCCCGGCGCCCAACGCTGCATTTCGCCCGCATCGGCGACGTGAATGTACGCTTGCGAGCCGTCCAGCTCTGCACCGACCTTGAAAATACCTACCACGGTCAGGCGCTGCATGCGCGGGGTGATGCCACCCGGCGCCTTGCTGATTTCCGGCACGATCAGGGTCAGCTTGTCGCCCGTGTTCAAGCGAAAACGCCGCGCGCTCAGCTCACCGAGCACCACGCCGAACTCACCTGGCTTAAGGTCCTGCAGGCGGCCCTGGACAATGTGTTGGCCGACAATGGAGACCTTGCCTTCCTCTGCCGGGTCGATGCCGCTGACCTGGATCGGCTGCATCGCGCCCTTGTAAGAGAGCATGCCTTCCATCTCGGTGATTGGCGCTGCGGCCATCACCGCCGGGTCCTTCAGCGCGGCATCGGCGACTGTGCGCCAGTCATCCAGCGGCTGCACACCCAGGATGCTGGCATGGGGCACCAGGCCAAGAATGCGCGAGCTCATCTCGCGCTGGAAGCCGTTCATTACCGACAGCACCACGATCATCGCCAGCACGCCCAGCGACAGGCCGATCATCGAGGTCATCGAGATGAACGAGATGAAATGGTTGCGGCGCTTGGCACGGGTGTAGCGAGCACCAATGAACAAGGGCAAGGGTCTGAACATGTAAACACCCAATGAAAGAGTTGCGGGGCGGCTCAGGCCACCCCGTGCAAGCGGCTCAGATCGCCACCAGGTGACCGTCGTCGAGTTTCAACACACGGTCCATCTGGCGCGCCAGGTTGAGGTCGTGGGTCACCACCAGGAACGCGGTACGCGAAGCGCTGGACAGCTCCTGCATCAGTTCCTGGATGCCTTGGGCGGTGTGATGGTCAAGGTTGCCGGTCGGCTCGTCGAGCATCACCAGGCCCGGGCGGTTGACCAAGGCGCGGGCAATCGCCACACGCTGGCGCTCACCGCCGGACAACTCAGCAGGCTTGTGGTGCAGGCGGTGGCCAAGGCCGACGCGCTTGAGCAGGGCCTCGGCGCGCTCACGCGCCTCGGGGATGGCGGTGCGGCCGATCAACAGCGGCATGCACACGTTCTCCATGGCGGTGAACTCAGGCAGCAGGTGGTGAAACTGGTAAACGAAACCCAGCGCCCGGTTGCGCAACAGGCCACGTGCGCGCTCACCCAGCGCCGACAGCTCCTCGCCCGCCAGCCAGACACTGCCCTGGGTAGGCGTGTCGAGGCCGCCAAGCAGGTTGAGCAAGGTGCTCTTGCCAGAGCCCGAGCTGCCGACGATGGCCACGCGTTCACCCGGGTGCAGCTCCAGCTGCAAGCCAGACAGCACCTGCACCGACTCCGGGCCCTCGTCGTAGGACTTGCCCAGGTTGCGGCAACTCAGAACGGCTTTATCACTCATGCGCGACTCACTCATAACGTAGCGCCTCTGCAGGCTGGGTGCGGGCCGCACGCCAGGCCGGGTACAGGGTGGCGAAGAAACTCAGGACCAATGCCGCGGCACAGACCATGTACACGTCATTGGCCATGATCTGCGACGGCAGATAATCAATGAAATACACGTCGGCGTTGAGGAACTTGTGCCCGATCAGCTTCTCGATGCCGGCAATCGCCGCACTCACGTTGAGCGCGGCAAGAATGCCGACGCCGGCGCCGATCAAGGTGCCGATCACCCCGATCACCGTACCCTGCACCATGAAGATGGCCATGATCTGCCCAGGCGTGGCGCCGAGGGTGCGCAGGATCGCGATGTCGCCGCGCTTGTCGTTGACCACCATCACCAAGGTAGAAATGATGTTGAACGCCGCCACCGCCACGATCAGCAGCAACAGCAGGCCGATCATGGCCTTTTCCATGCGGATCGCCTGGTAAAGGTTGCCATGGGTGCGGGTCCAGTCACGGCTGTAGAACTCCTGCTCGCCCAGCTGCTGGGCGATAGACCAGGCCACGCGCGGCGCCTGGAACAGGTCGTCGAACTTCAGCCGCAGGCCTTGTACCTGGTTCGGCTTCCAGCGGTGCAGGCGGGAAAGGTCGCTGATGTTGGTCAGGCCCAGGTAACCGTCGATTTCGCCAGCGCCCACGTGGAAGGTACCGACCACAGTGAAGCGCTTCATGCGCGGGAACATGCCGGCCGGGGTCACGCTGACCTCAGGGGCGACGAAGGTCAGCTTGTCGCCGATGGCCACACCCAGCTTGGCGGCGGCCTTGTCGCCGATCATGATGCCCCACTCGCCCGGTGCCAGCTGGTCGAGGCGGCCTTGCTGGACGAAGTTGTCGATGATGGACACCTCGCGCTCGCGGGCCGGGTCAATGCCATTGAGCAGCACCTTCTGCACCTTGCCGTCATGGGTCAGCAGGCCCTGCATCTGGGTGAAGGGCGCTACCGCCACCACCTGCGGATTCTGCTTTACTTGTTGGGCAAGCGCAGGCCAGTCGTCAAGCGGCTGGCCGCTCTCGAGCGTGGCATGGGGAATCATGCCAAGCACGCGGGTACGCATCTCGTGGTCGAAACCGTTCATGACCGAGAGCACCACGATCATCACCACCACGCCCAGGGCGAGGCCGATCATCGAGGTCAGGGAAATGAACGAGACGAAGTGATTGCGACGTTTGGCACGGGTATAACGCGTGCCGATGAATGCGAAAAGAGGTCTGAACATGTCGGGGCTTGTTCGGATGAAAGGGAACGTCCTTGTGGCGGGGCGCTTACGGCGGCTTTACACTCGGACCACCGCCGCTACCATGGGTTCGCCATGACGACATTAGACGAAGAAGATCGCCGCGAATACTACCGCATCGCAGATCGGATCGCACTTCAAATCAACCCCTTGAGCGCGGCTGAAGCCCTTGACCCAGAAGTGTTGCAGGATGATTCGCCGCTGTTCAACCTGCTCAGCGAGCTGCACCTGTCCGACTTCGAAGCCCAGCACCTGCTGCGCCAGCTGAGTGACAAGGACCGCACCCTGGCGGCGTTTTTGCGCGCTCAAAGCAAACGCCTCGACCTGCTTAGCGCCGTGGTCGCGCAAACCCTCATCGGTGAGGTCGGCCAGCCGCAGGCAGTGGTCATCTCCGAGGGCGGCATCGAATTCACCCAGGCCCAGGCCATCGCCCCCGACACCCGCGTCAAGGTGAAGATGGTGCTGATGCCCCGCGCCCACGGCCTGCTGCTGCGCGGCAAGGTCACCCACTGCGACCCACGCCCGGGCGGCGGCTTTGAGGTCGGCACCGAATTCATCGACATGACTGACGCCCAGCGCCAACTGCTGGCCCGATACATCCTGCAGCGCCAGCAGCAACAACGGCGCCAGCAGCTGGAGCAGAATGACCCTGCCTCCTGAGCCTCTTCCCCTTGAATTGAAGGAACGAACGTGACCCTGATCTACGGCCATCGCGGCGCCAAGGGCGAAGCGCCCGAGAATACCCTGAACAGCTTCCGCCAGTGCCTGTCCCACGGCGTCAATCGCTGTGAACTGGACCTGCACCTGTCGGCCGACAACGAACTGATGGTGATCCACGACTCGACGCTCAAGCGCACCACCGGCCGACGCGGCAAGGTGGTCGAGCACCCGGCAGCCGACCTGGTCACCTATGACGCACGCAAAGGCGGCCCGGGCCATGTGCAGCCCTGCCCTATCCCAAAACTGGAAGAACTCTTCGAAAAATGCGCCTTCGAGCATTGGCAGCTGGAGGTCAAGAGTGCCTCGCGCACCCGCGCCGCCACCACGGTGCTGGCCATTCGTGAACTGGCCCAGCAATACGGCCTGCTGGACAAGGTCACCATCACCTCGAGCTCACGCGACGTGCTGGGCGCCGCACAAGAGCTGGTACCCGACGTGTCTCGCGGGCTGGTGGCCGAATACGCCTGGCTCGACCCACTGAAGGTCGCGCAAAACTACGGCTGCGAGTTGCTGGCCTTGAACTGGACACTGTGCACCCCAGAGCGCCTGCTCAAAGCCCAAGGCCAGGGGTTGCATGTGTCGGTATGGACAGTCAACGAACCGGCACTGATGCGCCGGCTCGCTGATTTTGGCGTGGACAGCCTGATTACAGACTTTCCCGGTTTGGCCAAGACCACCCTCGGGCAGGGCTGAAATCGGTATCCCCGACCGGCTCAGGCCACCGGTCGGAGCCGCTTAAAAAAGCCGGTTCAGGCCGTCGTAGGCAGCTACCCGATAGGCTTCGGCCATGGTCGGGTAGTTGAACGTGGTGTTGACGAAGTATTTCAGGTTATTCAGCTCGCCCGGCTGGTTCATGATTGCCTGGCCGATGTGGACGATTTCCGAAGCCTGGTAGCCGAAGCAATGCACGCCGAGGATTTCCAGGGTTTCGCGGTGGAACAGGATCTTCAGCATACCCTGTGGCTCGCCGGCAATCTGCGCGCGGGCCATGCCCTTGAAGAAGGCCTTACCCACTTCGTACGGCACCTTGGCCTGGGTCAGTTCCTGCTCGTTCTTGCCGATCGAGCTGATCTCCGGAATGGTGTAGATACCGGTCGGCACGTCATTGACGAAGCGCCAGCTGCCATTGTCGACGATGCTGCCCGCTGCCGAACGGCCCTGGTCATGGGCGGCACTGGCCAGGCTCGGCCAGCCGATCACGTCACCGGCACCGTAGATGTTCGACACGGTGGTGCGGTAAGCCTCGTCGACCTCGATCTGGCCGCGGCTATTAACCTTGATGCCGATGTTTTCCAGGCCCAGCTTGTCGGTGTTGCCGGTACGGCCGTTGCACCACAGCAAGGCGTCGGCCTTGATCTTCTTGCCCGACTTCAGGTGCAGGATTACACCGTTGTCCAAGCCTTCGACCCGGTCGTACTCCTCGTTATGGCGCACGGTGATGTTGTTGTTGCTGAAGTGGTAGCTCAGCGCCTGGGAAATTTCAGAATCCAGGAAGCTCAGCAACTGGCCACGGTTATCGACCAGCTCGACCAGCACACCCAGGCCGCTGAAGATCGAGGCGTATTCGCAACCGATCACGCCGGCGCCGTAAACGATCAGTTTGCGCGGGGTGTGGCTGAGGCTGAGGATGGTGTCGCTGTCATAGACGCGCGGGTGGTGGAAGTCGATGTCGGCCGGGCGATACGGGCGCGAGCCGGTGGCGATGATGATCTGCTTGGCGTTGAGCTTTTCGACCACACCGTTGGGGCAGACCACTTCGATGGTCTGCTCGTCGGCGAAGCTGCCGGTGCCGAAGAACAGGTCGACACGGTTGCGGGCGTAGTAGCCGGTACGCGAAGCGACCTGCTTGGCAATGACCTTTTCGGCGCTCTTGAGCACGTCCGGGAAGGAGAACCAGCGCGGCTCGCCGATGGCGCGGAACATCGGGTTGGTGTTGAACTGCATGATCTGCCGCACCGAGTGACGCAGTGCCTTGGACGGGATGGTGCCCAAGTGGGTGCAGTTGCCGCCGACCTGGCGACGGCTGTCGACCATCGCCACCTTGCGCCCTGCTTTGGCGGCGTTCATTGCCGCGCCTTCTCCGGCCGGGCCGGAACCCAGCACCACTACGTCGTAGTTGTAGACAGCCATGCGTACTCCTTCAGAACTGGCCCGCGAGTCACGGTGGCTCGCGGGGCGCGATCATGTCGCCGGGGCGCCATGAGAAAATTCGGTTGCAGTCTAATCAAGCGTGAACGCCGCGCACATTAACCCTTGGTCGCGTCGTAGGCCAATTTTGCCTGCACTACATGTGGTTCACCGATTCCCTGGCGATCATCCATCCTTGCGCTTTCACTCGCCTTTCATTGCCCGCGAAAACGCTGGGGTCGCTCGGGAGACGAAGCCACCCTCGGCCCGAGTCACCAGTACGGCGGCAAGGTTATGGCTGACAGCGAAATCCCAGCCGCGCTCGGGGCCGAGAATCAGCAGCAGGGTCGAGAACCCGTCAGCTTTCAGCGCCGAGGCGTCGAGCACAGTGGCCGCAGCCAGGTCGTGCGCGACCGGGCGCCCGAGACGGGCATCGAAGGTGTGCGAATAGCGCCGGCCATTCTGCTCGAAATAGTGGCGATAGTCACCCGAGGTCGATACCGAAAGGCCATCCACCGGAATGACCTGGCGAGCGATCTGGCGGTCTTCACGGGGCAGCTCAAGGGCGATGCGCCACGGGCTGCCATCGGGTTTGCGGCCAACCGCCTTGAGCTCGCCGGTGGCTTCGGCGATGAAACTGCTGATGCCCATGGCCTGCAGGCGCTGGGCGATCAGGTCAACCGCGTGGCCGGCGGCGATGCTGTTGAAATCCAGCTCCACCGGGGCATCCTTGCACAATGCCTGGCCTTCGATGCGCAGGTGCTGGTAGCCCACGCGCAGGCGCGCCTGGGCCAAGGCTCGCGGGTCGGGCACCTGCTCGTGGCGGGCCTGGGGGCCGAAGCCCCAGAGGTCAAGTAGCGGCTCGACAGTGAGGTCGAAGGCGCCGGCACTTTGCGCCGCCAACTGCTGGCCGAAGCGGACCAGGTCGAGCATGTCTGATGGCAATTCCAGGCATTGATTGGCCGGCAGCTGGTTGAACTGGCTGACGGTGGAATCGCTGCGGTAGGTGGAATAGTGCTGGTCGATGTCCTGGAGGATGGTTTCGACGGCAGCCTGCACCTGGGCTGGGGCTGGGCCACCGGGGGCGCGAACGTACTGGATGCTGTAGCTGCTGCCCATGGTCGGGCCGCCCAGGCGCTCCAGGGTCGGGCCCTGGTTGCAGGCGGTGAGGAGCACAAGGAAAAGTAGCGGGATTGCGCGCAAATTGAAGTTCTCGGCTGCCGGTACTGGCCTCTTCGCAGCACAAGGCTGCTCCTACCGTTACGGCGCCAGCCTGGTAGGAGCAGCCTTGTGCTGCGAAGAGGCCGGCAAAAAAAACGGGAACCCGAAGGTTCCCGTTTTTTCATTGCCTTACAAGCGAATCAGCGTGGAAACGCTGGCGGGTTCACACCGGCCATGTCTTCCATCACACGAACCACCTGGCAGCTGTAACCGAATTCGTTGTCGTACCAAACGTACAGCACAACGCGGTTGTCGTTGGCGATGGTCGCCTCTGCGTCAACCACACCGGCGTGGCGCGAGCCGACGAAGTCGGTCGAAACCACTTCCTGCGAGCTGACGAAGTCGATCTGCTTGTGCAGCTCCGAGTGCATGGCCGTCTGACGCAGGTACTCGTTGATCTCTTCGCGAGTGGTGGGCTTTTCCAGGTTCAGGTTCAGGATGGCCATCGAGACGTTCGGCGTCGGTACGCGAATCGCGTTGCCGGTCAGCTTGCCCTTCAGCACTGGCAGTGCCTTGGCGGCTGCAGTGGCGGCACCGGTCTCGGTGATAACCATGTTCAGCGGCGCGGCACGGCCACGGCGGCTGCCCTTGTGGAAGTTGTCGATCAGGTTCTGGTCGTTGGTGAACGAGTGAACGGTTTCGACGTGGCCGTTGACGATGCCGTACTTGTCGTTGACAGCCTTCAGCACCGGCACGATGGCGTTGGTGGTGCAGGAAGCAGCCGAGATGATCTTGTCATCGGCAGTGATGTCACCGTGGTTGATGCCGTGCACGATGTTCTTCAGCGCGCCCTTGCCAGGTGCGGTGAGGATCACGCGGGCAGCGCCCGGGCAGGCCAGGTGCTGGCCCAGGCCGTCGGCGTCACGCCATACACCGGTGTTGTCGACGATCAGCGCGTTGTCGATGCCGTACTGGGTGTAGTCGACTTCGCTCGGGTTCTTGGCGTAGATAACCTGGATCAGGTTGCCATTGGCGGTGATGGTGTTGTTGGCTTCGTCGATGGTGATGGTGCCATCGAACGGGCCGTGCACCGAGTCACGGCGCAGCAGGCTGGCACGCTTGACCAGGTCGTTCTCGGCGCCTTTGCGCACGACGATGGCACGCAGGCGCAGGCCGTCGCCACCACCGGTCTTCTCGATCAGGATGCGCGCCAGCAGGCGGCCGATGCGGCCGAAACCGTACAGGACGACGTCGGTGCCTTTACGGGCCGAAGCGTTCTGTTGGCCAACTACGTCAGCCAGCTCTTCACGCACGAACTGCTCGGCGCTGCGGCCGTTGCCTTCCTGCTTGAATTTGTTGGCCAGCTTGCCCAGGTCGACCGAAGCGGCACCCAGTTTCAGCTCGCTCATGGCCTTGAGCAGGGGGAACGTCTCGTGGACAGACAGTTCGGTCTCGTCGGTCTGACGATGACGCGCAAAGCGGTGGGCTTTGAGGATCGAGATAACCGAACGGTTGATCAGGCTGCGGCCATAAATCGAGCTCACCACGTTGTTGTTGCGGTAGAGCTGACCGATAAGCGGGATCATCGCTTCAGCCAATGCTTCACGATCAATCCACTCACCAAGACACTGGTCGGGCTTCTGAGTCACGGGAACCTTCCACATGTAGGGACAGAAAAAAGGGGCTACATTATGACGCCCCAACGCGGAACGGGCAATGAGCGCCTGTCGCAGCAGCCAGAGCCAGTGTTCATGGCCTTTGGAGCCTGACAGCAGGCACCGGCACCGGTACAATCGGTGTCTTTGCCGCAACGCTTGGAGTGCAATCTCCCGTGTCAGTTCTGCGCCTACCGCAACTGTCGGCCACGGCCGGCAAACAAACCTGGGGCAACCTGCCCGGTGCCGCCCTCAGCCTTGCCATTGCCGAAGCCGCCAGCAGCGCTGGCCGCTTTACCCTGCTGCTGACCGCCGACAGCCAGGCCGCCGACCGTCTGGAACAGGAGCTGCGCTTCTTTGCCCCAGACCTGCCGGTGCTGCCCTTCCCCGACTGGGAAACCCTGCCCTACGACCTGTTCTCGCCGCACCAGGACATCATCTCCCAGCGCATTGCCAGCTTGTACCGGCTGCCGGAGCTGAGCCACGGCATTCTCGTCGTGCCGATCACCACCGCCCTGCACCGCCTGGCGCCGACCCGCTTCCTGCTGGGCAGCAGCCTGGTGCTGGACATCGGCCAGACCATCGACGTCGAGCAAATGCGCACGCGCCTCGAAGCCAGCGGCTATCGCTGCGTCGACACTGTCTATGAACATGGCGAATTCGCCGTGCGCGGCGCACTGATCGACCTTTACCCCATGGGCAGCAAGCTGCCCTACCGCATCGACCTGTTCGATGACGAAATCGAGACGCTGCGCACCTTCGACCCCGAGACCCAGCGCTCGATCGACAAGGTCGACTCGGTGCGCCTGCTGCCAGCACGCGAATTTCCGATGCAAAAAGAGGAAGTGACCCGCTTCAAGGCGCGCTTCCGCGAACGCTTTGACGTCGACTTCCGCCGCAGCGCAATCTTCCAGGACCTGGCCAGCGGCATCATTCCCGCCGGCATCGAGTACTACCTGCCGCTGTTCTTCGAAGACACCTCGACGCTGTTCGACTACCTGCCCAGCGACACCCAGGTGTTTTCCCTGCCCGGCGTCGAGCAGGCCGCCGAGCACTTCTGGAACGACGTGCGTGGGCGCTACGAAGACCGCCGTGGCGACCTGAGCCGCCCGCTGCTGCCGCCTGCCGAGCTGTTCCTGCCGGTGGAAGACTGTTTCGCCCGGCTAAAGCAATGGCCGCGGGTGGTGGTCAGCGCCGACGACGTCGAGGCAGGCGCCGGCCGTGAACGCTTCCCGGCACGCGCCCTGCCCGAACTTGCCATTGAGGCCAAGGCCAACCAGCCACTGGCGGCGCTGTCCAGCTTCCTTGACCAGTTCCCTGGCCGCGTACTGTTTACCGCCGAGTCTGCGGGCCGTCGCGAAGTGCTGCTGGAACTGCTCGAACGCCTGAAACTGCGCCCGCACACCGTCGAAGGCTGGACCGACTTCATTACCGGCTCCGAGCGGCTGGCGATCACCATTGCCCCGCTTGATGAAGGCCTGGTGCTGGACGACCCGGCCCTGGCCCTGATCGCCGAGAGCCCGCTGTTCGGCCAGCGCGTGATGCAGCGCCGGCGGCGCGACAAGCGCGGCGAGACCGCCAACGATGCGGTGATCAAGAACCTCACCGAATTGCGCGAAGGCGCACCGGTGGTGCATATCGACCATGGCGTGGGCCGCTACCTGGGCCTGGCTACCCTGGAGATCGACGGCCAGGCCGCCGAGTTCCTCACCCTGGAATATGCCGAGGGCGCCAAGCTGTACGTGCCGGTGGCCAACCTGCACCTGATCGCCCGCTACACCGGCAGCGATGACGCCCTGGCGCCGCTGCACCGGCTCGGCTCCGAGGCCTGGCAGAAGGCCAAGCGCAAGGCCGCCGAACAGGTGCGTGATGTCGCCGCCGAACTGCTCGACATCTATGCCCGCCGCGCCGCGCGCAAGGGCTACGCCTTTGCCGACCCCGCTGCCGACTACGCCACCTTCAGTGCCGGGTTCCCCTTCGAAGAAACCCCCGACCAGCAGAACGCCATCGAAGCCGTACGCGCCGACATGCTCGCGGCCAAGCCGATGGACCGCCTGGTGTGCGGCGACGTGGGCTTCGGCAAGACCGAAGTGGCCATGCGCGCGGCCTTCATCGCCGTGCACAGCGGCCGCCAGGTAGCGGTACTGGTGCCTACTACCCTGCTGGCCCAACAGCACTACAACAGCTTCCGCGACCGCTTCGCCGACTGGCCGGTAACCGTCGAAGTGATGAGCCGTTTCAAATCGGCCAAGGAAGTCGCCAGCGCGGCGGCGGACCTGGCCGAAGGCAAGATCGACATCCTCATCGGCACCCACAAGCTGCTGCAGGACGATGTGCGCTTCAAAGACCTGGGCCTGGTAGTGATCGACGAAGAGCACCGCTTTGGCGTACGCCAGAAGGAACAGCTCAAAGCCCTGCGCAGCGAGGTGGACATTCTCACCCTGACCGCCACGCCGATTCCGCGCACCCTGAACATGGCCGTGGCCGGCATGCGCGACCTGTCGATCATCGCCACACCGCCCGCCCGACGCCTGTCGGTACGCACCTTCGTCATGGAACACAACAACAGCACGGTCAAAGAAGCCCTGCTGCGTGAACTGCTGCGCGGTGGCCAGGTGTACTACCTGCACAACGACGTGAAAACCATCGAGAAGTGCGCTGCAGACCTTGCCGAACTGGTCCCGGAAGCGCGTATCGGCATCGGCCACGGCCAGATGCGCGAGCGCGAGCTGGAACAGGTGATGAGCGACTTCTACCACAAGCGCTTCAATGTGCTGATCGCCTCGACCATCATCGAGACCGGCATCGACGTGCCAAGCGCCAACACCATTGTCATCGAGCGCGCTGACAAGTTCGGCCTGGCCCAGTTGCACCAGTTGCGTGGCCGGGTCGGCCGCAGCCACCACCAGGCCTACGCCTACCTGCTGACGCCAGCACGTCAAAAGGTCAGCAGCGACGCCGAGAAGCGCCTGGAAGCCATCGCCAACACCCAGGACCTGGGGGCAGGCTTCGTGCTGGCCACCAACGACCTGGAAATCCGCGGCGCTGGTGAACTGCTGGGCGAAGGCCAAAGCGGGCAGATCCAGGCGGTCGGTTTCACCCTTTACATGGAAATGCTCGAACGCGCGGTCAAGGCGATCCGCAAGGGTGCCCAGCCAAACCTCGAACAGCCACTGGGTGGCGGCCCAGAGATCAACCTGCGCCTGCCGGCCCTGATCCCCGAGGGCTACCTGCCCGATGTGCATGCACGCCTGATCCTTTACAAGCGCATCGCCTCGGCCGCCGACGAAGAAGGCCTCAAGGACTTGCAAGTCGAGATGATCGACCGCTTCGGCCTGCTGCCGGAGCCAACCAAAAACCTGATGCGCCTGACCTCGCTCAAGCTGCAGGCGGAAAAGCTCGGCATCAAGAAAGTCGATGCTGGCCCCAACGGCGGCAAGCTTGAGTTCGAGGCCGAGACACCGGTCGACCCGCTGACCCTGATCAAGCTGATCCAGGGCCAGCCCAAACGCTACAAGTTCGAAGGCGCCACCCAGTTCCGCTTCCTGGTACCGATGGAACGCCCCGACGAACGTTTCAACACCCTTGAGGCGCTGTTCGAGCGCCTGACCCCACAGCCTGCCTAAGGAAGATCCATGCGTGCCATCCGTTGCCTGACCCTGCTGCTGGCGCTGTTCGCGCCAGCCGCCTTCGCCGAAGGCCTGTATCAGGTAGAAATGATCCTGGTGCGGCAAAACAGCGTCCCCGCCTTCACCAGCCCGTTCGCCCCCGAAGACTGGAGCGCTGGTGCCCCGCGCCTGGACAAGGCCGCCGAACGCCCACTGGGGCTGGACGATGAAACCACCCGCCTGCAAGCCACCGCCGACTACACCGTGCTGATGCACAAGGCCTGGCAGCAGCAGGTCGGCAGCGAGCCCAGCCGCATCGCCCTGGGCGAAGGCGAAGAGCAGTTCGGCCACTTCCCCATCGAAGGCAACCTGAGCATCGCCGAAGGCCGCTTCATCGCGGTGGAGGCCAACTTCTGGGTCAACCAGCTCGACGGCAACGGCAGCGTGCTGCGCAGCGAGCAATTCAAGCAGAGCAACAGCAACGTCAAGGGCGGCCAGCTGACGTTCCTCGACGGCGGGCACCTGGCGGTGCTGCTGAAGGTGACACCGGCAGGGATGCGTAAGCTGCCAGAGATGGACCCGGAGATGATGGAGCAGTGATGTGAGCGAGACCGATGCGCAGTTCTTTATCCGCGGGCTTGACAACTGGAGGTTCGCGTTTGACCGCACTACGCTGCAACGCGGCTTCGACTATGCAGAGGAAGGCAGGAGCGAAATCGTATCGATCCTGGACCTGACCATCCGCGCGCAGTGCGCAGGCTCTGGCGGCCGCGCCTATTACCAGCGCATCACGCTGGACATGACCGAGGACGGCCTTGAATGCGAGGGCACCTGCTCGTGCCCTGTCGGTAACAATTGCAAGCACTGTGCAGCGGCGCTCTATCTGCTTGAACGCGGCCCGGACTGGGTCGAAGGCACACCTGACGAACCCCTTGCCGTTACGCCAGCAGCGCAGCAGTCCCTAGAACTGCCCCCTGAACTCGCACATTGGGTCGAGGCCCTGGAAGTACCGGCAAGCGTTGCCACAGAACCCGCCAAGCGCAAAGGCCCCGCACTCTACTATGTGGTGAGCAATAACCATGGCCAGTGCATGCTCAGCGTGTTCAAAGGCACCCGGCAGCCCGATGACAGCTTGAAGCTGGGCCGGCCCAGTTCGATGCCCGAGCTGATCTACTACACACCCAAGTACGTGACCGATGAAGACTTGCGTGCGCTGCGGCTGATCGATGCCCTCAGCAAGGATTACAGCCTGCCCGTCGCACGCCTGGAAGGCAAAAAGGGCGCCGAACTCTACGAGTATGCCCTCGCCACCGGCCGCTTGCTGTATGGCCAACAGCAGAAACCCCTGGCCCAAGGCCCCGACCTGCAAGCCGAATTTCGTTGGGTTCGGCTGGACAACGGCAGCTACCGCGGCGCCTGGCACCATGCTGAAAATACCCACATGCTGGCACTGCCGGTCGACCCCCTCTATTACGTCGACCCACAAAGCGGGCAGACCGGCAAACTGCTGCATGACCTTGACCCGTTCATTGCCAGCCAATTAGCCAGCGCCCCGACGGTTCCCGAGCACCTGATCATCCCCCTGAGCCATCGCTTGAACGCATTGAACCGTCAGGTGCCGACCCCCACCAAGGTCCGCAGCGAACAGATCGACACGATCGAGCCTCGCCCTCACCTGACCCTGGGCAGCCTCGAGTACAGCGCCTACATGCCCAAGACCGGCCGCATGCAGCGCCAGATGCAGCACCGCGCCGCGCTGTCGTTCGACTACGACGGCCTGCGCGCCAGCGGCAGCGACGACAAACCGTTGACCCGCCTGGTGGATGCCACCAGCCAGCGTATTCGCCGCCAGCCCAAGGCCGAACAGGCGCTGCGCAAGACGCTACGCGACCTCGGCTTCAAGGCCGCCACCCGGCAGAGCAAGGCCCTGCCCAACAGTGCGGGCGAGATGCACCAACTGCCCGATGACGAGGCCTGGCTGCACTTCGCCCGCAACGGCTTGGCCCGCCTGCGCGAAGCCGGCTGGGTGATCGACATCCACCGCGATTTCTCCTTCAACCTGCACGAGGTGGACGACTGGTACGCCAGCATCGACGAAGCCCCCGGGCATGAATGGTTCGACCTGGAACTGGGCATCGTGGTCGATGGCCAGCGCCACAGCCTGCTGCCGATCGTGCTGCAGTTGCTGCGCAGTAACCCCGAGCTGCTGCGCGCCAGCGAACTGGCCCGACGCAGTGACGACGAACACTTGCTGATCGACCTTAACCGCGGCCGCCTCGACAGCCCCGCGCTGCGCGTCGCCCTGCCCTACGGCCGGATCAAGGCAGTGATGGGCACCCTTGGTGAGCTCTACCTGCATGAAGACGCCGCAGGCCCTTCACTGCGCCTGGACCGGGCCGATGCCGCGCGCTTGAACGAGCTCGATCACCTGCCGCTGCACTGGGAAGGCGGCGCGCACGTGCGCGACCTGGGCAAGCGCCTGCGTGACGCACGCGACCTGCAGGTCGAGCCGCCCGCGCAACTGAACGCGGCCCTGCGCCCTTATCAGCAACAAGGCCTGAACTGGTTACAAGCCCTGCGCGAAATGGGCACGGGCGGCATCCTCGGCGACGACATGGGCCTGGGCAAGACCCTGCAAACCCTGGCTCACCTGTTGCTGGAGAAACAGTCCGGCCGCCTGACCACTCCCGCCCTGGCAGTGATGCCGACCAGCCTGATACCCAACTGGCTCGACGAGGCCAAACGCTTTGCCCCCGACCTGCGTGTGGTGGCACTGCAGGGCCCAGGGCGCAGCAAGCATTTCGCTACGCTGCACGACTACGACCTGGTGCTCACCACCTATGCCCTCGTGCCCCGTGACCTCGAACACTTACGCACGCAGCACTGGCACGTGCTGGTGCTCGACGAGGCGCAGAACATCAAAAGCAGCACCAGCAAAGCCGCCCTCGCCGTCTGCGAGCTGCAGGCCGAGCAACGCCTGTGCCTGACCGGTACGCCGATGGAAAACAACCTCGGCGAACTGTGGTCGATCTTCCACTTCCTGATGCCGGGCTGGCTGGGCGACCTCAAGCGCTTCAACCAGGATTACCGCACCCCGATCGAACGCCGCGGCGACGCCGAACGCATGGCCCACCTGGTCAGCCGCATCCGCCCGTTCCTGCTGCGCCGCACCAAGGAACAGGTGGCCACCGAACTGCCCGCCAAGACCGAGATGGTGCACTGGGTCGAACTCAGCGATGCCCAGCGCGATACCTACGAGGCCGTACGGGTGGCGATGGACAAGAAAGTGCGCGACGAAATCGCCCGCAACGGCGCCTCGCGCAGCCAGATTGTCATCCTTGATGCCCTGCTCAAGTTACGCCAGGTGTGCTGCGACCTGCGCCTGGTGAAGGGCGTCGAGACCAAGGGCAACCAGGCCGATAAAGGCAAGCTCGGCGCCCTGCTGGAAATGCTCGAAGAGCTGCTCAGTGAAGGCCGGCGGGTACTGCTGTTCTCCCAGTTCACCTCGATGCTGGCACTGATCGAGCAAGAACTGCAAAAGCGCAAGGTGCGTTACAGCCTGCTGACAGGCGACACCCGCGACCGCCGCACGCCGGTGCAAGCATTCCAGCAGGGTGACAGCGATGTGTTCCTGATCAGCCTCAAGGCGGGTGGCACCGGGTTGAACCTGACAGCTGCGGACACGGTGATCCACTTCGACCCCTGGTGGAACCCGGCCAGCGAAAACCAGGCCACCGACCGCGCCTACCGCATCGGTCAGGACAAACCGGTGTTCGTGTTCAAGCTGATTACCCGCGGCACGGTGGAAGAGAAGATTCAGCTGTTGCAGCAAGAAAAGGCGGCCCTGGCGGCAAGCCTGCTCGATGGCGGGCAGGCCGGGCAGTGGCGGCTGGGGGATGATGAGATCGAGGCGCTGTTTGCCCCCTTGCCAGGGAAGCGCGGCCGCTAAGCGCTTGTGAGCACTCTCTGTAGGAGCAGCCTTGCGCTGCGAAGAGGCCGGTGACAACACCCTTGATCTTCGCTGTTGTCACCGCCGCCTTCGCAGCACAAGGCTGCTCCTACCGGGAAGTGGGTAAATCCGGCCTACCCTCGAATACGGCCGGATCAGTCAATCGACCAGCTGCGCCTCGCGCAACGCCCCCAACGCCTCCAGCCAACGCGGCTGCTGGCGATAATCGGTGCGCGCAAAGCCCTGCCCGCGCATCCGTGCAATGCGCGGCGAAGGCTTGACCTTCAGCCGCTGCGCCGCACTCAATGCCAGCTCTGCCGCCGCCCGGTCGTTGCACACCAGGCCCATGTCGCAGCCAGCACTCAAAGCTGCTTCGATGCGGTTGGCCGCGTCCCCGACCACGTGCGCACCGGCCATGGACAGGTCGTCACTGAAAATCACCCCGTCAAAGCCCAGCTCACCGCGCAGGATGTGCTGCAGCCAACGCCGCGAGAAGCCGGCGGGCTGGTTGTCGACCTGCGGGTAGATCACGTGGGCCGGCATCACCGCTGCCAGCTGGCCGCTGAGCCGGGTGAAGGGCACCAGGTCCGCCTGGCGCAACTGTTCAAGGCTGCGCTCGTCAGTGGGGATGGCCACGTGCGAGTCGGCCTCGGCCCAACCGTGCCCCGGGAAGTGCTTGCCGCAGGCCGCCATGCCCGCAGCGTTCATGCCGCGAATGAAGGCCGCCGCCAGCTGCGTGGCACGCTGCGGGTCACCTTCGAAGGCGCGGCTGCCGACCACCGCACTGCGCTGGTGGTCCAGGTCGAGCACGGGGGCGAAGCTCAGGTCCAGGCCTACCGCCAGCACCTCGGTGGCCATCAACCATCCGCACTGCTTCGCCAGGTAATCGGCGTTGTCGTTGTCGGCCAATGCACGCATGGCCGGCAGGCGCACAAAGCCTTGGCGCAGCCGCTGCACACGCCCGCCCTCTTGGTCGACGGCCAGGATCAAGTCCGGGCGAATCGCGCGAATGGACGCACACAGTTCGCGCACCTGGCGCGGGCTGTCGATATTGCGGGCAAAGATGATCAAGCCGGCCACTTCAGGTTGGCGCAGCAGGTGACGGTCTTCGGCGGTCAGCCATTTACCGGCGATGTCCACCATCAAGGAGCCTTGCAGGCTGACGGTCATGGGAAATCCTTCATTGAAGACTTAAAAAAGCCCACTGGGGGCAAGCCGCCTCTTCGATGCGCACCCGGCAATGGGCCGGGACCCGATCGAACAGGCCAAGCAAATCGGTGTTGTGCAGGCGTATGCAGCCATGGGACAGCGGCACACCCAAAGGTTCGGTCTCAGGTGTGCCATGCAAGTAGATATAGCGGCGAAAGGTGTCGACGGCGCCGAGGCGGTTGACGCCCGGCTCGCAGCCACTAAGCCAGAGTATGCGGGTGAGGACCCAGTCCCGCCCGGGAAACCGCTCATGTAACTCAGGCGACCAGACCTCACCGGTCCAGCGCCGCCCACGCAACACCGCGTTCAGCGGCAGGCCCGCGCCAATTTTCGCCCGTACCTGATGCAGGCCCCGCGGCGTGCAGCCCGAACCATTGCGCTCGCCGGCGCCGTTACGCGCCGTGGACACCGCCAGGCGCAGGCACAAGCGGCCCTGGGCGAACCCATAGAGGCATTGGTCGGCGAGGGAGATGTGCAATAGATCGAGATCGGGCATGGGCGCTAGCTTAGCCGAAGCGCCCTGCCCCGCCCAGCCTTCAGGCCTTGGCGGTGGCTGTGCTGCTGGTCTTGCTGCGCGGGCGCAATTGGGCGGCGGCCATCGCTTCGTCGGTGACCCCGCTGTCGGCGCGCATGCCTGCTGCCAGGAACGGCACCATCAGGCGCATGACCTGTTCGATCGAGGTATTGATGCCAAAATCGGTTTCGGCGATGGCGCGCAACGCCTTGATCCCGGACATGCTGAACGCGGCGGCGCCGAGCATGAAGTGCACGCGCCAGAACAGCTCCAGCGGCGGAACCCGTGGCGCGGCTTCGTTGACCAGCAGCATGTAGCGGCGGAACACCTTGCCGTACATGTCTTCCAGGTAACGCCGCAGGTGCCCCTGGCTCTGGCTGAAAGCCAGCCCCAGCAGGCGCATGAAGATAGACAGGTCATTATTGCTGCGCGGCTGCACGGCCAGGGCCTGCTCGACGAGCATTTCGAGCAGCTCTTCGAGGCTGGGCTTTTGCTCTGGGCGCGCCTGGCGACGCTCGAGTTCACGTTCCAGGCTGGCACAGAAAGGGCCGAGGAAACGCGAGAAGACCGCCTGGATAAGGGCCTTTTTGGAACCGAAGTGGTAGTTGACCGCCGCCAGGTTCACCCCGGCCTTGCTGGTGATCAACCGCAACGAGGTTTCAGCGAAGCCTCTTTCCGCGAACAGCTGCTCGGCAGCATCGAGAATGCGTTCAACGGTTTCCGATTGGGCCATGATTATTCCGCCAGACAAACAGGTGTTTGAAACATACGTTTCAGGCCTGCGTCTGTCAAGGCTCGGTGACTGGGCGGTCGCCATTTAAAAACGCCAATGATCGCGCTGCAAGCGCCATTCTCGCTGTTTCTTCGTACAGGGTGCTTGCAGCTCATCCAGTACTGTATATAATCCCAGTCACTGTATAAAAAGACAGAGCGCTCACCATGTTGAAACTGACGCCACGCCAAGCTGAAATTCTCGCGTTCATCAAACGTTGCCTTGAAGACAACGGCTTCCCACCGACACGCGCTGAAATCGCTCAGGAGCTGGGCTTCAAATCGCCCAACGCCGCCGAAGAGCACCTGAAGGCCCTTGCTCGCAAAGGCGCCATCGAGATGACCCCCGGCGCATCCCGCGGCATCCGTATCCCCGGGTTCGAGGCCAAGGCCGACGAAAGCGGCCTGCCGATCATCGGCCGGGTCGCAGCGGGCGCACCGATCCTCGCCGAGCAGCACATCGAGCAATCCTGCAACATCAACCCTGCCTTCTTCCACCCTCGCGCCGACTATCTGCTCCGCGTGCACGGCATGAGCATGAAGGATGTGGGCATTTTCGACGGTGACCTGCTGGCAGTGCACACCTGCCGCGAGGCCCGTAATGGCCAGATCGTTGTCGCCCGCATCGGTGACGAAGTGACCGTCAAGCGCTTCAAGCGCGAAGGCACCAAGGTCTGGCTGGTTGCCGAAAACCCCGAATTCGCCCCCATCGAAGTCGACCTGAAAGAACAGGAGCTGGTGATCGAGGGCTTGAGCGTCGGCGTCATACGCCGCTGATCCAGGAGGCGCCATGCAGCAGTTCATTCACGCACCCGAGCAAGCCCAGTTGCCATTGTTCGAAGCATTCCTTGCCCAGCCCATTCTGCCGGGCCTGAAGGCCAGCGAGCAGACGCGCAAGAGCAGCCACCCCGAGCTGTTCAGCGAGCTGTCACTGCGCGGCGCTGCCGAGCATTGCCAGAGCCTGTTGGCCCCGGTCCTGCGCGAACTGAGCGAAGAGGAAGACGCCCGCTGGCTGACCCTGATCGCCCCACCCTCGAGCCTGACCCAGGCATGGTTACGCGATGCCGGCCTCAACCGCGAACGCATCCTGCTGCTGCACCCTCGTGGCAATCAGAGCCCGCTGCAACTGACCTGCGAAGCGCTGCGCCTTGGCCGCAGCCACACCGTGGTCAGCTGGCTTGGCAGCGTCAATGCCAGTGCGCGTCAACTGCTGCTGCGCTCAGCCAGCACCGGAAACGCACAAAGCCTGAACATCCGCCTCGGCTGATGTTCAGGCTTTGCCTGTTACTTCAAAAGCACTGATACCACGCAACGCGATCAATGCAGAACGCGAGGGCCTTCGTCGCGCTCGAGTTCGCCGTCCATCAGGCGGCCGGCCATCTGCACACCGACACTGAGCATGGCCTTGGCCACTTCTACATGCTGACCCTGCAGGAACGCCTTGGCGTCTTCCGAGAAATCCAGGGTTACCAGAGAGCCCTCATCCTCCGCACGACGCAGTTCGATCCGGCCATCAGGCAACTCGACAATTTCCAGAAAAGACGTAGACATAAAAGGCTGTTCTCCACGAAAGGCCAGCATTGTATCAGCCGCAGCGCCTATCAGCACTCACTCAACGCGTCACGGAAACGTCTCACCAAGCTTTTAAGGTTGCTGCGCCAGCTTTCCAGCTCTTCTCGCGACAGCGCAGGCTGCTCGGGCTCATCGAGATTGACGGCCTGAATCAGCGGCTGGGTGACATCGGTTTTAGGCGTTTTTTTCGCGACCGGTGGTCGGAACAAATCGGCATAAGCACCCAGCATTTGCGCCAGCCAGGTTTCGCGCTGACGGGCCAATTCCAGCAGCTCGGCCACCTCGGGGATAGCGATGCCATTCAGCGCATCGCCTTCAAGCAGTTGCTCAACACTCGACGCCGCTGGCAGGCGGTAGTAGCCACCGATTTCATGGCACAGGCCCAGTAGCGCGCCGTACAAGTGAAACAGCGCCGATTCGCGTTCGGCCTGGACCAGGCCCTGAGCGTTCATGGCTTGGCCTTGTTCGGCTTTGGCCATGGACTCGAGCGCGAGGCCGGCGAAGAACAGTTTCTGGTTGGTGCGGGTGTAGAGTTCCTGGGCCATCTCGAGTGACCTCCCTGAAGGCTGGTAAGCGATTAGGATCAGTTTCAGGGATGGCCTGGCTGGCCGCAAGCTGAATGTCGCATAAACAACTGGGGCCGCTTTGCGCCCCATCGCCGGCAAGCCGGCTCCTATAGGGGGAGCGCCACCGTTGAAATGGCGCTGTACCTGTGGGAGCCGGCTTGCCGGCGATGGGGCGCAAAGCGGCCCCAGTTCAACGCCAATCAGCGCTTGTCTTCAACCTTCCACGCATTGCCGTCGTAGAACGCCTTCCACCCCGTCGGCTTGCCATCGACCTCGGACTGCACGTACTGCTCCTTGGTCTTGCGGCTGTAGCGAATCACCGCTGGGCGGCCTTCCGGGTCCTTCTGCGGGGCATCGCAGAGGAAGTGGTACTTCGGATCGATCTCATGCTTGTGCGGCACGATCTCCAGTACCAGCGGCGCACGCGTCTCGCGGTTTTTCGGGAACTGGCTGGCCGCCAGGAACAACCCCGAAGCACCATCGCGCAACACGTAGGTGTCATCGACCTTCTCGCACTTCAGCTCTGGCATTTCCACCTTGTCCATCTTCGGTGGCGCCGCCTCACCGCTTTTGAGCAGCTTGCGGGTGTTCTTGCACGCTGGGTTGGTGCAACCGAAGAACTTGCCGAAACGGCCAGTCTTGAGCTGCATCTCGCTGCCACACTTGTCGCACTCCAGGCTCGGCCCTTCGTAACCCTTGATGCGGTAGCTGCCCTCTTCGATCTCGTAGCCGGCGCAATCCGGGTTGTTACCACAGATGTGCAGCTTGTGCTTCTCGTCCAGCAGGTAAGCGTCCATCGCCGTGGCGCAGATCGGGCAACGGTGCTTGCCCAACAGCACGCGGGACTCCGACTCACCCTCGTCATCCGCGGCAATCTCGTCACCAGGCACCAGGTTGACGGTTGCCTTGCAACGCTCCTTGGGCGGCAGGCTGTAGCCCGAGCAGCCGAGGAACACGCCAGTGGAGGCGGTACGAATCATCATCGGGCGGCCACATTCCTTGCACGGAATGTTGGTCATGGTCGGCTGGTTGGCACGCATGCCGTTTTCGGCCGACTCGGCCGTCTGCAGCTTTTTGCTGAAGTCGCCGTAGAACTCGTCGAGCACGTTCTTCCAGTCACGCTCGCCCTGGGCCACGTCGTCGAGGTTCTCTTCCATGCCGGCGGTGAAGCCGTAGTCCATCAGGTTGGAGAAGCTCTCGGACAGGCGCTCGGTAACGATGTCGCCCATCTTCTCGGAATAGAAGCGGCGGTTGTGCAATGTCACATAGCCACGGTCCTGGATGGTCGAGATGATCGCCGCGTAGGTCGACGGGCGACCGATACCGCGCTTTTCCATTTCCTTGACCAGGCTGGCTTCAGTGAAGCGCGCTGGCGGCTTGGTGAAGTGCTGGCTCGGGTCGATCTGGATCAGCTTGAGCGCTTCACCCTGGACCATTTCCGGCAGCACATCGTCTTCGCCCGGCTTGCTCTGTTGCGGCAGCACGCGGGTGTAACCGTCGAACTTGAGGATACGGCCCTTGGCACGCAGCTCGAAGTCGCCAGCCGCCACCGTGACGCTGGTGGACAGGTACTGCGCTGGCGGCATCTGGCAGGCCAGGAACTGGCGCCAGATCAGCTCGTACAGGCGCTCTGCATCGCGCTCCATGCCGCTGAGCTTGGTCGGGTGGGTGTTGACGTCAGAAGGACGAATCGCTTCGTGCGCCTCCTGGGCGCCTTCCTTGCTGCCATACACCAGCGGGTTTTCCGGCAGGTACTGCTTGCCGAACTCGCGCTCGATGTAGCTGCGCGCCATGTCCAGGGCATCGGCCGACAGGTTGGTGGAGTCGGTACGCATGTAGGTGATGTAACCCGCTTCGTACAGACGCTGGGCCATCATCATGGTTTTCTTCACGCCGAAGCCCAGGCGGTTGCTCGCGGCTTGCTGCAAGGTAGACGTGATGAACGGCGCCGACGGCTTGCTGCTGGTCGGGCGGTCTTCACGCTTGACCACGCTGTAGCTGGAAGCCTTGAGCTTCTCCAGCGCTGCCATGGCCTGTGCTTCGTTGAGCGGCTTGAAGGCCTCGCCTTTCTCGCGCGCCACTTCGAACCGCACCTTGGCGTTCTTGGCGGTGCCCAGGTCGGCGTGGATCTCCCAGTACTCTTCGGGGATGAAGGCACGGATCTCGCGCTCGCGCTCAACCACCAGCTTCACCGCGACCGACTGTACACGGCCTGCAGACAGGCCACGGGCGATCTTTGCCCACAGCAGTGGCGAAACCATGTAGCCCACCACGCGATCGAGGAAGCGCCGCGCCTGCTGGGCGTTGACGCGGTCGATGTCCAGCTCGCCCGGTTGCGAGAAGGCCTCTTGAATGGCCTTCTTGGTAATTTCGTTGAACACCACGCGCTTGTAGCGGGTGTCGTCACCACCGATGGCTTCGCGCAGGTGCCATGCAATGGCCTCCCCTTCGCGGTCCAAGTCGGTTGCGAGGTAGATGGTGTCAGCATCCTTGGCCAGGCGGCGCAGCTCTTCGATCACCTTTTCCTTGCCAGGCAGGATCTCGTACTTGGCCTTCCAGCCGTGGTCGGGGTCGACACCCATGCGTGCCACCAGCTGGCGGCGTGCCTTTTCTTTCGGCGAAAGGGCCGGCGCCTCACCCGCAGCCTTACCACGCTTGGCGGCCGGCTCTTTGCTAGCGCTGGCCGAACCGCTGGTGGGGAGGTCTCGGATATGGCCGATACTCGACTTCACCACGTACTGGTTGCCCAGGTACTTGTTGATGGTCTTGGCCTTGGCCGGGGATTCCACAATGACCAGCGATTTGCCCATGGATCGGAGTATTCCTGAATCTGAAGATGAAAAACGCGTCAGGTGCCAGACGCGGCACCGCTATATATAGTGGCAAAACAGTGAGGTCAAGCGCGGTCGATCACTCGTGCGACTTGGCCAGCAGCCCAGGCAACCCTTCTTCGGCCTTGACCAAAGCAAAGCGTGGCACCTGCTCGCCGTCAACCTCGACGGACTCCTGGAACATCGAAAGGGGCCGTACCCAGAACCCATATTCACCATACAGGCATTGGTAGAAGACCATCCACTCTTCAGTTTCGGAGTGCTGCGCAACACTGAAGACACGGTACTCAGGCCCCTTGTAGTGCCGGTATACGCCTGGCTGTATCTGCATGTCGCTCACCCTTTTTAATAAAACCTGTAAAAAACAAAAACCGGGGCACAAGGCCCCGGCTGCTGTCCCGCGACGCGATCAGACGCGTTCGAAGACAGTGGTGATGCCCTGGCCGAGGCCGACGCACATGGTCGCCACCCCCAGAGTACCGCCATTCTGCTTCATGACGTTGAGCAGGGTGCCGGAAATACGTGCACCCGAGCAACCGAACGGGTGGCCCAAAGCAATGGCGCCGCCGTGCAGGTTAACCTTCTCATCCATCTTGTCGAGCACTTTCAAGTCTTTCAGCACAGGCAAGGCTTGTGCGGCGAAGGCTTCGTTGAGCTCGATGAAGTCGATATCGGCCATGCTCAGGCCGGCACGCTTGAGGGCTTTCTGGGTCGATGGCACCGGGCCGTAGCCCATGATCGCCGGGTCGACGCCGGCCACGGCCATGGCGCGAATCACCGCCAATGGCTGGATGCCCAGGTCCATGGCGCGCTGGCCAGACATGACGATCATGCACGAAGCACCGTCGGTGATCTGCGACGAAGTACCCGCGGTGACGGTGCCACCTTTCGGGTTGAACGCAGGCTTCAGCGAGGCCAGACCTTCGAGGGTGGTTTCCGGGCGAATGGTCTCGTCGAAATCGAAGACCTTCAGGAAGCCGTTCTCGTCATAGCCCTGCATCGGGATGATCTCGTCCTTGAACTTGCCTTCGACCGTCGCTTTGTGAGCGAGCTGGTGCGAACGCAGGCCGAACAGATCCTGCTGTTCACGGCTGATGCCGTGCATTTTGCCGAGCATCTCTGCAGTCAGGCCCATCATCCCGGAAGCCTTGGCAGCATGCAAGGACAGGTGCGGGTTAGGGTCGACGCCATGCATCATGCTGACGTGGCCCATGTGCTCGACGCCGCCAACCACGAACACATCGCCGTTGCCGGTCATGATTGCCTGGGCGGCGGTGTGCAGCGCACTCATCGACGAGCCGCACAGGCGGCTGACGGTCTGCGCCGCCGAGGTGTGCGGGATCGGTGTCATCAGCGACGCCATGCGGGCAATGTTCCAGCCCTGCTCGAGGGTCTGGTTGACGCAGCCCCAGATCACGTCCTCGACTTCTTTCGGGTCGACCTTGCCATTGCGTTCCAGCAGCTTGGTGATCAGGTGCGCAGACATGTCTTCGGCGCGGGTGTTGCGGTGCATGCCACCCTTGGAGCGGCCCATTGGCGTGCGACCGAAGTCGACAATCACCACGTCTCTTGGATTCAGGCTCATATCAAATCTCTCGCTCTACGCTCAGTTGAAGAAGCGCTGGCCATTTTTGGCCATTTCGCGCAGCTTCGCGGTCGGGTGGTACAGCGGCCCCAGGTCAGCGTACTGATCGGCCAGGGCGACGAATTCGGCGACACCGATCGCGTCGATGTAGCGCAATGCACCGCCACGGAAGGGAGGGAAACCAATGCCGTAGACCAGGCCCATGTCGGCTTCGGCGGCGGTTTCGACGATGCCGTCTTCCAGGCAACGCACGGTCTCCAGGCACAGCGGGACCATCATCCAGTTGATGATGTCTTCGTCAGTGACTTCACGCTGCTCGAACACGATCGGCTTGAGCACGTCGAGCACGGCGGCGTCGAACACCTTCTTCGGCTTGCCACGCTTGTCGGTCTCGTAGGCGTAGAAGCCCTTGCCGTTCTTCTGGCCCAAGCGGTTGGCCTCGTACAGGGCGTCTACCGCCGAGCGGCGCTCATCCTTCATGCGGTCCGGGAAGCCTTCGGCCATCACGTCGCGGCCATGGTGGCCGGTGTCAATGCCGACCACGTCCATCAGGTAGGCAGGGCCCATGGGCCAGCCGAACTTCTCCATGACCTTGTCGATGCGCACGAAGTCGACGCCAGCGCTGACCAGCTTGGCGAAACCGCCGAAGTACGGGAACAGCACGCGGTTGACCAGGAAGCCCGGGCAGTCGTTGACCACGATTGGGTTCTTGCCCATTTTCTTGGCATACGCCACGGTGGTGGCGACCGCCACTTCACTGGACTTCTCGCCGCGAATGACTTCCACCAGCGGCATCATGTGCACCGGGTTGAAGAAGTGCATGCCGACGAAGTTTTCTGGGCGCTTGAGCGCTTTGGCCAGCAGGTTGATGGAGATGGTCGAGGTGTTGGAGGCGAGGATGGCATCCTCTTTCACCTGGCCTTCGACTTCTGCCAACACGGCTTGCTTGACCTTCGGGTTCTCGACCACGGCCTCGACGACGATGTCGACGTGGGCGAAATCGCCGTAGGACAGGGTCGGGCGGATGGCGTTGAGTGCTTCAGCCATCTTGGCGGGGGTCAGGCGGCCTTTCTCAACGCGATTGCCCAGCAGCTTGGAGGCTTCGTTAAGACCCAGCTGAATGGCGTCTTCGCGGATGTCCTTCATCAGGATCGGCGTGCCCTTGACCGCCGACTGGTAGGCGATGCCGCCACCCATGATGCCAGCGCCGAGCACGGCAGCCTGCTTCACGTCACGGGCGATTTCATCATGGGCCTTGGCCTTGCGCTTGAGCTCCTGGTCGTTCAGGAACAAGCCGATCAGGCTCTGGGCAACCGACGTCTTGGCCAGCTTGGCAAAGCCTGCGGCTTCGATTTCCAGGGCCTTGTCACGGCCGAAGTTGGCGGCCTTCTGAATGGTCTTGATGGCTTCGACCGGCGCTGGGTAGTTCGGCCCAGCCTGGCCTGCGACAAAGCCTTTGGCCGTCTCGAACGCCATCATCTGCTCGATGGCATTGAGCTTGAGCTTTTCCAGTTTCGGCTGGCGCTTGGCCTTGTAGTCCAGCTCGCCGCTGATGGCGCGCTTGATCAGGTCCAGGGCACCGGCTTGCAGCAGCTCAGGGGCGACCACGGCGTCGACGGCACCGACCTTAAGGGCGTCTTCGGCACGGTTTTCCTTGCCGGCGGCAATCCACTCGACCGCGTTGTCCGAACCGATCAGTCGCGGCAGGCGCACGGTACCGCCGAAGCCTGGGTAGATGCCCAGTTTGACTTCAGGCAGGCCAATCTTGGCAGTGCTGGCCATGACCCGGTAATCGGCCGCCAGGCACATTTCCAGGCCACCGCCCAGGGCGATGCCATTGATGGCGGCAACGGTCGGCACTTCGAGGTCTTCGAAGGCGTTGAAGATGCGGTTGGCTTCCAGGCTGCCGGCTACCAGCTCGGCCTCAGGCAGCTTGAAGTTGTCGACGAACTCGGTGATGTCGGCGCCGACGATGAACACGTCCTTGCCGCTGCTGACGATTACGCCCTTGACCGAAGCGTCGGCCTTGATGGCATCGACCGCTTCGCGAAGCTCGTTCAGGGTCAGGCGATTGAATTTGTTGACGGACTCACCCTTGAGATCGAACTTGAGTTCGACGATGCCACTTTCAAGAGCCTTAACCGTGATGGCTTTACCTTCGTAAATCATCAACTGATCTCCACGATATGGAAGCTAACTGTACACGCCGGTCGCTGCTGCATCAGGCAGGCCATGCCGCCCTGCCCCAGGCACACCCGTCAGCGCGCTAGTCGGGACTATGAACGAGCCGTGTGACATACAAACGCTCAATTCATACGCCCGTTTGATTTGGGTGTGCACACATTCTCCGAAAAGATCAGCGTTGTCAAATGCTCACGCACTGAGTGAAAACGCGACTTTCCGGTCATTTTGTAGGGTCTGGGTACAAAGCATGACGTCAGTGATCGCTGCACATTCATGTCAGCAATTGACCATGGGAAAACAGGCCCGTGCCTGCCAGGGGAAGATTTTTTTCAGCAGATCGCTGGCAGCCGGCTACACTGCCAATGGCTTCAAGCATTCCCGGCCTGCCTGGCCTTTTCTGCGCAGCAGAACGCAAAGCGGCGACTTGGCACCCCACCCCTTCAGGGGCTCTGCCAAGCCGCCGCTTTGTCGTTTAACCTAGCTTTTTATTGGCGAGGGGTCAGGCGAGGGTTTCGAGGACGTGCGCAATATCCTGCAATACAGATTTATCGCCTCGCTCGGTCCAGTACAAAGCGATCATGCGGGGGTCGGCTTCAACCTTGTAGACACTGGCCGGCAAGCGCGCAAAAGCCTCAGCAAGGCGCGGGTCCTCACACGGCTCGCGCCATTGGTTCCACCACACGCCTGGCGTGACCTGCCAGTAGCAGAAGCTGTCCTCGCGCCCCTTGCGCCGCCCACGGTGGTACTGCGGGCAGGGGCTTGGCGGCTCCTTTTCCAGCCAATGCGGCCATTGCTGAGGCGCCAGCTGCATGGCCAGGCCCATGCGCCGCGCTTCCAGGCGCAGGTTCATCTGCTCGCCCTGCTTGCGCGACGTGCGCAACCAGGAAAGCGGGCTGAGAATCAGCGCAAGGATTGACACCACCAGCAATACCGTCATATCAGTAGACCCCATAAAGCGTTGCAAATGAGCTGGTTAGCCATTTTTCACGGAAGACCCGCCCGAAAGCGACCATACTTCTTCTATCGCGATTGTCAGGAGTACCGCTCATGTCCTACGAACATCTTCTGGTCGCCGTCGACCTGACCGAGGAATGCGACCCGGTGATCAAGCGCGCCATGGCGCTTGCCGCGCCCTACAACGCCAAGGTCTCGCTGGTGCACATCGTCGAACCGATGGCCATGGCATTTGGGGGTGACGTGCCCATGGACCTGTCGCAGCTGCAACAGCAGCAGTTCGATCAGGCCAAGGAGCGCATGGACCGCTTGTTCAACAAATACCCGGACATCAACCGCGGCGATTCCCACCTGACCTACGGCCAGCCACGCCAGGAAATCCACCAACTGGCCAAGGACCAGAAGTGCGACTTGATCGTGGTCGGCAGCCATGGCCGACATGGCCTGGCTTTGCTGCTGGGCTCCACCGCCAACGACGTGCTGCATGGCGCGCCATGTGACGTGCTGGCGGTGCGGCTACAGAAGAAAGAATGATGTGACCCTTACCGGCCGCTTCGCGGGGCAAGCCCGCGAAGCGGCCGGCTCAGGTTAACCGCTGATCAGCCTTCCAGCTCAGCCCAGCGCTCTACCAGCACATCCAGCTCGCCTTGCAGCTTCTCGATCTGTGCCAGCACCGCCGAAGTCTCGGCGATTGGCCGCTGATAGAAGCCCGCCGCATTCACTTCTTCCTGCGCCTCAGCCATGCGCTGTTCGATCGCATCGATCTGCCCAGGCAACATCTCCAGCTCACGCTGCAGTTTGTAGCTGAGTTTCTTCTTCGAGGCGTCGGCCACAGCTGCCGCTGGCACCGGCGCAGCTTGCACGTCCTGCTTCTCCACCACCGCGCTGTTGAGCTCGGACTTGCCGCCCTTGCTTTCGGTCACGCCCAGCAGCTTCGGCGAACCGCCCTGACGGATCCAGTCTTCATAGCCACCGACATACTCGCGCACCTTGCCCTCGCCTTCGAACACCAGGGTGCTGGTGACGACGTTGTCGAGGAAGGCCCGGTCGTGGCTGACCATCAGCACGGTGCCCTTGTAGTTGGACAGCACCTCTTCAAGCAGCTCGAGGGTTTCCACGTCCAAGTCGTTGGTCGGTTCGTCGAGCACCAGCAGGTTGGCCGGTTTGCTGAACAGTTTGGCCAGCAGCAGGCGCGCACGCTCGCCACCCGACAGCGCCTTGACCGGCGTACGGGCACGCTGGGGGCTGAACAGGAAGTCGCCCAGGTAGCTGAGCACGTGGCGGTTCTGGCCATCGATCTCGATGAAATCGCGGCCTTCGGCCAGGTTGTCGATCACGGTCTTTTCCAGATCGAGCTGATGGCGCATCTGGTCGAAGTAGGCCACTTCCAGCTTGGTGCCACGCTCGACCTTGCCCGAGATAGGCTCCAGGTCACCGAGCATCATCTTGAGCAAGGTGGTCTTGCCGGTACCGTTGGCACCCAGCAGGCCAATACGGTCCTGACGCTGCAGCACCATGGAGAAGTCCTTGACCAACATTGGGCCGTCGGCATGGGCGAAGCTGATATTTTCCAGCACCATGACCTGCTTGCCGGACTTGTCCGCCGCCTCGATCTGGATGTTCGCCTTGCCCTGACGCTCACGGCGCTCGCCGCGCTCGACGCGCAAGGCCTTGAGGGCACGTACGCGCCCTTCGTTACGGGTACGCCGGGCCTTGATGCCCTGGCGGATCCACACTTCTTCCTGGGCCAGGCGCTTGTCGAACAGCGCGTTGGCGGTTTCCTCGGCGGCCAGCGCCGCTTCTTTGTGCACCAGGAAGCTGGCGTAATCGCCGTTCCAGTCGATCAGCCCGCCGCGGTCCAGCTCGAGGATGCGAGTGGCCAGGTTCTGCAGGAAGGACCGGTCGTGGGTGATGAACAGTACCGCGCCATTGAACCCGCGCAGCGCCTCTTCAAGCCAGGCGATCGCACCGATGTCCAAGTGGTTGGTCGGCTCGTCGAGCAGCAGCAGGTCAGGCTCCGACACCAGCGCCTGGGCCAGCAGCACGCGGCGGCGCCAGCCACCGGACAGCTCGGCCAGGGTCTTGTCGGCAGGCAGCTGCAGACGGCTCAGGGTGCTTTCCACCACCTGCTGCAGGCGCCAGCCGTCACGGGCTTCGAGCTCGTGCTGAACGTGCATGAGTTTTTCCAGGTCGTCGTCGCCCTGGATGTTCTGGCTCAGGTGATGGAACTCGGCCAGCAACGCGCCAACGCCATCAAGGCCCTCGGCCACCACATCGAACACGCTGCGCTCGTCGGCCAGCGGCAATTCCTGCGGCAGCTCGCCGATCTTCAGGCCCGGAGCGCGCCAGATCTCGCCGTCGTCGCCCTTCTGCTCGCCCTTGACCAGGCGCAGCATGCTCGACTTGCCGGTGCCGTTGCGGCCGATGATGCACACCCGCTCGCCACGAGCGATCTGCCAGGACACTTTGTCCAGCAGCGGCATGGCGCCGAATGCGAGGGACACATCGCTGAATTTGAGCAGGGTCATGTTGGTCTCCATAAATCGGGCGCGCATTCTACCTGACTTGGGCCCCCACGGCATTAAGTTGACCACCCGGTGAGGGCTTTACGACATCTGGTCGAACATAATGTCTTGATACAAGCGCTGTGCTTTCATCTGCCGCCGGCAAACGGCTAAGCTAAGGCATAGCTTCCAACAGTGCTGGCTTCGCCGTCACTTCCCCATGGTTCAACTGCCCGGACGTATCATGCGCAGCCGCCTGTTACAGATTGCATCCTGCTTGCTGCTTACCGCCGCCACCGCCAGCGCGGCGCAGGCCCTCGACCTCACTCAACAGCGCCAGTACTACGACGAGGCCAAGCGCGCCCTGGCCAAGGGCGACAAAGGCCCGTACTTGCGCTATGCCCAGCAATTGCGTGATTACCCGCTGACGCCCTACCTGACCTACGACGAGCTGACCGCACGCCTGAAGAGCGCCAGCAACGAGGAAATCGAAGGGTTCCTGGCCAAACACGGCGACCTGCCCCAGGCCAACTGGATGAAACTGCGCTGGTTGCGCTGGCTGGCCGAGCGCGGCGAATGGAACACCTTCGTCAAGTACTACGACCCCAAGCTCAATTTCACCGAACTGGACTGCCTCAACGGCCAGTACCAGCTCAGCCACGGCCTGCGCGCCGAAGGCTATGCCACGGCCGATAAACTGTGGAATGTCGGCAAGTCGCAACCGGCGGCCTGTGACACGCTGTTCGGCATGTGGGCCGCCGAGGGCCAGTTGACCGAGGCCAAGCGCTGGAACCGCACTAAGCTGGCAGCCCAGGCGCGCAACTACGGCCTGGCCAACAACCTGGTCAAAACCCTGACCACCCTCGGCCCGCAAGGGCGCCTGCTGATTGATGTGGCACAGAAGCCCGAGCTGCTCAACCAGCCGTCGCGCTTCACCCCGGTCAACGAGGCCATGTCCGATGTGGTCAGCCTTGGCTTGCGCCGACTGGCCCGGCAGGACCCAGAGCGGGCCATGGCCCTGCTCGACGACTATGCCCAGCGCATGCACTTCTCGCGCGACGAGAAGGTGGCCATCGCCCGCGAGATCGGCCTGACCCTGGCACGCCGCTACGACCCACGCGCGCTCGACCTGATGACCCGCTACGACCCCGAACTGCGCGACAACACCGTCAGCGAATGGCGCCTGCGCCTGTTGCTGCGCCTGGGCCGCTGGGAAGATGCCTACGAGCTGACCAAGCGCCTGCCCCAGGACCTGGCCAGCAGCAACCGCTGGAAGTACTGGCAGGCACGCAGCCTCGAACTGGCCCAACCGAACAACCCGCAAATTCCACTGCTGTACAAGACCGTGGCGCGCGAGCGTGACTTCTACGGCTTCCTCGCCGCCGACCGCGCACAAACCCCCTACCAGCTGAACAACAAGCCCCTGGTGCTGAGCCAGCAGCTGGTCACTAAGGTGCGTAATACCCCGGGCATTCAGCGCGCGTTGGAATTCCATGCCCGCGGGCAGATCGTCGAAGGGCGCCGCGAGTGGTACCACGTCAGCCGCCACTTCACCCGTGACGAGATGGTCGCCCAGGCACGCCTGGCCTATGAACTGCGCTGGTACTTCCCGGCCATTCGGACCATCAGCCAGGCCCAATACTGGGACGACCTGGACATCCGCTTCCCGATGGCCCACCGCGACACCCTGGTGCGCGAGGCCAAGGTCCGCGGCCTGCATTCAAGCTGGGTGTTCGCCATTACCCGTCAGGAAAGTGCCTTCATGGAAGATGCGCGCTCCAGCGTGGGTGCCAGCGGCTTGATGCAGCTGATGCCGGCCACCGCCAAGGAAACCGCGCGCAAATTCAGCATCCCGCTGGCCTCGCCGGCGCAGGTGTTCAACCCCGACAAGAACATTCAGCTGGGGGCCGCGTACCTGAGCCAGGTGCACAGCCAGTTCAATGGCAACCGGGTACTCGCTTCGGCGGCCTATAACGCCGGCCCCGGGCGGGTACGCCAGTGGCTCAAGGGCGCCAAACACCTGAGCTTCGATGTGTGGGTGGAATCGATCCCGTTCGATGAGACGCGACAGTACGTACAAAACGTGCTGTCGTATTCGGTGATCTACGGGCAGAAGCTCAACTCGCCGCAGCCCCTGGTGGATTGGCACGAGCGCTACTTCGACGATATGTAAGCCACCCCTTGTAGGAGCAGCCTTGCGCTGCGAAGAGGCCGGTAAAAGCACCGAGGATCCAGGGTGTTTTTACCGGCCTCTTCGCAGCGCAAGGCTGCTCCTACAGGACTTCGACCTTCATCCCCACTTCCAGCACACCACTGCCATCCACCGCCAGGTTTTGCCCGAACAACACATCCCCTTCTTTCTCGCGGAACGTTTTGAGCGTGGTCATGGGCTCGCGGTCCGGGCTGCGTTCGCCGGACCGTGGATCGATGGTGGTGAAAATGCACCGCACGCTGGGTTTGAGCACGCGAAACTCGAGGGTGCCGATACGTATCCGTTTCCAGCCGTCCTCGGCGAATGGCTCTGCGCCCTGTACCACCAGGTTGGGCCTGAACCGCAGCATTTCCATGGGCCGACCAACACGCCGACTGAGCTCGTCCAACGACCCCTGGCCGATCAACAGCAGCGGAAAACCATCCGGAAACGCCGCACGGTCACTGTTCAAGCCATAACCATTGGGCAGGTAACGCGCCCGTTGCTCCGGGCAATACACCAGCCGCACGTCCTTACCCAGCAGCGCCGACAGCCAGTTCGCCGCCGCCTCGCCAGCATCGGGAACCCGCAGGGTGTCGCGCCAGATTGTCACGCCCCGCAAGCCATCGTCGGTAAGCGGTACAGGCACCCGCAACGGCACCTGCCCTGGGGCCTCCAGCAGCAACTGCCCAGCATCGTCATCCCTCGCACTGATCTGGCCGAGCTGTGGCCAGGCACGCTGGGTGAGGAAGCGGCCGTTTTCTGCCTCCACTACCATCCAGCGGCGGTCACCCAGCAACCCCAACTGGCCAACCGGCGAAGCCTGCAGGCTTTGCGCCCGCCCCGACTTCACCGGGTATCGATACAACTCACTCAGAAACATCCCTGCCGCCTCGCGTCATTCGAAACGCCAAGCTTATACCCGGCAGGGCCAGGGATCACGCAGTAGCCGTATCCAGCAGCAAGCGCTGCTTGACCACCTCGACCAGGCGATCCGGCTGGAACTTGGACAGGAAGTTATCGCAGCCCACCTTCTTGACCATTGATTCGTTGAAACTGCCCGACAACGAGGTGTGCAGCACCACGTAGAGCTGACGCAAGCGGGCATCGCTACGGATCTCGGTGGTCAACCTGTAACCGTCCATCTCCGGCATTTCGGCGTCGGTGAACACCATCAGCAGCTTCTCGCACACATCCTCACCGGCGTCAGCCCAGCTTTTAAGCAGGCGCAGCGCCTTCAAGCCATCACTGGCCACGTGCAGCTTCATGCCCAGTTGCGACAGGGTGTCACGCAATTGCGCCAAGGCAACGCTGGAATCGTCCACCAGCAATACTTCACGGCCTCTGGCGCGGGCCAGCACGGGGTCGGCAAGCCGTTCGCCGGAGACCTTGGCGTTGTACGGCACGATTTCCGCCAGGACCTTCTCCACATCGATGACTTCGACCAGTTTCTCGTCGACCTTGGTGATGGCGGTCAGGTAGTGCTGGCGCCCGGCACTGGTCGGCGGCGGCATGATCGCTTCCCAGTTCATGTTGACGATGCGGTCGACGCCCCCCACCAGGAAGGCCTGCACCGAGCGGTTGTATTCCGTCACGATGATGGTGCTGTCCGGCCCGGGTTGCAGGGGCCGCATGCCGATCGCCTGGGACAGGTCGATCACCGGCAGGGTCTGCCCACGCAGGTTGACCACGCCGCAGACAAAGGCATGGCGCTGCGGCATCAGGGTCAGCTTGGGCAGCTGGAGCACTTCCTGCACCTTGAACACGTTGATCGCGAACAGCTGCCGACCTGCCAGGCGGAACATCAGGATTTCCAGGCGGTTCTCGCCCACCAATTGCGTGCGTTGGTCTACTGTGTCGAGAATGCCAGCCATTGGAAACCCCCAGGCTTGAGTCGGAAAAGTGTATTCATCCACCCTGTATCGGCGGGTTCACGCGCACCTTGACCCTTGCGGGAAAATGCCGCGAAGGTAATTGATATCACTTTACCATCATGCTTTACTGCGGGCACATCCAGGCTAGCCTGTGCCCGTTAGCACCTTGTTGCACCCTGGCCCCCCATCAGGGAAACCCTTACCTGCAATCGGGTGCAACCTGATGTTCGCGATATCCATTAGCCATTAATGTGACGCCATTCTCATTGCATGAATGGAGTCAGGCTTTTGTTCGCTATCGTATCGCCGTGCCCGCCCCTTGCCCGCGCCCAACGCGCCCGAGCGTCTTGATGGACAGTGCCTTATCGTTTGAAGGTGCGTTGCAAGACTTTCTGCTGGATGCGCAAGTCTTGCTGAGCCAGTCCCGGGAATGCCTGCAGCACCTGGAACTGATCGACAACGACGCAGACGCCTGCGGTTGCCTGAACACCGCCCTCGACACGCTCGCGAGGCGCGCCACCCGCCTGGACCTGCTCGAAATTGCCCATTACGCCACCGTTCTCCAGCAATTGCTTGCACCGGCCTGCCAGCAGCAGCGCCTGCAACGTGAAGCCCTGCCCGCAACCGACGCTTGCCTGACCCTGCTGGCCTGGCAGCTCGAGCTGATCGACCCGCGCACTGGGCAGCTGAACCTTGATACCGACGAACAAATCACATTGCTCAATGAACTGGCCAGCGTGCTCGAGCAACCATTACCGCAAGCCTGTGCCGCCTGCGATGAGCGCGGCAGCCACTGCACTCACCCGCATACCGCTACGACGGTCGCCCAAGGCACGCACTCCCGCGCTTCACATTAACTAACAAAAGAGCAACTAAGGGGGTTGGTGGCCAAACTTGGAAGTTTCGCCAACTGTCGCCAGTACTGCGCGCGTGATTATTGCCCTAGTTACACTCGGCGTGATTGACAGCCGAATAGCGGCTGGCACTTTGCTATTGACTCGAGTCGGACGAACGTGCCGAAACACCCCGTAAACATGAGGTTTCAAAGCATTGCCCAACAGCGACCAACGCCGTGTGAAGTGTTACCATGCTCGCCAGCGACCGCCTGCAGCCGGCATCAAGGCTGATTGAGGACGTACCCCGCAAAACATATAAAGTACTGCGCCAAAGCCTCTGGTAAGACTTGTGCAAGGCCTCCATCAGCAATACTTCAGTGGCTTTTCTATCTATGCTCCCACGCTTGAAGACTCTTCTGCGCTGCTGCTCCCGCACTGCCCTGCTGCGCTGGATGACGATCGTGCTGTGCGTGGCCTCCATGGTCGCCAACCTGCTGTTGTACATGGCCGGCCAAGCGATACCGGCCAGCCTGTTACTGCTGCAGGTCGCGGCGATGCTTGGCGTAGGCCTGCACGTGGGCCTGGGGGCCGGGTCGATCCGCCTGCACCCGGCGGAACTGGCCAAACGCATGCTGATGGTGCAGGAAAGCGAGCGCCAGCATCTGGGCCGCGAACTGCATGACGACATCGGGCAACTGCTCACCGCAGCCAAGCTTCAGTTGCAATGGCTGCAACGGCGTATGCCCGATGAATTGCACAGCCACTGCGACACCCTGCGCATCACGCTCGACAACGCGCTGAGCAACGTGCGCGATGTCTGTGCCTTGCTCAACCCTCGCCAACTGGCCAGCTTGGGCCTTGAGGCCAGCCTGCGCGCGCACCTGCTGCGCACGCTGGAAAAAACCGATGTGCACTGGAGCCTGGTCTGCAATCAACGCCTGGGCGGCATTGACGAAGCCGTCGCCATGGCGGTGTTTCGCATCACCCAGGAAGCCGTGACCAACATGCTGCGTCATGCCCAGGCGCGCAATCTGTCGATCCGCCTGCAACGCAGCCCCGCTGGGCTTGCCGTGACCATTCAGGACGATGGCCGCGGCTTTGTTCCCGCCAGGCACCCGGCCGAAGCAGGGCAACGCGGTTTGGCCGGCATGCAGGAACGGGTGACGGCCTTACAGGGGCGTCTCGACATCACCAGCCAGCTTGGCGTGGGGACGCAGATCGAAGCGCTGTTCCCGTGGCCGCCACGCACCCAGGAACGCGCCAGGAGCTTTACCGCCCATGACCTGTAGATTGCTGTTGGTGGACGACCACTCGCTGATCCGCGCCGGGGTCCGTGCACTGGTCTCCGACATCCCGGGCTACTGCGTGGCCGGTGAAGCCGATGACGGCAACCTGCTGCTTGAGCACGTGCGCAACCTGGCACCCGACATCGTCCTGCTGGACATTTCCATGCGCTCGACCAGCGGCCTCGATGCCCTGACACAGCTGCGCGCAAGCGGCAGCACCTGCAAGGTGCTGATCCTGTCGATGCACACCGACCCCGACCTGATCATGCGGGCCCTGGAAAGCGGCGCCCATGGCTACCTGCTCAAAGACACCAGCGCGACCGAGTTGGAGCAGGCGCTGAGCGCCCTGCGCAACGGCGAGCGGTACCTTAGCCCGGCGATCGCCCACACCGTCATCAACCAGGCGCTGCTGCATACCCAGCACCGCAAGCAACCGAACCGCGACCGCCACAACCTGACCGCACGCCAGCTGGAAATCCTGCGCCTGATCGTGCGCGGCAAATCCACCCGGGAGATCGCCAGTGGCTTGGGGCTATCGATCAAGACTGTGGAAACCCACCGTTCGCAAATCATGAAACGCCTGCAGATTCACGATGTGGCGGGCCTGGTGCTGTACGCGGTGCGCGAAAAAATCATCAGCCTGGACGACTGAGCAACGGTGAGTCGACCGGCAAGTGCACCTGCAACGCGGCGGGCTTTGCCTCGAAACGCAGGCTGTCGACCTGCAGGGGCTCACCGTCGAGGTTGATGTCCAGCCCCTGAGAACTCTTGATTTCAACCCAGGGCAGCCTGGCCCGGACAAACAACCCATCCCCGGCCAGCAGGTCGCGCAACGCCCCCACCACTTCCTGCGGCGCTGGCAGTATGGCGACATCCAGCAGGCCATCGTCTGCCAGCGCCTCCGGGCACAGTGCCTGCCCACCGCCGGCCTGCCGGCCATTGCCGATGCCCAACGCCAGCAGATCACCCTGCCAGTGGAAGTCGGGACCCTGCAGCTCCACTGAGGCCGCCTGCAACTCGCTGAAGCGCGACAGCCCCGTGAACAGGTAAGCCGCAGCCCCCAGAACCTTTTTCAGGTCCTCCGAGGTGTTGGCCGTGACCTGGCTGCCGAAGCCGCCGGTGGCCATGTTGAGGAACAGCTGATCACCGACCTGGCCCAGGTCGATAGGCCGCGCCGGGGTGTTCAGCAGTGCCAGTGCGGCGTCCGGCTCCAGCGGCACGCCCGCGGCCTTGGCGAAATCATTGGCAGTGCCCAGGGGCAACAGCGCCAGGCTGGCCTGGGCCGCTGCCAGGCCCATGGCTTCGGCGACATCGCGCAACGTGCCATCGCCGCCGCCCGCGACAATGTGGGTGTAGCCAGCGGCCAGCGCCTCGCCCACCAAGCGTTGAGCGTCCCCGGCTTCCCAGGTGACCCGCACATCCAGCACCCAACCGCTCTCGCGCAGCGCCAGCACGGCACTGCGCAGCGCTTCGTTCATCGCCTGCTTGCCGTGCAGGATCAACATTGCCTTGCGCCCTTGCATTGCGCTTCTCCATGAAAAATAGCTCACCCAGATCTCGACCACCTTCACACACCGATCGTTGCATGCCGAGCACAATAACAGCGGATTTCACCCATTTTTTACACGCCCGCGAATGCGCGGCTATGCTCAGGAAAGCCACCTTTGACAAGTATTTGACCCAGGTGAATAAAGCTTCCAAAGAGTCAATCTATTGACCCTTCTCACCTGAGGCCTGCTTCACCGACAGCCATGGACGCGCCCCGGCAGCAGTGATCGGCTGACTGCCGACGGGCGCGTCTTTTTATCCGCGATCTGTTACGAGGGTTCCGGGTCATGCGCATTCTCTGGACACTGCCCTACTTACCCTGGCCGACCACCAGCGGCGGCAAGACTCGGCAATATCACCTGCTGCGCGAACTCGCCCAGCGTGGCCACCGGATCACCCTGTTGGTGCAGTCCAAGATCCCCCTGAGCGATGCGGCCCGTGAAGCCCTTGAACCCTGGGTCGAACGCCTGATCGTGTTGCCCAGGCGCGCCCTGCACAGTCCACTCAACCTGCTGGCGTCACCCATCATCGACTACCCCATGCGGGCGATCATCAATGGTTTGGCGCCCTGCCTGAGGCACCGCTTCGAGCAACTGCTCGACGAACCCTGGGACGTTATCCAGATCGAGCACAGCTACAGTTTCCAGCCGTTCGAAAAAGCCCTGCAGGCGCGCGGGCTGCCCTTCATGCTCAGCGAGCACACCCTGGAATCGGTGATGGGCGGCGCCTGCCATGACCGCCTACCGCTGTGGCTGCGCCCGTTCAATGCATTCGACCGCTGGCGCTATCGGCGCTGGGAGCAACGGGTGCTGCGCCAACCTAGCGAAGTGGTGGCGGTCAGCAGCCACGACGCCGAACTGATCGCCCAGATCAGCGGACGCCCGGTGAACGTGGTGGTCAGTGGCGTGGACTGCGACTTCTACCAGCATGTGCAACCGGCGTTGCACAGCCAGCGCCTGCTGTTTGTCGGCAACTTCGAATATGGCTCGAACCTTGAGGCCATCGAATGGGCGCTGGAAGAGATCATGCCGCAGGTGTGGATGAGTAACCCGGCCGTGCGCCTGGCCATAGCCGGCCACGCCCTGCCGGCCAGCTGGAAGCTGCATTGGAACGACCCACGCATCGAGTGGGTCGGCTACCGCCCCGACCTGCGCGAGCTGCAACGTCGTTCGGCACTGTTCTTCGCCCCGCTGCTGTACGGCGGAGGGTCCAAGGTGAAGCTGCTCGAAGCGATGGCTGCGGGGCTGCCGGTCATCACCACCAGCAAGGGGGTATCAGGGCTGGCCGTGAACAACGGCGAACACTACCTGGGCAGTGACGATGGCGACCAACTGGCCCTGCTGATCACCCAACTGCTCAACCAGCCTTGGCGCATGGCCCAATTGAGCGAAGCCGGCCGGCAATTCGCCCGCCAGCGTCACGATTGGAGCATCGCCGCCCAGCAATTGGAAAACGTGCACATGCGCCTCAACCAGGTGCAGCCCGCCAGCGCCACGCCACTGGCGGGCGGCTGGCTTGGGCGATCAACCAAGTAGTTCGCTGAAGGGGATGAACGGCACACTGTCGCCCTGCTTCGGCGTACTGCCTTCACGCACCTCGACCAAGCCCTCGGCCCAGGCCGCGCTGCGCAGCACGCCGGAGCTCTGGTTTTTGTAGATGCGCACCTGGCCCTGCTCGATGCGTGCGCGCAGGTACTCGCGCCGCGTCCCTGGCTTAGGCCAGTCAAAGCCCGCTGGCATGTCGAAGCGCAGCGGCGTGACATCGGCCACGCCTTGGCGGCGCAACAGATACGGCCGGGTCAGCAGCCCGAATGTGACCAGCGTGGACGCCGGGTTGCCCGGCAAACCGATCACCGGCACGCCACGAAAGTGCCCGAAGGTGAGCGGCTTGCCCGGTTTGATCGCCAGCTTCCACAAGGCCAACTCGCCGGCCTCGCGCAAGGCGGCACCCAGGTAATCAGCCTCGCCCACCGAAACGCCACCGGTAGACAAAATCAAGTCGACATCGCCCAATGCCGCCAGGCATTCACGGGTGCGCGCCAGGTCATCGGGCAAAATCCCCGCATCGCGCACCTCACAACCCAAGCGTTGCAGCCAGCTGACCAGTAGGCGGCGGTTGCTGTTGTAGATCTGCCCTGGCCCCAGGGGCAGGCCAGGCTCGATCAGCTCGTCACCGGTCGATAGCACCGCCACGCGCACTTTGCGCACCACGTCCAGACGGGCCTGGCCGAGGGTCGCGGCCAAGCCCAGCTCGATCGGGCCCAAGCGTGTGCCGGCGCTCATCACCTGCTCGCCCTGGCGTGTTTCCTGGCCTTGCGGGCGAATGTTCTGGTCGACCCTCAGCGGCTCGAGAAAACGCACCCGGCCGTCGTCGGCCACCTCGGCGTTTTCCTGCATCTCCACGCAGTCAGCGCCAGCCGGCACCGGCGCGCCAGTGAAGATGCGGGCACAGGTACCCGGCTGTAGCGGCTGCGGCGCATGGCCGGCAAAAATCCGCTGGCTGACCGGCAAGGGCTCACCCTGCCAATCCGCCAGGCGCAGGGCATAGCCGTCCATGGCGCTGTTCGGCCAGGGCGGCAGGTCGAGCGAGGCCACCAGGTCACGCGCCAGCACGCGTCCCTCAGCATCGGCCAGCGACACATTTTCGATGTCCTGGATGGGTGCGGCTTCTGCCAAGGCCAGCAGCCGCGCCAATGCGTCTTCCACCGGCATCAGAGGCCGGGCCTGGGTAGACTCAACCACGGCTTTCACAGGCCGCTGCCTGCTTCAGGTGGGGCACGAAATTGCACGGGCGATGGCGGGCATCGAGCTGCTCGGCCAGGATGCCGTCCCAACCGGTGCGTACCGCATTGGTCGAGCCTGGCAGGCAGCACACCAGCGTGCCATTGGCCAGGCCAGCGAGGGCCCGCGATTGCACGGTGGAGGTACCGATGTCGGCCACGGAAATCTGCCGGAACAGCTCACCGAAACCGTCCACCTGCTTGTCCAGCAGGCAGGCCACGGCCTCCGGGGTGCTGTCGCGGCCGGTGAAGCCGGTACCGCCAGTGATCAGTACCACCTGCACCGTGTCATCGGCGATCCAGGTGGCGACCTGGGCGCGGATCTTGTACAGGTCGTCCTTGAGCAATACCCGCGATGCCAGCTGGTGGCCGGCCGCAGTCAGGCGATCGACGAACAGCTGACCGGAGGTGTCATTGTCGAAGGTGCGCGTGTCGCTGACCGTCAACACGGCGATGTTCAGGGGCACGAAGGGGGTATCTGCCTTGGCTTTCATGGGGGTCCGTCACAAGAAGATGGGATGGCGCATTTATAACACAGCACCCCCCGATACAACCTCGTGCCCCTATGGCTTGCCCTTGGTCAATACCCTGGCTTTACCGCTATGCTGCACTGGAAAGGAACTTGCGTGGACGCCCTGCGTCTTAAAGTCATCTAGCACTGTCGCACTGGAGAAACACGATGATTCAACGGACCCTTCCCGCCTTCCTGCTTGCCTTGGGCCTGGGCGCCCTCGCCGGCTGCGCATCGCCGACCGTCATTACCCTGAACGATGGCCGCGAGATCCAGGCAGTGGACACCCCGTCCTTTGACGAGGACTCTGGTTTCTACGAATTCGAGCAACTCGATGGCAAGCGTACGCGCCTGAACAAAGACCAGATTCGTACCGTCAAAGAGCTGTGATTCAGCTGCCCTTTTTGGCAAACGCCCTTTTAACAACAAGGGCTTGCGTGCGAAAAAGGGATGCAGTAGGATTTCGTTCATCGGAGTGTAGCGCAGCCAGGTAGCGCGTCTCGTTCGGGACGAGAAGGCCGCAGGTTCGAATCCTGTCTCTCCGACCAAATCCTATTCAAAAAGCCCGCCTTGCGCGGGCTTTTTGTTGTGCGTAAGAAATACCGATGACCTGTAGGAGCAGCCTTGTGCTGCGAAGAGGCCGGCGCAGGCCTACACATCAGTGGTGTCTGTACCGGCCTCTTCGCAGCACAAGGCTGCTCCTACTGTCAGTGACGCGCAACGCTACTTAGTGCTCGGCTTGTACCGGCACATACAGCAGTTGCAGGCGCTCGCTGCTCCACGCTCGGGTCTGGTTGGTCAGCGCCAGGTCGTTGTTCAGCTTTTGCCCATAGCTGGGCACGATCTGCTTCAGCTTGGCCTGCCATTCAGGGGTCTGTAGGCGGTCCTTGAAGGTCTTCTCCAGCACGCTCAGCATGATCGGCGCGGCGGTCGAGGCACCCGGGGAAGCCCCCAGCAATGCAGCAATGCTGCCATCCTGGGCGGCGACCACTTCAGTACCGAACTGCAGCACGCCACCGAGCACGGGGTCCTTCTTGATCACCTGCACGCGTTGACCCGCCTGCAGCAGCTTCCAGTCGGCGTTCTTGGCGTTGGGGAAGTACTCGCGTAACGCATTCATGCGGTCATCAAAGCTGAGCATCAACTGCCCCATCAGGTAAGTGCTCAGGTCGATGTTGTCGATGCCGGCATTTACCAGCGGCAGCACATTGTGGCTGTTCAGCGAGGCGAACAGGTCCAACAGCGAGCCCTGCTTGAGGTACTTGGTGGAGAAGGTCGCGAACGGCCCAAACAGCAACACTTGCTTGCCGTCGATCATCCGGGTGTCCAGGTGCGGGACCGACATCGGCGGTGCGCCGACCGAGGCTTTGCCATACAGCTTGGCCTGATGGCGTGCAACCACGTCCGGGTTATCCGTCATGAGGAATTGGCCGCCCACTGGGAAGCCGGCATAGCCTTCGGCCTCGGGAATGCCCGATTTTTGCAGCAGCTTGAGCGCGCCGCCCCCGGCACCGATGAAGACGAACCGGGCGTTGACCGCGACCTCGTGACCGCCCTTGGCCAGGTCGGCAACCACCACACGCCAGGTGCCATCGTCATTGCGCACGATGTCACGCACTTCGTGGCTGAGGTTCAGGGTGACGTTGGGGTTGCGGGTCATCGACGCGAACAGTTGACGGGTGATCTCGCCGAAATTCACGTCGGTGCCGATCGCCATGCGCGTGGCGGCGACCTTCTGCGCAGGGTCGCGGCCTTCCATCACCAGCGGTGCCCAGTGGCGGATCTGCTCGTGGTCCTCGCTGATTTCCATGCCACGGAACAGCGAGCTGTGCTGCAGGGCATCGACGCGTTTGTGGAGGAAGGCAATGTTGTCGTCACCCCAGACGAAGCTCATGTGCGGCACGTTGTTGATGAACGACTTCGGGTTGCTCAGCACGCCTTGCTCGACCTGGTAGGCCCAGAACTGCTTGGACACCTCGAACTGCTCGTTGACCCCCACGGCCTTGCTGATGTCGATGCTGCCATCCTTGCCGACGCTGGTGTAGTTCAGCTCGCAAAACGCGGAGTGGCCGGTGCCAGCATTGTTCCAGGCGTTGGAGCTTTCTTCGGCGACCTGGTCCAGGCGCTCGTAGACGTCGACCTTCCAGTTCGGCTCAAGCTCCGTGAGGTAAGTGCCCAGGCTTGCACTCATGATGCCGCCGCCAATCAGCAGGACGTCGACGGTCTTTTCCGGCTCCGCGGGTTTGGAGCAGCCGATGACGCTCAGGCAAAGGAGCGTCAGCAGTATTTTTTTCATTAGCTCAATCCAATTGATGTGAAGGATTGGCAGTCGTTGCCCCCCGGCATGCACGCCCGGATGTTGTTGTGTTCTAGTTGGCTGTTTCGCGGGATCGGGGCACGATCGCCTCGGGCCGTAGCCCGTGCGCGCTTAAGCAGGGAATGTGCCAGCTTGACTTAGACCAATGGCTAAGGGGTGAGGCAGCGGGTCGCATGGCGACAATCCGCCACACTTACGCCAGGTTCGCTATGTTCATGGCGGATTTCCCCGGGGCCGCTGCGCGCCACATCGCCGGCAAGCCGACTCCCACACCGGCACTGGATTGCTTCAGACTTGCGCCATACCTGTGGGAGCCGGCTTGCCGGCGATGGGCGCGCAGCGGCCCTGAACAGCAGGTCAGGCTGTCAGCCGCGACGTCACTTCGCCCAACTGCCCCGACAACCCATGCAAACGCTGCCCAGCCTGTTCGGTCTGTTGGACCGCTTCTTGGTTGGTGGTGGCGATGCGGGTGATCTCGATCAGGTTGCGCGAAATATCCTCGGCCACGCTGGTCTGCTCTTCGGCCGCCGTGGCGATCTGCCGGTTCATGTCGCGGATGGCCTCCACCGCCAAGGTGATGCGTTGCAGCATCTGCCCGGCCTGCTGGACCTGCTCGGCCCCCTCTTCGCTGCGCTGCTGACCACTTTCGATGGCTTTGACCGCCTCGACCGCACCCGACTGCACCGCCTCGATGATCTGGTTGATTTCGGCAATCGACGCGGCCGTGCGCTGGGCCAAACTGCGCACCTCGTCGGCCACCACCGCAAAGCCTCGTCCGGCCTCGCCCGCGCGCGCTGCTTCGATGGCCGCATTGAGCGCCAGCAGGTTGGTCTGCTCGGCAATGCCGCGGATGACTTCCAGCACCTTGCCGATCCGCGTGCTGTCATGCTCCAGGTCGCGAATCACCGCCGCCGTGCCAGCGATTTCGCGGTTGACCACGCCGATGATGTCGATGGTCTGCTGCATCACCTGCTCACCAGCCTGTGCACTGTGGTCGGCATCATCGGCAGCGCGGGCGGCGTCGACGGCGTGGCGGGCCACTTCCTGGGCAGTGGCGGACATCTCATGCATGGCCGTCGCCACTTGGTCGGTACGCTGAAACTGGTCATGCGTGCCGCGCGCCATGTCGGCGGCGATGCTGCGCAACTGGCCACTGGCGCCTTCCAGCTCTTGGGCGTTGTCCTGCAGACGGCCGACGGTCTCGGCCAAAAAGTCACGCAAGGTATTGGCCGCACGTGCCAAACGCCCCAGCTCATCCTCGCGGCGGCTGTCGACGCGGGCGCCGAAGCGGCCCTGGCTCAGTTGCGCGACATAATCGATCAACTGGCGGATCGGTTCGATCAGGCTGCGGTTGATCAACCACAGGCTGAGCAGGCCAACCAGTACCGCCGACGCCAGCATCACCAGCAGGCCCAGCCACACGGTGCGCTCGGCGCTGGCATTGATGGCCGCGGCCCGTTCGCGGGCATCGCCGCGCAGTTGCTCGACCAGCTCGCTCATCTGCTCGCTGGCGGCACGGTCCACGCCCTTGACCGCCAGGTCGCCTGCTACCGGGTCGCCCCCTGCAGCAATAAACGCCTGGCGGCCCTGCGCATAGGCCTGGCCCAACTGCCGATGGCTGTCACGCAGTTGCTGCAAGGGGGCCTTGAGCCTGGCGTCGCTGCTGTCGATCAATTGCCCCAGCAACTGCTGAACCTGCTGCTCGCGCGCCTGAAACTGCTGCCAATACTTGTCCAGCTCGGCGGGCTGGCGACCGCGCAACAGCACGTTCTTCCATTCCTGCACCTGGATCTTGAATTGCAGGTTGGCTTCATCGATCAATTGCGAAGCGCGCAGCGGGCCATCGACCAACTCGGCATAGCCGCGCACGCTGGAAGACAGAAACTGGAAACACACCAGGGCGATCAACAGCATGGCTGCCAGGCTGCCGCCAAGCAGGGAGAGAATTTGCACTCTGAGGGATTTACGCAACATCGCAGATCTCAAGACCAGTAGGGAAGGAACAGCGCACACCGGCAGCGCTCGCGCAAAAAAAAGGCTGCCATCGTTCGATAGCAGCCAGCTTGAGCACTTGCGCAACAGTTGAAGCCAATAGTGTCAGGCAATTCCTACAGAAATGTTACAAAACCAAGACAGGCTAGCCTGTGGTGAACTGCAGCGAGGCCAGCCGGGCATACAGCGGGCTTTCTTCGATCAGCTGGCGATGTGTGCCAACTGCCACCACGCGCCCCTTGTCGATCACCGCGATGCGATCAGCGTGCTGCACCGTGGCCAGGCGGTGGGCGATCACCAGCGTCGTGCGACCGGCCATGAGGCTGGGCAGGGCTTGCTGGATCAGGTGTTCGCTTTGCGCGTCGAGGGCGCTGGTGGCCTCGTCCAGCAACAGGATCGGCGCATCTACCAGCAACGCACGGGCAATTGCCAAGCGCTGCCGCTGCCCGCCAGAAAGGCCAATGCCGCCCTCCCCCAGTTGTGTCTGGTAACCCTGCGGCAACTGCTGGATAAACCCGTCAGCATGCGCACCACGGGCCGCTGCTTCGACTTCCGCCAGCGTTGCTTCTGGCCGGCCATAGCGAATGTTGGCCTCTACCGTGCCGCGAAACAACGAAGGGTTCTGCGCCACCAGGGCGAACTGCCGGCGCAGCTCGGCGGGGTCGAGTTCGGTAACTGCCTGCCCGTCGAGCAGGATGCGCCCCTGCTGAGGGTCGTAGAACCGCAGCAGCAGGTCGAACAGGGTGGATTTGCCAGCGCCCGAAGGCCCGACCAGCGCCACGGTCTGCCCCGGCTCGATTGTCAGGCTCAGGCCGTCGATGGCAGCGACTGTGGGCCGTGACGGGTAGGCAAAGTGCACCTGCTGTAACTCGATATGCCCACTCACACGGCCGTGCGGCAGCGAAGCCGCTACGGGGGGCGGCAGAATCGCACTGCGCGCCGCCAACAGCTCGGCAATGCGCTCGGCCGCGCCTGCGGCACGCTGCAGCTCGCCAATCACCTCGCTGAGGGTGCCGAACGCGCTGCCGACGATCAGGCTGTAGAACACGAAGGCGGCCAGTTCGCCTGCCGAAATACGCCCGGCGATCACGTCCATGCCGCCCACCCAGAGCATGACGCCCACAGCGCCCAGTACCAGCACGATGACCAGGGTGATCAGCCAGGCACGCTGGGCAATACGCTGCCTGGCCACGTTGAAGGCCGCCTCGACAGTGCCCGCGAACAGCTCGCGATCGAGCGGTTGGTGGTTGTAGGCCTGGACGGTCTTGATCTGCCCGAGGGTCTCGGCCACGTAGCTGCCGACATCCGCCACCCGATCCTGGCTCTGCCGCGACAGGCTGCGCACACGACGGCCAAACAACAGGATCGGTGCTAGCACCAGTGGCAAGGCCACGACCACGATGCTGGTCAGCTTGGGGTTGGTGATAAACAGCAGTACCACACCTCCGATCACCATCAAGGCATTGCGCAGGAACATCGACAGCGAAGAGCCGATCACCGACTGCAACAACGTAGTGTCGGCCGTCAGCCGCGACTGGATCTCGGAGCTGCGGTTGTCTTCGAAAAAGCCTGGGTGCAGGCCGACCAGATGATCGAATACCGCGCGGCGAATGTCAGCCACACAGCGCTCGCCGATCCACGAGACCAGGTAGAAGCGGCTGAACGTCCCTACTGCCAGTGCCAGCACCAGCAGCAGGAACAGGCCAATGGTCTGGTTGAGCTGGTGCGCGGAACGGGTCATGAAACCTTGGTCCACCAGCAGGCGAATGCCCTGCCCCATCGACAGCGTGATAGCAGCGGTGACCACCAAGGCCAGCAACGCCAGCAGCATCTGCCGGCGGTACGGGCGAACGAATTGCCAACTCAGGCGCAAAGCGCGACGTTGACCTGCAGAAACGGATTCGGGCATGGCGGCAACCAAAACGGCGAGGATGCAGCAGACTACCACTCATCGGCACGGGAGGAGCGCCCGAGGGTGGCTATAGCTTTTCGATCTAAACAGCCTCTGGAGCTTTAGCGCCGTTTCTGTTGGACTGTTTCTGCCGTGACGTCCAAGGGGCTGTCACTGGCCAGTCATCGCACAGGGTTACCCTGAGTTTGAACCTGATGAGGAGACCGATATGAGCTTGCAACATGGCAGCGACACCGCAAAACCGCAGAACACCCCGCAACCTCAGGCGTGCGGTTCGATCATCGACGCCCAGGGGCGCGAGGTTCCGATCACCGAGCAGATGATCCAGAAAGCCTGCGAGAAACTGGAACAAAGCCGGGTCGGAAAAGCCCAGAAGGGCTAATCGGCGAATTCATTACAACCCGGCGCGTGCGCCGGGTTTTTATTGCCCGTCACTCAGACCAACACGCCACCCAACGCACTGACCAACTGCGCCAATTGCGGCGACTCGCCACGAATCCGCACCGCCAGCCCTTCGACCTCACGCCGCGGCGGATACTGCTTGCGCAACTGATCGAAAGCCGCGCGCTGCTCGGCCGGGTCGTCGCTCAAGCTGCGGCGGAAGTCCGCGTCGTCACGGCGCGGGTCGTACACGGCGCGGCACAGGGTGGCCAAGGCCCAGGCCGGGTCGGTACTGGCATCGAGCTCGATCTGCGCCAGCGGCGGCTTGGGCAGCAAGTCGGCCAGGTTCACGCGCTCAGCTTGGCCGAGGAAACGGCACAGCGCCTGATAGATCTGCGCCGTGCCACGCTGCCGGCCATCAAGGCTGTAGCCGGCGATGTGCGGCGACGCCAGCGTGCACAGGTCGGCCAGTTGCAGGTCGACCTGCGGCTCGCCTTCCCACACATCAAGCACGGCGTGCACGTCTTCACGGTCCAGCAGCAGCTCACACAAGGCCGCGTTGTCCACCACCGGGCCACGGCTGGCGTTGATCAACCACGCGCCGGGGCGCAGCTGGGCCAGTTGCGCCTGGCCCAGCAGGTGCCAGGTAGGGTGCTCGCCGCCGCGCTGCAAGGGGGTGTGCAGGCTGATGACATCGCACTGTTCCAGCACCGTCTCGAGGCTGACGTAATCGCCCCCTTCGGCGGCCTGACGCAGCGGGTCACACACCAGCACCTTCCAGCCCAGGCCATGCAGTACACGCATCAGGCGGCCACCGACCTCCCCTGCGCCCACTACGCCATACGTGCGCGCGGGCAGCGCCACACCGTCCAGCTCGGCCAGGGTCAACAGGCTGCCCAGCACGTAGTCCACCACACCGCGGGCATTACAGCCTGGGGCGCTGCTCCAGTGGATGCCCGCTTCGGCAAAGTAATCCAGGTCGAGGTGGTCGGTGCCGATGGTGCAAGTGCCGACAAAACGCACCCGGCTGCCTTCGAGCAGTTGGCGGTCGACCTTGGTCACCGAACGCACCAGCAGTACGTCGGCGTCCTTGACGCTGGCGGCATCGAGGCTTCTGCCCGGATAGCGGCGGATCTCGCCGAAACCTTCAAAGAAGGCATCGAGCAGCGGAATGTTCTCGTCGGCAACTATCAGCATGGCGCTCTCCTGTCAGGGGAACGCAGTGTAGGCGCTACGCGCGGCGTGTTCCAGAGCGGCTCAGTCGGCTTTCTTACGGATCCAGTACAGGAAGGTGCCGGCGTCCTCTTGCTGCTGCAGCAGTTCGTGGCCGAGGAAGTTGCAGAACTTGGGGATGTCGCGGCGGGTCGACGGGTCGGTGGCGATGACCTTGAGCAGGCCACCGGCAGCCAGGTCCCGGACGTGCTGGTGCAGCATCATCACAGGCTCCGGGCAGTTCAGGCCGGTGGCATCGAGGACGGCGTCGGGGGTGAAGTCAGTCATGGGTGGCTCCAAAAATGATCGTCATTGTCGCGCATCGTGCGGCACGGACCAAGGGCCACGCGCCGCACTTGCACTCAACGCGGCTTCAGGTCCAGCCTGCGCAGATGGCAGGTCACTTCCTCACGGTCGTGATACAGCTGCTTGCAGGCGATCGAAACCCGGATCTTGCGCGCTTTGAACGTGGCTTCCATGCGGTCGAGCAAGCGCCGCACTTCGGCGTAACGCTGCTTCATCGGCAGTTTGAGGTTGACCACCGCCTCGCGGCACAGGCCTTCACCCAGCCAGGTTTCGATCAGCGAAGTGGTCCGCGCCGGCTTCTCGACGATGTCGCAAACCATCCAGTCCACCGGCTGCTTCGGCTGCCAGGTAAACCCATCTGCCATCAGGTGCTGGACCAGCCCGGTGTCCATCAGGCTTTCGGCCATCGGGCCGTTGTCGATGGCGGTGACCAGCATGCCGCGGCGCACCAGCTGGTAGGTCCAGCCACCCGGCGAGGCGCCCAGGTCGACCCCGGTCATGTCGTCGCCCAGGCGCTGCTCCCACTGCTCGCGGGGGATGAACTGATGCCAGGCTTCTTCCAGCTTGAGGGTTGAACGGCTGGGCGCCTCACGGGGAAACTTCAGACGCGGGATGCCCATCGGCCAAAGGGCGCTGTTGTTGCCTGCGGCCAGGCCGACAAACACACGCCGGCCGGTGATGAAGGTCAGCAACAGCCGCGGGCGGCTGGCGTCTTCGACCAGGCGGCCGGCCTTTTCCAGGGCCTTGCGCAAGGGCACTTCGAACTTGCGGCAGAACGTCGACAGTTCCTTGCCGTCGTTGCTGTCGAGCACCTCCAGCCACAGGCTGCCGAAGACAGGCAGGTCGGCCAGGTGCTCCAGCAACACGCTGATGCGGTCGCTTTCTGGCAACTCGACATAACCGCCGCGGGCCCACTGACGCGGGAAGATCAGCTCAGCGAAGCGCAGTTCCCCCATCAGTCGCTCGGCGCCGTTGGCCTCGGTGCAGACAAACTCGGCGCTGGCGCTCTGCGGTTTGCCTTTGGCATAGCCGGCAACCCCCAGGCGGGCAGCGTGTTCGCTGATTTCGGCGCAGACCTCGCCCTCGAAACCGGGCCGGCAATGCATGAACAGGGTACTCATCTCTCACTCCACGACGGCGGGCGCGCAACAGGCGCCGGCAGGGCGGCGATAATAAAGGAAGTTCGGAACCTGCGACACGTCCCGCCGGTCCAGAAAAGGGTCAGCCAAGCCAAACCGGTCTAACCTGACCATTCAGCCAGGTCCGTACCGTGCGGATCGAAACAGAGCGGTGACACCGGCAAACACCTGATTTGCCGGGCACCGGCGCAGAAGGAGTTGGCAATGCCCTCGCTCGATAGCCTGAACACGCTCAAAACCCTCAAGGTCGATGACCTTACGTATCACTATTACAGCCTTACCGAGGCCGCTCGCCAGCTGGGCGACCTGCAACGCCTGCCCATGTCGCTGAAAGTGTTGCTGGAAAACCTGCTGCGTTGGGAGGACGGCAAGACCGTCACCGGCGACGACCTGCGCGCCATCGCCCAATGGCTGGAAGCGCGCCGCTCCGACCGGGAAATCCAGTACCGGCCGGCCAGGGTGCTGATGCAGGACTTCACCGGTGTGCCCGCCGTGGTCGACCTCGCAGCCATGCGTGCCGCCATGGCCAAGGCCGGTGGCGACCCGCAGCGGATCAACCCGCTATCGCCGGTCGACCTGGTGATCGACCACTCGGTGATGGTCGACCGCTACGCCACCCCGGAGGCCTTCACCCAGAACGTCGACATCGAGATGCAGCGCAATGGCGAACGCTACGCCTTTTTGCGCTGGGGCCAGAACGCCTTCGACAACTTCCGCGTCGTGCCACCGGGCACCGGCATCTGCCACCAGGTCAACCTGGAATACCTGGGCCGCACCGTCTGGACCCGCGACGAAGACGGCCGCACCTACGCCTTCCCCGACACCCTGGTCGGCACCGATTCGCACACCACCATGATCAACGGCCTGGGCGTGCTGGGCTGGGGCGTTGGCGGCATCGAGGCCGAGGCGGCCATGCTCGGCCAGCCGGTGTCGATGCTGATCCCGGAAGTGATCGGCTTCAAACTCACCGGCAAGCTGCGTGAAGGCATCACTGCCACCGACCTGGTGCTGACCGTGACGCAGATGCTGCGCAAGAAGGGCGTGGTGGGCAAGTTCGTCGAATTCTACGGCGACGGCCTGGCCGACCTGCCCCTGGCCGACCGCGCCACCATCGCCAACATGGCTCCGGAGTATGGCGCCACCTGCGGCTTCTTCCCGGTCGACGAGGTGACCCTCGACTACCTGCGGCTTTCTGGCCGCCCGAAGGCAACGGTACAATTGGTCGAGCAGTACTGTAAGGCACAGGGCCTGTGGCGCCAGCCAGGCCAGGAACCGCTGTTCAGCGACACGCTGGCGCTGGACATGGACGAGGTCGAGGCCAGCCTGGCCGGGCCCAAGCGCCCTCAGGACCGCGTCGCCCTGGGCCAGGTCAGCCAAGCGTTCAACCACTTCATCGAACTGCAGCCCAAGCCGCTGGCCAAGGAAGTCGGCCGCCTGGAAAGTGAAGGCGGTGGCGGTGTGGCGGTGGGCAACGCCGACCAGGCGGGCGAAATCGACTACAGCCACGCAGGCCAAACCCACACCCTGCGTGATGGCGCTGTGGTGATCGCCGCGATCACCTCGTGCACCAACACCTCCAACCCAAGCGTGATGATGGCCGCCGGGCTGGTGGCGAAAAAGGCCCTGGAAAAAGGCCTGCAGCGCAAACCTTGGGTCAAGAGCTCGCTCGCCCCTGGCTCCAAGGTGGTGACTGACTACTTCGAGGCAGCCGGGCTGACGCCGTACCTGAATAAGCTGGGCTTTGACCTGGTGGGCTATGGCTGCACCACCTGCATCGGCAACTCCGGCCCACTCGATGAGGCGATCGAGAAAGCCATCGGCAGCGCCGACCTGACCGTGGCCTCAGTGCTCTCGGGTAACCGAAACTTCGAGGGCCGCGTGCACCCACTGGTCAAGACCAACTGGTTGGCGTCGCCGCCGCTGGTGGTGGCCTATGCCCTGGCCGGCAGTGTGCGCGTGGACCTTACCCGCGATTCGCTGGGTACCGGCAAGGACGGCCAGCCGGTGTACCTGCGCGACATCTGGCCCAGCCAGCAGGAAATCGCCGCCGCCGTGGCCAAGGTCGACACCGCGATGTTCCACAAAGAGTACGCTGAAGTCTTCGAGGGCGATGCGAAATGGCAGGCCATCGAGGTGCCGCAAGCGGCCACTTATGTCTGGCAGGACGCGTCCACCTACATCCAGCACCCGCCGTTCTTCGACGGCATCGGCGGGCCGCCGCCAGCGATCGAGGACATCCAAGGGGCACGCATCTTGGCCCTGCTGGGCGACTCGGTCACCACCGACCACATCTCCCCGGCCGGCAACATCAAGGCCGACAGCCCTGCCGGGCGCTACCTGCGCGACAAGGGTGTGGAACCGCGGGACTTCAACTCCTACGGTTCGCGGCGGGGCAACCATGAGGTGATGATGCGCGGTACGTTCGCCAACATCCGTATCCGCAACGAGATGCTCGCGGGCGAGGAAGGCGGCAACACCCTGTACGTGCCCACGGGCGAAAAACTGTCGATCTACGATGCCGCCATGCGCTATCAGGCAGACGGCACACCGCTGGTGGTAATCGCCGGCCAGGAATACGGCACCGGCTCCAGCCGCGACTGGGCCGCCAAAGGCACCAACCTGCTGGGAGTCAAGGCAGTACTGGCGGAAAGCTTCGAGCGTATCCACCGTTCAAACCTGGTGGGCATGGGCGTGCTGCCGTTGCAGTTCAACGCCGGGCACGATCGTAAGCAACTGGCGTTGACCGGAAAAGAGAAGATCGATGTGCTGGGCCTGAACGACGCGCACATTCGGCCGGGCATGAGCCTGAAACTGCGCATCACTCGTGAGGACGGGCAACAGGAGCAGATCGACGTGCTGTGCCGGATCGATACCTTGAATGAGGTCGAGTACTTCAAGGCAGGGGGGATCTTGCATTACGTGTTACGTCAGCTGATTGCTGGGGGGTAGGTTTAGCCGTGGTTTAGCTGCGCTCTTGAGATCCAGCGCCGCCTGCGCGGCGCTTCGCAGCACAAGGCTGCTCCTACATTTTTTTGGGCCAATTTTTCCTGAAGCGGTCGCGCGCCGGCACAGGCGTAACTGGCCCGGAACACCTGTAGGAGCAGCCTTGTGCTGCGAATCGCCGCGCAGGCGGCGCTCGACCTCATACACGCCAACGCCCTAGAGACGCCCCCTCCCTTCACGCATGCTGGCTCTTTGCCGCCCGCTAAGTCATCATCCGACCCGCACGTCGTAAATTAGCAATAATGCCGCTATCTTCATCGAAATCAGCCGCTCACTAGCTCAAATCAGAAGATGGCTCATTGCCACAAATCAAGCACATTAAATATCCATTCAATAAAACCAGTAGCTTGCCGATACCTCACCAAAGCCTTGCGGATTCTTGCGGATTACCGACCCATGCGTAACAACCAGCCGATTACCCAGAGAGAACGGACTTTCCCTGCCCAGCAGCGGTTGATCTCCACCACCAACGCCAAGGGCGTGATCAGCTACTGCAATGATGCGTTCATCGACATCAGTGGCTTCACCCGCGAGGAGCTGACCGGCGCGCCGCACAACCTGGTGCGCCACCCTGACGTGCCGGCCGCGGTGTTTGCCCACATGTGGCAGACCCTCAAGCAAGGTCAGCCGTGGATGGGCATCGTCAAGAACCGCTGCAAGAACGGTGACCACTACTGGGTCAACGCCTATGTCACGCCGGTCTTCGACAACAATCAGGTGGTCGGTTTCGAGTCGGTGCGGGTCAAGCCCACCGCCGAACAGATCCGCCGTGCCGAAGCCCTCTACCAGCGCCTCAACCAGGGCAAGTCGGCGGTGCCACGTCGCGATCAGTGGCTGCCGATTCTGCAGGACTGGCTGCCGTTCATCCTGGTCAGCCAGGTGGGCTTCCTGATCGGCAACTGGCTGGGGCACTCCTGGGGCTTCGGCCTGGCCGCCGCCCTGTCGGTACCACTCGGCCTGCTCGGCCTGACCTGGCAACAGCGTGGCCTCAAGCGCTTGCTACGACTGGCCGAGCAAACCACCTCCGACCCGCTGATCGCGCAGATGTACACCGACAGCCGTGGGGTTCAGGCCCGCCTGGAAATGGCCATGCTCAGCCAGGATGCACGCATGAAGACCTGCCTGACGCGCCTGCAGGACAGTGCCGAACACCTCAGCGAACAGGCACGGCAATCCGACGCCCTGGCCCATCAGAGCTCATCCGGGCTCGAGCGCCAGCGCGTGGAAACCGAACAAGTGGCAGCCGCCGTCAACCAGATGGCCGCCACCACCCAGGAAGTGGCCAACCACGTACAGCGCACCGCCGACGCCACCCAGGAAGCCAATCGCCTGACCAGCCAGGGCCGGCAGATTGCCGGTGAGACCCGCGAGGCCATCGAGCGTTTGTCGGCCGCCGTGGGTGAAACCGGCCAGACAGTGACGCAACTGGCCAAGGACAGTGACGAAATCGGCGGTGTGGTCGATGTGATCAAAGGCATCGCCGACCAGACCAACCTACTGGCGCTGAACGCTGCCATCGAAGCGGCCCGCGCCGGTGAGATGGGCCGTGGCTTTGCCGTCGTGGCCGACGAAGTCCGCCAGTTGGCCCAGCGCACCGCCGAGTCCACTGGGCAAATCCACAACCTGATCGCCAAACTGCAGCAGACCGCCAGCAACGCGGTGCTGACCATGGAAACCGGCCATCGCCAGGCTCAGGAAGGGGTCGACCGGGTGATGCAGGCCGATGAGGCTTTGGTCGGGATCAGCGAAGCGGTGGCCAACATCACCGACATGGCGACCCAGATCGCGGCCGCTACCGAAGAGCAAACCGCTGTGGCTGACGAGATCAGCCGCAACATCAGCACCATCGCCACACTGGCCGACCAGACCGCCGAACAGGCTCAGCACTCGGCACAGCTCAGCGAAGAGCTGACCAGCACGGCGGGGAGCCAGTACTCGCTGGTGGAGCGCTTCAACCGCTGAGGCGCGGCGCTTTTGTAGGAGCAGCCTTGTGCTGCGAAGAGGCCGGGGTGGGCTGCAGAGATTTGCTTTGCCTGCACCGGCCTCTTCTTCGCAGCACAAGGCTGCTCCTACAGAGACCGCGAATGGCAGACTGGTCCGTTACCCGTCTGTACTCGCTGGTGGAGCGCTTCAAACGCTGAGGCGCGGCGCTTTTTGTAGGAGCAGCCTTGTGCTGCGAAGAGGCCGGGGTGGGCTGCAGAGATTTGCTTTGCCTGCACCGGCCTCTTCGCAGCGCAAGGCTGCTCCTACAGAGACCGCGAATGGCAGACTGGTGCGTTACCCGTCTGTACTCGCTGGTGGAGCGCTTCAAACGCTGAGGCGCGGCGCTTTTGTAGGAGCAGCCTTGTGCTGCGAAGAGGCCGGGGTGGGCTGCAGAGATTTGCTTTGCCTGCACCGGCCTCTTCTTCGCAGCGCAAGGCTGCTCCTACAGAGACCGCGAATGGCAGACTGGTGCGTTACCCGTCTGTACTCGCTGGTGGAGCGCTTCAAACGCTGAGGCGCGGCGCTTTTTGTAGGAGCAGCCTTGTGCTGCGAAGAGGCCGGGGTGGGCTGCAGAGATTTGCTTTGCCTGCACCGGCCTCTTCTTCGCAGCACAAGGCTGCTCCTACAGAGACCGCGAATGGCAGACTGGTCCGTTACCCGTCTGTACTCGCTGGTGGAGCGCTTCAAACGCTGAGGCGCGGCGCTTTTGTAGGAGCAGCCTTGTGCTGCTCCTACAGAGACCGCGAATGGCAGACTGGTGCGTTACCAGTCCAGGCGCAACCGGCTCTCGAAGTACCGCTCTTCCCCCGTCAACGGGTCATCAAAACGCAAGCTCTGCGCCAACAACTTCAACGGCTTCTGATAATCGTCTTCGACCTGGAGCAGTTCGGGGTAGAACGGGTCGTTGCAGATCGCTGCCCCCAACGCCGCCATGTGCACACGCAACTGATGGGTCTTGCCGGTCACAGGCGACAGGCCGTAACGCCACAGCTCGCCCTGCGTTTCCAGCACTTGGGCAAAGGTTTCGCTGTTGTCTACGCCCTCGACCTCATGCATGCGGAAAAACGGCTCGCCATGCACCAGGCGGCTTTTATGCACCAGCGGGAACTCATGCTGCGGCATGGCAGCGGCGATGGCCTGATAGCGCTTGTCGATCCGTCGCTCGGGGAACAAGCGCTGATACGCACTGCGGGTCTGCGGGTTGGCAGAGAACAGGACCAGCCCTGCGGTATGCCGGTCGATACGGTGCAATGGCACCAGGTGCGGATTGTCCAGGCGCCGGATCAGCCGGCGCAACAGGGTCTGCTCGACATATTCACCGGTGGGTGTAACCGGCAGAAAATGCGGTTTATCGGCAACCACGAGGTGCTCATCCACGTGCAGCACGGCCTCCTGTACTGGAATGGGCCGTTCGTTCGGCACCTCGCGAAAATAATGCAAGCGCATGCCACGTCGGTAAGCCAGTTCGGCAGGGATGGGCTGCCCCTGGGCATCCAGCACCCGGCCACGGGCAAAGCGGTCAAGCCACTGCGCACGATCGATGGCCTTGAAATGGTCACACAGGCAATCGAGCACCGTCGCCCAGTTGCCGGGTGGCAGGCACACCGTGCTGGCTTGCTGGCGGGCGGGGTCGAAAGGCGGGGTCATGGCAGCGCTCGAAAGGTACAAGGCCGCGCATTATCCCCCATGCCCGCCACCTCAACCAGCCTGATCCCGCGCCTCGCTGCGCTCCTTCAACCAGCGCAGCACCTGCACCGCCTCCCAGCGGCCGGGGTCATACAAGGCATACAACAACCCCTGATAACCCACCACATCCAGCCCACGGTGGTAGCCGGCACGCTGGAACAAGGCCTCGATTTCGGCAAAACAAGTGTTGAAGTGGACCTTGCCGAACGGTGTGCGGTCATCGGTCACCAGGCCCTCGAGGCGCAGTTCCAGAACGGCGTCGCACACCCGCTCAACGGGCATGCGGTTGACGCTGTACTTGAGTTGCTCGACGTTGAGCATGGCTTTACCTCGTATACTGTATTTATATACAGCATACGGACTTGCCCTCGCCGTCGTCAATTCACCCTCGGCTCATTGCAGCCCCGGCAGGTACCCCGTGCCCTCACGAATGGTCAGCACTTGGCGCCGTGGGGCGCCATTGACCACGGACAGATGCACCCACCGGTCGAACTCCAGGATCAACTGGTCGAAAGGCACGTCGCTGTCGCAGATCTTGCGTACCGTATCCCGAGGGCTGACGTCTATCACCGTGAAGTCGGCAGCCAGGCCCTGAACGTGCTGACTCTTCGGTGAGCCGCCGATACGCTGGTTGAGTGCACTGCTGCGATACCCGCTGCTGACGATTACCGGTGCACCAAACAGCGCGCGTATCGTTTCAAGTGCGCCACACAGCACCTGCAAATTGGCCAGTGCCTCGGGCGTTGGGGTGTTGTCGAGCCCTTCCCTTGCGGCAATCTGTGAAACGGTCATTTCATCAAGGGTGAAATGAGGGGTGATGAACATGGTGGAATTCTCGATGACAGTGTAAGGACACCGGCAGCAGTGCGCCGGCACCCGATCATCGACCTGCACGCTTAACCATGGCGTGAGGAAATCATCCCCCAGAAGCCTTCATGGTGCGAGAAACGCCACCACTTGCTCGGCATCGAACGGCCAGTGCAGCTCAGCGCCGGTGTCACACCGCCGCAGCACGGGAATGATCAAGCCGTAGCGCTCGACCATGGTTTCGTTATCGGCAATGTCGACCAGTTCCACCAACAGGCCATGGTCGACGAAAGGCATCAGCACGGCCTCGGCCACTTCGCACAGGTGGCAGCCGAGGGTGCCGAACAGTTGGCATTCAGGCAGCATGGGGCGGGTCTCGGTTTGGCTTTGGAAAAGCCTATTCTAGGTCTGTACCGCCCTGCGCGCACCTGACCTCGCTCAATCCTGACTGGTTGCACCGATGCGGTGCAGTGACAGGTCCGCGCCCTGGAATTCCTGCTCGTGGCTCAAGCGCAAGCCGTGCACTGCGCGGATTGCACCATAGATGGTAAAGCCCCCCAGCAATGCCACCAGTACACCCATCAAGCTGCCCAGCAATTGGCTGACCAGGCTGACGCCCCCCATACCGCCCAGCGCCGCCTGGCCGAACACGCCGCAGGCAATGCCACCCCACACGCCACACAGGCCGTGCAACGGCCACACGCCGAGCACGTCGTCGATTTTCCAGCGGTTCTGCGCCGCGGTAAAACTCCAGACGAACAGCACCCCGGCCACCAGGCCGGTGGCCAGCGCGCCAATCGGGTGCATCAGGTCGGAGCCAGCACAAATCGCCACCAGCCCGGCCAGCGGCCCGTTATGCAAGAAGCCTGGGTCGTTACGCCCGGCCAGCAGCGCCGCCAGGGTACCCCCGACCATGGCCAGCAACGAGTTGATCGCCACCAGGCCGCTGACCCCCTGCAAGGTCTGGGCGCTCATGACATTGAAGCCGAACCAGCCAATGATCAGGATCCACGACCCCAGCGCCAGAAACGGAATGCTCGACGGTGCGAAGGCCACCAGGCGCCCATCGCGGTAACGCCCGCGCCGGGCCCCCAACAGCACCACGGCGGCCAGCGCCAGCCAGCCGCCCATGGCATGCACCACGACGGAGCCGGCAAAGTCATGGAACGGCGCGCCAAAGCGTGCTTGCAGCCAAGCCTGCACGCCCAGGTTGCCGTTCCACACCACGCCCTCGAAGAACGGGTAGACAAATGCCACGATCAACGCCGTGGCACACAGCTGCGGGACAAAACGCGCCCGCTCGGCAATCCCTCCAGAGATGATCGCCGGGATGGCCGCCGCGAACGTCAGCAGAAAGAAGCATTTGACCAGCGCATAACCATGGTCGGCCGCCAGTGCCGTCGCCGGCTGGAAAAAGTTCACGCCGTAGGCGATCCAGTAGCCGATGAAGAAGTACACCAGCGCCGAGATGGCGAAGTCGCTGAGAATCTTCGACAACGCATTGACCTGGTTCTTGTGCCGCACGGTGCCCACTTCGAGAAAAGCGAAGCCAGCATGCATGGCCAGCACCAGAATGGCGCCCATGAGGATGAACAGGGTATTCGAACCGTGGACCAGAGAGTCCATCGCGCTGTGCATGTGTTCCATGAAATAGGCAGACCTGCTGAAAAGGCACCAGGACAGTTCAAGAACCTGCATCCCTGCACCGAATCGGTGCCAGCCCCCTGCCCCATCAGATGACTTGGGCGAGGCCTGCGTGGTTTTTTCTTGGGTTTGTCGTGGATTGGGTTAAGGTTTAACGGTACACGTCACCCAGGGCGCCCTGAATCGGCGCAATGCCCGCCGGTAGCGCCCCGCAACGTGGCAAAGACTTAGCAAAGCCCATACCAGCACAGGCACTTGAACCTTCCGCGCGTGCTATTACTCGAACTACCATCACACATCGACAGGGAGAGACCCCATGGCCAGCAAATCGGCAAAGACTGCGCAAGAGATATTGATGGCTGACTTCCAGGCCCTGGTCCGCGATACCGAGAAGCTGCTTGCCGACACGGCGAACCTGGCCGGCGACCAAGCGGATGAATTGCGCGAGCAGATCCACGACCGCCTGACCCAAGCCCGCGAAACCCTGCAGTTGACCCAGGAATCGGTGCGCGACCGTGGCCAGGCGGCCCTCGGCAGCGCTGAGCAGTACGTTCAGGAGAACCCGTGGCAGGCCATCGGCATTGCCGCAGGCGTCGGTCTGTTGATCGGCCTGCTGGCCAGGCGCTGAGAGGTCACCCATGGAGAATGACGCCATCGGCACCAGCGCTTCGGGCAAGCGCCTGGGCGCAGCCATGCTCGGGCTGCTGCACAGCCACATCGAACTGTTCGGGATCGAGCTGCAGGAACAGAAAGGCCGCACCTTGAGCTTGCTGCTGTTCGCAGGCCTGGCCCTGGTGTTCGCCCTGCTCTTGCTGACAGCGCTGTCAGGGTTGCTGTTGGTGCTGCTGTGGGACAGTTATCGCCTGGCGGGAATCATCGGTCTGTGCGTGTTCTATGGTTTGGCCGCGCTGTATTGCGGGTTGCGTTTGAAAGCGGCAGTGTTCGACGAGTCGTCGCCTTTCGGCGCGACCCTTGAAGAACTCGCCAAGGACCGGGAGCGCCTGTTGCCATGAGCCTGCCTGAACTGCCCAACACCCGTAACCCACGCGAACTGCGCAAAGCGTTGCTGCGCCTGCGCATGGAGATGCACCGCCAGGAAATCCGCCATGAGTCGGGGCAACTGCTCGAACCGCTGCAGCGCATACGTGGCATGGGCAGTTCGCTGCACGGGGGGCTTGGCATCAAGCACGCCCCGCTGTGGGGGATTGGCGCCGTGGTCGCCTTGGGCTTTTTGACCGGCAAGGGCGTACGCAGTGGCAACCTGACACGGCTGGTGCGCTTGGGCAGCAGCTTGCTGCCGCTGGTCCGGCTGTACCTGCAAAATGGCCGGCGACCCTGACGTTTAGCCCTCAATACGCCCCTTGTAGGAGCAGCCTTGTGCTGCGAAGAGGCCGGTGCAGTCAAAGCAGATATCTGCAGCCCACACCGGCCTCTTCGCAGCACAAGGCTGCTCCTACAAGAAACCGCGTCAACCTTCAGCTTGCATGGTGCCTCTCGACACAGGAAGCTATGCCCATCGACCGACAGGAGATCGAGCCTTGGACTGGCATACCCTGCTGACCCGCGAACGCCTGGGCAAAGCCCTGTATAGCCCCGAAGAACTCGGGCGCAGCCCCTTCCACAAAGACCACGACCGAATCATCTTCTCCGGCGCCTTCCGCCGGCTTGGGCGCAAGACCCAAGTACACCCGGTCTCCAGCAACGACCATATCCACACGCGCCTGACCCACTCACTGGAAGTCAGCTGCGTCGGCCGCTCGCTCGGCATGCGGGTGGGCGAAACCTTGCGTGACAGCCTGCCGGACTGGTGCGAGCCCAGTGACCTGGGGATGATCGTGCAATCGGCCTGCCTGGCCCACGACATCGGCAACCCACCCTTCGGCCATTCCGGCGAAGACGCCATCCGCCACTGGTTCCAGCAGGCAGCAGGGCGTGGCTGGCTGGACGACATGAGCGACGACGAGCGTGCCGATTTCCTCAACTTCGAAGGCAATGCCCAAGGCTTTCGCGTCCTCACCCAACTGGAGTATCACCAGTTCGATGGCGGTACCCGGCTGACCTACGCCACCCTCGGCACTTACTTGAAGTACCCCTGGAGCGCCCGTCACGCCGATGCCCTGGGCTACAAGAAACACAAGTTCGGCAGCTACCAGAGCGAACTGCCACTGCTCGAACAGATCGCCCGCAAGCTCGGCCTGCCACAACTGGAACATCAGCGCTGGGCACGCCACCCTCTGGTCTACTTGATGGAGGCCGCAGATGACATCTGCTACGCGCTGATCGACCTGGAAGACGGCGTGGAAATGGAGTTGCTGCAGTATGCGGAAGTCGAGGCGCTGCTGCTCGACCTGGTCGGCGACGACCTGCCGGAGACCTATCGCCAACTCGGCCCCCGCGATTCGCGCCGGCGCAAGCTGGCGATCTTGCGCGGCAAGGCCATCGAACACCTGACCAACGCCGCCGCCCGCGCCTTCGTCGAGCAGCAAACGGCACTGCTTGGCGGGCACCTGAGCGGCGACCTGGTCGAGCACATGCACGGCCCGGCCAAGCACTGCGTGCTGCAAGCCAAGGACATGGCGCGCAACAAGATCTTCCAGGATAAACGCAAGACCCTGCACGAGATCGGCGCCTACACCACGCTCGAGATCCTCCTCAACACCTTCTGCGGCGCGGCCCTCGAACAGCACGGCGGCCGCACACCCTCGTTCAAGAGCCGCCGTGTACTCGACCTGATCGGCAACAATGCACCGGACCCCCACGGGTCATTGCACAGCGCGTTCCTGCGCATGATCGACTTCATCGCCGGAATGACCGACAGCTATGCCAGCGAAATGGCCCGCGAAATGACCGGGCGCTCCAGCCCGACCTGAGCCAGGCAGGTGCAGCCTGCGCGCACGCGCTTGCTGCACCTGCCTACCTAGGAAACTTCCTACCCATGCCCGTCACTGATTAAACACCACGAATAACAATCAACGAAAAGTTACCAAACAAGGTTTGACATTGAGTTTAATGCGCTCATTGCGTAGCCCGATTTGTTTTATCTTGTAAGCCATTTCCCATATAGGGCTAATAGCCCTTCCTCGCATGCCCGATGACTTCCAACTGGGATAAGGTGCCAGCCGTCACCCTCACTCGCCCGCAGGGAAGTTGAACATGCATTCCGTATTTATAGTCGACGACCACCCCGTTATCCGTCTGGCCGTCCGTATGTTGCTGGAGAATCAGAACTACAAGATCGTCGGCGAATCGGACAATGGCGTAGATGCCATGCAGATGATTCGAGAGACCACACCCGACCTGGTCATCCTCGACATCAGCATCCCCAAGCTAGACGGGCTAGAGGTACTTTCCCGGTTCCAGGCCATGTCCCTGCCACTGAAGGTGCTGGTATTGACCGCCCAGTCCCCGGCGTTGTTCGCCGTGCGCTGCATGCACTCGGGCGCTGCAGGCTATGTATGCAAACAAGAAGACCTTAGCGAACTGCTCAGTGCAATCAAAGCCGTGCTGGCTGGGTATAACTATTTCCCCAGCCAGGCCATCAAACACAATCAGACGGTCAATGCAGACCTGCAACTTTTCCGACAGGTCAATGACCGTGAATTGATGGTCTTGCAACTCTTCGCTCAAGGCCGAAGCAACAAGGAAATCGCCAAGGGCATGTTCCTTAGCAACAAGACGGTCAGCACCTACAAGAAGCGCCTGATGCACAAACTCCAGGTCGACACTTTGGTGGATCTGATCGAAATGGCCAAACGCAACGCACTGGTCTGAGGGTTTTCATGGCGCGCCTTCTCGCCCGGCTGTTACTTGCCCTGGCGCTGTTCAGCGGTGGGGCCCAGGCCAACCACCACAGCGCTTCTGCCTACGCGCTGCTGGCACGCTCACCGGCAACGCCAGCTCCGCTTTCGCTCACGCCCCAACAACACCAGTGGCTCGAAAGCCGTCACGAGCTGGTGCTGGGCACCTCAGCACCCGACTACCCACCTTTCGACATCACCAGTGGCGGGCGTGACTACCAAGGCCTCACCGCCGAATATGCCAACCTGATCGGCCTCGCCTTGCAGTTGCCGGTACGGGTGCTGCGCTTTTCAAACCGGCAGGCTGCCGTGGAAGCACTCAAACGCGGCGACATCGACCTGCTCGGCAGTGCGAATGGCTATGAGGCAACCACGGACGGCCTGGCACTTTCGCACCCTTATGCGGTTGACCAGCCGGTGCTGGTCACCCGTGAAAACGAAGGCCGCGCACTGGACATGGGCCTGGAAGACATGCGCCTGGGCATGCTTTACCACTACCTGCCAAGACAGGAGGTTGGCAGCGCCTACCCGAAAGCCCATCTGCTGGCGTTCGGCTCATCTTCCCAAGCCTTGAATGCCGTGGCATTCGGCCAGGCCGACGTGTTCATCGGCGACACCATCTCCACCCACTATCAACTCAACCGCGGCCACCTGCCTGGCCTGCGCATTGCCAATTTCAGCAAACACGAAGCCATCGGCTTCAGCTTCGCCGTGCGCCAGCAGGACACGCTGCTGATGGAGCTGGTGAACGCCACACTCGACAGCCAGCCCGCCACCTTGCGCACCAGCATCTTCAAGCGCTGGAGTGCGGGCAGCGACCTGCTGTTGACCGACCGCAAGCTGCAACTGACGGAGACTGAAGAAATCTGGCTGCAACACCACCCGGTCATGCGCGTGGCGATCGACGACACAGCAGCCCCGGTGTCCTTCTTCGACAGTTCAGGCTATTTCAGGGGCATCACCGCCGACCTGCTGGAGCTCATCCGCCTGCGCACCGGCCTGCGCTTCGAGGTACAGCGCGCCAGCGGTATCGCCGACATGGTCGCCCGGCTCGAAGACGGCCGAGCGGATGTGATTGCGGCGCTCACCACCGATGGCGTAGCCAAGCAGACCCTGCAAATCAGCCGACCCTACCTGGACAGCGTCTATGTGCTGGTCAGCCTCGCTGACAAGGGGCAATTCGCCTCCCTGGAACAACTGAGGGACCGACGTGTCGCGATTACCCGATACAGCGCAATGGACGTCTTGCTCTCCACGCGCTATCCGCGCATTGGCCGGATCGAAACCGAGAGCACCTTCTATTCCATGGCCTTGCTCAAAAGCGGCGCTGTCGATGCCGTGATCACCACCTTGATCGATGCCAACCATGCCGTGGCCGCCAACCCCGACCTGGTCATACGCACCACGGTTGGCAGCGAGCCTGCCAGCTACGCCATGGCAGCCAGCGACCAGTCGCCCACACTGGTTTCGATTCTCGACAAAGCGCTGATGAGCATTTCGCCAGAAGAGCTGGGGGTGATCAATAACCGATGGCGTGGTTACGGCTTGCACGACGACAGCACCTGGCAGAATTTTCGCCGGCTTGCCTGGCAAGTGCTGCTGGGCACAGCGCTTCTGTTACTGATGGCACTGATCTGGAATGCCCGCCTGCGCCTGCAGATCAGGCAGCGGCAAAGCGCCGAGCGGGCATTGAACGACCAACTGGCGTTCATGCGCGCGCTGCTCAACGGCACCCCCCACCCCATGTATGTGCGTGACCGTGAGGGCTGCCTGCAAAGCTGCAACGACAGTTACCTGGAGGCTGTACAGGCCTGTAACGAGGAAGTCATAGGCAAGCGCCTGGAAGAAAGCCTGTTCGCTGACCGCGAGCAGACCCGCCAGATCCACGCTGACTACCTGAAGGTCATGGCGGCAGGCACCCCGCTGATCATCGATCGCCCGTTGCGGGTCAAAGGCCGGGAAATGACCATCTACCACTGGATACTGCCGTACCGTGACTCGCTGGGCGAAGTACAAGGCATCATCGGCGGCTGGATCGATATCAGCGACCGTCGCCAGCTGGTGCTGGAGCTGCGCCAGGCCAAGCAGCAAGCCGAGGATGCGAACCGTGCCAAGAGCACCTTCCTGGCGACCATCAGCCATGAAATTCGCACCCCGATGAACGCGGTCATCGGCATGCTGGAGCTGGCCGTCAAACGCGCCGACCAAGGGCGGGTGGACCGCTCTGCGCTGGAGCTGGCCCATCACTCGGCCAAGGACCTGCTGGGGCTGATTGGCGATATCCTCGACATCGTGCGCATCGAATCCGGGCACCTGTCACTCGCGCCAGAACCGGTCGACCTGGCGGCACTGGTCGAGTCGGTGGGGCGCATCTTCGATGGCCAGGCACGGCAAAAAGGCCTGGCGCTGGAGGTGATCATCGAGCCGTCGGCCCGCTGCCATGCATTGCTCGACCCGCTGCGCTTCAAGCAGGTGCTGTCCAACCTGGTCAACAACGCCATCAAGTTTACCGAGCATGGCCAGGTGCGCATCTGCGTCTGTTTGCAGGACGAAGGTACGCCCTCCTCCCCGACGCTCGAACTGGAGGTGCGTGACAGCGGCATCGGCATTCACGCCGATGACCTGCAGCGCCTGTTCAACCCCTTCATCCAGGCCAACCCCCACAGCCCAGGCGCCCGTGCGGGTACCGGCCTTGGGTTGGCCATTTGCCGAAACCTGTGCGACATGATGGGCGGCACCTTGACGATCAAAAGCCTGGAGGATGTCGGCACCCAGGTTCGCCTTAAGATGCCTTTGCAAACCGTCAGCGCCGTATCGGTCGGGATGCCGGTTATCGAGAACGTCGACGTGCCCGATCCTCGCTTGAATGTGCTGGTGATCGACGACCACCCCGCCAACCTGCAGTTGATGGCCCAGCAGCTGGGCTACCTGGGCCTTGGCCATACATGCGCCAGGGATGGCCGCGAAGGCCTGAGCAGCTGGCGTGCCGGTACCTTCGATGTGCTGGTGCTCGACTGCAACATGCCGCACATGAACGGCTATCAGCTGGCCAGTGCGGTACGTGCCGAAGAACGGCAACGCGGGCGACCGCGCTGCACCATCCTCGGCTATACCGCCAACGCGCAACCCGAGGTCATGCGCAAGTGCCTGGATGCCGGCATGGATGACTGCCTGCTCAAACCCATCAGCCTAACTACGCTCAGCCAGCACCTGGCTGGCATCAAGCCGCAGGGCCGGCAGCCGTGGCGGCGCAAGCCCTTTGATCTGAATGGCCTGGGCGCAATCGTCGGGGCGGACCCAAAGGACCGCAAGCGTTTTCTCACGGCGCTGCACCAGAGCCTGCGTACCGACCTGATGATCTTGATGGACCTGCCCCCCGAAGACGCCGCCGCCGTTGCCGACCAGGCGCACAAGGTTCTCAGTGCCGCGCGCCTGCTGGAAGCCACGCAGCTGATGGCGGCGTGCGAAGCACTGGAGAACATTGGTTTAACAACCCCGCAACGGCAGCTAAGGCGTCAGGCGCTGGCGCGGCACATGCGCCGCGTGGAAATGGGCCTGGCTGGAGAGCTTGCAGGTACCGACGAAGTTGAATCAGGAAGGCAGCCAAACGCCGAAGCTGGTAGACTGCGCGGCGATATTACCTAAGAGGATTGTTTCATGGCCACTAACCGCTCCCGTCGCCTGCGCAAAAAGCTGTGTGTCGACGAGTTTCAGGAATTGGGCTTCGAGCTGAACCTGGACTTCAAGGAAGATCTGGATGACCAGGCAATCGATGCATTCCTCGATGCCTTCCTGGAAGAAGCCATGGACGCCAATGGCCTCGACTACGTAGGCGGTGACGATTTCGGCCTGGTGTGCTCGGCCAAACGCGGTTCGGTCAGCGAAGAACAACGCGCTGCCGTCGAAGCCTGGCTCAAAGGCCGTGGCGAACTGACCAAGATCGAAGTCAGCCCACTGCTCGACGCCTGGTATCCGGACAAGCCGATCAACGCGGCTGAGTGATACCTGCGCGGTACCCAGCGGCTTGAACGCTGAAAAGGCCACCCTTTGCGGTGGCCTTTTTTGTGGGTGGCGTTTTCCGTCGAACGTGGCCCATCGTGGCTACGCTTGGGGCATAATGCGCGTTCTATTACGTTCTGGGGCCATCATCTCTTACAGCCCCAATGTCCTTTTCCCTCGCCGCAGGGTATTTACTGAATATGATCAAAACGCTCCGTCCTCTCGTTCTCGCCGGCCTGCTCCTGCCCTTCGCCTTGCCCAGCCAGGCCGCCGCCGTCAATACCAGCCTGCCGCCCAAGGTGCAGCAGGCGCTGAAAGCCAACAAACTGCAGGACACCGCCCTGTCGCTGGTGATGCTGCCGCTGGATGGGCCTGGCGCGGCGACGGTGTTCAATGCCGATGTGTCGGTGAACCCGGCCTCGACCATGAAGCTGGTCACCACCTACGCGGCCCTGGAACTGCTCGGCCCGACCTTCCAGTGGAAAACCGAGTTCTACACCGACGGCACCCTGAGCAACGGTGTGCTCAACGGCAACCTCTACCTCAAAGGTGGCGGCGACCCGAAGCTGAACATGGAAAAACTGTGGCTGCTGATGCGTGACCTGCGCGCCAACGGCGTGCGCACCATCACCGGTGACCTGGTGCTGGACCGTAGCCACTTCGTACAGCCTAACCTGCCGCAGTTCAACGATGACGGCGGTGACGTCAACAAGCCGTTCCTGGTCAAACCCGACTCGCTGCTGGTCAACCTCAAGGCACTGCGCTTCGTTGCCCGCAACGATGGCGGCAAGGTGACGATCGCGGTCGAACCGCCGATTGCCAACATTCGCATCGACAACCAGGTCAAGGCCGTGGCGTCCAAGCAGTGCACCGGTGACGTGCGCTACAACCCTGTGCAACAGGCCGACGGTGTCAGTGTGGTGGTCAGCGGCCAGCTGGGTGATGGCTGCAACTCGCAGACCTACCTGTCGCTGCTCGATCACCCGGCCTACGCCGCCGGTGCCGTGCGGGCGATCTGGAACGAGCTGGGTGGCAGCATTCAGGGCAGCGACCGCGTCGAGAACGTCCCCAAGAGCGCACGCCTGCTGGCACGGGCCTTCTCGCCTGACCTGGTGGAAGTGATCCGCGACATCAACAAGTACAGCAACAACACCATGGCCCAGCAGCTGTTCCTTAGCCTGGGCGCGCAGTTCCGTACCGATGCCGATGGCGATGACGCCCGTGCGGCGCAACGTGTGGTGCGCCAATGGTTGGCGAAAAAAGGCATCACCGCGCCACACCTGGTGATGGAAAACGGCTCCGGCCTGTCGCGCGCCGAGCGCGTCAGCACCCGCGAGATGGCGGCGCTGCTCCAGGCCGCCTGGAAGAGCCCCTACTCCGCCGAGTTCATCAGCTCCATGCCGCTGGTGGGTATGGACGGCACCATGCGCAAGCGCCTGAAGCGCACGGCAATGACCGGTGAAGGCCACATCAAGACCGGTACGCTGAACACCGTGCGCGCCATCGCGGGGTTCAGCCGCGACAGCAACGGGCATACCTGGGCAGTGGCGGCGATTTTGAACGACCCGAAACCGTGGGGCGCATCGCAGGTGCTGGACCAGGTGCTACTGGACCTGTATCGCCAGCCGAAGCTGGGTGCGAGCGCTGCGGCAGCCGCACAGTGATTGCTGTGTAGGCGAAAGGTCAGCACGCTTTCTGTGGGGCCAACTGTCTGGCCCAGCTTCTAAAAGCTGACGCAATTACTGTGGGAGCGGGCTTGCCCGCGAAGGCGCATGCTTCGCGGGCAAGCCCGCTCCCACAGGGTCCCTGCTGAGTTGGCGCTCAGGTCAACTCCGCTTCGACCCGGTCCCGTCCTGCCTGCTTGGCCGCATACACCCCGGCATCCGCCCGCAACAGCAACGCATCCGCCCCCTCCCCTGGCCGCCAGCCCGCCACACCAAAGCTCGCCGTCACCTCGCCCACGCCCTCAATCGGGACGTTGCGCACGCTTTGCCACAGCTCAAGCGCCAGCAACCGCGCCTGCTCGGCATCGCTGCCCGGGCACAGCACCATGAACTCTTCCCCACCCAACCGGCAGAACACGTCGGTCCGCCGCAGGCGATGGCCGATGCGCTGGCACAGGCTGCGCAGCACCAGGTCGCCCACGGCATGGCCGAACTGGTCGTTGATGCGCTTGAAGTGGTCGATATCGAGCATGATCACCGCCAGCGCCAGGCCATCGCGCTGGGCGCGGTCCAGCTCGGCCTTGAGCCGCTCCTGGAAATAGCGCCGGTTATGGATACCGGTCAGTGAGTCGGTCACCGACAGGGCACGCAACTCCTCCTCCACCCCCTTGAGGTCGGAGATGTCGGTCAGGTAGCCATGCCACAGGGTACACCCCGCCTCACCCACCTCCGGGGTCGCCTCACCACGCACCCAGCGCAACCCCGCCTGCGGCAGGCACACCCGGTATTCCTCGCGCCACGGCGTAAGGTGGACGGCTGAATAGCCCACCGAACGGCGCACGCGCTCCAGGTCATCGGGATGAATGCGCTCGAACACCACCGTGGCATCCTCACGCAACTGCTGCAGGTCGACCTCATAAATGTCGTAAAGGCCTTTGCTGGCATACGGGAAACAGGAATGGCCATTGGCATCCAGGCGGTACTGGTAGATGCCGCCCGGCACTTCGGCACTGAGCTTTTCCAGCAGCCGGTCACGTGCGGCCAGCGCCTCGTGTACCCGGCGCCGCTCGGTGACGTCGATGCAGATGGCCAGGTAGCCAACCCACAGGCCTTGTTCATCGAGCATGGCGGTGACCAGCATGTTGGCGACAAGGTGACTGCCATCGGTGCGTACCAAGGTCCACTCGCCTGGCTCTTCACCCCTTTCCTGCACCGTTTCGGCAAACATGGCCTGGCCGCCGGCGATGTGACGCCTGTATCGCAGGCTCAAGGCGTGGGCGCGCTGGCTGAGCTCGTCGGGCAACACCAGGTCCTCGAGGCGCAAATGGCCGATCGCCTCGTTGGCCGAGTAGCCGAGCATGCGCTCGGCACCGGCATTGAAGGTGCTGACCACCCCCTTGAGGTTGGTGGCGATGATCGCCACCTGGGTCGCTGCATCCAGCACGCTGCGCAGCTGGTTGTGCGTACCGCGCAAGGACTGTTCGCTGACCCGCAGCTCGGCCGTGCGCTGCTCGACCAGGGTCAAGGCGCGCTGGCGCTGGCTGAACAGGTTGTAGAGCAAGGCACTGAGCAGCACGCTCAACAGCCCACCCAACAGGCCGACGGTCAGTGCCGCCGAAGAATGATTGGCCTTCAGAAAGGCCTGGCTCGGCCGGATAAGCAATTGGAAAGGGTGATCGGCCAGGTATAGCAACTGGCTGCTGGCCAGGGCCAGGGCCAGGGGCGCGGCCTCATTCCGTGAGTCGAACACCACTTCCGGCCCCTTCAGCCCGGAAGGGTCTTCGATGCGCACGACCAGGTTGTCATCGGTTGCCGCTGGCAGGCCATCGCTGATGAGATCGCGCAAGTTGAGCAACGCCATCACATAGCCCACCGCCGCGCCTTGCGGGGCTGCGTCGGAGAACACCGGTGCCACCATCAACAGGCCGCGTGCATCCGCCGCCGGCCGAACGGCACCAGTCTCCAGCATGGCCAGGGGTTCCGACACCGCCATGCTGCCAGGTTCCAACGCCCGCGCCAGGGTGGCTTGCCGCGCACCTTTGCCAGCCAGGTCAAGCCCGTAAGGGAGCGCGGGCGCGTCTGTCGACTGGGTGAAGCGCACAGGAAAGTAGTGATCACGCAGGGGCGCAGGTTGCCAAGCGCCCTGCGCATCCTGATCGCGGATCACATAGTCCTGGCCCAACCAGGTAGCGGTGCTGTGCTCGAATTCGGCGCGCTGCGCGGCCTCTACCCGCGGCGCCCAAGCGTACGCCAGGGTGCGGCGCAACAAAGGCCGTGCATAGCCCTCGAATTCGCGGGGGGTAACCTCGTTGGAGAAACTGAAGAACCGCCGCAGCCCGTCCAGGCGCTGCTGCTGATCGTCAAAGCGCTCAGCGATGCGGCTGAAGCGCTCGCTGGCCAGCAACTCGAAGCGCTGGCGCAGCTGCTGTTTGTAGAACGCCTGCGCGGCAAGGGCCAGGACGGCCGACAACAGGCAGCCGGCCACCAACGCTACCAGCGCCACCGCCCACGCGGACACGCCTTCCGTGCACAGGCCAAGTAACCTCGCACGCACGCCAAACTTGGACATACACCCATCTCGTCACGTCAGCGTCCTGCGGATTATCTTGCCCTGGCATCAGTTATAGCTATTGGCCACTAGCTACGCAATGTACCTCGTCGCCTCAGCGCAGTTGCAGGCGCCACGCCCGGTGGATGCGGTTGTTGCGGGCGAAGTCCGGGTCCAGGGTCTGGGCGCTGATTTCCTCCACCGCGTAGCGCGCCATCAGGTGCTCATCGAGCTGGAACTTGCGGAAGTTGTTGGAGAAATACAGCACGCCGCCTGGCGCCAGGCGCGCCATCGCCAGGTCGAGCAGTTGCACATGGTCGCGCTGAACGTCGAACACCCCTTCCATGCGCTTGGAGTTGGAGAAGGTCGGCGGGTCGATGAAGATCAAGTCATAGCTGTCACGGTTGGCGTCCAGCCAGGCCATCACATCGCCCTGCTCCAGGCGGTTACGCTCGGAGAAGCCGTTGAGCGCAAGGTTGCGCCGCGCCCAGTCCAGGTAGGTTTTCGACAGGTCGACACTGGTGGTACTGCGAGCACCGCCCTTGGCCGCATGCACGGTGGCCGTGGCGGTGTAGCAGAAGAGGTTGAGGAAGTGCTTGCCGGCGGCTTCGCGCTGGATGCGCATGCGCATCGGGCGATGGTCGAGGAACAAGCCAGTGTCGAGGTAGTCGGTGAGGTTGACCAGCAGCTTGACGCCGCCTTCATTGACTTCCTGGAAGCGCCCCTCGGTGGCTTGGCGCTCGTACTGGCGGGTGCCGCTCTGCCGCTCACGGCGCTTGAGCACCACGCGCTGAGGGGAAATACCCAACGCCTGCGGGATCGCTGCCAGTGCATCGAGCAGGCGCGCCTGGGCCTTTTCCGGGTCGATCGAACGGGGCGCGGCGTACTCCTGCACGTGCACCCAGTCGTGGTAAAGGTCGACTGCGAGGGCGTACTCGGGCATGTCGGCATCGTACAGGCGGTAGCAGTCGACCTGCTCGCGACGGGCCCACTTGCCCAGTTGCTTGAGGTTCTTCTGCAGGCGGTTGGCGAACATCTGCGCGCCTTCCGACAAACGCGCCGGTTCGCTGGCCTGCGGCTCCTGACGACGGGCATCGGTGGGTTCAGCCTGGGCGTCACGGCGCTCGCCAGTCACGAACTGGTCAGGCTGCACCTTGAACAACAGCAGCTTGCACGGCAATGCACCGTTCCAGAAGGCGTATTGCTTGTGGCTACGAATGCCCATGCGCTTGCCCAGCTCCGGCGCCCCGGTGAACACCGCGGCTTCCCAGCCCATGCACGCTTGGCGCAGACGCTCGCCAAGGTTCTGGTAGAGGTACAACAGGCTGGCTTCGTCACCCAGACGCTCGCCGTATGGCGGGTTGCTGATCACCAGGCCTTTCTGGTTCTGGTCAGGCCGCGGCTCGAAGGTGCTGACCTCGCCCTGGTAGATCTTGACCCAGTCGCTCAGGCCCGCGCGCTCGACGTTGTTGCGCCCCGGCTGGATCAACCGCGGGTCGGCCTCGTAGCCACGGATCCACAGCGGTGGCTTGGCCAAGCCGGCCTGCGCACGCGCTTGCGCCTCGTCGTGAACCTTGCGCCACAGGGCTGGCACATGGCCAAGCCAGGCGCTGAAGCCCCAGCGTTCGCGCTTGAGGTTAGGGGCGATGTCGGCGGCAATCATGGCGGCTTCAACAAGGAAGGTACCCACACCACACATCGGGTCGGCCAGGGCGCCGCCCTCAGCAGCGATGCGTGGCCAGCCGGCGCGGATCAGCACGGCTGCCGCAAGGTTTTCCTTGAGGGGCGCGGCGCCTTGCTGCAGGCGATAGCCGCGCTGGTGCAGGCTGTGGCCAGACAGGTCGAGCGAGAGAATCGCCTCGCCACGGTCCAGGCGCAGGTGCACGCGCACATCGGGGTCGATCTTTTCCACCGACGGGCGCAGGCCTTCACGGTTGCGCAGCTTGTCGACGATGGCGTCCTTGACCTTGAGCGCGCCGAAGTGGGTGTTGTCGATGCCCGAGCCATGGCCACTGAATTCCACCGCAAGGGTGCCGTCGGCCGCCAGGTGGTCTGCCCAGTCAACCGCGTTGACGCCGTCGTAGAGGTCGTCGGCGTTCTTCATGTTGAAGCGCTTGAGCACCAGCAACACCCGGTTCGCCAGGCGCGACCACAGGCACAGGCGATAGGCGGTTTCCATGTCGGCGGCGCCGCGAATGGCCGAGGTGTGCTCACGCACTTCATCGAGGCCGAGGCCCTTGGCCTCTTCAGCGAGCAGGCCTTCCAGGCCTTTGGGGCAGGTGAGGTAAATTTCGAAACGGTCCGACATGAGTATTCCAGAGCCTTAGGCTATTTGACTGACGAGGCGACGCATCGCCCCGCGATGTTTGCCCGAACACCCTTCCAGCAGGCATCCGAGTGGCCATTGCCTGCGCGCAATTGCGCAGCGCAAGGACCGGGCCGCCTGACCGACCAGCACTTCGCCAGGGGCAAAGACAGCTTAGATCATCAGGCAGCATTAAAAATTCGAGCGATGCAGGGGCCGATGTGACCCTTCGTCGCATTTCAAAATAATTCTGTCATGGCGCAGCGACGCTGGCGAAATGACGTCAATGATCGGCAAACCCCGATCATTGCGGGCTCAGCGACAAATAAGGTTGAGTCGCATTTATTTACTTATCCCTTCACCCTTAGAAACGTTACGTCCTTATGACAAATCGATCATTCACACTGTGACGCGCATTCGTTAGAACTGGTCTCAGGCCGCTTCGCAACGAGGCGGCACCTTCCGCTCGCCACGCCGGCAGCGAGCGCATACCGGCAGAACGATTCTGCCCGGCCTCGGAGAGGCCGACGGGACATTACAGTCAACAAGTGAGGGCAGCACCCTATGAGAAGACTTAAGCGTGATCCGTTGGAAAGAGCATACAAACGTGGTTTCCTATACGGAATCGCCGGTAAATCCAAGGAGCTTTGCCCCTACGAGGGTGAAAAACAATTCAACTGGAACAACGGCTGGCGAGAAGGTTTCGATGCGAGGTGCGCCGGTGAAACAGGCATCGCTGGCATCCACAGGCTCTCCGAAAATCACGCCTTTGGCTGAACGAGGACACTGAATTCGAGTCACCATGCGCGCCCCATCCGGGCGGCGGGCTTCGGCCCAGGGGCCCCTTGATGGGGCCCTTTTTATGCCCGCGACTTAAGCGCGAGGCAGAGCGGCAATCGCATCGACCGATTCGCGAATCAGCGCCGGCCCCTTATAAATGAAGCCCGAGTAAATCTGTACCAGGCTGGCACCCGCAGCGATTTTCTCGGCGGCGTGACGCCCCTCGGTAATGCCACCCGCCGCAATGATCGGCAACTTGCCGCCCAGCTCACCGGCCAACACCTTCACCGTGTGGGTGCTCTTCTCAAGCACCGGCGCCCCCGACAAACCACCGGCTTCGCCGCCATAAGGCAAGTGCTCGACGCCTTCGCGGCTCAGGGTGGTGTTGGTAGCGATCACCGCGTCCATGCCCGATTCCATCAGCGCAGCAGCCACCAGTGCGGTTTCTTCGTCGCTCATGTCAGGGGCAATCTTGATCGCCAACGGCACGCGCTTGCCGTGCGTGACCGCCAAATGCTCACGGCGCTCGGCCAAGGCATCGAGCAACTGCTTCAGCGAGTCGCCAAACTGCAGGCTGCGCAGGCCCGGTGTGTTCGGCGAGCTGACGTTGACTGTGATGTAGGTGGCTTCGGTATAGACCTTGTCCAGGCAGATCAGGTAGTCATCGACCGCCCGCTCGACCGGGGTGTCGAAGTTTTTGCCGATGTTGATGCCCAGTACGCCGTTGTAACGCGATGCCCGCACGCGCTCGAGCAGGTGATCGACGCCCAGGTTGTTGAAGCCCATGCGGTTGATGATTGCCGTTGCCTCTGGCAGACGGAAAATCCGCGGCTTCGGGTTGCCGGGTTGCGGGCGCGGTGTGACGGTACCGATCTCGACGAAGCCGAAGCCCAGTTGGGCGAAGCCATCGATTGCCGCGCCGTTCTTGTCCAGGCCAGCGGCGAGGCCCACCGGGTTGGCAAAGTTCAAGCCCATGACCGACACCGGCAACGCTGCCGGCTGTTTGCACAGCATGCCGTTGAGGCCGAGACGGCCACCGGCACCGATCAGGTCCAGGGACAGGTCGTGGGAGGTTTCCGGGGAAAGCTTGAACAGCAGCTGGCGGGCCAGGGTATACATGGGCGGGCAAGGCTCGGGGTGAATGAGGGGGCGATTATAGCCAGCGCACGGCTGGCATGACAGTAAATCCTAGGGCCGATTGGCACATGCGTTGCTTCGCTCACCGCACACTGCCTTTTCAGTACGGGCGAGGATCCTTGTGAACACAGCAACCCGAGCAACGCCCCTGGCCTGGGTCAACGGCAGCGACGCACCGGAAAAGCCCAGCCTGAACATTGGCTTCATGGCCCTGACCGACTGCGCCTCGGTCGTGGTCGCCGCCACCCAGGGCTTTGCCCAGCAACACGGCCTGACCCTCAACCTAAAGCGCCAGGGCTCTTGGGCGGGGCTGCGCGACAAACTGGTCAGCGGCGAGCTGGATGCCGCGCACTGCCTGTATGGCCTGGCGTATGCCGTGCACCTGGGCATTGGCGGTGTGCCCGCCAGCGACATGGCCGTGCTCATGGGGCTGAACCAGAATGCCCAGGCCATCAACCTATCGCCCGCCCTGCAACGCAAGGGCGTGACCAGCCCTGAGGCATTGGCGCGGCTGGTGCACCAGCATGGCGCACGCCTGACCTTTGCCCAGACTTTCCCCACCGGCACCCACGCCATGTGGTTGTACTACTGGCTGGCGAGCCAGGGCATCCACCCGCTGCGCGATGTCGACAGCGTGGTGGTGCCGCCCGCGCAGATGGCCGCACATATCCAGGCTGGCCGCATCGACGGGTTTTGTGCAGGCGAACCTTGGGCGGCGGATGCCGTCGCCAAGGGCCAGGGCTTTACCCTGGCAACCAGCCAGTCGATCTGGCCAGACCACCCGGAGAAGGTGCTCGCTTGCGCCCGCGCCTTCGCCGAGCAATACCCCAACAGCGCCCGTGCCCTGATCAAGGCGATACTCGCAGCCAGCCGCTTCATTGAGCAAAGCCCTGAGAACCGCCGCAGCACAGCACAGTTGCTCAGCGGCAGTGCTTACCTGGACACGCCGACGAGCACTGTCGAGCCCCGCCTGCTGGGTGACTACCAAGACGGGCTGGGCAACCAGTGGCAAGACCCCCACGCTTTGCGCCTGTTCGACCAGGGCCGGGCCAACCTGCCGTATTTGTCCGACGGCATGTGGTTCATGACCCAGTTCCGCCGCTGGGGACTATTGCGAGACGACCCCGACTACCTCGGCGTGGCCAGCCAGGTCCAGCAACTGGCGCTTTACCACGAAGCGGCAGACGCCCTAGGCATAGCGTGCCTTGAGCAACCGATGCGAAGCAGCCTGCTGATCGACGGTACCCGCTGGGACGGCAGCGACCCCTACGGCTATGCCCGCAGCTTCAGCCTGCACGCCTTGGGCGACACACCCGAAGCCCGCGTTGGCCTGTGAGGGGGATGAACATGCTGCGTATCCTGCTGATCGACGACACTCAAAACAAACTGGGCCGGCTCAAGGCCGCCTTGAGCGAGGCCGGTTTCGACGTGATCGAAGCCCCTGGTCTGACCATCGATTTGCCCGCCTGCGTCGAAACGGTGCATCCGGACGTCGTGTTGATCGATACCGACGCACCGGACCGCGACGTGATGGAACACGTGGTACTGGTCAGCCGCGACCGACCGCGGCCCATCGTGCTGTTTACCGACGAACATGACCCCGGCGTAATGCGCCAGGCGATCCAGGCGGGGGTCAGCGCCTATATCGTCGAGGGCATTCATGCTGCGCGTTTGCAGCCGATTCTGGATGTGGCCATGGCCCGCTTCGAGAGCGACCAGGCCCTTAGGGCGCAGTTGCTGGCGCGTGACCAGCAACTGGCCGAACGCAAGCGGATCGAACAGGCCAAGGGCCTGCTGATGAAGATGAAAGACTGCAACGAAGAGCAGGCCTACACCCTGATGCGCCGCCAGGCCATGAGCCGCCAGCAGAAGCTGATCCAGGTGGCCGAGCAGATCATCGCCATGCACGAGATGCTGGGCTGAGAAGACATAGCCCTTTGGGCTGTGCTGTCGCGCGAGAACAAAGATCGTAAGCGAGCCTTCAAACCTGTGGGAGCCGGCTTGCCGGCGATGCAGGCGCCACGGTGTATGGCACCGGCTTTGCCGGTGATCGCCGGCAAGCCGGCTCCCACATGGCTCTGCTAAATGAATCAGTTATGTGTCGTTCAATGACAGCAGGGTCATCTGCGAAGCGGCCGCAGCAATGTTGGCCCATCTCTTGCTGAACAAACATCACCGGTAGCCAACGGCGGTTGCCCCACTTAAATCCCGACAAAGACGTCGCTCACCCATCCACAACCGTGGACCGGGTAGCGGCGTCTTTTTCGTTCCGTTGCTTTGCCGAGTGAGGTGTTCAATGAGTACCAGCTTCTGGAAATCCGGGCATGTGCCCACGCTGTTCGCCGCGTTCCTGTATTTCGACCTGAGCTTTATGGTCTGGTACCTGCTCGGCCCGCTGGCGGTGCAAATCGCTGCCGACCTGCAACTGAGTGCACAGCAACGGGGCCTGATGGTGGCCACGCCGATCCTGGCCGGCGCAATACTGCGCTTTGCCATGGGGCTGCTGGTTGACCGCCTTTCGCCCAAGACCGCCGGCCTGATCGGCCAGGTGATCGTCATCGTCGCCCTGGCTGGCGCTTGGTACCTGGGCGTGCACAGCTATGAACAGGCCTTGCTGCTGGGGGTGTTCCTGGGCTTTGCCGGCGCCTCGTTCGCGGTTTCGCTGCCGCTGGCTTCGCAGTGGTACCCGCCGCAGCACCAAGGCAAGGCCATGGGCATCGCCGGGGCCGGCAACTCCGGCACGGTGTTCGCCGCTTTGCTGGCACCGGCCTTGGCTGCAGGCTTTGGCTGGAACAACGTGTTCGGCTTCGCCCTGATCCCGCTGTCGCTGACCCTGGTGGTGTTCGCGCTGCTGGCGCGCAACGCGCCCGAGCGGCCCAAGCGCAAAGCCATGGCCGACTACCTCAAGGCCCTCGGTGACCGCGACAGCTGGTGGTTCATGTTCTTCTACAGCGTTACCTTCGGCGGCTTCATCGGCCTGGCCAGTGCCCTGCCCGGCTACTTCAGCGACCAGTATGGCCTGAGCCCGGTTATCGCTGGCTACTACACTGCCGCCTGCGTGTTTGCCGGCAGCCTGATGCGCCCGCTCGGCGGCGCCCTGGCCGATCGCTTTGGCGGCATTCGCACCCTGTTGGGCATGTACAGCGTGGCCGCCATCTGCATCGCGGCCGTAGGCTTCAACTTGCCCAGCGCGGCGGCGGCGCTGGCGCTGTTCGTCAGCGCCATGCTCGGCCTGGGCGCTGGCAATGGCGCTGTGTTCCAGTTGGTGCCGCAACGTTTCCGCCAGGAAATCGGGGTGATGACCGGGCTGATCGGCATGGCCGGCGGCATTGGCGGCTTCCTGCTGGCCGCGGGCCTTGGCACCATCAAGCAACACACCGGCGACTATCAATTGGGGCTGTGGCTGTTCGCCAGCCTCGGCTTGCTGGCCTGGTTCGGCCTGCATGGCGTCAAGCAGCGCTGGCGCACCACCTGGGGCTCGGCTGCCGTGACCGCGGCACGGGTCTGAGGCGCCCCCATGAGCCTGCAACTGAGCTTTGCCCACGCCAGCGCCACCGGGCCCCGCGCGGAAAACCAGGATGCCCTGCGCCTGGTCACCCCGGCGCCGGAGCTGGCCGCCAGCAAGGGTTACCTGTTCGCCCTCGCCGACGGTGTCAGCCAATGCGCCGATGGCGGCCTGGCCGCACGGGCCAGCTTGCAGGCGCTGGCACTGGACTACTACGCCACCCCCGCCACCTGGAGCGTGGCACAAGCGCTGGACCGCCTGCTGCTGGCGCAAAACCGCTGGCTGCGCGCTCAGGGCAGCGGCCAGCCGCTGTTGACCACACTCAGCGCACTGGTACTGCGCGGTCGGCGCTTTACCCTGGCACATGTCGGCGACTGCCGCGTCTACCGCTGGCACCATGGCCGCCTGCAGTGCTTGAGCGAAGACCACGTATGGGATCAACCGGGCATGCAGCATGTGCTCAAACGCGCGCTAGGGCTGGACCAGCACCTGCTGGTCGATTACCTGGAAGGCGAACTGCAGGCAGGCGAGTGCTTCGTGCTCTTGAGCGATGGGGTCTGGGCCAGCCTGGGTGACCAGCACATCCAGTCGGTCTTGCGCGAGCAGCCCGACCTGCAACAGGCGGCCGATACCCTGGTTGCCAGCGCACACCTCAATGGCAGCCAGGACAACGCCAGCGCCTTGTTGGTGCAGGTTGAAGAACTGGGGCCGACCAACCTGGGCGATACCTTGGCACAGCTACAGCAGTGGCCTGTGCCCGGCCCCCTTCGCGAAGGCCAGGTGATCGATGGCTGGCAGATCGAGGCGCTGCTCTCGCACAGCCGCCAATCCCTGCTGTACCGGGCACGCGACGGCCACGGCCACGCGTGGCTGCTCAAGACCCTGCCCGCCGTCCGCGAACAGGAGACCGGGGCGGCACAAGGGCTGCTGATGGAAGAGTGGTTCCTGCGCAGGGTGGCCGGGCGGCACTTCCCTGAACTGCACGTCGCCAGCCAGCGCCAGCACCTGTACTACGTGATGCGCGAATACCCCGGCCAAAGCCTTTCGGCGCTGCTCAACGAGCACGGGCCGCTGCCGCTGGCGCAGTGGCTGGAAATGGCCCGTCAACTGCTGCAAGCCGTCGGCGTGCTGCATCGGCGCAACTTGCTACACCGCGACATCAAACCCGAAAACCTGCACCTGGGCGCCGATGGCCAACTGCGCCTGCTGGACTTCGGTTTGGCCTACTGCCCTGGCCTGTCCGAAGACCCGCAGCACGAGCTGCCCGGCACGCCCTCCTTCATCGCCCCGGAAGCCTTCGAAGGCCAGCCCCCCAGCCCGCGGCAAGACCTCTATGCCGCCGGCGTGACGCTCTACCACCTGCTGACCGGGCACTACCCCTATGGCGAAGTGGAGCCATTCCAGCGGCCACGCTTCGGCCAGCCGGTCAATGCCTCGCGCTATCGCCCTGACCTGCCGGAATGGTTGCAGCACAACCTGCTGCAAGCAGTGGCGGCCGACCCGGCGCACCGCTTTGAAACAGCCGAACACTGGTTGCTGCTGCTCGAACGCGGCGACCGCCAGGATGCGCCCCATCGCCCCCGGCCTTTGCTGGAGCGCGAACCGCTGAAAGTCTGGCGCACCCTGGCCCTGCTGTCCCTGCTGGGCAACCTGATACTGCTGCTCACCCTGCTCAAGGGCTGAGTCGCCTTACCGATGAGGAAACGTTGATGAATGCAAAAGTCTGGCTGGTCGGTGCCGGCCCTGGTGACCCCGAACTGCTCACCTTGAAGGCTGTGCGCGCCCTGCAGCACGCCCAGGTGGTGATGATCGACGACCTGGTGAACCCCGCCGTGCTGGAGCATTGCCCACAGGCAAGGGTGATTGCTGTGGGCAAGCGCGGTGGCTGCCGCTCCACGCCGCAGGCCTTCATCCAGCGCCTGATGTTGCGCCATGCGCGCCAGGGACGCTGTGTAGTGCGGCTCAAAGGCGGCGACCCGTGCATCTTCGGCCGGGGTGGCGAAGAAGCTGCCTGGCTGCAAAGCCATGGCATCGAGGTCGAGCTGGTCAACGGCATCACGGCAGGCTTGGCGGGGGCGACGCAATGCGGCATATCACTGACGTCACGCGGGGTGAGCCGCGGCGTGACGCTGGTAACCGCACATACCCAGGATGACAGCGAACTGAACTGGGCGGCGCTGGTGCAGGGCGGCACGACGTTGGTGGTGTACATGGGTGTTGCGCGGCTGGAGCAGATTCGCCAGGGGTTGCTGGAAGGCGGCATGGCGCCCCATATACCGGTGGCGATGATCGAGAATGCGTCATTGCCGCAGCAGCGTGAGTGCCGCAGTGATGTGCAGGGGATGGTTGAGGATGCGCGGGCGTTCGGGCTGTGCAGCCCGGCGATATTGGTGATTGGCGAGGTGGTTGGGGTTGCTCCGGCACAGCTGATGGAATGGTCAGCCGCTGGCTAGCCGGCGGCCATGAAATAGCAGGCAAAGAAAAACCCGGCCGAGGCCGGGTTTTTCATGAAGCATCGAACCAATTACTTGGCTTGGGCTTCTACTTGCGCTTCAACGCGACGGTTAACAGCGCGACCTTCTTCGGTGGCGTTGTCAGCAACCGGACGGGTCTCACCGTAGCCAACCGAGTCAACACGGCTGGATTCTACGCCGTACTGCTGGGTCAGGACTTGCTTGACAGCGTTGGCACGACGCTCGGACAGCTTCTGGTTGTAAGCGTCTGGACCTACGGAGTCAGTGTGACCTTCAACCACGGTGGTGGTTTGTGGGTACTGCTTCATGAAGTCAGCCAGGTTCTTGATGTCGCCGTAGCTGTTTGGCTTGACGACCGACTTGTCGAAGTCGAACTTGACGTCCAGCTCAACACGAACGACTTCGGCAACAGCCGGGCAGCCGTCGGCGTCAACGGTAACGTTGGCCGGGGTGTCTGGGCACTTGTCGACGTTGTCGCACACGCCGTCGTTGTCGCTGTCGGAGCAGACTTCAGCTACTGGAGCCGGAGCTGGAGCAACTTTGCCACCGCTGCCACCGAAGTTCAGACCAACACCAACGGATGGGCCCCACTCGGTGTTGCCGTTGTCGATGTTGTACATGGCTTCAACGCCAGCACGGGCGAAGAACATGTCGGTGATGTACCACTTGGCGCCAGCGCCAACGTTGGCGAAGGTGGAGTGGTCGCGGCCGCTACGGGTAGCTTGGCCCAGGCTCTCGTGAGCGAAACCAGCGGAAACGTACGGACGCAGAGCATCGCCTACGGTACCGAAGTGGTAGGTAGCGTCGAGCTTGGCTTTGGAACCTTTGATGTCTTTGTTGAAGACTTCACCACGAGCGTTGTGAGTCTCGTTGTAGCCCAGGTCCAGGGAGACGTCGTCGGTCAGGAAGTAACCGAGGCGAACACCAGGATTGGTGCCGTCGTTCTTGAAGTTACGCTCGCTGTCGTAGTACTGCTTGGTAACGTTACCTTCGATTTCAACTGCGCCTTGGCCTTGAGCCAGAACGCCGAACGAAGTAGCGGCTACGAGCGAGCCAATGGCCAAGCCCAAGGTGTTTTTCAATTTCATCCGTTAAATCCCCATCTGGTGATAGTTAAGCAGTCCCACCAACAACAAGGGGGACAACTCGACGGCTAGTCTAGCAGAACTCGCCGATTCGTTAGAGATTATTGCACGCGCTTAAGTTTCATCCAGCCCGTGAAATTTCTCTCGAAGCTTGTCTAGCGCGCGCTTGTAACGCATTTTCGTCGCGCTCAGGCCCATGTGCATGATATCCGCGATTTCCTGAAATTCCAGCTCTGCGACAAATCGCAGCACCAGGATTTCCCGATCAATCGGGTTCACATGCACGAGCCATTTGTCCAGCCCGCCTTTTTCTTCGGGTTTGGGTGCCTTGTCTTCGGACGCCTCTTCAATAGGGTCCAGACTCAAGGCATCCATCAACCGACGTTTGCGTCGCTCCTTGCGGTACTGGGTAATGCACTCGTTGTAGGTGATGCTGTAGAGCCAGGTCTTGAACTTCGATTTGCCTTCGAAGTTCTTCAGCCCGTACAGCACTTTCAGCATCACTTCCTGACAGACATCGTCGGCATCCCGGTCGTTCCCCAAATAACGTGCACAGACGTTGAACAGGGTCCGCTGGTAGCGCCGCATGAGCTCCTCATAGGCGCGGGTAACGTGGTACAGCTCCTCATGCGAACGCGCCACCAACTCTTCGTCGGTGAGCTCGCGGGGGTCATAACGCATGGGCGGCGAATGAACTTTATTCAAAACGGATCTGGCCGACAGTCAGGTCAATGTCGCCGCTCGACCCCGTGGGGTCGATTTCGCGGCGGCATACATTAACAGCTTTTGTGCGGTTAGCGGCTATTGACACGCTGCTCAAGCAACACGCGGTTAGACAGCGACACCAGTTCGCCATCATCGGTCAACAGCGTCGTCTTCACCGTGCCGATTTCCTCGATATGCCCTTCGACCTCTCCAATCCGCACCTGCTGGCCGACTTGGTACAGCTCGCGCACGTAGATGCCGGCCAGAATTTGCCCAGCGATTTCGCGGCTACCAAGGCCCATGGCCAAGGCAACGGCCAGACCAACGGTAATCAGCCCGATGACGATGACGTGGTTCAGCAGGTCGGTCTTGACCTCGAGCTGGCTGATGGCCACAGAAATGCTGATGATGATCACCAGGCCTTGGGTGATACGCCCAAGGCCTGCGGAGTACTCAAGGCCAATGCCTTCGGCAGCACCGCGCACCAGGCCATTAGCCACCTGCGCCAGCAGCACGCCGGCCAGCAGCACCAACGCCGCGCCGAACACTTTAGGCAGGTACAGAGCGAGCATGTCGAGGGTCGCCGACACCCGCTCAAGGCCCAGCGATTCAGCAGCCGAGACGAGGAAGATCAGCAACACGAACCAGTAGACGATCTTGCCGATCAGGGTCGATATCGGCACCTGGATGCCACCCCGGCTCAACATCTTGGTCAGCCCGGTACCGGCCATCAGGCGGTCCAGGCCAAGCTTGGCGAGCAACTTGGAGAGCAGCGCATCGAGCAGCTTGGCCACCACGAAACCGAGCAGCACCACCACCAGCGCGCCGAACAGGTTAGGGATGAAGTTCGCCACCTTGGTCCAAAGGGCCGTCATGGCAGTGACCAGGCTTTGGGTCCAGAGATCCAGTTCCATATTCAATCGGCCTTATCTGCTTTGCTGCCGGTGGCAGCGTTGCGGGTAGAGTTTCTACGCACGGGCGCAACATGCGCCGAGCCATTGTTGACGGCAATCAGCAGCGCCTGGCTCCAACGGCCAAGCAGGCTGAACAGATCACCCGCACCGACCTGGCGGTTGGCGGTTTTCAGCACACGACCCAGGCAGGCGGCGTCATCTCGGTCCTGGCCGGACGGTGACGCCTTGAGCAGGTCGCGCAGGGATTCTTCAAACGGATCGTGCATGGGCACCTCGCGCAGTATCAGCAAGAGACGAGATGGCACGGCGATGGGTCACACATCGCATTGGGACGAATGTTTCAAAATGAACACGCGCCGGATTCTTCGCGGGCAAGCCCGCTGCCACAGGGATCGCGCTGCGAGATAACTCAATGCAATGCCGGAGTGAGCGGGCTTGCCCGCGAAGGGGCCAGTACAGGTCAATAGCCATTCACACCCACCGCAACCGCCGGAACAGCCACCACTGCCCCACCGCCAGGCCCAGCACCAGTAGGCTGGCGAACAGGAAGCCATACGGGCTGTTCGACCCCGGAATACCGCCGACGTTGATGCCGAGCAGCCCGGTAACGAAGCTCATGGGCAGGAAAATACAGGTGATGATGCCGAAGCGGTACATGGTCCGGTTCATCCGCTCGCTGCGGCGCCGGTCCTCGCTCTCAAGCACCAGCGCGGCTCGCTCGCGGGTCAGCTCGAGCTCTTCGAGGTAGCGGATCAAGCTGTTGTTCAACTCGTTCCAGTAGTCGGCGTCGGCATCGGCGAACCAGCTCCACTTGCTGCGTGACAGCTGGGCGTAGATTTCACGCTGCGGCGCCAGAAAACGCCGCAGGCCAGCAGCCCGGCGGCGGATCTGCTGCAGGCTGCCCTGCTCTGGTGTGTACCGTTCGTCGGATTCGACCTTTTCTTCTTCGAGATCGACCAGTTCGGACAGGTCGCTGACCAGGCCCTGGACCTTTTCGGTCAACAGCTCCCCCATCAACAGCAACAACTCGGAAGCCGACTTCGGCCCCCTGCCCTCGCTGAGCAACTGCAGAATCTCATCGCTGGCCCGCAGCGGCCGCAGGCGCAGCGAGATAACCCGTTGCGCCTCGGCGAAAATGCGCACCGAAACCATGTCTTCAGGCTCGGCGCCCGGGTTGAGGTTGACCCCGCGCAAAAACAGCAACAGCTGTTCATCCACCAGCGGCAGCAAGCGCGGCCGGGTGTTTTCTTCCAGCAGCAAGTCGCAGGCAAACTCGCTCAGGCCGCTGTCGCGCAGCAGCCAGGTACGGGTTTGCGGGTGGCTGCGGTCCCAGTGCAGCCAGAGGCTTTCCTGGGGGTGCAGTTGCAGGTCGTCCAGTTCGGTACGGGCAATCGAGCGCGCGCCGCCTTTGCCATCGAGCACCAGGGCATGCACCAGCCCCCACTGCGCGTTGTCTTCCTCGAACATCAAAGCTCCATCAGCGCGTGCGGCGCATCACTCCGGCATTTTCAGCGGGCTTGGCGAGACCAGCACGCCATTGTTGTCGGCATATACGTATTCACCCGAGCGGAAGGTCACACCGGCGAAGGTCACTGGCACGTCGAGCTCGCCGATGCCGCGCTTGTTGCTCTTTTTCGGATGGCTGGCCAGGGCCTGCACGCCGACGTCGGTCTGGATCAGGATGTCCACGTCGCGTACGCAGCCGTAGATCACCAGGCCTTCCCAGCCATTTTTGGCAGCCTTCTCGGCTAGCATGTCGCCCAGCAGCGCACAGCGCAGCGAACCGCCGCCGTCGACCACCAGCACCTTGCCCTTGCCGTCGAGTTCGACCTGCTCCTTGACCAGCGAGTTGTCTTCGAAGCATTTGAGGGTGACGATTTGGCCGCCGAACGAATCGCGGCCACCGAAGTTGCTGAACATGGGTTCGAGCACCTGGATCAGGTCGGGGTAGGCGTCGCAGAGGTCGGGCGTTACGTAATGCTGCATGGGAAGCTCCTGTCAGTCACAACGAAAGCGGGTGTGGGCCAAGGCTACACCGGAGAGGCTGTCGCAGTCATCCAGGACTGAGTGGTCAGCTTGTGCCTGTACTGGCCCTTTCGCGGCAAGCCCGCTCCTACAGCAATACCACTGGCCTTGAAGCTGCAGTAATCCTGTGGGAGCGGGCTTGCCCGCGAAAGGGCCAGTGCAGGCCGCAAAGAATCAGCTGGCCAACACAGGCTCCACCATCACAATCGAAGCATGCACGGGCACCAAGGGGTCCCTCAACCAGCGCTCCACCAACGGCCAGACCTGAGCCTGGGCCGGCTTGCTGACCAGCATGTCGACATGCCCGAACGCCTCGAAGCCTTCCTCGCGCCCCAGCCGCAGAAACTGCTTGCGCGCCCCGCCCAACTGCTCGAACAGCTTGCGGCAAGCCCATACAGGGTCCTGGAAGTCGCCCGCGCCGGCCACGGCCAGCACCGGCACATCGACCCGTGCAAGCCCGGCCCACCAGTCATTGTCCTTGTCGCCAAAGCGCCCGAACAGGCCATGCCAGCGCATGCTTTCGAGGGCCAGGCCGATCGGCTCGTCCTCGGGGCCACGTTTTAACCGCTGCCCCGGAATCTGCCGCCATCGCTTGAGCAACAACTTCGCCCCCCACACCACCGGCGGCACTTTCAAGGGCCAATACACCCGGCTGACCTGGGTGCCAAAAAAAGCGGCGCTGGCGACCTGCTCAGGGGTCAGAAACCCGCCACCCAGCGCGGCGGCCAGGGTAGTACCGCCCAGGGAATGGCCAACCCAGTGCGGCGCCTGGCCGGCCTGCTCCTGAACGAACGCGGCGATCAAAGGCAAGTCATCGCGGGCATAGTCGGCGACACGGTTGTGCTGCCACTGGCGATTGCGCGGCGACAGGCCATGGCCTCGCATCTCCGGGATCCACACATCGAAACCTGCGCGGGCGAGAAACGCGCCCAGGCCGATGCCTTTGGGCGAATACCAAAAACGGCGGTTGGAGAAACTGCCGTGCAAGAGAATGACCGGTACGCCCTGGGCGCCCGGCTGGTCAGCCAACCCGAGGCGGGTCACGGCCAGCTCGACGCTCGGGTCTGGGCTGTTGCCAGCCTTGATCCGGTACACGTCCTCGCTCAGATCGCCTCGGCGCTCTGCGCTGAGCAAGGCCACGGGAAATAAAGTGCTGCTGCTATGCATAAGGTTGCTTGGTGCACAAAAAAGGGCGGGAACCATTACTGGAACTCGCCCTGGATAAAACCAGGCGGGAGCGCGCCAGACGCGCTCCCGCAATTCACTGTATCAGGCTGCGCCCTGGCCCTCGGCCAGGAAGAACCAGGTCTCGAGCACCGAGTCCGGGTTCAGCGACACGCTTTCGATGCCCTGCTCCATCAGCCATTTGGCCAGGTCCGGGTGGTCCGATGGGCCCTGGCCGCAGATGCCGATGTACTTGCCAGCCTTGTTGCATGCCTGAATGGCGTTGGCCAGCAGCTTCTTGACGGCCGGGTTACGCTCGTCGAACAGGTGCGCAATGATACCCGAGTCACGGTCCAGGCCCAGGGTCAGCTGGGTCAGGTCGTTGGAGCCGATCGAGAAGCCGTCGAAGTATTCCAGGAACTCTTCGGCCAGAATCGCGTTGGACGGCAGCTCGCACATCATGATCACGCGCAGGCCATTGTCGCCACGGGCCAGGCCGTTTTCAGCCAACAGGTCGATGACCTGGCTGGCTTCGCCCAAGGTGCGCACGAACGGCACCATGATTTCGACGTTGGTCAGCCCCATTTCGTTGCGCACGCGCTTCAGCGCGCGGCATTCGAGCTCGAAGCAGTCACGGAACGATTCGCTGATGTAACGCGAAGCGCCACGGAAGCCCAGCATCGGGTTTTCTTCTTCCGGCTCGTACAGCTTGCCGCCGATCAGGTTGGCGTATTCGTTGGACTTGAAGTCCGACAGGCGCACGATGACCTTTTTCGGGTAGAAGGCTGCCGCCAGGGTGCTGATGCCTTCGACCAGTTTCTCGACATAGAAGCCGACCGGGTCGTCGTAGCCGGCGATACGCTTGTCGACGCTGTCCTTGAGCTCTGCCGGCAGGCCGGCATAGTTCAGCAGCGCCTTGGGGTGCACGCCGATCATGCGGTTGATGATGAACTCCAGGCGCGCCAGGCCGACACCGGCGTTGGGCAGCTGGGCGAAGTCGAAGGCACGGTCCGGGTTGCCGACGTTCATCATGATCTTGAACGGCAGGTCCGGCATGGCGTCGACCGAGTTCTGCTTGATGTCGAAGCCCAGCTCGCCTTCGAAGATGAAGCCGGTATCGCCTTCGGCGCAGGAGACAGTTACGCCCTGGCCATCCTTGAGCAGTTGGGTGGCGTTGCCGCAACCGACAACGGCCGGAATACCCAGCTCACGGGCAATGATCGCCGCGTGGCAAGTACGCCCGCCACGGTTGGTGACGATGGCGCTGGCGCGCTTCATGACCGGTTCCCAGTCCGGGTCGGTCATGTCGGAAACCAGCACGTCGCCCGGCTGGACCTTGTCCATTTCCGACACGTCGTTGATCACGCGCACCTTGCCGGCGCCGATGCGCTGGCCGATGGCGCGGCCTTCGACCAGTACGGTGCCTTTCTCTTTGAGCAGGTAGCGTTCCATGACATTGGCGCTGGAACGGCTTTTTACGGTTTCAGGGCGGGCCTGAACGATGTACAGCTTGCCGTCGTCACCGTCTTTGGCCCACTCGATGTCCATCGGGCGCTGATAGTGCTGCTCGATGATCATGGCCTGCTTGGCCAGTTCATTGACTTCGGCGTCGCTCAGGCAGAAGCGGGCGCGTTCGGCGCGGTCGACTTCGACGGTCTTGACCGAACGACCGGCCTTGGCCTCGTCGCCGTAGATCATCTTGATCGCCTTGCTGCCCAAGTTGCGGCGCAGAATGGCCGGGCGGCCTGCCTGCAAGGTGTTTTTGTGTACGTAGAACTCGTCAGGGTTGACCGCACCCTGCACGACGGTTTCACCCAGGCCATAGGCGCCGGTGATGAACACCACGTCGCGGAAGCCCGACTCGGTGTCGAGGGTGAACATCACGCCGGCGGTGCCGGTCTCGGAGCGGACCATGCGCTGCACGCCGGCCGACAGGGCCACCAGCTTGTGGTCGAAGCCCTGGTGTACGCGGTAGGCAATGGCGCGGTCGTTGAACAGCGAGGCGAACACTTCTTTGGCCGCGCGGATCACGTTGTCGACGCCGCGGATGTTCAGGAAGGTTTCTTGTTGACCGGCAAACGAGGCGTCCGGCAGGTCTTCGGCGGTGGCCGAAGAGCGCACGGCTACGGCCATGTTGTCGTTGCCAGCGGCCATTTCGGCGAAGGCCGTACGGATTTCCGCATCCAGACGCGCCGGGAACTCGGCTTCCATGACCCACTGGCGAATCTGCGCGCCGGTTTTGGTCAAGGCGTTGATGTCATCCACGTCCAGCGCATCGAGTGCGGCATGGATCCGGTCGTTGAGACCACTCTGTTCGAGAAAATCGCGGTACGCCTGCGCCGTAGTGGCAAAGCCGCCCGGCACCGATACACCAGCACCCGCAAGGTTGCTGATCATCTCGCCCAGGGATGCGTTCTTGCCCCCCACATGCTCCACATCATGGACGCCGAGCTTATCGAGGGAAACTACGTACTCTACCAAGGTGATCTCTCCACTAACTGTGTTGGAAAAGCTCAAAGGCGCCCGCCTGTCTGCTTTGACTTGGCCGGGCGTTTGTGGCCTGTACCTGGAAAATAAGTGAGAATGCCGACAGCCGCATTCGGCAAACCGAACTTATCATATCCAAGAAACGTCATCAGCTTAAGGCCCAGGGTGCAAATGAAAAGAACCGCGTTCTTCATCTCCGACGGCACCGGCATCACCGCCGAGACCCTGGGGCAAAGCTTGCTCGCTCAATTCGAAAGCATTCCGTTCAACAAATTCACCCGTCCCTACATCGATACGCCGGACAAAGCGCGCACCATGGTGCAGCAAATCAACGCTGCCGCCGAGCGCGATGGTGTGCGCCCAATCATCTTCGACACCATCGTCAATCAGGACATCCGCGAGATCCTGGCGACCTCGAATGGCTTCATGATCGACATCTTTTCGTCGTTTTTATCCCCGCTCGAGCAAGAATTGACCGCCCATTCGTCGTATTCCGTCGGCAAATCCCACTCGATTGGCGGCAACTCCAACTACATGGAGCGTATCGAGGCGGTCAACTTCGCCCTGGACAACGATGATGGCGCGCGCACGCACTACTACGACAAGGCCGACCTGATTCTGGTGGGTGTCTCGCGCTGCGGCAAGACGCCAACCTGCCTGTACATGGCCATGCAGTTCGGTATTCGTGCGGCCAACTACCCGCTGACCGAAGATGACATGGAGCGCCTGCAACTGCCGGCGGTGCTGAAAAAGCACCACAGCAAGCTGTTTGGCCTGACCATCGACCCGGACCGCCTGACGGCCATCCGCCACGAGCGCAAGCCCAACAGCCGCTATTCCAGCTTTGCCCAGTGCGAGTTCGAGGTGCGCGAGGTAGAGAGCCTTTTCCGGCGGGAGAACATTCCCAATATCAATTCCACGCATTTTTCGGTGGAGGAGATTTCGGCGAAGATTCTGGTGGAAAAAGGCGTGGAGCGGCGGTTCAAGTAAGCCTGCAGCGGCCTCTTCGCGGGGCAAGCCCCCTAAAAAAGCCCCGGCATCACTGCCGGGGCTTTTTCATTTCAGACTATCGATCAGGACGGCACCACCACCGCCTGCCCGCTCATGGCCAGGTCGACCAGCTCGCGGTTGGCCACCGCGTACATCGCATAGTCAGTCCCGGTGGCATTGCGCAGGTCGTCCAGCATCGCGCGCCAGCGCTCGACCATCACCCGGTGCTGCTCAGCCCACAGCGCCACGCGGGCATCCATGTCCTGCGGTGCATCGACCATCTGCAGCACAGAAATGGTGATCGCCCGCTGCTGCAGGTCGATATCGTCGCGGAACGCCTCGCGGGCCAGGGCCTGCCAGTTGTTTTCCACCGGCAGGTTGCTGATCTCCTGCAGGTACCAGGTCAGGTCCAGCGAGCTGCCCACGGCAAAGAACGCCTTGGCCACCTGCGCCGGGTCATGGCCGGTCACATCCGCCGCCTCGATGATCGGCAACAAGGTGTACAGGTGGCTGGTACCGGCCACCATGCGCGCCAGCAGCTCTGGCACACCGGCGTCGACAAAGCCCTGGTAGCGAACCATCCAGCGCTCGCGGGTCGGGCCTTCCAGCAGTTCGTCGAGCTTGAGCCCCAGTTGCGCGATTTTCGGCCCGAAATGCGCGGTATCACGCCCAGCATCCTGCTCGTTGCGGCGGCTGCGCAGGAACCAGCGCGTGGCACGGCGGCCCAGGCGCATCAACTCGTCCATCAGGGTCAGCTGGATTTCGGCCGGCACCTGATAGTCCAGCGCTTCGATCTGACGGAACCAGTGCGGCAGGTGGAAGATGTCGCGCACGATCACATAGGCGCCCGCCACGTTGGCCGGGCTCATGCCGGTCGATTCCTTCAGGCGCTGGACGAAGGTGATGCCCATGTTGTTGACCAGGTCGTTGGCGATCTGGGTGCTGACGATCTCGCGTTTCAGGCGATGACGGCGCATGGACTCGGCGAACTTGCTGACCAGTGACGGCGGGAACGCGGTCTCCATGTCGCGGGTCAGGTAATCGTCGTCAGGCACCAGCGACTTCAGCAGCTGCTCCTTGAGGTCGATCTTGCTGTACGAGATCAGCACCGACAGCTCGGCACGGGTCAGGCCCTGGCCAGCCGCCAGGCGCTCGGCCAGTTGCTCTTCGGACGGCAGGAACTCGATGGCACGGTCGAGCTTGCCACGCCCTTCCAGGTCCGCCATCAGGCGCTTGTATTCGGCAATCCGCTCGCGGGCGCGGCGGGCCGCCAGGGACAACGCCTGGGTCTGCTTGTAGTTGTTGCCCAGCACCAGCGCGCCGACTTCTTCGGTCATGCTGCCGAGCAACTGGTTGCGCTGCTTCTCGGTCATGTCGCCACCCTGCACCACTTCATTGAGCAGGATCTTGATATTGACCTCGTGGTCCGAGCAGTCCACGCCGCCGGCGTTGTCGATGAAGTCAGTGTTGGTCGCGCCGCCATTGAGGCCGAACTCGACCCGGCCAAGCTGGGTCATGCCCAGGTTACCGCCCTCGCCCACCACCTTGCAGCGCAGCTCATTGCCGTTGACGCGCAGGGCGTCGTTGGCCTTGTCGCCGACATCGGCGTGGCTCTCGCTGCTGGCCTTCACATAAGTGCCGATGCCGCCGTTCCACAGCAGGTCGACCGGTGCCTTGAGCAGTGCGTTGAGCAGTTCGGTCGGGGTCAGGCGGTCGGCTTCGATGGCAAAGCGTTCTTTCATCTGCGGGCTGATGGCAATGCTCTTGGCACTGCGCGGGAAGATCCCGCCGCCTTCGGACATGATGCTGGTGTCGTAGTCGCTCCAGGCCGAACGCGGCAGGTCGAACAGGCGCTTGCGCTCGGCGAAGCTGTTGGCCGGCTCCGGGTTCGGGTCGATGAAGATGTGCAGGTGGTTGAACGCCGCCACCAGCTTGAGTTTGTCGGACATCAGCAAGCCATTGCCGAACACGTCGCCGGCCATGTCGCCGACCCCGATCACGGTAATCGGGTCTTCCTGCACGTTGATGCCGCGCTCGCGGAAGTGGCGCTGTACACCCACCCAGGCGCCACGGGCGGTGATGCCCATCTTCTTGTGGTCATAACCGGCCGAGCCGCCCGAGGCAAAGGCGTCGCCCAGCCAGAAGCCGTAGTCGATGGCGATGCCGTTGGCGATGTCCGAGAACGTCGCGGTGCCTTTGTCGGCGGCCACTACCAGGTACGGATCGTCTTCATCGTGCCGCACTACGTTGGCCGGCGGCACCACGCCCCCGTCCTTGAGGTTGTCGGTGATGTCGAGCAGGCCAGAAATGAAGATGCGGTAGCAGGCAATGCCTTCGGCAGCGATCTCGTCACGGCTGCCGCCCAGGGGCAGGCGGCGCGGCAGGAAGCCGCCTTTGGCGCCGACTGGCACGATGACCGAGTTCTTCACCTGCTGGGCCTTGACCAGGCCGAGCACCTCAGTGCGGAAGTCTTCCTCGCGGTCCGACCAGCGCAGGCCGCCACGGGCGACGTTGCCGAAGCGCAGGTGCACACCTTCGACCCGTGGCGAATAAACGAAGATCTCGAACTTGGGTACCGGCTTTGGCAGCTCGGGGATCAGCTTCGGGTTGAACTTGAAGCTGAAGTACGACTTGTTGTGGCCGTTGGCATCGGGCTGGTAGAAGTTGGTGCGCAGGGTGGCCTTGATCAGGTCCAGGTAGCGACGCAGGATGCGGTCTTCGTTGAGCACCTGAACATCGTCCAGCGCCGTCAAAATCGCCTGCTCCAGACGCTGCTGCTTGTCGTCCAGGTCGTCTTGGGTCAGTTTGCGCGCCAGGTAGAAGCGGGTCTTGAACAACCGGGTCAGTTCGCGGGCGATACCGGTGTGGTTGTTCAAGGTGCTGGCGATATAGCCCAGGTCGAAGCCCAGGCGGATCTGTTTGAGGTAACGGGCATACGCACGCAGCAGCGCCACATCGCGCCACGGCAGGCCGGCGGTCAGCACCAGGCGGTTGAAGGCGTCGTTCTCGGCATCGCCGCGGACGATGTGGATGAAGGCGTCCTGCAGGGTGTCGTTGAGCTGCTGGATATCCAGGCTCAGGCCTTCGCTGTAGGTGAAGGCGAAGTCATGGATCCAGTACTCACGGCCATTGGCGTGGCGCAGGCGATACGGGAACTCGCCAAGCACGCGCAAACCGAGGTTTTCCAGAATCGGCAAGACATCGGACAGCGCCAGCGGGGTGTCGGCGTGGTACAGCTTGCAATGCAGGGTACGCTCGCCGACCTGGGTCAGCGGCTGGTAGAAGCTCATGGCCAGCGGCTTGCTTTCAGACAGCCCCAGCACATGCTGCAGGTCGACCACGGCCGAGTGCGCCGCGAAGCGTTCGCGGTAGCCCGCTGGGAAGCCTTTGGGGAAGTCGGCCAGGATGTTGGTGCCTTGGGCTTCGCCAAAGTTCTCTACCACCAGGGTCGAGTAATCGTCCTGCCACGAGCGGCAGGCCTGAATCACTTCGTTTTCCAGCTGCTGCGGGTCGATGTCGATGCGGTTCTTCGGGTCGACCCGCAAAATCAGCTGCACGCGCGCCAGCACCGATTCGGAGAAGAAGGTCCAGAACTCGCAGTCGCTGGCTTTGAGGCGCTCCATCAGCACCTGCTGGATCTTCTGCCGCACTTCGGTGGAGTAGACCTCGCGCGGCACATAGGCCAGGCAGTAGCAGAAGCGGCCGTAAGGGTCTTTGCGCAGGAACACGCGAATCTTGTTGCGTTCCTGGATCTGCACGATGGCCATGACCGTGCTGAACAGCTCATCGATCGGGGTCTGGAACAGGTCGTCGCGCGGCAGCACTTCGAGCACCTGGGCCAGTTCCTTGCCCAGGTGAGCCTTGGGGTCAAAGCCCGAACGGCGCTCAACTTCGGCAACCTTGACCCGGATGTACGGGATGGCATGCACGCTCTCGCCATACACCGAGGAGGTGTACAAGCCCATGAAGCGGTGTTCCTTGACCACCTTGCCATCCGCGTCCAGCTGGCGGATCGACACGTAGTCCGGGTAGGCCGGGCGGTGCACGCGGCTGGGCAGCGCGGCCTTGGCGAAGGACAGCAGCAGCGGCTCGTTGAGGTAGGCCACGGCGTAGTCTTCGATACGCAGCTCTTCAGCCGTCAGCCCCACGCGCAGGCGCCGTGGCAGGCCGAGGAACGACTGTTCGTCGTAGACCATCTGGCCGCCATCGCTGCCGCCCTGGACGGTGAATTCTTCGTAGCCAAGGAAGGTGAAATGGTTGTCCAGCAGCCACTCGAGAAACGCCTTCACCTCGCCTTTGTCATGCTGCGCCGGGCCAAACGCGGTCTGTTCCACCAGCGCCACGACTTCGCGTAGCTTGGCCTTCATCGGTTCGAAATCGGCGACCGCCACCCGCACTTCGGCCAGCACTTGTTCGATTTCACGGGCCAGCACCGTCAGTTCGGCGGCGTTGGCGCAGCGGTCGATCTCCAGGTACATCAGCGACTCATGGCGCACGCCTTCGCCGTGGGTCCCCTTGGGCAGCAGCTCCAGCAGCTCGCCTTTGGCGCCGCGGCGTACGCTCAATACCGTGGTTTGCAGGGTGTGGATGCTGTAGCCACGGCGGTTGAGCTCGGTGCGCACCGAGTCGACCAGGAAGGGCAGGTCGTGGTGCAGCACCTCGACCACGGTGTGGGTCGATTGCCAGCCGTTGCGTTCGTAATCAGGGTTGTACACCCGCACTTGAGGTTGTTCGGCGTCGAAGCGCTCGATGATGCGCCAGGCAGAAAGGGTACAGCCAGCCAGGTCGGAAAGCCTGCGCTGGGTGAGTTCGTCCATAGAGATGATGCCGAAGAACTGTTCGGCGAACAGCGCCACTTGTGGCAGTGCCTGTTCGCTGATGTGCTGCGCCAGAGCCGCTTGCAGTTGATGCTGGAAGTCGGCCTTGCTGGCTGCGGTGAAAAACGCCATCTGTGGTACTCCGCTTGGGCTTTGTAATAATTGAAGCGTCGCTCGCGTGCGCCGTGTACGGATCAACAATAGCCAACCCGTGGCATGGCGGACGGTTATAACCAGGCGTTGGACGTGCACAGCACGCCCAGGGCTCGCCGAAGCTTAACGACTGAGTAGTCACCAACGCTTGCAGCGCTGCGACAATTTCGGTCAAGGGGGGGTAACTTTACGTTTATGGATACGTGCAAGACTGTCAGAATTCCCTTCCGTTTCCTTTGACCTGAGCCTGTCCATGCAAATCAACACCGCCCTGCTCTTCGCCACCCCTTGCGATGACGAGGAAGACAACATGGCGACCCTCTGCTGCCACAGCGACAAGGGTCAGATGTTCCTGCTTACCCGTTACCCGGATGAAGACACGGTCGACCTGACCCTGGATGACGAGCCGTCGACGCTGGACGGGCTGAAAGTGACCCTGAGCGCGCAGCGCCTGCTGATCGAAGTGGCGGCCGGGGACCGCGATGCGCTGAGGGGGGATGAAGCGCTGGAGATCATCCTGACCAGCGAACTGAGCGACATGGACGAGGTGAAGGAGACGCTGCAGAACATTCTTGAGGGGACGGGGACGTTTGTCTGCGAGGTTTGAGGGCTGTCATTTCCCAAGCAGGGAACCCTAAATCCCGCTCAAGCGGGACTTAGGGTTTACACACGTTTATAGGCAGCTTCGTACACTTCATCATCGCGCCTGGCATCTATGCAGAGAACCAAAACGATCTCGGTGCCGTTAATTCGATAGACAATGCGCACATCGCCTGTGCGAATTCTGCGGCAACCCGCCAGCACGCCCCTAAGGGGCTTGCCTAGCTTGTCAGGCTCGCCTCCTGCGATACGCTCACGCACCACTCTGAGGACTCTTTGTGCCTCCGCGCGCCCAAGCTGCAGAAGGTCATTTTCTACTTCAGGGTGAAACCTGACATTCCAGATCATCGCGTTCCTACCTGAAGCGAGCCTCCATATCTTCAAGGCTCACGCTATTTTCCTCTTTCAGGCTGAGTAGGCGCTCGGCAGCCAGCCGTTCTGCGCGCAGATCTTCGAGCTCGTCCTGCATGGCTTGGTAGGCCTCAACACCTATCAGCACAGCAGCCGGCTCATTGTCCTTGAAAATGACGAGGTGGGTTGCATCCCCGCTCGTCACTTCCTTTAAACGCGCTCCAAACGTTCTAGCCATTGCCGTAGCAGACACCGCCTGCTCAGCTCTGGTCATTAGTCCAGCCATCGCATGCTTGCTCCCATCGGTTTGCTGCATTGCCTCCAAAGAGTAAAGGGAGACGGGAGGAGATGCAGCGGCTCCCCCGAATCGACAACACACAATATTGCGTAAAATCATACGCAAATCAACACACACAAACGCCATCCTGATGCGTGGTATGTGCTGTGCGACACGACGCGGAAAGCGCGAGACTAAATTCCCAACGTGCAGCGTGCAACGGGATCCGATCCAGACCCTGTCACCGGCAGGCATGCGCTTGAGCACCCGGCTGTGGACCCGGGTGATCAGCGGCAAGTGAGCGCTGCGGGGGGCTGCTGCTACTCGACGAGCTCGACGTAGCGGGATTCGCCTCCCCCCGTCGCACCCGACAACCAGCCCCAAACGAAGTGCAGCGTGGTGCGACCGGCTTGATCGAGCCCCACCGTACCGCGCGACCAGCCGGCCAGCATTTCACCTTCAGTGGTCAAACACTGAAAAAGAAGCTCGATCGTGTCGGGGCCTGTAACACGGCCTACCTGATTGCCAATCCCGATCCTGCCGCCCTGATAGTGGCTGGTGATGGCGCCTCCATCGACAACGTAATGAAAGACCGTGCCAGCACCGGAGAGCCCTTGTGCATTGTTCGCTACCGCGAATCGGCGATTGTGCAGGCGCTCGGCGACGGGTGAAAAAGCAGTGTCCATCAGTGTCGTGTCCTTCCAGTGAGAGTCCATTTTGGCCTACGCGCACCTTAAACCAGAACGCGCCTAACCGGGCATTTGCGCGCCTGTTCCTCTGGGCTGGGCTGTCACGCAGAGCACAAAAATCGCAAGCGAGCCCCGAATCCTGTGGGAGCCGGCTTGCCGGCGATGCAGGCGCCGCGGTATATGGCACCGGGGCGCCACATGAACACTCAAGGCATACTCCCCCCAACGCTCCGCTCGGCGTCTGCCAGTTGCTGTTTACGCAGGGTGGTCAGCCGGTGATCTCGCGCCAGCCAGGTGTAGATAGCCGGCAGCACGAACAAGGTGAACAGCGTACCGATCAACATGCCGCAGACGATCACCACACCCAGCCCAAAGCGGCTGTTGGCCCCTGCGCCACTGGCAAATAACAGCGGTATCACACCGAAGGTCATCGCCGCCGTGGTCATCAACACCGGGCGCAGGCGAATTTGCGCGGCGCGCACAATGGCCGCCGCACGGTCAAGGTTGTCGCGCACCTGAATCTCGTTGGCGAACTCCACCATCAGGATGCCGTGCTTGCTGATCAGCCCGATCAGCGTGACCAAGCCAATCTGCGTGTAGATGTTCAACGTGGCCCAACCCAGCGCCAGCGGCAGCAACGCACCGCAGATCGACAACGGCACGGTCACCAGGATGATCAGCGGGTCCACCAGGCTTTCATACTGCGCGGCCAGCACCAGGTAGATCACCACCAAGGCGGCAAGAAAGGCCCACATCAGGGCAAAGCCTTCCTGCACATACTGGCGCGACTCCGATTGCCAATCATGGCTGAAACCGGGCGGCAGCTCGGCGGCAAGCTGCTGCAGAAATGCCACCGCCTTACCCATCGAAACACCGGGCGCGGGGATGGCCTGCAGGGTGCTTGCGTTCTGCTGGTCGAATTGCAAAAGGCGGTTTGGCGCGACCTGCATGTCCAGGCGCACCACCGTGGACAACGGCACCAGGCTGCCATCTTCGGCCCGCACGTACTGGCGGTTCAGTGCCGACGGGGTCAGGCGCTGGTCCTGGATGCTTTGCGGGATCACGTCATAGGCGCGGCCGAACAGGGCAAAGCGGTTCAGGTACTGCTCGCCCACCAGCACGCCCAGCGACTCGCCGATGTCCTGCATGCTGATCCCCAGGCTGGCGGCCTTGGCGCGGTCGATGCTGACCTTGACCACCGGGTTGTTGTAGTCCAGGTCGCTGTCCACCACGCTGAACAAACCGCTCTCGCGGGCGCGCTGCTTGAGCACTTCCATGGTCTGGTACAGCACCGGGTAATCCTGGGCACTGCGCAACACCATCTGTACCGGCAAGCCACCACTGGAACCTGGCAACGACGCCACCTGGAAGGCGAAGATACTGCTGCCCTCGATGTCCGCGACCGCCTGTTGCAGTTGCGCTTGAATCTGTGAGGCAGAGCGCTCGCGCTGCTGCCATGCACTGAGGTTGATGCCACCGAAGCTGGCCGCCGTGCCGTCGGTGCCGTTGATGATCCAGGTGTCGGTGGTTTCGGGAATCGATTTCATCACCTGGTCGAGTTTGCTGGCAAAACGCTCGACGTAGTCCAGGCTCGCCTGTTGCGGCGACTTGATTGCCGTCAGCACGGCCGCCTGGTCCTCCGGCGGTGCGAGCTCGCGCTGTGGCAACAGGTACAGCCAGGGCAGGCTCAGGCAAACCAGTAGGGCCACACCAGCACTGAGCCAGCGTCGCGCCAAGGTAAACGCCAAGGCCTGGGCATAGGCCGCCATGAGCGCAGCGAACACCCTTTCGGCGAAATGCGCCATGGCCCCGTCCTGCTGGCCGGGTTTGAGCAGCAACGAACTCATCACCGGCGACAGAGTCAGTGCAACGACGCCCGAAACGATCACCGCCCCCGCCAAGGTCAGGGCAAATTCACGGAACAACGTACCGGTCAACCCACCCATCAAGCCAATGGGCGCGTACACGGCGGCCAGGGTCAGGGTCATGGCGATCACCGGCCCGGCGATTTCCCGGGCACCGGCCAACGCCGCCGCCACCGGTGTTTGCCCTTCTTCGATGTGACGGTGGACGTTCTCCACCACCACGACGGCATCGTCCACTACCAGGCCGATGGCCAGCACCATCGCCAACAAGGTCAACAGGTTGAGGCTGAAGCCGAACGCCAGCATCAACCCCGCTGCACCCAGCATCGATAACGGAATGGCCACCACCGCGATCGTCACGCTGCGCAGTGACCCCAGGCACAGCCAGATCACCAGCACGACGATCAGCATCGCTTCCACCAGCGTGCGCAACACTTCTTCGATCGAAGCCTCGATGAACCGCGCCGTCTCATAGGCCAGCGCCACCTTCACACCGGGCGGGAGCGTTTGCTGGATCTGCGGCAACAATTCGCGAATGCCGTCGACGATGATCAGTGGGTTACCCGATGGCGTGGGGAACAACCCCAAGTGCACAGCGGGTTTACCATCCAGGGTGGCACTGGTGCGGGTGGCCGCCGCGCTCAGTTCGACAGTGCCCACATCACGCAGGCGCACAAGGTCGGTGCCGTCGTTGCGGATGATCAGGTCACGGAAGTCTTCGACGCGGGTCAGGTCGGTGTCGACCTGGATATCGGCCAGCACGAACTGCCCGCGCACCTGCCCCGGTGTCGCCTGGTAATTGTTGGCCCGTACCGCTTGCGCGACGTCGGCAGCCGTCACCCCGCGCCCGGCCATCTGCTCACTGTCGAGCCACAGGCGCATGGCCAGGCTCTGCCCGCCGAAGGTCTGCACCTTGGCCACGCCGTCGATCCCCGAAAGCAGCGGCTCAACCACCCGCGACAGGTAGTCACTGAGTTCCGGGATAGACAGGGTCTGGCTGGAGAAGCCGACATACGCCACCGCCGTAGAGTCACCGGCAGAAAGCTCCACCACCGGGTCGTAGGCTTTTTCTGGCAAGCGGTAGCGCACCTGGTTGACCTTGGCCATGGTCTCGGCCAGCGCCTGGGTCGAGTCTCGGTTGAGCAGCATGCGCAGGGTAATCAGGCTGCGCCCCTGCAGCGATGATGACGACATGAAGTCAACGCCCTCAACCGATGAAACCGCCTGGCTGATCGGCTGGGTCACGAAGCCTTGCATGAGTTCGGCGGAGGCGCCGGGATAGTCGGTACTGATGGTGATGGTCGCGCTCTCCAGCAAGGGGTACTGGCGCACCGGCAACTTGCCCAGGGCGAACAGCCCCATCAGCACGATCAGGCTGCTGACCACCAGCGCCAGCACGGGGCGACGCACGAAGGTATCGGTGAAGTTCACGGTTGCTGCCCCCCGGCCACGTCCAGCAGGCTGTCTTCTGCGACCTGCTCGACCTGCATGCCATCACTCAATTTCAGCTGGCCGGAAACCACCACCCTGTCGCCCGGCGCGAGGCCCGAGGTGACTTCCACACGCCCCTGCCAGCGCTCACCGGTCGTTACCGGTACTCGGCTGACGCTGATGACGCCCTGCTGATCCTGGCTGGCAATGAACACCGTCTGCCCGTAGGCGGTGTAGGTGATCGCCGTTTCCGGCACGGCCAGTACCCTCGACAGCTGCGCGGCAGGCAAACGGACCCCGGCATACATGCCCGGCTGCAGCTGCCCATCCAGGTTCGGCAGGGCAGCCTGCACCTGGACCAGGCGCGACTTGCTGACCAGCGGATCGACCGCCACTACCTGTGCCTGGAACACCCGCCCGCGCACAGCATCGACGGTCAGTTCCAGCAGTTGCCCGACATTCACCTCGGGGGCCGCCTGTTCGCTGAGGGAAAAATTGACGTGCAACTGGCGCGTATCCGTCAGGCTGGCAATCGCCTCGCCAGCGCCCAGGTACTGGCCCTGGTGAACACGGCGAATACCCACATTGCCTGCAAACGGTGCGCGTATGGCTTTTTGCGCAATCAGCGCTTCGACATGCTGCAGCTCACCCGCGGCCACATCCACCGCCGTGGTCGCGTTATCCAGCAGCTCTTGCGAAACGGCATTCAGCGCGCGCAACTTACTGGCCCGCTGCGCCGCGACCTGGGCATTGCGCAGCTTCGCCCGCAGTTGCACGCGCTGAGCCTGTTCGGGCGCATCGTTGAGCTGTACCAGCAACTGCCCGGCACGGACGGCCTGCCCCGACGCAAAGGCGATGTGGGTGATGCGCCCTGCCACCTCGGCCGCGACCTGCACCTGGTTGACCGCCTCCAGCTCCCCCGAGGCAAAACGTTGCCGCGCCAGGTCGACCGGCTCGGCAGTGGCCAGCGCAACTTTGGTGACCGGCCACGCCGCAGCCTGTTGGGCCGCAACCCTACTGCCCGACAATGCGTAGACGCCGACCAAGGCACCGACAGCGGCGACAGTCATGGCCAGTAACATCCTTTTGTTCATGCCTTGCTCCGATCAGCGGGGTGGTTGCAGGAAAGATCGGGCAGGACTATAAGAGCTCAACTTAACTTGAGGTCAACAGGTGTGACAGCCAAATCATCCACCAACAGCACGCGGCTGCTGACTGTCGGCGAGGTCGCCAAGCGCAGCGGCGTTGCGGTGTCCGCTCTGCACTTCTACGAATCCAAGGGGCTGATCGCCGGCACGCGCACCGCCGGCAACCAGCGGCGTTACCCCGCGCTGGTGTTGCGCACCATCGCCATCATCAAGGTGGCCCAGCGCACCGGTATCCCCCTCGAGGTCATCAAACGTGCCCTTGGCCGCTACCCGCCGAACAGCAAACTCACGGCCGCCCAGTGGGGCGAGATGTCATCGGCCTGGCGAGAAGACCTGAACGCACGCATCCGCACCTTGGAAGCGTTACGCGACAGCCTGGACAACTGCATTGGCTGCGGCTGCCTGTCGCTGGAAGACTGCCCGCTGCGCAACCCCGAGGATGTGCTGGGCAAGGACGGTGCAGGGGCCAGGATTCTAGAAAAAGAAACCGCAGGCGGGATGCTGCCGGAGCAAAGCCCGAATTAGCGGTCGCCTGTATTGGGGCCGCTTTGCGGCCCCGGCATTCTCTTGGCGTGAGCATGCCTTCATGGGGTATCCCATGGTGCGATGACACTTTGCTTGCATATGACACAATGTGTCATTAAGATCGACGTGTGTCCTCAAGCCAACCACGGCAACCAGGACGTCATCGCCCTTATCCCGTGCAGGTACCCCACTGTGACCACGACCATGCAGACCCCCAAGGACCAGCTCGTCAAACGTGCCCAACAGCAAATGCTGACTGCGCTGGCCGACAACACCTACACCGCGCGGCAGAAGCTCGCACTGACCTGTCGGATTTTGTTCGACGGCGGCCACGATTCGGGCCTGGCCGGGCAGATCACCGCACGCGCTGCGGAACCTGGCACCTATTACACGCAACAGCTTGGCCTGGGCTTCGACGAGATCTCGGCCTCCAACCTGCTGGTCGTGGACGAAGACCTGACGGTGCTGCAAGGCCAGGGCATGGCCAACCCTGCCAACCGCTTCCACAGCTGGCTGTACCGCGCACGCCCCGACGTCAACTGCATCATCCATACCCACCCGCTGCACAGCGCGGCCTTGTCGATGCTCGAAGTGCCGCTGGCCATCTCGCACATGGACCTCTGCCCGCTGTTCGACGATTGCGCCTTCCTCAAAGAATGGCCAGGCGTGCCGGTGGGCAATGAAGAAGGCGAGATCATCGCCAGCGCCATCGGCGACAAGCGGGCCATTCTGCTTTCTCACCATGGCCTGCTGATCGCCGGTCGATCGATCGAAGAAGCCTGCGTACTCGCCCTGCTGTTCGAACGTGCGGCGAGGATGCAGTTGCTGGCCATGGGCGCCGGTGAAATCCGCCCGATCCCCGAAGCACTTGGCAAAGAGGCCCATGACTGGATTTCCACGCCAAAACGCCATGGCGCCGCGTTCAGCTACTACGCGCGCCGTGCCTTGCGTGCCCATGGCGAGTGCCTGGGCTAATTGCAGCTGTCCCCCTTCCTGAACAACGGCAAAGGTGCCTGGTCATGTCTACACCTGTAATTCGCGGCGTCATCGGCTACACCATCACTCCCTTCGCGGCAGACGGCTCGGTCGATCTGGACGCCCTGGGCACATCCATCGACAGCCTGATCCAGGCCGGTGTGCACGCCATCGCCCCGCTGGGCAGCACGGGCGAAGGTGCCTACCTGTCCGAGGCCGAGTGGGAAGCTGTGGTGCGCTACAGCCTGGAGAAAATCGCTGGTCGCGTGCCCAGCGTGGTCAGCGTCTCTGACCTGACTACCGCACGTACCGTGCAGCGCGCCCGCCTGGCCCAGGCGGGCGGAGCCACGGCGGTGATGGTGTTGCCCATCTCCTACTGGAAGCTGACCGAGGCTGAGGTGGTCGACCACTACAAGGCGGTCGGCGCGGCAATCGACATCCCGATCATGCTGTACAACAACCCGGGCACCAGCGGCACCGACCTGTCGGTGGAGCTGATCTTGCGCATCCTCGGCGAGGTGGCCAATGTGACCATGGTCAAGGAAAGCACCGGCGACATTCAGCGCATGCACCGCCTGTACACCGCGACCGATGGCAAGGTGGCGTTCTACAACGGCTGCAACCCGCTCACCCTGGAAGCCTTGGTTGCCGGCGCCGCTGGCTGGTGCACCGCAGCGCCAAACCTGATCCCCGCATTGAACCTGGCTTTGTGGGACGCCGTGCAGAAGGGCGAGCTGGCTGAAGCACGGGCACTGTTCTACCAACAATACGCGTTGCTGGCATACATCACCCAACGCGGCCTGCCCACCACCATCAAGGCCGGGCTGAAAATGCTTGGCCTGGACGTGGGGGCGCCGCGCCTGCCGCTGCAACCACTGGACGTTCAAGGCAGTGCCTACCTGAAAGGGTTGCTGGACGCATCAGCTGCCCGCACCTAGCAGCACCGTTTAGGAGCAGCCTTGCGCTGCGAAGAGGCCGGTGACAACACCATAAATCGTCGCTGCTATTACGGCCCTCTTCGCAGCACAAGGCTGCTCCTACCCGGCGTGCGCCACGCTGGCGATCATCGTTCTGTGCGAACACGCGCAGAGGCACTCATCAATCACATAAGCACGGAGGCCACCTGTGACAACGCCTGCTCAACACCCATCGGCATCGCTTGGGCTGACCGACATCCTGCACCCCGCCATCGCCGGGTTGGTTTCGGTCATCGTCAACTACGGCGGCACTTTCATCCTGGTGTTCCAGGCAGCCAAGGTCGCCGGGCTAAGCCCGGAGCTGACCTCGTCATGGGTCTGGGCGGTGTCGATCGGGGTAGGTATCACCGGGCTTGTCTTGTCCTGGTACAGCCGCGAACCCTTGATAACGGCCTGGTCCACCCCGGCTGCCGCGTTTCTGGTCACGGCACTGGCCAGCGTGCCCTACGCCGAGGCCATTGGCGCGTACCTGCTGTCCGCTGCCGGCTTCGTAGTGCTGGGCCTGACCGGTTACTTCGAAAGGCTGGTCCGGATCATCCCAGCCGGGGTCGCGGCAGGGTTGCTGGCCGGTATTCTTTTACAGTTCGGCATCGGCGCATTTGCCGGCCTGTCAGTCGACCCGGTGCTGGCCGGGTTGCTCATCGCAGCGTACGTGGTGTTCAAACGCTTTACTGCCCGTTACGCGGTCGTAGGCATTCTCGTCCTCGGCCTTGCTTACCTGCTGGTCCAGGGGCAGGCCGGCCTTTCGCAACTCACGCTGGAAATCGCGACACCGGTGTTCACTGCCCCGGCCTTTACCCTCAATGCAGCCCTCAGCGTCGCGTTGCCGTTGTTCCTGATTACCCTGACCGGGCAATACATGCCCGGCATGCTGGTGCTGCGCAACGACGGCTTCAAGACCAGCGCCAACCCGATTGTCGCAGTCACCGGCCTGGGCTCTTTGCTTATGGCGCCGTTCGGCTCGCACGCGTTCAACATTGCGGCCATCACCGCCGCTATCTGCACCGGCAAGGAAGCCCATGAAGACCCGGCCAAACGCTGGATCGCGGGGATCGCCGCAGGGGTCTGCTACATCCTTGTGGGGGTATTCGGCGTCACACTTGCCAGCGTGTTCATGGCACTCCCCGCCACCTTCATCACCACCCTCGCCGGCCTTGCGCTGCTGGGTACCATTGGCACCAGCCTTGCCGGTGCAATGGCCGACGCGAAGTCACGCGAAGCCGCGCTGATCACCTTTCTGGCAGCCGCCGCCAACATCACCCTGTTGGGCATCGGCGGGGCCTTCTGGGGCTTGGTCATCGGCCTGCTGGCCTACGCGGTACTGAACGGGCGCGCCCCTGGGTTCAAACGTACTCAGCCGTAATCACCCCATCGGGTCTGCATGCTCCACCCGCCCCGCTTCGCCAGGCCGATTGACGAACAGCACGTCCAGCGTGCTGTTGCGCAGGCCCTTCACGGGGTTCCAGTGCGCCGAGGTGTGAATGTACGTGTCGCGCAGCAGGCGCTGCTCGCCCTCGGTCAGGCCAACATCGGGGCGGGTACCCAAGGCAAAGCCATGCAGCTTGCGGCTGATTTCCAGCAAGTCATCGGGCAGCCGATGGGCTTCATCGCCGCCCAGCTCGGCAAACGGCACCCCACCACGCACTGCCAGTTCACGCATGATGCTCAGGTACACCCGGGAAAGATGGCCGGCCACGTCCCTCTCCCGATAAACCGCCGCATACACCTGCTTTTGCGCCTCGTCCGGCTTGCCGCCGGCAATTGGCTGCTCCCAGGTCAGCACCCACGGCCGTGGTTCCCCCAGCTCGGCAAATGCCGATGTCAGCAAGGTGCTGGCCGCCGAGTAGGCGCGGGTGCATTCGGCCTTCGTGCACGCGGGCACCCGCTGCGACTGGGGTTTGCACAGCAGCACCTGCTCCTGCATGCACGGCAGGTAGCCCCCGCCAATGTTCGAGTGTACGCCCGGCACGACAATGTCACCCTCGCTGCGCACCAGCGGGAAGTTATGCCGGCGCTCGTCACCGGCCACCAATTGCACCACATGCCGCGCAATGCCCTTGCCCAGGCCCAGGCGCAAGCCGCCGTGGCGATCGTCGGCAGGGTCGAAGTCCCCCTGCAACGGCGCGACGATGGCCGCCACGGTGTCGAACAGGCCAATGAAATTGATGCACACAGCACACGAGGTGCCCAACAGGTTGCTCGCGTCATCACACAGCACATTGGCCAGGTGCCTGGCGGCAGCGGCGCCACGGCTAAAGCCGAACAGGTCGAGCTCGACCCGCGCGAGCCACGTTTGCGGATACGCCGAGCACCAGCCCCGCAACTGGTCGGCAATCATTGTCACGGCTTCGGCAACGCGCGCCTCGACGCCGGTACACCCACGCCCGGTGGCCGAGGCAAAACTGGAATCCGCCGCCCCCGCGGTAGTGCCGATGCCCTCGACATACAGCTTGAGAAAGGCCATCGTGCCCGGCGCAGGGCTACCGACGGCCGGGTACAGCGCGTGCAGCAAAGCCACATTGCTCCAGGCATTGCCATAGCTGGTACCGGCCAGCGGCCCCGAAGCCTGGCCCGCCGCCGTGGCATTGCCCAGGTTGTTGCCGGTGCCATCAAAGAACACGCCAACGCGCAAAGTCGTTGGCGCAATGGTATCGAAGCTACTGCGGTGGGTTTGCATCATCGTGCGTCCTGCGTGCTCAAAGAGCATCAGCAGGCGCCAGGGCACAGCGGCCGGCTATCAGCCAACGCCGAACGTTACGCAGGACTTGTCGACAAGCCCACGCCCGACGGCCTGGATAAATTTGCCAGCCGCCATTGGTCGCCACCCCCCCGGATAGATTAAAGTATCACCCCTTGCCGAGGCAGCTGTTCCCAGCGCGCCTGCGGCCCAATACCAGGAACCGTCGCCGATGGAACACCGTGAAGCGCTGATCGCGCTGCGCACCTTTCTTTCCACCCAGATCCTAGGCCAGGAAAAGCTGGTCGAGCGGCTGTTGATCGTGCTTTTGGCCGACGGCCATATGCTGGTCGAAGGTGCCCCCGGGCTGGCAAAGACCAAAGCCATCAAAGAACTCGCCGAAGGCATCGAGGCGCAGTTCCATCGCATCCAGTTCACCCCCGACCTGCTGCCGGCCGACATTACCGGCACCGAAATCTACCGCCCGGAAACCGGCAGCTTCGTCTTCCAGCAGGGGCCGATCTTCCATAACCTGGTGCTGGCCGACGAAATCAACCGCGCCCCGGCCAAGGTCCAGTCGGCGCTGCTCGAAGCCATGGCCGAGCGCCAGGTCAGCGTGGGCCGCAGCACGTACGACCTGTCACCGCTGTTCCTGGTCATGGCCACCCAGAACCCCATCGAGCAGGAGGGTACCTACCCGCTGCCCGAAGCCCAGCTCGACCGCTTCCTGATGCACGTAAAAATCGGCTTCCCCGACGCTGCGGTGGAACGGCGCATCCTGCTGCAGGCACGCGGCGAGGCACTGGGCGGCGAGACCAAGCCCGAGCGCCGGGTCAGCCAGCAGGCCATTTTTGCCGCGCGCAAGGAAATCCTCGGCCTGTACATGGCCGATGCCGTGGAGGAATACCTGGTGCAACTGGTCATGGCCACGCGCACGCCGGCCAAGTTCGACGCCGAACTGGCCGACTGGATCGCCTACGGCGCCAGCCCGCGTGGCTCGATCTCGCTCGACCGCTGCGCGCGTGCGCACGCCTGGCTGGCCGGGCGCGACTTCGTCAGCCCCGAGGACATCCAGGCGGTGCTGTTCGATGTGCTGCGCCACCGCATCATCCTGTCGTTCGAGGCCGAGGCTGCGGGGATCGACCAGGACCGCGTGGTCCAGCGCATCCTCGACGTCGTCGCCGTTGCCTGACCCCATGCCCACCGCACAGCTCGCCGAACCCGGCATCCGCATCGGCCTTGCCGAGCTGATCGACATGCGCCACCGCGTACGCGAAATCCAGCTGTTTTCCCGGCCTGGCCAGCGCAGCCCGCTGGTGGGCCTGCACCACTCCAAGCTACGCGGTCGCGGCGTGGACTTCGACCAGGTGCGCGTGTACCAGGCCGGCGACGATGTGCGCAACATCGACTGGCGGGTCACCGCCCGCACCCAGGAGCCGCACACCAAGCTGTTCCATGAAGAGCGCGAGCGGCCGATCTTTATCCTGGTCGAACAGAGCCAGCGGCTGTTCTTCGGCTCGGGGCTGATGTTCAAGTCGGTACTGGCAGCCCAGGCTGCGGCCCTGTTCGGCTGGGCGGCACTGGGCCACAACGACCGCATCGGCGGGCTGGTGTTTGGCGACAACGAGCACCACGAAATCAAACCCCGACGCAGCAAGCAAAGCCTGCTGCAGCTGCTTAACCGCCTGGCCAAGGTCAACCAGGCGCTGCACACCGAAGCCACACCCCAGGCCGACAGCCTGGGCCTGGCCTTGCGCCGGGCGCGCGAGGTGCTGCGCCCTGGCAGCCTGGCGATCGTCATCTGCGACGAGCGCTCGCTGACCGACCAGGTCGAACAGCACCTGGCCATGCTCTCGCGCCACTGTGACCTGCTGCTGCTACCGGTCTCCGACCCGCTCGACCATGCCCTGCCCGCAGCCGGCCTGCTGCGCTTCGCCCAGCGCAGCGCGCAACTGGAGCTCGACACCCTCGACGCCAGCTTGCGCCAGGCTTACCGCCAGCAGGCCGAATCACGTATCGCCCGCTGGGAGCTGATGGCACAGAAGCTGCGCGTGGTGCTGATGCCGCTGAGTACGCAAAGCGAGATGATCGAGCAACTGCGCGAATACCTGAACGCCCAGCGCCCGGGGAGCAGCAAATGACCCCGCTGGACCAGTTGCAACCGCTGATTGCCCCGCCGGCAGTCGGCCTGTGGCCACCGGCACCAGGTTGGTGGGTACTGCTGGCCTTGCTGCCGCTGCTTGCCTGGGGCTTGTGGCGCGTACGCCATTGGCGCCCGCGCAAACGCCGCATCGTGCGCGCCGAGCAACCGCTCGACCCGGTACGCGTGGCCGCCCTGGCCGAACTTGCCCAACTGCCGCGCCCGTACGACGGCGCCCCGGCCGGCGCCTGGCTGCAACAGATCAATGCCCTGCTCAAGCGCCTGTGCCGCAGCCACTACCCTGGCGCCAACAGCCATACCCTCAACGGCCGCCAGTGGCTGGCGTTTCTCGACAACCGCTGCCCGGCCGCCGGCCTCACGCGTTGGATGGTGCTGGTCGAAGGCGCCTACAAGCCTGAGTGCAAGCTCGACGACAAAGCCATCGTCGGGCTTAGCCAGGCCGTCGAAACCTGGATCCGCAAGCATGTTTGAACTGGCCTGGCCGTGGATGTTCGCCCTGCTGCCGCTGCCGTGGCTGGCACGCCTGGTGTTGCCAGCCGCCGACAGTGGCGAGCCGGTGCTCAAAGTGGGCTTTCTGAACGAGCTGGAAGGCCTGGCCGGGCGCCGGGCACGGCTCAACCTGCCCACCTGGCGCCAGCAGGCGCCCTTTGTCATCATCTGGCTGTTGCTGCTGCTGGCCGCGGCCCGCCCGCAATGGCTTGGCGACCCAGTACCGGTGGCCGCCAGCGGCCGCGACCTGCTGGTGGCGGTGGACGTGTCCGGTTCCATGGACTTCCCCGACATGCAGTGGAAGAACGACGAGATTAGCCGCCTCGACCTGGTCAAGGCGCTGCTTGGCGACTTTCTTCAGGACCGCGAAGGCGACCGGGTTGGGCTGATCCTGTTTGGCAGCCAGGCCTACCTGCAGGCGCCGCTGACCTTCGACCGGCGTACCGTGCGCACCTTCCTTGACGAAGCGCAGATCGGCATCGCCGGCAAGAACACCGCCATCGGCGATGCCATAGGCCTTGCGGTCAAGCGCCTGCGCCAACGCCCGGCACAAAGCCGCGTGCTGGTGCTGGTCACCGACGGCGCCAACAACGGCGGGCAGATCCACCCACTGACCGCCGCCCGCCTGGCCGCCCAGGAAGGTGTGCGCATCTATACCATCGGCATCGGCGCTAACCCCGAGGCCAGCGGCACCCCCGGCCTGCTGGGCCTCAACCCGAGCCTGGACCTGGACGAAGCCTCGCTCAAGGAAATCGCCGAGCTGACCCACGGCGCCTACTTCCGCGCCCACGACGGCGCCGAACTGAACGCCATCGGTGACGCCCTCGACCAGTTGGAGCCAGTGGCTCAGCAGCCAACCCAGGCGCGCACCGCCAAGGCCTTGTACGCCTGGCCGCTGGCCCTGGCACTGTTGCTCAGCGTGCTGCTGGTGGTGGCCGTGCAGTGGCCAGACAACCGCTTGCAGCGCCTGCTGCGCAAACCGCGCTTTCTGCAGCCGCACCCCGAATGGCGCCAGCGCCTCAAACGCCTGCGCCTGAGGAAACGGCGATGATCGACCTGTGGCCACAATGGTTGCGCCCGCTCTGGCTATTGGTAGTGCCGCTGCTCGGCTGGCTGCTGTTCAAGCTGTGGCACCGACGCAAACGCGCCGGGCGTTGGCAAATGATCCTGCCGCCCGCGTTCCACGCCGTGCTGCTCGGCGGCGGCAGCGGCAGCACCAGCAAACTGCCCTGGGTGGCGCTGGGCCTGGCTTGGACGCTGGTGGTGCTGGCCCTGCTCGGGCCCAGCTGGCAACGTGTGGAAGAAAACCGGCAGCGCCCTGCCGACCCGCTGGTCATCCTGCTCGAACTGACCCCGCAGATGCTCGCCGAGGACAGCCCGCCCAACCGCCTGGAACAGGCCCGGCGCAAGGTCCTCGACCTGCTCGAACGCCGCCACGACAGCCAGACCGCGCTGATCGTCTACGCAGGGTCCGCCCACACCCTGGTGCCACTGTCCGATGACCTGGGCACCACTCGCAACCTGCTGGAGGCGATCGACCCTTCGATCATGCCCAAACCCGGCCAGCGCGCCGACCTGGCCGTGCAAAAAGGCCTGGCCCTGCTGGCCCAAAGCGGCCTGGGGCAAGGCCGCCTGCTGCTAATCGGCTCCTCGCTCAGCGCAGCGGAGCGCGAGGGCATCACGCAGGCCCTCGGCCGCCAGGGCCCGAGCCTGCTGATGTTGGGCATCGGCAGCCGAGACGGGGCACCGGTGCGACAAGCCAACGGCGAATTCCTCAAGGACGACCAAGGCGGTATTCTGCTGCCGCGCCTGGACAGCGCCAGCCTCAAGGCATTTGTCAGCGGCACCGGCGGGCGCTACCGCAATGCCCGGGTCGACGACCTCGACCTGCGCGGCCTGGGCCTGTTCGACACCCCGCGCACTGCACGCAGCGACGGCCAGACCCTGCAATTGGACAGCTGGGCCGACCAGGGTTACTGGCTGCTGATTCCGCTGTTGCTGCTGGCGGCCTGCGCCGGTCGCCGCGGCTGGCTGTTCTGCCTGCCCCTGTTGCTGGCCTTGCCGCAACCAAGCCAGGCCTTCGAGTTCAACGACCTGTGGCTGCGCCCCGACCAGCAGGGCCAGCGCCTGCTCGAACAGAGCCGCCCGGCCAGCGCCGCACGCCACTTCCAAAACCCACAGTGGCGCGGCATGGCGTTGTACCAGGCCGGCGATTACGCCGGTGCCGCCCAGGCATTCTCCCAAGGCAACACGGCAGCAGACCACTACAATCGAGGCAATGCCCTGGCCCGCAGTGGCGAGCTGGAAGCCGCCCTGGACGCCTACGAGCAGGCCCTGGAGCGCCAACCCGACCTGCAACCGGCACTGGACAACCAGGCACTGGTCCAGCAGCTGCTGCAACAGCGCGAGGCCAAGGCCGAAGAACAACCCGCCAGCAACGAGGCCCAAGGCACACCCGGCAGCGAAACCGAAGGCAACAGCAGTTCGGCCAGCAGCCCGGCCCAGGGCACCCCTGGCAATGACGAACCCGCCAACGCCGAACAACCCGGCGAAGGCAGCAACAACAGCCAGGCCACACCCGGCAACCAGGGGGGCGCCGACGACAACGTCACCGTGCCCCCCCAACGCCCAGTGTCGACCAACCTCGACGCCGAACAGCGTCAGGCCCTTGAACAATGGCTACGGGAGATCCCCGATAACCCGGCGGAGCTGCTGCGGCGCAAATTCTGGTATGAACAGCAATTGCATCAGGACAATCCACGATGAGTCGCTTCGGCGTCTTTCTGCTCGGTGTCACATGGGCCTTGATGGCCCAGGCCGAGCCCATGCTGCAAGCCAGCGTCGACCGTACCCGCCTGGAGGCCGGCGAAAGCCTGGAGCTGACCCTTGAAAGCCAGGACGTGACCCAGTTTGGCAAACCCGACCTGCGTGCCCTCGAAGGCGACTTCGAAGTACGCGGCACACGCCAGCTGAACAGCCTGCACACCCTTGATGGCGAGACCCGCGCCAGCACCCGCTGGATCATCACCCTGCTGCCACGGCGCAGCGGCAGCCTGCGCATTCCAGAGCTGCAACTGGGCCAGTCGCGCAGCCAGGCCATCGACCTGCAAGTGCTGCAAGCCGATGCCAGCCGCCAGGAAAGCGCCTCCCAGGTGTTCATCGAGGCGACCCTGGACAGCAACGAGGTCTATGTCCAGGCCCAGGCCGTGCTGACCTTGCGCATCTACCATTCGGTGGCGCTGTATGACGACAGCAGCCTCAGCCCACTGCAGCTGGAAAACGCCAAGGTCGAACCACTGGGCGAGTCGCGCACCTACGAGAAAGAAATCAACGGCGTGCGCCACGGGGTGATCGAAACCCGCTACGCCGTCTACCCGCAACAAAGTGGCAGCCTCGAAGTGCCGGCGCTGACCTTCACCGCCACTGCGGCTGCCAGCGCCGACAACGAACAATCCGCCACGGCCGCCCCGCGTGCGGGCCGCCAGATCCAGGTCAGCTCGCTGCCCCTGCGCCTGGACGTGCGCCCAATTCCAGCGGCCTGGCCAGCCGGTGCGCCCTGGCTGCCGGCACGCAGCCTGACCCTTGAAGAACACTGGAACCCCGACCCGGGCAGCCAGCAGACGCAGATCGGTGATTCGCTCACCCGCAACATCACCTTGCGCGCCGACGGCTTGTCCAGCACCCAGCTGCCACCGCTGCCGGCCACCGAAATCACCGGCCTGCGCCGCTACCCCGACCAGCCGCTGCTGCGCAACGAAATCAACGAGCGCGGCATGACCGCCAACCGCGAAGAGCGCGAAGCGCTGGTGCCGACCCACAGCGGCGAACTGGCCTTGCCAGCGCTGGAGGTGGCCTGGTGGAACACCCGCGAAGACCACCTGGAGCACACCAGCCTGCCAGCGCGCACCCTGAGCGTGCAGGACAACCCGGCCCTGAGCGCCGACACCCCGGTCGGCGACACCCGTGCGGGCAATAGCCTGTTGTGGCCGTGGCAGCTGGCCACGCTGGTGTTTGCCCTGACCACACTGCTGGGCTTCGCCTTGTGGTGGCGGGCCCGTTCACAACCCGCGGTACTGCGCGCCGCGCAACAAGGCCCAAGCCCCCGCACGCTGCTGGACGACCTCAAGCGCGCCTGCCAGGCCAACGACCCGCAGACCACACGCCAAGCGCTCGACGCCTGGGCGCGGCAGCAGCCGGAGACCCTGGCGGAGATGGCAGCGCGGTTCGTACCGTTGTCCGATGCGCTGGATGGGTTGAACGGGGCGTTGTACAGCGAGAGTGGGCAGTATTGGCAGGGTGAGGATTTGTGGCGCGCGATCGGGACGATTCCGCCGGCTGAGCAGGTGTTGCTGCCGTCGGGGGAGACCGGGAGCTTGCCGCCGTTGTATCCGAAATGAGGGGTGGGGTGCATGGCGCAGTAATTTCAGCGCCTATCAGATCGAGGAGAGTGTCAGTTTTTTTGTGTGCGGGCCGATAACGGCCTGCCGTCAGGCAGGCCATGCTTTTACCAGGTCGGCCTGATAAATCGATCTCCGTACAGAATCGCAAATTGATTCATCGCACTCTTCCAGTCATGAGCCGCCGATCCCCAGTTTGCCGTGATGTTACGCAGCCCAAGCCAGATCAGCTTGGTCGCTGCGTCATCCGTCGGGAAGTGGCCTCGGGTCTTGATGATCTTGCGTAGCTGAGCGTTGATGCTTTCGATAGCGTTGGTCGTATAGATCACTTTTCGAATGGCAGGCGGGAAGACAAAGAATGGAATCACTCGATCCCAGGCTCGTCTCCAGGCCGCCACCACCGTTGGGTATTGCTTACCCCAAGGGCCATTTTCAAAGGCATCCAGTGCTTCCTCAGCCGCTTCTGCGTTGATGGCCTGATAGATCGGTTTTAGCGCCTTGGCCAGCTCACGGCGCTTGTCCCACGCCGCGTAATCGAGGCTGTTGCGGATCAAGTGGACGATGCATGTTTGCAGCGTTGTTCCCGGAAATACTGCGCTTAGCGCCTCTGGCATGCCTTTGAGACCGTCGGTCACGGCGATCAGCACGTCCTCTACGCCGCGGGTCTTGAGGTCGTTGAAGACCTTCATCCAGAACTTCGCACCCTCGGTGTTTTCGATCCAGATACCAAGAATATCGCGCGTTCCATCGGGTAAAACACCCAGCGCCAAGTAAATCGCCTTGTTGCGGACAAGGCCTTCTTCTCGGATCTTGACCCGCAGCGCATCGAAGAAAATGACTGGGTACATCGGCTCAAGCGGTCGCTGTTGCCACGCACCAATTTCCTCCATCACCTCGTCCGTGACTGAGCTGATGAAGTCATGGGAAACGTCCGTCCCGTATTGCTCAGAGAGGAAAGCGCGGATTTCTCGAACGGTCATGCCTCGGGCATACATGGCGATGATCTTGTCATCAAAACCGGTGTAACGCCGCTCATGCTTGGGGATCAGAATGGGGGCAAAACTGCCATCCCGATCACGGGGAATCTCCAGCCGCAGCGGGCCATCCCCCGTCAAAACCGTCTTGCCCGTTTTGCCATTGCGCTGGTTGGTTTCATCCTCTGGGCGCTGCGCGCCCGGCGGATACCCCAGGTGGTGACCGAGCTCGGCACTCAATGCTCGCTCGATCAAGGCCTTCTTGAAGGCCGCAGAAGCGTCTTCGATAGCCTCTGCGGTCATCAGCCCCTCACCGAACTGTTCGAGCAGCTCCTTGGGGATTTTTGGTAGGTCACGAAGGGGTTTCTTTTTGGTTGGCATACATGCACCTCTTACTCATGTTATGCCCGAACACAAAATTTCTGACACCCCCGATCGAGCGCCGCCCGCGCGGCGCTCGATCTCATAGGCACTGCAAAACTCAAGACATGCGCCCCCCCACGCAATCCGCCAACATCCCCCCAGCCATGCCCCCTCCCCCCACCATTGAGTTACCATACCCCCTGCCCAACGCCCATCATCCAAGCCAAGCCCCGCTTGCTCGACTCGACACCAACAGGTCATCCATGCGTCTGTTTCATACCTCCGACTGGCACCTGGGCCAAAGCCTGCACGGCCAGGAACGCGACTTCGAACACGCCTGCTTCCTCGACTGGCTGCTCGGCCAGCTGCACCTGCGCCAGCCGGATGCGCTGCTGATCGCTGGCGACATCTTCGACACGGTCAACCCACCGGTCAAAGCCCAGGAGCGCCTCTACGACTTCATTGTCCAGGCCCATGAGCAACAGCCCAAGCTGGACATCGTGATGATCGCCGGCAACCACGACTCCGGCTCACGCATCGAACTGCCCGCTGCGCTCATGCGCCGCCTGCGCACCCACGCCTTGGGCCGTGTGCACTGGCTCGATGAAGGCCAGCTGGATGCCGAGCGCCTGCTGATCCCGCTGACCAACGCCCGCGGCAAGGTCAGCGCCTGGTGCCTGGCCCTGCCCTTCCTGCGCCCGGCAGAAGTGACCGGCCCGCAGCTGGGTGACGACTACCTGCAAGGCATCACCCAGGTGCACCAGCAACTGATTGCCGCTGCCCAGCAAAAGCGCAAGAAGGACCAGGCGCTGGTCGCCATCAGCCATGCCCACATGGCCGGGGGTGCGGTGTCCGAGGACTCCGAGCGCAGCCTGATCATCGGCAATGCCGAGGCCCTGCCGGCCAAGCTGTTCGACAAGGCCATCAGCTATGTCGCCCTGGGCCACCTGCACAAGCCGCAGAAGGTCAACCGCGAAGCGCGCATTCGCTACAGTGGCTCGCCGATCCCGCTGTCGTTTGCCGAAATCAACTACCCGCACCAGGTGCTGGAGGTGGAGCTGGACGGCGCCGAGCTGGTCAGTGTCGAGCCGCGCCTGGTGCCCCGCGCCGTGGCCCTGCAACGCATCGGCCCGGCGCCGCTCGGCGAGTTGCTGGTACAGCTGGCTGAGCTGCCGGTGATCGACCTGCTCGAAGACCCCAATCGTCAGCCCTGGCTCGAAGTGCGCGTGGTGCTGGACGAACCGCAACCCGACCTGCGCCAGCAAGTGGAGGGCGCGCTGCAAGGCAAGGCCGTGCGGCTGATCCGCATCAGCGCCGAATACGCCGGGCGCGCTAGTGCGGAGGACGACGACCTGGCCTTCGTCGAACTGTCCCAGATGACCCCGCAGGACCTGTTCAGCCGCGCCTGGGAACAGGCTTACGGCAACCCCGCCGATGAGCAGGCACTGGCCGATTTCGCCCTGCTCTTGCAGGACGTCCAGCTGGAAGAGGAACAGCCATGAAGATTCTCGCCATCCGCCTGAAGAACCTGGCATCCCTGGCCGGCCCGATCGACATCGACTTCACCGCCGAGCCCCTGGCCAGCGCCGGCCTGTTCGCCATCACCGGGCCAACCGGCGCCGGCAAAAGCACGCTGCTCGATGCCCTGTGCCTGGCCCTGTTCGGCACCGTGCCGCGGCTCAACGACATCGGCCGCGAAGCCAAGGTACCGGACGCCGACGGCGAGATCCCGACCTCGGACCCACGCAACCTGGTGCGCCGCGGCACGGGCAGCGGCTATGCCGAAGTCGACTTCGTTGGCATCGATGGCCGTCGCTACCGCGCCCGCTGGGAAGCCAACCGCGCCCGCGACAAGGCCAATGGCAAGCTGCAACACAGCCGCCAGAGCTTCTATGACCTGGACAGCGAGCAGGTGCTGGCCAGCGGCAAGAACGAATACAAGCAACTGGTCGAAGCACGCCTGGGCCTGAACTTCGAGCAGTTCACCCGTGCGGTGATGCTGGCCCAGAGCGAGTTCGGTGCGTTCCTCAAGGCCGACGACAAGGAACGCAGCGAGCTGCTGGAAAAGCTCACAAACACCGCGATCTACACCCGCCTTGGCCAGCGCGCCTTTAGCAAGGCGCGCGAGGCCGGTGAAACGCACAACGCCCTGAAAGACCGTGCCAGCCACCTGCTGCCGCTGCTGGCCGAAGCCCGCGCCGAGCTCGACCAGCGCCTGGAGCAGGCGCAACAGCAATTCAAGGCCGACCAGGCGCGCGAGCGCCAGTTGGAGCAACAGCGTGGCTGGCTCAATGAGCAGCGCCTGCTGCAGGTGCAGCAGGCCGAAGCCCATGCAACCCTGCAGGCCGCCGAACAGGCCTGGCAGCAACTGGCCGAACAGCGCCTGGACCTGCAACGCCTGGAGCGACTGGCGCCACAGCGCCATCAGTTCCACCGGCAGCAGGCCTTGGCCGCGCAACGCGCGCCACTGGCCAGCGAGCTCGACGCACAACAGCGCCAGCAAAGCGACCTGCAAAACCGTACCGGCGAACTGGAGCAGGCCCTCGAATCAGCCCGCCAGGCGCTGAACCAGGCCCAGGCCAGCCAAGGCGAAAACGCCCCGCGCTTGCGCCAGGCGTTCGCCGAGCAAGACACCCTCACCCGCCTGGAACAGGAACTGGGCAAGGCGCGCGAAACCGGCCAGCAGGCCGACCTGGCCGCGGCCGAGCTGCAGCAACAATTGCAGCAGCTGGGCGAGCACCAGCAGCGCGGCCAACAGCAGCTGGCCCACATTGAAGCAGCCCTGGCTGACAGTGCGCCCCTGGCCGCCCTGACCAACGCCTGGCAGGCCTATCGCCCGCAACTGCAACAGTTGCTGCAAATCGGCAACCGCCTGAACCAGGGCCGCGAAGAGCTGCCCGGCCTGCAGGCCCAGGCCAGCCAGGCCAATGCGCAACTGCAAGAACAGCGCGACGCCCTCGACGTGTTGTTCCGTGAAGCCGCAGCAGAGCCCCAGGCCCTGGCCGAGCAGCTCGACCTGCTGGGTGGCATGCTGCAAGAAAACCGTAAGCAACAACGCGCCGTGGAAGAACTGTCGCGCCTGCACGCCCGCGAGCAGGAGCTGCAACAGGGTATCCAGTCGCTGCGCGAACGCCAGCAACAGGCCCTGCAGCAACGCCAGCAATTGATTGGCGAAGGCACTGCCGCCAAGGCCGAGCTGGAAGCCGCCGAGCAGGCGCTGGCACTGACCCGGCAACTGCTGGAACGCCAGCGCCTGGCACGCAACACCAGCGTCGAAGAACTGCGTGCGCAGTTGCACGATGGCGAACCGTGCCCGGTTTGCGGCAGCGCCGAACACCCCTTCCACCAGCCTGAAGCGCTGCTGCAGAGCCTTGGCCGGCATGACCAGGCCGAAGAAGCCACAGCCCTGGCCCAGGTTGAGCAATTCAATACCCGCCTGATCGAACTGCGCACCCAGGTGGGTGTGGTCAACGGCCAGATCAAGGAGTACCAGCACCAACAGGCGCAACTGAACGAGCAATTGCAGCCATTGGCCGGCCAACTCGCCGCCCATGCCTTGTGGCCCGCCCTCAGCGCCCATGAAGGCAAGGCCCGCAGTGGTTGGCTGGACAGCCAGTTGCAGCGCCTCGACCAAGAGATCGCGCGCGACGAAAAACGCCAGGCCACCCTGCTGACCCTGCAACGCGATGCCGCCCGCCTGAACCAGCAGTTGCAGGCTGCCAGCGAAGCCCAACAGCAGGCCCAGCGCCGCCTGGACCAACAGCATCAAGCCCTGGCCGCCGACCAGGAACGCCTCGAACAGGCCTTGGCTGATTTCGCCACCCTGCTGCCAGCGCCTGTGTTGCAGTCACTGCACGACGAGCCAGCACACGCCTTCCTCAGCCTTGACCAGCAGATCGCCCAGCGCCAGCAACAGCTGGACCAGCAAAAGGACGAACTGCAGGAACAACAGCAACGCCAGCAACAGCTGGAGCGCCTGCACGATCAGCAACACACCCGCGTGCAGCGCCAGCAAGACCTGCAGCAGCAGATCAACGGGCTGGCTGAGCAGATGGAAAAAGCCCGCGCCGCATTGGCCGAATTGCTGGGTGACCACCCGCGCGCCGAAGATTGGCAGCGCCATCTGGAACAGCAGGTGGAGCAGGCCCGCACCAGCGAGGCCGAAACAGCCGAGCGCCTGCAACACGCCCGCACCCAAGCCCTGCAACTGGCCGGCGAACTCAAGGCCAACATCGCCCGCCAACAGGCGCTCGAACAGGAGCACCAGCAGTTGCAGGGGGAAATCGCCCAATGGCGCGCTGAACACCCCGAGCTGGACGACAGTGGCCTGGACCGCTTGCTGGCCATGGACGACGCGCAAATGGCTGAACTGCGCCAGCACCTGCAGGCGGCGGAAAAGGCTATCGAACAAGGCCGCGTGCTGTTGCAGGAGCGTGAACAGCGGCTGCAGCAACATGCCGCGCAAGCCAGTGTCGAGGCCACGGCCGAGGACCTGGAGCAGTCACTGCTTGAGCTACGCGAAGTGCTGGCCAACCATGAACAGCAGTGCGCCGAGCTGCGCGCCGCCCAGGCCGAAGACCAGCGCCGCCAACAGGCGTACCAGGCCCTGGCCACGGAAATTGAGCACGCCCATCAGCAGTGGCAGCGCTGGGCACGGCTCAATGCGCTGATCGGCTCGGCCTCTGGCGATGTGTTCCGCAAGATCGCTCAGGGTTACAACCTCGACCTGCTGCTGCACCATGCCAACAGCCAATTGCGCCAGCTGGCGCGTCGTTACCGCCTGAAACGTGGCGGCAGCGCCCTCGGCCTGCTGGTGCTGGATACCGAGATGGGCGACGAGCTGCGCTCGGTGCATTCGCTGTCGGGCGGTGAAACCTTCCTGGTCTCGCTGGCCCTGGCCCTTGGCCTGGCGTCGATGGCGTCGAGCACCTTGCGCATTGAATCATTGTTCATCGACGAAGGCTTCGGCAGCCTCGACCCAGAGTCGCTGCAACTGGCCATGGATGCCCTCGACGGCCTGCAGGCCCAAGGGCGCAAGGTGGCGGTGATCTCCCACGTGCAGGAGATGCATGAGCGGATCCCGGTGCAGATCCAGGTACGCCGCCAGGGCAACGGCCTGAGTGACGTCGAGGTGTGCGGGTGATCCTCTACTCGTTCCGCCGCTGCCCTTGGGCCATGCGCGCGCGCCTGGCCTTGCGCTACGCCGAGTGCGAGGTGCAGATCGAAGAAGTGGCGATGAAGCACAAGCCCGCCGCGCTGCTGGCCTTGTCGCCCAAGGGCACGGTGCCGGTGCTGGACACCGGGGCGGGTGTGCTGGAAGAAAGCCTGGACATCATGCGCTGGGCACTGCAACGCAACGACCCGCAGGACTGGCAGCTACTGGCCGACCCTGCGGCGGCGCAACAGGCTGAGGCGCTGATCGCCCGAAACGACAGCACGTTCAAGGCGCAGGTGAACCTGTACAAGTACGCCGAGCGCTACCCTGGACATACCCGCGAGCACTACCGCCAGCAGGCCGAAGCCTGGTTGGCGGAGCTCGAGGCGTTGCTCGAAGGGCGTGCTTACCTGCTGGCCGATCACCCAAGCCTTGCCGATGCCGCCTTGCTGCCCCTGATGCGCCAGTTTGCCGGGGTCGAACCGCAGTGGTTCGCCGAGGCGGCTTATCCGCGGGTGCGGAGCTGGCTGGAGGGCTGGCTGGAGTCGGATCTGTTCAAGGCAGTGATGGCGCGATAGCTGGCAGTGTCCGGCGGGCATGCTTGAGTAGTTTTGAGATCGAACGCCGCCCGCGCGGCGCTTCGCAGCACAAGGCTGCTCCTACAGGTGCATGGCGCGATATCGAGTTGGACTGACAGGGCGGTCGCGCGCCGCCTTCACAGGCGTGACTGGCCCGAAACAAATGTAGGAGCAGCCTTGTGCTGCGAAGCGCCGCGCGGGCGGCGCTCGATCTCAAGAACGCCCAAAAACGAACGCCGAACACCTGGCGTCACTCGATGAACTTCAGGTCCGACGGCGCAGCCTGCGGCAGCATCTGTACTGTCTCACCGAGCTTGCCGCTACGCGGGTCACGGCGCATGACCACGATCTGGTCACTCTTCTGGTTGGCCACCAACAGGAATTTGTCGCTTGGGTCGAGGGTAAATTCCCGAGGGTGATCGCCCTCTACCGAACGGCGTTGCAAGAACGCCAACTGGCCATCGTCCTTGCCCACGCTGAAGGCCACGATCTCATTGGCCGTGCCGCGATTACTCACGTACAAGAAGCGCCCATCCGCCGACAGGTGCAGGCCGCCAGCCGCTTTGGCCGCAGCGTCCTGGTGGTCCGTCAGGGGTAGACGCTGGCGTTCGACCAGGCTGGCGTTCTGCACATCGAACACCACCACCTCGGCGCTCATTTCCAGGGTCAGGTAGGCGTGTCGCCCCTTAGCGTCGAACAGCAGGTGACGCGGGCCGCTGCCCGGCGGCAGGGCCACCGACGCCGGAATCGCCGGCGTCAGCGGGTGGTCTGTGCTGGCACCGTCGTAACGGTAGATGAACACCTTGTCGGCGCCCAGGTCGCAGGCATACAGGTGCTGGCCGTCCGGCGACAGCACCAGCGAATGCACATGGGCGCCGGCCTGGCGTTCGGGGTTTACGCCGCTTGGTTTATGGCGGGCTTGCTGCACCACGTCCTTGAGCTTGCCGTCCTTGGCCACCGGGATCACCACCAGGCTGCCGCCGGGGTCTGGCTTGACGGCGTAGTTGGCAACGAACAGGAAGCGCTGGTCGCGACTGAGGCTGGCGTGGGTCGGCTCGTCACCTCGGGTGGCCACCTGGTTGAGCGGTTGGATCTCGCCTTTGCGGCTCACGCTGAAACTGCTGACGTGGCCTTGCGCGGTTTCGTTGACTGTAAACAGTTGCCGTTGGTCGGCCGAGAGCACCAGCCAGGAAGGGTTCTCGCTCTTGACCACCTGTTGCGGGGTCGGCGCGATCTGGCCTGTCTTGCTGTCGAACAGGTAGCGGTAGATGCCTTGGCTCTGGCCATCGGTGTAGCTGCCCACCAGCAGCGTGGCGGCGTGGGCGTTGATTGTCAGGCTCATCAGGCTAGCGGTCAGCAGGCTCGTCCAGATCCGGTTCATCGTGGTCTTCATCCGGGGCGCGAAAGGCACTCATACAGACTAGACGATGCTCGCCCTGGGCACCGTTGAGCGTCCACTCGTCACCCGTGGCGGTGGCGGCAGCGATCTGCTCGGGGGTGAAGTTCCAGCGACGCAGCTGGCGGCCGTCCATGCATTCGACGGTGAGGCCGGTTTCGTTGGACGTGAAATCGAAGGCGTGCAGGCCGTCGATCAGCAGCATGTCGCAGGTTTGGAGGGCGGTGGCGAGGGGGGACATGAGGGTACCAATTTGAAATGTGGCGGCAGTATAACCCTGGGGCTGCTCTGCAGCCCATTCGCAGCACAAGGCTGCTCCTACAAACAACACTCAACCCCTGTAGGAGCAGCCTTGTGCTGCGAATGGGCCGCAACGCGGCCCCCAGCAATCAATGGGCAAAAATGGACCCGCCCTCCTTGCCCACCATCTTCTCAGGCTTGATCAGGAACCGCGCCAGTGCCGGCAACAGCCACAGCGCACCGAACATGTTCCACAGCAGCATGAAGGTCAGCATCAAGCCCATGTCGGCCTGGAACTTGATCGCCGAGAAGATCCAGGTGCACACACCAATGGCCAGGCACAACCCGGTGAACAGCACCGCCTTGCCGGTCGAGCGCAGGGTTTCGTAATAGGCTTCCTGCAACGGCAGGCCTGCACGCAGGAAGCTTTCCAGGCGGCTGTAGATGTAGATGCCGTAGTCCACGCCGATGCCCACGCCCAAGGCCACCACCGGTAACGTCGCGACCTTCACGCCAATGCCCATGTAGGCCATCAGCGCATTGCCCAGCACCGAGGTCAGCACCAGCGGTAGGACGATACACAGGGTTGCAGCGAACGAGCGGAAGGTGATCAGGCACATCACCGCGACGCAGATGTACACCAACACCAGAATGGTCAGTTCGGCCGACTTGATCACCTCGTTGGTGGCCGCCTCGATCCCGGCGTTACCGGCTGCCAGCAGGAACTGCAGGCCCTCTTTGTTGTGGTTGTCGGCAAAGGCCTTGGCGGCTGCGGTGACGCGCTCCAGGGTCTCGGCCTTGTGGTCGTTGAGGAACACCAGCACCGGCGCCAGCGAGCAGTCGGCGTTGTACAGGCCGTCGGCGCGGGCGATGGAGTTGTTGAGGATGTCCGGGTTGCGCGACAGGGTCTCCCATTTCAGGCTGCCCTCGTTCATGCCCTTGATCACCTGCTTGGACACGGTCACCAGCGAGATCGCCGACTGCACGCCCGGGGTGTTCTCCATGGTCCACATCAGCTCGTCTATCGGCGCCATGGTCGAGTGGATCGAGCAGCTTTCCGACGGCGTCTTGACCATGATCACCAGCACGTCCGAGCTGGTCGAATAGTTGCTGATGATGAAGTTGTTGTCCTGGTTGTAACGCGAGTCCGGGCGCAGCTCCGGCGCGCCCTGGTCGAGGTCACCGATTTTCAGGTTCTGGCTGTACCAGAGGCCACCGGCGAACATCACCAAGGCCACGGCAACAGACACCGGCGCCACCTTGGCACTGGCGAAGTTGGACAGCAGGCGCCAGAACGGGTGCTCGCGGGTCGCGTCCTTCTTACTGCGCTCGACCGCCTTCTTGCTGATGCCGACATAGGAAATCGCCACCGGCAGCAAGATCAGGTTGGTAAAGACGATCACCGCGACGCCGATCGAGGCGCCGATGGCCAGCTCGCGGATGACACCGATGTCGATGATGAGCAGGGTGATGAAGCCCACTGCGTCAGCAAGGATGGCGATCATCCCCGGCAGGAACAGCTGGCGGAACGTGCGCCGGGCAGCGGTCAGTGCGTTGTCGGCGCCGCTCGACTGCAAGGCGATGCCGTTGATCTTCTGCACCCCGTGGGAAATGCCGATGGCGAAGATCAGGAAGGGTACCAGCATCGAATACGGGTCGAGGCCAAAGCCCACCGCATGCATCAAGCCCAGCTGCCAGACCACCGCCACCAGGGTGGTGATGAGCACAGCGATGGTGCTGCGGATGCACCAGGTAAACCAGTACAGCAGCACCCAGGTGATGCCCAGGGCCACGCCAAAGAACATCGCCACCATCACCAGGCCGTCGATCAGGTCGCCGACCTTCTTGGCGAAGCCAACGATATGGATCTTCACGTTGGGGTTCTGCACCTGGAACTTGTCGCGGATCTTCTCTTCGAGCAGGTGCGAGAACTGCTGGTAGTCGAGCTTGACCTGCTTGCCTTGGTCCTGCGGGTCGGGGTAGCTCTCCAGCAGCGGCACATCGACGATGCTGGACTTGAAGTTGTTGCCCACCAGGCGCCCGACCTGGCCGGACTTGAGCACGTTGTCGCGCAAGGCATCGAGGCTTTCGGCCGAGCCGTTGTAGGTATTGGGGATCACCTCGCCACCGGAGAAGCCCTCTTCGGTCACCTCGGTCCAGCGCACGCTGGGGCTCCACAGCGACTTCAGCCCGGCGCGGTCGACACCAGGGATGTAGAACACCTCGTCATGGATCTGGCGCAGCGTCTCCATGTAGTCCTTGTCGAAGATGTCACCGTTGACCGCCTCCACCGAAATACGCACGGTGTTGCCGAGGTTGGCCAGGTCGTTGCGGTGCTCCATCATCTGTTCGATGAACGGGTGCTCGAGCGGGATCATCTTCTCGAAACTGGTCGAGGGGCGGATCTGCGTGGCCTGCCAGAACAGGAAAATGCTGACCAGCACGCACAGGGCGATGACCACGGGGCGGTTGTTGAAGATCAGGCGTTCGAGCAGCGTGGCCTTGTCCTGGTGATGCGGGTGCATGGTGATGCTCTCCCTGCTGGTCATGGACGCGCCTCCTTGGCAGCCTGGTCGGCGCCTTCGGCGGTGGCCAGGTGCACGCCACCCTGCCCCACCAGCAGCAAGCCCCCGGTTGTCAGGCCAGTGACGCCGGCCAGGGCGATGCGGTCGGCACGGTTGTAGACGCTGAAGGTCTGCCCGTCGTCATGGCTGCGCAATACACTGCCGCCGTTACCGACCAGCACCACGCTGCCATCCTCGACAAGCGTAGCGCTTGCCAGGCCGAATTCGAGCGTGCCGCGCGCGGCTTTGAGTTCGATCGGCTGCCAGCTGTCGCCGAAGTCGGTAGAACGGAACAGGTTGCCACGCAGGCCGTAGGCCAACAGCGTCTGTGGCTGGGCGGTGCCCATTACACCGAACAGCGAGCCCTCGTACGGGCCGTCGACCTTGGCCCAGGTCTGGCCGTTGTCACCTGAGCGGAACATGCTGCCCTGCTCTCCGACGATGAACAGGCCGGCGTCCTTGATTACGGCGATGCCGTTAAGGTGCAGTTGATCGGCGTTGTCCAGGCGCTCGGCGACGTCCTGCCAGTGCTGGCCGCCGTCGGTGGTTTCCAGCAGTGCGCCATAGGCACCCACGGCAAAACCGTGCTGGGCGTCGAGGAAGGTGACGTCGAGCAGCGGGGCTTCGCGGGACAGGTCTTCGAATTGCTTGCTCCAGGTCGCGCCGCCATCAGTGCTGGCGAGGATCTGCGCATCGTGGCCGACGGCCCAGCCGCGCTTGTCGTCGAGGAAGAACACAGCGGTGAGCAGTTGCCGGGTGGGTACCCGGGCCTGAGTCCAGGTCTTGCCCTGGTCGTCGGAGAACAGGATATGACCGCGATCACCGACCACGACCAGACGCTTGCCGGCCTGGGCGGCGTCGATCAGCAGGCTCTGACTGGCCTTGGCCGATTCGGTCGAGTATTCGTCGGCGGCAGCGGCTTCGACACTGCCCGTCCACATGCCCAATGCCAGCGCCAGCATCGCACCGGCGGCCAGCGGCCAGGCTCCACGCCTGGTCTGCGCCATCAGCTGCTCCCTCATGACCGTCCCCTGTTTGTTGTTCTTAGTGGGTCAATGCCTTGCAGGTACTGCGAAATGCCTGTGGTAGAGGCCTGCAATAGCTTGAGGGGATCGTAGCGGGGAAGGTTGCGGGAATACAACGAGCGGGACGTTATGTTTTGTTAACCGCCCAAAAGCTTCGCGGGACAAGCCCGCTCCCACAGGTAGTGCACAGTACCTGTAGGAGCGGGCTTGTCCCGCGAAAGGGCCCGTTCAGGCTATCGAGCACTCACGCCAAGCTCTTGCTCACCACCTCATACACATCACTGGACAGCGACCCAGAAGCCAGAATCAGCTCCAGCTCACCCTTCATCAACGCCTGACGCGCGTCGTCGTACTTGCGCCAGCGGGTCAGCGGTGCCAATTGGCGCGAAGCAATCTGCGGGTTCAGCGCATTCAGCTCGATCACCAGGTCCGCCAGGAAGCGATAACCCGAACCATCGGCCGCATGGAAGTTGACCAGGTTCTGCCCGGCAAACGCCCCCACCAACGCCCGCACCTTGTTCGGGTTTTTCAGGGTGAACGCCGGGTGCTGCATCAGCGCCTTGACCCGGGCCAACCCGCCAGGCAGCGAACTGGCGGCCTGCACGCTGAACCACTGGTCCATGACCAACGGGTTGTCCTTGAAGTGCTCGGCGAAGGTGTCCAGCGCCTTGGCCCGCTCGGCTTCGAACGGCGAGTTGACCAGCACCGCCAGGGCGGTCAGGCGTTCGGTCATGTTGTCGCACTGGTCGAACTGCTCCAGGGTCGCCTCCAGCACCTGCGGCTTGCCGCTGAGCATCAGGTACGACAGGGCGATGTTCTGCAGGCTGCGGCGGGCGAAGTGCTCGGCCGCAGCGACGTAGGCCGTGCTGCGCGAGACCTCGCGGTGGGCCTGGTAGCGGGCCCACAGGCCATCGAACAGCTGCTCGGCGATCTGCTGGCGGGCGAACTCGCGGGCGGCGTGGATGGCATCGACGTCGGCCACCTGGCTAATCTCAGTGAGGTAAGCCTCGCCTGGCAGCGACAGCATTTCGGCCACCATCGCGGCGTCCAGCGACGCGTTGCCCAGCACAGTGCCCAAGGCGGTGATCAGGCGCGGGTCGAGCTTCAGCGCTTCGCCGCGCTGATGCTGGCCGATCAACTCCTGCAGCACTTGCACCGAGAGCTGCTGGCCCGCTTCCCAGCGGTTGAAACCATCGCTGTCGTGCTGCATGAGGAACATCAGCTGGTCGCGGTCGTACGGGAAGCTCAACTTCACCGGCGCGCTGAAGCCTCGCAGCAGCGAGGGCAGCGGCTTGGCCGTGAGGCCTTCGAAGGTGAAGGTTTGCTCCGCCTCGGTCACCGACAGCACGCGGCTGGTGCCGCCAGCCGCAGTCTCACCCGCCAGGCGCAGCGGCAGGTCGTTGCCTTCGGCATCCAGCAGGCCCAGCTCGACCGGGATCACGAACGGCAGCTTCTCGGCCTTGTCCGGGGTCTGTGGGCAGCTCTGGCGGAAGGTCAGGCTGTAAGTCTGGGCGCCTGCATCATAGGCTTCGCTGACTTCCAGGCGCGGCGTGCCCGCCTGGTTGTACCAGCGTTTGAACTGGGTCAGGTCAACGCCGTTGGCATCTTCCATGGCCTTGATGAAGTCGTCGGTGGTCACCGCCTGGCCATCGTGGCGTTCGAAGTACAGGTCGCTGCCTTTGCGGAAGCCCTCGGCCCCCAGCAGGGTGCGGACCATGCGTACAACCTCGGCGCCCTTTTCGTACACAGTCAGGGTGTAGAAGTTGGAGATTTCAATGAAGCTGTCCGGGCGCACCGGGTGGGCCATGGGGCCGGCATCTTCGGCGAACTGGTGGGTCCGCAGGTAGGCGACGTCTTCGATGCGCTTGACCGTGCGCGAGTTCATGTCGGCGCTGAACTCGGCGTCGCGGAACACCGTGAAGCCTTCCTTGAGCGACAGCTGGAACCAGTCACGGCAGGTGACGCGGTTGCCCGACCAGTTGTGGAAGTATTCGTGGGCGACCACGCCTTCGACACGCTGGTGGGCGGCGTCGGTGGCGGTTTCGGCCCGGGCCAGCACACAGCTGGAGTTGAAGATGTTCAGGCCCTTGTTTTCCATGGCGCCCATGTTGAAGTCGTTGACCGCGACGATCATGAAGATGTCCAGGTCGTACTCACGGCCATAGACTTCTTCGTCCCAGCGCATGGACTTCTTCAGGCTGACCATGGCGTGGTCACACTTGTCGAGGTTCTCGGGCTCGACATAAATGCGCAGCATCACATCGCGGCCGGATTGGCGCTTGAAGTTGTCTTCGATGCACCACAAGTCACCCGCTACCAGCGCGAACAGGTAGGCCGGCTTCTTGAACGGGTCTTCCCAGGTTGCCCAGTGGCGGCCGTCTTCGGCCGGCCCGCTGCCGGTCGGGTTTCCGTTGGACAACAGCACCGGGTAGCGATGCTGCTCGGCGATCACCGTGGTGGTGAAGGTGCTCATCACGTCCGGGCGGTCGAGGTAGTAAGTGATCTTGCGGAAGCCCTCGGCCTCGCACTGGGTGCAGAACATCTTGCCGGACTTGTACAGGCCTTCCAGCGCAGTGTTGCTCTCGGGGTGGATCTTCACGCTGGTGTCGAGGGTGAAACGCTCGGCCTTGGGCTGCACGGTCAGGCTGTCGGCTTCGAGCTGGTAATCGCTCGCCTGCAGCTCGACATCGTCCAGCGAAGCGCGCAGCAGCTCAAGCTGCTGGCCATCGAGCACCAACGGCGGCAGGCCGGCACCACGTGCCGGGTTGCGGCGCATGACCAGTTGCGCATGGACCAGGGTGTGGTCCTCGAACAGCTCGAAGGTCAGGTGCGTCTCGTCGATCAGGTACTCGGGCGCCTGGTAGTCCTTGAGGTAGATCACTTGCGGTTGTTCGGTACGCATGTGCAGGTCCTTTTTACTGGAGCACGGCCAACTGGTAGGCCGTGTACTTGCGAATGTTGATCACGCCGGTGTCGAAGATCAGGTACTGGCCCTTGATGCCCAGCAGCGTGCCTTCCACTACCGGGTTCTTGTCCAGGTTGAAGCTGACGATCTTCGTCGGGTAGGCCTCGACCGGGTAACGCATCTGCACCACTTCGGCATCGGGCAGCGGCTGGATCGCCTGCAAGCCGAAGCGCGCTTGCAGGTCGCGCAGGCCATCGGCACAGGCATCGAAAATCTGTTCACGAATGGCCACCAGGTCCAGCGCTTCGGCGTCACCCTTGAGCAGGGCGCGCCAGTTGGTGCGGTCCGGTACCTGGCTGCGCAGCACGTCTTCGACCAGGCCCGACTGCTGGCGGGTGGCCACGCGCATGATCGGCAGCGCCTGGCTGGCACCCTGGTCAAGCCAGCGCGTGGGCAGCTGGGTGGCGCGGGTAATACCGACCTTGACCCCTGACGAGTTGGCCAGGTAGACCACGTGGTCGGTCATGCAGAACTGCTCGCCCCAGGACGGTTCGCGGCAGGTGCCGGCGTCATAGTGGCAGCGTTCCGGGGCCATGATGCACACGTCGCACTGGGCCAGCTTGGTCATGCACGGGTAGCAGTAACCCTGGCTGAAGCTGGTCTTGGTGCGCTTGCCGCAATGGCTGCAGTGAATGGCGCCGAGGTACTCCAGGCGCAGGCGCTGGCCGATCAACGGGTTGACCGGTACCTGCTCTTCACCCAGGCGAAAGCTGTATTGCACGACCGGTGCTTCAAGGCGCACCGCCATCTTGCTCAAAGAGCCACGAGCGAGTTCGATCAATGTACCGAGTCCGACTTGAACAGAATGTTAGCGATCGGCGCAGACTTCGAGGCACACTCTTGCGGCCCCATGTAGCCGGTGCGCTGGTCTTCGGGGAGGTTTTTCATTTCCCAGGCGATCACCGCCTGCAGTGACAGCTCTTTCTGCTCGGCAGTGAGCTTGCGGCCATCGGACCATTTGCCGATTTCCACGGCCGTTTTCAGGCTCTCGTAGATCTCGGGAGTAATGTTTTCGATCATTTGCGCGAAAGTGGACATAGCGTCTCCTAATTCAAGCCGACAGTTTACGCCGGGCCATGCCGCCACCCAAGAGCCCTGTCAGGCATCCGATGAGCAGGCCGCCGACGTGGGCGGCGTTGGCGATTTGGCCGAAACCGAGCTGGCCGACCACGCCGGTCAGGCACACCACCAGCCAGATGAGCATCATCACCAGCACGCCCTTGGGCAGGTTGAAGTGCGGGTTGGGCGCCAGCCACTGGTACAGCCAGATGTGCCCGAGCAGGCCGTACAGCACCCCGGACAACCCGCCAAACAGGCTCGCGCCACTGGTGTAGTGCTGGGCCAGGTTGGAGACCAGGCTGAACAGCAGGGTCAGCCCCAGCAACAGCCATGGTCCCTGGCGTAGCTCGATACGTTTACCCAGTTCCCAGTACCACAGGCTGTTCATGGCCAGGTGCAGCACGCCGAAATGCAGCAGCATCGGCGACACCAGGCGCCACCATTGGCCTTCGGCGAGGCCCTGAGCCAGTGGGGTGAAGTACAGGTAGTCGCCCTGCACGCGGAAGTCGAGGAAGGTGAACCAGCCAATGGTCGAGAAATTGTCGCCAAGGCCGGTGATGCCGGCAACGATGAAGCACAGCAGCAGGACAGCGGCGGTGACCTTGCAGGCTTTTACCTGATCTTTCAAGGACGGTTGTGTGGGGGCACTCGCGGCTGAATCCCCTTCCACAGGGGCCTGCGCAAGCTCAAGGTCGGCGTTACCGTCGGGATAGCGCTGGTAGAGTTGCAGCACATCCTGGGCCAGCGTGTCGGGGGCCCACAGCACCTGGACTTCACCTTCTTCACTGACCCGGTGTGGCACCTGCAAGCGTTGCAGCAGGTGCACGAAGCCGCTGAGGTCGACCGACAGCGGCAGGCGCATCACTTCGATTATGTTCATTGATTGGCCTGTGGGCGGTCGACGTCGACCCAGACGAACTTGTGCGGGTCGATACGGGTTTCATCATCCAGCCGATAGGCGACCAGCTTGCCGTAAAGCACCGCGCTGTAGTCGAGGCAGGCCAGGTTGTCGCGGATCGGCGCTGGGCGGCCGCTGCGCCAGTAGTGGCCAACGAACAACAAAGGTTCGTCCTCGGCATAGCGCAGCAAGGCGTTCTTCTGGGTATGGCTCAGTGGCGTGCTGGCGACGGCTTCAGGCAGCGCGTCGGGCTGGAACACGATGTCGCCATAGGTTTGCGGGTCTTCTTCCCAGAACTTGGTGCGGAAGAAGGCGCGGGTCAGGCCATCGCCACCGGTCAGGGTCAAGCCGTCCGGCAGGCGCATATCGGTGCCCCGCAGCAGGCGATTGCACACGGTGGCGGCGAAGCTGCCGGGCACAGCCGAGGCCTGGATGAAATGTTCGTCGATGCGCCCGTCCGGGTATTGCTGGCGCAGCGGCTCGATCAGCCGTGGGTCCCAGCAGGCATGCACCAGGCGGAAACGCCCGGCGTCGACGAACAGCGGCAGTTCGTAGAACCAATTGACGAAGTCATGCCAGTCGCCGGGGTGGTGGGCGAACTGCGTGAGGGTCTCGTCGATCAGCCGGGCGTGACGTGGCGTGTGTTCGCGCACATGGGCCTTGCCGCTGCCAGGCAGCGCCGGGGTGACCCAGCCCAGGGCGTTGTACTCATGGTTGCCCATGATGCAGAACGCCTGGCCGGCCTCGACCATGTCGTGCACGATGTGCAATGCCTCGCGGATGCGCGGCCCACGGTCGACGATGTCGCCCAGGAACAATGCCTGGCGCCGCGGGTGACGCCAGACGCCGGCCACACGTTTGTAACCGAGGGCGTCGAGCAAGCGTTCAAGGGTCAGCGCACAGCCATGCACGTCACCGATGATGTCAAAACTTCGCGCCGGATCGAGCATCAGTCGTCCCTGCTTCCAAGGCGGCTGCCCCAGCCGAGTTTGGTACGGCACACTTCGTAGTAATTATGGTCCAGCGGGTGGATAAGGCGCAGTTTCTGCGGCTTCTTGCTCACCGTGATGGTGTCGCCAGGGGCGCAGGTGAAGTGGTTCTGGCCGTCACAGGACACCTGCGGGTAGATCTGCAGGTCCTTGGCCACGACAATCTTCAGTTCGCTGTTGCCGTCCACCACGATCGGCCGGCCCGACAGGGTATGCGGGTACATCGGCACGATGACGATGGCGTCGAGCTTGGGGTGCATGATCGGGCCACCGGCCGACAACGCGTAGGCGGTCGAGCCGGTTGGGGTGGCAACGATCAGGCCGTCGGCCTTCTGGCTGCAGACGAACTGGCCGTCGATGTAGATTTCGAACTCGATCATCCGCGTCGACTTGCCGGGGTGCAAGACCACGTCGTTGAGCGCATCGCCCTGGCCGATGGCCTCGTGGTGACGGCGCACTTCGGCCTGCAGCAGGAAGCGGTTTTCCACCAGGTAGTGGCCGTCGAGCACTTCGGCGACCTTTTCTTCCAACTCGTCAGGGCGGATGTCGGTGAGAAAGCCCAAGTTGCCGCGGTTGATGCCGAGCACCGGAATATTGTGCCGGGCCAGCGCGCGGGCGGCGCCGAGCAGGCTGCCGTCACCGCCGACGACGATGACCAGGTCGCAGACCTCGCCCAGCAGCTTGCGCGTGGACGTCTGCAGGCCGTGGCCGGGCAGGACTTCGGCGATGGTGTCCTCGAGGATCACGTGCAGGTGGCGCTCGAGGAGGAATTTTTTCAGTCGGCGAATGGTGTCGAGCACCTGCGAGCTGCCAAGGCGTCCGATGATACCGATATTGCGAAATTGCTCCATGGGGCTCCTGCGAGGCTCTGCGGCGGGTGACTATGCGCCGATTATGGGCGAAACGACCGGGTAGCGGCAAACCGGCTATGCTCGCTGGATGATGCCTTTCGCCGAACTCCACGACTTACCTCGCCAGTTGCGCCGCCCGGCCGTGCGCGACCTGGCCTGGGCATTGCTGTCGCCCCCGCTGCTGAGCGCCCCGCCCTGCCCCCAGCGCCACCCGTTGGCCGGCAGCGCCTGGGCCGATGATCCGCAACGCCTGAAAGCCTGGCTGCTGGCCCTGGATGCCGACGAGCAAGCGCTGCGCGACAGGCTGGCGCGCCTGACCAGTCGGCGGCTGGGCCTGTACTACGAATGCCTCTGGCAGTTCGCCCTGAGCCAGGCGCCGGGCCTTGAGTTGCTGGCAGCGAACCTGGCGATTCGCGCAGGCGGGCAGACGCTGGGTGAGCTGGACATTCTGCTGAGGGATAACGAAGGGGTGCAGCATTTCGAGTTGGCCATCAAGTTTTATCTGGGGCCTACCCACAGCGATGGCCGAGACCCGACGCAATGGCTTGGCCCAGGTTGCCATGACCGGCTGGGGATCAAATTGGCGCACCTGACTGGGCATCAGTTGCCGATGTCCAGTGGCGCACAGAGCCGCGTGGCCTTGGCCGGGCTTGGCGTGCAGCAGGTGCAGGCGCATCTGTGGCTGGCCGGTTACCTGTTCTACCCCTGGCCTGGGCAGGCAGAACCGCCCGCGGGGGCCAACCCACTGCACCTGCGCGGGCGCTGGTTGCGGCGGCAGGATTGGTCGATGGCCACTGGCGAACGCTGGCAGCCTTTGCCCCGCGATGCCTGGCTGGCACCGGCGCGGGTCGAGGCGGATGAGTGCTGGACGGCACTGCAGTTCGGGGCCTGGCTGCAGGGGCTGGATGAGCATGCGCCGGCGCAGATGTTGGTCAGGCTGGAGCAGGAGGCCGAGGGTGCCTGGTATGAAGTGGAGCGGGTGTTTCTGGTGGCTGATAGCTGGCCACTTTTGCCCACGCGATGATTGTGCCCGCGAAGAGGCCGGTACAAGCAACACAATTTTCACCGACCTGGAGCAAAGATTGGTTCCGCCAAGCGGATACAGTGAGTCCTGAGCGCCACCAAGAGCGCCATTTCAAGACCTGATGATGAGGATCCTCCATGGTTTCATCCAGCCCCACGCAACATTACGCGCGCCTGTCCATCGCCCTGCATTGGCTGATGCTGGTGCTACTGGCCGTCGTATACGCCTGCATCGAGTTTCGCGGCCTGTTCCCCAAGGACAGCGCCGAGCGCAATCTGATGAAGGACCTGCACTTCATGCTGGGCCTGACCGTGTTCGTACTGGTCTGGCTGCGTCTGGCCGTGCGCCTGAGCCGCCCCACCCCGCCCATCCTGCCCAAGCCACCAGCCTGGCAGACCGGCCTTGCCCACCTGATGCACCTGGCGCTGTACCTGCTGATGATCGGCCTACCCCTCGCCGGCTGGCTGATTTTGAGTGCCGCCGACAAGCCAGTCCCTTTTTATGGGCTGGAACTGCCGCACCTCATCGGCGCAGACCCAGACCAGGCCAAATTCATCAAAGGCTGGCATGAACGCATCGGCAGCTGGGGTTACTGGCTGATCGGCCTGCATGCATTGGCCGGGCTGTATCACCACTACGTGCAGCGCGACAACACGCTGCTGCGCATGCTGCCCTACAAATAACCGCGCCGGCCTTGCAGGCCACCGGTATGCAGCACGATCAGGCGGGTGCCGGGCGCGAACAGGCCGGCCTCGACCTGCTCGCGCAGCGCCAGCAGGGCCTTGCCGGTGTAGAGCGCTTCTAGCGGCACGCCTGTGTGCCGCTCGCAAGCGTCGATGAACGCCAGCAGCTCGTCGTCGATCCGAGCGAAGCCGCCCCGGCAGGCATCATGCAGTTGATAGCCACTGCCGCCGGCCAGATCCCTCACAACGTCCGGCACGCCGTGATCGCGGGGCACCGCCAGCGCGCCATGCACGTCATGCGCGCCCGCCTCTGCCAGCACCAGGCCGGCCAACGTTGTACCGGTACCCGCGGCCAGCCACCAGGCGCTGTAATCGTCCCAACCGATCTCGGCCAGTTGCGCGCGCGCCTGCGCGACGATCAACCCGCAACCCTGCGCGCCGGCCAAGCCGCCGCCGCCTTCGGGGATGCAGTGCCAACCGGGGTAGCGTGCCTGCCAGGGTTGCCAGAAACCCGCCTCATGACGGGCGCGGTAGCCGCCATAGCCGAGCCAGTGCACGTGCATGCCCAACGCCTGCAGATCGCGCACCGTCGGCGTGTCCTGAGGGTGGCCACGCAGCAGGCCGGCCGTGGCGAAGCCGAAGCGTTTGCCGGCAGCGGCCAGGGCATGAAGGTGGTTGGAGTGGCTGCCGCCGAGGCTGATCAGGCCAGGAGCACCTGATTCATGGGCGTGCTGGAGGTGGTGGCGCAGCTTGAACCACTTGTTGCCGCTGATCAGGGGGTCAATCAGGTCCAGGCGCAAGATGGCGACTTCGACCTTGGCGTTTTGTAGCCAGGGCAGGTTCAGGGGGTGTAGAGGAGCCTGGGGCAGGTCCAGAAAATCGATAGACATGGATCGGGGCCTGAAGCGAAGGCTTCAGTTTATCAGTGAACATCGGGGGCCGCTTCGCGGCCCCCGGCCATCTCAAAGCTCGGCAGCCAACCGCGAGCCTTGGTTGATCGCCCGCTTGGCATCCAGCTCGGCCGCCACATCCGCGCCACCGATCAAGTGCACCGACTGGCCTGCGGCCAGCAAGCCTTCTTGCAGCTCTCGCAGCGGCTCCTGCCCTGCACAGATCACCACGTTGTCCACCGCCAGCAATTGCGGCTCACCGCCGCCGACCCGAATATGCAAGCCGGCATCATCGATACCCAGGTACTCCACGCCGTTGAGCATCTGCACCTGCTTGTTCTTCAGCCCCGTCCGGTGGATCCAGCCGGTGGTCTTGCCCAACCCGTCGCCGACCTTGGACTGCTTGCGCTGCAGCAGATACACCTGGCGCGCCGGCGCGTGCGGCGCAGCCTTGATGCCGGCCACGCCACCGCGGGCCTCGAGCTGGGTGTCGATGCCCCACTCTTTCCAGAACGCCTCGCGGTCCTGACTGCTGGCCACGCCCTGGTGCACCAGGTATTCGGACACATCGAAACCGATGCCACCCGCGCCAATCACCGCGACCGCCTGGCCGACTGGCTTACGCTGCAGCAGCACGTCCAGGTAGCTGAGCACCTTGGCATGCTCGACCCCCGGGATCGCGGGCGTACGCGGCGCGATGCCGGTGGCCAGGATAACCTCGTCGAAACCGCCGTCCACCAGCGCCTGTACATCGACGCGGGTGTTCAGGCGCAGGTCTACACCAGTGCTGCTCAGCTTGTTACGGAAATAGCGCAGGGTCTCGAAGAACTCTTCCTTGCCCGGCACCCGCTTGGCCACGTTGAACTGCCCGCCGATCTCGCCGGCGGCATCGAACAAAGTGACCTGGTGGCCCCGCTCGGCGGCCACGGTGGCGGCAGCCAGGCCGGCCGGGCCAGCACCGACAACGGCAATACGCTTCACGGTGCGCACAGACAGGTAGTTGAGTTCGGTTTCGTGGCAGGCGCGCGGGTTGACCAGGCAACTGGTCAACTTGCCGCCAAACGTGTGGTCCAGGCAGGCTTGGTTGCAACCGATGCAGGTGTTGATCTCGTCAGCGCGCCCGGCAGCGGCCTTGTTGACGAAATCCGGGTCGGCCAGGAACGGCCGGGCCATCGAGACCATGTCGGCATCGCCTTCGGCGAGCACCACCTCGGCCACTTCCGGGGTGTTGATGCGGTTGGTGGTGATCAGCGGAATGCTCACGGTGCCGCGCAGCTTGGCCGTGACCTTGCTGAACGCCGCCCGCGGCACTTTGGTGGCGATGGTCGGGATACGCGCTTCGTGCCAACCGATACCGGTGTTGATCAGGGTCGCCCCCGCCTGCTCGATGGCCTTGGCCAGCAGCTCGATTTCGTCCCAGGTGCTGCCCCCTTCGACCAGGTCGAGCATCGACAGGCGGAAGATGATGATGAAATTCGGGCCCACCGCCTCACGCACACGGCTGACGATCTCGACGGCCAGGCGCATGCGATTTTCATAGCTGCCCCCCCACCGGTCAGTGCGGTGGTTGGTGTGTGCGGCCAGGAACTGGTTGATGAAGTAGCCTTCCGAACCCATGATCTCGACGCCGTCATAGCCGGCCCGCTGGGCCAGCGCGGCGCAGTTGACGAAGTCGGCGATCTGTTTCTCGATGCCTGCTTCGTCCAGTTCTTTGGGCTTGAACGGGTTGATCGGCGCCTGGATCGCGCTGGGTGCTACCTGGCGCGGGCTGTAGGCATAGCGCCCGGCATGGAGGATCTGCAGGCAGATCTTGCCGCCAGCGGCATGCACCGCCTCGGTCACGATGCGGTGCTTGTCGGCCTCTTCCTCGGTGCTGAGCTTGGCAGCGCCGGAATAGACGCCGCCCTCGTCATTCGGTGCGATACCGCCGGTGACCATCAGGCCGACGCCGCCACGGGCGCGCTCGGCAAAATAGGCCGCCATGCGCTCGAAGCCGCCGGGGCGTTCTTCAAGACCGGTGTGCATCGAGCCCATCAGGGTGCGGTTGCGCAAGGTGGTGAAGCCCAGGTCGAGCGGTGCGAGCAGGTGCGGATAACGGTCGGCAGCCATGGAATGTCCCCATGTGGCGTGATCACGGAATGCGGGTTCCTCGCCGGCCGGCGGGCCCCGTCGTTTATCTGCCCCTGACATTAAACAGCTGTTTGAACAGCCTCAATGATCGAAACTGACAACTTATTGATCCTCCCGCACAGCAGGGCTACCCTAGACAACTCCGACTTCCTAGGCGCTGTACCGCTTCATGCGAAAACTTCTGGCAAGCGCCTTGGCGCTGGTGATGATTGCCGCCCTGTGCGGCTACGGCTTCTGGACCCAGCAGCGCCCGGAAGGCCATTACCTTTCCGACCTGCGCATCGAGCTGGCGCTCAACCATGGCGTGCCCGGTGAGCAAGGCAATTTGCTTGGCGTCGAACCACTGCTCTACCCCAGTGACTACCAGAACCTGCAACGCCTGCACCGCAAGCTTTCGGCCTATTTGCAGCAGGCACGCGTACAGGGACTGGTTGGCCCCCGCACGGTGGTGGTGCTGCCCGAGCACATCGGTACCTGGCTGTGGGCTCGGGGTGAAAAGAACGAGCTGTACCAAGTCACGCAGAGCCGCGAGGCCTTGCAATGGCTAGAGCTGAGCAACCCACTGCGCTATGGCCTGGCCATGCTGCGCGCCAACGCCGACGACTGGCGCAGCGACGCCCACCTGCGCATGAAGGCCGAGCAGATGGCCGCCGATTATCAGCAGGTGTTCGGTGGCCTGGCCAAGGAGTTTGGCGTCACCCTGGTGGCCGGCTCCATCGTGTTGCCTGCCCCGTATGTCAAACAAGGCGTGCTGCACGCCGGCAATGGCCCGTTGTACAACAGCAGCGTGGTGTTTGCCGGCGACGGCTCGCTGCTGGGCCAGCCACAGCGTCAGCAGTACCCGGACAGCGAAACCCGCCGTTTCATCCATGATGGCCGCCAGCAACCGCTGCAGGTGCTGCAAACCCCGGCCGGGCGCCTGGGCGTACTGGTCGGCAGTGACAGCTGGTACCCGGAAAACCACCAGCAACTGGCACAACAATCCGTGCAATTGATCGCCAACCCGGTATTCCTCAGTGGCAAAGGCAGCTGGGAGGCGCCATGGCGTGGCAATCGCCATCAGGACGCGGCGGCCGAGCTCACCCTCAAGCGTGGCGAAGTCAGCGAACAAAACGCCTGGCAACGCCTGACCCAGGCCGCTGGCGAAGACGTCAGCAGCATGAGCGTGTTCATGCGTGGGCAGTTCTGGGAGCAGGCCAGCGATGGCCAGGGCTTCGCCCATCAGTCGGGCCAACTGCTGGCGGGCAACCCCAGCCATGGCGCCCGCCTGCTGAACCTCTGGTTGTAACCCCGTGGCCCGCCCCCGCGTGCGCCTGGGTGATCTGTCGGTAGGGTTTGTCCAGCCACTGGCCGAGGCCCTGCGCGTGCTGGGCCACGACCCTGCGCCCCTGCTGCAACGCTATGGCCTGGATGCTGCACGCCTGGCCGAAGCCGGTGCACGCCTGTCGATCCCGCGTTACATGCACCTTGGGCATGCCGCCATCGCGCTGTGCGCCGAGCCGGCCTTGGGCCTGCACATGGGCCGCCTGAGCCGCATGGCCCATGCAGGCCTTGCGGGCATCACCGCGGCCCAGGCGCCCACAGTGGGCGAAGCGGCGCGTACCTTGTTGCGCTTCGAGCCGCTGTACGCTGCCAACTACCGGGGCCACTCGCGCTTTCAGGAAGATGCCCAAGGCGCCTGGCTGCGTTTTTACTCCATCAGCCCCTACAACACCTACAACCGCTTCGTGGTCGACTCACTGCTCGCCGGCTGGCTGGCGCAACTGGGCGGCCTGGCGGGGACTGTGCTGCAGGCCGAACGGCTTGAAATCGAATTTGCCGCGCCGCCCTATGCCGCCCAGTACCAGGCGCTGTGCAGCACCCCGGTGCAGTTCGGCGCCGACGGTAATCAACTGCGCCTGAGCCGCGCCACCCTGCAGATGGCCAACCCGCAGCACTGCCCGAGCACCTGGCAGCACCTGCTGCAACTTTGCGAAGCGGAGTTGCAACAGCGCACGCGGGTACGCAGCCTGGGCGAACGCATCACGCACCTGCTCGGCCCACTGCTCAATGGCGGCCGCGAACCGGACCTGGACGAAGTGGCGCTGAGCCTGCAACTGCCGACCTGGACATTGCGGCGCAAGCTGGCCGAAGAAGGGACGCGTTTTCGCGACGTGTTGAACGAGACACGGCGCGACCTGGCCGAAACCTACATCCGTGACACGGAGCTGGCTTTCGGCGAAATCGCTTATCTGTTGGGGTTTGCTTCGGCAGAGGCTTTCCAGCGCGCATTCAAGCGCTGGACCGGCCTCACGCCGGGGGAGTTTCGCCGCATTCAGCGGCAGGCCGGCTAAAGTTCGGTGGCGTCGTCGGCGGGTTCCGGAGTGTCCAGTTCGTATGCCTGGAACTCGAGCAGCTCTTCCTGATATTCATCCATTGCCCTGCGTCCTCTTTTCTCATTTGTCTTAGTAGATGTCGCCTTCAACCTAAGCAGGTTGGGTGAAGGAATGATGACAAGCTCATGAGAAGTAAACGTAGCAGGTATCGACGGCGTTATCGCCGCCTGTCTGTAACAGGGAATGTGTCAGAGCGCCGCAGGTGCGGGCTCTGCAGGCTGTGCCTCTTGTTGCACGTGGATAGGCGCAGGCTCGGCGGGCGGCGCTACTGGCTGTGACCCCTGGCTGTCATTCGCCACTGGCGCCGCTGGCACTTCGTTGGCGGGGGCAATGGCGGCAGGAGGCGCTGGGGTGGATTCAGCCGCAGGCGTTACGGGAGCGGCCACAGGCGCTGCAGCCGCCTGCTCCGGCAGCCCCAGGTCTACGGCTGGCTTTTCAACCTTGGCTGCGGGCGCCTCAGGCTCGACCTTTGCCTTAGCCTTGCTGGTCTTTTTCGGCTTCGGCAGATAGCTCTCTACCAGTGCGAAGTAACGGTCGTAGAACTGCGCCGCCGTCACCGTTTCGCTGGCAACCTTGACCATCGAGTCATCACTGGAGCCGATTGGCATGGACACCGAACCCAGCACGCCCACGCCAAGGCTGGCGGAAGTGTTGGATTTCTTCAGGCTGTAGCGGTCCTGCAGGGCGTTGGCGAACATGGTCGAGCGCTGCTCGTCGCTCACGTCGGGTGCGCAGGTGACGTTGAAGCTGATCTGCAGGTGGTTTTCGCTATTCTGCTGGAAGCTCTTGTTGCCGGTCACCTGGTTGGCACCGCTGCTGGTAATGATGTAACCCTGGCTGAGCAAGGCGCGCCGTGCGGCCTCGCAGGAGCCGGCATCGGTCACCGGGAAGCTGCGCGAGAAGGTGCCCGAGTCATCGAAGTTCTCGTGCTCGTAGATGGCGGCTTTTTTTGAGGAACAACCGGTCACGCCCGCCAGCACCAGGGCCAGCCCGAGCGCACCAAAGACGGATGATCTGGTCATTGCGAATTCCGGGTAAGTCGAGAAGGTGCCTATTGTGCATCACTGCGCACGGGCACTGAAACCGTTCATCCGTGAAGAGTCTGTCAGCTTCGTGTAAATGTGGACTGGCAGGGCGTGAAAACGAAAAAAGCGACCCTAAGGTCGCTTTTCGCGTTGCTTCGAGGCGTTCAAGGGGCCTCGAGGCGAAGATGGCGCAGCGGACGGGACTCGAACCCGCGACCCCCGGCGTGACAGGCCGGTATTCTAACCGACTGAACTACCGCTGCGTATCGCTTGGGCTTGCGCCCAGTTGAAACCTGTTGCCTGCTTACTGGCCAAGGGCACAGTGAAGTCAGGCACAAAAAAAGCGACACGTTGATCGCTCTTTTTGTTGCTTCGAAGCGTTCAAGGGGCTTCGAAGCGAAGATGGCGCAGCGGACGGGACTCGAACCCGCGACCCCCGGCGTGACAGGCCGGTATTCTAACCGACTGAACTACCGCTGCGTATCGTTCAGGCTTGCGCCCAATTGAAACTGGGATCGACCTCAGGCATATTTGCCTTTTGGTCTCAGACCGGTGCAAGGCACCCATCTGTTACTAAAAAGTGGCGCAGCGGACGGGACTCGAACCCGCGACCCCCGGCGTGACAGGCCGGTATTCTAACCGACTGAACTACCGCTGCGCATAGTGACTTACGTCTTGGCTTATCAGGCCTTGTTCCTCTCTGGCTATCTGCTTCTTTCGAAGCTTCCTGCACCAGGAACGCTCAGGAAGTGGTGGGTGATGACGGGATCGAACCGCCGACCCTCTGCTTGTAAGGCAGATGCTCTCCCGGCTGAGCTAATCACCCCCGCGATGTTGCTTGTTGCGTTTGCTTCGCTGAGGCCGCGAAATTTACGCAGGTACCGATGCTAAGTCAATACCCCCATTGAATTTTTTTTCAAAAAGGGCAAAAAAGAGGTTTGCCGGTGTGAGGCCACGGATCAATGCTGCCTTCACTGTAGGAGCAGCCTTGTGCTGCGAAGTGGCCGGTGAAAGCACCGACGATTCAGCATGAGCTCGCTGCCCCTTCGCAGCACAAGGCTGCTCCTACACCAAGCGGTTGGGCGATGAATAATCGCTGGAAACAAAAAGGGGACCTTTCGGTCCCCTTCTTAACATCTGACAGCTCAGGTGTAGATCATCTTGCGGGTCATGCCGCCATCGACCACGAATTCCTGGCCGGTGACGAAAGCTGCTTGGCGCGACAACAGCCAGGCCACCATGGCCGCCACGTCTTCCACCGTCCCTACCCTGCCCGTCGGGTGCTGGGCATGGTCGGCGTCAGTCAACGGTTCGGCACGGCGCTGGGAAGGGTCACGTGCATCGATCCACCCCGGGCTCACCGCATTGACACGGATCTCCGGGCCCAGGCTCATGGCCAGGGCATGGGTCAACGCGACCAGGCCGCCCTTGCTTGCCGCATAGGCTTCGGTGTCCGGTTCGGACTGCCGTGCCCGGGTCGAGGTCAGGTTGACGATCGACCCGTTATGCGCACGCAGGTAAGGCGCGCAATGCTTGGCCAGCAGCATCGGGCCATTGAGGTTGACCGCCAGTACCCGGTTCCATTGCGCCAGGCTAAGGCTTTCCAGCGTCTGGTTGTGCGGGTTGGCGATCGCCGCATTGCACACCAACGCGTCGAGCCGACCGAACTGCCCCAGTACCTCGGACACCCCGGCACTGACCTGCGCCTCGTCGGCAACGTCCATGGTGATGAACCAGGCGTTGTCACCCAACGCCTTGGCCACCTTGGCGCCGCGTGGGCGGTCAAGGTCGCTTAGCACCACCTGCCAGCCTTCGCAGATCAACCAGGCGGCAATCCCCAGGCCGATGCCGCGAGCGGCACCGGTCACCAAGGCTACCCGGCCGTTATGGCCTGGCTTACTGCCGCTGATTTCAATCACAGTGCCGCCAACCCACGGGCGAGGTCTGCCTGCAGGTCGGCCACATCTTCAAGGCCCACGGCAACGCGGACCAGGCTGTCGCGGATACCCGCTGCCTCACGCTCCTGCGGCGACAAGCGGCCGTGGGAGGTGGTGGCGGGGTGCGCGATGGTGGTCTTGCTGTCACCCAGGTTGGTGGTGATCGAGATGACCCGCGTGGCATCGATGAAGCGCCAGGCGCCTTCTTTGCCGCCCTTGACCTCGAAGCTGACCACCGCACCAAAGCCGCTCATCTGGCGCTTGGCCAGTTCGTGCTGCGGGTGGCTCGGCAGGCCGGCGTAATGCACCTTCTCGATGCCGTCCTGCTGCTCCAGCCACTCAGCCAGTTGCTGAGCGCTCTCGCAGTGCGCACGCATGCGCAGCTTGAGCGTTTCCAGACCCTTGGTGAAGATCCACGCATTGAACGGGCTGAGGGTCGGGCCTGCGGTACGCAGGAAGCCCACCACTTCTTTCATCTGCTCACTGCGCCCAGCCACCACACCGCCCATGCAACGGCCCTGGCCATCGATGAACTTGGTTGCCGAGTGGAACACGATGTCGGCACCCAGCTTGAGTGGCTGCTGCAGTGCCGGGGTGCTGAAACAGTTGTCCACCACCAGCATGGCGCCACGCGCGTGGGCGACTTCGCTGAGGGCAGTGATATCGACCAGCTCGGCCAACGGGTTGGACGGCGACTCGACGATCAGCAGCTTGGTGTTGGCCTTGATGGCCTTTTCCCAACCCGACAGGTCGACCAGCGGCACATAGTCCACCTCGACGCCGAAGCGCTTGAAGTATTTCTCGAACAGGCTGATGGTCGAGCCGAATACGCTCTGCGACACCAGCACATGGTCACCGGCGCTGCACAGCGACATGACCACGGCGAGGATCGCCGCCATACCGGTGGACGTCGCTACAGCCTGCTCGGCGCCCTCCATGGCCGCCAGGCGTTCCTCGAAGGCACGCACAGTCGGGTTGGTGTAGCGCGAATAGACGTTACCCGGCGTTTCGCCAGCAAAGCGTGCAGCCGCATCGGCGGCCGTACGGAAAACATAGCTGGAGGTCAGAAACAGCGCTTCGCTGTGCTCGGCCTCCGGTGTACGGTTTTGCCCGGCGCGTACCGCCAGGGTGTCGAAGCCGACACCCTCGAGGTCACTGTCCAGTCGTCCGGCATCCCATTGATCCGTCATGCCGTCGCTCCCTAATCAGTTGTTGTAGAGGTCGATGATCGCGCTGACCGCCTGGGTCTTAACCTTCGCCAGGTCGTTACGGGCCTGCTCGATACGATCAAGGTAGGCTGCGTCGATGTCGCCGGTAACGTATTCACCGTTGAACACCGCGCAATCGAAGTGCTCGATCTTGATCTTGCCGCCACCGACCGATTCGATCAGGTCCGGCAGGTCCTGGTAAATCAGCCAGTCGGCGCCGATCAACTCGGCCACCTGTTCGGTGGTGCGGTTGTGGGCGATCAGTTCGTGAGCGCTCGGCATGTCGATGCCGTAGACGTTGGGGTAGCGCACCGCAGGGGCTGCGGAGCAGAAGTAGACGTTCTTGGCGCCGGCTTCGCGGGCCATCTGGATGATCTGCTTGCAGGTGGTGCCGCGCACGATCGAGTCGTCCACCAGCATCACGTTCTTGCCGCGGAATTCCAGCTCGATGGCGTTGAGCTTCTGGCGTACCGATTTCTTGCGCGCGGCCTGGCCGGGCATGATGAAAGTACGGCCGATGTAGCGGTTCTTGACGAAACCTTCGCGGAACTTGACGCCGAGGTGGTTGGCCAGCTCCAGCGCCGCAGTGCGGCTGGTGTCCGGGATCGGGATGACCACGTCGATGTTGTGCTCAGGGCGTTCACGCTGAATTTTCTCAGCCAGCTTCTCGCCCATGCGCAGGCGCGCCTTGTACACCGAGACGCCATCCATGATCGAGTCCGGACGGGCCAGGTAGACGTGTTCGAAGATGCACGGCTGCAGTTTCGGGTTTTGTGCGCACTGTTTGGTGTACAGCTGGCCTTCTTCGGTGATGTACACCGCTTCGCCTGGCGCCAGGTCACGAATCAGGGTGAAGCCGAGCACGTCCAGGGCGACGCTTTCGGAGGCGATCATGTACTCCACACCTTCGTCGGTGTGACGCTGGCCGAACACCACCGGGCGAATACCGTTCGGGTCACGGAAACCGACGATGCCATAACCGGTGACCATCGCCACCACCGCATAACCACCCACGCAGCGGCTGTGCACGTGGGAAACCGCAGCGAACACATCTTCTTCAGTCGGCTGCAGCTTGCCGCGTACGGCCAGCTCGTGGGCGAACACGTTCAGCAGCACTTCCGAGTCGGAATTGGTGTTGACGTGGCGCAGGTCGGACTCGTAGATCTCCTTGGCCAACTGCTCGACGTTGGTCAGGTTGCCGTTGTGCGCCAGGGTGATGCCGTACGGCGAGTTGACGTAGAACGGCTGGGCCTCGGCCGAGGTCGAGCTGCCCGCCGTTGGGTAGCGCACGTGGCCGATACCCATGTGGCCGACCAGGCGCTGCATGTGGCGCTGCTGGAAGACATCGCGCACCAGGCCATTATCCTTGCGCAGGAATAACCGGCCGTCATGGCTGGTCACGATACCGGCAGCGTCCTGGCCGCGGTGCTGGAGGACCGTAAGCGCGTCATACAGCGCCTGATTGACGTTCGACTTACCGACGATACCGACGATGCCACACATGCGACGCAACCCCTACTTTGACGAAACTTGAGTGAATAGCGCTCAGGGCTTTGCCGGCCCGAGCAACTGTTCCTTGAACGGGAGATCAGCCGGTGTGCTGATCACCCCACTGGACATCCACTGGCTGGTGAAACCCAGAATCAGGTTTTTCGACCAGTCAGCGACCAAGAGAAATTGTGGTATCAGGCGTGATTCCTGCCACCAGGTGTCTTGTTGAACCGGCCCCAGGCTAAGCAGCCCGATGGCCACTACCACCAGCAAGGCCCCGCGCGCTGCGCCGAAGGCCATGCCGAGGAAACGATCGGTACCCGACAGCCCGGTCACGCGGATCAGCTCGCCGACAAGGAAGTTGACCATGGCCCCCACCAGCAGGGTGGCGACGAAAAGAATGGCGCAGCCTGCGATGATGCGCATCGATGGCGTCTGGATGTAGCTTTCAAGATACACCGAGAGCGAGCCACCGAACATCCAGGCAACCGCACCGGCAATGATCCAGATGAGCAAGGACAAGGCTTCCTTGACGAAGCCGCGCTTGAGACTGATCAGTGTGGAGACGGCGATGATCGCGATGATCGCCCAATCAACCCAGGTAAATGCCACGGTGCTGCCTGCAGACGTTTGAGGCGGCGCATTTTACCAGAGCGGCGGGCTGGGGGTAAGCGGAATGTCGGGCCGATTAGCGATGGCGAAAGGCCGCTCCTATTAAGACTGGATCGCTGCATGGCCTGCACGGTCTGTAGGTTAGCAACCGCCTTATGTTGGTGGTTCTGGCCTCTTCGCTGGCAAGCCAGCTCCCACAGGTGCGGCGCTAGCCTTGAAGGCTGCACAGTTCGGGTGGGAGCGGCGGTGCGGCGATCCCACTTGTCCCGCGAATGGGCTGCAGAGCAGCCCCTGGCTCAACCTTTTTCAGGCTGGAAGCGCACCACAAAGCCTTTGAGGCTGTGCTTGCGGTTGATTGCATCACGTACGCGCTCGGCCTCGGCGCGCTCGATCAGTGGCCCGACGTACACCCGGTTCATACCGCCCGCCGAGCGGATATAGGCGTTGTAGCCCTGGCTTCGCAACGTCTGCTGCAGGCTTTCTGCCCCGGCACGATTGGACAGGCTGGCCAGCTGGATAGACCAGCTGACCGGCAACCCATTCACGTCGATCTTCGACGGCGCTGCGGGCTTGGCGGCGGCAACGGCAGGCGCAGGTGTGGCGGCTGGCTTGGCTTCAACCTTGGGCGCTGGCGACTTGGCAGCCTGGACCTGCGTTTGCGTCTGCGTCTGCGGGGATGGCGTAATCGGCTGGCTAGGCGTGCTGGCTGGCGCGGTAGACTCGTCAACCACCACCGGTGGCTGCTGCGGCTCCTCTGCAAGCACCTGCGGCTCCGGCACGGCGACCGGCTCCACTTGCACTTCTGGCAGGCTCGGCATGGCCGGCGCCTGCGGGGCCTCGACACGCACCTGGCGCATCTCGTCCTCGCGGGTGAACAGCATCGGCAGGAAGATCACCGCCAGCGCCACCAGCACCAACGCACCCACCATGCGCTGTTTCATCCCTTTATCCAGCACTGCCATCTACTCAACCCTCCGGGGCCTGCCGCGCCAACCACTCCAGGGCCTGGGCGACACAGAAAAACGAACCGAACAGCAGGACCTGATCATCCGCCGTCGCCTGCGCGCATTGCCCTTCGAGGGCCGCGTCGACGCTGGCATAAGACTTCACCGCGGCGCCGAGGTTCGTCAAGGTGTCAGCAAGTTCTGCGGCCGGACGGCTGCGCGGCGTGTCCAGCGGTGCGACCGCCCAGTCGTCGACCAGTGCCTGCAAAGGCTCGACAACGCCCGGCAGGTCCTTGTCGGCCAGCAGGCCGAACACCGCCAGGCGGCGCCCCTTGACCGGCCTTGCCGCCAGGCGCCGCGCCAGGTACGCCGCAGCATGCGGGTTATGCCCGACATCCAGCAACAGCTCCACACGCTTGCCCTGCCAGCACACTTCACGGCGATCGAGGCGACCGGTGATACGGGTATCGAGCAGCGCCTGGCGCAACTGACTGGCATCCCAGGGCAGGCCCATCAACAGGTAGGCCTGCAGGGCCAGGGTGGCGTTCTCCATGGGCAGGTCTAGCAATGGCAGATCGTGCAACGCTACCAGGCCACCCTCGGTCGTTTTCCCACGCCAGTGCCAGCTGTCGCCTGTGCTTTCCAGGTCGAAGTCACGCCCACGCAAGAACAACGGCGCCGCCAGCTCATGGGCCTTGTCCAGCAAGGGCTGCGGCGGATCAAGGTCGCCACACAGCGCCGGCTTGCCAGCGCGGAAGATGCCGGCCTTCTCGAAGGCGACAAGCTCACGGGTATCACCCAGATAATCGACATGGTCGACACCGATACTGGTCACCAGCGCCAGGTCGGCATCCACCACGTTCACGGTGTCCAGACGGCCACCGAGGCCCACTTCGAGCACCACGGCATCCAGCTTGGACTGGTAGAACAACCAGAACGCCGCCAGGGTGCCCATCTCGAAATAGGTTAAGGAAATGTCGCCTCGCGCCGCCTCGACGGCGGCGAAGGCTTCGCACAGGCGCTCATCACTGGCCTCTTGGCCATCGATGAGCACCCGCTCGTTGTAACGCAACAGGTGTGGCGAGCTGTATACGCCCACCTTGAGCCCCTGGGCACGCAGCATCGCGGCGACGAAGGCACAGGTGGAGCCCTTGCCATTGGTGCCGGTGACGGTCACCACGCGCGGTGCCAACTTGCCCAGCCCCAGGCGGGCAAGCACGTTCTGCGAACGCTCCAGCCCCATGTCGATGGCCGAAGGGTGCAACTGCTCGAGGTAGGCGAGCCATTCGCCCAGGGTTCGTTGTGTCATCACGCGACCGCAGCCGCCTCACGTGCCTGCTCCGGGGTTTCCTGGCCGGTCATCTGTGCCAGCAGACGGGCCAGGCGCGGGCGCAGTTCGCCACGGGAGATGATCAGGTCGATAGCGCCGTGTTCCAACAGGAACTCGCTGCGCTGGAAGCCTTCTGGCAGCTTCTCGCGCACGGTCTGCTCGATCACGCGCGGGCCGGCAAAGCCGATCAGTGCTTTGGGCTCGCCGACGATGACGTCGCCCAGCATCGCCAGGCTGGCGGAAACGCCGCCGTAGACCGGATCGGTCAGCACGGAGATGAACGGAATGCCTTCTTCACGCAGGCGCGCCAGCACAGCCGAGGTCTTGGCCATCTGCATCAGCGAGATCAGCGCTTCCTGCATGCGTGCGCCACCCGAGGCCGAGAAACAGACCATCGGGCAGCGGTTTTCCAGGGCGTAGTTGGCGGCGCGAACGAAACGCTCACCGACGATGGCACCCATGGAGCCGCCCATGAAGGAGAATTCGAACGCGCTGACCACGATCGGCATGCCCATCAGGGTACCGCTCATGGAGATCAGCGCGTCTTTTTCGCCGGTCTGCTTCTGCGCACCGGTGAGGCGGTCCTTGTACTTCTTGCCATCGCGGAATTTCAGGCGGTCGACCGGCTCCAGTTCGGCGCCCAGTTCGGCACGGCCTTCGGCGTCGAGGAAGATGTCGATACGCGCACGTGCGCCAATGCGCATGTGGTGGTTGCACTTAGGGCAGACATCGAGGGTCTTTTCCAGCTCCGGACGATACAGCACGGCCTCGCAAGCCGGGCACTTGTGCCACAGGCCTTCAGGCACCGAGCTCTTCTTCACCTCGGAACGCATGATCGAAGGGATCAGTTTGTCGACTAACCAGTTGCTCATGCTTTCTTTCTCCAGTATCGGCGGGCGGGGGCCGGCGTAACCGGCCTGCCCTGCCCTTGAGCTCAATATCTTTTATGAAACGATGATGGAACGGCCGCCGGGGCTTCCGGCGCGCCGCGCCACCGTTAATGTGTTGTTCGCCCACCGCATCGGCGGGCGCCCCGCAGGGGCTGCGATAGCTATGGACGATGGTGCGCCGCCAACCGTCACATCCACCGTCACGCCTGTTTCACCGCACGCATGAAGGCTTCGATCTTTGCCGCATCCTTGATGCCCTTGGCCTGCTCCACACCGCCGCTGACATCCACCGCATAAGGCCTGACCTGGGCAATGGCCCGGTCGACATTCTGCGCGTCCAGGCCACCGGCCAGGATGATCGGCTTGCTCAGGCGCGCCGGCACCAGCGACCAGTCGAAGGCTTCACCCGTGCCCCCGGGCACGCCGGGCACATAGGTGTCCAGCAAGATACCGCGGGCGCCAGCATAAAGCCGACAGGCCGCTTCCAGGTCATCACCCGGGCGCACGCGCAGGGCCTTGATCCAGGGGCGATGGAAGCCTTCACAGTCTTGCGGGGTTTCGTCGCCGTGGAACTGTAGCAGGTCCAGGGGAACCACTTCGAGGATCTCGTTGAGCTCGCAACGCGAGGCGTTGACGAACAACCCGACGGTGGTCACGAACGGCGGCAGCTCGGCAATGATCGCGCGCGCCTGGCGCACGTCCACGGCACGCGGGCTCTTGGCATAGAAGACGAAGCCGATGGCATCGGCCCCCGCCTCGGCGGCAGCCAGCGCGTCTTCGATACGGGTAATCCCGCAGATCTTGCTGCGAACGTTGCTCATGGACTGCGAACCCTGCTGTTTCGGTGAAGGCCGGATGTTAGCAAAAGGCTTTTGGCCCGTCAGTCTGCCAATGCCTCATAGCCGGTCAAAAAGTGTGGGCCGATGTAACGCTGGGGCAGTTGGAAGGCTTCGGGGTATTCCACTTGCACTAGGTACAAACCGTACGGGTGTGCCGTCACCCCACCCTCGCGGCGGTTACGCCCTTCCAAAACTTCCCGCGCCCAGGTGGCGGGCCGCTCACCCGCGCCGATGGTCATCAACACACCGGCGATGTTGCGCACCATGTGGTGCAGGAACGCCGTGGCGCGCACGTCCAGCACGATCATCTGGCCATGGCGGGTGACGCGCAGGTGATGGATGTGCTTGATCGGCGACTTGGCCTGGCACTGGCTGGCGCGGAAGGCGCTGAAGTCGTGGGTACCGAGCAGGAACTCGGCGGCTTCAGCCATGCGCTCGACATCCAGCGGGCGATGGTTCCAGGTCACCTCCTCGGCCAGGTGCGCGGGGCGGATCGGGTCGTTGTAGATGACGTAGCGGTAACGCCGGGCAGTCGCCTTGAAGCGGGCATGGAAGTCCGCCGGCATCGGGCGCGACCAGACCACGCTGATGTCGTGGGGCAGGTTGAAATTGGTGCCCAGGGTCCAGGCGCGCTCATCGCGGATGGCGCGCGTGTCGAAGTGCACGATCTGCCCGCAACCGTGAACCCCGGCATCGGTGCGCCCGGCGCAGATCACGGAAATCGGCTCGTTCGCGACTTTCGACAACGCCTGCTCAAGGGCTTGCTGGACGCTGGGCACGCCGCTGGCCTGGCGCTGCCAGCCGCGGTAGCGCGAGCCCTTGTATTCCACGCCCAGGGCGATGCGGGAGTAGCCTTCAGCCGCGGATTCGGCGGCGGTGTCGATGATGTCCAAGAGCATGAAACCTGTGGTGATTACGCAATGGCGGGATTATAACGACAACGGCAGCCCTGTTGGGCTGCCGTTGGGGGTGGTTACATCTGTTTAGCCGCGAAACCTCAAAACAGGGCTCAGACCAACCGAGACAACATGTCCTCGGCTTCCTGACGCTGCGTCCCGTCGCCGTCCTTGACGACTTCATCGAGGATGTCACGGGCGCCCTGGTGGTCACCCATGTCGATGTAGGCGCGCGCCAGGTCGAGCTTGGTGGCGACTTCATCACTGCCAGAGAAGAAGTCGAAGTCCAAGTCGTCCAGCGGCTCGGGCTCAGGCTGCTCAACGGCGTCTTCAGCGGTGAAGTGTGGCTCCAGCGAAGGCGACTCGAGGTTCTGGGACAGCTTGTCCAGCTCCGCGTTGACGTCATCCAGCTCCGAAGCAAAGCTCTTGGCAGCCGGCGAATCATCCTCCAGCGACAGCGAAAGGTCGAAGTCCGACGGCAGGTCCAGTTCGGTGACCGGGTCAAACTCCGGCACGCTGTCGAAGGCTGCCAGCTCGTCGGCAACGTCAACCGGCGTCTCTTCGCCGACAGCCGGGGCTACGGGCTCGCTGACGTCGAGGTCGAAGTCATCCAGATCGGCAACGGGCTGCGGCTCGGCCTGCGCCAGCATCGCCTCGAAATCAGCATCGGCATCGGCTGCAACGTCTGTTTCAGCGTCTGTTTCAGCGTAAGCTTGCAGCTCAGCCTCCACGGCAGCGGGCTGTTCCTCTACTTGCACTTCGTCCAGCACAGGTTCATCCAGCACAACTTCGTCCAGCACCGGCTCGTCCAGCAGCGGCGCTGTCAACGGGTCTTCCTCGGGCAGGTCTTCACCCAGGCTGAGGTCGAAGTCGCTGTCCAGGTCCGATGCATCAAGCGATGGCACCTCGCTGATGGCCTCGGCCTCAGGCTCGACGATGTCGTCCAGCGCTTGCTCTGCGACAAAATCGGGCTCTACCAGCACCTCTGGCTCGGCCTCTGAGGCGCCCTCGGGCACGGTATCTTCAACAACCGGCGCCTCAGGCGGGTCCTGCAGCAGGCCCTGCACGTACTGCTCATCCATCTCGGCAGCCAATGCTGCTGCCCCCAGACCGGCGGCGGCCAGCCCCAGCATCGCAGGGAAACGGCCTTTGAGTTCGTCGACCTGAGCAACATTCTGCTCAGTCGCCGGCAGCACACGCTCCTGCTCGACAAACGCACTGTGATCACCCTGACGGGCATACACTTCCATCAGTTTCAGGCGCAGCACGTCACGCTCAGGTTCTGCGGCAAGGGCCGTCTCAAGCAGCTCGGCGGCATGATTCAGGCGGCCGCTTTGCAGGCTTTGCTCGACTTCCGCCAACAGGGCGGCCGTCGTGTCTGGCTGCGGCGCTGGCTCGGCGAGCGCGACCGCGGGTTTTTCTGCAGCAGTGGCGGCAGCGGCAGACGCCGCGACCACCGCTGGCGACAGCGTTACGCTCGGCGCCGAGACCTCCAGGCCTTCAAAGCTGTCGGCATCGATATCCAGGCCCGCACCCTGCTCTTCCTCCGCCAAGGCCCGCGCCATGCGCAGGTGTTTCTCGGCTTCTTCCTGGGCCTTGCGCTTGCGCATCAGCAGCACCAGCAGCAGCAACAGCACGAGGAACGCAGACCCTGCAATCAGCCACAGCAGCAACGGGTTGCCGAGCACGCCGTCAGCCCGCGGCTGGGCGTCAGGCACACTGGCCGGCGCGGTATCGACGGCTGCCGGTGCAGGTTTTACGTCCGCCTCGGCATTAGCTGCCGGATTGGCCGGCGCAGGCTCGCCTGGCAGAGCAGCGGCGACTGGCGCCTGACCTGCTGCGCCCTGGGCTTCAAGCCGGGCCAACTGGTCGTTTTTCAGCGCGATCAGACGCTGCAGTTTGTCTAGTTGGCTCTGCAGGTCCGCCATGCGGCTCTTGAGCTCATCGTTGTCACGACGGGTGGTATCGAGGCTTTCCTGGGCCACGGCCAGTTTGTCGTTCAGCCCTTTGGCCGGCGCAGCGCCTGCCTGGTTGCCGGGGCTGACCAGGCGCAGGTTGTCACCTTGGGCAATGCGCTCTGGCGCGGCCTCGGCGGCACCGCGGCGGGTGGCATCGAGCTGACGGGCACGCGGCCCCAGGCGCCGGCCTTCACGCCAGGCCGCATACTGCTCGGCCACATCGCGAACCGCCTCACCCTGAGCAATGGCCTGGATTTGTTGCTGGTCGGGCAGGCGCAGTACCTGGCCCACCTTCAACTGGTTGATGTTGTTACCAATGAAGGCGTCCGGGTTCAGCGCCTGGATCGCGATCATGGTCTGCTGAATCGAGCCGCCCTGGCTGTTGCGCGCAGCAATCTGCCACAGGGTGTCGCGGCGCTGGGTGGTGTAGTTGCTGGCACCCGTCACTGCGGGTGCGACATTGCCTGGCGCAGGCTGTTTGCCCTGCGCCTTGGCCTGGTCGAGCAGGACGCTGTAGTCACGCAGCAGTCGCCCCTGCGGCCACATCACCTGCACCAGAAACTTGACCACAGACCCCGGCAGCGGCTGGCTGGAGGTGACGCGCAGCACGCTCTTGCCGTTGGGGTTGATCACCGGCGTGAATGTCAGGTCTTCGAGGTAAGTCGCAAAGGTTACCCCCGCCTTGCTGAACTCTTCCGGCGGCGCCAGGCTCGGCGCCACTTCGGCGGCAGTGAGGTCGCGCACGTCGAGCAATTCGATCTCGGCGTCCAGCGGCTGATTCTGTGCCGACTTGAGGGTCAGCTCCCCCAAGCCCAACGCATTGGCCATGCCCGACGACAGCGCCGAGGCAGCAGCCATGGCCAGGACCAGTTTGCGAATTCGAAGCATGACCTCTTCCCTTGTATGAATCGTCCCGAAACCTGCATGCAGAGCAGGACAAAAGTGCTCGCAGTATCTTTTACAGCCTGTGTTTAATCAACAATTGCGCCACTTGCACAGCGTTGAGCGCGGCGCCTTTACGCAGGTTGTCGGTGGTCAGCCAGAGGTTGAGCTGCTGGTCGTCATCGACACCATGGCGTACACGTCCAACATAGACCACGTCTTGGCCCACTGCGTCACCGACCGGCGTCGGATAATCGTCGCGCTCCACCAGTTCGACACTGTCGGCAGCCTCAAGGGCTTGATTGACCGCCGCCAGGTCGACCGGGCGACGGCTCTGCACAGCCACACTGAAGCTATCGCCGAAAAACACCGGGACTTGAACGCAACTCACGGAAATCTTCAGTTCAGGCTGGCCCAGCAGCACACGCAGCTCGCTGACCAGGCGCCGCTCCAGCGCAGTATGGCCCTGTTCGTCGGCGGGGCCGACCTGTGCCAGCAGGTTGAAGGCCACCTGCCGATCGAAGAAGCGCGGCTCCAGTGGGCGGGCGTTAAGCAGCTCGGCGGTCTGCCGGGCCAGCTCGCTGACCGCCTCGCGCCCCTGTGCGGAGATCGCCAGTGAGGCCATTACCTGCACCCGCTCGATGTCCAGCAGGTCTTTAAGCGGCGCCAGCGCCACAGCCAAGGCAACGGCGGCGGAACTGGGGCTGGCAATGCGCGCTGGCAGCGTCAGGCCGGCCAGGCGTTCGGCGTTGGCTTCAGGGACCAGCGCAAGGGCATCGTCCAGGCCTGCGGACAGGTCGATGACCGTGCAACCAGCCTGCAGCGCCTTGCAGGCAAAGCTGCGGCTGACCGCAGCGCCAGCGGCAAAGAATGCCAGTTTGACCTGGGCGAAATCGAAGCTGTCCACTTCACGGACCTTGAGCTTCTTGCCGGCGAACATCACGCTGCTCCCAGCAGACTCCATGCTGGCCAGCAGGTGCAACGTGGCGACCGGGAACGCCAGTTCTTCGAGAATCTGTACAAGGGTTTCACCGACGCTGCCGGTGGCGCCGACGACGGCGATATCGATAGAAGGGTTCATGCTGCAGGCTGCCTCAGGCGAAACGGGAGCGGCACTTTACTCGCATTGCCCAGGCGTGGCCAACGAAGCCGACGCGAAGGCCTTCAGAACGGGTAAAGCCCGTGCCTTGAATAAAAAAACCCGTGCTGTCACCAGCACGGGTTTTCGGTCACAGCAAAGCGATCAACGCTCCAGCAGAATCCGCAGCATGCGGCGCAGCGGTTCGGCGGCGCCCCACAGCAACTGGTCGCCGACGGTGAACGCGCCCAGGTACTGCGAACCCATGTTCAGCTTGCGCAGACGGCCCACTGGGATGTTCAGGGTGCCAGTGACCTTGGTCGGGGTCAGCTCTTGCATGCTGATCTCGCGTTGGTTCGGCACCAGCTTCACCCAAGGGTTGTGCTGGCTGATCATGCCTTCGATATCGGCCAGTGGCACGTCCTTGTTCAGCTTGATGGTCAGCGCCTGGCTGTGGCAACGCATGGCGCCGATGCGCACGCAAATGCCATCGACCGGGATCGGGCTCTTGAAACGGCCGAGGATCTTGTTGGTCTCGGCCTGGGCCTTCCACTCTTCACGGCTCTGCCCGTTCGGCAGTTCCTTGTCGATCCACGGAATCAGGCTGCCGGCCAGCGGAACGCCAAAGTTCTCGGTCGGGAACGCTTCGCCGCGCATGGTCTCGGCAACCTTGCGGTCGATGTCGAGGATGGCGCTGGCCGGGTTGGCCAGGTCATCGGCCACTGCGGCATGGGTCGCGCCCATCTGCTTGATCAGCTCACGCATGTTCTGCGCGCCGGCACCGGAGGCCGCCTGATAAGTCATGGCGCTCATCCACTCGACCAGGCCAGCTTCGAACAGCCCGCCCAGGCCCATCAGCATGAGGCTGACGGTGCAGTTGCCGCCGATGTAGTTCTTGGTACCGGCATCAAGCTGCTGGTCGATCACCTTGCGGTTGACCGGGTCGAGGATGATCACCGCGTCATCCTGCATGCGCAGGGACGAGGCGGCATCGATCCAGTAACCCTGCCAGCCCGCTTCACGCAGCTTAGGGAAGACCTCGTTGGTGTAGTCGCCGCCCTGACAGGTCAGGATCACGTCGAGGGTCTTGAGTTCTTCAATCGAATAAGCGTCCTTGAGCGGACCCGTATCCTTGCCCACGTTCGGGCCTTGGCCACCGACATTGGAGGTGGTGAAGAACACCGGCTCGATAAGGTCGAAATCCTGCTCCTCCAGCATCCGCTGCATGAGCACGGAACCGACCATACCGCGCCAACCGATCAGACCTACACGTTTCATCGCAACTACACCTTTGCTAAAAGTGGGCCGCCACCGACCAAAAACGGTGGCGGGCCAGAGAGATTACAGATTCCGCAGCGCTGCGACTACTGCGTCGCCCATTTCCTGCGTGCCTACTTTGTCGCACCCGGCTGACCAGATGTCACCGGTGCGCAGCCCTTGGTCCAGCACCAGGCTGACCGCCTGCTCGATGGCCTCGGCGGCAGCGTGCTGGTTGAAGCTGTAACGCAGCATCATCGACACCGACAAAATGGTCGCCAGCGGGTTGGCGATGCCCTGCCCGGCGATGTCCGGCGCCGAGCCGTGGCATGGCTCGTACATGCCCTTGTTGTTGGCATCCAACGACGCCGACGGCAGCATGCCGATGGAACCGGTCAGCATGGAAGCTTCATCCGACAGGATGTCACCGAACATGTTGTCGGTCACTACCACGTCGAACTGCTTGGGCGCGCGCACCAACTGCATGGCGGCGTTGTCCACGTACATGTGGCTCAGCTCGACATCCGGGTAATCCTTGGCCACATCTTCGACCACTTCGCGCCACAGCTGGCTGGACGCCAGAACGTTGGCTTTGTCCACCGAACACAGCTTCTTGCCGCGCACACGGGCCATGTCGAAGCCGACGCGGGCAATACGGCGTACTTCGCTTTCGCTGTAGGGCAGCGTGTCATAAGCCTGGCGCTCGCCGCCTTCGAGTTCACGCTGGCCACGTGGCGCGCCGAAATAAATGCCACCGGTCAGTTCGCGAACGATGAGGATATCCAGGCCCGAGACGATTTCCGGCTTGAGCGACGAGGCATCGGCCAGTTGCGGGTAAAGGATGGCCGGGCGCAGGTTGGCGAACAGGCCCAGTTGCGAACGGATTTTCAGCAGGCCGCGCTCAGGGCGGATGTCACGCTCGATCTTGTCCCATTTCGGGCCGCCCACAGCGCCCAGCAGCACGGCATCGGCCTGGCGCGCACGTTCCAGGGTCTCGTCAGCCAGCGGCACGCCGTGCTTGTCGATAGCCGCGCCACCAATCACGTCGTGGGCCAGGCTGAAGCCGAGCTGGAACTTGTCGTTGGCCAGCTCCAGCACCTTGACCGCCTCGGCCATGATTTCCGGACCAATGCCATCACCTGGGAGAATCAGAATCTGCTTGCTCATGCTTTCCTCTATCCATTCAAGCGGTGCGGCCAGCTCGGCCACACCGAAAAAAACTTAGCGCTCAGCCCAAAGCACCAGCACATCGGTGCTGAACGAGCCGTCGGCTTCGATCTGGTAATACTGCCGCACTTCCTCGCCCATGGCTTGCTGCAATTGGCGTATGGCCACACGCATGGGTTCGGGGGTACGCATACGCTCGACCCAGGTGCCAAACTCCAGGCGCAGCGGCTGGCGGGTGTGGCTGCGCACATGCAGGCCGGCTTCGCTGACCTGGCGTTGCCATTCGGCGGCAGAATAGTCACGCACGTGGCTGGTATCGCGCAGCACCTCGACGGTTTGCAGGTAGGTGTCGAGCAACGGGCTGCCCGGCGACATGACATCGATGAAGGCCGCGACCCCACCCGGCTTCAGCACGCGGCGCACTTCGCGCAGGGCCAGGCCCAGGTCGCTCCAGTGGTGTGCCGAGTAGCGGCTGAAGACGAAGTCGAACGAGGCGTCGGCGAACGGCAGGCGTTCGGCGGCGCCGCGTTGCGTGGTGATATTGCCCAGGCCACGGTCAGCGGCGGCGCTGGCCACCACATCGAGCATGGACTGCGACAGGTCGTAAGCGACCACTTCGGCGACCAGGGGCGCAACGTGGAAACTGACATGACCAGCACCGCAGCCCAGGTCCAGCACGCGGGCCTCGGCCTGGCCGGCCAGGGCGGCTTGCAGCAGGGCGAATTCGGTGCCCTGGGCGTGTACGGCGCTGCTGAGGTAGGCGTTGGCCTGCTCGCCGAACTGGCGTTGGACCACGTCGGTGTGGGTGGTGCTGGTCATGGTAATTCCTTCTGATTTTGGGTTGACTCTACTGCCTCTATCGCCGGCAAGCCGGCTCCCACAGATACCCAACAGATCAAACGACCTGCACAGGATCTGAGGCAACCGCTTGCCGGCGATGAAGCTAGCAAACCCGGTTACATCAATCAGGCATCGCGAAACAGCCAAGGCTGGCTGGCGCGGTGCTTGCCTTCGAAGGCCTTGATCGAATCGCCGTCCTGCAGGGTCAGGCCGATGTCATCGAGGCCGTTAAGCAAGCAGTGCTTGCGGAACGCGTCGATCTCGAAGTGCAGCACCTTGCCATCAGGACGGGTCACGGCTTGGGCCTGCAGGTCGATGGTGAGCTGATAGCCAGGGTTGGCTTCGACCTGCTTGAACAGCTCGTCGACTTCCTCATCGCTGAGGATGATCGGCAGCAAGCCGTTCTTGAAGCTGTTGTTGAAGAAGATGTCGGCAAAGCTCGGTGCGATGACGCTGCGGAAGCCGTACTCGTCCAATGCCCAAGGCGCGTGCTCGCGGCTCGAACCGCAACCGAAGTTTTCCCGCGCCAGCAACACGCTGGCACCCTGGTAGCGCGCGTGGTTGAGCACGAACTCTTCGTTCAACGGGCGCTTGCTGTTGTCCTGGTAGGGCTGGCCCACGTCCAGATAGCGCCACTCGTCGAACAGGTTGGGGCCGAAGCCGGTGCGCTTGATCGACTTGAGAAACTGCTTGGGGATGATTTGGTCGGTGTCGACATTGGCACGGTCCAATGGCGCGACGAGGCCAGTGTGCTGGGTAAAGGCTTTCATGCTGCGCTCCCTTGGATCAACTCGCGGACATCGATGAAGTGGCCGGTCACCGCAGCAGCGGCGGCCATGGCCGGGCTGACCAGGTGGGTACGACCACCGGCACCCTGACGGCCCTCGAAGTTGCGGTTGGACGTCGAGGCACAGTGCTCGCCGCTTTCCAGGCGATCCGGGTTCATCGCCAGGCACATCGAGCAACCAGGCTCGCGCCACTCGAAGCCGGCTTCGAGAAAGATCTTGTCCAGGCCTTCACGCTCGGCTTGCGCCTTCACCAGGCCCGAGCCTGGGACGACGATGGCCTGCTTGACGGTAGCGGCCACTTTGCGGCCCTTGGCGATTTCGGCCGCGGCGCGCAGGTCTTCGATCCGCGAGTTGGTGCATGAGCCGATGAACACGCGGTCCAGCTGGATATCGGTGATCGCCTGGTTGGCGGTCAGGCCCATGTACTTCAAGGCACGCTCGATCGAACCCCGCTTGACCAGGTCGGCTTCGGCAGCCGGGTCCGGTACGCGCTGGTCAACGGCCAACACCATCTCGGGCGACGTGCCCCAGCTGACCTGTGGCTTGATTTGCGCGGCGTCCAGTTCGACCACGGTGTCGAACACGGCGTCTTCATCGGAGACGAGGTCTTTCCACGACTCGACGGCTTGCTTCCATTGCTCGCCCTTCGGTGCATAAGGGCGGCCTTCGACATAGGCGACGGTGGTGGCATCGGTCGCCACCAGGCCCACGCGGGCACCGGCTTCGATCGACATGTTGCAGATGGTCATGCGGCCTTCCATGGACAAGCCACGGATGGCGCTGCCGGCGAATTCCATGGCGTGGCCGTTGCCACCCGCGGTGCCGATCTTGCCGATGACGGCGAGGACGATGTCCTTGGCAGTGACGCCTGCAGGCAATTCGCCTTCGACGCGCACCAGCATGTTCTTCATCTTCTTGGCGACCAGGCACTGGGTAGCGAGCACATGCTCGACCTCGGAGGTGCCGATGCCGTGAGCCAAGGCACCGAAAGCGCCGTGAGTGGACGTGTGCGAGTCGCCGCAGACCACGGTCATGCCCGGCAAGGTGGCACCTTGTTCTGGGCTGATGACGTGGACGATGCCCTGACGCTCGTCATTCATCTTGAATTCGACGATGCCGTACTCGTCACAGTTCTCATCAAGGGTCTGCACCTGGAGGCGCGACACCTGGTCGACGATGGCGTCGATACCGCCTTTGCGCTCTGGCGTGGTCGGTACGTTGTGATCGGGCGTGGCGATGTTGGTATCGATGCGCCATGGCTTGCGGTTCGCTAGGCGCAGGCCTTCGAAGGCCTGGGGCGACGTCACTTCGTGGATGATGTGGCGGTCGATGTAGATCAAGGACGAGCCGTCATCACGGCGCTTGACCTCATGGGCTTCCCAGAGTTTGTCGTAGAGCGTTTTGCCAGCCATCAGACTGTTCCTCATCAGCGTCTTTCTATGCCAAAGACCCCTTGGCTTGTACGGACGATGCTATGGCGATAGATTGAATAACTCAAATTCATAATTTTTATGCTTTGCATAACCACCAGGAATCTGAAAGATGGATCTGGCCAACCTCAGCGCTTTTATCGCCATTGCCGAGACCGGCAGCTTCTCGGGGGCTGGCGAACGTCTGCACCTGACACAGCCGGCTATCAGTAAACGCATCGCCGGGCTCGAGCAGCAACTGGACGTGCGCCTGTTCGACCGCCTGGGGCGTGAAGTGACCTTGACCGAAGCCGGGCGGGCGTTGTTGCCACGGGCCTATCAGATTCTCAACGTGCTTGATGATACCCGACGTGCGCTGACCAATTTGACCGGGGAAGTGAGTGGTCGGTTGACCCTGGCCACCAGCCACCATATCGGCTTGCACCGCTTGCCCCCGCTTTTACGGGCCTTCACCCGGCAGTACCCTTCGGTGGCGTTGGATATTCAGTTCATGGATTCAGAAGCTGCCTACGACGAGATACTCCATGGCCGCGCTGAAATTGCCGTTATCACCCTGGCGCCAGAGCCCCACCACCTGATCAAGGCGATCCCGGTCTGGGACGACGCACTGGACTTCGTGGCAGCCCCGGAACACCCGCTGGCCAACAACCACGCGGTTAGCCTGGCCGATGTGGCGCGCCACCCGGCGGTATTCCCGGGTGGCAATACCTTTACCCACCACATCGTCCAGCGCCTGTTCGAAAGCCAGGGCCTGACGCCGAACATCGCCATGAGCACCAACTACCTGGAAACCATCAAGATGATGGTTTCCATTGGCCTGGCCTGGAGCGTGCTGCCGCGCACCATGCTCGATGATCAGGTTGCACCCATCGCTTTACCCGGCATACAGCTGTCGCGCCAGCTAGGCTACATTCTGCACACGGAGCGAACGCTATCGAATGCGGCGAGGGCCTTCATGGCCCTGCTCGACAGCCATGCAGGGTCCGCCTGACCGGTCGTCAGTTCGGCATTTCCAACTCAAGGACGCGTCAAACGCCAAAGGTCTGGTACCAATGCCCAAATCAGCAAACCGCTTTCCGCGCCTGCCGCGCATTCCTGCGGCCGACCCACAGGAATCCGAGCAGGCCTGGCAAAACGCCCCTCAACTGCTCGCCGCGCTCAACGGCGCCCGCCTGGGGGCCTGGCTGTGGGACATCGAAACCGGTCGGGTCAGCTGGTCACGCGGTACCCAGGCGCTGTTCGGTTTCGACCCGCAACGCCCGCTGCCCAGCGACATCGATTACCTCGACCTGCTGCCCGAAGAAGACCGTGCACGCACCCGCCAGCTGTTCCAGGCGGTGGTCAACGGCGAACCCGTGGAGCAAGCCATGCGCCACCGCATACGCTGGCCGGATGGCAGCCTGCACTGGCTGGAGATCAACGGCAGCCTGACCCACGACCGCCACGGCCGACCGCAGATGATCGGGGTCATCCGTGAGATAACCCGCCAGCGCGAGCGCGAAACAGCGCTGATCAACTCGGAAAAACGCTTTGCCACGCTGTTCCACCTGAGCCCCAATGCCATCCTCCTGACCCGCCGTCATGACGGTATGATCTTCGAGGTCAACCAGCATTTTGAAGACATGTTCGGCTGGCCAGGCAGCCAGGTGATCGGCAAGACCAGCCTGGAGCTGGGCCTGTGGGTGCACCCCGAGCAGCGCCCCCAGCTGCTGGATGCCACCCGCGCCGGCGGTGGCCCACTGATCATGGAAGTGCAGTTCCGGGCCAGCAACGACAAGGTGCACGACGGCATCCTCTGCACCCAGGCCATCGAACTGGAGGGGGTGACGTTTTTGCTCAGCACTTTCGTCGACACTACCGAACGCAAGCGTGCCGAGCAGGCCCTCAAGGACAGCCAGGAACGCCTCGACCTGGCCCTGGATTCAGCCCAGCTGGGCACCTGGGACTGGCACATCCCCAGCGGCATGCTCTATGGCTCGGCCCGTGCCGCGCAACTGCACGGGCTGGACCCGATCCCCTTCCACGAATCGTTCGATGCCTTTTTCGAGGGCGTACCGGAGGAAGAGCGCAATGTCATGCGCCAGGCCTACCGCAGCCTGCGCGAAGGGCCTGCGGGCAATTATCAGATCACTTACCGCGTGCAGTTGGAGAACGGCGCGTCACGCTATATCGAAAGCCGTGCACGGCTGTACCGGGACGACCAGGGCAACCCCTTGCGCATGGCCGGCACCCTGCTGGACATCACCGACCAGGTCGAGCGCGAGCAACGCCTGAGCGCCTCGGAAGAAAAATTCGCCAGCTTGTTCCAGGTCAGCCCGGACCCCATCTGCGTGACCCGCCAAGACACCGGCCAGTTCATCGAGATCAACCCGGCCTTTACCCAGACCTTCGGCTGGAGCGCCGACCAGGTGATCGGCCGCACCGCCGAGGAAATCGGCCTGTGGGCTGAGTCCATCGAACGTGCGCAACGCATCGAGCGGGTCATCCGCGAACAGGCCTTGAGCAACGTGGCGGTGGTGGTCAACCACCGCAACGGCGCGCCCTTGACCTGCGTGATTTCCAGCTGCCTGATCAGCGTCGATGACCGACCCTGCAGCGTCACCACCCTGCGCGACATTACCCAGCAACAACGGGCCGAGGCGGCGCTGAAATCCAGCGAAGAGAAGTTCGCCAAGGCCTTTCACTCCAGCCCTGATGCCATCACCATCACCGAGCGCTACAGCGGCCGCTACCTGGAAATCAACGATGGATTCTGCCGACTCACCGGCTACAGCGCGGCCGAGGTGGTCGGGCGCAGCGTGTATGAGCTGGGCATCTGGGCCGATGACAAGCAGCGCAGCGCCCTGCTCGCCGAGCTCAAAGAGCGTGGCCGGGTGCACCATCGGGAGATGCTCGGGCGTAACAAGCGCGGCGATATCCTCACCGTCGAAGTGTCGGTGGAACCGATCACCCTCAACGAAACCGACTGCCTGCTGCTGACCGCCCGCGATGTCAGCCAACTGAAAAATGCCCAGGCGCAGATCCGCCACCTGGCGTACCACGACCCGCTGACCAACCTGCCCAACCGCGCCCTGCTCATGGACCGCCTGAGCCAGCAGATCGCCCTGCTCAAGCGCCACAACCTGCGTGGCGCGCTGTTGTTCCTTGACCTCGACCACTTCAAGCACATCAACGATTCCTTGGGCCACCCGGTAGGCGATACGGTACTGAAGATCATCACCGCGCGCCTGGAGGCCAGCGTGCGCCTGGAAGACACCGTGGCACGGCTGGGGGGCGATGAATTCGTGGTGCTGCTCAGCGGCCTGGAAGGCAGCCGCGAACAGGTCGAAAGCAAAGTGCGCGAGCTGGCCGACACCCTGCGCGAACTGCTGGCCGAACCGATGTCGCTGGATGGCCAGCGCCTGCAGGTAACCCCCAGCATCGGCGTGGCGTTGATCCCCGACCACGGCACCACCCCCGCCGACCTGCTCAAGCGCGCCGATATCGCCTTGTACCGGGCCAAGGATTCCGGGCGCAATACCACCCAGCTGTTCCACACCACCATGCAAAAAGCTGCCAGCGAGCGCCTGCGCATGGAAAACGACCTGCGCCTGGCGCTCGCCCGGGGTGAGCTGGCCCTTCACTTCCAGCCCCAGGTGGATGCCCGCGACAACCGTATTGTCGGTGCCGAGGTGCTGCTGCGCTGGCACCACCCGCAGCTTGGCCAGCAGCCACCGGCACAGTTCATCCAGGTATTGGAAGAAAGCGGCCTGATTCTCGAAGTAGGCAGCTGGATCCTCGACGAGGCCTGCGACGCCTGCGCGCGCATGCTCTCGGACGGGTTGATCGACGCCGATGATTTCAGCCTGTGCGTGAACATCAGCCCGCGGCAGTTCCGCCAGAACGATTTCGTCGGGCGGGTGCTGCGCAGCCTGGACGACTACCGCTTGCCACGGCGGATGCTGAAGTTGGAAATCACCGAAGGCATCGTCATCCAGAACCTGGAAGACACCATCAGCAAGATGCGCGAACTGAAGCGCTACGGGGTGAGTTTCGCCATGGACGACTTCGGCACGGGCTATTCGTCACTGACCTACCTCAAGCGCTTACCGGTGGATGCATTGAAGATCGACCAGACTTTCGTGCGTGACGCACCGATAGACCCTAACGACGCCGAGATCGTCCGCGCCATCGTCGCCATGGCGCACAGCCTGGACCTGGCCGTGATTGCCGAAGGGGTGGAGCTGACCGAGCAACTGGAGTTTCTGGAGAAACTGGGCTGCCATTTGTATCAAGGGTACCTGCACAGCCGGCCGCTGCCGTTGCAGGAATTCCGGCAGATGCTGCTGGAAGCGCCTGCGGATTACTGACTGCACGCAAGCAAAAAAGGGCACCCGAAGGTGCCCTTTTTGTCACAGCCTTACACTCAGTTCAGCGCTGGCTTGTCGCCATTGATCGGGATGCGTTTGGCCTTGGCTTCTTCAGGCACGATGCGCAGCAGGTCGATGCTGAGCAAGCCATTGGCCAGCCCCGCAGCCTTGACCTCGATGTGGTCGGCCAGGCGGAACGACAGCTTGAAGGCGCGCTGGGCGATGCCCTGATGCAGGTAGGTCACTTCAGCGGCGCCGTTGTCGCGCTTGCCACCGGAGACGGTCAGGACACCTTTTTCGACTTGCAGGTCGAGGTCCTGCTCCTGGAAACCGGCTGCGGCAACCACGATGCGGTAGTGGTCTTCGCCATGTTTTTCCACGTTGTAGGGCGGGTAGCTGCTACCGGCCTCGTTACGTGCCGCGGATTCGAACAGGTCGTTGAAACGGTCGAAACCAACGGAATGGCGGAACAGTGGAGCGAGAGAGAAAGCGGTGGTCATGGTCATAAACTCCTGAGATTCAGCAAGTAAGTCACTGCGCGACCCGAGTTCGGCATCGCGTACTCAAAAGATAGGGTCGGTGAAATGGCTTTCAAGAGGGGCCACGAAAATTTTTTGAGCGGGTATACGTTCCAACACAACCGGTGTAGGAGCAGCCTTGTGCTGCGAAGGGGCCAGTGCCCGCAGCGAGAAATCACTGGGGTCGCCGGCCTCTTCGCAGCACAAGGCTGCGCCTACCGTGAATCGGGCGATTCCGCGCGATCAGGCAACACACGCCTCGAATGCCTGCACCTCAACCCCCAACAACCGGCTGATCCGCGCGCAATCATCTTCGCGACGCAATTCGGCAAACAGCACGACCGCCTCCGGGTAGCTGCGGGTCAGCATCGCCAACCACTGCTTCATCCGCCCCGGCGCATAGCGCGGCGACAGCTTGGCCTGGGCCTGGCGCCAGAACTCGCGCAGCAGCGGCAGCAAATCGTCCCAGCTCATCGGCTGGTAGTCGCGCCCCTCGCGGGCAGCGGCAATCTGTATGCCCAGGTCGGGCCGCGACACCAGTCCACGCCCCAACATGATGTGTTCGGCACCACTGACCTCACGGCAGCGGCGCCAGTCGTCCACGGTCCAGATTTCGCCATTGGCGAACACCGGCACCTTGACCACATCCTGCACCCGCGCCACCCACTCCCAGTGAGCCGGCGGCTTGTAGCCCTCGACCTTGGTGCGGGCGTGCACCACCAGATGCGCCGAACCGCCTTCGGCCAGAGCCGTGGCGCAGTCCAGCGCGCCATCCGGGCTGTCGAAGCCCAGGCGCATCTTCGCCGTCACCGGGATATGCGCCGGCACCGCACGGCGCACTTCGCGGACGATGGCGTGCAGCAGCTCTGGCTCCTTGAGCAGCACCGCGCCGCCTCGTGACTTGTTCACGGTCTTGGCTGGGCAACCGAAGTTCAGGTCGATCACCGGGGCACCCAGCTCACAGGCCAACGCTGCGTTCTCGGCCAGGCAGACCGGGTCGGAGCCCAGCAGTTGCACACGCATCGGCACCCCGGCCGCAGTCCGCGCGCCTTGGCGCAATTCAGGCGCTAGCTTGTCGAACGAGGATGGCGGCAGCAGGCGGTCGCACACGCGGATGAACTCGGTGACGCACCAATCGATGCCACCCACTCGGGTCAGGACGTCGCGCAGGATGTTGTCAACCAGCCCCTCCATGGGGGCCAGGGCAATTTGCATGTGTGGGTCTCGGCGGGAAAAGGCGGCAGTCTAACAAAAAACCACAGCCCTTCAGGCACCGATCAGCGCTTGGCCGTACCCCTCGATGAACTCTGCAGGCATGCGCTTGGGCTTGCCGCTGGACAATTCGATACAGGCGAAAGTGGTCTGCGCGCGCAGCAGGGTCACGCCATCACGCGGGCGCTTGAGCTGGAAGCGGCGGGTCATGCGCAGGCGCTGGTCCCACTCGATGATCCAGGTCGCCAGCTGCAGCTCGTCATCTTCATAGCCCGCAGCCAGGTAGTCGATTTCGTGGCGCACCACCGCCATGGCCCGGTCCAGGCGCCGGTACTCGGCGAGGTCCAGGCCAAGGCGCTGAGAGTGGCGCCAGGCGCAGCGTTCGAGCCACGTGACATAGGTAGCATTGTTGGCGTGGCCGAGGCCGTCGATGTCCTCGCTGCCGACACGCAGGTCGATGATGAAGGGTGTTGCCAAGTCCCAGCTCATGCACGCTCCTAATAACAAAAACACAACTGAAAGCCAGTGTAACGGATGCTCAGGCCCTTTGCCGGGCCGGCGCGCTGGCCCGTGCAAGCAATTCAAGCACCGCCTCGCCCAGACGTGGGTCGGCCAGCACTCGCTGGTGCCCGCCCTCCTCCAGCAGCAGCAAGCGGCTGTCGAACCAGGCCTTATGGATGATATGGGCCTCATCGACAGCCACCAGGCCATCGTCAGCCGCATGCACCACCAAGCCTGGCAGTTCCAACTGGTAACCACTGACATCCAGGCGCGTGATCTGCATCCCCACATCGCGCTCCACTTGGCGAATGAATGCGGCTCGTGCGCGCGCCGGCAGCCCCAGGCGATGCGCGAAGCCGCGCAACACGCCGAGCAACCGGGCGGGTGCAGCGATACTTACTGCCGCCTCCGCGCGCAGCCCCATCTGCAACGCCAGCAACACACTGGCTCCGCCCATGGAGTGGCCTATCACCGCGCGCAACGGTGGCAACTCGGCGGCCGCTTCCAGCAGTGCCCGTGCGAACAACACCACGTGAGCTTGATGGCCTGGAGAGCGACCGTGCGCCGGCCCCTCCAACGACACCACCGTATGCCCGGCCTGGACCAGGGCCTCGATCAACGCGGCAAACTGGGTGGGGCGCCCTTCCCAGCCGTGCATCAGCAATACTGTCGGCCCCTTGCCCCAACGCAACGCCGACAGCCCGAAGCGCAGGGTGATGCGCTCGGCCTTGGCGAGTAACGGTAACTCCCACGCTCTGGGGGGCAGCGTGCGCGGGGTCATGAATGCGCGGCGCATCTTGCCGGCCACATGCTCAGGCGCCAGGTGGCCAAGGGTGCCATTGATGCCGCGAATCCAGCTCAGGGTAGTCATCACCTTGCTCCAGCATTGTGGTTATTCAGATCACCGCCGACTTGGCGGCACGCAATACACGGTCAGAAAGCTCGCCAGTGCCCAAGGCGCGCGCCAGTGCCAGGCCACCGACCATCAGCGCCAGGTCGGCCAGTGCTTTGTCGATGTCTTCGGGGCGATCGACCATTTTCGCGGTCATCAGCTCGATGTGCTCGGCCAGCACCTCGCGGAACACCTCTGGCAGGCGCTGCATTTCGCCCAGGGCGTTGGGCAGCGGGCAGGCATGCACTTGCGCGTCGCGGTGCTTGCGCGAAAGGTAGAACGCCGTCACCAACGCCCGGCGCGCCTCGCCATCCAGGCTGGGGTCGACCTGCGCCAGCAAGTCCCGCCGTTCGCCCAATAACTGGCGAAACGCCTCCAGCATGAGTTCGTCCTTGCTCTCGAAATGGGCATAGAACCCCCCTACCGTCAGGCCTGCAGCCCCCATGACCTGGCTGACGCTCGGTTCAGCCGGCCCATGCTGGATCAAGGCGCTGCGCGCAGCTTCGAGAATCCGCTCGCGGGTTTTGCTCTTTTTGTCGTTCATGGCCACCTCGAATATGATGCTTGTAATATTATAAGCATCATATTTTTTGGCAAGCGAAATTAGCGACCACCTGTCGGTGCCCGAAAAAATGGGAAAGGGAGAAAAACAAAAGGCCCATTCAATAAGCGAATGAGCCTTTAAAGTCCCGCAAAACGCGGGTAAACATGGCGTCCCCTAGGGGACTCGAACCCCTGTTACCGCCGTGAAAGGGCGGTGTCCTAGGCCACTAGACGAAGGGGACGTAACCTTCGTGCCGGTTCATTTTCACAAACCGCGGCAAAATTGGTGGAGCTAAGCGGGATCGAACCGCTGACCTCCTGCATGCCATGCAGGCGCTCTCCCAGCTGAGCTATAGCCCCGAAAACAAAAGGCTCATCCAATAGACGAATGAGCCTCTTTAAGCCCCGCAAAACGCGGGTAAAAGTGGCGTCCCCTAGGGGACTCGAACCCCTGTTACCGCCGTGAAAGGGCGGTGTCCTAGGCCACTAGACGAAGGGGACGTAACCTTCGTGCCGGTCCGTTTTCACGTACCGCGGCAAATTGGTGGAGCTAAGCGGGATCGAACCGCTGACCTCCTGCATGCCATGCAGGCGCTCTCCCAGCTGAGCTATAGCCCCAGATTTTTAGCCTCGCGGCCCAGCGACATCGTGAAACATCGCTTGTGTAAAACTGGCGTCCCCTAGGGGACTCGAACCCCTGTTACCGCCGTGAAAGGGCGGTGTCCTAGGCCACTAGACGAAGGGGACGAACCTTCTTACCTTCAAGACCCGGTTGCTGTACCCGGTCTTGCTTATCAGCCGTGGCTGCTAAGCGGAATTTGGTGGAGCTAAGCGGGATCGAACCGCTGACCTCCTGCATGCCATGCAGGCGCTCTCCCAGCTGAGCTATAGCCCCACTATGTCGCTCTGAGCAGAATCGCTGGCTGGGTGCCTGGCGTTTCGTTTCGCTCATCGCTGTGGACGGGGCGCATATTAAGATCGGATTGCACGGCTGTCAAACGAATTTTTGAAAATATTCAAAAGTTTTTTCACAGATAACAATCACTTACCGCCCTGCCCCTTGCAGGAGCAGCCTTGTGCTGCGAAGAGGCCGGTACACACTAGCAACATTGCTGGCGTCTGTACCGACGTCTTCGCAGCACAAGGCTGCGCCTACATCGCTACGGGCTGCTGTGTCAGGCGATGTTCGCCAGCAGCTTTTCCCACTCTTTGTTTTCTTTTTTCGACACACCACCCAGCAAGTCCAGAGCCTGGCGCAAGCGGTAGCGGGTCAGGTCCGGGCCGAGGATTTCCATGGCATCGAGCACCGACACCGAGCTGGCCTGGCCGGTAATGGCGGCGAACATCAGCGGCATGGCGTCACGCAGTTTCAGCTCCAGCGACTCGACCACGGCCTGGATGCAACCGGTGATGCGGTCCTTCTCCCACTGGCGCAGGCTTTCGAGCTTCCACAGGATCAACTGGATGACCTGGCGCACCTGATCAGCCGACAGCTTCTTGCTCTCGAACAGCTTGGCATCGAGCTTCAGCGCGCCCTCGAAGAAGAAGCCACCCAGCGGCGCAACCTGGCTGAAGGTCTCGACCCGGCCTTGAACATGCGGGGCGATCTTCATCATGTAATCACTGTTGAACGCCCATTTCTGCAAGCGCGCGGCGAACTGTTCGACCGGCAGCTCGCGCAGCCACTGGCCATTGAGCCAGGACAGTTTTTCAATGTCGAAAATCGGCCCACCCAGGGAGATGCGCGACAGGTCGAAGTGCTCGACCATTTCGGCCAGGGAGAACTTCTCGCGCTCGTCCGGCATCGACCAGCCCATGCGGCCAAGGTAGTTGAGCATCGCCTCGGGCATGAAGCCCATGCGCTCGTAGAAGGTGACCGAGGTCGGGTTCTTGCGCTTGGACAGCTTGGACTTGTCCGGGTTACGCAGCAGCGGCATGTAGCACAGCTTGGGCTGCTCCCAGCCGAAGTACTCGTACAGCTTGATCAGCTTGGGCGCCGATGGCAGCCACTCTTCACCACGCAGAACGTGGGTGATGCCCATCAGGTGGTCGTCGACCACGTTGGCCAGGAAGTAGGTCGGCAGGCCGTCGTTCTTCATCAGCACCTGCATGTCCATGCGGTCCCATGGGATTTCGACGTCACCGCGCAGCATGTCTGGCACCACGCAGATGCCTTCGCTCGGCACCTTCATGCGGATCACGTGGGGCTCGCCGGCGTCCAGGCGGCGCTGCACTTCTTCAGCGCTCAGCAACAGGGCACGGCCGTCGTAACGCGGGGTCTCGCCACGGGCCATTTGCTCGGCGCGCATCTGCTCCAGCTCTTCAGCGGTGCAGAAGCAGTAGAACGCGTGGCCGGCATCGACCAGTTGCTTGGCGTATTTGGCGTAGATCTCGCCACGCTCGCTCTGCCGGTACGGGCCGTGCGGGCCACCGACGTCCGGGCCTTCGTTCCACTCGATGCCAAGCCAGCGCAAGGCGTCGAAGATCTGCTGTTCCGACTCGCGGGTGGAGCGCAGTTGGTCGGTATCTTCGATGCGCAGGATGAACTCGCCGCCGTGCTGCTTGGCAAAGCAGTAATTGAACAGGGCGATGTAGGCGGTGCCGACATGGGGGTCGCCCGTGGGCGATGGCGCGATACGCGTGCGTACGGTGGTCATGGAAGGTCTCGAACGAAAGATGAAACAAAGGCGGGATGTTAGCAGGGAGCAGGCACCCGGCTCCAGCAATGGCGCGAACGACACTTGTCGAACTGCCGTCCGTCGCTGTTAAATTTGTTTACATTTCTGGAACCATAGTCCTCATGCCTGCTCAACTCAAACGCCGCCTGCTGATCTTCTTTGTCGTGGTTGCGGCCATCGCCCTCGCCTTCCTGGCCCACTGGTACTTCAAGGGGCGCTTTTACGAAAGCACCGACAACGCTTACGTTCAGGGCGAAATCACCCGTATTTCCAGCCAACTTGGCGCCCGTATCGAAGATGTACGGGTGCAGGACAACCAGCACGTGGTCAAAGGCGAACTGCTGGTACGCCTGGAGGCCGCCGATTTTCAACTCGCCGTCGAGCGCGCGCGAGCCGCCCTGGCAACCCGTGAAGCGGAACACGTGCAGGCTGAAAGCCGCCTAACGCAACAAGGCAGCTTGATCGCTGCAGGCCAGGCCCAGGTCGCCGCCAATCAGGCCACGCTCAACCGCTCACGCCTGGACCTCAACCGTGCAGAAGCCCTGCGCAAGCCTGGCTTCGTGTCCGAGGAGCGGGTGACCACCCTTTCGGCAGAAAGCCACGTCGCCAGCTCCCAGGTCGACAAGGCCCGCGCTGACCTGCAAAGCCAGCGCCAGCAGGTCAATGCCCTGACTGCCGAGCTCAAACGCCTCGATGCGCAGATCGCCAATGCCCGTGCCGACCTTGCCCAGGCCGAATTGAACCTGACCCGCTGCGAGATCCGCGCCCCGATCAGCGGCACCATCGGCCAACGCAACGCACGCAACGGTCAGGTGGTACAGGCCGGTGCCTACCTGCTGTCGATCGTGCCCGATGAAGACATCTGGGTGCAGGCCAACTTCAAGGAAACCCAGATTGGCCACATGCAACCAGGGCAGCGCGCCGAATTGCTGTTCGACAGCTACCCAGACACCCCCATCGAAGCCCGGGTCAACAGCCTGTTTGCAGCCTCCGGCGCCCAGTTCAGCCTGCTGCCACCGGACAACGCCACCGGCAACTTCACCAAGGTGGTGCAGCGCATCCCGGTGAAGCTGACCTTCAGCGCCGACAACCCGCTGCATGGCCGCATCCGCCCCGGCATGTCGGTCACCGCCACTGTCGATATCCGCACCGAGGATGAAGGCCGCAATGGCCGGTGATCAGTTGCTCCGGCCCACTGCCGAGCCCAGCCGGCGCGACTGGATTGCGGTGATGAGCGTGATGCTCGGCGCCTTCATGGCCGTGCTCGACATCCAGATTACCAACTCGTCGCTAAAGGACATCCAGGGCGCACTTTCCGCGACCTTGGAAGAAGGCTCGTGGATCTCCACCTCCTACCTGGTGGCGGAAATCATCATGATTCCGCTGACCGCCTGGCTGGTGCAGTTGCTGTCCGCCCGACGTCTGGCGGTGTGGGTTTCAGCCGGCTTTTTGCTGTCGTCCCTGCTCTGCTCCATGGCCTGGAACCTGGAGAGCATGATCATGTTCCGTGCCCTGCAGGGCTTTACCGGTGGCGCGCTGATCCCCCTGGCCTTCACGCTGACCCTGATCAAGCTACCCGAGCACCACCGCGCCAAGGGCATGGCCATGTTCGCCATGACGGCCACCTTCGCGCCCTCAATCGGCCCGACCCTGGGTGGGTGGCTGACGGAGAACTGGGGCTGGGAGTACATTTTCTACATCAACATCCCGCCAGGCTTGGTGATGATCGCTGGGCTGCTGTACGGGCTAGAGAAAAAAGAGGCGCATTGGGAGCTGCTGAAGAGCACCGACTATGCCGGCATCGTCACGCTCGGCCTGGGGCTGGGCTGCCTGCAGGTCTTTCTTGAGGAAGGCCATCGCAAGGATTGGCTGGAATCAAACCTGATCGTCAGCCTGGGCACCGTCGCCCTGATCAGCCTGATTACCTTTGTCATCCTGCAGTTTTCCAAGCCGCACCCTTTGATCAACCTGCGCATCCTCGGCAACCGCAACTTTGGCTTGTCGAGTATTGCCAGCCTGGGCATGGGGGTCGGGCTGTATGGCTCAATCTACTTGTTGCCGCTGTACCTGGCGCAGATCCAGGGCTACAACGCCCTGCAGATCGGCGAGGTGATCATGTGGATGGGGGTACCGCAGCTGTTTCTGATTCCGCTGGTGCCGCAGCTGATGAAAGTGGTCTCGCCGAAGATACTGTGCGCTGTAGGCTTCTGCCTGTTCGGGGCCGCCAGCTTTGGCTCGGGGGTGCTTAACCCGGACTTTGCGGGGCCGCAGTTCAACCACATCCAGATCATTCGGGCACTGGGGCAACCGATGATCATGGTGACCATTTCGTTGATTGCCACGGCCTATATCCAGCAACAAGATGCCGGGTCGGCATCGAGCCTGTTCAACATCCTGCGCAACTTGGGTGGGGCCATTGGCATTGCCTTGCTTGCCACCTTGCTGGATGCGCGGACCAAGGTGTACTTCGACTACCTCCGCGAATCGGTGGTGCCCAGCAACCCACAGGTGGCAGAGCGCCTGGCGCAACTGGCGGAGCGACTGGGCAGTGAGACGGCGGCGCTTGGCAAGCTGAGCGAGATTACCCATCAGCAGGCGCAGATCATGGCGTACAACGATGCCTTCCACTTTGTCGGCATCGGCTTGGCGGTGAGCATGGTAGCGGTGCTGTTGACGCGCAAGCTGCCGGAAGGGTTGAAGGCTGGGGAGGCTCATTGAGCTGATTTGTTTGTTGCCTGTGCCGGCCTCTTCGCGGGGCAAGCCCGCGAAGAGGCCTAACCGGGAGCAAAGGTTCAGCTGGTGATCAGCCGCTCCCGCAACTGGGTGATCTCGTCGCGCATTTGCGCTGCGGCTTCGAACTCCAGGTCCCGCGCGAACTGCATCATCTTCTCTTCCAGCTGCTTGATACGCTTGGTGATCTCGCCCGGCGTGCGCAGCTCGGCTTCGTAGCGGGCGCTCTCCTCCGCGGCCTTGGCCATACCCTTGCGCTTCTTGCTGCGCGAGCCGGGTACGGTAGCGCCTTCCATGATGTCGGTGATGTCCTTGACCACCCCCTTGGGCACGATACCGTTGGCCAGGTTGAAGGCAATCTGCTTCTCCCGGCGCCGCTCGGTCTCATCGATGGCCCGCTGCATCGAGCCGGTCATCTGGTCGGCGTACAAGATGGCCCGGCCATTGAGGTTACGCGCGGCCCGACCAATGGTCTGGATCAGTGACCGCTCGGAACGCAGGAAGCCTTCCTTGTCGGCATCGAGAATCGCCACCAGCGACACCTCAGGCATGTCCAACCCCTCACGCAGCAGGTTGATGCCCACCAGCACATCGAAGGTGCCCAAGCGCAGGTCGCGGATGATTTCCACCCGCTCGACCGTGTCGATGTCCGAGTGCAGGTAACGCACCCGCACGTCGTGGTCGGCCAGGTAATCACTGAGGTCCTCGGCCATACGTTTGGTCAGCGTGGTCGCCAGCACCCGCTCCCCCGCATCGACACGCTTGCGGATCTCCGACAGCAGGTCATCGACCTGGGTCAACGCCGGGCGTATCTCCACTTGCGGGTCGACCAGACCGGTGGGCCGCACCACCTGCTCGACCACGCGGCCGGCATGTTCGGCCTCGTAGGGACCGGGGGTTGCCGAAACGAAAATAGTCTGCGGGCTGACCGACTCCCATTCATCGAAGCGCATGGGCCGGTTGTCCAACGCCGAAGGCAGGCGGAAGCCGTATTCGACCAGGGTTTCCTTGCGCGAGCGGTCGCCCTTGTACATGGCGCCGACCTGGGGGACGCTGACGTGTGACTCGTCGATCACCAGCAGCGCATCCGCGGGCAGGTAGTCGTATAGGGTGGGTGGCGGCGCGCCGGAGGGGCGCCCAGACAAATAGCGTGAGTAGTTTTCGATACCGTTGCAGTAACCCAGCTCCAGGATCATTTCCAGGTCGAAACGGGTGCGCTGCTCCAGCCGCTGCGCCTCCACCAGCTTGTTGCCCTTGTGCAGGTATTCGAGCCGGTCCTTGAGCTCTTCCTTGATGCCTTCGACAGCGTCGAGCAGCGTCTCACGCGGGGTCACATAGTGGCTCTTGGGGTAGAACGTGAAGCGCGGCAGCTTTCGAAAGACTTCCCCCGTGAGCGGGTCGAAGGCAGCGATGTTCTCCACTTCGTCATCGAACAGCTCGATGCGGATGGCTTCAAGGTCGGATTCGGCTGGGAACACGTCGATTACGTCGCCGCGCACACGGAAGGTGGCGCGGGCGAAATCCATCTCGTTGCGGGTGTACTGCAAGTCAGCCAGGCGGCGCAGCAAGGCGCGCTGGTCGAGTTTGTCGCCGCGGTCCACGTGCAGGACCATCTTCAGGTAGGTCTCGGGGCTGCCCAGGCCATAGATGCACGACACGGTGGTGACGATGATCGCGTCGCGCCGCTCGAGCAAGGCCTTGGTCGCCGACAGGCGCATCTGCTCGATATGGTCGTTGATCGATGCATCCTTCTCGATGAAGGTATCGGACGACGGGACATAGGCCTCGGGCTGGTAGTAGTCGTAGTAGGAAACGAAATACTCGACCGCGTTGTTCGGGAAGAACGCCTTGAACTCGCCATACAGCTGCGCCGCCAGGGTCTTGTTCGGCGCCAGCACCAAGGTTGGGCGCTGCACTTGCTGAATGACGTTGGCGATGCTGAACGTCTTGCCCGAGCCGGTCACGCCGAGCAACGTCTGGTGCGAAAGCCCCGCCTCGATGCCTTCGACCATCTGGCGAATGGCTTCGGGCTGATCGCCGGCCGGCTGGAAACGGGTGACGAGCTGGAACTCGGACATGAGGGACCTCGCGGTGTCGCAGCAACTGTAAATTTAGCCAGTAGTCTATACCCAAATGCGCTCGCTCGGGGCCGGTTTCAAGCCCCAGGTGTGAACGCTTATTGCTGTGGACACGGCAATAAGACCAATGGTCAAAAAATATTTGCGTAAATGGCCGGAAAAGCTGCGCCAGAGTGTCGCAGTGACCGGTCGGTATCACTATACTGACTCCCCGTTTGTGCACCGCTTCAGTGCATTCGGCTGGAGCGTGTACGTCCTATCACTCTCCAATCAGAGCCAAGGTAACAATGAGCCTGTTTTCCGCTGTCGAGCTGGCACCCCGCGACCCTATTCTGGGCCTCAACGAAGCATTCAACGCCGATCCACGTACTGACAAGGTCAACCTGGGCGTGGGCGTCTACTGCAATGAGGAAGGCCGCATTCCGCTGCTGCGCGCCGTGATCGAAGCCGAGACCCAGCGTGCTGCCCAGCATGCCTCGCGCGGCTACTTGCCGATCGACGGTATCGCGACTTACGACCAGGCCGTGCAAAAACTGCTGTTCGGCGCCGAATCGCCGCTGTTGGCCGCTGGCCGTGTCGTCACCGTGCAAGCCGTTGGCGGCACCGGTGCGCTGAAAATTGGCGCCGACTTCCTCAAGCGCCTGTCGCCCAATGCCGTGGTTGCCATCAGCGACCCTAGCTGGGAAAACCACCGCGCCCTGTTCGAGACCGCGGGCTTCCCGGTACAGAACTACCGCTATTACGACGCGCCGAGCAACGACGTTAACCGCGCCGGCATGCTCGAAGACCTGAACAGCCTGCCGTCCGGCTCGATCGTCGTTCTGCACGCCTGCTGCCACAACCCGACCGGTGTCGACCTTAACCTGGACGACTGGAAAAACGTCCTGGAAGTGGTCAAGGCCAAGGGCCACGTGCCATTCCTCGACATGGCCTACCAGGGCTTCGGTGACGGCATCGCTGAAGACGCCTTCGCCGTGCGCCTGTTCGCCGAGTCGGGCCTGGACTTCTTTGTTTCCAGCTCGTTCTCCAAGTCGTTCTCGCTGTATGGCGAGCGCGTCGGCGCCCTGTCGATCGTGACCGGTTCCAAGGACGAAAGCACCCGCGTGCTGTCCCAGGTCAAGCGTGTGATCCGCACCACCTACTCCAACCCGCCGACCCATGGCGCGACCATCGTCGCCACCGTGCTCAACAACGACGAGCTGCGTCAGATGTGGGAAGCGGAACTGGGCGAAATGCGCCAGCGCATCCACGGCATGCGCAAGCAGATGGTCGAGCTGCTGGCCACCTACGGTGCCAAGCGCGACTTCAGCTTCGTTGGCCGCCAAGTGGGCATGTTCTCCTACTCCGGCCTGACCGTCGAGCAAGTGGCTCGCCTGAAGAACGAGTTCGGCATCTACGCGCTGGACACTGGCCGCATTGCCGTCGCCGCACTGAATCAAAGCAACATCCACGTGGTCACCAAGGCCATCGTCGAAGTGCTGTAACTGCTTGATTCGATTCTGATTTACCAGGGGGAAGCTTGACTTCCCTTTGGTGATCAGTAAGATATGCGCAGATTCCGCGATAGCTCAGTCGGTAGAGCAAATGACTGTTAATCATTGGGTCCCTGGTTCGAGTCCAGGTCGCGGAGCCAAACACTTAAAAGCCCCCGGGTGCGCAAGCAACCGGGGGCTTTTTCGTTGTACGGCTGGAATGCTGCAGCGCCTGGCAGACCGAGCGCCGCGCGCGCGGCGCTCGATCCTAATGACACCACACTGCTCAAGACAGGCACATGCCAGCCGCCACAAGGTGTCAGCCGGTACGCCCGATCGGATAGAACTCGCCCCGGCTCCATACCCCCAGCCACTCTTCACCGTCGATAATGCGCGGCACCGCCAGCTCGACCAGTTGGTAGAACACATTGCGATGAATCAGCGCTTCAAGGTTGCTGCGCATCAGTACGTAGGGGGATGGCTCTTGCGTGACAGGATCGAGCTCGACCCGCAATGGGTTATCCGGCCCCGCCTCGACCTGGTCGTCGACATTGCTGGTGAAGCGCAATACTTGTTGCTCACCCTCGCCCTGTACCTCCAGGACAACCGCGACAAAGGGCGCATCGTCGACACGGATGCCGACCTTCTCCACCGGGGTTATCAGGAAATAGTCATCGCCGTCGCGGCGGATGATCGTGGAAAACAACCGCACCATCGGCTTGCGCCCAATCGGCGTGCCCAGGTAATACCAGGTGCCGTCGCGGGCGATGCGCATGTCGATGTCGCCGCAGAAGTCCGGGTTCCACAGGTGCACGGGCGGTAGGCCCTTCGCCTTGGGGATTTGCGCCAGAAGGTCATTGGCCTTGCCGGAATCGCTCATCACGCTTGCCTCATTCGCTCATGCCCAGAAGGCTACGAGCGTACTCGCGCATCGGCGCGGCAAGCAAATCTTCCGGCGTATTGTCGTGGAACGTCAACAAACCGCCACGGCTTTTGATGCGTGCGGTGTCGATCAAGTAGCGGGTATTGGTTTCGATCAGCATCATCTGCACCACCCCAGTGTCCCAGCCGAGGCGGTCAACAGCCTGCTCGTCATACCATTCGTCGCCGTTGCCGATGCGGTCATCGGTACGTGCGAAACGGGTGTACAGCACGTAGTCCGCGCCCACCGAACGCGCCTGGGCGATCGCGTCCTCCAAGCCGAGCGGGCCTTGGGCACGGCGTACTAGGGGGAAATACTCGACGAAGCTCTTGAAGGCCTGGTCGGCAACCACATTCTGCTGCGGTACTGGCCCTTTACCGGGCGGCACAAAGGCGCCTTGGCCAATGAAGATGAACGAGTCGGGCTGCAGGCGGATAGACAGGGTCCTGCGGGTATCGCTGTGATCGAGCAGACCGGCGTCGCTCATGTGGTAACGGACGCCTTCGCCCATATCGCTGACATTCATGCAGCCGCCCAACGCCATCAGCGCCAGCAGCAAGACCAGGCTACGCATCTTTCCTCCAGTGGCCGGCGACGAAAAACCGGCGAATAGCCGGCGGATGCAGCTTTTGCGCCAGACTCAGCCGCCGATCACCTTCATCACCGTAACCCCCCGGAAAACGCCACATCCTGCTTGTCTGCCAGGGCTTTGACCAGCAGCCGCTGCAGGGCAGGAAGCGCTAGATGACGCGGCTTTTCTAACAGATCGCCGACATAGTGGCGGTTGCTCGACGACAGGCAGCCATGCAGCCAACCCGTGGATGACAAACGTAGCCGCGAGCAACCGCGGCAAAACGGCACGCTCTCGTTGGCTATTACGCCGAAATGGCCTTTACCCGGGATCTGGTAACGCAGGGCCGTAGCATCCACCGGCACATCGACCTGCTCGAAGGCATGCTCGGCACCAATCAGCCCGAGCAACTGATCAAGGCCCACGAACTGCTGCAAAAATGCATTGCGATCACTGGCCAGGTGGCCCATGCGCATCAGCTCGATGAAGCGCAGCTCGAAACCCCGCTCGAGGCAGTAATCCAACATCGGCAACACCTGGTCGAGGTTTTGCCCACGCATCGGCACCATGTTCACTTTGATGCGCATGCCCTGCTCGCTGGCGTGCTGCATGCCTGCCAGCACACTGGCCAGGTCGCCACCGCGGGCGATGCGGCGAAACGCTAGCGGGTCGAGGGTATCGAGGGACACATTCAAACGGCGGATGCCGGCGGCATGAAGCGCTGGCAGCTTGCGCGCGAGCAATTGGCCATTGGTGGTCAGCGAGATATCGTCGAGGGGAAGTTTGGCAATGGCAGCCAGAAAGCCATCCAGGCGGGGGCTGACCAGCGGCTCGCCACCAGTAATGCGTAAACGCTCGATACCCGCGGCTTCAATCAGATAAGCAACGCCCCGCGCCAGGGCTTGCGCCGACAGCTCGTCCTGCGCCGCTACCAGGCGCTTGCCATTGGGCACGCAGTAAGTGCACGCATAGTTACAGGCAGCCGTCAGGCTGACACGCAGGTTGCGAAAACGCCTGCCTTGACGATCGACGATCATGGATGACTCCAGCATGGATGAAGCGGGGCTGGCAAAACCTGACTCATAAATCAGGTTTTTGCAAGCACCTTGTTCATGCTGGAGCCACCGGACCGGTCAGTGGGTGGGTTCCGGGTCGCGTTTGCGCTTGTTGCCCATGCGTACGCCGATGTCCATGAGGAACTGGAAGAAACCTTCCTGATCCTCAAGCACATTGCTCCAGAACGGCGAGTGGTACAGCGCCACGGCGCCATGCACCAACGCCCAGGCCGCGCAGTAGTGGAAGTACGGCGGTACGTCTTCGAGCTTGCCTTCGCTGATACGGCCCTTGATCAACTGGGTGAGGCGATCGAAGTTGGAGGCGCGGATGCTGTGCAACTGCTCGACCATCTCCGGCACCTGATTACCCTTGACCACCTTTTCTTCCAGGCGGTCGAACAGGCGATAGCGCTGCGGGTCGCGCATGCGGAACTCGAAGTAGGCCCGCGACAGGGCTTCCTTGTCACGGTCGACGTCGGCCGAATGCAACAGCTCATTCAAATCACGCTCGTAGTCGAGCATCAGGCGCAGGTAGATCTCCGCCTTGGACTTGAAGTGCTTGTAGATCGTGCCTTTGCCGATACCTACCGCGTCAGCGATCATCTCGACGGTGACACTGTCTTCACCCTGTTCGAGAAACAGCTTGAGCGCGGTATCGAGGATTTCCTGTTCGCGACGGCGAAACTCACGGACCTTACGAGGTTCTTTCTGCATAGGAAGGACTGGATGACAATCGAAGCGGTTTATTATGCCTAACTTGCGGGAAATTGCACGGATCATCCAACCATGTCTATGTTTCACGATGAGTTCGACCATGCTCCCGGGCTGCGCTACCTGAACCACGCCGCCATCGCCCCCTGGCCACGCCGGGCTGCCGAGGCAGTGGCCCGCTTCGCCCGCGACAACGTTTGCCTCGGTGCCAGCGAGTACACATCCTGGCTGGCCACCGAGCGACGCCTGCGCGCGCGGCTGGCGCGGCTTATTCATGCGCCCTCGCCTGGCGATATCGCCTTGGTGAAAAACACCTCAGAAGGGCTGTCGCTGGTTGCCTTTGGCTTGGACTGGGCAGCGGGCGACCAGGTGGTGATCAGCGACGAGGAGTTCCCTTCCAACCGCGTGGTGTGGGAGGCATTGGCCGACCGTGGCGTGCAGGTGATCGAGGCCAGCCTGGCCGGCCCAGACCCCGAAGCCACCTTGCTGACGGCCTGCGGCCCGCGCACCCGGCTATTGGCGGTCAGCGCGGTGCAGTTCGGCAGCGGCCTGCGCCTGGACCTGGCGCGCCTGGGTGAAGGTTGCAGGGCGCGTAATGTACTGTTCTGCATCGATGCCATTCAGCAGGTCGGCGCCCTGCCCTTCGACGTACAACGCTTTCAGTGTGATTTTGCCGTGGCCGATGGCCATAAGTGGATGCTCGGCCCTGAGGGGCTGGGAATGTTCTATTGCCGCGCCGCGCTCCGCCCGCAACTTGAACTCAATGCCTATGGCTGGCACATGCTGGAACACCTGGGCGACTTCGACCGACGCCAATGGCAGCCCGCACACAGCGCGCGGCGTTTCGAGTGTGGCAGCCCTAACATGCTCGGCGCCCATGCGCTGGAGGCAAGCCTGTCGCTCCTGGAGGAGGTCGGTATCGGCACGGTCGCGCAGCAATTGCAGCAGCGCGTGGCCCAGTTGTATGAAGGTTTGGCATCAGTGCCCGGTGTTGTGCTGCACACCCCGGCTGACCCAGGCAGACGAGCGGGCATCGTCACATTCAGTATCAAAGGGCAGGCCAGCGTGGACATCCACAAGGCCTTGATGGCCGAGCGCACAAGTTGCGCTTTGCGCGGCGGCGGTGTGCGATTTTCACCGCATTTCTATACCAGTGAGCAGCTGATCGACGAAACTGTTCAGCAGGTGCGGCGCCTGGCCATGCACTGAGAGTGCAACCGAACGCGGGCGTATTCCAAATCTGTTTAAAAAACGACCAACAGCCACTGGCACTGCGCCAAACCTGACCAATACTTGAAGTGTTGGCGCGGCGCATCCCCCCCAAGTGGCGCGCCGATAAAGGTGCTCAGGGACCGCGTACCTTTGTTTTACTCCTAATGGTCTTAACCCGGATTCCCTCCCCCAGAACCCGGGTTTTTTTTGCCTGTCGCGCTACCCGGCCACGCGAGCCAGCGGGAACAACCGCTTGAAGTTGGCGGTGGTCTGCTCCGCCAACTGCTCATAACTAGCCCCTCGCAACGAGGCGACGTATTCGGCCACCTCACGCACATACTGCGGCAGGTTAGGCTTGCCCCGGTGCGGAATCGGTGCCAGGTACGGCGAGTCGGTCTCCACCAGCAAGCGGTCGACAGGCACTTGGCGCGCCACTTCACGCAAGGCATCGGCATTGCGGAAGGTGACGATGCCCGACAACGAGATGTAGTAACCCAGGTCCAGCGCCGCCTTGGCCATGTCCCAGTCTTCGGTGAAGCAGTGCAGCACACCGGCCTGGGGCAAGTTCGCCTCGCGCAGCAGCGCCAGGGTGTCAGCCCGCGCAGCACGGGTATGCACGATCACCGGCTTGCCGGTCTGGCGCGAGGCCTCCAGGTGCAGGCGAAACGATGCCTGCTGCAACTCGGCGGCTTCCGGCTCGTAGTGGTAGTCCAGGCCGGTTTCACCGATCGCCACCACATGCGGATGCGCCAACTCACGCAACAGCCACTCCAGGGCCGGGGTTTCGCCCGGTGCCAGGTCGAGCGGGTGCACCCCCACCGAACAATCGACATCGGCGTACCGCTCACTCAGCGCTTTGACCGCACCAGCGTTCTCGGCGCTGACGCCAATGCACAGGAAGTGCCCCACCCCGCGTTCACGTGCAGCCTGCAGGGCGGCATCGAGGGAGCCCTGGTGGGCGCTCAGGTCAAGACGGTCAAGGTGGCAATGGGAATCTACGAGCATGGGATAACGGCACACATGAAAAAAGGGAAAGTCAGCGGGCGCCTGGCAACTGCTGCCAGTGCGCCAGCAGCGCTTCGAGCAGCAGGGCGCGGTTCAGGTTAGCCTTGCCCAGCACCTTCTGGCGCTGTTCCAGGATCCACGCCTGCACCTGAAGCACGTTGGCCTGGCGGCTTTTTTGCGCCAGGTACTGCACAACCTTGCGCATATCGGCCAAGCCTAACCCTTCTTCGTCCTGGGTCAACTGATAGCGCAGGATCAGGTGCGACCAGTCGCAGAACCAGTCGAACAACAGCAACAACGGCACGCCATTCCAAGCCTCTGCCAACTGACTGGGCGATTGCTGCTGCTTGAGCAGTTTCTTCACACCGTCGGTGACCAACGCACGCTGCTCGCGCACGCCCTGCGCCTGCAAGCTCACCGCCATCAATGGCGACCCAGCGGCCAGGGTCAGCAACTCATCGCGCTCCGCTTCATCGCTGTCGGCCAGCGCATGGGCCAGCCAGGCTTGGCTCTGGGCCAGGCTAGGCTGCGGGCAAGCGACCTGCTGGCAACGGCTCTTGATGGTCGGCAACAGGCGGCTGGGCTGGTGCGTGACCAACAGCAGAACGGTGTCGCCGGAGGGCTCTTCAAGGCTTTTGAGCAGGGCGTTGGAGGCATTGATATTCATCGCCTCGACCGGCTCGATCAACACGACTTTGCGCCCACCCAACTGCGCAGTCTGCACCACGAAAGCCACCAACTCACGCACCTGGTCGACCTTGATCGGCTTGTCGACCTCTTCGGGCTCCAGTACATAGTTGTCCGGGTGGCTACCGGCCTTGAGCAGCAAGCAGGACTTACAGCTACCACAGGCATCCAGGCCCTGCGGCTGCTGACACAGCAGGCGCGCCATCAGCCGCTCGGCCAGGGCCCGCTTACCAATGCCCTGCGGCCCATGCAGCAGGTAGGCGTGGGCGTGCTGACTGCGACCGGCCAGCTGCTGCCAGATGGCCTGCTGCCAGGGGTAGGCTTCAGCCACGGCAACGCTCCAGAATACCCGGCAGCAGCGCATCGATGGCGCGCTGCACGGCCTCCAGCGGTTGCGCGGCGTCCAGCAGGCTGTAGCGCTGCGGCTCACGATGGGCACGCTGCAGGTAGGCTTGGCGCACGGCCTCGAAGAAGGCCTGGCCTTCCTGCTCGAAACGGTCAAGGCGGCCACGCGCAGCGGCGCGGGCGAGGCCGACTTCCACGGGCAGGTCGAAGACTAGGGTCAGTTCAGGGCGCAGGTCGCCCTGGACGAATTGCTCCAAGGTGGCGATACGCTCGACGGACAACCCACGCCCCCCCCCCTGATAAGCGTAGGTGGCATCGGTAAACCGGTCACATAACACCACGGCGCCACGGGCCAGCGCAGGGCGGATCACCTGCGCCAGGTGCTGGGCGCGTGCAGCGAACACCAGCAACAGCTCGGTATCGGCCGCCATGGTTTCATCGCTGGGTGCCAGCAACAGTTCACGCACCTTCTCGGCCAGGGGCGTACCGCCCGGCTCACGGGTCAACAGCACATCCAGGCCTTGCTCGCGCAGGCGCGCCGCCAGGTATTCACGGTTGGTGCTTTTGCCCGCGCCTTCGGGGCCTTCCAAGGTAATAAACAAGCCGCTCACAGGCAGTCCTTAATGTTGTTCGTCGGGCGCCGGCGCAGTGGCCGGTGCATCGACGGGGGCAGGGTCGCTGGCCGGGGCTGCATCCTGCGCGGGCGCCTCATCGGGCTCAGGCTGCGCGGTTGGCTGGTCCGCTGCGGGCGCCTCGGGCTCCACGGCCTCCCCCGCTCCCGGCTGGGCCTGCGGAGCCGGGCTGGAGCGGTAATCCGCCCGCCGCTTGAGCTGGAACTCGCGCACCGCCGAGTTGTGATCGTCCAGGTCGTCGGAGAACACGTGGCTGCCATCGCCACGAGCGACGAAATACAAGCTGGTGCCATCGGACGGATTGAGCGCAGCGTGAATCGCCTCGCGGCCGACCATGGCGATGGGCGTCGGCGGCAGGCCGGTAATGGTGTAGGTGTTATAGGGCGTTGGCTCACGCAGGTCGGCACGGGTGATTCTGCCGTTGTAGCGCTCGCCCATGCCATAGATCACTGTCGGGTCGGTCTGCAGCATCATGCCCAGGCGCAAGCGCCGCACGAACACGCCGGCAATCTGCCCACGCTCTTGCGGGATGCCGGTTTCCTTCTCCACCAACGAGGCCATGATCAGCGCCTGGTAGGGGTCGCGATAAGGCAGGTCGGTGGTGCGCTCCGACCACTCTTTGGCCAGCACTTCGTCCAGGCGCATGTAGGCTTGCTGCAACAATTCGATGTCGCTCATGCCACGCACGAAGCGATAGGTGTCCGGGAAGAAGCGGCCTTCAGGGAACACCCCGGTGTGGCCAAGCTTGTCCATGACCTCGGCGTCGGACAGGCCGTCCAGCGTGTGCTTGAGCTTTTCGTGCTTGGCGATCGCCGAGCGTACCTGGCGGAAGGTCCAGCCTTCGACCAGGGTCAGGTTGTACTGCACGACATCGCCCCGGCGCCACGCATCGAATAACTGTTCGACCGTCATGCCCGGGGTCAGGCGGTACTCACCGGTGTGCAGGGGCGTACCGGCCATGTTGAAGCGCCAGTAAAGCCGCAGCCAAAAGGCGTCATCGAGCAACCCCTCGTTCTGCATGCGGTAGAACATGCGGTTGGGGTTGGTGCCATTGGGCACATCGAGCAGGCGCTCCTGCGTCACGTGCAAGGGCTGCTCCAGGACCGAGTTGACCTTCCAGGCCGACCAGCCGAATGCCAGGCCAGCCAGGATCAACCCCATTTCCAGCAGCAGCAGGAATTTGCGTCTCACGAATTCAGGTATCCAGTAACGTACGGGCAACGGCCTGCAGTTTACGGGTGAGTGGGCCTGGCGACCAGTTCAGCGCGGCAATTCCCCGCACAGGCCAAACCCCATAGACACTGTTGCAAACGAATACTTCATCCGCCTGCTGCAGTTCATCGAATGCCAGGTCACGAACCTGGACGGGAATGGCCAGCGCCTGGGCCTGCTGCAACAATGCGGCACGCATCACGCCCGCGACGCCGCATCGGCTGAGGTCTGCGGTCAGTAGCACGCCGTCACGCACCAGGAAAAGATTGCTGTACACCCCTTCGACCACCCTGCCCTGCCCATCTCGCATGAGACCTTCGGCATGCTCGCTGTCCTGCCATTCGGCACGCGCCAGCACCTGCTCCAGGCGATTGAGGTGTTTGAGCCCGGCCAGCAGCGGTTGTTCCCCAAGCCGAGTCTGGCACGGGAACAAACGCACGCCACGCTCGGCATGCTCGACAGGATAGCTGGGCAGCGGGCTGCCCTGAAGGATGCGCCGCGGCGCGGCACCGGCAACCGGGGCATAGCCGCGCTGGCTGTCGCCACGGGTCAGGATGAGTTTGGCGACGCCATCACCGAGCTGGTTGGCGTAACGCAGAAGCTCGTCTTCAACCAACGCCAGGTCGACGTCGATTGCCAGGCGCTGGCAACCCAGCGCCAGGCGTGCGAGGTGGCCCGCCAGCAAACTGGGCCGGCCACCGCGCACGGCGATGGTCTCGAACAGACCATCGCCGTATGCCAGGCCGCGGTTTTGCAGGTTGACTGCATCCTCCGGCTGGCCGTCGACCCAGCTGTGCATCAACCGGCGAACCGGCGGAACACCAGCGAGCCGTTGGTGCCACCAAAGCCGAACGAGTTGGACAGCACCACATCGATCGGCATGCTGCGCGCCTGGTGCGGCACGAAGTCCAGGTCACACCCTTCGTCCGGCTCGTCCAGGTTGATGGTCGGCGGCGCCATCTGGCTGTTGATCGCCAGCACGCTGAAGATCGCTTCCACCGCGCCTGCAGCACCCAGCAGGTGGCCGGTCATCGACTTGGTCGAGCTGACCGCGAGCTTGTAGGCATGCTCACCAAACACACGCTTGATCGCCGCCACTTCGGCGATATCGCCGGCCGGGGTCGAAGTGCCGTGGGCGTTGATGTAGCTGACCTCTTCAGGCTGGATACCCGCATCGCGTAGGGCATTGGCCATACAACGGGCAGCGCCTTCGCCGGTATCGGGTGGCGAGGTCATGTGGTAAGCGTCGCCGCTCATGCCGAAACCGACCAGCTCGGCATAGATGGTCGCGCCACGGGCCTTGGCGTGCTCGAGCTCTTCGAGCACCAGGGCACCGGCACCGTCAGACAGCACGAAACCATCACGGCCTTTGTCCCAAGGACGGCTGGCACGGCTTGGCTCATCATTGCGGGTCGACAGCGCACGCGATGCGCCGAAGCCGCCCATGCCCAAGCCGCAGGCGGCCATTTCGGCGCCACCGGCGATCATCACGTCGGCTTCGCCGTAGGCGATGTTGCGCGCAGCCATGCCGATGCAGTGGGTGCCCGTGGTACAGGCGGTGGCAATGGCGTAGTTCGGGCCCTGCAACCCCAGGTGGATCGACAGGAAACCGGAGATCATGTTGATGATCGAACCCGGCACGAAGAATGGCGAAATACGCCGCGGGCCTTGCTCGTGCAGGGTCCGACTGGTTTCTTCGATGTTGGTCAGACCACCAATGCCCGAGCCCATGGCCACGCCAATGCGCTCACGGTTGCTGTCGTTGACCTCCAGGCCCGCATTACGCACGGCCTGGAACCCGGCCGCCAGGCCGTACTGGATGAACAGGTCAAGTTTGCGGGCCTCTTTGGCCGACAGGTACTGTTCGACCTCAAAGCCTTTCACCGAGCCGCCGAAACGGGTGGAGTAGGCAGACAGATCCGTATGTTCGATCGGACCGATGCCACTGCGGCCAGCCAGAATGCCCTGCCAGGTGCTCGGTACATCGGTACCCAGTGGCGACAGCATACCCATACCGGTGACCACGACGCGTCTACGCGACACAGTACTCTCCTTTTCTAATAACAGAGTCTCTTGGCATTGCATTCATGCGATGGAATGAAATGACAACAGGCTCTCGGTGCGCGGTGAACGATACCCTTGAGCTAAAGGCAGGGGGCTCGCAAAGAAAAAACCGCACGCCAGCAATGGCAGTGCGGTTTTTCCCGACAAGAAGCGTCGACTACTGCGTCTTAGGCCTTGTGGCTGTTGACGTAGTCGATAGCGGCTTGAACGGTAGTGATCTTCTCGGCTTCTTCGTCAGGAATCTCGGTCTCGAATTCCTCTTCCAGAGCCATCACCAGCTCAACGGTGTCAAGCGAATCGGCACCCAGGTCATCGACGAAGGACTTCTCGTTGGTCACTTCCTCTTCCTTGACGCCCAGTTGCTCGGCGACGATTTTCTTGACGCGTTCTTCGATGGTGCTCATACCTAGTTTTCACTCCTAATGGACATATGTCAGGCAGCTGGCCGGTGACCAATTTTATAGAAAGACGTTCGCTTTTCAAGCTAAACGCACCTTCGGATTAGTCACCGCACCCGCTGCCTGGAATCTGGTTGCAGCTTTATAACGGATTTTAGGCTCGCAGTATGACTCTTTTTTTACGAAATCCGTCACATTGAGTTGCAGTTGTTACATGTACATCCCGCCGTTGACCGGCACCGTAGCGCCGGTTACATAGGCTGCGCCGTCGGAGGCCAGGAAGGAAACCACCTTGGCGATTTCCTCGGCCTGGCCCAGGCGGCCCAGCGGAATCTGGGTCTGCAGGGCTTCGCGCTGCGCTTCTGGCAGCTCGCGAGTCATGTCGGTGTCGATGAAGCCCGGGGTCACCGAGTTGACGGTGATACCACGCGAGCCCACTTCACGCGCCAGGGCGCGGCTGAAGCCTTCGAGGCCGGCCTTGGCCGCCGCGTAGTTGGCCTGACCAGCGTTACCCATGGCACCGACAACCGAGCCGATGCTGATGATACGACCCCAACGCGCCTTGGTCATGCCGCGCAGCACGCCCTTGGACAGACGGTAGAGACTGTTCAGGTTGGTGTCGATCACATCGAACCACTCGTCGTCCTTCATGCGCAGCATGAGGTTGTCGCGGGTGATGCCGGCGTTATTGACCAGGATGGTCGGCGCACCAAACTGTGCGCTGATGGCACCCAGCACCGCTTCGATGGACTCGGCGCTGGTCACATTCAGCTCCATGCCGGTGCCGGCGATGCCGTGCTCTTTGAGGGTGGCGGCAATGCGCTCGGCGCCGGAAGCCGACGTGGCGGTGCCGATCACGGTCGCGCCCTGGCGGCCCAGTTCGAGGGCAATGGCCTGGCCGATGCCACGGCTGGCGCCAGTGACCAGTGCAACTTTACCTTGCAGGCTCATGCAAGCTTCTCCAATTCAGGCCAGCGCCGCACGGGTGGCGGCGACGGCGTCAGGGGTATTGAGGTTGTAGGTGGTGACACCGTCGGCGCAACGCTTGTTGAGGCCGGCGAGGACTTTGCCCGGGCCGCACTCGACCAGGTTGACCGCGCCATTGGCGGCCAGGGTCTGCACGCACTCGACCCAGCGCACGGGCTGGTAAAGCTGGGCCAGCAGGTCATGCTTGAGCGCATCGAGGTCGGCGGCGATAGCGGCGGTGACATTCTGCACCACTGGGATCTGCGGAGCCGTCCATTCAATGGCGTTGACCGATTCGGCAAAACGCTCGGCAGCCGGCTTCATCAAGGCGCAGTGCGACGGCACGCTGACCGCCAGCGGCAGGGCGCGCTTGGCACCGGCCTCTTTGCACAGCGCCATGGCACGGTCCACGGCAGCCTTGTTGCCCGCGATCACGACCTGGCCTGGCGAGTTGAAGTTCACCGCGCTGACCACTTCATCTTCGGCGGCCTTGGCACAGATATCGACCACTACGGCGTCGTCCAGGCCGAGAATCGCGGCCATGGCGCCGTGACCGGCAGGCACGGCCTCCTGCATCAGTTCGCCACGGCGCTTGACCAGCTTCACTGCATCTTTGAGCGACAGGCTGCCAGCGGCAACCAGGGCACTGTATTCACCCAAGCTGTGGCCGGAAACGAACGCCGGCTGCGCGCCGCCCTCTTCCAGCCACAGGCGCCACAGGGCGATCGAGGCAGTGAGGATGGCCGGCTGGGTCTTGTCGGTTTGGTTGAGTTGTTCTTCCGGGCCTTCCTGGACCAGCTTCCACAGGTCATAGCCCAGAGCCTCGGAGGCCTCCTTGAAGGTCTCAACGATCACCGGCTTTTCGGCGCCCAATTCTTTGAGCATGCCGAGCGACTGGGAACCTTGACCGGGAAAGACGAATGCGAGGGATGCAGACATTGAACAAGCCCTTATGATCTTGTCGTCGGATAGGGTGCGCCGGGCATCAGCCTGACGCGGAATCTGAAAACTTGGATGGAGACGCGGACCAAGCGGTCACATTTAAGCACTTCATCGGCGAATTGCCTAAGGCAACAGGTCTTCAAGGCGGCCATGCAGCCGCTGCGGCAGGTTTTCCTGAATCTCGATCAGCGCCCGCTGAATCGCACTCTGAAAGCCCTGCACCCCCGCCGAACCGTGACTCTTGATGACGATCCCCTGCAAACCCAGGAAACTCGCACCGTTGTGCCGCGCCGGCGCCAGGTCGGCCTGCAGGCGTTTGAGCAATGGCATGGCCAGCGCGCCGGCGGCGCGCGACAACACGCCACCCTTGAACAGCTTCTCGATGCGCGCAGCGATCATCGTCGCCAGGCCCTCGCTGGATTTGAGCAGGATGTTGCCGACAAAACCGTCACACACCACCACGTCAGCCTCGCCGCGGTACAGGCCATCCCCTTCGACGAAGCCTACATAGTTGAGCCCACGGGCGTTCTGCAGCAAGGTGGCCGCCAGCTTGACCTGCTGGTTGCCTTTGATGTCCTCGGTGCCGATGTTCAACAGCGCCACGCGCGGCCGATGCACGCCCAGCGCCTGGGCAGCCACCGAGCCCATCACGGCGAACTGGAAGAGGTTCTCGGCACTGCAATCGACATTGGCACCCAAGTCGAGCAACTGACAGTACCCCGCCTGGGTCGGGATGGCCGCCACCATGGCCGGCCGATCGATACCCGGCAGGGTCTTGAGCACGAAACGCGACAACGCCATCAGCGCCCCGGTGTTGCCGGCACTCACGCAGGCCTGAGCCTTGCCGTCACGCACCAGTTCGAGCGCAATGCGCATCGACGAATCCGGTTTGCCACGCAACGCCTGGGATGGCCGCTCGTCCATGCCAATCACCTCGCTGGCCGCGACAATCTGCAGGCGCGCGCGATCCGCCGCCGCAAGGCCGCTGACAAGATCTTCAAGGAGGGAGGGTTGACCGACGAGGGTCAGGTGCAGCGAGGGAGTAGCCGAAAGGCAGGCAATGCTAGCCTGGACAATGCTGCGGGGACCGAAGTCCCCGCCCATTGCGTCGATCGCGATGATCTGAGCGGACAAGGATTACTCGTCAGCGCCCTTGTCGACCACTTTGCGACCACGGTATACGCCTTCTGGCGATACGTGGTGGCGCAGGTGAACTTCACCGGTGGTTTTCTCTACCGACAGCGCGTTTTCCGACAGAGCGTCGTGCGAACGGCGCATGTCACGGGCAGAGCGGGATTTTTTGTTCTGCTGAACAGCCATAATTGATTAACTCCTAAACGTTTGGGTCACGCTTTAACTGCGCCAAAACACTGAACGGGTTGGACCGCGATACCTCGTCCTTGCTCGAATCGGGCTCGTCTGCGCCCGCCGGCTGCTGGCATTCTTCCGGATGATGAGCAGGCACGATTGGCAAGGCGAGCAGAAGCTCCTCCTCGACCAGCGCCTGCAGATCCAATGGATCTTCGCCCAGTTCCAGCACGTCATAGCCTTTCGGCAACGACTGGGTATTCGCACCCTCCTTCACCACGGCGTAAGTACATTCGCTGTGGATCGGCAGGGTGACCAGCTCAAGACAACGCTGGCAAACCATCTTGACCTCGACGTCGAGCTCGCTGTGGATAACCACCACGTGCTGTTCATCTCGTTCAAAATTTAACTTCGCCTGCACCGTACCGACATTGTCGGAAAGCGGGTCGCAGAGTCTTTCCAAATCAGCGAGTTGCAGCGAACCTTCAAGGGTTACGCCACGATCGGCTAATTTGCGCGGGTCAACGTGAGGTGGAATCGGGTCATTCAACATAGGCGCAGCATTCTAGGGATGCCCCCCGCACCTGTCAAAGGAAATTAGGCGGCATGTTGCATGTTAGAATTTGGTTCAACTGACCAGGAGTCTACCATGCTTCCCTTATTACTGGCTTCCAGCTCCCCTTATCGACGCGAACTGCTCGCCCGCCTGCGCCTGCCATTTACCTGCGTAAGCCCCGATATAGACGAGCAGCGACTGGGTGACGAGCCTGCCGTGGAGCTGGTACGGCGCCTGGCCAGGCAAAAAGCAGAGGCATTGGCGGGCAGCCACCCTGGGCACCTGATCATCGGCTCTGATCAGGTCGCCGTGCTGGGTGAACAGATCCTGGGCAAGCCACACACCTTCGCCCGCGCCTGCGAGCAGCTGCTGGAGGCGAGCGGGCAGCAGGTGACCTTTCTGACCGGGCTGGCACTGCTGAACAGCGCCACAGGGCACTGCCAGGTCGATTGCGTGCCCTTTACCGTCACTATGCGTGAACTGGGCCGCAAACAGGTCGAGCGCTATGTGACGGCAGAACAGCCGCTAGATTGCGCCGGGAGCTTCAAGGCGGAGGGACTGGGGGTGAGCCTGTTCCAAAGCACGCACGGGTGCGATGCGACCAGCCTGGTGGGGCTGCCGCTGATTCGGCTGGTGGATATGCTGATGAAGGAAGGGGTGGAGATACCTTAGGCTCAACATTTGTGGCGCTTATGAGGTCGAGCGCCGCCCGCGCGGCGCTTCGCAGCACAAGGCTGCTCCTACAGTTGTTTCGGGCCAATTATTCCTGGGGCACCGGCGCGCGGGCGGCGCTTGATCTCACAGGCACCGAAACTGCGACGGCGAACCCTCAACGCAACGACGGCCCCTGGAACCCCATATACATCGCCAGATGCTCCGCCACACTGGCACCCAGCCGCTTCGAGAAACGATCAAACGGCGATTCCTCGACCGTGAAATCCACCAACTCCTTCTCGCCGACAACCTCCCGCGCGACATAGCTGGCACTGCCCAGGCCATCCACCAGACCCAGCGCTTTGGCCTGCTCGCCGGTCCAGATCAGGCCACTGAACAGCTCCGGGTGCTCTTTGTCTTTCAGGCGGTCACCCCGCCCCTGCTTGACCATGGCGATGAACTGCTGGTGCGTGGTGTTCAGCACACCCTGCCAGAACGCCCGTTCTTCCGGCTTCTCTGGCGAGAACGGATCCAGGAAGGCCTTGTGCTCGCCTGCAGTGTACGTGCGTCGCTCGACCCCGAGCTTCTCCATCGACCCGACAAACCCGTAACCCGCTGCCGTCACCCCGATGGAGCCAACCAGGCTAGCCTTGTCGGCGTAGATCTCGTCCGCCGCACTGGCAATGTAGTAAGCACCAGAAGCGCCCAAGTCGGTAATTACCGCATACAGCTTGATGGCCGGGTACTCGGCACGCAGGCGACGAATTTCGTCATAGACATAACCCGCCTGCACCGGGCTGCCACCTGGGCTGTTGATGCGCAGCACCACCGCCTTGGTCTTGGCGTCCTTGAACGCCTCACGCAGGCTCTTGACGAGGTTATCGGCACTGGCAGCCTCCTGGTCGGCGATCACGCCTCGCACTTCGATCAGCGCTGTATGGCTGGCACTGCGCGAAGCCGCCTTGTCCATGTCCATCAGCGGCGTGAACAGCACCAACATGCCGAACAGGTAGACAAAGGTCAGCAGCTTGAAGAAGATCCCCCAGCGCCGCGCGCGACGCTGCTCCTGGACGCCCGCCAGCAGGGTCTTTTCCAACAGCTTCCAACTCTTGCGCTCTTCGCGCTCCTCGGGTTCGGACTCAGGGGCTTTCCATTCGTCTGCCATGCTTACCTGCCTTGGGCGTGAAATTACGCGGAACGGCCCAGCCACTCACGCAACTGGGAAAAATGATCGATGCACAGCTGCGGGCCGAATTCGGCCAATGACTGCAACGACATCGCGCCATACCCGACAGCCACCGAATGCATACCAGCATTGCTGGCCATCTGCAGGTCGAACGCCGAATCGCCGACCATCAGCGCACCTCCTGGTTCGACACCACAATGGCCGAGAATTTCCTCGAGCATCAGCGGGTGCGGCTTGCCACGGGTCTCGTCAGCAGCACGGGTGATGTCGAAGAACTGCTCCCAACCATTGGCCTTGAGCACCCGATCCAGGCCGCGACGCGCCTTGCCGGTCGCCACCGCCAAGCGGTAACCCTCTGCACGGAAGGCATCCAGCGATTCGACCACGCCCTCGAACAACGGCGAGGGCTGCTGGTCGAGCGCCATGTAGATGTCGGCATAGTGCTGCCGGAAGCGTTCCAGGGCTGCCGGCGTCAGGTGCGGGTACAAGGTATGGATCGCCTCCCCCAGGGCCAGACCGATGATGCCCTTGACCGCCTCTTCGTGGCTTGGCGCCTCACCGGCACGCTCGGCGGCGGCATTCATGGCCTCGACGATGCGGCCAATGGAATCGGCCAGGGTGCCATCCCAGTCGAATATCAGCAGTTCATACGGCTTTTTCATCGCTCAGGACACACTCAAACGCTCAACCGTCTTAGCCCATACCTCATCCACCGGCGCCTCGAGCTTGAGCTCACCGCCGTCAGGCAGCGGCACGGTCAGGGCGTAGGCATGCAGGAACAAGCGCTTGCCGCCCAGCTCGCGGATTTCGCGACTGAAGTCTTCGTCGCCGTACTTGCTGTCACCCGCGATCATGTGCCCGGCATGCAAGGTGTGCACACGAATCTGGTGGGTGCGACCGGTGATCGGGCGCGCCTCGACAATGGTCGCGAAGTCGCCAAAACGGCGCAGCACACGGAACAGGGTCAGCGCTTCCTTGCCCTCGTCATTGACCTCGACCATACGCTCACCAGAACGCAGGTTGCTCTTGAGCAACGGTGCGTTCACCTGCTTCTTGGCAGTCGGCCAGTGGCCGCGCACCAAGGCCATGTAGCGCTTGTCGACACCGTCGCCACGCAATGCGGCATGCAGGTGGCGCAGCATGCTGCGCTTCTTGGCGATCATCAGCAGGCCGGACGTGTCGCGGTCCAGGCGGTGCACCAGCTCAAGCTCCTTGGCGTCCGGGCGCAGCTGGCGCAGCGCCTCGATCACCCCGAAGCTCAGGCCACTGCCGCCATGCACGGCGATACCGGCCGGCTTGTTCATCACGATCAGCGCTTTGTCTTCATAGACAATCGCCGCTTCCAGACGCTGCAACAGGCCTTGCGCAACCGGCGCAGGCGCATCACGCTCGGGCAAGCGGACGGGTGGTACCCGCACGATATCGCCGGCCTGAATCTTGTACTCAGGCTTGACCCGACCCTTGTTGACCCGCACTTCACCCTTGCGCAGGATGCGGTAGACAAGCGTCTTGGGCACGCCCTTGAGGGCCGTGATGAGGAAATTGTCGATGCGTTGGCCGGCAAGCTCCGGCGCGACTTCGATCAGCTGAACGCCGGAAGTCGGAGGGGTATTGGTCGTCATCAAGGGATCATAACAATTTTTTATGGAATTGAAGCACTTAATCATTGCTGCTATAGTCGCGAACGCCGCCAAAAGCGGCAGGCCAGCGGCACCAGGCTCTTCGCCGGTCCCTGACCTTCGCAATTCTCCAGGACGCGAGGCCGTCCTACGGGGTTTTCGCCAGTTTACCGAATTGCCTGGAATCGCCACCAGCGCTGTGTAGAGAAGACCGAAAAAAAACGACAAGTGCGGTGTTTCACCTGCTTACCCGATTCTTTTCGCTGCACCTCTGCCCGCCTCGTCGCTTCCACGCAACGCACGGCGAATGCTTCGGAAATACCTGCCTTGGACATGAATGGCGCCAGCGCGGAACCCGCGCTGGCGAAAAATGCAACCCGTTGCGGATTCAGCGCGCGGCAGCACCCGAATTATCAGGGATACGTGCAGGGTGGAGATGCACAGCCCTCGGACCGTGTAGCACCGCGTCCGGCCACCGGCCCACTGACATGGGCGGCGAGCGGATAAGGTCCTGAAACAGATGCCTCCGGGCGTCCACGGCTGAAGGTTGATTCCTCCTCCTGACTGAGTGCACTTGGCCCGCTGGGTTGATTCGGATACCTATTCGAAAGCCACAAGGGCCTGGTAGGCACCGCAGCAAACAGGACGCGTCGTCGTGACAACGGCAGGCTGGGCAACCGGCTGGTGCCGAACGTCGCTCGACACGGGGGTGGCCCCGCCACCCTTTGCGCACCTTGGCACCGACCATGAGACGTCGTGTGTGCCGAACGCCGTTTCCGGCAGCCCGGAAACCGACGGTACAACATGAAAAGAATGCTGATTAACGCAACTCAACCCGAAGAGTTGCGTGTAGCCCTGGTGGACGGCCAACGCCTCTACGACCTGGACATCGAGTCCGGCGCCCGTGAGCAGAAAAAGGCCAACATCTACAAAGGCAAGATCACCCGCATCGAACCTAGCCTCGAAGCCGCCTTCGTCGACTTCGGCTCCGAACGTCACGGCTTCCTGCCGCTGAAAGAAATCTCCCGCGAGTACTTCAAGAAGTCCCCCGAAGGCCGCGTCAATATCAAGGACGTCCTCAGCGAAGGCCAGGAAGTCATCGTCCAGGTCGAAAAGGAAGAGCGCGGCAACAAAGGCGCCGCCCTCACCACCTTCATCAGCCTGGCCGGCCGCTACCTGGTGCTGATGCCCAACAACCCACGCGCCGGTGGCATCTCCCGCCGCATCGAAGGCGAAGAGCGCAACGAACTGCGCGAAGCCCTGAACGGCCTGACCGTGCCGGGCGACATGGGCCTGATCGTGCGCACTGCCGGCCTTGGCCGCAGCAGCGAAGAAATGCAATGGGACCTGGACTACCTGCTGCAGCTGTGGACCGCCATCAAGGAAGCCTCCCTTGACCGCGCCGCGCCATTCCTGATCTACCAGGAAAGCAACGTCATCATCCGCGCCATCCGCGACTACCTGCGCCAGGACATCGGCGAAGTGCTGATCGACAGCATGGACGCCCAGGAAGAAGCCCTGACCTTCATCCGCCAGGTGATGCCGCAGTACGCCAGCAAGGTCAAGCTGTACGAAGACAGCGTTCCGCTGTTCAACCGTTTCCAGATCGAGAGCCAGATCGAGACCGCCTTCCAGCGCGTCGTCGACCTGCCGTCCGGCGGTTCGATCGTGATCGACCCGACCGAGGCCCTGGTCTCCATCGACATCAACTCGGCGCGCGCCACCAAAGGCAGCGACATCGAGGAAACCGCCCTGCAGACCAACCTGGAAGCGGCCGAGGAAATCGCCCGCCAACTGCGTCTGCGTGATATCGGCGGCCTGATCGTCATCGACTTCATCGACATGACCCCGGCGAAGAACCAGCGCGCCGTCGAAGAGCGTGTGCGTGAGTGCCTTGAGGCCGACCGCGCCCGCGTTCAGGTTGGCCGCATCTCGCGCTTCGGCCTGCTGGAAATGTCCCGTCAGCGCCTGCGCCCATCGCTGGGCGAAAGCAGCGGCATCGTCTGCCCACGCTGCTCGGGTACCGGCATCATCCGTGACGTCGAGTCGCTGTCGCTGGCCATCCTGCGCCTGATCGAGGAAGAAGCGCTGAAGGACCGCACTGCCGAAGTGCGCGCCCAGGTGCCGATCCCGGTCGCGGCTTTCCTGCTGAACGAGAAACGCAACTCGATCACCAAGATCGAACTGCGCACCCGTGCACGCATCATCATCCTGCCGAACGATCACCTGGAAACCCCGCACTTCGAAGTCCAGCGCCTGCGCGACGACAACCCGGAAGTGCTGAACAACCTGTCCAGCTACGAGATCGCAGCCACCGAAACCGAAGAAGCGCCGCAGCCGACCGCCACCCGCACCCTGGTTCGCCAGGAAGCCGCGGTCAAGACTGCCCCGGCCCGCGCCAATGCGCCGGTGCCGAGCACTGTCGAAGAGCCGCAGCAGCCTGCCGCACCGGCAGCCCCGGCGCCAAGCGCCCCAGAGCCAAGCCTGTTCAAAGGCCTGGTCAAGTCGCTGGTCAGCCTGTTCGCCGGCAAGGACGAACCGGTCGCCGCACCGGCCGTCACTGCCGAAAAACCAGCTGCTGAACGCACCCCGCGCAACGAAGAGCGTCGCAACGGCCGCCAGCAGACCCGCAACCGTAACGGCCGCCGCGATGAAGAGCGCAAGCCACGCGAAGAGCGTGCCGAGCGCGCCCCACGCGAAGAGCGTCAGCCTCGCGAAGAACGCGCACCACGTGAAGAACGTGCCCCGCGTGAAGAACGTGCACCGCGCGAAGAGCGCCAACCACGTCAGCCTCGCGAAGACCGTCGTGGCAACCGCGAAGAACGCCCGGTACGCGAACTGCGCGAGCCGCTGGAAGCCACGCCGGCACCCGCTGCACGTGAAGAGCGCCAGCCACGTGAAGAGCGTGTAGCACGTGAAGAACGCGCCCCACGCGAAGAGCGTGCACCGCGTGAAGAACGCGCACCACGTGAAGAGCGTGCCCCTCGCGAAGAGCGCGCGCCACGTGAAGAACGTGCTCCGCGTGAAGAACGCGCCCCTCGCGAAGAACGTGCCCCACGTGAAGAGCGTGCCCCACGCCCACCACGTGAAGAGCGCCAGCCACGTGCCAGCGAAGAAGCCACCGAGCAGGCTGCAGAGCTTGCCGAAGAGCAACTGCCGAACGAAGAACTTCTGCAAGACGAGCAGGAAGGCGCCGATGGCGAGCGTCCGCGCCGCCGTTCCCGCGGCCAGCGTCGTCGCAGCAACCGTCGCGAGCGTCAGCGCAATGCCAACGGTGAGCTGATCGAAGGCAGCGAAGACGACGGCAGCGAAGAGCAGCCACAACAGCACCAGGCCAGCGAGCTGGGTGCCGAACTGGCTGCCGGCTTGGCCGTGACCGCGGCTGTTGCCAGCAGCAGCATCAGTGCCGATGCCGAAGCTCAAGCCAACCAGCAGGCCGAGCGCGCTACCGCCGAAGTCGCCGAAACCGACACCCGCGAAGTCGCCAAGCCCGCCGAGCAGGTCGAAGCCGTTGCACAGGCCGAGGACGTCGCCATTGCTCCGGTGGTCGAACAACCTGTCAGCGAACCCGTAGTGGTGGAAGCGACCGCCGAACCTGTGGTTGAAGTTGCGCCACAACCGGTCGCGGAAGAAGCCCCTGCGGCCGAACCTGCAGTGGCTGCCGAAGCCCCAGTGGAAGCGGCAGCGGTCGAAGCCGGTGAAATCGAAAAGGCCCCGGCCTTCATCGAACAAGCACCGGCTATCGAAACACCTGCTCCGGTTGTTGAAGCCCAGCCGGAAGTGGTCGTTGAGCCTGCTCCAGTTGCGGTAGAGCCTGCACCGGTCGAAGCACCTGCGGTGGTCGAAACCGCCACTGTAATGCTGCCAAACGGCCGCGCGCCTAACGACCCACGTGAAGTGCGTCGCCGCAAGCGTGAAGCCGAGGCTGCTGCTAAAGCTGCGCAGGAAGCTGCTGCATCGACGCAGGAAACTGCCCTGGAAACCGCTGATGAGCACAAACCTCATCACGGCTGATAGCCAAGGCTGAATGAAAAAGCCCCGCCAGTGCGAACTGGCGGGGCTTTTTCTTGCTTGCCTCTATTTCAGGCCTCAACCCGGATCAGGTAGGAGCAGCCTTGTGCTGCGAAGAGGCCAGTGCAAACACCAAAGATCTACAGTGCTTTCACCGGCCTCTTCGCAGCACAAGACTGCTCCTACAGCACGCCTCAGTACAGGTTAGGCTCCATCTCCAGCTCAACCCCGAATCGCTCGTAGATATCTGCCTGAATCCGCCGCGCCAGGTCATGCAGCTGCGCCCCGCTCGCCTGGCCATAATTGACCAGCACCAACGACTGCAACCGATGCACGCCGGCATCGCCATCGCGATAGCCCTTCCACCCCGCCTGTTCGATCAACCACCCTGCCGCCAGCTTCACCTGGCCATCGGCCTGGAGATAAGCCACGACACCCGGGAACTGCCCCCGGATACGCTCGACAAGCGCGGCAGACACCACAGGGTTCTTGAAAAAGCTCCCGGCATTGCCCAACTCGGCGGGGTCCGGCAACTTCTCGCGGCGAATGCTGCAGATGGCATCACTGATCGCCTGCGCACTCGGCTGCGCTACGCCCTGCTCCACCAAACGCTGGCGCACAGGGCCATAGTCCAGGTGGGCTTGCAGCGTATGGGTCAGCATGAAGCGCACGCGCAAGATCAGCCAGCGCCCAGGGTTACGCTTGAACAGGCTGTCGCGGTAGCCAAAGGCGCATTCTTCCAACCCAAAGTCACGTAGCTCGCCGGTCTGGCGGTCCAGTGCGGTCAAGCCGGCAAACACGTTCTTGATCTCGACGCCATAGGCGCCCACGTTCTGCATGGGTGCAGCGCCCACCGTGCCCGGGATCAGGCTGAGGTTCTCCAACCCGCAAAAACCGTGTGCCAGCGTCCACTGCACGAACGGGTGCCAAGGCTCGCCCGCCTCGGCTTCGACCACAACGTGCTCACCATCATCGCTGACCACGCGGCGGCCACGGCTGGCCATGTGCAGCACCAACGCGTCGACATCACCGGTCAGCAGCAGGTTGCTGCCACCGCCAATGACCAGCACCGGCACGCCTCGGCGGTGCGCTTCGGCCAGCGCCTCACGCACCTCGTCGTCATCATGCACCTGGCTGAAATGCCGGGCCCTGACGTCAATGCCAAAGGTGTTGTAAGGCTTGAGCGAAACGTGCTCCTGCCACAGCGCTGTCATAACCGCCCCTTGATTTCCACGACCAACGCTTCGCACGCGTCCTCGATCAGGTCCAGGACCTGCTCGAAACCATCAGCGCCGCCGTAGTACGGGTCTGGCACTTCATCCAGCTTCGCGCCATAGCGACGCAGGAACAGGTCGAGCTCGCCGGGCGCAGACTGCGGGCGCATGGCTCGCAAATGGCTCAAGTTGCTTTCGTCCATGGCCAGGATCAGGTCGTACTCGGCAAAGTGGGCCACATTGACCTGCTGGGCGCGCTGCTGCGAAAGGTCGTAGCCCCGCGCCATGGCGGCCTTGCAGGTGCGGCTGTCGGGCGCCTTGCCGACGTGCCAGTCACCGGTACCGGCGGACGCCACGTGCACCTGCTCGGCAAGCCCCGCGGCCTGCAACTGATGGCGCAGTACGCCTTCGGCGGTAGGCGAGCGACAGATGTTGCCCAGGCAAACGAACAGGACGCGCATCAAGCCTCCAGCAAGCGCCGAACGCGCTCCAGGTCTTCAGGGGTATCGACGCCCACCGCAGGTGCCTCAAGGGCGTCTTCGACATGAATGCGCACGCCATGCCACAAGGCACGCAATTGCTCCAAGGCTTCGGTTTGCTCGAGCCAGCACGGCCCCCAACCGACGAAGTCCTGAAGGAAGCCCACGCGGTAGGCATACATGCCGATGTGGCGACGATAAGGCACGCCTTCCGGCAGTTGCTCGCGGTTGGCGGCGAAGGCATCACGCGCCCAGGGCAGCGGCGCGCGGCTGAAGCTCAGGGCCAGGCCATTCTTGTCGCAGACCACCTTGACCGCATTGGGGTTGAACACCACCTGTGGCTCGTGGATCGGCTCGGCCAACGTGGCGATACCGGCTTCAGGGTGGGCCGCCAGGTTGGCCGCCACCTGGTCGATGATCACCGGCGGAATCAGCGGCTCGTCGCCCTGCACGTTGACCACGATGGCGTCGGCGGGCAACCCGAGGTGCGCCGCCACTTCGGCCAGGCGGTCGGTACCGGATTCATGGTCGGCGCGGGTCAGCAGCACTTCGGCCCCAAATGCCTGGCAGGCCTCGACGATGCTGGCGTCATCCGTGGCGATGACCACACGGCTGGCCGCGCTCTTGCGCGCCTGTTCCCACACGTGCTGGACCATCGGCTTACCGGCAATCAGCGCCAGCGGCTTGCCCGGCAGGCGCGAAGAGCGCAGGCGGGCGGGGATCACTACCGTGTAGTCCAGGCTCATTTGTCCAGGCGCTCATCGTCGGTCAAGGTACGCGCTTCGCTTTCCAGCATCACCGGGATGCCGTCGCGAATCGGGTAAGCCAGGCCCGCGCCCTTGCTGATCAGCTCGGTCTTGTCGGCGCTGAGCTTGAGCGGGCCCTTGGTGATCGGGCAGGCCAGGATATCGAGCAGTTTGGTGTCCATGAAAGCTTCCTTGAGGCCAGGTGGCCGGAAATTGAAAAGGGGCTCAGGGCGTTCGGTGCCCAGGCAGCAGGCGCTGCAACTGGCTGTCGAACCAGGCGCTGAAGGCAGGCGACGGCTGCGCCTCGACGGCCAGGTACCACCAGTCGTCAGCAGCGAAGGCACGGCATTTGACCGCGTCTTTCTCGGTCATCACCAACGGCAACGGCGGCGTGAACGTCAGCCGCTCGGCGCTGAACTGCGCGTGGTCGGCGAACGGGTGCGGCACCGGCTGCCAGTTTAGCCCTTGCAGGGTATTGAAGAAACGTTGCGGGTTACCGATGCCCGCCACCGCGTGCAGGCGCTGGCCAGCCGGGAACAGATCGAAACCACGCCGCTCACCGCTGCGCACGTTGACCAGTGCCGAGGGCTGCAAGCTAAAGGCAAAGCCGGCTGGTGAGTCGGCGCGGGCACCGTTGAACAGCACCGCGTCGGCTTCTTGCAGGCGCTCGGCCGGCTCGCGCAACGGCCCGGCGGGCAGGCAGCGGCCATTGCCCAGACCACGGGCGGCGTCAATCAACACCAGCTCCAGGTCTCGCGCCAGGCGGTAGTGCTGCATGCCGTCATCGCACAGGACCAGGTCAAGCGGCTCGCTGGCCAGCAGCGCCTGCACCGCGCGCGACCGATCGGGGTCGATCATCAAGGGTACGCCCGTGCGCTGGACGATCAACAGCGGCTCGTCACCGGCTTGGTCGGCAGCCTGGTCGGCCTCAACGCGCCAAGGCAGGTGCGCTGGCCTGGCGCCATAACCGCGGCTGACCACACCGACCTTGAGCCCCTGCCGGCGGCAATGCTCGATCAGCCAGAGGATCATCGGCGTCTTGCCAGTGCCTCCCACGGTAATATTGCCCACCACGATCACCGGCACCGGCGCGCGATAGCTGGGACTTTCGCCGCTGAGAAAACGCGCACGCTTGCGCGTCACCACGCGGCGGTACAGGGCTTCAAGCGGGCGTAGCAGCGCCAGGGCCGGGTGCCCGGCGTACCAGGCGGCGAGCAAACGGTCGGCAAAGGCCATCAAGGCGTCCCCTGGGCTGCCTCGACGGTGGTCATGCGCAGCTGGCTGAACCCGAGCTTGCCGGCCGCATCCATCGCGGTCACCACGGCCTGGTGCGGTGTCTTGCCGTCAGCGCTGATCGCCAGCGGTAACGTGTGATCACCGCCCGACTCACGCTCAATGGCCTCGCTCAAGGTGGCCAGGTCGCTTTTGGGCAGCAGGTTGTTGTTGACCGAATACACGCCCTCGGCACTGATGGTGACTTCCACCAGCTTGCGCTCATCGGCCGGTGGCTGCTCGGCGCTGGCGGCCTCGGGCAGTTCGACGCGCAGTTGCGTCTCGCGGGTGAAGGTGGTGGTGACTACGAAGAACAGCAACAGGACGAACACCACGTCGATCAGCGACGCCAGGTTGATGTCGACGTTCTCCCGCTGGCGATTGCGCCGAAACTTCACGCCTTGCCTCCGGCCACTTCGACTTCACGGTCGCCCTGGATCACTTCCACCAGCTTGATCGCCTCTTGTTCCATGCCGACCACCAGCTCATCGATGCGGCGCAGCAGGAAACGGTGGAAGAACACCGCCGGGATACCGATCATCAAGCCCGCTGCAGTGGTGACCAGGGCCTTGGAAATACCCCCGGCCAATACGGCGGCGTTGGCGGTCATCTGCGAGCCCATGAAGGCGCTGAAAATGTCGATCATGCCCAGCACGGTGCCCAGCAGGCCCAACAACGGGGCCATCGCAGCGATGGTGCCAAGGGTGCTGATGTAGCGCTCCAGCTCGTGGATGACGCGCGATGCGGCCTCCTCGATGCACTCTTTCATGATTTCGCGGCCATGGCGCGAGTTGGCAAGGCCTGCGGCAAGGATTTCGCCCAGCGGCGAATCGGCGCGCAGGGCCTTGAGCTTGTCACTGGTGAGTTGCTTGTCCTTGATCCACATCCAGACCTGGCCCAACAGGTGTGGCGGGGTCACGCGACTGGCGCGCAGGGTCCACAGGCGCTCGACAACGATAGCCATGGCAACGATGGAACTCAGAATGATCGGCAGCATCATCCAACCACCGGACTTGACCAATTCCCACACAGTAAACGCCCCTTCGGAAAAAGGCCGCCACTCTACCATAGGACCGCCGGGGGCTCATCTGCCGAAGGTCAGGGAATTGGCCGGACCCAGTTGCCACCGTGGGTTCTCGGTTGCCTTGGCGGGCCCTTTCGCGGGCTTGCCCGCGAAAGGGCCCGATCAGCCACTGCCCGCTTCACGCCAGAAGCGCCGCTGCCCCCGCACACCCTCAACGTCACCCTGACGCCCCAGCACCAAGCGCAACGCACCCTCCAGCGCCGTATCATGAATCGCCAGCCCATGCCGCCGATAGCGCTCGAGCACCTGGGCATGCGGATGACCAAAACCATTGTTGCGCCCCCGCGATATCAGCACTCCACGTGGCGCCGTGGCGCGGATGAATGCCTCGATGGACGAGCTGCGACTGCCATGGTGCGGGGCCTGCAGCCAGTCGATGCGGGGTGTATCAGTAGACGCCAGCCAGGCCCGTTCAGCTGCGGCCTCCAGGTCGCCGGCCAACAGCAAGCGCTCCCCTTGCGCCTCGACCAGCAGCACGCATGAGCGGTCGTTACTGCTCTGCCCTTCAGCCCAATGCCAGAGGGAAAAACGCACGCCATCCCACTCCCATTGCTCACCGGTGACACACGGCTGCAGCCCAAGGCCCTCTAACTCCTCGCCACCGAGCACCCGCGTGACAGACATGCCCTGCGCAATGGCCGGCGCGCCCCCAGCATGGTCGGCATGGGCGTGGCTGATCAGCATCGCATCCAAGTGGCTTACGCCCAGCTTGCGCAGGGTCGGCAGCACCACACGCGCCCCCGCGTCGTACTCCCCTTTTGCTGGCCCGGCATCGTAGAGCAGGCTGTGATTGCGGGTACGCAGTAGCACCGCCAGCCCCTGGCCGACGTCCAACTGCCAGACCTCCACCTGCCCCAAGGGCACCGACGCCCTAGGCACCCATAACGCCAGCAGCATGAGCCCGCCCAACCCTCGCAAGGGCACGCCACGGGGTAGCAGCACCAGCAGCGCGCCCAGGCACACCACTGACCAGGCCCACAGCGGCAAGGCCGGCGGCACCCACGCTGGGCGCCAGCTCGCGGCCAGGGCCAAGACCCTGAACAGCACCTCCAGCAAGCCCCCGGCCAGCCACAGCAAAGCCTCTCCTCCACCCGCCACGGGCAACAGCAGCGTCCCCAGCAAAGCCAACGGCAACACCGCAAGGCTGACCCACGGCACCGCCAGCAAGTTGGCCAGGGGCGCACTCAGGCTCACCGGCAAGCCAGTGGCCAGCAGCACCGGCAGCAAGCCGATGGCGATCACCCATTGCGCACGCGTCCAGGCCTGCCAGGGCCGCCAGCCACCCAGGCGGGCACTGAAGCAGTAGATCAAGGTCGCCACAGCGGCAAACGACAGCCAGAACCCCGGCAACAGCGCCGCCAAGGGTTCGAACAACAGCACGGCGACCAGCGCCAGCAGCAACGGCAGCGTCGCGCCAAGGTGACGAAAGCGCAGACGCCAAAGCAACACCACTGCCAGCATCAGGCAGGCCCGCTGCACCGGCACGCCGCCACCGGCAAGCCAGCCGTAGGCCAGCGCGCCTGCCATCGCCAGGCCGCAAGCCGAGGGCAGCCAGGGCAGCCGCGCGGGCCACAGGCCCCAACGTGCCAACCCGGCAACCAGGCCATAGAGCAAACCCGCCACCAGGCCGATGTGCTGCCCGGAAATCACCAGCAGGTGCACCGTGCCCGTGGCCTGCAGCGTCTGCCAGTCCTCGCGGGCCAGGCCCGCACCGTCGCCCAACACCAAGGCCACCAACACCGCTTGCCGGCCATTGGCCTCGACCGCCAACAACCGTTGCCGCAGTTCGTCTCGCCAGCTGCCCGCTACAGCGCTCAACACCTGCCCGGCCTTGACCGTGCCAGTAGCCCCCACCCGCCGTGCCAGCAATTGTGCCTCTCGATCAGGCCCATGGGGGTTGAGCAGCCCGGCAGGCCGCTGCAGGGCCACTGCCAAGCGCCACTGCTCGCCTGCACGCACCGGCGGCCCGTCGAACCAGCTCAGTTGCAGGCGCCGCGGCAGTTCGGCACGCCGTGAGTAGGGTTGCTCCAGCTCGAAGCGCACGCCTTGCGCGGTGCGGCTCGGCAGGCCGACAACCTTGCCCTCCAGCCATAACGTGCGGCCATCCAGTTCAGGCGCGAGTCGGTCATCTAGCGCTCGCTGGGCCGACCCGCACGCCCAGCACAGGCCCAACAGAAAACAGCCCACTGGCCAAAACCGCGTGAACAGGCAGGCGACAGCGCCGACTAACAGCAGAAGTAGCCATCCGACCGATGGCAATACGGGGAGAAAGCCCAGGCAGAGCAGCCCGAGCGCGAGCGCAAACATCCCTGTGCGCATGAGGTAGAGCTCCGCTGCGAAATGACCTTCTCAGGCATAGCGCAAATGCCGGCAAAGCTTGCTCAACAATTGTCACAAACTCTAAACGAGGCCGTTAAGTAATCAAGGCATACTGCCCCGATCAACACCCCGGGAGCCTACATGCCGCGCCGACTTTTCAAACGCTACATGCCGGATCCGACCAGCATTCGGGAACACAAGTCCTTACGCTTTTTCGGTACGTTGCTGCACGACCCGAACCTCTGGCACCTGAACCGGCACTCGGTGGCCCGGGCCATGGGCGTGGGCCTGTTCGCGGCGCTGATCCCCATCCCCATGCAGATGCTGCTGGCCGCTGCGCTGGCGATCCCGGTGCGCGGCAACCTGCCGATCGCGGTCAGCCTGGTGTGGCTGACCAACCCGCTGACCATGCCACCGGTGTTCTTGGTCACCTACATGACCGGCGCCTGGCTGCTGCAGATACCGCCGCGCACCCTGCCCGACGACCTGACCTTCGAATGGATCACCGACCAGCTGTCGACCCTGTGGCAACCCTTCCTGCTCGGCTCGGTGGTGTGTGGCGTGGTGCTGGGCATCCTCGCCTACTTCACCACCTTGCTGTACTGGCGATGGTGGGTGGGCCGGCAGTGGCGCCGGCGCAAACTCAAAGGCTCAGGCACGCATGCCGCGGCCGCTGACCAGCAGGCGGATGCACAGGGTGTACAGCACTGCGGTAGCCACCAACATAAAGGTGATCGCCGTCCCGATACTGATATCCGACACCCCTAGGATGCCGTAGCGGAACGAATTGACCATGTGCAGCACCGGGTTGGCCAGTGACACGGTCTGCCAGAACGGCGGCAGCAGGTTGATCGAGTAGAACACCCCGCCCAGGTAGGTCAGCGGCGTCAGCACGAAGGTTGGAATGATCGAGATATCGTCGAAGTTGCGCGCGAACACCGCGTTGACGAAGCCCAGTAACGAGAAGATGGTTGCCGTCAGCAGCACCACGACCACGGTCACACCCAGGTGATGCACCTGCAGGTCGGTGAAGAACATCGACAGGATGGTGACGATCACTCCGACCGCCAAGCCTCGCAGCACGCCACCCAGCACATACCCCACGAGAATGGTGTGTGGCGACACCGGGGACACCATCAGCTCCTCGATGGAGCGCTGGAACTTGCTGCCGAAGAAGCTCGACACCACGTTACCGTAGGAGTTGGTGATCACCGACATCATGATCAGCCCCGGCACGATGTACTGCATGTAGGTGAAGCCGCCCATGTCGCCGATCTGCCGGCCGATCAGGTTTCCGAAGATGACGAAGTACAAAACCATGGTGATCGCTGGCGGCAGCAGGGTCTGCGGCCAGATACGCAAGAAGCGCCGCACTTCGCGGTAGACGATGGTGTTCAGGGCGACCCAGTTGGTGCGCAGCTCCACACTCATACGGCCACCTTCGACAGGTTTTTTTCCACCAGGGACACGAACAGCTCCTCGAGTCGGTTGGTTTTGTTACGCAGGCTTTGCACCTCGATGTTCTGCAGCGCCAGCTGGCCGAACAGCGCGGTAATGCCGATGTCCTTCTCCACCTGCACTTCCAGGGTGTGCGGGGTCAGCAGCCGGCACGGGTAGCCTTGCAGCACAGGCGCCGAGGCCAGGTCCTGCTTAATGTCGAGGACGAAGGTCTCGACGTGCAGCTTGCCCAGCAACTGGCGCATGCTGGTGTTCTCGACGATGGTGCCGTGGTCGATGATGCCGATGTTGCGGCACAGCTGCTCGGCCTCTTCGAGGTAGTGCGTGGTCAGGATGATGGTGATGCCCTTCTGGTTGAGCTCGGTGAGGAAGCTCCACATCGAGCGACGCAGTTCGATATCCACACCCGCGGTGGGTTCGTCGAGAATCAGCAGGCGCGGTTCATGGATCAAGGCACGGGCAATCATCAAGCGGCGCTTCATGCCACCCGACAGTGAACGCGACTGCACGTCGCGTTTGTCCCACAGACCCAGCTGGGTCAGGTACTGCTCGGCGCGCTCCTTGGCAAGCTTGGGCGGGATGCCGTAGTAGCCTGCCTGGGTCACGACGATGTCGAAGACCTTCTCGAACTGGTTAAAGTTGAATTCCTGTGGAACCACGCCCAGGCAACGCTTGAGCGCCGAGGGCTCGCGGTCCAGGTCGTGGCCAAATACGTTCACTGTGCCGCTGGTCTTGTTGACCAGGGTCGAGAGGATGCCGATGGTGGTGGATTTGCCGGCGCCGTTGGGGCCGAGCAAGGCGAAGAAGTCGCCTTCGGCAACGTCCAGGTCGATGCCCTTGAGGGCCTGGAAGCCATTACCGTAGGTCTTTGTCAGCTGTCGAATGGACAGGGCGGAACTCATAGCGGGCCATTTACCGAGAAAAAAGGTTCAGGACACGCCAGGCAAAGTCACTGGCGCAGTGAGTGCGGCCATGGTGCAAGGCCCGGCCACACAAGTACAGTCACATGTATTGATAATGACTATCGAGGCAGGTTCAGGTCAGCGCAGTCATCACCGCCGCTTGGTAGGCCGGGCGCTGCTTCAGGCGAGCGTACCAGGCCTCGAGGTGATACATGGCCGGGCGCTCGATAGGCATTTCGAACCAGGCGTAGATGAAGCTACCCAGTGGGATGTCGCCCATGCCAATCTGGTCACCGGACAGGTACGGCTGCTGGGCCAGGGTTTCGTCGGCGATCGCCAGCAATTGTGCGCACTGCTTGTGCGCGGCGTTGATCGCGACCCAGTCGCGCTGGTCTTCTGGCGTGCGCAGCAGGCCCCAGAACAGCGGGCGGAAGGGGGTGGCGAAGGACGAGGTAGTCCAGTCCATCCACTTGTCGGCCAAGGCGCGCTGGCGCGGGTCTTCCAGGTACCAGCCCTGCTCGGCACCGTACTCGGCACACAGGTAGCGGACGATGGTGTTGGACTCCCACAGCGTCAGGTCGCCGTCTTCGAGCATCGGCACCAGGCCGTTGGGGTTGCGGGCGCGGTAATGCGGCTCGTTGACCACGCCGAAGGCGCCGCCGGCGTCGATGGATTCGAAATCAAGGCCCAGCTCGTGGGCGATCCACAGCGCCTTGCGCACATTGCTCGAATTCTTGCGGCCCCAGATCTTCAGCATGGCAACGTCCTTATGGAATGCAGTGGGTGGACAGTCTACTCCAGAGTTTTATTGCCTGTACTGGCCTCTTCGCGGGCAAGCCCGCTCCCACAGGAATCACCACAATCCTCAAACCACCGGTATCCCTCTGGGAGCGGGCTTGCCCGCGAAAGGGCCGGCACAGGCGAACAATGATCTGAAACTCCCATCGCCACACCCTGTCACTGTTCTGAACAGGCCGTTCACAGCGTTGCGTCTAAGCTGTCTGGGACGGCTCAAGCCCTTGGTTCCAAGGAGGACCGATTATGTTGCTGTTGTGGTTGGTGGTACTGGTGATCGGCGCGGCATACCTCACGCACCGACGCCTGGCGCCCTTGCAGATACTGGGCATCATGGCGGCCTACGTGCTGCTGATGGGTATTTTCAGCCGCGCACCCGGCTGGCTGCTGGCCCTGCTGTGGGTTGTGCTGGCCGTGAAAATCGCCTTGGTGGCCCTGCCGGAATGGCGGCGCAAGGTGTTCACTGGCCCAGTGTTCAAGTGGTTCCAGCGTACTCTGCCGCCCATGTCGCAGACTGAGCGGGAAGCCATCGACGCCGGCACCGTCTGGTGGGATGGCGAACTGTTCAGCGGCCGCCCCGACTGGCGCACGTTGCTGGCCTACCCGGCACCAAAGCTGACAGAAGAAGAACAGGCCTTCATCGATGGCCCCACTGAAGAACTGTGCACCATGGTCAGCGACTGGCAGATCGGCCAGGACCTGGACCTGCCCCCCGATGCCTGGGCGCACATCAAAGAGAATGGCTTCTTCGCCCTGATCATCCCCAAGGAATACGGCGGCAAGGGCTTCTCGGCCTACGCCCACTCGCAGGTTGCGATGAAACTGGCCACCCGCAGCGGCGACCTGGCGTCCACCGTGATGGTGCCCAACTCTCTGGGCCCTGCTGAGCTATTGCTGCACTACGGCACCGATGACCAACGCAACCACTACCTGCCGCGCCTGGCGCGCGGCGACGAGATCCCCTGCTTCGCCCTGACCGGCCCATTGGCGGGCTCGGACGCCGGCGCTATGCCAGATACCGGCATCATCTGCAAAGGCCAGTGGCAAGGCGAAGAAGTCATCGGCCTGCGCCTCAACTGGGAAAAGCGCTACATCACCTTGGGCCCGGTCGCCACCCTGCTGGGCCTGGCATTCAAGGCCTACGACCCGGACCACCTGTTGGGTGACGAGGAAGACCTGGGCATCAGCCTGGCCCTGATCCCTACCGACACGCCCGGCGTAGACATCGGCAAGCGCCACCTGCCGCTCGGCGCCGCCTTCATGAACGGCCCCAACAGTGGCAAGGACGTGTTCGTCCCGCTGGACATGTTGATCGGCGGCCAAGCCATGCTCGGCAAGGGCTGGATGATGCTGATGAACTGCCTGTCGGTGGGCCGTTCGATCTCCCTGCCGGCAGTCGGCACCGGCGCGGCCAAGTACACCAGCCTGGTCACCGGCCAATACGCCAACATCCGCGAACAGTTCAACGTACCGCTGGCGGCCTTCGAAGGCATCCAGGAATCGCTGGCACGCATCGGCGGCAACGCTTGGCTGATGGACAGCGCCCGCTTGCTGACGGCCAAGGCCGTCGACCTGGGTGAAAAGCCTTCGGTGCTGTCGGCAATCCTCAAGTACCACCTGACGGAGCGCGGCCGCGAATGCATCCAACACGCCATGGACGTGCATGGCGGTAAAGGCATCATCATGGGCCCGAACAACTACCTGGGCCGCAACTGGCAAGGGGCGCCGATCTTCATCACGGTCGAGGGGGCGAACATCCTCTCGCGGAACCTGATGATCTTCGGCCAGGGTGCGATCCGCTGCCACCCATTCGTGCTGAAGGAGATGGCCCTGGCGGGTCGCGAAGACCACGGCCAGGCACTGCACGAGTTCGACGACCTGTTGATGAAACACATCATGTTCGCCGCCGGCAACGCCGCCAGCACGCTGGTGTTCAACCTGGGGCTGGGCCGCCTGGAGCGCGTACCGGGTGATGCCTTGAGCCAAGGCTACTTCCGCGCCCTCAACCGCCAGGCCGCCGCCTTCGCGCTGCTGGCGGACCTTTCGATGATGTTACTGGGCGGCGCGCTCAAGCGCCGTGAGCGCCTGAGTGCACGCCTGGGCGATGTGCTCAGCTACCTGTACCTGTCCAGTGCCGCGCTCAAGCGCTATCACGACCTCGGCTCGCCCGAACACATGCAGCCCTTGCTGCGCTGGGCCATGGAAGAAAGCCTGGGGCAGGCCGAAACGGCCCTGGACCGCCTGCTCGACAACTTCCCCAATCGTTTTGTTGGCTGTGCGCTACGCGTGCTGGTGTTCCCCTTCGGCCGCCGCCATACCGGGCCGAGCGATGAACTGGATGCCGAGGTGGCGGCGCTGATTGGCCGCAGCAAAGGCGACCCGGCGCTGGAAGAGCTGCTCGCCGGTTGCTTCAGGCCACAAGCTGAAGGCGACCCGGTGGCCGCCCTGCAACGGGCTTGCGATTTGCTGGACGAGGCTGTGCCCCTGCACAAGGCACTGCACCAGGCAGTCAAGGAGGGCAAGGTGCGGCCGGCCCCCGGGCAGTCGTTGATCGAGGCAGCAGTCGAAAACGGCGTACTGCAGCCCGGCGAAGGGCAACGCCTGCAGGCGGCGGAGCAAGCACGCCGGGCAGTGATCGACGTGGATGCCTTCGACAAGGCGCAGTTGCTGCCAGAAGCGGGCAAGGTACGCTGAGGCTGGGGCTGGGGGGCCGTTTTGCGGCCCCCTCCCCGACCGGCGTATACTCCGCGCCCGTTTTAACCACCCCCGAGGACCACCGCCATGGCCAACCCCCACCTGGAATACCACCTGCAACTGCTAAACCACCTGCGCACCATCCTGGTGGCCCTGGGTGAAGCCGAACAGGTGCCGGAGGAAAGCCACGCCCTGTTCCTCGAGCGCTTCGACGAACTGCTGACCCTGCTGCCTCAAGACCCACTCGAAAGCCAGTACCTGGGCCAGGACCTGATCTGCCAGGTGATCCAGCGTTACCCGCAAATCGCTCACCTGGTACCCCGCGACTTGCTGTGGTTCTTTGCCGGCGACTGCCTGCACTTCATGCCTGACGAAGAACTGGACCTGTATCAACGACTGGAAGAGCGGCGCTACGAAGCGCAACAGAACGATGAACCCTTCGACTGGAGTCAGGAAAAGCAACTGCTGAACGCCTCAAATCAGGGTCTCAGCCACTAGTCCTGAATACTGCTGCTCAGGCTTCTGGGCAGCAGTATCCAGACTGTGCACGCGCATCAGGCACACTGTGTTTTAATCCCAGTAGAACAACTACTTTCTCCTACAGACCTCACCGTTCGCCTTCCTTACCCTGCAGGTGCCATCCCGTCACAATACGGACACGCATGGCACAGACTGCTCAAGCTTTACGCCAATTAGGAAGACGCATGAAAAAAATACTCTCCATACTCGCCATCACGTTGACCAGCAGCGTAGCAATGGCCAGCACCGGCACGATCAACTTCACCGGAACTGTCAGCACTGGCGGCACCTGCCCTATTGATGTCGTAACACCCGGTACCGGCACCCCCCTGCCGCTGCTGAACCTGGGTGACTTCAAGAAAAAGGATTTCACCGCTATTGGTCAAGAAACACCACAAATCGGATTTGCACTGCGGATCACTCCTGATGCTACTTGCACCATCCCCCCGGGTGCAGTCGGCAACATCACCTTTACCCCGGCTTATGGTCAGGATGGCAGCGGCAAACTCTACGCCTTGCAGAATGGCCTCGGATACACCAATGGCCTGGCCCTGAAGATTTCTGATCGGACCGGTGGACAGCTGGATCCAGACACGGCATCCATGGACTACCCGCTGAGCGAAACCGATCCAACCGAGATGATTTTCTCGGCCCGTCTGCAGACAACAGCTGCAACGGTGGATGAAGGCCAGGTCGCGACCACTATCACTTACGTAGTGGCGATCAACTGATCATCGCCTCAGGTGCTGAACTCAGCACCTGAGGTCCTACAGATGCAGCCAGCCTCGAACCAAGGTTCACCCTCTCGATGTCCATCATCCAGCGAAACTCCTTTTTACGTCATGTCGCACTCGCGACCTGCCTGGCAACCACGCTATCTACGGCACAAGCAGCGTTGACAATCAGTACCACACGCATTGTCCATAGTACCGATTCACGCAGCTCATCGGTGATTGTCGCCAACCCCAGCGATCGCACCTTCGCCGCACAGGCCTGGGTCAACACCGAGCAGGACGATACTGTCACCCCTGTTCCCATGATTGCTTCACCCGCACTGTTCCGCCTCGACCCGGGCACGGAGCAGATGGTCCAGATCAACAGGTTGCCTAACGAATTGCCACAAGACCGTGAGTCACTGTTCTTTTTCAATGTGCAGGAGATCCCCCAGCAGGAGAAAACAGACGCGAACATCCTCAACATCGCACTGCGCACCCGCATCAAGCTGTTCTACCGCTCAAGCGAACTTAAAAGCCGCCCAGAAGATCACCTCAAGGCGCTGAAATGGTCGGTGAAAATACTCAACGGCAAACCTCATCTGGCCGTTGAAAACCCCTCACCCTACCACTTCACGTTCAGCCGCCTGAAAGTCCATGCCAGTGGGCATGAACAAAGCGTGCAAGCCACCGCGATGGTGGCGCCATTTGCTCAACAGACCTATGCGTTAGCTGATAAGCGATTGGCGCCCGATGGCAAGGTGACGTTTTCAATTCTCAACGATTACGGTGCAGCATCCAAGGAACAAACCAGCGACCTTCATTAAAACTCGCCTCAAGCGACCAGTGTCAACTGGAGTACGAAACTTGCCGAGTCGGGCCAAGTCTCACCGCCGTCCAGGCTGACCGTCACCTCGACGGTCAGCCTGCTGTTCAGGGCCAATGTCAGCAAAAACGTTTTGGGTATGGTATGCCCGCCTCCTCCACCCAGCCCCGCTAACATCTCCTCCACGGTTACCGTGTGCTGCGCGACCACGACATATTGTTGCGACTGGCCACTCGAGTTGCGACCAACAACTTTGATCGAGACCCGCTGATCGGTGCTGATAAGCGACCAGGCCTCCTGAGTAACATGAGCGACCGTTGTAACGGCACGCAGGCTCAGGGTATCGACCTGTGCCTCTTTGATCTGCGGCGGCGGCGCGTCAGGCCTGAATGCCGTGAGCCTGACCTCACGCCGGGTCGACTCATCGCCGGAGGCCACGTAATACAACGGTATGGTTTTGCCACTGTGCGCGGCAAGGTGTTCCAACGGCACGAGAAATCGACGGGTACCAGGCACATCAGAAATGGTTACAGCGCCTAATTTGCCGGGCTCTCCCCACTGCATCTGTACAGGCTCCTGGCTACCTACACCCGCCTCGTCCGGAATCAATGCGACCAACTCTTCTCTTACAGAACCGGTCTCAAGCACGATATTCTGCCCTTCACCCAATGCCTTAGGCAGTTCCGGCCAGGACAAAACACGCGGAGGAATCGTCGCCGCCACCTCCAACCTCCTGCTACTGGCTGCGGCGCCTTGGTTGCCGGCACGGTCTTCGATTACATAGTGCAGGTAACGTGGGCCATCACCACGGTCACGAATCATCTCACCGGAATACTTCAGTTTCAGCTCCCTCTCCTCTAGATCGGCCTGGGTGAGCACACGCCGATCAACGAGCTCGTGGCGACCTTGCTCCCGGTCCCAGTAGTAGCTGATACAGTCGCCTACCTGGGGGGCATCGTAGGCAGGCAATGTTGCCCACAACTCATCGCCGTTCTGCTCCAGATACTCCACAGTCACGCCCCCTGCAATCACCTCGGGGGGGAGCAGCAACATATTTTCGGTCGGCAGCAGAGGGGCTTGGCGGTCAATGGTCAGCATCAGCGGATCAGAGTCTCCGGGCTCCCCAGTGAACATGACAACCCGGTAAGTCAGGACAGGGTTGCCCTCCCCAAGTCTATCGATGGAAACGTAAAAAGTGAGGTCCGCTTCGGGGATTGGCGCCACCCAGGTTCTCTTGGTAACAATATCACCGTTCCAGAACAGGGTGAGCGACTCCGGGTACTGTACTGAGGGGTTGGAGGACGGCCACATCGGCACATCGACGCGCAGCGGTTGCGTCAGCGCGCTGACGGGTAACAGGTTTACCTGACCACCAGGCACGTTTCCCAGCATTTGCGGCACGCGTGGCGTTTTGTCTACCAACCTTACACCCCTGCCCCCCGAGAACCCGAAGACGATCTTCAGCCAACCGCGTAACGCTGCGAACCAAACTTTGGTACTGATGCCCATGAAGCAGCACTCCAACGAACCATCAAAAAAGGGAAAGCCAACGCTTTCCCTCGTTCAGTTTCACCAGCTGTAATGCAGACCCAGGTTAGCGCCCCAGGGCTGCTCGATTCTTTCACCATTGCTGTAGTCAAAGTCGGCGTGCACCTGCCAGCGCTCTGCCAACGACACGGCGACACCAACCCCCAGTTCGCCTCGGGAACCCGACAAGTCGCTGTCGAATTGATGACCATTGACCTTGGCTTCATTGTTGGTAGCAAACTCATGGGCATAGGCCAGGCGCACATAGGGTTGCGCTACTTGGCCGTCACCCAGGTCGAAGTTGCGCCCCACGGTTGCCCCCGCCTTGCCGAGCAGTGAACGGGTGTCGCTGCCCTTGACGCGCAGGCCATTGTCCAGGCTATAGCTCGCTCCCTGGATACTCACCACCGACCATTGGGTGTAAGGTTCGATGAAGTACCCCCCCCTCAGCGGGATGTTACGACCAAACTCCAACGAGGCGCCGACCCCGTTATTGTTGAAATCACCCTCACTGCGCTTGCCATCGCTGAGGTTGACCTCAGTGCTGTTATCGAAGCGGTTGAGTTTGACCACACCATCGAAGTAGTAACCACTGGCAGCATCCAGCCACGTGGCGTACAAGCCGAAGTAGTAGCTCTTGACAGTGGCTGAGGCCCCCCGCGCGACATCCAGGTCAGAACTGCTGTAACCCGCCAGAACACCGGCCAGCCATTGTCCATCGCCAATGGGCAGCGGTGCATCCGCCCCCAGCGATACACCCTGCTGTACTTGCGAGTACGACGCCCCGGAGGCAGGGGTAGCGTTGAATTTGTTGCCATAGGTGCGTATCCAGCCACCCGACTTGCGCTCATCCAACCGCAGCTCGCCCATGCGCGTGCGCAGCGTGCTCAACTCGCCATACCAGACGGTGGGTGCGGTGTTGAACAAGGCCAGGCTCGCCGCCGTCCCAGGGCTGATGACCTTGCGCGAACCATCAAGGAACCAGTCGTTACCGCGCTGCTCAAGCTCGTAGGAAAAGGCGCCCAGGTCAACCGGCCCATTGAGCAACGAGAAGCTCGCATCACCTGCGCCTGCATGTACCAGACGTAGCGAGTTCTGCTCGCTCGGTTCGTTGCCGCTACTGCCCACTTGCAGTGTATGGCTGCCAGTTGCCGTGCCCACCTCCAGGAAGTCGGTCTGGCCATTGGCAAAATCGGCGTCCATGATGAAGGTGCCGCTGCCACTCAGGGTGCCCAGGGTGAGGCGCTGGTACTGCCCTGGCTCACCGAAGCGCACCGAGCCACCGTTCATCGCCAGGCTCCCCACCTGGCTGTCTTCCACCATGTTCCAACGCGCCTGGCTGTTGAGCGTAAGACCGGCGACGTTCTGCAGTCGGCCAGTCAGGCTGGCCTGGTTCTCAAGTGTCAGGTTGGCGGTGGAACCCGCCTCGGCGACTACATCCCCAACCAGCTGGCTGGCATCGACGCGCATGTTGGCCGTCGATCCGCCCACTACCTGTAGCAGCACGTCATCCCCGCCCACCAGGCTAGAGCCCGGGCCGACCACGATATTGGCTGTGAGGGCAGGCAACGATGCATTGCCCACGGCAATCGCAGGGCCGGTCAAGCCTTCCACTCGGCTACCCACCAAGGTCACGTCAGCTACGCCGCCTGTGGTATCACCAAACAACCGCATCCCCGCGCCACCGCCAGTGAGCACACTGTCCTGGGCACTGAGCTTGCCACTGCCGAACAGGTCCACCGCCGCACTGCTGCCTTCGCCGACCAACTCGCTGCGCAGCACTGTCAGTGTCGATGCCGAGGATACGTAAGCTGCACCACTGCCACCTTGTACATGGCTGTCGCTGACAGTCGCCGACGCCCCGGTATCGCCGGCGCGCCCGAGGCGAATACCATAAAGGTCTGCCTTGACTGATGCACCACCGCTCACCGCCGTACTGCTGCCAGCCATCAGGTTGATACCATTGTGGCTGCCAGTGGCATTGATCGTGCCGCCATTCATGCTGAAGGTGGAACTCGATCGCGCCACCACGTAGTCGATGGTGGCGTCCTTGGCGATCAATGATGCACCGTCGTTCAGCATGTAGTCATCGACCGGGGTAGAAGGGCCGATCACTCGCTCTCCGGAGACCGGCGTCGTCGCCGCTGCCATTGGGCTCAACGCAAGTGCCAGAGGGGTCATTACGGCCCAGGCAAAAGCCCGGGTCGCATGGGAAACAGGGCGATAATTCCATGGATTCATCTGGCAACACCTTTCTTGGTTGTCAACCAGCAACCTGAACCGCCAGGCCGCTGAAAAAGACGGCAAGCTATACAAACCAGTCGACTAGTTATGTCGGAAAAGTCCGATTTCACTGTCGCAATGGGCGTTAGCCGATACTTCGTCAGCTTTTGAAGACACTGGACATGACTCGAAGGGCGTATACATCGCAATTTGCTGCTTGGCGACTAACGACTTGATCTTCCCCTTCAGACCTTGAGCACGCCGCGCAGGGTCTTCGAATTCGAACCAACAGTGAGCCCAACCGGTGTGGTCGTTAGCATCGAAATCGTACAGAGGCAGTATGTAGTCCGCGTAAGGTTCAACCCGCCAAGTGAAACCCGTTACCGGGTGCACGTCTCCCAGCGTGATCACCTCATCCCACGCCACTACAGGGTTTTTTTCATCTTTGGCATGCCACAACTCCCAGTACATGGTTAGCAGATCATCTGTTTTCAGGCCGTATTGGACGAGATCGCCAACCCAGGCCCTTACCGCCGGGGGCAATTGGGGATTGGCCGGGTCCTTAAGCGCTTCGCAGGTCAAGTACCCCGTATTGGGGTTGGCACCTTGGAACTCAGGCTCGTCCGGTTTCACCACAATTGCACTGACTGCAACCAGTTGGTCATCCGAGGTGGGCTGGTTCGGGACATCGACGCGGGTCAGCTGGTAATGCACGGCCACAGCACCATTACCGGTCTTTTGGATGTAACTCCAGGGAATTGGTCGTTCGATCGGATCACCCGCTTGATCGGCATCGCTTACCGAATAATCGGCTTCCGCGATGTGGGCGGAGCCCCAGAAGAACTCCATGAGGTCATCCTCGGCAACGCCCTCATAGAGTTTGACCTGAAGCGTGGCATCCTTACCGTCATGCGAGGGAAGCAGCTCATTTGGCTGAGTCGATCCTTCGCCGAACACATCGCATAGAGGCAGCAATGGGTTGACCGGGTCAGGCCATTGCGGGTCCGGATCGGGGCCGGGATCCACTGGCCCGAATGTCTCGAAGTTGACAAAAAACGCTTTGCTCTTATCACCTCGGGGTTTCCCACCTCGCCAGACTTCATAACTGACCAGCATGCTCTTGGTGCCTTCGGCAGGTATGCCATATTCGCGCCGCAATACCGCATGGCTTACGTTAAATTCCAACGGAAACGCTTGACCTGCGCCAATCGCTCGTCGACCAAGCGGTGAGCCTTCCCATGCAACACTGACCTCATCGGTCGGTTTCCAGTTATCGTATTCCCTCACTTCCACCTTGACGCCTTGCTGTGCATCGAGCCGGTCGACCAGACCATCATGGGCAAGCGGCACGTGCGGCTCCTGGAAGTTTGCCGGCATTGTGCCCAGTGCCACCACAACTGCCGTGGGCTTGGACACATGGCTGACGTTGCCGGCCTTATCCACCAGCACATACAACGCGAACCACTCACCGTCCCCCTTCTCCACGATCAAGTTTTCAGGAATGGGCAGCTTCTGATCGGCTTCAGTGACCTCGGCATACCCTGCCATAACAACATGATCAAAATCTTCGGGAACACTGGCGAGCCAGTAGTAGCGGACGACATCCTTCGCGGCCCGGCCCGGGTAATCCGGAAGCACGACATTGACCGACGCGACGTTGCCATCGATCACTTCAGCAATAGCCGGCACTGCTTCCGGAGCCTCTCCATGGTTGGGGGCGATACGGTCGAAAATCAGCGTCACGGGATCGGAGGGGTATGTTTGCCCATCGTAGAACGAGGTGATTTCAAAGCGAAAACTGTGCACCCCATCAGCACCGTACTCCGTGGTTTCCTTCTTCAGCACCAGACGAAGTGGCAGGTCATCCGCGTTGGATTGGTCGAACGTGCCCGCGTAGATCTCTTGTTCGAACTCGCCAATCCTGTGGAAGACGTTCAGGATGTCCTGCCCATCGTTTGGAAGCGGGAGGTTTGCCCATCGGGGAATTTTGATCGCCAACTCTGCACTCGGATCCTTCAAAACCGATGCTTTCACTGTGTTGTCAGTCTTATCTGCCAGCACAGTATCCGGGTCATCAATAATGGGCTCAACCTTGAGCACAGCGCCCTTGCCACGCACCTTGCGCGCTTCTCGGCGAACACGGTGGGCTTCCTCGAAGGCTTCTTTCGAACTTCTCATTGCGATCATCTCCGTTGTCAGGGGCCGAAACCAGCCACCGGGAAACTTGCTGATGAACGCCATTGAGCGCGCTGTAACGCTTGGTCACAACTGGCATTTTTATCAGTTTGACAAAGTGCGCAGCAGGTACTTGCAGCCGTGCAAAAACGCAAAAAAAGCCTGCACCGTGGCTGACGGATATCAGCCACGGTGCAGGCCAGCAACAGCCAGTCAGATGACTAGGCTGGGTCTTGCTCTGCCACTTCGGTCAACGCACTGCCGCCTTGGCTGGCCAGACGGTCCAGCGGGTCGTAACCGTATACCGCCTGCCCACCATCAGGCAGAACAACGCGCTCCAACTGCCCCAAGGCGTTATAGACCAGTGTTCGTCCCTGCTCGTCCTGGATCAGGTTGCCGTCCTCGTCGTAGGGCAGTGAGATGATGTCGGGGTAGTCCTCGTGGGTATTGGTAATACCGGTCAACTGCGCCGGGTCCAGCGGGTTGTCGAACCTGTAGTTCGCCGTATTTTTCTCTTCACGCCCCTCGCTATTGGGGAACCAGGTATCGACGCGCGTGATGTTGTCCAATGCATCGAAATGGAAGGCCTGTGCAGCAATGGTCTTGCCGTAAGGGTCGACCGGCGAAAGTTCACCTTCACTCTCGTAGTCCTCCAGATGACCACGCTTGTCATACCAATAATTTTCCAAGCGCAGCGTCTTCCCGTCACCGGTCATGAGGTGGCGTTCGGTCAGCGCATCCGCGGCGTCATACGCCTGCACAAGCAACTGGACCTCGTTCTGCAGCTCGAAGCGACGCTCGGTCTCGCGATCAAAGTCATCGTAGCCGAGGAAGGTGCCCAAGCGCTGGGAACCGTCGGTGGTTACATAGCTGGTCATACGCCCGAGCTCGTCATAGTCAAACTCTGCCTTGGTGGTCCCAAGCTCGGTGCTGCTCAACCGTCCTTTGTCGTCATACTTGTAGATTTGCGTATTACCCAGAACATCCTCATAAGTCAGCTCACGGCCGCGCAGGCTGTAGCGGTAGCGCATGGTATAAGTGACGCTGCCGCCCTCTTCCACCGTGCGTGTTTCCAATTTCACCTGGCCCGTACTGAAGTAATCACGCTCCAGCACTTTATGGCCGTTTTCCAGGCATTTCATCAGGCGAGCATTCTGTGCGTCGTATTCAAAGTCGAGGGTGCCACTGGGCACCGCCCGTTTCAGCGGTTCCTCACCCAACTGCGGCAGATAGGTGTAGTCAATTCTGGCCCCTCGCGGGGTGATCACCCAACTTGCCTGGCGTTGCCCCGGGAGGTAATGCAGCACCCGTTTGCGCCCCCCCGTGATGGATTGGATCATGCGGTCCAGGCCGTCAAAGCGCTGCTCCCCCAGCAGTTTGCCATCGACTGCAATGCAGATCGGCAAGTCTTCACTGCTGTGCTCGGCGTACTCGCGGTGCACCTTGCTGCCATCAGCCAGCGTCTGCTCGACCAAGCGATCGAACGCATCGTAAACGGAGCTGACAGTGGCCTGGCGGGCATCGATTTCGCGCACCCTGCGCCCCAAGCCATCGTAAAAGTACTGGTGGCGGCTGATCGGGGTGCCCTTGGTATCCACCCGTTGCACTTCGATCGGTTGGTCGAACGTATTGAGCCACTGTATCGTCTTGCCCCCTTTCTTCTTACCGTCAGGGGTCTGTGACCAGTTGGTTCGCAGCGCGTAACGGTCGTCCGCCAACACCTCGCCAGGTTTGACCACTCTGGCGTGCCGGGGTGGCCTGCGCTGGCTGTCGACGGCCAGCCCTTGCGTCCCTGGTACCGAGCCAATCAGGTCAGTGCGCTCCACATGCATGACGCCATCGGCACCGATCTCAGCGTACTGCTGGTTCCAACCGTCGTACCGACGGGTCCTGGGCAGTTCCAGCGTGACTCTTATCACCGGGCCTTCCGGGTTGCCTGGATCGGCCTCATCAAGCCAGTCATGCTCTACTTCCTTGACCAGATTGCCGAACACATCGTATTCGGCCGTGTAATTGATCCGGAACTCATCCGCACGGCTGGCGTCCTGGGCGTCGGCATCATGGCGCTCGGTCCTGACCAGCCGCTTCAGGCCATCGACCAAGGCCAGTGTGGCCACCCCCTTGACGTCGACCTCCGTCTGTTGCGCCTGCTGCCCCCCTGTCGCCACCAACTGATAGGTGTACTGCCGCGAAGCTCGGTACGTGGCGTCGTTAGGTGATACCGTTTCCTTGGTGACTCGGCGCAGCTCGTCATACTCGTACGCGATTTCCACGTCGTTGTCGTCGCGATTTAGCAGTGGCAGATCGATCAGCACGCACTGACGCAGCGTGATCTGCTTGGTCGAGTTGCGCAGTTCATCCGCCCCCTCCACCGGTTCACCCTCATCAAAACCGATGAGCGTCTGCAGCGTTTGCAGCACGGTGCCGTTGTCCTGGGACTCGTATTCGAACTCGGTGAGGGTCGCGGTTTCTGGCTTGTCGTGCATGACCATGGTCTGGGTTAGCAGGCGGCCATGACGGAACGGGTCGGATGTGTTTAAGATGTAGTTGAACGTGGTGTCGCGCAAGGTCACCTCCACCGGCAGCTCAGGAGTACCCGTCAACTCGAGCTGCGTTTCCTGCTTCACCTGCAACCAATAATCACCCACTTGTCGGCGCACTGCACGCAGGCGTGACGACAGGATCGAATCGTGACGGCCATAACGGTAATCCGTACGCAATACAGGCGCCGCCGGGGAACTTTCGAACAGGGCCGACGGGTAGACCGTCCGCTTTTTCAGGTTACGCACGAAGCCCTGCGGGTCTGCCGGGCAATCATCGCCGCTGCCTGCAGCAGGGTAGTACTCACTGACCACCCGCATACCATTGGGCTTGACTTCCAGCGTCTGGTTGCCGAAATCGTCATAGTGGTATTCGCTGGCCTCGGCGCGCATACGCGTCGGGTCATCACGCATCCGCCATTGCTCGGTAACGCGTTTGGGCATCTGGAAGTACGGCGGCTGCAGATCGAACCCCACGCTGGCGTTGCCGTGATAGAGCGTATCGGTCTGGGTAACATGCCATTGCTGTTGAGGTTTATCGGCCGTGTCGTAGTCAAGCGTCTCACCCAACTGTTCGGTCACCTGCCGGGTCATCAGGTGATGGCGGTCATAAGTACGTACAATCTTGCGTACGATCTCGCCCTGTAGAAGTAGCTGTTCGGTGCTGGTGAACGTATAGCTCGCACCGGCCTTGTAGAGGTTGTCCTCCCCCTCCGACCAAGTGACCGTGCTGTTACCGGCCATGAAGTTCTCGGAGCTGTATGTGTACTGCGTTGCTATGACCGGCTGATCAGCACCCGGGTCGAGCACGTGGCTCTTGACTCGCGGCAGCCGCTCACGTGGCGCTCCCGTTGGCAGCCGATGGCCCGCGTCATCGTATGTGATGGTTTCCACACTTCCGGTTGGCGTGGCTACCGTCGCCAGGCAGGTCATGTTCTGGGTACTGGGGTTGGTGAGGTAGGTAAAACGCCAACTGCCCTGGTCTTTGGTCGGCAGCACCACCTTTTCAACCAGCCTCCCGGTCAGGTGTACCGCGTAGGTCGCCAGTGCCCTGCCGCCAGTGCCAGCGCCAGGGTGCAGATGAAGGTTGTAACGCCCGGTACTAACGTACTCCACCTGCAACAAGCGCTTGCCTGTTGCATCCTGGATACTCGTCAGGCATTGATGGCTACTGCCCGATGGCCGAGTATAGGCCAGTTCTATCCAATGCCCGGACGGCGCATAAACGCGGTACGGCAGCGCCAGGGTGACGCCGTTGCTTACCATCGTGCGCAGGTGTTCCACCAAGCCGGACTTGTGTACCACCCTGTAATTGCTGGCATCCATCCGGTAGAACCTGAAGCTGTCGAGCTTCTGTTCCCGAATCCGCGCTGGCTGGGTTTCAGTACTGGTGACCACGAACTGCTCGCCCGTGTGCAGTGTCAACTCTCGAGTACTGGGTAAGTACTGGCTGAGGTTGATGTTCCACCCTTTGCCAAAACCACTGTCTGAGGTGTTCAAAGGGTTATAGGCCAATTGCAGGGGCAGGTTCGGCCCTTGCAAGTGATTGGCCGGTACGTTGGGCAACTGAATGGCGAGCGTGTACTGGCCTGTACGCGGGTCGACACTGTTAGTAATGAAACTCATGAAGTTGAAGGCGTTGGAATGCACAACAGATTCTGCTGTCATCGCTTTGTTCTCTCGGCTCGAACGTATTTGAGGGTACCTCGCCGCGACGAGCCCCCCTTCTTCAGGTACGCGATGGTTGTTTGGAAAGGATGAAGGTATTGCGCCCGTCGCGCCCGCCACCCGGATAAATGATCTGCAAGTCGTGGCGGTTGCCCTGCTGGTCCAGCAAGCGGAACCTGAACGGGCGTAACAGGTATTCGCGTTGGGGAGCCTCTTCATCCGTCAAAATGTCCGGATCGTCTGGCGTTTCGTAACGTTGCCGGAAGTTGGTCACCCGGTTCAGGCTAATCAACAACTCGCCGCGCGCGGGATGGCGGTTGGGGTCCAGTTTCTCCAGCTGCAATCCACGCTTGCCTGCCATGCGGGCCAGCGCGCCGTCGTAGATCATTTCTTCATGCTCTGCGCCGATCATGAAGCCGCTGTAACTGCACTCTTGGGCTTCGTACTCATCGGAGGCCCAACGCATGATCGATTTGTTACCAAACCAATCGATATCAATCGCCACGAAGGGGATACGCTTACCGGGTTCCTGGACGTGGGTCAGCTTCCAGTAATCCACCGTCAACGTCATGTAGTTGAATGTATCGTTGCCAACTGTACTGCCCTCTTCCTTGACCCGCTTTGCATCTCCAGACCACGGGTAATCAGCGGATGCGTCATAGGTCGGCAACATCAGGCCCTGTAGGGCCACCTTGCCGTTCTGCGCACTCTCCTTCACCGAGTCCTTCCATTCGCCACCCAGCCCGGACTGCTTGAACTTTGCGTAGATCTCGACCGGTACCGTACTGGTGGTCTGCAGCCAGTAGTTCCAGATGATCGTGCCATCATCTGCAGCCACGGGTACCGTGCTGGCGCCAGGGATATTCTGCATTTCAAGCAGCGGGTTATGGCTTCGGCGCATCACCCAGGTGCCGTTATCGCCTGGAGGTGGAGGTTCGATACCCACGTCCACTACTGGAATTTTACTGCCGCCTATGGTGTGGAACTCGAGCGTCTGCAATTCGTCATCGCTGATCGGGCCAACATAGCCGTTTTCTTGGTCCGTTTTGATATCTACCTGGATCTGTATCTGCTGCAAGCCATTGGCGTAGCATCGTGGCAACGTCACCGCCTTGACGAAGAAATGATCCAACTTGGTCCAACTGGCCACCGACGCTGAACGAGTGCCTTGGCGTTGGCCATGTTCGATGATGGCGTAGCCGGACGACCTGTTGCGCACTACCACCCTTACCACGCTGGCAGAAGAAACCGCACTGTCCGGTGGTGTGTACAGGCCATCAGGCGTGATAGAACCCTCACCGACAACCGACCAGACAACATCGTCCTGCTGCAGGGTCTCGGGCGGCCTGATACCGGCTTTGGCCAAGGCCTCACGCCAATCCTCCGTTAACGTGAACTGGATCGGTGCAAACGAGTCCTCGCGCGCGACGTGGAACGGCTCGACGGTCAACGAAGCGGGCCGATTGACGATAATCACACAGCCCTCGGTGACGTGCTCGAGCCCATTACCGTTGTACTTCACCCGCACGCGCTGGCGCTGAACAGGGGGGGAAGGATCGGATGGCGCATGGGGGGTGAAGGTGGCCCGTTGGCCCTCGATCACCAGGTCACCGACTTTATCGCCCTCCAACGTCCAGGTTACTGTATCACCGCCCGCCGCTACGAACTCGATGGCCGGATCACCGATGGACCAGTTGAAGGTTTGTGGTGCAATCGACAACGGTTGATCGGTTTCTACCACCAGGGCTGAGGCGTAGATGCTCTCTTCGTCACCTTCAGCATGGCAGGTGACCAGCACCATTTGCGTCTCCTTGACGAAATCCTGGCTGGGGCGTGCTTTATAGAGGCCAGTATCCATGCTTCCTGTCGCCAGAGGACGGTACAAGTTGCGCGCCTGCCATTGGGTGGCCCCGGTGCCCCCGGACATCTTGAACTGACATGATCCAGCGGCGCCCACTGCGGCAATAGCGGGGTGCAACTCGCGGGTGAGCGGGCCCCGCGCCAAATTACCGAAGCTCAGCAAAGCATTCAGCCGCTGGGTATCAATCAGTTGTACTTGACGGTTATTGCCCTTGTGCAGTGACTTCACCACATCCGCAGGCTCGCCTAACTTAAGGTCCTGCAGGTCCGTCTGGGTCGCCAGCGCGATCTCAAAACTGCCGTCTCGGGGCAACGTGTAAGGGTAATTGTCGGCCGGCAAATTACCCGGTTCCCAGTCCACGCCCGTTTGCATGAACACCACAACTGCACCGTCGCCTTTCGCGACCGGCTCGTCCGCCCACGGTGCCGGGAGCGTGATCAGGCTGCCATTGATGAAGCTCAACCACCGATAGTCGCGCAGGTCGAATGCGCCCAAGTGCAGCAGGCGCCGCTCTTCCGGCTGCTCGGCAAGCCACGCCTGCAGGCGTTCACCAATCTTGGTACGCTCGTATTCGCGCTCGCCAAGGTTGCAGGTAACGTGCGTGGCCTGCCCCAGATCGAGCACGATGCGCTGCTCCAGAGCGACCGCGTCCATATCCAAGGCCAGCCTGCAACGCGCCTCCAGGTAAAACCCCATGAGCTCGCGAATTGCGAAACTGCGGTGGAACCGGGGCGGTTCATCAGGCAGATGAAGCCGGTAGCGATACTGCCCGGCCAGCAGGTTCATGCGCACGGTAACCAGACGGTCGGTTGCCACAGCATGCTCGAACGATACCTGCGCAGGCCCGAGCACCAACCCTTCGAGTTCGATAACCTGAGAATTGCCTTCATTGATTGGAAAGCGGTCGGCGAAGGGCTCCAGGTAAGTCCGGTTGCGCAGCGACTCCTGAAATGCATCCTGAAGTAAGGTGTTTATCGCCTTGCGGCTGATGGACAAGGCGGCGCCCCAGCCATACAGCAGGTTTTCATCGCGCAAGTGCTGCAACTGCTCTGATTTAGAATAAGACATTTAAATTATCCTTGGCTGTTGAGTAGCAGCCCCTGATGCGTCGAGCATCGTCTGTGTCACAAATTTGTAGTTCCATTGAAGATTACGGCCCGACTCGGCTAGATCGATAGCGGCCACGACGAAACAATGGTCAGGCTGACCGGTCGCAAACAAATACGTTCCATGTTCATCAATCGTGCCGTTACCGATAACAGCGTGCCATTCAATATCGTAATTCGGAACTAGCTCATCAGGCCCTTCATCAGGCTTTACCCAAAACTCAAATTGAACGCCGCCCACGGCCGGCTTGAGGATGAAGTAGTACTCATGCTTTGGCGTTTTCGCGAGCAGCATGGCGCACGTCGCACTGGGGCCACCTGCTTGTGACACTTCCACCTTGTCGACGCGTAGCACTTTATCTAACCCAGTGCCACCACTTGGAAACTCTTTAGGCGCCCAATATTGCCGTGCATCCTGAACATTGGGATCATCCACCGTTTTTAGCGTGCCGTTGGCATCACCCGAAATCTTCCAGTCCAGTGCTCCCCCATGGGTGGAGCCTGCCCAGACCGTATAACCCCCAACGTCTTGGCCATCATGTTCAGTAGTCAAGTTGACCGCATTGACCATGGGAAACACCGAAACCGGCGCCGCCACCAAATGAACCAAGGCCTTGGCAGACCACTTGTCTGTTTTGGCCGTTACGATGACACGCCTGAAAGAAAAACCGAAATTGGCAGCAGCGGGGGCGGTATAAACGCCAGTGGCTTCATTAATTTTCCCCACGTTCGCTTCGCCACCGGCCTCATTGGATAACGCAGCCACTGACCATTTCACACCCTCAAGTTCGGGAATGACCGTGAACGTATGGTTGCCTGAGGCCGTCACTGTAATCTCGTTGTGCGACAGCCGGTACTTAGTCAACTCAGCCCCTAGATCGCCCAATGCCGTCAGGTCACCGGGCAGCTTGATCGTTTTGGGCACGACCACTGATTCATCAGCGAACAGCAGGCCATTCAAGCGGAACGCGTCGAGGGTTATTCCAATACCCTCGAATGTACTGCGAAAGCCCGAAATTCGCCTCCCGATCGATTTTCCAACCCCCTCCACCGCTGCCTTGAAGTACCCTTCACCGGCTCGGTCTCCGCTCCCGCTGACAAACTCAGCACGGGTGCTATCTTTAGTAAATTCGCCCCCAATCACAATAACAGTGCGCCCCGATTCCTCTTCCACTAATGTGGGTTTGAACAAGCACTCGACATCCCAATGAACCCGAACACGCCCGTCATACGTGATCTTAGCTGGAAAGGGATTCATCACATAAGTTATTGCTTGACCATTGAACTCCGTACTCCCCGCCCACTTCAACTTAATACCGCCACTACCTCTCTCAAGCGTCAACTTAGTCGTGCTGGTGAACGAAAGAATCGCATTGTCATACTCAAAGTTCCATGCATCCCAACCATCAATCTCAATTCCCGCGCTCCAAGCGCCCTCTTTAGCAACGAAGCGTGTGAAGCCGCCTTCAGCCACCTCGTCAAATTTTACTTTGCTTAGTTCATCAGTTTCTTTTATCGCATCGATCATCAAGCGTTTAACGATTTCATCGGCGCTAATCACCAAATTGCTCGAATACCCCTCCGGCAACAAATAGGGTAATGAACTGTCGGACGCCGGCAACTCACCAGAGCGGTCATCCAGCCCTATAAACAACAGCACCTCACCGTCACCATAATTATCGGCATGTCGAACAGTCCCACCGGGCGCCGGACGCGTCAGCACCCGAAAGGCTCCCGGCTGCATAGGGTCACCCGGGTTCTTTCGCAATTGGCCCAGTTGGAACGTCTTCTGCGCGGCGCTCCACCGCTTGATCTCATCGCTCAAATGCTCGCCCAGCTTTCCAGCCTCGAAAGCGGTGTCCACGCCGGTGAATTTGAAGTCCGTAGCACCGTTGCCTGCCAGGTCAAGCTCCACTGTGTCCGCACTCGCATCCCCCTTGGCATTTTTCAAATAAATGGTCATCGTCAAAATGGGCCCTACCAAGCCATTGGCGATCCCAAAACGTTTGACTTCTTTACGCGTGGTCCCTTGCGGGGTCACGATCTCAGAGATATAGCCGCCCACGGTGTGCATCACGCAGCGGGCGCGCGAGTCGGTGATGACAGCGTTGTCGAACGACAGCCGCGGCGTGTCCAAGAGCACGCCGTTCAACGTATGTTGAGTACCACCCGTGGACACAGAACTCGTCACCGGTTTAAAAAATGAAGTAGAGCCAAAGCGCGAAATGTAGTCCTGCAGCAACAGGTAGTTGGTCTTTTCACGGTCAAATGCCGCCACGACATCCCAGCCGAGTGTTTGCGGTTTTTTTTCCATTTCTTTCAAAAATTCAGCCAACGTTTGCTTTTTCATGTTGTGCGTCTCCAGAAGCGTTTATTTACGTGCACTGTCATTGCCTGAACGACATCAAGGGCGAATCGAAACACCGCTATCCGGTACTCCGAAAGTTGACTTACCGTCATCGAAACTGATCTCTGCCTTCATGCTCATGCGCGAGTCGACTGCCAGAAGATGTAGGTCCGGCAAGGGCACTGTCGCCACCACCATTTTTGCAGCGGCTTCGACGGCATCGACCTTCACAGCTTCGCGTAGGACCTTCCTGTATTCGCCGCCGTCGGCCAGCACGCCGGTCACCCAAATCGTCACCTGATTGCCAACCGCCATGTATGGCCAGTCGCTAAGCGTCAGGGAAGGGTCTTTTGAGAGCGCGCTTAGCTCCAGGTGGCCGTTAGAATTCGCTTCGTAACAAACCAGCTGCCGATAGCCGCTTCGTGGCACGGGCTGAATTCTCAGCATTAGCGGGGTCGAGTCCAGGTCGCCGTGTTCGGTGACAACGGTGTAAAACACAGGAAAACGCTTGGCCGAAGCGTTTTCGTTCTGCTCCATGTTGGCTGCGATGTACTCGCCAGGGATTTTGAAACGCAACGGTTTATCCGGATCATCCGGCGCCTCAACCGTAATACGACCGGCATAGGGGTCACCCTGCCAGTGCACCTTTACGCTGTCCTCGCCTTGCACGGCGTCAGCAGGCACATTGACCCAAACCTCATTCTTGAACTCAACGGCCGAGCCGACAGCACCGCCCTCTTCGGCAGTGGTCTTCTCAACGGTCGGTGGCCGCAGATCACCGCGCGCGCGCTCAACCTTGAAAGACAGGGGTGTCGAACTCAGCGCCCACTTCTCGTGCGCGATCTGGAAGAACAGTTCAACTTCGTCGCCCACGCTGGCGTCCAGTGCCTTGGGGTCGAGGCTGAACTGCATCAGGCCATCCGGCTGGCTGCTCGCATCCAGGCGCAGTGCCAGCACCTGGCGGTTGTCCACTTTCCCGCCGCTCCAATGGCACAGCACCCGGTCACCCGCTTTGACCTCTGCCGGGAATTGCGCCTGGATGACCAGCCCACTCTGGAAAGCATCCGGGTCCAGCACATCGCCAGAAAAGCCAACGATACTCATGGCTGGCAACTTCGGTTCGCCCGATGGATTATCCTGCACCTCAAATGTTTGAACCGGCGCCTGCAGTGGGTCTGTGGTGCCTTTCAACTGAATGAGGTAATGAAGGTCAGCACGCCCGTTCACCAGGTCGCGCAAATCGGAGCGACGAATCAGGCACTTCAGCGCCTTGCCCAGATCAGCCGCCGTAGGTGAACAGTCGTAGTGAGTTTCCGGTACTGGCTTATCGTCTTCGTCCCTGCCATTGAGCACCAGCGTTACCGTGTCGCCTACCTGCATGGCCTGGTAAGGGGGGATATATACGGTGGCACCTTGGCTACCCAGAGCGCTGTAGTCCATGACCAGATTATGAGATTCGAGCACCTGCACCACACCCAGGTGCTCCTGCCAGATCGGCCTGTCGGTCAGCCCCACGAGACAGAACTGTCGAAACGACTCGGTGGGTACATCACCATTCACCCGATAGGAATAGAACCCTGCGCCGCCCAGGGCTTTGAGCAGGGTATCGTTGCGGATGAGCACTTGCATCCCCAAGACCGGATCCGGGTTAAAAACAAGGGTACCCGACTCGGTGTCATCGAACGGCTCTCCGCTGGGATTGGCCCCTCGCCAGATCACCGTGATTATGTCGCCGTCCTTGATATCGGGATACTTCACGTACGTAGGAAGATCACCGCCTTCCAAGGCATGTACGTCGATTTCGAGCTTGTCCGTTAACGGAATACTTGGAATCGGATGGCGTGTCACTTCAATAGGAACAGAACGCTGCTCGCCATTGGTTTGGTTCGTCAGGGTCATGTAGTTGAACTCCACAGGTTTCACTCAGTTTTACCCTGTGGCTCAACAACTGCCTACTAGCAGAAATAACAGGTAGCCAGCGCCCCCGCCGATAGCCTTCAGCACCGGCCTGTTAGTTTTGCCAGGTGACGCTTACCTCAACATGATCCAGACTGGAACGTTAACGTCTACTGTGCCACGCCCAGCGGCCTAGCATTTCTATCAGGTGCACAAAATCGAGTGCACTTTTATCCTCCAGTTTCGCAGCTTCATTCAGAGGATATATAAATGCCACTCGCCCCCCCCATAAGTCGCCTAGCCCGACGGAGCATGATCGTACTCTCCATGGCCGCAGCGGGTGCCTTGCCCAGCAACTTCGCCCATGCCGTAACACCCACTGCCAAGGAAAACGGACTCATTATCCTGTATGGCAAGACCGGTGATATCACGAGTGAGAGCAACAACGCTGCTGTCCCCTGTATAATCGAGGTCCTGCCCGCCGGCAGTAGTCGAACAGTTGACGTACAGCTCACCAACCCCGCGTCCAAGTGTTATGGCATCAGGGTCGAATCCATCGCCATGCTGAATATGCCACCCGCTACGCAGGTGTTGCTCACGGACGACTACGAATGTGATACCACCTTGGGCAGCAGTTACGATAGGGCACGTGACCCGTCCACCAATAAAAATTTCTGGATCAAACTGAAGACCGGAGCCAGCGGCGCAAAGTTGGTGGAAGAAAGTATTAGTTCACTTACCTTCAAGGGGTTCGCCCGCAACCGCTCGCCGACAGGGGACGAAATCAGCGAAGAAGTAAAAGTTGAAGACTTTGGCATGAGCGGCAGTGCGGACCGCATGACTCACTCGCTGTCCTGTGTGCGCATTACAACATCAACGAACAAAACAACACAAATTGGCAGCTACTATACGGTCCCCAACGCAGCGTGGGGGACAGCCTTTAAAGAAAGTGATGGTACTGAAAAGAAATGCAGTGAGGGTCAAGTCATGACCGGGCGCAAACACAAGGGAGACGAAAACGCGGACACCCAGTTCGCCTGCGCAAGCATCGAGAAAGTACAAACTGTAGCGTCCGATTGGTCAGCAAAGTTTCGCGAATGTGGTGTCAGGTTAGACGCCAAATTTGACGATAAAAAAGGCAGGTATAAAACATGTAATGAACTGTCCAAAGTCAATGATTGGAACAACACCGAGTATTACTACTTCAGCTGCCCAGTCGACCAGGTAATGATCGGCCGCGGCCATGGTTATTCGAATCCAGACAAATGGCCAGAAGATGACACAGGCGACGACAAGGGCGATGAAAATGGTCGTACCGACTATCGTTGTGCCTCTCTTTATCAGGGCGAGCCATCGGAACGCACACGCGTTACCGTACTGCCTGGGAAATGGAGCGCGCCCAACACCGAGAGTGGCAAGGAAAATGAAGATCACGACTACAAGGAGCATAACGGTGAATTCAAATGCCCCCTGAATCAGGTATTGGTAGGCCGGGCTCACCGAGGTGACGAAAACAACCTGACCCGTTATTTGTGCGCCAGGCTGCGTAGCCCAGCCGCCAACTAACTGCTCGCCAAGGAGTCAATATCCATGATTGCCACTACCTCTACGCACTCCAATGCGTTTAACTTTCTGGGCTTCATGCAAGGCGAGGTTGACCCGCGCACGGGTCAGTACACGCTTGGTATCGAACTACCAAAGTTGGTAGCCAACGACCTGATCGGTCCCAACCTCCCTCTGCGCCTTGACTTCAGCCCGCTCAACGACGCAGACAGTGGCTACGGCATAGGTTGGAGCATCAACCTGACGCAGTACCACCTTACCAGCAAAGCCTTGTCGTTGATGACGGGTGAAAACCTTCGCGTGACCAGCGACGAAGCCAAGCCAGCCCGCATCAGCGAACAGAAACTGGTGAGTTTCGAGTTTTACAAAGATGACGCAGACAACTACCGCGTCGTTCACCGCTCGGGCATGGTCGAACACCTGCGCACGCATGACAGCAATGGCCAAAAAGTGGCGCTTCCGCACCGCATTTATGCAGTGTCCGGGCATTGGATCGACCTCACCTATATCAGGCCTGACAATCTCAGCCACCTGTGCTTGAGCGAAATCCGCGATGCAACGGGCAGGCGCCTGTTGTCGGTTGAATACCAAAGCCTGAATCGCTACAACATTCACCTGAATCCTGATGACGGGGCCAGTGTCTTCACAGTCGAGCTCACCGCTCGTAAGGTGGCCAAGGTTGTGCTGCCCAGTGCTGACAACGCCAGTTGGCGCTTCGAATACCTCAACGATCCCTCTACCCAGGGCATGACCTGCCTGAAGACCGTAAGCTCACCTACCGGCAGCGTCGAAACCATCAGTTACGATAACGGCGGCCACTTGATGCCCACAGGTGCACCAAGGCCCAGGCTGCCCAAGGTCGCAAGCCACAGCATCGACCCTGGATTCAAACAGCCCAAAATGGTCACCCAGTTTGCCTTTTCACAAGAAAACTTCATGGGTGGCAATAGTGGCCATCGTTGGACAGAGGGCGAGGATACCCTTTACAAGATCCCTAACAGCGCTGCCTACTTCTATACCTCGACCCAAACACAAACGGTAGACGGCGATGTCGTTCGAAAAGTAACTACTTATTACAACCGCTACCACCTAGTGACCAAGCAGAGAACCGAACAATTCGGCCTCGTGGCCGAGGTGCTCCTGCCCAAAGGTGAGGCGCCGCCGGAGCCTGTCAAGGACTGGCATATCCACGAAACCGAAACCGTCTACCACGAAAACCCGGCGCTGGGCTTCGCCTTGCAGCCGCGCCACTTCCAGATGGCCAAATTCGGCATCCAGCGCTGGCGGATGCAGAGCGACACCGGCAAGCTGCGCCAGGAAGTGACCTTCACCGACTACGATGAGCACGGTAATCAGACCCTGGAGGTTCAACCCAACGGTATACATACCGTCAGCGAGTATTACCCGGCACAGGCCAGTGACGGCTGCCCAGCCGACCCGCACGGCTTTGTGCGTAGCCTCAAGCAGCGTACCGTTTACCCTGCCGGTGCACGGCCATCCTGGACGCCGCCCGCCGACATGCAGAGCACGCTGCCAAAACAGGTCACGGTCGAGAGTGGCGCGCCAGTGCTCACCACGCGCTACCGCTATCGCCTGTTCGACGCACTGACCGACGCCAGCCGTATCGCCAGCATCCCGAGCCAGTACCTGGTGCAAGACAGCACCACACTGTCCCACGGCCTTGACGAGGCCGAAGTGAAGCTGGAAATGACCGAACTGGGTTATCACCATGCGCCAGACCAACCGGCACTGCATGGCCGTCAGATCACAGAAGAACGAACGCTGTACAACGCCGAGGCCAAAGGTTTGCTGGCCAGCCAGGAAAAAGTCTCCACCCGCTGGCACTACCCAGGCGCGACCACAAAAAAACGTGATGCACCGCTGGAAATCAAAGAAACCGTGACCTGCAAAGGCAAGCAGAAGAGCCTGATCAGTACCCTGTCGAGCCTGACCGGTGACACGCTGACCCAGCAGGATATCCACCGTGTGGTCACCGCCTATGAGTACGATGCATTGCAACGCGTGGTGAAAAAGACGATCGCCGCCAAGAGCGCGTACCCGGCCGAGCTCACATACGCCTATCAGCTGGTCGCCACCACAGGCCAACAGGCCAGCATGACCTCAACCGACGCCAATGGGGTGATCACCGTCACCGCTTACGACGGCCTTAACCGCACCATCAGTCAAGCGCGTAAAACCAAGGACACGGAGCAACAACTGGTTTACGAGGCGAACCATGACGAACTGGGGCAATTGGCCGATGAAACAGCCTATGACCATCACCCCCTGTTCACTGGCGGCACACTGGCCATCAAGACCCAATATACCTACGGCGCGTGGGGTGAGCTGTGCGAAACCCTGAATGCCGACGAGACCCGGCAACACACTGCCTACTCACCGTTTGGCGACCAAGGCGACATGACTGCCAGCTGGATGACGGGCAAAGGCCAGCCGACGTTGCGCCAGCATTTCACGTTGATACAGGACAACCTCAATGAAAAGCCATGGCAGGTGCAGCGCCTGGACAGCGAAGGCGAGGAAGTTGAGCAGCAGCGCTTCTTCTATGATGGCCTTGGCCAGAGCACCCGCGAAGAGCAACGCATCAGCGACCCACTGACTGGGAAAGAGCTGCAGAGCACCAGCACATACACGTACGATGCCTACGGTCGTATGACCCAAACCGAACGCCCTGACGGAACACTGATGAGCAGGGTATTCGCGGCGCACAGCCGCAATGTGTTGGTTGAAAAACTGTACGTGCATCCGCGGCAAGGGGTTGACGGCGAACTGGCCTGCGAGCGCAGCTTCGATGGCCAGGAGCGTATGCTGACGCTTGTTGCTGGCCCGCGCCAGGAAACCTACGAGTATGAGGGCAAGGACGAACAAGGCAACGACAGCGAGCAGATGCTGATGAGCAAACGCACCACTGCGGCCAACCGTGTGTTCACATTCAGCTACGACACAAGCCTCTCCCTGCAACCCAAGACCGTCACCGTAGGTAGCAAGCAGCCCGCCAACTACGGCTACGACAGCAAAACAACTGCAATCAACAGCGCCAGTAATGATGAAGGCGACCGAAGCTACAGCTACACCGACCAGGGCTATCTGCTCAAAGAAACCTGGGTAGACAAGGCTAACGCCAGCACCTATGTCTGCGACCACACCGCCTCGCTGCAGGGCCGCCCACTGCTGCGTGAAGACAGCGACCAACAGACCACCCAGCACGGCTACGACGGCATGGGCCGCCTGAGCTGGACCACCCAGGGCAACCTGCGCGCAAGCTTTACCTATGATGACGATGGGCGGCTGAAACTGACCAGCACCCAGGACCTGGTCAGCCTGCACCGGATCGACTGCGAACAGCGTTACGACTGCAATGGCCAGGAAATCGAACGCATTCTGACCCCCTACGACGACCAGGCCAAGGGCATAGAGCAGCGCATTACTCATGTGTGGCGCGGCGATGGCCGGCTGCACAGCCGCACACTGCTGCGCGATGGCAAACATGAGCTCACGGAGACGTTTGGATACGACACGCGCAAACGGCTGGAAAGCTATTTATGCGAAGGCGATCCCGAAGCCTTTCCGCGCACCGCCAAAGGCCTCTCCATCGAGGAGCAGACTTTCAAGTTCGACGTGCTTGATAACTTGATCGAGTGCAAAACCTGGTTCGCCGATAGAAGCAGGGATGTAGCCATCTATACCTGCAAAGGCACCACGCTGCAAAACGTGACCCACACCCATAACGACTACCTCGCCAGCTGCGACTTCAGCTACGACGCTGACGGCAACATGCTCAACGACGAGGCTGGCAATCAGCTTATCTACGACGAACACAGCCGCCTGAAACAGGTACTGGATGCCGCTGGTGAGCCTTTGTACAGCTACCGCTACGATGGCCACGATCACGTAGTAGGTGTGCGCTACGGCACCCGTTCGGAGGTGCAGCGCCGCTATCAGAATGAACGGCTGCACAGCACCGTCGATGGTAATGTGGTGAAGCAGTACCTGTATGACGGCGACCGGCCGCTGGGCTTGCAAGCGGCCAACGACAGCGGCGCCACCCGCCTGCTGCTGTCCAACATGAGCAACAGTGTGCTGGGCGAGAGCCACCAGGGCGTGCTGACCGAAGCCCGTTACAGCGCCTATGGCGACACTGACCAGCAAGACCCGGACAAAGCGCTGCAAGGTTTGCTGGCCTTCAACGGCGAAGTCCGTGAATGCGCGCTGGGCTGGTACCTGCTGGGGCGTGGCGCCCGCGCTTACAACCCGCAGCTGATGCGTTTCCACAGCCCGGACTCGATGCCGCCAGAGATAGCAGGTGCCAACCCCTACCAGTATTGCCTGGGCGACCCGGTGAACTGGCGCGACCCGAGCGGGCGTGTGAGTTCCAGAACACCTACTAACCCGCCTGCGACGGGTGGCACGAAGGCAAAAAAATCAAGCAAAACCTCCCTGTGGGTTACGTTGGGCGTTTCGATTGCTGCAGCCGTCATATCCATGGTTCCCTTTGGATTCACTGCGGGGGCTACGCTCCTCTCCACTGCTGCGTTGTCTTTCTCGGCAAAAGTCTGGCTGGTAGTCGGCTTCACAGGCGTGGCCATGCAAGTTGGCGGCCTTGCAGTACAGGGCATCGCCATGAACGAGGAGGACCCCGAAAAGATAAACCTACTCTTGGCGATTGGTGGTGGACTGAGCCTCCTTGGTGCAACGGCGACGGGGTTTGCAGCGTACAAATTGAACTCGATATTAGCGGCAATAAAAGGGGTAGGCCAATGGCAGAACTTCAAGGATGTGGTGAACAACTCGCTCAAAACAGTCACCGGGAAAGTTGAAAGCCTTGAAAACAGGGTGACCTACCTGAACCGGAAAACGGATGTGGCGCTAAAAAGATCAGCGGCCGCCCTAGATAAAGCAAAGGCCGCCCTAGCACAACGAAAAACGCCCGGAAAACAAGGTATCCCGGGGAAAAACGGGACAAATGGGACAAATGGGAAAGATGGGAAAGATGCACCCGCACCTACCCAAGCCCAAGTAGACCAAGGTGTAGAAAATTACTTTGAAAAAATGCAGGCGTTAAACATAGGAGATCCTCCTTCACGTCCGGAAGAGTTAGTAGGCACAACGACAAAACAAGTGTTTTTATCAACTGGCGTAACTCCGGACACCATGCGATAGTGATTGAATAAGCCCTGCCTCGACAGAGGTAGGGCCCCCCGATGAACTAATCCCACCATAACTCAGAACCCTCCTACATACCCCCTTCCCTTCCTCCTCTAATCTCGCCCTATCGCCTGACTCGACCACAACAAGGCACGAGCAGGGGAACCACAAAACGCAACCTGCTCGCTTGACTGAGCAGCGACGCGGCCTCCGACACCATTCGAGACATCCCCATGCTAAACGCCAAACGGCGTCGGCAGCCGCCGTCGCGTCTTCGTTTCGCCCCCTTGCTGGCCCTGGGCGGGAGCTGCCTGCTGCCGGCCGCCCTGGCCAGCGAACCCGAACTGAAATTCCATTCCGGTTTCATGCGTCAGGCCCCGGACCAGCCTCATGGCAGCGGCGAGCTGGCCCTGCAGGCGCTGGCCGCACACCAGCCTCTGACCGCCGGGCGCTACGCGGTGCAGGTGCGGGTGAACCTGGTACACGCCGGTGAGCACAGCCTCGACTTTCAGTATCGCAGCTCAGACCAGGGGCTCGCCCCCTGCCTGAGCGCCGCGTTGCTGGCCGAGCTGGGGCTGCGCCTGGAGCGCCTGGAAGCACCGCTGACGGCAGACGAACAGTGCCTCGACCTGGCCGCCCGTTTACCCGGCGCAGCGGTCGAGTTCAACAGCAGCCGCCTGCAGCTCGACATCTCGATCCCTCAGGCAGCATTGCGCCGAGACGTGGCAGGCAGTGTCGCCCCCGAGCGCTGGGACGATGGCATCAATGCTGGCTTCGTCAGCTACCAAGCCTCCGCCCAGCACAGCAGCCAGCGCGGCGGGCCAAGCCGTAGCCAGCAGGACCTGTACCTGAACAGCGGGCTCAACCTCGGCGGCTGGCGCCTACGCAGCAACCAGAGCCTGCGCGAAGATGAACACGGCCAACGGCGCTGGACCCGCAGCAACACCTATGCCCAGACCGACCTGCCCGGTAACTGGGGCACGCTCACCCTCGGCGAGACCTTCAGCAACGGCGAGGTATTTCGCAGCCTGCCACTCAAAGGCGTGCAGCTTGCCTCGGACATGGGCATGTTGCCCGACGTGCTGCAAAGCTATGCCCCAGTGATCCGAGGCGTGGCCCAAAGCCGGGCCAAACTCGAAATCCTGCAAAACGGCTACCCGATCTACAGCACCTACGTCGCTGCCGGCCCCTATGAAATCGATGACCTGGGCATCGGCGGCGGCAGTGGCGAACTGGAAATCGTCCTCACCGAAGCTGACGGCCAGGTGCGTCGCTTCATCCAGCCTTACTCGAGCCTGGGCAGCCTACTGCGTGCAGGCGTATGGCGCTACACCGCAGCCTTCGGGCGCTATAACGCAATCAACGGGCAGGACCAGCCACAGTTGTGGCAGGCGACCCTGGCACGCGGCATCGATTGGCAGGCAACGCTTTACGGTGGCGTGTTAGGCGGTGACTACTACCGCGCCGGGCTACTGGGCATCGGACGCGACTTCGGCCACTTTGGCGCAGTGTCGCTTGACGCCACCCACGCCAACACTGACCTGGGCCAGGAACTGGGTACCGTCACCGGGCAGAGTTTCGCCGTGCGCTATGGCAAGACCTTCCAGACCCGCACCAACCTGCGCTTTGCCGGTTATCGCTATTCCACCGAGGGCTACCGCGACTTCGATGAAGCCGTAGCCCAGCGTAATGCCGACCACCGGTACCTGGGTAACCGCCGCAGCCGCGTCGAAGCCTCAATCCAACAGCCCCTGGGTTTACGCAGCTCTCTGAGCCTGACCCTGACCCAGGACGACTATTGGAACAGCGACCGTCAACGCCGCCAGTATCAATTCCAGTTCAACACCCAGCACAGTAATATCAGCTACAACCTGTTCGCCTCGCAGTCGCTCAGCCGCGACAACTTCAACGATCGCATGATTGGCCTGAGCGTCTCGATACCGCTGGGCATTGGCAACAGCAGCAGCGCCACCTTCAACCTGCAACAACGCGCCGGGCGGACGAGTGAGCGCGCTAGCCTAAGCGGTAGCGAGCTGGACAACCGCCTCGGTTATCGCGCAGCCGTCAGCCGGGACGAGCAGCGTCGCAATAGCCTGGAGCTCTCGGCCAATTACCATGGCGCACATGCCAGTTATGGTGCCGGGCTGACCGAAAGCCGCGACCTGCGCACTATCTCCGTCAATGCCAGTGGGGCCTTGCTGGCCCATGAAGGGGGCATCACCTTGGCACCTTACCTGGGTGAAACCAGTGCCTTGGTCGAGGTGCCTGAAATCGCCGGCGTCGGCCTGGAGAACGCCCCAGGCGCGAGCACCAACGCCAAGGGGTACGCAGTGGCGCCACACCTGCGTCCCTATCGGGTCAATCAGTTGAACCTGCTCACCGATCAACTGGGCCCAGAGGTTGAAGTGGAAAACGGTACCCAACCGGTGGTGCCGCGCCGCGGCGCCATCGTCAAGGCCACCTTCGCCGCACGCCAGGTCACCCGCCTGATACTCACCTTGCAAGATGTCAACGGCAAACCGCTGCCGTTCGGCACCCAGGTCAGCGACGAGCAGGGCAACTCGCTGGCTATCGTCGGCCAGGGCGGCCAAGCGCTGATCGCTACCGGCCCGCACCCGCAGACCCTGCACGTACGTTGGGGCAAACAAGGTGCCCAGCAGTGCCCGCTGCCCATCGTCCCTTCGCAGATGGAGGATCGCCAAGGCTACCGCCTGCAGACACTCACCTGCCCGCCCCTCTGAACCAGCGCGCCAGCAATGGCGCCTCACCTGTGGATTCCCCATGCCAGCAACCAGACTCACCTGCACGGCCTTCGCCCTGCTCGCCCTCGCCGGCAACGCACATGCAACAACCGAATGCACCTGGCGGGCCGCGCCCGGTCCGCTTAACTATCGCATCGACCTCGGAACACCCTGGATAGCACGTGATGCCCCGATCGGCAGCGTCATCGGCACGGTTCAAAACCTGTTCACGCCCGAGGGACTTCGGCGTAGCATTCGCTGCGAGAACGACGGCAATGGCACGTTGACTTTCCAAGCCACACCCACCAGCCCTGTGCACCCAGGCCCACTGCCTCCGGTAAACGGCTGGAACGTCGATGGCAAGGTCATCGAAACCGGCATCCCCGGAGTCGGCCTGCACATCCGTCTGGGCTACCCCTTCAAAGGATTGCTCAGCAATGAGTTCAGACCAACGGACGACGAGGCCATTCCCTATCTGGGTGAAAACAGCCGAAATACGGGTGCCGTCCCCCTCGAAATCACCACACTGCTCTCCACTCACGTCCTGATAAAGACCGGGCAAATCCCTATCGGCCCCCAACATTTCAGCAAACAGATGGTCCGCAGCCAGATTAGCGACCTTGGTGATGCACTGAACATCCACGTCAGCGGAGGCGTGCAGCAGGCCCAGTGCACACTCAAGTCCAACCCGGTCAGCGCCGACCCGGTGCAATTGGGCAATCATGACCGTGCAGATTTCACCGGCATCGGCAGCACCACGGCCGCTAAGGACTTTCACATCACCCTTAGCGACTGCGAAGATGACCCTGCCGGCAGTATCGCCAGCGCCTATGTACGCCTCGAAGGCGCACGCGGCTCGGTGCCTCTGTTGCCCGCATTAGGTGTGTTTGGCTTGAGCAGCAACTCCACCGCGGCAGGTATCGGCATCCAACTGCTGCGCAGCGACAACAGCCCGATGCCACTTCAGCAGGACGAACCCATCACCTCACTGGTCATCGGCACCACCCAGCTGAATTTCAAAGCTCGCTATTACCAGACCAACACCACCGTGACCGCTGGGCTGGCCGAAGGCGCACTGGATTTCACGATCAGCTACCGCTGAACGAGTGCTCCGCGGGCACCGGGAAGTGCCTGCGGGGACGCCATATTTCAGGCACGACAAAAACGAAGAAAGGGACTTTCGTCCCTTTCTTCGTTTCTATATTTGGAGCGGGAAACGAGACTCGAACTCGCGACCCCGACCTTGGCAAGGTCGTGCTCTACCAACTGAGCTATTCCCGCAATGTGAAGCTTTACCGCTAATCGGCGTGAAGCGCCATGAAGACCTTCACCACCACTGCACCGTGCGAACGCCACAGTATTTAAACTGGAGCGGGAAACGAGACTCGAACTCGCGACCCCGACCTTGGCAAGGTCGTGCTCTACCAACTGAGCTATTCCCGCAAATGGCGTCCCCTAGGGGACTCGAACCCCTGTTACCGCCGTGAAAGGGCGGTGTCCTAGGCCACTAGACGAAGGGGACACACAACACTTTTCAGTGCACCAGAACATGAACCTCACGATTCAGCCTGGATTTTCTTTTCCTGCCCCGCCGTTAAGCGTTGCCGGAGAAACTGGAGCGGGAAACGAGACTCGAACTCGCGACCCCGACCTTGGCAAGGTCGTGCTCTACCAACTGAGCTATTCCCGCAATATGGCGTCCCCTAGGGGACTCGAACCCCTGTTACCGCCGTGAAAGGGCGGTGTCCTAGGCCACTAGACGAAGGGGACACGCTGCAAGCATTTACATGCTGCTTTCACTCCCTGCTGCGTTTCGCTGTGTGCTTTACGCTGCAAGTGGCGCGCATTCTATGGATGCTTCGGGTAGGCGTCAACCCCTTTGTAGAAATTTATTTAAATCAATGACTTCCGGGTGTGCCGAGCGCTGTTTCAGGCAGCCCGCAGGGGTTTGGCGTTGATTTTCTGGCGTCAACTCAGCATTAATGTGCCAGCATCCAGTCATGGCACAGTTTGCCGATAGAAAAGAGAATGCCTGTCAGGGCCTCTTTCGAGCAAGCTCGCTCCTACACTCAATAATGCAAACCTATTCATGAGGCATTAACGGTGACACCACTTCTGATCACTCTGCTCATCGTGGCGGGTATCGCGTTGCTGATCGTGATCGGCTACCTCAACAATGTGGTCGAGAACAGCAAGCTGGAACGCGCACGGTTGAAGATCGAGCTGGCCGACCGCTTGCGCCGCTGCGGCGAAATCACCGAGACCTTCCCCGGCCAGTTCATGACCCCGCCCCTCAAGCTGCTGCTGGCCCGCCTGGAGCTGAACCTTAACCAGCGCCAGCTGCCGTTGGACAAGCACAATGCCGAGCTCAAGGCACGCATCGCCGAGCTGGAAGGCTTGATCGCCCTGGGCGAAAAGATACCGGTGAACAACCCGCCCAACCCGATCCAGACCGAGGCCAAGGCCAAGGACGTGCGTTTTCTGCTCGAAGCGCTGCACACCCAGGTCGCCCGCGCCGCCCAGGAGGGCTTCCTGCCTGCCAGCGAGGCCAAGCAGTGGGTCAAGGAGATCCGTCATATCCTGGTGCTGCTGCACATCGAGTTCTTCAACAACCTTGGCCAGCAGGCCCTGCAAAAGGGCCAACCGGGCCAGGCACGCCTGGCCTTCGAGCGCGGCGTGCAGTATTTGCGCAAGCAGCCTGAGCCTAAGGTGTATGAAGAGCAGCTGACTTACTTGGAGAAACTGCTGGCACGCGCCAACGCCCAAGTGATGGACCGCATGGCGCCGGCGGAGGACGAGCACAATGAACTGACCGACGGGCTCAAGACCGACGAAGAAGAGACCTGGAAGAAGAAGGCGATGTACGACTGATACGTTTATCTGTGCCGGCCCGCTCCCACAGGGGCCAGTACAGACAATCCAGTGATCAGCAGTCAGTCAGCTCCAGAAAGATCGCCGCCAACCGCTCCAAGCCCACCTGGTCCGCCTCACTGAACCGCCCCACCTTCGGGCTGTCCAGGTCCAGCACCCCAATCAACCTGCCCGCCTTCACCAACGGAATCACCAGCTCGCTGTTGGACGCGCTGTCACAAGCGATATGCCCCGGGAACGCATGCACGTCTTCCACCCGCTGGGTTTGCCGCGTGGCCGCAGCCGCACCACACACACCCTTGCTGAACGGGATGCGCACACACGCCACCTGCCCCTGGAACGGCCCGAGCACCAGCTCTTCGTTGCGGTTCAGGTAAAACCCCGCCCAGTTCAGGTCATCCACCTGGTTATACAGAAACGCCGAAAACTGCGCGGCGTTGGCGATGAAGTCACGTTCGTCGGCAAACAGCGCCTGCACTTGCGCGGCCAGCAGGTTATAGCCGTCGAGGCCGGCGCCACTGGCATTGAGGTCGATCATTTACTTTTGCTCCAGCAATTGCAGCCCGACCCAGTAGCGGGCGAACTGATAGGCACAACGGCCATTACGGTTGCCGCGGCCGGTGGCCCAGCGCACGGCGAGGATGTCCAGGGCTTCGTCACGCTGCCAATTCAACCCGGCAGGGCGCGCCAACTGGCCGATCCAGTGTTCGACAACATTCAGGAAGTGGTCCTGGGTGAAGGGGTAGAACGACAGCCACAGGCCAAAGCGGTCAGACAGGGCGATCTTGTCTTCCACGGCTTCGCTGGGGTGCAACTCGCCGTCGACGCGCTTCCAGTTCTCGTTGTCGCTCTCTTTCTCCGGCACCAGATGGCGGCGGTTGGAGGTGGCGTACAGCAAGACATTGTCAGGGGCTTGCTCCAGCGAGCCGTCGAGCACGCTCTTGAGCACCCGGTAGTCGCCCTCCCCGGCTTCGAACGACAGGTCGTCGCAGAACAGGATGAAGCGCTGTGGCAGTTTTTGCAGTTGCTCGACCACCCGCGGCAGGTCGGCCAGGTGGTCGCGCTCGATTTCGATCAGGCGCAGGCCGGCACCCTCGTGCTCAGCCAGCAAGGCGCGCACCAGCGACGACTTGCCAGTACCGCGCGAGCCCCACAGCAAGGCGTGGTTGGCGGGCAGGCCATTGATGAACTGGTGGGTGTTGCGGCCCAGCTGGTCACGTTGCTGGTCGACCCCGATCAGGTCGCTGAGGCGGATGTCCAGGCTGACTTCAAGGGGCATCAGGTAACCGGTGCGGCCATCGCGCTGCCAGCGGGCGGCCAAGGTGGTGTGCCAGTCGATGTCCGGGCGTGGTGCGGGCAACAGCGGCTCAAGGCGCGCCAGTACCGATTCGGCGCGGTCCAGGAAAGCAATCAAGCGAGCGTCCATGACGACTCCTACAAATTTCAGTTTTTTGGGGCCGCTGTGCGATCAACTGAAATGAACAGACAGACCCGCCAGCAGCCGGGGCTATTCGGCTATGCTTGCGCAGCGCAAGGGACGTGAAACCGGCTCGGGACTCATGGATATCAAGTTCACCAATCGTCTGTCATACAAGCAAGCCCGGCTGACAGTCCTGGTCGGCTTCATCCTGGGAACATTGCTCAGTCTCATCCAGATCGGCATCGATTATGCCAGCGAAGACGCATCCATCAACCGTGAAGTGCGTGCACTGCTGCAAATCAGCCACAACCCGGCTTCGCGCATCGCCTACAACATCGATGCCGAACTGGCCCTGGAGCTGACCCGCGGCCTGCTGCAATCGCCAGCGGTGATCCGCGCCCGGCTGATCGACAACAATGACACCGTGCTGGCCGACGTCGAGCGCCCGCGCCTTGAAGACCGCTACCGCCCGCTCAGCGACTTCCTGTTCGGCGAGCAGCGCCAGCTTCAAGACCGCCTGTTTCTCGCCCCTATGCCCAATGAATACCTGGGCACCCTGTACCTGGACGTCGACACCTACGCCTTCGGCAGCCGCTTCCTCGACCGCGCCGGCATCACCCTGTTCAACGGCTTTGCCCGCAGCCTGGTGCTGACCGGGATTTTGCTGGCGCTGTTCTACATGATGCTGACCAAACCGCTGGTGACCGTGATTGGCGCGCTCAGCGGCAGCGACCCGCGCAAGCCGCGGCAAACCCGGCTGGAATGCCCCCACGGCCACGAACACGACGAGATCGGCGTGCTGGTCAAAGTCGCCAACCAGCAGTTCGTCAGCATGGCCACCGAGATCGAGCAGCGGCGTAACGCCGAGAACCGCCTGACCCAGTACCTGAACGAGCTGGAAGACATCGTGTCGGCGCGCACCGACCAGCTCAAGGCCAGCAACAGCAGTTTGAGCCTGTCCAACCAAGAGCTCGAAGAAGCCCGGCGCCGGGCCCTGGACATGGCCCAGGCGCGCGCGGCCTTCCTGGCCAACATGAGCCACGAGATCCGCACCCCGCTCAACGGCATGCTCGGCATGATCGCCCTGGCCCTGGACAGCCCGCTGCCCAGTGAACAGCGCCAGCAGATGACCATCGCCCACGACTCGGGCAAGGTGCTGGTGGAGCTGCTGAACGATATTCTCGACCTGTCCAAGTTCGATGCTGGCCAGCTGGAGCTCGAACGCATCCCCTTCGACATGGGCTCGATGGTCGAGGACACCGCCAACCTGCTGTCGCAGAACACCGCGCAAAGCGTCGAGCTGACCTGCCTGATCGCCCGCGACTTCCCCAGCAGCGTGCTCGGCGACCCGACCCGGGTGCGCCAGATTGTCAGCAACCTGTTGTCCAACGCGCTCAAGTTCACCCGCTTCGGCCGCGTCGACATCCGCCTGGTGACGATTGTCGGCGGTGTGCGTCTGGAAGTACGCGATACCGGTATCGGCATCCCCGAGGAGGCGCAGGCACGGATTTTCCAACCCTTCACCCAGGCTGGTGCCGGCATTACCCGTCAGTACGGCGGCACCGGCCTGGGCCTGGCACTGACGCGCAATCTATGCAGGGCGATGCAGGGGCACCTGCATATCCAGTCCGAACCAGGCTTTGGCAGCCGCTTCAGCGCAGAGCTGCCACTGGCCGTGCACACTGAAGCCATCCCGCCGGCGCCGCTGCAGGGCCGCGTGGTGGCCCTGAGCGATGCCAGCAGCGGGCTGCATGAGCTGCTGCAAGACCTGCTGCCCGCCTGGGGCCTGGCGTACCAACGCCACGACAGCAGCGCAGGCCTGCACACTGTGCCGTTCGACCTGCTGATCACCGACGACCTGGAGCACCTGCTGGCGCTGCGCCCTGTACTGAAAACGCCTATTCTGCTGGTGACGGCCTACGGCAATTTCCTGCCCAATGAGCAATCCATCAACCTTGCGCCGCTGCACCAACTGGCCCGGCCACTGGCGCGCAACGCGCTGTATCAGACACTGCGGCGCATCCTGCAAGGCCACGAGCCCGAGCACCCACTGGCCAACCCGCACACCTCCCCGGAAGAAGGCCGTGCACGGATTTTGCTGGTGGAGGACAACCCGGTGAACCAACTGGTGGCCAAGGGCATGCTGGCCAAGCTCGGCTGCCAGGTCCAGCTGGCTACCCAGGGCGCCGAGGCCCTGGCGTGGCTAGAACAAGAGGATTTCGACCTGGTGCTGATGGACTGCAACATGCCGGTGATGGACGGCTACGAAGCCAGCCGGCGTATCCGCCAGAGCGGCCGCTGGCCAGACTTGCCAATCGTCGCGCTCACCGCCAACGCCATGCCCGAAGAGCGCGAACGCTGCCGGGCGGCGGGCATGAACGACTACCTGGCCAAGCCGTTCCGCCGCGAAGAGCTGCTGGCGCTGGTCGAGCACTGGGTGCCGATCAGCGGCTGAGCAGGCGCTCGATGTCTGCTTCCAGTGCCTGCGGCTTGGTGGTCGGCGCATAGCGCGTGACCTGGCCACTGGCCGGGTCCACCAGGAACTTGGTGAAGTTCCACTTGATCTTCTGGCTGCCCAGCAGGCCGGGGGCGCGCTGCTTGAGCTCGACGAACAGCGGGTGCGCGCCCGGCCCGTTGACCTCGACCTTGCGAAACAGCGGGAAGCTCACGCCGAAATTGCGCTCGCAAAACTGCGCGATGTCCCGCGCTTCGCCCGGCTCTTGCTTGCCAAACTGGTTGCAGGGGAAACCCAGCACCACCAGGCCGCGCTCACGGTAGGCCTGCCACAGCTGCTCCAGGCCTTTGTATTGCGGGGTAAAGCCGCACTGGCTGGCGGTATTGACCACCAACAGGACTTTGCCCGGGAAGTCACCGAGCTTCTTGTGCTCGCCACCCAGGGTCACGCAGGGGATGTCCAGCATCGATCCAGCCATGTTCAGGCTCCGGTCAGTCACGTGGTCGAAGGTCGATGCACACCGAGTTGATGCAATAGCGCAGGCCGGTCGGGGGTGGTCCGTCGGGGAACACGTGGCCCAGGTGCGCATCGCAGCGGGCGCAGGTGACTTCGGTGCGGATCATGCCGTGGGAGGTGTCACGAATCTCGATCATCGCGCTGTCTTCGATCGGCGCGTAGAAGCTCGGCCAGCCGCAGCCGGAATCGAACTTGGTCTGCGCATCGAACAGCGGCAGGCTGCAGCAGATGCAATGGTAGATACCATCACGGCGTTCGCTGTTGTACTTGCCGCTGAACGGCCGCTCGGTGCCTTTGAGGCGGCACACCTGGTACTGCTCGGGGTCGAGCATCGACCGCCATTGTTCAAGTGTCTTCTCGATCTTTTGCATGTAGGGACCTCGACAGGCTTAATTTCACCCCGCGCCGTCTTTTCCGTAACGCGGGTGGCACGTATATTAGTTGGCTTCGTGTGCCAGGCGTTCAGTCTGGCACCCGCTTCCTGCCCTTTCAAACCTTTCGAAAGGGCGCGGTGCGTATTCTCAACCGGGACCCCATCATGCAGTTCAGCAAATCGAACAAGCTCGCCAATGTCTGCTACGACATTCGCGGCCCAGTGCTCAAGCACGCCAAACGCCTGGAGGAGGAAGGCCACCGCATCCTCAAGCTGAACATCGGCAACCCGGCGCCGTTTGGCTTCGAGGCGCCGGACGAAATCCTCCAGGATGTGATCCGCAACCTGCCCACCGCCCAGGGCTATAGCGATTCCAAAGGGCTGTTCAGTGCGCGCAAGGCGGTGATGCAGTACTGCCAGCAGAAGGAAATCGAAGGCGTCACCATCGAGGACATCTACCTCGGTAACGGCGTGTCCGAGCTGATCGTCATGTCGATGCAGGCGCTGCTCAACAACGGCGACGAAGTGCTGATCCCGGCCCCCGACTACCCGCTGTGGACCGCCGCAGTGAGCCTGGCTGGCGGCAAGCCTGTGCACTACCTGTGCGACGAACAGGCCGACTGGTTCCCTGACCTTGAAGACATCAAGGCCAAGATCACCCCGAACACCAAGGCCCTGGTGATCATCAACCCGAACAACCCGACCGGCGCGGTGTACTCCAAGGAGCTGCTGCTGGGCATGCTGGAGCTGGCGCGCCAGCACAACCTGGTGGTGTTCTCCGACGAGATCTACGACAAGATCCTCTACGACGAAGCCGTGCACATCAGCACCGCCTCGCTGGCCCCCGACCTGCTGTGCCTGACCTTCAACGGCCTGTCCAAGTCGTACCGGGTGGCGGGTTTCCGTTCCGGCTGGCTGATCATCTCGGGGCCCAAGCACCACGCCCAGAGCTACATCGAAGGCATCGACATGCTGGCCAACATGCGCCTGTGCGCCAACGTGCCGGCCCAGCATGCCATCCAGACCGCCCTGGGCGGCTATCAGAGCATCAACGACCTGGTGCTGCCACAAGGCCGCCTGCTGGAGCAGCGCAACCGCACCTACGAGCTGCTCAACGACATTCCGGGGGTGAGCTGCGTGAAGCCGATGGGCGCGCTGTATGCGTTCCCGCGGATCGACCCCAAGGTCTGCCCGATCCTCAATGACGAGAAGTTCGCGCTAGACCTGCTGCTGTCTGAAAAACTGCTGATCGTGCAAGGTACAGCGTTCAACTGGCCATGGCCGGACCACTTCCGCGTGGTGACCTTGCCGCGGGTGGACGACCTGGAAGCGGCGATCGGGCGGATCGGGAATTTCCTGCGGACTTATTCGCAGTAAGTGAAGGCCTCTTCGCAGCACAAGGCTGCTCCTACAGGTGTACGCGTTCTCCTGTAGGAGCAGCCTTGCGCTGCGAATGGGCTGCAAAGCAGCCCCAAATGTTTCTTACATCCTGCAACGCTCTACCTCACAGCCCCCACCGCATCCTCTGCCATACTCCGCCGTACACAGTTTGAAATAGTCGCCCGATTGAATCGGCACGGCTTGCACCTTATATACCCCGCAGTAAGCAACACACTCATCCGTCAGGAGAACGTAACAACCATGATGCGCATTCTGTTGTTTGTAGCCACCAACCTCGCGGTGGTGCTGGTTGCAAGCATTACCCTGAGCCTGTTCGGTTTCAACGGGTTCATGGCCGCCAACGGGGTCGACCTCAACCTCAGCAGCCTGCTGGTGTTCTGCGCCGTGTTCGGCTTTGCCGGCTCCCTTGTCTCGCTGTTCATCTCCAAGTGGATGGCGAAGATGAGCACCGGCACCCAGATCATCTCCCAGCCGCGCACCCGCCACGAACAGTGGCTGCTGCAAACGGTCGAGGAGCTGTCGCGCGAGGCCGGTATCAAGATGCCCGAAGTGGGTATCTTCCCGGCCTACGAGGCCAACGCCTTCGCCACCGGCTGGAACCGCAACGACGCCCTGGTAGCAGTGTCCCAGGGCCTTCTGGAGCGTTTTTCGCCCGATGAAGTGCGTGCAGTGCTGGCCCACGAGATCGGCCACGTGGCCAACGGTGACATGGTCACCCTGGCGCTGGTGCAGGGCGTGGTGAACACCTTCGTGATGTTCTTTGCCCGCATCATCGGCAACTTCGTTGACAAGGTCATCTTCAAGAACGAAGAAGGCCAGGGTATTGCCTACTACGTGGCGACCATCGTTGCCGAGCTGATCCTGGGCATCCTGGCCAGCATGATCGTCATGTGGTTCTCGCGCCGCCGCGAGTACCGTGCCGACGAAGCCGGCGCACAACTGGCCGGCACGGCCGCGATGATCGGCGCCCTGCAGCGCCTGCGCGTGGAGCAAGGCCTGCCAGTCCATATGCCGGACACCATGAAGGCCTTCGGCATCAATGGCGGCCTCAAGCACGGCCTGGCCGGGCTGCTGATGAGCCACCCGCCGCTGGAAGACCGTATCGAGGCGCTGCGCCGTCGCGGTTGATCCACCCGGCAAAAACAAGAAAGGGCGACTTCGGTCGCCCTTTTTTGTGAGTGTCACCTTCAGAGGCCTATGCGATACACCCGTTCCAGCAGGCTGGTAGCACCGGCCTGGGCAAACTTCGGGCTCTGCTCAATGATTTCCAGCACCTCCAGCTGCTCCACCTGCCGACCGGCAAACCCGTGCCGTACCTCATCATCGACCACCGAAAACGGCGGGCCAGCTAACAGCGCCTGATCATAATCCAGCGTCACCAACAGCCCTTGGCACCCCGCTGGCAGCACGTCAGCCAACAGCCGCATGTAGCGCAGGCGCATCTCAGGAGGCAATGCAATCAGCGCCGCACGGTCATAGAACCCCGCGCAATCGGCTACATCCTGGGCCTGCAAGGCAAAGAAGTCCCCGCACCACAACTCCACCTCGGCGCTGCGCCAAACCTCGAACGCGCCCTGCTGCGACACTTCAGCCTCAAGCCCGTGCTCCTGGAAAAAGCCTTCCACTGCCCGCCGCGACAGCTCCACCCCCAGCACCCGATGCCCCTGCCCTGCCAGCCAGGCCAGGTCTAGGCTCTTGCCACACAAAGGCACCAGCACACGGCTGCCAGCCGGCAGCGCCAGCGCTGGCCAGCGCGCTTGCAGGTAGGGGTTGACCTGCGCTTGATGGAAGCCGATCTGGTTGTCGGCCCATCGTTTGTGCCAGAACGCTGGCTCCATGGTTGCTCCTGTACTTATCAAGCGCTTCGATACATAGCGCAGAAAACTTGGTTTGGATTTCGATCGGTAACTGATCGAAGATGACTGCATCTTAACCCTCAGGACATCACCATGCTGCCCAGCCTGTTCATTTCCCATGGTTCCCCCATGCTTGCCCTGCAGCCAGGCGCCAGCGGGCCGGCCCTGGCCGGGTTGGCCAACGCCCTGCCGCAACCCAAGGCGATCGTGGTGGTGTCGGCGCACTGGGAAAGCCGTGAGCTGCTGGTGACCGGCAGCCAGCAGCCCGAGACCTGGCACGACTTCCACGGCTTCCCCCAGGCGTTGTATGCCGTGCAGTACCCGGCACCGGGTGCCCCTGCGCTGGCCGAGCAGGTGTGCGCATTGCTGGGCGCTGCCGGCCTGCCGGCACGCACCGATGCGCACCGGCCGTTCGACCATGGCGCCTGGGTGCCGTTATCGCTGATGTACCCGGCCGCCAACATCCCGGTGCTCCAGGTGTCGCTACCCAGTCAGCTGGGGCCTGCCTTGCAGCTCAAAGTTGGTCAGGCACTGGCAGGGTTGCGCGCGCAGGGGGTACTGCTGGTGGGCTCGGGGAGCATTACCCATAACCTGGGCGAACTGGACTGGCACGCCGGGCCGGATGTGATCGAGCCTTGGGCGCTGGCGTTTCGGGATTGGGTGGTGGCGCGGCTGCAGGAGGATGACCGGGATGCGCTGGTGGGTTACCGGCAAGCGGCACCGTTTGCGGTGCGTAACCATCCCAGTGATGAGCATTTGCTACCGCTGTTTTTTGCCCTCGGCGCCGGGGGCACGTTCGGCATCGTCCACCAGGGGTTCACCTTGGGCGCACTGGGGATGGATATCTACAGGTTCGACTGAAACACAGATCCCCTGTAGGAGCAGCCTTGTGCTGCGAAGAGGCCGGTGCAAGCAGCGAGCATTCACTGTGCTTGCACTGGCCTCTTCGCAGCGCAAGGCTGCTCCTACAAGGGGCCGTGTGTGCTTCAGCCAGGCAAAAAAAATCCCCAGCTCAGGCCGGGGATTTTTTTATTACGCCAGGATCAATCTTCGCGGTAGCGACGCAGCTTCAGCTGCTTGCCAGCCACGCGGGTGTCCTTGAGCTTGGACAGCAGACGCTCCAGACCATCTTCCGGCAGCTCGACCAGGCTGAAGCTGTCGCGCACCTGGATACGGCCGATAGCGTCACGGGCCAGGCCGCCTTCGTTGAGGATCGCACCCAACAGGTTCTTGGCAGCGATGCCGTCACGGGCACCCAGAGCAGTACGGCAACGCACGCGGCCTTCAGCCAGCGGCATCGGCGCACGACGCTCACGGTCACCACGGTCACTGCGCTCGCCACGCTCGGCACGCTCACCGGTACGCTCACGCGGTGCACCAACGCCCGGTACCAGCGGCTGCTCGCGCTCTACGGCAGCCAGGTCCAGCGCCTGACCGTTGGTGGCTTTGCGCAGCAAGGCCGAAGCCAGGGCACGCGGGCTGCAACCCAGGTCGGTGGTCAGACGGTCGAGCAGGTCGCCATGGCTGGCTTCCGATTCGGCCACCAGCGGCGCCAGGCTCGAGGTCAGTTTCTTGATGCGAGCATCCAGAACGGCCTGAGCATTCGGCAGACGTGCTTCGGCAACTTTCTGCCCGGTAACACGCTCGATCACTTGCAGCATGCGGCGCTCACGCGGGGTGACCAGCAGCAGTGCACGGCCTTCGCGACCGGCACGGCCGGTACGGCCGATACGGTGAACGTAGGACTCTGGGTCGTACGGCATGTCGACGTTGAACACGTGCGTGATGCGCGGTACGTCCAGACCACGGGCAGCGACGTCGGTGGCGACGACGATGTCCAGGCGGCCATCCTTGAGCGAGTCGATGACGCGCTCACGCTGGTTCTGGGCGATGTCGCCGTTCAGCGCAGCAGCCTTGTAGCCTTTGGCTTCCAGCGCGGCGGCCAGGTCCAGGGTGGCTTGTTTGGTACGCACGAAGGCGATCAGCGCGTCGAACTCTTCAACTTCCAGCAGACGCAGAACAGCCGGGATCTTCTGGTCGGCATGGACCATCAGGTGGGCCTGGTCGATCGCGGTAACGGTCTGGGTCTTGCTCTGGATCTTGACGTGCTTGGGTTCACGCAGGTGACGTTCGGCGATCGAGCGGATCGACGACGGCAGGGTTGCGGAGAACAGGACGGTCTGACGGCTAGCGGGGATTGCGTCGAAGATCACTTCGAGGTCATCCATGAAGCCCAGCTTGAGCATCTCGTCGGCTTCGTCCAGTACCAGGTACTGTACGGTCGACAGGACTTTTTCGTCACGACGCAGGTGGTCGCACAGACGGCCTGGGGTAGCGACGACGATTTGCGCGCCGTTACGGATGGCACGCAGCTGTGGGCCCATCGGGGCACCACCGTAAACAGCGACCACGTTAACGCCCGGCATCTGCTTGGCGTAGGTTTCGAAAGCGGTAGCAACTTGCAGCGCCAACTCACGGGTTGGCGCCAGGATCAGGGCTTGCGGTTCGCGCTTGCTCACGTCGATCTTGTTGAGGATCGGCAGGGCGAAGGCAGCGGTCTTGCCGGTGCCAGTCTGCGCCTGGCCGATCATGTCGTGACCGGCGAGGATGATCGGGATCGACTGATGCTGAATGGCGGACGGCTCTTCATAGCCGGTAGCCAGTACAGCAGCAACAATATTCGGATTGAGATCGAGAGCGGCGAATCCGCCGGTTTCCTGGGTCATGGGTCTGCCTCTAGGTGCATCCGCAAAGACCCATGCTCCAAAGCTGCACATGCCTTGAAAGACCAGAAGGTCACCCAGGCAGCTTTGGCGGCGGGGATTTGCGAAAACGATTGAAAAAGAAAAACTTGGGAAGGTCCGCCTAGCGGACGTGCAGCCGAAGCTGGACTCGGAGGATTTGCACCACCTGATTTTGAGGTCCGCTAAAAGACCGGCGCGTACTATACCCGAATTAATGGGTTACGTGAGGAAAATTTTCGGTAGACCGGAGCCACCAGGTAGCCACTAGCGACCACGGGCTGAATCGTTAATTCACCTCCCCTTGTAGGAGCAGCCTTGCGCTGCGAAGAGGCCGGTGAAAGCAGCAAGCATCTACGCAGCCTGCAATGGCCTCTTCGCAGCGCAAGGCTGCGCCTACAAGGGATGTCAGCAGCTCAGGTAGCAGGCCGAATTGCTTTGATCAGCCCGTCAAGGCTATACCCCAACTGCGGCGCCAGCGCCTCGGCCCGCGCCCGCAGCCCTTGCATGTCCAGCGTTTGCTCAAGGTCCGCCGGCACCAAGAGGATCACGTTGCCCTCCTTCACCGGCAACTCCCAATAATGCCGGTGGTACAAGCCGCGCAGCAGCGCCGCGCCCAGCGGCCTGCCGTCATCGCTGGCCCACTGGTTGATCACCAGCCAACCCCCAGGGTTGAGCTGCTTCTGGCAGTTGTCCAGAAACCCCCAGGCCAAATGCCCAACACCCGGGCCAAAGTCGGTGTACAGGTCGACGAAGACCAGGTCGGCCTTCTCTGCGCTGGGCAGCAGCTCAATGGCATCGCCTACCCGCACATACAGGCGCGGGTCATCGTCCAGGCCCAGGTGTTCCATGGCCAGGCGTGGCACGTCCGGGCGCAGCTCGATGGCTTCGATGTCGTCCAGCGGCAGAAACTTCATGCAGGCCTGGGTCAGCGTGCCGGCGCCCAGGCCCAGAAACAGCGCACTCTCGGGCTGCGCGTGGCACAAGGCGCCGACCAGCATGGCGCGGGTGTAGTCATATTCCAGCCAGCTGGGGTCGGCGGTGAACACGCAGCTCTGTTCGATCGCGTCGCCGAATTCGAGAAAACGGTAGTCGTCCACCTCGTACACGCTGATGACGCCAAAGGCATCTTCGACCCGTGCCAGTAGCCGCTCTTCCCGTTCCGCCGTCATGTTCGCCACTCGCCCGTGCAAAAACGCGCATTGTCCGCCAACACCCCCGATGCAACAAGCGCGGCGGCAACTGTTACCATGAGCCAAAGCCTACAACCTACAAGATCGAGCCCGAAATGAACGCACCGTGGAGCCCCGACAGCTGGCGTGCCCTGCCTATCCAGCAGCAACCGACCTACCCCGACGCCGCGCACCTGCTCAAGGTTGAACAGACCTTGGCCAGCTACCCGCCGCTGGTGTTCGCGGGCGAGGCCCGCGAGCTGCGCCGGCAGTTCGCCGAGGTCACCGAAGGCCGCGCGTTCCTGTTGCAGGGCGGCGACTGCGCCGAGAGCTTTGCCGAGTTTTCCGCAGCGAAGATCCGCGACACGTTCAAGGTGCTGCTGCAGATGGCCATCGTCATGACCTTTGCTGCCGGCTGCCCGGTGGTCAAGGTCGGGCGCATGGCGGGGCAATTTGCCAAGCCGCGTTCCTCGGGCGACGAGACCATCGGCAACGTCACCCTGCCGGCCTACCGTGGCGATATCGTCAACGGCATCGGCTTTGACGAAAAAAGCCGCATCCCCGACCCGGACCGCCTGCTGCAGGCCTACCATCAGGCCACCGCCAGCCTCAACCTACTGCGCGCCTTTGCCCAAGGTGGCTTTGCCGACCTGCACCAGGTGCACAAGTGGAACCTGGACTTCATCGCCAACTCGGCGCTGGCCGACAAGTACCATCAACTGGCCAACCGTATCGACGAGACCCTGGCCTTCATGCGCGCCTGCGGGCTGGACAGCGCGCCGCAGCTGCGCGAAACCAGCTTCTTCACCGCCCACGAAGCGCTGCTGCTCAACTATGAAGAAGCCTTCGTGCGCCAGGACAGCCTGACCGGCGACTACTACGATTGCTCGGCGCACATGCTGTGGATCGGCGACCGCACGCGCCAGCTCGACGGCGCCCATGTCGAGTTCCTGCGCGGGGTGCACAACCCCATCGGGGTCAAGGTCGGCCCCAGCATGAACCCCGAAGAACTGATCCGCCTGATCGACACCCTCAACCCGAGCAACGACCCCGGCCGCCTCAACCTGATCGTGCGCATGGGCGCCAACAAGGTCGGCGACCACCTGCCAGGGTTGATCCGCACTGTCGAGCGCGAAGGGCGCAAAGTGCTGTGGAGCTCCGACCCCATGCACGGCAACACCATCAAGGCCAGCAGTGGCTACAAGACCCGTGACTTCGCGCAGATCCTCGATGAGGTGAAGCAGTTCTTCCAGGTGCACCAGGCCGAAGGCAGCCATGCGGGCGGGATCCACATCGAGATGACCGGGCAGAACGTCACCGAATGCATCGGCGGCGCCCGCCCGATCACCGAAGACGGCCTGTCGGACCGCTACCACACCCACTGCGACCCACGCATGAATGCCGATCAGTCGCTGGAACTGGCGTTTCTGATTGCCGAAACCCTCAAGCAGGTGCGTCGCTAAACCGCCGCACCTACAAAAAACGGCCTATTTGCGCAGCGGATCATCCCAGAAGTGCCGCTCGGCCTCTTGCTGGATATCCGCCCGGCTCAAGCCCAGGTCGTGCAATGTCGCATCGCTGAGGCTGGCCAACTCCTGGCGCTGACGGTACAGCTCCCACCAACGCGCCGGGCGCTGCAGGGCTGCGTGCCACAGGTGGTTCAGGGAAAAGGCAGGTTGCTGGATGCTGCTGACATGACCTTTCATCGTGAAGCCCTCCGTGTTGATGGCTCCAGTCTCGCGCCGGGCTTAAGATCAATCCAACGAATGTTTCTGATGCCATGCATCTCGGAGATTGATGCAATGTCCCAGTATCAAAGCCTTGATGCCGACGTATTGCGCACCTTCGTCGCCATTGCCGAGCAAGGCGGTTTCACCCGCGCCGGTGAGGTGGTCAACCGCACCCAGTCGGCGGTCAGCATGCAAATGAAACGCCTGGAAGAAGACATCCTGCAGCGCCAGCTGTTCGAGCGCGAGGGGCGCCAGGTACGCCTCACCGCTGAAGGGCAGGTACTGCTTGGCTATGCCCGGCGCATCCTCAAGCTGCACGGCGAAGTGTTCAATACCTTGCGCATGCCGCACATGGTCGGGGTGGTACGCATCGGCACACCCGACGATTACGCCATGCGCTTTCTGCCGACCATCCTGTCGAGTTTTGCCCAGGCTTACCCGCTGGTGCAGGTGGAGGTGCATTGCGATTCGTCAAAGCAATTGATGCTGCGTCAGGACCTGGACCTGACCATCGTCACCCGCGAACCGGGCAACGAAGTCGGCCAGCTGTTGCGCCAGGAACGCCTGGTGTGGGCTGCCGCCGAGGGGTTCTGCCCGCAGGAGCAACGGCCCATGCCGGTGGCGCTGTTCAACACCGACTGCTTTTGCCGCGCCTGGACCTGCAATGCGCTAGAAGCGCAAGGCATCGACTACCGCATTGCCTACACCAGCCCAAGCCTGGCGGCGATCTTTGCCATCGTCACTGCCGGGTTGGCGGTGACCGCACAGTTACAGAGCCTGATCGGCGGCAACATACGGATTTTGGGCGAGAGCGATGGGCTGCCGCAGTTGCCGGTGGCCAATGTGATGCTGGTGCGCAGTACGCAGCACCCGTCACCGATCACCGATTGCATGGCCGATTACATCGTCGAAGGGTTCAAATAGATCGGTGGCAGCCATGGCTTTGTGTAGGAGCAGCCTTGTGCTGCGAAGAGGCCGGTGATTTCAGCGACATTTTTCGCTGCTTGGACGGGCCTCTTCGCAGCGCAAGGCTGCTCCTAGAGGGAGATGGCTGCTGCATGTGCGCTCAAAGCTCAAACCCCAACATCACCGCACATACCACCAAAAACGCACAAAACATCGCCCGCAACACTTTCTCTGGCAGGGCATGCGCCAACCTCACCCCCCAGCTGATGCTGAGCAGCCCACCCACCGCCAAGGGGATCCCTACCCCCCAGTCAACACTCTGGTGCACGCCATAGGTCAACAGGGTCACCGTCGTGCTGGGCGCCGCCAACGCCAGCGACAACCCCTGCGCCACCACCTGCGTGGTCCCGAACACGCTGGTCAGAATAGGCGTGGCGACCACCGCGCCCCCTACCCCGAACAACCCACCCATGGTCCCGGCAAAACTGCCCAGCACGCCCAGCCACGGCCAGGCGTAACGCAGTTCAGGGCTGGGCGGCGCGACCTTTAGGAACATCCGCGCCACGTTCCACACCGCCAGCGCCACCAGAAAGCCGACAAAACCCAGCCGCATGGACTGGGCATCGATGCCCACCGCCCAAATCGACCCCAGCCAGGCGAACAGAAAACTGCACAGTGCCAACGGCAACGCATGGCGCAGCTCGATGCGGTTGCGCTGGTGGTAGCGCCACAGCGCCAGCACCACATTCGGCACCACCATGACCAGCGCGGTGCCCTGCGCCAATTGCTGGTCCAAGCCGAACAACACCCCCAGCGCCGGGATTGCAATCAACCCGCCGCCAATGCCGAACAAACCACCCATGGTGCCCAGGGCAGCGCCCAACGCGATATACAACAACCACTCGATCATCAGGGCCTCTGCGCCTCTCGCTTGCAATGGTGAGCATGCTACCGAGTCGGGGCTGGTGGGGAAACGCATAGCAGCGCACAATGGCTGTGCGTTTTATGCAAAGCCGAGCCACCATGAACCCCGATATCCTAACCGACCAACTCAGCCTGTTTCTCGACGTGCTGGAAGCCGGCAGCTTCTCTGCCGCCGCCCGGCGCCACCCATTGACGCCTTCGGCCGTTGCCCGGCGCATCGACAACCTCGAAAGCGCCGTGGGCAGCCGGCTGTTCACCCGCAGCACCCACGCAGTGCGCGCCACCCCGGCCGGCAACGCCTTTGCCGAACGCGCACGACGCATCATCGAGGAGCTGCGCCTGGCCCGCGCCGAAGCCGTCTCATTGAGCAGCGCCCCGGAAGGCCTCATCCGCATCGACGCCCCCGCCGCGTTTGGCCGTCGCCACCTCGCCCCGGCCATCGCCGACTTCCTGGTGGCTTACCCCGGGCTGGACGTGCACCTGCGCCTGATCGACAGCTTCGTCGACCTACAGGGCAGCCACCTCGGCGAAGTCGACTTGGTGTTGCGTGCAGGCCCCCTGGCCGATACGCGCCTGGTCGCCACACCGCTGGCCTACATGGTCCGCATCGCCTGCGCCAGCCCGGCCTACCTGGCCAGCCGAGGCGTACCGGCGTGCCCCAGCGAGTTGCCTGCGCACGACGGCCTCGACTGGGACGGCCTGGCGCCGCCGTTTGCCTGGCGTTTCAGCGTGGCCGGCCAAGCCCGCCTATACCGGCCATCACGCATGCGCATGGCCGCCAACAACGCCGAAACCCTGCTGTTCGGCGCCCTGGCAGGTTTGGGCATTGCCCACTTGCCCACCTGGCTGATCAGCGACTACCTGCTGCGCGGCGAACTGGTCCCGCTGTTTTGCGAAGGTGGCCTGCCAGCCGCCGAGTCCAGTGGCATTTATGCGTTACGCCTGGCACATGAAACGAACTCTCGCAGCCGTTTGCTGCTCGAATTTCTCAAGAGCCGTTTCAGCCCCATTCCACCCTGGGACCTGGCCCTGCGCAGTGAACTGCGCTGGCAATGAACGCACTAATGATCAGCGTGCTAGATTTCCCCATTGATTATTCCAAGGACCTGCATGAACGCCGACACCCAAGCCTCCTGTGACGAGCTGCTGCTGGACAACCAGGTCTGCTTCGCCCTGCATTCGACCTCGTTGCTGATGACCAAGGTCTACAAGCCGCTGCTGCAAGCGCTGGGCCTGACCTACCCGCAGTACCTGGCCATGCTGGTGCTGTGGGAGCGGGATGGCCTGACTGTGGGCGAGATCAGCCAGCACCTGCTCACCGACCCTGGCTCGCTGACCCCGCTGCTCAAGCGCCTGGAAAGCGAAGGCCTGCTCAAGCGCACCCGCAGCCGCGAGGATGAACGGGTGGTACTGGTGCAGCTGACCGACAAGGGCCGTGATTTGCAACAACAGGCCAAACAGGTGCCCCCGTGCATCCTCAAGGCCAGCGGGCGCAGCCTGGAACGCCTGAAACAGCTGCAGGCCGACCTGCTCGAACTGCGCGACAACCTGCAGAAAAACCTCTGAGCGCTATGCTGTGTGATGGCCGTTCGGATGAGCGGTGATGATTTATCTTGCGCGCAAACTAATTGCGCGCTAATTTAAATCCCACACCTACCCAGCGCCACCGCCACCCGGTTGCGCACAGCACATTAGCGAGGCTCAAGATGCAAAAGGTCACTCCGCTGTACATCGCAGAAGCCACCTCCACTGGCGGGCGCGACGGTAAATCCCGCTCCAGCGACGGCAAGCTGGAAGTCAAGCTGAGCACCCCCAAAGAACTGGGCGGCGCGGGCGGTGACGGCACCAACCCTGAACAGATGTTCGCGGCCGGCTACTCGGCCTGCTTCATCGGCGCGCTGAAATTTGTCGCCGGGCAAGAGAAAAAAGCCCTGCCGGCCGACGCCTCGATCACTGCAAACGTCGGCATTGGCCAGATCCCGGGTGGTTTCGGCCTGGACATCGACCTGCACATCAACCTGCCGGGCCTGGCCCAGGCCGATGCCGAAGGGCTGGTGGAGAAAGCGCACAAAGTCTGCCCTTACTCCAACGCTACCCGCGGCAATGTCGATGTAAGGCTGCACGTGACGGTCTGAATGCAGGCATAAAAAAACCCGGCCGAGGCCGGGTTTTTTGTGCGCATCACAAGAAGAATTACTTCTTGGAACGGCCCTTGAAGCTGTTGTCGCGAGTGTCGATGTCGATCCACTCGTCGATCTGGATGAAGTCGGCAACCGAGATCTCGGTACCGTTCGCCAGCTTGGCAGGCTTCATCACTTTGCCAGAGGTGTCACCACGAGCAGCGTTCTCGGTGTAGACAACTTTACGGCTGATGGTGGTCGGCAGTTCAACCGATACCAGGCGGCCTTCGAAGAAGACGGCTTCGCAGATGTCTTCCATGCCTTCTTCGATGTACGGCAGAACGGCGTCGATGTCTTCGGCGTTCAGTTCGTACATGGTGTAGTCGGTGGTGTCCATGAAGGTGTACGAGTCACCGCTGATGAACGACAGGGTCGCTTCTTTGCGATCCAGGATCACGTCGTCCAGCTTGTCGTCCGCACCGTAGACGGTTTCGGTCTTGTAGCCGGTCAGCAGGTTCTTCAGCTTGGTTTTCATGATCGCGCTGTTACGGCCCGATTTGGTGAACTCAGCTTTTTGAACCAGCCACGGGTCGTTGTCGATCCGCAGTACGGTACCGGGTTTCAGTTCTTTACCAGTTTTCATTACGAAGTATCCGAATCTGGATGGATTTATAAAAATCGAGGCCGCATATCATAGCCAATTTCGGTAAAACTGTACCAGCGTCATGGCAAGGTCCGGCCGAGTGGCCTGCCGGGCCGCCCAATCTCGGGCATGCTGCTGCAGTTCTGGCCAGTGCCGCTGGGCCGCTTGCCACGCCTGGCCGACGTCGTTGTCCATGTTCCAGGCACGCCACAACGCAACCAGTGCGTCAGCGGCATCGTCTGACAGGCCTTGTCGATAATGCTCAAGGAACGCTTCGAGTTTTTCCCAGTGGGCGTTCTCTTCCTGCACGTAGATGTGCCACAGCATCGGCCGCCCGGCCCACTGCGCACGCACGAACGAGTCTTCGCCGCGCACGGCATTGAAGTCGCAGGCCCACAGCAGGCGATCATAATCGTCCTGGCTGACGAACGGCAAAATTTGCACCGTCAGCGACCCGCGCAGGCGCACATCGCCCACCGCCAGCCCCGGCTCGCCCAGCCAATGGGCAACGTCAGCCAGGATGCGCCCTTGCGGTACCAGCAGGTGGGTCGGCTGCGTATCTGCTGCCAACGCATCCAGCCAGTTGCCCAGCTGGGTGTTCTCATAGGCGAACAGCGAGATCAGCCTCGCTTGCGCCTCGGGGTGTACACCCAGGCGCTGCAAGAACGCCTGCCGGGCTTCGGCAGACTGCGCGAAGGCTTCGCGCCGCGCCAGCAAATCGCCCTCACGCAACAGGCCACCGGTTTTTTCGGTAAAGCCTGGGAAGAAGAACACTTTGCGCAAGCCGTTGGGCTGGGGCGACGGCAAACCGTGGCAACCCTCAACCCAGTCCTCGGCGCTGAGGTAGTCGAGGTTCAGCCACAGCGGCGGCTTGGGCCGGGCACGCATAGCCTCGACATAGTGCGCCGGCAGCTGGCAGGCGAACGCGCCGATCACCACCTCGGCAGGCTCCACCGGCAGCCACTCGGCAGGCCACTGGCGCACATCGACACCGTGCTGCCATTGTTGCAGCGCCGTGGCATCGGCGCCGGGGCACATCGGCACGAAGGCGTTCAGGTCGTCCACCCACAGGCGCACCGCCAGATCGTGCTCGTCCACCAGTTGCCGCGCCAGGCGCCAGGTGACGCCGATGTCGCCATAATTGTCGACGACGGTGCAAAAGATGTCCCAGGTGGCCTTCATGTGCCCTCCCCCTCATGGTGCCGAAAACCGCGAATTCTGCGGATTAATTGCCGTGGACAAAAGCACCCACGGGTAAAATTCGCCGACAGCGTGCGACAATGCACCTCGAACTGCCCTGCCAGGAGGCTGCCATGCCCCGCCACCGCGAACTGAAAATCACCCTCAAGCCGTTGCAACTGATCCTCTGCGTGGCCTTTGGCCTGTGGCTGGGCGCCGTGGCCATCGCCATGAGCCTGTGGTTGACGTTGCAGCTGTGGCCAGAGCAGGTGCAGCCGGTCGCCCAGGCCGTGGCCCCTGCCCGCAGCCAACCCGCCGCGCCACCACCGGTAGATGCCCAGGGCGAAATGTTCGAGCGCTACAAGGACATGCTGCACCAGCAGCAACTGCAACAGGCCGCCGAGGCTGCCCAAGGCAACCCTCGCAACCTCAACAGCCCCAAGTGCCAGTTCTGGCTGCAACAGAACCGCACCGCCCCCACCGAAAAAAGCCAGGCCCATGTGCTGGAGTTCTGTTACTGAAGATGGACAAGCCCCTGCTACTCACGCGCATCGTCGCGACCCTCGAACATGACGTAGACGTGCTGAGCCGCGCCGCCCAGACCGCGTACGAAGCCGCCACCGCGGAAGAGAACATCGCCGAAAACAAGTATGACACCTTGGGCCTTGAAGCTTCGTACCTGGCCACCGGCCAGGCACGGCGTACTGCCGAGATTCGCCAGGCGTTGCAGATTTACCAGCAACTGCTGTTGCGTGACTACGACCCTGCGCGTGGCGTGCAGGTGAGCAACCTGGTGACCCTGGAGGACGAGGTTGGCCAGCAACGTAGGCTGTTCCTCGGGCCTGAGGCGGCGGGGTTGAAAGTGGGTGAAGGGGATGAGCTGGTGACCGTGATCACACCGCGCTCGCCGCTGGGGCAGCAGCTGGTGGGCAAGCGGGTGGATGACGAGGTGAGCTTGGGCGCGCAGGTGTTCTTCATTGTTGATGTTGCCTGAACGGGCCTCTTCGCGGGTATTGCGCCATCCCTGTGGGAGCGGGTTTACCCGCGAAGAGGCCGGATCAGGCAGCATCAATCTAAAGGCCCTGCAGCGCATCGAACTGCCCCGCCAACCCCTGCTGCGCAAACTGCTCCACGACAAAATCGATAAACGCCCGCGTCTTCCCGGGTAACAGTTTATGCTGGGCGTAATACACGCTGATATGCCCATCGTCCACATACCAATCCGGCAACACCCGCCGCAGCCGCCCGGCCTGCAGGTAAGGCACGGCAAACGGCAGACTGACCAAGGCAACCCCCAACCCCTGCTGCGCCACCGCGCAGGCCGCATCCGAATCACTCATGGTCATTGCTTGGCGCAGCACCAACGGCTGCTGCTCCTGCCAGCGACTGGTCAGCGGCCAGGAGCGCACCCGGCCGGTCTGCGGTGAGCGAATCAGAATGCCAGCGTGGCGCTGCAGCGCCTGCGGGTCCACGATCGGCGCCTGTTGGTCCAGGTAGGCAGGCGCTGCCACCAGCACCCGGTGCGCCGGGGTCAGCTTGCGCGCCACCACCCCCGGCGGCAAATCAAAACCGCCACCAATGGCAGCATCGAAGCCTTGGCCGATCAGGTCGACCTGGCGATTATCGAAATGCCAGTCCGGGGTAATCGCCGGGTAGCGGCGCAAGAATTCTCCCAACAGGGGTAACACGTACAACCGCCCGAACACCGTGCCCATGCTGACCCGCAGCAGCCCGGCCGGCTGGCCTTCGGCACTGGCCAGGTTGGCCACGGCGTACTGGATGGTACGAAAACTGTCACTCACTTCACCCAGAAAACGCTGGCCTGCTTCGGTCAAGGTCAGCTTGCGGGTACTACGCTGGAACAGTCGCACGCCCAACCGGGCTTCCAGCTGAGCCACATGCTTGCCCACTGCGGCGGGGGTCAGGCTCAGGCGGCGAGCGGCCTCGGCGAAGCTGCCGACCTCGGCGCTGCGGATAAAGCATTCGAGGGCGTTAAAAGACTCCACGGCCATGATTAACAACCAAAGGTTTACTCTGCCAATAGTGATTGCCATCTTATCAGCAGGTAATTAGCCACCGATACTGCGCCCATCCAAGGCATTCGGCCTTGCTTCCCAGCAGGAGATCAGCATGTCCAAACAACTTCCACTCGACGGTAAGGTAGCCCTGGTCCAGGGCGGCTCCCGCGGCATTGGTGCGGCCATCGTGCGCCGCCTGGCCCGCGACGGTGCACGGGTTGCCTTCACCTACGTCAGCTCCGCCGGCCCGGCAGAACAGCTGGCCCAGGAAATCATCGGCAACGGCGGCCAAGCCCTTGCCCTGCGCGCTGACAGCGCCGACGCCGCAGCCGTGCAATTGGCAGTGGATGACACCGCGAAGGCCTTTGGTGGGCTGGACATTCTGGTGAACAACGCCGGCGTGCTGACGGTGGCGCCGATCGCCGAGTTCGACTTGGGGGACTTCGACCGCATGCTGGCGGTGAATGTGCGCAGCGTGTTCGTCGCCAGCCAAGCGGCCGTGCGCTACATGGGCCAGGGCGGGCGCATCATCAACATCGGCAGCACCAACGCCGAGCGCATGCCCTTTGCCGGTGGCGCCCCCTACGCCATGAGCAAGTCGGCGCTGGTTGGCCTGACCCGCGGCATGGCACGCGACCTCGGCCCCCAGGGCATCACCGTCAACAACGTGCAGCCCGGCCCGGTGGACACCGACATGAACCCGGCCAGTGGGGAGTTTGCCGACAGCCTGATACCGCTGATGGCCATCGGGCGCTATGGGCAGGCGGATGAGATTGCCAGCTTCGTGGCCTACCTGGCGGGGCCAGAGGCGGGGTACATCACTGGGGCCAGTTTGACGGCGGATGGTGGGTTTGCGGCTTGAGGCGGGCGCGGTTCCTCGTGTCTGCCTTGGTTTTTTAGCGCCTGGGAGATCGAGCGCCGCCCGCGCGGCGCTTCGCAGCACAAGGCTGCTCCTACATCCGTTTCGGGCCAGTTATTCCTGTGACATGGGCGCGCGACCTTTGTGGTGCCCGCCTCCTGTAGGAGCAGCCTTGTGCTGCGAAGCGCCGCGCGAGCGGCGCCTAAAACTCCCCCGTCAAACCCTCAACGCCCCTAGAATACAGCCCCCTGCCCCCCGAGATCCCCATGAACGCCCCGACCCTCAGTCGCGCCCTGATCTTGCTGATGGCCACTGCCACCGGCCTGGCCGTGGCCAGCAACTACTACGCGCAACCGTTGCTGCACAGCATCGCCCTGCAGTTCGGCCTGAGCACCGCCGGCGCCGGCAGCATCGTCATCGCCGCCCAGCTCAGCTATGGCGCCGGCCTGTTGCTGCTGGCGCCCCTGGGCGACCTGTTCGAGCAGCGCCGCCTGATCACGGTAATGACCGCCATTTCGACCCTCGGCCTGGTCATCAGCGCCTGCGCACCGAGCCTGCCGTGGTTGCTGCTCGGCACCGCACTGACCGGCCTGTTCTCGGTGGTGGCGCAGATCCTGGTGCCGATGGCGGCGAACCTGAGTGAGCCGCACCAGCGCGGGCGCGCAGTGGGCACACTGATGAGCGGCCTGTTGCTGGGCATTCTGCTGGCGCGTACGGCGGCCGGCTTCATGGCCGAGCTGGGTGGCTGGCGCAGCATCTATGTGCTGGCCGCGGTACTGATGGCCATCACCGCCCTGGCCCTGTACCGCAGCTTGCCGCAGCACCACAGCCATGCCGGCTTGAAGTACCCGGCCTTGATCGGCTCGGTGTTCCGTCTGTTCATCGAAGAGCCCGTGCTGCGCTTGCGCTCGCTGCTGGGCTTGCTGGCGTTCAGCCTGTTCGCGCTGTTCTGGACACCGCTGGCCTTCCTGCTGGCGCAAGAGCCCTACCACTACTCGGACGCGGTGATCGGCCTGTTCGGCCTGGCCGGCGCGGCGGGGGCGCTGTCGGCCAACTGGGCCGGGCGCCTGGCCGACCGAGGCAAGGGGGCGTTGGGCACCACGGTGGGGCTGATCGTACTGCTGCTGTCGTGGGTGCCGCTGGGCTTTGCCGAGTACTCGCTGCTGGCGTTGCTGCTGGGGGTATTGATGCTCGACCTGGCTGTGCAGCTGGTACACGTGAGCAACCAAAACGCGGTGATCGCGCTGCGGCCAGAAGCGCGCACACGGCTGAATGCAGGCTATATCACCTGCTACTTCATCGGCGGTGCGCTGGGGTCTTTGCTGGGGACGCAGTTGTTCCAGCGTCAGGGCTGGATGGGCATTGTCGTGGCCGGCTTGGTGATCGGTACGCTGGCGCTGCTGGCCTGGGCGCTGGCCGAGCGCAAGCGCATCAGCCGCGACATTGCAACGCACTACCCTCCGTCGCCTGAGCGTTGACTGCCTGCCTCGGGAGGGCTCAAGTAGGCGCTGGACAATGCCCCCTCCCTGAAGGACGACTTTATGACAAGACTCACGGTTCGATCCGGCGATTTCTTGCAAGGTGAAGGCGAGTATCGCAACGGATCGCTCACACTCAAGACCCCGCGCAGCCCCTCGCCTGGCGAGCGGATCTCACTCGCACGCATCAGTGACCTCAAGCTGTCCAGCTTGGAGTCCAGCCGCAGCCTGGGTACCGCCCTTGGCTGGGGTGTAGCTGGGGCCCTGGTGGCCGGGCCGGTGGGCCTGCTGGCCGGGCTCTGGCTCGGTGGTAAGGAAGAAGAAGCCACCTTCCTCGCCACCTTCAAAGACGGGCGCAAACTGCTGGCCGTGACCGATGGCAAGACCTGGTCGAAGATCGACGACAGCTGGCGCCAGCACAAGCGCCCGGCCAGCAACGACTGAATATCGCGCGGGCCTGCTCGTCCATTGTTGAAGGCGGCTGTTAAGATGCCGCCTTTTTCATGGCCTGTACCGGCCTCTTCGCGGGCGTGCCCCGCGAAGAGGCCGGCACCGGTGTCGCGTACCCAGGAGCCTCCGCATGCCCCCGCTTCGCCCCCGCCTGCCCCTGAGCTTGCTCAGCCTGGGCCTGGCCCTGCATTGCCCTCATTTGCTTGCCGAAGACAGCATCGTGCTAGACCCGCTGCGGGTCTCCGACAGCTATGGCAACGACGGCTACCAGGTGCGCGAAGCCTCGGTGGGTGGCTTCCAGCCCGCGCCGCTGCTCGACACCCCAGCCTCGGTCAGCGTGTTCAGCCAGCAATTGCTGGAGGACCGCCAGGTGCGCAAGCTCAGCGAAGTGCTGCAAAGCGATGCCTCGGTGGGGGAAAGCTATGCGCCCATCGGCTATTACGAAAACTTCAACGTGCGCGGCTTCGAGCTGAATGCCGCCAGCAGCTACCGGATCAATGGCCAGACTATCGCCGGCGAGCAGAACGTGGCCCTGGAAAACAAACAGCAAGTGGAATTGCTCAAAGGCTTGTCCGGGCTGCAAAGCGGCGTTTCGGAGCCCGGCGGCCTGATCAATTACGTGACCAAGCGCGCCGAAGACGTGCGCAGCGTGACGGTATCGACCAACGAACAAGGCGAACGTTACCTGGCCACCGACCTGGGCGGCTGGTTCGGCAGCGAGCGGCAGTTCGGCCTGCGCACTAACCTGGCCCATGAAGACATCCGCAGCTATGTCGACCATGCCGACGGCAAGCGCGACTTCGCCTCGCTGGCCTTCGACTGGCAGATCAACCCGGATGCCACGCTGCAGCTGGATGCCGAGTACCAGCACCGCGAACAGCGCTCAGTGCCTGGTTACCAGTTGCTCGGCGGCACCGAGGTGCCACACGGTATCGACCCGCATGATCGCCTGGCCTACCAGCAGTGGGCCAAGCCGGTGCAGAACGATTCGCTGAACCTGGGCGGGCGTTTCGAGTACCGCTTCAACGAGGCCTGGACCGGCACGTTGAGTGCGTCGCGTAGCAAGGTGGTGATCGACGATTACAGTGCGTTTGCCTGGGGCTCGAGCGAGGGGGCTTTTTTCGGCAGCAATGGCGACTATGACATCTATGACTACCGCAGCCCGGATGACACCCGCCGCACCGACGAGGCACAGGCCACGCTCAACGGCCGCTTCGATGCGCTGGGCGTAGGGCACGACCTGACAATCGGCAGCAGCGCGCAACGCCGCACGGTGGACCAACGCCCCTATTACAACGAGTGGCTGGGTACCGGCAATATCTACACCGGTGCGCCAGCACTCGACCCGTCTGACAAGCCGATCGGCGCCAGCGAGCGTCGCCTCGACAGCCGCCAGTACGGCGTGTTCGTGAGTGATCGCATCAGCTTCAACGAGCAGTGGCAAACCGTGATCGGCGCTCGCGAAGTGCGCTTGGACGAGCAGACCTGGGACGAGACCGGTGTTGCCGGGCGCCACACTCGCCAGTACCAGTTGCTGCCCAATGCTGCGCTCATCTACAAGCCACGCCCAGACACCACGCTGTACGCCAGCTACGCCAAAGGCCTGTCGGCTGGCGGTACCGCACCTTGGTTCACTCTTAACAAATACGAAATCCTCGCCCCCACCCTGTCACGCCAGCTGGAGTTGGGCATCAAGCGTGACTGGCAAGGCATCAGCTTCAGTGCCGCACTGTTCCAGATCCGCCAGGCGTATCAATACGCACGCCCGGATGGCCAAGGCACCTTCACTTATGTCCAGCAAGGCCAACAGAAAAACACCGGCCTGGAGCTGGGCGCCAGTGGCTGGGTGACCTCGAACCTGCAAGTGCAGGCGAGTGCCGCAGCCATTCGTGCACGGGTAAAAAACAGCGGTACAGAGGACTACGAAGGGCATCAGGCAATCAATGTGCCCAAACTGCGTGCGGCGCTGCAGGCCGAATACAGCCTGCCGGTACCAGGCCTGGCGCTGCTGGGCGGTGCGCGCTACAGCGCCAGCAAATATGCCAGCCAGGCGGGTAATGTCGAGGTGGGCGGTTATACCGTGTTCGACCTCGGCAGCCGCTACCGCACCCGCATTGGGGGGTATGACACGGTGCTGCGGTTGACCGTGGATAACGTGTTCGACAAACGCTACTGGCGCGATGTGGGGGATTACCTGGGGGACAACTACCTGTTCCAGGGTGCGCCGCGGACGGCACGGTTGTCGGCGTCTGTGAGTTTCTGATGAACCCGGGGCCGCTGTGCGGCCCATCGCCGGCAAGCCGGCTCCCACAGGCGTGGCGCCAACCTTGGAGTCTGCAAAGTTCTTGTGGGAGCAACTGTCTTGTGGTGCTTGTTCTGGCCTCATCGCTGGCAAGCCAGCTCCCACAGGTGCGGCGCTAGCCTTTAAGGCTAGACAGTTCGGGTGGGAGCTGGCTTGCCGGCGATGAGCTGCACAGCAGCCCCATAAGCACTGCGAAAACAAAAAGCCCCCGAGCTTTTCAGCGCGGGGGCTTTTTGTAGAATGTGGCGGTGAAGAAGGGATTTGAACCCTTGATACGATTTCTCGTATACACACTTTCCAGGCGTGCTCCTTCGACCACTCGGACACTTCACCGTTTTCTCTTCAAGCCTTTCAGCCTGTCGAGGCGCGCTAATTTAGTGGAAGGCCTTTCCTTTGGCAAGCATTTTTTTCAAATTTTTCATGCATTTGCATTTGAGGCCCGGTAAACGCTGACCGGCCAGTCAGCCTTGCTGCTTTACCTGGCCCACGGCGCTGGGTAACGTCGTCGCCACGCCAACAAAAGGACTCTGCCATGAGCGAGCTGATTACCTACCACGCCGAAGACGGCATCGCCACCCTGACCCTGAACAACGGCAAGGTCAACGCCATCTCGCCGGATGTCATCACCGCCTTCAACGCCGCCCTCGACCGCGCCGAACAGGAACGTGCCGTGGTGATCATCACCGGGCAGCCGGGCATTCTGTCTGGCGGCTACGACCTCAAGGTCATGACCAGTGGCCCCAAGGAGGCGATAGGCCTGGTTACCGCCGGCTCCACCCTCGCCCGCCGCCTGCTGTCGCACCCGTTCCCGGTGATCGTCGCCTGCCCCGGTAATGCCGTGGCCAAAGGTGCCTTCCTGCTGCTGTCGGCCGACTACCGCATTGGTGTCGACGGGCCCTACAAGGTCTGCCTGAACGAAGTACAAATCGGCATGACCATGCACCATGCCGGCATCGAACTGGCCCGCGACCGCCTGCGCCGCTCGGCCTTCCACCGCTCGGTGATCAACGCCGAAATCTTCGACCCGCAAGGCGCACTGGACGCCGGCTTCCTCGACAAGGTGGTGCCGGCCGAGCAACTGCACGAGGCGGCCCAGGCTGCGGCCCGTGAACTGAAGAAGCTGAACATGCTGGCGCACAAAAACACCAAGCTGAAGGTACGCAAGGGCCTGCTGGAGGCTCTGGACAAGGCTATCGAGCTGGATCAGAGCCACATGGGCTAACCCTGCAGATCGACAGACTCACCCCAGGTTTGCCTCTTTGAGTGCACAGTCGTACACTGGAATGCGACTATCTGGTGTGAGTCATCCCATGCTTTATTCGTTGCGCATGCTCCTGCTGGCCCTGCATTTTCTGCTGGTTGGCGCTGTAGGCCTGGTTATCGGCCTGTGCCGCCCCTTCAACCCCGACAACAGCCGGGTATTTGCCCGGCTTTATAGCGTGCCGGCCGCCTGGCTGATGCGCGTCAAGGTCAAGGCCGAAGTCGGCCCATTGTTCGATCACCCGCCCGGTTGCGTCATCATCGCCAACCATCAGTCCAATTTCGACCTGTTCCTCATTGGCCAGGCAGTGCCGCCGCGCACCGTAGCCATTGGTAAGAAAAGCCTGGGCTGGATCCCGTTGTTCGGCCAGCTGTTCTGGCTGGGCGGCAACGTGCTGATCGACCGCAAGAATGCCTACCAGGCGCGTAAGGCGCTGCAAAAGACCACGCGGGTGCTGCAGGACGATACATCGATCTGGATTTTCCCCGAAGGCACCCGCAACCCGGCAGAGCACCTGTTGGCGTTCAAGAAAGGTGCCTTTCACATGGCCATCGAAGCCGGTGTACCAATCGTGCCGGTGTGCGTCAGCCGCTATGCCCGGCGTTTGAACCTGAACAGCTGGCGGCAACGGACGGTGATCGTGCGCTCGCTGCCACCGATTGCCACGGCGGGCTTGAGCCAGCGCGACATCCCCGCCCTGGTCGAACAGTGCCGCAGCCAGATGCAGCAGTGCATCGACCGCATGGAAGATGAACTCGCACGCCGCTAGGTTGCCCTCTGGGCCCTTACAGCCCAAGCTGTAAGGGTGTTCAATCGAATAAGTGGACAACCATGGGTCGAGTCGTGGCGTCGGCGGTGTACAGCGCCGGCAGAAAGGTCACTAACATCAGCATCGACGAAGGCAGCGAATGGGCGCGCAAGCCCGGCCACTTCGTCTGGATCGGCCTCGAAGAGCCCAACGCCGAGGAGCTGGCCAACCTGCAGCGGCAGTTCAACCTGCACGAGCTGGCCATTGAAGACGCGCTGGAAAAGCACAGCCGGCCCAAGCTTGAAACCTTCGGTGATGCGCTGTTCATCGTCACCTATTCGCCGGTGCGTCATGAAGGCAAGCTGGAGTTCATCGAAACCCATATCTTTGCTGGCAATGGCTACATCATTACCTGCCGCAACGGCCATTCGAAATCCTACGCCCTGGTGCGCCAACGCTGCGAGGCACGGCCGCTGCTGCTGGAGCATGGCGAAGATTTCGTGCTGTACGCGCTGCTCGACTTCGTGACCGAGAACTACCAGCCGGTCAGCGAAGCGATTCATGGCGAAATCGAAGAGTTGGAGCAGAGCGTGCTGGGCGGTTCGCTGCAAGAGGATGACATCCGCCGCCTGCACAGCCTGCGGCGCGACATCTTGCGCCTGCGCCGGTACGTGGCGCCGATGCTGGAGGTGAGCGAAGAACTGCAGCGCTTGAGCTTTCCGTTCATCGACAAGAACATGCGACCGTATTTTCGCGATGTGCAGATTCATGTCACACGGCAGATGGAAGACCTGGTCGGCATTCGCGATATCGCCAGCCAGACCATCGAGATCGGCATGTTGCTGGAGTCATCGCGCCAGAGCATCGTGCAACGCAAGTTTGCGGCCTGGGCGGCGATTCTGGCCTTCCCCACGGCGATTGCCGGGATTTATGGGATGAACTTTCAGAACATGCCGGAGCTGGCGTGGCAGTACGGGTATTTTGGTGTGTTAGGGGTGATTGGGTTGGGGTGTGCGGGGTTGTATGCCAGCTTCAAGAAGTCGGGCTGGCTTTGAGAAGTTGGGGCCGCTGTGCGGCCCATCGCAGGCAAGCCAGCTCCTACAGGTACAGCGCTGATGTTGGGGCCGCTGTGCGGCCCCGGCCATCACGCCACGCTGTCTTTACTCACCGACTGCCCAATGAACCGCAACATCCACTCGCCTACCAGGTCACCCTGGTGCTCGGTGGCCAGGCTGGCAATGGCCTTGTGGTACACCTCATCCCCCAATGACGTCTGCCGCGCATCCAGCAACGCGCGGGAGTAGTCATGCACGAACTCCGGGTGCCCCTGGAAGCACAGCACCTGGTCACGAATGTGGTAGGCGGCATTCGGGCAGAAGTCGCTGGAGGCAATTACGGTAGCGCCTTCCGGCAGCTCGGTGACCTGGTCCTGGTGGCTGATCAGCAAGGTCAGCTCGGAAACCTCCGGGTCCATCCAGGGCGCATGCGCCGCCAGTGAATAACGGTGGATGCCCACACCCCAGCCCTTCTCGGCGCGCTCGGCCTTGCCACCCAGGGTCAAAGCCAGCAGCTGATGGCCAAAACACACGCCCAGCAGCTTCTCGCCCCGTGCGTAGAGCTTCAACAAATAAGCCTTGAGCGTCTGGATCCAGGGATCGGAACCGAACGAATCGGCCTTGCTGCCCGTCACAAGGTAGGCATCGAACACTTCTTCGTCGGCGGGATAGTCGCCGTTCATCACGTTGTACACGCGAAACTCGGCGGCGATCGGCTGACGCGAGAACAGCTGCTCGAACATCCTGCCATAGCCGTGGTACTGCGCCGTCAACTCCGGTCGCAGGACATCGGTTTCCAGGATGCAGATGCGTAACGACATAGAAATAGTCCTGAACGACATGGGTGGGAATCTGCTGTAGAGACTGCCGCGAAAGGCACGTACAAGCAAGTAGGCCGCACTGACGAACGGTCATATTTTGCCGGCGTGTCGTTTGCAGTAACGCCACTGTCTAGCGAGAGCATGCCAGCCCGCTGGCCATTGGCCTCATAACCCAATGAAATTAACCAACCTTACAATTAGAACAAAGGGTTCTCAAACATGGATGACGCACACCCTACTGTTGGTTGTATATCGACTTTCAAGAGGCAAGCAGAACAGGCGTCACTTTACGCCACTGCGATCGACCCGAAACGCGACAGGGAAGCCAACGGGTATTCAGGAATAACAACAAGAAGGCGGTCCGCCATGTTCAGACAATCGAAAATACGCCAAGCAGGGCTCATTCTCTTCGCCACGACTCTACTGCTGATACTGCCGAACCTGACACGTTTGTTCGGCTGACGGTGGCTGTGGCGTAAACAGGCAGCGCGCATGTAACCTGCCGGCCTTGAAGGTCGGAGACTCCCCATGCGCCACTGCCTTGCCCTACTCGCCCTGCTTTTGAGCCTGCCACTGTCGGCGGCGCAGCTGCACCTTGAGCTGGGCGACACGTCGCGCCAGTGGAGCAGCGCCGAGCTGCTAGCCCACCCGCAGGCGCGCGACATCAGCATCGAGCAGGACGTTTCCTATAAGCGCCCCATGCAGTATCGCGCCGTCCCCTTGGCTGTGCTGCTGCAGGGTGTGGGTGCGGACGACCACCTGCAAGCCGTGGCGCTGGATGGTTTTGCTGCCGAAATGCCTGCCGCGCCGCTGTTGCAGCAAGGGCCGGCGCGTGCCTGGCTGGCGATAGAAGACCCGGCCAAACCGTGGCCCGAGTTGGGCAAAGGCAAGCCGAGCGCTGGGCCGTTCTACCTGGTCTGGACGGCACCGCAGGCCAGCGGCATCCGCCCTGAGCAGTGGCCGTTCCAGATCGCCAGCATCCGCCGCCTGGCCTCGGTGGAGCAACGTTTCCCGGCACTGCTGCCAGACCCGAAGCTTTCTGCCAATGACCCGGTGCGCCAGGGGTTTGCGTTGTTTCAGCAGAACTGCCTGGCCTGCCACCGCCTCAATGGCGCGGGTGATGCCCAGTTTGGGCCGGACTTGAACCTGCCGCATAACCCTACCGAGTACTTCCAGCCGGCATTTTTGCGCAAGCTGATCCGTGACCCGCAAAGCCTTCGAACGTGGCCGCAGGCGAAGATGCCGGGGTTTACAGAGGCGGTGCTCAGCGAGCAGGAGCTGGATGCGCTACTGGCTTATCTGGGGCATATGGCGGGGCGTAAGCGCTGAGAGGTTGGGGCCGCTTGGCGGCCCTTCGCGGCACAAGGCCGCTCCTACAGGGAGGTGCATAAGCCTGTGGAGCGGCAGTGGGTGAGTCTGGGTCAGGCGCACAGTCGCTCTTGCTTGACGCCCCATCCTTCGACCTCGCCACCGTACGGTGAAACGAGTTGCTCGAACCTTTCTTCGAAGTCGCCAATCCCTCCATAAGTGGCATACATGACCTTGCTCAGTTCAAGGTGCCAGGCGCCGTCTTTGCGTTCGCGTACCTGGGCGTTGAGGGACTCGCCACGAAATTGCCCGGCTGCCCGTCGCGCGCCGGCTTCATCAGGGAATACTGCGTAGAACTCGATGGGGTGGATGCGGGTGAAGTCAAAACCGCCAGCTTTCATCTGGCGCAGGACATTGCTGCTGATATCGTCGTTCTGGCTGCTCATGAATCGTCCTCCTGCAATGCAATGGATAGACTTTCCGGGCACTACGTACCTGCCGGCGGTGCCGGGCAGATCGAGTTGGATAGAGCTGATGCAAGACGCGAATGTTGTGGGTGCCGACCCGCAGAATAGGCCGGCACCTGGGTGCAGCGTAGTGCCTGCGTGGGCACCACGTCAACGCAAGCTTCAGGACGCTTCCTGGATACGGGTGATGGTTACGCCATTTTGCTCTTTGAGCCAGCGCGCCGTGGGGGATGGTGCACGGTCCTGGAAGTCGTTGAGGTCCAATTCATCCATGACCGGAAACAAGTGCGAGCGAATGGCACGGGCCGCGTCTTCTTCGCTGGGGCAATGTTCAGCCCGCAGCCGCAATGACGTCGGTTCGCCTTTCTGGTCGGCAAAGATGACTTCCCACTCTTTCATGGAACGAGCCCTCGATCTGAAGAACGCCGGGTGTGTGGCGCCTGTATAGCTTGACCTTGGGCGGGGCGATTTGTTCAGTTGGCTGGGCCTTGCGGTGGCCCTTGAATTGGCAGGGTTTTGCAGTGGCCCTTGATTCGTGTAGGAGCAGCCTTGTGCTGCGAAGAGGCCAGTGTAAACACCAAAGATCTACATTGCTTGCACTGGCCTCTTCGCAGCACAAGGCTGCTCCTACAACGGACGCGGCAGCCGACGATGATAGACGCGGCAGCCGGCGATGATAGACGCGGCAGCCGGCGATGACAGGCGCGCGTGCAGGGGACAGCGGACGCGCCTGCCGGGGACAATAGGCGCGCCTGCCGGGACAACGGGCGCGCCTGCTGGGGGTTACTTCGGCGTGCCGTGCACGACGCCAGCGGTGTTGTCCAAGAGGCTCTTGGTCGCCGTCTGGATGTACGCTTCAAGCTTTTTCAGCATTTCCGGCTGGTCTGGGCTTTCGATCAGCTCGGCCTTGAACTCGCTGCCCAGCTGGTAGCGGTACATGCGCGGGCTCATGTCCTTGGACTCGATGAGGATGCGGTCACCCTGCACCAAACCCACGATCTGCTCGCTGCCCGACGGCTTGATCATGCCCACGCCCTGGTCGCCCTCAGGCAGGTTGAGCAGGTCGCGGCCCCAGCACTGATGACGGGTCTGGCCACCCAGACGGCCCATGATGGTCGGCACGATGTCGACCTGGGTACCGACGGTGTGGTCGACCGCACCGAACTTCTCCTGGATGCCCGGGGCAATCAGCAGCAGCGGTACGTTGAAGCGGCCCAGGTCCAGTTCGGTGACCTGCTGGTGGTTGCCGAAGCCGTGGTCGCCGACGATGACGAACAGGGTCTCCTTGAAGTACGGCTCTTTGCGCGCCTTCTCGAAGAACTGGCCCAACGCCCAGTCGGAATAACGCATGGCCGTCAGGTGCTCGTCCAGGCGGCCCTGGCCGGTCACAGGCGCCACTGGCAGGTCCTTGGGCAACGCGTACGGCGTGTGGTTGGACAAGGTCTGCAGCAGCGCATAGATCGGCTTCTTGCCGTCGTGCTTGGCCAGCTCCTCAGCGCCACGGTCGAACATGTCCTGGTCGGACACACCCCAGGTCGGGTCGGAGAACACCGGGTTGACGAAGTCGTTGCGGCCAATGAACGTGGTCATGCCCTGGTTGCCGAAGAAACCGGACTGGTTGTCCCAGGCGAAGTCACCGTTGTAGACGTACACATCGTCGTAATCGCGGGCGCTGAGCAGTGCCGGCAGGCCCGACAGTTTGTGGCCGCCTTCGGGGGTCTGCATCAGGTATTCGAAGCCTGGCAGGTTGGGGAAGCAGGCCATGGTGGCGAACATGCCCTGGTGGGTATGGGTGCCGTTGGAGAAGAAGCGGTCGAACAGCAACCCTTCCTTGGCCAGTTTGTCGAAGTACGGGGTGATGTTGTTAGGGCTGCCCAGGGCGCCCACCGAGTGGCCGGCGAAGCTCTCCATGAGGATCACCACGACGTTCTTGATCGGCAGGGTACGGTCGGCCGGTGGCACGAAGTCACGGCGGATTGCCGCTTCGTCGGCGTCGACCAGGGTGTCGTGGGCGGTCAGCAGTTGCTCACGCACGGTCTGCGTGGCCAGCGGCTGGTCCAGCACCGGCTTCCAGATGTTGGCGCGGTCTTCGCCGAAGCGGCTCTTGGCAGCATCGATCAACGTCAGGGTGCCGTTCAGGCCCAGTTGGTTGACGAAGTTGGAGTCAGTGGTGAAGGCATCACCCCAGCGCATCGGCGGGCCCTGGCGCAGGGTGCCACGGGCGGCGACCACGGCCACCAGCAGGATCACCATGAACACCGCCAGGCGGTTGTACCACGGCGCTACGCTGCGCTGCGGGGTGGCGCCGGTCGGCTGACCGCCGCGGGTCATGCGGTCGACGCCCTTGAACAGCAGGCTCAGCAGCCAGGTGCCAATGACCCAGGCCAACAGGTAACGGACCACCGGGAAGCCGTACCAGAGCATGCTCATGACGGTCTTGGGGTCTTCTTTGATGTACTGGAACACCAAGCCGTTGAGGCGCTGGTGGAACTCGCGGTAGAAGTCCATCTCCATCAGGCCGAGGAACATCACCACGCTGGAGGCGAGGGTCAGCCACAGCCGGAACACGCCACGCCGGGCCATGGCCCAAGGGCTGAGAATGGCCAACAGCAGCGGAATGCTGATGTACACCACCACCCGCAGGTCAAAGCGCAACCCGTTCAGGAAGCCTTCAGCGACAGTCGCATAGGGCGTATCGCCGATCATGTCGCTGTTGTAGACCAACAGCGCCAGGCGCACGAGGCTGAGCATCAGCATGATGACCAGGCCGCTGAGCAGCGTGTAGGCCAGGTGGGATTTCAGGGTCGGCGCGAACGACGCTCGCGCGCCCTGTTTCAAGGCATCCGTGTTAGCCATGAATGGGAAAGTCCTAGGATTGCGGGTTTGCGGAGATGGCGAAGGTTAATACCAACGCAGCATTGTGCGGGTGCGGATTCTGTTTAAACCAATGTGAAAATTTTGTCACGGCCGCATTTCTGCTTATGTCCGCTATCAGATCCGCACATTGCCCCTGGGCCCAGCAATTGCCCAGATCACCAGCCCTATCACCGGCAGCAGCGCGATCAGCAGAATCCACAGCACCTTGATGCCCACTTCGCTGCCACTTTTGATCACATTGAGGATCGCCCAGATATCCAGGGCCAGAATGATCAGGCCAACCAGGCTATTGAATGTAGACCCCATGCCGCTACTCCCTTGCAAAGACGTTGCAGCACAGCATAGCCAGCTATCACGTCGATAGAAGGGAATCCTTGGCCGATCGTGCAGGTCCTTGCTTAGACTGCCTGTATTCATTGATTCGAGGTTCGCATGCCCCCAGCCCATTCCGAAACCGCCACCCCACCCTCGCTGCTGAGCGCCTGGCGGCAACAGGTGCTGACTACCCCCTGGCTTAGCGCCGGCCTGGGGTTGAGCCTGCTGGCGGTGATCGTGCTGCTGGCAGCAAGCCTGTGGAACGCGGTCAACGGTGACCACTCCGACAACCTGCACCTGGCGCTGTTGGGCGGGTTGTCCGGCTTTGGCGCTACCGCCCTGGGCGCGGTACTGGCGGTGGTGCTGCGTGATGTGAGTGCGCGCACCCAGGATGTGATGCTCGGCTTTGCCGCCGGCATGATGCTGGCGGCCAGTTCGTTCTCGTTGATTCTGCCGGGCCTGGATGCCGCCCGCGAGATCACCGGCAACGGCCCGGCGGCGGCGTTTACCGTGGTGCTGGGCATGGGCCTTGGGGTGCTGCTGATGCTGGGCCTGGACCGCTTCACCCCACACGAGCACGAAAGCACCGGCCCTTGCGGCCCGGAGGCAGAGCGCATCAACCGGGTGTGGCTGTTCGTGTTGGCGATTACCCTGCACAACCTGCCCGAAGGCATGGCGATTGGCGTGAGTTTCGCCAATGGCGACATGAATATCGGCCTGCCGCTGACCAGCGCGATCGCCATCCAGGACATCCCTGAAGGCTTGGCCGTGGCCTTGGCGTTACGCGCCACGGGGCTGTCGAACATGAAGGCGGCGTTGGTGGCGGTGGGCTCAGGGCTGATGGAGCCGCTGGGTGCGGTGATCGGCCTGGGGATTTCCACCGGTTTTGCCTTGGCCTACCCGATAAGCATGGGCCTGGCGGCGGGGGCGATGATTTTTGTGGTGTCCCACGAGGTGATTCCCGAGACCCATCGCAATGGCCACCAGACGGCGGCGACCCTGGGGTTGATGGGTGGGTTTGGGGTGATGATGTTTCTGGATACGGCGCTGGGCTGAGCTCTTCGACTGCCTGTAGCGGCCTCTTCGCGGTCCAACTTGCCCCGCGAAGCGGCCGGTACAGGCAACCGACAAATCAGACGTGAACCGCGACCTTCAAAGCCTCCAAAGCCGGTTCGGTCTTGATCCCCACCTCAGCCCCCAGTTCCAGCACCCGTGCCAGGTCATGTTGGCCGACCATCACCATCTGCAATTCATCATCCAGCAACTGGCTGAAGTTCAGCAGCACATACCCCCCCGCTTCCTTGTTCAACGCCCCCATCTGCACCTGGATGCGATTGAGCGCGGTCAGTGGTTCGGTGCGCGCCAGCTGCTTGGGTTTGAGGGTGAACGGCACGCTCTTGTCGAACGAGTCGGCGATGTTCTGGAACAGGTCCTGATAGCTGTCAGCCTGGAACAGCACGGTGTCCGGCAGACTGCCCAGCACGATCCACTCCCCCAGCGGGATGGGGAAGGTGTCGTCGTAGTTGATGTCCGGGTTGGCCGCCAGGAAGGCGACGGGGTCGGCGTAGGCCTGGGCGGCCTCGTCGGCGATGCGCTCGATGTCTTCATCGCGCATGCAACCGGCGCCGATGAGGGTGATGAGTTCGAGCAATTGGTTTTTCATGAAGGGGGCCTGCGACCGGTGAAAAGTCACCAAGGATAGCCGCAAACGCCCCCGGACAGTTAGCCGGCCAGCACCTGTAGGCGCGCCACGGCGTCTGCCGCGCCCATGGTTTGCGCGGCCATCAGCGCAGTGGCGCCGCGGGCATCCTGGTGTGCCGGGTCGGCACCTTGGGCCAGCAGGTAGTCGAGGATCTCGCTGCGGTTGAACATCGCCGCCAGCATCAGCGCGGTGCGACCGTCCTGCGCGGCGGCATCGACCGGTACGCCGTTCTCCAACAACAGTTGGATCATCGCCAGGTCCCCTTTGAACGCGGCGCCAGCGATTGGCAGTTGGCCATTGTCATTGGCCATCAATGGGTCGGCGCCGTGCTCCAGCAGCACGCGCACCGCGTCATGGTGGCCGTGGTAGCAGGCCAGCATCAACAAGGTGTCGCCCTTGTGGTTGCGCAGGTTGGCAGGCAGGCCACTGGCAAGCAACCGCTCGAGCATCGGGGCGTCACCTTGGCGGGCGCGTTCGAACACCTGCTCGGCGAAGGCGGCGGTTTCGTCATCGGTCATGGCGGCAGGCGAGGGTTGGACGGTGGACATGTTGAACCTCCTGGCAAAAATGGTTGCCCAAGTCTTTGTCAGGCAAGGCCATGCGGTCAAAGGTTCAGATTCTATCGGGCCGATAGGTGGCCGGCAGGCCGTGCAAATTGCACTGTGCAAAATGCACGACCTTGCAGGTTGCACGAAAAGATCCTCTCAACATCATCGCAAACAATTGAATTTAAAGGATTTTTTACTTAATCAGTTTCTGGCACGGTCACTGCAACCATCAACTCACGTCTGCCACACAACAGTCAGGAGTTGATATGGACCTCATCCAGGAAAAGTTCGTCTCGGTGTTTTCGGCCTACCAGGTCGCAACCCAGCCCCGCCCCGATGGTGGTGTCTTGCTCACCCTGCGCGCCGCTGATGGCAAGGTTACCCGCCGCGTGTTGACCTACGGCCAGCTGCACAGCGCCGAGCAGCTGTCCTGGGCAATCAGCGCCATCCGCCGCGACCTGGCTGAACAGGCCAGCGAGCTGCCGGTGATTTCGATGCTGCAGAGCCAGCAGCGGTTTGCCCTGCCGACCTATCGTTGATTGCCAGCACCGGCCTTTTCGCGGGCAAGTCGGACCGCCGCACCGCCGCTCCCACAGGAATATCACTGACCTGTAGGAGCGGGCTTGCCCGCGAAGAGGCTCGCCCAAGCATTACAACTCGTCGATACCTAAAAACGCCCGAGCAGTCTCATCCCCGGTCAACCGCGCCTGCATCCCCTGCTCACTGCCAAACAACCGCAACGCCAGGCAGAACGGCGTCTCGCCCAGCTCAATCCAGCGCCGCGTACCTGACGGCACCACCAGCTGATCGCCCTTCTCGCACAGCACCGAATACACGAACTCGCCCAAGCGCAATCCCACTTGCGCCCGCCCGCTAACCACCGCAAACACCTCTTCGGCGTCATGCACATGCTCGTCACGTACATCCGCCTGTGCCGGGTCCACACCGTCACGGTTGAGCACCGTGAAGGCCGTGCTGCCGTGGCCGGTCATCAACTGGTCGAGGTGCTCCCGGCAAGCTGCCATCACTTCGTCCTCCGCACTGCCAGGGCGAACCCGCAGCGCAAGCGAGTGATGGACAAAACGCACGCCCTGCTCGGCCAGCGTCGCGGCGATGTCGTCGTGGTGGGTCAGCAGCTTGTTCGGCAGGCCTGGGCTGGACGGGTGGAAAACGCTGAGGGTACTCATCAGTGGCGGGTCCTGGTCGATTGCGAACAAAGGGCAATGATAACGGCTGCGGCCAAGGCTGCGGCGCTGGCCATACCAAAGGTGAAGGTCGGCCCCAGCAGTTTCCAGCTGTAGCCAGAGTACAAGGCGCCCAGCGCACCGCCGGTGCCAGACAACGCCGCGTATAACGCCTGGCCCTGGCCTTGCTGGCGAGCGCCGAAGCTGGCCTGGACGAACGCGATGCAGGCGGCATGGAAGCAGCCAAAGGTGGCCGCGTGCATCACCTGGGCCAGCACCAGCACCGCCGGGTCATCGGCCAGGTTGCCGAGCAGCAGCCAGCGCAAAGACGCCAGCAGAAAACTGGCCAGCAACACCCGCTGCACGGAAAACCGCGCAAAAATGCGGCTCATGGCCATGAACACCAGCACCTCAGCCACCACCCCCAGCGCCCATAAAAGGCCGATGGCGCCACGGCTGTAGCCCAGGTGTTCCAGGTGCAGGGTGAGGAAGGTGTAATACGGCCCGTGGCTGAGCTGCATCAGCGCCACGCACACATAGAAGGCGATTACCCCAGGTGCCCGCAGTTGCTGTAAAAAGCCGCCCGCCCCGCTGCGCTCGCCCTGCTCCACCGGCTGGGCATTGGGCACCCACAGGCTGGCGAGGACGATGCCCGCCATGATCGTCACCAGGGCGACCGGGTAGATGTCCAGGCTGAGCCATTCAAACAAGCGCCCCAAGCCCACCACCGTGAGGATGAAACCGATCGAACCCCACAGGCGTACCTGGCTGTAGCGAGCGGTTTGCCCGTGCAGGTGCGCCAGGGTGATGACCTCGAACTGCGGCAGCACCGCGTGCCAGAAGAACGCGTGCAGGGCCATGACCAGCGCCAACCAGGCGTAGCTCTTGCCGAAGAAGATCAGGGCGAAACTGGCCAACGTGCACAAGGCGCCCAGGCGCACGATCAGCAGGCGCCGACCGGTGCGGTCGCCCAACCAACCCCACAGGTTGGGGGCGACGCAGCGCATCAGCATGGGGATGGCCACCAGCTCGCCAATGCGCGCCGGGGAGAAACCCAGGTGGTCGAAGTACAGCGCCAGGAAGGGGGCTGTGGAGCCTAGCAGGGCGAAGTAGAAGAGGTAGAAGCTGGACAGGCGCCAGTAGGGGATTGGGGGCATGGAATGGGCCGATGGTGTGTTTAGCGTACCGGCCCGATCCCACTGTGTAGGAGCAGCCTTGTGCTGCGAAAGGGCCAGTGAAACCACTGCATGAGTTTGCCAACTGCACCGGCCTCTTCGCAGCACAAGGCTGCTCCTACACAGAGGTGTGCCGGTGCAATCGGCACATCAGTCACAAATGGATCAGAGCTGGCCCAGCACCGGAGTACTGACCTTCACGTCGGCATTCTGTGCGCGGTGGCGCAGCAGGTGGTCCATCAGCGCGATGGCCATCATCGCTTCGGCGATCGGTGTGGCGCGGATGCCGACACAGGGGTCATGACGGCCCTTGGTAATCACGTCGACCGGGTTGCCCTCCACATCGATGGAACGGCCCGGCGTGGTGATGCTGGAGGTCGGTTTCAGCGCCAGGTGCGCAACGATCGGCTGGCCCGAGGAAATCCCCCCCAGAATGCCGCCGGCGTTGTTGCTGAGGAACCCTTCCGGGGTCAGCTCGTCACGGTGCTCGGTACCGCGCTGGGCGACACTGGCAAAGCCGGCGCCAATCTCGACACCTTTGACTGCGTTGATGCTCATCAGCGCATGGGCCAGTTCCGCGTCGAGGCGGTCGAAGATCGGCTCGCCCAGGCCTGGCATCACGCCTTCGGCCACGACGGTGATTTTCGCCCCGACCGAATCCTGGTCGCGGCGCAGCTGGTCCATGTAGGCCTCGAGCTCCGGCACCTTGTCCGGGTCGGGGCTGAAGAAGGCGTTGTGCTCGACCGATTCCCAGGTCTTGAACGGAATCTCGATCGGGCCCAGCTGGCTCATGTAGCCACGCACGGTGATGCCCTGGGTGGCCAGGTACTTCTTGGCGATGGCACCTGCCGCAACACGCATGGCCGTTTCACGGGCCGAGCTGCGGCCGCCGCCGCGGTAGTCACGCTCACCGTACTTGTGGTGGTAGGTGTAGTCGGCGTGCGCCGGGCGGAACAGGTCCTTGATCGCCGAGTAGTCCTTGGACTTCTGGTCGGTGTTGCGGATCAGCAGGCCGATCGAGCAGCCGGTGGTGCGGCCTTCGAACACACCGGAGAGGATCTCGACCTCGTCCGGCTCCTGGCGCTGGGTGGTGTGCCGGCTGGTGCCAGGCTTGCGCCGGTCGAGGTCATGCTGCAGATCGGCCAGGGAGATCTCCAGGCCCGGCGGGCATCCATCGACAATGGCGACCAACGCCGGGCCATGGCTTTCGCCAGCGGTGGTGACAGTGAACAGCTTGCCGTAGGTATTGCCGGACATGGACGCTCCGCGAGTCTGCCTGAGGTGAACGAAAGCGGCAGTATACGTAAAAATACCGAGGGATTGGTTGTCTGTGCCCGCGAAAGGGCCAGCACAGGCAACTACCCACCGAACCTTCCCACAAACATTGGGTCAAACCGACATCTCACCACCGTAGTACCCCATGATGCCGCGCCTCGTCGCCTTGTTGTTCATGCTCTGTGCTGGCCTCGCCCAGGCCGCCTCCCCCACCGTCTTGCAGCGCCCCATCGACCTCGACACCGGCCAGGGCGTGCTGCACGGCAGCCTGCTGCTACCACAACAGGCCACGCCGCCCCCGGTGGTGTTGATTATCGCGGGCTCCGGCCCCACCGACCGAGACGGCAACAACCCGGCCACGGGGCGTATCGACAACCTCAAGCGGCTGGCCCTGGTGCTGGCCAACGACCACATTGCCAGCGTGCGCTATGACAAGCGCGGGGTGGCCGCGAGCCAGCCGGCCACGCCCGATGAGCGCGACCTCAGCGTCGAGCGCTATGTCGCCGATGTGGTCGCCTGGAGCCACAAGATCAAGGCCGACCCGCGGTTCGGCCCGCTGATTCTGGTGGGCCACAGCGAAGGCGCGCTGATCGCCAGCCTCGCCGCCGAACAGGCAGGTGCCAGCGCGGTGATCACCCTGGCCGGGGTCGGCCGCCCGTTGGCCGACGTACTGCGCGAACAGCTGGCCCAGCGCCTGCCGCCCGCCCAATTGGCCCGTGGCAGTGACTTGCTCGACCGCCTGCAGGCTGGGCAGACCAGCCTGGATGTGCCCGCGCCGCTGCGCCAGGTGTTCCGCCCCAGCGTGCAGCCCTATTTGATTTCGCTGTTCCGGCAGAACCCGGCGGCGGCGTTCGCGCAATTGCCGATGCCGGCGCTGATCGTCCAAGGCCGCAACGACGTGCAGGTCGACGTGACGGATGCCGAGCGCCTCAAGGCTGCAAAACCGGATGCGCAACTGGTGCTGATCGATGGCATGAACCACATGCTGCGCATTAGCCCCAAGGCCATGAGCGAACAGCGTGACAGTTACCTCAACCCCGAGCTGCCACTGGCCCGTGAGCTGGGGGAGCGGATCGTCACGTTCATCCAGCATTTGCCACCGGCCTGACCCTCAGGTCTTGGCCGGGGCTGCCGATAAGGCGGTATTGGCGGTGAATCCGGGGCCGCTTTGGCGGCCCATCGCCGGCAAGCCGGCTCCCACAGGTGCAGCAGTGCCCTTGAGAGCAGCGCGCCCTTGGTGGGAGCTGGCTTGCCAGCGATGGGCTGCGCAGCAGCCCCATTTGCCGCATGCCCGAACCTAAGGACAGCCCCCATGACAATTGCCCCCGCCGCCCTAGAGCCGGCCGACGAGCCACAACCCCAGGACGGCGCCGCGCTGCCTTGGGCCGACCTTGCCGCCGAACACTTCCAGCTGTTGCGCCTGGCCCCCTTGCCCACCGACCGCGCCACCGGCGCCCGCCCCCTGCGCTTTGTGCAGTTCGGCTACGCCGAGCGTCACGATAAAGCCCACAGCCTGCTGCGCATGGAAATCCAGCTGCCAGGGCAAAAAGTGCGCAAAGAGCAGAACCACCTGGATATCCGCGTCGACCACGCCGAACGCCTGGTGCGCATTGGCAGCGACCAGGGCCTGCAGCTGGAACCCCTGAACCGCGGTATCGGCCGCTTCATGCTGGCCCAGGCCGTGCAATGGCTGCAGCGCAGGTGGTCGCATTACCGGGTCGAAGGCATGGCACTGCCGAGCAAGGATGCCCTGAGCGAGGATTCACGCCTGCGCCGGGACCAGTGCTTGCGTGGGGTGGGTATCGAAGTGGAGTACGAGGACCCTCAGCACCTCAAAGGCCGTACCGTGGAAACCACGGTGGGCCAGCTCAAGGGTGCCTGGAGCAGCGAGCGGCTGCAGCGGGTGGAGATTCTCGATGCGGCCAACTTGTTGCAGCAGGCCGATCAACAGCTGCAGGAAATGGAAAGCCAACTGCGCGAACGGGATGAGCGGGTGGCCAAGTACCGGCGTGAAGATGGCGGGTTGCGCTTTACCATCACCTGCCTGGTGGCGTTTGCGATGTTTCAGGCGGGGTTGCTGATCTGGATTGCTACCCGCTGAGACCGTGGCGCCTGCTTCGCGGGTGAACCCGCTCCCACAGGTGCAGCACTGGCCTTGAGAACGGCGCTGTACCTGTGGGAGCCGGCTTGCCGGCGATGGGCTGCAAAGCAGCCCCCACTCAAACCCGGGCTTTGAACAGCTCTTGATGCTGCCTGCACTGCTCGGCTGTCAGCATGAACACCCCATGCCCGCCCCGCTCGAACTCCAGCCAGGCAAAATCCACCTCGGGATACAGCGACTCGACATGCACCTGGCTGTTGCCCACCTCAACAATCAGCAACCCTTTGTCAGTCAGGTGGTCAGCCGCCTCGGCCAGCATCCGCCGCACCAGGTCCAGGCCATCGCTACCGCAGGCCAGGCCCAACTCCGGCTCGTGGTGATACTCGGCCGGCATGTCGCCAAAGTCTTCGGCATCGACATACGGCGGGTTGGACAGGATCAGGTCAAAACGCTGCCCTGGCAGGCCATCGAAGCCATCGCCTTGCACGGTGTAGACGCGCATGTCCAGGCCGTGACGCTCGATGTTCTGGTTCGCCACCTCAAGGGCATCGAACGACAGGTCGCCCAGCACCACTTCGGCCTCGGGGAACACTTCGGCCGCGACGATGCCGATGCAACCAGACCCGGTGCACAGGTCCAGAACGCGCGCAGGCTCTGCCGCCAGCCACGGCTCGAAACGTTTTTCGATCAGCTCGCCAATCGGCGAACGGGGCACCAGCACGCGCTCGTCGACGATGAACGACATGCCGCAGAACCACGCCTCGCCCAGCAGGTAGGCGGTGGGCACGCGTTCTTCGATGCGCCGCTTGAGCAGGTGCTGCAGGCGCACGCGTTCGTCGTCTTCGAGCATGCAGTCCAGGTAGCTGTCGGCCACCTCCCATGGCAGGTGCACGGCGCCCAGCACCAGCAGGCGGGCTTCGTCCCAGGCGTTGTCGGCACCGTGGCCGAAGAACAGCTCGCGCTCGTGGAAGCGGCTGACCGCCCAGCGAATGTAGTCGCGCAGCGTGCGCAGACGGGATGTGATCACGGGGTACTCCTAATTCAGACCGTACAAAAGTCTAACAGCCCAACCCGCACATTTGTTCCTTGGCGTTCCCCTAAGGGTAGCCACAGGCCAGTAACCACGCTGTTTGCGATGTCAACCATTCCCATTGACGCCAAGGCAAGGGACAATAGGTATACAAAAGCCCTTCCAAGGAGCCCTTGATGTCCGTTCCAACCACGATGTTCCGCCTCACTGGCCGCGACTACCCGCCGGCCAAGCTGAGCCACGCCAGCCTGATCATCATCGATGCGCAAAAGGAGTACCTCAGTGGTCCCCTGGCACTGTCGGGCATGGACGAGGCCGTGGCCAACATCGCCCGGTTGCTCGATGCCGCGCGCAAGAGCGGCCGTCCGATCATCCACGTCCGTCACCTGGGCACTGTCGGTGGCCGTTTCGACCCACAAGGCAGCGGTGGCCAGTTCATCCCTGGGCTGGAGCCACACGAAGGCGAAATCGTCATCGAAAAGCGCATGCCTAACGCGTTCAAGAACACCAAGCTGCACGACACCCTGCAGGCGCTGGGCCACCTGGACCTGATCGTCTGCGGTTTCATGAGCCACTCCAGCGTCAGCACCACCGTGCGCCGCGCCAAGGACTATGGTTATCGGTGCACCCTGGTGGAAGACGCCTCGGCGACCCGCGACCTGGCGTTCAAGGACGGGGTCATCCCGGCCGCACAGATTCACCAGTGTGAAATGGCCGTGATGGCCGACAACTTCGCCTGTGTCGCCCCTACCGCCAGCCTGATCTGATCCAGGGCTGGTAACGACCGCCCGGCAGCCGGGCGGAACCCAAAGGGCGAGCGCAGGTCGAATTCCGGATATCCACAGAGGAAATCGGAATGAAGCTCAAAGGCAGTTTCGACGCCAAACGCCTGCGCACGCGCGAACCGCGCAATTGGGGCGCACGCCTGGCTGCCGGCCTGTCCGCCTTGCTGGCAACGCTGGGTGTGCTGCTGGCCATGGCCGGCATCGCCGGCCTGCTGGGCAATTACCCGGCCCTGCAAGAACTCAATGCCAACAAACCGCTGTCCAGCATCCTCACCGGGGCTGGCTTGCTGTTGCTGTGGTTGGGCGTGCGTTTCTGGCGGCGCAGCCGTATTCGCCTGCGTCGCGGGCGGGAATTGAACCTGTCGCCGCACCTGATGAAAAAACACGACTGACTCTTTTGTATCGCCTGTGCGGGCCTCTTCGCGGGTAAACCCGCTCCCACAGGATAACTTCAGCGCCTAGGGCCAGAGGTAATCCTGTGGGAGCGGGTTTACCCGCGAAGAGGCCCGCACAGGCTGCACACAGCCCCACAGTCGCGTAAACTACGCCGCCCACGTGGAGGCATCATGCAAGACGACGACTTTTCCCTGTTCCATGCCGAAGTGCGCGGCGTCAAGCCGATCAAGCACGACCGTGCCGAGGTCGGCAAACCCAAGGCCGACCGCAAGCAGCTGGCCGGCCTGCGGCAGGCGGCTACCGTGCGCAGCGACAAGGCACTGGTGATCGACGGCATGTCCGACCAGTTCGTCATCGACGTTGGCGCCGAAGACGAGCTGATGTGGCGCCGTGACGGCGTGCAGGAAACCCAGCTGCGCAAACTCAAGCTCGGCCAGATTGCCTTCGAGGGCAGCCTCGACCTGCACGGCATGACCGTCGAGAAAGCCCGTGAAACACTCTGGGACTTCATCGCCGAGGCCACCAAGCTGGAAGTACGCTGTGTACGGGTCACCCACGGCAAGGCCGCGCGCCTCGACGGCAAGCGCCCGATGATCAAGAGTCACGTCAACACCTGGCTGCGCCAGCACCCGCAAGTGCTCGGTTTTGCCTCGTGCAACGCGCGCCATGGCGGCACCGGCGCGGTGTATGTGATGCTTAAACGAACCATGCTCGAAGGACGCGACGAGTAACGCCGCGCTTGCAGCGCCGCCCTTGCCGCCGTACCCTTCGTTTTTGCGATTTTTCCCACAGGTAGATACATGTCCCTGGAACAGAACTACACCGAGATTCTCAGCCAGATCGGCGAGGACGTCTCCCGTGAGGGCCTGCTCGACACGCCCAAGCGGGCTGCAAAGGCCATGAAGTACCTTTGCCGCGGTTATGAGCAGACGCTGGAAGAAGTCACCAACGGCGCGCTGTTCACCTCCGACAACAGCGAGATGGTACTGGTCCGGGACATCGAGCTGTACTCGATGTGCGAGCACCACATGCTGCCCTTCATTGGCAAGGCGCACGTGGCCTACCTGCCCAAGGGCAAGGTACTGGGCCTGTCGAAGGTGGCACGCATCGTCGACATGTACGCACGTCGCCTGCAGATTCAGGAAAACCTCAGCCGCCAGATCGCCGAAGCGGTCGAGAAGGTAACGGGCGCTGCTGGCGTGGCCGTGGTCATCGAAGCCAAGCACATGTGCATGATGATGCGCGGTGTCGAGAAGCAGAATTCGAGCATGATCACCTCGGTGATGCTGGGCGAATTCCGCGCCAACGCCGCCACCCGCAGTGAGTTCCTCAGCCTGATCAAGTGATTGGCTGGTTACCCTGAGCCGACCCTGCTGGGTCGGCTTTTTCTTTTCAGGAGTTGCCCATGATCGTCAAAGCCCTGCGGGTTGGCCTCGGCCAGCTCATCGTGTTCGGCGACTGGATCAGCCGCCCGGCCAAGCGCAAGCGCGATGCCGCCGCCCAGGCGCGTGTCGAGCAAGCGGCCAGTGGCCTTGCGCTGTACCAGTTCCATGCCTGCCCGTTCTGCGTCAAAACCCGCCGCACCCTGCACCGCTTGAACGTGCCGGTGGCGCTGCGTGATGCCAAGAACGACCCGGAGCATCGCCAGGCGCTGCTGGAAGGCGGTGGCCGCGTGAAAGTGCCGTGCTTGCGCATCGAGGAAGAAGGAAAGGTGAGCTGGATGTATGAGTCCAAGGCCATCATTGCCTACCTGGACAAGCGTTTCGCCTGACCTTGTACTTCTTCGGCTGACCTTGTACCTCTTCGGCTGACCTTGTACCTCTTCGGCTGACCTTGTACCTCTTCGGCTGACCTTGTACCTATTCGGCTGACCTTGTACTTGTAGGAGCAGCCTTGTGCTGCGAAGAGGCCGGTGCAGGCTACGGATACCTCTGTGCCTTGCACCGGCCTCTTCGCAGCACAAGGCTGCTCCTACCATGAATTGCGCCAAGGCAAGGAATTGCGCCCGGGCAATGAATTGCGCCAAGGCAAGCAATTGCGACCGGGCAAGCAATTGCACCCAGGCAGAGAATCGCGCCCGGGCTAGTCGAATAGGCTCAGCCCACCATCGGCACATGCCGCGGATGGCTGGCCACGCGCTCCAGCCAGGCCCTGACCGCCGGGTAATCCGTCAGGTCGAACCCACCCTGCTGCGCCACGTGGGTGTAGGCATACAACGCCACGTCGGCAATCGAATACTGCTGCCCCACCAGGTACGGCGTCATCTGCAACTGCCGCTCCATTACCTTCAGCGCCTTGTACCCGCCCTTGTGCAGCTTGCGGTACTCCTCCAGCCGATCATCCGGCAACCCCAGGTAAAACTGGATGAACCGCGCCACGGCAATATACGGCTCATGGCTGTACTGCTCGAAGAACTGCCACTGCAAGACCTGCGTGCGCAACCGCGGCTCGGTAGGCAGGAACTCGCTGCCGTCGGCGAGGAAGTTGAGGATGGCATTGGATTCCCACAGGTACGTGCCGTCTTCCAGCTCCAGCACCGGCACCTTGCCATTGGGGTTCATCGCCAGAAATTCGGGCGTCTCGGTTTCGCCTTTCAGAATATCCACCGGGTGCCACTCATACGGCCGGCCCAGCAGGCTCAGCATCAGCTTGACCTTGTAACAGTTGCCCGACTGGTAATCGCCATAGACCTTGTACATCACCCCTCCCCTCCCATGCAGTTGCGCATTCGTGCCCAATAGTTGGCGACTGTACGGCTAAAAGCAATGGCCGCTGTATGGCAAGGATCAACCTTGCTCGCGTTAGTCTGAAAAAACTGCTTACACCTTTACAAGGATTTTGTTCATGACCGATGCCACTTCCGCACGCCTGCGGCCCCTGGCAGACAGCTCCCCGTCGGCGGTGGTCGCCGGCTTCATTGCCATGCTCACCGGCTATACCAGCTCACTGGTACTGATGTTTCAGGCCGGCCAGGCGGCCGGGCTGACCACTGCGCAGATTTCGTCCTGGATCTGGGCGCTGTCGATTGGCATGGCGGTGTGCAGCATTGGCCTGTCGCTGCGCTACCGCACGCCGATCACCGTGGCCTGGTCGACCCCAGGCGCTGCGCTGCTGATCACCAGCCTAGGCGGCGTCAGCTATGGCGAGGCCATTGGGGCATACATCACCTGCGCCGTGCTGGTGCTGATCTGCGGCCTGACCGGCAGCTTCGAGCGCCTGGTCAAACGTATTCCGGCCTCGCTGGCCTCGGCGCTGCTGGCGGGTATCTTGTTCAAGATCGGCAGCGAGATCTTCGTCGCCGCGCAGCACCGCACCTTGCTGGTGCTGGGCATGTTCTTCAGCTACCTGCTGGTCAAGCGCCTGTCGCCGCGCTATTGCGTGCTGGCCGCGTTGCTGGTCGGTACAGCGCTGTCTGGCGCCCTTGGCCTGCTGGACTTCAGCGGCTTCCGCCTGGAAGTGGCTACACCGGTGTGGACCACGCCGAGCTTCTCGCTGGGGGCGACCATCAGCATTGGTATTCCGCTGTTCGTGGTGGCAATGACCTCGCAGAACATGCCTGGCGTGGCCGTGTTGCGGGCCGATGGCTACCAGGTACCGGCTTCACCATTGATTTCGGCGACCGGGTTTGCCTCGTTGCTGCTGGCACCGTTTGGCTCGCACGGGGTGAACCTGGCGGCGATCAGCGCAGCGATCTGCACCGGGCCACATGCCCATGAAGACCCGAGCAAGCGCTATACCGCAGCGGTGTGGTGTGGGATTTTCTATGGCATTGCCGGGGTGTTCGGGGCAACGTTGGCGGCCCTGTTTGCGGCGTTGCCGAAAGAGCTGGTGCTGTCGATTGCGGCCTTGGCGTTGTTTGGCTCGATCATGAACGGGCTGACCGTGGCCATGGGCGAGGCGCGCGAGCGTGAGGCGGCGTTGATTACCTTTATGGTGACGGCGTCGGGGTTGACGCTGTTCTCGATCGGGTCGGCGTTCTGGGGGATTGTGGCGGGGGTTTTGACGTTGATGATTTTGAATCCGCGTAGGGTATGACGGGAGATCGGCGTCGGGGTTGAGATCGAGCGCCGCCCGCGCGGCGCATCGCGAGCAACGCTCGCTCCTACGTTTGTTTTTGGCCAATAACGCCTGTGACAGGCGCACGCGACCGCCTTGTATGTTCGACGCGATATCGCGCCATGCGCCAAGGCGGTCGCGCGCGTTTGCCCCAGGAATAACTGGCCCGAAACAAACGTAGGAGCGAGCGTTGCTCGCGATGCGCCGCGCGGGCGGCGCTCGATCTCAATACCGACACACCTGCCCCGCCAAGCACCTACAACCTGAAATGCCCCACCATCCCCTTCAAGTCCGTGCCCAACTGCGCCAGCTCGACACTCGACCTGGCATTGTCCTGCATCGCCAACGCCGCCTGATCGGCGCTGCCGCGGATCTGGGTGACGCTGCGGCTGATCTCTTCGGCCACCGAGCTCTGCTGCTCGGCTGCGGCGGCAATCTGTTGGTTCATCTGCTGGATCATTGAAACCGCCGAGGCAATGCTGCCCAGCGCGCTTTCGGTCTGCAACACATCCGCCACCGCCAAACGCACCAGCTCGGTACTGCCGCGGATCTGCGCCACTGACTGCTGGGCGTTGCCGCGCAAGCTCCCCACCAGGGTCTCGATCTGCTCGGTCGATTGCCGGGTACGCCGGGCCAAGGCCCGCACCTCATCGGCCACCACCGCAAAACCACGCCCCTGCTCGCCCGCACGCGCCGCCTCGATCGCGGCATTGAGCGCCAGCAGGTTGGTCTGCTCGGCGACGCTCTTGATCACTTCCAGCACATCACCAATGGTGTGGATCTCGGCACTGAGGCTGTCGATGCCGGCACTGGCCGTCTCGGCAGCCGACGCCAACTGCTCGATACGCTGCATGCTTTGACGCACCACCACCTGCCCAGACTCGACCTTGTCATCGGCAGACTGAGCCGCCTGCGCCGCTTCCTCGGCATTGCGCGCCACATCATGCACGGTGGCCGTCATCTGCTGCATGGCGGTGGCCACCTGTTCGGTCTCTTCCTTCTGGCTGCCCACCTCGCGGTTGGTCTGCTCGGTCACCGCCGACAGCGCCTGCGCACTGCCGGCCAGTTGCTCGATACCCTGCTGCAGCCCGCTGACAATGCCCGACAGCCCGGCCGCCATCTGCTGCATGGCCTGCATCAGCTGCCCCACCTCGTCGCGGCGCGGCGCTTCTGCCTCCAGGCTCAACTCGCCCGCGGCAATGCGCTGGGCACGGGCGATGACACGCTTGAGCGGGCCGACCACCGCACGGGTGATCAGCCAGGCAGCCAGCACCCCCACCAACAGCGCCAGCCCCGTGGCCAGGGCGATGGCCAGTGCATTGCGCGACAACTCACCTTGCAGGGCCTGCTCTTGCGCCAGGTAGGCCTGGTCGACCCGGCCGGTGACCTGCTCAGCCCGCGCCTGCAGCTGCGCCTTCAGGCCCTGCTCCTTGGCCAGCAGGTCGGTGTATTCGTTGAGTTTGTCGGAGAAACTGCCAATGTGCCCGGCCACCTCGCCCAACACACTCTGGTACCCGGCATCACTGACGGCGGCCTTGAGCTGTTCGACCAGGTTTGCGGCTTCGAGGGTTTGGGCGATGCGCGTCTGGCCCGCGCCTTCTTCACCCTTGCGGCTCTTGTCCAGGCGCACGCGGGCTTCGTCCATCGCTTGCAGCATCAGCCGCGACACCTGCGCCACCTGCGCGGCCTGCTCCAGAAACTCGCCGCCCTGCTGGCCCTGGGATTGTTTGAGGGTGTAGGTGCCGTCATCGGCCAGCCCGGCCTGCAGCACATCCAGGTTGTTGGCCACGCTGGACACCGACCAACTGGCCATGTCCAGCGCCAGCTCCTTGGCCTGCACCGCTTCGACAAAGGCCTCGAACGCCTGGCCATAGGCACTTAGCTCTGCCTCGGCCGCCGCCAGCGCCGGCAAGCCACGGGCGCGCTCGGCCAAGCCCTGCAAGCCCGTGCGCAAGGCCTCGGCCTGCTTGATGTCAGAACTCATGGCAAAGGTTTGTTCGTGCTGGCGCAACCTGAGCAGGTCGGTATTGAACTGGGCCAGCTGGCGCAAGCCGTCGAAGCGTTGGCCCACGCTGTGCAGCGCGGCGATGCCGATGGCCGCCACCGCCAGCGTCAACAACAGCACCAGGGTAAAGCCCAGGCCGAGCTTGCGGGCCATGCCCAGGTTGGCCAGAACACCGTGCTTGGTCGCGCCCATCGCCGATTCCCCTTCACCTTGTCAGGTTTTGCCGAAGGCCAAGCGTGGCAACGATACCCGTGCACTCACAAGGGCCTGACGCCAGAATAGTGTCAAATAGCTATGAGCGTGTCGCTTTCAGGGTGCTGGAGGTCGCCCTGCGTGTTTGAAGAAGGCCTGGGCGCGGGAATCCTGCCCGTAAGCGACATTGATGCGCAGCCAATCGCTGGTCGCACCCTGGTAATCGAAGGCGCTGCCAGGGGTGAGCAGCACCGCATGCTCCAGGGCCAGCCGCTCCAGGCTGGCAACGTCACGCCCGGGTACCCGCGCCCAGACGAACATACCGCCGTAAGGCTCACAGAACACCTCCCACCCCGCCTGCTCCAGTTGCCCGAGCAACTTGGCCATGTGCTGTCCCAGGCGCACCCGCAGGCGTTGCACGCTTTTGCGGTAGCTGCCGTTGGCGAGCATCTGCCCCACTACCTGCTCGGCGAAGCGCGATGTGCCGATGCCACTGACCATCTTCAGCTCGGCCAGCCGCGCCAGCAGGGCCGGGTCGGCGACCAGGTAGCCGACCCGCAGCGAGCTGCTGAGGGTTTTGGAAAAGCTGGCCATGTAGATGACCCGCTGTTCGCTGTCCAGCGTGGCCAGGCGCGTGGCCGGGCCTTCCTGGAAGTCGGCGTAGATATCGTCTTCGATGATGCGCAGGTCGTGCTCGCGGGCCAGCTCCAGCAGGCGGTAGGCAACCTTGGGGGTCAGGCTGGTGCCGGTCGGGTTGTGATACAGGCTGTTGATGAACAGGCAACGCGGGCGGTGTTCGGCCAGCAAGCGCTCCAGTGCCGCCAGGTCTGGGCCTTCGGCCAGGCGTGGCACGGGCAACATGCGCACCTGGTGCTGGCGCAGCAGGTTGTACAGGTTGTAGTAACCAGGGTTTTCCACCAGCACCGTATCGCCAGGGTGCAGCAAGGTGCGCACCAGCAGGTCGAGGCCATGGCTGGCGCCTTGGGTGGTGAGGATGCGTTCGGGGCCGGCGCTGATGTCCAGGCGCGCCAGGCGCTTGTGCAGTTGCTGACGCAGGCTGGCCAGGCCCAGCGGTGGGCAGTAGTCGAACAGGTCCTGCGGGTTGCCGCGGCTGACTTGGCGCACCGCCTGGGCCAGCTCGGTGGCCGCACGCCAGCTGTTGGGCAACCAGCCGCAGCCGAGCTTGAGCAGCTCGTCATGGCCCTCGCGAAACTGCCGCCAGTGGCCATCGCCAGCCTCGCCCCACGGCAGCCCATCGTCCGCCTCGCCCACCGGTTTGCGCTCGGCGACGAAAAAGCCAGTGCCATGCCGCGCCTCCAGCCAGCCGCTGGCGACCAGGCGATCATAGGCCTCGATCACACAAGACGCGCTGACCGCCTGGCTGCGCGCCAACGCACGGATCGACGGCAGACGGGCACCCGGGCGCAGGCGTTGGTGGTCGATCCAGGTTTGCAGGTGGTCGGTGAGCTGCTGCACCAAGGGCGTGGTGCTGGTGCGGTCTAGAGGGAGGTGCATGGCAAGTGTTCGCAGGTTTTGAGCGAACAGTTAAGCATAAATGGGGTGGCGGTGTGTCTGGTTGCGGGGGCTGATTGGAATCATTGTTGCCACGCCGGCACGGCCCTCACGTCGCACGCGCTTCGTGTAGGAGCAGCCTTGTGCTGCGAAGAGGCCGGTAAAAACAGCCAAGATTTCCGGTGTTGTCACCGGCCTCTTTGCAGCACAAGGCTGCTCCTACAGGGGTTTTCACAGCCCATTGAACTGCGAAGAGGCCGGCACTGCCCTCTTAAAACCCAGGATCTTACCGATGCCCCGCGCCCCCGCCAGACTGGCCTTCGCCCTGTGCCTGATCACCCTCGCCGTCAACCTCCAGGCCCCGCTCTACATCACCTACGCCGACCTCTCCGGCCAGGGGGCCGCCGCCACCGCCGTGGCCTTCTCCGGCTACGTGTTGGGCGTACTCCCGGTACTCCTGGCCCTCGGCGGGCTGGCCGACCGGGTTGGCCGCCGCCCGATGATCATTGCTGCGCTGATCCTGTCGATGATCGCCACCGTGCTCATGCTTCTCGCCCCCAGCCTGCAAACCCTCGGCCTGGCGCGGCTGTTCCTGGGCCTGGGTACCGGCCTTGCCTCGGCCACGGCAACCGCCTACATGGGCGAGCTGATGGGCAGTGACGGCAGCCCCCGTGCCGCCAACTGGGTCACCGCCAGCACCTCGCTGGGCTTTGGCCTGGGCGCCGCGCTTACCAGCCTGTTCCTGCTGCGCGGCCCGAGCCTGACCCCAGGCAGCTTCCACCTGCAGCTGCTGCTCGCCGCCGTTGCCCTGGTGCTGGTCTGGCGCCTGCCCGACCCGCGACCGACACAGCGCAGCGCCATGCTACGGCTGCCGTGCTACCCCCGCGGCAGCGTTGCCTACGGCCTGGCCATTTTGCTGGCTTGGGCCTGCGTTGGCTTGGTCATCGCCCTGCTGCCAGGGATTTTGCGCCAGCATGGTCTGAGTGCCTGGTCAGGCTTTTCGACCTTCTGCGTGATCAGCTGCGGCTTGTTGTTTCAGCCGATGGCACGTCGCCTGTCGAGCCTCAAGGCCACGCTGCTGGGGCTGCTGATTCTGCCGTGCAGTTACGCGGTGCTGGCCTGGGGGGCCGATGCTGGGCGACTGGGGGCCGTGTTGCTGGGGGCGGTGGCGGCCAGCAGTGCGTGTTACGGGTTTATCTACCTGGGCGGGTTGGCGGCGGTGAACCAACTGGCCGACACGGAAAAAACTCGGGCCAGTGCCGGGTTCTTCCTCCTGGCGTACCTGGGCTTCAGCTTGCCGGTGATCTTTACCGGTTTGCTGAGCGACCGCTTGGGGTCACGGACGGCCTTGCTGGTGTTTGGTGGGGTATTGCTGCTGGGGTGCGTGCTGGTTGGGTTGGCGTTGTGGTTGTCTTCGCGGGCCCTATCGCCGGCAAGCCGGCTCCCACAGGAGGTGCGGTGACCCGCAGGCAACAGGTGACCTGTGGGTGCCGGCTTGTCGGCGATAGGGCCGGGGATGACTGAGCAATACCCTGAAAGCGGGTCAGATCGCCGTAGCCCCACCATCCACTGTCAGGCTGTGCCCCGTGGTGAAGGCTGCCCCATCGCTGCACAGGTACAGCACCGCACTGGCAATCTCCTCCACCTTGCCGATGCGCCCCACCGGGTGCATCGCCGCCGCGAATTCCGCCTTGCGCGGGTCCGCTTCATAGGCACGGCGGAACATGTCGGTGTCGATCACCGCCGGGCACACCGCGTTAACCCGGATGCCCTTCTTCGCATACTCGATGGCCGCCGACTTGGTCAGGCCGATGACCGCGTGCTTGGAGGCACTGTAGATGCTCATCTTCGGCGCCGCCCCCAGCCCCGCCACCGACGCGGTATTGACGATCGCCCCACCGCCCTGGGCCAGCAGCAATGGCAACTGATACTTCATGCACAGCCACACCCCTTTGACGTTGACGCCCATGATGGCGTCGAACTGCGCCTCGCTGCCCTCGGCCAAGCGGCCCTGCTCGATCTCGATACCGGCATTGTTGTAGGCATAGTCCAAGCGGCCATAGGCAGCGATGAGCTGCTCATGCAACTGGCGCACATCCGCTTCCCGGGTGACGTCGCAGGCGATGAACATCGCGTCACCGCCCGCCTCGTGAATCAACGCCACCGTGGCCTCACCGCCGACCGGGTCGAGGTCGGCCACCACCACCTTCAAGCCTTCACGGGCGAAGGCCAACGCCGTTGCCTGGCCGATACCTGCGGCGCCACCGGTGACCAGGGCTACCTGGCCGGAAAAGGTCATGCTCATCGTTTGCTCCTGGTTGTTGTTTGGGGGATTGCATTAGGGCCGCTAGGTGCGGGTCTGGAGTGGGTGGCGCCTGTGAGATCGAGCGCCGCCCGCGCGGCGCATCGCGAGCAACGCTCGCTCCTACGTTTGTTTTTGGCCAGTAACGCCTGTGACAGGCGCGCGCGACCGCCTTGTTTGTTCGACGCGATATCGCGCCATGCGCCAAAGGCGGTCGCGCGCGTTTGCCCCAGGAATAATTGGCCCGAAACAAACGTAGGAGCGAGCGTTGCTCGCGATGCGCCGCGCGGGCGGCGCTCGATCTCCCGGCCACCAAACATCTTCCGCCGAACACCTGCCGGCCATTACCCAATGCCGCGCCAAACACCCACCAACTATCACCCCCCCTCTGCAGCAGAGCATAGTCACCCCCTTCCCCCAGTGCAGCATCATCACACCCACGGTTGAGCTACCATGCCTACCAGTGATTTTGCGCTACAACCTGCATCAGCAAGGTAAATTGCCCCTACACCGATCAACTGCCCACAAGGACCCGCCATGACCCAGACCAACCGCCGCTTCCTGCTCGCCAAACGCCCGGTCGGCGCCGTGCGCCGTGACGACTTCAGCTTCGAGGCGATACCCGCCGAGCAGCCCGGCGAAGGCCAGATTCTGGTGCGCAACCTGTACCTGTCCCTCGACCCCGCCATGCGCGGCTGGATGAACGAAGGCAAGTCCTATATCCCCCCGGTCGCCCTCGGCCAAGTAATGCGCGCCCTCGGCGTCGGCGAAGTGGTGGCCTCCAACCACCCCGACTACAAACCCGGCGACCACGTCAGCGGCCCGCTCGGCGTGCAGGACTACTTCACCGGCGAGCCCCAAGGCCTGCACAAAATCGACCCCAGCCTCGCCCCCCTGCCCCGCTACCTTTCGGCCCTGGGCATGACCGGCATGACCGCCTACTTCGCCCTGCTCGAAGTCGGCCAACCCAAAGCCGGTGACACCGTGGTCATCTCCGGCGCCGCCGGCGCAGTCGGCAGCATCGTCGGGCAAATCGCCAAGCTCAAAGGCTGCCACGTGGTCGGCATCGCCGGCGGCGCCGAAAAATGCCAATACCTCAAGGACGAACTCGGCTTCGACGGCGTCATCGACTACAAGGCCGAAGACGTACTGGCCGGCCTCAAGCGCGAATGCCCGAAAGGGGTAGACGTCTACTTTGACAACGTCGGCGGCGAGATCCTCGATGCCGTGCTCACCCGCATCAACCTCAAGGCCCGCATTGTCATTTGCGGCGCCATCAGCCAGTACAACAACAAAGAAGCCGTCAAAGGCCCGGCCAACTACCTGTCGCTGCTGGTGAACCGCGCGCGCATGGAAGGCTTCGTGGTGTTTGACCATGCCAAGGATTACGGCAAAGCCGCGCAGGAAATCGCCGGCTGGCTGGCCACTGGCAAAGTGAAGAGTAAGGAAGATGTGGTGGAAGGGTTGGAAACCTTCCCAGAGACGCTGCTCAAGCTGTTCAGCGGCGAGAATTTTGGCAAGTTGGTGTTGAAGGTCTGACAGCGTAGGCCCTGGATTTCAGTGCCTGTCTCGATTGTTGTGTCGGGGCGTAAATCGAGCGCCGCCCGCGCGGCGCATCGCGAGCAACGCTCGCTCCTACGTTTGTTTTGGCCAATAACGCCTGTAGCAGGCGCGCGCGACCGCCTTGGCGCATGGCGCGATATCGTGTCGTACAAACAAGGCGGTCGCGCGCGTTTGCCCCAGGAATAACTGGCCCGAAACAAACGTAGGAGCGAGCGTTGCTCGCGATGCGCCGCGCGGGCGGCGCTCGATCTTACAGGCACCAAAACTGCTGTGGCGAACCCCTACCCACGCAAACGCAACCCAGCCCCTTACCCGCGAATTTCAGCTACAACCGCAGCCAAAGCCTGTGCCGGGTCCGCCGCCTTGCTGATCGGCCGCCCGATCACCAAGTAATCAGAGCCAGCATCCAACGCCTGGCGCGGGGTCAAAATGCGGCGTTGGTCATCCTGGGCGCTACCTGCCGGGCGAATACCCGGGGTCACCAGTTGCAGCGAAGGGTGCGCAGCCTTCAGTGCGGTCGCCTCCAGCGCCGAGCACACCAACCCGTCCATGCCCGCCTTCTCGGCCAAGGCCGCCAGGCGCAGCACTTGTTCTTGCGGGTCAACATCCAGGCCGATACCCGCCAGGTCTTCACGCTCCATGCTGGTCAGCACGGTCACGCCAATCAGCAACGGCTGCGGGCCGCTGCGCTTGGCCAGCACTTCACGGCAGGCCGACATCATGCGCAGGCCACCAGAGCAATGCACGTTGACCATCCACACGCCCATCTCGGCGGCAGCCTTGACGGCCATGGCCGTGGTGTTAGGGATGTCGTGGAACTTGAGGTCGAGGAATACTTCGAAGCCCTTGGCACACAGGGTTTCGACGATGCCCGAGGCACTGCTGGTGAACAGCTCCTTGCCAACCTTTACCCGGCACAGCGCAGGGTCAAGCTGGTCAGCCAGCTTCAGAGCGGCCTCACGGGTAGGGAAGTCGAGGGCGACGATCAGGGGCGTCTGGCAGGCGGACATGGTCAGGGTCTCTTGGCAAGTCGAAAACGGCGCGCATTGTAAACGAAGTGACGCAGGCTTTGGGGGCCGCGGGTCATGGAATTGGCCCTGCAACGCCTGACTTCTATAATTGAACCAAAGGAACCGGCAATTGCTCAAATTTCATACAAGCGCCGCCCCATGATGATTAAAGGAGAACGACAATGCCCTGGTATGCCTGGCTGATACTCATCATAGCCCTCGGCTCGATTGTCGGCGGCTTGATGATGCTGCGAGATACGGCGAAGAAACTGCCGTTGACGGATGAGCAACTGCGCAAGGTGCATGAGCGCAATGCTGAGGCTGATGCGAAGGACGCGCAGGACCGCTAAATCCCCTGCTCCATTCCCTATAGAAGACAGCAACGTCCATTCGACGTCGCTGTCATGCCAACTGCAAAGCCCTTAGTCCGCCCCCTCTCAACCTGTGGGAGCGGGCTTGCCCGCGAAGAATCCAACACACTCTTCGCTCGAGTTCCAGCTGGCTTTATCTATACCTCTCCTTGGCCAATTGATGCATACGTCCATAAATGGGCTGAGCCAAGCACCGCCTGCCCAGCCCGACTGCTGATTACTCCACCATTACCTTGTCCCGATTACGCTCCAGCAACGCATTGCCGATTCCCTTGATCTCCAGCAGCTCATCCACTGACGCGAATGGGCCGTTGGCTTCCCGGTAGGCGACGATCGCTTCAGCCTTGGCCTTGCCGATGCCGTTCAGTTCTTTTTGCAGGGTCGGGGCATCGGCCTTGTTCAGGTCTAGGCGGGTGGTCTGAGCGTCCATGTGGGTGACGATTGGCACTGGTTCCTGCAGGGCGGTAGTGCTGGCGGGGGCGGCGCTGACCGAGAAGGACAGGCTGGCGAACAGGGGGAGAAGCAGGTAGGACAGAACGGTATTGCGCATTAGGGATCACTCCTTGAGGTTTGGGTTTTACGTGCAGCGGTTTCCTTGGCTGCACCTCCAAATTAGCGTCAATTGAGCGGAATAGCACAGCGATTGGCTATAGGAATGATTGCGAAATTTAACGTTAATGAATGATGATGGATAGGTAAAAGGAAAGGTCCTACAGCGACAAGGAAACCTTTCTAATTCAATGTATTTCAGGATGCATGACCACCCGATAGCGGCAATGCGCCATCACCCCAAATCGCGACTATTCGTCACATAACCCGACTAAGTGATTAGATCTTTGCGATAGATTAATAGCCATCTGGCTTGACGCTTATACCCTCTCACGCTTAACCTTCCGCCCCTTAGAACAGGGAAGTTTCCGGTTTAATCCGCGCAAAGTCGTCTACGGGCGAGCCTTTCCTGAAGATGAATTCCGGCGTGCCTAGGCACGCTGCTTTGCTTTGCGGTCGCTATCTTGAAGCCTCGTTCCTCTCTGCAGATCCAGAAATCAGTCATCTTCGCCCTCGTATTGCGTGAGGCGCGTGCGCGTCTCGGCACCCGCCGCATGGGCGCCGTCTGGATGCTATTGGAACCCGTCTGCCACCTGCTGGTGTTCTCCGTATTGTTCGCGATGATCCGCGCGCGCTCTGTTTCAGGCGTCGAGTACCCGGTTTTCATTCTGGTTGGCCTGGCACCCTTCCTCCTTTATCGCAATACTGCCCTGCGCCTGATGGACAGCCTGCGAGAAAACCGCTCACTGTTTGGCTACAAGCAGATCAAACCCCTGGACACCTACGTCGCCAGGGTCATCGTTGAGACCTGCATTGCGGCCACGGTCTACGCCATCTTGGTGTTCGGCTTCGCATGGTATGGCTTCGATATGACAGTCCATAGCCCGCTGCAGTGGATTGCCACACTGGCACTTGGCCTGCTGTTTTCCTTCGGACTGGGAATGCTTCTGGCGCTGATAACACACGCAATTCCGGGTCTGAAGATCGTCATTCGTATGGCTTTCTTCCCTCTTTACTTCATCTCAGGCGTGCTGATCCCGGCATCCTACCTACCCCAAGCCATGATGCCCGTGCTGTTGCTCAACCCTTTCCTGCACATTCTCGAACTGATTCGCGCAGAGGTATTGCCCCACTACACCCCGGTGGACGGCGTGTCCGAAACGTACGTCATCGCCTTCACATTGGTGTTGCTATTCCTGTCCTTAGGCACCTATCGCGCCCGCAGGATGCACCTGATTTCCACCAAGAACGGTTAAGCGCAGGCCAAACGTGTTCGAGCTCAGAAACGTCACCAAGTCTTATCTCACACCCAAAGGACGCCGGTATGTCTTCCGGAACCTGTCGCTGGCTATTCCACCCGGCAAGAACATCGGCCTGATTGGTCGTAATGGCGCTGGTAAATCCACACTTATGCGCTTGCTCGGCGGTGCTGACGTGCCGGACTCAGGGACCATCGCTACCGACCGTAGCATTTCTTGGCCGGTAGGTTTGACGGGTGGCTTCCAAGGCAGCATGACTGGCCGTGACAACATCAAGTTCGTATGTCGCGTGTACGGCGCCACAGGCGAGGCAATGCGCGACAAAGTCCGCTATGTACAAGAGTTTGCGGAAATTGGCGACTGGATTGATGAGCCAATCAAAACCTACTCGTCCGGCATGCGCTCGCGCGTCGCTTTCGGGCTCAGCATGGCGTTCGATTTCGACTACTACCTCATCGACGAAGTGATGTCGGTCGGCGACGCGCAGTTCAAGCGTAAGTGCGCCAAGGTGTTTAAAGAGAAATTGCAGAGCTCGAATGTTGTCCTGGTGTCCCACTCGATGCCCGAAATCAAGAAGCTCTGCGACGTGGTACTGCTGGTACGTGACGGCGGGATCCACGTGTATGAAGACGTCGACGAAGGCATCCACGCCTACAAGAGCTGACTTCCCCATTCCAATCAAGCAGCACAGTTCCACTTGAAGGATGTATCCAACTATGAGCAGTACGGGTAAAAAGAAGGGCTGGGGCCTGGCGATGGCCATGGTGATTCTGCCGATGATCCTGGCAGCCATTTACTATGGCGTATTCGCTGTAGACCGCTTCGTCAGCTCCGCCCAAGTGGTAGTGCGTCAGGACGGCAGCAACCAGGGCGCTCAGGTGCCAGGGCTTGCAACACTTTTGACCGGCGCTAACCCAGCCTCTCGGGAGGAGACTCTGTACCTGCGCGAATACATCACGTCGATGGACATGATGCTTCTGCTCGAAGACAAAGTTCATTGGATCGAGCAATTCGCCGCTCAACGCAGTGACCTATTCTTCTGGCTCGACAAAGACGCTCAGCGTGAAGATTTGCTGAACTACTATCAGCGCATGGTTTCGGCCCACTATGACGAGACTACCGGCCTGCTGCGCGTAGAGGTTCAGGCGTTCACGCCAGAGCTGTCCGAACAGATGCTACGCGTAATCCTTCAAGCCAGCGAACATTTCGTCAACGAAGTAAGCCACAATATCGCACGCGAACAGATGAAGTTTGCCCAGGGTGAGCTTGAAACCGCGCGCCTCAATTACGCAACTCGAAAGACTCAGTTGCTGACCTTCCAGAACGTTAACAAGGTGCTTGACGGGGGCAACACTGCCCAAAGCCGCGCAACCATCATTGCCGACCTCGAAGGCCAGTACACCAAAGAGCAGGCTGCTCTGACCGAAATGAGCTTCAAATTGCGCGCTGATGCACCTCAGGTTCGCCAACAGCGGCAGAAGGTAGAAGCCATCACTCAGCAGCTCGCTAAAGAGAAACGCCTGCTGGTCTCGTCGCCACAAGGCTCACAGTTGAACGTGGTCGCATCGCAATACCAACAACTGACCCTTGATGCAGGCATCGCCGAAGAATCCTACAAGACTGCTGTAGCTGCGCTGGATAACGCCCGTATTGAGGCCAGCAAGAAAATCCGCACCCTGGTGACCGTAGTCAGCCCGAACACACCACAACTCGCCCTGTATCCAGAGCGCTTGTACAACCTGGCAACCATTTTGCTTGGCCTTCTGATGCTTTATGGCATCACCCGCTTCATTCTGGCTTCGATCGAGGATCATCGTGATTAAATCCCTGGCTACCTCCCGCACCTTCAACCAGAAGCTGCTAGCGCTGGCCCTGGCTACCATGGGCCTGGCTGGCTGTGGCGGAACACTTTCCGGCGCTGGCCCTTACAAGGGCACGATTGAAAGCAAGACCGAAAACTACAACCTTATAGACATTAATGCCAACACCATTAGCCCCTATATGGCTAAACCTTCGCGCCCCCCATTGGCCACCATCAGTAAGCCACTATCGCCTGAAGTTCGGTTAGCCCCAGGCGATACTCTAAACGTACTGATCGCCGATACTGCACCCGAGGGATCCGCCCTGTTTGCTCCCTTAGCAACAGGCGGCACCCAACTTAAGTCACGCATCGACTCACAAGGCATGCTGTCGCTCCCCTATGTCGGCCGCCAGTTCGTCGCAGGTATGACCCTTGATCAGGTTGAACAGATGATTCGCCGTCAACTCAAGGGCATTACTACCGACGTGCAAACGCACATAGAACTAGTCGGCGACCTTTCTGGATCCGTACTGGTTGCTGGCGCAGTAAAGACCCCAGGTCGATTCAGCACATTACAAGGACCATTAACCCTACTGGATGCTGTCAACCAAGCTGGAGGCCCACTAATGGAAGCCCATCTAGTAAACGTTACAGTACGCACCGGCACCCAAGTACAACAATTCAATTACGAAGACGTACTGGCCGGCAACAACATGACACTTCGCCCAAATTCCGAAGTTGTTCTTGACCGGGCACGCCAAAGATTTGTGGCTATGGGTGCAGTTGGTGATCCAGGCCTCAAAGATCTACCCAGCCAGAACACTAACCTGTTAGACGCCCTGGGTAGCGTAGGAGGGTTGCGAGAGCAAAACGCTAACCCAGAGGGTGTGTTCATTTTCCGAATGGAAAAAGGAACAAAAGCAAAACCAACAGTACTTCGCCTTAACATGCGCGATCCTGCGGCTATATTCTACGCCAGACAGATCGCAATCCAGCCAGATGATACCATTTACGTGACCAACGCCGCTGTACACGAATGGCAAAAAATCATTAGCCCTATCATTCAGACACTACTAGTTGGAAGAGCAGTCTCTCAATAACACAAAGCCCTGCCTTTTCTCAAAAAGCAGGGCTTAATTTCCTCGCAGTTAAATATACAGCATATAGCAAAAAATCAAGCAGCAAGCTTTTCAATACGGGCGGCCACCTTCTCCCTATCCGCACCATTCTCAAGGGAGGCTTCGAGATACTTTCTAGCTAGATCTTTATTCCCTTCCGCCGCGTAAACATCTGACAACATCATTAATACAATATGAGCAGTCGGATTAAATTTCAAATAAGAATGGAAGTGCACTTTTGCATAAGCGTGCTGATTATTCAGCATCAACGCTCGCCCCAGTCGATAGCGAGCCCCAATATAATGAGGCGCCGAACCCACGGACATAAGCAGGTACTTTAACGCTTCGGAAGCCCTCTTGCGCTCTAGCAAACTTGTACCCATCATATAATTAGCATACTCATGCCGCACATCTAGCAACAGAGCGCGACAAGCCTCAACCTCGACAGCCTCCCAATCTTTTTCCTTGAATGCCAAGAATGTCTTGTGCAAAGCCTTAACTAGCGCCGGATTTTTAACAGAAGCTCCGACCTCAACTATTTCAGGCAATGAAGCACCTTCCGACCAACTCCTCACAAATTCGGAAAGACCATAATATTCTTTAATAAAGGGCGCGCCACCATGCCCCACACCAGTCAATGTAATCGTCTTAACATTTTCAAGATCACGGACATGCGCGGCCGCAACCAAATCAAGAGCATCACACTCTCCGGCAATTTGCAAAACCTTAGCCGACGAAGACTGAATCAATGGACGCAAATCTGGAAATGCAACCTGTATATCTTTAGGCATTCGCTTCTGGCTACGACTACCATTAATCTTTAGCCTTGTATCGTAACCGAATGCAAGTACATTTGCACCCAAGGCAGCACCGTATAAGACAGCACCATACCCTCCCATACTCACGCCCACAAAGAAAACTTCTTCGACTTTGAGATAGTCAACCAACTCCTTCAAATACCGAACAGTACCCTCATGACTATCTCCAAAACCAGGAATACCTTTCTGATACCACTCATTTCTCCCATTATTTAAAAACAACAAATGAGAGGACTGCGAATTCCCAACATGCCAAAAATCAAACTTTCCATCAGTCTTATCCGTACCAGCCAAAAACACCATTAGCTGTTTCGAACCAGGCCTCTCCACGATTTTGAAATGCTTTCCTTCAAGCGACATTGCGTCAAACATAACACACGAACCCATCTTAAAATTTACACATTGACAAATTAGGCTAAAAAAGAAGCAAAAGCAATACCACCGGACTCATCAGGGTATGTTTTTTCACTGACCAACAAATCACCCACACAATTTACTCACAGATAAGCGATGAGTTAGCCTCGACCCGATTACCAACATTCATCCTTCCATCCGGCTTGGGCTTGTACTTAAACGGCTCCAAGACCTGACCCACAACCCTTGCATCTATTTTATTATTGGATACGACATTATTATCACCTTCAAGCCTAACTGGAACTTTAACATCACAAAACCGATTCAATTCAATATTATTGTAATTAGCAAAATCCTCGTAATAACTCCCACTACCATCAACGGCCGGATCACCACACCCCCATTTACTCAAATTTCGACTTTGACGTGACGCGACCCAGACACCGACCGGCTGATGTCGAAACTCATTCTCAATGATCTCATTATAATCACTAGACTGCCAACGAAGCACAGACTTTCCTGACTTAAAATTCTCCCCACAGTTCTTGTAAATAAAAACCCCACCAGCAGAATTCCCCTCAAACACATTCCCCCTGACCACATTATGAGCCGAAGAGTCGATAGCCAAGCCCTCTCGGCGCGTCAGAGTTCCATTATTTAATATTTTATTATTCAGAACGCTTATATTTCGACTCCCCTGCTCAAGGTAAACCCCAACCTTGCCAGCCTCACGAATAATTGAGTTCTTCAAGACAGACCTTTGAACATAGCTGTCAAAATAGACCCCGCCACGCCCACCAACAGTCTGCACGTTATCAATAACAATATTTTCAGGCGACACATCATAGTTGGCCTTATAATCCTTCAAAAGTGACCACTTAGGTACTCCTGAAGTCACATTGAGCACCCGACCATTAAAGTTCTCAATTCGACAATTTTTGACAACTACATTTCTTATTTTTTTTCCACGACCATTAATCGAAATAGCTGTTTCCAGCAGGTTCTTCCCATCCAAAAGCGCACCCGCACAGTCAAGCACCGTATCACTACTGGAGATCACAATCGGGGAGCTATAGGTGCACCCCTTCTGAAGACTGACCTTACCAACAAACGTCCGTGGTAAGCTGCAATCTACAGGCCCGGCAACTGAAATACCCACTACTGAAAACCATACAGCAATCATCACCAGGAAACGCACAAGCAAAAGCACACAGCACCCCCTAAAAATTTTGAAACACACACTTCAAAAGCACCCACCCCCTAAACCTAGCAGCACCACCACGCTTCCGCCACACCTAGTCGATGCTGGCATCGCGATCCAACCTCAACTCCGTACTGAGATGACATACCCACCCCCATAATGAAGCCAGCATCAGTGAAATTAAAATCATAATTAGAGGGCCGAGCAATAAGCATATGAAATACTTCAAGTCCCACCTCGGAAATCTTGTAAAAAAGCAACCCTCCCACTCTTTTACAAGCCCACCATGACGAAAACATGTCACTCGCAAGATCAAACAGAAGCGTATTTCAAGCAAATATTGCCAGGCTCACGCTCAACCATTAAAACAGCGCCAGCTTTTTGACAACTGGACCCCACTTAACAGCACCTAAAACGAACAAACAATATCAATTTGATATCACCCGTATTGACCATAAAATCTCTAAAAGAACGCTAAAATCATCGAAAAATCATCAAAATCAGCAAAAAAATGCAATTGCATCAATGAGCACCAAGCTAAACACCCACTTCATATCAGTAATACAGTGACGCCCCCCACCGCCGCTGCCACCCGCCATAAAAAAAAGATGCAAAATCCACGATTCCACTTAATTATTGTTGACAAAAACAACTTGCAAAACATATGATTTCGGGCTGTAGGTGGCCAGCGCTCTAACCTGCTGGTCTCTTGAATTCCCGCCCAAGCAAACCATGGAACACAGTCATGGAAGATAAGCTCATCTCGAAACTCGCTAGCGTTTCAAGCGAGGCTACGCTGCACCCGCCTGTCAGGCTTTATGGCGCCGTGACCGTGAACGCGAAAGCCCAGATAGGTAAGTACACGTACATCGGACGAGACGGGTACGTTGGCCGAGGGGCAGTCATTGGCAATTACTGCTCAATTGCTCGGAATGCCGAGATCAGCCCAATCAACCACCCGACTGATTACCTCAGCAGTCACCCATTCCAGTACAACACTAATCATTTCAGCGACCATCCTGGATATCGAACACATGTTCGAGTCAAGGGGCCAAGCGCGAACCCAGCAGTAATCGGTCACGATGTTTGGATTGGTGCAGGCGCCATGATCTGCCAAGGCGTCAATGTCGGCACGGGCGCTGTTATCGCTGGCGGCGCAGTTGTCACTAAAGATGTTCCTCCCTACGCAATTGTGGCTGGCGTCCCTGCCAAACTGATTCGCTACCGCTTTGACGAAGGGACCATTGACAGGTTGCTGAATAGCAAGTGGTGGGAACTGGAACCCAAAGATATGGTGGACGTAGATTTCCAAAATATCGCAGACGCATTAGACAGAATCACCACCACAAAACTTAAGATGGGACTGGATAATCGCAATGCGCTTGCCGGGGCTATCAGCAATGCTGCGAGTGGTACAAGCTCGGGAATTGTATGGTTTACCACCCCAACCGCCTATGCTGACATGAGCGCCCTAGAACGCTTCACAAGCATTGAAGTGCTTGATCACACCCAAGGCCCAGGTGATTCTTCCCCGCTGGTAAGTCCAGGTATCTACAAGATTAACAGCGCAAGCTTCGATCCTAAGCGTGGCTGGTACCGACTCACGTTTAGCATTGACGACGTGCCTTTCAAAGGCAAGATTTTCAAGAATCGATTTACCTTCAAACTCGGTACCGACTGATTAAATCGGACATTAATTAGCAGAATGCGGCTTCGAAATCGAAGCCGCATTGTCATTTTGAAGACGCGCGCACTAGATCAATCCAGTAGAGCGCTCTATCTTGCGTGCCTTCTACATCATCTATTGCATCAGAATCGCTAACGATAGGGATAGTTATGAGAACAGTGATCACCTTTGGAACATTCGACGTACTACACATTGGTCACGTTCGAATTCTTCAACGCGCTCGCGAGCAAGGTGACAGACTGGTAGTGGGCGTGTCTTCAGACGCACTAAATTACTCTAAAAAACAACGCAATCCCGTTTACCCGGAAACCGAGCGCCGCGACATTATCGCCTCGCTGGCTTGCGTAGACCAAGTATTTCTTGAACAGTCTTTGGAGCTTAAAGGCGAGTACATTAAAGAGTTTGGTGCTGACGTATTGGTCATGGGTAATGATTGGGAGGGACGTTTCGATGAGTACAAGTCGCTCTGCGAAGTTATTTATCTTCCCCGGACAGATGGCATTTCTACTACTCAATTGATCGCCGAGATCAAAAAATATGGATAAATTGCCAAGGGTAGGCTTCGTCGGCTGGAACCCCTTTCAATTCCTTCATATACAGAAGCTGGCGAGTACTTTTCCAGGCGCCTGCTTTGTCATTGAAAAGCGGAAGGATTTCATCGACGAGTTTAGTGAAGAGGTCTTAAAAAACCCCTCCACCCCTATCATGGTATGGGATCGGGCAAAAATGCCTACTCTCGATGGGGTTTTTGACATCATAGTTTGTCAAACGCCTTTTTCCCGGATTGAAACGTTCGAGAAATCGAAGATTGCTATGATTCAATACGGCTACGCCAAAGAACCGCATAATTACGGACCTTGGCGCGCTTTTGCGGACCTGTGCCTCACTTACGGTCCTTATGCCTCAAAGCGAATCGACTACTTTAGTCCTACTGCAGCAGTTGGAAATCCTCGATATGATGATTGGCATTTCGAGGACTTCCACAACAACGCTAAACGCAAACATGTCGATAAGCTTAACCCGGCTAAGCAAACTGTTCTTTACCTACCTACCTGGGGCGATCTCTCCAGCGTAGATAAATATTTAGATGCGATTTATAGTCTATCTGAGAACTTTAACGTTCTTACGAAAATGCACCACAACACACAACTCCTTGAATCAGATAGAAAAGGCAAAATTGCCTCTGGGAGCATATGCCATTTCGGCGCAAATGATGACTTACTGGAGTTATTATCCATAGCCGATATAGTAATATCCGACTATAGCGGAGCTATCTTTGACGCCATGTTCTGTAGGAAACCAATAGCCCTCCTCGAAGCCGATCTTGATGGTCAGATGGGAGGAAAGAAAATCGATGATTACAGCTTAGAGTATTCTCGCCGCGATGAGCTTGGCTTGCGCATCAAATCTCCTGAGCATTTAAAAATGGGGATTTACGAGCTAGCCAAAAACCCTCAAAAATATATTGACGGCTATGAGTCACTGCGAAGCGACTTATTCACTCCAACCAATGACTCGCTAAGCCTAGCTCACGACGCCTTGGTTCAGCTTTGGAAAGGCAAATACACTCCAAGCCAACCTCAAATATATGTGCGTAAAGAGCTGAAAGAGTTCTACACAACGAAGCGACAGCTGGCCATTGCTAAGAAAAAGCAGAGCGTAGTGAAATAAATGCTATCCATTCAGCGAAACTTAATTGTTAAAGCAATTTTTCTGTTGTCGAAGATAGGCGCACATCGAGCTAGTCTAGCGTGTACTGATAGACTGCTGCAACTCGATGTATCGTTAAGCCAGTTGCGACAAGCAGTAGCTTCGGCTACCGCACGCAACGACCACGATGCGGTTCTGCGCTTCGCGACGTATGCTATTGAAAAATTCCCCGCAAATTCGTTCGGCTACCTTGAAAAAGCCAGGGTCCTGAAAGATCAAGGTGATTCTGATGAGGCCGTGGAGATACTTAAGTTAGCTCCATCTTGCGGCCCAGTGTCGGATGCCCTGCGCTCTTACCGCTCGAAATCCTCACGAAAATCAAAGCCAGTCGCAAAAAAACCTAAAACTCAGCTGACTGAAAAAGATCTTGAACAGTCTCTCGTGCTGGCCGGCAATGACGCATCATGGCTCAGCATTATCGCAGAGCAAGCAGTATCCGCAATTAAGGCAGATCCGTCTAACGATACTAACTTCAATATTCTCGCACGCACTTATCATCAATTAAATATGCATGATAAATTAATAGATGCGATTATATCTTTCCCCAACAGAATTTCCTCACGCCTCAATTACAGATTGATGCTGGCAAAAGCTTATCAGGCATCTCGCAATCAGCTGGCTGCTTATGAAGTACTGCTGGCTGCTCAGGTAGAGCATCCGTCAGAGCGTATGTTGCTAATGCGTATTAGCGATATACTTCGCGACGATGCTCAAACAGCTCGTGCTTATTCTTACCTATGCGCAAGCCAAGCGCTCTACCCCGCATATGGATCGGTTAAAAGACTTTCATTCGAAATCGATCATGCCCTTTATGACCAAGCGCGGGAGACGCTACTGAGCATCTTGCAATTTCCTCAAGAAGTTTTGATGAAATTCATGCCGATGATTAACCGTGCAACCCCTTTTTTTCCCGAGCTTGAGCAAAGTACTCAAAGGGCAAGAGGTAGCGCGCGCGTATTACTTTCGGCAGAGAGCGGGCGCAAAGGCATTAACCCCGACGACCAAGTAAAGGTCGCGATTAAATGCCGCTGGATAAATGAAGCACAAGACATTATAAAGCGGAACAAAAACGGGAAGCAGCCTGTAAGCAGCGAAAACAAGGCTTGGCTTGAGACAGTAATAGATCAAATCCGCAAAATTCGGCCACTTGTAGAAATGGCAAATACGAATGAAATATCACCACATCTTTATGGTCTAAAAAATGGTGTGATGGTTGATGTCGATTTAAAAAAAATCGACACTTCAAAGACGATTGAAGTATTCATTCCCACTGTATTTTTTGCCGCACCAAATGAAATAAAACCAAGTTATGCTACCGTAAGAGCGTTTTTGGGAAATGTCTACGAGTATCTAATGTCTCGGCCGGACCTAACTTTAGTACCACGCCATCAATGGAATTGGAGAAACTGCGATCCACGAATTCCAGGCGCTCGAATTGTAAGCTATCATACGAACGCACCGTACAATCTTAATCACCTGCACATCCAAGAAGTGCCGCTGGCAGGTCGCTGCAGCATAGACCATCAAGGTTTTGCTGGTTACTCCTCACTCGCAACACTACATAAACCAATAGAGGAAGTCAGCCCTACTCACTCAGAGGAAATCCTCTTAAAAAATGAGCAGGATCTATATAAAACTTATGTAGTGAACAACGTTTCAAAGTACTCTCAAACGGTTGACAGGGTATCATTCGAGGATGACTACGTCTTCGTAGCACTTCAAATACCAACAGATACCGTAGCAGCCTTAGCGTACGTTACAGGTTCTGAGCTTGTTAAGACCGTAGCAGAACATTATCTTGGCAGCAAAACAAAGGTACGCGTCAAGCGTCACCCTTACTGCAACAGCATGACTGTGCAGCACACACTTGACGCATTACTAGAAGCAAACGCAATTGAGATTTCTGATGCATCTGTACACGACCTAATTTCTGGTGCTAGAACTGTGTTCACAGTCAACTCCGGTGTAGGCCTCGAAGCACTCCTACATGGACGACCTGTAGTTGTTACCGGGGAATGTGACTACTCCTACGCAGTTTCAGCACAGCCGAAATCGATTGAAGACCTGAAATACACTCTAAATCGTAGTCTCGTCTTTAATCACCAGCGCACTAAGTGGTTGCTGCACTATTACGTCAATAGCTATTCAATGGCAAGTAATGATAGCTCTGCCATCCATGAGCGCCTTAAAAATTGGCTTGATTAATAAATTTCCGCCTGGCCCAAAAATACAGGCCAATGCAAGCACAAATCAATGTGCCCCGAAATTATTGGACTTTTTGCATCTATGATCAAAATCACTTCTTCCATCGAATGCTCTAACTCTAAACCATTCGTTCTCTTCGGAGGAATTAACGTTCTGGAATCTGAAGAACTGGCTCTTAAAGCTTGTGCAGAGTACGTTCGTGTAACCGAAAAGCTTGGAATCCCTTACGTATTTAAAGCCAGTTTTGACAAAGCAAACCGGTCCTCAATCCATTCATATCGTGGCCCAGGCATGGAAGAAGGCCTGAGAATCTTCGAGAAAGTTAAGGCTGAGTTTGGTGTCCCTATTATTACTGACGTTCATGAAATCTATCAGGCTGATCCAGTTGCTGAAGTGGTTGACGTGCTCCAACTTCCAGCATTCTTGGCTCGACAGACCGACCTTGTCGTTGCGCTAGCCAAGACTGGAAAACCCGTCAACATAAAAAAACCTCAATTTTTGAGCCCTTCTCAGGTGCAAAATATTGTGCACAAGTTCAAGGAAGCAGGTAATGATCAACTGATTCTTTGCGACCGTGGCACTTGTATGGGTTACGACAATCTAGTGGTGGACATGCTAGGTTTCGGCGTAATGAAGCGCACTTGTGATGACTTGCCAATCATTTTCGATGTGACGCATGCACTGCAGAACCGCGATCCATCTGGCGCCGCCTCAGGCGGTCGTCGCGAACAAGTGGTTGATCTTGCACGCGCTGGTATGGGCACTGGCCTTGCAGGCCTGTTTTTAGAGGCACACCCGAACCCGAATCAAGCTAAATGCGATGGTCCAAGCGCGCTACCGCTAGACAAGCTGGAACCATTCCTAGCGCAGATCAAGGCACTAGACGATCTAGTCAAGTCCTTTACACCGATAGTAATTTCGTAAGATTTGGTAAGGATTGTGGGCATGTCAACTACTGAGCAACGGGTGGCGATCATCATTCCAGCCCGCTATGGCTCTACCCGCCTACCGGGTAAGCCATTAGCCGACATCGCTGGTAAACCAATGGTCCAGCACGTTTACGAGCGTGCTTTGCAGGTAAGCAGTGCCCAAGTTGTTGTTATTGCAACCGATGATAAACGTATTGCTGAAGCCGTTCGTGAGTTTGGTGGCAATTGCGTGATGACATCAGAGCACCATCCTTCTGGAACTGATCGCCTAGCAGAAGTGATGGAGCAAATTGACGCAGACATTTATATCAACTTGCAAGGCGACGAACCCCTAGTACGACCAGCCGATATTGAAGCCTTAGCAGCTGGGATGCTGGCTGATCAAGCAGTCAATGTGGGAACCTTGTGTCACCCAATTGACCCGCATGAAGCACGCAACCCGAATACAGTAAAAGTTATATTAGCGAACAATGGCAATGCACTGTACTTCAGCCGCTCGCCAATCCCCTACCCTCGCGACAATGAGGCTGCAACATACCTTAAGCATGTAGGCGTATATGCTTATCGTCGCAATGTCCTGGCTGATTACGGCAGTCTGCCACAGACTATGATAGAGAACGCTGAAAAACTTGAACAGTTGCGATTAATCGCAGCGGGATATTGCATTCGCGCGTTCGTTGTTGAACCCACGGGGCCTGGTGTAGATACTCCTGAGTGCCTAGAACGAGTGCGTGCGCTGATTAACGGCGAAGAAACCTCATCTAAACCAATGCTCTCAGATATTCGCTTAGTTATCACTGATGTTGACGGCGTGCTAACTGATGGTGGAATATATTACGATGCAACCGGTGAATGTGTTAAGCGTTTTCATGTCCGTGACGGAATGGGAATGCGGTTACTAGAAGAGAGTGGCATTCGGGTCGCTGTACTTTCCGGCCGAGATTCTCCAGCTCTTCGTAAACGCGTGGAAGATTTGGGAGTTACGCTTTGTAAATTTGGAGTGAAAGATAAGTTTACTGCTTGTGAACAGCTGATGGCTGAGGCTCGCGTGACTCACAATCAAACTGCCTGTATTGGCGATGATTGCATCGATCTACCTGCGTTCCTAGCTTGCGGTATATCATTTGCCGTCGCCGACGCCCCAGTTTACGTAAAAGCTGCTGCAACAATACCTTTACTGGCTTCAGGCGGAACAGGAGCATTTCGTGAAGTTGCTGACGCCATCCTAATTGCTCAAGGGAAAGATGCGGTTTTATCCAATGCTGCTGACTATGCAAAAATCATGAATAAGATGACACAGTAAGCCACCCTCTTAGCTGGAATTCGCTAGTGCTAACTTATTCAACCTAACTCCCCAGCTTTCTATAAGCGGTCACGGCAGAATTAAGTGACCGCTTTAATTTTACCCACCGTAACTACCACGAAAAAAAGACTGAAGCAGAAACTCTTCAGTCTTATAACTTACCAATTAGCCACCCAGCTCGACCACCGTTACGAACTGAACCTGAACTCAATGGAGCCAGCAGGAATCACTCCATTATAAACAATAGCGCCTTGGGCAAACTTTACAACCAGACGATTACTTGCGTCACGTCCGATTGAATGAATATCGTAAACCCCAGCCTGAATCAAACACGCTTGCTCCTTCCACTTCTTTGCTCTGTCGATTCGCATAACTTCAATCTGGCGGTAACCATCCAAATCATCAACAGACAAAGAAGAGAAAATTATATTCCCACCGACACTTGAGAACTGATTAGTCATCTTATTAGAATACTTAACCATATCGACCTGCCAGTTAGCAGATATCAAATCCTGCACAAGCACCAACCATTTTTTAGCGATGACAGAAGGCGCATACTCAAGCGCTGACTTGAAGCTTTCCTGTGACATTTCGGCAAACTCTTCATCGTCGCTGGCTAAGCTTACAATACGGCCGGCCATTTCAACTTCATCACTTACAAGGTATCCGTTTACGCCATCTTTGACTATCTCTACGGGCCCATAATTGGAAGACAATGAAATAACGGGACATCCAAATGACATCGACTCGAGGATGCTAAGCCCAAAGCCTTCAGAGACTGATGCAGAAATTGAGCCTCGCGCTTGCGCAAACACTTGAGATACGGGATTTGCGTATCCTTTGAGAGTTACGTGCTCGGTAAGATCATTCTCAACTATCAACTCTTGAATATCTTTCTCTCTGGACCCATGTCCCCAAATATCAAGCCTCAATTCTTCGCACTGTTCCAAGGCGATTCGGAAAGCACGAATAATCATGTCTATATTTTTTACCGTTTCCAAGCGAGAAACAACTACAAATCTACGATTATCTCGCAACGCTTTGGGCGATGGCTCTATGCTCACCGAGTTAGGAATCACTCTTACATCCTTCAAGTCGTGAAATTGCCTATCTACGTCTTTCATTTGAGCGTTAGTAAGTAGCACCAATGAATCTGCGAAACGCGCACTATCCAGAATTCGACCACTCACAACAGTCACTGGGCTACCATATATATAAGGCTTAGCAAAGTGATTTCCGTGTAGCGTCAATACTTTTCGTGCACTTGAGGCAGAAACTTTAGATACCGCTTTAGCCTTCGTTGAAGCATCCGCTATTAGAATAGTAAAATCTGCAAACCTTGTGATCTCATTTAGCCAATGAGTATATGCCTCATCTCTTGTCTTGAAGTTCAGAACGCCACGACCAACAAGATCAAGCTGAAAGCTCACCACTTGATTTTCGCTATCTATTATCTCTCGCGCAAAAATACGGCCATTTGCATCTAAGTACTCCGATGAACGCAAGCCTGTCAAACCTACGTATCTTGACTTTCTTTCAAGCTCGACAACATCTGACCTAACAAAGAAGTCGCTGATCTGCGCTATATCTTCGCCTGCCTTGGAAACTATTGCGTAATAATAAAAAAAATTCACTACATTGACGGACTGGCCAAGCCTCCCATCCTGTCTGAGTAAATAGACCGAATTTAACAACAAAGGATCATATTCAGCCGTGGCAATCAGAGATCGGCACCCACTCTCCGAGAGCATTTTAGCCCTGGCCATAGCTACACGAGTGACTCCTCCAGATTGTGCGGAGAGCTTATTTAGTACAGATAGCACCTGTACATTGCGGGAAGATTCATAACATTCGCTAGACATTGAGCTTCGTCCATGAGTGACTTGGATAGCGCCTATTATGGCCAAAGTATGATCAGTGAGACAATAGCTTTGGGCAACAAATCGCAATTTAGCCATATTTTTATTTTTCGCTCGTAGCTTCTCTCCACCCCACAGTCATTCTCACTCTCCTTGGTAGCTATTAACACTTCCACTAGACACCCATTATATTTCGGGGCGCACGGGTTCTATACAAGCCGACCTACACCCTTATGGGCGCCAAAGGATAAGGCTTCCTCAAGCATTGCCTAAATGCCTTCGAAATCCCCTTCCAAATCAACAGCTATGAATTTGGCTTCCCTCTGACCGAGCATGTAGTCCAAATAGTTTACCGAGCCTGAACTAGATGTAGATTAACACCAGGACATTTTATTTTATGTAACCCTATGCCTCAATGCCCCCGAATCAATATCAGTATGTAAATGTGCATTCATGTAAATGGGATAAAAATCTTCCTTTGGGCCGGCACCCACACAAATGCGCCTCTACATGCCCTTTTTTAGGCAATCATGTTTTGACTAAACAAAAAATCACCTTAGCCCTAAGCATCACAATCGGGAATAGTGCCATAATCGCAGCTAACTCCTTGGTAGTTAAAGACGTAACCCCGTACAGTATAGTCGGTGGCAACCCGGCAAAACCCATCAAGAACAGATTTAACGATTACACCTTTGACGCAATGAAAGCGCTGCAGTGGTGGAAATACTCTGTTCAAGATCTGGCAGAAATGGATGTCACTAACCCCCACGTTTTCTGCCATCAATTAACAAGCCGAATCGCAGAAGGCAGGATTCAAGAGTTCAAGCCCTCCAAGATAAACTTTGAAGATATAATGAGAACGCTCAGGGAGGAGACAGAGAGCACCTGAAAAAAGCACCCAATAAAAAGCCCGCAAAATGCGGGCTCATTACGACAACCAACCTGGAGAGGTTGACGTCCGGCAACTTTATTCCTACGTTAACCTGGTGTGGCTTTAGTCAAAAATCTCAACAACACCTACCACCGCACCTTCAGCATCAGTGACTGGCAAAGCGCGAATCTTATTATCAAGCATATAAGATTCAGCCTCAGACAACTGCGCGTTTTCCAGGATGGTATGTGGCTTGGCAGTCATGAATTGAGCAACTGTCTCGTGAATAATGCCTTCGTTATTCAGCAACGCACGTCGCAAGTCGCCATCGGTGACAATACCGACTAGCTTCTCATCATCCATGACAACAGTCAGGCCAAGTCGGCTTCGAGTCATCATCAACAGGCAATCGTGGAAGCTTGTAGCTGGCGTAACAACCGGTGCCGGGGAATGCATCACATCGCGTACGCGAGTCAGCAGTTTGCGACCGAGGCTTCCACCGGGGTGGTAGCGAGCAAAGTCCATGGGTTTGAACTGGATGGCATCGATCAGCGCTACCGCTAAAGCATCGCCCATCGCCATGGTTGCCAGGGTTGAAGTGGTGGGGGCGAGGTTGTTCGGGCAAACTTCACGCTCTACCGAAATGTCGAGCCAGATGTCAGCGTGCTTGGCCAGTGTGGACTTACCATTGCCAGTCATGGCGATGATCTTGTTACCGAACGATCTGAGGCTAGGAATGAGCTTGATCAGTTCCTCGGTCTCGCCGCTGTAGCTGATGAGGATCAGCACGTCGATTGGCTTGAGCATGCCCAGGTCGCCGTGGAAGGCTTCGGCTGGGTGCAGGAAGAAGCTTGGAGTACCGGTAGAGGCGAAGGTAGCGACCATCTTCTGGCCGATAAGGCCGGATTTACCCATACCACACACCACGGTACGGCCTTGGCAACCGAGGATCAGTTCGACTGCGCTCTGGAATTCGCCATCAAGGCGATCAGCCAACTGAGTGACAGCTTGAGCCTGTGCGATTAGGGCTTCTTTGGCGATGTTGAGATGATTCATTTTCGTCCCTGACGACATCTGATAATTACGAAGCCGCGAATGGTAAGGTTTTTGTTACTGGAAGCAAAGTGCGGGGACAGCAGCGGAAGCGGAATCTGACTGATGGGGGGCAGCAAAGCTAAAACCCGTCGCTTGCTCAATTTGCTTAGCGTCACAGTCAATTGAAGGGCGCCAGATACTGGCAATCTGCCCTTACAAAACAATGTGTTGATGCAATTTTTCGTTGTGTGTAAGCCATTCATGCAGCAGCATACCCCCTTTGCAGCTATTGATTGGACCTATGTCCCCTCCTACATGGATGTCATGAACCCCGCTTCAAGCCAGCCCGTAGCGAACAAAACTTTCTACCGCTGGCAGCGCGCCCCGCTGGAGCACCACCTCCATACGCTGATGCCACAATGGGCTGGCAAGCCGCTGGACATCACCAGCCAGGATCTGGCGTCAAACGCCTCGTTCGTCAACTACGTGCGTCACCATCGGCTGATAGACCCCTGCACCGGTAAACCGGTAGAGATGGTAGAAAAATCGATTCGCAAAGTCGCCTTTCTGGGAAGCCAGGAAGCACGGTTTCACCGCGCTGATAGAATGCTCGCAGGGAGCTCACATTTTCGTCACCCCGCCTGCTTGGGCGTAATCGAAACACCTTGGGAAAGCTTGATCTTCACGGCGTTCGTGAAGGGGAAGCCGCCGCGCATGCAAGCGATAGCCAAGCAACTGGCTCTGGGCATCGCCGAGCTTGAAGAGCTGAGCCATGACTACTTGCAGGCGCAACCCCCACGCAAGTCGCCGTTAATTTGGAGCATGGATTTTTTCAGGCCATGGTTCCTGCTGCGGCCGCGCTTCAACTTTGCACGATGCCTGCCAGGCCTCGTACAGCTAGGCCGGGAAGATGCACGATTTGCCGGGCTGGCGGAGCGTTTCAAGGTCTGCCTACCCCTGACACGTCGACTGGCCACCCAGGCGCGACGCAGCCCTCGCTGCATCAGCCACATGGACTATTTGCGCAAAAACCTCTTCATCGTCAAAGGGCATTTGCACTTGATCGACTGGAGCGAGGTGAAGGTCGGACGTGTGGGCTTCGACGGCGGGGCTTATCTCGGGAGCTTGTTCCGGCGCAAGGACATGAAGGTATTCCTCGCGGCGCAAGCAGAATTCGTTGAGGCCTACCGCACTGCGCTACCCGAGCGCTTCGATGCAGAGCTAGCACTGGGGAACTTACGCTACGTGTTTTTACTCACAGCGTTGTTCCATTGCCTGCGCCCGGAGACGATCGAAGAGTACCGGGAGCGCGACCGGATGGGCTTGCTGCATGAGAAATACGTGTATCTGCTGGGATTGGTTGAGGCAGCTTAACGTCCCGACTGCACTGGCCAGCTCAACCCACTAGCTGAAGCCGGAGGTGCGGCGCGGTTTGGCATCTGCTTCAAACAGATATCATTTTGATGTCATCCATCAAGATTTGCGCAGATTGTCTAATTTCTTTTCGCGATTTTTCTCAATCAGCGAGCCTACAAAATTGAATTTGTATTAAGATTCGCCATCTTTTTTTTCCCATCGGATCTCCAAGGCCCTTCAGGACCTTGCCGTTCTTCATTTTTAATGGATGCCGCTGCACGTTTATGGATGACGTTTCGCCCCGCCCTCGTCTGCTGGTGCTCTCGAAAGGAGCCCAGCTCATCAGTACGTTGCCAACCCTGCTGCCCGACTTCGCGCTGCATAACGGTGTCGCGCGCGATGTTACCCGCGCCGATTGGGTGATGGCCTGGGGCCGCAAACCAAGTGCGATCAAAGCAATTGCCGAGGCAACCAAGGCCGGAAAACCGGTTTTGACTTTGGAGGATGGTTTTGTCCGCTCTGTAGGGTTGGGGGCCGATGAACCGCCGTTGTCGCTGATTGTTGACGATGTTGGCGTTTACTACGATGCCAGCCAGCCTTCGCGACTGGAACAGTTGATCGCCAAGTCGCTCAGCGCTGAGCAAACCCAGCGTGCCCTGAAACTCCGTTCTCTGTGGCAGCAGCAGCGGGTTTCCAAGTACAACAATGCGCGCATCGAGGTACCGGAGCTTCCAGAAGACTGTGTACTGGTGGCTGATCAGACCTGTGCCGATGCCTCTTTGCAAGGCGCAGGGCCTGACGACTTCCGGGCAATGCTAGACGCCGCGCTGGAGCGCTACCCGCACAGCACCATCGTGCTCAAGGTACATCCTGATGTAGTCGCTGGGCGCAAAGCCGGGCATTTCGACCTGGAGGCGCTGGCGAGCAACCAGCGAGTCAAGGTACTTGCTCGCAATATCCACCCAGCCGAGCTGCTACCGCGTATGCGCGCAGTGTACGTAATGACCTCACAACTGGGCTTCGATGCGCTGCTGTGGGGCGTGCCTGTGCACACCTGGGGTATGCCGTTTTACGCAGGATGGGGCCTGACCGAAGACCGCTTGCCAGCTCCAGCCCGACGTACACCTGTGGCGCTTGAACAACTGATTCATGCCAGCTTGGTAGATTACCCACGTTATGTATGCCCAGAGCGGGGCGAACCTTGCACACCGGAAGTGCTGATCAATTGGCTGGGGCTGCAACGGCGTCACCGCAGTGTGCTGCCAGACGCCGTGCAGATGATGGGTTTCAGCCGCTGGAAAGAACCGCTGGTTGAACTGTTCTTTGATGGTGCGGCGATCCGCTTCATCAAACCTGAACAGCCTCTTACGCAGGATCTGCCTGTCGTTACCTGGGGCTGCAAGCACGACGACGATCTGAACGCTCATCCACACGCTATCAGTCGTGTGGAAGATGGTTTTTTGCGCTCAGTGGGCCTGGGAGCCGGAAAGGCGCGGCCTTTGTCATGGGTTCTCGACGATGTTGGAATCTACTACGACGCTACACGCCCCTCGCGTCTAGAGCGCATCCTTGCCAGCGAAGTGTTCGAGCCACAGCTGCTGGCCCGCGCCAAGGCCCTGCGCCTGGCGATTTGTGCCGCCGGGCTGACCAAATACAACTTGCCGGGCGCAAGCTGGCAACGCCAACCACAGGCTCGGCAAGTGATCCTGGTAACCGGCCAGGTCGAGGGTGATGCATCAATCCGCTTCGGCGGAAATCGAATTCGCAGCAATCTGCAATTGCTGCGCGCCGTACGCGAACAGAATCCCGATGCGTGGGTTTTGTATAAACCGCACCCAGAAGTGCTTGCTGGTACCCGAGCCCGTGGTGATGACGAAGCGCAGACCGTGAACTGGTGCGACGAAGTCATCGGCGACACCCCGCTGCAGCAACTGCTTGAGGTGGTCGACGAAGTTCATGTGCTGACCTCTCAATCAGGCTTCGAGGCACTGTTGCGCGGTGTACCGGTAACCACCTATGGCCAGCCTTTCTACGCCGGTTGGGGGCTGACCCGGGACATGGACCTGGAACCCCAGGTAGTGGCGCGGCGCAACCGAGCGTTGAGCCTGGACGAACTGGTCGCTGGCGTCTTGCTGCTCTACCCCACCTATGTAAGTCGCATTACCAACCGCTTCACAACCCCTGAACAGACCCTATACGAATTACAAAATTGGCACGCGCTTACGCCGCAGCCAGGAGCTCCCTCCCGATGGCAGGACTTGAAACGACGCTTGAGCAGTTTGTTGGGCATGAAGCGCCCGAAAAACTGAAAGCAAGAGCGACGCGTGGTCCACTGCTGCGTGTCCCCACTTGTAATTTCCTATTTCTTCAAGGCGTAAGCTCGCCCTTCTTTGCGCGGCTTGCCAAAGCTCTGCGCGACATCGGCCAGTATGTGCACAGTGTGCGCTTCAACGTCGGTGACGAGCTATACGGCGCGGATGGCCCCAACATGGGCTGCCCAAAGAAAGCTGAGGACCTGGAAGCTTGGTACGTCCAGGTTTTTCGCCAACTCGACATCACCGACTTGGTGTTGTTCGGTGACTGCCGCCCGGTGCATCGGTCCGCAATAAAGCTGGCACGGCTACAGGGCATTCGCGTACATGTGTTCGAGGAAGGTTACTTCCGGCCTTACTGGATCACCTTGGAGCGGGACGGGGTCAACAATAATTCGCGCTTGCCTCGGGACCCCCAGTGGTACAGGGAAGTGGGCAAACATCTTCCTCGCTACCAGAATGGCACCCCATTCAAGTTGTCATTCGCCGCACGCGCGGCTCACGACGTGCTCTATCACGCCGGCGGTGCGTTCAATGCGCTGTGCTATCCAAAATACCGCACCCACGCCCCTTTCAATGCGGCGGTGGAGTATTTTGGATATGTCCGGCAAGGCTTACGCCTGTTACGTGCCCGCAGCCGTGATGATGCTTTGGTCGCCGATGTGGCAAACGAACGTCGCCCAACTTTCCTGCTGCCACTGCAACTGGACAGCGACGCGCAGATCCGCGATCACTCGCCGTTTGAGAACATGACCCAAGTCATCGAGCACGTGATCGACTCGTTCTCGCTGAACGCTCCGTTCAATGCCCGCCTGTTGGTCAAGAACCACCCGTTGACGCCTGGGCTGGTTAACTATCGGCGCGTCACCGAGGCGCTGGCCCGTGAATACGACGTAGCCGATCGGGTCGAGTTCATGGAAAGCGGGCATATGCCAACCCTGCTCTCGCACATCAATGGCATGATCACGGTCAATAGCACTGCCGGCGCATCAGCCATCCTCCACGGCCGCCCCACCATCACCCTGGCCGACCCAATCTACGCCATGCCCGGCCTAACCCACCAAGGCGCGCTGGCCGATTTCTGGCAATCCCCGGACATGCCAGACATCAAGCTCTTTCATCGTTTTCGCAACACCGTCATCCACACCACCCAGGTCAACGGCGGTTTCTACACCGGCTGCGGCATCGACATGGCGGTCACCAATTGCCTCGAAGTGCTGATGGCGAAAACTTCAAGAATCGAAAAATACCTATGAACCACACCGCTTCACCTCGCTGCATCCTCATCACCGGCGCCACCGGCGGCATCGGCGGCGCGCTGGCGCCTGCCTATGCCGCGCCGGGCGTGACGCTGATTCTGCAAGGCCGGCGCCTGGACCGCCTGGATGAGATGGCCGAGCAGTGCCGCGCCTTGGGCGCCGAGGTACTGCTGGAAGCCATCGACGTGCGCGACCTAGATGGCCTGCGGGCGATGGTGCGGCGGGTCAGCGAGGCGCATCAGCCAGACTTGGTGCTGGTCGGTGCTGGGCTTAACACCGCGGTGGGCGCCAATGGCGAGTCCGAGTGCTGGGACGACAGCCGGGCGTTGCTCGAGGTGAATGTGATGGCGGCGCTGGCCACCGTGGAAGCGGCGCTGCCGACCATGCGCAGCCGGGGCCATGGGCAGATTGCGCTGTTCAGCTCGCTGGCGGGCTGGCGTGGGCTGCCGGTGACGCCTACCTACAGCGCCAGCAAGGCGGCGATTCGGGTGTATGGCGAAGCGATTCGCGATTGGCTGGCGCCGGAAGGGGTGAAGGTGAATGTGATCGTGCCGGGCTACGTGGAATCGAAGATGTGCTTCGAAATGCCGGGGCCCAAGCCGTTTTTGTGGACCGCCGAAAAAGCGGCCAAGCGCATCAAGCGTGGCCTGGCTGCGAACCAGGCGCGTATCAGTTTTCCGTTCCCGCTCAACCTGGGCACCTGGCTGCTGGGGCTGATCCCGCAGTGGCTTTCTTCGATGATCCTGCGTGGGCTGAAATACAGTGATTGATGTTTCTCTGCTGCCGGTTGCGTTGATCGGCCTGATGCTGACCGTGCTGGTCGAACGCTTGTTGATACCCCGCCCTGCCCTGCGCCGCCCGGCCGACTGCTGGTGGCTGCATGTGGGATTGTGGTGCGTGGGGTTTGGGTTGCTGTATGCGCTGACCGCGCGGCCGCTGTTCAGTGGCGTGAACCTGCTGTTGCTGTGGGTGCTGATCGTGCTGGTGAGCAACTCGAAGTACCACTCGCTGCGCGAACCGTTTGTGTGTGCGGATTTCGAGTACTTCAGTGATGCGGTGAAGTTTCCGCGGTTGTATTTGCCGTTTTTTGGGTTTGGCAAGGCAGCAGTGCTGGCGGTCGGGTTTCTGGTTTACCTGTGGGCGGGCTTGCGCTTCGAGGTGCCGGGGGCGCGGGTTGAGGCGTTGTTGCCGGTGGTGATTGGCCTGGGGTTGCTGCGGTTGGGGCATCGTCGAGTGGTGCCGAGCTTTGATGCCGAGCGCGATGTGCGGGGCTGGGGGTTGGCGGCTAGCTTGTGGCGGTATTTTTGGGCGGCGCGGGCACCGGTTGATCAGGTTGGGTTGGGGTCGCCGTTTGCTTGTGAGGGTAGTGTCAGGGCGGCTGGCGCATTCGCGGGTAAACCCGCTCCCACAGGGAATGGGGGTGGGGTGGGGTCGCCGGTTGCTTGTGAGGGTAGTGTCAGGGCGGCTGGCGCATTCGCGGGTAAACCCGCTCCCACGGGGAATGGGCTGGCGGACTTGGTGTCGGTGCAGAGCGAGTCGTTCTTTGATGTGCGTGGCTTGTGGCCTGGCGTGCGGGCTGAGGTGCTGGGCGAGTATGACGTGCTGGCCAGCCAGGCGCTTGCGCGCGGCAAGCTGCAGGTGGCGGCGTGGGGGGCCAACACGGTGCGTACCGAGTTCGCCTACCTCACGGGCATCCCGTCCGAGCGGCTTGGGGTGCACCGCTTCAATCCTTATCGCGTGCTGGCGCGCCGGGGCTTGCCGAGCATCGCTTCGCGGCTGAAGGCGCTGGGCTATCGCACGGTGTGCATTCACCCGTATGACGGTGGGTTCTACGGCCGCAATAAAGTGCTGCCGGCGTTGGGCTTCGATGAGTTCATCGATGTGCGCGCGTTCAACCCGTCGCAAAAGGCCGGGCCGTTCATTGGCGACTGTGCGGTTGCGCAGAAAATTCGTGAACTGCTGGAGGCGCCTGGGCGTACTCAGCCGTTGTTCATCCACGCGGTCACCATGGAAAACCACGGGCCGCTGCACCTGGAAAGCGTGGCCGAGCACGAACTGCCGGCCTGGTTCGACCGCCCGCTGCAACCGGGCATGCAAGACCTGGCGCCTTACCTGCGGCATATCGGCAATGCCGATCGCATGCTTGGCATGCTGCGCGAAACGTTACTGAGCCAGCCGAACGAGGCGCTGCTGTGCTTCTTTGGTGACCATGTACCGATCCTGCCCGAGGTTTACCAGGCGGTCGGCGCGCCGGCCGGCGACACCGATTACCTGATCTGGTCCAACCGGCGCCAGCCTGGCAGCCAAGCGTGCCCCATCGCTGTGCACAAGCTGTCCAGCGCGCTGCTGGCACACGCCCAGGCGCCCGCACAGGGCCAGGCGGCGCACAGTGCCGTGGCTGGGGTAGCCTGAAGACGTGGTGCGCATTGTTCTGGGATCGGACCTGGCGCCGGAGCGTGCCGCAGACCCTGCCTTGGCCCAGTTGCTGACCCAGGGGCGCGGTTCGCTGGCGTTTCTGATTGGTAACCCTGCTTGCCGCTATCGCCTGCTGGGCGGGGCCATCCACTGGGACCGCGTGCTGCTGGCCTTCGAGGGCGAGCAGGCGCTGGGCTTTGCCGCCTTGAAGCATGACGGGCGTGGGCCATTTGCACTGCACTGGCGGCCGTTCATTCGCGAGTTCGGGGTAATCAGTGGCTGGGTGCGCTTTGCCGGGTTTTGCCTGAGCGAGCTGCGCGAGTGGCGTTACCCGTTCTTGTTGTATGGGCTGCGCGTGAGCAAGACGGCTCGCCAGCAAGGCACGGGGTCGGCGTTGGTGCAGGCGTGTTGTGCGCATGCGGCCAAGCTGGGCTTTACCCAGGTCGAACTGGAAGTGCCGCTGAACAACCCGCGGGCCAAACGGCTGTACCTGCACAATGGCTTTGCCCTGCGCCGCAAGCGTTGGGTGCCGTTTCCGCCGGTGCGTGGCATGTGGCGGGGGGTGCCATGAACCGTATTGAAGCGCCGGCAGCAGTGGCCTTGCAAGCACTGGTGGACGGCCCGGGCTGGGTCGGCATCATGTCGCAATGGGTTGCCTGGAAGGTGTTGCACCTGCCGCAGTTTCTTGGGCCCGAGGGCCCGCCCTTCTGGCTGTGGCGCCGGGGTAGCAAGGCGCCGAAGGGGCTCAAGGCGATTGCCGGTATCGGCTACAAGCAGTCTTCTGCGCAGGCGCGCGTGTTGTGCCAGCGCTGGGGGCTGCCTTATATCGCGCTGGAGGACGGTTTTTTACGGTCTTCGTCGCTGGGCATCGAAGGCGACACGCCGATGTCGATGGTGGTCGACCCGATAGGCATTCACTACCTGGCAGACCGGCCTTCGCTGCTCGAGAACATCCTGCAACAGCCCGAGGCGCTGACCGAGCACGAGTTGGAGTGCGCGCACGCGCTGATCTCGCTGATGCGCAGCACGGGCATCGGCAAGTACAACAATGCCCAGGACCTGCCCGCAGACGACCCGCTGGGCCGCGAGCGGCCGTTGGTGCTGGTGGTTGACCAGACGGCGGGCGACTATTCGATCCCCGGTGGCGGTTTGTGCGAAGCGGACTACGTGCGCATGCTCGATGTCGCCTTGGCCGAGCACCCGGATGCCGATGTGCGGGTGCGTATTCACCCGGACTGCCTGGGCGGGCAGAAACCCAGCTGCCTGCTGGCCGCCGCGCAGGCCCGGGGCGTGCCGCTGGAGGCACGGCCAGTGGCGTGGGCATCGTTGGCCAAGCGGGCGCAGCGGGTGTATGTGGGCACCAGCCAGGCTGGGCTCGAGGCGTTGATTCAAGGCGTGGCGGTGACCTGCTTCGGGCTGCCGTTTTACGCTGGCTGGGGCCTGACCGACGACCGCATGCCCATCCCCCGCCGCCAGGCGCGGCCGAGCCTGGAGCAGCTGGTGGCGGCGGCGTACATCCGTTATTGCCGCTATGTCGACCCGCTCACCGGCCAGCTGACCGATGCGCTGACCGTCGCTCGCCAGCTGGCGCGCAAAAAGGCACGCGACACTGAATTTGCCGGGCCTACCACGGTGCTGGGGGTCAAGCGCCACAAGCAGCACAACATTCGCCGCTTCTTTGCCAGCCGCTGGGGCCAGCTGCGCTTTACCGTGGATAGCCCGCAACTGGTGCAGCAGGTGGCGGCAGAAAACGGCCGGCTGCTGGTGTGGGCGGCGCGGGAGCCCGCCAGCCTGGCTGAACGCGCGCGCCAGCACGGGGTGCCGATCTGGCGGGTCGAGGACGGCTTCATGCGGTCCACGGGGTTGGGGGTGAGCAACAGCCCGGCCCTGTCGTTGGTGCTGGACCGTGGCGGTATTCACTATGACGCCGCGTCGGACAGTGACTTGGAATGGCTGCTGCTCAATACCGACTTCGATGACGCCAGCCTGGCCGAAGCCGCGCAGTTAAGGGCGCAGATCGTCGCCAGCGGCACCAGCAAGTTCAACCTGCGCAGCGGGCCAGTTCCGCCGTTGCTGGGCCAGCCGGGCCAAGCACGGGTGCTGGTGGTCGGCCAGGTCGAAGATGACGCTTCGGCGCTGTGCAGTGGCGGCGGCGCAGGCTGCAACCTGCGCCTGCTGCAACGGGTGCGCGCGCAGTTGCCGGACGCCTGGATCGTTTACAAACCACACCCGGACGTCGAGGCCGGCAAGCGCCAGGGCCAGGTTGCCCCGGCGCTACTGGCGGGCCTGGCTGACCAGGTGTTGGGCGGTGTCGATATCGCCAGCCTCTACGGCCAGGTCGATGCGCTGCACACCTTGAGCTCCACGGCTGGCTTCGAAGCGCTGCTGCGCGGCGTGCCGGTGGTGACCTATGGCACACCGTTCTATGCCGGCTGGGGGTTGACCCACGACCACCAGCCGCTGCCGCGCCGCACCCGGCGCCTGACCCTGGACCAGTTGGTAGCCGGCGCCTTGATGCGCTATGCGAGCTATGCCGACGTTCAGCAAGACTTGCCCTGCGATGCCTGGCACGCCCTCGCTTGCCTGTCGATGCCGCGCCCTGCGCGGTTGGCCGAACACCGGCGCGTGGCGCCGCTGCTCAATTACTCCCGGACCATGCTCGGCTGCGGCCGGCCACTGGCCCCATCAAAGGACTAGAACATGCCCGTATCGATCAAGGACATCGGCCGCTATGCGGCGCTCCCCTGGCATTGCATGCAACTGGCCACCCACGCGAAATCGTTCGAGAACAACCCGGTGCTCGGCAGTGCGCGGCTGAATGCGCTTGGTCTGCATGTGCAGCGTCGCCAACTGGCGATGGCCATGGCCAGCTACCGTCGCCAGGCCCTGGCCTCGCGCCTGGATGCCGGTGAGCGTGCGCATTTTGAGGAAAACGGGTTTTTCATTCGCGAAAACGCCCTGCCCGCTGACCAATTCGCGGCGTTGCGCGCCGAGCTGGGTGCCTTGCGCAGCACGGGTTGGGAGATGCGCCAAGGGCGTGCGGTTACCCGCCGGGTCAGCCTTGACCAGGATGTGCTGGCCAGCAACCCGGCCAGTGCGGCGTTTGTCGCGGACCGTGGGGTACGGGACCTGATTGCCTATGCATCGTCCAACACGGGCGGCATTACCTATCAGCTGCAGTCGATCATCATCGATGCCGTCAATGCCGACCAAGACCCGCAAACCCGCTTGCACGCAGACACCTTCCACCCCACCGCCAAGGCGTGGTTATTCTTGGATGACGTGGCCGACGATCAAGGGCCGTTCAGTTATGTGCCGAGGTCGCACCGCCTGACGCCCGAGCGCCTGGCCTGGGAGTATCAGCAGAGCCTGGGCGCTGCCCGCTCGACCGAACAGATGCACCGCGAGGGCTCGTTCCGTATCGACACCCCCGACCTCGCCGCCCTCGGCCTACCGCAGCCGCGCCGCTTTGCGGTGCCCGCCAACACCCTGGTGGTGGCCGACACATCCGGCTTCCACGCCCGCTGCGCCAGCCACCAGGCCAGCCACCGGGTAGAAATTTACGCCAGCTTGCGGCGCAACCCGTTCATCCCTTGGCGCGGCGCGCACCTGTTTGCCCTGCCGTGGATTGCCAACCATCACATGCGTTGGGACATCCGCCTGAAGCGCTGGATGGGGTTTGACAAGAAGAGCCATTGGCGGTTTGTGGAGCAGCTGAATGCCTATGAGTCGCCGCATATTTAAAGCGGTGCTCAGTTATTCCTTCGGTGAGCACAGACACCTGTAGGAGCAGCCTTGTGCTGCGAAGACGCCAGTGGCAGCAACGAAGATTGATTGTGCTGTCACTGGCCTCTTCGCAGCACAAGGCTGCTCCTACAAGGATTGCAGCTGGCGGTTGGCTCAGCGTTAGTCCATTGCCCTTGCGTGTGCTCAGTTATCCTTCGGTCAGCACAAACACCTGTAGGAGCAGCCTTGTGCTGCGAAGACGCCAGTGGCAGCAACGAAGATTGATTGTGCTAGCACCGGCCTCTTCGCAGCACAAGGCTGCTCCTACAAGGATTGCAGCTGGCGGTTGGCTCAGCGTTAGTCCATTAATTATTGCAAAGCCTTTGCGTGTGCAAGATTAAAAGCTGACGCCAAGTTTTATACCGTATTCATCCCGCACCTGAGTATCCGTTGGGGTCATTACAAACTGCCCGTCCAACTCATAGTCAAAGCGGCTGTAATACAACGCGGCAATCACCGGCACCACGCCGTCCTGATTAAACAGCACGCTCATTTCGGCAAACGGGTGAGTGCTGTCTTTCACGTCTACTTTCTCGTTGCTGATGCCATGGATTTCCAATTGCGAATCACCATTAATCAGCTTACGCATGCCGGCTTCAAAACGTAGGGTCGCGGTATTGAACCGGTAGTTGTAACCCAGCGCCACCTTGGCAAAGGGCGTGCGGTTGGTGAGGTCGATGTCGTACTTGCTGTTGTTCGGTTGCAGGCGGTTCCATTTGTAACCGCCGCCCACCAGCAGGTCGATAGAATGGCGCTCAGCTAGCGCAATACGCCAGCCCAGGTCGAGGTCGGCCTGCCCGTCCTTGACCTTCTGGTTCTGGTGCTTGCTATAGAGTCCGCTGAGTTCTGCCTGGTAAATGAACCCGTCGGTTGACGTCATTTTATTGCCGAAGTTAATGAATGCGCCGCCTTCTGGCATATGTTCCGTGTCGGTTTTACCGTGCCCGGTGAATTCCTGTTCGGTGTAGCTTCCCTGTAAGCCAAAAGCAAAAGCCGGTGCAGTGTGAGAAGTCGCATCGCAAACGGTTGGCACGGCGCAGACGCACGCCGATACAACAGCAGCAAGAGTCACTCTGCTCATAAGTACTCCATCGGATACACGACGGGCCCAGGGGGTGGCCCGGTTAATGATCACGATAGTCGTATTTTTTGAAGTTGCAGGCGTTACGCAAACTTTACACAGACACTTTTGCGTGCCGTTTTAAAGAGGAATTATTTAGATGTTTAACACTAGAGCGCTCGAAGTAAGTTCGGCTTTTCTTGCTTCGATTTAATATGATTAGCGGCTTTGCAGTGGCCAGATTCCGGCTATCATTGATGGCCCATTGATGGCACGCCAAAAGGGCTGCGAAGCAGCCCCTCAGGCCTTGCCGGATTACCCCAGCCGCGCCATCTCTTCAGCGACCACCGCCACGGTGTGCTGGATCTGCTCGGGTGTATGCTCGCACGAGACAAAGAAGCGCACCCGCGCCGCCTGCTCCGGCACTGCCGGGTAGACGATCGGCTGAGCATTGATGCCTCGCTCGAACAAGGCACTGGACAACCGCCCCGCCTTGAACGAACTGCCGGTAATCACCGGGATCACCGCAAGCCCGGTGCTGGTGGCGGTGTCCAGGCCCGCTTCACGCGCCAGGCGCAAGAACAGCTCGCCCCGCGCCTGCACCTGGGCAACCCGCTCGTTATCCGCCGCCAGCAGCTGCAACGCCGCCAAGGCCGACGCCGCGACCGCCGGCGGCATGCCGACGCTGTACAAAAAGCCCGGGGCCAGAAACTTGAGGTGCTCGATCAGCGCCGTGCTGCCAGCGATATACCCGCCGCAACTGGCCAAGGTCTTGCTCAAGGTGCCCATCCAGATGTCGACGTCATCGCCCGCCAGGCCAAAGTGCTCACGGATACCTTTACCCGTGGCCCCCATCACGCCCAGCGAATGCGCTTCATCCACCATCAGAAACGCTTTGTGCTTGCGCTTGATGTCGACGAACCGGGGCAGCTCAGGATAGTCGCCGTCCATGCTGTAGATGCCTTCGACCACCACCAGCACCCGCTCGAAGTGCTGGCGCTGCTCGCTCAACAGGCGGTCCAGCGCCTGCCAGTCGTTATGCGCAAAGCTCAAACGCCGTGCACCGGACAACTGAATGCCCTGCAGGACGCTGTTGTGAATCAGCTCGTCATGCACCACCAGGTCGCGCGGCCCGAACAGGTAGCCGATGGTGGTGACGTTGGTGGCATGGCCGCTGACCATCACCACGGCGTCGTCCACCTCGTACAGCCTGGCCAACCCATGCTCCAGCTCACGGTGCAGCGGGCGATCACCCGAGACCGGGCGGCTGGCAGACACCGAGGTGCCGTAGCGGTCGATCGCCGCCTTGGCCGCCTCGGCAACGTTGGGGTGGCCGGAATACCCCAGGTAGTTGTAACTGGCGAAGTTCAGGTACTCGCGCTCGCCAATCTGGGTTTGCGCGCCGGCGGTGCCTTGGTGCAAGCGGAAAAACGGGTTGCTCAGCCCCAGCCGCTGCGCGGTTTGTTGCATCACCCGCAGGTGCTGGTAACCCGGGTGCTGGTCGAAACGGTAAAACGCTTCAGGCACCTTCAATGCAGCCTGCTGCACCTGCTCCAGGGTGGCACCTTCCGCGCCTTCGGCGCCTGTGTTACGGCGCCGCGCAAGGGCTTGCTGGATCAGGCGTTGCTTGGCGTCGCCACCAAGGCCGGTCGGGGTTTTGGCTGTCATCTGAGCTCTTAGTCAATCAATCGGTTAGGTGCCACACTGGTCTCGGCCAGTTCTGCATTCAGTTCAGCCACTTGTTCGGCGCTGAGTTCGCTGCCATGACGGGCGAGCACGTTTTGCGCCAGCTGGTCTTCGCCAGTGCCGGCTTCACCGCGCAACAGCTCAAGCAAGCGCACGCTGAGCTTATCGATGCTGGAACTGTCACTGAGTTCCATGACCGGCAGGCGAATGCCGAAGCGCTCTTCCAACGCCACCACCAGCTCGACACTCATCAGCGAGTCCAGCCCCAGCTCCTGCAGCGGGCGCTGTGCATCCAGGCGCGCTGGCGGCAGGCGCAGAATCTCGCACACTTCGTGCTTGAGCATCTCGGCAAAGCGCTCGAGCAATTCAGCATCGTCAAGCTCGGCCAGCATGCGCTGGATGTCTTCACCGCCGTTGTCGTCTTCCTGGTCACCGCCGTGGGCACGGGCCAGTTCGCTGAAGCGTGGCGAAGTGGCGGTCGGCAGGAAGCGCGACAAGGCTTTGAAGTCCAGTTCGAGCACGCCTTGGCCGTTGTCACCGCTCAGCAGCATGGCTTCGAGCTGGGCCAGGGCCGCCTCGGCGCGCAGGGCAGCACCGCCCATGCGGCTTTGCAGGGCATCCTTGATCTGGCTGTTGCGGGCCAGGAAGCCGACGTCGTCAATCGCGCCCCACAGCACTGCAGTGGCCGCCAGCCCTTGGGCACGACGGTGGCGCGCCAAAGCTTCGAGCCAATGGTTGGCGGCGACGTAGTTGGCCTGGCCGGGGTTGCCGAACAGGGTGGTGGCCGACGAGAACATCACGAAGAAGTCCAGCGGCAACGCTTGGGTCAGTTCATGCAGGTACTGCGCGCCCTTGGCCTTGGGTTCGAGCACGCGACGCAGCTGGTCGCCATCGAGGTTGCGGATCAGGCTGTCGTCAATCACTGTCGCCGCATGCACCAGGCCACGCAGCGGCCATGGGCTGGCTGCGATGCGCTCGAACACTGCGCGCAGCTGGCCTGCATCCGTGATATCGCATGCCACTGCCTGCACATCAATACCTTGAGCCTGCCACAGCGCCAACAGCGGCTGGGCCTCGGCACTGGCCGGGCCACGGCGGCCCAGCAGCACCAGGTGGCGCGCGCCTTTGTCGATCAACCATTGCGCCGTGCGCAGGCCGAAGCCACCCAGGCCACCGGTGACCAGGTAACTGGCATCGGCTGCCAGTTGCACGCTACGCAGCGGTTGTTCGCGGGTGTCGACCGTGCGTTCGATCGGGTTGGCGTAGGTGATCACGACCTTGCCGATCTGCCGCGCCTGCTGCATGTAGCGGTAGGCTTCGACCACCTGGTTGGCGTCGAACTCGCGGAATGGCAGCGGGTGCAGGATGCCTTGCGCAAACAGCGCCATCATTTCGGCGAACAGGCGACGGGTCAGTTGCGGGCGTTCGCTCATCAGCTGGTCGGCGTCGATACCGAAGTAGCTGATGTTGTTGCGGAACGGGCGCAAGCCGATACGGGTGTTCTGGTAGAAGTCGCGTTTGCCCAGTTCGAGGAAGCGGCCAAACGGCTTCAGCACACGCAGGTTGCGGTTGATCGCCTCGCCCGCCAGCGAGTTGAGCACCACATCGACGCCACGCCCGCCGGTTGCGGCCAGTACTTGGTCGGCATAGGCCAGCGAACGCGAGTCGTAGACGTTGTCCACGCCCAGCAGGCGCAGGAAGTCGCGCTTCTCGTCGCTGCCGGCGGTGGCGTGGATCTCGGCACCCAGCCACTTGGCGATCTGGATCGCGGCGATGCCCACGCCGCCCGCTGCGCCGTGGATCAGCACTTTCTCGCCCGGCTCTACGCGTGCCAGGTGGTGCAGCGCGTAGTACACGGTGAAGAAGGTGCTCGGAATGGTCGCTGCCGCTTCGAACGACATGCCCTCTGGGATGCGTGCCACAGCGTTGGCGTTGGTCACCAGGCGGTTGGCGAAGCTGCACGGGCCAAAGCCCACCACGCGGTCGCCCGGGGCGAAATCGCCAAGCACGTCAGCGCCCTTGCCTTGCACCACACCGGCAAACTCGAAGCCCAGGGTTGGGCCAGAGAAGCCGTTCTCGATCGCTTCATCAGACAGCAGGCCGAGGGCGAACATCACGTCGCGGAAGTTCAGGCCGGTGGCCCGCACGGCGATGTCCAGCTCGTCCGCCGCCGGTTGGCGCGGCTCGCGCAGCTCCCAACGCAGGTTACGAAGCTGGCCAGGCAGGTCGAAGCCCAGGCACACCCACTGCGCTGCGCTGTCGGCGCTGGCGGGCTGGTCTGCCAACACACGCAGGCGCGGCACATAACGGCGGCCTTCGGCGTCCAGCGCCAACTCGGTTTCGCTGTCGGCGTGCAGCAACGAAGGCAGCACGTGGTCGATCGGTGCCGCGTGGGCCAGGTCCAGCAGGCGAATGCGGCAGTTGACTGATTCGTTGGCCAGGGTGCGGCCAAAGCCCCAGAACGCCGCGTCAGCGATGGCCGCGACGTCGGCGGCGGTGTCGGTGCCGTACAGGTGTTCGGCAGCGCCACGGGTCAGCAGCCAGCATTGCGGCGCCAGCGCCAGGGCCTCGCAGGCCTGTACCAGTGCGGCTGCCTGCAGGCAGCGCTCAGCCTGGCTGTCCAGGCCGGCGGCGCTGTCCAAGCCTGCCAGGTGCAGCACATGCGCTGGCGCCTGGTCCAACGCGCTAAGCTGGGCAGCCAGCGCCTGCGCATCGCCAGGCAGCAGCAGGCTGACGAGCTGGCCTTGGGCACGCAGTTGCGCGGCCAAGCACTTGGCAGCGCCCTGCCCGGCTTCGGCAAGCACCGCCCAGTGTTGCACAGGCACCTCTGCCGAGGCGTGCACAGCGCCCGCAGGCTTATCGGCCAGCAGCACGTAGCTACCGCACGTGCTGCCAGGCAAGGCATCGACGGTGTGCAGCGGGCCAAGGCCGTGGCGTTGCAGTTCATGGCTCCAGAAGGCCGGGGCCTGCTGACGCGAAAGCGCGTGCTGCGGGCCAGCCAGCCACCAGTCAGGCTCGCCACCGAAGACAAAGTCAGCCCACCGCGCCGGGTATTGCCCCAGCAGCGCCAGTTGGCCATGGGGGTTAAGCTGCGCGCTGGCCTGGCGCAAGGCATCGCCCACTGCGCCGAGTGCGGCGAGGTCGGTCGGCACCAGTGCCCAGTCAAAGCGGCCGGCGTCGGCCAGTTGCTCCAGGCTCAGCACGCTCAGCGCAGGGCAATCGTCATGCAGGCGTTGCTGTAGCTCGGGCTCAGCCACGGCGTAGACGTAATCGATGCGGTCGAAGTCGAGCCCTGCGTACAGCAGCTCGGCAAACGATGCGCCGCCAAAGCCGATTTCCAGCACCCGCAGGCGCTGCCCGGCCGGCAGTTGCTCAAGGCGCAAGGCCAAGGTTTGGCTCATACCGGTGAGCAGGCGCTGCTGGCCAGCCGCACCGAGCACCAGGCGCGCCAGGCTACTGCCGCTGGTTTCGCGCGGCAACAGGCTTTCGAGCGTTTGCTCGCCCGTCAGCAAGGTCGGCAGGTGGCGGCCAATACGCCCCACCGAATGAATGATCTGGAAGTACTCGGGGTAGCTCTGGAACAGCTCCTGCCAGATCGCCTCCGACGACGGGCGCTCGTCGCTGTCGACCAACTGCCAGCTGCCATCGGCGTTGTGCAGCACACTGCCGTCCTGCTCGGCATGGCGCAGCAGGGTCGCCAGGTAATCGCCCTGGCCCTGGGACCACAGCGCCACCTGTTCGGCGCTCAGCTGGCCACCGGCCTGCTCGACCAGGTCGAGCACAAAGCTGGCACACAGCACATCCAGCAGCGGTTCGACTTCATTGAGGTAGCGCAACTGTGCCGGCTCGTCGGCCAGGCTGTGCAGCGCGTCGGCCACCGGTGTACCCGCCACAGCGTGGCGTTGCACCGCAACAGCACTGCCCGGCGCGGCCAGGCCGACGTGGCCGAGGCGCTTGATATCGCCACTGCGGTCGTACTGCAGGCGCACGGCGCGCATGCGCGCATCCTTGATCGCCAGCACGGCAGCGCCGCTGGCATCGAACAGGGTGAAATCGACCAACAGCGAATGCGCGGTGCGCTTGCGCTGGCGTACTTCGGCCAGCACCGGCACAGCACCTGCCGTGCTGAAGGCGATACGCCCCAGCTTGACGGGGATGAAGGCAAGCCCGTTATTGCGGCCCGGGCGGCTGGCCAGCAGTTCGGTAATCAGCTGGAAGGCACCGTCCAGCAGCGCCGGGTGCAGGTGCAGCGCGTCCAGTTCGTGCTCGATAGCGGCAGGTACGGCCAGTTGCGCCAGCACCCGCTCTTCTTCTACCCACGCCGCGGCGACGGTCTGGTAGGCCGGGCCGTAGTTCAGGCCGACCGCACAGGTCAGTGCCAGGTGCTGCTCGCCGCTGAAGTCCGCCGGGCGCTGTGGCAGCGCCGGCGCACGGGTGTCCAGCATGACGCCACGGGCTTCGCCCGGCAGGCGCGCGACCACGTGCTGCACCCAGTCTTCATGCTGCGCCAGGTTGCGCGAAATGATGCGCAGCGTGCCGTCGGCCTCTTCGATGTGCACGCGGACTTTTTTGCTGCCCTCGCTGCTCAGCAGCAGCGGGTTGTGGATTTCCAGCTCTTCGACGTCAACGAACTCACCTGGCTGGTGCAACTGCGCCGCCGCCAGGGCCAATTCGGTGAAACCGGCACCGGGGAACAGCACCGACTCGCCCACTTTGTGGTCAGCCAGGGTCGGGAACAATTGCGTGTCCAGGCGGTTTTCCCAGGTCAGCGGCTGGTCGACGACGGGGTAACCCAGCAACGGGTGCACGCGCTTGCGGTTCAAGGGGCTGTGCGACTCGGCACTCACCGGCAAGCTGAAGTGATCACGCTGCCAGGCATAGTTCGGCAGGCGTACCTGGCGCCCGGCAACCGGGAAGCGCGTTGCCCACTGCGGCTCGACGCCGGCAATCAGCAGGCGGGCCACGGTGCGCTCCAGCAGCAGCGGGCTGTGGTCGTTGCGCTTGAGCGTGCCGACCACCTGGCCAGGCTGCTCGCACTGGTTCAGCACATCGGTGACGTAGCTGCGCAGAATCGCGTGCGGGCCGATTTCGACAAACAGGTTATGGCCGTTGCGCACCAGCGCGTCCAAGGCGCCCTGGAACAGCACCGGGAAGCGGATGTTCTGCCACCAGTAGTGGTTGCCCAGCCGCTCGCCGTCCAGCTCACCGCCGACCACCGTGGAGTAGAACGGGATCTGCGTGGCGCGCGGGCGGATGTGCGCCAGGTCGTCGATGACGGCCTGTTCGATCGGGTTCATTGCTGGCGAGTGGAAGGCGTAGTCCAGGTCCAGGCGGCGGGCGAACACCTGGCGCTCGGCAAGGGTTTCTTCCAGCAGCGTCAGGGCGTCGACCTCACCTGCCAGGGTGGCGCCACGGGCACTGTTTTCACCGGCGACGACCAGGCGGCCGTCCAGCTTCAGTTCAGTGATCAGCTCGCCAGCGGCTTCACCCGACAGCCCCACGGCGGTCATCTGCCCGGTACCGCGGGTCAGCCCTTGCAGGCGGCTGCGGTGGTAGATCACTTGGGTGGCGTCTTCCAGGCTCAGGGCACCACTGGCCCAGGCCGCGGCCACTTCGCCGACGCTATGGCCGATCACCGCGACAGGGTGGATGCCTTCGGCGGCCAGCACACGGGTCACCGCCACTTGCAAGGCAAACAGCGCCGGCTGGGCGATTTCGGTGCGGGCATAACGGCCTTCGCCGTTGTCACCCAGCAGCTCGGCGCGCAACGAATAGCCCGCTAGCGGCTGGAACAACGCATCCACTTCATCCACCGCAGCAGCAAACAGCGGTTGACCGAGCATCGCCCGGCCCATGCCTTGCCACTGCGAGCCGTTACCGGAGTAGACGAACACCGGCGCCGAGGCGGCTTCCAGTGCCTGGCCGGCTTCGAGCACCGCGCTCAGTTCACTGAGGGTTGGGTCCTGGGCATAGTCGTCCAGGGCCTGGGCGGCTTCGGCGGCATTGTCGCTGACCAGCAGCAGACGATGGCTGTGCGCATCCCGGCGATACATGGCCTGGTAGGCCACGTCGTAATAATCCAGCTCCGGGTGGGCGGCCAGGTACGCGGCAAAGCGCTCGGCGGTGGCGCGCAGGCCTTGTTCGGTCTTGCCGCTGAGCAGCAGCGGCACACGTCGCGCCTCGGCAGCTTTAGCCGGCGCAGCCTGTGGTTCGGGGCTCTGCAGGATGACGTGTGCGTTGGCACCGCCAAAGCCGAACGAGTTGACGCCGACCGTCAGTTGGCCTTCAGGCTTGAGCGGCAGCGGCTCGGTGACCACCTGCAGGTTCAGGTCACCAAACGCGATATTCGGGTTAAGCGCCTTAACCCCGATGGTGGCCGGCACGGTGCGTTCGGTCAGGCAGTTGAGCGCCTTCATCAGGCCCGCCACACCGGACGCGGCCTCCAGGTGGCCAAGGTTGCTTTTGACCGAGCCAATCGGTAACGGGTTGCCATTACCACGCGCCTGGGCCAGGGCTTCGCCGATGGCACGGGTTTCGATCGGGTCACCGACCGAGGTACCGGTACCATGGGCTTCCAGGTAATCGAGCTGGTCGGGGCTGATGCCCGCCTTGGCGTAGGTCTGCTTGAGCAGCGCGGCCTGGGCTTCGGCGTTGGGCAGGGTCAGGCTGGACTTACGCCCGTCGGTGTTCACCGCACTGGCCGCGACCACGGCCAGAATCGTATTGCCATCGGCCACGGCCTGGTCGTAGTCCTTGAGCAGGAACAACCCACCGCCTTCCGAACGCGCATAGCCATCGCCATTCTCATCGAACGACTGGCAGCGCCCGGTGCGCGACAGCATGGTCGCCTTGGCAAAGATCATGAAGCCAAACGGGTGCATGTGCAGGCTGATGCCGCCGGTCAGCGCCTGGTCGACATCACCGCTGAGGATGGCCTGGCAGGCCTGGTGGAAGGCCACCAGCGAAGAGGAACAGGCGGTGTCGATGGCCATGCTCGGCCCACGCAGGTCGTAGAAGAACGACAGGCGGTTGGCGGCAATGCTCATCGTGTTGCCGGTGGCGGTTGCACCATCGATCGACGCCAGGTCTTCGACCAGCCGGTAGGACTGCTCGACACCGGCGATGCCCAGGTACACGCCACAGTTGCTGCCGCGCAGGCTCGACGGCTTGACCCCGGCGTTCTCGAAGGTTTCCCAGCACATTTCCAGCAGCATGCGCTGCTGCGGGTCCATCATCCCCGCTTCACGCGGCGAAATATTGAAGAACCCCGCGTCGAACGCGCTGATGTCGCCCAAAGTGCCCGCGGCGAAGGTGTAGCTGGTCGCAGGGTTGGCCTTGTCCGGGTGCAGAAACTCAGATTTCTCCCACCGAGAAGGGTCGACCTGGGTGACCAGGTCGCGCCCCTCCATCAGGTTTTGCCAGAAGCTGGCATTGGAAGATCCAGGGAAGCGGTACGAACAGCCAACGATTGCAACCTTTCTACGCTTAATCAAAACCTATTCCTTCAAATCTCATCGGGCACCGTCCCATCCGTCGGACAGCCGGCATGCCTGGCCTGGCCATGAATCTGGCAGGTCGTTTTATGACACTGATGATCGTCTGGTTATCTGAAGCTGCTTTGCACGCTGGGAACGCAAGACTTTTGGTCTGAAGCAGGCGTGGGGATATTCAGATTTGTGTGTGGGGATGATACGCGGGTTGGGGGGGTGGGGAAAACCCTGGGGTGCTGCGGGGTTCACATTAACGCTGGGCGGTTGTGCTGACCCGCTCTAATGAGGGCCATTGCGGCCCTCATGGCTGGCACTGCTTATTGTGTAGAACAGGCCGCTGCTATAAGGAGCGGCCTTGTGTCACAGAGGATGCTTACAGATCCAAGCGCCGCTGCTGGTAAATCCAGTCAACGATTTCCCCTTCCGGGGTATAGCCGATCACGGTTTCACGCAACAACTGACGCACCCGTACAAAATCATCTGCAGACGCCGCGCCCAGCAACTGGTTCAGCGCATCCTTGAGCTCGTCCCAAGGGAGGAAGTCCTCGCTTGCACTCATGATCATCGGGTGGCGGGTCGCTATCACGTTGTCACCGATCAACAGCTCTTCGTAAAGCTTCTCGCCCGGCCGCAACCCGGTGAACTCGATAGCGATGTCACCCATGGGGTTGCGTTCGGAACGGACGCTGAAACCGGACAGGTGAATCATCTTCTCGGCCAACTCGACAATCCGCACCGGCTCGCCCATGTCGAGCACGAACACATCCCCGCCCTTGCCCATCGAACCCGCCTGGATCACCAACTGCGCGGCTTCGGGAATGGTCATGAAGTAGCGGGTGATTTTCGGATGGGTAACGGTCAGCGGGCCGCCGGCCTTGATCTGCTTATGGAACAGCGGTATTACCGAGCCCGATGAGCCCAGCACGTTGCCGAACCGGACCATGGTGAAGCGGGTTTTGTTGACCTGCGAAACATTGCCCCCATCGCCAAACAGCACGGGCGCCAACTCGCGGCTCAGGGCCTGCAGGGTCATCTCGGCAAGGCGCTTGGTACTGCCCATCACGTTGGTCGGGCGTACCGCCTTGTCGGTCGAAATCAGCACAAAGTTGGCGACCCCCGCCTGCAATGCTGCTTGCGCGGTGTGCAAGGTACCAATGACGTTGTTCAGCAAGCCTTCGCTGATATTGTGCTCGACCATCGGTACATGCTTGTAGGCCGCAGCATGGTAAACCGTATCGACCCGCCAGGTTTTCATGATGTCGAGCATCTGCGCCTGGTTACGTACCGAACCCAGGATCGGCAGCAGGCAAACAGACAGCGACTCACGGGCTATGCGCTGTTCCAGTTCAGAAAGAATGCTGTAGAGGTTGAATTCGCTGTGATCGAACAGCAGCAGCGTTTTCGGGGACTGGGAAAGAATTTGCCTGCACAGCTCGGAGCCGATCGAGCCACCGGCACCGGTGACCAACACGGTTTGTTCAGCAATGCAACGTTCAAGCAGGTCGCTTTGTGCGGGCACCGGGTCACGGCCCAACAGGTCGGCGATGTCCACTTCCTGAATATCATCCACCTTGACCTTGCCGCTCGCCAGGTCGATGAAGCTGGGCACACTGCGCACATGCAGCGGGAAGTCTTCGAGGAAGTTAAGGATCTCCCGACGGCGGGTGCGGGTCGATGACGGCAGTGCCAGCAGGATTTCCTGAGCGCCGGTATCGTCGATCAGCCGTTGCAACTGGTCGGGATGGTAAACCTGCAACCCCGCGATGACACGGTCAGTAATGCTGGCGTCATCATCAATAAAGGCGACGGGGCGCATGGCCTTGTCCATGCGCAACGCAACAGCAAGTTGATTGCCTGCGGAGCCTGCACCATAAATCGCTACTTTTGGCAGGCCATCGTCACGATTGGTGAAGGGTACATGCTGCACGGCAGCCGAGAACCAATCCCCCAAAAAGTACTGACGCATGGCCAAACGCAACCCGCCAACCATGATCAGGCTCAGCCACCAGTAATTGAAGGTGATGGATCGTGGCACCACGTTCTGATGGTTGCTTGACCAATAGATGATGAAACCAAGAATCAAGGCTGACAACGTAACGGCCTTGATGATTGCGATCAGTGCGTCATTGCCAAAGTAGCGCATCACCGCACGGTAGAGGCCGAAGCGAATGAACAGCGGGATCGACACCACGGGGGCACACAGGAACAGCCATGTGTGATCGATGATCGGGTTTGCCAGCTCATCGATACCGAGGCGGACCACAAAGGCCAGCCACAAGGCTACCCATATCAGTACGATATCCGTCAGCACCTGAACAAGCCGCTTGTGCCTGCGCGGTAGAGCCAGTAGTTTTCTACGCACCTTATCCATAATTCCTCTGAGGGCTTTCCTCACAGACCCTTACACTGCGTCTGCAACATAACGCTACACCCGATCTTCCAATTCGCCTGCACGAAACCTCATGGCCAACACCACCAGGGGTACGTAGGCCAGAATAACGCCAAGTGCGCCATCCAGCCCGAAGTGCACCACGCAAAAGGCGATGGGCAGCAACCAGCAGAGATTGATAGCAGCAACGGTCAAGGTCACTGGCAGATGCTTACCGTACCGGCGCGAAGCAAACTGGTAGGCATGGCTTCGGTGGGCCTCATAGACCTTGTCACCGCGCAGCAACCGCCTGACCAGGGTGTAGGTTGCATCCACGATGAACACACCGAGCAGTATCAACCAGCACCAGAACATAGGGGGTGACATCCAGGCGGCCTGAAGCGATAGCCCTCCCAACACGATACCTATGAATCCGCTGCCTGCATCACCCATGAAGATTTTCGCTGGCGGGAAGTTCCAGAACAGAAAACCCGCTACGGCGGCGGCGAGCAGCAAAGGAAGGACAGCGGCGGTATCGAACCCTGCAAGCCAGTATAGCCACGCGGCGCTCAGGCAAGCGGTGATAGCTTCCACGCTCGCGATACCGTCGATGCCATCCATGAAGTTATACAGGTTGAGCAACCACACCAGATAGACAACAGCAAGCAAGCCGCCCAACCAGCCGAGGTCCAACGACCAGCCGAACAGTGGCAAAGGTGGAAGTCCGCCCATCCAGCCCAGTATCCAAGCAGCGGCAAGAAAATGCCCCAACAGCCTCCAACGCGCTGCAATATGCCCATGATCATCCATAAAGCCAATGATCGCGATCAAACCACCGCCACCTGCAAGCGCAACAAGCACGCTCAGTTGACCTACCCCCAACAGCATCAGCCCAACGACAACCAGCAAAAACGTCAGCACTATGGCCACGCCGCCGCCTCTGGGCGTCGGTACCGTATGGGAACTGCGCGCATTCGGAATATCGATGACACTTCGCGCCAATGCGTAACGGCGCAAACCGGCGGTGAGCAGCAGTGACAGTATCAATACTGCAGGAAGACACCACAAAAGCATCATTTCTTATCGTTTTCCTGATAGTGCCTGGCAACGGCCAGAAGCGCCGCATCCACCTTCACTGGCGGATGCCAATCGAGCAAATTGCGAGTTTTGCCAGTATCCACCTGCAATGATCCACACAGCCTTCGAGACAACCCTCCCTTGCCCAGGGCCTTGGCACCTGTAGTCAGCACCCATGCAGGCACCGGCAGCAGCCGGGCGCTTTTGCCAAGTGCCTGCGCCATGCGACGCAGCAATGCGGTAGTGGACAAGTCTTCGCCGTCACTGACCAGGAAGGTTTGATTCGCGGCGGCCGGATGGCCTATGCACGTTACGACCAGATCCACAAGGTTATCCAAAGCAACTAGGCTGCGACGGTTATCGATCGCCCCGAATGGCAACGGTATGCCTCGATCGAGCCAACGCATCATGTTCAGGAAGTTGGCTTTCACCCCTGGGCCGTAAACCAATACAGGGCGAATGATCACTACCTCCAGGCCAGATTGTTGCGCTAGCTTCTGCAACCCGACCTCGGCTTCCATTTTGGAGACACCGTAAGGATCTTGCGGCTGCGGCAGGTCATCAGCCGTGTAAGGCTTGCCTGGCTGGGTCTCTTCACCGTTGACCTTGATCGAGCTGATAAATACGAACCGTTTGACCCCAGCTGCAATGGCCTGGCGGGCCAGCGCAAGCGTCCCCTCTACATTGACACGACGAAACGCAGCCAGTGGGTCGACTTCAGTGTCATTCATCACATGAACACGGGCAGCGCTATGCACCACCACGTCGCATTCGGTAAGCGCCCCTTCCCACGCGTTGTCATCCTCGAATGACTCGAAGGCGATCGTTCGCACGGGTGATGACAGCGCACCACTGCCGCGACGAACAGCGGCAATCACGTGCTCACCGTCAGCCAACAACCGCCGCAGTACTGCACTTCCCACAAAGCCGCTGGCTCCGGTGAGAAAAACCTTATGACTCATCGTCCTGACCTTCTCAATGTGGCATTGCTGAAGAGCTGTTCAAGGCGCGTCAACAGTGCTGGCTTGGCGAATTCCTGCTCATAGTATCGTCGCCCTGCCTCCCCCATTTGCTGCCGCTGTTCTGCGGGCAGAGCTGCCAAGCGGCCGGTAATCGTAGCCAACCCTGTGCCACTGCCGGACTCACACGCAAAACCTGCACCCGAGGCTTCAATAACGCGTGCCGCCTCGCCATTGATCATGCCAAGAACCGGCCGCCCGGATGCCAAGTAAGCCTGAACTTTTCCAGGAATGGTCTTCTCGAAAACATCATTGGTCCGCAGGGACACCAACAATGCATCGGCCTGAGCGAACAGTGGCGGCATCGCTTCCAGCGGATGCCTGCCAAGCAGCAGCACGTTATCCAGCGATCGGCTGCGCACCTGTTCCTCGAGCCAGCCGCTCATGCGGCCATCACCTACGATGACCCAGCGCACGGCAACCGTTCCACGCAGCGCCTCTGCAGCATCGAGAATCGCGGGGAAGTCCTGCGCCTCGCCAACGTTACCGGCAAACACCACGGTAAACACCGACTCATCACGCTCTATTAGCGCTGAAGGTTCCACGGTTTTAGCCGAGAAATCATCCTCGGCCCAACTGGGGAAATACACCAGGCGCTCGTCATCGATAGGTTTGGTGCAATAGCGACGTACGTTGTCGAAAAAACCATGTGATTGCAGCAGCAAATAGTCAGTGCGGTTGTAGATCCACGAGACTACTTTTCCAACCAGCCCCAACAACTTCGGGCTATGGATGACATTCACAGCGCGCAACGTTTCTGGCCACAAATCGAGCACCCAGACAAAAACCGGGGCACGCTTAAGGCGCCCTATCACAACCGCAGGTATTGCGGAAAGAATAGGCGACACCGCGTAAACAAACACCGCATCAAAACGCCGGCGCCTCAGCTTGAAGGCACCCAACACAGAGGCACAGACCAGAAATGAGAGGTAATTGAGGACCAATTGGATGGCGCGCTTGCCGCGTGGCACCAACGGCACCCTTACGACCTCAGCCCCTTCATAGTTGGCGAAGCGCCCAGGGTTATCTTTGAAGTCCTGAAAAACCGTCCCTTCGGGGTAGTTTGGCCACCCGGTGAGTACCGTGACTTCGTGCCCCTTTTCGACGAAGTCGCGCACCAGGTCATTGACCCGCATGTTCTCCGGCCAGAAGTACTGGGTAACGACTAGAACCTTCAGTTTTTTTTGCGATATCCCTTCCACAGAATCAGTACCGCTTCCAGACCGTACGGTTCACATAGTCCGTATAACTGTGGACGATACGCACCACCTTGTCCGACACGTTCGGCATGCTGTAGTCGGCGACCAGTCGCAAGCTACGCTGATCGCCCCGCAGTTGGCTCTCAAGGATATTAAGCCCCTGCAAAACACGCTCGCAATCGAGACCGACCATCATCGCTGCGGCTTCTTCCATCCCTTCGGGGCGCTCATGCGCTTCGCGGATATTCAACGCTGGGAAGTTAAGAATCGACGCTTCTTCGTTGATCGTGCCGCTGTCGGAAAGCACAGCCTTGGAGGTCAACTGCAGCTTGTTGTAGTCCTTGAAGCCCAGCGGTTTGAGCAAGCGTACATTAGCGTGGAAGGTGACCCCCATGGCATCGACCCGTTTCTGGGTACGGGGATGCGTCGAGACGATGACCGGCAGATCGAATTGCTCGGCTACCGTATTGAGCGTGTGGACCAACTTCATGAAGTTCTTGTCGGAATCGATGTTTTCTTCACGGTGGGCGCTGACGACAAAGAACTTGCCAGCCTCGAGCCCAAGCCGCTCCAGCACATCGGACGCCTCGATACCGTCACGGTAATGATTGAGGACTTCAAACATTGGACTGCCGGTCTTGATCACGCGATCTGCTGGCAAGCCTTCGCGAAGCAGGTAGTCTCGGGCGATGGTGCTGTAAGTGAGATTGATGTCAGCGGTATGGTCAACGATGCGGCGGTTGATTTCCTCGGGCACGCGCATGTCGAAGCAACGGTTGCCGGCTTCCATGTGGAACGTCGGAATCTTGCGTCGCTTGGCCGAAATCACAGCCATGCAGCTGTTGGTATCGCCCAGCACCAACAGCGCTTCAGGGTTCACTTCAGCGAGCACACGGTCCACCGCAATGATCACATTGCCAATGGTTTCTGCACCCGAAGCGCCCGCGGCATTCAGGAAGTGATCGGGCTTGCGAATACCCAGATCCTGGAAAAAGATCTCGTTCAGCTCGTAGTCATAGTTCTGGCCGGTATGCACCAGTACGTGCTCGCAATGTTCGTCTAGCGCGCTCAGGACCCTGGACAAACGAATGATTTCGGGACGCGTGCCTACAACGGTGACGATTTTAAGTTTTTTCATAGCATTCTCAGTCCTGAGCCAACCGGGTCATGGGCAAACCGGCAGCGCATAAGTATCCGGGTGTTCGCGGTCGAAGATCTCATTGGCCCAGAGCATGACGATCATTTCGTCATCACCAATGTTGGTGATGTCATGGGTCCAACCAGGCACTGTCTCAACAATGGTTGGCGCCTCACCGCTGGTCTGCAGTTCATAAAACTCGCCTGACACTACATGACGGAAGCGGAAATTGGCCGTGCCTTTGATAACCAGAAACTTCTCGGTCTTGGAGTGATGATAATGCCCTCCCCGCGTGATCCCTGGGTGCGCTGTGAAATACGAAAACTGCCCGGCTTCGGGGGTTTTCAGCATTTCAACGAAAACACCACGCGGGTCACCATACTTGGGCACCTCATAGGTAAACGATGCGGGCGGCAGGTAGCTCAGGTAGGTGGAGTACAACGCACGGGTCAAGCCAACGCCGACGTTTTCGGTAATCAAGGTGGCGCGGCTGGCGCGGAAGCTGCGCAGTTGCTCGGCCAAGGCACCCACTGTGGTGCTGTAAACCGGCTCGACGTCCACCTGACCACTGGCGACTGCCTCGCCGTCCATAATGGCCATGAACTTGCTGACCACGTCATCCACATAGACCAGGTTGAGCGCAGCAGATTCGTCATGGATCTGGATGGGCAGGTCGTGAGCGATGTTATGGCAGAAGGTGGCGACGGCCGAGTTATAGTTCGGCCGAGCCCATTTACCGAAAACATTGGGCAAGCGGAAAATGTAAATCGGGTTGCCGCTTTCCTGGCCAAGCGCGGTCAGTGCCTGCTCGGCTGCGAGCTTGCTGAGGCCGTAAGGGTTATCTCGCTCAGCCTGGATCGACGAGGTATACAGCACCGGGATCTTCCGCCCTGACGCCTTGACCGCATCGCACACCTGTTGAGTGAGTTCACTATTACCACTGCCGAACTCAGCGGGGTCCTCGGGGCGATTGACCCCTGCCAAGTGGAAGATGCAGTCTGCCTGGGCGACCTTGCCCTGCAGTGCCTGCACATCCTCACCTCGCACGAAAAGGCTGATCTCGACGTCTTTGCGCTCTGCCAGATGGACAAGCAGGTTACGCGCAATGAAGCCATTGCTTCCGGTTACCAGTACCTTCATCTGTCATTCCTCCGGCGTGGCATGCTCGCCACGCTGGATGGCTTTGATGAAATCGAGCTTGAGCAGCAATGCTTGCATCCCGGCTACATCCAGACGCTGGGTGTTGTGTGAGTTGTAGTCCTCCGTGTGGGAGATCTTCTCTTCACCCTGCTCGACATACTTGCTGTAGTTCAGGTCACGCAGGTCTGGCGGCACACGGAAGTAGTCACCCATGTCTTCGGCACAGGCCATCTCCTCACGGCTGAGCAATGCCTCGTAGAGCTTCTCGCCGTGACGAGTACCAATCACCTGGATCGGATGCTCAGGTTGCCCCAACAACGCAGTCAGTGCTGAAGCCAACGTTTCAACCGTGGCAGCTGGCGCTTTCTGCACGAACAGGTCACCGTTATTGCCGTGCTCGAAAGCGTAAAGCACAAGGTCCACGGCATCCGCCAGGGTCATCATGAAGCGGGTCATGTTCGGATCAGTGATGGACAGGGCCTTGCCTGCGCGAATCTGGTCGATGAACAGCGGGATCACCGAGCCGCGTGATGCCATGACATTGCCGTAACGGGTGCCGCAAATGACGGTCTTGGCCTCGTCGACATTGCGCGACTTGGCGACCATGACCTTTTCCATCATGGCCTTGGAAATACCCATGGCATTGATCGGATACACCGCTTTGTCAGTACTGAGGCAAACCACCCGCCGCACTTCATTCTGAATGGCAGCTTCAAGGACGTTCTCGGTACCGATGACGTTAGTCTTAACGGCCTCCATCGGGTGGAATTCGCAGGAGGGAACTTGCTTCAGCGCGGCCGCATGGAAGATGTAGTCGACACCGCGGGTGGCGTTCAGGACACTCTGATAGTCCCGCACGTCGCCAATGTAGAACTTCAGCTTGGCGCTGTCATAGCGCTTGCGCATATCGTCCTGCTTCTTCTCGTCGCGGCTGAAGATACGCACTTCAGCGATGTCACTGTCGAGAAACCGCTTGAGGACCGCATTGCCGAAAGAGCCGGTACCGCCGGTGATGAGAAGTGTTTTACCCTTGAACATATGATCTGACCCTTGCAACGCGCGTGAATAGTTATCGGGCTCGGAGAGCGGAATAAATGATGTCGTCTTTCTGCTGAGCACTTGGGTAGCTGATCAGCACCGCGCGATAGGCGCCCTTGAATACAAAGAAGCTACCTGCCGCCACACCGACCACGCCGCACGTCTTGACCACGCTTGCCATATCCTCGAGCGAACCACCACCGCCCAGGATGGTGATAGGGATATGCACCGCTGCCCGCAATTTAGCTGCCAGGTCCAGGTCATACCCCTTCATCTTTCCATCGTTCTCGATCGAATTGAGGACAATTTCCCCAGCACCGAGCTTCTCCAACTCCTGCGCCACTTCCAACACACTGCGTTTCGTGTTTCGCGTGCCGTTATGCGTCCAGACCTCTTGGTGTTTGCTTAACAGCCGCGATTTGTGATCCAGGACCACCACCACGCTCTGGCTGCCAATTTCCTCGGCGATCTGGGTAACCAACTGAGGGTTTTCGAGGGCCGCCGAGCTGATGGCGACCTTCTCGACGCCTAGCTGAATGATCTTCTTGGCCTGCAGCGCCGTACGGATGCCACCGCCATAACACAAGGGCATACGGCACTCAGCAGCGAGCTTGGCGATTTGCGTGTAATTGGGCTCGACGCCATGCGCTGTCGCGTCTATGTCGATCACGATCAGCTCATCGGCTTCCTTTTCGTTGAAGATCTTCACCGCATTGATGGGATCTCCGACGTACTTCGGATCCTTGAATTTGACCGTCTTCACCAGCCCACCGTCTTGGATGAGCAGGCATGGAATGATCCTGGGTCTTAGCATTTGTCAGTTTCCGCTCACAGTTCCGCGAAGTTTTTCAACAGGCCGACGCCAAAGTGATGGCTTTTCTCGGGGTGGAACTGCACGCCATACACGTTCCCTGCCTGCACGGCGCAGCTGAACTCCAGGCCATACGAGGACATCGCAGCGCGGTGCTGCACGTGCTCGCAATCGAAGAAGAACGAATGCAGGAAGTAGAACCGCGCCTCCTCTTCGAAGCCTTTGAACAGCGCGTTGTCACCGAGCGATGCCACATCGTTCCAGCCCATGTGGGGCAGCGGCAGGTCAGTAAGGTCAGGGACCGATTTGAACGAACGCACACAGCCGGGCACCCACCCTAGACCAGGGAGGCTACCTTCTTCACTGCTGTTAGCGAGAATTTGCATCCCCACGCAGATCCCCAGTACAGGCACCTTGTGCTCTTGCACCAGAGTTTCCAGGGTCGAGCGCATGCCCGAAGCATCCAGCCGTTCGATCGCATGGTCGAAGGCCCCAACCCCGGGCAGGATCAATTTGGTCGCGCCATCCAGCTGTGCTGCGGTCTGAGCAACTGCCACAGGGATGTGCAACCGTCGGTAGACGTTAACGAAGGCCTGGATATTGCCCAGACCGTAGTCAATGATGGTGATCATCTGAACAGCCTTCTTTCCAATCCGATTGCACTGAGCACACGAGCTCCTATGCCGATCAAGAAACGCTTGTTTTTGTAGTCATGGAAGGTCTTGTTCTGACCCTCGAAAATGCCCTGAAGCTCTGGGACAGTCAAGTCCAGCTTGTGTGCCACGTACTCGAATTCGGATTTGAGGAAGTTTTCGTCAAGCTCGGGCTTGGCGATGCGTTCGAGTGCGGCTTCCCGAGTCAGCTGACCGGTCATGATCAAGCTGGAAAAATGCGCGCGTCGCTTTTCGTACCCGAATTTGCGCGGCATCCAGTAATCTTCGTAAAAACGGGTAAAACGCGACTCATGGTGCTTGTGCTGGAAGCGCTTCCAACCAAACAGGCGCTCAAGCGTATCTTCAGCATCCCGCTTCACATAGGGGACGTGGTTCAGGGGGCGTACGACCTGCATGCCCAGTACATAACGGTAGTAGATCTTGTAGGACAATACGTCTACCAGAGGGAACGTCTTGAGCTTACGCGAACCGAACTTGCCATGGATGTCGTTGATCAGCGTGGTATCAATGCCTGGGTAGGCTCCCCACTCCTCAGGTTCGCGGCAGCATTCGGTGGAGTAGTTGCCGCCGGTGAGCACGTACTTGATTTTGTTGGCCTTGGCAAACTTGTACAGGCCTGAAAAGAACGCGGTGTCCTGAGGAATGTCCTGGTCGGGAACCTGCGCCTTGAGGAAGGCCACCTGCAGGCTTTTCATCTCCTCCCAATTGATGACGTCGGTGAACAGCTCAAGGCCCAGGCCATCAACCAGTTTTTCGATGTTGCCAACGGCCTGGTCCGTGTTCCAGCCGGCGTCAACGTGGAAAAGCAGCGGGCGCAGGCCCATCTTTTCCTTTGCGACGTAAGCGAGGTAGGAGCTGTCCAGGCCGCCACTCAGACCGATGATGCAGTCATAGTCCCTACCCTTGCCGTCTTTCTTGATTTTTTCGGCGATGCGCATCAGCTCGGCTTCACCAGCCGAACCCGTATCCCAGTTCGGCTTGATGTTGCTTTTGAAATTATTGCAGTACTCGCAAACACCATGATCATCGAACGAAATATTCGGATCAGAGGTGTCCATGATGCAAGAAGCGCAAATCTTATAAATCCCCAAGACACCACCCCTTAATTATTAATTACCAACCCGACAGGAGGCCATACAAACGCTTCCGCACAGTATAAAAGAAACTATTGCTAGCCGACAGCGCCCGCAAGCGGCTAACCAAGTCAGTCTGCGTTGTTAAAATCCCGATAATATCACCCTTGGCACGAAATTCTTCGCAACGCACCTTCTGGTAGAGTTTCCCCTTGGAGGAAGGCGAAAGCTCGTCACCATAACGGTCATAGAAAATTCGAATAGCGGCCATACGAGGCGTTAACTTTTTGTTATAGGTTGAAAAATCAACCTGCATATTGATGCTATTACCGCTGTGCACCCGCCACTGGCAACCCACAATATCCGAATGGACCAGCGTCCAATTAAATGACGTGACGGCCAATTCCATCCAAGTGTCTTCGTTGGGCAGCGTTTCCGGCACCGGAAATATTTTTTCGACTACCAGTCTATTCATCATATAGGACACGCCAGTCAAGCCGCCTTGGCCGGCCCGCTTAGGCACTAGGTGACCGTCGAATTTTTTGTCTTCAGACATGGTAATCAGCTTGCACAGGCCCACGACCGGCGTGGTAGTGGCATAGCCCTGCACCTTAGCATATCGAGCCGCCAAGCTACCCGCGGGCATGATGTCGTCACCCGCATAGATACACACAAACCGACCGTGCGCATTCGCGACACCGAAGTTGAACGCTGAGCACTTCCCTGCTTTCGGGTTTTTGAGCACGCGCAGATCGGGATGCGCGGCCTCGAGCTTAGTGAGTATCTCCAAGGTACGATCGGTCGAGCCGTCATCAACCACCAACACCTCAAAGTGCAATCCCGTCTGTTCAAGAACGCTCAGCACCGCCGATTCAACATAGACTTCTTCATTCTTGACTGCTATTACCACACTGACATCTAACTGGCTCATGGCGTACTCTCCGAATACTGCACACTCTTGACCTGACCGGACGACCTAACCCTCAAAAACAGGCAAGCCGCAAACATTAATATATAGCCATTACTAAGGAGGGTACCAATGAGCCCCCCCGTGAACAAGCCCAGGAAATAGATCATCCACAGCGCTTTAAACGCATGGTCCTCCGACTTCCTGAACCACCTAAATGTCTGACCCACAAAAAAAGAATACACCCAAACACCCACCCAACCAAAGTTGGCGTACCCCTCTGTAAAATAGACAGCGTTGGAGTTAGCCGTTTCATTCCAACCCCACTCATACTCAAAAACCAGCTTTTCGAGAGGCACACGCTCCAGCGAGAACAAACTGGAGAAAAACGTGCTGGTCGCGCCGAGCAGGGGTTGGTTACTGAACTGCTCTTTAAGCACGATCAACGTGTCGGACGCAGTAAACATTGGGACCGCCACAATACGCCATATCAAATGGTCAACAGGACCTACCGGAAGATACTTGGAGCTGTAAAACTCAGCGCTGAACACGCCGCCCCCGATGACTGCACCACTCCCTTGAGTCTCCGTACCCATGGACAATAGCGTCACAATATACAACAGCAGCCCACAGCCTCCAGCAAGCAGTAAAGCCCCTGCAAGACTGATCTTTTTTTTCTGCGACGCAACGTACAACAGCGGCAGCAGCGCATTGAGAAAAAGCGCCTTCTGCAAGAAACTTAATGAATAGGCGAAAAATACAAGCAACAGCACATACCGCCAGCGATGCCTATCGATAAACATACGCGCGAGACTGTATGGCAGGAAGGCACTGACGAAAATAGTACTGATATAGATCAGCGCAACCTCGACACCCTCTCGACCTTTTAGAAATGCCCCTCGTTGAGCGCTGAGTTCTTCACCTGTAGCACCTAAAATGGCTGACACCAGCGGGATCGCAGGAGCCGTATATAAGGTGACAAACAGAAAGGAGAGGAATACTGACCACACCAATCCATGGACTGTATTGGCACTGATGACCACACGCATCGCGCCAACCTTGAATCGCTGATCGAAAAGCGGCGCATAATAACCGAGCAACATGCCGACCAGCGAAAACAAAGTCATGAATGCTAACTTGAGAAAATAATCACTTGGCAATAAAACAAAATTAACAATAAACGGCATCCACATATAGACGACCGACAAGACAAAGACCACTATATAAACAGAGAACCGGGCGCTAGTTAGATTATAAAAAAACATCTTTCCTCCCTGTCAGACCACTGGACCGATCAGCATAAACATGAACTGAGCAAGGTAGATAACCAATACGGAAAGCAAAATTATACGATTACGCCCGAAAAATGCGGACGGAGCAACTCCTGCAACTTTCAGCACAACCAACAGGTAGACAAAGTAGAACAGAAAGCCCGTAGCCGCGTAAATTTCCGTCAATTGCAAAGGCGCTATCACCGATGCTATAGCCACAGCCCCCACTCGTACGACAACGCCAAAAAGCTGCAACCCCATGGCCAAAGGCTGATTATTTGTCGTATGCAGCACCATGGAGACCGGCGACGCAAGCAGTTGCATGGCGATCCATGGAATCATGTAAACGACTATTTCACCCGTGCGCTCCCAACTTTCACCAAAAATGAAGGAAAACAGATAAGGACTACAAACGCCTCCAATCACAAGTGGCAAGACGCCCAACTGGACGATCCCCTTAAGCGTGTCCTGGGTAAAACCAGGCAACTGACCTTCTCTGAGTTTTTCGGGTGCTTTGGAAATATATACTTGCGAGACTGCGCTGCCGATCAAGCTGACGGGGGCCTGCATTATCTGCATGGCCAAAAGCAGAAAACCCGCTTCTGGACCAATAGCGAGACCCGCAATCATAATGACTGGGATCTGTATAGATGCATTATTGCAGAGGGCCTCTAGCGTCGAATATTTCGGAAACCTGCTATAAGCGCCAAACATCTGTTTCATCCGTGCAGGACGGATGCTTGACAACAGACGAGCATCCGACCGCAAGGATTGCCACACCAGGCCCATTGCGCCAGCACCATTGTTTATGGTCTGTCCCAGGATCAGCCCCAAAGCCCCCCCAGAGAACCAACCGTAGGTCAACTGCACTGCCCCTGCAAAGAACGCCTGCTGCATCTTGGTCTTGGCAACCGCCCTGAAGTTTTGCCTACGCCCCATCCAGAACTGAAAGCTGCTATAAGCGCCTGACAGTAATATGCCAATGGGTAATATCCAGAAGTACCGACTGAGCTCGGGAGCGCCGAGCCAGTTCGCCAATTCAGCGGAGCAGAGGTAAAGAACAAGTGCAACTAGCAAAGCCGTGACGGCTGAGCACACCAACCCGAGCGCCAAAATGTTCGCCGCATCCTCATTATCCGCAGGCAGAGGAATTGCCAGCTCAAATCTCAACGTAGCAACTACGGAAAAGATACTCAGCAAGCCCAGATACACCGAAAGCGTACTGAAATCTTGAGGGGAGTACAGACGCGTCAATACCGGCAACAGCAAAACCATCAACAGTTGGGCGACCGCAGTCCCGCCAACCAGCAACGTAACCGACCTGAGAAAGTCACTGCCCTTGTATCGACTCATGATTCTAGCGAGCGGCATGCACCGTTTCCCTTCCAACAGCGGCGTTTGGAGAAACCCCCTTCACAAGGCAGCCTCGATTGCGTCGACGATCGCCTCTATTTCAGCAATTTCAAGATAAGGATGCATTGGAAGACTGAGGACCTGTTGTGCCACCTCATCTCCAACAGCAAGAACGACATTTTCATTCGCCACTGCGGGCTGTCGGTTGAGCGGAATTGGGTAATGTACAACTGTCGGAACACCCGCAGCCTTCAGCTTTACTTGAAGGGCGTCGCGCTCATTGACCCTGATCGTATACTGCGCATAGACACTCTTTGACCGCTCAGCAATGAATGGCGTGCTCTGAACGCCTACGGTATTCAGCAACCGGGTATAATGCTTCGCGACCGCCTCACGGAGCTGAATCTCTTCATCAAAGATATCCAGCTTTTGCAACAACACCGCAGCTTGTAGCGTATCCAGGCGGCTGTTCATTCCTACACGAATGTGGTGATACCTACGATCCTGACCATGGCGGGCAATCTGCCGCAATATCACTGCCAGTTCATCATTATTAGTAAACATGGCACCGCCATCTCCATAGCAGCCTAACGGCTTGCTGGGGAAAAAGCTCGTACACGCAACAGTACTAAGGTTGCACGAGCGCTTACCTTTGTAGGTCGCACCGAAGCTCTGCGCCGCGTCTTCGATGACAGGTATCCCATACTTGTTGGCGACTGCATTAATCGCGTCAAAATCTGCACATTGACCATACAAGGAAACGGGAATGATCGCCTTGGTATTCTCAGTAATCCGAGCTTCCAGTAAGTCCGGATTCATATTATAGGTCTTGGGATCTACATCCACATAGACAGCCTTTGCCCCAAGTACTGCGGCAGCCTCTGCGGTCGCGATGTAGCTAAACCCCGGCGTGATGACCTCATCACCGGCTTTGACGCCCAAAGCCATAAGCGCAATTTGCAATGCATCTGTACCGTTTGCACAGGTAATGCAATGCTTCGCACCTACGAAAGAAGCCAGCTTTTCTTCGAGCTCGGCGACTTCAGGACCAAGAATATATTGACCATGACTGAGGACACGCTGAATCGCCGCATCCAACTTATCCTTGATGCGTACCTGTTGTTTTTTCAGGTCGATGAACTCGATCATTTCACAACTTCCTTTTTACCAAGAACATTACCGTGCAGCGAATAGATCGCGCCGCTGTGCTCGCAGCTCACGGTTGCATCACCCACCACCGGCAGATCCAACTGTTCGCCATACTCACTCATCCAACCTATCTGACGAGCCGGCACGCCAACCATCAGTGCATAGGCGGGGACATCCCTGTTTATGACAGCGCCCGCACCGATGAATGCAAATTCGCCGATGGTGACGCCACAGACGATCGTACAGTTGGCTCCTAGCGTGGCGCCGCGTTGCACTAGCGTATTGCGGTATTGGTCTTTACGCTCAATCAACGAGCGCGGATTGTAAACGTTAGTAAATACCATGCTCGGGCCACAGAAGACGCCCTCTTCCAGGGTTACATTGTCATACACGGAAACGTTATTCTGGATCTTACAGCGATCACCAATCACGACCTTATTTCCAACAAAGACGTTTTGACCAAGCGAAACGCCCTCACCGATCTTCGCACCGGCACAGACATGAACAAAGTGCCAGACACGGGAGCCCTTCCCGATTTGAGCACCTTCATCAACGATGGCACTGGAATGCTGATAATAATTCATTGTTTTACACTCACACGGGATGGAGCCTGGTCGAACAACCGTTGCAATTTCTCACTTGCAAAATGTCCGTAACGACGCGCCCCAATTTCGTTTAGATGGTGATTATCCAGATAAATAAGCTCGCCGCCTTCAAACGGTGCGTCCTCAAAAAAGCCTGATTCGGAAAGATCAAGATAGTGCACGCCCAGCCTACCCGCAGCAAGCATCTCTACCTGACGATTGGCGACCCTCCAACCCTCGTTGAATGAGAGCGTGGCCGGTAGGCCAAGCTCCCTGAATCGCCGCACCCTCTGCACGTCAGATCGGAACATCGGCACCTGCCCCAGCACAACGACCTGTTTATGATCCGCAACGGCATCGTCCAGGAATCGCTGAAACGCCGCAACGAAGGCAGGGTTTGGCATCTGATATTGCCACATACCCGCAATGATGACCTTATCCACCGCCTCTACAGCCTGCTGCACTGCTGCAATCTGCGAACGACAAGGCTCACGAGCATATTCAGGCAATCGCTCAACATCGAAGCCCGGTATCGGTACGCAGCTGCTCGCCGTGAGTACGCGGTAAGCGACGCCTTGCTCGGTGCCTACTTGATCTAGAAAGTAGTTCAATTGGGCAGCGTGACTGTCACCAATAACAAGTATTGATGCCGGAGCGCCTTCCAGACCCCGCTTGCACTCGCCCACCTGCTGGCCATGGCAGATCAGCTCAGGATCAGCATAACGAGCCTGCGCCAAAGGCACCGGGTCTACCAACAGCGGGTTTAGCTTAATCCCTAACACTGTAATCAAAACGATTGCGCCCGCCGCAAGCCCCCACCGCGATGCAAGATGCCGAAAACCCGACATGCTACGCGCAGGTATTTCGATATACCGGTAGGAAAACCAGGCCAAGAAAAACGATGCGACCAGAGCCGTCGACAGCCAAACCGCATCGAGATCGTATTGTCCAATGTAGTAGCGGATGAATGCCAGAACAGGCCAGTGCCAGAGATAGAGGGAATAGGAGATGGCTCCGACCCAGACCAGTGGACGCGAAGACAGCAAGCTACTGACAGGGCCTCGCCGTGCTGCAATAACCAGCGCCGCGCCAATGCAGGGTACGACAGATAGAAAACCAGGGAAGTGGACTTTGTCGATCAACAAAAAACTAGTTGCAAGTACCGATGCACCAAGCAGTCCCAAAAACGTCGAAAGTGATGCAGGGAGCTCTCGATCCCGTAAAGCGACTGCCAAGACTGCACCAACCATGAACTCGGGCACACGGGCAAGCAGGGAAAAATAGTGGCCGCCCTGTTCGCTGCTCGGCCCACTCATGCCACTCCACAAGAATAGTATGGCTGCGATTAGCGACAAACCTGGAACCCGCCAGGGCTGAGGTAAACATAAAATTATTAATGGGAAAAATAGATAGAACTGCATCTCGATCGCCAGCGACCAAGTATGCAGCAAAGGCAATTCTTCCACTCGCGGGGCAAAATAGCTGCCGAAATCTGCAAAGTAATGATTGCTGAAAAACAGCGCGGACGATTGCAGGCTCTGGTGAAAAAACTCGAAATCACTGCTTAAAAATAAAACTGACGATACCGCACAGACGACTGCCAACATGACGGCATACGCAGGCACGATGCGCTTGATACGGTTTTTATAAAACGACAGCAGGTGGATTTTATATTCAGGTTCCGTCAGAAGGGCCGTGATGATGAATCCAGAAATGACGAAAAAAACGTCGACGCCAACAAAGCCTGCTTTGAGCCATACGCTGTCTGTGTGGTAGGCGAGGACAGCCAGAACTGCTACCGCACGCAAGCCTTGAACGTCCAGCCGCAAATCCTTACGTGGCCGTAACGAGGTCAAGTCGCGAAGCAATGATTCTTTATTATTAGGCAAGCGGCCAAGACCCTGCTAGGAATACATCACTGAGGAACGGGTGGCCTGTCGACCACCCGGTGCAAGTACGCTGTCAGCGAGCCAGCCCAAGAACGAACGGATGCGCCTCGTTATCCTTGGCTTGCACAATAACAGCGCTACGAATGACGTTCACGGTCTCGACACAATGGCGAGCGTCTTCAATGCCGTAGCCTCGACCAGCAAGAATTTCTTCATAGCTGGTGGTATGCAGATCGGTAAAGCCCTCGGAAAACTCCATTTCCTCGCCATCGACAGTGATCGAGCGATAGGTCGGTTTCTTGCCTTTGACCGCGTCGGGTAGGTCATTGGCATCGACCGAAAGGAACCAGCGCACACGCGCTTTCTCGTACTCGAGGTAACCCGCCGCTTTATGCTCGGAAGAGTAGTGCACAACATTGCGCTGGAGCTTGCCGAAGATGAAGTGCAGCATGTCGTAGAAGTGCACACCGATGTTGGTAGCAACACCGAATGATTTACGAGGATCACCCTTCCAGCTCTGCAGGTACCACTTGCCTCGCGACGTGATGTACGTGAGATCGACCTCATACTTGTGCGCGCGGTTTTCTGCTGCAACTTTGTCTTTCAGGTTGAGAATTGCCTGATGGTGACGCAATTGCAGGATGTTGTAGAGCCGCTTGCCCGTTTCCTGTTCGATCAGCGAAAGCTGATCGAGCATGTCCGGCGTCGGAACCAGCGGTTTCTCGCAGATGACATCGCACCCCAGACGCAGCCCTGCTGCAATATGTGGATAGTGCAGATAGTTTGGCGAACAGATGGAAACATAATCCAGCGCCGTTGCCGGATCGCGCTTCAGCGTGTGGGCATGCTCAAGGAAGAACTCGAACTCGGTGAAAAACTCACTCTGCGGCGAGATGCTGTCGATGATGCCGACCGAGTCGTTTATGTCGTAGGCGGAAACCAGGCGGTTGCCGGTGTCCTTGATGGCACGCATGTGTCGAGGGGCAATGTAGCCGGCGGCACCGATCAGAGCAAAGTTCTTCATGAATCTTCCTTCGGAAACTGTTGAATCCCTCCGGCGCCATGCGCCCGGACGGAGGGTCAGCTATTAGCGGTTCAAGCTTTGATGATATGAGCTGCAGGGGCGCGGTATTTGCCCCGACTGTCAACGATCAGCCTGGCCTTGGCTTCAATCAACGCATAATCGAATTTGTCATGGTCGGTGGCCAGGATCACGGCATCAAAGGAAGCCAGATTTTCCGCCGTCAACGGTTCGCTGCTGAGCTCGAAATGATGCTCGCGCATCTTCGGAAACACAGGAACATGCGGATCGCTGTAGGCAACGCCCCCCCCCTTGGCCTGAATCAACTCCATGATCTCAACCGAAGGTGACTCGCGCATGTCATCAACGTTTTTCTTGTACGCAATGCCCAGCACCAGAATGCGGCTACCTTTGAGCGCTTTGCCTGCGTCGTTCAGCCCATCCATCAATTTGCTGAGCACATATTCCGGCATCGCCTGGTTCACCTCTCCCGAAAGTTCGATGAATCGGGTGTTCACGCCGTACTCTCGAGCTTTCCAAGTCAGGTAGAAGGGATCGATCGGAATACAGTGCCCGCCAAGCCCCGGACCGGGATAATAGGCAGTGAAACCAAAAGGCTTGGTGGCCGCTGCGTCGACCACTTCGAAGATATCGATCCCCATACGATCCGCGACGATCTTCATTTCATTGACCAAACCGATGTTCACTGCGCGATGAATGTTTTCCAGCAGCTTGGTCATCTCAGCCGCCTTGGTCGAGCTTACTGAAACAACTTTGTCGATCGCTTGGTCGTACAATGCAACACCTACTTCGAGGCAACTCGGAGTATGCCCACCAATCACCTTGGGAATGGTACGTGTTTCGAAGTTTACGTTGCCCGGGTCCTCGCGCTCTGGCGAATAGATGAGGAAGATATTCTCACCTACTTTCAAGCCGCCTTCCTCAACACGAGGCAGCAGCTCCTCCTCAGTGGTGCCTGGGTAGGTTGTGCTTTCCAGCGAAACCACTTGACCGGCCCGTAGATAGGGTTTGATAGCATCGGTCGTATTTATGACAAAGCTCATGTCCGGCTCACGATACTTGTTAAGTGGCGTAGGGACACAAAGAATCAAAGCATCGCACTGTGAGACGCGACTAAAATCAGTGGTAGCCTCGAAGCCGAGCTGGCGGGCTTGGGCTATTTTTTCGCTGGGGATATGTTCGATGTAGCTTTGCCCTGCGTTGAGGCGATCAACTTTGACCTCGTCAATATCTATGCCCAACACATTGAAGCCAATAGCGTTATAACGCAGCATCAGAGGTAGACCGACATACCCCAGACCGACGATACCGACCAAAGCCGATTTGCTCTTGAACTTTTCAACCGCCTGCTTCTTGATATCAGTCATATCGCGTGACTCACCCTTCTATATTACCCGCCTGCACAAGAGGCAGGAGACGGGGTGTTAAAGATGCCCAATTCACCCAACACCGGATGAATTCCGGCTAAAACAGTATGGCTCTAGGCTTGACGCCCCATGCCCCACCAAAAAATCGGCAACAACAGCCTACCTAGTTTGCCAAACTCATGATCAGCGGGCTACCACACTACACCCTTGCAGCGACTGGAGCTACCACGGCCATGCCTCCCTTCTTTTTCCTTGAACGGAAGCACAACCAACCTCCATTTAACGCTATTTTGATAACAATCAAATTAACTGAAGCGTGAACTGGCGAACGCTCGCTTAGCTCTGGACCCGCCGCCGTCGAACCCAGAGGCTCCTGGCGATGGCTGCAAGAACACCTGCACCGAGCCCCATCACTACACTCAATACAACAATAAGCGACTTCTTCGGCTTGATTGGCCGGTCGGGAAGCTCCACTGCACCATCCTGCTCATACACCTGTATCAAGGAAGGGTCGAGCTTCACATTGCGGTAGAACATTACTTTTTCTTGCAGAGGGCGCAAGCCATTGATAAACGGCTCGTCCGATGCTCGCGATTCAAGGTTCGCGATTTCAGCTTCGAGTGCCTTACTACCGCGCATGTAGGTGAGCGAGCCACCCATTGCGGCCGAGACCTCGGTCGATAACGACTGCGAAATCACGGGAGGCTTCTCCAAGCCAATGGACTTGGCGACAATCAAAGCCTCCCTCAACTGAGCAATCCGATCTTCTCGCTCCTTCCTTGCACTGGCCTTCGCGCCTTCGATCTGGGTTTGCAGGTTGTCCGCCTTGATCATCATCTCACTGCGGTTGCTATCCAGCACTTCTCGCTTGGCGCTCTCCGCTGCAAGCGCGTTGTAAGCCACAACCCACTTCACGGCCTGCTGAGGATCTGGAATGGATGCAGTAACTGCATACCGGGTGGTGGACCCCTTCCCCGCAGGCGTTACCGTTAGAACACTGCCAAAATCGCTATACAACGAGTCACGCGATCCCCGGCGATTTTCTTCGTTCAGGCTAGGCAGGTACACGTCACGGAAAAACCTGGTACGCACCCCCTCCGATTGCAAAGCCTGGAGGTGCGTCTCATATACCTCTTTCACCGTCAAAGGAATCAACCCAGAATCGCCGCCGCGGCCAAAATTCAGCTGAGCTATATCGTTTTGGGTAGGCGGCTCAACAAACATTTTCGCCTCATACACAGGCGTAGCCAGCAAAGCGTATGCAACCCCTGCGGCAACGATAGGTGCCGCCACCACCCCTACCCACAGCTTCTGGAGCCAAACGCCCTGTACCAATTCAAAAAGTTCGATTTCATCATCACGACTAGGGCGCTGAGGTTCGTTATGCATTTATTCTGATTATCCTAGGGTCCGTCTAACACCATACAACATTAAACTCATCCGCAGCGCGAGTCATGCACAGGGCCAAATAGCCCTATCACCCATGCCCACAACAAACGTAGCGTCAATCTGCCTGCATGCCATGCTTGATTGCACCCTACCCTGCGCGCCGGGTCAAGATGTAAGAACAAGCACTGATAGAGTCCTTATGATGTCAGTTGTTCCCCAGCTTCAAAACCTCCCCCACACCTCCAGCCGAGCGGTCAGAGCGGTATTGTTATTTTGGTGTTTGTTTTGCGAAGCGCAAACGCTTGCCCCAATACGGAACCAAGGATTTTCTTAGATTCTGCACCACCATGCACAAGCACAATTTCGGATGGCATCGACCCCATCCGCGACGCAAAGGCCAGCAACCCTGCCTGATCCGCATGCCCCGAATACCCACTCAACGTCATCACCTTCGCCCGAATCTCATAAGCCTCCCCATCCAGATCAATCTGCACAAACCCTTCCGCCCCCTCACTGGCCTGAATCACCGCCCCCGGCGTACCCTTGGCCTGATACCCGACGAACAGCACCTCATGCCTCGGATCCCCAAGCATGGCCTTGAGGTAGTTGACGATCCGCCCACCCGAGCACATGCCGTTGCCTGCAATGACAATCGCCGGGCGCCCGGTGCTTTTGAGGTAATTCACCACCTGCTGATGCCTAGCATGGGTATCCACACTAATCAGCTGACCAAAGCCCAGCGGGTCACGCCCCTCAGCCAATCGCGCCCGGGCTTCTTCATTCCAGTATTCATGCAGGTCGCGGTAAACGCTGGTGATGCGATGAGCCAAGGGTGAATCAAGAATGATGGGCAATTGTGACCAATCAAGAGGACTATCACCCGGCGCTTGACCCGCGCTCAGCAGGGCCTTGCGATGAAGGATGTCTTCGAGTTCGTACAACAATTCCTGGGTACGCCCCAGGCTGAAGGCAGGGATGAGGATCGTGCCGTTATCAGCCAATGCCCGATCGATGACTGCTTCCAGTTTTTCTCGACGGTCGTCGGTACTGGGGTGTAGGCGATCACCATAGGTGCTTTCGAGCACCAGCACGTCAGCGCGCTTTGGGGGCTGCACTGGCCGCAGCAAGGGATTGGTGGAGGGCCCTAGGTCGCCGGAGAACACATAGCGGGTGTTGACCTCCCCGTGCTCCACGTCGCATTCGACATAGGCTGAACCCAATAGATGCCCGGCGCGCTGCAAGCGAATGCGACAGCCAAGACCGGGACGCTCGATGAGAGCATGCCATTGCTCGAAAGGCAGCGGAACGATCAGCTCATCTAGCATCGCGAGATAGCGCTGAACGTGCTTCGGTTCACGACTGATGCTCAGCCGGTAGGCATCCTCCAGCACCAGCGGAAGCAGCTTGGCAGAGGGTTCGCTACACAGGATGGGGCCTCGGTACCCCGCCGCCAGCAGCGCGGGGATGCGGCCGACATGGTCGAGATGCACGTGCGTGACGATCAGCGCCTGAACACTGCTCACATCGAAGCTGGCACCAAAACCAATGGACGCGGGATCCGCGCCAGGCGATGCATCATCACCCTGCTCCAAGCCACAATCGACCAGCAGGCTGGTCGCGGGATCTAGGTGAAGCTGGTGGCAAGAACCAGTTACGCCTCGGGTGGCGCCGTGATGAGAAAGAACGGGGAAATCCATGCTGCTGCACACTCGCCTGGGCCGAAAATGAAGTGTGCTATTACTTCATGACAGCCGATGCGGGCATAGGTGAGGCTTTCCTCAATAGAGGTAGGAATTTACCTCAATTACCGTTTAATGCCGCTTGTCGGGCAGACGCGCGAATCTTGCGCTTGCTGCGCTGCACGCCGTAGGCGCCGAGCAGTGGGCCGATAGCCAACCCGATGACCAGCGCGGCCAGTACCAGTACCGCAACCGGTACTTCAGGGGCAGACCAACCAAACAGGACCAGCGAGACCGCCTGCTGGTTCTCGAGCACGAAGAACAGCACCACAGCCGCCAACAGCAGCACGAACAACGCCGCCAGGGCGCGCTTGAGGTTACGCATCAGACTGCTCCTTTTTAATCAGGCCTCGGCCTCATCTTCTTCATTGACCCGGTCACGCAATTCCTTGCCCGGCTTGAAGTGCGGCACGAACTTGCCTTCCAGGCTGACCGACTGGCCAGTCTTGGGGTTGCGACCGACGCGGGGTGCGCGATAGTGCAGCGAGAAGCTGCCAAAACCGCGAATCTCGATGCGATCGCCCGTCGCTAGGCACTGCGACATCTGCTCAAGCATGGTCTTGATGGCCAACTCCACATCTTTCGAGGAGAGCAGCCCCTGATGGGTGACAATACGTTCGATCAGCTCCGACTTCGTCATATTTTTCCCTTCGTTATCAAGCAGCTAGATCATTGCTTAACCAGTTTGTAGCACGCTGGGAGGGATTTGAACAGGGCGGTTCTTGACTTAATAAAAAAATTCAAGATTGAAGTGAAAAGAAATTTGTCGCGGATTGGCTGGGATGCGCGTGGTTGAAGGGGTACGTCGTGAGTTTTGGGGTGACGCGTAGATCGAGCGCCGCCCGCGCGGCGCATCGCGAGCAACGCTCGCTCCTACGTTTGTTTCGGGCCAATTATTCCTGGGGCAAACGCGCGCGACCGCCTTGGTGCATGACTCGATATCAAGTCGAACAAACAAGGCGTTCGCGTGCGCCTGTCACAGTCGTTACTGGCCGAAAACAAACGTAGGAGCGAGCGTTGCTCGCGATGCGCCGCGCGGGCGGCGCTCGATCTACGCACCACCACACAACTCACGTCAAATGCCCGCCCCACGCCCCCGCAGACCCAGCCATTCAACTCATGGCATATACATGCTGACAATCTTCCATCGCCCAGCGCCACAGGTCGGCAACTACGCTGATTGGAAACACCATAGTTCACGGAAGAACACGATGCCCAAACCTCATGGCTGCATGCTTCGCCGCGCAAGATACTCTGAGCCAGGCAGGCTTTATATGTTGACCACGGTCACACACCAACGTCGGCCACTGTTTCAGGACTTTCATTTAGCGCGCATGATTATCCAGAACCTTCGCCATGCCGAAGAAAAAAACCACTGCCGGTCATTAGCCTGGGTTGTGATGCCTGACCATGTGCATTGGTTGCTTGAATTAGGGGAAGTGACGCTTAGTGCACTTATGCAACGCGTAAAGTGCCGGTCCAGTCATGCACTGCGCAAGGCAGGGATAAAGGTTTCACCGGTCTGGCAGGCGGGTTATCACGACCGGGCTTTGCGGCAAGATGAAGATGTTTTGAGGGTTGCCCGATACATCATAGCCAATCCGGTCAGGGCGGGATTGGTCGCCAGGATTGGCGATTATCCGCACTGGGATGCAGTGTGGGTTTGAGATCGAGCACCGCCCGCGCGGCGCATCGCGAGCAACGCTCGCTCCTACGTTTGTTTTGGGCCGCTCGATTTAGGCACCACCACAAAAATCACAGATAAAAAAAGGGCGACCCGAGGGTCGCCCTTTTTCTTACCGATCCAACAGAACTTAGTTCTGTTTGGCCATTGCTTCGCGCAGCAGCGCAGCCATGGTGGTGTCGGCAGCAGCTTCCGGAGCGTTTTTCAGGCTCTGGATAGCTTCGCGCTCTTCAGCGTCGTCTTTCGATTTGATCGACAGGCTGATAACGCGGGACTTACGGTCAACGCTGATGATCTTAGCTTCGATCTCTTCGCCTTCCTTCAGAACGTTACGCGCGTCTTCAACGCGGTCACGGCTGATTTCGGAAGCTTTCAGAGTGGCTTCGATGTCGTCGGCCAGGGTGACGATGGCGCCTTTGGCGTCAACTTCTTTCACGATGCCCTTGACGATAGCGCCCTTGTCATTGACAGCAACGAAGTTGGAGAACGGATCGTCTTCCAGCTGCTTGATGCCCAGGGAGATGCGCTCGCGCTCTGGGTCGACCGACAGGATGACGGTTTCCAGCTCGTCGCCCTTCTTGAAACGACGTACGGCTTCTTCGCCGGTTTCGTTCCAGGAGATGTCGGACAGGTGAACCAGGCCGTCGATGCCGCCGTCCAGACCAATGAAGATACCGAAGTCGGTGATCGACTTGATGGTACCGGTGATCTTGTCACCCTTGTTGAACTGGCCGGAGAAGTCTTCCCATGGGTTGGACTTGCACTGCTTGATGCCCAGGGAGATACGACGACGCTCTTCGTCGATGTCCAGAACCATAACTTCCACTTCGTCGCCAACCTGAACGACTTTCGACGGGTGGATGTTCTTGTTGGTCCAGTCCATTTCGGAAACGTGTACCAGACCTTCAACGCCTTCTTCCAGCTCAGCGAAGCAGCCGTAGTCGGTCAGGTTGGTAACGCGAGCTTGTACGCGAGTACCTTCTGGGTAGCGGGCAGTGATAGCAACCCACGGATCTTCGCCCATCTGCTTCAGACCCAGCGAAACGCGGTTGCGCTCACGGTCGAACTTCAGAACGCGAACGTCGACTTCGTCGCCAACGTTAACGATTTCGGAAGGATGCTTGATGCGCTTCCAGGCCATGTCGGTGATGTGCAGCAGGCCGTCGATACCGCCCAGGTCCACGAATGCGCCGTAGTCGGTGAGGTTCTTGACGATACCTTTGACTTGCTGGCCTTCCTGCAGGGTTTCCAGCAGGGCTTCGCGCTCGGCGGAGTTCTCGGCTTCCAGCACGCTGCGACGGGAAACGACAACGTTGTTGCGCTTCTGGTCGAGCTTGATGACCTTGAATTCCAGCTCTTTGCCTTCCAGGTGGGTGGTGTCGCGCACTGGGCGGACATCAACCAGGGAGCCCGGCAGGAACGCACGGATGCCGTTAACGTCGACAGTGAAGCCGCCCTTAACCTTACCGTTGATAACGCCCTTGACCACTTCTTCGGCGGCGAAAGCTGCTTCCAGAACAATCCAGCACTCGGCGCGCTTGGCTTTTTCACGGGACAGTTTGGTTTCGCCAAAGCCGTCTTCGACCGCGTCCAGCGCAACGTGAACTTCGTCACCGACCTTGATGGTCAGCTCGCCAGCTTCGTTGTAGAACTGCTCGAGCGGGATGACGCCCTCGGACTTCAGGCCAGCGTGTACGGTAACCCAGTCGCCGTCGATGTCGACAACGATACCGGTGATGATCGCACCCGGCTGAAGATTGAGGGTTTTCAGGCTTTCTTCAAAGAGTTCTGCAAAGCTTTCGCTCATTTTAATTCCTGTAGATTCGGGCGAAACAGACGCCCATCGCCACATTCCAGACAATGTGGGTTTCGTTATTTAAAGGAAAGCCGGCAGGACGTTGACTGGTGCACCTGCCTGCTCTCCTGGCTATCAGTGAAGGTCGCGAAGCGCGATCTCACTCCTGATACGTTGCAGCACCTGCTCGATGGACAACTCGGTAGAGTCCAACTGAATGGCATCGGCCGCTGGTTTCAGCGGGGCCACTGCACGTTGGGTGTCACGCTCATCACGTGCACGAATCTCATCCAGCAGACTCGACAGACTAACATCTTCGCCTTTGCCCTTCAACTGCAGGTAACGACGACGTGCCCGTTCCTCGGCGCTGGCGGTCAGGAAAATCTTCAAGGGCGCGTCCGGGAACACCACGGTACCCATGTCGCGACCATCGGCGATCAGGCCCGGAGCCTCGCGGAATGCACGCTGACGCAACAGCAACGCGTCCCGCACGGCAGGCAACGAGGCCACCATCGAGGCGCCTGCGCCGACGGTTTCGGTGCGGATGACACTGCTGACGTCTTCACCCTCGAGGATGATCTGTTGCAGCTTACCGGGCTCGGCTGCGATGAACTGCACATCCAGATGGGCGGCAAGCTGCTTGAGCAGCTCTTCGTTGGTCAGGTCGACGCCGTGATTGTTGGCATTGAAGGCCAGCAAACGGTACAGCGCGCCGGAGTCCAGCAGGCGCCAGCCCAGCTCGCGAGCCAGCAGACCGGCGACCGTGCCCTTGCCCGAGCCGCTTGGCCCGTCGATGGTGATGACTGTTGCTTGCGAATTCACGACTTGCCCTCTTCAGCCACGCGGATACCGACTTCGGCACACAGCGCCAGGAAGTTAGGGAACGAGGTGGCGACGTTGGCGCAGTCATGGATGCGAATCGGCGCAGTGGCACGCAGCGAGGCAACGCTGAAGGCCATGGCGATACGGTGGTCACCGTGGCCGTGCACTTCGCCGCCGCCGATCTGACCACCGTCGATGATGATGCCGTCGGGGGTCGGTTCGCACTTCACGCCCAGACTGATCAGGCCATCGGCCATGACCTGGATGCGGTCCGATTCCTTGACCCGCAGCTCTTCGGCGCCACGCAGCACCGTGCGCCCTTCTGCACAGGCCGCGGCAACGAACAGCACCGGGAACTCGTCAATGGCCAGCGGCACCAGGTTTTCGGGGATGTCGATACCCTTGAGCTGAGCACCGCGCACACGCAGGTCAGCCACCGGCTCGCCACCCACTTCACGCTGGTTTTCCAGGGTGATGTCGCCGCCCATCAGGCGCAGAATGTCGATCACGCCGGTACGGGTCGGGTTGATGCCGACATGCTCGAGCACCAGCTCCGAGCCTTGAGCGATCGAGGCCGCGACCAGGAAGAACGCCGCCGACGAAATATCGGCAGGCACTTCGATGCGGGTAGCCGTCAGCTTGCCGCCAGACTGCAGCGAAGCCACCGGGCCATTGGACTCAACCGCATAACCAAAGCCGCGCAGCATGCGCTCGGTGTGGTCACGGGTCGGTGCAGGTTCGGTGACCGTGGTCTTGCCTTCGGCATACAGACCGGCGAGCAGCAGGCACGATTTGACCTGGGCACTGGCCATCGGCAGCGTGTAGGTCAGCGCCTTGAGCTTGTTACCACCACGGATGGTCAGTGGCGGACGGCCTTCAGGGCCAGTCTCGACCACTGCGCCCATTTCGCGCAGCGGGTTGGCCACGCGGTTCATCGGGCGCTTGGACAGCGAGGCATCACCGGTCATGGTCACGTCGAACGGCTGACCGGCCAGCAGGCCAGAGAGCAGGCGCATCGAGGTGCCGGAGTTACCCACGTAGATCGGCCCAGGTGGCGGCTTGAGACCGTGCAGGCCGACGCCGTGGATGGTTACGCGCCCCTGGTTCGGGCCTTCGATGACCACCCCCATGTCGCGGAAGGCTTGCAAGGTCGCCAGCGCATCCTCACCTTCGAGGAACCCTTCGACCTCGGTCGTGCCTTCGGCCAGCGAGCCGAGCATGATCGAGCGGTGAGAAATCGACTTGTCGCCCGGTACGCGGATTCGCCCGGTCAGGCGGCCACCCGGTTGGGCCAGGAAAATCAGATCGTTGGCGTTCATAGCGTCCACATAGGCCCGGCGGGCCAGGATTTTACTGAAATGCTCGCGGGCAACGCGTGCGCGGGTGAATACACCCAGCAGCTGGTGCCCGTCCCCTGCATCGATCGCGTCGCGCAAGGCGTCGAGATCGCTGCGATATGTATCAAGCGTGCGCAGGACGGCTTCGCGGTTGGCGAGAAAGATGTCGTGCCACATGGTCGGGTCGCTGCCGGCGATTCTCGTGAAATCGCGGAAGCCTCCCGCAGCGTACCGGAAGATCTCGAGGTTTTCATTGCGCTTGGCCAGCGAATCGACCAGGCCGAAGGCCAGCAAGTGCGGCAGATGGCTGGTGGCGGCCAAGACTTCGTCATGGCGCTCGACCGGCATGTGCTCGACATCGGCATCCAATGCGCGCCACAGGCGGTCGACCGTGGCCAGGGCGGCGGGGTCGGTGTCCGGCAGCGGCGTGAGGATGACCTTGTGGCGACGGAACAGGGCGGCATTGGAGGCCTCTACCCCGCTCTGCTCGGAACCGGCAATCGGGTGGCCGGGGACGAAGCGCGACAGGCGCTCACCCAGGACTTCACGGGCGGCGCGCACCACATTGCCCTTGGCGCTGCCGACATCGGTGATGACGGCATCGCCAAGGTCGAGCTGTGCCAGGCGTGCCAGCAGCTTTTCCATGGCCAGGATCGGCACAGCCAGCTGGATGACATCGGCACCGACACAGGCGGCGGCGAGGTCTTCTTCACAGCGGTCGACCACACCCAGGGCCACGGCCTGCTTGCGCGAGGGGGCATCCAGGTCGACGCCGACCACTTCGCGGCACAGGCCGCTTTCGCGCAAGCCCTTAGCGAAGGAGCCGCCGATCAGGCCCAGGCCTACGACGACAAGGCGACCGATGAGCGGTACGGGTTTGGTTGTTACTGCATTTACCACGAGTGCGAACCCTGTTCAGAAATCAAGACAGTGTGTGGGCCGCCGGGGGCCGCTTTGCGCCCCATCGCAGGCAAGCCAGCTCCTACAGGTACAGCGCTAATCCTTGTAGGAGCTGGCTTGCCTGCGATGGGGCGCAAAGCGGCCCCGGCAAGCTCATTTACAGCACCGCCTTCGGATAAGACCCCAGCACCTTCAGCCCCACAGCCTCTTGGCTGATCGCCTCCAGCACTGCCTTGATCAACGGGTCGCGGTGATGGCCGACGAAGTCGATGAAGAAGACGTACGTCCACTTGCCACTGCGCGACGGGCGGGTCTCGATGCGGGTCAGGTCGATACCGTTCTCGTGGAACGGCACCAGCAGCTCGTGCAAAGCCCCTGGCTTGTTGCTCATCGACACGATGATCGAGGTCTTGTCGTCGCCAGTCGGCGGTACTTCCTGGTTACCGATCATCAGGAAGCGCGTCGAGTTGTCCGGACGGTCTTCGATCTTCTCGGCCAGACGGGTCAGGCCGTACAGGTTCGCCGCCATATCACCGGCGATCGCTGCCGAATTCCACTCACCCTTGACCCGCTTGGCCGCTTCGGCGTTGCTCGAAACTGCCACGCGCTCCACGTTCGGGTAGTGCGCATCCAGCCACTTACGGCACTGGGCCAGCGACTGGGCGTGGGAGTAGATGCGGGTGATGCTGTCGGTCTTGGTGCTCTCGCCCACCAGCAGGTGGTGGTGGATGCGCAGCTCGACTTCACCGCAGATCACCATGTCGTGCTCAAGGAAGCTGTCCAGCGTGTGGCTGACCGCGCCCTCGGTGGAGTTTTCCACCGGCACCACGCCGAAGTTGACGGCACCGGCCGCCACTTCGCGGAACACTTCGTCAATGGCCGCCATCGGGCGGCTGATCACGGCATGGCCGAAGTGCTTCATCGCCGCTGCCTGGGTGAAGGTACCTTCAGGGCCCAGGTAGGCGATTTTCAGCGGCTCTTCCAGGGCCAGGCAGGACGACATGATTTCGCGGAACAGCCGCGCCATCTCTTCGTTGCCCAGCGGCCCCTTGTTGCGCTCCATGACCCGCTTCAGTACCGCAGCCTCACGTTCGGGGCGGTAGAACACCGGCTTTTCGCCTTCGGCGAGCGAGGCGGTCTTGACCCGCGCCACTTCCTGGGCGCACCGGGCGCGCTCGCTGATCAGCTCGAGGATCTTCTCGTCGAGGCTGTCGATGCGCACGCGCAGCGCCTTGAGCTCGTGTTCGGACATCAGCCGTGCTCCTTCTCGAATTCAGCCATGTAGCCAACCAGCGCTTCAACCGCTTCCAGGCCCAGGGCGTTGTAGATCGAGGCACGCATGCCGCCGACCGAGCGATGACCCTTGAGGTTGAGCAGGCCACGGGCGTCGGCGCCGGCCAGGAAGGCCTTGTCCAGGCGCTCGTCGGCCAGGCGGAACGGCACGTTCATCCACGAACGGGCGTTGACGCTGATCGGGTTGGTGTAGAAGTCGCTGGCGTCGATGAAGCCGTACAGGCGGTCTTTCTTGGCGCGGTTGCGCTGCTCCATGGCCTCGACGCCACCCTGCTCTTTGAGCCACTCGAACACCAGGCCCGAGAGGTACCAGGAATAGGTGGCCGGGGTGTTGTACATCGAGCCGTTGTCGGCTGACACCTTGTAGTCGAGCATGGTCGGGCAGCTGCTGCGGGCGTGGCCCAGCAGGTCTTCGCGAACGATCACCACCACCAGGCCGCTCGGGCCGATGTTTTTCTGCGCGCCGGCGTAGATCAGGCCGTATTGCGAGACGTCGATCGGGCGAGAGAGGATATCGGACGACATGTCGACCACCAGCGGAACGTCACCGGTCTCTGGCACCCAGTCGAACTGCAGGCCACCGATGGTCTCGTTGGACGCATAGTGGACATAGGCAGCGTTCTTGGTCAGGTTCCAGTCGTTCTGGCCTGGGATGGCGAGGTAGTCGTAAGGCTTGGCGCTGGCAGCGACATTGATGTTGCCGAAACGGCGCCCTTCCTCGATGGCCTTCTTCGACCAGATACCGGTTTCGACGTAGTCGGCGGTACCGTTTTCCGGCAGCAGGTTCAGCGGGATCTCGGCGAACTGCTGGCTGGCACCGCCCTGCAGGAACAGGACCTTGTAGTTGGAGGGGACGGACAGCAGGTCGCGCAGGTCCTGCTCGGCCTTCTCGGCGATGGCCACGTAATCGTCGCTGCGATGGCTCATTTCCATCACCGACAAGCCCTTGCCACGCCAGTCCAGCATTTCGGCCTGGGCGCGCTGCAGGACAGCGTCAGGAAGCGCAGCAGGGCCTGCGCAGAAGTTAAAGGCTCGTTTGCTCACATCCACTCTCGCTCTGCCAAAATAGAACAAATCGTAACTTGCAGGCCCGTACCCCCCTACGGGGACAGGCTGGCTGTAATGGGGCTGCCGTGCAGCCCATCGCCGGAAAGCCAGCTCCCACAGGCATGTCGAAAAGCTCACGACATGCGCTTTACTTGTGGGAGCCGGCTTGCCGGCGATGGCCCGCATAGCGGCCCCATTGACTGCCTCTAATCAGTCAAACGGGGCGACCTTGGTCGCCCCGCTCGGGTTGTTGCGCTTGCTTACTCTTGCGGTGCCTCTTCGGCGCCCGCGCTGTCGTCATCGACAGCCTCCGGCGCTTCGCCTTGCGCATCCACCTCGACCAGTTCGTCGAGCTCTTCTTCGGAAGGCTCCTGGATCCGCTCCAGGCCCACCAGCGTTTCGTCAGCTGCCAGCTTGATCAGCGTCACACCCTGGGTGTTACGGCTCAGGCTGGACACTTCGCCAACCCGCGTGCGCACCAAGGTGCCCTGGTCGGAGATGAGCATGATCTCTTCGCCTTCCTGAACCTGGATAGCGCCGATCAACAGACCGTTGCGCCCCTTGGTACCCATGGCGATCACGCCCTGGCCACCACGGCCGCGACGCGGGAACTTGGACAGCGGGGTACGCTTGCCGTAACCACGCTCGGACGCGGTGAGGATCTGCGCACCAGACTCAGGGATCAGCATCGAAATGATCTGCTGCCCTTTGCCCAGCTTCATGCCGCGCACACCACGGGCGGTACGGCCCATTTCGCGCACCACACTCTCAGCGAAGCGGATCACCTTGCCGGCGTCGGAGAACATCATGACTTCCTTGGCACCGTCGGTGATGGCCGCGGCAATCAAGGTGTCGCCTTCTTTCAGCTTCAGGGCGATCAGGCCGCTGGTGCGTGGGCGGGCAAACTGGGCCAGCGGGGTCTTCTTGACGGTACCGGACGCGGTGGCCATGAAGATATAGGCACCGGTCGGCTCAGCAGACCATTCCGGGGTGTCGCCGTCTTCTTCGTCGACTTCCTCGGCTTCTACCAGCTCACCTTCGAGCACGGTGTCATCGGTCTCTTCCAGCTCTTCGTCCAGGTCGGCGCTTTGTTGCAAGGCCTCGAGGTCGATTTGCAGCATCGCAGTGATGCGCTCACCCTCTTCCAGCGGCAGCAGGTTGACCAGCGGACGGCCACGGGCAGCACGGGACGCTTCAGGGATCTCGTAGGTCTTCTTCCAGTACACCTTGCCCTTGCTGGAGAACAGCAACAGGGTGGCGTGGCTGTTGGCGACCAACAGGTGCTCGATGTAGTCCTCGTCCTTCACGCCGGTCGCCGACTTGCCCTTGCCGCCACGGCGCTGGGCCTGGTAGGCGGACAGTGGCTGGGTCTTGGCATAGCCACCGTGGGAGATGGTCACCACGCGCTCTTCTTCCGGGATCATGTCGCCGTAGTTGAGGTCGTGGCTGGCGTTGAGGATCTCGGTGCGGCGCGCATCGCCGTATTCGGCGCGGATGGCTTCGAGCTCTTCGCGGATCACTTCCATCAGGCGCTCGGCGCTGCTGAGGATGCGGATCAGTTCGCCGATCTGCTCGAGGATTTCCTGGTACTCGGCCAGCAGCTTCTCGTGCTCCAGGCCGGTCAGGCGGTGCAGACGCAGGTCAAGAATTGCCTGGGCCTGTTCCGGCGACAGGTAGTACTTGCCCTCGCGCAGGCCGAACTGCTCCGGGAGGTCTTCAGGGCGGCAGGAATCGGCGCCGGCGCGCTCGACCATGACCTGCACGGCGCTGGATTCCCAGGCAGTGGAAATCAACGCTTCCTTGGCTTCCGACGGCGTCGGCGAGGCCTTGATCAGAGCGATGACCGGGTCGATGTTGGACAGCGCGACCGCTTGGCCTTCAAGGATGTGGCCACGCTCACGGGCCTTGCGCAGCTCGAACACGGTACGGCGCGTCACCACTTCACGGCGGTGGCGGACGAACGCTTCGAGCAGGTCCTTGAGGTTGAGCAGACGCGGGCGGCCGTCGATCAGGGCCACGACGTTGATGCCGAACACGCTCTGCAGCTGGGTCTGCTGGTAGAGGTTGTTGAGCACCACCTCCGGCACCTCGCCGCGACGCAGCTCGATGACGATGCGCATGCCGTCCTTGTCGGACTCGTCACGCAGCTCGGTAATGCCTTCGATCTTCTTCTCTTTGACCAGCTCGGCGATCTTCTCGATCAGACGCGCCTTGTTCAGCTGGTACGGCAGCTCGGTGACGACGATCTGCTGGCGGCCACCGACCTTGTCGATGTCTTCGACTTCGGAACGGGCACGCATGTAGATGCGGCCACGGCCGGTGCGGTAGGCCTCGATGATGCCCTGGCGGCCATTGATGATGCCGGCAGTCGGGAAGTCTGGGCCCGGGATGAACTGCATCAGCTCATCGATGGTGACATCCGGGTTGTCGATCAACGCCAGGCAGCCGTCGATGACCTCGCCGAGGTTGTGCGGCGGGATGTTGGTCGCCATGCCCACGGCGATACCGCTGGAACCGTTGACCAGCAGGTTGGGAATACGGGTCGGCATGACTGCCGGGATCTGCTCGGTGCCGTCGTAGTTGGGCACCCAGTCGACGGTTTCTTTGTGCAGGTCGGCCAGCAGCTCGTGCGCCAGCTTGGCCATGCGCACTTCGGTGTATCGCATGGCCGCGGCGTTGTCGCCGTCGACCGAACCGAAGTTGCCCTGGCCGTCGACCAGCAGGTAACGCAGCGAGAACGGCTGGGCCATACGCACGATGGTGTCGTAGACCGCAGTGTCGCCGTGCGGGTGGTACTTACCGATCACGTCACCGACCACACGGGCGGACTTCTTGTACGGTTTGTTCCAGTCGTTGCCCAGTTCGCTCATCGCAAAGAGAACGCGACGATGCACGGGCTTCAAGCCGTCACGCGCATCGGGCAGCGCTCGCCCGACAATCACGCTCATCGCGTAGTCGAGGTAAGACTGTCTCAGTTCGTCTTCGATATTGACCGGGAGGATTTCTTTGGCCAGTTCGCCCATGAGAAGCCTGATTCCTTTTTCTGGTGAAACTTCGCAGCGCCATCAAGGGCCGAACGAAGCTCGCCGTCGCGACGCGCAGTGCTGCGACGACTTACGACAAATCAATGAGTTGTGCCATGGATCTGCGCAAATTTGGCCGCCGTGATGGGCGGTCTTGGAAACTGCCGGATGTTATCACAAAGGCAGTGCGGGTGGGGAGATGTGGCAGGCTCTGACACTACAGGTTATGCAAGGTCCATGTGGGAGCAGCCTTGCGCTGCGAAGAGGCCGATGCAAACAGCAGAAATAGCCGGCGCCGGTACTGGCCTCTTCGCAGCACAAGGCTGCTCCTACAGAGAATTGTGCAGCCACACCCCTCAGTGCAAACGCTTGCGGCACATCAACTGCGCCAGCTTGGCGGTATCCGGGCGTTCGACGATGCCCTTCTCGGTCACGATCACGTCGATCAGGTCGGCCGGGGTCACGTCGAACACCGGGTTGAACACCTCCACCTGCGGCGCCACGCGGGTGCCGGCGTAATCCAGCAGCTCGTCTGCATCGCGCTCCTCAAGCGGGATGTCCTCGCCGGTGGCCAGGTTCAGGTCGATGCTGGTGCTCGGCGCCACCACCATGAAGCGCACGCCGTGGTGCATGGCACTGACCGCGAGCTGGTAGGTGCCGATCTTGCTGGCCACGTCACCATTGGCCGCAATGCAGTCGGCACCGACCACGACCCAGGTGATGCCCTTGCTCTTCATCAGGTGGGCCAGGGCCGAATCGGCGCACAACGTCACCGGAATGCCCTCGTTGGCCAACTCCCAGGCGGTCAGGCGCGAGCCTTGCAGCCAGGGGCGGGTTTCGCCGGCATACACCCGCTCGACCATGCCCTCCAGATAACCCGCGCGGATCACCCCCAGCGCGGTGCCAAAACCGCCACTGGCCAGGGCGCCGGCATTGCCATAGGTGAGCAGGGTCTGGGCGTTGCCCTGATGACGGCGAATCAGTTCGATGCCGTACTGGGCCATGGTCAGGTTGGCTTCACGGTCGCTTTCATGAATCGCTACCGCCTCAGCTTCCAGCGCCGCCAGCACGTCTTCTTCCGGGCGCAAGCGCTGCAGGCGCTCGCGCATGCGGTTCAGCGCCCAGAACAGGTTGGCGGCGGTGGGGCGCGCCTCCGCCAGGCTGAGGAAGTCTTCTTCCAGGTCCAGCTCCCAGTCGCCACCCTCGGCCAGGCGCTCTTCCAGGGCGAGGACCAGGCCGTAGGCCGCGGCAATGCCGATGGCCGACGCACCGCGCACGGCCATGTCACGGATCGCGTCCACCACCTGCGCGACATTGTCGCAGGCCAGCCAGACCTCCTGCGCGGGCAGCAGGCGCTGGTCGAGCAGATGCAGAACGCCGCCTTGCCAGCGGATCGCGGTCACCTTCTCCGCCGCCAAAAGTCGCTCGCGCATCGCCTCTCCCCGTCGTTCGGATATCAAAAGCCGGCGATTATAGCGACCCTCGGGCTTGAGCGCTCGGGTATACTCCGGCCCAATTTAGCGAAGTTTCAGAGGACTCTTAAATGAGCAACGTCGACCACGCCGAAATTGCCAAGTTCGAAGCCTTGGCCCACCGCTGGTGGGACCGTGAAAGCGAGTTCAAGCCGCTGCATGAAATCAACCCGTTGCGCGTCAACTGGATCGACGAGCGGGTCGGCCTGGCTGGCAAGAAAGTGCTGGACGTGGGCTGCGGCGGCGGCATTCTCAGCGAATCCATGGCCCTGCGTGGCGCCTCGGTAACCGGCATCGACATGGGCGAGGCCCCGCTGGCGGTGGCCCAGTTGCACCAACTGGAGTCCGGCGTCGAGGTTGAATACCGGCAGATCACCGCCGAAGCACTGGCCGAAGAGATGCCTGGGCAGTTCGACGTGGTCACCTGCCTGGAAATGCTCGAGCACGTCCCCGACCCTTCGTCGGTGATTCGCGCCTGCTACCGCATGGTCAAGCCTGGCGGCCAGGTGTTCTTCTCCACCATCAACCGCAACCCGAAGGCCTACCTGCTGGCCATCGTCGGCGCCGAGTACATCCTGAAGATGCTGCCGCGCGGCACCCACGACTTCAAGAAGTTCATCCGCCCGTCCGAGCTGGGTGCCTGGAGCCGTGTTGCCGGCCTTGAAGTCAAGGACATCATCGGCCTGACCTACAACCCGTTGACCAAGCACTACAAGCTTTGCAACGACGTGGACGTCAACTACATGATCCAGACCCTGCGCGAGGAATGAGCATGCGTTTGCGAGCAGTACTCTTCGACATGGACGGCACCCTGCTCGACACGGCGCCGGACTTCATCGCCATCTGCCAGGCCATGCTCGCCGAGCGCGGCTTGCCGGCCGTGGACGACAACCTGATTCGCGGGGTGATTTCCGGCGGTGCCCGTGCCATGGTCGCCACCACCTTCGCCATGGACCCGGAGGCTGAAGGCTTCGAGGCCTTGCGCCTGGAGTTTCTCGAGCGCTACCAGCGCGACTGTGCGGTGCACAGCAAGCTGTTCGACGGCATGGCCGAGCTGTTGGCCGACATCGAGAAAGGCAACCTGCTGTGGGGGGTGGTCACCAACAAGCCGGTACGTTTTGCCGAGCCGATCATGCAGCGCCTGGGCCTGGCCGAGCGCTCGGCGCTGCTGATCTGCCCGGACCACGTGAAAAACAGCAAGCCCGACCCCGAGCCGCTGATCCTGGCCTGCAAAACCTTGAACCTGGACCCGGCCAGCGTGCTGTTCGTCGGCGACGACCTGCGCGACATCGAGTCTGGCCGCGATGCCGGCACCCGCACGGCGGCGGTGCGCTACGGCTATATTCATCCAGAGGACAACCCGAACAACTGGGGTGCCGACGTGGTGGTGGACCACCCGCTGGAACTGCGCAAGGTGATCGACAGCGCGCTGTGCGGCTGCTGAGCCTCACTCCAAGCCCCTACCTTGTCCCTGTGGGAGCGGGTTTACCCGCGAAAGGGCCGGACCAGGCAGCTTGATTGCCTGACCTGACGCATTCGCGGGTAAACCCGCTCCCACAGGGTAAGGTGCCGCGCCAACGAACTCGAAGGACCACACAATGTTCGACTACACCGCCCGCCCCGACCTGCTGCAAGGCCGGGTCATCCTGGTCACCGGTGCCGGCCGCGGTATCGGTGCCGCTGCTGCCAAGGCTTACGCCGCGCTCGGTGCCACCGTGCTGCTGCTGGGCAAGACCGAGGCCAACCTCAACGAGGTCTACGACCAGATCGAGGCCGCCGGGCACCCACAACCGGTGGTAATCCCGTTCAACCTGGAAACCGCCCTGCCCCACCAGTACGACGAGCTGGCCGTCATGATCGAAGACCAGTTCGGGCGCCTGGATGGCCTGCTCAACAACGCCTCGATCATCGGCCCGCGCACGCCACTGGAGCAATTGTCGGGTGACAACTTCATGCGCGTGATGCACATCAACGTCGATGCCACCTTCATGCTCACCAGCACCCTGCTGCCGCTGCTCAAGCTGTCGGAGGACGCCTCGGTGGTGTTCACCTCCAGCAGCGTCGGGCGCAAAGGCCGGGCCTACTGGGGCGCCTACGGGGTGTCGAAGTTCGCCACCGAAGGCCTGATGCAGACCTTGGCCGACGAACTGGAAGGGGTTGCGCCGGTGCGCTCCAACAGCATCAACCCGGGCGCCACGCGCACGGCGATGCGGGCCCAGGCTTACCCGAGCGAGAACCCGCAGAACAACCCGCTGCCTGAAGAGATCATGCCGGTGTACCTGTACCTGATGGGGCCAGACAGCACTGGGGTGAATGGGCAGGCGTTCAACGCCCAGTGATTTTGGGTGGCCTGTACTGGCCCTATCGCCGGCAAGCCGGCTCCCACAGGGGTATCATTGCCTTCTGGCTTGGTGAAATTCTGTGGGAGCCGGCTTGCCGGCGATAGGGCCAGCACAGTAGACCATCAACCCGCCGCCAACGCCGGCCGCACCCGCCCCTGCTGACGCCCTTCCAGCTGCATGCAGCGCTCCAGGAACAGGTACATGCAGTCGTAACTCTTGCAGATCGCCCGGCGCAATTCGGTACGCAACCCCAGCGTCGGGTTCTCCCCCGCCAAGGTACAGATGATTTCCAGCGCCTCCCACGGGTGCGCATCGTCGTACTGCGCATGCATCTTCAGCCACTTCATGGCGCGCTTGCGCTGCTCCTCCGGGAAACCTTGGGCATAGGTGTCATTGGCGCACACCACCGCCGACCATTCCCCCGTCGCGCCTTCGATGGCGTAGTTGGTCGCTGCCATGGAAATCGCCAGGTTTTCAGTAGCACACACCCGCCAGCACCAGTCATTGAGCCCATTCAACTCGGGCGGCACCTCCTGCGCCTGCAGGTCATGCAGGTGAACGCCATGGGCATGGCACCAGTGCAGCCAGTAGTCGGCATGGTTGAGCTCGACGCGGATGTTGCGCATCAACCAGCGCCGCGCCATGTCTTCGCCGGGGTGGCGGCCATAGCGGGTCTTGGTCAGGTTATGAGCCATGTACAGGGAGAACTGCTCGACCACGGGCCAGCCGCCGATCAGGTACTGGCGGATGGTCGAAGGCTTCAGCTGGCCATCACGCAAGCGCTGGTAAAACTCATGCTCGACCACCCGGCGCTTGCTTTCGCGGCACTCTTCAATCAGTTGCTGGGCCCATTGAGGGTAACTGGCGGGGTCCATCAATGGCCCGATACGAACGAATGCATCAATCACTTTCAGCTCCTTGTTCCTTGTGATTTTTCGGACGTGTTGTGTCAGCGAAAGCCGCTGTCTAGCTAACGAAACGTGCCAGGTGCCCGCTGCAACAGAGGCCGTGCGGCGATCCGTTGGCGCTGCAGGCTGTCACAGGTGAACACCTGGGGCCGTTCGATCAGGTAGCCCTGGGCGTAATCCACGCCAATTTCCTGCAGGGCCTGTTCGATCAAGGGGGTTTCGACAAACTCGGCAATCGTCCGCTTACCCATGACATGGCCGATGTGGTTGATGACCTCGACCATGGCCCGGTTGACCGGGTCGTCGAGCATGTCCTTGACAAAACTGCCGTCGATCTTGAGGAAATCCACAGGCAAATGCTTCAAATAGGCGAACGACGACATGCCGGCACAGAAGTCGTCGAGCGAGAACCGGCACCCCAGCCCTTTCAGTTCGTTGATGAAACGAATGGCACTGCCGAGGTTGGCAATGGCGCTGGTTTCGGTGATCTCGAAGCAGATCATGCGTGGCGGGATGGCGTACTCGACGAACAAGCGCTGCAAGTACTCGAGGAAGTTGTCGTCGCCGATGCTCGACCCCGACAGGTTGATCGCGCACATGGACAGCGGCCCTTCGCGCCCTTCGTCCAGGCACTGGCGAATCACCTGGAACACATTGCGCACCACCCAGCGGTCAAGGGCGGTCATCAGGCCATAGCGCTCGGCGGCGGGGATGAAGCTGCTGGGCAAGATGGTGCGGCCGCTCTCGTCGTGCAGGCGCAGCAGAATCTCGATATGGCCAGGGCCTTCGATGGTCTTCAGCGCGGCGATTTCCTGGGCATACAAGCAGAAGCGGTTTTCTTCCAGGGCCACGTGCAAACGTTGGATCCAGGCCATCTCGCCAAAGCGCATGGACAGCTCGCTGTCGTCGGCGTGGTACACCTGCACCCGGTTGCGGCCCTTTTCCTTGGCCATGTAGCAGGCCATGTCGGCGGCGCGCAGCGAGGCCTCCAGGGTACCGGGGGCCTGCGCCATGTTCACCAGGCCAATGCTGACGGTGGTGACGAACGGGCGCCCCTTCCACACGAAGTGCAGGCTCTGGACCATCTGGCGCAGTTGCTCGGCAATACGCTCGGCCTGGTCCGGCGGGCAGTTTTCCAGCAGCACGCCAAACTCATCGCCACCCAGCCTGGCCAGGGTGTCACCTTCGCGCAGCCCCGACTGCAACACGGCGCAGATATGACGCAGCAACTCGTCGCCCGCCGCGTGACCACAGGTGTCGTTGACCAGCTTGAACTGGTCGAGGTCGAGGAACATCAGTGAATGCCGCCCAGCCTGGCGTGCCAGGCCGTTGAGCGCTTGCTCCAGGCGGTATTCGAACTCACGGCGGTTGGCCAGGCCGGTCAAGGCGTCATGGGTCGCCTGCCAGGAGAGGTTGGCGATGTATTGGCGCTCCTGGGTCATGTCGTGCAGCACCAGCACGATGCCGCTGACCTGCCCGTCATTGACGATGGGCGAGCCCACTAGGTTGATCGACACGGTGCTGCCGTCCAGGCGCTGGATCAGCCGGGCATGCTCGGCGCCGCCCTTCAGGCTGCCGCTGAGCACCTGCTCGACCAGGCTGCGGCCGTCCTCTTCGGCCTGCTCGTCCACCAGGCTGAACAGCGCCGAAAGTGGCAGCCCTTGGGCTTGGCCGGCCTGCCAGTGGGTGAGTTGCTCGGCCGCCGGGTTCATGTAGCCGATATAGCCATCGACGTCGGTGGTGATGACCGCATCGCCAATCGCCTGCAGGGTGATCTGCGCGCGCTCCTTTTCGGCCTGCAGGGCACTGGCGAACGCCTGGCGCTGGGCCAGCAACTTGCTGGAGCGGCGCCAGGCAATGGTAATGAGGAACAAGGCAGTCAGCAGGTTGGTGATCAGCAGCACCTGCAGCAGCATGCGCGAGCCCTCGCCCAGCGCATCGCTGAAGGCCCTGGCGGCCGGCGTCACCCCTTCGTTGATGGCGACGATGCGGGCCTTCCAGTCGCTGATCGTACCGGCATCGACCTGGCCACCGGCAAAGCCTGTGCGCATCTCGCCCGCCAGCACATCCAGCTGGCCCAGGTAGCGGTCGCCGATGTCCCAGTAGTCGATGGCCGTCTGCATGTAGCTGATGCTGCGGAAGTTGCGATAGAACCAGATGATGCGTTCGACGTCGTTGGGGTGGTTGCCACCCTGCAACACGGCATCGCGCGCGGCGTTCAAGTCTGGATTGGGCTGGTCGAGCACTTCACGCAACTGGTGATCGCCGTGGGGCACGGTAATGGCCTGGCGGTAGCGCTGGTAAGTGCCTTCGTCGCGGTTGTCGGCGTACAGGTTGAGGTAGTAGATGGCGTCTTTCTGAGCCTTGGACCACAAGCTCTCGCCCGCGACATAGGCGCGTACCGCCGATAGCGTATAGAGGCTGAGACCGGCCAATGCCGCCTGGAAGATCACGACGGCAATGAAGGGCCAGATGATACCCAGCAACTTCGGCGCTTCTAGAGTGCGATGTCCCTTCATGGAGTCCCTGTCACAGAGCAGATAAGGCTCGAATCAACCCAGACAAGCACAGCGTAGGCCATTTGCCATCTGCGTGGAGGGGTTTTTTATGACAAGGAATCGGGCGATTCGCACCACCCGTAACAAGGGGCTCAGGTCTGCTGCAGATGCCCGTACAGCTTGGCGTACAAACCACCCTCGGCAATCAGCTGCTGATGGTCACCATCTTCGGCCACATGCCCGCCATCGAACACCAGCACCCGGTCGGCCTGTTTCACGGCCGAGAGGCGGTGGGCGATGATCAGCGTGGTGCGTCCGCTGAGGAAGCGCGCCAGGGCCTGGTGCAGGTTGTACTCGGTGGCGGCATCCAGCGCCGACGTCGCTTCATCGAGAATCACCACCTTGGGTTCGGCCAAAACCATCCGGGCAATCGCCAGCCGTTGCCGCTGGCCCCCGGACAGGCGCACGCCGGAACGCCCCACCACGCTGTCCAGGCCTTGCGGCAAGGCGGCGATGGTGGCGTCCAGCTGGGCAATGCGCAGCGCCTGCCAGCAGGCTTCGTCGCTGCACTCGCGGCCCATGGTCAGGTTGGCGCGCACGCTGTCGTTGAACAACGAAGGGTGCTGCAGCACCACCGCGACGTTTTCACGAAGGGTTTCCAGGCCGATTTCCTGCAGGCTGGCACCGCCAAAGCGGATGGTCCCCGCCTGGGCGCTGTACAGGCCAAGCAGCAGCTGCACCAAGGTGCTCTTGCCGCCACCGCTGGCTCCCACGATGGCCACCTTCTCGCCTGGGGCGATGGACAGGTCGAGGTGCTCGAGCACCGGCTCGTCGGCATAGGCGAAGCGCAGGTCGCGCACTTCGATGCCCACTGTTTCGCGGCCCACGAACGGGTCACTGGCCGCCGGGTACTGCGGCTCGTCGGCACGCGCCAGCAGCTCGTTGAGCCGGCTCAGGGCGCCACCGGCTGCGTAATAGGCGTACTGCAGGTTGAGCAGTTGTTCCACCGGGCCGATCATGAACCACAGGTAGCTGAACACTGCCAGCATCTGGCCGATCGACAGGTCGGAAAACAGCACCGTGAGCATCGCCGCGGCGCGGAAGATGTCGATGCCGAACTGGAACAACAAACCACTGGCGCGGCCGCTGGCATCGCTCTTCCATTGCGAGTCCACGGCGTAGTCACGCACCTCCCGGGCGCGCACGCCCAGACGCCCCAGGAAATAGCCCTGGCGGTTGCCGGCGCGGATCTCCTGGATGGCGTCGAGGGTTTCCGACAGCGCCTGGGTAAAGCGCGCGGTGCTGTCGTTTTCGAGCTTTTTCAGGTGTTTGACGCGCTTGCCCAACTGCACGGTGAAGTAGATCACCAGCGGGTTGAACAGCAAAATCAGCAACGCCAGTTGCCAGTGCATCCAGATCAGGATGGCCGCCGTGCCGGTCAGGGTCAGCATGGCGACCAGGAAGCGGCTGAGGGTCTCGCCGACGAATTTGTCGAGGGTGTCCAGGTCGGTGACCAGGTGAGTGGTCACCGTGCCGCTGCCCAGGCTTTCGTATTCCTTGAGGGAAATCCGCTTGAGCCGTTCGATCAGCCGAATACGCAGGCGGTAGACGATATCCTTGGCCAGCCCGGCAAACAGCTTGGCCTGCACCACATTGAAGGCCAGGGCGGCCAGGCGCAGGCACAACGTCAGCGCCAGCATCAGGCCGATATAGCCGGCCGCGACCTGCCAGTTGGCCGGCAGCAGGTGGTTCATCCACTTCAGCGCGGCGTCGCCGTGGCCCAGCAGCACTTCATCCACCAGCAGCGGCAGCAGCAAAGGGATCGGCACGCTGCAGCACGCCGCGAGCACGGCAATCAGGTTGGCAGACCAGAGGTTTTTCTTGTGATGCAGCGCCAGGCGGCGGATTTCCGCCCAGCTCAGTCGATCGGCCGCACTGTGGGGTTTCCCTGGCACAGGGTCGGGCGACCCGGGCACATCAAGCACAGGCAGCCTGCTGCAGCCAGCGGCCGAGCAAGGGTTGCAGGCGCTCCAGCGGCTGGTAGCCGTTGGTCAGCAGCGCCAGCTGGCCGTTACGCTCGGCCAGCAGGGTGGGGAAACCGGCGATGCCCAAGTCTTGCGCCCACGCAATATCGGCTGCGGTGGCTACACGCGTGTCGGCGCGGGCAAAGGCCTCGGCAAACACCGCACGGTCGAAGCCCGCCTGTTCGGCCAGCTCAACCAGGTGCGGCGCGGTGGTAACGTCGATGCCGGCCTCGTAGAACGCGCGCTGGATCAGCGCCAGCAGTGGCCAGACACGCTCGGCGTCCAGCTCACGGGCGGTGACCAGGGCGCGGCAGGCAGGTTCGGTGTCGTAGACGAAACCGTCGGGCATGGCTCCCTCGAAACGAAACGGCTGGCGGGTGGCGTCGGCCACCGCCTGCCAATGCTCGAGGATGTACTTGCGGGTCGACGCATCCAGGGCGCTGCCGCCGGTGCGCAGGCCGCCTGGCACCAGGCGGGTCGGCACGCCGGCTTCACGCGCCTGGGCGATCAGGGCCGCGGCCACCGGCGCAAAACCCCAGCACCAGGAGCACATAGGGTCCATCACATACAGCAGGCGTGCAGACATGCATCAGGCCTCGGCTTTGTAGTTGTAACCGATCGGGTGCGGCAGGTTGCGGGCCTTGGCCAGCTCGATCTGCTTCTGCCGGTCGATGGCGCTGCGGCGAGTTTTTTCGCTCAGGCTGTCCCAGCAGTGCGGGCAGCTGACACCTGGCGAATAGTGCTCGGACGCACGCTCCTCTGCGTTGATCGGGTGGCGGCAGGCATGGCACTGGTCGTACTCGCCTTCGCTCAGGTCATGGCGCACCGTGACGCGGTTGTCGAAGACGAAGCAGTCGCCGTCCCACAGGCTTTCTTCCTGAGGCACTTCTTCGAAGTACTTCAGGACGCCACCTTTAAGATGATAGACCGCCTCGAAGCCTTCACCGAGCATGTAGCTGGAGGCTTTTTCGCAACGGATACCGCCGGTGCAGAACATCGCCACTTTCTTGTGTTTGCTCGGGTCGAAGTTGGCCTTGATGTACTCGGGGAACTCACGGAAGGTCTCGGTCTTGGGGTCGATGGCGCCCTTGAACGTGCCGATGGCCACTTCGTAGTCGTTGCGAGTATCGATCAGCAGCACTTCAGGGTCGCTGATCAGGGCGTTCCAGTCCTTGGGCTCGACGTAGGTGCCCACCTGCTGGTTGGGGTCCACGCCCGGCACACCGAGGGTAACGATCTCTTTCTTCAGCTTGACCTTGGTGCGGTAGAACGGCTGTTCGTCGCAGTAGGATTCCTTGTGGTCGACATCCACCAGGCGTGGGTCGTTGCGCAGCCAGGCCAGCAGGCCGTCGATGCCTTCGCGGGTGGCCGACACGGTGCCGTTGATGCCTTCGTTGGCCAGCAGCAGGGTGCCTTTGACGTCATTGTCGAGCATGGCTTTGAGCAGCGGCTCGCGCAGCTCGGCGTAGTCTTGCAGGGTGACGAATTTGTACAGCGCCGCGACGACGATCGGTTGTGACATGAACGTGAATCTCCAGGTGGTTGCCCTCGTAAGGGGCGGACCGGGGTAACAAAAACAGGGGGCTGCTTCGCAGCCCATCTCAGGCAAGCCAGCGCCCACAGGTACAGGGTGTGGGCGCTGGCTTGCCTGCGATGGGCCGCAAAGCGGCCCCCTTTGGGATTGTTGCGGATTCTACCAGAACGCTAGAAAGGATTCAGTGCCCGCCGCCCGCACACACCGGCGAGGCCGGTGCGACGCCGACCTTGGCCCACTCTTCAGCGGTGTAGGTGTGGATCGCGAGGGCGTGGATCTGGCCCATCAGCTCGCCCATGGTGGCGTAGACCTTCTGGTGACGCTTGACGCTGTTCAGCCCGGCAAACTGCTCGCTGACGATCACTGCCTTGTAGTGGGTCTCCTGACCACGACTGTGCATGTGACTTTCATTGAGCACTTCCAGGTGTTGCGGCGCCAGCGCGGCCAGTTGTTGCTCGATGCGGTGCTGCATGCTCATCACGCGTTACTCACTTCTTGGCGGGGGCGGCGGCCTTGCCAGCGTTCGGGTCAAGCTCTTTGGTCATGTCTTCGAGCAGCTTGTTGACCACCGGTACCGCAGGCTCCAGGCTCTGCTGGGTCAGCTGGGCCGACTGCTGGGTAACCTTAGGCATTTCGCGCAGGACTTTCTTACCCAGCGGCGACTCGTAGAACTTGACCAGGTCCTTGAGCTCGGCCTCGGTGAAGGTGGCGGTGTACAGGTCGACCATTTTCGGCTTCAGCTTGTTCCAGCCGATGGCGCTGTCCAGGGCGGCGTTGGCCTTGGCCTGGTAGCTTTGCAGCACCGGTTGCTTGGACGCAGGCGCCTTGGTTTGGGCGAAGCGCTGGGCGAACATTTGTTGGACCTGCATATAGACCGGGGTGCCCAGCTTGTCGGCGTTGGCCAGGGTCAGGAATTTCTCGGCGGCAGCGTTGTGACTGGCGGTGGCAGCGAGTACCTGGCCGCTGGCACAGGCCAGGGCGACGGCGGCACAAAGGACACGGAGACGGGTCATTGCATTTCCTTCAAGAGAGGGAGGCGGGTACCTCAGAGTAGAGCATTCTGCGCTGTGGTGGCGATGTGCTCAAGTGGGCACGACGAGCGATGGAACCGCTCTGTCGAATCAGGGCCTAAACTGCGATTTCGAACCACAAAGGAGTGAGCGCAGAATGAGCCGTATCGAGACAGACAGCCTGGGCCCGGTCGAAGTTCCTGAGGGCGCCTACTGGGGTGCGCAGACCCAGCGGTCGCTGATCAACTTCGCCATTGGCAAGGAACGCATGCCGCTCGCGGTGCTGCACGCCCTGGCGCTGATCAAGAAAGCCGCGGCACGGGTCAACAACCGCAACGGCGACCTGCCGGCCGATATCGCCCGGCTGATCGAACAGGCCGCCGACGAAGTGCTCGACGGCCAGCATGACGATCAGTTCCCGCTGGTGGTCTGGCAAACCGGCAGCGGCACCCAGAGCAACATGAACGTCAACGAAGTCATCGCCGGGCGCGCCAACGAACTGGCCGGCAAGGGCCGTGGCGGCAAAACGCCCGTGCACCCCAACGACCACGTCAATCGCTCGCAGAGTTCCAACGACTGTTTCCCCACCGCCATGCACATTGCCGCGGCCCAGGCGGTGCATGAAAAACTGCTGCCGGCGATCGCCGAGTTGTCCTCGGGGTTGGCCGAACTGTCGGCGCGCCACCTCAAACTGGTCAAGACCGGCCGTACGCACATGATGGACGCCACGCCGATCACCTTCGGCCAGGAGGTCTCAGCCTTCGTCGCCCAGCTCGATTACGCCCAGCGCGCCATTCGCGCCACCCTGCCCCCAGTCTGCGAACTGGCCCAGGGCGGCACGGCCGTCGGTACCGGCCTGAACGCGCCACACGGCTTTGCCGAAGCCATCGCGGCCGAGCTGGCGGCCCTTTCCGGCTTGCCATTCGTCACCGCGCCCAACAAGTTCGCCGCCCTTGCCGGCCATGAACCGCTGACGAGCCTGGCGGGGGGGCTGAAGACCCTGGCCGTGGCCTTGATGAAAATTGCCAATGACCTGCGCCTGCTTGGCTCCGGCCCCCGCACCGGGCTGGCGGAAGTGCGCTTGCCGGCCAACGAGCCGGGCAGCTCGATCATGCCCGGCAAGGTCAACCCGACCCAGTGCGAGGCGCTGTCCATGCTGGCCTGCCAGGTGCTGGGCAACGACGCGGCGATCGGTTTTGCCGCCAGCCAAGGCCACTTGCAGTTGAACGTGTTCAAACCGGTGATCATCCACAACTTGCTGCAGTCGGTCGAACTGCTGGCTGATGGCTGCCGCAACTTCCAGCAGCACTGCGTGGCCGGGATCGAGCCGGATGCCGAGCAGATGGCGGCGCACCTGGAGCAAGGGTTGATGCTGGTGACGGCATTGAACCCGCATATTGGCTATGACAAGGCGGCGGAGATTGCCAAGAAGGCGTATGCCGAAGGCACGACCTTGCGCGAGGCGGCGTTGGCGTTGAAGTACCTGACCAATGAACAGTTCGATCAGTGGGTCAGGCCGGAGAACATGCTGGCGCCCGGGGGTAAAGGCTGACCCGATCCCCCCTCCCCTGTAGGAGCAGCCTTGTGCTGCGAAGAGGCCGGTGCAAACACAGTGATTTTTCGCTATTTTCACTGGCCTCTTCGCAGCGCAAGGCTGCTCCTACAAGGACGGTGGTTAGCGCATTCTATTGATGGACCTGCGCCAATCGCGCCTTTCTGGCACGCCAACCGGCAACCAACGAAGGCCCCAGCGCCACCAGCGCCGACCCCAGCACCACCGTCACCGCCCCCAGATACCCCAGGGCATTGATGTCCTCGGCATGCACATAGTCGGGCCACACCCAGGCCGCCAGCGCCACCGCCACAAAGGTCACCAACGGCGTCAACGCCAGCGTCGCGCTCACCCTTGAGGCCTCCCAGTGCGCCAGTGCCTCGGCAAAGGCGCCATACGCCACCAGGGTATTCAGGCAACAGGCCAACAGCAGCCAGCCTTGCAGCGGCGTCAGTTGCAATGCTTCCAGTGGGTGTACCCACGGCGTGAGCAGCGCGGCGCAGCTCAGGTAGATCACCATCATCACCTGCTGCGAATGCCATGCCGTCAGCAGCTGCTTCTGGCTCAAGGCGTAGAACACCCAGATGCTGGTCGCCAGCAAAATGGTCAGCACGCCAGTGGTGTAGGTGCCGAGTGAGGTCAGCAGCTCTTCCAGGCGCTGGTTGAAGAACAGCCCGAAACCGCCGATCAATACCACCAGGCCCAGCCCCTGCCCCAGGCTGAAGCGCTCCTTGAACACGAATACGCTGGCCACCAGCAACAGCACCGGGCCTACCTGCACCACCAGTTGCGCGGTGCCTGGGCTAAGCAGCTTAAGGCCGATCAGGTACAGCACGTAGTTGCCCATCAGGCCAAGCACGGCCACGGCCACCAACCCCTTGCCCTTGGGCCCGAGCTTGCCGAACGAGGGCAACTGGCGCTTGGCCCCCAGCCAGGCGAACAACAGCCCGCCAGACACCAACAGGCGGTACCAGGTGACGGTGATCGGGTCCATCACCTGCAACACCTGCTTGAGCTTGATCGGCAGGATGCCCCACAACAGCGCGGTCAGAAGTGCCAACAGCAGGCCATAGACCCAGCGTCCGGAAGTGGTGTGCATAAAACCCTCGATCAAGCCCGTGGTGGGGGTGCTTGGATTCTACGGGCTTGGCGGCTGGCGCGGGGCTAAGTGCCGGGAAAAGAATTCATCAGGTCATTCCACCGCGGCATGGCTGGACGGGCAGTCCGAAAGTGCCGCTGCGCGCCCCATCGCCGGCAAGCCGACTCCCACAGATACACCGCCTCCTGAGATCCACGCCCTAACCTGTGGGAGCCAGCTTGCCGGCGATGGGCTGCACAGCAGCCCCAATGACCAACGGGCACAGGTGGCTATTTCTTGTCCTTGGCGAACGCTGCTTCCAGCGCCTCGTTGATGGTGCGCAATACCTTCACCCGGGCCCAGCGCTTGTCATTGGCCTCGACCAGAGTCCATGGCGCGATCTCGCTGCTGGTGCGGTCGACCATGTCGCCCACTGCCTCGGTATACAGGTCCCATTTTTCGCGGTTGCGCCAGTCATCCTCGGTGATTTTGTAGCGTTTGAAGGGGATCTGCTCACGCTCTTCAAAACGCTCCAGCTGGGTCTGCTGGTCGATCGCCAACCAGAACTTGACCACCACCACACCGGCATTCACCAACTGCTCTTCAAAATCGTTGATCTCGCTGTAGGCACGCATCCAGTCGGCCGGGCTGCAGAACCCCTCGACCCGCTCCACCAGCACCCGCCCATACCAGGAGCGGTCGAAGATAGTGAACTTGCCCCGCGCCGGAACGTGCCGCCAGAAACGCCACAGGTACGGCTGCGCGCGTTCGTCTTCGCTGGGCGCGGCAATCGGCACGATGCGGTACTGGCGTGGGTCCAGCGCCGCCGCCACGCGGCGGATCGCGCCGCCCTTGCCAGCCGCGTCGTTGCCTTCGAACACCGCCACCAGGGCATGCCGGCGCATGTGCTTGTGGCGCAGCAGGCCGGCCAGGCGCGCTTGCTCGGTGACCAGCTGTTCCTGGTAATCCTGCTTGTCCAGGCGCAGGGTCATGTCCAGGGCACCGATCAGGCTGCGCTGGTCAATGCTGCGCCCCAACGGCGCGACGTTGCCCTGGTGCTTGCCCTTGGGGTTGTTGGCGAGGGCGGTTTGCAGGCCGTCCAGCAGAATGCGCCCCACCGCCAGGCTGCGGTAGTAAGGGTCGACCCCCTCGACCACGTGCCAGGGCGCGTAGTCACGGCTGGTGCGGCGCAGCACCCGCTCGCCAAAGCGCACGAAACGGTCGTAGGTCTCGGACTGCTGCCAGTCCAGCGGGCTGATGCGCCAACTGTGCAGCGGGTCGTCCTTGAGCGCCTTGAGGCGGGCTTTCATCTGCTTCTTGGACAGGTGGAACCAGAACTTGATGATCAGCGCGCCTTCGTCGCACAGCATCTGTTCCAGGCGTTCGGCACCGGTGATGGCCTGGTCGAGCACGGCGTCCTTGAACACCCCATGCACACGGCCCTGCAGCATCTGGCTGTACCAGTTGCCAAAAAACACGCCCATCCGCCCTTTCGGCGGCAAGGCCCGCCAATAGCGCCAAGCCGGTGGCCGGGCGAGTTCTTCGTCGGTCTGCTGGTCGAAGGTGAGCACATCGATCATGCGCGGGTCCATCCACTCATTGAGCAGCTTGACCGTCTCGCCCTTGCCGGCGCCTTCGATGCCATTGATCAGCACGATCACCGGGAAGCGCGCCTGCTGCTTGAGCTCGTACTGGGCTTCGAGCAGCGCCTCGCGCAGGGCGGGCACTTCGGCGTCGTAGGTCTCCTTGTCGATGCTGTGACCGATTTCAGCGGATTCGAACATGCAGTGGCTCCTTCATTGGATAACCAAGACTAGCGGATTTGTGCTGGGGCTGTGTTCGTGCAACCAGCGTAAAAACCGCAGATGGCATAAAATCCCGCCATCCGCTGCAACCGAGCCCACCATGTCCACCCTCCTCCAACATGCCCAGATCGACTGGGACGACCAGGGCCGCCCCCATTCGCGGCAGTACGACGACGTGTACTTCGCCGTCAACGAAGGCATCGAAGAAACCAAACACGTCTTCCTCGGCCAGACGCGCCTGGCCGAGCGCTTCGCCGACCTGGCCCCGCACACCTGCCTGGTGATCGGCGAAACCGGTTTCGGCACCGGCATGAACTTTTTCTGTGCCTGGCAGTTATTCGACCAGCACGCCCACGCCGACGCCCGCCTGCATTTCGTCAGTGTCGAAAAATACCCGCTCGGCCACGACGACATGGCCCGGGCGGTGCGCCTGTGGCCAGAGCTGGCGGCCTATACCGAGCCACTGCTTGAGCAGTACGTGGCTGTGCACCCAGGGTTTCAGCAGTTCACCTTCGCCAACGGCCGGGTGACCCTGACCCTGCTGATTGGCGATGTGCTTGAGCAATTGCCGCCGCTTGATGCGCGCATCGACGTGTGGTTCCTCGACGGCTTCGCCCCGGCCAAAAACCCCGACATGTGGACCCCAGAGCTGTTCGCGCAACTGGCGCAGCTGTCACACCCAGGTACTGTGCTGGGCACTTTCACCACCACCGGTTGGGTGCGGCGTAGCCTGGTCGAGGCCGGGTTCGCCATGAAGAAGGTGCCGGGTATCGGCAAAAAGTGGGAGGTGATGAGCGGTGCCTACACCGGGCCGACCGCCACGCGTAAACAGCTGCCGTGGTATGGCCGCCCGCGCAGTGCTGCGGGGCCACGCGAGGCCTTGGTGATCGGCGCCGGGCTGGCGGGCAGTGCCAGTGCCGCGAGCCTGGCCAGGCGTGGCTGGCAGGTCACGGTACTGGAGCGCCATGCGGCGCCTGCTCAGGAAGCCTCCGGTAACCCACAAGGGGTGCTGTACCTCAAGCTGTCTGCCCATGGTACGGCCCTTTCACAGATGATCCTGGCCGGCTTCGGCTACACCCGGCGCCAGCTAGCGCACTTGCAACGCGGCAGCGACTGGGATGCTTGCGGGGTGCTGCAGCTGGCGTTCGACAGCAAGGAGGCCGAACGCCAGGGCAAACTGGCCGAGGCGTTCGACCACGACCTGCTGCACGCACTTGACCGTGACCAGGCCGAAGCCATTGCCGGGGTGGCATTGCCCGCAGGTGGCCTGTTCTATCCGGAAGGCGGCTGGGTACACCCGCCGGCCTTGTGCCAGGCGCAGTTGCAACACCCCAGGATCCAGCTTCGGGTGCACCATGAGGTGATCGAACTGCGCAAGGTCGATCACCTGTGGCAGGCCTGGGACGGCGAACGCTTGCTGGCCAGCGCGCCGCTGGTGGTGTTGGCCGGTGCTGCCGACGTGCGACATTTCGCGCCCTGCGCACAACTGCCGCTCAAGCGTATCCGCGGGCAGATCACCCGCCTGCCGGCCACCGAGAGCAGCCGCGCCCTGCGCACGGTGGTGTGTGCGGACGGCTATGTGGCGCCGCCGCGCGAGGGCGAACACACCCTAGGCGCCAGCTTCGACTTCCACAGTGACGACCTGGCGCCGACCGTTGCCGAGCACAAGGGCAACCTGGCGCTGCTGGACGATATTTCTGTGGACCTGGCCCAGCGCCTGGACACCGCTGCGCTTCACCCTGAGCAGTTGCAGGGCCGGGCGGCGTTTCGCTGCACCAGCCCGGATTACCTGCCAATCGTCGGGCCCATGGCCGACCCGCAGGCCTTTGCCGAAGCCTTCGCCGTACTGGGCAAGGACGCGCGCCAGGTGCCGGAGGTGGAGTGCCCTTGGCTCGACGGGCTGTATGTGAACAGCGGGCATGGGTCGCGGGGGTTGATCACGGCCCCGCTGTCGGGCGAATTGATTGCGGCCTGGGTGTGCGGGGAGCCGTTGCCAGTGCCACGGGCGGTGGCTGAGGCGTGCCATCCGAACCGGTTTGCCTTGCGCAGGTTGGTTCGGGGTAAGTGATAGGGCTGGGGTGCATGCCTGGGGATAGGTTGCGCCTTTGAGATCGAGCGCCGCTTGCGCGACGCTTCGCAGCACAAGGCTGCTCCTACCTCTTTTTCGGGCCAGTCACGCCTGTGAAGGCGGCGCGCGACCGCCTTGTTTGTCCGGCTCGATATCACGCCATACACCTGTAGGAGCAGCCTTGTGCTGCGAAGCGCCGCGCGTGCGGCGCTCGATCTCACCGGCGCAACAAATGCCAAACCAACCCCCCATCAACCCCACCCATATAACAGATCGTTCTAAAACTCCTACAAACCTCACCGGTCAGTTCCTTACGGCGCCCTGATTCTGGGCACCGCCTCCCCAACGGAAAAACCGGTAAGGACTTATGTGCGGATTAGCAGGAGAGTTACGTTTCACCCCCCTCGACCAAGCCCCTCGCCCGGCCGACCTGGCCGCGGTGGAGCGCATCACCCACCATCTGGCGCCTCGCGGCCCGGACGCTTGGGGCTTCCATAGCCAGGGCCCGATCGCCCTCGGCCACCGCCGGCTGAAAATCATGGACTTGTCCGACGGTTCGGCTCAGCCGATGGTCGACAACACCCTCGGCCTGTCGCTGGCCTTCAACGGCGCCATCTACAACTTCCCCGAACTGCGCCAGGAGCTGCAAGACCTGGGCTACACGTTCTGGTCCGATGGCGACACCGAAGTGCTGCTCAAGGGCTACCACGCCTGGGGCGCGGCCTTGCTGCCCAAGCTCAATGGCATGTTCGCCCTGGCCATCTGGGAGCGCGACAACCAGCGCCTGTTCCTGGCCCGCGACCGCCTTGGCGTCAAGCCGCTGTACCTGTCGCGCAACGGCGAGCGCCTGCGCTTTGCCTCGACCTTGCCTGCCCTGCTCAAGGGCGGCGACATCGACCCGATGATCGACCCGGTAGCGCTCAACCACTACCTGAACTTCCACGCCGTGGTGCCCGCGCCGCGCACGCTGCTGGCCAATGTGCAAAAGCTTGAGCCGGGCACCTGGATGCGCGTCGACCGCCACGGCGAAATCGAACGCCAGACGTGGTGGCAACTGCAGTACGGCGCCCACCCCGACGAGCGTGAACTGGACCTCGAAGGCTGGACCACCCGGGTACTCGACGCCACCCGCGATGCCGTGGCGATCCGCCAGCGTGCCGCGGTGGACGTTGGCGTGCTGTTGTCTGGCGGGGTCGATTCCAGCTTGCTGGTCGGCCTGCTGCGTGAAGCCGGTGTGGACGACCTGTCGACCTTCTCCATCGGCTTCGAAGATGCCGGCGGAGAACGCGGCAACGAATTCGAGTACTCCGACCTGATCGCCCGCCACTACGGCACCCGCCACCACCAGTTGCGCATCGCCGAACATGAAATCATCGACCAGCTCCCGGCCGCCTTCCGCGCCATGAGCGAACCGATGGTCAGCCATGACTGCATTGCCTTCTACTTGCTGTCGCGGGAAGTGGCCAAGCACTGCAAAGGCGTGCAAAGCGGCCAAGGCGCCGACGAACTGTTCGCTGGCTACCACTGGTACCCACAGGTGGATGGCGCCGAGGATGCCTTTGGTGCGTACCGCGACGCGTTCTTCGACCGCAGCCACGCCGAGTACCGTGACACCGTGCAAGCTCCTTGGCTGCTGGAAACCGATGCCGCCGGCGACTTTGTCCGCGAGCACTTCGCCCGCCCTGGCGCCAGCGACCCAGTCGACAAGGCCTTGCGCCTGGACAGCACAGTGATGCTGGTCGACGACCCGGTCAAACGGGTCGACAACATGACCATGGCCTGGGGCCTGGAAGCGCGTACGCCGTTCCTCGATTACCGCCTGGTGGAACTGTCGGCACGCATCCCGGCACGCTTCAAGCTGCCCGATGGCGGCAAACAGGTGCTCAAGCAGGCCGCCCGACGGGTCATCCCGCATGAGGTGATCGACCGCAAGAAGGGCTACTTCCCGGTCCCAGGCCTGAAGCACCTGGAAGGCGCAACGCTGGGTTGGGTGCGCGAACTGCTGACCGACCCCAGCCAAGACCGAGGGCTGTTCAACCCGGCCATGCTCGACCGCTTGCTGAGCAATCCGCACGGCCAGTTGACGCCGCTGCGAGGCTCCAAGCTGTGGCAGCTGGCGGCGCTCAACCTGTGGCTGAGCGAACAAGGAATCTGACCGATGAAAGCCCACGAAATCGCCTACGGCCAGCGCCTGTTGCGCGGCCAGGCACCGTCCTACGAGCGTTTGCAGGCGCGCCTGGCCGGCGATGGCAGCGAGCCCCACGACCAGCCACGTGCCGTGCACTGCGGTTGGGGCCGGCTGCTGATCGGCCATACCTACCCAGACCCCGTCTCACTCGCCGAGCAACTGCTGGACGAGCGCCCCGGCGAGCGCGACATTGCCCTGTACGTGGCCGCACCGCAGCAGGTACTGGCGCAGGCGCCGCAGCAGTTGTTTCTCGACCCCTCCGACACCCTGCGCCTGTGGTTTACCGACTACCGCCCGGCGCAGCGGGTGTTTCGCGGTTTTCGCGTACGGCGGGCGCAAAACCTGGGGGACTGGCAGGCGATCAATACCCTTTACCAAGCGCGCGGCATGTTGCCGGTCGACCCTGACCGGCTCACGCCACGTCACCTCGGCGGCCCGGTTTACTGGCTGGCCGAGGATGAAGACAGCGGCGCGGTGATCGGTAGCGTCATGGGCCTTAACCATGCCAAGGCGTTCGATGACCCCGAGCACGGCAGCAGCCTGTGGTGCCTGGCCGTGGACCCGCACTGCACCCGCCCTGGCGTGGGTGAAGTGCTGGTGCGCCACCTGATCGAGCACTTCATGAGCCGCGGCCTGGCCTACCTGGACCTGTCGGTGCTGCATGACAACCGCCAGGCCAAGCGCCTGTACGAGAAACTCGGGTTTCGCAACCTGCCGACCTTCGCCGTCAAGCGCAAGAACGGCATCAACGAACGCCTGTTCCTCGGCCCCGGCCCTGAAGCAGGGCTTAACCCTTATGCACGGATCATCGTCGACGAGGCACTGCGCCGTGGTATCGAAGTGCAGGTCGAGGACGCCGCAGGCGGGCTGTTCACCTTGAGCCTGGGCGGGCGTCGCATTCGTTGCCGGGAGTCGCTAAGCGACCTGACCAGCGCCGTGACCATGACCCTGTGCCAAGACAAGTGCCTGACCCAGCGAGCACTGAGCAACGCCGGACTGCGTGTACCAGCGCAGCAAGTGGCGGGCAACGCCGACGACAACCTGGCGTTTCTCGACGAGCATGGCGCGGTGGTGGTCAAGCCGGTGGATGGCGAACAAGGCCAAGGTGTGGCGGTGAACCTCACCACCCTCGACGAACTCACCCACGCAGTGGCCCACGCCAAGCAGTTCGACAGCCGTGTGCTGCTGGAGAGCTTCCATGCCGGCCTTGACCTGCGCATCGTGGTGATCGGCTTCGAAGTGGTGGCGGCTGCCATACGCCACCCGGCCCAGGTAGTGGGCGATGGCAAGCACGACATCCGCGCGCTGATCGAAGCCCAGAGCCGCAGGCGCCAGGCCGCGACCGGCGGTGAAAGCCGCATCCCGTTAGACGATGAAACCGAGCGCACCCTGCGTGCGGCGGGGCTGGGCTATGACGACGTGCTACCTGCCGGCCAACGCCTGGCGGTGCGGCGTACTGCCAACCTGCACACCGGCGGCACCCTTGAGGACGTGACCGAGCGCCTGCACCCCGTGCTGGCCGATGCGGCAGTGCGCGCGGCACGGGCGCTGGAGATTCCGGTGGTGGGGTTGGACTTCATGGTGCGTGATGCCGAACAGGCGGAGTACGTGATCATCGAGGCCAACGAACGCGCCGGCCTGGCCAATCATGAACCGCAGCCAACGGCTGAGCGGTTTATCGACTTGTTGTTCCCGCATAGCCGGGGACTGGCGTAAATCAATGATGGCCCTTTCGCGGGGCAAGCCCGCTCCCATAGGTTTCAGGTTTACGTGTGGGAGCGGGCTTGCCCCGCGAAGAGGCCAGTAAGGAGTACCCATGTCCGAACACCAACCCGAACCCGATCTCGACTACCTCAAACGCGTTCTGCTGGAGATGCTCGCCATCCCCAGCCCCACCGGCTTCACCGACACCATCGTGCGCTACGTGGCCGAACGCCTGGATGAGTTGGGCATCCCCTTCGAGCTGACCCGCCGTGGCACCATCCGCGCCACCCTCAAAGGCCGGCAAAGCTCACCCGACCGCGCCGTTTCGGCGCACCTGGACACCATCGGTGCCAGCGTGCGTCAGTTGCAGGACAACGGCCGCCTGGCGCTGGCGCCAGTGGGCTGCTGGTCGAGCCGCTTTGCCGAGGGCAGCCGGGTCAGTGTGTTCACCGACACCGGCGTGTTCCGCGGCAGCGTGTTGCCGCTGATGGCCAGCGGGCATGCGTTCAACACCGCCATCGACCAGATGCCTATCAGTTGGGACCACGTGGAAGTGCGCCTGGATGCCTACTGCGCGACCCGCGCCGATTGCGAAGCCCTGGGGGTCTCGATCGGCGATTTCGTCGCCTTCGACCCGTTGCCAGAGTTCACTGAAAGCGGCCACATCAGCGGCCGCCACCTGGACGACAAAGCGGGCGTAGCCGCATTGCTGGCGGCGCTCAAGGCGGTGGTGGAAAGTGGCCGACAGCCGCTGATCGACTGCCACCCGCTGTTCACCATCACCGAAGAAACCGGCTCCGGCGCGGCAGGTGCCCTGCCCTGGGACGTCAGCGAATTCGTCGGCATCGACATTGCCCCGGTAGCGCCAGGCCAGGCCTCCAGCGAGCATGCGGTGAGCGTGGCCATGCAGGACTCTTCGGGGCCTTACGATTACCACCTGTCGCGTCACCTGCTGAAGCTGGCCGGCGACCACGACCTACCGGTCAGGCGCGACCTGTTCCGTTACTACTTCAGCGATGCCCATTCGGCGGTGACGGCGGGGCATGACATCCGGACCGCGCTGGTGGCGTTTGGCTGCGATGCCACGCACGGATACGAGCGCACGCATATCGACAGCCTGGCGGCGCTGAGCCGGTTGCTGTCAGCGTATTTGCTGAGCCCACCGGTGTTTGCCAGTGATTCGCAGCCGGCCAATGCCTCGCTCGAGCGCTTCAGCCATCAGCTGGAGCACGATGCACAGATGGAGAGCGATACGCGGGTGCCGGCGGTGGATAGCCTGGTTGGGAATAAAGGCTGATAGTTTGGGGCCGCACAGCGGCCCCAAATGCACGAACGTTTCGCGTAGCATGCCCACACTCAACCCCCAGAATCGCGCGCCATGCTAATCCCCTACGACCAACTGCAAGCCGACACCCTGACCCTGCTGATCGAGGACTTCGTCACCCGCGACGGCACCGACAACGGCGACGACACCCCCCTCGAAACCCGCGTGTTGCGGGTGCGCCAGGCATTGGCCAAGGGCCAGGCGTTCATCCTGTTCGACCCGGAAAGCCAGCAATGCCAGCTCCTGGCCAAACATGATGTGCCACGCGAGCTGCTCGACTGACGCCCTCACGCGCCACGCCCCTTGCGCACCTCCCCCTCCTTGATGCGCTTGTACACCTCGGCGCGGTGCACCGGCACCTCGCGGGGCGCACTCACCCCAAAACGCACCATCCCGTCCCGCGTCTCGACCACCATGATGCGGATGTCATCGCCAATGGTGATGACTTCGCCTACTTCGCGCCCTATTACCAGCATGATCCGATCCTCCAGCGTAAGGGAAAACCGGAGCGTGCCTCGGGTACTTAAGGCTACTCAATAGTTCCAGTCCAATTCAGAAGCAACCTACATCCACGGGTAATTTCCCCTACAGACAGATCATCGTGCAGGCGCCTTAGCACGCATTTTCACCGCCATGTCGGCCATCTCGTCATACAGCCGCTCAGGTGCCTCGCGCTTGAGCTGCCACGCCTGGCGCCCGGCCTCGTGGGGCAAGATCAGAAACTCGCCGGCAGCCACTTGCCGGTGGATGTACTCGGCGATATCGACCGCGCTGATCGGCGAGCCCTCCAGCAGCTTGCCGACCTGGGCCTTCATGGCCGGGTTCGGGCCACGGAACGAATCCAGCAGGTTGGTCTGGAAGAACGACGGGCACACCACGTGCACCGCCACCTGCACTTGGCGCAATTCCACCAGCAGGCTTTCCGACAGGGCCAGCACACCGGCCTTGGCGACGTTGTAGTTGCTCATGCCCGGGCCCTGCATCAGCGCGGCCATCGAGGCGATGTTGATGATCCGCCCTTGGCTGCGCTCCAGCAGCGGGAGGAAGGCCTTGCAGCCCTTGACCACGCCCATGAGGTTGACTGCGATTTGCCAGTCCCAGTCCTCAAGCGACAGCTCGGCGAAGAAGCCGCCCGAGGCGACGCCGGCGTTGTTGACGATTACATCGATGCCGCCAAAGCGCTCTTCGCAGGCCTGGGCCAGCGCCGTGAGCTGGCTGTAGTCGCGCACATCACAGCGCTGGATAAATCCGTCGCCACCGGCTTTCCGGGCCAGCTCCAGCGTTTCGCGCAGGCCGGCCTCGTTGACATCGGCCAGCGCCATGCGCCAGCCCTCGCGTGCCCAGCGCAGGGCGATCTCGCGGCCGAGGCCGGACCCGGCGCCGGTGATCATGATGCGGTTTTGCATGGTGGCAGGCCTTGTGCTGATGGGTTGTCAGGCGAGTCTAATCAAGGCATTGCCGAGAGGGAGGGTTCATCAGGGTAGTGAATGAAAGGGCATGACCAAGCGGTCAGTACCGAACAAATGGAATCTTTAGCCAAGCGCACCGGTCCGATTTAACAAGAGGCCAGCAGTCCGAGGCCCTTGACCCCTAACCACGCAAGGACTCCGCCATGACCACGATCCTCATCATCATCCTGATCCTGCTGCTGATTGGTGGCTTACCCGTCTTCCCACACTCGCGCAGCTGGGGCTATGGCCCTTCCGGCATTATCGGCGTGGTGTTGGTGATTCTGCTGGTGTTGTTGCTGCTAGGCATGATCTAGCCGGCCAAGCATGAAAAAACCGCGATACGGGCATCACCCGTATCGCGGTTTTTTTTTAGGCCTCAGCGGTCAGTGCGAAACCGCACCGGAAGCGCCCAAGCCGGTTTGCGAACGCACAAACTGCGGGAAGAACAGCGCACGTTCGTTCTCAGCCGCCTTGGACTTGTCGGTGACCGAGAAGAACCAGATACCGACGAAGGCAATCAGCATCGAGAACAGCGCCGGGTACTCGTACGGGTAGATCGCCTTCTCGTGGCCGAGGATCTGTACCCAGATGGTTGGGCCAAGGATCATCAAGCCCACTGCACTCACCAGGCCCAGCCAGCCGCCGATCATGGCGCCGCGGGTGGTCAGTTTCTTCCAGTACATCGAAAGCAGCAGTACCGGGAAGTTGCAGCTGGCAGCAATCGAGAACGCCAGGCCCACCATGAAGGCGATGTTCTGCTTCTCGAACAGGATGCCCAGGCCGATCGCCAGCACGCCGAGGGCGATGGTGGTGATCTTCGACACGCGGATCTCGTCCTTGTCGTTGGCCTTGCCCTTGCGCCATACGCTGGCGTACAGGTCGTGGGATACCGCCGAGGCACCGGCCAGGGTCAGGCCCGCAACCACCGCCAGGATGGTGGCGAAGGCCACCGCCGAGATGAAGCCCAGGAACACGCTGCCACCCACGGCATTGGCCAGGTGCACCGCGGCCATGTTGTTACCGCCCAACAAGGCGCCTGCGGCGTCCTTGAAGTCCGGGTTGGTGCTGACCAGCAGGATCGCGCCAAAGCCGATGATGAAGGTGAGGATGTAGAAGTAGCCGATGAAGCCGGTGGCGTACAGCACGCTCTTGCGCGCTTCCTTGGCGTCACTGACGGTGAAGAAGCGCATCAGGATGTGCGGCAGGCCAGCGGTACCGAACATCAGCGCCAGGCCTAGGGAGAACGCCGAGATCGGGTCCTTGACCAGGCCGCCAGGGCTCATGATCGCCTCGCCTTTGGCGTGCACCTTGATGGCTTCGGAGAACAAGGTGTTGAAGTCGAAGTTGACGTGTTTCATCACCATCAGTGCCATGAAGCTGGCACCGGACAGCAGCAGCACGGCTTTGATGATCTGTACCCAGGTGGTGGCCAACATGCCGCCGAACAGTACGTACAGGCACATCAGGATACCGACCAAGATCACCGCCACGTGGTAGTCGAGGCCAAACAGCAGCTCGATCAACTTACCGGCGCCGACCATCTGCGCGATCAGGTAGAACGCCACCACCACCAGCGAACCGGAGGCCGACAGGGTACGGATTTCTTTCTGCCCGAGGCGGTACGAGGCCACGTCGGCGAAGGTGTATTTGCCCAGGTTGCGCAGGCGTTCGGCGATCAGGAAGAGGATGATCGGCCAGCCGACCAAAAAGCCGATGGAGTAGATCAGGCCGTCGTACCCCGAGGTGAATACCAGGGCGGAAATCCCCAGGAACGAGGCCGCCGACATGTAGTCACCGGCAATTGCCAGGCCGTTCTGGAAGCCCGTGATCTTGCCGCCGGCGGCGTAGTAGTCCGCCGCCGATTTGTTGCGTTTGGAGGCCCAGTAGGTGATCCCAAGGGTGAAGGCGACGAAGGCCACGAACATGGCGATCGCCGACACGTTCAGCGGCTGTTTCTGCACCTCGCCGGTCAGGGCATCGGCGGCCCACACGGCGGGTGCGAAAACGCCGCAGGCCAGAACGGCCAGGGCTTTGGCGTGGCGAATCATTGTTGCGCCTCCTTCAGGATGGCCTTGTTCAGCTCATCGAACTCACCGTTGGCACGGCGCACGTAGATGGCGGTCAGGACAAATGCCGAAACGATCAGGCCGACGCCCAGGGGGATGCCCCAGGTAATCGACGACTCAGGGCTGAGCTTGGCGCCCAGTACATGAGGACCGTAGGCGATCAGGAGGATGAAGGCGCAGTAGAGACCGAGCATGATCGCCGAGAGAATCCAGGCGAACCGTTCGCGTTTTGTAACCAGCTCCTTGAAGCGCGGGCTGTTTTGTATCGAGAGGTAAATGCTGTCGTTCATTGTTTTTGTCCTAGCAGCACAGATAGGGGATGAAACCCACACCCTCACTTTATGCTGCCGTTGGACGCCAACCAGACGACCTTAGTCTTAGATGCAACAGTGTTTTACCGATTAAGTAACAAAACACCTGTAGGAGCAGCCTTGTGCTGCGAAGAGGCCGGTGCAGATTGCCCCGTTTTTCTGGGGCTGTACCGGCCTCTTCGCAGCACAAGGCTGCTCCTACAGGTGAGCGTGTTGCCGGTTACTTACCGGTCCACTCTTTGACCCGATCCGGGTGTTTGGCCACCCAGTCCTTGGCCGCCGCTTCAGGCTTAGCGCCTTCCTGGATCGCCAGCATCACTTCGCCGATCTCGTCCTTGGACTGCCAGCTGAACTTCTTGAGGAACTCCGCCACTTCCGGCGCCTTGGTCGCCAGTTCCTTGCTGCCAATGCTGTTGACAGTTTCGGCAGCGCCATACACGCCTTTCGGGTCTTCGAGGAACTTGAGCTTCCACTTGGCAAACATCCAGTGCGGCACCCAACCGGTCACGGCAATCGACTGCTGCTTGGCATAGGCACGGCCCAGTTCGGCGGTCATCGCAGCGCCGGAACTGGCCTGCAGTTTGTAACCTGTCAGGTCGTAGTCTTTGATGGCCTGGTCAGTCTTGAGCATTACCCCAGAGCCCGCGTCGATGCCGACGATCTTCTGCTTGAAGCTGCTGTCGGTCTTGAGGTCGGCGATGCTCACCGCCTTCACGTATTCAGGGACGATCAGGCCGATTTTCGCATCCTTGAAGTTGGCACCGTAGTCGACCACGTTGTCTTTGTTCTTGGTCCAGTACTCGCCGTGGGTCACGGGTAACCAGGCCGACAACATCGCATCGAGCTTGCCGGTCGCCACGCCCTGCCACATGATGCCCGTGGCCACGGCTTGCAACTTCACGTCGTAGCCGAGCTTCTGCTTGATCACTTCGGCGGCCACGTTGGTGGTCGCCACGCTGTCGGCCCAACCATCCACGTAACCAATGCTTACTTCTTTGGCCATTGCCTGTGCAGCGCTCATGGCCATTACCAGGGCGGTGCCCACACCCAGGAAACGTCGCATCTTGTTCAAAGTTGCCATCAAAGCATCCCCTCGTCAGGTCTCGGAGATTGCATCATCTTCCTGCAACAACTTGTGACCTGCTCCCTGTACGACCTGTAACCAACCATAGGCGACAGCACTGTGCCATTAGCGCCATGGGCTCACGCCAATCTGCGCGATCCTTGCATGCCAAAGGATTGGCGCCGGGCTACTATCTACCCTTTTGCGCCTGACGATGGACCGCCCGATGCCCAGCCCCACCCGCCTGCACCTGCCGTTGTACCTGCTAGCCTGCCTGCTTGCCCTGATCGGGCTGGCAACGCTCTGGTACGGGCTCGGCAAGCCGGTGCACCTGCCCGATGCGGCCAGCCCCACGCACAAACTGCAGTGCGCTTCTTACACCCCCTTCGACAAGGACCAGTCGCCGTTCGACCAGCCGTTTCGCCTGCGCCCGGCGCGCATGGACGCCGACCTGGCCTTGCTGGCCGAGCGTTTTCAGTGCATCCGCACCTATTCGATGACCGGCCTTGAGGCGATTCCGCAGCTGGCACGCAAACATGGCCTGAAGGTGATGCTAGGTGCCTGGGTCAACGCCAACCCGGTGGACACCGAAAAAGAAGTGGACCTGCTGATCGCCGCCGCCAACGCCAACCCCGATGTCGTCAGCGCGGTGATCGTCGGCAACGAGGCGCTGCTGCGCAAGGAAGTCACCGGCACGCGCCTTGCCGAGCTGATCGCCAAGGTCAAGCGCCAGGTCAAGGTGCCGGTGACCTATGCCGACGTCTGGGAATTCTGGCTCCAGCACCCTCAGGTGGCCCCGGAGGTGGATTTTTTGACCATCCACTTGCTGCCTTACTGGGAGGATGACCCGCGCGGCATCGACGATGCCTTGGCCCATGTCGCCGATGTGCGCCGTGTATTCGGTACGCGCTTTGCGCCCAAGGACATTCTGATCGGCGAGACCGGCTGGCCCAGCGAAGGCCGCCAACGGGAAACCGCCGTGCCCAGCCGGGCCAACGAGGCGCGTTTTATCCGTGGCTTTGTGGCGATGGCCGAAAGCAATGGCTGGCGGTACAACCTGATCGAGGCATTCGACCAGCCATGGAAGCGCGCCAGCGAAGGCGCCGTGGGCGGCTACTGGGGGCTTTACGATGCCGACCGGCAGGACAAAGGCGTGCTCGAAGGGCCCGTCAGCAACCTGCACTACTGGCCGCAGTGGCTGCTGGCCAGCGCGGTGTTGATGCTGGTCATGCTGGCGGTGGCCGGGCGCCCCGCTACCCCCATGGCAGCCCTGCTGTTGCCGTTGCTGGCCGCGTTTGGCGCGGGTTGCCTGGGGCTGTGGGGCGAGCTGATGCGCAGCCACGCACGCTTTGCTGGGGAGTGGCTGTGGGCCGGGCTGCTGGCGGCGCTCAACCTGCTGGTGCTGGCCCACGCCGCCCTGGCCTTGGCCCGCCGCGAAGGCTGGCGTGAGCGTGTTTTTGCCTGGCTTGAGGCCCGAGCGGGCTGGCTGTTGCTTGCTGCGGGCTTTGCGGCGGCGGTGAGCATGCTGGCGCTGGTGTTCGACCCGCGTTACCGCAGTTTCCCTACGGCTGCACTGGCGTTGCCGGCAGTGGTTTACCTGGTGCGGCCGGTGCTGGCGCGGCGGGCCGAAGTGGCATTGCTGGCGTTTATTGTGGGGGCGGGGGTGGCGCCGCAGTTGTTCCTGGAAGGGCTGGAGAATCAGCAGGCCTGGGGGTGGGCGGTGGTGAGCGTGTTGATGGCCGCGGCGTTGTGGCGGAGCTTGAGGCTGCGTGCGGGTTGATATTGCCGGGTCCGCTGCGCGGCCCATCGCCGGCAAGCCAGCTCCTACAGGTCTGCGCTGTACCTGTAGGAGCTGGCTTGCCGGCGATGGGCCGCACAGCGGACCCTATCAGCCGCGACGCGGTTGCCGCACCAGCCGCAACCCCGCCAGCACCACGGCAAACACTGCAATGCTGGCGGTATACAGCACCAGCGCCGGTATCGCGAACACCAACGCCAGCCCCGCCAGCCACCACCCAACCCGACCCGCAACCACCTGCGCCACCAGCGCCAGGCCAAGCCCACTCCAGGCAATGACCTGAAAATGAATACCCAGCCCCAGCAGCGAGCGCACCTGGCACTGCCAGAACGCCTCGGGCGCCGCACACAGCCCAACCCACTGCGCGTCTTCCATCAACCCATAACGCACGCCATAGCTGGCGGCCAGCCACGCAGGCAGAAACAACAGCAAGGCTATGACCGGCAGCGAACGAGACATCCAGTTCTCCAATAGCGGAAATCGAAATCGTGCATGATCGCCCAAGGCCGGTTGTAAGGCAAAATCACCTTCCTGCAGCTATGTTGCAGATAACAAGCACACCAAAGACCACCGCACTTGGCAACTTTGCCCATACTGCCGTGGTCCTAGCCTGCACACTGCAACACCTTGTATTTCTTTTTGGGGGTTACATGCATCGATCTTTGCGCCTCGCTGCCCTGCTCGGCGGCCTGCTCATGGCTGTGGCCGCTTCGGCGCGGGATATCGACGCCGCGAGCTATGGCTACCCCTTGACCAACCCGTTCGAGGCGACCATCGCCACCACGCCGCCGGAGCAACGCCCGACCTTGCCCAGCGATGAGGACATCGACCAGGACGATTACAGCCTCAACCTGCGCCCCGAGCGTGAGTTCACCCTGCCCGACAACTTCTGGTCGGTAAAAAAGCTCAAGTACCGCCTGGCCCGTCAGGACCACAAGGCGCCGCTGATCTTCCTGATCGCTGGCACCGGCGCCCCCTACTCCAGCAGCATCAACGAATACCTGAAAAAGCTGTACTACCAAGCCGGCTACCACGTGGTGCAACTGTCCTCGCCCACCAGCTACGACTTCATGAGTGCGGCCTCACGCTTCGCCACCCCAGGTATCAGCCAGGAAGACGCTGAGGACATGTACCGGGTGATGCAGGCCGTGCGCGCCCAGCACCCGCGTTTGCCGATCAGCGAGTTCTACCTCACCGGCTACAGCCTCGGCGCGCTGGACGCGGCGTTCGTCAGCCACCTGGACGAGACCCGGCGCAGCTTCAACTTCAAGCGTGTACTGCTGCTCAACCCGCCGGTCAACCTGTACACCTCGATCAACAACCTCGACAAACTGGTGCAAACTCAGGTCAAGGGCATCGACCGCAGCACCACGTTCTACGAGCTGATGCTCACCAAGCTGACCCGTTACTTCCAGGACAAGGGCTATATCGACCTCAACGAAGCCCTGCTGTACGACTTCCAGCAGTCGCGCCAGCACTTGTCCAACGAGCAGATGGCCATGCTGATCGGCACCTCGTTCCGCTTCTCGGCAGCCGATATCGCCTTTACCTCCGACCTGATCAACCGCCGCGGCCTGATCATTCCACCGAAGTTCCCGATCACCGAGGGCAGCAGCCTCACGCCGTTCTTCAAGCGTGCCCTGCAGTGCGACTTCGACTGCTACATGACCGAGCAGGTGATCCCGATGTGGCGCGCCCGCACCGATGGCAACAGCATCCTGCAGTTGGTTAACCAGGTCAGCCTGTATGCGCTGGAAGACTACCTGCGCGACAGCCCGAAAATTGCCGTGATGCACAACGCCGACGACGTCATCCTCGGCCCTGGCGATATCGGCTTCTTGCGCAAGGTGTTCGGCGACCGCCTGACCCTTTACCCCCATGGCGGCCATTGCGGCAACCTCAACTACCGCGTCAACAGCGACGCCATGCTGGAGTTCTTCCGTGGTTAACAAACTCCTCTTCGCCACTGCCCTGCTCGTCGCTGGCAACGCCCTGGCCGCGGAGGTCGCACCGCGCGCCAGCGTGGTCGAGGCCGACCCGCAGGTTACCGCCGCGCCGCTGCCACCGGAGGCCGATGGTTTCATCGACCCGTTGCGGGCATTGAAATTCAACCCAGGCCTGGACCAGCGCGAGTTCGAACGCTCCACCCTGGAGGCGCTGAACGTCTACGACCCACTGGAATCGATCAACCGGCGCATCTACCACTTCAACTACCGCCTGGACCAATGGGTGCTGCTGCCCGTGGTGAGCGGCTATCAGTATGTAACACCGCGTTTCGTGCGCACCGGGGTGAGCAACTTCTTCAACAACTTGGGCGATGTGCCGAACCTGTTCAACAGCGTGTTGCAACTCAAGGCCAAGCGCTCGGCAGAAATCACCGCGCGGTTGATGTTCAACACCCTGATCGGGGTCGGTGGGCTGTGGGACCCGGCGACCAAGATGGGCCTGCCGCGCCAGAGTGAAGACTTTGGCCAGACGCTGGGCTTTTATGGTGTGCCGGACGGGCCGTACCTGATGCTGCCGGTGCTGGGCCCCTCGAACCTGCGCGATACCACCGGGCTGGTGGTGGACTATGCGGGCGAGCAGGCGGTCAACTTCCTCAATGTGCCGGAAACCAGTACCGATCACCCGGAAATCTTTGCCCTTCAGGTGGTGGACAAGCGCTATACCACCAAATTCCGCTATGGCCAGCTCAACTCGCCGTTCGAGTATGAGAAGGTTCGGTATGTGTATACCCAGGCGCGCAAGCTGCAGATTGCTGAGTAATAGCTACTGGCCTCTTCGCGGGCAAGCCCGCGAAGAGGCCAGCACTGCTTGCATCAAATCCCCAGAAACTGCTCCAGTTCGCGCCGCTTGACCAAAGCATCCCTGCGCCCCAGCTCGATCAGCTCACTGCAATAACTCGCCTCGAACAGCAAATAACTCAGCACCCCTGCCCCACTGGTCCGCGTCGCCCCCGGCCCGCGCAAGAACAGCCGCAACGCCGCCGGCAATTCACGCCGGTGCCGCGCAGCGATTTCGTCCAGCGGCTGGCTGGGCGCCACAACCAATACTTCCACCGGGGCCAGCCCCAGGCGCCGTGCATCCAGGTGGGCAGGCAGCAAGTGACTGAGGTGGTTGAGCCGCTGCAGCAGTTCGATGTCGTCTTCCAGGCTGTCGATGAAGGTGCTATTGAGCATGTGACCGCCAATCTGCGCCAGGCTCGGCTGCTGGCCACTGAACACTCGCTGGGTGGGCCGCGGCGGCGATGGCCGCTGAGGGTTGCCGCTAACCCCGACCACCAGCACCCGGCTGGCCCCCAGGTGCAACGCCGGGCTGATCGGTGCCGACTGGCGCACCGCGCCGTCACCGTAGTATTCATCGCCCAGCCTGACCGGCGCGAACAACAGCGGGATTGCCGCACTGGCCAACAAGTGGTCGATGGTCAACGGCGTGGGTACGCCGATGCGGCGGTGGCGCAACCACGCCTCGATGGCGCCGCGGCCCTGGTAGAAGGTCACCGCCTGCCCCGACTCGTAGCCGAATGCCGTTACTGCGACAGCGCGCAGCTGTTCGGTGGCCAGGGCGTGGCCGATGCCGTCCAGGTCCAGGTGCGCTTGCAGCAGGCCGCGCAAGGGGCTGCTGTCGAGCAGCGCCACCGGCGCGTGGCCACCCAGGCCCAGCAGGCTGTGGCTGACGAAGCGGCTGGCCTGGCGGATTACCCCGGCCAGTCGCTGCGCAGCACCAGGTGGCTGCGAAAGTTTTGCCAGAAGGCGGTGAGGTTGCGCACGGTTTCGGTGAAGCGGGTAGCGCCGCTGGCGAGGGTGACCGCATTGATGGCGCCAGCCGACGTGCCGACGATGACCGGGAAGGGGTTGGGCGCGCCCGGGGGCAGCAGTTCAGCGATGCCGGCCAATACGCCGACCTGATAAGCGGCACGGGCGCCGCCGCCAGAGAGGATCAGACCGGTTACCGGAGGTGGAGCCATGGCATCCTTCCTGTAGGAGCAGCCTTGTGCTGCGAAGAGGCCGGTGCAGCCCTAAAGCTAATGGGCAGCATTCCCCGGCCTCTTCGCAGCACAAGGCTGCTCCTACAAGGAGAGGCCGGGCCTGGCATCAGCGTTTCTTCTTGTCATACAGCCTAGGCGCCCCCTCGGGCCGCGACTTGAAGCGCCGGTGCGCCCACAGGTACTGCTCGGGGCACTCACGCAGCACACCCTCGATCCACTGGTTGATGCGCAGGCAGTCCGCTTCTTCACTCTCCCCGGGGAAGTCCGCCAGCGGCGGATGGATCACCAAACGATAGCCGCTGCCATCTTCCAGGCGTTTCTGGGTAAAGGGGATGACCTGCGCCTTGCCCAGGCGGGCGAACTTGGTAGTGGCGGTCACGGTCGCCGCCGGGATACCGAACAGCGGCACGAACAGGCTCTGCTTGGCGCCATAATCCTGGTCGGGCGCATACCAGATCGCCCGGCCCGAACGCAGCAGCTTGAGCATGCCGCGTACGTCTTCACGCTCCACCGCCAACGAGTCGAGGTTGTGCCGCTCACGGCCGCTGCGCTGGATGAAGTCGAACAGCGGGTTGCCGTGCTCGCGGTACATGCCATCGATGGTGTGCTGCTGGCCCAGCAGCGCGGCGCCGATTTCCAGGGTGGTGAAGTGCACGGCCATCAGAATCGCGCCCTGCCCTGCCTGCTGGGCAGCCTGCAGGTGCTCGAGGCCTTCGATATGTGCCAAGCGCGCCAGCCTGGCCTTGGGCCACCACCAGCTCATGGCCATTTCAAAGAAGGCGATGCCGGTGGAGGCGAAGTTGGCCTTCAACAAACGCTGCCGTTCGTCGTCGGACATTTCAGGGAAACACAGTTCAAGGTTGCGCGCGGCGATGCGTCGACGCTCGCCGGCAACCCGGTACATCACTGCGCCCAGGGCAGTGCCGACCCACAGCAGGGCCCGGTAAGGCAGCTGGACGATCAGCCACAGCAGGCCCAGGCCCAGCCACAGGCCCCAAAATCTGGGGTGAAGGAAATAGGGGCGAAAACGCGGGCGTTCCATTGAAGCTTCCGGAAAGACAAAGGCCGCGCATTCTACAACGGATCAGCGCATGTTGCGGGCAACGGGTGTTCTCGTTATAAGTCAGGGCACTTTTTTCGCAACAAGCCGTCTATGCAGACCATGAGCCTAAACCAGACCCCCGACACCGCCTCCGTGTTCCAGCTCAAGGGCAGCATGCTCGCCATCACTGTGCTGGAACTGGCGCGTAATGACCTTGAAGCCCTCGACCGCCAATTGGCGGCCAAAGTCGCGCAGGCACCCAACTTTTTCAGCAACACGCCGCTGGTGCTGGCGCTGGACAAGCTGCCGGCCAGCGAAGGCGCCATCGACCTGCCCGGCTTGATGCGTATCTGCCGCCACCATGGCCTGCGTACCCTGGCGATCCGCGCCAACCGCATCGAGGACATCGCCGCGGCGATCGCCATCGACCTGCCGGTGCTGCCGCCGTCCGGCGCGCGCGAACGGCCGCTGGAGCCCGAGCCTGAGGTGAAAAAGCCTGAGCCGGCGCCGGCGCCGGCAGCCGAACCGGAAATCCGCCCGACCCGCATCATTACCTCGCCGGTGCGTGGCGGCCAGCAGATCTACGCCCAAGGCGGCGACCTGGTGGTGACCGCGTCGGTCAGCCCGGGTGCGGAACTTCTGGCCGATGGCAACATCCATGTGTACGGCGCCATGCGCGGCCGCGCCCTGGCGGGCATCAAAGGCAACACCAAAGCACGCATTTTCTGCCAGCAGATGACGGCGGAAATGGTCTCGATCGCGGGCCAGTACAAGGTCTGCGAAGACCTGCGCCGCGACCCGCTGTGGGGCTTCGGCGTGCAAGTCAGCCTGTCTGGTGACGTGTTGAACATCACCCGTCTTTAACGGATACTTGCCGTCATTTTTAGAGCAACTTTTTTACCTGTTGCCGTTTTTTGCATATTGCTGGGACACCTGTCCCGACTTATTTAGGGGTGAAACACCTTGGCCAAGATTCTCGTCGTTACTTCCGGCAAGGGGGGTGTGGGCAAGACCACCACCAGCGCCGCCATCGGCACCGGCCTCGCACTGCGCGGCCACAAGACAGTCATCGTCGACTTCGACGTGGGCCTGCGTAACCTCGACCTGATCATGGGCTGCGAGCGCCGCGTGGTGTACGACTTCGTCAACGTGGTCAACGGCGAAGCCAACCTGCAGCAAGCCCTGATCAAGGACAAGCGCCTCGAGAATCTGTACGTCCTGGCCGCCAGCCAGACCCGAGACAAGGACGCGCTGACCCAGGAAGGCGTCGAGAAAGTGCTGATGGAACTCAAGAATGACTTCGAGTACGTCATCTGCGACTCCCCGGCCGGTATCGAAAAAGGCGCGCACCTGGCGATGTACTTCGCCGACGAAGCCATCGTCGTGACCAACCCTGAGGTTTCCTCGGTACGTGACTCGGACCGCATGCTGGGCATCCTGTCGAGCAAGTCGCGCCGCTCCGAGAACGGCGAAGAGCCGATCAAGGAACACCTGCTGATCACCCGTTACCACCCTGAGCGCGTCGAGAAAGGCGAGATGCTGAGCATCGACGACGTTACCGACATCCTCGCGATCAAGCTCAAGGGCGTGATTCCCGAGTCCCAGGCAGTGCTCAAGGCTTCCAACCAGGGCATCCCGGTCATCCTCGACGATCAGAGCGATGCCGGCCAGGCCTATAGCGATACCGTCGACCGTCTGCTGGGCAAAGAAAAGCCCCTGCGGTTCATCGAAGTGCCGAAGCAAGGATTCTTCGCGCGCCTGTTTGGAGGCAAGTAAACCATGAACCTTTTTGACTTCTTTCGTGGCAGACAGAAACAGACCAGCGCGTCGGTGGCGAAAGAGCGTCTACAGATCATCGTGGCGCATGAGCGCGGCCAGCGCAGCGAACCGGACTACCTGCCGGCACTGCAGAAAGAACTGCTCGAAGTGATCCGCAAGTATGTGAACATCGGCAACGATGATGTGCACATCGAGCTGGAAAACCAAGGCAGCTGCTCGATTCTGGAGCTGAACATCACCTTGCCAGATCGCTGATTCAGCGTTCTGGCGTGATCATTGGGGCTGCGTTGCAGCCCATCGCCGGCAAGCCAGCTCCTACAGGGTCCGCGCTGTACCTGTAGGAGCTGGCTTGCCGGCGATGGGCCGCAACGCGGCCCCAATGGTTTTCCCCGATTTAACCGAGACCACGCAATGCCGCTGTCAAACGTCCAGATCCTCCACGAAGACGCCGCCATCCTGGTGGTCAACAAGCCAACCCTGCTGCTGTCGGTGCCCGGCCGTGCCGATGACAACAAGGACTGCTTGATCACCCGCCTGCAGGAAAACGGCTACCCCGATGCGCTGATCGTGCACCGTCTGGACTGGGAAACCTCCGGCATCATCCTGCTGGCCCGCGATGCCGACAGCCACCGCGAGCTGTCGCGCCAGTTCCACGACCGCGAGACCGAAAAGGCCTATACCGCCCTGTGCTGGGGCCAGCCGGCGCTGGACAGCGGCAGCATCGACCTGCCCCTGCGCTACGACCCGCCAACCAAGCCACGGCATGTGGTGGACCATGAGCAAGGCAAGCATGCCCTGACCTTCTGGCGCGTCCTGGAGCGGTGCGGCGACCACTGCCGGGTCGAGTTGACGCCGATTACCGGGCGCTCGCACCAACTGCGCGTGCACATGCTGTCGATCGGCCACCCGCTGCTGGGTGACCGCTTGTATGCCAACCCTGAAGCCTTGGCGGCCTATGACCGGTTGTGCCTGCATGCGGCAATGCTGAGCTTCACTCACCCGGTCAGCGGGGAGCGGTTGAAGTTCGAGTGCCCGGCACCGTTCTGATGACGCTAGGGCTTAGCGGGCCCTTTCGCGGGGCAAGCCCGCTCCTACAGGGTTTGTGGGGTACCTGGGGGAGCGGGCTTGCTCCGCGAAGAGGCCGACACAATTTGTGATCTATCTGCGTTAAACTCGCGCCACTGCTGTCTGGAGTGAGTTATGCGCGAAGCACTGAACACTGGCCTGATCGATTTCCTCAAGGCCTCCCCCACGCCCTTCCATGCCACCGCCAGCCTGGCCCAGCGCCTCGAGGCCGCCGGCTACCAGCGCCTGGACGAGCGCGACAGCTGGTCAACGGTGCCGGGTGGTCGGTATTACGTCACCCGCAACGACTCCTCGATCATCGCTATCAAACTGGGCAAGCAAGCACCCCTGCTTGGCGGTATCCGCATGGTCGGTGCCCACACCGACAGCCCGTGCCTGCGCGTCAAGCCGCAACCCGAGCTGCAACGCCAAGGCTTCCTGCAGCTGGGCGTCGAGGTTTACGGCGGTGCGCTGCTGGCGCCCTGGTTCGACCGCGACCTGTCCCTGGCCGGCCGGGTCACCTTCCGCCGTGACGGCAAGGTCGAAAGCCAGCTGATCGACTTCAAGCTGCCCATCGCGGTGATCCCCAACCTGGCGATCCACCTCAACCGCACCGCCAACGAAGGCTGGCAGATCAACCCGCAGAACGAACTGCCGCCCATCCTGGCCCAGGTCGCCGGCGACGAGCGCATCGACTTCCGCGCACTGCTCACCGAACAGCTGGCGCGTGAGCACGAGCTCAATGCCGACGTGGTGCTGGACTACGAGCTGAGCTTCTACGACACCCAAGATGCTGCGCTGATCGGCATCAACCGCGACTTCATCGCCGGTGCCCGCCTGGACAACCTGCTGTCGTGCTATGCCGGCCTGCAAGCGCTGCTGGCTGCCGACAGCGACGAAACCTGCGTGCTGGTGTGCAACGACCACGAAGAAGTCGGCTCGTGCTCGGCCTGTGGCGCCGACGGCCCCATGCTCGAGCAGACCTTGCAACGCCTGCTGCCCGAGGGTGACAGCTATGTGCGGACCATTCAGCGCTCGCTGATGGTGTCGGCTGACAACGCCCATGGCGTGCACCCCAACTATGCCGACAAGCACGACGGCAACCACGGGCCCAAGCTCAACGCCGGGCCGGTGATCAAGGTCAACAACAACCAGCGCTACGCCACCAACAGCGAAACCGCCGGGTTCTTCCGCCACCTGTGCATGGCCGAAGAAGTACCGGTGCAGAGCTTCGTGGTGCGCAGCGACATGGGTTGTGGCTCGACCATCGGCCCAATCACCGCCAGCAACCTGGGTGTGCGCACGGTCGATATCGGCTTGCCGACCTTTGCCATGCACTCGATCCGCGAGTTGTGCGGCAGCCATGACCTGGCGCACCTGGTGAAAGTGCTGACGGCGTTCTACCGCAGCCGCGACCTGCCATAACGCCATCGTGTAGGAGCAGCCTTGTGCTGCGAAGAGGCCGGTACAGCCCCATAAAACGGGGCATTATGTACCGGCCTCTTCGCAGCACAAGGCTGCTCCTACACAAGGCAAAAAAGGCAGCGCGTCCGGCCACCTTGCTCAAGGTCAACCCGCTTCGCCTGCTACCCGCTATGCTTATTACATGGCCCCACTGCAAAAGGATTGCTGTCCATGTCTCCCTTTCTGTCCCTGTTCGTGCCGGTGTTTCTGTTCCTGCTGCTGCTGACCATCGGCTTCAGCCTGCGCGAGCGCAACATCGGTGTGCTGATGATGTGGATCGGCACACTGGGCATCTTCGGCCTCACCTGCTGGAAGATCCTGGAGAAACTGCCCACATAAACCTCTACACTCGGTCCATCGTTTGACCTGAGGTAGATTTCCCGGTGCCTGCCCTTCTGCGTTGCCTGTCCCTGCTGCTGTTATTGTTCATCACCCCGGTTCAGGCCGCGGGCCTGCCGAGCCTGCTCGGCTCCAGCGCGCCTGCGCAGCCTGAGGCCACCGAGCCGTTGGGCAAGTCGCTGGACGAGGTGATCAAGAACCTCGAAAACGACCAGCAACGCGCCAAGTTGCTGGCCGACCTGAAAAAACTGCGCGACGCCACCAAGCAATCACAACCCACCGTCGAACAGGGCGTGCTGGGCCTGATCGGTGGTGCTTTGCATGACTTCGAACAGCAGTTCAGCGGCGATGCCAGCCCCTTCCACCGCTGGGCGGCGGAAATCGAGCAAGCCCAGGCAGAACTGACCGAACTGGTGGTCCCGGTGCACCAGTGGCCGGCGATCCTGTTCGGCTTTGCCGCAATCATCGCGGTCTGGAGCCTGCTGGCATACGCCTTCAACTGGATTGGCCACCGGGTGCGGCTACGCTTCGGCCTCACCGAAGAGCTGCCCCAGCACCCACGCACCTGGGACCTGGTGCGCTTTGCCTTGCGCAAGCTCGGGCCCTGGCTAGTGGCCTTGGTGTTCACCGTGTACCTGAGCTTCGCCCTGCCCTCGTCGCTGGGCAAGTCGATGGCCATGGTGCTGGCGTATGCGTTGGTGGTCGGCACCTGCTTCTCGGCCATCTGCGTGATCGCCTTCTCGCTGCTCGACGGCCCACACCGCCACCGCGCCCTGCATATCCTGCGGCATCAGGCCTTCCGCCCGCTGTGGCTGATCGGTAGCTTTGCTGCCTTCGGTGAGGCCATGAGCGACCCTAGGCTGACCGTCGCCCTCGGCACCCACCTGGCCCATGCCCTGGCCACCTTGGCCAACGTCATCGCGGCGATCTGCACCGGGCTGTTCATCCTGCGGTTCCGCCGCCCGATCGCCCACCTGATCCGCAACCAACCCTTGGACCGGCGCCTGACCCGGCGCACCCTGAGCGACACCATCGAGATCCTCGGCAGCTTCTGGTTCGCGCCCGCGTTGATTCTGGTGGGTATTTCGCTGTTCGCGACCTTCGTCTCGGCCGGCGACACCAGTACCGCCCTGCGCCAGTCGTTGATGTGCACGGTGCTGGTGGTGGTGTGCATGGTGCTCAACGGCCTGGTGCGCCGCCACGCGGCCAACCCCAAACGCGCCAACAAGCGCCAAGCGGTGTACACCGAGCGCTTGCGCAACTTCGCCTATGCCCTGGTGCACCTGTTCATCTGGCTGCTGTTCATCGAGCTGGGGCTGCGCGTGTGGGGCTTGTCGATGATCACCTTCGCCGAAGGCGACGGCCACGAGGTGAGCCTTCGCCTGCTGGGCCTGGCCGGCACGCTGATCGCCGCCTGGCTGGTGTGGATTCTGGCCGACACGGCCGTGCACCACGCCTTGGTACGCTCGCGCCGCGGGCTGGCCAACGCCCGCGCGCAAACCATGATGCCGCTGATCCGCAACGTCATGTTCGTGGCCATCTTCATCATCGCGGTGATCGTTGCCCTGGCCAACATGGGCATGAACGTCACCCCGCTGCTGGCCGGTGCCGGTGTGATCGGCCTGGCCATCGGTTTTGGCGCCCAGTCCCTGGTGGCCGACCTGATCACCGGGTTGTTCATCATCATCGAAGATTCGCTGGCCATCGACGACTACGTGGATGTCGGTGGGCACCTGGGGACAGTCGAAGGCCTGACCATCCGCACCGTGCGCCTGCGCGACATCGACGGCATCGTGCACACCATCCCGTTCAGCGAAATCAAGAGCATCAAGAACTACTCGCGGGAGTTCGGTTACGCGATTTTCCGCGTGGCGATCCCGCACAGCATGAACATCGACCAGGCCATCACGCTGATCCGCGAGGTGGGGCAGAAACTGCGTAACGACCCGTTGATGCGCCGTAATATCTGGTCGCCGCTGGAGCTGCAGGGCGTAGAGAGCTTCGAGTCGGGCTCGGCGATTTTGCGAGCGCGCTTCAAGACCGCGCCGATCAAGCAATGGGAAGTGTCGCGGGCGTTCAACCTGGCGTTGAAGCGCCAGCTGGATGAAGCGGGGCTGGACCTGGCGACGCCGCGGTTGTCGGTGCAGGTGGTGACGGCGGGCGGTGGCGGTATGAGCGAAACCAGCTCGTCCAGTTAGGGCTTCTTCGCGGGCAAGCCCGCGAAGAAGCCACCCCATTACCCCGCCTGGGCGCGGATGCGGATTGCATCATGCCGCCAATACTCCAGGTCACAGTCGATCAGGTGCCCCTGCTGGTCACTGTTGACCCGGGTGATGTGTAGCCCCGGGCTGCCGACCGACACCTTCAACGCGGCCGCTGCCTCGATCGGCAGCGCCGTCGGCAGAATCTCGAAGCACACCTGCCCATAGCCGATGCCGTATACCCGCCCATAAATCTCGGTCAGCGACTGCGCCAGGTCCTGTTCGAGAATGCCGGGAAAATACCGCGGATTCAGGTAGTGCTCGGCATACAGCACCGCCCGCCCATCGATACGCCGCAGCCGGCAGATCCGCACCACACTGGACAACGCCGGCAGTTGCAGCCGCGCGCAGACAACGGCAGAAGCCGGCTGCAGCCGCGCCGACAACAGCTCGGTACTCGGCACACGCCCCTGGTCACGCACCATCGCATGAAAGTGGCTACGCTCAATCAGGTCATAGGTCAGCCGCTGTGGGGCGACAAACCAGCCGCGGCGCTCTTCCCGGTAGATCAGCCCCTGGGCCTCCAGCTGTGCCAAGGCCTCGCGCAGGGTGATGCGCGTGGTGTCGAACACCTCGCTGAGTTTGCGCTCGGCCGGCAGCTTGCCACCCGGCGCCAGCAGGCCGTGTTCGATCTGCTCCTGCAGGGCGTGGCAGATGGCTGTTACCGCACGCGGGGGCATCGGTTGCATCAAAGGTTACCTATCTGGACTAGGCCAGCCCCATGACGGGGCAATTGGAGAGTAGTGCAAGCCTAGGCAGGGCTGATGAACATCCTGTGACAAAGGCACCACACGGGCTTTGCCAGTTTCGGGCCAAGCCCGCTAAATCAGGGCCTGCGATCTGGTCTACGCTGTATTTTCAGGCAGCCGGAACCCCCGGTTGAAGCCTCCCCCTACATCAAACTGTCACGCAAGCGGCCTACCTTGGCTCAAGGTTTGCTGACCTAGACCAAAGGTCGCTGACAACTGCCTCATTCACGACAACGATCGCAACAGGCACCCACCCAAGGAGCTTCGGATGAAAAAGTTCTTCATGGCGTCACTGCTCGGTTCGGCCATCGCCCTGTGTACCACGGCCATGGCCGCCGGCACCGACCTCAAGGCCCTGGAAGACGCCGCCCGCAAGGAAGGCACCGTCAACAGCGTGGGCATGCCCGATGCCTGGGCCAACTGGAAAGGCACCTGGGAGGACCTGGCCAATAAATATGGCCTCAAGCACAGCGACACCGACATGAGTTCGGCCCAGGAAATCGCCAAGTTCGATGCCGAAAAAGACAATGCCAGTGCCGACATCGGCGACGTCGGTGCCGCCTTTGGCCCGATTGCCGTGACCAAGGGCGTGAGCCAACCGTACAAGCCGAGCACCTGGGACCAGGTACCCGAATGGGCCAAGGACAAGGACGGGCACTGGGCGCTGGCCTATACCGGCACCATCGCCTTCATCATCAACAAGGACCTGGTGAAAGAAGAAGAACGCCCGAAAACCTGGCATGACCTGGAGAAAGGCAAGTACAAGGTTGCCATTGGCGATGTCGGCACCGCCGCCCAGGCCGCCAACGGCGTGCTGGCTGCCGCCATCGCGTACAAGGGCGACGAAACCAATATTGCGCCGGGCCTGCAGTTGTTCACCAAACTGGCCAAGCAGAAGCGCCTGTCACTGGCCAACCCGACCATCCAGACCCTGGAGAAGGGCGAGGTTGAAGTGGGCGTGGTGTGGGACTTCAACGGCCTGAGCTACCGTGATCAGATCGACCCCAAGCGCTTCGAAGTGCTGATCCCGTCGGACGGCTCGATCACCTCGGGCTATACCACCATCATCAACAAGTACGCCAAGCACCCGAACGCAGCCAAGCTGGCGCGTGAGTACATCTTCAGCGATGCCGGGCAGACTAACCTGGCCATCGGCCACGCCCGGCCGATCCGCGCCGAGCACCTGAAGCTGCCGGCCGATGTGCAGGCCAAGCTGCTGCCAAATGAGCAGTACAAGGCTGCGCAGCCGATCAAGAATGCCGAGGTGTGGGAAGCGACCTCCAAGGCGCTGCCGCAGAAGTGGCAGGAGCAAGTGATCATCGAGATGGAGTAAGGGGCTAGATCTCTAGCGCCTGAACCGGCCCTTTCGCGGGCAAGCCCGCTCCCACAGGGACCTCACAGTGTTCGCAGCTGTGGTGGTCCTGTGGGAGCGGGCTTGCCCGCGAAGTGAACAACGCGGTAATGACTGGAGCCACCATGCAACACAACGTCATCCTGGTCCTGCTCGACGGCCTCAACCACCAGGTCGCCCACCACGCCATGGGCCACCTGCACGCCTACGTCGAGGCCGATCGCGCCGCGCTGTACCGCGTGGAATGCGAGCTACCGTCACTGTCGCGCCCGTTGTACGAATGCATCCTCACCGGTGTGACGCCGATCGACAGCGGCATCGTGCACAACAACGTCAACCGCCTGTCCAACCAGCGCAGCGTGTTCCACTACGCCCGCGAAGCGGGGCTGGGTACTGCGGCGGCGGCCTATCACTGGATGAGCGAGCTGTACAACCGCTCACCGTTCGACGCGCAGCGCGATCGCCACACCCATGCGCCGAAGCTGCCGATCCAGCACGGCCTGTTCTACTGGGACGACCGCTACCCCGATTCACACCTGCTGGCCGACGCCGAATACCTGCGCCGCCGGCATGCACCGAACTTCCTGCTGGTGCACCCGATGAGCATCGACGACGTCGGCCACCGCCATGGCCTGGACAGCAGCCAGTACCGCAACGCGGCACGCAGCGCCGACATCCTCTTGGCCGACTACCTGCCGCGCTGGCTCGAAGAGGGCTATCAGGTGCTGGTCACCGCCGACCACGGCATGAACAACGACCGCTCGCACAATGGCCTGCTGGCCGAGGAACGCGAGGTCCCGCTGTTCGTCTTTGGCGATGGCTTCAGCCTCGACCCTGCTGCCAAGCCGCTGCAAACCGAGTTGTGCGGCACCATCTGCGAGCTGCTTGGCGTGGCCCACGACAAGACCGTGTGCCGGGAGCTGCTCAAGTGAATGCCAGCCATCGCGGCCGTTACCTTGCCCTGCTCTGCCTGCTGCCATTCGCTGTGTTCTTCATCATCTTCCAGATCGCCCCGCTGGCCTGGGTGGCGATCAACAGCGTGCAGTCCGAGGCGGGCTGGGGGTTGGAAAACTTCAGCAAGGTGTTCGCCTCAAAGTTCTACCTGCAGGCCTTGCAGCGCAGCCTGGAGATCAGCTTTTGGTCGAGCCTGTTCGGTATCGTCATCGCTACCCTCGGGGCCTACTCGCTGCGCCAGGTGGATTCGCGGCTGCGCGATTTTGTCAGTGCCTTCGCCAACATGACCAGCAACTTCGCCGGCGTGCCACTGGCCTTCGCCTTCATCATCCTGCTGGGTTTCAACGGCGCACTGACCCTGCTGCTTAAACAGATCGGCCTGCTGGAAGACTTCAGCATCTACTCCAAAAGCGGGCTGATCCTGGTGTACACCTACTTCCAGATCCCCTTGGGCGTGCTGTTGCTGTACCCGGCGTTCGACGCCTTGCGTGAAGACTGGCGTGAGTCGGCCGCCCTGCTCGGCGCCAACCACTGGCAGTTCTGGCGCCATATCGGCCTGCCGGTGCTGACCCCAGCGTTGCTCGGCACTTTCGTCATCCTCTTGGCCAATGCCCTGGGCGCCTATGCCACGGTGTATGCGTTGACCACCGGCAACTTCAACGTGCTGCCGATCCGCATCGCTGGCCTGGTGGCCGGTGACATCAGCCTCGACCCTAACCTTGCGAGTGCCCTAGCCATGGTGCTGGTGGGGCTGATGACGCTGGTCACGGTGGTCCATCAATGGCTGCTGAAAAGGAGCTACCATGCGCGCTGAAACCAACGCCAGCAGCCTCTACCACCGCCTGGTGGTGTACCTGCTGTTCCTCATCCTGCTGTTGCCGCTGGCCGGCACCCTGCTCTACTCCGTGGCCACCAGCTGGTCAGCCAGCCTGCTGCCCAGCGGCCTGACCCTGAAGTGGTACGTGGCGCTGTGGAGCGAACCGCGCTTTCTGGCAGCGTTCGGCCAGTCGCTGCTGGTGTGCGTGGGCGCACTGATACTGTCGGTGGTGCTGATCCTGCCGCTGCTGTTCGTGGTGCACTACCACTTCCCCAAGCTCGACGCGCTGATGAACATCCTCATCCTGCTGCCGTTCGCGGTGCCGCCGGTGGTGTCCGCGGTGGGGTTGCTGCAGCTGTATGGCAGCGGGCCCATGGCCATGGTCGGCACCCCGTGGATTTTGATCGGCTGCTATTTCACCATCGCCCTGCCGTTCATGTACCGGGCAATCACCAACAACCTGCAGGCGATCAACCTGCGCGACCTGATGGACGCCGCCCAACTGCTCGGGGCCAGCACCTGGCAAGCGGCATTCCTGGTGGTGCTGCCGAACCTGCGCAAAGGCCTGATGGTGGCCCTGCTGCTGTCGTTCTCGTTCCTGTTCGGCGAGTTCGTGTTCGCCAACCTGCTGGTCGGCACCCGCTACGAGACGCTGCAGGTGTACCTGAACAACATGCGCAACAGCAGCGGCCACTTCAACAGCGCGCTGGTGATCTCCTATTTCGCCTTCGTGCTGGTACTCACCTGGGTCGCCAACCGCCTGAACAAGGACAAGACCTGACATGAGCTTCGTCAGCGTACAGCAACTGCACAAACGCTATGCCGGCACACCGGTTTTCGAAAACATCGACTGCCAGATCGAACGCGGCGAGTTCGTCACCCTGCTCGGCCCTTCCGGCTGCGGCAAGTCCACCCTGCTGCGCTGCATCGCCGGGCTGACCCCGGTGGACGGGGGGCGCATCCTGCTCGATGGCCAGGACATCGTGCCCCTGAGCCCGCAAAAACGCGGCATCGGCATGGTGTTCCAGAGCTACGCGCTGTTCCCCAACATGACCGTGGAACAAAACGTCGCTTTTGGCCTGCGCATGCAGAAGGTCAAGGCCGACGAGAGCCAGGCGCGGGTGCGTGAGGTGCTCGACCTGGTGGAACTGGGCAGCTTCGCCGGGCGCTACCCGCACCAGCTGTCGGGTGGCCAATGCCAGCGCGTGGCCCTGGCCCGTTCACTGGTGACCCGCCCGCGCCTGCTACTGCTCGACGAGCCGCTGTCGGCGCTGGATGCGCGCATCCGCAAACACCTGCGTGAGCAGATTCGTGCGATCCAGCGCGAACTGGGGCTGACCACCATCTTCGTCACCCACGACCAGGAAGAGGCCTTGACGATGTCAGACCGCATTTTCCTGATGAACCAAGGCCGCATCGTCCAGAGCGGCGATGCCGAAACCCTCTACACCGCGCCCGTGGACCTGTTTGCTGCGGGCTTCATCGGCAACTACAACCTGCTCGACCCGGAAAGCGCCAGCCGCCTGCTGCAACGCCCGGTGGCCAGCCGCCTGGCCATCCGTCCCGAATCCATCACCCTGGGCCTGAATGGCGAGCTGGACGGTGAAGTGCGCAGCCACAGCCTGCTGGGCAACGTCATCCGTTACCGAGTGCGAGTGCGTGAGGTGGAACTGGTGGTCGACGTGCTCAACCGCTCGTCTGCCGATCTGCATCCAGACGGCCAGCGGGTATCCTTGTCGATCGACCCCACGGCGCTGCGGGAAGTGGCTTAAGGAGATTCAACACAATGGCACTGGCAATTTTCGATCTGGACGAAACCCTGATCCACGGCGACTGCGCGTCACTGTGGAGCGAGCAGATGGCCCGGCTGGGCTGGGTCGACGGCAAGGACTTCCTGCGTCGCGACCATGAATTGATGGAGGCCTACGGCAAGGGCCACCTGGCGATGGAGGACTACATGGCCTTCAGCCTGGAGCCGATTGCCGGGCGTACCCTGGAAGAGGTCGAGCACCTGGTGGAGCCGTGGGTGGAGGACGTTATCGAGCCGATCATTTTCGGCGACGCCTGCCGCTGCATCGCGGAGCATCGCAAGCGTGGCGACCGTATTCTGATCATTTCCGCTTCGGGTACGCACTTGGTTGGGCCGATTGCGGCGCGGTTGGGCGTGGACGAGTACCTGGCGATCGAGCTGGAGGCGGTGAATGGGGTGTACACCGGCAAGACCCATGGGGTGCTGACCTACCGTGAAGGGAAGATCACCCGATTGCTGGAGTGGTTGGATCAGGAGCAGGAGAATCTGGAAGGGGCGAGTTTCTATTCCGATTCGCGGAATGATCTGCCGTTGTTGTTGAAGGTGGACCATCCGGTTGTGGTGAACCCAGATGCGGTGTTGCGCGAGCATGCAGAGGTCAATGGGTGGCCGATTCTGACTTGGCGCTGATCATTGCGCTGAACATACTGGCCTCTTCGCGGGACAAGCCCGCTTGCCCCGCGAAGAGGCCGAGCCGGCTTACACCAGGCTCGGGTCGATCACCATCACCAGCTTGCCCGACACTTGGTTAGTCTCAAGCTCGGCATACGCCGCCTGGGCAAATTCCACCGGGTAGGTATCCACCAACTGCGCCGACAACCGCCCTTCGGCGAACAGCGGCCACACCTGCTGCAGCAACTCACGCAGCAACTCGGCCTTGAACCCGTCGTCACGGTTGCGCAGCGTTGAGCCGGTGATTTCCAGGCGCTTACCCAGCACCTGTGCCAGGTCCAGCTCGAACTTGCGTCCGCCCATCAGGCCGATGATCACCCAACGCCCGTCACGCGCCAGCAGCTTGAGGTTGAGTTCCCCATAACTGGCACCCACCGGGTCGAGAATCACGTCGAACGGCCCAACGCCTTCCAGCGCATCGAGGTTCTGGTTACGCACCACGCCGCCGGCAGCGCCCAGCGCTTCGCAGTAGGCCAGGCGATCCTGCGAGCCAACACTCACATACACCGGGTTGCCAAACGCCTTGCACAACTGGATCGCCGCCGAACCCACGCCGCTGGCCCCTGCGTGCACCAGCACTTTCTCGCCGGCTTTGACGGCGCCCAGCTGGAAGATGTTCAACCACGCCGTGGCGTACACCTCAGGCAGCGCCGCCGCTTCGTGCAGGCTCAGGCCTTCAGGCACCGGCAGCACATGGCGGGCATCGACCACCACTTCTTCAGCCATCGCACCGCTGGCCAGCAGCGCACACACCCGCTCGCCCACACGCCAATCGGCGCCCGGCCCGACTTCTTCGATAATACCGGCGCACTCCAGGCCCATATAAGGGCTGGCGCCAGGCGGTGGCGGGTACAGCCCCTTCATTTGCAACAGGTCGGCGCGGTTCAGCCCCGCAGCAGCCACGCGAATGCGTACTTGGCCCGCGTCAAGGGCCGGGCGCTCGGCCTCGACCCACTCCACATGTCCGTCTTCGCCTTGCAATGCCTTCACAGTGCCTCCATAGTTGAATCATGACTGAGCCTGGGGAACCCTCGCCCCGGGCTTTTTGCAGTATTTGTCCGGCTCCATGGAACCGGCAACGGAAAAGACGGCCTACTATGCGTGATCAATTGCCTCCACGTCGAATCAGCATGAAGCATTTCCTCCCAAGCACCGCCCTGGCCCTGATGATTGGCCTCGGCAGCCTTACGCTCGGCGGCAATGCGGCGGCCGCCAACAAGTGGGACAGCCTGCAGCCGGACCGCGACGAGATCGTCGCCAGCCTTAATGTGGTGGAACTGCTCAAGCGCCACCACTACAGCAAGCCACCGCTCGATGACGCCCGCTCGGTGATCATCTACGACAGCTACATCAAGCTGCTGGACCCTGCGCGCAGCTACTTCACCGCGGCCGACATCGCCGAGTTCGACAAGTGGAAGACGCAGTTCGACGACTTCCTCAAAAGCGGCAACCTCGACCCTGGCTTCACCATCTACAAACGCTACCTTGATCGCGTCAAGCAGCGCCTGGACTTTGCCCTGGCCGAGCTGAACAAAGGCGTCGACAAGATCGACTTCACCACCAAGGAAACCTTGCTGATCGACCGCAAGGACGCCCCGTGGATGAAGAACCAGGCCGAGCTCGACGACCTGTGGCGCAAGCGTGTCAAAGACGAAGTGCTGCGCCAGAAGATTGCCGGTAAAGAGCCCAAGCAGATCCAGGAAACCCTGACCAAGCGCTACAAGAACCAGCTGGCACGCCTGGACCAGACCCGTGCCGAGGATATCTTCCAGGCCTACATCAACACCTTCGCCCAGTCCTACGACCCGCACACCAACTACCTGTCGCCGGACAACGCAGAAAACTTCGACATCAACATGAGCTTGTCGCTCGAAGGCATCGGCGCGGTGCTGCAAAGTGACAACGACCAGGTCAAGATCGTCCGCCTGGTGCCGGCAGGCCCTGCCGCCAAGACCAAGCAGGTCGCCCCGGCCGACAAGATCATCGGCGTGGCCCAGGGCAACAAGGAAATGGTCGACGTGGTCGGCTGGCGCCTGGACGAAGTGGTCAAGCTGATCCGTGGCCCGAAAGGCTCGGTGGTGCGCCTGGAGATCATCCCGGCCAGCAATGCCCCGAGCGACCAGACCAGCAAGATCGTTTCGATCACCCGCGAAGCCGTCAAGCTTGAAGAGCAGGCCGCGAAAAAGTCGGTGCTCAAGCTCAAGCAGGATGGCCGTGACTACAAGCTGGGTATCATCGAGATCCCGGCCTTCTACCTGGACTTCAAGGCCTACCGTGCCGGTGATCCGGAGTACAAGAGCACCACGCGCGACGTGAAGAAGCTGCTCACCGAACTGCAAAAAGAGAAAGTCGATGGCGTAGTCATCGACCTGCGCAACAACGGCGGCGGTTCGCTGCAGGAAGCCACCGAGCTGACCAGCCTGTTCATCGACAAGGGCCCGACGGTGCTGGTGCGCAACAGCGACGGCCGCGTCGACGTGCTCGAGGACGAAAACCCGGGCGCCTTCTACAAAGGCCCGCTGGCACTGCTGGTCAACCGCCTGTCGGCCTCGGCCTCGGAGATCTTCGCCGGTGCCATGCAGGACTACCACCGGGCACTGATCGTCGGTGGCCAGACCTTCGGCAAAGGCACCGTGCAGACCATCCAACCGCTCAACCATGGGGAGCTGAAACTGACCTTGGCCAAGTTCTACCGGGTGTCTGGGCAGAGCACCCAGCACCAGGGCGTGCTGCCGGACATTGACTACCCATCGATCATCGACACCAAGGAAATCGGCGAGAGCGCCCTGCCCGAGGCGATGCCGTGGGACACCATCCGCCCGGTGGTCAAGCCAGCGGCCGACCCGTTCAAGCCGTACCTGACCCAGCTCAAGGCACAGCATGAAGCGCGCAGCGCCAAGGATGCCGAGTTCACCTACATCCGCGACCGCCTGGCCCTGGCCCAGAAGCTGATGAACGAGAAGACCGTCAGCCTCAACGAGCAAGAACGCCGTGCCCGCCACGATGAGATCGAGGGCAAGCAGTTGGCCCTGGAAAACATCCGCCGCAAGGCCAAAGGTGAAGAGCCGCTCAAAGAGCTGAAGAAAGAAGACGAAGACGCACTGCCGGCTGAAGATGAAAACACCAAGCCGGAAGACGACGCCTACCTGTCCGAGACAGGGCGCATTCTGCTCGACTACCTGAGCGCAAGCTCGCAGGTGGCCAAGCACTGAGGCTAGGCCTGCGTTAACCAAAAGGGCCGGGTGTGAAAGCACCCGGCCCTTTTCTGTGTATGTAGGAGCAGCCTTGTGCTGCGAAGAGGCCAGTGAGCACACCGCAGATCTTTGGTGTTTTCACTGGCCTCTTCGCAGCACAAGGCTGCTCCTACAAAGTACTGCGCTCGGCTGAATCAGGCTTCTTCGGGGTAACGGTACTCGAACACCCGCACCACTTCCGAGGCATGCCAGGACGCCGCTTCCATGCCGTCGACCGGCCCGGCAAAACGCCCAAGCCGCTCTACACACTCGAAAAAACCGGTGCGCGGCAGGCGGCTGGCACCCTGGCTGATTACCAGCGAACTGCGCAAAGGCTGCTCGGCACGGGCGTCGAGCACCGCCAGGTACTCCAGCGCGGCGGTCAGCGTCTGCATGGCCGGGCTGGGCAATTGCAAGCGCTCGATAAGCGCACGGTACGTCAGCAGATGACGTTGACGACGGGCCAGGTCAAGCTCGTCCAGCAGGCTCTGCCAGTGCTGGCGGCTGATCCTGACCTGGCTCATGAGGGTTCGCTCCAACCCGCCACACCCAAGTGCCAGGCCAGGGCGCGGCGGATGGCAGCGTCCGGCTGACGCTCGCCTGACTCGATCATGGCCAGGTACGCGGGACTCACACCCACATTGCGCGCCAGGAGCTCAGGGGCGATGCCCTTCGCCTCACGAATCTGTGCCACCTCGCTGAACGCCGGTAAAGGTGCCGCACTGGCAGCATCGCTTTGCACTTCACTGACACCCGCCTCGACGGGCGGCTGCCCCGCTGCCTTCAGCAGTGCCTGGTATTGCTCCCAGGGAACGACGGCGTACTCGGGCTGACCGTCCCGGCTAATAACCTGAATACCCATTACAACCCCCTTACTTAGGATTACGGCATGTAATCCGTAGGCATAATCCTTATGCCAATTATATTACCAAGTACGGGAGTCTGTGCAGCTCAGGCTGATTTCACTGCGTATTGCGTTCCAGGCGCAGGGCTTCGGGGGTATCCGGCAAGCGTTCCACCACGCGCAAGCGCTCTGGGGCCTGGCTGTCGCGCCAGGCTTTGAAACGCGCCAGCTCATCGGCCACGGTCTTCAACACCCAACCCAGCACGGCGATGTCGTCAAGAAAGCCCACGCCCAGCAGCCAGTCGGGGATAGCGTCGATAGGGCTGACGAAGTACAGCAGGCCGGCAACGATGGTCACCAGCGCCTTGGGGCTGATGGCACGGTACTCGCCGCGCCACCAGGCCAGGCACAGCGACTGCAGCAGCTTTACATCCTCGCGCAGCTGGCCGATCCGTGGGCCTTTGCGGGCCACGGCGAACAGCAGGGCCGGCAACCGCCCGCGGCTGAGCAGGCGCTCGGCCAACGGCAGAAAACGGGCGAAATTCCAGGGTGCGCTCATGGAGCCTCCGAGAGGGACAGGTTATCCACATTTATTGTGGATAACCTTGTGAACAGGGCGAAGTTTCTGACGTCAGGTGCCCACTAGGCAAGGGTCCCGGTCAGATCGGGCGTTTTTTACACAGTCGTTTCAGATTCGCAAACGATTTGCGTCAGAAGCATCCTACTTCATCACGCTGCTATTGCTCGGACAGTATCAGCCGCCAGAGGTTCTTCTCAGCCGATTGCCCCAAACGAAAACGCCCCGTCAAGACGGGCGTTTTACGTAAACCAGCCAGTGTTACTTGGCAGGCTCTTCTGCTGGCGCTTCTGGCTCGGCACCCTGCAGCTGGGCCGGGTCTTTGATGGCGATCAGCTCAAGGTCGAACACCAGTACCGAGTTGGCAGGGATCAGCGGGCTCGGGCTCTGGGCACCGTAGGCCAGTTCGGCCGGGATGAACAGCTTGTACTTCTCGCCGACGTGCATCAGTTGCAGGCCTTCGACCCAACCTGGGATCACGCCACTGACAGGCAGGTCGATCGGGCTACCGCGCTCGACGGAGCTGTCGAACACCTTGCCATCGGTCAGCTTGCCTTCGTAGTGAACAGTCACCACGTCGGTCGGCTTAGGCTGCGGGCCGTCGGCCTTCTTGATCACTTCGTATTGCAGGCCGGAAGCGGTGGTGACCACACCCGGCTTCTTGGCGTTTTCTTCGAGGAACTTCTTGCCGGCGGAGGCGGCTTCTTCGCTGGCCTTGGCCAGACGCTCTTCGGCGCGCTTCTGCAGCGAGGTGAAGGCTTCTACCAGCTCTTCGTCCTTGATGCGCTGCTCTTTCTTGCTGACGGCGTCTTCGATGCCGAGGGCGACCGCTTTCGAATCAAGGTCTTCCATGCCTTCCTGAGCCAGGCTCTTGCCCATGTTCAGGCCGATACCGTAGGAGGCTTTCTGTGCCGGAGTCTTCAGCTCGGGGCTGCTGGCCTGTTGGTCGCAGCCAGCCAATACCAGGCCTACCAGGGCAACCGCAGCCGCCAAACGATGCTGTTTCATGCTATTTCCTTGTTCATGCGCCATAAGGGCAATCAGGGTAAAGCCGCGAGCTTAGCAGGCGGCCATGACCAATGGCTACCGGCATAGGAGCGGGTTTTGCTAAGGAAGTTCAGTACTTAAAGGGTTATTCATCTGACCCATTAGAGCCACTGGCCAGTATTGACCCTCTGCGCTGGAATCGCCCGGCTTTTGTCGAAAATTATTTTCGGGTTCCATTCGGGCCTTAAGGCTTTTGCGTGACGATACCTGTCATTTCTGCCAGTAGATCGGTTCAGGCCCTTCCCCTCTAATGGTGCTCACAGTCGTCACCTTTGGCGAAATGGAGAGCTCCCCTATGAAGCGTTCGATGAGTGCCGCTTTGCTTCAGCATTCAACGCCCAAGCGCAGCCCGCTCAGCGCAAGTAGCACGCTTGCTGATGCACCTGTGGATGTCGACTTTGGTGAACAGGGCTACGCCCGCTTGCTCAAGCAGGAGGCGCGTTCAATCGGCGTATGCACAGACGTACTGAAAAGCCGTACGCGACCAGATCGATACTATGCGTGTGCATTTCAGGCGAACAGAGACACGTTGGCATTCAACAGCGGTATCTGGCTGCTGGATGGCAACGGGCAGCGAGATGAGACATTCACCGTCGATTTTTCTACCGAGGGGGAAAATGGCAAGTTTGAACCCCACAGCCTTATGGAAGACGCCAATGGAAACCTCCTGTGCCTAGGTTCAAATTCCGACGGCCCGAATCGACTATGGCGGTTCAATAACGCGGGGAAACCTGACCCGAACTTTGCCGGTAGCGGCTTCGTCGACAGCGATCAGCTGCTTGCTGAACGGCTTCATTTCCGCTTCGCAGCGACGATGACAGATGGCTACGTTATCGCCTGCCACACGCCAGAATTCAACACGGTCTTGGTCGCCTTGTCACATGACGGCAAGCTCAACCAGCGTTTCGGTGAGGCAGGTGTTCTGCACCTTGAGCCGCAGTTACCCGGCTATGGCGCGGGCATCAACAGCCTTGTCGTCGCCACGCATTTGAAAAGAGAAAGCATCCTGCTGCTGAGCATGAGAGGTGAAGGCGACGCCATCTTTTCACTATTGAGTTCCATCAACAACAAAGGCGTTGTGGATACGTCCTTTGGCGAGCAAGGCCATGTCCGTTCAGAAAATGCCACTTTGTACCGTGGGGTTTCGATCGGTGAGGCCTCATCGCTCATTACACTGTGCGGAGGGCACATGTTTGAGGATGGAAGCATGCAGCCCCAAATGACCCGATTGACGGCAACCGGCCGCCCCGACGAAGCCTTCAATGCAGGCATTCCCGTGCGTTTCGACGCTGCCGGTGGCATGTGGCACCACATCCACGAAGTTGAGGATAGCCTTATGGGCGTCGGCAGCTTTTTTACCCATAACCGAGCGGTCCGTTACCTCACCAACGGCAAGCTCGACACCACGTTCGTTCCGCCATTGGGGTACGGCTCGTTTGGGGCCCTGGCGCCAAACCCTGGGTTTTACATGGACGGCAACTCATCGATTGCCTTCGTTTCCACTGCCAAGCGCATGCTGGTCTGCGGAGAGGTGAATGCTATGGGGCCAGACCGAGTGGATGCTGTGGTACTGGCTCTAGCGGTAAATTGACGGCGGCTCAGGGGTAGCTACCTTCACGGTACTGCCCCGCCACCTCACGCAGCACCTCGCACACCCACTGCCCTGGCACGCTCTGCTCTAGCGCCGCGTTGCGGCACAGGCCCACCGACCCGCCCGGCTCGCGCACGCCCAGGTCGAGCTCGACCAGCTCACCACGGCCCAGGTCGATCAGCACCGCATCCCGTGGCGCCACCCACACCGCATCACTGCCCAGCAGGTAGCGGCGGCTCAGGGCCAGCGAAAGGGTTTCCAGGCGTTGCGCGGGCATCTGGATACCGCATTGGACGAACAGGCTGTCGGCGTGCTGGCGAATGGTGGTGCCAGGGGGCGGCAACACCAAGGGGTAACGCCCCACCTGTGCCCGCTCGATAGGCGTGTTGGCCAGCAACGGGTGCCCCGGCCGCACCACCAGGCTCATCGATTCGCTGTACAGGTGCTCGAACGACAGGCCCTGAATTTGAGGGCTGTCGGTCATGCGCCCCACCACCAGCTCCAGCTCACCCAGGCGTAGCTGGCCCAGCAACTGCGCGCTGGCACCGGTCACCACGCTGATCAGCAACGCCTCATGGCGTTGATGCAGGCGGCACAGCACCTCGGGCATCAACAAGCCTTCGACCGTGGACAGCACGCCAATGCGCACCTGTGACGGCGCCCGCGCCTCACCGCGCAGGCTGCTGACGCCATCGCGCAGCGCCTGCACGCTGGGGCCGGCATACCGCATGAAGCGGGTGCCGGCCGGGGTCAGCTCGACGCCCTGCCGGCTGCGTTCGAACAGGCGTGTTTCCAGCAGCGCTTCGAGTTCCTTGAGGGTCTTGGAAATCGCGGGCTGGCTGATGGCGAGGATGTCTGCGGCCCTGGCCAGGCTGCCCTGCCGGGCAATCTCCAGGAAGCACAGCAGGTGGCGGTACTTGATGCGGGTGTCGAGGTTCATGGCCTCAAGCTTACCGCATGGCTACCTGCGGTGTATCCGGGTCGCGCTGCTGGCGGCGAAACTGCCCCGGCGGCAAGCCATGGATCTGCCGGAAGCGCCGCGAAAAGTACGCTTCATCAGCAAAGCCGCACAGCCGAGCCACCTCGCCGACCGGGCGGCTGCCGTTAAGCAGGTAATTGCGCGCAGCGTGCATGCGCCGCTCCAACACCAATTCGCTGAAGGTCTTGCCGATTTCCTTGCGCAGCCAATGGGTCAGGTAGGTGGGCGACAGGTACGTGGCGGCGGCGACCTTCTGCAGGTTGAGGTCGGGGTCGTCGATGTGCCTGCGCAGGTACTCGCTCATGCGCCCCAACGCGGCGCGCCGGCTGAGTTGCGCAGCATTGCTCTCGGCCAGCTCGCGCAGGGGGTCGGCGTACAAGCCACACACCTGGCCGATCAGTTGCAGCAGCAGGCCCTTGAGGATTTCACGGCTGCCGAAGCGGCGGTTGGCATCGAGTTCACGCATCTGCCCGAGAATACGCCGCACCTCGCTGAAATCGGCCTCGGCGAGGTGAAAATCCAGGTGCTCCTGGAAGCGGAACGGTGACAGTTCAGGGGCCTGCAGTATCGACACTTCTTCTAGGTCCATGGGGTCGCAAGGCAGGTGCGGCAGCAGGAATGTCTGGGAAAAGTTGATGACCACGAAATCGCTGTCGTCCGGGTGCGGGATGACATGCACCCGGTGCGGCAGGATGAAGGCCAGGGTGTTGCGTTTGAACGGGCGCTGCACGCTGCCGATGTGCTGCACCGTATCGCCGCCGAAATTGACCTGGATCTGAAAATACTCGTGTCGGTGTGGCGCGGTTTCGGCCGGCCGGCCGCGCTGGTCGCGGATGTAGAAATCCATCAGCTCGCTGCGCTGTTGCATGACGTAGGTCGGGACTTCGCGCTTGGGGGGCATGGGGGTCTCCGGTCTGGGGGCTTGGCGCTGACGTTGCCTGCCATGCGGGAATTCTGAACGGCAAGCGGCTTGCCTGGCAATGAGTTGTACGACGTCGAAACTCATAATTTTGAAGCCCACTGCAAAAAACGCATTCGGCAAAAATCGACGCAGCCCTTTAAAACCGCCACCCAAAGCAAAAAAAGCAGACAAAACCCGGCCCGCTGAGTTTTTTGGACAGCGCAGCCCTACCCCGTTCCGAGTGAAAAAAACGGTCTAAAACCGCCGTTGATTTTCCGATGTTGTACGACCACCTTAAAAAAGGGACTGCAGCCCAACCTCTACCAACAACAACAAACGAGGTCGACTCATGTCGAGCACGCCTACTTCCCGCACTGCGGCGCCTGCGTTCGCAGTGGACGCGGTCGCATCGCAACGCCTACCCACCCGCCGTCGCTGGTTCATGCTCTCGCTGCTGCTGCTGGCGACCATCATCAACTACGTCGACCGGGTCAACATCTCCATCGCGGCGCCCTTCATGGCCAAGGACCTGGGCCTGGACAAAGTCGAGATGGGCTTGATCTTCTCCGCGTTCGCCTGGACCTACGCCCTGGCGTTGGTGCCCGCCGGCTTCATTGCCGACCGCTTCGGCTCGCGCCTGACCTACGGCGTCTCGCTGATCAGTTGGTCGGCTGTCACTGTCGCCCAGGGCCTGGCCAGCGGCTTCACCTCGCTGTTCGGCCTGCGCCTGGCCGTCGGTGCCATGGAGGCACCGGCCTTCCCCGCCAACAGCCGCGCCGTCACCGTGTGGTTCCCTGCCCGCGAACGGGGCATGGCCAGCAGCATCTACGTGTGCGGCCAGTACCTGGGCACAGCCTTGTTCACTGGGGCATTGCTGTGGCTGGCGACCACCTATGACTGGCGCCATGTGTTCTACAGCACCGGCCTGATTGGTATCGTCTTTGGCGTGGTGTGGTTGTTCCTGTACCGCGACCCGCTCAACTGCAAGAAGGTCAGCAAGGAAGAACTGGCCTACATCGAGGACGGCGGCGGGCTGGTCAGAAGCAGCCAGGAGCGCACCCGCTTCGACTGGCGCCAGGTCGCCGAACTGTTCCGCTACCGCCAGGTGTGGGCCATCTGCCTAGGCAAGTTCGCCAGCACCTCAGCGCTGTACTTCTTCCTCACCTGGTTCCCCACCTACCTGATCGAAGAGCGCCAGCTGACGCTGATCAAAGTCGGCATCTTCGCGGTGATGCCGTTCATTGGCGCCACGGTCGGCATCTTGCTGGCGGGGATCGTTTCCGACCTGCTGATCCGCCGGGGCTACTCGCTGTCTTTTGCACGCAAGCTGCCGCTGGTGGTGGGGTCGATGCTGGGCATGTCGATCGTGCTGGTCAACTTCACCGACTCCAACGTGCTGTGTATCGCCGTGCTGACGCTGGCGTTCTTTGCCCAGGGCATCGCCTCGTCGTCGTGGGCAGCGGTTTCGGAAGTGGCACCCAAGCAACTGATCGGGCTGACCGGCGGGGTCACCAGCCTGGCCGCGAACATCGGCGGCATCGTCACCCCGATCGTGATTGGCGCGATCGTGCAGGCCAGTGGCTCCTTTGCCTTGGCGTTCTGGTTTATCGGCGGGGTGGCGTTGATGGGCACGCTGTCCTACTCGCTGTTGCTCGGCAAGCTGTACCGGATCGAGCTCAAGACCGCGGCATAAGCAAGCGCGGTGAGTGCCGGAAGCACCACCGCAGATCCCCCGTTTTTATCCAAACCGTCCCTTTTATCGTCCAACTTTGCCTGCCAGCCGCTGGCTAGGCTGGCCACTCCAGCACAGAGGATTGACCCATGACTTACCTGTTCGACCCGCCAGCCATCGTCAGCCTGCCCATCCAAGGCAGCGACGCGCGCTTCCCGGTTGGCCGCGTGTTCTGCCTGGGCCGCAACTACCCATGGCCGCAGGCCACCGACCCAGCGCCCCGTGAGCCGGTCTTTTTCATGAAGCCGGCCAGCAACGTGGTTGAGGCACAGGGCGAACTGCCCTTCCCGCCGCAGACTGAAGAGTTTTGCCATGAAATCGAGTGGGTGGTGGCGATCAGCAAAGGCGGTGCCGACATCAGCCCAGAGCACGCTCTGGAGCACGTCTATGGCTTTGCCGCTGGCCTGGACCTGACCCTGCGTGATCGCCAGCGCCAGGCCAAAAGCGAAGGGCTGCCCTGGGAGGGTGCCAAGGTATTCGAAGCCTCCGCCCCGATGACTGCCCTGGTGCCGGCCAGCGAACTGGGCTGGCCACTGGACGCTGCGCTGTGGCTGAAGGTCAACGGCGAGGAGCGCCAGCGCGCCCGGCTGAGCCAGCAGACCTGGCCGTTGGCCGAGGTGATCAGCCGCCTGTCCCGGCAACTGCCGCTGCGCCCCGGTGACCTGATCATGACCGGCAGCCCGCCAGGCGTTGCCCCGCTCAACCCTGGCGATGTGATCCATGCCGGCATCGACGGCATCGGCGAGTTGCAACTGCGCGTTGGCCCTCGTCCCGCACGCCACACCGCCCACGCCGCCTGAATTTCTGGAGCAAACAGATGAGCCAAACACACAACAAGAAAATCGCCTTGGTCACCGGTGCCGGCAGCGGCATTGGCCGCGCCGTCGCCCTGGGGCTGCTGGCTGATGGCTTCAGCCTGGTCCTCGCCGGTCGGCGTGCCGAACCCTTGCAGGCGTTGGCAGAACAGGCCCGAGCAGCCGGTGGCGAGGCCCTCGCGGTGCCCACCGATGTGCGCGACGAACAGAGCGTCGCCCAGCTGTTCGCCACCATCGAGGAGGTGCATGGCCGCCTCGACCTGATCTTCAATAATGCCGGGGTCAACGCGCCTGCCGTGCCCATCGACGAACTGCCGCTGGAGAACTGGCGCAATGTCATCGCCACCAATGTCGACGGCGTGTTCCTCTGCGCCCGTGCGGCCTTTGGCCTGATGCGCAGGCAACAGCCGCAGGGCGGGCGAATCGTCAACAACGGTTCGATTTCGGCGCATACCCCACGCCCCTTCACGGCGCCCTACACCGCCAGCAAGCACGCGGTGCTGGGCCTGACCAAAGCCCTGGCCCTGGATGGCCGCCCCTACAACATCGTGTGCAGCCAGGTGGACATCGGCAACGCCCTGACCGAACTGTCCGAGCGCATGACCCGCGGTGTGCGCCAGGCCAATGGCGAGATTGCCGCCGAGCCGATGCTCGACGTGCGCCATGTGGCCGATGCCGTGCGCTACATCGCCGCCCTGCCGTTGGACGCCAACGTGCTCAACATGACCGTGATGGCCAGCAACATGCCCTTCGTCGGCCGTGGCTGACACCTTGCCTTTTAAGGAGTGACCGATGAAACCTGAAGTCCTGCAACTGAGCCCGATCCTCATCCCTGAAGTCCGTGAGGGCCTGGAAGCGCTGTTCACCGTGCACCGGTACTACGAGCAAGCCGACAAGGAAGCCTATGTCAGCGCGCATGGCAACAACATCCGCGCCGTGGTTACCGGCGGCCATACCGGCATCAGCCAAGCGCTGATGGCGCGCCTGCCCAAGCTGGAAGTGATCGCGGTCAATGGCGTTGGCACCGATGCCATCGACCTGGCCTATGCGCGTGATCGGGGTATCCAGGTGACTGCAACCCTCGGCGCGCTGACCGAGGATGTCGCCGACCTCGCGATCGGCTTGCTGATTGGCGTGTGCCGAGGGCTGTGCAGCGGTGACCGGTTCGTCCGCGCCGGCCACTGGGCCACCAGCGCCACACCGCTGGCGCCATTGCCGCTGGCGCGGCAGGTGTCGGGCATGCGTGTGGGTATCGTCGGCATGGGCCGCGTCGGCCGCGCGGTGGCCCAGCGGGCGGCGGCGTTTGGCTGCCCGATTCGCTACACCGACCTGCAGCCACAGGACGTGCCTTATGGCTTCGAGCCGAACTTGCAGCAATTGGCCAAAGACAGCGATGCGCTGATTCTGGCGGCGGCCGCCGACCAAGGCGAGGCGTTGGTGGGGCGCAAGGTGCTGCAGGCGCTTGGCCCAGACGGCTACCTGATCAATATCGCCCGTGGCAAGTTGGTGGACGAGCCCGCGTTGATCGCGGCACTTGAAGCGGGTGAGATCGCCGGGGCGGCGCTGGATGTGTTTGCCGATGAACCTCGGGTGCCGGAGGCGCTGTTCGAGCGCGAGGACGTGGTGCTGCAGCCGCACCGAGCCAGCGCCACCGTGCAGACCCGCACGCGCATGGGCGAAATGGTGGTGGCAAGCCTGGTGGATGTGTTTGCCGGGCGTACACCACAGGGGTTGGTTATCTAAGCGGCCTGTACCGGCCCCTTACGCGGTCCGACTTGCCCGCGAAAGGGCCGGTACAGTTGCACGATGCGGATCAGGCCACCGCCACTTCCACAGCCTCCCCGTTCAGCCGCACCGGCCACACCCGCAGCCGCTGCCCGGCATCTTCCAGGCATTCCCCGCTGTGCAGGCTGAAATGCTGTTTGTAAAGCGGCGCCGCCACCACCAACTCACCCTGCAAGCTACCCACCAACCCGCGGCCAATGATGTTGGCACCCGAGCGCGGGTCGCGGTTGTCCAGCGCATACAGTGGCTGTTCCTGACCCGGCAAGTAGAACAGCGCCACCTGGGCGCCCTCGTGCCACACCACCACGCCGGAATCGGCCACCAGGTCGCGCGCTTGGCAGACTGTCTGCCAGTTCGTCTGGTGGGCTACAGCAGTATTGGTCAGGTTCATCAGACAGCCTCCTCGGCAGTGGGGATCAGGTGCAGCGGTGCCGCTGGGCGGCGCTGATCGCGCTCGCGGACGAAGTGCACGTCCGGGTCGGCGCGGTGGTCGTTGACGAAGGTGCGGAAGCGCTTGAGCTTCTCCGGGTCGTTGAGGGCATTGGCCCATTCGCATTCATAGTGGTCGACCACATGCTGCATCTGCGCCTCAAGCTCGGCGGCCAGGCCCAGGCTGTCGTCGAGAATCACCTGCTTGAGGTAGTCCAGCCCGCCCTCCAGGCTTTCGCGCCAGACCGAGGTGCGCTGCAGTTTGTCGGCAGTGCGGATGTAGAACATCAGCACGCGGTCGATCAGACGCACCAGGGTCTCGTCGTCCAGGTCGGTGGCAAACAGCTCGGCGTGGCGCGGGCGCATGCCGCCGTTGCCGCACACGTACAGGTTCCAGCCCTTGTCCGTGGCGATCACGCCGATGTCCTTGCTCTGCGCCTCGGCGCATTCGCGGGTGCAGCCAGACACCGCGAACTTGAGCTTGTGCGGGCTGCGCAGGCCCTTGTAGCGGTCTTCCAGGCGCAGGGCCATGGCGACGCTGTCCTGCACACCGTAACGGCACCAGGTGCTGCCCACGCACGACTTCACCGTGCGGGTCGACTTGCCGTAGGCATGGCCCGTCTCGAAACCGGCTTCGATCAACTCGCCCCAGATCAGCGGCAACTCGTGCAGCTGGGCGCCGAACAGGTCGATACGTTGGCCACCGGTGATCTTGGTGTAGAGGTCGTACTTTTTTGCCACCTGGCCGATCACGATCAGCTTGTCCGGGGTGATTTCGCCCCCAGGGATGCGCGGCACCACCGAGTAGGTACCGTTTTTCTGCATGTTGGCCATGAAGGTGTCGTTGGTGTCCTGCAGCGGTACCAACGCCGGGTCCATGATCGGCTGGTTCCAGCACGAGGCGAGGATATTGCCCACCGCCGGCTTGCAGATATCGCAACCGACGTGGCCTTTGCCATGGCGCGCGAGCAGGTCATTGAAGGTGCGGATGCCGCCAACCCGCACCAGCCCGTAAAGCTCCTGGCGGGTGTAGGCAAAGTGTTCGCACAGGCTTTTGTCGACGGTCACGCCGCGGGCGGTCAGTTCGTGCTCGAACACCTGCTTGAGCAGGGCCGCGCAGCCGCCGCAACCGCTGGCCGCTTTGGTGCACCCCTTGACCGCAGCGAGGTCGCTGCAGCCGCTGTCGATAGCGGCGCAGACGGCGCCCTTGCTGACGTTATGGCACGAGCAGATGGTCGCGCTGTCGGGCAGCGCATCGGCGCCCAAGGCCGGCGCGCCGCCCGTTTGCGGCAAAATCAGGGCGGCTGGGTCGGCAGGCAAGGCGATGCCGTTTTGCGCGTACTGCAGCAGGGTATCGTAGTAGCTGTTGTCACCGACCAGTACCGCGCCGAGCACATGCTTGCCACTGGCATCCACCACCAGCCGGCGATAGGCCGCATTGGTTTCGTCGATGAAGCGGTAGCTGCGCGAGCCCGGCGTAGCGCCATGGCCATCGCCGATCGAGCCGACATCCACGCCCAGCAGCTTGAGCTTGGTCGACATGTCGGCGCCGGTGAACGGCACCGCTTCATCGCCCACCAGCAGCGCCGCCAGGTTGCGCGCCATGCTGTAGCCCGGCGCGACCAAGCCGAACACGCTGCCATTCCATGAGGCGCACTCGCCGATGGCGAAGATGCGGGCGTCATGGGTGCGGCAGTGATTGTCGATCACCACCCCGCCACGGGCGGCAATCTCCAGCCCGCACGCGCGGCCCAGGGCATCTTGCGGGCGGATACCGGCAGAGAACACGATCAGGTCGGTTTCCAGGTGCTCGCCGCCGTCGAAGTTCATCCGGTAGCGATACGCCTCACCGGCGCTGATCGACTGGGTGGCGCGGGACAGGTGCACGCCCACGCCCAAGGCCTCGATCTGCGCCTTGAGCGCCGCGCCGCCCTCGCCGTCCAACTGCACCGGCATCAGCCGAGGGGCGAACTCCACCACATGGGCTTCCAGGCCCAGCGATTTCAGCGCATTGGCTGCTTCAAGGCCCAACAAGCCCCCGCCGACCACCACGCCTCGGCGGGCACCCTGGGCGGCGGCGCGGATGGCGTCGAGGTCGTCGAGGGTGCGGTAGACCAAGCGGGCATTGCCGCTGGAGCCTTCGATCGGAGGCACGAAAGGGTATGAGCCGGTGGCCAGGATCAACTGGTCGTAGCCATAGCGGCCTTCGGCGGTGACCACTTCGCAGCGCGCGCGGTCGATCTCCAGCACAGGCTCGCCCAGGTGCAGGTGCACGCCTTGGCGGGTATAGAAGCCTTGCTCGCACAGGGCCAGGGTTTCGGCACAGCTGCCGCCGAAGTACTCGGACAGGTGCACACGGTCGTAGGCACGTTGGCGTTCTTCGCCGAACACCCGCACCTCGAACCGCTCCAAAGCGCCCCGCTCGATCAGTTGCTCGACACAGTGGTGGCCGACCATGCCGTTGCCGACAATGACCAGTTTCTCGCGTTGTCCGCCGTTCGCTGTTGCCTTCATAGCCGATCCTCGATCAAAAAAAAACGCCTGGAGCCGAAGCTCCAGGCGCCTTTGCCTGTACTCATCAGGGTGTGCCCCTGGTTGATCGCCGTTGATCAGTGGGGCGTGTTGTGAAGCTGGTAAAGCAGGGAGTGTGCCAAAGACTGCCTGGTGGGGCCTCTTCGCAGCACAAGGCTGCTCCTACCGGTTCTGCGCCCCCTGTAGGAGCAGCCTTGTGCTGCGAAAAGGCCGGTACAGGCACCCCTAACCGCACAGCCAAGGTGCACCCCTCCCCATCCCGGTGCACTCAATACACATCGCGCCGATAGCGCTTGGCCTTGCTCAACCCCTCTACATACGCATCCGCCGCAGCCCCGCTCATACCGCCATGCTCCGCGACGATCGCGCGCAAGGCGCTGTCCACATCCTTGGCCATGCGCTGGGCATCGCCGCACACATAAAAGAACGCGCCCGCTTCCAGCCACCGCCAGAGGTCAGCGCCCTGCTCGTGCATGCGCTGCTGCACATAGATTTTCTCGGCCTGGTCGCGCGAGAAAGCGGTATCCAGGCGCACATGGCCGGTCGCCTGCCAAGCTTGCAACTGCGCTTGGTAATAGAAATCGCTGGCGGCAGACTGCTCACCGAAGAACAGCCAGTTCTGCCCACTGGCCCCACGCGCTTCGCGTTCTTCCAGAAACGCCCGAAACGGCGCGATACCCGTGCCTGGGCCGACCATGATCACCGCCACACTGTCGTCCTCAGGCAGGCGAAAATGCTTCGATGCCTGCGGGAAGATCGCCACCTTGATGCCTTGCGCACGGTCGGCCAGAAAGGTCGAGCAGGCCCCTTTGCGCTGCCCGTAACGCACCGTCGAGACCGTCAGGTGAACCTGGCCGGGGTGCGCCAACGGGCTGGAACTGATCGAGTACAAGCGCGGCTGCAACGGCTTGAGCAGGTCAAGCCAGGTGGCCAATGGCAGGTCTTGCGGGAACTCACGCAGTACGTCTGCCAACTGCCGCCCCCACAACCAGCGCTGCAGCTCGGCCTTGTGCTCAGGCTGAAGCAGCCGGCGCAGGCCCGCCGCCGTCTGGCTGAACACCTGCAACTGCGCAGGGGTGACCTTGGCGATTTCCAGGTGGGCTTGCATGGCAACGGCCAACGGCAGCGCAGGCTGGCCTTTGACCTCAACCAGGGCCTGGCCATCAAGGCGCATCAGTGCCAGCAACTCCTCGACCAACGCCGGGCAGTTACGCGGCCATACGCCCAAGGCATCGCCCGGCTGGTAGGTAAACGTGCTGCCCGACAGATCGAACACCAGTTGGCGGGTCTCCTTGCTGGCACCTGGGGCGTTGAGCACGCGGTTTTCCAGCAAGGTGGCCGACCAGGGTTGCTGCTTGCTGTAGGCCTCCACGGGCGCGGGTGCGCTGCTTGCCTGGGGCGCGGCGGCGCTGCCCAACTGTGATGACAAGGCGTCGAGCCAGGTGGCGAATGCCTCATCGAAGTCCGGCTCGCAGTCCACCCGTGGCAACAACCGCCGCCCGCCCAGCTCGGCCAGGCGCTGATCGAGCTTGCGGCCAAACCCGCAAAACTGGTCGTAACTGGAGTCACCCAAGGCCAACACGGCATAAGGCACGTCGGCACAATGGGCGCCCTCCTCGCTTTGCAGGGCTTGCCAGAACGCCGTCGCACTGTCGGGCGCATCGCCATCGCCGAACGTACTGGCGATCAGTACGACACTGGCCGCGCCGTGCAACTGCTGCGGGCTGACCGCTGCCATGCAACTGAGCTGCACGGCGAGGCCGGCGCCACGCAGGCGTTCGGCACAGCGTTCGGCCAGTGCCTCACCGTTACCGGTTTGCGAGGCCCACAGCACCTGATGCTGGGGCGCCGCAAGCGCCGGGCTGGGCTGTACCGAAGGCTGGGCGAACAACCCCGCCAATAGCCCATCGACGAACAGCCGCCGGCTTGCGGCCAGCGGCGCACTGGTCGGCAGGCTGGGCACACCTTCAGCGCGGGCCTGGTCCAGGCCGAGCAAAAAGCCCTGCACGTAATGACGCTCCTCCTCGGCCAGCACCGGGGCTGGCAGGGTGTCCAAGCCAAGCAGACGGGACAGGGTGGCGGTCGGCATGCGGGCAGGCTCCGGGTTGGCAGTGGCGGCGCTCAGGTCAACGGCGTCGATACGTTCGCCGGCAACCCGCTGCAGGGCCACGGCGCAGTGTTTGAAGGCCGGCTGCAGCGACAGCGGGTCGACGGCATCGCAGGTCACGGCATTGATCGCCAACTGATCGCCCATCACATCGTTCCAGTGGAAGGGGGCGAAACAGTTGCCCGGCATGACCCGATCACTGACCCGCGCCGGCAACAGCGCCTGCCCCCGCCGCGAGCGGATGGCCACCTGGTCCTTGTCGCGAATACCCAGGCGCGCGGCATCGTCAGGGTGCAGCTCGACAAAGGGGCCGGGCTCGAGTTTGTTCAGCGCAGGCACCTTGCCGGTCTTAGTCAAGGTGTGCCATTGGTGCTGCACGCGGCCGGTGTTGAGCACCATTGGGTAGTCCGCGTCGGGCAGCTCGGGCGCAGGCAGCCATGGGCGGGCGAAGAAGCGCGCTTTGCCACTGGCCGTCGGAAACGCCAGCGCCGGGGGCTTGCCCTGGGCATCGAGCAACAGCGGCTGGCTGCTGCCGTCGTTCTGGTAACGCAGCGGGCTGCGCGGGGCCTCATGGCCTGGCGCGCAGGGCCACTGGCGCGGCTGCGCGCGCAGCTCGGTGTAGCCGATACCGCGCAGGTCGTAGCCGGTTGCCGGGTTGTGGAAACGGCGGATTTCGTCGTACACCGCTTCGGCATTGGGGTAGTCGAAGGCTTCGGCATAGCCCATGGCGCAGGCGATGCGGGCGATGATCTGCCAGTCCGGCAGGCTTTGGCCTGGGGGTGCCACGGCGCGGGGCATCAAGGTCAGGCTGCGTTCACTGTTGATCATCACGCCCTCGCCTTCGGCCCACAGCGCGGCCGGCAGCAAGATGTCGGCGTAGCGGTTGGTCTCGGTGTCGAGAAACGCATCCTGGGTGATCACCAGTTCAGCCTGGCGCAGGCCGTCGATCACCTGCTGGCGGTTGGCGACGCTGGCCACCGGGTTGCTGCAGATGATCCAGCACGCCTTGACCTCGCCGCGCTTCATCTGCTCGAACAGCGCCACGGTGCCCTCGCCGCCTTCGCTGCGCAGGCTGCCTGGGGCCAGCTGCCACTGGTTTTCGACAAAGGCGCGGTCGGCCGCCACCAACGCCGATCGCTGCCCCGGCAGGCCCGGCCCCATGTAGCCCATCTCGCGGCCGCCCATGGCATTCGGTTGCCCGGTGAGGGAGAACGGCCCGCTGCCAGGGCGGCAAATGGCGCCGGTGGCCAGGTGCAGGTTGCAGATCGCGTTGCTGTGCCAGGTGCCATGGATGCTCTGGTTAAGGCCCATGGTCCAGCAGCTCATCCAGTCCTGGGCGCCGCCGAGCCATTCGGCGGCAGTGCGGATGTCGGCTTCGCTCAGGCCGGTGATGGCGGCGACGCGGGCGGGGCTGTAGTCCTCAAGGAATGCAGGCAGGTCTTCCCAGCCCTCGGTGTGACGGGCGATGAAGTCCGCGTTTGTGTGGCCGTTCTGGTGCAGCAGGTGCAGCAAGCCGTTGAGCAAGGCCATGTCGGTGCCCGGGCGCACCTGCAAGAACAGGTCGGCTTTGTCTGCGGTGGCCGTGCGCCGGGGGTCGACGACGATCAGCCTGGCGCCAGCTTTCAGCCGGTCGAGCAGGCGCAGGAACAGGATCGGGTGACAGTCGGCCATGTTGGCGCCGATCACCAGAAACACCTCCGCGTGCTCGAAGTCCTGGTAGCTGCCGGGCGGGCCATCGGCGCCCAATGACAGCTTGTAGCCGCTGCCAGCGCTGGCCATGCACAGCCGTGAATTGGACTCTATATGGCGGGTGCGGATAAAACCCTTGGCCAGTTTGTTGGCCAGGTACTGCGCCTCCAGCGACATCTGCCCCGACACATACAAGGCCACGGCATCGGGGCCGTGCTGGTCGATAATGCCGCGCAGGCGCTCGGCGGCCTGGGCAATGGCCTGGTCCAGGCCTGTGCGCGCCGGTTGCTGGCTGCGCTGCTGGCGCAGGTAGGCGTCTTCCATGCGCCCGGCCGCGCTCAGCGGTACGTGCGCGGTCAGGCCCTTGGTGCACAGGCGGCCAAAATTGCTGGGGTGTTGCTTGTCGCCGCTGATCTTGCTGACTTTGCCATCGGCCACGCTCATGACAATCCCGCAGCCGACGCCGCAATACGGGCAGACACTGCGTACTTCGCTGCTGCTCATGGGCCGGTCTCCTGGTAAAAACACAAAAGGCGCCGGCTGCCCCGGCTTGCATAGCAAGCGGGGCAACACGGCGCCTTTGTCGTGAAAATGTGCGGGCAATCGGCATTGATTGCCCTGGGTAGAGGCAAGCCAGCAATTACCGGGCCAGCTGTACTGGCCTCATCGCGGGCAAGCCCGCGCCCACAACGGCCTGCGCTTGCTGGGCCGGTTTGGCGCACCATGCGGTGGCATCTCGAAGGCTCGCAGCGCTATGCTGGGGCACATTTCAGCCAGAGTTACTGCCCTCCCCCCATGTCCCAGGTGATCCTTAAAACCCCCGCCCAACTCGACGTGATGCGCAACGCTGGCCAGCTACTGGCCCAGGTATTTGCAGAGCTCGACCGTTTCATACGCCCTGGCGTAACCACGATGCAGATCAACGACCATGCCGAGGCGTTCATCGTCGACGGCCTGAAGGCACGCCCGGCGAGCAAGGGCCAGTATGGGTTCCCCTACACGCTCAATACGTCAGTGGACCATGTGGTCTGCCACGGCGTGCCCAAGGCTGATGAAGTGCTGAAGGAAGGGTCGATCATCAATGTCGACATCACCCTAGAACAAGGCGGCTACATCGCCGATTCGTCGAAGATGTATTGCCTTGGCGTGATCAGCGATGAGGCCCGGCGGTTGGTCGATACCACCTATGAAGCGCTATGGAAAGGCATCGAGCAAGTGCGCCCGGGCGCGACGCTGGGTGACATTGGCCATGCTATCCAGGCCCATGCCGAAGCAGCGGGCTACAGCGTGGTGCGCGAATATTGTGGGCACGGCATTGGCCAACAGATGCATGAAAAGCCGGAGGTGCTGCATTACGGGCAGCGTGGCATGGGCATGACACTCAAGCCTGGCATGGTGTTTACCATCGAGCCGATGATCAACCAGGGCGGGCGGGGGACACGGACGTTGAAGGACGGGTGGACGGTGATTACCCGCGACCATACGCTTTCTGCGCAGTGGGAACATACGGTGGCGGTGACGGAGGCGGGGGTTGAGGTGCTGACGTTGCGGGAGGAAGAACGCAAGCGTTGATACCGCAGCGTGGCACAGACCCTGTGGGCGCGGGTTCACCCGCGAACACCGGCGAAGCCGGTGCCATACACCGCGTCGCCTTCTTCGCGGTAAACCCGCTTCCACAGGTACCTGCTAACTGAATAGGATAGGCTTGCCGCAGCAAAATTCAGCACAAACAAAAAAAGCGACCCTAAGGTCGCTTTTTCTGTAACTTCCGGGTGTTCAGTGGGCCCTGGAAGTTGAATATGGCGCAGCGGACGGGACTCGAACCCGCGACCCCCGGCGTGACAGGCCGGTATTCTAACCGACTGAACTACCGCTGCGCTATACATCGAGTGGTGGGTGATGACGGGATCGAACCGCCGACCCTCTGCTTGTAAGGCAGATGCTCTCCCGGCTGAGCTAATCACCCTTTCGTCTCGGTGTGGCGCGCATTCTACGGATGAGCCCCCACCCTGGCAAGCACTTTTTTCGACTTTTTAAAAATTTTTTCGAAGCCTTTCAAAGACCTAGCAACGCTGGGCTTTTCTTCCTTTATATAAAGGTGCTGGCCCTCTGACAGGGTTGGACGGGAACCACCGCTCGGAGAATAATGCCCGCCTTATGCATTAAGGAGAGATTGCCCCTCATGTGGTTCAAGAACCTGCTGACCTACCGCCTGACCCAGGATGTTCCATTCGACGCCGAAGCACTGGAAACCGCCCTGGCCAGCAAGCCGGCCCGTCCCTGCGCCAGCCAGGAGCTGACCACCTATGGCTTCGTCGCGCCATTCGGCAAGGGCGAAGACGCTCCCCTGGTGCACGTCAGCGGCGAGTTCCTGCTGATCGCCGCGCGCAAGGAAGAACGTATCCTCCCGAGCAGCGTGGTGAATGACGCCGTCAAGGAGAAGGTCGAAGAGATCGAGACCGAGCAGATGCGCAAGGTCTATAAAAAGGAACGCGACCAGATCAAGGACGAGATCATCCAGGCCTTCCTGCCGCGCGCCTTCATTCGTCGCTCGATGATCTTCGCCGCCATCGCCCCGCGCCTGGGCGTGATCCTGGTCAACTCGGCCAGCGCCAAGCGTGCCGAAGACCTGCTGTCGACCTTGCGTGAAGTGATGGGCTCGCTGCCGGTACGCCCCGCTACCGTGAAGATCGCGCCAGCGGCCACCATGACCGACTGGGTCAAGTCGCAGCAAGCGGCCGAAGGCTTCTATGTACTGGACGAGTGCGAGCTGCGCGACACCGCCGAAGACGGTGGCATCGTGCGCTGCAAGCGCCAGGACCTGACCAGCGAAGAAATCCAGCTGCACCTGAGCACCGGCAAGGTGGTCACCCAGCTGGCCCTGGCCTGGCAGGACAAACTGTCGTTCGTGCTCGACGACAAGATGGTCATCAAGCGCCTGAAGTTCGAGGAGCTGCTGCAAGAGCAGGCCGAACAGGATGGCGGTGATGAGGCCCAGCAGCAGTTCGATGCCAGCTTCCTGCTGATGATGATGACCTTCACTGAATTCCTCCCGGTGCTGTTCGAGGCCTTGGGTGGGGAGGAGATTCCGCAAGGGGTCTAACCTTCATGATTTGCCGGTGCTGGCCTGATCGTTAATCGTTGGCCAGTACCGGCCCTTTCGCGGGCAAGCCCGCTGCCACAGGTGCTTGCTCACCCAGTGGCAGCGGGCTTGCCCGCGAAAGGGCCCTGGAAACTCACCTCTTTATATAAGTACAAGGACTTTCCCATGCGCGCCCTCGCCGCCCTCAGCCGCTTCGTCGGCAACACCTTCGCCCTCTGGGTGTTGGTGTTCGCCGTGCTGGCCTTCCTGCAACCGCAGTGGTTCATCGCCTTGAAAGTGGCCATCGTGCCGCTGCTGGGGCTGGTGATGTTTGGCATGGGCCTGACCCTCAAGCTCGACGACTTCGCTGCCCTCGCCCGCCAACCCTGGCGAGTGATGCTGGGGGTGGTGGCGCATTTCGTGATCATGCCGGGGATGGCCTGGCTGCTCTGCCAGCTGTTCCACTTGCCCGCCGAGATCGCCGTCGGGGTGATTCTGGTCGGCTGCTGCCCAAGCGGCACCGCCTCGAACGTGATGGTCTGGCTGTCCAAGGGCGACCTGGCGCTGGCGGTGGCGATTGCCGCGGTCACCACCCTGCTCGCCCCGCTGCTGACCCCGGCGCTGATCTGGTTCCTGGCCTCGGCCTGGCTGCCGGTCTCGTTCATGGACATGTTCTGGTCGATCCTGCAGCTGGTCATGCTGCCGATCGTGCTTGGCGTGCTGGCCCAGCGCCTGTTGGGCGCACGGGTGCAGGCCGCTGTGCAGGTGTTGCCGCTGGTGTCGGTGGTAAGCATCGTCATGATCGTGTGCGCGGTGGTGGCGGCCAGCCAGGCGAAGATCGCCGAGTCGGGGCTGCTGATCATGGCGGTGGTGATGCTGCACAACAGCTTTGGCTATTTGCTGGGGTACCTGACCGGCAAGCTGTGCAAGTTGCCGCTGGCCCAGCGCAAGTCACTGGCGCTGGAGGTGGGCATGCAGAACTCCGGGCTGGGGGCGGCACTGGCGGCGGCGCACTTCTCGCCATTGGCCGCGGTGCCGAGTGCATTGTTCAGCGTTTGGCACAATATTTCCGGGGCGTTGCTGTCGACCTGGTTCCGGCGCCTGGAAGCGCCTTCGTCAGCCATTGAGAAGGGCGAGCCGGCCAGGGATTGATGTTGCCTGGCCTGGCCTCTTCGCGGGCAAGCCCGCGAAGAGGCCGGCACAGGCTTGCCCAGCATTCAGAAAATGTGCACCCTATTGCCCACTGTGAGGACGACCTCACGACGCACCGCGTGACCATTCCGGGGACGGCCCCATCCTTCACAACGATGGAGACACAGCATGTCCTGGATCATCCTCTTCTTCGCCGGCCTGTTCGAGGTCGGCTGGGCCGTCGGCCTGAAATACACCGACGGTTTCAGCAAGCCAATCCCCACCGTACTCACCGTCGGCGCCATGGTCATCAGCCTCGGCCTGCTGGGCCTGGCCATGAAGGAGCTGCCGCTGGGCACCGCCTATGCCATCTGGACCGGCGTCGGCGCTGTGGGCACGGTAATCGCCGGGATCATCCTGTTTGGCGAATCCATGGCCTTGGTGCGGCTGGTCAGTGTGGCGCTGATCGTCTGCGGCCTGATCGGCCTGAAAGTCAGCGCCAGCTGACCCGCGCGCGCTAACGCAGATCGCCGCGCAAGCGGCTGACCTGCTCACGCAACGCATCCGGCTGCGCCGCCTCCACCGGGATGGCGGCGCCAGCCACGATGGTCACACGCGACCACAAGCGCTTGAAAAACCCCTTGCCCGGGTCTCGGCTGAAGAAACTGCCCCACAGCCCCTGCAACGCCAACGGAATCACCGGCACCGGGGTTTCGCTGAGAATGCGGTTGACCCCGCCTTTGAACACATCGATCTCGCCATCCCCGGTCAACTTGCCCTCCGGGAAGATACACACCAGCTCACCCGCCGCCAGGTACTCGGCAATACGCGCGAAGGCACGTTCGTAAATGGCCTCGTCCTCACCGCGCCCGGCAATCGGGATGGCACCTGCGGTGCGGAACACGAAGTTAAGCACCGGCAGGTTGTAGATCTTGTAGTACATCACAAAGCGGATCGGCCGGCGGATCGCACCGCCGAGCAGCAGCGCGTCAACGAACGAAACGTGATTGCACACCAGCAACGCCGCCCCTTCATCAGGGATGCGCTCCAGGTCGCGGTGCTCCACGCGGTACATCGAGTGGCTGAGCAGCCAGATCAGGAAGCGCATGGTGAACTCGGGCACGATCCTGAAGATGTAGGCGTTGACCGCGATGTTGAGCAACGACACCACCAAGAACAACTGCGGGATGGTCAGTTCGGCCAGCCCCAGCAGGACGATGGTGAGGATTGCCGAAACCACCATGAACAGTGCATTGAGGATGTTGTTGGCGGCGATCACCCGGGCCCGCTGATCCTCGGCCGTGCGCGCCTGGATCAAAGCATACAGCGGCACGATATAAAAGCCGCCGAACACCCCAAGCCCGACGATCGACACCAAGATCCACCAGGCCTGGCTCATGCCCAGCAGCGCCAGCCAGTCGTGCGGCAGCGCCGCCGCCGGCACATCGCCGGAATGCCACCACCAGAGCAGGCCGAACAGGGTCAGGCCAAACGAGCCGAACGGCACCAGGCCGATTTCCACCTTGCGCCCGCTCAGCCGCTCGCACAGCAGCGATCCGAGGGCGATGCCCACCGAGAACAGGGTCAGCACCAGGGTCACCACGGTGCCGTCGCCATGCAGCCAGTCCTTGGCGTACGCCGGGATCTGGGTCAGGTAGATGGCGCCGACGAACCAAAACCACGAGTTGCCGACGATCGAGCGCGACACCGCAGGTGTCTGCCCCAGGCCCATGCGCAGGATCGCCCAGGACTGCTTGAAGATGTTCCAGTCCAGGCGCATCTGCGGCGACACCGCCGCAGCACGCGGGATCCAGCGACTGGCCAGATAGCCCAGCACCGCAGTGCCCACCACGCCCCCGGCCACCGCCGTGGCATAGCTGGCTGACGACATCATCACCCCGGCGCCGATGGTGCCGGCGAGGATCGCCAAAAAGGTGCCCATTTCGACCAGCCCGTTACCGCCCACCAGCTCTTCTTCACGCAGGGCCTGGGGCAGGATCGAATACTTCACCGGCCCGAACAGCGCCGAATGGGTCCCCATGCCGAACAACGCCACCAGCATCAGGGCGAGGTGATTGGTAATGAAGCCCAGGGCACCGATGGCCATGATGCCGATCTCGGCCAGCTTGATCGCTCGGATTAGCGCATCCTTGGCGAACTTCTCGCCAAACTGCCCACCCAGCGCCGAAAACAGGAAGAACGGCAGGATGAACAGCAATGCGCAGAGGTTGACCCAGATCGAACGGTCGCCGTCCCCCAGGCTGAGCTTGAACAGGATCGCCAGGATCAGCGATTGCTTGAACAGGTTGTCGTTGAACGCACCCAGCGACTGGGTGATGAAGAACGGCAAGAAGCGCCGCTTGCCGAGCAAGGTGAATTGCGAGGTGTGACTCATCGTCCTTGTTCCCTGAGGGCTTTGTCATTGGAGGCACGCTGGCCGCAAGAAGCCACAAATCTGCACGTGAAAGCCTGCCGCTGGCAAGCCTGGCACGCCAACTCAGGCGAGGCTGCGCAACAGCACCCGACTGGCCTATGCTTGGAACCCGGCAAACCCGAACGACAAGGACGTGGCAATGCTCGCCGCCCTCAAGCGCTACCCACCCGCCGTACGCCTGCTGCTCACCACCACCTTCACCCTGACCCTGGCGCGCGCCCTGACGCTGCCCTACCTGGTGGTGTACCTGGCCGATAACTTCCAACTGCCGGTCAGCCAGATCGGCCTGCTGATCGGCGGCGCGCTGATCATCGCCTCGCTGCTCAGCCTTTACGGCGGCCACCTGGTGGACACCGTGCGCAACCATACCTTGGTGATCGCCAGCACCGTGGTGTTTGCGCTGGCCTTCATCGGCGCCATCGCCAGCCGCTCGGCCGCGCTGTTCTTCCTGTGCCTGGTACTGATCAACCTGGCCCTGGCGGTGGTCGACATCGCGGCCAAGGCCGGCTTTTGTGCGCTGCTGCCAGTGGACGAACGGGCCGAGGTGTTCGCCATCAAGTACACCTTGAGCAACGTCGGCTATGCCGCAGGCCCCTTGCTGGGCGTCGCGATGCTGGAACTGGACGACCACCTGCCCTTCATCGCCTCCGCCTTGCTCGGCCTGGGGATGGGCCTGGCCTACCAGCGTCTGGGGGACCGCAGCCTGCAGGGCGATGCCCCGGCGCAATCGGCTGCAGGGTTCGCGCAAGTGGCGCTGGGCTTGGCGCGTGACCGGCGGCTGGTGTACTTCACCTTGGGCGGGGTCCTCAGCGCGGTGGTGTTCGGCCAGTTCACTGCCTATTTGTCGCAGTACCTGGTGGTAACGACCACGCCAAGCGAGGCGGCGCGCCTGGTCGGCTACCTGGTGACCACCAACGCCATCACGGTGATTGCCCTGCAATACCTGATCGGCCGGCGTATCAGCCGCCAGCGCCTGATGCCCTGGCTGCTGGCCGGGATGGGCCTGTTCATCGCCGGGCTGCTGGGGTTTTCATGGGCAAGCACGGTGCCGATGTGGTGCCTGGCGATGCTGGTGTTCACCCTGGGGGAAATCATCGTGATACCCGCCGAGTACATGTTCATTGACCTGATCGCCCCAGAGCACCTGCGCGGGGTGTATTACGGTGCACAGAACCTGTCCAACCTGGGCGCGGCGCTGGGGCCGGTGATGGTCGGGTTTGCCCTCGGGCACTGGTGGCCGAGGGCGATCTTCTACCTGCTGGTGTTGTCGGTGATACTGGCGGGGGTGTTCTACTGGCGGGGCACCCGCAGGTATTGATGTTGCCTGTACCCGCGAAGAGGCCGGTACAGGTGTAGGCCGATCCCTGCGACGACTCGCCACTGCGACCATCGTCGGCGCTGACGAACCTGCGCCTGCGTGCCAGACTGATTGATCGGGACCGCGTTACCTTTTTTGCTCCGGAGTTTTCATGTCGTTGTCCAGTGGGCTGATCGCCGTGGTCGCCCTGGCCTATATGGCCATCATGTTCGCCATCGCCTTTTACGGCGACCGACGCAGCACACCGTTGCCGCCGAAGCTGCGTGCCTGGGTGTACAGCCTGTCGCTGGCCGTGTACTGCACCAGCTGGACCTTCTTCGGTGCCGTCGGCCAGGCTGCCGAACAGCTCTGGGCGTTCCTGCCGATCTACCTGGGCCCGGTACTGCTGCTGATTTTCGCACCTTGGGTGCTGCAGAAGATGGTGCTGATCAGCAAGCAGCAGAACATCACCTCGATCGCCGACTTCATTGCCGCACGCTACGGCAAATCGCAGACCCTGGCGGTGGTAGTGGCGCTGATCTGCCTGGTCGGCGTGCTGCCCTACATCGCCTTGCAGCTCAAAGGCATCGTGCTGGGCGTCAACCTGCTGATCGGCGCCAACGCCGACGCCACCGGCACCCGCGTGCAGGATACCGCGCTGGTGGTATCGCTGGTGCTGGCACTGTTCGCCATCGTCTTCGGCACCCGTAGCCTGGACGTGACCGAGCACCACCGCGGCATGGTCCTGGCGATCGCCTTCGAGTCGTTGATCAAGCTGTTGGCGTTCCTGGCCGTGGGCATCTTCGTGGTGTTCAACCTGTACGACGGCTTTGACGACCTGTTCAGCCAGGCGCGCCAGTCGATCCAACTGGAAAGCTACTGGCAGGAGACCATCAACTGGCCGTCGATGGTGGTGCAAACCGCGGTGGCCATGATGGCGATCATCTGCCTGCCACGGCAGTTCCATGTCACCGTGGTGGAGAACATCGAACCGCAGGACATGCGCCTGGCCCGCTGGGTGTTCCCGATGTACCTGGTGCTGGCTGCGCTGTTCGTGGTGCCAATCGCCCTGGCCGGGCAGATGCTGCTGCCGGGCACGGTGATGTCCGACTCGTTCGTCATCAGCCTGCCCCTGGCCGAAGCCCACCCGAGCCTGGCCCTGCTGGCCTTCATCGGTGGCGCCTCGGCGGCCACTGGCATGGTCATCGTCGAAGCCGTGGCGCTGTCGACCATGGTCTCCAACGACATGCTGCTGCCCTGGCTGCTGCGCCGCAACAATGCCGAGCGCCCGTTCGAAGCGTTCCGCCACTGGATGCTCTCGGTACGCCGGGTGACCATCGTGGTGATCCTGCTGCTGGCCTATGTCAGCTATCGCCTGCTCGGTTCGACCGCGAGCCTGGCGACCATCGGCCAGATCGCCTTCGCCGCTGTGACCCAGCTCACCCCGGCCATGCTCGGCGCACTGTACTGGAAGCAAGCCAACCGGCGCGGCGTTTTCGCCGGCCTCGCCGCCGGCATCTTCCTGTGGTTCTACACCCTGGTGCTGCCGATTGCCGCCCATAGCGTGGGTTGGTCGCTCGAGCTGTTTCCGGGCCTGGCGTGGCTGCATGGCAACCCGCTGAACCTGCCGATCAGCCCACTGACCCAAGGCGTGGTGCTGTCGCTGGCAGGTAACTTCACCTTGTTTGCCTGGGTGTCGGTGCTGTCGCGCACGCGGGTGTCAGAGCACTGGCAGGCTGGCCGCTTCATCGGCCAGCAGACCAGCGCCCGCCCTAACAGCAAACCGCTGCTGGCGGTGCAGATCGATGACCTGCTGACCCTGGCCTCGCGCTTCGTCGGCGAAGAACGTGCGCGGCAGAGCTTCATCCGCTTCGCCTACCGCCAGGGCAAAGGCTTCAACCCCAACCAGAACGCCGACGGTGACTGGATCGAGCACACCGAGCGCTTGCTCGCCGGGGTGCTCGGCACCTCGTCGACCCGAGCCGTGGTCAAGGCCGCCATCGAAGGCCGCGACATGCAGCTTGAAGACGTGGTGCGCATCGCCGACGAGGCCAGCGAAGTGCTGCAGTTCAACCGCGCGCTGCTGCAAGGGGCCATCGAGAACATCAACCAGGGCATCAGCGTGGTCGACCAGAACCTGCATCTGGTGGCCTGGAACCGCCGCTACCTGGAGCTGTTCAACTACCCCGACGGACTGATCAGCGTTGGCCGGCCAATTGCCGACATCATCCGCTACAACGCCGAGCGCGGCCTGTGCGGCCCGGGCGAGGCGCAGGTTCACGTGGCGCGGCGCCTGCACTGGATGCGCCAAGGCCGCGCGCACTCCTCCGAGCGGCTGTTCCCCAACGGCCGGGTCATCGAGCTGATCGGCAACCCGATGCCCGGTGGCGGCTTCGTCATGAGCTTCACCGACATCACCCCGTTCCGCGAAGCTGAACAGGCGCTGCGCGATGCTAACGAGGGCCTGGAGCAGCGGGTGGCGGAGCGTACCCATGAGCTGTCGCAGCTCAACCAGGCATTGTCCGAAGCCAAGAGCCAGGCCGAGGCGGTGAGCAAGTCCAAGACCCGCTTCCTGGCCGCAGTCAGCCACGACCTGATGCAACCGCTTAACGCCGCGCGGCTGTTCTCCGCCGCCCTGTCGCAACAGGCCGAGGGCATGAACGAGGAGGCCCAGCAACTGGTGCAGCACATGGACAGCTCGCTGCGCTCGGCCGAAGAACTGATCAGCGACCTGCTGGACATCTCGCGCCTGGAGAACAACAAGATCACCCCGGACGCCAAGCCGTTCGCCCTCAACGAGCTGTTCGACACCCTGGGTGCCGAGTTCAAGGTACTGGCCGCCGAGAAAGGGCTGGAGTTCCGCCTGCGCGGCAGCCGCTTGCGGGTCGACAGCGACATGAAGTTGCTGCGCCGCGTGCTGCAGAACTTCCTGACCAACGCCCTGCGCTATGGCAAAAGCCCGATTCTGCTGGGTGCCCGCCGCCAGGGCGAACGCCTGTGGCTGGAAGTGTGGGACCGCGGCCCGGGGATCGCCGACAACAAGCTGCAAGAGATTTTCCAGGAGTTCAAACGCCTGGACAGCCACCAGACCCGTGCCGAAAAAGGCCTGGGCCTGGGCCTGGCCATCGCCGACGGCCTGTGCCGGGTACTGGGCCATAGCCTGGAAGTGCGCTCATGGCCCGGCAAGGGCACGGTGTTCCGCGTCAGCGTCCCGATCGCCCGCCAGGCGGCGCCCGCGCCCAGTGCGCCGGTGGAGCAGACGGGCCAACCGCTCGCCGGGCTGCAGGTGCTGTGCATCGACAATGAAGACAGCATCCTGATTGGCATGAACAGCCTGCTCAGCCGTTGGGGCTGCCAGGTCTGGACCGCCCGCAACCGCGCCGAATGCGAGGCCTTGCTGGCCAACGGCATGCGCCCGCACCTGGCGCTGGTGGACTACCACCTGGACGACGGCGAAACCGGCACCGAGCTGATGGGCTGGCTACGCGCCCGGCTGGGCGAGCCGGTGCCTGGGGTGGTGATCAGCGCCGACGGCAGCAAAGAGACCATCGCCCTGGTGCATGCCTCAGGCCTGGACTACCTGGCCAAGCCGGTCAAGCCGGCAGCCTTGCGCGCCCTGCTCAATCGGCATCTGAGCCTGGTTCAGTAACCGCTTCGTCCGGCAGGGCTTCATCGGACAGCGCCCGCTCCAGCAAGTCTGCCGGCAGGCTCTTGCTGGCACGGGCACCCAAGAGCTTGAGCTGCTCGCTGCGGCTGACCAGGTTGCCACGCCCTTCGCACAGTTTGTTGCGCGCTGCGGCGTAGGCCTTGTCCACCTGCTGCAAGCGGTTGCCCAGCTCGTCCAGGTCCTGGATGAACAGCACGAACTTGTCGTACAGCCAGCCGGCCCGCTCGGCGATCTCGCGGGCGTTCTGGCCTTGGCGTTCCTGCTTCCACAAGCTGTCGATCACCCTCAGGGTGGCCAGCAGTGTGGTCGGGCTGACAATCACGATGTGCCGGTCGAAAGCTTCCTGGAACAAGTTGGGCTCGGCCTGCAGGGCCGCCGAAAAAGCGGCCTCGATGGGCACGAAAAGCAGGACGAAATCCAGGCTGTGCAGGCCTTCGAGGCGGTTGTAGTCCTTGCTCGACAGGCCTTTGACGTGGCTGCGCAACGACTGCACATGCTGCTTGAGCGCGGCCTCGTCATTGCTGCCGACAAACTGCTGGTAAGCCGTGAGGCTGACCTTGGCATCCACTACCACCTGCTTGTCGCCGGGCAGCATGATCAGCACATCGGGTTGGAAGCGCTCGCCGTCGGCGCTCTTCAGGCTGACCTGGGTCTGGTATTCGCGGCCCTTCTCCAAGCCCGCATGCTCCAGTACCCGCTCCAGGATCATCTCGCCCCAGTTGCCTTGGGTTTTCTGGCCCTTGAGGGCCTGGGTGAGGTTGGTGGCTTCGTCGGACAGGCGCTGGTTGAGCTGCTGCAAGCGCTCCAGTTCCTTGCCCAGGGAGAAACGCTCGCGTGACTCCTGCTGGTAGCTTTCCTCGACGCGCTTCTCAAAGGCCTGGATGCGGTCCTTGAGCGGGTCGAGCAGTTGGCCCAGGTGCTGCTGGCTGGTCTGGGCAAAGCGTTGCTCGCGCTCGTCGAAGATTTTCGTGGCCAGGTCGGAGAACTGGGCGCGCAGGGTGTCGCGGGCCTCTTGCAGGTCTTCCAGGCGTTGTTGGTGGTTTTCCTGCTGCTCGCGCAGCTCGGCCTCCAGGCGTGCGCCTTGGGCTTCCAGGCGGCGCAGTTCGGCTTCACGGTTGGCGCGTTCGAGGCTCCAGGCGTGGGCAGCATCGCGGGCATTGTCGCGGTCGATCTGCAGCAACTCCAGCTCACGGCCCTGGGCTGCCAGCTGGGCTTGCTTGACGGTGTTGGCTTCGCTGAGGTCGCTGACTTCGTCGCGGCTGGCGTCCAGTTGCGCCTGCAACCCGGCCAGGGACAACTGGGCAGCGTTAAGGCGCTCTTCGAGCAGGGCCTGTTCACCCTGTCGGGCGCCCTGGCGACGCTGCACCTGCATGACCCACACCAGGCAGGGTAACGCACCTGCCACCAAGCCCAGCAGAATGCTGGCCAGATCCACTGTCATGGTTACCCCGATCGAACATGATGAATGCTGCGCAGCTTATCAGCCTGGGAACTGGCCTTGCGCCTTTTCACGCGTCACCATCAACCGGAAAACCACTGCCCCAGCAGCCGCCGCGCTTCCTGCGAGCCCTGCGCAGCGGCCAGCTCCAGCCAGTAGCGGGCCTGGTCCGGCTCGCTGGCCTGGCACAACCGGGCATATTCCAGCTGTGCGCGGCGATCACCGGCGCGGGCAGCCTGGCGCAGCAGCTCGTGGCCGATACGCCGGTCGCGGGCATTGCCGCAATCATGGCACAGCATCTGCCCCAGCCGGCTCTGGGCCACCACCACGCCCTGGCGCGCTGGCTGTTTCAGCAAGCGGCCTGCCAAGTGCTTGACCTGAGGCTTGTCACCCAGGCGCGGGCTATCGAGCAGCCACAGGGCCACTTTCAGGGAGAAGCGTTTGGGTGGAGGCACTGACGAGGCGTCAGCAGGGTTGGCGAGGTGTTTACCGCGAAACTTCATGAGCAACAGGCAAGGTGACTCGAAAGGCGCGCCACTCTACTCCATTTTTTCTGGCATGGCCTGTCGATTTCTGAAGGATTGAAAAAAAAATTTCGATGATCTTTTCTTGACGTTTTCGAGTGGATGACCAACCGGTCTAGCGGCGCCCGAAGATTGTCCGACAGTTCCCTGGGTTGCTGGCACACCCGTCCTAGAGCAAGCGCTTGGGACAATCCACAGTTCCTGTGGATAACTCGGTGGACAACCCCCTTCGGTGGCCCTTAAACCCCCGTAAAATGGGGCCTCCAGTCAAACTGACGATTTTTTCACCAGCTAAAATTAGTGTTTTTTTTCATTGACTTAACTCACCAGTCAAGGCATTGGCGAGCCTGTTGAGGGCTGTTGCCGGTGTGTTACAGCGTGCGCGCCAAATGTGAACAACTGCGCCCCACACCTTCATTTGGCTGCACAAAAACAACACATCCTCGGCCATGACAGCCCTTTGCCCCCCTTCCCAGCCCGCGAAAGAAGCGCCATACTGCTCGGCTAGCCTGGGCAGGTGCACAAACACTTGCCAAAGCAGTTTATCTGCGGTAAGGTGCGCCTCGTTAGTACCAAGCTGAAAGTCAATTCTGGCCAGAAGCGTCCTTGCAACGCTGCTCTCCCAAAAGCAGGCATTGCTGAAACCAGGACCGGCCACACTCGATGATTCCCTCGCCAGCCAAACGCTGCCCAGCAAGAATCACCTTGCAGATTGATCAGGATTCCACCCCGACGGCCTAGAACCTTGGCCCCGGCGTGCTGCCTGCCCTCTTAAGTACCTACCAGTCAGCCCAAGCGCCCACATTTGATTGCGCTCTCTCTGGCTGCTTTGTTCCAGTCAGGTTCGTTTCGTCCCTTAATAAAGGCGTCACTGGAACGTTTCTATCATGCACGGATCATACCCTCCGTGTTTAAAGCAGGAACCTCCAATAATATGCAAACTCATCCACACATTCAGGCTGCCATTGGCACCCTTTCCCAGGCCTTCTCGCCGTTGAAGTGCCTTATCGTTGCCCCTCGCAAGGGCAGCTTCAGCTTTACCCTGGTCGACGAACACGGCGTCGCCTGCCACACCGAACGCCTGTACCCTGAACAGTACAGCCGCAAGGAACCCCTGCAGGCAGTGATCGCTCGGACCCGTCAGTCGCTCACCGCGTGAGCGGCGAATACGGCGGCATTCAGGCGCTGAATCATTACCCAGGTAGCCTGCCTGATCGTTCTTGGCGTAATTGCCCCATGGCATATAGCCTCGAACGTCAGGCAGCAATCGATTTAAAAACAGCTCTTTACACCACGATTATCACACTACACTTCAACTCGAGCGGTGCTAACCGCTTCCGGCGGGCCTGATCATTCACCAGCTGCCAAGCTCCAGCGCCCGTCCGGCCCTTACTTGCTCGAGGGCATCATGGGTATCGCGGCGAATGAATTGTGTCTGTATGTGATCCGACCCACCCTGGTCTACCTGGACCGCCACTGCCCTAGCGCTGAAGCATTGCTACTGGGCATCGCCGCCAGCCAGTCGGCCCTCGGCTCAGCCTTGCACGACCGGCGTGGCCACGGCCTCTACCGCATCGGCGAAACCCGTCACCAGGCGCTCTGGGACGAGTATCTCGCCCGCGACCCTGACCTCGCCAGCCTGGTCCGCGGCCTGGCCAGCCAACACGCCTTTCTCGGCGGCCCCCACCTGGAACTCACGGTAAACCTTCGCTATTCCACCGCTATCGCCTGGATGCTGGTCGAGGCGCAAGCCACGCCCCTGCCTGCCGCTGACGACTTGCTGGGCCTGGCGCGAATCTGGCGCCAGGTTTTCCACCCTCAGGGTCGCCTGCGCGACTTCACCCACGCCTGGCATACCTGCATAGATCAGAGATTGCCTCAGGCATCTTAGGAAACGCCCTACAGCTTTACCGGAAAAAATGGAATTTTGGTCGGATTGTCCTACAAAACCGCTCTATCTCCTGTGATTGAGGCTATAGCGCGGCGGGCAATTTGTTGGTAGCTTTTCGCCCCGGAGATCCCAAGGAGTTTCTAATAATGAAAAAAGTAATGCTCAAAACCTCCCTCGGCGTAGCCGTTGCGCTTGCTTCCAGCCAACTGCTCGCCAGCGGCTTTGCCCTGAACGAACAGAGCATCAGCAGCATGGGGACAGGTTTCGCGGGACGTTCTTCTTCTGCCGAAGATGCCAGCACCGTGTTTGGCAACCCAGCCGGCATGTCCCGCCTCAAGCGCGAACAGATCACCGTGGGCGGCGCTGCCGTCATCGCCAAGTCCGATATCTCGGGCCCTGGCAGCAACCTCGGGGGGGAAACCGATGGTGACATGGTGCCTGTCGTTGGCGTACCCATGGGCTACTACGTCAAGCCGATCGATGATCACTGGAGCGTCGGTTTCGGCGTCTACGTGCCCTTCGGCCTGGTGACCGACTACGGCAGCGACGATGCTGCTCGCTACTGGGGCAAAAAGAGCCACGTCGAGGTGGTGACCTTCCAGCCAACCGTCAGCTACGCCTTCAACGACAAGGTTTCGATCGGTTTCGGTCCAACCATCAACCGCATCAAGGGTGAACTGGGCTCGAGCCTGATCAACCCGTTCAGCCCTGGCCGCAACGACGGCGAAGTGAAGATCAAGGGCGATGACACCGCTGTGGGCTACAACATCGGTATCCTGGTCCAGGCCACCGACAGCACCCGCGTCGGCCTGACCTACCACTCGATGGTCGACTACAAGCTCGAAGGCAAGACCCGCGTCAGCACCCCGCTGATCGGGCCGTTCAACGGCAACAAGTTCGATGCCACCCTGAAGATCAAGACGCCTGAGTCTGTCGATCTTTCGGTCACCCACGAACTCGACGACCAGTGGACCCTGTACGCAGGCAGCACCTGGACCCGTTGGAGCCGCCTGGAAGACATCACCGTGCAGAACGATGTGCCGGCACCGCTGGCAGGTTCGGCCTTCCAGACCATCACCGAAGAGCAGAACTGGCACGACACCTGGGCACACGCCATTGGCGCGTCGTACAAGGTCAACAAGGAGTGGGTACTGCGTACCGGCTTCACCGTCGACCAGTCGCCAACCAACAACCACGACCGTTCACCGCGCATCCCGACTGGCGATCGCAAGGTGTTCAGCCTGGGTGCCGGTTGGAGCCCAAGCGAAGACATGACCATCGACGTGGCGTATTCCTACCTGTGGGAAGAGGACACCAAGGTCAACCAGGTCAGCGCGACAAAAGGCAGCTACCAGGCCAAGTACGAAAACAGCGCTCACGGCGTCGGTGCATCCCTCACCTACCGCTTCTGAGTCGCACCCGCAGTATGGAAAACCGCCCTCGTGGCGGTTTTTTCATGCCTGGATCTTCCAGCTGTCACCCAGGCATTCATGCAGGTAGTCCATGAATGCACGCACCTTCGCGGTCATGGCAAAACGATCGGCCAGGCACAGGTAGATATCCATGGGCTCGGTTTGGGCATAGGCCTGGCCGTTGTCGCTGTATTCGAACACAGGCACCAGCGCGCCGGACGCCAGGTACGGCCGCACGATGAACTCAGCCAGCCGCGTGATGCCGCCATCGTGCAGGGCCATCTGCGTCAGGGCGTCGATATCGTCACTGATCAGCACGGTGCCGAAATCCGCTTCAAAACGCAGCCCGTCGCGCATGAAGCCCCACCGCAGGAAGCGGCCGTCGACCGGGTAGCGGAACACCAGGCAGCGGTGCTCGCGCAACGCCTCGGGCGTGGCAGGCACGCCGGCGCTTGCCAAGTAACCGGGAGAGGCGCAGCAGATGAACGGAATACGGGCAATGTGCCTCGCCAGCAGGTGGTCCTCCAGCTGCGGGGCGATGCGCAGGCTGACATCGACGTCCTCGCGTGCATGGTTGACACGTCGATCAGTCGTTACCAACTCTATCGAAAGCTGGGGGTATCGGGCACTGAATGCCGGGATCAAGGGCGCCAGCACATGGCGACCGAAAGCCGAGGTGGAGGCGATGCAGAGGCGGCCCTGAGGCTCGCTGTCGGGGGTGGTGACGGCCAGTTCGGCCTGGGCAAGGTCTCGGTCCACCTGCCTGACCCGCTCGTAGTAGAGCGTGCCGGCGGGGGTCAAAGCCATGCTGCGCGTGGTGCGAGTGAGCAAGCGCACCTGCAGATGCGCTTCGAGGCGTGCGAGGTTCTGGCTCACCGCCGCCGGGCTGAGCCCCAGGCTGCGCGCCCCGGCAGCGATGCTGCCGGCCTCGACTACCTTGATGAAGCTGCGGATGGCATTGAGCAAGTCCATGTCGAGCCCTTGGATTCGTAAGAATCTCTTTATAAAGAACTCAATGACGATGGTCTACAACCCTGCCACCGACGATTGCTAACCTGCGCCTCCACTCATCTTTCTGGAGTTCGCATGAGCAACCTGTCCCCTACGCGCAGCCGGCGCAAACTGCGCCCCAGTGCCACACCGTACGTGTTCGCCTTCTACATGTCGTCGATCATGGCGTTATTGATGTGCTTCGTGATCACTGCGGCCAACGCCGGGGTGAACCCGCAGTATCTGAGCAACGTAATGAAGGCCTACCAACTGGCCATGCCGGTGGCGTTCCTCTGCGTGCTGATGGTCAGGCCGGTGGTGCTACGGCTGGTGGCGATTACCGTTCACCCCCATTAACGCCCCCTCATTGAATCACCACACCCTTTGTAGGAGCAGCCTTGTGCTGCGAAGAGGCCGGTGCAGGTATTGGCTATGTCAGTTGCCTGCACCGGCCTCTTCGCAGCACAAGGCTGCTCCTACAAAAAAAAAGCGGGGCTACGGCTGCGATGCGATGGCCTTCTCGATCGCTGCCCTGAAGGCCGGGTCGTCCGGCTTGGTCAGGCTAGAGAAGCTGCCAATCACCTTGCCCTTGCGGTCCACTACGTATTTGTAGAAATTCCACTTCGGCGCATTGCTCTGGCTCGCCAGCTCGCTGAACAGCGGGATCGCATCCTTGCCACGCACCGACTGGGCCTTGGTCATGGTGAAGGTCACCCCGTAATTGGCGTAGCAGACCTTGGCAATCTTCTCGCTGTCAGCATCCTCCTGCTTGAAATCATTAGAGGGCACACCGAGCATCTCCAAACCCTGCTCGTGGTACTCCTTATACGTCGCCTCAAGCCCCTCGAACTGCGGCGCAAACCCGCAATAGCTGGCGGTGTTGACCACCACCAGCGGCTTGCCGGCAAAGCGCTGGCACAGATCAACCTGCCCTTTGCCACGCAGTTCGGGCAGGCTGCCCTGCAACAAGGCTGGGCAATCCGCAGCCCAGCTCGACGTGGCGGCAAGCAGGGCCAGCACAGGCACCGTCAACCAATGTGCACGCATCGTTCGTTTCTCCCGCAAGACAATCCTTGAACTTGCAGGGTAGCGCTTAACAAACCCCCATGCCCAGTTGCATCAACGCCAACCCACCCTGGTGCCACCCCCACCACACCAGCGCCAGTAGCACGATCGCGGCAACGGCGAGCAACCCTTGGGCCAGGTAGCGTTTCATGCGGCCTGGGCCTGCAGGCGGGCGACCGGGCGTTCACGTACCGGCCAGTTGAGGGCGGCGGCCAGCAGGCTGAGCAGGATCGAAATCTGCCAGACCAGGTCGTAGTTACCCGTGCGGTCGTAGACCACCCCGCCCAACCAGCCGCCCAGGAAGGCGCCCAGCTGATGGAAGAGGAACACGATGCCGCCCAGCATCGACAGGTTGCGCACGCCAAACACCGTCGCCACCGTGCCGTTGGTCAACGGCACGGTAGAGAGCCACAGCAGGCCCATGGCGATGCCGAACAAGTAGGCGCTGAATTGGGTCACAGGCGCCCAGAGGAACAACACGATCACGACTGCGCGGAGCAGATACAGCCCTGTAAGCAGGCGCGGCTTGGACATGCGCCCGCCCAGCCAGCCGGCGGTGAAGGTGCCGACGATGTTGAACAGGCCCACCAGTGCCAACACCGTGGTGCCCGTGGTCGCAGCCAGGTGCTGGTCGACCAGGTAAGCCGGCAGGTGCACGCCGATGAACACCACCTGGAACCCGCAGACGAAAAAGCCCAGCGCCAGCAGCCAGAACCCGGTATGCGAGCAGGCTTCACGCAGGGCCTGACCCAAGGTCTGTTCGACGCCATGGCTGGGCAGCGGGCGGTCACGCAGCAGGCCGACGAAGGGCACGATCAGTGCCACCATCAAGCCCAGGACCAGCAACGCGGCGGACCAACCCAGCCACTCGATCAAGCCAAGCGTGCCGGGCAGCATGGCGAACTGGCCAAACGAACCGGCCGCACTCGCAATGCCCATCGCCATGCTGCGTTTTTCGGCCGGTACAGCGCGCCCAACCACCCCCAGGATGACCGAGAACGAGGTGCCGGAAAGGCCGATGCCGATCAACAGGCCAGCGCTCAACGACAGCGACCAGGCGGAGTCAGCCATCCCCATGAATATCAACCCGGCGGCGTAGAGGATGCCACCGATGATCACCACCCGCGCCGCGCCCACGCGGTCAGCCAAGGCGCCGGCGAACGGTTGTGCCAGCCCCCAGATGAGGTTCTGCAAAGCGATGGCGAAGGCAAACACACCTCGCCCCCAGCCAAAGTCGGCGCTCATCGGCGCCAGGAACAGGCCAAAGCCGTGTCGCACACCCAAGGACAGCGCCAGTATCAACGCTGCCCCCACAAGCACCCACCCGCTGGTTCGCCACACCGAAGTCATTGTCGTTATCTCCAGCACATCGCAAGGTTTTACGGGTATATACCCGCTTATAGTCGCATCAGCTCAAGCCAGTTGTTCCAGCAAGCGCACCAACTCGTCTCGCTGCCCTACGCCCAACCGCTCAACCAGCATCCCTTGGGCCTGCTCCCAGGCCGGGTAAGCCGCTTGCAGCAGCGTCTTGCCGGCTTCGGTCAGCAGCACCACGCGGTTGCGCTGGTCGTCGCCGTCAGCCAAGGCCACCAGGCCATCGGCTTCGAGCACCCGCAGGTTGCGCCCCAAGGTGCTACGTTCGAGGCCCATGGCCTCGGCCAAGGTGGTGATGCTCGGGCGGTCGAGCCGCTGCAAGTGCCGCAACAGGGAAAACTGGGCGACATTGATGCCGAAGCCGGCAAGGGCCTCGTCATAATGCCGGCTCACCCCACGGGCGGCACGACGCAGATGGGTACAGATGCATTCACTGGTCAGCATGGATACGTGTATATACCCGCGTCATGGGTGTTGCAAGAAGTTTCATCAGGATGGACGGCGGCGTGGGAGATCGCGTGCAGGTGATTCAGAGGCCCAGCGCCAACCCCAGCACCACGGTCAGTTCCAGCAACTCGAGCATCGCCCCGGCGGTGTCCCCGGTCGTGCCGCCCAGGCGCCGACACATGAGGCGCCGCAACCAGGCGAACACAGCCACAGCTGCAACCAGCACCCAGCTCGCACCCCAACCGCCCACGGCAAGGCACAGGACTGCACTGGCGAGCAATACCCACCCGGCAGCAGCGCGCGGCAGATGTTCGGCCAGCGCCTGCCCTAGGCCACCGGGGCGTACGTAAGGCGTACACAGGAACAAGCCCAGCATCGCCGCACGCCCCACCACCGGCGCCAGCAGCAGTTCAAGGCCTGCCCCACGCTCGACCAGTACCCACAACGCACAGAACTTCAGCAACAGCACCAGCACCAAGGTCACCACGGCGATCGGCCCGCTGCGCGGATCTTTCATGATCCGCAGCGTGCGCTCTCGGTCGCCGAAACCACCCAGCCAGGCATCGGCGCTGTCGGCCAACCCGTCCAGGTGCAGGGCGCCGCTGAGTAACACCCACAGCGCCAGCAGCAACGCCGCGTGCAAAGGCGCGGGCGTGCCGTGCAGCAGAAGGCTGGCCAGCCACAGCAGCAGCCCGAACAGCAGCCCGACCAGCGGGTAGAACAGCAGCGAACGCCCGAGTTCACGCGGCGCCGGCATGCCCGGCAAGCTCACGGGCAAGCTGCTGAGAAACTGCAGGGCAATCCAGAACGGCAGCATGTCAGTGCGCCTCGCCCAACTGACCGTCGTCGCGCAGCACCAGGCGCACCAATGCGCCGTGGGCAACTTCCACCTGCAGCAACTGCTCCCTGGGCAGGCCACGTGCACGGGCCAGCAACAGGCGCATCACCCCGCCGTGGGTGACCAGCAGTACGCGCTTGCCGGCATGCTGCTGGCTCAAGCGCTCGACGCCCGCCAGTACCCGTTCGGCAAACGCACTGACCGGTTCGCCATTGGGCGGGGTATAGCCATAAGGGTCGGCCCAGAAGCGCCCCAGCGCATCGGCCTGGTCTTCCATGATCTGCGCCGCGCTGCGGCCTTCCCAGTCACCGAAATGCAGCTCCTGCAAAGCGGCCTCACGCTGTACCGGCAGGTGCAGGCGTGCACCCAGCTCATCGGCAAAACGCGCACAGCGCTGCAGCGGCGAGCTGACCAGCACCTGCCAAGGGCCCGCTTCGGCGACCGCGCTGCGCATCTGCGCCCAGCCCTTTTCAGTCAGCGCATCGTCAAGGCTGCCACGCAAGCCGCCCTGCTCCGTTTCGCCGTGGCGCAACAGGTCGAGGATCATGCCGGGCGGTCCGCCACGGCCGCTTCGGCAAACGTCGCCATCTGCCCGTGCAGCGCGCAGGCCAGGCGCAACAAGGGGACCGCCAGGGCGGCACCGCTGCCCTCGCCCAGGCGCAGGCCCAGCGCCAGCATCGGCTCGGCCTGCAACGCTTCGAGCAAGGCCTTGTGCCCTGGCTCCGCGCCCTGGTGGGCAAACAGCAGCCATGCCCGGCATTGCGGGTTGAGGCGTACCGCCACCAGCGCAGCAACACTGCAGATAAAGCCGTCCACCAGCACTGCGACGCCCTCTTGCGCGCAGGCGATGTAAGCGCCCGCCAAGGCAGCGATCTCGAAACCGCCGACACAGGCCAGCGCCTGCAGCGGGTCGTCAGCGCGCAGGCCATGCAGGATCAGCGCACGCTCGATGACTTCGGCTTTGTGCCGCACACCGGCGTTGTCCAGGCCAGTGCCTGGGCCGCTCAACTCACGCGCTGGGCAGCCCAGCAAGTTACTGGCCAGGGCGGCAGCAGCGGTCGTGTTACCGATGCCCATTTCACCACCGATGAACAACTGCGCGCCCTGTTCAGCGGCCCGCAATGCGCTGTCGCGGCCGGCCTGCAAGGCGGACTGCAACTGGGCTTCGGTCATCGCTGGCTGGCGGGCGAAGTTGGCGGTGCCGGCGCCCAGGCGCAGATGCCGCACACCGGGCAGCGCCAGGCTGGGGTCGATGGTGCCGAGGTCGACCACTTCCAGGCTGGCCTGCAGCTGGCGCGCCAACACGCTGATCGCCGCGCCGCCGCCGACGAAGTTGCGCAGCATTTGCCCGGTCACGGCTTGCGGGTAGGCCGAAATGCCCTCCTCTACCACACCGTGGTCACCGGCGAAGATCGTGATCGCCAGCTGGTCCACCGCTGGCCGCTCACGGCCTTGCAGGCCCGCCAGGTGCACGGCCAGGCCTTCCAGTTGGCCGAGCGAACCGGCAGGTTTGGTCAGCTGTTGCTGACGGGCGCGGGCCTGGTCCATGGCGGCGTTGTCGAGGGGTTGGCAGGCATCACGCCACCAGGCTTGAGTCATAGTGCAGGTCCTTTGAGCATAAGGGGCAGGCCAGCCACGGTCAGCACCACGCGCTGACAGCGTTCAGCAACGGCCTGGTGTAGCCAGCCGGCCTGGTCGACATAACGCCGGGTCAGTTCACCCATGGGCACCACGCCCAGGCCGGTTTCGTTGCTGACCAAGATAACCGTGCCAGGCAACTGCGCCAGGCAGTCGAGCAGCGCATCGCGCTCCTCGGCCAGGCGCTGGTCGTTGTCGAGCATCAGCAGGTTGGTCAGCCACAGGGTCAGGCAATCCACCAACAGGCAGCGCCCTTCGGCCGCTTCGCGGCGCAGCACTGCCGCCAGTGCCAGGGGTTCTTCGATCAACCCCCAGTCAGCGGGCCGGCGCTGGCGATGCAAGCGCACGCGTTCGTTCATTTCGCCGTCCAGCGGCTCGCTGGTGGCGATGTAGGTGACCGGCAGGCCGCTGTCGCTGGCCAGCTGTTCGGCCAGGCGGCTCTTGCCAGAGCGGGCGCCGCCGAGGATCAGGTTGAGCATTTCAGGCGACTCCACACAGCGTGCGCAGGTGCGCGGTGTCCAGGTGTTTTTCCACCAGGTCCGCCAGGCGTTCGATGTCACGCTCGCGCAGGGCCTGGTAGTCGATGGCCTGGGCATCGGCCAGCCCCGCCCAGCGCAGCAGCGCGGCGCACGACTGGCTGCCTTCGAACAGACCATGCAGGTAAGTGGCGAGAATCTGCCCATCGGCGCTGATGGCGCCGTCGCAGCGGCCATCGTCCAGCTGCACGGCGGGGCGTTCCAGGGCGGGGCCCTGAGTGACGCCAGCATGGATCTCATAGCCAGAAACCGGCGCGTTTTCCAGGGTCACGGTACCGGCAACGTTGCGCAGTTGCTTGTCGGCCTCCAGCACCGTGACGTAGTCCAGCAGGCCCAGCCCAGGGCTGGAGCCCGCCGGCCCTTCCAGGCCCAGCGGATCGTGCACCTGAGCCCCGAGCATCTGCAGGCCGCCGCAGATGCCGATGAGCTTGCCGCCATAGCGCAAGTGGCGGGCAATGGCGGTATCCCAGCCCCGCTCGCGCAGTTGCGCCAGGTCGCCCCGCACGCTTTTCGAGCCAGGCAGAATGATCAGGTCGGCAGGCGGTATCGGCTGGCCCGGCCCGATGAACTGCAAATCCACTTGCGGGTGCAGGCGCAGCGGGTCGAAGTCGGTGTGATTGCTGATGCGCGGCAGCACCGGCACGATGACCTTCAGTACGCGCTCCCCTTTGGCCACCTGGCGCACATCGATGCCGTCCTCGGCCTCCAGGTGCAGGTCTGTGACATACGGCAACACGCCCAGCACCGGCTTGCCGGTACGCGCTTCGAGCCAGTCCAGCCCAGGCTGCAGCAAGGCGATGTCACCGCGGAAGCGGTTGATGACGAAGCCTTTGACCCGCGCCTGCTCACTCGGCGACAGCAGCTCCAGCGTGCCCACGAGGTGAGCGAACACCCCACCGCGGTTGATGTCAGCCACCAGGATCACCGGGCAGTCGACCGCTTCGGCAAAGCCCATGTTGGCGATGTCGCCGGCACGCAGGTTGATCTCTGCCGGCGAGCCCGCACCTTCGACCATCACCACCGGGTACGCGGCGCTCAGGCGCCGGTGCGACGCCAGCACCGCTTGCATGGCGATGGCCTTGTAGTCGTGATAAGCCACTGCATTCATGCTGGTGACCGCGCGACCGTGAATGATCACCTGGGCGCCAGTGTCGCTGTTGGGTTTGAGCAGCACCGGGTTCATGTCGGTGTGCGGTGCCAGCCGACATGCCTGGGCCTGCACGGCCTGGGCCCGGCCGATTTCGCCACCGTCGGCGGTCACTGCGCTGTTCAGCGCCATGTTCTGCGGTTTGAACGGCACCACGTCGACACCCTGGCGCAAAAGCCAGCGGCACAGCGCGGTCACCAGCGTGCTTTTGCCGGCATCGGAGGTGGTGCCTTGCACCATGAGCGTGGTCATGCCGTTTCCTTTTGATAGTCGGTCAGGGCCTGGGCCAGGCGCTGTTCGTCCGCCGCACTGGCAGGCAAGCCCAAGCGCACGGCGGCAGGCTGCTCGAACAGGCGCACCAGGATGCCGCGCCGGGCAAGAAAGTCATGCAGGTGCGCGGCACGCTCGCTGCGCACGTACTGGAACAGGTCGCAGCCGCCGCTCGGCGCCAACCCAGTGCTGTGCAACAGCGCAGCGAGGCGCTGGCTGCTGGCGGCGCAGCGCTCGATCTGCACCTGGTGGGCAATGTGGTCGGCAAAACAGGCTTGGGCCAGCACCCGCGTGGGGCCGCTGACAGTCCAAGGGCCGAGCAACTCAGCCAGCCGCTGCAGTACGCTGGGCTCAGCCGCAACAACCCCCAAACGCACACCGGCCAAGCCAAAGAACTTACCAAACGAGCGCAGCACGATCAGGCCAGGCCGCTCGGCGCAGTCGACCACGCTGTGGGCGGGAGTGTTGTCCATGAACGCCTCGTCGACCACCAGCCAGCCCCCACGCACCGCCAGTCGCCCATGCCAGTCGAGCAGGCGCTCCCGGCTGACCTGGCAGCCGGTCGGGTTGTTGGGGTTGACCAGCACCAGCACATCGAGGCTGTCGAGCGCGCCTTCCACCTGGGCTTCATCCAGTTCGATCAATGTGTGCCCTGCCCGTTGCCAGGCATAAGGGTGCTCGGCATAGCATGGGGTCAACACACCGACCCGGCCCGCCGGGCGCAGCAATGGCAAGGCCTGGATCGCGGCCTGCGAGCCAGCCACCGCCAACAGCTGGCGTGTGCCGTAATACTGCCGAGCGGCTTCTTCCAGGCCGTCTTCGGTCTCTGGCAGACGCGCCCAGGCGTCGAGTGGAATCGGCGGGATCGGGTAAGGCCAAGGGGCAATGCCGCTGGACAGGTCGAGCCAATGTTCGCGCGCGATCCCGTAGTGACGCACCGCACGCAGCAGACGACCACCGTGTTCAAGCATTCCAGTAAGCTCCCAGGCAAATCAGCAGTACCCACAGCCACACACCCCGCTGCACCAGGGTCCAGCCACGCTCGATAGCATCGGCATCGGCCATGGGCCCTTCGCCCAGGCGCGGCCGCTCGTGCAGCTCACCGTGATACACCGCCGGGCCGCCCAGCTCGACCCCCAGCGCGCCGGCACCTGCCGCCATCACGGGGCCGGCGTTGGGGCTGTCCCACAGGGGCCCTTGGTTGCGCCAGCAGGCCAGGGCCAGGCGGGTTTTGCCGAGCAGCGCGTAGGTCAGCGCCACCAGCCTTGCGGGAATATAGTTGAGCACATCGTCGATGCGTGCCGCGCACCAGCCAAACCGCTCGAAGCGTTCGTTGCGATAGCCCCACATGGCATCCAGGGTATTGCTCAAGCGGTACAACACCACGCCGGGCGCGCCCGCCACCACGAACCAGAACAGCGCGGCGAACACCGCATCGCTGCCGTTTTCCAGCACCGACTCGGTGGCTGCCCTGGCCACGGCGGGCTCGTCCAGCTCGCGGGTTTCGCGGCTGACCAAGTAGCCGACGCGCCGCCGCGCCTCTTCCAGGTCACCCTGGCGCAATGCGTTCGCCACCGGCAGCACGTGCTCGCCGAGGCTACGCAGGCCCAACGCGCAGTACAGCGCCAGCACGTCGACCAGCCAGCCGATGTACGGCAGCCAGGACAGGATCAGTGCAACCAGGGTCAGCGGCACCACCGCGAGGAACCAGGCGCTCACGCCGTGGCTGCGCCAACCGCGCCCTCCGGCATTCAGGCGACGCTCCAGGTTGGCGGCCATGTTGCCGAACGCCACCAGTGGATGACGCCGCTGCGGCTCGCCCAGCAAGGCATCCAGGGCCACCCCGGCCACGGTTAGCAAGGCAACGCTCATGGCTGCTCTCCCCATTGGTTGTGATACAGCAGGTCACTCAAGGGGCGTTCTTCTGCCCAGTTTTCCAGCACCAGCATCGGGGCTGGGTAAAATTCGGTCACAGGCCCCAGGCACAGCACCGCCACCGGCTTGGCCCCAGCCGGCATGCCCAGCAGTTCGGCCAATGCCACGGGGTCGAACAGCGATACCCAGCCCATCCCCAGGCCCTCGGCACGTGCCGCCAGCCACAGGTTCTGGATGGCGCAGGCCAGCGAGGCGAGGTCCATTTCCGGCAAGGTACGGCGGCCAAAGATGTGCGGCTCGCGCTGGTCCATCAACGCGGCCACCAGCAGTTCGGCGCAATCGTTGATGCCTTCGACCTTGAGCGTCATGAACGCATCGGCGCGCTCACCCAATGCGTCGGCAGTGCGTAGCCGCTCTTCCTCGACCAATGCCTGGATGCGCGTGCGCAGGTCGCGCTGGGTGATGCGAATGAACCGCCAGGGCTGCATCAGCCCGACGCTCGGTGCCTGATGCGCCGCGGCCAACAGGCGGGCGAGCAGCGCAGGGGCCACCTCGCCACCGGCAAAATGGCGCATGTCGCGGCGTTCGCCGATGGCCCGGTACAGCGCGGCGCGTTCGGCGTCGCTGAAAGCGTGTTCGCTCATGGTCGCAACAGCGCCGCCGCCGCGTCCGGGTTGGAGGGGAAGTAGAAGTGCACGTAGGAAGCCGTCAGGCGGCCCAGGCGATACACCGCCTCGTTGCCACGCCCGCCATTAGGGCTCAGCCCCCGGGCGATCGGCGTCAGCTCGGTGTTGGTGAGCGAGTGATGGTAGGTGTGGCCACGCAGGGTGCCTTCGGGCAGTTCCACTGCCTGCAAGGCCAGTGCCGCCAGGCGCTTCTGCATGGTCGCCTCGCCCGTCAGCAAGCCGAGCAGTTCGGCACGTTCACCCGCTACGTCGGTCAGTGCGTCGAGCAGGTAAAGCATGCCGCCACACTCGGCCAGCAACGGCTTGCCCTGGGCATGATGGTCACGGATCGCCGCGCACATCGGCGCATTGGCCGCCAGTGCGTGGTGGTGCAGTTCCGGATAGCCGCCCGGCAAGTACAGGCTGTCCACATCGGGCAGTTCGCGGTCGTGCAGCGGCGAGAAGAACACCAGTTGCGCGCCGAGGTTGCGCAGCAGGTCGATATTGGCACCATAGAGGAAGGCAAACGCCTCGTCCCGCGCCACGCCAATGCGTACACCAGCCAATGAAACGGCGGCCGGCTGCAGTTGCGGTTCGGCAAACGCAACAGGCGGTGGTAAAGCGGCATCACAACTGGCACCCAGCGCTTCGGCCGCAGCATCCAGGCGGGCGTCCAGGTCATTCAGCTCGCTGGCCTGGACCAAGCCCAGGTGGCGGCTGGGCAGTTCGATACCGCGCTCACGCGACAGGCCGCCGTACCAGCGCAACCCTTCGGTCAGGCTGCCTTCTAGCAGCTGCGCATGGCGCAAGCTGCCGACCCGGTTGGCCAGCACGCCGGCGAATGGCAGGTCGGCCTGGTAACGCGCCAGCCCCAGGGCCAAGGCGCCAAAGGTCTGGGCCATGGCCGTGCCGTCGATCACCGCCAGCACCGGCACGCCGAAATGGCGCGCCAGGTCGGCGCTCGACGGGGTACCGTCGAACAGGCCCATGACCCCTTCGATCAAAATCAGGTCGGCCTCAGCGGCTGCTTCCCACAGCAGGCGACGGCTTTCCTGCGCGCCGATCATCCACAGGTCGAGCTGGTAGACCGGTGCGCCGCTGGCACGTTCCAGGATCATCGGGTCGAGAAAATCAGGCCCACATTTGAACACCCGGACCTTACGCCCGAGGTTACGGTGCAGCCGGGCCAAGGCTGCGGTCACAGTGGTCTTACCCTGGCCGGAAGCCGGCGCCGCGATCAACACGGCCGGGCAATGTCGCAGTTCACTCACAGTTCAACGCCCTTCTGCGCACGGATACCCGCCTGGAAGGCGTGCTTGAGCATGCCCATTTCGGTGACGGTATCGGCCAGTTCGATCATTTCAGGCTTGGCCGCGCGGCCGGTGACGATCACATGCTGCATCGGCGGGCGAGCCTGGATGTCGGAGAGCACCTGATCGAGGTCGAGGTAGCCATGCTTGAGCGCGATGTTCAGTTCATCGAGCACCACGAACTGCACGGTCGGGTCTTGCAGCAACTGGCGCGACACAGCCCAGGCGGCTTCAGCGGCGGCGATGTCGCGCTGGCGGTCCTGGGTCTCCCAGGTGAAGCCCTCACCCATCACGTGGTAGCGCACCTGCTCGGGGAAGCGCCGGAAAAACAGCTCTTCGCCTGTGCTGTTGCGGCCTTTGATGAACTGCACCACGCCGCACTGCATGCCGTGGCCCAGGGCGCGGGCGAGCATGCCGAAGGCCGAGCTGCTCTTGCCCTTGCCGTTGCCGGTCAGCACCAACAACAGGCCGCATTCATTGGGGGAATTGGCGATGCGCTCGTCGATAACCGCCTTTTTGCGCTGCATGCGCGCCAGGTGGCGTTCGTCGCGTTCGGTGGGTTCGCTCATCAGGGTTCTCCGCAGGCTGACGCCACGCGAGAAGCGGCGACAGGTCGATAGGCAGGCAGACGGAGAACGCGCAGGAGCCGTGGCTGGACGCCACGGTGCACCGCGCATCACCCTCCGTGATGCCGTTGGCTGAATCAGGCCGGTCTCCGGGCTTGTGAGCGGGCCTTGGCCCACGCCTGCGCGCCTTCCCGGATGCTGGCATCCAGTGGCTGTGCGCGACATTTGACTCACTTACCGTTGCGGGGGCAGCGCCGGGCTCGCGCCTTTGCTGGCGCCCACCGGCTTCCCAGTTTCACCCTGCCCAGACGGGGCTGGCAGGGCACCTGAAACACGCGCGAAGGTTAGAGGGTTGGGGCGGGAGCGTCAATCGAACGCGCCCGCCTTTGGCGCACCGGTGGGGCTCAATTTGCGACATTATTCAGGAAAGAACCGCGTCACCAGCGCCGGCGTCCTGATGTGCGCCGTGTAGGCCGCCAGGTCGAAGGCCAGCCCTGTGCGCAGGTCGTAAACCGGCCCCAGGGCAGGCTTGAGGGTCTGCTTCAGGGTGACCTTGATGAAGCGATAGTACTCGCCATAGACCTGCTGCAAGGCATCGATGCGGAAGTAGTTGCCAGGCAGGAACAGCGTTTCGGCCTCTTCGGAATACGACGAAAAGGCGCTGATCGGCGTTGCGCTGTGGTAGTCCCCGGCAGGCAGCTCGAACACCACCGAACTGTCATCGAACAAGCCTGGCACGCCGCCCGGCACGTTCGGGTAATGCAGGCAGGCAAACTCCGCAGCCATGTAGGGGTTCTCGGTGAACGAGGTAAAGTCTGTGTTGACCAGCACATCGCCAACCCGCAGCTCACCGTTTCGGTAACGCTCACCACCGGTGCGGCGCGAGCGGTGCCCCCCTCGGTACAACCTCACCTGATTATTTTTAGGCAACTGTTCGAGGCTATCGGCAAGGTCGGCAATATAGTCATCCTCATCGCCATACCGGTAGCTCCCCGAGCGGAACACATCGTTCACTTTCGACTCATCGCTGGTGTAGTAGTCGACCAGTGCGTTGAAGTACTCCGGGCCGTAGTGATACGAGTAGTGCGTGCGGCCCGCGACCTTGACGCAGTCCAGGTTGCGCTCATCGAGGTCCGGCGCCCGCCCACGGGGCAGTTCGACGACAGGCCAGGACGCCAATAACGCCTTCTGCCGCTCAAGCGCGAATTCACCCAGCTTCTTGCTCTGCGGGCCGTTCGCCAACGTATAGGTATCCCAGAACGGTGAGCTGGTGCTCGGCATCCCTTCAACGGCCAAGGGTGTCCCCCCCAGCAATCGGGGCGGCGCCAGCACTTCCCACTCCCCGGCCTGGTTCAGACGCACCGGGTGCAGCGGGCTGAAGGCAAACGGGTTATCTGCCGAAACCACCAACCACACGGCCAGCTCATGGCTGTAACGCACGCGATAGGGCAAACCTTGCACATTGATCCAGCAACTGCCGTCGTCATTGACGTGAATGCCGCGCAAGCGGCCCTCCTCGCCCGGCTCCCCGGTCAGCACGGTATTGGCGCCCTGCAACTCCTCCGGCAAGGCCGAAGCAGTCGTCGGTTGCCAGCGCCCCAATGAAAGGGTCGTTTCATGGGGCGGTGCTTGATACGCCAGCGAGGCAAAGCTCGCCTGGAAGCTGATATCGACCAGGTTCATGCTGGCGAATACGCTTTCGAGCATCGCCGAGCGCAGGGCATCCTTGCGGCTCTGTTCATCACCCGCGTGCAAAGCAGCGTCCACATCCAGCGCCACCTTGCCAACACTGGCCCCCAGCAGCATCAGCGTGACCGGCCAGCCCAACGGCGCAAAACCACCAAACACCCCCAGGAACGCCGCCAGATACCCACTGCACATGGCCTTGCGCAGCCCGGCATTGGTTTGCATCAGTTGCGCATTGCCCTGCATTTCGAGCCTGGCCTGTTCGACCAGGTAAGTAAAAAGGGTCGTGCCAAGCCGCCGCTTGAACAACGTCAGGGCAATCAACGCCGCTTCGTTCGAACGGCTGTCGGCAATACCTTGCAGGTGCACCTTGATCAACCGCCTGGCGGTGGTATCACGTGGATTGCTATGGGCTCCCGCCACGAAGGCATCGAGGGTGTCTTTGGACTGCAACTGCGTGCGTATCCAACTCACCATCGCGAATTCGGAGTCAAAGCCCTTGAGGGTCCTTTCTGCCCACGGCATATAGGCCATGACGCGCCCATCGGGCGCACTCAGGCTGAACAAACACCAGCGATCCGTTTCACCGAACACATAGCGGTGGACCGTTATCTCGCTGCGCGTGGCGTCCTGCTCGAGAACCTCCAGGGTCGGCAATTCACCATTAGGCAAGGCGTCGGTCACCATCCCCCGCAAGCGCAGCCAATCTGCCTGCGAGATTGCGCCATCCGCCAATGCCACGGCACCTTGCCCCAACAGATTGGTTTTGGCCAGCACCCGGAAATGATCGCCATAATGGGACCAGAAGCGCTGGACTTGCGCACGATAGGCAACCGCGAAGTCCAGCGCCCACAGGTCTTTTTGCACGTCACTGCCCAGCATCGGCACTTCGTTGCGCTCGTCGTAAAACGGCGCATGGGGCCCCTGCCGGTAAAACCCGCCACGCATGTCGAGCTCGTCACTGGCATCCTGGAAGTACAGGTCGAAGCGGTCGATTACCAGTTCGTGCATCAACATCGACTTCTGCGGCGGATGGCTGTGTTGCCAACCGGTTTTACTGAGGCTGCTGGAGTTCTCGTTATTGAACTGGTGCCACCAGACGAAGCGAGGGTCAATTCGCCTGCCCGTGTGTTTTTGCAGAATGCGCGCAGCCTGCTGGCTCGCCAGCGCGTAAGGGTCGGGGTAATCCCGCACCACGTCATCCACCAGCCGGACCAGCGGCCGCGCAGCATCGAATGCCTCGAGGCTGCGAATCACCCTTGCTTTTATATCCGTCATGGCCCACTCCAGGCGCTAGAAATCGGGCGTTCATCCTGGCGGCCTGCCTCAGTGCCGTGTGGTAGATGTATGCCTCCCGCCGCTGAACCCCGTGCGCACAACCCTGCTCTGAATATTGAGTGTTCCTTTTCGGAGAGCAGCGACCATGAAGCGCATCGGCATCGTCTTACCCTGGGTGTTGGCTGCCAGCCTGGCGGGATGCAGCGACACAGCCCGCCTGGACGTGATGGACGGCAGCGGCCCTTCGCCGCAACTGCCGGCGCCCAACAAGTCGCTGGTCCCCACGGTGAACATCGCGCCGGCCATTGGCTGGCCCCAGGGTGCCAAGCCCCAGGCTGCAGCCGGCACGCAGGTAACGGCCTTCGCAGACAAGCTCGACCACCCGCGCTGGCTCTATGTGTTGCCCAACGGCGATGTGCTGGTGGCCGAAACCAACGCCCCGCCCAAGCCTGAAGATGGCAAAGGCCTGCGTGGCTGGGTGATGGGCAAGGCAATGCAGCGCGCCGGCGCCGGCGTACCCAGCGCCAACCGCATCACTCTGCTGCGCGATGCCGACCACGATGGGGTCGCGGAAGTGCGCACCACCTTCATCGAAGGGCTCAATTCGCCCTTCGGCATGGCGCTGGTGGGCAAGGACTTTTACGTGGCCGACACCGACAAGCTGCTGCGTTTTCACTACGAGCCAGGGGCCATGCACATTCGCGGCGAGGGCCAGCAGGTGGTCGAACTGCCTGGCGGGCCGCTTAACCATCATTGGACCAAGAACGTGATCGCCAGCCCTGACGGCAAGAAGCTCTACGTGACGGTTGGCTCCAACAGCAACGTGGGGGAAAACGGCCTGGACAAGGAACAAGGCCGTGCGGCGATCTGGGAAGTGGACCCCGTCAGCGGCCAGCAACGCGTGTTTGCCAGCGGCCTGCGCAACCCCAACGGCTTGGCCTGGGAGCCCCACAGCGGCGCACTGTGGACGGCGGTCAACGAACGTGACGAGATCGGTAGCGACCTGGTGCCGGACTACATCACGTCAGTCAAGGATGGCGGTTTCTATGGTTGGCCCTACAGCTATTACGGGCAACACATCGATCAGCGGGTCGAGCCCCAGGCCCCGCAGAAGGTTGCCCAGGCACTGATGCCGGACTACGCGGTGGGCCCGCACACGGCATCGCTGGGGCTGACGTTCGCCGAGCCTGGCGTGTTGCCACCGCCGTTCGGGCAGGGGGCATTCGTGGGCCAGCACGGCTCGTGGAACCGCAAGCCGCACAGTGGCTACAAGGTGATCTTTGTGCCGTTCGACGCGACCGGCAAACCTGCCGGCAAACCGGTCGACCTGCTGACAGGGTTTCTAAATGACGAAGGCAAGGCCATGGGGCGACCGGTGGGGGTGATCAATGATCAGCGCGGCGGTTTGCTGGTGGCGGATGACGTGGGCAACGTGATCTGGCGGGTGAGCAAGGCCTTGTAGGAGCAGCCTTGTGCTGCGAAGAGGCCGGTGAAGGCCCCTTGCCTCTAAGACTTATGCACCGGCCTCTTCGCAGCGCAAGGCTGCTCCTACACAGTCAGCGATCAACTGCTGACTGCGCAGTGCCTTAGGGATTCTGCGCCAGGTGCCCCTGCGGAATCACGCGCTTGGCCTGCAGGTAAGCCTTGGCCCAGTAGCTGTTCGACAGGTAGTCCAGGCGCACCGTACCGCCGGTGGACGGCGCATGCACAAAGCGCCCTTCGCCGACGTAGATACCGGCATGGCTGACTTGCGAACCGCCACTGGTGGCAAAGAACACCAGGTCACCCGACTGCAGCGCCTTGGCATCCACGGTAGGCGCGCGCATGACGATCATCTCCCGCGTCGAACGCGGCAAGCTGATGCCGGCGGCATCGCGGTAGACATACTTGATCAGGCCGCTGCAATCGAACCCGGAGTCGGGCGTATTGCCGCCCCAGCGATAAGGCGTGCCCACCAGCCCGATCGCACGGATCAACACGTCGTCGGCAATCGGCGAACCATCTGGCTGGCTGTAGGTAACCTGCGGCTGAACCACAGGGGCCGGCGCAGGCGCGCGGCTGGAGCAGGCAGCAAGCAATGCCACCAGGGAAAGGAATGCGAAGCGCGCCATCATTACCATGGCCAGAACATCCTGTCTGAGACCGCTGGACCGCAGCCGAAAAGTGTTGAGAATTTAGATTAGACGCTTTCTGTAAATGCGCACGGCGGCGAGCTTTTTCAAAGCATCGCCGCCGCGGCAGGTTATATCATTTTGCTATCAGTTGCGCGCGATGTTGGTCGGCGCCATCGCCAAGGCACGCTTGGCTTCAATGAAGGTCTTGCTCCAGTAGCGATCACCGAGGCTGTCGATGCGCACACCGCCGCTGCGGCGGCTGCTGGAATGGATGAACTGGTTGTCACCCAGGTAGATGCCCGCATGGCTCACACGGCCACGACCATTGGTGCTGAAGAACAGCAGGTCGCCTGGCTTGAGCTTGTTGCGCGCCACTTTAGGGGCATCGACGTTGATCATTTCACGCGTCGAACGCGGCAAGGTCATGCCGGCTTCTTCGCGGAACAGGTAACCGATGAAGCCACTGCAGTCGAAGCCGGACTTCTCCGAGGTACCACCGAAGCGGTAACGGGTGCCGATCAACGACATGCCGCGCTCGAGAATGCTGTCAGCCAGAACTGGCAGCTGGTAAGGCTTGCTGCTGCTGGAGAAGGCCTCCAGGTCATCTTCAGTGGCCAGCTCTTCCGGTTCGCCGAATACCGACGAAGGCGAGGCTTTGGCCTTGAACGCCGACTGTGCGGCGATCGGGGTGTGATCCTGGGGCTGAGATACCGGGGCTTGTGCCGCGCAGCCAAAAAGCAGGGTCACGAGTGCGAGGGGCACGAGGGGTGCGAAGCGCTTTAGCATGGGCACGACCGTGTCAGTAATCCTTTAGAAGGGGGAAACTATGCCCTCTATCATGGCCATTTGCAAATTTTATCGAAAAAGATGTGACTTTTTCGTTTTTCCGCTCTGGCCCAAGGATTTCAGGGGCTTACCAGCCCAGGGTTTCCTTCAGAAAAGGAATGGTCAGCTTGCGTTGCGCTTGCAGCGATGCCTGATCGAGGCGTTCGAGCAGGTCGAATAGCGCGCTCATGCTGCGGGTACCGCGGGTGAGGATGAAATGGCCAACCTCATCGGTGAGGTGCAGGCCACGACGCGACGCGCGCAATTGCAGGGCACGTAGCTTGTCTTCATCAGACATGCCGCGCATCTGGAAGATCAGCGCCAGGGTCAGCCGCGACTTGAGGTCAGCCAGTTTGATCGGCAGTTCGCGCGGCGAGCTGGAGGCCGCCAGCAGCAAGCGGCGGCCACTGTCGCGCAGGCGGTTGAAGAGGTGGAACATGGCCTCTTCCCAGTCGGCCTTGCCGGCAATCACATGCAGGTCATCGATGCACACCAGCTCGTATTGCTCGAGGTGGTCGAGCAGTTCGACACCGCGTTCAAGCAATTGGGCCAATGGCAGGTAAACGGCGGGTTCGCCCAATTGCTGGAAACGGTGGGTAGCGGCCTGCAACAGGTGAGTGCGGCCGACACCCTGCTTGCCCCACAGGTAGATGAGGCTCTCGGTCCAGCCGGCGTCAGCTTCGCATAGGCGCTCGACGTAGCCCAATGCCGCAGCATTGGCGCCCGGATAGTAGTTGATGAAGGTGGCGTCATCGCGCAGGCGCACACCCAGGGGCAACTGGATCGGTGGTTTCATGCTCGCGGGCGGTCGCTAGGACCACGGGGGGCCTTTGGTGAACAGTGTGCAAAGTCTATACCCGGAGCGCGGGCGGCACAATCAGTGAGCAGAAGAGCGCAAACAAAATCAACAAGTTGCAGCTCTTTATGGGGGCCTTTCGGCCCCACCTCACAATTCTGGATCGACATCTGCGCCATACATGTCCGACTCTTTGTACAAATCGTGCGCATGCCGCAGCAGCACCATGATCACCGCCGCCACCGGCAGCGCCAGCAGCACCCCGGTGAAACCGAACAGCTCGCCACCGGCAAGAATGGCGAAGATCACCGCCACCGGGTGCAGGCCGATGCGGTCGCCCACCAGCAAGGGCGTCAGCACCATGCCTTCAAGCGCCTGGCCAACCATGAACACCGCAACGATGCCCAGCATCGGATACAAGTCACCGCCAAACTGGAACAAGCCGGCCACCAGCGCCGCACCGATACCGATGATAAAGCCCATGTACGGCACGATCGCTGCCAACCCCGCCAGCATGCCAATCAGCAAGCCAAGCTCGAGCCCCACCAGCATCAGCCCAGCCGAGTAGATGACGCCCAGTGCGAGCATGACCATCAGCTGGCCGCGAACGAACGCGCCCAGTACCTCATGGCACTCCCCCGCCAATTCCACGATCTGCGGTTCGCGGTGGCGCGGCAGCAGGCTGCGCAGCTTGGCCATCATCAGGTCCCAGTCACGCAGCAGGTAGAAGCCCACCACCGGGATCAACACCAGGTTGGCCAGCCAGGCGATCAAGGCCAGGCTTGACGCCGTGGCCTGGGACAGCACGATACCGACGATGTCGGTGGTCTGGCCCATGTGCTCGCCAATGGCGGCCTTGATCTTGTCGAACTTCCAGAAGCCGTCGGCCAAGCCAAGGCGGTGCTGCACCCAGGGCAACGCCACGTGCTGCAGCCAGTCGAGCATCTGCGGCGCCAGTTCGTACAGGCGCACCAGCTGTTTGGCCAGCATCGGCACCAGCACCAGCAGCAAGGCCATGAGTATCAGGGTGAAGAGGCTGAACACCACCACCACGCCCCAGGTGCGGGACAGCCCCAGGCGCTCCAGGCGGTCAACCAGCGGGTCTGCCAGGTACGCCAGCAGGATGCCGATCAGAAACGGGGTCAGAATATTGTGCAGGCTATATAACAGCACGGCCATCAGCAGTGCTGCGCCCAGCCAGATCCAGCGGCGCATATCGGTCACTATGGGTACTCCTTACCAGCGAAAACGCAGGCCGTCGAACGGCTGGGGCACATCAGGTTGCTCGGGGCTTGTGCCCGTTGCGGGTGCAGGCACGACTGGGGTAACCGGGGCCGGCTCGGCCGGTACCTCCTGCAGCTTGGCCAGGCCAAGTTGAGCGCGCAATTGTTCGCGATTGGCCGTGACGCCGTAGGTCAGCGTGCGGCCTTCGGCCATTTTAAGCCGCGGGCCGTAAGGCTCGAGCACGCGACTCAGTTCGGCGTAGCGCTGCAGGTTCATCCCCTGCACCTGGATCTGCAACTGGCTGCTGGCACCAGGGCGGGTCACATAGCGTGGCGCCAGGCGGCTGCTCACGGCCAGCATCACCGCGTCGGCCAAGGCCGCCTGGTCGGCGCCCTCGGCACTGCCCTGCTCGTGCTGGTCGCCTACCCACAGCTGCCATTTGCCCTGCCATTTGCCATCCGCCTCTTGGGCATGTACCGCCAGCAGGGCATCGGCCGCGTAACGCTCGGAGGCTTCGCGCAGCGGTTTTGGGTCATTACCTTCGACCTGCTTGGCATTGGCCACCAACTGCTCTTGCAGGTCAGCCAGCGGCAGCCGCAATGGCAGGCCCCGGTGCTGGGCTGCACGGCGCAAAGGCTGGGCGGCGGATTGGCCGTCACCCACCAGGTTGCTGCCCTCGGCGTTTTCATTGAGCCACCAGCCGAGGATCGATGGCCGGTTGCTGCCCCACAGGGCCAGGCCGGCCTTGCGCAAGGCGCGTTCGGTGCTGCCGGGGTCGAACTCGACCAGCACGGACTCGGGCGGGCCGGCTTCAGTGCCGACCTGGTTGATGATTTGCTGCGGGTCTTTGCGCAGCTCGGCCAATGCCGGGCTTTGCGCCGCCTTCGGGTCACCGGTCAGGCGCAGGACCAAGGTCTCTAGGGCCTTGCCGGTGGCCTGGGTACGGGCTTCAGCGCCCTGCCCCTGAAGCGGCTCGCGCACCTGATAAAGGCCGGAGACGTTCTCGGCTTGCGCGGCTAGCGAGATCAGGGCAAGACAACCTGCTGCCAGAGTGTTGAAAAGACGCATGGAGGATTCCTGTCCAGAAACAAGGTGGAACGGCCGTTGTCATGCAGGCTGTGACCGCGGTGGAACGAAAAATGCTCCTATATGGCTTACACCTTATACAGGGGCGCGCATGACTGCCAGGCGCAGTCCTGGGGATTTTGGGTGTTTTCACGATCGAGCGCCGCCCTCGCGGCGCTTCGCAGCACAAGGCTGCTCCTACATTTTTTTGCGCCAGTTGTTCCTGAACCATGGGCGACCGCCTCACTCTCTCCCCACCCAAAAAACCTTTTTAACGCTTTCAAGCCCTGCCCGTCGGCCTGAGGATGGCCGCTGCACGGCAACCCTGATAAAATCGCGCGCCTTCACAGACCTCTGACGTTTCAGGCAGCCGCCGCAGCAAAGCCGGCCTTGGCCGTCACGGTCGTTTTTAAGAATCCCTCCCTCCTAAAGGCCTGGATCAATGAGCAAGCAACCCTCCCTGAGCTACAAGGACGCCGGTGTAGACATCGACGCCGGCGAAGCACTGGTCGAACGCATCAAGGGCGTGGCAAAACGCACCGCACGCCCTGAAGTCATGGGTGGCCTGGGTGGCTTCGGCGCCCTCTGCGAGATCCCGGCCGGCTACAAACAGCCGGTTCTGGTCTCCGGCACCGATGGCGTCGGCACCAAGCTGCGCCTGGCCCTGAACCTGAACAAGCACGACAGCATCGGCCAGGACCTGGTCGCCATGTGCGTCAACGACCTGGTGGTGTGCGGCGCCGAGCCGCTGTTCTTCCTCGACTACTACGCCACCGGCAAGCTGAACGTCGACGTCGCCGCCACCGTGGTCACCGGTATCGGCGCAGGCTGCGAACTGGCGGGCTGCTCGCTGGTCGGTGGTGAAACCGCCGAAATGCCTGGCATGTACGAAGGCGAAGACTACGACCTGGCCGGCTTCTGCGTCGGCGTGGTAGAAAAAGCCGAGATCATCGACGGCTCCAAGGTTGCCACCGGCGACGCGCTGATCGCCCTGCCATCGTCCGGCCCGCACTCCAACGGCTACTCGCTGATCCGCAAGATCCTCGAAGTGTCCGGCACCGACATCGAGAACACCCAGCTCGACGGCAAGCCACTGACCGACCTGCTGATGGCGCCGACCCGCATCTACGTCAAGCCGCTGCTGCAACTGATCAAGCAGACGGGCGCAGTCAAGGCCATGGCCCACATCACCGGTGGCGGCCTGCTGGACAACATCCCGCGCGTACTGCCGAAAAACGCCCAGGCCGTGGTCGACGTGGCCAGCTGGCAGCGTCCTGCGGTATTCGACTTCCTGCAGGCGCAAGGCAACGTTGACGAGCATGAAATGCACCGCGTGCTGAACTGCGGCGTCGGCATGGTCATCTGCGTAGCTCAGGACCAGGTCGAAAACGCCCTGAACGTTCTGCGCGCTGAAGGCGAGCAGCCTTGGGTCATCGGCCGCATCGAAGAGGCCGCCGAAGGCGCCGCCCAGGTCGAGCTGCAGAACCTCAAGGCACACTGATGCCGAGCAAGACCTGCAATGTAGTGGTATTGCTGTCGGGTTCCGGCAGCAACCTGCAAGCCCTGATCGACAGCTGCCGCGGTGAAGACAGCCCGGTGCGCATCCGTGCGGTGGTGTCCAACCGCGCCGATGCCTATGGCCTGCAACGCGCCGCAGCCGCTGGCATCGACACCGCCGTACTGGACCACACTGCCTTTGACGGTCGTGAAGCCTTTGATGCCGCGCTGATGGCGCGCATCGACGGCTTTGCGCCAGACCTGGTGGTGCTGGCCGGTTTCATGCGTATCCTCAGTGGCGGCTTCGTCCGCCACTATCAGGGCCGCCTGCTCAATATCCACCCGTCGCTGCTGCCCAAATACAAAGGCCTGCACACCCACCGACGGGCCCTGGAGGCAGGCGACGCCGAGCATGGCTGCAGCGTACACTTCGTCACCGAGGAACTCGATGGCGGCCCACTGGTCGTACAGGCTGTGGTACCGGTGACGTCGGACGACACCGCTGAAAGCCTGGCCCAGCGGGTTCACCACCAGGAACACCTGATCTACCCGTTGGCCGTGCACTGGTTCGCCGAGGGGCGCTTGCGTCTGGACGAGCACGGTGCCTTACTGGATGGCCAGCCCCTGGCGGCCAGCGGTCATTTGATTCGATCCTAGGAGACTTTATGCGTCGCGCCCTGCTCTTGGCTCTCGCCGTGCTCGCCCTGCCGCTCCAGGCAGCTGATCTGAAGCCTTTTTCGGCCAGCTACACCGCCGACTGGAAGCAGCTGCCCATGAGCGGCACCGCCGAGCGTAGCCTGGTGAAGAATGCCAACGGTACCTGGGACCTTAATTTCAAGGCTTCCATGATGATCGCCAGCCTGACCGAGCAAAGCACCCTGCGCTTGGAAAACGACACCCTGCTGCCGCAGAAGTACCACTTCGAGCGTGGCGGCCTGGGTAAGGCAAAGAAGGTCGACCTGAACTTCGACTGGACCAGCAAGAAAGTCACCGGTAGCGACCGTGGCGATGCGATCAACCTGCCGCTCAACCGCGGCGTGCTGGACAAGTCGTCCTACCAGCTGGCGCTGCAGCATGATGTGGCGGCCGGTAAGAAGAGCATGACCTACCAGGTGGTCGACGGTGACGAGATCGACACCTACGACTTCCGCGTTCTGGGCACCGAGAAGGTCACCACCAAGACCGGCCAGGTCGATGCGGTCAAGGTCGAGCGCGTGCGCGACCCTAGCCAGAGCAAGCGCATCACCGAGCTGTGGTTCGCCAAGAGCTGGGACTACCTGCTGGTACAACTGCGCCAGGTCGAAACCGATGGCAAGGAGTACGTGATCGTGCTGCAGGATGGCACGGTCGATGGCAAGCCGGTGAAGGGTAACTGATCCGCAGCCTGAAGCATCCGGAGCCCCGCCTTGTGCGGGGCTTCTTTTTGCCTGGGGTTTAGCTTCATGAAACTTGTTTCATCCCCGTTTTATTTACTTAGCCTGCTAACAAACTCTATAAAGGAGGTGTGCGACACAGTGTCGCAACCAAACTAGCAGTGGAGTTTACCGATGACAGTCCAAGTAACCGAACGCGACGAATCGAAAATGTCCCACGAAGGCCTGGCCGCTGGCGTGCGGATCTGGGATGTGCACCAGCAAGGCCAATTGGTCGGGATGTTCCACAATGAGCACGAAGCCCACCAGTACCGTGTAGAGCTTGAGGACCTGGAAAGTCAGCGCACTACACAATGACCCTGCAATGCCACAGTCTTTGAACAAAAAACCCCGCCTAGGCGGGGTTTTCCATGCTTACCACATCAAATCGTCAGGGATCTTGTAAGCCGCGTACGGGTCATCGTCGTCGGCTTCCTCGACATGGGTGTTGAGCAGCAGTACGCGATGCGGATCGCGCTCCTGGATCTTCACCGCCGCTTCACGCGGAATCACTTCGTAGCCGCCGGCAAACGACACGACCGCCAGCGAGCCATTGCTCAGCTTGCTGCGCATCAGGGCATTGACGGCAATGCGCTTGACCTTCTTGTCGTCGACGAAGTTGTAGTAGTCCTCACTGTTGAGCTTGGGCAGGCGGGTCGCTTCGATCAATTGCTTGATCTGCGCGGCGCGGGCCTTTTGCTCGGCCTTTTCCTGCTGCTGGCGGTTCAACTCCTGGTCACGCTTGGCCTTTTCAGCCATGGCTTCCTTGGCCAGGCGCTGCTGGGTGTCGTCCACCTCGACCTGGCCCTTGTGCTCCAGGCGCTTTTGTTTCTTCTGGGCTTTATTGGTCTGCGAGACCTGTTTCTGGTTGACCAGACCGGCTTTGAGCAATTGGTCGCGAAGGGAAAGGCTCATGAATGTTCACTCACTTAACAGCTCAGCCGCAGCTGGGCAGGTTCTTTTCCTGACGTTTGGCTTCACCCCAAAGGGCATCCAGCTCGTCAAGGTTACAGTCTTCGATGGGCCGACCGCTGTCGCGCAATGCCTGTTCGATAAAACGGAAACGTCGCTCGAACTTGCGATTGGCACGGCGCAGGGCATGTTCCGGGTCTTGCTTGAGGTGGCGGGCCAGGTTGACGGTGGCGAACAACAGGTCGCCGACCTCATCTTCCAGCGCATCGGCATCACCGTCGGCCATGGCCTGCAGGACTTCGTCCAGCTCCTCGCGGACCTTGTCCAGCACCGGCAATGCGTCGGGCCAGTCGAAACCGACCGTGGCCGCACGCTTTTGCAGTTTGGCTGCCCGCGACAATGCAGGCAATGCCGTTGGCACGTCATCGAGCAGCGACAGCTGTTCGGGTTCGCTTTTTTCGGCGCGCTCCTCGGCTTTGATCTCTTCCCAGCGCGACTTGACCTGGGTCTCGCTCAAGCTGGGCGTGTCTACCGGTGCATACAGCTCGCCGGTGGGAAATACGTGCGGGTGGCGGCGGATCAGCTTGCGGGTGATGCTGTCGACCACCCCGTCAAACTCGAAACGCCCCTCTTCCCGGGCCAGCTGGCTGTAGTAGACCACCTGGAACAACAGATCACCCAACTCACCCTGCAAGTGTTCGAAATCGCCGCGTTCGATGGTGTCGGCAACCTCGTAGGCTTCTTCGATAGTGTGCGGGACGATGCTGGCGTAGTCCTGCTTCAAGTCCCACGGGCAGCCATACTGCGGGTCGCGCAGGCGGGCCATGAGGTGCAGCAGGTCTTCGAGGGTGTAGGTCATAGGGCTATTCCTTGGTGGGGGCTTTGCCCCCGATCGCCGGCAAGCCGGCTCTCACAGGTACTGCACAGGCCTTGAAGCCAGTGGTATAGCTGTGGGAGCTGGCTTGCCAGCGATGGGCCGCAAAGCGGCCCCAACTCACAGGGTTCAAGGGGTACGGTTACGCCGCGTCTCGATAATGTTCGGCAACTGCGAGATCCGCCCCAGCAAGCGCCCGAGCGCATCCAGGCCCGGAATCTCGATAGTCAGCGACATCAACGCGGTGTTGTCTTCCTTGTTCGAGCGGGTGTTGACCGCCAGCACGTTGATCTTCTCGTTGAGCAGCACCTGCGACACGTCACGCAACAAACCTGGGCGGTCGTAGGCACGGATGACGATGTCGACCGGGTAGGTCTGCACCGGGATCGGCCCCCAACTCACCTGGATCATCCGCTCTGGCTCCTTGCCTGCCAGTTGCAGCACCGAGGCACAGTCCTGACGGTGGATGCTCACGCCGCGGCCCTGAGTGATGTAGCCAACAATGGCATCGCCCGGCAGCGGCTGGCAGCAACCGGCCATCTGCGTCAGCAGGTTGCCGACACCCTGGATCTGGATATCGCCGCGCTTGCCGGTACGCGGGCCCGTGGGCTTGCGCTGCACCAGCTCGATCTGTTCGATACGCTCAGGCTCCAGCAACTGCTGGGCAGCGTTGACCAGGTGTGCCAGGCGCAGATCACCGGCGCCGAGCGACGCGAACATGTCTTCGGCGGTCTTGACGTTGGTCTTCTCGGCCAGGCGCTCGAAGTCCACCTGCGGCAAGCCCAGGCGGCTGAGCTCGCGCTCGAGCAAGGTCTTGCCGGCGGCGACGTTCTGGTCACGTGCCTGCAGCTTGAACCAGTGAACGATCTTGGCCCGTGCCCGCGAGGTGGTGACGTAACCCAGGTTGGAGTTCAACCAGTCACGGCTGGGGTTGCCGTGTTTGCTGGTGATGATCTCGACCTGCTCGCCGGTCTGCAGGCTGTAGTTCAGCGGCACGATACGCCCGTTGATCTTGGCGCCGCGGCAGTTGTGGCCGATTTCGGTGTGCACGCGGTAGGCGAAGTCCAGCGGCGTAGCGCCCTTGGGCAGGTCGATGGCATGGCCGTCCGGGGTGAACACGTAGACCCGGTCCGGCTCGATGTCGACGCGCAGCTGCTCGGCCAGGCCGCCGATGTCACCCAGCTCTTCATGCCACTCGAGCACCTGGCGCAGCCAGGAAATCTTCTCTTCGTAGTGATTGGAGCTCGGCTTGACGTCGGTGCCCTTGTAGCGCCAGTGGGCGCAAACCCCCAGCTCCGCTTCCTCGTGCATGCCGTGGGTGCGGATCTGCACCTCCAGCACCTTGCCCTCGGGGCCGATCACCGCCGTGTGCAGCGAGCGGTAGCCGTTTTCCTTCGGGTTGGCGATGTAGTCGTCGAATTCCTTGGGGATGTGCCGCCACAGGGTATGCACGATACCCAGCGCGGTGTAGCAATCGCGGATCTCCGGGACCAGCACACGCACCGCACGCACATCGTAGATCTGGCTGAATTCCAGGCCTTTGCGCTGCATCTTGCGCCAGATCGAATAGATGTGTTTCGCCCGGCCACTGATGTCGGCGTTCACGCCGGTGGCCAGCAGTTCGTTCTGCAGCTGGTTCATCACGTCGCTGATGAAGCGCTCGCGGTCCAGCCGGCGCTCGTGCAGGAGCTTGGCGATCTGTTTGTACTGGTCGGGTTCAAGGTAGCGGAAGGACAGGTCTTCCAGCTCCCACTTGATGTGACCGATGCCCAGGCGATGCGCCAGGGGGGCATAGATGTCGAACACCTCGCGCGCGACGCGCAGGCGTTTTTCGTCGTCGGCGGCCTTGACCGCACGGATCGCGCAGGTGCGCTCGGCCAGCTTGATCAGTGCAACGCGCACGTCGTCGACCATGGCCACGAGCATCTTGCGCAGGTTCTCGACCTGCGCCTGGGAGCCCAGCACCAGCGACTGGCGCGGGCTGAGGCTGGCACTGATGGCCGCCATGCGCAGCACGCCGTCGATCAGCTTGGACACCACCGGGCCAAAACGCTGGCTGACTTCGGCCAGGGTCACCTTGCCTTCACGCACCGAGCGGTAGATGACGGCGGCTACCAGCGAATCCTGGTCGAGCTTGAGGTCGGCGAGAATCTCGGCGATCTCCAGGCCCGCCTGGAAGCTGGACGTACCGTCGGCCCAGGAATGCTTGGCAGGGTTACCCTTCTTCTCGACTTCGTGAGCGAATTCGCAGGCCTCTTTCAGCGCTGCGCGATCCAGGGCTGAATCGACGCTTACCACATGATCCAGCCATGCTTCGAGATTGATACTGCCGTCAGTGTTGACCGGCTGGTGCACTCTCACCTGTACCATCTTTGTTTTACCTTTCCATACAGCGCACCACGCGGGTGCGCAGGCTTCCACCGTGTGGCCGCCATTCCCTGGCAACCGCACCAACGGGCCAGTCTGCTAGCCCGCTTCGAATAACGCCATGGCCTCGACATGCGCCGTCTGAGGAAACATGTCGAGAATCCCGGCCCTTTTTAACCGGTACCCCTGTCCGACCAGCACCTGGGCGTCTCGCGCCAGCGTGGCCGGGTTGCACGATACGTAGACCAGCCGCTTGGCCTTGAGGCGTGCGATGTCTTGCACCACCTCGAAAGCACCGTCGCGCGGTGGGTCCAAGAGTACCGCAGAAAAGCCTTCGGCGGCCCACTCGGCACCTGCCAAAGGCTGCGATAAATCGGCCTGAAAAAACCGTGCGTTATGCACATTGTTGTTTCCGGCATTGGCCGCGGCCCGATCGACCATGGCCTGCACACCTTCCACCGCCACCACTTCACGCGCCTGCCGCGCCAACGGCAGGGCAAAATTACCTAGGCCGCAGAACAGGTCAAGCACACGTTCGTCGGCTTGCGGTGCGAGCCAGGCCAGGGCCTGCTCGATCATCGCCGTATTGACCTGGGCGTTAACCTGCACGAAGTCGCCGGGGCGCCAGGCCAATTCCAGCTGCCAGGGTTCGAGGACAAAGCCCAGGGTCGTGGCCGCGTCTACCGGCGCCGGTTCACCCTCGCCCTGCAGCCACAGCTGCGCCTTGGCCTCGTCGCAAAATGCCTGCAGGCGGGCAAGGTCATCTGCCGGCAGCGGCGCGACATGGCGCACCAGCAGCGCCTCAGCGGTGCCGCTGAACAATTCCACATGGCCGATGACCTGCGGTTTGCTCAGCGAACGCAGCACCGTCGGCAAGTGGCGCAGAATCGACTGCAAGGGCTGTACCAGCACTGCGCAGTCGTCGATTGAAATGATGTCCTGGCTGGCTTCGGCACGGAACCCGACCTCCAGCTGACGCGCCTTGATGTCCCAGCGCACAGCCACCCGCGCCCGGCGCCGGTAGCCAAACTCCGGCCCGCTCAGGGGGGCGGCCCAGGCCTCGGGTTGTACGCCGGCAACCCGCTGCAGCTGTTCGGCCAGGGTGCGTTGCTTGAGCGCCAGCTGCGCTTCGTGAGGCAGATGCTGCAGGTTGCAGCCGCCACAGCGGGCATAGTGCCGGCAAGGGGCTTCGCGCCGCTCGGGGCTGGCCTGCAGCACGCGCTCCAGGCGCGCCTCCACGACTTTGCCGCGGGCATTGAGCACGCGGGCCTCGACGGCCTCACCGGCCAACGCGCCACTGACGAACCAGGTACGCCCTTCATGGAAGGCGATGCCACGGCCATCACCGGCCAGGCGCTCGATATCCAGGCGCTGTTTCTTGCCCACGGGAACCTGGGGGCTACGGTTGCCACCGGCTGGCTGAAAGCGCAGGCCGCTGTTGCTTTTCTTCTTGGACATTTAGCTCGGATCAAACAGGCCAGTGGACAGGTATCGGTCACCACGGTCGCAGATGATTGCGACCATTACCGCATTTTCCACCTCGCGAGACAGGCGCAGCATCGCCGCGACCGCACCACCGGAAGACACGCCGCAGAAAATGCCCTCTTCACGGGCAAGGCGGCGGGTGGTGTCTTCGGCTTCCTGCTGGGACATGTCGACCACGCGATCGACGCGGGTGGCGTCGAAGATCTTCGGCAGGTATTCCTCAGGCCAGCGACGGATGCCCGGAATGGCCGAGCCTTCCATCGGCTGCAGGCCGATGATCTGCACTGCTGGGTTCTGCTCTTTGAGGTACTGCGAGCAGCCCATGATGGTGCCGGTGGTACCCATCGAGCTGACGAAATGGGTGATGGTGCCCTGGGTCTGCTGCCAGATTTCCGGGCCGGTGCTGTTGTAGTGGGCGATCGGGTTGTCGCCATTGGCGAACTGGTCGAGCACCAGGCCGCGGCCCTCGGCCTGCAGCTTCTCGGCGAGGTCACGGGCACCTTCCATGCCCTCTTCCTTGGTCACCAGGATCAGCTCGGCACCATAGGCCGTCATGGCGGCCTTGCGCTCGGCGGTGGAGTTGTCCGGCATGATCAGGATCATCTTGTAACCCTTGATCGCTGCCGCCATCGCCAGGGCGATGCCAGTGTTGCCCGAGGTCGCCTCGATCAGCGTGTCACCCGGTTTGATCTGGCCGCGCAGTTCGGCGCGGGTGATCATCGACAGCGCCGGGCGGTCCTTGACCGAACCGGCGGGATTGTTACCTTCGAGCTTGAGCAGGAGCGTGTTGCTGGTCTCTCCGGCAATGCGCTGCAGGCGAACCAGGGGCGTATTGCCGACGCAATCGGCGATGGTTGGGTACTGCAAGGTCATGGCGTATTTCACAATCCGGACGGCAGGGGCGCCTATCATACCGGCAATCCTTTGCGGGCCATATCACGCAATCTGTGATGCATATAGCTACAAGCTATAACGCGGCGACCTGCGGCCGTGAGTTGTCCTTGGCGGGGGCTGGCACATGGAGCGGCAAGCGCATGCACAGGCGCAGCCCGCGCTTGCCATTCTCTGCCCACAAGGTCCCGCCCTGGCGCTGGATGGCACTGCGCGCAATGCTCAAACCCAGCCCGAAACCGCCGTCCCCAGGCCGCGAACCGTCCAGCCGCGAGAACGGCGCGAAGATCCGTTCCAGGTCCTCTTCTGCAACCCCACCGCCCTCGTCTTCCAGCCACAGCCGCCAGTGGTTGCCGTCGCGCTGCCCACCCAAGCGCACCACGCCGTTAGTCGGCGAGTGGCGGATGGCATTGCGCAGCATGTTCTCCAGCGCCTGGGCCAGGTGGTTGAGATTGCCCTGCACCCAGCAACTGGCGGGCAGTTCGCAGCGCAGCCGCTCGAGCGACCAGCCGCTTTCGTAGCTGGCGTCCTCGGCGAGCAGGTCCCACAACGCCTGAACCTGGATGGGTTCAAGGTTCATCGGCGCACGCTCGGCATCCTGCCAGGCCAATTGCAGGGTGCCCTCGACCAATTGCTGCATGCAGTCCACTTCACGCGCCAGGCGTTCGCGCAGGCGCTGCAGGTCGGTTTCGCCATCGCAGGCCACGCGTAGCCGGCTGAGCGGCGTGCGCATTTCGTGCGACAGGTCGCGCAGCATCTGTTGCTGCATGGCCACTGTGCCCTGCAGCCGTTCGGCCATCTGGTCGAACGCGCGGGCCAGCTCGCCGAGTTCGTCATGCCGGGCGATGGTGCGCGAATCGAGGCGGGCCGACAGCTGGTCGGCGCGCCAGGCATTGGCCTGCTCACGCAGTTGGTTGAGCGGCACGATCAGCATGCGGTACAGGCCCACGCACAGCAGCAAGGCGAACAGACCGGGGATGATGCCGTTGGTCAGCACCCGCCACAGCATGCGGTACTGGCCGGGGTTGAGGCGCTCTGGCAGTTCGATCACCAGCATGCCCTGCTCCGGCGCCCCCGGGAACGGAATGCGCAGCCACGGCTGGTCGACACTGCGCCGGCTCATCGGCCAGTCGACGCCGCGCAGGCGGGTCAGCCGTTGCATGATCTGGGGGTTCAGGGTGGCGCTGTCGAGCGGCCGCAGGTTGATGTCGAGCACGCCAACCCAGCCACGCTCGCGCTGGTGCATGGCTTGCACCCAGCGGTCCAGCCCCGCGCGCCCGTCACTGCGCCAGGCCTGCTCCGCATCAGCCGCATAACCGCGCAGCAGTTGGCGTGCCGGTTCGGACAGGAAGGCGTTCTGGGTTTCCATGTGCCGGCCCCAGGTATAGCTCAGGCCGATCATCAGCAGGCAGAAGCCCACCAGCAGGATGGCCAGCTTCCAGAACAGCGAATGGCGGTCGAGCATGGCTCACTCCATCTCGCTGGCGCTGAGCACGTAACCTTTGCCCCAGACAGTGCGGATCTGCCGTTCGTGGTAGCCGATGCCCTTGAGCTTGCGACGGATCTGGCTGACATGCATGTCCAGGCTGCGATCATGCCGCGAGTAACCGCGCTGCAAGACCTGCTGATAAAGGAAGGGTTTGCTCAGCACTTCGTCCAGGTTGCGGTTGAGGATCTCGAGCAGGCGGTATTCGCTGGGGGTCAGGCCTGCCAGGCGCCCTTCGAGCCTGACGTCGCTGAGCCCTTCGTCGAACTGCAACCCACCTCCTGCGGCCTCTTGCTGCGGCTGATGGCGCCGCTCCAGGGCCACGCGCCGCAAAATCGCCTCGATGCGTACCTGCAGCTCGGCCATGCTGAAGGGCTTGGGCAGGTAGTCGTCGGCGCCGCGCTGAAAACCGCTGATACGGTCGGCTTCGGCGCCCAGCGCCGACATCAGGATCACCGGCGTGGCGCTGCGCGTGCGCAACTGGGCCAGTGCATCCAGGCCGTTGAGCCCTGGCAGCAGGATGTCCATCAACACCACGTCGAATGCCTGGCGGCCTGCGGTTTCAAGGCCTTCGAGCCCATTACGACACCAGGTCACCTGGAAGCCGCCACGCTGCAGCTCCTCGTGCAGGTAGGCACCCAGCACCGGGTCGTCCTCGATGGCGAGGATAGTGGAGGTATGAATAGCTACGGGATTCATTGGCAACTGCCATGCATTCTCAATTGCGCGATTATTGAGCATCCGCTCTGCTCTAGGCAACCGCCCTGCGACCAATGCCTCGACATGGCCACGAAAAGACAGACAAATGGGTGCAATAGCCGAGCAGGCGGAGTAACTTCCCGGCTTGGTCCGTCACGCAGTTGACGGCGTCCAGGCACATGACAGGAGGCAAGTGTGCTCGATCGTTTGGGAATCAGAAGCCGGGTCCTGCTGTTGGCCCTGCTGCCTGCCGGCCTGATGGCGCTGGTATTGGGCAGTTATTTCACCTGGCTGCAGCAAAGCGATTTGCGCACCCAGCTGCTGCAACGCGGCAAGATGATCGCCGAGCAACTGGCGCCGCTGGCTGCACCTGCCATGGCCAAGCGGGCTCCCGCGCAGCTGGAACGGATTGCCGCGCAGACCCTGGAGCAAACCGACGTGCGCGCGGTCGCCTTTCTAGCCCCAGACCGCACGCGCCTGGCGCATGCAGGCCCGAGCATGCTCAACCAGCCGCCCACCGGCGGTACCGGCACGCAACTGTTGCAACGCACCGGCAATGACGCCACCCGCTACCTGATGCCGGTCTTCGGCCACCACCGCGACCTGGCCACCGATGCCGTGCCGGCCGAAGCCGAGCGCCTGCTGGGTTGGGTCGAAATCGAACTGTCGCACGACGGCACCCTGCTGCGTGGCTACCGCAACCTGTTCACCAGCCTGTTGCTGATCCTCGCCTGCCTGGCCCTCAGTGGCCTGCTGGCACTGCGCATGAGCCGCACCATCAACGACCCGATCAAACGCATCAAGCATGCGGTCAATCAGCTCAAGGACGGCCACCTGGACGAGCGCCTGCCGGCCATGGGCAGCCACGAGCTAGACGAGCTGGGCCGCGGTATCAACCGCATGGCCGAAACCCTGCACAGTGCCCACGAAGAGCTGCAGCACAGCATCGACCAGGCCACCGAGGACGTGCGCCAGAACCTGGAGACTATCGAGATCCAGAACATCGAGCTGGACATGGCCCGCAAGGAAGCCCTGGAGGCCAGCCGCATCAAATCGGAGTTCCTGGCCAACATGAGCCACGAGATCCGCACCCCGCTCAACGGCATCCTCGGCTTCACCCATTTGCTGCAGAAAAGCGAGCTGACGCCGCGCCAGCTGGATTACCTGAGCACCATCGAGAAATCCGCCGACAACCTGCTGGGGATCATCAACGAGATCCTCGACTTCTCCAAGATCGAGGCCGGCAAGCTGGTGCTCGACAGCATTCCGTTCAACCTGCGCGACCTGGTCCAGGACACCCTGACCATCCTCGCCCCGGCCGCGCACGCCAAGCAGCTCGAACTGCTCAGCCTGATCTACCGCGACACCCCATCATCGCTGATCGGCGACCCGTTGCGGCTCAAGCAGATCCTCACCAACCTGGTGAGCAACGCGATCAAGTTCACCCGCGAAGGCACCATCGTCGTGCGCGCCATGCTTGAAGACGAACACGAAGACAGCGCGCAGCTTCGCATCAGCGTGCAGGACACCGGCATCGGCCTGTCGCCGCAGGATGTGCGCACGCTGTTCCAGGCCTTCAGCCAGGCCGACAACTCGCTGGCGCGCCAGCCTGGGGGTACCGGCCTGGGCCTGGTGATTTCCAAGCGCCTGATCGAGCAGATGGGCGGCGAGATCGGCGTTGACAGCACGCCGGGCGAAGGCTCGCAGTTCTGGATCAGCCTCAACCTGCCCAAGGCTCATGACGATGCCGAAGAGCTGCCGCTGCAGCCCCTGCTGGGCCGCCGCGCCGCCATCGTCGACAGCCATGAGCTGGCGCGCCAGGCCCTGGAGCATCAGCTCGAAGACTGCGGCCTGAGCGTCAGCCTGTTTGCCTCGTACGACCAGCTTCTGCATGCGGTACAGGCCGCAAGCCAGGCGGGCCACCCGTTCGACTTCGCGGTGCTCGGCGCCAACCTGGGCAACCTGACGCCCGAGCAGCTCGGTGAGTACCACCTGCAACTGGACCGCTACCAGTGCCAGTGCGTGGTGCTGTGCCCGACCACCGAACAGGCGCTGTACCACCCCTACCTGCCCAATGGCCATGGCCAACTTCTGTCCAAGCCAACGTGCACGCGCAAGTTGCGTCGGCTGCTGCTGGAGCTGATCCAACCGCGTCGCCCGCTGGGCGAGCCGAACATCCTCAGCGGCCAGCGCCAGCCGAAGATTTTGTGCGTCGATGACAACCCGGCCAACCTGCTGCTGGTACAGACCCTGCTCGAAGACCTGGGTGCCCAGGTGCTGGCCGTCGACAACGGCTATGCGGCGGTACAAGCAGTGCAGGATGAGCCCTTCGACCTAGTGCTGATGGACGTGCAAATGCCCGGCATGGATGGCCGCGCCTGCACCGAGCAGATCCGCCTCTGGGAAAACGCCCAAAGCGGCAGCCCGCTGCCGATCGTCGCCCTCACCGCCCATGCCATGGCCAACGAGAAACGCGCGCTGCTGCATGCCGGCATGGACGACTACCTGACCAAACCGATCAGTGAGCGGCAGTTGGCCCAGGTGGTGATGAAGTGGACCGGCCTGAGCCTTGGCGTGCCGCAGCAAGAGCGCTTGGCCGAACAGCGGCTCAACAGCGACGAACTGAAGGTGCTCGACCCCGATGAAGGTTTGCGCCTGGCCGCCGGAAAATCCGACTTGGCGGCCGACATGCTGGCCATGCTGCTGGCGTCATTGGAGTCCGATCGCCAGGCGATACGCGCCGCCCGCGAAGCACAGGATCACACCACTTTGATCGAGCAGGTACACCGCCTCAACGGTGCCTCGCGTTATTGCGGTGTGCCGCAGCTGCGGGCGGCATGCCAGCGCAGCGAGACCTTGCTCAAACAGGAGCACCCACACGCGCAGCAGGCACTGGATGAACTGGACAGCGCGATCAGCCGGCTGGCGACACAGGCACACATCAATGCCTGACAGCGCTGCCTTGCCCCTGCTGTAGGAGCGGCCTTGTGCTGCTGTAGGAGCAGCCTTGTGCTGCTGTAGGAGCAGCCTTGTGCTGCTGTAGGAGCAGCCTTGTGCTGCGAAGAGGCCGGTGACAGCAGCGAAGATTTACTGTGCTGTCACCGGCCTCTTCGCAGCACAAGGCTGCTCCTACAACGGCCATACAGGACGGCCAGCTACAATCCCCAGACATTCGCAAAGGAAGCCCGACCATGCGCGCCCTGTTGTTCAGCAGCCAGCACTACGACCAGGAAAGCTTTACCCAGGCCGCCGCCGGCACTGCCCTGGAGCTGCACTTCCAGCCCGCCCGCCTGACCTTGGACACCGCGCCCCTCGCCAGTGGCTACGAGGTCGTCTGCGCCTTCATCAACGATGAGCTGGACGCCCAGGTGCTGGCGCGCCTGGCCGCTGGCGGCACGCGCCTGATCGCCCTGCGTTCGGCGGGCTATAACCATGTCGACCTGGCGGCCGCCCAGCGCCTGGGCCTGGCCGTGGTACGGGTGCCGGCCTACTCGCCACACGCCGTGGCCGAGCACGCCGTGGCACTGATCCTCGCCCTCAACCGGCGCCTGCATCGGGCTTACAACCGCACCCGCGAAGGTGATTTCACCCTGCATGGCCTGACCGGCTTCGACCTGCACGGCAAGACCGTCGGTGTGGTCGGCACCGGCCAGATCGGCGCTGCGTTCGCCCGCATCATGGCCGGCTTCGGCTGCCAGTTGCTGGCCTACGACCCCTACCCCAACCCGGACCTGCTGGCCCTTGGCGCCCGCTACCTGCCCCTGCCCGAGTTGCTGCGCGAGGCGCGCATCATCAGCCTGCATTGCCCGCTGACCGAGCACACCCGCCACCTGATCAATGCGCAAAGCCTGGCTCAACTGCAACCTGGCGCCATGCTGATCAACACTGGCCGCGGCGCCCTGGTCGACACCCCGGCATTGATCGACGCACTCAAGTGCGGCCAGCTGGGCTACCTGGGCCTGGACGTCTATGAAGAAGAGGCCCAACTGTTTTTCGAGGACCGCTCCGACCAGCCTTTGCAAGACGATGTGCTGGCCCGGCTGCTGACCTTCCCCAACGTGATCATCACCGCCCACCAGGCCTTCCTCACCCGCGAGGCGCTGGACGCCATCGCCACCACCACGCTGGACAACATCAACCGCTGGATGGCAGGCAAACCTCAGAATCTGGTATCGGGTTAATGCTAGGATACGCGGCATTTCTGGAGGACCCATGGTCGAGCACGATTTCCGCTACACCCTTTTCAACCCGCAACACACCCTGATCGAGTGCCGCGCCCTGGTACCCGGCCGCTATCAGGTGACCGGCAACGGCGGCTCGATGCACAAGGGCGACACGCTGTTGGTGACCCTCAAGGGCAGCAAGGACTTGTCCATGCGACTGACCGTGGAAAGCGTGCGTCACCTGATCAACCCGCGCGGCCAGTGGGTTGCCGTGGCCAGCGGCCCGGTGTTCAGCGAACTGGAGATCCTCACCTGGCAGGTCGAGTGCGACCAGTGCGACGCCGTGCTGGACTTCGAGTTCGCAGTCGATGCCAAGCTGGGCAAAAAAGCCCGTCAGCCGGCGGCCAGCGCCCGTATCGCGGAGCTGGGCTGGGCCAGCCGTGGCGAGAAGCACCTGTGCCCGCGTTGCCAGGAGAGCGCTGAGTGAAAAAGCTGCTGACCGGCGTGCTGATTGCCACCGGCCTGCTCGGCTGCGCCGCGCAACCGTCGAAGCTGCAGCAGGAGCGCAGCTATGTACTGGAGTGGATTGGCGAACGCCCGCTGATTGATTACAGCCACCTTACCCTGACCCTGGCCAGCGATGGCCGCGCTTATGGCAATGGCGGCTGCAACCATTGGTTTGCCCCGTATACGCTGGAAGGCAAGCACCTGAGCTTCGGCAAGGTCGGCAAGACCCGCAAGCTGTGCGCTCCGGCGTTGATGGAGCAGGAAAAACGCTTCCTGCAGGCGCTGGAGACGGTGCAGCGATGGGATGTCTCGCCCGTGGAGCAGATGCGCTTCTGGCCGGCCGAGGGCAAGCCGTTGCGGTTCTGGCCTGAAGAAGGTTGAGGACTGCCGGGGCCGCTCTGCGGCCCTTCGCGGCACAAGGCCGCTCCTACAGGTAACCGCGTACGCTGGGATGACGCGGTCACTTGTAGGAGCGGCCTTGTGCCGCGAAGGGCTGCAAGGCAGCCCCAACAGGCATCATGCGCCCTTCAGGGCCTTGATCTTGGCCTGCAGCCCTTCCAGGGTCTGCTCACCCATCAGTTGCTCACGCACCTTGCCCTTGTCATCGATGATGTAGGTCACCGGCAGCGCCTCGCTGCGGGGCAGCTCGTAACGCTCGGCCGGGTCCTGCGCCAGCACGGTAAAGCCGATGCCCAGGGTGTCCGCCGCCTGCTTCAGGTCCTGGCCCTGCAAGCCATCGAAGTTCACCCCGACCACCTTGATCCCCTCGGCCGCCCATTGCTTGGCCGCCGCATTCAACTCAGGGATTTCGGTACGGCACGGTCCGCACCATTCGGCCCAATAGTTGAGCACTACCCAGTGCCCCTCGATCTGCTCGGCCTTTACCGTATTGCCGTGTTGGTCCACGCCGTAGTCGGCACCGCAACCACCGAGCAACAGGCCCGCGGTGATGGCCAGTACTGCTGCCAAACGCCTTGCCATGGGTCAATCCTTCTCGAAGTTTCAAGCAAATGGTTCAGTCGCTGCGGTTAGAATAGCCGCCACACCCAGCTGGATGCGACCCGACATGACTGACCTGACGCTCTATCATAACCCGCGCTGCTCAAAATCCCGCGGCGCGCTGGAACTGCTCGAAGCACGCGGCCTGGCGCCGACCATCGTGCGCTACCTCGAAACCCCGCCAGACACCGCCACCCTGACGGCCCTGCTCGGCAAGCTGGGCATCGCCCCGCGCCAATTGCTGCGCACCGGCGAAGACGAATACAAAGACCTGAACCTGGCCAACCCGGCCCTGACCGACGCGCAATTGATCGACGCCATGGCCCAACACCCCAAGCTGATCGAGCGGCCGATTCTGGTGGCCGGCGATAAAGCCGTGATTGGCCGCCCACCCGAGAAGGTGCTGGAGATCCTGCCGTGAGCCAGCCCTTCATCCTGGTTTTGTATTACAGCCGCCATGGCGCCACCAGCGAAATGGCCCGGCACATTGCCCGCGGTGTCGAGATGGCCGGCATGGAGGCGCGCCTGCGCACCGTGCCGGCGATTTCCACTGAGTGCGAAGCTGTGGCCCCGGACATCCCGGCCAGCGGCGCGTTGTACGCCACCCTCGACGACCTGCGCCATTGCGCCGGCCTGGTGCTGGGCAGCCCGACCCGCTTCGGCAACATGGCCGCGCCCCTTAAGTACTTCCTCGACGGCACCAGCAGCCTGTGGCTGGGTGGCGAGCTGGTGGGCAAGCCCGCCGGGGTATTCACCTCCACCGCCAGCCTGCATGGCGGCCAGGAAACCACCCTGCTGTCGATGATGCTGCCGCTGATGCACCACGGCATGCTGGTGATGGGCCTGCCCTACAGCGAATCGGCCTTGCTCGAAACCCGCGGCGGCGGCACACCGTATGGCGCCAGCCACCACGCCGGCGCCGATGGCAAGCGCGAGCTCGACCCCCACGAAATCACCCTGTGCCGTGCCCTCGGCCAACGCCTGGCGAGCACCGCCAAGGCCCTGGAGGCCACGCGTGGCTAAAAAGCCCAAGGTGTTGCCGCCACTGCAATGGCTGGCACCGCGCCTGCGCCTGACGCGGGCGCTGAGCCTGGCGTTTTTCTTTGGCTTGATCGCGTTGCTGGTGGTGAACAACCTGTGGTTCGCCAACCTGCACGGGGCGCGCGTCGAAGTGATTCTGGCGATCGAACTGGTGCCGCTGCTGCTGCTGCTGCCGGGCATGCTGAAGGGCAGCGCCCGGGCGCATGCCTGGACCTGCTTTGTGGTGAATATCTATTTCATCAAAGGCGTGCTGGCGGCGTTCGACCCGGCCCGGGCGCTGTTTGGCTGGGTCGAGGTGCTGGTAAGCCTGGGCTTGTTCGTCAGCGGGCTGCTGTTTGTGCGCTGGAAGTTCCAGCATGAGCGGCGCATGGCGGGCGAAGGGAGTTGAATTCGGGGGCCGCGTTGCGGCCCAATCGCTGGCAAGCCAGCTCCCACTGAATGCGCGCAGTTCTTGAAGCCTGCACAATACCTGTGGGAGCCGGCTTGCCGGCGATTTGGCCGCAACGCGGCCGCGGCAATCTCAATGGTTGACGGTATGCGCCAGCATCACCGACAACTGGCACAGCGGCCGCCCACTCTCGGCATGCCACTGGTTGAACGCCTGCTGCACCAATGCCAGGTCACGCTGGCTGGTCGGCTGCTTGTCGATCACTTTCTGCGCAATCAACGCTGCCGCCATATCCTCCGTCGGGATAAACGTGTCCTTGCCAACCATGCGCAAGAACCGCGGCGCCGATAGGCCACCCAGCTGGTTGCCATGCTTGGCCAGGTACTTCCACAGGCCGACGATATCGGTCACCGGCCAGTCGGCGATGAACGCACCGAAACTGCCCTTCTCCTTCGCCACATCCAGCACCATCTGCGCATTGCGCGGCACGCTCTTGAGCTTGCCCAAGTGGCGGATGATGCGCTCGTCCTGCATCAATCGCTCCAGGTGCTCGGCGCTCATCAGCACGACCTTCTCCGGGTCGAAACCGAAAAACACCTGCTCGAACGCCGGCCATTTGGCATCTACCAGGCTGTGCTTGAGCCCGGCGCGGAACACGCGCAGGGCCAGGGTCGACAGGTAGCGATCGTCGCTGATGTCGCGCAGTTGCGCAGGCGTGCGTGGCTGCGGCAGAAAGGCCTCGAGGGCCTGGGCAGAGCCGAAGCGGTTCAGGCAGTACTCATGCAACCACTGATAATCGCGCATGGGGTCAGATGTTCAGCACATCGAGGAAACGAGGCGTGGCGTTTTCGTCGATCTTCAGGCTGGTGAAGTCGAACAGGTTGCGGTCTGCCAACTGCGACGGCGCGACGTTCTGCAGCGCGCGGAAGATGCTTTCGGTGCGGCCTGGGTGCTTGCGCTCCCACTCCACCAGCATGTCCTTGACCACCTGGCGCTGCAGGTTCTCCTGCGAGCCGCACAGGTTGCACGGGATGATCGGGAATTCGCGCATGTCCGAGTACGCCTGGATGTCCTTCTCGCTGCAGTAGGCCAACGGGCGAATCACCACGTTACGGCCATCGTCGGCACGCAGCTTGGGCGGCATGCCCTTGAGCGAGCCGTTGAAGAACATGTTGAGGAAGAACGTCTCGACGATGTCGTCGCGGTGGTGCCCCAAGGCCATCTTGGTCGCGCCGATTTCGTCGGCGAAGGTGTACAGGGTGCCACGGCGCAGGCGCGAGCACAGCGAGCAGGTGGTCTTGCCCTCGGGCACCAGTTCCTTGACCACCGAGTAGGTGTCTTTCTCGACGATGTGGTACTCGACGCCCAGCTCTTTGAGGTAAGCCGGCAGCACGTGCTCGGGGAAGCCCGGCTGCTTCTGGTCCATGTTCACCGCCACGATCTCGAACTTGATCGGTGCCACCTTCTGCAGGTGCAACAGAACGTCGAGCATGGTGTAGCTGTCCTTGCCGCCGGACAGGCAGACCATGACCTTGTCGCCATCCTCGATCATGTTGAAGTCGGTGATGGCTTCGCCGGCGAGACGACGCAGGCGTTTTTGCAGTTTGTTCTGGTTGACCGAGAGGGTGCCCATAGCGCTTGGATCCGCGAGGTGTGACAAAAGCCGACTATTTTACGCACAAACCACGCGGCGCTGTAGGCATTCCGATAAAGACTTCGTTGTAATCAACAGCACGCCTGACAGCGCAATTTGCTCTAAAAAGCACGGTTTGTGCCGGTAACCGCTTCCTATACTGCGACATAAGGCCACATTACCGCTTGCATCGGTGTTCGGGCCTCGGGCCGCTTGCGCTCCATCTGGGGGGCGTTTGGCAACATTGAGAGGAGTGATCGGCATGATTCATCACGTTGTGGGGCTGTTTACCCATCCCGATCAGGAGTGGCGGGAGATTCGTGGCGAAGAAGAAACCATCAGCCACATGTACCTGACGCACACCTTGATCCTGGCGGCGATCCCTGCCGTTTCCGCATTCATCGGTACTACCCAGGTGGGCTGGGTGATTGGCGACCGGCCGGCAGTGATGCTGACCATGGAAAGCGCAATCTGGATGAGCATCATGTCCTACCTGGCGATGCTCGCCGGGGTGGCGGTGATGGGCGCGTTCATCCACTGGATGGCCCGCACCTACGATGCCAACCCCTCCATGGCGCAGTGCATTGCCTTTGCCACCTACACCGCCACCCCGTTGTTCCTTGGCGGCCTGGCAGCTCTTTACCCGCACCTTTGGCTGGGCATGCTGATCGGCACTGCGGCGATCTGCTACACCGTGTACCTGTTGTATGTCGGTTTGCCGACGTTCATGAACATTCCGTCCGATGAAGGCTTCCTGTTTTCCAGCTCGGTGCTGGCGGTGGGCCTTGTGGTGCTGGTAGCGATCATGGCCGCTACCGTGATCATCTGGGGACTGGGCGTGGGGCCCGTCTATACCAACTAGCGCGTATAACGACACAGAACCAACACTGGGGCATCAAGTCAGAGGCCGCCTCAAGGCGGCTTCTGGCTGTGTGCTGACCGGTGGCTCGGCAAGCCGCCAGGGCTTGCGGCATAATGCCTGGTCAGGAGAATTACCCCGCCATGCCCGAGCTGCTCAAACACCGCGTCGAAACCTGTTACCAGCAAGCCGAAACCTTCTTCAAACGCCCCTTTCCGCGCCCGGAAATCAGCTTCAAGCTGCGCGGCCAAAAGGCCGGCGTCGCTCACCTGCACGAGAACCTGCTGCGCTTCAATCTGCAGTTGTACCGCGAAAACCAGGAGGACTTCCTGCGCCAGACCGTGGCCCACGAGGTGGCGCACCTGGTGGCTCACCAGCTGTTTGGCGAGCGCATCCAGGCCCATGGCGAGGAATGGCAATTGATCATGCGCGGGGTGTATGAATTGCCGCCCAACCGCTGCCATAACTACGCAGTGCAACGGCGGGTGGTCACGCGCTACATCTACCGCTGCCCCTGCCCGCAGAGCGACTTTCCGTTTACTGCGCAGCGGCACAAGCTGGTGCGCCAGGGGCGGCGCTACCTGTGCAGGCGGTGTCGGGCGATATTGGAATACAGCGGCGAGACGCGTGTCGAGTAAACGCCCTGAGGCCATGCAAAGGGCGACCCAGGGAGAAATACCGGCCTGTTAGGGCCAAAGGGGCCGCTGCGCGGCCCATCGCAGGCAAGCCAGCTCCTACAGGTATGTGCGATCCTGTAGGAGCTGGCTTGCCTGCGATGGGCTGCGCAGCAGCCCCAATTCCAGCTGATGAAGCTTAACGGCGGGTTACTTCTCGACGAAGGCGCGCTCGATCAGGTAGTCACCCGGCTCGCGCATGCGGGCAGAGACTTTCAGGCCGAAGCTGTCGAGCACTTCGCTGGTTTCGTCCAGCATGCTTGGGCTACCGCAGATCATCGCACGGTCGTCCTGCGGGTTGATCGGCGGCAGGCCGATGTCGCTGAACAGCTTGCCGCTGCGCATCAGGTCGGTCAGGCGCCCCTGGTTCTCGAACGGTTCACGGGTCACGGTCGGGTAGTAGATCAGCTTGTCACGCACCGACTCACCGAAGAACTCGTTCTGCGGCAGGTGCTCGGTGATGAACTCGCGATAGGCCACTTCGTTCACGTAACGCACGCCGTGAACCAGGATCACCTTTTCGAAGCGCTCGTAGGTTTCCGGGTCCTGGATGACGCTCATGAACGGCGCCAGGCCAGTGCCGGTGCTCAGCAGGTACAGGTGCTTGCCCGGGTTCAGGTCGTCAAGGACCAGGGTGCCGGTAGGCTTCTTGCTGATGATGATCTCGTCGCCTTCCTTCAGGTGCTGCAACTGGGAAGTCAGCGGGCCGTCCGGCACCTTGATGCTGAAAAATTCCAGGTGCTCTTCCCAGTTCGGCGAGGCGATGGAATAGGCGCGCATGAGCGGGCGGCCGCTTTCCTGCTGCAGGCCGATCATCACGAACTGACCGTTCTCGAAGCGCAGGCCCGGATCACGGGTGCACTTGAAGCTGAACAGGGTGTCGTTCCAGTGGTGCACACTGAGGACACGTTCGTGGTTCATGTTGCTCATCGATGGGGCTCCTGAAGAAAGACGCAGCGCGCGCAAGACGCGCAGTTGCGCGATAGTTTAGGGGCAGCGACAATATCTGTTAACTGAATTATCAAGATATGTGTTATCGGTTATATAGATATGCGATTCACTCTCCGTCAGCTTCAGGTGTTCGTCGCCGTAGCCCAGCATCAAAGCGTCTCGCGGGCCGCTGGCCTGCTTGCGCTCTCGCAGTCGGCCGCCAGCACGTCCATCACCGAACTCGAGCGCCAATCCAGCTGCCAGCTGTTCGATCGCGCCGGTAAACGCCTGAGCCTCAACGCCCTCGGCCATCAGCTGCTGCCACAGGCTGTCGCCCTGCTCGACCAGGCCAAGGAAATCGAAGACCTGCTCAACGGCAAGTCCGCCTTCGGTTCGCTGGCGGTCGGCGCCACGCTGACCATCGGCAACTACCTGGCGACCCTGCTGATCGGCAGCTTCATGCAGGTGCATCCGGAAAGCCAGGTCAAGCTGCATGTGCAGAACACTGCGCATATTGTGCAACAGGTCGCCCATTACGAAATTGATCTGGGTCTGATCGAAGGTGATTGCAACCACCCGGACCTGGAGGTTCAGCCTTGGGTCGAAGACGAGCTGGTCGTGTTCTGCGCGCCCCAGCACCCACTGGCAACGCTGGGCAGCGCGAACATTCAGACGTTGTCGCAGGAGGCCTGGATCCTTCGCGAGCAAGGCTCCGGCACGCGCCTGACCTTTGACCAAGCCATGCGCCACCACCGCGCCAACCTGAACATTCGCCTGGAGCTCGAACACACCGAGGCCATCAAGCGTGCAGTGGAATCTGGCCTGGGCATCGGCTGCATTTCGCGCCTGGCCCTGCGCGATGCCTTCCGCCGCGGCAGCCTGGTACCGGTCGAAACCCCAGAGCTGGACCTGATGCGTCAGTTCTACTTCATCTGGCACAAGCAGAAGTACCAGACCTCGGCCATGCGCGAGTTTCTGGAGCTATGCCGCAACTTCACCGCGGGCTTCACCCGCAGTGATGAGATCGTGCTGCCGCCTATTGCCTAGAGCAGAATCACGCCCCAGACCAGTGCAACCATGGTGAGTGCCACCAACTGCGCGGCGCTGCCCATGTCCTTGGCGTTTTTCGACAAGGGGTGACGCTCCAGCGAAATGCGGTCGATGGCAGCCTCTACCGCCGAGTTGAACAGCTCGACGATCAAGCCCAGCAGGCACACTGCGATCATGATCGCCCGCTCCGCGCGGCTGACCGGCAGCCAGAAGGCAGTCGGGATCAGCAGCACATTGAGCAGTACCAGTTGACGGAACGCGGCCTCGCCCTTGAAGGCGGCGCGCAAGCCGTCCAGCGAATAGCCGGCGGCGTTGAAGATACGTTTGAGGCCGGTCTGGCCTTTGAATGGCGACATGTGCGTCACTTCACCGATGAAAGGCCGGCAGACTAGTCCAGCCGGGGTCAAAAAAGCGTGAAGAAGCAGCCAGTTAGTGGCTGGCAACCGATTCAAGTTGTTGCAGCAGCAAGGCCGCCTGGGTGCGGGTGCGCACGCCCAGCTTGCGGAAGATTGCCGTCACGTGGGCCTTGATGGTGGCTTCCGAGACACTCAGCTCATAGGCGATCTGCTTGTTCAGCAAGCCTTCGCAGACCATGGTCAGTACGCGGAACTGCTGCGGCGTGAGGCTGGCCAGCCCTTCACTGGCCGCTTTGGCCTCAGCCGAAACGTCGACTTTCTCGAAGGCTTGCGGCGGCCACCAGACCTCACCGTCCAACACCTTGCGCACGGCGTCCTGAATCACTTCCAGCGGGCTGGATTTGGGAATGAAACCACTGGCACCAAACTCGCGGGACTTGACCACGACAGCTGCCTCTTCCTGCGCCGACACCATGACCACGGGGATCTGCGGGTATTGCCCACGCAGCAGGACCAGCCCGGAGAACCCGTAGGCGCCGGGCATGTTCAGGTCCAGCAGGACCAGATCCCAGTCGGCTTTTTCGCTCAGTCGGGTTTCCAGTTCGGCAATGCTCGCCACTTCAACCAGACGTACATCGGCGCCAAGGCCGAGGGTAACAGCCTGGCGCAGGGCGCCACGAAACAGTGGGTGGTCATCGGCAATCAGGATTTCGTAAGTGGCCATCGATCTAAGGATCCTGTTCTGTGCCAGGCGCTGCGGGGTAGTAAGGGCGCTTGGCGGAAAGGCACGGCGAAGTCCGGGGTAACGGCACCTTCGGCGTGCCCGAATCGGCGCCAAGGATGCCGAGCACGGTCGGGGTGGTCAAGCCAATTGCCCTGCCGCACTCGCCCACCCTGGCTGCCAGCCCCGACATTATGAACCAAACCGGCCCGACTGCCCCTTGGACTATAGGAAGGTATGCAAACGCTGATGTGCGTCGTCCTGTTCATCCAGCGGCAAATGCCGCTTGGCGCTCAGGTAGTGCAGGCTGAACACGTCCAGGTAAGCGTCCAGGGCCTGGGAGGCGCGCTGGTCGCCGGCCAGTTCCAGGCACATGGCCGCCACTTCCGCCGTACAGAAGTGATCGTCACGTTTGGAACGGCGCAGGCGGTAGCGCGACATCTGCTCGGCCTCCAGGCTCAACACCGGGAAGCGGTCCAGGTAGGGGCTCTTGCGGAACATCTTGCGCGCCTCGGTCCAGGTGGCGTCGAGCAGGATGAACAACGGCCGCTTGCCGGGTTCGCGGACCACCTCATTGACCACCCGTTCCTGGGCAACGAACTCGCCGGGGAAAACGATATAGGGCTGCCAGTGGGGCTGTTCGAGCAGCGCCAGCAAGTTTTCGTCCACCGCAGTACGCTGCCAGCCGAAGGCGGAGGTGTCCTCGACCAGGTCGGCGATCAGCCAACCGGTGTTGGTCGGCTTCAGTGGCTCGGTGTCGTGCATCAGCAGGCACACGCCCGACTCCGCCGGTACCCGGGGCTTCCAGGCGCACAGGCAATGGCTGGCAATGACCCGGCAATGCGGGCAACGGACGGCCCGTGAACCACGGGCAATAAACGGCTTGTTGCTGCGGGCCAGGCGTTCGGCGCGCAAGCGCGCTACCGCGTGGCTCATGCTGGCAGGCCTTTGAACAGGTTGAAAATGCACACTGCGACGGCTCGGATACACAAAACGCAAGTCTACCAGAGCAGGCGTCATTTGCCGTGCAGCGGGACGGGCTGGCCCCTTATAATCGACACTTTGGCGAGCCTGACGCGCGCAAAAGCGCGCATCAGGGAACGCCACCTGCCGGCGCATGTCAAACCGCCAGTCATTGAACCAGGAGAGATACATGCTGCGTCTTATCGTCCCGACCCTGAGCCTTTTGCTCACCCTGCCCCTGGCGGCCCAGGCGGCGTCCAAACAGGACTACGACCTGAACAAGATGCTGCAGAAGGTCGCTACGGAAAGCAGCGTCGGCACGCCGCGCGCCATCAACGAAGACATCCTCGACCAGGGTTATACCGTCGAAGGCAAGGCGCTGGTCAACCACCTGAGCGTGCGTCAGAGCCACGCCGAGCGCATGCAGGCCAACCCCGAGCAAGTGCGCAGCCAGTTGGGCGACAGCGTCTGCCGTAACAGCGGCTTCCGCAACCTGATGTCCAAGGGCGCCGTCATGGTCTATCGCTTCACGGTCTACAAGACCAACCAGCCAGTTATGGACCAGGCATTCGACGCCGCCAGCTGCGTCGCTGGCAGCAAGAAGAAGTAAACCTAGACCACGGGGTGGTCATCAGGGGCGCGCCACTGCTCCTCCTCGGCATCGGCGCGCAACTCTGCCAGAAGCGCTTGCAGGTAGCGTGACTGGCACTCCAGCCCCGAAAGCCTGCGACGGCACTCTGCCTCAAGGCTCAGGTGATGCACCTGAGCTGCATCTTCCAGCTGCTGATACAGCTGCCGGTCCACTTCGATGGTCAAGCGATGCATACCGCCACCTCCTGCATCGATACGATTCGCTTTCCCAGTTAACCAAACCCTCACCCCTGTAGGCTGCGCGCCGACGAGCGGCGTTCGCCATCACTTCGGCACGATCAGGCGCAACGGTCTAGATTGATAGCGAGAGCGCCAAAAAGCGCCCAGATGGATTTTCGCCACTGCACCCTGGCCTTGAAGGCCTACTGCAACGCTCGAGATACACACTCGAGCCTGAGCAGCCAGCGACGCACGCAGTGTCGCGGCCGGGACAGACCCGGTCAGAGGTTTTGCTGCAGAAGGAGACGTTGAATGCCTTACCAACCCAACGAGCTGTTGTTCAATCACTTCAGGGACAACAACATCGACCTGAGCAAGATTGACGAACAGCTGCAACTGGTTGCACCAAACAGCCCCAACCTGCCGCTGTACCGGGACATGATGCTGACCATCCTGCGCATGGCCCACGACGACACGGATCGCTGGAGCGCCAAGATCACACTGCAGGCGCTGCGCGAGCTTGATCATTCATTCCGCGCCCTGGAGCGCTACAAGGGCCGTCGCAAGGTCACGGTATTCGGCTCGGCCCGAACCCCGCTGGAACACCCAATGTACGCCTTGGCCCGTGAACTGGGCGCCACCCTGGCACGCTCCGACCTGATGGTCATCACGGGGGCTGGCGGCGGCATCATGGCGGCAGCGCATGAAGGGGCCGGTAGCGATCACAGCCTGGGCTTCAACATCACCCTGCCGTTTGAACAGCATGCCAACCCCACGGTGGACGGCACCGACAAACTGCTACCGTTCCACTTCTTCTTCATTCGCAAGTTGTTCTTCGTCAAGGAGGCTGATGGGCTGGTGCTCTGCCCTGGCGGCTTCGGCACGCTGGATGAAGCACTCGAAGTGCTCACGCTGATCCAGACCGGCAAGAGCCCGCTGGTGCCGGTGGTGTTGCTTGACTCACCCGGGGGCACCTTCTGGCGCGACTGCCTCGACTTCATCAGCCGCCAGCTCGAAGAAAACCGCTACATCCTGCCCAGCGACCTCAAGCTGGTGCGCCTGGTGCACAGCGCCGATGAGGCGGTGGAGGAAATCAACCAGTTCTACAGCAACTACCACTCCAGCCGCTGGCTGAAAAACCAGTTCGTGATCCGCATGCATCACCCGCTCAGCGAGGCGGCGCTGTACGACATCCAGGAGGGCTTCGCCGATTTGCGCCTGAGCGGCAAATACCACCAGCACGCCGACAGCGGCGCGGAACACGAGGTGGGTAATTTCAGCCATCTCACCCGGTTGTCGTTCGCCTTCAACGGCCGCGACCAGGGCCGTCTGCGCGAACTGGTGGACTTTATCAACCTGCCGGAAAACTGGGCCAAGCCTCAGCCTATGCACACGACTCAGCGGGCCAGGGAGGCGTTGAAGGTTAGTTGAGGCTCACAGCTACCTTGTGGGAGCGGGCTTGTCCCGCGAATGGGGCTACGCGGTGCATGGCACCGGCTTCGCCGGTGTTCGCGGGGCAAGCCCGCTCCCACGTGCGTCAATTTTTAGAAATTGCGCAAGACAGTTGCTCCCACCCGAACTGTGTAACCTCCAAGTCTAGCGGCGCACCTGTGGGGACTGGCGTGCCCTCGTTCACTGGCGAAGCCGGCTCTTATACCGTTTTAGTAGTCGTCGAGATCCCGACCACTGAGCAGGCGGCCGATCATGTCCAGGGAGAACCCCCGGTAGGCAAGGAATCGGGTTTGCTGGGCACGGCTGCGGGGGTCATGCGGGCGTTGCCCGGCAAACTTGCGTTGCCAGACATCCATCAAACGCTGCGCCCAATCCACACCGCTTTCCCGTAACGCCTGATCGATATCGCCACGGTCCAGGCCACGCTGGCCCAGTTCTTCGCGTATACGCGCAGGGCCATAGCCGGAATTGGAGCGGTACCTGATGAAGCTTTCGAGGTAGCGGGCTTCGCTGAGCAGCCCTTCTTCGGCGAGCCGATCGAGCTCAGGCTCGATCATCTCATCCAGAGCGCCTCGCTGACGCAGTTTGCGCGTCAGCTCGACGCGACCATGCTCACGTCGCGCGAGCAGGTCCATGGCAGTCCGCCGAATGGCGACGGGGGTGTCGAGTACGGCGGACATAGTCGCTATCTACAACAGTGATCAATAACCGGCGTCGGCATCAGCCACGTCGTCAGCACTGGCTTCGGCAGCGGCAGCCTTGCCCGCTTCGGCGGCAGCACCGGCTTTGAGCAGCTTCTCGCGGATCTGCTTCTCAATCTCGGCACCAATGGCCGGGTTCTCAGCCAGGTACTTGGCGGCGTTGGCTTTGCCTTGGCCGATCTTGTTGCCCTGGTAGGCGTACCAGGCACCGGACTTCTCCACCAGCCCCTGAGAAACACCCAGGTCGATGATTTCGCCGTTGCGGTAGATACCTTTGCCGTAGAGGATCTGGAACTCGGCCTGACGGAACGGCGGCGAGACCTTGTTCTTGACGATCTTGACGCGGGTTTCGCTGCCGACCACTTCGTCGCCTTCCTTGACCGCGCCGGTACGGCGGATGTCCAGGCGCACAGAGGCGTAGAACTTCAGGGCGTTACCGCCGGTGGTGGTTTCCGGGCTGCCAAACATCACACCGATCTTCATACGGATCTGGTTGATGAAGATGACCAGGCAGTTGGCGTTCTTGATGTTACCGGTGATCTTGCGCAGCGCTTGGGACATCAGACGAGCCTGCAGGCCCACGTGCATGTCACCCATCTCGCCTTCGATCTCGGCCTTGGGCACCAGGGCTGCCACGGAGTCGACGATGATTACGTCGACCGCGTTGGAGCGCACCAGCATGTCGGTGATTTCCAGCGCCTGCTCACCGGTGTCTGGCTGCGACACCAGCAGGTCGTCGACATTGACGCCCAGCTTGCCGGCGTATTCCGGGTCAAGGGCATGCTCGGCGTCGACGAAGGCGCAGGTGGCGCCGTTCTTCTGAGCTTCGGCGATGACCGACAGGGTCAGCGTGGTTTTACCCGAGGACTCCGGGCCGTAGATTTCGACGATACGGCCTTTTGGCAGACCGCCAATGCCGAGGGCGATGTCCAGGCCCAGGGAACCGGTGGAGATAGCCGGGATGCCGGTGCGCTCGTGGTCGCCCATGCGCATGACTGCGCCTTTGCCGAATTGGCGTTCGATCTGACCCAGGGCCGCAGCCAAGGCGCGTTTCTTGTTGTCGTCCATTGAAACCCTCACGTGTTCGACTTGGCCCTGATGGCCGGAATACCTGTATAAGTAGCCAGTATTATTCCACAGCGAAGCGCGCGCGCAAACCCCTGTCGTCGATTTACTCGGCACCAAGCTGTAACAAGCCGTCTAACGCGGCGATCACCGTTTGTCGGCGCACCGCATCACGGTCGCCGTCGAACTGGCGGCGCTCGCTGAAGACACGGCTGCCATCGGCCCAGGCCAGCCACACGGTACCCACCGGTTTTGCCGGCGAGCCACCGTCCGGCCCGGCCACACCGCTCACCGCCACCGCAAAGCGCGCGCCGCTGGCCGCCTGCGCCCCTCGGGCCATGGCTTCGACCACCTCCTGGCTGACCGCCCCCACCTGGCCGAACAGTGCCGCGGGCACCCCCAGCTGGCGGGTCTTCTGGGCATTGGAGTAGGTCACGTACCCGGCCTCGAACCAGGCCGAACTGCCGGGGATACGGGTAATGGCCTCGGCGATGCCACCGCCCGTGCAGGATTCGGCGGTGGTCACCTGGGCATTGAGGCGGCGCAGGTGCTCGCCCAGGCGGGCGGCAAGTGTGGTGATCGGGTCCATGTCAGGCTCCTTGAAGACTGCGCACTACCCTACCACCCCATGCCCGGCGCGGCTTCAGGAAACCTTCAGGCTATCGCGGGCAATGGCGCTGAACGCACGCTCGTCGCGCCGCCCAAGACGCGGCAGGCCGGCTGGCCAGCCCTGGGTCCAGTCCAGACCACGCAAATGGCGCATGTCCTCGATCGCCGAACGCCACCAGACCACCTTGCAGGCGCGCTGGTAATCGTCGCTGCCGATGACACTGCCATATAAAAGCTTGCGGCCGACACCCCGGAGCTCTGGGGGCACGCGCGTGAGGCTCCACTTGACCGAAAGGCGGTTGAGCCAGGATGGCACCGGGCGCTGCGCAGGGACCTTCACGGCCAAGCCAGGCATCTTCGGCGTAAAGCACTCGCCGTGGCGGGCGAAGAAAATCTCTAGGATGGCGTGGATGTACTGCTTCATCGCAAAGTAGTGGCTGATCACGCCACGCGCCTGGTTGATCTGCGCGCCCTGCAACTCGAACGAAAAGGCGATCTGCTCGATGGTGTGCAATTCACGGGCGTAAGGTGTCCACGCATCAATGCGCTGGATGGCACGCTCGGCAATGCCCACATTCTCACGGGTGAAGCCCAGGACACCGCTGTTGCACAGCCGCAGGTCGTCCCTCGGCACTTTGCCCGCACGCGCAAGCCCTGCGCTGAGCCCGAGGTAGTCCTCACGGTGCGACGCCTCGGCCCAGCTCATCTCGACCTCGTCCACCAGGTACTGCCCGGCATCCACTTGGCCAAACAGCTTCAGTGGTGACTGCAGGAACACCGTGTCGGTGTCGATGAACACTGTCTTGTCTGCCCACTGCCCAGCCTGCGCAATGGCGCAGGCCTTGCGCCGATGGGTGTAACCGCCCTCCCCGGTCCAGGCCTGCAGGGTCGAGTCATCCAGCGCGATCACCTCTACCGGCCAGCCGACGAATGCCTGAGGCTGGTCGGTCAGCACGCGAATAACCGGCAGTTCCGCCGGCTTGCAACGCGCCAGGGCGGTGAGGATGCTGAGCTTGGCTTCCAGCTGGTAAATCCGCCGATCACCGTACAGGAGGTAGATCAGTTGCTGCTTTACATAAGGGATACGGCTGGACAGGTTCATCACTACGTCACGGCTAGGGGCATTCAAAAAGGCCGCGCATTCTAGTGGAGTCAAGGGCGAAGCTCCATGATGGCCCGCCGAACTGCGCGCACATGCCCCACTGCGGCCGCCTGCATCTGGATGAAAAAGCCTGTACCATTGCCGGTTTTACCATCGCCAACCAGATCACCCGCTGTAAGGCCCTGAATGTCAGATCTCTCCGCACACACCCCGATGATGCAGCAGTACTGGAAGCTGAAAAACCAGCACCCGGACCAGCTGATGTTCTACCGCATGGGCGATTTCTACGAGATCTTCTACGAAGATGCGAAGAAAGCCGCAAAACTGCTGGATATCACCCTGACCGCGCGCGGCCAGTCGGCCGGCCAGTCCATCCCCATGTGCGGCATTCCGTTCCATTCGCTGGAAGGCTACCTGGCCAAACTGGTCAAGCTCGGCGAATCGGTGGTGATCTGCGAACAGATTGGCGACCCGGCAACCAGCAAGGGCCCGGTGGAGCGCCAGGTGGTGCGCATCATCACCCCCGGCACGGTCAGCGACGAAGCACTGCTCGACGAGCGCCGCGACAACTTGATTGCCGCGCTGCTGGGCGATGAGCGCCTGTTTGGCCTGGCGGTGCTGGACATCACCAGTGGCAACTTCGGCGTGCAAGAGATCAAAGGCTGGGAAAACCTGCTGGCCGAGCTCGACCGCCTCAACCCGGTCGAACTGCTGATCCCCGACGACTGGCCACGCGACCTGCCGGCCGAAAAACGCCCTGGCGCGCGCCGCCGCGCACCGTGGGACTTCGACCGCGACTCGGCGCGCAAGGCCCTGTGCCAGCAATTCGCGACCAAGGACCTCAAAGGCTTTGGCTGCGACAAGCTGACCCTGGCCATCGGCGCCGCTGGCTGCCTGCTGACCTACGCCAAGGAAACCCAGCGCACTGCTCTGCCGCACCTGCGCAGCCTGCGCCACGAGCGCCTGGACGACACGGTCATCCTGGATGGCGCCAGCCGCCGCAACCTGGAGCTGGACGTCAACCTGGCGGGCGGGCGCGACAACACCCTGCAGTCGGTGATCGACCGCTGCCAGACCGCCATGGCCAGCCGCTTGCTGACCCGCTGGCTGAACCGCCCACTGCGTGATCTCAAGGTCCTGCAGGCACGCCAGGATTCGATCCGTTGCCTGCTCGACGGCTACCGTTTCGAAAAACTGCAGCCGCAGCTCAAGGAAATTGGCGATATCGAGCGGATCCTCGCCCGTATCGGCCTGCGCAATGCCCGCCCACGCGACCTCGCACGCCTGCGTGATGCCCTCGGCGCCCTGCCCGAGCTGCAAAACGCCATGGCCGAGCTGGAGGCCCCGCACCTGGCGCGCCTGGCCGCCATTACCGGCACCTACCCGGAGCTGGCCAGCCTGCTGGAGCGGGCGATCATCGACACCCCCCCCGCGGTAATCCGTGACGGCGGCGTGCTCAAGGCCGGCTACGACAACGAGCTGGACGAGTTGCTGGCGATCAGCGAGAACGCTGGCCAGTTCCTCATCGACCTGGAAGCCCGCGAAAAAGCCCGTACCGGCCTGGCCAACCTCAAAGTCGGCTACAACCGCGTGCATGGCTACTTCATCGAGCTGCCGACCAAGCAGGCCGAACAAGCCCCAGGCGATTACATTCGCCGCCAGACCCTCAAGGGTGCGGAGCGCTTCATCACCCCAGAGCTCAAGGCGTTCGAGGACAAGGCACTGTCGGCCAAGAGCCGCGCCCTGGCCCGCGAGAAGATGCTTTACGATGCCCTGCTCGAAACCCTGATCAGCCACCTGGCACCGCTGCAAGACAGCGCCGCCGCCCTGGCCGAACTGGACGTGCTGAGCAACCTCGCCGAGCGCGCCCTGAACCTCGACCTGAACTGCCCTCGCTTCGTCGACGAGCCCTGCTTGCGCATCGACCAGGGCCGTCACCCGGTGGTTGAGCAGGTGCTGACCACGCCGTTCGTGGCCAACGACCTGAACCTGGACAACAGCACCCGCATGCTGATCATTACCGGCCCGAACATGGGCGGTAAATCTACCTACATGCGCCAGACCGCCTTGATCGTGCTGATGGCGCACATCGGCAGTTTCGTGCCGGCAGCCCAGTGCGAGCTGTCGTTGGTCGACCGCATCTTCACCCGCATCGGCTCCAGCGACGACCTGGCAGGTGGGCGCTCGACCTTCATGGTCGAGATGAGTGAAACCGCCAACATTCTGCACAACGCCACCGACCGCAGCCTGGTGCTGATGGACGAAGTCGGCCGCGGCACCAGCACCTTCGACGGCCTGTCGCTGGCCTGGGCCGCCGCCGAGCGCCTGGCCCAGTTGCGTGCTTACACGCTGTTCGCCACGCACTACTTCGAGCTCACTGTACTGCCGGAAAACGAGCCGTTGGTGGCCAACGTGCACCTGAACGCCACCGAGCACAACGAGCGCATCGTCTTCCTGCACCATGTGCTGCCAGGCCCTGCCAGCCAAAGCTACGGCCTGGCCGTGGCACAACTGGCCGGCGTGCCCACACCGGTCATTCAGCGCGCCCGCGAGCACCTGGGCCGCCTGGAAACCGCGAGCCTGCCGCACGAGCAGCCACTGGGCAAGCAGGCCAAGGATGAGCCACACGTCCCGCACCAGAGCGATCTGTTCGCCAGCCTGCCACACCCTGCCATCGAGAAGCTGGGCAAGCTGGACCTGGACGACATGACCCCGCGCCAAGCTATCGAAATGCTATATCAACTAAAGAACCTGTTATAACGGCGCCCACTACAAGCTGGTAGAATCCGCCGCGGTTTGCTGGTGCTGCAGGTTATTAGCCTGGCCTGCAGCCACATACCCGTAAACCGCGCGGCCCCGAGAGGAAGGGCCGCCGCCGTCGCCTGAGGAGAGAACTAGAAATGACCTTCGTCGTCACCGACAACTGCATCAAATGCAAATACACCGACTGCGTGGAAGTCTGTCCGGTGGACTGCTTCTACGAAGGCCCGAACTTCCTGGTCATCCACCCGGACGAGTGCATCGACTGCGCACTGTGTGAGCCGGAATGCCCAGCGCAAGCCATCTTCTCGGAAGACGAAGTGCCATCGGGCATGGAAAACTTCATCGAGCTGAACGCCGAACTGGCGGAAATCTGGCCGAACATCACCGAACGTAAGGACGCCCTGCCGGACGCTGAAGAGTGGGATGGCAAGACTGGCAAGATTGCAGATCTGGAGCGCTGATAGCGCGCGGATACGAAAAAGGCCCATTCGGGCCTTTTTTCATTTTCAGCAGGCAAAAAAAGGGGCGGTATGACCCGCCCACATTTTTTTCCGTAGTCCCTGATTGTCCCAAACATCATCCTGATGAAATCGCTTCTTGCGATGTCCTTGGGCTTTCTCCCTGAAAGCCTGTGCATGTCCGTGTGCACAGTTCGAATACTAGCGACTTCAGCGGGCGAGACAACCGAGCCACCTCTCAAGATATTACCGTGGACACTTTTCCTCACATCCAAATAATCCATGATTTTCAGTGAGTTGGGATTATGCCGGACCTGAAAACGACAATGATTTACTGTTGGTTGCATAGATAGCTTACAAAACAAGTAAGCGATCTCTTACACGCGATGTTACTGGGGTGGCGCGGTACACAAATGCTGGATGGCGAATTTGGCTTCTGACCTGTGCATTCCCCCTGTAGGAGCAGCCTTGTGCTGCGAAGAGGCCGATGATCCCAGCGCGAATTTACACTGTTGCCACTGGCCTCTTCGCAGCTCAAGGCTGCTCCTACTAGGGAGGCGCGTTTGCAGGGAGGCCCGTTATTCTGGCTGCACCGCGCACACAAAAACGCCCCGAGGCTATCGGGGCGTCTTATGCTGGCGAACAGCTTGTTACTGGAACAACGACTCGCTGGACAGGCCATTCTTCTCGAGGATCTCGCGCAAGCGCTTAAGCCCCTCTACCTGGATCTGCCGTACACGCTCACGCGTCAGGCCTATCTCCAGACCAACATCTTCCAGGGTGCTGCTCTCATGCCCGCGCAGGCCAAAGCGGCGCACCACCACTTCACGCTGCTTGTCGGTCAGCTCACCCAGCCACTGATCGATGCTCTGCGACAGGTCGTCGTCCTGCAGCAGCTCACACGGGTCGGTCGGGCGGTCATCGGTAAGGGTATCGAGCAGGGTCTTGTCCGAGTCTGGCCCGAGCGAAACATCCACCGAAGACACCCGCTCATTCAGCCCCAGCATCCGCTTGACCTCAGCGACAGGCTTCTCCAACAGGGTGGCGATTTCTTCTGGCGAGGGCTCGTGATCGAGCTTCTGGGTCAGCTCCCGCGCAGCGCGCAGGTAGACGTTGAGCTCCTTGACCACATGGATCGGCAGGCGAATGGTACGGGTCTGGTTCATGATCGCCCGTTCGATGGTCTGGCGAATCCACCAGGTCGCATAGGTCGAGAAACGGAAACCACGTTCCGGGTCGAATTTCTCGACCGCACGAATCAACCCCAGGTTGCCCTCCTCGATCAGGTCGAGCAACGACAGGCCACGATTCACGTAACGACGGGCAATTTTCACAACCAGGCGCAGATTGCTTTCGATCATGCGCTTGCGGCCGGCGGGGTCGCCTTTTTGCGACAGGCGCGCAAAATGCACTTCCTCTTCTGGCGACAGCAGAGGCGAGAATCCAATCTCATTGAGGTACAACTGAGTAGCATCAAGTGCCCGAGTGTAATCGATGTACTTGTGCTGCTTGAGCGAAGAGCCGGTCTTGGCCCTTGTCCGAACCGAAGATACAGCAGGTTCGTCTGACACCACATCCGTTTCCAAAACGATGCCCGTCTCCATCAGGAGGACGTCATCGTCGATGTCAAACTCCGGCGCTTCTTTATTGAGAGCCATTGTTATAGTCCTTTGCTGAGTTCGAACTCAGACTCGAGCGGCACCTGTATCCCTGGCAGCGCTGGAGCCTGTCCCCTCTACATCAGAGGAACAGGCCAGGTACAACAATCAACGACGTGGCAGGAACTGGAGCGGATCGACGGGTTTGCCCTGGCGGCGAATCTCGAAATGCAGCTTCACCCGATCAGTGCCCGTGGACCCCATTTCAGCAATCGACTGCCCAGCCTTGACCTGCTGCCCCTCCCGAACCAACAGCCTGCGGTTGTGACCGTAGGCACTGACGTAGGTGTCGCTGTGCTTGATGATGATCAGCTCGCCGTAGCCCCGCAAGCCACTCCCGGCGTAGACCACTGCACCATCAGACGCAGCAAAAACAGGCTGTCCCAAATCACCGGCGATATCAATGCCTTTATTCAAACTACCGTTTGAAGCAAATTTTCCAATTAGTACGCCATTGGCCGGCCAGGTCCAACCGCCTACCGCGCGCTCTGCGGCCGGCACGGTGGCGACCACCGGCGCACTGGTTGTCGGTGCCGTCGTAGCCGGCTTGGTGCTACCGCTGGGGGCGGTGCCGGTGCTACCAACGGGGCGACGAATGACCGTGGTTTTGCTCGAGGACGAAGGGTTGGACACCACCGTGGTGCTACCCGTGGCGCCGCTGCTGAAGCGAATCGGCTGGCCAGGGCGAATGGTGTAAGGCGCCGGGATGCCATTGCGGGCAGCCAGCTCCTTGTAATCCCAGCCGTAACGGAAGGCGATGGAGAACAACGTATCGCCCGGCTTGACGATGTACTGACCGGAGGTCACCGTCGGCCGCTTGGGCGCTGCATTGTTACGGTCGACCACCCGTGCGCTTGTCGAGCTGGTGCTGGAACAACCCGCCAGCAAGGTGCCCATGGCCAGTGCAATCACCAGAAGCTTGAAACCCGCCCAATCCTTGCGCTGCCGAATGACTGTGTGACCCACCCGCGCTCCCCTCATGGTGCCGAATACCGAAATAACGATAAGAAATGCAATATTGTTGCAATTATAACCGAGCCCACCTGTATTGGGTGGACGGCTGCAAAGGCCACTCGTGCTATAGCAGATCACCCCGCCAGATAGACAGGGCAATGGCGCAAGAATTCGTCGCTGGCGTAAATATTCCGTGGTTCAGGCCAGCGGGCCATTGAGCAATGGCACGAAGCGCACGGCGCCAAGCACACGCCGGGAGAACCCATGTTCCTCACGCACGATCAGCATCAACTGCTGTGTCTCGCCTGCCGAGCCCACCGGAATCACCATGCGCCCCCCCGGCGCCAGTTGATCGAGCAGTGCCTGTGGCACCTCGGGCGCCACGGCGGTGACGATGATGCCGTTGTAGGGTGCCAGCGCCTGCCAGCCCTCGCAACCATCGCCCCAGCGGAACACCACGTTACGCAGGTTCAGCTCTACCAGGCGCTCCTTGGCGCGATCCTGCAGCACCTTGATGCGTTCCACCGAGAACACTCGCTCCACCAGTTGGGCAAGTATCGCCGTCTGGTAGCCGGAGCCCGTGCCGATCTCCAGCACCTTGTCGAGCGGCCCGGCCTCAAGCAGCAACTCGCTCATGTGCGCAACCATGAACGGCTGCGAGATGGTCTGGTTGTGGCCGATAGGCAGCGCCGTGTCTTCGTAGGCGCGATGCGCCAGGGCCTCGTCGACGAACAGGTGGCGCGGGGTGCGGCGGATCGCGTCGAGCACCTTGGGGTTCGCCACGCCTTCTTCGCACAGGCGCTGGATCAGCCGCTCCCGGGTCCGTTGGGAGGTCATGCCGATACCCCGGCGCAACATATCGTCCTCACGCATCAGAGCAGGCCCTCCAGCCAACCGTCGAGCTGTTCGAAAGCATCGTTGAAGGTGCGGTCAAGCTGCAGCGGTGTGATCGATACATAACCTTGCATCACCGCGTGGAAGTCCGTGCCCGGGCCACCGTCTTCGGCATCGCCGGCCACGGCAATCCAGTACCCTTCCTTGCCGCGCGGGTTGACCACCTTGGTCGGCGCCGCCGCCCGCGCCCGGTGACCGAGGCGGGTGAGCTGGATGCCGCGGATGTGCTCCAGCGGCAGGTTGGGGATATTGACGTTGAGCACGGTGCGCGGCGGCAGTGCGAGACGCGACTGCGCCTCCACCAGCCGGCGGGCGATGTAGGCCGCCGTCGGCAGGTTGTCCGGCTGGCGCGAGAGCAACGAAAACGCCAGCGACGTGTTGCCAAGGAAGCGGCCTTCCAACGCAGCGGCGACGGTGCCCGAATACAGCACGTCGTCGCCCAGGTTCGCGCCCAGGTTGATCCCCGACACCACCATGTCCGGGGTCTGCGGCAACAGGCCATTGAGCCCCAGGTGCACGCAATCGGTTGGCGTGCCATTGAGGCTGATGAAACCGTTGGCCAGGGTCTGCGGATGCAGCGGCCGGTCCAGCGTCAGCGAACTGCTGGCGCCGCTCTTGTCTTGCTCCGGGGCGATTACCACGCACTCGGCATAATCCACCAGCGCAGCGTGCAGCGCGGCGAGGCCAGGTGCGGTAACACCGTCGTCGTTCGAAATCAGAATACGCATGGGCTGTCCGTCTGCCCTGCCGGCACCAGATCCACGACTTCGCGCACCACCACGGTGGCGAAGCATCCGGCCGGAAGGACGAATTCCAGTTGCAGGATATCAGGCTCGGGATAATGCCACGTCAGGCCGCCAATAGGGAGCCGCAGAATGCGCCGTTCGTGATCCATGCCCGCCTGGGCTAGCCAATGGCACAGTGCCGGCTGCCGCGCGGCGACTGCGCTTTCCAACGCGGCAGTGGCGCCTGCGGCGGGGGTTTCGCCCTCGCCCCACAGCGCACCGGTGGGATGCAGGTCGAGAATGGCCAAGCGCGGATCGGAACATTCCTGCTCGGTCGCCGGAAAGAAACTACGGCTATCGGTGAAGGCCAGCAGGTCCCCGACTTGCGCACGGGCCCAGCTGCCGTCGGCAACACGGGCGGCGAGAATCTGGTTGAACAGGTAGCTGCGCCCTGCCGAAAGCAAACGCGAACGCACATTGCGTTGCTCTGGCAGCGCCTTGCGGGCCGCCCAGTCGAGCGCGTCATGGACGTTGCCGCCGCCATGGCCAAACCGCTGGCTGCCGAAGTAGTTCGGCACGCCGTGCTGCTTGAGCGCCTCCAGGCGCGTGTCCAGTGCAGCGTGATCAGCCGCCAGGGCCGTCAGGCGCAGGGTGAAGCCGTTGGCCGAATGCGCGCCACGCTGCAGCTTGCGCTGGTGACGCACCTGCTTGAGCACGCGCAGGCTGGCATCCTCGGCACGCGACAGGTCCGGGTCGGCCTTGCCGGGCAGGTGCAGGCTGAACCACTGACGGGTCAGGGCCTGGCGGTCCTTGAGGCCGGCATAGCTGATCGAACGGGCAGGCACGCCTGCGGCACGAGCCAGTCGGCGCGCTGCTTCTTCGGTGTTGAGATCGCGCTTTTCGACCCACAGCCACAGGTGCTCACCCTGGCCCGACAGCGGGATATCCAACACCTCATCGACCTGGAAGTCTTCAGCCACAGCCTTGAGCACCGCAGTGCCCAGCGCTTCACCCGATGCACGCGGGCCCAGCAGTTCCAGTTCGGTCATGCTGGCAGCAACAGGGCGACCGCATGCACGGCAATCCCCTCCTCACGGCCGGTGAAGCCCAGCTTTTCAGTGGTGGTCGCTTTGACGTTGACCTGGTCGAGCTCAGCTTGCAGGTCTTCGGCGATCAGTTGGCGCATGGTCTCGATGTGCGGCGCCATTTTCGGCGCCTGGGCAACGATGGTGGCGTCGACATTGCCCACCTTCCAGCCCTTGGCCTGGACGATAGCGACCACATGACGCAGCAAGGCACGGCTGTCGGCACCCTTGAACTGCGGGTCGGTGTCGGGGAAGTGTTTGCCGATATCACCCAGCGCCGCAGCGCCCAGCAAGGCATCGCTCAGGGCGTGCAGCAGCACGTCACCGTCGGAGTGGGCCAGGAGGCCGTGTTTGTGGGGGATACGGACCCCGCCCAGGGTAATGAAATCACCGTCGCAGAAACGGTGCACATCGTAGCCGTGGCCAATACGCATAGAAAAACGCCCTGATTGAGTCAGGGCGTGATTCTACCTGCTTTGTGCGGTATTGGGGCTGCGCCTTACACCCGGCCCAGCGCCACCGCATGATGGCGCAGGTGGTCTTCGATGAAGCTGGCAATGAAGTAGTAGCTATGGTCATAGCCAGGCTGCAGGCGCAAGGTCAGTGCATGCCCCCCTTTGCGCGCGGCCTGCTCCAGCGCCTCAGGCTTGAGCTGCTTCTCGAGGAAGTCATCGCGGTCGCCCTGGTCCACCAGCAACGGCGGGCAACTGCCCGCGGGCGTCTCGGCCAGCAGCACGCTGGCATCCCACTCGCGCCAACGCGCACGGTCCTCGCCCAGGTAGCGGCTGAAGGCCTTTTCACCCCACGGGCAGTCCATCGGGTTACTGATGGGCGAGAACGCCGAGATCGAACGGTAGCGCCCCGGGTTACGCAAGGCGCACACCAATGCGCCATGCCCGCCCATCGAGTGGCCACTGATGCTGCGTTGGTCCGAGGCCGGGAAGTGCGCCTCGATCAGCGCGGGCAACTCCTCTACCACGTAGTCATGCATGCGGTAGTGCTGCGCCCACGGTTGCTGGGTGGCATTGAGGTAGAAGCCGGCCCCCAGGCCAAAGTCCCAGGCGCCATCCGGGTCGCCCGGCACCTGCTCGCCACGCGGGCTGGTGTCGGGCGCAACGATGATCAAACCAAGCTCGGCGGCCAGGCGCTGGGCGCCGGCCTTCTGCATGAAGTTCTCGTCGGTGCAGGTCAGGCCGCTCAGCCAGTACAGCACCGGCAGCTTGGCCCCCTGTTCGGCCTGAGGAGGCAGATACACCGCGAACACCATGTCGCAACCAAGCACCTTGGACGGGTGCCGGTACCGCTTGTGCCAGCCGCCGAAGCTTTTCTGGCAAGAGATGTTGTCCAGGCTCATGGCAGACCTCAGAAGTGGATCACGCTGCGGATGCTCTTGCCTTCATGCATCAGGTCGAAGGCCTTGTTGATGTCTTCCAGGCCCATGGTGTGGGTGATGAAGGTGTCCAGCGGGATCTCGCCCTTCTCGGCCATTTCGACATAGCTTGGCAGCTCGCTGCGGCCGCGTACGCCACCGAACGCCGAGCCGCGCCAGACGCGACCGGTGACCAGCTGGAACGGACGGGTGGCGATTTCCTGGCCGGCACCGGCAACGCCGATGATGACCGACTCGCCCCACCCCTTGTGGCAGCATTCCAGGGCCGCACGCATCAGCTGGACGTTGCCGATGCACTCGAAGGAGAAGTCCACGCCGCCGTCGGTGAGGTCGACGATCACTTCCTGGATCGGGCGGTCGTATTCTTTCGGGTTGATGCAATCGGTGGCACCCAGCTGCCGAGCGATCTCGAACTTGGCTGGGTTGATGTCGATGGCGATGATGCGCGAGGCCTTGGCCTTGACGGCGCCAATGATCGCCGACAGGCCGATGCCGCCGAGGCCGAAGATGGCCACGGTGTCACCCGGCTTGACCTTGGCGGTGTTGATGACCGCGCCGATACCGGTGGTGACGCCACAGCCGAGTAGGCAGACCTTCTCCAGCGGGGCTTCCTTTTGAATCTTGGCGACGGAGATTTCTGGCAGCACGGTGTACTCGGAGAAGGTCGAGGTGCCCATGTAGTGGAACAGCTGCTGGCCTTTATACGAGAAGCGCGTGGTGCCGTCTGGCATCAGGCCCTTGCCCTGGGTGGCGCGGATGGCCTGGCACAGGTTGGTCTTGCCCGAACGGCAGAATTTGCACTGGCCGCACTCAGGGGTGTACAGCGGGATCACATGGTCACCCACGGCCACCGAGGTCACGCCCTCGCCCACTGCCTCGACGATCGCGCCGCCTTCGTGGCCAAGGATCGACGGGAAGATACCCTCCGGGTCAGCGCCGGACAGGGTGTAGGCGTCGGTATGGCAAACACCGCTGGCAACCACGCGCAGCAGCACTTCGCCAGCCTTGGGCATGGCCACGTCCACTTCGACGATTTCCAGGGGTTTCTTGGCTTCGAAGGCTACGGCAGCACGGGACTTGATCATCAACGGTCTCCAGACAAGGGGTCAATTCAGTCTCGCAGTGTAATTCAGGGTTTTTTGATGAATAATCCAGGCAAAGACAAAACATTATTGCTGCACAGGGATAATCAATGAGTAGCCGGTGGGAAGGCATCGACGAATTCGTGGCGGTGGCCGAGTCTGGCCAGTTCACCGCGGCGGCGGAGCGCCTGGGCGTATCGTCCTCGCACATCAGCCGGCAGATCGCCCGCCTGGAAGAACGCCTGCAGACGCGCCTGCTGTACCGCAGTACCCGACGTGTCACCTTGAGTGAGGCCGGGCAGACCTTCCTGCAGCATTGCCAGCGTCTGCAAGATGGCCGTGAAGAAGCCCTGCGGGCGATGGGCGACCTGGCCAGCGAGCCCAAGGGGCTGCTGCGTATGACCTGTGCGGTGGCCTACGGCGAGCGCTTCATCGTGCCGCTGGTGACGCGCTTCATGGCGCTGTACCCGCAGCTGAGGGTGGAAGTGGAACTGAGCAACCGCACGCTGGACCTGCTGCATGAAGGCATGGACTTAGCCATTCGCCTCGGCCGGCTTGCCGACTCCAGGCTGGTTGCCGCCCGCCTGGCACCGCGGCGCATGTACCTGTGCGCCTCACCGGCGTATCTGGAGCGTTACGGCCGGCCGCACAGCCTGTCGGAACTGGCGCGGCACAACTGCCTGATTGGCAGTTCGGACTTGTGGGCGCTGCAGCAGGATGGCCGCGAGATCAGCCAGCGGGTGCAGGGAAACTGGCGCTGCAACAGCGGGCAGGCTGTGCTCGACGCCGCGTTGCTGGGGATGGGCTTGTGCCAGTTGCCGGACTATTACGTGCTGGAGCACCTGAACACGGGGGCACTGGTGTCGTTGCTGGAGGGGCATCAGCCGCCGAATACGGCGGTGTGGGCGTTGTACCCGCAGCAGCGGCATCTGTCGCCGAAGGTAAGGCGGCTGGTGGATTATCTGAAGGAAGGGTTGGCGGAGTTGCCGGAGTATCGTGTGGCTTGATAGTGCACTGGGGCCGCTTTGCGGCCCTTTCGCGGCACAAGGCCGCTCCTACAAGAGATCGCAATTCCCTGTAGGAGCGGGCTTGCCCGCGAAGAGGCCAGCACAGAAATACTGTGTCAGCGACGCCCCGCCCAGCGCTGGCGCAACCACTCAAGGTCTTCCGGCCGGGTCACCTTGATGTTATCGCTGCGCCCTTCAATCAGCCGCGGCGCCTGGCCGGACCACTCGATGGCCGAAGCCTCGTCGGTGACCACCACATCCGATACCAGGCACTCGGCCAACGCGCGGTGCAAGGCCCCCAGGCGGAACATCTGCGGCGTATACGCCTGCCAGATGGTGCTGCGGTCTACGGTAGCGCTCACCCGGCCATGGCTGTCGGCACGCTTCAACGTATCGCGCGCCGGCACCGCCAACAGGCCACCCACCGGGTCATCTGCCAGCTCCGACAGCAGCTTGTCCAGGTCACTGCGCGCCAGGTTCGGCCGCGCAGCATCGTGCACCAGTACCCAGTCGCTGTCCGAAGCCCCTTGGGCATGCAGCAACAGCAACGCGTTGAGTACCGAGTCGGCACGCTCGCGACCGCCCGCCGCGCGCTGGATGCGCGGGTCGCTGGCACAGCGCAGGCCAGGCCAGTAAGGGTCGTCTGCGGCAATGCTGACCACCACGCCCTTGAGCGTTGGATGGCCAAGAAAACAGTCGAGGCTATGCTCGAGAAGGGTCTGCCCACCCAGTTGCAAGTACTGCTTGGGGCGGTCGGCAGCCATGCGGGCACCCACGCCCGCAGCAGGAATCACGGCCCAGAAGGCCGGTAATGTGTCAGTCATTTTTGCGGCAACTGGAAGAGGGTTTCACCCTCTTTGACCATCCCCAATTCATGACGAGCCCGTTCTTCCACGGTCTCCATACCTTTCTTCAACTCCAGGACTTCTGCGTCAAGCACGCGGTTACGCTCAAGCAGGCGCTCGTTTTCGGCGTGCTGCTCGGCGATCTGCTGCTTGAGCTCGGTCACTTGCGCCAGGCTGCCATTGCCCACCCACAGGCGGTACTGCAGGCCACCCAACAGCAGAAGCAGAACGAGGAACAACCAATAGGGACTGCGCATCAAGGTATCCAGGTTAAAAAGACCGCCGCTTACTGTTCACTTCGGGGCCTCGAATAGCACGAAGCCTGGCCGAGGCCAGGCTTCGTCGACAGAAACCCTTTGCAAGTGTAGGAAAATTCAGTACGAAAGCTCCTACAGCTCCGGCTGCTGTCTTTTTACCATCTCTTGCTTAACCGCGAAACTCGGCACGACCACGGTAAACCGCCTTGGCACCCAGTTGCTCTTCGATGCGCAGCAGTTGGTTGTACTTGGAGACGCGGTCGGAACGGCACAGCGAGCCAGTCTTGATCTGGCCAGCAGCGGTACCTACAGCCAGGTCGGCAATGGTCGAGTCTTCGGTTTCACCGGAACGGTGCGAAATCACCGCGGTGTAGCCTGCAGCCTTGGCCATCTGGATGGCTTCCAGGGTCTCGGTCAGCGAACCGATCTGGTTGAACTTGATCAGGATCGAGTTACCGATGCCCTTCTCGATGCCTTCCTTGAGGATCTTGGTGTTGGTCACGAACAGGTCGTCACCGACCAGTTGCACCTTCTCGCCGATCTTGTCGGTGAGGATCTTCCAGCCAGCCCAGTCGGACTCGTCCAGGCCGTCTTCGATCGAGATGATCGGGAAGCGCTCGGTCAGGCCTTTCAGGTACTCGGCAAAGCCTTCGGCATCGAACGACTTGCCTTCGCCAGACAGGTTGTACTTGCCGTCTTCATAGAACTCGGAAGCTGCGCAGTCCAGGGCCAGGGTCACGTCGGTGCCCAGCTTGTAACCGGCCTTTTCAACGGCTTCGGCGATGGCGGCCAGCGCGTCTTCGTTAGACGCCAGGTTCGGCGCAAAGCCACCTTCGTCACCGACGGCAGTGTTCAGGCCGCGAGCCTTCAGTACAGCCTTCAGGTGATGGAAGATTTCGGTGCCCATGCGCAGGCCATCGGAGAAGGTCTTGGCGCCAACCGGCTGCACCATGAACTCCTGGATGTCGACGTTATTGTCGGCATGCTCGCCGCCGTTGATGATGTTCATCATCGGAACCGGCATCGAGTACTGGCCCGGGGTGCCGTTCAGGTTGGCGATGTGCGCGTACAGCGGCAGGTCCTGGTCCTGGGCAGCGGCCTTAGCGGCAGCCAGGGAAACAGCCAGGATGGCGTTGGCGCCCAGCTTGGCTTTGTTCTCGGTACCGTCCAGGTCGATCATGGCGCGGTCCAGAGCCTTCTGGTCGGAAGGATCCTTGCCCAGCAGCAGGTCGCGAATCGGGCCGTTGATGTTGGCGACGGCTTTCAGCACGCCCTTGCCCAGGTAACGGCTCTTGTCGCCATCACGCAGCTCCAGCGCTTCGCGCGAGCCGGTGGAAGCACCGGACGGCGCGCAAGCACTGCCGATGATGCCGTTGTCGAGCAGTACATCGGCTTCCACGGTGGGGTTGCCACGCGAATCGAGAACTTCACGACCTTTGATGTCGACGATTTTTGCCATTGTTGTAAGCACTCCAGAATTGACGAAAACAACGCAGCTTAGGAAATCCTTGCACTTCATCAGGCGGGATATGCAGCAGGCAGGCCTGATGAAAGCACTCCCTGACCGTTTGGTCAGGGAGAGAACGGGCGGTACTTTACCCGAGAAATGAGCTTTACGCGGTTTCTACCGTCGGAAAACTTTTCACCAGCTCGTCCAGTTGCTTGAGCTGGGTCAGGAACGGCTCCAGCTTGTCCAGGCGCAAGGCGCAAGGGCCATCGCACTTGGCATTGTCCGGATCAGGGTGAGCCTCGAGGAACAGGCCGGCCAGGCCTTGGCTCATGCCAGCCTTGGCCAGGTCGGTGACCTGGGCGCGACGGCCACCGGCAGAGTCCGAGCGACCGCCCGGCATCTGCAGGGCATGGGTCACGTCGAAGAAGACCGGGTATTCGAACTGCTTCATGATGCCGAAGCCAAGCATGTCCACCACCAGGTTGTTGTAGCCGAAGCTAGAACCACGCTCGCAGAGGATCAACTGGTCGTTACCCGCCTCTTCGCACTTGGCCAGGATATGTTGCATCTCCTGGGGCGCGAGGAACTGGGCCTTCTTGATGTTGATCACCACGCCGGTCTTGGCCATGGCCACCACCAGGTCGGTCTGACGCGACAGGAAGGCCGGCAACTGGATGATGTCGCAGACCTTGGCCACCGGCTCGGCCTGGTAAGGCTCGTGCACGTCGGTGATCACCGGCACGTTGAAGGTGCGCTTGATCTCCTCGAAGATCTTCAGCCCCTCTTCCATGCCCGGGCCACGGTAAGACGTCACCGACGAACGGTTAGCCTTGTCGAAGCTGGCCTTGAACACATACGGGATACCGAGCTTCTCGGTGACCCGCACGTACTCTTCGCAGACCTTCATTGCCAGGTCACGGGATTCCAAGACGTTCATGCCGCCGAACAGGACGAACGGCTTGTCGTTGGCGATCTCGATGTTACCGACGCGAATGATCTTCTGGGTCATTGATCAGGCCTTGTTCTTCTGAGCCAGGGCTGCCTTGACGAAACCACTGAACAGCGGGTGGCCGTCACGCGGGGTCGAGGTGAACTCTGGGTGGAACTGGCAAGCGACGAACCATGGGTGGTCCTTGGACTCGACCACTTCAACCAGCGCGCCGTCTTCGGAACGACCGGAAACCACCAGGCCAGCGTCGACCAGTTGTGGCAGCAGGTTGTTGTTCACTTCGTAGCGGTGGCGGTGACGCTCGGTGATCACGTCCTTGCCGTAGCAATCGTGAACCTTGGAGCCCGAGACGATCTGGCAGTCCTGCGCGCCCAAGCGCATGGTGCCGCCCAAGTCGGAAGCTTCGGTACGGGTCTCGACGGCGCCGGTGGCATCAGCCCACTCGGTGATCAGGCCGACAACCGGGTGGCCGCTGTTGCGGTCGAACTCGGTGGAGTTGGCGTCTTTCCAGCCCATCACGTTACGGGCGAACTCGATCACGGCAACTTGCATGCCCAGGCAGATACCCAGGTAAGGCACTTTGTTCTCACGGGCGTATTGCACCGCAGTGATCTTGCCTTCGACACCGCGCAGGCCGAAACCGCCCGGTACCAGAATGGCGTCGGCGCCTTCGAGCAGGCTGGTGCCTTGGTTCTCGATGTCTTCAGAATCGATGTAGCGCAGGTTGACCTTGGTACGGTTGGTGATGCCGGCGTGGCTCATCGCTTCGATCAGCGACTTGTACGCATCCAGCAGCTCCATGTACTTGCCGACCATGGCGATGGTCACTTCGTGCTCTGGGTTGAGCTTGGCATCGACGACCTTGTCCCACTCGGACAGGTCAGCGCTGTCGCACTGCAGGCCGAAGCGCTCGGTGACGAAGTCATCCAGGCCCTGGGCATGCAGCACGCCCGGGATCTTGTAGATGGTGTCGACGTCTTCGAGCGAAATGACCGCACGCTCTTCAACGTTGGTGAACAGGGCGATCTTGCGGCGCGACGAGGCATCGACCGGGTGGTCGGAGCGGCAGATCAGCACGTCAGGCTGCAGGCCGATGGAGCGCAGCTCCTTGACCGAGTGCTGGGTCGGCTTGGTCTTGGTTTCGCCTGCGGTAGCGATGTACGGGACCAGGGTCAGGTGCATCAGCATGGCGCGCTTGGAGCCTACTTCGACGCGCAGCTGGCGGATGGCCTCGAGGAACGGCTGCGACTCGATGTCGCCGACGGTACCGCCGATTTCAACCAGGGCCACGTCGGCATCGCCGGCGCCCTTGATGATGCGACGCTTGATTTCGTCGGTGATGTGCGGGATGACCTGGATGGTCGCGCCCAGGTAGTCACCACGGCGCTCCTTGCGCAGCACGTGCTCGTAGATACGGCCGGTGGTGAAGTTGTTGTTCTGGGTCATGGTCGTGCGGATGAACCGCTCGTAGTGGCCCAGGTCAAGGTCAGTCTCGGCGCCGTCCTGGGTGACGAAGACTTCACCGTGCTGGAACGGACTCATGGTGCCAGGATCGACGTTGATGTACGGATCCAGCTTGAGCATGGTGACCTTGAGTCCCCGCGCTTCCAGGATGGCCGCCAGGGAAGCCGAGGCAATGCCTTTCCCCAATGAAGAAACAACACCGCCCGTGACGAATATGTAGCGCGTCATGAAAAACCCTAGAAGTCTGCGTTAAGGCGGCCAGCGCCGCCGGAGAAAGCGAAGGAAGGCCGAAGCCCCCGATCACCTGCGTCAATCACAGTGCATCTCGAAAAACTGCCGCGTCTGTACAAACCAGGGTATCCCCAGCATGGAGCTCGCTCGTCATTTCCAGAATCAGCCCAGCAAAAAACTGCGTGGTAATCGGCAACTGCTGTGTTTTCGAGGAACCCACAGAAGTTGTATCAAGAAGGGAGGGTAGTCTACCGGAATGTACCCTTCAGCTCAAACCTTGCGCGTTCGTCGGTAACTGCCAGTGCAGTTGGCAATCTGCCTGCCCCAGTGCCGGTAGGTTGGCCACAGCCACCAAGCGCTCGCCCTGATACAGCAATGGCAGGCGCGAACGCACGAAAGGCGGCACCTGCAGCTCGTTGAGCAGGCGTTTGAGGTCGCGTCGGCCGCGCCCGGCAAGTTCAAGCACTTCACCGCCCTGGCGATAGCGGACAGTCAGGCCCGCCAGAGGTTTGGGCGCAGTCAGCCGAACGCTGCCATTGCCCGGCAAGGCCAGCTCGCAAGCCGAGTCTGCCCAGGCGAATTCGCCTTGCGGCGCCAGCAGCCAGTCACCGCTCAGCCACCAGATACGGCCGTTGCTGCGCAGCAACCGGCCGTCGGCCAAGCGCCAGGTCGGCTGGGCGTCGGCTGCGGCATCGCGCAGGTCGGCCCAGCCAGCCCAATGGCGCGCATCCGGCAGCCGGGTGCGATGGCTAAGCCAGTATTGCAGGGCATTGCGCTGACGAGCGGGTGACAACGCCGCGAGCACCGCAAGCGCCAGGGAATCCAGCCCCACCCATGCAGCGGCAGCCCCCTCCTCGGCCTTGACCAGATCGGCCTGAGCCACCTCATCCAGCAAACCCTGCGCTTCGCCCAGGTGCTCTGCGCAACGGGCAAGGTTCTGACTGGCTTGCGGCCAACGCTGCTGCAGCACCGGGAACACTTCGCCGCGCAAATAGTTGCGGGCAAAGGCGGTGTCGCTGTTTGAGGGGTCTTCGATCCAGGTCAGGCCTTGGGCCTGGGCATACGCGTGCAGCTGCTGGGGGGCAATCGCTAACAACGGCCTGGCCAGGCTGCCCTGCCCCAGCGGACGCTGCGCCGGCATCGCGGTCAGGCCACGTAGCCCGGCACCACGCAGCAATCGAAAAAGCAGGGTTTCGGCCTGGTCATCGCGGTGCTGGCCGGTGAACAGCACCTCACCGGGGCCGACTACCTTCGTGAATGCCGCATAACGGGCATCGCGGGCCGCCTGTTCGAGACTGGCGCCGGGGGCAACCTGGACGTGGATCACACGAAGTTCGACGCCGAGGTTGGCGCAGACGTGCTCGCAGTGAGCTGGCCACGCGTCAGCGGCGGGCTGCAGGCCGTGATGGATATGGATGGCGCGTAACGGGGGCGCGGGGTGGGTGCGGGCGTAATCGGCCAGCAGGTGCAGCAGGACGGTGGAGTCCAGGCCACCAGAGAAGGCGATGTGCCAGGCGGGGGCTTGGAGCCAGGGGGTGAGGTTGATCATCGAAGCCTCACTCGGTTCGGAATCGCCGGGGGCGCTTTGCACCCCTTTCGCGACGCAAGGTCGCTCCTACAGGGGACCGGGCAATCTGTAGGAGCGGGCTTGCCCGCGAATGGGCCGCAAAGCGGCCCCGGGGTGCATCAGAGGCCGTAGCTCATCAGGCGCTCGTAACGACGTGCCAGCAGCGCGTCATTGTCGAGCTTGCCCAGCATGTCCAGCTGCTGCACCAGGTCGGCACGGATGCTTTCGGACATGGCGGCCGGGTCGCGGTGGGCGCCGCCCAGCGGCTCCGAGATGACCTTGTCGACGATGTTCAGGCTCTTCAGGCGTTCGGCCGTGATACCCATGGCCTCGGCGGCATCGGCAGCCTTGTCGGCGGTCTTCCACAGGATCGAGGCGCAGCCTTCCGGCGAAATCACCGAATAGGTGGAATACTGCAGCATGTTCAGCTGGTCGCACACACCAATGGCCAGTGCACCGCCAGAACCACCCTCACCGATCACGGTGGCGATGATTGGCGTCTTCAGGCGCGCCATGACGCGCAGGTTCCAGGCAATCGCCTCGCTCTGGTTGCGCTCTTCGGCGTCGATACCTGGGTAGGCACCTGGGGTATCGATGAACGTCAGGATCGGCATCTTGAAGCGCTCGGCCATTTCCATCAGGCGGCACGCCTTACGGTAGCCCTCAGGGCGCGGCATGCCGAAGTTGCGGCGTACCTTCTCACGGACTTCGCGGCCCTTCTGGTGGCCGATGACCATCACTGCCTTGCCATCCAGGCGGGCGGTACCGCCCACGATCGCGGCATCATCGGAGAAATGGCGGTCACCGTGCAGCTCTTCGAATTCAGTGAAGATGTGCTGCAGGTAGTCCAAGGTGTAAGGACGACGCGGGTGACGCGCCAGGCGGGCGATCTGCCAGCTGGTCAGGTTGCCGAAGATGCTTTCGGTCAGGGTATTGCTCTTGTCTTGCAGACGGGCAATTTCATCGCTGATGTTCAGCGAGTTGTCGTTACCCACCAGGCGCAGGCCTTCGATCTTGGCTTGCAGGTCGGCAATCGGCTGTTCGAAATCGAGGAAATTCGGGTTCATAGGCATCCGTCTTGGGTCTACGGCCAGGCGGCCGGCCGGTTGATCCGTTTGGCGCCCTACCTTAAGGGATCGGGCGCATTCAGGTCGAGATTAAAATTCGTCGATTCAACGATATTGCAGGAAGACGTTCTCACGTCCGAACTGGTCACGCAGTGCCTGAATCAGGCCGTCAGCCGGGTCGATTGACCACTCATCGGCAAACTGCAGCATGGCCTTGGCGTCACTGCCGGTGTATTCCAGGGTAATCGGGCAGCCGCCGCGGTGACGGGTGATCAGCTCACCCAGCCAGTTCAGGCGGTCGCCCTTGAGCGCGTCATGGGCGACTTTCAGGCGCAGGCTTTCGGCCAGGCGCGTACGCGCGTCTTCCATGGTCATTACCTGCTTCACCCGCAGGCGCAGGCCGCCCGAGAAGTCATCGTTACTGACCTCCCCTTCGACCACGACCATGGCGTCGTTCTGCAGCAGTGACTGGGCCGCCATGAAGGAGTCGGCAAACAGCGACGCCTCGATGCGCCCCGAGCGGTCATCAAGGGTGACGAACCCCATCTTGTCACCCTTCTTGTTCTTCATGACTCGCAACGCAATGATCATGCCGGCGATCGTCTGGGACTCACGGGACGGCTTCAGGTCGATGATGCGCTGTCGGGCAAAACGGCGAATCTCGCTTTCGTACTCGTCGATCGGGTGACCGGTCAGGTACAGACCCAGCGTGTCCTTCTCGCCTTTGAGGCGCTCTTTGAGGGTCAGCTCGCGGACCTTGCGGTGGTTGGCATAGACGTCCGAGTCTGCCTCGACGAACAAGCCGCCAAACAGGTCGACGTGGCCGCTGTCGGCAGTACGTGCGGTCTGCTCGGCCGACTTGATCGCCTCTTCCAGTGCCGCCAGCAAGGTTGCACGGTTACGGTCGATGTTGGCCTGGTAGGCCTTGATCTCGTCATGGAAGTACGGGCCCAAACGGTCCAGTGCACCACTGCGGATCAACGCATCGAGGGTGCGTTTGTTGACGCGCTTGAGGTCGACGCGCTCGCAGAAATCGAACAGGTCCTTGAACGGCCCGCCCTGCGCACGCACTTCGACGATCGCTTCCACCGGGCCTTCGCCCACGCCCTTGATCGCGCCCAGGCCATAGACGATACGGCCGTCGTCATTAACGGTGAACTTGAAGTCGGAGGTGTTCACATCGGGCGCATCGAGGCGCAGCTTCATGCTGCGCACTTCCTCGATCAGCACCACCACCTTGTCGGTGTTGTGCATGTCCGCCGACAGTACCGCGGCCATGAACGGCGCCGGGTAGTGGGTTTTCAGCCAGGCGGTCTGGTAGGACACCAGGCCATAGGCGGCAGAGTGGGATTTGTTGAAGCCGTAACCGGCGAATTTCTCCACCAGGTCAAAGATGTTACCTGCCAGATCGCCGTCAATGCCGTTGTTTGCGCAACCTTCGATGAAGCCGCCGCGCTGCTTGGCCATCTCTTCGGGCTTTTTCTTACCCATGGCCCGCCGCAGCATGTCGGCACCGCCGAGGGTATAGCCGGCCATGACCTGGGCAATCTGCATCACCTGCTCTTGGTACAGGATGATGCCGTAGGTCGGCGCCAGTACCGGCTGCAGGCCGTCATACTGGTAGTCCGGGTGCGGGTAGGCCAGCTCGGCGCGGCCGTGCTTGCGGTTGATGAAGTCGTCCACCATGCCCGACTGCAGCGGGCCTGGGCGGAACAGCGCCACCAGTGCGATGAGGTCTTCCAGGCAGTCTGGCTTGAGCTTCTTGATAAGCTCCTTCATGCCGCGCGATTCGAGCTGGAACACCGCCGTGGTCTCGGCTTTTTGCAGCAACTCGTAGGTCTTGCGGTCATCCAGCGGAATGAAGTCGATGTTCAGGTCCGGCAGGTTCTGCTTGGCCTGCTCGCGGTTGATCGTCTCCATTGCCCACTTGATGATGGTGAGCGTACGCAGGCCGAGGAAGTCGAACTTGACCAGCCCGGCGGCCTCGACATCGTCCTTGTCGAACTGGGTTACCAGGCCGCCGCCCTCTTCGTCACAGGCGATCGGCGAGAAGTCGGTGAGCTTGGTCGGGGCGATCACCACACCACCGGCGTGCTTGCCGGTACCCCGGGTGACACCCTCGAGCTTGAGCGCCATCTCCCAGATCTCGCGGGCATCTTCGTCGCCCTTGAGGAAGTCGCGCAGGATTTCTTCCTGCTCGTAGGCTTTTTCCAGGGTCATGCCGACTTCGAAGGGGATCATCTTCGACAGGCGATCGGCCAGGCCGTAGGACTTGCCCTGCACCCGCGCCACGTCGCGCACCACCGCCTTGGCGGCCATGGTGCCGAAGGTGATGATCTGGCTGACCGCGTTGCGCCCGTAGGCATCGGCCACGTACTCGATGACCCGGTCACGGCCATCCATGCAGAAGTCGACGTCGAAGTCGGGCATGGATACCCGTTCAGGGTTGAGGAAGCGCTCGAACAGCAGGTCATAGGCCAGCGGGTCGAGGTCGGTGATCTTCAACACGTAGGCGACCAGCGAACCGGCACCCGAACCTCGGCCTGGGCCGACCGGCACGCCGTTGTTCTTGGCCCACTTGATGAAGTCCATAACGATCAGGAAGTAGCCGGGGAAGCCCATCTGGATGATGATATCCAGCTCGAACTTCAGGCGGTCCAGGTAGACCTGGCGCTTTTCCTCATAGTTTGGCGTGGTCTCTTTGGGCCAGAGCACCGCCAGGCGCTCCTCCAGGCCTTCATGGGAGACATGGCGCAGGTAATCGTCGATGCCCATGCCATTGGGCGTCGGGAAATCGGGCAGGAAGTGCTTGCCCAATTGAACCTGGATGTTGCAGCGCTTGGCGATCTCGACAGTGTTGGCGATGGCGTCGGGCAAGTCGCTGAACAGCTCGGCCATTTCGTCCGCGCTCTTGAGGTACTGCTGGTCGCTGTAGTTGCGCGGGCGACGCGGGTCGTCCAGGGTCCAGCCCTCGCCGATGCAGACACGGGTTTCGTGGGCATCGTAGTCGGCTTGCTTGATGAAGCGCACATCGTTGGTCGCCACCAGCGGCGCGCCGACCTTGTCGGCCAGGGCCACAGCAGCGTGCACGTATTCTTCGTCGCGGGCACGGTTGGTGCGCTGCACTTCAACGTAGAAGCGCTCGGGGAACATGCCCAGCCAGTCGCGCAACAGCGCTTCGGCCTCTTCAACCCGACCAGAGAGCAGCGCTGCGCCAATGTCGCCTTCCTTGCCAGCAGACAAGGCGATCAGGCCTTCGCTGGCGGGGGCGATCCACTCGCGCTGCAAAATCACCAGGCCATTGCGCTGGCCTTCGACCCAACCGCGCGAAATCAGCTCGGTGAGGTTGCGGTAGCCCTGGGGGTTCATCGCCAGGAAGCAGATACGCGACAACGGGGCTTCCGGGTCGGGCCCGGCCAGCCACAGGTCGGCACCACAGATCGGCTTGATCCCGGCGCCCATGGCGGTCTTGTAGAACTTCACCAGCGAGCACATGTTGCTCTGGTCGGTGATCGCCACCGCCGGCATGTTCATCCCCGCCAGTGCCTTGGCCAGCGGTTTGATCCGCACCAGGCCGTCGACCAGCGAGAATTCGGAGTGCACGCGAAGGTGAACGAAGGGAACCGACATGGGTGATCCTGTAGCAGAACGACAAGGGCGGGATTGTAGCGTAAAAGCGGGGGGATTTTGGGGCTGCTGTGCAGCCCATTCGCGGGCAAGCCCGCTCCCACAGGTTCTGCACCCAGCTTGAATACTGTGCGCGCCCTGTGGGAGCGGGCTTGCCCGCGAATGGGCCGCACAGCGGCCCCAATTAGGCTAAATCAAGGAGTCAACAACGCCCTCACGGGCCTCCCAGGCCGCCCGCACCGGCGCAAAGGAGCGTCGATGAATGGGCGTAGGCCCAAGCCGTGCCAGGGCTTCAAGGTGCACCGGCGTCGGATAACCCTTGTGCCCACCGATGCCGTAACCGGGGTAGATCAACTCGAACGCACTCATCTCCCGATCACGGGTCACCTTGGCCAGGATCGACGCAGCCGCGATGGCCGGTACCTGGCTGTCACCTTTGACGACCGGCGCAGCAGGTACCGCCAGCTTGGGGCAGCGGTTGCCGTCGATCAGTGCCAGCTTGGGCGTGACATGCAGCCCCTCGACCGCACGCTGCATGGCCAGCATGGTGGCCTGAAGAATGTTCAGGCGGTCGATTTCTTCGACCTCGGCGCGGGCAATGCAAAAGCTCAGCGCCTTCTCGCAGATTTCGTCGAACAACGCCTCGCGCTTGGCTTCGGTGAGTTTCTTCGAATCGTTGAGGCCGAGGATCGGCCGTGCCGGGTCGAGGATCACTGCAGCCGTCACCACCGCGCCACACAACGGGCCACGGCCGACTTCATCGACCCCGGCGACCAGGTCTTCGACCAGGTTGAAATCCAGTCCTATTTGCATCTCAGCGGTCCTTGAGCAAGGCCAGTACCGCCTCGGCGGCCTGGTTGGAAGCATCCCGGCGCAGGGTGCGGTGAATCTCGTCGAAACGTTCGGTCTGCTGGCTGCCATCGGCCACCAAGGGGGCCAAGGTTTGCGCCAGGGCTTCGCTTGTGGCGTCATCCTGCAGCAGTTCAGGCACCAGCTCGCGCTGCGCCAGCAGGTTGGGCAACGACACGTAAGGGCTTTTGACCAGGCGCTTGAGAATCCAGTAGGTCAACGGCGCCAGGCGATAAGCCACCACCATGGGCCGCTTGTACAGCAGTGCCTCCAGGGTGGCGGTACCCGACGCGATAAGCACCGCATCGCAGGCCGCCAGGGCCTGGTGTGACTGGCCGTCGAGCAAGGTCAGCGGCAGCGCGCGCCCTTCGAGCATCTGCTCGACCTGGGCACGTCGCGCGGCGTTGGCGCAGGGCAGCACGAAGCGCACACCCGGTACTCGTTCGCGCAAGCGCTCGGCGGCATCGAGGAACAGCGCCCCCAGGCGCCCGACCTCGCCGCCGCGGCTGCCAGGCATCAAGGCCACCACCGGGCCTGGGCCCAGGCCAAGCGCAGCACGCGCCGCCAGTCGGTCGGCCTCGAGCGGAATGGTATCGGCCAGTGGGTGGCCGACGAAACGCACCGGCACCCCCTGCTCCTCGTAGAACCGGGCTTCGAACGGCAACAGCGTCAGCATCAGGTCGCAGCCTTCGCGGATCTTCAGCACGCGCTTCTGCCGCCACGCCCATACGGATGGGCTGACGTAGTGCACGGTCTTGATACCGGCCTGACGCAGTTTCAGTTCGATGTTGAGGGTGAAATCCGGGGCGTCGATGCCGATGAACACATCGGGCTTTTCGGCGATGAGGGTCTGGATCAGCAACTTGCGGCGCTTGAGCAGCTCACGCAGCCGTCCCAGTACTTCGACCAGGCCCATGACCGCCAGACGCTCCATGGGGAAGTAGGATTGCAGGCCTTCAGCTTCCATCAAGGGGCCGCCAACGCCGATGAAGCGAACGTCGGGATGGCGCGCCTTGAGGGCGCGCATCAAGCCAGACCCGAGAATATCGCCGCTGGCCTCACCCGCGACCAGGGCTACGCAAAGCTGGGCCATGTCAGCGGGTGATGCCGCGGGCAGAATTCAGGATCGACTGACGGAACAGGTCGACCTCAGGGTGCTGGGCTGCCAGTTCGTCCAGCGCCTTGATCGCGTCTTCGACGGTCAGGCCCTGACGGTAGACGATCTTGTAGCAACGACGCAGGATATGAATGACCTCGTCGCTGAAACCCCGACGACGCATGCCTTCAAAGTTCATGCTGCGTGCTTCGGCCGGGCTGCCGAACACCGTGACGAAGGCCGGTACGTCTTTGCCGATCGCCGTGCCCATGCCGGAAAACGCATGTGCACCGATATGGCAGTACTGATGCACCAGGGTGTACCCGGACAGAATCGCCCAGTCCCCCACATGAACATGCCCCGCCAACGCGGTGTTGTTCACCAGAATGCAATGATTGCCGATGACACTGTCGTGACCGATGTGGGCGTAGGCCATGATCAGGTTGTGATCGCCGACGGTGGTTTCTGCACGGTCCTGAACGGTACCGCGGTGAATGGTCACACCTTCGCGGATCACATTGTGATCACCGATCACCAGGCGCGTCGGCTCACCCTTGTACTTGAGGTCAGGGGTGTCTTCGCCGATCGAGGAAAACTGGTAGATGCGGTTGTGCTTGCCGATACGGGTCGGCCCCTTGAGCACCACATGCGGGCCAATGACGGTGCCCTCCCCGACTTCGACATCAGGGCCAACGATCGACCAGGGGCCCACCTCGACACCATCGGCCAGCTTGGCCGACGGGTCGATGATGGCCCGAGGATCAATCAAATTCATAGGGAGCGTTCCGCGCAGGTGATTTCTGCCGAGCAGACAGGCTTGCCGTCGACCAGCGCGCGGCACTCGAATTTCCAGATCATGCTCTTGCGGCTGAGGAACTTGGCTTCCAGCACAAGCTGGTCACCCGGCAATACCGGCTGACGGAAACGCAGTTTGTCGGACCCGACAAAGTAGTACAGGGTGCCATCTGCCGGCTTGGCATCGAGCATCTTGAAACCGAGGATGCCGGCCGCCTGGGCCATGGCCTCGATGATCAGAACGCCCGGCATGATCGGGTGGGCCGGGAAGTGGCCATTGAAGAACGGCTCGTTGATGCTGACATTCTTGTAGGCACGAATGCTCTGGGCCTCGAAGTCCAGATCCGTCACGCGATCCACCAGCAGGAACGGGTAACGGTGAGGCAGGTATTCGCGAATCTCGTTGATGTCCATCATTTCGGGGGGAAGCCTGTAATAAGAATAGGGAGCGCAGGTGCTGACCACGCGCTCCTTTTGCAGTCCAAAGAGGAGCCAGCTAGCGTCTGTTCACTCTTGCTCAGGGAATGGTATCAGCCTTCTGATGCCGGCTGGCCACCTGAGGTCACGGTATCGATGCGCTTTTCCACCTGCTGGAGACGCTTGGCCATGTCGTCCAGGTGGCGGATACGCGCGGCGCTCTTGCGCCAGTCAGCCAATGGCTGCATGGCTGTGCCAGAAGAATAGGCACCCGGTTCGGTGATCGATCGGGTCACCATGGTCATCCCGGACACGAAAACGTTATCACAGACATCAATATGACCCACCATGCCGACACCGCCAGCAATGGTGCAGTGCTTGCCAATGCGCGTGCTGCCAGAAATCCCGACACAGGCGGCCATGGCCGTGTGCTCACCGATCTGAACGTTATGGGCGATCTGGATCTGGTTGTCGAGCTTGACCCCGTCGGCAATGCGCGTGTCCGACAGCGCGCCACGGTCGATTGCGGTGTTGACGCCGATTTCTACATCATCGCCGATGGTCACGCCGCCGATCTGGGCAATCTTTCGCCATACGCCTTTCTCGTTGGCGAAGCCGAAGCCCTCGCCACCGATCACTGCGCCAGATTGGATCACCACACGCTTGCCGATGGTCACGTCATGGTACAGGGTGACCCGTGGCGCCAGCCAGCCGCCCTCACCGATGACGCAACGGGCACCGACCACGCAGTGGGCACCGATGCTGACATTGGCAGCAACCTGCGCACCACTTTCGATGACCACGAATGGGCCGATGCTCGCACTGGCATCCACCTGGGCATCTTCAGCCACTACGGCGCTGGGATGAATTCCCGCCACAGCCTTGGGCTTGGGGTCGAACAGGTGGGAAATGCGCGCATAGGCCAAGTACGGATCAGCGACGATCAGTGCATTGCCAGCAAAGCCTTCAGCATCCGCAGCCTTGAGCAGCACCGCTGCCGCCTGGCTGTTATCCAGGAATTTGCGGTACTGCGGGTTGGCGAGGAAGCTCAATTGACCGGGGCCGGCCTCCTGCAAGGTGGCCAGCCCGGTAATCTGCAGCGCCTCGGGCCCCTTGAGGGTGGCGCCGAGGGCTTCGGCCAACTGGCCAAGCGTCATGTTCAAGGTCATATCAACGGGCTTGGTTCATGCGCTCGATGACTTGGCGGGTGATGTCGTACTGAGGTTTGACATCGATGACCGCGCCACGCTCGAGAACCAGGTCGAAACCGCCCTTCTTGATCACTTCCTCGACAGCGCCGTCCAGCTTCGGCTTGAGTTGCTTGAGCATGTCACGGTCAGCAACGGCCTTGGCTTCGTTCAATTCCTTGGACTGGAACTGGAAGTCACGGGCCTTTTGCTTGAACTCGAGCTCCAGGCGCTCACGCTCCTGCTGCTGCATCTTGTCGCCACCTTTGATCAGGCGGTCCTGGATGCCCTTGGCGCTGCTTTCCAGGCTTTTCAGCTTGGTCAGCTGTGGGCCAAATTTTTTCTCTGCATCAACCGCATACTTCTTGGCGGCATCCGATTCCAGCAGGGCCATCTGATAGTTCAGGACGGCAACCTTCATTTCGGCGAAAGCCGGGGTGGCGACCAGCGCCGCGGCCAAAATGGCCAGTTGAGTCAACTTACGCACGATGCACTCCTGGATAAACCGTTGTCGTTATGCAAGGGCCGACCTTAGAAGGTCTGGCCCAGAGAGAATTGGAACACCTGAGTATCGGCATCGTCCGGCTTCTTGACCGGCATCGCCAGGCTGAAGCTCAACGGGCCCAGTGCAGTGATCCAGGTCACACCCAGACCCACCGAACTGGCCATGCCCGAGAAACCGACCTTCTCGCAATCTGGCTTGCTGCCGCAGTTGGTATCGAACACGTTACCCACGTCCCAGAATACCGACGTGCGCAGCGAACGCTGGTCCTTGACGAACGGCAGTGGGAACAGCAACTCGACACCACCCTGGACCAACACGTTGCCACCGAATGGCAGCGGATCCTGATCCGGGTCGCGGATGGTACCCGGCTTGCCGCCTTCGTTACCTTCACCACGGCTAGGCGTACTGCGTGGGCCCAGGCTGCTGTCCTTGAAGCCACGGACAGAGTTGAAGCCGCCCGCGTAGTAGTTCTCGTAGAACGGCAGGCCCGAGGTGCTGCCGTAGCCATCACCATAGCCCAGTTCAGTGTGCAGGCGCAGGGTGTAGTCGTTGTTGATTGGCTTGAACAGCTGGCCGCGGTAGTCGAGCTTGTAGAACGACAGGTCGCTGCCCGGAATGGTCGATTCCAGGGTCAAGCTTTGCGAGTGACCACGAGTCGCCAGCACGCCTTTGTTCAGGGTCGATTCGGACCAGCCGATCGACGCCTTGAAGTTCAGGAAGTTGTCACCCTCTTGATCGAGGAAGTCGAAGATCTCGTCAACGGTGTATTTACCGGTTTTGATCTTGTCCTGCTGAACGCTCAGGCCATAGGTCAGGCGCGAGGTTTCGCTGATCGGGTAACCCAGGCTGACACCGGCGCCCAGGCTGTCGACCGCATAGCTGGCAACGTCGACATCGAGGTCGTCGTAGTCGGTGCTGCGGTAGAAGGCGTTGTAACCCAAGCTGACACCGTCAGCCGTGAAGTAGGGGTCCACGAAGCCGAAGTTGTAGCGGGTCTGGTATTCGGAACGGGTCAGGCCAATGGAGACCTTGTTACCGGTACCCAGGAAGTTGCTCTGGCTGATCGAACCACCCAGGATCAGACCGGCGCTCTGGGCGAAACCGACCGACGCCGTGATGGAGCCGGACGCTTGTTCCTCAACGCTGTAGTTGACGTCGACCTGGTCATCGGTGCCAGGCACCGGCGGAGTCTCGACGTTGACTTCCTTGAAGAAGCCCAGGCGCTCCAGACGGGTCTTGGACTGGTCGATCAGGTAGGTCGACGCCCAACCGCCTTCCATCTGGCGCATTTCGCGACGCAGCACTTCGTCTTCGGTCTTGGTGTTGCCGCGGTAGTTGATGCGGTTGACGTAGGCACGCTTGCCCGGGTCGACCACGAACATGATATCGACGGTGTGGTCCTGGTCGTTCGGCTGTGGCACGCCGTTGACGTTGGCGAAGGTGTAGCCTTCGTTACCCAGACGACGGGTGATCAGCTCGGACGTGGTGGTCATCACCTTGCGCGAGAATACTTGGCCTGGCTGTACCAGCAGCAGCGACTTGACCTGGTCTTCCGGCACCTTGAGGTCACCGGAGAGCTTCACGTCACGGACGGTGTACTTCTCGCCTTCGTTGATGTTGACGGTGATGTAGACGTGTTTCTTGTCTGGCGTGATGGATACCTGGGTAGAGGCGATATCCATGTTGATGTAGCCACGGTCCAGGTAGTAGGAACGCAGACGCTCCAGGTCACCGGAGAGTTTTTCACGGGCGTACTTGTCGTCGTTCTTGAAGAACGACAGCCAGTTGGTGGTTTTCAGCTCGAACAGCTGCGACAGCTCTTCGTCGTCGAAGACGTTGTTGCCCACCACGTTGATGTGCTGAATGGCCGCGACGGTGCCTTCGTTGATCTTGATTTTCAGCGCGACACGGTTGCGCGGCTGCGGCACGACTTCGGCGTCGACCTCGGCCGAGTAACGGCCCTGGGCCACGTACTGACGCTGCAGCTCGTTACGCACACCTTCAAGGGTGGCGCGCTGGAAGATTTCACCTTCGGCCAGGCCAGACTGCTTCAGACCCTTCATCAGGTCTTCGGTGCTGATCGCCTTGTTGCCTTCGATTTCGATGCTGGAAACCGACGGGCGCTCGACCACGTTGATGATCAGGACATTGCCATCGCGGCTCAGCTGGATGTCTTGGAAGAAGCCAGTCTTGAACAGGGAACGGGTCGAATCCACCAGGCGCCGATCATCGGCCTGATCGCCCACGTTGAGCGGCAAGGCACCGAAGACGCTGCCGGCGGAAACCCGCTGCAGGCCGTTGACACGAATATCGGAGATGGTGAAGGACTCGGCGTGAACTTCAGCGATCATCAGTGCGGAGAGGACCGCAGTTAGCAGCAGACGTTTCATGAAGTCCTTTTATTCCAACTGGCAATAAACAACCCGCCGCGAAGTGGCGGCAGGTTCGCAATGCGAAGCTTTATAGTCGACCCAGATCGTTGATCAGGGCGAGCAACATCACCCCTACGACCAAACTGATACCGATCTGGACCCCCCAACCTTGCACCCGATCTGACAGCGGACGACCGCGCGCCCACTCGACCAGGTAAAACAGCAAATGCCCCCCATCCAGTACTGGAATGGGCAGCAGGTTAAGAACCCCCAGGCTTATGCTCAGGTAGGCCAGGAAATTCAGGAAATCCCCCACGCCGGACTGGGCTGAAGCGCCCGCCACTTTAGCAATGGTTATCGGTCCGCTCAAGTTTTTTACCGAGAGCTCTCCGAACAGCATTTTCTTCAGCGACTCGAGCGTCAGGACGCTCATGTTCCAGGTGCGCGACAAGCCCTCGCCTACCGCATCCAACGGGCCATAGCTGACTTCGCGGAGCATGTTGGCAGGCCATTCGCCACCTTTTACCCCCGCGCCCAGGTAACCGCCCGCGGCTTTGCCTTCACCCTTGCGGGCCAGGGTTACCGGTACATCCAGCGCAGCGCCATCGCGCTCGACACGTACCACGACCTTGGCTTGCGGGTGGGCGCGCACGGTGTCGACCACCTGCTGCCAGTCGTTCACTGCCACGCCATCGAGGGCCAGCAGCTTGTCACCTGTCTTCAAGCCGGCGGCAGCGGCCGGCCCTTTCGAATCGATCTCGGCCAGCACCGGCACGATCACCGGGCGCCATGGGCGCAAGCCCAGGGACTGAATAGGGTCTGGCTCGTCGGCGCCTTTCAGCCAGTGGTCCAGCTTGATCTGCAAGTGCTGCTCGGCGCTGGCGCCTTCGTCGCGCACGCCTACCTGCAGGGTGCCGCTCTCGCCCAGACGGCGAACCAGTTGCAGGTTGACCGCAGACCAACCGCTGGTCGCCTTGCCATCGATGGATACAATTTCCTGACCTGCGGTCAGGCCTGCCGACGCTGCCAGGCTGCCCGCTTCGACCGCACCGATGACCGGACGAATCTGCTGAGTGCCAAGCATGGCCAAGAGCCAAAAGAACACAATGGCCAGCAAGAAGTTGGCAATCGGGCCGGCGGCGACGATGGCGATACGCTGACGCACGCTTTTACGGTTGAACGACTGGTCGGCCAACGCAGGCGGTACATCGCCTTCGCGCTCATCGAGCATCTTGACGTAGCCGCCCAGCGGAATCGCCGCCACAACGAATTCGGTGCCCTGGCGGTCATGCCAGCGCAACAACGGCGTACCGAAACCTACCGAAAAACGCAGCACCTTGACGCCGCAGCGTCGGGCCACCCAGAAGTGGCCAAATTCGTGGAACGTGACCAGAACACCCAAAGCCACCAGGGTGCCGACAATCATGTAGAGCGCAGTCATATCTTTCTCCAGATGACGTTCAGCAGAACGACTTTTCGCACAAGCCCTGGCAGGCCTGCATCATCGACCGTGACGCCGCAACCACTCACGGGAGAGCTCCCGGGCACGCTGGTCGGCGGCAAATACCGCGTCCAACGACGCCAGTGGCACTACAGGCTCCTGATCGAGCACTTGTTCGATCATACCCGCGATCTCCGGGAAGCGGATACGCCGCTGGAGAAATGCCTCGACAGCCACTTCGTTGGCCGCATTGAGCACAGCAGGTGCACTGTTGCCGGCCTCGGCAGCCTGCCGCGCCAGGCGCAGGCATGGGAAGCGCTGTTCGTCGGGTGCCTGGAAATCCAGGCGCGCGATAGCGAACAGGTCCAGCGGTGCAACGCCAGAATCAATGCGCTCTGGCCAGGCCAGCGCATTGGCGATCGGCGTGCGCATGTCCGGGTTGCCCAGCTGGGCGAGCACCGAGCCGTCCACGTAATCCACCAGCGAGTGGATCACGCTCTGCGGGTGCACCACCACCTCGACCTTGGCGGGCGAGGCATCGAACAGCCAGCAGGCCTCGATCAACTCGAGCCCTTTGTTCATCATGCTGGCCGAATCCACGGAGATCTTGCGCCCCATGGACCAGTTAGGGTGCGCGCACGCCTGCTCCGGGGTGACATCGGCCAATGCGGCGGACGGTGTTTCGCGGAATGGGCCACCCGATGCCGTCAGCAGGATGCGGCGCACCCCCACCTGGCTAAGGCCGCGGGCATAGTCGCCGGGCAGGCACTGGAAGATTGCATTGTGCTCGCTGTCGATCGGCAGCAGCACGGCACCACTGCGCCGCACAGCCTCCATGAACAGCGCGCCAGACATCACCAGCGCCTCTTTATTGGCCAGCAAGACCTTCTTGCCCGCCTCGACGGCAGCCAAGGTCGGCCGCAGCCCTGCAGCACCCACGATGGCGGCCATCACCGCATCCACCTCGGGCGCTGCGGCAACCTGGCAAAGCCCCGCCTCGCCTTCCAGCACCTGGGTGGCGCAACCGACGGCCGCCAGGCCGTCGCGCAAGCGCGCAGCACCTTCGGCACTCGGCACCACCGCGTACTCCGGGCGATGCCGGACGCACAGCGCCAGCAGCTCGTCGATGCGCGAGTAACCGCTCAGGGCGAATACCGAATAACGCTCAGGGTGACGTGCAATCACATCCAGCGTGCTCAGGCCAATGGAGCCCGTGGCACCCAGCACGGTAATGCGCTGCAACGTACTCACATCACACCCCATTCGGCAGCCCACAGCAGCACGGCAAAGAGCGGGATGGCCGCCGTCAGGCTGTCGATGCGGTCGAGCACGCCACCATGGCCGGGCAGCAGGTTGCTGCTGTCCTTGATGCCCGAGCGGCGCTTGAACATGCTTTCGGTCAGGTCACCGATCACCGAGGCCATGACAACCAGTGCCGCGCCCAACAGGCCCAGCAGGATCTGGCCAACACCCCAATCGCGGCTGATACCGACCACCAGCGTAATGACCAGGCTGACAGCCAGGCCGCCATAGACGCCTTCCCAGCTCTTGCCCGGGCTGACCTGCGGCGCCAGCTTGCGCTTGCCGAAGGCACGACCAGAGAAGTACGCACCGATGTCGGCGGCCCACACCAGCACCATGACCGACAGAATCAGCCAGTTGCCGAGCGGCCAGTGCTTGAGCAGCACCAGGCCTTGCCACGCCGGCAGCAACACCAGCAGGCCAATCAGCAAGCGGCAGGCCGCACTGGCCCATAGCTCGCTGCTGCGCGGATAGGTCAGCACCAGCCAGGTGGCCAGCCCCCACCAGATCACTGACGCACCCAGCACCCACGGTGCCAGGTCGGGCATCAGGTGCAGCAGCATCAGCGCTCCGGCGACGACTGCGGCGTAGGCAATGCGCAGTGGCTGGGTCATCAACCCCGCCAGGCGCGCCCACTCCCAGGCGCCGAGGGTGACCACGAAGCCGATGAACAGGGCGAAATCCCCACCGTTGAGCAGGAAGAAGCCACCCAGCGCGACCGGCAGCAGGATCAGCGCGGTAATGATGCGTTGTTTAAGCATTAAGCACGAGCTCCAGCCTCGACCTGCTCGCTGGTCTTACCGAAGCGGCGCTGGCGCGAAGCGAAATCGGCCAGGGCATTGCGCATGGCCTCGTGTTTGAAGTCCGGCCAGTACAGGTCGGAGAAATACAGCTCGGCATAGGCCAGCTGCCACAGCAGGAAATTGCTGATGCGGCGTTCGCCCCCAGTGCGGATGCACAGGTCCGGCAACGGCAACTCACCGGTGGACAGGCACGTCTGCAGCAGACCCGGCGTGATATCGTCCGGACGCAGATGGCCCGCCTGTACTTCCCGCGCCAGGCGCTGGGCAGCCTGGGCGATATCCCACTGGCCACCGTAGTTGGCCGCGATCTGCAGGATGAAGCGGTTGTTGCCGGCGGTCAGTGCCTCGGCCTCACGCATGGCAGCCTGCAGCTCAGGATGAAAGCGCGAGCGATCACCAATGATGCGCAAGCTGATGTTGTTCTCGTTGAGGCGACGGGCCTCACGGCGCAGGGCCGAGAAGAACAACTCCATCAGCGCACCGACCTCTTCGGCGGGGCGCTGCCAGTTTTCGCTGGAGAAGGCGAACAGGGTCAGTACCTCGACCCCCGATTCGGCGCAGACTTCGATGACCGCACGCACGGCATCGACGCCAGCCTTGTGCCCGGCAACGCCGGGCAGCAAGCGCTTCTTCGCCCAGCGGTTGTTGCCATCCATGATGATCGCGACGTGTCGCGGCACCGAGGACGGCGCCGCTGGCTTGGTCTTTTCCATTAAAAAACCTCGGCCTTAGACGGCCAACAGGTCCTTTTCCTTGGCCTTGAACGCAGCGTCGATTTCGGCGACGAACTTGTCGGTCAGCTTCTGGATCTCGTCAGCGGCGCGACGCTCTTCGTCTTCGCTGATTTCCTTGTCCTTGGTCAGCTTCTTCAGGTCGGCGAGTGCGTCACGGCGCACGTTACGCACGGCAACCTTGGCATCCTCGGCAACGCCGCTGGCCTGCTTGGTGTAACCCTTGCGGGTTTCCTCGGTCAGGGCCGGCATTGGAACGCGGATGGTGGTACCGGCGCTGGACGGGTTCAGGCCCAGGTCGGAGGTCAGGATGGCTTTTTCGATGGCAGCGCTGAGGTTCTTGTCGTGCGCGACGATCTTCAGGGTGCGCGCGTCCTCGACGGTAATCGCGGCCACCTGGTTCAGCGGCATTTCGCTACCCCAGGCAGTGACCTTGACGCTGTCCAGGATGCTTGGGTGGGCACGGCCGGTGCGGATGGCAGCCAGGTGGCGACCCAGCGCCTCGATGGACTTGCCCATGCGGTCCTGGGCATCTTTCTTGATAGCGTTGATCATTTTTGAACTTCCTCGATCAGGGTTCCTTCCGCGCCGCCATGCACGATGTTCAGCAGGGCGCCCGGCTTGTTCATATTGAAGACGCGCAGCGGCATCTTGTGGTCGCGGCAAAGGCAGATTGCCGTCAGATCCATCACACCCAGCTTGCGATCCAGCACTTCATCGTAGGTCAGATGATCGAACTTCTCGGCATGCGGGTCCTTGAATGGATCTGCAGTGTATACACCATCGACCTTGGTTGCTTTCAATACCACGTCGGCATCGATTTCGATGGCGCGCAGGCAAGCGGCGGAGTCGGTGGTGAAGAACGGGTTGCCGGTACCGGCAGCGAAGATTACGACTTCTTTGGCGTTCAGGTGGCGCATGGCTTTGCGGCGATCATAGTGATCGGTCACGCCTACCATTGAAATCGCCGACATGACGATGGCGGTAATGTTTGCCCGCTCCAGCGCGTCGCGCATGGCCAGGGCATTCATGACGGTCGCCAGCATGCCCATGTGGTCACCGGTGACGCGGTCCATGCCGGCTGCACTGAGCGCCGCACCACGGAACAGGTTGCCACCGCCGATCACCAGACCGACTTGCACACCGATGCCGACCAGTTGGCCGACTTCCAGCGCCATGCGATCCAGGACCTTGGGGTCGATCCCGAACTCTTCCGAGCCCATCAGGGCCTCGCCGCTAAGTTTGAGTAGAATGCGTTTATAGCGAGCCTGATGACCACTGCCCTGCTGAGCCATTGCGAATCTCTCCTGCGGCGTTTGTAAAAAAATTCTGGCGGGCTGCTTGAGCCTGCGTGTAACTCTAACGTGACGCAGCGACTGCGTCAGCGAACAGCGGTTTGGAAAACCGCTCCCGCTTTGACAAAGAGGCTGCGCGCGTGAGCGGGCAGCCTCTTTGGGGCGACAGACGTGTCTGTCTTACTGCTTGGCAGCAGCTACCTGAGCGGCAACTTCTTCAGCGAAGTTGTCGACTGGCTTCTCGATGCCTTCGCCGACCTTGAAGTAGGTGAAGGAAACGATTTCAGCACCGGCCTTCTTGGCCAGCTCGCCAACCTTGACTTCCGGGTTCATGACGAAGGCTTGCTCTTTCAGCGAAGCTTCGGCCTTGAACTTGGTGATACGGCCGTTGATCATGTTCTCAACGATGTTTTCCGGCTTGCCGGCGATCTTGTCGGCGTTCAGCTGCAGGAAGACATTCTTCTCGCGCTCGATGGCCTCGGCGGAGATTTCCGATGCATCCAGGAACTCCGGGTTCGAAGCAGCTACGTGCATGGCGATGTTCTTGGCCAGCTCGACGTCACCGCCTTTCAGGACAACAACGGCACCGATCTTGTTGCCGTGCAGGTAAGCACCAACAACGTCACCCTCAACGCGCGCCAGGCGGCGGATGTTGACGTTTTCGCCGCACTTGGCGACCAGGGCTTCACGGGCTGCTTCGCGCGAAGCGATCAGCGGTGCAGCGTCGGTCAGCTTCTGAGCGAAGGCTTCTTCGAGGCTTTCGGCTACGAAGTTTTTGAAGTCGTCTTGCAGGGCCAGGAAGTCGGTCTGCGAGTTGACTTCCAGCAGAACGGCGGCTTTGCCGTCGGTCTTGACGGCGATAGCGCCTTCAGCAGCGACGTTGCCAGCCTTTTTGGCGGCCTTGATGGCGCCCGAGGCACGCATGTCGTCAATGGCTTTTTCGATGTCGCCGCCGGCCTTTTCCAGGGCCTTTTTGCAATCCATCATGCCTTCGCCGGTACGCTCGCGCAGTTCTTTGACCAGCGCTGCAGTAATTGCTGCCATTTCAAAATCCTCTTGGAAAGTTTTTCAACCATTCCACCCGCTCATCACGGGCGTTCAATTCTGCAAATCCGCTGTTTTTATCTCAGCAGGCCCATAGTGCGGGGCGGTTGCTGACAGCAGGATTTCAAGGTGGCAAAAAGGGGGCAAAGCCCCCTTTTTGCGTGCCAAGTAGACGCCAGGCGTCAATTACTCAGCAGCAGGTGCAGCCGCTTCTTCAGCGTAGACTTCGGTGCCGCCAGCAACGTTATTGCGGCCGCGGATGATGGCGTCGGCCATCGAAGTCATGTACAGCTCGATAGCGCGAATGGCGTCATCGTTACCTGGGATGATGTAGTCAACACCTTCCGGGCTGCTGTTGGTATCGACAACGCCGATAACCGGGATGCCCAGCTTGTTGGCTTCGGTGATAGCAATGCGCTCGTGGTCAACGTCGATCACGAACAGGGCATCAGGCAGGCCGCCCATGTCCTTGATACCACCCAGGCTGCGGTCCAGCTTTTCCAGATCGCGCGAACGCATCAGGGCTTCTTTCTTGGTCAGCTTGGCAAAGGTGCCATCTTCGGCCTGAGTTTCCAGGTCGCGCAGACGCTTGATCGAAGCACGGATGGTTTTGTAGTTGGTCAGCATGCCGCCCAACCAGCGGTGGTCAACGTATGGCGAACCAGCACGAGCAGCTTGCTCGGCGACGATCTTGCCGGCGGAACGCTTGGTGCCGACGAACATGATCTTGTTCTTGCCCTGGGCCAGACGCTCTACGAAAGCCAGAGCTTCGTTGAACATTGGCAGGGTTTTTTCCAGGTTGATGATGTGGATCTTGTTACGCGCGCCGAAAATGTACTTGCCCATTTTCGGGTTCCAGTAACGGGTCTGGTGGCCGAAGTGCACACCGGCCTTCAGCATATCGCGCATGTTGACTTGGGACATGATAGTTCCTTGATAAGTCGGGTTGGGCCTCCACGCATCCCAATGACCAACCCACAGATTCTAGAATCCGGGGCACCCAGGTCATCGTGTCGACACGTGTGTGGGTTTAGGGCTTACGGGGTCGACCCCGAAAGCGGCGCATTTTATACCACAGACCGCGAGCGAACGGAACCCGAATACTGTCGCGTCCGTCAGCGGTTTTTGCAGCACCCAGGCTTTCAGGCCAAAATGCCCTCTATAGACAGCAGGATGGCCGGCTTTATCCCGACCGATTGCCGCCCTGCTCTGCTAGAATCCGGCCTTTCCCGTTTGTTCGCGCCGTGCACGGCGCCGTAGAGAGCCTGTAATGACCGTCACCATCAAGACCGCAGAAGACATCGAGAAGATGCGCATCGCCGGCCGCCTGGCCGCCGAGGTGCTGGAAATGATCGAAGAGCACGTCAAGCCCGGTGTCACCACCGAAGAACTGGACCGCTTGTGCCACGACTACATCGTCAACGTCCAGCAGGCCATCCCGGCGCCGCTCAACTACAAGGGTTACCCCAAGTCGATCTGCACCTCGATCAACCATGTGGTCTGCCACGGCATCCCTAACGACAAGCCGCTCAAGGACGGTGACACGCTCAACATCGACGTCACCGTGATCAAGGACGGCTACCACGGCGACACCAGCCGCATGTTCCACGTCGGCAACGTGCCGGTCTGGGCCGAGCGCCTGTCCAAGGTCACCCAGGAATGCATGTACAAGGCCATCGAGCTGGTCAAGCCGGGCTGCCGCCTGGGCGACATCGGCGAAGTGATCCAGAAGCACGCTGAAAAGAACGGCTTCTCGGTGGTGCGCGAATTCTGCGGCCACGGCATCGGCAAAGTGTTCCACGAAGAACCGCAGATCCTCCACTACGGCCGCGCCGGCACTGGCATGGAGCTCAAAGAAGGCATGACCTTCACCATCGAGCCGATGATCAACCAGGGCAAGGCCGACACCAAGGTGCTGGGCGATGGCTGGACCGCCATTACCAAGGACCGCAAACTCTCGGCCCAGTGGGAGCACACCCTGGTGGTGACGGCGACCGGTTACGAGATCTTCACCCTGCGCAAGGACGACACCATCGCGCGCACCTCGGCCTGAGTCCGCGCCAGGCACCCCACGACAGGAACGCGACGCAATGCCCCAGGTGGATCCCGAGCTGTTCGACCGCGGCCAGTTCCAGGCGGAACTGGCCCTCAAGGCGAGCCCTATCGCCGCCTTCAAGAAAGCCATCCGCCAGGCGGGCGAGGTGCTCGACCGGCGTTTTCGCGAAGGCCGCGAAATCCGCCGTTTGATCGAGGACCGCGCCTGGCTCGTCGACAACATCCTGCAGCAGGCCTGGAACCAGTTCGACTGGGGCGACCAGAGTGGCATCGCCCTGGTCGCGGTGGGCGGTTACGGGCGCGGTGAACTGCACCCGCACTCGGACATCGACCTGCTGATTTTGCTGGGTGCTGCCGAACACGAGCAGTACCGCGAGGCCATCGAGCGCTTCCTCACCCTGCTCTGGGACATCGGCCTGGAAGTGGGCCAGAGCGTGCGCACCGTCGACGAATGTGCCGAGCAGGCGCGGGCCGACCTGACGGTCATCACCAACATGATGGAAAGCCGCACCGTCGCCGGCCCCGAAGCCTTGCGCCAGCGCATGCTGGACGTCACCAGCACCGAGCACATGTGGCCGAGCAAGGAGTTCTTCCTGGCCAAGCGCGCCGAGCTCAAGGCCCGACACCACAAGTACAACGACACCGAGTACAACCTTGAGCCCAACGTCAAAGGCTCACCCGGTGGCCTGCGCGACATCCAGACCGTGCTGTGGGTGGCACGCCGTCAATATGGCACGCTGAACCTGCACGCCCTGGCCGGTGAAGGCTTTTTGCTGGAAAGCGAGAACGAGCTGCTGGCCTCCTCCCAGGACTTCCTGTGGAAGGTGCGCTACGCCCTGCACATGCTGGCCGGGCGTTCCGAAGACCGCTTGCTGTTCGATCACCAGCGCAGCATCGCCGCCCTGCTGGGCTACAGCGATGAAAACCCCAAGCGCGCGATCGAGCAGTTCATGCAGCAGTACTACCGGGTGGTGATGAGCATCAGCCAGCTGTGCGACCTGATCATCCAGCACTTCGAGGAAGTCATTCTCGCCGACGATGACAGTGGCACCACCCAACCCTTGAATGCGCGCTTCCGCCTGCATGACGGCTATATAGAAGCCGCCAAGCCGAACGTATTCAAACGCACGCCGTTCGCCATGCTGGAAATCTTCGTGCTGATGGCTCAGCACCCGGAGATCAAAGGGGTACGCGCCGATACCGTGCGCCTGCTGCGCGAGCACCGGCACCTGATCGACGAAACCTTCCGTCACGATATCCGCAACACCAGCCTGTTCATCGAGCTGTTCAAGTGCGAGATCGGCATCCACCGCAACCTGCGCCGGATGAACCGCTACGGCATCCTCGGCCGCTACCTGCCGGAATTCGGCCTGATCGTCGGGCAGATGCAGCATGACCTGTTCCACATCTATACGGTCGATGCGCACACGCTCAACCTGATCAAGCACCTGCGCAAACTGCAGTACACGCCGGTTTCCGAGAAATTCCCGCTGGCCAGCAAGCTCATGGGCCGCCTGCCCAAACCCGAGCTGATCTACCTGGCCGGGCTTTACCATGACATCGGCAAGGGCCGCCAGGGTGACCACTCGGAGCTGGGCGCGGTGGACGCACAGACGTTCTGCGAGCGCCACCAACTGCCGGCCTGGGACAGCCGCCTGATCGTCTGGCTTGTGCTGAACCACCTGGTGATGTCCACCACCGCACAGCGCAAAGACCTGTCCGACCCACAGGTGATCAACGACTTTGCCTTGCATGTGGGGGACGAGACCCGCCTGGATTACCTCTATGTGCTGACCGTGGCCGACATCAACGCCACCAACCCCAGCCTGTGGAACTCCTGGCGCGCCAGCCTGCTGCGCCAGCTGTACACCGAGACCAAGCGCGCCCTGCGCCGTGGCCTGGAAAACCCACTGGACCGCGAAGAGCAGATCCGCCAGACCCAAAGCGCCGCGCTGGACATCCTCGTGCGCGAAGGCGTCGACCCGGACGACGTCGAGCAACTCTGGTCGCAGTTGGGCGACGACTACTTCCTCAAGCACAACGCGGCCGATGTGGCCTGGCACACCGACGCCATCCTCCAGCAGCCGGCCGACGGCGGGCCGCTGGTGCTGATCAAGGAAACCACCCAGCGCGAGTTCGAGGGTGGTACGCAGATCTTCATCTACGCCCCGGACCAGCATGACTTCTTCGCCGTGACCGTGGCAGCCATGTCGCAGTTGAACCTGAACATCCATGACGCGCGCATCATCACCTCGAGCAGCCAGTTCACCCTCGACACCTATATCGTGCTCGACAACGATGGCGGCTCGATCGGCGACAACCCGCAGCGGGTCAAGCAGATTCGCGATGGCCTCACCGAAGCGCTGCGCAACCCCGAGGACTACCCGACGATCATTCAGCGCCGGGTGCCACGCCAGCTCAAGCACTTCAATTTCCCGCCGCAGGTGACCATCCTCAACGATGCCCAGCGGCCGGTGACCATCCTTGAGATCACCGCGCCCGACCGGCCGGGCCTGCTGGCCCGGATCGGCCGCATCTTCCTGGAGTTCGACCTGTCGTTGCAGAACGCCAAGATCGCCACCCTCGGCGAGCGCGTGGAAGACGTGTTCTTCATCACCGATGCCGACAACCAGCCGCTGTCCGACCCGCAGCTGTGCAGCCGCCTGCAGGAGGCTATCGTCCAGCAGCTGCAAGCTGGCCAGGCAAGCGACGCCAGCCCGACCCGCGTGACCTTTTAACGATTAGACGATTGACGAGACCTTGCGCCGATGAACCATGCCCTGACCCAGCTTCAGCCCTACCCGTTCGAGAAACTGCGCGCCCTGCTGGGCAGTGTGAAACCTGCGGCCGACAAGCGCGCCATCGCGCTGTCGATCGGTGAGCCGAAGCACACATCGCCGGCGTTCGTCGCCAAAGCCATGGCCGACAACCTCGACAAGCTGGCGGTGTACCCCAGCACCCTCGGCCTGCCAGGGCTGCGCCAGGCCATCGGCCAGTGGTGCGAGCGCCGCTTCGGTGTGCCGACCGGCTGGCTGGACGCCGACCGCCACATCCTGCCGGTCAACGGCACCCGTGAAGCGCTGTTCGCCTTCACCCAGGCCGTGGTCAACCGGGCCGATGATGGCCTGGTGGTCAGCCCCAACCCGTTCTACCAGATCTACGAAGGCGCGGCGCTGCTGGCAGGCGCCACCCCGCACTACCTGCCGTGCCTAGAAGACAACGGTTTCAACCCTGACTTCGACGCGGTGCCTGCAGATGTCTGGCAGCGTTGCCAAATCCTCTTCCTGTGCTCGCCAGGCAACCCCACCGGCGCGCTGGTGCCGATGGACACCCTGAAGAAGCTGATTGCCCTAGCCGACGAGCATGATTTCGTGATCGCCGCCGACGAATGCTACAGCGAGCTGTACTTCGACGAAGACGCCCCGCCACCGGGCCTGCTCAGCGCCTGCGCCGAACTGGGCCGCAGCGATTTCAAACGCTGCGTGGTGTTCCACAGCCTGTCCAAGCGTTCCAACCTGCCAGGCCTGCGTTCGGGCTTCGTTGCGGGCGATGCCGACATCATCAAGCCATTTTTGCTGTACCGCACCTACCACGGCTGCGCCATGCCCGTGCAGACCCAACTGGCCAGCATCGCTGCCTGGCAAGACGAAGCACACGTGCGTGAAAACCGTGACCAGTACCGCGCCAAGTACGATGCCGTGCTGGATATCCTGCAGCCGGTGATGGATGTGCAACGCCCGGATGGCAGCTTCTACCTGTGGGCCAAGGTGCCGGGCTGCGACGCCGCGTTCACCCGTGACCTGTTCGAAGCCCAGCATGTGACCGTGGTGCCGGGGTCATACCTGTCGCGTGAAGTGGAAGGCGTGAACCCTGGCGCTGGCCGAGTGCGCATGGCGCTGGTTGCGCCGCTGGCCGAGTGCATCGAGGCCGCCGAGCGGATTCGCGCGTTCCTGCAGAACCGCTGATTAGGCAGGGGGCGCTTTGCGCCCCATCGCAGCGGTTCTGCGCCCCGACACGCCAGCTCCTACAGGTAACTGCGCAGGCTCAGACCTTGTGAGGACCTTGTGGGAGTGGGCTTGGCCCGCGAATGGGCTGCACAGCAGCCCCTGCGACCTACCGGACAGCGCCCAGGTTCGCCTCGCTCATATCCAGCTCACCCAGCACCTGCCGCACCACCTCATCGCCCACCAGGTGCTGGCGATGCAGGTTGTACAACTCCAGCCGCTGCGCCCGCAGCGCACGCAAGCGCAAACGCCGCTCAAGCAGGTCCATCTGCTCAGCCAAGGCCCTCGCTTCCGCGGTGTCGTTATAACTGTCTAATTCGTCCCGGTACTCGGCCATCAACCGTGCCTTGAGCTCGGTCGCCAGTGTCGCCTGCGCGGCATCCTGCGGCGCGCTGGCATCGATCACCTCTTCCGCCTCCAGGGCATGAATCGCGGCCTCGGCCGTGCGTCGCCAAGCCTCCAGCACTTCTTGATGCAGCCGCTCGTCCGGGCTTTGGGTGACGCCACGCAGCAGAATCGGCAAGGCAATGCAGGCACTGATCAACGACAGCAGAATGACCCCTGCAGCGATGAAGATGAGCAAGTCGCGCTCGGGGAACGCCTGGCCCGCACTGATCAACAGCGGCACCGACATCACGCCCGCCAGGGTCACGGCGCCACGTACGCCCCCGAGGGTCAGTAGCCAGCAGGAGCGCGCCGTAGGCATCAGCACCAGCGCCGGCTTGCCCCGCCAGCGACGTACCACACCAATGGCCCGCCAGATGCTCTGCACCCAGATAAACCGCAGCAGGATCAACGCTGCGAAGATCGCCAGCACATCCAGGCAGCGCCAGGCCAGGGTCGGCCACACGGTGGCCTCGTGGCTCACGACGGCCTTGATGATGTCCGGCAATTGCAGGCCGAGCAGCAGGAAGATCAGGCCATTGAAGGCAAACTCCAGCAACGACCACACACTGCGATTGAGCAAGCGGGTACTGGTCTGGCGGGGCAGCAGGTCGAGCCAGCTCTGCATCATGCCAGCCGCCACCGCCGACAGAATGCCGGATACCCCCAGGCGCTCGGCCAATACATACGCCGCAAAGGGCAGCAACAGCATGAACACCACGTGCGTGGCGGGGTCGTCCCAGCCGCGGGCGATCATCCAGGCGCGCAGACGGCCGATCAGCCAGCTCAGGGCAACGCCGACCGCCAGGCCGCCAAGGGCGACCAGGACGAAGCTGAAGCTTGCATCGGCCAACGAGAACACCCCCGTGATCGCTGCGGCCAAGGCGAACTTGAACGTCACCAGGCCCGAGGCATCGTTCATCAGCGCCTCACCCTGCAGCATATGCATCAGCGGGGTTGGCAGACGGTCCTGTGCAATGGCCGAAACGGCCACGGCATCGGTAGGCGACAGTACCGCGGCCAGGGCAAAGGCGACCGGCAGCGGGATGCTCGGCAACAGCCAGTGAATGAAGTAACCGGCGCCGACCACGGTAAACAGCACCAACCCCACGGCCAGCGCCACCACCGGCCCGCGAATGCGCCACAACTCGCGCTTGGGAATGCGCCAGCCATCGGCGAACAGCAGCGGCGGCAGGAACAGGAAGAGGAACAGCTCGGGGTCCAGGGCCACGTGCAGCCCCAGGGTGGGCCAGGCCAGCAGCGCGCCAGCGGCAATCTGCACCAATGGCAGGGGCAGCGGAATCATCCGCCCGACCAGCTTCGACACGCTGACCAGCGTGAGCAAAATGAGGACGGTATAGGCTGACTGCATCCGTGAAAGCTTCCTTTATGAATCAATAACCGTAGCGAGGCGAAACTTCGCCATTGAAACAATATGTTAGCGGCGTATGGCAATCCGCGGCCGCTGCACGATAGTCGCAGGTGCGGCGGGAATATGTAACACGATGATGCATGTGTTTGGGTGACGGGGGGCAAGGCTGAAGTGCGTTGGCGCCTATGAGAACGAGCGCCGCCCGCGCGGCGCTTCGCAGCACAAGGCTGCTCCTACATCTGTTTCGGGCCAATTATTCCTGTGGCATGGGCGCGCGGCCCCTTGGTGCCCACCTTGATATCGAGTCGGACAAACAAGGCGGTCGCGCGCAGATTCCACAGGCGTGACTGGCCAGAAACAGATGTAGGAGCAGCCTTGTGCTGCGAAGCGCCGCCCGCGCGGCGCTCGGTCTCATAGGCGCTACAACGCTCAACCCTTCCCCATTCGCCCACACCCCGTGGCGCTCACCGAATCGTTCCCGCATAATCCCGCGACTGACTTTCGGAAATGGAGAAATTGGGGAACCTTTGCCCCAATGTACACAATGACTTACACGCTCTACGGCATTAAAGCCTGTGACACCATGAAAAAGGCGCGTACCTGGCTCGAAGACAAAGCCATCGCCTACGAATTCCATGACTACAAAACCCAAGGCATCGACCGTGACAGCCTGAACCGCTGGTGCGACGAGCACGGCTGGGAAGTCATCCTCAACCGTGCCGGCACCACCTTCCGCAAGCTCGACGACGCCAGCAAGGCTGATATCGACCAGGCCAAGGCCGTCGAGCTGATGCTTGCCCAACCTTCGATGATCAAGCGCCCGGTGCTCGATCTGGGCGAGCGCACCCTGGTTGGTTTCAAACCTGATTCGTATGCCGCAGCCCTGGCCTGAGCCCGCCTGCGCTTCCACCCTATTTCGCACGAGGTAATCCCATGTCCAATACCCTGTTCAGCCTGGCCTTCGGTGTCGGCTCCCAGAACCGCCAGGGCACCTGGCTTGAAGTCTTCTACGCACAACCGCTGGTCAACCCAAGCGCCGAGCTGATCGCTGCCGTTACCCCGATCCTCGGCTACGAAGGCGGCAACCAGGCCATTGCGTTCAGCAACGCGCAAGCAGCGCAGCTGGCTGAAGCCGTGAAAGGCGTCGATGCCGCCCAGGCTGCCCTGCTGACCCGCCTGGCTGAAAGCCACAAGCCGCTGGTCGCCACCCTGCTGGCCGAAGACGCCGCGCTGACCTCGACCCCAGAGGCATACCTCAAGCTGCACCTGCTGTCCCACCGCCTGGTCAAGCCGCATGGCGTGAGCCTGGCCGGGATCTTCCCGCTGCTGCCAAACGTCGCCTGGACCAACCAGGGCGCCGTCGACCTGGGCGAGCTGGCCGAACTGCAACTGGAAGCACGCCTGAAGGGCGAGCTGCTGGAAGTGTTCTCGGTGGACAAGTTCCCGAAAATGACCGATTACGTGGTCCCGGCCGGCGTGCGTATCGCCGACACCGCCCGTGTGCGCCTGGGCGCCTACATTGGCGAAGGCACCACCATCATGCACGAAGGCTTCGTCAACTTTAACGCAGGCACCGAAGGCCCAGGCATGATCGAAGGCCGCGTTTCGGCGGGCGTCTTCGTCGGCAAGGGTTCGGACCTGGGCGGCGGCTGCTCGACCATGGGCACCCTGTCTGGTGGCGGCAACATCGTCATCAAGGTCGGCGAAGGCTGCCTGATCGGCGCGAACGCCGGTATCGGCATCCCGCTGGGCGACCGCAACACCGTTGAAGCCGGCCTGTACATCACCGCTGGCACCAAGGTGAACCTGCTCGACGAGAACAACGAGCTGGTCAAAGTGGTCAAGGCCCGCGACCTGGCCGGCCAGACCGACCTGCTGTTCCGTCGCAACTCGCTGAACGGCGCGGTGGAATGCAAGACCCACAAGTCGGCCATCGAGCTGAACGAGGCGCTGCACGCCCACAACTGAGAACCTTCCTCGGTTTGAAGTGATAAGATCGGGTCTGGCGTAATGCCAGACCCGTTTTTCATTCCAGGCCCCGCGACCATGTTCCAGCCCTCCCCCTGGCGTGCCGATTTCCCCGCCATCGCCGCCCTGCAACGGCAGCACCAGACTTACCTGGACAGCGCCGCCACCAGCCAGAAACCACAAGCCCTGATCGATGCCCTGAGCCATTACTACGGCCATGGCGCGGCCAACGTGCACCGTGCCCAGCACCTGCCCGGCGCGCTGGCGACCCAGGCGTTCGAAACCAGCCGCGACAAGGTTGCCGCCTGGCTCAATGCCGCCGATTCGCGGCAGATCGTTTTCACCCATGGCGCCACCTCGGCCCTCAACCTGCTGGCCTATGGCCTGGAGCACCGCTTCGAAGCCGGTGACGAAATCGCCGTCAGTGCCCTGGAACACCATGCCAACCTGCTGCCCTGGCAACAGCTGGCCCGGCGGTGCAACCTTCGCCTGGTCATCCTGCCGCTCGACATTCACGGCTGCATCGACCTCGATCAGGCCCTGCAACTGATCGGGCCACGCACGCGGGTACTGGCGGTCAGCCAGCTGTCGAACGTGCTGGGCACCTGGCAACCGCTGTCGGCGTTGCTGGCCCATGCCCGCGCCCAAGGCGCATTGACCGTGGTCGACGGCGCCCAGGGCGTGGTGCATGGCCGCCATGATGTGCAGCAGTTGGCGTGCGATTTCTATGTCTTCTCCAGCCACAAGCTGTATGGGCCGGAAGGGGTTGGCGTGCTGTACGGCCGCAGCCAGGCGCTGGCGCTGCTGCGCCACTGGCAATTTGGCGGTGAGATGGTGCAACTGGCCGAGTACCAGAGCGCCAGCTTCCGCCCCGCCCCGCTGGGCTTCGAAGCCGGTACCCCACCGATCGCGGGTGTCATCGGCCTGGGCGCCACGCTCGATTACCTGGCCAGCCTCGATGCTCAGGCGGTCGAACGGCATGAGGCCAGCTTGCACCAGCACTTGCTGCGCGGCCTGGCCGACCGCGATGGCATCCGCGTGCTCGGCTCGCCACAGACGGCTTTGGCCAGCTTCGTGATCGAAGGGGTGCACAACGCCGATATCGCCCATCTGCTGACCGAGCAAGGCATCGCCGTGCGTGCCGGCCATCATTGCGCCATGCCGCTGCTCAAAGGGCTGGGGCTTGAGGGGGCGATTCGGGTATCGCTGGGGCTGTATAACGACAGCGATGACCTGCAGCGCTTTTTCGAGGCGCTGGATCAAGGGCTGGAGATGTTGCGATGAGTTTATCGACAGCTGCCCGCGAGGCGCAGGAACAGTTCGAGCAGGCCCGTGGCTGGGAGCAACGTGCGCGGCTGCTGATGCAGTGGGGTGATCGTCTTGAGCCGCTGAGTGATGCCGACAAATGCGAGCACAACCGCGTGCATGGCTGTGAAAGCCTGGTGTGGCTGGTGGCTGAACAGCAGGATGGCCAGTGGCGATTCAAGGCCAGCAGCGATGCGCGGTTGTTGCGCGGGTTGCTGGCCTTGCTGCTGGTGCGGGTGCAGGGTCTGGCCAGCAGCGAGCTGGCCGAACTGGATTTGCCGGGCTGGTTCAGCCAGTTAGGCCTGGAGCGGCAACTGTCCCCCTCGCGCAGCAATGGCCTGCATGCGGTGTTGCTGCGGATGGCGGAGCTGGGTGCTGTCAGTTGAATCAGCGCCTTACTCGGCTTTGACCCGCTCTGACGGCCGCCTGGCACCCGCCACCAGTTTTTCCACGGCCTTGCTGGCCGCGACCATGCCAAAGGTCGCGGTCACCATCATCACCGCGCCAAAACCACCCGAGCAGTCCAAGCGCACGCCTTCACCGACGAAGCTCTTCTGCAGGCAAACGCTGCCATCACCCTTGGGGTAGCGCAGCTGCTCGCTGGAAAACACACACGGCACGGCGTAGTTACGGCTGACATTGCGCGAGAAGTTGTAGTCGCGGCGCAAGGTGGACCGTACCCGTGAAGCCAGCGGGTCGTTGAAAGTCTTGTTGAGGTCACCGACCTGGATTTGCGTTGGGTCGATCTGCCCCCCCGCGCCACCGGTGGTCACAACGCCGATCTTGCGCCGCTTGCACCAGGCAATCAGCGCAGCCTTGGCCATGACGCTGTCGATGCAGTCGATAACGAAGTCGAGGCCTTCGGTGATGTACTCGGCCATGGTCTCGCGGGTGACGAAGTCAGCTACCGCGTGCACCGTGCACGCCGGGTTGATCGCCCGCAGACGCTCGGCCATGACCTCGACCTTGGGCCGCCCCACTTGCCCTTCGAGGGCATGGGCCTGACGGTTGGTATTGCTGACACAGACATCGTCGAGGTCGAACAGGGTAATCTCGCCCACGCCACTGCGCGCCAACGCCTCGGCCGCCCACGAGCCAACGCCGCCGATACCGACGATCGCCACATGGGCCTGTTTCAACCGTTGCAGGCCATCATCGCCATACAACCGAGCGACGCCGGCAAAGCGTGGATCTTCTGTGCTCATCTTGCTACCCCGAAGCGCATACCGCTAAAAACGGCGCGCATTATATGCCAATGGCGCCGTTGGCCTCCATGGTTAGGAAAGTGCCGGCCAATCCTGCTTTAATATTCACTCAATTCGACAGACTTGGACGACAATGTCATCACGCAAATTCGGCCTCAACCTGGTCGTGGTCCTGGCCATCGCGGCGCTGTTCACCGGGTTCTGGGCGCTGATCAACCGCCCCGTCTCCGCACCTGCCTGGCCGGAGCAGATCTCTGGTTTCTCGTACTCGCCCTTCCGCCTCGGCGAGAGCCCGCAAAAGGGCCAATACCCCAGCGACGACGAGATGCGCCAAGACCTGGAGCAGATGAGCAAGCTGACCGACAGCATCCGCATCTATACCGTAGAGGGCACCCAGGCAGATATCCCGCGCCTGGCCGAGGAATTCGGCCTGCGGGTGACTTTGGGCATCTGGATCAGCCCGGACCTTGAGCGCAACGAGCGCGAAATCGCCACCGCCATCGAACTGGCCAACACCTCGCGCAGCGTGGTGCGGGTGGTGGTCGGCAACGAGGCGCTGTTCCGCGAAGAAGTCACGCCCGAGGCACTGATCCAGTACCTGGACCGGGTACGCGCCGCCGTCAAGGTGCCGGTCACCACCAGTGAGCAGTGGCACATCTGGAAAGAACACCCGGAGCTGGCCAAGCACGTCGACCTGATCGCCGCGCACATCCTGCCTTACTGGGAATTCGTGCCGATGCAGGACTCGGTGGAGTTCGTGCTCGACCGCGCCCGCGACCTCAAGCAGCAGTTCCCGCGCAAGCCGCTGCTGCTATCGGAAGTCGGCTGGCCGAGCAATGGCCGCATGCGTGGCGGCGCCGATGCTACCCAGGCTGACCAGGCCATCTACCTGCGTACCCTGGTCAACACGCTCAACCGCCGCGGTTACAACTACTTTGTAATCGAGGCCTATGACCAGCCCTGGAAAGCCAGTGACGAAGGTTCGGTGGGGGCTTACTGGGGCGTGTTCAACGCCGAGCGCCAGCAGAAGTTCAACTTCGATGGCCCGGTAGTCGCCATCCCGCAGTGGCGTGCCCTGGCGGTCGCTTCGGTGGTACTGGCGATGATTGCCCTGATGGTGCTGTTCATCGATGGCTCGGCCCTGCGCCAGCGCGGCCGCACCTTCCTGACCTTCATCACCTTCTTGTGTGGGTCGGTGCTGGTGTGGATTGCCTACGACTACAGCCAGCAATACAGCACCTGGTTCAGCCTCACCGTGGGCGTGCTGTTGGCGCTAGGTGCGCTAGGCGTGTTCATCGTGTTGCTTACAGAAGCCCACGAACTGGCCGAGGCGGTATGGATACACAAGCGCCGTCGCGAATTCCTGCCGGTGCAGGCCGACAGCGCCTACCGGCCCAAAGTCTCGGTGCACGTCCCCTGCTACAACGAGCCCCCCGAGATGGTCAAACAGACCCTCGATGCCCTGGCCGCGCTGGACTACCCCGACTACGAAGTGTTGGTGATCGACAACAACACCAAGGACCCGGCCGTGTGGGAACCCCTGAAGGCCCACTGCGAGAAGCTTGGCGAGCGCTTCAAGTTCTTCCATGTCGCGCCCCTGGCCGGTTTCAAGGGCGGCGCGCTCAATTACCTGCTCCCGCACACCGCTAAAGATGCCGAAGTGATCGCGGTGATCGACTCTGACTACTGCGTCGACCGCAACTGGCTCAAGCACATGGTGCCGCATTTCGCCGACCCGAAAATCGCCGTGGTGCAGTCGCCCCAGGACTACCGCGACCAGCACGAAAGCGCCTTCAAGAAGCTGTGCTACAGCGAATACAAGGGTTTCTTCCACATCGGCATGGTCACCCGCAACGACCGTGACGCGATCATCCAGCACGGCACCATGACCATGACCCGCCGTTCAGTCCTTGAAGAGCTGGGCTGGGCCGAATGGTGCATTTGCGAGGACGCCGAGCTGGGCCTGCGCGTGTTCGAAAAAGGCCTGTCGGCCGCCTACGCCCACAACAGCTACGGCAAGGGCCTGATGCCCGACACCTTCATCGACTTCAAGAAGCAGCGCTTCCGCTGGGCCTACGGCGCCATCCAGATCATCAAGCACCATGCCGGCGCCCTGCTGCGCGGCAAGGGCAGCGAGCTGACCCGTGGCCAGCGCTATCACTTCCTGGCCGGCTGGCTGCCGTGGATCGCCGACGGCATGAACATCTTCTTCACCGTCGGCGCACTGCTGTGGTCGGCGGCGATGATCATCGTGCCGCACCGGGTCGACCCGCCGCTGATGATCTTCGCCATCCCCCCGCTGGCGCTGTTCTTCTTCAAGGTGGGCAAGATCATCTTCCTGTACCGCCGGGCGGTCGGGGTCAACCTCAAGGATGCCTTCGCTGCGGCATTGGCGGGGCTGGCGTTGTCGCACACCATCGCCAAGGCGGTGCTGTACGGGTTCTTCACCAGCAGCATGCCGTTCATCCGCACGCCCAAGAATGCCGACAGCCATGGTGTGCTGGTGGCCCTCTCCGAAGCGCGCGAAGAACTGTTCATCATGCTGCTATTGTGGGGCGCGGCGCTGGGCATCTATCTGGTGCAAGGGCTGCCAAGTTCGGACATGCGCTTCTGGGTGGCGATGCTGCTGGTGCAGTCGTTGCCGTACCTGGCGGCATTGGTGATGGCGTTGCTGTCGTCGTTGCCAAAACCTGCCGAGAAGAACGTCGAAGCACAAGCCACGTGAAACAGGCCGGGGCCGCCCTGCGGCCCCATTGCCCCGTGCCGACAACCCTCGTTTGATATAAGATAACGCCCCTCGTTTTCCGCCTTGCCTTGCCCCGGAGTTCCCCATGACGGCCCCTGCCGAGCTCTCGCCTACCCTTCAACTGGCCTGCGACCTGATCCGTCGCCCCTCGGTCACCCCCGTCGATGCCGACTGCCAGGCGCAGATGATGAATCGCCTGGGCGCCGTGGGCTTCCAGCTCGAACCCATGCGCATCGAAGACGTCGACAACTTCTGGGCCACCCATGGCAACCAGGACGGCCCGGTGCTGTGCTTCGCCGGCCATACCGACGTGGTGCCGACCGGCCCGGTGCAGCAATGGCAGCACGAGCCGTTCGAAGCACTGATCGATGCCGATGGCATGCTCTGCGGCCGTGGCGCCGCCGACATGAAAGGCAGCCTGGCGTCGATGGTGGTGGCCAGCGAGCGCTTCGTGCGCGACTATCCCGACCACCGCGGCAAGGTCGCTTTCCTGATCACCAGCGACGAAGAAGGCCCTGCCCACCACGGCACCAAAGCCGTGGTCGAGCGCCTGAAAGCACGCAACGAGCGCCTGGACTGGTGCATCGTCGGTGAGCCTTCAAGCACCACCCTGCTCGGCGACGTGGTCAAGAACGGCCGCCGCGGCTCGCTGGGTGCCAAGCTGACCGTACGGGGCAAGCAGGGCCATGTGGCCTACCCGCACCTGGCGCGCAACCCGATCCACCTCGCCGCCCCCGCCCTGGCAGAACTGGCGGCCGAGCATTGGGACGAAGGCAACGCGTTCTTCCCGCCAACCAGCTTCCAGATCTCCAACCTCAATTCCGGCACTGGCGCCACCAACGTGGTACCCGGCGAACTGACTGCGCTGTTCAACTTCCGCTTCTCTACCGAGTCGACCGTCGAAGGCCTGCAGCAGCGGGTGGCGGCGATCCTCGACAAGCATCAGCTTGACTGGAGCGTCGACTGGGCGCTGTCCGGCCTGCCCTTCCTCACCGAACCGGGCGAACTGCTGGATGCGGTGTCGGCCAGCATCAAGGCCGTCACCGACCGGGATACCCACCCGTCCACCAGTGGCGGTACTTCCGATGGCCGGTTCATTGCCACCATGGGCACCCAGGTGGTCGAGCTCGGCCCGGTCAACGCCACCATTCACCAGGTCGATGAGCGCATCCTGGCCAGTGACCTCGACCTGCTGACCGAGATCTACTATCAGACCCTGGTCCGGTTGCTCGCCTGATGCTGGCCTGCCCCCTCTGCCAGGCAGCCCTGTCGCGGCTCGACAATGGCGTGGTGTGCCCTGCCGGCCACCGCTTCGACCGCGCCCGCCAGGGTTACCTGAACCTGCTGCCGGTGCAGCACAAGAACAGCCGAGACCCAGGTGACAACCAGGCCATGGTCGAAGCTCGTCGCGACTTCCTCGACGCCGGGCACTACGCCCCGGTGGCCGGTCGCCTGGCCGAGCTCGCCGCCGAGCGCCAGCCTGCTACCTGGCTGGACATCGGCTGCGGTGAAGGCTACTACACCGCCCAGCTGGCCCTAGCCCTGCCCGACGCCGACGGCTACGCCCTGGACATTTCTCGCGAAGCGGTCAAGCGCGCCTGCCGGCGTGATCCGTCGGTCACCTGGATGGTCGCCAGCATGGCCCGCGTGCCCCTGGCCGACGCCAGCTGCCAGTTCATCGCCAGCGTGTTCAGCCCGCTGGACTGGGCCGAAGCCAAGCGCCTGCTCAGCCCTGGCGGTGGCCTGATGCGGGTCGGCCCGACCAGCGGCCACCTGATGGAGCTGCGTGAAGTGCTCTACGATGAAGTGCGCCCGTACGCCGACGACAAGCACCTGGCCCTGGTGCCGGAGGGCATGGCCCATGCGCACAGCGAAACCCTTGAGTTCCGCCTGAGCCTGGCTGCGCCCAAGGCACGTGCCGACCTGCTGGCCATGACCCCGCACGGCTGGCGCGCCAGCGCCGAAAAACGGGCACTGGTGATCGACCAGGCCGAGCCGTTCGAGGTCACGGTTTCCATGCGTTATGACTATTTCGTGCGCCAAGACTGAGCACACCCGGAGCCCTTATGCGCCAACCTGATATCGAGATTTACCTGAAGGACGCCGACGTCGACCACAAGCAAATTGCCGCCTGGCTCGCCGAGGCCGTCGGCCCGTGCAGCGAATGGCAGCAAAAAGGCCAGACCTTCAAATGCAAGGCCGGTAACATTCCAGTCACTTGGTTACCCAAGGCTGTAGGGAAATGGAACAGCCTTTACCTGGAAAGCGACCAGACGCCGTGGGCTGATGACGTCGCCTGTGCACGCGCCGCGCATGCCGCGCTCGGCGTCGAAGTACGCTGCGCACCGGGTGGCTGGGTCGAGGAAGACGGTGAAGAAGATGCCGATCGCTGGATCCGCATCAGCGCCGACGGTGAAGAGGAAATCACCTGGCGCACCAGCTGAACAGGCTGGAAACTGATCGCATCAGGCTGCAAGTGACACGGACTTGCAGCTTGAGGCTTACCACATGAGGCTCAGAGCCCTACTACGTCCTCGGCTTGCAGGCCTTTCTGGCCCTGCACGCAGGCGTACTCGACCTGTTGCCCTTCGACCAGGGTACGATGCCCCTCACCGCGGATCGCCCGATAATGGACGAACACATCCGCACCACCTTCGCGCTGAATGAAGCCATAGCCCTTGGCATCGTTGAACCACTTTACATTCCCAGTCTCACGAGACGACATCTGAACTACTCCGGATTTTTATTGTGAAGATCGCCTTGTAGGCACGCAGTCATCACCGCGTGCCGACGCCGCTTGCCGAAATATCCTGCAAGTGGCAGGCCGAGTATATGACACAGATTAAAAAAAATTGATGACGGTCCGGATTTTTGCCGGTTTTTGCTGAACTTACGCACATACGGCAGACTAATTGGCTGGATACTCACCTGAAAATCACTCCCAGGGCCCACTCCTCATGACCCGTTCCCCCCTGCGCCGCCTGATCTTCGGCGCCCTGCGTCGCCTGTTGTACCTGTGGGTGCGCTCCGAGACCATCAACCAGTCGTCGCTGACGCTCAAGCTCGACCGCAGCCGCCCGGTGTTCTATGCCCTGCCGTCGCCCTCGCTGACTGACCTGGCAGTACTCGACCGCGAGTGCACCAAGGCAGGGCTGCCACGCCCGGTGCTGCCGGTGGCCGTGGGCAGCCTGCACGAGCCGGCCGCGTTCTTTTACCTGACGCCCGACCCCGACTGGCTGGGCCGCCAGGACAAAAGCGGCGCCCCGCCCACCCTCGAACGCCTGGTCGCGGCCGTGACCCAGCATGCCGAGGAAGACGCGCAGATCATTCCGGTGAGTGTGTTCTGGGGTCAAAGCCCCGCCAGTGAGTCCAGCCCCTGGAAGTTGCTGTTCGCCGACAGCTGGGCGGTCACCGGGCGCCTGCGCCGGCTGCTGACCTTGCTGATCCTGGGGCGCAAGACGCGTGTGCAGTTCTCTGCACCGATCCACCTGCGTGAACTGGTGCAGCACAACAAGGGCCACGAGCGCACCGTGCGCATGGCCCAGCGCCTGATGCGCGTGCACTTCCGTAACCTCAAGACAGCCGTGATCGGCCCAGACATCTCGCACCGACGCAACCTGGTCAAAGGCCTGGTGCATGCGCCACAGGTACGCCAGGCCATCAGCGAAGAAGCCGAGCGCGAGGGTATCCCGCTGGCCAAGGCCGAGGCCCAGGCGCTGCGCTATGGCAACGAGATCGCCTCGGACTACACGTACACCGCAATCCGCTTCCTCGAAGTGGTGCTCAGCTGGTTCTGGAACAAGATCTACGACGGCATCAAGGTCAACCACATCGAGCAGGTGCAAGGCATCGCCCCGGGCCATGAAGTGATCTACGTGCCCTGCCACCGCAGCCACATCGACTACCTGCTGCTGTCGTACCTGTTGTTCCGCAACGGCCTCACCCCGCCGCACGTGGCGGCCGGCATCAACCTCAACATGCCGGTCGTCGGTAGCCTGCTGCGCCGTGGCGGGGCGTTCTTCATGCGCCGCACCTTCAAGGGCAACCCGCTTTATACCGCCGTGTTCAACGAGTACCTGCACACGTTGTTCAGCAAAGGGTTCCCGGTGGAATACTTCGTCGAAGGCGGCCGCTCGCGCACCGGGCGCATGCTGCAACCGCGTACCGGCATGCTGGCGATCACCCTGCGCAGCTTCCTGCGCTCGTCGCGCACGCCCATCGTCTTCGTGCCGGTGTACATCGGCTATGAGCGCGTGCTCGAAGGCCGCACCTACCTGGGCGAACTGCGCGGCGCGAGCAAGAAGAAGGAGTCGATCTTCGACATCTTCAAGGTCTTCAGTGCCCTGAAGCAGCGCTTTGGCCAGGTCTACGTCAACTTCGGCGAGCCGATCCGCTTGGCAGGCTTCCTCGACGAGCAGCAACCCGGCTGGCGTGAACAGGACCACGGCCCGCAGTTCCGCCCGGCCTGGCTCAACCAGGCCACTTCACGCCTGGGCGACACCGTGGCGCGCCACCTCAACGAGGCCGCGGCGATCAACCCGGTCAACCTGGTGGCCCTGGCATTGCTGTCCACCAGCCGCCACGCCCTCGACGAACGTGCCCTGAGCCGCGTACTGGACCTGTATCTGTCGCTGTTGCGCAAAGTGCCGTATTCGCCCCATACCACCTTGCCGGAGGGGGATGGCCTGGCCTTGATCGAGCATGTGAAGGGCATGAAGCTGCTGTCCGAGCAGAAGGACGCCTTGGGCCGCATCTTGTATCTGGATGAAGCCGATGCGGTGTTGATGACCTATTACCGCAACAACGTCCTGCACATCTTCGCCCTGCCGGCCCTGCTGGCCAGCTTCTTCCTCAGCAGCTCACGCATGAGCCGCGAACTGCTTGGCCAGTATGTCCGGGCGTTGTACCCGTACCTGCAAACCGAGCTGTTCCTGCGCTGGACCCCGGAACAACTGGACGAGGTGATCGACCAGTGGCTGGCTGCACTGGTCGAGCAAGGGCTGTTGCGCCAGGAAAACGATGTCTACCTGCGCCCGGCGCCGAGCTCTCGGCCGTTCGTATTGCTGACGTTGCTGGCCCGCAATATCACCCAGACCTTGCAGCGCTTCTACATGGCCACTTCGCTGTTGCTCAACAGCGGCCAGCACACCTTGAGTGCCGAAGCGCTGGAGGACCTCTGCGTGATGATGGCCCAGCGCCTGTCGATTCTGCATGGCCTCAACGCCCCGGAATTCTTCGACAAGACCCTGTTCCGCCACTTCATCCAGACGTTGATCGAGCAAGGCGTGCTGCAAGCAGACGCGCAGGGCAAGCTGGGCTACCACGACAAGCTCGCCGAGGTGGCCGAAGCGGTCGCCAAGCGCGTGCTGTCGGCGGAGTTACGCTTGTCGATCCGCCAAGTGGCCTTGCACCGCGACGACTCCCTGGAAACTTCGGCCCTCTGAGGCTTCATCTGAGGCGCAAATCCGCTAAAGTCCCTGGGGTTGGCCAAAAGCCAGCGCCAAGGACTACGGAGATTCCATGAAAAAGCTCTTTATGCTGTGTTGCGCATCCCTGCTTGCAGCCTGCTCCAGCCACACCCCATCGACCCAGGCCAGCCTGGACGGCGAAGTCTTCTACCTGCAGCGCATCGCCCTGCCCCCAACCGCCACCCTCAGCGTGAGCTTGCAGGACGTGTCGCTGATGGACGCACCCGCAGTGACCCTGGCCAGCCAGGCCGGCCCGGTAAAAGGCAACGTACCGCTGCCGTTCCACCTCACTTATGACCCGGCCCAGGTCAAGCCCGGCCACCGCTATGCGATCAGCGCGCGTATCGAGCTCGACGGCAAGCTGCTGTTCATCAACACCGAACACCACAGCGTGAAACTCGACGGCAGCGACACCCAGCCCGTGCGGATCAAGGTCGATCAGGTTCGCTGACACCCGTACATTTCTGTTCAGAAGGAAAGCTTCATGATTCGCTCTTCCCTGCGTTTCACCACCCTGTGCGCCGGCTTGCTGCTGTCTGCCAGTGCCCTGGCCCTGTCGCTGGGCGACCTGTCCCAGAAGGACGCCACCGGTGGCCTGAAAGACGCGCTGACCCAAGGCGCGCAGATTGCCGTCAAGCAACTGAGCACCCCAGGCGGTTTCAACAACAACCCGGACGTGCGCATCGAACTGCCGGGCAACCTCGGCAAGGCCGCCAAAGCCATGAAGATGTTCGGCAAGGGTGACCAGGTCGATGCCTTGGAAACCAGCATGAACAAGGCCGCCGAGGCTGCCGTGCCACAGGCCCAGGCGATCCTGGTCGATGCTGTCAAGAAAATGAGCGTGACCGATGCCAAGGGCATCCTCAGCGGTGGCGACGACTCGGCCACCCAGTACCTGAACAAAAGCAGCCGCGAACAGATCCGCGCCAAGTTCCTGCCGATCGTCAAGCAAGCCACCGACAAGGTGGGCCTGGCCCAGCAGTACAACAACTTTGCCGGGCAAGCGGTGGCATTGGGCGTGGTCGACGCCAAGAGCGCCAGCATCGAGAACTACGTGACCGAAAAGGCGCTGGATGGCCTGTTCGAGATGATCGGCAAGCAAGAACAAAGCATTCGCCAGAACCCGGCCGAGGCTGCAACCAGCCTGGCCAAGAAGGTCTTCGGCGTGCTTTAAGCGCAGCTCAGCCCCTGTGTAGGAGCAGCCTTGTGCTGCGAAGAGGCCGGTGCAAGCACCTGACATCAAGGGTGCCTGCACCGGCCTCTTCGCAGCACAAGGCTGCTCCTACACAGGGCAGTGGCTGCTCAGTCAGTGGAATCCTTCTTCACCCTGAACCACGCCGCATACAGCGCTGGCAAGAACAGCAGGGTCAACGCGGTCGCAACAATCAACCCGCCCATGATCGCCACCGCCATCGGCCCATAGAACACACTGCGCGACAACGGGATCATCGCCAATACCGCCGCCAGCGCGGTCAGCACGATCGGGCGGAAGCGCCGTACCGTGGCCTCGATGATCGCCTGCCAACGCGCCATGCCCGCTGCGATGTCCTGTTCGATCTGGTCCACCAGAATCACCGAGTTACGCATGATCATCCCCGCCAGGGCAATGGTGCCGAGCATGGCGACGAAGCCAAACGGCTGGCGGAACACCAGCAGGAACAGGGTCACCCCAATCAACCCCAAGGGCGCGGTCAAAAACACCATCACCGTGCGCGAGAAGCTGCGCAGCTGGATCATCAGCAAACTCAACACCACCACGATGAACAGCGGCATGCCGGCATTCACCGATTTCTGCCCGCGCTCCGAATCCTCTACCGTGCCGCCTACCTCGAGCAGGTAGCCATCCGGCAGCTTGGCTTTGATCGCCTGCAGTGTCGGCTCGATCTGCCGCACCAGCGTCGCCGGCTGTTCCTTGTCATAGATGTCGGCGCGCACGGTCACCGTCGGCAAACGGTTACGGTGCCAGATGATGCCCTCCTCGAAGCCATACTCCAGGGTCGCCACCTGCGACAGCGCCACGCTCTGGCCGTTGTCGGTGGGCAACGCCAGGCTGCCGAGGTTGGCCAGCTCGCTGCGTTCCTTGTGCGTACCGCGCAGCAGGATCTCGATCAATTCGTTGTCTTCGCGGTACTGGCTGACCGTGGTCCCGGTCAGCGAGCTCTGCAGGAAGCTGGACAACTGCGCGGTACTGACGCCGAGGGCGCGCGCGCGGTCCTGGTCGATCTCCAGGAACACCGCCTTGCTCGGCTCTTCCCAGTCCAGGTGCACGTTCACCACATGCGGGTTCTCACGCACCTTGTCGGCCACCTCGCGGGCCAGCGCACGGGCCTTCTCGATATGCTCGCCGGTCACCCGGAACTGCACCGGGTAGCCCACGGGTGGGCCGTTCTCCAGGCGGGTGACGCGGCCGCGCAGATCGGGGAATTGCTGGTCCATGGTGTTGATCAGCCAACTGCGCAGGCGCTCACGGTCTTCCATCGACTTGGCCAGCACGACGAACTGGGCAAAGCTGGCGGCCGGCAGTTGCTGGTCCAGTGGCAAGTAGAAGCGCGGTGAACCGGTGCCGACATAGGCCACGTAATTGTCGATGCCGTCCTGCTGCTTGAGCAGTGCTTCCAGTTGCTTGACCCGCTCGGCGGTGTTGGCCAGCGATGCACCTTCGGCCAGTTTCAGATCGACCATCAGCTCCGGGCGCCCGGAGGCCGGGAAGAACTGCTGCGGCACGAAACGGAACAACAGAATGCTGCCGACAAACGCCGCGAGGGTCAGCAGGATGACCGTCTTGCGCCGCCGCACGCACCACTCCACCACCCGCCGTACGCGTTGGTAGAATGGCGTGGCATACGGGTCGGGCGCTTGCCCATCACTGCCGTGCCGCGCCGCATGCAGTTTGGCCAGGTCTGGCAGCAGCCGCTCGCCCAGGTACGGCACGAACACCACCGCAGCGACCCAGGAGGTCAGCAGCGCAATGGTCACCACCTGGAAGATCGAGCGGGTGTATTCGCCGGTACTCGAGGCCGCCGTGGCGATAGGCAGGAAGCCCGCCGCGGTGATCAGCGTGCCGGTGAGCATCGGGAAGGCCGTGCTGCTCCAGGCATAGCTCGCCGCCTTGAGCCTGTCGTAGCCCTGCTCCATCTTGATCGCCATCATTTCCACGGCAATGATCGCATCATCCACCAGCAGGCCAAGCGCCAGCACCAGGGCACCGAGCGAGATCTTGTGTAAGCCGATGCCAAAGTAATGCATGGCGGCAAAGGTCATGGCCAATACCAGCGGGATGGCCAACGCCACTACCAGCCCGGTGCGCAGGCCCAGGGAGAAGAAGCTCACCAGCAGCACAATGATCAACGCTTCGGCCAGCACTTGGACGAACTCACCGACGCCCGCCTTGACCGCCGCCGGCTGGTCCGAGACCTTGCGCAGCTCCATGCCCGCCGGCAGGTTGCTCGCCAGGCGTTCGAATTCGCCCTCCAGGGCCTTGCCCAGTACCAGAATGTCGCCGCCGTCCTTCATCGACACAGCCAGGCCGATGGCGTCCTCACCCATGAAGCGCATGCGCGGTGCGGGCGGGTCGTTAAAGCCGCGGTGCACCTCGGCAACGTCGCCGATGCGGAAGGTGCGATCGCCCACGCGAATCGGGAACTGGCGGATCTGCTCGACGCTGTCGAAGCGCCCACTTACCCGCAGTTGCAGGCGCTCGCTGGGGGTTTCGAAGAAGCCGGCAGTGCTCACCGCGTTCTGCGCCTGCAGAGCCTGTTGGACCGCCTCCAGTGGCACCCCGAGGGTTGCCAGCTTGAGGTTGGACAGCTCGATCCAGATTTTCTCGTCCTGTAGCCCGACCAGCTCGACCTTGCCGACGTCCTTGACCCGCTGCAGCTGGACCTGGATACGGTCGGCGTAATCCTTGAGCACCGCGTAGTCAAAGCCCGCGCCGGTCAGCGCATAGATGTTGCCGAACGTGGTGCCGAACTCGTCATTGAAGAACGGGCCTTGCACCTCCGGTGGCAGGGTGTGCCGGATGTCCGCGACCTTCTTGCGGATCTGGTACCACAGCTCGGGGATGTCCTTGGAATGCAGCGAATCGCGAGCCATGAAGGTCACCTGCGACTCGCCCGGTCGGGAGAACGAAACGATCTTCTCGTACTCGCCGGTCTCCATCAGTTTCTTTTCGATGCGTTCGGTGACCTGGCGCGACACTTCTTCGGCGGTGGCGCCGGGCCACAGGGTGCGCACGACCATGGCCTTGAAGGTGAAAGGCGGGTCCTCGCTCTGGCCCAGCTTGGTATAGGACATGGCGCCAATGGCAGCCAGCAGGATCATCAGGAACAGTACGATCTGGCGATTGCGCAGCGCCCAGGCGGAAAGGTTGAAACCCATCGGGACTTACTCCTTGGCCGTCAGGTTCACTACACGGTTGGTGCGGTCCACGGGGCGCACCTCCTGCCCCTCGCGCAGCACATGGCCGCCCGCTGCGACCACCCAGTCGCCCGGCTTCAAGCCTTCGAGTACCGGGACGCTGTCGGTGCCGTAAGGCCCAAGGCGCACCACCGTGCGCGCCAGGCGGTGGTCCGGGTTGACCCGCCAGACATAGGCCTGGCCATTTTCTGCGGTCACCGCAGACAGCGGCACCGCCAGTGGGATGAGGCCCTCATGGGCAATGAACACACGCGCGCTCTGGCCCAGCTCGGCCGGTGCCTTGGCGGAAGTGAAGGCGATGCGCGCGGCAAAGGTGCGCGAACGTGGGTCGGCTGCCGGCGAAAGTTCACGGATGCGCCCTTCGAAACGCTCACCAGGGTGCGACCACAGTTCCACACTGACCGCCTGCCCCACCGCAAAACGGGCGAATTGCTGCTCCGGCAGGCCGATGGCCACCTCACGCTCGCCATCTGCAGCCAAGGTAAACACGGTCTGCCCGGCAGCGACCACCTGACCCACTTCGACCTGGCGCTTGGCGATCACCCCAGCCTGCGGCGCACGCAGCACCGCGTAATCGGCCTGGTTGCCGGCAACGTCGAACTCGGCTTTGGCTTGTTTAAGGCGGGCCATGCCGGCGCGGTAGAGGTTTTCGGCATTGTCGTATTGCGAGTGGCTGACCATCTGCCGGTCCAGCAGCTTCTGGTAGCGATCACGCTCGGCGCGCACCAGTGCCAGGTTGGCTTCGGCGGCCGCCAGCTGGGCGCGATTGGCTTCCAGTTGCAGGCGCACATCCTGGGGGTCCAGCTCGGCCAGCGGCTGCTCGGCCTTGACCCGCTGCCCTTCCTCGACCAGGCGCTTGCTGACCTTGCCAGCGATGCGGAAGGCGAGTTCCGGCTCGAAGCGCGCACGCACTTCGCCGGGGTAGCTGTCGGCTGCCGCTTCGGCCGGCTGCGGCTGGATCACCAGTGCCGGGCGCGGCGCAGCGGGCGGTGCGGTTTCCTGGCCACACGCCGTCAGCAACACGGCGACGGCAGCGGGCAAAGCGATGGACAAGGCATGGCGCAACATGATGAATCCTTTCGCGAAGAGCACATCGAATATTTATACTGACGGGTATATTAAATCAGCGAACCGAAGCCGGGAAGCCAGCGCCGGAAAGAAAATCAACATCAACGTTTGGCCATTCCTTGAGGCCGGATGGCGTGCGACCCGTTAAGATGGGCGACTCTTCAACCAGATGCAGACTCCAATGCCCAACGACGCACCCATCGGGCCCGGTCGCCCCAAGGACCTGGCCAAGCGCGAGGCGATCCTCGAAGCGGCCAAGACACTGTTCCTCAGCCTTGGCTATGCCAACACCAGCATGGATGCGGTCGCTACGGCGGCAGGTGTTTCAAAACTCACCGTGTACAGCCACTTCACCGACAAGCAGACGCTGTTCTGCGCGGCGGTCATGGCAACCTGCCAGATCCAGCTGCCCGACCTGCTGTTCGAATACCCCGAGGGGGCGCCGGTGGAAGAGGTGCTGCTGACCATTGCCCGTAACTTCCAGGCGCTGATCAGCAGCGACGAAGCGGTCAAGCTCAGCCGCCTGATCATGGCCCAGGGCAGCCTGGACCCAAGTTTTGGCGAGTACTTCTACGAAGCCGGGCCCAAACGCGTGCTGGCAGGTATGGAAGCGCTGCTGCGCGGGGCGCATGAGCGCGGGTTGCTGCGCATCGACAACCCGTTGCGCGCGGCAGAGCACTTCTTCTGCATGGTCAAGGGTGCGCCGGACTACCGGCTGCTGCTGGGGTGCGCCGGGCCGCTGGAAGGGGACGAGGCCGAGGCGCATGTGCGTGAGGTGGTGGGGGTGTTCATGCGGGCGTTCCGGCCTTAGCGTGACCCATGCGGCCTACCGGCACCCACCCGGTAAGGTAGGAGCAGCCTTGTGCTGCGAAGAGGCCGGTGAATTCACCTTGAATCATCACGGCTTTCACCGGCCTCTTCGCAGCGCAAGGCTGCTCTTACAGGCGTCTTCGTTATCAGGCCTTCAGCGCTTTCTTCGGGTAGATGTCATACCGACTCGACTTGCCTTCCAGGCAATGGCTCGGCTTCGGCCCGTCGATGATCGGTGCCTTGCGCGGGCGCTTCACCACCACCCGATGGCTGGCCAACGCCAGGGCGGCTTCGAGCAAGGCCGGGGCATCCATGTCATCCCCCACCAACGGCCGGAACACGCGCATTTCCTTCTTCACCAGGGCGCTTTTGTCCCGGTGCGGGAACATCGGGTCGAGGTAGATCACCTGCGGCGGCTCGCCTTCCCACGCGCGCATACGCTCGATGGCATTGCCGGTCAGCAGGCGCATACGCCCAACGATCGGGCCCACCTCTTCATCGGCACGGGCCCGTGCCAGGCCGTCTTCCAACAACGCGGCAATCAGCGGCTGGCGCTCGATCAGGGTCATCTGGCAACCCAGGCTGGCCAGCACGAAGGCATCCTTGCCCAGCCCTGCAGTCGCGTCGAGCACTTGCGGGCGAACACCTTGAGCAATGCCGACCGCCTTGGCGATCATCTGCCCGTTGCCACCGCCAAACTGACGCCGGTGCGCGGCCTGGCCTTCGACGAAGTCCACCCGCACCGGCCCAGGCGCCTGCGGGCCCAACTGCTGGATCTGCAAGCCTTCAGCACCCACCTGCACAGCGAAGCCGGCGGCATCGTCCCGCAGCGGCAGGCCCAGGCGCTCGGCCCACGCTGCGGCCTGTTGCGCATACTCAGCCGACATCGCTTCAACCCTGATACCCGTGCCTTGCTCTTCCATCGTCCACACCTAAAAAATCAAACCCAGCCCTTAATGAATCGGCAACCACGGCCGATACAGGCAATATCCCGCTATTCTGCCAGAGCACAACGCGCGCGACTGCCATGACAGATACTCTTCCCATCGGTTTGACCTACCTGTCGCCTGTCGGCCACTACGGTCAGCAGAATACCCAGACACTCGGGGGCGTCAGCCACCTGTGGCAGGATTTCTTTGCCCGTGCCATGGCCGAGCAACAGGAAGTGCCCGCGGACAGTATCAGCGAGTCGTTCGTGCAGTACGATCAGCACAGCGGCGAGCCGATTGGCGGGGCCAGGGCGCTGGCGCTGATCGATGCCCAGCGCGCCTGCGCCGTGCACGATACCGAAGTCGCGCCACCCGAGCCGCTGTTCCTGCCCAAGGCAGAGCTTGAGGCAAACCTGCTGGAACCTGTGCCCGAACCGTTCAGTGCCATTGAGCTGATCCAACAACAGCGCGAACTGGACCTGAGCAACAGCTGGTTGCGCCCAGTGGTGATGAGCCAGGGCCAGCCGCTTGCCGAGCCGGGCCCAGGCCCCTCCCCGCGCCCACTGTTCCTGCCTATCGCCGAGTTCGAGACCAACCTGCTGGACCCGGCGCCCGAGCCCTACGACGAAACCACCCTGGCCAAACAGCAGAACGACCTGGAATTCGACATCCATTGGGCGCGCCCGGTGGTGCTCAACAACGTTCGCGCCTACGCCTAAAGCTACAGCGGCTCAGCGGCAAATCTGCCAGAGGCCCATGTCAACGTGGAAGTGGTTGTGGTGCGCGGCATTGTAGTCGGGCCCCAGCACGGTACTGAAGCGCTTGCAGGCCACCTGCTGCACCTCGCGTAAAAACTCAGCCTTCTGCCCGCCCGCCTGCCAATCCTGCGCCAGCACGATGCGCTGGCCGTCCTGCAAGCGAAAACCACTGATGTCCAAGGCATTGGCGGTGGCATGCTGGCTGAGTCGGCCTTGTTTGCGGTGGTATACATTGCGGCAGGCGAAACTGCCCAGGTGATCGACCTGGGTCACCGGCTGCCCCAAGACCCGCTGCGCCACGGGCTGCAGACCATGCTGCTCGAACAGCGCGTAGGCCACTGCCAGCGGGCAACTGGCGAGAAAACTGCTGCTGAGCCGCGCCTGACCGCCTTCGATGCGCCACACGTTGTTCAGCGGGCAGTTGGCCGAGGCTGGGCTGTCGGCCTGCGCCCGGTAACGCAGGCGACTGGTTGCCAGCGCTTCGCGGCACAGCGCTGGGTCATTGCGCAGGCGCGACAGTTTGTAGGCAGTGAGCAGGTTGGGTGGCTGGCGCACGTCCAGCGCCGCCCAGGGGTTCCATGCATCGGGCAGGCGCCAGCCAAGGTGCCAGGCCAGGCCTGCCATCAAGGACAGGCCCACCAGCAGCGCCAGCAACGCACGCATGGCCAATCAGCGACGGAACAGATCGTTGAGCTGCGCGAAAGGCAACGCCTGTTCGCCGTAGCCGAACGTGCCTTCATCGCGAATTTCCAGGGCCGCCCGGTGGAAAGCCCCTAACGCTGCGCGAGCCAGCGAAGACCCCACGCTGATTCGGCGCACGCCCAGGTCCTGAAGTTGGTTGACGCTCAGCGTCACGCCTGCCAACCCCATCAGCACGTTGACCGGCTTGGGCGCCACCGCCTGTACCACTGCACGGATTTCTTCGACCGTGCGCAGCCCAGGCGCATAGAGCACATCGGCACCCGCTTCGGCAAAGGCTTGCAGGCGCAGGATGGTATCGTCCAGGTCCATTCGCCCGTGTAGCAGGTTTTCTGCGCGGGCGCAGAGGGTGAAGGGGAACGGCAGGCTGCGCGCTGCCTGAACCGCCGCGCGCACGCGCTCCACCGCCAGGCCGTGGTCATAGATGGGGGCGTCCTTGCGCCCGCTGGCGTCCTCGATAGAGCCCCCCACAAGGCCCGCCTCGGCGGCACGTAGAATGGTCTGAGCACAATCCTCAGGCAGGTCGCCAAAGCCATTTTCAAGGTCGGCGGCAACCGGCAACGCCGTGGCGTCGACGATCACGCCGGCATTAGCCAAGGTTTCGTCCAGGCTCAACGCGCCTTCGGCGTCTGGCCGACCCAGGCTGAAGGCCAGGCCCGCGCTGGTCGTGGCCAGTGCCTCGAAGCCTAGACTGGCCAGCAGCTTGGCAGAGCCGGCATCCCACGGGTTGGGGATGACGAACGCGCTGTCGCGCTCATGCAGGGCCTTGAAGGCTTCGGCTCGCAGGGTTTGCACATCCATGGTCTCAACCTCAGGCATTAAGGAGTGGTCAGAGTAGTCCCAGTTGTTCGACCTCAGGGGCGCGTGGCAATTCCGGCAATGATGCAAGGCCGGGCAGACGCTGCATCAGGCGCTGGTGAAAGCGCTGGGCCAATGCCGCAGCCAGGCGGTTATCCGAGGTGTGCAAGAAGATGTAGGGGCTGCGGCCTTCCTCGATCCAGCTGGCTATCTTGTCCACCCAGGGGGTCAGGAAGGTTTCGTTGGCGTCCAGTTGCGGGTGGCCAATGAAACGCACCTGCGGGTGCTGGCTGAAGGCAGCGGGGCGCGGTGGCACTTTGGGTTTCTTGGCTTGGGCATGCAATACGGCGGGGTCGCGCGATGTGCAGCTGAACAAGGCCCGTGGGTCGAGGCAGATGCGCTCGACGCCACGTTCGAGCAGCAGCCGGTTTAGCTGCCGCTCCTCCTCACCCCGCGCAAAAAAGGCGTCGTTACGCACCTCTACGGCCACCGGCACCGCCACTTCATCCAGAAAGTGGCTCAGCTCTGCCAGGCGCGCAGGCCCGAACATGGCAGGTAATTGCAACCAATAAGGCGATACTCGCTCACCCAGCGGCGCCATCAACCGGGTGAAGGTGATCGCCGCGTCCAGTTGCTCGCGAAGGTCTGCGGCATGGCTGACCTCGCGGGGGAACTTGGCCGTGAAACGAAAGTGCGCCGGCATCACCTGCGCCCAGCGGGCCACGCTAGCGGGCGCGGGGCTGGCATAGAAGGTGGTGTTGCCCTCGACCGCATTGAACACCTGGCTGTACAGGCCCAGGTATTCAGTGGTTCGGGCATCGGCGGGGTACAGGTAATCGCGCCAGGCGCTTTCGCTCCACGACGGACAACCCAGAAAATAAGGCAGAAGAGAGGGAGTCATCCCTCAAATGTACAGGTCGAGCCCCAGCACTTCCATGTCCCAATCGGTAAAACCGGCCGTGCTCAGGTAACTGGCCAGTGCGGTTGCGGTGCGCCGGTCACGGGCGCGGGGGAAGACCATGTCTTGCTGGCGGGCTGGCAGGCCACCGCTGCGACGGCGAGTGGTGGCCTCTTGGGGGACGTCGCTTTGCGCGTCATTCTCGATCACTTCGGCATCGTCGATTGCCTCGTCGCGCACCGACGCTTTGCGCGGAGCGCGCTTGATCGGGTAGGACTGCGAGGAGAAACCGTCGATACGCATGGTGTGAGCACTCAGGACCAATGATGGCAATTTAGCAGCATCAGTGTTCCGTCGCTAATGCTCGAGTGATAACTAGACCACAGTTCGCGCGAAAGGTTTTATCGTCATCGGCGATAACCGACGAGTAGCCGTCAGCGTTTCTTGGGTGTGGCTACATTATCGCGCAAGTACACCGGTTGCGCCTGCTCGGCAGCAATGGCCTCACCACGCGCCCAGGCGAAGCGGGCCAGGCTGAGGATGTCGAGGGCATTGGGCAACGCTGCGGCATTGCTGGCAGCGACTTGCACTGCCAGGCGCTCGGCATACCCCCAGCCAGTGCCGGCACCGAACCACTCGCCTGTGCTGGCGTCGGGCAGCGCCACGCGCTCGGGCGGCAGTACCACTTCCTGGCCGATCAGGCGCATTTCGCCTTCGCTTGCCTGGTAGCAGCCCCAGTACACTTCGTCCATGCGTGCATCGATGGCGGCAGCCACTTGCTGCACACCCTGCTCACGCAACGCGCCTTGCGCCAACGCGGCTAGGTTGGACACCGGCAGCACCGGGCGCTCGAGCGCAAACGCCAGACCCTGAACCACACCGATGGCGATCCGCACGCCGGTGAAGGCGCCCGGGCCACGGCCGAAGGCGATGGCATCCAGCGCGTTCAACGCTACACCGGAGTCACCCAGCAGTTGTTTGATCATCGGCAGCAGCTTCTGCGCGTGCTGACGTGGGATCACCTCGTAATGGCTGGTTACCTTGCCGTCATGCAACAGGGCAACGGAACAGGCTTCGGTGGCGGTATCCAGGGCCAGCAGGGTGGTCATCGAACGGGTTTCCAGGGGCAGGGAAAAGAGCGTCAGTATAAACGACAACGGCCCGCAAGCGGGCCGTTGTCATGCAAGGCGTTGGATCAGTTCAGGGCTGCCAGCACCTTGGCAGTGATGGCGTCAACCGAACCGACACCTTCGATGTGGCTGTACTTTGGCTTGCCGGCATTGGCGGCCGACAGCTTCTGGTAGAACTCGACCAGCGGCTTGGTCTGGGTGTGGTAGACCGACAGGCGATGACGGACGGTTTCTTCCTTGTCGTCGTCGCGCTGGATCAGGTCTTCGCCCGTCACGTCGTCCTTGCCTTCCACTTTCGGCGGGTTGTACTGAATGTGGTAGGTGCGGCCCGAAGCCAGGTGCACGCGACGGCCCGCCATGCGGCCAACGATTTCTTCATCGTCAACGGCGATTTCGACCACGGCATCGATGTCGACACCGGCAGCGACCATGGCTTCAGCTTGTGGGATAGTGCGTGGGAAGCCGTCGAACAGGCAGCCATTGGCGCAATCCGGCTGGGCGATGCGCTCCTTGACCAGGCTGATGATCAGCTCGTCGGAAACCAGTTGGCCGGCATCCATGACTTTTTTCAGTTCCAGGCCCAGCGGTGTGCCGGCCTTGACGGCGGCACGCAGCATGTCACCGGTGGAGATCTGGGGGATACCGAACTTCTCGGTGATGAATTTTGCCTGAGTACCTTTACCGGCCCCGGGAGCTCCCAGCAGAATTACGCGCATCTCGTGCTCCTCAAATTTTTTTATGAAATTCAATGGATTCGGCAACCAGGGCCAAGTCCGGAAAATCGGGTATGACCATAAATCGGTCAGAAGGCTGCTCAAGATACACAGCGCCCGGCAGCCAGACAAGCGTCCCAAAGTTGCAGGAATGCGCCACTTGCGCACTGCCCGGAGGGCGGTTGCGCTCGGCGCAACCGCCCCCCTCGCCCTTTATTGCGGCTAAAGGTGCACCCTTGCCTGGCTGCCCGCGCGTAACCTCAGCCGGTATTGCGCAAGCCTGCTGCAATGCCCGCCACGGTGACCAGCAAGGCCTGCTCCAACGGGCTGTCCAGAGCGGCTTCGCGGCTGCGCGAGCGGGCCAGCAGTTCGGCCTGAAGGCGGTGCAGCGGGTCCAGGTAGGTATTGCGCAAGCTGATGAATTCCAGGGTCTCTGGGCTGTGCGCCAGTAGCACCGGCTGCCCGGTCAGGCCCAGCACCACCTGGCAGGACTGCGACAATAGGTCGCGCAGGTGCACACCTAAAGGAAGCAACTCCGGTTGCACTAGACGTTCGTCGTAGGCCTCGGCGATTTGCGCATCGGCCTTGGCCAGCACCATTTCCAACATGTCGATACGGGTACGGAAGAACGGCCATTGCTCACGCATTTGCGCCAGCAGCTCGCCCTGACCGCGTTGCAAGGCATTGCTCAGGGCCGTTTCCCAGCCCAGCCAGGCAGGCAACATCAGGCGCGTTTGAGTCCAGCCGAAGATCCACGGGATAGCCCGCAGGCTCTCGATGCCGCCCGCGCGTCGCTTGGCCGGTCGGCTGCCCAACGGCAAGCGGCCCAACTCCTGCTCAGGCGTCGACTGGCGGAAGTACTCGACGAAATCGGGGTTGTCGCGCACCACGCTGCGGTAGGCCTGCACGCCGTCGGCGGCCAATTGGTCCATGACCTCACGCCAGGCAGGCTGCGGAGGGGGTGGCGGCAACAAGGTGGCCTCGAGCACGGCCGCCAGGTACAGGTTGAGGTTCTGTTCGGCGATACCGGGTAAACCGAACTTGAAGCGGATCATCTCGCCTTGCTCAGTCGTACGGAATCGCCCGGCGACCGAACCCGGCGGCTGCGACAGAATCGCTGCGTGGGCCGGGCCGCCGCCACGGCCAACGGTGCCGCCACGGCCGTGGAACAACAGCAGTTCCACTTGATGCTCGCGGCAGATGCGCACCAGGTTTTCCTGCGCCCGGTACTGCGCCCAGGCGGCCGCCGTGGTGCCGGCGTCCTTGGCCGAATCGGAATAGCCAATCATCACTTCCTGCGGCCCGCGCAAGCCAGCGCGATAGCCAGGCAGGCCCAGCAGGCGTTGCATCACCGGGCCGGCGTTGTCCAGGTCGGCCAGGGTTTCGAACAGCGGCACCACGCGCATCGGGCGGGTCAGGCCGGCTTCCTTGAGCAATAACTGCACGGCCAGCACGTCCGATGCGGCGCCGGCCATGGAAATAACATAGGAGCCCAGCGAGGCGGCCGGGGCTGCGGCAATCTCCCGGCAGGTGGCCAGCACCTCGGCGGTATCCGCCTGGGGCTGGAAATGCGCAGGCAATAATGGCCGGCGGTTTTTCAGTTCGGCCAGGAGGAAGGCGATGCGCTGCTCTTCATCCCAGTCGGCATAGCGCCCCAAGCCCAGGTAATCGGTGATCTCGGTCAGCGCATCACGGTGGCGGGCGGCATCCTGGCGCACGTCCAGGCGCCCCAGGTACAGGCCAAAGGTCACGGCACGGCGCAGGCAGTCGAGCAGTGGCCCTTCGGCGATCACACCCATGCCGCATTCGTGCAGCGACTGGTAGCACAGCTCCAGCGGCGCGATCAGGTCACGGTTGTCGACCAGTACATCGGCACCGGCGGGCGTGCGGCTGCCCAAGGCGGCATGCGCCCAGATGCGGGTCGCACGCAGGCGGTCGCGCAATTGCTTGAGGATAGCGCGGTAGGGCTCGGCACTGTCGCCGACGTGCTCCCGCAGCGCGCTGCTAGCGTGTTGCATGGACAGCTCGGCGGCCAAGGCATCGATATCACGCAGGAACAGATCAGCGGCCATCCAGCGTGCCAGCAACAGCACTTCACGGGTTACCGCAGCCGTGACATTGGGGTTGCCGTCGCGGTCGCCGCCCATCCACGAGGCGAAGCGGATGGGGGCGGCCTCCAGCGGCAGGCGCAGCCCAGTGGCGTCGTGCAGCGCCTTGTCGACCTTGCGCAGGTGGTTGGGGATGGCCTGCCACAGCGAATGCTCGATCACCGCGAAGCCCCATTTGGCCTCGTCCACGGGGGTCGGCCGGGTGCGGCGGATTTCTTCGGTGTGCCAGGCTTCGGCGATCAGCCGGCGCAGGCGCTCACGCACCTGCTGGCGTTCGGCGGGGGTCAGGTCGCGATGGTCCTGGGCGGCCAACTGGCCGGCGATGGCGTCGTACTTCTGGATCAACGTGCGCCGCGCCACTTCGGTGGGGTGCGCGGTCAGTACCAGCTGAATGTCTAGCTTGGCCAACTGCCGGGCCAGGGCGTCGTTGCCATGCCCGGCCTGCTTGAGGCGGGCCAGCAGCTCAGGCAGCACGCGTGCCTCGAAGGGCTCTGGCTGGTCGGCGTCGCGGCGGCGGATCAACTGGTACTGCTCGGCCATGTTGGCCAGGTTGAGAAACTGGTTGAACGCCCTTGCTACCGGCAGCAAATCGTCGTCAGCCAGGTCCCCAAGGGTCGAGCTCAGTTGCTCGCCAGCCACCCGACGGTCGGCCTTGGCGCTGTGGCGGATGCCCTCGATCTTCTGCAGGAACGCCTCGCCGTGCTGCTGACGAATGGTGTCGCCGAGCAACTCCCCCAACACATGGACATCTTCACGCAAACGCACATCGATATCGGTCATTGGCCCTCTCTGTAGCGCAGCCTTGGCGCACTCGTTCAGGAAACAGCACTGGGCCAAGAGTGCCCCCAGCCGAGCGCCGATAGCAAGCCTAAGGGCAAGCCGTGATCGGCAAAGCAAACTAAAGTGCAAGCAGAGCACTCCGATGCAATGCAGCCTTTCGAGGCGTTGACAGAGGTCATCATGAAAATCCGTGAACTCGCCCAGCACTGGGAACAGAATGCCGCAGGCACCCTCAGCCGTACCGGCCATGTGCTGCATCTGGACTTGGAGTCCGAGGCGCGCCTGGCCGCGCTGATCGACATGTACCCCAAGCGCACCGCCGAAGAACTGCTCGGCGAACTGGTGGCGGCGGCCCTCGAGGAAATCGAGGCCAGCTTCCCCTATGTAAAGGGGAGCCAGGTGATCGCCACCGACGAAGAAGGCGACGCTTTGTACGAAGATGTCGGCCCCACCCCGCGTTTTCTGTCGCTGTCCCGGCACCACTTGCATGAGCTGAGCAGCACCGCTGACGACAGCGAAAAATAGCCACGATGCACACTGTTCCGGGCCTGCAAGGCCCGGAATACCCCGCCTGAGCGTGAAAGTTCCGCACAAAACCCACTGACTGATCAGTCAGAAAAACTTACCCGTTTAAGGGATTTTTTTCTGAACCATTCGAAAAACGCCTGAGTCCGAGCAATTAGCCATCACGCTAAAACCCTGCACACTGCCCTCGTGCACCGTTCAGCTGAAGCGCACGGAAACTGTCAGGGATTCAGCGATGGACTGCTACGGACATCGTCGTTATCAGGAGTGATCCAATGGAGCTGACCACCATGAAGACCCGCACTTTCAAACCGTCATCCACTCATGTGCGCGGGTTCAAGCTGGCCGCGCTGGCCCTGGGCAGTAGCCTGGTCCTGGCCGGCTGTGCGGGCAACCCGCCCACCGAGCAGTATGCCGTTACCCAGTCTGCCGTGAACTCTGCGGTCAGTGCCGGCGGCACCGAGTTCGCCGCCGTGGAAATGAAAGCAGCGCAGGACAAGTTCAAGCAAGCCGAAATCGCCATGCACGACAAGAAGTACGACGACGCCAAGCGTCTGGCCGAACAAGCCGAATGGGACGCCCGCCTCGCCGAACGCAAGGCCCAGGCGGCCAAGGCCCAGAAGGCCGTGCAGGATGCCCGCCAGGGCGTTCAGGACGTACGTGAGGAAGGCCTGCGCAGCGCTCAGTGAGCCCTGCCCCGCCACCCTTAGCCTTCGCACTCGATCAAAGGATGAACACTATGCGCAAACACGTCATGATTCCCGCCCTGCTGGCCCTGAGCGTCGGTCTTGCAGCCTGCTCGCACGACCCGAACGCCAACCTTGAGTCGGCCCGCACCAACTTCTCTGCGCTGCAGAGCGACCCGCAGTCGAGCAAAGTCGCGGCGCTGGAAACCAAAGATGCTCAGGATTGGCTGAACAAAGCTGACAAGGCCTACATGGACCGCGAGGACCAGAAGAAGGTCGACCAGCTCGCCTACCTGACCAACCAGCGTGTCGAAGTCGCCAAGCAGACCATTGCCCTGCGTACGGCTGAAGGCGAACTGAAAAACGCCTCCGCCCAGCGCGCCCAGGCCAAGCTGGATGCCCGCGACGCACAGATCGCCAAGCTGCAGGACAGCCTCAATGCGAAGCAAACCGACCGCGGTACGCTGGTCACCTTCGGCGACGTGCTGTTCGACTTCAACAAGGCTGTACTCAAGAGCAACGCCTACCCCAACGTGACCAAGCTGGCCCAGTTCCTTCAGGAAAACCCGGAGCGCAAGGTCATCGTAGAGGGCTACACCGACAGCGTCGGCTCGGCCAACTACAACCAGAGCCTCTCCGAGCGTCGCGCCGGCGCCGTGCGCATGGCGCTGATCCGTGCTGGCGTAGACCCAGCGCGAATCGTCGCCCAGGGTTACGGCAAGGAGTACCCGGTGGCTGACAACGGCAGCAACTCGGGCCGTGCGCAGAACCGTCGCGTGGAGGTGACCATCTCCAATGACAACCAGCCGGTGGCACCGCGTTCGGTAAGCCAGGCGCAGTAAGGCTGGCAGGTAGGACGAAAAGCCCCGCTGTCTAAGCGGGGCTTTTTATTGGGCGAGAGGTGCATGGCTGTAAGGCTACGCTGTGGCGAATCTTGAGCGCCGCCCGCGCGGCGCTTCGCAGCACAAGGCTGCTCCTACATTTTTTCGGGCCAATAATTCCTAAGGCGGTCGCGCGCAGATATCACAGGCCTCACTGCACCTGCTGCGGCGTCTCCTCCCCCATGCAGCGCACCGCACGTTTGCGGTTATCGACCAACACGCCGGTCAGGCCTTTCTGTTGGGTCTCGAACAACACCAGCACACCGTCCACGCACTGGGCCACCTGGGGTGCAGGGTCGAGGGAGGCTTTGTAGTCTTCGCCCGGCAGGGTCTTGAGCATGGTGAAATCCTGCAGCAACAGGGCATCTTCAGGCTTGGCGAAATGCAAGTAACCGTAGTACCACAAAGCCCCCACCGTCACGATGATGCTGCCGACGCCGGTCAGGATCAGCGGGATGGCGTTGCGTTCTTCACTCATTGCTTGTTCTTCTCGTCAGGGTAATTGGGCACTTCGGCAAGCCGCCGCAGGCCGTTGAAATGACTCGGGTCGTCGAGGAAGCGCAGCATCACCTGGCGCCACACGGGGTCGGCGAACGTTTGTACATGGCCCCCTCGGGTCAGCTGCAATACACGCGGCGGCGGCGCGTGCTGGTACAGGCGGATGCCGTTGTCCAACGGCACCAGGTGGTCGTCGATGCTGTGGAAGAACAGCTTCGGCGGGCTGTCCAGGCGCTCGATCGAACGGATGGCACTGTCGCCGTCCGGCACCAGCCACGACAGCGGCACCTGCAGCGGCCAGGTCATCCATGAGGTACTCAAGGCAAACCGCCCGACCGCACGGTAGCTGGCTGGCACGCCATCGAACACCAGCGCGCTGAAGCGCTGGCGCTGCTCAGGGTGGGCCGCCAGGTAATGAATGGCCATGGCGCCGCCCAGGCTCTGCCCCAGCAGCACCACCGGCTTGCCCTTAACCTCGGGCGCCTTGTCCAGCCAGGCCATGGCCGCCGCGAGGTCTTCATAGACCTCGGGCAAACTCGGTTTGCCCTGGGACAGCCCATAGCCCCGGTAATCGACCATCAGTACCTGGTAGCCCTGCTCCGGCAGCCAGTAGCTGCCCCCCAGATGGCCGGCCAGGTTGCCGCCGTTGCCGTGCAGGTGCAACACGGTGCCCTTGACCTCGACCCCGGCCTTGGCCGGTAGCCACCAACCATGCAGGCGTACGCCATCCGAGGTGGTCAGGGTGACGTCACGGTAGTCGAGCTTGGCCCGTTCCGGGGTGAACGGTTGGCCGTGCTCGGGGTAGAACAGCAGGCTGCTGCAACCGCTCAGGCCCAGCAGAAGCACGCCAAGGGCCAGCAGGCGGCAGCGTTCAGAGAATGTTCGCGTAGTCGGCTTCAATGCGATCCAGGCTCAGGTGGTTGAGGAAGTTGGAGAAGCACATCCAGGCCGACAATGCGTTGAGGTCACGGAACTGTTCGGGCAAGTACTTGGGCGGTTCGACCAGCCCCTCCTCGACCAGTTGGCGCAAGGTGCGCATGTCTTCCAGCGTGGTCTTGCCGCAGAACAGCAGCGGGATCTGCTCAAGCTTGCCCTTCTTCACGGCCAACTGAATGTAGTTGTAAACCATGATGAAGCCTTTGAGGTAGGACAAGTCCTTGGTGAATGGCAAACCATTAGGCACCGAGCCGCGGAACACTCGGCTGGCATTGCTGTAGCTCTGCGCCATTTCAAAGCCCTGGGCACGGAAGAACTCGAACACCTGGAGGAAGTCCGCGCCCTCCTCGACCATGTGAATGGCGCGTGTACGGTTGGTGAGCTTACGCAGCCGGCTGGGGTAAGAGGCGAAGGCAATCACCTCCATGAGGATCGCCAGCCCCTCCTGGGTCACCGTCGATGAGGGTGGGCCCTTGGCCAGGAAGGTACAGATCGGCTGGTTGAGACCGTTCAGCGTGGTCCCCACATGCACCAGGCCTTCATGCACCTCCAGCGCACGTACGTCGCGGCTGTTGAACATGGCATCGGCACGTACCTTGATGTAGTCGGCACCGGCCGCCGCATCGGCGACGATGCCGTCAGACTCGAACACGCGGATGGTTTCTTCGGCCTCGCCGAACACCTTGTTCAGGCGGCGCTGGAGGATGTCCACAGCCTCTTTGGCGGTGAGGTTCTTTGGCTCGTCCTTGAGGTCGCCGCGGCCATCGATGTTGTTCAGGTAGTCCGACAGCATCAGGCCCAGGTCGGCCAGGGTCGGGTCACCCGCGTGGAAGGCGTCGGACGCCGCGCCGTACAGCTCCTGCGAGATCAGCCCGAAGTCCTCGGTGCCACGCGCCTCGAGCATGCGCACCACCATGCGGTATTCCTTGCACATGCGCCGCATGATCTGCCCGACCGGGTTGAACTGCCCGAGCCGGCGGGTGATGTCACGTTCTATATTCTGGAATTCGGCCTTGACCGCGCTGGAGTCGAACGACAGCGGCCGCGATTGGTAATAGGCACGGTCAACGGCGGGTGGCTCTTTGCCCTTGGCCTTGAGGAAGCCGTGGCGGATGTTGTCGTCCCACTTCACCGCATCGAGTACGCGGATGGGGGTCTGCGCCGCAACGATGCGGTCTGACAGCGCGCGTATGGTCTGCTGGTACTCGTCCACCGGGGACTCCTTATCTGCCTCGGCCTCGGTCCCTGTAGGAGCAGCCTTGTGCTGCGAAGAGGCCTTTATCGGCAACAAATATGTTGTCTTACCGGCCCTTTCGCAGCACAAGGCTGCTCCTACCGGGATCGCATTGCAATTTCAAACCCTGAAAAGCACGACAGAGGTCATTACTTGCCGGAGCGCTGGAAGCGTGCCACCTCAACGAACAGGTCGGAGTTGGCCGGGTCGTCCAGGTAGGCCAGCACCCGCGCCGAGGGGCTGTCGATGAGCACGCCCTCGCCGTTGTCTTCCGGCACTTCGGTGTTGCGCCCGGTCAGCTCTTTGTTTTTTACGGCCTGCTGCACCTGCTCGACATCCAGGTTGTACACCACCAGTTCCTTGCCATCGACAACTTCAAAACCGCCAATCAGGAAATTACCACCCAGGCGCTTGGGCACGCCGGCCGAGAGGTACCAACGGTTGCCGTGGCGCGAGACGGTGAAGACGTACTCTTCGGGGGCTTTGCCCTTGGCCGTGGCCACCGCCTTGTAGGCATCGCCGCCACTGCGGCTGATCGACAGCTTCAGCGGTTCGCCCCAGGCGTCCTTGCTGCTCCATTTGCCGAGCAGGGCCTTGGGCGCGGCCTGGTTGCTCGGCAAAGGCTCATGGAAGGTCACCAGACAACCGCCCAGCAGCAGGAATGACAGCGTCAACAGCACCACACGCCAGGCTTTCATCAGGTTCTCCTTGAAAATAAGGTCTCAGCTCAGGCCGATGCCAACACCAGGTGCAGGTAACGGGTAAGCATAGCGAGCATCTGCCCATCGGCTTGCGCGTTCGCATCCTTGAGCAGGCCCTGATATTCCATCTGCTCGATAATCGCCGTCAACATTTGGGCGTCTTGTTCCGGTTGCCGCGAGCCGACCACCTGCAGCAATTGCCGGGTGCCGTGCAGCAGAATCTGGTCGTGGGCGCACACCAGCTCGGCCAAACGCGGGCACAGCAGTGCCTCCTGGCGGAAGGCCTGCTCGGCCATCAGAAAGTCGCGCCGGTTAAGCAACTGACGCGACACATAGTCAGCGGTCATGCTTGCCACTTCGTCGGCCAGACGCGCCCGCGCCTGCGGGCTGCCATCGCCCTGGGCGAGCATCTGGCGCAGCACCACCTCGGTGTTGGCCCAGAGCTTGGCCATGTAGGCGGCACTGCGCTCGACGTACTGGGCGAAGGTATCGGTGAGCAGGTCCTCGATGTCCTTGAAGTAATAGGTGGTGGCCGACAACGGCACACCCGCCTCGGCGGCCACGGCACGGTGGCGCACACCGCGCACACCATCGCGCACGACGATGCGCATGGCGGCGTCGAGGATCAGCTGGCGGCGCTGCTCGCTGCCTTGGCGGGCGGTCTTGCGGCCCTGGTACTGCACACTTTCGGCGACGGCGGTGGCGATGCCGGCGGCGCCTTGCTCGGCGATTGCGGGGGTCACGGGGTTACCTCACGGACGGTGTGTTGGCTGTACCGGCCCCTTCGCGGGCAAGCCCGCTCCCACAGGGATCGTATCGCGCCTGAGGGCAGCGCAATTCCTGTGGGAGCGGGCTTGCCCGCGAAGGGGCCGGTACGGACAACATAAGGCTTCAGGCAAGAAAAAGCCGCCCCTAGAGGCGGCTTTCTCAGATCACTCAGGCCTGCGGACGCATATGTGGGAACAGGATCACATCGCGAATCGACGGCGAGTTGGTCAGCAGCATCACCAGGCGGTCGATGCCGATGCCTTCACCGGCAGTCGGCGGCATGCCGTATTCCAGGGCGCGGACGAAGTCGGCATCGTAGTGCATGGCTTCGTCGTCACCAGCATCCTTCTCGGCCACCTGGGCCAGGAAGCGCTCAGCCTGGTCTTCGGCATCGTTCAACTCGGAGTAGGCGTTGGCGATTTCGCGGCCACCGATGAACAGCTCGAAGCGGTCGGTCACGGCCGGGTTGTCGTCGTTGCGACGGGCCAGCGGAGACACCTCGAACGGGTACTCGGTGATGAAGTGCGGCTGCTCCAGCTTGTGCTCGACCAGCTCTTCGAAAATCATCACCTGCAGCTTGCCCAGGCCTTCGTGGCCCAGCACCTTGGCACCGGCCTTCTTGGCGATGTCACGGGCACGGTCGACGTCTTGCAGGTCGGCAGCGGTCAGCTCAGGGTTGTACTTGAGGATCGAATCGAACACCGACAGGCGCACGAACGGCTCGCCGAAGTGGAACACCTTGTCGCCGTACGGCACGTCAGTGCTGCCCAGCACCAGCTGCGCCAGCTCGCGGAACAGCTCTTCGGTGAGGTCCATGTTGTCGGTGTAGTCAGCGTAGGCCTGGTAGAACTCGAGCATGGTGAACTCGGGGTTGTGCCGGGTCGAAACGCCTTCGTTACGGAAGTTGCGGTTGATCTCGAAGACTTTCTCGAAACCACCGACCACCAGACGCTTGAGGTACAGCTCCGGCGCAATGCGCAGGAACATGGCCATGTCCAAGGCGTTGTGGTGGGTTTCGAACGGCTTGGCCGCAGCGCCGCCTGGGATGGTCTGCAGCATCGGCGTCTCGACTTCGAGGAAGTCGCGCTCGATCAGGAACTTGCGGATGTGCGAAATCACCTGCGAGCGAACACGGAAGGTGTGGCGGGTTTCTTCGTTGACCATCAGGTCGACGTAACGCTGACGGTAGCGCTGCTCGGTGTCGGTCAGGCCATGGTGCTTGTCGGGCAGCGGGCGCAGCGACTTGGTCAGCAGGCGCACGTTGGTCATCTCGACGTACAGGTCACCTTTGCCAGAGCGGGCCAGGGTGCCCTCGGCGCTGATGATGTCGCCCAGGTCCCAGGTCTTGACGGCGGCCAGGGTTTCTTCCGGCAGAGTCTTGCGGTTGACGTAGACCTGGATGCGGCCAGTCATGTCCTGGATGACCATGAACGAGCCACGGTTGAGCATGATGCGCCCGGCAACCTTGACCGGAATCGCTGCAGCTTCCAGTTCTTCCTTAGTCTTGTCAGCGTACTGCTTCTGCAGGTCGTTGCAGTAGCTGTCGCGACGGAAGTCATTGGGGAAGGCATTGCCCTTGGCGCGCTCTGCGGCAAGTTTTTCCTTGCGCAGGGCGATCAGGGCGTTTTCTTCCTGTTGCAGGTCTTGCGGTGCGCTATTGAGGTCGCTCATGTCGTCATTCTTTCCATCAGGTATTCGTTGCCCTTTTCGGGCAGGGCACGCGATGCCGGCGGGTAGCCAGGCATCGCGGCAGTGGTGTGCGGCTTACAGCCCTTGCTTGAGGCTCGCTTCCAGGTACTGGTCGAGGTCGCCGTCCAGCACCTTCTGGCAGTCGCTGCGCTCAACGCCGGTCCGCAAGTCCTTGATGCGCGAGTCATCCAATACGTAGGAGCGGATCTGGTGGCCCCAACCGATGTCCGACTTGCTGTCTTCCAGCGCCTGGGAAGCGGCGTTGCGCTTCTGCATCTCCAGCTCGTACAACTTGGCCCGCAGCATTTTCATGGCGGTGTCTTTGTTGGCGTGCTGGGAGCGTTCGTTCTGGCAGGCCACCACGGTGTTGGTCGGCACGTGGGTAATACGCACGGCGGAGTCGGTGGTGTTTACGTGCTGACCACCGGCGCCCGAGGAGCGGTAGGTGTCGACGCGCAGGTCGGACGGGTTGATGTCGATTTCGACCTTGTCGTCGATCTCGGGCGACACGAACACCGCCGAGAACGAGGTGTGGCGACGGGCGCCGGAGTCGAACGGGCTTTTACGGACCAGGCGGTGCACGCCGATTTCGGTGCGCAGCCAGCCAAAGGCATATTCGCCCTTGATGTGCACGGTGGCGCCCTTGATGCCGGCGACTTCACCTTCGGAGAGCTCGATGATGGTGGCGTCGAAACCGCGCTTGTCGGCCCAGCGCAGGTACATGCGCAGCAGGATGTTGGCCCAGTCCTGCGCTTCGGTACCGCCGGAGCCGGCCTGGATGTCCAGGTAGGCGTTGTTCATGTCCATCTCGCCGCTGAACATGCGACGGAACTCAAGCTGGGCCAGTTTTTCTTCCAGGCCTTCCAGCTCGGTCACGACGTCGCCGACGGCGCTTTCGTCCTCTTCATCGACAGCCATGTCGAGCAGGTCCTTGCAGTCGGACAGGCCGTTGGCCATCTTGTCCAACGTCTCGACGACCTGTACCAGCATGGCACGTTCGCGGCCCAGGGCCTGGGCATACTCAGGCTTGTTCCAGACGGCCGGGTCTTCCAGCTCGCGGTTGACTTCGATCAGGCGGTCATGCTTTTGATCGTAGTCAAAGATACCCCCGAATTGACTGGGAACGCTCGGTGAGGTCCTTGATGGTGTTCAGGATCGGTTGGATTTCCATGGGCGACGGCTCTCGTGCGAATTCGGTGAAAAGCCTGCGAGTATAACCGAGTCCAACGCATGGCGGCAGACCCGCCGGGCGGTACCCTGCACCCGGAACTACGAAGCACTACGCCGCAGCCGCAACCTTAAGCAATACCCACCTGGTTACGCCCCCCATTCTTGGCCAGGTACAGCCCCTTGTCCGCCGCCGAAATCAACTGCCGGCAATGCCCGCCCACCGCGGGTGTCTGGGTCGCCAGGCCAATGCTCACCGTCAACCGCGAATCCGCCGCTGGCGCCGTGTGCGGGATGCCCAATGCCAACACCGTCTGGCGCAGTTTTTCGGCAATCAGCCGCGCCCCGCCTGGGGACGTATTGGGCAACACCAGGGCAAACTCCTCGCCCCCATAACGCGCCGGCAGATCGGTCGGCCGCGAGCACGAGCCGCGGATCGCTTCAGCCACCTGGCGCAACGCCTCATCACCCGCCAAATGCCCGAAACTGTCGTTGTAGGCCTTGAAGTAGTCGACATCGATCATCAACAACGACAACTGCTGCTGCTCACGCATGGCCCGGCGCCATTCCAGCTCCAGGTATTCGTCGAAGTGCCGTCGGTTGGACAGCCCCGTCAGGCCATCGGAGTTCATCAACCGCTGCAGCATCAGGTTGGAATCGAGCAACTGCTGCTGGCTGACCCGCAGGGCGCGGTACGCCTCGTCACGCTGGAGCAACGTCAGGTAAGAACGCGAGTGGTAGCGAATGCGCGCCACCAGTTCGATGTTGTCCGGCAACTTGACCAGGTAGTCGTTGGCCCCCGCAGCAAACGCCGCGCTCTTCACCAGCGGGTCTTCCTTGGTCGACAGGACGATGATCGGGATATCCTGGGTAGCCGGGTTGTTGCGGTACTCACGCACCAGCGTCAGCCCATCCAGGCCCGGCATGATCAGGTCCTGCAGGATCACCGTCGGTTTGATGCGCATGGCTTGGGCCACGGCCTGGTGCGGGTCGGCGCAGAAATGGAAGTCGATGTTGTCTTCATGGGCCAGGCCACGTCGCACCGCCTCGCCGATCATTGCCTGATCGTCGACCAACAGCACCATCGCCGAGTTTTCGTTGGTGGTCGCGAAACCTTCGATCGGTAGATCATTCATGCCTATTCACCTGATCACCGCCGACCAGGCGGCGTGATTCATTACATATCGTCATTTTGCAAAGAATTCCATCAATCGCCCGGCGATTCGCTCCAGCGGGCGGATTTCCACCGCCGCGTCAATCGCGGCGGCGGCCTTGGGCATGCCGTATACGGCACTGCTGGCCTGGTCCTGAGCGATGGTCAGGAAGCCCTGCTGGCGCATCTGTTTGAGGCCCTGGGCACCGTCGCGGCCCATGCCGGTGAGCAGCACACCCACCGCATCGCCGCTCCAGTAGCGCGCCACGCTCTCGAAGAACACATCGATCGAAGGCCGGTAGATTTCGTTGACGGGTTCGGCAGTGTAGGCCAGCTGACCATTTTGCAGCAGGCGGATATGGTGGTTGGTGCCTGCCAGCAGGACTTGCCCCGGCTGCGGCGGCTCGCCCCCGCGGGCCAGGCGCACCGGCAGGCCGGCAGCGCTGCTGAGCCATTCGGCCATGCCTGCGGCGAATACCTGGTCGACGTGCTGGACCAGCACGATGGCCGCCGGAAACGCCGGCGGCAAGCCCTTGAGCAGCACCTCGAGGGCGGCCGGGCCGCCGGCCGACGAACCGATTGCCACCAAGCCGCGACGCTGGGACGCCTCGCGCAATGGCGTGGCAACCGGGCGCGCCGCCGGCGTGCGCTGCTGGCCTATCAGCCAGCCGATGTTGAGGATCTTGCGCAGCAATGGCGCCGCCGCCTCACGGGCATCGCCCGCGCCCAGGGCCGGGGTATCGACCACATCCAGGGCGCCATGGCCCATGGCCTCGAACACCCGGTGCACGTTCTGCTTGCGGTCGACCGTGACGATGACGATGGCGCAGGGGGTCTCGGCCATGATCCGACGCGTCGCCTCTACCCCATCCATCACCGGCATGATCAAGTCCATGAGGATCAGGTCTGGCTGTTGCTCGGCGCACCGCTGCACCGCCTCGGCGCCGTTGCCTGCTACCCAGATCACCTGGTGCGCGGGCTCGAAGGCCAGCGCCCGGCGCAACGCCTCCACCGCCATGGGCATATCGTTGACGATGGCGACCTTCATCCCTGAGCACCTCCAATCAGCTCCACCACAGCATCCAGCAACGCATCGTCGTGGAAACTGGCCTTTGCCAAATAGTAGTCGGCGCCAGCGTCCAGGCCACGCCGCCGGTCTTCCTCACGGTCCTTGTACGAAACCACCATCACCGGCAGCGATTGCAGGCGCTGGTCCCGGCGCACCAGGGTGACCAGCTCGATGCCATCCATGCGCGGCATGTCGATGTCGGTGATCAGCAAGTCGAAGTCTTCGCCGCGCAGGGCATTCCAGCCGTCCATGCCATCCACCGCCACGGCCACGTCGTAACCGCGGTTACCCAACAGTTTGCGCTGCAGTTCGCGCACGGTGAGCGAGTCGTCGACCACCAGGATGCGCTTGCGCGCCAGGCCGCGGGTGCCACTGTTGCCCCGCTCGATGCGCTCCAGGCTGCCAGTACTGAGCAGTTTTTCCACCGAGCGCAGCAGGTCTTCGACGTCAACGATCAGCACCACCGAGCCATCGTCGAGCAATGCTCCGGAGGAGATGTCCTGGACCTTGCCCAGGCGGGGATCGAGGGGCATCACCACCAGCACCCGCTCGCCGATCAAGCGTTCCACCGCCACCCCATAGAGTTGCTCGCGCTCTCGAATCACCACCACCCGCAGGCTGCTTTCATCGGCCTGCCCTGCTGGGCGATTGAGCAACTGGCTGGCCGCCACCAGGCCGATGTGCCGCCCTTCATGCCAAAAATGCTGACGCCCTTCGATCTGCACGATCTGCTCGGCGGTCACCTCCAGCGTGCGTTCGATGTGCGCGAGCGGGAACGCATAGGCTTCGCCGCCCACTTCCACCACCAGGCTGCGCACCACCGACAGTGTCAGCGGCACCTGCAGGTGGAAGCGGCAGCCCTGCCCGGCCAGCTGGGTCAATTCGATCGACCCGCGCAGCTCGCGAATCATGTGTTGCACGGCGTCCAGCCCAACCCCGCGCCCTGACACCTCGGTCACCTTGTCGCGCAGGCTGAAGCCGGGCAGGAACAGGAACGTGATCAGCTCCGCCTCGCTCATCCGTGCCACGGTGTCGGCCGGCGACATGGCGCGCTCGACGATGGCGCTGCGCAGGCGCTCCAGATCGATGCCGGCGCCATCGTCGATCAGCTCGAGGCTGAGCATGCCGGCCTGGTGCGAGGCGCGCAGGCGAATCACGCCCTCCTGCGCCTTGCCTGCCAGCAGGCGCCGTTCTGGCAGTTCGATGCCATGGTCGACCGCATTGCGCAGCAGGTGGGTCAGCGGGGCTTCGAGCTTTTCCAGCACATCACGGTCGACCTGGGTCTTTTCGCCCTCGATCACCAAGCGCACCGGCTTGCCCAAAGATCGCCCCAGGTCACGGACCATGCGGCTCTGCCCGGCCAGAACGTCGGCAAAGGGCCGCATCCGGCAGGCCAGCGCCGTGTCATAGAGCAATTGCGCACGCTGGCTGGCCTGCCAGCCGAACTCGTCGAGGTCGGCTGCCTGCTGCTGCAGAATCTGCTGGGTCTCGACCAACAAACGCTGGGTCTGGGCCAGGGCTTCGAGCACCTCGCTGCTCTGGCCACTGTCCTCCAATTGCATGCGCAAACCATCGAGTGCCTGCATGCCTTGGCCATGCATGCGCTTAAGGCGCTGCAGGGTGGCCAGGTAAGGCTTGAGCCGCTGGGTCTCGACCAGCGACTTGCTGGACAGGTCAAGCAGGCTGTTGAGGCGGTCGGCCGTGACCCGCAGCACCCGTTCTGCGCCTTCGCCGGCGCGCTTACCGGCCTTGCGCCGTGGCGCAGGCTCAAGCTCGACGTCCACGTCCATGGGCTCGGGGGCCATCGGCAAGGGCTCGACAGGCAGGGTTGGCACGGGCGGTGTCGGCGACGGCATGGCCATCGCCATTGGCACCGACGCCGGCGCCGCGCCCGGGTCCAGCAAGCTGGCCATCTGCGCGAGGAACACTGGCAGCGTCGCTTGTGCGCCCGCGTCGCCCGGCGTGGCGATGCGCATCAACAGGTCGGTCCCCTGCAGCAGCGCATCAATATGCTCGGCGCTCAGCCGCAAGCGGCCTTCCTGCGCCGCCACCAGGCAGTCTTCCATCACGTGGGCAACGCTCACGCCAGCATCGACCCCGACAATACGTGCAGCCCCCTTCAGGGAGTGGGCCGCGCGCATGCAGGCCTCCAACTGGTCGGCCTGGGTGGGGTTGCGTTCCAGCGCCATCAGGCCGGCGCTGAGTACCTGGGTCTGCGCCTCGGCTTCCAGGCTGAACAGCTCGAGCAACGATGCGTCGCGCATTTGCTCTGGGGTCATGACAGGCTCCGCTGCACCGCAGACAGTAAGTGTTGATCGTCCAGCACCCGCACACTGCGGCCGCGCCACTGCAGCACCGCCGCGGTGAAGTGGGTAGCGTCCTGGCCACTGCCCAGCAGCGTCGGGTCAAGCCGGTGAATGCCGTCGATTTCCTCGACCGCCATCACCACCGGCCCCCCTTCGGCAGCCAGGATCAGCATGCGCGGCATCTCGCGGCCGCTGCGTTGCGGCCCAGCAGCCGGCTGCACACCCAGCAAATCAGCCAGCGACAGGCACGGCACCAATGCACCGCGCACATTGGCAACGCCCTGCAGCATTCGGGAACGCTGGTGCGGCAGCGAATGCACCGCCTGCAAGGGGGCGATTTCAGCCAGGCAGGCGGTCGCCAAGGCCAGCCATTCTTCGCCGAGCCTGAACAGCAGCATGGAGCGGCCAACCGATTCCTCGGCCGCTGGCGCAACGGCGGCGTGGTCATCCTGCAGCAGCGCATAACGGTCGAGCAGGCGCGTGGCGGCAGCGGCATACACGTCACAGTTGCGGCAATGAATATGCCGCTCCAGCAGCGGGCACTGTTTGTCGCCGTGCACGCCGATTCGGTTCCAGCAGTCGTCGATGCGCTCGTCGGCCTGGGCAAGCAGTTGCATCGCGGATTCACCCCTCATCGTTCAGGCTCCCGTCCCGCCCGTGCAGCACGCGCCTGCAAACGCTGGGCGCCTGCCAGGTCGCCCTGGGCCGCGAGCAAGGCCGCCAGGTGCACCAAGGCTTCGGGGTGCTGCGGCTCCAGGTACAGGGCCTTGCGATAGTGGGTAAGCGCCTGGCCAGCATCGCCTTCGGTATCACTGAGCAAGCCCAGCCAGTAGTAAACCTGCGCCGTCGGCGCGAACTGGCTCAAGTAGCGCTGGCAGGCGGCACGCGCCTGCGCACTGGCGCCCGCGTTGGCATGCCGGGCAATGCTGGCCAGCAGTTCGGCTTCGTTCTCGCCTTTGCGTTCTGCCGGCAGTGGCGCCTTGGCAGTGAACGGAAGCGCTCGCAACGGCCGCGCCAATGACGGCGTCGGCGGCGGGTACACGGGCAGGGGCAAAGGCGGCAGCGCGCGCTTGGCTGGCGGCGCGGGTAGCACGCGGGCCGGTGCCACAGCGCCCTCCTGACGCACGTAGGCGAACGATTGAGCGATACCCAGCGGGCGCATGCCCAGCCGCGCCAGCAAGCTGCCTTCGGCAGGCCCGATAAACAGCACACCCTGCGGATGAGTCAGGCGCTTGAGCACCTCGAACACGCGCTGCTGAGTGGCCACGTCGAAATAAATCAACAGATTGCGACAGAACACGAAGTCGTACAGGCCATCGCGGCTGGCCAGGGCCGGGTCCAGCACATTACCCACTTGCAGGCTGACTTGCTGGCGCACGCGATCATGCAGGCGATGGCCGTCACCGAGCGCATCGAAAAAGCGCTCGCGAAAGCCCAGGTCGCTGCCGCGAAACGCATTGCGGCCATAAACCGCCTGCTCACCCTTGGCCACCGAAAGGGGGCTGATGTCGATGCCGTCGATCACGAACGCGCCAGGGCTCATGCCGCCATCGAGCAGCGCCATGGCCAGGGAATAAGGTTCTTCGCCGGTCGAGCACGGCAGGCTGAGCAGCCGCACCGGGCGTGCGCCGGCCAGTTCTGCCAGGCGCTTATGGGCCAGGCCCACCAGGGCCGTGAAAGATTCTGGATAACGGAAGAACCAAGTCTCGGGGACAATGACCGCCTCGATCAGGGCCTGTTGCTCGTCCGCCGACTGCTGCAGGCGCAGCCAGTAGTCGTCCAGGTCCACGGCGTTCACGGCACTGCAGCGCTGGCGCAAGGCACGCTCGACCATCGGCGCACCTACCGACTCCACGTCCAGGCCGATGCGCTCGTGCAGATAGCGGAAGAAACGCTGTTCAATCATGTCGGCATTCCTGGCGCAGAGGCCCCGCGTTCATCGGCAAACAACAGCTCGCGCACGGCATCTGTCAGCAAGTCATCGACGGCGATGCGCTGCACCAGGCCTTGGCCATCCTGGCGCACAGGCCCCAGGTAGGGTGCGTCGCCGTTGTCCAGGCCATACGGCTGGAATTCTTCGGGGCGGCAACGCAAGGTCTCGGTGGCCTGTTCAAGGATCAGCCCAAGCTGCAAGTCGCACCGGTAACGCACCAGCACCAGCCGCGTACTGGTGCGTTGTGCCGCCGCCAGGCCAAAGCTCAGTGCCGACAGGTCGACCACCGGCACCAGTGCGCCGCGGTGCGCAAGGATACCCGCGACCCACGACGGCGCCTGGGCAATTGGCTTGAGCGGCCGGCGCGGCAGCACCTCGATCACCTCATGCACGTCCAGGGCAAAACGCTGGTCAGCGATGCGAAACTGCAGGTACAGCGTGCCCTTGGCGTCGCTTGCCTGCGCTGCGCGGGGTTGCAAGTCATTCATGGTCGTCAGACTTTGAAGCGCGACACGCCGCCACGCAGGCCTGCTGCCACTTGGCTGAGCTCGTCAATGGCAAAACTGGCTTGGCGCAGCGACTCGACCGTCTGGGTACTGGCATCGCTCAGCTGGGCCAGCGCCTGGTTGATCTGCTCGGCGCCGGTGGCCTGGGCCTGCATGCCCTCGTTGACCATCAGCACACGCGGCGCCAGGGCCTGCACCTGATGGATGATCTGGCTGAGCTGCTCGCCCACTTGCTGCACCTCGAACATGCCGCGGCGCACTTCTTCAGAGAACTTGTCCATGCCCATGACCCCGGCCGACACCGCCGACTGAATTTCGCGCACCATCTGTTCGATGTCGTAGGTGGCCACTGCCGTCTGGTCAGCCAGGCGGCGTACCTCGGTCGCCACTACGGCGAAGCCACGGCCATACTCGCCGGCCTTTTCCGCTTCGATGGCGGCATTGAGCGACAACAGGTTGGTCTGGTCGGCGACCTTGACGATGGTCACCACCATCTGGGTGATGTTGCTGGCCTTTTCGTTGAGGATGCCGAGCTTGGCATTGACCAGGTCGGCGGCGCCCATCACCTGGTGCATGGTTTCTTCCATGCGGGCCAAGCCTTGTTGGCCGGAGCCTGCCAGGCTGGAGGCCTGATCGGCGGCAGAGGTGACCTCGGTCATGGTGCGTACCAGGTCACGCGAGGTGGCGGCGATTTCCCGCGAGGTGGCGCCGATTTCGGTGGTGGTCGCGGCGGTCTCGGTGGCTGTGGCCTGCTGCTGCTTGGATGTGGCGGCGATCTCGGTCACTGAGGTGGTCACCTGCACCGATGACCGCTGGGCCTGGGACACCAGGTTGGCCAGCGCTTCGGCCATTTCGTTGAAGCCGCTTTCGATGGCGCCGAACTCGTCCTTGCGGTCCAGGCTCAGGCGCATGCTCAGGTCACCCGAACGCAGCCTGTCGAGGGCGTGGACGATGCGCTGCATGGGGGCGCTGATGGCGCGCATCAGCAGCAAGCCGCAGATCCCGGCGGCAACGATTGCCAGCAGCAGCGAAACCATCATGCTGCCCTTGGCCGTGCTCACGGCGCTAACGATATCTTGAGTGGCAGCGTCGGCCGAGGCTCGGTTGTTCTCGATGACTTCGTTCAGGTGCTTGCGACCATCAACCCATGTGGGGGTGAGCACCTCGATGATAAGCCGTTCGGCTTCGGCATAGTTGTGCTGGCGATAGGTGTCCAGCACCTGGCCGACGATCTTGAGGTAGTTCTGTTCCAGCTGCACGAAGCTGTCGAAGCGGGCCTGGTCGTCGCTGTCCTTGATGGTGGTCTGGTAGCTGGCCATGTGTTGCTTGAGGCGGTCCTCGAAGCTCTTGAACAGTTCCAGGTCCGCCGAGGTGATTTCGCGGTGGTTGGACAGGCCTACCAGTTGCTGGCTGGTGACGTAGCTGTCGACCCAGGCACTGCGGATCATCGAGCTGTAGTAGACCCCGGGGATGCTGTCGGTCCCCACTGCCTCCTCGGCACTTTCGATCGCCACCAGCCGCGAGTAGGCGGCTACGATCATCAGCAGCATGATGGCGATGATCACGGCGAAACTTGCCAGGATCCGTTGGCGCAAGGTCCAGTTTTTCACATTCAGCCCTCAGGAATTCACAACGAGCGGGAAAAATCGCCGAAGTATAGCCCAGGCATCCTACGCTTTTGCGGCTGAAATGCGGGGTATTCAGGCATCCTTGCCTGATGGACAAGCCAAGTCGCCTGCTATTGGCCTGCGGCGAGGCGCACCTGGCTCTCCAGTTCCTGGCGCAATGCCGGGTCCAGGCGCAGCTGCCGGGCGAGTTCGTCCAGGTAGGCGCGCTCCATGAAGTTTTCCTGATCGACCATCATTACACTGGCCAAGTACATCTCGGCGGCCATTTCCGGTGTTTGTGCAGCACGCGCCACTTCGGCCGGGTCCAGCGGTTTATTCAGCTCATCGTGCAGCCAGTGTTGCAGTTCGCGGTCCGTGTCCAGGCGGGTGAACTCGCCTTCAATCAAGGCGCGCTCGCGCTCATCGATATGGCCATCGGACTTGGCCGCTGCCACCAGTGCGCGTAGCACCGCCTGGCTGTGCTGCTCGGCCTGGGCCGGTGGCAGGCGGTCGAGGGTTTGCGGCTCGGGCGCCTGCCCTGCCCCCGGCTGGCGCGCCTGCCAGTTGCCGTAGGCCTTGTAGGCCAGCACCCCGAGTGCAGCCAGGCCACCGTAGGTCAGGGCTTTGCCGCCATATTTGCGGGCCTTCTTGCTCCCCAGCAACAGGCCTAGCGCCCCTGCCCCCAACGCGCCGCCACCCACGCCGGAGAGCAGGCCGCCAAGGCCACCGGCGCTGGTGCCGGGCTTGCCTGAGCCGCCTTTGCCGGCCTGTTTTTCGAGCAGTTGCTGGCCGGACTTGAGCAGTTGGTCGAGCAGTCCGCGGGTGTTCATTCAGGTGCCTCCAGACGTCGCAAAAGAATGGCCAGATTAAGCCTTGCCCACGCGATCGCCACGGGGGGATTTGCTTCCGGATGTTGCATTGGCCAGCAAAAAGCCAACTAGACTCGATATCGCCAATACCTCGCGCAATCGCACTACGCTTATAACGATCGCTCCACTGCTTGCTTGATGACTGCCCCGACCCAGATCTCCAAGAAGAGGGAACACCATGTCAGCGCACAAGACCGCATTGCTCGGCGCCATGACTGGCGCGTTGCTCGCCAGCGCCAGCCTGCAGGCCGCCGAACCGCTCAAAGCCCTGGGAGCCGGCGAAGGGCGCCTGGATATCGTCGCCTGGCCCGGCTACATCGAGCGCGGTGAAAGCGACAAGGCCTACGATTGGGTCACCGGTTTTGAAAAGGAAACCGGCTGCAAGGTCAGCGTCAAGACCGCGGCCACCTCGGACGAAATGGTCAGCCTGATGACCAAGGGCGGCTACGACCTGGTCACCGCCTCGGGCGACGCGTCGCTGCGGCTGATCGCAGGCAAGCGGGTACAGCCGATCAACACCGCGCTGATCCCCAACTGGAAGAACATCGACCCGCGCCTGCAAAACGGCGGCTGGTACGTGGTCGACAAGCAAGCCTACGGCACCCCGTACCAATGGGGGCCGAACGTGCTGCTGTACAGCACCACGGTATTCAAGCAGCCGCCGACCAGCTGGGGCGTGGTCTTCGAGCCGCAAAACCTTCCCGACGGCAAGCCGAACAAAGGCCGCGTGCAAGCCTACGACGGGCCGATCTACATCGCCGATGCGGCGCTGTACCTGAAGTCGGCCAAGCCGGAACTGGGCATCCAGGACCCCTACGAACTGAACGAGACCCAGTACAAGGCGGTGCTCGAACTGTTGCGCCAGCAGCAGCCGCTGATTCACCGCTACTGGCATGACGCCACGGTGCAGATGAGCGATGTGAAGAACGAAGGCGTGGCCGCGTCCAGCTCCTGGGGCTACATGGTCAACGGCCTGAAAGCCGAGAACCAGCCGGTGGCCTCGACCATTCCGAAAGAAGGCGCCACGGGCTGGGCCGACACCACCATGCTGCACAGCGAGGCCAAACACCCCAACTGTGCCTACAAATGGATGGACTGGTCGCTGCAACCGAAGGTGCAAGGTGATGTGGCGGCCTGGTTCGGCTCGTTGCCCGCGGTGCCTGCGGCCTGCACCGGCAGCGAACTGCTGGGCGCCGAAGGGTGCAAGACCAATGGCTTCGATAACTTCGACAAGATCGCCTTCTGGAAGACCCCGCAGGCCCAGGGTGGCAAGTTCGTGCCGTACAGCCGGTGGACGCAGGATTATATTGCGATCATGGGTGGACGCTAAGGTCGAATGAGCCTGTCCCGGCCCCTTCGCGGGACGAGCCCGCTCCCACAAGGGCAGCGTCGCTACGGTCCATGTGGGAGCGGGCTTGCCCGCGAAAGGGCCGGTGCAGGCACTACAAGCACAGCTGAGTACCGCCCATGCCCCTAGCCGTCCAGTTCACCCACGTTTCACGCACCTTCGGCGAGGTCAAGGCCGTCGACCAGGTCAGCATCGACATCGAAGATGGCGAGTTCTTTTCCATGCTCGGCCCTTCCGGCTCGGGCAAGACCACCTGCCTGCGCCTGATCGCAGGCTTCGAACAACCCAACACTGGCTCGATCCGCATCCATGGCGTCGAAGCTGCAGGCGTGCCGCCCTACCAACGCGACGTCAACACCGTATTCCAGGACTACGCACTGTTCCCGCACATGAACGTGCGTGACAACATCGCCTACGGCCTCAAGGTCAAAGGCGTGGCCAAGGCCGAGCGCCACGCCCGCGCTGAAGAGGCCTTGGCGATGGTGGCGCTGGCCGGTTACGGTGCGCGCAAACCGGCGCAGCTGTCCGGCGGCCAGCGCCAGCGCGTCGCCCTCGCCCGCGCCCTGGTCAACCGCCCACGGGTGCTGTTGCTCGACGAACCGCTGGGTGCACTGGACCTGAAGCTGCGCGAGCAAATGCAGGGCGAACTGAAAAAACTCCAGCGCCAGCTGGGGATCACCTTCATCTTCGTCACCCACGACCAGACCGAAGCGCTGTCGATGTCCGACCGGGTCGCGGTGTTCAACCGCGGGCGCATCGAACAGGTCGACACCCCGCGCAACCTGTACATGAAGCCGGCCACTACCTTCGTCGCCGAGTTCGTCGGCACCTCGAACGTGGTGCGCGGGGCGTTGGCCGAGCAACTCAATGGCAGCCCCGCGCCGTTTTCCATCCGCCCCGAGCATATCCGCCTGGGCGAACAGGCCGCCGCCAGCCATGAAGTGCAAGTCAGTGGCCTGTTGCACGATGTGCAGTATCAAGGCAGTGCCACCCGCTTCGAGCTGCAGCTGGACAGCGGCCAGCTGCTGACCGTAAGCCAGGCCAACGACCGCTGGCAGGCACAGCCGCCCACCTGGCAGGCCGGCCAGCGGGTGCTGGCGCGCTGGCCCCGTGAAGCGATGACCGCCCTGCAGGAAACCGTGCTCGACGAGGGCCGCTGAGATGAACGCCCCGCGCGCCAACCCAAGCCCGATGCGCAGGTTCTCCAACCTGTTGTACCGGCGCCCCAACCTCTACCTGATGCTGCTGTTGATCCCGCCACTGACCTGGTTCGGGGCGATCTACCTGGGCTCGTTGCTGAACCTGCTGTGGCAGGGTTTCTACACGTTCGACGACTTCACCATGGCGGTGACCCCGGACCTGACCCTGGGCAATTTCGCCGCGCTGTTCAACCCGTCGAACTTCGACATCATCCTGCGCACCTTGGGCATGGCAGTGGCGGTGTCGCTGGCCAGCGCGGTGCTGGCCTTCCCGATCGCCTACTACATGGCGCGCTACACCAGCGGCAAGACCAAGGCATTTTTCTACATCGCGGTGATGATGCCGATGTGGGCCAGCTACATCGTCAAGACTTACGCCTGGACCTTGCTGCTGGCCAAGGGCGGCGTGGCCCAGTGGTTCGTCCAGGTGCTGCACCTGGATGGCCTGCTGCAGGCGGTGCTGACAGTGCCTGGCGTTGGCGGCAGTACCCTGTCGACCTCGCACCTGGGGCGCTTCATGGTGTTCGTGTACATCTGGCTGCCGTTCATGATCCTGCCGATCCAGGCCTCGCTGGAGCGCCTGCCGCCGTCCTTGCTGCAAGCTTCTGCGGACCTGGGGGCCAGGCCCAGGCAAACCTTCTGGCAGGTGATTTTGCCGCTGTCGATCCCGGGCATTGCCGCGGGGTCTATCTTTACCTTCTCCCTGACCCTGGGCGACTTCATCGTGCCGCAGCTGATCGGCCCGCCCGGTTACTTCATCGGCAGCATGGTCTATGCCCAACAAGGGGCGATCGGCAACATGCCAATGGCCGCCGCGTTTACCTTGGTGCCTATCGTGCTGATCGCGGTCTACCTGTCCATCGTCAAGCGCCTGGGGGCATTCGATGCACTCTGAAAACGCATCAACCGGCTTGCGCCTGGCGGCCTGGGGCGGGTTGCTGTTCCTGCACTTCCCGATCCTGATCATCGTCCTCTACGCCTTCAACACCGAAGATGCGGCGTTCAGCTTCCCCCCCCAGGGCTTTACCCTGAAGTGGTTCAGCGTGGCCTTCGCTCGCCCGGATGTGCTCGAAGCCATCAAGCTGTCGCTGCAGGTTGCCTGCCTGGCCACGCTGATTGCCCTGGTGCTCGGCACCCTGGCCTCGGCGGCGCTGTACCGGCGCAGCTTTTTTGGCAAGGAGGGCATCTCGCTGATGCTGATTTTGCCGATCGCCTTGCCTGGCATCATCACCGGTATCGCCCTGCTCTCCGCGTTCAAGAGCCTGGGCATCGAACCTGGCCTGTTCACCATCGTGGTCGGCCACGCAACCTTCTGCGTGGTGATCGTCTACAACAACGTCATCGCCCGCCTGCGGCGGACCTCGCAAAGCCTGATCGAAGCCTCGATGGACCTAGGCGCGGATGGCTGGCAGACCTTCCGCTACATCATCCTGCCCAACCTCGGCTCGGCACTGCTGGCAGGTGGCATGCTGGCCTTCGCTTTGTCGTTCGACGAAATCATCGTGACCACCTTTACCGCAGGGCACGAGCGCACGCTGCCGATCTGGTTGCTCAACCAACTCAGCCGCCCCCGCGACGTGCCCGTGACCAATGTGGTCGCCATGCTGGTGATGCTGGTGACCATGCTGCCGATCCTCGGCGCCTATTACCTGACCCGCGGCGGCGAAAGCGTCGCGGGCAGTGGCAAATGACCCTGGAGGAGTCTTCCATGCAAACGCAGATGCTGATCAACGGTCAACTGGTCGCCGGCGAGGGGCCGGCCTGGACCGTGCTCAACCCCGCCTCGGGCAGCGCCCTGGCGCAAATCAACGAAGCCAGCGAAGCGCAGGTCGACAGCGCCGTGCGTGCCGCCGACCTGGCCTTCGAGAGCTGGTCGCAGGCTAGCCCCAAGGACCGCTCCCTGGCATTGCTCGCGCTGGCCGAGACCATCGAGCAGCATGGCGAGGAACTGGCCCGGCTCGAATCGCAGAACTGCGGCAAGCCCTTCAGTGCTGCGCTGAATGACGAAATCCCGGCGATTGCCGACGTGTTCCGCTTTTTCGCCGGGGCGGCGCGCTGCCTGGGTGGCTCGGCGGCCGGCGAGTACTTGCCAGGGCACACCTCGATGATCCGCCGCGACCCACTGGGCGTGGTCGCCTCGATCGCCCCGTGGAACTACCCATTGATGATGCTGGCCTGGAAAGTCGCGCCGGCCCTGGCAGCCGGCAACACCGTAGTGATCAAACCATCCGAACTGACGCCGCTCACCGCACTGCGCCTGGGCGAGCTGGCGCAAGGGCTGCTGCCACCTGGCGTGCTCAATATTCTCTTCGGCCGTGGCCAAACCGTCGGCACGCCGCTGGTCACCCACCCGAACGTGCGCATGGTCTCACTGACCGGTTCGATCCCCACCGGCGCGCACATCATCAGCGCCACCGCCGACAGTGTGAAGCGCATGCACATGGAGCTGGGCGGCAAGGCGCCGGTGCTGGTGTTCGACGATGCCGACATTGACGCCGCCATTGAGGGTATCCGCACGTTCGGCTTCTACAACGCTGGCCAAGACTGCACCGCGGCTTGCCGCCTTTATGTGCAAGACGGCATCTATGAGCCATTCGTGCAGCGACTGGGCGAAGCGGTGGCCAGCCTCAAGCCCGGCCTGCAGGACGCCGAGGATACGGAACTGGGGCCACTGATCAGCGCACAGCACCGCGACAAGGTCGCCGGCCTTGTGGAGCGGGCCATCGCCCAACCGCACATTCGTCTGGTGACAGGTGGCAAGGCGATTGATGGCGACGGCTTCTTCTTCGAGCCAACCGTACTGGCCGATGCTCTGCAGGATGACGAGATCGTGCGCAATGAGGTATTTGGCCCGGTGGTCTCGGTAACCCGCTTCACCGACGAGGCGCAGGCACTCGCGTGGGCCAACGATTCCAACTACGGCCTGGCGTCATCGGTGTGGACCCGCGACACCGGCCGCGCCCATCGCCTGGCGGCGCGCTTGCAGTACGGCTGCACCTGGGTGAATACCCACTTCATGCTGGTCAGCGAAATGCCCCATGGCGGGCAGAAGCATTCGGGGTATGGGAAGGATATGTCGGTGTATGGGCTGGAGGACTACACCTGTGTGCGGCATGTGATGATCAAGCATTGAGTTGGGGCTTGTCAGTGGATTTGTAGCGCCTTCGAGATCGAGCGCCGCCCGCGCGGCGCTTCGCAGCACAAGGCTGCTCCTACATTTGTTTCGGGCCAGTCACGCCTGTGCCTGCGCGCGCGACCACCTTGTTTGTACGTCTCGATATCAAGGCGGGTGCCAAGGAGCCGCGCGCCCATGGCTCAGGAATAATTGGCCCGAAACAGATGTAGGAGCAGCCTTGTGCTGCGAAGCGCCGCGCGGGCGGCGCTCGATGTCAGCACCCCCTCACACCCAAAGCCAGACACCCGCAAACCACTCAGTCTAATCCCGCAAATCCGACTCATGAATCGGGTTAGCCCGGCTGGTAGCCCGTTGATACTGCGCCGGCCAGGTGGCCTTGTTGCCGCCCAGGTCATCGTCGGCATGCAGCGGCCAGTAAGGGTCGCGCAGCAGCTCGCGGGCCAGGAAGATGACGTCAGCCTGGCCGGTGCGCAGGATGTGCTCGGCCTGGGCCGGTTCGGTGATCATGCCCACGGTGCCGGTGGCGATTTCCGACTCTTTGCGCACGCGCTCGGCGAAGCGGGTCTGGTAGCCGGGGCCGGTCGGGATCTCGGCGTTGACCGACGTGCCGCCGGATGAAACATCGATAAGGTCGACGCCTAGCAAGCGCAGGCGCCGTGCCAGTTCGACGGTTTCGTCAGGGTTCCAGCCGTCCTCTACCCAGTCGGTCGCTGAAACGCGAACGAACAGCGGCAGCTCCTGCGGCCAGACTTTGCGCACTGCCTCAGTCACCTGCAGGGTCAGGCGGATGCGGTTTTCGAAACAACTGCCATAGTCATCGCGGCGCTGGTTGCTCAGTGGCGAGAGGAACTGGTGCAGCAAATAGCCATGCGCCGCGTGGATTTCGACCACTTTGAAGCCTGCTTTCAATGCCCGTTCGGTCGCTTTGACGAACGCGGCTACAACCTCCTGGATCTCGTCCTTGCTCAACTCACGCGGTGCTGTGTGTTCAGGGTCGAAGGCAATTTTCGAGGGCCCCACCGGCTGCCAGCCACCGTTCTCGATCTTGACGCTGCCATGCTTGCCCAGCCACGGGCGATGGGTGCTGGCTTTGCGCCCGGCGTGGGCCAGCTGGATGCCCGGCACAGCGCCCTGGGCGGTGATGAAGCGCGTGATGCGTTGCAGTGGCGCAATCTGATCTTCGGTCCACAGACCGAGGTCCTCGGCAGTGATACGGCCATCGGCGGTCACAGCGACTGCTTCGGTGATGACCAGCCCGGCGCCACCAACGGCGCGGCTACCTAAATGAACAAGATGCCAGTCGTTGGCCAAGCCATCGACAGCGGAATACTGGCACATCGGCGAGACCGCGATGCGGTTGGGCAACGTCAGCTGACGCAGGGTGTAAGGCTCGAGCAGCAGGCTCATGAGGGCACCTCCCAAGGACTCCAATGGTGATCCGGCCCGGACACTCAATTGCACGTCCTTGGCCCAGGTCCGGTCATAACTTCAGACTAGACCAGAATGGGTGGGGGGAAGGTTCCATGGGGGTTGGCTTGAGGGTGATGGTGCCTGTGAAATCGAGCGCCGCCCGCGCGGCGCTTCGCAGCACAAGGCTGCTCCTACATTTGTTTCCGGCCAGTGAGGCCTGTGATAGTTGCGCGCGACCGCCTTGTTGGTCCTACTCAATATTGAGGTGGGCGGTGAGGGGCCGCGCGCCCATGCCTCAGGAATCATTGGCCCGAAACAGGTGTAGGAGCAGCCTTGTGCTGCGAAGCGCCGCGCGGGCGGCGCTCGATATCCGCCGCACCACAACACCCAAGCCAATCACCTTGAAGCCCTCAGCGCGGCTCCATGTGGGCAATCATCAACTGCACGCTCTCATTACCCCGAAACTCGTTCACATCCAGCTTGTAGGCCAGCTCCACCCAACGCACGGTAGGGTTCGGCCACACCTCGCGGTCGACGCCGAAGGCAATGCCATCAAGCCTCACCGACCCACATTCGCTCTTGAGCACCACTTTCAGGTGCCGCTCGCCGACCACTCGCTGCTCGACCAGCTGAAACACACCATGGAACAACGGCTCAGGGAAGTGCTGCCCCCATGGCCCGGCGTGGCGCAAGGCCTTGGCCAGGTCAAGGTGAAACTCTTCCACGGCCAGGCTGCCATCCGACAGAAGCCGGCCGGTGAGGTCTTCTTCGCGCAGCTGGCGCCGCACTTCCTGGTCAAACGCCTCGGCGAATGCCGGGAAGTTGCCTTCAGGCAACGACAACCCGGCGGCCATGGCGTGCCCGCCGAATTTGCTGATCAGCTGCGGATGGCGCGCGGCCACCGCATCCAGCGCATCGCGGATATGAAAACCCGGCACCGAACGTGCCGAGCCCTTGAGCATGCCGTCGCCGGCATCGGCAAAGGCGATGGTCGGACGGTGATAACGTTCCTTCAAGCGTGAGGCAAGGATCCCGATCACGCCTTGGTGCCAGTCGGCATCGAACAGGCACAAGCCGTACGGCATCGATTCGACGGGCAGGTCCTTGAGCTGGGCCAGCGCCTCGCGCTGCATGCCCTGCTCGATAGACTTGCGGTCCTGGTTGAGGTCGTCCAGCTGCTGGGCCATTTCCTGGGCCAGGGCGGCGTCTTCGCACAGCAGGCACTCGATGCCCAGGCTCATGTCGTCCAAGCGCCCAGCCGCGTTCAAGCGCGGGCCAAGGATGAAGCCCAGGTCGGTGGAGGTGATGCGCCGGTGATCACGGCGGGCCACCTCAAGAATCGCCTTGAGCCCCGGCCGAGCGCGGCCGGCACGAATGCGTTCGAGGCCCTGGTGCACCAGGATGCGGTTGTTGGCGTCCAGCGGCACCACGTCGGCGACGCTGCCCAGCGCCACCAGGTCGAGCAGCTCGCCGATGTTCGGCTGTGCTTGCGTGTCGTAGCGCCCCAAGCTGCGCAGGCGTGCGCGCAAGGCCATGAGCACATAGAAGATCACCCCGACCCCGGCCAGCGACTTGCTAGGGAAGTCACAGCCCGGCTGATTCGGGTTGATGATCGCATCGGCGTCGGGCAATTGTTCCCCCGGCAAGTGGTGGTCGGTGACCAGCACCTTGAGCCCCGCCGCCTTGGCTGCCGCCACGCCATCGACACTGGAGATGCCGTTATCGACGGTGATCAGCAACTGCGGCTGGCGCTGCAGCGCGACGTCGACGATCTCCGGCGTCAGGCCATAGCCGAATTCGAAACGGTTGGGCACCAGGTAATCGACGTGGGCCGCACCCAGCAAACGCAGGCCCAGCACGCCAACGGTGCTGGCAGTGGCACCGTCGGCGTCGAAGTCGCCGACGATAAGAATGCGCTGGCGCTGGTCGAGGGCTTCGACCAGCAGGTCTACCCCCGCCTCGATGCCTTTGAGCTGCTGGTACGGCAACAGCCGCGCCAGGCTTTTGTCCAGTTCGGCCTCGGTCTGCACGCCGCGGGCGGCATACAGACGGGTCAACAAGGGTGGCAGGTTACCCAGCAAGGGCAAGGTCGACGGCAGGGGGCGAGGTTCGATACGCATGGGGTCTTCGGCAATCAGGAAAGGGTCAGGTCAGCCGCGCTCACCGAGCAGCCACTCCAGCTGCACTTCGTGCTGGCCACGGTCATCGGTGACGAACACCGTGCCTTCGCTGATCATCACGTCCCACTTGATGCTGCGCGGCATGTCGGTGGCCAGGGTTTCCAGCACCTCCTGCGGCACTGCAGCGATGTTCAGGTTCTTCAGGCCCTTGACCGCAGGCACCACCTTGGTCTCCCACACGCGCAGGCTACCGTAAGCCAGCAGGCTGGTGCGCTCGGTGCGACGGGAGCACCAGGTCAGGCGGTCGGCATCCGGTTGGCCGACTTCGATCCAGTGCAGGACGCGATCGTCCAGGCTCTTTTCCCACAATGCCGGTTCGTCGACATCCGACAGACCACGACCAAACGACAATTGCTCGTTGTACCAGAGTGCGTAGGCCAACAGACGAACGGCCATACGCTCTTCGGTTTCCGAAGGGTGACGGGCAATGGTCTGCTTGACGCTTTGGTAGACGTTGCGATCGAGGTCAGTCAGATTCAGTTCGAATTTGTAGGTAGTGGACGGCTGGGCCATGGTCGACGGGCTTCTTGCGCAAAGAAAAGTCACACAGTCTAACCGATCCTGCCCCTCGTTGCGCCGCGGCAGTATCTGCCGCTTCGGAGCTATGATAAAACCACGGCTCTGCCCAGTTGCCACGGATACCCCATGTCTACGCCCAGCAAACCCCTCGCCGGCCTGAAAGTCATCGAACTCGGGACCCTGATCGCTGGGCCGTTCGCGTCGCGCATCTGTGCCGAGTTCGGTGCCGAGGTGATCAAGGTCGAATCCCCCGATGGCGGCGACCCGCTGCGCAAATGGCGCAAGATGTACGAAGGCACGTCGCTGTGGTGGTTCGTGCAGGCACGCAACAAACAGTCACTGACCCTCAACCTCAAGCACCCGGACGGCCGCGAGATCCTCAAGCGCTTGCTGGCCGAGGCCGATATCCTGATCGAGAACTTCCGCCCCGGCGTGCTGGAAAAGCTCGGCCTGGGCTGGGATGTGCTGCACGCGCTCAACCCACGCCTGGTGATGGTACGTCTTTCAGGCTTCGGCCAGACCGGGCCGATGAAAGACCAGCCAGGTTTTGGCGCGGTGGGCGAGTCCATGGGCGGCCTGCGCTACATCACCGGCTTCGAAGACCGCCCGCCCGTGCGCACCGGCATCTCCATCGGTGACTCGATTGCTGCGCTGTGGGGGGTGATCGGGGCCTTGATGGCGTTGCGCCACCGCGAGGTCAACGGCGGCCAGGGCCAGGTGGTGGACGTGGCGCTGTACGAGGCGATCTTTGCCATGATGGAAAGCATGGTCCCGGAATTCGACGTTTTCGGTTTCATCCGCGAACGCACCGGCAACATCATGCCCGGCATCACGCCCTCCTCCATCCACACCAGTGCCGATGGCAAGCATGTGCAGATCGGCGCCAATGGCGATGCGATCTTCAAGCGTTTCATGCAGGCCATAGGCCGCGCCGACCTGGCCGATGACCCGTCATTGGCCACCAACGATGGCCGCGACCTGCGCCGTGACGAGCTCTACGGGGTGATCGACCGCTGGGCCAACAACCAGCCGCTGGAGCAGCTCATGCAAGTGCTCACCACCGCCGAAGTACCTGCAAGCCGTATCTATTCGGCCGAGGACATGTTCAACGACCCGCAGTACCTGGCGCGGGAGATGTTCCTGCAGGCGCGCCTGCCAGACGGCAAACCCTTCAAGATGCCAGGCATCGTACCCAAGCTTTCGGAAACACCCGGCTCCACCGAGTGGGTCGGCCCTGCGCTGGGCGAACACACTGACGCACTGCTCACCGCCCTGGGCTACGACGCGGCCGCCATCGCCGGCCTGCGCGAAGCAGGCGCGGTCTGACGCCTGCCGCCGCCGATGCGAGTTGCCCACTGGTTACGCACGCTACTTTTGCTGTGCCCGCTACTGCCTGCACTGGCCGTGCCGCACGCGGCGGCCAAGGAGCGCTTGTTGTGGCTGGTTCGCGACCTGCCGCCCTTCACCATTTTTGAAGGGACAGAGAAAGGCCAAGGGGTCATTGACCGCCTGCTGCCACTGCTGATCGAGCAGATGCCCGAATACGATCACAGTATCGTCCGGGTAAACCGTGCCCGCGGTATCCAAATGCTTCAGGACCCGAACACTTTTACCTGCGACCCGACCTTGCTGTGGACCCCGGAGCGTGCCGAGTACGTGCACTTTTCCATACCGTCGCTGGGGGTGTTGAGCGGGGGGCTGGTGGTGCGCAAGGCAGGTGAGGCAGTGCTGGCGCCGTTTCTCACCGACAACGAGGTCGACCTGCCCGGGCTGATGAGCCACACCCCGTTGAAGCTCGGCATCGTCGCCGAGCGCAGCTATGGCACGCAGATCGACGAGATCCTGCGCCAACTGCCAGACTCGGCACTCAGCCGCCACTACGGCAACGATGCCACCGCCAACCAGTTGCAGATGCAACAGCTGGGGCGCCTGCACATGGTGATGGGGTATTGGCCAGAAGTGCGTTACCTGATCCAGCAGCAAGGCGGGTCACTGGGTGACTACCAGTTTCATCCTGTCCAAGGCGTGAACCGCTATCAGTTTCTGCATGTGGGCTGCTCAGACTCGGCACTGGGTCGCGAGGCCGTTGCGCATATCGACCAGCTATTGCCCACGCTACGCCAGGAGACCTTGCCAGGGCTGTATGCCCGGTGGCTGGACCCTGAGTTGCAGGCAATGTACCTGGAACAGAGCAAGCAGTTTTTCAAACAACCCTAGTACTGCAGAGAAAAGAAACCCCGGAACGCTGGGGAGGACGCCCGGGGCTAATTGAAAGTCCCTTGGGACTTCCCGTGACAGCCTGCCAGCACCGGAGCAATGCGCTGGCTAGCTGCCCTTACTGTGTCTGATAAGCAATTCAGGCAAAGGTTCCCGGCATTTGCTGTCGCTGTTGCAAGGCAGCAATCACACAGGGCTGCAAGCGGCCTTCGGCAATCTGCAGGTCACGGTGCAAACCATCCACCAGGTCAATGAGCAGGCGCTGTTCCTGCAACTGGCGCAGGCTCACCGTGCGCTGCAGGGTGATGCCTTCAAGGCTGTCAAAGACGGTCAATTGACGGTTGCCACTGGCATCGGCAACGCCCAGGTGCGTCTGGTAGGGGGTCAGGGCTTCGTTCAGCAGTCTGCAGATTCTTTCCATCCGGATCACTCGCTGCGTGGTGGGCTATGGAGAAACTGACCAACAAGCGCAGCACAAAGTTCGAAACGCCGCGGCTGTTTCAGTGAGCATGCGGGGCGCAGGTGACAGTTTGAATACGCCCGCCCAGGCGCTGAAGTGCGCGTTGCAGATTGGCCATGGACAGTGGCCAAGGCAGCTCGGCGACGACCCACAGCCCCCGTCGCTTCGCCTCCAAGGCCAGGTTCTGCTGTTCGGGTGTGGCTTGGCCGACGAACAACAAGGCGCGCAAGGCGTGACTACCCGCCAGTTTTTTCAACAGCGCAAGCCCTGCCCTTTTGGGCATGGCGTGATCGAGGATCAGCAAGTCAGGACAACGCTCAGCGCTCAGGCACGCGTGCAGGTCGGCGGCTTCTTCAGTGATGCGCACATTGAAGATGCCCTGGGCATTGAATGCCTGGTGCAGGAGGATTTGATGGGAAGGGCGTGCCTGGTGAATCAGCACATAAGGCCTGGACATGAGCCACTCCTGGAGAAAGGACTGGCAAATCTAGGCAACATCCCAAGAGGGTTAAATAGGAAACATCCGAAAGATCAGATGGAAAACTCGACAATCGAGGGCCGCTAAGCGGCCCTTGATATCACCGCAATTAAAGCGGCTTACCGCGGTTACCATGCTGACTGACAAAGCCTTGAACGGCCTTCAGGTCATTGGCCAGCACCGTGCAACGCTCTTCGCGGCTGAACAGGTCGGCCAGGTGTGCAGGCAATTCCAGCGCCTTGCCAACACCTGCCTTCTCCACCGCTTCCGGGAACTTGACCGGATGCGCGGTACCCAGCACCACCATCGGCGTGTCCAGGCTTCGACGGCACTCGCGGGCGGCCTTGACGCCGATCGCGGTATGCGGGTCGAGCACTTCGCCGGTGCTGGCGAACACTTCGGCGATGGTCTCGCAGGTCTGCTCGTCACTGACTGCCAGCGAGTCGAACAGTTTGCGCGCTTCGGTCCAGCGGTCTTCGTCGACGCTGAAACCGCCACCCTGCTTGAAGTTGTCCATCAACGCAGCAATGGCTGCACCGTTACGGCCGTGCAGGTCGAACAGCAGGCGCTCGAAGTTGGACGACACCATGATGTCCATCGACGGCGACAGGGTCGCGTGCAGGGTTTCCTTGACGTACTGGTTGCCGCTCATGAAGCGGTGCAGGATGTCGTTACGGTTGGTGGCGACCACCAGCTGGCTGATCGGCAGGCCCATGTTGCGCGCCAGGTAACCGGCGAAGATGTCGCCGAAGTTGCCGGTGGGCACCGAGAACGCCACCGAGCGGGCTGGGCCGCCCAACTGCAGGGCTGCGTGGAAGTAGTAGACGATCTGGGCCATGATCCGCGCCCAGTTGATCGAGTTGACGGCCACCAGGCGGGTGCCCTTGAGGAACGACTGGTCAGCGAAGCTGGCCTTGACCATTTCCTGGCAGTCGTCGAAGTTGCCTTCGATGGCGATGTTGTGGATGTTGTCGCCGAAGATGGTGGTCATCTGCCGACGCTGTACTTCCGACACGCGCTGGTGCGGGTGCAGGATGAAGATGTCGACGTTGTCGCAGCGGCGGCAACCTTCGATGGCAGCGGAGCCAGTGTCACCGCTGGTGGCACCGACGATCACCACGCGCTCGCCGCGCTTGACCAGCACGTGGTCGAGCAGGCGGCCGAGCAGCTGCAGGGCAAAGTCCTTGAAGGCCAGGGTCGGGCCGTGGAACAGCTCCATCACCCACTCGTTGCCGTTCAACTGGCGCAGCGGCGCCACGGCGGCGTGTGCGAACGCGCCGTAGGTTTCCTCGAGGATCTTCTTGAAGTCGGCGTCGGCGATGCTGCCGGCGACGAATGGGCGCATCACGCGGAAGGCCAGTTCGTGATACGGCAGACCAGCCCAGGAGGCGATCTCTTCCTGGGTGAAGCGCGGCAGGTTTTCAGGGACGTACAGGCCGCCGTCGCTGGCCAGGCCAGCCAGCAGGACATCTTCGAAATTCAGGGCCGGTGCCTGGCCACGGGTGCTGATATAGCGCATGGTACAAACCTTCGATACTGAGGCCGGGGCCGCGTGCGCGGCCCGACGGCATTATTCGTTAATTGAGCTGTTCGACGCGGATGCGCACGACCTTGCCGACCACATCCTGCAGGGCTTCCAGGGCGACAATGGCGTCGTTGATGCCCTGCTCGACCACGCGATGGGTCAGCAGGATCATCGGCACCAGGCCGTCCTGTTCCTCGGCTTCCTTCTGCATGATCGACTCGATGTTGATGCCACGCTCCGAGAGGATGCTGGCTACCTGGGCCAGCACGCCGGGGTGATCCTTGGCCTGGATGCGCAGGTAATAAGCGCTTTCACAGGCTTCGATCGGCAGAATCGGGTGCGCCGACAGCGAGTCTGGCTGGAAGGCCAGGTGCGGCACGCGGTTCTCCGGGTCGGAGGTCATTGCGCGAACCACGTCGACCAGGTCGGCGACGACCGACGAAGCAGTCGGCTCCATACCGGCACCTGCGCCGTAGTACAGGGTCGAACCGGCAGCGTCGCCGTTGACCATGACCGCGTTCATCACGCCGTTGACGTTGGCGATCAGGCGATCGCTCGGGATCAGCGTCGGGTGCACACGCAGCTCGATACCTTCGGCCGTGCGACGCGCCACACCCAGGTGCTTGATGCGGTAGCCCAGGGCCTCGGCGTAGTTCACGTCAGCGGTGGTCAGCTGGGTGATGCCTTCGGTGTAGGCTTTGTCGAACTGCAGCGGGATACCAAAGGCGATGGACGCCAGGATGGTCAGCTTGTGGGCAGCATCGATGCCCTCGACGTCGAAGGTCGGGTCCGCTTCGGCATAACCCAAGGCTTGGGCTTCAGCCAGCACGTCCGGGAAGGCACGGCCTTTTTCGCGCATTTCGGTGAGAATGAAGTTACCGGTGCCGTTGATGATGCCGGCCAGCCAGTTGATACGGTTGGCCGACAAACCTTCACGGATCGCCTTGATCACCGGGATGCCACCGGCAACCGCGGCTTCGAAGGCGACGATAACGCCCTTCTCGCGGGCCTTGGCAAAGATTTCGTTGCCATGCACGGCGATCAGCGCCTTGTTCGCGGTGACCACGTGCTTGCCGTTTTCGATGGCTTTGAGCACCAGGTCGCGGGCGATGGTGTAACCACCGATCAGCTCGATGACGATGTCGATTTCCGGGTTGGTCGCAACGTCGAACACATCAGCGGTAATGGGGGTACCGGTAATCTGGCAGTTCGGGTTCTGCGAGCGCATGGCGATCTGTGCCACTTCAATACCGCGCCCGGCACGGCGGGCAATCTCCTCGGCGTTGCGCTGAAGTACATTGAAGGTTCCGCCACCGACGGTCCCCAACCCACAGATGCCTACTTTGACCGGTTTCACTGTGAACTCCCCATTGAACGGCCGGCACCTGCGCCGACCGTGAAACATGCCGTCACCCCATGACGACGGCGTACTGTATTGATTACTTGGCTGCTTGCTGCTGGCCGGCCAGGGCCAGCTTGGCCACTTGCGGTGCCGGCTGATAGCCCGGGATCACCTGGCCACTTTCAAGGACGATCGCCGGCGTGCCGTTGACGCCGATCGACTGGCCCAGCTGGAACTGCTTGCTGACCGGGTTGGCGCACTTGGCGGCCTTGATTTCCTTACCCTCGACCATCTTGTCCAGCGCCGCGCGGCGGTCGCTGGAGCACCAGACTGCCTGCAACTGCTGATCACCCGGCGAACCGAGGCCCTGGCGCGGGAAGGCGACATAGCGCACTTCGATACCGCGGCGGTTGAGCTCCGGCACTTCGGCGTGCAGCTTGTGGCAGTACGGGCAGGTGGTGTCGGTGAATACGGTGATGTGCGACTTGGTCTCGCCCTTGGCAGGATAAACCACCATCTCGGCGGCTGGAATGCCGTTGATGAGCTTGGCAACGCCTTGGCGCTCGGTCTTCTCAGTCAGGTTGACCGGCTTGCCGTCCTGGATCTGGTACAGGTAGCCCTGCATGACGAACTGGCCGTCAGCACTGGCGTACAGCACGCGGCCGCCCTGCAGCTTGACTTCATACAGGCCGTTCAGCGGGCTGCTGGCGACGCTTTCAACCGGCACTTCCAGTTCGAGGTTCTGCAACGACTTGCGAATGGCCTGCTCGGCACCGGCATTGCTGTCGGTTGCCGCAGCAACGGCAAAGGTACTGGCCAGCGCCAACGCGGCGGCGGCGAAAATCTGGGTCACGCGCATGGGAACTCCTGAAGGCGGACAGGGGCCGGAGGACGTCGCCTGCGGAAAAAACGCGGCGACCGTGCGGCCCTTGGTGCAAACCGCCCAAGCCTACCACAACACGCTAGCCGTGAAGGGGTCTGCGAGTACCGGTCGGCGGAACATGAAAATCATTCATCCACGCGGGTGATGCTGGGCGTGCAGTTGCTGCAGACGGGCTTTGGCCACGTGGGTGTAGATCTGCGTGGTCGACAGGTCGCTGTGGCCCAACAGCATTTGTACCACGCGCAGGTCGGCGCCGTGATTGAGCAGGTGGGTCGCGAAGGCATGGCGCAGGGTATGCGGCGACAGTGATTTGTCGATCCCGGCGACCTGTGCCTGTTGCTTGATGCGGTGCCAGAAGGTCTGGCGGGTCATCTGCTCGCCGCGCAGGCTGGGGAACAGCACATCGCTCGGGCGCCCATTCAGCAGCTCGGGGCGGCCATTGCGCAGGTAGCGTTCCAGCCATACCACCGCCTCCTCCCCCATCGGCACCAGGCGCTCCTTGCTGCCCTTGCCCATCACCCGCAACACGCCTTGGCGCAGGTTGACCTGATCGAGCGTCAAGCTGACCAGTTCAGTCACGCGCAGGCCGCAGGCATAAAGGACTTCGAGCATGGCGCGGTCGCGCTGGCCGATGGCTTCGCCGAGGTCCGGCGCCTGCAGCAGTGCCTCGACGTCGGCTTCTGACAAGGATTTGGGCAACGGCCGGCCCAGTTGCGGCATCTCGACCTGCAACGTGGGGTCGACAGCGATCAGTTTTTCCCGCAGCAGGTAGCGAAAGAAGCCACGCAGCCCAGAGAGAAAGCGTGCTGTAGAACGTGGCTTGTAGGCTTGGTCGAGGCGCCAGGCCAGGTGATCGAGGATCAGCTCACGCCCCGCGTCAGGCAAGGCCACGCCCTGCTCCTGCAGCCAGCCATTGAACAGCGCCAGGTCGCTGCGGTACGAAACCCGGGTGTTGTCGGACAGGCCTTTTTCCAGCCACAGGGCATCGAGAAACTGGTCAATCAGGGGGTGGTCGAGGGCGGGCATGAAAACTCGGTGGCAAACGACGAAATGACGCTTAGTCTTTCATAACAACGCCGGCATAGGGAGCCCGCATGAACGAACAGCAGATCCTGCTCAGCGTCGCGGGCATCGGCGGCGGCGCCCTGGCCTGCCAGTGGCTGGCGTGGCGCCTGAAATTGCCGGCAATCCTCTTCCTGTTGCTGGCCGGCATCACCGCCGGCCCGCTGCTCGGTTGGCTCGACCCCCAAGCGCTGTTCGGCCCACTGCTGATGCCCTTGGTGTCGCTGGCCGTGGCACTGATCCTGTTCGAGGGCAGCCTGACGTTGCACTTGTCGCAGTGGCGCGACATCGGCAGCGTGGTCCACCGCCTGGTCACAATCGGCGCCCTGTCGACCTGGCTGGTGATCGCCCTGGCGACCCACTGGCTGCTGGGGTTCGACTGGCCGCTGGCGATCCTGTTCGGCACCTTGACCCTGGTCACTGGGCCGACGGTGATCGTGCCCATGCTGCGCGTGGTGCGGCCGAAGGCGGCGATCGCCAATATCCTGCGCTGGGAAGGCATCGTCATCGACCCCATTGGTGCCCTGCTCGCCGTGGTGGTGTACAGCTTCATCATCGCCAGTGCCAATGGCAATGGCCTGAGCCAGAGCCTGGCGACCTTTGCCGGGGTGATTTTCTGTGGCAGCGCACTGGGCGCGGCCGGCGGCTGGTTGTTGGGGCAGGTCATGCGTGAGCAGTGGCTGCCAGAGTACCTGCACAACCTGGCTGCACTGGCGGCAGTGCTGGGCATTTTCATTGCTGCCAACCAGATCGTTCACGAATCCGGGCTGCTGGCCGTGACGGTGATGGGCATGTGGCTGGCCAACATGCGCGGGGTGGATGTGCGGCAGATCCTGCACTTCAAGGAGAACCTCAGCGTGCTGCTGATCTCCGGCTTGTTCATCCTGCTGGCCGCGCGCCTCGACCTGCATGCCCTGCTCGGCCTGGGCCCAGCGGTGCTGGCGCTGTTGCTGGTGATCCAGCTGCTGGCGCGGCCGCTGAACGTCTTCCTGTCCACCCTCGGCTCGGGGCTGAACTGGCGCGAACGGGCTTTGCTGGCCTGGATCGCACCGCGCGGCATCGTTGCCGCAGCAGTCTCGGCGATCTTCGCCATCCGCCTGCACGAAGCCGGCCATCAGGGTGCACTGCTGCTGGTGCCGCTGACCTTTGCCGTGATCATCGGCACCGTGGTGCTGCAAAGCGCCACGGCCAGGCCCCTGGCGCGCCTGCTCAAGGTGGCCGAGCCTGCCCCCAGCGGCTTTCTCATCGTCGGTGCCAACGGGCCCGCGCGCACCCTCGGCAAAGCCCTGCAGCAATTGGGCTGCCGGGTATTGCTGACTGACTCAAGCTGGGAAAACATCCGCGCCGCGCGCATGGACGGGCTGCCGACCTACTTTGGCAACCCGGCCTCGCAGCATGCCGATGCACACCTGGACCTGGTCGGCCTCGGCCATCTACTGGGGCTGTCCCCTGCAGGTGAGATCAACGCGTTGGCCTGCGCACGTTTTCGCCACGATTTCGGCCATGGCCGCCTGTTCGTGCTGGCCAGCGGCCTGGAAAAACAGCGCAGCGACAAGCACCGCGCCAGTGAGGAACACCGCGGCCATTTGCTCGGCTCAAGCCCGATGACCTACCAGCAATTGGCCAATCGCCTGCACCACGGCGCCGAGCTGTACAGCACCACCCTGACCGAGGGCTTCGACTGGGACAACTACCAGGCACTGCATGGCGAACGCGCACACTTGCTGTTCGCCCGCGACAGCCACGGCTGGGTGCATGTCTCGAGCCCTGACAACCCGCTCACCCCGCAACCCGGCTGGACCCTGGTGGCGCTGGTAGAACCGGCGCCGGTCGCGGGCACGGCTACCACGCCAGGGTGAACCTCAGACTGCTGGCAGCACCGGCACCGGGCGCTTGTCTTCGTCAATGGCGACAAAGCTGAACACACCATGGATTGCCCGTTCACGGCCATCCAGGTACATGTTCTCGACGAACACATCCACCTGCACCTGCAGGCTGGTGTTGCCCACCTTGATCACCGTGCCCACCAGCTCGACGATCGAGCCCGCCGGGATCGGGTGCTTGAAGTCGATACGGTCGGTCGACACCGTTACCAGCGGCAAACGGCAAAAGCGCGTGGCCGCGATGAACGACACTTCATCCATCCAGGCCAGCGCAGTGCCGCCGAACAGGGTGTTGTGGTGGTTGGTGGTGTTGGGGAACACCGCCTTGGTCACGCGGGTCACCGACAGTTCGGTGCGGCGCTGGATTTCCTGGTCTCGGGTTGTCATGTCGGGTCACATCGCTCGGGTTTCAAAACGCAAAAAAGCAGCCCGAAGGCTGCTTTTTTTCTCGCAAGGCGGCCTGGGCCACCGGTCAAACTGCACTCAGGACAGTTTTTCCTTGATGCGAGCGGCTTTGCCGGACAGGTCGCGCAGGTAGTACAGCTTGGCTTTACGCACGTCACCACGACGTTTCACGGCCAGGCTGTCGATCTGCGGGCTGTAGGTCTGGAAGGTACGCTCTACGCCAACGCCGCTGGAGATTTTGCGCACGGTGAAGGCGCTGTTCAGACCGCGGTTACGCTTGGCGATAACGACGCCTTCGAACGCCTGCAGACGGGAACGCTCACCTTCCTTCACTTTAACCTGGACGATGATGGTGTCGCCCGGTGCGAAGGTTGGGATTTCCTTGCTCATCTGCTCGGCTTCGAGCTGCTGGATGATCTTGTTGGTCATGCTGTGCTCCTAAGATGGATACGTGATCCACCATCGATACGTTTAACTATCGTCCCGCTCGCGGAGGTATTCCTCGAGCAGCTTCTTCTCTTCTCCAGAAAGCGAGCGACTTTCCAGAAGATCGGCGCGTCGTTCGAAGGTCCTACCAAGGGACTGCTTCATCCTCCAACGCCGGATATGTGCATGGTTGCCACTTAGCAACACGTCGGGAACACGCTGATCCGCATACACCTCAGGTCGGGTGTAGTGCGGGCAATCGAGCAGACCGTCGGTGAAAGAGTCTTCCTCCGCCGAGTCCACATGCCCTAAAGCTCCGGGCAGCAGCCGCGTAACCGCATCGATCAGTACCATGGCCGGCAGCTCGCCACCGGAAAGCACATAGTCGCCAATCGACCACTCCTCATCGACATGAGCCTCAATAAAGCGCTCGTCGATGCCTTCATAACGACCGGCGATCAGGATCAACGATTCCTGTTCGGCCAGGCCTTTGACCGCTTGCTGAGTCAGCTTGCGGCCTTGCGGCGAAAGGTAGATCACCTTTGCCGATGCTCCGGTCGCTTGCCTGGCGCTAACCAGGGCGTCTTCCAGAGGCTTGATTTTCATCACCATGCCCGGACCACCGCCAAACGGCCGATCATCCACGGTATGGTGGCGATCTGTGGTGTAGTCCCGCGGGTTCCAGCACGTTACCTGAAGCAACCCCTGTTTTACCGCGCGGCTGGTAATGCCGTACTCCGTGATGGCCGAGAACATCTCGGGGAACAACGTGATGACGTCTACGCGAAGGTTACCCATCGTTTAGAAGTCCGCGTCCCATTCAACCCGCATCACGCCTGCTTCCAGGTCGATTGCCAGCACGCATTGCTCCGTATAGGGCAACAAACGCTCGCGATCATCCAGGCTGCCTGCGCACGGCTTGACCACCATTACATCGTTCGCACCGGTCTCCAACAGGTGATCGACCTTGCCGAACAGGTGTTCGTCCTGATTGATGACCTTCAAGCCCTGCAACTGGTACCAGTAGTACTCGTCGACGGGCAGGTTGGGCAAAAGGCTCCGCGGTATGCAGATCTCGTAACCACTCAGAAGACGGGCTTCATCGCGATCATCGAGGCCTTTCAATTTCACGACCAGGCCCTTTTGGGAGCCACGACCGCTGACCAGCTCTACCTGTTTTACCTTGCCTTCGTGCTTGAGCGTCCAGCGTGGATAATCCAACAGGTTTTCAATCGGATCGGTAAAGGAATACACCTTCACCTCGCCGCGAACGCCGTGAACCGAAAAAATCTTGCCAACGACGATGAGGTCGTCAGCCTTTTCTGGCGTCGCGTTCATATATCTTAGGCAGCGGCCTTGGCAGCTTCCTTCAGCAGCTGAGCAACACGCTCAGACGGCTGCGCGCCCTGGCTCAGCCAGTAGGTGACGCGTTCCTGGTTGACCGACAGCTTGACTTCGGCGCCCGATGCGATCGGGTTGAAGAAGCCAACGCGCTCAACGAAACGGCCGTCACGGGCGTTACGCGAGTTGGTCACGGTCAGGTGGTAGAAAGGGCGCTTTTTCGAGCCGCCACGGGCCAGACGAATGGTTACCATGTGAACATCGTTCCTATAGTCGGTGCTGCAGTTGGTACTGCAGTCGGTGCTGCAAATCTGAAAGCCAAATAGGCACATGCGTGCCCAAAAGGCCGCATATTCTCGGGGAATACACGGACATTTGCAAATGACTTTTTCGGCAAGGCCTCGCCATGCCGTCCAGATCTGCCGGTTAAGCCACGCTTTTCGCGGCCATTGCCCCGCCACGGCGGGGGTTCTGAGCGCTCGTCCGGTAAAAGACAAGCGCCCGGAATAGGGGTTACAGCTTCGGCATGCCGCCGCCTGGCATCATGCCGCCAAGGCCGCGCATCATCTTGGCCATGCCGCCCTTGGCAGAGAATTTCTTCATCATCTTCTGCATCTGCTTGTGCTGCTTGATCAGCCGGCCGACGTCCTGCACCTGGGTACCGGAGCCAATGGCGATGCGGCGCTTGCGCGAGCCGCTGAGCAGATCAGGATCCCGGCGCTCGGCCGGGGTCATGGAGTTGATGATCGCCTCCATCTGCTTGAACTGCTTCTCGGCCGCGCCCTGGGCATTGCCCATCTGCGACAGGTTGACCCCGCCGATGCTCGGCAGCTTGTCCATCAGGCCGCCCAGGCCGCCCATGTTCTTCATCTGTTGCAGCTGGTCGCGGAAGTCTTCGAGGTCGAAGCCCTTGCCCTTCTTCAGCTTCTTGGCCAGCTTGTCGGCCTTGGCCTTGTCGATGGTCTGCTCGGCCTGCTCGATCAGGCTGAGCACGTCGCCCATGCCGAGGATGCGCGAGGCGACGCGGTCCGGGTGGAAGGGCTCGAGGGCTTCGGTCTTCTCACCCATACCGATGAACTTGATCGGCTTACCGGTGATGGCACGTACCGACAACGCGGCACCGCCACGGGCATCACCGTCGACCTTGGTCAGCACCACACCGGTCAGCGGCAGGGCTTCACCAAAGGCCTTGGCGGTGTTGGCGGCGTCCTGGCCGGTCATGGCGTCGACCACGAACAGGGTCTCGACCGGCTTGACCGCGGCATGCAGCGCCTTGATCTCGTCCATCATGTCGGCGTCGATGTGCAGACGGCCGGCGGTGTCGACGATGACCACGTCGATGAATTTGAGCTTGGCTTCGCGAATCGCCGCTTCAGCGATGGCGACCGGCTTCTGGCTGATGTCGGACGGGAAGAAGGTTACGCCGATGTCATTGGCCAGGGTTTCCAGCTGCTTGATCGCGGCCGGGCGGTAGACGTCGGCCGAGACCACCATCACGCTCTTCTTCTTGCGTTCCTTGAGGAAGCGCGCGAGTTTGCCGGCGGTGGTGGTCTTACCTGCACCCTGCAAGCCAGCCATCAGCACCACGGCAGGTGGCGCGGCGTTCAGCGCGAGGTCTTCGTTGGCCGCGCCCATCAGGCTTTCGAGCTCGGCCTGGACGATCTTCACGAAGGCCTGGCCTGGGGTCAGGCTGCGCGACACCTCGGTACCGACCGCACGTTCCTTGACGCTGTTGACGAAATCCTTGACCACCGGCAAGGCAACGTCGGCCTCGAGCAACGCCATGCGCACTTCGCGCAGCGTGTCCTTGATATTGTCTTCAGTCAGCTTGGCCTTGCCGGTGACATGGCGCAGCGTCTGTGACAGGCGGTCGGTCAGGTTTTCGAACATGGTGATCCTTTCAGGCCCAGTAAAAGCCGAGGTTTGTCAGGCGCCCAGGGGGGAAATGCACACACCCGGGGCACAGCAAGGCGGCGATTATAGCGAAGTGCGGCGGCGGCGCACACCTTGCCTTCCCAGCGGCAAGCTACGAGCGCCAGGCGGCAAGAAAATGCAGCCACCTCGCGGATCCGCCTTTGCTTGTACCTTGCGGCTTCCAGCTTGCAGCTCTCTATGCCAAACTCCGTCTCTTTAAGGCTCGCCAACCAGGACTTATGTTCTCCTCACCCAGCCTCATCCCCAACCTGATCGCCGCCGGCCTTTATATAGCTGCGACCCTCTACCAGGGCACGCACCTGGCCCAGGGCCGCAAAGCTGACAAACGGCTGCTGGGCCTGCTCGGCGCCCTGGCTGTCATCGCCCAGGGCGGCGCCCTGTTCTTCCAGCTGATCACCCCGCTGGGCCTGAGCCTGGACTTTTTCAGCGCCGCCAGCCTGATCGCCGTTGCGGTCATTACCCTGACCTTGCTGGCGTGCCTGCGCATCCCGGTAGAAAACCTGCTGGTGCTGCTGTTCCCGCTGGGCGCGGTCACTGCGCTGCTGGCCCAGTTCGCGCCCCCCGGTACCGTGCCGCTGATCAACGAAGAGCCCGGCATCCTTGCGCACATCCTGCTGTCGATCCTCGCCTACGGCCTGTTCACCATCGCGGTGTTCCAGTCGTTGCTGCTGTTGCTGCAGGACCACCAGCTGAAAAACAAGCACCCGTCAGGCCTGATCCGCAACTTCCCGCCGCTGCAAACCATGGAAAGCCTGCTGTTCGGCTTTCTCTGGGCCGGCTGGTGCCTGCTGTCGCTGTCGCTGATTTCTGGCTGGCTGTTCCTCGACAACCTGTTCGCCCAGCACCTGGTGCACAAGACCTTGCTGGCCTGTGTCGCCTGGGTGGTGTTCAGCGTACTGCTGTGGGGCCGCACCCGCCTGGGCTGGCGTGGCCACAAAGCGATCCGCTGGACGCTGGCCGGTTTCTGCCTGCTGATGCTGGCCTATTTCGGCAGCAAGCTGGTTCGCGAATTCATCTTGCATATCTGACGGCCGCCCATGGACACCCTGCCGTACGCACCGCTCCTCGGCACTCTGGCACTGGCGCTGCTCTGGTCGGCGCTTTTCAGCGCCGTGGATGCCGCCCGCCTGCAGCTCAATGGTTCGCTGCGCAATGGCGACGACGGTCAAGCCCCCCTGCCCGCCCAGGCGCTGGTGCTATGCGCCAGCCTCGGCAAGTTGCTGGTGCTGGGCCTGGCGTGCCTGATTGGCCAGCGCTACAGCGGCGAACACGGCTTCTGGCTGGCCGGCCTGGGCGCGACGCTGGCCTTGCTGGTGTTTGCCGAATTCCTGCCGCGGCGCCTGGCGCGGCGTAATCCGCAGGCGTTTGCGAGCCTGGGTGCAAGCCTGCTGAAAGTGCCCCTGGCGCTCCTGCAACCCTTGGCCTGCCTGCTCGATGGCTGCGCCAAGCTGCTGCTGCGCCCGTTCCGCGTGCAGCCTACAGCGGTCGCCTTGCACCCGGAGCAAGACGACGACTTCGACGAAGACGAAGAGCACGAGCCTGCACGCCATGGCCTGCTCGACGGTTTGCAGTCCTTGGACAAAGTCACCGTCAACGACATCCTGGTGCCACGCAACGAAGTCGATGGCATCAACCTGGACGACCCGATCGAACGCATCATCGAGCAGCTGATCGTCAGCCGTCACACCCGCTTGCCGGTCTATCACAACGACATCAATCAGGTTGAGGCGATCCTCAACACCAAGCTGATCAGCCACCTGCTGCCCAAGGCGGAGCTAACCCTGGAGAAACTCCACGGCGCCTGTTACGAGCCCTACTTCGTGCCCGAAAGCACGCCCCTGCAGCTGCAATTGCTGAACTTCCACAAACAGCAACGCCGCCTGGGTGTGGTGGTGGACGAATACGGCGAGGTGCTGGGCATCGTCACCCTGGAAGACATCCTCGAAGAGATCGTCGGCGAGTTCGAAGACGAGCAGGGGCTGGACAACCCGCACGTACACCCCCAGCCCGATGGCACCTTTGTCATCGAAGGCACCGCCTCGCTGCGCGAGATCAACCGCACCCTGGGCTGGCACCTGCCCTGCGATGGCGGGCCGAAGACCCTCAACGGCCTGGTCACCGAAGCACTGGAAAGCATCCCGGAAAGCGCCGTTTGCCTGAAGATCGGCCGATATCGCCTGGAAATCCTCGAAACAGAGGACAATTGCGCCAGCAAGGTACTGGTGTGGACCGTGACCCGATAGCTATACTCGAGTCACGCTTACCCAGCCCCGCCGTCCCGCCTGCTACCCGCACCCGGCGCCACACGGCCAGTCCGCCCCACTGACACGCCCCGCGGTCCTGCTTCAACACCCCGAACAGTGCCCGCTCCCGCCCCTACCCCCCTTGGGCTATCGTCAGTCGGGCGAGCAAAAGAACAATACGCTCCGGCGTCCGCATAGGCGTGCCTGCCCTTCGAAGGTACGCGCCCTGGCGGATCAAGCCCATGGAGCACGACCAGACTGTTAGGGACCTACTTAATGACCACGAGCAGCACCTATGCCGAAGCGCCTGCCGCGCCGGTCAACTCCCCCGCACGGGTGGCCACTGCCAGCTTCATCGGCACGGCCATCGAGTTCTACGACTTCTATGTATACGCCACGGCCGCCGCGCTAGTGATCGGCCCGGTGTTCTTCCCATCCGGGTCGGGCACCGCGCAGATGCTCGCGGCCTTCCTCACTTTCGGCATCGCCTTCCTCGCCCGCCCGCTGGGCTCGGCGCTGTTCGGCCATTTTGGCGACCGTATCGGCCGCAAGTCGACCCTGGTGGCATCGCTGCTGCTGATGGGCGTTTCCACCACCGCCATCGGCGTGCTGCCAGGCTACGACAGCATTGGCGTCTGGGCGCCGATCATTCTTTGCCTGCTGCGCTTCGGCCAAGGCCTGGGCCTGGGTGGCGAATGGGGCGGCGCGGCGCTGCTGGCCACCGAGAACGCGCCACCGGGCAAGCGCGCCTGGTTCGGCATGTTCCCGCAATTGGGGCCTTCGATCGGCTTCCTGGCTGCCAACGGCCTGTTCCTGACCCTGGCCCTGGTGCTCAGTGACGAGCAGTTCCGTGAATGGGGCTGGCGCATTCCGTTCCTGCTCAGCGCCGCACTGGTACTGGTCGGCCTTTATGTGCGCCTCAAGCTCGAAGAGAGCCCGGTGTTTGCCAAGGCCATTGCCCGCCATGAGCGCGTGAAGATGCCGGTGGTCGACCTGTTCTCCAAATACTGGGTACCGACCCTGCTGGGCGCCGCGGCGATGGTGGTGTGCTATGCGCTGTTCTATATCTCGACGGTGTTCTCGCTCAGCTACGGTGTGAGTACCCTGGGCTACAGCCGTGAGACGTTCCTCGGCCTGCTGTGCTTCGCGGTGGTGTTCATGGCGCTGGCCACGCCCCTGTCGGCTTGGCTCAGCGACCGCTACGGGCGCAAACCGGTACTGATCGTCGGCGGCCTGCTGGCCGTGGCATCGGGCTTTACCATGGAGCCGCTGCTGACCTCGGGCTCGACCACGGGCGTGGCGCTGTTCCTGGCCATCGAGCTGTTCCTGATGGGCGTGACCTTTGCGCCGATGGGGGCATTGCTGCCCGAGCTGTTCCCTACCCATGTGCGCTACACCGGCGCGTCGGCGGCGTACAACCTGGGCGGCATCGTGGGGGCTTCGGCGGCGCCGTTCTTTGCTCAGAAACTGGTGAGCATGGGCGGGTTGAGCTGGGTGGGCGGGTATGTGTCGGTGGCGGCGGTGATCAGCTTGATTGCAGTGCTGTGCCTGAAAGAGACCCGAAACACGGAGCTCTAACTAATGGGGGCTGCTTTGCAGCCCATCGCCGGCAAGCCAGCTCCTACAAGGCCCACACTGCCCTTGAGCTTTGAGCAGAACCTGTGGGAGCTGGCTTGCCGGCGATGGGCCGCAAAGCGGCCCTAACGGTGTTGAATCAGAACTCGACCTTGACTGCCTGCGAAGCGCGAGTCGCCTTGGCTCGCGCCGCTTCGATCGATTCATCACGCGCCAGGCAGACACCCATGCGACGGGTACCGTTGATTTCCGGCTTGCCGAACAGGCGAATGGCCGTGTCCGGCTCGCTCAGCGCAGCGCCAAGGTTGGCGAAGCTGGTCTGTTGCGATTGGCCTTCTGGCAAGATCACCGCCGACGCCGATGGACCAAACTGACGCACCACCGGAATCGGCAGGCCCAGAATGGCGCGTGCATGCAGGGCGAACTGCGACAGGTCCTGGGAGATCAACGTCACCAGGCCCGTGTCGTGCGGGCGCGGCGACACTTCGCTGAACCACACCTGGTCGCCCTTGACGAACAACTCCACGCCGAACAGGCCACGACCGCCCAAGGCATCGGTGACTGCCTGAGCCACACGCTGCGATTCTGCCAAGGCTTTCGGGCTCATGGCCTGGGGCTGCCACGACTCCTGATAATCGCCTTTCTCTTGACGGTGGCCGACAGGCTCCAGGAACGTGGTGCCGCCGACGTGACGCACGGTCAGCAGGGTGATCTCGTAATCGAAATCGATGAAGCCTTCGATGATCACCCGGCCCTTGCCGGCGCGGCCGCCTTCCTGGGCGTAGTCCCAGGACTTCTGCAGGTCGGCATCGCTGCGCAGCAGGCTCTGGCCTTTGCCCGACGAACTCATCACCGGCTTGACCACGCACGGGTAGCCGACATCGGCCACGGCCTTGGCATAGTCTTCGTAGGTGTCGGCGAAGTGGTACGGCGAGGTCGGCAGGTCCAGCTCTTCGGCGGCCAGGCGACGGATGCCTTCGCGGTTCATGGTCAGCTGGGTGGCGCGGGCGGTGGGCACCACGGTGAAGCCTTCGTTTTCCAGCTCGACCAGGGTCGCGGTGGCAATGGCTTCGATTTCGGGGACGATGTAATGCGGCTTCTCGGCTTCGATCACTGCGCGCAGGGCGACGCCATCGAGCATGTTGACCACATGGCTGCGGTGCGCCACCTGCATGGCCGGTGCATTGGCGTAGCGGTCTACGGCAATCACTTCGACGCCCAGGCGCTGCAGCTCGATCACCACTTCCTTGCCCAGCTCACCGCAGCCGCAGAGCAGTACGCGGGTCGCGGTGGGCGACAATGGGGTTCCGATACGGGTCATTTCAGGTCCTCGAAGGCGTCCGGGGCTGCGCCAGGCTGAGCGCCGCCCGCTGAAAAAGGACCCGTATTCTACACCATCAACCGACCGCGGCAGCCCGCCGGGCGCGAAATGCCATGGCCAGCCACACGGCAGTGACACCGGCGAACTTCGAGGCCATTGCCGTGCCGATCACGGCCGGCGTCAAGGCACCGATCATGCCGAAGAAAATGAAGGTATCGACCGGGATGCTCAGCGCCGAACTCAGCCACAGGCGGTCACGCAGCGGCCGACGGGTGATGCTGAACACCAGCCAGTCGATCAGCTCTGAGATGAAGAAGGCGGTGGCGCTGGCCAGCGCGATGGCCGGTTCCGAGGTGACATACGACAGCACAAGGGCCACCAGCATGGCGACCAAGGCGCCATGCCCGAAACGGGTCTGGACCATGTCGCGCAGGATGAACACCAGGCCGCCCCACGCAGACCAGATGATGTCCAGGTGCGGGGCACTGGAAAAGGCGTAGTTGATCAGCACTACGCTGCTGATATAGGCAATGAGATAGAACATGAGCAGTAACCGTCAGACAAGCCGCACAGGTTACTTGATTTTGGGGTCAGCGGCAGCCGCGCCTACAAAATCAACCCGGCAGCCACTGCCCGCTCATGGCAAAGCTTCAGCACGGCGCGGCGCTCAGTGTTATCCATGCGCCCCCAGCGCCCGATCTCGGCCACCGTACGCTGGCACCCCGTGCAGATGTCCTGCTCGTCCAGCGCGCAGATGCTCACGCACGGCGACGCCACCGGGCGCTCTGCCTTGACCGCTTCACTCATCATCCACCACCAAGTCACGCGCATAGCGCTGGGCATTGTGCACATAGTGCGCGGCGCCGGCCTCGATCAAGCGCATCTGCTGCTCGCTGAGCTCGCGCACCACCTTGCCCGGCGAGCCCATCACCAGCGACCCGTCGGGGATTTCCTTGCCCTCGGGGATCAGCGCATTGGCGCCGATGATGCAGTGCTTGCCAATCCGCGCCCCATTGAGGATCACGGCATTGATGCCGATCAGGCTGTAGTCGCCAACCGTGCAACCATGCAGCATGGCGTTATGGCCGACCGTCACCCCCTTGCCCAGGGTCAGCGGAGAGCCCATGTCGGTGTGCATCACCGTGCCGTCCTGGACATTGCTGTCTTCGCCGATGTCGATCAGCTCATTGTCACCCCGCAATACAGCGCCAAACCAGACACTGGCACGGGCCTGCAGGCGCACGTTGCCGATCACGGTGGCGTTGGGCGCGATCCAACTGGTCGGATGGCTGTCGACCCGCAGGTCGCCCAGGCGAAATTTCATGCTCGCTCCTCAGGATAAACGGCGGCGGTTTGCGGCAAACGGCAGGGTGGGCCCCGCTCAGATCTCGATGTAACGTTCCGGGGGTTGATGCAAGCTGATACCCGCGTCATACAGCAGGTTGACCAGCTCGACGATCATGATCGCCGACAACCCCCAAATCTTGTATTCGCCGTAACGGTAGCTGGGCACATACCAACTGCGGCCCTGGTAATCGATACGGTGGGTGTGGTCACGCGGGTCCTGGCGGAAGAACTCCAGCGGCACGGTGAATACTGCCGCGATCTCCGCATCATTGGCGCGGTATTCGACGTAATCAGGGATAAGCCCGACGAATGGCGTTACTTTCAGGCCATGCAGCGAGATCAGCGGGCTCAGCGGGCCGATCACTTCCACCAGCCCAGGGGGCAGGCCGATTTCTTCTTCGGCCTCGCGCAGGGCGGTAAACACCAGGTCCGGGTCTTCGGGGTCGCGGCGGCCACCGGGGAAGGCGACTTCGCCGCCATGGGTCGACAGCCCCTTGGCGCGCAGGGTCAAAACCAGTTCGGGCGCTTCGCTGCGGGTAATGGGCAAGAGTACCGCCGCTTCGGGAAACCTTCGGTCAGTTTCCAGTGATGCAGGTTCATGGTTGCTCATTCGGCGAAGAAGCTCGTCCAGCATTGCGCACTCTCGTATCCAAGGCCTGTCTTGCATGATGCACCAAAGCCGCGAAGCACCCAAGCCCCGTGCGCTTGCGGCGGCCCCGTCGGCGCGCCAAGATAGCCCAGTCAAAAGGGAAGAACAGCATGAAATTCTGCAGCGCATGCGGCCAACCGGTCGTTCAGCGGATCCCCGAGGGCGACAGCCGCCTGCGGTATGTCTGCGAGTATTGCCAGACCGTTCACTACCAGAACCCCAACATCGTCGCGGGTGTGCTGCCCACCTGGGGTAGCCAGGTGCTGCTGTGCCGGCGCGCCATCGAGCCACGCCGCGGCTACTGGACCTTGCCCGCCGGCTTCATGGAAAACGGCGAAACCCTCGACCAGGCCGCCCGTCGCGAAACCGTCGAGGAAGCCTGCGCCCAAGTAGGACCCATGGCCCTGTACCAGTTGTTCGACCTGCCGCACATCAACCAGGTACACGTGTTCTTCCGCGCCGAGTTGGCCGACCTAAGCTTTGATGTGGGCATCGAGAGCCTGGAGGTGCGATTGTTCGAACAACATGAGATACCGTGGGACGAGCTGGCTTTCCGCACCGTCACACGCACACTAGAATGCTACTATCGCGACCGCATCGGGCAGCACTACCCCATAGGCCATGAGTACCTGCCGCCGATGAACGTCTCGCCCACTACTTAAGCCTGCAGGTGCTGCTTCATGCGCTGGTTGTTTGCCCTTTTCTGCCTTTGCGTTACCTCGGTGTCCCAGGCTGCCTTCACCGAGACCATCATTCGCAAGCCGCAGCCACCGGTGCCTGCACAGTCGCAATCGCAGGCCGCCATGCAGCCGCTCATCGACAAGGTGCTGGTGATCAAGTCCGAGCGCCGCTTGCAACTGATCAGCCGTGGCGAGCCGCTGAAGACCTACCGGATTTCCCTGGGCAAGCAGCCCAAGGGCGCCAAGGAACGCGAAGGCGACAAGAAGACCCCCGAGGGCCTCTACTGGTTGGACTGGCGCAAACAGAGCGACCGTTTCAACCTGGCCATGCACATCAACTACCCGAACATCAGCGACGCCGCCCGCGCCACCCGCGAGGGCGTAAGCGCCGGCAGCATGATCATGATCCATGGCACGCCGATCAACGACGAATACCCGGAGTGGTACTTCCATACCCTGGACTGGACGGACGGTTGCATTGCCATGCGTAACCGCGACATGCAGGAAGTCTGGGAGCTGGTCAAGGACGGGACATTGATCGAGATCCGCCCCTGACAGGGCGCTTGTAGCGACTTGTAATCAATGCTTGGAACTCGGTGTCAAGCTGTATGTGCTACGATCGGCATACCCAGAGGGACTCACTGTGAACAAGCAATTGCAATCAAAAGCACGCCTCCCAATTGCCGGCAGGAAAGGCGTCATCGCCTTGCACAGCAAGAGTGGCATGCTCACGGCTTATCGCAATGCGGGTGCAGTAGTTGAGGAGCATGCGACAAAAAGCCTGAGCGTCCGCGTATTGAGCTCAGGCACTTCGCGCGGGCGTACCAGCCGTGCACCACACTTGTCCGACATGGAAAAAGAACTGGCCGAACTCAAAAAGGTGGTTGCTGCCTTGGCTGTTCGCTCTGTAATCGAAGATGAGGTTTTGAGCTTCGATCAGGAAGGCATGACTGTTCTGGACGCCGACATCGCTGATCAGTTGCTCGATAATCCTCCAGAGCCCAATGAAGCGCTTCGCAACTTACTTGCCTTGCGCTAAGGCCTTGCGAGCGCAATGTCTCGCGCACCTTCATGTACCTGGAGGACGGGATGCTGCTTGGCTACTACAGCCTTGCCAATACTTCAGTAGCGCTCGATGACCTGAGTGAAGAACAGGCGAGAAAGATGCCTCGGTACCCCATGCCGGCAGCCATGCTAAGTCGCCTGGCTGTTGATCAGCGCATGCAGCGCAAGGGGCTTGGACAGCGGCTGATGGCCGACTTTTTTCCGTCGTATCTACACGGTTTCAAAGCACTCCGGGGTGGCCTTCATCGTTGTCGACGCAAAAGATGAGCAGGCAGCCAAGTACTATCGGGAGCTGATGTTCATCCCCTCGAAACACAACCCACTCCGCCTGCTGTTGTCGACTGCGACAATCATTCAAGGCCTGCGACCCCAAGAGCAGCTTAAAAACTAACGCTCGCTGCACGGGACTGGCTCAATGGTTGCACTTCCATGCTTCCTACAAACGCCTCATCGTGTAGGAGCTTTCGCACCTTCAACCGCGAACCCGCCTGACATCCGCTTAGGCGGCGTACTGCATCCAAGCGAATGACTTAATCCTTAGCATCCCCGCAGACGAATACGAAATCCGTACGTCATCTGCGGGGTGCTTCAATGCCGTACCGAATACGCATCATTGCCAGCAGCTTGCTTGCCTGCTGGCTGGCCAGCCCCCTGGCCTGGGCCGACGACCTGGCCAGCCAGCAGTTGCGCGACCAGCAGCAAAGTTTGCGCCAGCTGGAACAGCAACAACGGCTCGAGCGCTGGCAGCGTGCCCCCGCCCCGCCAGGTGATGACGAAAACCAGGCCATACAGGCGGTCGACAGCCACTGCTGGGCGGTGACCGGTGTTCGTCTGGCGGGCCACCGGCAAGTGCCGGGCACGGCACTGGAAGCGACCGTGCTGCCCTTCATGCAGCCTTGCATGGGCATTGTCGACATCAACCTGCTGCTCAAGGCCATCACCCAGCGCTACGTACAGGCGGGCTACCCCACCAGCCGCCCTTACCTGAGCCAGCCGCCCGAGAATGGCGCACCGCTGGACATCCTCATCAGCGAAGGCTTCGTCGAGTCGATCGAACTCAGCGCCGACCTGCCACTTTCCTTGCGTGGCGCTTTTCCTGACGTGCTGGGGCAGCCGCTGTACCTGCCGACGCTGGAGCAAGGGCTCGACCAACTCAACCGCCTGCGAGCCTATGAGCTGAGTGTCGACTTGCTGCCCGGCGCCCAGCAGGGCGGCACCCGGGTAGTGGTTCAGCCCCACAAAACCGCCTCACGCTGGCACCTGGACAGCCGCCTGGACAACCGTGGCAGCGAACTGACCGGCCGCCATCGCCTAAACCTCGGCATTGGCCTGGACAGCCCGTTTGGCCTGAACGACGACCTGCGCCTGTCGTTGGCCAGGACCGTCATCGATGCGCCGGGGCGAAGCAACGGTGTCACGGCGTACTACAGCATTCCGTACGGCCCGTGGACCTTCGCCGCCAGCGCCAACCAATTGAGCTACCGCGCGCCCATCCCTCAAGGGCGCCAGACCAGCAGTGGCAACAGCCGCTTTCTGGGGCTCAGCGCCGAGCGGGTGCTATGGCGCAACCAGCAGGGCATGCTCAGCGCCAGCGCCCGGCTGGACCGCAAGCAGCTCACCAACCGCACCGGCGGCAAGGCCGTGAGCCTGCAGAGCCCCACCCTGACCACGGTGGAAGCCGGCATCAACCTGCTGTGGCTCGAAGGCGGCCTGTGGCACGGCTACCTCGGGCTCGCCCAAGGGGTGGACTGGTTTGGCGCGGACGCTTCAGCCCCCAGTGCGCTGGGCCCGCGCCCGGACTTTCGCAAGTACCGCGGCACGCTGCTGCACCTGCGCCAAGGCCCGGCGCAGTGGCCCTGGCGCTGGCAGAGCGAACTGGGCCTGCAATACAGCCGCGACCGGCTGCCGGCCGTCGAGCAACTGCTGGCCAGCGATGATTCGGCTGTGCGCGGGTTCCGCCTGCGCACTTACTCCGGCGCCAGCAGTGCCGTCTGGCGTAACACCTTCAGTTATCCGCTGACGCCGGCCTGGGCCGGACCGCTGCAGCTGCGGCCCTATGCCGGCCTCGATCAGGGCTGGACCCGGCTAGCTCGCGACAGCCCCGTTCAACGCCTGGCAGGCGCGGCAGCCGGCATCGAATTGAGCCTGCCCGACAGCCGCCTGCGCCTGGACTACCAACGTGCCTTGTACACCAGTGACCTGCCCCGCGCGCTTCTGGAGCCGGGCTTCTGGGTGCTGGAGTGGAACCTGAGCATCTGATTCACCCCACAACAAAAAAAGAGAACGAGACCATGCAAACGCGCTCGCAGTTGACGTCTACCCGCCCAGATACCTTGCGTTGGGCCATCTTCCTCGCCCTGCTCGGCTCCAGCAGCGTGCTGGCCCAGGGCGGCCTTGAAGCCGCCACCGGCCCAGGTGGCACCCCGGTCATCAACAATGGCCATGGTGTGCCGGTCATCGACATTGTCGCCCCCAACGCCGGCGGCCTGTCACACAACCAGTTCCTCGACTACAACGTCGGCAACCCCGGCGTGGTGCTGAACAACGCCACCCAGGCCGGCCAATCGCAACTGGCCGGTGCCCTGGCCGCCAACCCGCAGTTCCAGGGCCAGGCGGCCTCGACCATTCTCAATGAAGTGATCAGCCGCAACGCCTCGCTGATCGAGGGGCCGCAGGAAATCTTCGGCCGCCCCGCCGATTACATCCTGGCCAACCCCAATGGCATCACCCTCAACGGGGGCAGCTTCATCAACACCACGCGCGCGGGCTTCGTGGTCGGCACCCCGGAATTCGAAGACCAGCAACTCAAGTACCTCGACACCCTCAATGCCAGTGGCGCCCTGCAGGTACTGCCCGGTGGCCAGAGCAACAGTACCGGCGCGCTTGACCTGATCGCGCCGCAGGTAGACAGCAAAGGGCTGCTCATGGCCGGCAGTGAACTGAACGTCACCGTGGGCCGCAACCGCATCGACCAGGCCAGCGGCCAGGTGGTCGAGCACTTGCCCGGCACAGCGGCCAGTATCGATGCCAGCCTGTTCGGGGCCATGCGCGCCGGGCGCATCCGCGTGGTGAGCACCGCCGAAGGCGCGGGCGTGCGCATGGGGCCTGTTCAGGTGCACGCCACCGACGGTATCGACATCCAGTCAGCCGGTGGCCTGCACATCAGCGGCAAGGCCGACACCCGCGCCGAACTGCACAGCGAGCGGGGCCCCCTGGCCCTCAGCGCCGCCGACGACCTGACCCTGCGCGCCGTCGATGGCCAGGCACAACAGGTGGTGGTCAAGGCCGGGCAGAAGCTCACCCTGGACGCCGACAGCCTGGAAAACTCCCAGCATGATCGCGAAAACTGGAACAAGAAGTTCCTCTTCATCACCCGCGAAACCTACAACCGCGAGCGCACCACCCGCGACCTTCAACAGCAGGGCACGCAGTTGCGCGGCCATGACAACGTTCGGCTGCAATCGGGTACCGACATGCGCCTGTTGGCCGCCGACGTGAGCACAGGGGGTGAGCTGAACATCGACAGCGCCGGCAACCTGGACATCGTGGCGGGCATCGACAGCAAACACATCTCCGAACAGGTGCGCCACCGCAAAGACCTGTGGCGCGGGGACAGCGACACCGAGCAAACCCGCGAAACAGCCCGGGGCAGCACGCTGAATGCCGGGCGCCTGACCCTCACGGCAGCCGACGCCCTCAAGGTTGAAGGCAGCACGCTGCATGCGAACAGCGACATGCAATTCAAAGCCCGGCACATCGAGGTCGGGACCACGGCCTTGCAGGAGCGCGGCACCCAACGCAATTACCGCGGCGACCTGGTCTCCGGCACCTTCTTCGGCGACCGCAAGGGCAATGACACCCAAGCGCAGGTCGTGGTTGGCAGCAGCGTGACGGCGGACGGCAAGCTGAACATGACGGCCGACCAGGTCACCCTCAAAGGCAGCAAGGTGCAGGGTAAGGAAGACTCGGTGCTCTACAGTGAAAACGGCCTGCTGGCGATCGAAGCCGACCGCGGCAGCAGCACCTCGACCGATCACCAGAGCGACAGCAAACTGTTCGGCCTGATCGGCAGCGACCGCAAGCAGACCACACGCAAGGACCAGGTACTGGTCAGCGACGTCTCGTCCAGCAGCAACCTGCGCCTGGCCAGTGCCGACGAACTGCGTATCCACGGGGCAAAGGTCGAAGCAGGCAACCATTTGCAGGTACAAGCCAAGGGCGACTTGGTGATCGACAGCGCGCAATCGCGCAACGAAAGCGAAACCCGGCACCAGCAACGTGGCCTCAGTGTCGCCGCCAAGCAGACTGAAGAGGCGCAGGATGGCAAGCCGGACTCGCGCCAGTACGAGGCGAGCCTGGGCTACCAGGTCGCTACCACGACCGGTACGACGCAGGAAGCATCACAGGTCTCAAGCGAACTCAAGGGCGCCTCGGTAGGCCTGCAAAGCGACGCCCACTTGCAGGTCAATGGCTCCAAAGTCCAGGCCAGCGCCGGTGACCTGAACGTGACCGCCAAGCACATCTCCCTGGGTGCAACCCGCAATGAGCGCGAGTCCATCAGCAAAAACAGCCAGAGTGGGGGCAGCGTTAAAGTGACGGGGGGTATCGACCGGTTGGGCAGCGCCTTCGCAGGCCATCACAACACCCAGACTCAGCTCGAACGCGACAGCACGGTGCAACGCAGCGAATTGAAGGCGAGCGCCGGGGTGAAGCTGCAGGCCGAGCATTTGCTCACCGAAGCCGCACGCGTCGATGCTGGCCAGCAACTGAAGGTCACCGCCAAGCACATCGAGAACCGTGCAGCGCAAGAAACCCATGAGCGTGAAAGCGTTACAGACAACTGGGCCGGCAGCCTGGGTGCCAGCGTGGAGTACCGTGACCTGACCCGCCCCATCGAACGCTTGGTGCTGGGTGAGGAGGCCGCGCGCTTTCAGCAGGCCTCGCCCGAAGACGCGATGGTGGCTCCGAGCGTCGGCGCCGACATGACCGTGGACCATCTCAAGCGCCTGGAAAATCAACGCCGCGGTTTCGCCCAGGTGAGTGAGCTGACAGGCGCTGCGGTCGAGGTCAAGGCCGATACCATCGATGACCAGGGCACCGCCTGGAAGGCCAACGCCGGGCAACTGCTGATCGACGCCTCGCAGCACACCCTGCGGGCAGCCGAGAACACTCAGGTAGATACCGTGCAGCGCATGGCCTATGGCGGCGATGCCCGCGTGGACACCAGCAGCGGCAACGACCTCAATGTTCGCGCTGCCGGCAAGGGCGGCTCGCTGGGCAAACAGGACTCCGTCAGTACCGCCGTGCCCGGCAGCCTCTATGGCCAACAGGGTATTCAGGTGCAGCTGGGCAGCGATGGCCTGTACGAAGGCTCGCGCATCGACGGTGGCGAAGGCAGCGTGGTCATGCACAGCGGGGGCACGTTGTCGTTGTCCCAAGCCAACGACCGCAGTACCCAGGCAGCGGGCCAGCTTGATGGCAACGCCTGGGCCAAGGTCGGCAATCGCCCCGGCAGCACCGGCGTCGACGCCCGCGGCTACCTTGATCACCGCCAGCAAGACAGCGCGCAGACCAAGGCCCAGGTTGCGCAGATCGATGCCAAGGGCGATGTTCACCTGAGCAGTGATGGCGACCTGAAGCTGGAGGGGACGCGTATCGGCAGCCGTGACGCCAAGGTCGGGAATACCCTGCTGGAAAGTGGTGGCCGCTTGCAGGTGACCGCAGGCAGCGATACCCAACAGGCCAAGGGCAGCAACCTGGGCGGCGGCCTGGAGCTTGCGGCCAAGACCGGCGCAACCAAGGGTGGCGGCATCGGCGGGCACTTCAACCACGGCAAGCAGAACGAGGAGTCCAGCCAGGCTGTCGATGCCCGCTTCGACAGCGCCGGCACACTGACGCTGAGCAGCCGTGCCCGCGAGGACATTTCCTTGCACCTGCAGGGGCTGCACGCCTCAGCCGAACAGATCGTGCTCAACGCCGCCGGGGGCGGCATGCAGGTGGAAGCATCAAGCAACCGGGAGCAACGCGACAACCTCGACATCACCGCGGGGGCTGGTTTCAACATGGCCAAGGGGGATACCGATACCCGTGGCCTGCATGGCCGCGCCCAGGTCGGCCTGGACAAACGCGACAACCAGACCTGGAATGCCAGCCAGCTGCGCGCTGAGGGTATCCAGTTGCACAGCCGTGGCGATACGCGTGTCGAAGGTGCCAGCCTGGAGGCAGGGGGTATTACCGGTGAGGTCGGCGGCGATCTGCGCATTGCCAGCCGCAAGGACAGCGTCGATAGCCTGACCGTGAAAGCTGACGCACGCCTGAGCCAGGAAAAGAACCCGCAAGGCTACACCAACGCCGCCACCGCATTGGCTGGGCCGCTGGGTAGCAAGGTCGGCGAAAAAGCCGGCCCAGCCTTGAGCAAGGCCGAACCTGGTTTCTCACCGACCTTGCGCCTGGACCTGTCCCATCAACAGCGCGACACCGTGGCCAGACAGACCACGCTCAAGGGCAGCGAAGGCATCGCGCTGAAGGTCGCGGGGGACGCTCGCTTGGTCGGCGCGCGGTTGCAGTCGGCCAAGGGTGATGTCGAGCTGAGCGCCAATGCGATTAGCCAAGAGACCCTGAGTGGCAGCGACTACCGCCGCGATGTGTCGATTGACGTGTCCAACTCGCCGGTGGACCTGGGCACAGCAGTGGCTGAGTTCACCAAGGGCAAGGGCGCGGCTGACGGCGAGAATGCGCTCGATCTTGGGGTATTGCGTACCAGCGGGCATAACCGCAGCGAGCAATGGGTATCGAGTACCCAGGGCAAGGCGGACTGACCCCTCGCCCACCGCACCCCTGTAGGAGCAGCCTTGTGCTGCGAAGAGGCCCGTGACAGCAGCGAAGATTTGGTGTGTTCACCGGCCTCTTCGCAGCACAAGGCTGCTCCTACAGGGGGTGCGTTTCACCGCAGATTCGGGTGGTTACCAACGGACTCGCCGCTGCCCTGTCGTTGCCTCCGGCCCCAGCCACTGCGCGCCGCGCACCAGTGGGGTCAGGGCAGCATCGGGTTGCAGCGCGATGGCGATCTGGGCCTGTCGGCCCCGCACATCGGCATCTACGTCGAGCTGATGCTGCCCTGTCTGCAGCAACTGCCCTAACAGGTGCCAACCCCCGCGGCACTGCACCTCGATCCAGCCTTGCCCCAACCCCAGCGACCAGGGCTCACTCAGCGCCAAGTCCGTAACCGTCAGGCGCCCATCGCTGGCCAGGCATTGCCGCCACGCACCCTGTACACGCACCGATCCCTGCCACTGCCCGGCCAGGCGATACGCCGCCGGCACCGTCACCTGTGCCGCGGCTGGGCGCACTTCCCCCTCCCAGCGCCAGGGCCAACCGTGAACCTGCACGTGCCATGCCTGCCCCTGAAACCCCAAGGCGCCCTGCCCTTGCAAACGCCACGGCTGTAAGGTCCATTGCAACGGCCCGAACGGGCCGATCTGCCGCGCCTGCCCGTGCCACAGGCTGCCGCTCACACCCGCGGCCGACAACCCAAAACCACGCACCAACCAGCTGGCGGGCAACTGCACCAGTAAGGTCACACTAAACACCAGCAGCAACCACGCCACAGCGCCCCGGCTCATGGTCGAAGCACCAGGTCGAAGCGCATGCCCTGGGCATCTTGCTCCAGCCCCCACTGCAAGGGCTGCGCGCCTTCGGCCTGCAACGCACGTACCCAACCCAGCAGAGCCTGCTCATCGCCCACCTGACCGCGCAGGTGCCAGGCCTCACCCTGCGTCACCACCTCCAGTAACTCGATCTGCCGCGCCTGCGCCGACTGGCGCAGACGCTCCAGGTTAAGCGTCGTACCGCCCTGCAAACCCACCGCCGTTTGCGCCAGCGCCTGCCATTGGCTCAGCACGCGCCATTGCGCCACGCCTTCGCGTACCAACAGCATGCTCGACAGCAGCACGATGAGGCACGCGGCCAGCGACAAACGGTGACGCTGCATCCACGCGGTGCTCATGCCGCCACCTCCAGGTCGAACACCACGTTTGGCGACGACTCGCCGCCACTCACCTGCACCTGAGCCCCCACCGCACTGGCCATCTCACGCCAAGGGGGGGCGGCGCCCTCGCCCTCCAGCCGCACATGCCAGCGCTGGCCATCAAAGCGCACCGCTTGCAGGCGCCAGCCGGGATGCTCACTCAGCCAGGCGTGCAAGCGCCCTTGTAAATCGTCGAGCTGACGCAGGCGCACTTGCTGCTGCAAGCCGGCCTCACGCAGTCGCTTGAGCGCCTGAGCCGCCTGCCTGGGGCCCACCTGCTCACCCGTCACAGCCACCACCTGGGCTTGCCAGAGCTGAGCCTGGCGCCATTGCTGGGCCACCCACACGCCGCCCCAGGTGCACGCCAGCAGCAGGCAGGCAGCCATGAGCTGGCACTGCTGCCGCGTCGGCCCCGCCAGCGTGCGACGCCGCCGCTGCTCGAACAGGCCAGGCAAGCTGTCCAGCGCTGCCAATGCTGCAGGCCACTGGCCTTCCAGGGGCAGCCTGTGTAACTGCGGCCAGGGTTCGACCAGCACCTCGCCCATGGCTTCAGGCCAGGCCAGCCAATGCTCGCCAGCGTCTTCGCTCAGCCCCTTGAGCAGGCTGACCCCGTCTTGCTTGCGCCACCACCAGGCGGCCCCCGTCTCAGGTGCCGGCAGCAACTGGAATTCGGCCCAGCAGCGCTCGGCCGTCAGCCCCCACTCGGCGCATTGCCCGCGCCAATCCTCCAGGCGCTCGCGCGCCACCGCCAGTAACCGAACTTGCCCGGCCTCACGCCCCAAATACCCGCACACCACCTCATCCGCGCCTTGCAGCAAGCGGTCTTCAAGCAGCAATGGCCATTCTTCACGCTTAAGCCCTGGCGGTGCGGGCAACTGGAAATGGCTGCAGTGTTGGCCCGGCACGATCAACGCCACCCGCGCCTGCAGGTTCGCCGGCGGTTCGCCCTGCCCCTGGCGTAGCGCGACACCGCCTTCGACCAGTAACCAGTCCCAAGGGTTGCCAGGACGCACCAACAGCCAAGGTCGAGCCGGTGAGCGTCGACGCCAGTCAAGGTTCATGAGCGCCCCCAGGGAAGGACAAAGGTGCAGGCATACGGTGCTCCATCACGTTGCAATTCCAGGCGCACGCCACGGCCGGGGTGCGCGGGTTGGTCGGAAGGCCAGGGCAGCCAGCGGCCACCCTGGTGGTAAAGGATGTTCATCGCGCTCACCCGCCCTAGCTGTTCACGCAGCACCCAGCGCGGCGCCGAGGCGGCATACAAGTCCGCCGAGGTTTCCAGCAGCAGGCGTTGCTCACGCGCCTCGAAGCGCAGACGCTGGCGCTGCAAGCGCGACCCGCCTTCGGCTTCGGGCAGGCCTGTCGCCGCCACCCACAGCAGTTGGCCGCTCGCCGCTTGCCAGTCGAACCAACGGCTGGGCAAGGGCAATCGCTGGTCATACACCCGGCGCAGGACCGGGCTGTCGAAGCGCCGTTCCAGGGCCAGGCAGAAATCCAGCACCGACGCCTCCTGGCTGCTCACCTGCAACCGCTCACGCACCTTCAGCCAGCCATTGACCAACGCTGCCAGCATGACGCCGAGCAGCGCGGTGAGGGCCAGGGCCACCATCAGTTCGATCAAGGTCAGGCCTGCCTGCTGCCGCTTCATGGGCGCTCCAGAAACACACTGTATTGGCCAAGCGGCAGCCGCTGGTCGCGGTCGCCGAACAGCAGCAGTTCACCCCTGCGCAGGTCACGCACACCGGTGCGGCGCAGTTTCAGCTGCCAATGGCACACCTGGCCGCCTTGGCTCAGTTGCCCATCCACCTGATTGTGGGTCGGCCAGTACTGCTCGACGGTGAAACGGGCTTGCAGTTCGCGGGCGCAGAGCAGGCCGAGGCGGTGCTGTTGCAGGTTGTCCTGCACCGCCAGGCGCTGGCGCAGGACCTGGCTGGTGATGACCGCCAACACGGCGGCAATCGCCAGGGCCACGGTCACTTCCAGCAGGGTGAAACCACGCTGTTGGCGCCTCATGGCAGCGCCGCCGTCTGCAGGCGGCCGTCTCGGCTCCAAGCCCATTGCTGGCTGCCCTCGGCCCAGCGCCAGCGCACCGAACCCGGTTGCGCCCAACCTTGCGGGGTGAACAGAAGGCGCGGCTGCGGGCTGGCTGGCCAGTCGGGCTGCAAGCCCTTGGGCCACTCGCCCAGGCTGACCGGTTCGACGACCCAGCCATCGCGTTCACGCCGCACGAACTCCGGGCGCTGGCCGGTCCAGCGCAGCCCGCGTAACTGGCCGGCATGCCGTGCCTCGGCGGCCTGCACGTGAACCTGTGCAGCCAGCCGCTGCAAGGCCTGATCGACACTGGCCTTGCCACTGTCGAGCGACGCCACGGCGAGCCCGGTCATCAGGCCGGCGATGGCCATTACCACCAGCAGTTCGATCAGGCTGAAGCCTTGTTGATGGGCTAATGGGACCGCTATGCGGCCTTTCGCGGGCAAGCCCGCTCCCACAGGTTCGGCACAGGTCTTCAGGCCTGTATGTATCCTGTAGGAGCGGGCTTGCCCGCGAAGGGCCACATCAGGCTTATCTAACATGCTTTACAGCGCCCAGTTACCCAAGTCGGCATCCTGACCTTCGCCGCCCGGCACACCATCGGCGCCCAGCGAGTAAACATCCACCCGGCCATGCTCACCCGGCATGCGGTACTGGTAAGGAGTACCCCACGGATCTTCCGGCAAGCGGCGCACATAACCATCGCTGCGCCACGAACGCGGCAGCGGCTCCTGGGCCGGTTTTTTCACCAGCGCAGCCAGGCCTTGTTCATTGCTCGGGAACCGCAGGTTATCCAGCCGATACATGTCCAGTGCCTGTTCGAGGGTAGCAAGGTCGGCCATCACCTTCTGCCGCATGGCTTTGTCTTGGTTGCCCAGCACGCTGGGGGCGACCACGGCGATCAGCAGGCCGATGATAAAGATCACCACCATGATCTCCATGAGGGTGAAACCACGCTGACGGTTACGACGATGCTGCATGGAAGTACTCCTTGTGTTCACAGTTGCAGGCCCTGGTTGAGTTGCATGATCGGCAGCAGCACCGCCAGCACGATGAACAGCACCACGGCGCCCATCACCAGGATCATCAGGGGTTCGAAAAGCGCCATGGCGGTGTCCACTTGGCGGGCAAAGCCGCGTTCCTGGTCGTCGGCGACGCGTTCGAGCATGTCAGCCAGTGTGCCGCTGGCCTCGCCGCTGCCGACCATGTTCACCAGCAACGGCGGAAACTGTTGGCAGGCATCCAGCGCACGGTGCAGGCTGGTGCCGCCCTGCACCTGCTGGCGCACCTGTTCCATCGCCTGGCGAATACGCCGGTTGGCGACCGTCTCGGTGGCCACCTGCAACGCTTCGAGCAGCGCCACGCCACTGCCGCTGAGAATCGCCAGGCTGCGCGCCAGGCGTGCGCTTTCCAGCACCTGCAGCAGGCTGCCGATACGCGGCAGGTGCAACAGCCACGCGTCACGGCGCAGGCACCAATGCGGCTTGCGCAGCAGCCAGCTGGCGAGCAGCGCCCCTGCCAGCGCCAACCCCAGCAGCCACGGCCCGGCGTGCACCAGCCCTTGGCTCAGGCCGATCAGCACGGCGGTAATCAACGGCAGGCTCTGCCCGGCGTGGGCGAACTGTTCGGTGAGCTTGGGCACTACGAAAGTCATCAGGCCGACCACCACCGCCAGCGACACGCCCATTAGCACACAGGGGTAGATCAAGGCAGTACGCGCTTTGTGCTGTTGCCGTTGCACCTGCTCCAGGTGATCGGCCAGGCGCGTGAGCACCTGGGCCAGCCGCCCGGAGCGCTCACCGGCCTCGACCAGCGCACAGTACAGGCCACTGAACGGCGCCCCCTGGCGGGCCAGGCTACGCGCCAGCCCCAGGCCCTCGGCGAGCGAGCCGCGCAAGGCGACCAACACGCTGTGCAAGGCCGGCTGGCGTAATTGCCGTTCGAGTGTGGCCAAGGCGTCGACCAAGGGTATGCCCGCGCCAGTCAACGTCGCTAACTGGCGGGTCAATTCGCACAGCTGTGCACGGCTCAAGCGCTGGCGGCGGGGTTGCCGGGTACCTGCCTCATGGCGTTGCAATTGGCGGGCGAACAGGCCCTGCTCACGCAACAGTTGCCGTGCGTGGCGCTCGCTGTCGGCCTGCAGGCTGGCCTTGTAGGCCTTGCCGGCCAGGTCGACGGCTTGATAGCGATAAGTCGGCATGGCTCAGCCCTGCACCGCGCGCAGCACTTCAGCCAGGCTGGTTTCGCCCCGCGCCAGGCAATCACTGGCCATGGCCACCAGGCTGCGTCGACGATCGGCCAAGTAGTCCTGCATGGCTTGCTCACTGGCGCCGTCGTACAGCAGCGCGATCAGGCCGGCGTCCAGTTCGATGAATTCGTACAGGCCCAGGCGCCCGACATAACCGCTGCCCTGGCACAGCTCACACCCCACTGCGTGGTAACTGCTGCCCAATGCACACAGCTCAGGCCACAGGTCACGCTCGGCCGCTTGCAGCGGCTGCGCCACCGCGCACTGGCACAGCCGCCGCACCAGGCGCTGTGCCAACACACCGCGCAGGCACGAGGCGATCAGGAACGGTTCGATGCCCATGTCACGCAAACGGGTCACCGCGCCCACCGCACTGTTGGTGTGCAGGGTCGACAGCACCAAGTGGCCGGTGAGGCTGGCCTGCACGGCAATCTGCGCGGTTTCCTGGTCGCGGATCTCGCCCAGCATGATCACGTCCGGGTCCTGGCGCAGGATGGCCCGCAGGCCCGTGGCGAATGTCAGCCCGGCGCGCGGGTTGATCGCGGTCTGGCCGATACCGGCGATGGCGTACTCCACCGGGTCTTCGACGGTGAGGATGTTGCGGCTGCCATCGTTGAGGCTGTTGAGGCTGGCGTACAGCGTGGTGGTCTTGCCCGAGCCGGTCGGGCCGGTGGACAGCACGATGCCATTGGGCCGCGCCAGGCAGCTGCGCAGGCCATCGAGCACCGCTGCCGGCATGCCCAGGTTGTCCAGCGCCAGCAGGCTGGCCTGCTTGTCGAGCACACGCATTACCACGCGCTCGCCGTGGATGCCGGGCAAGGTCGACACCCGCACATCGACCTCGCGTCCCGCCGCACGCAAGGTGATGCGGCCGTCCTGGGGCTGGCGTTTCTCGGCAATGTCCAGCCGCGCCATGACTTTGATCCGCGACACCAGCATCGCCGACAGCGCCCGCGGCGGGCGCAGCACCTCGCGCAGGTGGCCGTCGACCCGCAGGCGCACCACCAGGCTCTGCTCGAAGGTCTCGATATGAATGTCCGAGGCACGCAAGCGCAAGGCCTGGCCGAACAGGCCGTTGATCAGGCGGATGACCGGCGCCTCGTCATCGCTTTCGAGCAAGTCCTCGATGCGCGGCATCTCGCTCATCAGGCTGTCGAGGTCTACCTGGTCGCCAATCCCTTCGATCAGCGCCTCGGTGGCCGCATCGCCGCCCTGATAAAGCTGGCCCAACTGCTCGTCGAATGCCGCAGGCTCCAGGTAGGCCAGCGCGCTGGGCTGGCCATGCACGCGCAGCAGCTCCTGCAATTGGTCGCTGTCGGCGTCGCGGCGCAGCCACAATTGCCAGCCGCTGTCGGTCGGGGTCATGGCCAGGCCGGCCTGGCGTGCCAGGCGATAGGGCAGCATCACCAATCGCCCCCTTCCAGCCGCGCTCGGCTGGCGGGGAACACCTGCAGCAGTGGCGTGCCACCTTCTGCGCCCGCAAGGTTTGGCAGCTGAAGCGGCGTGGTCTGCTGTAAGGTGCGGTACTTGTTCTCGCTAAGCCCGGCCAGGCTCGGCCCGTCGCGCAGGATGCGCGGGCGGATGAAGACCATCAGGTTCTGCTTGGTGTTCTTGCTGGCGTCGGAGCGGAACAGCCGGCCCAGGTAAGGAATGTCCCCGAGCAGCGGCACCCGCTGATTGCTGGTGCTCAACTCGTCGCTGATCAGCCCGCCCAGAATCACCAGGCCGTTGTCTTCGACCATGACCTTGGTCTTGATCTCGCGCTTGTTGGTGATCACATCGCTGGCGGCACTGATATCGGCAATCGACGAAACCTCCTGGACGATGTCCAGGCGCACGCTGTTGTCGACGTTGATTTGCGGCTTGATCCGCAGCTTGACCCCGACTTCCTTGCGCTCGATGGTCTGGTAGGGGTTGGCGTTGTTCTGTGTCACGGAGCCGGTGACAAAGGGCACTTCCTGGCCGACCAGGATCGACGCCTCGGCATTGTCCAGGGTCAGCAGGGTCGGGGTGGACAGCAGGTTGAAACCGCTCTTGCCCTTGAGCGCATTGACCAGCATAGCGAAGTTGAAACCGCCCCCAAAATGGCCGATGCCCGCCGTGGCACCGGTGGTGGCCGACAGCAGTTTGCCCAGTGCCTCACTGTCTTCGCTGGCCGCAGCCCCCGCAATGTTGGCGATGTTCACCCCATTGCTGCCGAAGTTGACGATACCGGCACCGAACTTCTCGTCAGCGAACAACCACTGTACGCCCAGCTCTTGCGCACTGCTGTCGGAGACCTCGGCGATGATGGCCTCGACCACCACCTGGGCGCGGCGGATATCCAGTTGCTCGACGATGGCGCGGTAGGCGGCCAGTTCGCTGTCGGGGCCGACCATGACCACGGCATTGGTGCCCTCTTCGTACTCCAGGCGGATGCCCGAGCTACTGGCGGCAGCCGTCACCGGCGGCTCTTTGCTCTCCCCTTCGCCTGTGCTTTGCGCCGGTGCCATGCCTTCCTGGCTGAGCCCGCGCAATACCTTGACCACTTCACTGGCATTGGCGTGGCGCAGGTACATGACTTGGGTGCTGGCGCTGCCTACTGCTTCGCTGGGGCGGTCGAGCTGGCGCAGCAGGCTGGCGATGCGTTCGAGGTTGCTGCGCCAGTCGGTAACCACCAACTGGTGCGCGGCCGGGTACGGGGTGATCACCCCTACCCGTGGGTCGACCAGGGGTTTGAGGATGCCAACCACTTGCTCGGTGGCAGCGTTGCGTAAATCGAATACCCGCGTGGCCACGCTGTCGCTGCCCGCGCCCTGCTGCCCGGCAGGCTCCACCGGCACCGGCTCCAGGCGCGCCGCCTGGTCGGGGACGATCTTCACGCTGCCATTGGGCAGGTCGACCGTGGCGTAACCCTGGGCGCGCAGCTGCGCCAGGAAGATGTCATAGATGGCATCGGCGTCGTGCAAGTCGACGGTGCGCACGGTGACCTTGCCCTTTACCCGAGGGTCGACGATGAACGTGGTGCCGGTGATGCGCGACACGCTGTCGATGAACTCGCCCAGTTCGGTGTCGACGAAGTTCACTTCGTACATCGGCGTGCCGTTGTCATCGAACACCGGCTCCTCGGCGCTGGCCTGGGGTAAGGCCACGGCCAGGGCCAGGCTCAGCGCAGCCGCCACGCAGTATTTAACAGGCATCGTTCATCCTTGCCGCTTGAAGCCGGTCACGGCGGGGCGTGGCGGCCAGGGCAGGCGTTCGCGCCGCCCCTGGTTGTTGAAAATCAGGCCATCGGTGTCGATGTCCTGCAGCACGATCCCTGGCGCCAGGCGCTGGCCGCGGGCCAACGTGCGCACCTGCTGGCCGTAGCGCAGCACCACTACGCTGGCCGACAACGGCTGGGCCTTGAGGCCACCCAGGTAGTGCAGTGGCAAACGGGTAATGACGATCGCGCCGTCATCGACCGGCGCCTGCCAATGGCCGACCATCAACCCAGGCAACTGGGCTGCGGCCGCCTGGGCGGGGCTGGCCGGTTGTGGCTGGCGGCCCAGTTGCAGCACGCACTGCGCCGCCAGCCAACCGGCCAACGTCAGGCAGCCACCGGTGAGCAGCCGTGCGCCAAGGCTCACGAAGCCAACTGCCGTGGATGCCAGCCCGGGTGCCCCTGCACATAGCGCACCTCGGGCACCTGCAGCGGCGCCAGTTGCCAGTCGGCGCCTTGCCGCGTGAGCCAGGCTTCTACCCGCTGCCAAAGTGGCTCGCCGGCCTGCGACGCGAACTGCAGGCCGAAGGTGCGGCACAGCCCCTGGACCGGTTCCAGGCCGGTGATGCGCTTACCTTGCGGGCTGTAGCTGACACCCCAGGCCTGGCCCTGCCAGCGCGGCAGGTCTTGGCTGTTGTCCAGCAGCAGCGGGTCGCCGAACAGCTGTTCCGCGGCATTTTCCAGCACTTGCTCCACCTGCCGGGCCGGGGCCTCGACCACCGGGGCCGGGTAACCGCCGGTCAGGCTGATCAGGTGCTCGCGGGTGATCGCCGCACCTGCGGCCAATGGGCAGTCATAACGCAGGCCCGGCAGCAGCACGGGCAAGTTGTTGTCATCGGCCAGGGCTTGATGCAGCAGGCGGTCCCAGCTGCCGCCGCGGGTGTCACGCCGCCACAAGGCCTGGGGAGCCTTGGCCAGCGGTTGATCGAGCCACGCCGCGTGGCCGGCGCGCTGTTGGTTCAGTTGTGCCTGAAATTGCCCGGCGCGCACCCGTGCAGCCGGGGAAAGCTGCTGTTCGAACGCTGGGAAGAAACGCCCCTCGAACTGCCAGTGCCCGGCCACCTGTTGGCAACGCAGGCGAAACGCCCCGCTGCCCCGGCACCCGGCAAACAGCACCGGTACGCGGCGGCCGTTGGCCTGGGTGGCCTGCACGGGCGTCGGCCACAGGTCCTGGCCACGCGCACAGAGCAACACGTCGATTGCCGGCAGCCGTTCAGCCAGCCACAGCCCAGGCCCGGTGCCGACATCGGCCATGGCCACGACCAGGTCGGCTTCGCGCCGGGCCTGCTCGAATACCGGCAGCAAGGATTGGTACCACTGTTTGAGGGAGGCTTTCTGGTCCTGGGCGTAAGGGTCGGTCACGCCGACCACGGCAATGCGCGCACCGCCGCGCTCGAACAGCTGCAGTGCTTCAAGCCCCAAGGTTTCGCGTTGTTCGTCGGCCAGCCCCGCGCCCAACGTAATGGCAGCGGCCTGCCGGTACAGCGCCGTGCTGCGCTGCGGCCAGAGCACACGCTCGTCACTGCTGACGCGTGCGTCGCTGCCCAGCAGTTGGCTGCCCTGCACGCCGCTTTCACCCTGGGTCAGGTAGGCCAGGCCGCTGCCGTTCCAGCCTTGGCCGTTTTCCAGGGTCAGGCTGTTGCCCGCCCCGGCCTCGCCACGCAACTGCTCCAGCAATGCGGCCAGCACGGCGTAACCACCGAGGTTGGCGCGCGCGGCCTGGCTGGCATCGAGCAAGGGGGCCAGCTGCGGGAAGGCAATGCTGGCACTGGCACCGGTCATCCACGGCGCACGCCCCAGGTGGCTGACCGGCCCCAGGCGCGTTGCCGGGACAACGGCCAACCCGGGCTGGCGGGCATCGAGGGTGTCGGCGACATACAGCAAATCCAGGTTGGCATTGCCACCGCGTTGACCTGGCAAGGCGGAACAGGCGCCGAGCAAGGGTGCCAAGGCACCGACGCCCATCCAGCTGATCACTTCGCGCCTGTTCACACTGCTTACCATCGAGCCCGCCATCCTTAACCAAGTTCACGTTGGGCTCCGGATGTTGCGGCGTTCGCATGACAGTTTGATGGCAGAAATCCGACAGCAATTCCGAATTGATCTGTCAGGCTCAAACGTAAGAACGAGTAGTTTTAAGCGCGCGTTCATATTTCTGCCAAGGAATCATCATACTTGCGCTCTAAAGTCGCGGTTTCCTCTAACTCAGCCAACATAAGGACACCCTGATGAGTCGAGATACCGGCGACAACCTGGACCGGAACCACAGCGGCAATCTGCCGATGGCCAGCGTCATGGACGCCTACCTGAGCCGCCGCAGCATCATGCGCGGCAGCCTGGGCGCCGCCATCGCCATGATCGCCGGGACCGGCCTGACAGGCTGCTTCGACGGTGATGGCGGTTCCGATCACGATGATCCTGTTACCGAACCACCGGTGACCGAGCCACCGGTAACCGAACCGGAAGTCCCGAAACTGGCACTGGGCTTCCAGTCCATCCCAGGCTCGCGCACCGATGCCTGTGTCGTCGCGGCAGGCTACAGCGCCTATGTGCTGGCGCCGTGGGGCACCCCGCTGAACAGCAATGGCAACCCGTGGAAGTCCGATGGCAGCAACACCTCGACCGACCAGGCCAATGCCATGGGCATGCACCATGACGGCATGCACTTCTTCCCGATCAATGGCAGCTCCGAAGACGGCTTGCTGGCCATCAACTTCGAATACATCGACGCGGCAGCCCTGCACCCGGCCGGCCCGACCACTGACGTCAACGGCAAGCGCCCGGCCGAAGAAATCCGCAAAGAGATCAACGCCCACGGCGCCGGCGTGGTACGCCTGCAGAAAGTCAGCGGGCGCTGGCAGGTGGTCGACAACGACCCGCTGAATCGCCGCTTCACCACCGCCTCGCGCATGGAGATCACCGGCCCGCTGCGCGGCACCGAGCACGTCAAGACCAAGTACTCCACGGGCGGCACCCACTGCCGCGGCACCAACAACAACTGCGGCAACGGCTACACCCCGTGGGGCACCTACCTGACCTGCGAAGAGAACTGGCCGGGCATCTTCGTCAACAAAGGCACCCGCCCTGAAGACCAGCGCCGTATCGGCGTGGGCACCTCCAGCGGCCAGTACAAATGGGAAAGCGCCGCCGGTGACAGCACCGAGGTGAATGACGAATTCGCCCGTTTCGACGTAACGGTCAAAGGCGCCAGCGCCACCGACGACTACCGCAACGAAGCCAGCACCTATGGCTACATCGTCGAGATCGACCCGTACAACAACGCCACCCTGGCCACCAAGCGCACCGCGCTGGGCCGCTTCCGCCACGAAGGGTGCTGCCCAGGCCTGCCGGTGGCCGGCAAGCCGTTGGTCTGGTACATGGGCGACGACTCGAACAACGAGTACCTGTACAAGTTCGTCTCCACGGCCGTGTGGGACGCCGCTGACGCCAGCCCGGCCGACCGCCTGGCCACCGGCGCCAAGTACATGGACCAAGGCAAGCTCTATGTGGCCCGTTTCAATGCCGACGGCACCGGCGTGTGGCTGTTGCTCGACGTCGCCACCCCCACCACCGCCGGCAGCACCCTTGGCGCGCTGTACGGTGACCTGCCGGGCATCATCCTCAACACCCGGGGTGCGGGCGATGCCGTGGGCGCGACCCCGATGGACCGCCCAGAATGGACCACGGTCAACCCGCTCAATGGCGATGTCTACCTGACCCTGACCAACAACAGCGCGCGTACGCCAGAGAAAGTCGACGCGGCCAACCCGCGTGGCCCGAACCGCCACGGCCACATCATTCGCTGGCACGACAGCGACGACCAGTTGAGCTTCACCTGGGACATCTTCGTGTTTGGCGCCAATGCCGCCGGTACCGCCGACATCAACCGCTCTGGCCTGACCGAACTGAACCAGTTCGCCAGCCCTGACGGCATGAGCTTCGATAGCCGTGGCGTGTTGTGGTTCGAGACCGACAACGGTGAAACCACGCTGACCGACTACACCAATGACCAGTTGCTGGCGGTAATCCCCACTGACCTGGTAGATGCCACGGGCAAGCAGGTGCCGGTCAACGCGCAGAACCAGGTGGACTTGCGGCGCTTCTTTGTCGGGCCGAACGGTTGCGAGGTGACGGGCATTGCTTTCAGCCCGGACAACAAGTCGATGTTCGTCAACATCCAGCACCCGGAGAACTGGCCGTATACCGACAAGGCGACCGATGCTACCCCGGCTGGGGCCACGGTAAGGCCGCGGGCTTCGACGGTGGTGATTCAGCGTGATGATGGCGGGGAGATCGGGACGGTCTGATCGCCAGCCGGTCAGTCAGCCTTGTGCTGGCTGTACCGGCCTCTTCGCGGGGCAAGCCCGCTCCCCCCCCGCGAAGAGGCCGGCAAGGTTTACCAGAGCATTGGCTCACGACTCCTCACCCGCACCTGCTGCGCCGGCACCCGCGCATGCCACTGCACCACCCCTAGCGCCTCTACCTGAAACGCGCTGCGCATCACCCGCCCCTCTTCCTCGAACGATAGCTGCAACAGAAAATGCCCACTGTTGAGCAGCAACCCTTCGCTCAACCGTTCGAACGTCTCATCATCCACCGCCCCCAACGCCTTGCGCAGCGCAGCGGCATCCCCATACCCCGACGCTGGCCGGCCACTGATGATGCGGCTGAGCAGCGCACGTGGGTAGCGCCCCTCGTACAAGGCTTCGAGCATGGGCAGATGCTCCAGGCCCAAGGCATTGGCGTTCAAACGCCAGCCGGTCGTCTGCGGCAAGGCGCACAGCATCGGGTAGCGACCCTGGCGCTTGGCATCTGGCTCCAGCAGCAGGTTCAGCTCGCTGGTGTCGAGCATCGGTTGGTTGGCCGCCAGGCGCGCTGGTTGCTGGCGCAGGTACTGGGCACTTTCGGCCCCTTGCAGGCGCGTATCGCTGTCATTGTCGAGCCAATCGGCCAGGGCATCGACCAGGCGTTCTGCCGCCATGTCGTCGCCCAGCAAGCGGCGCAACTGGCGCTCGGCCCGCTCACCGTCGGCACCGAGCAATGCGTTGACGTTGAAGCACGTGTGCTGGTCGCGCACCCGCAGTTGCGCCTGGCCTGCGCCAAAATCGTAGTTCAGCGGTTGCCCGCGCAAGGCCTGCCAGAACAACGGGCTCAGCCGCCAGGCCGGGTCGCGCAGCGCCTGCTCGGCATAGGCCAGGCCGGCCTGCTCCATGGCCCTGACCTGCACCCGCTGGTGCAACAGGCGCACTTCATCGACCTGGCGGCGGCCATCCTCCACCAGCCAGGCCATACCGGCGGCGAGCATCGCCAACACCACCATCACCATCAGCAGGGCCGCGCCGTGCTGTCGTTTACCACCCATCTGCACCCGCCTCTCATGGCCAGTAAAAGCGCCAGTCAACACGCCGGTTGTTGCAGGTAGATGGCAAGGGTGCGTTCCGTCATGTTCACGTCATCTGCACGAGGCAGGATTGCCCTTCCTTTTCATGGCCTTACAGGAGTAGTCGCAATGGGTGGCATTGGAATCTGGCAACTGGTGATCGTACTGATGATCGTATTCCTGCTGTTTGGCACCAAGCGCCTCAAGGGCCTGGGCAGCGATGTTGGCGAGGCGATCCAGGGGTTTCGCAAGTCCATGGGCGGTGACAACGACGTCGCCCCGCCCGGCACCGCCCAGGTGCAGCAACAGGCGCCGTTGACCGGCCAGGCAACGCCCCAGCCGCAAGCGGACCGTCAGGCCTGATGTTCGAGGTAGGCTTCAGCGAGTTGCTGCTGGTCGGCATCGTCGCACTGCTGGTGCTGGGCCCTGAGCGGCTGCCCGTTGCGGCACGCACGCTTGGGCGCGGCCTGGGCCAGGCGCGCAGGGCCATGCAGGGCCTGCGCGCACAGATGGAGCGCGAGATCGAGTTGCCCAACTTCGACAGCGCGCCCCTGCAGCGCCTGGAACAGGAAATGCGCCAGGGCATCAGCCTTGCCGCACCACCGGTCAATGACTCGGCAACCGTCGCTGCACCCAGGGAGAATGCCTCATGAGCCTTGCCATGGACCCTGCGGCAGGCATGCCGCTGACCGAGCACCTGCGCGAACTGCGCAAGCGCCTGGTGCGTTGCCTGGGGCTGGTCGCGCTGGTGTTCGCCGGCCTGTTCCCCTTCGCCCAGACGCTCTACACACTGATCTCGGAGCCACTGCGCCGCTTTCTGCCAGAGGGCGCCAGCATGATCGCGACCAGTGTCACCTCACCCTTTCTGACGCCCTTCAAGCTGACCGCGATGTGCGCGCTGTTCGTCGCCATGCCACTGTTGTTGCACCAGGCCTGGGGGTTTCTGGCGCCGGGGCTGTACCGCCGGGAACGGCGCATTGCCCTGCCGCTGCTGGTGTCGAGCATTCTGCTGTTCTATGCCGGCATGGCGTTCGCGTTCTTTCTGGTGTTCCCGATGATGTTCGGCTTTTTCGCCAGCGTGACGCCCGATGGGGTGGCGATGATGACCGACATCAGCCAGTACCTGGACTTCATCATGGCGCTGTTCCTGGCATTCGGGCTGGCGTTCGAGATCCCGGTGGCGACGTTCATCGTGGTCTGGGTGGGGTTGGCGGATGTGGCGACACTGCGCCGTAGCCGGCCCTACGTAATCGTCGGGTGCTTTGTGGTGGGGATGATTCTGACGCCGCCGGACGTGTTTTCGCAGACGATGCTGGCGGTGCCGATGTGGGTGCTGTTCGAGGTGGGGTTGTTGGCCTGTAGCGGGTTGAAGCGGCCAGAGCAAACCAAGGGGATCGTGACTGGTTGATAGCGCCCTTTCGCAGTCAAGCCCCCTCCCACAGGGGGGGCACAGGTTATTAAGAGGGTGACAACCCTGTGGGCAAATATCCGCGAACTGCCAAGCCTACAAGAGCATTCTGGAACAGAAAATTTGACCTTCCCTCTCTCCGCTACGGCTAATTACGCAATGAAACACCCTGTCAATTCTGCTAGTAGCTTTGCACCGACTTCACGTTTAGCATTCGCCTGAACACCAACTGCACGGGTACCGCCATGTCATCCGCGACCCATCGATTACCCAAACGCGTCCTGTTTTACCAAAACGGAAGACAGGTAATTGAGTTAGGCGCGCAAACCCGTAAAACCTGTCTAGCCGGGAACACGCCGCTCGCCCAGTTTTGCCCACAAGATCGGCGCACTTCCCTTTTGCAAACCGATCAATCAAATAGTGTGCTCAGCAACAACAGCACTAACATTGCCTACTTGCCGTACGGTTTTACCGACGCGAGGGCTGTGCACCCAATGCTAACGTTCACAGGGCAAGCGTATGACGACCTCTCTGGCAGCTATGCGCTGGGAGCTGGGCACCGTTTCTACAACCCTAGTCTTATGCGTTTCATTCAACCTGACGGGCTCAGCCCATTCGATAAAGGCGGTATTAACAGCTACGCATACTGCCAAGACGATCCAGTGAATAGGTTGGACCCGAGTGGGCAATTTTTTGAGTGGGTGCGGCGCGCAGGTACGTGGCTATTGGATTCAGTATTGGATGCTATGGGTATGCGTCGATCAGCCAATACAATTACGGCGCACATTGATCGCGCTGAAATTTCGCTGACACTGCACGATAGTCAACTCTTGCTAGATGTTAATGCACCGGGACTAACACGCGTAAATGTTAATAGCCTAACTAGAGACAACGCTCCAATATTTTATATGGCAGGAGAGGAGGTTTTTAATCGCATTAACTCCTTCTCACAGACGCATCCTTTCGCCCCTTTCCTGATCACTGGAAGCACAGCTATCATGGGGGCCGGACTTGGTCCCCCCCTAGCGATTCCGAGCATGGCAGCTATGGGGGCTGTCATAGTTACTGTTGACCAGCTAGCCCCCGTTAGGGCAAATAGCACTATCAGGCAATGAACGCTTGGCTAATGACGTACAACACAACAGTCAAAGCGTCAGCAGAGGGTCATGACTAAAAAGGGTCGCGATCGGGCCCTTAAGATATCCCTTAGAAGTCGGCCAGTGGCCAGACTTCATAGGCTGGCGTCTCGTACGGGTGGCTCTGCTTGAGCGCGGCAACGACCTGAGCGATCAGGCCGTCAGCCACCACCAGCTCTACCTTCCATTCCTCGACCACCTCGACCTGGCCGGTTTGCCCGAGAAACGGCTGGCTGCCGTCCAACGGGCGAAACTGGCCCTGGCCTAGGGTTTGCCAGGCGCAGTGGTCATAGTCACCGATTCGCCCGCCACCGGCGGCGAATACGGCAGCCTTGACCACCTCGACATGGCTGGCCGGGACGAAGAAGGCGAGCTTGTACACGCCTTAGTTCACCCAGACGCGCGCGTTGCGGAACATACGCATCAGCGCAGCATCTTCCTGCCACTCATCCGGGCGCCAGGAGTTCTGCACAGCGCGGAACATACGCTCCGGGTGCGGCATCATGATGGTCACGCGGCCGTCACGGCTGGTGAGGCCGGTGATACCACGCGGCGAGCCGTTCGGGTTGGCCGGGTAGGTTTCGGTGACCTTGCCGTGGTTGTCGACGTAGCGCAGGGCCACGCAACCGGACACGTCGGCTTCCAGCAGTGCCGCTTCGTTGGCGAACTCGGCATGGCCTTCGCCGTGGGCGATGGCGATCGGCATGCGCGAACCGGCCATGCCCTGCAGGAAGATCGAGTTGGACTTCTGCACCTCGACCATGGCCACACGGGCTTCGAACTGCTCGGAACGGTTACGCACGAAGTGCGGCCAGAACTCGGTGCCCGGGATCAGCTCGTGCAGGTTGGACATCATCTGGCAACCGTTGCACACGCCCAGGGCGAAGCTGTCGGTACGCTCGAAGAAGGCCTGGAAGGCATCGCGGGCACGGGCGTTGAACAGCGCCGACTTGGCCCAGCCTTCACCCGCGCCCAGCACGTCACCGTACGAGAAGCCGCCGCAAGCAACGAGGCCTTTGAAGGCTTCGAAGTCGACACGACCAGCCAGGATGTCGCTCATGTGTACGTCAATGGCGGCGAAGCCGGCGCGGTCGAAGGCGGCAGCCATCTCGACCTGGCCGTTGACGCCCTGCTCACGCAGGATCGCCACTTGCGGGCGCACGCCTTTCTTGATGTACGGGGCAGCGATGTCGTCGTTGACGTCGTAGCCCAGCTTGACCGACAGGCCCGGGTTGTCTTCTTCGAGCAGCGCGTCGAATTCCTGGTCGGCGCATTCGGCGTTGTCACGCAGGCGCTGGACCTGGTAGCTGGTCTCGGCCCACTGGCGTTGCAGCAGGCGACGGTCGCCCTTGAACAGTTCTTCACCGTTCAGGCGCACGACCACTTCGCTGTTGTTGATCGGCTGGCCGATCACCGCGACGCAGTCTTCACCCAGGCCAGCGGCGCTGAACTGAGCCAGTACGTCTGGGGTGGCATCCTGGCGAACCTGGATGACCGCACCCAGCTCTTCGTTGAAGAGGATGGCGGCGACTTTTTCCGCTTTGCTGGTCAGGGTGTCCAGCTCCAGGTCGAAGCCGCAGTGGCCGGCGAAGGCCATTTCCAGCACGGTGGTCATCAGGCCACCATCGGAACGGTCGTGGTAGGCCAGCAGGTGGCCGTCGGCATTGAGGCCCTGGATCACGGCGAAGAAGGCCTTGAGGTCTTCGGCATCGTCGACGTCCGGTGCGGCACTGGCCAACTTGCCGTGGGTCTGCGCCAGGATCGAGGCGCCCATGCGGTTCTTGCCGCGGCCCAGGTCGATCAGGATCAGGTCGGTTTCGCCCTTGTCCATGCGCAGTTGCGGAGTCAGGGTCTTGCGGATGTCGGTGACCGGGGCGAAGCCGGTGATGATCAACGACATCGGCGAGGTCACGCTCTTCTCGACGCCCTCTTCGCTCCACTTGGTCTTCATCGACATCGAGTCTTTGCCGACCGGAATGGTGATACCCAGCTCAGGGCACAGCTCCATGCCGACAGCCTTGACGGTGTCGTACAGGCGGGCGTCTTCACCCGGGTGACCGGCGGCGGACATCCAGTTGGCCGACAGTTTGATGTCGGACAGCTTCTCGATCCGCGAGGCGGCGAGGTTGGTCAGGGTTTCGCCGATGGCCATGCGGCCAGACGCCGGGGCGTCGAGCAGGGCCAGCGGGGTGCGCTCACCCATGGCCATGGCTTCACCGGTGTAGACGTCGAAGCTGGTGGCGGTAACGGCGCAGTCGGCCACCGGCACCTGCCATGGGCCGACCATTTGGTCACGGGCCACCAGGCCAGTGATGGTGCGGTCGCCGATGGTGATCAGGAAGCTCTTGCTGGCCACCGCAGGGTGGTGCAGCACGCGCTCGACCGAATCGGCCAGCGACAGGGTGCTTGGGTCGAACTCATCGCCAATTTCGGCTTCACGGGTGACCGAACGGTGCATGCGCGGCGGCTTGCCCAGCAGCACGTCCAGCGGCATGTCCACCGGGGTGTTGGCGAAGTGGCTGTCGGTCACGGTCAGGTGCGGCTCTTCAGTCGCCTCACCCACAACGGCGAACGGGCAGCGCTCACGTTCACAGATGGCCTGGAAGCGGTCGAAGTCGACAGCGCTGACGGCCAGCACGTAACGTTCCTGCGATTCGTTGCTCCAGATTTCGTGCGGGGCCATGCCCGGCTCATCGTTGGGCACATTGCGCAGTTCGAAGCGGCCACCGCGGCCACCGTCGTTGACCAGCTCAGGGAAGGCGTTGGAGATACCGCCGGCGCCAACGTCGTGAATGAAGGCGATCGGGTTCTTGTCACCCAGCTGCCAGCAGCGGTCGATGACCTCTTGGCAACGGCGCTCCATTTCCGGGTTTTCGCGCTGTACCGAAGCGAAGTCCAGGTCGGCGGAGCTGGCACCGGTGGCGACCGACGACGCCGCACCGCCACCCAGGCCGATCAGCATGGCTGGGCCGCCGAGCACGATCAGCTTGGCGCCGACGGTGATCTCGCCCTTCTGCACGTGGTCTTCACGGATGTTGCCCATGCCGCCGGCGAGCATGATCGGCTTGTGGTAGCCGCGCACTTCTTCGCCGTGCGGGGTGTTGATCGCCTGCTCGAAGGTACGGAAATAGCCGGTCAGGGCCGGGCGACCGAATTCGTTGTTGAACGCCGCGCCACCCAGTGGGCCTTCGACCATGATGTCGAGGGCGTCGACGATGCGCTCAGGCTTGCCGTACGCCTGCTCCCATGGCTGTTCGAAGCCCGGGATACGCAGGTTGGACACGGTAAAGCCGGTCAGGCCAGCCTTGGGCTTGGCGCCACGGCCGGTGGCGCCTTCGTCGCGGATTTCGCCGCCGGAGCCGGTGGAAGCACCGGAGAACGGCGCGATGGCGGTCGGGTGGTTGTGCGTCTCGACCTTCATCAGGATGTGCACCGGCTCCTGCACCGCGCCGTACTGGCGGGTATCAGGGTTCGGGAAGAAACGGCCGGCAACGTTGCCGACGATCACCGAGGCGTTGTCCTTGTACGCAGACAGCACGCCTTCGCTGTGCATCTGGTAGGTGTTCTTGATCATGCCGAACAGGCTCTTTTCCTGAGCCTGGCCGTCGATGTCCCAACTGGCGTTGAAGATCTTGTGACGGCAGTGCTCGGAGTTGGCCTGGGCGAACATCATCAGTTCGATGTCGTTCGGGTTGCGCGCAAGGTTCTGGAAAGCGGCGACCAGGTAGTCGATCTCGTCTTCAGCCAGGGCCAGGCCCAGGTCGACGTTGGCCTTGGCCAGGGCGTCGCGGCCACCGGCAAGGATGTCGACCGAGGTCATCGGCTTGGGCTGGGCGTGGCTGAACAGGTCGGACGCCTGCTCCAGCTGGGCCAGCACGCGCTGGGTCATGCGGTCGTGCAGTTCGGCGGCGACGGCCTGTGCATCGGCTTCGCTCAGGTTGCCGGCGACGTAGTAGGCGATGCCGCGCTCCAGGCGCTGGATCGACTGCAGGCCGCAGTTGTGGGCGATGTCGCTGGCCTTGCTGGCCCAGGGCGAGATGGTGCCCAGGCGCGGCACGACCAGGAACAGGCGGCCGGTCGGCTCCTGTACCGGCACGCTCGGGCCGTACTTGAGCAGACGGCCCAGCACCTGCTGCTGGTCGGCGGTCAGCTCGCCGTCGACATCGGCGAAGTGGGCGAATTCGGCATACAAACCAGTAACAGCGGGGACTTTCTGGCTCAGTTGCTCGAGTAATTTACCGTGGCGAAAGGCAGAAAGGGCAGGAGCGCCGCGCAGGATCAACATCGTCGGGACAGCCTCAGGAAGGGGTGTGCTTAGAGGCCGTGCATTCTAGCCTAATTCCGCGGCTTTCGGCACCTGCTCTACGCCGCGCCTGTCGGGCGGTGGAACCGGACTTGCGGGTCAATATTTCGGGTGCTCGCCTCAAGAGGTTTATGGCCTGGTAGATCGAGCGCCGCCCGCGCGGCGCTCGATCTACCAGGCGGCACACCTCTAACGGCAAACACCCTGAACACAGAACCCGCTACCAGACAAGCTATCTGTTGTCGAGATATGGCGCCGCCTGTCCTTTGCGTATACTGCAAGCTATGTTCGCCCACACTGCTTTGCGCCAGCGCTGCGCCAGATGGCTCATCGCAACCGGACTCTTTCTGATGCTCGGTGCCTGTGTTGAAAAACCCAGCACCCTCGAGCGCGTGAAGGAGGATGGCGTGCTGCGCGTAATCACCCGCAACAGCCCGGCGACGTATTTCCAGGACCGTAACGGCGAAACCGGCTTCGAATACGAACTGGTTAAGCATTTCGCCGATGATCTCGGCGTAAAGCTGGAGATCGAGACCGCCGATAACCTCGACCAACTGTTCGACGCGCTGGGCAAGCCCTCCGGCCCGGTGCTGGCGGCCGCCGGCCTGGTGAGCAGCGAACGGCGCAAGACCCAGGCGAAATTCTCTCACCCGTACCTGGAAGTCACCCCTCAAGTCATCTACCGCAACGGCCGCTCGCGCCCGACCGAAGCCAAGGGCCTGGTCGGCAAGAAGATCATGGTGCTCAAGGGCAGCAGCCATGCCGACCAGCTGGCCGAGCTGAAAAAGCAGTATCCGGGCCTGGAATACGAAGAATCCGACGCCGTCGAGGTGGTCGACCTGCTGCGCATGGTCGATGAAGGCCAGATCGACCTGACCCTGGTCGACTCCAACGAACTGGCGATGAACCAGGTGTACTTCCCCAACGTTCGGGTCGCCTTCGACCTGGGCGACACCCGCGACCAGCGCTGGGCGGTGGCAGCCGGCGAGGACAACAGCCTGCTCAACGAGGTCAACGAGTTTCTCGACAAAGCCCAGAAGAACGGCACCCTGCAGCGCCTGAAAGACCGCTATTACGGCCATGTCGATGTACTCGGCTACGTCGGCGCCTATACCTTCGCCCAGCACCTGCAGCAGCGCCTGCCCAAATACGAGAAACACTTCAAGAGCTACGCCAAGGTCGAACAGGTGGACTGGCGCCTGCTGGCGGCCATCGGCTACCAGGAATCGATGTGGCAGCCGGAAGTCACCTCCAAGACGGGCGTGCGCGGCCTGATGATGCTCACCCAGCGCACGGCGCAGGCCATGGGCGTGTCCAATCGCCTGGACCCGAAACAGAGCATCCAGGGTGGTGCCAAGTACTTCATGCTGATCAAAGAGCAACTCGACGACAGCATCCAGGAACCCGACCGCACCTGGTTCGCCCTGGCTGCCTATAACGTCGGCAGCGGCCATCTGGAAGACGCCCGCACCCTGGCCAAGCGCGAGAAGCTCAACCCGAACAAGTGGCTGGACGTGAAGAAAATGCTGCCACGCTTGGCGCAGAAGCAGTGGTACAGCAAGACCAAATACGGTTATGCCCGCGGCGGCGAGCCGGTGCACTTCGTGGCCAACATCCGCCGTTACTACGACATCCTGACCTGGGTGACCCAGCCGCAGCTCGAAGGCCAGATGGCCGAGGGCAATTTGCATGTGCCTGGGGTAAACAAGGACAAGCCGGCAGAGCAGTCGCCGCCGATGTAACGCAACAGGGCCTCATCTGTAGGAGCAGCCTTGTGCTGCGAAGAGGCCGGTGACTGCATGCTGAAACTTGGTTGCCTTCGCTGGCCTCTTCGCAGCACAAGGCTGCTCCTACAGATACAGAGAACGCTTTTAACCTGACTTTGTGGTTAGGCTTTGGCTCGGCGGGCCTTGAAGAAGTCACTGAGGATCTGCCCACACTCCTCCGCCAGCACCCCGCCCTCTACCATCACTCGATGGTTGAGGAAGCCCTGGCCAAAGAATTGCCCCTGACTCTGCACGATCCCCGCCTTGGGCTCCAGCGCCCCGTACACCACCCGCGCCACCCGCGAATGCACGATCAACCCCGCGCACATGCTGCATGGCTCCAGGGTTACATACAGCGTGCTGCCCGGCAGCCGATAGTTGCTCGCCGACTTCGCCGCAGACCGAATGGCGACCATCTCGGCATGCGCGCTCGGGTCGCTGTCGATAATTGGCCGGTTGAAGCCCTGGCCGATTACCTGGCCATGCTGCACCAGCACCGCCCCCACCGGCACCTCGCCCATGGCCGCGCCCTCAGCCGCCAGGGCCAGAGCAATGCGCATGAATTCCTGATCGCGGCTGCGATCGATGATGTGTGGGCGCATCAGACCACCGCAATCGCGGCCATCAGGCCGGTTTCCATGTGGTCGATGACGTGGCAGTGGAACATCCAGGTGCCCGGGTTATCTGCCACAAGTGCCACCTGGGCCCGCTCGTTCTTGCCCAACAGGTAGGTATCGGTGAACCACGGCTCCTTGATGTCGTGGCGGTTGGAGGCAATCACCTTGAAACTCATGCCATGCAGGTGGATCGGGTGCTGGTACTGGGTCATGTTCTTCAGCTCGAAGATGTAGCTCTTGCCCTTCTGCAGCGTGGCGATAGGCCGATCGGCGCACGTCTTGTCGGTGATGTCCCAGGCCTGGCCGTTGATCTGCCACAGGCTCGACGGTTTGTCCGGGTCAGGGGTGACAGAGACTTTGGCCGCCCACTCGAAATTGAAGTTGAGCTTTTCAGCATTCTCCAGGTCCGGCTCGGCGATCGGGTTGGCCGGCAGCGCTGGCGGCCAGTCACTCGGCGCGTCGTTGCTGGGCACCGAACGCAGGGTGCCCAGGCGCACGAAACCGTCGCGCAGGGAAATTTCCTCACCCGCTTCGGGAATCCGGATGGCCAGGCAGATGCGCATGCCAGGGCCAAGCCAGTACTCGTCTTCCAATGGGCGCGGGGTCACCGGGTTGCCGTCGAGGGCGTAGATCTTCGCCTCGCAGTTACCCTTGAGGTTAAGGCGGTAGGTCCAGGTGTTGTCCAGGTTCAGCAGGCGCACCCGCACCACCTGGCCGGCCGGCAGCTCGGTGACGGAGTCGGGCTGGCCGTTGATGGTGATCAGCCGCCCGGCTGTGCCGTTACGCGCGGCCTCACGCGGGATGCTGAACGGCAGCCAGGCGCCCTGCTCGTCCACGTGCCAGTTTTTCAGGCTCAGCGTGCGCTCGTGCAGGAACCCGGTAGGCTCGCGCTCCTCGACGATCAGCGGGCCGACCAGGCCGCGGCCAAGCTCTTCGGAGCTGCTGACATGCGGGTGGTACCAATAGCTGCCGGCATCCGGCACACGGAACTTGTAGTCGAAGTATTCGCCCGGCTTGACCGGCAGCTGCGACACGTACGGCACGCCGTCCATTTCCAGCGGCAAGCGGATGCCATGCCAGTGAATGGTGGTTTCGACCGGCAAGTGGTTGATGAACCGCACCCGCAGCCAGGTGCCCTGGCGTACCCGCAGCTCGGTGCCCGGCGCCGAAGGGCCAAAGGCCCAAGCCTCGGTCTTGAAGCCCGGCACCAGCTCAACGTCCAGGGGCGCGGCGATCAGTTCATAGTCGTGCCCGGCATTCTCGTCCTCGACCTTGCCCAGCCAGTACCGCGCTGCGCCTCCGGCGCCCAGGCCTACCACAACCAGGCCGGTGAGGCCCTTGAGCATTTGTCGACGGGTGAAGGACATCGGTGCGGGTACCTCGTGTTCGGCGCAATCAAGCTGCCAGCAGGGCTGGCGATGAAGGGCGAATACGATACACCTGCAAATGGGAAAGATTAAGTGAAGTCTTGTCGCAGTCGGTAACCGCTGCGCAGGACCGCATCATTGACCTCATTCATGCACCCAGAATGTCTTCACTCACAAGCCGTCCGAGCATGGGCGCGAGCATCACGCCAGGGTGCGCGACGGCGGCGTACAAGCCTTCGACATTCGGCACAAAAGCCCGCAAAGGCATGCCGTCGCGGGCCTTGGGCCGCGCCACCGCCTTGATCGACTGCAGGGTGATATCACCTTGCGACGCGAATAGATCGCTTATAGCCCTGATACTGCTGCGGCCCAACTCAGCCAGCCCTGCTTCGCCATCGAACGGCAAGTCGGCAGCTGATACCAACCCTCCCCCCAGACCCGGCCGCAGCTCCAACGAGTCGGTACAAAGAAGGCGGCGCAGGGGCACTCCCACCGCCTCGAAACGCAGCAGTACCGCAGGTTCTTCGTAGATGGGCAGGTTTATGCCCAATGGGCTGGCAAGTGTTTGCGCACCCATGGCATTGGCGAGCACGACGGTATCCGCGTTCACCACGCCTTGCGCCGTACGCACGCCAATCACCCGTTCGCCTTTCATTTCGACGGCCAATACCCTCACATCGCCCCGCACCACGGCGCCCTCGCCCTGAGCGGCGCTGAGCAGGCGACAAGTCAATTGGTCAGGTTCCACAGCAAAGTCATCCGGCGCCCAGAGGGCCATTTCCGGTACTTGCATCAACCCCGGCTGCAATTGGCGAATAGCCTCCCTACCGACAGCTGACATGTTCACCCCCGCCGCTTGCTGCTCGGCGAGCATGGAGCAGGTTTGCTGTTGATCATCGAGCCATATCAAGGCCCCTTGAGCGGCCACAGGCAATGGCCCGAGCAATGCCGCCAGGCGGGGAAACTCAAGCAGCGCCCGTTGTTCGAGGGCGAAACTGGCAGGCTGCTCGGAGGGGATACGGCTACCCGTGCCGACCCAGCCATAAGAGTGGCGGGTAACGCCCCTGGCGGGGGCACTGTTGAGTTCGAGTACGGTAACACGGGCACGCCGAGACAGGTGCCAGGCTACCGATGCCCCAAGGATGCCAGCACCGATCACGATCACATGGGGGGCTTTGCCTGCCATGGCGGGTTGCTCTCCTGAAAAGCTAAAGCAAAGCAGTGTGCATAAAGGCAGGGTTGAAGTCTGTGAAAAAGCGTAGTCGCCTGTCAGACAGGCCAAGGCCGCACTGCGGCACAGCAGCTTACGTTTGCTCACAGACTCGCAGACCGTCGTATACGCACAATGGCGCTTTCAACGTGAGGCCGAACGTATGACAGCCATAACCTTTCGCCCCGCAGTACCTGAAGATGCCGCAGCGTGTATGACCCTGCGGGCATTGACGCGGGAAAACGCGTTCACAGAAGAAGACCTGCGCGCGCTGGGCATCACCGTCGACTCCTGGAGCAGCGGCATCCGCGATGGAAGCGGCCCAGGCTTCGTCGCCTGCAAAGACAACCAGATAGTGGGCTACTGCTTCGCCGACAAGGACAGTGGCGAGGTGACCGTACTTGCCCTGCTGCCTGCCTATGAAGGCCAAGGGATCGGCAAGCGCTTGCTCCAGAGGGTCGTCGACCACCTGCGGGCGCTGGGGTTCGAACGGCTGTTCCTGGCGTGCTCCAGCGACCCTGACGTGCGCTCGTATGGGTTCTATCGGCACCTAGGCTGGACGTCGACAGGCGAGCAGGACGAAGCGGGAGATGAGATCTTGCAGCTCAGGGTCGATACACGCGCTCGGTAAAACGCAAAAGCCCGCAATCATGCGGGCTTTTGGTAGCTTCCTGCTATCGGACGCCGGCCGTGGCCAGGCGCGAAATCATTCCCACTCGATCGTGGCCGGCGGCTTGCTCGACACGTCGTACGTGACGCGCGAGATGCCTTCGATTTCGTTGATGATACGGCCGCTGACGGTCTCCAGCAGTTCGTACGGCAGGTGTGCCCAACGCGCGGTCATGAAGTCCACGGTCTCGACGGCACGCAGGGCCACGACCCAGGCGTAACGACGGCCGTCGCCAACGACGCCAACCGACTTGACCGGCTGGAACACCACGAAGGCCTGGCTGGTCTTGTGGTACCAGTCGGCTTTGCGCAGTTCTTCGATGAAGATGTGGTCAGCGCGACGCAGAATGTCGGCGTATTCCTTTTTCACTTCACCGAGGATCCGCACGCCCAGGCCCGGGCCTGGGAACGGGTGGCGGTAGACCATGTCGTACGGCAGGCCCAGTTCCAGGCCGATCTTGCGGACTTCGTCCTTGAACAGCTCGCGCAGCGGCTCGACCAACTTGAGGTTCATTTCCTCTGGCAGGCCACCGACGTTGTGGTGCGACTTGATCACGTGGGCCTTGCCGCTTTTGGCGCCAGCCGACTCGATCACGTCCGGGTAGATGGTGCCCTGGGCCAGGAACTGGATGTTGTCCAGCTTGCTGGCTTCAGCATCGAAGATGTCGATGAAGGTGCGACCGATGATCTTGCGCTTCTTCTCAGGGTCCGCTTCGCCTTCCAGGTTGCCCAGGAACTGCGCCTCGGCGTCGGCACGGATCACCTTGACGCCCATGTTCTCTTTGAACATGGCCATTACCTGGTCGCCTTCGTGCAGGCGCAGCAGGCCGTTGTCGACGAACACGCAGGTCAGCTGGTCACCAATGGCGCGGTGCAGCAGCGCGGCAACCACGGAGGAGTCCACGCCGCCGGACAAGCCCAGCAGGACGTTGGCCGAACCAACTTGCTCACGCACTTGGGCGATGGCGTCTTCGACGATGTTGGACGGGGTCCACAGGGCTTCGCAGCCGCAGATGTCCTGGACGAAGCGCGAGAGGATGCGACCGCCCTGCTTGGTGTGGGTCACTTCCGGGTGGAACTGCACGCCGTAGTAGCCGCGCGCGTCGTCGAACATGCCGGCAATCGGGCAGCTCGGGGTGCTGGCCAGCACGTGGAAGTCGCCAGGCATCTGGGTGACCTTGTCACCGTGGCTCATCCACACGTCCAGGCCCAGCACGCCGTCGGCGTCTACGTGGTCTTCGATGCCATCGAGCAGGCGGCTCTTGCCGACCACATCAACGCGGGCGTAGCCGAATTCGCGCAGGTCGGAACCGGTCACCTTGCCGCCCAGTTGCTCGGCCATGGTCTGCATGCCGTAGCAGATGCCCAGCAACGGTACGTTCAGGTCGAACACAGCCTGCGGCGCGCGCGGGCTGTTGGCTTCGTGTACCGACTCGGGGCCGCCGGCGAGGATGATGCCGCGCGGGTTGAATTCGCGGATCGCTTCATCGTCCATGTCGAACGGATGCAGTTCGCAGTAGACACCGATCTCGCGCACGCGGCGGGCGATCAGCTGGGTGTACTGGGAACCGAAATCGAGGATCAGGATGCGGTGAGCGTGAATGTCGAGGGCCATGACTCAATCTCGTCAGTGGAAATCGGAAACGACGCGGGGCTGTCGTGACAGCCCCGCATGCTGATAGTGCTGGAAGCCTCAGCCTACGCGGTAGTTAGGGGCTTCTTTGGTGATCTGCACGTCATGCACGTGGGACTCGGCCATGCCGGCACCGGTGATGCGCACGAATTCCGGCTTGGTGCGCATCTCTTCGATGGTTGCGCTGCCGGTGTAGCCCATGGACGAACGCAGGCCGCCCATCAGCTGGTGGATGATGGCTGCCAAGGCACCCTTGTACGGTACACGGCCTTCGATGCCTTCCGGTACCAGCTTCTCGGCGCCGGCCGAGGAGTCCTGGAAGTAACGGTCGGACGAGCCCTGCGCCTGTGCCATGGCACCCAGCGAGCCCATGCCGCGGTAGGCCTTGTAGGAACGGCCCTGGAACAGCTCGACTTCACCCGGGGCCTCTTCGGTACCGGCGAACATCGAACCCATCATCACGCAGGAAGCACCGGCAACGATGGCCTTGGACAGGTCACCGGAGAAGCGGATGCCACCGTCGGCGATCAGCGGGACGCCCGTGCCTTCCAGCGCAGCGGCGACGTTGGCGATGGCGCTGATTTGCGGCACGCCGACACCGGCGACGATGCGGGTGGTGCAGATCGAGCCTGGGCCGATACCGACCTTGACGGCGTCTGCGCCAGCCTCAGCCAGGGCCTTGGCCGCAGCGCCGGTGGCGATGTTGCCGCCAATCACCTGCACTTGCGGGTAGGTTTCCTTGACCCAGCGTACGCGGTCGATCACGCCTTTGGAGTGACCGTGGGCGGTGTCGACCACCACCACGTCAACGCCAGCGGCAACCAGGGCAGCAACGCGCTCGCCGGTGTCCTTGCCGGTGCCGACGGCAGCGCCGACGCGCAGGCGACCTTGGTCGTCCTTGCTGGCCAGCGGGTAGGCCTTGGCTTTTTCGATGTCTTTGACGGTCATCATGCCCTTGAGGCTGAACTTGTCGTCGACGATCAGGACTTTTTCCAGGCGGTGCTTGTGCAGCAGCTCGCGGACTTCGTTCTTGTTGGCGCCTTCGCGCACGGTGACCAGACGCTCTTTGGGCGTCATCACATCGCGCACCTTGGCATCCAGACGGGTTTCGAAGCGCACGTCACGGGAGGTGACGATACCGACCAGGTCACCGTTCTCCAGCACCGGAACACCCGAAATGTTGTTCAGGCGGGTCAGGTCGAACAGGTCGCGCACGGTGGCGTCTGCTTCGATGGTGATCGGGTCCTTGACCACGCCAGCCTCGAACTTCTTGACCTTGCGCACTTCGCCGGCCTGCTGTTCGATGGTCATGTTCTTGTGGATGATGCCGATGCCGCCTTCCTGAGCCATGGCAATGGCCAGACGCGCTTCGGTCACGGTATCCATGGCGGCGGAAACCAGAGGGATGTTCAGCTCGATGCCACGAGTCAAACGGGTCTTGAGACTGACTTCATTGGGCAGTACCTCGGAATAGCCAGGTACAAGGAGGATATCGTCGAAAGTCAGGGCTTCTTGGCTGATACGCAGCATCGCGGGGGCTCCCGGGCGGGAAAAATGGAAGCGCGCCATTATACTCATCCACGGCGCGCCGCTCAATGCAAAATAAGGGCCTTCGGTCAGCGTTCTGGCAGTTTTACCTGCACGACCGCCACTGGCTGGTCGAGCCAGTCGGCGAAGCTGTCGAGAAAGGCCTGGGTGAACCCGGCCTCGCCCCAGTTGTTGAAGATGAACCCCAGGTTGGAAAAGGCACATGGCTGCAGGTAAAGAAAGCCATTGATGTCGTCTTCGAAGCCACACAGCGGGCAGGTGAAGTTGTCACTGACCCCTGGCATCCACTCTTCCAGGCTCTCGAACAGCGGCTCGCCGACCTCACGGCGGCACTCCGGGCAGCCGGCTTCTTCGAGAAAACCGTCGGTCGGGGTATAGATGCAGCGCTTGAGCATGATCTCGAGGCCGCTGGCCTGCTCACCGAAGGGCAGTTTCTCGGGGTGCAGGGCCACCTTGCGCGCACCTTCGGCCAAGGCATGGCCCATGCGGTTACCGGTGCGACCACAGGTAGTGAGTTGCTCTTCGACGATTTTCTCGCGCACCAGCCAGCGCACGATCGCCCGGGCGCGGGCTTCGTTGGCCGGAACAGTGGAAAGCTTGGGGACGATGATGCTCTGGGTGTTCATTAAGGAAGCAAACCTGCGAACTGCGGTAATGCCGCAATTCTACCGCTCACAAGCTCAGGTAGCGACCGATCATGGCGAAGCCACTGGCCAGCACCAGCCACGTGACCAGGCGCACAAAGGCCTCGCGGGACAGTTTCAGGGTCAGCCGGCGCCCTACCCACAAGCCCACGAACATCACCGGCAACAGGCAGGCAGCGAGCAGCAGCAGGCTGCTGTCGGCGTAGACCCCGGCCATCAGGAACAGCGACAGGCGCACCACCGTGCTGCAACTGATCAACGCACTTTGGGTAGCCCGCACCTGCTCTTTCGCCTCCAGGCGAGCACTGAGGTACAGCGCATAGAGAAAACCACCGCTGCCGAACAACGCACCGAACAAGCCCCCTACCGTGCCCATGGGCACCGCCCAGAAGCCGGACAAGGTCGCGGGGCGCACCTTCACCGCCAGGTTATAGAACGCATAGGCACTGACGAACAGGCCCATCAGCAACAGCAGCAGGTCGGACTTGAGCCGCAACAGAAACACCACCCCCAGGGTGCACCCTATTGCCATGAAGGGCAGCAGACGCAGCAGCTCGCCGCGTACCACATCCCGGCGCGAAGGCAGCAAGTTGCCGAAGGCCGCCACGAAGTCCAGCAGCACCAACAGCGGGATGATCCGTGACAGCGGCATGAAGTGGATCAGCACCGGCGCTGCGACCAGCGCAGTGCCGAAACCGGCAATGCCGAAAACGATGTAGGCCAGGCCGACACCGAGCAGGATGGGTAGCCATTCGAGGCCGGAAAAGGACAGTTGGGTGAGCATGGCGTGTGTTCCTGAGAAGTCACGCAAAGGTTAGCCAGCCATGAGCCATGCCGACTAATATGCCTTTGCGCCATTACCCATCTCGAAAAGGCATGACATGACGTCGATCCGCCAATTGCGTTACTTCGTGGAAATTGCCGAGAGCGGCAGTTTCAGCGCCGCCGCCGAGCGGCTTTACATCGCCCAGTCGGCGCTGAGCCGGCAGATCAAGGAGCTGGAGCAGCACCTGGGCACGCCATTGTTCGAACGCACTGCGCGCCTGCCACGCCTGACGCTCGCCGGGGACGCGTTTTTGCAGCGTGCCCGCCGCTTGCTGGCCGACCTGGCACAGGCCGAGCGCATCACCCGCGACGTGGGCGACGGCTTGCAAGGCAGTCTGCGCCTGAACCACTCCAGCACCGTGCCGCTGACCGGGCCTCTGCTGGCTCGCTTGGGCGCGTACTTGCAAAGCAACCCTGGGATTGCACTGGAGATTGCACAGCAGTCTTCAGAGGCGCAATTGGAAGATATCGCCGCTGGGCGGCTGGATATCGGCCTGTTGCGGCTGCCGGTGCTGCGCCAGCATGAAGGCGTGGTGTTGCATGAGCTGTTCAGCGAGCCTTTGTTGCTGGCTGTCGGCGCTGGGCACCCCTTGGCTGAAGCGCCGGTCGTGCAACTGGAGCAGCTACGTGGCGAGCACTTCATTTCGATTCCTCACCGGGACCGCGGCGGGTTGAGCTATTTGTCGGCCTCGCTGTGCATGAATGCAGGGTTCTTTCCGCAGGCGGCCCAGGTGGTTTCACGCAAGACCACGCAGTTGCAGCTGATTCAGGCGGGGTTCGGGGTGGCGCTATTGCCCGCCTGCATGCGCGATATTGCGCCGGCATCGGTCAGGTTCGTGGCGTTGGGTGAGGTGTGTGAGAGTACGGTGGCATTGGCGTGTCGGCGGGATGCTGGGCTGATGGTGCGGCAGTTTTTGGCTGCGATGCAGGGGGCGTGATGGGGGTGTGATGGGGGCCTTGGTGCATGACGGGGGATCTTTAGCGCCCTACGCCCCCAACCCAATTCACGCCACCCCCGATGTCCTTTATGATGCCCGCCATGATCAGAGACCCTTTCGAACGACTCGGCCTGGACCGCGAGGTCCTCACCGTCAGCCAGCTCAACGGCCGCGCCCGGGTGCTGCTGGAAGACGTATTCCGCAGCGTCTGGGTGGAAGGCGAGATTTCCAACCTCGCCCGCCCGGCCTCCGGCCACATGTACTTCACCCTCAAGGACAGCGGCGCCCAAGTGCGCTGCGCGCTGTTCCGCCAGAACGCCACGCGGGTCCGTCAGGCCCTGCGTGACGGCCTCGCGGTACGGGTGCGTGGCAAGGTCTCGCTGTTCGAGGGGCGTGGCGACTATCAGCTGATTCTCGACACCGTCGAACCGGCCGGGGATGGCGCCCTGCGCCTGGCGTTCGAGGCCTTGAAAGAAAAACTCGGCGCCGAGGGCCTGTTCAGCGCCGAGCGCAAAAAGCCGCTGCCGGCACACCCGCAGCGCATCGGCATCATCACCTCGCCCACCGGCGCGGTGATCCGCGACATCATCAGCGTATTCGGCCGCCGCGCCCCGCAGGTCGAACTGAACCTGATCCCTACGGCAGTACAGGGCCGCGAGTCCATCGCCCAGATCGTGCGCGCCGTACAACTGGCCGACAGCCTCGGTTTCGATGCACTGATCCTGGCCCGTGGCGGCGGCTCGCTGGAAGACCTGTGGAGCTTCAACGAGGAAGCCGTGGCACGTGCCGTGGCCGCCTGTGTCACGCCTATCGTCAGCGCCGTCGGCCATGAGACCGACGTGTCGATCTGCGACTTCGTCGCCGACGTACGCGCCCCTACGCCATCGGCCGCCGCCGAACTGCTGGCCCCCGACAACAGCGGCCTGCAGCAACGCCTCGACGGCCTGCAACGGCGCCTGCTGCTGCGCATGCAAAACCGCCTGAGCCACGACCGCCTGCGTGTGGAATCGCTGGCCCGACGCCTGCGCCATCCGGGTGAGCGCCTGCGCCAGCAAGCCCAGCGCCTGGACGACCTGGACATGCGCCTGCGCCGCGCCTTCATGAACAACCTCAACCAGCGCCGCGAACGCCTGGGGCGCCTCGACACGCGCCTGGCCGCGCAACACCCGGGCCGCACCCTGAAGCTGCTTAACCAGCGCCTGGACAGCCTCGCCGAACGCCTGCCTCGGGCCATGCGCGAGGTGCTCAAGGACCGCCGCCAGCGCTTCCAGGCACAACTGCAGACGCTGCAAGTGGTCAGCCCGCTGGCCACCCTCGCCCGCGGCTACAGCATCCTGCTCGATGAGCGTGGCCAGGCCATCCGTAGCGCCGAGCAAACCCATAACGGCCAGCGTCTGACCGCCCGCCTCAATGAAGGCGAACTGCAGGTGCGCGTCGAAGACAACCACCTGACGCCCGTCACCCTCTCACTACTGGACTGACCCATGCCCCGCTTGCTCGCGCCCCTGCTCGCCCTTTCCCTGCTGTTGCTGGCCAGCGGCGCCCAGGCCAGCTATATCACCCGTACCTTGAACAAACCGGTGCCCGGCGGCGTGGCCGTGGTCGATCTAGGCCCCGGCAGCGCTGCGCCGAGCGCGCGCTTTGACGGCAAGCCGGTGCTGGTGGTCAAGGAACAGGACAACTGGCTGGCGATCGTCGGCATTCCGCTGACCCAGAAGCCCGGCACCGCGGTGTTGAGCCAAGGTGGCCGCAACCTTCCCTTCACGGTCGGCAGCAAGAACTACCCCGAGCAGCGCATCACCCTGAAGAACACACGCCAAGTCAACCCAAACCCGGCCGACCTCAAGCGCATCGACCGCGAGCTGGCCGAGCAGATCAAGGCCTACCGCAGCTTCAGCCCGACCTTGCCGAGCAACCTGATCCTCGACAAACCGGTCAGCGGCCCGCTGTCGAGCAAGTTCGGCGTGCGCCGCTTCTTCAACGGCGAAGAGCGCAACCCGCATGCCGGCCTGGACTTCGCCGTGCCGGCCGGCACGCCAATCAAGACCCCGGCCAATGGCCAGGTGATCCTGGTGGGGGATTATTTCTTCAATGGCCGTACCGTGTTCGTCGACCATGGCCAGGGCTTCATCAGCATGTTCTGCCACATGTCGAAGATCGATGTGAAGGTGGGGCAGGCGTTGCGTCGCGGGGATGTGGTGGGCCGGGTTGGCTCGACCGGTCGGGCTACCGGGCCGCACATGCACTGGAATGTCAGCTTGAATGATGCGCGGGTCGACCCGGCTATCTTTATTGGTGCGTTTCAACCCTGAGATCGGCGCCGGCCTTTTCGCGGGCAAGCCCGCTCCCACAAGGATCTGAGCTGCGCTGCCAGCTGTGTGGGAACGGGCTTGCCCGCGAAGAGGTCGGCCCAAATACCCTCACTTCCCTTGTGTTGCGCCATCAAAAAGTACTGCGCAAAAACCTCAAAGCCTTGCCGTAATAAGCGCTACAAAATCTCGCCAACCTGCTTTTTTTAAGCATTTCTCTCAATTTTTTACGAACACTTGCCATCCCTCACCCCACTGGTTAGGGTTGAGGCATGAAAACCTTCAGCACCCTCATTCTGCTCCGACAACATCGCAGCCTCTGCCTGGTCAGTGCCCGACTACCAGGGTGAATCGCGTCGCCTCGCCTTTTCATCTCGTTATTGCTCGGCAGGCCCGATCTCGGCCGCATACAAAAGGATTGCTTCCATGACCATGCTCAAAGACCCTTCGAAGAAATACCGCGCGTTCCCGACCATCGACCTGCCTGACCGCACCTGGCCGTCGAAAACCATCACTGCAGCGCCGATCTGGTGCAGCTCCGACCTGCGTGATGGCAACCAGTCGCTGATCGAGCCGATGGATTCGGAGAAGAAGCTGCGTTTCTGGAAGACCCTGGTGCAGGTTGGCGTGAAGGAAATCGAAGCCTCGTTCCCGTCCGCTTCGCAAACCGATTTCGACTTCGTCCGTACCCTGATCGAAGACGGCCACATCCCGGACGACACCACCATCCAGGTGCTGACCCAGGCCCGTGAAGACCTCATCGCCCGTACGTTCGAATCGCTGCGCGGCGCCAAGAAGGCCATCGTCCACCTGTACAACGCCACCAGCCCGTCGTTCCGCCGCATTGTCTTCAACCAGGACAAGCAAGGCGTGAAAGACATCGCGGTGAACGCGGCCAAACTGTTCGTCAAGTACGCCGCCCAGCAGCCAGAAACCCAGTGGACCTTCCAGTACTCGCCTGAAACCTTCAGCGCTACCGAGCTGGAGTTCGCCAAGGAAGTCTGCGACGCGGTCATTGAGGTGTGGAACCCGACCCCTGAGCACAAGCTGATCCTCAACCTGCCGGCCACCGTCGAAGTTGCCACGCCGAACATCTACGCCGACCAGATCGAGTGGTTCTGCCGCAACATCAGCCGCCGTGACAGCGTGATCATCAGCCTGCATTGCCACAATGACCGCGGCACCGGCATCGCCGCCACCGAATTGGGCCTGATGGCCGGCGCCGACCGCGCCGAAGGCTGCCTGTTCGGCAACGGCGAGCGTACCGGCAACGTCGACCTGGTGACCTTGGCACTGAACCTCTACACCCAAGGCATCGACCCGCAGCTCGACTTCTCCGACATCGACGGCGTGCGCAAAGTCGTCGAAGAGTGCAACCAACTGCCGGTGCACCCACGTCACCCGTACGTGGGCGACCTGGTCCACACCGCGTTCTCCGGCTCGCACCAGGACGCCATCCGCAAGGGCTTCGCCAAGCAACAGGAAGGCGAGCTGTGGGAAGTGCCGTACCTGCCGATCGACCCGGCCGACATCGGCCGCAGCTACGAGGCGGTCATCCGCGTCAACAGCCAGTCGGGCAAAGGCGGCATCACCTACCTGCTCGAGCAGGAATACGGCATCAGCCTGCCGCGCCGCATGCAGATCGAATTCAGCCAAGTGGTACAGGGTGAAACCGACCGCCTCGGCCTGGAAATGACCGCCAAGCAGATCTACAGCCTGCTGCAGAAAGAATACCTCCAGGCCAACGCCCCGTATGCGCTGGTCAGCCACCGCCTGCAGGAAGAAAACGGCCACAGCGCTGTGGAAGTGGAAGTCGCCGGCGAAGGCGAAACCACCCTGCACTGGCGCGGCAAGGGCAATGGCGCCCTGGAAGCCCTGGTAGCTGGCCTGCCGATCGCCGTAGAAATCATGGACTACAACGAGCACGCCATTGGCGCTGGCACCAATGCCAAGGCGGCAGCGTACATCGAGCTGCGCGTGGCCGGCGGCCGCCCGGTGCACGGTGTGGGTATTGACGAGAACATCACCACTGCCAGCTTCAAGGCGTTGTTCAGCGCGCTGAACCGGTCGCTGAGCCAGCAAGAGGCCAAGGCTGCGTAAGCACTATTGCCACTAGCAGAAGCCCGCATCAGTGATGCGGGCTTTTTTGTGCTCGCCGCGGCATTTCCGTCGTTTATGAGATCGAGCGCCGCCGGCGCGGCGCTTCGCAGCACAAGGCTGCTCCTACATTTGTCCAGGCCAGTTACGCCTGAGAAGGCGGTCGCGCGCCCATGCCACAGGAATAATTGGCCCGAAACCGATGTAGGAGCAGCCTTGTGCTGCGAAGCGCCGCGCGGGCGGCGCTCGATTTACGCATCACACACTTATAAACCTGCAGGCAAAAAAAGGGGCGCCGACCAAGCGCCCCATAAGCCGTAAAGCACACAACAAATTCAGTTAGCGTCCAACAACGCCATCGCCTCGGCACTGCACGCCTCGATCCGTGCCCAGTCGCCGTTCTTGATCCAGCTGCTGTCGAGCATCCAGGTGCCACCCACGCACATCACATTGGGCAGCGCCATGTAGTTGCGCACATTGGCCGGGTTTACCCCGCCAGTCGGGCAGAAGCGAATGTCGCCAAACGGGCCGCCAAACGCCTTGATCGCCGCCACGCCACCGCTGATTTCCGCCGGGAACAGCTTGAACCGGCGATAGCCCAAGGCGTAGCCCATCATGATCTCGGACGGCGTACTGATACCCGGCAGCAGCGGGATATCGCTGTGCACACCGGCTTCGAGAATGTCCGGGGTGATGCCCGGGGTGACGACGAACTGCGCGCCAGCCGCTTCGACTGCCGCGAACATGCCGCGATCAAGCACAGTACCGGCACCAATGCACAACTCTGGGCGCTGCTCGCGCAGCACCTGAATGGCCTTCAGGCCGTGCTGGGAACGCAGGGTCACCTCAAGGGTACGAATGCCGCCCGCCGCCAAGGCGTCGGCCAGCGGCAGGATGTCTTCCTCACGGGCGATGGTGATCACCGGCAGGATGCGCGCCTTGTCGCAGATCGCGTCGATCCGGGCGGCTTTGTCGGCCATCGAGAGCAGAGTCTGTGGGCGTTCAAGGGTGGTCATGACAGTGGATCCTTGGCTCATGGGCACCAGTAGATGTCCAGGGGGTCGTGAAGAAAGGCGCGTATCGGCATTTCGGTAAGGTCTTGGCCAGCCAGCGCGGCGCGCAGGGTAGCGAGTTTGCCCTGGCCTTGCACGGACAGCGCAGTAAATGCGGCACTGGCCAGCAAGGCGCGGGTCATCGACAGGCGCTGGTGCGGCACGCTGGGCGCCAGCATCGGCAGGCAGCGACGGGTGCTGTTTGGGGCGAGGCCTTCGTCCAGGTTGGGGCTGTTCGGGAACAGCGAGGCGGTATGGCCGTCGTCACCCATGCCCAGCACCAACACGTCGATGGCAGGAAGGTCAGCCAGCGCCTGGTCGGCGTTGGCGGCGGCGCGCTCAAGATTTTCGGCCTGCTGATAAAGGCCCATGAAGCGTGCCTTGGCGGCCGCGCCCTTGAGCAGATGGCGGGCCAGCAGGCCGGCATTGCTGTCGGCATGCTCCACCGGCACCCAGCGCTCATCCGCGAGGCTCACGGTGACCTTCGACCAGTCCAGCGCCTCGGCGGCCAAGCGTTCGAGAAACGGCACTGGGCTGCGCCCACCGGACAACACCACGCAGGCCTGGCCTTTGGCGGTAATTGCCGCCCGCAGGCGCTCGGCCACATCCCGGGCCAGCGTTGCGGCCAGGGTCTTGGCATCCGCCAGTTCGTGCGCCTTCACCGCCGCCGGCAGTTGCAGTTCAGATATCGCCATACCACGCCCTCCCATCTCGTGTAATCAGTGCAATCGAGCTCATCGGCCCCCAGGAGCCCGCCGCGTAAGGCTTGGGCGCATCACCTGCGCTTTGCCAGCCGGCGATCAACTGGTCGCACCATTTCCAGGCATATTCGATTTCATCCTTGCGCACGAACAGGTTCTGGTTGCCACGCATCACCTCGAGCAACAGCCGTTCGTAGGCATCCGGAATCCGCGCGCTGCGCCAGGCATCGGAAAAATTCAGCTGCAACGGGCCGCTGCGCAGTTGCATGCCCTTGTCCAGGCCTTGTTCCTTGGTCATCACCCTTAAAGAAATACCTTCGTCCGGTTGCAAGCGGATGATCAGCTTGTTACCCACCTGCAATCGTTGTTCCGGGGCGAAGATGTAGTGCGGTGTTTCCTTGAAGTGGATGACGATCTGCGACAGCTTCTGCGGCATGCGCTTGCCGGTGCGCAGGTAGAACGGCACGCCCGACCAGCGCCAGTTGCGGATGTCGGCGCGCAGGGCAACGAACGTCTCGGTGTCGCTCTGCGCGTTGGCGTTGTCTTCTTCCAGGTAACCGGGCACCGGTTTGCCGTCGCTGTAACCGGCAATGTATTGGCCACGCACCACACGGGTGCTCAGCCCTTCGCCGGTGATCGGTGCCAAGGCCTTGAGCACCTTGACCTTCTCGTCGCGAATGCTGTCTGCCGAGAGTTCGCTGGGCGGGTCCATGGCGATCAGGCACAACAGCTGCAGCAGGTGGTTCTGGATCATGTCACGCAGCTGACCGGCCTTGTCGAAATAGCCCCAGCGGCCTTCGATGCCGACCTTTTCGGCCACGGTGATCTCCACATGGGAGATCGAATTCTGGTTCCACTGGGTTTCGAACAGGCTGTTGGCAAAGCGCAGCGCGATCAGGTTCTGCACCGTCTCCTTGCCCAGGTAGTGGTCAATGCGGTACACCCGGTTCTCGGGGAAGAACCGTGCCACGGCATCGTTGACCCGGCGCGACGACTCCAGGTCGTGGCCGATCGGTTTTTCCAGCACCACCCGGGTACGGGAGGCCAGGCCGGCTCTGTCGAGGTTCTCGCAGATGGCGCCATAAACGGCTGCCGCCGTGGCGAAATAAGCGATCAAGGGCAGCTCGCCTGGCAATTGCTCAGCCAGTGCCAGGTAGCCCTCGGGCTGGAGAAAATCCAGGTGCTGGTAGCTCAACCGACCGAGGAAGCGGCCCAGTGTCGCGGGCTCGAGGTCGGCGTCGGGGACATGCCGGCGCAAATGCGCTTCGATGGTGTTCAGGTGTTCCTGCGCACTGCCGCTCTCGCGGGCCAGCGCCAACAGACGCGTGTCCGGGTGCAGCAGGTCGGCGCGGTCGAGCTGGTAGAGCGCAGGAAACAGCTTGCGCAATGCCAGATCGCCCAGGGCGCCAAACAGGGCAAAGGTGCAAGGTTCGACACTGATCGCAGCCATGATGTTGGTTCTTTCCTAAAGTTGGTCTAGGAATACCGCTTTCACATACGGTTTTCAAGGGGTAATGTAGTAAAACTAACAACATTACCGACGAGTATTACAGACAAGTGGTGCGCCACACGCACCGACAGTACGATAGACGACCGTGCAAAAGGCCTGCTGCTCCGTCAGCCGGCTGTCTTCCCGACCCAAGGACACACCCATGGACCGCGTGCGAAACCTCCTGGAACAGATCCAGGGACGCCTCGACGAGCTGAACAAGGCCGAACGCAAAGTCGCCGAAGTCATCCTGCTCAACCCACAACAAGCCACCCGGTTCAGCATTGCTGCGCTGGCCCAGGCGGCCAAGGTCAGCGAACCGACCGTCAACCGCTTCTGCCGTTCGTTCGGCGTCAGCGGCTACCCCGAGCTCAAGCTGCAACTGGCGCAGAGCCTGGCCAGTGGCGCTGCCTATGTCAGCCGCGCGGTCGAGGCCGACGATGACCCTGCAGCCTACACCCAGAAAATTTTCGGCAGCGCCATCGCCTCGCTCGACAGTGCCTGCCAGCAACTCGACCCGCAGCAGGTCAGCCGCGCCGTGGACATGATGATCCAGGCCCGGCAGATCCACTTCTTCGGCCTGGGTGCCTCGGCCCCCGTGGCGCTGGATGCCCAGCACAAGTTCTTCCGCTTCAACCTGGCGGTGTCGGCCCACGCCGACGTGTTGATGCAACGCATGCTGGCCTCGGTGGCCCACACCGGCGACCTGTTCGTGATCATCTCCTACACCGGCCGCACCCGCGAGCTGGTCGAGGTGGCACGCGTGGCCCGCGAAAACGGCGCCTCGGTACTGGGCCTGACCGCTGCCGGCTCGCCACTGGCCCAGGCCTGCAGCCTGAGCCTGCACATTCCGTTGCCAGAAGACACCGACATCTACATGCCGATGACTTCGCGGATCATTCAGCTGACCGTGCTCGACGTGCTGGCCACCGGCATGACCCTGCGCCGCGGCGTGGACTTCCAGCCGCACCTGCGCAAGATCAAGGAAAGCCTCAACGCCAGCCGCTACCCGATCGAGGACGACGAGCTCAACTGAGCCGGTGCGCCTGCAAACGCAAGTGGGCACGCTGCCCCGGGGCCAGGCTCAGGCCCTCGCCACTGCCGCTGGCGGCTTCGACACAGACAAAGCCCAGGCACTCGCGACCGCTCACGCCCATCAGCGGGCGATTGCCGGGGTGCCAGACCACGGTATCGTCGCTGTCACCGGTATCGATGCACAGTTCCCGCTGCCAGGCCGGGTCCTGTAGCTGCACCCGCGGGGTGCCCGGGTACACTTTCTGGCAGCCGCCCTTGAGCTTCAGCGCGCCATCTTCGCGGCAGGCCTGGCGGTTCAGGCGGTCGTAACCTTCGATATCCTCAAGCCCAGACAGCGCTATCTCAGACACGTCACTGATACGCCAGTAAGCCAGCAGCGCATGGCTCAGCTGGCACGGTTCGCTGTCCTGGTGCTCGGTGCTCAGGCTCAGCTCCATACGGCTGCCAAGCCGCGCATGCAGGTCGACTTGCCAGTCGCACAGGTCCAGGCGCCACTTCAACGTCACGCCCTCTTCATCCTCGCGGCTGTCCACCAGCTTCCAGTCGAGCAGGCGCGCCCAGCCATGGGCCGGCCACAAGTCTTCGCTGGGGTGGCGGCCATACCAGGGCCAGCACACCGGCACACCGCCACGAATGGCCCCCACTTGTGGCCACTGTTCGGCGCACCACAGCCAGGGCCGTTCGCCGGCCGGTTGAAAGTGCAGCAACTGCGCCCCTTGCCGGCTGAATACCGCCTGGCAACGGGGGTGGTCGATGATCAGCACATCGCGCTGCTGGTAACGCTCCCACTCGAACGTCGGCCGGGGCCGTTGCGAGGAAAAGAAGCGATGTAGCGGATGTTCGGGCATGGTTCAGAGCTCTTGTTGTTTGAGATAGCGCTGTCTCGGCCTATCCCCGACAACCACTGCAAGCCAGTGGATGCCGGGAGCCGAAAATGGATTGGCGTAAATTTACAACAAATGCCCTCAGAATGACGACTGAATCTTCAAGCCCGCGACCAGCGCGTTATCCACCTCATCCACCCCACCGGGGCTCTTGATGTACTGAAGGTTCGGGCGCACGGTCAGCCAGTTGGTGACGTGGAAGCCGTAATAGAGCTCGGCGTTGTACTCGGTGCGCTGCAGCGGCACGAAGCCTGGGTTGTCGTAGTCGTTGATGCCGCTCTGGCCATTGAGCAGCTCGGCACGCCTCTTCACGTCGTCGTTGACGTGGATCCGCGCGACGCCAAAGCCGATGTCATCCTTGGGCCGAGCATCGAAGGCGCCCTTGTACACCAGGCCGACCTGCTGGTAGTTGTCGACCACGTTGGTGGCCTTGTCGTGCACGGTAAAGTTGGCGAACAGGCTGAGGCCACGGTTGACGTCACCGCCGTGGGCCGTGACCTGCTGCTGCGCCACCACCCACCAACCGTGCTTGCTCGAATGCGACTTGAAAGCGGCGCCGGTCAGGGCCTGGGGGTTGCCATTGACGTCGTCGTACACGTCGTCGGCCTTGGCCGTGCTGTAGTAGTAACCCAGGCGGTATTCACCCGGCAGGCCATTGACCTTGGGCGACCACACCGCCTCCACCGGCAGAATTGCACCCTTGGTGCCGCTGCCGCTGAGTTTGAAGCCGTTACCGGTTTCAAGGTTCGAGGGGTTTTGCTCGAAGGCGCCGACCTGGACGAAGAATTCCGGCGTGATGTTGTACTTGACCCGCAGCGCCCACTGGCTGACCGGCCAGTTGTACCAGATGCCACCCACCCAGTTGCCCACCTGTGAGCCGCAGAACGCCAGGTTCTGGAAGTCGCAGGGGAAGCTGTTGAAGTCCTCGCCTTCGCCGAAGCGGCCGAACTTGACGTCCAGCGCCCCGTCGAAGTACTTCTGCTTGACCCACATCTGCGTCAGCCGCCAGGTCTGGCCGCGCCCCCACACTTCCTGCACCGAGCTGAACTGCCCGGCACGCGGGTCGCTGATGCGGTCGTTGGACAGGTTGCGGCCGCTGCGCTCGGTGATCGCCAATTTGAATTCGGCATCGTGCCAACCAAGAATCTTCTGCAAGTCCAAGTGCGCGCCAAGGGCAAACTGGTCGCTGTAGCGCGCCGTCTTGTCGTCGTTGTAGCCGCCATTGAGGTTACCGGCCACTTCACCGACGTAGTCGAGGGTGAAGTCGTAGCCTTTTTCCAGCAGTTCGGTGCGGGTGCCGCCCCAGTCGCCGGTCATCCATTTTGACTCGCTGGAGAAAGCCTCGGCGGCCTGCGCCCCACTGCTGCCCACCACGGCAAGCAAGGCCAACGAGCCCAAGGTCTTGATGCGATTGCGCTGTTCCATCCCTTTGCGTCCTCTTTTTTCTTATTGATGGTGTAGACGATTCAACGGCTCTTGAAGTGAGTCACGTTGTCCTTCACTGAAGCGTTGGCGGTGTTCACGTCCAGGCGCTCACCGCTGGCGGCGTCGAACAGCAGCACCCGCGCCGGGTCGAATTGCAGGTTGAGGCTGTCGCCAACCCGGCACGCCACATCCGGGGCCAGGCGGCAGCAGACCTTGGTCTGGTTGAGGGTGACGAACACCAGCAGGTCAGGCCCGGTGGGCTCGGTCACCTGCACTTCGGCGCGAATGCCGGGCACGCCGTTGCCCTCCCCCGCGCCCAGCGCGATCTGCTCGGGGCGGATGCCGAGGATGATCTCGCGCCCGTCCAAGTCATCACTGGCCAGGCCCAAGGGCAGCTCACAGCGCGCCTGGCCGCTGTCGAGCAGGGCCAGCAGGCGCCCCTCTTGCCGGGCCAGGCGAGCTGGGATGAAGTTCATCGGCGGCGAGCCGATGAAGCTGGCGACGAACTGGTTGGCCGGGTCGTTGTAGACCTGCTGCGGGGTGCCGAACTGCTGAATGATGCCGTCCTTCATCACCGCCACTTTGTCGCCCAGGGTCATGGCTTCGATCTGGTCGTGGGTGACGTACACCGTGGTGGTTTTCAGGCGCTGGTGCATCAGTTTCATTTCGGTGCGCATCTCGACCCGCAGCTTGGCGTCGAGGTTGGAAAGCGGTTCGTCAAACAGGTAGATCTTCGGCCGCCGCGCCAGCGCCCGACCCATGGCCACACGCTGCTGCTGGCCACCGGACAACTGCGCCGGCTTGCGCGCCAGCAGGTGCTCGATCTGCAGCAGCTTGGCCACCCGCGCCACCTCTTCGTCGATGGCGGCCTGGGGCATCTTGCGAATCTTCAGGCCAAACTCGATGTTCTCGCGCACGCTCATGGTTGGGTACAGCGCGTAGGACTGGAACACCATGGCGATGTCCCGGTCCTTGGGGCTCATGCCGCTGACGTCCTGGTCATCGATGAGGATCGCGCCGCCGCTGATGTGCTCGAGGCCGGCGATGCAGTTCATCAAGGTCGACTTGCCACAGCCCGAAGGGCCGACCAGGATCAGGAACTCGCCGTCCTTGATCGACAACTGGATGTCCTTGAGGGTGTCCGGCAGGCCGCTGCCGTAGGTCTTGTTCACATTGCGAAGTTCAAGCGTTGCCATGACTTACCCCTTGACGGCGCCGGCGGTGAGGCCGCGGACGAAATACTTGCCTGCCACCACATAGACCAGCAGGGTTGGCAGGCCGGCGATCATCGCCGCCGCCATGTCGACGTTGTATTCCTTAGCCCCGGTGCTGGTGTTGACCAGGTTGTTGAGGGCCACGGTGATCGGTTGCGAGTCGCCGCTGGAGAACACCACGCCGAACAGGAAGTCGTTCCAGATTTGGGTGAACTGCCAGATCAGGCAGACCATGATGATCGGTGTCGACATCGGCAGGATGATGCGGCGGAAAATGGTGAAGAACCCGGCACCGTCCAGGCGCGCGGCCTTGACCAGCGCATCGGGGATGCTCACGTAGAAGTTGCGGAAGAACAGCGTGGTGAAGGCCAGGCCGTAGACCACGTGCACCAGCACCAGGCCACCGGTGGTGCTGGCCAGGCCGAGCTTGCCGAGGGTGAACGAGGCTGGCAGCAGCACGGTCTGGAACGGCAGGAAGCAGCCGAACAACAGCAAACCGAAGAACAGCTGCGAACCGCGAAAGCGCCACATCGACAACACATAGCCATTCAGCGCGCCAATGGCCGTGGAGATCAGCACCGCCGGTACGGTGATCAAGATCGAGTTCCAGAAGTAACCGCTGACGGTGCCCCAGGCCTTGACCCAGCCAATGCCGCTGACCACCGTCGGCCAGCTCAGCAGGTTGCCGGTGCTGATGTCTTCCGGGGTTTTGAAGCTGGTCAGCAGCATTACCACCAGCGGTACCAGGTACAGCACGACGGCAAGCAGCAGTACCGCGTGGATGGCCAGGCGGCCGAGGCTCAGCGCCGGTTTGTCGGCAGGGCTATGCATGGCGTTTGCTCCGCAGCTCCGAGTACAGGTAAGGCACGAGGATCGCCAGGATCGCCCCGAGCATTAGGATGGCGCTGGCCGAGCCCATGCCCATCTGGCCGCGGCTGAAGGTGAATGAATACATGAACATCGCCGGCAGGTCGGAAGAGTACCCCGGGCCACCGGCGGTCATCGCCGCCACCAGGTCGAAGCTCTTGATGGCGATGTGCGAGAGGATCATCAGCGCGCTGAAAAACACCGGGCGCAGGCTTGGCAGCACCACGGTCCAGTAGATGCGCGGCAGGCTGGCGCCGTCCATCTGGGCGGCGCGGATGATCGACTGATCGACGCCACGCAGGCCGGCCAGGAACATCGCCATGATGAAGCCCGAGGCCTGCCATACCGCGGCAATCACCAGGCAGTACACCACCCGGTCAGGGTCGATCAGCCAGTCCAGGCGAAAACCTTCCCAGCCCCAGTCGCGCAGCAGTTTGTCCAGGCCCATGCCAGGGTTGAGTAGCCACTTCCAAGCGGTGCCGGTGACGATCATCGACAGGGCCATGGGGTACAAATAAATCGTGCGGATGAAGCCTTCGCGGCGGATGCGCTGGTCCAGCAGCACCGCCAGCAACACGCCGATGGCCAGGCTGATGGCGATGAACAGGCCGCCGAACAGCAGCAGGTTCTTGCTCGCCACCCACCAGCGGTCGTTATCGAACAGCCGCGCATACTGCGCCAGGCCCGCCCACTTGTAGGTGGGCAAGAACGTCGAGGTGGTGAACGACAGCACGAAGGTCCACAGGATGTAGCCGTAGAAGCCGACCAGGACGATGAACATGCTCGGTGCCAGTACCAGCTTGGGTAGCCAGCGCTGGAGAGCGTCCAGGGGTGAGGCCCGCAGTTGGGCGGTGGTTGTGGTCATGGTTGATCCCCATTTGGATAACGACGCGTACCCCTGTAGGAGCAGCCTTGTGCTGCGAAGAGGCCAGTGAAGTCACAGCAATCTTCAGCGCTGGTACCGGCCTCTTCGCAGCACAAGGCTGCTCCTACAGACGAGGCCTCTTCGCAGCGCGGGGCTGCTCCTACAGATGAATTACTGGGCGGCCTTGATCGCCGCTGCCAGCTTCTTCGCCGCGTCGGCCGGATCGGCCTTGGGGTCGTTGATGTAGTTGGTCACCACATCGAAGAAGGCGCCCTGCACGGCCAGCGTGGTGGCCATGTTGTGCGCCATGCTCGGCTGCAGGCCGCCGGTCTTGGCGTCGGCCAGGAAGTCCTTGGCCGAGGTCTGGGCGCAGGCGTCGAAGCCGTACGCGCTCATGTCGGCGAGCATGTCGTTACGCACCGGGATCGAGCCTTTGTTGGTGCTGAACACCTTCTGGAAGTCCGTACCCAGCACCTTCCTGGCGATGTCCTGCTGGCCGGCCGCCGTGCCGAGGTCCTTTTGCTTGAACACCACCAGCGAGTCGATGTTGTACAGGAAGCCATTGCTCGTGCCGGGGAACGGCACGCACTGATAGTCCTTGCCCGCGACCTTGTTGGCCAAGGTCCACTCGCTCTTGGCCCAGTCACCCATGATCTGCATGCCGGCCTTGCCGTTGATGACCTTGTTCGCCTCCAGGTTCCAGTCCTGGCCTTTGCCGTCAGGGTCCATGTAGGTGGCGATCTTCTTCAGCTCGGTCAACGCCTTGATCATGTCCGGGCCGGTCAGTGTGGCGTTGTCCAGGTCGACCATGGCCTTCTTGTAGCCTTCCACGCCCATCACCGACAGCGCCACGCTTTCGAAGACAGTGCTGTCCTGCCACGGCTGGCCACCGTGGGCGAGCGGGATGAAGCCGGCCGCATTGAGCTTGTCGGCGGCGGCGTAGAATTCGTCGAGGGTCGCGGGCGCTTTTTCGATGCCGGCCTTTTTGAAGACCTCGGGGTTGATCCACAGCCAGTTGGTGCGGTGGATGTTGACCGGCACCGCGACGTAGTCGCCCTCGTACTTGACGACGTTAGCGACTTTTTGGTCGAGCAGGCTGTCCCATTTTTCGTTCTTGGCCACGTCCTTCAGCACGTCGCTGTCGAGCAGGCCGGTCGCGGCCCAGTCCTGGATATCGGGGCCTTTGATCTGCGCGACGCCTGGCGGGTTGCCGGCCACCGCGCGGCTTTTCAGCACGGTCATGGCCGTGGCACCGCCACCGCCGGCAACTGCGCCGTCCTTCCAGGTAAAACCGTCTTTCTCGACTTGCGCCTTGAGCACATCGACAGCGGCCTTTTCACCACCGGAGGTCCACCAGTGCACGACCTCGACATTGCCTTTGGCATCGGCAGCGAGGGCGCTGAGCGGGAACAGAGAAGCGAGGGAAATCGCGGCAGCGAGACGGAGCGTGGAATTCATCGAAGCACCTTTCTTGTTGTTATGCCGTGCAAGTCGGTCGCTTGCGTTGCATGCAGTCTAAGCGGCGTGGCCGACGCGCCAGGTAACGAAGCGATGCGCGAATGTCATCGTTTGGTGACATTCGCGGGGATACCCGCACGCACGCTCATTCCAGCCCTCGCGGCAGATATAACGTGACCCGCAAACCACCCTCGCGCAGGTTGAGCAAGCTCACTTCACCGCCATGGCTATGGGCGATGTTGCGCGCAATCCCCAAGCCCAACCCGTACCCCTGCTGCTGCCCGGCCAGCCTGAAGTGCGGCTCGAACACCTGCTCCATCTGCTGCTGCGGCACCCCCGGCCCGTGGTCATCGACCTGCAGGACAAAGCCCTCGGCGCTGTCGATGACCCGCAACCGCGCGCGCTCGCCGTACTTGATGGCGTTGTCGATCAGGTTGCCGATGCAGCGGCGCAACGCCAGCGGCTTGCCCGGGTAGGGCGCCAGCGCTTGGCCCTCCACCGTGATGCGGCCATCGCCAAGGTAAGGCTCAGCCAGGATGTCCAGCACCTGGTTAAGGTCGACCGGCTCGATGTTCTCGTGGATATCGGTGTCTTTCACACACTGCAACGCGCCTTTGACCAACAGCTCCAGCTCATCCAGGTCCTGGCTGAACTTGGCCTGCAGGCGCTCGTCTTCCAGCAGTTCGACGCGCAGGCGCAAGCGCGTGATGGGCGTGCGCAGGTCATGGGAAATAGCGCTGAACAGCTGGCTGCGTTCGGTCAGGTAGCGGCTGATACGCTCGCGCATGCTGTTGAAGGCCCGGCCGACTTCAACCACCTCGCTGCCCCCGCCCTCGGCCACGGGGGCCACATCGGCGCCCAGCGACAACTCCCGCGCAGCGCGCGCCAGGCGCTTGAGTGGCCAGCTTTGCCAGTGCACCAACAGGCCGATGAACAGCAACAGCAAGGCGGTGGTGAGCACGATGAAACCGATCTGCTGGCGGGGCAGGCGCTCGGCCTCAAGGCCGGTGTAGGGCTCGGGCAGCAGCGAGGCGATGTACAGCCACTCACCCTCGCCCAGGCGGATCTGCGTCACCAGTACGGGGGGGTTGAGCGGCTCTAGGGTCAGCGAATAATGCGCCCAGGAACGTGGCAGCTCATCGAGTTTCAGGCCGCTGTTGAAAATGCGCAGGTCATCGGGGGCGACGAACGCCACGCTGACTTCCATCTGCGGCCCCAAGCGTTCGTGCAGCACCTGCTGGAACACCTCGATCACCGCCTGCTTGCGTGGGGTGACGGGCAGCACCGGCATGTCCAGCGGCTTGTCGTTGAGCGACACGAAAAAGCGCGTGCCACCCATGCTGCGCAGTTGGTCGAGCACCATCGGCCGGTAGGCCACGGGCAGCGAGCGGAAGTAGCTGACGCTGGCACTCATCGAATGGGCCAGGCTGCTGGCACTGGCGCGCAGGCCTTGTAACTGGCTGGCACGCAATTGAGCGACCCAGATGACGCTGGACAAGCCTTGGGCCAGCAGCACCACCAGCAAGGTGAGCAGCAGCATGCGCCCCAGCAGCGAGCGAGGCAGCAGGCGCCAGCGCCGCTCAGGAAGCGCAGCAGACATGGGCAGCCAGCAGGTAGCCACTGCCGCGCACGGTGCGGATCAGCCGTGGTGGTTTTTCGGTGTCGCGCAGACGCTGGCGCAGGCGGCTGACCGCCATGTCGACGATACGGTCCAACGGCATCGGTTCACGCCCCCGGGTGGCATTGCCGATGGTGTCGCGGTCGAGGATTTGCTGGGGGTGATCGAGAAACAGTTTCAGCAGGGCGAAATCGGCACCCGACAGGATCACCTCTTCGCCATCGCGGTGAAACAGGCGGTGGCTGACCGTGTCCAGGCGCCAGTCATCGAAGGCCAGCACGGCGCTGCTCGGCGCCGCCTGGCCGAACTCGGCTCGGCGCAGCAAGGCCTTGATCCGCGCCTGCAGTTCACGCGGGCTGAACGGTTTGCCGAGGTAGTCGTCGGCGCCCAGTTCCAGGCCGATGACCCGGTCGGCTTCGTCAGAGCTGGCGGTGAGCATGATGATCGGCACCCGCGCTTGACGCGGGTGTTGACGCACCCAGCGGCACAGGCTGAAGCCATCTTCATCGGGCAGCATCACATCGAGAATGACCAGGTCGCAGGGCGTGCTTTCCAGGGCCTGACGAAAGCCGCGCCCGTCGGCCTCGGCGTGTACCTGGAAGCCGGAGCGGCTCAGGTAGGTTTGCAGCAGTTCGCGGATTTCCTGGTCGTCGTCGACCATCAGGATCGATTTTCCGGCAGTGCTCAAGATGGTCCGTCCTCTTGTTGTGTGCAGGTCTTTTTGCCTGCTGTCGGGTAGTGCCATTGGGGCTGCTTTGCAGCCCTTCGCAGCACAAGGCTGCTCCTACAGGAACCACGCCATGAATGATCCAGCGCCATCCTGTAGGAGCAGCCTTGTGCTGCGAAGGGCCGCAAGCGGCCACATCAGTGATCCAGCGCCTGCTGCAAAGCCACCCCGGCCCCCAGCAGCCCCGAAAATTCCGCCGTCACCAACCACACCGGCACCCCGGCAAAATACCCACTCATGCAGCCCTTGTCGGCAAAGCTCGTGGCAAACCCACTGCGCAGGAACAGCTCGGCAAACCGAGGGATCACCCCGCCGACAATATAAACCCCACCGCGCGCGCCCAAGGTCAGCACATTGTTACCCGCCACGCGGCCCAGGAAGCGGCAGAACTGCTCGACCACCGCCAACGCCCGCGGCTCACCGCCCAGGGCGGCATCGGTAATCTGCGCCGGGGTCTTGTGGCGCGGTGTGTCGCCATCCAGCGCGCACAGGGCTTGATACAAGCGCACCAGGCCTGCGCCACTGAGCACGGTCTCGGCACTGACATGGCCAATCTGGCTGTGAATCTGTTGGTGGATCGCGGCCTCGCGGGCATTGCCCACCGGCAGGTCGACATGCCCACCTTCGCCGGGTAGCGCCTGCCAGTGCTGCTCGCCAAGGCGCAGCAGGCTGCCAACACCCAGCCCGGTGCCGGGCCCGATTACCAGCGCAGGCCGCAGCGGGTCGGCATGGCCAGGGCACACCTCGTGAAACTCGCCCGCTTGCAGGCGGGTCATGCCCAGCGCCATGGCCGAAAAGTCGTTGATCAGCATCAGCCGCTCGACCTGCAGCGTGTTGCAGAACGCACGGCGGCTCAGGCGCCAATGGTTGTTGGTGAAGCGAAACTCATCGCCATCGACCGGCCCGGCTACTGCCAGGCACACCGCCGACAGGCCACCCCGGGCAATGCCCTGATCCTTCAGGTAGGCCTCGATGGCCTGCTCGGGGCTTGTGTAGTCCGCGGTGGCGAATACCTTCACCTGGTACAGCTGGTTGTCACGCCACAACGCAAAACGGGCATTGGTGCCACCGATGTCGCCAACCAGCAAGTCCTTCATTTGAGGTTCTCCAAAGCCGAGGTAAAGGCGCTGGCGCCCTGCTCGGCCGGGCTGAACGCCATGCGCATGAAGCCGAACAGCTCGCGCCCACAGCCCAGGTCATTGCCTTGGGGGGCGGGTGGCAGGTCACGGCTGGCCAGCTCTTCGGCCGATACCTTCACCTGCAGCGTGCCGGCGACGCCATCGACCCGCACGATATCACCCTCGCGCACGCGTGCCAGCGGGCCGCCATCGTAGGCTTCGGGGCACACGTGGATGGCGGCCGGGATCTTGCCCGACGCGCCCGACATGCGCCCGTCGGTCACCAGCGCCACCTTGTAGCCGCGGTCCTGCAGCACGCCCAAAAACGGCGTCAGCTTGTGCAGCTCGGGCATGCCGTTGCAACGCGGCCCCTGGAAACGCACCACGGCGACGAAGTCGCGCTCCAGTTCACCGGCCTTGAAGGCATCGGCCAGCGACTGCTGGTCGTGGAAGATCCGCGCCGGGGCCTCGACCACCTGGTGTTCGGGGGCAACGGCGGAGACTTTCATCACCCCACGCCCCAGGTTGCCTTCCATCACCCGCAGGCCGCCTTCGGCCGAGAACGGCCGCGACGCTGGGCGCAGGATGCTTTCGTCCAGGCTCTGCGTCGGCCCTTCTCGCCAGACCAGTTTGCCGTTGTCGAGGAACGGCTCTTGGGTATAACGGCGCAAGCCATGGCCTGCCACGGTGTTGACGTCTTCGTGCAGCAAGCCGGCATCGAGCAGCTCGCGAATCAGGAAAGCCATACCGCCGGCGGCCTGGAAGTGGTTGATGTCGGCCTTGCCGTTGGGGTAGACGTGAGACAGCGTCGGCACCACTTCGGACAGGTCGGCCATGTCTTGCCAGGTCAACTGGATGCCTGCCGCCTGGGCGATCGCCGGCATGTGCAAGGTGTGGTTAGTGGAGCCGCCGGTGGCGTGCAAGGCGACGATCGAGTTGACCAGTGCCTTCTCGTCGACGATCTCGCCCAGCGGCATGAAGCTGCCACTGGCCTTGGTCATGCGCGTGACCTGCTGCGCCGCCTCGGCGGTGAGCGCATCACGCAACGGCGTGTAAGGGTTGACGAACGAGGCGCCCGGCAGGTGCAGCCCCATCACTTCCATCACCAACTGGTTGGTGTTGGCGGTGCCGTAGAAGGTGCAGGTGCCTGGGCTGTGGTACGAGTTCATCTCCGATTCCAGCAGTTCTTCGCGGCTGGCCTTGCCTTCAGCGTAGCGCTGGCGCACATCGGCCTTCTGCTTGTTGGAGATGCCCGACAGCATCGGGCCACCTGGCACGAAAATGGTCGGCAAGTGCCCGAAGCGCAGCGCACCCATCATCAGGCCGGGGACGATCTTGTCGCAGATGCCGAGCATCAGCGCGGCGTCGAACATGTTGTGCGACAGGGCAACAGCGGTGGACATGGCGATCACTTCACGGCTGGCAATGGCCAGCTCCATGCCCGGCTCGCCCTGGGTCACGCCATCGCACATGGCCGGTACCCCGCCGGCGAACTGGCCAACCGAGCCGACTTCGCGCAGGGCCTGTTTGATCTGTTCGGGGAAGTGCTGGTACGGCTGGTGGGCCGAGAGCATGTCGTTGTAGGCGGAGACGATGGCGACGTTGGCCGCGTTCATCAGGCGCAGGCTCTGCTTGTCCTGCGCGCCGCAACCGGCGACGCCGTGGGCGAAGTTGGCGCACTGCAGGCTGGCACGCATGGGTCCGTCACTGGCCGCGCCGCGAATCAGCTGCAGGTAGCGTTCACGGGTGGCACGGCTGCGTTCGACCAGCCGTTGTGTGACCTCAAGGATGCGCGGGTGCATGTACTGGACTCCAGGCTAACTGTAGGGGCGGCTTACCAGGCATTTCCCCTCCAAACGATTGCGACCTAGGCTCTAGGAAAGGGCCTGGAGGTCTCGCTGGGGTGGCCTGCCCGACCACTCGTTGTATGTTTAAACAAAATACTGCCACTAAAAAGGCTTGTTTTCTATCTGATAGTGAATAATCTTGTAATTCCAACAACAAAACCGTTTCAGTGAAGCCCCCTTTGTGCCACAGGCCTCACTCGAACCGCCAGAGGTAATGCCATGACCCTTCGCATCGCCATCAATGGATTCGGCCGCATTGGGCGTAATGTCCTCCGCGCACTGTATACCCAAGGCTACCGTCAGGACCTGCAGGTCGTCGCCATCAACGACCTGGGCGACAGCGCCATGAACGCCCATCTGCTCAAGTACGACAGCGTGCACGGCACCTTCGACGCCAGCGTCGAAGCCGATCATGAAAGCCTGACGGTCAATGGTGACCGCATCGCAGTCAGTGCCATCCGCAACCCGGCCGAACTGCCCTGGAAGGCCGAAGCGATCGACGTGGTGTTCGAATGCACCGGGCTGTTCACCGAACGCGCCAAGGCCGCCGCACACCTCGCCGCCGGGGCTGGCAAAGTGATCGTCTCGGCCCCAGCCAAGGGCGCGGATGCCACCGTGGTGTACGGGGTCAACCACGACGTGCTGCGCGCTTCGCACCAGATCATTTCCAATGCCTCCTGCACCACCAACTGCCTGGCGCCCATCGCCCAGGTGCTGCACCGCGAGTTCGGCATCGAGCAGGGCCTGATGACCACCATCCATGCCTACACCAACGACCAGGTACTGACCGACGTCTACCACAGCGACCCCTACCGTGCGCGCTCGGCCACCCAGTCGATGATCCCGAGCAAGACCGGCGCCGCCGAAGCCGTGGGCCTGGTGCTGCCGGAGCTGGCCGGCAAGCTGACCGGCATGGCGGTACGGGTACCGGTGATCAACGTGTCGCTGGTGGACCTCACCGTCAACCTCAAGCGCGAGGCCAGTGCCGACGAGGTCAACCAACTGTTCCTGGAAGCCAGCCGACATTCCAGAGTATTGGGCTACAACGCATTGCCTTTGGTTTCCTGTGATTTCAACCACAACCCGTTATCGTCGATCTTCGATGCCAACCATACCCGGGCCAATGGGCGGATGCTCAAGGTGCTGGCCTGGTATGACAATGAATGGGGCTTCTCCAACCGGATGCTGGATAACTGCCTGGCGTTGTGCAGCGTCCGGTAACCCAGCGGCATACGTTTCTCTGTAGAAGCAGCCTTGTGCTGCGAAGAGGCCGGTACAGCCCAGCATTTTCGGGGCGTCTACCGGCCTCTTCGCAGCACAAGGCTGCTCCTACAACGCGATGCGCTAGGTGTAATCACAATCTTTACCATTTCTAAACACTTCCAGACTTGACCTTTGGTACAGATGATAAGCATTATCATTAACCTTTCGTCGGCCAGGTCCCCCCGTGAGTCAGTCCCGGTTCAACTCCGTCTTCCTCGTCCAGCGCCTCACCCTGCTGCGCACCCTGCAACGCATGGTGGGCAACCCCAGCACGGCCGAGGACCTGCTGCAGGAAACCTACCTGCGGGTGTCCCGTGCCTTGAGTGAGCGGCCCATCGAGCATATCGAACCCTTCGTGTTCCAGACTGCGCGCAACCTGGCCCTCGACCACCTGCGCGCACGCCGGGTGCAAGCACGCATGCTGGTCGATGACGTGCCCGACGAGGTGCTGCACAGCATTGCCGCCCCTGCCAGCAGCAGCGAAGACGCCGCCCACGCCGAGCAGTTGCTCGAGCACCTCAGCGTCAGCCTCAACCAACTCAGCGAGCGCCAACAGCGCATCTTCATCCTCAGCCGCCTGCATGGCGCCACCTACCTGGAAATCGCCGAGCAATTGAACGTCTCGGCCAGCACGGTTCAGAAGGAGCTGAAACTGATCATGGCGATCTGCATGGGCGTCGCCGACCGCCTCAAGTGAAGCGACCACCGGCCCGCCAGGCAACGCAAAGCGCTTGCCACACCCCGCCTTAGCCTTGATCATTCGTGAATAACCCTTTCAAGGATTCACCGTGACCAACCACCCCGCCCCTCGCCCGACACCTGCCGGGCCCAATGCCCGTGCCCGTGCCAGGGACGAGGCGCTGGACTGGCTGGTACGCCTGCAATGCGCCGATGCACAGGACACCCAAGCCTTCGAAGCGTGGCTCAGCGCCGCACCGGAAAACGCCGAAGCCTACGTTGAAGCAGAAGCGCTGTGGAATGGCGTGCCGCTGCACCAGGCTGCCGTGCAACTGCATCAGGGCCAGCGTCGGTCCTTGCGCGGGCGCCTGCGCAGCCACTGGAAGCCCTTGGCCACCGCGGCAGTGCTGCTGGTTGGCCTGTTCACCCTCGGCAACCTGCCCATGCGCCTGCAGGCCGACCACCTGACCGTGGTCGGTGAGCGCCAGCGCCTGCAGCTGGACGACGGCGCAAAAGTACTGCTCAACACCAATTCGGCGTTTGCCAGCGACCTGCGCGAAGGGCGTCAGGTGGCCCGTCTGCTCCAGGGCGAGGCCTACTTCCAGGTCCCGGAGGGCGGGCAAGCGCCGCTTGAAGTGCAGGCCGGCCCTTTGCGCGCTCAGGTGCGTGATACCGACTTTGCCGTGCGTTACCTGGACGGCGAAGCCCAGGTGCGGGTCCAGCGCGGTGACGTTGACCTGCAGGCGGCCAGCGACCAGCGCATCCGCCTCAGTGCCGGCGACAGCATCAGCGTCGGCCCCCAGGGCTTTGGCCAGCGCCAGCGCGCAGACATGCAAAAGGACCTGGCCTGGGTTGATGGCCGCCTGGTGTTCGAGAATTGCCCGTTGAGCCAGGTGCTGGCCGAGGTCAGGCGCTACTACCCGGGCTGGATCATCAACCGTAACGCCGACCTCGAGGACGTCGCGGTGACCGGCAACTATCGCCTCGACCAACCGTTGGAAACCCTGCGTGCCTTGGCCCACATCACCTCTGCCCGGCTGCATGAATACCCTGCGGTGGTCATCCTCAACTGAGTGACCGCTGCATCCCTTGCCTGCGCGATAAATTATTTTTACGCGATCGCGCTACCCCGCCCGTCTCGTTATAGCCAATGCAACTGATTCTTGTTTGAAAACAAGAACGGTCATCACCTATAACAGTTCGCGCGTCTGGGAGCGCTTTCGATGTCCACAGGTCCAACTCGCCCGTCCACTCTTTCCCGCCGTACAGGGCAATTGTCCCTGCTGAGCCTGGCCCTGCTCGCCTGCGGCGCCTGCAGCCTGCCGGCCCTGGCCGCCGAACCTGCCCAGGCCAGCAGCCCGCGCATGGGCGACTATCGCTTCAGCATCGGCCAGCAGCCGCTGGTCTCGGCCATCAATGCCTTCAGCCAGGTGACCGGCTGGCAAGTCGGTTTCAGTGCCGAGCTGGCCGATAACGTGGCCTCGCCAGGGGTGCAAGGTGCGCTGCCACCGGACGCTGCGCTCAAGCGCCTGCTCAAGGGCACCGGCCTTGGCTATCGCAAGATCAGTAACGGCAATGTGGTGCTCGAACGCCAGACCACAGGCAATGTCATCGCCCTGCAGCAGGTGACCGTCAGCGCCACCCGCAGCGCCCAGGACGTCAGCCAGGTGCCGAGCACCGTCAGCGTGCAGACCCGCGAGCAACTGGACCGGCAGAACGTCAACAACATCCAGGACCTGGTGCGTTACGAGCCGGGGGTTTCGGTGGCGGGCACCGGCCAACGCAGCGGCCTGAACGGTTACAACATCCGCGGCATCGACGGTGAGCGGATCCTCACCCAGATCGACGGCGTGTCGATCCCCGACAGCTTCTTCTACGGGCCTTACGCCCAAACCCAGCGTAACTATGTCGACCCCGAAATCGTCAAGCGCGTGGAGATCCTGCGCGGCCCGGCGTCGGTGCTGTACGGCAGCAACGCCATCGGCGGTGCGGTGAGCTACTTCACCCTCGACCCAGACGACATCATCAAACCCGGCAAAGATGTCGGCGCCCGCTTGAAGACCGGTTACAGCTCGGCCGACGAAAGCTGGCTGACCTCCGCCACGGTTGCCGGCCGCCAGGGCGACGTCGATGGCTTGCTGCACCTGAGCCAGCGCAACGGCCACGAGACCGAATCGTACGGTGGCCACAGCGGTGACGGCCTGGCCCGCACCGAAGCCAACCCGCAGGACGCACGCACCACCAACGTGTTGGCCAAGCTGGGCTGGAACTACGCCGACGACGCACGCCTGGGGTTCACCTACGAGCGTTACAAGGATGACCGCGACCAGAATATTCTCAGTGCGGTGGGTGGGCCGTTCATCGGTGGCACCACCGCGATGGGGTTCTACAAGGCGCGTAACGGCAACGACACCATCACCCGCGAGCGCTTCGGCATCAACCATGAATTTGGCCTGGACTCGCGGGTTGCCGATCACATGAAGTGGAGCCTGAACTACCAAATCGCCAAAACCGACCAGCGCACCGAGGAAGTCTACGCACCACCTGGCCGTCAGGTTCTGCGCACCCGCGACACCACCTACAAAGACCGCCAGTGGGTGTTCGATGCCCAGCTGGACAAGGCCTTCAGCATCGGTGCTACCGACCATTTGCTGACCTATGGCACCACCCTCAAGCACGAGAAAGTCACCGGTTCGCGCAGTGGCACCGGCACCTGCCTGGCGGTTGGCTCAGGTTGCAGCGCCGCCGGTGCAGACCGCCCGGCAGACGGCCAGGCCCTGGTCAGCGACTTCCCGGACCCGACCGTGAACACCTACAGCCTGTTCGTCCAGGACGAAATCCGCTGGAACAACTGGACCTTCCTGCCCGGCGCCCGCTACGACTACACGCACATGGAGCCCACGTTCACCGACGCCTTCCTGCGTGGCCTGGAGTCTACCGGCACGGCGCCTACCTCCCAGGACGACTCGGACAAGAAGTGGCACCGCGTCTCGCCCAAATTCGGCCTGACCTACGCCTTCAACGACAACTACACCTGGTACGGCCAGTACGCCGAAGGCTTCCGCACCCCGACCGCCAAGTCCATGTACGGCCGCTTCCAGAACCTGGAGCAAGGCTACCGCGTAGAGGGCAACCCGGGGCTTGAGCCTGAGAAGAGCAAAAGCTACGAAACCGGCCTGCGCGGCAACTTCGACGCCGGCAACTTCGATGTGGCGGTGTACTACAACAAGTACCGCGACTTCATCGACGAAGACGCCGTGCAAAGCGCCAACCTGGAGCAAACCTTCCAGGCCAACAACATCAAGCACGCCACCATCAAGGGCGCCGAGGTCAAGGGTCGCCTGAACCTGGAACACTTCGGTGCGCCGCAAGGCCTGTACACCCAGGGCTCGATTGCCTACACCTACGGCCGCAACGATGACACCGGTCAGCCATTGAACACCGTCAACCCGCTGAAGGGCGTGTTCGGCCTGGGTTACGAGCAGCAGAACTACGGCGGCCTGTTGAGCTGGACGCTGGTCAAGCGCAAGACCCGCGTGGACGACACCCACTTCTACGCACCCGACGGTTCGAGCAGCAAGTTCCGCACCCCCGGCTATGGTGTGCTGGACCTGACCGGCTTCTACAAGGTGACCGACGACGTCACCATCAACGCCGGCCTGTACAACCTTGCCGACAAGAAGTACTGGCAATGGGATTCGGTACGCAGCTACGACGGCCAGGGTGAAGCGGCTGTGACCCAGCCGGCCAACATGGACCGCCTGACCATGCCGGGGCGTAACTTTGGCATCAATGTGGTGTGGGATATCTGATCGCTTGGGTAGGCCTCGAGTGTTGCAGTGCTTGAGATCGAGCGCCGCTTGCGCGGCGTTTCGCAGCACAAGGCTGCTCCAACATTTTTTCGGGCCAATTACTCCTGAGGTAAGGGCGCGCGCAAACAAGTGTAGGAGCAGCCTTGTGCTGCGAAGCGCCGCGCAAGCGGCGCTCGATCTCAAAGGCGCTACAAACACTCAAGGCCCACACCCGAAAACCCCAGTTTTTTTACTGTCCCGCCCCCGCTATTTCGTCTTGTCTCTAGACGCCCCCTTTTTCCAAGGACTGCCCCCATGACCGAACGCCCAGCCCTGCGCTCCCAGCGCCTCAACCAGATCACCCACGCCCCGCACGCCGAGCTGGATGCCCTGGTCAAGTCCCACGCGCCCTTCGACAGCCGTGAAAGCTTCGCCCGCTTCGTGGTCGCCCAGTACCTGTTCCAGTCCGAACTCAAGGCCTTGTACACCGACCCGCAACTGATCGCCATCGTCCCCGACCTGGCCGAGCGCTGCCGCGCCGAGCAGGCTCGCCTGGACCTCGCCGACCTCGACACCGAAGTGCCCGGCCCAGTGCCCGGTGCGGTACAAAATCCGAGCCTGGGCGAAGCCATGGGCTGGATCTTCGTCTCCGAAGGCTCCAAACTGGGCGCTGCGTTTCTGATCAAGCGGGCCGTGGCCTTGGAACTGTCCGACAGCTTTGGCGCTCGCCACCTGGGCGAACCGGCCGGCGGCCGTGCTGAAGGCTGGAAACAGTTCACCCGTATCCTCGATGGCCTGGCACTGTCGGCCGACGAAGAGGCCGCCGCCGAACGCGGCGCAATCGCGGCCTTCGAGCGCTTCACCGAGCTGCTCAAACACGCCTATGCCGCGGATGCCGCGTTGGTCTGACACGCTATGCCCGGCCACCCCACCGGTGGCCGAACCGTTTTTTGCAGTGAGACCATGACCCGACCTGCCCGCTCGAAAATCGCCCGCCTGCTGTATGGAATCCTGGCTTACGTCAGCTTGGGGATAGGCCTGGTCGCGATCGTCATTCCTGGCCTGCCGACCACCGAGTTCATCTTGCTGGCCGCCTGGGCCGCCACCCGCAGCTCACCGCGCCTTTCTGCCTGGCTGGAGAACCACCGGTTGTTCGGGCCAATTCTGTTCAACTGGCGCAATGGCAAGGTGATCCAGCGCCGGGCCAAGGTCAGTGCGACCCTCAGCATGCTGCTGTGCGCGGGGCTGATGCTGACCTTCTTGGACCATCACTGGCCCGTGTTTCTGGCAATTGGCGGCATGACCCTGGGCAACCTGTGGATCTGGTCGCGCCCAGAACAGGCCTGCCCTACCGGGTCACAAGCTCAGCAACCCTGAATACAGGGCATACGCCGCCAGCGCAGCGCCCGCCAGCACCGCGGCAAAAATCAGCTTCTCCCACGTCGTGAACAGGGTCTGCCCCTGCTCATGCTTGGCCCTGGCGAACAGAATCACCCCGGGGGCATACAACAGTGCCGACAGCAGCAGGTACTTGAGCCCACCGGCATACAGCAGCCACACCGCATACAGCAAGGCAACCGACGCCACCAGCAGGTCTTTGCGCCGCAACGCCGCTTGCCCGGTGTAGGTGTCTGCACGTACCGCCAACAACACCGCATACGCCGCTGACCACAGGTAGGGCACCAGGATCATCGAAGACGCCAGGTAGATCAGGCTGGTGTAAGTCCCGGCCGAAAACAGCGTAATCAGTAAAAAACCCTGGATCATGCAGTTGGTCAACCACAGGGCGTTGGCCGGGACATGGTTGGCGTTTTCCTTGGCCAGAAAGCGCGGCATGGTCTTGTCACGCGCGGTGGCAAACAGGATTTCCGCACACAGCAACGCCCACGAAAGCAACGCGCCGAGCAGCGAAATGGCCAAGCCGATACTGATCAGCAACGCGCCCCACGGGCCGACGATGTGCTCCAGCACCGAGGCCAACGACGGGTTCTGCAACCCGGCAAGCTCCGGTTGGGTCATCACCCCCAGCGACAGCACGTTGACCAGCACCAGCAGCGCCAGCACCCCCAGAAAACCGATTACCGTGGCCTTGCCCACGTCCGAGCGGCGCTGCGCACGCCCGGAATACACACTGGCGCCTTCGATACCGATGAACACGAACACGGTCACCAGCATCATGTTGCGCACCTGGTCCAGCACATTGCCGAACTGCGGGTTGCTCAAGCCCCAGATATCACGGGTGAAGATATCGGCCCGGAACGCGAAGGCCGCGATAACGATGAAGATCAGCAACGGCACCACCTTGGCCACGGTGGTTACCTGGTTGATGAACGCCGCCTCCTTGATCCCGCGCAGTACCAGAAAGTGCACCGCCCACAGCAGCAGCGAAGCGCAGCCGATGGCGATGGGTGTGTTGCCCTCGCCGAACACCGGAAAATAAAACCCCAGCGTACTGAACAGCAACACGAAGTAACCGACGTTGCCGAGCCAGGCACTGATCCAGTACCCCCAGGCCGAAGAAAAGCCCATGTAGTCGCCAAAGCCGGCCTTGGCGTAGGCATACACACCTGAGTCCAGTTCGGGCTTGCGGTTGGCCAGTGTCTGGAACACAAACGCCAAGGCCAGCATGCCAACCGCGGTGATGCCCCAGCCGATCAGCACCGCACCCACATCGGCACGCGCCGCCATGTTCTGCGGCAGCGAGAAGATCCCGCCACCAATCATCGAGCCAACCACCAGTGCGATCAACGCGCCCAAGCGCAGCTTCTGTCCCGGTTCGCTCATGTGCCTCCCTTTTTTCACCCGCTGTCATGCGTTTGAAACAGCCGTGGCGGCCATATAAAAGGCATGACTTATATTAAATGACGCCATAAAAGCTATAGCAGTCATAACTGCTTTGTCTATGCACGCGCTCTGTAAAAAACTAGCAGCTGCCCAGCAACTAGGGAAGAAACTCTTAAAACTCGAAATTCTTGTGAAAAATTTGCGAAAGCCCCAAAAACAGCTAGCTTCAAGCATCGCAGGCCGAACAGAGCGTTTGCTCTAGAAGGACATGGAGGTGCCAGCGCGCAAGGCCTGCAGCAAAGCTGTCGGCACTCTCCAGGAGCCACGTGAAGGATTTTTCCTACTTTACGTGCCCATGAACTGACCCAAGTCAGCCCATGGCGCAGGCGTCGGATTTACTCTGTCGTCAACTTTCTCCTGGCAGGAGTTGTTAAATGTCTGATTCATCCGGAAAATTAAAACTCGGTGCGTTAGTTGCGCTCGTAGTGGGTTCAATGATTGGCGGCGGGATATTCTCGTTGCCACAAAACATGGCGGCCAGCGCGGGCGTTGGTGCCGTGCTGATCGGCTGGGCGATCACCGCGGTCGGCATGCTGACCCTGGCGTTCGTGTTCCAGACGCTGGCCAACCGCAAACCTGACCTGGACGGCGGTGTGTACGCCTACGCCAAAGCCGGTTTCGGTGACTACATGGGCTTCTCGTCGGCCTGGGGTTACTGGATCAGTGCCTGGCTCGGTAACGTCGGTTACTTCGTGCTGCTGTTCAGCACCCTCGGTTACTTCTTCCCGATCTTCGGTGAGGGCAATACCCCCGCCGCGATCATTGGCGCCTCGATCCTACTGTGGGCCGTGCACTTCCTGGTGCTGCGTGGGATCAAGGAAGCAGCGTTCATCAACTTGGTCACCACGGTTGCCAAGATCGTGCCGCTGGTGCTGTTCGCCCTCATCTGCCTGTTCGCCTTCAAACTGGATGTGTTCACCGCCGATATCTGGGGCCTGGGCACTCCGGAGCTGGGCAGCGTGATGAACCAGGTGCGCAACATGATGCTGGTCACCGTCTGGGTGTTCATCGGCATCGAGGGCGCGAGCATCTTCTCGTCACGGGCGGAAAAACGCGCTGACGTGGGCAAGGCCACCGTCATCGGCTTTGTCACCGTGCTGTTGTTCCTGGTGCTGGTCAACGTGCTGTCGCTGGGCATCATGACCCAACCAGAACTGGCCAAGCTGCAGAACCCGTCGATGGCCGCCGTGCTTGAACATGTAGTCGGCCACTGGGGGGCGGTGCTGATCAGCGTCGGCCTGATCATCTCGCTGCTGGGGGCGCTGCTGTCGTGGGTGCTGCTGTGCGCCGAGATCATGTTCGCGGCCGCCAAAGACCACACCATGCCGGAGTTCCTGCGCCGCGAAAACGCCAACCAGGTGCCGGCCAACGCCCTGTGGCTGACCAACGCCATGGTGCAGATTTTCCTGGTCATCACGCTGTTCTCCAGCAGTACCTACCTGTCGCTGATCTACCTCGCCACCTCGATGATCCTGGTGCCTTACCTGTGGTCGGCGGCATATGCCTTCCTGCTGGCACTGCGCAGCGAAACCTACGAGCAAGCCCTGGCCGAACGCAAGAAGGACCTGTTCATCGGCGCCGTCGCCTTGCTGTACGCCATCTGGCTGCTGTACGCCGGCGGCGTGAAGTACCTGCTGCTCTCGGCCCTGCTGTACGCCCCTGGGGCCATCCTGTTCGCCAAGGCCAAGCGCGAGGTTGGCCAACCCATCTTTACCAACGTGGAAAAACTGATCTTCGCGGCCGTGGTCGTCGGCGCCCTGGTGGCAGCCTATGGCCTGTACGACGGCTTCCTGACCCTTTGACCCACGTCTTCGCACACATGGAGGAATGAACAATGTCCGCTGAAAAACAGAAGTACGGTGTCCACTCCGAAGCCGGCAAACTGCGCAAAGTGATGGTCTGCTCCCCTGGGCTGGCCCACAAGCGCCTGACCCCGAGCAACTGCGATGAACTGCTGTTCGACGATGTGATCTGGGTCGACCAGGCCAAGCGCGACCATTTCGACTTTGTCACCAAGATGCGCGAGCGCGGCGTCGATGTGCTGGAAATGCACAACCTGCTGACCGACATCGTGCAGCAACCGGAAGCCCTCAAGTGGATCCTGGACCGCAAGATTACCTCTGACACCGTGGGTGTCGGCCTGACCAACGAGGTGCGTAGCTGGCTCGAAGGGCTGGAACCACGCCACCTGGCGGAGTTCCTGATTGGCGGCGTGGCTGGCCAGGACCTTCCAGTAAGCGAAGGCGCCGAAGTGATCAAGATGTACAACAAGTACCTGGGTCACTCCAGCTTCATTCTGCCGCCGCTGCCCAACACCCAATTCACTCGTGACACCACCTGCTGGATCTACGGTGGTGTAACGCTCAACCCGATGTACTGGCCTGCGCGGCGCCAGGAAACGCTGCTGACCACCGCCATTTACAAGTTCCACAAGGAGTTCACCGGTGCCGACTTCCAGGTCTGGTATGGCGACCCGGACAAGGATCACGGCAATGCCACCCTCGAGGGCGGCGACGTGATGCCAGTCGGCAAGGGTATCGTGCTGATCGGCATGGGAGAGCGCACCTCGCGCCATGCTATCGGCCAACTGGCTCAGAACCTGTTCGAGAAAGGCGCTGCCGAGAAAGTCATCGTCGCTGGCCTGCCCAAGTCCCGCGCAGCGATGCACCTGGACACCGTGTTCAGCTTCTGCGACCGCGACCTGGTAACGGTATTCCCCGAGGTGGTGAAGGAGATCAAACCCTTCATCATCACCCCAGACTCCAGCAAGCCCTATGGCATGAACATCGCGCCGCAGGATGCCTCGTTCCTCGAGGTGGTATCCGAGCAATTGCTGGGTAAGAAAGACAAGCTGCGTGTGGTCGAAACCGGCGGCAACAGCTTTGCCGCCGAGCGCGAACAGTGGGATGACGGCAACAACGTGGTGGCCATCGAGCCGGGCGTGGTCATCGGCTACGACCGCAACACCTACACCAACACCCTGCTGCGCAAGGCCGGTATCGAGGTCATCACCATCAGCGCCGGCGAACTGGGCCGGGGCCGTGGCGGCGGCCACTGCATGACCTGCCCAATCGTGCGCGACCCAATCGACTACTAACGACCATACGCCCGGCCGCGCCCACGAAGCGGCGGCCGGGATGTTTGCCAAACTCAAGGAGAAACTGTCATGGCGTTCAATATTCACAACCGCAACCTGCTCAGCCTCGAACATCACACCACGCGCGAACTGCGCTACCTGCTGGACCTGTCCCGCGACCTCAAGCGCGCCAAGTACACCGGTACCGAGCAGCAGCACCTGAAGGGCAACAACATCGCCCTGATCTTCGAGAAGACCTCGACCCGCACCCGCTGCGCCTTCGAAGTCGCCGCCTATGACCAGGGCGCCAACGTCACCTACATCGACCCCAACTCCTCGCAAATCGGCCACAAAGAAAGCATGAAGGACACCGCCCGCGTGCTCGGGCGCATGTACGATGCCATCGAGTACCGCGGCTTCAAGCAAGAGATCGTCGAGGAGCTGGCCAAGTTCGCTGGCGTGCCCGTGTTCAACGGCCTCACCGATGAATACCACCCGACCCAGATGATCGCCGACGTACTGACCATGCGTGAGCACAGCGACAAGCCGCTGCACGACATCAGCTACGCCTACCTGGGCGATGCCCGCAACAACATGGGCAACTCGCTGCTGCTGATCGGCGCCAAGCTCGGCATGGACGTACGCATCGCCGCGCCCAAGGCGCTGTGGCCACACGACGACCTGGTCGAACGCTGCAAGAAATACGCAGAAGAAAGCGGCGCACGCATTACCCTCACCGAAGACCCGAAAGCGGCGGTCAAGGGCGTGGACTTCGTGCACACCGACGTCTGGGTATCGATGGGCGAGCCGATCGAAGCCTGGGGCGAGCGCATCAAGCAGCTCAAGCCTTACCAGGTGAATGCCGAACTGATGAAGGCCACCGGCAACCCACGGACCAAGTTCATGCACTGCCTGCCGGCCTTCCACAACTCGGACACCAAGGTGGGCAAGCAGATCGCCGAACAGTACCCGGACCTGGCCAACGGTATCGAAGTGACCGATGACGTGTTCGAGTCGCCGGCCTGCATCGCCTTCGAGCAGGCGGAAAACCGCATGCACACGATCAAGGCGATCCTGGTTTCGACCCTGGCTGACCTGTAAGGGCTGACTCGACGGGAGGAACAACCCTGAACCCTGTGGGAGCGGGTTTACCCGCGAAAGCGTCAGCCCAGAAGACATCACTGGTCTTGCCGACGCATTCGCGGGTAAACCCGCTCCCACAGGGTCGGTGCCCGTCTTGGGAGCAGCACCCACTTTTCCGATAAAGGACATTCCCCATGCGTATCGTTGTTGCATTGGGCGGCAACGCCCTGCTGCGTCGCGGCGAGCCCATGACCGCTGACAACCAGCGCGCCAATATCCGCACCGCCACCGAGCAGATCGCCAAGATTCACCCCGGCAACGAACTGGTTATCGCCCACGGCAACGGCCCCCAGGTGGGCTTGCTGTCGCTGCAGGCGCTGTCCTACAAGCCGGACGAAGCCTACCCGCTGGACGTGCTCGGCGCCGAAACCGAAGGCATGATCGGCTACATGATCGAACAAGAGCTGGGCAACCTGCTGGCGTTCGAAGTGCCGTTCGCCACCTTACTCACTCAGGTCGAAGTGGACGCCAACGACCCGGCCTTCAAAGACCCGACCAAATTCATCGGTCCGGTCTACAGCAAGGAAGAAGCCGAACGCCTGGCCAAGGAAAAAGGCTGGGTGGTCAAGGCCGACGGCGACAAGTACCGCCGTGTGGTGGCCAGCCCAAAACCCAAGCGCATCTTCGAGATCCGCCCGATCAAGTGGCTGCTGGAAAAAAGCAGCATCGTGATTTGTGCCGGTGGTGGTGGCATCCCCACCATGTACGACGAAAACCGCAAGCTCAAAGGTATTGAAGCGGTCATCGACAAGGACCTGTGCTCGGCACTGCTGGCCGAACAACTGGAAGCCGACCTTCTGATAATCGCCACCGACGTCGATGCGGCCTACATTGACTGGGGCAAGCCTACGCAAAAAGCCATTGCCCAGGCCCACCCCGACGAACTCGAACGCCTGGGCTTCGCCGCTGGCTCCATGGGGCCGAAGGTGCAGGCGGCCAGTGACTTTGCCCGCAACACCGGCAAAGTGGCGGTGATCAGCTCGCTGGAGAACATCGAAGACATCGTCAAAGGCACCGCCGGCACCCGGGTTTCCACCGCCAAGCCTGGGATCAGCTACCGTTGAATGCAGTGGGCGGGCGCCTCTGGCGCCCGTCATTTTCGACCTTCCAAAGGAGCTTGCCATGGCCCAGTACCACCCTGGTCATGTACACATCGAGCGCAGCGCGCTGAACACCAATGACCACAGCTATGACCTGAACATCGAATACGAGGCCGCGACGGACCCCAAGGAAGGCAGAGGCATTCAGTTCCACATGCATGGCAGCATCGAAGGCAAGCCGGTGGAGGAGAGGTTCTTCCTGCCCAAGGACCAGGTGCTGCCCAGCTTCCTCATGCTGTTGACCCGCAAGGCTCAGTCTTACCTGGCCCCGCCGAAGAAATTCGAGAACCTGAGTTCACCGCACAAACTCTACGACTATATGTTCGCGGACATTCGCGAAAAGCTGGACGTGAAGTCAGGCGACGCGATCAAGCCTGAACATCTGGAGTGACCCAATCGCCGGCAAGCCGGCTCCCACAGGTACTCCACTACCTCGGGTCCAGCGCGGTACTTGTGGGAGCCGGCTTGCCGGCGATTGGGTTTAACACTGCTCCCAAGGCATACTACTGGCCTCCCCGGCCATGACCATCCGCCTCCCCCATGCGCATCCACGTCAGCTTCATCGACCGCGTCGGCATCACCCAGGAAGTCCTCGCCCTGCTCGGTGCCCGCAACCTCAATCTGGACGCCGTGGAGATGGTCCCGCCGAACGTCTACATCGACGCCCCGACCCTCAGCCCCGCCGTGCTCGAAGAGTTGCACGACGCCTTGTTCGAAGTGCAGGGCGTGCAGTCGGTGGATGTGGTCGACATCCTCCCCGGCCAACGCCGCCACCTGCAGCTCGACGCCCTGCTCGCGGCCATGAGCGACCCGGTGCTGGCGGTGGACAGCGCAGGCCTGGTGCTGCTGGCCAACCCGGCGTTGATTGCCCTGTGTGGGCGCGAGTCGGCCGGGCGCTCGGTGGGTGAACTGTTCGGCGACAACGGGCTGCTTCAGGCCCTGCAAGACAACAACTTCCACCTGCCAATGCGCGAGATGCAGCTCAATGGCCAGAGCCTGCTGCTCGACGCCACCCCCATCACCAACGCGGGCGGCCTGCTGACCCTGTACCCGCCAACGCGCATGGGTGAGCGCCTGTCGGCCTTGCACCACGACCACGCCGAAGGCTTCGATGCCCTGCTGGGTGAATCACCGGCCATCCGTACCCTCAAGGCCCGTGCCTTGCGCGTGGCGGCCCTCGATGCGCCCTTGCTGGTACACGGCGAGACCGGCACCGGCAAAGAGCTCGTGGCCCGCGCCTGCCATGCCATCAGCAGCCGCCATGCCGCGCCGTTTCTTGCCCTGAACTGCGCCGCGCTGCCCGAGAGCCTGGCCGAGAGCGAGCTGTTCGGCTATGCCCCAGGCGCCTTTACCGGTGCGCAACGCGGTGGCAAACCGGGGCTGATGGAACTGGCCAACCAAGGCACGGTGTTTCTCGACGAGATCGGCGAAATGTCGCCCTACCTGCAGGCTAAGCTGCTGCGTTTTCTCAGCGACGGCAGCTTCCGCCGCGTGGGTGGCGACCGTGAGGTGAAGGTGGATGTACGCATCATCAGCGCCACCCACCGCGACCTGGAGCGCATGGTGGCCGAAGGCACCTTCCGTGAAGACCTGTTCTACCGCCTCAACGTGCTCAACCTGCAGGTGCCTCCGCTGCGCGACCGTGGCCAGGACATCCTGATGCTGGCGCACTTCTTCATGCAGCAGGCCTGCACGCAGATCCAGCGCCCACCCTGCCGGCTTACGCCAGCTACCCACTCGGCGCTGCTTGCCAACCCATGGCCAGGCAACGTGCGGCAGTTGCAGAACGTGATTTTCCGCGCTGCGGCCATCTGCGAAGGCAACCTGGTAGACATTGGCGACCTGGACATCGCCGGCACTTCGGTGGCCCGCGGCCAGGATGGCGAAGTGGCGAGCCTGGAGCAGGCTGTGGGCGACTTCGAACGGGAACTCTTACAGCGCTTATATGCAAGTTACCCCTCAACACGGCAATTGGCCAGCAGGCTACAAACTTCACATACCGCCATTGCGCAGCGGCTGCGCAAGTACGGCATACCCGGAAAACCTTAAGGCTTGTTGAAAAGTCCGAAAGTGTTTCAGAATGATCCTAGGGTTGGCGCCGATACGTACCCAACTGTTCTTGCGTAGAATGGACGTTCGCCTGTGGATATAAAAGAGCACCCTGATGTTTGAACTCGACTTTTACGGCACCTTGGTAGCGGCTTCTTTAGTACTGTTATTAGGCCGCGGCCTGGTCGCACGCGTGGGTTTATTACGCGCGTACAACATACCCGAGCCCGTCGCCGGGGGCCTGGTCGTTGCCTTTTGCCTGTTAGGGCTGCGGCACTTTGATATTCACGTGCAATTCGATACTTCCCTGCAAACTCCCTTGATGCTGGCGTTTTTTGCCACCATTGGCTTAAGCGCAGACTTTGCCAGCCTGAAAAAGGGTGGGCGTGTCGTCGCCATCTTCCTGCTCGTGGTGACCGGCCTGCTGCTGGTACAAAATGCCATGGGTATCGGGCTTGCCACGGCACTGGGCCTCGACCCGCTGATGGGCCTGCTGGCGGGCTCGGTCACCCTGTCCGGTGGCCATGGCACCGGCGCCGCCTGGGGTGCGACGTTCAGTGAGCAGTATGGCCTGGCCTCGGCCTCCGAACTGGCGCTGGCCGCTGCAACCTTTGGCCTGGTGCTGGGCGGCCTGATCGGTGGCCCGGTCGCCCGCCTGCTGGTCAAGCGTGTACAAACCAGCGGCATCGAGCAGGCGCAGCCACAACAACCCCGGGGCTTCGAACAGCCAAACGAAGAGCGCCTGATCACCTCATTCAGTTTTATCGAAACCCTCGCGCTGATTGCCGTCAGCTTGCTCGCAGGCTCGTTATTCAATGGCCTGTTAAAGGGAACTGCATTTGAACTGCCCACATTTGTTTGCGTCTTGTTTGTCGGTGTCGTGTTGCGCAACGGGCTTTCAGCCTTGGGCGCATACCGTGTGTTCGAACGTGAAGTTTCAGTATTGGGCAATGTCAGCCTTTCACTGTTTTTGGCCATTGCGCTGATGTCGCTTAAATTATGGGACTTGGCCGCACTGGCGTTTCCGTTCTTTATGCTGTTGGCGATGCAAGCACTGGTCATGGCCTTATTTGCAATCTTCATTACGTTCAGGGTCATGGGCAGTAATTATGACGCGGCCGTATTAGCTGCCGGACACTGTGGTTTCGGCCTGGGTGCCACGCCGACCGCCATTGCCAATATGCAAGCCGTGACGCAACGTTACGGCCCTTCGCATATTGCCTTTTTGGTGGTACCGATGGTGGGGGCGTTCTTCATCGATATCATCAACGTGATCGTGATCAAGGTGTACTTGGCATTGCCCTTCTTCACCGCGCTTTAAGCACCTGCCAGCGGCATGCGTGCGGCTGAACTGGCCGCACGCTCGGTAACCGAATTAGGCGCGTCAGGCTTACCTGTTCAAGCCTGACGAGCCAGGGCTTGGCTGTGCCGCAACGGCGGACGCAACAGTGTGCTCAAGCCCAGCAGCACGAAGGCACCGATCATCATCACCGCCCAAGCCCAGTGCAATGAGCTGAGCTGGTCACGCACGATACCGGCGAGCAGTGGCATGCTGGCGGCGATCAGGTACCCACCACCTTGCACGAACGCCAACAGCGCGCCGGCCTTGGCCGGTGAGTCCGCGTGGTCCATGGCAACGATCAACGAGAGTGGGAAAAGCGCCCCAATGCCCAGGCCCAGGCATACCGTCGCCACGGCCGCCAACGCTACTGGCGCGACCATCAGGCACGCCAACCCTGCTATCAACAGCAGAATGACCAACACCAAGGGGTGCCTGCGGTCAGGAAAGCGCTGGATCAAAGATGACACGAGCAACCCGGCAACCACTTCGGTGACGGTCAGTGCCCCCAGCAGGTAACCCGCTTCGGCTGCTGTCCACCCCAACTCGATGTAAAACGGCGGCAGCCAAGCCAGCACCAAGGTGTAGGCACCTGTGCCAATGCCGAAGAACAGCAACAGCAGCCAGGCCCGCGCACTGCGGTAGGGCAATGTGGCCGCCACCTGTCCGCCAGCGGTACCACGCCCTAGCAACAGCCAGACGATCAAGGCGACCAATGCCGGGACGGCAGCGTAGCCCAACGACAGTTGCCAGCCGAACAGGCCCGCGCCGGGTGCTGCCGTGGCGGCAGCCAACGCGGCGCCCGCCATGATACCGGTGGTAAACAACCCCATCAGCATGCCAGCACTTTGCGGATGGCTGCCTTTGAGGAACGCCGGCATCAGCGCCTGAATGATCGCAATGCCGATACCGCCCAGTGCCGCCGTGGCGATGAGCGCTTCGGCAGTGCTGACGTAGGCGCGTGCAGCGCAGCTCAGCGCAATCAGCACAATGCCTGTCGCCACGCCCGTGGTCTCGCCGACCAGACGCAGCAGCCAAGGGCCGGACAACGCGAACACGCCCATCATCATCACCGGCAAGGTTGTCAGCAGTCCGGCTTGGGTATTGCTCAGCCCCAGGTCGTGCTGCAGCAATTGCAGCAGCGGGCCGATGGCCGCCATGACCGGGCGCAGGTTCAAGCCGATCAGTATCGCCAGCAACCCGACGCAGGCTTTGTTGGGGGTATCAGACATCATGGAGGGGCTCCTGCAGAAACGCACCGGTTGCCTGGTTGAATGCCTGTGCCAGCGGTACGTTGAAAACGTGCCCTTCGCCAGCGAGGGTGGCCAGGCGAGCATGACCGATGTTGCTGCAGATGGTTTCGGCCTCGGCGCTGGGGCTGATCGGGTCAAACTCTGCGGCGAGCACCAGTGTGGCAGCCTGAATGCGTTGCAAATCGCCAGTCAGGTCGTACTGCTTCATACCCTCGCACCAGCGGACCTGGTTGTGCGCCCGGAGCTGCGCGGCCTGGGCGTGCCACGCCTGGTAAAGCCGCTGACCATGGGGCGAGGCGGCGAAGTCCGCACCTACCAATGCGGGCCAGCTCGATTTGAAGCGTTTGAGGCAACCATCCTGCTTGTCCAAGGCGGCCGCCCACTCGCTGAGCAGCCCTCGGCGATGTGCCGTGTTCATGCTGGCGAAGGTGCCAGCAACGATCAGCTTCTCTACGGCGTGGGGTGCATGGCAGGCCATCTCAAGGGCCACCATGCCCCCCAGGGACAAGCCGATCAGTTGGATGCTGTCGAGCCCGAGGTGGTCCAGCAGCGCCAGCATCTCCAAGGCTTGGGCATGCGCGGTGATGCCTTCGGGTGCATCACTGGATGCACCGTGCCCTAGCAGGTCGGGTACGATGACACGGTGCCCGAGGCCAAGCAGCGCGCTGAGCTGCGGCATCCACGCCCTGCCGCTGTTGCCCAACCCGTGCAGCAGGAGTACAGGGCTACCGGAGCCGGTGTCATGATAATAGTGACGATGCTGTCCATGTATGAAAAAAGCCATGCTGCCTCCTGATCCTTGAGCTTCACCGCGCCAAGATAGCTTAACGTTAAGATTGTTAAAAGGTGCGGGGGTTCAGAAGGTGCGCTGGTTACACATTTCCAGGTTGAACGATGGGTGCTGCAATGAACGATCATGTCGATTTCGTCGTCGCGCAGTGGGCGCAGGCGATGCCTTCCGTAGATGTTTCCTCCATGGAAATCTTTGGCCGAATGGCGCGTATCAGCAAGCACCTGGAGCGCATGCGTGCAGAAGCCCTGGCGCAGTATGGTTTCAAGGAGGGCGAATTCGACGTCCTGGCAACCTTGCGCCGTGCGGGGGCGCCCTACCGCCTGACGCCAACCGAGCTGTATCGCTCGTTGCTGATAACGTCCGGCGCGATGACCAACCGCTTGGCGAGACTGGAAAGCGCCGGGATGGTCGAGCGCATTGCCGACAATCAAGACAAGCGCAGCTCCCAAGTGGCCCTCACAGCACAGGGCAAGGCATTGATTGATAAGGCCGTCCTTACCCATACTGAGATCCAGGAGCTGGTACTGGCCCCCCTGAGCGCCGAGCAGCGAGCACACTTCGCTCAGCTGTTGAAGCAAATGCTCGCTCATCTGCCAGGTGAGGGTGCGCCCAGGCAATGAACTGGAAAATTCAGGAGGAATTTTCATGCTTCACAGCAATTACCTGAAGCAATTGGATCTGCAGGACATCGTGGTATTCATCAACCTGCTCGAACTGCGCAGCGCCAAGCGGACTGCCGAATTGATGAATGTCAGCCAGCCCACCGTCAGTTATTGCCTGAAGCGCCTGCGCGGGTGCTTCGACGACACCTTGTTCTCGTCGTCGCAAGGGGTGCTGAAACCCACCACCAAAGCGGAAAAGATTGCGCCGTACCTGCGCGTGGTGGTCGAGTCCGTCAACCGCTGTGCCGAGGACGACAGCAGCGCCTCGCCACAAGCACAGCGCAAGATCTGGCGCATCTGCGCGCCCGAGTATTTCGAACTGTCCTTCTTGCCGCAGGCGCTGGCGGTACTGTCACGTACCCACGGCAATACCTCGCTGCACCTCGAACGCTTGAGCCGTGACCTGCCGGTGGACCGGTTGATTTCAGGCGACATCGACATTGCCATCGGCTTTGGCCCCGGCTATCACCAGATGCACCCCGAGCTGCAGTGGCAACCCGTGCTCAGCGATGACTTCGTGTGCGTAACCAGCCAAGGCATGCTGGCCAGTGAAGAGGCCATGAGCCTGGACGAGTTCTGTGCTTCGCCCCATGTGTTCCCGACACCGTGGATATCGGAAAAGAACATGGTCGACAGCTGGCTGGACAAGGTTGGCCGATCACGCAACGTGCTGGTGCGCGCCAACGGCTATCAGGCCTGCGTGAATATCGTGGCCGCCGTGCCCGCCACGGTGGCACTGCCTGCACGCCTGTTGCCGCACCTGCGCATTGCACCTGGGCTGAAGGTGTGCAAACCGCCGCTGGGGTTCCCCAGTTTCACGCTCGACATGATCTGGTCCCGCGATCGCAGCGACAGCAAGGATATTTCCAGCCTGCGCGCACTGGTCGAAGCGGTGGCGCAAACGCTGTTGACGGAACGATGACCCCGCTTTATTAAATTTTCCCATCGCGTTTAAATTTCTTAAAACCAGCAGCTTGTTCTTTTCACTTACTGTGAGGTCATCGGGTAGCGGTGTTCTACCTGACCCACAGTTCACGGAGGAATAAGTCATGCTGGCGCACGTACAACCCACGGTGTTTCCGTTCTATCGACAACCGACACCGTGCTACGGTTTCGAATGTATCTATGCCGTCGACCGCGACCTGCGGGTAGGCGATTCAATCAACAGTGCAACACTGTATGAAGACCTCGCCCACAGTGGCGCAATTATCTACCGCGACTTTGCCGATACGCTGCCGGACTTCAACGACTTCGTCAGTGCGCATTCCGCCCGCGTAACATTCGACCCGGCCCGCAAAGCCGCCACGTCCAACACGGCAGAAATCGAGGCCGGGGTAAATGAAATGGGGCTGCACCGTGAGAACGGTAACTTGCCATTCAACCCCGACCTGCAGTGGTTCTACTGCCTGGAGCCAGCAGCCGTGGGCTCTGAGACGACCTTGTGCGACGGCCAACGCGTACTGTTCGACTTGTCTTCGAAAACCCGAAAGTGTTTTGAGAACCGTGAGATTCGTTACAGCCGGCGCATCCCTTGGAACAATGTAAAACGTTTTCTGAGCATTGAACTGCAACTGCCCATCGATGACATTACCGACGAGCATTTGCACCACGTCAATCAACGTGTCAGTGGCCAAACTTACCGTCGCATTGATCAGAACCTGATTGCCTCCGAACTGATTATCTCCGCAGTTGAAACCAGTTGCTTCAGCGGCAAGAAAGCGTTCTGCAACTCAATGCTCGGCCCCAGCGTCAACTATGAACCGCCGCTTATCACCTGGGCCGATGGCGAGGATATCGCCCTGGATATCTGGGACGAGATCAAAGAAGTGACCGCCCGCAATACCTATAACCACTTCTGGCAAAAGGGCGACCTGGTGGTGATCGACAACACGCGGGTGATGCACGGTCGCCGACGCCTGGATGACCCCTCACGGCGCATCTTCGGCGCGCAAAGCTACCGCATTGGAGGTATCGGCCAATGATCAGTCAAAAAATGCAGAACTACCTGGCCGCCACCCCCGACCGCGTAGTGATCAAGGAAATGAACGGTCGCGCCTACACTTTGCACGAATTGCGCCGTGACGTAATGCGACTGGCCAGTGCCCTCGAGGGGCGGGTTGGCCGCTGCGAACGCAAAGTGTTTGGCATCGCCATGCGCTCTTGCTACGAGTGGGTGTACACCTTGTTGGCGATCCAGAAAGTGGGCGGTGTGTTGCTACCGGTGCCCATCGAATTCTCCGACGACCAGATCGGCAGCCTGCTCGGCAAAGCGGCGGCAGTGTTCGTCAGCGATGAGCAAACCGCCGGCCGCCTGCACGCTATTTTGCCGGACAAGGCGTGCTTCATCCCCGCGCAACTCATGCACGAGACCATTGGTGATGAGTGGCGCCAGGAGGACGAGCTCATCCCGGACGGCATTGTTTCGATCATCCACACGTCCGGCACCACCTCCAAACCCAAAGGGGTGATGATCCGCGACGAGGCCGTCGGGCTGCTGGTCGATAACGTGATGAAGCGCCTGCCACAACAGCCGCTGCACTACTTCTCGATCGTCCCCATGAGTTTGCTGATCGAGCAGGTGCTGGGGGTGTTCATCCCGATTCTGTCCGGCGGCACCTTGACCCTCATGCCCGAAGGCATGACCGAATACGGCGCAGCCAGCGGCAACGCACGGCAGTACCTGCAGCTGATAGCACCCAACCAGCCGAACTTCCTGTACCTGCCGCCCAAGCTGCTGGAAGAGGCCAACCTGCTGCTCGAGCACTGCTCGGTCGAGGAACTGTTCGGGCCACAACGCCCGCACATCATCACCGGCGGCGCGAAAATTCCGGTAACGGTTTTGCAAGCCTTGGAAGCGCACGGCGTGCAGGTGTTCGAAGCCTATGGCCTGAGCGAGAACTCTTCGATCATTTCGCTCAACTCACCGGCGCAACGGCGTATCGGCTCGGCAGGCACACTGCTCGATGGCATCGAACCCAAGCTGGTCGACGGTGAATTGCTGGTCCGCACGCCGACCCTCTGCGCCGGTTACTACAACGCCGACGATACTGCCTGCGACCTGTCCGACGGGTATCTGCATACCGGCGATATCGCCGAATTTCGCGACGGTTATCTGTACATCACCGGCCGCAAGAAGCACGTGATCATCCTGTCTACCGCACGCAACATTTCGCCTGAATGGGTCGAGAACGTCTACAAAGAGAGCGCCCTGGTAGACGACATGATCGTCATGGGCGAAGGCAAGGACGAACCCTGCGCCATCGTCTTGAGTAGCGCCTGCGCTGACTCGGTCCGCCAGGAAATGGCGCGCCTGGAGCACCGGCTCGCCGACTTTGCCAGGGTCAGGCAGATTCGCGTCATCGCTGACATCGCCACCTTCCGTGATCAGTTCTACACCGTCACGGGGCGGCCACGCAGGGCCGAGATCGAAGCGCGGTTCATCGACCAGATGTACGCCTGAGGAAGCCACCATGTACATCGTGCGTAATTTCTACAAAGGCCGACCTGGCTACCGATGCCTGCAGGAAGCGGTACGTGCCCACTACCTCAAGCACTATGGCGCGACGCCAGAGCCACAGCCCGATCTGTTCGTCTGCCTGACCGGCGCCAACGGTGGGGCCCCAGGTTACGCCTGTGCGGGGATCAGCTACGGCGATTCCGGCAAGCTGTTCAGCGAGTACTACCTGGATCAAAGCCTGGATGAGCGCTACCACATCGATCGGGCACGCATTGCCGAAGTGGGCGCCTTCGCCTCGTTTCATAGCGGCAGTGGGGCCGGAAAGTACTTGCTCAACAACGTGATCAAGACACTGGCCCTGCGAAATTTCGGCTTGGTGGTGCTGACCGCGACCGAGCAGGTGCGGCAGCTGCTGATCCCCCTCGTAGACACCCTCGAGGACCTGGGCAGTGCCGACCGCAACAGGCTCAAGGACCCTGGCGTCAACTGGGGCAACTACTACGAACACGGACCACGGGTAGTGGCTTCGCGCCTGTCTGCACCGAGTACCTGGGGCAATGCCCCCGCCCTGGCGCTGAGCCAGCCGCATTTCACCTGCCAGGCAACCGCCTGACCACATCTGGCTCCGGGCATGGCCGTGCCCGGAGCACTGGAGGTAACCATGAACGCAAACAAGCGTTACGAGAATTTCATCGTGTTCCTTGCGCCCCTGATCAATAGCGTCGGGGGGATCGCCATCGACCTGTATGCGCCCAGCATGCCGTCAATCGGGCATGAGCTGGGCGCCAGCCCGTCGCTCATGCAGAACACCATCACCATCACTTTGCTGTTCTATGCCATCGGCCAGCTATTTTTCGGCATCATGACCGATGCGCGCGGGCGCAGGCCGGCGGTAATCCTGGGCCTGGCGCTGTTCCTCAGCGGCAGCCTGCTGGCCACCTTCTCGACCTCCATCGAAATGCTGTTGGTGGCCCGCGCACTGCAAGGTTTTGCGATCGGTGCCTGCCAAGTGGTTGCCCGTGCCTTGCTGGTCGATATCGTCAAGGGCCCGCGCTTCTATGTGGCGATCATCTACCTGAGCCTGGCGTTCGGCCTCGGGCCCGTCATCGCACCCTATGTTGGCGGCATGATCGAGGTCTACCTGGGGTGGCGCTACAACTTCGTCCTGTATGCGGTCTATGCCGTGATCGTGATGGCGTTCGTCCTGGCTGGGCTCAAGGAATCGCTGCCCGCCACTGCCCGCCGCAGTGCCATGCAAACGCTGGCTGGCTACCGGTGCATTCTGGCTGACGGGCGCTTTCGTTCTTCGGTCATCGTGCTGGGGGCAAGTTTCTCGGCATTTTTGCTGTGGAACGTGATTGGCCCGCATATCGTCCAGGAACGGCTGGGCCATGACGCACAGTACTTCGGCACCACGGCACTGGCGGTGGGCAGTTGCTATCTGGTTGGGACGCTGGTCAATCGCGCGTTGATCCGTAGGGTCCAGGCGGCCACGTTGATGTGGACGGGCATGCTGCTGTTCCTGCTCGGTGTGTTGAGCATCGCCGCCATGCCCGCTGGGTTGAACCTGGTCAGCATCCTGGGTGGCATCATGCTTGTCGCGTTCGGCCAGGGCTTTATCTTTTCCAACGCCATGGCCCGCTCCATGTCCCTGTTCCCCGACCGCGCAGGCGTGGCGGCAAGCCTGCAAGGCTGCCTGATGCTGGTGTTCGGGTCGCTGGCGTCGGGCATCGTCAGTGCGCTGCCGTTGGCGTCCAACCTGGCGATCGCGGGCGTGTTCCTGGTGCTCTGGCTGATCTCGCTGTCGGGGATGCTGACAGTGCGCCTGCAACAGCGCCAAGCCTCGCCAGCCTGAGCCAGGTGTCGCCCGCTAGGCGCGGATGACGTGGGTGTATTGATTTCAATACAACGTAATGGAATCAATACACCCACTCACCGATCTGTATCTATAAGGGTTTGCCACGACTAGCGATTTGGGCCGCGGCGCTTCTGTATCGATTTCATTCCAATCTCATATGCACGCACGCTTCGCGCATCAATCAAACCATTGATTTATAAGCGTTTTATTTTATTGGCCACATTTTTGCTACAGGAAATCCAACAAGTGCGTGGCCAACCACGCCTACCGCCCTGCTTTTCGAGGATTTCCCATGAGCGAGTTGCGTTTCACTGAAGATCACGAATGGCTGCGCGTCGAAACTGACGGCAGCGTCACGGTGGGCATCACCGCCTACGCCCAGAACGCCCTCGGCGACGTGGTCTTCGTGCAACTGCCAGAGTTGCAGCAGTATGAGAAAGGCAGCGAAGCGTCCACCGTCGAATCGGTCAAGGCTGCCAGCGGCGTGTACATGCCACTGACCGGTGAAGTGGTTGCCGTCAACGAAGGGCTCAACGACAGCCCTGAACTGGTCAACGAAGACCCGATGGGCGAAGGCTGGTTCTTCCGCTTCATCCCGGCGGACATGAACGACGTCACTGCCCTGCTCGACCAGGACGCCTACGACCGCCTGCTCAAAGCCAACGACGACGCCTGAGGAACCGCACCATGACCATCAACCTCGGCACCGCCAACGAATTCATCGCCCGCCACATCGGCCCACGCGCCGCTGACGAACAGGCCATGCTCGCCACCCTGGGGTTCGATTCCCTGGATGCCATGACCGCCGCGGTCATCCCCGACAGCATCAAGGGCACCAGCGTGCTCGGCGCTGAAGACGGCCAGAGCGAAGCCGACGCACTCGCCTCGCTGAAAGCCATCGCCGGCAACAATCAGCTGTTCAAAAGCTACATCGGCCAGGGTTACTACAACACCCACACCCCGGCACCGATCCTGCGCAACCTGCTGGAAAACCCGGCCTGGTACACCGCCTACACCCCTTACCAGCCGGAAATTTCCCAGGGGCGCCTGGAAGCGCTGTTAAACTTCCAGACCCTGATCAGCGACCTGACCGGCCTGCCGATCGCCAACGCCTCGTTGCTCGACGAAGCCACCGCTGCCGCCGAAGCCATGACCTTCTGCAAGCGCCTGTCGAAGAACAAGGCCAGCCATGCCTTCTTCGCTTCCAGCCACTGCCACCCGCAAACCCTCGACGTGCTGCGCACCCGTGCCGAGCCGCTGGGCATCGACGTGGTGGTGGGCGACGAACGCGAACTGACCGATGTCAGCGCTTTCTTCGGCGCACTGCTGCAGTACCCGGCCAGCAACGGTGACGTGTTCGACTACCGCGACCTGGTTCAGCGCTTCCACGCGGCCAACGCCCTGGTGGCCGTGGCTGCCGACCTGCTGGCCCTGACCCTGCTGACCCCGCCAGGCGAGTTCGACGCTGACGTGGCCATCGGCAGCGCCCAACGCTTTGGCGTGCCACTGGGCTTTGGCGGCCCGCACGCGGCTTACTTCGCCACCCGCGATGCGTTCAAGCGCGACATGCCGGGCCGCCTGGTCGGCGTGTCGATCGACCGCTTCGGCAAGACCGCCCTGCGCCTGGCCATGCAAACCCGCGAACAGCACATCCGCCGCGAGAAGGCCACCAGCAACATCTGCACCGCCCAGGTGCTGCTGGCCAACATCGCCAGCATGTTCGCCGTGTACCACGGCCCGGCCGGCCTCAAGCGCATCGCCCAACGCACCCATGCTCTGACCGCCATCCTCGCCGCCGGCCTCAAGGCCATGGGCGTCCAGGTCGTCGGCGACAGCGCCTTCGATACCCTGACCCTGGCCACCGGCGAAGCCACCGCCAGCCTGCATGCCAAAGCCCGTGACCAGCGCATCAACCTGCGCCAGGTCGACGCTGGCCACGTCGGCCTGTCGCTCGACGAGACCACCGCCCAGGCGGATGTCGAAGCGCTCTGGCAACTGCTGGCCGGCGACCAACCGCAACCAGACTTCGCCGCCCTCGCGGCCAGCACGGGCTCGCTGCTGCCGGCCAACCTGCTGCGCCAGTCGGCGATCCTCGAACACCCGGTGTTCAACCGCTACCACAGCGAAACCGAGCTGATGCGCTACCTGCGTCGCCTCGCCGACAAGGACCTGGCGCTGGACCGCAGCATGATCCCGCTGGGTTCGTGCACCATGAAGCTCAACGCTGCCAGTGAAATGATCCCGGTCACCTGGGCCGAATTCGGCAACCTGCACCCGTTCGCCCCGGCCGAGCAAAGCCAGGGTTACCTGCAGATGACCACCGAGCTGGAAGCCATGCTGTGCGCCGCCACCGGTTACGACGCGGTGTCGCTGCAACCCAACGCCGGTTCCCAGGGCGAGTACGCCGGCCTGCTGGCCATCCGCGCCTACCACCGCAGCCGCGGCGAAGGCCACCGCGACATCTGCCTGATCCCGTCTTCGGCCCATGGCACCAACCCTGCGACCGCGAACATGGCGGGCATGCGTGTGGTGGTCACCGCCTGTGACGCCCGTGGCAACGTCGATGTCGAGGACCTGCGCGCCAAGGCCATCGAACACCGCGAGCGCCTGGCCGCCATCATGATCACCTACCCGTCGACCCACGGCGTGTTCGAAGAAGCGATCGGCGAAATCTGCGCGATCATCCATGACAACGGCGGCCAGGTTTACATCGACGGCGCCAACATGAACGCCATGGTCGGCCTGTGTGCCCCTGGCAAGTTCGGCGGCGACGTCTCGCACCTGAACCTGCACAAGACCTTCTGCATTCCGCACGGTGGTGGCGGCCCAGGCGTCGGCCCGATCGGCGTCAAGTCGCACCTGGCGCCGTTCCTGCCCGGCCACGCGCAGCTGGAGAACCCGCAGGGCGCGGTGTGCGCCGCGCCATTCGGCAGCGCCAGCGTCCTGCCGATCACCTGGATGTACATCCGCATGATGGGCGGTGCCGGCCTCAAGCGCGCGTCGCAAATGGCCATTCTCAACGCCAATTACATCGCCCGCCGCCTGGAAGAGCACTATCCTGTTCTGTACACCGGTGGTAATGGCCTGGTTGCCCACGAGTGCATCCTCGACCTGCGCCCGCTGAAGGACACCAGCGGTATCAGCGTCGACGACGTGGCCAAGCGCCTGATCGACTTCGGTTTCCACGCCCCGACCATGTCCTTCCCGGTGGCCGGCACGCTGATGATCGAGCCGACTGAAAGCGAGTCCAAGGAAGAGCTGGACCGCTTCTGCGACGCGATGATCCAGATCCGCGAAGAAATTCGCGCCGTCGAGAACGGCAGCCTGGACAAGGACGACAACCCACTGAAAAACGCCCCGCACACCGCAGCGGAGCTGGTGGGCGAATGGGCGCACGGCTACAGCCGTGAACAGGCGGTGTACCCGCTGCCGAGCCTGGTGGAAAGCAAGTACTGGCCACCTGTCGGCCGGGTCGACAACGTGTTTGGCGACCGCAACCTGGTCTGCGCCTGCCCGTCGATCGAGAGCTACCAGGACGCCTGATAGCGTGGGGCCGCTTCGCGGCCCATCGCTGGCAAGCCAGCTCCCACAGGTCAGCGCAGACCTCTAGGCATGCGCCATCCCTGTGGGAGCTGGCTTGCCAGCGATGGGCTGCGCAGCAGCCCCAACGGTTTAAAAGGAGGAAGCAGCATGTCACTGAGCGTCTTCGACCTGTTCAAGATCGGCATCGGCCCCTCCAGCTCCCACACGGTCGGCCCGATGCGCGCCGCCGCACGCTTTGCCGAAGGCCTGCGCCGCGACGGCCTGCTGGCCAGCACGGTCAGCGTCAAGGCCGAGCTGTATGGCTCGCTCGGCGCCACAGGTAAAGGCCACGGCAGCGACAAGGCGGTGTTACTCGGCCTGGAAGGTGAGCACCCCGATACCGTCGATACCGAAGCCATCCCCGCCCGCCTGCAGGCCATCCGCGACAGCGGCCACCTGCGCCTGCTCGGCGAACACGACATCGCGTTCGTCGAAAAGCAGCACCTGGCAATGATCCGCAAGCCACTGGCCTACCACCCCAACGGCATGATCTTTCGCGCCTTCGACCAAGCCGGCCTGCAGATCCGCAGCCGAGAGTACTACTCGGTAGGCGGCGGTTTCGTGGTCGACGAGGACGCTGCCGGCCACGACCGTATCGTCGAGGACAGCACGCCGCTCCCCTACCCGTTCAAGTCCGCCAAGGCGCTGCTCGGGCACTGCACCGCGCAACACCTGTCGATCAGCCAGGTGATGCTGGCCAACGAGGCGGCCTGGCGCCCGGAGGCCGAGACCCGTGCCGGCCTGCTGCGTATCTGGCAAGTGATGCAGGATTGCGTCGAGGCCGGTTACCGCCATGAAGGCATTCTGCCGGGTGGGCTCAAGGTCAAGCGCCGGGCACCGGCGTTGTACCGACAGCTCAGCCAACACCCGGAAGCCAGCCTACGCGATGCGCTGTCGGTGCTCGACTGGGTCAACCTCTACGCGCTGGCGGTAAACGAAGAGAACGCCTACGGCGGCCGGGTGGTCACCGCACCCACCAACGGCGCCGCGGGCATCGTCCCAGCGGTATTGCACTACTACATGCGCTTTGTACCGGGTGCCAGCGAAGACGGCGTGGTGCGCTTTCTGCTCACGGCGGCGGCCATCGGCATTCTCTACAAAGAAAATGCCTCCATCTCTGGCGCCGAGGTTGGCTGCCAGGGCGAAGTGGGCGTGGCCTGCTCGATGGCCGCCGGAGCCCTGTGCGAAGTCATGGGCGGTACCGTGCAACAGGTCGAGAACGCCGCCGAGATCGGCATGGAACACAACCTGGGCCTGACCTGCGACCCGATTGGTGGGCTGGTTCAGGTGCCCTGCATCGAGCGCAACGCCATGGGCTCGGTGAAGGCGATCAACGCCGTGCGCATGGCCTTGCGCGGTGACGGGCAGCACTTCGTCTCGCTCGACAAGGTCATCCGCACCATGCGCCAGACCGGCGCCGACATGAAAAGCAAATACAAGGAGACCGCCCGCGGCGGTCTGGCCGTCAACATCATCGAGTGTTGACCCAATAACAACACCAAGGAGTCACTGATGTCCGAAACACTGCTCAAGACCCCGCTGCACGCCCTGCACCTCGAACTGGGCGCGCGCATGGTGCCGTTTGCCGGCTATGACATGCCGGTGCAGTACCCGCTGGGCGTGCTCAAGGAGCACCTGCACACCCGCGAGCAGGCAGGCCTGTTCGACGTCTCGCACATGGGCCAGATCATCCTGCGCGGCAGCGACGCTGCCAAGGCGCTGGAAAGCCTGGTGCCCGTGGACATCATCGACCTGCCAGTGGGCATGCAACGCTATGCCATGTTCACCAACGAACAAGGCGGCATCCTCGACGACCTGATGGTCGCCAACCTGGGCGATGACGTGCTGTTCCTGGTGGTGAACGCCGCCTGCAAGGACCAGGACCTGGCCCACCTGCAAAAACACATCGGCAGCCGCTGCGAGATTCAGCCGCTGTTCGAGGCCCGCGCGCTGCTGGCCCTGCAAGGCCCGGCGGCGGTCAAGGTGCTGGATCGCCTGGCCCCGGAAGTGGCTGGCATGACCTTCATGCAGTTCCGCCCGGTCACCCTGCTCGGCGAAGACTGCTACGTCAGCCGCTCGGGCTACACCGGTGAAGACGGTTACGAAATTTCGGTGCCGGCCAACGCCGCCGACGCCCTGGCCCGCCGCCTGCTGGCCGAGCCCGAAGTGCAACCAATCGGCCTGGGTGCGCGCGACTCGCTGCGCCTGGAAGCCGGCCTGTGCCTGTATGGCCACGACATGAACACCGAGACCACGCCGATTCAGGCCAGCCTGCTGTGGGCCATCTCGAAAGTGCGCCGCGCCGACGGTGAACGCGCTGGCGGCTTCCCCGGTGCTGACATCATCTTTGGCCAGCAGCAGCACGGTGTAAAACAAAAGCGTGTCGGCTTGCTGCCGCAAGAACGTACACCGGTACGAGAAGGCGCAGAGATTGTCGATGCATCCGATAACCCAGTGGGCAAAGTCTGCAGTGGTGGCTTTGGCCCAACACGTGGCGCACCGGTTGCAATGGGTTATGTCGATATTGAACATGGCGCGCTAGACACATCACTGTTTGCATTGGTACGGGGCAAGAAGGTTGCCTTGAAAGTCAGCAAAATGCCTTTCGTGCCGCAACGTTACTACCGTGGCTGAATGCAGAACATGAGGTAGGTGAACAGGTTCTTCCTATTCGATTTCGAACCTGTTCAATAACGAATGAACATGGCGCCAGCCCAGGCGCCATGCCGTTTGCAACAAATTGTTCGGCTATCGGCAAAAGCCCTGTTTTCCTGACGAGCAAGGGCTTGTTTTTCGCGCAGGAGTTGGCGTAGAGTCACTGCACTGTGTTTGCATGGGTCGCAACAGTTCGTGACCTGGGCCAGTAGCCGCAATCTGCTACAACCCGTTCGACGTCTCTTACTTTCCAGCAACCCAGCCCAGTAAGCTTTCATTCAATAACGATGTGAAAGTAACTGTTATCAAATTAATAGATTCATAGGAAATAAGAAAATGGCACAGCGTCAGAACGGTACCGTCAAGTGGTTCAATGACGAGAAAGGTTACGGTTTCATCACTCCAGAGAGCGGTCCGGATCTGTTCGTACACTTCCGTGCCATTCAAGGCAACGGCTTCAAAAGCCTGAAAGAAGGCCAGAAGGTTACCTTCGTAGCCGTTCAAGGCCAAAAAGGCATGCAGGCTGACGAAGTCCAGCCAGAAGCCTGATAATCCATAAAAAAGAGCCCCTGCGTTGACGCGCAGGGGCTTTTTTTTGCCCGCAGTTCCCTAAAATGGGCCTTTGCCATCTGGAGCTGCAGCGTAATGTCCAAGCCTCCCCTCTTGCCTCAGGGTGACTTCCCGCCCGCTGGGCTAGGCCGCCGGCTGGCGGCGATGTTCTATGACTTTTTGCTGTGCACTGCCCTGCTGATCGTGACGGCGGGCGCTTACAAGATGATCCAGATGGCAATCATCGGCGAGGCCCGCATGCGTGAGCTGACCGATGCCGGGGCGCTGGATGGCGACCCGTTGTTGTCGACGATCCTGGTGTTCGCGCTGTTTGGTTTCTTTGCCAAGTTCTGGACCCACGGCGGGCAGACCCTGGGCATGCAGGTGTGGGGGGTGCGGGTGCAGAATGCCGATGGCAGTGCCATCAGCCTGTGGCAGGCGCTGTTGCGCTTCGTGGTCTCGATCGCGTCGTGGCTGTGCCTGGGGCTGGGGTTTTTCTGGGCGTTGATCGACAAGCGCAAACGGGGGTGGCATGACATCTATTCGGAGACACAGCTGGTGCGGGTGCCGAAGCAGAAAAAATGACGCTCAATTACGCACAATCTTCAATGCGGCCACCGTACCTGTAGGAGCAGCCTTGTGCTGCGAAGAGGCCCGTGACAGCAGCCAAGCTTGATTGTGCTGTCACCGGCCTCTTCGCAGCACAAGGCTGCTCCTACAGGCCAAGGTCAAGCACACGCCTAAAGCCAGAATTGAACCCTCAAAAAAGCCGACCCTAGGGTCGGCTTTTGTACATCGATCGAACCCTCAACCCGCTCGACGGAGTAACCACAACCCTGCCAGCGCGCAGATCCCGGCCGGTATCACGACCGCCAGCAACGGCGGGAAGCCGAACACCTGGCTCGAAGGGCCTAGCAGGTCCTGGGCGATGCGGAACACGAAGCCCACCAGCACACCGGTGAATACCCGCTGGCCGAGGGTCACCGAGCGCAGGGGGCCGAAGATGAAGGAAATCGCCATCAGCACCAGTGCCGCGGTCACGGCCGGCTGCAACACCTTGGTCCAGAACGCCAGCCAGTAGCGGGCATTGTTCAAGCCTTGGTCGGACAGGTAGTGGATGTAATCCCACAAGCCTGTGATGGACAGCGATTCCGGCGCCAGGATCACGGTATTGAGCAGTTGCGGCGTGACCGAAACGTCCCAGCGCTCTTCCGGCGTCTTCACCACTTCGGTGTGGTCACCACGGAAATACGTGGTGCTGACATCGCTGAGCTGCCAGTGGTCGTCGTTGTACTGCGCCCGGCGGGCGAAGCTGGAGGTGACGATCTTGCGCTCACTGTCGAAACGGTAGCGGGTCACGCCCAGCAGCAAACCATTGGGCTGCACGGCGTTGATGTGCACGAACTCTTCGCCCTGACGGTGCCACATACCCCGCTTGGAGCTCTGCGCCTCACCGCCACCCTGGGCCAGGGAACGGTCGGCCTGGGCCTTGTTTTCGGTGACCGGCGCCACGTACTCGCCAATCAGCACGCCCACCAGCATCAGCACCAGCATCGGCTTCATGACCGCCCAGACGATGCGGCCGATGGAAACACCGGCAGCGCGCATGATGGTCAGTTCGCTGCTGCTGGCCAGGCTGCCCAGGCCGATCAGGCAGCCAATCAATGCCGCCATCGGCAACATGTCATACAAACGGCGCGGCGCGGTCAGCAGCGTGAACCAGCCAGCATCCATCACCGTGTAGGTGTCGCTCAGGTCGCTCATCTCATCGATGAAGGCGAACAGCGAGGCCAGGCCGAGGATGATCCCCAGCACGGCCAGAATGGCCATGAGCACGCTCATGCCGATGTAGCGATCGAGTTTAACCACGGGCCACCTCCGCACGACGGGCAGCGCGTTTGAGACTCAGCGGTTCCCAGTACATCAGCCCAAGGCCGATCAGCAGGAACAGGCCGTGCACCCACCACATGCCCAGGGCGATGGGCAATTTGCCCTTCTCGAGGGCGCCGCGTACGGAAATCAGCATTGTCAGGTACGCCATGTACAGAAGAATCGCTGGCAGCAACTTGAGGAAGCGCCCCTGGCGTGGGTTGACCCGCGACAGCGGCACTGCCAACAGGGTCACGACGAAGACCAGGATTGGCAACGACAACCGCCATTGCAGCTCGGCGCGTTCGCGCAAGCCCTCCTGGCCGAACAATTGCGAAGTCGGAATAGCTTCGCGCTCGGTCACTTCCTCGCTGACTTCAGGCTTGGGCAGCAGTACGCCATAGGTGTCGTACTTGATGGCACGGTAATCGGCCTGGCCAGGGTTGCCGTCGTAGCGATAGCCGTTTTCCAGCACCAGGTAGCGGTTACCATCGGCCTGCACTTCCTGGTGGCCTTTTTCGGCGACCAGTACCGACGGGGCGCGGTCTTTGGTCTTGTCCTGGTTGAAGCGTTTTTCGGAGATGAAGACGCCACCGAGGTTGATGCGGTCGTCCGAGAGCTGCTCGGTGTAGGTCACCCGCGAACCATCACGCAGGGTCTGGAAACGCCCAGGCACCAGGGTGTCGAACTCGGTCAGGGCATCCTGCTGGCTGATGATCTGCTGCACCTGGGCCACGCCCAGGGGGGCCAAGCTCAGGCTCAGCCAGGCCACCAGCAAGGCCACCAGGGCGGCGGGCGCCATGGTCAGGGCCAACAGACGCTGCTGGCTCATGCCCGTGGCCGACAGCACGGTCATCTCGCTTTCCAGGTACAAACGGCCGTAGGCCAGCAAAATGCCGAGGAACAGCCCCAAAGGCAGGATCAGTTGCAAGAAACCCGGCAGACGGAAGCCCATGATCAGGAACAGCACGCTCGGGTCGAGCACGCCCTGCGCCGCCTGGGCCAGGTACTTGATGAAACGCCCACTCATGATGATCACCAGCAGCACGGCGCTGACGGCGCTCAAGGTCACCAGGACCTCGCGGGACAGATAACGAAAGACGATCAAACCAGACACTCCTGGGTTGTCAGGGCGGACTGCCAAACATTGGCGCCAAACAATGACTTAGTACAGCCAAGACCAATGTCGGTTCGCCACAGGCGAACCTCCATGTAAAGTGCGCGCATTATCCTGTGATTGACCGCCCCTGTCACTTGGCCGCGCATGAAGCCGCAAAACAGGGTTGTCAGCACGCTGGCCCCAGGCTCAAACTGGCAGCTTTTCGACGGGTACGCGACCACGCGGCCTGGCCCGCCCAGAGCGCTTGCATGCAAAGCGCCAACTGTATCGATCATTCGGGGACCCTGACATGGAACTGGTTGTAAAAAGCGTAGCTGCTGCATCCGTAAAAACCGCCACGCTGGTTGTACCGGTAGGTGAAGGCCGCAAGCTCGGCGCTGTTGCCAAGGCCGTCGACCAAGCCTGCGAAGGTGCCATCAGCGCCGTGCTCAAACGTGGCGACCTGGCCGGTAAACCGGGGCAGACCCTGCTGCTGCACAGCCTGCCAGGCCTGAAGGCCGAACGCGTGCTGCTGGTTGGCAGCGGCAAGGACGAAGCCCTGGGCGACCGCGCCTGGCGCAAACTGGTGGCCAGCGTCGCCGGCGTTCTGAAAGGCCTTAACGGTGGCGACGCCGTGCTCGCCCTGGACGATATCGCCGTCAGCAACCGCGACGCCCACTACGGCAAGTACCGCCTACTGGCCGAGACCCTGCAAGACGGCGAATACGTGTTCGACCGTTTCAAAAGCCAGAAAGCCGAGCCGCGCGCCCTGAAAAAGGTCACCCTGCTGGCCGACAAGGCCGGCCTGGCCGAGGTCGAGCGTGCCGTCAAGCACGCCACGGCGATTGCCACCGGCATGGCCTTCACCCGCGACCTGGGCAACCTGCCGCCCAACCTGTGCCACCCAAGCTTCCTCGCCGAACAGGCCAAGGAGCTGGGTAAAGCGCACAAAGGGCTCAAGGTCGAAGTGCTCGACGAGAAGAAGATCAAGGACCTGGGCATGGGCGCGTTCTACGCCGTGGGCCAGGGCAGCGACCAGCCGCCACGCCTGATCGTCCTCAATTACCAGGGCGGCAAGAAAGCAGACAAGCCGTTTGTGCTGGTGGGCAAGGGCATCACCTTCGACACCGGTGGCATCAGCCTCAAGCCAGGCGCCGGCATGGACGAGATGAAATACGACATGTGTGGCGCCGCCAGCGTGTTCGGCACCCTGCGTGCGGTGCTCGAACTGCAGCTGCCGATCAACCTGGTGTGCCTGCTGGCCTGCGCTGAAAACATGCCGAGCGGCGGCGCTACCCGCCCGGGCGACATCGTCACCACCATGAGCGGCCAGACCGTCGAAATCCTCAACACCGACGCTGAAGGCCGCCTGGTGCTGTGCGATGCCCTGACCTACGCCGAACGCTTCAAGCCTCAGGCGGTGATCGACATCGCCACCCTGACCGGCGCCTGCATCGTTGCCCTGGGTAGCCACACCTCGGGCCTGATGGGCAACAACGACGACCTGGTCGGCCAACTGCTGGACGCCGGCAAGCGCGCCGACGACCGTGCCTGGCAGCTGCCGCTGTTCGACGAGTACCAGGAACAACTGGACAGCCCGTTCGCCGACATGGGCAACATCGGTGGGCCAAAGGCCGGCACCATCACCGCAGGCTGCTTCCTGTCGCGCTTCGCCAAGGCCTACAACTGGGCGCACATGGACATCGCTGGCACGGCCTGGGTCAGCGGTGGCAAGGACAAGGGCGCCACTGGCCGCCCGGTCCCGCTGCTGACCCAGTACCTGCTGGACCGCGCTGGCGCCTGATGCCGTGAGGCCGGTGGCGCCTTGCGCGCCACCGGCCGGCAGAGACCACCATGAGCAAAGTCGATTTCTACATCCTGCCCACCGACGCCTTGTCGGCGCGGCTCGATTTCGCCTGCAAGCTGTGCGAAAAAGCCTGGCGCCTCGGCCACCGGGTCTACCTGCATTGTCAGGATGCCGAACAGCGCAGCGAACTGGACCAACGCCTCTGGCACTTCAAGGGCGAAGCCTTCGTGCCCCACGACCTCGCGGAATTGCACGCGGATGCCACGGTGGCCTTAGGGATTGCTGAGGATGCCGGGCAACACAGCGACCTGCTGATCAACCTGGGCGCTGGCGTGCCTGCGTTCGTCGGCCAGTTCGAACGGGTGGCCGAGATCGTCGTCGAGGAGCCCGGCATCCGCCAATCGGCCCGTGAGCGGTTCCGTTTCTACCGCGAACAGGGCTATGCTCTGCAAGACCACCGCTTACAGCGACTTTGACGACGATGGACAAGCCCTCCCCTTTGCCCGACTCCGCCCATCTGCTCGATGACCTCGAGTCGATCCGCCAGTTGCTTGGCGACGCCGACCTGCAACCCCCGCTGCTGACCGAGACGGTGGAGCAGATTCCTCTGTTGCTGGACGAGCCCGGCGGCAACGCCGTGCCGGCCGTCGAGCCGATCGCCGCTACCCCCGATGAAGACCCGCAAACCCGCCGCCAGGACACCTTGCTGCACCTGGAAAGCGAGCTGCGCGCCGCGGCGCAGGCGATCATGCAAGACGTGATCAATGACTTTACCCCGCATATCGAGAACGAAATCAAGCGCCGGCTGGATGCGCGTATTGAGCGCTTGATCAAGCGTTCTGAGTGATATTCCGGGGCCGCTTTGCGGCCCATTCGCGGCACAAGGCCGCTCCTACAGGGATCGCGGTGCCTGTAGGAGCGGCCTTGTGCCGCGAATGGGCTGCAAAGCAGCCCCAGCGGCTGTCGCCTCAGCACCCCACCTTGGTTATACTTCCCGGCTTTCCCGAATAAATGCACAGGGTCCCGCCGCGCATGGATAAGACCTACCAGCCGCACGCCATCGAAACTTCCTGGTACAACACCTGGGAGTCCGAGAACTATTTCGCTCCACAAGGTGCAGGTGAGTCCTACACCATCATGATCCCGCCGCCGAACGTCACCGGCAGCCTGCACATGGGCCATGGGTTCAACAACGCGATCATGGACGCCCTGATCCGTTTCCGCCGCATGCAGGGTCGCGACACCCTGTGGCAGCCGGGCACCGACCACGCCGGTATCGCCACGCAGATGCTGGTCGAGCGCCAGCTCGAGGCCAAAGGCCAGAACCGTCATGACCTGGGTCGCGAACAGTTCCTGGAAAAAGTCTGGGAGTGGAAGGACCAGTCCGGCGGCAACATCAGCCGTCAGATCCGCCGCCTGGGCTCGTCGGTCGACTGGAGCCGTGAGCGCTTCACCATGGACGACGGCCTGTCTGAAGCCGTCAAAGAAGCCTTCGTGCGCCTGCACGAAGACGGCCTGATCTACCGCGGCAAGCGCCTGGTCAACTGGGACACCAAGCTGCACACGGCCATCTCCGACCTCGAAGTGGAAAACCACGACGAGAAGGGCCACCTGTGGAACCTGCGCTACCCGCTGGCCGACGGCGCCAAGACCGCCGAAGGCAAGGACTACCTGGTGGTTGCCACCACGCGTCCGGAAACCCTGCTGGGTGACGCTGCCGTCGCGGTCAACCCGAACGACGAGCGCTACCAGGCCCTGATCGGCAAGTTCGTCGAGCTGCCACTGGTCGGGCGCCGCATCCCGATCATCGCCGACGACTACTGCGACCCGGAATTCGGCACAGGCTGCGTGAAGATCACCCCGGCACACGACTTCAACGACTACGAAGTTGGCAAGCGCCACAACCTGCCGCTGTTGAACATCTTCGACAAGAACGCGATGGTCCTGGCCAATGCCCAGGCCTTCAACCTCGACGGCAGCGTCAACGAGCAGATCGACACCACCCTGCCCGCCCAGTACGCCACCCTCGACCGCTTTGTCGCGCGTAAGCAGATCGTCGCCGACCTGGACGCCCAGGGCCTTCTGGTCAGCATCGACGACCACGCCTTGAAAGTGCCGAAAGGCGACCGTTCGGGCACCGTCATCGAACCCTGGCTGACCGACCAGTGGTACGTCTCCACCAAGCCGCTGGCAGAGCCTGCCATCGCCGCCGTGGAAGATGGCCGCATCCAGTTCGTGCCCAAGCAGTACGAGAACATGTATTTCTCCTGGATGCGCGACATCCAGGACTGGTGCATCAGCCGCCAGCTGTGGTGGGGCCACCGCATCCCGGCATGGTACGACGAGGCCGGCCAGGTCTATGTCGGCCGTGACGAGGCTGAAGTCCGCGCCAAGCACAACCTGGGCGCCGATGTTGCCCTGCGCCAGGACGACGACGTACTCGACACCTGGTTCAGCTCGGGCCTGTGGACCTTCTCGACGCTGGGCTGGCCAGAACAGACCGAGTTCCTCAAGAAGTTCCACTCCACCGATGTGCTGGTCACCGGCTTCGACATCATCTTCTTCTGGGTTGCGCGCATGATCATGCTGACCATGCACCTGATCAAGAACGAGGACGGTACCCCGCAGGTTCCGTTCAAGACCGTGTACGTGCACGGCCTGGTGCGCGATGGCCAGGGCCAGAAGATGTCCAAGTCCAAGGGCAACGTCCTGGACCCGCTGGACATCGTCGACGGCATCACCCTAGACGCCCTGCTGGAAAAACGCACCAGCGGCATGATGCAGCCCAAGCTTGCCGAGAAGATCGCCAAGCAGACCAAGGCCGAGTTCCCGGACGGCATCGCCAGCTACGGCACTGACGCCCTGCGCTTCACGTTCTGTTCGCTGGCCTCGACCGGCCGCGACATCAAGTTCGACATGGGCCGCGTCGAAGGCTACCGCAACTTCTGCAACAAGATCTGGAACGCCGCCCGCTACGTGCTGGACAAGGGCGAGGACTGCGGCCAGAACGGCGAAGCCTACGAGCTGTCGCTGGCCGACCGTTGGATCATCTCGCAGCTGCAGCGTACCGAAGCCGAAGTGACCCGCCAGCTGGAACAGTTCCGCTTCGACCTGGCCAGCCAGGCCCTGTACGAGTTCATCTGGAACCAGTATTGCGACTGGTACCTGGAACTCTCCAAGCCTGTGCTGTGGGACGAGAACGCCCCGGTCGAGCGCGCCCGTGGCACCCGTCGCACCCTGGTACGCGTGCTGGAAGTGGCCCTGCGCCTGGCGCATCCGTTCATGCCGTTCATCACTGAAGAAATCTGGCAGCGCATCGCGCCGCTGGCTGGCATTCAGGGCAAGACCATCATGCTGCAGCCGTGGCCGGTGGCCAATGAAAGCCGCATCGATGCCGCTGCCGAAGGTGACATCGAGTGGCTCAAGGAGCTGATGGTCGGCCTGCGCAACATCCGCGCCGAAATGAACATCGGCCCGGGCAAGCCGCTGCCACTGTTCCTGAAAAACGCCAATGCCGACGACCAACGCCGCCTGCAGGAAAACGAAGCCCTGCTGAAGAAACTGGCCAAGGTCGAGTCGTTCACCGTGCTCGGCGACGCCGACGAAGCGCCACTGTCGGCCACCGCACTGGTGGGCGATCTGCAGGTGCTGGTGCCGATGGCCGGCCTGATCGACAAGGACGCCGAACTGGCTCGCCTGAACAAGGAGATCCAGCGTCTGCAGGGTGAAGTCCAGCGCGTGGGCGGCAAGCTGTCCAACGCTGCCTTCGTCGACAAGGCACCGCCTGCGGTGATCGAGAAGGAACGCGCCAAGCTGGCCGAGTCCGAACAGGCCCTGGCCAACTTCACCGAGCAGCATGCGCGGATTGCAGCGCTGTAACCTGACAATGCTGACCTGACCAGCGAGGGCTTCGCCCTCGTTCGCGGCACAAGGCCGCTCCCACAGGAATTGCGCTGCCTTCAAGGAGCCCCACTATCCCGTGGGAGCGGCCTTGTGCCGCGAAGGGGCCGCACAGCGGCCCCCTGGCCAGCACCTGCAGCACCGGACCTGACCATGACCCAGAAACCCACCCTGCACCCGCGCAACCGCCATCAGGGTCGCTACGACTTCCCCAGCCTGATCAAGGCCCACCCTGACCTGGCCCGCTTCACCATCACCAACCCGCACGGCAAACCCAGCATCGACTTCGCCAACCCCGAGGCGGTTCGGGTGTTCAACCGCGCCTTGCTCAAGGCCCAATACGGCATCCAGCACTGGGACATCCCCGCCGACTACCTGTGCCCGCCCATCCCCGGTCGCGCCGACTACATCCATGTGCTCGCCGATCTGCTGGGCGAAGACAATGCCGGCGAGATCCCCAAGGGCGCCCAGGTGCGCGCGCTGGACATCGGCGTGGGTGCCAACTGCATCTACCCGCTGATCGGCCACAGCGACTACCGCTGGCGCTTCCTGGGCTCGGATATCGACCCTGTGGCACTGGCTTCGGCCAAGGCCATCGTCCAGGCCAATGGCCTGAGCAAGGCCATCACTCTGCGCCAGCAGGCCGACCGCACGCACATTCTCAGCGGCCTGCTGCAGGCCGATGAGCGCTTCGACCTGACGCTGTGCAACCCGCCCTTCCATGCCTCACGCGAGGAAGCCACCCGCGGCAGCCAGCGCAAGTGGAAAAACCTGGGCAAGCAGGACCCCAAGCGCAAACTGCCCGTGCTCAATTTCGGCGGCCAGAACAACGAACTGTGGTGTGAGGGCGGCGAGATCCGCTTCGTGACGCAACTGGTCGGGGAAAGCGCGCAGTACGCCGAAAGCGTGCTGTGGTTCACCAGCCTGGTGTCCAAGGCCAGCAACCTGCCAGGCATTGAGGCTGCGCTGAAAAAAGCGGGCGCCAAGGCCGTGCGCATCATCGAGATGGGCCAAGGGCAGAAGCAGAGCCGCATGGTCGCCTGGAGCTTCCAGGACGACAACGCGCGCCAGGCCTGGCACGCACGGCGTAAAACACAAGGCTGAAAAAAACCGCGCCCGGGCAAGCCGGGCGCGGTTTCGTCACAGCGTCAACAATTACTTGTTGATGGCGTCGGTCAGCACTTTGGCTGGCACGAACTTGACGACTTTCTTGGCAGCGATTTCGATGGCAGCGCCAGTCGAAGGGTTGCGGCCGGTACGGGCAGGACGCTCGGAGACTTTCAGCTTGCCGATGCCTGGCAGGGTGATTTCAGCGCCGTTTTCCAGTTGGTCAGCAACGATCTGGCCCAGTTGCTCCAGTGCGTTTTTGGCGGTGGCTTTTGGCGCGGCGATCGATTCGGCGATGTCGGCAATCAGTTGGTCTTTGGTCAATGCCATGGTGATGTTCCTTCCCTATCAAATTCAGTAGTTAAGCAGCGAGCTACGACGTTATCGGGCCAGCCCCTGAATTCTGGAGGGCCGCGCCAATCGCGTATGTAGATACGTAAATCGGCGTTTGGTTCGACACGACGCTAGCGTGCTGCCAGCAATGCGCCACGCGAGGGGCGCAAGACCGCGCAAAGCTACCACAGGAATGGATAAATATCCGCTGCGCACTTCGATTTAATGCAGGTTTTTCGGGGGTTTTAGCTTAAAACGCACAAAACTGAACAAAAAACGAACAACCGGCATTTCTGCCAACATCCGGCCACTGCATCACCTTGTCTCTGGGGTAAACTGGACGACTTTTGCAGCGCGGCCGTGCACCGCCCCCAGACTCGCCGAGGACTTCATGCCAATCCGTCATTGTATCGTTCACCTGATCGACAAGAAGCCCGATGGCAGCCCCGCCGTGCTGCACGCACGCGATACCGAACTGGGCGCCTCCGATGCCATCGAAAACCTGCTGGCCGACCTCAACGACAGCTACAACGCCAAGCAAGGCAAGGCGTGGGGCTTCTTCCACGGCGAATCGGGTGCCTACCCGCTCAGTGGCTGGTTGAAGCAGTACCTGGAAGCAGAAAAGGACTTCGCGGCGTTCAGCCGCATCGCCGTCGAACACCTGCAAAAGCTGATGGAAGAGTCCAACCTGTCCACCGGCGGGCACATCCTGTTCGCCCACTACCAGCAAGGCATGACCGATTACCTGGCGATCGCCCTGCTGCACCACAGCGAAGGCGTGGCCGTGAACGCGGACCTCGACGTGACGCCATCGCGCCACCTGGACCTCGGCCAACTGCACCTGGCGGCGCGCATCAACCTGTCCGAGTGGAAAAACAACCAGAATTCCAAGCAGTACATCTCGTTCATCAAGGGCAAGAACGGCAAGAAGGTCTCCGACTACTTCCGTGATTTCATCGGCTGCCAGGAAGGCGTCGACGGCCCCGGTGAAACCCGTACCCTGCTCAAGGCCTTCAGCGACTTCGTCGAGAGCGAAGACTTGCCCGAGGCGTCGGCCCGCGAGAAGACCCAGACCCTGGTCGACTACGCCACCACCCAAACCAAGCTGGGCGAGCCGGTGACCCTTGAAGAACTGTCCAGCCTGATCGATGAAGACCGCCCGAAGGCGTTCTACGACCACATCCGCAACAAAGACTACGGCCTGTCGCCGGAGATCCCTGCAGACAAACGCACCCTCAACCAGTTCCGCCGCTTCACTGGCCGTGCCGAGGGGCTGTCGATCAGCTTCGAGGCGCACCTGCTGGGCGACAAGGTGGAGTATGACGAGGTGGCGGGCACCTTGATCATCAAAGGGCTGCCGACGCAATTGATCGATCAGCTGAAGCGGCGCAAGGACTGATACCGCCAGTGCGCCCTAGGGGTTGCTGAACGAGGCCACCAGCGCCTCCTTGGCCGATTTCCGCAGCCGCTTTACCAGCCGCTCCTGGCGCAGCGCTTCGCCTTTGTCGGGCCATTGCTCGACATACACCAGCGCCTGCGCCGGACTAGTCTTGAAATAGCGCGCGCCCTGCCCCTTCTGATGCACCAGAAAACGCCGCTGCGGGTCATCACTGATCCCGCAGTAGAGCGACCCGTTGGCCGCCCGTACCAGGTAGACATACCAGGGTTTCACTGCCTGATCCGGCACTGCTTCACTCACGACGCCTGCTCTTTCCATCATTAAGTTGGTGAGCCCACTCATTGAGGGCTTCATCATGTTCAATAAACTGAGCGGTACCCTGCTCTATGCAACGCTACTGACAACCGCATTCAACGCCCACGGTTCGATTGGCGCACAAACCGCCGATCAAATGCAGAGGAACTACGATGCCACCCCCGCGTACTGCAAAAGCAATGCGGTACCTGCCCACGCCTGCTCGGGCGTGCTGATCAGGTCAACCAAGCCTTCACCGCATTATCATACCTGGCATCATAGCCAGAACAGCAAGGACAAGGGCGGCGTATCGTTCTCCTACCTGCGCGCCGACATTCCCACGACCCGCCTGGCAGCCGATGCCCGCAGTGGCTTCACGCTGTTCCCCCTGCTGCAACGGCCCAAAGATTCGCTGCGTTACGAGATGCTGTGCGCCTGGCCCACCGACGGCGATACCTGGGAGCGCGATACCCGAGGTTGTGGCGATAATCGGCAGACTGCCGAAACCGAAGCTGCTTGCCATGCGCAAGGTATTCAGACAGCCGAGCAATGGATGGAGCAATACAGGCAAAGCGGTGATTACAAACGCCAATGCGCCTTTGATATCCGCCGCGCGCGCGTTCCCGAACGCGCCGAGGCGTTCCACCAGAGCGTGCGGGCAAAGCAGCTGTACGCCGCCGAACTGCCATTCCCTTGGAACGAAGTGGTGATCGGCGCATGGAGCGAGGCAGACGCGGCTAGCCTGCCGATCCAGTCGTTCTTCCATATCGAAGGCGAATACGGCGCCTTGCAGCAGGCGCAGGCCGACCAGCAAGACTGGCACACGACTAACGGCACCTTCATACCCGTGATCCGTGTCCGCCTACCGCGCACCCTCGAAGAACGTGCAACGTTCAGCTACCACGACAGCGATCAGGCCGTGGCATTGCCTTGACTGTGCTGGTACGCCCGCAGGCCCTTGAATGCCTGCTGGCGTACCTTGTTCTGAATCAACGGCGACCAGCCCAGGAGCACCCCGGGCGCGCCGAGGGCCTGGCGCGACCAGCGCCACAGGTCAAAGCTGTCGTCATGCTGGCAGATCAAGCCATCGCGAATGACGAAACGTGCCTGGATAGCGTTGACCACGGTACGGCCGGTCTGGCTGAACAGGTAGGTCGCGACCCAGTGCGCGCTGCCACCGCGTTCGTCCGCACGGACGTTGTCGAAGGTCAGGGTGAAGTCCTTGGCGCGGGTGGTGAGCATCCGCCACATGTCGCCTGCATCCTTGCCGCGCAGGGTACCGAAGACCGGGTCGCTGAAGACGATATCGTCGCTGTAACAGGCCACCATGGCCTCGGCATCCAGCCGCTGGAAGGCCTGGTAAAAGCGGGTGATCAGGTCGCGGTTGGCGTCGCTCATGGGGCAGGTCCATCCTGGGATCGAAAGGTGCACGATAATCTGCTCGATGCGCTTACGCCAGTGCCGGCCCATTCGTGGGACAAGCCCGTTCCCACAGGATGGGAGTGCTTTCAGGACTGCGGGCTCCTGTGGGAGCGGGCTTGTCCCGCGAATGGGCCGGCACTGGCACAATCAGTCTCAGACTTTTTCGCTGGTCACCTGCACATGCAACGCCCGCCCAGCCCCAAGCCCGAAAACAATGGCACCCAGGCCTAGCACGGCAAAGATCCACCCCAGTGCCGCCCAGCCACCGGTCAGGTCATGCACCAACCCCACCGCAAACGGCCCCATCGACGCCAGTGTGTAACCCACCCCTTGCGCCATGCTCGACAGGTTCGCCGCCACATGGGCGTCTTTGGAGCGCAGCACGATCAACGTCAACGCCAGGGCAAACGTCCCGCCCTGCCCTAGGCCCAGCAGCACCGCCCACCCCCAGAGCCCGGAAATAGGCGCATACAGGCAGCCAAACAGCCCAGCCAGGGTCACCAGCATGACAATCACGATGGCCAAGCGCTGGTCCTTGCCGCGCGTGGCCAGCCAGGGCGCACTGAGCGAGCTGATCAATTGCACGATCACCGAGCCCGACAGCACCAGCCCCGCCTCGGTTGGGCTCAGACCACGACCAATCAGAATCGAAGGCAACCAACCGAAAACGATATAGGCCAGCGACGATTGCAGGCCCATGTACAAGGTCACCTGCCAGGCCAATGGGTCACGCCACAGGCCACGCACCCGATAGGCAACCTTGTGCAGGCCGTGCCCTTGGCGCGCCTGCGGCAGCCAGACCAACATGGCCAACAGTGCCGGCACGGCCCAGAAGCCCAGCCCCAGCGCCCAGTTGCCTTCGTAGTGCTGGGCCAGGGGTACCGTGGCACCGGCCGCCATGGCCGCCCCCAGGCACAGCGCCATGGTGTAGACCCCGGTCAAGGTGCCGGCACGCTGTGGGAAGTCGCGCTTGACGATGCCCGGCAAGAGCACGCCGATAATGCCAATGCTGGCGCCGGCCATGAGGCTGCCCAAGAATACCCCGGCCACCCCAAAGGCACTGCGCACTGCAATGCCCAAGGCCAAGGTCAGGAGAATGCCGAGGATCACCCGCTCACTGCCAAAACGCCGCGCCAGCACCGGCGCCAGTGGCGCAAACAGGCCCAGGCACAGCACCGGCAAGGTGGTCAGCAAACCGGCCTGCGAGGCACTCAAGCCCAGGCCATCGGACACCAGGCCCAGCACCGGCGCCATGCTCGACAAGGCCGGCCGCAGGTTCAGCGCCACCAGTACCAGGCCCAGCAGCAACAGCCAGGGCCGGCGCAGCAGCACAGGCTGTTGCTGCACCTGCTCGTCATCGGCTTCGGCGTCGATCAGCAGTTCGTCGAGTTCCCGCTCGCCGGGCGGGTTGCTACGGGTCATTGATTCAGCCATGGGCTTCTCGTGGTCAGGATTCGATAAGGGTCCGGCTCAGGCGCTTGGCCCGCTCCGAATCACGATGCTCGATGGCGTCGAGGATTTCCCCGTGCAGATCGAACGTGGACTGGCAGCGCGGAACGGTGGTCATGTTGTGCTGCAGCGCAGCGGCCACCACGCCGGAAAAGTACCGGTACAACTCACTCAATGCCGGGTTGTGGGCGGCATCCACCAAGCGCTGGTGAAACACCAGGTCGCAGCTCACATACGCATCGATGTCACCGTGAAAATGCCCAGCGCTGCCCGCAAGGGCTTCACGCAACCCTTGCAGGTCGGTGTCGGTGCGGCGCAGCGCCGCCAGGCCGATGGCCTCGGCTTCGAGAATATGGCGGGTCTCCCGCGCCTGCTCGGGCGTGCAGCGGGACATCGCCTGCACCGCCATCAGCGGGTCCTGGGCCGTGCGCAGGTAACTGCCATCGCCCTGCCGGATTTCCACCAGGCCGCTGAACGCCAGCACGCGCATGGCCTCACGCACAGTATTGCGGCTGATGCCCAGTTCCTGGGCCAGCTCCGGCTCAGTCGGCAGGCGCTGCCCTACCTGCCAGTCGCCGTTGAGGATGCGCTCGCGCATGCGCTCCACGGCAAGTTCGACCAGGGAACGCTTGGTCAACTCTACGCTCATTACATTCAACCAATCATCCGATGAATTGCTGCAGCCTAATGGAAAGCCCTCTGAACAGCAAACCACCTGGTATTTCTGCCAGTTGTGAGCGGCACGCTTTATTGCAACGCTCGCTATACCGTTCCCGGATGCCCCTTCATGCGATTATCAGCCCTGCTTCTGATGACACTGGTGCTGCTGGCAGCGTGCGACCCGGCGCAGCACGCGCGCCAACCGAAAACCCTGATCATCGGTATCGAAGGCGTGCAACTCGAACGTTACGAAGCATTGGGCGACGCCAGCAATCTGCAGAAACGCCTGTATTACGGCAGCGCCTACACCGGCGGCATCACCGGCAAGGCCAGCGAACAGCCAACGCTCAGCGGCCCTGGCTGGGTCACCCTGCTCACCGGGGTCTGGAGCAACAAGCATGGCGTTGACTCGAATGCCGAGTCGCTGCGCGTCGCCCCGGCCTTTCCCAGCCTGTTCAAACGGCTGCGCCAGGCGCTGCCCACCGCCTACCTGTCCAGTGTGGTGAACTGGTCGCCGATCAACACCGCGTTCCTGCTCGAGGACGCCCACGGCAACGACGTACGCGAGAGTGGCCTATCCGACGATAACGTCATCGCGCGGGCGCTGCAGATACTCGACACCACGCCCGCCGACTTCACCTTCATCCAGTTGGGCGGACCTGACGCAGCCGGCCACAACGGTGGTTTCGACAACCGCTACCAGCAGGCACTGCGAAAGGCCGACAACCAAGTGGGGGAACTGCTGGACGCGGTCGAGCTACGCAGCCGCCGCCATCCGCGTGAAGACTGGCTGGTGATTGTCAGCACGGACCATGGCCGCGACTATTGGGGCAAAGGCCATGGCGGCGTCACGGAACAGGAAAAGACCATTTTTATCGCCAGCAATAAACCGCTGAACGAAGAACTGACTCAGCCTAGTGTCCCGCAAGAAAACCCTGGACCGAACAACCTGTACCGCCTGCCTGCGCAGACCTCAGTAGCGCCAACCGTGCTGCGGCACATGGGCCTGACACTGCAGCCGCAATGGCTACTCGACGGCACACCCCTGCTCGGTGACGCGGGCGCTCGCAAAGCAAGGGCCGATGAAGCCAATGCCCGCCTGCGCTGGCACAGTACCGCCAAAGGCTACCTGACCATCCTCAAGAACGGGCATGTGGTTGCACAAGTTCCGGCTGCCGCCGAACAGTGGACCGACCCGGACGGCATGGACGACGTCAACGACTATGTGCTGCTACTCGATGGCACGCCGGCAGCCGTACGCAACAGGCCTGCCAGCATGCCGTACAGCATCGAGGAAATAGCCTATTGAGAGCCAGGTTCAGCCCTGAAAGCAAAAACCCCGCCTGGCAGCCGATGCCAGGCGGGGTCAGATCGAAGCAGGCGGCTACGTGAGCCCGCCTTGATCAGTTCAGTGCATCGAGCAACGCCTGGTTCATTTCCGGCGTACCGATGGTAATCCGCAGGAACTGGGCAATCCGCGCCTGCTTGAAGTGCCGCACGATCACGCCTTGCTCACGCAAGCGAGCCGCCAACTCGGCGGCATCCTGCTGCGGGTGGCGGGCGAAGATGAAGTTGGCCGCCGACGGCAGCACCTCGAAGCCCTTGGCCGTCAGTTGCTCGACCAGCACTTCACGGCTGTCGATCACCTTGCGGCAGGTTTCTTCGAAGTAGGCACGGTCTTCGAACGCCACGGCTGCACCGACGATCGCCGCACGGTCCAGCGGGTAGGAGTTGAAGCTGTTCTTGATCCGCTCCAGCGCTTCGATCAGGTCCGGGTGGCCCACTGCCAGGCCGACGCGCAGGCCAGCCAGCGAACGGGACTTGGACAGGGTCTGGGTCACCAGCAGGTTGTCGTAGCGGCCTACCAGGCTGATGGCCGTCTCGCCACCAAAGTCGATGTAGGCCTCATCCACCACTACCACCGAATCCGGGTTGCCCTGCAGCAGCTGCTCGACCGCTTGCAGCGGCATCAGGCAGCCGGTCGGCGCATTGGGGTTGGGGAAGATGATCCCGGCATTCGGCTTTTTGTAGTCCTCGACGCGGATCTGGAACTGCTCGTCCAGCGCGACTTGCTCGTAGGCAATGCCGTACAGGCCGCAGTACACCGGATAGAAGCTGTAGCTGATGTCCGGGAACAGCAGCGGTGCATCGTGCTGGAACAGGCCGTGGAAGATGTGCGCCAGCACCTCGTCCGAACCGTTGCCGACAAACACCTGCCCCGGGGTGACGCCGTAGTACTCGGCCACCGCCTGCTTGAGCCGGTCACCGTTCGGGTCCGGGTACAGGCGCAGGTTGTCGTTCAGCTCGCCGCGCATGGCTTCTAGCGCCTTGGGCGACGGGCCATAGGGGTTCTCGTTGGTGTTGAGCTTGACCAGGCGGGCCAGCTTGGGTTGCTCGCCCGGCACGTAAGGCACCAGGTCCTTGACGAAGGGGCTCCAGAATCGACTCATGCTCAGTTCCCCTTCTCTTGGGTCAGGATACGGTATTCGGCGCTGCGGGCGTGGGCGGTCAGCGACTCGCCACGGGCCAGGACCGACGCGGTGTGGCCCAGCTCGGACGCGCCCTGCTCGGAGCAGAAGATGATCGACGAACGCTTCTGGAAGTCATACACCCCCAGCGGCGACGAAAAACGCGCGGTGCCGGAGGTAGGCAACACGTGGTTGGGGCCTGCGCAGTAGTCACCCAGAGCTTCACTGGTGTGGCGGCCCATGAAGATCGCGCCGGCGTGGCGAATCTGCGGCAACCAGGCCTGTGGGTCGGCGACCGACAGCTCAAGGTGCTCGGGGGCGATGCGGTTGGCCACTTCGATGGCCTGCTGCATGTCACGCACCTGGATCAGCGCGCCGCGGCCATTGACCGATTTCTCGATGATCTCGGCGCGTTCCATGGTCGGCAGCAGCTTGTCGATGCTGGCGGCAACGCGGTCGAGGAACTCAGCGTCCGGGCTGACCAGGATGGCCTGGGCGTCTTCGTCGTGCTCGGCCTGGGAGAACAGGTCCATGGCGATCCAGTCCGGGTCGGTCTGGCCATCACACACCACGAGAATTTCCGACGGGCCGGCGATCATGTCGATGCCGACCTGGCCAAATACATGGCGCTTGGCGGTGGCGACGTAGATGTTGCCCGGGCCGACGATCTTGTCTACCTGCGGCACGCTCTCGGTGCCATAGGCCAGCGCGGCGACGGCCTGTGCGCCACCCACGGTGAACACACGGTCGACACCGGCGATGCAGGCAGCGGCCAGTACCAGTTCGTTGACCTCGCCACGCGGGGTCGGCACCACCATGACCACTTCGGTCACCCCTGCAACCTTGGCCGGAATGGCGTTCATCAGTACCGAGGACGGGTACGACGCCTTGCCACCTGGTACGTACAGGCCTGCGCGGTCCAGCGGCGTGACCTTCTGGCCCAGCACGGTGCCGTCGGCTTCGGTGTACTGCCAGGAATCCTGCTTTTGCCGCTCGTGGTAGATGCGCACGCGCTCGGCGGCCTTTTCCAGGGCTGCACGCTGGGTGTCGGTAATGCGCGTCAGGGCAAGCTCAAGGCGCTCACGGCCGAGAATCAGGTCATCAATGGACTTAGCATCGACACCATCGAAGCGCTGGGTGAACTCCACCAGCGCCGCGTCGCCGCGCTCACGCACGGCCTTGATGATGTCGAGCACGCGCTGGTTGACCGCGTCATCGGACACACTTTCCCAGCTCAGCAGATGATCCAGATGTCGGGCGAAATCCGGATCAGCGGCGTTGAGACGGGCAATTGCAGTGGACACGGTCATGGCGAGGGCCTCGATTATTAGCGAATGCTCAGGCGCCCTAGGCTACCAGTCCATCCGCGCGGGCACCCGAGAAAAGTGGCTATGACGCGGATAGACGGGCGCGACAGCGGAGGTCGCGCGCAGGAGTCAGCCGCGGTGTCGCGATTCGACGGCCTTGCGCAGGGTGTCGATCAAGCTCTGGATACGGGCGTGCTGCATCTTCATCGATGCTTTGTTGACCACCAGGCGGGAGCTGATCGTGGCGATCATTTCCTGGGGTTCCAGGCCATTGGCGCGCAGGGTGTTGCCAGTGTCGACCACGTCGATGATCTTGTCGGCGAGGTTGATCAGGGGTGCCAGCTCCATCGAGCCATACAGCTTGATGATGTCGACCTGACGGCCTTGCTCGGCGTAATAACGCTTGGCGACGTTGACGAACTTGGTGGCCACGCGCAGACGGCCCTTGGGCTCAGGTGCGCCGACCACGCCAGCGGTCATCAGCTTGCAGCGGGCAATCTGCAGGTCCAGCGGCTCGTACAGGCCCTGGCCGCCGTACTCCATCAGCACGTCCTTGCCAGCCACACCGAGGTCGGCGGCGCCATGCTCGACGTAGGTCGGCACGTCAGTGGCACGCACGATCAGCAGGCGCACGTCGTCCTGCGTGGTGGGGATGATCAGTTTACGGCTCTTGTCCGGGTTCTCGGTCGGCACGATACCGGCCTCGGCCAGCAATGGCAGGGTATCGTCGAGAATTCGGCCTTTGGATAGCGCGATGGTCAACATGGGAAACGTCGGTCCTTAAGCGGCTACTGCCGGCCGGGCCTAGGCCCGACCTCATTCAATTCGTGTGTGGGAGCGGGCTAGCCCCGCGAACACCGGCAACGCCGGTGCCATACACCGCAGTGCCTCCTTCGCGGGACAAGCCCGCTCCCACATCGTGCGCCTGTGGGCTATTAACCCGGTACGCGGCGGATCTTGGCGCCCAGCATCTGCAGTTTTTCCTCGATGCACTCGTAACCACGGTCGATGTGGTAGATGCGATCGATCAGCGTATCGCCATCGGCCACCAGCGCCGACAGTACCAGGCTGGCGGAAGCACGCAGGTCGGTGGCCATGACTGGCGCGCCCTTCAGCGTCTTGACGCCAGTGACGATGGCGGTGTTGCCTTCGACCTGGATCTGCGCGCCCATGCGGTGCATTTCGTAGACGTGCATGAAGCGGTTTTCGAAGATCGTCTCGATCACCGCGCCAGTGCCTTCGGCGATGGCGTTGAGCGAGATGAACTGCGCCTGCATGTCGGTCGGGAACGCTGGGTACGGCGCGGTACGCAGGTTGACGGCCTTAGGCCGCTTGCCGTGCATGTCCAGCTCGATCCAGTCTTCGCCGGTGGTGATGTCGGCGCCCGCTTCCTTGAGTTTTTCCAGTACCGCTTCAAGGATGGTCGGGTCGGTGTCCTTGACCTTGACGCGGCCGCCGGTGACGGCTGCGGCGACCAGGTAGGTACCGGTTTCGATACGGTCGGGCATGACGCGGTAAGTGGCCGAGTGCAAGCGCTCGACGCCTTCGATGGTGATGGTGTCAGTACCAGCGCCCTGAACATTGCCGCCCATGGCGTTGATGAAGTTGGCCAGGTCGACCACTTCAGGTTCACGGGCAGCGTTTTGCAGCACGCTGCGGCCTTTGGCCAGGGCAGCGGCCATCATGATGTTCTCGGTACCGGTCACGCTGACGGTGTCGAAGAAGAAGTGCGCACCGCGCAGGCCACCCTCAGGCGCCTTGGCCTTGATGTAGCCGGCTTCGACTTCGATCTTCGCGCCCATGGCCTCAAGGCCACGGATGTGCAGGTCGACAGGACGCGAACCGATGGCGCAACCGCCAGGCAGGGCTACTTCAGCCTCGCCGAAACGCGCCACCATCGGGCCCAGCACCAGGATCGAGGCGCGCATGGTCTTGACCAGCTCGTACGGCGCGACCAGGGTCTTGATGGTGCGTGGGTCGATTTCCACGGCCAGCTTTTCGTCGATCACAGGCTCGATGCCCATACGCCCGAACAGCTCGATCATGGTGGTGATGTCGTGCAGGTGCGGCAGGTTGGCCACGGTGACCGGGCCGTCAGCCAGCAGGGTCGCCGCCAGAATCGGCAATGCCGCGTTCTTCGCGCCCGAAATGCGGATCTCGCCGTCAAGGCGAGCGCCGCCAGTAATAATCAGTTTGTCCATTGGAGTCTCGCCGCCAAGTTGGCTCAGGTGCGCTCAGCCCAGGCTGCGCTGCTGAAAAATTTCATGGTTACCGCATGGATGCTGCCATTGGCGATCCAGGGATTAAGGTGAGCATAGATCGCCTGCTGACGCTTGACCGGGCTCAGGCCAGCCAACTCGTCGCTGATCACGTTCAACTGGAAGTTGCAGCCTTCGCCTTCAACTTCGACCCGGGATCCCGGCAATTTTTCTTCAAGGAAGCTTTTAACTTCTACGGCCTGCATGCTCAACCTCAATCGGCGCCCGATGCGCACGGGTCGGCCATCATACAAAAAAGCCCCTCGCCTGCGAAGCCCACTGAGGGCGTGCGCTGACCGAGGGGCCATCCTTCAATGCACTGCCATCAAGTAGCCAGCACTTCATCGAGGTCATAGACCCCGGCAATTTCCCGCATGTCTTCGGGCATACCGCGTACCTCGAAGGCCTTGCCGGCCGCCTGGGCATCGCGGATAAACGCCAGCAGCAGCGACAGGCCGACGCTGGACGATTTCGCCACGGCCGAGCAATCCAGCACCATGTGCGGCTCGCGCGAGGCGTCGATCAATGCCTTGCCTTGCTTGCGCAAGGCCGGGCCACTGCGATAGTCCAGCACGCCTGCCAGGCGCAACACGCCTGGCTCGGCCATGCTTACCCCGGCCTCGCTCATTTCACTTCCTTGTCAGGCGAGCTGTCGGCAGCCTGCTTGGCCTTGGCCACTTCACCGGCCCAACCATCGATGGTCTTGTCCAGGTTGTTGCCGTTGCGCTGCATGGCATCGGCGAACTGGTCGCGGAACAGTTTGCCGATGTTGATACCGTTGACGATGACGTTACGCACCTTCCACTCGCCGGCAATGTTCTCCAGGGTGTACTGCACCGGGTACACGGCGCCGTTGTTACCGGTCACCTTCATGCCGACGCTGGCACGCTTGCCGTCATCAGCCTTGGCCGGGTCAACGACGATGCCCTGGTTGTTGTATTCCAGCAGGGCGTTGCCATAGAACTGCATCAGGCTGCGCTTGAAGTTCTCCTGGAAGCGCTGCATCTGCTCAGGCGTGGCCTTGCGTGAATACTTCACGGTCATGATGCTGCGGGAAATGCCGTCAGCGTCCACCACCGGGCCCAGGATGCGGTTGAGCGCATCGTAGAAGGCGTTGGGGTTGGACTTGTACTGATCCTTGTTGGCCTTGAGGTCGCCAAGCAATTCGTTGGTCGTGCCTTGCACCACATCGTGAGGCGTCTGCGCCGCCACGGTCAGCAAAGGGAAGGCCGCCAGCAGGACCAGCAGGCCACGTCGCAGGATCGAAATCATGGAAACTCCTTAATTAGCCGGTTGCGCTTCTTTCGGTTCCTTGCCAACGGAGTTGAGCAGGAACTTGCCAATCAGATCTTCCAGCACCAGTGCCGACTGGGTGTCATGGATGGTCGCGCCATCCTTGAGCACGTCGTCTTCGCCGCCCACGCTGATGCCGATGTACTTCTCGCCCAGCAACCCGGCGGTCAGGATCGAAGCAGTGGAGTCGGTCGGCAGGTTGTCGACGGTCTTGTCCAGTTGCAACGTCACCCGACCGGTGTAGGAATCACGGTCCAGATCGATGGCGGTGACCTTGCCGATCGTCACACCGGCCATGGTCACTTTAGCTCTGACCGTCAAACCGGCGATATTGTCGAAGTACGCATAAACTTTATAGGTATCGCTGCTCGGGCTGGCCGACAGCCCGCTGACTCGCAGGGCCAGCAGCAGCAGCGCCAGGATCCCGGCCAGGAGGAACAGGCCGACACCGATTTCCAGGGTGCGGTTTTGCATCAGAAATCTCCAAACATCAAGGCGGTCAGAATAAAGTCCAGACCCAGGACAGCCAACGAGGCATAGACCACGGTCTTGGTGGTGGCACGGCTGATCCCTTCTGAGGTGGGCTCACAGTCGTACCCCTGGAATACGGCGATCCAGGTGGTGACGAAGGCGAACACCAGGCTCTTGATCAAGCCGTTCAGCACGTCGTCGGTGAAGGAAACACTGTTCTGCATGTTGGCCCAGAACGAGCCCTCGTAGACGCCCAGCCAATCCACGGCGACCCACGACCCACCCCAGATGCCAACCACGCTGAAGATCAGCGCCAGCAGCGGCAGCGAGATGAAGCCGGCCCACAGGCGTGGCGCAACGATGTACTTGAGCGGGTCGACGCCGATCATTTCCAGGCTCGACAGCTGCTCGGTGGACTTCATGTTGCCGATTTCGGCGGTCAGCGCAGAACCTGCGCGGCCGGCGAACAACAGTGCGGTCACCACCGGTCCGAGCTCACGCAACAGGGTCAAGGCCACCATCTGCCCAACAGCCTGTTCAGAGCCGTACTTGGTCAGGATGCTGTAGCCCTGCAGCGCCAGCACCATGCCGATGAACACACCGGACACGACGATGATCGCCAGCGACAGCACGCCCACCGAGTACAGCTGCTTGGTCAGCAGTTGGAAGCCACCGCCAATGCCGCCACGCCCGATCAGCGCATGGAACAGGAACAGACAGGAACGCCCGAGCACGGCCAGCACGTCGATCGCCGAGCGACCGAACAGGCGAACACGTTCGAGTAAGGATTTTCTGCGCATCAACGCGCCCCCAGCAGGTCGGCGCGGTAATCAGGCGCGGGAAAGTGGAAGGGTACCGGGCCATCCGGGTCGCCTTTCATGAACTGGCGAATACGCGGGTTGTCCGACCCCATCAGCTCGTCAGGCGTGCCCTGCCCCAGCACCTGGCCATCCCCTACCACGTAGATGTAGTCGGCAATGCTGGCGGTTTCGGCCAGGTCGTGGGAAACCACGATGCTGGTGATGCCCAGGGCATCGTTGAGCAGGCGGATCAGGCGCACCAGTACCCCCATGGCGATCGGGTCCTGGCCGACGAACGGTTCGTCGTACATGAGGATCTGCGGGTCCAGGGCGATCGCACGCGCCAACGCCACCCGGCGCTTCATGCCACCGGACAGTTCGTCAGGCATCAGGTCGATGGCACCGCGCAGGCCGACAGCCTGCAGCTTCATCAACACGATGTCGCGAATCATCTCTTCCGACAGCTGGGTATGCACGCGCAGCGGGAAGGCCACGTTCTCGAACACATCGAGGTCAGTGAACAGCGCGCCACTCTGGAACAGCACGCCCATCTGCTTGCGCGCGTCGAACAGGTCGCTGCGCGACAGCGTCGGCAGGTTCTGCCCGGCTACCCATACCTCGCCGCTGGACGGACGCAGTTGCGCCCCCATCAGGCGTAGCAATGTGGTCTTGCCGCAACCCGATGGCCCCATGATGCCGGTGACCTTGCCGCGGGGGATGCGTATGTCGACATTGCTGAAAATGCTGCGCGAACCGCGCTTGAAGGTCACTCCCTTCAACTCGACCGCGTAGGCGCTATCCACACTCATCTAGACTCCTTGCTAGTGCAGCCTCGTCCTAGTGGACGCTTGCCCTCATCGTGAAGGCACACGCGCCCCTGACAGGCCGAATAGCGGCGAACTATAGCACCGCTGACAGGGCGGCCCCAAGGCCATGGAACGTGTCGTTCAGCACAACGACAGACTTCCATGGCATTTGCCGGGCAATCGAAAGGATGAGGCTTTCTTCCATTGCGGCTATAATCGCCGCCTTTTCATCAGGCATTGTTTGACGACATGAGCCAATCCAGTGAGCTGATCCAGTCCGCCCTGCGCACCTTGCGCCTCGAAGTCGAGGCCGTGGAAAGCCTGGCGCCGCGTATCGACGCCAACTTCGTCAAGGCCTGCGAGCTGATTCTGGCCAGCAAAGGCCGGGTCGTGGTGGTCGGCATGGGCAAGTCGGGGCATATCGGCAACAAGATCGCCGCCACCCTGGCCAGCACCGGCACGCCTGCGTTCTTCGTACACCCCGCCGAAGCCAGCCATGGCGACATGGGCATGATCACCCGGGACGATGTCATCCTGGCCCTGTCCAATTCTGGCAGCACTGCAGAAATCATCACCTTGCTGCCGCTGATCAAGCGCCTCGGCATCCAGCTGATCAGCCTGACCGGCAATGCCGATTCGCCCCTGGCCCAGGCTGCCGAGGTCAACCTCGACGCTCGCGTCACCCAGGAGGCCTGCCCGCTGAACCTGGCCCCCACCTCTTCGACCACCGCAGCGCTGGTGCTGGGCGACGCCCTGGCCATCGCCCTGCTCGAAGCCCGTGGCTTCACTGCCGAAGACTTCGCCTTTTCGCACCCCGGAGGCGCCCTTGGCCGCCGCCTGCTGCTCAAGGTCGAGAACGTGATGCACGCAGGCGCCGAACTGCCCCAGGTGCCACGCGGCACCCTGCTCAAGGACGCGCTGCTGGAAATGTCACGCAAAGGCCTGGGCATGACCGTGATCCTCGAACCGGACGGCAAACTGGCCGGGATCTTCACCGACGGCGACCTGCGCCGCAGCCTGGACCGCAATATCGACATGCACACCACCTTGATCGACCAGGTGATGACCGTGCATGGCAAGACCGCCCGCGCCGAAATGCTGGCCGCCGAGGCCCTGAAAATCATGGAAGACCACAAGATCAACGCGCTGGTGGTGGTCGACCAGGACGACCGCCCGACCGGCGCCCTGAACATGCACGACTTGTTGCGCGCCGGAGTAATGTAAATGACCCAGGATTTGATTCAACGTGGCCAGGCCATCAAGCTTGCCGTGTTCGACGTTGACGGCGTGCTCACCGACGGCCGCCTGTACTTCCTCGAAGACGGCAGCGAGTTCAAGACCTTCAACACCCTCGACGGCCAGGGCATCAAGATGCTCATGGCATCGGGCGTGACCACCGCAATCATCAGCGGGCGCAAAACCCCGGTGGTCGAGCGCCGTGCGAAAAACCTCGGCATCCCGCACCTGTACCAGGGCCGCGAGGACAAATTGGTGGTACTCGACGGCTTGCTCGCCGAACTCGGCCTAAGCTATGAACAAGTCGCCTACCTGGGCGACGACCTGCCCGACCTGCCGGTGATCCGCCGGGTCGGCCTGGGCATGGCGGTGGCCAACGCCGCCCCCTTCGTTCGCCAACATGCGCACGGGGTGACCCAGGCCCGCGGCGGTGAAGGCGCGGCGCGTGAATTTTGTGAACTGATCATGCAGGCCCAGGGCACCCTGGACGCTGCCAACGCACATTACCTTTAAGGCTGCTCATGTTCAGCAAGAAAGCCCGCAATATTGTGCTGCTCGTGGCCATCGGCGCCCTGCTGGCGGCGATCGGCTACTGGAATGTCAGCCCCGAGAGCTTCCTCGACCAGCCCACGGCCCAGGTCGACGAGAGCGCCATCGACTACTACGCGATCAATGCCCACAGCGTGCAGTTCCTGCCCGACGGCAAGTTGCAGTACGAAATGACCGCCGACAAGGTCGAACACCTGACGGCCACCGAAGTCACACTGGTGACCACGCCAGACCTGCACATGTACCGCGGCACCGAGTACCCGTGGCACGTGCAAAGCGTCCGTGCCGAGGTTAACCCGGACGGCACCGAGGTCGAGCTGATCGACCAGGTGCGCATTGCCCGCACCGACGAAAAGAAGCGTGAAACGATTATCACCAGCTCACGCATGACCGTATTCCCGCAGAAGCAATATGCGCAGACCGAGCAAGCCGTTAGAATCGACGGCGCCGGTGGCACGACCACGGGCAAAGGAATGAAAGCGTATTTGAAAGAAGGCAGGATGGACCTGCTCTCTAACGTAAGAGGACAGTATGAGGCTCGTTAAAACCCTCCCCCTTTTGCTCAGCCTGAGCGCAGCACTGGGAAGCGCGAGCGCCTTCGCACTGCCGACCGACCGTGACCAGCCTATCCGCATCCAGGCCGACAACGCGCACCTGGACGACAAGCAAGGCGTGGCCACCTACACCGGTGACGTGATCATCACCCAAGGCTCGATGATGATCAAAGGCAACACCGTGACCATGACCCGTACCACCAGCGGCGACGTCGACGTGGTCACCTCAGTGGGCAACCTGGCTTACTTCGAGCAGCAGCAGAGCGCCGCCAAACCGGACAAAATGAAAGGCTGGGCGGTAACCATTCAGTACCAGGCGCAGAAAGACTTGGTGATCCTCACCGACCGCGCCAAGGTCGAGAATGAAGGCAACACCACTGAAGGCGAGAAGATCGTCTACAACTCCAAGACCCAGGTTGCGACCGCCGGTCGTGGTGGCAACGTGACTCAACCACGTCAGCGCATCGACATGGTGATCCAGCCGAAGAAGAAGGCCGAGTAAATGGCAACCCTCAAAGCCCAGCACCTGGCCAAGAGCTACAAGGGTCGGCAAGTCGTGCGCGACGTCAGCCTGTCGATCGACAGCGGCCAGATCGTCGGCCTGCTTGGCCCCAACGGCGCCGGCAAGACCACCTGCTTCTACATGATCGTCGGCCTGGTCCAGGCTGAGCAAGGGCGCGTGCTGATCGACAACCTCGATGTCAGCCACCAGCCCATGCACGGTCGCGCGCGTGCCGGCATCGGCTACCTGCCGCAGGAAGCTTCGATCTTCCGCAAGCTGTCGGTGGCCGACAACATCATGGCGATCCTCGAGACCCGCAAGGAGCTCGACCGCGACGGCCGCCGCAAGGAGCTGGAAAGCCTGCTGCAGGAGTTCCACATCAGCCACATCCGCGACAACCTCGGCATGAGCCTCTCGGGTGGCGAACGCCGCCGTGTCGAGATCGCACGCGCCCTGGCGACCGCACCGAAGTTCATCCTGCTCGACGAACCCTTCGCGGGCGTCGACCCGATTTCCGTCGGTGACATCAAGCAGATCATCCACCACCTCAAGGCCAAGGGCATCGGCGTACTGATCACCGACCACAACGTGCGCGAGACCTTGGATATCTGCGAAACCGCCTATATCGTCAATGATGGCCGACTGATCGCCGAAGGCGACGCCGAGACCATCCTGGCCAACGAACTGGTCAAAGAGGTTTACCTGGGTCACGAGTTCCGGCTCTGACCCCGGGACGCACCTGGAGCACTGGCAAATCGACCCTGTCGGGGTTTAAGTTGTTACGGTGCTCTAGGCAAACGCTACAATTTAAGGCATAAAACTTGCTTGAATTTGGCGCTGCGGCGCCCTCGTGTAGTGGATGGCGCATGCGCGCCGGCGAACAAGGTATTAAGCCCCTGCCATGAAACCATCGCTCGTCCTAAAAATGGGCCAGCAACTGACGATGACTCCTCAGTTGCAACAGGCCATCCGCCTCCTCCAGCTCTCTACCCTGGACCTCCAACAGGAAATCCAGGAAGCGCTGGAATCGAACCCGATGCTCGAACGTCAGGAAGACGGCGAGGACTTCGACAACAGCGACCCGATGGCCGATAACGCCGAGAACAAACCGGTCGCCGAAGTCCAGGACAACAGCTTCCAGGAAAGCACCAACAGTGCCGAAAACCTGGAAGACGGCGAGTGGGGCGAGCGAATCCCCAACGAGCTGCCCGTCGATACCGCCTGGGAAGACATCTACCAGACCAGCGCCAGCAGCCTGCCGAGCAACGATGACGACGAGTGGGACTTCACCACCCGCACATCGGCCGGCGAAAGCCTGCAAAGCCACCTGCTGTGGCAGTTGAACCTGGCGCCGATGTCCGACACCGATCGCCTGATCGCCGTCACCCTGATCGACAGCATCAATGGCCAGGGCTACCTCGAAGACACCCTCGAAGAGATCTGCGCCGGTTTCGACCCCGAACTGGATATCGAGCTGGACGAGGTCGAAGCGGTCTTGCACCGCATTCAGCAGTTCGAGCCTGCCGGCATCGCCGCACGCAACCTGGGCGAATGCCTGCTGCTGCAACTGCGCCAGCTACCGGCCAGCACGCCGTGGATGGCCGAGGCCAAACGCCTGGTCACCGACTTCATCGACCTGCTCGGCAGCCGCGACTACAGCCAGCTGATGCGGCGCATGAAGATCAAGGAAGACGAGCTGCGCCAGGTCATCGAACTGGTGCAAAGCCTCAACCCGCGCCCTGGCTCGCAGATCGAATCGAGCGAGCCCGAGTACGTCGTGCCCGACGTCATCGTGCGCAAAGACAGCGACCGCTGGCTGGTGGAGTTGAACCAGGAAGCCATCCCGCGCCTGCGCGTCAACCCGCAATACGCAGGCTTTGTCCGCCGCGCCGACACCAGCGCCGACAACACCTTCATGCGCAATCAGCTGCAAGAAGCGCGCTGGTTCATCAAGAGCCTGCAAAGCCGCAACGAAACCCTGATGAAAGTGGCCACGCAGATCGTCGAGCATCAGCGCGGCTTCCTCGACCATGGCGACGAAGCGATGAAGCCGTTGGTCCTGCATGACATCGCCGAAGCCGTCGGCATGCACGAGTCGACCATTTCGCGGGTCACCACGCAAAAATACATGCACACGCCCCGCGGCATCTACGAACTGAAATACTTTTTCTCAAGCCACGTCAGCACCGCTGAAGGCGGAGAATGCTCGTCCACAGCGATCCGCGCGATCATCAAGAAACTGGTTGCGGCGGAAAATCAGAAAAAGCCATTGAGTGACAGCAAGATCGCTGGTTTACTGGAGGCACAAGGCATCCAGGTAGCCCGTCGCACCGTCGCCAAGTACCGCGAGTCTCTCGGCATCGCACCGTCGAGCGAGCGCAAGCGACTGATGTAGCACCTGGTATGTGCCACAGCGTTTTTGGGGCAGGTGCAAGACTTGCCTCTTTATGCACGGGCAATAAAGGAGAAGCTGTATGCAAGTCAATATCAGTGGACAGCATGTAGAAGTCACCCAGCCGCTGCGCGATTATGTGCTTGAAAAGCTCGCCCGCGTGGAAAGTCACTTCGACAAGATCACTAACGTGCAGGTCATCATGAAGGTCGAGAAGCTGCAGCAGAAGGTCGAAGCGACCCTGCAGATTCCGGGCGGTGAAGTGGTAGCCAACGCGGAACACGAAGACATGTATGCAGCGATCGACGCCTTGGCCGACAAGCTCGACCGCCAACTGAAAAAACACAAGGAAAAACAGCAAAGCCTGCTGCAAGGTGCAGCTGCCCGCTGATCCCCCTCATCCATGATCCGACTTGAAACCATCCTGACCCCCGGCCGTTCCCTCGTGAACGTGCCGGGAGGCAGTAAGAAGCGCGCCCTCGAAAAGGTCGCCAATCTCATCGCCAACCAAGTGCCAGAACTGGAGATGCAAGACGTCTTCGAAAAACTGGTCGCCCGTGAAAAGCTCGGTTCGACCGGGTTCGGCAACGGCATCGCCATCCCCCACTGCCGACTCGAAGGATGCACCGCCCCGGTCAGCGCATTGCTGCACCTGGAGGCACCGATCGACTACGACGCCATCGATGGCGCACCCGTGGACCTGCTGTTCGTCCTGCTGGTGCCCGAAGCTGCCACCGATGCGCACCTGGAACTGCTGCGCCAGATCGCCAGCATGCTCGATCGCAAAGAGGTTCGTGATCGCCTGCGTGCCGCCAGCAGTGACGAGGCCCTGTACCAGGTTGTCCTGGACGTACAGAACGAGCACTGAACATGCACCTGATCATCGTCAGCGGCCGGTCCGGCTCCGGCAAGAGCACCGCCCTCGATGTCCTGGAAGACAACGGTTTCTATTGCATCGACAACCTTCCCGCCGGGCTGCTACCGCAGCTTGCGGAAGATGCCTTGATCAATACCGAGTTGCTGCAACCCAAGGTCGCCGTGTCGATTGACGCGCGCAACCTGCCCAGCCACCTGACGCGTTTCCCCGAGCTGCTTGAAGAGGCCCGCGCCCGGCATATCAAGTGTGATGTGCTGTACCTGGATGCCGACGAAGACACCCTGCTCAAGCGCTTTTCGGAGACTCGTCGGCGTCACCCGCTGACCAATGCCAACCGTTCCCTGGCAGAGGCGATACGCGTGGAAAGCGACATGCTGGGGCCGATCGCCGACCTTGCCGACCTCAAGATCGACACCACCAGCCTCAACCTTTACCAGTTGCGCGACTCGATCAAGCTGCGCCTGCTCAACCAGCCAGAGCCTGGCACCGCGTTCCTGGTCGAATCCTTTGGCTTCAAACGGGGTATGCCGGTCGATGCCGACCTGGTGTTCGACGTGCGCTGCCTGCCCAACCCCTACTGGAAGCCCGAATTGCGTGAGCATTCTGGTCTCGAACAACCGGTAATCGACTACCTCGCCGCCCAGCCGGACGTCGAAGAGATGTTCAACGACATTTCCAGCTACCTGCTTAAATGGCTGCCCCGCTTCGCCGCCAGTAACCGCGCCTATGTCACCATCGCCATTGGCTGCACCGGTGGCCATCACCGGTCGGTGTACCTGACCGAACGCCTCGGCACGTTGCTGCAGCAATCCCTGAAAAACGTCCAGGTCCGCCACCGCGACCTCTAGCCCACAGGATCCACCCCACGATGCCCGCCCGCGAAATCACCATCATCAACAAGCTGGGCCTGCATGCCCGGGCGGCGGCCAAGTTCGTCGGCGTGGCCGGGCGCTTTCCCTGCCAGGTCAAGGTAGGCCGCGCGCCAGACAAGCTGGTGGACGGCAAGAGCATCATGGCGGTGATGATGCTCGCGGCAGGCAAAGGCACCCAAGTGCACTTGCTGACCGAAGGCGAACAGGACAACGACGCGCTGGACGCGCTGGTCGAGTTGATCAACAACTACTTCGACGAAGGCGAGTAGGGAACGCTGGGCTTGTCACAACACCTTCAGCGCCTGTGAGAGCGAGCGCCGCCCGCGCGGCGCTTCGCAGCACAAGGCTGCTCCTACATCTGTTTCGGGCCAGTAACGCCTGTGCCAGCGCGATACCGTCTTGTTTTCACAACACGATATCGTGCCATATGCCAAGGGGCGTGCGCCTATGACGCTGGGGTAATTGGCCCGAAACAAATGTAGGAGCAGCCTTGTGCTGCGAAGCGCCGCGCGGGCGGCGCTCGGCCTTACAGGCCCAGACAATCTCCCGCCGAACGGTCGCATCCACGACACAATCATCATGGCGCAATCAATTCAAGACATCGCCGTGTCCATCACCATCATCAGGCAAAAACCGATACACAATCCCAAACTGGCCAGGCGGTGATGCCCATTGCTACGTGACTCGGGGATGATCTCCTGGGTCACCACCAGCAGCATCGCCCCTGCGGCACATGCCAGGCCCAACGGCAACAGCAGTTCGGCAACATTCACCAGCCAGGCACAGATAACCGCTGCCACCGGTTCGACCAGGCCTGAAGCGGCACCAATCAGGAATGCCTTGAAACGCGGCATGCCCGCCCCCGCCAGCACCAACGCAATCACCAGCCCTTCCGGCACATCCTGCAAAGCGATGCCCATCGCCAGGCTGTCGGCATCGGCCATGCCGCCGCCCGCAGACACACCGATGGCCATGCCTTCAGGAATGTTGTGGGCAATGATGGCGATCACGAACAACCAGATTCGCGCGGCGATCACCGGCTGGTTGTCCGTGCCGACCAAGGCTTCTGGCGAGGCACCGGAGACCTTGAGGTCGACCAGGAACAGGCACAAGGCGCCAAACATCAGGCCAAAGCTGATCAGGCCGCCCGCGCCCCAAGGGCTGAAGCCGATGCCTTGCGCCGCCTCCAGCCCCGGGATGATCAGGGAAAACGCGGTGGCCGCCAGCATCACCCCCGCACCGAAGCCCAGCAGTGTGTCGGCCAGCGCCACCGGCATGTTACGAATCACCAACACCGGTACCGCGCCCAGCGCTGTCCCCAACGCGCACAATGCACCCCCTTCGAGGGCGCGTAGCATGCGCGGTTCCAGGCCCAGCCAGGCAATGCCCTGCGCCAGCAGCAATGCTGTGCCCACCAGCAACAGCAAGGTTCCTATCGCCAGACGAAACAGACGTACGCTGCTGACGGACAACACCTGTGAACGCATACCGGATCGACTCACTTCAAGGCTTCGAGATAACGACGTTCCACTTCCGCCCAGTCGACGACGTTGTAGAAGGCACCGATGTATTCAGGGCGACGGTTCTGGTATTTCAGGTAGTAGGCGTGCTCCCACACATCCAACCCGAGAATCGGCGTATTGCCGTGCATCAGCGGGCTGTCCTGGTTACCGCTGCTTTCGACCACCAGCGTGTTGCCCGGGGTGACGCTGAGCCAGGCCCAGCCACTGCCAAAGCGGGTCAGCGCTGCTTTGGTGAAGGCGTCCTTGAACGCGTCGAACCCACCCAGCTCGGCCTCGATGGCCTTGGCCACCTGACCGTGTGGCTGGCCGCCGCCGTGTGGCGCCATCACCGTCCAGAACAGCGTGTGGTTGGCGTGGCCGCCGCCTTGGTTGATCACGGCAGCCTGCAGCTTTTCTGGCAACTGCTTGACCGCACCTACCAGCTGCTCCACCGGCCATTCGGCCCATTCGGTGCCTTCGATGGCAGCGTTGAGGTTGTTGATGTAGGTCTGGTGGTGCTTGCTGTGGTGAATTTCCATGGTCTGGGCATCGATGTGCGGTTCCAGCGCATCGTAGGCATAAGGTAATGCAGGCAAGGTATGTGGCATATCAATGGATTCCGTAAGCGTGGGTTCTGGGTGTCACGCCTGTTTGCGCGGCCAGCTCGCTAGCTGCGGGGGCGTGACGGTTGAGCAGGCGCTCGGTGCGCGGGTACTGTCCGTACTCGGCAATGAAACTCAGCAATTCGGTGTAGGTGCGTGAGCTGTGGCGCAGCGCTGCATCCCGCAGCGCCTGGGGCAAGCGCGCTTCCTGGCTGGCCTGGAGCAAGCGCTGGTGCGCAGAGCACAGGTAGTCGGCGCTCTCGTGCGGCTGGTTCAGGCGCAGGTGCAGGTCGGCCAGGTTGTGGTGAGCGATGACGAACACCGCCACCGCTTCGTCGACGTCATGCCAGCGCTCGAACAGCACCTGGGCCAAGGCCAAGGCTTGCAGGTAGTGTTCCCGGGCATCGACCCATTCACCTTGCTCGAACAGGCGGTTGGCGGTTTCAGTGGTGCGTTTCCAGTGCTGCATGACGTTTCTCCTGAGCGCGATGGCTCGTACGCTCGGCGGTGACCCTGAGTCAGATACCGCCGGCCGTGAGTTTTTCCGGGTCCAGCAGGGCCTCGAGCTGGTCACGCGACAAGTCGGTGTGCTCCAGCGCCACGTCGATGATCGGGCGGCCCTGCTTGTAGGCGGTCTTGGCGATTTCGGCGGCCTTGAGGTAGCCAATGATCGGGTTCAGCGCAGTGACCAGGATCGGGTTGCGCGCCAGCGCTTCCTTGAGCTTGCTTTCATTGACCTTGAAGGTGGCGATGGCCTTGTCGGCCAGCAGGCGGCTGACGCTGGCCATCAGTTCGATGCTTTCCAGCAGGTTGCGGGCGATCACCGGCAGCATGACGTTCAGTTCGAAGTTGCCCGACTGCCCGGCGATGGCGATGGTCGCGTCATTGCCGATCACCTGCGCGGCAACCATGGCGGTAGCCTCCGGGATCACCGGGTTGACCTTGCCCGGCATGATCGAAGAGCCCGGCTGCAAGCCTTGCAGCTCGATCTCGCCGAGGCCGGCCAAGGGGCCGGAGTTCATCCAGCGCAGGTCGTTGGCGATTTTCATCAGTGCCACGGCGGTGGTCTTGAGTTGACCCGACAGGGCCACCGCCGTGTCTTGCGAGCCGATCAGCGCAAACAGATTCTGGCCGGGGGTGAACTCGACCTGGGTCAGGGCACTCAGCTGACGCGCGAAGCCGGCAGCGAACTGTGGATGGGCGTTGATCCCGGTCCCGACGGCGGTGCCGCCCTGGGCCAGGGCCTGCAAGTTCGGCAGGGTCGCCTCAATGTGTGCCAGCGCGCCGTTGATTTGCGCCGCCCAACCGTCGAGCACCTGGCTCATGCGCACGGGCATGGCGTCCATCAAGTGAGTGCGGCCGGTTTTTACAAAGGGGTATACCTGCACCGACTTGGCCTCGATCACCTGCACCAGGTGCCGCAACGCCGGCAGTAGCTGCTCGTGCAGCGCCAAGGCGGCACTGACATGGATGGTGGTCGGGATGATGTCGTTGCTGCTCTGGCCGCAGTTCACATGGTCGTTGGCATTGACCGCATCACCCAGCACACGGCTGGCCAGGGTGGCGATCACTTCGTTGGCGTTCATGTTCGAACTGGTGCCGGAACCGGTCTGGAACACGTCCACCGGGAAATGCTGGATGAAATCTTCCGCAAGCAGTTGCTCAACCGCCTTGACGATGGCCTGGCCCTGGTCGGCGGTCACTTGCTCCAGCTCGATGTTGGCCTTGGCCGCTGCGGCCTTGGCCAGCAGCAATGCGCGAATGAACTGGGCCGGCATGCGCTGGCCGCTGATCGGGAAGTTGTCGACCGCGCGCTGTGTCTGGGCGCCATACAGGGCCTGGGCAGGCACCTGCAGCTCACCCATGCTGTCACGCTCGATACGGGTATTACTCATCGTCTAATCCTTGCATCAGTTCATCGGGAGAAATCGAAGGCAGCAATACGCAGTTGGCCAATTGCAGGGCGTAGGGCTGCCATCGCTGGTTCTGATCGCGGCGGTCGAGGTTGCGCAGGTCCAGCAACGGGCGCCAGGCCTGGTCCAGGCACAGGCAGCGCCAATGCCACGGCAGCATGCGATCGCAGGCGGTATCCAGCAGCAGGCGGAAGGAGGTCAAAGCCACCGTCCAGGACGAGGTTTCGGTGCAGCACACCAGGTAACGGCCTTCGGCCAGGTAGTGCTCGATAAGACGCGGCTCATCGGGCTCGAGCGCGCAGCGAATGCGCCGGCTGAGCCAGCGCCAGTTTTCCAAGTAGGGCAATTCGTGGAGGACGGATTTCATGAACACCATCGCCAAGCAACTGGGTAATGATATTCATTATTAAGTGATAAATAGAATCACTTCAAGTGCGGATCGACTAAAGCCGTGAGGTAGGATGCATAAAAAAACCCGGCGCCAGGGCCGGGTTTAGCGAATCAGATTATATTTTCTGTTGCTGTCAGCTGCCTGCAACCGTCATTCGCTCGATCAGCACCGAGCCCGTGTGGATGTTGCTTCGTGTTTCTAGATCGTTACCGATCGCGACAATTTGCTGGAACATATCCTTCATGTTCCCGGCGATGGTCACTTCCTGCACCGCATGCTGAATCTCGCCGTTCTCGACCCAGAAACCCGCAGCCCCACGCGAATAATCGCCGGTCACCATGTTCAGGCCATGCCCCATCAGCTCGGTCACCAACAAGCCACGCCCCATGCGGCGGATCAGGGCAGCCTGGTCTTCGACGCCATGTGTCACGTACAAGTTGTGCACACCACCCGAGTTGGCCGTGCTCGGCAGCCCGAGCTTGCGCCCGGAATAGGTGCCCAGCAGGTACGACACCAACTCACCTTTGTCGACGAACGGTTTGGCGTAGGTCGCCAAGCCGTCACCATCGAACGCGGCACTGCCCAAGGCCCGAGGAATATGCGGGCGCTCATCGAGGGTCAGCCAGCTTGGGAACAGGCGCTGGCCGAGTGTGCCTTCAAGGAACGATGACTTGCGGTACAGGTTGCCGCCGGAAATCGCCGAGAGGAAGCTGCCGAACAGGCCGCCGGCCAGCTCCGCCGAGAACAGCACCGGCACTTCGCACGTTGGTACCGGGCGCGCGCCGAGGCGGCTGGCCGCACGCTGGGCCGCGCGCTGGCCGATGCTGCGCGGGTCAGCCAGCAAGGTGCCTTGGCGGTTCACGTCATACCAGTAGTCGCGCTGCATCTGCCCGTCGCCCTCGGCGATCATCACACAGCTCAGGCTGTGCCGGGTCGACGCATAGCCCCCGATGAATCCGTGGCTGTTGCCATATACCCGGCACCCTTGATGGGTGTTGAGGGTGGTGCCATCGGCGTTGAGAATGCGGGCATCGGCGTCGAACGCCGCGGCCTCGCAGGCCAGGGCCATCTCGATCGCCTTCTCAGGTTCGATATCCCAGTCGTGGTAAAGGTCCAGGTCCGGGATTTTGCGCGCCATCAACGCGGCATCGGCCAGTCCCGAGCATTCGTCTTCAGAGGTGTGTTTGGCAATGGCGAAGGCTGCGGCAACGGTCTCGCGGATCGCGTCTGGGCCACTCGCGGAAGTGCTGGCCGAGCCTTTGCGCTGGCCGACATAGAGGGTGATGCCAAAGCCCTGGTCACGGTTGAACTCGACCGTTTCGACCTCACGCTGGCGCACCGTGGTGGACAGGCCCTGCTCCAGCGACACCGCGACTTCGCAGGCACTGGCACCCTGGCGACGCGCTTCGGCGATGATCGCTTCGACCTGTTCCTGCAACGCTGGCAGGTCTTTCGGACCTACGCTCTGGACTGCACTCATGGTTCTCTCCACTCAAATTCTGCGTTCGGCGAGGGTCATTCTACGACCGGGCCGGACAAGCGGCCCCCGACTGGTTATCATGGCGGCGATTTCTAGCGGACTGCCACCATGGTTGATTCAAACGACGCCTACGACGGCGAAAAAAGCAAAACCCAGATCAAGCGCGAACTGCATGAGCTGGTTGAACTCGGCGAGCGCCTCACTACGCTCAAGGCCGACACCCTGGCACGCCTGCCGTTGACCGACGAGCTACGCAAAGCGTTGGCCGAGGCCAGCAAGCACACAGCTCACGGAGCCCGCAAACGGCACATGTCGTTCGTCGGCAAGCTGATGCGCGTCCAGGACCTGGATGCCATCCATGCCTTGCTCGAACAGATGGACAGCTCGACCCGCCAGTACAACGAGCGCTTCCACGGCCTGGAGCGCTGGCGTGACCGGCTCATCGACGGTAATGACGAAGACCTCGAACGCTTCGTCAACGAATACCCCGACACCGATCGCCAGCAACTGCGCTCGCTGATCCGCCATGCCCAGCACGAAAAAGCGCGGAACAAGCCGCCTGCTGCTGCGCGCAAGGTGTTCAAGTACATCCGCGACCTCGACGAGCTGCAGCGCGGTTTGCGTTGATGCCCTGGGGCCGCGTTGCGGCCCATTCGCAGCGCAAGGCTGCTCCTACAGGGGCATGCGATACCTGTAGAAGCAGCCTTGCGCTGCGAAAGGACCGCAATGCGGTCCCCAACGCCATCACGCGCCAGTACCGCCAACTGTGATCGCATCCAGCTTCAGCGTCGGCTGCCCTACCCCTACTGGCACCGATTGCCCATCCTTGCCGCAGGTCCCGACACCACTGTCCAGGGCCAGGTCATTGCCGACCATCGACACGCGGCTCATCGCCTCCGGTCCGTTACCAATCAGCGTTGCCCCTTTGACCGGCGCAGTAATCTTGCCGTCCTCGATCAAATACGCCTCACTGGTGGAGAACACGAACTTGCCGCTGGTGATATCCACCTGGCCACCACCAAGGTTGGCGCAGTAGATGCCTTTTTTTACCGAGGCGATGATTTCTTGCGGGTCGCTCTCGCCGGCACGCATGTAGGTGTTGGTCATACGTGGCATCGGCAGATGCGCGTAGGACTCGCGGCGGCCGTTGCCTGTCACGGCCATGCCCATCAGGCGGGCATTCAGTTTGTCCTGCATGTAGCCTTTGAGCACACCGTTTTCGATCAGCGTGGTGCACTCGGTCGGGGTGCCTTCGTCATCCACGCTCAGAGAGCCACGGCGGCCTTCAAGGGTGCCGTCGTCGACGATGGTGCACAGCTTCGACGCCACCTGCTCACCGATACGGCCGCTGAACGCCGAGCTGCCCTTGCGGTTGAAGTCGCCTTCCAGGCCATGGCCCACCGCCTCATGCAACAACACGCCCGACCAACCCGAGCCCAGCACCACCGGCAAGGTGCCAGCCGGCGCTGGAATCGCTTCCAAGTTCACCAGCGCCTGGCGCAAGGCCTCACGGGCATAGCCCATGACCTTCTCTTCGGTGAAGAAACGGTAGTCGGTACGCCCGCCACCGCCCTGGCCACCGCGCTCGCGGCGGCCATTCTGTTCGACGATGACGCTGACGTTGAAACGCACCAGCGGGCGCACGTCGGCGGCCAGGCTGCCGTCCGCCGCGGCGATGAGAATGCGCTCCCAAACCCCGGCCATGCTCACGCTGACCTGCTGGATACGCGGGTCCAGCGCACGGGTCGCCGCATCGACACGCTTGAGCAGGTCGACCTTTTCGGCGCGCGTCAGCACATCCAACGGGTTGTCCGGTGCATACAGGGCGGTCACATCCTGGCTACGGAACGCTTGCACCGTGCCATTCTGCCCAGCGCGGGAAATCGAACGCGCGGCGCGGGCCGCCGAGGTCAAGGCTTCTAGGTTGATGGCATTGCTGTAGGCGAAGCCGGTCTTTTCACCGGATTGGGCACGTACGCCCACGCCCTGATCCAGGTTGAAGCTGCCCTCTTTGACGATGCCGTCCTCGAGCGCCCAGGTTTCCGAGATCTGGCCCTGGAAATACAAGTCGGCGGCATCGATGCCCGGGCCGGCCAACTCACCCAGCACAGCCTGCAGGCTGTCCAGGGTCAATCCGCCTGGGGCCAGGAGCTGCTCGCTGACGGTGGATAACATCTGGCTCATAGTCACTCCGAGGTGTGCGCAGGCCGCAAGGCGTCCTGCGAGAAAAAGCGCCGGTGCGATACCACCGGCATGCGCGCCCGAATGGACGCTTGTTCGTCAATGTCGCGCTCGGCGAGCAATACCGCTTCGCCCTGCGCCTGCTGTGCAACGATCCGCCCCCAAGGGTCGATGATCGCTGCATGGCCATGGGTTTCCCGTGGCCCTGGATGGGTGCCGCCCTGCGCTGCGGCCAACAGGTAGCACTGGGTCTCGATGGCACGCGCGCGAATCAGCACATCCCAGTGCGCCGCCCCTGTCACCGCCGTGAAGGCGGCAGGTGCGGTGATCAGTTCTGCCCCGGCTGCGCGCAGTGCGCTGTACAACTCGGGGAAGCGCAGGTCATAGCATACGCTCAAGCCCAGGCGCCCCACCGGGGTATCGGCCACCACCACCTGTGCGCCATGGGCATAGTCATCAGACTCGCGATAACGGCCGCGGTTGTCGGCGACGTCCACGTCAAACAGGTGCAACTTGTCATAGCGCGCTGCCACTTCACCGTGTTCATCGATCAACAACGAGCAGGCATGGGCCTTGGCATCAGGTTGGCCGACCGGTGGCAACGGCAACGTGCCGGCGACAATCCATAACTTGAGCTCGCGCGCCGTGCGTTTCAACCAGGGCAGGATCGGCCCTTCCCCCAAGGCTTCGGCACGCCCGATCGCCGCAGCATCCTTGCGCCCCATTGCAGCGAAGTTCTCTGGCAGTACGGCCAGGCGTGCGCCACCGAGCGCGGCCTGCTCAAGCAGGGCGCCGGCCCGCTGCAGGTTGGCCAGCACGTCGTCCTGGCTGACCATCTGGATCACCGCTGCCTTCATGACTACTCCTGGCGCTATTTCTCGAAAGGTTTCACAAATGTGATTCTAGGCTCTTTCCACGGCCCCTCGACGCGGTAATGCACGCTGGCAAAGCGTGAGACCCGGTCGCCGATCAACCGATCCACAAGGAACAGCGCGCCCCCGACTGCCGGCGCACCGACGATCAAGGCAGCCAGCGGCAGGTTGTTGGTGACTGGCAGGGTTACCTGCAGGTTGGCATCCACCCGGTCACGGACCATGTCCAGGGTGCCCTCGAGCTCGAAATTGCTCGAAGGGCCGGTCACCGTAATCGGTTCACGGGTCACGTACACGCCATTACTGGCCACCAGCAGGCCTTTGACCCGGTCATAGGCCAGCCCTTTTTCGAACAGGTCGGAGAAGTCCAGGCGCAGGCGACGGCCGATGGAGTTGAAATTGAGCAGGCCGAACACGCGCAAGGCCTGGGCACTGCCCTCGACTTCGACGAACTGGCCGGTACGCAACGCCGCGTCCATGCTCCCGGAGAAGCGGTTCAGGCCCACCCAGGCAGGCGAACCGGGCCAACGGCCATCGACATCCAGGCGGAAATCGCGGCTGGTCACGGTAGGCGCGAACCCCCACGCCTTGAGCACATCGGCCAGGTTCTTGCCATCCAGGCGCCCTTTGTACCAGCTGCTGGTGCTGCCCGGCTGGCCTTCCCAGCCACCGCCGCCGTCGATGCGCAGGCCTTTGAAGTCCAGGTCGATATCGTCTGCCGACACGCCACGCGCGGTTGGGCGCAGCTTGATCGAGGCGCTGCCGAACAGGTCGTCGCCGCGGTAGAGCTTGTCGATGCTCAGGTCCAGCGCAGGTACCTTGCGCGGGTCGAACGAGGCCAACGGGTCAGGCCCTTCCTCAGCCTGGGCCTGAGCCGGGTCGGCCGCCGGCAGGCGCAAGGTCTGCAAGCGAATCGACATGGGCGCGCCCTTGGCATCGGGCACGCGCGCGTTGCCGATGACTTCCTTGCTGTCCAGCCGCAAGTCCCACGCCGGCCCCCCCCGGGCCAGGCGCACCACCGCCTGGTTGAGGTCCATGCCGAAGGCCTTAAGTTGGCCAATGCTCAGGTCGACGCTCTGCAGGATCTGCCGCGCACTGCCACCGGGGTCATCACCGCCCAGGCTGGCCACCTTGGCCTGCCAGGGGGCCAGGTCGAGTGTTTCCAGGCGCCCACGTACGCGCAAGCCCTGGCCGGCCGGTACTTGTGCCTGGCCCGTGCCCAGCAGCAATTCGCCGCGGCCCTGGGCCAGCTTGTCGGAAGGTGCGGCATAGGCGAAGCGCGCGAGGTCGGCATAACCGGCGTCAATGCGCCGCTCCGAGCCTTGCAGGTTCATGCTGAAACGGCTGTCGCGGGTGTCCGCAGCGGCCTTGCCGAAGGGCGCAGGCAAGTCGATGGCAAGGCCCTTGAGTGAGGAGTTGACGCTGAGGCTGTTGTCCCGGCTGCCCAGGTTGAGCTGCAACTGATACGGCAAGTCGCCCGAGGCCGGCAAGGCCTGGTTGAATTGCAGCCACTCGGTCAACGCCTTTAGCGCGACCTGGCCATTGGCGTTGATGCGGGTCTGCATCTGCCCTGGCGCGCCCTCGGCAACGATCTGCGCGGTGACCGGCTTGCCGAACGCCTGCAAGCTAATGTTCTTGCCACTGAGCCCTTTGTCTAAATCGAAGCTGAAGTCGCCTTTCAGGCGGTTCAACTCCAGGCTGGGCGGGGCCACCTTGAGGCGAGCATCAGCGGTGGCGAAGTCCACCTGAACCTTGGGCCGTTCCCCGTGGGCCAGGGGGATATCAAGCTTGACCTTGCCCTTGAGCGGGCCCTCGCCTTCCCAGCCGGCGAAGATCTCGCCCGTGCCGATCGGCGCCTCTTTGAGAATTTTCAGGCCGTCGTCCAGGCCGCCGTCGAAATCGCCATCGAGGTACAGGTGGCTGTGCTGGTCACCCTCGACGTGGGGGATGTCGACACTGACGTCACTGACCTTGGTGTCGAGCAACAGGCCATGGTGGGCCTTGATGCGCACACCGCTGTCCTCGATCAGCACATCACCGTCCACCTGCTGCACCTGTGGCCAGCCGGGCTGGAAGTCCAACACCGCGTCGTGCACCTTGAAGAACAGGCTGATACTGCGTGCCTCCGGTGCGGCGCCATGGTTCAGCGAGCCTTGGTATTGGAAGTAACCCTCGTCCACGGTGCCTTTGACGATCGCACTGCGCAGCCATTCGTCGAGGGCCGGGCTCAGCACTTCGGGCAGGTACTTGGCCGTGTAGCGGCCATCGCCCTCGGTCAAGCCGACGCGCAGGTCCATGTAGTCTTCGCGGCCCTCTTCGAACAGCAGGCGAATGAGGAAGTCACCGGCGATCTTGCCCTCCTCGCCCAGCACCTTCAGGTACGGCGCGACGAGGGTGAAGCCTTCTTTGTCGAGGGCCCAGGTCAGGCGTGCATTGGCCTGCTGGTAATGCCAGGGTTTGGCGAAGATCGGGTACAGGTGCAGCATGAACGCATCGGTATCCAGCCGCAGCTCGCCGTGGCCCAGGTCACCACTGACGCTGCCGCTGACATTGCCGGCCGCCGGGGCACCGTGGTAAGCGTTGAAACCGACCTTCTCCAGGTTGGCGGCAAACTGCAGGCGCTGGTCGCCTTCGGCTTTGGGCCGCGCCTCCAGGCGCACGTTGCGCAGCGCGCCGGTGACTTTCAGGCCATCAACCACAGCCATGAGGTTGTCCGGCAGCGGTGCCAGGGCATTGATCAACGGGGTCAAAGGGGTGAGGTCGAGGCGATCGGCCTGCACTTGCCAGCGCTCATCAGCGGGGGCCTGCCCTGGGCGCTGACGTAATTGAAGGTGGGATTCCCAACGGTTCTTGCCGATATTCATGGCCAGGGAATCGATCATTACATCAAAACCTTGCTCGTTGCGCTGGAACCACGCAGACAGCGCCAGGTTCTCCAAGGTCGCGGCTTTGCGCTCGGCATAAGCGCCTTGTAGCTGGGGCGCATTGAGGCGGACCACGGCTTGCTGCAACTGGCCTTTGCCCCAATCGACCCAGAACTCGCCACCCGCGCGCAATGCGCTGGCGTGCCACTTGCCCAGCAGGCTCGGCGGCAACCAGTGTGCCCAGTCGCTTTGCGGCAGGCTCAGGTAGGCGGCAACCTGGCCATCGTGCCAGGCCTCGGCCGACGCGCGGCTGCGCAGGTTCAGCGCCAGGGGCTGGCCGTCAGGCAGTGTGGCGCGTAAGTCCAGGGCCTGGCGCGAGGCACCGGCCTGCAAGCCCACGCTTACGTAGGTCAAGGTCAGGGGGTCGCGCTGCCAGGGATGCAGGGTTACCTGGCTGTCGAACACATCGATGCGACCCAGTTGACGCAGGCGCTGCAGCAACTCGGCGGGGTCGAGCGGGGCATCGTCCTTCTTCGGCAGCCCTTCGAGGTTCCAGGCGCCTTGCGCGTCTTCGCGCAGGATCAGTTGCAAGCCACCCAGCTGGATACGTGCCAGGCGTACCTCACGGGAGGTCAGGCTGGCCCAGAGGTCTGGCACCAGCTTGACCTCGTCCAGGCGCAACGCGCCAGCACCTTCGCCCAATTGCAGGTCGCGAACGCGCAGTACAGGCGCAAGCCCGCTCCAGCGGCCCTCCAGGGCACCAACGTGCACCGGCAAGCCCAACGCTTGCTCGGCCTTGTGCTCGACATCGGCCCGGTATTCGGCCACCAGCGGCACCAGTTGCCGGCCAACGCTAACGTACAGCGCCACCAACACCGCCAGCAGCGCGCAAATGCCCAGCCCCCAGCGGGTCGAGGCGACAAGAACGCGGTTCAGACGTCCCATGGCCATGGCCCTCCAGGTCGTTTATCCATGATGGCCCTAAGTGCCGGTTTTGCCAGCCCGGCCATCCTGTGGCGCGTTTCGCGAAGCCTCAGAGCAGCACCACATCGTATTGTTCCTGCGAGTACATCGACTCGACCTGGAAGCGGATAGTTCGGCCGATGAAGGTTTCAAGCTCCGCAACGTTGCCGGACTCCTCGTCCAGCAGCCGGTCGACCACCTTCTGATTGGCCAGCACGCGGTAACCCTCGGCCTGATAGGCACGTGCCTCGCGGAGGATTTCACGGAAGATTTCGTAGCAGATGGTCTCGGGGGTTTTCAGCTTGCCGCGCCCCTGGCACGCCAGGCACGGCTCGCACAGCACCTGCTCGAGGCTCTCGCGGGTGCGCTTGCGGGTCATCTGCACCAGGCCCAGCTCGGTAATGCCAATGATGTTGGTCTTGGCGTGATCACGCTCGAGCTGTTTTTCCAGGGTGCGCAGCACCTGGCGCTGATGCTCTTCATCTTCCATGTCGATGAAGTCGATGATGATGATGCCGCCGATGTTGCGCAGGCGCAGTTGCCGGGCAATGGCGGTGGCGGCTTCGAGGTTGGTCTTGAAGATGGTCTCTTCGAGGTTGCGATGGCCGACAAAGGCGCCGGTGTTGACGTCGATGGTGGTCATCGCTTCAGCCGGGTCGACCACCAGGTAACCGCCGGATTTGAGCGGCACCTTGCGCTCCAGGGCACGCTGAATCTCGTCTTCGACGCCGTACAGGTCAAAGATCGGCCGTTCGCCAGGGTAATGCTCGAGGCGATCGGCGATTTCCGGCATCAGCTCGCCGACGAACTGCGTGGTTTTCTGGAACGTTTCGCGCGAATCGATGCGGATTTTTTCGATCTTCGGGTTGACCAGGTCGCGCAGGGTACGCAGGGCCAGGCCGAGGTCTTCGTAGATTACCGTGGGTGCGCCGCAGCTCTGGATCTGGCTGCCGATCTGCTCCCACAGGCGGCGCAGGTAGCGAATGTCCTGGAGGATTTCTTCCGCGCGCGCGCCTTCGGCGGCAGTACGCAAGATGAAACCACCGGCATCCTTGATGTTCTCGCTGTCCATGCAGCTGCTGACTACCTGCTTGAGGCGATCACGCTCAGCTTCGTCTTCGATCTTCAGGGAAATACCGACATGGCTGCTGCGCGGCATGTACACCAGGTAACGCGAAGGGATCGACAACTGCGTGGTCAGGCGTGCGCCCTTGGTGCCGATCGGGTCTTTGGTCACCTGTACCACCAGGGCCTGGCCTTCATGCACCAGCGCGGTAATGTTCTCTACCGCCGAGCCTTCGCGCTGCGAGATCTCCGAGGCGTGGATGAACGCCGCCCGCTCCAGGCCGATGTCGACGAACGCCGCCTGCATGCCGGGTAGCACGCGCACCACCTTGCCCTTGTAGATATTGCCGACGATGCCGCGACGCAGGGTGCGCTCGACGTGCACTTCCTGCAGCACCCCGTTTTCCACCACCGCCACACGCGACTCCATCGGGGTGATGTTGATCAGGATCTCTTCACTCATGGCAGGCTCTCGTCAAAGGTCTTGGATAATGATGGATCGCGTACGCGGTACTGGCTACCGCGGGTTTGTTACCTCTGAAGAAAGCGCGGGCAATTGCCAGCAGGCAATGCCGAACTGGGCCAGCAAATCGGCGGTCTCGCTCAATGGCAAGCCGACCACGGCGGAGTAGCTGCCCGTCAGGGCGGTGACGAAGACCGCCGCCAGCCCCTGGATGGCATAGCCACCGGCTTTGTCGGCAGGCTCGCCGCTGGCCCAATAACGGGCAGCTTCATCGGCGCTGATGGTACGAAAACGGACGTTGCTGGTGACGCACAGGCTTTGCCTGCGGTGGCCATCGCTCAGGGCGACAGCCGTCAGCACCTGATGCTCGCGGCCAGACAGGTCGGCCAGCATGGCCAGGGCATGTTCGCGGTTTTCGGGTTTGCCGAGAATACGGCCTTCGAGGACCACCGCCGTATCTGCGCCCAGGACGACAGCCGGGCCCTGCAGGCAGGCCAGGCCAGCCTCTGCCTTGGCCCGGGCAAGGCGCTCGACATAGGCTGCAGCGCCTTCGTCGGCAAGCGGGGTTTCATCGATGGGGGCGCTCACCGTGGTGAACGGTACGCCGATCTGGGTCAGCAATTCACGACGACGTGGCGAGCCAGAGGCCAGGTAAAGCGGGTTCATGTAGACATCTCCCTGTCAGTCGCGGCAACGCCGTCAATTTATACGCAAGCGTCGGCGCAGGTCGCGCAGGGCAAAGCTGATCCATGGCCAGAGCAAGGCACTGATGACTGCTGACCACACCAGCGCCAAGGTCGGCAGGCGGTTACCGGTCAAGGCACTGAGCCACAGCTGGATCAACTGGGCAATACCGAAAATCACCAGAATCACCAGGCTCTGCTGCCACATCGGGAACATGCGCAGGCGCTGTTGCAATGACAGCACCAGGAAGGTGATCAAGGTCAGGATCAGCGCGTTCTGCCCCAGCAACGTGCCATACAGCACATCCTCGGCCAGCCCCAGCACGAAGGCCGTGGTCATGCCGACCTTGCTCGGGACCGCGAGTGTCCAGAACGACACCAGCAGCGCCAGCCACATAGGCCGGAACACTTCCATGAACTGCGGCATCGGCGAAACGCTGAGCAGCAGGCCGATGGCGAACGTCAGCCAGATGACCCAGCCATTATTACGGCGTGATGCAGCCATCATTGCCTCCGAGGTTGGGCGGGCGCTGCCGCAGGCGTGGCCGGCGCTGCAGGCGCCGCGGTGGGCTGCGGGGCAGCGGCTGCAGGTGCTGCAGGTGTAGCAGGTGTAGCAGCCGGAGTGGCAGGTGCACCCTGCTCGCCATTGGCGCCAGGCTGGACGCCGACCGACGTGCCTTTGCGGTCGGCCTCTTCCTGCGCGATCGCAGCGTCAGTGGCGCGTTGCTCTGGGCTGCGTCGGTCGCTGAACACTAGCAGCATGTAGCGGCTGCGGTTGAGCGCGGCGGTAGGGATGGCACGAACGATGGCGAACGGCTGGCCGGAGTCGTGAATCACTTCGTTGACCGTGGCCACCGGGTAACCGGCCGGGAAGCGCTGGCCCATGCCGGAACTGACCAGCAGGTCGCCTTCCTTGATGTCGGCGGTATCGGCCACATGGCGTAGCTCCAGGCGCTCCGGGTTGCCGGTGCCACTGGCGATGGCGCGCAGGCCGTTGCGGTTGACCTGCACCGGAATGCTGTGGGTGGTATCGGTCAGCAACAGTACCCGCGAGGTGTAGGGCATCAACTCGACCACTTGGCCCATCAGGCCGCGGGCATCGAGCACCGGCTGGCCGAGGAACACGCCATCGCGCTCGCCCTTGTTGATCAGGATGCGGTGCGTGAACGGGTTGGGGTCGACGCCGATCAACTCGGCCACTTCAACCTTTTCGTTGACCAGGGCGGACGAGTTGAGCAGTTCACGCAAGCGCACGTTCTGCTCGGTCAGGGCCGCCAGCTTCTGCAGGCGCCCCTGCAACAGCAGAGCCTCGGTCTTGAGTTTTTCGTTTTCCGCGATGAGTTCGGTACGGCTGCCGAACTGGCCTGCCACGCCTTGCCACAAACGCTGCGGCAAATCGGTGATCCAGTACGACTCCATCAATACCAGGCCCATCTGGCTGCGCACGGGTTTAAGCACGGCAAAGCGCGCATCGACCACCATCAGCGCGACCGACAGCACCACCAATACGAGCAGACGAACGCCCAGCGAAGGGCCCTTGGAGAAAAGCGGTTTAATGGGCCGTTCCTCGTGGACGACTCAGGAGGTCATTGGACATGGGACAACGCACCAGCCTGGTTGCGGGTTGACGGAAACGACGCCCGGACGGACGCCAGCCCAGCGCATACAGGTAGCACTGTGCGTGCTACCTGTAAACCGGGCGCTCAGGAACAGCGAGCAGCATCACTCGCTGGAGAGCAGGTCCATCGCGTGCTTGTCCATCATCTCCAGGGCGCGACCGCCGCCACGGGCGACACAGGTCAGCGGGTCCTCGGCGACGATCACCGGCAGGCCAGTTTCCTGAGCCAGCAGTTTGTCGAGGTCGCGCAGCAGTGCGCCACCACCGGTCAGCACCAGGCCACGCTCGGCGATGTCGGAGGCCAGCTCCGGCGGCGATTGCTCCAGGGCGCTTTTGACCGCTTGGACGATGGTCGCCAGGGATTCTTGCAGCGCTTCCAGCACTTCGTTGGAATTCAGGGTGAAGGCACGCGGTACGCCTTCGGCCAGGTTACGGCCGCGGACATCGACTTCGCGCACTTCGCCACCTGGGTAGGCGGTGCCGATTTCCTGCTTGATGCGCTCAGCGGTGGACTCGCCGATCAGGCTGCCGTAGTTGCGGCGCACGTAGGTCACGATGGCTTCGTCGAAGCGGTCGCCGCCGACGCGGACGGATTCGGCGTAAACCACGCCGTTCAACGAAATCAGGGCGATTTCAGTGGTACCACCACCGATATCGACGACCATCGAACCACGGGCTTCTTCGACCGGCAGGCCGGCACCGATGGCGGCGGCCATTGGTTCTTCGATCAGGAACACTTCACGGGCACCGGCACCCAGGGCCGACTCGCGAATCGCGCGGCGCTCTACCTGGGTCGACTTGCACGGCACGCAGATCAGCACACGAGGGCTGGGCTGCAGGAAGCTGTTCTCGTGAACCTTGTTGATGAAATACTGCAACATTTTTTCACAAACGCTGAAGTCGGCAATGACGCCGTCCTTCATCGGACGAATGGCAGCAATGTTGCCGGGCGTACGGCCCAGCATGCGTTTGGCTTCGGTACCGACGGCGACGACGCTTTTCTGATTGCCATGGGTACGGATGGCAACAACCGAGGGCTCATTCAGGACGATACCGCGCTCACGCACGTAAATAAGGGTGTTGGCAGTACCCAGGTCGATGGAAAGATCGCTGGAAAACATGCCACGCAGTTTCTTGAACATGGGAAAGTGACCCTGGGGAAAGCGTGGGTAAAAAAGTGCGGCAAACTCTAACAATGGCAGGGATTTTGGGCAAGGAGCCAATATGTTAAATTGGTCGTTTTTCCGAGCACGCCAGCAGATGATCGCGGCCGTATGACCGCCAGAATGCCGACATGTTCCTCATCACGGACCCTAATTCCGTTCTTTGTTTCCCCTGGAGATCCCCATGGCGCTTGAACGCTGCGACGTGGAAAAGATCGCCCATCTGGCCCGTCTGGGGCTGAATGATGGCGAACTGCCACGCATTACCGATGCACTGAACAGCATTCTCGGGCTGGTCGACCAGATGCAAGCGGTCGACACCACTGGCATCGAGCCCCTCGCCCACCCCCTGGAGGCCAGCCAGCGACTGCGTCCCGACCAGGTCACCGAAAGCAACCAGCGCGAGGCCTACCAGGCCATCGCACCGTCGACCGAAAGCGGTCTGTACCTGGTTCCCAAAGTCATCGAGTAAGGGATAGAGCCTGCCATGCACCAATTGACCCTGGCCGAGATCGCCCGCGGACTCGCCGACAAGTCGTTTTCCTCCGAAGAGCTGACGGGCGCCCTGCTGGCGCGCATCAAACAGCTCGACCCGCAAATCAACAGCTTCATCAGCGTCACCGAGGAACTGGCCCTGGGCCAGGCCCGTGCCGCTGACGCCCGTCGCGCCGCTGGCGAAGCTGGCGCCCTGCTGGGTGCGCCGATTGCCCACAAGGACCTGTTCTGCACCAACGGCGTACGCACCAGCTGCGGCTCGAAGATGCTCGACAACTTCAAGGCGCCGTACGACGCCACCGTGGTCGCCAAGCTGGCTGAAGCCGGCATGGTCACCCTGGGCAAGACCAACATGGACGAATTCGCCATGGGTTCGGCCAACGAATCCAGCCACTACGGCCCGGTGAAAAACCCGTGGAACCTCGAGCACGTCCCAGGCGGCTCGTCGGGTGGTTCGGCTGCGGCAGTCGCCGCGCGCCTGCTGCCAGCCACCACCGGCACCGACACTGGCGGTTCGATCCGACAGCCGGCAGCGCTGACTAACCTGACCGGCCTAAAACCGACGTACGGTCGTGTTTCGCGCTGGGGCATGATCGCTTACGCCTCCAGCCTCGACCAAGGCGGCCCGCTGGCCCGCACGGCCGAAGACTGCGCGCTGCTGCTGCAAGGCATGGCCGGTTTCGATGCCAAGGACTCCACCAGCATCGAAGAGCCGGTGCCGGACTACAGCGCCAACCTCAACGCTTCGCTGCAAGGCCTGCGCATCGGCCTGCCGAAGGAATACTTCGGCGCAGGCCTTGACCCGCGCATCGCCGACCTGGTGCAAGCCAGCGTCAAAGAGCTGGAAAAGCTCGGCGCCGTGGTCAAGGAAATCAGCCTGCCGAACATGCAGCACGCCATCCCGGCGTACTACGTGATCGCGCCTGCTGAGGCGTCTTCCAACCTGTCGCGCTTCGACGGCGTGCGCTTCGGCTATCGCTGCGAAGAGCCAAAAGACCTGACCGACCTGTACAAGCGTTCCCGGGGCGAAGGCTTCGGCGCCGAAGTGCAGCGCCGCATCATGGTTGGCACCTACGCCCTGTCGGCCGGTTACTACGACGCCTACTACGTCAAAGCCCAGCAGATTCGTCGCCTGATCAAGAACGACTTCATGGCCGCGTTCGAAGGGGTTGACCTGATCCTCGGCCCAACCACGCCGAACCCGGCCTGGAAGCTCGGCGCCAAGAGCAGCGACCCCGTCGCCGCCTACCTGGAAGACGTCTACACCATCACCGCCAACCTGGCGGGCCTGCCGGGCCTGTCGATGCCGGCGGGCTTCGTCGATGGCCTGCCGGTCGGCGTGCAACTGCTGGCGCCCTACTTCCAGGAAGGCCGCCTGCTCAACGTCGCGCACCGCTACCAGCAAGTGACCGACTGGCACACCCGCGCCCCTAACGGCTTCTGAGGAGTTCACACATGCAATGGGAAGTTGTGATCGGGCTGGAGATTCATACTCAGCTCGCCACCCAGTCGAAGATCTTCTCCGGCAGCGCCACCACCTTCGGCTCCGAGCCAAACACCCAGGCCAGCCTGGTTGACTTAGGCATGCCTGGTGTACTGCCGGTGCTGAACCAGGAAGCCGTGCGCATGGCGTGCATGTTCGGCCTGGCGATCGATGCCGAGATCGGCAAGCGCAACGTGTTCGCGCGCAAGAACTACTTCTACCCCGACCTGCCCAAGGGCTACCAGATCAGCCAGATGGACCTGCCAATCGTCGGCAAGGGCCACCTGGACATCGCCCTGGAAGACGGCACCATCAAGCGCATCGGCGTGACCCGTGCGCACCTGGAGGAAGACGCCGGCAAGAGCCTGCACGAAGACTTCAGCGGCTCCACCGGCATCGACCTGAACCGCGCCGGCACGCCGCTGCTGGAAATCGTGTCCGAGCCGGACATGCGCAGCGCCAAAGAAGCCGTGGCCTACGTCAAGGCGATCCACGCCCTGGTGCGCTACCTGGGCATCTGCGACGGCAACATGGCCGAAGGCTCGCTGCGCTGCGACTGCAACGTGTCGATCCGACCAAAAGGCCAGGCCGAGTTCGGTACCCGCTGCGAGATCAAGAACGTCAACTCGTTCCGCTTCATCGAACGCGCGATCAACAGCGAGATCCAGCGCCAGATCGACTTGATCGAAGACGGTGGCAAGGTCATCCAGGAAACCCGCCTGTACGACCCGAACAAGGACGAGACCCGCTCCATGCGCAGCAAGGAGGAAGCCAACGACTACCGTTACTTCCCCGACCCAGACCTGCTGCCGGTGGTCATCGAGGACAGCTTCCTCGACACCATCCGCGCCGGCCTGCCAGAGCTGCCGCCGCAGAAGGTCGAGCGCTTCCAGAGCCAGTACGGCCTGTCGGCCTACGACGCGAACGTGCTGGCATCGAGCCGCGAACAGGCAGACTACTTCGAGCAAGTGGTGAAGATTGGTGGCGACGCCAAGCTGGCAGCCAACTGGGTCATGGTCGAGCTGGGCAGCCTGCTGAACAAGCTGGGTGTCGAGATTGACCAGGCGCCGGTCAGCGCCGAGCAGTTGGGTGGCATGCTACTGCGTATCAGCGACAACACCATCAGCGGCAAGATCGCCAAGACCGTGTTCGAGGCCATGGCCGCCGGTGAAGGCGATGCCGACAGCATCATCGAGAGCCGTGGCCTGAAGCAGGTCACCGACACCGGTGCGATCGACAAGATGCTCGACGAAATGCTGGCTGCCAATGCCGAACAGGTCGAACAGTACCGCGCCGCCGACGAGGCCAAGCGCGGCAAGATGTTCGGCTTCTTCGTCGGCCAGGCGATGAAGGCGTCGAAGGGCAAGGCCAACCCGGGGCAAGTGAACCAATTGCTCAAAGCCAAGCTCGAAGGTTGATTGTTTTGACCCTGTAATCCTACGAGGGCTTCGCCCTCGTTCGCGGGCAAGCCCGCTCCCACAGGTACAGCGCCGCTCTCACAGACGCTGACATACCTGTGGGAGCTGGCTTGCCCGCGAATGGTCGCACTGGAGAGCCTTTGACTTGCTAAAACGATCCCTCGGCACCCTCGCCCTGTTCTCCCTGCTGGCCGGCTGTGCCAGCCACGATATCGACCCCCGCGGCTACGACAAGACCGGCACCGCCTCTTATTACGGCTCGCGCCACCATGGCAAACGCACGGCCAGTGGCGAACCTTTCAACCAGCACGGCCTTACCGCCGCTCACCGCAGCCTGCCGTTCGGCAGCCGCGTGCTGGTCACCAACCTCGCCAACCAACGCAGCGTGGTGGTGCGCATCAATGACCGCGGCCCGCATACACGCGGCCGGCTGATCGACCTGTCACGCGCTGCAGCACAAAAAATCGGCATGCTCCGTAGCGGAACGGCGCGCGTCCGGGTACAAGGTCTGAGCGACTGACCCCACTGGAGCCCTGACCATTTTCGACCTGGCCACCCTTCCCACCTTCAGCCTCCTGCAACTGGGCGTCGCCTTGTTGCTGCTGGCCTGCGGTGCCGAGCTGCTGGTACGCATGGCCCTGCGCCTGGCCTTGCGCCTGCACGTGCGCCCACTGATCATCGGGCTGAGCCTGGTGGCCTTCGGCAGCACCGCACCGCAGCTCACGGTAAGCCTACAGGCCGCCTTCCAGGGCGCACCGGATGTCGCCGTCGGCAGCGTGATTGGCAGCAACATCTTCAACGTACTGGTGATTCTCGGCCTGGCCGCGCTGATCATCCCGCTGCGCGTTTCACGTCAACTGGTTCGCCTGGATATTCCCCTGATGATCGCAGCCAGCGCGCTGGTGTATGCGCTGGCCGCCAATGGCTACCTGGGCCGCGGGGAGGGCTTGCTGCTGTTGCTGGCGCTGGTGGGCTACCTGGCCATGCTCTGGCATCAATCACGCCATTACGCTCGCACCTACCCCGCGCCCAGCAACATCAAGGTCAGTGGTGCACGCTTTTGGTCAAGCACGCTGCTGCAGATTGCCCTTGGCCTTGGCCTGCTGAGCCTGGCCGGCCACTTGCTGCTGGAAGCCGCCGTTGAGGTGGCGACTGACCTTGGTCTTTCCGAACGCATCATCGGCCTCACCGTGGTCGCGGTCTGCACGTCATTGCCAGAGCTGGCCGCCGCGATGATTGCCGCCCTGCGCGGCGAACGGGAAATCGCCGTTGGCACGGTGATCGGCAGCAACCTGTTCAACCTGCTGGGTGTGCTGGGCCTGACCGCGCTGATCACCCCTGAACCGCTGTCGATCTCACCCAACGCACTGGCCTTCGACCTCCCCGTGATGCTGGGCGTCGCCGTCTTGAGCCTGCCGGTGTTCTATTCGGGCTACCGGATCACCCGCGCTGAAGGCCTGGTGTTTCTCTGCCTGTACCTGGCCTATGGGCTGCACGTGGTGGCCTTTACCACCGGCATGCCATTGGCCGGCCGCCTGGAGCGGCTCATGCTGTTCTATGTCCTGCCAGTGCTGGCCTTGGTGCTGCTGTACACCACCGTACGTGCGTGGCGGCGGCAGCACTGAGGCCAGCGGAGGGCGCCACAAGCCCTCAGCCCTGCCGGGCCTTCTTCAACCGGAACGCGACCCAAAGCACCGCAATCCAACCCGGAATCAGCATCACCGAGATGCGAATCGGCGGCGTCAGGTACATCACCACCAGAATCAGCACGATGAACGCCAGGCACAGGTAATTGGTAATCGGGTGCCCCCAGCTCTGGTAGAACGGGGTAATACCCGACGCCAGCTTGGCCTTGCGGAATTTGAGGTGGGTGATGCTGATGCTCGCCCAGTTGATCACCAGCGCCGACACCGCCAGGGCCATCAGCAAGCCAAAGGCTTCACCCGGCATCAGGTAGTTGATCAGTACGCACATGCCCGTGGCAAATGCCGAAACACCCAGCGCTGTCAGCGGTACACCACTGCGGCTGACCTTGAGCAACTGGCGCGGCGCATCACCCTGGCTGGCCAGGCCGAACAGCATGCGGCTGTTGGCGTACACGCAGCTGTTGTAGACCGACAGCGCCGCCGTCAGCACCACGACATTGAGGATGGTCGCCACCAGGTCGCTGTCCAGCTCATGGAAAATCATCACGAACGGGCTGCCCCCCTGCACCACCTTCTGCCACGGGTACAGCGACAACAGCACCGCCAGGGCGCCGATGTAGAAAATCAGGATGCGGTAGACCACCTGGTTGGTGGCCTTAGGGATGCTCTGACGCGGGTTATCTGCCTCGGCGGCGGTGATACCTACCAGCTCCAGCCCACCGAAAGAGAACATGATCACAGCCAAGGCCATGATCAGGCCAGTAACGCCATTCGGGAAGAACCCGCCGTATTGCCACAGGTTGGCCACGCTGGCGTCCGGGCCGCCGTGGCCACTGCTCAACAGCCAGGCACCAAAGCCGATCATGCTGACGATGGCCACTACCTTGACCAGGGCGAACCAGAACTCCATCTCCCCGTAGACCTTCACTTGGGTCAGGTTGATGAGATTGATCGCCACGAAGAAGATCGCCGCCGTTGCCCAGGTGGGGAAATCTGGCCACCAGTACTGCACATAGATGCCCACGGCGGTCAGTTCGGCCATGCCCACCAGCACGTACACCACCCAGTAGTTCCAGCCCGAGACAAAGCCTGCGAACTCGCTCCAGTACTGGTGGGCGAAGTGGCTGAAGCTGCCGGCGACCGGCTCTTCGACCACCATTTCACCCAGCTGGCGCATGATGAAGAAGGCCATCAGGCCGGCGATGGCGTAGCCCAGCAATACGGAAGGGCCGGCCAGTTGAATGGTCTGGGCGATCCCCAGGAACAGCCCGGTGCCGATGGCCCCACCCAGCGCGATCAGCTGGATATGGCGATTCTTCAGCCCGCGCTGCAAGCGCTCGGGCGTGCTCTGGTCTTGCATGAAGTGTCCTTTAGCTCAGTGAGGCAGTGTTATTGCTGTTATTTGCAGTCAAGGATCTAGATCCATCCGCCCCACTGCAAGATGAAAATACCGATATTGGTGGTGATCGCCGCCATTAGCGTAGTGATCACGATGATCGAAGCCGCCAACTCATGGTTGCCGTTGGCCGCCCGCGCCATGACATAGCTGGCTGCCGCCGTCGGGCTGCCGATGTACAGGAACAAAATGCCCAGCTCGGCACCGCGGAACCCGCACAGCCACGCACCCAGTGTGCCGATCAGCGGTAACCAGACCATCTTCACCAAGCTGGCATCGATGGCCAGCCTGCCACTGTCACGCAGCGCCGCCAGCGACAAGGTGCCACCGATGCACATCAATGCCAGCGGCAAGGTCATTTGCGCCAGGTAGTCGCCTGAAGTGAGCAACCAGTTGGGCAACGGCACCTGGCCATAGGCCATGGGCGTTGCCACCAGCACACTGATGATCAATGGGTTGCTGAAGATGTTCTTGCAGATGCTCCACGGGTCGGACTTGAGGTCCGGGCTGTACACCGCCAGCACCACCGCCGACAGCGAGTTGTACAGGAGGATCACCAGGCCTGCCAGCACCGCGCCCAGCGAGATGCCGTAGTCGCCATACAAGCTGGCGGCCAGGGCCAGGCCGATTACGCCGTTATTGCCGCGAAACGCGCCTTGGGTGTAGATGCCGCGGTCCGCTGGCGGGCAACGCCAGATGGCCAGCCCCCAGGCCACGCCAAAGCCAACCAGGGTGGCCGCGACGAAGTACAGCAGCACGCCAGGTTTGACCGCCGTTGCCAGGTCGGCGTGGTAGATGCCGAGGAACAGCAGCGCCGGCATGCAGACGTTGAACACCAACTGTGAGGCGACGCGGTTGAAGTTGTCGTCGATCAGGTGGATGCGTTTGAGCAGCACGCCCATGAACAGCATGGCGAAGACCGGTGCCGTGATGTTCAGCGTCTGGATAAGAAGGGCGAGCATGCGCAAGCGATCCTGCAGGGAGTTGCCGTTAGGGGGCTAATGATACGTCAACGGCTGCGAGTTGCGGGGATCGGGATGTGATACAGGGCAATTTCTGTCAGTGCCCGCGAAGGGGCCGGCACTGACAGCACAGACTCAGCGCCGAACTGGCCGCTTCTGCAATTTGCGCTGCAAGGTCCGCCGGTGCATGCCCAGCGCCCGCGCCGTGGCCGAGATATTGCCCTCGTGCTCGTTCAGCACGCGCTGGATGTGCTCCCACTGCAGGCGGTCGACCGACATCGGGTTTTCTGGCACCAGGGCATCCAGGTCGGCATGCTCGGAAAGCAACGCAGCCAGTACATCGTCGGCATCGGCCGGCTTGCACAGGTAGTTGCAGGCGCCGCGCTTGACCGCCTCGACCGCGGTGGCAATGCTGGAATAGCCCGTCAGGATCACCACGCGCATTTCCGGGTCCAGCTCCAGCAGCTTGGGCAGCAGCACAAGCCCCGAGTCGCCTTCCATCTTCAGGTCCAGGGTGGCGTAGTCTGGCAGGTCCTGCTGGGCCAGGATCAGCCCTTCTTCGGCGGAGCCTGCAGTGCTCACGCGGAACCCGCGACGGCTCATGGCACGCGCCATGACCCGAGTGAAGGTGGCATCGTCATCCACCAGCAGCAGGTGCGGCAGCTCTTCGCTTTCAAGCTGGGTTTCGTCACTCATCATTCATCTCCTCGCTTGCCATGGGGCAGGCGCAATTCGGTCAGGGTGCCACCCTGCTCATGACTATAGAGTTTCACCGAACCGCCCGCACGCGTCACGCTGGCCTTGCTCAAGAACAGGCCCAGGCCGAAGCCTTTGCCCTTGGTGGTAATAAACGGTTTGCCAATCGCCTCGGCGATCGCTGGGGGCACACCGGGGCCATGGTCACGGATACTGATGACAATGTCCTGGGCGTCCCAGTCAAGGCGCACCTCGAGATCGTCCGGGCACGCGTCGGCTGCATTGTTCAGCAGGTTCAGCAGCGCCTGGGTCAGGTCCGGTGGCGGGGTCAGGCGCGGTACCTGGCCATCCCTGAGGCGCTGGAAGCGGTAGCTGGCCTCGGGCCGCATCAGGTGCCAACGGTTGAGCGCCTCGTCGAGCCAGGCGGTAACGTCCTGCTCGACCATCGCCAGGCGGCGGTTGGCCTCGGCGGCACGCACCAGTTGCTGCAAGGTCTCCTTGCACAGTTTGACCTGGTCCTGAAGGATCTGCAGGTCTTCCTGCAACAACGGGTCGGGGTGGTCCTGGCGCATTTCGTTGAGCAGCACGCTCATCGTCGCCAGCGGGGTGCCCAGTTCGTGGGCAGCGCCAGCGGCCTGGGTGGCCACGGCCAGCAACTGCTCATCGCGCAGGCTCTCCTCACGGCGCTCGGAACGCAGTTGTTCCTGGCGGCGGAGTTCTTCGGCCATGCGCGCAGCAAAGAAGGTGATAACCGCTGCCGCCAGGGCGATGCTCAGCCACATGCCGTAGACCTGCATCTTGTCACGCGCCAGCGGCAGCCCTTCCAGCGGGTAGAACTGCACCAGCAGCAGGCTGTAGGCCGTCAGGGCAATGCCCGAAAGAATCAGCGAATAGAGCCAGGGCAAGGTCACCGCAGCAATCGCCAGCGGCACCAGGTAATACGAAACGAACGGGTTGGTGGAGCCGCCGGAGTAATACAGCAAGGCACTGTGGATCAGCAGGTCACAGGCAAGCTGCAGTGCATATTCCATTTCGGTGACCGGCAGCGACAGGCGCAGGCGCAACGCGGTGAAGGCGCACAGGATGGACGAAAGAGCCAGCGTCGCCGCCAACGAAAACCACGGCAAGGGCAGCAGGTCGGTCCAGTAGGCGACGCCCACGGAGCCTGCCTGGGCAGCCAGGACCAGCACGCGAATAACAGTCAGGCGCCAGAGGTTCTGACGTGTAGCGGACAACGGTTGTACGTCGGCGAGCATGAGCTCTCCTGATGAGTGCTCCAGAAAATCGGCTGGAGTATACCGAAGCCGGGCGCGTCGCTGCAGCGATGCGGCAAAGCGCCACACTTTGTCACAGGTTCATGATGGCACTTTTGAACCCACTACACTGTTGCCGGTCTGATGGGCCATGCGTGGAATGGAGAGCCAGCACCCACGCCCTTTTATTGCCAAGGAGTCTTACATGCAAATCCCTCGTCGCGGCACTGCCTTGATCCTGTCTTGCGGCCTGCTCGCCAGCCTGCCTGCGCTGGCGGCCGATGAGCCGCGCTTCAACCAGGTGTCGCTGCGTGCCGAAGTCAGCAAGGAAGTACCACGCGACCTGATGGTCGTGACCCTCTACAGCGAAGCGCAGAACACCGACCCAGGCAAACTTGCCAAAGAGATCACCGAGACCATGAACAAGGCTGTGCAGCAGTCTCGCCAGGTCAAGGATGTGAAGATCAGCCAGGGCAGCCGCAACAGCTACCCGGTCTATGACAGCAAAGGGCAGAAGATCACCGGCTGGCGTGAACGCGCCGAGCTGCGCCTGGAAAGCGCCAACTTCCCAGCCCTGTCGCAATTGACCGCCGACCTGCTGCAAGACCTGAAAATGGGCGGCATGGACTTCTCCATCGCCCCAGCCACGCGCAAGGCCAGCGAAGATGATTTGCTCAAGGACGCGGTCAATGCCTTCAAGGCACGCGCACAGCTCGCCACCGAGGCGCTGGGTGGCAAGGGCTACAAAGTGGTCAACCTGAACCTCAACAGCAGCGGCTACCCACGCCCGTACCTGCGCAGCGCACCGATGGCCATGAAAGCCATGGGCGCTGACGAAGCAGCGCCGGCGCCGGATATCGAAGCGGGTACCAGCGAAGTGAGCATGAATGCCGATGGTTTGATCGAAGTTCAGATGCCCTGATCTGAATGGGGCCGCCATGCGGCCCAATCGCCGGCAAGCCGACTCCCACAGGGGCAGCGCAGATCCTAAGGCTTGTGCTGCACCTGTAGGAGCGGCCTTGCGTCGCGATGGGCTGCAAAGCAGCCCTAATTCTGCAATTTAAGACATTTCCTACGCACTTTTAAGGTGCGACTTACATATCCCTCCCCCTCGAAACATCCTGCAATTGCCATTATTTTGCCCGCGCAAACGTTCAACTTCGGCGAAAGTTATACCGATGCGACATCCATGTACGCTCGTACCACCTTTCTGGCGCCAACTATCCTTCTGAGTGTTGCATTGGGAACAGCCCCTGCATAAGTATCCTCAGGTCGGCTCACGAGGCCACCTCAATCAAAAATGACAACAATGAGGCCACCATGCTCAAACACGCAGTCATTCCGTTCCTGCTAGGCGCAGGTTTGCTGGCCGGCGCCCCGCTCGCCCACGCAGCGTCCAACCTAGTGTTCTGCTCCGAAGGCAGCCCGGCCGGCTTCGACCCAGGGCAATACACAACGGGAACCGACTTCGACGCCTCGGCCGAGACCGTGTTCAACCGCCTGACCCAGTTCGAACGCGGCGGTACCGCCGTGATCCCGGGCCTGGCGACTAAATGGGAAGTGTCCGACGACGGCAAGACCTACACCTTCCACCTGCGCGAAGGGGTCAAGTTCCACACCACCGACTACTTCAAGCCGACCCGCACATTCAATGCCGATGACGTGCTGTTCACGTTCAACCGCATGCTCGACAAGAACCACCCGTTCCGTAAGGCCTACCCCACCGAGTTCCCCTACTTCACCGACATGGGCATGGACAAGAACATCGCCAAGCTCGAGAAGGTCGACGAGCACACCGTGCGCTTCACCCTCAACGACGTGGACGCCGCGTTCATCCAGAACCTGGCGATGAGCTTCGCCTCCATCCAGTCAGCCGAGTACGCCGACCAGCTGCTGAAAGAAGGCAAGCCCGCCGACCTCAACCAGAAACCGATCGGCACCGGCCCATTCGTGTTCAGCAAGTACCAAAAAGACGCGCAAATCCGCTTCAAGGGCAACAAGGACTACTGGAAACCCGAGGACGTGAAGCTCGACAACCTGATCTTCGCCATCACCACCGATGCCTCGGTGCGCATGCAGAAGCTCAAGAAAGGTGAGTGCCAGGTCACGCTGTTCCCGCGCCCGGCCGACATCGAGCCACTCAAGGCCGACAAGAGCCTGCAGATGCCGCAACAGGCCGGCTTCAACCTCGGCTACATCGCCTACAACGTGATGGACAAGATCAAGGGCAGCAGCGTGCCCAACCCTATGGCCAAGCTCGAAGTGCGTCAGGCACTGGACATGGCGGTGGACAAGAAGAAGATCATCGAATCGGTTTACCAGGGTGCCGGCCAGCTGGCGGTAAACGGCATGCCGCCCACCCAGTGGTCCTATGACGACAGCATCAAGGACGCCCCCTACGACCCGGAAAAGGCCAAGCAGCTGCTCAAGCAAGCCGGCATCCCGGAGGGCACCGAGATCACCCTGTGGGCCATGCCCGTGCAACGCCCGTACAACCCCAATGCCAAGCTGATGGCCGAAATGCTGCAATCGGACTGGGCCAAGATCGGCATCAAGGCGAAGATCGTCAGCTATGAATGGGGCGAATATATCAAGCGCTCCAAAGGCGGCGAACAGGGCGCCATGCTGATCGGCTGGAGCGGCGACAACGGTGACCCGGACAACTGGCTAGGTACCCTGTACGGCTGTGATGCGATCGACGGCAACAACTTCTCCAAGTGGTGCTACAAGCCCTACGACGACCTGATCAAACAGGCCAAAGCCACCTCCGACCCCGCCAAACGCACTGAGCTGTACCAACAGGCGCAGCACATCCTCAAGCAGCAGGTGCCGATCACCCCGATCGCCCACTCCACCGTGTACCAGCCCATGAGTGTCAAGGTGAAGGACTTCAAGATCAGCCCGTTCTCGCTGAATGCCTTCTACGGCGTCAGCGTGGACAAATAATAGGGTAGCCCCCGGCACCCGCCGCGCGGCGGGTGCCTGCCCGACCACAGCCAAACCCCCATCACGCCTGCCTGCTGCTACCCGCAGCGGGATAGGCAACCTGTTGCCGTCATTCGTACCCCGAGGCGGCGAAACAGACGAACAAGGACACGCCATGCGCCATGCCACCGCCCTTTCGACCCTACTCGCGCTGGGCCTGATGAGCCAATCCCCGGCCCTGCTCGCGAAAAACCTGGTGTTCTGTTCCGAAGGCAGCCCGGCTGGTTTCGACACCGCCCAGTACACCAGCGCCACCGACAACGACGCCGCCGAGCCGATCTATAACCGCCTGGTCGAATTCGAACGCGGCGGCACTGCCGTGCACCCGGCCCTGGCAACCAAATGGGACATCTCCGAGGATGGCCTGCGCTACACCTTCCACCTGCGCGAGGGCGTGAAGTTCCACGCCAACAGGGCGTTTACCCCAGGCCGCGACTTCAATGCCGACGACGTGTTGTTCACCTTCAACCGCATGCTCGACAAGGGCCACCCGTTCCGGCTGGCCTACCCCACCGAGTTCCCCTACTTCGTCAGCATGGGCCTGGACAAGAACATCGCCCGCATCGAGAAGGCCGGCCCGCTGACCGTGGTGTTCACCCTGAACAAGGTCGACGCCGCGTTCATCCAGAACCTTGCCATGAGCTTCGCGTCCATCCTGTCTGCCGAATACGCCGAGCAGCTGATGACCCGCGGGCGCCCCAGCGACATCAACCAGCAACCCATCGGCACCGGGCCGTTCGTGTTCCAGCGCTACCAGAAGGACGCGCAGATCCGCTTCAAGGGCAACAAGGACTATTGGGCACCGGACGAGGTGAAGATCGACAACCTGGTGTTCTCGATCAACACCGACCCTTCGGTGCGCATCCAGAAGCTGCGCCGCAACGAATGCCAGGTCACCTTGCACCCTCGGCCGGCCGACCTGCCGGCGCTCAAGGCCGACAAGACACTCGACGTGCTGCAACGGCCCGGCTTCAACCTCGGCTACATCGCCTACAACACCCAGCACCCGCCCTTCGACCGCCTGGAAGTGCGCCAGGCCATGGACATGGCGGTCAACAAGCAGGCGATCCTGCAGGCGGTGTATCAGGACTCCGGGCAACGGGCGGTGAACGCCATGCCGCCCACCCAATGGTCCTACGACGACAGTCTCAAGGACGCCCCCTTCGACCCAGCAAAAGCCAAGCAACTGCTCAAGCAGGCCGGGGTCAAGGACGGCACCGAAGTCACCCTATGGGCCATGCCGGTACAGCGCCCGTACAACCCCAACGCCAAGCTCATGGCCGAGATGCTCCAGGCCGACTGGAACAAGCTGGGCTTCAAGGTGCGCATCGTCAGCTACGAATGGGGCGAGTACCTCAAGCGCATGAAAAGCGGCGAGCACGACATCGCCCTGATTGGCTGGACCGGCGACAACGGCGACCCCGACAACTGGCTCGGCACCCTCTACAACTGCGACGCCATCGGCAGCAACAACTACTCCCTGTGGTGCGACCCGCAGTACGACAGCCTGGTCAAGCAGGCCAAGCAGGTGACCGACCGCGAACAGCGCACCGCCCTCTACCGCCAGGCCCAGCAACGGCTCAAGCAACAGGTGCCGATTACCCCGGTGGCGCATTCCACGGTGAACCAGCCGATCAGTGTCAAGGTTTCCGATTTCAAGGTCAGCCCCTTTGGCCGCAATGATTTTTCCGGTGTGAGTGTTGATTAGGCATTAACCAGTACCGGCCTCTTCGCGGGTCAAGCCCGCTCCCACAGGTTCCCCACTACCAGCAGTTACCTGTGGGAGCGGGCTTGACCCGCGAAGAGGCCGGCACTGGCAACACACCTCCCCCTGATTAGCCCGGCAACCCCAGGCAAACCTGGCAACACCGCAGCAATAAACCCGGCTCACAAGGCCGGTAATAACTAGAAAAAGGAAAGGGAGCTTTCACCTTGAGAATATTCACCTCAACCGCACTGGCCTTAACCATCGGCAGCTTTTGCTCCGTGGTCGAAGCCGACCCTCAGCGCCAGGACTATGTCCCGCTCACCCTCAAGACCGGCAGCGAACAGGAACAAGCTACTGGCTTCATCGACGGCCAGCGCCTGTCCGGCTCGACCCGCAACTGGTACGCCCGCGAGCGCGCCGCCCGCGGCCCGTTGTGGAAGTACTACAAAAGCGACGGCACCCGCCACGACACCCACAGCCGCGAGAACTGGCTGCAAGGCACCATCCTCAACTACAGCTCGGGCTTTACCCAAGGCACCGTGGGCTTTGCCGTCGAAGCGGCCGGCTACAACGCCGTTGCCCTGCTACAGAACCGTAAGGCGATTGCTGGCCCCAACAACCGCACATTGACCCACAGCGACGGCGACCCTATCGACCAGTGGAGCAAACTGGGCCTGGCCAACATCAAGGCCCGCGTGTCCAACACCACCCTGACCATCGGCCGCCTGTCGATGGATACGCCGATGATGGCCTACATTGGCAACCGAGCCCTGCCCTCGAGTTTCGAAGGCGCGCTCTTGCACAGCGCCGAGTTCGACAACCTGTCGTTTGACTTTGCGACCTTCGACCGCGTTTCCCCGCGCACCGAGCAAAGCCTCAGCAAGTTCCGCACCGAGTACAGCGCCACGGGCGTGGAAACCGACCACGCCAGCACCACCGGGGTCAACTACCAGCCGTTCAAGAGCCTGACCACCAGCCTGTACGCCACCAAGGTCGACGACTTCTGGAACCAGTACTACTTCGGCGCCAACCACGTGCTGGGCGACAGCGCAGTACTTAGCCTGAACACCGGTCTGAACTACTACAAGACCGTGGACGAAGGCAGCAAGAAGATGGGGGAGATCGACAACGACACCTACAGCCTTTCGCTTGGCCTGACGCACCAGGCCCACACACTCTCGGCCAACTGGCAGCAGGTCAACGGCAACGAGTACTTCGACTACCTGCACGAAACCAACGGCATCTACCTGGCCAACTCGCTGCTCTCGGACTTCAACGGCCCCAACGAGAAATCCCTGCAGATTTCCTATGTGCTGAACATGGCGCCCTACGGCGTGCCGGGCCTGAAGTTCAACCTGTACAACGCCCGCGGCTGGGGCATCGACGGCACGCACTACCGCGGCACCGCCTATGACGTGAAGGGGATGGACGGCGAGACCCACTACGAGTGGGGCATCGGCACCAGCTACGCGGTGCAGAGCGGCCCGCTGAAGGACACCAGCATCCGCGCCACCTACACCGCACACCGCGCCAGCAAGGCCCAGGCCGATGGCAGCCTGGACGAGTTCCGCGTGGTGACCACCATTCCGTTCAACATCCTCTGACCCATGACGCCACGGCCTGCTTCGCCCACTGAAAAAAACAGGCCGTGGCGGCTACGCTGGAATCAAAGCTAGCAGGGAGTATTCATGAAATCGCTACCGCTCCGCGCTGCCCTGGCAGCGCTCATCCTGGGCAGCGCCGCGCCGCTTGCGGCCAAGCCGCTGGTGGTGTGTACCGAAGCCAGCCCCGAGGGCTTCGATGTCGTCCAGTACACCACGGGCGTGACGTTCGATGCCTCGTCCGAAACCCTGTTCAACCGCCTGGTCGATTTCACCCCCGGGACGACCGACATCCGGCCGGCCCTGGCGGAACGCTGGGACATCTCCGCTGATGGCCTGACGTACACCTTCCACCTGCGCCAGGGGGTGAAGTTCCACACCACCGACTACTTCACGCCCACCCGCGACTTCAATGCCGACGACGTGCTGTGGAGCCTGCGCCGCCAACTGGACCCACAACACCCCTGGCACGACAAGACCAGCGTCGGCTACCCGTATTTCGAAAGCATGGCCTTTGGCAAATTGCTCAAGTCGGTGGACAAGACTGACGACCACACCGTGGTGATCACCCTCACCCGCCCGGAAGCACCGTTTCTACGTGACATGGCCATGGGTTTCACCTCGATCTACTCAGCCGAATACGGCGACCAGTTGCTGAAGGCAGGTAAGACAGGCGACCTCAACAGCAAGCCGATCGGCACCGGCCCGTTCATCTTCCAGCGCTACAGCAAGGACGCACAGGTCCGCTATAAGGCCAACCCAGACTACTTCCGTGGCAAGCCACCGGCCGATGCCCTGATCTTTGCCATCGCCAGCGACAGCAACGTCCGCCTGCAGAAGCTACGCGCCAATGAATGCCAGGTAGCGCTGTACCCCAAGCCCGAGGACGTGCCGTCGATCAAGGCAGACCCTAAGCTCAAGATCGCCAACACCGAAGCACTGGTTACCGGCTACATCGCCATGAACACCGAGCACAAATACCTCAGCGATGTGCGGGTGCGCAAAGCCATCGACATGGCCTTCGACCGCCAGTCCCACGTCGATCAGCTGTTCGGCAAAGGCAACGCCCTGGTCGCTATCAACCCCTACCCGCCGTCAATGATCGGCTTCAACCGCGACAACAAAAACCCGCCCCGCGACCTGGACAAGGCACGTGCGTTGCTCAAGGAGGCCGGTGTACCGGAGGGTACGGTCATTACCCTGTTCACCCGCAACGGCGGCGGCCCGACCAACCCCAACCCGCGGCTGTCCGCCGAGATGTTGCAATCAGACCTGGCCAAGGTCGGCATCAAGCTCGACATCCGCGTCATGGAGTGGGCCGAGATGCTGCGCCGGGCAAAAAAAGGCGAAGCCGACCTGGTGTCCACCGGCTGGGCCAGCGACAACGGCGACCCAGACAATTTCCTCACCCCGCTGCTCAGCTGCGAGGCGGCGAAAAATGGCGAGAACTACGCGCGCTGGTGCAACTCGAAATTCCAGGCGTTGATCACCCAAGCCCGCGAGGTGATCGATAACGACGCGCGTGCAAGGCTCTATAGCGAGGCATTGAAGGTGTACGATGACGACCAACCCTGGATCAGCATGGCCCACCCGAAGGTGTTTACCGCCATGCGTGACAACGTGGAGGGTTACGTGATCAACCCTCTGACCAACAACAACTTCGCCACCACCCGGGTGAAGTAGAAAAACAACGACCGCCGGCAGCCCACACGGGGACCGGCGGCACTGCCGTGGCGTGCTGACTGCCGCCAGGCCTGAAGAGGTAACCCCGACAATGTTGAGTTTTATTGCCCGGCGCCTGGGCCTGCTGATCCCGACCTTCTTCGGTATCACCTTGCTCACCTTCGCGCTCATACGCCTGATCCCCGGCGACCCGGTGGAAGTGATGATGGGCGAGCGCAGGGTCGACCCCGAAATGCACGCCCAGGCCATGGAGCGCCTGGGCCTGAACAAGCCGCTGCCGGTCCAGTACCTGGACTATGTGGGCAAGCTCGCCCAGGGTGACTTGGGCGAATCGCTGCGTACCCGCGAGAGCGTGTGGACCGAATTCCTCACCCTGTTCCCCGCCACCTTGGAGCTGGCCTTCGCCGCCCTGCTGTTCGCCGGCATCGTCGGCCTGCTGGCCGGGGTGATCGCGGCACTGAAGCGAGGCTCGCTGTTCGATCATGGGGTGATGGGCATCTCGCTCGCTGGCTACTCCATGCCGATTTTCTGGTGGGGCCTGATCCTGATCATGTTCTTCTCGGTCAGCCTGGGCTGGACGCCGGTGTCCGGGCGCATCGACCTGCTCTACGACATCGAGCCGAAAACCGGCTTCATGCTGATCGACACCCTGCTCAGCGACGAAGAAGGCGCGTTCAAGGATGCAGTAATGCACCTGATCCTGCCGGCCATCGTGCTGGGCACCATTCCGCTGGCGGTGATCGCTCGCATGACCCGCTCGTCGATGCTCGAAGTACTGCGCGAAGACTACATTCGCACCGCCCGCGCCAAGGGCCTGTCGCCCGCCCGCGTGGTATTCGTGCACGGCCTGCGTAACGCGCTGATCCCGGTGCTCACCGTGTTTGGCCTGCAAGTCGGCACGCTGCTGGCCGGCGCCGTGCTGACCGAAACCATCTTTTCCTGGCCGGGCATCGGTAAATGGCTGATCGAAGCCATCGGTGCCCGTGACTACCCCGTGGTCCAGAACGGCATCCTGTTGATCGCCTGCCTGGTGATTCTGGTCAACTTCGTCGTGGACATCCTCTACGGCCTGGCCAACCCACGCATCCGTCATCAGCGCTGAGGCCTTCGCCATGACTAGCCCGATTGCAAAATCCGTCGCACCGGCCAGCCCGGTGGACCAAAGCCTGCTCTACCCCTCGCCGTACAAGGAATTCTGGCACGCCTTCTCGCGCAACAAAGGCGCTGTGATGGGCCTGGCCTTCATGTGCCTGGTGGTGTTCTGCGCCTTGTTCGCCCCTTGGGTCGCACCGCATGACCCGAGCGAGCAGTACCGCGACTTCCTGCTGACCCCGCCGGTGTGGCTCGAAGGCGGTACCTGGCAGTTCATCCTCGGCACCGACGAACTGGGCCGCGACCTGCTGTCGCGCTTGATCCAGGGCGCCCGGCTGTCATTGCTGATCGGCCTGTCGTCGGTGGTGATGTCGCTGATCCCGGGGATTCTGCTGGGCCTGCTGGCCGGCTTCTTCCCGAACTTCCTCGGCCCCTCGATCATGCGCCTGATGGACGTGATGCTGGCCCTGCCCTCGCTGCTGCTGGCCGTGGCCATCGTCGCCATCCTCGGCCCTGGCCTGATCAACACCGTGATCGCCATCGCCATCGTCTCGCTGCCTGCCTATGTGCGCCTGACCCGCGCCGCAGTGATGGGCGAACTCAACCGTGACTACGTCACCGCCGCCCGCCTGGCCGGTGCCAGCTTGCCACGGCTGATGTTCGTCACCGTGCTGCCCAACTGCATGGCGCCGTTGATCGTGCAGGCCACCTTGAGTTTCTCCTCGGCGATCCTCGACGCCGCGGCTCTGGGCTTCCTCGGCCTGGGCGTACAACCGCCCACCCCCGAGTGGGGCACCATGCTGGCCTCGGCCCGCGACTACATCGAGCGGGCCTGGTGGGTGGTGAGCCTGCCGGGTGTGACCATTCTGCTCAGCGTGCTGGCAATCAACCTGATGGGCGACGGACTGCGCGATGCGCTGGACCCGAAACTCAAGAACGCCGCCTGAGGAGAACGCCATGTCACTGTTGCAGATCAACAACCTCAATGTGCGCTTCGGCGACGCCCATGCAGTACCGGTGGTGGACGGCCTGGACCTGGCCGTGGATGCCGGTGAGATCCTGGCCATTGTCGGCGAGTCCGGCTCGGGCAAATCCGTGACCATGATGGCCCTGATGGGCCTGATCGACGCCCCCGGGCGCATCACCGCCGATGCCATGACGTTCAATGGCACCGACATGCTCAGGCTCAGCGGCCGCCAGCGGCGCAAGGTGGTGGGCAAGGACATCGCCATGGTCTTCCAGGACCCGATGACCGCGCTCAACCCGAGCTTCACCGTGGGCTACCAGATCGAAGAAGTGCTGCGCCAGCACCTGGGCCTGAAGGGCAAGGCTGCGCGCCAGCGGGCCCTGGAACTGTTGAAAAAGGTCGAAATCCCCGCCGCGGAAAGCCGCCTGGACGCGTATCCGCACCAGCTGTCTGGCGGCATGAGCCAGCGCGTGGCGATCGCCATGGCGATTGCCGGCGAACCCAAGCTGCTGATCGCCGACGAACCTACCACCGCCCTTGATGTGACCATTCAGGCGCAGATCATGGAGCTGCTGGTCAACCTGCAGAAAGAGCGCAACATGGCGCTCATTCTCATTACCCATGACCTGGCCGTAGTGGCTGAAACCGCCCGGCGCGTGTGTGTGATGTACGCCGGGCAAGCGGTAGAAGTGGGCCAGGTGCCCGAGCTGTTCGACGTCCCCGCCCACCCCTACAGCGAAGCCCTGCTGGCGGCGATCCCCGAGCACAGCCTGGGCGCCGAGCGCCTGGCCACCCTGCCCGGCATCGTCCCTGGCCGTTACGACCGGCCGCAAGGTTGCCTGCTGTCGCCGCGCTGCCCGTACGTGCAGGACAACTGCCGGCAACAGCGCCCGCCCCTCGCCAAGCAGGCTCATAGCCTGGTGCGTTGCTTCTACCCGCTGAACCAGGAGGTGGCGTGATGGCCGTCGTACTTACTGCCCGCGAGCTGACTCGCCATTACGAAGTGTCCCGCGGCCTGTTCAAGGGCCACGCCCTGGTGCGTGCGCTCAATGGCGTATCGTTCGAACTGGAGGCCGGCAAGACCCTGGCTGTGGTCGGTGAATCCGGCTGTGGCAAATCGACCCTGGCCCGCGCCCTGACCTTGATCGAAGAGCCCTCCTCCGGCTCGTTGCAGATCGCCGGCACCGAGGTCACAGGCGCCAGCAAGGCCGAGCGCAAGCAATTGCGCCGCGATGTGCAGATGGTCTTCCAGAGCCCGTATGCCTCGCTGAACCCGCGCCAGAAGATCGGCGACCAATTGGCCGAGCCACTGCTGATCAATACCTCGCTGAGCAAGGCCGAGCGGCGCGAAAAAGTGCAGAAGATGATGGAGCAGGTCGGCTTGCGACCCGAGCACTACCAGCGCTACCCGCACATGTTCTCGGGGGGGCAGCGCCAGCGCATCGCCCTGGCCCGGGCCATGATGCTGCAGCCCAAGGTGCTGGTGGCGGACGAGCCGACCTCTGCACTCGACGTGTCGATCCAGGCGCAGGTGCTGAACCTGTTCATGGACCTGCAGAAGGAATTCAACACCGCTTACGTATTCATCTCGCACAACCTGGCGGTGGTGCGGCATGTGGCGGATCAGGTGTTGGTGATGTACCTGGGGCGGCCGGCGGAGATGGGGCCGAAAGCGGATATCTACGAGAAGCCGCTGCACCCTTATACCCAGGCATTGCTGTCGGCAACACCGGCGATTCATCCGGACCCGTTGAAGCCTAAGATTCGCATTGCGGGGGAATTGCCCAACCCGTTGAACCCGCCGGATGGCTGCGCGTTTCACAAGCGTTGCCCGTATGCGACGGAGCGGTGTGGTGTTGAAGTGCCGGCGTTTCGGCAGGTGGGAAGCAGACAAGTCGCCTGTCACTATGCCGAGCAATTTCTCTAGTTCGGTGTGACATTCAATCGCCGGCAAGCCGGCTCCCACAAGTACGGCGAAGGCTTTAAACCTGCGCCGCACCGGTGGGAGCCGGCTTGCCGGCGATGGGCCGCAAAGCGGCCCCACATTCTCAATGCATGAATATCGCGATCAGGATGATCACCGGAATCGGTACCCCAAGCATCCACAGCAGTAATGAGCGCATGTTGTTTCTCCTTCCTTAACGTTGAATGCTTCGATGGGTCGTGTAGGCCACGCCTTCCCCTTCCAGCCACAGCACGCGATCACGCTGACGGCCACCGAACAACGCAGCCAGGCTGGCAAAGAACGCACCGCAGAGCAGCGCAACGAAGGTCCACAGCGCGGTCCAGGCCGCCACTTTTGCCGCCGTATCAGCCGCCTGTTTTGCCTGCACCTTGGCCTGCTGCACTTGGGCGTACACTTCATCTACCCGTGCTTCGGCTTCCGCCTGGCTCAAGCGGGTACGCTGGGCCACCAATTGCGCGAGATACGCGCGGTCACCTTCAGCCAGCGTGCCACCCTGCGCGATGGACTTGGCCAGGATGCGCGCCGCTACGCCGTTGGCAGCATCGTCGCTGACCGCTGCCGGGCCATCGCTACGGAACAGGCTGTCGACGAAGTAACCATTGGCATCAGGCTTGGGCGCCATGCTCGCAGCCGCCCCAACCGCCGTCGCCCCGGCCTGCACGCCCGCACCGGCCAAACCACCGACGGTGCCAACGATCAGCATGGCCGCAACCAGCGTGGCCACTGCCCAGGCGAGGAAGCCATGGGCCGTGTCGCGGAAATACACTTCATCGCCATGCAGATTGGCCCACTTCACCCGCAGCCGGCCGGCGATATAGCCGCCCAGGCCTGAAGCGAGAATCTGCGTCAACAACAACCAGATGATCGCCGACACGCCCAAGGTCTGGGCGCTGGCACCTTCATCTGCCCAGGGCGAAGTGGCAGCAAAGCCAAGCCCCGCACCGAGCACCACTAGGATCAAAGACAGCGCGGCAGCAGCAGCGGCACCCGCGAAGATGGCCGCCCAGGACACGCCTGAACGATTCTGGGAATCGACATACGGATATTCGGCAGAGGGGATCATGGTTTTTCGCCTTTATTGTGAGCATCGGGACCAGTCGCGTGATGATCGGTGCAGAGCCCGTGCCACATGTGACAAAAAATGACTTTCAACCGAATCAACGGGTTAGCTCAAACGTGTTTCCTAGAGTCGTGCAAAACACCCGGATTGCTCGAACAGGCTCAGGGTTTATGCAATGTCCTCTGGCCGCGCCCACTGGCTTGCCTACCGCCCCTGCCCCCGGCACTATTTGCCAATGCGTTCGAACACCCCCGCCGACGGCCCCGAACAGACGCCCATCACCGCCGAGACCGTGATGCGCTATCACCTGTGCTGGAAGCACCGCGACCTCGACGGCGTCATTGCGCTGTATCACCCAGACGTGCGGTACCACGACTTCTTCCAGAACCGCGAGCTCGGTTTCAACGAACTGCGCGACTACGTGCGCGCCAGCCTGCCGCAGGAAGCGGGTGAAGATATCGTCCATAGCGACCGCATCCGCATCGATGGCTGCACTGCCTTCATCCAGTACCAAGTCACCGTGCAAGGCGGCGAAGGCCTGGTCGCGTTCCAGTCCAGCGAGGCCATCACCGTCAAGGATGGCCTGATCTGGCGGGTCAACGAGTACGCCACGCTGGTGCGACAGCAGGGCAAGGGCCTGACCAACGCCAGCCCGCGACCGGCCACCAGCCGCCTCGGGCTTTCGCCGCGCCAGCTGTCGACCATGGCCCAGGACCTGGAGCACTACTTCCAGCGTCAACGCCCCTACCTCGACCCGGAACTGGACCTGCAACAGGTCGCCGATGCCAGCGGCTACAGCCGCAACCAGATCTCCTACCTGCTCAACCAGGTGCTGGGCCAAAGCTTCTACCGCTACGTCAACCAAGCGCGCCTGCAGCACCTGATGGCCAGCCTGGACGACAATACTGCCCAGGCTCCGATCGACGACCTGGCGTTCAGCGCGGGCTTCAATTCGCTGTCGGCGTTCTACAAGTGCTTCCGCGAACACACGGGGCTCACGCCCAAGGCCTACCTCAAGCAAATTTCCCTGCGTGCACGCACGTAGGACAGCCCTCCCCCAACGCCACTAGCATCGCCCGCAGACCTTGACGGATTGTGGAGCCGAACCTGATGCAACCCCTGCGCACGCTCAGCCTGTGGATGGACCAGCTCGACGAGCCGCTGTGTGCCCGCCCGGCGCTGCGCGAAGACCTCGAGGTCGACGTCTGCATCATTGGCGCCGGCTACACCGGCCTGTGGACCGCGTACTACCTCAAGCGCCAGGCCCCTCACCTGAACATCGCGGTGATCGAGGCCAACATCGCAGGCTTCGGTGCCTCCGGGCGCAACGGCGGCTGGCTGATGGGCAACCTGCTCGGCGAAGACCGCCTGCTCGCCACCCTGTCGCCGCAGCAACGCCGCGCCAGCATCGACCTGCTGCACGGCATCCCCGATGAAGTGCACACCGTGCTGCAACGCGAGGCCATCGACTGCGACTACCGCAAAGGCGGCGTGCTGTATTGCGCAGCCCGCTACCCGGAACAGGAGCGCAGCCTGCGTGCCTACCTCGACGACCTGTACCGCCAGGGCATGACCGAGGATGACTACCGCTGGCTGCGCCCCGAACAGCTGGACGCGCAGTTGCGGGTGAGCAACGCCTACGGCGCGATCTACAGCCCGCACACCGCAACCATCCAGCCGGCCAAGCTGGTGCGTGGCCTGGCGCGTGCGGTGGAGGCGCTGGGCGTACCGATCTACGAGAACACACCCGCCGTCGACTGGCAGCCCGGTGAAGTACGCGCACCGCTGGCGCGCGTGCGCTGCCAGTGGACAGTGCCTGCCGTCGAGGGCTACGCCGCCAGCCTGCCACCGCTGGGCAAGCATCAACTGCCGGTGCAGAGCTTGCTGGTGGCGACCGAACCGCTACCCGAATCGACCTGGGAGCAGATTGGCCTTGCCCAGGGCCAGGCCTTCAGCGAAAGCAGCCGCCAGGTCACCTACGGCCAGCGCACTGCCGACAACCGCCTGGTGTTCGGCGCCCGCGGCGGCTACCGCTTCGGTGGCCGCCTGCGCGAAGACTTCACCCTGAACGAGGCCGAAGTGGAACTGCGCCGCTACCTGTTCGGCGAGCTGTTTCCGCAGCTCAAGCACGTGCGCATCACCCATTCCTGGGGCGGCAACCTGGGCATGGCGCGGCGTTTCCGCCCACACATGCTGTGTGACCGACAGCGCGGCATTGCCCTGGCTGGCGGCTACGGCGGCGAAGGGGTCGGCGCCACCAACCTCGGCGGGCGCACCCTGGCTGCGCTGATTCTGGGCCAGCACAACGAACTGACCGCTCAACCCTGGGTGCTCGACAACCGCCCCGTGTCGAGCCTCGCCGCCTGGCCCCCCGAACCCTGCCGCTGGCTGGGCTACAACGCGATCATCCAGAGTTTCGTCCACGAGGACCGCACCCTCGCCAACCCCGCCAGCGCGCCGTGGAGGCGGCGTCTGGCCAGCTCCCTTGCAGACTTCATGGAAGGCTTCATGCACTGACTTCCCTTTCACCTACACAGGATCCACCGGTCATGAGCATCACCCAGTTCAAAGACACCGACAGCGCCGTGCTGGACAGCTCCAACCCGGTCGCAGTCCCGCTCGGCGAGCCTGTTGCAGTGGCTTCGGTCACCTGCGTGGAGCGCGATGATGGCGTCGAAACCGGCATCTGGGAGTGCACACCCGGGCGCTGGCGACGGCAGATCGTGCAGCAGGAGTTCTGCCACATCATCAAGGGCCGCTGCACCTTCACCCCCGACGGCGGCGAGCCCCTCTACATAGAAGCCGGAGACGCACTGATGCTACCGGCCAACAGCATGGGTATCTGGGACATCCAGGAGACCGTGCGCAAGACCTACGTACTGATTTTCTGATCCGCTAATCGCCTGCCTTCGATAACAACAGACAAAGCAAGGTAAACCCGACATGCGCACCCTCCTTCTCGCACCCCTGATGCTGGCCGCCAGCGTGGCCAGCGCCGCCGACACGGTGAAGATCTACAACTGGTCCAGCTACGTCGCCCCCGACACCCTGAAGAACTTCCAGCAAGCCACCGGCATCGTGCCTACCTACGACGTGTACGACAGCAACGAAACCCTCGACGGCAAGCTGATGACCGGCAATTCCGGCTACGACGTGGTGTTCCCCTCCAACCACTTCATGGCCCGGCAGGTCCAGGGCAAGGCGCTGAAGCGCCTCGACAAGTCGCAGCTGCCCAACTGGCACAACCTCAACCCGGTGCTGCTCAAGGCGTTGGAAGTGAACGACCCGGGTAACCAGTACGGCTTCCCGTACCTGTGGGGCAGCACCGGCATCGGCTACAACATCGACAAGGTCAAGGCGGTGCTTGGCGACAACGCGCCGGTGGACTCGTGGGACCTGATCTTCAAGCCCGAGTACATGAGCAAGTTGAAAAGCTGCGGGGTCGCGGTGCTGGACAACGGCCCGGAACTGCTGCCGATCGCCTTGCACTACCTGGGCTTGCCGCATCACAGCCAGGACCCGAAGGATTACGAGAAAGCCAAGGACTTGCTGATGAAGGTGCGGCCGTACATCAGCTACTTCCATTCATCCAAGTACACGGGCGACCTGGCCAATGGCGATATCTGCGTGGTGGTCGGCTTCTCGGGTGACGTACTGCAGGCAAAGAACCGCGCCGATGAAGCGAAGAACGGGGTGAAGGTGGGGTATTCGATCCCGAAGGAAGGCGCGCCGATGTGGTTCGACATGGTCGCCATGCCGGCCGATGCGCCGGATGAGAAGGCGGGCTATGCCTACATGAACTACCTGCTGCAGCCGGAGGTGATGGCCAACATCAGCAACCATGTGCAGTACGCCAACGGCAACCTCAAGGCAGACGGGCAGGTGGACCCGGCCATGAAGGGCAATACGATGATCTACCCCAGTGACGAGGTGATGGGCAAGCTGTATGCGCTGGAAGCGATGCCGGCCAAGATCGACCGCATCCGGACGCGGATCTGGACCAGCATCAAGGCAGGCAATTGAGGTAGTTACAACCTTCACTGGCCTCATCGCCGGCAAGCCGGCTCCCACAAGGCCTGCGCAGGCTCAACGGCTTGTGCAATACCTGTGGGAGCCGGCTTGCCGGCGATGAGGCCAGGTCAGTCACCTCAAGGTTCTGCCCTGGCCTGATCGATCAGTGGTGTTCGCGGGTAGCGCGGAACTTGACGTCCGGCCAGCGCTCTTCCATCAGCGACAGGTTGACCCGGGTCGGCGCCAGGTAGGTCAGGTGACCGCCACCGTCGATGGCCAGGTTCTCCATGGCCTTGGTCTGGAATTCCTCAAGCTTCTTCTTGTCGTCACAGCTGATCCAGCGCGCGGACCACACAGTGATCGGCTCGTAGGCGCATTCGACCTTGTACTCTTCCTTCAGGCGGCTGGCGACCACGTCGAACTGCAGCACACCGACCGCACCGAGGATGATGTCGTTGCTGCGCTCGGGGAAGAACACCTGGGTCGCGCCCTCTTCGGCCAGCTGCTGCAGGCCCTGACGCAACTGCTTGGACTTGAGCGGGTCTTTCAGGCGCACGCGGCGGAACAGCTCTGGAGCGAAGTGCGGAATACCGGTGAAGCCCAGCGCCTCGCCTTCGGTGAAGGTGTCGCCGATCTGGATGGTGCCGTGGTTGTGCAGGCCGATGATGTCGCCAGCAAAGGCTTCTTCCAACTGCTCGCGCTCGGAAGAGAAGAAGGTCAGCGCGTCACCGATGCGCAGGTCCTTACCGGTACGCACGTGACGCATTTTCATGCCCTTCTCGTACTTGCCCGAGCAGATGCGCATGAAAGCGATACGGTCGCGGTGTTTCGGGTCCATGTTCGCCTGGATCTTGAACACGAAGCCTGTGAACTTCTCTTCCACCGGCTCCACGGTACGCTCGTGGGCCACACGGGCCAGCGGGCGCGGCGCCCAGTCGACAACAGCGTCGAGCACATGGTCGACACCGAAGTTGCCCAGTGCGGTACCGAAGAACACCGGCGTCAACTGGCCGTTGATGAACTCGTCCTGATCGAATTCATGGCAAGCGCCCTGAACCAGCTCAAGCTGTTCGAGGAAGCGATCATACTCGTCACCCAGGTGCGCACGGGCTTCATCGGAATCGAGCTTCTCGATGATCTTGACCTCAGTACGCTCATGGCCGTGGCCCGGGGTGTAGACGATGATGTAGTCGCCGGCCAGGTGGTACACGCCCTTGAAATCGCGGTAGCAACCGATCGGCCAGGTGATCGGCGCGGCCTTGATCTTCAGAACGGCTTCGATCTCGTCGAGCAGTTCGATCGGGTCGCGGATGTCACGGTCGAGTTTGTTGATGAAGCTGACGATGGGCGTGTCGCGCAGGCGGCAGACATCCATCAGGGCGATGGTGCGCGGCTCTACACCTTTACCGCCGTCGAGCACCATCAGCGCCGAGTCCACTGCGGTCAGGGTGCGGTAGGTGTCTTCCGAGAAGTCTTCGTGGCCGGGGGTGTCGAGCAGGTTGATCATGTGCTCGCGGTACGGGAACTGCATCACCGAGGTGGTGATCGAGATGCCGCGCTGCTTCTCCATTTCCATCCAGTCGGAGGTGGCGTGGCGGTCGGACTTGCGCGACTTCACGGTACCGGCGACGGCAATGGCCTTGCCCATCAGCAGGAGCTTCTCGGTGATGGTGGTCTTACCGGCGTCGGGGTGGGAAATAATGGCGAAAGTGCGGCGCTTCGCGACTTCGGCGGCCTGGTTGGTCATGGGAAATCGCCTGACTGGGGGATTCAAAAAGGGGCGATATCATACCTGAAGTTGGGCGGGGACCAAAACTGGAGGAATGAGTGGTGCCTGTGCCCGCGAATAGGCCGGCACAGTCAATACAAATTCAGAAGGCAAACGCTTTATCACGACAAAAGGCCACAGGCCAGTTATTTCAACGCCTCCAGCGCGTTAAGTCGCTGTTTTTTCTCGCCATATTTCATATCCACCAGTGATTAACACTGGCCAAATGCCGCCTCAGATGGGAACCTTTACGCCCTCGGAGACGTCCACTCCCCTGCAACCCGCTTCGGTTGGGGACTGGTTTCATCAGCTTTTTCGGGCCCGACGGGGTTCGGCTCATGGCCTGATCGCAGCCTTCGGTTGCTTCACGCTGCTACTCGCGAACACACCACTCGCTGCCAGGTATGGCCGGCCAAAAAAAGAGTGTGCTCGCCGACAACACAAGGAGTCCGCCTGTGGCTACACGCTACGGAAAAGGGCTGTTGGGATGCGCCACCGTGCTCGTCATCCTGGCCCTGCTGATCCACTGGATCGGCATCGACACGATCGCGCGTTACCGCGACGATCTTGGGTTCTACCTGCAAGCGCACCTGATACTGGTGCTGGCTTCGATGGCGGCGGCGTTGGCCGTGGGCATCCCCGCTGGCATTGCGCTAAGTCGGCCGCACCGGGTCGACAAAGCCGAGCGCTTCATGCAGTTCTTCAACGTTGGCAACACCATCCCCCCGCTGGCCGTTCTGGCCATCGCGCTCAGTATCCTGGGCATCGGCGCCGGGCCCGCGATCTTCGCGCTGTTCCTCGCCTCCCTCCTGCCCATCGTGCGCAACACCTACGAAGGCCTGAAAAACGTCCCCGCCTCGCTCAAGGAAGCCGCCACCGGCATCGGCATGACCCCGCGCCAGCAACTGTGGCAGGTGGAACTGCCCAACGCCGTGCCGATCATCGTCGGCGGTGTGCGTGTGGCCCTGGCGCTGAACGTGGGCACCGCGCCCCTGGCATTCCTGATTGGCGCCAACAGCCTGGGCAGCCTGATTTTCCCTGGCATTGCCCTGAACAACCAGCCGCAGCTGCTGCTGGGCGCCGCGTGTACGGCGCTGCTGGCATTGCTGCTCGACGCCCTGGTGAGCTTCTCCAGTAAGCGCTGGCTGGAACGTGGCCTGGCCCAATAAGACGAGGGAACGTATGAAGAAGAGAATCGCCTTGCTGCTCGGCGCAGCCCTGCTGTTTGCAGGTGTTGCCCAGGCAGCGGACAAACCGCTGGTCCGTATCGGCGCGCGGGTGTTCACCGAACAGACCGTGCTTGCCGAAATCACCGCCCAATACCTGCGCGCCAACGGCTTCGATGTGCGCGTGACCACCGGCCTTGGCAGCAGCATTGCACGCCAGGCCCAGGAAACCGGCCAGCTCGACCTGATGTGGGAGTACACCGGTGTGTCGTTGGTGTCGTACAACCACATCGATGAACGCATGCCAAACGCCGAAGCCACCTACGCCAAGGTCAAAGCGCTTGATGCGAAAAAAGACCTGATCTGGCTGACCCCGTCGAAATTCAGCAACACCTATGCCCTTGGCCTGCCAAAACAGGTCGCCGAGGCCTACCCGCAGGTGAATACGATCAGCGACCTCAACCAGGTGCTACGTGACGAAAGCAAACGCAACCACCTGGTAGCCCTGGACACCGAGTTCGCCAATCGCCCGGACGGCCTGGTCGGCCTCAAAGCCATGTACGACCTGCAAGTCGGCAGGGCCAACATCCGCCAGATGGACGCGGGGCTGGTTTACACCGCCATGCACAACAACCAAGTGTTCGCCGGGCTGGTCTACACCACCGACGGGCGCCTGAACGCGTTCGACCTCAAGTTGCTCGAAGACGACAAGCACTACTTCCCTGACTACACCGCCGCGCCTGTCGTGCGCAAAGCCGTGCTCGACGCCAACCCGCAACTGGCCACCCTGCTCAAACCGCTGGCCGAGCAGCTCGACGACGAGACCATGCGCCAGCTCAACGCCAAGGTCGACGTCGAACACCAGAACCCGACCGCCGTGGCCGCAGCCTTCCTGCGTGAACACCCCTTGAAGGAGGTACAGCCATGAGCCTGCTCGACACCTTCGCCCACCTCGATTGGGCCCAGGTCCTGCAATTGACCTGGCAGCACATCATGTTGGTCGGCATTGCCGTCAGCCTGGCCATCCTCGTCGGCGTGCCACTGGGCATCCTGATGACTCGCTTCCCGGCCGTCGCCGGCCCCCTGCAAGCCAGTGCCACGGTGCTGCTGACCATCCCCTCGATCGCCCTGTTCGGCCTGCTGCTGCCGTTCTATTCCAAGTTCGGCCAGGGCCTCGGCCCGCTGCCGGCGATCACCGCCGTGTTCCTTTATTCACTGCTGCCGATTCTGCGCAACACCTACCTGGCGCTGACCAACGTCGAGCCCGGCATCCGTGAAGCCGCACGCGGCATCGGCATGACCTTCGGCCAGCGCCTGCGCATGGTCGAGCTGCCCATCGCGGTGCCGGTGATCCTGGCCGGCGTGCGCACCGCCGTGGTGATGAACATCGGCGTGATGACCATTGCCGCGACCATCGGTGCCGGCGGCCTGGGTGTCCTCATCCTGACCTCCATCAGCCGCAGCGACATGTCGATGCTGCTGGTCGGCGCCGTATTGGTCAGCCTGCTGGCGATCATCGCCGACCTGCTGCTGCAAACCCTGCAACGTGCCCTGACTCCAGAAGGACTGCGCTCATGATCGAACTCAAGAACCTCAGCAAAACCTTCAACGTCAACGGCAAGGACGTCAAAGCCGTCGACGCGGTCAACCTCACCGTCAACGAGGGCGAAATCTGCGTGTTCCTCGGCCCCTCGGGCTGCGGCAAGAGCACCACGCTGAAGATGATCAACCGCCTGATCACGCCCACCTCCGGCCAGGTGTTCATCAATGGCGAAGACACCAGCGCGCTGGACGAAGTGACCCTGCGCCGGCGCATCGGCTACGTGATCCAGCAGATCGGCCTGTTCCCCAACATGACCATCGAAGAGAACATCACCGTGGTCCCGCGCCTGCTGGGTTGGGACAAGCAGAAGTGCCACGACCGCGCCCGCGAGCTGATGCACATGATCAAGCTTGAACCCAAGCAGTACCTGCAGCGCTACCCACGGGAACTGTCCGGTGGCCAGCAGCAGCGTATTGGCGTAATCCGTGCACTGGCGGCCGAGGCCCCGGTGCTGTTGATGGACGAGCCGTTCGGCGCGGTCGACCCGATCAACCGCGAGATGATCCAGAACGAGTTCTTCGAGATGCAGCGGGCGCTGAACAAGACCGTGATCATGGTCAGCCATGACATCGACGAAGCAATCAAGCTGGGCGACAAGATCGCCATCTTCCGTGCCGGCAAGCTGTTGCAGCTGGACCACCCGGACACCCTGCTGGCGCACCCGGTGGATGATTTCGTCAGCAACTTCGTCGGCCAGGACAGCACATTGAAACGCCTGCTGCTGGTGCGCGCCGAGGATGCGGCAGACAACGCACCGTCGGTAAGCCCGGAGACGCCGGTGAGCGATGCGCTGGAGCTGCTGGACGAGCACGACCGCCGCTATGTGGTAGTGACCGATGCGCAGAACAAGGCGATGGGCTATGTGCGCCGGCGCGACATGCACCGCCAGCAAGGGACCTGCGGCGACTTCCTGCGCCAATTCAACGCCACGGCCTCGCACGATGAGCATTTGCGCATCCTGCTGTCACGGATGTACGAGTTCAATCGGGCGTGGTTGCCGGTGCTGGATGCCGAGCAGGTGTTTTTGGGCGAGGTGACGCAGGAGTCGATTGCGGCTTACCTGAGCTCGGGGCGTTCGCGGGGGGCGAAGACTTCGATCGTGTCGCCGGCTGAGGCGGTGGTTTCCTGATAGCAGGGAGCGCCTTGCGCTCCAATCGCCGGCAAGCCGGCTCCCACAGGTACTGCGCCAGCCTGAGGATTGGCGCGTATCCTGTGGGAGCCGGCTTGCCGGCGATTGGGGCACAGCAGGTATCAGAACCCTACACTGGCCTGCACATAGAACGTCCGCGGCTCACCCACATAAATGCCCGCATTGTTATCGCTGGAGCGGGTGAAGTACTGCTTGTCGAACAGGTTCTTCACCCCCGCCGCCAGCGTCAGGTTGGACAGCTTCGGCCCGAAGTCGTACCCACCGCGGGCATGCCAGGTCACGTAGCCCGGAATGTCGCCATACTGCCCATCGGCGCTCGGCTCGGTGATGTAGTCGCCATTGAAGCTGCCATCGGCATTGATACCGGTACCCGGCGCGCGCTGCTTGGATTGCGCGTAGGCGTCCAGGTTCCAGGTCCAGTGGTTGACCGCGTAACGCACGCCGGCAGTGGCCACCTGGCGTGAATAGAACGGCAGATCACGGCCCTTGAAGCCAGGAATCTCCCCCTCGTAAGTCGCGCGGGTATAGGTATAGCCGCCATTGACCGACAGCCCCTCCAGCCGCGCATCCAGCCCGGCCAGGTCATAACGCACCGACGCCTCGATCCCTTGGTGCTTGGTGGCACCCAAGTTGGTCCAGCCGACATCGTTGCTGATGTACTGCAGCTCGTCATCGAAGTCGATATAGAACGCTGTCAGCTCACCGGCGAAGCCGCCATTGTCATAACGCGTACCGACCTCGTAGGTCTTGGCCTTTTCCGGCTCCAGGCCATTGGCCGTGCTGTTGCCGGTGCCGCCCTGGCCCAGCTGGAAGTACTGCAGGCTGCCGAACGAGGTCTCGTAGTTGGCGAACACCTTCCAGGCATCGGAGAGGTGGTACATCACACTCAGCGCCGGCAGCGGCTCGTTGCTGGTGATGCTGCGCTTTTTCTCCGCCACCGGGCGGTTGTTGGCGTCCAGCACCGGGCGGTCGCGCCAGTCGGTGTTGATGTGCTCAAAACGCACACCCGGGGTGATGGTCCAGTTGCCGACGTCGATCTTGTCATCGATGTAGTAGGCGCTGGCTTCGGTGCCGCCGCTGCGGTCCTGGAACACGTGGCCGTCGGAGGTCGGGGTCGACGTCGGTACGTTGTCGATCAGCGCCAAGCGGGTCGACTGCTCGCGCATGGCTTCTTTCAGGTAGCGATAGCCAACACTGACTTCCTGGGTGGTCGGGCCGGCGAAGAAGATCCGCGACACCCGCGGCTCGATGGCGAAGGTGTGGTAGTTGCGCGGGTACGAGGACAAGGTCTTCATGTCACGCGAGGCGATGGCACTGCCGCGAAAACTGTCGGTGTAGTAGGTCAGCACTTCGAACTGGGTGGCGTCGTCGAGCTGGCGCTGCCACTTGAACGACACGTCTTTGCGCCGGCCGGCAAAGTAGTCGTAGTCACGCAGCGACTTGTACGGGTTGCTGTCGTACTGAGCCTGGGTCAGGCCACCGGGCATGTCGGCACGGCCATCGTAGTAGTGGAAGTTGAGCCAGAACTCGTCGACGTCGGTCGGCGCCCAGTGGGTCTTGAGGATGACGTCGTCGATGTCATTGCCGTTGTTGCTCTCGCGGTAGCCGTTGCCGTTCACCCCGGTGTACAACAGCGCAACGCCCATGCCGTTGTCGGCGGTGCCGCCGACGAAGGCCGATTCGGTGTGCTTCCAGCCGCCGTGCTGCGAGGTTTCCAGGGTGGTGGAAAGTTGTGCCGAGGCCTGCTCCGGTATTGCCCGGGTGACGAAGTTGATCACCCCGCCGACATTCTGCGGGCCATAGCGCACAGAGCCGGCACCGCGCACCACGTCGATGCTGTCGAGGTTGCCCGAAGAAATCGGCGCCATCGACAACTGCGGCTGGCCATAGGGGGCGAAGGCAGCCGGGATGCCATCGATCAACACGGTCGAGCGTGGCGACAAACGCGAGGTCAGGCCGCGCACGCCAACGTTCAGGGACAGGTCGCTGCCACCGGTGCCGTTGGAATCCTGCACCTGCACGCCGGGGATACCGCGCAGCACGTCGCGCACGTTCATCGCGCCCTTCTCCACCATGGCCTCACGCCGCACCACAGTGCGCGCGCCAGGGTGGTTCTGGACCACGGCCTGGTCGGCATCGCCCAGCCAGTCGCCGACGACTTTGATGTCGGTGGGCGCCAGCTCCAGGCTGCTGCCCAGGTCGAGCGTGGTGGGCAGTGGCTTGACCACCACGGTGTCCTGCGACACCTCGAACGTCAGCCCGCTGCCTTGCAGCAACTGTTGCAGCGCCTGCACCGGCGCCAGGTTGCCGGACACTGCCGGGGCCTGCTTACCGGCCACAAGCTCCGGGCTGTAGAACAGCTGCAGGTTGGTTTGCTGGCCCAGCTGGCTCAGCGCCGAAGCCAGCGGTTGCGCCTGGATCTGAATCGCAGTGCCGGCCTGCTCGGCCTGGCTGTTGACGGCCACCGCACTGACCGCAAGGGCCAGCGCCAGGGCGCGCACGCGTGGGAAAGGCTTGTTGTTGTTCACGTCGTCAAGACATCCTGAAGTTCGGGATAAACGCCAACCGCATGCAAATGGAAATGCTTGGCAGTTGCAGCTGGCGAGGAAGACGAACGGGCTGAAAAAAACCTGAATCTATTTCGCGATTATTTCGCGAGAACCGTCTTCATGGGCTTTGATGGCCACCGGCAGGATGCTCGGCAAGGCGCGCAACAAGGCATCGGTGTCGTCGCTGCTGAAGGTGCTGGACAGGCGCAACTGCGCTACCTTGCCGGGGGCTACGCGCAGCGGCTCGGTGCGGTAGCGCGACACTTCGGCCACCACCTCGGCCAGGGTGGCGTTGTCGAACACCAGCTTGCCCTGGCGCCAGGCGGTGAGCGCGGCGGCATTGACCGCGTAGGGAGGCGTCACCTGGCCTTGTGCATCTATATGCGCGCCTAGGCCGGCCGTCAGTTGTGCCTGAGAGGCATCCTTGCCCTGCACACGTACCGAGCCCTGCTCCACCGCCACCCGGGTGGCGGCCGGGTCCAGGCGCACATCGAAGCGGGTGCCGGTGACGGTCACGCGGCCTTGGGCGGTATCGACCACAAATGGACGGCTGCTGTCGTGGGCCACGATGAACATGGCTTCGCCGGCATTCAGCTGGATGTGCCGACGCCCCGCGCTGAAATCGACCTGCAGTTGCGTGCCGCCGTTCAGCGTCAGTTGCGACCCATCCGGCAACGCGACCTGCCGCCGTTCTGCAAAGGCGGTCTGCAACTGGCCTTGGTGGTTGAGGCGCTGGTACTGCCAGCCACTCCAGCCCAAGCCCAGGGCAACCACCGCCACCCCGGCCGCCAATGCCTGGCGTACCAGGCGCCGGCGCGGCAGTTGATGCACCGATTCTGGTTGGCACAGCGCCTCGAGACGCTGGCGCGGAATGAAGTCGGCGGCGCGCCACAGGCTGGCAAGCTGCTCGAATTCATCGCGATGGCGCGGGTCCGCTGCCAGCCAGGTGTGCAAGCGCGCCTGCAGCTCGGCATCCCGCGGCGCATCCTGCACGCGGGCGAACCATTCGGCTGCCTGCTCGCGGACGGTGTCGGTGCCGTGCTGTTTCATCGAAAAGGTCTCCTGACTCATCATCCCGACACATCCAGGTGTTCACGCAGGTGTCGGAGCGTGCGGATCATATACTTTTCGACCATGTTCTTGCTCAAGCCCATGCACTGGGCGATCTCGGCCTGGGTCAGGCCTTCAAGCTTCTGCCAGATGAACACCCGGCGACAGTTGAGGGGCAATTCGGCCAACGCCCGTTCGACGCTGTCGGCCAGCTCCAGGGCGTGCACGTAGGCTTCGGGGTCGCCGCTGCTGCTTGTGCTGGTTTCATCGAACACTTCCAGCGCCTGACGCCGGTCCTCGCGGCGAAAACCATCCACGGCAATGTTGCGGGCCGTCTGGTGCAAGTAGGCGCGTGGCTGCTCGACCTGCTCGCGGGGGTTCTCCAGAACCCTGACGAAGGCATCGTGCGTGAGGTCCTCGGCCTGCTGGCGACTGCGCAGCTTGCGCGTCCAGGTGCCGATCAGCTCATGGTAGTGGTCGAGGAAGCCTTTGTGTGCGGACACGGTGGGGGTCGTCAGGGAGGCAGACAAGGGTGCGAATAGTAATGTTTCTCATCAAAACCGGCAAATCCGCCAGTCGGTAACAAAAAATTTTTGCGGATTTCATGGACGGGTGTGCCAGTAAATCGTGGCCATAAATATGAACACCACCGGCCCTTTCGCGGGTAAACCCGCTCCCACAGGAATAGCGTAATCCCTGTGGGAGCGGGTTTACCCGCGAAAGGGACAACGCGGTCTATTCCACAATTTTTTACGCTTGCGAACACCAGGGGAACATCTGCCGGTCACATGAGTCGGTTATTCAAATGGCAGGTCGTCGATCCGCGACGAACACGCCCGGATTGCCTGTTGATCTTGCATTCTTCACGCCCTAAAGTGCGCGCCGAACGTCCATGCTGGAAACGATCCATCCGGCTCAAGTACTGAGTAGGCGAACCAAAGTGGGGATACGGAGGACGTTCAGTTTGCAGCCACTTATCTTTTCAGTTTGCCCATGGAGTCCCTGAGCATGTCGATCCAGGTCGAAGACTATTTCGCGCGTGACACCTTCCAGAAAATGAAGGCGTTCGCCGACAAGCAGGAAACCCCGTTCGTACTCATCGATACCCAGATGATCAGCCAGGCCTATGACGACCTGCGCGCCGGTTTCGAATTCGCCAAGGTCTACTACGCGGTCAAGGCCAACCCGGCGGTCGAGATCATCGACCTGCTCAAAGAAAAAGGCTCGAGCTTCGACATCGCCTCGATCTACGAGCTGGACAAAGTGATGGACCGTGGCGTCAGCGCCGACCGCATCAGCTACGGCAACACCATCAAGAAGTCCAAGGACATCCGCTACTTCTACGAGAAGGGCGTGCGCCTGTATGCCACCGACTCGGAAGCCGACCTGCGCAACATCGCCAAGGCCGCACCGGGCTCCAAGGTTTACGTGCGTATCCTCACCGAAGGCTCGACCACTGCCGACTGGCCGCTGTCGCGCAAATTCGGCTGCCAAACCGACATGGCCATGGACCTGCTGATCCTCGCCCGCGACCTGGGCCTGGTGCCCTACGGCATTTCCTTCCACGTGGGCTCGCAGCAGCGCGACATCAGCGTCTGGGACGCCGCCATCGCCAAGGTCAAGGTGATCTTCGAGCGCCTGAAAGAAGAAGACGGCATCGAACTGAAGCTGATCAACATGGGTGGCGGCTTCCCGGCCAACTACATCACCCGTACCAACAGCCTCGAAACCTACGCCGAAGAAATCATCCGCTTCCTGAAGGAAGACTTCGGTGACGACTTGCCGGAAATCATCCTCGAGCCAGGCCGTTCGCTGATCGCCAACGCCGGTATTCTGGTCAGCGAAGTGGTGCTGGTGGCGCGTAAGTCGCGCACCGCGGTCGAGCGCTGGGTGTACACCGACGTGGGCAAGTTCTCGGGCCTGATCGAAACCATGGACGAGTCCATCAAGTTCCCGATCTGGACCGAGAAGAAAGGCGAGATGGAAGAAGTGGTCATCGCCGGCCCGACGTGCGACAGCGCCGACATCATGTACGAGCACTACAAGTACGGCCTGCCGCTGAACCTGGCGATCGGTGACCGCCTGTACTGGCTGTCGACCGGTGCCTACACCACCAGCTACAGCGCGGTGGAATTCAACGGCTTCCCGCCGCTGAAGGCCTACTACCTGTAATGAACAACGGGGCCGAAAGGCCCCGTTTTCATGTGTGCGTCAGTGCTGGCCTCTTCGCGGGGCCAGCAGTCTAGACATCATTCCCCGCGCTGTTCGAGTTCCTCGGCATATCCTGCTGCATACCCCGCCAGCAACGGCCCAGCCCCGCGCAATGTGGCTACCGCACTGCGCAAGAAATTCACATTCCCCTCAACCCGCGCCTGCTCCAGCCAAGGCCCGGCCTCAGCCAGTTGCCCCCGCTCGACCAGCACCATCGCCAAACTGAACATCCCGCGAAAGTCCCCCGCCTCAGCCGAACGCCGATACCAGCGCACCGCCCGTGCCGGGCTTGCCGCCGTGGCAATGCCCTGCTCCAGGTAACGCCCATACAGGTTCATCGACTTGGCATGCCCCAACTGCGCGGCCTTCTCGTAACAGACTAAGGCCTGGGCTTGATTGGCCGGCACCCCGCGCCCGGTGGCCAGCAGGTTGCCCAAATTGTAAAGGCCCCAGTCCAGCCCCGCGTCTGCCGCCCGGGCATAGTGAATGGCCGCCTGCGTCAGGCTGATTTCACCGCCCCAACCATGCTCCAGGCAACGCCCCAGCATGTTGCAGGCCATGACACTGCCTCCCTCCGTGGCAATGGCGAACCAGCGTCGGGCCAGGTCTACATCCTGCTCGATACCGCGCCCATCGAGCAGAATCTGCCCCAGCAGCAACTGCGCCTCAACCACCCCCTCCCCCGCTGCCGCCAGGATCGCCTGGGCCGCCTTGCCGGGGCTGTCTTCGAGCATGGCCTTGAGGCCTGCAACATCCACCACTTCTTCACGACGCAACGGGTATGACACGGTTCAGACCTCAGCCCAGCGGCGCAGCAGGTTGTGGTAAGTCCCGGTCAACTGCAGCAGCGATGGGTGATCGGGCACATCGGCGGTGAGTTGCTGGATGGCATTGTCCATCTCGAACAGCAGCGCACGCTGGCTGTCCTCGCGCACCAGGCTCTGCGTCCAGAAAAACGCCGCATAACGCTGGCCGCGGGTCACCGGGTTGACCTTGTGCAGGCTGGTGCCGGGGTACAGCACCAGGTCGCCAGCTGCCAACTTGACCTGCTGCACGCCGTAAGTGTCCTGGATCACCAGTTCGCCGCCGTCGTAGCTGTCCGGGTCGCTGAGGAACAGCGTCGAGGACAGGTCGGTACGCACGCGCTCCGGGCTGCCCTTGGGCTGGCGCAGCGCATTGTCGATGTGGAAGCCGAAGTTGCCGCCTTCGCGGTAGCAGTTGATCAGCGGTGGAAACACTTTGTGCGGCAGCGCTGCCGACATGAAGCGCGGCGTGTTCCACAGCCGGTCAATCAGCGCGCTGCCCAGTTCCTTGGCCAGCGGATGGCCTTCAGGCAACTGCAGGTTGTGCTTGGCCTTGGCCGATTGATACCCGGCAGTGACCTTGCCATCGGCCCAATCAGCCTGCTCCAGCGCCTCGCGGATACGCGTGAGTTCGTCGGCATCGAACAGGCCGGGTATGTGAAGCAGCATGGCGGCGGCACCTGGGCAAATGTAAAGGCGTCAATGATATTGATTCCCTTTTACAGACCACAAGCCCCATTCGCCGCTTAAGACGTTTCAGCCACTGAAAACCGTAAGGGCAAACTGTAAAGATTGTAAATTCTTCACGAATGGTAACGACTCTCAATTGTTAGTCACAATTGCTTACATTAAGATCCGCCGCCTTATCACCTTGGGGAAGGTCCTTACCAATGCGTCACTACGTGCCATCTGCTGTGAGTTCACCACGCCTGATCGTGACCGCCATCGGCGTCGCCCTCACTGCTTCGACCGCCTACGCTGCCGAGCCTGCCGCCAACAACGCCGTCACCCTTGACGCCACCAGCGTCAATGGCAAGGCCGAGCAGGCCAGCACCGACTACAAGGTCGAGAAGGCCTCATCGCAGAAGTACACCGCGCCGCTGGTAGACACCCCACGCTCGGTCACGGTGATCCCGCAGCAGGTCATCAAGGACACCAACGCCCTCAGCCTGCAGGATGCCCTGCGCACGGTACCTGGCATCACCTTTGGTGCTGGTGAAGGCGGCAACCCGCAAGGTGATCGGCCATTCATCCGCGGCTTCGACGCCCAGGGCGACACCTACCTGGACGGCGTACGCGATACCGGCGCGCAAACCCGCGAGATCTTCGCCATCGAGTCGGTGGAAGTGGCCAAAGGCCCTAACTCGGCCATCGGCGGCCGTGGCGCCGCAGGCGGCACCATCAACCTGGTGAGCAAGCGTGCGCACCTGGGCAATTCGCTGGATGGCGCCTGGACCTGGGGCAGTGACCAAACCCAACGCTACACCTTCGATGGCAACTACCAGTTCAGCGACACGGTGGCCGGTCGTCTCAACCTGATGACCCACGAGAGCAACGTCGCCGGCCGCGACAAGGTCAACTACGACCGCTGGGGCATCGCCCCGTCCCTGGCTTTCGGCCTGGGCACCCCGACCCGCGTCAACCTCGACTACTACCACCTGGAAAGCGACGACCTGCCGGATTCCGGCATCCCATACACGATTCCTACCGGTGGTAGCGGCGCGCGTACTTCGGCGCACCCGAGCAAGCCGTACGATGGCGGTGACAGCGACAACTTCTATGGCCTCACCGGCCGCGACTTCCGCAAGAGCCGCGTCGACATCGCCACCTTCGCGATCGAGCATGACCTGACCGACGCGCTGACCATCAAGAACACCCTGCGTCACGGCAACAGCATGCAGGACTACATCCTGACCCAGCCTGACGATAGCAAGGGCAACGTCAACAACGGCAGCGTCTGGCGCCGCGCCAACAGCCGCGTTGGCAACACCGCCACCACCACCAACCAGACCGACCTGTTTGGCGAGTTCTATGTGGGTGGGATGAAGAACAGCTTCTCCACCGGCATCGAGCTGAGCCGGGAAGAGAGCAAGCGTTCGTCGTACACCGTTGATACCGCTACTGGCGGCTCGTCTGCCACGGCGTGTAACCCAAGCCTGATCGGCGCCAACAGCGGCTACAACTGCACCTCGTTGAGCAATCCGAACCCGGATGATCCGTGGAATGGCGCGATCTCGCGCAACTACGCCGGCACCGACACCAAGAGCAACACCCGTGCCCTGTACGTCTTCGACACCTTGGAGCTGACACCTGACTGGCTGCTGAACATGGGCCTGCGCTACGACCACTTCGACACCCATTACCGCACCTACGATGCCGCTGGCGCCACCGTGGTCAACGCCAAGGGCGTGGCCTCCAAGGGCCGTGATACCAGCGAGTTCATCACCGGCCAACTGGGCTTGGTCTGGAAGCCGGCCGAAAACGGCAGCATCTATGTCTCCTACGCCACCTCCGCGACGCCACCCGGCGCGATGCTCGGCGAGGGCACCGAAGGCAACCCACTGGGCAACACCAGCGACCGCGCCGGCAACCTGCTGAGCAGCGACATGGAGCCGGAAGAAACCACCAACTACGAGATCGGCACCAAGTGGGACCTGCTCGACCAGCGCCTGTCCCTGGCCGCCGCGCTGTTCCGCACCGAGAAGGAAAACGCCCGCGTTCAGGTGGACACCACCACCTACGAAAACGTCGGCGAAACCCGCGTGCAGGGTATCGAGCTGTCGGCCAGCGGCAAGCTCACTGACAAGTGGCAGGTCTTTGCCGGCTACACCTACATGCAGGCGCGCCAGATCGATGGCGGCCCGCTGGGCAAAGCCAACGATGGCAACCAGCTGCCGAACACGCCGAACAACAGCGCCAGCCTGTGGACCACGTACTCGATCACGCCGAAGCTGACCGTCGGTGGTGGCGCGTTCTATGTGGATGACGTGTACGGCAGTGTGGCCAACACCACCATGGTCGACAGCTACGTGCGCTACGACGCCATGGCCGCCTACAAGCTGACCAAGAACGTCGACCTGCAGCTCAACGTGCAGAACCTGACCAACGAGGTGTACTACGACAAGGCGTTCTCCACCCACTTCGCCAACCAGGCGGCTGGGCGGACGGCGTTGCTGACCACCAGCGTTCACTTCTAAAGCAACACCCCGGAGCCCCGTTCATTCCAGTGAGCGGGGCTTTTGCGTACCAAGGCATAATGCACACCGCGCAGGCTGCGGCAGCTACACAAGGTGATCGATGTGGTGAAGAAGACGCTGTTCCAATTGCACTGGTTCTTTGGCATCACCGCTGGCCTGGTGCTGGCCTTGATGGGTATTACCGGGGCGATCTGGTCGTTTCAGGAAGAACTGCTGCGAGCCGTCAATGCCGATGTGCTGAAGGTCGAAGTACGACCCGAGGGCGTGTTGCCGCCCGCCGAACTGGTACAGCGGGCCGAGGCCGCGCAAGGCGACAAGGTCGCGATGCTGTGGGTGGACCTGCACGAAGGCAATGCTGCGCGGATCTTCTTCACCCCGCCGCCCGGGCAGCGCCGTGGCGAGCTGCGCTATGCCGATCCGTACACCGGCGAGCTCAAGGGTGAAGTGGCCGGGCAGGACTTCTTCAACCTGATGCTCAACCTGCACCGGTTCCTGGCCATGGGCGACAGTGGCCGGCAGATCACCGGTGCCTGCACCCTGATGCTGATCTTCTTCTGCCTCTCCGGCCTGTACCTGCGCTGGCCGCGCAAGGCGCTCAACTGGCGGGTCTGGCTGACCTTCGAGTGGGCCAAGAAAGGCCGCGCCTTCAACTGGGACCTGCACGCCGTGGCCGGTACCTGGTGCCTGCTGTTCTACCTGCTGTTCGCCCTCACCGGCCTGTTCTGGTCCTATGAATGGTATCGCGAAGGCCTGAACAGGCTGCTGGCCGATGCGCCGGCAGCGGGCCAGCAGCAAAAACGCGGGGAAGGCCGTGGCCGCCACGGGCCACAGAAGGTCGACAAGAACGCACCGCCACTGGTGGTCGACTATGACGCCATCTGGGCCAACCTCAAGGAGGCCGCAGGGCCGGGCCTGGCCATGTACAACCTTCGCCTGCCACCGGCAGGTGGCCAGCCGGCCAACCTGTTCTACCTGCTGGACGATGCCGCGCACCCGCGCGCGTTCAACACGCTGGTCCTCGACCCGGCCACCGGCCAGGTGAAAAGCCACGACCGCTACAACGACAAATCCTTCAAGGCGCAGTTGCTGCAGAGCGTTTACGCCTTGCACGTAGGCGAATACTTCGGCTTGCCGGGCCGGATCATCGTCACCCTCGCCAGCCTGACCATGCCGCTGTTCTTCGTCACCGGCTGGCTGCTGTACCTTGACCGGCGCCGCAAGAAACGCCAGGTTCGCGCTGCCCGAGGCGGCGTCGACAGCACCCAGGCTGGCAGCGGCAGCTGGCTGATCGGCTTTGCCAGCCAGAGCGGCTTCGCCGAACAGCTGGCCTGGCAAAGTGCCGGGCAATTGCAGGCGGCTGGCCTGCCGGTGCAAGTCCGCGCCTTGGCCGAGCTGGGCGAGGATGACCTGCGCCAGGCCCGTCGTGCCTTGTTCGTGGTCAGTACCTTCGGCGATGGCGAAGCGCCAGATAGCGCCCGCGCGTTCGAGCGCAAGGTGCTTGGCCAACCCTGGGCGCTGAACAACCTGCACTATGCCGTGCTCGCCCTGGGCGACCGCCAGTACCCGCACTTCTGCGGCTTTGCCCGTCGCCTGCAGGCCTGGTTGGCTGAACGGGGTGCCAGCACAGCGTTCAGCCCGGTGGAGGTGGACAACGCCGACCAGGCAGCGCTGCAGCAATGGCAACAGGCACTGGCGCAGCTGACGGGGGCCCAGCCGGTCACGGCCTGGCAGCCGCCGAGTTTCGGCAACTGGACGCTGGTGCAACGTGAGTTGATGAACCCGGGCAGCCAGGGCTTGCCGGTCTACCTGATCGGCCTGCGCCCTGAGGAGCCTGCCAGCTGGCAGGCCGGCGACCTGGTGGAAATCCTGCCGCGCAATGGTCAGCCGCGGGTCGACGCCTTCCTCGACGGCCTGGGCCTGGATGCCAACGCAACCGTACAGCTCGACGGCCTGAACGAAACCTTGGGCCAGGCGCTGGCCAGCCGTCAGTTGCCCAGCCGGCGCGATCAGTTGGTGGGCTTGCACGCACAGGCGCTGGTCGATGCGCTGGTACCGATCGGCACGCGTGAATACTCCATCGCTTCGATCGCCAGTGACGGGGTATTGGAATTGATCGTGCGCCAGGAACGTCACCCGGATGGCAATTTCGGGCTGGGTTCTGGTTGGCTGACTGAGTACCTGCCGGTGAATGGCCTGCTGAGCGTGCGCCTGCGCCGCAACAGTGGTTTCCACCTGCCCGAGTCACCGGTGCCGATGATTCTGATCGGCAACGGTACTGGCCTGGCTGGCCTGCGCAGCCTGCTGCGCGCGCGGGTCAACGCGGGCGAACAACGCAATTGGCTGCTGTTCGGTGAACGTAACCGCGCGCATGACCTGCTGTGCGGCAACGAACTGCAAGGCTGGCTCGACAACGGCGACCTGGCACGCCTGGACCTGGCGTTTTCGCGGGATCAGGCCGAGAAGGTGTATGTACAGGATGTGTTGCTGCAGCAGGCTGAAGCGTTCAAACGCTGGGTGGCGGATGGCGCCTGTGTGTATGTCTGCGGCAGCTTGCAGGGCATGGCGGCCGGCGTTGATGCGGCACTCAAGGGCATGCTTGGAGAAGCCGTTGTACAGCAACTGATCGAGGATGGGCGGTATCGGCGGGATGTGTACTGATCAGATATTGATGTAAAGGCATCTGGCCCTTTCGCAGCACAAGGCTGCTCCTACAGGTGAAGCGCATAACGTGTAGGAGCAGCCTTGTGCTGCGAAAGGGCCAGTGCAGGCTGTTAGTGCAGCTCGAAGGTATCGGCATCCAGGTTCGCCGGGAACTTGGCCCGGTACGCCGCCAGCTCCGCCGCTCTCAACACCACCGTGAACACCCCGTCCGCCTCGCCAGCACTGAGCAGGCTCTCACCCTGGAAGTCCAGCACCTGGCTGTCACCGGAATAGGCGAAGCCTTTGCCATCGGTGCCCACGCGGTTCACCGCCGCGACAAAGCACAGGTTCTCGATGCCCCGCGCCGGCAGCAGTCGGTTCCAGTGCTGGCGGCGCGCCGCCGGCCAATTGGCGGTGTACAGCAGCAGGTCGGTGTCCTGGGCATCACGGCTCCACACCGGGAAGCGCAGGTCGTAGCAGATCAAGGGGCGCACCCGCCAGCCCTTGATCTCGAACTGCACCTGACGCTCGCCGGGGGTGTAATGCTTGTGCTCGCCCGCCATGCGGAACAGGTGACGCTTGTCGTAGTGCAGGATTTCGCCGTCCGGGCGCGCCCACAGCAGGCGATTGCGGTGGCTGCCATCGGCGGCCTGGATGATCACGCTGCCGGTAATCACCGCGCAGTACTTCTTCGCCTGGGCCTTGAGCCATTTGTAGGTTGGGCCGTTCTCGGGCTCGGCCAGGCTTTCGGACTGCATCGAGAAGCCGGTGGTGAACATCTCTGGCAGGATCACCAGGTCCACCTCACCCACTTGCTTCAGCAGTTCCTCGAAGTGCGCATAATTGGCCTCGCGGTCGTGCCAGGCCAGGGTGGTCTGCACCAAGGCGATTTTCAGGTCGGGCAGTGTACTCAGATCGCGCATAGTTTTTCCGCCGCCTGACGCAGCGTCTCCTCACGTTTGGCAAAGCACAGGCGCACCAGGCGTTGCTCGGGGATGGGTTGCTGGTAGAACACCGACACCGGAATGGTCGCCACGCCGTGCTCGCGGGTCAGCCACAACGACATCTCGACATCGTTCAGGTCCGGGCGGATCTGCGAGTAGTCCACCAGCTGGAAATAGGTGCCCGCCGTGCGGCGGAAACTGAAGCGCGAACCTTCGAGCAAGTCGCAGAACAGGTCGCGCTTGGCCTGGTAGAAGCCTGGCAGTTCATCGAGGTGCTCGGGGTGCTCGGCCATGAAGTCGGCCAGCGCGCACTGCAACGGCGTGACGCCGCAGAAATTGACGTACTGGTGCACCTTGCGCAGCTCGGCGCTCAGGGCCGGTGGGGCGATCACGTAGCCGGTTTTCCAACCGGTCACATGGTAGGTCTTGCCGAACGAACTGACCACGAAGGCACGGTTATAGAGCTCGGCATGGGCCAGCACGCTGGCGTGGCGTACGCCGTCATACACCAGGTGCTCGTAGACTTCGTCGCTGACCAAGTAGATATCGCGATCAGCGATCAGCTGCGCCAACTGGTCCAGGTCTTCACGGGTAATCAGCGCGCCGCTGGGGTTGTGCGGCGAGTTGAGGATGACCATGCGGGTACGCGGGCTGAGGGCATCGCTGAACCGCTGCCAGTCGATGCGGAAGTCGCCGTCGCTCAGTTGCACATGCACACAACGGCCACCGGCCAGCTCCACGGACGGCTCGTAGCTGTCGTAGCAGGGGTCGAAGACGATGACTTCGTCACCGGCCTGGATCACCGCCTGAATGGCGCAAAAGATTGCCTCGGTGGCACCTGGGGTGATGGTCACTTCGTGATCGGCATCCACCTGTGCGCCATACAACCGTGCGACCTTGGCCGCTACCTGCTGGCGCAGAGCCGGCAGGCCAGTCATTGGCGCGTACTGGTTATGCCCGGCGGCCACATGCCGGCCCACTGCATCGAGCAACGCCTGCGGGCCGTTGAAGTCGGGGAAGCCTTGGGAAAGGTTGAGCGCACCGGTCTGCACGGCGAGCTGGGACATGGTGGTGAAGATGGTCGTGCCGACATTCGGCAGTTTGCTGCGGATCATGGAGCCCTCTTTCCTGGGGTTTATCCGGCACGGGGTGGAGTCCGAGCATAGCGGATCGAGCAGTCAGGAAAAAGGTTGAAACAATAGGGGGATTGCGTTGGATCAAAGGGCCTATTCGCGGGCAAGCCCGCTCCCACAGGTGCAGCACTGTCCTTAAGGATTGTGCGGTCTCTGTGGGAGCGGGCTTGCCCGCGAATAAGCTGACGCGAAATCAGCGCTTGTCGCGGCGCTTCTTCTCGGCCTTCTTGTGGTGCGACATCAAGCGGCGCTTCTTGTTGACCTGGCGATCGGTGAGGGTGTTTTTCTTGCCCTCGTACGGGTTCTCACCGCCCTTGTACTCGATGCGGATCGGCGTACCGACCAGTTTCAGCACGCGGCGGTAGGTGTTTTCCAGGTAACGCGAGTACGACTTGGGAATGCTCTCGGTCTGGTTGCCGTGGATCACGATCAGCGGCGGGTTGGCGCCGCCCAGGTGGGCATAACGCAGCTTGATGCGGCGGCCATTGACCAACGGCGGCTGGTGCTCGCTGACCGCATCTTCGAGGATCTGCGTCAGGCGGCTGGTTGGCCAACGGGTGACCGCCGACGTGAACGCGGCCTGTACCGACTTGTACAGGTTGCCCACGCCCGTGCCGTGCAGCGCGGAAATGAAGTGGATGTCGGCGAAATCGACGAAGAACAGCCGGCGTTCCAGCTCGGTCTTCACGTAGGCGCGCTCACCCGGCTCCATGCCATCCCACTTGTTCAGGGCGATGACGATGGCGCGGCCGGCTTCGAGGGCAAAGCCCAGCAGGTTCAGATCGTGGTCAACCACACCTTCGCGGGCATCCATGACGAAGATGACCACGTTGGCGTCTTTGATCGCCTGCAGCGTCTTGACCACCGAGAACTTCTCGACTTCCTCGTGGATCTTGCCGCGCTTGCGCACCCCGGCGGTGTCGATGAAGGTGTACTTGTCGCCATCGCGCTCGAACGGGATGTAGATACTGTCTCGGGTGGTGCCCGGCTCGTCGTAGACCACCACGCGCTCTTCGCCGAGCATGCGGTTGACCAGGGTCGACTTGCCGACGTTCGGGCGGCCGATGATGGCGATCTTGATGCCATCTTTTTCGCTTGGGCCAGGAATGCGCGCGGCTTCCTCGCCTTCGGCGACGTCCTGGTCGAGGGCTTCGTCCTCGGCATCACGCGGCAGGTGGCCGAGCACGGCTTCCATCAGGGCGTTGATACCACGGCCCTGGGAGCCCGCCACCGGAATGGCGTTGCCCATGCCCATCGGCGAGAACTCGGCGCGCGCAACGTCGGGGTCGATGTTGTCGATCTTGTTGGCAACCAGAATCGCCGACTTGTTGCGCTTGCGCAGGTGCTCGGCAATCATCTGGTCGGCTGCGGTCATGCCCGCACGGGCATCGACCAAGAACAGCACATAGTCGGCTTCTTCGATGGCCATGAGCGACTGCTCGGCCATTTTCTCGTCCATGCCCACTTCGTCACCGGTGATACCGCCGGTGTCGATCAGGATGAAAGAACGACCCTGCCAGGAGGCATCACCATACTGGCGGTCACGGGTCAGGCCCGACAGGTCACCGACGATGGCATCGCGGGTCTTGGTCAGGCGGTTGAACATGGTGGATTTGCCGACGTTCGGCCGTCCCACCAGGGCGATTACGGGAACCATGCGGCTCTCCACTCTTGAATTCTTGAAAATGCAAAGGCCGCTGCAAGGCAGCGGCCGGAGTTTGTGCGGCGTTTCCTACACCGCGGCTCAAGACCGTTGGCGGTCTTGAGCTTAGCTTCAGCGGACGGTCAGTGCCTCGAGCTTGCCGCTGTTGCCGAAGACGTAGATGGTGTCGCCGACCACCAGGGGCCGGGCGCGCAGGCCATCGCTGTCGATTCGTTCACGGCCGACGAAGCGACCATCGACCTGGCTGAGCAGGTGCAGGTAACCCTCGAAGTCCCCGACAGCCACGTAGCTGGAGAAGACTTCCGGTGCCGACAGCTGACGGCGAGCCATGGAATCGTTGGTCCACAGGGCGCTGGAAGAGCGCTCGTCGACGCTTTCAACGGTACCCGAGGCTTCGCTGACATAGACGTTACCGTAACCCTGGGCGACACCCACGTAGCTGGACGCATCACGCTGCCACAGCACGCGGCCGCTTTCCAGGTCCAGGCCCGCTACGCGGCCCTGGTAGGTGCTGACGTACAGGGTACCACCGGACAGCAGCAGGCCGCCGTCGATATCTACCACGCGGTCCAACTCGGAACGCCCCTGCGGGATGGCCACACGGCTCTCCCACACCGGCACGCCGTTGTTGATATCCACCGCGATCACTTTACCGGTGGACAGGCCGGCAACCGCCAGGCGGTTGGTCGCGATCGGTGCACCGGTGCCCCGCAAGGTCAGTACGGCCGGGGTGTTTTCGTAGATCCAGCGGCGGTCGCCGGTCGCGGCATCGAGGCCGATCAGGCGGTCGTCCTGGGTCTGCACTACCACCACGTCGCCGTTGTTGGCGGGCGGTGCCAGCACTTCACTGGTCACGCGCGAACGCCAGCGCTCTTCACCGGTGCTGGAGTCCAGCGCGATGACCTCGCCTTTGAGGGTACCGAGCATGACCAGCCCGTAACCCACGCCGACAGCGCCCGACACCTGCAGGTCCAGGTCTTTCTTCCACACCACGTCGCCGGTGATACGGTCGAGGGCGAAGACTTCGCCGTTGACGTCGGAGGCGTAGATACGGTCGTTTTCGATGGCCGGTACCAGGGTGTTGTACGTCTCGCCCTGGCCGTCACCGATCGAACGGCTCCACTGCTTCTTCAGTACCACTTCCTCGGTGAACTTGGTCAGCTCGGCCGGGGGCAGTTCCTTCTTGCTGTTGCTGCTGCAACCCGCGGCCAGTACGGCCAGGGTCAGCACTGCTGCTTGTTTCCAACCGATCACGTCACGCGTCCCCTTTGGCCAAGTCATCCAGCTTCAGTTGCAGGCCACCGACCGCTGCTTCATCCGACAGCGAGGCCTTGGCTTTCTCATAAGCGCTGTGAGCATCGTCGGCGCGACCCAACTGCACCAGCAGGTCACCCTTCAATTCTTCGCGGCTGGCCAGGAACGCCTTGTCGGCGTCGCCGTCGAGCAGCTTGAGTGCCTCTTCGGCCTTGCCCTGGGCAGCCAGTACACGGGCCAGGCGCTGGCGCGAGATCTCGCCCAGGGTGGCATCGGCTGGCTTGTCCAACACAGCTTTGAGCTCGGCAGCAGCGTCGTCGAGCTTGCCGCTCTCGACCGCGACCTTGGCCACGAACAGGCTGCCGTACTGGGCGTAGGCGGTACCACCGAACTCGCTCTTGAGCTTGCCGGCCAGTTCCGCGACCTTGGTTGCGTCTGGCTGGCCACTCGGCGTCAGGCTGGTCTCAAGCAGGGCCTGGTACAGCTGCGAGGCACCTTGCGACTGGTTGTTCTGGTACTTGTGCCAGGTATTCCAGCCCAGTACCACCACACCGGCCAGCAACGCGCCCGTCAGCAGCGGCTTGCCGTTGCGGTTCCACCAGTCCTTGACCCCTGCCAGGTCATCATCATCGGTACTCGACACCCCAATACTCCTTTTCGCCTATTCGCTTGTTGGACCGCGTTACGCCTGTGCGACCGCGGTTTCCAGGTGCTCAGCCAGAGCATCCCAGGCAATGTTCTGTTGTTCGCCCTGACCACGCAGGGGCTTGAAGCCGATCGCTTGCTGGGCCAGCTCGTCGTCGCCAAGAATCAGGGCGAACAGCGCGCCGCTCTTGTCGGCTTTCTTGAACTGGCTCTTGAAGCTGCCACCGCCGGCGTTGACCACCAGGCGCAGGCCCGGCAGACGATCACGCAGGCGTTCGGACAAGCGCAGGCCAGCCAGCTCGGCCTGCTCGCCGAAGGCGCAGAGGTAGACATCGACCTGACGGCTGATCGACTCGGGCACCTTGCCCAGAGTCTCCAGCAGCAGAATCAGGCGCTCGATACCCATGGCGAAACCAACGCCGGTAGTCGGCTTGCCGCCCATCTGCTCGACCAGGCCGTCGTAGCGGCCACCGGCGCAGACAGTGCCCTGGGCGCCGAGCTTGTCGGTGACCCACTCGAACACGGTCTTGCTGTAGTAGTCCAGGCCACGCACCAGCTTGGTGTTGATCACGAACGGGATACCGGCAGCCTCCAGACGGGCCTTGAGGCCCTCGAAGTGCACGCGGGATTCTTCGTCCAGGTAATCTTCGAGCTTCGGCGCGCCAACCAGCACCGCCTGGGTGTTCTGGTCCTTGCTGTCGAGGATGCGCAGCGGGTTGCTCTTCAGGCGACGCTGGCTGTCTTCGTCCAACTGCTCGAGGCGGGCCGAGAGGAACTCGACCAGCGCATCACGGTAGCGGGCACGGGCTTCGCTGGTACCCAGGCTGTTGAGCTCGAGCTTGACCGCGTCCTGGATACCCAGCAGGCCCCACAGGCGCCAGGTCAGCATGATCAGTTCGGCGTCGATGTCCGGCCCGTCAAGGTTGAACACTTCTACGCCGATCTGGTGGAACTGGCGGTAGCGACCCTTTTGCGGGCGCTCGTGGCGGAACATCTGGCCGATGTACCAGAGTTTCTGCACCTGGCCGTTGCCGGTGATGCCATGTTCCAGCACGGCACGCACACAGGCGGCGGTGCCTTCAGGGCGCAGGGTGAGCGAATCGCCGTTGCGGTCCTCGAAGGTGTACATCTCTTTTTCGACGATGTCGGTCACTTCACCGATGGAGCGCTTGAACAGCTCGGTGAACTCGACGATCGGCGTGCGGATCTGGCTGTACCCGTAGGTGTCCAGCAGCCCGGCCACGGTGCCCTCGAAGTAGCGCCACAGTGGCGACTGTTCAGGCAGGATGTCGTTCATGCCACGGATGGCTTGCAGCGATTTGCTCACGAAAAGTCCTTACGAATTCTGTGTGTCAGCCACGGGCGATCAGCGCCGCGTCGGCTTCGACCTTTTCGGCCGCTTTCTGGCGGATGAGTTTTTCGAGCTCATCGACCAGGTTGTCATTGGTCAGCTTCTGCGCCGGCTTGCCGTCGATGTAGATCAGGTTCGGCGTGCCGCCGGTCAGCCCTACGTGGGCTTCCTTGGCTTCGCCGGGGCCGTTGACCACGCAACCGATCACCGCGACGTCCAGCGGCACCAACAGGTCTTCCAGGCGCCCTTCCAGCTCGTTCATGGTCTTGACCACATCGAAGTTCTGCCGCGAGCAGCTTGGGCAGGCGATGAAGTTAATGCCACGCGAACGCAGGTGCAGCGACTTGAGGATGTCGTAACCGACTTTCACTTCCTCGACCGGGTCAGCAGCCAGCGAGATACGAATGGTATCGCCGATGCCTTCGGCCAGCAGCATACCGAGGCCGACGGCGGATTTCACTGTCCCCGAGCGCAGGCCACCGGCTTCGGTGATGCCCAGGTGCAGGGGCTGGATGATCTGCTTGGCCAACAAGCGGTAGGCTTCGACGGCCATGAACACGTCGGAGGCCTTGACGCTGACTTTGAAGTCCTGGAAGTCCAGGCGGTCCAGGTGCTCGACATGGCGCAGCGCCGACTCGACCAGCGCGGCTGGGGTCGGTTCGCCGTACTTCTTCTGCAGGTCCTTTTCCAGGGAGCCTGCGTTAACGCCGATACGGATCGGGATACCGCGGTCGCGGGCTGCATCGACCACGGCACGCACACGGTCTTCACGGCCGATATTGCCCGGGTTGATGCGCAGGCAGTCGACGCCCAGTTCGGCCACACGCAAGGCGATCTTGTAGTCGAAGTGAATGTCGGCAACCAGCGGCACGCTGACTCGTTGCTTGATGCGGCCGAAGGCCTCGGCGGCGTCCATGTCTGGCACCGAGACACGCACAATGTCGACACCGGCATCCACCAGGCGCTGGATCTGCCCGACGGTGGCATCGACATCGTTGGTGTCGGTGTTGGTCATGCTTTGTACCGCGATGGGCGCATCACCACCCACCGGCACATTGCCGACCCAGATTTTGCGGGATTCGCGACGTTTGATCGGAGATTCGCCGTGCATGACTTACTGTCCCAACTTCAGGCGAGCAGTCTCGCCACTTGTAAACGGAGCAACATCGACGGCCTGGCCGTTGTAGCTGACCTGCGCGCCACGGGCAAAGCCCAGGCGTACCGCGAACGGCGGCTTGCCGGTCAGCTCGAGGTTGTCGCCCTTGCGCTTGACGCCGCTGAACAGCACCTTGCCATTGCCGTCGTTGACTTGGGTCCAGCAATTGGCGCTGAACTGAATCGAGACACTGGCGCTACCGGCCGGCACTGCGACAGGCGCGGCGGGCACAGTGGCAGCGGGCGCGGCAGTCACGGGCGCGGTGGCAGCCGGCGCTGCCGGAGCAGGCGCGGGTGTTGGCGCAGTGGCTGCGGTTGCCGCTTGGGGCTGCTGAGCGGGGGCTGGTGTTACGGTTGCGGCAAGGGTCTGCGCAGCGCTGGCGGGGGCTTGCTCGGCAGCGGCGGCCGACTGTTCACCCGCAGGCTGCTCCAGCGGCAACGGGGCGCTCTCGGGTTGCTGGCCTGCGCTCACGGCCTGGTCTTCAGGCTCGTCCAGCGGGTGAATCTGCGTGGTGCCGTCGGCGCTCTCGACTTCGACGTGCTCCAAGGCGATCTTGGCCAGGTCCTTACCACGCAGGCTGCCTTGGTCCTGCCACCAGACGAAGCCGCCACCGACTACCGCCACCAGCAGCAACAGGCTGACGCCGCGCAGGATGTTGTGCGAGAGGCGTACAGGCTCTTCGATGCGGCCCAGCGAATGCACTTCGCTGCCTTTGGCGTGGGTGCCAGTGTAACGGTCGAAGGCCTCGACCAGCGTGGCTTGGTCCAGGTCCATCAGTTTGGCGTAGGCGCGGATATAGCCACGGGCGAACGTGTGCCCGGGCAACTTGTCGAAGGCGCCGGTTTCAACGTGGTTCAACGAACTGACAGTGAGGTTGAGCTTGCGGGCCACCTCGGCTTGTGACCAGTCCCGCTTCTCACGGGCCTGACGCAAAAGCTCACCGGGGTTCTGGCCAGGCGCTACGGCTACTTCGGGATGCGCGGCGTTCATCGTTGCTCCGACAGGTATTGCTGATATTCCGGCGTACCGGGATAAAGTCGTTGTAATTGCTGGCCCAAATTGGCCAATGTGCCCTGCTCGTCGAACACCCGGGCAAGGCGGCTGCCCAGCAGGAGGCTACGGGCGTCGTGGTCGCTCAACTGGCTGAAACGATCGTAGTAGTCCAGGGACGGCACATAATGCCTGTTTTCGTAGGACAACTCAGCCATTTCCAGCAACGCCTTGGGTTGCCGTGGGTTGAGTTGCAACGCTTTGAGCAGATAGGCGTGCGCCTGGTCTCGACGCTCGAGCTTCAGGGCGGTCAAGCCAAGGTTCTCGTACACGCGTGAGCGTTCAGGATACAGGGTATCGGCACTGGCCAGGCGAAACATCTGCTTGGCCTCGGCAAATCGCCCCTGAGCATAAAGGAAACTGCCGTAATTGTTGCGAATTCGCGTATCGCCAGGGCGTGCCTGCAGGGCTTTTTGAAAGTGCTGCTCGGCCAGGGCCGGCTCACCTTCAGCCTGAAACACCAGCGCCAGCGCGGCATGCGCGCCGGCATCGCTGGCGTCCAGGGCAAGCGCCTTGCCCAGCGGGGCCTTCGCCTGTTCAGTCAAGCCTTGTTGCAAATAGCCAAGCCCCAACTGCACATACGCCCTGCCCGCCTCTTGCCGCCCTTGGCGGCTGGCCAGCGGGTCACCCGCGCCGCCCGACACGCAGCCGGCCAGCAGCAAAAGCGCAAGGATCGACAGCGCGGCGCGCAGGCTCATGGCGAGTTCTCGGTCAGTGGCGCGCGGCGCTGTCTTGCAGCTCGGCGTCGGCAGAGAGCTGGCGCACAGCGATGTAGCGCTCACTGCGGCGGGTGCGGTCGTTGACCTGGCCGACCAGCTGACCACAGGCGGCGTCAATGTCTTCGCCACGGGTGGTACGGGTGGTGACGTTGAAACCACCGTGATGGAGCAGGTCCTGGAAGCGGCGGATGGCGTTGTTGCTCGGCCGCTCGTAACCGGAATGCGGGAACGGGTTGAACGGGATCAGGTTGATCTTGCAGGGCACGTCGCGCAGCAGTTCGATCATCTGCGCGGCATGCTCAGGCTGGTCGTTGACGTCCTTGAGCAGGGTGTACTCAACCGTCAGTACGCGCTTGCCACCCAGGGTGGCCATGTAGCCCATGCACGACTCCAGCAGCACCTTCAGCGGGTACTTCTTGTTGATCGGCACCAGCTGGTTACGCAGCTCGTCGTTCGGCGCGTGCAGCGACAGGGCCAGCGACACGTCGATGTGCTTGGCCAGTTCGTCGATCATCGGCACCACGCCCGAGGTGGACAAGGTGACGCGACGCTTGGAAATGCCATAACCCAGATCATCCATCATGATCTTCATGGCGGCGATGACATTGTCGAAATTCAGCAGAGGCTCGCCCATGCCCATCATGACCACGTTGGTAATCGCGCGGTCGACTTTGGCCGGGACGGTCCCGAAAGATTTGTTGGCAAGCCACACCTGGCCAATCACTTCGGCGGCGGTGAGGTTGCTGTTGAAGCCTTGCTTGCCGGTGGAGCAGAAACTGCAGTCCAGGGCGCAGCCGGCTTGCGACGATACGCACAGCGTGCCGCGATCGTCGGTAGGAATGTAGACGGTCTCGACGCAGCTGCCAGAGGCAACGCGGATCACCCATTTACGGGTGCCGTCGGCGGAAATGTCTTCACTGACCACTTCCGGTGGGCGAATTTCGGCAACAGCCTCGAGCTTTTCGCGCAAGGCCTTGCCGACGTTCGTCATGGCGGCGAAATCATCGACGCCAAAATGGTGAATCCATTTCATCACCTGGCCGGCACGGAAGCGCTTCTCCCCAATAGAGTCGAAGAATTGTTCCATTTCCGGCTGGGTCAGGCCCAACAGGTTGATTTTGCCAGTAGATGTCGTCATGGATTCACCCTCACCCGTAAGCTTTCGCTTAGCGAGTGGTTACCTCGGTAGCAGCGAAGAAGTAAGCGATTTCGCGAGCAGCAGCAGCTTCGGAGTCCGAACCGTGAACGGCGTTGGCGTCGATCGACTCGGCGAAGTCAGCACGGATGGTGCCGGCAGCAGCTTCTTTAGGGTTGGTAGCGCCCATCAGCTCACGGTTCAGAGCGATGGCGTTTTCGCCTTCCAGAACCTGAACAACAACCGGGCCGGAAGTCATGAAGGCAACCAGGTCGCCGAAGAAGCCGCGCTCGCTGTGCTCAGCGTAGAAGCCTTCGGCTTCGGCTTTGGACAGTTGCTTGATTTTCGAGGCAACGATTTTCAGGCCAGCTTCTTCGAAGCGAGTGGTGATCTTGCCGATGACGTTTTTGGCAACTGCGTCAGGCTTGATGATCGAGAAAGTACGTTGAACAGCCATGGAAAACTCCAGAAATATGAGTGTTGCGAAAAATTAAACCCGCGAATTATACGCGGGTTTCAGGGGATTGCCTAACCTGCAGCGACGCGCTTAGTCGGCTTCATCAATCCAGGCCGCCTGGATGGCCTCGAGCACTTTCTCACCGCCGCGTGACGGATCGTCGCTGAACTCTGGCAATGCCAGCACCCAGCGGTGCAGATCGACGAAATTCACATAACGAGGATCGACGTCCGGCTTGCTTTCTGCAAGCTGGATGGCGATCTCAAGTACATCAACCCATTTCAGACTCATGCAAAAATCCTCAGTGGGGCGCTTCAGCAGCGTGGTTAAGCGAATACTTGGGGATCTCGATGGTCAGGTCCTGGTCGGCGACGACCACCTGGCAGCCGAGGCGCGACTGGGCCTCCAGGCCCCAGGCCTTGTCCAGCATGTCCTCTTCTAGCTCGTCCGCTTCTTCCAGCGAGTCGAAACCTTTGCGAACAATACAGTGACAGGTGGTGCAGGCCTTGACCCCACCGCAAGCGCTTTCCATTTCGATGTGATGCTCGTGGGCCAGCTCCAGGATGTTGGTCCCAGGCTCGACCTCCACGGTCAGCCCTTCCGGGCAAAACTTCTCGTGCGGCAGGAATGTCACCAGCGGCATCGGTTACTCCTCGATCTCATTCAGGTTGCGCCCGGCCAGTGCGGCTTTGACCGTCGAATCAAGGCGACGGGCGGCAAATGCATCGGTCACCTGCGACAGACGCTTGGTCTGTTGCTCGATGGCGGGGCCATCGGTGCCGGTCAGCAAATCACGTAGTTCTTGCATCTGGAATTCGATGGCTTCGCGTTCTTCGCTGCTGAGCAGGCGCTCGCCATCGGCGTCCAGGGCGCCCTGTACCGCTTCGAGCAGGCGCTCACCGTCAACCTGGTGTTCACGCAGCTGACGGGCCTGCTTGTCGCTGCCTGCGTGCTCGAACGAATCTTTGAGCATGCGGGCGATCTCGCCGTCGGTCAGGCCGTAGGACGGCTTGACCTGAATGCTGGCTTCGACGCCCGAGCCCAGCTCGCGGGCAGCGACGCTGAGCAGGCCATCGGCATCGACCTGGAAGGTCACGCGGATTTTCGCCGCACCGGCGACCATGGCCGGGATGCCGCGCAGCTCGAAGCGTGCCAGCGAGCGGCAATCGCTGATCAGCTCGCGCTCACCCTGCAGAACATGAATCATCATGGCCGACTGGCCATCTTTATAGGTGGTGAACTCTTGCGCACGCGCCACCGGAATGGTGGTGTTGCGCGGGATCACCTTCTCCATCAACCCGCCCATGGTCTCAAGGCCCAGGGACAGTGGGATGACGTCGAGCAGCAGCAGCTCGCCACCTTCGCGGCGGTTGCCAGCCAGGGTGTCGGCCTGAATGGCAGCACCGATGGCCACCACCTGGTCAGGGTCGATCGAAGTCAACGGGGTACGGCCGAACAGTGTGCCAACAGCGTCACGCACGCGTGGAACGCGGGTCGAACCACCGACCATGACCACTGCACCTACCTCTTCCAGCTCGACACCGCTGTCACGCACGGCGCGGCGGCAGGCTTTGAGGCTGCGAGCGACCAGCGGCTCGATCATGGCATCAAAGGCGGCCCGGCTGAGCTCGCCCTGCCAGGCACCGTGGCTGACGCTGACCACGTCGGCGTCGGTCAGGGCTTCCTTGGCGGCGCAGGCGGCCTGCAGCAGCTGGCGCTGGGTACCCGGGTCGAGGTCGGAAGACAGCCCAGCCTGTTCAATGATCCAACCGGCAATGGCGTGGTCGAAGTCATCGCCACCCAGAGCGGTATCGCCACCGGTGGCCAGGACTTCGAAGACGCCGGCCGTCAGGCGCAGGATGGAGATATCGAAAGTCCCCCCACCCAGGTCATAAATGGCCACCACGCCTTCGGCGTTTTGGTCCAGGCCATAAGCCACGGCCGCTGCGGTCGGCTCGTTGAGCAGGCGCAAGACATTGAGGCCAGCAAGACGCGCGGCATCCTTGGTCGCTTGGCGCTGGGCATCGTCGAAATAGGCTGGCACGGTGATCACCGCCCCCACCAGGTCGCCACCGAGGGTTTGCTCGGCGCGTTCGCGCAGCACCTTGAGGATGTCGGCGGACACTTCCACCGGGCTTTTCGGCCCTTGGACGGTGTCGATGAACGGCATGTGCGACTCACCGCCAATAAAGCGGTACGGCAGCTGCTCGCCCAGCTGCTTGACGTCGGCCAGGCCGCGCCCCATCAGGCGCTTTACCGACAGCACGGTGTTCAAAGGGTCGCTGGAAGCGGCATCGCGCGCAGCCTGCCCGACTTCGCTGCGCCCTTCGAGGTAGCGCACCGCAGACGGCAAAATGACATTACCCTGCACATCAGGCAGGGGCTCGCTGCGACCGCTGCGAACGGCAGCGACCAGAGAATTGGTGGTACCCAGGTCGATACCCACCGCCAGGCGGCGCTGGTGCGGCTGAGGGCTTTGACCGGGTTCGGCGATCTGCAGTAGGGCCATGCTTATCTGAATACCTTAGGCGTCATCACGGGCAACGCCGGGTTAATCGTCGAGGCGCTCTTCCAGTTGGCGCACTTCTTGGGCGAGCTTGTCGAGGAACTGCATGCGGCGCATCAGGCGTTCAGCCTTCTCGCGCTCGTCAGGCACATCCCAGCAGGCGGCGAAATCCTCGTTCAGCGTGTCCTGCGCACCCTTGAGGCGCTTCTTGAACACGGCAACACCATCGAGGTCGGCTTCGTCCTGCAGCTCTTCGAGCTCTTCGCGCCACTGCATCTGCTGCAGCAGGAAGTCGGGGTCATGGACCGTGACTTCCTGGGGCACTTCGTGGCCACCGATTGCCAGCAAGTAGCGGGCTCGGCGCGGCGCACTGCGCAGCGTCTGGTAGGCATCGTTGAGGGCCGCGGACTTCTCCAGGGCTACCCGCTGCTCGCGCTCGGAAGCGTCGGCAAAACGGTCAGGATGGACCTCGCGGGCCAGCTCGCGGTAGCGAGTGGCCAGCTTGTCGAGGTCCAGCCGGAAGCACGGCTGGAGATCAAACAGAGCGTAATGACAAGGAGTACCCACAGCCAGCCTCAGACGTTGAAGCTTTCGCCGCAGCCACACTCACCGCGCACGTTGGGGTTGTTGAACTTGAAGCCTTCGTTCAACCCTTCCTTGACGAAGTCGAGCTCGGTGCCATCGAGGTACACCAGGCTTTTCGGGTCGATGATGACCTTCACGCCGTGGTTCTCGAATACCTGGTCTTCGCCCGCCACTTCGTCGACGAACTCCAGCACATAGGCCAGGCCCGAACAGCCAGTGGTGCGTACGGCCAGGCGAATGCCTTCACCCTTGCCGCGCCCTTCCAGGGAACGCCGCACATGGTTGGCGGCGGCTTCTGTCATGCTGATAGCCATCAGAACTCCTTACCTCGCAACAGGCGACTTAGATCAAGCCTTTCTTCTGCTTGTAATCGCGAACGGCTGCCTTGATGGCATCTTCGGCGAGTACCGAGCAGTGGATCTTGACCGGCGGCAACGCCAGTTCTTCAGCCAGCTGGGTGTTCTTGATGGTTTCGGCTTCGTCCAGGGTCTTGCCCTTCATCCACTCGGTGGCGAGGGAGCTGGAAGCGATAGCCGAACCGCAGCCGTAGGTCTTGAACTTGGCGTCTTCGATGACGCCCTGCTCGTTGACCTTGATCTGCAGACGCATCACGTCACCGCAGGCCGGCGCGCCGACCATGCCGGTACCGACGTCCGGGTCTTCGGCATTCATCTTGCCGACGTTGCGCGGGTTTTCGTAGTGGTCGATGACCTTTTCACTGTATGCCATGGTGCAATTCCTTCCTCATCAGGGAGCCGCTCTTGCCGGCGACTGCTTAGTGGGCGGCCCACTCGATCTTGGAGATGTCAACGCCGTCTTTGTACATGTCCCACAGCGGCGACAGCTCACGCAGTTTGTTAACGGCCTCGCAGACTTTCTGCGCGGCGTAGTCGACTTCTTCTTCGGTGGTGAAGCGGCCGAAGGAGAAGCGGATCGAGCTGTGCGCCAGCTCGTCGTTACGGCCCAGAGCACGCAGTACATACGACGGCTCGAGCGAAGCGGAGGTACAGGCCGAACCGGACGATACGGCGATGTCTTTCAGGGACATCAGCAGCGACTCGCCTTCGACGTAGTTGAAGCTCAGGTTCAGGTTGTGCGGTACGCGGGCAGTCTGGCTGCCGTTGACGTACAGCTCTTCAAGGTCCGAGACCTGCTTGAAGAAGCGGTCGCTCAGGGCCTTGATGCGAGCGTTCTCGCTGGCCATTTCCTGCTTGGCAATGGCGAAGGCTTCGCCCATGCCGACGATCTGGTGAGTCGGCAAGGTGCCCGAACGCATGCCGCGCTCATGGCCACCACCGTGGATGATCGCTTCCAGACGCACACGCGGCTTGCGGCTGACGTACAGCGCGCCGATACCTTTAGGGCCGTAGACCTTGTGCGCCGAGAACGACATCAGGTCGACTTTCAGCTTTTGCAGGTCGATTTCGACCTTGCCGGCCGACTGGGCGGCATCGACGTGGAACAGCACACCGCGGGCGCGGGTCAGCTCACCGATGGCGGCGATGTCGTTGATCGAGCCGACTTCGTTGTTGACGTGCATCAGCGAGACCAGAATGGTGTCGTCGCGCAGCACGGCTTCGACCATGGCCGGGGTGACGATGCCGTCTTCGCCTGGCTCGAGGTAGGTGACTTCGAAACCTTCACGCTCGAGCTGGCGAGCGGTATCCAGGACCGCCTTGTGCTCGATCTTGGAGGTGATGATGTGCTTGCCCTTGGTCTGATAGAAGTGCGCGACACCTTTGAGTGCGAGGTTGTCGGACTCGGTGGCACCGCTGGTCCAGACGATTTCGCGCGGATCGGCGTTGATCAGCTCGGCGACCTGGCGACGACCGTTCTCGACCGCTTCTTCGGCTTTCCAGCCGAATACGTGGGAGCGCGAAGCCGGGTTACCGAAGTTCCCGTCGACCAGCAGGCAGTCAGCCATCTTCTGGGCAACGCGGGGATCGACCGGGGTGGTCGCGGAGTAATCAAGGTAGATCGGCAACTTCATGGATATCTCCTATCAGGCGGTGGCGTCGCTCGTCACTGTTATAACGGTCAGTCGACGGCGGACGTCTCAATCTTGTCCAACTGGGCGGATCGGCCTGCGACACGACGCAGGTCCTGGCGCTGGGCGACTTCCTGCACCTCGCGGCGCTTGACGAGGTCGGCCAGGCTGATGCCGCTGAGGAATTCATGGATCTGCTGGCTGAGATCGCACCACAAGTGGTGGGTCAGGCAGGTGTCACCGGCATGGCAATCCCCAAGGCCCTGGCAACGGGTGGCATCGACCGATTCGTTGACCGCGTCGATGACCTGGGCCACCTGGATGGTTTCCATGCCCCGCGACAGCTGATAGCCACCGCCTGGGCCGCGCACACTGGATACCAGGCTGCTGCGGCGCAGCTTGGCGAACAGCTGCTCCAGATAAGAGAGGGAAATGCCCTGGCGCTCGGAAATGTCGGCCAAAGACACCGGCCCATGCTGCGCGTGCAACGCCAGGTCAAGCATGGCTGTCACGGCGTATCGGCCTTTGGTAGTCAGTCGCATGGCTATTGGGTACCACGGGAGTTACAGGATGTGAGCGAGTATGCGATTCCCGAGCATTTAAGTCAACTATAAGACCTACTGCTTTAGTCGGGTTTTGCATCGGGAGGCGGCCGCGATTGTAGCAGACGAGGGGCGTGCGCACACGCCCCGTATGTCACTATGATTTCAGCGCGGCGCGATCAATGCGACTGAGTGTCGCGCTGGGCGACCTGGGCAACTTCGGTGAAGTCATCTTCCGGCAGCGCCGGCAACTCCTTGGCGCAGTAGTCGCTACCCATCTTGGTCAGCGCACCGCACATGCCCTCCAGGCGCTCATCGACCGCTTGCAGGTGGTCGAGCATCTGCCCGATGGCACGCGCGACGGGGTCAGGCATATCGCCACTGACGCCGTAGGCATCGAAGCCGATCTTCTCGGCCATGGCCTTGCGCCGGGCTTCGACTTCAGTCTCTTCGCTCTTGATGATAATACGCCCCGGGATGCCGACGGCAGTCGCCCCCGCCGGCACGGCCTTGGTCACCACCGCATTGGAGCCGATCTTGGCCCCGGCGCCGACAGTGAACGGGCCCAGTACCTTGGCCCCCGCCCCTACTACCACGCCGTTTTCCAGAGTTGGGTGACGCTTGCCTTTGTTCCAACTGGTGCCGCCCAGGGTGACGCCCTGGTAAAGGGTGACATCATCGCCAATCTCAGCAGTCTCGCCGATGACGATGCCCATGCCGTGGTCAATGAAGAAGCGGCGGCCAATGGTGGCGCCGGGGTGGATCTCGATCCCGGTCATCCAGCGGCCGAAGTTGGACACCAGCCGGGCCAGCCATTTGAAATCACGTTTCCACAAGGCATTACCCAAGCGGTGCAGCCAGATGGCGTGCATGCCCGGGTAGCAGGTCAGCACCTCGAAGGCATTGCGCGCGGCGGGGTCACGGTGGAATACGCTTTGAATATCTTCTCGCAGACGTTCGAACATCTGTCAGCCCTTCCTTTTATGCGGTTCACCCCGAGCCACTTTCTGGGTCTCGGTGAGGATGCCGCGCAAAATGCTCATTTCCGGACGCTCGACCGAGCTTCGCCCATACAACCGGCGCAGGCGCGCCATCAGGTGCTTGGGCTTCTCGGGGTCAAGGAAGCCGATGTCCACCAGGGTCTTTTCCAGGTGGTCATAGAACAGCTCCATTTCATCCATGGTCGCCAGCTCGCTGGCGTCGACCTTCTCGACTTTGGCCGGCGCATCCTCGGCCGCCAGCCAAGCCATGCGCACCTCATAAGAGAGCACCTGGACAGCGGCGGCCAGATTCAGCGAGCTGAAGTCGGGGTTCGAGGGAATGTGCACGTGGAAGTGACATCGCTGCAGTTCTTCGTTGGTCAGGCCGGCGTGCTCACGCCCGAACACCAAGGCGATTTCCTCGCCGCCCAGCGCATGCTCCACGGCCTTGGCCCCGCATTCGCGAGGGCCGATCAGCGGCCAAGGGATACTGCGCTCGCGGGCACTGGTGCCCATGACCAGGTTACAGCCGACCAGCGCCTGCTCAAGGCTGTCGACGACCTGGGCATTGCTCAGCACATCGTCGGCACCGGAGGCACGCGCACTGGCTTCGGCCGCAGGGAACTCTTTCGGCTGTACCAGCACCAGGCGCGACAAGCCCATGTTTTTCATGGCACGTGCAGCGCCGCCGATGTTGCCGGGGTGGCTGGTATTGACCAGAACAACACGAATATTTTGCAGCACGGTGTTGTGCTCTCAGAGGCTGATATCAGGGCCTTCGATCTTACAGAACCGACGGACGTAACGCCATGAAAGCAAATGTGACACTTCTGCCGTCAAAGATTTCTGCTAGAATGATCGGCTTTCTTCTTTAACATCTCCAGGTGACCCGCCCATGCAGCCTATGCTGAATATCGCCCTGCGCGCCGCTCGCAGCGCCAGTGAACTGATTTTCCGCTCCATCGAACGCCTGGATAGCATCAAGGTCGATGAGAAAGAGGCCAAGGACTACGTTTCCGAAGTCGATCGCGCCGCCGAGCAGAAAATCGTCGACGCCCTGCGCAAAGCCTACCCTAACCACTCCATCCAGGGTGAAGAGACCGGCATGCACGCAGGCACCGGCGAAGAAGGCAAGGACTACCTGTGGATCATCGATCCGCTGGACGGCACCACCAACTTCCTGCGCGGTATCCCTCACTTCGCCGTCAGCATCGCCTGCAAATACCGTGGTCGCCTCGAGCACGCCGTGGTACTCGACCCGGTTCGCCAGGAAGAATTCACCGCCAGCCGTGGCCGTGGCGCCCAGCTCAATGGCCGTCGCCTGCGCGTCAGCTCGCGCACCAGCCTGGAAGGCGCGCTGCTGGGTACCGGCTTCCCGTTCCGTGACAACCAGATGGCCGACCTGGACAACTACCTGGGCATGTTCCGCGCCCTGACTGGCCAGACCGCCGGCATCCGCCGCGCAGGTTCCGCCAGCCTGGACCTGGCCTACGTCGCCGCCGGCCGCTTCGATGCCTTCTGGGAGTCGGGCCTGGCCGAGTGGGACATGGCTGCAGGCGTACTGCTGATTCAAGAAGCAGGCGGCCTGGTAAGCGACTTCAACGGTGGCCACGACTTCCTCGACAAAGGCCACATCGTCGCCGGCAACATCAAGTGCTTCAAAGCAGTATTGACGGCTATTCAGCCGCACCTGCCAGAGAGCATGAAGCGCTAAGCGCTGGCTGTATTAGAAAAGCACCCCTCGGGGTGCTTTTTTTATGGGCACTATAAGTGTGCTGTGCATGGCGAGGGCATACAACTTGATGGCAAGTCAGCGTGAATACACCCGGCATCTATTCAATGGCAGTTGCTATTGATTGCCGCTTCCAAGGCCGCCGTGGTTTTATCATTCAATTCAATGCGCAGTGCCACCGCGCGTTCAACGCCAATTTGCAATGCCGGCCCGAAACGACTGATATCCAGGCCCAGGCGAATCAACATCTTCTCGACGCCCACCGTGGTCACCGTGACGAACTGCTTCACCTCACAACTGATGGCGTAGTTGACGATGGCATGAATCGCTTGCGTGGTGCCCTGGGAGAAGCCGAACCGGTTGCCGTCCGGTAGCTCGATGGCGAAGCGGCTCAGCTCCCAGATCGCGTCGGAGCACGGCGCTGGGTGCCCATGCAGCAGCTCTGGGAAGGTGTGCGCCAGCATGTTAGGGCCGGTCGTCGGCAGTATGCGCCAGCAGCCACACACATAACCCGCCTCGTCATCGCGGTTGATAATCATGTAATAGGGGTCGAGCGCATCATACCCGTCGATTTCCATGTCATTGATCAGTGGGATGTCCCACATCTTCTTAACCTTGAAAATACGCGCCCGAAGTTTGTGCATGGCATTCAGCGCTTGCGGGTCGATGTTAGTGCGGCGATCAATGGAGATAAGCATAGAGGCAAATACCGGCAGGGGTTGGAGTTGCCGCCCACGGTATATTCACGCTGAATAAATAAAATCCTACCTAATTTGGGAGGTGGCCGAAGTTACTCGGGCTTGTTAATTTTTCGGCTTTTGCAGGATGGATTCCGGATGAAGCTACTCAATACCTCCGCCGTACGCGAGGTCGCCCATCAAGCCATCAGCCTGCGCCTGGGCCTCAAGCAGAGCCAGACCGAGTTCTGGTCGCGCTTTGGCATCAGCCAGGCCTGTGCCAGCCGCATCGAATGCACCAGCCAAGTGCCTGCGCCGGTGTACATTCTGCTGCGCCTGTACCTCAGCGGCCGTCTCGAGGAGAGCGACCTGGCCCAACGCCCACAGTGATACTCAGGGCGTGATCGACTTCTGCTGGATGGCCTTGAGCACGGCCATCTGGCGTGAGCTGACCTGGAACTTGCGGCGGATGTTCTTGAAGTGGAAGTCGATGGCCGAGGTCGTGCACGACAGGATCATCGAGATTTCCCAGGTGGTCTTGCCCGCCGCGCTCCACTGCAGCACCTCTTTCTCCCGGGTGGTCAGGTGCACAGGTTCCGAGCATTCAATGCGCGCCCTGAGCATCCCTTCCATCGCGTAATCGCGCAGCAGGGTTGCCATGGGCAAGGACTGGATCATTGCAGCAGTCGCCTGCTCGCCGCTCTCATCCGGCTTGAGGCACAGCATGCCCGCCTCGCCCCGCGGGCCATGCAGGGGCAGCGCCAGCCCTTGCTGCAACCCGTGCGCTGCGGCTTCTTCGAAGAATTCCGATTCTGAGGGGCCCCGATAGTTCTCGCGGTTCCACAGCAGTGGCCGGTTGGCGTTCAGGCAATGCTGAACGACCGGATCGACTGCCGCGTAAGACTCGGCGTCGTAACGCGTACGCCAGGCATCGGGGTAATCACTGTAGATCAGCACCTGCTGACAAGCGTCCGTGGGGGCAGGTTTGAGGCCGATCAGAAAGTTCGAGTAACCCAGCTTGCGGGTCAGGAGTTTCAGGTGAGCCAGCCAGTCCTCAAAGCGCTCCATTTCGCCGAGTTTCAGCAGCTCATCCATTACCAGTAGGGCCATTCCCTTCCTCGTAGGCACCGTTTGACGGTGGTCTCATGGCGAGACGACACGCGAGGGAATATCGACTCCCTCATTCAGGTGGGTCGATAAGATAGTTACGTGGCACTTTGAAATCAACGTGCGAATAGTGCCCGCCGACGAGATACCCATCCGACGCAGGCGGTCGAAGACAGTAATAAAACAGCCAGGCGCACCACAACCTCCCTGTTCTGGGAGGTACCAGGCGGCGCGCGCAGCCTATTAACTAGCGTGGCACCAGCCTGCATCCGGCAGGCTGCACCGCTTTGCACATGGACGGCAAGGGAAGACACCTGAAGCTGTAGTTCGGCTGCCCCTCAAGGAGACCCCTGCATGTTCCAGCAACAGTTCTTTAGCATGGTTGCACGCCATCGCGACCACCCGGCGATCGTCGACAGCCATGGCAAGACCCGCAGCTACGGCGAACTGCTGCATGACATCGATCAATTGCGCGCCAGGCTGCACGCCGCAGGCCTGCGCGAAGGCGACGTGGTTGCCACCCAACTGGGCAACAGTAGCGGTTATGTTGCACTGTTGTTCGCCATGGCCAGCCTGGGGCTGATTCATTGCCCTGTAAGCGTGGCCAGCAGCATCCACCAGCGCGCTATGCGCCTGGGCCAGGTCGGTGCCGCCCTGCTGGTGACCGAAGCCGGCATCGTGCCGGCGGGCCTGGGCATCCCTGGCTTTACCTTGCACTCGCCGACACCTGTCAACCTCAAGACACCCGCCTGGCGTGACTGCGCCGGCTTGATGCGCATGCAGGAAACATCCGGCAGCACCGGGGCTCCCAAACTTGCACTGTGGCGCCAGGACAGGCTGTACCGAGAAATCATGCACTGGGTCGATAGCGCTGGCCTCGATGCCAGCGCGCGCTACTTGAGCATCCACACCCTCGATGGCGGACATGCGGTGGACCTGCATGTGTTCCCGGCCTTGCTGACCGGCGCCACGCTGTACCTGGGCGATGCCACCCAGGTCGAGAACACCCTGCAAACCCTGCACGAACAACGCATCAGCGTGATGAGCGCGTTGCCGTCACAGTACCTGGAGCTGGCCCAGGCCGCGCAAAGCCGCGGCATTCGCCTGCCGGCACTGAGCAAACCGTTTTGTGGTGGGGCCTACCTGGATGATCATGTGGTGCTGGAGTGCGAACGCCACTTGGGCGTGCACCTGAAGCGGATCTATGGTTCGACGGAATTTGGCATGGTCTTGGCCAACTTCGCGCCTGGGCTGCAGGTGGGTTGCGGCATGCGCCCGGTGGGTGATGTCGAGGTCACACTGAAAGCCTTGGACCCTGCACAACCGGAGGTCGGCGAAATCATCGCGCGCTCCGCACACCGCGGCTCGGGCTACTTCCCACCTCCCCCCATTCCCTGCGAGGACCAGGCCTACGCCACCGGCGATATCGCCCGGCGCCTGGCCGACGGCAGCCTGATGCCCATGGGGCGTGCGACCGATGCCCTGCTGACGAAACAAGGTACCCAGTTCGCACCAGCCCTCGAAGCGCAGATTGCACAGGCCATGAAGTTCGAACGGGTGGTGATGCTGGTCGACGAGCAGGATCGTCGACGCGCCCAGGTGGTGGTGCAGGCCAACATTGCTGATGCCCAGGAGCGGTTGAATGAGCTGAGCGGCGGGCTGGACCGGCTGGGGATCAATGCCAGCGTCACAGTGCTCGAGCGAATACCCTTGACCCCCACCGGCAAGCCGGACCGCGTCAGGCTTCGCAAGCTGCTAGCCGCTCACCCAGTGATGTAGGAGCAGCCTTGCGCTGCGAAGAAAAGGTCAACTGTAGGAGCAGCCTTGTGCTGCGAAGAGGCCGGTGAATACACAGTAGATCTGTGGTGTTTTCACTGGCCTCTTCGCAGCACAAGGCTGCTCCTACAAGGAATTTCAGCAGATACAAGATCTTTCAACAGGTACAACGGATTTCAGCAGAGGGCGATCACTGCCCGGCCTGATTCTCGCTGAGGATCAGCTTGCCATTCTTGTCCACGGGAATGGTCGAACCAGGCTCGTGGTCCATCTTCACCTGCCCCACCTGATCACCAATGGTGTACTTCACGTTATACCCAACGACCTTGTCGCTGATGTCGTGGACTGTATTGCAGCGGGTTTGCGTCGTGGTGTAGGTATCACGCTCTTGCATGCCTTCCTGCACTTTGTTACCGGCATAACCACCACCGACCGCACCGGCCACGGTAGCGATCTTCTTGCCGGTACCGCCACCGATCTGGTTACCCAGCAGGCCGCCGGCCAGCGCACCCACCACCGTACCTGCGATCTGGTGCTGGTCCTTGACCGGCGCCTGACGCGTCACAGTGACATCCTTGCAGACCTCTCGCGGCGTCTTCACCTGCTGCTTGATTGGCTGCACGTCGGTGACCTGGGCGTACTCAGGCCCTTTGTTCACCAAGCTGTAGGTCGCCACAGCACCTCCGGCAGTTACACCGACAGCACCCAGCACCGCACCCACCAGCATTGATTTATTCACGTGAACCTCCTGATCATACCCGCGGGACTTGGCCCGCCTTCTCCCTGCCTTGGAGCAAAAAAAAAGGCGCGAGTTCAATACTCGCGCCTCTTGATTCGCCAAACGGCGTAGGAAAAACCCTTACGGACGCTCGTCCACACCCTCAGCCTTGGCTGGCGGAATCAGGTCTTCACTGTTCAGGTTCAGCCAGATCAGTACCACGTTGGCGATGTAGATCGACGAGTAGGTACCGGCCATGACACCGATGAACAGCGCCAGCGAGAAGCCGAACAGGTTGTCACCACCAAAGAACAGCAGCGCAGCAATGGCCAGCAAGGTCGACACCGAGGTGGCGATGGTACGCAGCAGGGTCTGGGTGGTCGAGACGTTGATGTTCTCGATCAGCGACGCCTTGCGCATCACGCGGAAGTTCTCACGCACCCGGTCGAATACGACGATGGTGTCGTTGAGCGAGTAACCGATGATCGCCAGCACCGCCGCCAATACCGTCAGGTCGAAGGTGATCTGGAAGAACGACAGAATACCCAGCGTCACCACCACGTCGTGGATCAGCGAGATGATCGCGCCCACGGCGAACTTCCACTGGAAGCGGAAGGCCAGGTAGATAAGGATGCCGCCCAGGGCCAGGAGCATGCCCATGCCACCCTGGTCACGCAGCTCTTCACCCACCTGCGGGCCAACGAACTCGACGCGCTTGAGCGTAGCCGGGTTGTCACCGCCGGCCTTCTGCAGCGCCTCGGCAACCTTGCTGCCCAGCTGCGGGTCATCGCCCGGCATACGCACCAGCAGGTCGGTGGTAGCGCCGAAGCTCTGCACCACAGCCTCGTGGAAACCGGACTCGACCAGCTCGGCACGTACCGCCTTGAGGTCGGCCGGGCGCTCGTAGGTCAGCTCGATCAGCGTACCGCCGGTGAAGTCCAAGCCGAAGTTCAGGCCCTTCTGCCACCAGCTGAACAACGCCAGGACGGTGAGGAGCACAGTGATGGCGAACGCGACATTGCGCACGCCCATGAAGTTGATGGTTTTCATCGCAGCTCCCTCAAACCCACAGCTTCTTGATGTCACGCCCGCCACAGGTCAGGTTGACCATAGCGCGGGTCACCATGACGGCGGTGAACATCGAGGTGAAAATCCCGAGGGACATGGTGACCGCAAAGCCCTTGACCGGGCCGGTACCCATGGCGAACAGGATGCCGCCGACCAGCAGGCTGGTCAGGTTGGCGTCGATGATCGCGGTATAGGCGCGGTTGAAACCTTCGTGAATGGCGCGCTGCACCGACATGCCGGCTTTGAGCTCCTCACGGATACGCGAGAAGATCAGCACGTTGGCGTCTACCGCCATACCCATGGTCAACACGATACCGGCAATACCCGGCAGGGTCAGGGTTGCACCCAGCAGCGACATCAGCGCCAGCAGCAGCACCATGTTGCCCGCCAGGGCGACGGTAGCGATCACGCCGAAGCCGCGGTAGATGGCGATGATGAACAGCGAGACGAACAGCATGCCCCACAGCGACGCATCGATACCCTTGGTGATGTTGTCCGCACCCAGGCTTGGGCCAATGGTACGTTCTTCAGCGAAGTACATCGGCGCGGCCAGACCACCGGCACGCAGCAGCAGTGCCAGCTCGGAGGATTCGCCCTGGCCATTCAGGCCGGTGATACGGAACTGGCTGCCCAGTGGCGACTGGATGGTCGCCAGGCTGATGATCTTTTTCTCTTCCTGGAAGCTCTGTACCGGCACTTCCTTCTCGACGCCGTCGACCGTCTGCTTGACGTAGCGAGTGACAGGCTTCTGCTCGATGAAGATCACCGCCATGCTGCGGCCGACGTTGCTGCGCGTGGCGCGGCTCATCAGCTCGCCGCCGTGGCCATCCAGGCGGATGTTCACTTGCGGACGGCCATGCTCGTCGAAGCTGGCCTGGGCGTCGGTGACCTGGTCACCGGTGATGATCAGGCCACGCTCGACCGGGGCGGAACGGCCGCCCTCACGGAACTCGAAGACCTCGGTGGTCGCCTTGGACGCACCCGGCTCGGCACCGAAGCGGAACTCCAGGTTGGCCGTCTTGCCGAGGATACGCTTGGCTTCGGCAGTGTCCTGCACGCCTGGCAGCTCGACCACGATACGGTTGGCACCTTGGCGCTGAACCAGCGGCTCGGCCACGCCCAGCTCGTTGACACGGTTGCGGACGGTGGTCAGGTTCTGCTTGATCGAGTATTCGCGGATCTCGGCGACTTTCGCCTGAGTCAGCGCCAGACGCAGCACAGCGAGGTCATTACGCTCGGTGGCGGTCAGGTCGAAATCACTGAAATTCTTGCGGATCAGGGCACGTGCCTGCTCGCGGGTTGCATCGTCAGAGAAGCCCAGCATGATGCCGCCATCCTGCTGAGGCAGGCTGCGGTAGCGGATGCGCTCTTTGCGCAGGAGGGTTTTGACCTCGCCTTCATAGACCTTCATGCGGGCGCTCATGGCCTTGTCCATGTCCACTTCCAACAGGAAGTGCACACCACCGGACAGATCCAGGCCCAGTTTCATCGGGCTTGCACCCAGGTTGCGCAGCCATTGCGGAGTGGTTTGTGCCAGGTTCAGGGCCACGACGTAATCATCGCCCAGTGCCTTGCGCACTACATCCTTGGCTGGAAGCTGGTCTTCCTGGTTGGTCAGGCGAATCAGCGCACTGCCCTTCTCACCCAGGCTGCCGCCCTTGACGGTAATACCGGCATCGGTCAGCGCCTTGGTGACGCGATCGAGGTCGGCCTGGCTTACCTGCAGCGCCGAACTGGCACCACTGACTTGCACCGCCGGGTCATCCGGGTAGAGGTTGGGAGCGGAATAAATAAAACCGATCGCCAGTACCAGCAAGATCAGTGCGTATTTCCACAGAGGGTATTTGTTCAGCATCACGCCGCCCGTTCAAGACGCGGGGCGCGTTGCGCGCCCCGACTGGAAAAATAAAACCGGTAACTCAGATAGCCTTGAGCGTACCTTTTGGCAGGGTCGCGGCGATGGCGCCCTTCTGGAACTTCAGCTCGACGGTGTCGGACACTTCCAGCACCACGAAGTCATCGGTAACTTTGACGATTTTGCCGGCGATGCCGCCGTTGGTGACAACTTCGTCACCTTTCTGCAAGTTGCCCAGCAGGTTTTTCTGCTCTTTGGCGCGCTTGGCCTGTGGACGCCAGATCATCAGGTAGAAGATGACCAGGAAGCCGACCAGGAAGATCCATTCAAAACCGGTACCGGCTGGGCCGGCGGCTGGTGCAGCTGCGTCCGCGTAAGCGGCGGGAATCAGAAAGCTCATGAGGCACTCCATTACTGAATTTTAATATTTTAGTGCTGACAGTCAGCCCAAAGGCGGCACAGGCAGCCCGCGTTTGGCGTAGAAGGCGTCGACAAAGGCGGCCAATTTACCCTGTTGAATAGCCTCGCGTAAACCGGCCATCAAGCGCTGGTAATGGCGCAAGTTGTGGATGGTATTCAGCATGCTGCTCAACATTTCGCCGCATTTGTCCAAGTGGTGGAGATACGCGCGGGAGAAGTTGGTGCAGGTGTAGCAATCACAGGTCGGATCCAGAGGCGATTCATCGTGGCGATGGAACGCGTTGCGGATCTTGATCACCCCTGTATCGACGAACAGATGGCCGTTGCGCGCGTTACGCGTCGGCATCACGCAGTCGAACATGTCGACGCCGCGGCGCACACCCTCAACGAGATCTTCCGGTTTGCCTACCCCCATAAGGTAACGAGGTTTGTCAGCGGGCATCTGATCTGGCAGGTAATCCAGCACCTTGATCATCTCGTGCTTGGGCTCACCCACCGACAGGCCACCGATGGCCAGGCCGTCGAAACCGATGTTTTCCAGGCCTTCCAGCGAGCGCATGCGCAGGTCCTGATACATGCCGCCCTGGACGATGCCGAACAGTGCCGCGGTGTTGTCGGCGTGGGCGTTTTTCGAGCGCTGGGCCCAACGCAGCGACAGCTCCATGGAGGTGCGCGCCACATCGTGCTCGGCCGGGTATGGCGTGCACTCGTCGAAGATCATCACCACGTCCGAGCCCAGGTCACGCTGAACCTGCATGGACTCTTCAGGGCCCATGAACACCTTGGAGCCGTCGACGGGCGAGGCGAAGGTCACGCCTTCCTCTTTGATCTTGCGCATCGCGCCCAGGCTGAATACCTGGAAGCCACCGGAGTCGGTGAGGATCGGGCCTTTCCATTGCATGAAATCGTGCAGGCCGTTGTGCTTCTTGATCACCTCGGTACCCGGGCGCAGCCACAGGTGGAAGGTGTTGCCGAGGATCATCTCGGCGCCAATGGCCTCGATGTCGCGCGGCAGCATGCCTTTGACCGTGCCATAGGTGCCGACCGGCATGAACGCCGGGGTTTCCACGGTGCCGCGGGGGAAGGTGATGCGACCACGACGGGCCTTGCCGTCGGTGGCCAGCAGTTCGAAGGACATTCGACAGGTGCGACTCATGCTTGATCCTCGGGCCCGCGTGGCGCCGGATTGCGGGTGATGAACATGGCATCACCGTAACTGAAGAAGCGGTACCCTTCTTGAACCGCCGCCGCATAGGCGGCCATGGTTTCGGGGTAGCCGGCGAAGGCCGAGACCAGCATCAGCAGCGTGGACTCCGGCAGGTGGAAATTGGTGACCAGGGCGTCGACCACATGGAACGGGCGGCCTGGGTAGATGAAAATATCGGTATCGCCGCTGAAGGCCTTGAGCACGCCATCGCGCGCAGCGCTTTCCAGCGAACGCACGCTGGTGGTGCCCACGGCAACCACGCGCCCGCCACGGGCACGGCAGGCTTGGACAGCATCCACCACATCCTGGCTCACTTCGAGCCACTCTTTATGCATGTGGTGGTCTTCGATCTTGTCGACCCGCACCGGCTGGAAGGTGCCCGCGCCGACGTGCAGGGTCACGAAGGCCCGCTCCACGCCCTTGGCGGCGATCTTTTCCAGCAGCGCTTCGTCGAAGTGCAGGCCGGCCGTGGGTGCGGCTACAGCACCGGCACGCTCGGCGTAGACGGTCTGGTAACGCTCACGGTCGGCGCCTTCGTCGGGGCGGTCGATGTAGGGTGGCAGCGGCATGTGCCCGACGCGCTCAAGCAGGGGCAATACCTCTTCGGTGAAGCGCAGCTCGAACAGCGTGTCGTGGCGCGCGACCATTTCGGCCTCGCCACCGCCATCGATGAGAATCTGCGCACCGACCTTGGGTGCCTTGCTGGAGCGTACGTGCGCCAGCACCCGGTGGCTGTCGAGCACACGCTCGACCAGCACTTCCAGCTTGCCGCCGGAGGCTTTCTGCCCAAACAACCGCGCCGGGATCACCCGGGTGTTGTTGAACACCATCAGGTCGCCGGGGCGCAGATAGTCGAGCAGGTCGGTGAATTGCTGATGTACCAAGGCGCCGCTCGGCCCATCGAGGACCAGCAGACGGCTGCCATGGCGCTCGGCCAAAGGGTGGCGGGCGATCAGGGAATCGGGGAGTTCGAAGGAAAAATCGGCGACGCGCATGATGATGTTCGGTTCGGCAGGGCCGGGAAGTTTAGCCCAATGTGTGAAAATTGACCATGAAACCCGATTGACCGACCAGAAGCACCTCTCTATACTGCGCGCCACTGCCCTGATGGCGGAATTGGTAGACGCGGCGGATTCAAAATCCGTTTTCGAAAGGAGTGGGAGTTCGAGTCTCCCTCGGGGCACCAAAATCCGGAAAAAACCGACCTTATGGTCGGTTTTTTTTCGCCTGGATTTTGGCTGGGTCGGCATCAGGTACGCGCCATGGCATTGCACTGTGGCTAACAGGTGCATGCCTTCAGATCTGCAGCGCTCTCCAGAACGAGCGCCGCCCGCGCGGCGCTTCGCAGCACAAGGCTGCTCCTACAGTTGTTTCGGGCCAGTCACGTCTGTGAGGCCGACGCGCGATTGCCTTGTGCGTGCAACTCAATGTTGAGGCAGGCGCCAAGAGGGTCGCGCGCCCATGCCCCAGGAATAATTGGCCCGCAACCACTGTAGGAGCAGCCTTGTGCTGCGAAGCGCCGCGCGGGCGGCGCTCGATCTCAAATCCACTACTCAAAGTCGCGGCAAGCACGCGCCGTTCTCCACGTCTCGCTCACAGGTTACCCGCCCGCCTCCAGTGCCGTAACCAGCGCTGAAGCGTCTGGGCATTCGATAGACAGGTTAATACCTCGCCCATAGGGCGGCTCAAGTGGGCCTACCCGCCATGGCGATTCACTGTGCCAGTCCTGCTCCAGCATCAGCTGACTGCCGCCGCAAATTGACGCCGCACGCCTGACTGTCAGCCCTGCAGCCATGCCGGGAATCTATTGGCCATTACCCTCCCCCCTACTTAAGATGTCACTCGTCGGATATATGCACAAAGTATTGCCAGCATGATGGCTCTTAGCCATATTTGCGCCCCCATTTCTCCACGACTGTGTGACACATGAAAACAACCGTGCCCTGTCTGGCAGCAATGATGCTGCTGAGTGGGTGCAATGGAGTGCCAACGTCCTACGTCTCCGATCCCGTCTACAGCCAGGCTTTCGTGGTCACCTCAGGTGCGCCGCTGCCGCTGTTGCTGATGGCCAGCGCCATCCAGTGGAACGAAGACTACGCAGTGACCGCCAAACACACCCCCTTCTTGCGTAACGTGGTCCATGAGGGCCTCGGCGATGTGGTGTTCTTCAAGCACAAGGCCAGCGAGGTGCCGCATTGGCGGCAATACGTACCGGGTGAGTCGGTGACGGCGGTCGGCTTCAACAGCCTGATGATTCCCGTGCAGGGCAAGGGCCATGCATTACCGTCGCTGGTGCGCCTTGAAGGTACGCCGGGCAGTGTCTTCTATTCGCTGCACGACGGCCCGATGGTCAAGGGCATGTCTGGCGGGCCAGTGTTCGCCGATGATGGCCAGGTGGTGGGTATCAACATTGCGTTCATCCCCAAGAACGAGATCGATGCGCGCACTCGCCCGGACCTCGCCGATAAAGAGCGTGTCAGCGTGTTCATGTCGTACAGCGAGATCGACAAGGAATGGCGGCGCTTCCAGTACCTGCTGGCACGCAAGGCCAAGCCTCATGCGCCTGCGGCGATCAAGGGGATTGTGGCGGTGGCGGCCAAGCCGTGAGCAGTCGGCGGTGATCTCCTACTGAGGCAGTGCTAGCCTGTGAGCGGGGCTTGGCCGCAAACGGCCAGCCAACGCACTGCAAAAGGACCTGCCATGCACCTCAGCCACCGCCCTGTTCAACCCAGCGACATCCCCGCCATCTGCTGCTTCCCCCAGGGCCCGGACGAACTGTTCTACATGTTCCCCAAAGCCACCTACCCCCTAACCCCCGTGCAATTGACCGACGCCATCGCCCAGCGCAACGGCTCTACGGTGGTGCAAGGCGGTGGCATGGTGCTGGGCTTTGCCAACTTCTACAAAGCCGAGCACGGCGGCGTGTGCGCCCTGGGCAACGTGGTGGTGGCGCCAGCTGCGCGGGGCCATGGGGTGGCGAGCTACCTGGTAACCGCCATGATCGAGCTGGCCCGCGAACAGTTCGCGGCGCGAGAGATTTGGGTGTCGTGCTTCAATCACAACACGGCGGGGTTGCTGCTTTATCCACAGCTCGGTTTTGTGCCGTTCGGCATCGAAGAACGCCAGGCGCCGGATGGGAAGCGGGTGGCGTTGGTGCAGATGAGGCAGGTACTGGCCTAGCCTGCGAAATCTAATGCGACGACGTATGGGGCTGAACAAAAAGCTCCACGCCTAGGGCACGTATGACTTTAAGCACTGTATCAAAGCGGGGCTTAGCGCCTGGGCTAAGTGCTTTATAGAGACTTTCTCGACCTAACCCACTCTGTGCAGCGATTTGTGTCATTCCCCGTGCCCGAGCGATATGACCGATGGCTCGGATAATCTCATCTGTATCGCCATCGGATAGCACCTGGCTGAGGTATTCGCTGATTGCTGCATCACTGTCAAGCAAGTCGGCGATATCAAAAGGGATCAATTTTTCGCTCATTTCATCTCATCCACCAGCTTTCTCGCTTTGAGGATATCGGCGGTCTGGGAGGATTTGTCTCCGCCCACCCTATGGAAGCGGTCTACTTTGCCGTTTCTCCTTTGGAAGAGAATTCAGGAGCGTCCGATACCTCAGTCAGTTTTTCTTTCGAACACGTCCAAAAAAATGTCTTGCAACATCAGCTGCCGAACCATACCCATCCCTCGACGTCCGATCCTGCATCCCCCGCGTTTCGAGGTACCCCGTGTGAAAGAGATCATCGCCCGCAAGTACCGCTTGGTGGTGAAGACCATTGGTTACATCGGCTGGTCGCTGTTTTGGCTGCTGATCTGGGATGTGCTGGTCACCATCGATTTCATGCTGTTCTTCAACAGCAAGTTCACCCTGCCGTTGATTCCGTTGACCTTGCTGGGTTCGGCGCTGGTGGTGCTGGTGAGCTTTCGCAACAGCAGCGCTTACAACCGCTGGTGGGAGGCGCGCACGTTGTGGGGTGCGCTGGTCAACAGTTCGCGCAGTTTTGCCCGGCAGACGTTGACGCTGATCGATGACCCGGATGACGGGCTGAACCCGATCAAGGCCACGTTGCTGCGCCGGCATATCGCCTATGTGAACTGCCTGGCTGCGCACCTGAAGGGCGACCGCTGCCCGGATGAACTGATAGCGTTCATCCCGCAGGCGGAGTTCGAGCGGCGCAACCGCTCGAACAACTTCGCCAACGACATCCTCAGTGGCTCGGCAGCCCTGCTGGCGCGGGAATACCAGGCCGGGCGCCTGGACAGCATTCGCCTGGCGCGGCTGGAGTCGACCTTGGTGGACCTGTCCAATGCCCAGGGCGGCATGGAACGGATCGCCAATACGCCGCTGCCCTACCCTTATGTGTATTTTCCGCGGCTGTTCATCACGCTGTTCTGCCTGATCGTGCCGGTGGGGCTGGTCGAGTCGCTGGAGTGGTTCACACCGCTGGCGTCGACAGTGGTGGGGTTCATGTTGCTGGCCATCGAGCGGATCGGCACCGACCTGCAAAGCCCCTTCCGCTTCAGCGAGCACCAGATCCAGATGGACACCATCTGCGAGACGATCGAGCGCAACTTAGAGTCGATGCAACGGGAAGCGCAGCATGGCGAACTGACCACCTGATGCGTGCGCGGGCTGCTCTGCAGCCCCAGTCAGGCGCGCACATAGCGCTGGCGCAGCACATCGCTCAAGGCATCCACCAGCAACACCAGCACCAGCATGGCGATGATCACCGTGCTGGCTTGCGCCTCTTGGAACAGGCTCAAGGTGGTGTAGAGCATCTGCCCCAACCCACCGGCCCCAACAAACCCCAACACGCTGGCCATGCGGATGTTGTTCTCCCAGCGGTACAGGCTGTAAGCCAGCAACTGCGGCCACAGGTTAGGCAAGGTACCAAAGCAGAATGCCGCCACCTGGCTGCCACCCTGCAAGCGAATGGCTGCTGCAGGCTCTGCCGGGGCGTTTTCCAGTGCCTCGGCAAACAAGCGGCCGAGCACGCCGGCGGTGTGTAACGCCAAGGCCAGGGTCCCAGCATTCGGGCCAAGCCCTGCGGCCAGCACGGTGAGCGCCGCCCAGACTAATTCCGGGATGGCCCGTAAGGCATTGAGCAGTACACGCGCCGCAGCCTGTAGCGGCCAGCCGAAGCGGCCCGCCGCCGGTAACGCCAGCAGCATCCCCAGCACCACCGCCAGCAAAGTCCCCAGGCCCGACATCGCCAAGGTCTCCAAGGCGCCATGCCAGACCGCGCGCAAATGCTCGACGGACACGTCCGGGTGCAGGAAGCGCCCCGCGTACTCGCCCATCTGCCCTAGCCCGCCATCACCGACCAGCGCGTGCAGGTCCAGCTCCAGGTAGGCGAACGAGGCCACCACCGCCGCGATGATCACGCCGAGCACCAGCAGGTTGATCGCCCGGTTCATGCCAGCCTTCCTCGCAGAAAGCGGCTGAGCAGGTCAGCCAGCGATACCAGCAGCAGAAACGTCAGCAGCATGCTCGCCACTTCCGCGCCGGCAAACATGCGCATCGACAAGTCGATCTGCTGCCCCAACCCGCCAGCGCCGACAAACCCCATCACCACCGAAGCACGCACCGCGCATTCCCAGCGGTACACGGTGTACGACACCACTTCCGACACCACATTGGGCAGGATGCCGTAGAAAAAGGCCATCAGCCGACCACTGCCGGCCTGCAATAGGGCATGGGCCGGGCGTTGGTCGACCGACTCGAAGATTTCGGCGTAGACCTTGCCGAGCATGCCGCTGTAGGTAATGGCGATGGCCAGCACCCCCGCCGTTGGCCCAAGCCCCACGGCACGCACGAACAGCAAGGCCCAGACGATTTCTGGCACGCTGCGCAGAAAGATCAGCAGCCCGCGTACCGGCAGCCGCAGCACCCGCGACCACCACCCGGCCCGCCCGCCTCGGGAGGCCGCGCGCAACGACAAGGCACGGCTGGCCAGCAGGCTGGCAGGTACCGCCAGCACCAGCGCCAGGGTCATGCCGGCCGTGGCCACCGCGAGGGTCTGCAAGGTGGCTTCGTACAGCAACTGCAAAAAGGCGGCATCGTGCGCCGGCGGCCAGAATGCCTGGGTGAAGCTGGCGATCTGCTGACGGTTCTCGGCCTGCCACAGCACGCCAGGGTTCAGCTCGCTCAACTGCAGGCCTGGCCATAACACCGCCACAGCAAGCAGAGTCAGTAGCAACCGTGGCAGGGCAGCCGGGTCGCGGGCATGGGCCTTCAGCATCGCGGGATCTGTACCGTCAGCACTGCTGCAGGCCCCTGCAAGGGAGGCGAAGCCAAGTGTTCGTTGGCATAGAGTGCATCGAGCATTTGCGGGCTGACCGCCTCGGCCGGGCTGTCGAACACCACCTGCCCTTCACGAATGCCGATCACCCGTGGAAAGTGCGCCAGCGCCAGCTCGACCGCATGCAGGCTGGCCACCAACGTTACACCGTTGGCCTGGGCGTGGCGGTTGAGCAATGCCAGGCTGTGGTCGGCCAGCACCGGGTCCATCGCCGAAACAGGCTCATCGGTCAGCAGCAATTCCGGCCGTTGATACAGCACCCGTGCAATGCCCACCCGTTGCAGTTGGCCGCCAGACAGTTGCCCGCACTGGACGAACAGTTTGTCAGCCAGCCCCAGCTCGGCCAATGCCTGGCGCACGCCTGGCACATCGGTCGGGTACAGCAGGTTGAGCAAGCCACGCACGATACCCCACTGCCCCAGTCGCCCCGCCAGCACTGCGGTCACAACCCGCTGGCGCGGCGGCAAGGGCGGTGCCTGATGCACCAGGCCAACCCGTGCCCGCAAGCGCTGACGCGCCCTGCCGGACAACTGCCAGGGCAGTTCACCGAACAGCGCCAGGCGCCCGGCACTGGGCTGGATAGCAGTGGCCATCAGGTGCAGCAGGCTGGACTTGCCTGCGCCAGAGGGGCCGATGATCGCGACCCGCTCGCCCTGCTCCACGCGCAGGTTTATCGCGTCGAGCGCGCGGACCTGGCCATGCTGCAGGCTGGCATTGTGCAGATGAATTGCCACCGGAGCGGACGTCACTTGAGCAGGCCGGCCTCACGCGCGGCTTGTTCGGTGCCTTGGTAATTCTCAGGCTTGGTCTCGATAAAGCGGCTGGCAGCCTGCAGGTCGAGGATCGCCTTGTGCTCGGGGTTGGCTGGGTCCAGGTCGAGGAACGCCTGTTTGATCTTCGCCTTGAGTGCCGGCGCCATGTTGCCGCGCACCGTCCAGTTGTAGTCGTAGTAGGTCGGGGTAGTGGCGAACACCTTCACCTTGCTGGTATCGACCTTGCCGGCGTCCACCAGCTTTTGCCAGACGCTGGCATTGAGCACCCCGCCATCGACCTTGCCGGCCTGCACCCAGGCTGCGGTGGCGTCGTGGGCGCCGGAGTAGGCCACACGGCTGAAGTAGTCCTCAGGCTTGATGTTGTTCTCTTTGAGCATGAAGTAACGCGGCATCAGGCTGCCCGAGGTGGACGAAATGGAGCCGAAGGCGAACGACTTGCCCTTGAGGTCGTCCAGGCTCTTTACATTGGGGTTGGCGGTGATGAACTTGGACGTGAATTGCGCGTCCTGCTCACGCTGCACCAGCGGCGTGGCATTCGGGTCTTTCAAGTGCACCTGAACAAAGGTGAAGCCCCCCAGCCACGCCAGGTCGAGGCGGTCGGAGGCCAGCGATTCGACCACCGCCGGGTAGTCGGCAACCGGCACGAACTTCACCTCCATGCCCAGCTGCTTGGCCAGGTACTCCCCCAACGGCTTGAATTTACGCTGCAGCTCGGTGGGCGCTTCGTCAGGGATGGCACTGACCCGAAGGGTTTCAGCAGCCTGGGCGACAACGGCACAGCAGGACAGCACGAGGCCGGCGGCGAGCGCCAGAGGGCGTTTGAGCATGGGCAATCTCCGGGTCATTGGCAGCTAAAGGGTCGGCAGCCGTGCCGACCGTGAAAAGTATAAGTGTCCATGGCGCAATGGCCAGCTTTGCTACAATCGCGCAACAATTTGATCTGCTGAGGTACGTATGAGCGAGCCAATCCGCCTGACCCAGTACAGCCATGGTGCCGGTTGTGGCTGCAAGATCTCCCCCAAGGTACTGGACGTGATCCTTGCCGAAAGCGGCGTCCAGGCCCTGGACCCGAACCTCTGGGTCGGCAATGCTTCGCGCGACGACGCTGCCGTGTACGCCCTGGACGAAGAGCGCGGCGTGGTCTCGACCACCGACTTCTTCATGCCGATCGTCGATGACCCGTATGACTTCGGGCGCATCGCCGCCACCAACGCCATCAGCGACATCTACGCCATGGGCGGCGACCCGTTGATGGCCATCGCCATCCTCGGCTGGCCGGTCAACGTGCTGCCGCCGGAAGTCGCCCGCGAAGTGATCCGCGGCGGGCGCGCGGTCTGCGCCGAAGCCGGCATCCCGCTGGCTGGCGGCCACTCCATCGACGCCCCGGAGCCGATCTTCGGCCTGGCCGTCACTGGCGTGGTCAGCAAGCGCCATCTCAAGCGCAACGACACCGCCACCGCCGGTTGCCGCCTGTACCTGACCAAACCGCTGGGCATCGGCATCCTCACCACCGCCGAGAAAAAGGCCAAGCTGCGCCAGCAGGACCAAGGCCTGGCGCGCGATTGGATGTGCACACTCAACACCCCCGGCAGCCGCTTCGGCAAGCTCGAAGGTGTTAGGGCGATGACCGACGTCACCGGCTTCGGCCTGTTGGGCCACCTGGTGGAGCTGGCCGACGGCAGCGGCCTCACTGCGCACCTGGACTACGCCGCAGTACCGCGCCTGCCAAGTGTCGAGCACTACCTGGCCGAGGGCTGCATCCCGGGCGGCACGTTGCGCAATTACGAAAGCTACGGCCACAAGATCGGCGCCCTGAGCGATGACCAGAAGCACCTGCTGTGCGACCCACAGACCAGCGGCGGCCTGCTGGTGGCGGTCAGCCCTGAGGGTGAAGCGCAGTTTCTGGCCGTGGCGGCCGAACTGGGCCTGCAACTGTCACCCATCGGTACGCTGGGCGAGCGACAGAGCAACGCGGTCGAGGTGATCTGATGCGTCCCGACTGCACCGATTTTCGCCCGCTATTTTTGAACGACGTGCCGATGATGGACATGCGCGCGCCCATCGAATTCGCCAAAGGTGCCTTCCCGGGCGTCGTCAACCTGCCGCTGATGAACGACCAAGAGCGGCAGAAGGTCGGCACCTGCTACAAACAGCAAGGCCAGGCCGCCGCCATCACGCTTGGCCACCAACTGGTCAGCGGCGCGATCAAGCGCGACCGCCTGCACGCCTGGGCCAGCTTCGCCAGGGCGCATCCTGAGGGCTACCTGTACTGTTTTCGCGGTGGTCTGCGTTCATTGATCGTTCAACAGTGGCTGCGCGATGAAGCGGGCATCGACTACCCGCGGGTCAAGGGTGGCTACAAAGCGATGCGCACTTTCCTGCTGGACACCACTGAGCAGGCCGTGGCGCACTGCGATTTCGTTTTGATTGGTGGCCTCACCGGCACCGGCAAGACGGAGGTACTGCACCAGTTGAGCAATGGGCTGGACCTTGAAGGCCATGCCAACCACCGTGGCTCCAGCTTCGGCAAGCGTGCCACCGCGCAGCCCGCGCAAATCGGCTTCGAAAACAAGCTGGCCATCGATGTGCTGAAAAAGCGCGCGCGTGGCATCGAGCAGTTCGTGCTCGAAGATGAAGGCCGTATCGTCGGCAGCTGCACCGTGCCGCTGGCCTTGTACCAAGGCATGCAGCAGTACCCGTTGGTATGGCTGGAGGACAGTTTCGAGCAGCGTGTTGAACGTATCCTGCGCGATTACGTGGTCAACCTGAGCGCAGAGTTCGTCGATGTGCACGGCGACGAAGAGGGCCGCCGACGGTTTGCCGAACGCATGCTGTCGAGCATGGCCAATATCCACAAGCGCCTGGGTGGTGAACGCTGCCAACGCTTATCCGCCATCTTGCAACAAGCCCTGGATGAGCAACAGCGCAGCGGCGCGGTGGAGCTGCACCGGGGCTGGATCGAAGGGTTGCTGAAGGAGTATTACGACCCGATGTATGCCTATCAGCGCGATGCCAAGGCTGAGCGTATCGAGTTTGCGGGGGATGCCGTGGAGGTGCGCGAATACCTCAAGGCCCGCGCGCGGCGCGAACCGCGCAAATAAAGCCAGGGCCGCTTCGCGCCCCATCGCCGGCAAGCCAGCTCCTACCGGTAACGCATCGCCCGATAGTACTGTGCTGTTTCTGTGGGAGCCGGCTTGCCGGCGATAGGGCCGGAACAGGCAACCTCACTGCCCCGGGCTGAGTACTCGCTCAAGCTCGGCCGCCCGGTCCCGGGTCGTGTCCATCACGCACACGCCGCCTTCCAACTGCGCCATGGTCCCGCCACTGGCCTGTACGTGGAACGTGCAGTTTTCATCACGGTAGGCGATCCACTTGCGCTGTACTTCGCGCAGGCGTTTCTGCTGCCCTGCCTCCAGCTTGCCCATCAACTGTTTGTACACCCGGTTCAAGCGCTGGTCCTGCAACTGGGTCTCGGCCTGGATGCAACTGCTCATGGCCACTGTGCTGGACGCCTTGTCCATGCATTGGCCGTAGCTCGGCGAATTTTCTTCGGCCATGGCCAGCGGCAGCACACACGCCAGCGCCAGGCCCGTCAGGTGATACCTGTTCATGACTATTCCCCCTGTGGATATCAAAATGTCTGTGGCTGTTCCGGCGGCATCAGCACCTTGTTCGGCTCGAAACGCAACGACGGCATCTGCGTCGCGGCATACAACGCCACACCCAATGCTGCTATCAAGGCCACATCGAGCCAGCGCCATCCGGGCATGTCGTCGGCGCTGCGGGCCTTCCAGCAATGCCAAGCCTGGCCCGCGCAAAACACCACCATCGCAATGAGCCACAGATAAAAGCCCGCACCAAAACCGGTGCGGTCATGAAACGCGTAGCTTTGGCTGTCTGGCAGGCGGTCGATTCCGAAACTGCTGGCCGCCAGATACAACGCCGCCACACCGCACGCCAACGCCAACCGACGGAAACGTCGATGGGCAAGAATCGCCACGGCCAGCAGCGGATTGGCAAACCATTGATACAACCCGAAGGGCATGCCCCATGGCCCGTACAGCAACATCTGCAGGGCGGGCATGTGGCGGTCGCCACTCATCAGCACGCCATCGAAAAACAGCGCGAGCAGGTACAGGAACAGGCTGATGCTCAGGTAGAAAACGGGCAAAGGGGCACACCTGGGGAAAACGGGACAGGCTGCGACCATAACCCAGGCCCTGCCCCGCTTCCAGGCGTTTAGTAAGTGCCGCGCAGGGTCACCACCGGTAGCGTGATGTACAGCAGACGATGAAAGTCGAGGTTAGCCATAACACTATGCAACCGGTGGTTCTAGCAGCAGGCCATAGATGCCCGAGTCGGACAGCTCACCGGCCACGCACCAGCGTGCCCGCAGGGTGCCTTCGAGCACGAAGCCCTGGCGTTCGAGCGTGCGTGCCGAGCCTTGGTTGCGCGGGTCGATCTCGCCCTCCAGGCGGCGCATGTGCAGGGTGTGGGCGAGGTAGTCGATGAAGCAGGTCAATGCCTCGTCCATGTACCCCCTGCCCTGTACGGCGCTGGCCAGGCAATAGCCGATCTCGCCACGGCGGGATACGTCATCGATGTTGAACAGTTGGACCATGCCGATGAGTTCGCCGTTGTCACGGCGGTACATGCCGAGCTTGAGCTGGTCGCCATTGGCATAGGCTTCACGGTCGGCGGCCAGTGCGCTTTCGGCCTCGGCGAGGTCTTGCCAGGGTGCATGGTGCCAATAACGCATGACCTCGGGGTCGGCCATGATCGCCAGCCATTGCGCGGCATCGCCATGGCGCATCGGGCGCAATTGCAGGCGGGGGCTGTCGAGGCAGAGGTCACTGGGGAAACTGCGGGGTGGGGTCACGCCGGATCTCCTGTCCATTGCTGGGGAAATGACAGTTTAACGTCAAGCGAGGCGGCTGGGGGATGCGTTGGGTTTTATCGTGTGTTTGAGCGTGGGCGGTTGTCTGGCGGGGGTTTCGCGCTGGGGCGGAAATCGAGCGCCGCCCGCGCGGCGCTTCGCAGCACAAGGCTGCTCCTACATTTTTTCAGGCCAGTGAGGCATGTCCCATAGGCACAGGACCGCCTTGTTAGTCCGACCCGACATTGAGCGCGCGCCAATGGCTCAGGAATAATTGGCCCGCAACAGGTGTAGGAGCAGCCTTGTGCTGCGAAGCGCCGCGCGTGCGGCGCTCGATCTGCGCGACCACTCAACCGCCCCGGTTCAACCCCATTTCCATGTCGTTGATCAGCGCCTTGGCCATGGCACTGAGAATCGGTGCAGCGCTGCCTGCAACCTTGTTGCCTTCCATCTCGGCCTCTTCGCTGAGGTGGCGTATGCACCCTAGCAACACGGACAATTCGTCGAACGCGTGATCAAGGGGGATGCCCGGTTCGATGCGGAACAATTCGAGAAACGTCTCCACGCCAGCGGTGGTGTGGGCTTTCAGGTGATTGCTCATTCCACTGCCTCCTGCGCCTTTATGTGGGCGAACAGCGCATGAAGCAATTCGGTCAGGGCGGACATGTTTTCGAGGAGGGCGCTGCGTTGCAGGCTGTCTTCGGCTTTGAGGTAAAGCTCGATGGCTTGGGAAAGGCTGCCCATGAGTTTGGCTGCCCGGGACCTTGCCTCTGCATGGGAGAGGTCGGCGATTATCGAGATATAAGGGATTGGGAAAGTGGGTGGGTGAGGTACAAGTTTTTTCATGGTGAACTCCAATGACATTTCAAGGAGCAACCACCTTGGTCCTTCTCACAGATTTGGGTGGCAGCCGTGCGCGAGGTGAGAAGCCCGTGTTGGAGTCACCACGGTCAGACCGAAGCCTGCACGCGCACAGCTGCCATAAAAAAGGCCGACTACCAACAACGAGTTCTCACACCCGCTCGCCATATGGGCGAACCATGAAGTTATCGCTGAAGTACTTCCCCGCCTATCAGGCGGCATCCGACAGGCATCGTAGGATAATTCGACAAGCCTGCCTTTCTGAAGCATTTGGTTTCAAGTTCAGAATCTTCTTACAGCTGATGGCCCTTTCGCGGGCTTGCCCCGCGAAAGGGCCGGCACAGGCGACCCAAAAAGGTCAGGCCACCTCAGCCCCATCATCATCCGGCCAATGCGGCTCGTTGGCCCCAGGCGGGGTCAAAGGCGGCAGGCCATAGGCCGCGCGTGCATCGTCACAGCTCGGGTTGTGCACCCCGCCCTCCCACGACGCATTGAACTCCCGGCAAGGGCTCGAACGGTTAGCGTAGATGGTGCACGCCACCTCTTTGCCGATCTCGCCTGCAAGGCTGACGCAGCGGCAAGGCTTGGCATCGGTGCCGATCATCGCGACCCGTGTAGGGTTGATTTGCACCACCAGGTCGTCAGGCACAACGCCCCCGGCAGACTGGCATTCGCCCCAGAAGAAGGACACACGGAAGTACCCGCAGCAGGCGCCGCAGTCAAGGCAAGGGTTATATTCGGACATGAGGCCACGGAGGGAAGGTTGTTGTTATCGGGGCTGGGCCCGCGGCGCCATTTTCATTCCAACCGGGGCCGGCTGGATAGAGGGGGAATGCAAAAAAAATTGCCGCTGATCCGGCAAACCCCACGGCCCGAAAAACGGGCGAACAGCACAGCGGCTGCCCGCCTGCCCGGCCTAACGCAGGGCCTTGTAAGTGTTGGCATCCCAGAGCTGCAGGCCAAGGCCTTCGCGAGGGTCATAACTGTCACTGCGCACTTGGCTGAAGCGCGTGCGGGTTTCGCCCCAGTGTACCAACCGGTCGTCTTTTTCGCCTTCGGTGATGACGGTATACGACTGGCTGCGCATGGCCTGATAGTCCTCATCGGCAGCCGCCATGGCCAAGTGATGCTGCATCAGCTGGTTGTCATCCAGCGCCAGGCACTTGTCCAGTTCGACACCCCAGCGGGTCAGGCAGACTTCGGCGAAATGTCGCACGATCAGCCCGGGTTCGACCAGCACCTTGCCGTCGCTCGCCCCGTCAGCCGATGCATTACCCACCAAGGTGGCATGGCGGCCTGGCATTGGGTAAATACACATGCGCGTGCCGGGTTCGACGGCGGGAATCACGCAGGCGAAGCCCTTGGAGCGTTCGTCACGCGAATAAAAACCGACATATTCGCGGACGTTGCCCGCCAGGCTCACCCGCTCTGCTTGCACGTTGCCGACACCGGGCACGGGGTCGATGGCAAAGATGTTGACGGGAATATCCTTCAAGTCCGGATCTTCAGCCATCACATTGGCCAGCATATGGCAACTGATGCCGCCGCGGCTCCAGCCCACCAGGTTGACCTGGGTGGGCAAGCGCGGTTTGCGGAATATCTTGATGATCTGTTCCTGCAACGCTTGCGGGGTCGGGTGGCGATCGCCGTAGTCGTAGGTCCGCCAGAACCAGGAAGCCGTGGCGGACGCGTCCGGGATCGGCACGCCTGCGTCTTTGAGCCTTGTGTACGCTTCCTCAGTGAGTTTGTTGCGCTGCCAACTGCTCTCACCCTTGATCACATTCAGCACATGGCTCACGTTTTCTTCCCAACCACGGCCAAACAACTGACCACTCCAGTTGAAGTAGCCACCTGGCTCAACGAACAATTCGTCATCCTGAAGGTTGCCGCTGCCCGGCCCGTCAACCGCAATCCAGTGGGCGAACTCGCGCCCCTGATCGTTGCCGGCCAATGTCGAGACCAGCTCGCCGTTCCAGAAATTGGGGTTGGCAGCATCGAAGCGGTGGGAACCGGTGCCGCAGAAATACGCTGTGAATACACTCATTTGGATACCTGAACAGGAAAATGAGTGCTGAAGGTAGTAGTGCGAATATTCGGCAGGCAGTCGGAAGGCCAGCCCTACTGATACAACGGGGGCCGCCGCGCGGCCCCTCGCGGTTTACTTGCGGGTCAAACCGTCCGCCCTGAACATCTGGCGGATACCGCGAATCGCCTGGCGAATACGGTCCTGGTTCTCGATCAGGGCAAAGCGCACGTGATCATCACCGTAGTCACCAAAGCCGATGCCTGGCGACACACACACCTTGGCCTCGGCCAACAGCTTCTTGGAAAACTCCAGCGACCCGAGGTGCGCATACTCCGGCGGAATCTTCGCCCACACGTACATCGATGCCTTGGGGTTCTCGACCATCCAGCCCAGCTCGTGCAACCCCTTCACCAACAGGTTACGGCGCTGGCGGTACTGCTCGGCGATATCGCGCACGCACTGTTGGTCGCCTTCCAGCGCAGCAATGGCTGCCACCTGCAACGGCGTGAAGGTGCCGTAGTCGTGGTAGCTCTTGATGCGCGCCAGGGCGTTGACCAGTTCGGGGTTGCCGACCATGAAGCCAATACGCCAGCCGGCCATGTTGTAGCTCTTGGACAGCGTGAAGAACTCTACTGCGATGTCCTTGGCCCCCGGCACCTGCATGATCGACGGGGCTTTCCAGCCGTCGTAGACGATGTCGGCGTACGCCAGGTCATGCACCACCAGCACGTCATACTGCTTGGCCAGGGCCACCACGCGCTCGAAGAAGTCCAGCTCCACGCACTGCGCGGTAGGGTTGGACGGGAAGCCGAGAATCATCATCTTCGGCTTGGGGATCGATTCGCGGATCGCCCGCTCGAGCTCATTGAAGAAGTCCACACCCGGCACCAGCGGCACCGAACGCACCTGGGCGCCGGCGATCACCGCACCGTAGATGTGGATCGGGTAGCTGGGGTTGGGCACCAGCACCGTGTCGCCCTGGTCGAGGGTGGCGAGCATCAGGTGAGCCAGGCCTTCTTTGGAACCGATGGTGACGATGGCTTCGCTTTCCGGGTCGATGTCGACCTCGTAGCGTTCCTTGTACCAGTTGGAAATGGCCCGGCGCAGGCGTGGGATGCCGCGGGAGGTGGAGTAGCCGTGCGTGTCTTCACGCTGGGCGACCTGCACCAGCTTCTCGACGATGTGCGGCGGGGTCGCGCCATCGGGGTTGCCCATGCTCAGGTCGATGATGTCTTCGCCACGACGGCGGGCGGCCATCTTGAGCTCGGCGGTGATGTTGAAGACGTAAGGGGGGAGACGATCGATGCGCGCAAAGCGGCGCGGCGAACCTGGGTTGGCCATGGCTTCCTCTGAGTACGTAAGCGCCCGGAACCGTCCGAGCGACGTTGGCCGATGTGGCGGCCTGGATCAGAAGATAGTGCCGAAACAGGATATCTGTAAAGGTCAATTTCCTGTTTTATTAGAACTTTTCAGATGTATTTTTTGAAAATTCGAATTTTATGTTTTCAGGGCCGGCCTCTTCGCGGGGCAAGCGCGCTCCCACCGGGTTATACACGGCATTGGGACTTGCCCAGAACACCCATAAAAAAACCCCGGCACATGGCCGGGGTTTTCGTGTAACAGGCAGCGGTATCAGCGTGCGTAGGTCATCAGCACGTCCGCAGCGGTCTGGCTGTCCACCGACATCATCACGCTCAGGGCAGTGACAGTCAGGATAGAGAAGCCAAACACCTTGCGGGCCCACTTGCTGTCGTCCTCGGCCTTGTAGCCACCCCAGGCCATGTACAGCCAGTACAGGCCCATGGCAGCTGCCACGGCCAGGTAGCTGAGGCCGGCGTAACCGCCGAGGGTGAGCATCAGGGTGGCGAGCACGAAGGCCAGCACGTACAGCACGATCTGCTTCTTGGCAGCAAGGATACCGCGAGCCACCGGCAGGACCGGAATGTTGGCAGCGCTGTAATCCTTGAAGCGGAAGATGGCGATCGCGAAGCTGTGCGGCATCTGCCACAGGCTGAACATCACCAGCAGGGTCACTGCAGCCAGGTCGAAGCTGTTGCTGACGGCGCAGTAGCCGATCACCGGAGGCATGGCACCCGAAAGGCTGCCGACCAAGGTGCCGTGCACCGATTTACGCTTCAGCCAGAGGCTGTAGAAACCGACGTAGACGACGAAGCCGATCAGCGCACAGAACGCCGACAGTGGGTTGGCCTGGACATACAGCAGGCTGAAACCCGCCACCCCAAGCAGGGTGGCGTAAATCAGCGCGAGGGGCAGCGACATGCCGCCCTGGACCATGACGCGGTTCTTTGTACGTTCCATCTTGATGTCGATGTCGCGGTCGATGCAGTTGTTGAACACGCAACCGGACGCCACCACCAGGGAAGTACCTACCACCACCGCCAGGAACAGGGCGAAGTCCACATGGCCCTTCGCGGCAAGGAAGAATCCGCCTGCCACGGAAAGCACGTTACCGAAAATGATCCCCGGTTTGGTGATTTGGATAAAGTGCTTAACGGACATGCAGTCTTACCTCACTTGGCCATCATTTCGATGTGGATGTTGAACATGATCCACAGCGACAGGCCGACCAGCAGTGCAATTACCATGGTGGTAAACAGGAACGTCGACACGTTGGAACGCTGCTCTTTCGAGCGGTCCATGTGCAGGAAGTACACGAGGTGCACTACAACCTGAATGACAGCCATGGCGACCACGATCAGAACGGTCAGGTTCTTCGGCAGGCTTGGGTACATCACCAGGCCGAACGGGATAGCGGTCAGGATGATCGACAGTACAAAGCCGATCATGTAGGACTTCACGCTGCCGTGATTACCTTCGTGATGAGTGTCGTGTGCGTTAGCCATTACAGAACCCCCAGCAGGTAGACGACGGTGAATACGCAGATCCAGACCACGTCCAGGAAGTGCCAGAACAGGCTCAGGCAGCTCATGCGGGTCTTGGCAGTCGGGGTAATGCCCTTAGTGCTGATCTGATACATCAGGATTGCCATCCAGATCAGACCTGCAGTCACGTGCAGACCGTGGGTACCGACCAGCGCGAAGAACGCCGACAGGAAGCCACTGCGCTGCGGGCCGAAGCCCTCAGCGATCAGGTGATGGAATTCGTAGATTTCCATCGCGATGAAGCCGGCACCGAACAGGAAGGTCACAGCCAACCAGCCCAGTACACCTGCTTTCTTGCCATCGAACAGCTTCAGCATGGCGAAGCCGAAGGTGATCGAGGACAGCAGCAGGAAGGCAGTTTCAACAGCTACGAAGTCGAGCTGGAAAATGTCATGACCCGACGGGCCGCCGGCAAAACTGCCGGACAGCACCGCGTAGGTAGCGAAGAGCGACGCAAACAGGATGCAGTCGGTCATCAGGTACAGCCAGAAACCGAGTACGGTCATCTGGCCCGAGTCGTGGTGGTGATCGTCGTGCCCATGGTCGTGACCATGAGCAGCGCCGTGGATTACTTGACTGGACATTGATTACACCCGCTCAAACGATTCGACACGTGCGCCGGCAGGCAGAGCACCTGCTTTGGCCAGCGCTTTCATACGCTCGCCTTCGATGCGCGCCACTTCTTCGGCCGGAACCATGTAGCCCTGGTCGTCACGCGCAGCGTGGCGAACGAAGACAGCGATGGTTGCAACCAGGCTCGCGCCTACCAGCCACCAGATGTGCCAGATGAAGGCAAAGCCGAAGACGGTCAGGAACAGGCCCATGAACAAACCGGTAGCGGTGTTGCTCGGCATGTGGATGGCGTCGAACTTGGTTGCCGGCTTGTAAGCAGCGCCGATTTCCTTGGTTTCGTGCCATGCATCCAGGCCAACCTGCTCAGGCATGTGGGCGAAGTTGTAGAACGGAGGTGGCGACGAAGTCGACCATTCCAGAGTACGACCGCCCCATGGGTCGCCGGTCACGTCCAGGTTCTGGTTGCGGTCGCGGACCGAAACGTAGAGCTGGATCAGCTGGCAAGCGATACCGAACAGGATCAGCACGGCGCCGACTACGGCAACGTACAGGTAGGGTTCCCACAGTGGGTTGTCGGAGTGGTTCAGACGACGGGTCATGCCCATGAAGCCCAGGGCGTACAGCGGCATGAACGCAACGTAGAAGCCCGAGATCCAGAACCAGAAGGCAGCTTTGCCCCACTTCTCGTTCAGGGTGAAACCAAAGGCTTTCGGGAACCAGAAGGCGAAACCGGCGATGTAGCCGAATACCGCGCCACCGATGATCACGTTGTGGAAGTGAGCAATTACGAACAGGCTGTTGTGCAGAACGAAGTCAGCACCTGGAACGGCCAGCAGTACGCCAGTCATGCCACCGATAGAGAAGGTGATCATGAAGCCCAGGGTCCACAGCATCGGTGCGGTGAAACGCACACGGCCCTGGTACATGGTGAACAGCCAGTTGAACAGTTTCACACCGGTCGGAATGGAGATCAGCATCGTCGCCAGGCCGAAGAAGGTGTTGACGCTCGCGCCGGCACCCATGGTGAAGAAGTGGTGCAGCCATACGGCAAAGCCCAGGATGGCGATTGCGCCCGATGCGTAGATCATCGAGTGGTGGCCAAACAGACGCTTGCCAGAGAACGTCGAAGTCACTTCCGAGAACACGCCGAAGGCCGGCAGGATCAGGATGTAAACCTCAGGGTGACCCCACGCCCAGAACAGGTTGACGTACATCATCGGGTTCCCACCAAGCTCGTTGGTGAAAATGTGGAAGTCCAGATAACGGTCAACAGTCAGCAGTGCGAGTGCAGCAGTCAGGATCGGGAACGAAGCGACGATCAGCACGTTGGCCCAGGTGCAGGTCCAGGTGAAGATCGGCATGTCCATCAGTTTCATGCCAGGTGCGCGCATCTTCATCACGGTGACGAGGAAGTTCACACCGGTAAGCGTCGTACCTAGGCCCGATAGCTGTAGCGCCCAGATGTAGTAGTCGACACCCACGCCAGGGCTGTACTGAATACCCGCGAGTGGCGGATAGGCAACCCAACCGGTCTTGGCGAATTCGCCGACGCCCAGGGAGATGTTGACCAGCAGCACGCCTGCCAGCAGCAGGTAGAAGCTCAGGGAGTTCAGGAACGGGAAGGCAACGTCACGTGCACCGATCTGCAGAGGCAGGGCCAGGTTCATCAGGCCGGTGAAGAACGGCATCGCCATGAAGATGATCATGATCACACCGTGAGCGGTGAAGATCTGGTCATAGTGTTCAGGCGGCAGGTAGCCTTCGGATCCGCCAGTGGCCGCAGCCAGCTGGGTACGCATCATGATGGCGTCGGCAAAGCCGCGCAGCAGCATGATCATCGCGACGATGATGTACATCACCCCGATTTTCTTGTGGTCGACAGTCGTCAACCACTCGCTCCACAAGTAGGTCCACTTGCGGAAATAGGTGATAAGACCGACGACAGCGATACCGCCGAGCGCGATCATGGCAAGCGTCACCATGACTATCGGCTCGTGATAGGGTATCGCCTCCAGGCTTAGTTTACCGAACATCTCTTACTCCTCTGCACCGGCAGCTGGTTGCATACTCGATTCCACACCCTTGGTAGTGGCCAGATCTTTGCTGCCTGCTTCTTCGTGGACCGGCTTGCCGCGGTTCATGCCTTCGTACTTGTCGACGATGGACTGGAACAGCTCTGCCGGGGCCTCGCTGTACAGCGCGACTGGGTTGTATTCGCTAGGTTTGGCCAGAGCTTCGTACTCGGCTTTGCCCAGTTTCAGCGGCGACTGCTTCACTTCGGCGACCCACTTGTCGAAGTCTTCCTGGGAAGTTGCAGTAGCCTTGAATTTCATGCCGGTGAAGCCAGCGCCGCTGTAGTTGGCGCTGATACCGTCGAATTCGCCGTTTTCGTTGGCGATCAGGTGCAGCTTGGTGGTCATGCCGGCCATGGCGTAGATCTGGCCGCCCAGGCCCGGGATGAAGAACGAGTTCATCACGGCGTCGGAGGTGACGCGGAAGTTGACCGGGGTGTTAGCCGGGAAGTTGATCTTGTTGACCGTCGCGATGCCCTGCTCCGGGTAGATGAACAGCCACTTCCAGTCCAGTGCGACCACGTCGATCTGGATCGGCTTGACGTCGGAATCCAGCGGACGATACGGGTCCAGCTTGTGGGTGGACTTGTAGGTGACATAACCCAGGGCGATGATGATGATGATCGGGATGATCCACACCGCGGCCTCGATCTTGGTCGAGTGCGACCAGTCGGGGGTGTAGGTGGCCGCCTTGTTGGAAGCACGGTACTTCCAGGCGAACGCCACGGTCATGATGATGACCGGGATCACCACCAGCAGCATCAGGCCGGTAGCGATGAGGATGAGGTTCTTTTGCTCAATGCCGACCTGACCTTTCGGGTCGAGCAGGGTCCAGTTGCACCCACTGAGTAAAAGCATGCCTAAAAAGGGCAATATGCCAAACAGTCTGGGGTAACGCTTTTTACTCATCTCACGACCTCTAGATCAGCTTGCTTCAATGCAATTTGTGTTTTGGTAGCCAACACTTCGTCCTGCCAAGTGCGGCATTTCGCGCCCGTACTCGCTCCTGCCTGGGGTCCGACTGCAGGACCTTGGCTCAAGCGTGTTAGCGGTGCTTATGGTTTCGTAGGCAACAGGCCTGTACTTCAGACCAAGTCCATTTGGTGCGGGAAAACGCGGAGGGGTGTCCGCTCGGTATCGCCGCTGGGCGAAACTTGACGAAGTCAGCAAAAGGGAGCGCTGGGGCTTCCTTCAATCCTGCGACTCGCAAGCAGTGCCGAACGGAAATTGGGGGCGATTGTAGATAGGTCGCCAACCCTTGACTATGACTTATTGAGCAACAGTCTTTTACAGAATACGTAACAATGCGACCCGAAGAATCAACTTCGCGACAGTTTGTCGCACCCCGCCGGGTAGCCCTCAAAGCCGCATTCTACAAGGCTTTGTGATTGATCTGGATCAAGCGGGGAGCAACTTTCTGCGCATCTCACGCCGTGCAAAAGACCTCATGCAATTCGGGACTTTTGTCTAAGCCTGACGTCGGTTGCGGTAGATGCCCAGCGGAACCAGAATGGCCGTCAGGACAAATGCGACCAGCGCCCACTGCGCCAGCGACAGACCGAGGATCGGTGGGTACGGCGTGCTGCAGAAGCCATCGACCTGGAATGCCAGCGGCCACAGCTTGGCCAGGGGCAGGTCGTCGACGATCGGCTGCAGGGTATCGATGCCGCAACTGACCATGGGGTTGGCGAGTATATACACATGGTTGCCGGCCGCAACGATTCCCCCGATGGCGCTGAGTACCACCAGGCCTTCGAAGACCGTCAGGCTGCGCCGCCCGGGCATCGCGGCGGCGATGAAGGCGAACACGGCGATAAACAGCAAGGCATAGCGCTGCAGGATGCACAGCGGGCAAGGCGCCTCGCCCAATACTACCTGCATATAAAGGGCGCCACCGATCAGCGACAGGCAGATCAGCCCCAGCAGCACCAGAAAGCGCCGTTCCCGATTCAGGCGCGATGTTTGTTCGTTCATTGCCGGTTCCTTCGATGGAGAGTGGCCGCGTGGTCCGCCTGCCTGTGCGCGATTCTACACGCTGAGCAGGGCCTTTAGCGTGCCGAGGGGGCAACGTGATAGCACTGCGCAGGGCTATCCGAGATGGCTGAGACCGGCCATTGTGACGTCGGTTCAACGTCACACGGCAAAAAAGCGGCTACCCGGGTGCCGCGCAGGGGCAAGCCCCTCGACACCTGGGAGTGAAGGATACCGTGATTAAAGGAGGATTAAAGATGAAAGCTTGGCGGGCTGTTTCATCTCTCCTTTATATAAGCAGGTAGGCGCAGCCTTGTGCTGCGAAGAGGCCGATATAAAAGCAGGTAGGAGCAGCCTTGTGCTGCGAAGAGGCCGGTGATGGCTCAGAGCATCTTCTGAGATCACCGGCCTCTTCGCAGCACAAGGCTGCTCCTACAACAGCTAGGACTGCTGGGTGTTTACTCCAACGCTGCCGCTGGCCCGAAGAACTCGTAGCGGCTCTGCTGCTCCGGCACACCCAGGCCTTTCAGCTGGCGCTTGACCGCCGCCATGAAGGCTTTAGGCCCCAGGAAGTAGGCGTCGACGTCACGTTCACGTGGCAGCCACTCGGCCAGCAGGTCTTCGCTCAGCAGGCCCACGGCATCAGCCGCAGCGCCGCCTTGCGGCTCGGCATAGCAGTAGAAGCGCTTGAGCTGTGGATGACGCTCGGCCAGGCCGTCGACCCACTCACGGAAGGCATGCACGGCGCCGTTACGCGCACAGTGGATGAAATGCACTTCACGCGGGGTCTGCAGTGCCGCCTGCAACATCGCCAGGGTTGGGGTGATCCCCACACCGCCACTGATCAGCACCAGCGGCTTGTCGCTGGCGGCCAGGGTGAAGTTGCCTGCAGGTGGGAACAGCTGCAGGGTCTTACCCACCACCAGTTCATCGTGCAGGTAGTTGGACACCTTGCCACCGGCTTCGCGCTTGACGCTGATGCGGTATTCAGTGCCGTCGCACAGGGCCGACAGCGAGTAGTTGCGACGCTGCTCGGCACCGTCGATGAACAACTGCAGGCCGATATACTGCCCAGGCTCGGCCTTGAGCACTGGCTTGCCGTCCACCGGGGCGAAGTAGAACGAGACGATCTCGCTGCTTTCCTGCTCGCGGCGTACCAGGCGGAACTCGCGGGTACCACGCCATCCGCCGGCGGCTTGCTCCTTCTCTTTATAGAGGCTTTCTTCAGCGCCGATGAGGATGTCGGCCAGCTGGCCATACGCGGCGCCCCAGGCCGCGATCACCTCTGGGGTGGCGATGGCCTTGCCGAGCACTTCTTCAATGGCGCGCAGCAGGCAGCTGCCCACGATCGGGTAGTGCTCCGGCAGAATCTGCAAGGCAACGTGTTTGTTGATGATCTGGCCGACCAGGCCGCCGAGTTGTTCGAGCTGGTCGATATGGCGGGCATACATCAAGACGCCGTTGGCCAACGCACGTGGCTGGTCGCCGCTGGCCTGGTGGGCCTGGTTGAACAGCGGACGCACTTGCGGGTACTCGTTGAGCATCATCTTGTAGAAGTGAGTGGTCAGCGCTTCGCCGCCGCTTTCCAGCAGGGGGACAGTGGCTTTGACGATTGCACGTTGTTCGGCAGTGAGCATTGCAACGACTCCTGAGCCTATGGCTTCGAATGATTGCGTTGGGTATTTCACCATTCGTGCCAACTTTTATACCTAGCAAAATCAGGGCGTTGACGCGTGTCATGTCAAAACGACTCGCTCGGGCGTATAGTCATAATGACCAAAAGGAGTCCCTATGACTGCAAAGCCACTGCTCACCGCCCTCCTCCCCCTGGTCAGCGACTTGTCCCGCGACCTGAGCGACCAGGAACGCTACCGCCGCTTGCTGCAGACCATGCGCGGGCTGTTGCCGTGCGACGCCGCCGCATTGCTGCGCCTGGACGGTGAGTGGCTGGTACCGCTGGCAGTGGACGGCCTGAGTGCCGATACCTTGGGCCGACGCTTTCGGGTCAGCGAGCACCCGCGCTTCCAGATCCTCCTCAGCCGCCCACAACCCACCCGCTTTGCCAGCGACTCGGACCTGCCTGACCCCTACGACGGCCTGGTCAACGCCCCGGATGCCACGCTTGAAGTGCATGACTGCATGGGCTGCCCGTTGATGGTCGATGAGCGCCCTTGGGGCCTGCTGACCCTGGACGCGCTGACCCCCGGGCAGTTCCAGAGCCTTGAGCTGGATGCGCTACAGGCTTTCGCCAGCCTGGCTGCCGCCACGGTGACCGTGGCCGAGCGCATCGAGCACCTGGCCCTGCGTGCAGAGGACGAACACCATCGCGCCGAGCTCTACCGCCAGGCCAGTGCCCAGGACAAGGAGCTGATTGGCCAGAGTGCGGCACACAAGCGCCTGGTGGAAGAGATACGCCTGGTCGGCGGCAGCGAGTTGACCGTGCTGATCACCGGCGAGACCGGCGTTGGCAAAGAGCTGGTCGCCCAAGCCCTGCACCAGGCCAACAACCGTGCCGACAAACCGCTGGTCAGCCTCAACTGCGCGGCCTTGCCCGATACCCTGGTGGAAAGCGAGCTGTTCGGCCACGTGCGCGGTGCCTTTACCGGCGCCCACGGCGAACGCCTCGGCAAGTTCGAGCTGGCCAATGGTGGCACGCTGTTTCTTGATGAAGTCGGCGAGTTGCCATTGACCGTACAGGCCAAGCTGCTGCGTGTGCTGCAAAGTGGCCAGCTGCAACGCCTGGGGTCGGACCGCGAACACCGGGTCGACGTCCGCCTCATCGCAGCCACCAACCGCGACCTGGCTGCAGAAGTGCGCAATGGCAACTTCCGCGCCGACTTCTACCATCGCCTGAGCGTGTACCCGTTGCACGTTCCGCCGCTGCGTGAACGTGGGCGCGATGTGCTGCTATTGGCGGGGTACTTCCTCGAACAGAACCGTTCGCGCCTGGGCCTGAACAGCCTGCGCCTGAGCGGCGACGCCCAAGCTGCACTGCTCGCCTATGACTGGCCGGGCAACGTGCGCGAGCTCGAACACCTGATCGGCCGCTCGGCGCTCAAGGCGCTTGGCCAGCACCCGGAACGGCCGCGCATCCTCACCCTTGAGGCCATCGACCTGGACCTGCGCGCCGCGCCCCCATCGGGCCAGCTGCCCTCCCCCTCGCCGCTGCTGGAGGCGCCTCTGCCCGATGGCGGATTGCGTGAAGCCGTCGACGTTTATCAACGCCAAGTGATCGAAAACTGCCTGCAAAGGCATGCGGAAAACTGGGCCGCCGCCGCGCGCGAACTCGGCCTGGACCGCGCCAACCTCAGTCGGCTGGCGCGTCGGCTGGGGCTTCGCTGAGGCTTACCTACAAAAGGATTAACCCAGAAAGCCATCTGGTTGCTTCTCGCTGGGCTGCTATATCTCCCTAACCACCGGTATCACGGCCGTCATGGTCGAGGCTGCGCGCAACACGTTGCATTGACGTTGCGCCGGCCCTGGTTCGCTGAAGTCGAGCCAGTGTAGCCGCACACCAGCAGGGAGCATCCATGGACAACATCGTCGTCGCCGATAAGCAATCCGCAGTCGCCACCCAGAGTGCCTGGGGCAATATCAGTCTCAACGGGCCAGGCGTCGTGCAGATGCCGGTTTCCCCCGATAAAGTGGCAACCGTCACCCAGCGCGGACAAGACCTGATCGTCACCCTGAAGTCGGGCGAGAAGGTCACTATCGGCAACTTCTTCGCCGTGGATCAGGCCGGCGTCGGCAGCGACATCGTCTTCGTCGGTGAGGACGGCACCCTGTGGCATGCGAACTACGATGCGGTGGCTTTCACGGGCTTTACTTTCGACGAAGTGGCCTCGCTGGATGAACTGGTCGCGGGTATCGGTGTAGCGGGCAGCGCGATGCCAACCTGGGCCATTGCCGGGCTCAGCCTGCTGGGTATTGGCGGCGCGGCGGCGGCAGCGGACAACAGCAGCGGTGGCAGCAGTGGTGGCTCGGACCCAGGCGACACCACGGCGCCGGCCACGCCGATCGACCTGCTGGTGTCCCCTGATGGCCTGCGCCTGACGGGTCGCGGCGAAGCCGGCAGCACGGTGAATATTCGCGACGGCGCGGGCAACCTGATCGGCAGTGGCACGGTCGGTGCCGATGGCAGCTTCAACGTTGCGTTGAATCCCCCGCAGATCAACAGCGAAAACCTTGAAGTCACCCTGACCGATGGTGCGGGCAATGTCTCGGCCCCCGGCAGCGTCACCGCCCCGGATGCAACGGCACCGCTGCCACCGACCGATCTTACCATCAACGAACAGGGCACCACCCTCACCGGCCGCGCCGAACCCGGCTCGACGGTGGCGGTGCGAGGTGCGGGTGGCGTGTTGTTGGGCAGCGCGGTGGCGGGGGCTGACGGGCAGTTCAGCATCAATTTGCAGCCACCGCAGACCGATGGCCAGGCATTGGAAGTGACCGCACAGGACGCAGCCGGCAATACATCGCCGGCTGCTGGCATTACGGCCCCGGATGTTGAAACGCCTCCGGATACCACGGCGCCGGATGCACCCGTGGATCTGGTAGTCGGCCTTGCTGGCCATCAACTGACGGGTCGTGGCGAAGCGGGCACCACCGTGCAGGTGCGGGATGCCGCCGGCAATGTGCTGGCGACTGGCACCGTGGGTGCAGATGGTACCTTCCTGCTGACCCTCGACCCTGCCGTGATCGATGGCAGCACCCTGCAGGTGACCTTGACCGATGCCGCGGGCAACGTTTCGCAGCCAGGCTCGGTCACCTCGCAAGATTTGCTGCCACCTGAACAGCCAACTGATCTTGCGCTGGCTGAAGGCGTGAACCTCACCGGCCGCGGTGAGCCAGGTGCCACTGTGCAAGTTCGCGATGCTGCGGGCAACGTGATTGGCACCGGGCTTGTGGGCGCAGATGGCAGCTTCAGCCTGACGCTCTCCCCGGCTCAAGCGAATGGCGAAGCACTGGATATTCGTCTGGTGGACGCCGCTGGTAACAGCTCGACCCCACTGCAATTCGATGCGCCGGATATCACTCCGCCTGATGCTGTCAGCAATATCGTGGTCGGCGCTGGAGGTCTGGTATTGAGCGGTCGCGGCGAAGCCGGGGCCACCGTTGAAGTGCGCGATGCCAACGGCAATGTGATTGGCACAGGCACTGTATTGGCCAATGGCACGTTCTTGATCGACCTCGACCCGGCAGCGCAACCCGGCGAGCACCTGAGCCTGGTGCAGACCGACGCAAGCGGCAACGCTTCCGTTGCCCTCGAATACGACGTACCTCAGACCACCGCCCCTGCAAGTCCGAGCGACTTGGCCATCGATGCCGATGGCACCACCCTGACCGGTACCGCACCAGCGGGCAGCCGTGTGGAAGTGCACGATGCCAATGGCACCCTGATCGGCAGCGCCATTGCCGGTGCCGATGGCACCTTCACCATTGAACTCAATCCACCACAAGCCAACGGCGAGCTGCTCGATGTCGTCGCCATCGATGACACCGGCCTGTCGTCCCTGCCGGCACAAATCACCGCGCCGGACATCACCGCGCCAGCCGCGCCTACCGAGTTGGCCGTCAGCGCAAACGGCACCGTTGTCACCGGCCGCGCCGAACCGGGTAGCACTGTTCGTATTCTCGCCGCCGATGGCACCGAACTGGGCAGTGCTTTGGTCGGCCCGACCGGCGTATTCAGTATCAACCTAGATCCGCCCCAGATTGATGGCGAAGTACTGCAAGCCACCGCAACTGACGCTGCCGGCAATACTTCGGTTGCCAGCTCCGTTACCGCACCGGATATCGACGGCGGCGATACCACGCCACCGGACGCCCCTGTTGATTTGGCGATCGGTCTCGCTGGCCACCAACTGACTGGCCGTGGCGAGGCGGGCACTACGGTTCAGGTGCGGGATGCCGACGGCAATGTCCTGGCCACTGGCACCGTGGGTGCAGATGGCACCTTCCTGCTGACCCTCGACCCTGCCGTGATCGATGGCAGTACCCTGCAGGTGACACTGACCGATGCGGCGGGCAATGTTTCGCAGCCGGGCTCGGTGACTTCGCAAGACCTGCTACCGCCTGCGCAACCGACTGACCTCGCCTTGGCTGAAGGCGTGACCCTTACCGGTCGCGGTGAGCCAGGTGCCACTGTGCAAGTTCGCGATGCTGCGGGCAACGTGATTGGCACCGGGCTTGTGGGCGCAGATGGCAGCTTCAGCCTGACCCTTTCACCCGCTCAGGCCAATGGCGAAGCACTGGATATTCGACTGGTGGACGCCGCTGGCAACAGCTCTGCACCACTGCAATTCGATGCACCGGACATCACTCCGCCTGATGCTGTCAGCAACATCGTGGTCGGCGCTGGTGGCCTGGTCCTAAGCGGTCGCGGCGAAGCCGGTGCCACAGTGGAAGTGCGCGATGCCAACGGCAATGTCATTGGTACCGGCACCGTCTTGGCCAACGGCACCTTCCTGATCGACCTTGACCCAGCTGCCCAACCAGGCGAACACCTGAGCTTGGTGCAGACCGACGCAAGCGGCAACGCTTCCGTTGCCCTCGAATACGACGTACCTCAGACCACCGCCCCTGCAAGTCCGAGCGACTTGGCCATCGATGCCGATGGCACCACCCTGACCGGTACCGCGCCAGCAGGCAGCCGCGTGGAAGTGCACGATGCCAACGGCACGCTGGTCGGCAGCGCCATTGCCGGTGCCGACGGCACCTTCACCATTGAGCTCAATCCAGCACAAGCCAACGGTGAATTGCTCGATGTCGTCGCCATCGATGACACGGGCCTGTCGTCCCTGCCCGCACAAATCACCGCACCGGACATCACTGCACCAGCCGCACCGAGTGAACTGGCCGTCAGCGCAAACGGCACCGTTGTCACCGGCCGTGCCGAACCGGGTAGCACCGTTCGTATCCTCGCCGCCGATGGCACCGAACTGGGCAGCGCACTGGTCGGCCCGACTGGCGTGTTCAGCATTAATCTCGATCCGCCTCAGGTTGATGGAGAGGTTCTACAAGCCACGGCTACCGATAGCGCTGGCAATACCTCCACCGCCAGCTCCGTTACCGCACCGGATATCGACGGCGGCGACACCACACCGCCTGACGCGCCTGTTGATTTGGTGATCGGTCTCGCTGGCCACCAGCTGACTGGCCGTGGCGAAGCGGGTACTACGATTCAGGTGCGTGATGCCGCCGGCAATGTCCTAGCCACTGGCACCGTAGGCGCGGACGGTAGTTTTGTAATCGCCCTTGATCCTGCCGTGATCGATGGCAGCACCCTGCAGGTGACCTTGACCGATGCCGCGGGCAACGTTTCGCAGCCAGGCTCGGTCACCTCGCAAGACTTGCTGCCGCCTGCGCAACCGACTGATTTGGCCTTGGCTGAAGGCGTGACCCTTACCGGCCGCGGTGAGGCAGGCGCCACTGTGCAAGTCCGCGATGCTGCGGGCAATGTGATTGGTACCGGGCTGGTCAACGCGGATGGCACTTTCAGCCTGACGCTCAGCCCGGCTCAAGCAAATGGCGAAGCGCTGGACATCCGTCTGGTGGATGCCGCTGGCAACAGCTCGACCCCACTGCAATTCGATGCGCCGGATATCACTCCGCCTGATGCCGTCAGCAACATCGTGGTCGGCGCTGGTGGCCTGGTCCTAAGCGGTCGCGGCGAAGCCGGGGCCACCGTGGAAGTCCGCGATGCCAACGGCAATGTGATTGGTACCGGCACTGTCTTGGCCAACGGCACCTTCCTGATTGACCTTGACCCGGCTGCCCAACCAGGCGAGCAACTGAGCCTGGTGCAGACCGACGCAAGCGGCAACGCTTCCGTTGCCCTCGAATACGACGTACCTCAGACCACCGCCCCTGCAAGTCCGAGCGACTTGGCCATCGATGCCGATGGCACCACCCTGACCGGTACCGCACCAGCGGGCAGCCGCGTGGAAGTGCACGATGCCAATGGCACCCTGATCGGCAGCGCCATTGCCGGTGCCGACGGCACCTTCACCATTGAACTCAATCCACCACAAGCCAACGGCGAGTTGCTCGATGTCGTCGCCATCGATGACACCGGCCTGTCGTCCCTGCCCGCACAGATCACCGCACCGGACATCACTGCACCAGCCGCACCGAGTGAACTGGCCGTCAGCGCAAACGGCACCGTTGTCACCGGCCGTGCCGAACCGGGTAGCACCGTTCGTATCCTCGCCGCCGATGGCACCGAACTGGGCAGCGCACTGGTCGGCCCGACCGGCGTGTTTAGCATCAACCTCGACCCGCCTCAGATCGATGGCGAAGTACTGCAAGCCACCGCAACTGACGCCGCCGGCAATACTTCGGTTGCCAGCTCCGTTACCGCACCGGATATCGACGGCGGCGATACCACACCGCCAGACGCACCTGTTGACTTGGTAATCGGCCTCGCTGGCCACCAGCTGACTGGCCGTGGCGAAGCGGGTACCACCGTGCAGGTGCGTGATGCCGCCGGCAATGTCCTAGCCACTGGCACCGTAGGCGCGGACGGTAGTTTTGTAATTGCCCTGGACCCTGCCGTGATCGATGGCAGCACCCTGCAGGTGACCCTGACCGATGCCGCGGGCAACGTTTCGCAGCCAGGCTCGGTGACTTCGCAAGACCTGCTGCCACCTGCGCAGCCGACTGACCTGGCCTTGGCTGAAGGCTTGACCCTCACCGGTCGCGGTGAGCCTGGCGCCACCGTTCAAGTGCGGGACGCTGCGGGCAATGTGATTGGTACCGGGCTAGTAGGTGCAGATGGCAGCTTCAGCCTGACCCTTTCACCCGCTCAAGCGAACGGCGAAGCGCTGGACATTCGTCTGGTGGACGCCGCTGGTAACAGCTCGACTCCACTGCAATTCAATGCGCCGGATATCACTCCGCCTGATGCCGTCAGCAACATCGTAGTCGGCGCTGGTGGCCTGGCCCTCAGCGGGCGCGGCGAAGCCGGGGCCACCGTGGAAGTCCGCGATGCCAACGGCAATGTGATTGGTACCGGCACTGTCTTGGCCAACGGCACCTTCCTGATTGACCTTGACCCGGCTGCCCAACCAGGCGAGCAACTGAGCCTGGTGCAGACCGACGCAAGCGGCAACGCTTCCGTTGCCCTCGAATACGACGTACCTCAGACCACCGCCCCTGCAAGTCCGAGCGACTTGGCCATCGATGCCGATGGCACCACCCTCACCGGTACCGCACCAGCGGGCAGCCGCGTGGAAGTGCACGATGCCAATGGCACCCTGATCGGCAGCGCCATTGCCGGTGCCGATGGCACATTCACCCTTGAACTCACGCCACCACAAGCCAACGGTGAATTGCTCGATGTCGTCGCCATCGATGACACGGGCCTGTCGTCCCTGCCTGCGCAGATCACCGCGCCGGACATCACTGCACCAGCCGCGCCGAGTGAGTTGGCCGTCAGCGCCAACGGCACTGTAGTAACTGGCCGTGCCGAACCGGGAAGCACCGTTCGTATTCTCGCCGCCGATGGCACTGAACTGGGCAGCGCACTGGTCGGACCCACTGGCGTGTTTAGCATCACCCTCGACCCGCCTCAGGTCGATGGCGAAGTGCTGCAGGCCACCGCGACCGATGTTGCTGGTAACACGTCGCTTGCCAGCTCCGTCACCGCGCCGGATATCGACGGCGTGGACACCACGCCCCCCAACGCACCGACCAACCTGGTGATCGGCCTTGCTGGCCACCAACTGACTGGCCGCGGCGAAGCGGGCACTACGGTTCAGGTGCGTGATGCCGCCGGCAATGTGTTGGCGACTGGCACTGTAGGCGCGGATGGTACTTTTGTAATCGCCCTTGATCCTGCCGTAATCGACGGCAGCACCCTGCAGGTGACCCTGACCGATGCCGCGGGCAACGTTTCGCAGCCAGGCTCGGTGACTTCGCAAGACCTGCTGCCACCTGCGCAGCCGACTGACCTGGCCTTGGCTGAAGGCTTGACCCTCACCGGTCGCGGTGAGCCTGGCGCCACCGTTCAAGTGCGGGACGCTGCGGGCAATGTGATTGGTACCGGGCTAGTAGGTGCAGATGGCAACTTCAGCCTGACCCTTTCACCCGCTCAGGCCAATGGCGAAGCACTGGACATTCGACTGGTGGACGCCGCTGGCAACAGCTCGACCCCACTGCAATTCGATGCACCGGACATCACTCCGCCTGATGCCGTCAGCAACATCGTGGTCGACGCTGGTGGCCTGGTCCTAAGCGGTCGCGGCGAAGCCGGTGCCACTGTGGAAGTGCGCGATGCCAACGGCAATATCATTGGTACCGGCACCGTCTTGGCCAACGGCACGTTCCTCATCGACCTTGACCCAGCTGCCCAACCAGGCGAACACCTGAGCCTGGTGCAGACCGACCCAAGCGGCAACACTTCCGTTGCCCTTGAATACGACGTACCTCAAACCACCGCCCCGGCCAGCCCAAGCGACCTGGCGATCGATGCCGATGGCACCACTCTGACCGGTTCCGCGCCGGCCGGTAGCCGCATAGAAGTGCACGATGCCAATGGCACCCTGATCGGCAGCGCCATTGCCGGTGCCGATGGCACATTCACCCTTGAACTCACGCCACCACAAGCCAACGGCGAGCTGCTCGATGTCGTCGCCATCGATGACACCGGCCTGTCTTCTCTGCCCGCACAGATCACCGCGCCGGACATCACCGCGCCAGCCGCGCCGAGTGAGCTGGCCGTCAGCGCCAACGGCACCGTCGTCACCGGCCGTGCCGAACCGGGTAGCACTGTTCGTATTCTCGCCGCCGATGGCACTGAACTGGGCAGCGCTCTGGTCGGCCCGACTGGCGTGTTCAGCATCAACCTCGACCCGCCTCAAGTTGATGGGGAGGTTCTACAAGCCACGGCTACCGATGCCGCTGGCAATATCTCCACCGCCAGCTCCGTCACCGCACCGGATATCGACGGCGGCGATACCACACCGCCTGACGCGCCTGTTGATTTGGTAATCGGCCTCGCTGGCCACCAACTGACTGGCCGTGGCGAAGCAGGCACCTCCGTGCAGGTGCGCGACGCCGCCGGCAATGTCCTGGCCACTGGCACCGTGGGTGCAGATGGCACCTTCCTGCTGACGCTGGACCCTGCCGTCATCGACGGCAGCACCCTGCAAGTGACCCTGACAGATGCGGCGGGCAATACTTCGCAACCGGGCTCGGTCACCTCGCAAGACCTACTGCCACCTGCGCAACCCACCGACCTTGCCCTGGCCAATGGCATCACCTTCACCGGCCGAGGCGAACCTGGCGCCACCGTACAAGTACGCGACGCTGCCGGCACTGTGATCGGTACTGGGCTGGTCAATGCAGAGGGCACGTTCAGCCTGACGCTGAGCCCTGCTCAGGCCAATGGCGAAGCATTGGACGTTCGCCTGGTAGATGCCGCTGGTAATAGCTCCGCTGCCCTGCAATTCAATGCCCCGGACATCACCCCACCGGATGCGGTCAGTAACATCCAGGTCGCCCCTGGCGGCTTGGTCTTGGGCGGTCGCGGGGAAGCGGGTGCCACCGTTGAGGTGCGCGACGCGGATGGCAACCTGCTTGGCCGCGGCGTCGTCACTGCCAATGGTACCTTCCTGATCAACCTCGACCCGGCTGCGCAACCTGGCGAACACCTGAGCCTGGTGCAGGTCGACCCAAGCGGCAACGCGTCCGTCGCCTTTGAATACGACGTACCCCTGACCACCGCCCCGGCCAGCCCGAGCGACCTGGCGATCAATGCCGATGGCACCAGCCTGACCGGTAACGCGCCAGCGGGAACCCGTGTGGAGGTGCACGATGCCAATGGCACGTTGATCGGCAATGTCGTGGCAGGTGCCGATGGCACCTTTACTATCGTGCTCGACCCGGCCCAAGCCAACGGCGAACTGCTCGATGTAGTGGCCATTGATGACACCGGCTTGTCGTCCGTGCCTGCGCAGATCACCGCGCCGGACATCACCGCGCCAGCCGCACCCAGTGAACTGGCCGTCAGCGCCAACGGCACTGTCGTCACCGGCCGTGCCGAACCGGGTAGCACCGTGCGTATTCTCGCCGCCGATGGCACTGAACTGGGCAGCGCCCTGGTCGGCCCAACCGGCGTGTTCAACATCACCCTCGACCCGCCTCAGGTCGATGGCGAAGTGTTGCAGGCCACCGCGACCGATGACGCTGGTAACACGTCGCTTACCAGCTCCGTCACCGCGCCGGATATCGACGGCGTGGACACCACCCCACCCAACGCACCCACCAACTTGGTGATCGGCCTCGCCGGCAGCCAGCTCAGCGGCCGCGGCGAAGCCGGAGCCACCGTGCAGGTACGTGACGCCGCTGGCAATGTGCTGGCGACTGGCACCGTAGGCGCGGACGGCAATTTTGTAATCGCCCTTGATCCAGCCGTTAGCGATGGCAGCACGCTGCAAGTGGTGCTGACCGACGCGGCAGGCAACGCGTCTGAACCAGGCTCGGTCACCTCGCCAGACCTGCAAGCCCCAGAACAACCCACAGGCCTGGCCTTGGCCGAAGGCGTCACCCTTACCGGTCGCGGTGAACCGGGTGCCACTGTTCAAGTCCGCGACGCTGCGGGCACTGTGATTGGTACCGGACTCGTAGGCGCAGATGGCAGCTTCAGCCTGACGCTGAGCCCTGCTCAAGCGAATGGCGAAGCGCTGGATGTTCGCCTGGTGGACGGCGCTGGCAACAGCTCGCCCCCACTGCAATTCGATGCACCGGACATCACGCCGCCTGCTGCCGTGAGCAATATTGCCGTCGGCTCCGACGGCCTGGTCCTCAGCGGCCGCGGCGAAGCCGGCGCCACTGTGCAAGTGCGTGACGCCGAGGGCACGGTGATCGGCACCGGTACTGTCTTGGCCAACGGCACCTTCCTGATCGACCTCGACCCGGCAGCGCAACCCGGCGAGCGCCTGAGCCTGGTGCAGACCGACCCGAGCGGCAACACGTCCGTCGCCTTTGAATACGACGTACCCCTGACCACCGCCCCAGCCAGCCCAAGCGAGCTGGCGATCAATGCCGATGGCACCAGCCTGACCGGTAACGCGCCAGCGGGAACCCGTGTCGAAGTGCACGATGCTAATGGCACGCTGATCGGCAGTGTCGTGGCAGGTGCCGATGGCACCTTTACTATCGTGCTCGACCCGGCCCAAGCCAACGGCGAACTGCTCGATGTTGTGGCCATTGATGACAACGGTCTGTCGTCCGTGCCTACGCAAATCTTTGCGCCAGACATCACCGCGCCGACTGCGCCGAGTGAACTGGCAGTCAGCGCCGACGGCAGCGTCGTCACCGGCCGTGCCGAAGCGGGCAGCACCGTGCGGGTGCTGGCAGCTGACGGCACCGAACTGGGCAGCGCCTTGGTCGGCCCGACCGGCACCTTCAACATCACCCTCGATCCGCCTCAAGTCGATGGCGAGGTGCTGCAAGTTACTGCGACCGATGCTGCAGGTAACGCCTCAACCGCCGGCACGGTCACCGCGCCGGACATCGACGGCGGCGACACCACGCCACCAGACGCACCCACCAATCTGGTCATCGCCCTCGCCGGCAGCCAACTCAACGGTCGTGGCGAAGCAGGGGCCACCGTGCAGGTCCGTGATGCCGAGGGCAACCTCGTGGCAAGCGGCTCGGTCAACCCAGATGGCACCTTCCAGATCACCCTGGACCCGGCCGTGAAAGACGGCAGCACCCTGCAAGTGGTGCTGACCGACGCGGCAGGCAACGCCTCTGAACCTGGCTCAGTCACCTCGCCAGACCTGCAAGCGCCAGAGCAACCTACAGGCCTGGAACTGGCCAATGGCGTCACCCTCACGGGTAGCGGCGAACCTGGCGCCACCGTGCAGGTGCGCAATGCTGCGGGCGACATCATCGGTACAGGCCTGATCAACGAGAACGGCAGCTTCAGCCTCACCCTTACGCCTGCCCAGGCCAATGGCGAAGTGCTGGATATCCGCCTGGTGGATGCCGCCGGCAACAGCTCTGACCCACTGCAATTCGATGCACCGGACATCACGCCGCCTGCTGCCGTGAGCAATATTGCCGTCGGCTCCGACGGCCTGGTCCTCAGCGGCCGCGGCGAAGCCGGCGCCACTGTGCAAGTGCGTGACGCCGAGGGCACGGTGATCGGCACCGGTACTGTCTTGGCCAACGGCACCTTCCTGATCGACCTCGACCCGGCAGCGCAACCCGGCGAGCGCCTGAGCCTGGTGCAGACCGACCCGAGCGGCAACACCTCCGTCGCCTTTGAATACGACGTACCCCTGACCACCGCCCCGGCCAGCCCAAGCGAGCTGGCGATCAATGCCGATGGCACCAGCCTGACCGGTAACGCGCCAGCGGGAACCCGTGTCGAAGTGCACGATGCCAATGGCACGCTGATCGGCAGTGTCGTGGCAGGTGCCGATGGCACCTTCACTATCGTGCTCGACCCGGCCCAAGCCAACGGCGAACTGCTTGATGTCGTCGCCATCGATGACAACGGTCTGTCGTCCGTGCCTACGCAAATCTTTGCGCCGGACATTACGGCGCCGACTGCGCCGAGTGAACTGGCGATAAACGCCGACGGCAGCGTCGTGACTGGCCGGGCCGAACCGGGCAGCACTGTGCGGGTGCTGGCAGCTGATGGCACCGAACTGGGCAGCGCCCTGGTCGGCCCGACCGGCACCTTCAACATCACCCTCGATCCGCCTCAAGTCGATGGCGAGGTGCTGCAGGTCACCGCCACAGATGCCGCAGGCAACGCTTCAACCGCCGGCACGGTCACCGCGCCGGATATCGACGGCGGCGACACCACACCACCGGATGCACCCACCAACCTTGTCATCGCCCTCGCCGGCAGCCAGCTGAACGGTCGTGGCGAAGCCGGGGCAACCGTGCAAGTCCGTGATGCCGAGGGCAACCTTGTCGCCAGCGGCTTGGTCAACCCGGAGGGTACCTTCCAGATCACATTGGACCCGGCCGTGAAAGACGGCAGCACCCTGCAGGTGGTGCTGACCGACGCGGCAGGCAACGCCTCTGAACCTGGTTCGGTGACCTCGCCAGATCTGCAAGCGCCAGAGCAACCTACCGGCCTGGAACTGGTCGACGGCGTCACCCTCACGGGTAGCGGCGAACCGGGCGCCACCGTGCAGGTGCGCGACGCTGCGGGCGACATCATCGGTACCGGCCTGGTCAACGAAAATGGCAGCTTCAGCCTCACCTTGCTCCCAGCTCAGGCCAATGGTGAAGTGCTGGACATCCGCCTGGTGGATGCCGCCGGTAACACCTCGACCCCGCTGCCATTCGATGCACCGGACATCACGCCGCCTGCTGCGGTGAGCAATATTGTCGTCGGCAGCGATGGCCTGGCCCTGAGCGGCCGCGGCGAAGCCGGCGCCACTGTGCAAGTGCGTGACGCCGAGGGCACGGTGATCGGCACCGGCACCGTCTTGGCCAATGGCACCTTCCTGATCGACCTCGACCCGGCCGTACAACCAGGCGAGCACCTGAGCCTGGTGCAGACCGACCCGAGCGGCAACGCGTCCGTTGCCTTCGAGTACGACGTACCCTCGACCACCACACCGGCCAGCCCGAGCGACCTGGTGGTCGCCGAAGACGGCACCAGCATCAGCGGGTCCGCCCCGGTCGGCAGCCGTGTGGAAGTGCGCGATGCCGATGGCACGCTGGTCGGCAGCGTGGTGGTGGGTGCCGAAGGTACCTTCACCGTCATCCTCAACCCGGCACAAGCCAACGGCGAACTGCTCGACCTGGTGGCAATCGATGGCACCGGCACGTCGTCCCTGCCGGTACAAATCAACGCCCCCGACATCACCGCGCCGACTGCGCCGAGTGAACTGGCGGTCAGCGCCGACGGCAGCGTCGTCACCGGCCGTGCCGAAGCGGGCAGCACCGTGCGGGTGCTGGCAGCTGACGGCACCGAACTGGGCAGCGCCTTGGTCGGCCCGACCGGCACCTTCAACATTACCCTCGATCCGCCTCAAGTCGATGGCGAGGTGCTGCAGGTTACTGCGACCGATGCCGCAGGCAACGCCTCAACCGCCAGCACGGTTACCGCGCCGGACATCGACGGCGGCGACACCACGCCACCAGACGCACCCACTAACCTGGTCATCGCCCTCGCCGGCAGCCAGCTCAACGGTCGTGGCGAAGCCGGGGCAACCGTGCAAGTCCGTGATGCCGAGGGCAACCTTGTCGCCAGCGGCTTGGTCAACCCGGAGGGTACCTTCCAGATCACATTGGACCCGGCCGTGAAAGACGGCAGCACCCTGCAGGTGGTGCTGACCGACGCGGCAGGCAACGCCTCTGAACCTGGTTCGGTGACCTCGCCAGATCTGCAAGCGCCAGAGCAACCTACCGGCCTGGAACTGGTCGACGGCGTCACCCTCACGGGTAGCGGCGAACCGGGCGCCACCGTGCAGGTGCGCGACGCTGCGGGCGACATCATCGGTACCGGCCTGGTCAACGAAAATGGCAGCTTCAGCCTCACCTTGTTCCCAGCTCAGGCCAATGGTGAAGTGCTGGACATCCGCCTGGTGGATGCCGCCGGTAACACCTCGACTCCGCTGCCATTCGATGCACCGGACATCACGCCGCCTGCTGCGGTGAGCAATATTGTCGTCGGCAGCGATGGCCTGGCCCTGAGCGGCCGTGGTGAAGCGGGTGCCAGCGTGGAGGTGCGCGACGCCGAGGGGAATGTGATCGGCACCGGCACCGTCTTGGCCAATGGCACCTTCCTGATCGACCTCGACCCGGCCGTACAACCAGGCGAGCACCTGAGCCTGGTGCAGACCGACCCGAGCGGCAACGCGTCCGTTGCCTTCGAGTACGACGTACCCTCGACCACCACACCGGCCAGCCCGAGCGACCTGGTGGTCGCCGAAGACGGCACCAGCATCAGCGGGTCCGCCCCGGTCGGCAGCCGTGTGGAAGTGCGCGATGCCGATGGCACGCTGGTCGGCAGCGTGGTGGTGGGTGCCGAAGGTACCTTCACCGTCATCCTCAACCCGGCACAAGCCAACGGCGAACTGCTCGACCTGGTGGCAATCGATGGCACCGGCACGTCGTCCCTGCCGGTACAAATCAACGCCCCCGACATCACCGCGCCGACTGCGCCGAGTGAACTGGCGGTCAGCGCCGACGGCAGCGTCGTCACCGGCCGTGCCGAAGCGGGCAGCACCGTGCGGGTGCTGGCAGCTGACGGCACCGAACTGGGCAGCGCCTTGGTCGGCCCGACCGGCACCTTCAACATTACCCTCGATCCGCCTCAAGTCGATGGCGAGGTGCTGCAGGTTACTGCGACCGATGCCGCAGGCAACGCCTCAACCGCCAGCACGGTTACCGCGCCGGACATCGACGGCGGCGACACCACGCCACCAGACGCACCCACTAACCTGGTCATCGCCCTCGCCGGCAGCCAGCTCAATGGTCGTGGCGAAGCCGGGGCAACCGTGCAAGTCCGTGATGCCGAGGGCAACCTTGTCGCCAGCGGCTTGGTCAACCCGGAGGGTACCTTCCAGATCACATTGGACCCGGCCGTGAAAGACGGCAGCACCCTGCAGGTGGTGCTGACCGACGCGGCAGGCAACGCCTCTGAACCTGGTTCGGTGACCTCGCCAGATCTGCAAGCGCCAGAGCAACCTACCGGCCTGGAACTGGTCGACGGCGTCACCCTCACGGGTAGCGGCGAACCGGGCGCCAGCGTGCAGGTGCGCGACGCTGCGGGCGACATCATCGCTACCGGCCTGGTCAACGAGAACGGCAGCTTCAGCCTCACCCTTACGCCTGCCCAGGCCAATGGCGAAGTGCTGGATATCCGCCTGGTAGATGCCGCCGGCAACACCTCGACCCCGCTGCCATTCGATGCACCGGACATCACCGCACCGGCTGCCGTCAGCGACATCGTGGTCGGCACGGGTGGCCTGGCCCTGAGCGGCCGTGGCGAAGCGGGGGCCAGCGTCGAAGTGCGTGACGCCCTCGGCACGGTCATTGGCAACGGCACTGTCTTGGCCAACGGCACCTTCCTGATCGACCTCGACCCGGCGGCACTGCCAGGCGAGCGCCTGAGCCTGGTGCAGACCGACGCGAGCGGCAACGCCTCCGAAGCCCTGCAATTCGATGTCCCTGTGACCACCGCGCCGGCCAGCCCGAGCGAGCTGGTGGTCGCCGAAGACGGCACCAGCATCAGCGGCTCCGCCCCGGTCGGCAGCCGCGTGGAAGTCCACGATGCTGACGGCAACGTGGTCGGCAGCGTGGTGGTCGGCGCCGAAGGCACCTTCACCGTCGTGCTCACACCAGCACAAGCCAACGGCGAACTGCTGGATGTAGTGGCAATCGACAGCACCGGCGCATCGTCCCTGCCGGTACAAGTCAACGCACCGGACATCACTGCGCCTATCACACCTACCGAACTGGCCGTCAGCACCGATGGCAGCGTGGTCACCGGGCGTGCCGAAGTGGGCAGCACGGTGCGGGTCCTGGCGGCCGATGGCACCGAGCTGGGCAGCGTTCTGGTCGGCCCGAGCGGAGCCTTCAGCATCACCCTTACCCCGGCACAGGTCGATGGCGAACAGCTGCAAGTCACGGCCACCGATACCGCAGGCAATACCTCGACAGCCGGCAGCGTTACCGCACCGGATATCGACAATGGCGACACCACGCCACCGGCGCCGGCCACCAACCTGGTGGTCAGCAATGATGGGCTGACCCTCTCTGGCCGCGGCGAACCTGGCGCGACCGTGGAGGTTCGCAACGATCAGGGCCAGGTGGTGGTCACGGGAACGGTACAACCCGGTGGCGACTTCACCGTGCAGCTGCCCTCCTCGGTTGCAGACGGCTCGTCCCTGCAGGTGACCTTGACCGATGCCGCTGGCAATACCTCGCAACCGAGCTCGGTGCTCACACCAGACCTCGCCGCGCCGCTGCAACCTACCGACCTTGTTCTCAGCGAGGGCATCAGCCTGACCGGTAGCGCCGAACCTGGCGCCCGAGTGAACGTCCACGACGCGTCAGGCAACTTGATCGGCAGCGCCATCGCCGAGCCCGACGGCACCTTCGCCCTCACCCTGGACCCGATCCAGGCCAATGGCGAAACCTTGGCCATCACCGTGGTCGATGCCGCGGGTAACACCTCGGTGCCACTGAGTTACGTGGCAGCGGACATCACCGCACCGGCGATCATCACTGACGTCGTGGCGGGTGCCGGCAGCCTGGCGGTCTCCGGCCGCGGCGAAGCCGGCGCCAAAGTGGAGGTGAAAGATGCCGATGGCACGGTCATCGGCACCGGCACCGTCGCCCCGAACGGCACCTTCGTGGTTGACCTCGAAACGCCGCTGGCGGCAGGCCAGGCCATCGTCCTGGTGCAAACCGATGCTGCGGGTAATGAGTCGGTGGGCATCGCCGTCATCGTTGCTGATGCACCGCTGCCCGAAAGCCCGAGCGGGCTGGTGCTGGCAGCCGACGGTTCGTCCATCAGCGGCAGTGCCCCTGCAGGCACGCAGGTCGAGGTGCGCGACGCACAGGGTAATGTGCTGGGCAGTGCCCAGGCCGGCCCTGGCGGCGCCTTCACCATCAGCCTCACTCCAGCGCAGTCCAACGGCGAAACACTGGATGTAGTCGCCATCGATGCCGATGGCAACAACTCGCTGCCGACCCAGATCATTGCCCCTGATATCACCCCGCCGAACCAGGCCAGCGACCTGCAACTCAGTGCCGATGGCAGCACCCTCACCGGTCGCGGTGAGCCTGGCACCACCGTGCAGGTCACCAATGCCCAGGGCGATGTGCTGGGCAACGCCCAGGTCGGTGCCAATGGCGTCATCAGCGTGGTCCTGACACCGCCGCAAACCGACGGCCAGGAACTGGACGTGACCCTGCGCGACGCTGCAGGCAACACCTCTACCGCAACCGTCAACGCGCCCGACCTGGATGGCCCGCTGCAGCCTTCGGGCCTGGCCATCGACACCAACGGCCTCCACCTCACCGGGCAGGGCCAGAGCGGCTCGACCATCACCGTGCGTGCAGAAGATGGCACCATTCTGGGCACCACCACGGTAGGTGGCGACGGCCGGTTCGACGTCACCCTCAACCAGCCTCAGCGCAATGGCGAAAGCCTGACCGTTGACGCCACCGACAGCCTCGGCAACAGCGCAGGCCCGGTCAACTTCACCGCGCCTGATACCACGCCACCGCAAGCGGTTGGCGAGGTAGCCATCGATGGCGCGGGCCTGACCGTGACCGGCACCGGCGAACCCGATGCAACTGTGACCGTACGCGCGCCGGATGGCAGCGTGCTGGGCACGGTCGTGGTCGGCGCGAACGGTGCGTTCGAAATCACCCTGGACCCGCCGCAGACCAACGGCCAGGCACTGACCGTGGAACAACGCGACCCAACCGGCAACCTGTCCACCGCCGTCACCCTGCCGGCACCCGACAGCGAGGCACCGGATACCCCGACAGGCACCACGTTGTCCGCTGATGGCCGAACCCTCACCGGCACCGGTGAACCCGGTGCGACGGTAACCGTGACCGGCACGGCTGGCGCAGTCGTGGGCAGCGCCGTGGTCGAGGCCGATGGCAGCTTCCGCGTGACCATCGACCCGCCACAGCTCAATGGCCAGACCCTGTCCGTCACCCAAGCCGACAGCGCCGGCAATGACTCCCCTGCCGCCCTCGTGACCGCACCTGACCTCGAGGCACCGGAAGCAGCGCAAGGCCTGGGCCTGGACCCGACAGGCACGGAGCTCAGCGGCCAGGGCGAACCCGGCAGCACCGTGGAAGTACGCAACGCTGCCGGGGACTTGCTGGGCACCATCCCGGTGAATGGCGACGGCACCTTCACCGTCACCCTCACACCCGCCCAGACCAACGGCGAAGTGCTGTCGGTGGTATTGATCGATAACGACGGCAATGCCTCGCCATCGGCCACCTTCACGGCCGACGACAGCACCGCACCCACTGCGCCGGCCGGGCTTACCATTACCCCAGGCGGCAGCGCCATCCAGGGTACCGGTGAGGCAGGTTCGACCGTCGAAGTACGTGCCCCTGACGGCAGCCTCTTGGGCTCTGTGGTTGTGCCAGCAGGCGGTAACTTCACGGTGCCGTTGTCCCCTGCGCAACTCGATGGCCAGGCGCTGGAGGTCACCTTGACCGACGCCGCGGGCAACGAGTCCCTGCCTACCCAGATCATTGCACCGGACATCACCCCGCCGGCACTGCCCACCGAGGTGGAGGTCAGCCCGGATGGCACCACCGTGACCGGCAACGCGCCGGGCGCAACGACGGTGACGGTGCGGGATGCAGCCGGCAACGAGACCACCGAGCCGGTGAACCCTGACGGCAGCTTCAGCGTCACGCTGCCGACTCCGCAGACCAACGGTGAACCTGTGACCGTGGTAGTCAGCGACGGGGCCAACAGCGCTGCGCCCATCACAGTCACGGCACCCGATACCACCGACCCGCTCCCGGCCACGGGGGTCACCGTCAGCCCGGATGGCAGCGTGGTCGGCGGCGGCGCCGAACCTGGCAGTACAGTCGTCATCCGCAACCCGGATGGCAGTGAACGCGGCAGCGAAACCGTCGGGCCGGACGGCACCTTCGTGGTACCCGTCACGCCGCCACTGGCGGAGGGCGAAACCGTCGACGTGGTGGTGATCGACCCTGCCGGCAACGAGTCCACCCCCATTTCGCTGGACGGCCCGGATGGCACCGAAGCCGTTACCCCAAGCGGCCTTGCCATCAGCGCCGACGGCTTCCTGCTCACCGGCCAAGGCACCGTCGGGTCACTGATCACCGTGACCTCGGGCGGCATTACCTTGGGCACGGCAACGGTGGGTAGCGATGGCACCTTCCGGGTGTTCTTCCAGAATGCCCAGCTCAATGGCGAGACCTTGGTGGTCACCGCGCGCACCACGGTCGATGGCGACCCATCGGTACCCGCCACCCTCGTGGCCAACGACACCACCGCGCCAGCCGCCCCGATCGTGGATGGCATCGACCGCACCGGCAGCACGCTGACCGGCCATGGCGAAGTGGGTGCGACCGTACGGGTGGTCAATGCCCAAGGCGACGTGCTTGGCACTGCCACCGTCGGCAGCAATGGCTTGTTCAGCATCAGCTTCGCGCCACCGCTGACCAATGCCCAGAACCTGATCGTCACCCAGGCCGATGCGGCCGGTAACGTGTCGCTCGCAGCCACCTTGCAGGCCCCTGACCTGCAGGCGCCGCTGGCGGCCAGCAACCTCAGCCTCAACAGCGCGGCCACCGTGCTCAGCGGCGAAGGTGAGGCCGGTGCCACCGTCACCGTGCGCGATGCCAGCGGCGCCATTCTGGCCACCGGCACCGTCAACCAACTCGGCCAATTCCAGATCACCCTGCCGAGTGCGCAAACCAGCGGCAGCCCGCTGCAGGTCACGCTCAGCGACGCCGCCGGCAACATTTCTGGCCCGGCCAGCCTGGCGACACCAGACCGCACACCGCCTGCAGCCATCAGCAACCCCGTACTGAGCCAGGACGGCAAGCAGCTGTCGGGCAGCGGTGAGGCAGGCGCCACCGTGCAGGTGCGCAATGCCGCCGGGACCGTGCTCGGCACGGCCGTGGTCGGGGCCGATGGCCGCTTCACGGTGGTCTTCGACACCCCGCAAGCCACCGGCCAGGCGATCGGCGTCACGCAAGTGGATGCGGCTGGCAATACCTCGCCAGCGGTCAATGTCACCACCCCTGACCTGACCCCGCCAGCGCCGCTGACCAATGTGGTGCTGAACAACAACGGCCTGACCCTGACCGGCCTCGGCGAAGCCGGCGCCACCGTCACCGTGCGCGGCCCGGATGGCACCATCATCGGTACCGGCCTGGTAAGCGCCAACGGCAGCTTCACCCTGACCCTGGACAACGCTCAGCTCAACGCCCAGCACTTGAGCGTGACCCAGACCGACGCAGGCAATAACACCTCCACCGCCGTGGCGGTCACCGCGCCGGACTTCACCCCACCGCCTGCCCCAACCGCGCTCGCCTTGGCCGCCACTGGCCTGCAGTTGACCGGCAGTGCGGAAGCCGGCAGTACCGTGACCGTGCGCGATGCCTCTGGCAACGTGCTGGGCACTGCGGTGGCTGGCAGCAACGGCACCTTCCAGGTCACCCTGAGCAGTGCCCAGACCAATGGCCAGACCTTGCAGGTAACCGCCACCGATGCCGCAGGCAACGTGTCGCCGGCCGCGCCTTATACCGCAGCCGATACCACGCCACCTGCCGCAGTCGCCAACCTGGCGGTCTCCGCCAATGGCGCGACCCTCACCGGTACCGGTGAAGCCAACGCCACGGTCACCGTTCGCGCACCGGACGGTACCGCACTGGGCACGGCCACGGTGGGCGCCGATGGCAGCTTCACGGTCAACCTGTCACCTGCCGCCATCACCGGCGAAAGCCTCAGCGTGGTGCAGGCCGATGCCGCGCAGAACGTCTCACCTGCACAAACCGTCACCGCACCGGGCATCCTGGCGCCAGAGACGCCCGACAACCTGGTACTGGCCGCTGATGGCCTGGTAGTAACCGGCACGGCAACGCCAGGCAGCACGGTCACTGTCTACGGCCCCAACGGCGTATTGCTGGGCACAGCCCCGGTCGCCAACGACGGCACCTTCACGGTCAACCTCGGCAGCGTCCAGGCCAACGGCGAAGTGCTGCATGTGAGTGCGGTAGGCACCGATGGCAGCACGTCGCTGCCAGCCACCCTGCAGGCACCGGACACCACGGCGCCGCTGCCACTGGCCAACGTCGTGCTGTCCAGCGATGGGCTGGTACTCAGTGGCCGCGGCGAGCCGGGTGCCACCGTCACCGTGATCGGTGAAGGTGGCGTCGATCTCGGCACCGGTGTGGTCGATGCCAATGGCAACTTCAGCATCAACCTGGGCAGCGCGCAGATCAATGGCGAACAGCTCAGCGCCAGCCAGTCCGATGCCGCCGGCAACGAATCCAACAGTATCAGCCTTATCGCGCCGGACCACGTGGCGCCCGATGCTGCCGAGAACCTGGCCTTTGCCGGTGGCGGCAGCCTGCTCAACGGTACCGGCGAAGCGGGCAGCACTGTGCGCGTGCTGGCCGCCGATGGCAGCGTGCTGGGCACTGCGGTGGTGCGTGGCGACGGCAGCTTCCAGGTCGACCTCAACGCGCCTCAGGCCAACGGCCAGCAAGTGCAAGTCGTGCTGACCGATGCCGCTGGCAACCAGTCGGCTGCCAGCCCAATCACCGCGCCGGATACCACACCACCCACCGCGCCAACCGAGCTGGCCATTTCCAGCGATGGCATCACCCTCACCGGCCGCGGCGAGGTCGGCGCGCTGTTGATCGTCACCGGGCCAGATGGCAGCGAAGTTGGCAGGGCCACTGTCGATGCCAGCGGCCATTTCACCGTGACCCTCAGCCCGGCTCTAGGTAACAGCGAGCTGCTCAGCTTCACCCAGACCGACACTGCCGGCAACGTGTCGCCAGCGGCTACCCTGCTGACGCCAGACTTCACCCCACCCGCCGCGCTCACCGATGTCGACATCTCGCTCGACGGCAGCGTCGTCATCGGCCTGGGCGAAGCCGGTGCAACTGTCACCGTCAGCAACGCCGCAGGCGCGGTGCTGGGCTCTGGCATCGTACTGGCCGACGGCAGCTTCCGTGTCGAACTGACACCGCCGCAGATCAACTACGAAATCCTGTCGGTACAGCAGGCCGACCCACCCGGCAACATCAGTGCGCCGGTCAACGTCCGGGCGCCGGACCACACGCCACCGGAGGCAGCGACCGAACTGCGGCTCAACGCAGCGGGCGATCTGCTCAGCGGTGTTGGCGAAGCGGGTGCGACCGTTAGGGTCTATGTCGGCATCACGCAAATCGGCACGGTCCAGGTAGACGCGGACGGTACGTTCCAGGTCAACCTGGGCTCGGCGCAGCTCAACGGGCAGGTGCTGCAAGTGACCCTGACCGATGGCCGGGGCAACGTCTCGCCGATCAGTACGACCACGGCATTAGACATCACACCGCCCGCCTCGGTGATCGCCACGATCAACGACAGCGGCACCCAGCTGATCGGCACCGGCGAGCCCGGTTCACGGGTCACCGTGGTCAACAACCAGGGCGACCTGCTTGGCCAGGTCTCGGTCGACCCGGACGGCACCTTCGTGCTCGACCTGAACGCGGCGCAAATCAATGGCGAAGTGCTGACCCTCATCGCCCAGGACGCCACCGGCAACCCGTCTGCGCCACTGCAAGTGACCGCGCCAGACCTGACGCCACCGGTACAGCCGAGCGACCTGTTGCTCAACCCGGCCGGCACCTCGATGACAGGTACCGCCGAAGCAGGCACCACCGTCACCGTTCGCGGGCCGAACAACAATGTGGTCGGCGAGGTGGAAGTCCCTGCAAACGGCCAGTTCACCGTCACCCTCAACCCAGCCCAAAACAACGGCCAACTGCTGACCGTGGTGTCCACTGACGATGCCGGCAACAGCTCGTTGCCTGCCAGCTACCAGACCAACGACACCTCGCCACCTGCCGTGGTCACGGACATGGCCATCAACAACACCTTCGACGTGCTGACCGGTAAAGGCGAGCCGAATGCGATCGTTACCGTCAGCCGCGGCGGCACTGTGCTGGGTACCGGCCAAGTGGATGCGGCCGGCAACTTCCAGATCACGCTGGTACCGCCTGCGGGTATTCTGGCTACGCTGGGGGTGACGCAATCTGACGGCTTCAACACCTCGGCGGTCGCGACCTATGTCACGCCATTGGTAGCACCGCCCGTGCCGCCAACCAACGTGACCCTGGGCAGCGATGGCCTGACCTTGCAAGGCAATGCGCCGAGTGGCGTTGGTATCCGCGTCTACGATGCCGCCGGCAACCTGATCGGCACCGGCGGGGCCACCCTCAATGGCACCTTCACCCTGCAACTGAACGCGGCGCAGCTCAACGGCCAGCACCTGACCGTGACGGCTGTGGCACTGGTGGGCGGCGAATCGCAACCGACCTTCGTGCAGGCCGCCGACATCACGCCACCGGCCAACCCGGTGGTGACCGGCCTGTCTGCCAACGGCCTGGTGCTGAGCGGTACCGGTGAGGCCGGGGCCACGGTAACCGTGCGCGACGCCAGCAACAACGTGCTCGGCACTGGGCAGGTGAATGCCGGTGGCGCGTTCAGCATCAACCTCAATACCCCGCAGCTCAACGGCCAGGTACTGGGCGTGAGCCAGGCTGACGCGGCAGGCAACGTGTCTGGCAGCACCAGCGTCACCGCCATCGACGTGCAGCCACCGGCCGCGCCGACCAACCTGGTCATCAATGGCGCTGGCACCGAGCTCACAGGCCGTGGCGAGGCGGGTGCAACTGTGACCGTGCAAGGCCCCAACGGTCCGCTGGGCTCGGCCGTGGTTCAAGCCGACGGCACGTTCACCATCACCCTGACCACCCAGCAAAACGATGGGCAACTGCTGGTGGTGCGCCAGTCCGACCCTACCGGCAACCTGTCCAGCAGCGTCAACGTGACGGCGCCGGACACCACACCGCCAGCCGCGCCGCTGGCCACCATCAACGCCAACGGTACGGCCGTCAGCGGCTCTGGCCAGGTCGGCAGCACCGTGACGGTGCGCAACGGCGCAGGCACTGTCATCGGCACGGCCACGGTGGGCAGCAACGGCCTGTTCGTGGTCAGCCTGACTGCGGCGCAGATCGACAACCAGGCCTTGAGCGTCACCCTCACCGACGGTGCAGGCAATGTCTCGACCGGCACTGCGCTCACTGCACCGGACCTGACCCCGCCTGCAGTCGCCGGCAACCTGGCGATCAGCGCCGACGGCAGCACCCTCACCGGTAGCGGCGAAGTGGGCGCCACCGTCACCGTGCGCAGTGCCAACGGCACCGTGCTGCAAACGGCGGTGGTGCAACCGGACGGCAACTTCACCGTGACCCTGAGCCCGCCTCAAGACAACGGCCAGTTGCTGTCGGTGACCCTCAGCGACGGGCGCGGCAACGTGTCCGGTAACGTCAACATCACCGCACCAGACGTCGATGCCAACGCCCCGGTAATCGCCAGCGACAACCTGGTGACCGCCGAGGTCAACCTGGCACCGGTGGTCAGCTCGCGCAGCTATCAGGACAGCTTCACCACCTTGCTGGCAGGCTTCACCAAGACCTACACCTGGACGGTCGGTGCCGGCACCACCGTGGACCCAACGCTAACCCTGAACACCAGCAGCGCACTGTCGCTGCTCGACAACGCCACCTTCACCCTGCAAGTGAAGAACGCTGCCGGCAACTGGGTGACCTTGGCCACGGGCACCAGCCAAGGCCTGCTCGACCTCATCCTGCTGCCGCTGGGCCAGGGCCTTCGTGTCGACATCGGCGAGCTGCAGGCCGGTGACTATCGCCTGACGGTCGGCAGTGGCGGCATCGGCCTGGTCACCAACGTGACCACCACGCTGGACATCGAGACCACCAGCCTCACGCAGTTCACCGGTACCGGCACGGCAAAAACCGGCAACGTCATTACCGACGTCGGCACCGACGGCAGCGTCGACGCCCTTGGCCCGGACAGCGCCGCCGTGCTGCAGGTGATGAAGAACGGCAGCTATGTCTCGGCGGGCAGCGCCACCACGGTGCAGGGCCTGTACGGCACCCTGGTGATCCGCGGTGACGGCAGCTACACCTACACGCCTAACGGCAGCCCATCGAGCGTCGGCAAGGTCGATGTGTTCAGTTACCAATTGCTGCATGCCAACGGCGCATCTGATGCGGCCAACCTGTATGTGCGCATCGACAGCCCACAAGCCACGGAGATCTGGAGCGACACCAACTACAGTGCACCGGCCACGGTGCTCGACGCGGTCAACGACGCCGGCACCAGCCACCTCACCCTGGCCAACCGGGTGGACACCAGTACCGCTTCGCTGGGCGTACTGACCCTGCCTTTGATCGGCTCACGCCAGGCCACCTACACCACCAGCGTTGCCGCCGACACCACGGCCAACCTGCAAGTGGTGGTCAACTCGACCAACCTGCTGAGCCTGCTCAATGGCACCACCATCGACCTGCTCAAACTCAACCCGGCAACCGGCCAGTACGTGCTGGTGCAGACGGTCGGTGGTGGCTCGCTGATCAGCCTGCTCGGCGGTGGTGCGGGCTACACGTTCCAGAACCAGGGGGCAGGCACCTACCACGTGCGCGTCACCGCGGGCGGCATCGGCCTGGCCAGTTCGATCACCACCAGCGTCAACGCCACCACCACGCACCTGACCGAGTTCGTGGTCAGCGGCGCCACGGCAGTCACCGGCAATCTGTTGGCCGATGACAACCTTGGCTCGCCATTGACCGTGCTGAGTGTGATGACGGCGGCCAACACCTACACCATCCCGGGCTACAACGGGGTCAGTGTGGCGGGCAGCTACGGCACCCTGCTGGTGCAAGCAGACGGCAGCTACACCTACACCCTCAACGCCGGGCTGACCAATGCGGTGATTGGCCAGCATGAAACCTTCACCTACGAGCTGACCCACCCCAACGGCACCACCGACACCGCCAACCTGACCATCAGCCTGGATAACGCTGCCAACTTCACGGCCACCAGCTCGCTGCTGGCCGACAGCGGTGACGAAGGCGTGGCACTGGCCAGTCTCGCGGCCGTGGCCTCCAGCGAAGTGATTGCCGGCACCGATGGCAATGACCACCTCAATGGCAGCCAGGGCGGCCACATCACCCTGCTGGGTGGCGCGGGCGATGACACCCTGGTGGTGGTCGACCAGAACTTCGCCAGCGTCGAGGGTGGCAGCGGTAACGACACCCTGCTGTGGGGCGGTGGCGATGCCAGCATCGACCTGGGCAACCTGGTCGGGCGGGTCCACGACATCGAAGTGATCGACCTCAACGACACCAGCTCGGTGGCGTTGACCCTGAACCTGGCGGACGTGGTCGCGATCACCGAAACCGGCAACGACACACTGGTCATCAAGGGGGATGAAAAGGACTCGGTTCACATGACGGACAACTGGGCGCTGGTCGGGAACCAAACTGCCGACGGCATCGACTATAACCAATACACGGCCCAGGAGGATCCGAGCCATCACCTGTGGGTGCAGAACGGTATCCATGTCGTCTGAGGCCGCTGCAATCCCGCCGGGCAATCGCCCGGCGGCAAGGACGAACAGCAGTAAGGGAACTATGTGAAGCGAAGCAGTCCGCTGTCACCGCTGTTGCTGGGGGCCTTCGGGCTCCTGGCCCTGAACTTCAACACGGCTGCCCAGGCAGCCGACGACATCGACCCACAACTGCGCCAGATCGGGCCTTCACTGCTACGTGATGCGCCCGACGCGGTGCCCGCCCGCCCACCTATCGGCATGGCCCCCGTCAGCAATGGCGACCGCCTCGGGCTGACCGAAGCGGTGCTGCAAGCCGCGCAGTGGCACCCCAGCATCGCCGAGGCCATCGGCAACCTTTACAAACAAGGCGAAGGCATCAACGTTGCCCGCGCCGGTTACTACCCGCAAATTTCCGGCGGTATCCGCACGGGCTATGACACTGGCTACGGCGGCGACCGCAACAGCCAGGCGCTCAACCTGTCGCTCAAGCAGATGCTCTACGACTTCGGCAAGGTCGACAGCGCCGTCAGCGCTGCCCAGGCCGCCGCCGCCCGCGCCCAGGCCAATATCCTTCTGGTGGTCGACGAACTGGCCCGCGACACCGCCTATGCCTGGGTCGAGACCCGCCGCTACGAGCAACTGATCACGATTGCCCGCGACCAGATCCGCGGGGTCGGCGACATCGCCGGTATGGCCCGTCAACGCAGCGACATGGGCGCCAGCACCCGCTCCGACGTGGTCCAGGCCGAATCCCGGGTCGAGAGCGCCCGCGCCACACTGGAGGAATACCAGTCTCAGTACGAACGCTGGCGCTCGACCCTGGCGGCATTGCTCGGCCGGGTCACCCCGCCCATGCTCGCCGAAGAATCGCCCCCCGAGCTGAACCAGGCCTGCACGCGCCCAGGGCAAGGTGATGATCGCCTGCCCGCCGTATTGATGGCCTTGGCCCAGCGCGCCCAAGGCCAGGCCGAACTGGCCCAGGCCAAGGCCGAGGCCTACCCGACCCTGTCGCTGCAGCCGCAGGTCAACCACTACCTGGACAACGACTACAACCGCGACAACTCACGCATGGACCGCACCCAGGCGGGCATCTACCTGAACGTTGAGGTGCCCATCTACCAAGGCGGTGCCATCAGCGCCCGCACTCGCGCTGCGGGCCATTCGCTGACAGCCGCCGACTCGGCCGAAGATGCTGCACGCCTGCAGGCACGCCGTGGCCTGGCCGAGGCCATGGCGCAGACCTCGGGGCTGGGCCGTCGGCTGAGTTCGCTCGAAGCCCGCCAGGTCAGTATTCAGGAGGCGCGCATGCTTTATGGCCGGCAGTACCTGGACCTGGGCACCCGGCCCCTGCTCGACCTGCTCAACGCCGAGCAGGAAATCTACCAGTCTCGTTTCGAACTCGCCGGCACCCGCTCCGACTTGCTGCGCCTGGATGTCGACTGCCTTTACAACACCGGCGCCCTGCGCACGGCCTTTGGCCTAGAGGGGCGTAACCTGCAAGGTGTGGAGATCCAGCCATGAACGAAACCGTCAATGTGACCCTGCCGACACAGGCCCCGGAGCAAACGGCCAACGCTCGCCCCGACCTGGGGCCTTGGCTTGAGGTCATGCTTCAGGTCGCGCACCACTATCGCCTGGACGTCTCGCCCCAGCGCATTCGCCTGGCGGCCGTCGAAGATGCCCGCCCGCTGGATGAGATTCTCCGCCACATGGCACGCCAGGCCGGCCTGGCGCTGCGCTTCGTGCGCTTCGATGCCAAAGGCCTGCGGCAGTGGCGCACGCCGCTGGTGCTGGAGCTGGACGATGGCCAGCTGGCAGTGGTCGAATCGGTGACCGAAGAAGACGACCTGGCGGTGGTCTTCGCGGGCGACCAGGGCCTGACTTCGCGCCTGCCCCGCGACACGCTCAAGGGGCGCATCACCCGGGTCGCCCTGCTGCGCCCGGCGCGGCCGTTGCGTGATGTGCGCACCGACGACTACACCGCCCCCTACGACCGCCACTGGTTCGCGCGTATCGTCCTGCGCGACCTGCGGCCCTATGGGCAGGTGATGGTCGCCTCGCTGGTGGCCAACGTGTTGGCCCTGGCCGGGGTGCTGTTTTCCATGCAGGTCTACGACCGGGTGATCCCCGCCGAATCCCTGCCGACGCTGTACGTGCTGTTTGGTGGCGTGGTGCTGGCGTTGGTGTTCGACTTCAGCATGCGCCTGCTGCGTCTGAAGGTCACCGACCTGCTGGGCAAACGCGCCGACTTGCGCGTCTCTGACCTGGTCTATGGCCATGCGCTGCGCTTGCGCAACTCGGTACGGCCCAAGTCCACCGGCTCGTTCATCTCGCAGTTGCGCGAGCTGGAGTCGATCCGTGACCTGATCACCTCGAGCACCGCCACCGCCCTGGCCGACCTGCCGTTCTTCCTGCTGTTCCTGTTCGTGTTCTGGCTGATCGGCGGCGTGCTGGTGTTCATCCCCTTGGTGGCGTTGCTGGCCATGGTGCTGCCCGGGCTGCTGGCGCAACGGCGCCTGGCACGCCTGGCCAATGCCTCGATGCGTGAGTCGGCGCTGCGTAACGCCATGCTGGTGGAAAGCATCCAGGGCCTGGACGAGATCAAGGCGCTGCAAGCCGAAGCCCGTTTCGAGCGGCAATGGAACCAGTACAACGCCGCCTGCGCCCACACCAACCTGCGCCTGCGCACCTTGACCAATGGCTTGGTGACCTGGACGCAGAACGTGCAGGGCGCGGTGTTCGCCGTGGTCATCGTCATCGGCGCACCGATGGTGATCGCCGGCGACCTCACCACCGGTAGCCTGGTGGCGGCATCGATGCTGTCGTCGCGCATGATGGCGCCGCTGGCACAGCTGACCCATGTACTGACCCGCTGGCAACAGGCCAAGGTGGCCCTGCAGGGCTTGGACAAGTTGATGCAGTCACCGGTCGACCACCCTGAAAACGAAGCCCGCGTGCACCTGCCAGCCATCCGCGGCGAGTACCAGCTACGCCAGGCCAACTTCCGCTACAGCGCGGAGGCGCCTCCCGTCCTCACCATCGGCCAGCTGGACATCCAGCCAGGTGAACGCATCGCCGTGCTCGGCCGCAACGGTGCCGGTAAATCCACCTTGCTGCAGGCTCTGGGCGGCGCCATGGACCTGGTCCAGGGCGAAATCAACCTGGACGGCATCGCCCTGGCCCATCTCGACCCCGCTGACCTGCGCCGCGATGTCGGCTTGCTGCCCCAATACTCGCGGCTGTTCCACGGCACCCTGCGGGAAAACCTCACCCTGGGTGCCGGCCAGGCCAGTGACCAGGAGTTGGTCGCGGCGCTGGCCGCCACTGGGGCCCTGGAGTTCGTCCGCAGGCTACCCAAAGGTATGGACCACCTGATTCTGGAAGGCGGTGTCGGCTTGTCCGGCGGCCAACGCCAGGCCTTGGTGCTGTCACGCCTGTTGGTGCGCCAGCCGCAGGTGCTGTTGCTGGACGAGCCGACCGCGTCCCTCGACGACATGACCGAACGCAAGTTGCTGGATAACCTCGACCGCTTCTGCCAGGGCCGCACCCTGGTAATCGCCACCCACCGCCTGAGCGTGCTGCAGCGGGTCGACCGGATCATCGTGCTGGATGGCGGCCGCATCGTCATCGACGACAGCCGCGATGCCGCGCTGGCCAAACTGCAAGGAGCCCAGGCATGAGCAACCATGAACTCCCGGCGTCCTACCTGGACGGGCAGGACGACCAGGCGGTATTCCGCGCCGGCCGTATCATCACAATCTGTGCGCTGATGCTGGCAGCGTTTCTGGCCTGGGCGGCCTGGTTCGAGGTGACCGAGGTCTCCACCGGTACCGGCAAGGTGATCCCCAGTTCGCGCGAGCAGGTGATCCAGTCATTCGAGGGTGGCATCGTCGCCCAGATGAGCGTGGCCGAAGGTGACCTGGTCGACCGCGGGCAGGTGCTGGCCCAGCTCGACCCGACCAAGACCGCCTCCAGTGTGGGCGAGAGTGAAGCCAAGTACCGCGCGGCCAAGGCCAGCCAGGCGCGCTTGCGTGCAGAGGTCACCGGCAAGCCGCTGGTGTTCCCCGACAGCCTGCGCGACTCCCCCGACCTGGTCGACGCCGAAACCGCGCTGTACCAGACCCGCCGCCGCGGCCTGGAACAGACCCTGGCCGGTATCGACGATTCGCTGCAACTGGTGCGCAGCGAACTCAAGATCACCGAGAACCTGGCGAAGATGGGCGCTTCAAGCCGGGTCGAGGTGATTCGCCTGAACCGACAGCGTTCGGAACTCGAGCTCAAGGCCAACGAAGCGCGCTCCGATTACCTGGTACGGGCCCGCGAAGAGCTGGCCAAGGCCAGCGCCGAGGCCGACAGCCTGTCCGAAGTGATCCGCGGGCGTAGCGACTCGCTGACCCGCCTGACCCTGCGCTCGCCGGTGCGCGGTATCGTCAAGGACATCGAGGTCAATACCTTGGGGGGTGTGGTCCAGCCCGGTGGGCAAGTGATGAAGATCGTGCCGATGGATGAACGCCTGCTGATCGAAACCCGCATCGCGCCCCGAGACATCGCCTTCATCCACCCCGACCAGGCCGCCAAGGTGAAGATCAGTGCCTATGACTACTCGGTGTATGGCGGGCTGGAGGGCAAGGTGGTCGGCATCTCGCCGGATACCCTGCAGGACGAGGTGAAGCCGGAGATCTACTACTACCGGGTGTTCATCCGCACCGAGCAGGACAGCCTGCAGAACAAGGCCGGCAAACACTTTGCGATCGTGCCCGGGATGATCGCCACGGTGGATATCCGCACGGGTGAAAAGACCATCCTGGATTACCTGATCAAACCGTTGAACCGGGCGAGGGAAGCCCTGCGCGAACGCTGATGACCCGGTTATCCAATGCCCTGTAGGAGCAGCCTTGTGCTGCGAAGAGGCCGGTGAATACCCAGCAGTTATGCGTTGCTGTCACCGGCCTCTTCGCAGCACAAGGCTGCTCCTACACGGATTCGGCTGACAGGCTAAAGAGCCGGCTCGGCGGGCCGATATCCTTCTATCCTCTATTCCCACGAAGGTCACCATGGCCACGCAAAAAGCCCGCGCGGATTCGCTGTCGCTGCTGCTGTTCACCCTGCGCAGCGGCAAGCTGATGGCAATCAACCTGCTCAAGGTCAGCGAGATCATCCCCTGCCCTTCACTGACCAAGCTGCCCGAATCGCACCCCCACGTGAAAGGCGTGGCGACCTTGCGCGGCAATTCGCTGTCGGTCATCGACCTGTCCCGTGCCATCGGTGAGCGCCCGTTGGCGGACCCTGAAGGTGGCTGCCTGATAGTCACCGAAATCAGCCGCTCGCGCCAAGGCCTGCATGTGCAGGCCGTGAGCCGCATCGTTCACTGCCTGAGCACCGACATCAAACCGCCACCCTTTGGCTCGGGCAACCGCTCGTTCATCACCGGCGTGACCCGGGTCGACAACGCGCTGGTGCAGGTGCTGGATATCGAGAAGGTCATTCACGCCATCGCCCCACCCGCCGCCGAGCCACAGCACGGTGCTCTGAGCGAAGAAGACGCAAGCCTGCTGGCCGCCGCCAACATCCTGGTGGTGGACGACAGCCAAGTGGCCTTGCAGCAGTCGGTGCACACCCTGCGCAACCTCGGCATCGAATGCCACACCGCGCGCAGCGCCAAGGATGCGATCAACGTGTTGCTGGAAATGCAGGGCACCGAGCAGGCGATCAACATCATCGTCTCCGACATCGAGATGTCCGAGATGGACGGCTACGCCTTCACCCGCACGCTGCGCGAGACGCCGGACTTCCAGCACCTGTATGTGTTGCTGCACACCTCGCTCGACAGTGCCATGAGCAGCGAAAAAGCCAGGCTCGCGGGGGCCAATGCCATCCTCACCAAGTTCTCCTCGCCCGAGCTGACCGATTGCCTGGTGGTGGCGGCGCGGACGGTGGTGTTTGCCGAGCATTGATACATCAAGCGACAAACTCCCCGGCTTGCCGTCGGGGGTGAGTCGGGCATAATTCGCTCCCCTCGGAAGATTTTTGCCGGAATCGCGTATGAAGTTTTTCAGCTCCCTCCTTGTCGCCTGCGCGCTCTTCAGCGGTGTCGCCCAGGCCTCCAGCAGCCAGGCCTGGAACGAGCAGCGCCAGCAGATGCTCAAGGCGTGCCTTGCCGCCAGCCAGTTCAAGGACGCTCACGCGCGTGGCAAGCCCGCCGAATTCGACGACCAGGTCGGCATGAGCGCCCTGCTGATCGAAGGCGTCTACCCGCAAAAACACATGCAGCAGCGCACCGGCACCGAACTGTGCCTGTACGACCGCCAGCACCAGCGCGCGTTCGTCAGCGAATGGAGCCCGGAAGCCAAGTGACCGACAGCGTGCAATTCGCCTGCACCGGCTGCGGCAAGTGCTGCACTGGCCACCATGTGCCCTTGACCCTCGACGAAGCCCGCCAGTGGGCGGCCTCCGCTGGCCAGGTGGTGGTGCTGATCGAGGCGTTCGTGGTCGACGGCCCAGGCATGCCGGTCGAGCAGCGCGAGCATGTGCTGCGCCGCTCCCACCCGGTGGCCTGCGGCGACACTGAAGCCCGCGTTTCGGTAACGTTCGCGGCGTTCAACCCGGGGCGCTGCCGCAACCTCGACGATAACGACCTGTGCACCATCTATGACCAGCGCCCGCTGGTCTGCCGTATCTACCCGGTCGAGATCAACCCGCATATCCCGCTGCGCCCAGAGAACAAGGACTGCCCGCCCGAGGCTTGGCAACAGGGCCCTGAGCTGATTCACGGCACGCAACTGGCCGACCCGCAGCTGGCGGCGCTGGTGCAGGCATCGCGCCAGGCAGACCGAGATGACATCGCGGCGAAGGTTGCCGTGTGCCAGGCGTTGGGCATGACCACGAGTGCGCTGAAAGGTAACGGGTTTACCGCATATCTGCCGGAGATGGGCGCGTTTGCCGCAGCGCTGGCGCAGGTGCCGGCGGACAACGGTGCGCGGTGGACGCTGCATGTGCAGGATGACGAACTGACAGCCAGTTTGCAGGGCCATGGCTTGCAGACCACCTGCGAAGCACCGGTTTATTACGCCTTTATTGGTTTTTAGGTAGCCTGAGACAACCCTCGGGGCCGCTTCGCAGCCCATCGCAGGCAAGCCAGCTCCTACAGGTACTGCGCCGCCCTGGAGATTTACGCTGTACCTGTAGGAGCTGGCTTGCCTGCGATGGGCCGCAAAGCGGCCCCATTGGCCTTGAATACTGAAACTGTCAGCGCTGTCAGCCAGGCGTCATGCTGCCGACCCGGTCCGGGGGCTATAAGCTTGAATACAGACAACCGTCCCCACCCTTCTGGCCAAGGTGCCCGCGCCGATGCGACGTCCTTCCCGTTCTGTCATCCTCGCCGCCTTGGCGCTGCTAATCCTGGTAGCGCTGGGTGTCTGGTTCGGCCAGCGTCAGGAGGCCCCCGCCCCCCGCGCGCAGGCCGCAGTGCCGGTGCGCGTGGTCAGCGTCAGCCAGCAGGATGTGCCGCGCTATGCCAGCGCGATCGGCTCGGTGCTGTCGCTGCACAGCGTCGAAATCCGCGCACAGGTAGAAGGGGTGCTGACTCAGGTATTGGTCAAGGAAGGCCAGTGGGTAAAGGAAGGTGACCTGCTCGCAACCCTCGACGACCGTGCCATCCGCGCCAGCCTCGACCAGGCCCGCGCGCAGCTCGGCCAGAGCCAGGCGCAGATCCAGGTAGCCGGTGTCGACCTCAAGCGCTACCGCCTGCTGAGCACCGATGACGGGGTGTCAAAGCAGACCCTCGACCAGCAACAAGCGCTGGTCAACCAGCTGCAGGCCACAGTCAAGGGCAACCAGGCGGCCATCGCCAATGCCGAGGTGCAACTGTCCTATACCCAAATCCGCTCACCGGTGACCGGCCGGGTCGGCATCCGCAACGTCGACCCCGGCAACCTGGTGCGCAGCAGCGACACCCAGGGCCTGTTCAGCGTGACTCAGATCGACCCGATCGCCGTCGAGTTCGCCCTGCCGCAACAGATGCTGCCTACCCTGCAAAGCTTGCTAAAGGCGCCCGCCCCGGCGCTGGTGCAGGCCTACATGGACGCCGACGGCGAACGCAGCCTGCTGGGTGAAGGCCACCTGGCGCTGATCGACAACCAGATCTCGGCGACCACCGGCACGGTGCGGGTCAAAGCCGAGTTCGACAACAAGGACGGGCGCCTGTGGCCCGGCCAACTGGTCACCATTCGCTTGCGCACGGCCATGCAGGAAGATGCCCTGGTCGTGCCGCCGCCGGTGGTGCAGCGCGGTATCGACGGCCATTTCGTCTACCGCCTGGACGGGGACAAGGTCACCAGCGTGCCGGTCAAGGTGCTGTATCAGGACAGCGGGCTGAACATCATCGCCGGGGTCAAGGCGGGTGATCAGCTGGTGCTCGACGGCCAGTCGCGGCTCAAGCCGGGCTCGCGGGTCGAGATCACCACCGATGCGCCCGCACCCTCGGAAATGGCCGACCGCCGGAGCCAGCCATGAATGCCCGCAACGGGGTTTCGGCCTGGTGCATCGACCACCCGATCGCCACCCTGCTGCTGACCTTCGCCCTGGTCCTGCTGGGCGCCATCGCCTTCCCTCGGCTGCCGGTGGCACCGCTGCCAGAGGCCGACTTCCCGACCATCCAGGTCACCGCTCAACTGCCTGGGGCCAGCCCGGAAACCATGGCCTCGTCGGTCGCCACGCCGCTTGAAGTGCAGTTCAGCGCCATCCCCGGCATGACCCAAATGACCAGCAGCAGCGCGCTGGGGTCGACCACGCTGATCCTGCAGTTCACCCTCGACAAGAACATCGACACCGCAGCCCAGGAAGTGCAGGCCGCCATCAACACCGCCACCGCACGGCTGCCACAAGACCTGCCCAACCCGCCGACCTGGCGCAAGGTCAACCCGGCCGACAGCCCGGTGCTGGTGATGACCGTCAGCTCGAATCAAATGCCCGGCAATGACCTGAGCGACTACGCCGAAACCCTGCTGGCCCGGCAACTGAGCCAAATCGATGGGGTCGGCCTGATCAACATCACCGGGCAACTGCGCCCGGCCATCCGCGTGCAAGCGCAACCGGAGAAGCTGGCCGCCATCGGCCTGACCCTCGCCGACCTGCGCCAGGCCATCCAGCAAACCAGCCTCAACCTGGCCAAAGGCGCGCTGTACGGCGAGCACAGCGTGTCGACCATCGCCGCCAACGACCAGCTGTTCCACCCCGAAGACTATGCCCAATTGATCGTCTCGTACCGCGACGGTGCGCCGGTGCACCTGCAGGACGTGGCCAAGGTCATCAACGGCGCCGAAAACGCCTACGTCAAGGCTTGGTCCGGTGACCAGCCGGGGTTGAACCTGGTGATCTTCCGCCAGCCCGGCGCGAACATCGTCGACACCGTCGACCGGGTGCTGGCCGCGCTGCCCAAGCTGCAGGAAATGCTTCCGGCGTCGATCGAGGTGTCGGTGTTGCAGGACCGTACCCAAACCATCCGCGCCTCGCTGCACGAGGTGGAGCTGACCTTGATGATCGCCGTGGCCCTGGTGATCGGGGTGATGGCGCTGTTCCTGCGCCAGTGGTCGGCGACCCTGGTGGTGTCCAGCGTGCTCGACGTGTCGCTGATTGCCAGTTGCGCCTTGATGTACGTACTCGGTTTCAGCCTGAACAACCTGACCCTGGTGGCCATCGTCATTTCGGTGGGGTTCGTGGTCGACGATGCCATCGTCGTGGTGGAAAACATCCATCGCCACCTGGAGGCGGGTGACGACAGCCGCACGGCCGCGCTCAAGGGGGCAGGCGAAATCGGCTTTACCGTGGTCTCGATCAGTTTCTCGCTGATCGCCGCCTTCATCCCACTGTTGTTCATGGGCGGGGTGGTTGGGCGGCTGTTCAAGGAGTTCGCCCTGACCGCCACGGCCACCATTCTGATTTCGGTGGTGGTTTCGCTGACCCTGGCACCCACCCTGTGTGCGCTGTTCATGCGCCGTCCGACCGGCGCGCAGCACGGCGGCTTCGGTGAACGCCTGGTCAAGTGGTACGAAAAAGGCCTGAACCGCGCCCTGGCCCACCAGCGCCTGACCCTCGGTGTGTTCGGCGTGACCCTGGCCCTGGCGGTGGTGGGTTATGTGGCCATCCCCAAGGGCTTCTTCCCGTTGCAGGACACCGGTTTCATCCTCGGCACCAGCGAAGCGGCAGCGGACGTGTCGTACCCGGCCATGATCGAGAAGCACCAGGCCCTGGCCAAGATCATCGAGGCCGACCCGGCCGTGCGGGCGTTCTCGCATTCCGTCGGCGTCACCGGCAGCAACCAGACCATCGCCAACGGCCGCTTCTGGATCGCCCTCAAGCCCCGCGGCGAACGCGATGTATCGGCCAGCGAGCTGATCGACCGGCTGCGGCCCAAACTCGCCCAGGTGCCGGGCATTGTGCTGTACATGCGCGCCGGCCAGGACATCAACCTCAGCTCCGGCCCATCACGCACCCAGTACCAGTACGTGCTCAAGAGCAACGACGGCGTGGCGCTGAACCTGTGGACCCAGCGCCTGACCGACCGCCTGCGCGAAAACCCGGCGTTGCGTGACCTGTCCAACGACCTGCAACTGGGGGCCAGCGTCACCCGCATCGACATCGATCGCCAGGCCGCCGCACGCTTCGGCCTGACCACCACCGACGTCGACCAGGCGCTGTACGACGCCTTCGGCCAGCGGCAGATCAGCGAGTTCCAGACCGAGACCAACCAGTACAAGGTCATCCTCGAACTGGACGCCCGCCAGCGCGGCAAGGCCGAGAGCCTCAACTACTTCTACCTGCGCTCGCCCCTGAGCAACGAGATGGTGCCGTTGTCGGCGGTGGCCCACGTCGCGCCGCCGAGCACCGGGCCGTTGTCGATCAGCCATGATGGCCTGTTCCCGGCCGCCAACCTGTCGTTCAACCTTGCCCCGGGGGTGGCCCTGGGCGATGCGGTAAGCATCCTTGAGCGCACCCAGCGCGAACTGGGCATGCCCGACTCCATCAGCGGCAACTTCCAGGGTGCGGCGCAGGCCTTCCAGAGTTCGCTGTCGAGCCAGCCGTGGCTGATCCTGGCTGCGCTGGTGGCGGTGTACATCATTCTGGGGGTGCTCTACGAGAGCTTCGTCCACCCACTGACGATCATCTCCACCCTGCCCTCTGCGGGCCTGGGCGCGCTGATTCTGCTCTGGGCCATGGGCCAGGACTTCAGCATCATGGGGCTGATCGGCGTGGTGCTGCTGATCGGCATCGTCAAGAAAAACGGCATCCTGCTGATCGACTTTGCCCTCGAGGCCCAGCGCCACCACGGCCTCACACCCGAGCAGGCAATCCACCAGGCCTGCCTGACGCGCTTCCGGCCGATCATCATGACCACCCTCGCCGCCCTGCTCGGCGCAGTGCCGCTGATGTTCGGTTTTGGCACCGGCGCCGAGCTGCGCCAGCCACTGGGCATCGCGGTGGTAGGTGGGTTGTTGGTGAGCCAGGCCCTGACGCTGTTCACCACCCCGGTCATATACTTGGCCCTGGAGCGCCTGTTCCACCGCCGCCGGGCCGCCCATGCGGCCGCGCCAAGTGCCAGTTGAGACAAGACCATGCGTGTGCTGATCATCGAAGACGAAGAAAAAACCGCCGACTACCTGCACCGCGGGTTGAGCGAGCAAGGCTTTACCGTGGACCTGGCGCGTGACGGTATCGATGGCCTGCACATGGCCCTGGAAGGCGACTACGCCGTGATCGTGCTCGATGTGATGCTGCCCGGCCTGGACGGCTATGGCGTGCTGCGCGCCTTGCGCGCGCGCAAGCAGACGCCGGTGATCATGCTGACCGCCCGCGAGCGGGTCGAAGACCGCATCCATGGCCTGCGCGAAGGCGCCGACGATTACCTGGGCAAGCCTTTTTCGTTCCTCGAGCTGGTCGCTCGCCTGCAGGCCCTGACCCGTCGCAGCAGCAGCCATGAACCGCTGCAGATCCAGGTCGCCGACCTGTGGATCGACCTGATGGCGCGCAAGGCCAGCCGCGCCGGCCAGCGCCTGGACCTGACCGCCAAGGAATTCTCGCTGCTCAGCGTGCTGGCCCGCCGCCAAGGCGAAATCCTGTCCAAGACCGCCATCGCCGAGCTGGTCTGGGACATCAACTTCGACAGTGATGCGAATGTCGTCGAGGTGGCGATCAAGCGCCTGCGCGCCAAGCTCGATGGGCCTTTCGACAACAAGCTGCTGCACACCATCCGAGGCATGGGCTATGTCCTGGAAAACCGTGCGAGCTAATTCCATCGCCCTGCGCCTATCGGCGCTGTTCATCCTGGTGGCGGTGGGGGTGTTTCTGCTGATCGGGTCGGCGTTGTATCGCCAGGTTGACCACAGCCTCGACCTGCTGCCGGCCGCCGAGCTGGATGCACGGTTCAGCGTGCTCGAGTCCACCCTCAACCGCTTCGGCACCGCCGAGCACTGGGCCAAGGTCAGCAACAAGCTCAACTTGCTCAGCGAGGAGGACAAGCGCATCCGCTTCTGGGTGGTCAGCAGCGATCCGGCATACGACTATGGCCACCCCAGCGAACGGGTCCGCGCGTTTGCCGAAGGCCCGCCAGGCATGCGCGACCTGCGCCTGCCAGACCAGCCCTACCCCTACAAGGTGCTGGTCAGCGAGTTGCCGGCCCTGGCCGACCGCCCGCCGCTACGTTTTCTGATCGGCATCGACACCGAGACCTTCTGGCAGGCGCAACACAGCCTGCTGGTGGCCATCGTCGGCCTGGCGGTGTTCGGTGTGCTGCTGGCGTCGGTGCTCGGCTATTGGGTGGCCCGCATCGGCCTGCGCCCATTGCTGGCGTTGTCCAACGAAGCCCAGGCGCTGGCCCCACCGCGCCTGGACGGGCGCCTGCAGACTCACGATCTGGCCCCGGAACTGGCGCAATTCGCCGGGGCCTTCAACGCCGCGCTCGACCGGGTCAGCCAGGCCTACTCGCGCCTGGAGGCGTTCAACGCCGACGTGGCCCACGAACTGCGCTCGCCGCTGACCAACCTGATCGGCCAGACCCAAGTGGCCCTGACCCGCGGTCGCAGTGCCGAGCACTACTTCGAAGTGCTGCAATCCAACCTTGAAGAACTGGAGCGCCTGCGCAGCATCATCAACGACATGCTATTCCTGGCCAGCGCCGACCAGGGCAGCAAGGCCACCGCACTGACCCAGGCGTCGCTGGCTGAGGAAGTGGCGACCACGCTGGACTACCTGGACTACATCCTCGAAGACGCGCAGGTCCGCGTGGAGGTCAGTGGCGATGCTCAGGCACCCATCGAAAAAGCCCAACTGCGCCGCGCGCTGATCAACCTGCTGAACAACGCGGTGCAGCACACCGCGCCCGACCAAGTGATCGAGGTGCGAATCGAAAACGGGCCGGAACAGGTCACCATCGCCGTGAGCAACCCGGGGCCTGCAATCGATGACGCGCACCTGCCGCTGCTGTTCGAGCGCTTCTATCGGGTGGATGCCGCGCGCAGTAACAGTGGTGGCGGCAACCACGGTTTGGGGCTCGCGATCGTCAAAGCGATCGCCCTGATGCATGGGGGCGAGGTTTTTGTGCACAGCGAGGCCGGCGCCAACACCTTTGGCATTCGCCTGCCAAGCGCTCAACGACGCGGGTTTCCAGCAAAAGCCTGAGTGTTCGCTGCACGATCGTTACCTTTTGCGCAACAGTGCTTATCGTACTTCGCTCTGTTTCCAAGGCCATTGAGGGACTAACTTTAGCCCTGTCCTCATTAGCACTTGCATCGCAAGAAGGTAGTTTCAAATGTCCAACAGTATGGGTATTGCCAGCGTCTTCGTCCTGTCTTCCCTGTTGTTGTCGCCCCTGGCCATGGCCGAAGAATCCCCCGCTTTCGTCGCCCGTAATGCCGAGCTCGCCGCGGTCCATCAAGAAGCCCGCGAAGCCGTAGCCGCACAGCAGACCGATGCCGTAAAAGACGCAAACCAGACAGCTTCCAAAGTTTCCAGCGACGTTAATGCCGATAGCTGATCGACCGCTGTACCTGCTCCCGATTTCCCTTGGCTACGCCATGGGCACCGCTGGTGCCGATATGTTAGCCTTTTAAAGCCGCTGCCAATCAGCGGCTTTTTTTATGTGCTTTAACTATCAGCCCCGCTGTAACGTCCCTAATAAAAAAGTTGCACATTCAAAAATAAAAACTGCCCCACCGTCAGACCAAAGGAGCTAGTACCGGTGCCTTCCGCGTTTCGTTTTACCCCGCTGTTCATTGCATTGACTGCAACGATTCCCACCGCCGCCCAGGCAGATGAAGACAAGGCTGATGGCTTCATCGAAGGTTCTTCGTTCAACCTGCATTTTCGTAATGCCTATTTCAACCGCGACAACCACAACGCCGGCGTGCGCGACACCCGCGAGTGGGGCCAGGGCGCGGTTGCACGCTTCGAGTCCGGCTATACCCCGGGCGTGATCGGCGTTGGCGTGGACGCCCATGCCATGCTGGGCCTCAAGCTCGACGGCGGTGGCGGCCATGCCGGCACCAGCATTCTGCCGACGCATGTGAAGGACGACGGCGAACTGGGCGCGGCCCCGCATTCGTTCTCTACCGCAGGCGCAGCGCTCAAGCTCAAAGCGTTTGACACTGAACTCAAAGCCGGTGACCTGTTCCTCACCAACCCAGTGATCGCTGGCGGCGAAACCCGCATGCTGCCGCAGACCTTCCGCGGTGTAAGCCTGACCAACACCAGCGTCGACGGCCTGCTGCTCGAAGGCGGCCAAGTCAGCTTCACCAAGCCGTACAACCAGAGCGGCCACCGCCGCATCGACACCTACTATGGGTCGCTGGACGAACACGACAAGAGCAAGCACCTGAACTGGGCGGGCGCTTCGTGGAGCGGCACGGAAAACATCACCGCCAACCTTTACGCCGCCGAGCTGAAGGACATCTGGAACCAGTACTACGCTGATTTTGACTACACCTACGTGGTCAACGACCTGGTCAGCCTCAACCCGGGCGTGCACTTCTATCACACCCAGGACACCGGCCAGGCCCTGCTGGGCAAGATCGACAACAACACCTACAGCGTGCATTTCACCGTCAACGCCGGCTTCCACAGCGTCACGGCCGCCTACCAGCGGGTCAATGGCGATACGCCGTTCGACTACATCAACCTGGGCGACAGCGTGTACCTCGACAACTCGCGCATGTACTCGGACTTCAACGCCCCCAACGAGCGTTCGTGGAAGCTGCAGTACGGCTATGACTTCGCCGGCCTGGGCGTCCCCGGCCTGAGCACGACGCTGTCGTATTCGCGTGGCGAGGCAGACCTGACCAAGGCTGACCAAGGCAACACGCACTACGACTACTACCGCGCCGATGGCAAGAATGCCATGCACTGGGAGCGTGACCTGGACGTGAAATACGTATTCCAGGAAGGCGACTTCAAGGACCTTTCGGTGCTGGTGCGTTATGCCGCACACCGTGGCAGTCAGGGTTATGCATCGATCGACAGCAGCAGTGACAACGATGAACTGCGCGTGATCGTTGATTATCCGCTGAACGTGTTCTGACCTGAGGTCGCCGTAGTCGCGCTGGGCATGGTTTGACAGTCGCAGTGCCTACGAGATCGAGCGCCGCGCGGGCGGCGCTCGATCTCACTGACAATGCACATCCCAAAACGAAAGCCCGCGATTCCGTCGGACAAATCTTGTCCGACAATCCCCTCTTCCCTAGAATGTCGCCGCCGCGAATGGCCCTGCCTCAGCAGTAGCGAGCATGCTCACCCGATCACCGCGTTTCGCACTCTACAGGTCGCACCCCGAGCTGATCCTCAACCTGGGCAGTTGCCTCGCCGTGCTCGCCATCGTGGCCATCGTCAGCTACCTGCTGGCCCGTGAGCGCGACAGCGTCGAGCTGTCGGCCATCCGTTCTTCCAACAACATCGTCCAGTTGATCGAAAGCGATATCCTGCGCAATGCCGAACTCTACGATCAGTCGTTGCAAGGGCTGATCTGGGCAGTCGGGCGCAAGGAGCTGCCTGAAGTGCCTGGCGTGTTGCGCCAACGCCTGTTGTTCAATGAAGCCTTCGTCGACCGCAAACGCGGTGACGTACTCTGGCTCGACAAGCAAGGTAACGTGGTGGGCGATTCCACCAGCGCCATACCGCGCCAGGCCAACTTCGCCGACACCGGTGTGTTCAAGGCCCATCAACACAACGCCAACCTCGGCCTGCTGGTCGGCCCGCCGTTCAAGGCCAAGCTGGGCGACCTGGACTGGTGCATCAGTTTCAGCCGACGCATTCCTGGCCCTGACGGCGAATTCGCCGGCCTGGCAGCGGGGGCCCTGCGCCTCTCGTACTTCAGCGAACTGTTCAAGCGCCTGGACATCGGCGATGACAGCAGCATCAACCTGTTCAATACCGACGGCCAGTTGCTGGCCCGCCAGCCGACCCGTCCGCAAGACCCGCTGATCGGCACCAATTATGCCGAGCGGCCCAATTTCAAGCGCATCCTTGGCGAACGCAGTGGCAGCTTCACTGCCCCCTCTGCCACCCACGGCACCTCGCGCATGTACACCTTCGCCCGAGTCGCCGACCTGCCGCTGATCGTGTTGGTGGTGCACTCGGCCGACGAGGTGTTCCAGTCGTGGCGGCGCACCGCGATTCTGGTCAGCGTGGCCACCGGCGTGCTGTGCATCGGCATCCTCTGGCTAACCTTGCTGCTGGGCCGCGAGCTGCGCCGCCGCCACGAGGCCGAACAAGGCCTGGCCACCCTGGCCGCCACCGACAGCCTGACCGGCCTGGCCAACCGCCGCCGGCTCGACCAGGTGCTGCGCCAGGAGTGGGCACGCGCGCAGCGCAACCACAAGCCGTTGGCCGTGCTGATGGTGGATGTGGACCATTTCAAGGCGTTCAACCAGCGCCACGGCCACGCGGGTGGTGACCATGCCTTACGGGAGGTGGCGAAGTGCATCGAGGGGTGCATCAGGCGTCCGGCGGACCTGGCGGCACGCTATGGCGGGGAGGAATTTCAGGTGATATTGCCAGAAACCGATCTGGCCGGCGCCACCCTGCTGGCCGAGCGCATTCGGGCCAGCGTCGCGGCCTTGGCGCCCTTTGCCAATGACACCCGTGCCGTCACGGTCAGCATCGGCATCGGCCTGTACGAAGCAAACCCCCAGCACGATCTGACGAGCGTGCTGGGGGCTGCGGATGAGGCGCTCTACCGGGCCAAGGCCAATGGCCGTAACCGGGTAGAAGGGCCTAGCGACTAGGAGCGAGCGCGGGCGGCGTTACGCAGCGCTTTCACTTGGTCGTGGTTACGTTGCACACCTTGCAGTTGTTTTTCCACCAGGGTGTAGCTCTGATCGCTGGCGGTACGGCCGAGTTTGACCAGTTTCTCGCGGGCTTCCTTGTAGGCTTTCAGGGCATGGTCCTCGCCCCGCTCGACTTCATTCAGCACGGCCTCTTCATCCTTGCCGGTGACCATCGCCTTGAGGTTGACCCAACCACGGTGCAGGTCGCCGCTGATGCTGGTGGAAGTCTCAGGGTCGCCACCCAGGCGGCGCACTTCGCTTTGCAGTTCACCGGCGGCATTGGCGCACTCACCGGCGCGCTGCACGAAGAAGGCTTTCAGCTCTGGGTTCTTGACGTCATCGGCCGACGACTTGAAGCCTTTTTCGCCATCCTTGCTGTATTCGATCAGGTCGTTGAGCACATCAATTACGTCTTTGTTGGGGTTGCTCATTTCACGAACTCCTTGGCAGGTGATAGTCATCTGTAATGGAGCAGCGTTCGTGCCAACCCTGGGCATAAAAATAAATTCTTATAAATCAACAAGTTAATTAATGATGCGAATGTACTCGAAGCGGCGTTCTGCATGATTGCCGCTTGGGCCTTCGTGCAGATTGCAGTATGGTCGGCGCTTTTAGACTGCCAGGTGCGTCGATGAAACCGGAAACCCTCGAACTGCTGGTCACCCGGACCATGCCCTTTGGCAAATACCAAGGCCGGATCATCGCCGACCTGCCGGGTGACTACCTGGCCTGGTTCGCGCGCAAAGGCTTCCCGGCCGGGGAACTGGGCGGGTTATTAGCGTTGATGCATGAAGTCGATCACAACGGGCTGATGGACTTGCTAGAGCCGTTGCGGCAAAAACATCGGCGCTGATAGCGCCTCATTACTGTAGGAGCAGCCTTGTGCTGCGAAGAGGCCATTACCGCCACAGCCTCTCTACAGCCAAACCGGCCTCTTCGCAGCACAAGGCTGCTCCTACGCAGTTCGCGATGGGGTGGGGCTAACCTTTCACCGGCGCGACGGCCAGTTCCACCTGCTCGCTCTTCTTGATCACCGCATACACCACGGCCGTCAGCAAACTGCCGGCGACGATCGCCAGCAGGTACAGCAACGCATGGTTGATCGCATTGGGGATCAGCAGCACGAACAGGCCACCGTGCGGCGCCATCAGCTTGCAGCCGAAGTACATCGACAGTGCACCGGTCAAGGCACCCCCGGCGACACTCGCCGGGATCACCCGTAGCGGGTCCTTGGCGGCAAACGGGATGGCACCTTCAGAGATAAAGCACAGCCCCAGTGCCAACGCGGCCTTGCCCGCCTCGCGCTCACTCTGGGCGAACTTGCGCCGGGCGAGGAAGCTGGCAATGCCCAGGCCGATGGGCGGCACCATGCCGGCGGCCATGGTCGCCGCCATGGGGGCATAGCTCGATGAGGCCAGCAGGCCCACCGAGAAGGCGTAGGCGGCCTTGTTGATCGGGCCGCCCAGGTCGACACACATCATGCCGCCGAGTACCAACCCCAGCAGGATGGCATTGGTGGTGCCCATACTGTCGAGGAACTGTGTCAGCCCTTCGAGCATGGCCGCCACCGGCTGGCCAACCACGTAGATCATCACCAGGCCCGTGAACAAGCTGGCCAACAGCGGAATGATCAGGATCGGCTTGAGCGCCTCGAGGCTGCTCGGCAAGCGTGCCCAGCGGGCGATGGCCTTGGCGCTGTAGCCGGCGAGAAAACCGGCGATGATGCCGCCGATGAAGCCCGCGCCCAGGGTGCTGGCCAGCAACCCACCGATCATGCCGGGCGCCAGGCCCGGGCGGTCGGCGATCGACCAGGCGATGTAGCCGGCCAACAGCGGCACCATCAGTTTGAACGCCGCCTCGCCGCCAATCTGCATCAACGCTGCCGGCAAGGTGCCCGGCTCTTTGTAGGCCTCGATGCCGAACACGAACGACAAGGCGATCAGCAGGCCACCCGCCACCACCATTGGCAACATGAACGACACCCCGGTGAGCAGGTGCTTGTACACGCCGGTCTTTTCACCCTTGCCGGAAGCGGAGGCCGCCGCGGCATCTGCAGCGTTCTCGACCTTGCCTTCAGCCAGGGCCTTGTCCAGGGTGGCGCGTGCCTGCTTGAGGGCGATGCCGGTACCGCAGCGGTAAATGCGCTTGCCGGCAAACCGTGCGGTGGGCACTTCGATGTCGGCGGCCAGCAGCACCACGTCGGCTTCGGCGATGGCTTGGGCGGACAGCGGGTTGCGTGCCCCCACCGAGCCCTGGGTCTCCACGGTGAGTTGATAGCCCTGCTGCTGCGCTGCCTGCTGCAAGGCTTCGGCAGCCATGAACGTGTGCGCGACGCCGGTCGGGCACGCCGTGACCGCGACAATCCGCACGCCAGCGCCACTCAACGCTGCCGGGCTGTCGGGCGTATCCGCCAACAGTTGGGCGTTGGCCGCCGCCTCGTCGAGGAAACCCTCACGGTCGGCCAGGGCCTGGGAAGGCGTGCTCTGGTACACGCGCTTGCCGACGAAGCGGGCCAGGTCGATCGGCCCAGTGCTTACTACCAGTACCCAATCGGCCTCGGCGAGCTGGGCTGCCGTCAGTTGCCGCTCGGGGTGCTCGGCGTCCTGCACCTCGACACGGGTGCTCCAGCCACGGCGCTGCGCAGCTGCCGCCAGCAAGCGCGCGCTCAGCACACTGGACACCTGGCCGTTGGGGCAAGCGGTGACAATGGCAATGTTCATCGGCAACCCTCTTGTTGTTCTGTCAGTTGCACGCCGGCTTCAAGGCGTGCCAGTTGCTCGCGGTCACGTATGCCAAAGCCGACCTGGGTCACGGCCTGGGCTGCGATGGCGGTAGCGCGGCTCAAGGTCTGCGCGGGCGCCTGGCCACGCAACAGGCCATCGACCATGCCAGCCACCAGCGAATCCCCCGCGCCCACGGTGCTGGCCACCCGCACCGCGGGCGGCTGGGCATGCAGGGCAAGGTCGCGGGCGAACCAGCTGACGCCGTGCTCGCCGGCCGACACCACCACATGCTCGATACCGCTGGCCAGCAGTCGCTCGGCAGCCGCGCGTTGCTGCGCTGGGGTTTGTACGGCCAGGCCCAGCACCTCGCCCAATTCCTCGGTGTTGGGCTTGACCAGCCAAGGCGCACTTTGCAGGCCGACACGCAAGGCTTCGCCGCTGCTGTCGAGGGCGACCTTGAGGCCTTGGGCTTTCAGTTGCTCGAGCAACTGGCGGAACCATTCGGGGCTGATACCCCGTGGCAGGCTGCCGGCCACCACTACCGCGTCATGCCCTGGGGCGATCTGTTCCAGCTGCCGCAGCAATGCGGTACGGGCGGCTTCATCGACTTCTGGCCCCTGGCCGTTGATATCGGTCACGCGGCCGTCAGCTTCGACCAGCTTGATGTTGCTGCGCGTTTCGCCTGGCACGCGGACAAAACAGTCGGCAAAACCACGCCAGGCGATCAAGGCCTCGAACGGCTGCAGGTTGTCCTGCCCAAGAAAGCCGCCCACGGTGACGCTGTGGCCAAGGTCGGCCAAGACCTGGGCTACGTTCAGCCCTTTGCCCGCCGCATCGCTGTGCTGGGCCTGGCTGCGGTTGACGTGCCCCGGGCGCAAGGTAGCGAGGCTGATGGTGATGTCCAGCGCCGGGTTCAGGGTAAGGGTGAGGATCTTGGCCATCAGTAACGCTCCACCAGCGCGCGAACCGCCGCGGCGCTGTCTTGTTGCAAGGCTTCGCGCGCCAGGGCGCGGGCCGTCTGGTGATCGGCCTGGCGAACCAGGGCTTTGACTTCGGCAATGCTGCGGGCGGCGACGCTCAACTCGTCAACATCCAGGCCAAGCAGCACGGCCACCGCCTGCGGGTCGGCGGCCAGCTCCCCGCACACGCCCACCCACTTGCCTTCGGCATGGGCAGCGCGCACGGTCATGTCGATCAGGCTCAATACGGCCGGGTGCAGGCCGTCGGCCTGGGCCGACAGGCTCGGGTGGCCACGGTCGATGGCCAGGGTGTATTGGGTCAGGTCGTTGGTGCCGATGCTGAAAAAGTCCACTTCGCGGGCCAACTGCGGCGCCAGCAGGGCTGCCGAGGGCACTTCGACCATGATCCCCAGTTGCAGGTCGGCCACGGGGATTTCCTCACGCAGGCGCTCGACCATGGCCCGCGCTTCACGCCATTCGTGCACCTGGCCGACCATCGGGAACATGATCCGCAGCGGGCGCTGGTCAGCGGCGCGCAGCAAGGCGCGCAACTGGTCTTCCATGACCTGCGGGCGCTGCAACGTCAAACGCACGCCGCGCACGCCGAGGAAAGGGTTGTCTTCGGCAGCGATCGGCCAGTACGGCAGCGGTTTGTCGCCGCCGACATCCAGGGTGCGCACCACCAGGGGCCGCCCACCCAGGCCATCGAGCACGCGCCGGTACTCGGCCTCTTGGGTGGCAACGTCAGGTGCCTGGGGGTGGGCCATGAAGATCAGTTCGGTGCGCAACAGCCCGACGCCTTCCGCGCCCTGCTCCACCACCTTGTCGATACCGCTGCTCTCACCGATGTTGGCGAAAACCTCGACCGCATGGCCATCGCGGGTGACTGCCGGTTCATGGCGATGGGCCCAGGCTGCCTGCAAGCGCTGTTCGCGCTGGTCGCGCTCGGCCAGGGCGCGCTGCAGCTCGGCGGCCGCTGGCGCAACACTGACCACACCGCGTTGCCCATCGAGCAGCAATGGCGTACCGGCCTCGAGCAGCAGAATCGCCGCACCGGCGCCGACCACTGCCGGAATGCCCAGGGCACGGGCGACAATGGCGCTGTGGGCCGTCGCGCCGCCTTGGGCGGTGACGATACCGGCGACCCGGCTCGGGTCCAGCCTGGCCACATCGGAAGGGCCGACCTCGGTCATGACCAGCACATAGGGCTGTTCGGGCTCGACCTGCGCCTGCACGCCGCACAACTGGGCCAGCACGCGACGGCCGATGTCGCGCAGGTCAGCGGCCCGTTCGGCGAGCAAGGCGTCATGCAGCGACTCTTGCTGCCGGGCAGCTGCCTCGATCACGGCCATCCATGCCGCCGGGGCGCTTTCGCCCTGGGCCAGGCGCTGCTCGACATCGTCGGCCAACGCCGGGTCGGCGAGCATCTCTTGGTGGGTGACGAAGATCTCGCCGATGGCCTTGTCGCTGCGCTGCACCAAGTTGTGCAACTCGCTGTTCACCGTTGCCAGGGCCTCGCGCAGCTTGGCCCGTTCCTCGGCGAGGGATTCACCGCGCAAGGGGTAATCGATGTCGCGCTCGACGCAGACGTGTGCCGGGCCACTGGCAATCCCAGGCGCCGCGCCCACCCCCTGGATCCGGCTGCCTGCGGCGGGTGCCTGAAGCACTTCGAGCGGCAGGCTGGCTAGCGGTGCGGGGCTTTGTGGCAGCGGCTCGACGTCCTCTCCCAAGCCTGCTTCGATGGCCGCCAGCAGCGCTGGCAAGGCATCGGCGGCGATGGCCGGTTCGGCAATCAGTTCCAGTTCCTGGCCACGGCGGGCGCCGAGGCTCAGCAGCTTGCTAAGGCTCTTGACCGACACCGCTGGCTGCGCGCTGTCGGTCAGCCGCACACGGATTTCGCCCTCGAAGCCTTTGGCCAGTTGCGCCAGCACCTTGGCCGGGCGGGCATGCAAACCATGGGGGTTGGCCAACGCGATGCGCGCGCTGGGCCAATCCGCCGGTGCCTCACCGCCCAGCACCTGCAGCACCGCACGGCTGCTGGTGGCCTGGTAGAGCATCTGCCCGCGCCCTTCGATCAGCACTTCGCACAAGCGCTCGAGCAAGGCCTGATGAGCGGCGCCGAGGCTGGCCAGGCAGAACAGGCCGTTGAGCGGCTGATCGCGATAGCGCAGCGGTTGCTGCGGGGTGATGAACGCCAGGCCCGGCTGACGCACCTGGCGCTCGCTGTGCAGCCACCACAGGCCCTCGCCCAATGGCAGAGGCTCGGCCTGCTGCAGCACGGCGGCAAAACCACTGTCGACGCAACCGGCGCGCTGCAGCAGGCGCGCACCGCGCCAGGCCAGCTCGTCGAAATCTTCGGCCGGCAGGTTCAAGCCGACCAGTTGCGCATCCAACGCCAACGCCTGTGGCGCGCCTTGCAACAGTTTGAGCAAGGCCTCGGCAGAGCTGGCCCGGCGCAGCGCCTCGGCCAGGTCGGTCTCGCCCAGGGCACGGGTCAGCAATTGCAGCAGACGCAGGTGTTCATCGGAACGGGCGGCGATGCCGATGGCCAGGTAGACCATTTGGCCATCGCCCCAGTCCACGCCTTCGGGGAACTGCAGCAAGCGCACACCGGTGGTGTGGACCAGGTCGCGGGTCTGCGGCGTGCCATGCGGGATGGCAATGCCCTGCCCAAGGAAGGTCGAGCCTTGCGCCTCGCGGGCCTGCAGCCCTGCGAGGTAGCCCTCGGCGACCAGGCCATCGGCCACCAGCTGATCTGCCAGCAGGCGCAAGGCCTCGGCCTTGTCCGCGGCCTTCTGGCCCATGGCTATTTGCCCTGTGGCGAGCTCGAGCATGCCCTTCTCCTTTTGCAGTGCCCAGGTGGGGTACTGAGGTATTGTTGTCGAAAATGGCCAGTTGATCAGCCTTGCGCAGATGGCAGCCGAGGCAGAAAATTTGGCAGCTGAAACGATTAATCTGACCAGGCGGCCACGTTACTCGATAATCTCCCGAGGAAAAAGCCCCATCCTGTCGGACAATTGCGACAATGGTCGTCTGCGCGCGAGCGCAGCTCCGGGTCAAACTATCCGGTCTGGCCTCGCAGCCAGCCCCGGTAATAACAAGGAAAATTCGGTGAAACTCAGCGATATCGCCCGTCTGGCCGGTGTGTCCGTGACCACTGCCAGCTACGTCATCAATGGCAAGGCCGAACAGCAGCGCATCAGCAGCAGCACTGTCGAGCGCGTGCGTGCAGTGGTCGAGGCCCATGGCTTCACGCCCAACCCGCAAGCCGCCGGCCTGCGCAGCCGACATACCCGCACATTGGGCTTCATTCTCCCGGATCTGGAGAACCCCAGCTACGCCCGCATCGCCAAGCAGCTCGAGCAAGGCGCCCGGGCCCGTGGCTATCAGTTGCTGATTGCCAGCAGCGATGACCAGCCGAACAGCGAGCGCCAGCTGCAGCAACTGTTCCGCGCCCGTCGTTGCGATGCCCTGTTCGTCGCCAGCTGCTTGCCTGTGGAAGACGACAGCTACCGTGAGCTGCAAGACAAGGGCCTGCCGGTGATCGCCATCGACCGTCGCCTTGACCCTGCACATTTCTGCTCGGTGATCAGCGATGATCGCGACGCCAGCCGTCAGCTGGCCGCCAGCCTGCTCAGCGCAGCCCCGCGCAGCATCGCCCTGATCGGCGCCCGCCCGGAGCTTTCGGTCAGCCAGGCCCGTGCCGGCGGCTTCGAGGAAGCCCTGCAAGGCTATGCAGGTGAAGTGCGCCGTTATCAGGGTGAGGCGTTCAGCCGTGAATGCGGGCAGCGCCTGATGCAGCAACTGATCGAAGAACAGGGTGGCCTGCCGGATGCCCTGGTAACCACCTCCTACGTGCTGCTGCAGGGCGTATTCGACACCTTGCAGGCACGCCCTGCCGACTCGCGCCAGCTGCAGTTGGGCACCTTCGGTGACAACCAGTTGCTCGACTTCCTGCCGCTTCCGGTCAACGCTATGGCCCAACAGCACGGGCTGATCGCCGCCACTGCGCTGGAGCTGGCCTTGGCAGCCATCGAGGAAGAGCGTTACGAGCCCGGCGTGCACGCCATCGGCCGAACCTTCAAGCAACGCATCCCAGCGGCCTGAACATGCGCCTGATCGACACCCACACCCACCTGGACTTCCCCGACTTCGACGCCGACCGCTCGCGCCTGCTGGCCAATGCGGCGGCGCGCGGGGTGGAACGCATGGTAGTGCTGGGGGTGTATCAGGCGAATTTCCAGCGGGTGTGGGACCTGGCCTGCGCCGACACGCGTGTAGTTGCGGCCCTGGGCTTGCATCCGGTTTACCTGGACCAGCATCGCCCAGAGCACCTTACCCAGCTACGCGACTGGCTGGAGCGCCTGCGCGGCGACCCGCGCCTGTGCGCCGTGGGTGAGTTCGGGTTGGATTACTACCTGGAAGCATTGGACAAGGATCGCCAACAGGCGCTGTTCGAAGCACAACTGCAGATGGCCTGCGAGTTCGAGCTGCCGGCCTTGCTGCATGTGCGCCGCAGCCATGCCCAGGTGATCGCCACGCTCAAGCGCTACAAGCCAGCCCGGGCTGGGGTCATCCATGCCTTTGCAGGCAGCTATGAAGAAGCGCGCGAGTACATCAAGCTTGGTTTCCGCCTGGGGCTTGGCGGGGCGGCTACCTGGCCGCAGGCAGTGCGCTTGCGCAAGACCCTTGCCCGGCTGCCGCTGGACAGCGTAGTGCTGGAGACCGACGCGCCAGACATGGCCCCGGTGATGTACCCCGGGCAGCGTAATAGCCCGGAGCACCTGCCGGAGATTGCCGCAGCGCTGGCTGAGGTGATCGGCATAGAGGTGGAACTGTTGGCTGACGCCAGTAGCAAGAATGCCTGTGAGTTATTCGGCTGGTAGCTGCCTGCCCCGGCACTAGCGCTGTAGGAGCAGCCTTGAGCTGCGAAGAGGCCATTACCGGCACAGCCTCTCTACAGCCAAAGCGGCCTCTTCGCAGCACAAGGCTGCTCCTACAGCGATAGCTTGATTAAACCCTGAACGCCCCGATCAACCGTTTCAACTCCACCACCTGAGCAGACAATGCCCGGCTAGCCTCCTCGGTCTGGCAGGCTCCTTGGGTGGTGTCCTGCGCGGCGCTGTTGATCGCCACGATGTTCTGGTCGATGTCATGCGCCACGGCGGTCTGCTGCTCCACGGCAGCGGCAATCTGCTGGTTCTGCTCGACGATACTGCCCACCGCACCCAGAATATTGCCCAACGCCTGCTGCACCCGGCGCGTTTCATCGACGGTGCCAGCGGCCATCTGGTGGCTGCTGCCCATGGCGCTGACCGCCGCTGCGACCCCCTCCTGCAAGCGCTGAATCATCTGGGCGATCTCTGCAGTCGAGTCCTGGGTGCGCCTAGCCAAGGTGCGCACCTCATCGGCGACCACCGCGAAGCCTCGGCCTTGCTCCCCGGCACGCGCTGCCTCGATCGCGGCGTTAAGTGCCAGCAGGTTGGTCTGCTCGGCAATGCTGCGGATCACTTCAAGCACCCGCCCGATTGCCTGGCTGTCACTGGCTAGCTGATTGATGGCCACCACGCTCTGGTCGATCTCGGCAGCCAGCCGGTCGATGCTGCCTTGCTGGCGTTGCACCAGGCCGCGGCCACTGGCGCTTTCATGGTTGACCTGCTGCGCACCATCGGCTGCCAGCGCCGCGCTGCGTGCGACCTCCTGAGCAGTGGCGCTCATCTGGTTCATGGCCGTGGCCACTTGCTCGATTTGCTCACGCTGGCCGCTGACTGCCTGGTTGCTCCGCACTGACACCGCCAACACTTGGCTGGCCTGTTCTTCGACGGCCACCACGGTGCGGCCAACCTGGTCGATCAGGCCACGGATACGCTGCACGGTGTCGCTGAAGCCTTGCCCCAGCTCGCCCAACTCGTCGCGGCTGCGGGCCTGGAAGCTGACCGTCATGTCGCCGTCGGCGACCTTGCCCATCGCCTTGCCGAGCTGGCGCAGGGTCGCCCGGGTCGAGACGTAGAAACCGCTGTACAGGTACACAATCAGCGCGAACACACCCGCCAGCACCGCCACCAGGCCGATCATGCGCCATTGTTGCTCGCCCAGCCGGTCCTGCAGTTGCCCCTGCAGGTGCATGAGAATGGCCTCGTTGAGGCGGTAGGTGTGCCCCATCAGCTCACGGGTTTGCTGATAGAACGCAGGCCAGGGCGCGTCCAAGGTCTCGGCCACCACCACCTGCGCTTCGAATAACGCGGCGGCCTGCCTGACCGTTGCCTGGCTGGCTTGGGCGCTGCTGGCCAGGGCCGCTTTGGCCGCAGGGTCACTGCCCAGGGCGTCCTCCAAGCGCAGTGCGTAGTCAGTGGCCAGGCGCTCGAGGCGCTGCAGCAAATCTTCGAAGCGCGCGCTGCCGGACGAATCCATGAAGCCACGCCCCAGAGCAATGGCCCCCATCGCCTGCCCGTCCGCCAGGGCCTGGGTCACCTGCGCCGTCGCCACGCCAAGCAGATCGCTCAGTTGCCGCACCGAGGCCTGGCTGTCCTGGCTCAGGCCAGATTGGCTGGCCACCAGGCGGGTCAGCACGTGGGCCTGGGCGAGCAAGGCGTCGAACAACGCCGTTTTATTCTGCAGCGAGGACTCTGCGCGGGCGCGGACAAACGCATCGGCCAAGTCCTCGCGCTTGGCTTCCAGCTGCGGATCGTCGCTACGCAGTGCCTGGAGACGCTCCTGCACTTCGTCCTGCAACGCAGCAATACGCGATTCGACATCACCGGCCTGGCCCGACTGGCCGAGCACGGCATTGATCTGCAGGAGGCTGCCCAAGGCTTCGAAGCCTGCGCGCAGGGCCAGGCTTTCGCGCAGGGGGTCGATGCCCTGCAGCTCGGCGCGGGTGGCCTGAAACTGCTGGTATGCATCGCGTACCAGGTAGCCGCTGATGACCAGCATAGGCAGGAAAAACAGGACGCTGACAAGGCTGAACTTCTGACCGAAGCTCAGCCGGTTCATCAGTGCGATGGCCGGATAAAGCAGACGCTTCACGGGGCACCTCCTTGGATTCTTATTGTTCTACGGGGTAGCACAGTGCCACTGTGTATACCGCAGATCGAATCGGAGGTTTGTAACTTATGGTTAAGCCCCGGTAGGAGCAGCCTTGTGCTGCGAAGAGGCCAGTAGCACCACCCCTGAATTTTCGGGATGCAACTGGCCTCTTCGCAGCACAAGGCTGCTCCTACAGGGCGCGTGTTACGGCGGTGAGGTCAGACCAGCACCGTCCATAACGCAAACCCGGCATACCACAGCACCGCGCAGCGCAGCAGCAATTCCCAAAGGCTGTCGAGCCGGCTTAGGCCGCGCTGGCTGTCTTCTTCCTCGGGGATATCGTCGGCAATGCGCCCGACCCTGGCCACCAGGTGGCCGGCGCTGATGTGCCAGTTCAGGAGCTCGTGCAGCATCACGCGGGTCACCGCGACGAAGTTGCCGACCAGCGCGAAGCTCAAGGCCATCACCCGCACCGGCAGCCAGTCCATGATGTGCCGCAGTTGCTCGGCACGTGCCTTGAGCGCGGGCTGCTTGCTGTGCTCGCCGCACAGCGCCAGCAGGCGATAGGCCAAGGCAGCGCCTGGGCCGAGCACGAAATACCAGAAGATCACGGCGAAGAAGCTCTGATACGCCTGCCACAGCAGGTAACCCTGCACGCGCACCAGCAGGCTGTGAGGCTCGTCGGCCACCAGGCCCAGGTCGCGCTCGGCCACGTGCAGGGCGGCCTGATCGTCACCCCGCCGCCAGGCATCGCGAAACGGCCCAAGCGCCGCCTTCGCATCGCCGCGGCCCAGGCTGTAGATCAACACCAGCAGGTGCACCGGCAATGCCAGCAGGCCATAGGCGACGGGCTCCAGCACATGCAGCAGCAGGGCCAGCACCGCTACCGGCGCCAGCACCAGGATGGCCAACGTCCACCACGGCTGTACTTTGCCGCTGCGCTCCAGGCGCACCAGTTCACCGAGGAAAAAACCATCGCGCTGTATTCGATGGCGCAGTGCCGAGAACTTCTCGACCCACAGCGCCAGCAGCAAAACCAGAAAACTCATGAGTTGTCCTCGTTATCCTTCACGGTTTGGCGATAACGGCCCCAGTCGAAAGCCGGGCCTGGGTCGGTTTTGCGCACCGGTGCGATGTCGCTGTGGCCCTGGATGCGTTCAAGGCTGATGACCGGCCAGGCGTCGCGGATCTGTCGGGTCAGCTGCGCCAGCGTGGCGTACTGGGCATCGGTGTATGGCAGGTCGTCAGTGCCTTCAAGTTCGATGCCGATGGAGAAGTCGTTGCAGCCCTCGCGCCCGTCGAAGCACGAGACACCGGCATGCCAGGCGCGGTCGAGCAACGACACGAACTGGGTCACGGCGCCATCGCGCTCGACGAACAGGTGCGCCGAAACCGTCAGGTGGCAGATGCTCTGGAAATAGGGATGTTCATGGGCGTCCAGGCGGTTCTGGAAGAATGCCTGAACCTTGCCGGTGCCGAAACACGCCGGCGGCAAGCTGATGTTGTGAATGACCAGCAGGGAGATCGACTCGCCCTCGGGGCGCGCGTTGAAGTTCGGCGACGGGCAGTGGGTGATTCCGTGGAACCAGCCGGTGGCACGGTCCAATTGCATGGGGCAGATCCTGAAAAAACGCCGGGTACAGAGCAGCAGTATGCCCTGCGTCCGCGGCCGTTTGCATGTGAATCATTGTAATGATGACTCAATGGACCTGCTGTTGCCGCAGCCCTTCGAGCACCGACTCCAGCGCCCGCTCGAACAGCGCGCCGTCATCGAGCACCCGCACCTCTCCCCGGTGCAGCGCCTGGGCGAGGCTGCCGGTGTTCCACTCACGCACTTTCATGCCCGTGCGATTGGCGAACACCAGCCGATCGTTGCTGTCGATGCGCGCCACCAGCTTGCAGCGCAATGGGTCGTCTTCATCGAACACTTCGACCCAGCTGCCGATGCGCAGGCGCTGCACTTGGCGCAATGCCGAGGCATTGCCGTCAACAAGGTGCAGGGGGGCGCAGGCGGGCTCTTCGGCAAGGGCCAGCACGATGTCCTCGTCCACCAGCACCTCGTCCAGCACGGGCGGGCCATCGGCCCTGTACCCGTCGGACGCCGAGCAAGCGCGCAGGTGCAATTGCTCAAGCTGCTGGAAGAAATCACGGGTAGCGGTGGAGTCCAGCGCCACGCCTGCCAGGCCTTCGCGCAAGGCCTTGAGCAGGCCGGGCACCTGTTGCAGCAGTTGCTGACAGGCCTGCGGGTCATGGTGCGGGGCGATACTGGCGAGCAGCGTGTCCAGGGTGGCCAGGCCGTTGCGCCATGCCTCGGACCCTTCGCCCTGCTTGAGCCACGCCAGCAGCAGCACCTGGCTCCAGGCCTGCACCAGCATCTGCACCACCACGTGCGGCAGCACCCGCCCGCGCAGACGCTGGTTGAGCACCTGCTGCACCTGCTGCCGGGCCTGCAGGGTTCGCGCCCGGCCCTCTTCGGCGTCGCGGGTACGCTGTTCGAGCAACTCGTGGCGGCGCCGCTCGTCCTGGCTGAAGGCGAGAAACTCGTCGAGCAGCTCGGCGAACAGGCAGGCGTCATCGGTGAAGTCGTTGAGCAGACGCTGAACGATACGCTCCACCCGTACATGCAAACTGTCGCGCAGGCCTTCGGCGCTGCTCTGCCAACCGATCGCGGCACCTGCGATCTCGTTGAGCAAACGCCGGGCCGGGTGGTTGGCGCGGCTGAACAGCCCCTTGTCGAGCAGCGCGACCTTGAGCAGCGGGATGTGCAAACGCGCGATCAATGCCCGTAGGCTGGCGGGCAAGTTGTCGTCGTTGTGGATGAAATCGAACAGCAGGCCGATCAGGTTGATCATGTCTTCATCGGCCGTGGCGATGCGCCGACGCGTGCCACTGCGCACACTGACGCGCAACAACAGTTGTTCCAGCTGTTGGCCAAGCGCGAAGTCATCCGCAGCCTGCGTGGCGGGCACATAGTGTTGCAGGTGCGAAAGCAGGCGCAGCAGGTCGGCGGTGCTGATTGGCTGGGCAGCGGCTGCCCGCTGCAAGCGCGGCGCGATCTGCCCGCGCGCGGGAGCCAGAAGTGTTTGCAAGGAAGCAAAGTACGCTTGCCCGGCACTGTCCGCGCCCAGCGCCCCTTGCGCCTCCAGGCTGGACGGCCGGCGCCCGGCGCTCAGGCACCGATCCTCGGCGCGCCGACGCGGCGCAGGCTGCAGTTCGGGCAGCACACCGGCTGCGGCCAGCAGCTGGTTAGCCTCTGCATAGAGCACCTCCACATCACGCAACACATAGCGTTCAAACAGCTTCAAGAGGATCAGCTTGACCCGCAGCCCGACCCCCAGGTTGCGACCCGCTTCGAGGAAATAGCCGCACAGCGCAGCGGGGCCCACAGGGTTTTGCTGCTCGCCCACCGGGCGATCGAGCAATGCCTGCAAGCGCAAGCCCAGTTGCTGCAGGGCAAGGCCGTCACGCGAGAGCACCCGCGCGACCATGCCGTCGATGGCGGATGCACGCTCGCGCTGCGCCTTGTTGCCTGAACCCTGCGCTTCACCCAGGCCGCCCAGAGGGTCTGCCCGGCCGAGGCTGGCGAAGGTGTGATGGAAGGTGTCGAGAAAACCGCGCTCGATGCTCTTGCGCTTCAGGCGCACGTCGCGCATCGCTTCGAAATACAGGTTCTGGTCGCAGCGCTCAGCGGCCTTGTCGGCCATCTCGAAGAGGGTGACGTCGGTGTTGTCGAACAAGGCCTGCAGGCCTTGGCGCAATTGCAGCGCGGCTTTGTCGCGCACTTGCAGGAGCAATACCGGAAGGCAAGGCAGAGGCGTGCGCGCCCCTCGGTCGATGGCTGCCGCCAGGGGCACCACCTTGCCTTCTTTATGCATCCCTAACTCCTTGCAGGCTTGCTTGCCCCACGGGCAACGAATCGTCAAAGCTATGACGCCAAATACTGGTCACTATTATCGGCAAAAAAACGGACAGCTGCCAGCGCCGTTTCGCTTGCTGGGAAATGACCCTGTATTCGGCCAGATGCTCAGACGGGCCGACCAAAGGTCACCGGCCATGGCCCTGTACACACCGCTCCCCTGCCCTATAATCGCGGGCATCTAGCTTGTGGAGCCGACCATGCCGAACCTACGCCTCGCCGACCTGACCGCTGAAATCGAAGCCAACGTGCGCCGTGCACTGTTGGAGGACATCGGCAGTGGCGATATCACCGCGCAGTTGATCCCGGCCGAACGCCTGGCCAAGGCGACCATCATTACCCGCGAGGACTGCGTGATCGCTGGCACCGCCTGGGTCGACGCCGTGTTCCGCCAGCTCGACCCACGGGTGGCGGTGCACTGGCAAGTGGCCGATGGCGACCGCGCGCTGGCCAACCAGCCGCTGTTCCACCTGGAAGGCCCGGCACGCTCGCTGCTCAGCGGTGAGCGCAGCGCACTCAACTTCCTGCAGATGCTGTCGGGCGTCGCCACGCGCGCACGCTTTCTGGCCGACCTGGTCGCAGGTACCCAAGTGCGCCTGCTAGACACCCGCAAGACCCTTCCCGGCCTGCGCCTGGCGCAGAAATACGCGGTCACCTGTGGCGGTTGCGACAACCACCGCATCGGCCTTTACGATGCCTTCCTGATCAAGGAAAACCACATCGCCGCCAGCGGTGGCGTGGCCGAGGCAGTGGCGGCAGCGCACCGAATTGCCCCTGGCAAGCCGGTGGAAATCGAGGTGGAAAGCCTGGATGAACTGCGCCAGGCCCTGAATGCGGGTGCGGATATCGTCATGCTCGACGAGCTGACCCTGGACGAAATGCGCGAAGCGGTGCACATCACTGCGGGCAAGGCCAAACTCGAGGCCAGCGGCGGCGTCAACGAGAGCACCTTGCGGGTGATTGCCGAGACCGGCGTCGACTACATCTCCATTGGTGCCATGACCAAGGATGTGAAGGCCGTAGACCTGTCGATGCGTTTGAGCCTCTGAGAGGCCCGAACAGGCGCAGCAGATCTCAGGCATAAAAAAACCGGCCAGATGGCCGGTTTTTTTCGGGCGTGGATCAGAACGCGGCGTTGGCCAGGCCGTCCAGGTAGCGCTCGACGTCCAGTGCGGCCATGCAGCCTGCGCCGGCCGAGGTAATCGCCTGACGGTAAACGTGGTCGGCCACGTCGCCCGCAGCGAACACACCTTCGACGTTGGTGGCAGTGGCGTTGCCTTCGCGGCCGCCGTTGACCACCAGGTAGCCGTCCTTGAGGGTCAGCTGGCCTTCGAACAGCGAGGTGTTCGGGGTGTGGCCAATGGCGATGAACACGCCGTCGACCTTGATTTCATCGCTGCTGCCATCGTTGTTCTTCAGGCGCGCACCGGTCACGCCCATGTTGTCACCCAGTACTTCGTCCAGGGTGGCATTGAGCTTGAGCTCGATCTTGCCTTCCGCCACACGGGCGTTCAGCTTGTCGACCAGGATCTTCTCGGCGCGGAAGGTTTCGCGGCGGTGAACCAGGGTCACTTTGCTGGCGATGTTGGCCAGGTACAGGGCCTCTTCAACGGCAGTGTTGCCGCCGCCGACGACCGCTACCGGCTTGTTGCGGTAGAAGAAGCCGTCACAGGTAGCGCAGGCCGAAACGCCCTTGCCCATGAAGGTTTCTTCCGACGGCAGGCCCAGGTAACGAGCGCTGGCGCCGGTGGCGACGATCAGTGCGTCGCAGGTGTAGGTGCCACTGTCACCCTGCAGGGTGAACGGCTTGTTGGCCAGGTCGACAGCGTTGATGTGGTCGAAGACGATCTCGGTCTCGAAGCGCTCGGCGTGCTCTTGCATGCGCTGCATCAGGGCTGGGCCGGTCAGGCCATGGGGGTCGCCCGGCCAGTTGTCGACTTCGGTGGTGGTGGTCAGCTGGCCACCGGCCTGCATGCCGGTGATCAGCAGCGGCTTGAGGTTGGCACGGGCGGCATAGACTGCGGCGCTGTAACCGGCAGGGCCGGAACCGAGGATGATGACGCGCGAATGACGTACTTCAGACATGTCGAACTCCTGTCGAGCCGGCCGCACGGGGCCAGCATCGGTGTGCCGGCGGTGCCAGCTGGAATTTAAAAAGGACCCACGCAACCTTGGGGAAGGCTACAACGCGTCGATCCAAAACCTAAAAGTTGAGCGCACTGTAGCGAGGTCGCAAAGATTAAGGAAATATCCTTCGACAATCCACCTCATAGGCATCGTCTATCCAGCAATTTCATTCACAAAAAACGCCCTGGCGCTTTTGTTACAGCCGGTTTCGCCAACATCGCCCACCTTTCGTCGGCGTGACAAACTCGGTAAGGTCAGCGCGTTTTCCTTCTGTTCGGAGTGTCTCGATGCAAGCCCCTGTCCTCTCTGGCCCCCAGTATCTGCGCGAAGGCCTGAAACTGGTGCTGAGCCCGAACCTGCGGTTGTTCGTGCTGTTGCCCCTGGCGGTCAACCTGCTGCTGTTTGGTGGCCTGATCTACTTTGCCGGCCATCAGTTCAGTGTCTGGGTCGACGCCCTGATGCCAACCCTGCCCAGCTGGTTGAGCTTCCTCACCTACATTCTGTGGCCACTGTTCGTCGCCTTGGTAGTCCTGATGGTGTTCTTCACCTTCACCCTGGTGGCCAACGTCATTGCAGCGCCGTTCAACGGCTTTTTGGCGGAGAAGGTCGAAGTGGTGGTGCGCGGCCAAGACAACTTCCCTGCCTTCAGCTGGGCCGAACTGGTGGCCATGGTGCCGCGCACCTTGGGTCGCGAGATGCGCAAGCTGGGCTACTTCCTGCCACGGGCCATCGGCCTGTTCATCCTGTCGTTGATCCCGGTGGTCAACGTGGTCGCTGCGCCGCTGTGGCTGATCTTTGGTGTGTGGATGATGGCTATCCAGTACATCGACTACCCGGCGGACAACAACAAGATGAGCTGGCAGGACATGCTCGCCTGGCTGCGCCAGAAGCGCTGGCAATCGCTGGGCTTTGGCGGCATCACCTACCTGGCGCTGATGGTGCCGGTGGTAAACGTACTGATGATGCCGGCCGCGGTGGCGGGGGCTACGTTGTTCTGGGTGCGTGAACGCGACTAAATCCAGCCGCGGCCCTGTGTAGCAGCAGCCTTGCGCTGCGAAGAGGCCAGTACTGACAATGCCTATCTGTTGCTAGTACTGGCCTCTTCGTAACACAAGGCTGCTCCTACCGTCATTGACCGAGCCGGCTGGAAAACTGCCCCACCACATCCACCACCCGCTTCGCTCCCTCCTGGATTTCGACGATCACGTTGCCGGTTTCATCGGCCAACGACAGCCCCTGCTCGGCCTGACGCTTGCTGGTGTCGATGATCGCCACCGCAGCCTGGGCCAATTGCTCGTTCTGCTGCACCACCCGGGCAATCTCTTCGGTGGCTGTGCTGGTACGCGAGGCCAGCTGGCGCACTTCGTCGGCGACCACGGCAAAACCACGCCCCTGCTCGCCCGCCCGGGCCGCCTCGATGGCAGCGTTGAGCGCTAGCAAGTTAGTCTGCCCGGCAATGTCACTGATGGTCTTGATGATCGAACCGATCACCCGCGACTGGGTGTCCAGGGCCTGAATGCCCTCGGCGGCCTCTTGCATCGACGACTCCAGGCCACGCATGACGTTTACCGTCTGCGTGACTACGTCGGTGGCCTTGCGCGCACTGGCGTCAGTGCTCAGCGAGGTGTTGAAGGCGATGTCCGCCGCCTCGGCAACCGCCTGCTCCTGGTTGACCTGGTCGGTGATCACGGTGGCGAACTTGACCACTTTGTACAGCACATCATGGGCGTCGAAGATCGGGTTGTAGGACGCTTCCAGCCAGATTACCCGGCCATGGGCATCGATACGCTTGAAGCGCTCAGCCACGTATTCGCCACGGCGCAGCTTGTCCCAGAACGCCTGATAGCCCGCCGAATTGGCCTCTTCCGGTTCGCAGAAGATGCGGTGATGCTTGCCGCGGATCTGTTCTAGGCGATAACCGACCGACGTCAGAAACCGTTCATTGGCGGTCAGGATGGTGCCATCAAGGCCAAATTCGATGACTGCAGTAGAGCGCATCAGGGCCTTGATCAGGCTTTCGTGCTCACGGGAGGTCTCGATGGTGCGGGTTAGGTCGCTCGAGTGCAGGGTGAAATACTTGATGCGCCCTTCGCTGTTCTTGACCGGCTGCAGAATCGAGCGCAACCAGGCTTCCTGACCATTGCCGCGCAGCAGGCGGAACGCCCCGTTGAGGTGCTCGCCCCGGCTGATCGCGCTTTTCATGCGTTGGTAGAAGTCGAGCGACTTCACGTGGGGCGGGACAATGTCCTCGAGTTTGCGTCCAAGCAATTGGTCGGCACGGTAGAGCATCTCGCTCTCGAAGTTGCCGTTGACCATCTCGATCCGTCCCTGGGGGTCGAGTTGGAGCACCAGCATCTCGCTGTCGAGGCTGCACTTGACCTGTTCGACCGACAGCAGGTCTTCGCGCAATTGCTGGATTTCTTGCTTGAGCTTGTTGTTGAACATCACCGCTCTCCTGGAGCGCAGCACGTAATCGAATGCATCTTCATCGGCTGCCACTGCCAGGTTCTTGAGCGCCGCCCACGCAAATATTCACACAATTGAAACAGCCGGCAATCAGGCGTCATTTGCACGTCACAAGGCCGTCACATCGGCGCAATGATGCGAGCGGAAACTTTTTGTCATGAATACACCCGCCCTACGCATCACCCTCGTCAGCGAAACCTTCCCCCCCGAGATCAATGGTGTCGCCAACACCCTTGGCCGCCTCAGCGAAGGGTTGCGCCAACGCGGGCATGACATCGAGATCGTCCGCCCCCGCCAAGCCGGCGAGGAGCCTGTGCACAACGATCCGCAACTGATGCTGTGCCGCGGTTGGGCCTTGCCCGGCTACCCCGGCCTGCAATGGGGCGAAGTGTCGATGCACCGGCTGTTGCGGCGTTGGCGCAGGCAGCGACCGGACGTGCTGTACATCGCCACCGAGGGGCCTTTGGGGTTGAGCGCATTGCGTGCGGCACGGCGCCTGGGAGTACCAGTGGTCAGCGGGTTCCATACCAACTTCCCGCAGTATTCCGGCCAGTACGGCTTGGGCTTGCTCGCACGCCTGCTCACCCATTACCTGCGCTGGTTCCATCGCCGCACGGCGATCACCCTGGTGCCCAGCGTCAGCCAGCGCCTGGAGCTGGAGCGCCGTGGTTTCGAGCGCCTGGACCTGTTGGCCCGCGGGGTCGACGCTTGCCTGTTCAACCCGGCCCGGCGCAGCCAGGCACTGCGCGAAAGCTGGGGGGTCGGCCCGGACGATATCGCCGTGCTGCATGTCGGCCGGTTGGCGGCGGAAAAAAACCTTGGGGTGCTGCGCCCGTGCCTGGACGCCCTGCAGAAGACTTATCCACACAAGCGCTTGCGCCTGATCGTGGTCGGTGACGGCCCACAGCGCGCCACCTTGCAGCAGCAGGTGCCTGATGCCGTGTTCTGTGGTGCCCAGCGGGGTGAAGTCCTGGCCGAGCACTATGCCAGCGGTGACCTGTTCCTGTTCCCAAGCCTGACCGAAACCTTTGGCAATGTGGTGCTCGAAGGCATGGCCTCAGGCTTGGCGGTGGTCGCCTATGATGAGGCAGCGGCTGCCCAGCACATTCGGCATGGCCATAGCGGTGCGTTGGCGATGCCTGGCGACCAGGCGGCCTTCATCGATGCCGCTTGCTGGCTAGTGGAAGAGGAAGAAACCCTGCGCCGGGTGCGCCTGAACGCACGGCAGCACGCCAGCCGACAGGGCTGGCCGGCGATTGTCGAGCAGTTCGAAACCTACCTGTGCAGTGCTTGCAAACAACGCACAGGCGACACGCAAAAAGCTTCAGGTGCTGCACTGGCGATCAAGCCAGGTTCGACAGCGCATCGCGGCTGACCTTCAGCCGCCGCGCGCGCCCATGCTTCAGCCCAGCGCCTTCTCGATGGCCTGAACCACGGCCGGATCATCCGGCGCAGTGCGCGGTGAGAAACGCGCCAGCACGCGCCCATCCTTGCCCACCAGAAACTTTTCGAAGTTCCAGGTGATGTCGCCTGGGAACTCAGCGCCTTCCCCCGCCAGCAGGCGATACAGCGAATGGCGGTGCGGCCCGTTGACCTCAAGCTTGGCGCCCAGCGGGAAGCTGACACCATAGTTGAGGCTGCAGAACTCCTGGATCTCTTTCTCGCTGCCGGGCTCCTGGCCGGCAAACTGGTTGCACGGCAGCCCCAAAACGCTGAAGCCTTTGCCCTTGAACTGCTGATGCAGCGTCTCCAGCGAAGCGTATTGCGGCGTCAGGCCACACTTGGAGGCAACATTGACCACCAGCACCACTTGGCCCTTGAACGGTGCGAGGGGCAGTTCCCCGCCGTTCAGCGCCTCCAATTTCAGGTCGTGAAAAGCACTCATGATGTAATCCCCTCTCAGGTTCCCGATGGCCGCAGGGCGAAATGCGCCCAATAAAAAGGCGCTCGTCCAAGCCGTCCACCTCCCGTAGGGAAGGCAAATCGGCTTGCCCGAGCGCCTGGCGACTCTCTGAGCTTAGCGCAGAAAATCAGTGGTGATGGCCACCTTCACCGTGGATGTGACGGTGCGCGATTTCTTCTTCGCTGGCGTCACGCACGTCGACAACCTTGACCTGGAAGGTCAGGCGCTGGCCGGCCAGCGGGTGGTTGCCGTCAACGGTGACGTCGTCGCCGTCGATGTCGCGAATGGTGACGATCTGCATCTGGCCATCCGGCGCCGACGCGTGGAACTGCATGCCGACTTCCAGCTCGTCGACGCCTTCGAACAGGCTGCGGTTCAGGGTGCTGACCAGCTCGGCCAGGTATTCACCGTAGGCGTCTTCTGGCTCGATGGAGACGTTCAGCTCGTCACCGGCCTGCTTGCCTTCCAGGGCCTTTTCCAGGCCCGGGATGATGTTGCCGGCACCGTGCAGGTAAACCAGCGGCGCGCCACCGGCGGAGCTGTCGATGGTCTCCCCGGCGTCGTTGGTCAGGGTATAGTCGATGGAGACAGCCTTGTTGGCGGCGATCAGCATGGGGCAAGACCTTTTGCAAAAGTATGTAGAGCGGACAAGTGTAACCAAGCCATCGCCCGATTGCGAACGCGCCTCGGCCGAGGAACAGCCCATCAGTCGGATCACTGGCTTCCATCAGGACGAAGAAGGCCACTGGGTGGTCGAGTTGTCGTGCGGCCACACCCAGCACCTTCGTCACCAACCCCCCTGGCAAGCGCGCCCTTGGGTGCTCGATGCCGAGCAGCGCCAACAGCGCATCGGCGAGGCTTTCGCGTGTGGCTGGTGTGCACAGGCAGCCGATAGCGCTACCCTTGGCCGTTGATTCCTTGCACCGCTTTAATTCGAGAAGCACGCATGCAAACTTTTTTCATAGCGCCGACCGACTTTGGTGTCGGCCTGACGTCGATCAGTCTGGGCCTGGTGCGCACCCTTGAGCGCGCAGGTCTGAAGGTCGGCTTTTTCAAGCCGATCGCCCAGCCCCACCCGGGTGACACCGGCCCGGAACGTTCCACCGAACTGGTCGCACGCACCCACGGCATCAAACCGCCCATGCCGCTGAGCCTGGCCCACGTCGAGCGCATGCTCGGCGATGGCCAGCTGGACGAGCTGCTGGAGGAAATCATCCGCCTCTACCAGCAAGCCTGCATCGGCAATGACGTGGTCGTAGTCGAAGGCATGGTGCCTACCCGCCACGCCAGTTACGCGGCGCGGGTCAACCTGCACCTGGCCAAGAGCCTGGATGCCGAGGTAATACTGGTTTCGGCGCCCGAAAACGAGGTACTCAGCGAGCTGTCAGGCCGCGTCGAGCTGCAGGCCCAGCTGTTCGGCGGCCCTCGCGACCCGAAAGTGCTCGGGGTGATCCTCAACAAGGTGCGCACCGACGAAAGCATGGCGGACTTCGCCACACGCCTGCGCGAACATTCACCACTCCTGCGCGGCAACGACTTCCGCCTGCTCGGCTGCATCCCTTACCAGCCCGAGCTGAATGCCCCACGCACCCGCGACGTGGCCGACCTGCTGGGGGCTCAAGTGCTCAACGCGGGCGATTACGAGCAGCGGCGCATGAGCAAGATCATCATTTGTGCGCGCACGGTGGCCAACACCGTGCCGCTGCTCACCCCTGGCACCTTGGTGGTGACCCCGGGTGACCGCGACGACATCATCCTTGCCGTAAGCCTCGCGGCGATCAATGGCGTGCCCCTGGCCGGTCTGCTGCTGACCAGCGACAGCAAGCCCGACGCACGCATCCTCGGCTTGTGCCGCGGCGCCTTGCAAGCCGGCCTGCCGATTCTGTCGGTGAGTACGGGTTCGTACGACACGGCGAACCAGCTCAATTCGCTGAACCGCGAGATCCCGGTGGATGACCGCGAGCGTGCCGAATTTATCACCGACTTTGTCGCCAGCCACCTCGACGCTGCCTGGTTGCACCAGCGCTGCGGCACGCCACGCGAGTTGCGCCTGTCGCCTGCAGTATTCCGCTACCAACTGATCCAGCGCGCGCAACAGGCCAACAAACGCATCGTCCTACCAGAAGGCGCCGAACCGCTGCTGGTACAGGCGGCAGCGATCTGCCAGGCCCGTGGCATTGCGCGTTGCGTGCTGCTGGCCAAGCCGGAAGAAGTCGAAGCGGTCGCCCGTGCGCAGGGCATTACCTTGCCTGCGGACCTGGAGATACTCGACCCTGAGTTGATTCGCGGGCGCTATGTCGAACCGATGGTCAACCTGCGCAAGAGCAAGAACCTCAACGCCCCGATGGCCGAGCAGCAGCTGGAAGACCCGGTGGTGATCGGCACCATGATGTTGGCCCTGGATGAAGTCGACGGCCTGGTGTCGGGCCTGGTGCACTCCACCGCCAACACCATCCGCCCTGCCCTGCAGCTGATCAAGACCGCGCCAGGTGCCAGCCTGGTGTCCTCGGTATTCTTCATGCTGTTCCCCGAGCAGGTGCTGGTGTACGGCGACTGCGTGATGAACCCGCACCCAAGTGCCGCAGAACTAGCAGAAATTGCCCAGCAGAGCGCCGAATCGGCACACACCTTCGGCATCGCGCCGCGGGTGGCGATGATCAGTTATTCAAGCGATTCGGCGAGCGATGAAGAAGTCGACAAGGTGCGTGAAGCGACCCGCTTGGCGCAGGGCGCCGCGCACGATCTGTTGATCGATGGGCCCTTGCAGTATGACGCGGCGGCCAACCCGGCCATTGCCCGCGAGCTGGCACCGAACAGCCCGGTTGCCGGGCGTGCCACGGTGTTCGTGTTCCCTGATCTGAATACCGGCAACACCACGCACAAAGCGGTGCAGCGCAGCGCCGATGGGGTCAGCCTGGGGCCGATGCTGCAGGGGTTGCGTAAGCCGGTGAACGATTTGCCGCGAGGGGCTCAGGTGGACGACATCGTGCATACCATCGCCCTGACGGCGATCCAGGCCAGCGTCGTACGCTGAATCCAGGGGCTGCTGTGCAGCCCAATCGCCGGCAAGCCGGCTCCCACAGCACTTGAGACCCACACGGTCATGTGGGAGTCGGCTTGCCGGCGATTGGGCCGCACAGCGGCCCCTGTGTTGTGGCTTTACTGCTGAACTTGGCCCTGGTCATACTGCTGGCCAGGAATCGGCTTCAGGTTGACCTCGACACGACGGTTCTGCGCACGGCCGTTAGCATCGGCATTGCTGGCGATCGGCTGGTCCGGGCCCATGCCACGCGCCGAAATACGCGAAGCGTCGACACCCTGCGAAGTCAGGTAGGTGCTGACCGCTTGCGCACGGCGCTGGGACAGGTCCATGTTGTGCTGGCGGCTGCCGGTGCTGTCGGTGAAGCCAACCACTTCGATGGTGTTCTGGTTGAACTGCTTGAACGAGCCGGCCAGGTTGTTCAGCGGCGAGTAGAAGCTAGGCGCGATGTTGGCCGAGTCGGTGGCGAAGGTGATGTTGCCGGGCATGATCAGCTTGATCTGGTCACCCTGACGCTGCACTTCGACGCCAGTATTGGCCATTTGCGCGCGCAGTTCGGCTTCCTGCTTGTCGGCGTAGTAGCCGTAACCTGCGGCGGCGGCACCCACTGCGGCAGCGCCGATCAGTGCGCCTTTACCACGGTTGTTGTGGTCGATGGCTGCGCCGGCGATGGCACCAGCCAGCGCACCCAGGCCGCCGTACTTGGCGGTTTTGCTCATCCCCGTGGAGCCCTGCGCCTGACCCTGGTTGTCGTACGGGTTCTGGCTGGCGCAGCCCGTCATCAGGGCGGCGGCGGTTGCGACGATAATCAGACGACGCATGGTGAACATGGACAAGCTCCTACTGAAATTCATAAATGCGGCAGACCGCGAATGGATCTATGCCAGCCTTGGATTGCCCAGACGGCAAAAAATTCCATGAACACCTTTTCATGCAGGTTCATGCCCGCACGAACGGGTTCTCGCGCATCTCGTCACCCAGGCGGGTATCTGGCCCGTGGCCGGTGACCACGATGGCCTCTTCATCCAGCCGGTACAGCCGCTCCTTGATCGAACGAACGATAGCCCGCTGATCGCCACCCCACAAATCGGTGCGGCCAATACCGCGACGGAACAGGGTGTCGCCGGCAATCAGCAGCTTGGCATCGGCAAACCAGAAACTCATCGAACCCGGCGTGTGCCCTGGGGTGTGCAAGGCCACGCCACAACCACAGGCCAGCGCCTCGTCATCACTCAACCAGCGATCTGGCGGCGGCACCGGGGTGTAGGGCACGCCGAACATCTGGCATTGCATCTCCAGGTTGTCCCACAGCGACTGGTCGTCCTTGTGCAGGTGCAGCGTCGCGCCGGTCAGCTCCTTGAGCTTGCCCGAGGCGAGGAAGTGATCGAAGTGCGCGTGGGTGTGGATGATGCTCACCAGGGTCAAGCCATGGGCCTGCAGGCGCGCGAGGATCTTGTCCGGGTCACCGCCTGGGTCGACGACGATGGCCTTTTTGGTCAATGGGTCGCCGATCAGGGTGCAGTTGCACTGCAGGGGGCCTACGGGGAAGGTTTCGCGGATGAGGGTGGGTAGGGCTTGGTTCATTGTGTATCTTAATAACATTGAGGATCTCACTCGGCTTCAAGTCGAGGTGGCTCCTGGTGGTTTACAAGATATTGCGCTGTGCCTGCCAGGTGCAAGACTGGCGGTATTGGATGTTTTCGAAATCGAGCGCCGCCCGCGCGGCGCTTCGCAGCACAAGGCTGCTCCTACACCTGTTTCGGGCCAGTGAGGCCTGTAATGTTGGCGCGCGACCGCCTTTGTTGATTCGACACGATATTGAGATGGGCGGTCAGGGGCCAGGCGCCAATGGCTCAGGAATAATTGGCCCGAAACAAGTGTAGGAGCAGCCTTGTGCTGCGAAGCGCCGCGCGGGCAGCGCTCGTTCTCATAGGCGCCTCAGAATTGTGTCCTGCACCCACTTGCCATGCTGTTTTACGGCAAGAACAACCTGAACAACCCGCCCCCCAGCGCCCCGCCATTGGAAATTTCAATCCGCCCCCTCACCCCATCGCTCTCATGCAGCGCCGCGATCCGCGCAGCGAAATACAGGCCCAGGCCCGTACTGCCACTGTGTGAATCGATGCCCTGGATGAACTCTTCCTGGCGCTCAAGCATGCGCTGTGGATAACCCGGGCCGTCATCGTTGACGCAGATGACCAGTTGATTCGCCTCTTCCTCAATGCTGATCAACAACGCATGCCCGGCAAACCGGGTGGCGTTGGTGATCACGTTGGCGATCACCGATGCCACCAGCTCGCGGTCGAAAAAGCCCAGCGGGTTGTCGGTGTCGATGCGCCAGGTGGCGAGGATGTCGTTGTGCTTGAGCACTTCTTGGTGGGCGGCCAGTTGGGCTTCGATGAAGTCATCCAGCTCATGGTAGTCCGGGCACACCGGCAGCTGGTTTACGCCCAGTTTGTACAACCCCAGCAGTTGCACCAGCATACCGTTGAGGTGCCGGAACTCATGTTCCATCACCCCTTGCTCGGTACCGCCGCGCAACTCTTCAGGCAAGCGCGCCAGCCACTGGTCATGGGACTGGATCAGCGCGGACAGGGAGTTCTTGAGGTCGTGCACGGTGGAGGCGATCACCGTGGAAAAATCCAGCCCCTGATTGTCTTGATTCATGCGCCGAACACTCGGATGTGCAGTTTGCCATAGCGGTCATAGCGGTTGTCGCTGGCAGGGATGCCGGCCACGCTGGTCAAGGCGTCGCGGCATTCCTGCATGATCGCAGGCTGTGGGTCATCCCCCCCGATGCGCAGCAGCGCCTGGGCGGTGTTGAGGGCGATGCTGATGTTCTTGGGTTGCAAGGCCAAGGCCTTGCGGAACAACTGCAGCGCTTCGTCGAGCTGACCTCCCTGGTAACTACGCACTCCCTGGCGGTTGAGGGTGACGGCCTCGGTGATCGCATTGAGCACCGCCGGATCATCCGTCAGCTTGGCCACCCTCTGCATCACTTTGGGGTCATCGCCGTAACTTTCAACGCAGCTTTTGAGCACGCCGAGCGCGGCCGCTTCCTGCCCTGACGCCTGCAGCTGAGCAGCCACCGTCAACGCGGCATCGACCGAGAAAAACTGCTCCATCTTGTCCAGACGCTGCATGGCCTGCTCGGTGAGCTTGGCGGCCGTCTCGGCATCGCCGGCCTGCTGCAGGCTGGCGGCCTTCATCATACGGGCGCGTACCTGCAGGCCCTGATCTTCAGGGTATTCCTTGGCCACTTCACTGAGCACGGTGTTGATCTCGACGCGGGTACGGGCGTCGAGGCCAAAACCTGCGTTCTTGTTCATCAGCGCCTGAACCAGACCAAGGTTGTTCTCGGCATCCTTGTAGCGCGAGCTCTGCCCCTGGTTCACGGCGTGGCGGAACGCCTTGGAGGCACTTTCGAAATCTTCGTTGCCCAGCGCCAGCTTGCCCAGCGTGGACTGCCGGCGTACCGACAGCGGCGACAGGCGCACGGCTTCTTCCAGCATGTTCTGCGCGCGCTTGGTCTCGCCCTGCGCCACCAGCACTTCAGCCATGCCGTCGTACAGGCCCGGCATGATCGGGAAGGCCTTCAGGGCCTGTTCGTACACACCCTGGGCCTGGGCATTCTGGCCACGCTTGTGCATCAGGCTGCCCAGCGCCGAATACACCCACGGCTGCGGGCGGCTAGCGAGAATGGCCTTGAGAAACTTTTCCAGCTCGTCGAAGCGATTGAGCCCGCGCAGGGCATCGGCGCGGTAGCGCAGGCACAGGGGGGCGAAACGCGGGTCCTTCTTGCACAGCTCGGCACACGCTGCCAGCACTTCGGCCGGGCGGCCGCGGTCCAGCGCCTGGAGGATCGGCTTGAGCAAGGTCTTGCGCTGGAACAGCTTCTCGACGCGCTGGGCCAGGCCCACCCGGTTGAACGGCTTGGTCAGGTAGGCATCAGGCTCATGCTCGATGGCACTGAGAACGATGGCCTGGCTGCTCTCGGCGGTCACCATGATGAACACGCATTCATGGCTGATGTGCTTGTCGAGGATCAGGTCCTCGAGCACCTGCTGGCCGTTCTTCTTGCCGTCGCCCAGGTGGAAATCCTGCAGGATGAAGTCATAACGCTTCTGCGCACACATGCGCAGCGCCTGCTCGCCGCTGTCGGCCGTGTCCACGTCGCGCACACCCAGTTCGCGCAACATGGAACGGGTCGACGTACGAAAGTCGGTAAAGTCGTCGACGATCAGAAAGCTCTTTTGCCCGTACTGCAGCATCAACACGACCTGTATTGGGATGATTGAAAAATCGCGCAAGGCGATGCATACCACCGAATGCTGTATCGGCAGCCGGTCGGGAAAGATGAGGATAGAGCACACAGCGCGCTAAACAACGGCCAAGTAATAGCCTCAAGCCATTACTTTAGCGGGCAAACCCTTGGTGCGGCTACTCTCAGGCCAGCAGGCCCAGCGCCTTGGCTTTGGCTACCGCCTGGGTGCGGCGCTCGACCCCCAGTTTGCTGTTGATATGGCTGGCATGGGTCTTCACCGTGTGCAGCGAGATAAATAGCCGTTCGCTGATCTGCTGGTTGGAACAGCCTTGGGCGATCAGCTCAAGCACAGCCCGCTCCCGCCCACTCAATGCCTCGCCACTGCCACTGCTGACGGCAGGTAACGGAGGCAGGCGCTTGAGCAGTTCGACCTGGACCGGGCAAGCCGAGCGCGCTGCAAGCTGCTCGTGCAGCCACTGCGGGTGTTTTTCGAGCAAGGGTTGGAACGGTTGCAGGACACCGCCTTGGGCGGCCTCGAGTGCCTTTGGCAGCAGCCCGGCAGCCTGCGCGTCTCGGCCTTCAGCGAGCAGCAGAGCGAGCCACTGGCACAGTGCACTGACGGCCAGCAGCATGCCGCCACTGGCCACGCCACGTTCGACCAGCCCTGACAGGCGCTGAACCGACGCCTCGGTACGCAACTGGATACGCTCGAGCAATGCCTGCTGCAGTTCAATATGCAGGGGTAATAGCGGGTGGAACTCCGGCGCTGCCGCCGGTTGCTCGCCACCGTAGGTCTGCCCCAGCCGCAGCAACCAGGATTCGGCAAGATCGGTGCGCCCCTGTGCCAACCACAGTTCGCACTTCACCAGGGTAATCATGGCCAGGTAGTAGATCGGTGGAACATCCCAGATGTGCATCAGCCGCTCCGCCTCGGCCAGCTCGGCGAACGCTCCGGCGAAGTGGCCCTCGCGGCCATCGAGCGTGGCAATGACGCAGTGGCCGATCAGCACGCTGATGTCTCGGCAGGCACGCGCTTCGCCAAGCCCCGCGCGCAAGCGCGCACGGCCTTGGGCTGATTGCAGGCGCGACACCAGCAGGTAACCCTCGTAGAGCGTCAGCCTGGCCCGTACCGCGTACAACCGCTGCCCCGACAGCCCCTGCAGGCGCTGCAGGCCTTGGCGCACTTCGTCCAGCGCCCGCAGCACTTCACCGCGGGCATGCAGCACGCGTGCTCGATCGTAATGAGCCAGGGCTTCGAACAGCGGGTTGCCGACGCGCTGGGCCAGCTCCAGGGCTTCGCGGTTCCAGCCGCGTGCATGCCAGAAGTCGGCATCGGTGATGGCCAGGTTGGAGAGTGTCGACAGGCACACCAGGCGCTGGCCGTAGCGCTTGCACGGCAAGCTTTGCAAGGCTTCGCCACAGTAGGCCAGGGTAAGCGCGCGATCCCCCCGCCCGCGCGCGATCACCCCACTCAGGGCCAGCCACTGGGCCAGCATGGACTTCTGCGCGGTCGCCGAGGGCGCAGGCAGAAAACGGCTGAGGTAGCTTGCCAGCTCTTCGGCCGCATCCAGCTGGCACGCCAGCCCCAACGCCCAGCTGTACAGCACGATCAGGCGCGGCGTGCTGATCAGCAAGCTGTCGGGCAAGTCCATCTTCCAGCGCAGCAACATGCCGACGTTCTGCTCGGCCAGCAGTTGCTCCTCGGAGAGGCTCTGCACCAGGCCGGCCGCCACGTCGAGGTGGCCGGCCCGTAGCGCCTGCTCAACCGCCTCGTCCAGCAAACCCTGGGCTTCGAACCAGCGGCACGCACGCAGGTGCAGGCGCGCTGGCGATTCACTGGCCTGGCGGCTTCGCAGCAGGTCGGAGAAGAGGTGATGGTAACGAAACCAGTGGCCGTGCTCGTCCAGGGGCACCAGAAATACTTGATGGGCCTGCAGGAAGCGCAGGATATCGGCGCTGTCCTGGCGGTCGCGCAGGGCATCGCAAAGCTGGGCACAGAAGCGCTCCTGGCACGCCGTGTCGTAGAGAAAGGCCTGCATGTCGGCCGGCAGGATCTCGATGACTTCTTCCAGCAAGTAGTCGCGTATCAACCCCTCGCCACCGTGCAGTGCGTGGGGCAAGGCCTGCTCATCACCGGACTCGCTGGCGGCCAACTGCCAGAAGCGCAGCCCCGCCACCCAGCCGTCACTGCGCTGGATCAGGTTATCCAGCGCCTGGCCGCGCAAGCCGGTGGGCTGGCGGCCGATTACCGCCAGTGACTCGTCGGGTGTCAGCCGCAGCTCCTGCTCGTTGAGTTCAACCAGTTGCCGCGACAGGCGTAGGCGCGCCAGGTGCCAGTCCGGGCGCTGGCGGCTGGTGATCAACAGCACCAGGCCACTGGGCAAGTGATTGAGGAAAAACTGCAGGCAGCGGTCGAGCACGGGCCCTTGGGCCAAATGGTAGTCGTCCAGCACCAACAGCAAGGGTGTATCGGCTTGCAGGTATTGGGCAAGTTCGTCGAGCAGGCCGTCGATCCACTCCTCGAACGCGAAGGGCTGGTGGCGCTGGCGCATTTTCAGCAGGCCCATGGCTTGGCCACCCAATGCAGGGCAGTACTGCTGCAGGCCTTCGAGCAGCCGTTCGAGAAAGCGGCCGGGGTCGGCATCGCGCTGGCTCAGGCCAAGCCAGAGGCTGCGCCAATGCTCCGGCAGGGATTCGCAAAATTCGATGGCCAGCGAGCTTTTGCCAAAGCCTGCCGGTGCGTTGACCAGCAGCAACCGGCCATTGAGGCCGGCGTGCAAACGCTGACACAACCGCGCACGCGGCACATGGCCGTCCGGCAGCGGCGGCCGGAAGAAACGCCCGTCCAGCAGGCCTAGGGCCTGGCTGGCGAATCCATGCGTACGGGACAGATCTGTCATGGCCGGCTCGTTCTGATGGGAAGACAACGGCGGTACGGATGTTTGCGAGACTAGCGGGTAATGCAGCGCATTTGAAGATGATGGGCACAATAGGGCTGTAAAAGACTACGACAAAAAGCAACAACCCTGATGGACAGAGGCTGGAGCGGGGGTTTGGTTGGGTATTCAGCAGATTTATTGCCCTCTCCCACAGGTATTTCTCTGCGTTCAAAGCCAGTGCAATACCTGTAGGAGCAGCCTTGTGCTGCGAAGTGGCCATTGCAGCCGAAGATAATCTCTAGCCTTACCGGCCTCTTCGCAGCACAAGGCTGCTCCTACAGGGCTTGTGTTTGCCCTGAAACCATCGCCGGAGCAGGATAAAAAAACGCCCCGGGCAAGCCGGGGCGTTCTGGGGATCACAGGAGTGAAAGGCTTTCAGATTAACGTACACCTGACTGGCGCAGGGCCGCAGGCTGGAAATCAGCCTTGCTGGCACTGAAGCCGAAGTCGTAGGCACGCTTCTCTTCGTTCTTCATGCCCAGCGCCAAATAACGACCCGACTGCAGGTCGTAGATGGTTTCCAGGGTGTACCACGGTACCTGCACGTTGTAGTAATCCTGGGAGTGCGCTTCGGACACCCGCCACAGCTGGCCACGCCCGTCATATTGGTCGATCACCGCAGCCTGCCAGGTGTCTTCGTCGATGTAGAAGTCACGCTTGGCGTAGATGTGGCGCTGGCCTGGTTTGAGCGTCGCGACCACATGCCATACCCGGCGCAGCTCGTAGCGGGTCAGGTCCTGGTTGATGTGCCCGGCTTTGAGGATGTCGGCGTACTTCAGGCTCGGCGAGTCGAGCTTGTAGCTGTTGGACGCGATGTACAGCTCCTTCTTGCCCTCAAGCTTCCAGTCGTAGCGGTCTGGCGCGCCGTTGTACATGTCCAGGTTATCCGAGGTACGCAGGCCGTCGGCAGCGGTGCCTGGGCCGTCGTACGACACTTGCGGCGCCTGGCGCACGCGGCGCTGGCCGGCGTTGTAGATCCACGCCTTGCGCGGCTCCTTCACCTGGTCCAGGGTCTCGTGTACCAGCAGTACCGTACCGGCCAGGCGCGCCGGGGCGGTCACTTCCTGCTTGAAGTAGAACAGGATGTTGCCTGGGTTGTTCGGGTCGTAGTCCTTCATCTTGTCGCGGAAGACGAACTGGTCCGAGAAGTACACCAGGCTGTAGGAGCCGTTCTGCTGTGGCGTAGCCTGGGTGACCAACCGGCTGACGCTGCCACCACGGTAGCGGGTGATGTGGTTCCAGATCACCTCGAGGCCACTGTGGGGGATCGGGAATGGCACGGCGGTGCGGAAGTTGTTCAGGCCATTGCCGCCTTCGACCAGGGTGGTCTTGGTGGCGTTTTCCTTGATGGCGGCGAATACATCGTCAGGCACGGTGGCGCCGCGGTGGGTCTTGAATACCGGGATCTTGAAGGTGTCCGGGTAGCGCTTGAACATTGCTACCTGGCCCGGCGAGAGCTTGTCCTTGTACTGGTCAACGTTCTGCGCGGTGATGGTGAACAGCGGCTTTTCGCTGCCATACGGGTCGGAAAGGAACCCCTTGGCATCGGCGCTGCCCGCTGTTTTCGACAGCGGTTGCCAAGCACTGATCGAGCCATCGGCGTTACCGGCCTTTTCGGCGCCCATCGGGGTCAGGGTGCTGCCCAGCTTGGCCGCCTCATCGGCAGACACCGCTGCCATGACACTGGTCGCCAGCAGGGACAGGCCCAGCACACCGGCTTGCAGCAGACTTCTGGTCTTGTTCATGTCGTGTCGTCCTGGATCAGTATTCTTAGAAGTTCACGCCGAAGCTGAGGGCGACGAAGTCGCGGTCATCCACGGTGCTGTACTTGCCGTCGAAGAAGTTGGTGTACGACAGGCTCGCCGTGTAGGTGTTCTGGTACTCGGCGTCCAGGCCCAGGCTGACGGCCTTGCGGCCTTCTTCGAAGTTGGCGCCAGGGCCGGGCGAGTAGCCGGAAACGTCATGCGACCAGGCCACGCTCGGCTTGAGGTTGACCCCGGCGAAGACGTCGTTGTAGTCCCAGATGACCCGGCCGCGGTAACCCCAAGAGGTGCTGGTGGTGTAGCCGTCGTTCTCGCACCTGCGATTCAGGTTGGTGGTCGACGCACCGGCACCCGCGCCTGCGATGGTGCTGGCGTTGAGCGCCTGGCAGGTATCTGCGCCACCTGTGGCCGGCAGTGGGCCTGGGCCGAATACCGGGTCGCGGCCGTAGCGGGTTTCGTGGGCGTTTTCCAGGCCGCCGACATGGGTGACCCCCACCTCACCTACCACGGTCATGCGGCTGGCGCCCATCACCTGGTCGAAGAAGTGCGTCAGGGTGGTCTGGAACTGGGTGATTTCCTTGCGGCGGTAGCCGTGCAGGTCCTGACCTGGGGTCCCGGAGAGCAGCGAAGCATTGCTCAGGGCGCCACCAATTGGGCGTACACCCGAGAACAGGATGTCGGTGGTATTGAGCTGCACAGGCGCGTTGGGGCGGTAGCTGACTTCACCACTCCAGGCGGTACCGGTAGGCAGCGTGGTGGAGAAGCTCAGGCCGTAGAGGCGGATGTCCTCAGGGTACTCGACGAAGTACTCGGAGTTACCAGCCACGATCAGCGGTGCCAGCGCGCGCAACTGTGCTGGCAGGGCACTCAGGCCAGCGAACACGGAGGGCGGGGCACCCGTGGCGCTGAAGATCGGCGCACGGCTGTGGTAGTTCATGAAGTAGGCACCGAACTCGGTGTCCAGCGGGTCGAACATGTAGCGCAGCGCCACACCGAACTGGCCGCTGTCACGGGCATCACGGTCGGCCCCGCGGCGCACCATCACGCCTTCCTCATTGATGTTCACGCCCTGGGTGGCGAGGAACTGCTGGGCCGCGCCCGGTACTGTGCGGCTGCTGTTTAGCACGCGCAGGTTGTCGGTACAGCCGTCGGCAATGATGTCCGGCTGCGAGAAGAACGTGCCGCAGTTGTCGACGACGGTCTGGTCCCATTCGATCTGGTAGAAGGCCTCGGCCGACAGGTTGTCGGTCAGGCTCTGGGAGATGTAGAACATGTTGACCGGGATCAGGCCTTCCTTGATCTCGGCCCCTGGGCGGCGGAACGCGGACACATCGATCGGGTTGATCGAGTTGATACCGCCGCCGATGAAGGTACTCTCACCCCAGCTGACAACCTGCTTGCCCAAGCGCACCGAGCCTGGCATGTCGCCAATCGAATAGTTGTGGTAGACGAACGCATCGAGCAGTTCGGCGCCGGACGACTTGGCGCCTTCCTTGCGGTTGGAGTCGCTGATGTCCTTGAACTGGCGGCTTTCGTCCTTGAGTTCGAAGTCGTACCAGTACTTGCCACGCACGAACACCCCGGTGTCGCCGTACTTGAGCTCCAGGTCGTGGATGCCCTTGAAGATCTTGGAGAAGGTCTCGCCACGCTTGAAGTTGAGGTGGCCGTCATCGGAGGTCTGCGACAGCCCCTTGCCGCCATTGTTGACCCCGATCAGGTTCTTGTTCGGGCTGGCGGTCGACCAGCTGGCGCCAACGGAGAGCGACGAGTCGAACTGCCCTTCGATTTCACCTATGTTGAAACTGACAGCGAAAGCAGGACTTGCGAGCGTGGAAGCAAGGCTGACGGCCAAGGGCAACTTGGCCCGGCGCCAGAACAGGTTTGCAGATTTCATCGACGCTACTCCATGTACTTTTTTGTTATGGCAGTGAGTCCTTTCAGAAACGGTCCGTGGGACCGGTGTGCAGGTTTGCACCTGCGGCAACACGGCTTGCGCGTGTCGCCCTCCCCCATTCCTGAAAATCTCCTGGCCTCGACTATAGCCAGCAAGGCACAGGCGCTTGATCCCTCTAAAGTGTGATTTGCGCTCCGTGCCGCCAACTCGCTACGAGGTTTTTCGGGTTACGTGCTGGCCGTGCTGAAGCATGGCGCATTTTTCCTGTTTGGCAAGGCGCCGAGCTCTCTAGCCTGCGGGTCGTGTTCTGTCGTCCACGACCCGCACGGGGTTTACAGGGTAGAAAGGAACGCGCTGTTACTGGCCTGCCACTGGACGATGTCCTGGCGGATGCGTTTCTTGTCGAGTTTGCCGACACTGGTCTTGGGAATTTCAGTAACAACGGCGATCTGGCTTGGAATCGCCCATTTATTGATGTGCCCTTCTTCGACAAAAGGCTTGAGGTGGTCCTTGAGTGACTTGGCATCGATGGCCTGCCCATCACGTACCACCAACAGGGCAAACGGCCGCTCGCCCCACTGCGGGTCGGCGACCCCCACCACCGCCACTTCGCGCACGGCCGAATGACGGCTGATCAAGTCTTCGAGATCGAGCGAAGATATCCACTCCCCGCCGGTCTTGATCACATCTTTGATGCGATCGCGGATATCGATGTAGCCCATACCGTCGAGGGTCGCGACATCACCGGTGTGCAGCCAGCCGCCCTGCCAAAGCTCTTCGCTCTTTTGCGCCTCCTTGAAGTAACCCATGGTCAGCCAGGGCGCGCGCAGCACCAGCTCGCCCTGGGTCTCGCCATCGGCCGGGAGGAAATTGCCCTCGCCGTCGACGATCGCCGCCTCGACCAACGGCACCGGCACACCGGCCTTGATTCGGTAGGTGACACGCTCGTCCTCGCTGCCCGCCTGCAGTTCATCGTTCAGGTGCGCTGCCGAGATCAGCGGGCAGGTCTCGGACATGCCGTACGCGGCAGTCAGCTGGATGCCGCGCGCCAGGGCCGCCTGATACAGCGAGCGGTTGAGCGCGCTGCCGCCGATGATGATCTTCCAGCCTGCGAAGTCTTGGCCCTGGGCGGTCGGGCAATTGAGCAACATCTGCAGGATGGTCGGCACGCAATGGGAGAAGGTGACCTGCTCTTCACGCCACAGCTTGACCAGCATGTCCGGCTCGTAACGCCCCGGGTACACCTGCTTCATGCCCAGCATGGTGGCGGCGTATGGGATGCCCCAGGCATGCACGTGGAACATCGGGGTAATGGGCATGTACACGTCGTCGCTGCCAAGCAGGCGCACACTGTCGATACTGCCGGTGACCGACGTTTCGGCCAGGGTATGCAACACCAGCTGGCGATGGGTGAAGTACACCCCTTTGGGGTTGCCGGTGGTGCCGGTGGTATAGAAGGTGGTGGCCACCGAGTTTTCGTCGAAATCCGGGAAGTCATAGCGCGGGCTGGCGGCGGCAAGCAGTTGCTCGTACTCGCCAACCAGGTTGGGCAGCTCGGCGGTCTTGTCCGGGCCGTCGGTCAGCAGCAAGGTCTTGTCGACGGTGGTCAACTGCCCGGCGATCGCCTGGTAAAGGCCGACGAAGTCGCTGTTGACCAACACCACGCGGTCTTCGGCGTGGTTCATGGTGTAGAGGATTTGTTCTGGCGACAGGCGCACGTTGATGGTGTGCACCACCGCGCCGATCATCGGGATGGCGAACATGCATTCCAGGTAGCGATGGCTGTCCCAGTCCATCACCGCCACCGTGTCACCGGCCTTGACCCCGGCTTCAGTCAGGACATTGGCCAGGCGCGCAATACGCTCGTTGAGCTGTGGATAAGTCAGGCGCAACTGATCGCGATAGACGATCTCGCGGGTTTTCTCGTAGCGGCTGCCGGACATCAGCAGGCGTTTGATCAGCAGGGGGTAGGCGTAGGCGCCTTCGGCGGGTTTGATGATGCGGGTCTGCAACATGGGTATCCCTTTTCTGAAAAACGGGCCGGACAAGTCTGGATCTACTGTAGTAGCTGAATGTGACGGTCAAATCAGCCGAAGGAATGATTTGGACCGACGAGGTATGAGTGGCAGGCGTTGACGCGCGGTAACCGCGGGCTAGACACTGCGCTCAACCGCTTCGGACAGTGCCCCCGAAGTTGATGGCCCATTTCCCGTCCTGCCACCGGAGAACCCCATGCTCAGCTCGCGTCGCGCCGTGTTTCTCGATCACCAGTCACTGGACTTAGGTGACCTCGACCTGTCCCCCTTGCAGGACCAGTTCGACGCATTCGAGCTGTTTGCCGCCACCCGTCCAGAGCAGGTCGCCGAACGCCTGCAGGGCGCCGTCGCGGTAATCAGCAACAAGGTCATGCTGGATGCCGCGACCCTTACGGCCAACCCGCAGCTCAAGCTGATCCTGGTGGCCGCCACCGGCACCAACAATGTCGACCTCGCGGCGGCCCGCGCCCAAGGCATCACCGTGTGCAACTGCCAGGGCTATGGCACGCCGTCGGTGGCCCAGCATACCCTCGCCTTGCTGCTGGCCTTGGCCACGCGGCTGTGCGACTACAACCAGGCAGTGGCCGACGGCCAATGGGCCAAGGCCAGCCAGTTCTGCCTGCTGGACTTCCCCATCGTCGAGCTGGAGGGCAAAACCCTCGGCCTGCTCGGCCATGGCGAACTGGGCGGCGCAGTGGCGCGCCTGGCCGAAGCCTTCGGCATGCGCGTCCTGAGCGGGCAGATCCCTGGCCGCCCGGAGCGCGCCGACCGTATGCCCCTGGAAGACCTGCTGCCGCAAGTGGACGCACTGACCTTGCATTGCCCGCTGAACGAGCATACCCGGCACATGATCGGGCCCCGTGAGCTGGCCCTGCTCAAGCCCGGCGCCCTGGTGGTGAATACTGCACGGGGTGGCTTGATCGACGAACAGGCCTTGGCCGACGCCCTGCGCCAAGGCCACCTGGGTGGCGCAGCTACTGACGTGCTGAGCGTCGAGCCACCGGTCAACGGCAACCCGCTGCTGGCAGGCGATATCCCGCGGCTGATCATCACCCCGCACAGTGCCTGGGGTGCGGTGGAGTCGCGCCAGCGCATCGTCGGCCAGCTCAGCGAGAATGCCCAGGCCTATTTCGCCGGTCAGCCACGCCGCGTGGTCAGCTGAGCGCAGCGTTAGCCTCTGCTACACTGCGCGACTTTTTTACAGGAGGCGTAGTCCATGGACCCGCGCAGTGAAGTGTTGCTCCGCCAGGCGGACCTGTTCCAAGGCCCGCTGCTGCTCGCCGGCGCGCCTGCCGACGACCTGCTCGGCCACCTGCCCATGGCCCATGGCTGGACTTGGCATGCCGGTGACCAGGCCATGCTCGAAGGCCGCTTCGCTGGCCGTAGCCATTACGGTGTCGAAGCCCCCCCGGTGGCCTTCGACAGCGCCGTGCTGTTCCTGCCCAAGTCCCGCGAGCTGGCCGCCTACCTGCTCAACGCCCTGGCCTCGCGCCTGGCCGGGCGCGAGCTGTACCTGGTCGGCGAGAAACGCGGCGGTATCGAAGGCGCGGCCAAGCAACTGCAGGCCTTTGGCAAACCGCGCAAGCTCGACAGCGCCCGGCATTGCCAGTTGTGGCAGGTGACCGTTGACCACGCGCCTGCGGCCACGCCGCTGGAAAGCCTGGCCGAGCGCTTCGAACTCGACCTCGAGGATGGCCCACTGCAGGTGGTCAGCCTGCCGGGCGTGTTCAGCCACGGTCGCCTCGATCGCGGCAGCGCCCTGCTGCTCAAACACCTGGATGGCCTGCCAAGCGGACATGTGCTGGACTTCGGTTGCGGTGCTGGGGTGCTGGGCGCCACGGTCAAACGCCGCTACCCGCAAAGCCGGCTGACCCTGCTTGATGTAGACGCGTTTGCCGTGGCAGCCAGCCGCCTGACGTTGGCCGCCAACGGCCTGGAAGGTGAAGTGATCAGCGGTGATGGCATCGACGCAGCCCCTGCCGACCTGAGCGTGATTCTGAGCAACCCGCCGTTTCATACCGGGGTGCACACCAATTACCAGGCCTCGGAGAACTTGCTGAAAAAATCCGGCGTTCATCTGCGAAAAGGTGGCGAAATGCGCCTTGTTGCCAATAGCTTCCTGCGTTACCAGCCACTGATCGAAGGGGCCTTGGGTAACTGCCAGGTCCGCGCCGAGGCGGACGGTTTCCGGATCTACCGGGCAACACGCGGTTAAAAACAGCGCTTGCCGAAACCGCTTCGGCTAGGCAGAATCCGCACCGTCCTAGGGGAGTAGTCTCCCGCGAGCCCCCAGCTCGCCCGGCACGCGTCAACATACTTGGCCCACAGGCCATGGCGCGTGCGACCCACTATGCAGAGCCTGCATAGAGAGATCCGCACAGACGGATCCGCGGTTTGACAAGACCTATGACACGCACACCTTACCCGGGGCGGGAAGGCTGTACGTGTCATAGCCGTGTCGACCCGCCCCCGTAGGAAACCTGATGCTGGAATCTCTGCTGGTCCCCACCGCCATCGTTGCCCTCGCCGAAATCGGCGACAAGACGCAACTGCTCGCGCTCATTCTCGCCGCTCGCTTCCGCAAGCCTTGGCCGATCATCGCCGGCATCATCGCCGCTACCCTGGCCAACCATGCCGCCGCGGGCGCCGTGGGTGCGTGGGTCGGCGGGTTCTTCAGCGACTCGGCGCTGCACTGGATCCTGGCCGCCAGCTTCACTGCCACGGCGCTGTGGACGCTGGTGCCGGACAAGATGGATGACGATGAAAACCCTGCGCGCCGCTTCGGCCCGTTCCTCACCACGCTGATTGCGTTTTTCCTGGCCGAGATCGGCGACAAGACCCAGGTGGCGACAGTCATGCTTGCCGCGCAATACCCGCACCTGATCATGGTCATCATCGGCACCACACTGGGCATGCTGATTGCCAACGTGCCGGTGGTATTGGCGGGTAACTTTGCGGCAGACAAACTGCCGTTGACCCTGATTCGCCGACTGGCGGCTACCGCGTTCTTCGTGCTGGCGGTGGTGGCGGTGTATTCGGCGATGAAGGCCAGTGGCTGGGTAGGCTGATAGTCGCTGGGCAGGCTGACCTGTAGGAGCAGCCTTGCGCTGCGAAGAGGCCAGTGACAGCACAGTAGATCTTCGGCGCTGTCACCGGCCTCTTCGCAGCACAAGGCTGCTCCTACAGGTGACGCAGATTACTTCTTGGCAGCCTGATACAGCGGCATCACCTTCGGAATCGCTGCCTGCAACGAGGCAATACGGCTTTCGGACGCCGGGTGAGTGCTCATGAACTCAGGTGGCGCGCCTTCAGAAGCCTTGCTCATCTTGTTCCACAAGGTGATCGCGGCATTCGGGTCGTAACCGGCACGTGCCGACAGCTCCAGGCCGATCAGGTCCGCCTCGTTCTCATTGGCACGGCTGTTGGGCAAGGTCATGGCGTAGTTCACCACGGTGTCGGCCATGGCCATGCTGCTTTGGCCCAGGCCGAAGATGGCACCCGCACCCTGACGGGCCATTTCCACGCCATAGGCCTTGGACATGGCTTCGCGGCTATGCTCACGCAGGGCGTGGGCGATCTCGTGACCGACCACCGCCGCAATCTCGGCATCGGTCAGCTTGAGTTGGTCGATCAGGCCGGTATAAACGATGATCTTGCCGCCAGGGCCACAGTTGGCGTTGAGCTCGTCGCTCTTGATCACGTTGACTTCCCAGTTCCACTGGGCGGCATCCGGGCGAAACTTCGGCGCCTGGGCGATCAACCGGTCAGCGATGACCTGCACGCGCTTGGCATCGGCACTGGACTTGTCCAGCACGCCCTTGTTCGACGCCTCACCGAGGGTCTGCTGGTAGGACTGGGCGTACATCTGGTTGACCTCATCGGTCGAGAGCATGCTGAACATGTACTGCTTGCGCTCGACACCGACGGCTCCGCCGCTGGTGGTATTCACCGCCTGGCAGCCTGCCAGCAGGATACCGGCACTCAACACACTGACAACAAATGACTTACGCATGAAAACACTCCCTTTTACATGCGGCGTATCCTAGGCCTAGTCGCCTGGACCCGCCATAGCCGCAGGGAAGAATTTTACCGGCTGCACGGCCACGCTGTCTGGCCGGCGTCAGGCCGGCGTCAGGCACTCCGGTGCATCCAGTTTCGGGTCATTGACGAAGTTTGCCAATGCCCGCTCACGCAGCGTAGCCGGGGGGCTGGCCAGCAGCTCGTGCAAGCGCGTGATCGGCGTATCAGGGGCCAACCAGGCCGCCTGCCCCGCCTCGTCCAGAATCAACGGCCGGCGCTGGTTCATGGCGGCCTGGGTCACCACTGCGCAGCTCAGCCAAACCTGGTCCTGCACCGGATAGGCCTCCCACACCGCCGCAAAATACAGTGACGACCCCTCCCCCGGGGTCAGCCAGTAGGGGCGTTTGCGTACCGTACCGCGCCATTCATAAAAGCCATTGGCCGGCATCAGGCAGCGGCGCTGGCGGAACGCTTCGCGGAACATCGGTTGTTCGGCAAGGGTTTCGGCTCGGGCATGAGCAGGCGTGCGGGAAAGGTCAGTGAGCCAGGCTGGCGTCAGGCCCCAGCGTGCCTTGGCCAAGCCTTGCTGGCCGTCGACCTGGCGCTGGATCAACACTGACGCACCGGGCGAGATATTCCATTGTGCCGGCTGGCCGACGGGGAAGCCCGGCAGAGTGGCAAGGGCCTGGGGCCAGCGAAACAGGGCATAACGTCCACACATGGGCGAATTTTTTACCTAGCAGATCAAGGTACCGGGATAGCTCTCCGGTTCGTCACCAACCAGTGGCTGGGCATCATTGTACGCATCGATCAGCTGCCGTGCGTACTCGGCCTGCTCGTCGGGCACCGCAAGCCCCAGCAAACCCTGCATCGGCAGCTCACCGGCAGCACCCACCAGGTCGCGGCCGACCAGGTGCACCGAGATGCCCTCACTGGCCAGCATGCCCACCAGCATTTCAGCCTCCAGCAGGCTTTCCGGTTCGTAGATCCGTTGCATCAGGCATCGTCCTCGCGTCTGACTTCGAGCATCCATTCGTCACCGTGCACCTGCAGGATGAACACCACAGGCTGGCAACAGACCTGGCAATCCTCGGTATAGACCTGGTCGCCACTGGAGATATCGACAGTGGTTTCCACCCGTTCGCCACAATACGGGCAATCATAGAAGTCGGTTTCCAGCATCGCGGCCTCCACGGTGACTTATGCGTATAATTGCCGGTCTGATTACAGGGCCTGTGCGTGTTCGAGCCGTTTTTCGAACCCCGTCCCTACCTATTACCCTAGCCGTTTCCAACAAGAGAGCATGATGGGCGAATTCGATGCCATCCGACCGTACGACGACGCTGAGGTCCCTGCCGTGCTGGCACGCCTGCTCAGCGACCCGGCATTCCTCGATATCCTCACCCACTTCCGCTTCCCGCGTGCTGCCGCCCCACTCGGCTGGCTGCTCAAGCCACTGATCGCCCGCCGCCTGCGCAAGGAATTCGCCGGCGTCACCTGCGTGTCGACCTTGCAGGACAAAGTCGAGTACTACGTCGACCAGACCATCGAGCGCGCCACCGATGGCGTTACCTATTCGGGCGTCGAGCAACTCAAGGCCGGCACCGCGTACCTGTTCCTGGCCAACCACCGCGACATCGTCATGGACCCGGCCTTCGTCAACTACGCCGTGTACCACGCCGGCCTGCCGACCCCGCGCATTGCCATCGGTGACAACCTGCTGCAAAAACCCTTCGTCAGCGACATGATGCGCCTGAACAAGAGCTTCATCGTGCACCGCTCGCTGAGCGGTCGCCGCGAGAAGCTGGCGGCTTACCAACTGCTCTCGGCCTACATCAACCACTCGATCCGCAATGATGGCGCATCGATCTGGATCGCCCAGGCCGAAGGCCGCGCCAAGGACGGTGATGACCGCACCGACTCGGCGATCCTCAAGATGTTCCACATGAGCCGCAAGGACGAGCCGTTCGGCGCGGTCATCCAGAGCCTGAACCTGACGCCGGTTTCGATCAGCTACGAGTACGACCCCTGCGACCAGGCCAAGGCCCGCGAGCTGTACATCCGCGCCACCACCGGCACCTACAAGAAGGCGCCGGGCGAGGACGACAACAGCATCGCCAAGGGCATCACCGGCTACAAGGGCCGGGTGCACATCAACTTTGCCGCGCCGGTGACCGAGTACTTCGAGGACACCAAGCAGCTGGCAGCCGAAATCGACCGGCAGGTCCTCGGTGGCTACCGGTTGTTCCCGGTGCACTACCTGGCCTACGCGATGTGGGACGAGAAAGATGAGGCACTGCAAGTGCCGAGCGCCGAGAAGGTATTCCCAGGCGAAGAGCTGGCGCGGGCCAAGGAAGAATGGCAGCGTCGCTTGGAAGCTTGCCCTGAAGAACAGCGGCCGTACCTGGTGTTGCAATACGCGACGCCGGTGCGCAACCAGTACCAGGTCAAGCAGCAAACGCCAGTTGCCTGATCAACCCGGGGCTGCTTTGCAGCCCCAAGGGTCACACCCAGGTACTGAACCAGGACAGCAGCAGCGCCATGGCCAGGCACGAAAAACCGAGAATATAGAAGTAACGCGGCACCCTCAGGTCAAACGCATCCACCACCCCCTCATCCACCGCCAGGCTTTCCCGCGTGACAGCCTCGCGCCGCCGTGCGCTGTGCAGCAGCATCCCGCCGGGGCACGTCATCAGCAACGCCAGCAGGTTGATCAGCTTGGTCGGATGGGCGGCCAGAAACCCCCAGAGCACTTGCAACGACATTACACAACCTCGGATTGAAGGACGGCAAAGGCCGGCATTCTACCCAAGTCCGGCGTTGACGCTCGGTTGCGGCGACAAAGTGTCACTAAATTTCATCTGTCACAGGATCGTCATCAGAACAGGCCACCCTGTCGGCCTTTTCCCGATCCGGAGTTTGTTCATGCTGCACGCCGAAAACCAGGACCGCCTCTATCTCGTAGCCCAGAGCGACGAACAGCAGGCGTTGATCGACGGTTTCGCCATCAATGTGCAGGACCGCCAGTGGCTGGTCTATTGCGCGCTGGGTGGGCACGCGCATGAGGACTTGCCGGAGGTGGATGTGGCCACCGGTTTCAGCCTGCTGGACTTCCATATCCAGGCGGCCTGAAGCCCCCGCAAAAAAACAAACCCGCTGCCTGTCAGCCAGGCAGCGGGTTTGTTTTAGCAGGACTGAACGCTTATTCGCCCAGTACTTGCCCGATGGTCGGGTCTTTGAACAGGCGGGTCAGGGCGTCGCTCAGTACGTCGCTGACCAGCTTGGTGTTGGTTTCCTGGTTCGGCGCCATGCCGAAACGCTGGTCCAGCGAAGCACCGTAACGGCCGCTGTAACGGCGGTTGGCGTTGGCCACGTCGGCACGGAAGGTGGCACCAATGGTGGCCTCGGTCACGTACAGGTTGTCCTTGGGCGACTGGTACTTGAGCTCGGCAAGGGTCACGGTCAACTGCGGGGCATTGTAGGCATTCGCCGTCGGGGTGAAACCGAGCAGGCGCACAGCGGCTTCGGCCTGCGCCTGCAGCTTGGGCAGCACATCATTGCCACTGACACTGATGGTGCTGGTCTCGGGGTACATGCCACCGCGCGTGCCCAGGGACTGCGAAGCCCGGCCATCAACCACCTTGACCACCACCGGCTGACCGTGGCCGACAGGTGCGAGCTGGGCGGTGAGCTTGGGCTGCGGGCTGAGTTGTTGCGGGCTGTGGGCACATCCGACCAGGCTGAGGCTGGCCACCGCGATCAAACCGAACAACAGACGTTGCAACATGCGCGTTTCTCCAGAAAATGCGGCTAAGGCGCACAGTATACCTAGCGGCAACCTACAAGCGGCAAGCCACAAGAAAAAGCAGTACGCAGCGGTCGCCGGCTTTATATTGCCGGTTGCAGCCAGCCGCCAACTGCCCGACAGCGCCCGGGTTTGCGCCCTCGCAAACACCCGTTGGCATCAGCGCAGCCTGCCGGCCTGACAAACGCTGCAATAAAAACCACGAATAACGACCTTTCTGCCCGCGACATCGCTATAATCTCCCCCCGATTATAAGGACGTCTCCTGATCGGGCCCCGCATTTGCCGCTTGACCCCGGCACCTTCACCGCTTCGCCCACAGAGAGCCTTCCACTCAGGTCTTGCATCGGCTGTCGTGCCTGCTTTTCCGGCCCTTCGCACTGCATGAACCTGTGGGTTGCCATCGCGCAGTCCCCTTTTGAGGTTCACGTCTCCAAAAGAGCGTGAAAAAAACGGTTTTTCACAACTTCACGAGAGTGTGGCGAGCAAATGAACAGTCTGGCATGTGCAAAAGCGGCAGATGTGTCCCGAACAGCCCTGAACAGGCGGCAACTGCGCTCATCCCGGATGAGTGTCTGAGGCCGTTCCATAACGCACGCACGACACCTTGACCATAAGTCGAATTGCCGCACCCGTGGCAATCGGGGTTCAATACCCGAACCCGAAGACTGATTGGCGGTGTCCGCGGAAGTTGCAAGAACTGCGAAAAGTCGGACATGGCGATCCTGGCGAACCCAGGGATCCTATGCTGTCAATTAGGTAGCTGTAGATTGTGGAGACGCGTTAAATGGCGCAGAACGAATCGGTTGATGTAGTACTGGTAGGCGCGGGCATCATGAGTGCCACCCTGGCCGTACTGCTCAAGGAGCTCGACCCGACCCTCAAGCTGGAGGTCGTCGAGGCGATGGACTCCGGGGCCGCGGAAAGCTCCAACCCCTGGAACAACGCAGGTACCGGCCACGCTGGCCTGTGCGAGCTTAACTACACGCCCCAGGCCGCCGATGGCAGCATCGACATCAAGAAGGCCGTGCACATCAATACCCAGTTCGAGGTCTCGCGCCAGTTCTGGGCTTACCTGAGCAAGAAGGGTAACTTCGGCTCGGCGCGTGCCTTCATCAACCCTGTCCCGCACCTGAGCTACGTCGAAGGTGACAAGGGTGTTTCCTTCCTCAAGAAGCGCTTCGAGCTGCTCAAGCAGCATCACGCCTTCTCCGAGATGGAATACACCGAAGACAAGGCTGTGATGAGCGACTGGATGCCGTTGATGATGCCCGGCCGCCCGGCCGACCAGCACATCGCCGCCACCCGCGTGGCGAAAGGCACCGACGTCAACTTCGGCGCGCTGACCAACAAGCTGCTCAAGCTGCTGGGCGACTCGCCCGACGCGCAGGTCAAGTACAGCAAGAAAGTCGTCGGCCTGCGCCGTAACGGCAGCGGCTGGACTGTGAGCATCAAGGACGTCAACAGCGGCGGCAGCCGTGAAGTCGACGCGCGCTTCGTGTTCCTCGGCGCCGGTGGCGCGGCCCTGCCGCTGCTGCAGCTGTCGGGCATTCCTGAGAGCAAAGGCTTCGGCGGCTTCCCGGTGAGCGGCCAATGGCTGCGTTGCGACAACCCGGAAATCGTCAAACAGCACCAGGCCAAGGTTTACAGCCAGGCGGCGGTCGGCGCGCCACCGATGTCGGTGCCGCACCTGGACACCCGCGTGGTAGACGGCAAGACCTCGCTGCTGTTCGGCCCGTACGCAGGCTTTACCACCAAGTTCCTCAAGCATGGTTCGCTGATGGACCTGCCGCTGTCGGTGCGCATGGGCAACATCGGCCCGATGCTGGCCGTGGCCCGCGACAACATGGACCTGACCAAGTACCTGGTCAGCGAAGTGATGCAGTCGATGGAACAGCGCCTGGAATCGCTGCGCCGCTTCTACCCGCAAGCCAAAGCCGAAGACTGGCGCCTGGAAGTGGCCGGCCAACGCGTGCAAATCATCAAGAAAGACCCGAAAAAGGGCGGCATTCTGCAGTTTGGTACCGAGCTGGTCTCGGCCCAGGACGGCAGCCTGGCCGCACTGCTCGGCGCATCGCCGGGCGCGTCGGTAACCGTTTCGATCATGCTGGAACTGATCGAGCGTTGCTTCCCCGAGCAGGCCAAAGGTGCCTGGGCTGCCAAGCTCAAGGAAATCTTCCCCGCTCGCGAGAAGGTCCTGGCAACCGATGCCGCGCTGTACAACAAGATCAGTGCCGACAACGATGCCGCGCTGGAACTGGTGGAAGACAGCCCGGCCAAGCATTACGCCTGAGCTGGCTGAAACGAAAAAACGCCCCTCGGGGCGTTTTTTTGTGCCTGCGTTTTGGCCTGTGCCGGCCTCATCGCTGGCAAGCCAGCTCCCACAGGTGCGGCGCTAGCCTTTGAGGCTACGCAGTTCGGGTGGGAGCGGCGGTGCGGCGGTCCGACTTGCCCGCGAAGAGGCCAGTACCGGCCTGACAATCAGCCGCGGGCTTTATCGATGATCTCGATGTACTCAGGAGCATTGCGCTGGTCGGCGATCTGTTCGACGAAGGTCTTGCCGTGCTCGTCCTTGCCATCCAGGTTCAGGCCCGCTTCGACGAAGAAACCGACGAAACGCTCGAAGTCGTCGACACGCAGGCCACGGTAAGCCTTGACCAGCTTGTGCAGCGACGGCGAAGTCACGCCATCGGCTGGCTCGAACTGAAGGAACGACTTGATGTAGTCGTCGCTGATTTCGTCACCGATTACCTGTTTCTTGTCTTTACGCATTGCCGACTCCAACTGGACCATCACGGAATTTCGAAGGCCGGCAGTTTACCCCCCGCAGGGCGCGCGCCTCAACGCGTACGTACGGTGCCGGTGTGCAGGTCGGCCCAGATGTGGCCGTTGCCGTAAGTCAGAAATTGCACGTAGAGCGTTTCGTTGCGCAGCAGGTCCATGATCACGCGGTAATCACTGACCGGGTAGTTGAGGCTCAAGGTGCGGGTTTTCTCATCATAAACGGGCTTTTTCAAGCTTTTGCCGGCTTCACCATCGAAGGTCAGCAGCACCTGGGCGATGGTGGCGCCCTTGCTCAGCGGCTTGCCCTTGAGGCGCATCTGCAACGATGCGGTGATGGGGATTGGTTGCTGGTCGGACTGACGCTGGGCACCGACCACCACCGCATAATCGGTCACTTGCAGCAGTTGCTGACCGGTCGGCGCTTCCTGGCGCAGGGACAGGTCATCAGGCGGCAGAAACTGGCTGTGCAGCGGTGCGGCACAGATCGGCAGGCTGACCGCCAGCAGGAGGGGAAGAATCGCACGCATGTGAGGCTCCTTGGCTTGAACAGGCACTCTAGCATGCTGTGTTCAGCCTGTACCGGGAGCCCGCGATCAATCGAACTGGGCGCGCATCCAGGCCTGGTACTCGGCCACGCCGGCCTCGCCTTCACGCGGCGCCCAGTGGGCATGCTCGCCCTCGCCCACTGGCCGGTACGGCCCGGCCTTGCACTCGAAGAGGATGCTGTCCGGTTCCAGTACCACCAACCCGTGGTAGGTACCGGGCGCCAGGTCTACACCCAGGCAGTCGCCGCCGGCCTGCAGCACCCGCTTTTCAGTCAGCGCACCGTGCTCATCGAAGATCAGCAGGCCAAGGCGCCCCTTGAGCACGATCAGTGCTTCGGCCTTGTCGTCGCTCAGGTGCCGATGGGGTGGGATGTAGGTCGTCGGCTGCAGCCCGACTGCCATGCGGTGGCAAGGCTCTTCCATCTCATGGAAGTTATGGTGCTGCCGCCCGCGAGGGTTGGCGGCAGCCTTCTGCGCCAGCTCGGCGAACAGCGATTGGTCGATGAACGCGGGCTGGCGCATGGTTACAGCCCCTTGACGGCGAAGATGCCGTTGGCGTTACGCCAGTAGCCTTTGTAGTCCATGCCATAGCCGAAGATGTAGCGATCGACGCACGGCAGGCCGACGTAGTTGGCTTTAAGGTCCGGGCTGGCTTTGCGGTCGTGGTCCTTATCGATCAGCACCGCGGTGTGCACCGAGCGCGCACCGGCGTGCTTGCAGAACTCGATGATGGCGCTGAGGGTGTGGCCTTCGTCGAGGATGTCATCGACGATCAGCACGTCACGGTCGATGAACGAGACTTCTGGCTTGGCTTTCCAGAACAACTCGCCGCCGCTGGTCTGGTTGCGATAGCGGGTGGCGTGCAGGTACGACGCTTCCAGCGGGAACTGCAGGTGGGTCAGCAGCTTGCCGGAGAAGATAAGGCCGCCGTTCATCACGCAGAAGACCACCGGGTTCTTGTCGTGCAGGTCTTTGCAGATCTGCTCGCCAACCTTGGCGATGGCCGCTTCGACTTCGGCTTCGGTGTACAGACAGTCTGCTTCGCGCATGACTTGACGGATGTGCTCGAGATCGGCGGGCATTGCGCTCTCCAGGGGGGGTATTTTGGAAAAGCGGGCAAAGGTACGCATCCGCTCGCCACAGATCAAGCATTTATGGACTAACGTCCAAAAGGACTACACGACAGCACAGGCTGAATAGATTAATCTAGCGCGGTTTTTTTGCCCGCCTTTCGGAGCCCCCCCTATGCCCACTCGTGAGATCCGCCATCCGCTGATCCGCCACAAGCTCGGCCTCATGCGCCGTGCCGACATCAGCACCAAGAATTTTCGCGAACTTGCCCAGGAAGTCGGCGCGCTTCTGACCTATGAAGCCACCCAGGACCTGCCACTGGAAACCTACGAGATCGACGGGTGGTGTGGCAAGGTGCAGGTCGAAAAAATCGCCGGCAAGAAGATTACCGTCGTCCCGATCCTGCGCGCCGGCATCGGCATGCTCGACGGCGTGCTCAGCCTGATTCCGGGTGCCAAGGTCAGTGCCGTTGGCGTCGCGCGCAACGAAGAAACCCTCGAAGCCCATACCTACCTGGAAAAGCTCGCGCCGGACATCAACCAGCGCCTGGCCCTGATCATCGACCCGATGCTGGCCACCGGCGCCTCGATGGTCGCCACCATCGACCTGCTGAAAAAAGCTGGCTGCAAAGAGATTCGCGCCATGGTGCTGGTCGCCGCCCCCGAAGGCATCAATGTGGTGGAAAAAGCCCACCCGGATGTACAGATCTACACCGCTTCGATCGACCAGCGCCTGAACGAGCACGGCTACATCGTGCCGGGCTTGGGTGATGCCGGCGACAAGATCTTCGGCACCAAGCAAAAGGACGCCTGACCATGCAGGAGGGCTTCAACGACCCGCTTTGGCGCCAGGTCGTTTCGGGCGCGCAGATGCTCTTCGTGGCATTTGGCGCGCTGGTGCTGATGCCACTGATCACCGGCCTCGACCCGAACGTCGCGCTGTTCACCGCCGGTATCGGCACGCTGCTGTTCCAGCTGGTCACCGGCCGTCAGGTCCCGGTGTTCCTGGCATCCAGCTTTGCCTTCATCACCCCGATCATCCTTGCCAAGGGCCAGTTCGGCCTGGCCGAAACCATGGGCGGCGTAATGGCCGCGGGCTTCGTCTACACCTTCATGGGGTTGATGGTAAAAATCAAAGGCACCGGTTTCATCGACCGCATGCTGCCGCCTGTGGTGATTGGCCCAGTGATCATCTCGATTGGCCTGGCCATGGCGCCCATCGCTGCCAACATGGCCATGGGCAAGGGCGGTGACGGTGCTGCGCTGATGCCTTACAAGACCGCCATGTTGATCTCGATGCCGGCACTGCTGACTACCTTGATCGTCGCGGTCTTCGGCAAGGGTATCTTCCGCCTGGTGCCGATCATCTCCGGCGTGCTGGTGGGCTTTGCCCTGGCGTTTGCCTTTGGCGTGGTCGACACGGCCAAGATTGCCGCTGCACCATGGTTGGAGATCCCCAACTTCACCGCGCCGGCGTTCAACTGGCAGGCCATCCTGTTCATCGTGCCGGTAGCCCTGGCACCGGCGATCGAGCACATCGGTGGGGTGATTGCGGTGGGCAGCGTCACCGGGCGCGACTACCTGAAAAAGCCTGGCTTGCACCGCACCCTGCTGGGTGACGGCCTGGCGACCACGGCTGCCGGCCTGTTCGGTGGCCCGCCCAACACCACCTATGCCGAAGTGACCGGCGCGGTGATGCTGACCAAGAACTACAACCCGAAGATCATGACCTGGGCGGCGGTGTTTGCCATCACCCTGGCCTTCATCGGCAAGTTCGGCGCGCTGCTGCAGAGCATTCCGGTACCGGTCATGGGCGGCATTCTGTGCCTGCTGTTCGGCTCGATTGCGGCGGTGGGCATGAACACCATGATCCGCCACAAGATCGACCTGGCCGAGGCGCGCAACCTGGTGATCGTTTCGGTGACCCTGGTGTTCGGTATTGGCGGCGTGTTGATCGGCAGCGGTGACGGCCCGGACGACTGGGGCCTGAAGGGTATCGCCCTGTGCGCCGTGGTGGCCATTGCCCTTAACCTGATCCTGCCGGGCAATGATGGCTGGAAGAACAAGAAGCTGGATGATCAGCTGCCTTGAGTGACACGGGCTCCTGCCGCAAAACGCCTCTCCTGTAGGAGCAGCCTTGTGCTGCGAAGAGGCCGGTGACAACACATCAATCTTCTGTGTCATCCCCGGCCTCTTCGCAGCACAAGGCCGCCCACAAGGGCGGACTCATTCAGGCTTTTTCGCACATCCCCGCCAGCACCTTCACCCACTCTGGGTGATCATTCAGGCACGGCACCAACAGCAGTTCCTCGCCCCCTGCCTCGATGAATTGTTCTTTGCCGCGATCGCCGATCTCTTCCAGCGTCTCGATGCAATCGGCAACGAACGCCGGGCACATCACCAGCAGCTTCTTCACCCCCGCCTGGGCCAACTCGTCCAGCCGCGTCTCGGTGTAAGGTTCGATCCACTTGGCGCGCCCCAGGCGCGACTGGAACGACACCGACCACTTGCCATCCGGTATGCCCATTTTCTGCGCAAAGGCCTTGGCCGTGGCCAAACACTGCCCGCGATAACACACGGCGCGCATTTCGGCACTGGCGTCCTTGCAGCAATCGGCCGCCTGAAAATCATGCTTACCGGTGGGATCGAGCTTTTTCAGGTGCCGCTCCGGCAGCCCATGAAAACTCAGCAACAGGTGGTCGTAATCCTGCTGCAGGTAAGGCTTGGCGCTGGCCACCAGCGCCTCGATGTACTCGGGATGGTCGTAGAACGGCTGCAGCACGCGCATCTGCAACGGCAACTGGCGCTCGCTGACCGTCTGTTTGGCCAACGCCACCACAGTGGTCACCGTACTGTCGGCGAACTGTGGATAAAGCGGTGCCAAGGTGACCTTGCGCACGCCCTGAGCTGCCAGGCGCTCCAGCACTTCGGGCAACGCCGGCTGGCCGTAGCGCATGGCGATTTCCACCGGGCCATGGGGCCAGTGCTCGACCATCGCCGCCTGCAGGCGGCGGGTCAGCACCACCAGTGGCGAGCCTTCGTCCCACCAGATCGACGCGTAGGCGTGCGCAGACTGTTCCGGGCGCTTGATCAGAATCAACGACACCAGCAAGCGCCGCACCGGCCAAGGCAGGTCGATCACATACGGGTCCATCAGGAACTGGTTGAGGTAACGGCGCACATCGGCCACCGAAGTGGAGGCCGGGGACCCCAGGTTAACCAGCAGCAGGGCGTGATCGGTCATGCAGCGTCCTATGTCAGAGGCGGCTGGACAAGTCGTCCAGGGCCGATTGCAGATCGTTGAAACGGAAAGTGAAACCTGCCGCCAGCAAGCGCACCGGGCGCGCCCGCTGGCCGCCGAGCAGCAGCGTCGACAGCTCGCCGAGCCCTGCCTTCAGCAAAAGCGCTGGCACAGGCAGCAGCGCTGGCCGGTGCATCGCACGGCCCAGCCGCCTGGCGAACTCACGGTTGCGCACAGGCTCTGGGGCGCAGGCATTATAAGGACCGCTGGTGTCCTTATGCTGCAAGAGAAAATCAATCAGGGCGACCTGGTCGTCTATATGGATCCACGGCATCCACTGCCGACCATCGCCCAACGGCCCGCCCAGCCCGAGCTTGAAAGGCAACCGTAGGCGCGACAAAAAGCCGCCATCGCTGGCCAGTACCAACCCGGTGCGCACCAACACCACGCGGATGCCTTGAGCTTGCGAACGCTGGGCTGTTTCTTCCCAGGCGATACACAACTGGCTGGCAAAATCTTCGCGCACCGGCTGGGACGCCTCGGTGAGTTCGCGCTCGCCGCCATCCCCATACCAGCCCACCGCAGAACCAGAAATCAGCACCTCAGGGCGCTGCTCACGCGCACCCAGCCACGCCAGCAGTTGCTCGGTGAGGGTGATGCGGCTGGCCCACAACAGGTTGCGCCGGGCCCCGGTCCAGGGCCGGTCGGCGATCGGCGCCCCCGCCAGGTTGATGACCGCATCGAGGTGATCATCCGCTTGCAGTTCGTCCAGCTGGGCGATACCGCGCACCCCGCTACCGCACAGTTTGGGCACCTGCTCCGGTCGGCGGCTCCAGACCGTGAGGCGATGGCCCTGGCCGAGCCAGAACTGGCACAGGTGCTGGCCAATCAAGCCAGTGCCGCCTGTCAGCAATATATGCATGGCTGTGTCCTCGCAGAATGCGGCTGTGGTCTATTTTTAAGATCAAGGCACTTTTTTGACCCGACGCTCTCGGATAAACATAGGCCAACCTGCTCTATAAAGCGGAATAACCTTATACAAAAGTTGTGCATTGTACAGGTTTGCCTGACAGCGTAGTCTGCTCACAGCAAGGTTTGAAGAGGCCATCATGACAGTACCTATTGCCATCATCGGTGCCGGTATCGCCGGTCTGTCCGCCGCCCAGGCGCTGCAAAAGGCCGGGCAATCCGTGCACCTGTTCGACAAAGGCCACGGCAGTGGCGGGCGCATGGCCAGCAAGCGCAGCGAGGCTGGCGCGCTGGACCTGGGCGCCCAGTACTTCACGGCCCGTGATCGGCGCTTCGTCGATCAGGTCCAGCAATGGGTAGCTTCGGGTTGGGCCGAGCAGTGGAAGCCGCAGCTGTACAACTACCGCGATGGCGAACTGACCCCCTCCCCCGACGAGCAGACGCGCTGGGTCGGCGTGCCCCGCATGAGCGCCATCACCCGTGGCCTGCTCAAGGATGTGACCGTCAACTTTGGCTGCCGCATCGCTGAAGTGTTCCGCGGCAAACAGTACTGGCACCTGCAAGACACCGAAGGCTGCAGCCACGGCCCATTCAGCCGCGTGGTAATCGCCGTACCGGCGCCACAGGCCACGCCGCTGCTGGCCTCGACCCCGAAACTCGCCGCGGTGGCCGCAGGCGTGCAGATGGAGCCCACCTGGGCGGTTGCCCTAGGCTTTCAGACGCCATTGGACACGCCGATGCAAGGCTGCTTCGTGCAGGACAACCCGCTCGACTGGCTGGCCCGCAACCGCAGCAAGCCAGGGCGTGACGAGCACCTCGATACCTGGGTGCTGCATGCCACGTCGCACTGGAGCCGGCAGCACATCGACCTGTCGAAGGAAGAGGTGATCGAGCAGTTATGGGGCGAGTTCGCCGAACTGGTCGGCTGCGTGGTACCCGCGCCCACCTTCGCCCTCGCCCACCGCTGGTTGTATGCACGCCCCACCAGCAATCACGAGTGGGGCGCCTTGGCCGATGCCGATCAAGGCCTGTATGCCTGTGGCGACTGGTGCTTGTCCGGGCGTGTCGAAGGTGCGTGGCTGAGCGGCCAGGAAGCGGCTCGACGGCTGCTGGAACACCTCGACTGAGCGGGCGCTGGACCTGTACAAAAAAACTTGTTTGCATAACTCCGTAGCTGTGCTGGAATAAACTTGTACAAATTTGATTTCACGTACAGGTTTTTCCGGAGACAGCCATGCAAGCCGCAACCGCCCACAGCAAGCCTCGCATCGCGATCAGCGCCTGCCTGACCGGCCACAGTGTGCGCTATAACGGCGGGCACAAGGCCTCCGACCTGTGCCGCACGCAACTCGAAGCGCATTTCGAATGGCTGCCCGTTTGCCCAGAAGTGGCTATCGGCCTCGGCGTACCGCGCGATCCCATCCGCCTGGTTGGCAACCCTGAGCAACCCGAAGTGGTCGGCACCCGCAACCCCGGCATGGACCTGACCGGCCCGCTGCGCACCTATGGCGAACAGATGGCCGGCGAGCTCGATGATATCTGCGGCTACATCTTCATGCAGAAATCGCCCTCCTGCGGCCTGGAGCGGGTCAAGGTCTATCAGGACAACGGCCACCCCGCCTTCCATGGCGGCCGCGGCGTGTACGCCCAGGCCTTCTGCAGCCTGCGCCCGGACCTGCCGGTAGAAGAGGAAGGCCGCCTGCACGATGCCGTGCTGCGCGAAAACTTCATCAGCCGCGTGTACGCCTATGCCGACTGGCAGCGCCTGTTGGCCGAAGGCCTGAGCCGCGGCGCGCTGGTGCGCTTTCATGCGCGCTACAAGTACCTGTTGATGGCCAACAACCCCCAAGCCTACCGCACGCTGGGGCGGCTGCTCGGCACCATGAGCCGCGATGACGACCCACAGGAGATCGGGCCACGTTACTTCAGCGAGCTGATGCAAGCGCTGCGTCGCTGTGCCAGCCGTGGCACGCACTGCAACGTGCTGCAGCACCTGAGTGGCTACTTCAAAGATGCCCTGACCACACAGGACAAAGCCGAACTGCAAACCCTCATCAGCCAGTACCAACAAGGCGTGGTGCCGCTGGTCGTGCCACTGACCTTGCTCAAGCATCACCTGCGCAAACACCCCGACCCTTACCTGATGCAGCAGGCGTACCTGCAGCCGCACCCCGAAAGCCTGGGGCTTCGTAATGCCGTCTGAAAGCCTGCTGCCTATCGGTGAACTCGCCCGACGCACCGGCGTCAACCCTGTCACCCTGCGCGCCTGGGAGCGTCGATACGGCCTGCTCAAGCCGCAACGCACTGCCAAGGGGCACCGTTTGTATTCCATCGAGCAGGTCGAACGGGTCGAAGCGATCCTGGCCTGGCTGCAGCGCGGCGCGTCGGTGGGCCAGGTGCGCGAGCTGCTCGACAAACCCACCAGCAGCGCCCCGCAAAGCGACTGGCAGGCCCGGCAGGCGCAGCTGATCGAGGCCATCGCCAACCTCTCGCAACGCGCACTCGACCAGCAACTCAACCAGGCCATGGCGCTGTACCCCGCCATCACCCTGTGCGAGCAACTGCTGCTGCCCTTGCTCGACAGCCTGGAGCTGCGCTGGCGCAACTATTTCAATGCCCGGCTTGAACAGGTGTTTTTCCATACCTGGCTGCGCAGCAAGCTCGGCGCCCGGGTGTACCACGACAACCAGCTGCTGCAAGGCCCAGCGGTGCTGCTGGCCGAAGACAGCGAGCAGGCCTTCGACCCCGCCTTGTGGCTATGCGCCTGGCTGCTGAGCAGCAATGGCATCCCTGTCGAAGTGCTGGAACAGCCGGTTGGCGGCCCGCAGCTGCAACGGGCGATCGCCGCACTGCAGCCACGCGCTCTGCTGCTGCACCTAGGGCCACGCATCGACAGCAAAGCCTTACAGCGCCTGCTGCAAGGCATACCTGGGCCAAAACTGCTGGGCGGCGCCACGCTCGCCTTGCATGAGGCCCACTTGAACGCCCTCGACCTTCCCGAGCTCTTCCTGTTCGATACCCCGCAGTCGGCATTGCGTGTGCTTCAAGGCAATGGCCGCCGGCCTGTAGAGATGAATGCGCCATGCAACTGATCTGGCTGCGCAGCGACCTGCGCATCGACGACAACACCGCCTTGAGCGCTGCCTGCGAACGCGGCCCGACCCTTGCCCTGTGGCTGGTCAGCCCCGGCCAGTGGCAGGCGCATGACGACGCTGCCTGCAAAGTCGACTTCTGGCTGCGCAACCTGCGCACGCTGCGTCAGTCGCTGGAGGCCCTCAACATCCCATTGCTGATTCGCACCATCGACAAGTGGGATCAAGCGCCACAGGCCGTATTGGACGCCTGCCGTCAGCACCGGGTCGAGGGCGTGCACTGGAACGAGGAGTACGGCATCAACGAAGAGCGCCGCGACCAGGCAACGCGGGCACTGCTGGAACAGTCAGCCATCCAGGCGCACAGCTACCTCGACCAGTTGTTCTTCCGCCCAGGCACGGTCCTCACCCGCAGCGGTGACTACTTCCAGGTCTTCAGCCAGTTCAAGAGAAACTGCCTCGAACACTTGCACCGCAGCCTCCCGGCGTTAGCCCCTCGGGTCAAACCGCAGTCGCCTCTGAACATCGCCAGCGACCCCATACCCGAGCAAATAGAGGGCTTCGACAAACCGCCACGCACCTTGAGCGACCACTGGCCAGCGGGGGAAGCCGAGGCGCAGAGCCGCCTGACGCGCTTTCTTGATGAGGCGATTGACGACTACCATCACCTGCGCGACCTCCCCGCCAAGCCGGGCACCAGCCAGCTCTCGGCTTATCTGGCCGCTGGGGTGATCTCGCCCCGGCAATGCCTGCACGGCGCCCTGGCCTGCAACCGCGGCGAGTTCGACAGCGGCAGCACAGGCATCCAGACCTGGATCAACGAGTTGCTCTGGCGAGAGTTTTACAAGCACATCCTGACGGGTTATCCACAGGTCTCGCGGCACCGCGCCTTCCGCACCCAGACCGAAGCCTTGCCATGGCGCGATGCGCCTGAAGACCTCGCGGCCTGGGAACAGGGGCGCACCGGCTTCCCGATCATTGATGCCGCCATGCGCCAGTTGCTGGACACCGGATGGATGCACAACCGCCTGCGCATGATCGTTGCCATGTTTCTCAGCAAGAATCTGCTGATCGACTGGCGCAAAGGCGAACGGCATTTCATGCGCCACCTGATAGACGGTGACCTGGCGGCCAACAACGGTGGCTGGCAATGGAGCGCGTCTACCGGGACCGATGCAGTGCCCTACTTCCGCATCTTCAATCCGGTTTCGCAGTCTCAGCGCTTCGACCCGCAAGGGCGATTCATTCGCCACTGGGTACCGGAATTGCAGGGCTTGGATGAGAAAGCCATTCATCAGCCCGTGAAGGTTGCGGATCTTTTTGCTACTAATTCGTATCACAATCCAATAGTCGATCTCGGCAGCAGTCGCCAGCGTGCATTAGAAGCCTTCAAAGGCCTTCCGCGCCGGCAGGATCAGGGGGCAGTATCGTGAACAGCGCTCGCAGTTTCTGGGTAACAGGGGCCAGTAACGGATTAGGGCTGGCTTTGGTAGAGCGGCTGCTCGAGCAAGGGCATCGGGTGGCCGCCAGTGGCAGGGAATGTGAAGCGCTGGATACGCTAGGCGAGCGGTTCGCCCAGCAGTTGTTGCACCTGCCGGGCCAGTTGCAGGTGCTGGAACAGGTCGATGCAGCCAGCACAGTGTTGTTGAATACTTGGGGTTCGGTGGATTGCCTGATCATCAATGCCGGCACCAGTGACTACCTGGCCGACGACGTGCCCGATGACGAGCTGTTCGAGGCGATCGCCAGCAGCAACTTGGTGGCCAGCGAACATTGCCTGACCAGTGCCTTGCCGCTGCTGACGAAGGGTGATGCACCTCAGGTAATGGCCATTCTCAATCGCTACTCGGCTTCGCAGCTGTTTGCACCCACCCAGGTTGCCAGCGGCTTCAACAGCACTGCCCAGTGGTTTCGCGAGCAACGCCAGGTATTGGATAAGCTGCAGATCAGCTTGACGGTAGTGGGGTCGCAATCGTTGAAAACACCCGTGACAACGGCGCAAGCGATACCCGAGGCCTGGACGCCTGAAAGCGCTGCCGAGGAACTGTTGCGACGGTTGCCGCAACGCGAGCCGGAATTGGTACTGGAGACGCTGGACCTGAGCAGCTTGTGGCCACTACGGCCCTGATCTTGTAGGAGCAGCCTTGTGCTGCGAAGAGGCCGGTGATAGTAGCCGAGATTCTTTGTGGTCTCACCGGCCTCTTCGCAGCGCAAGGCTGCTCCTACACGGGTGCGGGGTAGCTTAGAGCGCCATGCGGTAATGCAGGCTGTAGCGCTCTACACCGTCGTTAGGTTGCTTGATGCCAGCATTGGAAGACGCCAGGTACCGGAAACGCTGGACCTGTAGGAGCAGCCTTGTGCTGCGAAGAGGCCGGTAAAATCACAAAGAATCTCGGCTGTTATCACCGGCCTCTTCGCAGCGCAAGGCTGCTCCTACACGGGGGCGGGGTAGCTTAGAGCGCCATGCGGTAATGCAGGCTGTAGCGCTCTACACCGTCATTGGGCTGCTTGATGCCAGCATTGGAAGACGCCAGGTACCGGAAACGCTGCTCCTACAAGGGTGCGGGTTAGCTTAGAGCGCCATGCGGTAATGCAGGCTGTAGCGCTCTACACCATCATTGGGCTGCTTGATGCCAGCATTGGAAGACGCCAGGTACCAGAAACGCTGGACCTGTAGGAGCAGCCTTGTGCTGCGAAGAGGCCAGTGAAATCACAAAGAATCTCGGCTGTTATCACCGGCCTCTTCGCAGCGCAAGGCTGCTCCTACAAGGGTGCGGGGTAGCTTAGAGCGCCATGCGGTAATGCAGGCTGTAGCGCTCTACACCATCATTGGGCTGCTTGATGCCAGCATTGGAAGACGCCAGGTACCGGAAACGCTGGACCTGTAGGAGCAGCCTTGTGCTGCGAAGAGGCCGGTGAAATCACAAAGAATCTCGGCTGTTATCACCGGCCTCTTCGCAGCGCAAGGCTGCTCCTACAAGGGTGCGGGGTAGCTTAGAGCGCCATGCGGTAATGCAGGCTGTAGCTCTCTACTCCGTCGTTAGGTTGCTTGATGCCAGCATTGGAATAGTGAATGGCCCGTACACCAATTTCATGCCCGCCCGCAAAGCGCAGACCAAAACCGATTCGGTCTTCGAACTGGAACGCCGAGCCCAGCTCATTGCTTTCAAGCTCGGTGCTGGAAAAGGCCGCGACGCCAATCCCAGCCTCGATATAGGGCTTTACCGAATCCCCCGCAAACTCATAAACGAATACCGGTGCGAACGACAGGCTGTGGTTGCTCGCCGTCTTGTCGGCATCCCAGTAGGTGTAAGCCCCATCCCAATACCCGGTCAGACGGCCAACGCTAGTCTGCCACCAGCTCGCGTCCCAGTTCGACTGCAGACCCAGCCGGTAAACCATGGTCGAGTCACCCGTCTGCCCCACCGAAAATGAAACATCGGCCGCCTGCGCCGACACTGCTTGCCCCAAGGTAAAGACGGCAGCCGCCGCCAAGCCGAGCAGTTTCCTCATAAGAAACATCCTTCTTCCTAATGCTGTTGTTAGTGTTCGCCTCGTGTCAGGCAAATCGGTAGAAATCGGCAGTGGTACGATAGTTCAGCTGATTTTCACGTTTTTTTCACAACGTAAAGCGTTGCACACTGTCGGACTTCTGCCACAGCAACGGTAGGATTTTTCTCAGGGATTGTGGGTCGGCACTGGTCCAGAAGCGGGTATCCACTGCCGGGCCCTCAGCCAGCAGGTCGCTGACGCCCAGCAGACGCTGCAGTTGACGTGCCACGGCGGCGCCAGTATCGATGATGGCTACGTCCGCCGGCACCATGTCGGCCAGCAGCGTGCGCAGGAAGGGGTAATGCGTGCAACCCAGGATCAGCGTGTCGCAGCCAGCCGCCAACAGCGGCTGCACGTAGCCGAGCAACAACTGGCGCAAGGCCGGGCTACTCAGGTCGCCGGTTTCGATCCGCTCGACCAGGCCGGGGCAAGGCTGGGTGACCACGCGCACATCGCTGGCGAAGCGGTCGAGCAACGCCGCGAACTTGGCGCTCTGCAAAGTGCCGGTCGTGGCCAGCACGCCGACCACACCGGAGCGGGTGGCTGCAGCAGCCGGCTTTACCGCTGGCTCCATGCCCACCAGCGGCCATTGCGGGTACAGCTCGCGCAGGTCGGCAACGGCCGCCACTGTCGCGGTATTACAGGCCAGGACAAAGGCCTTGGCGCCCTGCTGCTGGAAGAACTCGGCAATACGCCGGCAGCGCTGGCGGATGTAATCCGCCGACTTTTCACCGTAAGGCACGTGCCCGCAATCAGCCACATACAGCAGCGATTCGTTAGGCAGCAGGCGCTGGATCTCGGCCAGTACCGACAAACCGCCGACCCCCGAATCCATTACGCCAATCGGCGCCGAACGCTCAGCCATCGCGCTTGCCACAGACCGCGCAAGCCGGGTCGCGCTTGACCCGCAGCTCACGAATGCGCGTGCCGAGGGCATCGATCAGCAGCAGACGGCCCACCAGCGGCTCGCCGAACCCAGCCAAGAGTTTCATGGCTTCCAGGGCCTGCAGGCTACCTACCAGCCCCACCAGCGGGCCGATCACACCGGCTTCGCTGCAGGTCAGTTCAGCCTCGCTGCCATGGCCATACAAGCAGTGGTAGCAAGGGCTGTAGTCACGCCGCGGGTCGAACACCGAAAGCTGGCCTTCGAGGCGGATCGCCGCGCCACTGACCAGCGGTTTACCGGCAGCAACGCACGCAGCGTTGACCGCCTCGCGGGTAGAAAAGTTGTCGGAGCAGTCCAGCACCAGGTCGACCGCCGCCACCGCAGCGGCCAGCGAGTCCTCATCCAATGCCTGGCGATGAGCGACCAGGCTGATCTCTGGGTTGATCGCCTCCAGGCGCTGCAGCGCCGAGTCAACCTTGCTCATGCCGACACTGGCGCTGTCGTGAATCACCTGGCGTTGCAGGTTGGTCAGGTCAACGGTGTCGAAGTCCGCCAGGTGCAGCTCACCCACACCCGCCGCTGCCAGGTACAGCGCGACAGGCGAGCCCAAGCCACCGAGGCCGACGATCAAGGCCTTGCTCTGCTTGAGCCGCAGTTGGCCGTCGATATCGATCTGCGCCAGCAACACCTGCCGGCTGTAGCGCAACAGTTCCTGATCACTCAGCATGGCAGGCGCCCCAGGGTAATGCGTTCATGGCGGCCCAGGTCCGTGCGGCTGGCCACCTCGCTAAAGCCGTGTTCAGCCAGCAAGGCGCGCACCGCTGCGGCCTGGTCGTAGCCGTGCTCCAACAACAACCAGCCACCTGGCAGCAGGTGATGTGGCGCCTGGGCGGCAATCACGCGCAGGTCGTCCAGGCCATCGGTGCCCGCCACCAGCGCGCTGCTGGGTTCGAAGCGCACGTCGCCGGCGACCAGGTGCGGGTCTTCACTGGCGATGTACGGCGGGTTGCTGACAATCAGGTCAAAGCGCGCATCGCCCAGGCCATCGAACCAGTGGCTGACACGCACCTGGACGTTAGCCAGCCCCAGGCGCTGTCGATTACGCTCGGCCAACGCGACCGCCTCCTCCACCCGGTCTACCGCTGTCACCTGCCAGGCCGGGCGATCGCCGGCCAACGCCAGGGCAATGGCCCCGGTCCCGGTGCCCAGGTCGAGCACCTTGGCCGGGGTTGCTGGCTGAAGCTCAAGGGCAGTCTCGACCAGCAGCTCGGTGTCCGGACGCGGGATCAGCGTATGTGGCGCCACTTCCAGGTCGATGTTCCAGAACCCTTGCTGCCCGAGGATATAGGCGACCGGCTCGCCACTACGGCGGCGCTGCAGGTAACCGGCGTAGGTGTCGGCCGCTTCGCTGCTGACGATGCGCTCGGGCCAGGTATGCAGGTAGCTGCGCGACTTGCCGATGGCCGCAGCCAGCAACAGTTCGGCATCCAGCCGCTCGGTGGGCGATTCGGGCAACTGCGCATTGCGCAGCAAGCTGGCGATGATGGTCATCAGTCCCCCAGGGCGGCCAGTTGATCGGCCTGGTATTCGGCCAACAGCGGTTCGATCACGGCGTCTACGCCACCGGCGAGGATGTCGTCCAGCGAATACAAGGTCAGGTTGATGCGGTGATCGGTGACCCGGCCCTGTGGATAATTGTAGGTGCGGATACGCTCGGAGCGGTCGCCGGAGCCCACCAGTAGCTTGCGCTCACTGGCAATGGCGTTCTGCGCGGCGCTGGTCTGCATGTCGTTGAGCTTGGCCGACAGCCAGGACATGGCGCGGGCGCGGTTTTTGTGCTGCGAGCGTTCTTCCTGGCACTCGACCACCATACCGGTGGGCAAGTGGGTGATGCGCACCGCCGAGTCGGTCTTGTTGATGTGCTGGCCGCCGGCGCCGGAGGCGCGGTAGGTGTCCACGCGCAAGTCGGCCGGGTTGATTTCGATCGCGGCCTGCTCGTCGGGCTCGGGCAGCACCGCCACGGTGCACGCCGAGGTGTGGATACGGCCCTGGGACTCGGTTTCCGGCACGCGCTGCACGCGGTGTGCGCCCGATTCGAACTTGAGCTTGCCGTACACGCTTTCGCCTTCGACGCGGGCAATGATTTCCTTGTAGCCGCCGTGTTCGCCTTCGTTCTCGGAAAGAATCTCCAGGCGCCAGCCACGTTTCTCGGCATAGCGTGAATACATGCGGAACAAATCGCCCGAGAAGATCGCCGCCTCGTCGCCACCGGTACCGGCGCGGATTTCGAGGAACACGTTGCGCCCATCGTTAGGGTCCTTGGGCAGCAGCATGCGTTGCAGCTGGGCTTCCAGCGTCAGCAATTGCTCCTTGGCTTCGCGCACTTCTTCCACGGCCATTTCGCGCATGTCCGGGTCGCTGTCCTTGAGCAGCGCCTGGGCGCCTTCGAGGTCGTCCTGGACTTTGCGCCACGCTTGATAGGCAGCGTAGACCGGCTCGACTTCGGCGTATTCGCGGGAATAGGCGCGGAAACGCGTCTGGTCGGAGATGACTTCAGCGTCACCGAGCAGTGCGGTCAGTTCTTCGAAGCGGTCCTGGATGATATCCAGTTTGTTCAGCAGCGACGCTTTCATTGCGAGGATTTGTCCGTCGAGCCCTCGTTGAGGGCAAAGAGTTCCTGGGCCATGGCCAGCGCATCGAGGCGGCCCTCGGCCGAGAGCTTTTTCAGCTGCACGCTGGGGGCGTGCAGGAGTTTGTTGGTCAGGCCCCGGGCCAGTTGGGCCAGCACGTCTTCGGGGTTGCCGCCGTTGGCCAGCAGACGCTGGGCTTTTTGCAGTTCTTCATCACGCAGCCGCTCGCTTTGCTGGCGGTAGGCCTTGAGCACGTCCACCGCAGCCAGCTCACGCAGGCGCACCATGAAGTCTTCGGCGCCCACCGACACCAGCTCTTCGGCGGCCTGGGCAGCGCCCTGGCGGCTCTTGAGGTTTTCTGCGACCACATCGTGCAGGTCATCGACGGTGTAAAGGTAAACGTCGTCGAGTTCGCCGACTTCGGGCTCGATGTCACGGGGGACGGCGATGTCGACCATGAAGATCGGCTTGTGCCGGCGTTGTTTCAGCGCGCTCTCGACCGCGCCCTTGCCGAGAATCGGCAACTGGCTGGCGGTGGAGCTAATGACGATGTCGCTGTTGGCCAGCTCTTGCGGGATGTCGGCCAGCAGCACGGCATGGGCGCCGAACTGCTCGGCCAGGATACTGGCACGCTCCAGGGTCCGGTTGGCCACGACGATACGGCGCACGCCTTGCTCGTGAAGGTGGCGGGCGACCAGGGTGATGGTCTCGCCGGCGCCAATCAGCAGCGCCTGGCTGCGGCCCAGGTCACTGAAGATCTGCCGCGCCAGGCTCACTGCGGCGAACGCCACCGAGACCGGGTTCTCGCCGATCGCAGTGTCGGTGCGCACCTGCTTGGCGGCACTGAAGGTGGCCTGGAACAGGCGCCCGAGCAGCGGGCCGACAGTGCCGGCCTCACGCGCCACGGCGTAGGCTGACTTCATCTGGCCGAGAATCTGTGGCTCGCCAAGCACCAGCGAGTCGAGGCCCGAGGCCACGCGCATCATGTGCCGCACAGCGTCGTGCTCTTCATGGATGTAGGCGCTGGCGCGCAGTTCATCCAGGCTCAGGCGGTGATAATCGGCTAGCCAATGCAGCACCGCGTCGGCAGACAAGTGGTCCTGCTCTATATAAAGCTCGCTACGGTTGCAGGTCGACAGGATCGCCGCTTCACGGCTGGCGGTCAGTCGGCAGAGCTGCTGCAGGGCGTCCACCAGCTGCTCTGGGGTAAACGCCACGCGCTCGCGTACGTCTACCGAGGCAGTCTTATGGTTGATACCAAGTGCAAGAAAGGCCATGCAAGGTCGCTGGTTGTGACGAGAAGCCGATAATTGTCCTCTTTCGCAGGTTCCAGAACAACCACCGTTCGCTATTGTCGTGATGGCGCCGGAATATCCCCTGCCAGCGCTCACCCGGAACCTGCTTGCCCCTGCCATGGTCGCAGTTAACCAAATGCTTCGCAGGTGGGTTTGCCACCGCGCTTGTGTCATCATGCTCCGACCGCCGGTGAGTCCTTTTAAGCCTTTTTATGAACAGACCCTACGCACTGCTGCTTGCCTTCGCCCTGCTCCAGGGTTGCCAGAGCCTGGCCCCGCAAAAAGCCGAGCCTCCCGTTGCCGAGGCCGGCACAGGCGAGGCCGAAAAACCCGTGGTGTACGGTTCGTTCAAGCAAGACACCCTTTATAGCCTGCTGGTCGCGGAGCTGGCCGGCCAGCGCAACCGCTTCGACATCGCCCTGGCCAACTACACCGACCAGGCCGAAAAGACCCAGGACCCTGGCGTCTCCGAGCGTGCCTACCGTATCGCCGAATACCTCGGCGCCGACGAGCCGGCCTTGGACAACGCCCTGGTCTGGGCCCGCAACGACCCAGACAACCTCGATGCCCAACGCGCCGCCGCCATCCAGCTGGCCCGTGCCGGGCGCTACGACGATGCCATGGTCTACATGGAAAAAGTCCTGCAGGGCCAGGGCGATACTCATTTCGACTTCCTTGCCCTGTCTGCCGCCGAGACCGACCAGAGCACCCGCGACGGCTTGCTGCAGAGCTTCGAACGCCTACTGGTCAAATACCCGGACAACGGCCAACTGGTGTTCGGCAAGGCGCTGCTGCTGAACCAGGACGGCAAGACCGAAGAAGCACTTGAACTGCTCGAGGCGCACCCGCCGCAAGACGGCGAGATCGCCCCGGTCCTGCTGCGCGCCCGCCTGCTGCAAGCCCTCGACCGCGGCAAAGAGGCCCTGCCCCTGCTGCGCGGTGCGATCCGCGACAACCCGGATGACAAACGCCTGCGCCTGACCTACGCCCGCACCCTGGTCGAGCAGGACCGCATGGCCGATGCCAAAAGCGAGTTCATCAGCCTGGTCCAGCAGTACCCCGAAGACGATGAGCTGCGTTACTCGCTGGCCCTGGTCTGCCTGGAAAACAAAGACTGGGATGAAGCCGAAGGCTACCTGCAGGAGCTGGTCGAGCGTGACAGCAACGTCGATGCGGCCCATCTGAACCTGGGCCGCATCCGCGAAGAGCGCCACGACCCCGAAGCCGCCTTGCGCGAATACGCCCTGGTCGGCCCCGGCCCCGACTACCTGCCGGCGCAACTGCGCCAGGCCGATATCCTGATTGCCAACGGCCGCGGCAGCGAGGCCTCACGCCTGCTCGCCGAAGCCCGCGAGGCGCAGCCGGACGTCGCTGTACAGCTGTACCTGATCGAATCGGAAAGCTACAGCAACAACAACAAGGATGCCCAGGCCAACCAGGTGCTGCAGCAGGCCATCCAGCGCTACCCGGACGACCTCAACCTGCTGTACACCCGCGCTATGCTGGCCGAAAAGCGTGATGACCTGCCGCAGATGGAAAAAGACCTGCGCGCCATCATCGCCCGCGAGCCGGAAAACGCCATGGCGCTGAACGCCCTGGGTTACACCCTGGCCGACCGCACCACCCGCTACGCCGAAGCCAAGGCGCTGATCGACAAAGCCCACCAGCTGACGCCGGACGACCCGGCCGTGCTCGACAGCCTGGGCTGGGTCGCCTACCGCCAGGGCAAACTCGACGAAGCCGAAGGCTACCTGCGCCAGGCCCTGGCGCGCTTCCCCGACCATGAAGTGGCCGCTCACCTGGGCGAAGTCCTGTGGGCCAACGGCAAGCGCCGTGAAGCCCGCCAGGTCTGGGCCAAGGCCTTCGAAGCCCAGCCCGACAGCCCTATCCTGCGCAAGACCGTACTGCGCCTGACCGGATCAGAGACCCTTTAACGCCATGTTCCTGCGCCATTTCATCACCTTCACCCTGATCGCCCTGCTCGCGGGCTGTGCCGGCTTCGGTAGCCGCGAAGCCTTGCAGGGCCAAGGCGACCCGCAGCAGTGGCGCCAGCACAAGGCGCAACTAAGCACCCTGGATGGCTGGCAGATCAACGGCAAGGTCGGCATCCGCGCCCCGCGCGATTCCGGCAGCGGCACGTTGTTCTGGCTGCAACGCCAGGACTACTACGACATCCGCCTGGCAGGCCCATTGGGCCGTGGCGCCGCCCGCCTGACCGGCCGCCCCGGTGGCGTGGTGCTGGAAGTGGCCAACCAGGGCCGCTACGAAGCGACCAGCCCCGAGGCCCTGCTGGAAGAACAACTGGGCTGGCAACTGCCGGTTTCGCACCTGGTCTGGTGGGTGCGTGGCCTGCCCGCGCCCGACAGCAAGAGCAAGCTGACCCTGGACGGCGACAGCCGCCTGGCCAGCCTCGACCAGGATGGCTGGCAGGTCCAGTACCTGAGCTACACCGAGCAGAATGGCTACTGGCTGCCCGAGCGCTTGAAGCTGCACGGCAAGGACCTCGACGTGACCCTGGTGGTCAAGGATTGGCAGCCACGCCAGCTGGGGCACTGATCGATGAACACGCTTACCCTGCCGGCCCCGGCCAAGCTCAACCTGTGGCTGCACATCATCGGCCGCCGCCCGGATGGTTACCACGAGCTGGAAACCGTCTTCCAGTTCCTTGACCACGCCGACGAATTGACCTTCGCCCTGCGTGAAGACGGCGTGATCCGCCTGCACACCGACATCGAGGCGGTGCCCCACGACAGCAACCTGATCGTACGTGCCGCACGCAAACTGCAAGCGCAATCCGGCACAACGCTTGGCGCCGACATCTGGCTGACCAAGGTCTTGCCCATGGGCGGTGGTATCGGTGGCGGCAGCTCGGATGCCGCGACCACCCTGCTGGCGCTGGCGCACTTATGGCAACTGGGCTGGGATGAAGACCGCCTGGCGGCCCTGGGCCTGAGCCTGGGCGCCGACGTGCCGGTATTCGTTCGCGGCCACGCGGCATTCGCCCAGGGTGTCGGCGAACAACTGACCCCGGTAGACCCTGACGAACCCTGGTATGTCGTGCTGGTGCCGCAAGTGTCTGTCAGTACTGTAGAAATTTTTTCACATCCGCAGTTGACACGTGATTCCCTCCCCCTTAAGATGCGCCCCGTTCCCGAGGGAAACAGTCGAAATGACTGCCAACGGGTGGTTGAGCAGCGGTATCCAGAAGTTCGAAACGCATTGAATTCTCTGGGTAAATTCACCGAAGCTCGGCTAACCGGAACTGGAAGTTGTGTGTTTGGGGCCTTCCCAAGCAAAGCCGAAGCTGATAAAGTTCTGGCCCTTCTTTCAGCGACCCAAACAGGGTTTGTGGCGAAAGGAAGCAATATTTCGATGTTGCATCGCAAGCTACAAAGTCTGGTCAAGAAGTCGAGTGCATAGCGCTCGCAGCAACAGATACAGGGGCGTCGCCAAGCGGTAAGGCAGCAGGTTTTGATCCTGCCATGCGTTGGTTCGAATCCAGCCGCCCCTGCCATTTTCCTTATACTCATCCAGGTATACCCTCAGCCTTCAGGTACTGCGCGTGTCCAAGATGATGGTCTTTACGGGGAACGCTAACCCCGATCTGGCTCGGCGTGTCGTACGTCAGCTGCATATCCCTCTCGGTGACGTCTCTGTCGGTAAATTCTCCGACGGCGAGATCAGCACTGAGATCAATGAAAATGTCCGCGGTAAAGACGTCTTCATTATTCAGCCGACCTGTGCCCCGACCAACGATAACCTGATGGAACTGGTAGTGATGGCCGACGCCTTCCGCCGCTCCTCAGCATCCCGAATCACCGCCGTGATTCCTTACTTCGGATACGCCCGCCAGGACCGCCGTCCGCGTTCGGCACGTGTTGCTATCAGCGCCAAAGTCGTCGCTGACATGCTCACTGTCGTAGGTATCGACCGTGTACTCACCGTCGACCTGCACGCTGACCAGATCCAGGGTTTCTTCGATATTCCTGTCGACAACATCTACGGCTCGCCCGTATTGGTCGACGATATCGAAGACCAGCGTTTCGAGAACCTGATGATCGTCTCCCCGGACATCGGTGGTGTCGTGCGCGCACGCGCCGTCGCCAAGTCCCTGGGTGTCGATCTGGGTATCATCGATAAACGCCGCGAAAAGGCTAACCACTCCGAGGTTATGCACATCATCGGCGACGTCGAAGGGCGCACTTGCATCCTGGTAGACGACATGGTCGACACCGCCGGCACCCTGTGCCACGCGGCCAAAGCCCTGAAAGAACACGGCGCTGCCAAGGTTTACGCCTACTGCACGCACCCTGTCCTGTCGGGCCGCGCGATCGAGAACATCGAGAAGTCGGTACTGGACGAGCTGGTGGTGACCAACACCGTTCCGCTGTCCGCCGCTGCTCAAGCCTGTGACCGTATCCGCCAGTTGGATATCGCACCGGTTGTCGCTGAAGCGGTTCGCCGCATCAGCAATGAAGAATCGATCAGTGCGATGTTCCGCTAAGCGGAACACGTGTTGATGTGAAGCGCCCCGCCCCAGCATGTGTTGGGGCGGGGCTTTTTTGCCCACCCCGTTTGGCGCTGGTCGCAAACGCCTGCGGGAGATGGCTATTTTGGAGAAGCAAAATGACTGATTTCATCCTGAACGCCCAAAAGCGTACTGACCTGGGGAAAGGTGCGAGCCGCCGCCTGCGTCACTCGCTGAGCATCCCTGCCGTTGTCTACGGTGGCGGTAAAGACGCCGAGTCCCTGACCATCGTGTCGAAGGAAATCGCCAAACTGTTCGAAAACGAAGCTGCCTACAGCCACGTGATCGAGCTGAACGTTGACGGCGTCAAGCAAAACGTCATCGTCAAGGCCATGCAGCGCCACCCAGCCAAGCAATTCATCATGCACGCTGACTTCGTTCGCGTCGTTGCTGGCCAGAAGCTGACCGCCAAGGTTCCGGTTCACTTCATCGGCGAAGAAGCCCCGATCAAGAAAGGCGGCGAGATCTCGCACGTTGTTTCCGAGATCGAAGTTTCTTGCGAAGCCAAAGACCTGCCTGAGTTCATCGAAGTTGACCTGGCCAACGCCGAAGTCGGCAGCATCATCCACCTGTCGGACCTGAAAGCTCCGAAAGGCGTAGAGTTCGTCGCTCTGGCCCACGGTGATGACAAAGCTGTTGCCAACGTTCACGCGCCACGCGTTGCTCCAGAAGCTGAAGGCGCTGCCGAGTAATCCACTCGCACGCCGGTGTTGATCGGGTTACAGTGCCCCGCGCCCTGTAACCCACCAACTCCAAGGAAGAGCCCCTGACGTGACCGCCATCCAGTTGATCGTTGGCCTGGGTAACCCCGGCCCCGAATACGAACAGACCCGGCATAACGCAGGGGCTCTTTTCGTTGAACGCATTGCCAGCGCCCAGCGCGTCTCCTTGACCGTTGACCGCAAGTATTTCGGCCTGACGGCTAAATTCAGCCATCAGGGCAACGACGTTCGTCTGCTCATTCCCACCACCTACATGAACCGTAGCGGCCAGTCCGTGGCGGCCTTGGCCAATTTCTTCCGCATCAAGCCGGAAGCGATCCTGGTGGCGCATGACGAACTCGACCTGCCTCCAGGCGTCGCCAAGCTTAAACGCGGCGGCGGCCATGGTGGGCACAACGGCCTGCGCGACATCATCGCGCAGCTCGGCAACCAGAACGACTTCCACCGCCTGCGGCTTGGCATTGGCCACCCGGGCGACGCCAAACTGGTCTCCAACTTCGTCCTGGGCCGCGCGCCGCGCGCCGAGCAGGAGAAGCTCGATGCCAGCATCGATTTTGCCCTCGGCGTGCTGCCAGATGTCCTCGCTGGCGATTTCGCCAAGGCGATGCGCGAACTGCACAGCCAGAAGGCCTGATTTCCTAGAGAGGGAATACCCATGGGTTTCAATTGCGGCATCGTCGGCCTGCCCAACGTCGGCAAGTCCACCCTGTTCAACGCCCTGACCAAGTCTGGCATCGCGGCGGAGAACTTCCCTTTCTGCACCATCGAGCCGAACAGCGGCATCGTGCCGATGCCCGACGCGCGCCTGGCTGCACTGGCGGAAATCGTCAAGCCTAACCGCATCCTGCCGACCACCATGGAATTCGTCGACATCGCAGGCCTGGTGGCGGGCGCTTCGAAGGGTGAAGGCCTGGGCAACAAGTTCCTCGCCAACATCCGCGAGACCGATGCCATCGCCCACGTGGTGCGCTGCTTCGAAGACGAGAACGTGATTCACGTTTCCAACAGCGTCGACCCCAAGCGTGACATCGAGATCATCGACCTCGAACTGATCTTCGCCGACCTCGACAGCTGCGAGAAGCAACTGCAGAAGGTTGCCCGCAACGCCAAGGGCGGCGACAAGGAAGCCCTGGCGCAAAAGGCCATCCTGGAAAAGCTGATCCCGCACTTCACCGAAGGCAAGCCAGCGCGCAGCCTGATGAAGCACATGGCTGACGACGAAAAGGCCGTCATCCGTGGCTTCCACCTGCTGACCAGCAAGCCGGTGATGTACATTGCCAACGTCGCTGAAGACGGCTTCGACAACAACCCGCACCTGGACGTAGTCCGTGCCATCGCCGAAGAAGAAGGCGCGGTCGTGGTGCCGGTCTGCAACAAGATCGAGGCCGAAATCGCCGAGCTGGACGACGGTGAAGAGAAAGACATGTTCCTCGAGGCCCTGGGCCTGGAAGAGCCTGGCCTGAACCGCGTGATCCGTGCCGGTTACGAGCTGCTGAACCTGCAGACCTACTTCACTGCCGGTGTGCAGGAAGTCCGCGCCTGGACCGTCCGCGTCGGCGCCACCGCGCCACAGGCGGCCGGTGTTATCCACACCGACTTCGAAAAAGGCTTCATCCGCGCCGAAGTGGTAGCGTATGACGACTTCATCCAGTTCAAGGGTGAAAGCGGCGCCAAGGAAGCCGGTAAATGGCGCCTGGAAGGTAAAGACTACATCGTCAAAGACGGTGACGTGATGCACTTCCGCTTCAACGTCTGACGTTCAGCGTTTGCCCGCCGACAAAAGCCTCCGAACGGGGGCTTTTGTGTTTCTGCAGTGTTACGGACGCTGTGGGCGCGGGCTTGCCCGCGAAGCATGCAACGTGGTTTATGGCACCGGCTTCGCCGGTGTTCGCGGGTAAACCCGCTCCCACAGGGCCCGCGTTCGCGACCACCAACTAAGCTGTCTCCAACGGCACCTCATGCAGTACATGCCCCCTGGAGCCTGCACCATGCCCGATACGCCCCCTCCCCCACGCTTCGACTGGCAACGCTGGCTGCCTGGCGTAGTCACCCTGCTTCACTATCAGCGTGCCTGGCTGCCCAGGGACATCGCTGCCGGGCTGGTACTCACCAGCATGCTGGTGCCCGTGGGCATCGCCTACGCCGAAGCCTCGGGCGTACCCGGCATCTACGGCCTCTACGCCACCATTATTCCGCTGCTGGCCTATGCCCTGTTCGGCCCCAGCCGCATCCTGGTATTGGGCCCAGATTCGGCACTGGCTGCGCCCATCCTGGCGGTAGTGGTGCAATACGCCGCCAGCGACCCGCAGCGCGCCATCACCATCGCCAGCATGATGGCCTTGGTCGCCGGGGTGTTCTGCATGGTCGCCGGCCTGCTGCGCCTGGGCTTCATCACCGAATTGCTGTCCAAGCCGATCCGCTATGGCTACATGAACGGTATCGCCTTGACCGTGCTGATCAGCCAACTGCCCAAACTGTTCGGCTTATCCATCGACAGCCAAGGCCCGCTGCGGGACATCTGGGGCCTGATCCAGGCCCTGCTTGCAGGCCAGGGCCATTGGCCAAGCTTCGTCATCGGTGCCGGTAGCCTGGCGCTGATCTTGCTGCTCAAACCCTTCAAGCGCTTGCCCGGCATCCTGATCGCTGTGGTGCTGGCGACACTGGCGGTGAGCCTGCTCGACCTCGACCAGAGCGGCGTTAAAGTCCTCGGCCAGTTACCCCAGGGCCTGCCGGACCTGGTTTTCCCCTGGTTGAGCGATATCGACCTGGTGGAAGTGCTGCTCGGCGGCATCGCAGTGGCGCTGGTGTCATTCGCCGACACCAGTGTGCTGTCGCGCTCCTACGCGGCCCGCCTGAAGATGCCGGTCAACCCGAACCAGGAAATGTTTGGCCTGGGGGTAGCCAACCTGGCCAGCGGGCTGTTCCAGGGCATCCCGATCAGCAGCAGTTCGTCACGCACCCCTGTCGCTGAAGCTGCTGGGGCCAAGACCCAACTCACCGGCATCATCGGGGCGCTGGCCGTGACCGTTCTGCTGCTGGTGGCGCCCAACCTGATGCATTACCTGCCCAACAGTGCCCTCGCCGCCGTGGTGATTGCCGCCGCACTGGGACTGTTCGAGTTCGCTGACCTCAAACGCATCTTCCACATGCAGCAATGGGAGTTCTGGCTGTCGTTTACCTGTTTTGTCGGCGTAGCAGTCTTTGGTGCCATTGCGGGTATCTGCATTGCCGTGGCGATTTCGGTCATCGAATTTCTCTGGGATGGCTGGCGGCCGCATTTTGCAGTGCTCGGCCGGGTGGATGGCACCCGCGGCTACCATGATGTGCAGCGCTACCCACAAGCCCGGCGCATCCCCGGCCTGGTGCTGCTGCGGTGGGATGCGCCGCTGTTTTTTGCCAATGCCGAGCAGTTCCAGAGCACCGTGCTGGCGGCTGTGGAACAGTCCCCTACCCCCGTGCAACGGTTGGTGATCGCCGCAGAGCCTGTGACCAGCATCGACGTGACCTCTGCGGACATGCTCGCCGAGCTGGACCGGGCGCTGGAGGCGCGCGGCGTGGAGTTGCAGTTCGCCGAAATGAAAGACCCGGTGAAAGACAAGATGAAGCGCTTTGAGTTGTTCCAGCACATGGGGGAAAAGGCCTTTCACCCCACCGTCGGCGCTGCGGTGGATGCCTACCTGGAAGACACCGGGGTCGACTGGCAGCCCTAATGCACCCACTGCCGTGCCCTGCGCCGGTCGATCCAGATCAGCAGGCCACTGGCATACACCGACACCGCCAAGAACAGCGCCATGCGCACCGCGAACGCGCGGTAGACATCCTGCCCGGCCGCGCTGTCCTGCACCGACTGCCCCAGCAGTATCAACATCGTAGTCAGGCAACTGACCCAATAGGCCGGGCTGTGCCGCGTCGCCACCGCGCGGTACAGCCGCCGGGCCTGCCAAAGCGTGAACAGCAGCACCCACAGAAAAAACATCCACAGGTGCACGAACAGGCTCAATGCCCCCCACAGCAGGATCGCCAGCAGCCCGGCCAGCAAGGTCGAGCCAATCAGCTCTCGGCTTGCGTTGCGGGCATGGGTCTCGCTGGCCTGCTGACCGAGGCTTACTGACTTCATGATCAGCGGCATGAACGCGTCCGGTGCGATCAGCGCCAGCAAGAAGGCCGGCATGACGATCAGCGTGGCGCGCAGTGCGACCCAACTGGCCCGTTCAGCGGCGAGCGGCGGCGGTGTCGGTTGCACAGGTGCGTCAGCCGGTTCGGGGAACATCACATGCGCCAGCGCCGTGCCCAAGGTTGCCAGGAGCATGCCTTTGGACAAGGCCTCGACCACCGACAGCGCCAAGGTGAAATCGCTGGTGCCGGCTGCGGCGATCATGGTCAAGCCGATCACCAGCAAGTTGGCCAACAGGCCGTTGCCGCCCTTCAGGGCATAACGCAGCACCAGAAACACGCCAACGCCGACCAGCAGCACACCACTTACCGGGGCATGACGCAGCAAGGGAATCAGCAACAGGCCACTGCCACAACTCAGCAGCACCAGCACGGCCAACGCCGGTGCCGCGCGCAACGGCAGAGGCTGGCTACGCATGGCCAACAGCAGCACCGCGAACACCGGTGCCAAAATCGGCACCGGCAGGCCAAAACCGAAGCTGACCGCCAGGCACAGCGCCACGCCCCAGGCCAGGCGAAGCGCACGCTGGCGCCGCAGCTCAATAGGCATACGAGAGCCAGCTCATCAGCCACATGAACACCCGGCCAAGCACGTTCAGCGGGTTGCCCTCGCTGGGCAGCGCCATCACCTCGGCTTGGCCACCCACCCGCAAGCCGGACTTGTCTTCCAGTTGGTCCCGCTCAAGCTCGACAATGACCGGAAAGCGTTGGGCCGAGCGCAGCCATTCACGGCTGTTCTGCACGCTCGGCAGCGTGCCCGGCGGGTTGCTCTGGCCCACGCTGACGCCATAACCGATGCTGCGTATGCGCCCCTTCAGCACCGTCCCAGGCAGCGCATCGAGCACCACCAGCACCGGTGTGCCGGGGCGCAGGCGGCCGAGGTTGTTCTCGGTCAGGTCGGCGCTGATCCACACGTCATGGATCGCGATCAGGGTCATCATCGGGCTGCCGGCGCCCACGTAGTGGCCCACGTCGGTGCGCAGGTCGGTGATCAACCCGTTGGTATCGGCGCGCACCACCGTTCGCTCCAGGTCCAGGCGGGCCTTTTGCACATTCGCCGCCGCGCTGCGCACCTGCGCATTGTCCGCCTGCGCCCCACCCTGCTGCTCACGTGCCCGCACTACTTCGGCACGGGCAGCCGCGACTTGGCTGATGGCCTGGTCGCGCGTGGCCTGCGCGCCTTCCAGGCGGCGCTGCGAAACCGTGCCGGGGTCTTCCTCGATCAGCCGCTTCAGCCGCTCGGCGTCCTGCCGGGCCTTGCGCTCGTTGGCTTGGGCCGCCATCAATGCCGCCTGGGCCGAGTCGATGCCGGCCGTGTGGGCGCCGATCTGCCGGCCCACCGTGTCGAAGTCGGCTTCGGCACGGGCCAGGGCAATGCGGTATTGCTCCTGGTCCAGTTCAAACAACACTTCGCCCTTGCGCACTTCCTGGTTATTACCCACGGCCACGCGCTTTACCTGGCCGGCCACCTCGGCGCTCACCGGTACCACGTAGGCTTGTAGGCGAGCCTGCTGGGTGTACGGTGTAAAACGGTCGGCCAGCAGGTACCAGAGCAGGCTCACGGCAATCAGCAGCAATACCCAGCGCAGGCCACGGTCGGGCGCTTGCGCAGGCGGTGTTTGCGGGGTGTCGGTCATTTTTGCTCACCTGGTGGCTGTGCGCTGGGGGCAGGCTCATCCAGCAAGTCTCCCCAATCGGTGCGTTGCTGCATCTGGCGACGGGTGGCCGGGTCGATCGGCGTACGGCCTGGGTCCCAACCGCCGCCCAGGGCCTTGTACAAGGTCACCAGGCTGCTGACGGCATTGCCGCGGCTGACCAGGTAGCCGTCCTGTTGTTGCAGCAGCAACTGTTGGGCATCGAGCACCCGCTGGAAATCGGCGAACCCTTCGCGGTATTGCGACATGGCCAGGCTCAACGAGCGCTGCGCGGCTTGCGAGGCTTGATCGCGAATGCCTGCACTTTGCAGCGAGCGCACCAGGCCACTGGCGGCATCGTCAGCCTCACGGGCGGCTTCGCGCACACTTTGCTGATACAACTCGATCAATTGCTGCAAGCGCGCATCTTCGACACGCACGGCGTTCTTGCGCCGGCCGTAGTCGAACGGGTTCCAGATCAGGCTGGGCCCGGCGGCGAGGTCGAGCGTGTTGGGCAGGTGGCTGGCCGAGACGAACGTCCAGCCGAGGCTGCCCAACAGGCTCAGTTGCGGATAAAGATCGGCTTCGGCCACCCCGACCAGTGCCGATTGCGCCGCCACGGCCTGTTCGGCAGCGCGGATGTCCGGGCGACGTTGCAGCAGGCGAGCAGGCACGTCCTGCAACAGTGCGCGGTCCGGCAGTGGCAACTGGCCGTATTGCGACTGCAGCTCCGGCAGTGGGCCGGGGGGGCGCCCAAGCAGCGAGCAGAGCACGTTGCGCAGGGCGTTGAGCTGGTTCTCGAACTCGGGGATGGTCGCCTGGGTCGCCAAGTACTGCGTGCGGGCCTGCTGCCAATCGAGTTCGTCATGCTCGCCATGGCGGAACAACCGCTCGGTGATCTCCAGGCTGCGCGCCTGGCGCTTGGCGTTTTCTTCGGCAATGGCAAGACGCGCCTCGGCGGTACGCAATGCAAAGTAGGTGTCAGCTACCTGGGCACGCAATAACAACATGGCATCGGCGTAGTTCGCCTGCGAGGCGAAATACAGGGCATCGGCAGACTCGATGGCACGGCTGAAGCGCCCCCAGAAGTCAATTTCCCAGGCGATGTCGAACCCTGCGCTGGACTGCCAGAACACCGAATCGCGGGCAGTGTCGGTGCCGGACTGGTCTTGCTTGAGGTAGAGGCTTTGCGCCCGCACCTGCTGCAACTGCGGGTAACGCCCAGTCTGCACGATGGCCAGCTGTGCACGTGCCTCGGCGATGCGCAGGCCGGCCACGCGCAGGTTGCTGTTGTGGGCGTCGGCTTCGGCAATCAGCGCATCCAGTGTCGGGTCGGCGAACACCTGCCACCACTGGCGAAAGTCTACCGTTGCATCGCGCCGCCCGGCCTGCTCCAGCAAGGGTGTGCTCCACGGGTCCAGCCAGGCCGTTTGCTGGGGGTGAAAGTCTGGCCCGACCTGGGTGCAGCCTGACAGCAAGGCAACCAGGCCCAAGGCGCGACGCCAGGTAGGTGCAGGCATGCCAGGCCCCGGCTCAGGCCGACGGTTCGACAGGGTTTTCGGGTACCTGCAGCGCGACCCATTGCCAGAACAACACGTAGGTCACGCCAAGAATCACCGGGCCGATGAACAAGCCGATAATGCCTTTGACCACCATGCCGCCCAGTGCGCCGATCAGCACCACAGGCATCGGCACATCGACCCCGCGCCCCAGCAGCAGGGGCTTGAGCACATTGTCAGCGAGGCCGGCAACGAAGGTGTAGACGGCAAACACGATGGTCGCCAGGGTGAAGCCCTCGGCATGGAACACGTAGGCGATCACCGGTAGCGTGATCAGCGTGGCCGGCGCCTGGGCAATACCCAGCATGAGGATGGCAATCGCCAACATTCCCGCCCCCGGCACGCCCTTGATGACAAAGCCTACGCCGATCAGCAGCATCTGGATGAAGGCGATGCCGATTACGCCCTGGGCGACGGCGCGAATGGTGGCGGTACACAGCCTGGCAATCGACCTGCCGCGCTGCTCGCCGGATACGCGCATGGCAATGCGCTGCGCCGCCAGCTCGCCACGCGCGCCGAAGGCCATGATCACCCCCGAGATGATGATCGCCGCGATGAACATCAGAAACGCCCCCCCGGCACTGGCCGCGGCCCCCAGCAGCACACGCCCGGCGTCCTTTAGCTGCGGCATCATGCTGTTGAGCACCTCGCTCAGGCTCTCGGATGCTGCCAGCCACAAGGCATACAGGCGCGGCCCGATCAACGGCCAGGAAGCCACCGACTCGGGGGGTGTCGGCACGCTCCAGGCGCCGCTCTTGAGCAGCGTCAGCATGCTGTCCACCGACTCGGTGATCGACACCACCACCAGGTAGATCGGCACCAGCAACACCACCAGTACCAGCAGCACCACTACTGTCGCCGCATAGCCGTCCTTGAGCCCCCAGCGCCGCGTGATGCGGCAGTGCAGCGGGTACAGCGTGACGGCCAGGATCACCGCCCACAGCATCAGTTCGAGGAAAGGTTGGAACACCTGGAAGGAGAAGATCACCAGGGCAGCCACCAAGCCTGCCTTGATCAAGACATCGAGCAAGCCCTGCGACAGGGCGCTGTCCAGCTTGAAACTCGGCTGCATGCTTCACCTCCGAACAGTCAGTACGCCGTCGTGGCGCGAGTCAGTGGTCAGTTTCAGGCGTGGGGCGGGTGGCGTCGGGGTCGCGCAGCTGTCGGCTCAGGGCCATCATCACCAACGGCACCACTGCCATCGACAGGGTGATGGCCAGCACCAACAGGTCATGCACCTGCTGCTCGAGCACCCGGTGCTCAAGTGCCAGCTTGAACACCACGAACGCAAACTCACCGCCAGATGCGAGCACCACACCCAGGCACAACGCCTGGGGCCGGTTCAGCCCACCGGCCGTACGGCCCAAAGCCACCAACAGCGGCAGCTTGACGCCCACCAGCAACAACGTAAGCCCCAGCACTGCCAAGGGCATGCCGAACAGCAGGCGCAAGTCGGCGCTCATGCCCACGCCGACGAAGAACAGCCCAAGCAACAGGCCTTTGAGGGGTTCGATCTGGGTTTCGAGCTCGTGACGGAACGGCGACTCGGCCATCAACACGCCGGCGAGAAACGCACCAAGCGCCATCGAGATGCCGACATGCTCCATCACCCAAGCGGTGCCCAGTACCACCAGCAACGCGGTAGCGGTGGACAGCTCCGGCAACCCGGAGCCGACCGTCCATTTGAAGACCGGGGTCATCAGGTAGCGGCCACCCACAATGATCACGCCGATGCCAACCGCCACGCCCACCAGCGGCCACGTCCCTTCATCGGCGCGGCTGACATCCCCGCCCAGCAAGGGCACCACGGCAATCAGGGGGATGGCGGCAATGTCCTGAAACAGCAGAATCGCCACCGCCAGGCGCCCGTGCGGCTTGCCCAGGTCCTTGCGCTCGGCCAGCACCTGCAAGCCAAACGCCGTGGACGACAGGGCCAGTCCCAGCCCCAGCACGACGGCCGCCGCCTTCGATTGGCCGAACAGCCAAAAGGCGAGCAGGCCCAGCACCGCGGCGGTCAGCCCGACCTGCAACGAGCCAACGCCGAACAGCGCCCGGCGCATGGTCCACAGGCGGCGTGGCGAAAGCTCGAGGCCAATGACGAACAGCAGCATCACCACGCCCATCTCTGACAGGCGTGCGACGTTATCCGGGTTACCCAGTAAACCGAGCACCGAGGGGCCAATGAGGATGCCGGCCAGCAAATACCCCGGCACGGCCCCCAGTTTCAAACGCTGCGCCAGTGGCACCAGCAGTACCACGGCCAAGAGGAACACCACCGTTGCCTGGAGCAAGCTGCCGTCATGTGGCATAGGTCTACACCCTGTAGGCTCCCCGCGGGGATGGGGTCAGTAACGCGCTTCGATAACCTTGAACGGGTAGTTCACCGCCTTGTACTTGCCGACCTTGCCGCGCTTGGGCAATTTCACGACTTGGTCGCGGGTGATGTCCTTGTAGGGAATGCGGCCGAGCAGGTGGCTGATGATGTTCAGCCGTGCGCGCCGCTTGTCGTTGGAGTGGGCCATGAACCATGGCGCCCAAGAGGAATCCGACGCGGCGAACATGTCATCGCGGGCTCTGGTGTAGTCATCCCAGCGGGTATACGACTTCAAGTCCATCGGGGACAGCTTCCACAGCTTGCGGCCGTCATTGATGCGGTCCTGCAGGCGGCGGGTCTGCTCTTCGGCGCTGACCTCCAGCCAGTATTTGATGAGGATGATCCCCGACTCGACCATCATCTTCTCGAACAACGGCACCACAGTGAGAAACTTGTTGGCCTGTTCATCGCTGCAAAACCCCATCACCCGCTCGACACCGGCGCGGTTGTACCAACTGCGGTCGAAGATCACCACCTCACCTGCTGCTGGTAGATGGCCCAGGTAGCGCTGCACGTACATCTGGGTTTTTTCCCGCTCGGTCGGCGCCGGCAGCGCCACCACGCGGAACACCCGCGGACTGACCCGCTCGGTGAGGGCCTTGATGGTCCCACCCTTGCCCGCGCCATCGCGGCCTTCAAAGACGATGCACACCTTCAGGCCCTTGGCCACGACCCATTCCTGCAACTTTACCAACTCGACGTGAAGGTGCTTGAGCGTCTTCTCGTAGGCCTTGCCGCCCAATTTTTCGGGCTGTGCCTGAGGGTCCTTCTTCCTGGCTGACTTCGACATGGCTCGCTCCCGCTGGCGAATGAAGACTCAGTATGGTCGATCCATGGCGGTTTGCCGCTTCGCTTATTACTCCCGCGCCGCCCCTGCTCGGGCATGGCTTGCTCGGTCTCTGTGTGTAGGAGCAGCCTTGCGCTGCGAAGAGGCCGGTGACTGCCTGAAAGATTCTCTGTGCTACACCGGCCTCTTCGCAGCGCAAGGCTGCTCCTACACAGAACCGCCCCGCGTGCGGGGCAGTGCGCTACTTGGCCAGCTTGTCGTAACTGGTCATCAGGTTGCGGTAATCGGGAAGGTGGTTGGAGAACAACGTCCCCAGCCCTTCGACGTCATTACGCCAGTCGCGGTGCAGCTCACAGGCCACGCCGAACCAGGTCATCAGTTGTGCCCCGGCAGCCTCCATGCGCCGCCAGGCCGAGTCGCGGGTCAATTCGTTGAAGGTGCCAGAGGCGTCGGTGACGACGAACACCTCGAAGCCCTCCTCCAGTGCCGACAGTGCCGGGAACGCAACGCAGACTTCAGTCACTACACCGGCGATCAACAGTTGCTTCTTGCCCGTGGCCTTGACGGCCTTGACGAAGTCTTCGTTGTCCCAGGCGTTGATGTTGCCGGGGCGAGCGATGTAGGGGGCATCGGGGAACTGCGCCTTGAGCTCGGGGACCAACGGGCCGTTGGGGCCGGTTTCGAAGCTGGTGGTGAGAATGGTCGGCAGCTTGAAGTACTGGGCCAGGTCTGCCAGGGCCAGGACGTTGTTCTTGAAGCGGTCCGGGTCGATGTCACGCACCAGCGAAAGCAAACCCGCCTGGTGATCGACCAGCAGGACTGCGGCGTTGTTCTTGTCCAAACGCTTGTATTGGAAGGCCATGATGAAGCTCCTTGCATCTGCAGATGGGGAGTATCAGCGTAGGCAAGGATCAGGGATGGCGGGGACCGTCAGTCGGGGCGCATGCCGCCGTCAGTATTCACGCCGCTTGCGAAACGCCCAGCGCCCCACCAGCACGGTGAAAGTCGCCACCAGTGCCACCAGCACCCAGAAGCCATGTGGGTCGTCCGACAGCGGCACGCCACCGACATTCATGCCGAAGAAGCCGGCGATGATGTTGATGGGCAGCGCCAGCACGGTCACCACCGTCAGGGTGAACAGGGTACGGTTGGTCTGTTCGTTGAGCTTGGCGGCGATCTCCTCCTGCAGCAGCTTGATCCGCTCACCCAGGGCTGTGAGGTCGCTGATCACCAGGGTGAACTCTTCGGTCGCCGCGCGCAGCTGGCGCATGTCCTGTTCCTGCAGCCAGTCCGGTGGGCGGTTGAGCAGGCGCAGCAGGGCCCCAGGCTCGAGCGCCAGCAAGCGCTGCAAGCGCACCAGTACGCGACGCATGCTGCTGAGTTCGGCGCGGTTGTCACTCAGGCGCTGGGACAGCAACTGGTCTTCGATGCGATCGACGCTGGTGGTGGTTTCGCGCACGATCTGGGTCAACACATCGCCCTGATCGCGCAGCAGATGTACCAGCAGTTCGATGGACGAATGAAAGCGCTCGCCACGCTTGACCGACGAGCGCAGCTTGTCCACCGAATGCAACGGCTGCAAACGCGCGCTCACCAGCAGCTGGCTGCTGGCGCAGGCCCACAGCGTAGAAATGTCCGACGACACCAGACCGAAGTTGAACACCACATCGTTGACCACCGCCAACAGTGCCGAATCGGCATGTTCGATACGGGTCGAACGGGAGCCCTCGCGCAAGGTTTCGAAAAACGCCTCGGGCAGCGTCAGGTGGGCGCGCAGCCAGCGCTCGCAAGCGGCATGGGCCAGGTTCAGGTGCAGCCATAAAAATTCGTCGGGCTCAAGCGGTTCGCCGAGCTTGCGCAGCAGCTGCGCCGAATCGATCTCGCGACCGGGCTGGCCTGGGCGGAAGGCAAAAGCATAGAGCAGGCCGAACAGGTCATGGTCCTGTTGCGGATGCAGCGCGGGATGACCCATTCGAACTCGCAATGAGGCATTGAGGTTGATGGCAGAAAGGTTGCGGGATGTATGTTGCAGTTCGATGACAGCACGCCCATCTATCGAGCAAGCTTGATTTATGCTGAATTTGTGCAAATATTGTGCATGAGAGCAGCAAAAATCGTCAGGAGGTCAACCATGGCCAGCAATGCAGTATTGGAACTTCACCCCACCACTTTCGAAGGATTGATGGAAGCGCTTCGCGAAGTTAACCGGGTCATGTTTTCCCCTGAGCGGTTCTTGAAAGTGTTCTCGATGGACCAGCAGACATTCGCGGCCCGCGCCCATGTCCATCGCAATACGGTGCGTAACGCCCCGGAGTCGGAAAAGATCCAGGCATACATTCGGGATGCAGTACGGGTCCTGCGCGCTTTGACCGACATGGGTACCGAAATGACCAAGGCCATTTTCTGGTTCAAGAACGAGCCGCTGTCCACTTTCGATTACAAGACCGCAGAAGAGGTTGTCAGCGAAGGCCGAACTGAACAATTGATCGCCTTCCTCCAGTCGTGGGAAGCCGGCGCCCAAGGATGAAGATCATCGCTTATCGGAACTTGGCCTGTTACCGCCTGCACACACCGAAGTGGGCGATTGCGCCAATGTCCGGAGCGGGTGCAGCCACTCAGGGCGGCCGAGCCAACCGCAAGGGTCTGGAGGCGCTCTACCTGTCCCTGGAGCCGGCAACTGCGGTGGCTGAGTTCCAGCAAGGTAGCCCGTTTCTACCTCCGGGCCTTCTGGTGAGCTACTCACTCACGCTGGATCTTGTGCTCTACACGGACCAACTTCCCGCGCACGGCTCCATCACTGTGAATGACCCCCGTGGCGATCTCCCCAAGGATCAGTCTTCCTGGCACCGACCCAAGAGCTGACAAACCCCGGTTTCCTTACGCACCGGCATGAAGCCGACATTTAGTCAAAAAGTTCACACTTTCCTGAACTGATTATTTGCCCCCAGCGATTTTTCCACCCGCCAAGCGCCACCAGAATCGCTCACCACAATCACAAAAAGCGTGAGGCCACTCCCGTGGACCAGACACTCCAGGTACGGCAAGCCGCCGCCGACCTCATCGATGCCTTTGCCAGCAACGACACCGCCCGCTACTTCGCCTGCTTCAGCGAAGACGCCACCTTCCTCTTCCATACCTTGGCGCAGCCGCTGTTGTCGCGTGGCGCTTATGAAGCCGTGTGGGCCCAGTGGCAGGCCGACGGTTTTGCCGTGCTGGCGTGTGAGTCGGGCAATGCGCAAGTGAGCCTGCAAGGGAACGTGGCGATCTTCATGCACGATGTGGCCACGCACATCCGCATCGCCGGTGAAGAGCACCAGCTGGCCGAGCGTGAAACCATCGTCTTTCGCCGCCAGGGCGAGCGCTGGTTGGCCTGCCATGAACACCTGTCGGTCGTCACCACCGCCTGACCCTCTTTTACGCGGCCTTGCCGCTCTGCCATCGCACCCACAATAAGGCCCGCGCACTGCGCCGGGCGACAACAACCGCGCTGGAGTATCACCATGAGCCACTCGACCGGTATCGAGACCAACGGCGTCGAACAGATTCCCGACGACCAACGCCACGCCTCCCCGCTTGACCTGTTCCGCCTGATTTTCGGCGGTGCCAACACCTTTGCCACGGCCGTGCTGGGCAGCTTCCCAGTGCTGTTCGGGTTGTCGTTCCAGGCTGGGGTCTGGGCAATTGTGCTCGGGGTCGGCGTCGGCGCCATCATCCTCGCCCCCATGGGCCTGTTCGGTGCGCTCAACGGCACCAACAACGCGGTGTCGTCGGGCGCGCACTTCGGCGTGCACGGGCGTATCGTCGGCTCGTTCCTGTCGCTGCTCACCGCCGTGGCGTTCTTCTCGCTGTCGGTGTGGAGCTCGGGCGATGCCCTGGTGGGTGGCGCCAAACGCCTGGCCGGCCTACCGGAAACCGACCTCACCCTGGGCCTGGCCTATGGCCTGTTCGCGGTGTTGGTCCTGGTGGTGTGCATCTTCGGCTTCCGCTTCATGCTGTGGGTCAACAAGATTGCCGTGTGGGCGTCGAGCCTGCTGTTCTTGCTGGGCATCGCGGCCTTCGCCGGGCCGTTCGATGCGGGCTACGCCGGCAGCGTCAACCTTGGCCAAGCGGGTTTCTGGGCAGCCTTCGTCGGTGCGGCGATCCTGGCCATGAGCAACCCGGTGTCGTTCGGTGCGTTCCTGGGCGACTGGTCGCGCTACATTCCGCGGACCACGCCCAAGTCGCGCATCATGCTGGCGGTGATCGGCGCCCAGGCCGCGACCTTGATCCCGTTCCTGTTCGGCCTGTGCACCGCCACCTTGGTCGCCAGCCAGGCGCCTGACTACATCGCGGCCAACAACTATGTCGGCGGCCTGCTGGCGATCTCGCCGAGCTGGTTCTTCCTGCCGGTGTGTCTGATTGCGGTGATCGGCGGCATGTCCACCGGTACCACCGCGCTGTATGGCACGGGCCTGGACATGTCCAGCGTGTTCCCGCGCTTGCTCAGCCGCGCCGCCGCCACCTTGCTGATCGGCGTGCTGGCGATCGGCTTCATCTTCATCGGCCGCTTCACCTTCAACCTGGTGCAGAGCGTGTCGACCTTCGCCGTGCTGATCATCACCTGCACCAGCCCATGGATGGTGATCATGATCCTCGGCCTGATCACCCGTCGCGGCTTCTATCATGCCGATGACCTGCAGGTGTTCACCCGTGGCCAGCGCGGCGGCCACTACTGGTTCACGCACGGCTGGAACTGGCGCGGCATGGGGGCGTGGATCCCCAGCGCGGCAGTCGGCCTGTGCTTCGTCAACCTGCCGGGTCAGTTCGTCGGCCCGCTGGGCGACCTGGCCGGCGGCATCGACCTGAGCCTGCCGGTAACCCTGGGGCTGGCGGGAGTACTGTACCTCGCCCTGCTCAACCTGTTCCCTGAACCTGCTGGCGTGTATGGGCCCAATGGCCCGCGCTGGGTGCGCTGCAAAAGCACCTCGCATGCGCCGGTAATCACTGCCGAAATGGCCTGACTGGAATTTGCCCATGACCACTTCTCACTACATCGCCGGCCGCTGGGTCGAAGGCCAAGGCAGCGACTGCATCAGCGTCAATGACCCTGCACTGGGCCAGCCTTTCGCCGAATTGATGGCCGCCAGCGTTGCCCAGGTCGACCAAGCCGTGGCCGCCGCGCGCGAAGCCCTGCCGACCTGGAAACAGACCAGCGCCAGCGAACGTGCAGCGTACCTGCGCGGTTTCGCCGAGCAGCTCGGGCAGCGCCGTGAAGCGTTGATCACCCTGCAGATGCGCAACAACGGCAAGCCGCGCCACGAGGCCGAAATCGACCTGGACGACGCGATTGCCACCTTCAACTACTACGCCGAACTGGCGGAGCAGTTGCCGCAAAAGAACCGCGACGTGCCCCTGGCTGCGCCCGGCTTCACCGCCCGCACCCGCCTGGAACCGGTCGGCGTGGTCGGCTTGATCGTGCCGTGGAACTTCCCGCTGGTGACCAGCGCCTGGAAGCTCGCCCCCGCCTTGGCCGCAGGCTGCACCGTGGTGCTCAAGCCTTCGGAAATCACCCCGCTGATCGAGCAGGCTTACGGCCAGATCGCCGAGGCCCTCGGCCTGCCCGCCGGCGTGCTGAACATCGTCAACGGCAAGGCCGAAACCGGCGCGGCGCTGAGCAACCACGCAGGCCTGGACAAGCTGTCGTTCACCGGCAGCAACAGTGTTGGCAGCCAGGTGATGCGCAGCGCTTCTGCCCAATGCCGGCCCGTGACGCTGGAGCTGGGCGGCAAGTCGGCGATCGTGGTGTTCGATGATTGCGATGTCGACCAGGCCGTGGAATGGATTGTCGCCGGCATCAGCTGGAACGCCGGGCAGATGTGCTCGGCCACCTCACGCCTGCTGGTGCAGGACGGCATCGCCGATGCGCTGCTGCCGCGCTTGCAGGCGGCACTGGAGAACCTGCGGGTGGGCAACCCGTTGAGCGAAGAAGTGGACATGGGCCCGCTGACCAGCCAGGCGCAGTGGCTGAAGGTTGCCAGCTACTTCGCCACCGCACGCGAAGAGGGCCTGCAATGCTTGGCCGGTGGCAAAGCGCTGGACCGTGACGGCTGGTTCGTCAGCCCCACGCTGTATGTGGACGTCCCGGCCCACAGCCGCCTGTGGACCGAAGAGATCTTCGGCCCGGTGCTGTGTGCACGGCGCTTCACCACTGAAGCGCAGGCGATCGCCGAAGCCAACGACAGCCGCTTCGGCCTGGTGGCCACGGTCTGCTCTGCTGACCTGGAACGCGCCGAACGCGTTGCCGATGCGCTGGAGGTTGGCCACGTGTGGATCAACTCGGTGCAGGCAGTATTCGTCGAGACCTCGTGGGGCGGAACCAAAGGCAGCGGGATCGGGCGCGAGCTCGGGCCCTGGGGGTTGTCGGGGTACCTCTCGGTGAAGCATGTGACGCGCTGCCTGGGTTAACCCCAGCGGCTGGTCAAGAAGCCCCTTGCTGACGGATGTCACAAGGGGCTTTTGCTTTGCGCTTGATTCTGTTTCACAAAGGCCCTCATGGCCACGTGACTTTTCAGTCATCGCGCAAAGTCCCACTTCCTGGTACCCCCACAATCACAACACCAGGCCGGACCACCATGCACCCTCAACGCACCGCCTTGCACAACGAACTGCACGCTCGCCCGTCGCTGTATTTCGACGGCCCGGCCCATGTCTTCCACCTCGCCTTGCTCGGCGGCGATGCAGCGTGCGCGGCGCTGCTGCAACGCTGCTGCCCAGAGGCGCAGGACATCAACGCAGCGCAGGGCATCACCCGGCTGGATGGGCACCCGTTCAAATGGGAACGGCACACCGAGTTCTTCACCCTGACCCTGGTGGTGCCCTGCTCCACCGCCAACACCGAGTGGCAAGCCCTGCCACAGGTGCTGGCCGAAGCCATCGCCCCGCAAACGGCGCAGGTGATCAATGCGGTGCAGGTGCTGGTCCGCGACGAACAGGACCTCGACCTGACCCACTACGGTTTCAAAGACCCCTGCGGCTCCTGTGTGGGCGGTGGCGATGCGTCGGTGTGGAGCGATTTTCGCCTGACCGAGGACGGTACCAACCGCTTCCTGTTCATCAATCGCCGCCTCAATGCCTATCGCCAGGGCCGCATGATCCGGCGTCTGCTGGAGATTGAAACCTACCGCATGATGGCCTCGCTGACCCTGACCACGGCCAAGGCCCTGAGCCAGGAGCTGGACGCCTTCGACAAGACCCTGGTGAGCCTGTCCGAACGCAGCGCCGGGGGCGATGGCCACGACTCCAAGGGGCTGCTCGATGCCATCGCCCTGCTGTCGCGCCAGGTGGTCAGCCACACGGTGAAGACCCGCCACCGCTTCGGCGCTACCCAGGCGTATGCGCAACTGGTGTTCGAGCGGTTGGCTGAACTGCGCGAAAGCCACGTGGGCGATTGCCAGCGGTTGGGCGTGTTCATCGAACGCCGCTTCAAGCCCACGGTGCGTTACTGCGCAGCTACCGAGCAACGGCTGGAGCAGTTGGCGAAGAATGTCGCCAACCTGGGGGACCTGCTGCAGGCGCGGGTGCAGGTGGAGATGGAAGAGCAGAACGCAGAGATCCTGCGCAGCCTCAATGCCCGGGCCGACGCCCAGGTGAAGATTCAGCGGGCGGTGGAGGGGCTGTCGATCATCGCCATCACCTATTACCTGTTGAACCTGTTCAAGCTGCTGTATGGCGGGCTGAATGTGCTGGGGGTGGGGCTGACGGCGCGGGATGGCTTGTTGGCGATGGCGCCGCCAGTGCTGTTAGTGCTGCTGGTGATCCTGGTCAGGATCAGGCAGGCCAAGCAGCATTGAAGCCGGGGCCGCTGTGCGGCCCCGGCTTCACGCCGGCTCGTCAGCCGGGCGCGCGCCCTCTTGCACCAACACCATGCTTTGCGGCGACGACAGCGGGATGCCCTCATCGCGCAACCGGCCAAGAATGGTGAACAGTAGGTCACTGCGCGTGCCCGACACCTGCCGCGGCCCCGCCACGTAACCACTGACGCCAATGACCATGCCGCTGGTGGTCAGGTCCTTGAACGACACCGAACACGCGGGGGCATCCAGAATCGCTTCGTGCTCCTGATACGCCGCCAGCAGCAACTCCCGCACACGGTTGGCATCGGTTTCCAGCGGCAAGGTCAGGGTAATGCTGACCACCCCAAGGGCGTTGCCCATGGTCACGTTGCGCACGTTTTGCGAGATAAACTGCGAGTTGGGCACGATCACCGTCGAGCGGTCAGACATCTGAATCTCGGTGGCGCGCACGTTGATGCGGCGGATATCACCCTCGACACCGGCCAGGCTGACCCAGTCGCCCACCTTCACCGGGCGCTCGGTAAGCAGGATCAGGCCAGAGATGAAGTTCTGCACGATCTGCTGCAGACCAAAACCGATACCGACCGACAGCGCACTCACCACCCAGGTCAGGCTGGTCAGGTTGATGCGCAGGGTCGACATCACCAGCATGGCCAGGAACAGGAAGCCCAGGTAACCCACCAGCGTCACCAGCGAGGCGCGCATGCCGGCGTCCATGTCGGTTTCTGGCAGCAGGCGCTCGCTCAACCAGCGCTTGAGCACACGAATGCCGAACATGCCGCCGAAGAACATCACCACCGCCAACAGGATGTCCTGCGGCACGATGTTCATGTTGCCGAGCATCTTGCCGCCGGTGTCGTCCCAATCCCCGAGGCTGAGCAGCAATTCGCCGGGGCTGGTGCCCGACGGCGTCAAGGCCAGCAGTACCGCAAGGAACAGCAACACAGTGCGACCAATGCCGGCGAGAATCGTGCTGGCCTGAGCCTGATGACGCGGCGCCAGGCCCAGCGTCGACGCCAAGGCCAGGCCACCGGGCTGACGAGGCGACAGCAGGGTCTCGCACAGGTCACCGAGGAAGGTGGTCAACAGGTAGGCGCAGGTGGCCACCACGCTGATCCACAGCAACTTGGCGGTCAGGAAGTAGGCCAGGGTCAGGAAGCCGGCCAGCAGTGCCAGCACGATCAACCCCACCCACACCACGATGACGAAGGGGATCAGCCCCGCCAGGCCGGTCGGGCGCTCCAGGTCATGCTTGCGCAAGGTGCGGCGGTAGCGCAGCAAGGCCACCGAGAAGATCACCGCCACCACCAGCGCGGTCAGGCCGTTGGTGGCCACGGTCAGCGCCAGGCTGGTGCCGATCACGCTGTTGATGCGCTCCTGGGTCAGCAGCACCATCAATGCCAGGGCCAGCAGTTTGGGGAACCAGCCCAGGGCGCTGGCCACTTCATCGTGGATGGGTGGCAGGCGCCAGGACGGGCGCTGCAGCATCAACATGGCGCGGCCCAGGCCCGAAATGAAGGCGCTGAACACCACCAGGGTGAGGATATGGTTGGTCAGGCTGGCGATGTCCGAACCCAGCTCTGCGCTGCTTTCCAGGCCCCAGCGCAGCAGTGACACGGAGCCAGCGATGGTACCCAGCGTCGCCAGGCTGACGCTCAGGGCCAAGGCGCTGCGGCGCAGGCGGCCTTCCGGTAGCCAGCGGATCATGGCGTCTGCCAGCAGGCGTTCGAGCAGGCGACGGACCAAGGTCCAGACCAGGATTGCCGCCACCAGGCTGGTCAAGAACAACCAGCGATGCTCGGCACTGAACGCGCTGGCCACGGCATCGGCCGCCTCGCCGCGCAGGTCTCGCAGGCGACTCAGGTCTTCAGCGGTAGGGCGGATCAGCGATTGCCAGAACGCCGGGGTCAGCGGGCTGGTCGCGCGGCTGGTGACCTGCGAGTTGAACTGGCTGCGGCGCAGGTTGACGATCTGCGTGGACAGGTCGCGGGCCGACTGGGTCAGCTTGGTCGCCTGTTCCTGCTCGGCCAGTAAGGACTTTTTCTGCGCCTCGAGGTCCTTGCGCTGAAGCGTGATGGTCGCGGTCTCGTCCGGCTGGGGCGGGCCAAGCACTTTGAGTTTGTCGTCCAGGCCCTCGACGTCGGTGGTCCGCAGCGCACTGAGTGCATCGGCCTGACGCTGAACCTGCATGGCGGCCTGGCGCAACTGCGAGAGCACGTCGTCATTGGCGTTGCTGGTGACGCCCTGGCGGATCTCGTCGAGTCGGTCATTCAGTTGCTCAAGGCTCGCGTTTTCTTCGAGCACCGGCAGTTCGGCAGCGGCCAGGCTGGAGACTGGCGTGGCCGGGGCGGACCAGGCCGGGGTGGCCAACGCCACCATCAGGGCCAATACGCCTAGGCAATAACGGGCAAGGCTGACACGCCTCATCGAACATTCCTCTATACATTTCGATTTGGCGGGGGATTCTACGCGGCTTGAGGCGATCAGGAGAGTGCCGTTTCTCGCTTGAGCAGTTGCTGCTTGCGCTCGACGCCCCAGCGATAGCCGCTGATATCGCCATCGCGGCGTACCACCCGGTGGCACGGGATAGCCACGGCAATGCGGTTGGCGGCGCAGGCCATGGCCACCGCACGCACCGCCTTGGGTGCGCCGATACGCTCGGCGATGTCGGTGTAACTGACCCGACAGCCGGCCGGCACCTCGCGCAGGGCCTGCCAGACCCGCTCCTGAAAAGCCGTGCCTTGCACATCCAAAGGCAGCGCCAGGCCCAGTGCTGGCGCTTCGACAAAGCCCACCACCTCGGCGACCACGCGTTCATATTCGTTGTCGCCGCCTATCAGCCGGGCGTTTGGGAACTGGTCCTGCAACGCGTGCAGCAGTGGCTCGGGGTCATCACCCAGCAGGATCGCGCAAATGCCCTTCTCGCTCTGCGCCACCAATATCGCCCCCAGCGAACACTGGCCCAGCGCAAAGCGAATGGTCGCCCCCTGCCCGCCGGCACGGTAGGCCTTGGGGCGCATGCCCAGGCGTTGCTCGGCACTTTCGTAGAAGCGGCTGTTGGAGTTGTAGCCGGCGTCGTAAATGGCATCGGTGACTGAGCGCTGGCCATTCTCCAGGTGCTCGCGCAGGCGCCTGGCGCGAAATGCCGAAGCGTAGGCCTTGGGGGTCAAGCCGGTTTCGGCCTTGAACAGGCGGTGCAGGTGAAAGGGGCTGACGGCCAGTTGTGCACTGAGTTGGTCGAGATTCGGCGAAATCTCTTCGCCCTCGATCAGGCGGCAGGCGCGGGTGACCAGTTCGCTACGCCGGGTTGCAGTGGCACGGCTCGCGCTCGTGCAACGCTTGCAGGGCCGGTAACCCGCAGCCTCGGCAGCGGCGGCGTCACTGTAGAACTCGACGTTCTCGCGCTTGGCCATGCGCGCTTTGCAACCAGGGCGGCAGTAGATACCGGTGGTGCGCACGGCGTAGACGAAGTGACCGGCGGCGTTGCCGTCGCGAGCCTGCACGGCCTGCCAGCGTTGTTCGGAGGTTGTGTAGGGTTTCATCGCGGGATACCTCTTATCTTTATCGCCTGTACCGGCCTCTTCGCGGGCAAGCCGGTGCAGGCACAGCAAACACCTCAGGCCCGCCACAGGTACCAGGCTGCCACGGTCCGGAACGGGCGCCAGCCACCGCCCAGCGAGCGCATCTGCGCCGGCGTCGGTGCCTTCTCCAGCCCCTTGAGCCGACGATACCCCTCACGCACCGCGAAGTCGTCGACCGGCAGAATGTCCGAACGCTCAAGGCAGTAGATCAGCAACATCTCCACCGTCCAGCGCCCTACCCCGCGCAGGGCCACCAGGCGTTCGATCAACGCTTCATCGGGCATGGCCAGCGCCTCCTCACGGCTGGGCACCACACCCGCCAGGCGGGCCTGGGCAATGCCCTGAACCGTGGCTGCCTTGCTCGCCGAAAAGCCGCACGCACGCATCGCCTCTGGCGTTACAGCCAGCAATTGCTGCGGTGCGGGAAAGCCGCCTGCGGGGAACAGCGCCAACAGCCGGCGCAAAATCGACTCGGCAGCGCGTGCATGCAATTGCTGGTAGGCAATCGCCCGTACCAGCGCCTCATAAGGCTCGCGTCCCGGCGTCGCCTGGTGCAGGCACGGCCCAATCGCTGCGATATGCCGCGCCCAGTCCGGGTCCGACTCGGCCAGGTAGCGGGCAGCTTCCCGGTAGGCTTCGGGCGAAAGGTCAGCCAGGATCATAGCGGCTCCAACACGTCGACTAGAGGCCAAGCTTAGCCCAACCGTTCATCGGCGAAACGCCGGATCTTGCGCGGCTAATTCCTGGCATACCATTGCTCTGCGGCGCGTTACCCGCATAGAATTGAGAACTATTCACAATCGCGCACGCTCACGGGATCAGGCCTTCGATACGATGCAGATCAACGACACGCTCAAGCCCACCGAGGTCGCTCTGCTCTATCAGTCCCATCACGCCTGGCTAAGTAGCTGGCTGCGCAGCCGGGTCGGGTGCCATGAGCATGCTGCCGACCTGGCCCAGGATACCTTCGTCCGGGTCTTGCGTGCCCGTCAGGCCTCACCGCTCAAGGAGCCCCGCGCCTACCTCAGCGCCATCGCCCGTGGGCTGATGATCGACCAGTTCCGCCGCCGCGCCCTGGAGCGGGCCTATCAGGAAAGCCTGGCCCACCTGCCTGAAGCCGAAGTGCCCAGCGAGGAACACCGGCTGGTCATCCTCGATACGCTGGAACGCCTCGACCGCGCCCTGCAGGCGCTGAAGCCGCGGGTGCGGCAGGCCTTTCTGCTGGCCCAGATCGACGGGCTGAGCATCGCGCAGATCGCCCAGCAGCTGGATGTGTCCCGCGCGACCATCGAGCGCGACTTGGCCAAGGCCCTGGGTGTCTGCTACCGGTTGCGTTATGTCGAACGCTGAGAACGCCCCCGCACAATCCCAGGTCGACCAGGCCATCGACTGGCTGGTGAAACTGCGCTTCGACACCCCCAGCCCGCGTACCGAGCGGCAATTCCAGCAATGGCTGGCCAGCCACCCACAAAACCCTCAGGCCTGGCAGCGTGTCAGCAGCCTCAGCGACGAGCTGGCCGGGTTGCCCAAGGCACTGAGCCGACGCACCCTCGACGCCAGCCAGCGCCAGCACAGCAGCCGCCGGGACCACCTCAAGCTGCTGGCGCTGTTGGCCGTTGGCGGCAGCCTGGGCTGGGCCGCACGCGCGCCCTTGGGCCTGCCGCAGCTACTGGCCGACAGCAGCACCGCGGCGGGTGAACGTCGGCAATTGCAAGGCAGTGATGGCAGCCGTATCCAGCTCAACACCGCCAGTGCCATCGACCTGCACTACAGCAGCGAACAACGACTGCTCGAACTGATACGGGGCGAGGTCAGCTTGGACGCCAACGCCAACGACAGCCGCCCTTTCCGCATCGATACCCTTGTCGGCACCTTGGGCACACTCGACGGGCAACTGCTGCTGCGCGAAAACGACAATGGCTTGTTGGTGGCCGTACGCCGTGGCGAAGTCACGCTGTTCCCCGCGTCGCCTTCAGCGCGGTTGGTACAGGCTGGCGAAACCTTGCAGGTGCAGGCCAACGGCAGCTTGCAGGCCGTGAACCTGCGCAGCGACCCTTGGGGCTGGACCGACGGCGTGCTCAGCGTGCAGCAGATGCCTCTCGGCGAATTCGCGGCGGAGCTGGCCCGCTACCGCCCGGGCCTGCTGCGCTGCGCCGACGAAGTGGCACACCTCAAAGTGTCCGGCACCTACCAGCTGGCCGATACCGGGCAGATTCTGCAATTGCTCACGCGCAGCCTGCCGGTGCGGGTCGAGTACCGCACACGCTACTGGGTGAGCATCGACGCCGCCTGAACCCCGCGTGGTCAGTCCGCCACCGCGCGCAAGCGCCCTGCCCGCCGGTACGACTGCCGGGCAAAACAGACGAACAACCCTGCCATGATCGCCAGCGCCATCGGCAACCCGTGCGGTGCCACATCCATCGCCGCGCCACTGACCAGCGGCCCGATCAGGCTGCCCACCCCCCACAGCAAGCCGACGCTGGCATTGGCCGTGACCAGGTCCTGCCCTTTGAAGCGCTGCCCAATCAGCACCAGCGCCAAGGTGTAGATGCCCCCCGCCACTGCGCCCAGCACCACCAGCAGCGGCCACAGCAACCAGGTCATCTGCAGCAGCCACGGCAGGCCGATGCCGATCAGCATCGCCACCAGGCCGCACACCAGGTGCAGCCCGGTGCGCTCGACCCGGTCGGCCAACCAGCCCAAAGGCAGCTGGAACAGCATGTCGCCAGCAAACACCACGGTCACCATCAGCGCCGCCACCCCCACGGCAAAGCCGTGACTGGTGGCGTACACCGGCAGCAGCGACAGCACCACGGCGTCGAAGAAGGAGAAGAACAGCACCGCGACGCACAAGGCCGGCGCCACGCGGAAGAACCCGGCCAGGCCGAAGCTTTTTTCGCCTTCTTCATGCTCGACGTAATCATTGGGCACGGTCAGCACGATGCACAGCAGCGCCAGGCCATAGCAGGCGGTGACCACGCCGGTGATCCATGGGCTGTCGGCGCCCAGCACGGCCAGCATTGCCGGGCCGAGTACTTGGAAGCCGGTAAAGCTGGTGGCGTACAGGGCCATGATTTTGCCGCGATTGTGCTCGGGGCACAGCTCGTTGACCCAGGACTCGCCCAGAATGATGGCGATACCCATGCCGATGCCCAGGCCCAAGCGCAGCAACGCCAGCAGCCAGATCGAGTCGAAAGCCGACTCCAGCAAGGCGATGCTGACGGTGCACAGGCTGAAGCAGAGCAAGTAGATGGTGCGCCGGGTCAGGCGCCGGCAGCAGGCGTCGACCATGAATGCCGAAAGCATCATCCCTGCTGCCGGGATGGCCGAAATAATGCCGATTTCCAGCGTGCCTGCGCCGGCCTCATGCAGGCGCAACGACACCAACGGCAGGCTGGCCCCGAGGCTAAAGCCCACCACCGACACGGCGAACAACAGGCCCGCCAGCAAACGCATGTTCATTTACCACTCCTTGCAAACCGAAAAGACGAGCAAACACGAGCGCGCACGCCGAGACGGCGGACGACGCAAAAGCGCGGATCAGTTCAGGGCAAGGTGAGGCGAGAAGGTGAAGGCAAACAGCACGCTGCGCCGACGCTTGAGCACCGTGTCGCTCGGCCACGCACGACGCAGGGCCTGGAGTGCAGGCTGGCGAGCAGGTGGGAGGGACGGGTTACGGCGCATTGCTTTGGCTACGCAGGTTGGAGAAAAGAGGCGGCACTCTAGGCTAACGGTGGTCGGGCCGTCAATCGTCAGGGGGCCGCCGCACGACCTATTCCGGCCAGTCCTGTGCTCGGCAGGGCTGCTCCTTGTGGGAGCAACTGTCCTTGCGCAATTTCTAAAAATTGACGTGGGAGCGGGCTTGCCGGCGATTGGGCTGCGCAGCAGCCCCTTACAGGCTCAACGCTTGCCGGTAGACGGCAGGAACACCGCCAACAACCCGAACAACGGCAGGAACGAGCACACGCCATACACGTACTCAATACCGCGCAAGTCCGCGACATAACCCAGCAGCGCCGCGCCAATACCGCCGAAGCCGAACATCAGCCCGAAGAAGATCCCGGCAATCATGCCCACGCTGCCCGGCACCAGCTCCTGCGCATACACCACGATGGCCGAAAACGCCGAGGCCAGGATGAAGCCGATCACCACGCTCAGCACGGAGGTCCAGAACAGGTCGGCATACGGCAGCGCCAGGGTGAACGGCGTCACGCCCAGAATGGAGAACCAGATCACCGCCTTGCGCCCGATACGGTCACCGATCGGCCCGCCAAAGAAGGTACCGGCCGCCACCGCGCCCAGGAACAGGAACAGGTGCAGCTGCGAGCTGGCCACCGAAACGTCGAACTTTTCGATCAGGTAGAAGGTGAAGTAACTGGTGAAGCTGGCCATGTAGAAGTACTTCGAGAACACCAACAGGCCCAGCACGATCAGCGCCGCGATCACCCGCTTGCGCGAGATGCCATGGGTGGCCTGCACCGCCTTGCGGGCCTTGGCCTGGTTGAGGTGCTCCTTGTACCAGCTGCGCAGCATCAGGGTCACGGCGAAGAAGAACAGCCCCGCCAGGCCAAACCAGGCCACGTGCGTCTGCCCGAACGGGATGACGATTGCCGCCGCCAGCAGTGGCCCCAACGCCGAGCCGGTGTTGCCGCCTACCTGGAAGGTCGATTGGGCCAGGCCAAATCGCCCGCCCGAGGCCAGCCGTGCGATGCGCGAGGTTTCGGGGTGGAAGGTGGATGAACCAATGCCCACCAGCGCCGAGGCCAGCAGAATCATCGGGAAGCTGCCGACAAAGGCCAGCATGACGATCCCCACCAGCGTGCACAGGGTGCCCATCGGCAGCAGGTTGGGTGCGGGCCGGCGGTCGGTAAAGAAGCCAACCCAAGGCTGCAGCAGCGAGGCGGTTATCTGGAATGTCAGGGTGATCATGCCGATCTGGGCGAAGCTCAGGTCGTAGTTGGCCTTGAGCATCGGGTAGATCGCCGGCAGCACCGACTGGATCAGGTCATTGATCAAGTGCGCCAGGGCGCAGAAGCCGATGATGCGCATCACCAACGGGTTGGCAGGGTTCGCCGCTGCGCTGGTGGACGCCGTGGAGGTGCTACTGATGGCCATGTGCCTGAATCTCCGTCCGCAGGTTTGGGATCCGATTATCGGGAAACAAATAGATACATAGCTACCTTTTTTATCCCTCCGTCGAAACGTACTTGTAAATGGTTCTCAATATAATTAGCATCCTCGACTCATTCCCCTGTCATCGTTGGGCGAAACGGCCCCTATCGTGAGCAGACCGATCCCATGAGCCCGATGCCCGCCAAGCAACCGCAGCCCGACCCTCAGCAGGAAGCCCTGGAGTGGTTTTCCCGTTTGCGTCAGCCCGGCTGTGACGAAGGCGAACGCCAGGTGTTTGCTGCCTGGTGCCAGGCGCCGCAGAACGCCCAAGCCTACGCTGAACTGGAAGCCTTCTGGCAACAGCTGCAACCGCCACCGGCACGCCCCCGACCGCGGCAGATAAACACGCGCCGCAGTCACTTGGGCAAATGGCTGGCGCTGCTGTTTTTGCTGGTGCTGGGCGCTTTGGCCTACGTGTATTGGCCACTGATGCAACGCCTGGGCAGCGAACTGCACACCGACGTGGGCGAACGCCGCAGCTTGCGCCTGCCCGACGGCTCGACCCTGCACCTGGACAGCGCCAGCGCGATGAACGTCGACCTGCGTGGCCGTACCCGCCAGCTGCACCTGGTGCAAGGCCAGGTGTACCTGGAGGTCCTGCTTGACGGCCGGGCCATGGAGGTAGAAGTGGGCGATGCGCGCATCCAGGTATTTGGTACCCGCCTGCAAATCGCGCGCTATGCGCACCACGACGAACTGGTGGTGCTCAGTGGCAAGGCCATGGTTGTGCAGGGCGGCGAGCAGCGCCTGGTCTCGGCGGGTGAACGGGTGAGCTTTGATGGCACACGGATGGATACTGTGCAAAAGGCCGATCCGAAGACCGCCGACAGCTGGCGCAACGGCCGCCTGCGCGCCACCGATATGCCGCTTGGGCAGGTGCTGGAACGCCTGGCGGGCTACCAGGGCGAACGTCTATGGATAGTCGACGCACACACCGCCCATCGGCGCGTGAGCGGCGATTTCAACCTCGACCGCCCTGCCGAAAGCCTCGCCGCACTGGCCAGCGCCCAGCAATTGCAGCTGCACAGCATGCTCGGGCACTGGCTGATCGTTCGCTGAAGGCGGGCCTGGCGGCTAAGTTTTTGAAAGCGTGCAAATTTTTTTTGAAATGAGTGTTGACAGAGGGGCATCACAAGGGAATAATGCGCGCCATTGGCTACATAGCTCAGTTGGTTAGAGCATAGCATTCATAATGCTGGGGTCCGGGGTTCAAGTCCCTGTGTAGCCACCAAACATGATAAAGGGCTTACCGAAAGGTAGGCCCTTTTTCTTTGCCTGCGAAAAAGTTACGGCCTCTCCGGCAACTGACCCAGTGCGATGTGCTAAACCCACACAGCTGTAAGCAGTGCTAGCACTACCACCAGGGCCAGCACTTTAATTGTCAGAGCCGTGCGCGCGGCAGGCGCATGCTCGTGCGAAGAGGTCAGGGTTTCCTGCATGCGCTTAAAGGCTTCGATGTGCTCTTCATCTTGTGCCAGCCAGACACGAAAAGCCTTGCGCTCGCGGCCACTGGGCTGGCCGTCGAGGCGCGCCAGCCATTCGACGGCTTCGTGTAGGATTTCTGGGCTCATGGCTGCACCCCATTGAGGCATTGGCGCAACCACACCAGCAGCCACTGGTGACAGCCCCTGAACCAGTCATCCAGGCAGTCTGCGGCGGGAAATGGAGGTATTTTCATCGCGAGGCTTCGCAAATGGGAATGATTCTATTCTAAATTGCCACTACCCGACATGCAATCACCGGCTTGACGCAGGTTTTCACTTGCCTGTCCGAAGGATCCTGCCTGATGCGATCACATCGCTACAACTGATAGAAATACCAGGTGCCCACCCTGCCCTGTCAGCGCACACTCGCCATTACAACTGCCAGACCAAGGCCGATCAGCGCCAGGCCAATCACTCGGTCCATCATGACTTGCCGCTCGATCATCGCCTTGCGCAACGCCGTGCTGGAGAAGAACACCGCCACCAAACTGAACCACACCCAATGGGCAAACGACATGAACGCGCCGTAAGCGAAGTCCAGCGCCAGCGGGCTGCCCGGCTGCACCACCTGGGTGTAGGCGCTGATGACGAAGAGCATGGTCTTGGGGTTCAGGGCATTGGTTAAAAACCCCGTGCGCAGTGCCGCCCACAGGCTGGCGCCGGTGTCTTGGCCAATGCCGTCGAGGCGGATACGCGTGGTGTTGGTCAGCGATTTGTAGCCTAGGTAGATCAGATACCCCGCCCCCACGACCTTCATGAACAGGAACAGGGATGGGCTCTGACTGATGATCACAGCGATGCCCAGCACCGTATACAGCACATGCACCTGCACACCCAAGGCGATCCCCACGGCAGCCGCCAGTCCGGCTTTACGGCCCTGCGCATAACTGCTGCGGGTGACCATGGCGAAGTCGGCCCCCGGGCTGATGACGGCAAGGATGGTGAACAGGGCTACAGCGATGAGTTCGGTCATTGGCAGGTCTCGATTGGCGATGAAAATGCACAGACGCGCCGATTATCCTGGGCTTATGGGCCGCTAAAAATCGATTTATAGTGGCGGATATTCGATAGTTTTTCTCACAGAGGTGAAGTGCTTGTACTGGCCTCTTCGCGGGCAAGCCCGCTCCTACAGGTGCTGTGCACACTTCATGAGTGCGCGATCCTTGTGGGAGCGGGCTTGCCCGCGAAGAGGCCGGAACAGGCACCACAAAACCATGAAACTGCCCCCTCTCAACGCCTTCCGCTACTTCGACATTGCCGCCGAAACCGAAAGCTTCGTGCGCGCCGCCGAGCGCTTGCATGTCACCCACGGCGCGGTCAGCCGGCAGGTACGGCTACTTGAGGAAAGCCTCGGCATCGAACTGTTCGAGCGCCGCAACCGGGCCATCTTCCTCACCGCCGCCGGCCGAGCGCTGCATGGCACCACCCAGGCCATGTTCGAACAGCTCGAAGGCGCCGTGCAGCGCCTGCAACAGCAGGAGCGCGACAACGTGCTGGTGCTCTCCTGCGAGCCCACCATCGCCATGCGCTGGCTGATCCCGCGCCTGCCCCGCTTCCACAGCGCCCACCCCGACCTGCAACTGCATCTGGTAGCCGCCGGTGGGCCGCTGGACTTCGCGCGCAGCGGCGTCGACCTGGCGCTGCGCCGCGATGACTTCCACTGGGACCGTCAACTGCATCACCGCAAGATCTGCGACGAATGGATCGGCCCAGTCTGCCGCCCCGGCGCCACCACCGGCCTGGACGGCCAGCGCCTGTTGCACAGCCGCACACGGCCCAGCGCCTGGCCCACCTGGCTACGCCTGAGCGAACAAAGGGCCGCGCACACCGAGCGCAGCGACTATGAGCATTTCTACTTGTCGATCCAGGCCGCCAGTGCGGGCCTGGGCCTGGCCATGGGGTCAGCCTTGATGGTGCGCGACGAGCTCGACAGCGGCCAACTGCAGGCCCCTTTCGGCTTCCTGCGCGACGGCTCGGCCTACCACCTGCTCAGCCCGCAGCCGCTGGACGAGGGAGGCAAGCGCCAGCGCTTCGCCGAATGGGTGATCGACGAATGCCAGGCCTGCCTGGCTCACTTGGGTTTGATACAGAACGACGACCCGGCGCTGCCATCGCCACCCCAAGTGCGGTAGCCGGCCGTGTCGACATGAATACGACCTGACGGGTAGCGGCCCAGGCCCATGTTCCAGGCTTGGCCATGCTGTTGCCAGAAACGGCACAACGGGTTGGGGTCGGCCCAAGCCGGCAACAACATATCGACGGCGAAGGCGCGGGTGTGGGCGCTGTTGGCGGCGCCACCGGCGCAGACGTTCAGGCGCGGGTCACGGTAGGCCGAAACCACCTCGAACTGGCGCAGGATGCCTTGATCGCCGAGGGTTCTGAGCAGCGACAGCGTCGAGCGCACCGCCGGCCATTGGCTGGCCGGCGGCACCGCAAACGGCGACGCCCGGCACAGCTTCCAGTCCGAGGCCGAGCGAAGCAGTTGGTGAATAGGCACCACCCCGTACAAGCGGGCGTCTACCAGCATCTCGCGGAACGGGCGAGTCTGATGATCGCCAGCCCATTGGGCGAACATCCACACGTCGCGGTCATCGGCCTGCGCCGCATTGACCGCCCACATCCCCGCCACCAGCAGTAGCCACTTCGTCCCTGTCATCCCTACTCCCGGCTCAAGCCTCATGGCCTGTAATTGGGGCCGCTTGGCAGCCCATCGCCGCGACTGGTCACCACGACAATACCTCAGGTATAGCGCAGTTATAGAGAGGCTCCCACACCTGTGGGAGCTCCTATGGTTTTTGCCGTTAGTCCAACGCCCGCAATCGATACTGCGGCGGCAGTTGGGCGAACCCGCTGATGGTGGTGTCCAGGCTCTTCCAACGCCCGTCCTTGATGCCGTAGATGCAGCCATGCACCGACAGCTCCTGCCCACGGTGCCAGGCGTTCTGCACGATGCTGGTGTGGGCCACATTGGCGACCTGCTGGATCACGTTCAGCTCACACAGGCGATCGACCTGCGCCTCTTCGGTTTCAAGCTTGGCCAGCTCACCGCGCTTTTCGTAGTACAAGTCGCGAATCGAACGCAGCCAGCCGTCGATCAAGCCTAACTGGCGGTCCTGCATGGCGGCGCGCACGCCGCCGCAGCCGTAGTGGCCGGTGACCAGAATGTGTTTGACCTTGAGCACTTCGACGGCGTACTGGATCACCGACAGGCAGTTAAGGTCGGTGTGCAGCACGACGTTGGCGACATTGCGGTGGACGAACAGGTCGCCGGGCAACATGCCGACGATCTCGTTGGCCGGCACACGCGCATCGGAGCAGCCGATCCAGAGGAATTCCGGGGTTTGCTGACGGGCCAGTTTGGCAAAGAAATCGGGGTCACGCTGGGTGATGGCATCGGCCCAGCGCGCATTGTTATCGATCAGTTCCTGCAGGTCGTGCATGGTCTTGCCTCATCAGGTTGTACCTGTGTGACTGGACCTGCGCCTGAGGGGTCACTCCTCGAACAGGGTGCAGGCCATCACCAGGGCATCTTCACGGCCACCTGCGACCGGGTAGTAGTCACGGCGGCGGCCGATTTCGTTGAACCCGTAGCGCTCGTACAACCGATAGGCCGACTGGTTGCTGGCGCGCACCTCCAGGAAACACTCGCGCCCATTGAGCTGGTAAGCTCGCGCCATCAGGTGCTCGAGCAGCCGCAGGCCCAGGCCACACCCCTGGTTCTCGGGTTTGACGGTGATGTTCAGCAGGTGCGCCTCGTCGATGATCACGTTGATCACGCCGTGGCCGACCTGCTGCTGGCCATCGAACATCAGCCACACTTCGTAGGACTTGAGCGCATCCTGAAAGATTCCGCGGGTCCAGGGATGACTGAACGCGGCATATTCGATCTTAAGCACGGCATCCAGATCCGCCTCGGTCATCGGGCGGAAACTGATCGATTCACTCATTCAACGCTCTTCCAGCGCGCCATCAGCTGGCGCATGGCTTTCCAGACGTCCGCCTTGCGCTGCGGCTCGTCCATCAACAGTTCAAGGCCCGGCAAGGCCCAGGCGTCGCCCAGGCCCTCGAGCTTCAGTACTTGGTAGTAGGTGTGCGCGTCGGCATTGCCGGCGAAGCGCAGCGCGGGCAGGCCGATCAGCCACAAGCAGTTGCATGGGGCTTCTTCCAGGCGTGCCTGAATGAACCCCTGGACAAAATCGCGTGCTGCGTCCGGGCCCTGGTCCATGTTGCCGCGCACCAGCAACGGCCAGCGTACCGGCTCGCCGATGATCTGCGGGGCGTCGGGCAGGCCGGCGGCGCGCAGCATGTCCTTGAGCAGCAGGTAGGACGGGTCGCGGCTTTGGAACGGCTGGCCGGTGGCCAGTTCCACCAACAGCAAGCAACTGCCGGCGCGCAGCAACTGCAGCGAGAAGCGTGGCGGCGGCACCGGAGCCGGGCGCGGTGCGGGTGCTTCTGGTTCCGCTTCGGCTGGCTTGGCGGCGGGCTTTGCGGTGCTGCCAGGGCGCGGAATTTCGATTTTCGGGCGTTCGCCAGATCGCGCCTGAGGGGCGGCTGGCGCCGGCTGGTTGGCCGCTGGTGCAGGCCTGACCTCGAAGTCGATGTCTTCGACCGGCGCCACCGGCAATAACAGTTCGGGGCGCGACGGTGCGGCGAACGGCAGTTCGGCGCGCGGCAGCCAGTGCACCACTTGCATGGCGGAGAGGTAGGCGCGGCGACGGGGTTCGGTCAGCACGGGGCGGGTATCCGGAGGGTTGAATCAATCGGGCATTCTAACGCGTACGCCTTGGGTTTTGCAGTGTTGTTGAGACCGAGCGCCGCCCGCGCGGCGCTCGGTCTCAACACCGCCACAAAAGCAACGCCATACACACGCAAAGCAAAGGGACATCTCTCATTACAGACCAAGGGGTGAAATCCTCCCCCTTGGATGCAGTACAATCGCCCCCTTTTTCTTGGCAACGAGTCGAAGCCAATGATCGAACCCAAGCGCGTCCTGCGCGCCCTAGCCGAACACTGGGCCCTGATCGAGCCGCTGTGCGAACGTTTCGACCAGGGCACCCTGAGCCTGGTCGAACTGCGCCAGCATGTGGCCCGCCAGCAGGTCGAAAGCACCCCGCAGGACATCACCCAGCTGCTCGACGTGTGGATCCGCCTGGATATCCTGGTCCCGGTGGCCAAGAGCCCGAACCGCTTCGAGCTCAACGCCCAGATCCACGACTTCCTCGCCTACCTGCGCCGCGAACACCGCTTGGGCCTGTGCCTGGAGATCGAAGCCTACCTGCGCCACCTGGAGCGCCTCGCCGGGCATATCCAGGACGCCTTCGACAACCGCGACAGCGACGACCTGGCGCGCCAGCTGCGCCTGCTCGACATGCGCGTGCGCGATGTGCTCAAAAAGCTCGACAACGACGAGCAGGCGCTGGTGGCCGTGGCCGAACGGGCCAAGACCAGCAACCGGCAGATTCCGCTGCGCCAGCGCTACGCCGAAGTCCTCGCGACCTGGGACGAATACGTCGAGCCGATGATCCAGCTGGTCAACGCCGACGGCGCCTTCGAACAAGGCGTGCGCAAGGTCGAGACCGTGCTGCTGCGCCTGCTGGGCGAACAGGCGCGCCTCGGCCACCTGGTCGACGACGACATGCTGCTGCGCACCCACGCGCGCATTCTGGAAATGCAGACCAGCGCCCAGCTGACCCTGCGCCACGCCCGTGAACTGCTGCTGCCCCTGCGCGAAGAAGCGCGCCGGCACAACGCCGTAACCCGTGGCGCTGCGTTGGCCCTGTCGGTGATCCGCCGCAAGGGCATCGATGCCGTGCCGCAAGCGGCCATGCCGATGTTCACCCGGCCGCAGAGCACCTTCCTCGGCAGTGCCAGCCAGGTCGAGGCCTATGTTTACGCTCTGGCCCGTTTCGAGCCCAAGCCTGCGCGCTTCCCCAAGGCGCACAAGACCGACAAAGACCCGCTGCCGCGCGCGCCACGTACGGTCAAGGAAATGCTCGAACGCTGCGAGCAGGCCCTGCCGCTGCCCGACCTGATGGTCTGGCTGCTGGACCAGGAGCCCGAAGGCGCGACCGACGAACTGCTGTACTGGTTCTCGCGCCTGTCCCGAGAAAAGCGCTTCAAGCGCGAGCGCCTCGAGCGCCGCGACTACACCACCCACGAACACCTGGTCAGCCTGCGCTCGTTCGCCCTGACGTCCAGCCGTGAAGACGTCGCCCGAACGACTGCCGAATCCAACGCGAGCCCAGCCAATGCATCTTGATCTTTCCGAACTGTCCCAGCTCGCGCCGATCTTCCGCGAGCTGTTCAAAGGTTTCCACGTGAGCCGCCGTGACCCGGAGCTGTACGCTCAGCTGTCGAACTTCCAGGACCAGTACCGCACCCTGTTCAAGGCCCTGGGCTTCGAGCTGGTGTGCGACACCCGTGGCTTCTATTACTTCGTGCCCGAGCTTGCCGCCGCCCAGGTCAACAAGACCGCACAGCGCCTGTCGTTGTTCACCTTCATCCTGGTCGAGCACCTCGCCGACCAGGGCCGCGACCCGATGGCCGTGCTCGACGGCGGCAGCATCGGCCGCGACGAGCTGCCCTCGCTGCTGGACAAGTACCGCGACCTGTTCCTGCAGGCCGAGGTGCAAACCGTTGAAGAGCTCGAAGAGAAAATCCTCCGGCGCATGACCCAGCTCGGCTTCGCCCACGAGGAAGGCGGCATCTACCGCTTTCTGCCGCCGATGCACCGCTTCCTCGATGTGTGCCTGTCGGTCCAGCAGGACCGCGACCTGGCTGCCACCCTGCACAGCGACCTGCCCTTGCCGACACCGGTACTGGTCGAGGAAGAAAGCCCGGAACAACTCAACCGCACCGACGACCCACTCGACCTGTCGCCGTTCGAAGGCGACGAGAGCGAAGAGGACGCCCTGGCCCGGGCCATCCGCGAAGAGCAACAGGAGATTGACGCATGAGCCAGGAACGCTACGGCATCCGCCGCTTTGCATTGCTCAACACCGCCGGTTACAGCCTCGGCCTGTTCCCGCTGGAACACCCGCTGTCGGTGTACGGCGCCAACAACCTGGGTAAATCGGCGTCGATCAACGCCCTGCAGTTCCCGATTTTGGCGCGCATGTCCGACATGAGCTTCGGCAAGTACAGCCTGGAGCAGTCGCGTCGTTTCTACTTCGCCAGCGATACCTCGTACATTCTCTGCGAACTGAACCTGCCCCACGGCCCGCACGTGATCGGTGTGGTCGGTCGCGGCCCGGGTGGCGGTTTCGGCCACCAGTTCTTCGCCTACAAAGGCGAACTGGACCTGGCCCACTACCAGAAGAACGACACCTGCCTGCGCCAGAAGGAGCTGTTCACCAACCTGGAGCGCCTGGGCCTGAAGGCCTACGAGCTCAAGCCCGACGAACTGCGCCGGCTGCTGGTCGGCGGCCACACCTCGGTGCCGCTGGACCTGACCATGATCCCGCTGCGCTCGACCAGCGAGCAAAGCCTGAAAACCTTCCGCGCGCTGTTCATCAACCTGCTGCACATGCGCGAAATCACCGCCGCCAAGCTCAAGCAGCTGTTCCTCGACGCCTTCGAGCACAGCCTGCGCTCGGGCAGCGTCGATTACATCGCAGCCTGTGAAGAAGCCTTCCGCGACGTGCGCCGCATGGAGCAGGACTACAACGCCCTGGTCGCCGCCGGCCCACTGGTCGAAGCCCTGGCCGGTGGCGTGGCCCAACGCGACATCCTGCGCGGCAAGCTGCACCGCCTTTCGCCACTGCTCGACAACCTGCTGGGCACCTGGCAGGAATACGCCATGGCGCGCAAGGAAGAGCTGGTCATCCAGTCCGAGCATTATCGCGGCGAACAGGACCGGTTGCAGAACGACCAACGTGGCGGCACCCAGGAGCTGATGCGCCTGGAGCGTGAAATCACCGGCATCCAGCGCTGGCTTGGCGAGCTGTCGGTGCTCAAGCACCGCTTCGCCCTGGTCGATGACGTCAAGGTGCTGGAGCAGCAGTTGCTGGCCGCCAAAGACGCCCACGACGAACTGGCCGGCGCGCTGGCCCAATCGCGGCAGTTCTCGGCCGAAGACCTGGATGAGCGCGTACGCGACCTGGAAAAACGCCTCAAGCAGGTTCGCCAGCAGCTCGACCACGCCGACAACAACAGCTACGCCCGCCTGCGCGAAGAGTTCTCGCAGCAGGATGTCGACCGCCTCATGCGCCTGTTCAACGGCGCCCTGTTCAGCCTGCCGCTGGGCGAGCGTGGCATCGAACTGGACGACAGCGACCTGTGGGTAAAGTCGCTGGAAGCCGTGCTCGACGGGTTCAAGGGCGAGCGTTTCGAAGCGCCCGGCCTGTCCATCGACCTGTCGCACATCGACCCACCGGCCCTTCAGGCCCTGGCCGACCGTGCCGCCCTTCGCGACCAAAAAGAGCGCCTGGAAAAAGAACTCAAGCAGCTCAAGACCCAGCAGGCCGTAGCCGCCGACCGCTCCGCCTCCAAGGCGCAGACCGAAACCCTGTACCAAGCGGTACTGGACGCGCAAAAAGCCCTGGAAGACTTCCGCCGCAGCGAAACCCTGGCCGCCGAAGAGCCCGAGAAACTGGAACAGCTGTCGCAACTGGAAGCCGCCCAGGACGAGCTCAAGCGCTCCAGCGACGCCTTCACCGAACGTGTCCAGCAACTGTCGGCCAAGCTGCAACTGGTCGGCCGGCAGATCGGCGACCTCGAGTCCAAGCAACGCACCCTGGAAGACGCCCTGCGTCGCCGCCAGCTGTTGCCGGCCGACCTGCCCTACGGCACGCCGTTCATGGAAGCGATCGACGACTCCATGGACAACCTGCTGCCGATGCTCAATGACTACCAAGACAGCTGGCAGAGCCTGCAGCGGGTGGATAACCAGATCGAGGCGCTGTACGCCCAGGTGCGCCTCAAGGGCGTGGCCAAGTTCGACAGCGAAGACGACATGGAGCGCCGTCTACAACTGCTGGTCAACGCCTATGCGCACCGCACCGACGAGGCCCTGACCCTGGCCAAGGCACGCCGCGCGGCCGTCACCGACATCGCCCGGACCCTGCGCAACATCCGCAGCGACTACGACAGCCTTGAGCACCAGCTGGCCCTGTTCAACCGCGAGATCAACAAGCGCCAGGTGTCCAACCTGGAGAGCTTCCGCGTGGTGCTGGCGCCGAACAAAGAGGCGCTCAAGCACATCGATCAGATCATCCACAGCGCCGGGCAGTACGAGGAAGGCGAGACCCTGTCGGTGTTCGACCTGACCCAAAGCTCGGACCAGGACCACAAGAACGAAGAAGCCAAGGAGTACCTGGCACGGCTGGTGGCGGCCAACCACAACCAGCTTGGCCTCAAGGACCTGTTCGAGCTGGCGTTCGAGATCACCAAGGTCAATGGCCAGCCGGTGATCCACGCCGACATTGACGGCGCCGCGTCCAACGGCACCACCATGACCATTAAGGCGCTGACCAACATGTACTTGTTGCTGCACCTGATGGACCGCGACCTGGCCGGGCGCATTCGCCTGCCGTACTACCTCGACGAGGCGGCAGACATCGACGAACGCAACCAGGCGGCACTGCTGGAGACCAGCTTGCAGCTGGGCTTCGTGCCGATTCTGGCGAGCGTGAAGCCGCAGGTGTCGGCCAAGGTGGCGATCGACCTGGAAGGTGGCAGCGGGCCGAATGGCATCTACATCGACGAGGCGGACTGGAAGTTCATCAGCCGGCTGGATGAGGTGAAGGCGGACGTGCACGAGGATCAGGCTGAGGCGTTGGCCTGATTGTTGTGAACGGGGGCCGCTTTGCGGCCCTTTCGCAGCACAAGGCTGCTCCTACAAGGGGACGCAGCTCAGATCTCTGTAGGAGCAGCCTTGTGCTGCGAATGGAGGCCAAAGGCCTCCCTGCTTTTACTGGGCTATCAGTGAGCCCAAGGCAAGATCGGAATCGCCGTCACCGCATTCTGCGGGCTGCCTTCGATCATGCGGTCGCTGTACACCAGGTACACCAGGGTATTGCGCTTCTTGTCGAGAAAACGCACCACCTGCATGGTTTTGAACACCAACGAGGTGCGTTCCTTGAACACTTCCTCGCCATCTTTCAATTCGCCCTTGAAGTTGATCGGCCCCACCTGACGGCAGGCGATCGACGCCTCTGCCCGGTCCTCGGCCAGGCCCAAGCCACCCTTCACGCCGCCGGTCTTAGCCCGCGACAGGTAACAGGTCACGCCCTCGACCTTGGGGTCATCGAATGCCTCGACCACGATGCGGTCGTTTGGCCCGACGAACTTGAACACGGTCGACACCTGGCCGACCTCCTCGGCACCGGCCAGCATCGGCAACGCCAACGCTGCCACGGCGATCATCCTTTTCAACATGCCCACGCCCTCAGACCAGAACCAGGTTGTCACGGTGCACCAGCTCGGGCTCCGCGCTGTAGCCCAAGATGCTTTCGATGGCATCGGACGGCTGGCCAATGATTTTTTGCGCCTCAAGGGCGCTGTAGTTGGCCAAACCGCGGGCCACTTCCAGGCCATCAGGGCCGACGCACACCACCATCTCGCCACGACGGAAACTGCCCTGCACGGTCTTCACGCCCACCGGCAACAGGCTCTTGTTGGCCTGGCGCAGCGCCTGCACGGCACCGGCGTCCAGCACCAGCGTGCCGCGGGTTTGCAGGTGCCCGGCCAGCCACTGTTTGCGCGCTGCAAGCATGCCGCGCTCAGGCGACAGCAAAGTCCCCAGGCGCTCACCCGTCTTGAGGCGGTCGAGCACGCGCTCGATACGGCCACCGATGATGATGGTGTGGGCACCGGAACGTGCCGCCAGGCGTGCCGCGCGCAGCTTGGTTTGCATGCCGCCACGGCCCAGGGCACCGCCGGTGCCACCGGCCACTGCGTCGAGCGACGGGTCGTCGGCGCGGGCTTCGTAGATCAGCTGGGCTTCAGGGTTGTTGCGCGGGTCGGCGTCGAACATGCCGTCGCGGTCGGTGAGAATCACCAGCAGGTCGGCTTCCACCAGGTTGGCCACCAGCGCAGCCAGGGTGTCGTTGTCACCGAAGCGGATCTCGTCGGTGACCACAGTGTCGTTCTCGTTGATCACCGGCACCACGCCCAGGTCGACCAGCGTGCGCAGGGTGCTGCGGGCGTTGAGGTAACGCTTGCGGTCAGACAGGTCGTCATGGGTCAGCAGAATTTGCGCGGTGTGCTTGCCGTGCTCGCCGAAGCTCGACTCCCAGGCCTGCACCAGGCGCATCTGGCCGATCGACGCGGCCGCCTGCAGCTCGTTCATCGCGCTCGGTCGCGAGGTCCAGCCCAACTGGCTCATGCCAGCTGCCACGGCCCCCGAAGAGACCAGCACCAACTCCACGCCTGCTTCACGCAGCGCGACCATCTGCTCGACCCAAACGGCCATTGCGCCGCGGTCGAGGCCCTTGCCATCGGCGGTCAGCAGCGCACTGCCAATCTTCACGACCCAGCGCTTGGCGCCCGTCACCTTGCTTCGCATCTTCTTCCAACCTATGTCGAATCTGTAGAGACCGTAGATACAAAAACGCCGCTCCAGAGAGCGGCGTTTAGTGTACTGCAAGCGGTCAGTCGCGCACGTAAATGATTTCTGGGCCGTCTTCGTCGTCCTCGAAATCATCGTCCCAACCGTCATCGTCGCCGATGTCGTGGACGCTCTTGACGCCAGTGCGACGCAGGGTGCGGGCGTCGTCCAGGGCCTGCAGCTGAGCACGGGCTTCGTCTTCGATGCGCTGATCGAGGTCGGCCAGCTCTTCGGCGTAGGCCGGGTCGTTGGCCAGGCGATCGGCGCGGTCTTCGAGGTAGCGCATCAGGTCGTGGCTGAGCTTGTCGGTGCCCTGCTTGGAGATCGCCGAGATCACGTAGACCGGGCCTTCCCACTGCAGACGCTCGACCACTTCCTTGACCCGCTCGTCGCGCTCGTTTTCCATGACCATGTCGGCCTTGTTCAGCACCAGCCAGCGCTCACGCTCGGCCAGCGACGGGCTGAAGCGGGTCAGCTCGTTGACGATCACTTCGGCGGCATCGGCCGGGCTGCTTTCGTCCAGCGGCGCCATGTCGACCAGGTGCAGCAGCACACGGGTACGTGCCAGGTGCTTGAGGAAGCGGATACCCAGGCCTGCACCGTCGGAAGCACCTTCGATCAGGCCAGGGATGTCGGCGATGACGAAGCTCTTCCAGCGGTCGACGCTGACCACACCCAGGTTCGGCACCAGGGTGGTGAACGGGTAGTCGGCGACTTTCGGCTTGGCGGCCGACACCGAACGGATGAAGGTGCTCTTGCCAGCGTTCGGCAGGCCGAGCAGGCCGACGTCGGCCAGTACCTTCATTTCCATTTTCAGGTCGCGCTGATCACCCGGCTTGCCTGGGGTGGTCTGGCGCGGCGCACGGTTGGTGCTGGACTTGAAACGGGTGTTGCCCAGGCCGTGCCAGCCGCCTTGGGCGACCATCAGTTTCTGGCCAGGGGTGATCAGGTCACCGATCACTTCCTGGGTGGTGGCGTCGATCACCGTAGTGCCGACGGGCACGCGCAAGAACAGGTCTTCACCCTTCTTGCCGGTGCAGTCGGTGCTGCCACCGTTGGCGCCACGCTGGGCCTCGTGGTGACGGGTGTAGCGGTAGTCGACCAGGGTGTTGAGGTTTTCGTCGGCGACCATGTAGACCGAACCGCCGTCACCGCCGTCACCCCCGTTAGGGCCACCGTTTTCGATGAATTTTTCGCGACGGAAGCTCATGCAACCGTTACCGCCGTCACCGGCTTTGACTCGAATCGATACTTCGTCAACAAACTTCATTAAAACCGCCTCTCGTCGGCAGACGAGCTGAATACTTAAAAAACCTGAGGCTCTTGCAAAAATGAGCGCGGCGGCCCCGTACGACCGTAGAAACCCACGCCGGCAGCCCATACAAACAGCTTTGCAAGAGGCTCACCACAAACGAAAAAGCCCCGTCGCATGACGGGGCTTCTGGAGCGACGTCGCGATTAAGCGGCGACGATGCTCACGTAACGGCGGTTGAACTCGCCTTTCTTCTCGAACTTGATCACGCCTTCGATCTTGGCGAACAGGGTGTGATCCTTGCCCATGCCAACGCCGTAACCGGCGTGGAACTGGGTGCCGCGCTGACGGACGATGATGTTGCCGGCCTTGACGACCTGGCTGCCATACATCTTCACGCCAAGGCGTTTCGATTCTGAGTCGCGACCGTTACGGGTACTACCACCAGCCTTCTTGTGAGCCATGGTTCAATTCTCCAAATAAATTCAGGGGATCTAGGGGATTAAGCCTGGATGCCGGTGATTTTGATCTCGGTGAACCACTGGCGGTGGCCCATACGCTTCATGTGGTGCTTACGGCGACGGAACTTGATGATGCGGACTTTATCGTGACGGCCTTGCGAAACGACTTCTGCAACAACTTTAGCGCCAGCGACGACTGGTGCGCCGATGGTGACTTCTTCACCGTTGGCAACCAGCAGAACGCGATCGAAAGTCACGGATTCGCCAGTGGCGACTTCCAGTTTTTCGATCTTGAGGAATTCACCTTCAGCGACTTTGTACTGCTTGCCGCCGGTAACGATTACTGCGTAAGACATGGTATTTCTCCGATAATCCTGCTCACCCAGCGCTTTATATATTGAGTATTGGCTGGCATGGCTGCATGGGGCTGGAACGGCCCGGTGCAATTGCGTAAGGCAGGTGCTGCCCAGGAAGTTAGGGTGCGCGATTGTACGCAACCCCGGTTTTGCTTGCAAGTACCGCCCCGGTGGCGCTGGCACCGCGCCTTGACACACCGGGACCCGCGACCTAGCATGCCGCGCAACGTCAATGGAGCAGCCGATGCAACCCCAAACCTTCTACCGCGCGGTGGCTGATGATTTCAGCGCCGTCGACGAGATCATCAAGAAGCAGCTGACCTCGCGCGTGCCGCTGGTATCGAAGATCGGCGACTATATCACGTCGGCCGGTGGCAAGCGCCTGCGTCCCCTGCTGGTCCTGCTCTGCGGCAAGGCCCTGGGCCGCGAAGGCGACGACCTGCGCCTGCTGGCAGCGACCATCGAATTCCTGCACACCGCTACCCTGCTGCACGACGACGTCGTCGACATGTCGGGCATGCGCCGTGGCCGTTCCACCGCCAATGCGCTGTGGGGCAACGCGCCAAGCGTGCTGGTAGGTGACTTCCTTTATTCGCGCTCGTTCGAAATGATGGTCGAACTGGGTTCGATGCCGGTCATGCAGATCCTCTCCAAGGCCACCCGCGTCATCGCCGAGGGTGAAGTGCTGCAGCTGTCGCGTGTTCGCGATGCCAGCACCACGGAAGCGGTGTACATGGAGGTCATCCGCGGCAAGACCGCCATGCTGTTCGAAGCCTCGACCCACAGCGCCGCCGCGCTGGCCGGCGCCAGCGAAGCACAGCGCGAGGCCCTGCGCACCTTCGGTGACCACCTGGGCGTGGCCTTCCAGCTGGTCGACGACCTACTGGACTACAAGGGCGATTCGCAGACCCTCGGCAAAAACGTCGGTGATGACCTCGCCGAAGGCAAGCCGACCCTGCCGCTGATCTACACCATGCGCGAAGGCACGCCTGAACAGGCTGCATTGGTGCGCAAAGCCATCCAGAAGGGCGGCCTGGAAGACCTCGAGCAGATCCGCGTAGCGGTCGAAGCCTCGGGCGCGTTGGACTACACCGCGCAGATGGCACGCGACTATGTGGCCAAGGCCATCGAGTGCCTGGAAGTGCTGCCGGCCAGCGAATATCGCGATGCATTGATCGAGCTGAGCGAGTTTGCGGTAGCGCGTACGCACTAAGACAGCGTCGCCCTCTTCGCGGGACAAGCCCGCTCCCACAGGTACATCACTGCCCTTGAGCTGGGTGGAGAACCTGTGGGAGCGGCCTTGTCCCGCGAATGCTTTTGTACGGACAAAAACACTTCCCGCTTAAAACCTTATACAATATGGGCCTTTAACCGCCTGTCTGTTTAAGGAACCGAAGTGAGCACTCTGCCGCCCTGCCCCAAATGCAATTCCGAATACACCTATGAGGATGGCAGCCAGCTGATCTGCCCCGAATGCGCCCACGAGTGGTCGGCCAACGGCGAAGCCGAAGCCGCCAGCGATGACGTGGTGAAGAAAGATTCGGTCGGCAACGTCCTGCAGGACGGCGATACCGTCACCGTGATCAAGGACCTCAAGGTCAAGGGCTCGTCCCTGGTGGTCAAAGTAGGCACCAAGGTCAAGAACATCCGCCTGTGCGACGGCGACCATGACATCGACTGCAAGATCGACGGCATCGGCGCCATGAAGCTGAAGTCCGAGTTCGTACGCAAGGTCTGATAACGCTGTGCGACGGGGCTGCCTTTCAGGCGGCCCTGACAGATCCTGCAACAGGGTCACTGCACCGTCCGGCAAAAATACGCCAATAGCCCCTTGCTATTTTGATAATAAGAATTATTCTCATTGGAATTGCTGTCCAAGGAGAATAGCCATGACTTATCTGATCGACGCCTGGCTCGAACGCCCCCACCCTTACCTGCGCATCCTGCATCGTGAGACTGGCGAAGTCTGTGCCGTGCTCGAAGAAGAAGCGCTCGATGAACTGCGAGACCAGGGTGACCTGGACATGAGTGGGCTGAATTCGAGTGAGCCTGGGGTGCTCAAGGAGCTGGTGCGGAATTTGTTTCTGTTCTGCTATGCGCGGGCGTTGCGCCCTGGGGGGACAGACTGGAATTGATGTTTGCAGGCCCGGCCTCTTCGCGGGGCAAGCCCGCTCCCACAAAGACCCCTCTGCTCATCTTGAGTATCTCTGTGGGAGCGGGCTTGCCCCGCGAATGGGCCGCAAAGCGGCCCCAGCGGTCTTACAGTACGTCGAGCAGCTCGACGTCGAACACCAGGACGCTGTGCGGCGGGATGCTGCCAACGCCTTGGGCGCCGTAGGCCAGCTCGCTCGGCACGTACAGGCGCCATTTGCTGCCAGCGTTCATCAGCTGCAGGGCTTCGGTCCAGCCAGCGATCACGCCGCCAACCGGGAATTCAGCCGGCTGACCACGGTCGTACGAGCTGTCGAACACGGTGCCGTCGATCAGGGTGCCGTGGTAGTGAGTACGCACGTTGCTTTCGCGGGTCGGCTTGGCGCCTTCACCTGCGGTCAGCACTTCGAACTGCAGGCCCGAAGCCAGGGTGGTGATGCCTTCGCGCTTGGCGTTTTCGGCGAGGAATGCCTTGCCAGCGCCAGCAGCGGCTTCAGCCTTGGCTGCAGCTTCGGCTTGCATGATGTCGCGGATGACTTTGAAGCTGGCCGACAGGTCGGCTTCGCTGACGCGGCTGTCGGCGCCGTTGAAGGCGTCGGTCAGGCCAGCCAGGATGGCGTCCAGGCTGACGCCTGGTGGCGGGTTGTCACGCAGTTGACCACCCAGCTGACGGCCGATGCCGTAGCTGACGCGGGTTTCGTCGGTAGACAGGTTGAGTTCGGACATTGTCGTGCTCCACTGCAGGGCGCAGTGCAGCCGCGCCCTTGATGAAAAGGGCGAGCAGCCTAGCACACTGGGGCGCTGCGAGCAGCTACCAGGCCGAACGCTGGGAAATCGGCACTTTCAGGTCTTCTTCCGGGTGCGTGCCCATGCCACACATTTCGTCCTGCACAGACCAGTGCAACAGGTTCAGCGAGAGCAATGGAAGGTCCTTGAGCAGGCCCCGTGCCTCTTCCACGGAGTGCACGCGCAAGCGTTGCCCACGGCTGTCGGAAAGCGGATGCGCACGGCCCTTGATCCGGGCCTCAAGCAGATAATCGCCACCTTCGATGGCAATCAGGTTGAGTTCGTCGACATGGCCGACCCTGGCTTCGGTATTGAGCTGATGCAGGTTCATGAGAGCACCTCGCAGCGGGAACCGCGTGAGTGCTCATTTTTTGTACAAGGTTTGCGAATACACAAGGTAAAACTGACGCCACTGGTCAGTTTTACCCTCAAGCCGCGTGGGCTCAGTGCTTGGTGAGCTTGTCCAGGTAGCCCATGCAGAAGGCCGACACCACAAAGGTCATGTGGATGATCACGTACCACATCAGGTAGTCGGTGGAGATGTTCTGCGCATCCATGAACACCCGCAGCAGGTGAATGGAGGAAATGGCCACGATCGACGCAGCAACCTTCATCTTCAGCGACGAAGAGTCCATTTTGCCGAGCCAGTTGAGCTTTTCTTTGCTGTCGTCGATGTCCAGTTGCGAGACGAAGTTCTCGTAGCCGGAAATCATCACCATCACCAGCAGGCCACCCACCAGCGACATGTCGATCAACGACAGGATCACCAGGATGAGGTCAGCTTCGCTCAGGGCAAATACGTTGGGCAGGACGTGGACGACTTCCTGGAAGAATTTCAGCGCCAGGGCCAATAGGCCGAGCGACAGGCCGAAGTAGATAGGGGCGAGTAGCCAGCGCGAGGCATACATCGCGTTTTCGAGAATACGTTCCATGGAGGGTAAGGGACTCGTCAGGTGACTAAAAAAGCGACGGCGAGTATAGCCAGCCACCTGTTACAGCAAAAGCTGAATCGAGTTGGCCCATTCGCAGCACAAGGCTGCCCCTACCGGTAGGAGCAGCCTTGTGCTGCGAATGGCCGCAAAGCGGCCCCAGCTCACTCAGCTTTCAGGATGAAACTGATAATCCCCCAGGTTGCGGCAACGCTCACCGTTGATGCGACGCAACTGCGCTTGCAGGTGCAGGCACCAGATCTGCGGGTCTTCGGTCACTTGATAGCCATGCAGCGTGAGGCTGTCGACGATGGCATTGAGCACCGATTCGGCAACCAATGGCCCGTGGAACGGCCCCTGAGCCTTGATGGCCGAGGGTTGCTCACCGGCCATGCCGGCGGCGAACAGCAGCGTCCACATGCCATTGTCACCGGCGAGTGGGCGAATGCTGCATTCAATGCGGGTCACCAGGCCCAGGCACTGGCGAGTAAGGCTGAGGTTGCGCATGGCCGCGTCCCCTCCAATGAGCCCTGTTCAGCCTGAAACCCTCAGGCTGTTTCCATCCTGAACCCTGATTGCTCCCTAAGTTCCAGCATAGAAGAACAACACAGAAAGTTGGAAAACCGGCGCTGAACGGTAGCACATCGCCGCCAGCGCCGATTTATTGACTCAGGCGGGTTTAGCCTGCGCAATCACCTCTTCCAGGCGTTCCTTTTCCGCCTCTTTGATGTCTTCTTCGCTGATCATTTCGGCGATTTCACGCAGGCGCTCCACCACGCGGGCATTGACGCTGCCCTCGGTGAACTCGCCCTTGTCATCCGCCACACCGGCCTCCTCGCCTACCAGCAGGCTCAGCGCCTCGTCGGCCTGGCTGACCGCGTAAACGTGGAACTGCCCGGCTTCGACCGCCTGCAGCACGCGCTCGTCGAGCATCAAGGTGGCCACGTTGGCCCGTGGAATGATCACCCCTTGGTCGCCGGTCAGGCCACGTGCATCGCAGAGCCGGAAGAAGCCCTCGATCTTCTCGTTGACCCCGCCCACCGCCTGCACTTCACCGAACTGGTTGATCGAGCCGGTGATGGCAAAGCATTGCTTGAGCGGCGTGCGCGACAAGGCCGAGATCAGTGTGCAGACCTCACCCAGCGAGGCGCTGTCACCGTCGACGTAGCCGTAGGACTGCTCCAGGGCGATGCTCGCCGAGATGGCCAGCGGGAACTCCTGGGCGTAGCGACTGCCCAGGTAGCCGGTCAGAATCATCACCCCCTTGGAGTGGATCGGCTGGCCCAGGTTGACCTCACGCTCGATGTCGACAATGCCGCTGCCACCGGGGTAAACGCTGGCAGAGATACGCGCCGGCATGCCGAACGCCGAATCGCCCACTTCCAGCACCGTCAGGCCGTTGCACTTGCCGATGGCCGCGCCTTCGGTGTCGATCAGGATGATGCCGGCGAGCATGTCGTCCAGCACCCGCTGCGACACACGCCCGGTACGGGTGGCCTTGGCCTTGAGTGCGCGTTCGATGTGGCCGGCATCGGTCATCTCGTCGCTGGCCAGTTGGCGAATGAAGTCCGCCTCGCTGACCAGCTGGAACAGGTCACCGATGCGCGCCGACAGGCGCGACTGGTTCTCTGCCAGCCGGGCACTGTAGGTGGCCAGGCGCGCCACGGCGTCGCTGGTCAGCGGCGCCATGCCTTCTTCGTTGGTGCGGGTCCGCAAGAGCTGGGCGAACTGCTCCAGGTTCTCGTCGACCATGGGCATGTCTTCGTCGAAGTCCACCAGCACCCGGAACATTTCCTGGAAGTCCGGATCATGGTCTTGCAGCGCGTAGTAAAGCTGGCGCGAGCCAATGATCACCAGCTTGACGTTGAGCGGGATCATCTGCGGCGTCAGGCTGACGCTCGCCACCCGGCCCAGTTCACCCAGCGGCGACTCCATCTTCAGCTTGCGCGACTGCAGCGCACGCTTGAGCGCATCCCAGACGAAGGGCTCGCCAAGCATCTTCTCGGCTTCAAGAATCAGGAAGCCGCCGTTGGCCCGGTGCAAGGCGCCTGGGCGCAATTGGCGATAGGAGGTGTACAGCGCGCCTTGGTCGGTGCTGTATTCGATCCGGCCGAACAGGTTGTCGTAGGTCGGGTGCGGCTCGAACACCACCGGCGCGCCGCCATCGTGGTGATGGCCGACCACCAGGCTGGGGGCGTATTGCTCTTCGAGCATCTTGCGCGCCACGGCGTCGGTCTTGCTGTCATCGACCAACTGCTCGACCACGGTGCGCAACAGGTTCAGTTGCACCGACTGTAGGTAGGCGCACACCGCAGCGTTTTCGGCGTACTTTTCCGACAGCGGCGCCAGCAGCGGCTGCAGGGACAGGGTGATGGTTTCTTCGTTGAGCTGACGCAGCTGGTTGTTCGACTCACGCTTCCACTGCGGCAGGCTGGCCAGTTCTTCGTTGAGGCGCTCTTCGAGCAGGGCGATGTCCTCGTGGAACTGCTCGCGCACCGCTTCAGGCAGCTGTGCGAACTCGGCTTCGTCCAGCGCCTTGCCGTCGGCCATCGGGGTGAAGGCAACGTTGCTGGCGTCGCGGTACAGGGCCACGTCTTTTTCTAGCGAGGCCCGCTCGATCACATCCAGGGCGCGGTCGTAGCGCTGGTTGAAGGCACGGTCGATGGCGCCCTTCTTCTGCTGGTACGACGGGTGCTCGAACACTGCCGGGAAGGTCGACAACAGGTTGTCGATCAGCCCACCCATGTCGGCGATGAATTCACCGGCACTGCCCGAGGGCAGCTCCAGGGCACGCGGCTCGCGGGTTTCCTCGAAGTGGTTGACGTAAACCCAGTCGGCTGGGGTGTGCTGGCGCTTGCCCTCGGCCTTGAGGTAGCGCTTGACGAACGAGAAGCGGCCCGTGCCGGGCTCGCCCATCACATACACGTTGTAACCAGGGCGAGGCATGGCCACGCCGAATTGCAGGGCCTCGACTGCTCGCTCCTGGCCCAGAACGCCTCGAAACGGCTCCAGATCGTCGGTATGGGTAAAAGCAAACTGCTCGGGGGAAAAACGCCGGGTCAGGGCTTCAGGCGCAAGACGCAGGCGCGCAGCGACAGGATCGGGCATTGGGTTTCCTTACTTCGGCGGGGCGGATACGGAGCATTCTGGCGCTGCCCGCGCGCGCCTTGCAAGGCTCACCGGGACTTTATGTCGCAGTCGCGATAACGCAGGCCTCCAGGCAAATTTTTCGCAATCAACAACGCAACCTTTAGATCGTGCCTAAACTCCAAGCTGCGCGGGTGGGTGAAAAGCTTTCCCGACCTGGCAACCGAGTTGCCAGAAACCCTGACCCTTGGTTTAAGACAAATAGAGAACAAATGCTATGAAACGGATTCTTCTGGGTACTCTGTTCACCGTGGTCTCCCTCAATGCCATGGCTGAAGCGCCAGGCGGCCCGAACTGCGGCTGGGGCAACATGCTGTTCGAAGGCCAACGCGGTACGCCGGCTCACTTCCTGGCTTCCACCACCAACGGCACCTCCGGTAACGCCACCTTCGGCATGACCTCCGGCACCAATGGCTGCTCCACCAAGGCTTCGCTGACCTATGGCGGCAAGTCGTGGTTTGCCATGAATGGCATGATGAACGAACTGTCCGAAGACATGGCCATGGGCAAAGGCGAGGCGCTGACCACCTATGCCGTGGTTCTGGGCGTAGCGCCGGAAGACCGTAGCTACTTCGAGTCGGTCACCCACCAGCACTTCAGCCAGATCTTCAGCAGCGCCGACGTGACGGCCGAAACCGTGCACAGCAATACCCTGGCTGTTCTGAAGAACGACCCACGCCTGGCCAAATACGCCACCGAGGCTTAAGCGCAGCATCCCCGCCCCGTGTCGGGGCGGGTTTCGCCCTTTCTTTCGGCATCGTGAAGAAGTAGTTGCCCGATATGCTCAAACGCCTCGCTTACCTGGCGCTGTGTGCCTGCGCCCCTGTTCATGCTGCCCCTGCGCTGGATGAAGGCCGTCTTCAGCAATTGGCCAATAACCCCTACTGGATCGCCCTGGGCCATTACGAAACCGCCAAGCTGGGGGGTTGGCGCAGCTATGTGGACGATACCCAGTTCTTTCTCGCCGACGATGGCGCGCACCACCCGGACCAAGAGCTGCGGGCCACGGTGCAGTCCCTGTATGCGCCCGCCAGCTTGGGCGACAAGCATGCCCAGTGCGTTTTCCCAGCGCGTACCCGCTGGCTCAAGGAGCAACTGGGGCTGACCGACCTGCCACAGCCCGACTGCCAGGAATTCAAGAACTGGTACACCTCGATCGACCCGCACAGCGCCGCCCTGATCTTCCCGGCGGCCTACCTGAACAGCCCTTCGTCGATGTTCGGCCACACCTTGCTGCGCATCGACCAGTCCAACACCCACAGCGACGACACCACGCTGCTGAGCTACGCGATCAACTTCGGCGCCTACATCGAAGGCAGCGACAACAGCATCCTGTATGCCTGGAAAGGCCTGATGGGCGGCTACCCAGGCCTGTTCGCGCTGATGCCCTACCAAGAGAAGCTGTCCGAGTACCGCAGCCTGGAAAACCGCGACCTGTGGGAGTACCAGCTGGACCTCACCCCGCAAGAGACCGGGCGTATGGTCGAGCATGTGTGGGAGCTGAAGCAGATCCAGTTCGACTATTTCTTCTTCGACGAGAACTGCTCGTACCGCCTGCTCGAACTGCTGCAGGTGGCGCGGCCAGGCCTGGATTTGACGTCGCAGTTCCCGCTGACCGCCATCCCTACCGACACGGTCAAGGCAGTGCGCCAGTCTGGCCTGGTGTCCAGCGTCAACTACCGGCCTTCGCGCGAGCGCGAACTGCTGGCCCGCGCCGAGCCGCTTGACCCTCACGAAAAGCAGCAAGTGCTGGCTGTCAGCGCCGATACCGCACAGCTGCAAAGCCCTGAGTTCACTGCCCTGCCCCGCGAGCGCCAGGCGCTGGTACAGGACGCCGCCTACCGCCTGGAGCGTTACCGCGCCAATGGCCAGCAACGCGACCCAGGCCAGGCCACGCGCAGCTTCGAGCTGCTGCGCGCAATCAACCGCAACCCGCCGCCGGCGCTGCAAATCGAGCGCCCGGGGTTGCCTGAGGATGGCCATGATTCACGCACCTGGCAGCTGGGTGTCGGCACGCGAGAAGACCGCGCCTACGCCGAGTACGGCCTGCGCATGGCGTATCACGACCTCAACGACAACGCCTACGGCTTCCCACTGGGCGCGCAAATCGAGATTCTGCAGCTGAAAGTCCGCCAGTACGAAGGCAACGACTGGCAGGTGCAGCGCCTGGACCTTGCCACCATCCGCTCGCTGACACCCCGCAATGCGCTGCTCAAACCGTGGTCATGGCAGGTGACCGGTGGCCTGGAACGGGTGCCGGGCAAGCATGACGACGAAGTGCTGGTCAGCCATGTGAATGGCGGCGCTGGCGGCACCTGGCAACTGGCCGACGAACTGCTGGGCTTCGCCCTGGGCACGGTGCGCGTTGAACACCACAATGATTTTGCCGAGTTCATCTCCCCGGCAGCCGGGTTCAACGGCGGCCTGCTCTGGCGCAACGGGCTGGGCAACATGACGCTGGAGGCGAAGGGTGACTTCTTCACCAACGGCGAAGTGCGGCGCAGCGTGAGCCTGAATCAGCAATGGGAAATCAGCCGCAACCTGGGCCTGCGGTTAAGTGCCTCGCGCGAATTCAGCCACCTGGCGACGGCGCAGAACGAAGTGATGCTGGAGCTGAAGTGGTACCACTACTGACTCTTTGACACTGTTTTGACAGCTCGCCGACAAATCGCCCCCTAGACTCTCCAGCATCAATTGGAGGGTCTAGTGTTCATGTCGCGGTACTGGTTAGGCCTGTGCGTTGCCTTTTTGCTGTCAGGGTGCGAAACCACCCACGAACAGATGCTCGACCACGGATACCCCCCCGCCTACGCCGATGGCTTCCAGGATGGCTGCAGCAGCGGCCGGCAGGCGGCCGGGGTGATGGCCGGCGACTTCCGCAAGGACGTGCCGCGCTACCTGCACAATCGCCAGTACGAAAGCGGTTGGGACGATGGCTTTCGCCAATGCCACGCCCTGCAGAACAGCGAAGAGCAGCGTCAATACCGTGACCGCTACTGGGACCAACGCGACCGTGACTGGGAGCACGAGAAGGACCGCGACGCCGCACGGGCTTATCGCCACGACTAGGTCGCAAACTGACATCCCTTGAAACCGGCGGCCTGCCATCATGGTCTCCTGCACAAGGAGGCCAGCATGAGCCGAGCGTTCGTCAACGAAGACCAAGCTGCCGCCCAGGCCGACCAGCCGGTTGAGCGACGGGTGAGCGAGCAGCCCAACTACGTCACGGCCAGTGGCCTGGCGCAATTGCAGCAGCGGGTAGCCGAACTCAACACATTGCGCAGCGAGTTGCAGGCCCAGGGCGAGCGTGCCGACAAGCAGCGCCTGGCCGATGCCGAGCGCGACCTGCGCTACTTCAGCGCACGGGTGCAGAGTGCCCAGGTGGTGCCAGCCGCTACCTCGCGGGACAAGGTGCAGATCGGTAGCCGGGTAAGCTTTGTGGATGAGCAGGGCCAGGCGCATGAGGTGCAGCTGGTGGGGGAAGATCAGGCCGATGCGGGCCGCGGGTTGATCAACTGGGGCTCGCCGTTGGGGCGGGCGTTGCTGGGCGCTGGGCCTGGGGATGAAGTGATGTGGCGGCGGCCGGTGGGGGATCAGATGATCGAGGTGGTCGCTATCGCGGGTGAGGCTTGAGGGCCAATCGCCGGCAAGCCGGCTCCCACCCGAACCGTGTAGCCTCCAAGGCGAGCGCCGACCTGTGGGAGCTGGCTTGCCAGCGATGAGGCCAGAACAAGCACCACAAGACAGTTGCTCCCACAGGTACAGCGCTGCCTTGAGGCTTGTACTTGACCTGTGGGAGCTGGCTTGCCAGCGATTGGGCCGCAAAGCGGCCCCTTACTGACTGATCAGACCACGCCCTGCGCCAGCATGGCATCAGCCACTTTCACAAAGCCGGCGATGTTCGCGCCCTTGACGTAGTTGATCGTGCCATCCGCCTCTTCACCATAGTGAACACAGGCATGGTGGATCGACTGCATGATGTTGTGCAGCTTGCTGTCCACTTCACCGGCCGTCCACAGCAGGCGCATGGCGTTCTGCGACATCTCCAGGCCCGACACGGCCACACCACCGGCGTTGGATGCCTTGCCCGGGGCGTACAGGATGCCTGCCTCGAGGAAGATATCCACCGCCTCAAGGGTGGTCGGCATGTTGGCGCCTTCGGCGACGCAGAAGCAGCCATTGCGCAGCAGGGTGCGGGCGTCTTCGGTGTCCAGCTCGTTTTGCGTGGCGCACGGCAGGGCGATGTCGCACGGCAAGCTCCACGGGGTCTGGCCCTTGCGGAACTCAAGGCCAAATTCACCGGCCAATGTGCTGAGGCGGCCACGCTTGACGTTTTTCAGCTCCATCACGGCGTCCCACTGGGCGTCGCTGAGGCCGGCTTCGGCGTACAGGGTGCCTTCGGAATCAGACAGCGAGATGACCTTGCCGCCCAGGTCCATGACCTTGCGCGCAGCATACTGGGCCACGTTGCCGGACCCAGAAATGGCCACGCGACGGCCATCGATGCGCAGGTCACGGCGCTTGAGCATTTCTTCAGCGAAGTAAACGCAGCCGTAGCCGGTGGCTTCCGGGCGAATCAGGCTGCCGCCATAGGTCATGCCCTTGCCGGTCAGCACCGAGGTGAACTGGTTGGCCAGGCGCTTGTACTGGCCGAACATGAAGCCGATCTCGCGCGCGCCCACACCGATGTCACCGGCTGGTACGTCGAGGTCGGCGCCGATGTGGCGGTACAGCTCGCTCATGAACGCCTGGCAGAAGCGCATCACTTCCGCATCGCTCTTGCCTTTGGGGTCGAAGTCCGAGCCGCCTTTACCGCCACCCATGGGCAGCGAGGTCAGGGAGTTCTTGAACACCTGCTCAAAGGCCAGGAACTTGAGCACGCTCAGGTTCACCGACGGGTGGAAGCGCAGGCCGCCCTTGTACGGGCCGATGGCGCTGCTCATTTGGATGCGGTAGCCGCGGTTGACCTGGACCTTGCCCTGGTCATCGACCCACGAAACACGGAACAGCACGGCACGCTCGGGTTCGACCATGCGCTCCAGAATACCGGCCTGCAGGTAATGAGGGTTGGCTTCGAGGAACGGCCACAGGGTACGCAAGACTTCTTCCACCGCCTGGTGGAATTCAGGCTGGGCAGGATCGCGTTGCTTGAGGCGCGCGAGGAAATTGTCGACAGATTCGATCATGGTAGACATCTCACCAAGAGGGATTGGACTTATTGGTTTTTTTTCGAATGTACCAAGAAGCAATCGCACGAGAACAGGGCGTAATGTCGTTTTTTTGAAATTATTTGGTGCGTTTTATATAAATGTATACAAATCAGTATAAGTATTGTTAGCAGGATCGGCCTCGTCGCGGGCAAGCCCGCTCCCACAGAGGCCTGTGCAAGACTGAGATTGCGGGTGATTGTGTGGGAGCGGGCTTGCCCCGCGAAGGGGCCAACGCCGATGCCTGCCAGGCACAAAAATGGGGCCCCGAAGGGCCCCATTCTAGTGCAGCTAAAACCGGCTTACTGGGCCAGCTTCTTGTGCCGTACACGGTGCGGCTGGGCAGCAGCATCGCCCAGGCGCTTCTTGCGGTCGGCTTCGTACTCGGTGTAGTTGCCTTCGAAGAACATCACGTTCGAGTCGTCTTCGTACGCCAGGATGTGAGTCGCCACGCGGTCCAGGAACCAACGGTCGTGGGAAATCACAATGGCGGCGCCCGGGAAGTCCAGCAGGGCTTCTTCCAGGGAACGCAGGGTTTCGACGTCGAGGTCGTTGGACGGTTCGTCGAGCAGCAGGACGTTACCGCCCTCCTTCAGGGTCAGGGCCAGGTGCAGACGGCCACGCTCACCACCGGACAGGTCCTTGACGAACTTCTGCTGGTCGCCACCCTTGAAGTTGAAGCGGCCCACGTAGGTGCGCGACGGGATCTCGTAGTTACCGATGCGGATCTGGTCGGAACCGTCGGAGATCTGCTGGAACACGGTCTTGGAACCGTCCAGGTCTTCGCGGCTTTGGTCGACGCAGGCCAGTTGCACGGTTTCGCCGATTTCGATGCTGCCCGAGTCCGGCTGCTCCTTGCCCATCAGCATGCGGAACAGGGTCGACTTACCGGCGCCGTTACCGCCGATCACGCCGACAATCGCGCCCTTCGGCATGGCAAACGACAGGTTGTCGATCAGCACGCGATCGCCATAGCCTTTGGAAACGTTCTTGAACTCGATGACCTTGTCACCCAGGCGCGGGCCGGCCGGGATGTAGATCTCGTTGGTCTCGCTGCGCTTCTGGAACTCTTGCGACTGCATTTCTTCAAAGCGCTGCAGACGTGCCTTGGATTTGGACTGGCGGGCCTTGGCGCCTTTACGCACCCACTCCAGTTCCTCTTTCATGGCCTTTTCGTGGGCGCTCTGCTGCTTGGATTCCTGCGCCAGACGGTCCGACTTGGCTTCCAGCCAGCCCGAGTAGTTACCTTCGTACGGGATGCCGGCACCGCGGTCCAGTTCGAGGATCCAGCCGGCGACGTTGTCGAGGAAGTAACGGTCGTGGGTAATCGCTACCACGGTGCCCGGGAAGTCGTGCAGGAAGCGCTCCAGCCAGGCCACCGAGTCGGCGTCCAGGTGGTTGGTTGGTTCGTCGAGCAGCAGCATGTCGGGGGCCGACAGCAGCAGGCGGCACAGGGCCACACGGCGCTTTTCACCACCGGACAGGTGTTCGATTTTCGCGTCCCAGGCCGGCAGGCGCAGGGCGTCGGCGGCGACGTCCAGCTGGCGCTCGAGGTTGTGGCCGTCGGCTGCCTGCAGGATCGACTCGAGCTTGGCCTGTTCGGCGGCCAGTTTGTCAAAGTCGGCGTCGGGTTCGGCGTAGGCGGCGTAGACCTCGTCCAGGCGAGCCTGGGCGTCCTTGATCACGCTGACCGCTTCCTCGACCACTTCACGCACGGTCTTGGCGGGGTCGAGTTGTGGTTCCTGCGGCAGGTAGCCGACGTTGATGTCGGGCATCGGACGGGCTTCGCCGTCGAATTCCTTGTCGACGCCCGCCATGATGCGCAGCAGGGTCGATTTACCCGCGCCGTTCAGGCCGAGTACGCCGATCTTGGCGCCTGGGAAGAACGACAGGGAGATGTTCTTGAGAATTTCGCGCTTCGGCGGCACGACCTTGCTCAGCCGATGCATGGTGTAGACGTATTGAGCCAAAACCAAGCCCTCTAAATAGGTAAAGACATCGACCAACGCCCCGGCAGTGGGCCAGGGGGATGTGTTTACGGGGTGTCATTGAACAAAGTCGACCATTCTACGCCAACGCGCGGCGTTGCATAGGAGGGTCGGATGGGGGATGAACAGGGGCCGCTGTGCGGCCCATTCGCGGGCAAGCCCGCTCCCACAGGTCCGTAAGTTTGGCAATACCTGTGGGAGCGGGCTTGCCCGCGAAGAGGCCAGAGCTGACCTTGAAAAGCTCAGACGTGACGCTGCTTGACCTTGCCCCGCGGCAACCGGCAACGGTCGCCCTGCTCGGCCAGGCGCGCGGCCCAGGCAGACTTGACGCTGAACCCGCCACTGCGGGCAGGCTGCTCAACGGCCTTGGCCGGCTGCGCAGCAGGCACGCTAACGACCTTGGCCGCAGGCTTGGCCGCAGGCTTGGCCGCAGGCTTGGCCGCGACCGCCGGCACTGCCGGTGCTGCCACGGCTGCCGGTGCTGCTGCCGCCTTGGCGGTCTTGCGCAGTTCGGCCAGCGACGGGGCCTTGCTTTTCGAGGCGGCGGCCGCCTCCGGTTTGACCAGCGAACGCTGGCACGACTTGCAGGATACGTCCGCGGTCACGGCAGTGCTGACAAGGGTCTGACTGCTGCGCCCACAGGCGGAATCGAGGCCATTGGAGGAAAAGTGAGTAACCAAAACCGAACATCTCCGAAGCGTTGTCATTGAAGCGGGCGGCATTCTCGCACAGGTTGCAGGGGCTTGCCGAACCACAGGGCGCCACCACGACCGTCGGCAGGGCGACCGCCAGCGGACAACGGGGCTGGCACTTTGCCACAATCCTAGGCATGCTAGCCCGTTTAGGGTGTCCGGCCTTATAGTGCGCCACCGCGGTCTGGCAACCAGACACCGGCACCAACCGTGCATGATCAATCCCTGCCATCGCCAGCCCAATCGCAGGACCAACGCTTGACCAATCTCTCTCAACCGTCGTCGCTGCGTCCCGCGCCAATGGCCCCCGTCGCTTCCCTGCGCGGGTCAATCAAGGGTGCGCTGGCCCTGTTGGCCCTGATTCTGCTGGGCCTGTTGCTGTGGCAGCTGTTCGCCCAGTTCCGCCACACCCAAGCCGACCTGCGCAAGCAAAGCCTGGAGGCCACCGCGGAGCTTGCCGACCACCTCAGCCTGAACATGGCGTTGAAGGCCCAGCAGGCCGTGAATGTGGTACAGCCCTACGTCAATGCACCGACGCCGGCAGCCCTGCCCAGCCTGCTCGACACCCTGCGCACGCGCCTGCCCGCCCTGCGTGAGCTGGCCTGGCTAGACACCAGCGGCCAGGTCCGCGCCGACAGCCTGGCCGGCAGCCCTGACCGCCAATTGATTGGCGAGCTGCTGACGCTGAACCAGGGTCGCCCGTATTTCTTTGCCAACTCGGCGGACAACCGCACCATTTACCTGTTGCTGCGCCAGTCCACCGAGCAGGACCGCGGCTACTGGCTGCTGCGCCTGTCCGACGCGTATTACCGCACCCTCACCGTGCACCTGGACAGCCCAGGCCACCCCTTGTGGCTGCTGGAAAACAGCCGCAACGGCGCGGTGCTGGACCTCCACGCCATCGCGCAGACCAGCCCAGCGCCGCTGCAGAGCGTGATGCTGGCGTTCATCGACAACAGTACCTGGCAACTGCGCGGCCTGTTTGACGCCCAGCGGGCCCAGCAGAAGCTGCTGCCGGCACTGATCGGCAAGTGCCTGCTGGTGCTGTTCTGTGCCCTGCTGCCAGTGCTGGCGTTGATCAACATGCGCCGCCGCCAGCGCGCGCTGCAGGAAGACCGCCGGCGCTATCAGGAAATATTCGAAGGCACTGGCGTCGCCTTGTGCGTGCTCGACCTTTCCAGCCTGCCCGGCCAGCTCGACCGCTACCACCTGCGCAACCATGCTGCACTCAAGCACAGTCTGGCCCTGGACCCTAACCTGCGCCGCTCGCTGTTGCAGGAGTTGAAGATCACCGAGATCAACCAGGTGGCGCGCCAGTTGCTCAACGTCGAATGCCACGAAGGTGCCTGGCAGCGCCTGATCGACGGCAGCGGCGATGGCCGTGACAGCATCGGCATGCAATTGATCGATGCACTGATCGAACAGCGCTCGCTGCTGGAACTGGAAGTGCGCCTGCCGGCGCCACTGGGCGGCGAACTGCACCTGTGGCTGATGGCCCGCCTGCCGCTGCAACGCCGCGACTACCAGGCGGTGATCCTCAGCATCAGCGACATCACCAGCCGCAAACAAGTGGAGCTGTCCCTGCTCGAACGCGAGAGTTTCTGGTCGGACGTGGTCCGTACCGTGCCCGACCAACTCTACGTACAGGACGTGCCCAGCCAGCGCATGATCTTCAGCAACCGCCACCTCGGCCAAACCCTGGGCTACGACCGCACCGAGCTGGCGCAGATGGGCGACCGCTTCTGGGAGCTGCTGCTGCACCCCGAAGACGCCACGCACTTCCAGGCCCTGCGCCAGCATCAACGCGCTACCGGCCACAGCCAGCCACTGCACTGCCAACTGCGCTTCCGTCACCACGACGGTGGCTGGCGCTGCTACGACATTCGCGAACAGGTGCTGACCCGCGACCACGACGGCCAGGTGATGCGCATTATCGGCGTGGGCAAGGACGTTACCGTACAGATCGAGGCCAGCCAGTCGCTGCGCGACAGCGAACAGCGCTACCGCATGCTGGCCGAAAGCATCAGCGACGTGATTTTCTCCACCGACAGCCAACTGCAGCTCAACTACGTCAGCCCCTCGGTCAAAGCAGTACTGGGTTATCAGGCTGAGTGGATCTTCGACAACGGCTGGCAATCGATCATTGCCAACCCCGCCCAGCTGACTGGCATCTACAGCCTGATGGAGCGCGTCAGCAATGCCATGGGCGACGGCGAGCAACTGGCCCAGTTGCGTGGCCAGTTGCCCACCCAACTGTTCCTGTTCGACTGCCTGCGCGCCGATGGCCGCAAGATCCCAATCGAGCTGCGCCTGGTGTTAGTGTGGGACGACCAGGAGCGCTTCGAAGGCGTGCTTGGGGTTGGCCGCGACATCAGCCAGCAACGGCGCGCCGAAAAAGACCTGCGCATGGCCGCCACGGTATTCGAGCACTCGACCTCGGCCATCCTCATCACCGACCCGGCCGGCTATATCGTCCAGGCCAACGAGGCGTTCAGCCGGGTCAGCGGCTATGCCGTCAGCGACGTGCTCGACCAACTGCCTGGCATGCTCACGGTCGAGCAACAGCAGGAAGGCCACCTGCGCTATGTGGTCAAGCAGTTGCACCAGCGCGGCAGTTGGGAAGGCGAAGTGTGGCTAAAGCGCCGCGACGGCGACCACTACCCGGCCTGGGTCGGCATCACCGCAGTGCTGGACGACGAAGGCGACCTGGCCAGCTACGTGTGCTTCTTCACCGACATCAGCGAGCGCAAGGCCAGCGAACAGCGCATCCACCGCCTGGCCTACTACGACGCCCTCACCCACCTGCCCAACCGCACGCTGTTCCAGGACCGCCTGCACACGGCCCTGCAACAAGCCGAACGGCAAAAGGCCTGGGTGGTGCTGATGTTCCTCGACCTGGACCGTTTCAAGCCGATCAACGACTCCCTCGGCCATGCCGCAGGCGATCGCATGCTCAAAGACATGGCCCTCCGCCTGCTGGCCTGTGTGGATGACGACGACACCGTGGCGCGCATGGGCGGCGACGAGTTCACTTTGCTGCTGCAACCGCGTGCGACCCGCGAGATGGCGCTGAACCGCGCCATCCATGTGGCCGAAAACATCCTCGCCAGCCTGGTACGGCCCTTCGTGCTGGAGAACCGCGAGTTTTTCGTTACGGCCAGTATCGGCATCGCCCTCAGCCCGCAAGATGGCAGCGAGCTGAGCCAGCTGATGAAAAACGCCGACACCGCGATGTACCACGCCAAGGAGCGCGGCAAGAACAACTTCCAGTTCTACCAGGCCGAGATGAACGCCAGTGCCCTGGAACGCCTGGAGCTGGAAAGCGACCTGCGCCATGCCATGGAGCAGAACGAGTTCATCCTCTACTACCAGCCGCAGTTCAGTGGCGATGGCAAACGTCTGACCGGCGCCGAAGCCTTGCTGCGCTGGCGCCACCCCACCCGCGGCCTGGTGCCGCCGGGCGACTTCATCCCGGTGATCGAAGAGCTGGGCCTGGTGGTGGATGTCGGCGACTGGGTACTGCGTGAGGCCAGCCGCCAACTCAAGGCCTGGCACAAAGCGAAGGTGCGGGTGCCGAAGGTGTCGGTAAACATCTCGGCGCGGCAGTTCTCCGACGGCCAGCTGGGCACGCGCATTGCCACCATCCTGGAGGACATCGGGCTGCCGCCGGCGTGCCTGGAACTGGAGCTGACCGAAAGCATCCTGATGCGCGAGGTGAATGAGGCCTTGCAGATTCTCGCCAGCCTGAAGAATCTCGGGCTGAGCATTGCGGTGGACGACTTTGGCACCGGGTACTCCTCGCTCAACTACCTCAAGCAGTTCCCCATCGACGTGCTGAAGATCGACCGCACCTTCGTCGACGGCTTGCCCGAGGGCGAGCAGGACGCGCAGATTGCCCGGGCGATCATTGCCATGGCCCACAGCCTGAACCTGGCGGTGATCGCCGAGGGCGTGGAAACCCATGAGCAGTTGGAGTTCTTGCGTGAACATGGTTGCGACGAGGTGCAGGGTTACCTGTTCGGGCGGCCGATGCCGGCGCATCAGTTCGAGGCGCAGTTCGCCAACGAGACGCTGTTCATGTTCCAGTAGAATGCCACTGCCGTCTTTTTGTAGGAGCAGCCTTGTGCTGCGAAGAGGCCGGCGCCCGCGCCCTGAATCTTTGCTGCTGTCACCGGCCTCTTCGCAGCACAAGGCTGCTCCTACAGGCACAGCGCCAACGCTGGAATTCGCGTCGCAAAAAACGGACCTTGAAGTCAACTCCAGCCCAGACAGGCCGCGGGATGCAACATGAAGGCCTTTGGTCCGCGACTTGACGTCACTTCATATGCCAGGCCCGAAGCAATCGGTTAGAATGCCCCCCCAATTCAGCCCGATCCTTGAGGACCGCCATGTTCAGCCGTGATTTGACCATTGCCAAGTACGACGCCGAGCTCTTCGAAGCCATGCAGCAAGAAGCTCTGCGCCAGGAAGAGCATATCGAGCTGATCGCTTCGGAAAACTACACCAGCCCGGCTGTCATGGAAGCCCAGGGTTCGGTTCTGACCAACAAGTACGCTGAAGGCTACCCAGGCAAGCGTTACTACGGTGGTTGCGAATACGTCGACGTGGTCGAGCAACTGGCCATCGACCGCGCCAAAGAGCTGTTCGGCGCCGACTACGCCAACGTCCAGCCGCACGCTGGCTCCCAGGCCAACGCCGCCGTTTACCTGGCGCTGCTGTCGGCCGGTGACACCATCCTGGGCATGAGCCTGGCCCACGGTGGTCACCTGACCCACGGCGCCAGCGTCAGCTCTTCGGGCAAGCTGTACAACGCCATCCAGTACGGCATCGACGGCAACGGCCTGATCGACTACGACGAAGTCGAGCGCCTGGCTGTAGAGCACAAGCCGAAGATGATCGTTGCCGGCTTCTCGGCTTACTCGCAGGTGCTGGACTTCCCACGCTTCCGCGCCATTGCCGACAAGGTCGGTGCCTACCTGTTCGTCGACATGGCCCACGTTGCTGGCCTGGTTGCCGCGGGCGTCTACCCGAACCCTGTGCCGTTCGCCGACGTGGTCACCACCACCACCCACAAAACCCTGCGCGGTCCACGTGGCGGCCTGATCCTGGCCCGTGCCAACGCCGACATCGAGAAGAAGCTGAACTCCGCTGTCTTCCCAGGCGCCCAAGGCGGCCCGCTGGAGCACGTCATCGCGGCCAAGGCGATCTGCTTCAAAGAAGCCCTGCAGCCTGAGTTCAAGGCTTACCAGCAGCAAGTGGTGAAGAACGCCCAGGCCATGGCCAGCGTGTTCATCGAGCGTGGTTTCGACGTCGTTTCCGGCGGCACCCAAAACCACCTGTTCCTGCTGTCGCTGATCAAGCAGGAAATCTCCGGTAAGGACGCTGACGCCGCACTGGGCAAAGCCTTCATCACCGTCAACAAGAACTCGGTACCGAACGACCCACGTTCCCCGTTCGTCACCTCGGGCCTGCGTTTCGGCACCCCAGCCGTGACCACCCGTGGCTTCAAAGAAGCAGAGTGCAAGGAACTGGCCGGCTGGATCTGCGACATCCTGGCTGACCTGAACAACGAAGCGGTGATCGATGCCGTGCGTGAGAAGGTCAAGGCCATCTGCAAAAAGCTGCCGGTTTACGGCAACTGATTAGCGCCAGCCTGATGTGAAAAAGCCCGGCCTTGCGCCGGGCTTTTTTGTGTTTGCCCGCTTCGCGGAACCTGTTCCAAATGGGCCCCCTGCGCAAGACACCCTAGCCTGCAGCCTCCCCCACGCCAAACCGGAGGCACCCATGGCAGATAACAAAACACGTTCCTTTACAGCCACCCTGCAGATCGCCGAATCACCGGTGAACAGCCTGGACTGCCTGTGCACAGGCCCCGTGAGCCTGGTCACACCCACTGAAGTGCCGGGGTACGCCATTGAAGGCGCCCACGCACTCGGCATGCTCAGCGGCACGGACGAAGATTGGCAGCACGGCCAGGACTTTGGGCTGGTCCCGTTCGACAAAGGCGATCAGTGCGCGATGCTGCTGTATTTTCGCTACAGCGACGCGGGTTATCGACTGTATGTGCGCAGTGGGCCTCATTTCGGCAAAGGCATTTTCACCACTGCTGAAGGGCTGGTGGCCGCCCAGGCCATTGAGGCGCAAGACCCCAGCCTGTGGAACTTGGTCGATGCGCAAACCGGCGCCCCGTTCGCCCTGGCAGAACTTGAAGATGACCGGCGAGAAATCCAGATGATCGCCAGCAACGGCCACCCCATGGAGATCCACAACCTCTACCCGGTGGGCGGCTTTCTGGCGTGCTACCCCGCCGCCCAGCAGTGCACCCTAAGCCTGTTGATCACGCAACGCGGGGTGGATTGGCTGAACAGCTGATGTCGCCTGCATGGGCCTTCACGTATTACCCTGTGCCGCTTCAAAACCCGAGCGCGCACAGGACCCGGCCTTGACCAGAGAGCAACTCGAAACCCATCAAATCCCGGTCTACTTCGCGGCCGTGCTCGCAGCCCTTGCCTTCGGCCTGCTGGCCACCGACACCGCACACCACCTGCAAGCCCTGATCACACCCGCCATTGCCGTGCTGATGTACGCGATGTTCCTGCAGATCCCCTTCCTCGACCTGCGCCAAGGCCTGGGCAACCGCCGCTTCATCAGTGCACTGCTACTGGCCAACTTCGTCCTCATCCCACTGCTGGTCTGGGCCATCACCCGCGGCTTGGTCGCGCACCCGGCCATCCTGATCGGCGCCCTGCTGGTGTTGCTAACCCCCTGCATCGACTACGTGGTGGTGTTCACCCACATCGGCAAAGGCGACTCACGCCAGACCCTCGCTGCCACGCCGCTGCTGCTGTTGGTGCAATTGGTCCTGCTGCCGGTGTACCTGGCGTTGATGCTGGGTGACGACAACGCCGTGGCAATTTCCATCGCACCCTTCGTGGAAGCCTTTGCCCTGTTGATCGTGTTGCCGATGATTCTGGCCGTGCTGACCAGCGCCAGCGCCCGCCGCTCCCTCGTGGCATCGAAGTGGAACGACGCCTGGGCGTGGATGCCGGTGCCGGCGATGGCATGCGTGCTGGTGGTGGTGATCGGCTCGCAGATCGCCGCCGTGCTGCGCGATTTCGAGCGCTTGCTGCCAGTGATCCCGGTGTACCTCGGCTTCATGCTGCTGGCGCCGGTGATCGGCTTTGCCACCGCGCGGCTGATGCGTTTGCCGGTGGCCGAGGTGAGGTCGGTGACGTTCAGCGCTTCGACGCGCAATTCGCTAGTGGTGTTGCCGTTGGCGTTGGCGTTGCCGGAAGACCTGCGCGGGTTGGCGGCGGCGGCGGTGATTACCCAAACGCTGATGGAGTTGGTGAGCGAGTTAATTTATGTGCGCGTCGTGCCCGCATGGGTGCGAGACAGATGAGGCTATGAGGGTTCAGCAAGCGCTGAACCTTTTGCTTGCACCTGACCGAACGGATGCTGATAGAATGCGATGAATTCTCATTAACATCTATCGTATCCCGTGCACTCCACCTCATCGGCAAATCATCACCCGCATCAGGCCATCGATCAGCTCTACAGCCACCACCACGGCTGGCTGCAGAACTGGCTGCGCAAGCGCTTGGGCAGTGCCGCCGATGCTGCGGACCTGGCCCAGGACACCTTCGTGCGGCTGCTCAGCAGTGCAACCGGCGAGGCGCTGAATTACACGGCCCCGCGCGCCTATCTGGCCACCATTGCCAATCGCCTGGCCCTCAACTTCTATCGCCGCCGCTCGCTGGAGCAAGCCTACCTGGCTGCGCTGGCGGAAACGCCAGAAGAGTTGGCACCGTCGCTGGAACATCAGGCGCTGGTGCTCGAAGCCCTCGATGAGATCGACCAGGTACTCGCCCTCCTGCCCGCCCAAAGCCGACAGGCGTTTCTGATGGCGCAACTGGAAGGCTATACCCAAGAAGAAATCGCCAGCCGGCTCAAGCTCAGCGTCCGTACCGTGCAACGCCACCTGGCGCGGGCGTTTGAAGAATGCATCGTGCTCGCCAGTACGCACGATGAGTAATACCCCCATCGACCGGCGCATTGCCCGCGAAGCCGCCAGCTGGTTCGTGCGTTTGCAGAACAGCAGCGCCGGCGCCGCCGAACATGCCGCCGGCGCCGAATGGCGAGCGCGGCACGCTGACCACGAACGCGCCTGGCAACTGGCCGAGCGCTTCAGCAGCCGTGCCCAGCAACTTAGCGGGGAACCCACCCGCGCGGCGCTGGAGCGCCCGCGCAGCCTGGAGCGCAGGCAGGCACTCAAGACCCTTGCATTGCTGATTGCCACCGCCCCGCTTGGTCTCGCAGCCTACCGGGGGCTGCCGTGGCGCGAGTGGCAGGCGGACGTGCGCACGGCCACCGGGGAGCAGCGCAGCGTGCCCTTGCCGGATGGCGGGCAACTACGCCTGAACACCGGCAGCGCCGTCGATATCGCCTACGACGACAGCGTTCGCCGCGTGCGCCTGATCGCCGGTGAGATGCTGGTCGAGGTGCCCCTTGAGCCTGCCAGGCGCCCGTTTATCGTCGATACCGCCGAAGCGCACCTCAGCCCGCTCGGCAGCCGCTTGCTGGTGCGTCAGTACCCAGGCAGCACGTTCCTCGCCGCGCTAGAGGGCGCTGTCGAAGTGCGCCCGCGCCTGGCACGGGGTGACGACGGCCTGGTGCGCCTGGCGGCCGGCCAGCAAACCCAGGTCAGCCTCCAGGCTGTACAGCCCCCCATGCCGCTGGCCGAGCAGCGCCTCGACTGGCTCAACCATGTGCTGCGGGTCGAAAAGACGCGCCTGGATGACTTCATCAGCGAGCTGGGGCGCTATCGGCCTGGCTTGCTGCGTTGCGACCCCGCCGTGGCCCGGCTGTTGATCTCTGGCACCTTCCAGCTGCGCGACACCGATCAGATTCTGCGCGCCTTGAGCCAGACGCTGCCGGTGGACATCCACTTCCGCACGCCCTACTGGGTCACCGTCACGGCGCGCGTAAATACGTAACAAGAATCATTGTCGTGTTTTGCTCAGGTTGCGTGTCCCTTCCGTAAGCACATCACTTTTACAGGGCGGGACGAACACATGGCGACGACGCAGGGCATGCAACCATTGGCGCGCGCAGTACACGCTGCTGCATTGGGCCTGATCATCACCGGTGGCGGCCTGACTGCAACCGTGTCGCAAGCCGCCGAGCACAGCGCGCAGCAGGGCCGGACCTTTCAGGTGCCCGCCGGCAACCTGAGCAGCGCCCTTTCCGATTTCGCCAGCCAAGCCGGTATCACCCTGCCCATCGAACCAGGCCTGGTCGAAGGTTTGCGCAGCCCAGGCCTGAACGCCGCCACCAGTGTGGAAGGCGGCCTGCAGCAACTGCTGCAAGGCACCGGCCTGCAAGCGTCACCGCAGGGCAATGGCCTTTACCTGCTGACACCACAGGCCGCGGGCACTGGCCTGGAGCTGGGCGCTACCAGCATTACCGGCCAAGGCCTAGCGGCGACCACCGAAAACAGCGGGTCGTACACCACCGGCACGATGCAGACGGCCACCAAGCTGCCCTTGAGCCTGCGCGAAACCCCGCAGGCCGTCAGCGTGGTCACGCGCAAGCGGATGGACGACAAGGCCATGACCACCATCAGCGATGTGGTCAAAAGTGCGCCAGGTATCTTCCTCAGCAACTCCGGCGGTGCCGGTCGGCCCTCTTTCAGTGCCCGCGGTTTTGACGTCGACAACATCATGTACGACGGCTTCCCCACCAGCTTCCTGACTTACCTGCCCAGCGGCGAAGCCAACCTGGCCATGTACGACCGGGTCGAGATCGTGCGCGGCGCCACCGGGCTGGCCCAGGGCGCCGGCAACCCCGGGGGTGCCATCAACCTGGTGCGCAAGCGCCCGACCCATGAATTCCAGGGCACCCTCACCGGCAGTGCCGGCAGTTGGGACGATTACACCGGCACGCTGGACATCGGCGGCCCACTGAATGAAACAGGCACCCTGCGCGCCCGTACCGTGGTCTCCAAGCAAGACGCCAAAAGCTTCCGCGACTCTGTGGAAAGTGACCATGACCTGTTCTACGGCGTGGTCGACGCCGATTTGAGCGAAAGCACCACCCTCACCCTCGGCGCCTACCGACAGAAAAACCACACCAACTACATTTGGGGCGGTTTGCCGATGGCCCGTGGCGGCGGCCACCTCGGGCTGCCACGCGACACCTTCCTCGGCCATGACTGGGAATATTCCGACAACCGCACCACCGGCTATTTCGCCACCCTCGAGCAAGGCTTCGCCAACGACTGGACACTGCGCCTGGCGGCCATGCAGACCAAGACCGACACCGACGTGCTGGCCTCTTCGATATGGGAATACGACCGCCACTATCTCTGGACCGAAGCCATGGAGCAGAAGGAAAAAGGCTACGACCTGGCCGTCAGCGGCCCCTTCCAGTTGCTCGGTCAAACCCATGACCTGACCGTTGGCGTCAGCAAGCGCCAGCTGGATTATCGGTCTGGCAAGGCCTGGAGCGATTTCATCGACGCCGGCAGCAACCTCTTCGAGTGGAACCCCCGCGGCCATGCCAAGCCGGATTACGTCACGGGCCCCAACGGCCTCCCCGAAACCACCACCCAGGACAGCGTCTATGCCAGCAGCCGCCTGCGTTTGACCGACCCGCTGTCGCTGATTCTGGGTGGCCGTCTCGACTGGTACGAATTCGACGACAGCGAAAGCAGCGAAAACAACTACAAGATCACGCGCAACCTGACCCGCTATGCCGGCCTGGTCTACGACCTGGACACCAACCACTCGGTCTACGTCAGCTACACCGATATCTTCAAGCCGCAGACCAGCAAAGGCCTGGACAGCAAAGTGCTCGACCCTGTGGTGGGCGAAAACTACGAAGTGGGCATCAAGGGCGAGTACTTGGGTGGCGCGCTGAACGCCAGCCTGGCGGTTTTCCAGATCGACCAAAAGAACCGCGCCCAAGAGCTGCCTGATGTCAAAGGGTGCGGTTCAGGCGCCGCCAGTGCCTGCTACGAGGCGGCCGGCCTGGTGCGCAGCAAAGGCATCGACCTCGAAATCCAGGGTGCCCTCACCGACAACTGGCAACTGGCTGCCGGCTACACCTACACCCAGACCAAGTATGTCAGCGACGCCAACAAAGCCCGCGAAGGCGAAGACTTCGACCGCGCCAAACCGCGCCAGCTGTTCAAGCTGTCGACGATCTACACCCTGCCCGGTGAACTGCAGCGCTGGCGCGTGGGTGGTGATATCTACCAACAAAGCCGCATCCGCACTTCGGGGGGCGCCGGTTCTACAGCATGGGAAAACCAGCAAGGCTCATACACCGTGGTGGGGTTGGTGGCAGGCTACCAAGCCAGCGAACAGCTGGACCTGCAGGTCAACGTCAACAACCTGTTCGACCGCACCTACTACAGCAGCGTGGCCAATGGTGGGTGGAGCCCGTATGACATTTATGGCGACCCACGGAACGTGAAACTGACTGCGCGGTATAGCTTCTAGTCGTTATAAAAAGGGCCCACGCATTGCGGGCCCTTTGGCCGCGCGTGTTGGGTGTGGTTTGAGCGGCGACGCTAAGGCGCCTTCATCGCATCAGTCGTTGCCTTGATAATCTCTTTCGCTGCTTCAACGCTGATCGGCAAGGGAGCCTGTGAATCATCCTGCTCAGGCTTTGGCCGATGATGGAAGTAACGTAGCAACGCAATCAGTAGCAAGGTTGGGACAGTCGATAAAGCCACGATGATGGGAATATCACCCGTCGAATGAGGTTTGACGGAAGTGAAAAAGTACCAAGCGCCTGCGGAAATACGAATATTGCCGAGGAACACGCAACCTAGCAGTGCGAGGTAAAAAATGATGACCAACGCCACGGTGACAGTGGTCAACCGCTTTTCCCATCTGAAACGCCAGGATTCACGCCTCAGATAGTCGCTGACCAAGCCGGTATTTTCCGCTTCTCCAAGAGACAGATCATCACTCGTGTCTGTCATAAGAACCCAATCGCTTTCAGCCTGAACTCCATGGCTGCCGTCGATACGCCGAAGGCTCTCGCCAACCGAGCAAGGTCAGTGACCCTCTGCTCCATAACCATATGTTTGACCAAGGCCGCAGGCATCAACAAAGCCGCAGCGAACCTATTGGCAGCAACTTCTTTGGGGTCTCGTGCTCTTGCACTGAATTGCTCGAAGGTATCCCGCGGAGCATCCAGATCACCATGCACATGGTGGCCAATTTCGTGAGCGATGGTGAAGCGCTGACGTACAGGCGCATCCGTGACGTTGTAGGTAATCAACGGTTTGCCATTCCGATAGGAATAGTGGCCGCTCTCGTTCGGACGCCAGCACTCCTGATCGAATGGGGTGAGCGGCTTGACCTCAATACCCATGGCCTGAGCGATGGCGAGCGGGTTTACCGGCAGTCGACCATCCCAATGCGCTTGCAGGACGTCGTTTGCAGTGCGGTACTCCATTCGGCCTCCTGAATCTGGGTGGGTGTTTATCAAAACTGAGGGGCGATTCTGCACAAGTCAAGAGGGGTGGTCAAATTCATGTTGACACACGATGTATCTGTCGTTCTCACGATGAGTGAGGGCCGGCACTACACTCCCCTCCCGGCCCCTCATAACCCACTGATTACAACGCATTCATCTCAGCAATATCCCGCGCCACCTGATCCGCAGAGTGGTCAAACATCGCCTGCTCCTGCCCATCCAGCGGCAATTCGATCACTCGCACAATCCCCTCTTCCGCCAGCACACAGGGCACCCCCATGGCGATATCGGTTCGCCCGTATTCGCCCTCCAGCACCACCACCGCCGGCAAAATGCGGTTTCGCCCATTGGCGATCGCATCCACCATCTGCGCAATCGCTACACCCGGCGCATCACAGGCACTGCCCATTCTCTTCAACCCCAAAATCTCACCGCCCCCCTTGCGCGTGCGTTCCACAATCCGCTCTATCTGCTCGCTGGACAGGAAGTGCGACAACGGCACAGATCCCACCTGGCAGTAGCGCATCAGCGGCACCATGCTATCGCCATGCCCGCCCAGCACCAGCGCCGTGATATCCCGAGCAGAAAACCCCGTCTCCTCGGCAATGAAGCACTTCATGCGCGCGGTATCCAGCACCCCCGCCTGCCCGAACACCTTGTTACGGCCCTGCCCGCTGAGCGACCAGGCACGATAGGTCAGCACGTCGACAGGGTTCGACACCACCAGCACCGTCGCCGCTGGCGCATGGCGTTTGATATCCCGCATGACGCCATCGAGAATCGGCAGGTTGATACTCAGCACATCCTGCCGCGACTGCCCCGGCTTGCGCGGCACGCCTGCCGTGATCACCACCAGTTCAGACCCCTCCAGCATGTCGGCCTTGGCCCCGCCGTAAACCCGCGTATCGGACCCAGCCTCGACCGCCGCCTGCCACACATCCAGCGCCTTACCCTGCGCCAACTCACCCTGCACATCGATCAACGCCAGCTCACGGCAGAATTCATCCCGGGCGATGATCTGAGCCGCCGCCTCGCCCACCATCCCGGCACCCACGATTGATAGTTTGTTCACCTGACACCTCCCAGCGGCGCGTGCCACCAGGAACACGCCTGCGTATAGAGAGAAGTATTGCCTGCTAATGCCCAAAGGCCACCCTGAGGTGGCCAGTGGTCGTTTTAGAGGGGGGAGCGTTGGCTTCCAGGCACCACGCCGGTTAATCGGCCGGGCTCTGCTCGCGCTGTGACATCACCTTCCCGCACTGCTCACTGGCCAGGCGGCTGATGATCTGGATCGCTTGATGGATGCCAGCCGTGTTGCGGAAGCTCAGGCGCGGGTTGTGTTCGCATTCCAGCATTTCGTCGTGCTGGACCAAGGCTTCGCCGAGCAGTTCTAGGGTCCAGGCGTAGCTTTGAATGGTGGAGAGGCGTTCGTGGTCAGTCATGGGGGGCCTCCTGGGGTTTGGAGGTGGGGTGGGATTGGGTGTTGAGGGGGTAGAAACGGTGGGGGGTGGCGGCCGGCGAAGGGCGGCGGAGAGCGGATGCGAGGATCCTTAACGGACTTAAAGTGAGCATGCATGAGGTCCTTTTCGGTTGAAGCACCACGCTGACCGTCGCCAAACGATTAGGGTGGCAGCTGTACGCGGGTTGGCGAACCGAGGAAAAGGAACCCGGCAGACCCGAAGGTCTCCCACGCACAGCCGCCATTACACGAAACTGCGGACGCAAAAAAAGCGCCTGCAATCGTGATCGGGGCGCCGTTGCGCCTTTTCGTACGGGTCGCCAAACCCGGTCGCGGAATGGTCCGCGACTTGAGCAAGTTATCTGGGTGGGCTTTGTATTGCAAGGTTCGGGGGTGTGTGAATATTCGCCGAGAAGCGTAGGTTTCTCGGCGCTGGCCAAGGACTCTACTGTCGAGGCTGAACGATCAATTCTGGGCAGCGTGGCGCATCTAGTTTCCAGTACGTCCGAGAGTGTCAGTTTTTTTGTGTGCGGGCCGATAACGGCCTGCCGTCAGGCAGGCCATGCTTTTACCAGGTCGGCCTGATAAATCGATCTCCGTACAGAATCGCAAATTGATTCATCGCACTCTTCCAGTCATGAGCCGCCGAGCCCCAGTTTGCCGTGATGTTACGCAGCCCAAGCCAGATCAGCTTGGTCGCTGCGTCATCCGTCGGGAAGTGGCCTCGGGTCTTGATGATCTTGCGTAGCTGAGCGTTGATGCTTTCGATAGCGTTGGTCGTATACATCACTTTTCGAATCGCAGGCGGGAAGACAAAGAATGGAATCACTCGATCCCAGGCTCGTCTCCAGGCCGCCACCACCGTTGGGTATTGCTTACCCCAAGGGCCATTTTCAAAGGCATCCAGTGCTTGCTCAGCCGCTTCTGCGTTGATGGCCTGATAGATCGGTTTTAGCGCCTTGGCCAGCTCACGGCGCTTGTCCCACGCCGCGTAATCGAGGCTGTTGCGGATCAAGTGGACGATGCATGTTTGCAGCGTTGTTGCCGGAAATACTGCGCTTAGCGCCTCTGGCATGCCTTTGAGACCGTCGGTCACGGCGATCAGCACGTCCTCTACGCCGCGGGTCTTGAGGTCGTTGAAGACCTTCATCCAAAACTTCGCACCCTCGGTGTTTTCGATCCAGATACCAAGAATATCGCGCGTTCCATCGGGTAAAACACCCAGCGCCAAGTAAATCGCCTTGTTGCGGACAAGGCCTTCTTCTCGGATCTTGACCCGCAGCGCATCGAAGAAAATGACTGGGTACATCGGCTCAAGCGGTCGCTGTTGCCACGCACCAATTTCCTCCATCACCTCGTCTGTGACTGAGCTGATGAAGTCATGGGAAACATCCGTCCCGTATTGCTCAGAGAGGAAAGCGCGGATTTCTCGAACGGTCATGCCTCGGGCATACATGGCGATGATCTTGTCATCAAAACCGGTGTAACGCCGCTCATGCTTGGGGATCAGAATGGGGGCAAAACTGCCATCCCGATCACGGGGAATCTCCAGCCGCAGCGGGCCATCCCCCGTCAAAACCGTCTTGCCCGTTTTACCATTGCGCTGGTTGGTTTCATCCTCTGGGCGCTGCGCGCCCGGCGGATACCCCAGGTGGTGACCGAGCTCGGCACTCAATGCTCGCTCGATCAAGGCCTTCTTGAAGGCCGCAGAAGCGTCTTCGATAGCCTCTGCGGTCATCAGCCCCTCACCGAACTGTTCGAGCAGCTCCTTGGGGATTTTTGGTAGGTCACGAAGGGGTTTCTTTTTGGTTGGCATACATGCACCTCTTACTCATGTTATGCCCGAACACAAAATTTCTGACACCCCCGTACGTCCAGGCGCTTTTCAGCGGAGCAAGCTACGAATCACAACAAACAGCACTACCAAGCCCACAACTCCAGAGGTCACCAACCAGCCCGTCGAGGCCATCGCGTGGAAAAAACCAGGGAAGAGTGGCGTCTTACCAAGCTTCACGAGCACAAGGCAAAGCCATGGCATGAGGATGACGTAAAACAGTGGAACGTAAACGATTGTCTGAAGGACCAGTGTCAGTCCGCCAGCCCAGTCGTTCCAGTCGTGTGGTTTGGCCATGGTGTTTTCCTTTTCTTGAAAGGGATGAGTGAATCATCCGCTTCCTATTGCCTCAACCCCAGTACCTACGCTCTAAGTGCTGGGACAGAATGAGACAAGCAGAAACAGCAAAGCCCGCGATAGGCGGGCTTTGCTGAGGGTATTTCGTAACAGTCATGGACTGATACCAAATGCTTTAATGGTGCGGAGACAGGAATCGAAATGTGACCATTTCAACTTGTGAAACATGGACAAGCCTAGTTTAACAATCGCAATGTATCCCTAAACGTATCCCTAAAAGAAAATTCACCTTGAGATGTGGCGACTCAAAATTGGATTCAGAAGCTTTGCTCCCCCCTTCCCGATCCACCGTTGATTCGCGTCAGAATCGCGACTACCTTCGATGGCACTTTGACAACACCAGTAGGTACGCTGATGAACCGTAGGGAAGTGAGGGATTACCTTTTTAGCGACGGTGATGGTTCGCACTCAATCTCAGCCCAGATAAACGCCGCATCCACTGAGGTTAGCCAGCTGCCGGAACGCAGGCTCTTGGAGACTGATGTCGAGTCTTTAGTCCAGTATTTTGTGGAAAAATACGACGTTGAGATTCCCACTCTCCTTCGAGATGAGATCGTTGCATCCCAGCATGAGCGGCAGGTGGAGGTCTGGGATCACTGGGACAGGCAGATGAGAACTGTTCCTGGTGAAGCGTACGACTTCGAAGTCCCTTTTCAAGGAGAGGCAGATATCTTTAAGCTGCGTCCCAGCTCGTTCGATTTCAATCCTCCTCGCGCCCAGGTTCGCAAGCAACATTTGGCCTTCACCATAGCCGATCGCTCGCTAACCCCTGAGACCATCAAGGCACAGCTCGATTCGACGCTTGCGTCCATTGAAAAATACTTAGAATCGCATCGCCGCCAGTGGTCTGGATTCAAGCAGCAAATCGAGAATGCCGTAAGAGCAGAGATAGACGCCCGCCGCACTAAGCTACTCGCCCAAAAGGAAAATGCTTCAAAGCTCTCTGGGCTGGGCATTCGTTTGAAAGAAAAGGTTGGGGATGCACGCAGCTATATCCCGCCAACGGTCAAACAAAAAGTCGTGCCCCAGCTACCGCCGATGACTCCAGCGAGTCCACCCGAACCCACGCTTGATATGAAGCAGTATGAAACAATTCTTGGCCTGGTTCGTGGAGCTGGTCGGAGCATTGAGCAAAGCTCATCGCGAACGAGGAAGCTTGACGAAGAATCGCTCCGGGACCTATTCCTGGTACCGCTTAACGCCCATTTCGGCACAGCGACAGGGGAGGCGTTCAACTATCAAGGTAAAACGGACGTCCTCATACGCCATGAAGAGGGCAACCTCTTTGTAGCTGAGTTCAAGATATGGGGTGGAGATAAACGCTTTTTAGCCACCATTGACCAATTACTCAGTTACTTAACCTGGCGTGATACAAAGACGGCCATCGTCATGTTTAACCGAAATGCCGACTTCACAGCAGTGGTCCAGAAAATGCGGGACCTAGTGAAAAGTCATCCCCTCTATCTCAGCGGACCGGTCAGCTTAGATGAAACGAGCGACCGCTATGTATTTTCCCTCCCCCAAGACAGTGGACGTAAAGTGACTATCTCCTTGCTCGCCTTTGACTTGGGTAGAGACTGACAGCAGATCTCCCCTTGCCAAGGCTTACCAGGCAAGCCGGCCACGACCGCGATCCTTACCAGCACCGTAAGGATCGCGGTTGACGTTCGAAAATTTGCACAATTCACTGGAGTTCACCGCGTTCACCGGTTCACTAAGCTGGGAGGACATTCGCTAACGAAGAGCCGCGGGTTCCCGTCCCCGTATCTCATGATTTTCTCTAGGGTCCCCCGCCCGTTTCCCGCATACATCACTCAAAAAAATCCTGAGCGATCTTCATCGCTGAAGGTTCAGTAGGCAATGGGGCGAGGGTATGAGCGAATTCAATGTGTTTCATGTGTTTCGGGTGTAGCATTAACAGCAACCTATTGAATTCATTGGAAAAATACATGCAGGCGGATGAACTCATCCTCGTGTAACGCCGGCGTTTTTAGGTGTAACTGTGTGTTGCAACTCCTTCTTATGCCAGCGCCATGCACACCACCAGTAAGATCATATTAGTCGGGGGGAAAATCCGCTTTTACTCATTGAATGGGCTATGCGGCTACGCAGGTTGACCTCGACTGGAGACAAGGGACACTCTGACACCGACCTCAGGATGCCCTGAAGCCGTCTCTTGTAGAGCCATCGAGTATCACAGGTCTGGCAGTATTGACGGAGCTAAGCCAGCACCTGTCGAGATGGCCGAATCGTCTGTTGAGCAGGGTTTCAGTCGATGGCGTCACATGTAGTTGCAAGCTCCGTTCAGGCCCCAAAGCCCATCGAGCTTCAGGGTGAGGAAAGAGAGCCTAGACTGATCGTTGGATGGACAGTAGCATCGTGCCCTAACCAACAGCCTTTTGGCTTCAAATCAAGACCTTCAGGAGAGACTATGACCCTAGTAAATACTCTGAAGGCTGGTATTGAAGAAGTAAACTTTCGATACAAGTATCAACAACTACTCTATACACAAAAAAAACAATCATAACAAACCAAAACTTTAAGCTTTCGGCTAGAAAAACTTAGGGCATCAGAACCATGAAGGTTGCAATCTGCATCGATTACGACAATCTTGAAAAAATACACAAAATGGAAGGGATACTGTCCGTTGCCACTAAAAGCCTGATAAAGCTATCAGAAATAATCGACTCCCCCATTCGTAACTGTGAGATTCGCCTCTATGGTGGATGGTATGAAGGAGAGGCTCGAAGTAAGCTTTCTGAAGATTTGGCAGCCAACCTTCTTAATGATTTCCCCGCTGTAATCAGAGCTCAACTGAGAAACGGCGAGGTATCTAAAATCGTCACCACAGCGGAACTTGCCTTCTCGCTACTGGAAGAACCAGCGCACTATCTATTCAACACGTATAGAAAGAAAGGCAAACCCAGCAATATACGGGTCACTTCCAAAGATGACGCAGGATGTAAATCGGAAACATGTTTACTTCCGTTAGCTCGAAAACTTTTGCAGAAAGGTAGCTGTCCTGCGGTAGGGTGTAGCACTGAAGACAACTCTCTAATCTATCGACACGAGCAGAAAATTGTCGACACAATGTTAACATGCGATTTGATGTATCTAGGCACTCAGGATTATCACCATGTGATGCTTATAAGTGCAGACGACGACTTTTTACCTCCTTTGAGAACACTACTTTTACGCGGATCTAAAGTAATCCGTATGCATCCAAAGCAGAGTGCAGCCAATCAGCCGATCATCGCGGCGGGCAAGACACTTCTAGAAATGGTACTCTAAAAATGCAGATCGATACTTTCAAATCAATTATTAAGACTTTTGCCGACCCGGGAGAAGAAATTCTCTACGACAAGCAAAGAATTATGTTTTCGATAAACGGAAACTTGATTGACGCAATTATTGTATCTGATTCAGGAGATATTTATATCGAAGAGTCAGGTCTCCGCTTACCTGCGAGCAGATGGATCGTACAAAGGCTTGCTAATCTTCCACTTCTTTGCAATCGAATTTTAGAGCAAATTCAGGAACACAAAAACTTTGTATCACCCGCTGCTGATTTTCTACCATCCCTTGAGTCCCAGCCAGATGAGGCTACGACCAAAGTAGATGATGCGTTGAGAGCAACTCTCAACGCGCTAAACGAACGTTCACCCTTTGAGACGAACGTTCTCTATATTACGAGCGATGCGGGCGAGGGTAAAACGTCCCTTATTAACCGCGCAGCTCGTGAACAAGCGAGGAATTTCTCCTCCGGCAAGTCAGACTGGCTTCTAGTACCTATTATGCTAGGTGGCAGACACTTCCTCCGGTTTGATGACATCACTGTAGGTGCCTTACAGAATAAGTACAGGTTCCCCTTCCTATACTATAACTCTTTTCTCGCCCTGGTTAGAATGGGGGTAATTGTACCGGCATTTGACGGCTTCGAGGAGATGTTTGTAGAGAACAGCTCAGGTGAGGCTCTTTCTGCAATGGGTATACTGGTAGGGGCTTTGAACTCAACTGGATCAGTAGTAGTTGCAGCACGAAAGGCATACTTCGAGTTTGAAAATTTAAAATCACAGGAAAAGCTTTACGACACAATTTCCAGCTATTCTGTCGGCTTTTCAAAACTGGAAATAAACAGATGGAGCAAGAAGCAGTTCCTACAATATTGTGAGAACCGCTCCATCAGAAACAGTGAAAACATTTATGAAAAAGTATCTGAGCGCTTGGGTGAGGATCATTCTTTAATCACGAGACCAGTACTTGTACGCCGACTAGTAGATATTGCTGAAGCACATCCGCTAGAAGAGTTCCTCGACAAAATTCACTCATCGGGATCCGACTTCTTCTCAGTCTTTGTAAAAAGTATAATCGAGCGCGAAGCCATGGAGAAGTGGATTGATCGCTCAGGAGACATCGGCTCTAACTTGCTAACCGTAGAAGAACACTGCGAACTTCTTTCATTAATTGCCGTTAGCATGTGGGAAGCGCGAACTGATTACCTAAAGCAGGACCACCTGGACATGGTCGCAGAATACTTCTGCGAATCTAAGAAAAAGTCATCACTTCAATTCCAGCAAATTCGAGACCGGATAAAGGGGCACGCGCTCCTAGTTTCCTCACCCGATAACAACCGCTCAGTAGAATTCGACCATGACGAGTTCAGACAATTCTTCTTGGGTGATGGTTTGGGATCAATAATGAGCCCAGACAACAAAACATCAGTATCAGAAACGTTGAATATTCTTCGCCGCGGAATTTTGCCAGAGCACACTCAAATCGCGCTTGTGCGGTCTATTACTCGCCAAGGAGCGGAGTCGAGACTCTCCGCTGCAGCCCTCCTTTCAAGAATCAGCAAGATGGATGGCCAAGCATCATATACGAGAGAGAACTGTGGCAACCTTATTTCCCGCCTGCTAAGTGGAATCTTGGCGAACGAGCTTTTACTTGAGGAAATTTCTTTCGGCATCGATTGTCTTCGCGACTGCAAACTCCACAATATCCGATTCAAAGATTGCTACTTCGCCCCCGGAAGTTACGAAAACACGAAGCTCTTCGAATGCAGCTTTGAAAACTGTAATTTTGGGAAAATTGTAATTCACGACACGACCGAGTTCGACGGAGTACACTTCAAAAACTGCTCCTTTGATTCATTACGCCTTGAGCAAGCCGGGGTTGAAGTCTGGGAGCCGTCTCAAATCGAAATCCAATTAATAAAAGCCGGCTGCAAATTCGAGCACGAATCTGATCAAACCGCAGACGAAAAAACACTTACGCTTGATGAAAATCTTGGACTCGTAGAAAAACTCTTGCGTTATTTTATGCGCAGCACGCACATCAGCGAATCCGTGATTAAGATCAAACTCGGCGACCGAGGCCAGTACTTTATCGACTACGTGCTTCCAGATTTAATTCATAGCGAAATTTTAGAAGAAATCGATAATCGTGGCTCAGGAAATCAAAGACGATTCCGATTAAACAAGCCGCTGCAGACGCTAAGCATGCACCTCGCTTCAGCACAAGGATCGTACGATAGTTTTCTGACCCGCTTTACTTAATACAGCTATTGTTTCACGATTTTTCTAGATTTACGTCAGCAGTAAATTTCACAGAGACTGGTGGGGCCTAACGGCCCTATCAGCGATATGAGCTCCACCAACACATTTGCGAAAAATCTATCAGTCAACAACCATTTCACAACCAAAATACCTAGAATCAATTATGAGACCACAAACAAATACTCACAGAAACATCCACCACCACAACTAAGCATCCATCATATTTCGTGGGGTCATGGCTTACTCTTATCGTCGACACGCCCCTGAATTGCTAAATTCATCTCAAGCTTGGCAGATAACCAAATGACCATTTCTAAATTTGAAACCTCCCAGCTACTGCCAATACTTAACGAATTGGACGAACCGACCGAGCTAGCTTCTGACTACGCACAGAGAGTTAAAAGAGAACTACCGAACTTCCCTGAGTCGGTAATCACACAGCTATTTTACGATCATCACCATTGCGTCGAAGAATACTCATGGCTTGAGTATCACTCGCTAACTTTCAAGCTCGCGACGGTAGGACCCGATACTCTAAACCTGCCATGCCTATGCGAGAATGAAACGGTTGTGCAGTATCGAGATTATTTTTTAGAGGGCACCGAGAGTCCTCGTATGAAGCGCTTGGCTCTATACATAAAGGCACACGGAACATGGCCAGCGCCACCAATTCTGTTTGACAATCCAAAAGGTGGATTTGTTTCGCCTTGGGGGCTTCACTACTCAACCCCTTACGACCTTTTAGAAGGGCATCATAGGATGGCTGTCCTCTACGCATTGGCCAAGCATACGCGTGATGCCCATGAAATATGGCTGCTCCAGCGTTCAGTTGGGTAATAGTATCTGCCATAAGTCGATCTCGAATCTCAACAAGAATTTTTCAGAATCCCTCACTATCAACACCGCGGGTCTGTTTGCGGAACTCACATTCACATAGATTGTATTCACACATTACCTATCTCTATTCTATATTTTATTTTTCAACGAAGAGATCTACGCTTTTTTTGCTACTTCACGATACATATCTATGCATACTGAATCAAAAACTAGACGACGGACATTATAGTTTAAACTCAAAATCTTAAGCATTGACTCCACATATACTCTGAAGGACAACCTTACAGCGAGTGCATCACCTTTCAAAGTAAAAGTAATGCACTCGACGATTAGTCCGACTGATTTATTTTCCTGATGTTACGCAGGAATCTCGATATCGATAATCTGCGACGGGGAGTATTTGTGACTCATCTGAGCTAAATCTCCATCATTCCAATTGGTGTAACTCTCCGTTTGACTACTCACGTGGAAGCGGTGAAAAGCCATCCCTTCGCGCCCCATGTAGCGCTTAGCTGCATACAGCTTAGCCCCCAGATCAAGAAGTGCTTTTACCGACGTATCCCACTGCTCCTCTAGGCGCTCAAGGGCTACTATTACAGCGGAGCGTTCGGCCTTGAGAATCTCCTTAGCAGCCTCATCGATATGCGCGTCGATCGTTTCAATTTCCTGCTCCATGGCAGCGATCATCAAGCCCTGGCGGCGCTGATGCTCCATCGCTGAGCTCAAAGCCTTCGCCGCTTTTTGCGCATCATCGGCAGCTTTTTTCTCGCCCTCTACGTCGCTCCAGGCAACCGCCTGGGCGTAGGCCCGCGCGGCCTCCTCCTCAGCCTGTCGAGCATCAGCAATCACCTTTTCGGACTGGCTTCTAGTTTCCGCCAACCTCGCACTCAGCACCCTGCGCTTGCCCTCTAGGTCTACTTTGTCAGTTGCCCAGTTATTCATGGTTACTTTGTACTCTGCCATCAGCTCGGAGCTATTGGCTTTTCGGTCCCACCATGCAATGTCTCGATCAATAATGGAGGCTTTGTGTGAATCGCCCCTGGTTTCGTAGACACCTCCAAGCCTCATAATGAGGCCCAAATAGGAGGAGCCATGAGCCGTCAGCGTTACCCTGAAGAATTCAAGATCGAAGCGGTCAAGCAAGTGACCGAGAAAGGCAATCCTGTCGCCGATGTTGCCCAGCGCCTGGGCATGTCTGTTCACAGCCTCTACGCCTGGATCAAGCTCTACAGCAAACCCCAAGAGCAGCGTCAGCAAGACGATGAGCAGCAAGCCGAACTGCGCAAGCTTCGCGCAGAACTCAAGCGCGTGACTGAAGAGCGAGACATCTTAAAAAAGGCCGCCGCGTACTTTGCCAAGGAGTGCAACTGAAGTACGCCTTCATCAAGAAGCACTCGACGGATTACCCGGTGCGGCGCCTTTGCCAAACCCTCAAGGTGCATCCCAGCGGCTACTACGCCTGGCTGGCCGAGCCTCAATCTGCCCGAGCAAAAGAAGATAACCGTCTTCTTGGCTTGATCAAACATGCTTGGCTCGAAAGCGGAGGTGTGTACGGCTATCGCAAAATTCATGATGACCTGCGTGAGCTGGGAGAGACATGCGGGCGAAATCGAGTCGGTCGTTTGATGCAGGTAGAGGGGTTGCGTTCGCAAACGGGCTATCGCCGTCGTCCTGCGTTTTATGGCGGAAAACCAACAGTGGCCTCGCCTAACCACCTTGCCCGGCAGTTCAAGGTCAGCGAGCCGAACAAGGTCTGGGTGACAGATATCACTTACATCCGCACCTATGAAGGATGGCTTTATCTGGCGGTAGTGCTGGATCTCTTCTCACGCCAAGTAATTGGTTGGTCAATGAAGCCAAGGATGTGCAGCGACCTTGCTATCGACGCGATGCTGATGGCCGTTTGGCGACGTAAGCCACAGCAGCAAGTGATGATTCACTCAGACCAAGGCAGTCAGTTCAGTAGCTCAGATTGGCAAAGCTTCCTTAAGGCCAATAATGTGATCAGCAGCATGAGCCGACGGGGAAACTGCCACGACAATGCCGTAGCCGAGAGCTTTTTCCAGCTTTTGAAGCGGGAGCGAATCCGACGAAAAATCTACGCAACGCGTGACGAAGCCCGAAGTGATATTTTCGATTACATCGAGATGTTCTATAACCCAAAGCGTCGACACAGCAGTGCTATGCAGCTGTCTCCAGTAGAGTATGAGAAACGCTATTTTCTGAGCTTGGAGAGTGTCTAGGAAATCAGGGGCGATTCAGTGCTCGATGGTTCCGACCTTCGATTTCACTTCCCGCAGGCGGATCTGAAGCTCCTTACCTGCTGGCGTTTCAGCATAGTTTTCGTCACTGAGGTGGTCTTCGTATTGGGCGATTTGCCCATTGAGTTCCTCAAGTTCTGCTTGGTATTGGGTGCGTTCGGTGTTCAGTTTTTCAAGGCTCTGCATTGCTTAGTCATCCATAGAAGTGAGGTGTGAGTTGAGCGGCTGGCGAGGCCGGACGCGCCGGCGCGTGCCTCATGTGGGCTGGCAGCCGTCAGGCCGCCACAGCCTCTGCCAGCGGGGCCTCGGTGTTGGGTTCGCTCAGCACTACATAACAGCGCTGCATGCCCATACCGGGAAGGCGTACGGTGCAGGACGCTTTTCCGTCCTTGCCGCTCTGAAGAACGCCTCGCTCTATCAACTCGCGGTTCACGGCGGTGATGTTCATTCCACGGAACACCTCCGATCGCCACGCTTCTGGGAGTACGTAGTAGGTGATGGTGGTGTGCATGGTGTCGCCCATGCCGTGCTCCATGGTTTTGCGGAAGCCCAAGCGGTCAATTGTGCGTGGACCGTGTTCATCGATCTTCGCGGCGGTGGACTCCCACCGCGTGAATCGGCTTTCACCAAAGCGCTCGATGACTTGGCGCAAGCGCGCCATGATGGCTTCGCCTTCCATGTTTCCTGCACCGCCGCGTTCAGCCAGCCAGGCATGCAGACAAACGCGTGCCGCAGTGAGTGCCACGCCATCCGGCCAGCCTGTTACGCCCAGGGCGGTGGCCAGCTCGCCAGCGGCACCAGCCAGGCCGAAACGCAACGCTGCACGCTGCACCTGTCCACTCGCCGAAGCGGGGAGGTTCTGTGCGATGAATTGTTCGACGCTGCGGCGCATGATGCTGACCCAACCGGGAAGCTTGCCAGGAGCGCACAAGGCCTCCAGGAAGGCCGTGAGCGGCGTCCCGTAAAACTTGCTCACTCGCAGCTTAAGTGCGTCGGAGAGTGCTGCTGCATCCTCAAATCCGCACAGCGTGTCGAACATGCCTAACCCTTTGCTGGCGTTCGCCGGCACCGCCAGCATGCGCACTTCCATACCGGCCTTGAGCTCCTTGTTGGCCTCGGCCATGTGCTGCGCCAGGGTTTTCTCTCCAGTCGAAAGAAACAGCAGGCGCCATTCCTGTACCGACCGGCCTGCTTGCCCGCGATCATTCGCCCGGGCTTTGCCGGTGCCGTTGCCAAGCATATAGACCGTCTCGCCGATGATGCGGGCGTCGCACATACCGATCTCGTCGAGGATCAGCAGTCCATCGGAGTGCGCTGCCGCGATCGACTCCAGGGCGTTATCGGTCGATCGCCAGGAACGTACCAATCGCGGCCCGCCGTATACCGACGCGGCCACCTGCAGGTGCGTGGTCTTACCACCAGAGCTGTCGCCGTAGAGGTGAAAACCTCCTGATTCGTGCCCCAGTAGGTGAAGCAATGGACCAGCAAAGGCCGTACTGACCACAAACGCCAATCGATGATTGCCGATGCACAAGGCACCGATCTGGCTTTGCCACTGCGCCAGCGTGCCCGACTCGTTGATCGGAGGAAGCTGAGCGCCAGCGTCATAAAAGTGCAGGTGTTCACCGTGCTGGCCAACCTGACGATCCGGCAGTAGAAAGGCGTTGTTATGCCAGCCCAGACGGGTGACTAGTCGCGCCCGCTGGGTACTGTCGAAGCCCTGCAGGTAACTCTGCAGATCATTGCGCGCATGCCGGCCCGACCTCGAACCTGCCAAGCGCAAACCCATGTCGACCAATGGGCCCAACACATCTTTGCCGAAGTCGCCCGTCATGGTGCGTGCCGGAATGTTCCAGCGCTTCTTCTCGCCATCGGGGTCATCGAATTCAACGAGCAGCCCCCAGTTGTGACCCTTCTCGTCACGGGTCCGTGCAAGGATTTCCAACGGCGAGCACACCGGGCGTGCCTCACCATCCTCGGTCGCATAGAACACACCGTCTTCTGTGAGGCGGAAACCGGTCGGAAGCAGGTCACGGTTGGGGCGAGACTTAGGTTTGGCTGACTTGCCGGACTTCGTATCGGCTGGCTCGACCGTAGGCTGATCGCTCTGAATTACAGCTGAGAACAGTTCACCGCTCTCAGCCAGCAATACCAGGTGTTCGGCAGTCCACCCCTTTTCCAGTGCATCGGCAGCGTCATCACCATCGAGCCAGCGTCCACCTTTAGCGAAGTGGGGAGCGCCACCTTTGAGAACGGGTTTGCGCTTGAAAGCTGCAAGGTCGACGGTCTGCACCGTGCACCCCAAATCAGCCAGCCTGGCCGCCACGGCCTGCATGCATTTCGCGCCACTGTTATCGTTGTCCGGCCACAGCAGAACCCCACGCCCTTGCAGCGGCGTGAAGTCCGCCTTGTGCCAGGAATTGGAGCCGTTCGGCCAGCAGGTGGCCACATGCCTGGGCAGAAGTAAGGCTGCCGCATCGGCGGCCTTTTCGCCCTCACACACCACTACCGGCGCATCAGGACGCTCACTCAGCTCTTCCAGCCGTAGCAAAGGACGAGGCTCCGCGAGCCCCTGCCAGCGCCATTGGCCCGGCCCACGATCGCCACGCCTGCACCAGGTCAATGGCGCAAAGACCTTCTTGCTGGGTTCACCTTCAACGCGCTCTTCATCGAAGCGATAGAGCACCATCAACGGCTCGCCCTCGGCGTTGCGGTAACACCAGACCTTGGACGGCGCACCATGTTGTCGATGCCTGCTGGGGCACTTCGTCATAGCATCGGCAGGAATCGGCAGCACGGCCTGCCATTCAGCAGCAGCTGTTTTTTGGGCTGGCTGAGGTGGCATGGTCACGCCGGCATCAACGCGCAGAAAGTCCACGAGCTTCTGGCAAGCATCCACATCGGTGCCACCGTCGAGGTAGCGCACCAAGTCGATTAGATCGCCACCTTTATCGCCCGTGGCAAAGTCCGCCCAAGTACCTTTGTTCAGGCTGATTTTCAACGAGCCGGCGTGCTTGTCATTTCGCGTTGGGTTGGGTGCGGTGTATTCCTTCCCACCGTCCACGCGCTTGCCGCTGGGTAGCCAATGCGAGAGCACCTTATCGATCTGTCGCAGCGCTTCAGCTTTTACTTGGGCGAAGGTGGGGCGACGGGTATTGCTCTTGACTCCACTCATGCGCCACCGCCTTGGGCAAGTTGCAGCCCGGTGGCGACGTCATCAATTATTGCCTTCGTCATCTCACCGAGGTAGTGAGCAGCCCACACCACGCTTTCATTGTCATCTTCCATGCCACCCCGAAATGTGAGCTTGTTGATGCAATCCATCAGCAACGAGGCCTGTTCCAACGCCTCCTCGCAGGAAATGCCGGCATTCACACGAAACAGTGGCGCATTCTGCGAATTACACTGAGCGAAGGTGGCGCCACCGGCAGTATTGATCTGAAAGGTTGTCTTCATTGCGCACCTCCGGACATCGAATGTCGGGTCGATTGGTCACCATGGATCGCGAGGGTGCGGATCAGGCCCAGGGTCCCGCGGACGTCCCACAGGGCAGCGGCAATGACGTGGTTCGCCAAGCGGGGTGTGTCACATTCAAACTGGTCCTCTAGCAACAACAGAACGGCGTTGGCGCGTTCAACTGCACAGGTGATGGCGTCGATGGGAATGCCCGCATCGGCTTGAGTTGGAACACAGAGGAGGTCTTCAGGAAGGGCCATGCTCAGCGAAGCGCTCATTGCGCACCCCCGGTATTCTCCAGGGCGCGAGCCTTGGCAATATGGTCGTTGTAGCGAGCGAGGCGGGTACGAAGGCTGGAGTCGGCGTGCAGAGCGGCGAGAGCCATTGCTCTGTGAGCAGCGGCGCGAATTTTGGACGGATTGAGGGCATGCATCGGGTGTTGCTCCTTGAGTTGAGGAGCCATCACCGCTTGCGGCCAAGCAAGGAATGGTGACGGCTGTACGCGGGTTGGCCGACCGGGACTCAAGGCACCCGGCACACCCGAAGGTGTCCCACGCACAGCCGCCATAACACGAAACTGCGGGCACAAAAAAAGCGCCTGCAATCGTATGGTGGGCGCTTGTGCGCCTTGAGTTGTTCGACCGGCCAAGGTCGGTCGCTGAATTTGCAGCGACGGTCACAGAGTAATCGCGAGCGAGCAGAAGCGCAACAGGTGCGCTTACTTGCACAAGCGTGAATGGAAGATTAAATTGAGCAGGCATGAAGAATTACCTCAACGCCCTCGGTAGCCGCCGGGGGCGTTTTCGTTTGAGCAGTGCGAGCCGGTGCTGTCAGTTGCCGGATATCAGTGGGTGCGCTTCGCCTTTCAGCCAGGCGAAGATCCTCGCGTCTTCCTTGCACCGGCGGCGGTACTCCTCAGTAAGCCACTCTTCACGTTTTGCAACGCATTCAGCCACGAAGGTATCCAGGTCTGTCTGATCTCGTCCGAACGCATGGCTTTGTTCGCTGGTGGCTTGCTCTTGCTCCAGGTCGTTCGCTACCCAGACGTCCCAAACCTTTGAATCATTCGAATAGGGATAGCTCTCATCGGTGAACCAGTAGGTAACCCATTCGGCCAGCTGACTTGCTGTGAGGCCAGAGCGGCGCTGTTTATCCATTGCGAACGGCCCTTCTCCAACAATGGCGGAGAACTCACGACGGATCCCGTGCTTTCGCATGAAGGCGGGCATTTCCCATGGATTCGCACGTAGCGGGATGGTCAGCCCATCAGGGTTGAAGAAAAACGCCTCCTGCGTTCGGCCGTTCCAACTCAGGCCAGCAATGATCCTGTGGCGCCAGTTGATATCCCCATGCTTGTAGAGGCAGAACGCAGCGCCGTATGGATCATGGAATGGGCCAGTGAAGTGATAGCGGCGCACGCTCATGCAACCACCCGATCACGAGCCTGAATGCGGCTACGCGTCCATGCTTGAACCTCGGAAAGAACCCAGGCTACCGGGGCGCCCCGGGCGGTGCTGTTGCTCAGCTTCACGGGCAGCGGGAAGCCACTCTCGGCCTGCTGCATCAGTTTGTAGATTGTGGGACGGGCCAACCCTACTATGGCCATCACTTCAGTGATGCGTATCAGAGTGGTCTGTGGGTCGCGCCCAGAATGGAGGGGTGTTGCTGCTGAGAAAGTGGTCATAGTCGTGCCTATATCTACAGAGACAGGCACAGACTAAAAACTCAAAAACGAATCAACACGGTCCGCTCTTTTTTCTTTTTTTTCTAGGACCGTACTCTCCCAGCTCTCTGAGATTTTCCCTAATCGTGTCCCGCGTTCCGATTCCCTCTATGCCGACCAACCTGGACAGCAGTGCCTTAGGTTCAATTTCAGGATAGGACTTCTTAATCCTCTCAACGGCGGCTTGGGTGAGCTCCCGCTTCTTCGCCTTACCATCTTGAGTAGCAGTACCTGGCCGACTGTTCCCCTTGCCTGCCAAGCGAGCCCTTTCGGAACTTTTCACGGTGTAGATTTTATCGATCATCGCTGGAAAAACACTACCTGGTTGAAGCATCCCAGAGCTCAACGCGACTTCAGACTGGCGATAAAGGTCAGCAAGCATCAACACCTTTTCCGACTCAGCCACCCACTGTGCAAAAGTCTCTCTCACCTCAGCTTCCCTGCCCGGTTGAGTATGACGTTGGCGCTCAACCAAGGTCTGGAAAAACTCGGGATCATTCAGCCTTAGGCATTCGGCTAAGTCAGGGTTGATGTCGTACACATCGGACTCAACGTTCACCATCCAATCAGCCAACCTCTGAACCGCGTCCAGCGCTTGCGCGAAGGCATAGCTCGCGGCCATCCGAGAGCCAAGAATAACTTCAACTTGACCTAGCACCTCACGCACAACATCCGGCAGCGAAAAAGACTGGGCATAGCACAAACGCTCGTAAATGAGGTCTCGCTGCCTGAACGTCTCATGGATTACCCACCTTGCTTGACTGGAATACCCCGAGTCTTCTTCGAGCCAATATGAAGCTGCCTCGTTTATCACATCGAATGCCTGGCGAAAGTGCTCACGAAACGCAGGGAAAAGTGTAGCCTCCGCGACAGCAGCCTCCATCAAATGGATCTCATCGACCAGGCTACTGATATCAGTATTCGCAAGCTCGAACGTGAATTGCTCCACCTCATTCTCGGACCAGATCACACCCCACGCCCCCTTGATCGAAAACTGAGCCTGCGCGATAGATGATCGCAAAGTTGCCGACAGGGCCGAGAGGCAACAATGGTGCGAAACACCATATAGCGTTGATACACCCGCTTGTCCGCGTGGACCAGCAACGTGTTTCCAGTCCGGAGGCTAGGATTTTCAACGGTTCCACTGCCCCCGAAACACGAGTTACACATGAAACACCCCGATGATGGCTGTGATCCACGAGCACTGACGACCGTAACGCATCGCCGGGTCCCGATGCCTCGTACGTTTCTTGAAGTCTCAAACGTCGCTCGCTACAGCATCTCGGTGGGCAAAGTCGTACGGGGTGATCGCTTCCACTCGATTGGCGTCCAAATAATCTGCCCACCACTGCACCATGAGCCTTCGCTCCTGAATGTGTTCTGCTTTGTGGATATACGCTGCGCGCACCGTGTTTCGCTCCTGATGGCTCATCTGTCGTTCGACGGCGTCTCTACTCCACAGCCCCGACTCAACGAGTGCTGAACAAGCCATTGTCCTGAAACCGTGGCCGCAAACCTCTGACTTCGTGTCATACCCCATGCGTCGAAGGGCCTTGTTGACGGTGTTTTCGCTCATGGGTTTCCAGTGATGGTGATCACCTGCAAATACCAAGTCGAATCGGCCGGTGAGATCGCGGATTCGCTCCAAGACACCAACTGATTGGCGGCTGAGCGGTACCAAGTGTGGCGTGCTCATCTTCGAACCGCGATGGGAGTTCTTTACTCCCTCGATAGGAGCTCGCTCACCAGGGATTTCCCACATCAACCTTCCCATGTCGATCTCCCCCCAGCGAGCGAACCGGAGCTCACTGGAGCGGATAAACACCAGCAAGGTCAGTTGCACCGCGAGCTTGGTCAGGCCGCGCCCGCTGTCGGCATCTATCCGCTGGAGAAGCTCAGGTAAGCGCTCGAATGGCAAAGCAGGCCGGTGCGATGTTTTGCGGGTAGCCGTAGCGCCTTGCAGATCAATCGCAGGGTTGAACTCCAGATGGCCATGCTGAACCGCCATGCGGAGGATGCCCGTCATGTACTGCCGTAGGCGTGCAGCCGTATCCAAGGTATCCCGCTTTTCTGCCGCTTTCAGCGGAACAAGCAGATCCCGAGTTTTCAGTTCCGCGACCGGACGATCACCGAGAGTGGGCAACAGGTGAGATTCAATGCGTCGCCATACGGTGGAGGCATGACCAGTTGTCCACTTACGAGCGCACGCCGCATGCCATTCCTGTGCAAGCAAACGGAAAGTATTCGACCGGGCGTTTACCGCTTCCTGTTTGTCCAAGCGCGCCTGCTCGATTGGGTCTTTCCCAGCAGCAAGAAGCTCAAGCGCATGAGCGCGTCGCTCCCTGGCCGCTTTCAAGCCGAGCGCCGGATAGTTGCCAAACGTAGCTAAACCATCACGGCCATCAGGTTTGGTGTATTTCATACGCCAAGTCTTGACCCCTGACGGCTTCACCAGCAGGTAGAGGCCTTTGCCATCGAACAGCTTGTAATCCTTCTCCCGAGGCTTGGCCGCATCACATTTGGGATCGGTGAGAGGCACCACTGTGCGCGCCATAGGGATACGTTTCCTTGTCGAACCGAGATATCCCTAACCATATCCCTAAACGGCGTAGATGCCCAGAGACAAAACGAGACAGGCAGAAACAACAAAGCCCGCACTAGGCGGGCTTTGTTGGGTGTTCGTAGACAGTCATAGACTGCTGGAAACTGGTCTCTGGTGCCGGAGACAGGAATCGAACCTGCGACCTTCGCGTTACGAGTGCGCTGCTCTACCGACTGAGCTACACCGGCGTGTAGCGCAACGTACCACTGCCGCAGCCGTTACGCAAACCCCTGTTTCCCTTCGTTTATTGCACTACCCTCACGCCCCTTTGCAACCCTTCGGCGCCAGGTCTGCCTCGATATTGGTGGTGCAGGTCCATCCGGTCGCGGAGCGGGTCAGGGTGATGGCCTTGCCAACCACTGTGGCCGGGGCATCGACCAGGGTGCATTCGATGATCCCGGTGCCGTCAGCAGCCTTGCCTTCAGCTTTGATCGCGCAATGCGCCGTCGCTGGCTGGCCGCCTAGCGACCCTACATCCAGCACGTCCTTGCCTTCGTTCAAGCGCAGGTCCATGGGGGGCTTGAGTGACGTGATTTCCAACAGCCCGACCGCCGCCTTGGCGCGGGACTGGTAGTTGGTGTACATCGGGATGGCGATGGTCGCCAGAATGCCGATGATCGCGACGACGATCATCAGTTCGATCAGGGTGATACCGCGTTGCCCTTTCATGAACGTTTTCCTTGTTTATACGCATACACATTTGGGGTCACTCTCGACCCCAGGCTGGCAGCGGCGCAGTAGGCCTGAACAGACACCTTTTGTCACCCCTGCCCGCCTGGGCGTCACCTTCGCTGAACTACTCTAGTGAGCATCAGGGGAGCACGCCCTCTCATGGACACGGCAAGCTGTTTCCAAGCTTGTCGCTCGGGCAAAAAAGGACCTTTGCATGAACCATTCGATACGCCTCTACGCTTGGCAGGGCACCGACGCCAATGGCCTGGCTGTTAGCGGGCAAACACCTGGGCGCAGCCCGGCTTATGTGCGCGCGGGGTTGCTGCGCCAGGGCATTTTGGTGGCCAGTTTGCGGCCGGCCGGTGGGCTGGCGTGGCGGTGGCCGAAGCGGCCGGAGAAGACCGACCCAGCGGGCTTCAGCCGGCAGTTGGCGACCTTGCTGAAAGCCGGGGTGCCGCTGCTGCAGGCGTTCGAGGTGATGGGGCGCAGTGGGTGTGATGCGGCGCAGGCGGCGTTGCTGGTGCGATTGAAACAGGATGTGGCGTCGGGGCTAGGCCTGGCGGATGCGCTGCAGCGCCACCCGGGGTGGTTCGATACGTTGTACTGCAACCTGGTGCGGGTGGGTGAGCAGTCGGGCACGCTGGACCGGCAGCTTGAGCAACTGGCGGGCATGCTGGAACAGCGCCTGGCCCTGCACAAGAAGGTGCGCAAGGCGATGATTTACCCGCTGTTGCTGCTGCTGACGGGGTTGGGGGTGTCGGCGGTTTTGTTGCTGGAAGTGATCCCGCAGTTTCAGAGCCTGTTTGCGGGTTTTGATACTGCGCTGCCGGCTTTTACGCAGTGGGTGATCGACTTGTCCACAGGGCTGGGGCGTTATGCGCCGCTGTTGCTGGTCGGTGTGGCGATGTTGGGTTTGGCTGGGCGCCAGCTTTACCGGCAGCATGCGCCAGCTCGCCTGTGGATATCTCAGCGGGTGCTGGGCCTGCCGGTGTTCGGTGCGCTGTTAAGGCAGGCGGCGATGGCCCGTTTTGCGCGTAGCCTGGCAACGTCGTACGCCGCTGGGGTGCCGCTGCTGGATGCCATGGGGACGGTGGCCAAGGTGAGTGGTGGTGAGTTGCATGAACACGCGATTTTGCGGTTACGCCAGGGCATGGCCAATGGCCAGGGGCTGAACCAGGCAATGGCCACCGAGCCGCTGTTCCCGCCCCTGCTGGTGCAGCTGGTGGCCATTGGTGAATCCAGTGGCACGCTGGACACGATGCTGGAAAAAGCCGCCAGCCACTACGAGGAACAGGTCAGCCAGGCGCTGGAGCAGTTGACCAGCCTGCTGGAGCCCGCCATCGTGCTGGTCCTGGGCCTGCTGGTTGGCGGCCTGGTGGTGGCGATGTACTTGCCGATCTTCCAGCTGGGTAGCTTGATCTGAACATGACTTTATGGACCTTCCTGGCGATGCAGCCGGCTTACTTCATCACCTTGGCGACCGTGCTGGGGTTGTTGGTGGGCAGTTTTATCAATGTGGTGGTGTACCGCTTGCCGATCATGCTGGACCGCCAATGGCAGCGTGAGGCACAGGAGGTGCTGGGGTTGCCGGTGGCCGAGCATGCGCGTTTCGACCTGTGCCTGCCGGCCTCGCAGTGCACCCAGTGTGGGCATCGGATTCGGGCGTGGGAAAACGTCCCCATCTTCAGTTACCTGGCGTTGCGTGGGCGTTGCTCTGCCTGCAAGCAGCGCATCAGCGTGCGTTATCCGTTGGTGGAGCTGAGCTGTGCGCTGCTGTCGATGGCGGTGGCCTGGCGGTGCGGGGCCAGTGTCGAGGCAATGGCGCTTTTGCCGCTGACGTGGGGTTTGCTGGCCCTGAGCTTGATCGACCATGACCAACAATTGCTGCCTGACGCCATCGTGCTGCCGGGGCTGTGGCTTGGGTTGATCGTCAATTACTTCGGCGTATTGGTGCCCTTGCCCGATGCGGTGTGCGGCGCCGTGGTCGGGTACCTCACCCTGTGGACGGTGTACTGGCTGTTCAAACTGGTGACCGGCAAGGAAGGCATGGGCTATGGCGACTTCAAGCTGCTGGCACTGATCGGTGCCTGGGGTGGGTGGCAGGTGCTGCCGCTGACCTTGCTGCTGTCGTCGGTGGTGGGGGCGTTGGTGGGCGTGTTCCTGCTGCGGATGCGCAAGCATTCCATCGGCATGGCCATGCCGTTTGGCCCCTATCTGGCAATTGCGGGGTGGATTGCTGTGCTCTGGGGTGATGAAATATACGCCTCTTACCTGCAACTGCTTGGATTCTGATGACCACTGCAGCTTTCACCCCCTGGATTCTCGGCCTGACCGGTGGTATCGGCAGCGGCAAGAGTGCCGCCGCCGAGCGCTTCATCGAGCTTGGCGTGCACCTGGTCGATGCCGACCAGGCCGCGCGCTGGGTGGTTGAGCCTGGTCGCCCGGCGCTGGCCAGTATCGTCGAGCGCTTCGGCCCAGGCGTGCTGCTGGACGACGGCCAGCTCGACCGCGGCGCCTTGCGCCAGCTGATTTTCGCCGACCCGGCCCAGCGCCAATGGCTGGAGGCCCTGCTGCATCCGCTGATTGGGCAGGAGATTTTCAGCTACCTGGCCAAGGCGCAATCGCCGTATGCGGTGTATGTGTCCCCCTTGCTGATCGAATCTGGCCAGCATCGCAAGACCCAACGCGTGTTGGTGATCGATGCCCCGCAGGCGTTGCAGGTGCAACGCACCCTGCAGCGGGACAACACTAGCCCCGAGCAGGTGCAGGCCATTTTGCAGGCCCAGCTGGCCCGCGAAGAGCGCCTGCGCCATGCCGACGATGTGGTGGTCAATGACCGCGACCTCGCGGCGCTGCACGAGCAGATCGACCGTCTGCACCACTTTTACCTGACTTTACGAGGAGGCCAGCCATGAGCCAGCCATTGACCGTCGATTGCCCGACCTGTGGCGCACCTGTGGAATGGAGCGAGAAAAGCGCGTTCCGGCCGTTTTGCTCTGACCGTTGCAAGCTGATCGACCTGGGGGCTTGGGCGGCTGAGGAGCACAAGATCGCGGGTTCGGAAGAGTCCGAAGATGAGCTGTATTCCGGGGACCTGGAACCGCGGCACTAAGCTGATCCCTGGGTTGCTGTGAGGCCCTTTCGCGGGCAAGCCCGCTCCCACATGATTTGCGCAGACTCAAAAGTTAGCGCCACACCAGTGGGAGCTGGCTTGCCGGCGATGAGGCCGGAACAAGCAACAGAAGCCAGTTACTGCCACAGGGGCCTCACCACCACTCACTGGTCATCCTTCCACGGCGCCTGCAGGTACCGCGTGCGGTTGAACGTTTCCAGCCACTCCGGGCAAAACACCACCAGCGCACTGATCACCATGCCGTTGATGAACGCCTCGGGGAACATCATCAGCCACAGGTAGCCCACAAAGTCACTCAGCCACTCCGGCATGGCAAAACGCCCGTCCAGCCACAAGATGCCCAGCCCGGCCAACAGGCACACCAGCACCGTCAGCGCCGCCGGAAAGAACCCTGAACAAAAGATATACACAAACAAGTTGCGCGGTTGCGCGCGTTCGACCGCGATGGCGCATAGCTCGGTAATCAGCACCGGCAAGCCAATCAACAGCAGGCCGTTCACACCTAGTGCCGCCAGGTCCTGACGCCCCAACGCCAGCAACCCCAACTGCGCTAAAAAGCCTCCCAGCACAGCCAATGGCCAGTCCAGCAGCAGGGTCACAGCCGTCATGCCAATGAAGTGATACGACACGCCCGTATCGAAATCGCGCCTGACCAGCCACAGGGCAAACAGGCTGAACACCGTGCCAAACAACAGGTGTTGGCGACGCCTGTCGGTGAACAGCTCCACCCAGCGGGCGCGGCTGGCGGCCCAGAGCAACAGTGGCACGTAACCCAGCCAGCCCAACGTGAGGCTGGTGCCCGACAACACCTGTGCACTGATCACTGGACGAATACCCCTCTCTCCCTTGTGGATAAAGGTGAGTCTACACCCATTCTCCGTTTCCTCCGGCTGCTGTAGGCTGGCGCCTCCACGCAATGCAGGACGCATTCAAAATGCTGGAAGGAATCAATCTCGCGCTGCTGTTGGCAGCGGTGCTCAATGCTGTGATCGGCCTTTTGCACTTGGCCATTATCGGGGTCGGCCCACGCGGGTACCGGTTGTTCGGCGCGGGTGAGCGCATGGCGGTGGCGGCGGAGAAAGGGCGTTGGTATCCGGCGCTGATTACAGCGGCCATCGCGGGGGTACTGCTGATCTGGTCGGCTTATGCGTTGTCCGCAGCCGGCTTGATTGGGCGCCTGCCCTTGCTGCTTCCAGCCATGTGCCTGATCACCCTGGTCTACTTGGCGCGGGGGCTGCTTGGCCCGTGGCTGTTGGCCGGGACCGGGCGCACGCGGCGGTTTATCGTGGTCAGCTCGCTGATCTGCCTGGGGTTTGGCTTGGTGCATCTTCTGGGTATCGTGCAGCAGTGGCCGGTGCTGAGCTGATTTCTACGCACAAACAGCATCTTACCGTCATCGATTAGCGTCTAAGCTTGTCTGCATGGATGACTCAGACTACCTGCGCCTGCTTACCATCCAGGCCGAACAAGCCAATGCTTTTCTCTCCAATGCACGCAAATGGGAGCGTGAGCGTTGGGTATGCCAACGCCTGCTGCAAGGGTTGAACATTCCCTACCGCAGCGAGGACTTCACCCCGGCCGGCCAGGAGCCGCCAGATGTGCTGTTCCGCGATGCGGCATTCGAGGTGTTTTTCGTGCTGGACGAAGGCCGCCGCCTCAACGATGAGTGGCGCGAAGAACTGCAACGCCGGCGCAGTGCGTTTTCCCTGGCGCAATTGGTGCGCCGTGAAGCACGTCCGCGGCGTATCAGCGCCACCGAGCTGCTGGGGCGGCTGGCCCCGACCTTGCGCAAGAAGGCGCACAACTACCGTGAACGTGGGCTGGAGCTGAACGAGCTGGACATCATCGCCTTCGCCAGCCTCAAGCGCGAAGTGCTCGACCTCAACACTCACTTCCCGCCGCCCACCGAATACCTGCGCCAGGGTTGGCGCTCGTTGTCACTGGTCGGGCCGACGTTCGCCCGTGTGCTGTTCGCCCACCCGGATGCGCCAGACTTTTTGCGCGGCAACCTGGGGCGCAGCATTGTGTTCGATGTGGGCATCAGTCTTTGATCCAGTGCCGAGAGTCTTTGCGATGGCGTACACTCGGCGCCAGAGATAGAAAGCATTATCATTTGTTTCAAGCGCTTGCCTGAACGCTGTAGCGTTTGCGCAGTCACAAACGTCTATCTGACGAGGCCCACCATGACCAGCCGCCTGAATCCAGAAGATCAGCGTCGTGTCGATGAGTATCTATGCGCCCCCAGCACCAAGTCGAGCGCAGGCCCTTCCGGCCGTGGTTGCTCCTTGTACTGGTGGTGGCCGTGACCATTGGTCTGGGCCTCATAAGCCGCCTGTTGAGTGGACTGGTGCTATGAGCTGCCTCGCGCTCGCCCTCCCCTCGTGCAGTTTGCGGCCGGCCCCCGGGCCACGAATTCCGTAAACCTTATGAGATATCCCCATGACTCATCGCATCGTGATTGTCGGCGGCGGCGCCGGCGGCCTGGAACTGGCGACCCGCCTGGGTAAAAGCCTGGGCAAGCGCAAGCAAGCCGACATCACCCTGGTCGACGCCAACCTGACGCACATCTGGAAGCCGCTGCTGCACGAAGTGGCAGCCGGCTCGCTGAACTCCTCGGAAGATGAACTGAACTACGTGGCCCAGGCCAAGTGGAACCACTTCAACTTCCAGCTGGGGCGCATGAGCGGCCTGGACCGTGAAGGCAAGCAGATCCAACTGGCCGCCACGCTCGATGAAGAGGGCCGCGAGCTGGTGCCTGCGCGCACGCTGAGCTACGACACGTTGGTCATCGCCGTGGGCAGCAACACCAACGACTTCGGCACCTTGGGCGCGGCGCAGCACTGCCTGTTCCTGGACACCCGCAAGCAGGCCGAGCGTTTCCACCAGCAACTGCTCAACCACTACCTGCGCGCCCACGCCGGTGATGTGGCCAGCGAACAAATCAGCGTGGCCATCGTCGGCGCCGGTGCCACTGGCGTAGAGCTGGCGGCCGAGCTGCACCACGCGGCGCACGAGCTGGCAGCCTATGGCCTGGACCGCATCCAGCCCAAGGACATGCACATCACTTTGATCGAGGCTGGCCCACGGGTTTTGCCTGCGTTGCCTGAGCGCATCAGCGTGCCGGTGCACAAGACCCTGGAAAAACTGGGGGTGAAGGTGATGACCAATGCCGCGGTCAGCGAAGTGACCGCGGATGGCCTGAAAACCAAGGACGGCGAAGTGATCCAGGCCAGCCTCAAGGTGTGGGCGGCAGGTATCCGTGCGCCGGGGTTCCTCAAGGACATCGATGGGCTGGAAACCAACCGCATCAACCAGCTGGTGGTACGCCCTACCCTGCAGACCACGCGCGATGACAACATCTTCGCCTTCGGTGACTGCGCCGCGTGCCCGCAACCGGGTAGCGACCGCAATGTGCCGCCACGAGCCCAGGCCGCACACCAGCAGGCTTCGATGCTGGCGCAAAGCCTGAAGGCACGGTTGGAGAACAAGCCGCTGCCGACTTATGCGTACAAGGACTACGGTTCGTTGGTATCGCTGTCGCGCTTCTCGGCGGTGGGTAACCTGATGGGCAACCTGATGGGCAGCGTGAAGCTGGAGGGCTGGCTGGCGCGGATGTTCTATGTGTCGCTGTACCGCATGCACCAGATGGCGCTGTACGGGTTCTTCCGTACAGCGATGATGATGTTGGGTAGCAAGATTGGGCGTGGGACAGAGCCGCGGTTGAAGCTGCACTGACAGCTAAGCCCAGCCCCTCAGGCTGGGCTTTTTTGTGGCAGATCACCCAGCCCTTTGGGCTGCGGCAAGCGGTACCAAAACCTGTGGGAGCCGGCTTGCCGGCGATGCAGGCGCCGCGGTGCATGGCACCGGCTTCGCCGGTGTTCGCGGGGCAAGCCCGCTCCCACAATGCGTCAATGTTTAGAAATTGCGCAAGACAGTTGCTCCCAAAGGGCTCCGCTTAAACAGAAACCTTAACGGGTGCTTTTTTCGTGGGTTAAATTCGAGGCAAAAGAAAAAGGGCATCTCAGTCGAGATGCCCTTTTTACATGGTGGGTCGTGTAGGATTCGAACCTACGACCAATTGGTTAAAAGCCAACTGCTCTACCAACTGAGCTAACGACCCTGAAAATGGTCGGGGTGAGGGGATTCGAACTCCTGACATCCTGCTCCCAAAGCAGGCGCGCTACCGGACTGCGCTACACCCCGAGATTGGCTCCGCGACCTGGACTCGAACCAGGGACCCAATGATTAACAGTCATTTGCTCTACCGACTGAGCTATCGCGGAACTGAACTTCGGTACATCTTTACTACTTCGAAGTCTGTGTTAGCTTCGATCTCTTCAGCTTCTCTGCTTTCGCTTTGTCGCTGCTGAGGCCGGCTATTCTACATTCTTCGTTTTGCTTGTCAACCACTTTTTTTCATTCAACTTACTGATTTCTAAGTTGTTTTGCTAACACCGATGTTCCTGGTGATTCGCTTAGTGCCTGACAACGCGGCGTATATTAGGGGCACTCGATTTTAGATGCAAGCAGAAATTTCAAAATTTTCAGCAAGTTATCAAAAAAAGCTGCGAGGCCCCGATTTTACGGTGTTTGCCAGGCCTATTCGCGGGTAAGCCCGCTCCTGCAGTGGCATCAGGGGCATAAAAAAGCCCCGCAGGTGCGGGGCTTTTTTTTCAGCTGGATCAGGCAAAGACGATTTCGTCGCCTTCCACCTTGGCGGTAATCGCCGACCCTGGCAGGAATTTGCCAGAGAGGATCAACTGCGCCAGCGGGTTTTCGATCCAGCGCTGGATCGCACGCTTCAGTGGCCGTGCGCCATACACCGGGTCGTAACCCACTGCGATCAGCTTGTCCAACGCCTCAGGGCTCAGGCTGAGCGACAGTTCACGTTCCAACAGACGGCTGCGCAGGCGGCCGAGCTGAATTTCGGTAATGCCGGCGATCTGGTCGCGACCCAGGGGCTCGAATACCACCACTTCGTCGATCCGGTTGATGAACTCCGGACGGAAGTGCGAACCCACCGCATCCATCACCGCAGCACGCTGCGCCTCACGGTCACCGACCAGTTCCTGGATCTGCGCAGAGCCCAGGTTGGAGGTCATCACGATCACGGTGTTGCGGAAGTCCACAGTACGGCCGTGGCTGTCCGTCAGTCGGCCATCCTCCAGCACCTGCAGCAACACGTTGAACACGTCCGGGTGCGCCTTCTCCACCTCGTCGAGCAGCACCACCGAATAAGGCTTGCGCCGTACCGCTTCGGTCAGGTAACCGCCCTCCTCGTACCCTACATAGCCTGGTGGAGCGCCGATCAGGCGAGCCACGGAATGTTTCTCCATGAACTCGGACATGTCGATACGCACCATCGCCTCTTCCGTGTCGAACAGGAACTCGGCCAGGGCCTTGCACAGCTCGGTCTTACCCACACCGGTCGGGCCAAGGAACATGAACGACCCACTTGGCCGGTTCGGGTCGGACAACCCGGCGCGGGAGCGGCGTACTGCGTTGGCCACGGCGGTAACGGCTTCGTGCTGACCGATCACGCGCTGGTGCAGCAGTTCTTCCATCTTCAGCAGCTTTTCGCGCTCGCCTTCGAGCATCTTGGCAACCGGAATGCCGGTCCACTTGGACACCACTTCGGCAATCTCTTCCTCGGTGACCTTGTTGCGCAGCAGCTGGTTTTCCGACTTGCCGTGCTGGTCGACCATCTGCAGGCTGCGCTCCAGGTCTGGGATCACCCCGTACTGCAGCTCGGCCATGCGGCTAAGATCGCCTTTACGGCGTGCGCTTTCGAGCTCTTGGCGGGCCTGCTCGATCTTTTGCTGGATCTGCGCCGAGCCCTGCACCTCAGCTTTCTCGGAGGCCCAGATCTCTTCGAGGTCGGAATACTCACGCTCCAGCCGCTCGATTTCCTCGTGCAGTTTTTCCAGGCGTTTTTTCGCGGCTTCGTCTTCTTCTTTCTTCAGCGCCTGGGATTCCACCTTCAGCTGAATCAGACGACGGTCCAGACGGTCGAGCACTTCAGGCTTGGAGTCGATCTCCATGCGAATGCGGCTGGCCGCTTCGTCGATCAGGTCGATGGCTTTGTCCGGCAGCTGGCGGTCAGTGATGTAGCGATGGCTGAGCTTGGCCGCCGCAATGATCGCGCCGTCGGTGATGGCCACCTTGTGGTGCACTTCGTAGCGTTCTTTCAGGCCGCGCAGGATGGCAATGGTGTCTTCCTCGCTCGGCTCTTCTACCAGTACCTTCTGGAAGCGACGCTCCAGGGCGGCATCCTTTTCGATGAACTGGCGGTACTCGTTTAGCGTGGTGGCGCCAACGCAGTGCAGCTCGCCACGGGCCAGGGCCGGTTTGAGCATGTTGCCCGCGTCCATGGCGCCCTCGCCCTTACCGGCGCCGACCATGGTGTGCAGTTCGTCGATGAACAGGATGATCTGGCCTTCCTGTTTGGACAGCTCGTTAAGCAGCGACTTCAGGCGCTCTTCGAACTCGCCGCGGTACTTGGCACCGGCGATCAGCGCCCCCATGTCCAGCGCCAGCAGGCGCTTGCCTTTGAGGCCATCGGGCACTTCGCCGTTGATGATGCGCTGGGCCAGGCCTTCGGCAATAGCGGTTTTACCCACGCCAGGCTCACCAATCAGCACCGGGTTGTTCTTGGTACGCCGTTGCAGCACCTGCACGGTGCGGCGGATTTCGTCGTCGCGGCCGATCACCGGGTCCAGCTTGCCCTCTTCGGCACGCTTGGTCAGGTCGACCGTGTACTTGTCCAGAGCCTGGCGCGACTCTTCGGCGTTGGCGTCGTTGACTGCCGCGCCGCCGCGCAGGTTATTGATGGCGTTCTCCAGGGCCTTCTTGGTCACGCCCTGGCTCAACAGCAGCTTGCCGAGCTTGCTGTTCTCGTCCATGGCGGCCAACAACACCAGCTCGCTGGAGATGAACTGGTCGCCCTTCTGCTGGGCCAGGCGGTCGGCCTGGTTGAGCAGGCGCGCCAGGTCCTGGGACATGTTCACGTCGCCCGTGGGGTTCTGGATTTTCGGCAGTTGGTCGAGTTCTTTCACCAGTGCCTGACGCAGGCTGTTGATGTCGAAGCCGACTTGCATCAGCAGCGGCTTGATCGACCCGCCCTGCTGTTCGATCAGGGCCTGCACCAGGTGCAGGGGCTCGATGGCAGGGTGGTCCATGCCTACGGCGAGGGACTGAGCGTCGGATATTGCTAATTGAAGCTTGCTGGTCAATCGGTCTATTCGCATGGGAGTACCTTCCTGTTAGGGCAGGTCGGAGCGATGGACAGCGCCTTTAATGAAGAAACCTGCCAGAGATGACCAATAGATATGGGTGATTCTGGAAGATTCAAGCGTAGCGGGGTTGACCGAGGTCAACCTGATGGATTAGTGGTGGCTGCGTTGCGGGCTTGCCCGCGTAGAGGCTTGATAACTCAGCGAGGGGCTAGCCAGACCAACGAGGCAAACCGCCCACCTTGAGGCGTGCGGCGATACGAGAAGAACCGTGAGTCGCTGACCGTGCAGAAACCACCGCCATACACCGCCGTCACGCCACGCGCCGCCAGGCGAATACGCGCCAGCGCATAAATGTCGGCCATCAGCTTGCCCGGCCGCTCACCGTCGACAAAGGCCTTGGCGGCCTCTGGGTGCACAGCAGTAAAGGCATCACGCACTTCCAGCCCCACTTCGAACGCCTGCGGGCCAATGGCCGGGCCCAGCCACACCAGCACGTCCTCAGGCGGCAGGGCCAAACGGTCGAGGGTCGCTTCCAGTACCCCGCCCGCCAACCCGCGCCAGCCAGCATGGGCTGCAGCCACGCGGGTACCCGCACGGTCACAGAACAGTGCGGGCAGGCAATCGGCAGTCATTACGGTGCAGGCGATACCGGGTTGATCAGTCCAGCTGGCGTCGGCCTCGGCCACCACGGCCGGGTCGGCATCCGCCACCATCAAGCCATGCACTTGCTTGAGCCAGGCAGGCTGGATAGCAAATTCATCGCTCAGACGGCGGCGGTTTTCGGCGACTGCGGCAGGGTCATCACCCACGTGATCACCCAGGTTGAAGGCTTCATAGGGCGGCAGGCTGACGCCGCCCTGACGCGTAGTGACACAAGCGCGGACCGAGGCCGGGGCCGGCCAGTCAGGAAATAGCAGCGCCTGCGTCAGACCGTTCATCCGATAAAGCTCTCGCGGTCTTCGTTCAGCAGTGTCAGCAACCAGAGGAAATCATCCGGCAACGGCGATTCCCACTTCATGACTTCACCGGTAATCGGGTGGGCCAACGCGAGGAAACGCGCATGCAGCGCCTGACGCGGGAAGGTCTTGACCGCCTCGACCATGGTTGGGCTGGCAGCCGGCGGAATGCGGAAGCGCCCACCGTACGTCTGGTCGCCGACCAGTGGGAAGCCCACATGGGCCATGTGCACACGGATCTGGTGGGTCCGGCCGGTTTCCAGCTTGACCCGCACGTGTGTGTGGGAGCGGAAGCGCTTGAGCACACGGTAGTGGCTGACCGCCGGCTTGCCGCCGTCGGTTACCGCCATGCGCTGGCGCATGCCGCCGTGGCGACCGATCGGGGCGTCGATCTTGCCGCCGGAGGTCACCACACCAATCACGATGCACTCATAGATGCGGCTGACCTTGCGGCTTTGCATTTGCTCGACCAGCCGGGTCTGCGCCTGCAGGGTCTTGGCCACCACCATCAGACCGGTGGTGTCCTTGTCCAGACGGTGGACGATACCGGCGCGCGGCACGTTGATGATGTCTGGCACGTGGTGCAGCAAGGCATTGAGCAGGGTACCGCTGGCATGGCCGGCGGCCGGGTGCACAACCAGCCCGGCAGGCTTGTTGATCACCATGATATGGTCGTCTTCGTAGACGATATCCAGCTCGATGTCTTCTGCGATCCACTCGCCCTGGGCCTCTTGTTCGGCCTCCAGGACAAGCACAGAGCCACCATAGACGGTGTCTCGAGGGCGCACGACGGCACCATCGACCGTCAGGCGGCCCTCTTTGATCCACGTAGTAAGCCGCGAACGCGAGTACTCGGCGAACAATTGGGCGGCGACCTGGTCGAGGCGTTGACCGCCCAGATCGGACGGTACCTCTGCGCTAAGTTGAATGATCTCGGACATGCTCGATTCGGCGGGCGCACAGCCTTTGGTTTCGGCTGCGAGCTTGTGGTTAAATACGGCTTCTTTTGTCCCGGGGTTGGCCGGGGCGCTCATCATAACAGGACGGCACCGCCCAAGACAGCGGCCGTCAAAGGGACGCAAGCCGCCATGCAAGTGAAACACCTGCTGCTGATCGCCATCCTCGGGCTTACCGCGGCCTGTTCCTCTAACAAGGAAGTCATTGACGAGAACCTCAGCGAAGCCGAGCTGTACCAGCAGGCCCAGGCTGACCTGGACAATTCCAGCTACACCAGCGCTGTGAACAAGCTCAAGGCCCTGGAGTCGCGTTACCCGTTCGGCCGTTATGCCGACCAGGCGCAGCTCGAACTGATCTACGCCAACTACAAGAACACCGAGCCGGAGGCCGCCAAGTCTGCCGCCGAGCGTTTCATCCGCCTGCACCCGCAGCACCCGAACGTCGACTACGCCTACTACCTCAAGGGCCTGACGTCGTTCGACCAGGACCGTGGCCTGCTGGCGCGCTTCCTGCCGCTGGACATGACCAAGCGTGACCCGGGTGCCGCCCGCGACTCGTACAACGAGTTCGCCCAGCTGACCAGCCGCTTCCCGAACAGCCGCTACGCGCCGGACGCCAAGCAGCGCATGATCTACCTGCGCAACCTGCTGGCCTCATACGAGATCCACGTGGCCGACTACTACCTGGGCCGCCAGGCTTATGTGGCTGCCGCCAACCGTGGCCGCTACGTGGTCGAGAACTTCCAGGAAACGCCATCGGTCGGTGACGGCCTGGCAATCATGGTCGAGGCGTACCAGAAGATGCACCTGGACGAACTGGCTGCCACCAGCCTGGAAACCCTCAAGCTCAACTACCCTGACCACCCGAGCCTGGTCGACGGCGAGTTCCAGCCCAAGCAGACCGAGTCTGACGGCCGTGGCTGGCTGTCCAAGGCAACCCTGGGCCTGATCGAAACCGACGCCCCGCTGCCGCCGGGCGAAACCCGCGCCAACCAGGACGTGGTCAAGCAGTTCCAGGACGCGCGCTCCGAGATGCCGCAAGAGCTGCTGCCTAAAGACGAAAATGGCGACGTGATTCTGCCGCCAGGCCCGAAAGAAGCCGAACAGGACCGTTCGTGGTTCAGCTACATGACCTTTGGTCTGTTCGACTGATTGATCGCAACACAAGAAAGGGAGGCCTTGGGCCTCCCTTTTTTATTGGCTGCGTCCTAGACTGTCGGCTTCTTCATTCGACAAGCTGGACACCATGGTTCGCCTACTTTTCTGGATCGCCCTGATCGCCGCCGCGTTCTGGCTGTGGCGCAAGTTCAAGATCAGCCAGCAATCCCACCCTGAGCCGAAGCTCGACGACCCGCTGAAGATGGTGCGCTGCGCCCATTGCGGCGTGCACCTGCCTAATGACCGGGCGCTGCTGTTGGGCAAGGAGTGGTATTGCAGCCAGGCGCACCTTGAGCAGGGGCCTGGGCGGCAGGGATAAGCCTCAAACCCCATAGGCCCCATCGCCGGCAAGCCGGCTCCCACAGGGACTGCGCAGCGCTCAAGGCCAGCGCGGTACCTGTGGGAGCTGGCTTGCCAGCGATAGGCCCGCAAAGCGGGCCCGGCAGTCTCAGCCCAAGCGCCCTGCCGGCGCATACGGCGCCGGGTCGATGATCGGCTCAGCCCCGCTCAGCAAATCGACGAACAGCTGGCAAGACGCGGGCGCCAGCACCAGCCCATTGCGGTAATGCCCGCAATTGAGCCACAACCCATCATGCCCAGGCACCGGCCCAATATACGGGATACCTTCCGGCGACCCCGGCCGCAGCCCTGCCCAATGCCCCACCACCGTGGCCTCTGCCAGTTCCGGCAGCAACTCGACCGCCGAAGCCTTGAGGCTTTCCAGCGCCTGCTCGGTCGGGGTCTTGTCGTATCCAGCATGCTCCAGCGTACTGCCCACCAGAATATGCCCGTCACGGCGCGGAATGGCGTAACGCCCCTTGGCCAGCACCATGCTCGGCAAGAAGTCCTCGGCACACTTGAACAGAATCATCTGGCCCTTCACCGGCTCCACCGGCAGTTCCAGGCCCAGCGTGCTCAGCAAGTCGCCACTCCAGGCGCCTGCGCTCAGTACCACTTCATCGGCATCGATCACGCCGTCCGCCGTCTGCACACCGGTAACGCGCTCCCCTTCATGCCGGAAGCCTGTCACCTGACAGTGCTCACGCAAGCTCACGTTTGGTAGCGCCAGCAATGCCGCCTTGAGCGACTTCACCAAGCGTGGATTACGCACGTTGGCCACACCCGCCATGTAGATGGCGCGCTTGAAGCCAGGGCCCAGCACCGGTACGGCGTCATAGGCCGCCGAGATATCCACAGCACTGAGCGGGCGTCGCTCGCGCTCGGCCCAGGCCAATGCCTCGGCTTCATCATCCAGGTCCAACCAATACAACCCGGTGGTATGCACCTGAGGATCAATGCCCGTGGTAGCGAACAGGTGCTCGCCCAGCTGTGGATAAAAATCCTGGGACCAATGCGCCAAAGCGGTAACCGCCGGGCTGTAGCGCCATGGGTACAACGGCGAGACGATACCGCCGCCGGCCCAGGACGACTCGCGGCCGACCTCCCCCTGATCGCAGACCACGACCTGCCCGACGCTCGCCGCCAGGTTGAATGCCGTCAGCAGGCCGATTACCCCGCCGCCGACCACCACTACTTGCTTGCTCATCTGTCGATCCAAACACCTGAAGTAAAACCGCGATGCGCCGGGCATCATTCATTCTTCAGCTTCCCCAGCATCGCTCGCGGCCTTCCAGGCTGCCCGGGTTGCTCTGCACGCCGCTTTGGTCGAGCTGAAAATCACCACAGCGGTCATCGGCCATCAGGCCATTCGGCAGCCGCCTTGCGCTCAGCGTAAAGGTATCGCTGCTGCGTTGGGCCTGCAGGCTGTAATGACGGTTGGCAGTGGGCAAGGCCAGCTCGCCTTCGGCGTATTGGCCCGTGCGCACGCGGTGGCGCTCCAGGCGCAAGGCAGCGTCATGCAGCAGGCCAACCACTTCGCTGCGTGCGGCTCGCCGAAGCTGGTCGCTGTAACTGGGGTAGGCAATGGCTGCCAGAATGCCGGTCACGGCCACGACAATCAACAATTCGATCAGGGTCAGGCCTTGCTGCATGTCAGGGTTCCCTCAATCGTTGTCGCCAGAGGATGCGCCGCACCTCATCGCCTGACAGGGCATACACCGCTTCAAGTACATGGCGCGACTCGGCCTGTCGGCTGACGGCAGTCACCCTGAACAAGGTGGCCTGTTGGCCCTCGGGCAAATGTGCGACGCGGTCGCTTGTGCCAAGGTTTTGCACCTGGAAGAAGCCGCTTTCGATGCCCTGCCAGCTGCCTTGCAAGTCGTGCGGGCGTTGTGGGGGCTGGCAGGGCTGGCACACCGGGGGCGCAACCAGCCGTAGCGGGTCAGCCGCCAGCAGCAATGTCTGTTCGGCTTGCTCAAGTGCCGTGAGCCCATCACGCCAGTAGCCGGTCATGCGTGTTTCAACCAGCGCATCACGCAGCGCCGAGGCCGCGATCAGGCCAAGCAGCAAGCTCAGCACCAGCGCCAACAGCAACACCACGCCGCGTTGGCGCTTCATGGCCCGGGCACCGGGTTACGCAACGCCACACTCAGCGCATGCTGCTGTTCGATGCGCAAGGTGGGCTCGTAAAGGGACAGGTGCACATCTACCCGCCCGCCCTGCGGTGTTTCGACGAACGCCACGCGCATCTCGCGCACATGGTCGACCAACGGTTGCGGAGTACCTCGTCGCCGGAACTTCAACGTACCGTCCTCCAGCGCATACACGTGCCGGCTGATAGGGAACGCCAACAGCTGACCGCTGCTTTCAGCTCGCCCCTTGTACACATGGGCCTCGTCGGTGCAGTTGGTCAGCAGCGTCCAGCCTGGAGCACCGCTATGCCCTGGCAGCTCGGCGACCACCAGGCTCAGGCTGGTGGGGCTCACGTGCAGCGGTCGGGCGAAGGCCTGAGATGTTTCCGGGTCTTTGAAATCGCCGGGCTGCAAGCGCAGGCAACCGAACATGCCGGCCATGCGAATATCCTGGGCCATGCGCTGCAAGGCCAGCCGGGCATCATCCTGCAGGCGTGCGGCCACACCTTGCAGCCGCCAGGTTTCATGGGCAGACACGAGCAGCTGGCTAGCCGCCGCCAGCAGCCCCAAACCGATGGCGAGCGCCAGCACCCCTTCAAGCAGGCTGAAGCCGCCTTGTGCGCGCTTCACCGCTGCACCTTCCGCGCGTCTGCTGCCCTGCTCCGCTCTAGCTGCGTGTGTTTCAACAAGGCGGCCTGCGCGTCATGCCGTGCGCCGTCGGTTGCCTGCAGTGCGCGCACCTGCAGCGCAGCAGCGGCAAACAGGCCCACTGCCACGACCACCATGGCCAGCAGTACCTCGAGGAGCGTCATGCCCCCTTCCATTGATCGCATCCCTGCGCCCCCTGCGACTTTTCCTGCAGCTGTTTACTCGCTGGGCGACTGGATCAATTGCCCTGCGACGTTGAAGCTGAAGCGAAGCACGTCCAGGGAGAAATGCACGGTGCGGCAACAGGGTGCAACACTGATACAAATGATGTTGGCGCTGGCCATGGCGGCCGTTCTGACACAGCTGGGGATGCCGGCCTACACCCGGCTTTCTGATGACTTACATAGCGCAGCCGCAGCGCGGGACCTGGCGCAGGCACTGCGCAGCGCGCGCAGCCACGCCTTGCTGCAAGGCCAGACAGTGCGGGTGCAGCCGATGGAAGGCGATTGGGGTAAGGGTTGGCGTGTGCTGCTTGAACACAATCAGCAAGTGCTGCGTGAACACCGCTTGTCGCGGCCGCTGAGAATTGCCCACAACACCACGGGGCAGGTGAGGTTCAGTGCAGTAGGTATTCCGCTGGGGCGTAGCAATTCAACACTGGAGATCTGCGAGCGTGCCTCCCCCACCGGCCAGCATCACGTCGTGCTGTCAACCAGCGGCAGAATCAGCGTGCGCACAGGTGAGCCCGAGAGGGGCTCACTGTGCGCACGCTCTTGATCAGATCAGCGAACGAACCCGCAGCTCTTTGGGCATCGAGAACGTGATGTTCTCTTCACGCCCATCGAGCTCTTCGGCGCCAGAAGCGCCCCACGCCTTGAGCTGCTCGATCACACCACGGACCAGCACCTCTGGGGCAGAAGCACCCGCCGTGATGCCGATGCGGGCGGCGTCGCCAAACCAGCCACGCTGCAGGTCCTCGGCACCATCGATCAGGTAGGCCGGGGTGCCCATGCGCTCGGCCAGCTCACGCAGGCGGTTGGAGTTGGAGCTGTTCGGGCTGCCGACCACCAGCACCACGTCACATTCGCCGGCCAGTTGCTTGACTGCATCCTGGCGGTTTTGGGTGGCGTAGCAGATGTCATCCTTGCGCGGGCCACCGATGTTCGGGAAGCGCGCACGCAGGGCATCGATGACACGGCTGGTGTCATCCATCGACAGCGTGGTCTGGGTCACGAAGGCCAGGTGGTCCGGGTCGCGCACCTGCAGCTTGGCAACATCCTGCTCGTCTTCGACGAGGTAGATGGCGCCGCCGTTGCTGGCGTCGTATTGCCCCATGGTGCCTTCCACTTCCGGGTGCCCGGCGTGGCCGATGAGAATGCACTCACGGCCGTCGCGGCTGTACTTGGCCACTTCGATGTGCACCTTGGTGACCAGCGGGCACGTGGCATCGAACACCTTCAGGCCACGCCCGGCCGCTTCCTGGCGCACGGCCTGGGAAACGCCATGGGCGCTGAAGATGACGATGACGTCGTCAGGCACCTGCTCCAGCTCTTCGACGAAGATGGCACCGCGGTTGCGCAGGTCTTCGACCACGAACTTGTTGTGCACCACTTCGTGGCGTACGTAAATCGGCGGGCCGAAGACTTCCAGGGCACGGTTGACGATCTCGATCGCCCGGTCGACCCCCGCGCAAAAGCCGCGAGGGTTGGCGAGTTTGATTTGCATGCTCGGCTCCAGGCTTACAAGGCCTTCACATCGAGGATCTCCACCTCGAAGCTCAGGGTCTTGCCAGCCAGTGGGTGATTGAAGTCGATGGTCACCTGCGCGTCATCGAAGGCTTTGACCACGCCCGGCAGCTCGGCGTTGGCGGCGTCGTTGAAGATCACCAGCAGGCCTTCGGACAACTCCATGTCGGTGAACTGCGAACGCGGCATCACTTGCACATTCTGCGGGTTCGGTTGGCCGAAGGCGTTCTCCGGGGCCACAGTGACGGTGCGCTTGTCGCCGGCCTTGAAGCCGAACAGCGCGGCTTCGAAACCGGGCAGCAGGTTACCGTCACCGACCTTGAACATGGCGGGCGACTTGTCGAACGTGCTGTCGACCGTGTCGCCGTTTTCAAGGTGCAGGGCGAAGTGCAAGGTGACTTCGGTGTTCTGGCCAATACGGGTGTCAGTCATGGACAGGCTCCTCGGACTTCTTGCTCTTGAACATATCCAGCGCCAGCATCACCGCACCAACGGTGATGGCACTGTCGGCCAGGTTGAAGGCCGGGAAATAATGGCGGTTCTGCCAGTGCACCAGGATGAAGTCGACCACATGGCCAAGCACGATGCGGTCATACAGGTTACCCAGCGCACCACCCAGCACCAATGCCAAGGCGACGGCCAGCCAGGTCTCGCTGCGCCCCAGGCGCTTGAGCCAAACCACCAGCACCGCACTGACCACCAGGGCGATCAGGGCGAACAGCCAACGCTGCCAGCCGGAGCTGTCGGCCAGGAAGCTGAACGCCGCCCCGGTGTTGTAGGCCAAGGTCCAGCTGAAGTAGTCAGGAATGACCACGATCTGCTGGTACAGGCTCAACTTGCCTTCAAAGTAGACCTTGGTGACCTGGTCAAGGACCAGGACCACCAGGCTCAGCCAGAGCCAGGCAAGGCGCCCGAAGCGCCCCGCAACAGGGTTAGGCATAGTGGCGCACCTCACCCGAACCGCTCAGGTTGTCGACGCAACGGCTGCAGATTTCCGGGTGTTCCGGGTGGCTGCCAACGTCGGCGCGGAAGTGCCAGCAGCGGCCGCACTTGGCGTGGCCGGACTTGACTACTTTCAACTTGAGGCCTTCGACTTCGGTCGCCACGGCATCCGCCGGTGCCTGCACGAACGGCACCACGCTGGCAGCCGAGGTGATCAGCACGAAGCGCAGCTCGTCGCCCAGCTTGCTCAGGTCGCCGCTCAGGCCATCATCGGCGTACAGGGTAACTTCGGCTTGCAGGTTGCCACCGATGACCTTGGCGGTACGCTGGTTTTCCAGCTCCTTGTTTACCGATGCCTTGACCGCCATGACGCGGTCCCAGTAAGCACGGTCCAGCTCGGTGCCTTCCGGCAGCTCGCTCAGGCCCTGGTACCAGCCGTTGAGCATCACCGACTCGTTGCGCTCGCCCGGCAGGTATTGCCAGATTTCGTCGGCGGTGAAGGCCAGGATCGGCGCGATCCAGCGCACCAGTGCTTCGCTGATGTGGTACAGCGCAGACTGGCACGAACGGCGCGCGACACTGTTGGCGCCGGTGGTGTACTGGCGGTCCTTGATGATGTCGAGGTAGAAGCCACCCAGCTCCTGCACGCAGAAGTTGTGGATCTTCGAGTAGACGTTCCAGAAGCGGTACTCGCTGTAGTGCTCTTCCAGCTCGCGCTGCAGCAGCAGCGTGCGGTCCACTGCCCAACGGTCCAGGGCCAGCATGTCCTCTGGGGCCAGCAGGTCGCGGGACGGGTCGAAGCCCGACAGATTGGACAGCAGGAAGCGTGCGGTGTTGCGGATACGCCGGTAGGCGTCGGCGCTACGCTGCAGGATCTGCTCGGAAACCGCCATCTCACCGGAGTAGTCGGTGGCCGAGACCCACAGGCGCAGGATGTCGGCACCCAGGGTGTTGTTGACCTTTTCCGGCTCGATGGTGTTGCCTAGCGACTTGGACATCTTGCGGCCGTTCTCGTCCACGGTGAAGCCGTGGGTCAGCAACTCGCGGTACGGCGCATGGTTGTCGATGGCGCAACCGGTCAGCAAGGACGAGTGGAACCAGCCGCGGTGCTGGTCGGAGCCTTCCAGGTACAGGTCGGCGACCGGGCCGGTAGCGTGGCCGATGTCGTGCGAGCCACGCAGCACGTGCCAGTGGGTGGTGCCGGAGTCGAACCACACGTCCAGGGTGTCGGTGATCTTGTCGTACTGGCCAGCTTCGTCACCGAGCAGCTCGGCGGCGTCCAGCTTGAACCAGGCCTCGATGCCTTCTTGCTCGACGCGCTTGGCCACGGCTTCCATCAGCTCGACGGTACGCGGGTGCAGCTCGCCGGTCTGCTTGTGCAGGAAGAACGGGATCGGCACACCCCAGTTGCGCTGACGCGAGATGCACCAGTCTGGGCGGTTGGCGATCATCGAGTGCAAGCGCGCCTGGCCCCAGGCCGGGACGAACTTGGTTTCTTCGATGGCCTTGAGGGCGCGCTCACGCAGCGGCTCGCCGGTGGTTGGCTGCTTGTCCATGCCGACGAACCACTGCGCGGTGGCGCGGTAGATCAGCGGGGTTTTGTGGCGCCAGCAGTGCATGTAGCTATGGCTGATGGTTTCGGAGTGCATCAGCGCGCCGACTTCGCCCAGCTTCTCGACGATGGCCGGGTTGGCCTTCCAGATGAACTGGCCGCCAAAGAACTCCAGCGACTCGACATACACGCCGTTGCTTTGCACCGGCGTGAGGATGTCATCGTTGACCATGCCATAGCGCTTGCAGGTGACGAAGTCGTCTTCACCGTAGGCAGGTGCGGAGTGGACCACACCAGTACCGGCGCCCAGCTCGACGTAGTCGGCCAGGTAGAGTGGCGACAGGCGGTCGTAGAACGGGTGGCGGAAGTTGATCAGTTCCAGCGCCGAGCCTTGGGCGGTCGCAACCACCGAGCCTTCTAGGTTGTAACGCTTGAGGCACGACTCGACCAGCTCTTCAGCCAGCACCAGCAAGCGCTCGCCAGTGTCGACCAGGGCGTACTTGAACTCCGGGTGGATGTTCAGCGCCTGGTTGGCAGGGATGGTCCACGGGGTGGTGGTCCAGATCACGATGGCGGCAGGCTTGGCCAGCGAGGCCAGGCCAAAGGCGGCGGCCAGCTTGTCGGCGTCGGCGACCGGGAAGGCCACGTCGATGGTCTGCGACTTCTTGTCGGCGTATTCGACTTCGGCTTCAGCCAGTGCTGAACCGCAATCAAAACACCAGTTCACAGGCTTGAGGCCCTTGAACACGAAACCTTGCTTGACCATCTCGGCCAGGGCACGGATTTCACCGGCCTCGTTGGCGAAGTTCATGGTCTTGTAAGGGTTGTCCCAGTCGCCCAGCACACCCAGGCGGATGAACTCGGTCTTCTGCCCTTCGATCTGCTCGGCGGCGTACTCGCGGCACAGCTCGCGGGTGCGGTCGGCGGACAGGTGCTTACCGTGGGTGACTTCGACCTTGTGTTCGATCGGCAGGCCATGGCAGTCCCAGCCCGGCACGTAGGGCGCGTCAAAGCCCGCCAGGGTCTTGGAACGGACGATCATGTCCTTGAGGATCTTGTTCAGCGCATGACCGATGTGGATCTTGCCGTTGGCATAGGGCGGGCCGTCGTGCAGGACGAACTTCGGACGATCCTTGCCAATTTCGCGCAGCTTCTGGTACAGGCCAATGCTGTCCCAGCGCTGCAGAATCTGCGGTTCGCGCTGAGGCAGGCCGGCCTTCATCGGGAAGGCGGTGTCCGGAAGGTTTAGCGTGGCTTTGTAGTCGGTCATTTCAGGCTCTTCGTTAGCGGTTGAGCGTGCCAATGTGCACGTGCGGCGGCGATGTCCGCGTCGATCGCCGACTTCAGCGCCTCAAGGGAGGCGAATCGCTGCTCTTCACGCAGCTTGTGGTGGAACTCCACCGTCAGACGCCGGCCATACAGGTCGCCGGCATAATCCAGAAGATGAATCTCCAGGTGCGGGCGCCCATCACCGGCAACGGTGGGGCGCACGCCGATATTGCCGACACCCGGCCAGGCCTTGCCGTCGATTTCGATGCTGGCCAGGTAAACCCCGGACAACGGCACGCGGCGGCGCTTGAGCTGGATGTTGGCGGTGGGCGTGCCAAGTTGGCGCGCGAGTTTTTGGCCGTGCAAGACCCGGCCAGTGATGCGGTACGGGCGGCCCAGCAGGTGCTCGGCCAGTTCGAAGTCGCCTTCGGACAACGCCTTGCGCACTTCGGTGCTGCTGACCCGCAAACCATCCTGGATAACCGTGTTGGCGGCTTCGACGGTGAACCCGTACTTGTCGCCGGCCTCGACCAAGAAGGCAAAATCGCCTGCGCGGTCGCAGCCAAAGCGGAAGTCGTCGCCCACTTCAAGGTGACGCACGCCCAGGCCGTCGACCAGGATGGCCTTGACGAACTCATCGGCGCTGAGCTTGCTCAGGCGCTGGTTGAATGCCAGGCACAGCACGCGGTCGATGCCTTCGGCGGCCAGCAGCTCGACCTTGTCGCGCAGCCGAGCCAGACGCGCCGGGGCAGTATCGGGGGCAAAGTATTCGCGCGGCTGTGGCTCGAAGATCACCACGCAGGTCGGCAGGCCAAGTGCTTGGCCGCGCTCGCGCAGACGCGCCAGGATTGCCTGGTGGCCGCGGTGAACCCCGTCGAAGTTGCCAATGGTGGCGACACAGCCCCGGTGCTCGGGGCGCAGGTTGTGAAGACCTCGAACCAGCTGCATAACGCGCTTCTTGCTCATAAAGTGGCCGATTATAACCACACCCGGGCGCCGGTGACAGGCAGCAGCGCCCAGGGGTGGCGTGGAATGCGAAAAACCGACGCCTGACGTGCGCTAGGCCTCAGTGCAGGGCCTTGCGGGCAAAATGCCGAGGCCGGAAGCCGCACAGGTAAAGGCAGCCGAAATACGTCACGATGCCCGCCAGGATCAGCGCCCCGAGACGCACGAAGCGCTCGAGCATGCCGCCCTGCTCCCAGGCTGGCATGACGTGCATGCCCGCCAGCAAAACCGCCGACATCAATGTAACTGCCAATACCAGCTTGAACAGGAAGCGTACCCAGCCCGCTTGCGGCTCGAACAGCCCTTGGCTGCGCAGCTTCCAGAACAGCAAGCCAGCATTGAGGCAGGCACCCAGGCTGATCGCCAGGGCCAGGCCAGCATGCGCAAGCGGGCCAACCAGGACCAGGTTCAACAGCTGAGTGCAGACCAGCGTGAACACCGCGATCTTCACGGGTGTCCGGATATTCTGCTGCGCATAGAAGCCTGGTGCCAGTACCTTGACCAGAATGATCGCCAACAGGCCCACAGAATAGGCCATCAACGCACGCTGGGTCATGGCCGCATCGAACGCGCTGAACTTGCCGTACTGAAACAGCGCCACAGTCAGCGGCTCGGCGAGAATGGCCATGGCCAGTGTGCAAGGCAACACCAGCAGGAAGCACAGGCGCAGGCCCCAGTCGAGGATGCGCGAGTATTCTTCGCGGTCCTTGTTGGCGTAGGTCTTGGCTAACGTCGGCAGCAGGATGGTGCCCAGGGCCACGCCGAGCACGCCGGACGGCAGCTCCATCAGGCGATCGGCGTAATACATCCACGACACCGAGCCGGCCACCAGGAACGAGGCGAAGATGGTGTTGATGATCAGCGATATCTGGCTGACCGAAACGCCGAGGATCGCCGGCAGCATCTGCTTGAGCACGCGCCATACGCCGGTGTCGCGCAGGTTCAGGCGTGGCAGCACGAGCATGCCGATCTTCTTCAGTGCGGGCAGCTGATACAGCAGTTGCGCCAGGCCGCCGGCCAGTACACCCCAGGCCAACGCCATGATTGGCGGGTCGAAATACGGCGTGAGCACCACGGCGAAGAAGATCATCGCCACGTTCAGCAGGGTCGGGGTAAATGCCGGGACCGAGAATCGGTTCCAGGTATTGAGGATCGCCCCCGCCAGCGACGACAGCGAAATCAGCAATATATAAGGAAAGGTCACCCGCAACAGGTCGGTGGTGAGCGCGTATTTTTCAGCGCTGTCGACAAACCCAGGCGCTGTCGCCCACACCACCCAGGGCGCCGCGAGGATGCCAACGGCCGTGACCAGGGCCAGGACCAGGGTCAGCAGGCCGCTGACATAGGCAATAAAGGTACGGGTCGCTTCCTCGCCCTGCTGGGTCTTGTATTCGGCCAGAATCGGCACGAACGCTTGCGAAAACGCCCCCTCGGCAAAAATCCGCCGCAGCAGGTTGGGCAGCTTGAACGCGATGAAAAAGGCATCAGTGGCGATGCCGGCACCAAATACACGCGCCAGGATGGTGTCGCGTACAAAGCCCAACACCCTGGAAATCATGGTGATTGAGCTGACTGCGGCCAGGGATTTGAGCAGATTCATCGAAAAGATTCACGTCAGAGACAGAGGACGCTGCAGACAGCGTTCGAATGTGCGATACTCCCGCGCCTTCGCAGGGGAGCCAAAAATTCCCGAGTTTACAGGTCGCGCAGCAGAAAGGAATCTTTCCCTCTTGTTGGCGCACCGCTCGGCGGAACCTTGCAGGTGGCCTTGACATCCGTTCGACTGATCGGCATGATTCGCGGCCTATTTTGTTTGCTATTTACCTAAAGTCTTTCGAGGAGCTCGACGGTGGCCAACACACCTTCCGCCAAGAAACGTGCAAAACAGGCTGAGAAGCGTCGCAGCCACAACGCCAGCCTGCGTTCCATGGTCCGCACCTACATCAAGAATGTAGTTAAAGCCATCGACGCAAAAGACGCTGAAAAAGCGCAAGCCGCTTACGTTCTGGCTGTGCCTGTAATCGACCGTATGGCCGATAAAGGCATCATCCACAAGAACAAAGCTGCTCGCCACAAAGGCCGTCTGAATGGCCACATCAAGGCGCTGAAAGAAGCTGCAGCTGCCTAAGCGACATGCTTGTCAAAAAACCGACCCTAGGGTCGGTTTTTTGTTGCCTGCGATTTTTAATTACATGGGCTTTGTGTAGGAGCAGCCTTGTGCTGCGAAGAGGCCGATGCAAGCACCTGACATTAAGGGTGCCTGCACCGGCCTCTTCGCAGCACAAGGCTGCTCCTACACAAAGCCAGGGCCGCATTAGGCGGCCCTGGCATCCATCACTTGGCTATCTGGATCTTCGGCGCCCACTGCAGCCATTGATCCTCTGCCTTGTCGAACAGGGCAAAGGTTTGTTGCGGCCGCGCCGGGTTGCCCATCTGCTCGCCATCCGGCGTGGCAAAGGCAATACCGCCATCGATCAGCGTCTCCAGCGACTCGGTACGCACCGTAGCCCCCTTCAACAGCCCCCAATCGAAGCCAAAGCCACTGCTGTTCCAAAAGCGGCTGCCGCTGCGCACCAATGCGGCATAGCGCGGCTCGATCAGGATATGGATCAGCACGCGGTCGGCGCTCTGGCCCAGCTCGAAGCCTGTCACTTTGCCGACTGCGACTTCACGGTAGGTCACCGGCACACCTGGCTTGATCGAGCCACGCCGCGGTGCACTGAGCGTCAACGGCAAACCGACCTCAGGGCCAGCTACCTCTGGGGCGTCTGCCAAGGCAATGAAATCACGCTGCGTGCCTCTGTCCTTGGCAGCCGGCTGCACTTCCAGGTATTGCCCACCAATCAAGGTGTCGAGGTTTTCAGTGCGCACCAGGCCCAACGCAGGCTTGACCACCCAGAACTGGGTACCGACCCGAGCAATACGCTCCGCCGCCTCGGTAATACGTGCACGCAACAGCACCGCCTGCAAGTCTGCGGTCAGGTCGACGCTTTCGATACTGCCAACGTCTAGACCACGGAAGCGGATCGGTGTACCTGGCTTCAAGCCATCGGCGCGGTCGACACGAATAGTGATCAAGGTACCCGCACGATTGACTGCCTCCTCGCTGTCATGCAGGCGGAAGCGTGGAATATGACGCTTGAGCGCCACATCAGGCCTTGGCGTGTCGAAGGCGATACCGCCCGCCATCAGCGTTTGCAGTGATTCACTTTTGATCTTGATGCCCGACAACCCACCGGTGAGGGTAATACCACTGACATTCCAGAAGCGCGACGAGCCGTTTACCAGTTTCTCGTACTCCTTCTCGATATGCACACCGATCAGGATGCGGTTGCTGTTGCGGGCGAACTGGTAGCTCTGCACGCTACCCACTTTCACCTGGCGATACATCACCGGGCTACCGACTTCCAACGAACCCAAGGTGTCGGCGAACAGCACCATGTGCAGACCCGGCGCCTTGAGGTCCAGCGGCGGCGCCTTGGGCCGAGCCTCGAACTCACGCAGCGGCTTGGCACCCTTCTCGCCGGGGCGAATGGCAATGTAGTTACCTTTTACCAGGGCCTCCAGGCCAGTGATGCCCGCCAGCGAGATGGACGGCTTGACCACCCAGAACTGTGTCCCTTCGACCAGGTAGTCCTCGGTCAGCGGATCGAGGGTGAGCTCGGCCATGGCGCTGCCGAGGTTATCCTCCATCTTCAGCGCTTTCAGCGAGCCGACCTGAATCCCCTTGTACATCACCGGCGTACGACCGGCCTGCAGGCCTTCGTAGTCACTCAGCTTGACCTTGATGCGGATGCCGGCCTGGGCAGCATCGAAGTCTTCGTACAGGCGAAACGGCAGGCTGGGGTCGGTTGGTGGGCTGTCCTTGCGGTATTCCGGGGTCGCAAAAGCAATACCGCCGGCGACGATGCTCGAGAGCGACTCGCTGCGCACTTTCACGCCCGACAGGCTGGCATCGATACTGATGCCGCTGGCGTTCCAGAAACGCGTGTGCTTGCGCACCAGGCTGGCGTAGGCCGGCTGGATGAATACCTTGACCTCGACCGTATCCTGATCATCGGAAAGCCGGTAGCTCTTGACCCTGCCGACCTGAATCTGCTTGTAGAACACCGGGCTGTCACGGTTGAGCGACCCCAATCGATCGGCCTTGAGCGTCAGGTGCAAGCCGGGCTCACTGTCGGACAAGGGCGGCGCCGTGGACAAGGCGGTAAAGCGCTTGGCCTTCTCCCCTTCGCCAGGGCTGACGGCGATGTAGTTACCCGAGACCAGGGTTTCCAGGCCGGAGATACCCGCCAGGCTGACACTTGGCTTGACCAGCCAGAAGCGCGTACCGGTTGTCAGGTGTGGTTCTGCCGCCTTGTTCATCTCAATGGTGGCGATCACCCCCTGGTTGTCGCCTTTGGCGTCCAGCACCAGGGACGTCACCTTACCGACCGGCATGCCTTTGTAGATAACTTCGGTCTTGTTGGCGACGATCCCTTCACCGGTGGTGAAACGTACTTCGATTTCTACACCCGCATCCCGATAAGCCTGCCATGCCAACCAGCCGCCGATCATCAACGCAATCAGCGGCAGAATCCAGATGGCCGACCAGTTCGAGGCTGGGCGGGTTTTTGCCGTAGGCAGGTCACTCATGGTCGTCATCCGACTCCGTGTTATCCCAAATCAGTCGGGGATCAAAAGTTAAAGCAGCGAGCATCGTCAGGATCACCACAGTGGCAAAGGCGACAGCACCCAGGTTTGCTTCGACACTGGCTATTCGGCCGAAATTCACTACCGCCACCAGAATGGCGATGACGAAAATATCGAGCATGGACCAGCGTCCAATGAATTCGATGAAGCGGTACATCAGGATCCGCTGGCGCGCAGAAAGCGGCTGTCGGCGTTGAACGGAGTACAACAGCAAGCCGATGCCTACCAGCTTGAAGGTGGGCACCAGAATACTGGCAATGAAAACCACCGCCGCAATGGGCACCATGCCGTGCTTGAGCAGGGTGATGACGCCCGACATGATGGTATCGGGGCTGCCTTGGCCGAGCGTGCTGACGGTCATGATCGGCAACAGATTGGCAGGGATGTACAGAATGGAAGCCGCAATCAACAACGCCCAGGTACGCACAATACTGTTGGGTCGACGGCCATGCACGATGGCGCCACAGCGCGTGCATGTCTGCGAGGCGCTGTCGGCCTCCTGCCTGTTCAGTTCGTGACACTCATTGCAGACAAGGATGCCTGCATCAATCGCCCGCATGGAGATCCTCCCCGGAAAGCGCACTCCAGATCTGATGCGGTGACATCACCACTTCAAGCCACACCTGAATCAATAACAAACTGATGAAGCAGAATAGGCCCAACCCGATGGTCAACTCAGCCAGGTCCACCAATTTGACGATCGCAACCAGCACGCCCATGAAGTAGACCTCGAGCATGCCCCAGTCGCGCAGATGGTGATAGATGCGATAGCACAACAAGCCATAGCTGCGCCCTACATCCAGGCGAATGCTTAGCAGCACCGCCAGCTGGCACAGCAGTTTTGCCAGGGGAATGGCCATGCTGCACAGGAAAACCACGACGGCAACGCCACGCATTTCGGAGTTGTACAGGCCTAAGACGCCACTCCATACCGTATCGTCGGACGTCTGGCCAAGCAGGTGCAGTTGCATGATCGGCAGGAAATTCGCCGGCACGAACAGCAAGAGGGCTGTGAGGACCAGGGCTAGGCTACGGTTGACCACGTTGTGCCGGTGGGCGTAAAGCTCATAGCCGCAGCGCGGGCACTGGGCCTTTTCGTCATGCTGCAGCACAGGTTTGCGCATCAACAGGTCGCATTCGTGGCAAGCAACGAGTTCTTCCAGCGGCAATTGGGCCAGTGCTTCGGGTTCGACAGGGTTGGGCATATCGAGCTTCTGAATGGATGCGTGGGCTCTATTCTAGTGATCTGGCTCAAAATGTGGGAGGCGACTATTGACCGGTGTGCAACAGCAGGTTCCCGCCGGTGTTGAGGCCCGGAAAAGACAAAACCCCTACCTGCTTGCGCAGATAGGGGTTTTGCGAAATGAATCTTGACGATGACCTACTCTCACATGGGGAAACCCCACACTACCATCGGCGATGCATCGTTTCACTACTGAGTTCGGGATGGGATCAGGTGGTTCCAATGCTCTATGGTCGTCAAGAAATTCTGTAGCCAGAATGTCCAGATGGACAGCCCAGCGAATTCGGATATGCGATTTTGTGGTTACGAACTTTCGGGTCTTTCGTCTTCACCACCGCAATTCGCGCTAGCAAATTGCTTGGGTGTTATATGGTCAAGCCTCACGGGCAATTAGTATTGGTTAGCTCAACGCCTCACAGCGCTTACACACCCAACCTATCAACGTCGTAGTCTTCGACGGCCCTTTAGGGGATTCAAGATCCCAGTGAGATCTCATCTTGAGGCAAGTTTCCCGCTTAGATGCTTTCAGCGGTTATCTCTTCCGAACATAGCTACCCGGCAATGCCACTGGCGTGACAACCGGAACACCAGAGGTTCGTCCACTCCGGTCCTCTCGTACTAGGAGCAGCCCCTCTCAAATCTCAAACGTCCACGGCAGATAGGGACCGAACTGTCTCACGACGTTCTAAACCCAGCTCGCGTACCACTTTAAATGGCGAACAGCCATACCCTTGGGACCGGCTTCAGCCCCAGGATGTGATGAGCCGACATCGAGGTGCCAAACACCGCCGTCGATATGAACTCTTGGGCGGTATCAGCCTGTTATCCCCGGAGTACCTTTTATCCGTTGAGCGATGGCCCTTCCATACAGAACCACCGGATCACTAAGACCTACTTTCGTACCTGCTCGACGTGTTTGTCTCGCAGTCAAGCGCGCTTTTGCCTTTATACTCTACGACCGATTTCCGACCGGTCTGAGCGCACCTTCGTACTCCTCCGTTACTCTTTGGGAGGAGACCGCCCCAGTCAAACTACCCACCATACACTGTCCTCGATCCGGATAACGGACCTGAGTTAGAACCTCAAAGTTGCCAGGGTGGTATTTCAAGGATGGCTCCATGAGAACTGGCGTCCCCACTTCAAAGCCTCCCACCTATCCTACACAAGCAAATTCAAAGTCCAGTGCAAAGCTATAGTAAAGGTTCACGGGGTCTTTCCGTCTAGCCGCGGATACACTGCATCTTCACAGCGATTTCAATTTCACTGAGTCTCGGGTGGAGACAGCGCCGCCATCGTTACGCCATTCGTGCAGGTCGGAACTTACCCGACAAGGAATTTCGCTACCTTAGGACCGTTATAGTTACGGCCGCCGTTTACCGGGGCTTCGATCAAGAGCTTCGCTTGCGCTAACCCCATCAATTAACCTTCCGGCACCGGGCAGGCGTCACACCCTATACGTCCACTTTCGTGTTTGCAGAGTGCTGTGTTTTTAATAAACAGTCGCAGCGGCCTGGTATCTTCGACCGGCATGGGCTTACGGAGCAAGTCCTTAACCCTCGCCGGCGCACCTTCTCCCGAAGTTACGGTGCCATTTTGCCTAGTTCCTTCACCCGAGTTCTCTCAAGCGCCTTGGTATTCTCTACCTAACCACCTGTGTCGGTTTGGGGTACGGTTCCCAGTTATCTGAAGCTTAGGAGCTTTTCTTGGAAGCATGGCATCAACCACTTCGTCGCCTAAAGGCAACTCGTCATCAGCTCTCGGCCTTGAGATCCCGGATTTGCCTAAGATCTCAGCCTACCACCTTAAACTTGGACAACCAACGCCAAGCTGGCCTAGCCTTCTCCGTCCCTCCATCGCAATAACTGGAAGTACAGGAATATTAACCTGTTTTCCATCGACTACGCTTTTCAGCCTCGCCTTAGGGACCGACTAACCCTGCGTCGATTAACGTTGCGCAGGAAACCTTGGTCTTTCGGCGTGGGAGTTTTTCACTCCCATTGTCGTTACTCATGTCAGCATTCGCACTTCTGATACCTCCAGCAAGCTTCTCAACTCACCTTCACAGGCTTACAGAACGCTCCTCTACCGCATCACCAAAAGGTGATACCCGTAGCTTCGGTGCATGGTTTGAGCCCCGTTACATCTTCCGCGCAGGCCGACTCGACTAGTGAGCTATTACGCTTTCTTTAAAGGGTGGCTGCTTCTAAGCCAACCTCCTAGCTGTCTAAGCCTTCCCACATCGTTTCCCACTTAACCATGACTTTGGGACCTTAGCTGACGGTCTGGGTTGTTTCCCTTTTCACGACGGACGTTAGCACCCGCCGTGTGTCTCCCATGCTCGGCACTTGTAGGTATTCGGAGTTTGCATCGGTTTGGTAAGTCGGGATGACCCCCTAGCCGAAACAGTGCTCTACCCCCTACAGTGATACATGAGGCGCTACCTAAATAGCTTTCGAGGAGAACCAGCTATCTCCGAGCTTGATTAGCCTTTCACTCCGATCCACAGGTCATCCGCTAACTTTTCAACGGTAGTCGGTTCGGTCCTCCAGTCAGTGTTACCTAACCTTCAACCTGCCCATGGATAGATCGCCCGGTTTCGGGTCTATACCCAGCGACTAAACGCCCTATTAAGACTCGCTTTCGCTACGCCTCCCCTATTCGGTTAAGCTCGCCACTGAATATAAGTCGCTGACCCATTATACAAAAGGTACGCAGTCACCTAACAAAGTAGGCTCCCACTGCTTGTACGCATACGGTTTCAGGATCTATTTCACTCCCCTCTCCGGGGTTCTTTTCGCCTTTCCCTCACGGTACTAGTTCACTATCGGTCAGTCAGTAGTATTTAGCCTTGGAGGATGGTCCCCCCATATTCAGACAAAGTTTCTCGTGCTCCGTCCTACTCGATTTCATTGATAAGAGATTTTCGTGTACGGGGCTATCACCCACTATGGCCGCACTTTCCAGAGCGTTCCACTAATCTCAAACCAACTTAAGGGCTGGTCCCCTTTCGCTCGCCACTACTAAGGGAATCTCGGTTGATTTCTTTTCCTCAGGGTACTTAGATGTTTCAGTTCCCCTGGTTCGCCTCTTGCACCTATGTATTCAGTACAAGATACTCAGCTTATGCTGAGTGGGTTCCCCCATTCAGAGATCTCTGGATCACAGTCTGTTTGCCGACTCCCCAAAGCTTATCGCAGGCTACCACGTCTTTCATCGCCTCTGACTGCCAAGGCATCCACCGTATGCGCTTCTTCACTTGACCATATAACCCCAAGCAATCTGGTTATACTGTGAAGACGACATTCGCCGAAAATTCGTTTTGCTCTTTCGAGCCCACAAATTTTACCTTAGCCTGATCCACTACCAGTGAAAGTAGTGTTCAGTCTATTTCTATCACATATCCGAATTTTTAAAGAACGATCTGACAAAAGTCAGAAATCAACATTCATCAACGAATGTTCATTTCTAAGTTCTGACACGTTACTGCGTACTGCGAAAATTGGTGGAGCCAAGCGGGATCGAACCGCTGACCTCCTGCGTGCAAGGCAGGCGCTCTCCCAGCTGAGCTATGGCCCCGTATTCTACGGCTGAACCATGTAATGGTAGGTCTGGGCAGATTTGAACTGCCGACCTCACCCTTATCAGGGGTGCGCTCTAACCAACTGAGCTACAGACCTATAACAGGGTCGCGTTACAGCATCGTCTTTATACAAGTGAATCAAGCAATTCGTGTGGGAGCTCATCAGCAGGCTGATGTCGTCGATTAAGGAGGTGATCCAGCCGCAGGTTCCCCTACGGCTACCTTGTTACGACTTCACCCCAGTCATGAATCACACCGTGGTAACCGTCCTCCCGAAGGTTAGACTAGCTACTTCTGGTGCAACCCACTCCCATGGTGTGACGGGCGGTGTGTACAAGGCCCGGGAACGTATTCACCGCGACATTCTGATTCGCGATTACTAGCGATTCCGACTTCACGCAGTCGAGTTGCAGACTGCGATCCGGACTACGATCGGTTTTGTGAGATTAGCTCCACCTCGCGGCTTGGCAACCCTCTGTACCGACCATTGTAGCACGTGTGTAGCCCAGGCCGTAAGGGCCATGATGACTTGACGTCATCCCCACCTTCCTCCGGTTTGTCACCGGCAGTCTCCTTAGAGTGCCCACCATAACGTGCTGGTAACTAAGGACAAGGGTTGCGCTCGTTACGGGACTTAACCCAACATCTCACGACACGAGCTGACGACAGCCATGCAGCACCTGTGTCAGAGTTCCCGAAGGCACCAATCCATCTCTGGAAAGTTCTCTGCATGTCAAGGCCTGGTAAGGTTCTTCGCGTTGCTTCGAATTAAACCACATGCTCCACCGCTTGTGCGGGCCCCCGTCAATTCATTTGAGTTTTAACCTTGCGGCCGTACTCCCCAGGCGGTCAACTTAATGCGTTAGCTGCGCCACTAAAATCTCAAGGATTCCAACGGCTAGTTGACATCGTTTACGGCGTGGACTACCAGGGTATCTAATCCTGTTTGCTCCCCACGCTTTCGCACCTCAGTGTCAGTATCAGTCCAGGTGGTCGCCTTCGCCACTGGTGTTCCTTCCTATATCTACGCATTTCACCGCTACACAGGAAATTCCACCACCCTCTACCGTACTCTAGCTTGCCAGTTTTGGATGCAGTTCCCAGGTTGAGCCCGGGGCTTTCACATCCAACTTAACAAACCACCTACGCGCGCTTTACGCCCAGTAATTCCGATTAACGCTTGCACCCTCTGTATTACCGCGGCTGCTGGCACAGAGTTAGCCGGTGCTTATTCTGTCGGTAACGTCAAAACAGCAAGGTATTCGCTTACTGCCCTTCCTCCCAACTTAAAGTGCTTTACAATCCGAAGACCTTCTTCACACACGCGGCATGGCTGGATCAGGCTTTCGCCCATTGTCCAATATTCCCCACTGCTGCCTCCCGTAGGAGTCTGGACCGTGTCTCAGTTCCAGTGTGACTGATCATCCTCTCAGACCAGTTACGGATCGTCGCCTTGGTGAGCCATTACCCCACCAACTAGCTAATCCGACCTAGGCTCATCTGATAGCGCAAGGCCCGAAGGTCCCCTGCTTTCTCCCGTAGGACGTATGCGGTATTAGCGTTCCTTTCGAAACGTTGTCCCCCACTACCAGGCAGATTCCTAGGCATTACTCACCCGTCCGCCGCTGAATCGAAGAGCAAGCTCTTCTCATCCGCTCGACTTGCATGTGTTAGGCCTGCCGCCAGCGTTCAATCTGAGCCATGATCAAACTCTTCAGTTCAATACTGCTTGGGTTTTTAAGAAACCCTAAACTTGGCTCAGCAATCTCAAATGACTATGTGATTTCTCGCATGGTCACTTGTGATGCTGATAATCTTTGTGACTATCAGTCCATACTCACAAGCTCCCACACGAATTGCTTGATTCAATTTGTTAAAGAGCGTTTGGTTAAGAGCTTTTCGTCTCAACCGAGGCGCGCATTCTACGCTTTCCTCAGAGCCTGTCAAGCGTTTATTTTGAAGTTTTTCGCGAGAAACTCGTTTAGCTTCAAACACTTGGCTCGCTGCGATCTCTCGTAGCGGGAGGCGAATCATACAGCGTTTAGAAGCGCTGTCAACCACCTTTTCAACCGCTGACGATCTTTCGATCGGAGCCCTTTCAACACTACCTGAATCGATTAACTCGTTGATATTCAAGGAGTTTCTCGTTCCAATCACGCTGGAAGTGGGGCGCATTATAAGGGGATTCGAAACCCCGTCAACCTTTAATTCCAAGAAACCTTAATAAAGCTGAAAAACAAAGCGGGGAGGCCTTCCGGCCTCCCCGCTTTTGTTCATGCTTTATAGGCTAGGGAACGCAAATTGCGATGCCTCATGGCTGGCCCGCTGCGGCCAACGCTGAGTGATCGCCTTGCGACGGGTATAGAAACGCACCCCATCCGGGCCATAAGCATGCAGGTCACCGAACAGCGAACGCTTCCAACCGCCGAAGCTGTGATACGCCACCGGTACCGGCAGCGGCACGTTAACACCGACCATGCCCACTTCGATCTCGTCACAGAACAGGCGCGCCGCCTCGCCATCACGGGTAAAGATGCAGGTGCCGTTGCCATATTCGTGATCGTTGATCAGCTGCATGGCCTGCTCCAGGCTGTTAACCCGGACCACGCACAGCACGGGGCCGAAGATCTCTTCTTTATAGATGCGCATCTGCGGGGTCACCTTGTCGAACAGGGTGCCACCCACGAAGTAACCATCTTCATTACCTGCAACGCGCAAGCCACGGCCATCTACCACCAGCTTGGCGCCAGCAGCCACACCGTCGTCAATGTAGCCAACCACCTTGTCGCGGGCAGCAGCGGTGACCAGCGGGCCCATGTCCAGGCCACACGAGGTACCGGCACCAATCTTCAGCGCCTTGATCTGCGGCTCCAGCTTGGCGATCAGTGCATCGGCAACCTGGTCACCCACGCACACCGCCACCGAAATCGCCATGCAGCGCTCACCGCACGAACCATAAGCTGCACCCATCAGCGCGCTGACAGCGTTGTCAAGGTCGGCATCGGGCATCAGCACGGCATGGTTCTTCGCACCACCCAGCGCCTGTACGCGTTTGCCGCGCTTAGTGCCCTCGGCGTAGATGTACTCAGCAATCGGGGTCGAGCCGACGAAGCTCAGCGCTTTCACTTCCGGAGCTTCGATCAGCGCGTCCACAGCTTCCTTGTCGCCATGCACCACGTTGAGGATGCCTTTAGGCAGGCCGGCTTCCAGCAGCAGCTGGGCAATGTACAAGGTCGAACTCGGGTCACGCTCGGAGGGTTTCAGGATAAAGGCGTTACCGCAGGCAATGGCCAGTGGGTACATCCACAGCGGGACCATGGCCGGGAAGTTGAATGGGGTAATACCGGCGACCACACCCAGCGGCTGGAAATCGGACCAGGCGTCGATGTTCGGGCCAACATTACGGCTGTACTCGCCCTTGAGCACTTCAGGTGCCGCACAGGCGAACTCGACGTTCTCGATACCACGCTTCAGCTCGCCTGCAGCGTCTTCCAGGGTCTTGCCATGCTCTTCGCTGATCATCTGCGAGATGCGGGCCTCGTTCTGCTCCAGCAGTTGCTTGAAGCGGAACATCACCTGGGCACGTTTGGCCGGCGGCGTGTTGCGCCAGGCTGGGAAGGCAGCCTTGGCCGAATCGATGGCTTCCTGAACGGTCGCACGGCTGGCCAGTTCGACCTTGCGTACGGCCTGGCCAGTGGACGGATTGAAGACATCGGCGGTGCGCTCACCCTTGGTAACCAGCTCGCCGTTGATCAGGTGTTGAACAATGCTCATGCAAAACTCCAGATAAAGAGGGGTGACACAAGCGCGTGATCACTTCACGCGCTTGCCATCAAAATCGCAACGATCAATCGATCTGGTTCAGGGTCTCGCCCACCGCGTCGAACAGGCGGTCCAGTTCCTGCGGTTGGGTATTGAAGGTAGGGCCAAACTGCAAGGTGTCGCCACCGAAGCGCACATAGAAGCCGGCCTTCCACAACTTCATCGCCACTTCATAAGGGCGCACGATCGCATCGCCGTCGCGGGCAGCAATCTGGATCGCGCCGGCCAGGCCATAGTTGCGGATATCGACGACGTTCTTCGTGCCTTTAACCCCGTGCAGCAGTTTCTCGAAGTGCGGCGACAGTTCGGCCGCAGCCTGCACCAGGCTTTCCTTCTGCAGCAGGTCCAGTGCGGCGATGCCGGCGGCACAGGCCACTGGGTGGGCCGAGTAGGTGTAGCCGTGGGGGAACTCCACCGCGTATTCCGGCGTCGGCTGATTCATGAAGGTTTGATAGATCTCGGTACTGGCAATGACCGCACCCATCGGGATGGCGCCGTTGGTGACCTGCTTGGCGATGCACATCAGGTCTGGCGTCACGCCGAAGGCCTCAGCCCCGGTCATCGCGCCCATACGGCCGAAGCCGGTGATCACTTCGTCGAAGATCAGCAGGATGTTGTGCTGGGTGCAGATCTCGCGCAGGCGCTTGAGGTAGCCCTTCGGTGGCGGAAGAACACCCGCCGAGCCCGCCAGCGGTTCGACAATCACTGCGGCGATGTTCGAGGCGTCGTGCAGCTCGATCAGCTTGAGCATTTCGTCGGCCAGGGCAATGCCGCCCTCCTCTGGCATGCCCTTGGAGAACGCGTTCACCGGCAGCACGGTGTGAGGCAGGTGGTCGACGTCCAGCAGCTGGCCGAACATCTTGCGGTTACCGTTCACGCCACCCAGGCTGGTGCCGGCGATGTTCACGCCATGGTAGCCACGGGCACGGCCGATGATCTTGGTCTTGGTCGCCTGGCCTTTCAAGCGCCAGTAAGCACGGACCATCTTCAGCGCGGTATCGGCGCACTCAGAACCGGAGTTGGTATAGAAGACGTGGTTCAGATCGCCCGGCGTCAGCGCGGTGATCTTTTCGGCCAGCTGGAACGACAGCGGGTGGCCGAACTGGAAGGCCGGGGAGTAATCCAGGGTACCAACCTGACGGGCTACCGCCTCGGTGATTTCCTTACGGGTATGCCCGGCGCCGCAGGTCCACAAGCCAGACAGGGCGTCGAAGATCCTGCGCCCCTTGTCATCCACAAGGTAGTTACCTTCCGCCGCCACGATCAGGCGTGGGTCGCGATGGAAATTGCGGTTGGCGGTGTAAGGCATCCAGTGGGCATCCAGCTTAAGCTGGCTGGCGATATCGGTGGGAGCGGTTTCCGGCATGTTCATCGGCGGTTCCTCGAAAGACGATTAGGCAACGATGGATCTTGTTGCGGCTAAATTGGCACGGCGATAAAGTCTGAAAAAGCCTGCTTTTCTAATCTTCAGATAGGGCAACACTAAACTAATGAGCCGACGCCCCGACCCACTCGCCCAAGTCAGCGATTTTGACATTCGCCTGTTGAAGATCTACCGCAGCGTCGTCGAGTGCGGCGGCTTCTCGGCAGCCGAAAATGTGCTCGGGATCGGCCGCTCGGCCATCAGCCAACAGATGAACGACCTGGAGCAACGCCTCGGCCTGCGCCTGTGCCAGCGTGGCCGAGCCGGTTTCTCACTGACCGAGGAAGGCCGCGAGGTCTACCATTCGGCCTTGCAGTTGCTCAGTGCCCTGGAAAGCTTCCGCACTGAGGTCAACGGGCTGCACCAGCACTTGCGTGGCGAGTTGAACATCGGCCTGACCGACAACCTGGTGACCTTGCCGCACATGCGCATCACCCACGCGCTTGCCGAGCTCAAGGACCGCGGCCCTGATGTGCGTATCAACATCCGCATGATCGCGCCCAGCCAAGTCGAGCACGGTGTTCTCGACGGCAGCCTGCATGTCGGCGTTGTGCCGCAGACCATCGCCCTTTCAGGCCTTGAATACCAACCGCTGTATAGCGAGCGTTCGCTGCTCTATTGCGCAGTAGGCCACCCGCTGTTCTATGCCGACGACCAACAGATAGACGACGACCGGCTCAACAGCCAAGAGGCCATCACCCCCACCTTCCGCTTGCCCGCCGATATCCAGGCCCATTACCAGGCGCTTTATTGCACGGCCAGCGCGTCGGACCGCGAAGGCATGGCATTCCTCATCCTGACGGGGCGCTACATCGGCTACCTGCCCGACCACTACGCAAGCTTCTGGGTGCAGCAAGGCCGGCTGCGTGCCCTCAAGCCTCGGCAGCGCTTCTATGACCTGAGCCTGAGCTGGGTGACGCGCAAAGGGCGGCGGCCGAACCTGGTGCTCGAGAGCTTCCTGGATAGCCTGGCTGCGACACGCTGATGCCTGTCTCTGACGCAAACGCTTGTCACTTCGGCGTAGGCAGGTAATCTTGTCCGACAGCCGCTGCCACTGACCCGTACGGAATCGTCCATGACCCTTGAAGTCCCAGCGCATCGCCTCTCCGCCTCGGGCAAGCCCGCCGGCCGCATCCGCCAGAAAAACGAACAGGCCATCATCCAGGCCGCCGAAGACGAATTCGCCCGCCATGGTTTCAAGGGCACCAGCATGAACACCATCGCGCTGAAGGCAGGGTTGCCCAAGGCCAACCTGCATTATTACTTCACCAACAAGTTGGGCCTGTACATTGCCGTGCTCAGCAACATCATCGAGTTGTGGGACAGCACCTTCAACGCCTTGAGCGTCGAGGACGACCCGGGCGAGGCACTGAGCCAGTACATTCGGACCAAGATGGAGTTCTCGCGGCGCAACCCGCAAGCCTCGCGCATTTTTGCCATGGAAGTGATCAGCGGCGGCAATTGCCTGAACGAATACTTCAGCGCTGACTACCGCGAGTGGTTCCGTGGCCGGGCCGCAGTGTTCCAGGCCTGGATCGAAGCAGGCAAGATGGACCCGGTCGACCCGGTGCACCTGATTTTTCTGCTCTGGGGCAGCACCCAGCACTATGCCGACTTCGCCACGCAGATCTGCCAGGTCACCGGCCGCAGCCGCCTGACCAAGCAAGACATGGAAGACGCGAGCAGCAACCTTATCCACATCATTCTCAAGGGGTGCGGCATCAAGCCGAGTGCCTGACAGCCATTTATGCCTTCTACCCTGCTCGACCTCTGCGAGTTTCGTGAAGAAATCCGCAAAAGCCGCTTCATCACCCTCGCCGGCCCAATCACCAGTGCTGCCGAGGCGATGAGCTTCATCGAACGCCACAGCGACCTGGCGGCCACCCACAACTGCTGGGCGTGGAAGCTTGGCGGGCAATACCGCAGCAATGATGACGGCGAACCGGGCGGCACCGCCGGGCGCCCTATTCTGGCCGCCATCGAAGCGCAAGACTGCGATCAGGTGGTAGTGCTGGTGATCCGCTGGTATGGCGGCATCCAGCTGGGTACCGGTGGCCTGGCCAGGGCCTATGGCGGTGGCGCCAACAAATGCCTGCAACAGGCGCCCAAGCGGGTGCTGGTGCAGCGCAGCGAATACACCTGCAGTTGCAGCTTCAGCGAACTGGCCCTGGTGAAGCTGCGCCTGGCGGACGTCGATGGCCTGGTGCTGGATGAACAGTTCACCGCCAATGGCGTTGACCTGCACATCGCGGTCGGTGAAGCCCACCTGGCCGCCTTGCGCCAGCAACTGGCCGACCTGAGCCGTGGGCGCATTCTGCTGGAAGCGCGCTGAATAACTGTTCACACGCGCTGAACATTGCTCACAAGAACTGTGGGCCTGCCTGTGGATAAGCTTGGGGCACTCTCTTGCAGCCCATTGGTTTCAAGGCCCGCAGAGCCTTGATCATATTTTGATCACTATTTGATGACAGTCGCAAATTACTGAAAGCTCGAGAGTTATCCCCAAACCCTGGAGGGGTTACGCACTGGCCATTCCGCTTGGCTTGCACACAATAACTGTGGAACAGCCTGTGGATAACCCGTTAGCCAACAGGCGAAGCGCCCGTCTACAAGCGGCCTGGCGCCATCGATCATTTTTTGACCAGCTGCAGCGCAGGCACAGTTAGCCACTCTGCAGTATGCTCAAATCCTTTTTCCTACACCGATAAAGGAATGTTCCTATGGCTAACTCAAGAACTGCCCTCATCATCGGCGCCTCACGCGGCCTTGGCCTGGGGCTGGTGCAACGCCTGCAAGAAGATGGCTGGAACGTCATCGCCACTGTGCGTGACCCGCACAAGGCCGGCGCCCTGGCCAACGTTCCCGGTGTGCGCATCGAACAGCTGGAGATGAACGACACCGCTCAGCTCGATGGTTTGAAGCAACGCCTGCAAGGCGAAGTGTTCGACTTGGTGTTCGTCAACGCGGGCGTCATGGGGCCCCTGCCACAAGACCTGGAAACCGTCCGCAACCAGGACATCGGCGACCTGTTCATGACCAACGCCGTGGCCCCCATCCGCGTCGCCCGCCGCCTGGTCGGCCAGGTACGCGAAGGCAGCGGCGTGCTGGCCTTCATGAGCTCAATCCTGGGCAGCGTGACGATCCCGGACGGCGGTGAAGTCTGCCTGTACAAAGCCAGCAAGGCGGCCCTGAACTCGATGATCAACAGCTTCGTCGTCGAACAACAGCGCCCCGGCCTCTGCGTGCTGGCCATGCACCCCGGCTGGGTGAAGACCGACATGGGCGGCGAAAATGCCGAAATCGACGTGCTGACCAGCACCCGCGGCATGCTCGAGCAGATCAAGGCGCAAAGCGGTAAAGGCGGCCTGCGCTTCATCAACTACAAAGGTGAGCCGCTGATCTGGTGAATTGAAAGCCGCGTGGCGAGGCAGTAGACTCGATGCCTCGCCCCCTGGCGGACCTGGATCAGCAGACAGGGCAACACTGAGCTGGCTAACCTGAACCCACTTTCAGAGGAGCCGGCACCATGCCTGCGACCCGTATCTGGTTGAAATCCCCCCTTGCCATCTTCACTGCCAACGGCGCCGACGCCCGTGGCGGGCTGGTCATCGAAGACGGCCGTATCACACAACTCCTGGCCCTTGGCGAAACCCCCAGCCAACCGTGCGACCAAGTGTTCGATGCCCGCGAACATGTGGTAACCCCCGGCCTGATCAACACCCATCACCACTTCTACCAGACGCTGACCCGCGCCTGGGCACCGGTGGTCAACCAACCACTGTTCCCCTGGCTGAAGACGCTGTACCCGGTATGGGCACGCCTCACCCCCGCGAAGCTGGCGCTGGCCAGCCAGGTGGCACTGGCTGAACTGCTGCTGTCGGGTTGCACGACCGCAGCCGATCACCATTACCTGTTCCCGCAAGGCCTGGACAACGCCATCGACGTGCAAGTCGAAGTGGTGCGCAAGCTGGGCATGCGCGCGATGCTGACCCGCGGCTCTATGAGCCTTGGCGAAGACGACGGCGGTCTGCCACCCCAGCAAACGGTGCAACAGGGTGAAGTGATCCTGGCCGACAGCCAGCGGCTTATCCACAGCTACCACGAGCGCGGCGAAGGTGCGCAGATCCAGATTGCCCTGGCACCCTGCTCGCCCTTCTCGGTCACGCCCGAAATCATGCGGGCCAGTGCCGCGCTGGCCGAAGAATTGGACGTGCGGCTGCACACCCACTTGGCAGAGACCCTTGATGAGGAAGACTTCTGCCTGCAGCGTTTCGGCCTGCGCACCGTGGACTACCTGGACAGCGTCGGCTGGCTCGGCCCACGCACCTGGCTGGCTCACGGCATCCACTTCAATGGCGACGAAATCGCCCGTCTGGGCGCGGCGGGCACCGGTATTTGCCACTGCCCGAGCTCGAACATGCGCCTGGCCTCGGGTATCTGCCCAACCGTCGACCTTGAAGCCGCCGGTGCCCCCGTGGGCCTGGGCGTAGACGGCTCGGCCTCCAACGATGCCTCCAACATGATCCTCGAAGCCCGCCAGGCGTTGTACCTGCAGCGCTTGCGCTATGGCGCCGAGCAGATCACCCCGGAGCGTGCCCTGGGTTGGGCCACGCGCGGCTCGGCGCGCCTGCTGGGGCGCCAAGACATCGGCGAACTGGCCGTCGGCATGCAAGCCGACTTGGCGTTGTTCAAACTCGACGAACTGCGCTTCTCTGGCAGCCATGACCCGCTGTCGGCATTGCTGCTGTGCGGCGCCGACCGAGCCGACCGAGTCATGGTCGGTGGCCAGTGGCGGGTCATTGATGGGCAAATCGAAGGCCTGGATATCCAGGGCCTGATCGCCGATCACCGCCAAGCGGCCGCGCAGCTCATCGCCGGTTGAGGCAACACAGGGCCTGGCCGGGCGCAATGCCTGGCCAGGCCCTGTAGAATGGCGGCAACCGTACCTGATCGAGATAACCAACTATGTATGACTGGTTGAACGCCCTGCCCAAGGCCGAACTGCACCTGCACCTGGAGGGTTCGCTGGAGCCCGAGCTGCTGTTTGCCCTGGCTGCGCGCAACAAGATCGCCCTGCCCTGGGACGATGTCGAAACCTTGCGAAGCGCCTACGCCTTCAACAACCTGCAGGAATTCCTCGACCTTTATTACCAAGGCGCGGATGTCTTGCGTACCGAGCAAGACTTCTACGACCTGACCTGGGCTTACCTGCAACGGTGCAAGGCGCAGAACGTCATCCACACCGAACCCTTCTTCGACCCGCAAACCCACACAGACCGCGGTATCCCCTTCGAGGTGGTGCTCAACGGCATCAACCAGGCGCTCAAGGATGGCCGGGACCAACTGGGCATCAGCAGTGGCTTGATCCTGAGCTTCCTGCGCCACCTCAGCGAAGACGAAGCGCACAAGACCTTGGACCAGGCACTGCCGTTCCGCGATGCCTTCATTGCCGTAGGCCTGGACAGCTCCGAAATGGGCCACCCGCCGAGCAAGTTCCAGCGCGTGTTCGACCGCGCCCGCAGCGAAGGCTTCGTCGCCGTTGCTCACGCCGGTGAGGAAGGCCCGCCCGAATACATCTGGGAAGCCCTCGACCTGTTGCACATCAAGCGTATCGACCACGGCGTACGCGCCATCGAAGACGAGCGCCTGATGCAACGCATCATCGACGAGCAGATCCCACTGACTGTCTGCCCGCTGTCGAACACCAAGCTCTGCGTGTTCGACCACATGAGCCAGCACAACATCCTGGACATGCTCGAGCGCGGGGTGAAGGTCACCGTCAACTCTGACGACCCGGCCTACTTCGGCGGCTACGTCACCGAAAACTTCCATGCCTTGCATACCCACCTGGGCATGACCGAAGACCAAGCTCGCCGCCTGGCGCAAAACAGCCTGGACGCGCGACTGGTCTGATCAGCGGTTGGCGTTGCGGTTACCCAACCTGCAACGTCTGCACGCGGGCAATGCGATTGATCTGCTGGATGCCCAGCGCCGAGATATGCAAAGCCCGCGTGTCCTCCGATTCGCGCATCCAACCCGACTGCAGAAACAGCCTGAACAAGGCCTGCCCCAGAACGCCACCCAAGTGTGGCCCCTGATTGTTCCAGTCAGTGCAACGGCAGATCACACACCCCCGCTGCTGGTGCGGCGCCAAGGCATCTATATAGACGCCGACCAGCGCCAGCTCTGCCCGCCCTTGCTCACTGACCACCAGTTGCCGGTCCGTGCCCTCCAACCAGCCCGCCACCACCAGACGGTGATACAACTCCCCGGCCAGCTCACCGCCGAGGTGGTCACCGCAGCGCCGCGCCCTGCGTATCGACATCGGCAACTGCAAGGCTGCCGCCTCGGGCTGATCATCTCTGGCGCTGCCCAACTGCACGCTGGCCAGTGCTTCCACCGCTGCCCCTACCTGAGGCGTGGCCAGGCGGAAGTAGCGTTTGCGGCCCCGTGCCTCGTGCCGCAGCAAACCCGCCGAAGACAGCAACGAGAGGTGGGCACAGGCGGAAGATGAGGTCAGGCCGGTCATCATCGCGAGCTCGTTCGCCAGCCGCGGCGTGCCGTCGATCAGCGCCCACAACATGGCGCTGCGCTTGGGGTCGGCCATCAGGCTGGCGATCTGGCTGATACTGCTGACTGCGTTCATGTCCCTGTAACTCCCTGCACGTTTTTATGTGGATGCAATGGCCAACCCTGGCACTGGGATCGCCTGCCTGACAGTCGCCGGCCCCGAGGGGGAAACCCTGCTCGCTGGCATCGGCGCTGGTCGCCAGTATAAGCCGCACAAAACCCCTCTCAGGGCGCTAGCCGATTCAGCCCGCCTGTCAGAAGTCCACTGGGTACACCTACCCATGAGAGATGATGTCTCTGAGCAATGAGCCCGCCCAATACCGCGCAGTTGAGCAGTGCCCCATAACTCAGCGGGACAGAGGCAGGTCATGAGCACTATTCGCCCTGCGCAGGTTCGGACACGACCGACAAGCAGCTTCCATAAATAGCGCAAACAAAAGCGAAGCTTCTACATGCTTCCAGGCATTACACCCGGCGCATGAGGGTCAGGAGGGACGAACAGGGGAACATGACCGTCAGTCAGAACGCAGATGCCGGTCATGGCAGGCACAGGGCACAGCGCTACACTTCTTCCGCTCACACCCCATTGGAGGTATGCCGCGATGAAAATTGTCGTCAGTGCGTCGAGCCGCAACCCCGTCTGCCCTTGGCAGGTTCAGCTCGACCAACACATGGTGAGTTTCCGCAGCGAGGCCGAGGCGCGTGCCTTCGTCGCCACATTGGAAACCCGCCTGCAGGCGCCTCACCCGCTTATGCGGGACGCCTGGCCTGCAAACGCCGGGTCAGCAGCGCGACACTGACCACCAACGCCCCGCACAGGCTGATCACCAGTGTCATCGGCACCGCACTGCCATCGTGCAACAGCCCGACCAACGCCGCCGCGCCTGCGGCGACGCTGAACTGCAGGCAGCCCATCAGCGCCGAGGCGCTGCCTGCGCGTGCGCCCTGCCCGCTCATGGCGTAGGCCGACGCATTCGGGATGATGCAACCCAGGCTGGCGATACACACGAACAATGGCACCAACAGCGGCCACAACTGGCTCGGCCGCAGTGCGGCGACGCCCAGCAATACCAAACCTGCAGCCAGGTACATCCACACAGCACGCACCAGCAGGAAGGCTGGGCCGCGCTTGGCCAGCAAACGGGCATTGACCTGCGCCACGAGGATAAAGCCCGCCGCGTTGGTGCCGAACAACCAGCCATAGTGCTCGGCAGGTACGCCATATAACTTGATGAAGACGAATGGCGACCCCGCGATGTAAGCAAACATACCGGCAATGGCAATACCACCGGTCAAGGCATGGCCAAGAAACACCCGGTCATTGAACAAACGCAGGTACTGGCGCAGCGCCCCGGACAGCGGCTGGCGCGGCATGTCCGCCGGCAGGCTTTCCGGCAGGCCCAGGCTGACCGCCAGCAGGCAGGCCGCGCTGAACAGGCTCAGGGCGAGGAAGATCGACTGCCAACCTGCCAGGTTCACCAACACCCCGCCAAGCATTGGCGCCAGGATCGGCGCCAGGCCCATCACCAGCATCAACTGCGAGAACACCTTGGCCGAAACCACCGGGTCGCACTTGTCACTGACAATCGCCCGCGACAGCACCATCCCGGCACATCCGCCCAAGGCCTGGACGAACCGCGCCAGGACCAGGGTGTCGAGGTTGGGGGCATAGGCACAGGCCAGCGACGCCAGGGTAAACAGCGCCACACCGAACAACAGCGGCTTGCGCCGCCCGAATCGGTCGGCTACCGGTCCATAGGCCAACTGGCCGATGGACAGGCCAAGGAAGTAGGCGGCCAAGGTGGCCTGGACGTGTTTTTCATCGGTGGCGAAGGCCTGCGCCATGGCCGGGAAGGCGGGCAGGTAAAAGTCGATCGCCAAAGGCCCGAACGCACTCAATGCGCCCAGGATGAGCACCATTCGCAGGTTCATCAGGAATCCATAGCAGGCTAAGCAAGTGTGTAAGTCTACCTGCTAAGGACTCGACCAGCATGAAAAGATTTGCAACAAACCGGGGGCGTCATATGCCCCCGGCGCAGGGCTTCACGCCACCTCGGCCTGGTAGCCCTCGTCACGAATCGCGGTGAGGATCTGCTCCACCGCCATGGCACTCTGCACCCGCACCTGCTTGCCCGCCAGGTCGACTTCGACCTTGGCGTCGGCGTCCTGCCCCTGCACCGCACGGGTCACCGCTTTGACGCAATGGCCACAGGTCATGCCTTGTACATTGAACACTTGCATAGGGTTGCCTCCTTCAGGTTTTCACGCAGTTTCAAGCTTGCCATCGGGGCAAGGTCAAGCCCCGGCACGCGTCTGGGCTGGAAATCCGCGCTCACGTCGGCCAAGCTGCGCCTTTGACGATCAGGCAAGCAGGAGATACTTCATGTTCAGGGCAGCATTGGGCGTCGTCGGGCTTTTGAGCGCGCTGGCTGCGGTGCCACCGGCCAGCGCCGAGGGCAACTCGGACTACAGCGTACTGATCATTTCGCGGGAACGCCTGGAAGTGGCCACCAGTTGCGAAATCGGCGTGTACCTCAACGATCAGCTCTCCGGGCGCGTATTCCAGGAGCAATCGACCGCCTTCAACCTGCCACCAGGCCCTGTGGATATACGCCTGCGCCTACTGCCAGGGCAGACCCCCGGTTGCGCCCCGGTATCGAAGACCAGCGCAGCACACGTTTGAACCTGCAGGCGGGCCAGATCAACAAATACCGGATTGCCATGGGCCAAAATGGGCTGGAATTGAAGCGCGCCGGCCTAGGCTATTGACCTTGCCTACGTGGCAAGGTTGATGCTGGAGGCCAATCCAAGGAGGACAGCCATGCCCGCATCCACCACCTTCGACCTGCCGATTTCCGGCATGACCTGCGCCAGCTGTGCTGGCCGGGTCGAGCGCGCCCTGCGCAAGGTCGACGGCGCTGAACAGGTCAGCGTCAACCTCGCCACCGAACAGGCCCGGGTCCAGGCCCCGGCCAGCAGCCTGCCGGCCTTGCTCGACGCCGTGCGTGAAGCCGGCTATGGCGTGCCCACCCGTACTGTCGAGTTGCAGATTGGCGGCATGACCTGCGCCAGTTGCGTCGGCCGCGTCGAACGCGCACTCGGCAAACTGCCTGGGGTCGAGCAGGTCAGCGTTAACCTGGCCAGCGAACGCGCGCACCTCGAGGTGCTCGCGGCCCTCGACGACAGCCTGCTGATCGACGCCGTGCAAAAGGCCGGCTACAGCGCCAGCCTGCCGCACGCAGGCCACGATGATCAGCGCGATGCCCAGCGCCGCCTGCGCAACGAACGCCTGGCGGTCGGTGCCGCCTTGCTGCTGGCCCTGCCACTCGTCTTGCCCATGTTGGTGCAACCCTTCGGCCTGCACTGGATGCTGCCCGCCTGGGCGCAGTTCCTGCTGGCTACGCCCGTACAGTTCATTCTCGGTGCACGCTTTTACGTGGCCGCCTATAAGGCCGTGCGTGCCGGCGCCGGCAACATGGACCTTCTGGTGGCCCTTGGCACCAGCGCCGGTTACGGCCTGAGCCTGTACCAATGGGCACAAGCCCCAGCCGGCATGGCCCCGCACCTGTATTTCGAAGCCTCGGCCGTGGTCATTGCCTTGGTCTTGCTGGGCAAGTACCTGGAGAGCCGCGCCAAGCGCCAGACCGCCAGCGCCATTCGGGCCCTTGAAGCACTACGCCCCGAACGCGCGATGCGCGTGGTCGATGGCCGCGAAGAAGACGTGGCCATCGCCCAACTGCGTGTGGGTGACCTGGTCGTGGTCAAACCCGGCAAACGCTTCCCAGTCGATGGCGAAATCGAGGAAGGCAGCAGCCATGCCGACGAGGCCTTGATCAGCGGCGAGAGCCTGCCAGTGCCCAAGCAGCCTGGCGATGCCGTCACCGGGGGCGCCATCAATGGTGAAGGACGGCTGCTGGTGCGCACCCAGGCATTGGGTACCGAAACCGTGCTGGCCCGGATCATCCGCCTGGTCGAAGATGCCCAGGCGGCAAAGGCGCCCATCCAGAAGCTGGTGGACCGGGTCAGCCAGGTATTCGTCCCCGCCGTACTGGTGATCGCGCTGATCACACTGATCGGCTGGTGGCTGGCCGGTGCTCCGCTGGAAACAGCGCTGATCAATGCGGTCGCCGTGCTGGTGATTGCCTGCCCCTGTGCACTCGGCCTGGCAACGCCAGCGGCGATCATGGCCGGCACGGGTGTCGCCGCCCGCCACGGCATCCTGATCAAGGACGCCGAAGCCCTGGAGCGTGCCCATGCGGTAAACCGGGTCGTGTTCGACAAGACCGGCACCCTGACGTCCGGCAGCCCACGCGTGGTCCACAGCCAGGCACTGGTCGGCACCACCGCCGAGCTGCACCGCTTGGCCGGCGCCCTGCAGCGCGGCAGTGAGCACCCATTGGCCAAGGCCGTGCTGGAGGCGTGCGCTGAGCAGCAACTGGATGTGCCAAGTGTCGTCGACAGCCAGTCGCTGACCGGGCGTGGCATCGCCGGGCGGGTTGATGGCCGTGACCTGGCCCTGGGCAATCGGCGCCTGCTCGACGAGAGCACGCTGCAACCCGGCGGCCTGGCCGCCAAGGCCCACGCCTGGGAGACTGAAGGGCGTACGCTGTCCTGGCTGATCGAGCGCGGCGTTCAACCTCGCGTGCTGGGCCTGTTCGCCTTCGGCGACAGCCTCAAGCCGGGCGCAAAGCAGGCTATCGATAGCCTGCACGCACAACACATCAGCAGCCACCTGCTGACCGGCGACAACCGCGGCAGCGCCAAGGTGGTTGCCGACGCCCTCGGGATCGACGACGTGCATGCCGAAGTGCTGCCTGCCGACAAGGCCGCCACCGTGACGGCACTGAAACAGGACGGCGTGGTGGCGATGGTTGGCGACGGCATCAACGATGCCCCGGCCCTGGCCGCTGCCGACATCGGCATCGCCATGGGCGGTGGCACCGACGTGGCCATGCAGGCCGCCGGCATCACCCTGATGCGCGGCGACCCACGCCTGGTACCCGCAGCCCTGGAGATCAGCCGCAAGACCTACGCGAAAATCCGCCAGAACCTGTTTTGGGCGTTCATCTATAACCTGGTCGGTATCCCCCTGGCCGCGCTGGGTTACCTCAACCCGGTACTCGCCGGCGCCGCCATGGCCCTGTCCAGCGTCAGCGTGGTCAGCAATGCGCTGTGGCTCAAGACCTGGAAACCCACCAGCAGCTCCCAGGAGGCCCCATGAACATCGGCCAGGCCGCCCGCCGCAGCGGGCTCAGCACCAAGATGATCCGCTACTACGAGTCCATCGGCCTGCTCAGGCCAGCCACCCGCAGTGACAGCGGCTACCGCCTTTACCAGCCGGACGACCTGCACAGCCTGGCCTTCATCAAGCGCTCCCGCGACCTGGGCTTTTCTCTGGAAGAGGTCGGCAAGTTGCTGACCCTCTGGCAAGACCGGCAACGGGCCAGTGCCGACGTCAAGGCGCTGGCCATGCAACATATCGATGAGCTGAACCGGCGTATCGAAGAGCTGGTGAGCCTGCGCGACACCCTCAGCGACCTGGTCTCCCACTGCCAGGGAGACGAGCGGCCGGATTGTCCGATCCTGAAGGATTTGGCAAACGGAAACGTTGGCGGATGTTGCCGCTGAGGCTCGCCACGACGCTTTGGTATGCCATATTCGCCTAAACACGACCGAATCATCGCCTAGTGCGACATTCCCTAATAAATACGGGCATTTGCCTTCATCTAATCCCGGACGCTGCCGATGCAGTAACTACCTGCCTCGTGTGTCGACAACAAAAAAATTCCGGGAGCGTCGATGAGCATCAAACAGAAACTGACCTGGGCATTCGCGGTCATCGCCGGCTTGCCCATCGTCCTCGTGGCCACCTTGGTGGTCCTCAACCTGCGCGGCGAAGCCCGCGACGGATTCCTCGACAGTAGCAGCCGGGAAATTCGCCAGGTCAGCAACGCGATGAACATCTTCTTCCAGGGCATCAACCAGAACGTCGAATACCTGGCCTCGCAACCCATGATTGCGGCCACGGGCAACAACCTGAACAAGTTCATGAGTGCCAACCCATCGTATGAGCTGGGCGAGCAGGACAAGCAGGTGCTCGAGTTCTTCACCCGCCTGGCCGATTCCCACCCAGGCTATGCCTACCTTTCCTACGGTGTCAGCGACGGCGGCTATGTCGGCTGGCCCGCAGGGCAGAAGTTCGTCAACTACGACCCCCGCCCTCGCCCGTGGTACCAGTTGGCCATGGCCAACCCTGGCAAAACCCTGCGTACCGGCGCCTATTACTGGGCCGCCGACGACGCCGTGCTGGTCAGCACCGTGCGCGCCGTGGCCAACCAGCTGGGTAACCCGGGTGGCGTGGTCAACATCGATGTGTCGCTCAAGGGCCTGACCCAGATCGTCCAGCAGATCAAGCTGGGCGAAAGCGGCTACCTGATGCTGGTGGAAAGTAACGGCAACGTGATGGTCGACCCGCGAGACGCCAGCCACAACTTCAAGCAGCTGGGCAGCTTCGGTAACGGCTATGCCGACCTGGCCAAGGCTGGTAAAGGGCTGGTCGAAGTCGAACTCAATGGCGTGCGCTACATGGCCAACATCTACCCCGACGAGCAACTGGGCTGGACCTTCATCGGCCTGATCGAGCAAAGCGAAGTGATGCAGACCACCACCCGCCTGACGTGGTTGATCGGCACCATCGCACTGGTGCTGGCCGCGCTGTTCGCCGTGGTCGGTGCGGCGTTCGCCAAGCTGATCGTGCGCCCGATCAACAGCGTCACCAGCGGCCTGGAAGACATCGCCCAGGGCGAAGGCGACCTGACCCGCAACCTGGAAGTGCGCGGGCGCGACGAAACCGCCCAACTGGCCAGCTGGTTCAACCAGTTCCTCGGCGCGATCCGCAGCCTGATCCAGCACATCGGCTCTGCCGCCAGCAAGATCCTCAGCACCTCCACCAGCTCGACCCGGGTGTCCAGTGACATGGCCGAGGCGGCCGGGCGCCAGCGCGAAGCCGTGGACATGGTCTCTACCGCCTTCCACGAAATGGTCGCCACCGCCAACGAAGTCGCCCGCTCTTGCAGCCAGGCGGCGCAGTCGGCCGACAGCGGCCAGCAGCAAGCCCGTGAAGGCCAGCAGCAGATCGATGCAGCCGTGAACAGCGTCGACCGCCTGAGCCAGGAGATCGAGCAATCGGCCCAGTCGATTCAGCAGCTGGAACGCGACAGCAACGCCATCCAGTCGATCCTCGGCACCATTCGCTCGATTGCCGAGCAGACCAACCTGCTGGCCCTCAATGCCGCGATCGAGGCCGCCCGCGCCGGTGAACAGGGCCGTGGCTTCGCCGTCGTCGCCGATGAAGTGCGGGCGCTGGCCAAGCGTACCGCCGACTCCACCGCCGAGATCGATGGCCTGCTGGGCAACCTGGCCAGCCGCACCGCCGAGGTTGCCGAACAGATGCACGCCAGCCTGGAAGTGTCGCAGCAGTCGGTCAGCCGCATTGGCCTAGCCCGCGACAGCTTTGGCCAGATCCGTGAGTCGGTGGACGTGATTCGCGACATGAACACGCAGATCGCCACGGCAGCGGAAGAGCAGCATCAGGTGGCCGAGGACATCAACCGGCACATCAGCCAGATCCATGGCGATGCGCAACTGGTGGCCGAACTGGCCCAGGCTGCGCGCCAGGACTCGGAAAGCCTGGCAGGGTTGTCCAACGAGCTGGATTCGCTGGTCCGACGCTTCCGCACCTGACAGCCACTTCACGGCTAAAGCAAGCGACGTGTAGGAGCAGCCTTGCGCTGCGAAGCGGCCGGTGACAACAGCATAGTTTTTCGCTGTTATTACTGGCCTCTTCGCAGCACAAGGCTGCTCCTACAGTTTCAGCTCCCCAGGGGTCGCCCCAAACAACTGCTTGAACGCCGCGATGTAAGCCGAGGTCGAGTCATACCCACACCCCAACGCGGCTTCCGTTACATTCTCCCCCGCCTCCAGCAACGCCAGCGATGACAGCAGCCGCATGCGCTGACGCCAATTGCGAAAGCTCAACCCAGTCTCACGCTGAAACAGCCGCATCAGCGTCTTCTCCGAACACTCCAGTTGCAGCGCCCATTGCTGCAAGGTCTGGGGTGTATCCGGCGCGGCGATCAGGCCATTACACAACGCCAGCAACCTCGGATGACGCGGGAGTGGCAACGAGAACCCGACTTCCGGCAACGTGCGCAACTGGTCGAGCAGCACCGCGACCAATCGCGATTCGGCGCTGTCGGCTTCCGGGTAATCCGCCGGGAACAGGCAGAACTGCTTGATCAACTCCCGCGCCAGCGGCGTCACCTCCAGCACCCGGCAGTGCTCCGGCGCCCATGGGCAGGCATCGCGGCGCACGTACAGGCTGCGCATTTCGGCCTGCATCGACGTCACCACCTCATGTTCGGCGTCCGCCGGGATCCACACGCCCCACTGAGGGGGCGCGAAATAGCTGCCATCGCGGGTGTAAACGCCAAGAACGCCGCTGATGGCGTAGGAAAACTGCACCCAATCGTGCTGATGGCGAGTGGTCCAGGAGCCGGCGCCGAGGCTTTCGGCACGGGCATAAAGGGGCCTGGGCAGGTGGTCGAGCGCCGGGATGGCCCGGGGATGTCCGATGATCGGCATGGCGGTTTCTTATAGTTCTGATCGGACAAGCCTACCAGTTGCGCGACATGACTGTGACATCTGCCCCGACTGATCACCGTTCGACGATGACCGTCACCCCTTGCCCACCTGCCGCGCAAATCGAAATCAAACCGCGGCCCTTCCCCGCCGTGGCCAGCAGCTTCGCCAGGTGGGCCAATATTCGTCCCCCGGTCGCGGCAAACGGATGCCCCGCCGCCAGAGAGCTGCCTTTGACGTTGAGCTTGCTGCGGTCGATTGCCCCAAGCGGTGCGTCCAGCCCCAGGCGATCACGGCAGTAGTCCGCGTCCTCCCAAGCCTTGAGTGTGCACAACACCTGGGCGGCGAAGGCTTCGTGAATCTCGTAGTAGTCAAAATCCTGCAGGCTCAACCCATTGCGCGCCAACAGGCGCGGCACTGCATACACCGGCGCCATCAACAGCCCCTCACGGCCCGTGACGAAATCAACCGCTGCGGTCTCGCCGTCAACCAGGTAGGCCAACACCGCAAGCCCCTGTGCCTGCGCCCACTCCTCCGTGCCCAACAGCACCAGCGATGCGCCATCGGTCAACGGAGTGGAATTGCCTGCGGTGAGGGTGCCCTGTCCGCTGCGGTCGAATGCCGGTTTGAGCTTGGCCAGTTGCTCCAAGGTCAGGTCCGGCCGCAGGTTGTTGTCACGGCTAAGTGCCAGGAAGGGCGTGAGCAGATCATCCTGCCAGCCTTCGGCATAGGAGGCCGCCAGCCGCTGATGGCTAAGCAAGGTCAGTGCATCCTGCTCGGCGCGGTCGATCCGCCAGGCCTGCGCCATGCGCTCGCAATGCTCGCCCATCGACAGGCCTGTGCGCGGCTCCCCATTTCGCGGCAACTCAGGCTTCAGGTGGCCGGGGCGCAACTTCAGGAACGGCTTCAGCCGTTCACCCAGGTTTTTGCCGCGGTTGGCCTCCAGCAGTATGTGGCGCAACCCTTCGTTAACGGCAATCGGCGCATCGGAGGTGGTGTCGACACCGCCCGCGATGCCGCTTTCGATCTGCCCAAGGGCAATCTTGTTGGCCACCAGCAAGGCCGCCTCCAGCCCCGTGCCGCAGGCCTGCTGGATGTCGTAGGCCGGCGTGCGCGGCGACAAACGCGAACCGAGCACGCATTCGCGGGTCAGGTTCATGTCACGGGAGTGCTTCAGCACCGCGCCCGCCACCACTTCGCCCAGCTGCAGCCCATGCAAGCGGTAACGCTCGATCAGGCCCTCCAGGGTGACGGTCAGCATCGCCTGGTTGCTGGCGGTGGCGTAGGCACCATTGGAACGGGCGAACGGGATTCGGTTGCCGCCAATGATCGCGACCCGGCGAGGTGAACGCATGCGCATGTTCCTCCTGAAACAATTTAAACCGTACAGCCTAGGTGTTTTTACCGCATTCGAACGACCTTGCCACAAAGTTGGTCCACACTTTCAAGCTTGCCTTCAGGGAGACCCACTCATGAGCGATCGCTACCTCGGCTTTGCCAACTCCAACCTCGGCCGCCGCCTTGTGGATGCCCTTGGCCTGCCACACCCGGCCCCGCTGGAGCGCTGGCAGGCAGGCCGCCTGCGCCCGGTAGAGGGTGCCCTGGTACTGGGTGGCGGGCCACTGACGCGCCAGGTCGAGGCCATCGCCCCACGCCTCACCGACGAACTCTACAGCTTCAATGCCGAAGGGTTACAGGCGCCGGCCTGGGTTGCAGGGCTTGGGCCGAAGCTTAAAGCCGTGGTGTTCGATGCCACTCACCTGTCCGACAGCGATGAATTGAAGCAGTTGCGCGAATTTTTCCAGCCGTTGCTGCGCAGCCTCGCACCCTGCGCCCACGTGGTGATCCTCGGGCGCGCGCCCGAAGGCCTCGACGACCCACTGGCCAGTGTCACGCAACGGGCGCTCGAAGGGTTCAACCGCTCGCTGGGCAAAGAGCTGCGCAACGGCGCGACCGCACAGTTGCTGTATATCGGCCAAGGCGCCGAAGACCAGTTGGAAGGTGCCCTGCGCTTCTTCCTTTCGCCCAAGAGCGCGTTCATTTCTGGCCAGGTGCTGCGTCTGGAAGCCTGCGCCAGCCAGGTCGAGGACTGGACCCGCCCGCTTGGCGGACGACGCGCCCTGGTGACCGGCGCTGCACGCGGTATCGGCGCGGCGATTGCCGAAACCCTGGCGCGAGACGGCGCCGAGGTGCTGCTGCTGGATGTGCCACAAGCCCGGCAAGACCTCGAAGCCCTCGCTGCGCGGCTGGGCGGCAAAGCACTGGCGCTGGACATCTGCGCCAATGACGCCGCAACGCAGTTGCTCGAAGCGCTGCCCGGGGGTATCGACATCGTGGTGCACAACGCCGGCATCACCCGCGACAAAACCCTGGCCAACATGACCCCCGAATATTGGGATGCGGTGATGGCCGTGAACCTCAAGGCACCGCAGGTACTCACCCAGGCACTGTATGACGCAGGCGCGCTCGGCGAGAACGCGCGCATCACGCTGCTGGCGTCGGTCAGCGGCATTGCCGGTAACCGCGGGCAGGCCAACTATGCGGCGAGCAAGGCCGGCTTGATTGGCTTCGCCCAGGCCTGGGCGGCAAAACTCGCAGCGCAGGGTGCCAGCATCAATGCCGTGGCCCCCGGCTTCATCGAAACGCACATGACTGCCGCCATGCCTATGGGGCTGCGCGAGGCCGGGCGCCGCTTGAGTTCACTCGGCCAAGGCGGGCGGCCACAAGACGTCGCCGAGGCCATTGCCTGGCTCAGCCAGCCAGGCTCTGGCGCGGTCAATGGCCAGGTGCTGCGGGTCTGTGGCCAAGCGCTGATGGGGGCCTGACCATGACCCGACACTGGCACGACCTGCACGCCCCAGACTCACGCGCCAGCCTTTACCTGCGTGCGGCCAGCAAGCGCAAGATCAGCGGCGACAAGCTGCCCGACGAAGGCCTGCGCTGCGTGATGCGGGTTCAGCCCGACAACCTGGCAGCCTACCGCCGACTCTGCCACTTCACCGACGATGGCCGCCTGCCCGCTACATATCCCCATGTGATGGCCTTCCCCCTGCAATTGCAGCTGCTGACGGCGCACAGCTTCCCCTTCCCCTTGCTCGGGCTGGTACATCTGCAGAACCGCATCGAGGTGTTGCGGCCACTGGGCGGCATCGATGCATTACGTTTCGCCGTCTACGCCGACAACCTGCAACCCCATGCCAAGGGCGCCACCTTCGACCTCATTACGGAAGCCGAAGATGGCCTGGGCCTGCTCTGGCGCGAATGCAGCCGCACGCTGGTACGCGGGTTACGCTTGGAGGGCCAGGCGAGTGAGCAAGCAGACAGCGCGCCTGAATCGCTGGCAGAGGCAAGCCGCTGGTATGCCGACAGCGATATCGGCCGGCGTTACGCCAAGGTTTGCGGCGACTACAACCCGATTCACCTGAGCGCCGCCAGTGCGCGACTGTTCGGGTTCCCCAAGGCCATTGCCCATGGCATGTGGAGCAAAGCCATGGCACTGGCGGCCCTGCGCGGGCACCTGCCGAACAGCGGCTACAGCTTCGAGGTGGAGTTCCGCAAACCGGTGCGATTGCCTTCAGAGGTGGTGCTCAGTGCCAGCGAAGCCGGGCCAGAAGGTGAATTACGGCTGGATGGGCAGGGTGAGTTGCTGCACATGGTTGGCCGTTGGGGTGGCCTGTAGGCGCACGCCTCTTGCTTTGCATCGGGCCTGCGCCGAAGCTATGCGGCATTAGGAGACCCCCGATGAACCTGCAAGAACTCACCGAACGCCTGCACCGGATCCGCGACAACAACGATTGGCGCGGCTTCCACAGCCCGAAGAACCTGGCCATGGCCGCCAGCGTTGAAATGGCCGAACTGGTCGAAATCTTCCAGTGGCTGAGCGAGGACCAATCCCGCCAGCTGCCTGCTGACACACTCGCCCACGCCGGCCAAGAGGTGGGCGATGTGGTGCTCTACCTGTTGCTGCTGTGCAGCGAGCTGGGCCTGGACATGGACCAGGTGGTCAGGGCCAAGCTGGCTGACAGTGAAAGGCGCTTCGCCCGATGAACGACCGTCACTTCGATGAACTGGCCACCCGCTTCGCCGAGAAAATCTACGGCGGTGCCAAGGGTGCCATTCGCCTGGCCGTGCTGCAGGCCGACCTGGCAGAAACCTTGCCCGATCGCCCGCTGCGCATACTTGACATCGGTGCAGGCCTGGGCCACATGGCCCTGTGGCTGGCACAACGCGGCCATCACCTGACCCTCGCCGAGCCCGCCGCGCCCATGCTCGACGGTGCCCGCGCGCGCTTTGCCGAGGCAGGCCAGACGGCCACCTTCATCCAGGCGCCATGGCAGGACCTGCTTGGCCAGCTGACCGAACCCTACGACCTGGTGCTGTGCCACGCCGTGCTCGAATGGCTGGCCGAACCCGAAAGCATCCTGCCCGTGCTGCACCAGCTCACAGCGCCCACCGGGTGGCTTTCGCTGGCGTTCTACAACCGCGACGCACTGGTCTACCGCAACCTGCTCAAGGGCCATTTCCGCAAACTGCGCAGCAACCGCCTGGAAGGTGAAAAGCAGAGCCTGACCCCGCAGAAACCCCTTGATCCGCGTGAGCTCAAGGCGCAACTTGAACCTATGTGGCAGGTCGAAAGCGAGAGTGGCGTCAGGGTGTTCCACGACTACATGCCCAAGGAATTCCAAGCCAAGGCCGAAATGCTCGACCTGCTGGAAATGGAACTGGCCCACCGCCGACACCCAAGCTTTGCCGGGCTCGGTCGCTACCTGCACTGGATCTGCCGCCCCCGCTGACCCCGCCCGCCGGGAGGAATACATGCCGTACCGTCTGTTGTGCCTGGCCCTGCTGCCCCTTGCCCTGGCTGCCTGCCAGGGCAGCAACCCGTATGTCGCCAGTAGCCGCCCCTTACCGCCCGCCCCTGCGCAGGCGGCCACCACCTTCGATGCCAGCGCCTACCCGGCACCCGCCCGCGACTACGGGCACTATCGCAGCTGGAGCTGGCGTGACGGCCAGCTGCCCAGCGGCTCAGCCAATGCCGACCCGGCACAACTGGCCGATGCCATCAGCGGCGCACTCGACCAGCATGGCCTGCGCCCTGCCCGGGGCAGCGCCGGCGATTTGCTGGTAAGCGCCGACATGCGCCTGGAAAAACGCCTGCGCCAAGTACGTGACTACGACACCTACGACCCCTACTACGGCCCCTACCCCTACGGCAGTGTGGGTTACGGCGGCTACCGCAATGGCTACGGTGCCTATGCCAGCACACCGATCGTGCGCACCTACGAGGTGGAGGTGATGGTGGTCCGCATCGACCTGTACGACGCTCGCAGCGGCCAGCCGGTGTGGAGCGCCAGTGCTGAAAGCAACAGCGACAAGGACTCGCCGCGTGATCGCGAAAGCGCCTTGCGTGATTCGGTGCACAAGGCGCTCAGCGGCTATCCTCCCAGTTAACGTTTAACGGAGAACCATCATGTTGCGCCGTCTCGTTCTACTGTCATTCGCGCTGGTGCTCACGGCCTGCTCGAGCAACAACGTCCAGCAGGATTTCGACGCCAGCCGCGATTTTGCCGCCTATCGCAGCTGGGCATGGCAGGAGCCCGGCTTGCAATACCGCCCGGACGACCCTCGCATCAAAAGCGACCTGACCGAGCAGCGCATTCGCCAGGCCGTGGCCGATCAGCTCGACCAACGCGGCCTGCGCCCGGCACCGGGCAATGCGCGGCCTGACCTGAAAGTGCGCGCCTACCTCATCGTCGAGCAGCGTCAGCAGCAGATCACCACCAACTATGGCGGTGGCTGGGGTGGCTACTGGGGAGGCTACTGGGGCGGGCCGATGTACAACGAAACCCGCAGCGTCGACTACAAGGTCGCCACCATCCAGGTCGACATGTTCGATGGGCGGGACGACAAGCTGGTCTGGCGTGGCAGCGCTGAGCAGATCATGAACAATTACCCGCCAAGCCCGGAAGAACGTAACAGCGCGATCCAGAATACGGTGACCAATGTGCTGAGCAACTACCCACCCGGCAGCAAGAAGTAATGCGTCGAGGCCCATCGTCGGCATGCCGGCGATGGGCCAACACAGGCCCCGTCAGTTGCGACATCTTCTGAGCCCGTCACGCCTTTTTCCCTTCCCGCCGCGCCCGCTTGCAACTTCGCGTCTACCCTGAATTCAAGGAAACCTGACTGACCGGGTAGAAGTGTTCAACAATTAGGGAAGGCGACCTGCCAATGCAAAGCATTGTTCTTCTGATGTGGCTTGCCTTGTGCTCCGAACAGGATGTGCGTCAACGGCAGATCTCCAACGCGCTGACCCTGGGCGTCGCTGCCTGCGCCCTGGCCTGGCTATTCGCCACCGGCCACAGCTGGATCGGTGCCGACGCCAGCGACGCCGGTTGGGCGTTGGCCATCGTCATGCTGCTGACGCTGCCCGGCTACATGCTCGGGCGTTTCGGCGCCGATGACGTCAAGTTGATGGGCGCCCTGGCGCTCGCCACCAGTCCTCAATATGTGCTCGGCACGTTCATTGGCGCGGGTATCACCGTCGTGCTCTGGCTGCTGTCGCGTCGCCGCCTGTGGACCTTGCTCAACCCTAAGGTCAAGAAGCGCTTGCAGGCCCTGACGGAGCAAATGGGCGACAAACAAGCCTTCGTACCGTACGTCCTGGCGGGCTTTATGCTGACAGCGGTATGGATCCAATAATCATCCCTGTTGTCCTATAACTTGTACGGACCTTGTACAGAATCGCCAAGTGCGACTACTTTTAAGCTGCCGGAGTGTCTAGCCCGGGAGCAGGGCCGATTACGAACAGGGAGTTGATCGTGAACAAGCCGTCCAGTGAAGTGAAGGTGCTGGTGGTCGATGACCAGCCATTGATCGTCGAACAACTGTGTGAGTACCTCGAAAGCCAGGGCCACGTGTGTGTCCCAGCCCATTCCACCGCCCAAGCCATCGAACGCTACTCGGCTGACCAGAAGATTGGCCTGGTGCTGTGCGACCTGCACATGCCCGAGCGTGATGGCATCGACTTGGTCCACGCCTTGAAGGAACTGGCCGGCAACAAGCGTATGTTCGAAGCCATCATGCTTACCGGTCGTGCCGACAAGCAGGACGTGATCCGCGCCTTGCGCGCGGGCTTTGTCGACTATTACCAAAAACCGGTAGATTTTAACGAGCTGCTCGAAGGTCTGCGCCGTCAGGAAGAGGCTCTGCTGGAGCGTCAGCGCAACATGAAAGACCTCGGCGGCCTCAACCAGCGCCTGCAGGACCTGGCAGAGTCGGTCGACGAGCTCTACCACGACCTTGAAAAGGCCCGCGGCCAAGGCGTGCACCGCCGTGCCAGCGATGTCGAGGAAAGCGAAAACGAGCTGCCCGCCGTCTTCGAGAAGCTGTCGCCGCGTCAACTGGAAGTGGCCCGCCTGGTGAGCAAAGGCAAGACCAACTACCAAATTGCCTGTGAACTGGGCATTACCGAGAACACCGTGAAACTCTACGTTTCCCAGGTGCTGCGCCTGACCCACATGCACAACCGCACACAGCTGGCGCTCGCGCTGACGCCGAGTTCTTCACCGGTGCATCAGCGCTTTACCGCTCATTGAAAGACTGGCCTGTCAGCGGCATCCGAGTTGCCGTTGATAGGCCATTAGCCCCAGGGCTCATTCCACTTGGTAGGTAAGGCTTAGCGTCACGCGTGGCCCGCGGCTCAGGCTATCCAGGGCAACATCGGCCAAGGGTCTCGCGACTTCCACCGCCAAATTGAAGTAGCGCCCATCCCCCAACCGCAGCCCCAGCGCAGCGGACGCCATGTGGGCGTCCTCGACATTGCTGCGGTTGTACCAGGCCTGGGCAGCATCGAGTACCGCATAGGGTTGCAGCACCTTCAGCCAGTTGCCGTTGGGCCGAACACTGTAGCCAAGCTCGTACGCCACACCCCAACCCTTGTCCCCCGCTGCCTGGTCGCGTGGATAACCGCGGCCGAAAGTTTGCCCGCCAAACACCGCCCGCTCGCTGTCGGGCAGCGTGTCGTCGCTCCAGTACAGGGCACCAGAAGCCACCCCCTGCCAATCATTGAACAACGCGTCGCGCTGCAAACCCGAGAGGCGAAAACGCAGAAAGTCCAGGTCATAGTCGGCGTCGCTGCGCGCCCCCAGGTAATCCAGGCCTTGATAGACACCGGCACTGACAATACGCAAGCGACGACCGTCGACCTTGCGCCAATTGCCTTCAAATGACACCGCGCGTACGTAGCTGTCGTACTGGTGAGACGGCAATAGCCCCGCAGGCCGATCTTCGAGGTGCTCACTGATCGCGTAGAAACGCCCCGCCACCGTCATCCACTCATCGGCTTTGACGATCAGCGGCTGGCCAAGGCCAACCGAATAACGCTCGCTTTCACGCTGCTGAGTCAAATCGCGGCCGTCCTCCAGCCTAATTCGGGTGCCCGGCGTGCTGCGATAGCGCGAAGCAGACACCAGCAACTGGCTGCCTTCAGCATCCAGGTACTGGCTGTAGTCCAACCGCTGGTAATGCGCCTGGTCATCGCCGGGCGGCAACAACACGCTTGCCTGAAACTGCTCGGCATAGCGGGTCTGGGCGTTGCTGGTGACGGTGAACAGCGCCTGGGCGTCCTCTCGGCTGCCATCGCTTACGGTAACGCCAGCGGCGAACGGCGTACGCCGCGCGTGGACCGTCAGCTGAGCGGCGCCCTCGGGCGACTGCGCCGCAGCCAATTCAGCGTCCACCACCACGCCGGGGAGGCGCTCGGCGAGGCCCAGGTAGTGATCGAGTGTTTCCCGCGTCAGCGGGCGTTCCGCCTGCAAGCGCTGCAGCAACTGTTGCAGGTAGGTGCGGGCCGAGCCGATATCACCTTCCAGCCGGTACCCGTGGACATAGCCCTCGACCAACACCACCTCAACACGGCCGTCAGCGACATCCTGCGGCGGGAGGTAAGCGTACGACAGCAGGTAGCCTTCCTGCCGGTAACGTTGAGTAAGGCGCGCGGTGAACTGCTGCAACTCGCCCAGCGTGGTTTCACGCCCGATCAACGGCTGGTAGTGGTCACGCAGGTCACTCAAGGGGAACACCGTCCCCCCTTCGAAGCGCACCTTGTGCAACACCAGCCGGGTCTCCAGCGGCGCCCAGCCTGCCGCGCTGGCGTTCGGCAGCGCCAGCCGCAGGCGTGGGGCAAGTGGGCGGTAGGTATCCAGCGGCAGGTTGGTGGCGGGCAGGCGACGCTCGTTTTCGTGGCTGTCGAGAAAGCCCGGCAACGGCTCCGCGCGGGCCATCAAGGCCCAGGGCAGCAACAAAAGAGGTATGACCAGAGGACGCATAGGACGCTCCATGATCCCTCGTGCACCGGGGCGCCAGCCGGTCACACCCGTCTTGTGCAAAGCGTAGGTGCTGGCCCGGCAATCGTCGAACGGCTACTCGCTGACCTGAAACGCCACCCGCGCGGTCTCGCCACTTTCATCCAGCGCGCTGAGCTCGATCTGCCCGGGCCGTTCGAAACGTACCAGCAGGCTGTCCTGGCCTTGGGTCTCGCCCAACGGCTGACCGTTGAGGAACCACCAGCGCCGCCCGCCGCCGCCCAAGGCGGAAACGTGCAATTGCAACGGTTCGCTGCTGGTTGCCGGGCGGCGCAGGTTGTCCCCCGGGCGCACGCCGACAATCGACAGCGGGGGTGCGCTGGCGGGCGCCTGCGGTGGGCAGGCCGGGTCTACTGCCGGCAGGCGCGCTGCACGCCGTTCGACCCTGGGCAGCCAAGGCTCCAGCGGGGCGGGCCAGAGCGCAATGTCGCGTACCTTGGCCCCCGGGCAACTGCCGTCGACCCGCAGCCCTTGCGCATTGACCCAGACGCGCTCACGCAGGCCCAGCCCGAGCGGCTGATCGGCCGCCTGCAAGGTCGGCGGTGTGGTGCCGTCGAGGGTCCAGGCAAAGCGCTGGCGGCGGCAGTTGGGGTCTTGCCGATTCATCGGCTGGCCCAGCGGCCAGCAGATGGCTGCCACGCCGATGGTAGGGGGCACCTGCTCGACCGGCACGCTGATACCGCGCTGGGCATCGCGGTTGCTTAGCAGGTCATGCACCTGAAGCATCAACGGCGCCGCCGAGGCCAGGCCGAACTGCCCGGGTACCGGTGTGCCGTCGGGGCGGCCGATCCATACACCAATCAAGTAGCGCGGGCCGACCCCAATCGACCAGGCGTCACGAAAGCCATAGCTGGTACCGGTCTTCCAGGCCAGTTGCGGGCGCTGCACCAATTCGGCGTGCGGGTCCCGGTCGGGGCGTGCCTGGCCGCTCAGAATACGCCGGATAATCCACGCCGCCCCTGGCGACAGCAAGCGTCGCTCTACCAACGGGTCCTGCGGCTGCAGGCGGATGCGCGCACTGTTGCCGGCCCGGGCCAGCGCCGCATAACCGCCGACCAGGTCTTCCAGGCGGCTGCCCGCCCCCCCGAGGATCAACGACAAGTTGGGCTCGGCCAAAGGTGGCAGCATCAGCGGCATGCCGGCCATGCGCAATTGCGCGGCGAAGCGTTTCGGGCCATACGCTTCCAGCAACTGAACGGCCGGCAGGTTGAGCGACAGCGCCAGTGCCGAGCTGGCCGACACCGGCCCGCTGAACCCCATCGAGAAGTTGCCGGGCCGATAGTCGCCGTAGCGCCTGGGCACATCCTGCAGCAGCGATTCGGAGTGGATCAGGCCGTCATCCAATGCCATGCCATAGAGGAAGGGTTTAAGCGTGGAACCGGGCGAGCGCAATGAGCGCACCATGTCGACGTGGCCGAAGCGGCGTGCGTCGCTAAGGTCGATCGAACCCAGGTAAGCGCGCACTGCCATGGTCTGCGCCTCCACCACCAGGATCGCCGCCGATGTGCGCTCCGGCAGGCGTGCGCGCCAGCCCAGCAGCAGGTCTTCGAGGCGCCTTTGCAAGGCTGCGTCTAGGGTGGTGCGAATCAGCGGTGGGCTATTCGCCGTGTTCAGCCGCCGCGCCAGCAACGGTGCCAGGGCCGGCTCCTGACGTGGCGCCAGCAGCAAGGGCTCCTCGGCAGCTTCCTTGAGCTGCTGGGCTGGCCATACTTGGTATTCCTCCAGGCGCTGCAGCACTTTGTCGCGTGCACGCTGGGCACGCTCGGGGTGGCGGTCCGGGCGCAAGCGGCTGGGTGCCTGGGGCAGCACCGCAAGCAGCGCCGCCTCGGCAGGTGTCAGGTGTTTGGGCGATTTGCCCAAGTACGCCCAGCTGGCGGCTGCCACGCCCTGCAGGGTGCCGCCGAAAGGTGCACGGTCGAGGTAGATCTGCAGGATTTCGCGCTTCGACAGGTGCCACTCCAGCTGCGCTGTACGCCATAACTGGCGCAGCTTGCCGGCCAACGTCCGGTCATGCGGATCGAGCAGGCGCGCCACCTGCATCGACAGCGTACTGCCCCCCGACACCACGCGCCCTCCGCGCAGGTTCAGCCAGGCCGCACGGGCCAGGGCCAGCGGGTTGACCCCAGGGTGGCGATAGAACCAGCGGTCCTCGTAGGTCAGCAGCGCCTGCAGGTACAACGGCGAGACCTCTTCCGGGCTGACCGGGTAGCGCCACACGCCATCGGCGTCGGCAAAGCGCCACAACGGCGTGCCGTCTTCGGCCAGCACCACCCGCGCCAGGTCGTCGCCGGGCATGGGCAACGGCCAGATACGGTCGGCCAGCCACACCAGGCCCACGGCCAGGACCAGGGTGATGGCGCTACCACGCACAATCCTGCCCGCACACGTGCGCGGCCGCGCTAAGCTTGGCATCGGGAACCGACTTGGCCAACTGATGGCCCAAGGCTTGGGAACGGCAACCTCGCCGGTGTGTTGATCAGGAAGCAACTATGCATGTAGAAGATTTTTTCGGGTGGCTGGGCCACGCACTCGGGTCGTTGATCCGCTTTATCGTCGACGCATTGAGCGGGCTGTTCAACCTGCTGGCCAATGCCGGCGGCAATTTCATCGATGGCCTGGCACGCACCCTGGGCATGGACACCTCGCTGGTCAGCATCCTTGCCCTGGTCGTCGGCCTGATGCTGCTGTACTCGGCAATCCGCGCCTTCATGCGCGCTTCGATCATCCTCGGGATCATCTGGTTGGTGCTGGGGTTGTGGGTGATGAGCTGGGTGATTCACTAAAGGCCATCGCCGCACCTCGCGGTGTGTGTGTGTGTAGGAGCAGCCTTGTGCTGCGAAGAGGCCGGTATGAGCAACGAAAATCCTGTTGCCTGTACCGGCCTCTTCGCAGCACAAGGCTGCTCCTACAAGAGGCAGGCTTTTAACGGGCTTTGACGGTCATCTCGCCTTGCCCATCGCCCACTGCCTGCAGGTTCGGGCGGTACATCGACTCGACCTGCGGCGGCGGCACACGGTAGGTGCCCGGGGTTACTGCCCGCGCCAGGTACAGCAGGTGCGTGGTGCCATAGCTGTCCAGCTTGAGCGCTGCGACGTAACGGTCATCGCGGTACTCCTGGTGCAGCACGCTGGCGTTCTGCATCGACTCACGCCACGCCTTCACGGCACTGCTGGCATTCTCCAGGCTGGCCGCACTCTGTGCCAGGTTCTGGTTTTCCAGCTCAAGCCCGGCTGGCAGTAAGTCCACCACCAGCGCATCCGGCACACGGTCTTCGGCCTTGAGGGCCAGGTGCACCAGCACCAAGTCGCCGCTGCGCAGGTTGTGCAGGTCCAACGCCTGGCCATTCATGCCCAGGTACTCACGGCGAATCTGCAGACCATTGCCACCGGCTGCTGGCGCTTGGCGCGGGTAGCCAGACAGCGTCAGCTGCTGGTAAAGCGTCTCGCTGCCTTCGTTTTGCACCGTCAGCGGCGACGCCAGCAGCGGGCCTTCGAGCTTGAGGCCGGTTTCGGCATTGTTGAACTCGCGGATCTCGCCCGCGCTGTCCAGACGCGCCTGCCACTTGCCTTCCGGCTTGCCGAGCAAACCACGGCCAGCGAGGAACAGCGCGTTACGTTCCTGGGTAGACAGCCAGCGGTTGGCCGCCAACTCGTCCGACAGTGCGAACAGGCGTTGGTCGACCTGCTTGCTGGCCAGGTTGCTCTCCTGCAACAGCGCCAGAATCAGCGCCTGGTCACGCAGGCTGCTGCCGTAGTCAGCCATCCAGCCTTTGCTGCGGCCAATACCCAGGCCGGCTTGCAGGGCCTGCTCGGAACGCGGCTTGTCGCCCATCTTCTCCAGCGCTACCGCCAGTTGCACCAGCGGCAAGCCGGAGCGGGCATCGGCACGGCGCTCGAACAGCCCGCGCAAGGCACCCAACGGCGCCTGCTGGCTACGCGACAGAACCAGGGCAGCATAAGCCTGTACGGCAAAGCGGGTATGGTCGGCGTTCTCGCTGTAGTCGACCTCGATCAGGTTGCGTTCCTGCAGGTAGCGCAGCAAGCGCTCGTTGGCCTTCTTCAGCGCCTCGGCGGGCACGCCGTAGCCCTGGTCACGGGCGCGCAGCAAGAAGTCGGTGACGTAGGCGGTCAGCCAGTACTCTTCTTCGCTGTCCGAACTCCACAGGCCGAAGCTGCCGTTGTAACGCTGCATGCCCAGCAGGTGCTCGATGCCCATTTCGATCTTGCGCTTGCGCACGTCGGCCGGTTCGCCCTTGATCCCCAAGCGTTTGAGGCTTTCGGCATCGGCGTAGAGCGACGGATAAAGGCCACTGGTGGTCTGCTCCAGGCACCCATAGGGGTAGGCTTCGAGGGCACGAATCTGTTCGGCCAGGTTCAGCGGCGGTCGGCTCGACAAGACCAGGCTGGCTTCAAGGCCCGCCGGTTCGAAGGCAGCCAGGTCCGCCTCGGGCAACGCCCATGGCTGGTCCTTCAAGGCAACCCGGTAGTGCTTGAGCATCGCCGGATAAGCCGGGCGCACACCCAAGGTCCATTCACGCTCGAAGGCCGTGGCCGGCTCGTTTGGCAGTTGCAGGCCATTAACCCGCACGCGCACCTTGCCCTGCCCCAGGCCGCCTTGGGCCTGCACCGGAATCATCAGCGTGCGGCGTTGGCCTTCGTCCAGCGCGACGCTTTGCACCGCGCTCGCCGCCAGGCTCAACTGGCCTTCGGTGCTGATCTCGACATTCAGTTGCTGGGCGCGGCCCGACAAGTTGGCCAGGTCCAGCGCCAGGCTGGTGCGGTCGCCACCGGCCAGGAAGCGCGGTGCCGACAGCTCGGCGATCAGCGGCGCAGCCACCACGGTCTTGCCCTCGGCCACGCCGAAGTGATCATCGGTCCAGGCCTGCGCCATCAGCCGCAGTTCGCCATTGAAGTCGGGGATGTCGACGGAGGCCTGGCCCTCGCCCTTCTCGTCCAGGGTCGCCGGCTGGCTCTGCTGCGCGACGATGGTCACCGTGGTGTTGGGGCGCTTGCCACCCTTGGCCATGGCCGCGTCACCGCCAAAGGCCAGGCTGGCAAGGCGGCCCTGGCCGGCCTCGATCAACTGGCCGTAGATGTCCAACTGGTCGGCGCCATACGCTTTGCGGCCGAACAGGCTGGTGAACGGGTCGGGGGTCTTGAAGTCGGTGATGTTGAGGATGCCGACATCAACTGCCGACAGCAGTACATGCACCTGCTGCCCCGCAGCCGCTGGGCTGCCATCGGCATTGGCCACCTTGAACTTGACTGTCAACGGCTGCTTGGGCCGCATCTTCTCCGGCGCCTGCAAGCTGACCGCCAGCTTACGCTCGGCCCGGTCGAGTGGCAGGTGCAGCACGCCCACCGCGCGTTTCGGTGTGGCATTGGCCTTGCGCTCGCCGGGGCGAATCACCAGGGCGCTGATATACAGGTCGTGGCGTGCCCACTTCTTGTCCAGTTGCACGTCGAAGGTCTTGCCTTCGGCTGGCACCTCGATCTCCTGCCACCACAAAGGGCCGTCGCTGGACTCGATCATCAGGTAGCCGCTGCCAGCGGCAGGCGGGGTCACCGTGACCTTGGCGGTGGCGCCATCGGCGTAGGACGGTTTGTCCAGGGCCAGCTTGACCTGGTCCGGGCGAACTGCGCCGCCTTCGGCGTTGTCCTGGGCGCGATAACCCGCCCAGAAGCGCTCGCTGGACACCAGGCCAGTCTCTGGGTCTTCGACCTCGACCCGGTAAGGGCCCCACTCGACTTGGAACGACAACTTGGCGGTCGAGCCGGCCTTGACGCTGACGGTCTCTTCGCTCTGGGTGAGGAATTTCTCGTTGTAGTTGTAGCTCCAGCCGTCGCTCTGCGAGTAGTTCCAGTAGTAGTCACGGCGCTCGCGAATCAACCGCACCTTGAGGTCGTTGGCCGCCAGCTTCTTGCCATCACGGTCGGCCACCAGGAACTCGAATTCCACCGGGCCGTCACTGTCGGTTTCCTCGCCTTCGAACAGGCCGCGCAGGCCCGGCAAGCGTTCGGCAGGCCAGATCGGCTGTTCCAGACGACGGGTGATCGGCCGGCCACCAGACTCCTGCAGGCTGGCCTGCACGGTCAGTTGCAGTGGCGAACGGGCTTCGGCCCAGCGGCTTTCGATATCGACCACTGCCTTGCCGGCCTGGTCGAGGGTGACTTCGTCCAGCTCCAGGTCCTGGTTCAACTCGGTTTCGGTGACCGAACCGAACTGGTAACCCGGCAGCGCCGGCACCGCTTCGCGCAACGGGCGCACGTAAGCTTGGCCACTCAGCCGGTTACCCGCAGCCGGCGCGCCGTAAAGGTAGCGGCCATTGACCTGGATCTGGGCGTCCTGATCAGGCGTAAGCGGTGCGCTGCTGCCTTTGAGCTCCAACGCCAAACGTTCGGGGAGGAAGTCTTCGACCAGAAACTCGTAGACCTGCTTGCGCCCGCCACCCAGGTCGAGCAGCAATTGCCAGCGACCGGTCGGCGCCTCGCTGGCCAGTTGCAGTTGGTACTGGTAGAGGCCACTGCCATCCGCCTCCCAAACAAACTTGCGGCTGACCTGCTCATCGGGGCGACGCACTTCCACACTGACGGGCTGGGCCTTGACCGGCTTGCCATCCTGGTCGCGCAGCAGGCCGTTGAGCAGCACGGTCTCACCCGGGCGATACAGGTCACGCGGGCCGAAGATGAACAACTGCAAAGGGTTGGCTTGAGGGCCGGTGATATCGAATTCGGCCAGGTCCAGGGCCGCAGTGTTCAGGCGCAGCAACGTGGTGTGCACGCCTTGCGTGGCAATCAGGGTATCGGCCTTGGGCGTGATCGGCAGTTCGGCGTGGCCGTCGCCATCGGTCTTGGCCTGGGCCAGCAACTTGCCTTTCTCGTCATGCACCTCGAGGTTGACGTCTTTCATCGCCTTGCCGCCTTCCAGGGCTTGGGCGAACACGTCGAGACGGTCGCGGTAGCGGTGCGCAGAGACGCCGATGTCACTGAGGCTGAACAGGGTTGCCGGCTGCGAGTAATCGTAGGTGCCCGAGGCACGCATCACTGCCAGGTACACGCCCGGTTCCTGCAGCGGCTTGATCCCGGCGATCGGCAGCAGCACGGTCTCGCGGGTGTTGCGCGCGGGGTTGAGATCGAAGCGGCCGCTGTAGACCAGCTCGGCCATGTCCAGGGTTTCTTTGGACTGGTAGTAGTACAGGCTGCTGTTGCGCCCCCAGTTGACCAGGAAGGTCGAGAGCATCTCGGGCTTCACGCGGAAGAACTCAACATCGACCTTGTCGACGTTCAGGGCAATCACCGGCAAGCCTTCGGCCAGGCGCGTGGGCAGCAACGAACCGCGGCTGGCAAAGCCGATGGTCGGCTGCATGTCGCGGGTTTCCAGGCGGGTGACCGACTCGCTGTCGAGCGCCTTGCCATTGACCGCCAGCAGGCCTTTGTCGACCGTGAGCACCAGCTTGCGCTGCGGCTCCAGGTGGCGCAGGCGCAGCTCCATCTGGTTGTCGGAGAGTTCCCAGGCCCCGTCGACCTTGCCTTTGACGGTGTCGACCAAGTGCAATTTGCCGGCGAAGTCCTGTGTGGCATCCAGCGGCGCGGAGAAGCTGATCGACAGCGCGCTGGCGCCGTCCAGTTGCACTTCCGAGACGTCCAGCACCGTGAGCGCCCGGCCCTCGTAGCGCTTGGCGAGTACGGCAGGGTCTTCGCGCTTGGCCGCTGGGGCCTCGGCGGGCGCGGTGGCTGCCGGTTTCTCGGCCGGCGCGGGTTTGTCCGGCGCGGAGGAGTCACAAGCACTGAGCAAAGCCAGCGCGCAGGCCAGCAACAATCCTTTGTTGAACATGGAGTAGGAACTCTTAGGCAGCGTGTACGTGAGGGCAGCAACTATAGCGCAACGACGGGCGCGTCACCCGCCGTGTAGCGCCAGGTGAGACCGCGTTCGCGCGAATTGGTTGCCTGGCCGGTACACTGTGGCACTGCTTATGCCAGGATTTGAAATGTCTCAACTGACCACCGACTGGCGCGACCGCCCTACCCACCGCAAGGTCTGGGGCCTGGCCGCACCGATGATCCTCTCCAACATCTCCGTACCCCTGGTGGCGCTGGTCGACAGCACCGTCATCGGCCACCTGCCCCACGCCCACCAGCTGGGCGCCGTTGCCGTGGGCGCCACGCTATTCACCTTCATGGTTGGCCTGATGGGCTTTCTGCGCATGGGCTCGACCGGCTTCGCGGCCCAGGCTGCTGGGCGCGGTGACGGCGCAGCGTTGCGCCAGGTGTTGGTGCAAGGGCTGCTGCTGGCCCTGGGCTTTGCGGTGGTCATCGGCCTGTTGGCGTTGCCCTTCAGCCAGTTGGCGCTGCACGCGATGCAGCCCAGCGCGGCGTTGCAGCAATCCACCGAGGACTTCTTCCACACCCGGCTGATCGGGCTGCCTGCGGCACTGGCCAGCTACGCGCTGGTCGGCTGGTTCCTTGGCACCCAGAACGCCAGGGCGCCGTTGGCCATCCTGCTGACCACCAACCTGCTGAACATCATCCTCAACCTGTGGTTCGTGCTCGGCCTGGACTGGGGGGTGCTGGGTTCGGCGCGGGCCTCGGTGATTGCCGAGTGGAGCGCCGCAATGCTGGGCATGGCCCTGACCCGCCCGGCCTTGCGCGCCTACCCCGGGCACATCGCCTGGGCGGCGCTCAAGCGCTGGCAGGCCTGGAGGCCGCTGCTGGCCGTCAACCGCGACATCTTCCTCCGCAGCCTGGCATTGCAACTGGTGTTCCTGCTGATCACCGTGCAGGGCGCCCGGCTGGGTGAAGCGACGGTGGCAGCCAACGCCCTGCTGCTCAATGGCCTGCTGCTGACCGCCTACGCGCTCGACGGGCTCGCCCATGCAGTCGAGGCCTTGTGCGGCCATGCCATCGGCGCCCGCGACCGCCATACGCTCCGCCGCTCGCTGGTAGTAGCGTGCGGTTGGTCGCTGATCACCAGCGTTGGCTTTGCTGGGCTGTTCCTGCTGGGTGGTCACCTGTTCATCGACCTGCAGACCGATATCGACAGTGTGCGGGCGGCGGCTTATCCGTACCTGCCGTACTTGGCGGTACTGCCGTTGATTGCGGTGTGGAGCTACCTGCTCGACGGATTGTTCATCGGCGCGACGCGTGCGCGGGAGATGCGCAATGCGATGCTCGCGTCGGTGGTGATTGCGCTGCCGGTGGCGTGGGCCATGAATGGGTTTGGCAACCACGGCTTGTGGTTGGCGTTTCTCGGGTTCATGGCCTTGCGGGCGGTGACGTTGGGGTGGGTTGGGTGGCGGTTGCAGCAAAAGGGGCTGTGGGTTCAGTGATTTTGGGGCTGCTTTGCAGCCCATCGCCGGCAAGCCAGTTCCCACAGAATCACTGCATGGCCCGAGCCACGTGCAATACCTGTAGGAGCTGGCTTGCCGGCGATGGGCCGCAAAGCGGCCCCGGCGATTACGAAGACAAGTACGAAGAGCGGGTCAGCCCGAGGCGCAAGGCATCGAGGAACTGCGTCCGCTCACGAGCAGTGATCTTCGCGCTGGCGACCTTGTCGCGGTAGTGGGTCATCAACTCCTCCGGCGACAGGTGCACGTAACGCAGCATGTCTTCGATGGTGTCGTGGGTCTCGATACCGGCGTGGTACACGCTGCCATCGGCATTCTGGTAGATGTTCACCGAGTCGGTATCACCGAACAGGTTGTGCATGTCACCCAGAATTTCCTGGTAGGCGCCAACCAGGAACACGCCCAGCAGGTAGTCCTCGCCCTCATTGAGCGCATGCACCGGCATGCTGGTCTCGATGCTCTGCTCGTCGACGTACTGGTTGATCTTGCCGTCGGAGTCACAGGTCAGGTCTTGCAGCACCGCGCGGCGCATCGGCTCTTCATTCAGACGATGCAGCGGGATGATCGGCAGTACCTGGCCGATGGCCCAGGTATCCGGCAGGCTCTGGAACACCGAGAAATTGCAGATGTACTTGTCGGCCAGCTTGTCATTGAGCTCGTCCAGCACCTGGCGGTGCGAACGCTGGCGCGCCTTCAGCGAGTTGTGCAGGCGACGGCAGACAGCGAAATAGCACTGCTCGGCCAGGGCTTTCTCGGCCAGGCTGATCTTGCCATCGGCGTACTGCGCCGCCACGTCACCCATGTAGTGGGTAGCGCGCCAGTAGGTCTCGGTGACCATCTCGATGTCGGTCGGGCCCAGCAGGTCGGCCAGCCACTGCACGGTCTCGGGCAGGGCTTCCTTGTTTTCGATGGTCGGCACGTCGTCGTTGTGTTTTTCGACGTCGGTCACCTGGATCACCAGCATGGCATGGTGCGCGGTCAGCGAACGGCCGCTCTCGGAGAAGATGTGCGGGTGCGGCAGGCCCTGCGCGTCGCAGAACTCCTTGAGCATGCCCACCACCACGCCGGCATAGTCATCCATGTCGTAGTTGATCGAGCTGGCATTGCGCGAGTGAGTACCGTCGTAGTCCACACCCAGGCCACCGCCGACGTCGATGTGGTCGACCGGCAGGCCCAGTGCACGCAGCTCGCCGTAGTAGCGGATGGCTTCCTTGAAGCCGTGCTGGTAGTCCGCCAGGTTGGCGATCTGCGAACCCATGTGGAAGTGCAACAGGCGGATGCCCTGGTCCAGGCCTGCATCGCGGAAGCGCTGCACCACCGAAATCAGCTGCGCAGCCGACAAACCGAACTTGGACTTCTCGCCACCGGTGTCGGCCCACTTGCTCGACGCCAGCGACGACAGGCGCACGCGCAAGCCGACCTGCGGCTTGACCTTGAGCTCGGCGGCCTCCTCGATCACCAAGGCGACCTCGGATTCCTTCTCGATGACGATGAACACGTTGTGGCCCAGCTTCTGGCCCATCAGCGCCAGGCGGATGAACTCGCGGTCCTTGTAACCGTTGCAGACGATGGTGCCGCCCTTTGGCGCCAGCGCCAGTACTGCCAGCAGCTCGGGCTTGGAGCCGGCCTCAAGGCCAATCGAGACGTTCTGCGTGGCGATGATGTTTTCCACCACCGCTTCCTGCTGGTTGACCTTGATCGGGTACAGCGCGGTGTACTGGCTCTGGTACTCGAGGCGCGCGATGTTGGCGTCGAAGGCACCTGTCAGCTGGCGTACACGGTCTTGCAGGATGTCGGGGAAGCGCACCAGCAACGGCAACGACAGGCCGCTCTGGCGCAGTTCGTCGACCTGCTCGAACAGGTCGATCGGCGCGCTATTGGGGCCATTAGGGCGTACTTCGACGCGCCCGGCTTCATTGATGGCGAAATAACCAGCGCCCCAATGGCGGATGCCGTAAACACTGCGGCTGTCGGCCACGGTCCATTGGCTACCATCGTCTTTGCGTGTGCGTCGTACGGACATTCAAGTCCCCTATAGATAAGTCGAAAACACTGCCCCAACGAAAAGGGCCGGCGCAGTGTAGAAGCTGAAAATGACGATTCGTCCGGTTCAGGGGTAGACCCTTCCAACAGGAACGAGTTTAGAAAGCACTGGGCAAAAAAACGCGCGACGGCCTCAGCCGCCCGACTTTTTCGCCTTGAAACCCTGTTTGGTCAGCTCGCCGATCAACAGCTCGACATGGTCGCCCTGAATCTCGATAACCCCGTCCTTCAAGGCGCCACCGGTACCGCAGCGGCGCTTGAGCGTGGTGGCCAGCTCCTTGAGCTGATCGAGGGGCAGCGGCACACCGGTGACGGTGGTGACGGTCTTGCCACCGCGGCCTTTGCTTTCCCGGCGTACGCGGGCAATGCCGTCACCTTCGGGGATGATTTGCTGCTTGCAGGTGCAGGCATCCACCGGCTGGCTACAGTCAGGGCAGTGCCGACCGGCATCGGTGGAGAACACGAGACCGCCAAGGGCGGAAAAGGAAGAAGCTTTCTTGGCCACTTTTGTTCCTCTGTGCTGAGGACAAAAACTGGTCGGCGGGAGCCGACCGCGAAGCCCCACTCTGGCAGGGGCGGCGCTACTGCCGCAAGATCTTGCGACAGCCCGAAAAGGGCGCGCAGTGTAACGATAAATCAGGGGATTGCTAAGTACTGGAATGCGCCATTTTGCGAATGTTTTGCGACCCTTCGCGGGCAAGCCCGCTCCTACAGGTACTGCACCGTTCTTAAAGGCTCCAGTAAACCTGTGGGAGCGGGCTTGCCCGCGAATAGGCCGCAACGCCATGCAACTAGGGCAAGCTGGCTTTGTACCGCTGCAACGCCGCCAACGAGTCCGGGCAATACGGCTTGGTGTGGCTTTCTTCTTCCGCCTGCACCAGGCTGATGAACCGCGCCTCGCTCACCTCTTCCGGCTGCAAGCGCAACGGTGCATCGGACACCGCCGAATACACCGCACACCACAAGCGGTTATCGGGTTGGTCGAAGTAGAACCGTTCATGAAAGCGCAACGCGACGCCGTCGATACCCAGTTCTTCGGCCAACTCCCGCGCAGCCGACTCGGCGTAGCCCTCGCCCGCCGTCACCATGCCGCCCGCCGCCACATCCCAAAAGCCTGGGTACAGCGCCTTGCTCAAGGTACGCCGGTGCACGCACAACTCCCCGGCGCTATTGAACAGCAAGATGAACGTGCAACGGCCAATCAGCCCGCGCTCGCGCAACTCTGCCCTGGGCAAGGCGCCGAGCACCTGGTCGGCTTCGTCGACCCAGGCAACCAGCTCACGGTCGGAAGCCGCCCGATGGGCGGCTTCCTGGGTGCTGATGGCCACGATCAACCCTGCGACAGCAGCTGACGCAGGTCGATGACCGCAGCGTTGGCCCGGGAGATGTAGTTGGCCATGACCAGCGAGTGGTTGGCCCACATGCCGAAGCCGCTGCCATTGAGCACCATCGGGCTCCACAGCGCTTCCTGCGAGGCTTCCAGCTCACGGATGATCTGGCGCACGCTGACCGTGGCATTCTTTTTCGCCAGCACATCGGCGAAGTCGACCTCAATCGCGCGCAGCAGGTGCGACAGCGCCCAGGCCTGGCCACGGGCTTCGTAGAACACGTTGTCGATCTGCAGCCATGGGGTTTCGACCAGCTCTTCGTCAACCTGCGGTGCCTGGCCAGGTTGTACCGACTCAGTCTTCAGCGTGGTGTTGAGCTTGACCCGGCCAACGCTGGCCGACAGGCGCTGCGACAGCGAACCCAGGCGGGTAGCCACATCGCCCAGCCAGTTGTTCAGGTTGTCGGCACGGGTGTAGAAGATCGCGCCCTTGTCGCCAGCGGCCAGGCGGGTCTGGTAGCGGTTCAGCGACTTGATGCCTTCTTCGAACTCAGACTCGCTCGACGGCAAAATCCAGCTCTTGTTGTCGAAGTTGAAGCGCGGCTCGGCCTTGGCCAGGTCGGCGTCTTCAGTGGACTGCGACTGCGAGCGGGCGAAGTCTTTGCGCAACGCGCGGGACAAATCGCGGACCTGGACCAGCACGCCGTATTCCCAGCTCGGCATGTTGTCCATCCACAGCCCCGGCGGGAAGCGGTCGTTGGAAATGTAACCGCCCGGCTTGTTCAGCAAGGTACCGGCGACGGTCTTGAGGGTTTCGATGGTGGTATAGCCGATGACCATCTGCTGGCCATTACGCTCGGCCGCAGCCTGGGCGTTCTGCTGTACCGGGAACAGCTCCGGCTCCTGGCTCCAGTACCAGCCCAGGCCGATACAGACCAGCAGGTACAGGCCGATCAGGGTACCCAGGGCACGGCTCCAGAGGCCGCCCAGGTAGCTACGGGCGGCGGCGCCACGGCCATCAACACGCTCGCGGGGTTCGGCTTTGGCCTCGCGGTTTTTCCAGTCCAGCATGGCATTGTCCTTAATCAGTCAAGACGGTTCAGAGGCTTGGACCCCAGGCCTTCGCCAGGGTGCCACGGCAAGCCCGCATCGCTGCACTATAAAGCAGACACTGCCGTACGCATAAGCGACCAGCGGGTCAGTAACTGAATATTCGTTCTAAACGCTTTGTTGATGGAGGGCACTCACCCAATGGAAAAGAGCTGCTAGCATAGAGCCATCATCGCACCTGCACACCACCCACCCAAAAGTAGCCAGGACATGAGCCAAGCAGTCGATCCGAGCCACCAGTGCCCCGCCCAGCCTCTGTCGCGTACCGGCCTGCGCAAGGATGACCCGCTCAACCCGGTGCCCCTGCCGCCGCTGCGCAAGCCTGTGTACATCCTTTTGCAGGACCACGAGCGCGCACAACGCCTGGCCCAGCAGTTGGAGTTTTTCGGCCTCGGTGTGCAGGCCTTGTTCAGTGCGGATGCGTTTCGGGCTTCGCTCAGTGAATGCCCGCCTGCGGCGGTGGTGATGGATGTCGACTTCACCGGCAGCGGCCAAGGCCTGCGCTTGGCCGCCCAAGCTCAGCAAGGTGTGCCGCAAACGATTCCGCTGCTGTTCTTCAGCCACCACGAAACCGATACGCCGACCCGCCTTGCCGCCGTGCGCGCGGGCGGCAAAGAGTTTCTGACCGGCACCCTGGAAGCCTCCAGCCTGCTGGAGAAGGTCGAGCTGCTCACCAGCACGACCCCGCTCGACCCGCTGCGGGTGTTGATCATCGACGATTCGCGCACCCAGGCCCTGCACACCGAACGGGTGTTGAGCAGCGCGGGCATGATTACCCGCAGCCTGACCGACCCGATCCGCACCATGGCGGAACTGGCCGACTTCCAGCCGGACCTGATCATCCTCGACCTGTACATGCCCGCCTGTACCGGCCCGGAGCTGGCCAAGGTAATCCGCCACAACGACCGCTATGTCAGTGTGCCAATCATTTACCTGTCGGCCGAGGACGACCTCGACAAGCAGCTCGATGCCATGAGCGAAGGTGGCGATGACTTCCTGACTAAGCCATTCCGTTCGCGCCACCTGATCACCACCGTGCGCAACCGCGCCGCCCGCGCCCGCCACCTCAAGGCACGCATGGTGCGCGACAGCCTCACCGGGCTGTACAACCACACCCATATCCTGCAACTACTTGAAGATTGCAGCTTCCGCGCCCGGCGCGAGCAGCAGCCCTTGAGCTTCGCCATGCTCGACATCGACCGTTTCAAGAAGATCAACGACCGCCACGGCCATCCCATGGGCGACCGGGTGATCAAGAGCCTGGCGCTGTTCCTCAAGCAACGGCTGCGCAAGACCGACTTCATCGGGCGTTACGGCGGCGAAGAGTTCGCCATCGTCATGCCCAACACCGCCCTGGATGCCGCGCACAAGGTCCTGGACGAAATCCGCCGGCGCTTTGCCGAGATCCTCTATCCGGCGCAGCCACGGGACCTGAACTGCACGTTCAGCGCGGGGGTGGTGCAACTGGACGATGAGCTGGATGCGCTGACCATGGCCAGTGCCGCGGACGAGGCGTTGTACCGGGCCAAGCACGCGGGGCGTAACTGCGTGGTTCGGGTGGAGCCCTAACAAGGCAAAGTGCCATCTTTTTTTACATCAGGACACAGACGTCATCACTGCGTAACAAAATCGCAATAACTTCAGGCGCTTACCTCTCCCACTCCCCGCAGGAAGTTCGCGGCTATGCGCCTGAAGTGGCTGACCAATTTCAACACCCTGTTGCTGGTGACCGTCTGTATCGCACTGGCCGTGACCTTGTGGTGGTCACAGCGTGCCCTGGAACGCCCCTATCAGATGATGGAGCGCTACCTGGGCCTGTCCCAACAGTTCCAGAACCAGGCAGCGCACAACATCCAGGCCTACCTGGCCAGTGGTGATGCCTTGCGCCATGCCGCCGCCATGGAGGCCAACCAGCAGTTGCAGACAGCATTGGCCGAATGGCCCGACGCGCTGGCCGACAAACTGCACCCCAGCCTCGACAGCCTGCAGGCCTTTACCGCCGAAGAACTGCTGGCGGCCGGCAAGCTGGCCGGCGACCCGCAAGCGCTGTTATTGCAAGCCGAGCGCGAACTGGGGGCCAACTTCGAACAACTGGCCAATTACGCCCGTGACAGCGGCAGCGCCGAGGCCAACCGCTATCTGCTGCCTTTGCTCGACGCCACCGTGCACCTGGGGCGCCTGTCGCTGGCACGGGACAAACTGGTCAGCAGCGGCCGCCCTGAACTGGCCGACGAAGTGGAGCGCGAGCTGCAACTGATCCGCGCCCAGGCCCAGGCCCTCGACGGTTTGCCGTTGCTGGGTGTTACCCGTGCAGCCGAGTCCAATGCCGATGATTTCGCCGCCCTGATGGGCCTGGAAACCCAAACCAGCGCGCAGCAGGAAGACATTGCCGTCGCCCTCAAGCGCGAACTGCAAAGCCTGCTCACGCGCTACCCGGCCGAACTGCAACGTACCCGCGAGCAAATCGAACGCCGCGCCGCCCTGGCCGCTAGCACGGGCCAGCGCCTTGAAGCGGTGCAACAGGCCATCGCCGGCCTGGAGCCGGAAGTCCGCGGGCTGCACGCCAAGATCGCCGCCGAAGTGCGTATCAGCCAAGGCCTGATGATCGGCCTGATCCTGCTGATCGCGCTGCTCATCGACACCCTGCAGCGGCGCTTGGCGCGTACCTTGACCAGCCTGGCGCCGGCCCTGTCGCACTGGGCCGAGGGCGACTTCGCCGAGCCGATCGCCCTGGGCAAGACCAACCGTGAGCTGCACGACATTCAGGAATCGCTCAACCGCCTGCGCCACTACCTGGTGGAACTGGTCGGCACCATCCGCCACAACGCCGAGCAGGTGGCCGGCAGCAGCCACGCGCTGGCCGGCATGAGCGCCGCCTTGCACGACGGTGCCGAGCGCCAGGCGGGCGACACCGGGCAGATTCGCGACGCGCTCGGTGAACTGGAAGCGACCATCCAGCAAGTGGCCGGCGATGCCAGCGCCGCCGCCGACGCCAGCCGCGATGCAGGCCGGGCAGTGGAGCACGGCCAGGCGGTGATCGGCCAGAGCTTGTCGGGGTTACGCGAACTGGTGGACGAAGTGCAGGGTAACGCCCGCATGATCGAACAACTGGCTGAAGAGTCCGCCACCATTGGCGGCGTGTTGACGGTGATCCGCTCGATTGCCGAGCAGACCAACCTGTTGGCCCTCAACGCCGCGATCGAAGCCGCCCGCGCGGGCGAAATGGGCCGTGGCTTTGCCGTGGTGGCTGACGAAGTGCGCTCCCTGGCCCAGCGCACCACAGGCGCAACCGGCGAGATCCAGACACTGATCGACCGCTTGCAACAAGCCGCCAGAGGCTCGGTGGCCGGCATGCGGGCGCAGCTGGAACATGCTGAAGCCACCGCCGACCAAGCCCAGGCCGCAGATGGCGCGCTGGACGAAATCGTCCGCGCCATTCGTACCATTGCCGATACGGCGGTGCGGATTGCCGATGTCACGGCCCAACAGAGCGGTGCGGTGAGCGAGATTCGTGACCATAGCGAACGGATTCATGAGCTGGGCGAGGACAATTTGCAGCGCATTGGCGAGGGGCGTGAGCAAGGGGAGCAATTGCTGAGCCTGGGCAGCGAGTTGAGCACGGCGGTGCGGGCGTTCAGGGTGTGAGCGTGCACTTTCTGCGCCTGTGAGATCGAGCGCCGCCCGCGCGGCGCATCGCGAGCAACGCTCGCTCCTACGTTTGTTTCGGGCCAATTATTCCTGGGGCAAACGCGCGCGACCGCCTTGGCGCATGACGCGATATCGCGTCGAACAAACAGGGCGGTCGCGCGCGCCTGTCACAGACGTTATTGGCCGAAAACAAACGTAGGAGCGAGCGTTGCTCGCGATGCGCCGCGCGGGCGGCGCTCGATCTCACAGGCGCAGAAAATTGCCTGACGAGCACCACTGGCCCCAACCCCTACCAACTCCGCTATCATGCCCAGCACGTTCCACCTCGCGAGTCCGCCATGCGCCGCCTGTTTCTCCTGCTGTTCCTGCTGCTGGCCAGCCCTGCCTTCGCCACGGGCCTGCTCGACAACCGCCCCAGCGCCACCCTCGGCGCCGCTTCGCTGTCCAACGCTGCCGATTTCCTGCCCGTGCACGAAGCGTTCAAGCTCAGCCTGATCCAGGCCGATGCCCAGAGCATCAAGCTGCGTTTCGTCGCCACCGACGGCTACTACCTCTACCGCCACCGCTTCAATTTCCGCACAGAGCCGGCCGACGTGGCCGTGGGCACGCCCAACATCCCTAAAGGCGAAGCCAAGCACGATGAATTCTTCGGTGACGTCGAGGTGTACCACGGCGTGCTCGACATCGAGCTGCCCCGCACCGACCCTCGCGCGTTCACCCTGCTGGTGGGCTACCAGGGCTGCGCCGACAAAGGCCTGTGCTACCCCCCGGAAACCGCGCGCCTGAGCATCGACGGCGAAGGTGGCACCCCCAGTGCGGCACCGGCCACAGGTGAACAGGCCTGGAGCTGGAAATCCCTGTTGCTGTTCTTCCTCGCCGGCGTCGGCCTGACCTTCACCCCTTGCGTGCTGCCGATGCTGCCCATCCTCTCGGGCGTAGTGCTGCGTGGCCAGGCTAACGGCTTGCGCGGCCTCGCGCTGTCGCTTGCTTACGTGGTATCGATGGCCGCCAGCTTCGCCGTGCTGGGCGCGCTGATGGGCCTGTTCGGCGCGGGCTTGAACCTGCAGGCACGGCTGCAGTCAGCCTGGGTGCTGGTGCCTTTCGCGTTGTTCTTCGTGGTGTTCGCCCTGGCCATGTTTGGCCTGTTCGAATTGAAGCTGCCACAGGCCTTGAACAATCGCCTGGACTCGCTCGCCCACCGCACCAAAGGGGGCTCGCTAGTTGGCGCGGCAGTGCTGGGCGTGCTTTCCAGCTTGCTGGTTTCGCCCTGCGTGTCGGCGCCACTGGCCGGCGCCCTGCTTTATATCAGCGCCAGCGGCGATGCCCTGGGGGGTGCACTGAAACTGTTCGCCCTCGGCCTGGGCATGGGTGCGCCGTTGCTGTTGGTGGCTACCGGTGGCGCAGCCTGGTTGCCGAAGAGCGGCCCTTGGCTGAACACGGTGAAAAACGCCATCGGTGTGCTGTTGCTGGGGCTGGCCATCGGCTTGCTCAGCCGCGTGCTGCCTGGCCAGGTGACGTTGCTGCTGGTCGGCTTCCTGGCTGCCGGCGTAGCGCTGTTCCTCGGCGCCCTGGAATTCGTCATCAAAACCCCGCGCCAGCGCCTGGCGCAATTGCTCGGCCTGGCGTTGCTGGTTTACGCCCTGGCCTGCTGGTACGGGGCACTGAACGGTCAGGGCGACCCCCTGCGCCCCTTGCCTGCCCCCGCCGTGGCCACGGGCAGCGCCAGCCCTGCCGTCAAGACCGATGCCTGGCAGACCCTCACCACCCCCGCCGCGCTCGACGCGGCCCTGGCCCAAGCCAAGGCCGCTGGCCAGCCGGTGTTGCTGGACTGGTACGCCGACTGGTGCATTAGCTGCAAGGTGATCGAGCACGAAGTGCTCAATGCGCCGCAGGTGCAATCGCAGTTGAGCGCCTTCAAATTGCTGCGTTTCGACATCACCGAGAGCAACGCCGAGCAACGCACGCTGCTCGACCGCTACCAGCTGTTCGGCCCGCCTGCGCTGCTGTTCTTTGCGGCGAACGGCAGCGAAATGAACGCTGATCGGGTCATAGGCGAGATAAACGCCGGCGATTTCGCTGAGGTTCTGACGCGCGTGCGCGGCAAACTCGGTCTATAACTTCCGGCGAGCTGCGAAAAATCCTCGAGACAGTGACCAGATTTAATTATCCGGTCACATACTTCGCGCGAATCTCGGACATCGTGCTGGCTATTGCCGGGAACTGGACACTTGCCGTCGCTTTACGGCACACTCGCCGCGCTGTGTCGAATTGCCCTACAAATCCAAGGAATCCGCAGATGGCTACGCTACTGGTGCTTCACGGCCCCAACCTCAACCTGCTCGGTACCCGCGAGCCGGGCCACTACGGCGCCGTGACCCTGGCCCAGATCAACCAGGACCTGGAGCAACGTGCCCGCGCCGCGGGCCACCATCTGCAGTACCTGCAGAGCAATGCCGAATACGAACTGATCGACCGTATTCACGCCGCACGCAACGAGGGTGTGGACTTCATCCTGATCAATCCGGCTGCTTTCACCCACACAAGTGTCGCATTACGTGACGCATTGCTTGCGGTGAGCATCCCATTCATCGAAGTGCACCTGTCCAACGTGCACAAACGCGAACCGTTCCGTCACCACTCCTACTTTTCCGATGTGGCCGTAGGGGTGATTTGCGGCCTGGGCGCCAGCGGTTATCGCCTGGCCCTGGAGTCCGCACTGGAACAACTGGCTGCCAACGCACAGCCCTGATGACAGAGACCCTGGCCTAAGTGGGCCGGGGTTTGAGAGAAACGTTTTAGACACGTTTTCAATTACGCCCCCTGACCGAACCTTTGGGAGTTGATGATTAATGGATATCCGTAAAGTCAAGAAACTGATCGAACTGCTGGAAGAGTCTGGCATCGACGAACTGGAGATCAAGGAAGGCGAAGAGTCGGTCCGTATCAGCCGTCACAGCAAGACCCCAGCTGCCCAGCAGTTCTACGCACCGGCCCCAATGGCTGCTGCCCCTGTAGCTGCCCCGGCTGCCGCTGCTGCTGCCCCTGTCGCCGAAGCTGCTGCCCCGGCGCTGAAAGGCACCGTGGTTCGCTCGCCAATGGTCGGTACCTTCTACCGCAAGCCATCGCCGACCTCGCCTAACTTCGCTGAAGTTGGCCAGTCGGTGAAAAAAGGCGACACCCTGTGCATCGTCGAAGCGATGAAGATGATGAACCACATCGAAGCCGAGATCGGCGGTGTCATCGACGCCATCCTGGTAGAAGACGGCCAGCCGGTTGAGTTCGACCAGCCGCTGTTCACCATCGTTTGAACCGCGGAGAGCCAACGATGTCTGCGAAGCTCGAAAAAGTCCTGATCGCCAACCGCGGGGAAATTGCCCTGCGGATCCTGCGTGCCTGCAAAGAGCTGGGCATCAAGACCGTCGCCGTGCACTCCACGGCTGACCGCGAACTGATGCACCTGGGCCTGGCAGACGAGTCGGTCTGCATCGGTCCCGCGTCATCCAAGGATTCGTACCTGCACATCCCGGCGATCATCGCTGCCGCCGAAGTGACTGGCGCCACCGCGATCCACCCGGGCTACGGCTTCCTGGCCGAAAACGCCGACTTTGCCGAGCAGGTAGAGAAATCCGGTTTCGCCTTCATCGGCCCGAAAGCCGACACCATTCGCCTGATGGGCGACAAGGTTTCGGCCAAGGACGCGATGATCAAGTCGGGCGTACCGACTGTACCAGGCTCTGACGGCCCACTGCCTGAAGACGAAGAAGTCGCCCTGGCGATCGCCCGTGACGTCGGCTACCCGGTGATCATCAAGGCCGCCGGTGGCGGTGGCGGTCGCGGCATGCGTGTGGTGCACAAGGAAGAGGACCTGATCTCCTCGGCCAAGCTGACCCGTACCGAAGCCGGTGCTGCGTTCGGCAACCCGATGGTCTACCTGGAGAAGTTCCTGACCAACCCACGCCACGTGGAAGTTCAGGTACTGTCCGACGGCCAAGGCAACGCCATCCACCTGGGCGACCGTGACTGCTCGCTGCAGCGCCGTCACCAGAAGGTTCTGGAAGAAGCGCCAGCACCGGGCATCGACGAGAAGGCCCGTCAGGAAGTCTTCAAGCGTTGCGTCGATGCGTGCATCGAAATCGGCTACCGCGGTGCAGGTACTTTCGAGTTCCTGTACGAGAACGGCAGCTTCTACTTCATCGAGATGAACACCCGCGTACAGGTTGAGCATCCGGTGTCGGAAATGGTCACTGGCATCGACATCGTCAAGGAGATGCTGAGCATCGCCGCTGGCAACAAGCTGTCGTTCCGTCAGGAAGACGTGGTGATTCGTGGTCACTCGCTGGAGTGCCGGATCAACGCCGAAGACCCGAAGAAGTTCATCCCGAGCCCAGGCAAGGTCAAGCACTTCCACGCCCCAGGTGGCAACGGCGTTCGCGTCGATTCGCACCTGTACAGCGGTTATTCGGTTCCGCCGAACTACGACTCGCTGATCGGCAAGCTGATCACCTACGGCAAGGACCGCGAAGAAGCCATGGCGCGCATGCGCAATGCCCTGGACGAGATCGTCGTCGACGGTATCAAGACCAACATCCCACTGCACCGCGACCTGGTGCGAGATGAAGGTTTCTGCAAAGGCGGCGTCAACATTCACTACCTCGAGCACAAACTGGCCAGCCAGGAGTGATCGTGTAGTGTGATGTACCAAAACCCCGGACCTGTTCCGGGGTTTTTTTATGGGCTTTAGGGATAGGTGGTGCTGGTAGGTGCATGCCTTGAGGGGGGGGGTGCCGGTGAGATTGAGCGCCGCCCGCGCGGCGCTTCGCAGCACAAGGCTGCTCCTACATCTGTTTCGGGCCAGTGAGGCCTGTGATATTGGCGCGCGACCGCCTAGTCGGTTCGACTCGAAATCGTGTCAGGCGCCAAGGGACCGCGCGCCGATGCCACAGGAATAATTGGCCCGAAACTGATGTAGGAGCAGCCTTGTGCTGCGAAGCGCCGCGCGGGCGGCGCTCGATCTCACAGGCAACACACCCCACAAGGCATGCACGTGTCTGTCTCAGCCCCCCATTCTGCGTCATACTCGGCAGACCTATTGCCCGGTCTCCACCATGCGTCCACTGCTCCCTGTCACCCTGATCCTGTTGCTCGCCGCGTGCGGAGATGGCGAATCGCTACTGCCTCCGGACGCGCGCCTGCCCGACGGCGGGCGTTACCGGGGCGAGGTGGTCAATGGCCTGCTGCAAGGCGAGGGCCGCATCGACTACCCCAATGGCAGCTGGTACGCCGGCAGTTTCAAAGACGGCCAATGGCATGGTCAGGGCGAGTGGCACGGCCAAAACGGTGAGGTCTACCGGGGCCAGTTCGCCGAAGGCCTGTTCCAGGGCCTCGGTGACCTGACTACACCGGGCAGCCACTATGCCGGCACCTTCAGCCACGGCCGACGTGACGGTGAAGGCACCCTCAAGCAAGCCGACCAGACCTACCGCGGCCAGTTCAAGGACGACCAGTACGAAGGCGCAGGCGAGCTGGAGCTGGCCGACGGCAGCCGCTACCAGGGCCTGTTCGCCAAAGGCAAACCGAACGGTGCCGGCGTGCGCAGCGACGCCAGCGGCAACCAGTTCAGCGGCCGTTTCGTCGATGGCCTGCTGCAAGGCAGCGGCACCTACGACAGCGTCGACGGCGAGCAGTACATCGGGGAGTTCAAGGACAACCGCCTGGAAGGCCGCGGCCGCTATGAAAGCGCCGAAGGTGACGTGTGGATCGGCGAATTCAAAGATGGCTCACTGGTGGGCGAAGGTGAACTGCTCGGCAGCGACGGCAGCCATTACAAAGGCGGTTTCGTTGACTGGCACTTTTCTGGCCAAGGCAACCTGCAACTGGCCGACGGCAGCCAGTACATCGGCGCCTTCGAAAACGATGCCTACCATGGCAAAGGCCGGCTGACCCTGAGCAACGGCAAGGTCGAGGGTGGCACCTGGGTCAATGGCGTACGCGTGCGCGACGAAAAGGGCACGCTGTTGCCCGACCCGCTGGACCTGGCCCTGCTCAACCAGGGCCGCCTGCTAGAGGACGCGCTGGCTCGGGTACCGCCTACTGCGCCGGCCATCCAGTTATACAGCCTGGTCGTGGCCGGCGATGGCCAGCAAAGCGTGTTCCTGCGCGAAGCCGACTATGTCAGCAACATGCTCAAGGTCCGTTTTGGCGCCCGCGGCCAGGTCACCCTGGTCAACCATCGGGACCACATGGCCAGCCGCCCCATGGCCACCCGCGAGAACCTCACCCGCGCCGCCCGTACCCTGGCCGAACGCAGCGGCCCCGAGGACCTGGTGTTCATCTACCTCACCAGCCACGGCAGCCACGACCACCAACTGGTGCTCGACCAACCCCGTCTGCAACTGGCCGACCTGTCCGCCGACGAGCTGGCCAGTGCCCTGGTACCGCTGAAAGAGCGCGACAAGGTAATCGTCATCTCGGCGTGCTATTCAGGGGGCTATATCGCGCCGCTCAAAGACGATCGCACGGTGATCATGACCGCCGCCCGCGCCGATCGGGTGTCGTTCGGTTGCTCGGAAGAAGCCGATTTCACCTACTTTGGCGATGCCCTGTTCGCCGAGGCGCTGAACCAGACCGACGACCTGAAACAGGCGTTTGAACTGGCACGCGCCAGCGTTGCCGAAAGAGAACGAAAGGAAGGTTTCGAAGCCTCTGAACCGCAGCTTTGGGCGCCGCCAGCAGTACTGGCACACTGGAAGCACCTACGCCGGCAACAGGCCGAGGAAGCGCTACGTAATGCTGCACAAGCAACGGTGGAGCAGCAGGCAAAAAAGCCCGGCAACCACTAAGCTTGTGTGTAACAAGGGAGAGACATCATGTATTTGACGCCTCAGCATGTCCTGCTTGCCGGTGCCACGGGTCTGACGGGTGAACACCTGCTCGACCGCCTACTCAACGAACCGACCATCAGCCGGGTGCTGGCCCCTACGCGCCGGCCGCTGGCCGAACACCCGCACCTGGAAAACCCAGTGGGCGACCCGGCGGTGTTTCTCCCGCAGCTGGCCGGGCGTGTCGATATTGCCTATTGCTGCCTGGGCACCACGCTCAAACAGGCCGGCTCCGAATCGGCTTTCCGCGCCGTCGACCTGGACATGGTCGTGGCCTTCAGCAAGCGCGCCCGGGAACTCGGTGCGCGCCATTTGCTGGTTGTCAGCGCAGTCGGCGCCGACCCTAAATCATCGATCTTCTACAACCGCGTCAAGGGTGAAATGGAGGAAGCGCTGAAGGCCCAGGACTGGCCACAACTGACCATCGTCCGCCCGTCGGTGCTGCTGGGCGATCGCATTGAGCCGCGCTTTGGCGAACAACTGATTTCGCCGCTTTCCAAGCTGATACCTGGGAAGTATCGGGGTATCGAGGCGTGCACCCTGGCACGGGCGCTGTGGCGCCTGGCGCTGGAGGAAGAAGACGGGGTGCGGGTGATCGAGTCGGATGAGCTGCGCCGCCTGGGCAAAAACTAGCGTCGCACGTGCCGCACGGATTACGCGTTAATACCGTAATCAAAGCCCGCCGGTGGCCTGGAAGCCGACGCCTGCTGCCGTCAGCAACGACAACGGCAGCAGCAACGTATCCAGCAACAGGCTACCGGGCAGATCCAGACCTGGGTAGGCCGGCGCCAGCGCACCGAAATGATCTTTAGGGCAGCATCCGCCGTTCATCACATACAGGTCCAGCCGCGTACCGGCATACACCACCGGCGCGCCTGGCTTGTTGGCATCCAGCGTGCGTACTGTGGCGCAGCCACTGAGCAGCGCCAGCGCCACCAACCCCGACAGTGCTCGCTTCAATCATCCGCCCCAAAGTGATGTTCACCCCAACGCGGCAGCATGTCCTGAGGGATGTCCAGCAGGTTGAGAATGCGCGCAACGACGAAATCGATCAGGTCGTCGATGGTCTGCGGCTGATGGTAGAAGCCCGGCGCTGCTGGCAAGATCACGGCGCCCATCTGCGACAGCTTGAGCATGTTCTCCAGGTGGATCGTCGAGAACGGGGCTTCACGCGGTACCAGGATCAACTGGCGGCGCTCCTTCAACGTGACGTCGGCGGCCCGCTCGATCAAGTTGTTGCACGCACCGGTGGCAATCGCCGACAAGGTACCCGTGGAACACGGCACCACCACCATCGCCGCCGGTGCGCCAGAGCCCGAGGCCACCGGCGACATCCAGTCTTCCTTGCCATACACGCGGATCTGGCCGGCGGCAGCGCCGGTGTATTCGGTCAGAAACGCCTGCATCGCCTGGGGCTTGGGCGGCAGCAGCACATCGGTTTCGGTGGACATCACCAGCTGCGCGGCCTTGGAAATGAGGAAATGCACCTCGCGGTCCTCACGCACCAGGCAATCGAGCAGGCGCAGGCCATATTGAGCGCCAGAGGCGCCCGTCATGGCCAGGGTGATGCGCTCCGGCCCGCTCACTTGAGCGCCTCGGCCAATTTGCCGTGCAGGCCGCCGAAGCCGCCGTTGCTCATGATCACCACATGGGTGCCCGGCCGTGCCTGGCCCTTGATGCGCTCGATGATCGCTTCAAGGCTGTCGGCAACCACGCTCGGCACGGTGCACTGGGCTGCCGTGGCGGCCAGGTCCCAGCCCAGGTTAGCCGGTGCGTACCAGATGACCTGGTCGGCATCGTTGACGCTTTCCGGCAGGCCATCACGGTGGGCACCCAGCTTCATCGAGTTGGAGCGCGGCTCGATCACCGCAATCACCGGCGCTTCACCTACGCGCTTGCGCAGGCCGTCGAGGGTAGTGGCGATGGCAGTCGGGTGGTGAGCGAAGTCATCGTAGATGGTCACGCCCTGCACTTCAGCGACCTTCTCCATGCGCCGCTTGACGCTCTTGAAGGCGCTCAACCCGGCGATACCCATGGCCGGCACTACACCGACATGGCGGGCCGCAGCCAGGGTTGCCAAGGCATTGGCGACGTTGTGCTGACCGGTCAGCGCCCAATCGACCACGCCCTGTGCCTCGCCCTCGAACAGCACTTCGAAGCGCGACCCATCGGGGCTGAGCAGGCGTGCCTGCCATTGGCCGCCTTCACCGGTGGTTTGCACCGGGGTCCAGCAACCCATGCCGATGACCCGCTCCAGCGCGTGTTCTGTGGTCGGATGGATCACCAGGCCTTCGCTCGGAATCGTGCGCACCAAGTGGTGGAACTGGCGCTCGATGGAGGCCAGATCGGGGAAGATGTCCGCGTGATCGAACTCTAGGTTGTTGAGAATCGCGGTGCGCGGGTGGTAGTGGACGAACTTAGAGCGTTTATCGAAGAACGCACTGTCGTACTCGTCGGCCTCGACCACGAAGAACGGGGTGTCGCCCAAGCGCGCGGACACCGAGAAGTTCTGCGGCACGCCGCCGATCAAGAACCCAGGGCTCATGCCGGCATGCTCCAGCACCCAGGCCAGCATGCTGCTGGTGGTGGTCTTGCCATGGGTACCGGCAACGGCCAATACCCAGCGGCCCTGCAGCACATGGTCAGCCAGCCACTGTGGGCCAGAGACATAGGGCAGGCCCTTGTTCAACACGTATTCCACCGCCGGGTTGCCCCGCGACATGGCGTTGCCGACCACCACCAAGTCAGGTGCCGGGTCTAGCTGAGCCGGGTCATAGCCCTGGGTCAGCTCGATGCCCTGGGCTTCGAGCTGGGTGCTCATCGGTGGATAGACATTGGCATCTGAGCCGGTGACGCGGTGGCCAAGCTCTTTCGCCAGGACCGCCAGGGAACCCATGAACGTGCCGCAAATACCGAGAATGTGAATATGCATGGTCGACCTCGCAAAACATCGAGGCAGGGTAGCCCAGGGCGCGGGAAATCGCACCCGCTGTTTCGCTCAGCCGACCCGGGCGATGCCGTGTTTGCGCAGTTTTCGATACAAGGTATTTCGGCTGATGCCCAGGTGCTCGGCAACGCGGGTCAAGTGCCAGCGGTTTGCCTCCAGTACCATTAAAAGTGCCTGGCGCTCGGCATCTTGCAGGAGCGGCCTGGGGTCGAGATCGAGCTGTGAGGTGGTACCGCTAATACTGCTGAGAGCTTGGGGCCGCTCTGCGGCACTTTCGCGACACAAGGCCGCCCCTACACTGAACATGGCAGGCAGGTCAGAAACTTCAATGCAGCCGTTATCGCATAGCGCCACCAAAGTGCGCAGCACATTGCGCATCTGCCGCACGTTGCCGGGCCAGGCGAATTCCAGCAGCGCCTGGCGTGCGCGTGGCTCGATATCGATCACGAGCCCCTGGGCCTCCTGACGCAGCAAAAAGTCCAGCAACTGGCCCTTGTCACTGCGCTCACGCACCGAGGGCAAGGCCACCTCCAGCCCGTTCAGCCGGTAATACAGGTCTTCGCGGAAGCTGCCCTGCGCCACCCGCTCCAGCAGGTCACGGTGGGTGGCACTGACGACGCGCACGTCCACGGCCTGGGGCTCGCCGCCAATCGGCACCACCTGGCGCTCTTCCAGTACCCGCAACAGCCGCGTCTGCAAGGCCAGCGGCATGTCACCAATCTCGTCCAGCAACAACGTGCCGCCGTCGGCCTGCAGCAGCTTGCCGCGCATGCCTTCCTTGCGCGCGCCGGTAAAGCTGCCACCGCGATAACCGAACAGCTCGCTTTCGATCAGGCTCTCTGGGATCGAGGCGCAGTTGATCGCCACGAACGGCTTGCCGCGACGCTGGCTGGCCTGGTGCACGGCCTGCGCGAATGCTTCCTTGCCGCAACCGGTCTCGCCACGCAACAGCAGCGGCACATCACGCTCGAATACCCGCACGCAGCGGCGGAAGTCGTTTTGCAACGCCGGGTCGAGCAGGCAGATGCCTGGCGCTTCAGCACGCTGGGGCTGGGGCTGGCTGAGCGGTACTGACCAGACCGGCGTACGCGCCTGGCCTCGCAGGCTGGCAAACACCTGGCGGCCGTCGCGTGTCTGCAACGGCCAGACGGTACTGCCGCCCGGCACGGCGCGGCTGAACAGTTCGTCGTGGCTGCAGGCAAAAAACCGCTCCACCGGTTGCCCCAGTACGCCGCCGCGAACAGTGCCCAACAGGTTGAGCGCGCTCTGGTTGGCGGCGCAAATCCGCCCGTCACTCCCAAAGGCCAGCAAGCCCTCGCTGAACAAGCCGACCGATTCGGCCTGCAAATGAAAGCGCAGCAGCCACTGCTGCTGAAAATGACGCAGGAAATAACAGCTCTCGATCATCTTCGCCGAGAGGTTGACCAAGGCCATGGTGTGGAACTGGCTCTGCCGCGACACATCGGGCCGCGCCGACGACACGTCGAGTACCGCCAGCAGTTCGCCATGCGGGTCGAACACCGGGCTTGCCGAGCAGGTCAGGCCGGTGTGGCGGCCACGAAAGTGTTCGTGCTGATGAATGGTCAGGGCCTGGCGCTCGACCAGGCAGGTGCCGATACCGTTGGTGCCTTCGCGCGCTTCGCTCCAGTCGGCGCCCAGCCACAGCCCTGCCCGTTCGAAGATGCGCCGCTCGCTGGGGGCGCTGACACAGTTGAGGATCACCCCGCGGGCATCGGTCAGCAGCACCGCATGGCCAGCGCCAGAGAGCTGCTGATGCAGGCTGTTCATCTCGGCGTCGGCAATTTTCAGCACCTGGTGCAGGCGCTCGCGGGTTTCCAGCAAGCGCCCGTGTTCAAGCACCACGGGGGCCTCGATCAGCGTCGGGTCGAGGTGGTAATCCTCGAGGCAGCGCAGCCAGGACCGGGCGATCGCCGGGTCACTGCCGCCCGCCCCGGCTTCACCGTGGGCAACGGTATGCACTTGCTGGGCATGGCGACTCAAGTGATTGCTCTGCATGTGTTGTGGTTCTCCGCAGATCGAGCGTTCAGCCAGCATCCTCCACCCGGCAGGCCTTTGCAATGCACCTGCCGGCAGCGTGTCGCAAATGGCACAAAGTGTCACACAGGCCGTACCACAGCTGGCACAGCGGCGCTTCAAAGCCCCTGAAAATTACCCTAAGTGCTTGATTTAGCTGAACCTCAAAACACTGGCCCAACCTTTGCTCTACGCTTTTCAACTCCCTAACAAACACAATAGCCAGGAGATACACCATGCGTTACGCACATCCCGGTACCGAAGGCGCGAAGGTTACCTTCAAGAGCCGCTACGGCAACTACATCGGTGGTGAATTCGTAGCTCCGGTCAAGGGGCAGTACTTCGAAAACACCTCCCCGGTGAATGGCAAGCTGATCGCAGAGTTTCCCCGCTCCACTGCCGAAGACATCGACAAAGCCCTGGATGCCGCCCACGCCGCCGCCGATGCCTGGGGCCGCACGTCCGTTCAGGACCGCTCCAACGTGCTGCTGAAAATCGCCGACCGCATCGAGCAGAACCTTGAAGTCCTGGCCATTACCGAAACCTGGGACAACGGCAAGCCCATCCGCGAAACCCTCAACGCCGACATCCCGCTGGCGGTCGATCACTTCCGTTACTTCGCCGGTTGCATCCGCGCCCAAGAGGGCGGCGCCGCCGAAATCAACGAAGGCACCGTCGCCTATCACATTCACGAGCCTCTGGGCGTGGTCGGGCAGATCATCCCATGGAACTTCCCGCTGCTGATGGCCGCGTGGAAACTCGCCCCGGCCCTGGCCGCAGGCAACTGCGTGGTCCTCAAACCCGCCGAGCAGACCCCGCTGGGCATCACCGTACTGCTGGAGCTGATCGGTGACCTGCTGCCCAAAGGCGTGCTCAACGTCGTCCAAGGGTACGGCCGCGAAGCGGGCGAAGCGCTGGCCACCAGCAAACGTATCGCCAAAATCGCCTTCACCGGTTCGACCCCGGTCGGCTCGCACATCATGAAATGCGCCGCCGAAAACATCATCCCGTCCACCGTCGAGCTGGGCGGCAAGTCGCCTAACGTGTACTTCGAAGACATCATGCAGGCCGAGCCAAGCTTCATCGAGAAGGCCGCCGAAGGCATGGTGCTGGCATTCTTCAACCAGGGCGAAGTGTGCACCTGCCCGTCGCGTGCCTTGGTGCAGGAGTCGATCTACCCGCAGTTCATGGAAGTGGTGATGAAGAAGGTCCTGCAGATCAAGCGTGGCGATCCGCTGGACACCGACACCATGGTCGGCGCCCAGGCGTCGCAACAGCAGTTCGAGAAGATCCTATCGTACCTGGAAATTGCCAAGGAAGAAGGCGCCGAGCTGCTGACCGGCGGCAAGGTGGAAAAACTCGAAGGCGCGCTTTCGACCGGTTATTACATCCAGCCGACCCTGCTCAAGGGCAACAACAAGATGCGCGTGTTCCAGGAAGAAATCTTCGGCCCGGTGGTCAGCGTCACCACCTTCAAGGACGAAGCCGAAGCCCTGGCGATTGCCAACGACACCGAGTTCGGCCTGGGTGCCGGTGTGTGGACCCGCGACATCAACCGCGCCTATCGCATGGGCCGCGGCATCAAGGCTGGCCGCGTGTGGACCAACTGCTACCACCTGTACCCGGCGCATGCCGCGTTTGGCGGTTACAAAAAGTCCGGCGTTGGGCGTGAGACCCACAAGATGATGCTCGATCACTACCAGCAGACCAAGAACCTGCTGGTGAGTTACGACATCAATCCGTTGGGCTTCTTCTAAACCTGGGATAACTGCGGGGGCTGCTTTGCAGCCCACCGCAGCGGTTCATCGCCACTACAAGCCAGTGCGATTCCCGTGCACGAACCGCTCTGGCTCGCTTCCTGCAGTACCTATCACCATGGGCTGGAAGTCCCTCCGGCCACCAAGAAAAACAACAGGTGAAACTATGCCAAGCGATCATTCCGGTAATGTGCCGGCAGGCTCTTCTGTCGACTTCGAAAAAGTCGGTTCGGACTATTTCCAGCAACGTGAACTGAAAAAAGGCGCAGCCGGCTGGGTGCTGTTGGTTGGCCTCGGGGTCGCCTATGTGATCTCCGGCGACTACGCCGGGTGGAACTTCGGCCTGGCCCAAGGCGGCTGGGGCGGCATGTTCCTCGCCACCCTGCTGATGGCCACCATGTACCTGTGCATGTGCTTCTCGTTGGCCGAGCTGTCGTCGATGATCCCCACTGCAGGCGGCGGCTACGGCTTTGCCCGCAGCGCCTTTGGCCCATGGGGCGGTTTTCTTACCGGCACGGCCATCCTCATCGAATATGCCATTGCCCCGGCGGCCATCGCCGTGTTCATCGGTGCCTATTGTGAGTCACTGTTCGGCATCGGCGGCTGGGTCATCTACCTGGCGTTCTACATCGTGTTCATCGGCATCCACATCTTCGGCGTCGGCGAAGCGCTGAAGCTGATGTTCATCATCACCGCCATTGCCGCCATTGCCTTGGGCGTGTTCCTGGTGAGCATGGTGCCCCATTTTGATGCAGCCAACCTGTTCGACATCGCCAAGACCGACGCCGCCGGCGCCAGCAGTTTCCTGCCGTTCGGCTATGTCGGCGTGTGGGCCGCAATCCCGTACGCCATCTGGTTCTTCCTCGCCGTCGAAGGCGTGCCGCTGGCCGCCGAAGAAACCAAAAACCCGAAACGCGACCTGCCCCGCGGCCTGATCGGCGCGATGCTGGTGCTGCTGGCCTTCGCCCTGCTGATTCTGGTGATCGGCCCTGGCGCGGCGGGCTCCGAAGCGCTCAAGGCCTCCGGTAACCCACTGGTCGAGGCACTGTCCAAAGCCTATGGCGGCTCCACCTGGATGGGCAGCTTCGTCAACCTGGTCGGCCTGGCTGGCCTGATTGCCAGCTTCTTCTCGATCATCTATGCCTACTCGCGGCAGATCTTCGCGCTGTCCCGGGCCGGCTACCTGCCGCGCAAACTCTCCGAGACCAACAAAAGCAAGGCGCCGGTCCTGGCCCTGATCATCCCCGGCCTCATCGGTTTCGGGCTGTCGTTGACCGGCCAGGGCGACCTGCTGATTCTGGTCGCAGTGTTCGGCGCCACGCTGTCCTACGTGCTGATGATGGCTGCACACATCACCCTGCGCATCCGCCGTCCGAAAATGGAACGCCCGTATCGCACCCCGGGCGGCATCTTCACCTCGGGCGTAGCCCTGGTACTGGCGTGCATCGCCGTGGTGGCGGGCTTCCTGGTCGACCCGCGGGTTGTGATTGGCGCGGCGGTGATCTATGGAGTATTAATTGCCTACTTTGCGTTCTACAGCCGCCACCACCTGGTAGCGGGCACACCGGAAGAGGAATTCGCCGCGATCCAGAAGGCCGAAGAGGCCTTGCACTGATCGCCGACACCCGCCGCGGGCCAGCCCCGCGGCGCTCTGGAGAATCTGTATGGCAAGTTTCGTACACACGGTAGGCCACCTGGTCTACCGCTTCGACAGCCTCAAGGACGTGATGGCCAAGGCCAGCCCCGCGCGTTCTGGGGATTTCCTGGCCGGTGTCGCCGCCAGCAACGACGGTGAGCGGGTCGCCGCACAGATGGCCTTGGCCAACATCCCGCTGACGCACTTTTTGACCGAGGCGCTGATCCCCTATGAAGAGGACGAGGTCACCCGCCTGATCATCGACACTCACGACGCCCAGGCCTTCGCACCGGTCAGCCACCTCACCGTGGGCGGCCTGCGCGACTGGCTGCTCAGCGAAGAAGCCGACGAAGACAGCCTGCGCGCGCTGGCGCCGGGCCTGACACCGGAAATGGCGGCGGCGGTGTCGAAGATCATGCGCGTGCAGGACCTGATCCTGGTGGCGCAAAAAATCCGCGTGGTCACCCGCTTCCGCGGCACCATGGGCCTGCGCGGGCGCCTGTCGACCCGCCTGCAACCCAACCACCCGACCGACGAACCCGCTGGCATCGCCGCCAGCATCCTCGACGGCCTGCTGTACGGCAACGGCGACGCCATGATCGGCATCAACCCGGCCACCGACAGCATCGCCTCGATCTGTGCGCTGCTGGAAATGCTCGATGCAATCATCCAGCGCTACGACATCCCCACCCAGGCCTGCGTGCTGACCCACGTCACCACCTCGATCGAAGCGATCAACCGTGGCGTGCCGCTGGATCTGGTGTTCCAGTCGATCGCCGGCACCGAAGCTGCCAACGCAGGCTTTGGCATCAACCTCAACGTGCTGCAGGAGGGTTACGAAGCGGGCCTGTCGCTCAAGCGCGGCACCCTTGGGCAAAACCTCATGTATTTCGAGACCGGCCAGGGCAGCGCCCTGTCGGCCAACGCCCACCACGGCGTCGACCAGCAGACCTGTGAAACCCGTGCCTACGCCGTGGCCCGGCACTTCAAACCGTTTCTGGTCAACACCGTGGTCGGTTTCATCGGCCCGGAGTACCTGTACAACGGCAAGCAGATCATCCGTGCCGGCCTCGAGGACCACTTTTGCGGCAAGCTGCTGGGCGTGCCGATGGGTTGCGACATCTGCTACACCAACCACGCCGAAGCCGACCAGGACGACATGGACACCCTGTTGACCTTGCTGGGTGTGGCCGGGATCAACTTCATCATGGGCATCCCCGGCTCCGACGACATCATGCTCAACTACCAGACCACGTCGTTCCATGACGCGCTGTATGCGCGCCAGACCCTGGGCCTGAAGCCCGGCCCCGAATTTGAAGCATGGCTGGCGCGCACCGGCATTTTTACCCAGGCCGATGGCCGGGTGCGCTTTGGTGACAACCTGCCGCCGGCGTTCCGCCAGGCGTTGGCACAGCTTGCATAGGGATGACCATGGACCCTCGCACCGTAACCCCCGACAACCCCTGGCTGGCCCTGCGTACCCTGACCCCGGCGCGTATCGCCCTGGGCCGCACCGGCACCAGCCTGCCGACCGGCGCACAACTGGACTTCCAGTTCGCGCATGCCCAGGCCCGTGATGCCGTGCACCTGCCCTTCGACCATGCCGGGCTGACCGCCCAGCTCAGTGACCGCGGGCGCGACAGCCTGGTGTTGCACAGCGCCGCCCACGACCGCGACCAATACCTGCAGCGCCCGGACCTGGGTCGGCGGCTGAACGAAGACTCGATCGAAACCCTGCGCCAGCATGCCCAGGCCAACCCGGGCGGTGTCGACCTGGCCATCGTCGTCGCCGACGGCCTCTCAGCCCTCGCCGTGCACCGCCATACCCTGCCGTTTCTGACCCGTTTCGAGGAACAGGCCGCCGCCGACGGCTGGACCAGCGCCCCGGTGGTGCTGGTGGAACAGGGCCGCGTGGCCGTGGCCGACGAAGTTGGCGAACTGCTCGGCGCACGGATGACTGTGATGCTGATCGGCGAGCGCCCGGGCTTGAGCTCGCCCGACAGCCTCGGCCTGTATTTCACCTACGCGCCGCGGGTCGGCCTGACTGACGCCTACCGCAACTGCATCTCCAACGTGCGCCTTGAGGGCCTGAGCTATGGCATGGCGGCCCACCGCTTGCTGTACCTGATGCGAGAAGCGTGTCGCCGGCAGCTTTCTGGGGTGAATCTGAAGGACGAAGCCGAGGTCCATAGCCTGGAGAGCGGTACCCCCGCCAGCCAAAAAGGAAACTTTCTGCTCGGAAAAGGGTAAAAATCATGTCACGGAAGGCGGATTGCGCTTCTCGCACGCATTAGGCAGCATGCTGTTGAGAGCGGCTGGCAATCCGCTGTTTCCCCAAATGGATCCTGAGGGCCGCACATGCGTATCATCAAGGCAACCCTGGAACACCTCGACCTGCTGACCCCCCTGTTCGTCAAATACCGCGAGTTCTATGGGCAATTGCCCTACCCGGACAGCTCACGCAGCTTTCTGGAAAAGCGCCTGAAGCGGGACGAGTCGGTGATTTACCTGGCACTGGCGGATGACGATGCCAACAAATTGCTCGGTTTCTGCCAGCTGTATCCAAGCTTTTCGTCGCTGTCGCTCAAACGCGTGTGGATTCTCAACGACATCTATGTGGCCGAAGACTCGCGACGCATGCTGGTGGCCGACCACCTGATGCGCGAGGCCAAGAAGATGGCGAAAGAGACCAATGCCGTGCGGATGCGGGTGTCGACCAGCGCCAACAATGAGGCAGCGCAAAAGACCTACGAGTCCATCGGCTTTCGCAAGGACACCGAGTTCGAGAGCTACATCCTGCCGATCCATCAGGATTGACCTGCGCAGGCCTTATCGCCTGTACCTGTAGGAGCAGCCTTGTGCTGCGAAGAGGCCGGCGCCAGCAGTGGAGATTAACAGTGCTGGCGCCGGCCTCTTCGCAGCACAAGGCTGCTCCTACAAGGATTGCGCATGGCCAGAGGTATGGGTGGGCCTGCCGGCAGCGAGGCCGGTACAGGCAGTATGAATCTTCCCCTTCCGTAACCCGCCGCTACAAACTCCACGGGCATGATCCTCACTTCGCCGTATAATGCCCCACTTGTCATGTGTGAAAATTTACCCATCCCCTGGTAACCGAGCCTACGCCCCAGAACACAGGTGCTGTACATGGATTTCAACCCGCTGGACCTTATCCTGCATCTCGATGCCTACCTCGATCTGCTGGTCACCAATTACGGTCCCTGGATCTACGCCATCCTGTTCACCGTGATCTTCTGCGAAACCGGCCTGGTGGTGATGCCGTTCCTGCCAGGTGATTCGCTGCTGTTCATCGCTGGCGCCGTGGCGGCCGGTGGCGGCATGGACCCAGTCCTGCTGGCGGGCCTGCTGATGGCGGCGGCGATCCTGGGCGACAGTACCAACTACGTGATTGGCCGAACGGCCGGCGAGCGGTTGTTCAACAACCCCAATTCGAAGATCTTCCGCCGCGACTACTTGCAGCGCACGCACGAATTCTATGAACGCCATGGCGGCAAGACCGTGACCCTGGCGCGCTTCCTGCCGATTCTGCGTACCTTCGCGCCGTTCGTCGCCGGTATTGCCCACATGCACTACCCGCGCTTCCTGGGCTTCAGCGTCGCCGGCTCGTTGCTGTGGGTTGGTGGCCTGGTGACGCTGGGCTACTTCTTTGGCAATGTACCGTTCATCAAGCAGCACCTGTCGCTGATGGTGGTGGGTATCATCTTCCTGTCGCTGGTGCCGATGGTGCTCGGCCTGCTGCGCGGTCGCCTGGGCCGTGCCGCCAAGGCTCACTGACCCCAGCCATGTGGTCTTTCAGCGCCTGGCGGCGTCGGCGCACCCTGAAGCGCTACCCGATCACAGCCGAGCAATGGCAGGCAGTTCGCCAACACCTGCCGTTGCTCGACGGTATCAGCGATGAAGAAGATCGCTGGCTGCGCGAAGCCTGCATCCTGTTTCTGCTTGAAAAGCACCTGACCACCCTGCCCGGTGTCGAGTTGAACGATGAGCAGCGCCTGTTCCTCGCTGCCCAGGCGCAGCTGCCACTGCTGCACCTGGGTGACCTGAACTGGTACCAGGGTTTCCACGAAATCATCCTCTACCCCGACGACTTCAAAAGCCCTCAGCGCCACCGCGATGCCAGTGGTGTGGAGCATGTGTGGGACGGCGAACACAGCGGTGAAGCCTGGCAACAGGGGCCGGTGATCCTGGCCTGGAACGGGGTGCTGGCCAGTGGTGGTTGGGAGGCCTACAACCTGGTCATCCATGAGTTGGCACACAAGCTCGACATGCTCAATGGCGACGCCAACGGCCTGCCGCCGCTGCACAGTGGCATGCCCGTGGATGAGTGGGCGACGGCCATGCAACAGGCCTATGACGACCTCAACCGCCAGCTGGACCTGAACCCCGACGCCGAAACGCCCATCGACCCATACGCGGCAGAAAACCCTGCAGAATTCTTCGCCGTCACCAGCGAATACTTCTTCAGCGCCCCCGACCTGTTGCAGCAGGCGTATCCGCAGGTTTACCAGCAACTGTCGCTGTTCTACCGCCAAGACCCACTGGCGCGCCTGAGCCAGTTGCAGGCCGAACACCCCGATTACCGCGAAGGCCACGCCTGACGCGGCCGCACATCAGGCCAGGCGTGGCATGCCCATGCGGAATGTGCCTATAATCGCCGCCACTTTTTGGTCAACTACGGGGGCACTGCCCAATGAGCTACAGCAAGATTCCGGCGGGCAAAGACCTGCCGAACGACATCTACGTCGCCATCGAGATCCCGGCCAACCACGCGCCGATCAAATACGAGATCGACAAGGACAGCGACACCCTGTTCGTCGACCGTTTCATGGCTACCCCGATGTTCTACCCAGCCAACTATGGCTTCATCCCGAACACCCTGGCCGACGACGGTGATCCGCTCGACGTGCTGGTCGTGACCCCATACCCAGTTGCCCCAGGCTCGGTCATCCGTGCCCGCCCGGTTGGCATCCTGAACATGACCGACGACGGCGGCGGCGACGCCAAAGTCATCGCTGTGCCGCACGACAAGCTGTCGCAGCTGTATGTCGACGTCAAGGAATACACCGACCTGCCAGCCCTGCTGATCCAGCAGATCGAGCACTTCTTCGCGAACTACAAAGATCTCGAGAAGGGCAAGTGGGTCAAGATCGAAGGCTGGGACGGCGCCGATGCCGCCCGTGCTGCGATCACCAAATCGGTCGCTGCCTACAAAGGCTGATACCGATTGCTGAAAAACCCCGCCTCGGCGGGGTTTTTTATGCGCGAGGGAACACCCTTCCAGTAAAAATTCCTACATCGCCCTACTCCAGCGCCCTACAACCAAGCACATTTCGCACAAGCCGCATCAACATCCGGTTCATATGCCAGCTGGCACCCGGCCGCTACACTCGCGGCCATGAACACATCCGGTGACCGCCTCAAAGCCCTGCTGCACGAATGTGGCTTGACCCCTTCCGATTTCGCTGCCCAACGCAGCGTCACACCCCAGCACGTCAACAACTGGTTCAGACGGGGTGTTCCGTTGGCTCGCCTCGATGAAATGGCCGACTTGTTCTGCGTGCATCGCCGTTGGCTGCGCAGCGGCGAAGGCCCCAAGCACCCCAACCCGATCTTGCGCAGCGGCCCGCCACGGCCACCGCACACCAACCCGCCCACCCCGCTGTCGGCACACGGCGGCCGGCTGCTGCAGGTGCCGTTTTACGCACTGCAGCACGGCCTGCTTGCCCCTGTGGCCAACCATCACCTGCGCCTGCCTACCACGGCGTTAAAGGCGCTGGGCGTTGCTGCGCAAAATGCCATCTGCCTGGCCATGCCTGCCGCCAACATGGCCCCGCTGATCCCGCTGGAGGCCACCTTGGCGGTAGACCTAGGCATGACCGAAGTGATCGAGGGCGAGACCTATGCCTTGCTGCACAACGGCACCCTGAAGGTGAACAACCTCAGCCTCGGCCAGCACGGCACCCTGTACCTGCACAGCCATGACCGGCGCAACTACGCCGTCGAGCGCTACACCCGCGCCCAGCGCCAGGCCCAGGGCCTGGAGATTCTCGGGTGGGTCTTCCACTGGTCGCATTTCCGCCTCCATCGCCCCAGCTGAAACACGCTGTGCCATTTTTTGCTGGGCATACTGCGCAAGCCCTTGTATGCTACGCGGCACATTTAGCCCCGACCGGCGCAAGCCGCGGTCCAGAGGGCTCGGCGACATCCCACACGGGTGTTGACCATCTCTATCAGGTCCTTGTGACCACACAGTTAAGGCGGTTGCGGCTTACCATAAATTAGTCGGAAGCGTCCCCGAGAAGCCGGCCACAAGCCGGCTTTTTATTTGTCCGAAGAAATCCCCACCAGTCCAAATCACTTTGTCAGACCCTAGGATCTACGGGCCTCTCAGCCTATCATGCGTCTTATGGGGTCCAACTCTGTTTTGCGCCATCCGACGTAAATGTGGGGGGACGACTGGGGGGACAGATATGCATCCCTCGGAGGACAGAATGGGAAAGCTAAATCCGAAGCAGGTCGAGAATCTGGTAGAGCCCGGTACGTATGAGGACGGCGAAGGTCTGCGACTCGTCGTGAAAAGCACTGGGCGGAAATCTTGGGTTCTCAGATTCCAGCTTGCTGGCCGACGTAGAGAAATGGGGTTAGGGGCTTACCCCACGGTCAGCCTGAAAGAAGCGCGCTTGGACGCCGCTGCCAAACGACGCCAACTGGTAGACGGCATCGATCCCCTTCATGCCCGTGATGTGGAGCGGGCTGCTTTACTCGAACATCAGAAGGCCAGCGAAGCGAAGAGGGTCAAGTTCGAAACGCTTGCCAAGAGCTACTGTGAAGCACATGGGAGTAGCTGGTCCGACAAGTGGCGAAAGGGCTGGCTCAGAAAGCTAGAACTCTATGCATTCGAGCACATAGGCTCCCTTTCAGCTGATCAAGTCGGAACTGAGGAAGTTTTGGCCATCCTGAAACCGATCTGGTCAGTTAAGCCCCGGACAGCGGACGAGGTACGGGGCCAAATAGAGCAGGTATTGGATGCTGCAAAGGCCCGTGGGCTTCGCCAGGGTGAAAACCCGGCACGCTGGCGCGGTCACCTAGACAGCTTGCTGAGCCGAATCGAGAAAAGAAAAGCACGGAAACGAGAGCACTTCACGGCAATGCGCTGGCAAGACATACCCCCATTGATGTCAACGCTTCAGGGCATTGAAACGTCAACTTCAATCGCAGCACAGCTCCTCATCCTTACCGGCGCCCGATCGCACATGGTGCGATTCGCAAGCTGGGATGAGTTTGACCTACAGGCTGGGCTCTGGTCACTACCGGGCGAACGGATGAAGATGCGCAAGCCTTTCGTGATTCCAATACCCGAACAAGTGATAACGCTTGTCAAAGCAGTGCCTAAAATTGAAAGCAGTCGCTTCCTTTTTCCTGGCCATGGAAAATCTGGAGTGATGCATGCTAATGCTATTCGAAATCTGCTGCATGGCATCGGAGAAAAAGAAATAACGCGCCATGGTTTCCGATCAACATTTCGAGATTGGGCAAATGAATGCACGAATCATCCTAGAGAAGTATGCGAAACAGCATTAGCTCACGACGAGCGAGACCAAACCGAAGGTGCATATTCTCGATCAGACTTCCTTGACAAACGCAGAGCTTTGATGAGTGAGTGGGCTACATTTTCTCTGAGCAGTATCACGAAGTAATCTGCGCCTACAACTCGGACAAACAGATAAAAATTTGCCAGGGAAGGCAAATAGTCCCGCAGCAGAAAACAAACCATGAAAGAAAATAAAAAACTCCCCAACGACATAATGTCATTGATGTCAAATCCACCTCAAAGCTTAGATGATGTCTTCAACGACTTCGATGGGCTGGCCGAGGAACGCTTTATGGAGATCTATTCATTACGCCCATACGCAGAATTACTAGAAAATCACTCTAAAAAAATCCTTGACAAGAAACATACGACAAAAACCATTGACAAGGCATTTGGAAAACTACAAGAAGATATACTCAACCATAACAGCAACCTAGACTACTACGGAAAAATGTGTCTAACTTTCCGAACCATGGCTGATCAGCTAGACAGGGATAGCAACCAGCCTGCGGCTATCTGGGGACTTATAATGTCTGCCTACTTCCTAGGTGCGACCAGCACAGCATCCGACATAATTACAAACAAACATATAGATACATTAGAGAAAAACGAAGCAGCAGCGAAGGCAAAAAATTCAGTCTATGCAGAATCGCGAAGCCACTTCATCAAGTGCATAAATGAAAAAAGCCCAGAAAATGGCTGGAAGACAACAAGTCATCTTGCCTCAGAGCTATCCGACCATATCGTAAACTACGAAAGGACTACCCTTAAACTTAAAACCCCGGAAGATATCACTACTAGACTCATGCGGTGGGCACGCGAATATCCAGACGTAGCGCTTGCTGTCTCGCAGCATGTACAAAGAAAAAGAAAGGGTACGCCTAAAAACTAAACTGCTTAGCTGTGAGCTTCACTGCCTAGGCCGACCTTTCCCAGAATGCCCTTTAGGCATACGGCCCTTTCCTAACGCCCTTTCGCCGCCAGCCAGATTCGGGCGTATCAGCATGTCTGCCTTTGCAAGATAACCTGCCGCTATTTTGAGATTATTTACTTTCTCGAAGTCACGCCAGCTAACCACTCCTAGAGCAGGCCTCTTATATTTTTCTTTCCTTGCATTACAATTAAAATAACATCCTTTCTGCCGAGTGATATCCATCCATTTGTCTCCAAGCTCCTTTCCGATGGAAATATCCTCTCTATGCTTCGCACCATTCAAAAACAACAGAACGTGGTAATGCCAGCCCTGGACTGCTCCATACTCCAACTTCCACACGTAGCCGCAAACATCCTTACCAAATCGCTTCCCTTTTACGAAGCTCAAGAAATAATTAAAATCACTTTTCACAATAGCAATCGAATCTGCATTAGCATCAACCGCTCCGATTGCATATCTTAAATCGACTCTTACGACCACCAACCTCGAATACCGTTCCAGCAAAGCGTCTACGTAAGCATTAAGACCAGTCAAATTCTTTCTCGCATTACGCGCAGCATTTCTCAAAGTAGTTTTCAGTGCACCCCCAGCATCAACCCCCAAAACCTCCTCAGCTAATATCCTGAAAGCCTTAACTACGTCGCCCATTACCAAACGATCGGGATAGGCAGACACACCCCAAAACGCCTCATCACTCATCAGCCTACCGGTGGCCTCTACGAATGCGTATACATAGGGATTGAAAGCGCCTCCCGGGAATGCTGCCACAAGACGATTAAAGTCAATACGAAGACATTCCAGAGTCTTCCGCCCAAGCGGAGTCAAGCTGCGCTTTCCGCTTCTACCTACTTTAAGCATCTCTGCTTTGGATAACAGCCCCATAACTACCTGCGTCACGGTGCACACATCATAAATCAAACTCGACTCATCGGACTTGATTAGCAGGTCACTCCCCTCCTCAGTGGTCATCAAGGCCCATTGACCTTCAACCATCTCCCCTATTAAATCTTCATCATTTAATATCTCAACAAGCACAGCGCCCTCCCGTTACCTTTTGGGATGAAAGATAAATACTTATAAAAACCAAAAGCACTCTCCAGCAAAATCTTCGCCAGCGCCGGAGCACCAATATGCTTTTCTCCGGCGCCTTAGAGAAAATAACTAGATCAGAGCTAAGAGAATTAGTACCAAACTCAATAAACGATCAAATTGGACGCTCGCTTAGATATCCATTCATCTATGCCGCTTTCGAGCCAACCTACTGCTGATAAACCGATCTTGAAAGGCTTAGGAAACGAATTATCGAACCTAGCCGAACGTGGATTCAGGCGATCATAGATCGTAGACCGGGCAAGACCTGTCTTTTCTTGAACCTGTTTCAGACGCAACACGCGATCTGAGCTGTTAACTGGAACCATGGCTTCCTCCGCCTTCACAGAACGAGAGCAAGCCTAGCTACCTGGCAGTGCTAACAAAACCACAGTGCCGTGGCACCTGTAGATTTTAGTTCCACTCTCCACTGAAAAATTGGTTCCCAAGCTGTAGGAATTGGTTCCCATCGCCGGTTTCATTAGGCAAAACGACAGCGGCACCGAACGAGAGCTGACGGGACTGAGCGCGTCCAGCCTCCAGGCCGATCCGAGCATTCCCATTGCAGCGACAGGAATGACTGCTGTTGTCCTGGCAGGCTGCTAGCTTCAACCGCCTGCCCTCAGATGACGGAGTGGCGCAAGGCCCAGGGCAGAAGGGTCTGACCACACTTGACGATCAGCGACCTCGATCTTTTGATTGCATCAATGTAGAATACCCCCTCCTTGGGGGCATTTTTTGATGGCAATGATTGACACTGTTGACCTTTTCTGTGGCGCTGGCGGCTTGACTGCTGGTTTGCGTCGTGTGGGCGTAGGCGTTCGCGCAGGCTACGACATCGACTCTAACTGCAAATTCGCCTACGAAGAGAACAATGGAGCGACCTTCGTCACGAAAAGCGTAGAGGACGTTTCAGGAAACGAGATTTCTGGCTGGTATCGTCCAGGCGCAATCAAGCTGCTAGCGGGCTGTGCTCCTTGCCAACCGTTCTCCAGCTACAATCAGGGTCGCGATACCAAGTCGGATCGAAAGTGGCCATTGCTATACGCTTTCAAACGGCTGATCGAAGAGGTACGGCCTGAGCTTGTCACCATGGAGAACGTGCCGGACGTCACCAAGCATGAGGTCTATCATGACTTCGTCAAGGCTTTGGAGAAGATGGAGTACTTCGTATGGGCGGAGCGTGTCTCTTGCACGGAATATGGTCTTCCGCAGCAGCGTCGTCGCCACGTACTGCTTGCGTCGAAACTAGGCCCTATTTCCTTGATCGGCCCGACTCACAACGATCACCCAATGACGGTTGCAGAAACTATCGCACACCTTCCGCCTATCGCCTCAGGCGAGTGCGATCCAAATGATCCCTTGCATCGTGCCTCTCGTCTGACGCCTCTGAATCTCAAAAGGATCATCCATTCTCGTCCAGGGGGCAGCTGGAAAGATTGGCCGGTCAAACTCCGAGCAGAGTGCCATCAGAGAGCAAGTGGAAAGAGCTATCCGAGCGTTTATGGCCGGATGCGCTGGGACCAACCGAGTCCAACTATGACAACGCTTTGCTATGGTTTTGGAAATGGTCGGTTCGGACATCCCGAACAAAATCGAGGCATCTCACTTCGTGAGGCGGCGTTGCTACAATCTTTCCCCCTTGATTATCAGTTCATGCCGGCGAACAACATCACGTTCAAAGCTGTAGGTAGAATGATAGGTAATGCGGTCCCTGTGCGGCTGGGAGAAGTTATCGGCTTGAGCCTCAAAGCACATGTAGAAAAATTCAAGGAAGCCTAAAATCCTGTCTCAGGCGGGCCATCAATGATATTTCGTCGCGAGTTTCACACTCCCAGACTATCATAACCCGCCACCCCAACTCTCTAAGCTCTCTTTCCTTCCTGGCGTCCCGCTCCACATTCGAAGCAAACTTAGGAAGCCAATATTCAACTCTCGTTTTAGGCGTAGTTGAAAAACGACACCCATCGTGTCTATGCCAGAAACAACCATGCACGAATATAACTGTTCTGTATTTAGGCAGAACGATATCAGGGCTTCCCGGCAGATCACGACGATTTAAACGAAAGCGAAGCCCTAAAGAATGTATCAGCTTTCGCACAAAAACTTCCGGCTTGGTATGCGCTCTTTTCACAGAGCGCATGATACGACTTCTTACCTCGCTCTTAAGCTCAGTCACCACACCTCCTGAAAAATCAATATCACGCTGCACCGGGAGGCGTAGCTAGATAGCCTTTTTTTGAGAGATAAACTTCAATATTATCGAGGAGCACACCAAGGTAATCGACTACGGATACCTTTATCGCCATTATCTGATCGATCGTGACATTAGAACCACACGCCAAAAAAGCTAAGCTGCCATGCGCTAAATCATTACGCCGATTCTTGACCTCCAACAGAGGCGCCAGATTGTACTCCTTCAAATAAGGATCTTTCCCTGGATTGAAGCCGAATTTTTTTGCCAGTTTTTCGAGCTCCCCGTAGTGAACATTTCCACCTATTTTGTTAGCTTCAAAGCCTGCATTGATGATCGCCACGGCTAGCGGAGGACGCCCGTCCATTCGCTGCTTCTTTATACGCCCACGAATGTCGTCATCTTTCATTAGAGTAGCGAAATGATGTTGCAAGTCATCATGTAAGTCGTCGAAATGATGACCATATTTTTGCATGTCATTTCTGATCGCTTGCAAAACCTGTCTCACCGAGGCCTCTACGATATTGTAAAGCAATAAAAAACCATTGGCCTTGAGAGTATCGATGAGACTTGATTTTATATGCACCAGCTCACGCTCACCAGGAGCACCTTCACCGAACGGTAGCGCCAGCGACAATTGCGCATTTCTATCTACAACTTTGAAGAGGAAATCGAAATATATATCGATTTCTTCGACACGGGTTTCATAGACTTCCCTGGCCTTTAGCATACTCAGAAAAGCTCCAAGTTTTTCCAATCATCATCAACCGGCCTTTTCCGCATGGTTTCAGGCTCCCGCCCAAGCAACATGTCGCGAACATAATAGAGCCGATCGAGGAGCTTTGGCCTTGAGTTCGTGGCATCCGATCTGGTATGTAACTTGAACTCGTTACTTTCCAGCCATTTGGCGACGTCAGAAGATGGTGCAAGCTCCGGCTCTTCACGGATAGCTCTAGCAACGCCGACAGCGATAGCCTCAAAGCGGACCCGTGGGACAGTTTTATGATTAGGTTCTTTACGGAAACCATAAGGGAAGTTTTTTTCGACGAATGCAATCATTCGATTGAACTCATCCCTGTAACCGTCGATGAGGCCTTCTTCCTCTTCCGCTCTCTTGTTCATTTCCGTCAAATAGTCAGTGAGGAACGGCGTAACCTCATGCACAAAACCTTCGGCATTGTCGAGATAAGCGAAGAACCGCAGAAGCATTTCTTCATATTCCCTAAGTTTCGCCCTTTTTTCCGAAAGTGGGCAAATACTTCTGAACACCGGATCTTTCGCCAACTCCTCAATCAAAGTGAGGAATGGACCATCGCTATGCCCACGCCGCTGCTCCATTGGCTGAAGTTTAGTGCCGCCAGAGTTAAGTCTATCGAACATCTCGCGACGCGACCCTTCATCCAGCCGCACTGTAAGCACAGCTATCCGGACAACCTTACCTTTAATTCGACGCTGCCACTTGACGGGGAGCTGGCTATATCTGAATCCATTTAACGACTTGATTTTTTTCAAATCACAAAGGACCAACCGATCTGTCATGAAGTAGTAAAGCGTTCTCAAACGCTGACTACCATCAATAACCTCCCATGCACCGGGGTGCATTTCGTCCTCTGTCTCGCCCATATACAGAGGAGTTACAGGTAGGTTCATGAATAACGATTCGATAAATCTGCTTTGCTGCTTTGGAAGCCAAATGAATTCACGCTGATAGTCCGGTATGAATATTTCAGCACTATCCGTATCCAAACCATCCGAATATTTCTGAACCAAGACCTCGACCGGATATTCCCGTAACTGTAGATCATGATGCTCTGCAGTTTCAGAAATCTCCCGATCAAGCCGAGCCATATCCTCTTCGGTTTTTTCGACCTTGCCAGCCCCAAGCATGTCTATCTGACCACCGTCGCTCATCCCTTACCCCTTCGCTCCCAAATTAGTCCGCAAAGCAGACGGATGCAGAGAATATAGCGCATCGACATCACCGTCCGCGACGTCACTTTCAGTCAGAAGGCGTACGAAATGCCACTTTCGCCAGATAAGCACCTTTCCCGGGGAAGCCGGGCCGCTTGCTCGGTCAGCTTCTTGATTGATTAAAGCGCCCCCTTACCAGCGAGCTACCCGTGGCCAGTGTTGCAGCGGAGGCGGCGAGACGCAGGAGCACGGCATGGCTTATCGAGACTTACCAGATGTGCAAAGCCACCCTGCAGGTACTTAATCGACCCAGACAACATTCTGAGCCCGACTCTGGCCTGACGTTCGAGGATTTCGGAGTATCGGAAGAAATACAGATAGCATGACTGAGAAGGTAAGCATAGAGAGAATAGTGACACTTAGGCTCAACGCATTCAGGCCTGTAAGAGTTTCAGGCTCGGCAGACTGCCAGGTGACCACGAATCCCAACGCTGCCCCAAGTGCCAGCTGAATGGCGCTTGCCATGGTGCCTGCGGAATCGCTCAAAATTCGAAAAAACCACCTAGAAGCTTGGAGGGTACGACCTCTACGCATATTAAAAAACTTTGCAAGAATGGCTCCGACACAAAGAGGAATCATCAAGCACGCGTACCACTTCATTAGTGGTACAGGGGCAAGGCTGGCGTTGACCAGCTCTTTCAACACTTTGCTAGTTGGCGCGAAAATTAATAATGGGACACCCCCCACAATAAAAGAAACGACTACCTCTCTAGCCGCCTGCTCAAGCACTTCCATAATTTCCGCTTTAGTGGGAATCAAATTCATTTTTTACCTTTGTTGAAAATGACAACGACAGGCAATAGCTCAGCACAGCACAGCACTAAACTCGAACCATATTTGCGACCAACCATTAGCAACCTAGCAATCCTGATTAAGTGAACCTATTTCAAACCAAGTAGAACTAATAGCGCAAAATAATTCAGCACACTTGGACATGACCGTCGCTGGAAGCCACTATAGGTGAGCATGAGAACATCTTGCTCTCTCTCAACGCCCCTATGACGTGCATTTGAGAGAGAGCATATGCTTAATTAAATATTCTCAATTATTTCCCTTATGCGACCGACCTTCTTTGAAGCCTGTAAATAATCCTCATAAGCAGAGTTGGCCTGTACAACCAAGTCCTTATAAGTGGTAATGCGACCATTTATATTTCGCAAACGTCCTTGGTGAATCTCGTGGAGCTTTGGACACTTATCCACAATAAAGACTACATCAATCGACGGCGCCTGCCCCGCAATTGGTGATGAGCCCGGATTTTTATCAAAGTACTCACTGAGGGCCATAACGTACTTTTCACCTTGATCCAGCAATGCACTAGCAGTTACAGGAAGCCCCGGCTTTTTGAGCTCAATCACTATGTACCGGCCTGCAGTTGTCCTATAGCCGATATCAAGACGAGCTCCTTCAGTTGTATCAGGGCAAGCAGTTTTTAGATGTGCGGTTAAGCGCAGCTCCCAATCTGTAGGATTTTCTTTATACTCCCACTTTGAGTCAACAAGCCAAAGGTGATTGTATATATGCTCTTGAACAACCACCTCCTTAACTCTATTCTGCTGATCCTCATCAAGCTTTTTAATTACCGCCAGTCGTTGAGAAATTATATCTCGGTGCAAAGATGCCTCAAGATCTTCAACGGTTATCATTATCTCGCGAAATTCGGCGACATTCTTTTCCACATCGATATTGGCTATCGCATCCAAGTTATCTTGAAGCCGAAGCTTTTCGAACGCCAGAACTTGAGCTTTGACCACCTCCCTTCGTTGGACTCGCTGATACTCTTCTGTCCCGCTAAACCGAATGGTATTGATCTTATTTATGAGCTGTTGCGCTTTAGGCCTATGGCGCGGCGGCAAAGACTCTATCCAATCTTTAAGCTTAGGAAATTCGGTGACCATTTGAGCTCCACCGACCTCTCTACGCCAGGCATCCCAGAAATTGGCGATTTCACCGAGACGAGACTTGATGTATGCAAGAAAATCCTGATAGCGCGGATCGTCCTCTTGGACACCCTGCCTACTGCTGACGGCAATATCAGGACGATCATTCAAATCCAATCCATTGACCTCTAGCTCGCCCACTAGATAACTATTGAAAACCTTTGAGTCATCAATTCGCTTTTGAAGATCCTCTTCAAACAATCGACCGTTAGCTAATAGGGTGATGGTATTGTTATTATCGCCTTCTTTTCTTAACTGCTCAGGTTTTACAACACTACCAATAAAACCGTCGACAGTCATTCCATCAGATGTCACACCATCAAAGTGATGGTGATACTTTGGCGTTACATTTCTACAGGCCGCAAGGGTTGAGGCCGCCTTTTGACGGTCTCCGAATGTCCATAAAAATTGAACATCTTGATAGAAGGCCCTATCACTCAGCCCAATACCTTGGCCATTAACATAAACTTGAAAATCATTGGCAGCACCGATCACACTGAAACGACGAGCAATCCTCTTTCGAAGAAACGACTCCGTTTTATTAACCCGCTGCTGCAACTCGATTAGCTTTATTACCGTTCCTGTTTCAGGTAACGAATATGGAGAAAAGTCGTCTATGCGCCGAGGAATATAATCTTTCTTATTTTTTATTTTTTCTTTCAAATCTTCTACCGAGAAGATTAAACCGTAGGGGCCGCCATCCGCCTTTCGAGTGATAACCACAATGCTTTTCGCCAAAGAAAACATCGCAAGTTTGCCAATACCCTTACGCCCCATGCACTGGCGACCACTTGGAGTAGAAATCTCTCCATTATCTCTACGCGGATAGCCTACCGTTAAGAACTTCCCCCTTAAATCCGAATAATTCATACCGATACCATTATCGGTGATAGTAATGGTCGAACTGTTTATTTCAATATCAACTCGTGAAGCGTCAGCATCCCATGCATTAGCAACAATCTCGGTAAGCACCGCCGGGGTGTTGCTATACAGATTGATACCCAAGTGATTTAAAACATTCAAATCAAGCTCAAGCTTGAGTGGCTCAGTTGGGTTAGCCACGCCACAGCGCGGGCAAATTTCCGCCGAGGCCTCAATTGGTTCTCCACAAGAGTTACAGGTAACGATCGACATTTTTCCCCCTTGTTCATCCATTGAAGCTCCTGCCCTAATTCCGGCGATCGCGACAGTAGGAGTTCCCCAGCTCGCTAAAAGTTATTTCGCATCTACAACTGTCATCGTACGAAACCCTCACCTCTCTTGACGCCTTATAAGCGGTCTAGAGAAAAGCTCTCCCCAGCGGTACCCCGAGGAGCCGCGCCTTATGTATTGGGACTATGCCGAATTACCCGCCTAACAGCAAGCACGCGAATTTTTTGTAATCTAGCTAAAAAGCTAGGTTACAGAGGAGCGCTAGGAGGATCGACTGAAACGCGCTCACTGATCAGCTTGAATGCAGTCATTGACGCTCAGTCGAAAAAAACTCAGCCCTACATAACAGCATAGACATTACCACTCAGGAGCTTAGCTTAATGTCTATTAATTGCCCCCGCTGTAACTCCCCCAAAATAGCCTGTTCCCATCAGGCCATGAAAGCTGGAGCGGCTATTGGCGCCCTCGGCGGTACCGCACAAGGTGTCAGCGCAGCCCAAAAGGGATGGCAGGCAGGTTCAATTCTCGGCGCAATCGGAGGGCCGATAGGGGTAACCCTAGGCTCTTTAGCAGGCGCAATACTTGGAGGCCTGATCGGAGGTGTCGGTGGCTGCGCATTTGGTGCCAAACTGGGCGAGTCGCTTGATCGCCATGTCTTGGCACACAACGTTTGCTTGCTTTGCAACCATCGCTTCAATCTTCCGCGCTGATGTCATCCCCGGAGCTAAAAGCTCTGAATCGGACCTGGGTTCGTAGACACTTCCACCTCTTGAAGGATCGGATCAAAGGGAAGCATCTCTCAGAAGGTCGGACGGCTTGCACTGCACCGCTGTGGCAATCCGCAAAATATTGAGAAACGTCACGTTTCTCTCTCCCCTCTCAATTTTTCCCATGTGAGAACGATCCACCCCTGCGGCATCAGCTAGCGCTTCTTGGGATAGGTCGAGCGCCAACCGGCGAGCTCGTATTGCCGAGCCTAGCTTTTTGAGACTGCCGTCATTGTCGAAGGTTGCGGAGATTCTTGCCATGAGCAAAATCGTCCCGCTATGATGCCTATAAGGCCACGGTATTTACGACCCATTTGCAAAGAAGATTTGGCCTATGCGCCGGGCAGCGTCTACTAACCCCGAAGTCAAGATAGCGATGAAGACTCCATTACTAATAAGTAAATCCTAGGAATTAGCCTTAACACAAGGAATAGATGCAATGAAAAAACAAATAGCCACCAGCATGCTCACCCTAATATCGGCTGCTACTTTCGCCAATGACACCTATAATACTAATGGTGCTATTTTCCCGGACGAAAAATCACGACAAGGATTGCCCTACGCTATCCCATGTAAAAACAACGACTTTGGCGAATATAAATCTATAAGCTGTACTTGGCTTGAGTTCCCTAGGAGCATCGTTGAGTATGACAAAAGCCAAGGCCGGAACATAAGTTACAGCAACCAATACTCAGGACGCTGCATCAATGATCGCTGCATGCTGAGCGATGGCAGCGCTCAGGTGGGGAATTGGAAAAACAATACTGAATTCAAGATTTCAATTTGGTATTACATCGCTGAAAGTACTGATGGGAAGCCCGTAGCGTATAGAAATGACGGCGGCCCGTACGTAAAGAACGGCAAGCCTGTTAGCTACGCCGAAGCAGGCGAAATGCTTTGGAAATTCTATAAAAATTCAGGGATTAACGATAAGCTCTTTGCAAACACGTTCAATCGACGTTACGACGGTGGGGTCAAGCAATTCGAGCTAGATAAATCTGGCAAGTCTCAGCCCCAGCACCAAAGCAAAAAGATCAAAGTTACTGAGGCCTGGTGCAACCCCCAAGCTGACGACGATTGCTATATCAACAAGAACAAAGTGTCCAAGAAAAAGCTAGGTGACTACCTGCCCCAGGTAACTCCAGATCAGGTCAGCGCTGCCGGGGGCTATTGTGAGTACCCTATTTGCTACGACGAAAACGATACTCCAATCGGCATGAGGTAAGCACACAAGGACAGGGGCAAGCGAGCTTGCCCCTTTTATGCAGCCAGGAACCACCGACTCCGACGAGAGCTGATGGCACACCCGTAGCCCAGCTTAGTCGATCATCTGTGTCAACTTTTCCTTCCTTGAATCCCCCACGCCTAGCTCATCTGGGGGAACAAATGGGGGTACAGCCGCACAGAAACCATTGAAACCCTTTAAATAGAGCACATTAGGTGAATAAAAAACCGGCCACAAGCCGGCTTTTTAATGCCCCACTGAAATCTATCCCATCTTCAGAACCGCGCTCGGTGACCGGGCCCTTGCATCAGTATTGGTAGCGTAACGTGACCGCAAAATTGCGTGGATCACCGTAGTACAGGCCGCCGAAGTTGTTTGAAGTTGGCAAGGACTGGTAATAGACCTTGTCCAGCACGTTGTTGAGGTTGTACTGCACGCTGAACTGTTGGTTGATTTGATAATGGGCATGCAGGTTAAGCAAGGCGTAGCCACCTTGTTCGATAGCGTATCCAGTCACATCGGCGGCGGTGCGGCTCTGGGCATACACATCGCCGCCTACACGCCATTGATCGAGGACACCGGGCAAGCGGTAGTCCGTCGACACCTTGAGCAGGCGGCGCGGGATCTTTCGGTAGTAGTCCGAGCCCTTGCTACTGCCGGCGACATACTCGGGATCACTGTAGGTGTAGCCAGCGCTGACGTTCCAATTCTCCAAAAGCTCGCCGGAAATCTCCAGTTCGAAGCCGCGGTTACGCACTTTCGCGCCAGTCTCATAGCACTTGCTCGTACCGGTTACACCACAGGTGGGCGACACCGACAGAGCCTCGGGCATGTTCTCCAAGTTGGTCTGGAAAATGGCCAGCGACGTGTTCAGGCGGCCATCGAAGTATTCACCCTTGATACCGGTTTCGTAATTCTCGCCTTCGATCGGGTCAAGCAAGGTATTGCCGACACCGTAGTAACTCTGCGTCTTGTAGATCTCGGTATAGCTGGCATACCAGGTGTGGTGCTTGTCCAGGTCCAATACCAGCCCGGCGTAGGGCACCAACCGGCCGTTCTCCCGGTATTGATCATTGGTGTAGGGGCTGGCTACCTTGTAGTCCGACCAACTCACCCGCGTACCGAGGATCAAGCTCAGGTCATCCGTCAGGCTAAAGCGCGAGGCCCCATACAGACCACGCTCCTTGCGCGTGTAGTTATAGTCCGAGCCAATAGCATTGAGGATCGGGCTGGGCAACGCACTGTAGTCGAAGTCGGTGATGTTGATCGTCGGGTTATTGGTGGCGCTCTTGATCACCGCGTCGAACTCGTCCTTGCGGCTATTGGCCCCGAGCATCAACTGATGCTTACGCCCGAACAGTTCGAAGGGACCGGTTGCATAGAGGTCCAACGCGAACTGGGTATCTTCGTAGTCGGCCTGGGAGACGGTCATGCGATAGTGGTCAGCCGATACCCGGCTTGGGTACGCGGAGAGGAAGTCGGCGTTCGACCAGATCGCGTTCATGGCCAGGGTCAACTTCCACTCGTTGTCGAAGTTGTGCGTGACATCGCTGAACAACGTGTAGTTGTTGCGATCCAAGTGGGCCCACTTGCCGTTGAGGTTGGTGGAACGCGAAAGTGGATAGAACGAGCCATCACTGCGGGTATTCAAGCCGCCCCAGTCATAGCCGTTCTGGTTGTCCTTCTGTAGCGTGGCGCCGACCGTCAGCACGGTGGAGTCATTGAGGTCTGCCTCCCCGACCAGGTACAGCAACTGGTTGTCCCGCTCAGCCCCATCCCTGTAGCTGTTGGCGTTGTTGTAATAGGCCACTGCGCGGCCGCGAACATTGCCGGTGGCGGTCAATGGTCCAGAAACATCCACCTGGCTACGATAGTTGTCCCAGGAGCCTGCACCCAGTTCCGCCCCCAGGCGAAAGTCCTGGGTAGGTCGTTTGCGCACCAGGTTGATCGCCGCCGACGGATTGCCGGTACCCTGCATGAGGCCGTTGGCCCCACGCACGACTTCGACGCGGTCATAAATGGCCATATTCGACGTGGACATAACGTCCATGGAGTAGTTTTCCGATATGTTGGTCGGAATCCCGTCATATTGCAGATCGCTGATCTCGAAGCCGCGTGAGTAATAGGTCGAACGGTCAGTGCCGATCTTGGTGAGCGTGATACCGGTCGCCGTGCGCGCGATATCGTCCAGGTTCTGGATATTCTGGTCATCCATCTTCTGGCGGGTGATCACCGTCACAGACTGAGGTGTTTCCCGCAGGCTCAGGGCGAGCTTGGTCGCGGTATTGGTCGAACCCGTGGTGTAGGAACCGGTGCCCTCGGTCGTAGCGCCTAGGGATTGCCCGTCGACATTGGTGGCGCCGAGTACAATCAGGTCTGAGGAGCCGCCCTGGACAAGCAGATAACCGCCGTTGGCCTGGCGCTGAGCCTGCAAGCCACTGTTGGACAGCAGTAGCGCGAGCCCTTCATCAACCCCGTAGGCGCCGTCAAGGCCTTGAGTCGTCAGCGAGTGTATCTGCCGTGGATCGAAGGAGATAGTCACACCTGCCTGCACGCCGAACTGGGTCAGCGCGCTGCCCAGCGGGCCTCCGGCAATGTGATAGGCGATGCGGCTCTGGGCCTGAGCCATTGCTGGTATCAACACCACCCCCGACACACTCGCCATAGTCAGGCTGAACATCGCCAGGCGTATTGCGCGGGGCAATGAAATCGAGGGAGAGGGGCAAAGCTGGCGCATGGGGTGATCCTTCCGTTGTCATGGCAGAAATCCGCTGTCATCGCGGCTCTTGTCATTGACGGATGAGAATCGGAATCAGCAAGGCACCCCGATCACTTTCTGCCGTTGGCGGTTCAGACGGCCTCGATACTGACCCAGTAACGGGTCAGGTAGCGCACCTTCACCGGCAACGTCCTGGCCAAGTTATCCAGGACCGCATCGGTATCATCGATACGAAATGCTCCGGAAATACTCAGGTCCCGGACCGCCTCCGCGCAGCGCAGCACGCCCGGGCGATAGCGTCCGAGCTCTTCGACGAAGTCGCCAAGGTGCCATTCGTTGACACTCAGCATGCCTTGGACCCAGGCGGTAGAATCCGCAGGCAAGGCGTGCGCAGGATCGGTGCGATCATGATCGAAGGCCGCCTGCTGACCAGCATCCAGACGCACCACCTGGCCCGGATGGCGACGAGGGCGGATCTCGACGGCCGATTGCAGTACGCCGACTCGAGTCAGGTCTGCCATCTGGCGCACGCTGAAGCGCGTCCCGAGCGCGTGAATGCGCCCGTTCATGGTCTCGACGACAAAGGGCCGCTGGCCAGGATCTCTTGCCGTTTGCACGAGGATTTCCCCGCGATATAAACGGACAAGCCGGAGTTGCCCGTCGAAGCTCACATCCAGCGCCGTATTGGCGTTGAGTTCCACCTGCGATCCATCTTCCAGCCGCAGCGAACGACGCTCCCGCGTCCCCGTGCTCTGCTGAGCGAGCAGGCCGTAGTTCGACAGCGGTGTGCCGACCATCCAGGTACCGCCCCCGACTGCCAGTAACACACTGAGGATTTTTAATACCTCGCGGCGCTGCGTCTGCGCCGCGTCCAGGCTCGACCGAGCGGCATGCACGGGCACTGTTGTCCACTGCCGCTGAAACGCCTCGACCCGCGCCCACGCCTCGGCGTGCAAAGGATCCGCCCCCAGCCATTGCTGCCAGGCTTGGGTACAGGCCTCGTCCACCACACCATCATTGAGCTGTACATACCAGGTCGCAGCAGCCTCAAGCGTCTGCCGATCCAGCACCGTACTCATCAACTGTCCGCCAGCAGCAGGCACTCGGTCATAGCCCGCACCAGATGGTTCTTCACCGTCGTGACCGAGACCCCGAGACGTTCGGCCACTGCCACATAAGTCTCCCCGTCCAGCTGCACCGACAGAAAGATCTCCCGCGTGCGCTTGCCCAACTCGTCCAGCAGGCTGTCAACCGACACCAACATCTCAAGAATGGACAATCGCACCTCAGGTGACACTTCAACCGGTTCAGGCTTCTGCGCCAAGGCGAACAGATACGCCTGTTCAATCGCCCGTCGCCGCGACTTGTCGATCAACAGCGAGCGTGCAATTGCACTCAAGTAACCGCGAGGCTCTCGGATCGGCGCAGCATTACGCGCCGTCATGACCCGCACAAACGTGTCCTGAGCCAAATCCGCCGCATCGGCCGAATTGCCCAAGCGACTACGCAACCACCCATTCAGCCAACCGTTATGTTCGGAGTAAAGCTGGTGGAGTGCCATAGGCTCGAGTGTGGACATAGGGGGGGGCCATTAAATATGCAAATGGTAATTGATCGCATTATTTAGGGCGCAGGCAGTTCGTGCAAGGGGCAATCCACGAACAAGCCTGGCCTGGGAGCTGCTCGCCACAGGATCTTCAGCGCCTATGAGATCGAGCGCCGCCCGCGCGGCGCTTCGCAGCACAAGGCTGCTCCTACAGTTGTTTCGTGCCAATTATTTATGGAACAAACAAGGCGGTCGCGCGCGTTGATACAGGCGTTACTGGACTTCAGAACCGCGTCACCACCCCCATCCGTACCGTCCGCCCGGGAGCCGGCATGAAGCTCTGCGCCAGCGGGTCCAGGTAATAGCGATCGGTCAGGTTCTGCAGCGAAACATTCACCTCGGTGTTCTCAAGCAGCGTGTACTTGAGGAACAGATCGAACAGCGCCACCGAGCGGTACTCGATCTGCGGCGTGGTAGCGCCGGTCTGCCAGGGCTTGTCGAGGGTACTGGTAGGCCCCGAGGTGTAGGTCACGCGTCCGCCTACCGTCAATGCTTCGTCGAAGAAACGCAGGCCAGTGGTCAGGTTGGCAGAGAACCGTGGTGGGTTTTGGGTGTTGGTGTAGGAGCCCATGTAGCTGCCCGGTGTGCAGTTTGGCGTGTCTTGGGTCTTCTGGTACGGGTTGGCGGTGGCGCGCAGTTTGCTGGCAAAGTCCGAGTCGCAGGTCTCGGTCTTGAGGTAGTAGGTGGCCGAGAGGTCAGCGAACACACGGCCGGCATCGTAGTTTGACTGCAGTTCAAGGCCGCGAGTGCTGAAGCTGTCGGTGTTGCTGAAGGTCATCTGCCCCCACAGGCCAGGGCTCGGGTCGTAATAGCGGGTAATGTAGTGCTTGATCTTGTTGTCGAAGAAGGCCAGCTTGATCGCGGCTGAGTCGTGATCGGTGAAGAGGTTGTCGCGCAAGGCGCTGACGCCGATTTCCCAGTTCTGCGAGCGCTCGGGCTTGAGGCTTTTGCCGGGGGTGACTTGCTGGGTGCCCTGGCTGGTCTCGAACAGTGACGGCAGGCGCAGGCCTTGGGTGTAGGTTACGTAGAAGTACGTGTCGGGCATCAGCTCGACATTGATGCCGAATGCCGGCGAAAAGCCGCCACCGCTGCTGCTGCCCTGCGGGGTATGGTCGTAGCCTGTGACCACGCTGCTGATGCCTTCGGGGCTGACCTGAACGCTGGTCGCGCCGAAGTCATTGAAGCGCACACCGTTGAATGGCTCGTTGCTGTTGCCGAAGACGATGCCATTGTTCAGCCGGGGGTCGGTGGCGTCGGTGTACTGGCCGTTCTGGTCGGGGAACCAGGTCATGCTGCCCCAGCCCTTGGGGCCACTCGCCGAGATGTAGCGCACGTCGCGATCTTCACGGCGGGCGGTGGCCAACACGGTATTGTCTTTGGTGCGGAAGTGGCTGTAACGGCCCCCGCCCCACAGGGTCAGTTGCTCGATCGGTTGGTACTCGAGCTTGCCGTTGAAGCTGAATTCCTGCCGCGAAGCATCGCGCAGGGTGCGGTTGGCATCGATGTCGTGCTGGGTGATCAGCACGCTTTTCTGCGGTTGCAGGTCTTCTAGCTGGAACGCGCCGCCCAGGTCAAGCTTGAAATCGCCATGGGCCGTTTCAAACCTGGCGACGTTGTTCAAGTCGCCACCGATACGGCGGTTGTCTTGGCGGGTCCAACTGCGGTCAGAACGAAACAGTTGGGAAACCGGCGCCGTCCATGCCGAACTCAACGAGCTGGTCTTGGCATCGGTCATCCACAGGTTGCTGGTCAGGTCGACCCACGGGTTGCCGGCGGGCAGGTAGTGGTAGCGTGCGGTGTAGGTATCGATCTTCACCTCGCCCAAGGGGTACTGATAAATACCGGCAGTACCGAAGCGGTAGATGTCTGAGGGCATGATCTCGGCAGTGTGCCCGTCGTAGCGGCGGTAGCCTAGGTCCAGGGTGTGATCGTCGGCTATCCGCCAGGTCGCCTTGAGCAGGTACGAGTCGGTTTTCGATGAGGAATTGAGTACTTCCTCGCCCGCGTTGTAGGTCATCGCCACGCTGGGCTGTTCACTGCCGTAATCGTTGTAGAGGCGGTAGCGGTCCTGGCCTTTCTTGCCAGAGAAGTAGTTGCCTTGGTTGCGGTGCGCGTAGGCCGCCACCAGATCCAGCTGTTCGGTTGTGAAGGCAAACGCGGCGCTGCCCGATTCGGCTTCAGAGCCGAACAGGCCGCCGCGGTTGTCGCGCGGAGGCGCCGACAGGCTTTCATCCTTGGAACTGGAACTGCGATGGGCGGGGGCTACGCCGTTGTCCCAGAGGTCACCCTTGAGGCGCACGCCAACCTGGTTGCCGTCGACCAGAATGTCCTGCACGCCGATCGTCTGCATTTCCACCGTACCGCCAATCGCTCCGGATTTGGTTGACGGCCCTTTGTTCACGGTCAGGCTGCTGATCAGGTCGGGGTCGATGTAGCTGCGTTGCTGCGTACCGCCATAACCGCGATAGACATCCAGGGCCTGCTCCGAACCATCGACCTTGACGGCTACCCGGTTCTGCCCCTGGATACCGCGAATGTTGACGTCGAGGGCGCCGCCGTTGCGGGTGTCACCGACTTGCACGCCCGGCACGCCGTTGAGCAGATCGCCCACGGAGACCCGGCCGAAGCGGTCGATCTGTTCGCTGCTCAGGTGCACCGATGAGCGTGGGGCCCGGTATGTATCCGCCTGAGGCCCTTGTGCGGCAGCGTCGACCATCGTCGGCGATAACTCTGCTGCGGCACGCGTTGTACCGCCCTGCGCCATCAGCACGTAGCTGCCGGTCGAGCTCGCCACCAGCTGCAGCCCGGTATTGGCCAGCAACCGCTGGATGCCCTCACTGACGGTGTACCGCCCCTTCAGGGCCGGCGCCGTGCGCCCGCGGGTCAAGTCAGGATCATAAGACACCAGCAGCCCGGACTGGCTGGTGAAACTGCCCAGCGCTGCGCCCAGCGGGCCTTTGCCAATGTTGTAGTCACGCGGCGTGGCATCGTCCAGGCGGGTTGCGGCGACCGCTGCCGTGCCAGAGCCCTGGGCCAGGGCCAGGCTGCTGTTCAGCAGGCCGGCGCCACAGCAACTGATCATCGTGCAACGCAGGGCGAAGGTGATGGGCGACAGGCAAAGTCGAGGGCGTGGAGCAGGTGAAGGACAACGTACTGGGAGCATGCTTTTCTCGCTCGTAGGGTGTGCGCCCACCACTGGCTGCGGGCTGTTACCTCCTCTGTCGCACGAGATCGAAAAAAGGATATGTGTGCAGGGCCACCGGCTGAATTTGCCGGTTCGGCCTTGTGATCTGCGCAATTCTAGTGATAATGGTTTTCATTTGCGACAGTCTGCACCGACTCAACCCACGATGAATGCGCCCTTCTCCCCGCCGAACAGTACCGAGCCGTGCAGCGTCGAGACGTTGTACATCGAGAATCACGCCTGGCTACGCAACTGGCTCGCATATCGGCTGAGGTCGTGGGGACGCGGGGTGGCCGATGACCTGGCGCATGACATTTTCCTGCGGGTGCTTACCAGCCGGGAGGGCGCGCAGGTCGAACCGATCCGTCAGCCACGCGCCTATCTGACCCGCATCGCCAATTGTGTGCTGGTCAGCTGGCGGCGCCGGCAGTCGCTGGAGCGTGCCTGGCTCGAGGCGTTGCAGTTGCTGCCAGAACCCGAGCACCCTTCGCCTGAACTGCAAAGCGTGATCCTCGAGACCCTGCACGAGATCGACACGCTGCTGGATACGCTGCGGCCCCGCGTGAGGCAGGCGTTTCTGATGGCAACGTTGGACGGCATGAAGCAGAAAGACATTGCCGTGGCCCTGAACATCGCGCTGCCGACGGTCAAGAAGTACATCCACGAGGCCTACCTGGCCTGCCTGACGCAGATGCCCGATGAATAACCGCACGGCCCCGCTTGACGATGCCATCCCCCAGCAGGTGCTGGCCCAAGCGGCCTCATGGCTGATGCTGATGCAGGAAGGGCCGCTGCTGCCAGCGCAACAGCGCGAACTGGAGCGCTGGCGGCGTGCCCGTGCTGAGCATGAACGGGCGTGGCAAAGGGCGCAGCGCCTGCTCACACGCCTGGGCAGCCTGCCTCCAACGCTGGCCAAGCAGACCTTGGATCGCCCGACAGGCAGGCGCGCCGTGCTGCGCGGGCTGCTCTTGCTGATCGGTGCCGCACCGCTCAGCTGGTGGGCATGGCGCTCAGGCATTGGCAACGATTACCAGACGTCTGTGGGCGAACGCCAACACGCACGGCTCGCCGACGGCACACAGATCACCCTCAATAGCGATAGCGCCGTGGATGTGCTTTTCAACAGCGCGCAACGCTTGCTGCACCTGCGCCGTGGCGAGGTGTACATCGCGACCGCTGCCGACCCACGCCCGCTCATGGCACGCACCCAGCAAGGCCAACTGCTCGCGTTGGGTACGCGATTCAGCGTGCGTCAGCTGGCCGATGAAACCTTGCTAGCGGTGTACGAAGGCGCCGTACAGGTTCGCCCGGAGCACGCCCGCGTGGCCCCTGGCGAAAACATCATCCGTGCTGGGCAGCAAGTCCGTTTCAGCCGCGAGCACATGGGGCTCATTGAGGAGGCCCGGGAGACCACCTTGGCTTGGCGCAACGGCTTGCTGGTGGCCGACGACATGCCAGTAAGGCTGTGGGCGCATGAGTTGATGCGCTACACCGACCAACAGCTTGAGTGCGACCCCGCGCTGGGTGAGCTGCGGGTGTCTGGCACATTCCCCATCGATGACTTGCCGCTGGCCTTGGCCATGCTGGCACAGACCTACACGCTGCAGGTTCGACACACCGGCAGGCACGTATTCATTAGCCGTTGATCAAAAGCAACGACCGAGCGAGATTCCCCGATGAGCAAAATGCCCCTGTACCTGGCCATGGCACTGGCCCTCGCTGCACCAGCAGCCCTGGCGCAACCGGCGCGCGATCAGAAAATGGACACGTCGCTGCTGCAGCGCCAGGACCTGGCCTATGGCTTCAGCCAGCATGACCTGGATTCGGCCGATGGCCAGCGCCATTACCGTCTATGGATTGGCAAGCCGAATCGCCCGGCGCCCGCGGCAGGCTACCCGGTGTTGTGGATGCTCGACGGCAACGCCGCGCTGGGTGCCCTGGACAGCGAACAACTGGGCAAGCTTGCCGCAGGCCAAGCCCCGTTGCTGGTGGCCGTGGGCTACCAGACCGACCAGCGCATCGAACGTGCCGGGCGAACGTATGACTACACCCCCGCACTGTCTGGGCAAGCGGAACAGCATGACCCGCTGACGGGCCAGCCCAGCGGTGGCGTGGAGGCGTTCTTCGACCTGCTGAGCCAGCGCATGCGGCCGATGATCGCCGCTGTAGCGCCGATCGACCTGCAACGGCAAACACTGTGGGGGCATTCCTATGGTGGCCTGGCGGTGCTGCATGCGCTGTTCACCCGGCCGGCCGAGTTCAGTGACTACGCAGCGGCCAGCCCGTCACTGTGGTGGCATGACGGGGCGATTGTGCGGGAAGCCCAGGGGCTGCAGCAGCGCTTGGGTGGCAGCCGCCCAAAGCTGGTGCTGATGCGCGGTGGCGATGAGTCGTCGAACCCGCGTGCGGCGGTGAAAGGCGACGCGGAGCGGCCAGCGCGGGAACTGGTGGCGGACCTGGCCAAGGTGCCTGGGTTGCAGGTGCGCTTCGAGCGGTTCGAGGGGTTGGGGCATGGGCCGATGTTGCCGGCCTCGCTAAAACACGTAATTGAAGGGATGTCTCGGTAAACCGGCCCCGCGAAGAGGCCGGCCCGGTCACCCCTTCACACACACCACCTGGCGCAACGTGTGCACCACCTCCACCAGGTCGCGGCACGGCCTGCTCGATCGCCGTGCGTAAACCGTGCAGGTTGTCGGGCAGGTCGCGGGCATGCAGCGAAGTCCGCGCGGCGATCATGCCACAGCCGATGTCCACGCCAACGGCGGCGGGGATGATCGCGCCAACGGTGGGGATCACGCTGCCGATGGTCGAGCCCTTGCCCAGGTGCACATCCGGCATCACGGCCAGGTGCTTGAAGATGAACGGCAATTTGGCCGTGTTCAGCAACTGCTGGCGCGCTTCGTCTTCGATCGGCACGCCGTCGGTCCACAACTTGATCGGCTTGCCGACGGCGACCTGGAGAATGTCCATGCTGTCGATTCCGAATAGAACGTGCCTGCCATGATACCGCCGATGCTCGCCTAAGGTCTTAGCCAGGCGGGTTGCCAGCAGGGTGGCTCTGTGGGGTATGCTTGCCGGGTCTTCAGGGCGGGGTGTAAGTCCCCACCGGCGGTAAATCGAAAGATGAGCCCGCGAGCGCCCCGGCCATGCCGGGGGTCAGCAGATCTGGTGAGACTCCAGAGCCGACGGTCATAGTCCGGATGAAAGAAGGCGTCAGGCAGGGGCCATTCGGGCGCCCCTGCGCGCGCGTTTTGTTCGCCCCGAGACGTTCATCGATCATTTACGAGGAGCGTTTCATGTCCCCTATGCTGCAAAAGCAATACCCCAACATTTCTGCCGCCATCGCCGCCTTCCAGGCCGGGCGCCCCGTACTGCTGCTGGACGACGATGACCGCGAGGACGAAGCGGACATCATTGCCGCCGCCGAAAACATCTCGTTGCAAACTATGGCCATGATGATTCGTGACTGCAGCGGCATCGTTTGCCTGTGCCTGGACGAAGCAACCGTGGACGCCCTGCAACTGGCGCCAATGGTGCAGAACAATCAGGCGCGCCATGGCACCGGGTTCACCGTCACCATCGAGGCGGCGCACGGCATCACCACCGGCGTTTCGGCGCAAGACCGTGTCACCACCATCGCTGCGGCGCTCAGCTCGACGGCCGAGCAACGGCATATCGTCAGCCCTGGGCATGTGTTCCCGCTGCGCGCGCGCAATGGTGGTGTGCTGACCCGCCGTGGCCATACCGAAGGCTCGGTCGACCTGGCGCGCCTGGCCGGGCTGCGGCCGGCAGCGGTGCTGTGCGAGCTGATGAACCCCGACGGCAGCATGGCGCGTGGGGAGCAGGTGGCGGTGTATGCGCGGCAGTACAATATGCCGGTGCTGACCATTGAAGAGCTGGCGCGGTACCGCGAGGCGATGGTGGAGCGCGAAGCGGCTACGGCTTGATGACTTAAGGAAGATGGCGGCACGCACATCGAGCGCCGCGCGGGCGGCGCTTCGCAGCACAAGGCTGCTCCTACAGCTGGTTCGGGCCAGTCACGCCTGTGATAAAGGCGATCACGCGCGTTTGCCGCAGGAATAATAGGCCCGAAAAAATGTAGGAGCAGCCTTGTGCTGCGAAGCGCCGCCCGCGCGGCGCTCGATCACGAAGGCGCAACAACTATCACGCCCGACCTCTTAGCCCTTCCCACACAAGTTTGCTCCCCCTGCCCCGCTCTGCTAGTGTCGCGCCGTTCAGAACGCCACCGAGACAGTCGCCATGGCCCGCAAAAAAGCCTCCCTCGATTTCGAGCAATCCCTCGCAGACCTGCAAGCCCTGGTCGAGCGCCTGGAGAACGGCGAGTTGTCGCTGGAAGATTCGCTGGCCGCCTTCGAGCAAGGCATCGCCCTGACCCGCGATTGCCAGGGCGCACTGGCCCAGGCTGAGCAGAAGGTGCAAATCCTTCTGGAACGCGACGGTGAGCTGGCAGCCCAGCCCTTCGACGCGGAGCCGGAAGCATGATCAGCACCTACCAGGCCAACTGCCAGGCCCGCGTCGACGCCGCCCTAGAACCGCTGTTTCAAGCGCCTACCAAAGAACTCGAGCGCCTCTACGCCGCCATGCGCTACAGCGTAATGAACGGCGGCAAGCGTGTACGCCCGCTGCTCGCCTACGCGGCCTGCGAAGCGCTGGGTGCACCTGCCGAACAGGCCAACGGTGCAGCGTGCGCGGTCGAATTGATCCACGCGTATTCGCTGGTGCATGACGACCTGCCGGCGATGGATGACGACGACCTGCGTCGCGGCCAACCGACCACCCACAAAGCCTTCGACGAAGCCTGCGCCATCCTCGCCGGTGACGGCCTGCAGAGCCTGGCCTTCAGCGCCCTGCTCGACCCGCGCCTGAGCCCACAGTCCGACGCCCTTCGCCTGGCCATGGTCCAGGCCCTGGCCAAGGCTGCCGGCCCGGCGGGCATGGTCGGCGGCCAGGCCATCGACCTGGGCTCGGTGGGCATCAAGCTGGACCAGCAGGCGCTGGAATTCATGCACCGGCACAAGACCGGCGCACTGATCGAAGCCAGCGTGCGCCTGGGCGCCCTGGCCAGCGCCCGTGCCGAGCCGGCGCAGCTGGATGCCTTGCAGACCTACGCTCAGGCCATTGGCCTGGCGTTTCAGGTACAGGACGACATCCTCGACGTAGAAAGCGACACCGTCACCCTGGGCAAACGCCAGGGTGCCGACATCGCCCGAGACAAACCGACCTACCCGGCCCTGCTTGGCCTGGCGGCCGCCAAGGCCTATGCAATCGAACTGCGCGACCAGGCGCTGGCCGCATTGCAAGGGTTTGGTGAAACTGCCGAGCCGCTACGGGCGTTGGCGCGCTACATCGTCGAACGCCGCAACTGATTCAACGGGGCCGCCATGCGGCCCATCGCCGGCAAGCCGGCTCCCACAGCAAAACGATGGACGTGTGGGAGCTGGCTTGCCGGCGATGGGCTGCAAAGCAGCCCCGTGCTACCCCCTCTCAATGGGCACTTTTCCCACAATGGGGTAAACTGCCGCGTCTTCACACCTATAACGACTCGCCTGATGCCCACGACGTTTCAAGAGATCCCCCGCGAACGCCCGGTCACGCCGTTGCTCGACCGCGCTGACACGCCTGCCGGCCTGCGCCGGCTGGCCGAAGCCGACCTGGAGACCCTGGCCGACGAGTTGCGCCAGGAACTGCTCTACACCGTGGGACAGACCGGTGGGCATTTTGGCGCCGGCCTGGGCGTGATCGAGCTGACGATCGCCCTGCACTACGTCTTCGACACCCCGGACGACCGGCTGGTGTGGGACGTCGGCCACCAGGCCTACCCGCACAAGATCCTCACCGGCCGCCGCCAGCGCATGCTCAGCCTGCGCCAGAAGGACGGCATCGCCGCCTTCCCGCGCCGTAGCGAGAGCGAGTACGACACCTTTGGCGTCGGCCACTCCAGCACCTCGATCAGTGCAGCGCTGGGCATGGCCATCGCCGCCCGCCTGCAGAACAGCGCACGCAAGTCGATCGCGGTGATCGGCGACGGCGCCCTGACCGCCGGCATGGCCTTCGAGGCGTTGAACCACGCCCAGGAAGTCAACGCCGACATGTTGGTGATCCTCAACGACAACGACATGTCGATTTCGCGCAATGTCGGCGGCCTGTCCAATTACCTGGCCAAGATTCTCTCCAGCCGCACCTACGCGAGCATGCGCGAGGGCAGCAAGAAGGTGCTTTCGCGCCTGCCAGGCGCGTGGGAAATCGCCCGTCGCACCGAGGAATATGCCAAAGGCATGCTGGTCCCCGGCACCCTGTTCGAAGAACTGGGCTGGAACTACATCGGCCCGATCGACGGCCACGACCTGCCGACCATGATCGCCACCCTGCGTAACATGCGTGACCTCAAAGGCCCGCAGTTCCTGCACGTGGTGACCAAGAAGGGCAAAGGCTTCGCCCCGGCCGAGGTCGACCCGATCGGCTACCACGCCATCACCAAGCTCGAGCCTGCCGACAAGCCCGCCGCGCCGAAAAAACCCAGCGGGCCCAAGTACTCCGCCGTGTTCGGCCAGTGGCTGTGCGACATGGCCGCCAGCGACAATCGCCTGGTTGGCATTACCCCGGCGATGAAGGAAGGCTCCGACCTGGTCGACTTCAGCGAACGCTACCCGGAGCGCTACTTCGACGTGGCGATTGCCGAGCAGCACGCAGTCACCCTGGCGGCGGGCATGGCCTGCGAAGGCAGCAAGCCGGTGGTGGCGATCTATTCGACGTTCCTGCAGCGCGCCTATGACCAGCTGATCCACGACGTGGCGGTACAGAACCTCGATGTACTGTTCGCCATCGACCGCGCCGGCCTGGTGGGTGAAGACGGCCCGACCCATGCCGGCAGCTACGACTTGTCGTACCTGCGCTGCATCCCCGGCATGCTGGTGATGACCCCGAGCGACGAGAATGAACTGCGCAAGATGCTCACCACCGGCCACCTGTACAACGGCCCGGCGGCAGTGCGCTACCCGCGCGGCACCGGCCCCAACGCACCGATCAGTGGGGACCTTACGCCCCTGGAGATCGGCAAGGGCGTCATCCGCCGCCAGGGTGAGAAAGTCGCCCTGCTGGTATTTGGCGTGCAGCTGAGCGAAGCCTTGCAAGTTGCCGAGCAGATCAACGCCACGGTGGTCGACATGCGCTTCGTCAAGCCGCTGGACGAGGCACTGGTACTCGAATTGGCGGGCAGCCATGAACTGCTGGTGACTATCGAAGAAAACGCCATCATGGGCGGCGCAGGGGCTGCCGTGGGTGAATTCCTGGCTAGCCAGGCCCTGGTCAAGCCACTGCTGCACTTGGGCTTGCCGGACATTTATGTCGAGCATGCCAAGCCGGCGCAGATGCTGGCTGAGTGTGGCCTGGATGCTGCTGGCATCGAGGCTTCGGTTACAGCGCGTATGGCCAAGCTCGGCTTGTAACCCCTGGGGCCGCATTGCGGCCCATCGCCGGCAAGCCAGCTCCTACAGGTATTGCGCTGAACCTGAGAACAGCGAGGTACCTGTGGGAGCCGGCTTGCCGGCGATTGCCATGGTAATGCCTATGAAGACTCCAACCCTTGCTGCGACTTTGCTGTGCCTGCCGCTGCCGCTTCTAGCCGCTGAACGCGACGACGCCCTGAAACTCCCCGATGTGCTGATCAGCGCCAACCGCCAAGTCGAGTCGCGCACCGCCACCAGTGCCGCCAACACCGTCTTCACCCGCACCGACATCGACCGCCTGCAACCCAGCAGCGTCACCGACCTGCTAGCCCGCGTCCCCGGCGTGCAAGTCGCCCCCACGGGGGGTCGCGGCAGCCTGCCCGGCATCTTCATCCGCGGCACCAAGGCAGCGCAAAGCCTGGTACTGGTCGATGGCGTGCGCATCGCCAACGCCACCTCCGGCGACAGCGGCCTGCAATTTCTCGACGTCGACCAGATCGAGCGTGTCGAAGTACTGCGCGGCTCCCGCTCGGCGATCTACGGCAGCGACGCCATTGGCGGCGTGATTCAGATCTTCACCCGGCGCAGCAGCGGCCCTGGACTGCAACCGCGCCTGCGCCTGGCTGCCGGCAGCAATCAGACCTTCCAACGCAGCCTGGGCCTGGCCGGTGGCGACGGCGCTACCCGCTTCAACCTGGGGGCTAGCCTGGACGAAACTGTCGGCATCGACGCCACCGGCCCGTCCTTTGCCAGCGATGGAGATCACGATGCGTACCGCAACAAGTCATTCAACCTGAGCCTCAGCCACACCTTCGGCGAACGCTTCGAGGCCGGCCTCAACCTGCTCGACAGCCATGGGCGCAGTGAATACGACAACCCGTTCGGTGGCTTCAACCCGGTCACCTTCGAAAGCTTCGGGCAAAAGCCCTACACCGATTTCAGCGTCAGCAGCCTGGGCACCTACTTCGATGCCCAGCTCAATGACACTTGGCATTCGCGCGTGGAGCTTGCCCACAGCGAAAACCGTGACGACAAGCGCGACAAGCTCAGCGACGAGCGTTTCGTGTTCAACACCTATCGTGATCAACTCACCTGGCAAAACGACCTGGTCTTGAACGACCAGCACACGCTGCTGATCGGCGGGGATTGGTACGAAGACCGCGTGCACGGCAGCACTGACTTCACCGAAGACAGCCGCTGGAACCGCGCCGCCTTTGCTCAACATCGGTACCGGGGTGAGCAGTTTTCCACCGAGCTGGGCGTGCGCCGCGACCAGAACCAGCAGTTCGGTGGCCAGACCACCTGGAGCGGTAGCCTTACCGTGCCAGTGAACGCGACCAACGATGTGCTGCTGTCCTACAGCGAAGGCTTCCGAGCGCCGACGTTCAACGACCTGTATTACCCAGCATTCAGCAATCCAGACCTGAGCCCAGAGCACTCCAAAAGCTACGAACTGCAATGGCGCAGCCAGCTCACCTCGGACAGCCGTCTGGAGACGTCGCTGTACCGCACCGACCTGCGCGACGCGATCATCTTTGGCCAGGACTCGATCCCGCGCAACGTCGCCTCGGCGCGCATCAACGGCGTTGAGCTGTCCCTCGACCAGCAATGGGGCGCATGGCGCAGCCAGCTCGGCCTGGCGCTGATCGACCCGCGCGACCGCGACAGTGGCCATACCCTCGCCCGCCGCGCTCGCCGTACCCTGAGCCTGGACCTGGACCGCGAATTTGGACGGTTCAGCGTGGGCGGGAGCTGGCAAGCCGTCAGCGCCAGCTACGATGACGAAGCCAACCGCAATCGGCTCGCCGGCTTTGGCCTGCTCGGCCTGCGCGGTAGCTGGGCGGCAACGGATGAACTGAAACTGGAAGCGAAGCTGGACAACCTGCTGGACCACACCCACAGCCGCGCCCTGTACAGCTATGAAGGCGGCAGCCACAGCTACCGCGAAGAAGGCCGCACCGTGCTGTTCAGCGTCACCTGGACGCCGGCGCTTTAGCTTCGAGCAACGCGCATAAGCGGGCAGTGGCCTCGATCATCTGCCCACTGGGCCGTTCCAGGCCTTTGTCAGGCACGACCAGTAAGCGCTCATCAGCCACCGCACGCAGGCGTGGCCAGGCTCTCCAGCTGTTCAACTGCGCCTGATCGCCTGCCAGAATCACCTGCGGGTCTTGCAACAGTACGGACTCCACGCTCACCTGAGGGGCTGGCTGGTTGAGGTCGGCGAACACATTACGCGCGCCACATACGGCCAGCGCGTCGCTGACCACCTGCCTGCCACCCAGGGTGTACAAGGGTTGGTCCCAGACTTGGTAGAACACGCGCAGCGGCTGCTCACGGCGATACTGCTGGCGCAGTTGCCGCAGCCTGTCACGCAGGGCCTGAGCGTATTGCTGGCCCTGCCCTTCGCGGCCGACGCGCTGGGCGATGGCCTCGATTTGATCAATCAACTGGTCGATATCGTGGGGTTCGGCGCTGAAGGTGGCGATGCCCAGGCGCTTGAGCTGGTCACGCTGTGCTGGCGCCACACTGCCGGGCCACAACAGCAACAAGTCAGGCTGCAAGCTGAGCAGACGCTCCATGTTCAGTTGGCCTTGGCGGCCGACAGACGGCACCTCACGCAATGCTGGCGGGCGATCACCGCCGTCGAGCACGCCGACCAGCAGGTCATCGGCGTGCAGCTCAAGCATGATTTCGGTCATCGAAGGCGCCAGGCTGACTACGCGCAGCGGCTCGCCAGCGCTGGCGCTACAGGCGCACAGCGCCAGCAGCCAGAGAACGATGCGCATCAGCCCAGCTGACGTGGGATGCGGTACAGGTAGAGCACCACCACGGTGGACAGCGCCAAGAGGATTTGCGGCACGGCCTCCAGCCCCACCAGCACCGACAGCGCGGCAACCCAGGCGGGGAAGCAGGCATACAGCATGGCGATGCGCCGCACCCGCGCCAGCGTGATCCAGGCTGCCGGCTCTTCGGTGCTGCCGAGCACCTTGGAGGTCGCGATCAGCGCACGCTTGTAGGCACCAAAGCGCGGCAGGCTAAGGAACATGGTCGCCGCACCCGCGATGAACAGTGGCATGGCCAGCACCGGGATCAACGCATCACCGCCACCAAACGCCCAGGCCATCACCGGCAGCGGCACCAGGCCCACCGCCAGGTATTGCCACCAGGCCAGTGCCAGGCGCCGCTTGACCTCGGCGCGGGTCACGCCTGAGGCACCTCACCCTGGTGTTCGTTGCCCAGCATGTGGCCGAGCTTGCCAGCTTTTGTCGCCAGGTAGTAACGGTTGTGCGGGTTATGGCCGGTGTGCAGCGGCACGCGCTCGGCGACGACGATGTTCATGTCGGTCAGTGCCTTGACCTTGCGCGGGTTGTTGGTCATCAGGCGCAGGGATTTCACACCCAGGTGTTCGAGCATCGGCAGGCAGATGGCGTAGTCACGCTGGTCGGCAGCGAAACCCAGGCGCTCGTTGGCTTCGACGGTGTCGGCACCACCGTCCTGCAGCTCATAGGCGCGGATCTTGTTCAACAGGCCGATGCCACGGCCTTCCTGACGCAGGTACAACAGCACACCACGGCCTTCACGTGCGATGGCCTGAAGGGCGGCTTCCAGTTGCGAACCGCAGTCGCAGCGCTGGCTGAACAGGGCATCGCCGGTCAGGCACTCGGAGTGCAGGCGCCCCAACACCGGTTCACCGTCAGCGATATCACCCAGGCTGAGCACCACGTGCTCACGGCCGGTGGCTTCTTCGAGGAAGCCATGCATGGTGAAAGTCGCAAAGGGGGTCGGGAGTTTAGAGGCGGCAACAAAGACGACGGGCACGTTGTGCTCCTGAAATAAGTAGTAAATTTCTCGTGGGGCGATTGTATCAGCAGGTCGGCGCCAGTGCGCTGGCTGAATACCGCGGTTTAAGATCGAAAAGTTCGATGCTTATTTTTCCGCTCCCCTGTAGGAGCAGCCTCGTGTTGCGAAGAGGCCATCTGGCGCATCACCGATCGTTGCGCTTGTCACCAGCCTCTTCGCATCACAAGGCTGCGCCTACAGCGGCTTGCTGTCGGCAGTGAAGGGATACGGCTGCTTCCAGTGCTCGAAAATCGGCTTCAATTCACCACTGCGCACCAGCTCGGCCATGCGCTTGTCGAACAGCTCCCGCAGTGCCTTGGCCTCATCGTTATTGGCGAACGCCAGGTACAACGGCAGTTCGGCGACATGGCTTTTACGAAAGCGTGCAGGCTCCGACGCCTGGCCAAGCACGTAGTCGACCTCGGTCAGCGCATCGATGTAGAAGTCCACACGGTCGTGTTCGAGCATCGGCAGAATGCCTTCACGGCGCTGGATCTCGCGGTAGTCATGGGCATTGGGCAAGTAGCTGGCGTAGTCGTAGCCACGCACCCAAGCCAGGCGATACTGGCCAACCGTGCTCGGCGTAGGCACCGGCTTGCTGGCCAGCCCCAAGGCATAGATGTGGTCCATATCGAAGTGCCAGCGCGGATAGAGATTATCCTTGCTCTCGCCCTTGTAGGAGCCTACCCAGGCATCAGCTTCGCCACGCTTTACCAGCCCCACTGCACGGCTGTAGGGCGCGCTCTGGGTAACGACCTTGACCCCGGCCGGCTCGAACACCTTGCGCAGCACATCCCAGGCAACCCCGGTACCGTTGGCGTTGGTGTAGTCGAGCCATTCTTCGCTGACCAGATGGACCTGCTTCGGCACACCTTCGGCCGCCCCCACCCAGGGAGCACAACCCAGCAGCATTGCCAACAGCACAGTCCTTATGGCCATTCACGCGCTCCCTGCCTCAGGCAACCGCCCACACCAGAACTTGCATGCCCAGCCAGGCGAACACGCCGGCCAGGATATCGTCGAGCATGATCCCGACCCCTCCATGCACATGGCGGTCGATCCAGCGAATCGGCCACGGTTTGAGGATGTCGAAGAAACGGAACATCAGGAACCCTGCCAGCAACCATTGCCAGCCTTCTGGCACCAGCCAGAGGGTGATCCACATGCCGACCATTTCATCCCAAACAATGCCTTCATGATCGTGAACGCGCAAGTCATTGGCGACCTTGCCGCACAGCCAGAAGCCAAACAGCATGGTAATGCCCAGCAGCAACCAATAGCCCCAATCCGGCAGCATCTGCCACAGCGGAATGAAGGGTATGGCCACCAGCGAACCCCAGGTGCCCGGTGCCTTGGGCAAGGTGCCGGAACCGAAGCCGAAGGCGATGAAGTGCCAGGGGTTGCGCCAGACCGAGGGCGGAACGAACTCCGCAGGCACCTGATTGGGGTGATCGGTCACGGTGTCTCCCTAAAATGTTGATAGCCGCGTTGCCGCGGGGTGATGTCCTGGCCCTGCCGGTCACGCAGGCTGACGCCCTGACCTTCGAGCACTCGCCCGATGACATGGAACGTCGCCTGGCCTTGGGCCTGCAGGGATGAAAGCTGAGCCGGCGGCAAGGTGAACGCCAGCACATAGTCGTCACCCCCGGTCAAGGCAGCCTGCACGGCAGCCTCCTGACCGAGGAAGCCCTGCAAAGCGGATGACACCGGTACCTGGTCCAGGTTCACCTCAAGCGCCACGCGGGACGCCTTGGCGATATGCCCGCAGTCGGCCAGCAGGCCGTCGGAAATATCCAGTGCGGCCGTAGCACGCCCGCGCAACAACTGGCCCAAGGTGAATTGCGGCGAGGGCGACCAGTAGTGGTCGAGCAACGGCTGGGCAAGGGCAGCATCAGCCTGGCGCTCGCCCAGGACCAGCGGCAAGGCGCCCGCAGCGTTGCCCAGTTCACCCCCCACACACAGCAGGTCACCCGGGCGGGCACCGCCACGGCGCAACGCCTGTCCAGCCGGCACGCGGCCGAACACGGTCAGGGTGATGCTTAAGGGGCCGCGGGTGGTGTCACCGCCAATCAGGCTCAACTGGCACTGCCGGGCCATACGGTTGAGGCCGTCAGCGTAGGCTTGCAGCCAGTCGGCGCTGACCTCGGGCAGGGTCAGGGCAAGGGTGAAGCCGATGGGGGTAGCGCCCATCGCCGCCAGGTCACTGGCCGCCACGGCCAGCGAGCGCTGGCCGAGCAGCAAAGGGTCGCAGACCGCAGGGAAATGCACGCCGGCCACCAGGGTGTCGGTGGACACCGCCAGTTGCTCGCCAACAGGCAAATCCAGCAGCGCGCAGTCATCACCGATGCCCAGGGCCACGCCTTCACCGCCTTGCGCACAGGGCGCGGCGGCAAAGTAATGGCTGATCAGCTCGAACTCACCCATGGTCCGCCAGCGCCGGGATCAGCGCTTGTTCGCCTTGACTTCCGCTTCGCGCAGCGAAGGGGCGAGCTTGTCCAGCACGCCGTTGACGAACTTGTGGCCGTCGGTGGCACCGAAGACCTTGGCCAGCTCGACACCTTCGTTGATCACGACACGGTACGGCACATCGGCGCGCATCATCAGTTCCCAGGTGGACAACCGCAACACAGCCAGTTCAACTGGGTCGAGCTCTTCCAGCGCGAGCGCCAGGCAAGGCTTCAGGGCCGCGTCGATCTCGTCCTTCTTGGTCGGAACCCCATGCAGGATTTCGCGGAAGTAGGCGCCATCGACATCGGTGAAATCGTTATCGACCCGGAACTGCGCTTCGATCTCGTTCACCGACTGACGCGCCATGTGCCACTGGTACAGCGCCTGAGTCGCGAGCTTGCGGGCTTCGCGGCGCTTGGCGCTCTTCGAGGGCTTGCCGGCATCCGCAGGTTTTGGATCGCGCGGGTTGAAACGATCGCTTTCGTCGCTAATCACTTGGCCTCCAACTGCGCCAGCAGACTGACCATTTCCAGAGCGGACAGGGCAGCTTCAGCACCTTTGTTGCCGGCTTTGGTGCCGGAACGCTCGATGGCCTGCTCGATGGAGTCGACGGTCAGAACGCCGAAGGCCACCGGAACACCGAACTCCATGGACACCTGGGCCAGGCCCTTGGTGCATTCGCCCGCCACGTATTCGAAGTGCGGGGTACCACCGCGGATCACGGCGCCCAGGGCGATGATCGCGTCGTACGCGCCTTGCTGGGCGACCTTCTGTGCCACCAGCGGGATTTCGAACGCGCCCGGGGCACGGATGATGGTGATGTCGCTTTCGCTGACACCGTGGCGTACCAGGGCATCAACGGCACCGCTTACCAGGCTTTCGACGACGAAGCTGTTGAAGCGGCCAACCACCAAAGCATAGCGACCTTTGGGGGCGATGAAGGTACCTTCGATGGTCTTCAGGGTCATTCCGATGTTCTCATCTTCAAGAGCGAGGCCGCTCGCTGGCGGCCTCGGGAGGGTTTGGACTCGAGCGTGAGGGCGCAGGCGCCGTCTCAAGTCACTCGGAGGGCACGTATTCTACAACTTCCAGATCGAATCCGGATATCGCATTGAACTTCATCGGCGAACTCATCAGGCGCATCTTGCGCACACCGAGGTCGCGCAGGATCTGCGAACCGGCGCCGACGGTGCTGTAGGTGGTCGGTGCCTTGGTCGGTGCATCGCCCGCGCTTTCGCGGATGTGCGCCAGCAGCACGTCGCCGTCCAGCGGGTGGCCCAGCAGCAACACCACGCCGCTGCCGGCCTCGGCCACGGCAGCCATGGCCGCACGCAGGCTCCAGCGGCCCGGCTGCTTGACCAGCAGCAGGTCGCGCAGCGGGTCCATGTTGTGCACGCGCACCAGGGTCGGCTCTTCGGCGCAGATCTTGCCCAGGGTCAGGGCCATGTGCACGTCGCCTTCCACCGCGTCGCGGTAGGTGACCAGGTTGAACTCGCCCAATTCGCTTTCGACCGGCTGCTCGGAAACGCGCTGCACGGTACGCTCGTGGATCATGCGGTAGTGGATCAGGTCGGCGATGGTGCCGATCTTCAGGCCATGCTCGGCGGCGAACACTTCCAGCTCGGCGCGGCGCGACATGGTGCCGTCATCGTTCATCACTTCGCAGATCACGCCGCTCGGCTCGAAGCCTGCCATGCGTGCCAGGTCGCAGGCGGCTTCGGTGTGGCCGGCACGGGCCAGGGTGCCGCCCGGCTGGGCCATCAGCGGGAAGATGTGGCCCGGGCTGACGATGTCTTCGGCCTTGGCGTCCTTGGCCGCGGCCGCTTGCACGGTACGCGCGCGGTCGGCAGCGGAAATACCGGTGGTGACGCCTTCGGCGGCTTCGATCGACACGGTGAACTTGGTGCCGAAGCCGGACCCGTTGCGCGGCGCCATTAGCGGCAGCTTCAGCGTTTCGCAGCGCTCACGGGTCATCGGCATGCAGATCAGGCCGCGGGCGTGCTTGGCCATGAAATTGATGTGCTCAGGCAGGCAGCACTCAGCTGCCATGATGATATCGCCTTCGTTTTCGCGGTCTTCGTCATCCATGAGGATGACCATTTTGCCCTGGCGGATGTCTTCGACCAGTTCTTCGATGCTGTTGAGCGCCACTCGGCACCCCCTTCTCAATCAGGATTTCAAGAAGCCGTTGGCGGCCAGGAAGCTTTCGGTAATGCCACTGCCCTTGCTCGGTTCGGCCGCCTTGTCACCCAGCAGCAGACGCTCCAGGTAACGGGCCAGCAGGTCGACCTCAAGGTTGACCCGACGACCTGCGCGGTAGTCGGCCATGATGGTTTCGGACAGGGTGTGCGGGACAATGGTCAGCTCGAATTCGGCGCCATTGACCTCATTGACCGTCAGGCTGGTGCCGTCGACGGTGATCGAACCCTTGTGGGCGATGTACTTGGCCAGCTCCTTGGGTGCACGCACGCGGAACTGGATGGCGCGGGCGTTATCGCTGCGCGAGATGATTTCGCCGACACCGTCGACGTGGCCGCTGACCAGGTGACCGCCCAGGCGGGTGGTAGGGGTCAGGGCTTTTTCCAGGTTGACCTTGCTGCCGCTCTTGAGGTCGATGAAGGCGGTGCGCTTGAGGGTCTCGACGCTGACGTCAGCCCAGAACCCATTGCCCGGCAGTTCGACGGCGGTCAGGCACACGCCGTTGACGGCGATGCTGTCGCCAAGCTTGACGTCACCCAGGTCGAGCTTGCCGGTCTCGACGTAGACGCGCACGTCGCCGCCCTTGGGGGTCATGCTGCGAATGGTGCCGATGGATTCGATGATGCCGGTGAACATGGGGTCTTCCTCAAGAACGGGTTGCGCAGGGCAAGCCTGGCATTATACGCCGGGCGCCGGCAGGGGGATGGCCGTGACCCGCCAGTCATCGCCCACTGCGCGCATTTCGGTAATTTTCAGTCGCGGTGCTTCGCTCATCTTCGCCAGGGGCCAGTCCAGCAGCGGGCGGGCCTGGCAACCCAGGAAGGTGCCGGCGACGAACAACTGGTATTCGTCGATCAGGCCTTGCCGGGCGAACGCGCCAGCCAGGCCTGCGCCGGCTTCCAGCAGAATCTCGTTGACGCCACGCGCGGCCAGCACACGCATCAACGCGGGCAAATCGACCTGGCCATCGGTGCCTGGCAGGCTCAACAGCTCATGGCCTGCCTCGGCGTAACGCGGCGCTTCAGCGGCGGCCGTCACCACCAGGGTCGGGCCGGCCTGGAAGAACGGCGCATCCAGCGGCAGGCGCAGGCGGCCATCGATCAGCACGCGCAGCGGCGTGCGGCTCAAGGCCAGGGCGCGGGTTTCATCGTCCAGGCCCAGCTCTGCACCACGCACCGTCATACGCGCATGGTCGGCCAGCACGCTGGCGGCGCTGGTGAGCACCACACTGGAGCGCGCGCGCAGCCGCTGAACCGCAGCGCGGGCGGCAGGGCCGGTAATCCACTGGCTTTCGCCGCTGGCCATGGCCGTGCGGCCGTCCAGGCTCATGGCCAGCTTGGCCCTGACAAACGGCAGGCCATGCTCCATGCGCTTGAGAAAACCTGGGTTGAGCGCGCGGGCCTCAGTTTCAAGCACACCGCTGCTGACCTCGATACCGGCCTCTGCCAGGCGCCGCAGCCCCTGCCCCGCCACTTGCGGGTTGGGGTCCTGCATCGCGGCCACCACGCGGGCCACGCCGGCCTTGACCAGCGCTTCGGCGCACGGCGGCGTGCGGCCATGATGGCTGCACGGTTCGAGGGTGACATAGGCGCAAGCGCCGCGGGCGCGTTCACCGGCCTGGCGCAGGGCATGCACCTCGGCATGGGGCTCACCGGCGCGCACGTGCCAGCCTTCGCCGACCACCTCGCCGTCACGCACGATCACGCACCCCACACGCGGGTTGGGGTGGGTGCTGTAAATACCCTTGCGGGCCAGCTCCAGGGCGCGGGCCATGTAGTGGGCATCGAGGATCGCGGTCTGGCTGGGCATGCTCACTCTTTAGCTGGCTCACGGGCCAGGCGGTCGATTTCTTCGCGGAATTCGTCGAGGTCCTGGAAGCGTCGGTAGACCGAGGCAAACCGGATATAGGCCACCTCGTCGAGCTTGCGCAGCTCAGCCATCACCATTTCACCCACCACCAGTGACTTGACCTCGCGCTCGCCGGTGGCACGCAGGCGGCTCTTGATGTGCGCCAGCGCAGCTTCCAGGCGCTCGACGCTGACCGGGCGTTTTTCCAACGCCCGCTGCATGCCTGCACGCAACTTGTCTTCGTCGAAAGGCTGGCGCGTGCCGTCCTGCTTGATCAGCCGGGGCAGCACCAGTTCGGCGGTTTCGAAGGTAGTGAAACGCTCGCCGCAGGCAACGCACTCGCGGCGGCGGCGCACTTGCTCGCCCTCGGCGACAAGACGAGAGTCGATGACCTTGGTGTCGTTGGCACCGCAAAAGGGACAGTGCATGGTGGCAGGCAACAAAAAAAGGGAGGGCCATGGTAGCGCATCCCACTGGCAAGACAAGCCAAAGGGGTTAACATCCAGGGAAATCTGCCCGTGAAGGAAGCCCCAATGCACTATCGAGCGCTCGTCGTGCTGTGCTGCGCCGCCCTGCTTGCCGCTTGCGGTAGCGACCAGCCCAAGCCCGATCAAGGCCAGGCGCCTGCGCCAGCCAAAGTGGCCAAGAAGGCCCAACCGCTTGGCCCGCTGCCCGCCTACCAGCGTGAGCTGAGCGGGACTTTGCTGGAAATCCCGGCCGGCGCCGACGTGGAGCTGGCCCTGCTGGTGATCGACGAACGCGACCGCCCGCAGCGCCTGCTGGCCAGCAGCAACCTGACCGGCACCGGGCAGGCGCTGCCTTATCAGTTGCGCTTCAACCCCGAAGCTTTCCCGGCCGGTGCCCGCGTCGAACTGCGCGGCCGCGCCAGCAGCTCCGGGCAGTTGATCATGCACCTGCCCCCTGTGCGCATCGCCCAGCCGCAAACCCAGGCCACCGGCCCGCTGCGTTTCGAGAAGGCACCGTAAGTGGCGCCACTGGCACTGCAACAGGCCCTCAGTGGCCTGATCGGCGAAGCGCGCCTGGTGGTCAGCGACCTGCCTGAATGCGAATTGAAACTCTGGCTGATCGACGACCAGAACATGGACCGCGCCTTCAGCAGCGAAGAAACCCGGCGCATTCTCGAAGAACCTCCGTATTGGAGCTTCTGCTGGGCCAGCGGCCTGGCCATGGCCCGCTACCTGGCCGCACACCCGGCATGGGTTGCGGGCAAGCGTGTGCTCGATTTTGGCGCGGGCAGCGGCATCGCCGGCATTGCCGCAGCCCGCGCAGGCGCCCTTGAAGTGGTGGCGTGCGACCTCGACCCACTGGCCCTCGACGCCTGCCGCGCCAACGCCGCGTTGAACGGCGTGGAGCTCGGCTACAGCAACGATTTTTTCGCCGAAGACGACCGCTTCGACCTGATCCTGGTCGCCGATGTGCTGTATGACCGCGCCAACCTGCCACTGCTCGACGCCTTCCTCTGCCGCGGTCGCCAAGCGCTGGTGGCCGACTCGCGGGTTCGCGACTTCAGCCACCCGCTGTACCGGCAATTGGGCGTGCTCGACGCGCTGACCCTGCCGGACCTGGCCGAGCCCCACGAATTCCGCCGGGTCAGCCTGTACCACGCCAGCCGCGAGCCTTTATAGTGGTGCCATTCACGAGTTTGCGAGAGTCGCGATGAGCCAAGACACGCCGTACATTTTCGACGCCACCGATGCCACCTTCCAGCAATTGGTCATCGAGAACTCCTTCCACAAACCGGTCCTGGTGGACTTCTGGGCTGAGTGGTGCGCGCCCTGCAAGGCGCTGATGCCACTGCTGGCGAAGATCGCCGAGGGTTATCAGGGCGAGCTGCTGCTGGCCAAGATCAACTGCGACGTGGAGCAGCAGGTGGTCGCCCAGTTCGGCATTCGCAGCCTGCCGACCGTGGTGCTGTTCAAAGACGGCCAGCCGGTCGACGGTTTTGCCGGGGCGCAGCCGGAGTCGGCAATCCGCGCGCTGCTCGAACCGCACGTGCAGATGCCGGCCGAGCCTGCCGCATCGCCGCTGGAGCAGGCCAAGGCGCTGTTCGCCGAAAGCCGCTTCGCCGAGACCGAAGCACTGCTCCAGGCACTGCTGGGTGAAGACAACAGCAATGCCGAGGCGCTGATCCTGTACGCCCGTTGCCTGGCTGAGCGGGGCGAGCTGGGCGAGGCCCAGGTGGTGCTGGACGCGGTCAAGACCGACGAGCACAAGGCAGCCCTGGCCGGTGCCAAGGCACAGCTGACCTTCCTGCGCCAGGCTGCCAGCCTGCCGGAAGTCGCCGACCTGAAGAGCCGCCTGGCGCAAAACCCAGAAGACGATGAAGCGGCCTACCAGTTGAGCATTCAGCAACTGGCCCGCCAGCAATACGAGGCAGCGCTGGAGGGCTTGTTGAAGCTGTTCAAGCGCAACCGCGGCTACGAGAACGGGTTGCCGCAGAAGGCGATGTTGCAGGTGTTCGAACTGCTGGGCGGTGATCATCCGCTGGTGAGCGTCTACCGCCGCAAGCTGTCTTCAGCCCTGTTCTAAGGCAGGCACGCCCTTGTAGGAGCAGCCTTGAGCTGCGAAGAGGCCGGTGAAAGCACAGTCAATCTGCGCTGCGTTCACCGGCCTCTTCGCAGCACAAGCCTGCACCTACCCCCGAACGCGTGTGACCTTGTCAGCCGACCCAGTGGTACACCGGCGCATCCGCGCCACTTTCCACCTTCACCTCGCTGCTGTGCCGCAACCGCACCAGCAGCCGCTTGCCTGCCGCCGTACTTCCCGCCAGCCCTTCCAGGCGGTCCAGCAACGCTGGCCCATTCATCTGCCCAGCCTGGCGCAGCACGTCGCGCGCTGCGGCCCACTGCCCATCATCTTGCCGCGGCGCTGCTGGCGATGCGGCCGCCGCTTCGGCGGTAACCGGCACCTCGAGCTGCCGCCCCAACTGCGCCCACTCGGCCGGCTCCAGCTCGACAGTCAGGTCCACGGGCCAGCCACCAATCTGTCCACGAATTCTCACGATGCTTTCCTTGAACGCAGGTCAATGCAGCCATGCTACAGCAACATGAAACCTGCGCCACACAGGCTGGCGGCAGGCAGAAAAATTGTTATAACATTACCAAATCATTCTCAGCCTGCTCCTGGAGTATTCCATGCGTCGCCTGCTGCTCGCCCTGCCCTTCGCTCTGCTGCCCCTCGCCATGGCCCATGCCCACGATGACCATGACCATGATCACGCCCATGGCACCCTCGGCGCCCATGAGCATGGCGTGGCCAAGCTCAACGCCGTGCTCGATGGCAGCACCCTGGAGCTGGAGCTGGACAGCCCGGCGATGAACCTGGTCGGTTTCGAGCACGCTGTCAATAGCGATGCCGACAAAGCCAAGGTCGCCGCCGTGCGCCAGCAGCTCGAGCAACCCTTGCAGCTGTTCGGCCTGGCAGCAGCCGCTGGGTGCAAGGACGATGCACAGGAGCTGGAAAGCCCGCTGTTCGGCGATGCCCCGAAAGCCGACGATGATGGCGACGAGCATGAGCACGGCCATGAGCACAGCGACATTGGTGCGCATTACCAACTGACCTGCGCCAACCCGGACAGCCTCACCCAGATCGACCTTGCCCCGCTGTTCAAGGCCTTCCCGGCGACCCAGAAGATCAACGTGCAACTGATCGGCCCTAACGGTCAGAAAGGCGTTGAAGCGACACCCGCCAAGGCCGCGGTCGCATTCTGAATGGGCCAGCCGCTGATCGAACTGCATGACCTGGTCTTTGCCTGGCCTGGCCAGCCGGCCCTGCTGGATATTCCCGCCTTTCAGCTGGAGGCCGGCGAGGCGTTGTTTCTCAAAGGCCCCAGCGGCAGTGGCAAGACCACGCTGCTGGGCCTGCTAGGCGGCGTGAACCTGCCAGGCCAGGGCCGCATTCGCCTGCTTGGCCACGACCTCAGTGGCCTCGGCCAAGGCGCGCGCGATCGCTTCCGGGTCGACCACACGGGTTACATCTTCCAGCAGTTCAACTTGCTGCCGTTTCTGTCGGTGCGCGAAAACGTCGAGCTGCCTTGCCGCTTTTCGCGCAGCCGCGCCACGCGGGCGGCAGAGCGCCATGGCAGTGTCGACCAGGCCGCCGCCACGCTGCTCGCCCACCTGGGCCTGGGCGACCCCGCCCTGCTCGCCCGGCGCGCCGACAGCCTGTCGATCGGCCAGCAGCAACGGGTGGCCGCTGCACGAGCACTGATCGGCCAGCCAGAATTGGTGATTGCCGACGAACCGACCTCAGCCCTCGATGCCGACACCCGCGAAGCCTTCATCCGCCTGTTGTTCGACGAGTGCCGGGCGGCCGGCGCCAGCCTGTTGTTCGTCAGCCATGACCAGAGCCTGGCACCGCTGTTCGACCGTCACCTTTCCCTGGCCGAACTCAACCGCGCCGCCAAGCCCCGGGAGGCCTGATGTACCTGCTTCGTCTTGCCCTGGCCAGCCTGGCCAACCGCCGTTTCACCGCCTTCCTCACCGCGCTCGCCATTGCCCTGTCGGTGTGCCTGCTGCTGGCCGTAGAGCGCGTGCGCACCGAAGCCCGCGCCAGCTTCGCCAGCACCATCAGCGGTACCGACCTGATCGTCGGTGCCCGCTCGGGCTCGGTGAACCTGCTGCTGTATTCGGTATTTCGTATCGGCAACGCCACCAACAACATCCGCTGGGACAGCTACCAGCATTACGCCCAGGACCCACGGGTGAAGTGGGCGATCCCTATTTCGCTGGGCGACTCGCACCGCGGCTATCGCGTGATGGGCACCACTGGCGCCTACTTCAGCCACTACCAATATGGCCGCAGGCAGCACCTGGAGCTGAGCCAGGGCCGCGCCTTCGCTGACGACCCGTTCGAAGTGGTGCTCGGCGCCGAAGTGGCCGACGCCTTGCACTACACACTGGGCGACAAGCTGGTACTGGCGCATGGCGTTGCGGCGATCAGCCTGGTCAAGCATGACGACAAGCCGTTCACCGTGGTCGGCGTGCTCAAGCGTACGGGTACCCCGGTCGACCGCACCCTGCATATCAGCCTGGGCGGCATGGAGGCGATCCATATCGATTGGCACAACGGCGTGCCCGCCCGCGGTGCCGGGCGCATCAGTGCCGACCAGGCACGTACCATGGACCTGCAACCTGCCGCCATCACCGCGTTCATGCTTGGTTTGAACAGCAAGATCGCCACCTTCAGCCTGCAACGGGAAATCAACGAGTACCGCAACGAACCCTTGCTGGCGATCTTGCCCGGGGTGGCCCTGCAGGAGCTCTGGAGCCTGATGGGCACCGCCGAGCAGGCGCTGTTCGTGGTTTCGCTGTTCGTGGTGTTAACCGGGTTGATCGGCATGCTGACGGCGATTCTCACCAGCCTCAACGAGCGCCGTCGGGAGATGGCGATCTTGCGCTCGGTCGGTGCCCGGCCCTGGCACATCGCCGGGTTGCTGGTACTGGAGGCGCTGTCGCTGGCCGTGGTGGGGATCGTCGCCGGGCTAGGCTTGCTGTACGCCGGCATCGCCCTGGCGCAGGGCTATGTGCAGGCCAACTATGGGTTGTTCCTGCCGCTGGCCTTGCCGAGTGCCCATGAATGGACGCTGCTGGCTATTATCCTCGGGGCTGCACTGTTGATGGGCAGCGTGCCGGCCTGGCGTGCCTATCGGCAGTCACTGGCCGATGGTTTGTCGATCCACCTCTGAGAAAACGCCATGCTCCGCGCGCTTCTGTTATCACTGGTAGTACTCGCCGCCCCCACCTGGGCGGCCGAACCCCGCGAACTCGACTGGCCTGCATTGATCCCGGAAGGCGCCCCTGTCATCCCGCCGCAACTGGCTCCGCTGCACGACCTGTCACAGCTGAGCGACGCTCTGGCCGCCGAATCGGCGCCCGCCGCCCGCCAGCAGGCGCCGGATGCCCCGGTGGTGAAAAGCCTGGATGGCCAGCAGATCAAGCTGCCCGGCTACATCGTGCCGCTGGAGGTCAGCGAAGAAGGCCGCACCACCGAATTCCTCTTGGTGCCCTACTACGGCGCTTGCATCCACGTGCCGCCACCACCCTCGAACCAGATCGTGCACATCTTCAGCGAGATGGGCGTGCGCGTCGAAGACCTGTATCAGCCCTACTGGATCGAGGGAAAGATGCAGGTCAGCGCCTCCAGCAGCGAACTGGCCGACGCCGGATACCAGATGGAAGCCGAGAAAATATACGCTTATGAGCTGAAGTGAGAACTGTTTCGAATTCGTTCCGACGCTTCTTTGAGCTGGGTCAAACTTTCGGTTTAGACGCATCCGTACCATTGGACTACTCAATTACTAATGTCCTCTGGGAGCTTCCATGAACAAGTCCTTGCTCGGCGCCTCGCTTGTGGCCCTTGCGCTCGCCGCCCCTGCCGCCCACGCCTATCAGGCAGGCGATATGATCCTGCGCGCCGGTGCCATCACTACCGCACCGAACGAAAGCAGCGGCGACCTCAAGTTCGACGGCAACAAGGTGTCGGGCACCAAGGCAACCCTGGACAGCGACACCCAGCTGGGCCTGACCTTTGCCTACATGCTCACCGACCACATCGGCCTGGAGCTGCTGGCGGCCACCCCGTTCAAGCACACCGTGGGCGTCAAAGGCCTGGGCGGCGGCCTGGACGGCAAGCTGGCCGACATCAAGCAACTGCCACCGACCCTGTCGCTGCAGTACTACCCGATGGAGCCGAACTCCCGCTTCCAGCCCTACGCCGGCGTGGGCATCAACTACACCCTGTTCTTCGATGAAGACCTGAGCAGCGCGCGTAAAGAACAAGGCTTCAGCAACCTGAAGCTGCAGGATTCGGTCGGCATCGCTGGCCAACTGGGCATGGACTACATGCTCACCGACAACCTGCTGGTCAACGCCTCGGTCTGGTACGTCGACATCGACACCAAGGCCAGCGTCAACGGCCCGACCGCGTTGGGCTACAGCAAGACCAAGGTCGACGTCGACGTCGACCCGTGGGTCTACATGGTCGGCCTTGGCTACAAGTTCTGATCCCTGGCAGGGAGGGCGGCCATTGCCGCGCTCCCTGTTTTTGCCCCCAGCCAGCAACCCAAGGCTGTCGCACTGATCCCCGCCCCCAGCACGCACACCGCCGCCCACCCCCATCGGGCATAGACCCAGGTCGCCAGCACCGCGCCCAACCCGCTACCCAGTGAATAGCAACACATGTAGGCGCCAATCAGGCGGCTCGCCTGTGCGCTGCGCCCGGCCAGCAACAGGCTCTGATTGGTGACATGCACGGCCTGCACCGCAAAATCGAGCAACACCACCCCCACTAGAAACGCCAGCAGCGAATGCTCGACGAACGCCGTCGGCAGCCACGACACCGTCAGTACCGCCAGGGCGAACCCGGTGGTGCGCTCGCCGCGGCCTTGATCGGCCAACCGGCCGGCCCGGGAAGCAGCAACCGCGCCCGCCACGCCGGCCAGGCCAATCAGGCCGATCTGGGTATGGCTGAGCGCCAACGGCGAAGCGCTCAGCGGCAGCACCATCGCGCTCCACAGCACGCTGAAGGCAGCAAAGATCAACAGGCCGTATAGCCCGCGTCGGCGCAGGGCAGGGTCTTCCTTGAACAAGGCCCACAGCGAGCCCGTCAATGCCAGGTAACCGAGGCGCTGCGCCGCCGGCCGGGCACCCGGCATGCCGCGCCAGAGCAGGCAGGCCATCAGCATCAGTACCCCAGCGGCGGCAAAATAGACGACACGCCAGCCCGCCATGTCGGCGACGAAGCCAGACACCAGCCGCGCCAGCAGAATGCCCAGCACCACCCCGCTGGTGACCGTGCCCACCGCCTGCCCCTGCTGTGCGGGGGTGGCCAGGGTGGCGGCATGCGCCACCATCACTTGCACCATGACGGCCATCAACCCGACCAGCGCCAGCGCCATCAGCAGCACCGCCCAGTCCCAGGCCATGCCTACCGCCAACAGGGCCAGGGCCGAAACCCACAACTGGCCGACGATCAGGCGCTTACGGTCGATCAGGTCGCCTAGCGGCACGATCAGTAGCAAGCCCAGCGCATAACCGGCCTGGGTGGCGCCGACCACCCAGCCTATACGCTGCTGCCCTACCCCCAGGTCCAGTGCCATGGACTCGAGCAAGGGCTGGGCGATGTACACCGTGGCGACAGCAAGGGCACAGGTCAGGGCCAGTAACAGGGTCATCGCGCGGGTCAGGCGGGGTTGCATAGGGTTAGGGGTGTGCATGGCGTATCTCTTCAATCTGGTTTCAAATTAAAACCACATATGGATTTCTAGCAAATGTGGTTTTAATCTGCAACCAGAACCCTTGAGAGAGCCGCACGATGCTCGACGAAACGAACGGACAATGCCCGGTAGCCCGGGCCCTTGAAGTATTGGGTGATCGCTGGGCGCTGATGATCCTGCGCGACGCCTTCGATGGCTTGCGCCGCTTCAGTGAGTTTCAGAAGAACCTCGGGCTGGCCAAGAACATCCTGGCCTCGAGGCTCAAGTTATTGGTGGAGAGTGGGCTGTTGGCGTTGCAGCCGGCATCGGATGGCAGTGCCTACAAAGAGTATGTGCTGACCGAAAAAGGGCGTTCGGTGTTTCCGTTGGTGATCGCCTTGCGCCAGTGGGGGGAGCAGTTCTTGTTCGAGGCGGGAGAAACGCGATCGGCGTTGCTGGACCGCGCCACAGGGGAAACGCTCGAGACCCTGCAAGTGCGTGCTCGGGATGGGCGGGTGTTGGGGCCTGATGATTGCCAGCGCACGGTGGTGCAGCACGGTTGAGCCCGGCGCCACGTGGCTGGCAAGCCAAGACTCCTGTAGGAGCAGCCTTGTGCTGCGAAGAGGCCGGTGGCAACACAGTAGATCTGCACTGCTGCCACCGGCCTCTTCGCAGCACAAGGCTGCTCCTACAGGACGGCGTGCGTTGCCGAGCCTGCGGTCAGGGCTTGCCGAGCAAGCGGGACAAGCCGTCGACCAATGGCGTTGGCGCCGGGAAATCGAAGCGCGTCAGCAAGCGCTGGTTATCCGCCCGCGAATGGCGAATGTCGCCAGAGCGTGCTGGGCCATAGCTGACCGCTGGCAAGCTGCCGATTACCTTTTCCAGGGCGGCCAACAGCTGGTTGAGCGAAGTCGCCTGGTTCAGGCCGATGTTCACCGCGCCCTCCTCGACCTGCTGCAGCTCCAGCGCCTGGATCATCACGTGCACCAGGTCCCCTACATAAAGGAAATCCCGGGTCTGCTCACCATCCCCGAACACCGTGATCGGCAGCCCTTGGGTGGCACGCTCGCTGAAGATGCTGATCACGCCCGAATACGGCGAGGAAGGGTCCTGGCGCGGGCCGAAAATATTGAAGAAGCGGAACACCACCGGCTCCAGACCATGCTGGCGGCGGTAGAAATCCAGGTACTGCTCACTGGCCAGCTTATCCACAGCGTAAGGGGTCAGCGGCGCTTTCGGTGTTTCTTCAGCAATCGACTCGCCTTCGCCGTTGTTGCCATACACCGCAGCGCTGGAGGCGAACAGCACCCGACGCACGCCGTGCAGGCACATGGCTTCGCAGACATTCAGGGTGCCGATGAAGTTGCTCTGGTGAGTTTTTACCGGATCCTCGACCGAAGCCTGCACCGACGCCACGGCCGCCAGGTGCACCACCGCAGCGCAACCAGCGGCCGCACGAGTGACCAGCCCGGCATCGGCGACATCGCCTTCGATCAGTTCCAGGCGTGGGTGGGTAATCTGCAGGTTGTCCCGCTTGCCAGTGGACAGGTCGTCGAGAATGCGTACGGCGTAACCTTTGGCCAACAGCGCATCGCACAGGTGAGAGCCGATGAAGCCGGCACCGCCGGTGATCAGGATGGGGGCATCAGCCATGGCGGTAGAAACGGTCCAGTAAGGGCGGCAGGCCGGCGCGCCAGGCGCGGGGCTTGATACCGAAGGTGTGAAGGATTTTCTTGCAGGCCAGCACCGCGTGCTGTGGCTCTTCGCTGGCGTCCGGCCGCGCGGCATGGGCCTGTGGCGTGGGCGCCTGCACCGCCAGCTGACGGTACTGGCCTGCCTCGGTCAGAATCGCCTGCCCCAGCGCCAGCGGCGTGGTCGCTTCGTTGCCGGCGTAATGGTAGGTGCCCCACAGCGGCGCGCTGCAATCGAGCTGCTTGAGCACCGACAGGATCACCCGGGCAGCGTCATCGACCGGCGTCGGGTTGCCGCGGCGGTCATCTGCCAGCAGCAACTCCTGAGGTTGTTCGGCGCGGGTCAGGAAACGGCCCAGCGCCCCATCGACGCTTTCGTCGAGCAGCCAGCCAAAGCGCAGCAGCACATGTTGCGGACACGCCGCCCGCACGCTCTGCTCGATGCGCCACAGGGCCTGGCCACGCAGGCCGAGCGGCACCGGCTCGTCTTTCTCGCTGTAGGCCGTAGCCCGCGACCCGTCGAAAACCCGGTAGCTCGAAGGCTGCACCAAGGTGATCTGGTGGTGCTGGCACAACTCTGCCAGCCGTTCCACCGCCCGCTCCTGCTGAGCCAGGCGTTGTTCGCTGACCGACTCGGCCTGGAACCAGTCGAAGTAATAGGCCAGGTTGACCAAGGCATTGGGGCGGTGATCGTCGAGCAGCTGAGTGAGGCTGGCCGGGTCCCAGCCGTTCTCCGGCGGGCGCGGTGCCAGGAATGCAATGTCCTCTTCAGCCCCGAGACGAATCAGCGCTTGCCCGAGGGCATTGCCACCACCCAACAGCATTAGGCGCATACGCATAGAGTCAGCAGATCCGGAGAGGTTGATTGAGGGAAAGGGGTCATTTTGCGGTTTCCGGGCGGGGAAGTCCAACCCTAGGCTGGGATGAACTTGCACAGCCCATTCCTACCACTGCATGAGAAATGCCCTACACAGCGCATGAGCCTGGTCCTGCATCACAACTGAAAAAAGCCTGGCTTAATAATTCGCAGATCCAGAAAAAACCCGACAAAACCTATATACAAGAAAAAACAATGACAGGACGTTATCGCGAAACCTTGCCTGAAATACTGCACTTTCGATTCCACCTGCAGTTCGATCAGCACCCTGATTTAACACTGCGATACGGCAGTTACCAGTTCGCCCTTCTTCATAAGGCCTGCGAGCCCAAACAGCGCTGCTGATCAACAACAGCCAGACGCTTCACGCACCTGAAATTATCCAGGATAACCGGCGCCTATTGGTACGCTTGGTTGCAAGGAGGCACCGAGTGGAAGTTGAAGTTTCTACACTGATAATTCTCGCGGTTGTCGCATTGCTCGCTGGTTTTTTTGATGCCATTGCAGGGGGCGGGGGAATGCTAACGCTGCCCGCGCTGTTCATCGCAGGCATTGACCCACTGGCTGCAATGGCCACCAACAAACTGCAAGCGTCGTCGGCAAGCGTTTCTGCAGTGTGGGCATTTGCACGCAAGCGCATGATTGATTGGCGAGCTGGCTTGCCCATGGCCATTCTGTCATTTGCAGGCGGTGCGGCGGGCGCATTATCGATCAGCCTGCTCGACAGAGCATTTCTGCAAGCATGCGTACCTGTCTTGTTGATCGCAGTCGCTGGCTACTTCGCACTCAGCCCCAAGCTCAACGAGCAAGAACGCAAACGTAAGGTATCGACAGCCTGCTTCGCGGCAACGATGGTGCCGCTTATCGGTTTCTATGATGGGATCTTTGGCCCAGGCACCGGCTCATTCTTCATGGTTGCGTTCACTGTATTGCTCGGGCAGAACATCTTGCAGGCGGTATGCAACAGCAAGTTGCTCAACGCATCCTGCAACCTGGGAGCACTATCGGTGTTCGTGCTGAGTGACTCGATCATCTGGCACTTGGCACTGACAATGGCAGCATGCGCCATCATCGGTGCACAAGCAGGCGCGCGCTGCGCGCTGCACTTCGGGCCACGCCTGATCAAACCCTTGCTGATTACAGTGTGCTGCCTGATGGCAACCAAGCTCCTGCTCAGCGATAACAACCCAATCGCAGAATGGTTCAGGCAATGCTGGATACAGCTCATCAGTCCTGGGCAGGTGTATTAAATGCTGTTTTAAGTAGCGAGCGAGAGGTTACTCGATCTCGAACAAGCCATTACTCAACGGCCCCACACTCAACCGCTCGCGCACGTCGTCATCGATACGCGGGTCATCCGGCCGGTACAGCTTGACCTGGCGATAGGCATTGATGCGGTTGATCTCCTCGCCCAGGTACTCCCACACCACACGGGTGCAGGCCGGGTTGCGGCGGTCGCCGCTGGAAACGCCGGTCTTCAGGCCGTTCAGGCGGGTGATGCGGCTCTTGAAGCTGGGGATGAGGATGGTCTGGCTCATCTCGTTAAGGGTCAGCGACTCGTAGTCGATCAGGAACATCCGGTCCTGCAACTGGAACGCCGCGCCCAAGTAGCGGCAACGCACCTCGGCATGCAAGTCGGTGGCACTGCTGCGCTCCTGACGCTCCTGGCGCTCGAACAGGAAGCGGCCACGCTCTTCACGCAGGTGCACCAGCGACAGCAGGATCGACCCCGGTACCGACATGCAGTTGGAGTACTCGAAGTAATAGCCGCAGTAGCGCGACAGGTTGCCCGCGTGCTCGTGCAGGGGGCGGAACAACTCGCTTATCGGGTCGCTTGGCTGTTCAGCCACCGCCGACACACGGGCGCCGATCAGCCGAGCGAACTGCTCGGGCGGCTGGTTCAGCTCGTAATCCTCGACACCGAAGAAATCGCCGATGCGTTTGAGGTTGAAAGCCGTCGGACGGCTCTGGCCGCTGAGGTACTTGTTGAACTGCGCGCGGTTGATCGACAGCTGTCGGCAAACTTCCGAGATAGAGCGGTAGTGGCTGCAGGCCAGTTTGAGGTTGGTAGCGAAATGATCGCTCATGTTCAGAATCCAGGTGACGCGAATGGCGCAAGTGTAGCATCAAGTCGCATCAAGTCAGAGCAACCCGCGAAATTGTAACCACTCTTGTCATAGCCAAACATGCGCCCCAACGATAGCGGTGCGCCTGCCGTCCGCTGGTCATTCCACACGAAGAATAAGAATCGAGGTCATTTTAATGCTCGAAGTACTCAACGATTTCCTGTCCGGGAAACTCCTCATCGTGTTGATCGTCGGTCTCGGCGGTTACTTCACCATCCGCTCGCGGTTCGTCCAGTTCCGCCATTTCGCCCACATGTTCGGTGTGTTCAAGGAATCGCTGCGTGGCCAGGCAGGCCAGCTGAGCTCCTTCCAGGCCCTGATGCTGAGCCTCGCCGGCCGCGTTGGCGCCGGTAACATCGCCGGTGTTGGCATTGCCGTGACCCTGGGCGGCCCAGGCGCGGTCTTCTGGATGTGGGTCACCGCGCTGGTGGGCATGTCCAGCAGCTTCTTCGAATGCACGCTGGCCCAGGTCTACAAACGCGCAGACGGTGACGGCCTGTACCGTGGTGGCCCGGCCTACTACATCCAGCACGGCCTGAAGCGCAAGAACATGGCCATCGTGTTCTCGATCCTGCTGCTGGTCACCTACGGCTTCGCCTTCATTGGCCTGCAGTCGTACACCGTGACCCACTCGCTGCAGAACGCCTTTGCCTTCGACCCTAAACACACCGGTATCGTCCTGGCCGTGCTGCTGGCCATCACCTTCCTCGGTGGCATCAAGCGCATCGCCGCCGTGTCTGACCTGTTGGTACCGGTCAAGACGCTGGCCTACATCGGCGTGACGCTGTACGTGATCGGCACCCAGATCGAGCACGTGCCAGCCATGCTGGAAACCATCTTCAAGAGCGCCTTCGGCCTCGACCCTGCGTTCGGCGGCCTGCTGGGCAGTGCCATCGTCATGGGCGTGAAGCGTGGCGTATTCGCCAACGAAGCGGGCCTGGGCAGTGCGCCCAACGTCGCTGCCGTGGCGGCCGTGAAGCACCCGGGCGCGCAAGGCGTGGTCCAGGCGTTCAGCGTGTTCCTCGACACCTTCGTGATCTGCACCTGCACCGCACTGCTGATCCTGCTGTCGGGCTTCTACACCCCAGGCTTTGAAGGTGACGGCATCGTCCTGACCCAAAACTCGCTGGCCGCCGTGGTCGGTGACTGGGGGCGCCTGTTCGTCAGCGTCGCGCTGTCGCTGTTCGTCTTCACCTGCATCCTCTACAACTACTACTTGGGCGAAAACAGCCTGCAGTTCCTGACCCGCAACCGTGCCGTGCTGATGCTGTTCCGCGGCCTGGTGCTGGCGCTGGTGGTGTGGGGCTCGATGCAGGACCTGTCGACCGTGTTCGCCTTCGCCGACATCACCATGACCTGCCTGGCCTTCGTCAACCTGGTCGCCCTGGCCCTGCTGTTCAAGGTCGGCCTGCGGGTGATGCGCGACTACGACGATCAGCGCAAGGCTGGCATCAAGCAGCCAGTGTTCGATTCGGCCAAGTTTGCTGACCTGGACCTGGACCGCAATGCCTGGCCTGCCAACACGCAGGCCGAAACAGCCGCTGACAAAGCCGTGGGCCAAGCCCAGCTTCAGCGCTGATATCCTGCCCTGCCCAGCCGCCCCACCTGCGGGCGGCTTTTCTTTCTCCGCTTACCGCCTCGGATGATCTCCATGCGCGCAGTAAAGAATCTTCTCGTCCTCTACACCGGCGGCACCATCGGCATGCTCGAAACCCCTGAAGGCCTGGCGCCAGCGGGTGGTTTTGAGGCGCGGATGCGCGAGCATTTCGCCCAGATGGCCGATGCACCCCAGCTGCACTGGACACTGCAGGAAATGAACCCGCTGCTCGACAGCGCCAACATGCAGCAGCACAACTGGCTGGCCATGCGCGATGCCATCGTCGAGGCGGTGGACGTTGCCGGCCATGATGCGGTGCTGGTCCTGCATGGCACCGACACCCTGGCTCACAGCGCCGCGGCATTGTCGTTCCTGCTGCTTGGCTTGCCGGTGCCGGTGCTGTTGACCGGCTCGATGTTGCCGGCCGGTGCACCGGGCAGCGATGCCTGGGACAACCTGTGCGGCGCCCTGCGCCAGTTCGAACGAGGCCTGGAAGACGGCGTGCAGCTGTACTTCCACGGGCAGTTGCTGCACGGCTGCCGGGCCTCGAAACTGCGCAGCGAGGCCTTCGATGCCTTTGCCGCGCTGCCGCGCCATCGCGACGGTGAGCGTGCCACCACCCTGCCCGCCGAGCTTGGCTACCAGCAGCCGCGCCAGCCGGTCAACCTGGCGGTGATGCCGGTGTTCCCTGGCTTGCAGGCCGGGCATCTGCGGGCAGTGCTCGACAGCGGCGTGCAAGGCTTGCTGCTGGAGTGCTACGGCAGCGGCACAGGGCCCTCGGATGACCAGGCATTGCTGGACGTACTGCAAGCGGCGCGTCAGCGGGGGGTGGTGCTGGTTGCGATCAGCCAATGCCCGGAAGGGTCGGTGGTGTTCGATACCTATGCGGCGGGTAACCGACTGCGTGGCGCTGGGCTGGTCAGTGGCGGCGGCATGACCCGTGAGGCAGCGCTGGGCAAACTGTTTGCGCTGCTGGGGGCTGGGCTGGGTGCAGAAGCTGCTGAGCAGTGGTTTGCGCTGGACCTCTGTGGGGAGCGGGCTTAGCTTTCAGCCTTTAGGGCCGCTTCGCGGGTAAACCCGCGAAGAGGCCCTAAAGGGAGAAGTTAATGGCGGAAGGCAGCGGGAGTCGAACCTGCCCGGGAACGGCTGCCGTCCCCAACCGGGTTTGAAGCCCGGCCGCGCCACCGGGCGCGATTGCCTTCCTTGAACTCAGTGCCTGGCCTGCTGTTGGGCCAGGGCGCTGTCGGCGCGGATGTAACGCTGGTCGGCCACCCGGCGGGTCAGGCCGATGCGGTCGAAATACTCAAGAATCTGCACACTGCGCTTGCGACCGATGCCCAACATATCGCGAAACGCAGCCACCTGCACTACCGGCGCTTCACTTACCTGGCCAAGCAGCAGCGCGGCCATGCGCTGTACCGTCGCTGCTGGGTAGAACAGGTCCCGCACCACCTGGTGCACCAGGCCCAGCCTGGCCAGCTTGCGCATCAGCAAGCGTACATCCGTTTCGGCGCAGCCCAATTCACTGGCCAGCGTCCGCACCCACGGCGGGTCGTACTGGCCTTCCAGCAAGCGGGGTTCCAACCGCGCCCATAGCGCGCTATCGGCCTCACTCAATTGCACCTTGTGATCGGGCAGGTGTAACCACGGGCCGCTGCTGGCAACCTGCCCCTCATCAAGCAATTCATCCAGCAGGCTGACAAACGCCGGACGTTCCAGCGGCAATGCAGCAAAGCGCCGCAAACGGTCGCGGTCCGGGCCGAGCTGGTCGGGCTCCTGCTGATGAAACAGTGCCAGTTGCTCCAGCACCTGCTGTTTCAACGCCCCCCACGTCGCACGGGCAAATAGCAGCGGCCCCTGGCGCGTGGCAATCACTAGAACATTCGCGGGCAACTGCCAGCTCGCACGCAGGCGGTTGAACTGCCGCTCCAGCCGCTGCGGGTCGAGCCCTGCGGGCGCGGCATCCAACAAGGCGGGTAACGCTTGCTCCAGGCCCTCGGCATCACGCAGCACCTGCAACTGGCGCAGCCGCGCCTCGCTGCGACGCTGCCGACTGGGCGCAAACGGGTCAAGCACCCACCCGCCCCCCAGCGTGCGCTGGGCGCGCTGGTCGCGCAGCACCAGCCGGTCGCCATGCACGGCCTGCAGCGGCGCGTTGAGTAGCAACTGGGCAAACATGCGCTGGCCGGCCAGCAGTACCTCACCTTCGAGCAGCGCCACGCGGGCGGTCACATCCTGAGTGCCGAGGTGGACGTGCACAGCGCTGAAATGCTCGAACGGGCGGGTTTCCCCCGCCAGCAACGTCAGCTCGATATCGACCCGAACGCTGGGGGCGTGCAGCCATTCGGGCACCAGCCAGTCACCCCGGTGTACCTGTTCGACGGCCAACCGCTCGGCAGCGATGTTCAGCGCCACCCGTTGGCCCGCTTCGGCCATCAGCGCGGCCTGGCTCTGGGCATGCAGGCCGCGCACTCGCACGGGTTTGCCAGCCTTGCCCAACGACAGGGTGTCACCCGCACTGACCTGGCCGGCCAATGCCGTGCCGGTGACCACCACGCCGGCGCCAGACACCGCGAAGGCGCGGTCGATGGCCAGGCGAAAACCGCCGCGCACACTGCGCTGCCGCACCCGCCCTTGCGCCTGCAGGAGTGCCTGGCGCAATGCCTCCACACCCTCGCCCGTGATGCTCGACAGTGCATACTGCGAGGTCCCTGCATACGGCCCCGGCGCCAGCAGCGCGGCGATCTGCGCGTGCACTTCGGCCAGGCGAGCCGGCGCTACCCGGTCGCATTTGCTGACCGCCACTAACGCCTGAGGAATGCCCAGCAACTCGATGATCGCCAGGTGCTCGCGGGTTTGCGGCATGACGCCGTCGTCCGCAGCCACCACCAGCAACACCAGGTCGATGCCGTGCGCCCCTGCCAGCATGTTGTGGATAAAGCGCTCATGGCCCGGCACATCGATGAAGCCCGTCAGTGGCGCACCTTCGGCCAGTGCGGCATAGCGATAGCCGAGGTCGATGGTCATGCCGCGTTCGCGTTCTTCCTGACGGTGGTCGCCAGCCTGCCCGGTCAAGGCCTGCAGCAGCGCCGTCTTGCCGTGGTCGATATGGCCAGCGGTACCGACGATCACTGCACCGGCCCCAGTTGCAGGGCAGGCAGCTGCGCCAGCCACTGGGCTTCATCGTCCAGCTGGCGCAGGTCGAGCCACAGCGCATCGTCGTCGATACGCCCCAGCACCGGCACCGGCAGCTCGCGCAAGGCGCGCTCCAGCACATGCAGGCTGCGCCCGCGCAGCTTCTTCGACACCTGCGGGCGCAGGCACAACGCGGCGCTGGGCAGGCGCGCCACCGGCTGGCTGCCGCTGCCAATCATGCCCAGTGCCGGTTCCACACTGACCGCCCATTGCCCATCGAGGCGGGCGTTGAGTTCGGGCGCCAGGCGCTCGGCCTGGGCATGGATCTCGGCCTGGCTGCGGGTCAGCAGGCGCAGGCTAGGCAAGCGCTCGGCCAGCCGGTCCGGGTTGCGGTACAGCGCCAGCACCGCTTCAAGGGCAGCGAGGGTGATCTTGTCGACGCGCAGTGCACGTTTGAGGGGGTTCTTCTTGATCGTGGCGATCAAGTCCTTGCGCCCGACGATGATCCCGGCTTGTGGCCCGCCAAGCAGCTTGTCGCCGCTGAAGGTGACGATATCGGCGCCATCTGCCAGTGCCTGGCGCACGGTCGGTTCGGCGGGCAGGCCCCAGCGGGTAAGGTCGAGTAAGCTGCCGCTGCCCAGGTCTTCGAGCAGCGGCAGTTCATGGTGATGGGCAATGCGCGCCAGCTCGGCGGTAGGCACCTGGGTCGTGAACCCTTGGATGCTGTAGTTGCTGCAGTGCACGCGCATCAGCAGGCCGGTGCGCGGGCCGATGGCGGCCTCGTAGTCGCGCGCATGGGTGCGGTTGGTGGTCCCGATCTCGTGCAGCCGTACGCCTGCACGGGCCATGATGTCGGGGATGCGAAAGGCCCCGCCGATCTCGATCAGCTCGCCTCGGGAGATGATGCCCTCCTTGCGCGCCCCCAGGCTGTTCAGCGCCAGCAGCACCGCTGCGGCATTGTTGTTGACCACGGTAACGGCTTCGGCACCGGTCAATTCGCGGATCAGGCCTTCAATCAAGTCGTCACGGTCGCCGCGCTTGCCGGTGGCCAGGTCGAATTCCAGGTTGAGCGGGTAACGGGCGGCGGTCTGCATGGCGTCGATGGCCTCTTCCGGCAACAGAGCGCGGCCGAGGTTGGTGTGCAGCACGGTGCCGGTGAGGTTGAACACCCGGCGGACCTGGCTGCGTTGCTGGATAGCCAGGCGCTCGCCAGTGCGGCCGAGCAGTACCTCTGCGGCCAACTCGGCGGTGCTGAGTTGGCCCAGATGGGCGGGCTCGCGCAGGTCGTCGAGCAGTTGGCGGAGGGTGGCGAGCACAGCGTCGCGGCCGTGGCGGTCGATCAGCGGGAGGCAGGCCGGATGACGCAGGAGGGTGTCGATGGAAGGCAGGCGTGGGGTGTCGTTGGCGAGGCTTGAAGACATCAGGTACTACCTTCAGCTGATCCGTTGTCTGTTCTGGCCCTTTCGCGGGGCAAGCCCGCTCCCACAGAGAACTTGCTGGTTCCGAATACAGCGAAGTACCTGTGGGAGCGGGCTTGCCCCGCGAAGGGCGCGACTCGATCTTGCAGTGTAGACACTCACCCACCGCCCGGCGCCAGCAGCAGGTTTGGCGCCAGGCGATGAAACCCTTCCTCATCCAGCCGGATATCCAGCGCCAGGCTGGCCAGGTCATCGGCCAGCGGCTCGGCAGCGGCATCGTTCTCCAGATAATGCTGCTTCAGGTAGGTGCTGCACCCCGGGCAACACTCAGCCTGCAACGGCGCCTTGCCCGGCGCATGGCGATCATCCTCCAAGCTGGTATAGCGCAGGTCCTTGCTCGACTCGCAGTACACGCACTTGACCCGCACCACATGCCACTCGCAGGCACACAACGAGCAGGCCAGGTAACGCAGGCCGTTATGCTTGCCACGGTTACGCACCACACCGGCCAACGCCGGCGACCCGCAGGCCGGGCACTGGGCCAGGCTGCCGGCCGGCTTGAGTTCGCAGGCCGGTAGCGCCAGCAGCCAATAGGACCAGGCGGCTTGCAGCGCCGCGCCCAGAAACGGCACAACCGCGGCCGGCACGGCATCGAACTGCCCCGCCAGCAACGCGATGCCCCAGCCCTTGCGCTGGCCGTCGTCACTTTTGCGCAGTGCCTGCAGCGCTTCAGCCAACGGCCCTTTGGCCGCTTCACCGAACTGATCGAGCAACACCTGCAGCCAGACCAGCCACGGCCCTTCTCGCACCAGGCTGTCGGCTGCCAGCGGCGGCAGCCCATGACTGACGCACAGGCGCTGGCGGTCTTCGGCCACAGGCAAAGCACCAGGCGGGTTATCCACAAGCCACTGCTGGAGGTGGCACAGCCGGGCGATCAGCCACAGGTAATCGCCAAGGGCATTACCTTCAGCGAGCAGCTCCAGCCGCTCGGCACGCAGGGCGAACAAGCCCTTCGGTGGCAGGTGCAAAAAGGGTGGCGCCACCGCCGACGCCTCGATCTGCCCGGGTACGAGTATCGTACTCATGTACTCATCCTTCTTTACGTCCGTGATCACCTGGCTGCTTGTCGCCGGTCACCTCGCGGTACCACAGCTCATGATGTTTGCGGGCCCAGGCGCGGCTGACCCAGCCATGCAGCATGGCGCCAATGGAGCCCTTGATCCAGATACCGGCGTAGATGTGCACAATGATGCTAAGGATGAGCACAAAACCCGCCAGCGCATGCAGCAAGGTAGCCAGGCGAATGGAGCCGATATCGAAGAAATGGCTGAAGTACGCGCGCCAGATGACCACACCGCTCAGCAACAGCACCAGCATGCACAGCAGCAGCGTCCAGAACAGCAGCTTCTGCCCGGCGTTGTACTTGCCAATGGGCGGCACGCCGTCTTCACGGTTGACCATCACCCGGTCGATGCGGCGCAGCCACAGGCGGTCGTTGGCGGTGATGAAGTTGGCGCGCCAGAAACGCACCACCAGGCCGAGGAAGAACACGAACATGGCCACGCCCATGAACGGGTGCAGAATGCGTGTCCACGGCCCACCGCCGAATAGGTGGCTTAGCCAGAACAGGGCCGGATGGAACAGCGCCAGCCCAGACAGCCCGGCCATGAAAAACAGAATGGCGACAATCCAGTGGTTGGTCCGCTCGTTGGCGTTGTAACGCAGGATAGGCTTGTTGTGGTTCATGGCCGTTGCTCCCCTTGCCCACCGGGCTGCTTCGGATCGTACACATGCACCGCAGGGTCCACCTGGTGCACGCTGTCATCAGGCGGCGTGGGGTGCTCGTCCTCTTCGACCCGCTGCGGGCCAACCCGCACATAGTGGAAGAACCCAGCCAGCACCGCCGCGCCCATGGCCAACAGCGCCAGCGGCTTGGTGAAGCCCTTCCACAAACCTACCAGCGGGCTGATCACCGGCTGGTCCGGCAGGCCGGCGTACAGCCGGGGCGTGTCGGCATGGTGCAGCACGTACATCACGTGGGTGCCGCCGACGCCGTCCGGGTCGTACAGCCCGGCGTTGTCGTAGCCACGTGACTTGAGGTCGACGATGCGCTCGGCGGCATGCACCTTCATCTCGTCCTTGCTGCCGAAAACGATCGCCCCGGTCGGGCAGGTTTTCACACAGGCCGGCTCCAGCCCCACGCTCACCCGGTCGGAACACAGCGTGCACTTGTACGCCTTGTGGTCCTTCTGCGAGATGCGCGGGATGTTGAACGGGCAGCCGGTGATGCAGTAGCCGCAACCGATGCAGTGGTCCTGGTTGAAATCGACGATACCGTTGGCGTGCTTGATGATCGCCCCCGGGCTCGGGCAGGCCTTCAGGCAACCGGGGTCGGCGCAGTGCATGCAGCCATCCTTGCGGATCAGCCACTCCAGGTTGCCGTCGTCGCGCTCGTGCTCGGTGAAGCGCATCAGGGTCCAGGTCTCGGCCGTGAGGTCCTGGGGGTTGTCGTAGGTGCCGTGGTTGTGGCCAACCTCGTCACGCAGCTCGTTCCACTCCGAACACGCCACCTGGCAGGCCTTGCAGCCGATGCACTTGGTGGTGTCGATCAGCTTGGCGACTTCCTCCTGCTGGCGTACCGAGGGCGGCACGGTGGTGGTGGCCGAGCGGGCGATGATGTCTTGGCTGGCCATCAGAGTTTCTCCACTTTGACGAGGAACGACTTGGACTCCGGCGTCTGGGTATTACCATCACCCAGGAACGGCACCAGGGTGTTGGTCAGGTAGCCGTGCCGGGTCGCCCCGGTGAAGCCCCAGTGCAACGGGATGCCGATCTGGTGCACGGTCTGGTTGTTGACCTGCAGCGGGCGAATCCGCTTGGTCACCACCGCCACCGCGTCGATATGCCCGCGCTTGCTCGACACCCGCACCCGGTCACCTGCCTTGATGCCCTTCTCATTCGCCAGCACCTCGCCGATCTCGACGAACTGCTCGGGCTGGGCGATCGCGTTGAGCCGGCAATGCTTGCTCCAGAAGTGGAAGTGCTCGGTCAGCCGGTAGGTAGTCGCCGCGTAGGGGAATTCATCATGGGTGCCGAGGCTGTCCCACACCGAATCGAAGATGCGCCCGGCCGGGTTGCTGGTGGCCTTCTTGTTCTGCGGGTGCAGTGGGTTGATGCCGATCGGCGTTTCGAACGGCTCGTAGTGCTCGGGGAACGGGCCTTCGGCCATCTTGTCGATGGCAAAGAACCGCGCCACGCCCTCGGGGTTCATGATGAACGGGTTCATCCCGGCTTCCGGTGGCGAGTCGACCTTGAAGTCGGGCACATCGGTACCGGTCCAGGCTTTGCCGTTCCACCACACCAGGCGTTTTTTGTCTGGGTCCCATGGCTTGCCTTGCGGGTCGCTGGAGGCACGGTTGTAGAGGATGCGGCGGTTGGCCGGCCAGGCCCAGGCCCAGTTCTGCACCTGGTGCATGCCATACGGGTCGCTGTTGTCGCGGCGTGCCATCTGATTGCCTTGCTCGGTCCAGCAGCCGGCGAAAATCCAGCAACCCGAAGCGGTACTGCCGTCGTCCTTGAGCTGGCCGAAGCCCGACAACTGTTGCCCGCCCTTGAGCACCGCGCCGGTCGGGTCGGTGACGTCGGTTACCGCCCAGCCGTTCATTTCCTTGGCCAGCTCCTCCGGGGACGGCTCTTCAGGGACCTTGTACGGCCAGCTGATGTTCATCAGCGCATCGGGGTAAGCGCCGCCCTCAGCCTGGTAGCGTTGGCGCAGGCGCAGGAACAGCTCGCTCATGATGTGCACGTCGGTGCGGGTCTGGCCCGGGCCGTCGGCACCTTTCCAGTGCCATTGCAGCCAGCGGCTGCTGTTGACCAGCGAGCCGTCCTCCTCGGCGAAGCAAGTGGTGGGCAGGCGGATCACTTCGGTCTGGATATTGGCCGTGTCGACGTCGTTGAACGGCCCGGCATTGCGCCAGAACTCCGAGGTTTCGGTGGCCAGCGGGTCCATGATCACCAGCCACTTGAGCTTGCCTAGCGCGGCGGTGACACGGTTCTTGTCCGGCAGCGCGGCAATCGGGTTGAAGCCTTGGCAGATGTAGCCGTTGACCTTGCCCTGGCCCATCATCTCGAACATGCGCAGCACGTCGTAGGCCGGCACATCGAGCTTGGGCAGCCAGTCGTAGCCCCAGTTGTTTTCCGCCGTGGCATTGGCGCCATACCAGGCCTTCATCAGGCTGACATGGAACTTGCCGTAATTCTGCCAGTAGGACAGCTGCCCAGGTCGCAGCGGCTTGGAGGCACGCTTGTCGATGAACGCGGCGTAGTCTTGCTCGGCATCACCGGCCAGGGTCAGGTAACCCGGCAGCGAGTTGGACAGCAGGCCGAGGTCGGTCAGGCCTTGGATGTTGGAGTGCCCACGCAAGGCGTTGACCCCACCACCCGGCATGCCGACGTTCCCCAGCAACAGCTGCACCATCGCCGCACTGCGGATGATCTGCGCGCCGATCGAGTGCTGGGTCCAGCCCAATGCGTAGAGAATCGTCATGGTCTTGCCCGGTACCGAGCAGGTGGCGATCTCTTCCCAGATTTTCATCATGGCGTCCTGCGGCATGCCACAGGTCATGCTGGCCAGCTCCGGGGTGTAGCGGCTGTAGTGCTGCTTCATCAGCTGGAACACGCAACGCGGGTGCTGCAAGGTCGGGTCGACATTGGCAAAGCCGTCCTCACCCAGCTCGTAGCCCCAACCGGACTTGTCGGCGTACACGCGCTTGGCCGCGTCGTAGCCGCTGAACAGCCCGTCCTCGAAGCCATAGCCTTCTTTGACGATGAACGACACGTCGGTGTAGTTGCGCACGTACTCGTGCTGGATCTTGTCGGTGCTCAGCAGGTAATTGATCAGCCCGCCCATGAAGGCGATGTCGCTGCCGGTGCGGATGGGCGCGTAGTAGTCCGCCACCGAGGCGGTACGGGTAAACCGCGGGTCGACCACGATCAGCCGCGCCTTGTTGTGCGCCTTGGCTTCGGTCACCCATTTGAAGCCGCACGGATGCGCTTCTGCTGCGTTGCCCCCCATCACCAGGACCAGATTCGCGTTGGCGATATCGGACCAGTGGTTGGTCATGGCACCACGGCCGTACGTCGGGGCAAGACTTGCCACCGTCGGGCCATGTCAGACACGTGCTTGGTTATCGAACCCCAGCATGCCTGTTGCACGAACAACCTTGTGGGTCAGGTAGCCGGCCTCGCTGGAGGCGGCGGAGGCGGCGAGAAAACCGGTGGTAAGCCAGCGGTTGACGGTTTGCCCCTGGGCGTTCTTCTCGATGAAGTTGGCGTCGCGGTCCTGCTTCATCAGGTCGGCGACGCGGTCGAGCGCCTCGTCCCACTCCACCCGCACCCACTCCTTGCTGCCCGGCTTGCGCACCTCGGGGTACTGCAGGCGGCTTGGGCTGTGGATAAAGTCCAGAAGGCCCGCGCCTTTCGGGCACAGGGTGCCCCGGTTGACCGGGTGGTCGGCGTCGCCTTCGATATGGATGATGTTCTGTTTGACGTTCTTGCCCGCATCACCCTGGCTGTACATGATCAGGCCGCAGCCGACCGAGCAGTAGGGGCAGGTGTTGCGAGTCTCTTTGGTGTGCGCCAGCTTGAAGTGACGCACCTGCTCGGCGAAGGCCGGCTTCGGGGCCATGCCCAACGCCGCCAGGCTCGAGCCTCCAAGGCCGACAGCGGCGACCTTGAAGAACTGCCGACGGTTGAGGTCCATCGTGCACTCCTGATCAGGTGGTGGACGCGCGGAACATGGCCGGCGCCTCTTGGTAGTCACGGTGGCGGTTTTTTGATGGCCGCCGATAGGTAAGACTAGTCAAGAATCGGGAAGGTGCTATGACAGGGGGCTCGCCACAATGGCTTCTGCGCCTGTGAGATCGAGCGCCGAAAATGTTACGGCGAACACCCTGCGCGCTCCCCTCTATCAAGCAGCGCCCAACGGCCTGGGCAGATTACGCACCACATTCAGCGCCGCACTGCTCTGCGCCACCGGCATGATTTCGAGGGTGTTGATGTTCACATGCGCGGGCTGCTCGGCGATCCACGCCACTGTCGCCGCGATGTCCTCCGGCAGGATGGCTTCCACGTCGCGGTACAGCGCCTCCACCGCGTCCAGGTCGCCCTTCAGGCGCACCACCGAAAAGTCCGTGCCCGAGCACAGGCCCGGCTCGATATTGCTCACCCGCACGCGGGTACCGGCCAGGTCGGCACGCAGGTTGAGGCTGAACTGGCGCACGAATGCCTTGCTCGCGCCGTACACGTTGCCACCTGGATAGGGGTAGGTGCCGGCAATCGAGCCGATGTTGATGATCATCCCGCTGTCTGCTTCCACCATCTGCGGCAGGATCTTGTGGGTGACCATGGCCAGCCCGGTGATGTTTGTATCGATCATCCGCTGCCAGTTCTCGGCGCTGCTGGCCTGGGCGCGATCGACCCCCAGCGCCAGCCCGGCGTTGTTGACCAGCAGATCGATCTGCAGCGAGGCATCACGAATCTGCTCGACAGCCGCTTCAAGCGACGCAGGGTCGGTGACATCCAACGCCAAGGGGATGAAATTAAGCCCCAGCTCAGCCTCCAGCGCCTGCAGTTTGTCCATGCGCCGGGCGCCACCGATCACGCGGTAGCCCTTGGCAATCAACGTACGGCAGATGGCTCGGCCAAACCCCGAGGAGGCGCCGGTTACGAATGCGGTTTTCATCAGTTATCTCCAAGTAGGTAGGTCAGACCAGGTACTTCACGCCCAGGCTGGTGAACAGGCACAGCATCGAGAACACCAACACTTTGCGCACCACGTCGTTGCCTTTGCGCAAGGCCAGGGCACTGCCCATGTGGTTGCCGAGAATGTTGCAGGCCACCAGTGGCAGGGCCAGCAGGTACACAACCTTGCCGGCCATGATGAACGCCACCAGCGCGCCGATGTTGGAGGCGAAGTTGAAGGTCTTGGAGTTGGCCGAGCTGGAGACCAGGTCCATGCGCAGCAGGTAATGGAAAGCGATGATGAACATGCTGCCGGTGCCTGGGCCGAAGAAGCCGTCATAGAAGCCGATGGTCAGGCAGGTCAACGGCACCACGGTGTAGAGCGTGCGCGGGGACAGTTCGCGCTCCTCGACCGGGCGGTCTTTGGGGGTGAGGAAGATCAGGATGCCGAACGGGATCAGCGCCAGGATGATCTTGCCCACGGTCTCCTGGGAGATCGACACGATCAGGTGCGCCCCCAGATAAGCGCCGAGCAACGAGAACGGCACCCCGACCAGCGCCACCTTCCAGACCATCTTGCTGTTGGCCAGAAAGTTGCGGATGGCGGCCAGCGTGCCGAGTGTGCTCACCAGTTTTTCTTGCCCCAAGGCCACCTGGGGCGGCATACCCACTAACAGAAACCCCGGGACCAGGAACAACCCGCCGCCACCGGCAATACTGTCGACGAAGCCTGCAATGAACGCGATCGCCCCCAGCATCAGGATCGCCAGCAGCCAGTGTTCCGCCCAGAAAGTGCCTAACAGTTCCATATCGTTACTTCCATCGAGTCGTTGAGAATGATCAGGAGCGCACTTCGTAGAGGTGGTCCGCACGGGCGAAATGCACTCGGTTCAGGTCGTTGACCGCGAACAGGCGCAACAGCCAGCGGTCGGCACCGTCGTTCTGCGGCTCGAAGCCATCACGGGCATGCAACACACGCTGATTCTTGAAAATCATGAAGTCGCCCGGCAGCAGCAGGTGTGGCTCGTCGAAGCGGCGGGTCTCCAGCACTCCGCGCAAGCTGGCCAGGGCTTGCTCGGCACGCAGGTTCAGGCCGTGGGTGTTCTCGCTGTCGAAACGGCACAACCACTCGCCGGCATTGCCATGCGCCAGCACGGGCAACTCGGCGGTGCATCGCCGATTGGCGGTAAACGAGTCGGGGCGGCGGATTTCGAACTGTGGCAGGCAAAGCTCACGCACGGTGGCCGACGGCAGCGCCGCCACTACCGCATCGAGGTTGACCAGCGTTGTGCTGATGCGCGGGTCGCAGCGCATGCCAAAGAACGACAGGTATTCCGGGCAGCAGGAGGCCGTACCGAGTGGTTCGGATGACAGCGGCAGGTCGGGGTTGTCGACGTGGTAGGAAAAACGCAGCCGCGAGCCGTGGGAGCTCTTGTGGCTGGATGAAGTGCGTGCCGGAATGACATGGCGGAACAGCCGGCCGTCGTTCTCCCCCTCATAAACGATCGGGTTGATGCCCATCAGGCTCTGCATGGTCAGGCTGACCAGGCAGGCAATCGGCGTGCTGCGCGGGCTGAGCACACCCGAGTACGGTGTAGGAGGTACGTCACGGTCGCGCGGGCAATTGCGCACGATCATGCTGGTCAGTTGCGGGTCTTCGACGAAACCACGAATCTGCTGGCACAGTGCGTTGCCCAGCACCTCCTGCGCCTGATCCTTGAGCTGAGGGTAGAGCTCTTTGCTGGTTTCAAAATCGAGGGGGGTATTGTTCAGCAAGGTTTGCCAGGCACTTGAGGTAACCCAAGGCAGGCGGATCTCCAGTGAAGTCTGAGGCTCGGCTCCCTGTTGCAGGTGTGCGCTTTCCATTTCGAGTGATATTCCATTGAGCTAGCTTGAGGCCATTCGGTGTCGTGCTAAGCCGGGCAGAGGCGGCAGACGTTGTCTTTTTTTGAAGCCGTTCACAGCTGTGCGATGAGATCAGCGGAGCCAACGCGGCATCCCGCAAATTGCATCGACTCAATCATTGTAATTACAAAAATAGAATCGACTCAATTTATTTCAGTACACCGTGAGCACATCGATTGCATCGATTCAATCAACGTATTGATTTCAAAAGGTTTCTGGAAAAATGACTGTAAACCCGGAAGCAGCTAGCTGAGTTCTGCCGAAGCTGAAAGAGCGTCAGTCGCTCATCTGAGCGGCAAAAGCCAGCTCAATCGATGTAATTTACCTACAAGAAAACACAATTACTCCTATCAGACCATTCGTGCTAGGCTTCCGCGTTCTTGCAGCCTTTGGTGCCATTTCTATGTGGGTTCCTCACTACAGCGACCTGGCGCAGCCGGTCTATCTGATGATCGCCGACGCCCTTGAACAGGACATCGGCAGCGGCCGACTGACCGCTGGTGATCGCCTGCCGACCCTCAAGGACTTGGCTGAATCATTGAACGTGACGCCTGGCACCATTGGGCGCGCCTATGACGAAGCCGCCAAACGGGGCCTGGTGGTGGGCGAGGTCGGCCGCGGCACCTTTGTGCTGCAGCAACGCCCGACGCATGCGCCAGCCTCGGCAGTACGCTCCATGCCTGCGCCAGCCGAGCGCGAGAGTGGCCAGATCGACCTTTCGATCATCAAACCCAATGACGCGCACATGACCGACTGGTTGCGCGGGGCAATAAACGAACTGGCAGAATCCCCCGACCTGGCCCAGGTGCTCGATTACGTCACCGAGGGTGGCCACGCGACTCACAAGCAGGCCGGTGCGGCCTGGATTCAACGCTGGCTACCCGAAGCGAACTGGCAGCAGGTGGTGCTGACCTCGGGCGCCCAACACGGGCTGCTGGTGGCCATCAGCAGTTTGTCCAAGAACGATGACGTCATCCTGTGCGAGTCATTCTGCTACCCGGGCATCATTTCACTGGCGCACAGCATGGGGCGCCGCCTGCGCGGCGTGGCCATGGACGAGCACGGTTTAATCCCCGAGGCCTTGCGCGCGGCGTGCCTGGAGCACCGCCCTTCCCTGCTGGTGTGCGTGACCACCCACCAGAACCCCACCAACTCGATCATGCCCCACGCGCGCCGTGAAGCCATCGCCGAGATCGCCCGCGAGTTCGAGCTGTTTATCGTCGATGACGATATCTATGGCTTCCTTGAACCGGCACCTGACTACAAGCCGTTGGCGGCCTATGCCCCAGAGCGCTCGGTGTACCTGACCAGTTTGTCCAAAAGTGTGCTCCCCGCGCTGCGGATCGGTTACCTCTATGCCCCGCCACAAACACTTTCGCGGCTCTCGTCGATGGTGCGCAGCAGCGTCTGGATGCCCTCGCCGTTGATGGCGCAACTGGCCAGCAACCTGATCAACAGCGGCATGGCCGACCAACTGGTGCAGGTGCAGCAGGACGAAGCGGCCGCGCGCCAGCAAATGGCCCGCGAGATCCTGGGTAACTACAAGGTCCGCAGCCAGCCCAACAGTTTCCATCTTTGGCTGGAGCTGCCCGAGCCGTGGACCAGCGACGAATTTGCCAACCTGGCGCGCAACAACGGCGTCACGGTGGTGAGTGGCAGTCAGTTCCTGCCGGAGCGCAGCGCTGCCACCTGCGGCGTGCGTATCGCACTGATGACGCCAAGCCGCGCGGAGTTGGGCTTTGCTCTGACCAAGCTGGTCAGCTTGCTGGACTCGCCGGAACCGCGACTTTTTTACTAGGGCCGGTCTAGCCAGCTCCACAACTCTGGACAGGCGCTCTTGCGCCTTGCATAAAAAAACCCAGAGCACTTTGCCCTGGGTTTTCGCTGTAGCTCGACGCTAACCGCTCTGATCAGAACGGAATATCGTCATCAAAGCTGTCAAAGTCAGCCGCCGGCTGCGGCGCTGGCTGCTGCGGCGCTGGGCGCTGAGGAGCCTGTTGCGGGCGCTGGGCCTGCTGACGTGGTGGCGCCTGGTTATATTGTTGCTGCTGGCCACCCTGGTTGTAGTTGTTGCCACCACCCTGGTTGTACTGGTCGCCGCCACCTTGCTGGTTCTGCGGACGGCCGCCCAGCAGCTGCATGGTGCCGTTGATGTCGACGATGATCTCGGTGGTGTAGCGCTTGATGCCGTCTTTTTCCCACTCGCGGGTCTGCAGCTTGCCTTCGATGTACACCTGCGAACCCTTGCGCAGGTATTCGCCGGCGATTTCGGCAACCTTGCCGAACAGCGACACACGGTGCCACTCGGTACGCTCGACCTTCTGGCCCGACTGCTTGTCGGTCCACTGCTCGCTGGTAGCCAGGCTCAGGTTGGTCACGGCGTTACCGTTGGGCAGGTAGCGGACTTCGGGATCCTGGCCACAGGTGCCGACCAGAATGACTTTGTTAACCCCACGGGCCATAACGTTCTCCTAGGCTTCGCACGCCGAAGAGGCTGGGTTCACCAGACGCTCGAGGGTCGTACGGTCCAAAATTTTCGTATCCAGTTTGATATAGATGGCGGCTTCTTCTGCCACCACAACGGCGTCGGTCACACCCGGCACGGCCATCAGGCGTTCGGTCAACCCGGCTTCCCGGACTGCCTCGGGCGTCAGCGGCATGCGCAGGCTGGTCACATACGGCGGCTCGTTCATGCGCAATGCGACGACCAACCATACGGCACACAGCAGCGCGCAACCGAGGAACACCATGTTCAGCCCACCGTGCTGGAACAACCAGCCACCGAGGATGCCCCCCAGGGCGGCGCCCAGGAACTGGCTGGTGGAGTACACCCCCATCGCCGTTCCCTTGCCACCCGCAGGCGACACCTTGCTCACCAACGAAGGCAGCGAGGCTTCCAGCAGGTTGAATGCGGTAAAGAATACCACGGTGCCAATCACCAGTCCGCGCAAGTTGTCAGCCCACTGCCAGAAGAACACCTCGACCAGCAGCAACACACTGACCGCCCCGGCCAGTACACGTTTCATCTTGCGCTTTTTTTCGCCGTAGATGATGAACGGGACCATTGCAAAAAATGAGATGAACAGCGCGGTCAGGTAGACCCACCAGTGCTCTTCCTTGGGCAGGCCGCCACGCTCGACGAAGGCCAAGGGCAGTGCGACGAAGCTGGCCATGAGGATGGCGTGGAGGATGAAGATACTGATGTCCAGGCGCAGAAGGTCCGGATGGCGCAGGGTCGGGCCCAGTGCCTGGCGGGCAACGCCCGACTCACGGTGCTGCAAGGTGCTGTGAGTGCTAGGCACGACGAAGGCGATCAGCAGGGTGCCCAACAGCGCAAGCCCTGCCGTGGCCAGGAACAATCCTGACAGCCCGTAGGCACGGGTCAACAGCGGGCCGACGACCATGGCGACGGCGAACGACAGGCCGATGCTCATGCCGATCATGGCCATGGCCTTGGTGCGATGCTGTTCCCGGGTCAGGTCGGACAGCAGTGCCATGACGGCGGCGGAAATCGCCCCCGCGCCCTGCAGAATGCGCCCGGCGATTACCCCCCAGATAGAGTCGGCCTGGGCCGCCAGCACGCTGCCCAGGGCGAAGATCACCAGCCCCAGGTAAATTACCGGGCGCCGGCCGATGCGGTCGGACACCATGCCGAACGGGATCTGCAGGACCGCCTGGGTCAGGCCGTAGGCGCCAATGGCCAGGCCAATCAGCGCGGGGGTGGCACCGGCCAGGTCCATGCCGTAGGTGGCCAGCACCGGCAAGACCATGAACATGCCCAGCATACGAAAGGCAAAGACCAGGGCCAGGCCGCCTGCGGCGCGGGTTTCGCTGCCACTCATGCGCTCGTTGTGGGTGTCGTGCATGGATTAACCTCGTGTGAACCGGCGGCGATTCTATCAGTCCGACAGCTTGACGGCATATACGCGACGCTTTGCCGCGTACTGGCAGCGCGCCGTATACTTCTTTGTTTATGCCCGCCGAGCGAGGCCGCAGTGGACAAGATCCTGATTCGTGGGGCACGTACCCACAACCTGAAGAACATCGACCTGACCCTGCCGCGGGACAAGCTGATCGTCATCACCGGCCTGTCCGGGTCCGGCAAGTCCTCCCTGGCGTTCGACACACTGTACGCCGAAGGCCAGCGCCGTTATGTCGAATCCCTGTCGGCCTATGCCCGACAGTTCCTGTCGATGATGGAAAAGCCCGACGTCGACACCATCGAAGGCCTTTCCCCGGCCATTTCCATCGAGCAGAAGTCGACCTCGCACAACCCCCGCTCCACCGTCGGCACCATCACCGAGATCTACGACTACCTGCGCCTGCTTTACGCCCGCGTTGGCACGCCGCGCTGCCCGGACCACGACATCCCGCTGGAGGCGCAGACCGTCAGCCAGATGGTCGACCTGGTACTGGAGCGCCCCGAAGGCAGCAAGCTGATGCTGCTGGCACCGGTGATCCGCGAGCGCAAGGGCGAGCACTTGGCGGTGTTCGACGAGCTGCGCGCTCAGGGCTTCGTCCGCGCGCGGGTCAACGGCAAGCTCTACGAGCTCGATGAGCTGCCCAAGCTGGATAAACAGAAGAAGCACAGCATCGATGTGGTGGTAGACCGCTTCAAGGTCCGGGCCGACCTGCAGCAGCGTCTGGCCGAGTCGTTCGAGACTGCACTCAAATTGGCCGACGGTATCGCCTTGGTGGCGCCGATGGACGACGAAGAAGGCGAAGAGATGATCTTCTCCGCCCGCTTCGCCTGCCCGGTCTGTGGCCATGCGATCAGTGAGCTGGAGCCCAAGCTGTTCTCCTTCAACAACCCGGCCGGTGCTTGCCCGACCTGTGACGGCCTGGGGGTCAAACAGTTCTTCGACACCAAACGCCTGGTCAACACCGAGCTGACCCTGGCCGAGGGCGCTATACGCGGCTGGGACCGGCGCAACGTCTATTACTTCCAGATGCTTGGCTCGCTGGCCGCGCACTACGGGTTCAGCCTCGAAGCGCCGTTCGGCGAGCTGTCGGCCGAGCACCAGAAGGTGATCCTGCAAGGCAGCGGCAAGCAGAGCGTCGACTTCAAATACCTGAATGACCGCGGCGACATCGTCAAACGCTCGCACCCGTTCGAAGGCATCGTGCCGAACCTGGAGCGGCGCTACCGCGAGACTGAATCGGCAACCGTGCGTGAAGAGCTGGCCAAACTGCTCGGCACCCAACCCTGCCCTGACTGCCGCGGCACTCGTCTGCGGCGCGAAGCGCGCCACGTGTGGGTGGGCGAGAAAACCCTGCCGGCCGTCACCAACCTGCCCATCGGTGAAGCCAGCAGCTACTTCGGCGAGCTGACCCTGACCGGGCGCCGTGGCGAAATTGCAGCGAAAATTCTCAAGGAAATCTGCGAGCGCCTGCAGTTTCTGGTCAACGTCGGCCTGGACTACCTCACCCTGGACCGCAGCGCCGACACACTGTCGGGTGGTGAGGCCCAGCGCATCCGCTTGGCCAGCCAGATCGGTGCGGGCCTGGTCGGGGTGATGTACATCCTCGATGAACCGTCCATCGGTCTTCATCAACGCGACAACGACCGCTTGCTGGCCACCCTCAACCACCTGCGCGACCTGGGCAATACGGTCATCGTGGTGGAACACGACGAAGACGCTATTCGTTTAGCCGACTATGTGGTAGACATCGGCCCGGGTGCCGGGGTGCATGGCGGCCAGATCGTCGCCGAGGGCACGCCCGAGGAGGTCATGGCGCATCCTGACTCGCTGACTGGCAAATACCTGTCCGGGCGCAAGAAAATCGTCGTGCCGGCCAAACGCACGCCACGCGACAAGAAACGCTCGCTGAAGCTCAAGGGCGCGCGTGGTAACAACCTGCAGAACGTCGACCTGGAAATCCCGATCGGCCTGCTGACCTGCGTAACGGGCGTGTCGGGTTCGGGCAAATCGACCCTGATCAACAACACCCTGTACCCGCTCGCCGCTACCGCGCTCAACGGCGCGAGCAGCCTGGAAGCCGCTCCGCACAGCAGCATGGATGGCATGCAGCACCTGGACAAAGTGGTGGATATCGACCAGAGCCCGATTGGCCGCACACCGCGTTCGAACCCGGCAACCTACACTGGCATTTTCACGCCGATCCGCGAGCTGTTCTCGGGTGTTCCAGAATCGCGCTCACGCGGCTACGGCCCAGGACGCTTCTCGTTCAACGTCAAGGGTGGCCGTTGCGAGGCCTGCCAGGGCGATGGCCTGATCAAGGTCGAGATGCACTTCCTGCCCGACATCTACGTGCCGTGCGACGTGTGCAAGAGCAAGCGCTACAACCGCGAAACCCTGGAGATCAAGTACAAGGGCAAGAACATCCACGAGGTGCTGGAAATGACCATCGAGGACGCCCGCGAGTTCTTCGACGCGGTCCCGGCGCTGGCGCGCAAGCTGCAAACCTTGATGGACGTAGGCCTGTCCTATATCAAGCTGGGCCAGTCGGCGACTACCTTGTCGGGCGGTGAGGCTCAACGGGTAAAGCTGTCCCGCGAGCTGTCCAAGCGCGATACCGGCAAGACCCTGTATATCCTCGACGAGCCAACCACCGGCCTGCACTTCGCCGATATCCAGCAGTTGCTCGATGTGCTGCACCGCCTGCGCGACCACGGCAACACCGTGGTGGTTATCGAGCACAACTTGGACGTGATCAAGACCGCCGACTGGCTGGTGGACCTGGGGCCGGAAGGTGGCTCCAAAGGTGGACAGATCATTGCCAGCGGTACACCGGAAGAACTGGCCAAGATGAAGCAGTCCTACACCGGGCATTACCTCAAGCCATTGCTGGAGCGTGACCGGGCCTGATCAGCCTGTGCATAAAAAAGCCCCTGGCACCGTAAGTGCCAGGGGCTTTTTATTGACTGTGGATAACTTACATCTGCGACTGCAGGTAGTTCTCCAGGCCGATAACCTTGATCAGGCCCTGCTGCTTCTCCAACCAGTAGGTGTGATCTTCTTCGGTATCGGCCAACTGCGCGCGCAAGATGTCGCGGCTGATGTAGTCCTTGTGCAGCTCGCACAGCTCGATGCCTTTGCACAGCGCGGCGCGGACCTTGTATTCCAGCTTGAGGTCGGCTTCGATCATCTCCGGCACGGTGCTGCCCACTTCGAGGTCATCCGCGCGCATGTCGGGGGTGCCTTCGAGCATGAGGATGCGGCGCATCAGCGCGTCGGCGTGCTGCGTTTCTTCTTCCATCTCGTGGTTGATGCGCTCGTAGAGCTTGGACAGGCCCCAGTCTTCATACATACGCGAGTGAATGAAGTACTGGTCGCGTGCTGCCAGTTCGCCCTTCAGCAACGTGACGAGGTAGTTGATTACGTCCGGGTGACCTTGCATCGCCCTGCTTCTCCATGTGAAAACATCAATGGACATAGTGTGAACCACGTTTTGCTCGCGGTCACTGAAAAACGCGCAATTAGATGCAAAAAATCGGTTAAACAGTAGTGATATTCATTGAAAAACCGCCCAAATGAGGGCGGTTCTTCTTATCACTTCGACTTAGGCGAGATTCACGCCCAGCGCCTTTGCAATCCCCTCGCCGTAGGCCGGGTCGGCCTTGAAGAAGTACTGCAACTGGCGTTGGATGACATCGTCGCTCACGCCTGCCATGGCGCCCGCGATGTTGTTGATCAGCAGGGCCTTCTGCTGTTCGTTCATCAAGCGGAACAGTGCACCGGCATGGCTGTAGTAGTCACTGTCCTCACGATGATCGTAGCGATCAGCCGAGCCATTCAGGGCCAGGGCAGGCTCGGCATGGCGTGGCGACTGCTTGGGTGCATCGCCATAGCTATTGGGCTCGTAGTTCGGCGCGCTGCCGTAGCTTCCAATAGCCATAGAACCATCACGCTGGTAGCTATTGACCGCAGCGCGCGGCGCGTTGACCGGTAACTGCTGATGGTTGGTGCCCACGCGGTAGCGGTGCGCATCGGCGTAGGCGAACACCCGGCCCTGCAGCATGCGGTCAGGCGACAGCCCGACGCCTGGGACCATATTGCTCGGGCCAAACGCCGCTTGCTCGACCTCAGCGAAGTAGTTGAGCGGGTTGCGGTTGAGCTCCAGGACGCCGACCTCGATCAGCGGAAAATCCTTCTGCGACCAGGTCTTGGTCACATCGAACGGGTTCTCGTCACGGCTGGCGGCCTCGGCCTCAGTCATCACCTGAATGCACACAGTCCATCGCGGGTAGTCGCCGCGCTCGATCGCCTCGAACAGGTCGCGCTGGGCATAGTCCGGGTCTGTACCCGCCAGGCGTGCAGCGTCGGCAGGGGCGAGGTTCTTGATGCCTTGCTGAGTCTTGAAGTGCCACTTCACCCAGGTACGCTCACCGGCGGCGCTAATCAGGCTGTAGGTGTGGCTGCCGAACCCGTGCATGTGACGGTAGCCATCCGGGATGCCGCGGTCAGAGAACAGGATGGTGACCTGGTGCAGCGCCTCGGGCGAGTGTGACCAGAAGTCCCACATCATTTGCGCGTTTTTCAGGTTGGACTGCGGGTGGCGCTTCTGAGTGTGGATAAAGTCCGGGAACTTGAGCGGGTCACGGATGAAGAACACCGGGGTGTTGTTGCCAACGATGTCCCAGTTGCCTTCCTCGGTATAAAACTTGACGGCGAAGCCACGCGGATCACGCTCGGTGTCAGCCGAACCACGTTCACCACCGACCGTGGAGAAGCGCAGGAAGGTTTCAGTCTGCTTGCCGACCTGCTCGAACAGCTTGGCGCTGGTGTAGCCGGTGATGTCGCGGGTAACGGTAAAGGTACCGTACGCGCCTGAACCCTTGGCGTGAACACGACGTTCTGGGATGTTCTCGCGGTTAAAGTGGGCGAGCTTCTCGATCAGGTGGAAATCGTCGAGCAGCAGCGGGCCGCGGGGGCCGGCAGAGCGGGAATTCTGGTTGTCAGCTACGGGTGCACCGCTGGCGGTGGTGAGAATCTTGCTCATGGGCTCTCCTTATCGGTCTAGAACTGCCGGCTAATCGGCTTGGATAGGAGTATTGACGAGCGGTCGTTTCAGGACAAATTCATTACACGACTTGCATCAATAGAAATTAACAATACTTGCAGACACAAAAAACCGGGCACAAGGCCCGGTTCTTTGTAGCAGACAGAACGTCTTACTCGGCAGCTTCTACAGCACCACCGACTGGACGATCAACCAGCTCGACGTACGCCATAGGCGCGTTGTCGCCAGCGCGGAAACCGCACTTCAGGATGCGCAGGTAGCCGCCCTGACGGGTGGCGTAACGCTTGCCCAGATCGTTGAACAGTTTGCCAACAGCGGACTTCGAACGGGTACGGTCGAAGGCCAGACGACGGTTAGCAACGCTGTCTTCCTTGGCCAGGGTGATCAGCGGCTCGGCAACGCGGCGCAGTTCCTTGGCTTTCGGCAGGGTGGTTTTGATCAGCTCGTGCTCGATCAGCGACACAGCCATGTTCTGGAACATAGCTTTGCGGTGAGAGCTGGTACGGCTCAGGTGACGTCCACTTTTACGATGACGCATGATTCATTCCTTACCAAACACTACGTTCGGTGATTACGACGATCAGGCGGTCGCCTTGTCGTCTTTCTTAAGACTTGCAGGCGGCCAGTTGTCGAGGCGCATGCCGAGAGACAGACCACGAGAGGCCAGGACGTCCTTGATTTCAGTCAGGGACTTCTTGCCCAGGTTAGGAGTCTTCAACAGCTCTACTTCGGTACGCTGAATCAGGTCGCCGATGTAGTAGATGTTCTCCGCCTTGAGGCAGTTGGCCGAACGTACAGTCAGTTCCAGGTCGTCAACCGGACGCAGCAGGATCGGATCGATCTCGTCTTCCTGCTCGACTACGACAGGCTCACTGTCACCTTTGAGGTCGACGAACGCGGCCAGCTGCTGTTGCAGGATGGTCGCAGCGCGGCGGATTGCCTCTTCAGGATCCAGGGTGCCGTTGGTTTCCAGATCAATGACCAGCTTGTCCAAGTTGGTACGCTGTTCAACACGGGCGTTTTCGACCACATAGGCGATACGACGCACCGGGCTGAACGAAGCGTCCAACTGCAGACGGCCAATGCTACGGCTTTCGTCTTCGTCGGTTTGACGGGAGTCGGCCGGCTCGTAACCACGACCACGAGCTACGGTGAGCTTCATGTTCAGGGCGCCGTTCGACGCCAGGTTCGCGATTACGTGATCGGGGTTGACGATCTCGACATCGTGATCCAGCTGAATATCGGCAGCGGTAACCACCCCCGAACCCTTTTTCGACAAGGTCAGCGTAACTTCGTCACGACCGTGCAGTTTGATAGCCAGGCCTTTCAGGTTCAACAGGATTTCAATTACGTCTTCCTGAACACCTTCGATCGCGGAGTACTCATGGAGTACGCCATCGATCTCGGCCTCGACTACTGCACAGCCAGGCATGGAGGACAACAGGATGCGGCGCAGCGCGTTGCCCAGGGTATGGCCGAAGCCACGCTCGAGAGGCTCGAGCGTGATCTTGGCGCGGGTCGGACTGACTACCTGCACATCAATGTGGCGGGGAGTCAGGAACTCATTTACCGAAATCTGCATGGATGCACCTATTTTCTAGCCCTTACTTGGAGTAGAGCTCGACAATCAGGTTCTCGTTGATGTCGGCAGACAGGTCGCTGCGAGCAGGAACGTTCTTGAAAACGCCCGACTTTTTAGCAGCATCCACGTCAACCCACTCAACGCGGCCACGCTGGGCGCACAGTTCAAGGGCTTGAACAATGCGCAGCTGGCTCAGCGACTTCTCGCGAACCGCGACCACGTCACCCGGACGAACTTGGTAGGATGGAATGTTTACAGTCTTACCGTTGACGCTGATCGCTTTGTGCGAAACCAGCTGACGGGACTCGGAACGAGTCGAGCCGAAGCCCATACGGTAGACGACGTTATCCAGACGGCACTCGAGCAGTTGCAGCAGGTTCTCACCGGTTGCGCCTTTTTTCGAGGCAGCAGCTTGGTAGTAACCGCGGAACTGACGCTCCAGAACACCGTAGATACGACGGACTTTTTGTTTCTCGCGCAGCTGGGTACCGTAGTCGGACTGACGGCCACGGCGCTGGCCGTGGATACCTGGGGCTGCTTCGATGTTGCACTTCGATTCCAGAGCGCGAACGCCGCTCTTCAGGAACAGATCGGTGCCTTCACGACGAGACAGTTTGCATTTTGGACCAATGTAACGTGCCATTCTTCTGTCTCCTGATTACACGCGACGCTTCTTCGGCGGACGGCACCCGTTGTGCGGGATTGGCGTCACGTCGGTGATGCTGGCGATCTTGTAGCCGCAGCTGTTCAATGCACGAACGGCGGACTCACGACCTGGACCTGGACCCTTGACGTTAACGTCGAGGTTCTTCAGACCGTATTCCAGCGCAGCTTGACCAGCACGCTCAGCAGCGATCTGTGCTGCGAACGGGGTGGATTTGCGCGAACCACGGAAACCCGAACCACCGGAGGTCGCCCAGGACAAAGCATTGCCCTGACGGTCGGTGATGGTCACGATGGTGTTGTTGAAAGACGCATGGATGTGGGCGATGCCATCAACCACTGTCTTTTTGACTTTCTTACGAGGACGAGCAGCAGGTTTTGCCATGTCTATATTCCTGGGCGGTTACTTGCGGATCGGCTTACGCGGGCCCTTACGGGTGCGTGCGTTGGTCTTGGTACGCTGACCGCGAACCGGCAGACCTTTACGATGACGCAGGCCGCGGTAGCAACCCAGGTCCATCAAGCGCTTGATCTTCATGTTGATGTCACGACGCAGGTCACCTTCGGTGGTGAACTTCGCGACTTCGCCACGCAGGGTTTCGATTTGCTCGTCGCTCAGATCCTTGATCTTAGCGGCTGGGTTTACACCAGCGTCTGCACAGATCTTCTGCGCAGTTGTGCGACCGACACCATAGATGTAGGTCAGCGAGATAACAGTATGCTTGTTATCTGGAATGTTGACGCCTGCAATACGGGCCATTCAGTGGGACTCCAATTGACAGCTACCTACGCCCCGGAAGCCAAGAAATAGGGCGCGAGATAATATCGCTGTAGAAACGAATAATCAACCCAGCAGCACACTAGCTGCTGGGTTTGAAGCGACGATCACACTCAGCCTTGGCGCTGTTTGTGACGCGGTTCCGCGCTGCAGATCACTCGTACGACGCCTTCGCGACGGATGATCTTGCAGTTACGGCACAGCTTTTTCACCGATGCACGAACTTTCATTACCGACTCCTCGAACCTTAGGGGCGTATCAGCGCAGCAAACCGCTGCCACCGTAGCCTTTCAGGTTGGCTTTCTTCATCAGGGATTCGTACTGGTGCGAAACGAGGTGCGATTGTACTTGGGACATGAAGTCCATCACAACCACTACCACAATCAGCAACGAGGTCCCGCCAAGGTAGAACGGCACATTTGCTGCCACCACCAGGAACTGGGGCAGAAGGCAGACGGCCATCATGTAAAGAGCACCGAACATGGTCAAACGGGTCAGAACGCCATCAATGTAGCGAGCCGACTGTTCACCAGGACGGATACCCGGAATAAAGGCACCGGACTTCTTCAGGTTTTCCGCTACGTCTTTCGGATTGAACATCAGCGCTGTGTAGAAGAAGCAGAAGAAAATGATCCCTGCACTAAACAGCAAGATGTTCAACGGCTGACCAGGAGCGATCGACTGCGAGATGTCCTGCAACCAGCCCATACCTTCGGACTGACCGAACCAGGCACCCAGCGAAGCCGGGAACAGCAAAATGCTGCTGGCGAAAATAGCCGGGATAACCCCCGCCATGTTCACCTTCAACGGCAAGTGGCTGGTCTGCGCAGCGAAGACCTTGCGGCCCTGCTGACGCTTGGCGTAGTGAACGGCGATACGACGCTGACCACGCTCAATGAACACCACGAAACCGATAATCGCTACTGCCAGCAAACCGATTGCGACCAGGGCGAAAATGTTGATATCGCCTGTACGCGCAGACTCGAAAGACTGCCCGATTGCTCTCGGAAGACCGGCAACGATACCTGCGAAGATCAACATCGAGATACCGTTGCCCACACCGCGCTCGGTGATCTGCTCGCCCAGCCACATCATGAACATCGCGCCGGCCACAAACGTGGAAACCGCGACGACATGGAAGCCCAGGCCGACAGAAAACGCCACGCCCTGGTTGGCCAAGCCAATGGACATGCCAATGGCTTGGACCAGCGCCAGGATAACGGTGCCGTAGCGGGTGTACTGGCTGATCTTGCGACGGCCAGCTTCACCTTCCTTCTTCAACTGCTCCAGTTGCGGGCTGACCGCCGTCATCAGCTGCATGATGATCGATGCCGAAATGTACGGCATGATCCCCAGTGCAAAGATGCTCATGCGCTCAAGCGCGCCACCGGAAAACATGTTGAACAAGCTAAGAATGGTCCCCTCATTCTGCCGAAACAGATCCGCCAGACGGTCCGGATTGATGCCTGGAACCGGGATATGCGCACCTATCCGATAGACGATGATCGCCATGAACAGAAAGCGCAGACGAGCCCAGAGTTCCGACATCCCGCCCTTACCGAGCGAAGAGAGAGCACCTTGCTTAGCCATTTATTCCTCGAATTTGCCGCCAGCTGCTTCGATAGCCGCACGCGCACCCTTGGTGGCTGCGATGCCCTTGATGGTGACTGCGCGAGTAACTTCGCCAGACAGCATGATTTTCACACGCTGAATGTGCTGGTTGATCACGTTGGCATCCTTCAGGGATTGCACGGAGATCACGTCGCCTTCCACTTTGGCCAGCTCGGACAGACGCACTTCTGCGCGGTCCATGGCTTTCAGGGAAACGAAGCCGAATTTCGGCAGACGACGGTGCAGCGGCTGTTGACCGCCTTCGAAGCCCGGAGCGATCGAACCACCCGAACGGGAGGTCTGACCTTTGTGGCCACGGCCGCCGGTCTTACCCAGACCGCTACCGATACCACGACCCGGACGATGCTTTTCGCGACGGGAACCCGGCGCTGGACTCAGATCATTGAGTTTCATCGATTAACCCTCGACGCGCAGCATGTAGTAAGCCTTGTTGATCATCCCGCGATTCTCGGGAGTATCCTGGACTTCTACAGTGTGACCGATGCGACGCAGACCCAGACCCTTAACGCACAGTTTGTGGTTAGGGATACGGCCCGAGACGCTCTTGATCAGCGTTACTTTAACGGTTGCCATGATCAGAAGATCTCCTCGACGCTCTTGCCGCGCTTGGCAGCAATGGATTCAGGAGATTGCATGGCTTTCAGACCCTTGAAGGTGGCGTAAACCACGTTCACTGGGTTGGTCGAACCGTAGCACTTGGCCAGAACGTTCTGAACGCCAGCAACTTCCAGGACAGCACGCATTGCACCGCCGGCGATGATACCGGTACCTTCCGAGGCAGGCTGCATGTAAACCTTCGAGGCGCCGTGGGCAGCCTTGGTGGCGTACTGCAGGGTGGTGCCCTTCAGGTCAACCTGGATCATGTTGCGACGAGCAGCTTCCATGGCTTTCTGGATCGCAGCAGGTACTTCGCGCGATTTGCCACGGCCGAAGCCGACACGACCTTTACCATCACCAACCACGGTCAACGCGGTGAAGGTGAAGATACGGCCGCCTTTTACGGTCTTGGCAACGCGGTTAACTTGAACCAGCTTCTCGATGTAGCCTTCGTCGCGCTTTTGATCGTTATTTGCCATAACTTAGAACTCCAGCCCGCCTTCACGAGCAGCATCAGCCAGCGCTTTGACGCGGCCATGGTACTTGAAGCCGGAACGGTCAAAGGCAACTTGAGATACACCGGCGGCTTTCGCACGCTCAGCTACCAGCTTGCCAACCTTAGTGGCCGCGTCGATGTTGCCAGTGGCGCCATCACGCAGGTCTTTGTCCAAGGTCGAGGCGCTTGCCAGAACCTTGCTGCCGTCGGCCGAAATGACCTGGGCGTAGATGTGCTGCGAGGAGCGGAACACGCACAGGCGCACGACTTCGAGTTCGTGCATCTTGAGGCGTGCTTTGCGAGCGCGACGCAGTCGAGTAACTTTTTTGTCGGTCATTTGCTAGGCCCTACTTCTTCTTGGCTTCTTTACGACGGACTACTTCGTCCGCGTAACGCACACCTTTACCTTTGTAAGGCTCTGGTGGACGGAAGTCGCGGATTTCAGCGGCCACCTGACCTACCAGCTGCTTGTCGATACCCTTGATCAGGATGTCGGTCTGGCTAGGCGTTTCAGCGGTGATACCGGCTGGCAGTTCGTAGTCCACTGGGTGCGAGAAGCCCAGGGCCAGGTTCAGGATAGTGCCCTTGGCCTGTGCCTTGTAACCAACACCGACCAGCTGGAGCTTGCGCTCGAAGCCTTGGCTTACGCCCTGGACCATGTTGTTGACCAGAGCGCGGGTAGTACCGGCCATGGCGCGAGCTTGCTGGTCACCATTGCGAGCGACGAAACGCAGCTCACCAGACTCTTCGGTAACTTCAACAGACGAGTGAACGTTCAGTTCGAGAGTGCCTTTGGCACCCTTCACCGAAAGCTGCTGGCCGGCGAATTTGACTTCGACACCAGATGGCAGCTTAACGGGGTTCTTAGCGACGCGAGACATGTCTATCCCCCCTTAGAACACTGTGCAGAGAACTTCGCCGCCGACACCGGCAGCGCGCGCAGCGCGATCAGTCATCACACCTTTGTTGGTGGAGACAATAGACACGCCCAAACCGCCACGTACTTTCGGCAGATCGGTAACGGCCTTGTACTGGCGCAGGCCTGGACGGCTGGAGCGCTTCAGTTCCTCGATGACCGGACGGCCTTCGAAGTACTTCAGTTCGATCGACAGGGAGGGCTTGGCTTCGCCACTGACTTGGTAGCCAGCGATGTAACCTTCATCCTTCAGAACTTTGGCAACCGCGACCTTCAGCGTAGAGGAAGGCATGCTTACGACGGACTTTTCAGCCATCTGGGCATTACGGATGCGAGTTAGCATGTCCGCTAACGGGTCCTGCATACTCATGGGCTAGATGCTCCTGATACAAGAATTATTAGCCTTGCGGCTATCACAACCACCCGAGCGGATTGGGCAAAAAACCCAGGCTCAGGTGAGCCGGTCATTCTAGACACAAGGTAGAAACGAAACAAGCCCCATATAGGGGCTTGTTTGTTGGCGAGGTCACCGGCGGTCGGAAGATTGCTCCCCTTCCACCGGGATCACACCTACAGCGATTACCAGGAGGCCTTGACCAGACCCGGTACGTCACCGCGCATTGCCGCTTGACGCAGCATGTTACGGCCCAGGCCGAACTTACGGTATACACCGTGAGGACGACCGGTCAGGCGGCAACGGTTGCGCAGACGCGCAGCGCTGGCATCACGTGGCTGCTTCTGCAGAGCGACAACGGCAGCGAAACGCTCTTCTGGAGAGGCGTTCAGGTTGACGATGGTCGCTTTCAGCTCAGCACGCTTTTTGGCGAACTTGGCTACCGTGAGCTGACGCTTCAGCTCGCGGTTTTTCATGCTCTTCTTGGCCATTTTCCTACTCCAATCAGTTGCGGAACGGGAATTTGAAAGCACGCAGCAGAGCGCGGCCTTCGTCATCCGAACGAGCAGTGGTGGTCAGGGTGATGTCCAAACCGCGCAGAGCATCGATCTTGTCGTAATCGATTTCCGGGAAGATGATCTGCTCTTTCACGCCCATGCTGTAGTTGCCACGGCCATCGAAGGACTTGGCATTCAGGCCGCGGAAGTCGCGAACCCGAGGCAGGGAGATCGCCAGCAGGCGGTCCAGGAATTCGTACATCTTGTCGCTACGCAGGGTCACCTTGACGCCGATCGGCCATCCTTCACGGACTTTGAAGCCCGCGATGGATTTACGAGCGAAAGTCACGACCGGCTTTTGACCGGTGATCTTTTCCAGGTCGGCAACAGCGTGCTCGATGACTTTTTTGTCGCCGATCGCTTCGCCCAGACCCATGTTCAGGGTGATTTTGGTAACGCGCGGAACTTCCATCACGTTCGACAGCTTAAGTTCTTCCTTAAGCTTGGGAGCGATTTCGTTCCGGTAAATCTCTTTCAGTCGTGCCATGGTCTTCTACCTAGCAGTGTTCAAGCATCAACCGCTTTTTGGGTCGACTTGAAGACACGAATTTTCTTACCGTCTTCTACTTTGAAACCAACGCGGTCAGCCTTGTTGGTTTCGCCATTGAAGATGGCAACGTTGGAAGCGTGCAGAGGCGCTTCTTTCTCGACGATACCGCCCTGAACGCCCGCCATCGGGTTAGGCTTGGTATGACGCTTGACCAGGTTCACGCCACCGATGACCAGACGGTCATCAGCGAGAACCTTCAGCACCTTACCGCGCTTACCTTTGTCTTTGCCGGCGATCACGATGATCTCGTCGTCACGACGAATCTTTTGCATGTCGGATCTCCTTACAGCACTTCAGGGGCGAGCGAGACGATCTTCATGAACTTCTCAGTACGAAGTTCACGGGTCACTGGCCCGAAGATGCGAGTGCCGATCGGCTCTTGCTTGTTGTTCAGCAGAACAGCAGCGTTGCCGTCGAAACGAATGATGGAACCGTCAGCGCGACGTACACCGTGACGGGTACGGACGACAACAGCGGTCATCACTTGGCCTTTTTTGACCTTACCGCGCGGAATTGCTTCCTTGACGGTTACTTTGATGATGTCACCGATGCCGGCGTAACGGCGGTGCGAACCGCCGAGTACCTTGATGCACATGACGCGACGAGCGCCGCTGTTATCGGCCACATCGAGCATGGATTGAGTCTGAATCATAAAATTTCTCCGACCCCTAGCCCTTAGACTTCAACAGCGCGTTCGAGGACTTCAACCAGTGCCCAGGACTTGGTCTTGGCCAGCGGACGGGTTTCACGGATGGAAACCTTGTCGCCGATCTTGCACTGGTTGGCTTCGTCGTGCGCGTGCAGCTTAGTCGAACGCTTAACGTATTTACCGTAGATCGGGTGCTTTACGCGACGCTCGATCAGAACGGTGATGGTCTTGTCCATTTTGTCGCTGACGACACGGCCAGTCAGCGTACGGACGGTTTTTTCAGCTTCAGCCATGATCACTTACCTGCCTGCTGGTTGAGCACAGTTTTCACGCGAGCGATGTCACGCTTAACTTGCGAGAGCAGGTGCGACTGCCCCAACTGGCCAGTTGCTTTCTGCATACGCAGATTGAACTGGTCGCGCAGCAAGCCGAGCAGTTGCTCGTTCAGCTGCTGTGCCGATTTTTCACGAAGTTCATTCGCTTTCATCACATCACCGTCCGCTTAACAAAGGAGGTGGCGAGAGGCAGCTTTGCAGCAGCCAGGGCGAAAGCTTCGCGCGCCAGCTCTTCAGAAACACCCTCGATCTCGTACAGGACTTTGCCTGGCTGGATCTGGGCAACCCAGTATTCCACGGAACCCTTACCTTTACCCATACGAACCTCGAGAGGTTTCTTGGAGATCGGCTTGTCCGGGAAGACACGGATCCAGATCTTACCGCCACGTTTCACGTGACGAGTCAGAGCACGACGTGCCGACTCGATCTGGCGAGCGGTGAGGCGACCGCGAGCAACAGCTTTCAGGGCGAATTCGCCGAAGCTGACTTTGCTACCGCGCAGTGCCAGACCACGGTTGTGGCCAGTCATCTGCTTGCGGAATTTTGTACGCTTTGGTTGCAACATTTGGCGTACCCCTTACTTAGCAGCTTTTTTACGAGGCGCTGGTGCTTGTGGTTTCAGTTCTTCTTGGCGACCACCAATAACTTCGCCTTTGAAGATCCAAACCTTCACACCGATCACACCGTAAGTGGTGTGAGCTTCGTAGGTGTTGTAGTCGATATCGGCACGCAGGGTGTGCAGAGGCACACGACCTTCGCGATACCACTCGGTACGAGCAATCTCGGCGCCGCCGAGACGACCGCTCACCTGGATCTTGATGCCCTTGGCACCAATACGCATGGCGTTCTGTACGGCGCGCTTCATGGCGCGACGGAACATTACGCGGCGTTCCAGCTGCTGAGCTACGCTCTGCGCAACCAGCATAGCGTCGAGTTCCGGCTTGCGGATCTCTTCGATGTTGATGTGCACAGGCACACCCATCTGCTTGGTCAGGTCCTGACGCAGCTTCTCGACATCCTCACCTTTCTTACCGATAACGATACCGGGACGAGCGGTGTGGATGGTGATGCGTGCAGTTTGAGCCGGACGATGAATATCGATACGGCTTACGGACGCGCTTTTTAGTTTGTCTTGGAGGTACTCACGTGTTTTCAGATCCTTCAACAGGTAATCTGCGTAAGTAGCACCGTCTGCGTACCAGACGGAGGTGTGCTCCTTGACGATTCCCAGGCGAATGCCAGTGGGATGTACTTTCTGACCCATCTGATCGACTCCGTTACTTGTCCGCAACCTTGACAGTGATATGGCAAGACCGCTTGACGATGCGATCAGCACGGCCTTTGGCACGTGGCATGATGCGCTTCAGCGAACGCCCTTCGTTGACGAAGACGGTGGAGACCTTCAGGTCATCAACGTCTGCGCCTTCGTTGTGTTCGGCGTTGGCAACGGCCGACTCGAGGACTTTCTTCATGATTTCAGCGGCTTTTTTGCTGCTGAAGGCCAACAGGTTGAGCGCTTCGCCCACCTTCTTCCCGCGGATCTGGTCGGCGACCAAGCGGGCTTTCTGGGCGGAGATGCGAGCGCCCGACAACTTAGCGGCTACTTCCATTTCCTTACCCCTTAACGCTTGGCTTTCTTGTCAGCCACGTGCCCGCGATAGGTGCGGGTACCGGCGAACTCGCCCAGTTTGTGGCCGACCATGTCTTCGTTCACGAGAACTGGGACATGTTGGCGACCGTTGTGAACCGCGATGGTCAGACCGACCATTTGTGGCAGGATCATCGAGCGACGCGACCAGGTTTTAACTGGCTTGCGATCGTTCTTCTCCACCGCCACTTCGACCTTCTTCAACAGGTGAAGATCGATAAAAGGACCTTTTTTCAGAGAACGTGGCACTGTCGTATCCCTCTAGTTACTTGCGACGACGGACGATCATGTTGTCGGTACGCTTATTACCACGGGTTTTAGCACCCTTGGTTGGGAAGCCCCATGGCGATACCGGATGACGACCACCGGAGGTACGACCTTCACCACCACCATGCGGGTGGTCAACCGGGTTCATGGCAACGCCACGAACGGTTGGGCGAACGCCGCGCCAGCGTTTGGCACCTGCTTTACCCAGCGAACGCAGGCTGTGCTCGGAGTTCGAGACTTCGCCCAGGGTCGCACGGCACTCAGCCAGTACTTTACGCATTTCACCAGAGCGCAGACGCAGGGTCACGTAGACACCTTCGCGAGCGATCAGCTGAGCCGAAGCACCAGCGGAACGAGCGATCTGTGCACCTTTACCCGGCTTCAGTTCGATGCCGTGAATGGTGCTACCTACTGGGATGTTACGCAGCTGCAGGGAGTTACCGGCCTTGATTGGGGCCAGGGAACCTGCGATCAGCTGGTCGCCAGCGCTCACGCCTTTAGGAGCGATGATGTAGCGACGCTCACCGTCTGCATAGCACAGCAGGGCGATGTGAGCAGTACGGTTTGGATCGTATTCGATACGCTCGACAGTGGCTGGGATGCCATCTTTGTCGTTGCGACGGAAGTCGACCAGACGGTAATGCTGCTTATGACCACCACCAACGTGACGAGTGGTAATGCGGCCATTATTGTTACGACCACCAGACTTCGATTTCTTCTCGAGCAGCGGTGCGTGAGGAGCGCCCTTGTGGAGCTCCTTGTTGACCACCTTGACCACGAAACGGCGGCCAGGGGAAGTCGGTTTGCATTTAACGATTGCCATGATGCACCCCTTCCTTACTCAGCACTGCTGCTGAAATCGAGATCTTGGCCTGGCTGAAGGGAGACAATTGCCTTCTTCCAGTCATTACGCTTGCCCAGACCACGTGCGGTACGCTTGGTTTTACCCAGAACGTTAACGGTCGACACGTTTTCAACTTTTACGTTGAACAGGCCTTCGACAGCTTTCTTGATTTCCAGCTTGGTTGCGTCAGTAGCAACCTTGAATACGAACTGGCCTTTTTTCTCAGCCAGAACGGTAGCCTTCTCGGAAACGTGCGGGCCAAGGAGGACTTTGAATACGCGTTCCTGGTTCATCCCAGCAGCTCCTCGAATTTCTTCACGGCCGAGACAGTGATCAACACTTTCTCGTATGCGATCAGACTGACCGGGTCGGAACCTTGCACGTCACGTACATCGACGTGTGGCAGGTTGCGAGCAGCCAGGTACAGGTTCTGATCAACAGCGTCCGAAACGATCAGAACGTCGCTCAGACCCATGCCGTTCAGCTTGTTCAGCAGATCTTTGGTTTTCGGTGCTTCAACAGCGAAGTCCTGAACCACGACCAGACGGTCGCTACGCACCAGCTCAGCGAGGATGGAGCGCAGAGCTGCGCGGTACATCTTCTTGTTGAGCTTTTGCGAGTGATCTTGAGGGCGAGCTGCGAAGGTAACACCACCGCCACGCCAGATCGGACCACGAGTGGTACCAGCACGAGCACGGCCAGTACCCTTCTGACGCCATGGGCGCTTACCGCCACCAGCCACGTCGGAACGGGTCTTTTGCTGCTTGGTGCCCTGACGGCCGCCGGCCATGTAGGCCACGACTGCTTGGTGAACCAGCGTCTCGTTGAATTCGCCACCGAAAGTCAGTTCGGAAACTTCGATCGCCTGAGCGTCATTTACATTAAGTTGCATGTCAGTTTCCCCTTAACCGCGAGCCTTGACAGCCGGACGTACAACCACGTCGCCGCCAGTAGCGCCAGGTACGGCACCCTTGATCAGCAGCAGGTTGCGTTCAGCGTCTACGCGTACTACTTCCAGGGACTGAACAGTCACGCGCTCGGCGCCCATGTGACCGGACATTTTTTTGCCCTTGAACACACGACCAGGAGTCTGGCACTGGCCGATGGAGCCTGGGACGCGGTGCGACACGGAGTTACCGTGGGTGTTGTCCTGACCACGGAAGTTCCAGCGCTTGATGGTACCGGCGAAGCCTTTACCTTTGGACTGACCAGTAACGTCTACCAGCTGGCCTGCAGTGAAGAGTTCAGCTTTGATCGAGTCGCCAGCCTGGAACTCGCCTTCTTCAAGGCGGAACTCCCAGACACCGCGACCAGCGGCAACGTTCGCTTTAGCGAAGTGACCTGCTTGAGCAGCAGTCACACGCGAAGCACGACGCTCGCCGACAGTGACTTGCACTGCACGGTAGCCATCGGTTTCTTCAGTCTTGAACTGGGTGACGCGATTCGGCTCGATCTCAATGACCGTGACCGGAATGGAGACACCTTCTTCGGTGAAAACGCGGGTCATACCGCATTTACGACCGACTACACCAATAGTCATGTTGTAACCTCATGAGTGTACGGGGCTTTCACCCGCTATGGCCGCCCATTTCAGAGCGTTACACGGACAAGACCGAAGTCTTAGCCGAGGCTGATCTGCACTTCCACACCTGCCGCGAGATCAAGCTTCATCAGCGCGTCAACGGTTTTATCCGTTGGCTGGACGATGTCCAGAACACGCTTATGAGTGCGAATCTCGTACTGGTCACGCGCGTCTTTGTTGACGTGCGGGGAGACCAGAACGGTGAAACGCTCTTTGCGGGTAGGCAGTGGAATTGGACCACGCACTTGTGCACCAGTACGTTTCGCGGTTTCCACGATTTCCTGGGTGGATTGGTCGATCAGGCGATGGTCGAAAGCCTTCAACCTGATACGGATTTGCTGATTTTGCATTGGATTTCAGACTCCAGGCTGTTCCCAACGGACGCACTACGCCCGCTAAAAGGAGGCGTGATTCTATAGACGCCCCAATTTAGTGTCAACCCAATAAAAAAAAACCCCCGCTGAGCGGGGGTTTTTTCAATCGGTCGAGTGATTACTCGATGATTTTGGCTACGACGCCGGCGCCGACGGTACGACCGCCTTCACGGATAGCGAAGCGCAGACCGTCTTCCATTGCGATGGTCTTGATCAGAGTGACAGTCATCTGAATGTTGTCACCTGGCATTACCATTTCAACGCCTTCCGGCAGTTCGCAGTTACCGGTCACGTCAGTGGTACGGAAGTAGAACTGAGGACGGTAGCCTTTGAAGAACGGAGTGTGACGACCGCCTTCTTCCTTCGACAGGACATAGACTTCTGCGGTGAACTTGGTGTGCGGCTTGACCGAACCTGGCTTGACCAGAACCTGGCCACGCTCAACGTCGTCACGCTTGGTACCACGCAGCAGAACGCCGCAGTTCTCGCCAGCACGACCTTCGTCCAGCAGCTTGCGGAACATCTCAACGCCGGTGCAGGTGGTGGTAGTGGTGTCACGCAGACCAACGATTTCCAGCGGATCTTGAACGCGGACGATACCACGCTCGATACGGCCGGTAACAACGGTACCACGACCCGAGATCGAGAATACGTCTTCGATTGGCATCAGGAACGGCTTGTCGATAGCACGCTCTGGCTCTGGGATGTAGCTGTCCAGAGTTTCAACCAGCTTCTTGACAGCGCTGGTGCCCATTTCGTTGTCGTCTTTGCCTTCCAGCGCCATACGAGCCGAACCGATGATGATCGGGGTGTCGTCGCCTGGGAAGTCGTAGGTGGACAGCAGGTCGCGAACTTCCATCTCGACCAGTTCCAGCAGCTCAGCGTCGTCTACCAGGTCAGCCTTGTTCAGGAAGACCACGATGTACGGAACGCCAACCTGACGGGACAGCAGGATGTGCTCACGGGTTTGTGGCATCGGACCATCGGCGGCCGAGCAAACCAGGATCGCGCCGTCCATCTGGGCAGCACCGGTGATCATGTTCTTCACGTAGTCAGCGTGACCTGGGCAGTCGACGTGAGCGTAGTGACGAATGTTCGAGTTGTACTCGACGTGTGCGGTGTTGATGGTGATACCGCGCGCTTTTTCTTCCGGAGCCGAGTCGATCTTGTCGAACTCAACGACTGCCGAACCGAAAACTTCGGAGCAGACGCGAGTCAGAGCTGCGGTCAGAGTGGTCTTACCGTGGTCAACGTGGCCGATGGTGCCGACGTTAACGTGGGGAAGGGAACGATCAAATTTTTCTTTAGCCACGACAGTGAACCTCTTGCCTAAAGGGGATTAGCCTTGTTTTTTAACGAGTGCTTCGACGATGTTCGACGGAGCTTCGGCGTATTTGGAGAATTCCATGGAGTAGCTTGCGCGACCCTGAGACATGGAACGAACGTCGGTCGCATAACCGAACATTTCTCCGAGCGGTACCTCAGCAGTGATTACCTTGCCGGACACCGAGTCTTCATTACCCTGGATCATCCCGCGACGACGGCTCAGGTCACCCATCACGTCACCCAGGTAGTCTTCCGGGGTTACAACTTCGACCTTCATGATCGGCTCAAGCACCACGCCACCGCCCTTCTGGGCCAGTTGCTTGGTCGCCATCGAAGCAGCGATTTTGAACGCCATTTCGTTGGAGTCGACGTCGTGGTACGAACCGTCGAATACCGTGGCCTTCAGGCCGAGCAGCGGATAGCCGGCAACAACGCCGTTTTTCATCTGCTCTTCGATACCCTTCTGGATCGGGGCGATGAATTCCTTAGGAATCACACCACCAACGACTTCGTTGGTGAAGACCAGACCTTCGGTAATGTTGCCCTTCTCGTCGACGTCCGGCTCCGAGAAACGGATCCAGCAGTGACCGAACTGACCACGACCGCCCGACTGACGAACGAACTTGCCTTCGATCTCGACGTTGGACTTGGTGATCTTCTCGCGGTACGAAACCTGAGGCTTACCGATGTTGGCTTCGACGTTGAACTCGCGCTTCATGCGGTCAACGAGGATGTCCAGGTGCAGCTCACCCATGCCCGAGATGATGGTCTGACCAGTCTCTTCGTCGGTCTTGACGCGGAACGACGGGTCTTCCTGGGCCAGCTTGCCCAGAGCGATACCCATCTTCTCCTGGTCAGCCTTGGTTTTCGGCTCAACGGAGAGCGAAATAACCGGCTCAGGGAAGTCCATACGCTCAAGGATGATTGGCTTGTCGGCGTTGCACAGGGTTTCGCCTGTGGTCACGTCCTTCATGCCGATCAGGGCCGCGATGTCGCCAGCGCGCACTTCCTTGATCTCTTCACGCTGGTTGGCGTGCATCTGCACCATACGACCAACGCGCTCTTTCTTGCCCTTGACCGAGTTGATGACGGAGTCACCGGAGGTCAGAACACCCGAGTAGACGCGAACGAAGGTCAGAGTACCCACGAACGGGTCAGTCGCGATCTTGAACGCCAGAGCCGAGAACGGCTCGTCGTCGTCAGCGTGACGCTCGTCTTTACGAACAGCCGGATCGTCTTTATCCAGATCCTTGTCGTCCGGGTTGATACCCTGGATTGCAGGAATCTCGGTCGGAGCAGGCAGGTAGTCGATGACGGCGTCGAGAACCAGGGGAACGCCCTTGTTCTTGAACGACGAACCGCAGACGGCCGGTACGATTTCGCTGGCCAGGGTGCGCGCGCGCAGACCGGCTTTGATCTCTTCGACGGTCAGCTCTTCGCCTTCCAGGTACTTGTTCATCAGCTCTTCGCTGGCCTCGGCAGCCGCCTCAACCATGTTGGAGCGCCACTCTTCAGCCAGCTCCAGCATATCGGCAGGAATTTCTTCCTCGCGATAGGTGGTGCCTTTGTCGTCGTCGTTCCAGTAGATAGCCTTCATCTTGATCAGGTCGACCTGACCCTGGAAGTTATCTTCCGAACCGATGGCCAGCTGAACAGGAACCGGGGTGTGACCCAGACGGTTCTTGATCTGACCTACGACGCGCAGGAAGTTTGCACCGGCACGGTCCATCTTGTTCACGTAAACAACACGTGGAACGCCGTATTTGTTGGCCTGACGCCATACGGTTTCGGACTGAGGTTCAACGCCGGAGGTACCGCAGAACACAACGACCGCACCGTCGAGTACGCGCAGCGAACGCTCTACTTCAATGGTGAAGTCAACGTGGCCGGGGGTATCGATGACGTTTACGCGGTAGTTGTCGTACTGACCAACAGAGCCCTTCCAGAAGGTAGTTACGGCAGCGGAGGTAATGGTAATACCCCGCTCCTGCTCCTGAACCATCCAGTCGGTGGTCGCGGCGCCGTCGTGCACCTCGCCCATCTTGTGGCTCAGGCCTGTGTAGAACAGGATCCGCTCGGTAGTGGTGGTCTTGCCCGCGTCAACGTGGGCACAGATACCAATGTTACGGTAGCGGTTAATTGCTGTAGTACGAGCCATAAAGCCCTCGCAAAATGATTGATGCTTGAATTAGAAGCGGTAGTGCGAGAACGCTTTGTTGGCTTCAGCCATACGGTGAACGTCTTCACGCTTCTTGACTGCAGCACCCTTGCCTTCAGCAGCATCCAGCAGCTCGCCAGCCAGGCGCAGAGCCATCGACTTCTCGCCGCGCTTGCGGGCGTAGTCTACGAGCCAGCGCATTGCCAGAGCATTACGACGGGATGGACGAACTTCAACCGGAACCTGGTAAGTGGCACCGCCGACACGACGGGACTTTACTTCGACCAGCGGAGCGATGGCGTCGAGAGCTTTCTCGAAGATTTCCAGGGGGTCGCTGTTCTTGCGCTCTTTGACCTTGTCCAGTGCACCGTAAACGATGCGCTCGGCCACGGCCTTCTTGCCGCTTTCCATCACGTGGTTCATGAACTTGGCGAGGATTTGGGATCCGTATTTAGGATCGTCCAGAATCTCACGTTTTGCTGCTACACGACGTCTTGGCATGATAAGCCCTCAAACGGTCTTCAGGTTAGCCCGGGACGTGGGTCTTCGACCCCTGCCCGACCTTACTCTTATCGACTCAAAAAAATGGATGGGTGCAAACGACCGATTACTTCGGACGCTTGGTACCGTACTTCGAACGACCCTGGTTACGGCCTTTAACGCCCGAAGTATCCAGAGAGCCGCGAACGGTGTGGTAACGAACACCTGGCAAGTCTTTTACACGGCCGCCACGGATCAGGACGACGCTGTGCTCTTGCAGGTTGTGGCCTTCACCGCCGATGTACGAGGAAACCTCGAAACCGTTGGTCAGACGCACACGGCAAACTTTACGCAGTGCCGAGTTAGGTTTTTTCGGCGTGGTGGTGTACACGCGGGTGCACACGCCACGACGTTGCGGGCAGTTCTGCAGCGCAGGAACGTCGGACTTCTCGACCGAACGCTTACGCGGCTGACGTACCAGCTGGTTGATAGTTGCCATCTACTAGCTCCACTGATTGTCTTGCGACTCTATTGTCTTGCAAGAAAGCCAAAAATTGGCGAGACGGAGCCTCACCAAATTTAAGGGTACAAAAGTCTACGGAGGATCTTGCACCCAGTCAAGACGAGGCCCCGGCCCTCCCCGCCCGGTCATCGGCAACAATTCATGTCGACGATGGTCGTTCGGGGCTTGCCGGGGCCCTGCCCTGTACTTAGTTACCGCTGGAATTCAGCGCTTCGGTCAGTGCGGCTTCCACCTCACTGGCGCTCACACGCAGCGGTTTGTCGGCATCACGGCGGCGCTTGCGCTCGCTGTGGTAAGCCAGACCGGTACCGGCCGGGATCAGACGACCCACGACCACGTTCTCTTTCAGGCCGCGCAGGTAATCGCGCTTGCCGGTGACGGCCGCTTCGGTCAGTACGCGGGTGGTTTCCTGGAAGGAAGCCGCGGAGATGAACGATTCGGTCGACAGCGACGCCTTGGTGATACCCAGCAGCACACGCGAGAACTTCGAGATGAACTTGTCTTCGCTGGCGAGACGCTCGTTCTCGACCAGTACGTGAGTCAGTTCCATCTGGTCGCCCTTGATGAAGCTGGAATCACCCGACTCGGCGATCTCGACCTTACGCAGCATCTGACGCAGGATGGTCTCGATGTGCTTGTCGTTGATCTTAACGCCTTGCAGGCGGTAAACGTCCTGGATCTCGTTGACGATGTACTTGGCCAGCGCGCTCACACCCAGCAGACGCAGGATATCGTGCGGATCGCTCGGGCCGTCGGAGATAACTTCGCCGCGGTTTACCTGTTCGCCCTCGAAGACGTTCAGGTGGCGCCACTTCGGAATCAGCTCTTCGTACGGATCGCTACCGTCGGTCGGCGTAATGACCAGACGGCGCTTGCCTTTGGTCTCTTTACCGAACGCGATGGTGCCGCTGACTTCAGCCAGAATCGAGGCTTCTTTCGGACGACGCGCTTCGAACAAGTCGGCAACGCGCGGCAGACCACCGGTGATGTCACGGGTCTTCGACGTTTCTTGCGGGATACGCGCGATAACGTCACCAACACCGATCTGTGCACCGTCAGCCACACCGACAAGGGCGTTGGCCGGCAGGAAGTACTGAGCCGGTACGTCGGTACCTGGCAGGTACAGGTCCTTGCCGTTGGCATCGACCATCTTGATTGCCGGACGGATTTCCTTGCCTGCGGCAGGGCGATCCTTGACGTCCAGCACTTCGATGTTGGTCAAACCAGTCAGTTCGTCGGTCTGACGCTTGATGGTGATGTTTTCTTCCATGCCCACGAAGGTCACGGTACCTTTCAGCTCGGTAACGATCGGGTGGGTGTGCGGGTCCCACTTGGCGACGATGGCGCCAGCTTCGACCTTGTCACCTTCCTTGACCGAAATGACCGCACCGTAAGGCAGCTTGTAACGCTCACGCTCACGACCGAATTCATCGGCAATGGCCAGCTCGCCGGAACGCGATACGGCAACCAGGTTGCCATCGGCGCGCACGACCTGCTTCAGGTTGTGCAGACGAACCATACCGCCGTTCTTCACCTGGACGCTGTCGGCAGCCGAGGTCCGGCTTGCAGCACCACCGATGTGGAACGTACGCATGGTCAGCTGGGTACCCGGCTCACCGATCGACTGTGCAGCGATAACGCCGACAGCTTCACCGATGTTGACCTGGTGACCGCGAGCCAGGTCACGACCGTAGCACTTGGCGCAGATACCGTAGCGGGTTTCGCAGTTGATCGGCGAACGCACGATAACTTCGTCGATGCTGTTCAGCTCGATGAACTCGACCCACTGCTCGTCAACCAGGGTACCGGCCGGGACGATGACGTCCTCGGTGCCTGGCTTGAACACGTCACGGGCAATGACACGGCCCAATACGCGCTCACCCAGCGGCTCGACAACGTCACCGCCTTCGATGTGCGGAGTCATCAGCAGGCCGTGGTCGGTGCCACAGTCGATCTCGGTCACGACCAGATCTTGCGCCACGTCTACCAGACGACGCGTCAGGTAACCGGAGTTCGCAGTCTTCAGTGCGGTATCCGCCAGACCCTTACGAGCACCGTGAGTCGAGATGAAGTACTGCAGTACGCTCAGACCTTCACGGAAGTTCGCGGTGATCGGCGTCTCGATGATCGAGCCATCCGGCTTGGCCATCAGACCACGCATACCGGCCAGCTGACGGATCTGTGCTGCGGAACCCCGCGCACCCGAGTCAGCCATCATGTACATCGAGTTGAAGGACTCTTGCTCGACTTCCTTGCCTTCGCGGTCGATGACCTTCTCTTTCGAGAGGTTGGCCATCATCGCCTTGGACACTTCGTCGTTCGCCTTCGACCACAAGTCGATGACCTTGTTGTACTTCTCGCCCTGGGTTACCAGGCCGGAGGCGTACTGGCTCTCGATTTCCTTCACTTCGTCGGTAGCAGTACCGATGATGCGGGCTTTTTCGTCCGGGATAACGAAGTCGTTAACACCGATCGAAACGCCGGAAATGGTCGAGTAGGCAAAACCGGTGTACATCAGCTGGTCAGCGAAGATGACGGTCTCTTTCAGACCAACCACGCGGTAGCACTGGTTGATCAGCTTGGAGATCGCTTTCTTCTTCATCGGCTGGTTGACCACGTCGTACGGCAGACCTGCCGGTACAACCTGGAACAACAGCGCACGGCCGACGGTGGTGTCGACGATGCGGGTGTTCTTGGTGACGGAGCCATCACGGTCATTCACGGTCTCGTTGATACGGACCTTGATTTTCGCGTGCAGGGCAGCTTCGCCGGCGCGGAATACGCGGTCGACTTCTTGCAGGTCTGCGAATACGCGACCTTCGCCCTTGGCGTTGATGGCTTCACGGGTCATGTAGTACAGACCCAGTACAACGTCCTGCGACGGAACGATGATTGGCTCACCGTTGGCTGGCGACAGAATGTTGTTGGTCGACATCATCAGCGCGCGCGCTTCGAGCTGGGCTTCCAGCGTCAGCGGCACGTGAACGGCCATCTGGTCACCGTCGAAGTCGGCGTTGTACGCCGCACAGACCAACGGGTGCAGCTGGATCGCCTTACCTTCGATGAGCACAGGCTCGAACGCCTGGATACCCAGACGGTGAAGGGTCGGTGCACGGTTGAGCAGTACGGGGTGTTCGCGGATGACCTCGGCGAGAACGTCCCACACCTCTGGCAGCTCGCGCTCGACCATCTTCTTGGCAGCCTTGATGGTGGTCGCCAGACCACGCATTTCCAGCTTGCCGAAAATGAACGGTTTGAACAGCTCGAGGGCCATTTTCTTCGGCAGACCGCACTGGTGCAGGCGCAGGGTCGGGCCTACGGTAATTACCGAACGACCGGAGTAGTCCACGCGCTTACCGAGCAAGTTCTGACGGAAACGACCTTGCTTACCTTTGATCATGTCAGCCAGGGACTTCAGCGGACGCTTGTTCGAGCCAGTGATGGCGCGACCGCGACGGCCGTTGTCCAGCAGGGCGTCGACCGCTTCCTGCAGCATGCGCTTTTCGTTGCGCACGATGATGTCCGGCGCCGACAGATCGAGCAGGCGCTTCAGACGGTTGTTACGGTTGATCACCCGACGATACAGGTCGTTCAGGTCGGAGGTCGCGAAGCGGCCGCCATCCAGCGGTACCAGCGGACGCAGGTCCGGCGGCAGTACTGGCAGGACGGTCAGGACCATCCACTCAGGCAGGTTGCCCGAGCCCTGGAAAGCTTCCATCAGCTTCAAGCGCTTGGACAGCTTCTTGATCTTGGTTTCCGAGTTGGTCTGCGGAATCTCTTCACGCAGGCGACCGATCTCGTGCTCCAGGTCGATAGCGTGCAGCAGCTCGCGGACAGCCTCGGCACCCATGCGGGCGTCGAAGTCGTCACCGAACTCTTCCAGCGCTTCGAAGTACTGCTCGTCGTTCAGCAGCTGGCCTTTTTCAAGGGTGGTCATGCCTGGGTCGATAACGACATAGCTCTCGAAGTAGAGAACGCGCTCGATATCACGCAGGGTCATGTCCATCAGCAGGCCGATACGGGACGGCAGCGACTTCAGGAACCAGATGTGGGCAACCGGCGAGGCCAGTTCGATGTGCGCCATGCGCTCACGACGAACCTTGGCCAGGGCAACTTCAACGCCGCACTTCTCGCAGATCACACCGCGGTGCTTGAGGCGCTTGTACTTGCCGCACAGGCACTCGTAGTCCTTGACTGGGCCAAAGATCTTGGCGCAGAACAGGCCGTCACGCTCAGGTTTGAACGTACGGTAGTTGATGGTTTCCGGCTTCTTAACTTCACCGAACGACCACGAACGGATCATTTCAGGCGACGCCAGACCGATGCGGATGGCGTCGAACTCTTCGACTTGACCCTGGTTTTTCAGCAAATTCAGTAGGTCTTTCAAGGCCTTTCCTCCTGGCGGAGCAGGAAGCGGGCATTACCTGCCCCGCTCCCCTTCGCGTCACGTGTTATTCGGTTTCCAGATCGATATCGATACCGAGCGAACGGATCTCTTTGATCAACACGTTGAAGGACTCGGGCATGCCCGGCTCCATACGGTGATCGCCATCCACGATGTTTTTGTACATCTTGGTACGGCCGTTCACGTCGTCCGACTTCACTGTGAGCATTTCTTGCAGGGTGTATGCCGCGCCGTATGCTTCCAGCGCCCACACTTCCATCTCCCCGAAACGCTGACCACCGAACTGCGCCTTACCACCCAGCGGCTGCTGGGTAACCAGGCTATAGGAACCAGTGGAACGCGCGTGCATCTTGTCGTCCACCAAGTGGTTCAGCTTGAGCATGTACATGTAACCAACGGTCACTGGACGCTCGAACTTGTTGCCGGTACGGCCATCGAACAGCACCATCTGGCCGCTTTCTGGCATGTCTGCCAGTTTCAGCATGGCCTTGATCTCGCTTTCCTTGGCACCGTCGAAGACTGGGGTAGCCATAGGCACACCCTTCTTCAGGTTGTTTGCCAGGGCAAGGATCTCTGCGTCGGTGAACTCTTCCAGGCTTTCCTGACGACCGCCGATCTCGTTGTAGATCTCGGTCAGGAACACGCGCAGCTCAGCGGCTTTGCGCTGCTCTTCGAGCATCCGGTCGATCTTCTCGCCCAGGCCTTTGGCCGCGAGGCCCAGGTGGGTTTCAAGGATCTGACCGACGTTCATACGCGAAGGTACGCCCAGTGGGTTCAGTACGACGTCGACCGGAGTACCGTTGGCGTCGTGCGGCATGTCTTCGACCGGCATGATCACCGAGACCACACCTTTGTTACCGTGACGGCCTGCCATCTTGTCGCCCGGCTGAATGCGGCGGCGGATAGCCAGGTAGACCTTGACGATCTTCAGTACGCCCGGCGCCAAGTCGTCGCCTTGCTGCAGCTTGCGCTTCTTGTCTTCGAACTTGTCGTCCAGCAGACGACGGCGATCGACGATATAAGCCTGAGCCTTTTCCAGCTGTTCGTTCAGCGCGTCTTCGGCCATGCGCAGTTTGAACCACTGGCCGTGCTCCAGACCGTCCAGTACTTCGTCAGTGATCACGGTGCCTTTTTTCAGGCCCGCACCACCGTCGACCACTTGGCCGTTCAGGGCGGAACGCAGACGCTCGAAGGTTGCACCTTCGACGATGCGGAACTCTTCGTTGAGGTCCTTGCGGATCTCGTCCAGCTGCATCTTCTCGATGGCCAGGGCGCGGCTGTCGCGCTCAACACCGTCACGGGTGAAGACCTGGACGTCGATGACAGTACCCTTGGTGCCGGTTGGCACACGCAGGGAGGTGTCTTTAACATCGCTTGCCTTCTCACCGAAGATGGCACGCAGCAGCTTCTCTTCCGGCGTCAGTTGGGTCTCGCCTTTCGGAGTGACCTTACCAACCAGAATGTCGCCAGCGCCGACTTCGGCACCTACGTAAACGATACCGGCTTCGTCCAGCTTGTTCAGCGCAGCTTCACCCACGTTCGGAATGTCTGCGGTGATTTCCTCTGGGCCAAGCTTGGTGTCACGCGCCACACAGGTCAGTTCCTGAATGTGGATCGTGGTGAAACGGTCTTCCTGAACCACACGCTCGGACAGGCAGATGGAGTCTTCGAAGTTGAAGCCGTTCCACGCCATGAACGCGATGCGCATGTTCTGACCCAGTGCCAGTTCACCCATATCGGTGGACGGGCCGTCGGCCATGATGTCGTGACGCTTGACCACATCACCTTTGCTGACCAGCGGACGCTGGTTGATGCAGGTGTTCTGGTTCGAACGGGTGTATTTGGTCAGGTTGTAGATATCTACACCTGCTTCACCGGTTTCGACTTCGTCATCGGCAACACGCACGACGATACGGCTGGCATCGACCGAGTCGATCACGCCGCCACGACGAGCCACGACGCAGACGCCGGAGTCACGGGCAACGTTGCGCTCCATGCCGGTACCTACCAGCGGCTTGTCAGCGCGCAGGGTCGGTACAGCCTGACGCTGCATGTTCGAACCCATGAGTGCACGGTTGGCGTCGTCGTGCTCGAGGAACGGAATCAGCGACGCTGCAACCGAAACAACCTGCTTCGGCGAAACGTCCATCAAGGTGACGTCTTCTGGCGCCTTGACGGTGAATTCGTTCAGGTGACGAACCGCTACCAGCTCATCGATCAGCTGCTTCTTCTCGTTCATCGCAGCCGAAGCCTGGGCGATGACGTGATCCGCTTCTTCAATGGCCGACAGGAACACGATGTCGTCGCTGACTACGCCTTCCTTCACCACGCGGTACGGGCTTTCGAGGAAGCCGTACTGGTTGGTGCGGGCATAGGCTGCCAGGGAGTTGATCAGACCGATGTTCGGACCTTCAGGGGTCTCGATCGGGCACACGCGGCCGTAGTGGGTCGGGTGTACGTCACGGACTTCGAAGCCAGCACGCTCACGGGTCAGACCGCCAGGGCCGAGTGCAGAAACGCGGCGCTTGTGGGTGATCTCGGAGAGCGGGTTGTTCTGGTCCATGAACTGCGACAGCTGGCTGGAACCGAAGAACTCTTTCACCGCGGCCGCTACCGGCTTGGCGTTGATCAGGTCTTGCGGCATCAGGCCTTCGCTTTCAGCCATCGACAGACGTTCCTTGACCGCACGCTCAACGCGCACCAGGCCAACACGGAACTGGTTCTCGGCCATCTCGCCGACGCAACGTACGCGACGGTTACCCAGGTGGTCGATGTCGTCGACGATGCCTTTGCCGTTACGGATGTCGACCAGGGTCTTGAGGACCTCGACGATGTCTTCCTTGCTCAGCACGCCCGAACCTTCGATCTCGGTACGACCGATACGACGGTTGAACTTCATGCGGCCTACGGCGGACAGGTCGTAACGCTCAGCGCTGAAGAACAGGTTGTTGAACAGGGTCTCGGCAGCATCCTTGGTTGGCGGCTCGCCTGGACGCATCATGCGATAGATTTCGACCAGGGCTTCCAGCTGGTTGCTGGTGGTGTCGATCTTCAGGGTGTCCGAGATGAACGGACCGCAATCGATGTCGTTGGTGTACAGGGTCTCGATACGGACGACCTGTGCCTTGGCGACCTTGATCAGCAGCTCGGTGGTCAGCTCGGTGTTGCACTCGGCAAGGATCTCGCCGGTAGCCGGATGCACGATAGCCTTGGCGGTGGTGCGGCCCAGGACGTATTCCATAGGAACGTCGAGCTGCTTGACGCCGGCTTTCTCGAGCTGGTTGATGTGGCGCGCAGTGATGCGGCGACCCTGCTCGACAATGACCTTGCCGGTTTCGTCATGGATGTCCATGACCGCGACTTCACCACGCAGACGCTGAGGTACCAGTTCCAGGCTGAGTTTTTCGCCGGAGACGTGGAACACGTTGGTGGTGTAGAAGGTGTTCAGAACCTCTTCGGTGCTGTAACCCAATGCGCGCAGCAGTACCGAGGCCGGCAGTTTGCGGCGACGGTCGATACGCACGAACACGCAGTCCTTCGGGTCGAACTCGAAGTCCAGCCAGGAGCCGCGGTAAGGGATGATGCGAGCGGAGTACAGCAGCTTGCCGGAGCTGTGCGTCTTGCCACGGTCGTGGTCGAAGAACACACCAGGCGAACGGTGCAGCTGGGAAACGATCACACGCTCGGTACCGTTGATTACGAAGGTACCGTTCTCAGTCATCAGGGGGATTTCACCCATGTAGACTTCTTGCTCTTTGATGTCCTTGATCGCTTTGTTCGACGATTCCTTGTCGAAGATGATCAGGCGCACCTTGACCCGCAGTGGGACCGCGAAGGTCACGCCACGCAGGACACATTCCTTCACATCGAAGGCGGGTTCGCCCAGGCGATAGCCTACGTACTCCAGGGCAGCATTGCCGGAGTAGCTGATGATCGGGAATACCGATTTGAAGGCCGCGTGCAGGCCGACGTCGCGGAACTGATCCTTGGATGCTCCCGCTTGCAGGAATTCGCGATACGAATCCAGCTGGATGGCCAGGAGGTAAGGCACATCCATGACGTCCGGCAACTTGCTAAAGTCCTTGCGGATACGTTTTTTCTCAGTGTATGAGTAAGCCATCAGCGTTCCCCAGCTTGGTCACCTGCTTGTTTGGCTTCTCCCGGCGGGAGCAGCCAGAAAATCGTGCAAACCCCTTGGTTTGCGCCACCCACATGGGTGTCTTGCAGCTCGTTATCGGGGCCGATCTGATCGGCCACCAATAACGGAAAAAGGCCGGTGGCATAAGCCACCAGCCATCAGCCTTGTGCTCAACGCTCAGGCTGGCATCGCAAAGTCGAAATTACTTCAGCTCGACTTTAGCGCCTGCTTCTTCCAGCTTCTTCTTAGCGTCTTCAGCGGCTTCTTTCGAAACGCCTTCAGCTACAACCTGAGGAGCGCCATCGACTTTCTCTTTGGCTTCTTTCAGGCCCAGACCGGTCAGTTCACGAACGGCCTTGATCACGTTTACTTTCTTCTCGCCGGCTTCAACCAGAACAACGTTGAACTCGGTTTGCTCTTCAACAACGGCAGCAGCAGCAGCTGGGCCAGCAGCGGCAACAGCAGCGGTAACGCCGAAGGTTTCTTCCATAGCTTTGATCAGCTCAACAACTTCCAGAACGGTTTTCTGGCCGATTGCTTCGATGATTTGCTCGTTAGTCAGGGACATGACTTAAATCCTGTATTGGGGTGACAGCCTTCGCAGCCATCAAATTAAACAAATGATTTTGAAAGAGGTTACGCCGCCTTAGGCAGCAGCAGCTTCTTTCTGGTCGCGAACGGCCGCCAGAGTACGAGCCAGCTTGCTGGTGGCGCCTTGAATCACGCTCATCAGACGTGCGATAGCTTCGTCACGGGTCGGCAAGGTAGCCAGTACATCGATCTGGTTGGCGGCAATGAATTTGCCGTCAAACGCAGCTGCCTTGATCTCGAACTTGTCCTGACCCTTGGCGAACTCTTTGAACAGACGAGCAGCAGCGCCCGGGTGTTCGTTGGAGAAAGCGATCAGGGTCGGGCCAGTGAAGGCGTCGTTGAGGACACTGAATTCAGTATCGGCAACAGCGCGCTTGAGCAGGGTGTTACGTACGACACGTACGTAAACGCCAGCTTCACGAGCCTCTTTACGGAGTCCGGTCATTGCGCCTACAGTCACACCACGGGCATCAGCCACGACAGCGGACAGAGCGACTTTGGCAGCCTCGTTGACTTCAGCGACGATGGCCTTCTTGTCTTCGAGTTTAATTGCCACGGGTTTACTCCTGGTTTCTACCGTTTCATCTGGCCGAAGCCGGATGTCGTTTTGGTGTCTGATTCGATAACGAATCGGGAGCACCATCTGCGTAGGCTTGTGGTTTAAGGCTTGCGCCGCCTACGGTCTTGGATAGCCCCCGCCAGGCAGGGACCCCAATTTTTTGCTGGCGGCGCGACACGTCGCACCGCCATGGCCTTACGCGTTCAGCGAACCCTGGTCGATGACCAGGCCTGGGCCCATAGTGGTGCTCAGGGTAACGCGCTTGACGTAGATGCCTTTCGAAGAAGCTGGCTTGATACGCTTCAGATCAGCGATCAGGGCTTCAACGTTTTCCTTCAGCTTGCCAGCTTCGAAGCCGACTTTGCCAACGGAGGTGTGAATGATACCGTTCTTGTCGGTACGGTAGCGAACCTGACCAGCCTTGGCGTTTTTGACAGCGCCGGCTACGTCTGGAGTCACAGTACCCACTTTCGGGTTAGGCATCAGGCCGCGAGGACCCAGAACCTGACCCAGCTGACCAACAACGCGCATGGCATCAGGCGATGCGATGACGACGTCATAGTTCAGGTCGCCGGCTTTCATTTCTGCAGCCAGATCGTCCATACCTACACGGTCAGCGCCGGCAGCCAGAGCGGCCTCAGCAGCTGGACCCTGGGTGAAGACGGCAACGCGTACGGTCTTGCCAGTGCCGTGTGGCAGCACAGTAGCGCTACGAACGACCTGGTCGGATTTACGCGGGTCAACGCCGAGGTTGACGGCAACGTCGAAGGATTCGCTGAACTTCACGGTGGACAGTTCGGCCAGCAGCACTGCTGCTTCTTCGAAGTTGTAAACTTTGCCAGCTTCGATTTTCGAAGCAATGGCCTTTTGGCGCTTGGTCAGCTTAGCCATTACACACCCTCCACGTTCAGGCCCATGCTGCGGGCAGAGCCAGCGATGGTGCGTACAGCAGCGTCCAGGTCAGCAGCGGTCAGATCAGCCTGTTTAGTCTTGGCGATCTCTTCGAGCTGAGCACGGGTCACGGTACCGACTTTAACGGTGTTCGGACGAGCCGAACCACTGGTCAGGCCAGCAGCTTTCTTCAGCAGAACCGAGGCAGGGGTGCTCTTGGTCTCGAAAGTGAAGCTACGGTCGCTGTAAACAGTGATGATCACAGGAGTCGGCAGGCCGGCTTCTTGACCCTGAGTACGGGCGTTGAAGGCCTTGCAGAATTCCATGATGTTCACACCGTGTTGGCCCAGTGCTGGACCAACGGGTGGGCTTGGGTTGGCCTGGCCGGCCTTAACTTGCAGCTTGATGTAAGCCTGAATCTTCTTAGCCATGAGCTACTCCAAAATCGGGTACAAACGCCAGATGGCTCCCCGGATGACTTGCGTTTTATCCCAGTGACGACAAAACCCCGCAGCACACAGGGCTGCGGGGTATGGGATGCTTCGTTCGCCTAGACCTTCTCGACCTGGCTGAACTCGAGCTCCACCGGAGTAGAGCGACCGAAAATGAGCACCGCCACCTGGAGGCGACTCTTTTCGTAGTTAACCTCTTCGACACTGCCATTGAAGTCAGCAAACGGACCGTCAATGACTCGAACCACTTCACCTGGCTCGAACAGCGTCTTAGGCTTCGGCTTGTCGCTACCGTCGGCAACGCGACGCAGGATAGCCTCGGCTTCTTTATCAGTGATTGGTGCAGGCTTATCTGCGGTACCACCAATAAAGCCCATCACACGAGGGGTATCCTTGACCAAGTGCCAAGTCCCTTCATTCATCTCCATCTGGACCAGAACATAGCCAGGGAAGAATTTGCGCTCACTTTTGCGCTTTTGGCCGTTACGCATTTCAACGACTTCTTCGGTCGGAACCAGAATTTCGCCGAAACCGTCTTCCATGCCAGCCAGCTTGACGCGCTCGATCAGCGAGCGCATCACATGCTTCTCGTAACCCGAGTAAGCATGCACTACGTACCAACGCTTAGCCACGGGACACCCTTAGCCAACAATCAAGGAGACCGCCCAACCGAGCAGGGAATCAAGACCCCACAACAGCAGCGCCATAACCAGAACTACAGCCACGACAATCAGCGTGGTCTGAGTGGTTTCTTGGCGGGTCGGCCACACGACTTTACGGATCTCGGTACGAGCTTCCTTCGCCAGCGCAAAGAACGACTTACCCTTCGCAGTCTGCAAGGCAACAAAGCCAGCAGCCGCAGCCAGGGCGAGCAGTGCGAGTACGCGATACAGGATTGGGGAGGCGGAGTAATACTGATTACCCACGACGCCAACAACCACCAAAGCAACTACAGCCAGCCACTTGAACAGATCAAAACGCGATTCTTGGGCTTCAGTTTTGGGAGTCATCGGGGAGGATCCTGTGAGAAGAAAGCCAATCACACCGAGGTGAATGGCAGGTCAGGAGGGAATCGAACCCCCAACCTACGGTTTTGGAGACCGTCGCTCTGCCAATTGAGCTACTGACCTGTAACGCTGTATCAGGCCGGCCATTATACCGGCCTGATCAAGTAAATCAACTACTTATTCAATAATTTTTGCCACGACGCCGGCGCCGACGGTACGACCGCCTTCACGGATAGCGAAGCGCAGACCGTCTTCCATTGCGATGGTCTTGATCAGAGTGACAGTCATCTGAATGTTGTCACCTGGCATTACCATTTCAACGCCTTCCGGCAGTTCGCAGTTACCGGTCACGTCAGTGGTACGGAAGTAGAACTGAGGACGGTAGCCTTTGAAGAACGGAGTGTGACGGCCGCCTTCTTCCTTCGACAGGACGTAGACTTCTGCGGTGAACTTGGTGTGCGGCTTGACCGAACCTGGCTTGACCAGAACCTGGCCACGCTCAACGTCGTCACGCTTGGTACCACGCAGCAGAACGCCGCAGTTCTCGCCAGCACGACCTTCGTCCAGCAGCTTGCGGAACATCTCAACGCCGGTGCAGGTGGTGGTGGTGGTGTCACGCAGACCAACGATTTCCAGCGGATCTTGAACGCGGACGATACCACGCTCGATACGGCCGGTAACAACGGTACCACGACCCGAGATCGAGAATACGTCTTCGATTGGCATCAGGAACGGCTTGTCGATAGCACGCTCTGGCTCTGGGATGTAGCTGTCCAGAGTTTCAACCAGCTTCTTGACAGCGCTGGTGCCCATTTCGTTGTCGTCTTTGCCTTCCAGCGCCATACGAGCCGAACCGATGATGATCGGGGTGTCGTCGCCTGGGAAGTCGTAGGTGGACAGCAGGTCGCGAACTTCCATCTCGACCAGCTCCAGCAGCTCAGCGTCGTCTACCAGGTCAGCCTTGTTCAGGAAGACCACGATGTACGGAACGCCAACCTGACGGGACAGCAGGATGTGCTCACGGGTTTGTGGCATCGGACCATCGGCGGCCGAGCAAACCAGGATCGCGCCGTCCATCTGGGCAGCACCGGTGATCATGTTCTTCACGTAGTCAGCGTGACCTGGGCAGTCGACGTGAGCGTAGTGACGAATGTTCGAGTTGTACTCGACGTGAGCGGTGTTGATGGTGATACCGCGCGCTTTTTCTTCCGGAGCCGAGTCGATCTTGTCGAACTCAACGACTGCCGAACCGAAAACTTCGGAGCAGACGCGAGTCAGAGCTGCGGTCAGAGTGGTTTTACCATGGTCAACGTGGCCAATAGTGCCAACGTTCACGTGTGGTAGGGAACGATCAAACTTTTCCTTAGCCATCGATACAATCCTCCGCAGAAGAAATAGTCTTACGCTGATAAAGCTGATAAAACAAAGGCAGATATTTTCATATCTGCCTTGTTTATATGGAGCTCTTGAGCGGACTTGAACCGCTGACCTCACCCTTACCAAGGGTGTGCTCTACCAACTGAGCTACAAGAGCGAAACACTTTGCGCAAAATCCAGCAAACTTGGAGCGGGTAGCGGGAATCGAACCCGCATCATCAGCTTGGAAGGCTGAGGTTCTACCACTAAACTATACCCGCGGAGCTTGCGGCTCTCGCTAAAACTGGTGGAGGGAGAAGGATTCGAACCTTCGAAGCTCTCGCAACGGATTTACAGTCCGTCCCCTTTGACCGCTCGGGAATCCCTCCAGATGTGGCCGGCATTCTATTTGTCTGCCGCCCTAGTGTCAAGCGTTTTTTCAAATTTTTTCAATCAAATCTGAAACTTAGCTGCTTTGACACCGCTTCCAGTTCTACCACCTTGATGGTGTTCCCTGTGAAGCGGGCGCCATTCTATCAAGCTATTCGCCAGTTGCAATACCCTGGCAGAAAATAATTTTTTGTTTTAAGTCTTTGAAATCGTTGGAAAGAGCGACGAGTACTGTTTGGTCCAGCAAACGCTCGCTTTCCGGGGAAATCTTGAGCCAGAAACCATCAGCACCCGGTAACTGACCCGACACCGGCAACGCATTGATATCCAGGCTCAACAGCCGCTGGCGCAGCGCATCGAGCTGCTCTTTTGCCACCAGGCCACCTACTACCAGGCATTCATCACGACGGCGGGCCGGCGCGGATACACCGGTTTCACGCAACAGCCGAATTTCTTGCTGACTACCTTTGTACAACGACAGCGGGGCGACATCCTTGGCCTTGAGCGGGGCTTCCTGTTGGTGCCAGACGTAATAGAAGACGTTGAGCACCAGCAACAGCAGAAACAACCAACGCATAAGCACCTCAATCCAGTGGGCAGGCCATTGCCAGGCCAACGAATACCAGGTCAGGGACTACGCGCGCCATCGGTGCCGCTTCACGCACCAACGGCGCATCCCCACCGGTAAGGAACACCGTAAAATTCTCCCCCCACAGCGCCCGCGCCTGCTCAAGCTGAGTGTGGGCAAAGCCCTGCAGCATCAACACGCAGCCACGCTCCACAGCCTCGACCGTCGAGCGGCCAGGGGCAAGGCTTGTCAGTGCGCGAACTGCCGAAGCATCGTCATAGCGGATGCGCCGCGTATGCGTACGCAATTGACTGCGCATAAGGGGCATCCCCGGGCAGATGTAACCACCCAAGTGCTCGCCATCGGCGGCGATGAAATCGGATTTGGCGGCGGTGCCAAGATCAATCACCAGGCAAGCACCCTTGGCCAGGTGGAATGCACCCAATGCTGCAAGCCAACGATCCATGCCCAGGCGCTGGTAGTCTTCATAACCATTGCGCACCCCCGCCATTTGCTGAGCAGGTTCGGCAACGCGCGCCACCACCGAGAACGCCTGATGGATCAGCGCGCAGAGCGCGGCGGTTTCTTCTTCGCTGCGCACACTGACGATGCGGCAGCCAGTCAAGCGCAACGACGCCAACGCACTGACCTCGGCCACCAATGCATGGTCGGAATCAACAATACCGCCGCCCACGATCGTAGCGTCCGCGGCGTGAATAACTCGCCATTTAATGAAGCTGTTACCGCAATCGAGCTCAAGAATCATCACGCAACCTCAAACTGAGCTCACCACCACTAAAGCTCTTTTCTACACCTTCGACCTCAAGGCGCAAACCGCCCTGCCCGTCTACCCCCAGCACTACCCCATCAATGCGGGTACTGCCTGCAACAAGCGATACGTTACGCCCCTGCCATAGATGCGCCTGCTCCCATTCTTCCTGGAAAGCAGCAAAACCATAGCGGCGGTGGCGCGCCAATTCATGCTGCAACTGCTGACTGAGCTTTGCCACCAGACGGTTGCGATCAATAGCGGTGCCAAGCTCTCGACGCATCGATGTCCACTCCTGGTCGACCTGGTCATTGGCTTGCATGTTTACATTGATACCTATTCCAAGCACAACGTGACACACGTCTGCAGGATCACCGACCAACTCAAGCAAGATACCGGTGATCTTCTGCCCACGAACAAGCACATCATTGGGCCATTTCAGCCCCACATCCTTCACTCCAAAGCTCTGCAGGGTACGCATCACTGCCAACCCCACCACCAAGCTCAGCCCTTCGAGCTGACGCATGCCACCTTCGACACGCAGGACGAGACTGTAATAAAGGTTTTCTGCGAAAGGGCTGACCCATTGGCGACCGCGGCGGCCACGCCCAGCGCTCTGACGCTCGGCAAGGACCAGGAATGGCGCCGACTGCCCTTCGCCTGCAAGCCGAAGCCCTTCAGCATTGGTTGAATCGATGGTTTCGTGGATGAAAACAGGCCACTGCTCGCCCTCGGCGAATTCATTGATCGCCTGTGATTCGAGCAGGGCGAGAGGTGCCGCAAGCTGGTAGCCACGCCCACGAACCTTGTGAATGGTGAGGTTCAGCTCATTCTCCAGGTGCTGCAGCTGCTTCCAAACGGCGCTGCGACTCACCCCGAGGGCTGCCCCCAAGGCTTCTCCGGAATGGAACCGGCCGTCCTTGAGGAGATTCAACAACTTCAGCATGCCAGTCTCGACTTGGAATAAGGCTGGCATGATAGCTATGGGTAGTGGGCTTGCATAGGAAAAGGGCTGCCCGGAAAGACCGCAGAAAGGACTAATTTCGGCCAGAAAAGACAAAACCCCTACCTGCTTGCGCAGATAGGGGTTTTGCGAAATGAATCTTGACGATGACCTACTCTCACATGGGGAAACCCCACACTACCATCGGCGATGCATCGTTTCACTACTGAGTTCGGGATGGGATCAGGTGGTTCCAATGCTCTATGGTCGTCAAGAAATTCTGTAGCCAGAATGTCCAGATGGACAGCCCAGCGAATTCGGATATGCGATTTTGTGGTTACGAACTTTCGGGTCTTTCGTCTTCACCACCGCAATTCGCGCTAGCAAATTGCTTGGGTGTTATATGGTCAAGCCTCACGGGCAATTAGTATTGGTTAGCTCAACGCCTCACAGCGCTTACACACCCAACCTATCAACGTCGTAGTCTTCGACGGCCCTTTAGGGGATTCAAGATCCCAGTGAGATCTCATCTTGAGGCAAGTTTCCCGCTTAGATGCTTTCAGCGGTTATCTCTTCCGAACATAGCTACCCGGCAATGCCACTGGCGTGACAACCGGAACACCAGAGGTTCGTCCACTCCGGTCCTCTCGTACTAGGAGCAGCCCCTCTCAAATCTCAAACGTCCACGGCAGATAGGGACCGAACTGTCTCACGACGTTCTAAACCCAGCTCGCGTACCACTTTAAATGGCGAACAGCCATACCCTTGGGACCGGCTTCAGCCCCAGGATGTGATGAGCCGACATCGAGGTGCCAAACACCGCCGTCGATATGAACTCTTGGGCGGTATCAGCCTGTTATCCCCGGAGTACCTTTTATCCGTTGAGCGATGGCCCTTCCATACAGAACCACCGGATCACTAAGACCTACTTTCGTACCTGCTCGACGTGTTTGTCTCGCAGTCAAGCGCGCTTTTGCCTTTATACTCTACGACCGATTTCCGACCGGTCTGAGCGCACCTTCGTACTCCTCCGTTACTCTTTGGGAGGAGACCGCCCCAGTCAAACTACCCACCATACACTGTCCTCGATCCGGATAACGGACCTGAGTTAGAACCTCAAAGTTGCCAGGGTGGTATTTCAAGGATGGCTCCATGAGAACTGGCGTCCCCACTTCAAAGCCTCCCACCTATCCTACACAAGCAAATTCAAAGTCCAGTGCAAAGCTATAGTAAAGGTTCACGGGGTCTTTCCGTCTAGCCGCGGATACACTGCATCTTCACAGCGATTTCAATTTCACTGAGTCTCGGGTGGAGACAGCGCCGCCATCGTTACGCCATTCGTGCAGGTCGGAACTTACCCGACAAGGAATTTCGCTACCTTAGGACCGTTATAGTTACGGCCGCCGTTTACCGGGGCTTCGATCAAGAGCTTCGCTTGCGCTAACCCCATCAATTAACCTTCCGGCACCGGGCAGGCGTCACACCCTATACGTCCACTTTCGTGTTTGCAGAGTGCTGTGTTTTTAATAAACAGTCGCAGCGGCCTGGTATCTTCGACCGGCATGGGCTTACGGAGCAAGTCCTTAACCCTCGCCGGCGCACCTTCTCCCGAAGTTACGGTGCCATTTTGCCTAGTTCCTTCACCCGAGTTCTCTCAAGCGCCTTGGTAT
>NZ_CP087181.1:142500-517500 GCF_024748985.1 Pseudomonas sp. B21-031 | reverse complement strand
GGATCACCGATCATCCCGGTGAAATCACCAATCAGGAAGATGACCTGATGCCCCAGCTCCTGGAACTGGCGCAGCTTGTTGATCAGCACCGTGTGCCCAAGGTGCAGGTCAGGCGCAGTAGGGTCGAAGCCTGCCTTGATGCGCAGAGGTTGGCCGCGCTTGAGCTTCTCCACCAGTTCCGACTCGACCAATACTTCTTCCGCACCGCGCTTGATAAGCGCTAGCTGCTCTTCAACCGACTTCATAGACAGACCCGCAAGGCTCAGATTCAAGGGGAGCCAACCATACAAGATCGGCCATCAAATACAAGTTTCGCAACGGAATGTGACCTGACCGCAGGCTTGCGGCGTCTACGCGCCCTTGCGTGAAAATGGATTTGGTTATATTTTATACAGTTATTTCATCTTCATCATGTCATTCATCTTTTCCATATTCACTTTTCTTCAAAAAGTCACCTTACCTATGACCAACGAACCGCCTAAAGCGCCCCCGCTTTATCCGAAAAGCCATCTGTTGGCCGCCAGCGGCATCGCCGCCCTGCTCAGCCTGGCACTGCTGGTATTTCCCTCCAGCGAAGTCGAAGCCAAGAAAACCACCCTCAACCTCGAACTGGAAAGCCCGGTCGAGCAGCTGAAAGAAGAAGCCAAGGCCGCGCCGCTGGTGCAGGCTGACGCTGAGCAAAGCTCGCCGTTCGCCCAGATCGAAGAGGCCGATTCGGCCACCGAGAAAGCCGAACAGGAGAAGCCTGCAGCAGCACCGGTAGCTGAGGCCGCCAAGCAACCCGGCCACCGCGAAGTCACCGTATCGCGTGGCGACACCCTCTCCACCCTGTTCGCCAAGGTCGGCTTGCCAGCCAGCGCGGTTCATGAGGTGCTGGCCAGCAACAAGCAGGCCAAGCAGTTCAGCCAACTCAAGCACGGCCAGGTGCTGCAGTTCGAGCTCGACAAGGACGGCCAACTGACCAACCTGCACAGCAAGGTCAGCAACCTTGAAACCATTCGCCTGACCAAAAACGCCAAGGGCTACACCTTCAACCGCGAAATCAGCAAGCCCGTGGTCCGCACGGCCTATGCCCATGGCGTGATCAAGAGCTCGTTGTCGGCCTCCGCCCAACGCGCCGGCCTTTCCCACAGCATGACCATGGACATGGCTCGCGTCCTTGGCTACGACATCGACTTCGCCCAGGACATCCGCCCGGGTGACGAATTCGACGTGGTGTACGAGCAGAAAGTCATGGATGGCAAGGTGGTTGGCACCGGCAACATCCTCTCTGCGCGCTTTACCAACCGCGGCAAAACCTACACCGCCGTTCGTTACACCAACAAACAAGGCAACACCAGCTACTACACCGCCGATGGCAACAGCCTGCGCAAAGCGTTCATCCGTACCCCGGTAGACTTCGCCCGCATCAGCTCACGCTTCTCCGCTGGCCGCAAACACCCGATTCTGAACAAGATCCGCGCCCACAAAGGCGTCGACTATGCCGCCCCCCGCGGCACACCGATCAAGGCAGCGGGTGACGGCCGTATCGAACTGGCGGGGCGCCGTGGTGGCTACGGCAACACCGTGATCATCCAGCACGGCAACCGCTACAAGACCCTGTACGGCCACATGCAAGGCTTCGCCAAAGGCATCAAGACCGGCGGCTCGGTCAAGCAGGGCCAGATCATCGGCTACATCGGCACCACCGGCCTCTCCACAGGCCCGCATCTGCATTACGAGTTCCAGGTCAACGGCGTTCACGTCGACCCGCTGAGCCAGAAAGTGCCGATGTCCGACCCGATCGCCAAGGCCGAACGCCAACGCTTCCTGCAGCAGAGCCAGCCACTGATCGCCCGCATGGATCAGGAAAAGGCCACCATGCTCGCAGCGAACAAGCGCTAAGCCATGGCGCTTTATCTGGGGGTCATGTCCGGTACCAGCTTAGATGGCCTGGACATCGCCCTGATCGAACAGCGCGAGCAGCCTCAACTGCTCGCCACTCACTATATCCCCATGCCTACCGACCTTCGCCAGGACTTGCTGAGCCTTTGTGCCAGCGGCCCTGACGAGATCGCCCGCGCTGCATTGGCCGAGAACCGCTGGGCCAGCCTGGCAGCCGAAGGCATCGGCCACCTGCTCGCGAGCCTGGGCTTGCAAGCCAATGCTGTCCGCGCCATCGGCAGCCATGGCCAGACAATCCGCCATGAACCCGCCCGCGGCTTCACGGTGCAAATCGGCAACCCGGCACTGCTTGCCGAGCTTACCCAGATCAGCGTGATCGGCGACTTCCGACGCCGCGATGTAGCCGCTGGCGGGCAAGGGGCTCCACTGGTCCCGGCCTTTCACGAAACGCTGTTCGGCCACCTGGGCAAACGGCTCGCCGTGCTTAATGTCGGCGGCTTCAGCAACCTCAGCCTGATTGCCAACGACACGCCGGTGCATGGTTTCGACTGTGGGCCGGGCAACGTGCTGCTGGACGCCTGGATCGAGCACTCGCGCGGCCAGCATTACGATGCTGACGGCGCCTGGGCGGCAGGTGGCGTGGTGATCGAGGACCTGCTTGAGGCGCTGTTGCGCGACCCGTTCTTTGCAGGCGCCGGCCCCAAGAGCACAGGCCGCGAAGTGTTCAACCTGGCTTGGCTGCACAGCCACTTGAGCCAGCTGCCGCCCTACCGTGCCGAAGATGTGCAGGCGACCCTGCTTGAGCTGACCGCGCGCAGCATCATCGAATCACTGTGCGCTGCGCAGCAAGGCACTGAGGCACTGCTGGTGTGCGGTGGCGGGGCCCGCAACGGCACACTGATGCGCCGGCTTGCCCAACTGTTGCCAGGTGCCCAGGTGGACAGCACCGCAGCGCATGGCATCGACCCGGACTGGGTAGAGGCCATGGCCTTTGCCTGGCTTGCCCATTGCTGCCTGGAAGGCATTCCAGCCAACCGCCCCAGCGTGACAGCAGCCCGCGGGCTGCGCGTACTCGGCGCCATCTACCCCGCGTAACGCCCCGCCAGAATGCAAAACGCCGCGCAAATGCGCGGCGTTTTCGTACAGCCCGTGATCAGATCGAGAACGAAGAACCACAGCCGCAGGTGGTGGCGGCGTTCGGGTTCTTGATGACGAAGCGCGAGCCTTCCAGGCCTTCCTGATAGTCCACTTCGGCACCTGCCAGGTACTGGAAGCTCATGGGGTCGACCACTAGCGACACGCCTTCACGCTCGACGATGGTGTCATCTTCGGCCACATCTTCATCGAAGGTGAAACCATACTGGAAGCCCGAGCAGCCACCGCCGGTCACGAACACACGCAACTTCAGACGCTCATTGCCTTCCTCGTTGACCAGGGTCTTCACCTTTTGGGCTGCCCCTTGGGTGAATTCCAGACCGGTAGGGGTGAAGGTTTCGACGCTCATGCTGATTCTCCCGGCGCAGTTGCCGCCATAAAACTCGATGACGCGCATTATCCGCTTCTCCGAGAAAATTGGTCAAGAATTGTGCGGCTTTAGTCGCGCCCACAAAAAGGCCCGCACACGGCGGGCCTCTGTGCCAGCTTACCCTGTTAGGGGAGCAGGCCCGCGTGGGACAGGCCCATACGCTCATCCAGGCCGAACAGGATATTGAGGTTCTGCACCGCCTGGCCCGACGCGCCCTTGACCAGGTTGTCGATCACTGACAGCACCACCACCAGATCACCGCCCTGTGGACGATGCACAGCGATACGGCAGACGTTCGCACCGCGCACACTGCGGGTTTCCGGGTGGCTGCCAGCGGGCATCACATCGACGAACGGTTCATCGGCATAACGCTTCTCGAACAGCGCCTGCAGATCGACTGACGTATCTGCCACAGTGGCGTACAGGGTGGCGTGAATACCCCGGATCATGGGCGTGAGGTGCGGCACGAAGGTCAGGCCAATATCCTTGCCCGCCGCCAGGCGCAAGCCCTGGCTGATTTCTGGTAGGTGGCGATGGCCCTTGACCGCATAGGCCTTCATGCTCTCGCCAGCCTCACAGAACAGCGAGCCCACTGCAGCGCCACGCCCGGCACCACTGACACCCGACTTGCAGTCGGCAATCAGGCGCGACGGGTCGGCCAGGCCCGCCTCCAGCAGTGGCAAGAAGCCCAGCTGGGTGGCTGTCGGGTAGCAGCCCGGGACCGCAATCAGGCGTGCCTCGCGGATTTTTTCGCGGTTGACTTCAGGCAGGCCATAGACGGCATCCTTGAGCAGTTCTGGCGCGCCATGAGGCTGGCCGTACCACTTGCCCCACTCGGTGGCATCCTGCAGACGGAAGTCGGCAGACAAGTCGATCACTTTGGTGCCGGCCGCCAGCAGTTCACCTGCCAGGGCGTGGGCGACACCATGGGGCGTTGCGAAAAACACCACATCGCACGCCGCCAGGGCCTTGCTGTCCGGCACGCTGAACGCCAGGCCATCATAGTGGCCGCGCAGGTTCGGGTACATGTCAGCTACCGCCACGCCTGCCTCGGAGCGCGAAGTGATGACCGCCACTTCGGCCTGTGGATGCTGCGCCAGCAGACGCAACAGTTCGACGCCGGTGTAACCCGTGCCGCCGACGATACCGACCTTGATCATAACGCTTGCCCCTTATCAACGAGCCCACTGGAAAGCGCACGATAATAGGGGCGCAAGCCGCCTGTAACAACTCTTCGGGTGACCCTTCGGGCGCTTGACCACTACTATCTGACGACCGTGAAAACCTGAAGGAACTCCCTCAATGCTCTACCTATGGATCAAAGCGCTGCATATCGTCAGCGTGGTCTGCTGGTTCGCCGGCCTGTTCTACCTGCCCCGGCTGTTCGTCTACCACGCCCAGAGCCAGGACAGCATCAGCCAGGACCGCTTCGTGACCATGGAGCGCAAGCTGTACCGCGGCATCATGAACCCGGCCATGATCGCCACCTATGTGTTCGGCGCCTGGATGCTCTACCTGACCCCGGGCTGGCTGAGCCAAGGCTGGCTGCACGCCAAGCTCACCCTGGTCATCCTGCTGACCGGCTACCATCACATGTGCGGCGCGCAGCGCAAACGCTTCGCCAGCGGCGCCAATACTCGCAGCCACGTCTACTACCGCTGGTTCAACGAAGTCCCGGTGCTGTTCCTGCTGGGTATCGTAATTCTCGTGGTGGTCAAACCGTTCTGACGGTAACCCCCTACAGGAGCCTTGCCATGTCATTGCCCGCCTCGCTCGAACAACGCCTGCGCCTGCCCGTGGTGGCAGCACCGATGTTCCTGATTTCCAACCCGAGCCTGGTTCTGGCCTGCTGCGCCAGTGGCGTGGTCGGCAGCTTCCCGGCGCTGAACCAGCGCGACAGTACCGGGTTCAAGGCTTGGCTAGAAGAGATCGAGGCAGGCCTGGCGCAACTGCAAGCACCGGCCCCCTATGCGGTGAACCTGATCGTGCACCCGACCAACCCGCGCTTGCAGGCCGACCTGGCCCTTTGCGTGACACACAAGGTGCCGATCGTCATCACCAGCCTGGGTGCGGTGAAGGAAGTGGTCGATGCCGTGCACAGCTACGGCGGCCTGGTGTTCCACGATGTCACCACCCGCCGCCATGCCGAGAAAGCCGCCGAGGCCGGTGTCGATGGCTTGATCGCCGTCGCGGCGGGTGCCGGCGGCCATGCCGGTACCTGGAGCCCATTCGCCCTGGTGGCCGAAATCCGGCAGTTCTTCGACAAAACGCTGCTGTTGGCGGGCTGCATCAACCATGGCCATGAAATTCTTGCGGCGCAACTGCTCGGTGCGGACCTGGCATACATGGGCACCCGCTTCATTGCCACCGCGCAAAGCCAGGCCCAGGATGCCTACAAGCAGATGCTGCTCGATGCCCATGCCGTCGATATTGTCCACACCCCGGCGGTGTCCGGTGTGCCAGCGAGCTTCCTGCGCCCAAGCCTGGAGCAGGCAGGCTATGACACGAACGCACTCAAGAGCGGCCACGAACTGGGCAAGCTCAAGCCGATCGACGACGAAGCCAAGGCCTGGAAAACCGTATGGTCGGCAGGCCAGGGGGTGGGCGATATCCATGACCTGCCGGACGCCCGCGTGCTGATCGAACGCCTGCAAAGCGAGTACCGGGAAGCCCTGGATCGCTGCCAGGGTATTAGCGCTCAGGCCTTGTAGCAAAAGGCAACACCTTGCCCAGCCAAGCTGTACACTAGGCGCCCTCTTCAGCCCCAGGAGCCTTTGCATGACCCGTTACGCCATGATCACTGGTGCTTCCAGCGGCCTGGGCCTAGCCCTGGCGGAAGCGCTGGCACGGCGCGGGCGCAATCTGATCCTGGTGGCACGTCAGCGCGAAACGGTAGAGCCGGTGGCCATCGAGCTGACCCAACGCTTCGGTGTCGAGGTGTTGTTCCGCGCCTGCGACCTCAGCCAGCCGCTTCGCCTGTCGGGCTTCGTGCTTGAACTGGAAGAAGGTGAGCGGCGTATCGACCTGCTGGTCAACTGTGCGGGGCTGCGTACCTACGGGCCGTTCCTGGCCCACGAGTGGGCCGACGAGCAGGACCTGCTGGAGGTCAATATCCTGGCCATGAGCCGCCTCTGCCATGCCATCGGCAACCTGATGGCCGTACAGGGTGGCGGGCAGATCCTCAATGTCGCGGGCCTGGCCGGCGTCGCACCGGGCCCTTGGATGGCGGCCTACGCGGCCAGCAAAGCTTATGTGTTGAGCTTCTCCCAAGCATTGCGCGAGGAACTCAAGCGCACCGGCATCAAGGTCTCGGTACTCTGCCCTGGCCCGGTACGCTCTTCGCGCCGGCGCATTCCGCGGCTCGAGGGCAGCACGCGCTGCCTCAGCCCCGAGGAAGTGGCGCTGTACACCGTGCGCGCCCTGGACAAAAACCGCACGCTGATCACCCCCGGCCGGCGCAATCGCTGGCTGGCGTTCGCGCCGCGCCTGCTACCGCGCTGGCTGGTGCGCAAGCTCGCCGGGGTAATCCATCGCCGTTACTGCCCGGTCGGAATGGAATAGCCACTGGGCGAGCGGCGCCCGGCTGAGTACACTCGGCCCGGACCCTCACCATGGAGCAAGTGCTGTGGACGATTTATTCACCAGGATCATCAACCGGGAAATCCCGGCGAAGATCATTTACGAGGACGACCAGGTTCTGGCGTTCCACGATATCGCCCCTCAGGCGCCCGTGCATTTTCTGGTCATCCCGAAAAAGCACATCCGCACCCTCAACGATTTGACCGAAGAGGATAAAGGCCTGGCCGGCCACATCCTGTTCACTGCTCAGCGCCTGGCCAAGGAACTGGGTTGCGATGACGGCTTCCGCGTGGTCATGAACTGCAACGAACAAGGTGGGCAGACCGTCTACCACATCCATATGCACGTGCTTGGCCAACGCCAGATGCACTGGCCACCGGGCTGATCCAGGGCAAGCGACCCTTGCGCTATTGCGGTAAACTGTCGGGCACACTCTTGCGGAGGTGCCCGATGGCTACCGAACGTCACTACTCGCCGCTCGACCGCTTGTTGCTGCAGGCCGATACCGCCATGCGCACCTTGCTGCCCTTCAGCGGCCAACCGTCCCGCCCATCCCCGGCCATCGTCCAGCCGGATGCCGACCTGGACGACGCCCAGAGCCGCCACATTGCCGGCCTCATGCGCATCAACCATACCGGCGAAGTCTGCGCCCAGGCGCTCTACCAAGGCCAGGCCCTGACCGCCAAGCTGCCCCAGGTACGCAAAGCCATGGAGCACGCCGCCGAGGAAGAAATCGACCACCTGGCCTGGTGTGAACAGCGCATTCGCCAGTTGAACAGCCACCCGAGCGTGCTCAACCCGTTGTTCTACGGCATGTCGTTCGGCATTGGCGCCCTCGCCGGCCTGGTCAGCGACAAGGTCAGCCTGGGCTTCGTCGCGGCCACCGAGCATCAGGTGTGCAAACACCTGGACGAACACCTGGAGCAAATCCCGCCTGAGGACGAAAAGTCCCGCGCGATTCTCGAGCAGATGCGCATTGATGAAGAACAGCACGCCGAATCCGCCCTCGAGGCGGGTGGCTATCGCTTCCCTGCCCCTGTGCGTTTCGGCATGAGCCTGCTGGCCAAGGTCATGACCAAAAGCACGTACCGCATCTGAAGGCACCCCCATGACGGAACGTTTAAGCGCCAAGGACCTGGCGCGTGCCGTGCAAGCCGGCATCCTCCAGCCGGGCCAAGACCAGGCCCTGCTGCAGTTTCTGCGCCAGCAACCGTCAACACGTGGCAGCTTTCAGCTGGCGCACGTCGCCTTCTATTTCGGCGCCTTGCTCATCATGGCCGCCATGGGCTGGCTGCTGACTGAAGCCTGGATGTCGATCGGCGACTGGGCACTGCTGGCCATTGCCACCTTGTACATCGTCCTGCTAACCCTCTTTGCCCTTAATTTGCAACGGCGCGCTCAGCCGATTGCTGCCGGAGTACTGGCGGCGGTCGCGGTCAGCATCGTGCCGCTGGCGGTATTCGCCATCGAGCGCCTGGTGGGATGGTGGCCGATGGATGACAGGCAAACCGCCTATCACCAGTACTACACCTATGTGCAGGGTGGCTGGCTGATGATGGAAGCGGCAACTGTGATTGCCGGGTTGCTCATGCTAAGGCTGATCCCCTTCCCGTTCATCATGATGCCGATTGCCGTGGCGCTGTGGGTCATGTCGATGGACCTAAGCGAATGGTTCTATGGCTCGCCGTTCAGCTGGGAACAACGACGCGAAGTGTCGCTGTGGTTCGGCTTGGGCATGCTGCTGGTGTTTCTGGTGGTGGACGGCCGCACGCGTGAGGACTATGCCCACTGGGGGTATCTGGCTGGGCTTGCGGCATTCTGGGGCGGGTTGACCCTGGTGGACAGCGGTAGCGAACTGGGCAAGGCCCTCTACTGCCTGATCAATATCGGCCTGATGGGCATCGCCGTGCTGTTACGCAGGCCGGTCTTCATGGTGTTCGGGGCATTGGGCGTGGCGGCTTACCTGGGGTACCTGTCTTACGAGGTATTCGCCGAATCGCTGCTGTTCCCTGTGGTGGTGACGGTGATTGGGCTGGGAGTTATCTGGCTGGGTCTGGTTTACCAGAAGCGGCGGGAGCGGTTGAGCCAGGTATTCAGAAACGGTTTACCGCAATGGTTGCGAATGGCCCTTCCGGCATTACGTGACTGAAGATAGCAGGGGCCGCTTCGCGGCCCATCGCAGGCAAGCCAGCGCCTACAGGTTCAACGCAAGCCTCCAAAACGGCGCGGGCCTGTAGGAGCTGGCTTGCCTGCGATGGGCTGCGAAGCAGCCCCAACAATCCAGCACTTAACCCAGCTCTACAATCTCGTAACCGTGGGTAATCTCGACACCTGCACGCTCCAGCATGATCGAAGCCGAGCAGTACTTCTCCGCCGACAGCTCCACGGCGCGTTTGACCTGGGCTTCTTTCAAACCACGGCCCTTGACCACGAAGTTCATGTGGATCTTGGTGAACACCTTCGGGTCTTCACTGGCGCGCTCAGCCTCCAGGAACGCCTCGCAGCTTTCCACGGCCTGGCGAGACTTCTTCAGGATGCTCACCACATCAAAACTGCTGCAGCCACCCAGGCCCAGCAACAGCATTTCCATCGGGCGCACGCCCAGGTTTCGGCCACCGGCCTCGGGTGGGCCGTCCATCACGACGACATGCCCGCTCCCCGACTCGCCGAGGAACATCGCGTCACCGGCCCACTGGATACGTGCCTTCATCTACCCGGACTCCTAATTTTCGGAAAAGGGTGTCAGCTTAGACCTTGTATGGCTGTCGGAAAAGCTCAAGACGTGTCGGTTTAGTACCGAAACATCCTGTAGTGTCTGATAAGCTGGCGCCAAATGACTGGCGCGTTCTGCCAGACACTCTCTATAAGAAACCTATGCGTCGTATCGAACAGGATTTCGTGATGGTTGCCTCCGCCCTACCCGCCAAGATCAAGAACATCGACAAACTGCTGGTGCACTGCCAACGCCGCCGCTACTCCGCCAAGAGCAACATCATCTGCGCCGGCGACAAGGCCGAAACACTGTCGTTCATCATCAAGGGTTCGGTGACCATCCTGATCGAGGACGACGATGGTCACGAAATGATCATTGCCTACCTCAACAATGGAGACTTCTTTGGCGAGTTGGGCCTTTTCGAGCCCGTAGAAGGCGAGCAGCAGCGCAGCGCCTGGGTCCGCGCCAAGACTGAATGCGAAGTAGCAGAGATCAGTTACGACAAGTTTCGCGAACTTTCCCGCCAGGACCCCGACATCCTCTACGCCCTGGGCGGCCAGATGGCCCAGCGCCTGCGTAACACCACGCGCAAGGTTGGCGACCTGGCCTTCTTCGATGTCACCGGGCGTGTTGCCCGCTGCCTGCTCGAACTGTGCAAGCAACCCGATGCGATGACCCACCCGGACGGTATGCAGATCAAGATCACTCGGCAGGAGATTGGGCGTATCGTCGGTTGTTCGCGGGAGATGGTCGGCCGCGTCCTCAAAGACCTCGAGGAACGCAGCCTGGTGCAAGTCAAGGGCAAGACCATGGTGGTCTACGGTACCCGTTAGTCCTTGGGCAAATCGGCCAGCACCTTGGCATAAGCCTGTGACAAGCGCTCGAACCAGGGCGCTTGGGGCGCCACTTCGTGCAAGGCAATATGCGCATCGGCGCGGCAGCGCTGCTCCAGCTCGCAGCATTCGTTGAAGCGGTTGACTGCCGCGACCATCGATTCACGCTCGTTATCCAGCAGCAACGCGCCATGCACCAACACCACCGGGCGTTTGCCACCTAGCCCCTGGCGCCAGCGTTGGGCCGTGCCGACCAGTTTGCGGCCATTGAGGTTGACGTTATAGCGGCCGTCGCAGAACGCCCCGTCGATCTCGCCCACCGAAGCCACCCCGCCCCACTCGCGTAGTACTTCGCATAACGGCAGGCAAAGGCGCTCGTAGGCATTTTCGATGCGCCCATGGTCACCCTCACTGCGCGGCGCCACATAGACCAGCGCCACATTGACCGTGGCATGCGACTGCGGTACCGGCTCCCCACCGGTCTCACGCAACAGCACCGGCCAGCCAGCGATCGCCAGCTCGGCACAGGCAGCTTCGAAGTTGTCCAGGCGGCTCATGCGCCGCGGCATGACCAGGGCATGGTCGGTCGGGCGCCAGAACAGCACACCGCTGTCGCGTTCGCCGCGGCAGACGGCGGCCAGCAGGTCCTGTTCGGCATGCAGGCCTTGTTCAACGGTCAGGGCCAGGGGTTGATCGGTCATTGATCCACCTTTGATGTTGTTATCGATCCCCGCAGGTTCACCACAGCCCCAAGGGTGCCGAAGAACCTGTGGGTGCAGGTTTACCCGCGAAAGGGCCATTACAGGCATACAAAAAAGCCGGCAGTCACGCCGGCTTCGTTTCGATCAGTCCAGTTGCTGAACAGTCTTCTTCACCTGCTCCGGGAAGAACAACCGCTGCAATTCCAGCCCAGGCTGATCAGCGCGCATGAACGCCTCACCCACCAGGAACGCGTAAACCTCGTTGATTGCCATCAGCTCTACATCGGCCCGGTTGAGGATACCGCTCTCAGTAATCGCCAGGCGATCACGCGGAATACGCGGCAGCAGGTCAAGGGTGGTTTCCAGGCTGACCTCGAAGGTGTGCAGGTTGCGGTTGTTCACCCCCACCAGCGGCGTATCGAGGGTTTTCAACGCGCGCTCCAGCTCATCGCCGTCATGCACTTCGACCAACACATCAAGGCCGACATCCTTGGCCGTGGCGGCCAGTTCGGCCATCTTCACATCATCCAGCGCCGAGACGATCAGCAGCACACAGTCAGCGCCCAGTGCACGGGCCTCGACGATCTGGTAGGGGTCGATCATGAAATCCTTGCGGATCACCGGCAACGACACTGCCGCGCGCGCCTGCTGCAGGTACACATCCGCGCCTTGGAAGTAATCCACATCGGTCAGCACCGACAGGCAGGTCGCCCCGCCCTTCTCGTAGCTGACGGCGATTTCCGCTGGCACGAAGTGCTCGCGGATCACGCCCTTGCTCGGCGACGCCTTCTTGATCTCGGCAATGACCGCCGGCTGCTTGCGCTTGGCCTGCTCGATCAGCGCATTGGCAAAGCCTCGTGGCGCGTCGGCGGCCTTGGCCAGGCGCTCCAGCTCAGCCAGGCTGACCCGGGCACTGCGCTCGGCCACTTCCTCAACTTTGCGAGCGATGATCTTTTCCAGCACGGTCGGTACGCTCATGCTTCGTTCTCCAGCTTGAATACGGCGGTGAAGGCACCCAGCTCCTGCAGTTTTTCCCAGGCAAGGCCGGTGTGCAGCACGTCATGGGCAAGTTCCACGCCCTGTGCCAGGGTCATGGCATGGTCCGCGGCGTATAGCGCGGCGCCCGCATTGAGCACGATCATTTCCGCGGCTTTCTGGCCGTTCTCGGTCTTGCGTCGGCCCAGGGCATCACGAATCAGCTCGAAGGAGGCCTGCGGGCCTTCAACTGCCAGGCCGTGCAGGCTCTGGCTCTTCATGCCAAGGTCTTCCGGCTCTACCCAATACTCGGTGATCTGGCCATTTTTCAGCTCCGCGACAAACGTCGGCGCCGCCAGGCTGAACTCATCCAGGCCGTCCTTGGAATGCACCACCAGCACGTGCTTGCTGCCCAACCGCTGCAGCACTTCGGCCAGCGGGCGGCACAGGGCCTGGGTGAACACGCCGACCACCTGGTGCTTCACACCGGCCGGATTCGTAAGCGGGCCCAGCATGTTGAACAGGGTGCGCAGGCCCAACTCACGGCGCGGGCCTGCGGCGTACTTCATTGCCTTGTGATGGCTCTGGGCAAACATGAAACCGATGCCCAGGCTGTCGATGCAGCGGGCGACCTGCACCGGGGTCAGGTTCAGGTAGATGCCAGCGGCTTCCAGCAGATCAGCGCTACCGCTCTTGCCCGAGACCGCACGGTTACCGTGCTTGGCCACCGGGCAACCGGCCGCAGCGAGCACAAACGAGGAGGCGGTGGAGACGTTAAAGATGTTGGCGCCATCGCCACCGGTGCCGACGATATCGACCACCCCATCGAGGCTCTTCAGCTCGACCTTGTCGGCCAGCTCACGCATCACCGACACCGCGCCGACGATCTCGTCGATGCTCTCGCTTTTCATGCGCATGCCCATCAGGAAGGCGCCGATCTGCGCCTCGCTGCATTGACCGGTCATGATCTGACGCATGACGTCGCTCATTTCTTCGGTAGACAAGTCCAGATGACCGACGATGCGGCTCAGCGCGCTCTTGATATCCATGTTCGATCCTTAGCGGCGGCCGCCGGTCTGCTTGAGGAAGTTGGCGAACAGCTCGTGGCCCTGCTCGGTGAGGATGGACTCGGGGTGGAATTGCACCCCTTCAATATTCAGGGTCTTGTGGCGCAGGCCCATGATCTCGTCGACCGAACCGTCAGCATGGGCAGTCCAGGCAGTGACCTCCAGGCAATCGGGCAGCGTTTCACGCTTGACCACCAGGGAGTGGTAGCGGGTCACGGTCAGCGGGTTGTTGAGGCCGGCGAACACGCCCAGGTCGCGGTGCAGCACTGGGCTAGTCTTGCCGTGCATCACCTGGCGGGCACGCACGACATCGCCGCCAAATGCCTGGCCGATTGACTGGTGGCCCAGGCAGACGCCCAGAATCGGCAGTTTGCCAGCAAAGTGCAGGATCGCCTCGATCGACACCCCCGCCTCGCTCGGCGTGCAGGGGCCAGGCGAGACAACGATGCGCTCCGGGTTGAGGGCTTCGATTTCAGCGATGGTCATTTCGTCATTGCGAATGACCTTGACCTCGGCACCTAACTCGCCGAGGTATTGGACGACGTTGTAAGTGAATGAGTCGTAGTTGTCGATCATCAGTAACATCGGGCTAAACCTCTTGAATCTACTGACTTCAGAATACGAACCTTCCTACACCGCCCGCAGCATGGCATTGCCACTAAGGGCATTCGGAAACGGATAAGAAGGCAAACAGAAACGGGCCGGGCTGGCCGGCAGGAGATAAAGTCAGGCGCGCCAACGCCAACGGGCGTGGGCCTTGATAACGCGCATCAAGAGTTTGCTGACGATCAACACAGGATAGGTCTCGCTCATACGTCCCGGCACAGTAGCCTACCGGGGCGATGGGCGCAATATGCCTGTAAACACGGGGAAACGAATGGACTTGGGAGACAAGCCCCGCGATTTGCTATGGTCGATCGGGTAGTCCTCATAAAAACAAAGAAAAGGATGTTCTCTGATGCGAAAAGCTCCCTTGTTGCGCTTTACCCTCGCCTCTTTGGCCCTGGCCTGCAGCCAGGCATTCGCTGCCCCTTCCCCTTATTCGACCTTGATCGTATTTGGCGACAGCCTGAGTGATGCCGGCCAATTTCCTGACCTGACCGGCGGTACAGCAGGCCAGCGCTTCACCAACCGCGACGCCGACGGTAACTTCGCGCCGGTTTCGCCAATGATTCTTGGCGGTCGGCTGGGCATCGAGCAAGACGAACTCAACCCGTCCACGTCGGTCGGCATCCGGCCTGATGGCAACAACTGGGCAGTGGGCGGTTACACGACGCAGCAGATTCTCGATTCGATCACCGAGTCATCGAAAGTGATCGTACCCCCCAATGGACCTGCGCCAGGCTTTGTCTTCCGTGAACGCCCCGGCTACCTGGCCAATGGCCTGCGCGCCGACCCCAATGCGCTCTATTACCTCACCGGTGGCGGTAACGACTTCCTCCAGGGCCTAGTGAACAGCCCCGCCGACGCCGCCGCGGCTGGAGGCCGGCTGGCTGCCAGCGCCCAGGCCCTGCAACAAGGCGGCGCCCGCTACATCATGGTCTGGTTGCTGCCCGACCTGGGCCAAACGCCGAACTTCAGCGGCACCCCGCAACAGAACCCGCTGTCGCTGCTGTCGGGCGTGTTCAACCAGTCACTGCTCAATCAACTCGGGCAGATCGACGCCGAGATCATCCCACTGAACATTCCGGTATTACTGGGTGAGGCCTTGGCCAGCCCGACCCAATTCGGCTTGGCCAGCGGCCAGAACCTGGTTGGCACCTGCTACAGCGGTCAAGGCTGCGTCGAAAACCCGGTTTACGGCATCAACGGCGCCACTCCGGACCCAACCAAACTGCTGTTCAACGACTCGGTACACCCGACCATTGCCGGCCAGCAGTTGATAGCCGACTACGCCTACTCGATCATCTCCGCCCCCTGGGAACTGACCCTGTTGCCGGAAATGGCCCACGCTACCCTGCGCGCCCACCAGGACGAACTGCGCAACCAGTGGCAAACGCCCTGGCAAGCCGTGGGGCAATGGCAGGCCTTCGTCGCCACCGGCGCGCAGGACCTGGACTTTGACGGCCAACGCAGTGCGGCCAGCGGCGACGGCCGTGGCTACAACCTGACCCTGGGTGGCAGCTACCGTTTGAACGATGCCTGGCGCCTGGGCCTGGCGGGTGGCGTATACCGGCAGAAACTGGAGGCGGGTGAACAGGACTCCGACTACAAGCTCGACAGCTACCTGGCAACGGCATTTGCCCAATACCGCCAGGACCGCTGGTGGGCCGATGCTGCACTGACGGCCGGGCACCTGGACTACAGCGACCTCAAACGCACCTTCGCCCTGGGCGTAAATGACCGCAGCGAAAAAGGCGATACCGATGGCGAAGCGTGGGCGGTGACGGGCCGGCTGGGTTACAACCTGGCCGCCGAGAGCAGCCCGTGGCAACTGGCGCCGTTCATCAGCGCCGACTATGCCCGGGTCAAGGTCGATGGTTATGACGAGAAGAGCGGGCGCTCGACAGCGCTGGGCTTCGATGACCAGGAACGGACCTCGCGGCGGCTGGGCATCGGGCTGTTAGGCAGTGTGCAGGTGGCAACGGGGACGCGGCTGTTTGCCGAGGTTGCCCAAGAGCACGAGTTCGAGGATGACCAACAGGACGTGACGATGCACCTGACGACGTTGGCCGCGCACGACTTCACCCTGACCGGGTATACGCCGCACAGTGACCTCACCCGGGCCAGCTTGGGCTTGAGCCATGAGCTGATGGCGGGGGTGCATGTGCGAGGGAATTACAACTGGCGCAAGAGTGATGAGTTGACGCAACAGGGGGTGAGCCTGGCGGTAAGCTTGGACTTCTGAGTGATTTGGGCCCTGAGGAAGCGGGTTCACCCGCTCCCTCATGCCGGCGAGGGGCTGCACAGCAGCCCCCAAATTCCCAGCATTACTTGGCCGACGTCTGCTCAGCCAAGGCCACCGCGCGGAACATCGCGCGGCGCTTGTTGATGGTTTCTTCCCACTCCAGCGCCGGCACGGAGTCGGCCACGATGCCGCCACCCGCCTGCACATGCAGCTCGCCGTCCTTGATCACCGCGGTGCGGATGGCAATCGCGGTGTCCATGTTGCCGTTCCAGGCAAAGTAGCCCACTGCACCGCCGTAGACGCCACGCTTGACCGGCTCCAGCTCGTCAATGATCTCCATGGCGCGAATTTTCGGTGCACCCGACAAGGTGCCGGCTGGCAGAATCGCCCGCAATGCATCCATGGCGGTAAGGCCTTCACGCAGCTGACCGGTGACGTTGGACACGATGTGCATCACATTGGAGTAACGCTCGATCACCATCTTCTCGGTCAGGCGCACGCTGCCGGTCGAGGACACACGGCCCACGTCGTTGCGGCCCAGGTCGATCAGCATCAGGTGCTCGGCAATCTCTTTCTCGTCCGACAGCAAGTCGTCTTCCAGCGCACGGTCGGCTTCTTCCGTCGCACCCCGTGGACGCGTACCGGCGATCGGGCGCACGGTGACCAGGTTGTCCTCGACACGCACCAGCACTTCAGGCGAACTGCCGACCACATGGAAGTCGCCGAAATTGAAGAAGTACATGTACGGCGTCGGGTTGAAGCAGCGCAACGCACGGTACAGGTCGATGGGCGCAGACTTGAAGTCGATCGACATGCGCTGGGACGGCACCACCTGCATGCAGTCACCGGCCAGGATGTACTCTTTGATGCGGCCAACCGCGTTCTCGTAATCCTCGCGGGTATAGCTGGAGCGGAATTCCGGCTCGGCGGCGAGCGGGCCGCTCAGGTCCAGGCCACGGCGCGGGGTAATCGGCTGGCGCAGGGTCTCCAGCAACCCAGCCAGGCGAGCCTTGCCTTGTTCGAAGGCCTGCTCTTCGGCCGGATCGACCAGCACGATTGCATGCATCTTGCCCGCCAGGTTGTCGAACACCACCACGGCGTCAGACACCATCAGCAGGATATCCGGCACGCCCAGCGGGTCCGGGTTCGGGCTCGCGCCCAGACGCTTCTCCACATAGCGCACGCAGTCATAGCCGAAGTAGCCGACCAGACCACCGTTGAAACGCGGCAGCCCGGGAATATCCGCGACCTTGTAGCGGTCCTTGAACGACTCGACGAAGGCCAGCGGGTCTTCGACGTCGTGGCGCTCTACCTCGACGCCATCCTGCAAGATACTGACGTGGTAGCCATGCACACGCATCACCGTGCGCGATGGCAGGCCGATCATCGAATAACGCCCCCACTTCTCGCCGCCCTGTACGGACTCGAGTAAATAGGAGTTGGGCTGGTCGGCCAGTTTCAGGTAGATCGACAGCGGCGTGTCGAAGTCGGCCAGGGTTTCACAGGCCAGGGGGATGCGGTTGTAGCCGGCAGCGGCCAGGCGCAGGAATTCTTCGCGGGTCATGAGTAGCCTCGTGGCAAGCAGCAGTAAGGTCAGGCAAACGGACGGGCCGGCAGGGGCCGGCAAGCAGAAGTCAGGCGCGCCAACGCCAACGGGCCAGGGCCTTGATGACTTTCATCCAGAATTTGCCAGTAACCGCCACGGTGGACTCTCTGTCTTGTGAGGCTTGAAGGTCCGCCAACGTTATCCCAGTGGCCGGGTCTGCGCAACCGGGCAGCAGTGCACGCAGGTCGTCGATCACCAGGCTCGGCGATTCGTCGTTGATCGGCCGGCCGTGGTTGTAGCCGTAAGTCAGGCCCACGCACTGCACACCCGCGGCCTTGGCGGCCAGCACATCGCTGCGCGAATCCCCGACGAACAGCGACTGTTGCGGCGTGACACCGGCCATCTGCATGACGAACAGCAGTGCTGCGGGGTCGGGTTTCTTTTGTGGCAGGGTGTCTCCGCCGATGATCCAGCGGAAGTAGCGACCGATCTTCATCTGGTCCAGCAGCGGGGCGACGAAGCGCTCGGGCTTATTGGTGATCAGCGCCATCTCCACGCCTTGCTTGCGCAGCCAGCGCAGGGTGTCGCGCACGCCGGGGTAGACCACGGTCAGTTCATGGCTTTCGGCATAGGCCTCCATGAACAGCGCCAGCGCCTGTTCGGCCAGCGCATCGTCGACCGAGGCATGCTCGATGCCCCCGGCCAGGGCCCGGCGCACCAGCACCTGGGCACCGTTGCCAACCCAGTGGCGTACGGCGTCCAGGCCCGCTGGCGGGCGCCCAAGTTCGAGCAGCATGCGGTCCACGGCGGCGGCCAGGTCTGGCACGGAGTCGATCAGGGTACCGTCCAGATCGAACATCACCAGCCTTGGCAGCGTCCCTGGGAACAGCTGCTCGAAGCCGCTCATGGGCGGGCCTGGGCCAGTTCGGCGCGCATTTTGGCGATGACTTCCTGATAGTCCGGGGCATTGAAGATGGCCGAACCGGCGACGAAGGTGTCAGCGCCAGCAGCGGCGATTTCGCGGATATTGTTGACGTTGACGCCACCGTCGATTTCCAGACGGATATCACGGCCACTGGCGTCGATCAGCGCGCGCGCCTCACGCAGCTTGTCGAGGGTGCCCGGGATGAACTTCTGCCCGCCAAAGCCTGGGTTGACGCTCATCAGCAGGACCATGTCGACTTTGTCCATCACATACTTGAGGACATCGAGGCTGGTCGCCGGGTTGAACACCAGGCCGGCCTTGCAACCACCGTCGCGGATCAGCTGCAGCGAGCGGTCGATGTGCTGGCTGGCTTCCGGGTGGAAGGTGATGTAAGTGGCGCCGGCTTCGATGAAGTCGCCGATGATGCGGTCGACCGGGCTGACCATCAGGTGCACATCGATCGGGGCAGTAACACCGTACTTGCGCAAGGCAGTACAGACCATCGGGCCGATGGTCAGGTTGGGGACGTAGTGGTTGTCCATCACATCGAAGTGAACGATGTCGGCACCCGCGGCCAGCACCTTGTCGACGTCCTCGCCCAGGCGGGCGAAATCGGCGGAGAGAATGGAGGGGGCAATAGCGTAGGGCTGCATGGCGCACCTGTAGGTCAGAATCACGGTGGCGCGCATTGTAACTCAGGCGAACGGGTAGAGGCTGATTGGTATCAATCCGTGTCGACCGGTGCCCATCTATTGCCAGTGCCCGCGTAAAGGCCGGCACTGGCAACATCAGTCAAGCAGGCTGCTGAGTTCTCAGCTTCTCGCTACGCCCACGCAACCACTCCAAGGTCAGCAGCAGCACCACCGAAAACGCGATCAGCAACGTGGCCGCCGCCGCAATCGTCGGGCTCAGGTTCTCGCGGATACCGCTGAACATCTGCCGTGGCAAGGTCGCCTGCTCAGGCCCGGCGAGGAACAACGTCACCACCACCTCGTCGAACGACGTCGCAAAGGCAAACAACGCACCCGAGATCACCCCCGGGGCGATCAACGGCAGCGTCACCCGGCGGAACGCCACCAGCGGCGAAGCACCCAGGCTGGCCGCAGCGCGCACCAGGTTGTAGTTGAAGCCCTGCAACGTCGCCGACACGGTGATGATGACGAACGGCACACCCAACACCGCATGCACCAGGATCAGCGAGGTAAAGCTGTTGCCCATCCCCAAGGGTGCGAAGAACAGGTAACTGGCCACACCGATGATCACCACCGGCACCACCATCGGCGAAATCACCAGCGCCATCACCAGCGACTTGCCCGGGAAGTCGCCGCGGGTCAGGCCAATCGCCGCCAACGTACCGAACACCATCGCCAGCACCGTGGCCGCCGGGGCGACGATGATGCTGTTCTTCAGTGCCCGCATCCACTCGGCAGAGCCGAAGAAGTCCTGGTACCACTGCAGCGAAAAGCCTTGCAACGGGTACACCAGAAAGCTGCCACTGTTGAACGACAGTGGCACGATCACCAGCACCGGCAAGATCAGAAACAGCAGGATCAGGCCGCAAAGAATGCGCAGGCTGTAGAACCAGACCCGCTCCACGGGTGACATGTAAGGGCTCAGCATGACAAGGCTCCTCAGCTCAGGCGCAGGCGGCTGGCGCCGACCAGCCAGCTATAGATCAGGTACAACAGTACGGTCGCCAGCAGCAGCAGACCGCCCAGCGCGGTCGCCATGCCCCAGTTGATGCTGGTGTTGGTATAGAAGGCCACGAAGTAGCTGACCATCTGGTCGTTCGGGCTGCCCAGCAATGCCGGGGTGATGTAGTAGCCAATCGCCAGGATGAACACCAGCAGGCAGCCCGCGCCAACACCGGCGTAGGTCTGCGGGAAGTACACCCGCCAGAAGCTGGCGAACGGGTGGCAACCCAGCGAAATAGCTGCACGCATGTAGCTGGGCGAAATGCCCTTCATCACGCTGTACAGCGGCAGGATCATGAACGGCAGCAGGATATGGACCATCGAGATGTACACACCGGTGCGGTTGAACACCAGCTCCAGCGGTTCATCGATGATGCCCATGGCCATCAGCGCACTGTTGATCAACCCGCCCGACTGCAGCAGCACGATCCACGCCGCCACCCGCACCAGGATCGAGGTCCAGAACGGCAGTAGCACCAGAATCATCAGCAGGTTGCTCTGCCGGGCCGGCAGATTGGCCAGCAAGTACGCCAGTGGGTAGGCCAACACCAGGCAGATGGCGGTGATCACCACACCCATCCACAGGGTGCGGGCAAAGATATCCAGGTAAATGGCCTGGTCAGGCGTGGCCTTGGCCAGCTCGCCAAGGTCATCGATACGGTGGTCGAGCGACGCCAACAGGTAGAACGAGGTGACCGAGCTGGTATTGCGGCGGATCGCCTGCCAGTAGGCGGGGTCGCCCCAACGCTCATCAAGGGTTTGCAGTGCTTCTTTATAGGAGGCAGGTTCAGCCTTGAACGGCAACGCCCGGGCGGTCTTGGTCAACAGGCTGCGGTAGCCCGCCAGTTCCATGTTCAGGCGCTTGGAGAGGTCGCCCAGGGTCTGGTTCTTGCGCGACTCGGCCAGGTCCTGGCTCAGTGCCTTGTATACCTCCTCACCGGGTAAGCTCTTGCCATCCCACTGCGACACCGCTTCAACGGTACGCGGCAGGCCGGCGACCACTTCCGGGTTGCCGACGCTCTTGTACAACAGCGCCGCGATCGGCACCAGAAACACCAGCAGAAGGAACAGCGCCAGCGGCGCGATCAACGCCTGCGCCTTCCAGCGGTTGACCCGCTCGGCGTGCTTTAGGCGCTGCTTGAGACTTGGACCTGCGCCTTCGTTGAGGGGCACTGCAATGGCCATGGCGAACTCCGTAAAAACCGGCTGAAATCAGGGCTGCCGCGCAGCCATCGCCGGCAAGCCGGCTCCCACAGATACAGCGCTGGGCTCAGGCGCTACGCCTGGCCTGTGGGAGCCGGCTTGCCGGCGATGAGCCGCGTAGCGGCTCCTTGTCGTTTACTTCTTCGCCGCCCAGGCGTTGAAGCGTTGCTCCAGCTGCTCGCTGTTGTCAGCCCAGAAGGCCACGTCGATCTGCACCTGATTGGCGATGTTCTCAGGCGTGGTCGGCATGTCTTTCTTCACCTCGTCCGACAGCAGGCTGACGGCCTTGGTATTGGCCGGGCCGTAGGCGATGTTCTCGGAGTAGGTTTTCTGCTGCTGGGGCTGGACGCTGTAGGCGATGAACTTCTTCGCCTCTTCGACGTTCTTGGCGCCTTTTGGAATCGCCCAGGCATCGAAGTCGTAGATGCCGCCGTTCCACACCACCTTGAGGTTGCTCTCTTTCTGCACGGCGGCGATCCGGCCGTTATAGGCCGAGCTCATGACCACGTCGCCCGAGGCCAGGAACTGCGGCGGTTGGGCGCCCGCTTCCCACCACTGAATGCTGGGTTTGAGTTCGTCGAGTTTCTTGAAGGCGCGGTCCTGGCCTTCCTTGGTCGCCAGCACCTTGTACACATCCTTGGGCGCAACGCCGTCGGCCATCAAGGCGAATTCCATCGTGTACTTGGCGCCTTTGCGCAGGCCACGTTTGCCCGGGAACTGCTTGGTGTCCCAGAAATCGGCCCAGCTGGTAGGCGCCGTCTTGAGCTTGTCAGCGTTGTAGGCCAGTACCGTCGACCAGACGAAGAAGCCCACGCCGCATTGCTGGATGGCACCCGGCACATAGTCGGCTGCATCGCCGAACAGAGCGGGGTCGAGCTCCTCGAACATGCCCTCGTCGCAACCGCGAGACAGCTCTGGCGACTCGACTTCCACCAGGTTCCAGGACACGCTCTTGGTGTCGACCATGGCCTTGACCTTGGCCATTTCACCGTTGTACTCACCGGCGACGATCTTACCGTTACCCGCCTTTTCCCACGGCTCGTAGAACGCCTTGACCTGGGCGGCCTTGTTGGCACCACCGAAAGAGATCACGGTCAGATCGGCCGCCATGGCCTGGCCAGCGGCGAACAGCCCCAGGGCCAGGGCGGTCAGTTTCAACTGCTTGTGCATTATTATTCTCTCCACAGTACAGGGTTGGTGAAGCAATCCATCAATGGGCTTCGGCAATCGGATCGAGCGCGCGGGCGTGCTCCACCTCCCAGCCCAGCGGTACCACATCGCCCACGGCCAGCGCCGGGTCGAGCTCGGCGATCGGCTGCTTCACGAAGAAGTCGGCCTTGCCACAGACTTCCAGGCGCACCCGTACGTGGTCGCCCAGGTAAATGAACTCGGCCACACGGCCAGAGAAGCGGTTGACGCAACGTTCGCTGTGGCCATTGAGGCGCACCCGTTCCGGGCGGATCGACAAGGTCACCGGCTCGCCGGCCTGGCCGACGTTCACCGCCAGTGCCTCGACCCGCTCGCCCCGCGCCAGCTGCACCTGGCAGCGATGGCCATCACTGGCCAGCAGGGTGCCGTTGATGCGGTTGTTTTCACCGATGAAGTTGGCGACGAAGGTGTTGCACGGCTTTTCATAGAGGGTGCGTGGGTCGGCGATTTGCTGGATTTCGCCCTGGTGGAACACCGCCACCCTGTCGGACATGGTCAGCGCCTCACCCTGGTCGTGGGTCACGTAGACCACGGTCACACCCAGGCGCTGGTGGATATGCTTGATCTCCATCTGCATGTGTTCACGCAGCTGCTTGTCGAGCGCGCCCAACGGTTCGTCCATCAGCACCAGCTGTGGCTCGAACACCAGGGCCCGCGCCAGGGCCACCCGCTGCTGCTGGCCACCGGACAATTGGCCGGGGTAGCGCTTGGCAAAGGCATTGAGCTGCACCATGTTGAGCACCCGCTTGACCCGCTCGCTGATGTCGGTCTTGCTCAGGTTGCGCACAGTCAGCGGGAAGGCCAGGTTCTCGGCCACGGTCATGTGCGGGAACAGCGCGTAGTTCTGGAACACCATGCCGATGTCGCGCTTGTGCGGCGGCACGTTGTTGATCGAGCGCCCGGCCAGCTGGATCTCGCCGGCGGTGGGGGTTTCGAAACCGGCCAGCATCATCAGGCTGGTGGTCTTGCCCGAGCCGGACGGGCCGAGCAAGGTGAGGAACTCGCCCTTGCGGATGTCCAGGTTGAGGTCTTTGACGATCAGCGACTCGCCGTCGTAGCTCTTCTGCACACCACGGAAGCTGACCAGCGTTTCGCTGGTTGCAGCGTTCGAATTCGCCTCGCTCATGCCTGCACCTTCTTGTTGGATGACTGCGTAGGCAAAGACTAGACAAGACGCAAGCGCCCGAAAATCGGGGGTACTGAGAGAATGCCATCATCCAGATGGAAGATTCTGTGTAGGGATCGCCCTACAAGAATGGCGGGATTGGAATAGACCCCAGGCACACCACTTCACCTTGTGGGAGCGGGCTTGCCCCGCGAATCCGCCACCCCAGACAATGAGGTTGAGCTTGCCGGCCCTTTCGCGGGGCAAGCCCGCTCCCACAGTACTCGCTCATTGCCGACCGTCAGGCCATGTCGCAACCAGAACACTCAGACCAGCTTGTGCTCCATGGCGTACTTCACCAGTTCCGCCAGCGAGTTCACCTTGAGCTTCTGCATCAACCGCGCCTTGTGGGTACTGATGGTCTTGCTCGACAGCGCCAGTTGCTGGGCAATGTCGTTGACGTTGGCGCCCTGGGCCAGGCGCTCGAACACCGAAAACTCCCGCTCCGAGAGCAGCGTGTGCAACGGCCGGGACTCGGTCAGGCCCACCTCGAAGACCATGCGGTCGGCCAACGCGGGGTCAATATAGCGCCCGCCCGCGGCAACCCGGCGAATAGCGGTCAGCAGCAAGGCAGGGTCACTGTCCTTGGTGGCATAACCTGCGGCACCGGCCTTGAGCGCCCGCGCTGCCATCTGCGCCTCGTCATGCATCGACAGCATCAGGATCGCCGGAGGGTCGTTCAGGGCGCGGATTCTGGGGATGGCCTCAAGGCCGCTGACGCCGGGCATCGAGATATCCAGCAACACCACTTCACACGGCATATGGCGCAAGGCTTCGAGCAACTGCTCGCCATTGCCGGCCTCGCCCACCACTTGCATGTCCTTGGCCAGGCCAATCAATTGCTTGATGCCTTCACGGACAATCGTGTGGTCTTCCGCCACCAGCACTCGAATCACGATCGGTCTCCTACTCCAACGGAATGGCCACGCTCAGGCTGGTGCCCTCGCCCGGTTCACTGTCCAGCGTCATGCTGCCACCCAGCATCAGCACGCGCTCGCGCACGCCCACCAGGCCGAACGAGGTGGGCCGGGTCTGATCGCGGCAAAAACCCGTGCCGTCGTCGCTGACGGTCATGCGTAACTGCCCCGCTTCACGCACCAGCTCGATCTCTACGCTGTGCGCCTGGGCATGGCGCATGACATTGGTCAGCGCCTCCTGAAGGATACGAAACAGCCCGGTCGCCTTGGCATCACTCAATGCTGGCAGATTATCCGGTACCTGCACCAGGCAGGGAATCTGTGTACGCGCCTCGAAACGCCGTGCTTGCCACTCGATGGCCGAGGCGATACCGGCGTCGAGAATGGGCGGGCGCAAGGCCGTGGCCACGTCGCGTACCAGTTGGAACAGCTGCGCGATCAGGCGCTTCATGCTCGACAAACGCTCGTTAAGCCCCGGGTCCAGCTCGGCAAAGGCCAGCTCACACATCGAGACTTCGAGCTTGAGCACGGTCAGCATCTGCCCCAGCTCATCGTGCACTTCGCGGGCGATGCGGGCCTTTTCTTCTTCGCGCACGCTCTCCAGGTGCGCCGACAGTTCGCGCAGTTGCTCTTGGGAACGCGCCAACGCCAGTTCTGCCCGCTTGCCCTGGGTGATGTCCCAGACGATACCGTCCCACACCACCCGGCCATCGGCCAGGCGTCGGGTACTGGCCTTGATGTCGGCCCAACGCTGTTCACCCTGGCGCGTGAGGATGCGCCCTTGCCAGGACCAGTCCTGGTTGCTGGCCAAGGCCAGGTCCTGCACTCGGTGGTAGTCGCTGCGGTCTTCGGGGTGCACCAGGTTGCGCAGGCCCATCTGCGGGTGCTGAATTTCGGCAGGTGCGTAGCCGACCAAGGCCTCGCTGCCTTCGCTAATGTAGGGGAATTCCAGGTCGCCTTCGGCCGGGTCACGTTCCAGCCGGAACACCAGCCCCGGCACGTTGCCGGCGATGCCTTTGAGGCGCGCTTCACTTTCGCGCAGCGCTGCCAGTGCGCGGTGGCGCTCGGTGACATCGGCGATATACACCACCAGGTACTCGGCATCACGAAAACGCAGGAAGCTTAACGAAAGCTCCACCGGCAACACGCTGAGGTCGGCGCGCTGGCAGTGGGTCTCGAATTGCCCCACACCCCCTAAGCTCCAGCCAACGGTCCATGTTCAGGTTTGGCTCGAAGTCGCTCAGCGGGCGCTCCAGCAACGCGCCCTCACCGTAGCCCAGCATGCGCTCTGCGGCATGGTTGGCATAACGGACATGGCTGTCCCAATTGACCCATAAAATGCCCACGGTGCTCTGGTCGATGGCAAACTGGCTCAGCCGCAGCGCCTCTTCACGCACTTGGCGCTCAGCCAGGTTCTCGCGGGTGGCCAGCAGGCTACGTTCCAGTTGGCGCTGCTGGCGGCGCTGCCAGACCAACGTGGCCAGCGCACACAGCAACAACATGCCAAACAGCATGGCGAGGTTTTGCCAGAAGCCGGCCGACTCGCTCAAGCGTGGGTACTTGGGTTGCAACCAGCGCTGGTGAAGTTGCTCCAAGGCCTTGGCCGGCATGGCCTGCAGGCCCCGTTCGAGCACGTCGGCCAGCAACGGCCAGTCGCGCCGCGAACCCACCCGCAGCAGCTGCGGCAGGCCAATATCGCCAACCACCGCCAGCTCGCCGAACTCGCTTTCACGCGACAGGCGGCTGAGCTGGGCTTCATCGAGCACCGCGTAGCTGGCCTGGCCACCGACGATCAACTGCAAGGCCTCGCGTTCGTTGGGCACGCCCTGCAGGTTGAGCGTGCCATAGTTGCTGCGCAGGTAGTCCGCCAACGGGCTGGGCATGCGCACCGCGACACGCTGATCGGGTTCGAGTTTTTCAAGCTCAACTGCCATGGCGCCTGTGCGTGGGCCGACCACCAGCTGCGGCACGCGCATGTACGGGTCGCTGAACAGCCACAGCCGCAGGCTTGCCGGGGTTTGTGTAAGGCCGGGGGCAAAATCGATTTCACCGGCCTGCAACGCGTGCTCGAGGCTGGCCTGGTCGGCAAAGTTGCGCCAGGTGAGGTCAAGCCTCAGTGCCTGCGCCAACGCGTTCACCAACTCGACGTTGGCCCCGTACAGTTGCTGTAAGCGCCGGTCGAACTGCGCATAAGGCGCTTGCAGCACCAGGCCGACGCGCAGGCTGCGGTGGGTGTCCAACCACTGCTGTTGCGCGGGTTCAAGGGCAACGCTCGGCACGGCTTCTGGGCTGGCCAAAGCGATCAAGGGTAGCCACAAGCAGCCGATAACCAACAGGCGACGCATTCGCTTCATCTACACGCTCGTCTTGGCAAGGGCGGCCCTAACATGGCCGTCACGGGCAAATACTATTAGGCTGCCGGTATCATTCTGGCCTTGGGTTGACGCATGTCCACACTTTATCGCACGACGCTGGCAATGTGCTGCCTAGCCTCGATCCTTCCGCTCGGCGCCATGGCCGCCGACGCTGAAAAACCACCGACCACTGCCGAAGCCCCACCGGCCGAAGCCACCCGCCCGCCCCTGCTGGAACGCAGCCAGGAAGACGCCCTGGCCCTGGAGCGCCTGGTGCCCAAGGCCGAGCAGCAAACCCTGCAGGCCGGTGCCGAAAGCTTCCTGGCACTGTGGAAGCCGGCCAACAGCAACGACCCCAAAGGTGCGGTGATCCTCGTGCCCGGTGCCGGTGAGACAGCCGACTGGCCGAACGCCGTCGGCCCGTTGCGGCGCAAGTTCCCCGATGTGGGCTGGCACAGCCTCAGCGTCAGCCTGCCCGACCTGCTTACCGACAGCCCGCAGGCGCGTGTCGAAACCAAGCCCGCAGCGGCCCCTACCAAGAGCGAGGGCGAAACAGCGCCTGCCAAAGACACCCCGACCGATGCTAACGCCAACGTCGCCCAGGCGACTGCCGCCGACCCCGACACAGCAGAAAGCACCGATGCCGCACAGGCCAGCGAGCAGAATGACCCGGCCGACGCCGAACGTATCTTCGCCCGCCTCGACGCGGCGGTGGCTTACGCGCAACAGCATGACTCACGCAGCATCGTGCTGATCGGCCATGGCAGTGGCGCGTACTGGGCAGCCCGCTACCTGAGCGAGAAACAACCCGCGCAGGTGCAAAAGCTGGTGATGATCGCCGCGCAGACGCCGGCCCGGGTGGAACATGACCTGGAAAGCCTCGCGCCGACCCTCAAGGTGCCAACCGCCGACCTGTACTACGCCACCCGCACCGGCGATCGACGTGCCGCAGAACTGCGCTTGCAGGCCAGCAAACGGCAGAAGGACAGCCAGTACCGCCAGTTGTCGCTGATTGCCATGCCTGGTAACAAGGCCGCTGAACAGGAACAGTTGTTCCGCCGGGTGCGCGGGTGGATGAACCCGCAAGACTGACTCGAGGTTGCCGGGGCCGCGCTTGCGACGGTTGCGCGGTCCCTGTAGGAGCGGCCTTGCGCCGCGAAAAGGGGCGCAAAGCGCCCCCGCTTTTCTACAAACCCCGCCGCTTGCGGATCAGCGCATACGCCTGATGCAACTCCCGTGTCCGCTCGGTCGCTGCACGTACCTGGGCATCCGTGGCATCGCTGCCCGCCAGCTTGTCCGGGTGATGACGGCTAACCAGCCGGCGATAAGCCTGCTTGACCTTGTCGCCCTCGGTATCTGCCTCCACCGCCAGCAGGCGCATGGCTGCCGCGTAGGTCATGGTGCCGCCGTCCAGCCCGGACTTGCGCGGCTCGTACTCCAGCGACAAGGCTTGCACCTGCCGCCGGCTCAAGCCCAGCGTCTGCCCCCAGTCCAACAGCAAGTCGCGCTCTTTGGCGCCGACCTTGCCGTCGGCCCAGACCATGCGCCAACAGGCGCGTAAGGTCCCTTCGGCGGCATGCGGCTGCTCGCGGATACGACGCAGATGGCCAGCCAGTCGGTCCTTGCCGGCCTTGCCGCGGTTGAACGCGGCAATGGCCCGCAGCCGGGCCGCGTCGGCCAGGTCCAGGCGCACCATCTCTTGGCGTGCCTGCTGGATATGCTGCTCGGCAACCCGGCCATCGCACTTGGCCAGCCTGCCCAGCAGCACGAACAGCAATTCTTCATCACGCAAGGCCGGGCGCCCGCCCAAGCGCTCGCGCAGGTCCTCCCAGCCGCGCACCTGCAGGCGCCGGTCCATGGCCTGCCCTACCAAGGCACCGAGCAGGGCGCCCGGGATACTGGCGACGGCAAAACCGGCACCGGCACCAATCACCGTGCTTGGCCACCACATGTCAGGCGCGCTCGCCGATCAGGCGTTCAGCCTGCGCCAGGCGCTCGAGCGTACCGACGTCGACCCAATGGCCACGGTAGTGCTCACCACTGACCTTGCCCTGCGCCATGGCCTGACGCAGCAGGGGCGCCAACTTGAAAGCACCCGGCTGGCAACCGGCGAACAACGCTGGGTCCAGCACCGACAGGCCACTGAAGGTCAGGGTACCCGGTGCGTCGTCGCCATCCACGACCTGCTCGGCTACCAGGCGGAAGTCGCCACGGCCGTGATGGCCAGGGTTGTCGACCAGCACCAGATGCGCCAGGCCCGCAAGCGGCGCTTTCAGGCGAGCGAAATCGTAGTCGGTCCAGACGTCACCATTGATCAGCAGAAACGGTGCATCGCCCAGCAACGGCAGGGCCTTGAAGATCCCGCCACCGGTTTCCAGCGGCTCACCCTCAGGTGAATAGCGGATGCTCAGGCCGAAGCGGCTGCCATCGCCCAGGTGGTCTTCGATCTGCTGGCCGAGCCAGGCATGGTTGATCACCACCTCGGTAATACCCGCAGCCGCCAAGGCGCGCAGGTGATATTCGATCAGCGGCTGACCGGCGACGGGCACCAGAGGTTTGGGGGTATGCAAGGTCAAAGGGCGCATGCGCTCGCCCTTGCCTGCCGCCAGAATCATCGCCTTCATGCACGCGCTCCGGCCTGGAGGTCCGCGATCAGTTCACCCAGCTCCGCCAACTCGGGGCGGCGCTTGATCACTTCATCTATATAGGCGAAGAAGCGCGGGACGTCTGTCAGGTAGCGTGGCTTGCCGTCGCGGTGGCAGATGCGGGCGAAAATACCGATGACCTTGAGGTGGCGCTGTACGCCCATCAGGTCGCTGGCACGGTGGAACGCCTCGAAGTCGGCCTGTACCGGAATGCCGGCCGCCTGCGCCTTTTGCCAGTAATCCCGCAGCCAGGCTTCGACACGGGCCTGTGGCCAGCTGAGGAAAGCATCCTTGAACAGGCAGGTGATGTCGTAGGTGACCGGGCCGTAAACGGCGTCCTGGAAGTCCAGCACGCCTGGGTTTGGCGTGCTCTGCATCAGGTTGCGCGGCATGTAGTCGCGGTGCACCAGCACCTTGGGCTGGGCCAGGGCACTGTCGATCAGCGCCTGGCTCACACGCTGCCAGGTGGCTTGCTGGGCGTCGGTGAGGGTCAGGCCAAGCGCCCGTCCGACGTACCACTCCGGGAACAGTTCGACTTCGCGGCGCAGCAGGGCATCGTCGTAGCTCGGCAGCGGCGCGTCCATCGGCAGGCGCTGGAACGCCAGCAGCGCATCGATGGCGTCACTGAACAGGGCATCGGCATTGTCGGCATCAATGATGTCCAGGTATGTCTGATGGCCCAGGTCGCCCAGCAGCAGGAAACCACGCTCCAGGTCCTCGGCATGGATCACCGGCACGTGCACACCGGCACTGGCCAGCAGGTGATCGATGGCGACGAACGGTCGGCAGTTCTCCTGCGGCGGGGGTGCGTCCATGATCACGAAACTGTGCCCAGCGCCCTGCCAGCGGAAGTAGCGGCGGAAGCTCGCATCGCTGCTGGCGGCCGTCAGGCTACCTGCTGGCACTTCGCCCCAGGCGTTTTTCAGAAAAAGATTGTTGAGCTGCTCATCGAGCCAGACAGTCAGTTGTTGCAAGCGTACATCGTGATCAGGCATTACAAGGGTCTCCGACGGCCCTAGCCGTCAAGCGGGTCATGCTTTATTATCCAGCATCTTTTTCAGACCATCGAGAGGCGTGCGGCCCCACACGCGGGCAGATGGCACGCAGGAAGCCCGGACTAATAAGATGGCATTGAAATCCCCCGCGTTTCGTAGAAAGTTTCCGTTGCTGGTCACCGGCGGTTTGCTGGCCCTGCAACCTCTGGCCACGTCGTACGTCGTGGCAGCCGAACAGTTCGACTGCCAAGTGTCCGCCTCCGGCGGTTGGGACTGCAAGCCCAAGACTCCAGTCAACAACCTGCCGCCGCGTCCGGTGCACGAGGGTGCTGCCCTCAGTTCCGGCACCGAGGCCCAGGCGGCCGAGGCCGAAACCGCGGACAAACCGATGCTGGTCACCGAGGCCAAGGGCCGTGGCCTGAAGTCGCGTAGCGAAGACTACAGCCACCTGGACTGGGTCCCCCGTGACAAGCTCACCGCAGCCCAACTGGCCGAAACCGGCCCGTACTGCGGTGGCGCGTACATCGAGCCGACCCGCCCAGGCATGGCCGACACCACGCCCAAGGACGAATCGCCGACCTACATCAATGCCAAGGTCTCCAAGTACCAGCAGGAGCAGCAGATCGCTACCCTCGCCGGTAACGTGGTCATGCGCCAAGGCAGCATGCAGGCCGAGGCCGACGAGGCCAACCTCTACCAGACCGAAAACCGTGGCGAGCTCAAGGGCAACGTCAAGATCCGTGACAACGGCTCGCTGGTAGTGGGTGACGAGGCGCAGATCCAACTCGACACGGGTGAAGCCCAGGTCGACAACGCCGAATACGTGATGCACAAGTCGCACATTCGCGGCAACGCCCTGTACGCCAAGCGTGGCGAAAACGCCATCATCCGTCTAAAAGACGGTACGTACACCACCTGCGAACCGGGCAGCAACGCCTGGCAGCTGAAGGGCAACAACATCACCTTGAACCCGGCGACCGGCTTCGGTACCGCGACCAACGTCACCCTGCGGGTCAAGGATTTCCCGGTGTTCTACACACCGTACATCTACTTCCCGATCGACGACCGTCGCCAGTCCGGCTTCCTGCCGCCGTCGTTCAGCAGCAGCAGCGACACCGGCTTCATGCTGGTCACGCCGTACTACTTCAACCTGGCGCCCAACTATGACGCCACGTTGTACCCGCGCTACATGACCAAGCGCGGCCTGCTGATGGAAGGTGAGTTCCGTTACCTGACCCCATCCAGCGAAGGCCAGTTCGGCGGCGCGTACCTGAACGACAAGGACGACGACCGTAAAGACCAGACTGACTACAAAGATCAGCGCTGGATGGTCAACTGGCAGCACAAGGGCGGGCTGGACGAGCGCCTGATGACCGAGGTGGACTACACCGACATCAGCGATCCGTTCTACTTCCAGGACCTGGAGTCCGACCAGATCGGCGTCGAAAGCCGTGACCTGCTCAACCAGCAGGGTGCACTGACCTACCGTGGCGACAGCTATACCGCACGGTTGAACGTGCATGCCTACGAGATGGCGACCATCTCGCAGATCACGCCGTATGACAGCCTGCCGCAGATCACCCTCAATGGCACGCTGCCGTTCCAGCCGGGTGGTTTGAATTTTGGGTATGAGACTGAAGCGGTTCGCTTTGATCGTGACCTGAAGGACGACTTCGTTCTCGACAAGGATGGCAATCCGGACTTTTCCGCAGGGGCAGCAGGGCGCCGCCTGGATGAGAATATCAGTGGTATTGCGCGGGCCAACGGCACGCGTTTGAACGCCGCCCCGTCGATCAGCCTGCCGATGCAAGCCAGCTACGGCTTCGTCACGCCGAAGCTGAAATACGCCTATACCCACTACGACCTTGACCTTGATAGCCAAGGTAAAACCCAAGCGATCGCGCAATCGGCAAACCCGGCTTATGGCAGCTACAACAGCTCGCTGAACCGCGACATCCCGATTTTCAGCGTCGACAGTGGCCTGTACTTCGATCGCAACACGTCGATGTTCGGTACCAACTACCGTCAGACCCTCGAACCGCGCATGTTCTACCTCTACGTCCCGTACAAGGACCAGAAGGACATCCCGCTGTTCGACACGGGCGAAACCCTGTTCAGCTACGACTCGCTGTTCCGCGACAACCGCTTCAGCGGTACCGACCGCATCGGCGACGAGAACAAGCTGTCGCTGGGCGTGACCACGCGCTGGATCGAAGACAACGGCTTCGAGCGCCAGAGCTTCAGTATCGGTCAGGCGCTGTACTTCAAGGACCGCAAGGTCCAACTGCCAGGCATCGACTACCGCACCCGCAACGATTCGCAGTCTGACGTGTCGCCGTACGCACTGCTGTACAGCTACAACTTCAACCGCGACTGGCGCTTCAATTCGGACTTCAACTGGGACCCGGACAGCCGCAGCACCCGCTCGGGCAGCGCGATGTTCCACTACCAGCCTGAAGACAATCCGAACAAGATCGTCAACCTCGGCTACCGCTACCGCAACGACACCATTGCCTACGACTCGACCACGGGTACCTGGAAAGTGGGTGGCGGCGACTACGGCACGCCTGGTGATCCGAACTACATCAAGGATTACTACAAGATCCAACAGCATGACTTCTCGGTCATCTGGCCGATCGTTCCACAGTGGAGCGTGATCGCTCGCTGGCAGCATGACTACAACCGCAACCGCACCCTGGAAGCCATGGGCGGTTTCGAATACGACAACTGCTGCTGGAAGCTGCGCCTGGTCAACCGTTACTGGATCGACTACGACGACTTCAGCCAGGCACTCCCGCAGAACGAAAAAGGCGACCACGGTATCTTCCTGCAGATCGTGCTGAAAGGCCTCGGTGGTGTAGTAGGCAACAAGGTCGAATCTTTCCTCGACGAAGGCATTCAAGGTTACCGTACACGTGAAGACCAAGCTTATTGATCGTCTGCGCCCAGTGTTGCTGGGCGCTGCATTGCTGAGTGGCGCGGTGCATGCCGCGGTACAACCCCTGGACAAAGTGGTGGCCATCGTCGACAACGACGTGGTCATGCAGAGCCAACTGGACCAGCGCGTCCACGAAGTTCAGCAAACCATCGCCAAGCGTGGCGCCGGCGTGCCACCGACCAGCGCTCTGGAACAGCAGGTGCTCGAGCGCCTGATCGTCGAGAACCTGCAGTTGCAGATCGGCGAGCGCTCCGGTATCCGCATCACCGATGAGGAGCTGAACCAGGCCATCGGCACCATTGCCCAGCGCAACGGCATGTCGCTGGACCAGTTCCGCGCAGCCCTCGCCCATGATGGTCTGTCGTTCGACGACGCGCGCGAGCAGGTCAAGCGCGAAATGATCATCAGCCGCGTGCGTCAGCGCCGTGTGGCCGAGCGCATTCAGGTTTCCGAGCAGGAAGTGAAAAACTACCTGAACTCGGACCTGGGCAAGATGCAGCTCTCGGAAGAGTACCGCCTGGCCAACATCCTCATCCCGACCCCGGAAGCCGCCAATTCGGACGACATCCAGAAAGCTGCGCGCAAGGTCGGTGAGCTCTACCAGCAACTGCGTCAGGGCGCGGACTTCGGCCAGGTGGCGATTGCCAACTCGGCCAGCGAAAACGCCCTTGAGGGTGGTGAAATGGGCTGGCGTAAAGCCGGCCAGCTGCCACCTGACTTCGCCAAGATGCTCAGCAACATGTCGGTCGGCGACATCACCCAGCCAATCCGCATCCCCAACGGCTTCATCCTGCTCAAGCTCGAGGAGAAGCGTGGTGGCGGCGAGAACGTGCTGCGTGACGAAGTGCATGTCCGCCACATCCTGATCAAGCCGAGCGAAATCCGCAGCGAAGCGGCCACCAAGCAGCTGGCCGAGCGCCTGTACGACCGTATCCAGAACGGCGAAGACTTCGGCGAGCTGGCGAAGAGCTTCTCGGAAGACCCGGGTTCGGCGCTTAACGGCGGCGACCTCAACTGGGTCGACCCGAACAGCCTGGTACCGGAGTTCCGCGAGCAGATGGCCACCGCCCAGCAAGGTGTGGTGACCAAACCGTTCAAGACCCAGTACGGCTGGCACGTCCTGGAAGTGCTGGGCCGCCGCGCCACCGACAGCACCGAGCAGGCACGCGAGCAGCAGGCCATGAATGTGCTGCGCAACCGCAAGTACGACGAAGAGCTGCAGACCTGGCTGCGCCAGATCCGCGACGAAGCCTACGTTGAAATCAAGCTGCCTGGCGCCGACCAGGCCGCCCAGTGAAGCCCCTGCGCTTTGCCGTCACCCCCGGCGAGCCAGCTGGCATAGGTCCCGACCTGTGCTTGCTGCTCGCCGCAGACGCCCAGCCCCACCCCCTGATCGCCATCACCAGCCGTGACCTGCTCGCCGAGCGGGCCGCGCAGCTGGGGCTGGCCGTCAACCTGCTGCCGGTAGCGCCGGGGCACTGGCCCGACCAGCCGGCGCCTGCGGGCAGCCTGTATGTGTGGGATACGCCCTTGGCCACCGCCGTGACGGCAGGGCAACTGGACAAGGCCAATGCTGGCTTCGTGCTGGAAACCCTGACCCGTGCCGGCAACGGCTGCCTCGACGGGCATTTCGCCGGGATGATCACCGCGCCGGTGCACAAGGGTGTGATCAACGAAAGCGGCATTGCCTTCTCCGGGCATACCGAGTTTCTGGCCGAGCTGACCCACACCGCACAGGTGGTAATGATGCTGGCGACCCGCGGCCTGCGCGTGGCCCTGGTGACCACGCACTTGCCGCTGCGCGACATTGCCGACGCCATCACGGCCGAACGCGTCGAACGCGTCACCCGCATCCTGCATGCCGACATCCGCGACAAGTTCGGCATTGCCAACCCTCGCATCCTGGTGTGCGGCCTCAACCCGCACGCCGGAGAAGGCGGCCATCTGGGCCGCGAAGAAATCGACATCATCGAACCGACACTGGCCCGCCTGCGTGCCGAAGGCATGGACCTGCGCGGACCGCTGCCGGCCGATACCCTGTTTACCCCCAAATATCTGGAGCACTGCGACGCAGTGCTGGCGATGTACCACGACCAGGGCCTGCCCGTACTCAAGTACAAAGGCTTCGGCGCCGCGGTCAATGTGACCCTGGGCCTGCCGATCATCCGTACGTCGGTCGACCACGGCACCGCCCTGGACCTGGCCGGCACCGGCAAGGTCGACACCGGCAGCCTGCGAGTCGCGCTGGAAACCGCCTACCAGATGGCCGAGAACCGACCATGAACGAGCAATACCAACACCGGGCGCGCAAGCGCTTCGGCCAGAACTTCCTGCACGACGCCGGCATCATCGACCGCATCCTGCGCGCCATCAACGCCAAGGCAGGTGAACACCTGCTGGAAATCGGCCCAGGCCAGGGCGCCCTCACCGAGGGCCTGCTGGGCAGCGGCGCGCAATTGGACGTAGTGGAGCTGGACAAGGACCTGGTGCCGATCCTGCAGCACAAGTTCGCCGGGCGCGACAACTTCCGCCTGCATCAGGGCGACGCCCTGAAGTTCGACTTCAACCAGCTGGGCGTGCCACCACGCAGCCTCAAGGTAGTCGGCAACCTGCCCTACAACATCTCCACCCCGCTGATCTTCCACCTGCTCAGCCATGCTGGGCTGATCCGCGACATGCACTTCATGCTGCAGAAAGAAGTGGTCGAGCGCATGGCCGCAGGCCCGGGTGGCGGTGATTGGGGCCGCCTGTCGATCATGGTGCAGTACCACTGCCGAGTCGAACACCTGTTCAATGTTGGCCCTGGCGCGTTCAACCCGCCGCCGAAAGTGGATTCGGCCATCGTGCGCCTGGTGCCACATGAAGTGCTGCCGTTCCCGGCCAAGGACCACCTGCTGCTGGAGCGTGTCGTTCGCGAAGCCTTCAACCAGCGCCGCAAGACACTGCGCAACACCCTCAAAGGCCTGCTCGACAGCCAGGCGATCGAAGCCGCTGGCGTAGATGGCAGCCTGCGGCCTGAACAGCTGGACCTGGCCGCCTTCGTGCGCCTGGCTGACCAGTTGGCCGATCAGCAAGCCTGATTAGCACCTGTTACGGCCTCTTCGCGGGCAAGCCTGCGAAGAGGCCGGCACTGCCCCCCCCCACCCCGCCTGCACATACCTGCCCGCGACCACACCGCTGGCCCTCCCCCCCGCCAATGGCCTAGACTGCATTATTGCGTCAGTTCGCCCAAGGCCTTTGCATGTCCGATCCCCGTTACAAGATCGACGTCAGCGTCGTGACCCGTTACCTCAAAGAACAATCCGACCCCGAAAACAGTCGTTTCGCTTTCGCCTACACCATCACCGTGCAAAACAACGGTTCGGTCACAGCCAAGTTGCTGTCCCGGCACTGGCTGATCACCAACGGTGACGGTGAAGTCGAAGAAGTGCGCGGCGCCGGCGTGGTCGGCCAGCAACCTAACATCGACCCGGGCAAGAGCCACACCTACAGCAGCGGCGCGGTCATCAGCACCCGCGTGGGCACCATGCAGGGCAGCTACCAGATGTTCGCCGAAGACGGTAAAACGCTTCGACGCCGAGATCGCGCCCTTCCGCCTGGCGGTACCCGGAGCCCTGCACTGATGGCAACGTACGCCGTCGGTGACCTGCAAGGCTGCCTGCAACCGCTCAAGTGCCTGCTCGAACGTGTTCGCTTCAACCCCGCCGTCGACCGCCTGTGGCTGGTCGGCGACCTTGTCAATCGTGGCCCCGAATCGCTGGAGACCCTGCGTTTCCTCTACTCGATCCGCCAGTCGCTGGTCTGCGTACTGGGCAACCATGACCTGCACCTGCTGGCCGCCTGGCATAACGTCGAACGCCTGAAAAAAAAGCGACACCCTGCGCGAAATCATCGAAGCGCCGGATGCCGACCTGCTGTTCGACTGGCTGCGCCGGCAAAAAACTGCTGCACTACGACGAGCCCCGCGGCATTGCCATGGTGCATGCCGGCATACCGCCTCAATGGACACTGGGCAGAGCCCTGGAGCTCGCCGCCGAAGTCGAGGAAGCACTGCGCGACGACGGCAGGCTCAAGCTTTACCTCGACGGCATGTACGGCAACGAGCCTAACAAGTGGAGCAAGAACCTCACCGGCATCGAGCGCCTGCGGGTGATCACCAACTACCTCACGCGCATGCGCTTCTGCACCCCCGAGGGCAAGCTCGACCTCAAGAGCAAGGAAGGCCTGGGCACCGCCCCCAAAGGCTACAAGCCCTGGTATGCGCACAAGGACCGCCGTTCACGCCACGTGAAGATCATCTTCGGCCATTGGGCCGCCCTTGAAGGGCGCGTCGACGAGCCCGGCATCATCGCCCTGGACACCGGTTGCGTGTGGGGCGGCGCCATGACCCTCTACAACGTCGACAGCGGTGAATACCATCGCTGCGACTGTTCCGACGACGGCACCGTACGCCCGCCGGCACAACCCACTAGAATCAACGATCAGCCCTGAAGGAAACCGTAGCCATGAGCGAATTCAAACGCATCCCTCCCGAGCAGGCTCTGGCCCTGCGCGCGCAAGGTGCGGTAGTGGTCGACATTCGCGACCCTCAAGCCTTTGCCGCCGGCCACATCAGCGGCGCCACCCACCTGGACAACCATTCGGTCGCCGATTTCATCCGCAACGCCGACCTCGATGCACCGACCCTGGTGGTCTGCTACCACGGCAATTCCAGCCAGAGCGCTGCCGCCTACCTGGCGGGCCAGGGCTTTTCAGAGGTGTACAGCGTCGATGGCGGCTTTGAGCTGTGGCGCGCCACCTACCCGGACGAGACCGCCCAAGGCGCTGCCGAATAATTTTTTCATTTTTACTGCAGCCCGCGCCCCATGCGGGCTCGCGGCTCACCTGACGAACGGTCGCGAGCAACTTCTCGGCCTCACGCCCTTGACCTTGCGTATTACCAACTATCCTTAAGCCCAGGCCATCCAAAAAAGGGGAGAGCCGGTACACCGGCGTGCGGGTCATCGGTAGCGTTTCAAGGGTGTTCTGGGGGGTATACAGCAATCGGTAAACCCGGTTGCATGCCAGCATCAGCTGACTGATCCGGCGTCGTCTCCACGTATCGAGCGAGGTGACGTCATGAGCATTTTTTAGCCACTTCCAACAACGTTTCGAGTCCACCCGCCAGGAAGAACTTTCGCTGCAGGAGTACCTCGAGCTGTGCAAGCAGGATCGCAGCGCCTACGCATCGGCGGCAGAACGGCTGTTGCTGGCCATCGGCGAACCGGAGCTTGTCGACACCTCTAACAATTCCAGGCTATCGCGGATCTTCTCCAACAAGGTGATCAGGCGCTATCCGGCCTTTGAAGACTTCCATGGCATGGAAGAATGCATCGACCAGATCGTGTCGTACTTCCGCCATGCGGCGCAGGGCCTGGAAGAGAAGAAACAGATTCTTTACCTGCTGGGCCCGGTAGGTGGCGGTAAGTCGTCGCTGGCCGAAAAGCTCAAACAACTGATGGAAAAGGTGCCCTTCTACGCCATCAAGGGCTCACCTGTATTCGAATCGCCACTGGGCTTGTTCAACGCCACCGAAGATGGGGCCATTCTCGAGGAAGAGTTTGGGATCCCACGGCGCTACCTGAACACCATCATGTCGCCCTGGGCCACTAAGCGCCTGCAGGAGTTCGGCGGCGACATCTCCAAGTTCAAAGTGGTCAAGCTCTATCCGTCGATCCTCAACCAGATCGCCATTGCCAAGACCGAACCTGGCGATGAGAACAACCAGGACATCTCTGCCCTCGTCGGCAAGGTGGACATCCGCAAGCTCGAGGAATACCCACAGAACGACGCCGACGCCTACAGCTATTCGGGTGCGCTGTGCCGGGCCAACCAGGGCCTGATGGAATTCGTCGAGATGTTCAAGGCGCCAATCAAGGTCTTGCACCCACTGCTTACCGCGACCCAGGAAGGTAACTACAACAGCACCGAAGGGCTGGGGGCGATTCCCTATACCGGCATCCTGCTGGCCCACTCCAACGAATCGGAGTGGCACACGTTCCGTAACAACAAGAACAACGAAGCGTTCATCGACCGGATTTACATCGTCAAGGTGCCCTACTGCCTGCGCGTCAGTGACGAGATCAAGATCTACGACAAACTGCTGGTCAACAGCTCGCTGGCCAAGGCCCACTGCGCGCCCGATACCCTCAAGATGCTGGCCCAGTTCACCGTGCTCTCACGGCTCAAAGAGCCAGAGAACTCCAACATCTATTCGAAGATGCGCGTCTACGATGGCGAAAACCTCAAGGACACCGATCCGAAGGCCAAGTCGATCCAGGAATACCGCGACTCGGCAGGTGTCGACGAAGGGATGAACGGCCTGTCGACCCGCTTCGCGTTCAAGATCCTCTCCAAAGTCTTCAACTTCGACCCACACGAGATCGCAGCCAACCCGGTTCACCTGTTGTACGTGCTCGAACAGCAAATCGAACAGGAACAGTTCCCGGCCGAAGTGCGCGAACGCTACCTGCGCTACCTGAAGGAATACCTGGCGCCGCGCTACATCGAGTTCATCGGCAAGGAAATCCAGACCGCTTACCTGGAGTCCTACAGCGAATACGGCCAGAACATCTTCGACCGCTATGTGCTGTACGCCGACTTCTGGATCCAGGACCAGGAATACCGCGACCCGGAAACCGGCGAGATCCTCAACCGCATTGCCCTCAACGAAGAACTGGAAAAGATCGAGAAGCCGGCCGGTATCAGCAACCCGAAAGACTTCCGCAACGAGATCGTCAACTTCGTACTGCGCGCACGCGCCAACAACAACGGCAAGAACCCGAGCTGGCTCAGCTATGAAAAGCTGCGGGTGGTGATCGAGAAGAAAATGTTCTCCAACACCGAAGACTTGCTGCCGGTCATCAGCTTCAATGCCAAGGCCAGCAAGGAAGACCAGAAGAAACACAACGACTTCGTCACCCGGATGGTGGAGCGTGGCTACACCGACAAGCAGGTTCGTCTGCTGTCGGAATGGTACCTGCGGGTCAGGAAATCGCAATAAAGCGGCAAGCTACACACCGCACGCCCAAGGCTGCAGTGCCAGCCTCGGGCGGCGGCAGCTGCTTTTACGTGCAGCTCGTAGCTTGAAGCGTGCAGCTGTTCCCAGCTACCGGAGGGACCATGAGCTACGTAATCGACCGACGCCTGAACGGCAAGAACAAGAGCACGGTCAACCGCCAGCGTTTTCTGCGGCGCTACCGTGACCACATCAAGAAGGCCGTCGAAGAGGCCGTGAGCCGCCGCTCCATCATGGACATGGAGCATGGCGAGCAAATCAGCATTCCGGGACGGGACATCGATGAACCGGTGTTGCACCACGGTCGTGGCGGCAAGCAGACCATCGTGCACCCTGGCAACAAAGAATTCACTGCCGGCGAACACATCCCCAGGCCTCAGGGGGGCGGTGGCGGCGGTGGCCGCGGCAAAGCCGGCAACTCCGGCGAGGGCATGGACGAATTCGTCTTCCAGATTACCCAGGAAGAGTTTCTCGAGTTCATGTTCGAAGACCTCGAACTGCCCAACCTGGTCAAACGTCACCTGACCGGTGCCGACACCTTCAAGACCGTACGCGCCGGTATTGCCAACGAAGGCAACCCCTCGCGCATCAACATCGTGCGCACCCTGCGTTCGGCCCATGCCCGGCGTATCGCCCTGACCGGCAGCAGCCGCGCCCTGTTGCGTGAAGCGCAGAAAGAACTCGACCGCCTGAAGGTTGAGGAACCCGACAATTTCACGGACATCCAAGAAGTCGAGCAAGAGATCGAACGCCTCAAGGCGCGCATCAACCGCCTGCCCTTCCTCGATACCTTCGACCTCAAGTACAACCTGCTGGTCAAGCAGCCTAACCCCAGTTCGAAAGCGGTGATGTTCTGCCTGATGGACGTGTCCGGCTCCATGACCCAGGCCACCAAAGACATCGCCAAGCGCTTTTTCATCCTGTTGTACCTGTTCCTCAAGCGCAATTACGACCGTATCGAAGTGGTCTTCATCCGCCACCACACCAGTGCGCGGGAAGTGGACGAAGAGGAGTTCTTCTACTCGCGGGAAACCGGCGGCACCATCGTCTCCAGCGCACTCAAGCTGATGCAGGAAATCATGGCCGAGCGCTACCCGGCCAGCGATTGGAACATTTACGCCGCGCAAGCCTCTGACGGTGACAACTGGAACGACGACTCGCCGATCTGCCGCGAGATCCTCTCCAAGCAAATCATGCCGCACGTGCAGTACTACACTTACGTTGAGATCACCCCCCGTGAACATCAGGCGCTGTGGTACGAGTACGAGCGAATCGGCGAGGGCTTCCCCGACACGTTCGCCCAGCAGCAGTTGGTATCGGCCGGCGACATCTACCCGGTCTTCCGTGAACTCTTCCAGCGCAGGTTAGCCACATGACCGCAAGAGCTCAGAAACGCCAACCCATTTCCACCGGGTCCGAGTGGACGTTCGACCTGATCCAGACTTACGACCGGGAAATCAGCCGTCTGGCCGAGCGTTACGCGCTGGATACCTACCCTAATCAGATCGAAGTGATCACCGCCGAGCAGATGATGGATGCCTACGCCTCAGTCGGCATGCCGCTGGGTTACCACCACTGGTCCTATGGCAAGCAGTTCCTCAGCACGGAAAAATCCTACAGTCGGGGCCAGATGGGCTTGGCCTACGAGATCGTGATCAACTCCGATCCGTGCATCGCCTACCTGATGGAAGAAAACACCATGTGCATGCAGGCGCTGGTGATTGCTCACGCCTGCTACGGCCATAACAGCTTCTTCAAAGGCAATTACCTGTTCCGCACCTGGACCGATGCCAGTTCGATCATCGACTACCTGGTATTCGCCAAGCAGTACATCGCCCAATGTGAAGAGCGCCACGGCATCGATGCGGTCGAAGACCTCATCGACTCCTGCCACGCCCTGATGAACTACGGCGTCGACCGTTACAAGCGTCCCTACCCCATTTCCGCCGAAGAGGAACGGCGCCGGCAAAAAGAGCGTGAAGAGCACCTGCAGCGGCAGATCAACGACCTGTGGCGCACCATTCCCAAGGGTGCAGAAAAAGGCGGCGACCGCGATGATGCGCGCTTCCCCGCCGAACCGCAGGAAAACATCCTCTATTTCATCGAAAAACACGCCCCGCTGCTCGAGCCCTGGCAGCGTGAAGTGGTGCGCATCGTGCGCAAGATCGCCCAGTATTTCTACCCGCAGCGCCAGACACAGGTCATGAACGAAGGGTGGGCCACCTTCTGGCATTACACCCTGATGAACGACCTGTACGACGAAGGCCTGGTCACCGACGGCTTCATCATGGAGTTCCTGCAATCGCACACCAGCGTGGTGTTCCAGCCAGGCTTTGACAGCCCGTACTACAACGGCATCAACCCCTATGCGCTTGGCTTCGCGATGTACACCGACATCCGCCGGATCTGCGAAAACCCTACCGAGGAGGATCGCCACTGGTTCCCCGACATTGCCGGCAGTGACTGGTTATCGACCATCAAGTTCGCGATGAGCAGCTTCAAGGACGAGAGCTTCATATTGCAGTACCTGTCGCCCAAGGTGATCCGCGACCTCAAGCTGTTCAGCATTCTGGACGACGACCAACGCGATGACCTGCTGGTGCCCGCCATCCATGATGAGACCGGTTATCGGGTCATCCGCGAGCAACTGGCGGCTCAATACAACCTGGGCAACCGCGAACCGAACGTTCAGATCTGGAGCATCGACCGGCGCGGGGACCGCTCACTGACCCTGCGCCACCAACAGCACAACCGCAAACCTCTGGGCGACTCGACCGAGGAAGTGCTCAAGCATCTGCATCGCCTGTGGGGCTTCGACATCCACCTGGAGACCGTTCAGGGCGATCAGGTCATGAAGACTCACCACATGCCACCCCGCGGCGAGCACAGCGAAAGCGCCGACTATGGCCGCATGGACTTGGCCGTCATCCACCACCTCTAGCACCGCTGCCCCTGCATGACTGCCAACAGGTTATCCTGTGGGCAGTTATGGAGGCTGTACATGCACATCTACAAAGTCGGCGGCGCCGTGCGCGACCGCTTGCTCGGGCGCCCCGTCAGCGATATCGATTGGCTGGTGGTTGGCGCAACCGTCGAACAGATGCAAGCCCTGGGCTATCGCCCGGTGGGCGCTGATTTTCCGGTTTTCATCCACCCTAAAAGCGGTGAGGAATATGCGCTGGCGCGCACCGAGCGCAAGAGCGGGCGGGGATATGGCGGGTTTACCTTCCATGCAAGCCCCGACGTCACCCTCGAAGAGGACCTGATCCGCCGCGACCTGACCATCAATGCGATGGCGGAGGATGATGCGGGCACGCTGTACGACCCTTACAACGGTAAAGAAGATCTCGACAGGCGCCTGTTACGCCACGTTTCCCCGGCATTCGCCGAAGACCCGTTGCGGGTACTGCGGGTTGCCCGCTTTGCCGCACGCTACGCCCCCCTCGGCTTCAAGGTCGCTGACGAGACGCTGGCGCTGATGCGCCAGATCAGCGCCTCCGGCGAGTTGCAAGCGCTTACCGCTGAGCGCAGTTGGAAAGAGATCGAGCGCGCGCTGATGGAGCCACAACCCCAGGTGTTCTTCGAGGTCTTGCACGCGTGCGACGCCTTGCAGGAGTTGCTGCCTGAGCTCATCGACAGCCCCCACGCCCTGGCAGGCCTGGAGCAGGCTGCGCTGCACGGTCAACCGCTGCACGTGCGCTGGGCCTGCCTGCTGCGCGAGCTGAAGCCGGTCGTGATCAAGGCGGTCAGCCAACGCTTCAAAGCACCGCGCGAGTGCCAGGAGCTGGCCATGCTGGTGGGTGAGTGCCTGACACACTGCAATCAGGCCTTTGAGCTGGATCCTGAGGCATTGCTGGGGCTGCTGCAGAAGTTCGATGTGTACCGCCGGCCACAGCGTTTTGACGACTTCCTCAGCGCCTGCGAGATGGATGCGTGCGCGCGTCAGGGCGAGCTGGCTTATCCACAGGCTGATTACCTAAGGGGCGCAGCGGCGGCGGCGAGGGCTGTGGATGTGAAGCCGCTGGTGCAGGCTGGGCTGACCGGGCAGGCGCTTGGAGAGGCTCTGAAAGGTGAGCGGCTGAAGGCGCTTGTTGCTTACATAAGTGGTGCAGAAGGCTGATTTATCGATTGCCTGAGCGGGCCCTTTCGCGGGTGAACCCGCTCCCACAGAGACCCCACAAAACTTGAGGGCAGCTGCGTACTTGTGGGAGCGGGTTTGCCCGCGAAGAGGCCCGCTCAGGCAACAAAAGAGCTCGGATCAGGCAGGCGTCAGTTGCAACCCGCGCCACTCAAAGGCAACCGGCGCCAACACCTGATCAATCCGCGCTTCCTGCCACACCTGCGCCATCGGCTTGCCCACCCCCGGGTGCACCAGCTCTGGCGCCAGCAGCGACAATGGCCACAGCACAAACGCGTTTTTCAGAATCTCGGCCCGCGGCAGCACCAACCCATCGAAGGTGCCGTGCAGATCGTCATACAGCAGCACGTCGATATCCAACGGCAGCCCTTTGCGCTCTGGCGCGTAACGGCCGTTGTCGGCTTCGATGAACTTGAGGCGGCGGTCCAGCTCCATCAACGGCAAATCGGTCTTGCCGGTCACCACGAAGTTGATGAACGGCCCACTCTTGATCCCGACCGCCTGGCTTTCGAACGCTGGCGAACAGCGCATGTCGGTGAGAATGCCCGCCAAGGCATCGAGCCCGGCACACAAGTGCGCATGCCGGTCGATGTTACTGCCCAAGCCCAGGTAAACCGTGTTCAGAGACATCCGCGCTCGATCTCCACGCCAACACCGCCACGGGCAGCCGGAACCGCGCCTGGCTTGGTCAGCTTCAACCGCACCCACGGAATCTGGAATTCTTCCATCAGCACCGCGACCAGGCGCTCGGCGAAGGTTTCTACCAACTCGAAGCGTGCCTGTTCGGAAAATGCCTGGATTCGCGCCGAAACACTGGCGTAATCCAGCGCCAGGCTGAGATCGTCGCCGGCCGCTGCCGGGCGATTGTCCCAGGCAAAACTCAGGTCCAGGCGCAAGCACTGGCGAATATCCCGCTCCCAGTCATAGGCACCGATGACGGTATCGACTTCCAGGCCTTCGATGAACACTCTGTCCAAGCACTTCTCTCCACAGCACGACAAGGGCGACTGGCGCCGTTAGAATCAGGGCGTCCTCGCCCGGAATAGTTAGCATGTTTTGGTTATTGGCGCTGCTCGCCTACCTGCTCGGCTCGCTGTCCTTCGCCATTGTCCTAAGCCGCCTCTTCGGCAGCCCGGACCCCCGTGCCAGCGGCTCGGGCAATGCCGGGGCCACCAACATGCTTCGCCTGGCAGGCCGCAAGCTGGCGATCCTGACCCTGCTTGGCGACCTGTGCAAGGGCTTGTTGCCCGTATTGCTTGCCCGCGTTGCCGGCCTCGACCTGCAGGAGCAGGCCTGGGTTGGCGTGTGCGCGGTGCTCGGCCACCTGTTCCCGCTGTACTTTCGCTTCCAGGGCGGCAAGGGTGTGGCAACGGCGGCCGGCATGCTCATGGGCCTGTATTTCCCGGCGGCATTGCTGGCCATCGCGGCCTGGCTGCTGACCTTCTACCTCACACGTACCAGCTCGCTGGCGGCGCTTATCGCCACGCCGCTGACCTTGCCCCTGCTCGCCTGGCGCGAACCCGAGGCATTGCTGCCGATCAGCGTGCTCACGCTGATGATCGTCTGGGGCCACCGCAACAACCTACGCGACCTGGTCGCCGGGCGTGAACGCCACTTCTGAAAACTTTCAGACCGGCGGCAACTGCTCCATCGGCCAGCGGGCCTGCACGCTGATCGCCAGGTCCTGCTGCTGCCCGGCCAACAGGCGCTGGCAGCCGGCATAGGCGATCATCGCGCCGTTGTCGGTGCAGAACTGCGGGCGGGCGTAATACACGTTGCCCTTCATGCCACCCAGCATTTCCTCGAGCGAGGCACGCAACGCCTTGTTGGCGCTGACACCACCAGCAATCACCAGCCGCTTCAGGCCCGTCTGCTTCAGGGCCCGCTTGCACTTGATGGTCAAAGTCTCCACCACCGCCTGCTGGAATGCCAGCGACACGTCGCAACGGGTTTGCTCACCGTCGTCGCCAGCATCACGGCACTGCTGCCAGGTATTCAGGGCGAAGGTCTTGAGGCCGCTGAAGCTGAATTCCAGCCCCGGGCGATCGGTCATCGGCCGTGGGAAAACAAACCGCCCTGGCACGCCCTGCTCGGCCAGCCGGGCGATTTCCGGGCCGCCGGGGTAGTTCAGGCCGATCAGCTTGGCGGTCTTGTCGAACGCCTCACCGGCAGCGTCGTCCAGGCTTTCGCCCAACAGCTCGTACTGGCCGATGCCATCGACCCTGACCAACTGGGTATGGCCACCCGACACCAACAAAGCGACGAACGGAAACTCGGGCGGGTTTTCTTCCAGCATGGGCGCCAGAAGATGGCCTTCCATGTGGTGCACGCCAATGGCCGGGATGTCCCAGGCAAACGCCAGGGCCTGGGCGCAGGACGCGCCGACCAGCAGTGCGCCGACCAGCCCAGGACCCGCGGTGTAGGCGATGGCATCGATCTCGGTGGCGACGCAGCCAGCCTCGTCCAATACCTGGCGAATCAACGGCAGCATGCGCTTGACGTGATCGCGTGAGGCAAGCTCCGGTACCACACCGCCAAACACGCGGTGCAGGTCGATCTGGCTGAACAGCGCGTCGGCCAACAAACCGCGTTCGCTGTCATATAATGCGACGCCAGTTTCGTCGCAGGATGTTTCCAATCCCAGTACTAGCATGGGCTCGTCCCTTGTGGGGGCTGAATTCGAAGCCGCGCATGATAGTCGCCGTGTCGGGTGCCGACCAGCGGTTTTCGATCAGAGGCTTTGCATTCCGGCCAGCTAAGGGTTAACATCCGCAACCCTTGAAAACCGACGTTCTCCAGCACACCTTTGTTTTGCCAGGAGCACGTCTACCCCGGTAATGAATTAAGGTAGCCCTGGATGCCAGCCGTCAAAGTTAAAGAGAACGAACCCTTCGACGTAGCTCTGCGTCGTTTCAAGCGCTCCTGCGAAAAAGCCGGTGTACTGGCTGAAGTTCGTAGCCGCGAGTTTTACGAGAAGCCGACCGCCGAGCGTAAGCGTAAAGCAGCTGCTGCTGTTAAGCGCCACGCCAAGAAAGTTCAGCGCGAACAGCGCCGCGCCGTTCGTCTGTACTAATACAGACGTTCTACGCAAAGCTTCTGCCCTGCCCGGCTCACCGCCGGGCCGATGGCAGCGGTTGCTTCACAACTGCTTCAAACTTGGGCAGCTAGCTCAAGGCCTTTTACGCACTCGCTTCATGCGAACTGCATGGGGGCAACCTGCCTGAAACGTCAGAGCTGGTCATTGACCAGATCGTGCACGTCCTGTCTGACGAGCCTTCATTGGCTGGCGACGAGCACATACTTCCCTCGCACTTCCCCTTGCAGCATTCGCCCCAACCGGCGCGTGAGCGATTAGACTTGCCAGTTGCCAGATGACGAGACTGCCATGGCCGGGCTGATTCCCCAGAGTTTCATTGACGACCTTATCAACCGCCTCGACATTGTCGACGTGGTGAGTTCGCGCGTCCAGCTGAAAAAAACCGGCAAAAACTACTCAGCCTGCTGCCCCTTTCACAAGGAAAAGACCCCGTCCTTCACGGTCAGCCCCGACAAGCAGTTCTATTACTGCTTCGGTTGCGGCGCCGGTGGCAACGCCCTCGGCTTCGTCATGGACCACGACAACCTGGACTTTCCCCAGGCCGTCGAGGAACTGGCCCGCGCCGCTGGCATGGAAGTGCCCCGCGAAGAAGGCCGACGCGCACAAAAGCCGCGTCAGCCAACCGATTCGCCGCTGTATCCGCTACTGGATGCCGCCACCGAATTCTACCGCCAGGCCCTGCGCAACCACCCCACCCGCAAAGCGGCGGTGGACTACCTCAAAGGCCGCGGCCTGTCTGGGGAGATTGCCCGGGACTTCGGCCTGGGCTTCGCGCCACCCGGCTGGGACAACCTGCTCAAGCACCTGGGTGCCGACACCCTGCAGCAAAAGGTCATGATCGATGCCGGCCTGCTGATCGAGAACGCCGAAACCGGCAAGCGCTATGACCGCTTCCGCGATCGCGTGATGTTCCCGATCCGCGACAGCCGTGGCCGTGTGATCGCCTTCGGCGGCCGCGTACTGGGCGACGACAAGCCCAAGTACCTCAACTCCCCGGAAACCCCGGTTTTTCATAAAGGCCAGGAACTCTACGGGCTTTACGAGGCACGCAAGCACAACCGCAACCTCGACGAAATCATCGTCGTCGAAGGCTACATGGACGTCATCGCACTGGCCCAGCAGGGCCTGCGCAACGCCGTCGCCACCCTCGGCACCGCCACCAGCGAAGAGCACCTCAAGCGCCTGTTCCGCGTGGTGCCCAGCGTGCTGTTCTGTTTCGACGGCGACCAGGCCGGGCGCAAGGCGGCCTGGCGCGCGCTGGAGTCGACCCTGTCGGCCCTGCAAGATGGCCGCCGCGCACGCTTTCTGTTCCTGCCCGAAGGCGAGGACCCGGACAGCCTGGTGCGCGCCGAAGGCACCGATGCCTTCATGGCACGCATCAACCAGCACGCCCAACCCCTGGCGGATTACTTTTTCGAGCAACTGAGTGTCGAAGCTGACCCGCGCTCGCTGGAAGGCAAGGCGCATTTGGCGACCCTGGCTGCACCGTTGATCGAAAAAATACCTGGCGCCAACTTGCGTCAGTTGATGCGTAACCGCCTGAAGGAAATCACCGGCCTCGATCCTCAGCAAGTCGAGCAACTGGCCCAGCAACCGGCACCCAGCAGCAGCGTCCCGGACTACGATCCGGGCTATGACTATGATGCCATGGCCAACTACACGCCTGACTACGGCGACATGCCGCAGCACGACTACGCGCCGGCGCAGCAAGAGCAACAATGGAAGCCCAACAAGGCGGGTGGTAAGAAGCCGTGGAGCGACAAGCCCTGGGACAAGAACCGCAAAGGTGGCAAGCCTTGGCAGCAACGTGACGAGGCCCCACCGCGCACCCCGGCCCCCGTGGAGCCCCCGACCCTGGCGGCCTTGCGCACATTGCTGCACCACCCGTTACTGGCCGGCAAGGTGGAAGATGCCAGCCACTTCGCCGACGAAGAGCACCTGTACAGCCAGTTGCTGGTGGCATTGATCGAAGCCGCTCAGAAGAATCCTGGGCTAAGCTCAATGCAGTTGATCGCACGTTGGCACGGCACCGAACAGGGCCGTTTGCTGCGGGCGCTGGCCGAGAAGGAATGGCTGATCGTAGCCGACAACCTTGAACAACAGTTTTTCGACACTATAACTAGCTTGTCCGCCCGCCAACGCGAGCGCAGCCTGGAACATCTGCTCAGGAAAGCACGTCAAAGCGAGTTGAGCAGTGAGGAAAAATCGCAGCTTCTCGCCCTGCTTAGCAGGAATGTTCCCGCACAAACGCCGACCTCATCTGGCGCGTGAGGCCCATGCTCGGGTATAATCCTCGGCTTGTTTTTTGCCCGCCAAGACCTTCAGTGGATAGGGTGTTATGTCCGGAAAAGCGCAACAGCAGTCTCGTATCAAAGAGTTGATCACCCGCGGTCGTGAGCAGGGCTACCTGACTTACGCGGAGGTCAACGACCACCTGCCTGAGGATATTTCAGATCCTGAACAGGTGGAAGACATCATCCGCATGATCAACGACATGGGGATCAACGTATTCGAGAGTGCTCCGGATGCGGATGCCCTTCTGTTGGCGGAAGCCGACACCGACGAAGCCGCGGCCGAAGAAGCCGCTGCTGCGTTGGCGGCAGTTGAAACCGATATCGGCCGCACGACCGACCCAGTGCGCATGTACATGCGTGAAATGGGTACTGTCGAGCTGCTGACCCGCGAAGGCGAGATCGAAATCGCCAAGCGTATCGAGGAAGGCATCCGTGAAGTCATGGGCGCCATCGCTCACTTCCCGGGTACTGTCGACTACATTCTCAGCGAATACGACCGCGTCACCACCGAAGGTGGCCGTTTGTCCGATGTGCTCAGCGGTTACATCGACCCTGATGACAACATCGCTGCTCCGACCGAAGAAGTGCCTGTTCCAGGTGCCAAGGTTGCGGCTGCCAAGGAAGAAACGGACGACGAAGAAGAAAGCGAAGAGAGCGACGATGAGGAAGAGGCCGAAAGCGGCCCGGACCCAGTCGTTGCCGCTCAGCGTTTCGGTGCGGTTTCCGATCAGCTTGCCATCACCCTCAAGGTGCTGAAAAAGCATGGCCGTAGCCATGCCGAGAGCATCGGCGCCATGCAGGCGCTGGCCGATCTGTTCATGCCAATCAAGCTGGTACCCAAGCAGTTCGAGGTACTGGTCGAGCGCGTGCGTGATGCACTGAGCCGCCTGCGTCAGCAAGAACGCGCCATCATGCAACTGTGCGTCCGTGACGCTCGCATGCCGCGTGCCGACTTCCTGCGCATGTTCCCAAGCAACGAAACCGACCAGACCTGGAGCGGTGACCTGGCCAAGCGTAACACCAAGTGGGCTGCTGCCCTGGGTGAAAAAGACGCTGCCATCGTCGCCTGCCAACAGAAGCTGATCGACCTTGAGACCGAGACTGGCCTGACCGTCGCCGAGATCAAGGAAATCAACCGTCGCATGTCGATCGGTGAAGCCAAGGCCCGCCGCGCCAAGAAAGAAATGGTCGAGGCGAACCTGCGTCTGGTGATCTCCATCGCCAAGAAGTACACCAACCGTGGCCTGCAATTCCTCGACCTGATCCAGGAAGGCAATATCGGCTTGATGAAAGCGGTGGACAAGTTCGAATACCGTCGCGGCTACAAGTTCTCGACCTATGCCACCTGGTGGATTCGCCAGGCGATCACCCGTTCGATCGCCGACCAGGCCCGCACCATCCGTATTCCGGTGCACATGATCGAGACGATCAACAAGCTCAACCGTATTTCCCGCCAGATGCTGCAGGAAATGGGCCGTGAACCGACCCCGGAAGAGCTGGGCGAGCGCATGGAAATGCCTGAGGACAAGATCCGCAAGGTACTGAAGATCGCCAAAGAGCCGATCTCCATGGAAACCCCGATTGGTGACGACGAAGATTCGCACCTGGGCGACTTCATCGAGGACTCGACCATGCAGTCCCCGATCGACGTAGCCACGGTCGAAAGCCTCAAGGAAGCCACCCGTGACGTGCTCTCGGGCCTGACCGCCCGCGAAGCCAAAGTGCTGCGTATGCGCTTCGGCATCGACATGAACACCGACCACACCCTCGAAGAAGTAGGTAAGCAGTTTGACGTGACCCGTGAACGGATCCGTCAGATTGAAGCGAAGGCGTTGCGCAAATTGCGCCACCCGACGCGCAGCGAGCATCTGCGTTCCTTCCTCGACGAGTGATGACAAACCCCGGCCCAGGCCGGGGTTTTTCTTTTGTGGCCAAAGCGGCGACACAATGCCTGATTTCTGCCCCACATCCCCCTGAATGCCCGTCTACACTCGACGTCAGACACTCTGATAGCGAGGCCGCTATGCCCCTGATGCCGGCCATTCTGTTGCTGCTCCTTATTCTGTGGACCACAACGGCCGGCGCCCTGACCCTGACAGACGAGGAAAAAGCCTGGCTGGCTGCCCATCCGCAGTTAAGCCTGGGCGTAGACGCCTCTTGGCCACCGTTCGAGTTTCGCGACCAGGAGGGCCGGTACCAGGGATTGGCCGCCGACTACATCGACACGATCCAGGAACGCCTGGGCGTGACGCTAAAACCGGTCGAGCCCAAAAGCTGGACCGAGGTATTGGCGCAGGCGCGCAATAATCAGCTCGACCTGTTACCCGGCATCATGTCGACTCCCGAGCGCCAGGGTTACCTGGCCTTTACCCGCCCCTACCTCGACTTCCCGATTGTCATCTTGGCTCACAAAGGCGGCGCACAACCCCGCTCATTGAAGGACCTCTACGGCCTGAAGATCGCCGTGGTCGAGAACTACGCCCCGCACGAACTGCTGCGCACCCACCACCCCGACCTCAACCTGGTGGCCATGCCCAACGTCAGTTCGACCCTGCAGGCGCTGGCCACAGACGAAGTCGACGCCGTGGTCGGCGACCTCGCTTCGAGTATCTGGAGCCTTCGCCAGCTCAAGCTCGACGGCCTCTATGTCAGCGGCGAAACGCCCTACCGCTACCAACTGGCCATGGCCGCACCACGGGACAACAAAGTCTTGGTGGGCATTCTCGACAAAGTCATGGCCGACATGAGCAGCGCCGAGATCAACCGAATTCAACAGCGCTGGGTCGGTAACGTGGTGGACCAGCGCCTGTTCTGGTCTGACATGCTGGTGTATGGCCTGCCTGCGGTGCTGTTGCTGGTGGCGGTTCTTGCCGTGGTAATCCGCATCAACCGCCGACTCAGCTCGGAAATTTCCCGGCGCATCGCCCTCGAACAAGAGCTGCGCAGCAGCGAGTATCACTACCGCGGCCTGGTAGAGAGCCTGTCGGCCGTCGCCTGGGAAGCCGACGCCAACGATTTCACCTACAACTATGTCTCGCCCCATGCCGAGGACCTGCTCGGCTACCCGTTGCATGACTGGCTCAAGCCCGGCTTCTGGCGCAGCATCCTGCACCCGGAGGACGCGCTCTGGGCCCAGGCTTATTGCGACAGTGAAACCGCAGCCGGCCGCGATCACAGCCTCGACTACCGGGTCATCCGCGCCGATGGCCAGCCCCTGTGGATTCGCAACATCGTCAGCATGATCGAGCATGGCCACCGGCCGGTGATGCGCGGGCTGATGATCGACATCAGCGAGACCAAACGCACCGAAGACGCCCTGCGCCTGTCGGAGCAAAAGTTCGCCTCGGTGTTCCAGCAGTGCCCGGACATCCTGCTGATCGCCCGCCACAGCGATGGCTGCCTGCTGGAGGTCAACGAAGCCTTCGAAGAACAGATCGGCCTCACCCCAGGCCAAGTGATCGGCCGCACCGCCACCGAGCTGAACCTGTGGGCCGTCGCCGGCACCGGGCCGCGGCTGCTCGAACGCCTGCACCAAGGCGGCATCCGCAACCTGGAAATGAGCTTCCGCCGCAGCAATGGCCAGTTGTTCACAGGCCTGACCTCGGCAGAAACATTCGAGCTCGATGGCACGCCGGCGCTGGTCGTGGCCGTGCGTGACATCAGCCAGCTCAAAGAAACCCAGGAGCAACTGCAAACCTCGGAAGAGAAGTTCGCCAAGGCATTCCACGCATCGCCCGACGGCCTGCTGCTGTCGCGTCAGAGCGACGGGCTGCTGATTGAAGTCAACGAAGGCTTCTGCCGCCTCACCGGCTATGACTTGAACCCGACCATCGACCAGACCTCCCTTGACCTGGGCATCTGGGTGGACCTCAACGAACGCAAGCGTCTGGTCGACCAGCTCAAGCGTGATGGCTTCGTACGTGATTTCAGCTGCCACATCCGCCGCAGCGATGGCCAGATCCGCCTGTGCGAACTGTCCGCCCGGCCCCTGCCGATTGGCGGTGTCGACTGCATGTTGACCATTGCCCGCGACATCACCGAGCGCCACCTGATGCAGGAAAAACTGCAGCTGGCCGCCACCGTGTTCGAAAACACCGCCGAGGGCGTTCTGATCACCGACATCGACCAGCGCATCAGCGCGGTCAACCGCGCCTTCAGCGAAATCACCGGCTACGGCGAGATCGAGGCGCTCGGCCAAACCCCGCGCTTGCTCGCCTCCGGCCAGCACGACAGCGCCTTCTATGCCGCCATGTGGCATCAGCTGACCGACGAGGGCCACTGGCAGGGCGAGATCTACAACAAACGCAAGAATGGCGAGCTGTACCCCAGTTGGCTGACCATCAGCGCGGTACGCAACAGCGAGTACGAGATCACCCATTTCGTCGCCGTGTTCGCCGACATTTCCAGCCTCAAGCACGCCCAAGCCAAACTGGATTACCAGGCTCACCACGACCCGCTCACCGGCCTGCCCAACCGCGCCCTGTTCGAGAACCGCCTGCAGGCCGTGCTCACCTGTGCCCAAGTCTCGAACCGCCAGGGCGCGGTGTTGTTCCTCGACCTCGACCGCTTCAAGCACATCAATGACAGCCTGGGCCACCCGGTCGGCGACCTGTTGCTCAAAGGCATCGCCCAGCGCCTGAAAGAACAGGTGCGCGACGTCGACACCGTGGCGCGCCTGGGCGGAGACGAGTTCATCATCCTGTTGCCCGGCTTGCACAGGCCCAGTGACGCCAACAGCATCGCCGGTAAACTGCTGGCCTGCTTCAGCGCGCCCTTCCAGGCTGGCGAGCACGAGTTTTTCACCAGCGCCAGCATCGGCATCAGCCTTTATCCACAGGACGGCAGCGACGTCTCCACACTGATCCGCAATGCCGACGCCGCCATGTACCGCTCCAAAGCCAAAGGTCGCAACCGCGTAGAAGCCTACACCCGCGACCTCACCGCCCAGGCCAGCGAGCGCATCGCCCTTGAACATGAGCTGCGCCGCGCCGTCGAACGCAACGAAATGAGCCTGTGCTTCCAGCCCAAGCTCAGCCTCAAGACGCAGAGCCTGGTCGGCGCCGAAGCGCTGATCCGCTGGAGCCACCCGACCTTTGGCGAAGTGCCGCCAGAGCACTTCATTCACCTGGCGGAAGAGAACGGCACCATTCTGCAGCTCGGTGACTGGGTGCTTGAAAAGGCGTGCCAGCAGATGCACATCTGGAAGATGCACTACGAAGACTTTGGCCCACTGTCGATCAACCTGGCCGGCGCCCAACTGCGCCACCCCCACCTGGCACGGCGCATCGAACAGTTGCTAAAGACCTACCAGCTCAAGGCCGGCGACCTGCAGTTGGAGATTACCGAGAACTTCATCATGAGCCAGGCGGAAGAAGCCCTGGCCGTGCTGCACCAGTTGAAAAAACTGGGCGTGCAGCTGGCCATCGACGACTTCGGCACGGGTTATTCATCCCTCAGCTACCTTAAACGCCTGCCGTTGGACATCCTCAAGATCGACAAGTCGTTCATCCGCGGCCTACCTGACGACCCCCACGACGCCGCCATCGCCAGGGCGATCATCGCCCTGGGCCGCAGCATGCAGTTCACGATCATCGCCGAAGGGGTGGAGAACCAGGCCCAGCAGCGCTTCCTGGCAGCCGAGGGCTGTGAACAGATCCAAGGCTACATCGTCAGCCTGCCCCTCCCCCCGGAGGAGTTCGCCGCGACGTTTCTTCGTATAGCACTATCCGATCTTTCGGATGGCACCCTTTCAAAACCCTCGTTATAATCCGGCCACTTACTGAGGGCCTATAGCTCAGTTGGTTAGAGCAGAGGACTCATAATCCTTTGGTCCACGGTTCGAGTCCGTGTGGGCCCACCAAATACGACAAAGCCGCGCAATCGCGCGGCTTTTTTGTGCCTGTTGTCCAGCGCAAACAAGTATTCAGTAGCTCGTCCGAGGCTTCATCTCAACCTGCCGCGTATTGTAAAACGTGGTCCTCGCCGGAATGTCCTGCATCACCAGCGACATGGCACCAATCACCACGTCGTCGCCGATGCTTATCCTGTCCGCCACGATGCAGCTATTGGCGCCCACGCTGACGTTATCGCCAATGCGCAACGCATACGCCTCTAGCCCTAGGGTCTTGATGCCGATAGAGCAATTCTGCCGGATGAAAAAGTTACGCCCGATGCTCACATGGCGGGTAATCACCACGCCAGGCAGGTGGGCGATGCGCAGCCCGGGGGCGATCTGGGCGCCGATGTCGATGTCCACGGCGTATTTAAGATTGAGCCGTTGCTGCATGCGCATGGCGTGACGCTGGGCCAGGCCGCCTCGTGCGTCGAGGTACTGGGCCAGGCGGAAGGCAAAGAGAAAGCGCAGCTTGTTGTCCTTGCGGGCGCGGCGCAGCACGTTGAACAGCAGGCTGATGCGGCGGCCGGGCTTTTTCTTGTTGGAGACTTCCAGTCGCCAGCATTCGAGCAGGTTTGCGAAGTTCACGGCGTGGGTCCAGTACGGTCGGCCTGCCATGATGCCGAAAGAAAGCCAGTGACGCAGCCTTGCCCTGGTTGCCATTGGCTGGCTAGGCTAGCGGGCCCACTGTAGAGACTTACCATGTCGGATGCCCGCCCCATTACGCTGGATGAAATCGACCGCCAGCTGATCGCCCTGCTGCAAATCAATGCCCGCGAGAGCGTTGCCACCCTCGCCCGGCTGCTGGGTATCGCGCGCACCACTGTCAACTCGCGCCTGGAGCGGCTGGAGAAGAACAAGGTGATCTCAGGCTATGGTGTGCGCTTGGGCCAACACGTGATGGGCGGTGGCTTGCAGGCGTATGTCGGGATCAAGGTGCAGCCCCGTTCCGGCAAGGAGGTGGTGCGGCGTCTGAGTGCCATGGGGCAGGTGCAGCAACTGTGCGCGGTGAGTGGCGAGTTCGATTATGTGGCTTGGCTGCGGACCGATTCGCCGGAGCAGCTGGACCAGTTGCTTGACCAGATCGGCAGTGTCGAGGGGGTGGAGAAAACCACCACGTCGATCATTTTGAGCAGCAAGGTGGACCGGGGGCAATTGCTGTGACGTGAGGGGCACGAGGTGCCTGGCTTGCGATTGGCGGCGCGCATGAGATCGAGCGCCGCCCGCGCGGCGCTTCGCAGCACAAGGCTGCTCCTACATCTGTTTCGGGCCAATTATTCCTGTGACATGGGCGCGCGGCACCTTTGCGCCCACCTCAATATCGAGTTGGACCAACAAGGCGGTCGCGCGCCTCTCTCATAGGCTTTACTGGCCGGAAACAGATGTAGGCGCCGCGCGGGCGGCGCTCGATCTCATAGGCGCTGCAAATCTCCAGACAAACCCTTAACCGCCACTATCGATCTCGTCAAAAATAACCAATTAATGCTCATTTCGACGAAAAAACATACATTAAGACAACACTCTGCATCTTAATTACGACCCCCCCACGCCCTAAAATGGCCCCCAGGCATCTCCTATACTCAGGCTCCGCTCTCTGCGCAGCCCCTCTGGCAAGGTCACTTCATGAACAACAAGAACCGCCACCCCGCCGACGGCAAAAAGCCCATCACCATCTTCGGCCCGGACTTCCCCTTCGCCTTCGATGACTGGCTGGAACACCCGGCCGGCCTGGGCAGCATCCCTGCCGAGCGCCAGGGCGAGGAGGTGGCGATTGTCGGGGCCGGGATCGCTGGCCTGGTAGCGGCTTACGAGTTGATGAAGCTGGGCCTCAAGCCTGTCGTCTATGAAGCGTCGAAACTGGGTGGCCGGCTGCGCTCGCAAGCCTTCAACGGCACCGACGGGATCATCGCCGAGTTGGGTGGCATGCGCTTTCCGGTCTCTTCGACGGCCTTCTACCACTATGTGGACAAGCTGGGGCTGGAGACCAAGCCTTTCCCCAACCCGCTGACCCCCGCTTCTGGCAGCACAGTGATCGACCTGGAAGGCCAGACCTACTACGCCGAAAAGGCCGCGGACCTGCCCGACCTGTTCCACGAGGTGGCCGACGCCTGGGCCGACGCCCTGGAAAGCGGCGCGCAGTTTGCCGATATCCAGCAGGCCATCCGAGACCGTGATGTACCGCGCCTGAAAGCGCTGTGGAACACGCTGGTGCCCCTGTGGGACGACCGCACGTTCTACGACTTCGTCGCCACCTCGCGCTCATTCGCCAAGCTGAGCTTCCAGCACCGGGAGGTGTTCGGCCAGGTCGGCTTCGGCACCGGAGGTTGGGACTCGGACTTCCCCAACTCGATGCTGGAAATCTTCCGCGTGGTGATGACCAACTGCGATGACCACCAACACCTGGTCGTGGGCGGCGTCGAGCAGGTGCCGCAAGGCATCTGGCGCCATGTGCCGGAGCGCTGCGCCCATTGGCCGCAAGGCACCAGCCTCAGCTCGCTGCACGGCGGTGCGCCGCGCACCGGGGTCAAACGTATTGCCCGCGCCGCCGATGGCCAGTTGGCGGTGACCGACAACTGGGGCGACACCCGCCATTACGCCGCCGTGCTTGCAACGTGCCAGACCTGGCTGCTGACCACGCAGATCGACTGCGAAGAGTCGCTGTTCTCGCAGAAGATGTGGATGGCCCTGGACCGAACCCGCTACATGCAATCGTCGAAAACCTTCGTCATGGTCGACCGCCCATTCTGGAAAGACAAAGACCCGCAAACCGGCCGCGACCTGATGAGCATGACGCTCACCGACCGCCTCACCCGCGGTACCTACCTGTTCGACAACGGCGACGACAAGCCGGGGGTGATCTGCCTGTCCTACGCGTGGATGAGCGATGCCCTGAAGATGCTCCCGCACCCGGTGGAAAAACGCGTGCAACTGGCCCTCGACGCCCTGAAGAAAATCTACCCGAAGACCGATATCGCCGGGCACATCATCGGCGACCCCATCACCATATCGTGGGAGGCCGACCCGCACTTCCTCGGTGCTTTCAAGGGCGCGCTGCCGGGCCACTACCGCTACAACCAGCGCATGTACGCGCACTTCATGCAGCAGGACATGCCCGCCGAACAGCGCGGCATGTTCATCGCCGGTGACGACGTGTCGTGGACGCCGGCCTGGGTGGAAGGCGCGGTGCAGACGTCGCTCAATGCCGTGTGGGGTATCATGAATCACTTCGGTGGCCAGACCCACCCGGACAACCCAGGCCCAGGCGATGTGTTCGATGAAATCGGCCCGATCGCCCTGGCCGACTGAGACAAGGAGGCGCCATGCGCATCGCTCTGTTCCAGGGCGCGCCCAACCCACTGGACGTGCCCGGCAATCTGCAACGGCTGCAGCACCAGGCGCAACAGGCGGCTGAACGCGGCGCCCAACTGCTGGTGTGCCCGGAGATGTTCCTCACCGGCTACAACATCGGCCTGGCCCAGGTCGAACGCCTGGCCGAGGCCAGTGATGGCCCCGCGGCCATGGACGTGGTGGAGATCGCCCAGGCGCATCGCATCGCCATCGCCTATGGCTACCCCGAGCGCGGCGATGATGGCGCGTTCTACAACAGCGTGCAGTTGATCGATGCCCACGGCCGCAGCCTGTGCAACTACCGCAAGACGCACCTGTTCGGTGAGCTGGACCGGTCGATGTTCAGCGCAGGCCCCGACCATTTCCCGGTTGTGGAACTGGAAGGCTGGAAGGTCGGCATGCTGATCTGCTACGACATCGAGTTCCCGGAGAACGCCCGGCGCCTGGCGCTGGACGGCGCCGAACTGATCCTGGTACCGACGGCGAACATGGCGCCTTACGATTTCATCTGCCAGGTGACGGTGCGAGCGCGGGCACAGGAGAACCAGTGTTACCTGGTGTATGCCAACTATTGTGGGGCCGAGGGCGACATCCAGTATTGCGGCCAGAGCAGCATCATCGGCCCGGATGGCAGCCTGCTGGCCATGGCCGGGCGGGACGAGTGCCAATTGCTGGCCGAGCTTGCGCGTGAGCAGGTGGTAGAAGGGCGCAAGGCGTTTCCTTACCTGACCGACTTGCGCCAGGAACTGCATGTGCGCGAGGGCTGACAGGGGCTGCGTTGCGGCCCAATCGCCGGCAAGCCGGCTCCCACCCGAACTGTATAGCCTCAAAGGCTAGCGCCGCACCTGTGGGAGCTGGCTTGCCAGCGATGAGGCCGGCACAAGCATCACAAGACAGTTGCTCCCACAATGACAACGCAAACAGGCCCAGTAGGCGCCGGCTCGCCGGCGATTGGGCCAGGCCAGGCAGCACAAATGCGTTAGCATGAACGCCTACCTGGAGCCCTCATGCCTGACGCCACGCAGCACCTCACCCTCGCCAACGGCTTGCAGCTGACCCTGCGCCATGCCCCACGCCTCAAGCGTGCGGCGGCCGCATTGCGGGTGCAGGCAGGCAGCCACGATGCCCCGGCAAAATGGCCGGGGATGGCGCACTTTCTCGAACACCTGTTCTTCCTGGGCACAGCGCGCTTCCCGTTGGAAGACGGCCTGATGCGGTATGTGCAGGCCCTAGGCGGCCAGGTCAACGCCAGCACCCGTGAGCGCACCACCGACTTTTTCTTTGAGGTCCCCCCCGCGGCTTTGGCCGGCGGGCTAGAGCGCCTGTGCCAGATGCTGGCCGAGCCCGACCTTGGCATCGAGCGCCAGCGCCGGGAGCGTGAGGTCATTCATGCCGAGTTCATCGCTTGGTCACGTAACCCGCAGGCTCAGCAGCAATTCGCCCTGCTGCAGTCGGTTTCGCCCCAGCATCCGCTGAGCAGATTTCAGGCGGGCAATCGATACACCCTCGCCCTGCAGGATCCTGCGTTTCAACGCGCCCTTTGCCTGTTTCACCAACGTTTCTACCAAGGTGGGCAGATCACCCTGAGCCTGTGCGGCCCACAGCCACTGGAAGCGCTGGAGCGCTTGGGCCGGCAATGTGGCAGCCTGTTCCAGGCCGGTAGCCGTGCCGTGCAGGCATTGCCGCCGCCACTGCGGGGCACCGGGCAGCCCCTGACGTTCGACCACGAAAGCCTGCCAGAAGGTGCCGAGCGCGCACTGGGGTTGCTGATCGACCTGCTCGACGACAGCCGACCAGGCGGATGGCTGAATGCGCTTCGCCAGCGCGGTTGGCTGCAAGGCTTCAAAGCCGAAACGCTGTATGCGTTCGCCGGGCAGTTGCTCTGGCACATCGACCTGCAGCTCGGGGCTGATGCCTGCAAGGATGAGGCGATCGCATTGCTGCACAGCTGGTTCGGTTTTATCCGTCGGGCCGATCCGCAGCGGCTGAACGCCGCGTTCAGTCAATTGCAGCGCAGCCGTGAGTGGGCCGCCAGCCCGCTGGAGCTGGCACGACGGGACAGCTCAGGCCAGCCCTTCGCCGCACTCGACGAACAAGGCCTGAGCGCGCTGAAGGCACTGCTTGCCAGCCTTCCCAGCGGCGAGCATGGCCAATGGCAGATACCCGCCGCAGACCCTCTGCTGACCGCCGCACCGCCCCCCGCGACGGCACCGTTACCCAACGCACTGGCCATCAGCGACATGCTCCCGGCATCACGCGAATACGCAGCCATTTATCTACGCTGGCACCTGCCCTCAAGCCTGCGCCATGGCGTGTTCCCGATCCTTTGCCAGGCGCTGCGCCCTTTGCAGGAGCGCGCCGAACGCGCCGCGCTGCACTTACAGTTCAGCGAAGCTGGCGAATATTGGCAGTTACAGTGCGCCGGCCAACCGTCGGCGGTGATGAACGCCGTCACCGAAGCCCTCGCGCTGCTGAACGCGCCCTCACCTGCCGATTGGCAGACCCCGCCGCCGCCCGCGCCCGCACTGATCCCGATCAGAGCCCTGCTCAAGCGATTGCCTGCTGCCATGCATGCCCACAAGGCCGAACCGCTAACCGCGGGCTCGCTCGAACCGCGACAGCTTGCGCAGGCGTGGGAACAGGCCCGCTGGCATGGCCTGGCACTAGGCTTTGAGGACACGGGCCCTCTCGGCACCGTGCTGACCCATTGCCCCGGGCAAGGCGCCACTGCCCCTGCGCCGCCCCAGTGGCAGGCTCGTCGATGGGTAGACGCTGCACTGGCCGGCAGCGAAAACGCGGTGTTGCTGTTCTGCCCAGTGCCCGCTGACCAGCAAGCCATCGGCCGCCTGCTCGCGCAGCTGTTGCAGGGGCCGGTGTATCAACGCCTCCGGGTAGAGCTGCAACTAGGCTACGCGGTGTTCAGCGCCTTCCGTCAGATTGAAGGCTGCGCTGGCCTGCTGTTTGGTGTGCAATCGCCCCATGCCACCCCTGCGGAAATTCTCGCTCACCTACAACCGGTCCTAAGCAAAGGCGTGGTGCTCGACAGCGCAGCGCAGCAGGCAGTGGCCGATCAGTTCGGCGAGCCTGCCATGGCCAATGCCGAGGTGGCCGAATGGGCGTGGCAGACACACCTGGCGACACAACCCGACAGGCTGAATGACCTGCAGCGGTCTATCCTCATGGCTCGGCAAGCGGACCTTGATGCGCTGCTTGGCAGCCTTTTGGCCCCTCATGCCCCTTGGCTCTGCCTGGCCCACAGCGCAGCACCAGACCCATCCTGGCAATAGCAAAACGAGGATTGTTACGTTAACTGCAAGGGCGCTTTTCGAAGAATTAACCTTTCGGTACAAAATTTTCTTGTAAGATAGCGCAATCTCAGTCAAGGGAACCTCCGGCGCACGGCGGTACCCAATAAGTAGCTGACCAACCCAACCCCGTTCGGAAGGAGTCATCCCATGTGGACCAAACCTGCATACACTGATCTGCGTATCGGCTTCGAAGTCACCATGTACTTCGCCAACCGCTAAGCCCTGCTTACGGTTCGACGCCTCGGCCCGCCGGGGCGTTTGTGTTTTTTGGATACGGTTTTCCGGTAGAGAGTGGCCATGTACATCCAGATTCTCGGTTCTGCCGCCGGCGGCGGCTTCCCCCAGTGGAACTGCAACTGCGTCAACTGCAAGGGCTACCGCGACGGCAGCCTGCGGGCCACGGCGCGCACGCAATCGTCCATCGCGCTGTCCGACGATGGCGAGCACTGGGTCTTGTGCAATGCCTCGCCCGACATCCGCGCCCAACTGCAGGCCTTCGCGCCGATGCAACCGGCCCGCGCCCTACGCGATACCGGCATCAATGCCATCGTCCTGCTCGACAGCCAGATCGACCACACCACCGGCCTGCTCAGCCTGCGCGAAGGCTGCCCGCACCAGGTGTGGTGCACAGACATGGTCCACCAAGACCTGACCACCGGCTTTCCGCTGTTCAACATGCTCAGCCACTGGAACGGCGGCCTGCAATGGAACCGCATCGAGCTCGAAGGCAGCTTCGTCATCGACGCCTGCCCCAACCTCAGGTTCACGCCCTTCCCCCTGCGCAGCGCCGCGCCCCCCTATTCGCCGCACCGCTTCGACCCGCACCCGGGCGACAACCTGGGCCTGTTGGTCGAAGACACCCGCACAGGCGGCAAACTGTTCTACGCCCCAGGCCTGGGCCAGGTCGACGACAAGCTGCTGGCGATGATGCACGGCGCCGACTGCCTGCTGGTCGACGGTACCCTGTGGGAAGACGATGAAATGCAGCGCCGTGGTGTCGGCACCCGCACCGGTCGCGAGATGGGCCACCTGGCGCAGAACGGCCCCGGCGGCATGCTTGAGGTACTCGAGGGTTTCCCGCGCCAGCGCAAGGTACTTATCCACATCAACAACACCAACCCGATTCTCGATGAAGACTCGCCAGAGCGAGCCGAGGTCCAGCGTCGAGGCGTTGAAGTCGCCTTCGATGGCATGAGCATCGAGCTTTAAGGAGGCCTGATGAGCGACCCGTTGCCGATGTCCCCTGCCGAATTCGAGCAGGCCCTGCGCGCCAAAGGTGCCTACTACCACATTCATCACCCGTATCACGTGGCGATGTACCAGGGCCGCGCCAGCCGCGAGCAGATCCAGGGCTGGGTAGCCAACCGCTTCTACTACCAGGTCAACATCCCGATGAAGGATGCCGCGATCCTGGCCAACTGCCCGGACCGCGAAGTACGCCGCGAGTGGATCCAGCGCCTGCTCGACCATGACGGCGCGCCTGGCGAAGACGGCGGTATTGAGGCCTGGCTGCGACTTGGCCAGGCCGTGGGCCTGGACCCTGATCAGCTGCGCTCCCAAGAGCTGGTACTGCCCGGCGTGCGCTTTGCCGTCGACGCCTACGTCAACTTCGCCCGCCGCGCCAGTTGGCAAGAGGCGGCCAGCAGCTCGCTGACCGAGCTGTTCGCCCCGCAGATCCACCAGTCGCGCCTGGACAGCTGGCCACAGCACTACCCCTGGATCGACCCCGCCGGCTACGAATACTTCCGTACTCGCCTGGGCCAGGCCCGGCGTGATGTCGAGCACGGCCTGGCAATCACTTTGCAGCACTACACCACCCGTGCGGGCCAGGAGCGTATGCTGGAGATCCTGCAGTTCAAGCTGGATATTCTCTGGAGCATGCTCGATGCCATGAGCATGGCCTACGAGCTGAACCGTCCGCCTTATCATTCGGTCACACAGGAACGGGTCTGGCACAAGGGGATCGCCCTATGAGTTTCGATCGCAAGCAAGTGCCCAACTGGCGCCCCGGCTACCGCTTCCAGTACGAGCCGGCACAGAAAGGCCATGTGTTGCTGTACCCCGAGGGCATGATCAAGCTCAACGAAAGCGCTGCGCTGATCGGCGGCCTGATCGATGGCCAGCGCGACGTTGCGGCGATCATTGCCGAACTTGCTCGGCAGTTCCCCGATGTGCCGGAAGTTGCCGACGACATCGAGCAATTCATGGAGGTGGCCCGTGGCGAACACTGGATCGTCCTCGCCTGAATTGCCGGCCACGCCCGAGGTCGGCTTGCCGCTGTGGCTGCTGGCCGAGCTCACCTACCGTTGCCCACTGCAATGCCCGTACTGCTCCAACCCGCTGGACTTCGCCGCCCAAGGTCAGGAACTGAGCACCGCGCAGTGGTTCAAGGTGATGGCCGAAGCGCGAGAAATGGGCGCCGCGCAGATTGGCTTCTCCGGCGGCGAACCGCTGGTGCGCCAGGACCTCGCCGAGCTGATCGGTGAGGCCCGTCGGCTGGGCTACTACACCAACCTGATCACCTCCGGCATCGGCCTCACCGAAGCCCGCATCGCCGAATTCAAAAAAGCCGGCCTGGACCATATCCAGATCAGCTTCCAGGCCAGCGACGAGCAGGTGAACAACCTGCTGGCCGGCTCAAAAAAAGCCTTCGCGCAGAAGCTGGAGATGGCCCGTGCCGTGAAGGCCCACGGCTACCCGATGGTGCTCAACTTCGTCACACATCGGCACAACATCGACAAGATCGACCGCATCATCGAGCTGTGCATCGCCCTCGAAGCCGACTTCGTCGAGCTCGCCACCTGCCAGTTCTATGGCTGGGCGCACCTCAACCGCCTGGGCCTGCTGCCGACCCGCGCGCAATTGGAGCGCGCCGAGCGCATCACCAACCAATACCGTGACAAGCTCAAAGCCGAGGGCAACCCCTGTAAGCTGATCTTCGTCACCCCGGACTATTACGAAGAGCGCCCCAAGGCCTGCATGAATGGCTGGGGCAGCCTGTTCCTGACCATCACCCCGGACGGCACCGCCCTGCCCTGCCACGGCGCCCGCCAACTGCCGGTGCAGTTCCCCAACGTGCGTGACCACGACCTGCGGCATATCTGGTACGACTCGTTCGGCTTCAACCGTTACCGCGGTTACCAATGGATGCCTGAGCCCTGCCGCTCCTGCGATGAGAAGGAAAAGGACTTCGGCGGTTGCCGTTGCCAGGCCTTCATGCTCACCGGCGATGCCAGTAACGCCGACCCGGTGTGCGCAAAATCGGCTGATCACGGCATCATCCTCAAGGCCCGCGAGGAGGCAGAAACCGCTCAACTCGCGATTGAAGAGATGACCTTCCGCAATGAACGAAACTCCCGTGTCATCGCTCGCGGCTGAATTCAGCGCAGCCCAGGCCGTTGCTGCAGGCACCGACTTCGCCGAGCTCAAGGTCAGCCCGGCCGGGCTGTTCTGGAACGAATTTCGCCCGGCCGACGGCGCCTGCCGAATCTGGCACTGGCACCAGTACCAAGCCCAGTGCCTGACACCGGATGGCTTCAGTGTGCGCAGCCGGGTGTACGAATACGGCGGCGGCAGTTTCTGCGTCGGCGGTGACGGGCTGGTCTTCGTCAACGAAACGGATCAGCAGGTGTATACCCAAGGGCTGGACGGCGAAGTGCCACGCCCGCTGACCCAGGCAGACGACTGCCGCTACGGCGATGTGCACTGGCATGACGGCCAGGTGCTGGCAGTCGAGGAGCACCATGGGCAAACCGTGGAGCATCGCCTGGTTGCCCTGCGCGAAGGCGCCCGCGAGGTGCTCGCTGAAGGTACCGACTTCTACGCGTCCCCCACCTTGAGCAGCGACGGGCAGCGCTTGGCCTGGGTCGAATGGGACCGCCCGGCGCAACCCTGGACACAGACGCGCCTGTTGTTGCGCGAGCGTGACAGCAGCGGCGCCTGGGGGCCTGCGCGTTGCGTGGCGGGCCGGGACGAATCCCTGCAACAACCGCGCTTCGATGCACAAGGCCGCTTGTATTGCCTGTCGGACCGCAATGGCTTCTGGCAGCCCTGGGGGGAGATCGCCGGGTACTGGCAGGCCCTGCCCGCCGAACCCGCCGACCATGCCGGCGCGCCCTGGCAACTGGGCACCAGCACCTGGCTCGCTCTGGGGCCGCAACGCTATGTAGCCAGTTGGTTCGAGGACGGCTTTGCGCAGCTAGGGCTGATAACCGCGAACCAGCAAGTAGAGCGTTTCGCCAGCGCCTACACCCGCTTTCGCAGCCTGGCGATGGATGCCGGGCAGCTCTATGCCATCGCCGCGTCGCCCGTCAGCCCACCCGCCGTCATTGCCATCGACCTGAGCAATCATGAGGTGCGGGTACTGGCCGGTGGTGCCGAGGTGCTGCCCGCCGAATGCATCAGCAAGCCGCAGGCCATGCGCTACACCAGCGGCAACGGTATCGCCCATGGCTTCTTCTACCCGGCCATGAACGCCAAAGCGCCCGGGCCCTTGGTGGTGTTTATCCATGGCGGGCCGACCTCGGCGTGCTACCCAGCGCTCGACCCACGCATCCAATATTGGACCCAGCGCGGCTTCGCCGTCGCCGACCTTAATTACCGCGGCAGCACGGGCTATGGGCGGGCCTATCGCCAGGCGCTGCACCTGCGCTGGGGCGAGAGCGATGTCGAGGATGCCTGCGCGGCGGTTGCGCACTTGGCGGGGCTGGGGCTGATCGACCCGAGCAAGGCCTTCATTCGCGGCGGCAGCGCGGGCGGCTACACCACGCTATGTGCCCTGGCGTTCCATGATGTGTTCCGGGCCGGCGCCAGCCTGTATGGCGTCAGTGACCCTGTCGCACTGGGCCGGGCCACGCACAAGTTCGAAGGGGATTACCTCGACTGGTTGATCGGCGACCCACTGCAGGACGCCGAACGTTATTGCGCACGCACGCCCTTGCTGCATGCAGCGCAGATCAAAGTGCCGGTGATTTTCTTCCAGGGTGAGCTGGATGCGGTGGTGGTGCCAGAGCAGACGCGCCTGATGTTGGACGCCCTGAAGGCAAATGGCATTGTGGCCGAAGGGCACTTCTATGCGGGAGAGCGGCACGGGTTCCGTAATGCACAGAACCTGGCGCATGCGTTGGAACAGGAATGGGCGTTTTATTGCAGGGTGTTGGGCCAGTAAAGCCAGGGGGGCCGCGCTGCGGCCCCGCGTTTCTCAGCGCTTGGCGATGATATACACCGCATGCACGATCCCCGGAATGTACCCACACAGCGTCAGCAGAATATTCAGCCAGAACGCCCCGGCAAAGCCCACCTGCAGAAATACCCCAAGCGGCGGCAGCAAGATGGCGATGATGATGCGAATGAAGTCCATGCATGTCTCTCCTGAAGGGTTACAACAGAGACTCGCCGCGCGTCGTAGAGGTTCCACAGGGCCAAGGTACCCGGCAAAAAAAACGCCCCGGGCCAAATGAAACAGGCCAGGGGCGATGCGCAGGAACGCCAGACGGTTCGTTGAATTCGGTTACGCCGGCATTTCGCGGCGGGCTTGCTGCTGTGCGTGCAGGCGGGCAAAGGCGCGGGCCAGGCGCAGGAGCATTTCGTCGATGTTGCCCTTGCTCACGGTCAGCGCCGGCGAGAAGCGCACCACATCCGCCTGCGGAGCATTGAGCAGCAGGCCCTCATGCAGGGCGGCCGTTACCAGGTCGTGGGCGACGCCTTCTTGCAGTTGCAGGGCCCACAGCAGCCCTTGGCCACGCACTTCGCCCTGGCCATAACGGCCAGCCAGGCGGCTCAGGCCTTCGCGCAGGTGGCGGCCGCTGTCCTGCACATGCTCGAAAAAGCCAGGCTCTAGCACGGTGTCCAGCACTGCCAGGCCTGCCGCGCTCATCAGCGCGTTGCCATGATGGCTCCCTTCCAGCTCACCAGGCTCGGCGCAGCAAGCGGTGCCGCGTGCCAGCAAGGCGGCCAGCGGTACCCCACCGCCCAGGCCCTTGCCCAGGGTGATGATGTCGGCGCGTATCCCGTAAGCCTGCTCGGCGAGCAGCGCACCACACCGGCCGATGCCGGTCTGGACTTCATCCAGAATCAGCAGGATGCCCAGCTCGCGGCACAGCGTTTCGACGCCTTTGAGGTACGCCTGTGTGGCGGGAATAACGCCCGCCTCGCCCTGGATCGGCTCAAGCATGATCGCCACGGTGCGCGAGTTCACTTCCGCATGCAGTGCCGCCAGGTCATTGAAAGGCACCTTGCTGAAGCCCGGCAGCCCAGGCTCGCAGCGATTGCACGGCAGCGGGTCGGAGGCTGACAGCGCGCCCAGGCTGCGGCCGTGGCAAGCCTGGCTGGCGGTGATGATGTGATAGGCGCCATTGCGGTGCAGCTGGCCCCATTTGCGCGCCAGCTTGATCGCCCCTTCGCACGCTTCGGCGCCGCTGTTCAGCAGGTAGGCCTGGTCGCTGCCGGTGCTCTGGCACAGGCGGTTGGCCAGCGCCAGCCGGCCGCGGCTGTGAAACCCCGAACCCGGGTTGATCAGCGCCTGGGCCTGATTGCCCAGCGCCTTGACCAATACGCTGGGGCTGTGGCCGAGGCTGTTCACCGCGCCGCCCTGGGTAAAGTCGAGGAAGGCATGCCCTTCGCTGTCCCACAACCACGAGCCCTGGCCGCGCACGAAAACCTGCGGGGCACGTTCGGTACTCGGCATCAGGCGCTCACGGGACAACTGCGGCGCATCCGCCACGGTCACCGGCGCACGCTCGGGCTCGGCGACGGCGGCGGCAGCCGAGAGACGCAGGTTGAACAGGTTCATCAGGGCTCCAACCAATCACGGTAAAGGGCGGCCAATGTGCGGTCTCGATGCCGGCACTTGATATTCAGCCTTGCCTATCAAAAGTGTTTTTCATCCGGGGTAACAATCCGGCCGGATGACCGCTGTAACCCACTGGAATACGGCGATAGACTAGGCGCCACGAAGGGTTTCGACCATTTCGTTTTTCCAGCATTTTCGATAAGTGTTACTTATGGATTTCCGCCAACTGCGTTATTTCGTCGCGGTGTATGAAGAAGGCCATGTCGGCCGCGCCGCCGAGCGCCTGTCTTTGTCCCAACCCGCGCTTTCCCAGCAGATCCGACAACTGGAGCACAGCCTCGACCTGAGCCTGTTCGAGCGCAGCAACAAGCGCCTGCTGCCGACCTTGGCCGCCCACACGCTGTACAACCATGCCCTGCCGCTGCTCGATGGCCTGCAACGGGCCCATGAGGCCATGCGCAACTTCAAGGGCCAGTCTTTGCGTACCCTGGCCATCGGCGTGCTGCAGACCGTGCGTCCCAGCCTGGTGCCACAGTTGCTCGAACGCTTGCGCAAGGCCCAGCCGCACCTTGTGGTGCAAATCTACGAGCTGTCGGGGCTGGAAATCGAACGGCGCCTGCTCAATGGCAGCCTGGACATCGGCATCAGTTACCTGCCGCCGCGCCAACCCGGGCTGCATGGCCTGTTGCTGTACGAAGATGAACTGCAGTTGGTCATCCCCGACACCCATCCCTTGAAGGACTTCAAGAAGGTGTCGATCCGCCAGGCCGCTGAACTGCCCATGCTGATGCTGGGCGAAGAGTTTCAGATTCGTCAGATCTGGCAGGCGCAACTGGCCAGCCAAGGCCGTCGGCCGCAGGTGCAGGCAGAGATGAACAACATGGCGGGGATTCTCGACAGCCTGGCCCATACGGCGCTGGCTACCATCTTGCCGGGGCGGGCCAAGGATGCGGCTGAAGATGACCAGGGGCTGCTGTGGAAGCCATTGAGCGAGCCGCGGGTGCCGCTCAAGGTCGGGCTGGTGTTCCGCGATGCGCAGCGCCAGCAAGCCTCGGTGGAGCTGCTGCGTACGCTACTGGAAGAAGAGACAGACGCACGCCAACTGGGTGGCTCGCCTCTGGATGTGCTGGGCTGACAAAACACGCGCACAAAGAAAACCCCGCCGAAGCGGGGTTTTCCAGACTGTTTCCCTGTGACATCCGTATCGCCCCGCCATCCTGGCAGGTGGTCCTTCGTCGTCTTCCTTGATCTGTCCTTTGCGCTTCCTGCGCAACGTCCATGTGGTAAAGATTACCTGTGGATCCAATCTGAGAACAGTGGTGAAAAGTCACCACGTCGTGTAGGAGAAAGCTTACAAAGGGGGATTCATTCCGAACATATCAATGCTGGGGGCCGCTTTGCGGCCCCAGCATTTATCAAAACTGTTCAGCGTCCAGCAGGTACAGCGACTCACTCCCCGCCTTCACCGACGCCACCAACGAATCCACCCGCGGCAGCAACCGTGCAAAGTAGAACCGCGCCGTACCCAGCTTGCCCGAGTAGAACGCCTCATCCCCCTCACCCGCCTTGGCCGCACGCGCCATCAGCGCCCACATGTAGCCATAGGCCACGTAACCAAAGGCATGCAGGTACTCGACCGAGGCCGCGCCAATTTCATTCGGGTTGCCCTTGGCTTGCTCCAGTACCCACTCGGTCAGCCCGTCCAGCTGGTCGAGGTACGCGCCCAGCGGCTTGGCGAACTCGTCCAGCGCGCTGTCGGCACCGGCGATGAAGCGGCGGATCTCGTCCGAGAAGAGCTTGTAGTACGCGCCGCCACTGGCAACCACCTTGCGCCCCATCAGGTCGAGGGCCTGGATGCCGTTGGTGCCTTCGTAGATCTGCGTGATTCGTACATCACGCACCAGTTGCTCCTGGCCCCACTCACGAATGTAGCCATGCCCACCGAACACCTGCTGGCCGTGCACCGCGCACTCCAGGCCCAGGTCGGTGAGGAAGGCCTTGGCCACCGGCGTCAACAGGGCCACCAGCTCTTCACTGCGCTTGCGTGTGGTGGCGTCTTCGCTGTACTTGGCACTGTCGAGTTGCAGCGCCACGTAGCTCGAGAAGGCGCGCCCGCCTTCGATCAAGGCCTTCATGGTCAGCAGCATGCGCCGCACATCAGGGTGCACGATGATCGGGTCGGCAACCTTGTCCTTGGCGTGCGGGCCGGTCGGGGCACGGCTCTGCAGGCGGTCACGGGCGTATTCCACGGCATTTTGGTAGGAACGTTCAGCCGATGCCAGGCCCTGAATGCCGACGCCCAGGCGCTCGTAGTTCATCATGGTGAACATGGCCGCCAAGCCCTTGTTGGGCTCGCCGACCAGGTAACCGACCGCTTCGTCGAAGTTCATCACACAAGTGGCGGAGGCTTGGATGCCCATCTTGTGTTCGATCGAACCACAGGTGGCCGGGTTGCGCGCCCCCAGGCTGCCGTCTGGGTTGATCAGGAACTTGGGCACCAGGAACAACGAAATGCCTTTCGGCCCGGCGGGCGCGTCCGGCAGCTTGGCCAGCACCAGGTGGATGATGTTCTCGGTCAGGTCGTGCTCCCCACCGGTGATGAAGATCTTGGTGCCACTGACCTTGTAGCTGCCGTCGGCCTGGGGTTCAGCCTTGGTGCGGATGATGCCAAGGTCGGTGCCGGCATGCGGCTCGGTCAGGCACATGGAGCCAGCCCAGACGCCGGCATACATGTTGGGCAGGTACTGTTGCTTGAGCGCTTCACTGGCGTGGGCATTGATCGACAGGCAGGCACCGGCAGTCAGCATCGGGTACAGGCCGAAGGCCAGGCTAGACGCGTTGACCATTTCTTCGACCTGGGCCGAGATAACCTTGGGCATGCCCATGCCGCCGAACAAGGGATCGCCACCAACGCCCACCCAGCCACCTTCGGCGTAGGTGTTATAGGCCTCGATGAAGCCGGCCGGCGTGCTGACCGCGCCGTTGTCCCAGTGGCAGCCCTCTTCGTCGGCGGCGCGGCTGAGTGGGGCGATGGTCCTGGCCGTCACCTTGCCGGCCTCTTCCAGCACGGCGAGGGCGGTCTCGGCATCCACCACTTCGGCCAGCGCGGGCAACTGCGCCCATTGCTCGGTCACGTTGAAGACTTCATTCAAAACGAAGCGCATGTCGCGCAGGGGCGCTTTATAGTCGGCCATGACAACCTCTCACTAGTAGGGTCGGGGCGGTCTCGGGGAACCGCGACACTGGGTTGCAGGCAGTGTAACCGAACAACTTTTACGAGACATAGGGTCATCAGCTGACCGTATAGTCTTGTTTGGTCACGCCATGCGAACCGCCCCACGCTGCGATTGTTGCCCATGCACCATGACACAATTGCGCCCGGCCTCTTTGGCGCTGTACAGCGCCTGGTCGGCCGACTTGAGCACCGCCTCCGGGTTGCGATGATCGGCCTGGCGCTCGGCCACACCGATGCTGATGGTCACCGACACCGTACCGGCGCCGCTGCCAGCACGGCGCTGGCGCCCTGCCGAGTCGTCCTGCGGTCGGCTGTTCTGGTCGCGCAACTGCATCGCATAGTTAGCGATCACACCGCGCACAGCTTCCACATGCGGCACGCATTCTTCGGCCGTCTTGCCCGCAAAGACCAGGGCGAATTCCTCGCCACCATAACGGTAGGCGCGGCCGCCACCGGTAACCTTGGACAACCGGCTGGCAACCAGGCGCAACACCTGGTCGCCGACATCGTGGCCGTGGGTATCGTTGAATTTCTTGAAGTGGTCGACGTCGGTCATGGCGATCACATAGTTGCGCCCCAGCCGCTGCATACGCTCGTTCAAAGCACGGCGCCCCGGCAGGCCAGTCAGCTCGTCGCGGAAGGCCATCTGATAGGCCTCGTGCGCCACGGCCGCGGCAATCATCAACATCACCTGGCTGCACATGATGTTCAGGGTGAACGGCAGGATGAACGTCTGCGGCAGCATCCAGAACAGGCCGATCAGGCCAATGACCTGCGCCGCATGCAACGGCCTGGGCGCACGCAGGTACTGCACCACCAGCAGGATGAACACGCCGAGGAACAGCGGGTAGACCATCTGGATCAGGCTCATCCACGGGCCATGCAAGGCCGGCCAGCGGATCTCTGCCAGCCAGGCCAGCAGCGCGTCGGGGTAGCTTTGCTCCAGTGCCACCACAACGCTGGCAACGGCGAACAACACCGCGAAGCGGGCGACCAGGTCCTGCAGCAGGTGGGTGCGCTCCTGCCAGGCGCCATACAGCCCGAACAGGGCCGGCAGCAGCAGGCACACCAAATGGAAGATAACCGCGGCGTCCGCACGCACGTGGCCGTTGTCGCGGTAGAAGTCGGTCTGGGTGTCGAGCAGGAAGTAAGCGATGTACACCGTCACCATCAGAAACAGCTCACGCTGGCGTCGGTAAACAGCACAGTAAGCACCGCCCAATAGCAGGACCAAGGTGGGCAAGACATTGAACAGCGATGTGAAAAAGACACTGAGGTCTCTTACGTAAGCCGCCGCAAGGCCTGCCAGCAAGAGAAACAGCGAAGGCAGGAAGTGAGTTACGCGTACAGCATCAAGACGAAACAAGGGTAATCTCCAACCCGGCAGATCAATAGTGGCATTGTGCCCTTATTTCATCGGCAGCACGCGTGAACAGTTGAATACAGATCTGATGCCGCCCCTCTGTAGGAGCAGCCTTGTGCTGCGAAGAGGCCGGTATGACAAACGATTTTCTGTGGCAGTTATGGCCTCTTCGCAGCACAAGGCTGCTCCTACACAGGGCTAGGCATCTGGCTGCAGAATAAAAAAACCCGCCTGCCGGTGAGGGCAGGCGGGTTTTTGTGCACGCGGTGGATCAGTAAGAGAGGCCGAAGTGCTCTTCGTCCATCGCCATCAGGTTCCCAGCACCCGACAGCATGGTCGCCACATGGGTACGGGTGCGCGGCAGGATGCGCTGGAAGTAGAAGCGCGCGGTCTGCAGCTTGGCGGTGTAGAACGCCACTTCTTCAGTACCGGCAGCCAGTTTCTCGGCAGCCAGGCGGGCGATGTCGGCCCAGAAGTAAGCCAGGCAGGCGTAACCGGAGTACATCAGGTAATCGACCGAAGCGGCACCCACTTCTTCGCGATCCTTCATGGCTGCCATACCCACTTTCATGGTCAGCTCGCCCCATTCCTTGTTGATGGCCGCCAACGGCTCAACGAACTCTTTGACTGCCTCGTTGCCTTCCTGCGCCTGGCAAAACTTGTGCACGATCTTGGTAAAGCCCTTCAGCGCTTCGCCTTGGGTCATCAGCACTTTACGGCCGAGCAGGTCCAGCGCCTGGATACCGGTGGTGCCTTCGTACAGCATGGAGATACGGCTGTCGCGCACGTTCTGCTCCATGCCCCACTCGGCGATGAAGCCATGGCCGCCGTAGATCTGCACGCCGTGGTTGGCGGCCTCGAAACCGACTTCGGTCATGAAGGCCTTGGCGATCGGGGTCATGAAGGCCAGCAGGGCGTCGGCTTTTTTGCGCTCTTCCTCGTCCTGGCTGTACTTGACGATATCCACCTGCTTGGCGGTGAAGTAGACCATGGCGCGGTTGCCTTCGGCGAAGGCCTTCATGGTCAGCAGCATGCGGCGCACGTCCGGGTGGACGATGATCGGGTCAGCCGCCTTTTCAGGGGCTTTAGGGCCGGTCAGCGAACGCATCTGCAGGCGCTCACGGGCGTATTTCAGGCCACCCTGGAACGCCACTTCGGCGTGGGCCAGGCCTTGCAGCGCGGTGCCCAGGCGAGCAGTGTTCATGAAGGTGAACATGCAGTTCAGGCCTTTGTTGGCCGGGCCGATCAGGTATCCGGTAGCGCCGTCAAAGTTCATCACGCAGGTGGCGTTACCGTGGATGCCCATCTTGTGCTCGATCGAGCCACAGGTCACCGCGTTGCGCTCACCGATTGCGCCGTCGGCGTTGGGCAGGAACTTAGGCACGATGAACAGCGAGATGCCTTTGGTGCCGGCCGGTGCATCGGGCAGGCGGGCCAGGACGATATGGACGATGTTATCGGCCATGTCGTGCTCACCGGCGGAGATGAAGATCTTGGTGCCCGACACTTTGTACGACCCGTCGGCCTGCGGCTCGGCCTTGGTGCGCAGCATGCCCAGGTCGGTACCGCAGTGCGGCTCGGTCAGGCACATGGTGCCGGTCCACTCGCCGCTGACCAGCTTGGTCAGGTAGGTGTGCTGTTGCTCTTCGGTGCCGTGCTCAGAAATGGTGTTCATCGCGCCATGGGACAGGCCTGGGTACATGCCCCACGACCAGTTCGATTCACCGACCATCTCGCTCAGGGCCAGGCCCAGCGACTCTGGCAGGCCTTGGCCGCCGTGGGCCACGTCGTGGGCCAGGCTCGGCCAGCCACCTTCGACGAATTGCTCGTAGGCCGCTTTGAAACCGGTCGGCGTCTTCACCCCCGACTCGCTCCAGGTGCAGCCTTCCTGATCGCCAACGCGGTTCAGCGGGGCCAGTACCTGCTCACAGAATTTCGCACCTTCTTCGAGGATCGCGTCGACCATGTCGGGCGTGGCGTCCTGGCAACCCGGCAGGCTCTGATAATGCGCTTCGTAGCCGAGCAGTTCGTCGCGAACGAAACGGATATCACGCAAGGGGGCTTTGTAGTCAGGCATTGCGATGAACCTCTGTGATGAGTTCGGGGGTGATCGGTACTACCGGCAAGGCTTGGCGGCCGTCGATCAAACAGTTGTTTGAAACTTACGTTTAGCGCGAGCGGATGTCAAGGAGGGACGATAGTGCCATTTACGCCACGAAAAATGGCTTTTCTGCCAGCTCACGCCTGAAGTCAACATAACCCCTTGTAGGAGCAGCCTTGTGCTGCGAAGAGGCCAGCGATAAAAACGAACATTCCCAGGGTGTTCAAGGCCTCTTCGCAGCACAAGGCTGCTCCTACAGAGGGCGTGCAGGGGCGCAATGAGGCGCAAGGGAAGCCTGCGCCCACAAAAGAAGAGTCGCTAAGTTGAGTGCCGCGAGGGATCAGGCGTAGGTGTCGATGATCCGGCCGAGCATTTCGTCGGATGCCTTGACGACTTTTGCGCCAAGCTCGACTTCATGTTTGCCCAGTGCCAGTTGCACGGTACTGGTGGCCAAGTCCATCTGCTGGCTGCGATCGACAGCGCGCAGACGCTCAGCCTGGAAGTCGCTCGACTGGCTGGTGGCGGTGCGTTCGGCGGTATTGTTGGCGATCTGGCTGGCGGCTTGATCGACGCGGTTCTGGCCATTTTGGATTGCGCTGAGGCCCGCGTAATAGGCGGAGCTGCCGGTGATTTCCATGTCAGGACTCCATTGACGCTGGATGACGAACAGGCCTCATTAAAGCAGCAGATGGCAAAAAAGGCCCGTTTAAATCGTCAATGGCCCAATGCCAGTCGATAGGCAGCGGCCGTTAATCCAGCAAATCCAGCTGCAAATGCTCAGCCACCATATCGGCACTCGCCAGCTTCAACTTCGGCACCCGCCCCAGGCATGGCGCCGGCAAGCGCTCGGCGAGGCTGGCCAGGTTCTCTTCCAGGCGCGATGTGCGCGGTTCGATGATATTCGCCACCCAGCCCGCCAGTTGCAGCCCATCGCGGGCAATCGCTTCGGCGCTGAGCAAGGCATGGCTGATACAGCCCAGGCGCACCCCAACCACCAGGATCACTGGCAGTTGCAGGGCAATGGCCAGGTCAGACAGGTTAGCCTGGCCCGACAGCGGCACACGCCAGCCACCGGCGCCTTCGATCAAGGTGAAGTCGGCGTTTTGCTGCAGCACGTTGCGCATCGCCGCCAGCAGCTCGGGCACACCCAGCGTGACGCCCGCCTCGCGTGCGGCCACATGCGGCGCGATCGCAGGCTCGAAGGCGAACGGGTTGACCTGTTCGTACGGCAATTTGATCGTGCTTTCATCGATCAGCGCCTGTGCGTCGCTGTTGCGCAGCCCCTTTGCGGTTACCGTGCAACCCGACGCCACCGGCTTGGCGCCCAATGTGCTCATGCCCTGCAACCGCGCTGCATGCAGCAGGCCGGCGGCAATCGTGGTCTTGCCGACATCGGTATCGGTACCGGCAATGAAATAGGCCTGGCTCATCTGACTCCCCTTACGCCTGTGGCTTGCGCAACACACCATAGACCACTTGGTAAGTGGCGGGCAGCCCCTGAGACTGGCGAAATGCCTCATAGGCCTGCAACAAGCCCTGCATGCGGGCACGGCCAGTGAGGCCCGAAGGGCGGCCCGGGTTGATATTGTGCGCGCCAAGCGCCTTCAGTTCGTGGGTCAGGCTGCGTACATCGGAGTAGTGCAACACGTGCGCGCGCTGCTGCAGGGTCACCTGCTCGAAGCCACTGCCCGCGCACAGGCGCTGGTAATCGTCAAAACGGCGGAAGCGGTTGACATGCACCAGGCCATCCACGGCTTGCCAGCTGGCACGCAGCTCATCGAGGGTGCCGACGCACAGGCTGCTGAAGGCCAGCACCCCACCCGGGCGCAACACCCGGCGCGCCTCGTCCAGCACACTGGCGAACTGCCCGCACCACTGCACCGCCAGGCTGGAGAACACCAGATCGACGCTGGCATCGCGCAGCGGCAAGCGCTCGGCATCGCCGGCCACGTGGTACTGCGCGCCGCGCTGTTCGTTGCGGGCATGGCGCAGCATGCCTTCGGCGATATCCACCGCCACACCACTGGCCTGCGCGAAGCGCTCGGCCAGCACCCGGCTGAAGTGGCCGGTGCCGCTGCCCAGGTCCAGCCAGCGCGACGGTGCCAAGCCCTCTGGCAACTGGCCCAGCAGGTTCAGGCCGACGTCGCGCTGCAACGCGGCGACGCTGTCGTAGCTGGCCGCCGCGCGGGAAAACGAGGCCGCCACCTGGCGCTTGTCCGGCAGCGCGCCGGGCAGGGTCGGACGGGAAAGGTCAGTCATCGCCACTCTCATGCAGAAAACTCTTGATACCCGCCGCCAACTCCTGTGGGTATTCCAGCAGGAACGCGTGGGAACTCTCTTCGACCAGGCCGACTTCCACGTCTGGCAACAGTTCGCTCAGGGCCTTGGCAGCTTCCGCCGGCACCAGTGCGTCGCTGCCGGCAAACAAGTGCAACTGCGGCCCGGTGTAGTGTTGCAGCGCAGCGCGGGTATCCAGTTGCGCCAGCACCTGCAAGCCACTGGCCAGGTACAGCGGGTCGGTGTCGGGTACCCCGACGCCCAGCTGACGCAGCAAGGTGCGCGGTTGCAAGGCGCCGTCGCTGCACAGGGTGCGGAAGCGTTTGAGGGTTACCTGGGTGTGGCTGCGGCAACCGTCGAGGAAGGTGCCGAAGGTGTCTTCGGCCATGCCGTGGGGCCAGTCTGACCGCGCCACGAAACTGGGGTTGCTAGCCAAGGTCAGCAAACCACAGCAGTGATCGCCGCGCTTGCTTGCCAACTCAGTGGCCAACATGCCCCCGATCGACCAGCCGCCCAGCCAGGTGTCGGTCGGCAGTTTGCGGTCGAGGTGATCGACCCAGGCCTGCACGTCGGTTTCGGCCAGTTCCGGCAGGGGCATCAGTTCGACCTGCAGGCGGGCATCCTGGGCGCGCAGGCTGGCCGCCAACGGCTCCAGCGCAGCAGTACCCAGGCCCCATCCGGGAAGAAGGATCAGTCGGTTACGCATCGGCGGCCTCCAGCTGTGGATAACACTCGGCCAATGCATTCAACAATAGCTGCACCTGCGCCTCGCTGTGCGCGGCGCTCAAGGTAACCCGCAAGCGTGCGCTGCCGGCAGGCACGGTGGGCGGGCGGATGGCAGTGACTAGCAGGCCACGTTCGCGCAACATCTGCGACAGGCGCAGCGCTTGTGCGCTGTCGCCAATCAGGATCGGCTGGATCGGCGTCGGGCTGTCCATCAGTTGCAGGCCGATCTGTTCGGCACCCAGGCGGAACTGGCGGATCAACGCGGCCAGGTGCTCACGGCGCCAGGTTTCGCGGCGCAGCAGCTCCAGGCTCTTGAGTGTCGCGCAGGCCAGCGCCGGAGGCTGGCTAGTGGTGTAGATGTAGGGCCGGGCAAACTGCACCAGCGCTTCGATCAACGCGTCGCTGCCGGCGACAAAAGCACCCGCCGTACCGCAGGCCTTGCCCAGCGTACCGATCAACACAGGCACATCATCGATGCCCAGGCCGAAGTGCTCGACGATACCGCCACCTTGCGCACCCAACGTGCCCAGGCCATGGGCATCATCGACCATCAGCCAGGCGCCGCGGGCGCGGGCAACCTTGGCCAAAGCCGGCAAATCGGCAAGGTCGCCATCCATGCTGAACACCCCGTCGGTTACCACCAGGGTATTGCCGACGGCCTTGTCCAGGCGGCTTGCCAGGCTGGCCGGGTCGTTGTGCAGATAGCGGTTGAAACGGGCGCCGCTCAGCAGCCCGCCGTCGAGCAAAGACGCGTGGTTAAGGCGATCCTGCAACACCGTGTCGCCCTGCCCCACCAGCGCGGTGATTGCACCCAGGTTGGCCATGTAGCCGGTGGAGAACAACAGCGCGCGTGGGCGCCCAGTGAGTTCTGCCAAGGCCTCCTCGACCTGGTGGTGCGGCGTGCTGTGGCCAACCACCAGGTGCGACGCGCCGCCACCGACACCCCACCGCTCGGCACCCGCCTGCCACGCAGCAATCACCTCGGGGTGGTTGGCAAGGCCCAGGTAATCATTGCTGCAAAACGCCAACAGCGGCTGGCCATCGACCACCACTTCAGGCCCTTGCGGGCTCTCCAGCAGGGGCCGTTGCCGATACAGGTCTGCGGCACGCCGTTCGGCCAGGCGCGCCGCCAGGTCAAAGGCCATCTCAGGCCGAGGCTGCGTTGTAGAACATCTCGCTGCTGCGCTGTTCGACCAGCGCCTGCTCGATGGCCGCCTGGTGCACTTCATCGGCATGCTCTTCGCGGGCCTCAGGCTTGATGCCGAGGCGGGCGAACAGCTGCATGTCTTTGTCAGCCTGCGGGTTGGCGGTGGTCAGCAGCTTTTCGCCATAGAAGATCGAGTTGGCGCCAGCCATGAAGGCCAGGGCCTGCATCTGTTCGTTCATCTGCTCGCGGCCGGCCGACAGGCGCACATGCGACTTGGGCATCAACAGGCGGGCCACCGCCAGCATGCGGATGAAATCGAACGGGTCGACATCTTCTTCCTCGGCCAGCGGCGTGCCGGCGACCTTGACCAGCATGTTGATCGGCACCGACTCCGGGTGCTCTGGCAGGTTGGCCAATTGGATCAGCAGGCCGGCGCGGTCGTCCAGCGACTCGCCCATGCCGAGGATGCCGCCAGAGCAAATCTTCATCCCGGCATCGCGCACATAGGCCAGGGTCTGCAGGCGCTCGCTGTAGGTGCGGGTGGTGATGATGCTGGCGTAGAACTCCGGCGAGGTGTCGAGGTTGTGGTTGTAGTAGTCGAGACCGGCTTGGGCCAGCGCCTGGGTCTGGTCCTGGTCGAGCTTGCCGAGGGTCATGCAGGTTTCCAGGCCCATGGCCTTCACCCCTTTGACCATCTCCAGCACGTAGGGCATGTCCTTGGCCGACGGGTGCTTCCACGCCGCGCCCATGCAGAAGCGGGTCGAGCCGATGGCTTTGGCGCGGGCGGCTTCTTCCAGCACCTTCTGCACTTCCATCAACTTCTGTTTTTCCAGCCCGGTGTTGTAGTGGCCGGACTGCGGACAATATTTGCAATCTTCTGGGCAGGCGCCGGTCTTGATCGACAGCAGGGTCGAAACCTGAACACGGTTCGGGTCGAAGTGCGCGCGGTGCACGGTCTGCGCCTGGAACAGCAGGTCATTGAACGGTTGCTGGAACAGCGCCTTGACCTCGGCCAAGGTCCAGTCGTGACGTGTTGTTGCAGTTGTGCTGGCGCTCATCGGCGTTTCCTTGTTTAGGCTGTAACTGGCGCCGGGACAGGAAAGCCCGCCAGCGCATCACGGATAGCTCGCATAGTCATGGAAGGCCTATGAACTGTCAACCCAACCTGAAAGCACTGGTTTACAACTGTACAAATAACAACCAAACCTGTTTACTGTGCGACACGCCTGCCGAACAGGCATACCCGTTGTGCGTGGCCTGCGAGCAGGAACTGCCTTGGCTGGCGGACCATTGCCTGCGCTGCGCCCTGCCACTGCCGATGGCCAACCTGACCTGCGCCCAGTGTTGTCGCCGTTCACCGGCGTTCGAGCACGTCGTCGCGCTGTGGCATTACGGGTTCCCGGTCGACACGCTGATCAGCCGTTTCAAGCACAACCGCCAGTGGCCGATGGGGCGGTTGATGGCCGAACTGCTGGGGCATGGCCTGCAACACCGCTACGCAGAGGGCTTGATGCAACCTGACCTGCTGTTGCCTGTTCCGTTGGCCAAGCGTCGACTGCGTGAGCGCGGCTTTAACCAGGCCGGCATGCTGACGCGCTGGTTGTCGACGCAACTGGGCATCGGCTGCGACGAGCGGCTGTTGTTGCGCACACGTGAGACACCGGCGCAGCAACATCTGAACGCCAAAGCCAGGCGGCGCAACCTGCGCCAGGCATTCTGTGTCGCCGGCCATACCTCGCTGCAGGGCAGGCATGTAGCGGTCATCGACGACGTGCTGACCACCGGCGCCACCGCCCAGGCCATCGCCGAAGTGTTAGCCAAGGCGGGGGCACGCAGGGTAGATGTGTATTGCCTGGCGCGCACGCCCAAGCCTGGGCAGATGTAATCGTGCAGGCCTGTATGGCTTGACGGTGCGCTGCCATGAAGGCACCGTCCCTTGATCAACTGCTGAAAACCCTGCCTATGCCCCTCCCTAGCCTCCTCACCCAGCACATCGTCCGCCGCCCGCAACGCATCGCGCTGCTGCAGCACATCGCCGAGCAAGGCTCGATCACCCGCGCCGCCAAGGCTGCAGGCATCAGCTACAAGGCTGCCTGGGACGCCATCGACGAACTCAACAACCTGGCCAGCCAGCCCTTGGTCGAGCGCAGCACCGGCGGGCGTGGTGGCGGCGGCGCGCGGCTGTCGTCCGAGGGCGAACGCGTGCTGCGGCTGTATCAGCGTTTGCAGGCACTGCAGGCGCAGGTGCTGGAGGCGGCCGAAGAGTCCAGCGACCTCGACCTGCTCGGGCGCCTGATGCTGCGCACCAGTGCGCGTAACCAGTTGCAAGGCAAGGTCAGCGGCCTGCGCCGCGAAGGCCGGCATGACCGTGTAAGCCTGGCGCTGGGCGGCGGGCTGGAGATCGAGGCGCTGATCACCCACGACAGCACTGCACGGCTGGAGCTGACATTGGGGACGATGGTCGTGGCATTGCTCAAGGCAGGCTGGGTGCAGTTGCTTGGGGAGGGTGATGAAGCCGACGCCGGCAGCAACTGCCTGAAGGCGACGGTGGACGAACTGCTGGCGCAAGCCAACGGCCCTAGCGAAGTGCGGCTGGCGTTGGGTAATGGGCAGACATTGTGTGCGTTTGCCGAGCAGGACTGGCTGGCGCGTCATCGCGTTGCGACCGCGAGCACGGTGCGGGTGCAGTTCCACCCTTCTTATGTGCTGCTTGGGGTTCCGGTGTAGGAGCAGCCTTGTGCTGCGAAGAGGCCGGTGAAAACACAGAGCATCTTTGCTGCTATCACCGGCCTCTTCGCAGCACAAGGCTGCGCCTACACAGAGTGGGTCAAGCCGGTCGGGCCGGGTGGAATGCGCTACCATGGCCCCACGCAGCTCATCCCCGGAGTCACCATGTCCCACCCCTTCGACACCCTCACCCCCGACCTGGTCCTGGACGCCGTGGAAAGCATTGGCTTTCTCAGCGACGCCCGGATCCTGGCCCTGAACAGCTACGAGAACCGCGTCTATCAGGTGGGCATCGAAGACTCGCAGCCGCTGATCGCCAAGTTCTACCGCCCAGGCCGCTGGAGCGATGAGGCCATCCTCGAAGAGCACCGCTTCACCGCCGAACTTGCCGATTGCGAAGTGCCGGTGGTCGCGCCTTTGCAACATGACGGCCGCACGCTGTTCGAGCACCAGGGTTTTCGCTTCACCCTGTTCCCCCGCCGCGGTGGCCATGCCCCGGAGCCCGGCAACCTCGACCAGCTGTATCGCCTCGGCCAATTGCTCGGCCGCCTGCACGCCGTAGCCGCGACACGCCCGTTCGAGCACCGCGAAGCATTGGCTGTGGACAACTTCGGCCACGCGTCACTGCACACCCTGCTCGAGGGCAACTTCGTACCACGGGAATTGCTACCTGCTTTCGAGTCCGTCGCCCGCGACCTGCTGAAACGGGTTGAGGACATCTACGCGCGCACCCCACACAAAGTGATGCGCCTGCACGGCGACCTGCACCCCGGCAACCTGATGCATCGCGACGAGGTGTATCACGTCGTCGACCTCGACGACTGCCGCATGGGCCCAGCGGTGCAAGACCTGTGGATGATGCTCGCCGGCAGCCGCGAGGAACGCCTCGGCCAACTGGCAGAGCTGATCGACGGCTACAACGAGTTCCACGACTTCGACCCGCGCGAGCTGCCCCTGATCGAGCCCTTGCGAGCCCTGCGACAATTGCACCACAGCGCCTGGCTGGCCCGCCGCTGGGACGACCCGGCCTTCCCGCGCAGCTTCCCCTGGTTTGGCCAACCGCGCTACTGGGGCGACCAGATTCTGGCACTGCGCGAGCAAATGGCGGCCCTCGATGAACAACCACTGAAATTGTTCTAGATGTGTGCTGACCTCTGTCTACAATAGGCGTCGCTTTATTTAGCTACCTAAGCAAGGATTCTGCATGCACGCCGCAAACCCGCAACGCGGGTACATCCTGGGCCTCAGCGCCTACATCATTTGGGGCCTGTTCCCCCTTTACTTCAAGGCCATCCAGAGCGTCCCCGCCGTGGAGATCATCGTCCACCGGGTGCTCTGGTCGGCGTTGTTCGGTTCGCTGCTGCTATTGCTATGGAAGCACCCTGGCTGGTGGCGCGAACTGCGCGACAACCCGCGCAGGCTGGCCATCCTCGCCCTGAGCGGCGCGCTGATCGCGGGTAACTGGCTGACGTATGTGTGGTCGGTGAACAACGGCCGCATGCTCGAAGCCAGCCTGGGCTACTACATCAACCCGCTGATCAACGTGTTGCTGGGCATGCTCATCCTCGGCGAGCGCCTGCGCCGCCTGCAATGGCTGGCGGTGGCCATGGCGGCCGTGGGGGTGGCCCAGCAGGTGTGGCAAGCGGGCAGCCTGCCCTGGGTGTCGCTGGTACTGGCGCTGAGCTTCGGCTTTTATGGGTTGATCCGCAAACAGGCGCCGGTGGCGGCGCTGCCGGGCCTGGTGGTGGAAACCTGGATGTTGGTGCCGCTGGCCCTTGGCTGGATGTTGCTGCACCCCGCTGCCCTGAGCGCACAGGGCGCGTTCTACACCAGCAGTGAAGCGTTGTGGTTGATGGCGGCAGGGCCAGTGACCCTGGTGCCGCTGGTGTGCTTCAACGCCGCCGCGCGCCACCTGCCGTATACCACCTTGGGCTTCCTGCAATACTTGGCGCCGACGCTGGTGTTGCTGCAGGCAGTGTTGCTGTTTGACGAGCATTTGTCGTCGAGCACGCTGGTGGCGTTCATGTTCATCTGGGCGGGTTTGGCGATCTATAGCGTCGATGCCTGGCTGAATTTGCGCAAACGCGCCTGATCAAAAAATGATCAAATCTATGCAGGCCATGTAGCCCGTGGCCTGCAGAGACATCTCCAGAGGTTATCCACACCCTCGTCCCCGTGCTTTGTGCACAAGCCGCTGATACTTGGGTGTTTTTTGATCAACCCTGGGTGAGCCTTGATGCGCCTGGGCTGCAGAGGTACGCCCCCAGGTTATCCACAGGGCCGTACCTGTGAAACGGGGGATAACCCTGGGTCCGCTTCGCGGCCCATTCGCAGCACAAGGCTGCTCCTACAGAAGTTGCGTGGTACCTGTAGGAGCAGCCTTGTGCTGCGAATGGGCCGCAAAGCGGACCCGGCAATCCCAAATCAATCCTCCGCCCGCAACTCCAACTCCACCATCAAATCATCCGCCAAACTCTCCAACCGCTGCCGCAGCTCATCCAGCGACAACGTCAACGGCAGCGCCAACAGCGCATCGGCATGAAACAGCGGCTCGCTGCTCATCGGTGCAGGGCGCACTTCGGTGGTAAAGCGCTCCAAGTTCACCCCTAGATCGGCCAGCAGCCGCGTGATATCACGCACGATCCCCGGCCGGTCATTGCCCACCAGCTCCATGGCGATCGGCCTCCAGGTGCACGAGGGCTCGATGCCGCTCTCGGCAATCAATACGCGAATGTCGTACCGCGCCAAGCCCTGCAACGACGCCACCAGCTCTGTGTAATTTTCTGCCGGCACCGCCACCCGCAGGATGCCGGCAAACTGCCCGGCCATGCGTGACATGCGGCTTTCCAGCCAATTGCCGCTGTGGTCGGCGATGCATTGTGCAATGCGTTCGACCTGCCCGGCCTTGTCAGGGGCAATCACAGTGAGTACAAGATGATCCACAAGCCCTTCCTCTGCGTCGAACCGCGCTGGGCGGCGATAAACCGGGGGATCGATTGAGTATAGGCAAGGCGCGGCAACCTGCCGCAGGGCAATCGACATAACGAATCGTGTACTGTTTCAAGATTTATCTGGAACAATCCACCTGTTTTTTGCGAACATACCCACTCCCAGCGTGACCATACGCGACCAACGGGTCGCACAACGACGCTTTTAGTCTGATTTTGCCCCGCCTACTGCTTCATGTAGTATCCCGTGGCGCGGACTACAAAACGTCGTTTGGATGTCTGCCAAGGCGCCTGTGAAAATACGCACACTGCCCGCCAGCCCGTCTGGCAGGCCGCACCCAGCCGCCCTAGGGTTCATTCACCCAGGGCACGCACTGGTGCCGTGTTTAGAGAAGCGCTACAGGCTTAATACAGAAGAGCGAAATAGCTGAGCAGAGTGAGGCAAGCAATGACTGGATACGTTCAAGTCGGTGGCCTTCAGGTCGCCAAGGTCCTGTACGACTTCGTGAACAACGAAGCCATCCCAGGGACCGGCATCGTCGCCGAGCAGTTCTGGGCAGGTGCAGAGAAGATCATCAATGACCTCGCTCCAAAGAACAAAGCCCTGCTCGCCAAGCGCGACGAGCTGCAAGCCAAGATCGACGCCTGGCACCAGGCACGCAAAGGCCAGGCCCATGACGCCGTAGCCTACAAAAGCTTCCTCCAGGAAATCGGCTATCTGCTGCCACAAGCCGACGATTTCCAGGCCACCACACAAAACGTGGACGAAGAAATCGCCCGCATGGCCGGCCCGCAGCTGGTCGTGCCGGTGATGAACGCCCGTTTCGCCCTGAACGCCGCCAACGCCCGCTGGGGCTCGCTCTACGACGCCTTGTATGGCACCGATGCCATCAGCGATGAAGGCGGCGCCGAGAAAGGCCAGGGTTACAACAAAGCGCGGGGCGACAAGGTCATCGCCTTCGCCCGCGCCTTCCTTGACGAAGCCGCGCCACTGGCTGCGGGCTCGCATGTCGACTCCACCGCCTACAGCATCCAGGGCGGCAAGCTGGTGGTCGCCCTCAAGGGTGGCAGCAACAGCGGCCTGCGTGACGACGCACAACTGATCGGCTTCGTCGGTGACGCCGCCGCGCCAACCGCCGTGCTGCTCAAGCACAACGGCCTGCACTTCGAAATTCAGGTCGATGCCAGCACCCCGGTCGGCAGCACCGATGCCGCCGGCGTCAAAGACATCCTGATGGAATCGGCACTGACCACCATCATGGACTGTGAAGACTCGGTCGCGGCCGTAGACGCCGATGACAAGGTCATCGTCTACCGCAACTGGCTGGGCCTGATGAAAGGCGACCTGGCCGAAAGCGTGAACAAGGGTGGCAAGACCTTCACCCGTACCATGAACCCAGACCGCGAGTACGCCGCGCCTAACGGTGGCAGCGTCACCCTGCACGGTCGTTCGCTGCTGTTCGTGCGCAACGTGGGTCACCTGATGACCAACCCGGCTATCCTCGATGCCCAAGGCAACGAAATCCCGGAAGGTATCCAGGACGGGCTGTTCACCAACCTGATCGCCCTGCACAACCTCAACGGCAACACCAGCCGCAAGAACACCCGCACCGGTAGCGTGTACATCGTCAAGCCGAAGATGCACGGCCCTGAAGAAGTGGCCTTTGCCGCTGAAATCTTCAGCCAGGTAGAAGACCTGCTGGGCATGCCGCGCAACACCGTCAAGGTCGGCATCATGGACGAGGAGCGCCGCACCACGGTCAACCTCAAGTCCTGCATCAAGGCAGCCGCCGAGCGCGTAGCGTTCATCAACACCGGCTTCCTCGACCGCACCGGTGACGAAATCCACACTTCCATGGAAGCCGGCGCTGTGGTGCGCAAAGGCGCCATGAAGAACGAGAAGTGGATCGGCGCTTACGAGAACAACAACGTCGACGTGGGCCTGGCCACCGGCCTGCAAGGCCGTGCGCAGATCGGCAAAGGCATGTGGGCCATGCCCGACCTGATGGCCGCCATGCTCGAGCAGAAGATCGCTCACCCGCTGGCCGGCGCCAACACCGCCTGGGTACCTTCGCCGACTGCCGCGACCCTGCATGCCCTGCACTACCACAAGGTCGATGTGCAGGCACGTCAGCGCGAGCTGGCTACGCGCACCCCGGCGTCGGTCGACGACATCCTGGCCATCCCGCTGGCCGCCGACACCAACTGGTCGGACGAAGAGATCCGCAACGAGCTGGACAACAACGCCCAAGGCATCCTCGGTTACGTGGTGCGCTGGATCGATCAGGGCGTAGGTTGCTCGAAAGTGCCGGACATCAACAACGTCGGCCTGATGGAAGACCGCGCCACCCTGCGCATCTCGGCCCAGTTGCTGGCCAACTGGCTGCGCCATGGCGTGGTCAGCGAGGCGCAGGTGCTGGAAAGCCTCAAGCGCATGGCGGTGGTGGTTGACCAGCAGAACGCCAGTGACGCCCTGTACCGCCCGATGGCGTCGAATTTCGACGACAACATCGCGTTCCAGGCGGCTGTGGAGCTGGTGATCGAAGGTGGCAAGCAGCCGAACGGTTATACCGAGCCGGTGCTGCACCGCCGTCGTCGCGAGTTCAAGGCGCGTAACGGGCTGTAAATCGCAAGGGGCCGCTGTGCGGCCCATTCGCGGGCAAGCCCGCTCCCACAGGTACCCCACTCAGCTCGAATGCGGTGGGGTACTTGTGGGAGCGGGCTTGCCCGCGAATGCTATGGCACAAGCAACCGACTTACTTGAGCCCTAACTCTTTCTTCACCAACCCCAGCAGTTTCCCCAAATCCACCGGCTTCAACAGAAAATCCACCACCCCCAGGTGCATCACGTCCACGGCCTCTCTCACATCGGTGTCGCCCGACACCACGATGATCGACAACGCCGCCCGCTCCGTCTCGCGCACCTGCCGGATCAGTTCCAGGCCATCCTTGGGCTCCATGCGCAGGTCGGTGATCATCAAGGCGATCCTCGGCTCGTAATACAGCTTGAACATGGCCTCCTGGGCACCGTCAGCCGTCATGCAGTCGATACCTCTGCTTTTCAGGTACAGGCACAAAGCCTCGCTGTTCACCGGATTATCATCCACCACCAGCACCACCGGTCGGGGCGCAACAGGCGCACTCACCACGGCAAGTGCCTCGCGTTCGGCGTCACTCAGGAGGTCGTCATGCTCAACCATGGTCATCTCGTCAAAAAGTCGTGCTCACGGTAAGACCGCATCTTGCGATATTGATCACACGCCGCTCATAGACTTACGTCCAATGGGCACCACAGCGCAGCCAGCCGACCATGGAGACCGAGAACAACAAGGCCGGCACCTATATATAGATATATATAGTTCGGCGTAGCGATACGGTCAGCTTCATGAGTAAAAAGGACGCCTACAGCCAGGCGGGCAGGACGGCTGTGCTACAGAACATACAAGGCACGTTGCAGTTTCTGCAGCGCTTCCCCCCGTTCAACCAGATGGAGCACGGCCACCTGGCGTACCTGGTCGAGCAGTGCCAGCTGCGCTTCTATGCCAGCGGCGAAAGCATCGTCAAACCCGCCGATGGCCCGGTCGAGCACTTCTACATCGTCAAGCAGGGGCGCGTCGTCGGCGAGCGCCAGCACCTGGTCAAACCCGGGGTGGAAACCACCTTCGAGATCACCAGCGGCGAGTGCTTCCCCCTGGCCGCGCTGCTGGGCGAGCGTGCCACCCGCACCGAGCACCTGGCCGGTGAGGACACCTTCTGCCTGCAACTGAACAAAGCCGCGTTCATCCGCGTGTTCTCCTTGTCAGAAGCCTTTCGCGACTTCGCCCTGCGCGGGGTCAGCAGCCTGCTCGACCAGGTCAACCAGCAAGTGCGCCAACGCGCCGTGGAAACCCTCGGCACCCAGTACTCGTTAAACACCCCCCTGGGCGAACTGGCCATGCGTCACCCGGTGGTCTGCAGCCCCGACATGCCGCTGCGCGACGCGGTGCGGTTGATGCACGAGCAGCAGGTCGGCAGCATTGTCGTGGTCGACCCCGCACGCTACCCGATCGGCATCTTCACCCTGCGCGACCTGCGCCAGGTGGTGGCGGCCGCCGATGCCGACCTGGGTGCGCCGATCGAGCAGCACATGACCGCCAAACCGTTCTACCTCAGCCCGCTGGCCAGCGCCTTCGACGCCGCCATGGCCATGACCGAGCGGCACATCGCCCATGTTTGCCTGGTGGACAACCAGCGCCTGTGCGGCGTGGTCTCCGAACGTGACCTGTTCTCCCTGCAACGGGTCGACCTGGTGCACCTGGCACGTACCATTCGTCATGCACCGCGCCTGGAAACCCTGGTTTCCCTGCGCGGTGAAATCAGCCAACTGGTCGAGCGCATGCTTGCCCACGGCGCCTCCTCGACGCAGATCACCCAGATCATCACGCTGCTGAACGACCACACCGTCTGCCGGGTAATCGAACTGGCCCTGGCCGAGCGCGGCGACCCAGCCGTGCCCTTCAGCTGGCTGTGTTTCGGCAGCGAAGGGCGGCGCGAGCAGACCCTGCACACCGACCAGGACAACGGCATCCTGTTCGAAGCCCGCGACAGCGCCGAAGCCGACGCGATCCGGGCCCGCCTGCTGCCACTGGCGCAGTACATCAACCAATGCCTGGCCCAGTGCGGTTTTACCCTGTGCAAAGGCAATGTCATGGCCGGCAACCCCGAGTTGTGCCTATCACGCAGCGAATGGGCGCAGCGCTTCGCCGGCTTCGTCCGCGAGGCCAGCCCGGAAAACCTGCTGGCTTCGAGCATCTATTTCGACCTGCGCGTGGTCTGGGGCGACGAGCAAGGCTGTGAGCAACTGCGCCAAAGCCTGTTGGTGCAGGTGGCCGACAACCGCCTCTTCCAGCGCATGATGGCCGACAACGCCCTGCGACAGCGCCCGCCCGTGGGCCGCCTGCGTGAATTCGTGCTGACCCGTCAAGGCAATGACAAGGCCGCCACCCTCGACCTCAAGGTGCAGGGGCTGACGCCCTTCGTCGATGGTGCGCGGTTGCTGGCCCTGGCCAATGGCATCGGTGCCTGCAACACCCTCGAGCGCCTGCGCCAGCTGGTGACCAAGGGCGTCATTGAACCACTCGACGGCGCGGCGTATGAAGAGGCTTACCACTTCATTCAGCAAACCCGCATGCAGCAGCACCAGCGCCAGACCCGCGATAACCTGCCCTACTCCAACCGCGTCGACCCAGACAGCCTCAACCACCTGGACCGGCGCATCCTGCGGGAATCGCTGCGCCAGGCGCAGCGCCTGCAAAGCAGCCTGGCCTTGCGGTACCAGCTATGAGCCTGTTCGCCTGGCTACGCCCCAGCCTGCCCGACCTGGACGACGCCTCGCGCCAGCGCCTGGCGCAGTTGCCCAAGCCGTCGGCGCTGGGGGTGTGCACGTTGCGTGAACAGCGCTGGGTGGTGCTGGACCTGGAAACCAGCGGCCTGAACCCCAATCGTGACCAGGTATTATCGATTGGCGCCGTGGCCATCGAAGACGGCGCCATCGACTTTGCCCAGCAGTTTGAACGCACCCTGTACCGCCCGACACAGAAGACCAACGCCAGCGTATTGATCCACGGGCTGGGGCCCAGTGCCCTGGCGGCCGGCTGCGACCCGGTCGAGGCCTTGCTCGACCTACTCGACTTCATTGGCGATAGCCCGGTGCTGGCGTTCCATGCACCCTTCGACCAGCGCATGCTCGCGCGCGCGCTGAAAGAAAGCCTGGGCTATCGCCTGCAGTTGCCGTTTCTCGATGTCGCCGAGCTGGCGCCGATGCTCAACCCCGACACGGTGCTGCGCGAAGCCGGGCTGGATGACTGGGTTGCGCGTTTTGGCCTGCAGGTGGAAGAGCGCCACCATGCCAGTGCCGATGCCCAGGTGACTGCTGAGCTGGCCTTGATCCTGTTCAGCCAGGCCCGCCGCCAACAGTTGGACAGCCCGTTGCAGCTGGAGCAGCGGTTGCGGGGGTGGCGTCGGCGCAAGGTGCATAGTCACGGCCTGTGAATTTTATGATGGCCCCACTGGCCCTTTCGCGGGCATAGGAAACACAGCACCCTAGTGGCAATCCGATAAGCGTCCATTGCGCCCCGCCCCCTGCCTCTGCAACAATCGCGAATAATTATCGTTAGTTAATGCATTCGTTCCGGGGGGACGCTGCTTGTCTTCTGCCCACAGCCCACACGCCGAGCTGGTCGGTGCGCTTTACCGCGACCATCGCAGTTGGCTGCTTGCCTGGCTGCAACGCAGCATGGCCTGCCGTCAGCGTGCTGAAGACCTGAGCCAGGACACCTTCGTACGCCTGCTCGGCCGTGATCGGCTGGAAACGCCCCGCGAGCCACGCGCCTTTCTGGCCGCTGTCGCCAAAGGGCTGATGTTCGACCATTTCCGCCGCACCGCGCTGGAGCAGGCCTACCTGGCCGAGCTCGCCCTGCTGCCCGAAGCCGAACACCCCTCCCCGGAAACCCAACACCTGATTCTCGAAGACCTCAAAGCCATCGACCGCCTGTTGGGCAAGCTGTCGAGCAAAGCGCGGGCGGCCTTCCTGTACAACCGCCTGGACGCCATGGGCCATGCCGAAATCGCCGAGCGCCTTGGCGTTTCAGTCTCGCGGGTACGCCAGTACATCGCCCAAGGCCTGCGCCAGTGCTATGTGGCCCTGTACGGGGAGCCGACGTGAACGGCTCACCGGTCTCGTCCCGCGTCCTGGAAGCGGCCATCGCCTGGAAGCTGAGCCTGGATGAAGGCAGTGGCACGCCTGATGAGCGCAACGCGTTCATGCGTTGGCACGCCGCCAGCGAAGAGCATGCCCGCGCCTGGCGCCAACTGGGCAGCCTCGACCAGCGCGTGAGCGCCGCTGCCGGGCCTGCGCGCCAGGCACTGCTGCAATCCCGAGCCGGGCTGCGGCGGCGCATCGGCAAGGTTGGCAGCGGCCTGGCCGGGATGTTGCTGCTGGGCTCGCTGCTGGCCTGGGTCGGCGCCCCCTCGCTGTCACCGAACTACTGGCTCGCCGACCAACGCACCGCCACCGGCGAGCTGCGCACCCTGCGCCTGGAAGACGGCACCCTGCTGAGCCTGAACACCCATACCGCGGTGGATATCGACTACCAAGGCGAGCAACGGGTGATCGTGCTGCACCAGGGCGAGATCTCGGTCGAGACCGGCCACCAGGACCCACGCCCGTTGCTGGTACGTACCGACGACGGTCGCCTGCGCCCGCTGGGCACACGCTTCCTGGTGCGCCGTGAAGCACAGGGCACACGCCTGGAAGTGCTGCAGGCCTCGGTCGCGGCCATGCCGCTGAACAGTGGCGACGAGCAGGTGTTGCGCGAAGGCCAGCAGGTACTCATGGATGCCAACGGGCTTGGCCAGGTCGGCACAGTCGCCGTCGGCGCCGATGCCTGGACCCGCGGCATGCTGGTGGTGGACAACGTGCGCCTGGCTGACTTGCTGGCCGCGCTCGGGCATTACCGCAGCGGCCATCTCGGGGTGGCTGACGAAGTTGCCGACCTGCGTGTCACCGGCAGCTTCCCGCTGACCGACACCGACCTGGCCCTGGCCTCGCTGGTGCCGGCACTGCCGGTGCAGATCGAGCGGCATACGCCGTGGTGGGTGACCGTCAAGGCCAAATAGTGATCTGTTGTTTTGGCGCGAATTCACTGCAGGAGCAGCCTTGTGCTGCGAAGAGGCCGGCGACAACACAGTGAATCTTCGCTGCTTTCACTGGCCTCTTCGCAGCACAAGGCTGCTCCTACAGTAGATAGCGTTTGAACAGGCATTGCCGGTTCTTGAAGTTTTTTACTTTTTTTTCGACAGCCCCTGTCACTTCTGAAATCTCGCTCGGCAAGGAAGCAGTTAGCACTTATCCGTCTAGGAGCCGCTGCATGCCCCGTACTGTCGATCGTATCCTGCGCCCCAGCCTGATGGCCCTGGCCATTGGCCTGGCCGCGCCGTTGGCCAGCCCTACCCTGTTCGCCGCCGAGCAATCCGCCCAGCGCGCCTACGACCTGCCTAGCGCGCCCCTGGCCAGCACCCTCAATCAGATCGCCAGCCAATCGGGCATCGCCCTGGCCATCGACCCGGCCCTGGTCAGCGGCCGCACCTCGGCCCCGGTCAACGGTCAGTACGACGGCATCGGCGCCTTGCAGGCCGCCCTGCGCGGCACCGGGTTGCAGTTGCAGCAGAGCAGCGTTGGCAGCTACAGCCTGGTGGCCGTCCCGGACGGCACCCTGGCGCTGCCGGAAACCACCGTGAACGCCGACAGCGTCAGCGAAAGCGCCTGGGGCCCGGTAGAGGGCTACCTCGCCCAGCGCACCGCCGCCGGCACCAAGACCGATACCGCGCTGGTCGAAGTCCCCCGCTCCATCTCTGTTGCCACGCGCCAGCAAATGGCCGACCGCGGCGTGCACAGCCTGGATGATGCCGTGCGCTACATGCCCGGCATCGTGTCTGCCAGCTTCGGCAGCGACACACGCTATGACTGGATGCGCGTGCGTGGCTTCGAGCCGACCCAGTTTCTCGATGGCCTGCCGCTGCCCCGTGGCGTGTACGCCAACCCGAAAGCCGAAACCTGGAACCTCGACCGCCTCGCACTGCTGCGCGGCCCGGCTTCCTCGATCTACGGGCAAACCCCACCAGGCGGCCTGCTGGACATGGTCAGCCGTCGCCCACAAGCTGAAAGCGCCCACGAAATCGAACTGCAGTACGGCAGCGACAACCACCGCCAGATCAACATCGCCAGCACCGGCAAGATCGACGACCAAGGCCAGTTTCTGTACGGCGTCAGTGGCGTGATCCGCGATGGCGGCACCCAGATCGACCATATCGACGACAAGCGCTACAACATCGCCCCGAGCCTGACCTGGAACATCGACGACGACACCTCGCTGACCTTGCTGACCCAGTTCACCCGCGACGATACCGGCGCCACCAGCCAGTTTCGGCCGATCCAGGGCACCAAGATCGACATGCCGTTCGGCAAGATCTCTCACCACAAAAACCTGGGCGATCCGGACTACGAGTTCTACGACCGCACCTACTACGCGCTGGGCTATGCCTTCGAGCATCGCATCAACGATGTCTGGCAGTTCCGCCAGAACCTGCGCTACACCAAGTCGGACCTGGCGTTCCAGACCATTACCCCCGGCAGCTATTACGCGCCCGGTGGCCCGGTGCAAGACGATGGTACCGTCAGCCGCATGTCCACCAACGTCGACGAAGACATCAGCCAATTCGCCGTGGACAACAACTTCCAGGCTGACTTCGCCAGCGGGGACATTACCCACACCCTGCTGATCGGCCTGGACCACCAGCGCGTCAACACCAACTACCTGTCGATCTACGACTTCAACGTACCGAACAGCAACGTCAACAACCCGGTTTACGGGCTGCCGATCACCCGCCCGGATCGCTCCACGGCGTTCTATGACTACAACCAGAAAACCCGTCAGACGGGCCTGTATGTCCAGGACCAGATGGCACTGAACAACTGGCGCCTGACCCTGGGTGGCCGAGAAGATTGGGTGCACACCGGCACCAAGTACCTCAACCAGGGCGATGCCACCAACACCCAACGTGACAAGCAATTCAGCGGCAACGCGGCGATCAGCTATGTGTTCGACTCGGGCTTTGTACCGTACCTGTCGTATGCGGAGTCGTTCCAGCCGGCCAGCAATGCCGCCGTGTCTGCCACGGAGTCGTTCAAACCGACCGAAGGCAAGCAATGGGAGCTGGGTATCAAATACCAACCGCCAGGTTCCAACACGTTGCTGTCGGCAGCCGTGTATGACCTGACCCAGAAAAACGTCTCGGTCACCAACACCATCGGCAACGTGAGCGTCACCAGCCAGACTGGCGAAGTGAAAGTGCGCGGCCTGGAGCTGGAAGCGGTATCCGACGTCAGCGAAAACCTCAAGCTGACCGCTGCCTACACCTTGGCCAAGTCCGAAGTGCAAAAGGGCGACTACAAAGGCAACCGCCTGCAACTGATGCCCAACCAGCAAGCCTCGCTGTGGGCCGACTACACCTGGCACAGCGGTGTGCTTGACGGTTTTGGCATCGGCGGTGGCGCGCGCTACACCGGCAATACCTATGGCGACCAGGCCAACACCTACCTGGGCAAAGCCAATGCCTACACCGTGTTCGATGCCTCGGTGCACTACGACCTCGGCCGCCTGAACAACAGCCTCAAAGGCGCGTCGGTGGCGGTCAACGCGACCAACGTGTTCAACAAGGACTACCTCTCCACCTGTGACAGTTACTACTGCTACTACGGAGATGAGCGCAGCGTCGTCGCCAGCGCCACCTACAAATGGTGATGGTCTGACGCCCCACGCGCGCCGACCAAGCCGCCCTTCAGAGGGCGGCTTTGGTCTTTCTGGACGTCGAGAAACAAAATGAAATGAAAAGCTCAACCATCCGCCGCTGGTCCTTCATCCACACCTGGAGCAGCCTGGTCTGCACCCTGTTCCTGATGGTGCTGGCCCTCACCGGCCTGCCGCTGATTTTCCACCACGAGCTGGAACACCTGCTCGGTGACGCTCCCGAACTGCGCGAGATGCCCGCCGGCACCCCGCACCTCGACCTGCAGCAGCTGGTGCTCAAGGCCGAACAATACCGCCCCGGGGAGGTGATGCAGTACGTCGGCTACGACGAGGACGAGCGCAACGGCGTGGTGGCAATCACAGCCGCGACCGCCGGCACCGAACCCAATTCGTCGCACACCTTCATGCTCGATGCCCGCACCGGCGAAGCCGTCGCCATGCCGGCTGCGAACGGCGGGTTCATGATGGTCATGCTGCGCCTGCACGTGGACCTGTTCGCCGGCCTGCCTGGCAAGTTGCTGCTGGCATTCATGGGCGTGCTGTTCGTCGTGGCGATCGTTTCTGGCACCGTGCTCTACGCGCCGTTCATGCGCCGCCTGGATTTCGCCACGGTGCGCCACGATAAGTCCCGCCGCCTGCGTTGGCTCGACCTGCACAACCTGATCGGCGTGGTAACCCTGGCCTGGGCGCTGACGGTTGGCGTCACCGGGGTGATCAGTGCACTCTCCGACCTGGTCATCGCCGCCTGGCGCAACGACAGCCTGGCCGCCATGGTTGCCCCCTACCGTGATGCCCCGCCGCTCACCGAACGCGCCCCGGCCAGCCGCCTGTTGGCCATCGCTGAGCACGCGGCGCCCGGCATGCGCCCGGATTTCATCGCCTTCCCCGGCACGCGCTTTTCCAGCGAGCACCACTACGCCGTGTTCATGAAAGGCGCCACGCACCTGACCTCGCACCTGCTCACTCCGGTGCTGATCGATGCGCAGACCCTGCAGGTGACCGCCGTCGGCGAGCGGCCCTGGTACATGGACGCCATGGGCCTGTCGCAGCCGCTGCACTTCGGTGACTACGGCGGCCGCCCCATGCAGATCCTCTGGGCGGTGCTCGACGTGCTGACCCTCATCGTGCTCGGCAGTGGCCTGTACCTGTGGTGGGGCAAACAGCGTAAACCTCGGGAGGCCAAAGCATGAGCCACGCGTCGCGATCGACCACTAAGATTTTCGCCTGGCCGACAGTCATCGCCCTGCTCGGTGCCTTGGGCCTGTTCGCCGCGCTGCTGGGCGACGGCGCGTGGGATGGCTTGTCCTGGGTGGGCCTGGGCCTGCCGGCGTACTTGGCACTGCGCGGCTTCTGGCGGCGTTGAGGTAACGGGTTAACGCAGCCGCACGGCCACCGCGGTGCAGCATGGTCCCCTTTCACCAGGAGATAGGCCATGACACCGCTGCTGCGCCTCCAGTCGCTGGACAGCCAACTCGACGCACTACTGCCCCCCTTGGCGGGCGTGGAACACAGCCTCGACCAAGCCCTGAACACCCTGTTCCGCAACCCAGCGATCACCGCCCGGACCTTGTACTTCGGGCGCTTGCGCCTGCTGGACCTGGTCGGCTTCCACCTGTTCGACGGCGGCGCCTTCAAGCCACCGGCCGGTACGCAAGCCCGACACGACGACCGCCCGCTCAACCTGCCAAGCGACTTCAACACCCACATCGAACGCTTCTGCGCGACGCTTCGCCAAGGCCTGCATGCGCACCTGGCCAGTTATTGGCTGGCGCGTGACGAAAAAGGGCTGAGCCGGCAAGCACGCCTGGCCACCCTGCGCCGCGATCAACTGTTCACCGAGATGCGCTTGCGCAGCCACGACCAGACCCTGTCTGTGGAGCACGCCCGGTTGCTGACCACTTGCCTCGAATACCCACAACCCTGGCAACGCCAGCACCTGCCCGCCGCCAGCCGCCCGCAGCTGTACCGCCCGGTGCTGTCGGGCTCGGCGCCCAACTGGCGCAGCCACTTGCCAGGCGTGCTGATCCTCACCGAGAACGGCCCGGAGGGCCGCTTGCTCGACGCGCACGAACCGGTCGGGCGGGTGCTTTTGTGCAGCATCGTGCATGGCATCGAAGCGTTCGACAGCTTGGCCGCCTTGCACGTGGAATTATGCGAACGCCTCGAAGACCCGGTGCAGAGCGAACCGCTGACCCGACTGCTAGTGGTGAGCGCAGAGCGCCAACGTGCCCACCGGGCCGAACGCCTGCGCTACGACTGGTTCAGCGAGGACCTCGCCGAAGCGCAGGCCCTGGCCATTCGCGAGGCCCATGGCAAGCGCCTGACCGCCGCCTGGCAGGCCGCCTGGGCGCAGGGCCTGCAACGCAGTATCGAACACCTCGACGCCCAACTGGGCAACGCACTGGACCTGCACCGCGAGCTCGGCAGCCAAGGTCCGGTGGCCACCCGCTATGGTCTGCTGCTGGAAAAGCACATGCCCGACTGGTTGCGCTCGACCTCGCAGCAAGGCGTTGCCCACATCATGCAAGCCATGCAGGAGCAGGTGGCGGCCATCAAGGCCGCTGCCGCGCCAGGCATCCTCACCTTGGAGCAGTTCAACCAACGCCACACCCTGCTGGCCTGGGTGCGCCAGCGGCTTCGCGAGTTCCTGCAACAAGACCCCGGCATCGACACCCCTCCGGAACAGATCTCGATCAGCGTGACCCTGGCGCGCCAGGTCGGCCCCGTCAGCAACCCGCTCGACACCAGCGCCTACATCCCCGTGGCCAGCCGCCCGCACGCGGGCGGGACCATCGAACTGGTCAACCACAGTTATCGGTTCGATGAACTGGCACTGCTCAATATCGCCTGGTTCGACGTCGATTACTGGCTGACCGCCCGCGTGCACCTCGACGCCGAGCAGCCACTGCCAGCCCTGACGCCACTGCGGGTCAAGCAAATCGTGCGGCGCCTGAATGCTGGTAGCGGCTACCAAGCCTACCTGCGCACCCAACTGCTCGAATCGCCCCATGGCCGCTGGCGCCAGCAGGCCTACGCGCACCTGAGCCGCACGCGCATGCACGCCGAAGCGGTCAAGGCGCGTTATGCCGGGCATTTTCAGCCAAGCACGCTCGAACAGGGTTATGGCTGGGCCGACTGCGTCATTCACTCACCCGACAGCCACAACCGGCCGCACCGCAACGAACAACAGGTGATCGCCCGGCAGATGCTGATCCAGGGGCAAACCCTGCAAGGTGTCGTACTACTGGTCTCGCCGGAGCACGCTTACCGCATCGTGGTCTACAGCCCCGACGCGCCGGACCGCCGCCCCTGGCGTGAATACAACAACGCCCGGGCGCTGATCCGCGCCGTGCGCAGCGATGCGCAGCTGCGCCACTATGTATTGCAGCGCTTGCCGCTGGGCAACCGCAAAACCCTGGAGGCCCTGTTGGTGCAGGGGCGCCTAGGCTCGCACATCAGTTTGCAGACCATCACCGGCAATCTGTACGACGCCCTCTACCGCGCCGAGGTCAACACCCTGATGGCCCAAGCCAATGCCGTGACCCGCAGCAACCAGGAGCTGCTGGGGGAGTTTTCGGTCAATGTGCTCAGGCTGGTGCTGGATATTCTCACCCTGGTGTTGCCGCAGGCGGGCTCGACCGCACTGGCGTTCGGGCGCATGGGCATTTCCATCTGGGACGGCTTCGAAGCGCTTGACCGGGACGACCACAACGGTGCGCTCCATCATGCGGTCGCAGCACTCGGCCACGCCACGGCGGGGCTCAACGACATGGCAGGCTCCGGGCTGATGCGCCGGGTCATGCGCGGCCTGCCCAAGCCGCCACCGGTGCCGCTGCCCCGGCATTACGAAGCGACCCCAGACGTGGCCAGGCTGCGCTACCGCATCGATGCGCTGCACGACGAGGCCGTGTACGAACAGCAGTCGGCGAGCCCGGGCCTGTCGCAGTACTACGTGAGGGATAACCTGGGCCGCTACTTCAATGTCACCTTCGACGGCACACGCTGGCGCGCCACCGACCCGAACCAGCCGAACACCTACCTGAAGCTGCCGATCAAGCGCTGCCTGGATGGCCGGTGGGTGGTCGACTCGCCAGTGCTCTGGCACGACGGGTTGCCGAATATCCAGCAACTGTTGGAAGACTGCCGCCTGTCCACCCCGCTACACGGTACCGTCTCCGAAGACGATGCCCAGCTGTTTCAAGACAACACCGCGCTGTACCTGCAACTGGGCAGCCAGCAGTTACCTGTGCGCCGCCATCTGCTCGCTGATCACTACCACTTGGTATTGCCTGAGACGCTGCGCGGCGCGGTGCCCGCGTGGGCAGTGCTGCGCTGGCAGGATGCGCAATGGCGCATCCGCGTGCGCCAGACCGGCCGCAGCAGCAACTGGCTGGCGCTGCCGGCAGCTTATTCGGACAACCGCGGCAGCAACCTGTCCAGCCGTTGATACAAGGCACTGTCACGCGGCCAGTTGCGTAGCAGCCGTGCCCGGTCACGGGCGTAGGCCGGGGCGAAGCTGAGCTGGGTGGCATGCTGGCACATGGCATCGAGGTCGATCAGCGACCACTGGCCGTTATCCCAGAACAGGTTATGGCCCTTGAAGTCGCCATGGCTGATGCGCTCGCGGATCAGTTGCTGCATGACCTTCACCAGCGCATCGACCTGCTCTTCAGGTGCCTCGCCGTTTTCCACATAGGGCGCGAAGCACGCAGTCAGGTCCGGGCCATCGACATAGTCGGTGACCAGGTAGGCACGGCTGCGCAGGCCCATGACACGCTCCTCTAGTACTGCCAGAGGGCGTGGCGTGGCAATGTCGAGAAATTCCAGGCGGTGGCCTTCGATCCACGAGTGCCAGGCACGGCTCGGGCGCCAGAAGCGCTTGAACCAGTGCGCGGTGTTCTTGATGTTGTAGCGTTTGAGTACCAGTTGCCGGCCATCGACCTCGATGCGGGCCACACTGGCGGCGCCACCGGTCTTGTACAGGTGGCCTTTGTCGATCAGTTCATCAGCGTGTTCCAGCACCGGCAGCATGGCCTGCACCTCAGCGCGGCGAATAGCCCGCAGGCCCGAAAGGCTGCGCTCGACGCTGAACAGCGAGCACTCGCGGCCGGCCTTTTCCAGGTAGTCCTTCTGGCGCCAGTTGCGCACCTTGTCCACTTGCTTCTGCAGCGCTTCGAGTGGCAGCGCGTGCTCGGCATTGGCCAACAGGTAATGCACCAGCAGCTCTTCGATGAACGGCTCCAGGCGCTTGGGCAATTGGGCGAAGAACACCCCGAGGTTTTCCAGCACACGCGGGCGCGACAACTGCTGGCCCGGGGTCTCGGCCTTGATGCCCGCGCCGTCGATCAGGTACAGCTTGCCGCCATGGCGCAGCAGGTTGTCCAGGTGCAGGTCTTCCTGCCACAAGCCCTTGGCGTGCATCTGCGCCACCGCAGTCAGCGCCTCACCCAACACCGCGTGCTGCTCGTCCGCCAGTACCGGCAGCTGTTCCACGGCGGCCCAAGCATCGGCCAGGCTTTCGGCGCCATCCAGAAACTCGAACAGCAGCCAGCCGCCCTCGCCTTCTTCCAAACCATCGGCCAGCAGTTTCGGCGTGGTCAGGCCCTGCTCGGCCAGCCACTTGACGCCTTGCAGCTCGCGCTGGAAGTGCCGGGCAGCATTGCTGCCCACCAACAGCTTGGCCAGCACCGGCGTGCCACGCCAGACACCAGCACCCACATAACGCTGGCCGGGCAGCACGCGCAGCAGGCTGAGCACTTGCAGCTCGGCGCTGCCGGCGGCATCGGCCAAGCTCACGTTAAGGGGCAACGCCGGGGCGCGCCCGGCCTCTTTCAGTTCAGACAAACGCATCAGCGGGCCTCTTTTTCACGACGGCGTTGCGTCAGGCGTTGCAGCCAGGTGCCGACCAGCGTGCTGTCCGCCGGCTGCACCAGGTAGGCTGCCAGCAGGTGGCGCACTTCCGCCTCGCTCCAGGCCCGGGCACGGCGCAGCAGGGGCTCCAGGTCCTTGAGCCGGTCACGCATGCCAAACAGCAGGGGCCGGGTTTTTTCCAGGTCGATCAGTTGGGCCTCCCAGCCTTCGCGGCGTTGGCGCAGGAAGATGTGCTTGGGGTAAAAGCAGCCGTGCACCTGGCCAGCACTGTGCAGCGTGCGCGCCAACTGGCCGCAGGCCTCAAGGATGCCGTTGCGTTCGGCATCGCCCAACTGCGGCCACTGAGCCAGCAGGCTGTCCAGGTCGGCCCACTCGTCCAGGGCACGGGTCATGAGGATCGCCCGGTGCTCGCCGGCCTGCTTGCGCTCGCCATAGAACACCGCTTGCAAGGCCGGAATGTGCAGCTTCTGGTAGCGGCTGATGTTGCGGAATTCGCGGGCGAAGGTTGGCTCGCCGAATGGCCGGTGCAAGGTACGGGTGAGGTAGTCGCTCTGGCGCTTGAGGTAGTAGCCCTTGCCTTCGAGTTCCAGGCGGAACACGCTGCTCCAGCCCCCACGCCCGGTGTTGGGCTCGTCCACGGCATCGAGCTGCAGCGCCCACAGCGCGTCGAAATCGTTCAAGCCGTGGCGTTTGAGCAGCGCGAGGTCCGCGCTGGCCAGGTAATCGGTCATTCCCTTCCCTCGAAAAAGCTCAGCACTTGGCGAATCCGCTGCTTGTCGCGGGCGTTGAGCCTGTCGCGACCACGGTATTGCAGGTAGAAACGCAGGCGCTGGGTCGCCGACAGGTGGTACTTGGCGACCTTGTCCAGGCACGCCAAGTCTTTGATCATCCGGTGCCGCCACATGAAGCCGCGCCAGAAGTCGCCGGTCGGGCAGTCGATGAAGAACAGCGTGCCCTGGTCGTCGACCAGCAGGTTGCGCCACTTCAAGTCGTTGTGGGCAAAACGGTGCTCGTGCATGACCCGGGTGTGGCGCGCCAGCTGGCGGCTGACGTGGTCGACCCAGGCGGGGTCTGCCAGGCGCGGGTCTTTGCGTTCGGCCAAGGCCGACAAGTCTTCGGTGCGCGGCAGCTCGCGGGTGATCATCGCCCCGCGGCCAAACGCCAGGCCCTTGCGCTCCAGGCCCCAGGCGACCACTTCGGCGGTGGGAATGCCCCACTTGGCGAACTGCTTGAGGTTTTGCCATTCGGCCTTGATGCGCGGCCGGCCGAGGTAGCGGCGCATGTGCTTGCCCGCCCCGGTGTAACGCTTGACGTAGTAATTGACGCCCTCGCGCTCGATGCGCACCACTTCGCTGAGCGGGTCGCGGGTCAGGCGTTCACCCTGCAGGGCGAAGACTGCGTCAAGGCTGCCGAAATCCGCCGCCAGGTGTTCGTAGCCTGGCGCCAGTGTCCAACCCGCCATCAGAGTGCATCCCCATAGCGTTGTTTGCGGTCATAGAGTTTCTGCGCCTTGCGTTCGAGCCAGGCGAGCAACGCGGCCTCGTCGGCAAGCACTTGGCGCAGCGGGCGCTGGAAGTAGCCACGCAAAAAGCGCAGCTTGTCGCGCCGGGTCAGGCCGATGTCCAGCGCCGAGAAGTACAGCGCGGCCAGGTCTTTGTCACGCCAGCGGCGGCTGATTGCCGCCCGGGTCTGGGCACGGTGCAGGTCGATGACCGACAGTTTGAAGTCTTCTGGCGTCACCGGGCGATCGGTGTGCAGCAGGAAGTGGCAGATGTAGCAGTCGCGGTGGTTGACCCCGGCGCGGTGCATGCCGCCAGTCATCTTCGCCACTTCGGCGATCAGCGCACGCTTGAGGCGTGGCGCGGGCGGCTGCTTGACCCAGTCGATACTGAAGTCTTCCAGGCTGATGGTTGGCGCCAGTTCTTCGGTCACGATGAACGAATGCTGAGTGGCCGGGTTGCTGCCGCGCTCGCCATAGGCGACGGCGGTCATGGTCGGCACGCCGACCTCGTGCAGGCGCTGGATAGCTCGCCATTCCTGGCCGGCACCCAGCACCGGCAGCTTGGCGCTGAACAGGTTCTTGAAGATCTCACCCCAGCCAATGCCGCGGTGAATCTTGACGAAAAAACCCTCGCCCTCGACGACGGTGCGCAGCGTGCGGCGCCCTTCCAGCTCGCGGTACACCTCACCTTGCAGCGCTTCCACGGCCTCGAAGGCATCACGCCCGGCCCACAAGCGCTTGAAGGGTTCGGCCAGTATCAGCTTCATGCGGTCTCCTGCCCCAGGATCACATCAGCAGCATGCTGCGGCATGCTGTACAGGTCGGCCGTATCGGCAAAGGCCAGGCCGTTGCGCGACCAATCGGCACGGGCCTGCGGGTCTTCGAGCATGCGTTGCAGGTAGCCATTGAGCTGTTCCTGTTCGAACGGCTCGTCCAGCACCAGGCCGCTGTCGGCTTCGGCGATGTAATGGGCATAGCCACACACCTTGGAGACCAGCACCGGCAGGCCTGCCACCAGCGCTTCGAGCAGCACGGTGCCGGTGTTTTCGTTGTAGGCCGGGTGGATCAGCAAGTCAGCGCCCAGCAGGAAGCGCGGGATATCGCTACGCCCCTTGAGGAACTGCACCTGGTCGCCCAGGCCGAGGGTGGCGCTCTGCAGTTGGAAGACCTTGGGGTCGTCCTGGCCGATGACCATCAACCGGGTGCGTTTGCGCAAGGCCGACGGCAGCGCGGCCAAGGCCTTGAGGCTGCGGTCGACGCCCTTGGTCTTGAAGCCCGAACCGATCTGCACCAGCAGCAGGTCATCGTCGCCCAGGTTGAATTCCTTGCGGAACTCGGCGCGGATCTGGGCGGCGTTGGCCGGCGCCCGACGGTCCTGGGAAATGCCCGGTGGCAGCAGGTGGAAACGTTCAGCCGGGGTGCCGTAGTGTTTGACGAACAGCGGCTGCTGCACCTCCGAGATCATCAGCACCTCGGTCTTCGAGTCTTTGGCGAACACCGCCCGCTCGTACTCGGCAAAGTGCCGGTAGCGGCCCCAGCGTTTATAGAGGCCGCCACGCAGGGTCTGGGCCTTGTCCTCGAAGCAGCCGTCGGCGGCGTAGTACACGTCCAGCCCCGGCATCTTGTTGAAGCCGATCAGGCGGTCGACCGGGCGCTTGGCCAGGTCGGCTTCCATCCAGGCGCTGAGCTTCTCGTTGCGGCGGTGGTTGAACAGCGCCTTGACCGGCGCCACCAGCACTTCAAAGCCGGGCGGAATGTCACCTTCCCAGATCAGTGTGTACACACGGATCTGGTGGCCCCGCTTCTGGCATTCCAGGGCAATGCGCATGAAATCGCGCTGCAGCCCGCCGAAGGGGAAATATTTGTAAAGCACGAAAGCCAGTTGCATCAACGAACATCCTCAGCCAGCAGCAGCGCGCTCAAGCGGCTCGCCACATGCTCGGGATTCAGGCGAGTGAAGCACAGCGGCCACTCGCGTTTGAGATCGAACCGGCGCAGGTCATCGGCGCTCGGCTTGTAGGTGCACTTTTTCTGCAGGCACGGCGCACAGGGGAAATCGCTGGCCTGGTGAACCTGGGCGCGGCCATAGGCGCCGGTGAGGCCCGGGTTGGTCGGGCCGAACAGTGAAATGGTCGGCACATCCAGCGCCGCAGCCAAATGGCCCAGGCCGGTGTCCACCGCCACGCAGGCCTTGGCCGCCGCCAGCACGCGGGCAACGCCAACAAGGTTCAACTTGGGCAGTACCTGGCAGTTATTCAAGCCCTGGGCGATACGTTCGGCACGTGCCTTCTCGGCCGGGTTGCCCCACGGCAGGCGCACTTGCAGCTTGCGCCGGCCCATGCGCTCGGCAAGCTCGCGCCAGTAAGCCTCGGGCCAATGCTTGGTGGCCCAGGTGGTGCCGTGCAGGAACACCACGTAGGGCGCGGCGGGCGGCAGTTGCAGGCGATCGAGGTCCAGGCCGTAGTTGCCGATGCCTTCCGGCAAGTCGTAGGCCAGGGCCAGGGCGAACAGCTGGCGCACACGTTCGACGGCGTGCTGGCCCGTGGCGACCGACAGGCGCCGGTCATAAAAACGGCTGGCCAGGCCTTCGCGCGCCGAGTAACGGTCCAACCCGGCCACCGGTGCCTTGACGTAGCGGGTCAGCCAGGCCGACTTGACCAGGCCCTGGGCATCAATCACCAGGTCGTACTTGCGCGCGCGAACGCGCTGCTTGAACGCCTTCCACTCGCCGCTCTTGAGGGTCTGCCAGATATTCTTGCGCCAGCGACGGATCGCCACCGGGATCACTTGGTCGACCGCCGGGTGCCAGCTGGGGATCTCGGCAAAGCCTTCTTCCACCACCCAGTCGAAACGAATGCCCGGTATCGCGTGGGCGGCATCGGTGATCGCCGGCAGGGTGTGGATCACATCCCCCAGCGACGATGTCTTGATGATCAGTACCCGCACTTAGTCGACCTCGGCCACGGTATCGATCAGGTTCGGACCGCCCAGGCTGTGCAAGGCAGCGATAACTTGCTGCGGGTCGAGCAGGCGCAGGCAGTTGTAGTGGCCGAAGCGGCAGGTGCGGTCGAAGCACGGGCTGCATTCGATGCCGGTGCGCACCACTTCCACCTGCTCGGCCAGCGGCGGCGTGAAACCCGGCGAGGTCGAGCCATACACGGCGACCAGCGGGCGATTCAGCGCGGCCGCCACGTGCATCAGCCCGGAGTCGTTGGACACCACGGAATCGGCGCAGGACATCAGGTCGATGGCCTCGGCCAGCGAGGTTTCGCCGGCCAAGTTGTAGGATTCTTCACGCAAGCCCGGGATCAGCCGGTCGCGGATCTGCTCGCCGACGGGGTGATCGCTTTTCGAACCGAACAACCACACCTGCCAGCCCTGGCGGATCATCGCCTCGGCCACGGCGGCGTAGTGCTCGGCCGGCCAGCGTTTGGCCTCGCCAAACTCGGCACCGGGGCACAGCGCCAACACCGGGCGGTCGAGTGCCAGGCCGAACTTGGCCAGGGCGGCGTCGCGGCTCTGCGGTTCGATTTGCAGGCTGGGGCGTGGGTAAGGCTGAGGCAGCTCGGTGCCCGGCGCGTAGGCCAGGGCCATGAAGCGCTCGATCATCAGCGGGTAGCGTGCCTTGTCCAGCTTGCGCACGTCGTTGAGCAGGCCGAAGCGCATCTCGCCGCGCCAGCCGGTGCGTTTGGGAATACCGGCAAAGAACGGCACCAACGCCGATTTCATCGAGTTGGGCAGCAGGATTGCCTGGTCGTACTGGCCGGTCAGGGACTTGCCGATGCGACGTCGGGTGGCCAGTTCCAGCGCACCGTGGCCGAGCGGGAAGCTCAACGCTTGGCGCACCTCGGGCATGCGTTCGAGGATCGGCCGGCTCCACTCGGGCGCCAGCACGTCGATCACGCAGTCGGGGTGCTGCTGTTTCAGGCACTGGAACAAGGTCTGCGCCATTACCATGTCGCCGACCCAGCTGGGGCCAATGATCAGTATTCTCATGCTTAGTCCAGAAACGCTCGGGGAGGCTACAGGCTGCGGTACAGCCTGGCCTCCCCTCTTTATATTCAGGCTATGTGGCGGACAGTGTAACACCGGTGGTGGGGCATGGACCTTTGGGGCTGCTTTGCAGCCCTTCGCGGCACAAGGCCGCTCCTACAGGCGCCCCTGCGGTATCAAGTCAAACCCAGCTCGCCCCAGATCCGCCGCACCTCGCGGCGTTCATCGGCAAACTGCGCCGCATCGATCACCCCGGCCTGCTTCTGCAGGGCCTGGCGGTGCGAGGCAGAACGGAACGCCTTGTACACTTCACGCAACAGCACCGCGTCACTGGCCGGCATCAAACCTGCCTGCTCCAGCTCTTCCAGAATGCGGATGTTATCGGTCCATCGGAGTATGGCCGGGTGGTCGTGGGACCAGGCCAAAGCCGCGTATTGCACCATAAATTCGATATCGACGATACCGCCGGCATCCTGCTTGATATCGAAGGGTACACCGGCCTCGAAGGCATTGGCTGCGGTGCCGGCAGCCGTGGCCTTGGTGCCGAGGTTGCCGCGCATCTTGGCGCGCATTTCACTGACTTCGGTGCGCAACGTCTCAAGGTCACGAGGTTGGCCCAGGACGTTGGCGCGCACGCCTTCGAACGCTGCGCCCACCTGTTTGCAGCCGACCAGCACGCGCGCGCGCACCAAGGCCTGGTGCTCCCAGGTCCAGGCCTCATTCTGTTGATAGCGCTCGAAGGCACCGAGCGAGCTGACCAACAGCCCCGAAGCGCCGGACGGGCGCAGGCGCATGTCCACGTCATACAGCTGGCCAGAGTTGGTCTGGGTGGTCAGCAAGTGAATGATGCGCTGGCCGAGGCGGGTAAAGAATTGCGCGCTGTCGATCGGCTTGGCGCCATCGGTTTCGGCCTGTGGGTCGCCATCGTGAATGAACACCAGGTCCAGGTCCGAGCCATGGCCCAGTTCAAGCCCACCGACCTTGCCATAACCAATGATGATGAAGCCCGGGTCGCACAGGCTGCCGTCGCTGCGCTTGGGCTGGCCGTGGCGGGCTACAGTCTGGCGCCAGGCCAGGGCCAGCACCTGGTCGAGGATGGCTTCGGCCAGCCAGGTCAGGTAATCGCTGACTTTCATCAACGGCAGGTTGCCACTGATTTCCGAGGCCGCCACACGCAGGCTGTGGGCCAGCTTGAAGTGGCGCAGCGCCTCCATCTGCTGTTCCAGGTCGTCTTCGGGGATGCGCGTCAAACGCTCGCGCAGTTCGCTGGCCAGCTCCGGCGCCAATGGCGGGCTGAACAGCCGGCCTTCGTTGAGCAGCTCGTCGAGCAGTAACGGGTAGCGGGCAATCTGCTCGGCGATCCAAGGGCTGGCCGCGCACAGGGTCAACAGGCGGCGCAAGGCACCCGGGTTTTCGGTGAGCAGCACGAGGTAGGCCGACCGCCGCGCAACCGCTTCGACCAGCGGCAGCACGCGTTCAAGCACCAGATCAGGGTCTTGGTGCTCCACAGCCTGGGCCAGGAGCCTTGGAATAAAGGCGTCCAAACGCTCGCGCCCAATGCGCTGCATGGAGCGCAATTGCGGGCTGCCCCGCAACCCGGCGAGGCGACGCAACGCATCGGCGGGTTGTTTGAACCCGGCTTCCTCAAGCTGACGACAGGCGGCGTCTTCATCCTGCGCCTGCTCCCACAGCGGCGACCATTCGCCACCGACCACCAGTTCGCCCTCGCCGTCCTCATCATCGGGGTCGGCGATCACCTGGCGGAAGTGCCAATCGACCCGGCCGCGCCAGTACATCAATTGGTCATGGAAGCCCTGCCAGTCGGCGAAGCCGAGGATGTAGGCGACCCGCGCCTGGTCAATTTCGTTGTCCGGCAGCATCTGCGTCTGGCGGTCGGCAATAGCCTGGATAGCGTGCTCGGTATAACGCAGGAATTCATAGCCTTCGCGCAATTCGGCCACCACCGCAGGTGGCAGGTAACCTTGTCCTTCGAGGGTCGCCAGCACCTTGAGCAAGGGCCGTTGCTGCAGGCTCAGGTCTCGCCCGCCGTGGATCAGCTGGAAGGCCTGGGCGATGAACTCCACCTCGCGGATGCCGCCGGCGCCCAGCTTGATGTTCTCGGACATGCCCTTGCGCCGCACCTCCTGCTGGATCAGCTGCTTCATGGTGCGCAGGGCTTCGATGGCCGAGAAGTCCAGGTAACGGCGGTAGACGAACGGGCGCAGCATCTCTTGCAACTGAGCCCCTGCCGCCTGGTCACCGGCCACCACCCGCGCCTTGATCATGGCGTAGCGTTCCCAGTCACGGCCCTGGTCCTGGTAGTACTGCTCCAAGGCATTGAAGCTCAGCACCAGCGAACCGGCCGAACCGTAAGGGCGCAGGCGCATGTCGACGCGGAACACGAAACCGTCGACGGTGACCGGGTCCAGGGCCTTGATCAAGCGCTGGCCCAGGCGGGTGAAGAACTCCTGGTTGTCCAGCGAGCGCTTGACCCCTTCAGTCTCGCCGCCCTCGGGGAAGGCGAAGATCAGGTCGATGTCCGACGACAGGTTCAGCTCCACCGCACCCAGCTTGCCCATGCCCAGCACCACCATGTGCTGCGCCAGGCCGCTGCGGTGGCCGATGGGCGTGCCGAACTGCTGGCAGTGGCGCGGGTACAGCCATTGATACGCTTCGTCGATGGCGGCGTCGGCAAGGTCGGACAGGTCACGGCAGGTTTCGCCCAGCTCGGCCTGGCGCGTAATGTCGCGCCAGATGATGCGCAACTGCTGGCGATTGCGCTCGCGCCGCAGGTTACGCGCCAGCTCGTCTTCGCTTTGCGCTGCCTGGGCCACTGCGGCGATCTGCCCGCGCAACTCGCCGGGCGCGTAGCGGCGATCCAGCTCACCACTGGCCATCAGGGCGAGCAGCATGGCCGGTTCGCGCTGGGCCAGGCCAAGGACGAAGTCGCTGGCGGCAGCAACCTGGTCGAACTGTTGCCGATGGGCAGGGCTGCATGCGTTCAGGTCGAGTTCGGGGTGGCCAGCCACAGCTTCGCTGAGGAACTGCTGATTACGAGCGACCAGCGGTTGCAGGGTGGCGGGCAGATCGAGCGGCAAAGGCAGGCGCATGGACTATCCTTGATCGGCGTGAATGAGAGGGGTAAAGGCGGTCAAATGGAAGGCGGACCACGGTTGGACTGTCATACAAAAGTTGGAAATAGCTGAAAAAAAGCAATCACTGGCAAAAAACATCAAGAATCACCCGTTCGCGACACATCGCCAACCAACATGAACGTTTTTCCCCACAAGCCGGGGTGCGACCAAAAGCCGCATTTGTGTAGTTTTACTACTACCCCGACTGTCTAAAAGCATGAAATGCGAATGCATTTGTAGTAAAACTACACGGCGCCGGATCACACTCCGGTAATCTAAGAATTCACGACGTCTGCCCATAAGGCCAGTCGCAAACTCAGGCAATCGATTCTGGTTGCCTTTCCGCCCTGGAGCAAGCCATGCAAGACCTCGATCCAATCGAAACCCAGGAATGGCTGGATGCCCTGGAGTCGGTCCTCGACAAAGAAGGCGAAGACCGCGCTCATTACCTGATGACCCGTATGGGCGAGCTGGCCACCCGCAGTGGCTCTCAGCTGCCGTATGCGATCACCACGCCATACCGCAACACCATCCCTGTCACCCACGAAGCACGCATGCCTGGCGACCTGTTCATGGAACGCCGCATTCGCTCGTTGGTGCGTTGGAACGCGCTGGCCATGGTGATGCGCACCAACCTGAAGGACTCGGACCTGGGCGGCCACATCTCCAGCTTCGCCTCCAGTGCCACCCTGTACGACATCGGCTTCAACTACTTCTTCCAGGCCCCGACCGAAGAACACGGCGGCGACCTGGTGTTCTTCCAGGGCCACGCTTCGCCAGGCGTTTACGCCCGTGCCTTCATGGAAGGCCGCATCAGCGAAGACCAGATGAACAACTTCCGTCAGGAAGTGGACGGCAACGGCCTGTCTTCGTACCCGCACCCATGGCTGATGCCTGACTTCTGGCAGTTCCCGACCGTTTCGATGGGTCTGGGCCCGATCCAGGCGATCTACCAGGCGCGCTTCATGAAGTACCTGGAAGCCCGTGGCTTCATCCCGGCCGGCAAGCAGAAGGTCTGGTGCTTCATGGGCGACGGCGAGTGCGACGAGCCGGAATCCCTGGGCGCAATCGCCCTGGCTGGCCGCGAGAAGCTGGACAACCTGATCTTCGTCATCAACTGCAACCTGCAGCGCCTCGACGGCCCGGTTCGCGGCAACGGCAAGATCATCCAGGAACTCGAAGGCGTGTTCCGTGGCGGTGGCTGGAACGTCAACAAAGTCGTCTGGGGCCGCTTCTGGGACCCACTGCTGGCCAAGGACACCAACGGTGCCCTGCAGCGCCGCATGGACGAAGTCATCGACGGCGAGTACCAGAACTACAAAGCCAAAGACGGCGCGTACGTGCGTGAGAACTTCTTCAACACCCCAGAGCTCAAGGCCATGGTCGAAGACCTGTCCGACGAAGAGATCTGGAAGCTCAACCGTGGCGGCCACGACCCGTACAAGGTCTACGCGGCTTATCACCAGGCGGTGAACCACAAAGAGCAGCCGACTGTCATCCTGGCCAAGACCATCAAGGGTTACGGCACCGGTGCAGGCGAAGCCAAGAACACCGCGCACAACACCAAGAAGGTCGACGTCGACAGCCTGCGTCACTTCCGTGACCGCTTCGACATCCCGGTCAAGGATGCCGACCTGGAGAACCTGCCGTTCTTCAAGCCGGAAGAAGGTTCTGCCGAAGCCAAGTACCTGGCCGAGCGCCGCGCTGCCCTGGGTGGCTTCGTGCCGCAACGTCGCGCCAAGAGCTTCAGCGTGCCGACCCCATCCCTGGAAACGCTGAAAGCGATCCTGGACGGCTCGGGCGACCGCGAAATCTCCACCACCATGGCCTTCGTGCGCATCCTGGCGCAGCTGGTCAAGGACAAGGAAATCGGCCAGCGCATCGTCCCGATCATCCCGGACGAAGCCCGTACCTTCGGTATGGAAGGCATGTTCCGCCAGTTGGGCATCTACTCGTCCGTCGGCCAGCTCTACGAGCCAGTCGATAAAGACCAGGTGATGTTCTACCGCGAAGACAAGAAGGGCCAGATTCTCGAGGAAGGCATCAACGAAGCCGGCGCCATGTCGTCGTTCATCGCTGCCGGTACCTCGTACAGCTGCCACAACCAGCCGATGCTGCCGTTCTACATCTTCTACTCGATGTTCGGCTTCCAGCGTATCGGCGACCTGGCCTGGGCCGCTGGCGACAGCCGCACCCGTGGCTTCCTGATCGGCGGTACCGCCGGCCGTACCACCCTCAACGGTGAAGGCCTGCAGCACGAAGACGGTCACAGCCACATGATGGCGGGCACCATCCCGAACTGCCGTACCTACGATCCGACCTACGGCTACGAGCTGGCGGTGATCATCCAGGACGGCATGAAGAAGATGACCGAAGAGCAACAGGACATCTTCTACTACATCACCGTGATGAACGAATCCTACCAGCAGCCAGCCATGCCGGCCGGTGTCGAGGAAGGCATCATCAAGGGTATGTACCTGCTCGAAGAAGACACCCGCGAAGCCGCGCACCACGTTCAGCTGATGGGCTCCGGCACCATCCTGCGCGAAGTCCGCGAAGCAGCGAAGATCCTGCGTGAAGAGTTCAATGTCGGTGCCGACGTGTGGAGCGTCACCAGCTTCAACGAACTGCGTCGCGACGGCCTGGCCGTGGAACGCGCCAACCGCCTCAAGCCTGGCCAGAAGCCTCAGCTGACTTACGTCGAAGAGTGCCTGAACGGTCGCAAAGGCCCGGTCATCGCCTCCACCGACTACATGAAGCTGTTCGCCGAACAGATTCGCCAGTGGGTGCCGAGCAAAGAGTTCAAAGTCCTGGGTACCGACGGTTACGGTCGCAGCGACAGCCGCAAGAAGCTGCGTCACTTCTTCGAAGTTGACCGCCACTTCGTGGTGCTGGCTGCCCTGGAAGCCTTGGCTGACCGTGGCGAGATCGAACCGAAAGTGGTGGCTGACGCTATCGTCAAGTTCGGCATCGATCCGGACAAGCGCAACCCACTGGACTGCTGAGGAGTATTTTTAAGTGAGCGAACTCATTCGCGTACCTGACATCGGCAGCGGTGAAGGTGAAATCATCGAGCTGTTCGTCAAGGTCGGTGACCGTATCGAGGCTGACCAGAGCCTGCTGACCCTGGAGTCCGACAAGGCCTCCATGGAGATCCCGGCCCCTAAGGCCGGCGTGATCAAAGAGCTGAAGGTCAAGCTGGGCGATCGCCTGAAAGAAGGCGACGAGCTGCTGGTGCTGGAAGCCGAGGGCGCTGCGGCGTCCGAGGCGCCAGCCGCCGCACCTGCCCCTGCCGCTGCGCCGGCCGCCGCTGAAAAGCCGGCCGCCGAAGCCGCGCCTGCGCCTGCTGCAGCCCCGGCTGCCGCCAGCGTGCAAGACATCCACGTGCCGGACATCGGCTCGTCGGGCAAGGCCAAGATCATCGAAGTACTGGTCAAGGTCGGCGATACCGTCGAAGCCGACCAGTCGCTGATCACCCTGGAGTCCGACAAGGCCTCCATGGAGATCCCATCGCCTGCTGCTGGCGTGGTCGAAGAAGTGCTGTGCAAGCTGGAAGATGAAGTCGGCACTGGCGACCTGATCTTCAAGCTGAAGGTTGCTGGCGCAGCGCCGGCTGCCGCACCGGCTCCGGCCGCCGCTGCACCGGCCAAGGCTGAGGCTGCGCCTGCTGCCGCACCTGCCGCTGCCGCCCCCGCTGCTGCCCCTGCTCCGGTCGCTACCGCACCGGCGGCTGGCAACAACGCCAAGGTTCACGCTGGCCCAGCCGTTCGTCAGCTGGCCCGTGAATTCGGCGTCGAGCTGGGCGCTGTCGCGGCCACCGGCCCGCATGGCCGCATCCTGAAAGAAGACGTGCAGGTTTACGTCAAAGCGATGATGCAGAAGGCCAAGGAAGCCCCGGCAGCCGCCGGCGCAACCGGCGGCGCTGGCATCCCGCCAATCCCTGCCGTGGACTTCAGCAAGTTTGGTGAAGTGGAAGAAGTGGCCCTGACCCGCCTGATGCAGGTCGGTGCCGCCAACCTGCACCGCAGCTGGTTGAACGTGCCGCACGTGACCCAGTTCGATTCCGCCGACATCACCGAGCTGGAAGCCTTCCGCGTTGCGCAGAAGGCCGTGGCCGAGAAGGCTGGCGTCAAGCTGACCGTGCTGCCACTGCTGCTCAAGGCCAGCGCATTCCTGCTCAAGGAAATGCCAGACTTCAACAGCTCGCTGGCGCCAAGCGGCAAGGCGATCATCCGCAAGAAGTACGTGAACATCGGCTTTGCCGTGGACACCCCGGATGGCCTGCTGGTCCCTGTGATCAAGAACGTCGACCAGAAGAGCCTGCTGCAACTGGCTGCCGAAGCCGCTGCACTGGCCGAGAAGGCGCGCACCAAAAAGCTGTCGGCCGACGACATGCAAGGCGCCTGCTTCACCATCTCCAGCCTCGGCCACATTGGCGGCACCGGCTTCACGCCGATCGTCAACGCGCCTGAGGTGGCGATCCTGGGCGTTTCGAAGGCAACCATGCAGCCGGTCTGGGATGGCAAAGCCTTCCAGCCGAAGCTGATGCTGCCGCTGTCGCTGTCCTACGATCACCGTGTGATCAACGGCGCTGCCGCCGCGCGCTTCACCAAGCGCCTGGGCGACGTGCTGGCGGATATCCGCACCCTGCTGCTGTAAGGCGGCACGCTGCCCCTCGCAAGAGGGGCAGTACCCTTTTCGAGCTGCCACGCTCGTACCTCAACCCCGTCATTTGGCGGGGCTTTTTTTTGCCTGCGGCTCACACCTCACCGGTTTTTTGTAGGAGCAGCCTTGTGCTGCGAAAGGGCCGGTACCAGCGCCAACATTTCCAGCGCCTGGCAGGGCCTCTTCGCAGCACACGGCTGCTCCTACAAGGGGCGCGCCTATAGTTTATGGTACGTCTGCCGATAACCCGTACACAGCATCACACATGGCCGCTTGCCAGCCCTCGGGACATGATGCAACCTTGCCAGATACGTCGCCGACCAGGCCGTGTTTCCCTCTTCAAGCGAGTCTTCGATGAAAAGCCAACCCGATGCCGCCAGCCGTGTGGCGGCCGAGGTCGTCACGCAGCTACCCGTGCCCTCGCGGCTCGGCATGCTGCGTTTCGAAAGGCTCAACGAAGCCACCTGGGCCATGCTCTACCTCGACCCCACCTGCGAGCGCCAATTCGGCCTGCAGGCAGGCGAGCTGTGCGCCCTGGTCGATTCGCCCTATGCCAGCCTGATGGAGCCCGAAGCCCGCTACAGGCTGCACGACGAGATCCAGTCGCAGCTTGCCCGGCGTGGCTACTACCGCGTGCGCTACACCTTGCATGCCCCTGGCGCGTCACTGCGCCTGCTGGAGGCCGGGGAAGCCTACAGGCAACACAACCGGCAACTGCTGCGCGGCTACCTGAGCGTGCTCGACGACCCGCCCGCAGACGCCGCCGACCCTGACGCCAGTGACCTGGAATCGCGCAACAACCGCCTGCAACTGGCCCTGCAGCTCAACCAGCGCGCCCAGCAAGAACAGCTTGAACACCTGGAGCGTGTGCGCGGCCAGCAAGACCTGATCCTGCGCCTGGCCCGCCAGCGTTACAGCGCAGAGAACTCGCTGCTCGAAGCCGCCGAGCTGATCACCCAGAGCGCCTGCGAAATCTACAAGGTCGACAGCGCCAGCATCTGGCACCTGGAAGGCCAGCGCCTGGAGCCGATCAGTGCCTGGTACCGCCACGCGCAGGAGCATCGCCTGCCCGAAGCCATCGATGCCAGCCACTTTCCCGACTACCTCGACGCCCTGCACGCCAGCCGCGCCATCGACGCTCACAACGCCAACCACGACCCGCGCACCCGCGCCCTGACCCAGAGCCTGTGCCCCGACAACAAAGCCATGCTCGATGCCAGCGTGCGCGTCGATGGCCAGGTAATCGGGGTGTTGTGCCTGGAGCAAAGTGGCCAGCCGCGGGCCTGGCAGTCCGATGAAATCGCCTTTGCCGGTGAGCTGGCCGACCAGTTCGCCCAGGTCATCACCAACCACAACCGACGCACCGCGGCCAGCGCCCTGCACCTGTTCCAGCGCGCGGTGGAACAAAGCGCCAGTGCCTTTTTGCTGGTCAACCGCGACGGTGTGGTGGAATACGTCAACCCAAGCTTCACGGCGATCACCCAGTACAGCACCGATGAAGTCCAGGGCCGCCAACTGGCCGAGCTGCCAGCCCTGGAAAACCTCAGCGAGTTGCTGTTCGATTCGCCGTCGAGCCTGGCCATGGGCAACAGCTGGCAAGGTGAATTCAAGAGCCGGCGCAAAAACCTTGAGCCCTACTGGGGCCAACTGTCGATATCCAAGGTGTATGGCGACAACCGTGAGCTGACCCACTACATCGGCATCTACGAAGACGTTACCCAGACCAAGCTGGCCCAACAGCGCATCGAGCGCCTGGCCTACACCGACAACCTGACCAACCTGGGCAACCGCCCGGCGTTCATCCGCAGCCTCGACGAGCGCTTTGCCCGTAACGGCGAGAACTCGATGTGCCTGCTGCTGGTGGACATCGACAACTTCAAGCGCATCAACGACAGCCTCGGCCACCAGACCGGCGACAAGCTGTTGGTCAGCCTGGCCCGCCGCCTGCGCAACAGCCTAAGCGCCGGTGGCATCCTGGCGCGTTTCGCCAGCAACGAGTTCGCTGTGCTGCTCGACGACACCCGCCTGGAAGACGGCCAGGACGTCGCCCAGCAGTTGCTGCATACCCTCGACAAGCCGATGTTCGTCGACAACCAGCTGATCAACGTCACCGCCTCGGTCGGCCTTGCCTGCGCGCCGCTGCACGGCATCGACCCTGCGAGCCTGATGAAAAACGCAGGCCTGGCGCTGCACAAGGCCAAAGCCAACGGCAAGCACCAGGTGCAGGTGTTTACCGAAGTGCTCAATGCCGAGGCCAGTTACAAGCTGTTCGTCGAGAACAACCTGCGCCGCGCCCTGACCCAGAACGAACTGGAAGTGTTCTACCAGCCCAAGCTGTGCCTGCGCAGCGGCCGCCTGCTGGGGTTGGAAGCATTGCTGCGCTGGAACCACCCCGAGCGCGGCATGATCCGCCCGGACCAATTCATCAGCGTGGCCGAGGAAACCGGCCTGATCATCCCCATCGGCAAGTGGGTGGTGCGCCAGTCGTGCCGCATGAGCCAACAACTGCGCGAGGCCGGCCTGGGCAACTTGCACGTGGCCATCAACCTGTCGCCCAAGCAGTTCTCCGACCCGGACCTGGTAGCCTCGATCAGTTCGATCCTCAAGGAAGAAGCGCTGCCCTCGCACCTGCTGGAGCTGGAGTTGACCGAAGGCCTGCTGCTGGAGGCGACCGAAGACACCCACCGCCAGCTCGACGAGCTCAAGGCCTTGGGCCTGACGCTGGCGATGGACGATTTCGGCACGGGCTATTCGTCGTTGAGCTACTTGAAGAAGTTTCCGATCGACATCATCAAGATCGACCGCAGCTTCATCAACGAAATCCCGGATAACCAGGACGACATGGAAATCACCTCGGCGGTGGTGGCCATGGCCCACAACCTCAAGCTCAAGGTGGTCGCCGAAGGGATCGAGACCCCGGCGCAGCTGGCGTTTCTGCGCAGGCACCGGTGCGATGTGGGCCAGGGGTACCTGTTCGATCGGCCGATTCCGGGGCGTGAGCTGGCCGAGCGACTGAAGCGCTATCCGCGCGGTCCAATGGCCTGACAGCAACGTTAACCTCGGGCACTATAGAGCCCATTCGGGCCCTTTTGCAGCAGTGCGCGCTCCCTGTAGGAGCAGCCTTGTGCTGCGAAGGCCTCACCACCAATCCAACTGAAAAAACACAGAGGAACGGCCATGGTCCTGCGTTCGGAAATCCTGGTGAACAAAAACGTCATGCCAACCGCGGAGCAGGCTCTGCCTGGCCGCGAAACGCCAATGTCGCTGCCCGAGTTCCACTATGTGTTCGAAGGCACCCCCCTGCTCGGCCCTTTCTTCGAAGGTGCCATCGACTTCGCCATCTTCGGCCTGGGCTGTTTCTGGGGCGCCGAGCGCCGCTTCTGGCAGCGTGAAGGCGTGGTCAGCACGGTGGTCGGCTATGCCGGCGGCTTCACCCCCAACCCCACGTACGAAGAAGTCTGCTCGGGCCTGACCGGCCACACCGAAGTGGTGCTGGTGGTGTTCGACAAGGACAAGGTCAGCTACCGCGAGCTGCTGGCCATGTTCTGGGAACTGCACAACCCAACCCAGGGCATGCGCCAGGGCAACGACGTCGGCACCCAGTACCGCTCGGCCATCTACTGCACCTCGCCGCAGCAGCTCGAAGAAGCCAAGGCCAGCCGCGACGCCTTCCAGGCCGAGCTGAACAAGGCCGGTTTCGGTGAGATCACCACCGAGATCGACCAGGCCCCGACCGTGTACTTCGCCGAGGCCTACCACCAGCAGTACCTGGCCAAGAACCCGGACGGCTACTGCGGTATTGGCGGTACCGGTGTGTGCCTGCCGCCCAGCCTGCAGGGTAACTGAACCATGGCCACGATGACCCTGTTCCACTCGCCGCTGTCGCCCTTCGTGCGCAAGGTCATGGTGGTGCTGCACGAGACCGGCCAGCTTGAACGCGTCACCCTGCAGCCGGTCAACATCAGCCCAGTGAGTGGGGATGACCAGCTCAACCAGGGCAACCCGATCGGCAAGATCCCGGCCCTGCGCCTGGATGACGGCACGGTGCTGCACGACAGCCGGGTGATTTGCGAATACCTCGACCTGCAGCACGTCGGCCTGCCATTGCTGCCGCGTGAGGGCTCGGCGCGCTGGCGGCGCATGACCTTGGCGTCGCAGGCCGATGCGATCATGGATGCGGCGGTGTCGAGCCGCTATGAGAGCTTCCTGCGGCCTGAGGACAAGCGCTGGGATGGCTGGCTCGAGGCGCAGGGCGACAAGATCCGCCGCAGCCTGGCCAACCTGGAGCAGGAACATCTGGCGGAGCTGATTTCAGGCTTTGATCTGGCCGCGATTGGCGTGGCCTGTGCGTTGGGGTACCTGGATTTGCGTCAGCCTGAATTTGGTTGGCGTGAGCGCCAGCCTGGGCTGGCGAAGTGGTATGCCGAAGTGGCCCAACGGCCTTCGATGGTGGCTACATCTCCAGCGGCCTGACCGGCCTCTTCGCAGCACAAGGCTGCTCCTACACGGTAGCGCGCGCCCTGTAGGAGCAGCCTTGTGCTGCGAATGCCTCACCCCGGTATCACAGGAAACAACTCCCCAATCCTGCGCGCCAACCACCGCCCAAGCTCTCTGTCCTCCCTCATGCCGCCCTCCCCACCCGCGCCCAGTCCAGCCGCCGGGTCAGCACCATGAACACGCCCAACAAAGCAAAACACAGCAGCGACCCCATCAACAGCGCGTAGTCCTCGGCGCTGAGCAGCCCATAAAGCATCCCGTACAACGCCGCTAACCCCGCCGCAAACCCAACCCCACGCCCCAGGCTGCGCAGTACGTGGCTCAGGTAGAAGCCAATCAGCAACACACAGGCCGAAGCCGACAGCCCGTACGCCGGGCCAAAGCCAATGTGCTCGGACATCGACAGCAACAGCAGGTAGAAAAACGCCAACGCCACCCCCACCAGGATGTACTGCACCGGGTGCACGCTGAGGTTCTTCAGCACCTCGAACAGGAAGAAGCCGGCAAAGGTCAGGGCAATGAACAGCAACGCGTATTTGATCGCCCGCTCGCTCTTCAGGTACTGATCGACCGGGTCGACAAAGCTGACGCCAAAGGTGCGCTCGCTGAAGTCCTCACATTGCCCGGCCGTGGCGCACTGGCGCAGGGCATCTTCAAGGTTGGTGGCGAAGAACGATGTCTGCCAGTGGGCAGTGAAGCCTTGGGCATCAATGCCGCGACGGCTGGGCAGGTAACTGCCGATGAAGCTTGGGTGCGGCCAGTTGGCGCGCATATCGACACTGCTGGTACGGCCTACCGGCAACACCTGCAACTGGCCAGTGCCTTGCAGCGCCAGGTCGAAGCCGTAGCTGAGCTCCCGCGCTTGCAGGCCATCCAGCCCTGGCACGCTGGCATGCACACCACCGCGCATCCAGTCGAGCCCAGTCCCCGCTTCAAAGGGCAACTTGCGCTCGTCGAGCGTCAGCTCCAGGCCATTCTCGATGCCACGAATGTCGCTGATGCCCACCACCAGGAAGGGCTTGTCGAACCGGTAGTCTTCAAAATCCTTGTCGATGCCCCAGCGTTCGGGGAGCTTGAAGCGGCCAGTGATACGGCCCTTGGCGTGAAACAGCCGCGCCTGGTAGATGCCGCGTGAACGCAGCTCGGTGTCGACACCCAGATCGGCCTCGAAGGTTTCCGGCAGGAAGTACAGGTGGCCAGCGATGCTGCTGGTCTCCTGGGTACGCTCGCCGTCCTTGTCGATCCAGCGACGCTGGTACTTGCGGTAAGGCACCACCAGCAGCGGGCCACTGAGCTGCTGGTCGAAGCTGGCGCTCTGGGCGATGTCACGTACTACGCTGTCACGCAGGGTCTGGCGCTCGTCGATGAGGCCGTTGATCATCAGCAGCGGGATCAGCAACAGCACCATCAGCAGGGCAATCATGCCGAGCTTGAATCCAAGGGTCTTGTTCATAGGGCCTCCTTTGGCAATGGGCGCAGTGTCTGCGCCTTGCGTGGAGACCTTGGGGAGACTGTGTGGAGATTCCGTGTTTTCAGCTGATACGCCGCACCGGCAGCCACAGCCTTACCCGCACACCGCCATCGACGTTATCTACTGCAAGCGAACCGCCATGCAGCTGCATCACCTCGGCCACAAAATTCAGCCCCAGCCCGGTACTCTTGCGCCCACTTCCCGGCCGCGGCAGCGAGTAAAACCGCTCACTCACCCGCCCAATGGCATACGCCGGTATCGCCTGCCCCTGGTTGAACAGGCTCAACGCCACCCGCCCACCATCGCGCTCAAGCTCGAACAACAACGCCCCACCGGCCGGGGTAAAGTCCAGCGCATTGTCGAGCAGGTTGGCCAACGCCTGGCGCATCAAAAACGGATCACACAATAACCGCAAACCGGCCGGCACCCGCTGCCGCACCTGCAGGCCCGCCGCTTCGATGCGCGCCGCATGGGCCAACAGCAATTCGTCGACCAGTGCCGCCAACGCCACCTGCTGTTCATCCTCCAGCGCCTGCATCTGCTCCACGCGGGCGAGGTTGAGCAGGCGTTCGATCATCTGCTGCAGGCGCTCGCTTTCACGCTCGATGTTGCCGGCAAAGCGCGCCCGCTGTTCGGCCGGCATATCGCCCTGCAGCAGCTCGGAGGCACCGCGGATTGCCGCCAGTGGGCTTTTCAGCTCGTGGGTCAAGGTGTGCACATAGCGCTCGACGTAGGCCTTGCCTTCCAGCTGCGTGCGCATGCGCTCAACTGCATTGGCCAGGTGCGCCAGCTCACCCCCCTTGTAATGCGGCAGCGCCGCCCGCTCACCTTCGCTGACCGCCTGGGCGTAACGGGCCAGCCTGCGCAGCGAGCGCGCCAGCCACCACGACAGCGCTGCGCCAATCAACAAGCCCAGGCCGATCAGGCCCAGGCCCAATGTGAGCAAACGCCGCTCGGAGCGGTCGATGTAGGGTTGCAGCGAACTGTTGGGCTTGGCCACGGTAACCACGCCGATGATCTGGCCGTCATCGATGATCGGCGCGGCCACATGCATCACCGATGTGCTTTCGTCATCGGCGACACTGCGCGTGGAACGGGCGCCGTACTCGCCGCGCAGGGTGAGGTAAACGTCATTCCACTTCGAGTAATCCTTGCCCAGGTCCTCACCGCTGGAGTCGAGCAGCACGATGCCTTTGGCGTCGGTCACGTAGATGCGGTGGCTGACCTGGTTCTTCGCCAAGCCCCAGATCTGCGCGCCTGGGCTGCGTGAACCGTAAGCCTTGAGTACTTCGGGCAAGCGGCTTTGCCCGAGGGTGCCGGCCTTGACGTCATCGTGCAAAATCTCCGCCAGCAGGTTGGCGGTGTCGACCAAGGTTTCTTCGGACGATTGGCGCACCACCGGGCGGATCTGTTCGCGCACCGTGTTAAGCAGGAAGTACCCCGCCAGCCCGACGAACAGGAAGTACACCAGGAAGATCCGGATGCCCAGGCGCATCAGGCGTGATCCGGGCTGTAGCTGTAGCCGAGGCCGCGGTGGGTCTGGATCGGTTCTGCCTCGCTGGCGACCAGGCGTAACTTGGCGCGCAGGCTCTTGATGTGGCTGTCGATGGTGCGCTCGTAGCCCACGTCAGACGCCACGCCCAGGGCATCGAGCAGTTGCTCGCGGCTGAACACCCGCTGGGGCTGTTCCAGCAGGCATTGCAGCAAACGAAACTCGTGGCGGGTCAGGCTCAGCGGCTGGTTACGGTAGCTGATCTGCATGCGCAAGGTGTCGAGCTGGAACAGCGTTGCCGCGGCGGAGGGCTCAACACGTGGTGCCATGCGTTTAAGGATGGCCCGCACCCGTGCCGCCACCTCGCGGGGGCTAAAGGGCTTCACCACGTAGTCGTCGGCGCCGATCTCCAAGCCCACCACCCGGTCGATTTCGCCATCACGGGCGCTGAGAAACATCACCGGCACCTCGCTGAAACGGCGCAGTTGGCGGCAGGTTTCGAAACCACTGATATCGGGCAGGCCGATGTCGAGGATGATCAGGTCGGCCGGGCGCTGGCGCTGCTGGTCGAGGGCCGCGCTGCCCAGGGTCACCCACTCGGTGCTGTGGCCATCGGCCTGCAGGGCGTAGACCAGCGTGTCGGCGATGGCGGCTTCGTCTTCGACGATGAGGATATGGGGCATGGTGTCCGGCCTGGCTGGGGAGCGTAGCTGGACATTGTAGGAGCAGCCTTGTGCTGCGAAAAGGCCGGTATCGTCAGCACATTTGCTGCGTCGGGCATGGCCTCTTCGCAGCACAAGGCTGCTCCTACACGAAGGAACGGGTGAAATGTTGGTCAGCAGTCCGGCTTGCCGGCGGTGAACTTCTTGGCCGGGTTGACTGCGGCCTTGAACTCACGCAACGCCTTGGAGCCAATCAACAGCGGGTAGTTGAAACTGCTGCGGTCCACCAGGTTCACTTCAACCGTGCGCTTCACATCACCCAGGCAAAGCTCCAGGTCGACCACCGGGCGCTTGGAGATTTCCGGCGCATCGCCCTCTTCTTCTTCGTCGGCACGGCCCTTGATCTTGCTGATGCGCGAGACCTTGTGCTCGTAGACCTTGCCGTCGGATTCCTTGGTCGCCAGGCGGAAGCGTACCCATTCATCACCATCGCGGGTGAACAGCTCGATGTCCTTGGCCGACAGCGATGCGGTGAAGGCACCGGTGTCCATCTTGGCCTTCAAGGTCTCGCCAATTTCCGGCAGGGCAATGTTTTCGTAACGGCCATAAATCGTCGGCTCGGCGGCCATGACCGGCAAGGCGAACAGTGACAACAGGGCAAGCAGTGATTTCACGGGTTACGCTTCCTTGATTGCAGACAGTGCTTAGACTGCATGAGTTGAATAGGTTCGTCTGCACACGGTAATCAACACAATGTGAAACATTTGTCCTCGCCGCTGGGCATTGGGCATTTGGCGTAGGCCGCATCGCTGCTTATCATTGCCGGCTGTTTTTATCTCACTACAAGAGTTCCTTTATGCGTCGCCTGCTGACCGGCATTCTCACAACCCTCCTGCTGCTGCTCAACACTGTGGTGTTGATCTGCCCGCTGCTGGTCTTTGCCCTGCTCAAGCTGGTGCTGCCGGGCCGTGGCCGTGACTATGCCTCTGCGGCGGTGATGTGGGTTGCCGAAACCTGGTCGGAGATCGACAAGGCGATTTTTGCCCTGTGCATCCCCACCCAGTGGGACATCCGCGGCGTCGACCGCCTACGCAAGGACACCTCGTACCTGGCCGTGAGCAACCACCAGACCTGGGTCGACATCCCCGCGCTGATCGAAAGCCTCAACCGCCGCACGCCGTTCTTCAAGTTCTTCCTCAAGAAGGAGCTGATTTGGGTGCCACTGCTGGGCCTGGCCTGGTGGGGGCTGGATTACCCGTTCATGAAGCGCTACAGCAAGGCGTTTCTGGACAAGCACCCCGAACTCAAGGGCAAGGACCTGGAAATCACCAAGGCCGCCTGTGAGCTGTTCAAGCGCCAGCCGGTAACCGTGGTCAACTACCTGGAAGGCACGCGCTTCACCGAGGCCAAGCGCCAGGAGCAACAGTCGCCTTACCGCCACCTGCTCAAGCCCAAGGCGGGCGGCGTGGCGTTTGTGCTGGCGGCGCTGGGCGAGCAGCTGGATGCGCTGCTGGACGTGACCATCGTTTACCCGGGCAACCAGGCGCCGGGGTTCTGGGACTTGCTCAATGGCAGCATTAGCCGGGTGATTATCGACATTCAGGTGCGTGAGCTGGACCCGGCGTTGTGGGATGGGGATTATGAAAATGACCCGGCCTTCCGGCAGACCGTGCAGGCCTGGGTGAACCAGCTGTGGTTGGAGAAGGATCAGCGGATCGAGCAGTTGCGGGCGGAAATGGGCTAAATCATGAGACTGGGCCGGCCTGTTCAAAATCCGATTAAAACCCAGGCTAATAATCAGCATAAGGATTACTTCTTTGTCACACCCCACATAAGTGGATAAAAATCGATCAAAGCACAATTACAAAAAAGCCTGGATCGATCGATGGCCAACCAACCTTGCTCCACCCCCGCCCAACTGCGTCGCGTCCTGGGCCTGCCCGCCCTGGTCTTCTTCGGCCTGGTGTACATGGTCCCGCTGACCATCTTCACCACCTACGGCATCGTCACCGAACTCACCGGTGGCCGCACCGCTGGCGCCTACCTGGTTACGCTGGTGGCCATGCTGTTCACCGCCGCGTCCTACAGTTTCATGGTCAAACGCTTCCCGGTCGCGGGTTCGGCGTACTCCTACACCAACATGGCCTTTGGCCAGAACGTTGGTTTCCTGGCGGGTTGGTCGCTGCTGCTCGATTACTTGTTCCTGCCGATGATCAACTACTTGCTGATCGGTCTGTTCCTCAACATCGCCTTCCCAGCGGTGCCCGCCTGGGCCTTCGTGCTCGCCTCCATCGCCCTGGTGACCGTGCTCAACGTGGTCGGCATCAACTCGGTGGCTAAAACCAGCAACCTGATCGTCGGCGCGCAGATCGTGTTCATCGGGGTATTCGTGGCCTTGTCCTGCCAGACCCTGGCCGGCCAGCCGGTAGACCTGCTCTCGCCGCTGATGGGTGACGGCACACAACCTGGCTTCGGCCCGCTGATGGCTGGCGCCGCAGTACTGTGCCTGTCGTTCCTCGGCTTTGATGCCGTCTCGACCCTGGCGGAAGAATGCCGCGATGCCCGCCGCGACGTACCACGGGCGATCATCCTCACCACGCTCTTCGCCGGCGTACTCTTCACCGCGCTGGCCTACGTCAGCCAGCTGGTGCTACCGGGCAGCACCTTTGCAAACGCTGATGCGGCAGCCAATGAAGTGATGTTCAAAGCAGGCGGGCAATTCCTGGCCAACTTCTTCACCGCCGCCTTCGTCGCCGGCAGCCTGGGCTCAGCACTGGCCTCGCAGGCAGCGGTGTCGCGCATCCTGTTCACCATGGGCCGTGACAAGGTGCTGCCGCAGCGCACGTTCGGTTACCTGTCGCCGCGTTTTGGCACGCCGGTGTTCGCCATTGTGCTGGTGTCGGCGTTTTCGCTATTGGCGCTGGTGATCGACCTGTCCACCCTCGCCTCGCTGATCAGCTTTGGCGCGTTGGTGGCGTTCTCGGCCGTGAACCTGGCGGTGGTGAAGACGCACCTCATGAACGACACCTTGCACCGCAATGCCAAAGGCCTGCTGTGCTATGGCGCGGTACCGCTGGTGGGGTTGGGGCTGACGCTGTGGCTGTGGACCAGCCTGTCGGCGCTGACGCTAGTGATTGGTCTGTGCTGGTTTGCCCTGGGCCTTGCGTACCTGGCCGTACTGACTAGCGGCTTCCGCCGCCCGGTCAGCGTGGTGGACTTCACAGAAGCCACCTGAGCCAACGCGATCAGTCAGGGTGGGATACATCGATCTTGTAGCCTGCGTTGTACCTGTAGGAGCGGCCTTGGGTCGCTCCTACAGGTAGAGCGTCAGTCTTGAAGACTTGTGATTCCAGCACTGCCGCTACACCCCCTCAGACCGAAGGCTGAGCCAGCGGCGCGGGGGTAGTCCACAGGCTACCCAGGTTCTGCAACAACGAGCCTGCAATCCCCTGCTGCCCCAAGTACTGCAGAATCAACGGCGCAAACTGTCCGATCATCCCGGTATCCATGCCCAGCGCCTTGAACGCGCTGTCCAGATCGCTACGGTTTTCCACGTTGTTGCCCAACGCATTGCTCAATGCCGACTGGCTTTCGCTGTTCTTACCCAGCAACTCACCCAACCCGCTCAACCCGCCCAGTGCATTGGCACCCGACAACAAGTCCAGCCCAGGCACGGCTTTGGTCAGCTGACCATAGTCGTCAGAACTCAGGTTATTGCGCGCCAACCCCAGCATCGCCCCTGCCCCGCCCACGGCCTGTTCCGGGGTGATCTTCAGTTCACTGCCCAACGTGTTGAGCAAATTAGCCTGCGCCTCGGGCGCCTGCACCTGGCCTTGCTGTTTCTGGTTCTGCATGGCCGACACGGCGTTGGCGGCATCGCTGAGGTTGAAGGCGAACACCGGGCTTGCGGCCAGGGTCATCAGGGTTGCCAGGGTGAATGCTTTCATCGGGAGGGACCTCGTGGGCCGGGATGGCCTGGGAAACGAGGCATTCGACTGGAGTTTTAGAGGTTTGTTCCAATCCTTCTACCAACGACACGCCTTCATGACCTGATAATTCTGCCAGTTGTTGCCATTGGCATCCGAGGGCAACCTAAGGCTTAACAGTCGAACCAGGAAGCGGTAACTATGGCACTCAAAGAGCAGGGCATTCAGCAAATCAACGCCCCCGAATCCCAACTGGTTAAAGCCGCAGGCAATGTGGCGCTTCGCTTTTATCAAAAAGACCGTTTGGTAACCGAGACGGGTCCACTGGGCGACCGTAGAGTACTCTGGACGAAAGTGTCAGCTGTCGCGCAGTTAGACGGTGTGAGCAATAAGCAACTCCTGCAGACCGACCTGTCTGCCTCAATTCTCAGCATGGGCCCTCAACGCATATTCTATACGCCCTACGGCCATCGGGCGATCGATGCAGTAGCTGCACTGCTCGGTTTTAATGGACAGCACCCAGAGTCTGTAAGCGGTGGATATTTACTGGGTGGCGGTAAACGGATGTTTAGCCCGACATTGATGCGGTTTTGCAGCCAAGATGCACTTAGCCCTTTTGGGAAGGGTGGAATTAATGCGTATGTCTATTGTGCTGGAGACCCGATCAATTGGAATGATCCTTCAGGGCAATCTCGGGGCGCGTTCCAAGCGCAAGCCCAAGCCCAACCCCGCCCAAAGAGAAATGTCCAACAACAAGTCAACAATCGCCCTAAACGCTCGATTGTAGATAAAAAATGGATAGGCGACGACCCTAACAGAATAAAACAACGCCGAATTAATTCACTAAAAGAATCTTATGAGACGAAGAGGGAAAAATTTGAGCTTGAATTAAATGCTTATGATCATGAAGTCTATGCCACAGAAACTGGAACATACAAACAAACCCACATGACTCGAGATGAATTCATTCATACACATAATGAACTAGAAAAGAACTATTATGCGCGTGTTAGGTCTGAGGAATCAGCAGTAGCATATTTGAACGACCCAAAAAACTTCCCGGCTCGTACCCCCCGTTTTTGGGAAAAAAATAAGCAGAAGATTATTTACGGTGGCTTTTCACTCCTTGGGCTGGCTGCGGCAGCAACTTTCATCACTATTTCAATTAGGAAAGAATAAAAAACTTCGTGTGCGCCGGATTTTTCGCCTTTTCTACTGGCCTGTCAACCTATGCACAGTACACTGTTCTTTTACCAAGGCGACAAGCTGATCGCACAATGCGAATGGCCTGGAAGTCCATACCTCTCAACCTACGGCCACGATCCGAGCTTGCCCTAGATGCTAACAACGACTGGCTTTAATGGCGAAGCTTACAAGCCAGATTCGGCCAGTTACCGCTGAGTCTAAGATTGCGCAGCTCCTCTCCTCGCCTTATGCGTTTTTGTGCTGTAGACAGCTGAAGCTCACTCGGAAAAGGTAGCTTGAATGCTGATTGTTACTGTGGAACATTGCTTCTCAACCACCTGCTGAACCGTAACTTGCCGTCCTGACCACGACCAGGCGCAATTCATCTACAAAAGCTAGCGACTTTTGGCAACCTACTGACGAGTTTCCAAGGTCGCCGTCACCTCGCCATTAATGAATAGCATCTAGAAAAAGCCCCTCACTTGAGGGGCTTTTAGCTCAACTTAAATTACGCCGCGCCCCACATCTTGTGCGGGTCGATCACAAACTTCTTCGGCACACCCGCATCGAACTCACCATACCCTTCCGGCGCCTGATCCAGGTTGATCACCTGCACGCCGACCACCTCAGCAATGTTGATGCGGTCCCACATGATCGCCTGCATCAGCTGGCGGTTGTACTTCATGGTCGGGGTCTGGCCGGTGTGGAAGCTGTGCGATTTCGCCCAGCCCAGGCCGAAGCGGATGCTCAGGGCGCCGATCTTGGCGGCGGCATCCACCGCACCCGGGTCTTCGGTCACGTACAGGCCGGGGATACCGATGTTGCCGGCAACGCGAGTGACTTGCATCAGCGAGTTCAGCACGGTGGCCGGGGCCTCATGCTTGGCACCCTCGTGGCCATGGCCGCGGGCCTCGAAGCCAACGGCGTCGACGGCGCAGTCCACTTCCGGTTCGCCAAGGATGTCGATGATCTGCTCGTGCAGCGGGGTGTCTTTGGACAGGTCGACCACTTCGAAGCCCTGGGACTTGGCATGCGCCAGGCGGGCTGGGTTGAGGTCACCGACGATCACGCAGGCAGCGCCCAGCAGGCGTGCCGAGGCAGCAGCGGCCAGGCCGACCGGGCCGGCGCCCGCGACGTAAACAGTGCTGCCTGGGCCAACGCCCGCCGTCACGGCACCGTGGTAGCCGGTCGGCAGAATGTCGGACAGGCAGGTCAGGTCACGGATTTTCTCCATGGCCTTGTCGCGATCCGGCAGTTTCAGCAGGTTGAAGTCAGCGTACGGCACCAGCACGTACTCCGCCTGGCCACCGGTCCAGTCGCCCATGTCGACGTAGCCGTAGGCACCACCGGCGCGGGCCGGGTTGACGGTGAGGCAGACGCCGGTGTGCATTTCTTTGCAGGAGCGGCAGCGGCCGCAGGCGACGTTGAAGGGTACCGACACCAGGTCGCCTTTTTTCAGGCGTTCGACATCACGCCCCAACTCGACGATTTCACCGGTGATTTCGTGGCCCAGAACCAGGCCGACCTGGGCAGTGGTGCGGCCGCGGACCATGTGCTGGTCGGAGCCGCAGATGTTGGTGGAGACCACCTTTAGAATGACGCCGTGTTCGATCTTCTTGCCGCGCGGGTCCTGCATTTTCGGGTAGTCGATCTTCTGCACCTCGACCTTGCCGGCGCCGAGATACACCACTCCACGATTGCCAGACATGCTCTTACCTCGCTTGATTTTTATTTATGCAGCGTTGGTTGAAGCGCCGCCATCCATGGGCGGCATGTGTTACTGGGATGCAGGGAATTGTGGGCCTGATGAGGCGAGTTGCGCTGACTGAAAACGACAGGGGGATGCCTTTTTACGGCAGGGGATAATGTGTTGGGCCATTCGCGGCTAAACCCGCTCCCACAGGTACAGCGCCGCATTCGAAAGCGGCGGTGCACCTGTAGGAGCTGGCTTGCCTGCGATGGGCTGCAAAGCAGCCCCAAAATAGTCAGAGCACCACAGTCCGGTTGGCGTTAAGAAACACCCGCCGCTCAATGTGATACCCCACCGCCCGCGCCAGGGTCAGGCATTCGATATCCCGCCCTTTGGCAATCAGGTCCTCGGGATAATGGCTGTGGTCCACCACCTCGACCCCCTGGGCAATGATCGGCCCTTCATCGAGGTCGTTGTTGATGTAATGCGCGGTCGCGCCAACCATCTTCACGCCCTTGTTGTACGCCTGGTGATAAGGCTTGGCGCCTTTGAACCCCGGCAACAACGAGTGGTGAATGTTTATCGCCCAGCCGTCCAGGCGCCGGCACAGCTCGGGCGACAGCACCTGCATGTAGCGGGCAAGGATGACCAGTTCCGCGCCAGTCTCCTCGATCACCTGCAGCACCTTGCGCTCTTGCCCCGCCTTGTCGTTGGGGTCGAGTGCAAAGTGGTAATAAGGAATCTTGTGCCAATGCGCCAGCGGTTCGAGGTCTGGGTGGTTGGACACCACTGCGACCACGTCCATGCCCAGTTGGCCAATACGCTGGCGGTACAACAGGTCGTTCAGGCAGTGGTCGGCCTTGGACACCATGATCACCACCTTGGGGCGGTGATTAGGCGCGGTCAGCTCGAAGGCCATGCCGAACGCTTCGCTACGTTCAGCGAGGCCGGCACGGAAGCCCGCCTCGTCAAAATCGTCCGGCTGGCGGAATTCGACGCGAATGAAGAAACGCCCCGACTGCCGGTCATCGAAGGAGTGGTGCTCCGTGACGTAGCAGCGCTGCTCGTAGAGGAAACGCGTCACCACGTCGACGGTACCGAGCATGCTCGGGCAGTCGGCGGTGAGAATCCAGGTATCCGGTGCCCGACTCATGTGCGGCTCTCCTTAGGCTTCGATGCTCAGGCCGTATTCGGCCGAAGCGTCCTGCAGCCACAGCCACCAGTAATCGGCGAAGCTGCGGCGAATCACCAGTTCCCATGTGTCTTCGGCGGTGCGGCGGATCACCAGTTGCGACTTGGCGAACACGGTACCGACGGCCTTGCCCACCGGGAAGTTGTTTGGGTGAACATCATAGCTGGTGGACTTCATCAGCACCTCGCGCACGTGCGGGCCGCGCAGTTCCAGCAGGCTCTGCCCGCCGCTGACGTTGACCACCTGGATGTGCAGGCCGTCGAGGGCCGCGCGCAGTTTTTGCTCGATGGCGAACTCCTGGCCGCCCGGGACGATCAGCAGCCACTCGTCGGGGCCCATCCACTGCAGCGACATGTCGCTGTTGGCGACCACGGTCAGGGCCACCGGCAGCTCCAGGCCCAGGGCCTTGTGCACGCCTGCGGCGAAGGCCGGGTCATGGCCGTCGCCACGCAGGGTCAGGTGGCCGAGGAATTTTTTCTCACGCAGGGTCACGCCTGCGTTCTTGCGGCCCTTGCCAACCAGGCTGGCCAGGTCGGCATGGTGCAGCGGCGACTGGGCCTTGGCGTCGGCGCCGGGGTTTTGCTGGAAGACGTTGATAGCGCTCATTTCTTACCTGCCTTGAATTCTGTAGTTCCGAGCAACGCCGAACCTGTGGGAGCGGGTTCACCCGCGAAGAGGCCAGTAAGGCCAACATCGCATTCGCGGGTAAACCCGCTCCCACAGGGTTCGGCGCCACCATCCGGGGCCTTAGACGTTCTGCCGCTCACCCTTCGGATCGAAGAACACCGAAGACACGATTTCCGCTTCGATCACGCTGCCGTCAGCCTGCGGCGAGTACACCCGCTCGCCCATGCGTTTGAGGCCGCCTTTGACCACACCCATGGCGAACGAATAACCCAGGGAGTTGGCTGCGTAGCTGGAGGTGACGTGGCCAACCATGTCCATCGGGATCGGTTGCTTGGGGTCGAACACCAGTTGCGCGCCTTCAGGCAGCCATTGGGTCGGGTCCACCGGCTTGAGGCCAACCAGCTGCTTGCGGTTGTCGCGCAGGCAGTCTTCGCGGTTCATGCCACGCAGGCCGATCCACGAGAACGGCTTGTTGCGGCCCACGCACCAGCTCATGTTCAGGTCGTCTGGGTTCATCGAGCCGTCAGTGTCCTGGCCGACGATGATGAAGCCCTTCTCGGCACGCAGCACGTGCATGGTCTCGGTGCCATACGGGGTCAGGTTGTATTGCTTGCCCGCCTCGATGATCTTTTCCAGCACGCCCATGGCGTAGTTGGCCTGCACGTTCACTTCGTACGACAGCTCACCGGTGAACGAGATGCGGAACACACGGGCCGGTACGCCGGCGACGGTGCCTTCCTTCCAGGTCATGAACGGGAAGGCGTCCTTGTCCAGGTCGATGTCGTCGGTCAGCGCGCTCAGCAGCTTGCGGCTGTTGGGGCCGGACAGGGTCATGGTCGCCCAGTGGTCGGTGACCGAGGTGAAGTACACCTTCATCTCTGGCCATTCGGTCTGGTGGTACAGCTCCAGCCACTGCAGCACGCGGGCCGCGCCGCCGGTGGTGGTGGTCATGTAGAAGTGGTTGTCGCCAACGCAGGCGGTCACGCCGTCGTCGAAGACCATGCCGTCTTCCTTGCACATCAGGCCGTAGCGGGCCTTGCCCACGTCGAGCTTGGTCCAGGCGTTGCTGTAGATGCGGTTGAGGAACTCACGCGCGTCCGGGCCCTGGATATCGATCTTGCCCAGGGTCGAGGCGTCGAGCAGGCCGACGCTGTCACGCACGGCCTTGCACTCGCGGGCCACGGCGGCGTGGATGTCTTCACCGGCTTTGGGGAAGTACCACGGGCGTTTCCACTGGCCAACGTCTTCGAACTCGGCGCCGTTCTTCACGTGCCAGCCATGCAGGGCGGTGAAGCGTACAGGTTCGAACAGGTGGCCACAGTGACGGCCCGCTACCGCACCGAAGGTGACTGGCGTGTAGTTGGGGCGGAACATGGTGGTGCCCATTTCCGGGATGGTGATGCCGATCGAACGGGCGGCGATGGCCAGGCCGTTGATGTTGCCCAGCTTGCCTTGGTCGGTACCGAAGCCCAGCGCGGTGTAGCGCTTGACGTGTTCGACCGACTCGAAGCCTTCGCGGGTGGCCAGCTCGATACCGGCAGCAGTCACGTCGTTCTGTTGGTCGACGAACTGCTTCGGCCCTTTGCTGCCCTTGTCGTGCGGCACCTGGAACAGGGCCACGGTGGCCTCTTCCTTGCGTGCCACGGTTTTCGGCAAGGTGCCGGTGGTGGCCTTGAAGCCGGCTTCGGTGGCCGCGCGAACGCCGCCTTCAAAGCCGTCGGCAATCACATCGCCCAGGGCGTAGACGCCATGGATGCCGCCGACACAAACGCGTTTTTGCGGTGCATCGCCCGGCACGAAGCCGAGGATGTCATCGCGCCAGACCGGGCGACCGCCCAGGTGCGACGCCAGGTGGACGATCGGGCTGTAACCGCCGGAGCTGGCGATCAGGTCGCACTCGAGGGTTTCGCCTGGGCTGGTGACTTTGTGGGCCTGCACGTCGATGGCGGCCACGCGGGCGCCGGTCACGTGCTTGCTGCCTTTGGCCTCGACCACGGCGCTGGAAGTGAGGATGCGGATGCCTTTTGCACGCGCTTCTTCAACCAGCGATCCACGTGGGTTGTGGCGGGCGTCGGCGATGGCGACCACTTGCAGGCCAGCGTCGTGCCAGTCCAGCGCGGCGCGGTAGGCGTGGTCGTTGTTGGTCGACAGCACCAGTTTGCGGCCCGGGGCCACGCCGTAGCGGCGTACGTAGGTGGACACAGCGCCAGCCAGCATGTTGCCCGGCACGTCGTTGTTGCCGTACACCAGCGGGCGCTCGTGGGCGCCAGCGGCCAGTACCACACGGCCGGCACGCACACGGTGCACGCGGTGACGCACCTGGCCGATCGGGGCGCGGTCGCCGAGGTGGTCGGTGAGGCGCTCGTGGATGGTCAGGAAGTTGTGGTCGTGGTAGCCGTTGACCGTGGCGCGTGGCAGCAGGGTCACTTCCGGCAGGCTTTCCAGCTCTTTGACCACCGCATTGACCCAGTCAGCGGCAGGCTTGCCGTCGAGGGTTTCGCGGGTGTCGAGCAGGCTGCCGCCGAACTCTTCCTGTTCATCGGCCAGGATCACGCGGGCGCCACTGCGGGCAGCAGCCAGGGCGGCGGCCAGGCCAGCAGGGCCGGCACCGACGATCAGCACGTCGCAGTGCTGGTTCATGTAGTCGTAGCTGTCCGGGTCGTTCTGCAGCGGTGCACGGCCAAGGCCGGCCGCTTTACGGATGTACTTCTCGTACGTCATCCAGAACGATTTCGGGTACATGAAGGTTTTGTAGTAGAAGCCCGGCGGCATCATGCTGCCGCCCACCTTGCCAAGGATGCCCATGACGTCGTTGTTGACGTTCGGCCAGCCGTTGGTGCTGGTGGCGACCAGGCCGGCGTACAGCGCCTGTTGGGTGGCACGCACGTTAGGGATCTGGGTGGCTTCGCTGGAGCCGATCTGCAGGATGGCGTTCGGCTCTTCGGTACCGGCGGCGATGATGCCGCGCGGGCGCGAGTACTTGAAGCTACGGCCGACGATGTCGACGCCGTTGGCCAGCAGCGCAGCGGCCAGGCTGTCACCGGCATAACCCTGGTAGGTCTTGCCGTTAAAGGTGAAGTTCAGGACCTTGCTGCGATCGATACGGCCGCCGCTGGCGAGGCGATAGGTCTGGCTCATACTTTTTCCCCTTGGCCTTTGACGGTCGACGGTGCGCTATTTTGCTTGCCGTTGGCGGTCACCTGCGGCTTCTCGCCAATCTTGTAGGTTTCCAGAATCTCGTAGGTCACGGTGTCGCGGGTGACGTTGAAGTACTGACGGCAGCCGGCAACGTGGTCCCACAGTTCATGGTGAATACCGCGTGGGTTATCGCGGAAGAACATGTAGGTGCCCCACTCCTCGTCGGAGCAGGCGGCAGGGTCCAGCGGGCGGGCGATGTGCGCCTGGCCAGAGGCGTGGAACTCTTCTTCGGAGCGCAGCTCGCCGCAGTGGGGACAGAAAATATGCAACATGACGGTGTCTCCGGTTAGTGGGCGACGGCGGCGGCGCCGTGTTCGTCGATCAGTGCGCCGTTGTAGAAACGGTCCATGGAGAACGGCGCGGCCAGTGGGTGCATCTCGCCTTTGGCCAGGCTGGCAGCGAAGACGTTGCCCGAACCCGGGGTCGCCTTGAAGCCACCGGTACCCCAACCGCAGTTGAAGAACATGTTCTTGACCGGGGTTTTGGAGATGATCGGGCAGGCGTCCGGTGAGGTGTCGACGATGCCGCCCCATTGGCGGTTCATGCGCACGCGCGAGAGGTTGGGGAACATCTCGACGATCGCTTGCAGGGTGTGCTCGATCACCGGGTACGAACCGCGCTGGCCGTAGCCAACCCAACCGTCGATACCGGCGCCGATCACCAGGTCGCCCTTGTCGGACTGGCTGATGTAGCCGTGCACGGCGTTAGACATGATAACGCTGTCGATGATTGGCTTGATCGGCTCGGACACCAGGGCTTGCAGCGGGTGCGATTCCAGCGGCAGGCGGAAGCCGGCCAGCTTGGCCATGTGCCCGGAGTTACCGGCAGTGACCACGCCGACGCGCTTGGCGCCGATGAAGCCTTTGTTGGTTTCGACACCGATGACCGCGCCGTTTTCCTTGCGGAAACCGATCACTTCGGTCTGCTGGATCAGGTCCACGCCCAGGGCGTCGGCGGCACGGGCGTAACCCCAGGCCACGGCGTCGTGACGGGCAACACCACCACGGCGCTGAACGGTCGCGCCGAGGATCGGGTAACGGGTGTTCTTCGAGCAGTCCAGGTACGGGATTTCGGCCGCGACCTGGGCGGTGTTCAACAGTTCGCCATCGACGCCGTTGAGGCGGTTGGCGCTGACCCGGCGCTCGGAGTCACGAATGTCCTGCAAGGTGTGGCACAGGTTGTAGACACCGCGCTGGGAGAACATCACGTTGTAGTTGATGTCCTGGGACAGGCCCTCCCACAGCTTCATGGCGTGCTCGTACAACTGCGCCGACTCGTCCCACAGGTAGTTGGAACGCACGATGGTGGTGTTACGGGCGGTGTTGCCGCCGCCCAGGTAACCCTTCTCGATCACTGCGACGTTGGTGATGCCGTGTTCCTTGGCCAGGTAGTAGGCCGTGGCCAGGCCATGGCCGCCACCGCCAACGATGACCACGTCGTAGACCTTTTTAGGGGTCGGCGTGCGCCACATGCGCTGCCAGTTTTCGTGGTGGCTGAGGGAGTGTTTGAAGAGGCCGAAGCCCGAGTAGCGTTGCATGGTCGTTTACTCCACTCAGCGGTAAACAGGGAAGTCTGCGCACAGCGCCGCGACGTTCTTCGCCACATCGGCTTCGACGTCAGCGTCACCGAGGTTGTCGAGGATGTCGCAGATCCAGCCGGCCAGGGCCACACACTGGGCGACCTTGAAGCCGCGGGTGGTGACGGCCGGGGTGCCGATGCGCAGGCCCGAGGTGACGAACGGCGACTGCGGGTCGTTCGGTACGGCGTTCTTGTTGACGGTGATGTGCGCGCGGCCCAGGGCGGCGTCGGCGTCTTTACCGGTGAGGCCCTGGCGGATCAGGCTGACCAGGAACAGGTGGTTGTCAGTGCCGCCGGAAACCACGTCGTAACCGCGGTCGATGAACACTTGGGCCATGGCTTGGGCGTTTTCGATGACTTGTTGCTGGTAGGCCTTGAAGCCTGGCTCCAGCGCTTCCTTGAAGCACACGGCCTTGGCGGCGATGACGTGCATCAGCGGGCCGCCCTGGGCGCCGGGGAACACGGCAGCGTTGAGCTTCTTCTCGATTTCTTCGTTGGACTTGGCCAGGATCAGGCCGCCACGTGGGCCGCGCAGGGTCTTGTGGGTGGTGGTGGTGACCACATCGGCGAACGGGATCGGGTTCGGGTACAGGCCCGCAGCAACCAGGCCGGCAACGTGGGCCATGTCGACGAACAGCAGCGCACCGACCTTGTCGGCGATGGCGCGGAAGCGTGGGAAGTCGAGGGTCTTGGAGTAGGCCGAGAAGCCAGCGACGATCATTTTCGGCTTGTGCTCGACTGCCAGGCGCTCGACTTCGTCGTAGTCGATCAAGCCGGTCTTGGTGTCGATGCCGTATTGAACCGCGTTGTACAGCTTACCCGAGGACGACACTTTAGCGCCGTGGGTCAGGTGGCCGCCGTGGGCCAGGCTCATGCCCAGGAGGGTGTCACCGGCCTGCAGCAGGGCCAGGTACACCGCGCCGTTGGCGGAAGAGCCGGAGTGCGGCTGGACGTTGGCGTAGTCAGCACCGAACAGCTGCTTGGCGCGCTCGATGGCCAGCGCCTCGACCTTGTCCACGTGCTCGCAGCCACCGTAGTAGCGCTTGCCTGGGTAGCCTTCGGCGTATTTGTTGGTCAGGCCGCTGCCTTGGGCCTGCATGACGCGCTTGCTGGTGTAGTTCTCCGAGGCGATCAGCTCGATGTGATCTTCCTGGCGCTGTTCTTCGGCATTCATCGCCGCCAGCAGTGCGTCGTCGTAACCCTGGATCTGGTCTTGCTTGCTGAACATCTTGTTGTCTCCCGGCAGCGATCGTTTCTTGTCTGTAGAGCACTGTGGCCCTTTGTGGCGATGGTATGACTGGCCGGGGTGGGTCAGATGCCTGCGCACGCCTTGCAATGGCGCGTTTACGACATTCGCTTTTGTGTTGTGCATGCCGGCCTCTTCGCGGGGCAAGCCCGCTCCCACAATGGCCCTGCGTAAGCGGCCATTGTGGGAGCGGGCTTGCCCCGCGAAGAGGCCCGTTCAGACAACCCTGAAATCAGCTTATGTCTGGGTTGTATAGGCAACTGCTGAATCGATGGTTTAGAGTGCTGTTCTGCGTCGTTCACAGGACCGTGTCATGACAGATAAGAGCCAACAATTCGCCAGCGACAACTATTCCGGCATCTGCCCCGAAGCCTGGGCCGCCATGGCCAAGGCCAACATGGGCCACGAACGCGCCTATGGCGACGACCAGTGGACCGAGCGCGCCGCCGAGTACTTCCGCAACTTGTTCGAAACCGACTGCGAGGTGTTTTTCGCCTTCAACGGCACCGCCGCCAACTCCCTGGCCCTGGCCTCGCTGTGCCAGAGCTACCACAGCGTGATCTGCTCCGAAACCGCCCACGTCGAAACCGACGAATGCGGCGCGCCGGAGTTCTTCTCCAACGGTTCCAAGCTGCTGACGGCGGCCAGCGTCAACGGCAAGCTGACGCCGCAATCGATTCGCGACGTCGCCCTCAAGCGCCAGGACATCCACTACCCCAAGCCGCGCGTGGTCACCATCACCCAGGCCACCGAAGTGGGTACCGTTTACCGCCCCGATGAACTCAAGGCGATCAGCGCCACCTGCAAGGAACTGGGCCTTAACTTGCACATGGACGGCGCACGCTTCACCAATGCCTGCGCGTTCCTCGGTTGCAGCCCGGCAGAGCTGACCTGGAAGGCCGGCGTCGATGTGCTGTGTTTTGGCGGTACCAAGAACGGCATGGCGGTGGGCGAGGCGATCCTGTTCTTCAATCGCCAGCTGGCCGAAGACTTCGACTACCGCTGCAAGCAAGCCGGGCAGTTGGCGTCGAAGATGCGCTTCTTGTCTGCGCCCTGGGTCGGGCTGTTGGAAGATGGCGCCTGGCTGCGCCACGGCACGCACGCCAACCACTGCGCGCAGCTGCTGGCGTCGCTGGTGAGCGACCTGCCAGGGGTGGAGCTGATGTTCCCGGTGGAGGCCAACGGGGTGTTTCTGCAAATGCCAGAGCACGCGATTGAAGCGCTGCGGGGCAAGGGCTGGCGGTTCTATACCTTTATTGGCAGTGGTGGGGCGCGGTTCATGTGCTCTTGGGATACCGAAGAAGATCGGGTGCGTGAGTTGGCGGCGGATATCCGCAGCATTATAGGCGCCTGAAAGTTCGCAATCGCCGGCTTGCCGGCGATTCGCCTACAAAGCGCTCGCCCACAGTCCACATTGTGCCCCGCACCTGCCCTATCAGGCCATCAGCCAACTCGCCTCCGCCAACAACCGGCATAGCCTATTTTACCATTAGTAAAAACTGGCATTTCTAACAGTTGCGCACTGCCATCAGCATTTTAAAATAGGCACCACCACACAGACTGATCCATTAGAAGTTTACTTCATGGGCCCGTGTTAGCCCAACGCGCCCGATTTCAAAATCGAGTCCAGGAGACCCTCATGGCCATCGAATACAGTGATGTCACGTTCGGACCCTACACGTACAAAGTAATGCGCAGCCTTCTGCCATTTATCGCCCAACTTAAAATCGACGACAAAATATGGCTATGGATCGTTGATGATTTCAGTAAAGCCGTCAGGATAACGGGTACTGCTCACAAGCAAAGTAACGTGACGGGGGCAGTCGATTATGCGTTCACCTGTGAAGACATTCCCCCCGGCGAAGAGCCCTCAAAAGAAAGTGCGACGGCAAACAGAGACGCGATAACCAACAGCGCAACGGCGCCGGTGCCAGGCGCTTATTATCGCTCGGACCTGAACCCTAAAGAGTCACTTTACGCATATTACGCAAACAGCCAAGCAGCAGCACTCCTTCAAGCCAGACCCCAGCAGGTGCTCTTTCGCGACAAGCTCTGCAGGCTGAAAAAAAACGCTCACTACATGATCGATACCTTCCCGCATTTGGATTATCAGTTATTGGTAGTCATGGTGGATGAAGAATAACCCTATCATTGCGATATAGAACGGTGGTTCTGTACACCGTGAAAATAACCTTGCAGCGGCCTGTATATTCTTGGCATATACACGAGGACTTTCAAATGACCGATACCATTAGCGTAACGTTTGGCGATGACGCCAAATACACATTGGATGCTGATTTCGACAAAGAAATCTCGAGCATCAAAGCCGGCGACACCGTACACATTGGTCCGAACGGCAACGTAAAGTCATATAAGGTCACGGGCCTCCAACACCGCATTACCCATCCCGACAGCGAAGATTCAACAGTTGAATATAAATTCACACACGACGGCAACGAAAGCCCGCGGAAAACCATTGACAAAAGAACTGTCCGAATCAATTTCGAGGGCAACGTCACTGAGTACGGTGACAACTCAATGGCTGAATTCTTCCTCGCACACCCCGACCAACTGCACTACGCTAACGCTGATTGCAACATCAAGCAAAATTTTGAATACACCATCAAGAATTATGACGACCCTCGTTACCAGGAAATGTTTGTAAATGTGCATTTGGAAAGAAAGAGCACTTGATTTGCGGGATGGGCGATACCTCTACCTCGACAAGCTAGAGGTATCACCTCAGTGCATTCGCACTGTCGAAAGAGCTACAGTTTGAACCCACCCATCTGCCGCGCCAAATCATCAGCCAACCCACGCAACGCCTGGCACTCCGCCCGGCACCCCTGCACTTCCGCCGCTGTCTCCCTGGCCAGGTCGGAAATCCCCTGTACCGTCCGGTTGATCTCCTCCGTCACCGCCGACTGCTCTTCAGTCGCCGTCGCCACCTGATGGTTCATGTCGCTGATGTGCTCGACCTTGTCGGTAATCGCCCCCAACGAGGCACCGGTGCGTTGGCTCGACTCAACGCCGCTGCCCGTCGCCTGCTGCCCTGCCTGCATCGACGTCACCGCCGAGCCTGCGCCCTGCTTCAAGCGCTGGATCATCTGCTGCACTTCATCGGTAGACAGCTGCGTACGCCGCGCCAGAGTACGCACTTCATCGGCGACCACGGCAAAACCACGCCCCATCTCTCCTGCCCGCGCAGCTTCGATGGCCGCATTAAGCGCCAAGAGGTTGGTTTGCTCGGAAATACTGCGGATCACCGCCAATACTTCATCGATCGAGGCGACTTCGTCGGCCAACTGTGCGACTGCATCCGCCGCCTTGCCGATGTCACCTGACATGCCTTCAATTCCCTGGATCGAGCGCCGCACCACGTCACGCGCCTGCAAGGCTTCGTCGCGCGCCGATTGCGACGCTTCGGCGGCATTGCCGGCATTGCGGGCGATGTCCTGCACGGTCAGGCCCATCTCATGCACGGCGGTGGCGACCATTTCGGTCATTTCCTGTTGGCGACCGGAGCGCTCGGCCGTGTTGTCCACCACCTGCGTCACCTGTTCGACGGCCATGTGCAAGCGTTCAGTCGTGCGCAGCACCTCGCCGATCAACCCCCGTTGGCTGTCGAGGAAGCGGTTGAAGCCACGGGCCAGATCACCCAGTTCGTCCTGGCGCGAATCATCCAGGCGGTGGCTGAGGTCTCCCGCGCCGCTGCCGATCTGCACCAGTGCGGCCGTGACACGGCGGATCGGCAGTACCAAGCCGCGCGCCAGCAACACCACCAGCAGCAACGACAACAGCGCCACGCCGCCACCGATCAAGGTGGTCAGCCAGACCGCCTGATGCATCTGCGCGTAGATCTCGGCCTCAGGCACCTCGGCGACCAAGGTCCAGTTCAGGTCGCGCAGTGGCAAGCCTAAAGCCAGGTAGCCTTCGCCATCACGCTGGAAGCGGCTGGTACGCAGGCCCTGGTCGCCACTCATCACCGCTTTCGCGGCCTGTGCATCAAGCTGGTCGACAAGCTGGCGCTTGCCGCTGAAGGCGCTGTCCGGGTGCACCTGGATCAGCCCATCGTTGCGTACCAAAAATACCTTGCCGTGCTCGCCAAAGCTGAAATCGTGGATCAGCTTCGACAACTCGGTCATGCGCAGGCCCATACCCGCCACGCCAACCAGCTTGCCGTCTTTTTCCACGCGATAGTCGATGAACAGCGCCAACTCGCCCGTGGCACCGTCGATGTCGATGTTGATCAGGCGCTCGGCGCCGCTGTCGATGTAGCCGTAGAACCACGTGTCCTTCGGGTTAGCCCGGCTGAGTGTGCGGTCCAGCCCCTTCTCGTTGTAGTAGTGGCCGGTTTCGGTGGAGGCGAACAGCGTGGTAAAGGCTTTGTTGCGCTGCTTGGCAGCCTCGAGGTATTCGATAAAGCGTGAGGTTTGAGCGGGATCTTCGCCCTCGGCAAGCCAATCGCGCAGCAGGGTATTGCCGGCAATGTCGGCGGCCGCCACCAGCGGCTGGCTGAGCATGCGCTCGATATCGTTGCGAATTGCTTCGACACTGGCTGGCAGCGCTGTGTCGACCAGGTAGCGTTCAGTCAGGCGGTTGAGCGCCACCGTGAAAATGATCACCACCACCAGGATGCTCGCCAGCAGGGCTGCGCCCATGCTTGCGATCAATTGCCACTGGATACTTTGCCGCCAGATACGCATGCCCGTGCTCCCCGCCAATTATTGTTTTGGGGGAAGTGTATACACTTACGTATCCAGTTATTCCAGTGATCTGGGACATTGTAGGCGCAGCCTTGTGCTGCGCCTACAAGGGATCGCGGAGTGCTTTATTGTTCGGCGATAGTCCGAACGATCGCGTCCACCGTGGCGTCGATCTGCGCCTGGGTACGCGCCAGCGTCTGCTGATGCTCTTTTTGCAGCTCAACCTGCTTGGAACACAGGTTCAGGGCCGCCAGCACCAGCAGCTTGTCACCGATCAGGGTCGGGTACGAACGCTTGGTCTCGGCCAGGGCGGTGTTCAGCATCCGCACCGCCTGCGCCAGGGTTTCTTCCTGGCCTTCGGGCGCCTTGATCGAATAGTCGCTGCCGAGGATCGACACGACATTGACCGGCTGCGCTTGCAGGCTCATGCGTTGACGACACCCGCATTGGCGCGGTCAACCAGCGCCTGGATGCGCGCGGCGGTGGCGCCGTTCTTCTCTTCCTGCTCCATCAGCGACAGCTGCAAGGTCTCGTTTTCTTCCTTGGCCTGGGCCAGTTGCTGACCGAGGGTGGTGTTCTGCTCGGTGAGTTGAGCGTTTTTCTGCATCAGGTCGCTGACCAGTTGCTCGATTTGATTCAGGGAGGCTTCCAGCATGGGGTCTATCTCAGGTTGTTGCAAAGGCCGCACACGATAAAGAAAAGCGTGAGTCCTCGCCATTAAATATCGGATTCTTAAGGTTTCTAACCCGCAGATTGACAGGGTAAGCGCCCGCTTGTTCCGACTTGGATCAACCGCCGGTCAGGAAAAGGTTAGCGCGCTCACAATTTTCACCGGTCTCGCTCAAGACTGACCAGTCACGACCGATAGCCAGGCAAGTCATATTTCGTCGCCCTCCCCTGCGACCTCTTTCCCTTGCCTGGATTACGCCCCTCATGTCCCTACGCAACATGAATATCGCCCCGCGCGCGCTGCTCGGCTTCGCGCTGATCGGCCTGTTGATGCTCGGCCTCGGCATCTTCTCGCTGATGCAGATGGGCAACATCCGCCAGGCCGGCGTTGCCATCGAAAGCATCAGCGTGCCCAGCATCAAGACGCTGGACGAACTTACTGCGCTGAACCTGCGCATGCGCACCCTGTCCTATCGCCTGTTGCTCAACCGCGACCCGGAGACGCAGCGCGACACGCTTAACCTGCTGGACCAACGCAACACTCAGATCGACCAGGCGCGCCGTGCCTACGAGCCCATGATTGGCGCACGCGACGAGCAAGCGGCTTACGATCAATACAGCCAACTGCTCAATCAGTACCGCCAGCTGGAGGCGCGCATGCGCAGCCTGAGCCAGGCGGACCGCACCGACGAACTGCGCGACCTGCTCAACCGCGACCTGCTGGCCAACTCCGAGCAGATCAACAAGGTCATGGACACCTTGGTGCGCATCAACACCGACCAGACCCGCGCCACCAATGAAACCGCTGCCAGCCAGTACGCCTCTGCCTTCGCCCTGGTGATTGGCCTGTTGATCGCAGCCACGGTGCTGACCCTGCTGTGCGCCTTCCTGCTGACCCGCAGTATCGTCAAACCGATTGAAGAGGCGCTTAAATGCGCCGAGCAGGTGGCCGACGGCGACCTCACCCACGTCATCCGTGCCGAAGGCACCGACGAAGCCGCGCGCCTGCTACGCGCCATGGCCCGCATGCAGGAGAAACTGCGCGACACCCTGCAATTGATTGCCGGTTCGGCGACCCAACTGGCATCGGCCGCGGAAGAGCTCAACAGCGTCACTGACGAAAGCGCCCGTGGCTTGCAGCAACAGAACAACGAAATCGAGCAGGCCGCCACCGCGGTCACCGAGATGACCAGCGCCGTGGAAGAAGTGGCGCGCAATGCAGTCAGCACCTCGGAGGCCTCCGGTGAAGCCAGCCGTTCGGCCGGCGACGGGCGCGACCTGGTACTGGAGACCGTCGGCGCCATCGAGCGCATGAGCGGTGATGTGCAGGCCACTGCCACGCTGATCACTCACCTGGCCGAGCAGTCGCGTGACATCGGCAAGGTGCTGGATGTGATTCGCGGTCTGGCCGACCAGACCAACCTGCTGGCGCTCAATGCCGCGATCGAAGCGGCCCGTGCCGGTGAAGCAGGCCGAGGCTTTGCCGTAGTGGCGGATGAAGTGCGGGCATTGGCACATCGTACCCAGCAGTCGACCAGCGAAATCGAGCGGATGATCGGCAGCATCCAAGGCGGGACCGAAGAGGCGGTGGAGTCGATGCGCACCAGCACCGAACGTGCCGCGTCGACCTTGAATATTGCCCGGGGTGCGGGCATGGCGCTGGATACCATTGCGGGTGCAGTGGCGCAGATCAACGAGCGTAACCTGGTGATTGCCAGTGCTGCCGAAGAGCAGGCCCAGGTGGCCCGCGAGGTGGACCGCAACCTGGTGAATATCAATGACCTGTCGGTGCAGAGCGCGACCGGAGCGCATCAGACCAGCGCGGCGAGTGCCGAGTTGTCTCGGTTGGCGGTGGATTTGAATGGGCTGGTAGCGCGCTTCCGTACCTGACCTGCGGCCCTTTCGCGGGGCAAGCCCGCTCCCACAGGTTATGCGCAAGCCTGAAGTACTCGGTGAACCTGTGGGAGCGGGCTTGCCGAGGCGTCGGACCGGCCGCGAATGGGCTGCAAAGCAGCCCCAAAATCTGCAGATCAGTAATCGATCCGCACATCCCCTTTCGGCACACTGCAGCACGACAGGATGTACCCCTCGGCCTCGTCTTCCTCGGTAATGCCGCCGTTGTGTTCCATCTCCACCTCGCCGCCCAGCTTGAGCACCTTGCACGTCCCGCAAATGCCCATGCCGCACGCCTTGGGGATCATCAGCCCGACTTTCGCCGCCGCTGCATGCACGGTCTCGCCCGGGGCAATGCGGATGCTCTTCTCGCTGCCGATGAACTCCACCAGGTTGAGGTCCGAAACATCCACTTCCGGCGCATCGGCGGCCTGCTCGGCATGCTCCACAGCATCGGCCTTGGCTTCTGCGGGCGTCGCGCCGAACGACTCTTCGTGGTAGTTCTTCATGTCGAAGCCGACGGCTTCAAGCATGCGTTTGACCGCGGTCATGTACGGCGTCGGGCCGCAGCAGAACACCGTGCGCTCCATGTAGTCGGGCGCGATCAGTTCCATCAGGCGCTGGTTCAGGTACCCGCGGTAACCGGCCCAAGGCTCGCCCAGCCCGTGCTTCTCGCAAATGATGTGCAGGCTGAAGTTGGGGATGCGCGAGGCCATCTGCTCCAGCTCGCGGTGGAAGATGATGTCTTTCGGCGAACGGGCGCTGTGCACGAAGACCATGTCGACATTGGCGTTGGTGTCGTAGAACCAACGCGCCATCGACATCACCGGGGTAATACCGACACCGCCCGAGAGGTACAACACCTTGCCCGACGGGAAGTCGATGGCGTTGAACAACCCCACCGGCCCGTGCACGGGCAGTTCGGCGCCTTCGTGCATGGTGTCGTGCAGGTAGTTGGAGACATGCCCGCCCGGCACCCGCTTGACGGTGATGGAGAAACTGTACGGCACCGACGGCGAACTGGAGATGGTGTAGGAGCGCATCACCGGCTTGCCTTCGATCTCCAGCTCCAGGGTGACGAACTGCCCTGGCTTGAAGAAGAACATGATCGGTTGGTCGGCCATGAAGCAGAAGGTGCGCACGTCCCAGGTCTCCTGGATGACCTTGACGCAGCGCACGATGTGGCGGCCGTTGGCCCAGGTCTGGGTGGTGACCGGATTGAGGAAGGTATCGGACATGTTCATCTCCAGCAGCCGACTATTGGCCTTTTTATGGCGTCGATAATGCGCAAGCTGAAGGCGACGTACATTCCTGCCTGCGACATCGGCGTACTTATCGCGACCAGCCCCATGCTACAAGGGCTGTGGCGTCGTTATTCAAATCGGCCATGTCGCCCATGGATACGGTTCACGACGCCTTCGGACGCACACTCCACGGCAAAAGAACCTGCTGTTTTTTTTACGACAGCCTTGCGGCACCACAACAATGATTAGCCACCTTTTGCCGGCCGCACACGGCCCCGAGGACCACACGATGGACGTCACCGCAACCCTGAGCCTGGGCGATCCACTGGAAGCAGCACGCAAGGCCACCGCCGAGATGCTGCAAACCCGCGAGCGCACCTACTCGCTGCCCCAGCCTTTCTACACCGACGAGCGTCTGTTCCAGATCGACATGCAGGAGATCTTCCACAAAGAGTGGCTGATCGCCGGCATGACTTGCGAGATTCCGGCCAAAGGCAACTTCATCACCCTGCAGATCGGCAAGAACCCGATCATCGTCATCCGTGGCGCCGAAGGTAAGGTGCATGCCTTCCACAACGTCTGCCGCCACCGCGGCTCGCGCCTGTGCACCAGCGACAAGGGCAAGGTGGCCAAGCTGGTCTGCCATTATCACCAGTGGACCTACGAGCTGGACGGCCGCCTGCTGTTCGCCGGCACCGAAATGGGCGCCGACTTCGACATGAAGGAATACGGCCTCAAGCCTGTGAATGTGAAGGTCGCGGGTGGCTACATCTTCATCAGCCTGGCGGAAAACCCGCCAGCCATCGACGAGTTCCTGGCCACTTTGGACCATTACATGGAACCGTACGACATGGAGAACACCAAGATCGCGGTGCAGACCCAGTTGCTGGAAAAGGCCAACTGGAAGCTGGTACTGGAAAACAACCGCGAGTGCTACCACTGCAGCGGCTCGCACCCTGAGCTGCTGAAGACCCTGCTTGAATGGGACGACACCAACGACCCGCGTGCCAGTCAGGAATTCAAAGACCACGTGGCCGCCTCTGCCGCTGCCTGGGAAGCCGAGAAAATCCCGTACCTGCACAAGAGCCACGGCCTGCGTAACCGCATCGTGCGCATGCCGCTGCTCAAGGGCACCGTATCGATGACCATGGACGGCAAGCAGGCCTGCCAGAAGCTGATGGGCCGCATCAAGAACCCGGACCTGGGCTCGATGCGCATCCTGCACCTGCCGCACTCGTGGAACCACTGCATGGGCGATCACATGATCGTCTTCACCGTGTGGCCGATCAGCGCCCAGGAAACGTTGGTCACCACCAAGTGGTTGGTGCATAAGGACGCGGTCGAAGGCGTCGACTACGACCCAGCACAGATGCGCAAAGTGTGGGACGCCACCAACGACCAAGACCGCCGCCTGGCGGAAGAGAACCAGCGCGGGATCAACTCCACGGCTTACCAGCCAGGGCCTTACTCGAAGACTTATGAATTTGGTGTGGTGAACTTCATCGACTGGTACAGCCAGCGGGTGCTGGAGAACCTGGGGGCGGAACCGGCGCCGTATTTGAAGGAAGTGCAGGCGCAGTAAACGTGCTTGGCCCTGGGTGTGTCATAGCGCCCAGGGCCAAATCCAGACAAATCGAGTTCCTTATTGTCAGAAACGCGTTTCCTCCTGGCTTGAATTGTGGATGTTGGGTGAGTTCCCCGACTGACGAGCATTTGCCACAGAATCACTAATCCATCTGGCGAGACCGACGCCAGCAGTACGAACCTTGTCCCACCCCCAGCCCACGGCTTCCCCAATCGCACGAAAATAGCTAGCCGGATTATTCGCCTCCAAAAAGGCCTGACCAGCAATGCGATATGGGTTATTTCCGCGGAGCACAGCTCGCTTCCACTCCATGCGGCCATTGCCCACCACCCCCGCAAATCCTGCTACCACAGCAACGCCCCGCGCCGCAGTCACTGCACTTGCGATAGGAACCACAGGGGTTGCCCATCCACCACCTAGAAGGGCTCCGATGGTTACCACACGCGTTAGCATTGAGACCTGGTAACTATGCATGTCCGCTGTCTCCGCAAGCCGCGTTATCCACTCTGGGTTCGCAGGCATTGGCGGGTCGATGCCGGGGGGGAGAGGGAGGTTGAGGTCGTTGATGGCTTTCATACGCTTCACCGTTACATTCGCGGCCCCCAAAGCACCACCAAGGGCAAATAGACTTTCCCCCGCCACGAACAAACGCCTCATCCATCGCCCTGAGGGATCGATCCGGTTGACGGGGTCACCTGCGCAGTATCCGTATGCGTTGATTCCGCCCCGCTCAAACGGGCTTAGCGCGTCAGGGCTCTGGAAACGCATGAGCGTCGGGCTGTAGACGCGATGGCCATTCCCTAATGGGTAATTGCCCGTCAATGGATCACGATTCTGTCCACAAAAAGCCAACCCTGTTACCAGGGGAGATGTGACCGCACCGTAAGGTGAATAAGCACGCGAAATATGAGCAGGCCCTCCCAATACGGACTGTTGCCAATCGGTCATTAACAGTAGATTCGACATCGCTTATCCACACCTGGCGCATCGTGTGGATACCTTATCGCCAGATGAAAAGCGCGGGTACTAGCAGAAATACCAGGGATGTACTGATCATTTTTTGATCAAATCTCTTCAGGTCCCGTGGAACCTGGGCTACAGCGAATTCCGTACACCTTGTCCACAGAGACACCAACAGAGATTGTGTGCAAACGTTCACATCACTGAAAAGACCTGTGGATAACGCTCATAAGCCTCGATATTTGAGCGATTCATGGGCACCGGACAGATTATGCTCATTTTTTGATCAAACCCGTGTAGCAACTGAATCCAGAAGCCTGCAGCGATGCACAAACACTTTATCCACACCTTGGCGAACAGATTCCGGGGGTAACATTCCGTCCTACCTGTCAATTCTGCCAGTTTCCACATAACCCCCCTTTGTGTTTGATTGAAGCCACAGGTTGGGCTCAGCCAGAGGTCACTTATGCACAGGCGCCTGAACGGCACTGTGAAGTGGTTCCACGAGATGAAGGGAGTGGGAGTTATCAAGGCTGAGGACGGCAGCGGGGACTATTTCGTGGCACGGTGTGCAATTCTGATGGTGGGCAGGGTGCGGCTGCTGGAGGGGGAGCGGGTCACCTTCGAACCAGTGATCGAAGGGTTGGCCTTCTGGGCCTTCAATGTGGCTGGCGAGCTGACTTGACGGCCCAGCAAACCGGCCCTGTAGGAGCAGCCTTGTGCTGCGAAGAGGCCCGTGACAGCAGCGAAGATCCACTGTGCATTTACCGGCCTCTTCGCAGCGCAAGGCTGCTCCTACAAAGTGCGCGCATGACGCACGGCAGATGATTCAGCGCAGGACCCCTTCCTCCACCAAGAGCTTGAGGATCGCCTCGGCGCCCTCTTGCGGCGATACATCCTTGAGCACCTTGCCCCCGCCGCCACTGGCCTTGGCCGTTGCCGCCTTCATCCGGTCGGCACCGCTCTTGGCCTTGATCACCTTCAATCGCTTGGGCCGTGGGCGGGCCGGTTGTAGCGCTGCCTCGCCCAGCAGGTCGTCTTCGACAATCGCCACGTTACGCGCTGCCAACACACCTCGCCGCGCCGGCCCGAACGCGCTCTGGCGTGGCTTGGGCGCAGCGTTATCCACAGTCGCCAGCAACGGCAGGCGCACCTTCAGGCGACGCCGCTGCCCGCGTGGCAGTGCCTGCAGCACCTGGGCTGTGCCGTTTTCAATCGACTCCACTTCCGCCAGGCCAACGATCAACGGCCAGCCCAGCTTCTCGGCCAGCAGGAACGGCAACATCCCCGAGCCCTCGCCCGTCTCGGCCTGGCTGCCGGTCAGCACCAGCTGTGCCCCGGCGTCGCGCAGGTAATCACCTAGCACGTCGAGCACATCGGCCCCAGCCGGTTGCTCCAGTACATCCAAGTGCTCCAGCCCCATGCCCAGGTACGCACGCAAGGCCTCTTCCCGAGGATCACCGGCATGTACCACCTGCAAGTTATCCCCAGCCAGTTGCAACCCCAGCTCCACCGCGCGGGCATCCTGCTCGGCGCGGCGGGCGCGACCAGAGCTTGGGTGAGCACCAATGGAAACCAGGCTGATGACTTTCGTACTCATGCTCGTGCCCTTATGCCGCGTCGCGCTGGCCGCCGCTGCGGTAGTTTTCCACAGCCTCGATCAATGCCTGAAGAATCGCTGAACTGTCGCCAATTACCGACAGGTCGGCCCGTTTGATCATGTCGCAGCCCGGGTCCATGTTGATCGCCACCACCTTGTCGCAGGCACCGATGCCCTGCAGGTGCTGAATGGCGCCAGAGATACCGACCGCCACGTAGACCCGCGCCGTGACCCAGGTACCGGTAGCGCCCACCTGGCGGTTGCGCGGCATGAAACCGTCGTCCACCGCCACCCGCGAGGCGCCTTCGGTGGCGCCCAGGGCTGCAGTGGCCTTGTGGTAAAGGTCCCAGTCCTTGACGCCGTTGCCGCCAGAGACAATGAACTCGGCCTCGGCCATGGCAATGGTGGCAGGGTCCACCGCCACCGAGCCGAGGTCTTCGATACGCGACAGGCTACGCACTACGCCTGTGGACAACTCCACCGGCAGCGCCTCGTGACGGGTCTCGCTAACGGGCTCGGCGCACTCGGCCGCAGCCAGGATCAACCGCGGTACCGCACGCTGCAGGTCTTGCTGGCCAGCACCGGCGCGGCCGATGCACTGGCCGTCCTTGACCTGCCATACCCGCGTCGCCGGGCGCTCGCCCAGCGCCGCGCCGAGGCGTCGGCCCAACTCGCCGCCCCCGGTGCGGCTGTCCGGCAGCAGCCAGTGGCGCGGCGTGAACTGGTTATCCACAGCCCGCAGGCCCTGGACGAGTTGTTCGGGTGCGTACCCTTCAAACGCTTCGCCTTCAATGACCAGCAAGCGGTCAACACCGGCGCTGGTGAAGTTGCTTTCCTTGTGCTCGCCAAACACGATCGCCAGCACCGCACCGTCGCTGCCCGCCAGGCTGTGGGCCAGGCCGAGCACGTCGCGGTCGTGGCTGCCAAGGCGGCCACCGACCATGTCCGGCACCACGGCAATGTAGAAGGCCGGGGCTGGCACCTGGTGCAGCGGCAGTTTGACTTCAGCCGCCGCCGTGCGCCGCCCGCCCACACCGGTGCCCTGCTGGGCGCCGCTGCGGTCGATGCGCTTGATGCCACTAGGGCCGATGAAGCCCGCGGCAATCGCGTGGGGGTTCTTGCGGATGACGCCGTTGGGCCCCATCCAGCTGGTCTGTTGCGTCTGCATCGCCGCGTGCAGCGGATGCAGACGGTTACGGGCGATCCACTCGGCGCGTGGGTCGCGGCGGATGATGTCGCTCATCAGTGCACCTCCGCAGGTTCACGTTTAACCGTTGGCGACTTTGGGGTCGCGGGGGTTTCCTCTTCGATCAGCACGTCGGCTACCAGCTCGGCGAGGTCCTTGATCTGTGGGCGCGGTTCGACCACACCTTCGAGCATCGCGGTGCACTGCGGGCAACCCACCGCCACCAGTTCGGCCTCGGTCTCGCGGATGTCGTCCATGCGCATGTCGGGAATCCGTTGCTTGCCCGGGATGTCGGTAATCGGCGCACCGCCGCCACCGCCGCAGCAGCGGGAACGGAAGCCCGAGCGTTCCATCTCGCGCACTTCGATACCCAACGCCTTGAGCACTTCACGGGGTGCTTCGTATTCACCGTTGTAACGGCCCAGGTAGCACGGGTCGTGGTAGGTGACGCTGCCGCCCTTGTGCTGGCCGAGGTTGAGCTTCTTGGCTGCGATAAGTTCGGCGATGTAGGTGCTGTGGTGCTGCACCTGATACTCGCCACCCAACGCCCCGTACTCGTTCTTGAGCACGTGGAAGCTGTGCGGGTCGCAAGTGACGATGCGCTGGAACTTGTATTTGGCCAAGGTCTGGATATTGCGTTTGGCCAATTGCTGGAAGGTTGCTTCATCACCCAAGCGACGGGCCACGTCACCGCTGTCGCGTTCCTCCAGGCCGAGCACGGCGAAGTCTACGCCCGAGGCCTTGAGCACTTTGACGAACGAGCGCAGGGTGCGCTGGTTGCGCATGTCGAAGGCGCCGTCGCCCACCCAGAACAGCACTTCGGTGGCTTTCACGTCCGACAGCAATTTCAGGTTGAGGTCTGCCGCCCAGTTCATCCGCCCGCCTGGGGCAAAGCCGCCTGGGTTGTCGGTGGCGATCAGGTTTTCCAGCACTTCCGCGCCTTTGTTCGGGGTCGCGCCTTTTTCAAGGGTAAGGTGGCGGCGCATGTCGACGATGGCATCGACGTGCTCGATCATCATCGGGCATTCCTCGACGCAGGCACGGCAGGTGGTGCACGACCACAGCGTTTCGGCGTCGACCAGGCCGTTGACGATTGGCTGGTGCGGGTGGCCGCCATGCTCGCCGATCGGCTTGCCCGGGTACGGGCTGCCAGCGAACTTGGCGTCGGTGCCACCGGCCAGGCCGATGACCATGTCTTGAATCAGTTTTTTCGGGTTCAGCGGCTGGCCAGCGGCATAGGCCGGGCACATGGCTTCACATTTACCGCACTGCACGCAGGCATCGAACCCGAGCAGTTGGTTCCAGGTGAAGTCCACCGGTTTTTCCACGCCCAGCGGCGCGTTCGGGTCTTCCAGGTCCAGCGGCTTGAGGCCGGTGGAGCGGCCGCCACCGAAACGTTCGGCACGGCGGTGCCAGGCCAGGTGCAAGGCACCGGCGAAGGCGTGCTTCATCGGGCCGCCCCAGGTCATGCCGAAGAACAGCTCCGACACGCCCCACAGCACACCCAGGCCAAGCACACCGACCATCACCCAGCCACCGGTGTTGGCAGGCAGAATACCGGCGACCGGCAAGGTGGCGATGAAGAAGCTTGCAGCAAACACCAGCAGGCTTTTCGGCAGGCGCATCCACGGGCCCTTAGACAGGCGCGCAGGTGGGTTAAGGCGGCGTTTGAAGACAAAGATTGCACCGGTGAACATGATCACCGTGGCGACCAGCAGCGCGTAGCCAAGAATCTTGCTCTGCAGGCCGAAGCCGTGCACCAGGATCGCCAAGGCCGCCGACAGCACAAAGCCGCCCGCCGTGGCGACGTGAGTCTTGGACATGTATTTGTCGCGTTCGACCACGTGGTGCAGGTCGACCAGGTAGCGTCGCGGCATGGCCAGCAGGCCGCCGATCAAATTGACCTTGGACGCTCGGCCACGCCGCCACATGCGCACCCGGCGCAGGGCGCCGAGCACCGCCAGGCCAAGGGCAGCGAACAGCAGAATGGGTAGAAGGGTGTTCAACATGGGAGGCTCCCACAACAGCTGAAATCTTGCGCCGCTATGCCCCTTGTGGGAGCGGGCTTGTCCCGCGAACACGTCCGGCCTGACAACATCGTTGTTCTTGCTGACGCATTCGCGGGGCAAGCCCGCTCCCACAGGGGTTTACGGCGTTTATGCCCGCTGGATCAGAAATCCTTGCACAGGCGCAAGGCGTCGTAGATCGCCGCATGCACGTTGCGCTGGGCCACGCAGTCGCCGATGCGGTACAGCAGGTAGCCCTCGCCCGGCTGGCTGAGGATCGGCTGCGGCTTGATGGCGAACAGCGCCTCCACATCGATCTGGCCCTTGTTGCGCGAGCCATCTTTAAGCGCGTAGTACAGCTCCTCGTCAGGGCGCACGCCGTTCTCGATTACCACCTGGTCGACCACGCGTTCTTCCTTGGCGCCGGTGTATTCGTTCTCCAGCACCGCCACCAGCTTGTCGCCTTCGCGGTAGACCTTTTCCAGCATCATGTCGCCGGTCATGATCACTTCTTTGGGATACATGCTGCGGTAGTAGGTCGGGAAGGTCGTGCCGCCCATGGCCACGCCCGGCTTGATGTCGTCGGTGACGATTTCGACCTGGCTGCCCTTGTCGGCAATGTAGTCCGCGGTCGACATGCCGGTGAACTCGCAGATGGTGTCGTACACCAGCACGTTCTTGCCCGGCGCAACCTTGCCATCGAGCACGTCCCAGCTGCTGACTACCAGCCCTTCGGCCGCGCCCCAGTGCTCGTTCTGCTCAACGAACGGATGGCCGCCCACCGCCAGTACGATGACGTCCGGGCGCAGGTCCTGGATCGCGTCCACGCTAGCAGCGGTGCCCAGGCGCAGGTCGACTTTCAGGCGTGCCAGTTCCAGTTGGTACCAACGGGTGATACCGGCGATCTGGTCGCGCTGCGGTGCCTTGGCGGCGATGGTGATCTGCCCGCCGATCTGGTCTTTCTTCTCGAACAAGGTCACGTCGTGGCCGCGCTCGGCCGCCACGCGGGCGGCTTCCATGCCGGCTGGGCCGGCGCCAACCACCACCACCTTGCGCTTGACGCCGGTGGTCTTCTCGATGATGTGCGGCACGCCCATGTATTCACGGGAGGTCGCGGCGTTCTGGATGCACAGTACATCCAGGCCTTGGTACTGGCGGTCGATGCAGTAGTTGGCACCGACGCACTGTTTGATCTGGTCGATCTGCCCCATCTTGATCTTGGCGATCAGGTGCGGGTCAGCCATGTGCGCGCGGGTCATGCCGACCATGTCGACATAGCCGCCTTCGAGGATGCGCGTCGCCTGGTTCGGGTCTTTGATGTTCTGCGCGTGCAGCACCGGGACCTTGACCACTTCCTTGATGCCGGCCGCCAGGTGCAGGAACGGCTCCGGCGGGTAGCTCATGTTCGGGATAACGTTGGCCAGGGTGTTGTGGGTGTCGCAACCCGAGCCCACCACGCCGATGAAGTCGAGCATGCCGGTCGCGTCGTAGTACGCGGCGATCTGCTTCATGTCCTCGTGGCTCAGGCCATCGGGGTGGAATTCGTCGCCGCAGATACGCATGCCCACGCAGAAGTCGTCACCGACCTCGGCGCGCACCGCCTTGAGCACTTCCATGCCGAACTTCATGCGGCCTTCAAAGGTACCGCCCCATTCGTCGGTACGCTTGTTGACCCGCGGGCTCCAGAACTGGTCGATCATGTGCTGGTGCACGGCCGACAGTTCTACGCCGTCCAGGCCGCCTTCTTTGGCACGACGCGCAGCCTGCGCATAGTTGCCGATCACTCGCCAGATCTCTTCCACCTCGATGGTTTTGCAGGTGGCGCGGTGTACGGGTTCACGGATACCCGACGGCGACATCAGGGTCGGCCAGTTGAAGCCGTCCCAGCGCGAGCGACGGCCCATGTGGGTAATCTGGATCATGATCTTGGCGCCATGCTTGTGCATGGCGTCGGCCAGGTTCTGGAAGTGCGGAATGATGCGGTCGGTCGACAGGTTGACCGACGCCCACCACTCTTGCGGGCTGTCGATGGCGACCACCGACGAGCCGCCGCAGATCGCCAGGCCGATGCCGCCCTTGGCCTTCTCTTCGTAGTACTTCACATAGCGGTCGGTCGTCATGCCGCCGTCAGTGGCGTAGACCTCGGCGTGCGCGGTGCTGAGCACGCGGTTGCGGATGGTCAGTTTGCCGATCTGAATCGGCTGGAACATTGCTTCGAATGCCATGACGCTATCTCCGGCTTACAACGGCTTTGTAACGAACAGGCCATCTTCGTGGCCTTCTTCCGACCCGCCATAGACCTGCTCGGCCACGGTGCGGATCTTGCTGCCACGGGCAGCGAGAATCTGGTCCATTGCGCCGGCGAACCAGCCGGTGAACATGTAGTCGACCTTGCGGCCAACCTTGCCGTACACATAGACGAAGGCGGAGTGCTTGAGCTTGACGCTGCAGGTGCCTTTGTCCAGGTCGATGTCCTGGATCTCGAACAGGCCCCAGCCACGCTGGGACAGGCGCTTCATGTAATGCTCGAACACCGCCACGCCTTCCAGGCCATGGCACTCGGCTTCTTTTTCACACCAGTGCCAGGCCGACTTGTAGCCCGCCTTGTAGAGGATCTCGGCATAGGCGTCGGCGCCCAGCACTTCCTCGATACCGATGTGGTTGTTGACGAAGAAATGGCGTGGCACGTACAGCATCGGCAAGGCGTCGCTGGTCCAGACACCGGTCTCGCTGTCGACTTCGATTGGCAATTGCGGGGCGATCTTGGCCATGGAAACTCAACTCCATAAAATTTTTTATTGGGATGCCCCGGCGTTGCTGGCAGGGGCTTTCAGGCTTGGAGAGCGGCTTACTCGCCCCAGACATCCTTGAGGACGTTTACCCAGTTCTCGCCCATGATCTTGCGCACCACACGCTCGGAGTGGCCGCGCTTGAGCAAGGTCTCGGTGAGGTTGGGGAACTCGCCAACGGTGCGAATGCCCAGCGGGTTGATGATCTTGCCGAAGTTGGTCAGGCGACGGGCGTAGCCCTTGTCGTGGGTCAGGTATTCGAAGAAGTCCTGGCCGTGGCCCTGGGTGAAGTCGGTGCCGATGCCGATGGCGTCTTCACCGACGATATTCATGGTGTATTCGATGGCTTCGGCGTAGTCGTCGATGGTCGAATCGATACCCTTGGCCAGGAACGGCGCGAACATGGTCACGCCAACGAAACCGCCGTGGTCGGCGATGAACTTCAGCTCTTCGTCCGACTTGTTGCGCGGGTGCTCCTTGAGCCCCGACGGCAGGCAGTGCGAGTAGCAGACCGGCTTCTTCGATTCGAGGATGACTTCTTCGGAAGTCTTGGAGCCCACGTGGGACAGGTCGCACATGATGCCGACGCGGTTCATTTCGGCGACGATCTCGCGGCCGAAGCCCGACAGGCCGCCGTCACGCTCGTAGCAGCCGGTGCCGACCAGGTTCTGGGTGTTGTAGCACATCTGCACGATGCCCACGCCCAGCTGCTTGAACACGTCCACGTAAGCGATCTGGTCTTCGAACGCGTGGGCGTTCTGGAAGCCGAAGAGGATGCCGGTCTTGCCCAGTTCTTTAGCCTTGCGGATGTCGGCGGTGGTGCGCACCGGCATGACCAGGTCGCTGTTGTCGCGGATCAGCTTCTGGCTGGAGGCGATCTGGTCGACCGTGGCCTTGAACCCTTCCCAGACCGACACCGTGCAGTTGGCCGCAGTCAGGCCGCCTTTGCGCATGTCTTCGAACAGCTCGCGGTTCCATTTGGCAATGATCAAACCGTCGATGACGATGCTGTCGGCGTGTAATTCGGCTGGGCTCATCAGGCTGTCCCCTTTTATTGAGTTGGGTCACGCCGAACGTTGTGCCGGCGCTTTGGGGCCAGCATATGCCTGTGCCCCGAGGCGCCCCGATGCAAAAACGACAGGGGGTTTGCCGAAAGCGTCAATGCGCGACAACAGGCCCTCTGCGACGCTATCTGGCGATGAGAGACAGTCTCGATAACGACATTTTGCTCGCTTTCATGAACATTTCGTCAGGGAGCTACCGCGTTGCCTTCGGCTGAGCGAGAATCCCTGCGATTCGTCAGCCTGTTGAGGAGATAAAGGATGAAATCAATGGCATGCCTGGTACTGCTGGCCGTCGTGTCGGGCGCCCAGGCCGGCGAGGAAGAAAGCACCCCGTGCGACAACGTCGAGACCGACCAACAGACGTACGCGTGCGCGGCATTCAACAAGCAGACGGCCGAGCGGGAGCTGAAGTCGGCTTACGATGACTTGATCCAGCGCATTCGCGACCAGTATGCCGACGAAGCCGACCAGGCCAATGCCTTGGTGGGGCGTATGGAAGCGGCGGAAAAACTCTGGGCCCAACTGCGTGATGCCGATTGCAAGGTCGAGACCTTTGCCGAGAAGCCTGGGAGCAAGGCGTTCGAGGCGGCGTGGGGCACCTGTGTGGCACAGCGCAGTGATGACCGGTCGGAGTACCTGCAGTCCATCGGGCAGCAGTAAACCTGCACCGGCCTCTTCGCGGGCAAGCCCGCGAAGAGGCCAATACAGGTTTACTTCACACCGCTCTGGCCAGCCGATCCTCCCGCGGGCACCGCTGATACCGCGCCCGGTAACAGCGGGTAAAGTACGACGCCGACTCAAACCCACAAGCAACCCCCACCTCCAGCACACTCATGTCGGTCTGGCGCAGCAACTGCCGCGCCTTGTCCAACCGCAGCCGCAGGTAAAACCCGCTGGGCGTGTCGTCCAAGTGCAGCCGGAACAGCCGCTCCAGCTGCCGCCGCGTTACCTGCACCGCGTCGGCCAGCACTTGGGTATTCAAAGGCTGTTCGGTATTGCGCTCCATCTCGCCAATCACTTTCACCAGCTTCTTGTTGCTGATGCCATAGCGGCTGGCGATCTGCATGCGCTGGTGATCCTGTCGCGGGCGGATACGCCCAAGCACGAACTGCTCCGACACCTGCACCGCCAACTCACTGCCGTGGGCTTGCGCAATCAGGTCGAGCATCAGGTCGATCGAGGCCGTGCCGCCCGCGCAGGTGATGCGCCGCCGGTCGATTTCGAACAACTCTTGGGTCGCCTGCAAACCTGGGTAGTTTTCCTTGAACGCTTCCAGCGCCTCCCAGTGCACGGTAGCGCGATGGCCGTCGAGCAAGCCCGCCTCGGCCAGCACCACCGCACCGGTATCGATGCCGCCGAGTATCACCCCGTCATGATCGAGACGGCGCAGCGCCTGCTGCAGCGGCGGCCCATAACAGGCTAAAGGCTCGAAGCCGGCGACGATCAGCAAAATACCCCCCGCCTCGCCCGCGCCCAATGCCGCATCGGCGTTCACCGACATCCCATTGCTGGCCTGCACCGCGCCGCCATCCAGGCTCAGCACCTGCCAGCGATACGACGGGCCCTTGAAACGGTTGGCCACACGCAGCGGCTCCAGCGCACTGATAAAGCCCATGGCCGAGAAGCCGGGCAACAACAGGAAATGAATGATCTGCGGCATTGCATCGCTCCACAGTGAAGGTGGTCGCCAGGGTGCAAGTGTTGGTCGCCAGGGTGCGATTTTCCACCCCGACAGCAGCGTAGCGTGTTCACACGGTCCAGAGAGACCGATCCCCATAACAATATGCACTGCCGATGGAGAGCCACCATGCACAGCTTGATCCGCCGCAGCCTGTTGACCCTTGCCGTGAGCAGCATCGCCTCTACCCCGCTTCTAGCCGCCGAGCCCGCCGCCTGCCAGAACGTGCGCCTGGGCGTGGTCAACTGGACCGACGTCATCGCCACCAGCGCCATGGCCCAGGTATTGCTCGACGGCCTGGGTTACCAGACCAAGCAGACCAGCGCTTCGCAGCAGATCATCTTTGCCGGCATCCGCGACAAACGCCTGGACATGTTCCTGGGTTACTGGAACCCGATCATGACCCAGACCATCACCCCGTTCATCGACGCCAAGCAGGTCAAGGTGCTCGACAAGCCGAGCCTGGAAGACGCCCGGGCGACCCTGGCAGTGCCAAAGTACCTGGCCGACAAGGGGCTGAAGACCTTCGCCGACATTCATAAGTTCGAAAAGGAACTGGGTGGGAAAATCTACGGCATCGAGCCCGGCTCGGGGGCCAATACCCAGATCAAGGCGATGATCGCCAAGAACCAGTTCGGCCTGGGCAAATTCCAGCTGGTCGAGTCCAGTGAGGCCGGCATGCTCGCCGCGGTCGACCGTGCCGTGCGGCGCAAGGAGGCGGTGGTGTTCTTCGGCTGGGCGCCGCACCCCATGAACGTGAACATCGACATGGCCTACCTGGGCGACAGCCAAGACGCGCTCGGCCCTGACGAAGGCCGCGCCACGGTGTGGACGGTTACCGCGCCGGACTACGCCGAACGTTGCCCCAACGCTCACCGCCTGCTGGCCAACCTGAATTTCAGCGCCGAGGACGAGAGCCGCATGATGCAGCCGCTGCTCGACCACAAAGACGCGCTGGAGTCGGCCCGCCAGTGGCTCAAGGACCACCCCGAGGACAAGGCCCGCTGGCTTGAAGGGGTGACCACCTTCGATGGCAAGCCCGCTGCGGACAACCTCAAGCTTACCGCCAACTGATCCGGCCCTTTCGCAGCACAAGGCTGCTCCTACAGGTACAGCGTGATCCTGGGGGAGCGGGCTTGCCCGCGAAAAGGCCAGCACAGACACCACAAGGAACCGCCATGAACCACGACGTCATCATCACTTGCGCCCTCACCGGTGCTGGCGACACCGCCTCCAAAAGCCACCTGGTCCCGGTCACCCCCAGCAGATCGCCGAAGCCGCCGTCGAAGCCGCCAAAGCCGGCGCCACCGTGGTCCACTGCCACGTCCGCGACCCGCAAACCGGCCGCTTCAGCCGCGACGTGAACCTGTACCGCGAAGTCATGGAACGCATCCGCGAAGCCGACGTGGACATCATCGTCAACCTCACCGCCGGCATGGGCGGCGACCTGGAAATCGGCCCAGGCGAAACGCCCCTGGAATTCGGCCCAGGCACCGACCTGATCGGCCCGCTGGAGCGCTTGGCCCACGTCGAAGCGCTGCTGCCGGAAATCTGCACCCTCGACTGCGGCACCCTCAACTTCGGCGACGGCAACTCGATCTACGTCTCCACCCCGGCCCAACTGCGCGCCGGTGCCAAGCGCATCACCGAGCTGGGCGTAAAAGCCGAGCTGGAAATCTTCGACACCGGCCACCTGTGGTTCGCCAAGCAGATGATCAAGGAAGGCCTGCTCCACGACCCGCTGTTCCAGCTGTGCCTGGGCATCCCATGGGGCGCGCCGGCCGATACCACCACCATGAAGGCCATGGTCGACAACCTGCCCGCCAACGTCACCTGGGCCGGCTTCGGCATCGGCCGCATGCAGATGCCCATGGCGGCCCAGGCGGTGCTGCTGGGCGGCAACGTGCGCGTCGGCCTAGAAGACAACCTGTACCTGGACCGTGGCGTACTGGCCAGCAACGGCCAGCTGGTCGAGCGCGCGGTGGAGATCATCTCCCGCCTCGGCGCTCGCGTGCTGACCCCGGCCGAGGGCCGGGAAAAAATGAACCTCAAACGCCGCTGATCCCTCAGGAGACCGCTATGCCTTTCATCACCGAGATCAAGACCTTCGCCGCCCTGGGTAGTGGCGTGATCGGCAGCGGCTGGGTCGCTCGTGCGCTCGCCCACGGCCTGGATGTCGTCGCCTGGGACCCAGCCCCCGGCGCCGAGCAGGCCCTGCGCAAACGCATCGCCAATGCCTGGCCGGCGCTGGAAAAACAAGGCCTGGCGCCAGGCGCTTCGCCGCAACGTTTGACCTTCGTCAGTACCATCGAAGCCTGCGTGCGTGACGCCGACTTCATCCAGGAAAGCGCGCCAGAGCGCCTGGACCTCAAGCTCGACCTGCACGCGAAAATCAGCGCTGCGGCCAAGCCTGATGCGATCATCGGCTCCAGCACCTCGGGCCTGTTGCCCAGTGAATTCTACGAGTCGTCCACCCACCCTGAACGTTGCGTAGTCGGCCACCCCTTCAACCCGGTCTACCTGCTGCCGCTGGTCGAAATCGTCGGCGCCAAGCGCACCTCGCCAGAGGCCATCGACGCGGCAAAAACCATCTACACCGCCCTCGGCATGCGCCCGCTGCATGTGCGCAAGGAAGTCCCCGGCTTCATTGCCGACCGCCTGCTCGAAGCGCTGTGGCGCGAGGCGCTGCACCTGGTCAACGACGGCGTGGCGACCACCGGCGAAATCGACGATGCAATCCGCTTTGGTGCTGGCCTGCGCTGGTCGTTCATGGGCACTTTCCTCACCTATACCCTGGCCGGTGGCGATGCAGGCATGCGCCACTTCATGTCGCAATTCGGCCCGGCGCTTAAACTGCCCTGGACCTACTTGCCAGCCCCCGAGTTGACCGACAAGCTGATCGACGATGTAGTGGACGGTACCTCGGACCAACTGGGCGAACGCAGTATTGCGGCGCTGGAGCGCTACCGTGATGACACCCTGTTGGCAGTGCTGGACGCGGTGAAAACCAGCAAGGCCAAGCACGGCATGGCCTTTGGCGATTAAGGAGACTGCAATGCCCGCACTGATCACCTACCGCACCCCGGTCCAGGAAGACTGGGTGGATTACAACGGGCACCTGCGCGATGCCTATTACCTGCTGATTTTCAGCTATGCCACCGATGCATTGATGGAGGGTATCGGCCTGGATGCCGACAGCCGCGGGCAAAGTGGGCATTCGTTGTTCACGCTCGAAGCGCACATCAACTACGTGCACGAAGTGAAGCTGGGCAGCGAAGTGTGGGTGCAGACGCAGATCATCGGGTTCGATCGCAAGCGCCTGCACCTTTATCACAGCCTGCATCGGGCAGGCTTTGACGAGGCGTTGGCGGCCAGTGAGCAGTTGCTGCTGCACGTGGACCTGGCGGGGCCGAGGTCGGCTCCGTTTGCGCAGAACAGCACCGCGCTGCTGCAGGCGTTGATAGAGGAGCAGTGTGACCTGCCGCCTCCGGCCTATGCCGGACGCACTATCGGGCTGAGCGCCGGTAGCCAATGAACAGCAGCCCCGGCGCTCTCAGAGTGCCGGGGCCATCTGCTCAGTCAAGGTTGCGGTGTTACTCCACGCCCTTTGAAATCCGATAGGCATTACTGTTCATATAGTTGCTTTTGGTAGCCGTCAGGCCCTTGGGTAAATTCAGGTTGCTGACGTCATAGTTACGAATACTGAAGTCGCCCTGATACGGGCCGCTGTAGCAGTGCTTTCTCTTGGCGTCTGCGTTGGTGAAACATACTTTGCTGCCATCAAAACCCAGCACCTGCGCAGAACGGGACCTGCCAACATTCGAAGGACATTGGGCTTCGGTGTTCAGGGTCACCGTTTTCCCCTCCCCAACTGCAACCGTGCATAGCGGGCTCTTGAAGTTCTCTTGCGCATAAAGCCGAACGAAGGTGTCACCGGTTTTTTTGTAACTTACCTGAGTAACTGATCCGTTCATTGGCCAGCCTTTTACGCTGCGCTTCAGTTCGCCTGGCCAGGCCGAATCGAGGTCAAAGTTATTGATTTCGAAATTACCCGTGTAAGCCCCCGTAAAGCAGCGGTTCCTGGAGTCATCCGTATTGCGCAAGCACAACGTGTTCCCTGCCTGGAAGTTTTCGATTTTAGCGGAGCGAGAGGTGGTCAGTGACCGACAAAGGCTGTCTTTCACTATTGTCACGCTATCCTTCTGCAGGTACATCTCGCAGCTTTTTCCCCTGAAGCCGGACTGTTCGAACACTTTAATCTTGGCGGATTCGGCTGGAGAGGGATAAAAATTTTCTACAATGCCACGTCGCTCATTCAATGCTCGTGCAACGTCATTGTCCTTGACGGTCCCCATGGGAACGCCGGCGTAGCTCAGGCGCGGATTGGAGAAGTATGCAATGCGGGGGCAAGAGCGGCCTGTGCACTCATATGACATCTGCGTACGGAATGAAAAGAAAAGGCTCTTATTCCAGCGGTAGCCATGGATGTAAGACGGTGTCCTTGCGCCACCCGAGTTGTGCACCATACCGAAGTTATGGCCTATTTCATGAGCCAGCGAAGAGAGGCACGTCACTGCAGTGAACCCAGCGGCTTTGGAGGGCCCAGGCTTTCCGCCGCCACACAGGGAGTTATTGACCACTATCATGGAGACCAAATCCGCCAGCATGCCGTCCCGGGCCTGCGCCACGTCCTTCATGTAGTAGGTTACATCGTTAAGCAACTTCGAATATTCCTTGCCCGACTCATCGTAATTGGCAGCATAGATGCCGGCCAGTTCAAAGGTGATGTTGACCTTGCTGTTCTTCATGGTTTGATTCACGTCTTGCAACGCTTGGTTAAGGGTCAGACGTGGGTTGGGGTACTTGGCCCTCGATTGTTGGGTGGTGACGAACATCAGGCGGATGGTGCTATGTTCAGAGGTGGCGTGAGGCTGAACGCTCGCCGCTTGCGCCGCCACCGCCTTAGCCTCTGGGAGGGCATCCTGGGGCGCAAGCTTGGCTTCATCGATAGCCACAAGGGCATGTTGACCCGGGCTCACATACTCCAAACGGTAACGCTGCCCGTCGACCATGATCTCCCCTACCAACTGATCGCCTTGACGCACAATCGACAGGTAATACAGTGGGTCAAACTTGAGTTCCGAGGCAGACTTCGATTTCACAGCCGATGGTTTGTAACCCACCCAACCCTCCATCCCCTCGGGCAGGGCACTGTAAGTTTCCAGGTTAAAAGTCGCCGCCTTGCCGTCGGGCAGGGTGATTGCCAATGTGCGTGTTTCATTGCTGATGAGCGCCGGCTGCACATCGACCAGCAGCACATCCTTGTTAGCAGGGTCGTCAAGCAAGGTACGCATATAACCCGTTGTGTTCGCTTGCAGGTTAATGCGGCGTTGCTCGAACGAGAAGAGTTGGGCAGCAGCACCGCCGGTTGGCGGCGATGAGGCGTAGCAGAGCGAGGAGAACAGCAACCCCGCCCCCAATAGGCACGTTTTGGTCAGCATCTGTTTCATGGTTCAGTTCCTGTGGAATAGAGGAACTGAATTAATCAGCTGACGCTGCGACCGCCTACTCGTAGAGTTGCTAGGGAAACAGCTGCCAGGGAGGAAAAAATAACCCCGGAAAGCCGTGAGCATCCGGGGCCAAGAGCGAGCAACATCCACTGTGCACGAGCGAGGGTGACCAAACCCTCCGTTGCGGTAGATGGCTTGAGTGTGCGCACTTCGGGGCTGGGTGATTTAGCCGTAAACGACCTGTTCTTAGCCAAAGCAGCCATTGCGACATTCTGCCCTTGCGGGCATGTCGCGGTGGACACAGAATCGGTCGTAAATCACAGCAGCACTCTCTTAGCGATAAAAGGGACAATAGCCATGATGCATGCGGATTTGATTGACCAGGACGACCTCGCCGGCCACCTGCGCGCGCGCGGTTTCGACATCCCCGCCGGGGCCAGCGCCGAGCAGGCCTGCGAGGCGGTGGTGCGTGGGCTGACCGAGCCTAATGCAAGGGCGCTGAAGGGCATGGTCGAGCAGATGTATACCGGCAGCGCGACGATATTGCCGGCGGTGCGCCAGGCGATCGACAAGCAGCTTTTGCCTGCGCTGGCGCAGTTCAGCAAGCGGGCCTGACCGATTATTCCTGCACCGGCCTCTTCGCGGGCAAACCCGCTCCCACAAGGTCTGCACGATCCTGTAGGAGCGGGCTTGCCGGCGAAGAGGCCAGTACGGGTTCACAGAGGTTCCAGTTCCACCGTTTTCCCGAATACCTTGGCCAAGCCTTCCTGGTGGGTTACCGCCACCACGGTACACCCCGGCAACTCCCGCTTGAGCATCTCCAGCAAACGCTGCGCACTGCCGATATCCAGCTGACTGGTCGCCTCATCCAGGTACAACGTATCCGGCCGGTACAACAGGGCCCGCGCCAGGCTCACCCGCTGCTGCTCGCCGCCAGAAAGCACCCGCTCCCACTCCACCTGCCTGTCCAGTTGACCGATCAACCCACCCAGCCCCACCTTGCCCAGCACATCGACCAGTTGCACATCGTCTATCGACCGCACCTGTGGATAAGCCAGCAAGCCACGCAAGCTCATCTGCGGCAGATACGGCTGCTGCGGCAACAGCAGGCTGCGCCCCGGCGGCAATTGCCAATCCCCCGAGTAATGGGGCCACAGCCCCTGCAAAGTGCGCAGCAAGGTCGACTTGCCCAACCCGCTATGCCCGGCCAGCCGCACCCATTGCCCCTGCCCGACGCGCAGCTTGAGGTCGCGGAGCAAATGACTGCCGTCCGGCCGGCATACCGTCAGCCCTTGCAAGCACAGGCAATGGCCCTGCGGCGCCTTCATCACCTGTTGGCGGCTGGTGGCGATGGCCTGCTCGAACTGGTCGAGCCGCTCCAGCGCCGCGCTCCAGCGCACCAGCTTGTGGTACAGCTTGATGAACCAGCTGAGCGAGTCGTGCACGGCATTGAACGCGCTGCGAATCTGCATCAGGCCACCCAAGGTGATGGCCTTGGCCATGAACGCGGGCAGCGCCGCGAATACCGGCACGATCAGGCTGAAGCGCTGGTAGGCGACCGTGAACAGGCTAAGGTCGCGCTCACGGCCCATGAGTTGTCGCCAGTTCTCGGCAATCGCCTGGAAGCGCTGCGCCAAGTGCTGGCGCTCGACCGCCTCGCCTCGGTACAGGGCAATTTGCTCGGCGTGGTCGCGCTTGCGCAGCAGGCCCGCGCGAAAGTCCGCCTCCCGTTGCTCACGCACATAGTTGAGCGCGTGCAAGGGTTTGCCGATCAGGTGGGTCAGGACACTGCCGATCAAGGTGTAGGCCAGCACGATCCACAGCAGGTAGCCATGCACGGTGAAGGGTTCGCCGAACAGGTGGAAGGTCTGCACCCCGGACAGGTTCCACAGGATCACCACGAACGCGCCGACCTGGGCCAGGTTGACCACCAGCGAGGCCACCAGCTCGATGCTCAGGTCCACCATCAGGTCGACGTCCTGGGCGATGCGCTGGTCCGGGTTGTCGGGTTCGCCGCTGAGCCCCAGGCGGTAGAACGCCTGGTCGTTCAGCCAGGCATCGATCAAACGCCCGGTCATCGCTTGACGCCAACGCAGCACCAGCCCTTTGCGCAGGTAGTCGAGGGCGACGAAGATCAGCACGTATAACCCAAGATAGAGGGCGTACTCACCGGCCAGCGCGTACAGCCCCGCAGTGTCGAAAGACGCCAGCGTGTCGTAGAAAGTTTTACTCCAGCTGTTGATCAACACGTTGATCTGCACGATCAACAGGCCCAGGCCGATGATCGTCGCCAGCATCAGCCAGGCCAGCCACTGCTGGCGAGCTTGCCAGAATGGCCGGCTCAGCCGGTAGAACCTGCGCAGGGTATTCACAACGCCTGCTCCAGCGCGGCAGCCGATGGCAAAAGGCGCAGCTGCACCTGGTTGGCGACGGGGAACAACTGTCGCGCCAGTTGCTGCATGGCCGGCACGGTCAGTGCCTCGGGCAGCCTCGCCTGTTCGCTCAGGTAGCGGGGGTCCTGCCAGTGGCGCTCACTGAGGATCAAGCGCTTGAATTGGGTTTGCGGGTCATCGCGGCGTTTAGCCTCCTGGCGCACCAGCTCGCGACGCTCGGCCAACAACCACTGCTCATCCACGTTCAGCTCGGCCAGGGTCTGCTGCGCCAGTGCCCATAACTCATCCACACGCGCCGGGTCGCAGGTAAAACTCAGGGTGCTTTCGATGCGCTGCGAATCCGGGTCGAGCTGGGCATCGAAGCTCAGGCGATAAACCCCCGAGGCCTCGCCGCGCAGTTGCTGCTTGAGCTGCTGGTTGGCCAACTCACGCAGCAGTGCGACACGCATGGCGGCCTGTGGTTGCCAGGCGTGCGGCTGGTAACTGCTGGCCTGCAGCACGGCGCGGGGCTCCAGCGCGATCGCCAGGTCGCTGCGGCGCTGGCCGGGTTGCTGCAACGCGGCTTGCGGGTTTGGCGAGACGCCGCGCTGCAGGTTGGCCAGGTAGCCGCGCACCAGCGGTTCGAGCTGTTCTGCGGGCACATCAGCCATCAGGTAGTAAGTCACGGGCGCATGGGCAAGGCGCTGCCAGTCCGCCTGCAACTGCTTGCGATCCAGCTGTTGCAGCGCAGCCTGGTCAGGGGTTTGCCAATGATCGGCCCCGTACTTGAGCACGCGCTGCTCGCGCTCCTGGCGCGCACGCACATCTTCGGGACGACTGCGCAGGCGCTGCAGCAGATCGCTGCGCGCCTCGTCGAACAACGACGGGTCGATGCTCGCCTGTTGGCTCAGCCGGTAGCTCTGCAGCAAGGCCGGAAGCTGCTCGGGGCGGGCGCTGAGGTTCAACTGCAGGCGCTGTGACTGATGCTCAAGGCTGACGGTGGCACTTTGCGCCTGGCGCCACGCCTGCGCACCATCCGGCCCGCTGCGCACGGCCAGTTGGGCAGCCATCTGCAAGCGCCAGGCAGGCGCATCGGCGACGCGGTAGCCGGCGGACGAGTCCGCTTGTAACAGCCACTTGCCTTCTGGGCCGTTACGGCGCAGCCATACCAGCCGGTCGCCGTTACCCAAGCGCCAGTGTTCGACGTGCTCAGCAGGGAATGCCTTGCGGTCGACAATGTGCCCTGCGGTGCCCGCTGCATCGGGCTTGTAACTGGCTACGCTCGGGGTTTCAGCTGGCTGCTGAACAGGTGGCGAAAGGGTCTGACTGGCGATCTCCACCCGCAGTGCCTCGACCGCTGCGACGCTTGGCAACTCGACCTGCGACTGCCCAGGCACGCTAAACTGCAACACGCGATCGGCACTGCCAAGCCAACGCCGCAGCCTGTGATTGAGGTCTTCCCGCTCGATGCCTGGCAGCACCTGCAGGTAGCGACGGGCAGCAGCATGACGCTCGACCACGCTGCCTTCTGCCGCGGTGGCGTTGTTCAGCTGTTCGACCCACTGCTCGAACGTACGTGGCGCGTGGTTGGCCAAGGTCTTGTCGCCCAAGGCGCGAATATGGGCTTGCTGTTTTTGGTAGTCCTGCTCGCTGAAGCCATGCTGACGCAAGCGCTCGATCTCGGTCAGCAGCTGGCGCAGCGCCTGTTCATGCTGCTGGCCTTCGACGCCGGCAGCGATACCCAGCACCGTCGACTGGCTACCAATCAGGGTCTTCTGCGCCACCAGGCTGCGCACCCCGGGCGCCAGCGGCTGGCGTCGCAGGCTGTCGAGCAGCGCGGCCAAGGCCATGCGGTCGATCAACCGCTCACGCAGCGCCGCGCGGGTGGTGCCACGGCTGTGCGGTTCATGCAGGCGGAACAACAGCCCCACCTGGTTGCTGCCGGACTGCGGGTCTTGCAGGCGGAAGATTTTCAGCGCGTTGTCCAGCGGCAGGTCACGGTAGTCGCGAGCCGGGCTGGCACCGCCTTTGGCCTTGCCGAAGGTGTGCTCGATCTGCGCCAGTATGGCCTTGGGCTCGAAGTCGCCCACCGCCGAAATCACCATGTTCGGCGCTTGGTACCAGCGCGCCTGAAAGCCTTGCAAGCTGGCCAGGCTGGCACTGCGAATGGCCGCCTCGTTGCCGATGGTGCGGTGCTCTGGGTAACGCGAGCCAACCCGTTGCGAGGCGGTGCGTTGCTGGTTCATGCGCTGGGCCACACCCAGGCCGCCCCGCCATTCCTCGATGACGATCGGCCGTTCGCGCTCAAGGTCGGCAGCACTGTAATCGCCGGCGAACGCCAGGTCGGCCAATGCTTGCAGCGCTTGCGGGGCCTGGCGCACGCCGGCCGGCGGGCTGAGCATGAACTGGGTGCGTTCGTAATTGGTCACCGCATTGAAGTGACGGCCTTGCACCCAGCCCAACGCCGTCATGCGCTGGCGCAGGTTGCCCGGCTGCCCGGCGCGGCTGTGGAACACCAGGTGTTCGACCATGTGCGCGACGCCCACCTGGTCGTCGGTTTCGTCGATTGAACCGGCATTGACCGTCAGGCGCAGGTCGAGCCGGCCAGGCTGGGCGGTCTCGCGCACCAGCCGGTATTGCAGGCCGTTGGCCAGGGTGCCTTGGCTGACTTGGGCATCCCAAGGCAATGGCGAGTCAGGTTCGGGTAGCGCTGTGCAGGCGCCGAGCAGCAGCGGGCCGAGCAGGCCCGCAATGAGCTTTTTCATCAGGGTGTCCACGGTTTTTTATGGGGTCAGAAGCGGTAGCCGACTTCCAGCCAGTACTGGCGGCCGACTTCATACGTGGTGCGGACGGTGCTGCTGTTGCTGACGATCGAGTTGACCTTGTCAGTGACGTTGGTCACGTCCACAGCAACAAACAGCGCCTGCTCCCTGGCGGTGGGCATTTCCCATTTCACGCGCATGTCCCAGGTGGGTGCGCCAGCCACCGAAGCGGTGTCGTAAACGGCCAGGGCCTCTCCGTCCACATCGGCAGTGCGACCGGTGTCGATGATCTGGTCGTACGCACCCCGGTAACGAAAGAAGTTGCTGATGCTCAGGTGCCAGCGCGGGATCTCGGTAATGGTGGTCAGGCGGGCGGTCCAAGGGCGGTTGAAGTCGCTAGCCGGGAGTTGGCTGTAAGCCATGCGTTTGCCGTCGTAGAGCACATCACCATCCGCGTATTCGGCGTCATTGAAGCCCGCTTCATAGGTGCTGTAGGCATTCTTGCTGCGCGACCAATCCAGTGCCAGTTGCAGGCTGGTGACACTGCCCAGCACCCGCAATGGCTGATTGGGCGTAACGGTCAGGGACAAGTTGTCGCTCTCGCTCGCCCCCGCATTCACGTAGGTGTAGTAAATGGCCTGGTAGCCCTCAAGGGGATCAAGGCCAAGCACCCGCGACGAAGACCTCACCACCTGATCCTTGCCCTTGCGGTGCACGTATTTCAGGCGAAAGTCAGTGTTCAGCCAGCGCTGTTCCAGGCCGAGCATCAGCTCATCATCGTAAGGGATGTTCATGTCTGAAAAACGGTTGGTGTTCAGCGTTTGCCGACCGACCCACTCACTGGTCTGGCTGCTGCGGGTATAGGTGGTATTGAAGCCCTGACGGCCATCGGCAAGGCGGTACTTGAACAGGTTGCGGCCGTAATAGCGGTTGGCGCCGAAAACCAGCACCGTGCTGCGGTCGCCGAAGAAGTCGTAGTCGCCGGCAAAGCGCGGTGAAAGGGTCTTCTGCTGCATGTAGTCATCGCCTTCGAAGCGCACGCCCGGGCGCAGGCTGAGCTTGCCTATCTGCATTTGGTCGTCGATGAACACGGCGTAAGCGTTTTCGGTCAGGTCCAGCTTGCCTGCGTTGTACTGGGTACGCAGGTTCGCCCACTGGCGGCTGTTGCCGTTGAGCAACGGGCTGACAGAGCACCACGGATCGTCGCCTGCGCAGCGGGTTTCGTCGTCGCGGCGAAACCCACTGACCCCCTGCCCGGTGGCTTCGCGCTCCCACTCCGCGTGCTTTTGCGACAACTCAAGGCCTGTCGTGAACGCGTGGCTGGTACCGGCGAAATCGAACGTCTGCCATTGACCCTTGAGGGTGTAATCGAGGCCGCGCTGGCGCTGGTCCAGATTGCCGAACGAGCCCTCACCGCTGCGGGCTGTATTGCCGGTGGGGTTGCCCCAGTTCTTCTCATCGGAGTAATACCAGAACACCGTGTCCTTGCTGTCGGCCTCTCGCGAGCTGTACAGGTTGGTAAGCGCCAGCGTGTGCGTCCAGCGCGCTTGGTCACCTTCCCAGACGGCTTTCAACGAACCCTGCCAGCCGCCATTGGTGTTGGTGAAATCGGAGTCGAGAAAATTCTGCCTGAAAAACACGTTCTCCTGAGGCGCGTGGATGAACGAGCCTTCCAGCGTCAACCGCTCGTTGACGTCCCAATAGGTCTTGAGCATGTAGTTGTCGAGCTGGCGGGTCTGGTCCGCGCTGCTGTCGGCATTAGGGCTGCTGTAACCATTTTCGTAACGGTTGAGCGGGATCACCGAGCGACGCTGAGAAAAGCTCAGGATGGCACCGAAATTGTCGGTCAGGTGGCCCTCGAGCATGCCTCGCAACGTGGTCTTCTCGAACTCCGGCTGGTACTGCTCGGAAGAGGCGTGGTCGAAGCTCTCCTGATCGGCTTCGGTAATGTGGTAGCGGGTCCACTCCGAGCGGGTCAGTGCATAGGAGATCTTGCCGTGCAGTTCTCTGCTCGGGCGACGGGTGATGGCATCGATCACGCCGCCATTAAAGCCACCGTATTCGACTGGAACGTTGCTGTCGTAGACCTTCACTTCCTGCAGCAGGTCAGCGTCCAGGGCTATGCCGTGGGGGTTGCTGGGCGCGGCATCGAATTGGCGGTTTTCACTGTAGCCATGGGCGCCAGGGTCCAAGTCGTTATTGATCGAAATGCCATCGATCATGAAGTTGTTCTGGTAGAACTTGGCGCCGTTGATGCTGATGTCGGCGGGGTCGATTTCGCCGGGGGTGTTGGAGCTTTTCTGCGCGCTGGAAAATTGTACGCTCGGGTGCATCTGCAGCAGGGTCGTGATATCGCCGTTGGCCCCAGGGAAGGCACGGATGGCCTGATTGCTGATGACCGTGGCACCCAGGTAACCATTGTCGCCGCTATCGCCCAGCACCAAGGTGTCATGCAATTCCATAGGGCCGGCATCTGCATCGCTGTGCAAGAGCCGCAGGCTTACCACACCACCTTCGTAGTCCCAGGTCAGGCCACTGCCAGAAAGCAGGCGAGCCAATGCCGCTTCGTTGCTGAAACGCCCCTGCACGGCATTGCTTTGCGCGCCCTCCAGCACCTGCGCATCGGCGGTCATTTGCAGACCGCTTTGCTGGCCGAAGGCGATCAACGCGGCAGCAAGGTCCTGCGCCGGGATAGCAAAAGCATGCACTTGCGCCAATTGCGAAGAGGCGGCGGCCTCACTTGCCGACACTGCAGGCACGATCAGGACACAGCCTGCGCCAAGCAGCGTACTGCGGGCCAAATGCTTCAGGCGCAACGACCACCCCCGCGCTTGGCGAGGCATACGGCTTGTTGTTTCAGTCATCCCACATCCCCACCCCGGGCAATCGCCGGGCTGCAAAATTGAATACGAATCGGTATCAGTTATTGCGCGCGGGGAAGAAGACGGGGCAGTGCGGGGAATTTTCAGAAAATTGTTAAATTAGTTTTTTGTGGCGCGCTTGTTGGGGCCGCTTTGCGGCCCCCGGCAATTTCAAGGCTTACTCAGCACCAATAACCAAGGCCCATAACTACGCAGCTCTCCGCCATGCGGCCGGACCACCGCACGCAGCGCCGCCTCGGGTTTGCGCAGGTCATACACACCCGTGACGCGCTTGGCCCCCAGCGCATCGTCACGCAGCAGCACCTTACCCGGCAGGTACCGCGCCAGCTCCGCAACCAGTTCCTCCACCGTCTGATCATCGGCAATCAGTTGCCCTTGGCGCCAGGCGGCCGCCTGCGCGGGCACGAAGGTGCGCACCTGTACCAGCCCGTGGTCATAGCGCAGCCGCTGCCCTGCAGTGAGCGCACCGGACAGTACATGCCCATCGCCGCTGTCCTCGACCCGCACCGACCCGTGCTGCACATCCACCCCTACCCTGCCTGGCCGCAGTGCGACGTTGAACGCCGTCCCGGTCACCGTCACCTGCACCGCCTGGGCACGCACGTGAAACGGCTTGGCTTTGTCGGGGGTGACCTGGAAAAAGGCCTGGCCGGTGAGCAAGCGCACATCACGGTGATCACCCGCATAGTCCACGGCGATGGCCGTGTCGCTGTCCAGCTGCACCACGCTGCCATCGGCCAGGGTGATGTCGCGCGTTTCGCCCTGGGCCGTGCGGTAATCGGCCTGCAGGCGCAGGCTCAAGGAAGGCGCCAGCGCCACCAACAGGCAGGCAGCAGCCGCAGCGCCCAGCCACCAGCGGCGCCGAGATGTGCGTTGCACAGGCAAGCGCAGCACCTCGGCTTGCGGCCATTGCGCGGTGGTGGCAGGGGCCAGTTGCCCTGTCAGCTGCCACACCCGCTCGGCCTTGCGGTAGGCCTCGGCGTTGGCCGTATCGCTGGCGCACCATTGCTCGAACTCGGCACGTAGCGGCCCATCCTGCGGGGCCTGCTGCAGGCGCAGGAGCCAGTCCAGGGCCTGCTCGCGGCGGCTGGATACGAGGTCTGCTGGCGTCATGTCCGGCACGTCTCCTGGGGGCTGGGGGGCGCGAAGGGTCGCACAGAGTCGGCCCGATGAGCAAAGGACGCGCCAGCGCCTGGTTTTTTCAACAGCCCCGTCAAAGGTCGTCCTCCAGCCGCGCCATGCAATGGCTCATGGCGTCGCGCACCAGTTGATGCACCAAGCTCACGGAGACGTTCAGGTGGTTGGCCACCTGCTGCAAGGTGAAGCCCCCGAGGCGGTGCATTTCGAAGGCGATACGGGTGCGTTGCGGCAGTTCTTCGAGGGCTCGGCTGATGGCGTCCAGCTCGTTCTGCTGGCTGACCGCCTGCTCGGGCGAGGCACTGCTCGACGGCAACTCGGCGAGGATATCGTCGCCGTCTGGCTGGGCTTTTTCGGTGGCGGTGCGGCGCGTCTGATCCAAGGCCAGGTTACGCACAATGCGGTAGAGGTAGCTGGCCGGGTGGCGGATGTCGGCATCATCATCCTGCCCACTGAAACGCAGCCAGGCTTCCTGGACCACATCCTCGGCGCGGGCACGGCAGCCAACGATCGGGCGGGCATAATCGACCAATGCCGCCCGATGGGCCAAGTACAGCTGCAGTTTGTCGTCCGCCACGGGGTGGTATGCCAGGGAGTATCGGGGGCGGCGATGTTACCCGTAGTCGAGAATCATTATCAATACATGATCACGGGCGGTGTTCACGTGTAGGAGCAGCCTTGTGCTGCGAAGAGGCCGGTGAAAACAGAGTCGTTATATGACGCTGTTACCGGCCTCTTCGCAGCACAAGGCTGCTCCTACAAACGGGCGCTTAGCGTTTACAGCCTTACGCTGGCGAACGTCGACTCGTTGCGTGCCTGGCTCAGGGCCGCCATCGGCCCGCTGTGCGGCGACAGGGTCATGGCCTGCGGGATCGGCATCATCGCCACCTGCTGCGCGGTGTTGGAACCCACGCGCTCATCACGCGGCGGAATGCCAAAGTACTCGCGGTAGCACTTGGAGAAGTGCGGGGTAGAGACGAAGCCGCACACCGAAGCCACTTCGATGATCGACATCGGCGTCTGCTTCAGCAACTGCCGCGCGCGGATCAGGCGCAGCTTCAGGTAATAGCGCGACGGCGAGCAGTGCAGGTACTTCTGGAACAAGCGCTCGAGCTGGCGCCGCGACACCGACACATACACCGCCAGTTCGTCGAGGTCGATCGGCTCTTCCAAGTTGGCCTCCATCAGCGCGACGATTTCCTGCAGCTTCGGCTGGTTGGTGCCAAGCATGTGCTTGAGCGGCACGCGCTGGTGGTCTTGCTCGTTGCGAATGCGCTCGTAGACGAACATCTCGGAGATCGCCGCCGACAGTTCACGGCCGTGATCGCGGCTGATCAAGTGCAGCATCATGTCCAGCGGCGCGGTGCCACCGGAGCTGGTGAAGCGGTTGCGGTCGAGGGTGAACAGGCGAGTGCTCATGTTCACCCGTGGGTAGGCCTCCTGCATGGCGGCCAGGCATTCCCAGTGCACGCTGCAATCGAAGCCGTCGAGCAGCCCGGCACAGGCCAGCGCCCAGCTGCCGGTACACACCGCGCCCAGGCGCCGCGACTGGCGAGCCTGCGCCTGCAGCCAGGTCACGTGTTCACGGGTAACGGTGCGCTGAATGCCGACACCGCCGCAGACGATCACGGTGTCGATCGGCGGCGCATTGTGCATGGCCGCGTCGGGAGTGATCTGCAGGCCATCACTGGCCCAGACCTGGCCGCCATCGACGGTCAGGGTGTGCCAGCGGTACAGCTCGCGGCCGGAAAGCTGGTTGGCCATGCGCAGCGGCTCGACCGCCGACGCCAGGGAAATCAGGGTGAAGTTGTCCAGTAGAAGAAACCCGATGGACTGGGGAGCTGTGCGGTTCTGGGTTGGATTCCCGGAGGTGTACGACGTCATCGCGATTTCTCCTCACACAAATGCAGGGTGTGCCTCAGGCGGGCACTGATTTTTTGTTATGGCCCCCTCTTCGTAGGTAGGGGCTTGTTGCCAATCTCAACGCAAACGCCGTGCCTGAAGTTGAACGGCTATCCGAAAAAACCTGAAAACGACGCCTTTACTCGGCAAATCAGGGCCTTCGGTGCGAGCTGGCTGAACTTCTGGAACCGCCGTGCTAGGCGCGCTCCTTGTAACTGCTGAGCACTTTGGTGACACGTGCCTGGTGGGTTGCCCAGAAACGACACTCTTAAGTGTCACCGACAACGCCCACACTCATCGCGACATCTGACGGCCGGTCATGCACAAACGCCCCATAGTGGGGCGTCGTGGTGACAAGCAGCGCGCGATTAGCGCATCAGCATTCGATGGCGCTGACCGCCAGGCCGCCGCGCGAGGTCTCTTTGTACTTGTCGTGCATGTCGGCGCCGGTGTCACGCATGGTGCGGATCACCTGGTCGAGGGAAATGAAGTGTTCGCCGTCACCGCGCAGGGCCATCTGCACCGCGTTGATTGCCTTGACTGCGGCAATCGCGTTGCGCTCGATGCACGGCACCTGCACCAGGCCACCGACCGGGTCGCAGGTCAGGCCAAGGTTGTGCTCCAAGGCGATTTCGGCGGCGTTTTCCAGTTGTGGCGGTGTCGCCCCCAACACTTGCGCAAGGCCTGCCGCCGCCATCGCACAGGCCGATCCGACCTCGCCCTGGCAGCCGACTTCGGCGCCGGAAATCGAAGCGTTCTTCTTGCACAGGATGCCGACCGCTGCCGCCCCGAGGAAGAAGTCGGTCACGTTCGACTCGTCCACCACATCACTGAAACGCATGTAGTAGTGCAGCACCGCCGGGATGATGCCTGCAGCGCCGTTGGTGGGCGCGGTCACCATGCGCCCGCCGGCGGCGTTTTCTTCGTTGACCGCCAGGGCGAACAGGTTGACCCACTCCATGGCGCTCATGGTCGAGCCGATCACGTTGGGTTTGCCGATCTCTTGCAAGCTGCGGTGCAGCTTGGCGGCGCGGCGCCGTACGTTGAGGCCACCGGGCAGCGTGCCTTCGTATTTCAGGCCGTTGGTGACGCACTCCTGCATGGCTTGCCAGAGCTTCTGCAGGCCGGCGTGGATCTCTTCCTCGCTGCGCCAGACCTTCTCGTTGGCCATCATCAATTGCGACACGCTGAGGTCGTTTTGCTTGCACAGTTGCAGCAGCTCGGCGGCACTGTTGAAGTCGTAGGGCAATACGGTCTGGTCGGCGTCCAGCACACCGCTGGCGGCCTGCGCGGCATCGACCACAAAGCCACCGCCCACCGAGTAGTAGGTGTCGCGGTGCAGCTCGCCCTGTGCGCCTTCGGCGATCAAGGTCATGGCGTTGGGGTGGTACGGCAGGTTCTCGTCCAGCAACAGCATGTCGCGGGCCCAGACAAACTCGATGGGCAGGCGGCCGGCCAGCAGCAGGGTGTTGGTTTCGCGCAGGTCGGCGATGCGAGGGACGATCTGGGTCGGGTCGATGGCGTCCGGCCAATCGCCCATCAGGCCCATGATGGTGGCGTTGTCGGTACCGTGGCCGATGCCGGTGGCCGAGAGCGAACCATACAGCCGCACCTCGACCCGTTTTACCTGCTCCAGTTCGCCGCGCTCGCGCAGCCCCTGCACAAACAGAGCGCCAGCCCGCATGGGGCCGACGGTGTGGGAGCTGGAGGGCCCGACACCAATCTTGAACAGGTCGAACACGCTGATGGCCATTGTCGAATCACCTCTTGCTGGGCTTGTCTCTGCGCGCCATGCGCAGGGCGGGGCAACTGCTAGGCTGAAGCTGCGAGCCGCCATGAATGCACGCATCATCGGCCTTTTGCCTACCCCTTCGCCGTCTGCAACCGACGTAGTTTTGTCCAGCTGCGCCGTGCTGTTTTTACCTGAGGTACTGCCGTCTTCACGCCGTTTTCCAGCGGCCTGGTGACGCAAAAACGCGGCCGAGGGGGTGGAAAAACCCATATGCGACATCGCCAGTACTGGATACGACCCGTTCCGTACTGGATACGACCCCACCAGTAGGCGATTGCCCGGCGCTGGAGGATTATCAAAAGCGACTCGTATAGCACGGCCACGCAACCTGCCCTCTGCAGGCCTGGTCGACCGGACCTTCAGAACGCCCGGCGACCCACGCGAACCCGAAGACAAAATCACAGGAGTCCATCCATGAAAGGTTCACCCTCGCTGTTGTTGGTTGCGTTGTTGTCCACCCCACTGCTGGCCCAGGCCGCCGAGCCTGAGCAGTGCCAGACGGTACGTTTCTCCGATGTCGGCTGGACCGACATCACGGTGACGACAGCCACCACAAGCGTTGTGCTCGAAGCCCTGGGTTACAAGACCCACACCACCATGATCTCGGTACCGGTGACCTACAAGTCGCTGGCCACCGGCAAGGACCTGGACGTGTTTCTCGGCAACTGGATGCCGACCATGGAGAACGACATCAAGCAGTACCGCGACGCCGGCACCGTCGAGACCGTGCGCGCCAACCTGGAAAACGCCAAGTACACCTTGGCCGTGCCCCAGGCGCTGTATGACAAGGGCCTGAAGGATTTCAGCGACATTCCCAAGTTCAAGAAAGAACTGGACGGCAAGATCTACGGCATCGAGCCGGGTAACGACGGCAACCGCACCATCCAGAGCATGATCGACAAGAACGCCTTCGGCCTGAAGGACGCCGGCTTCAAAATCGTTCAGTCGAGCGAGGCCGGCATGCTGTCGCAAGTCGACCGGGCGCAAAAACGCGGCGAGTCGGTGGTGTTCCTGGGCTGGGAACCGCACCCGATGAACACCCGCTTCAAGATGCAGTACCTCACCGGCGGGGATGATTTTTTCGGCCCCGAATTCGGCAAGGCAACCGTATTGACCAACACCCGCAAGGGTTACGTGCAGGAATGCAGCAACGTTGGCCAACTGCTCAAGAACCTGTCGTTCGAGCTCAAGGATGAAAGCACCATGATGGGCTATGTCCTGGACGACAAGATGAAACCCGAAGCAGCCGCCAAGAAGTGGCTTAAAGACAACCCCGGCAAGCTGGATACCTGGCTGGCGGGCGTTACCACCGTTGATGGCAAACCCGGCCTTGAGGCGGCCAAGGCCAAGCTGGCGCAATAACGCACCACGCAATAGCGCTACCTCGGGGCGGGACCGTGCCCGCCCCGGACTGATTTCAATCTTTGCAGGTGGAAGCTCGCTATCATGCTTATCGATCAGAAAATACCCCTGGGGCAGTACATCGCGTCGTTCGTCGAATGGCTGACCCAGAACGGCGCGAATTATTTCGACGCCATCGCGCAAGGCCTGGAGTTCATGATCCATGGCGTCACCAGTACCCTGACCTGGTTCAACCCGTTCGTCCTCATCGCCCTGTTCGCCGCCCTGGCGCACGTTATTCAGCGCAAGTGGGGGCTGACGGCGTTCGTTGCGCTGTCGTTCCTGCTTATCTTCAACCTGGGTTACTGGCAGGAAACCATGGAAACCCTGGCGCAGGTGACCTTCGCCACCGTGGTCTGCGTGGCCATCGGCGTGCCGCTGGGCATCGTCGCCGCGCATAAACCGATGTTCTATACCGCCATGCGCCCGGTACTCGACCTGATGCAGACGGTACCCACCTTCGTTTACCTGATCCCGACCCTGACCCTGTTCGGCCTGGGCGTGGTCCCGGGGCTGATCTCGACGGTGGTGTTCGCCATCGCCGCGCCGATCCGCCTCACCTACCTGGGCATTTGCGATGTGCCACAAGAGCTGCTCGACGCCGGTAAGGCCTTTGGCTGCTCGCGCCGTCAGTTGCTGACCCGCATCGAACTGCCCCACGCGATGCCGAGCATCGCGGCCGGTGTTACCCAGTGCATCATGCTGTCGCTGTCGATGGTGGTGATCGCGGCCCTGGTGGGCGCCGACGGCCTGGGCAAACCTGTGGTCAACGCACTGAACACCGCCGATATCTCCCTGGGCTTCGAAGCGGGCCTGGCGATCGTGCTGCTGGCGATCATGCTCGACCGTATCTGCAAGCAACCGGAAGTCACGGTAAGGGGTGAAGCATGAGCATCATTCGGTTCGAAGACGTCGACGTCATCTTCTCCAACAAACCGCGCGAGGCGCTGTCGCTGCTCGACCAGGGCAAGACCCGCGAACAGATCCTCAAGCAGACCGGCCTGGTGGTGGGTGTCGAAAAAGCCAACCTGGATATCGAGAAAGGCGAAATCTGCGTGCTCATGGGCCTGTCCGGCTCGGGCAAGTCGAGCCTGCTGCGCTGCATCAATGGCCTGAACACGGTCAGCCGCGGCAAGCTGTTCGTCGAGCATGAAGGCAAGCACATCGATATCGCCCACTGCACCCCGGCCGAGCTGAAGATGATGCGCACCAAGCGCATCGCCATGGTGTTCCAGAAGTTCGCCCTGATGCCCTGGCTGACGGTGCGCGAAAACATCAGCTTTGGCCTGGAAATGCAGGGCCGCCCAGAGAAAGAGCGGCGCAAGCTGGTGGACGAGAAGCTTGAACTGGTTGGCCTGACCCAGTGGCGCAACAAGAAGCCCGACGAGCTGTCCGGGGGCATGCAGCAGCGTGTGGGCCTGGCCAGGGCGCTGGCGATGGATGCCGACATTCTGCTGATGGACGAACCGTTCTCGGCACTCGACCCGCTGATCCGCCAGGGCCTGCAGGACGAACTGTTGGAGCTGCAACGCAAGCTGAGCAAGACCATCGTGTTCGTCAGCCACGACCTGGACGAAGCGCTGAAGCTGGGCAGCCGCATTGCAATCATGAAGGACGGGCGGATCATCCAGTACAGCAAGCCCGAAGAGATCGTACTGAACCCGGCGGACGACTATGTGCGCACCTTCGTGGCCCACACCAACCCGCTGAACGTGTTGTGCGGCCGCAGCCTGATGCGCAGCCTGGACAACTGCAAACGGGTCAATGGGTCGGTGTGCCTGGACCCGGGTATCGACTCATGGCTGGACATTGGCGAAGGCGGCTCGCTCAAGCGCGCACGCCAAGGCCAGAACGGCCTGGATATGCAGAATTGGGCGCCAGGGCAGAATGTAGAGTTGCTGGAGCGCAGGCCGACGGTGGTGCACGCCGATATCGGTATGCGTGAGGCGCTGCAGATTCGTTATCAGACGGGCAACAAGCTGGTGCTGCAGGATAACGACAAGGTGGTGGGGATTCTTGGGGATACCGAGCTTTACCACGCGTTGCTGGGCAAGAACCACGGGTGATGCCAGTGGGGCCGCGTTGCGGCCCATTCGCAGCGCAAGGCTGCTCCTACAGGGGGCGTGTATTCTTGTAGGAGCAGCCTTGTGCTGCGAATGGAGGGCAATGCCCTCCCAGCAATGGCTCAGCGAACGACGATCCCGCGCGAAGCCATGTAGGCCTTGGCTTGCGGAACGGTGTACTCGCCAAAGTGGAAGATACTGGCCGCCAACACCGCGCTGGCATGCCCTTCCAGAATCCCGTCCGCCAGGTGCTGCAGGTTACCCACCCCACCCGACGCAATCACCGGAATCCCCAGCGCATCGCTGATGGCCCGGGTAACACCCAGATCAAAGCCGTTCTTCATGCCGTCCTGGTCCATGCTGGTCAGCAGGATCTCACCGGCACCCAGGCCTTCCATCTTCTTCGCCCACTGCACCGCATCCAACCCGGTCGGCTTGCGCCCGCCATGGGTGAAAATCTCCCAGCGCGGCACTTCACCCGGCGCGGAGACCTTCTTGGCATCGATGGCAACGACGATGCACTGCGAACCGAAACGGTCCGCCGCCTCGCCCACGAACTCCGGGTTGAACACCGCAGCCGTGTTGATCGAGACCTTGTCGGCACCGGCATTGAGCAGGTTGCGGATGTCCTGCACGGTGCGCACGCCACCGCCCACGGTCAGCGGGATGAACACTTGGCTGGCCATGCGCTCGACGGTATGCAGCGTGGTGTCGCGGCCATCGACGCTGGCGGTGATGTCGAGGAAAGTGATTTCGTCGGCACCTTGCTCGTTGTAGCGACGGGCAATTTCTACCGGGTCGCCAGCATCACGGATGTTCTCGAACTTGACGCCCTTGACCACCCGGCCGTTGTCCACGTCCAGGCAAGGGATGATGCGCTTGGCCAGTGCCATGGTTCAGTCCTCAGCCTTGGTAGTTGTCGCAGAAGGCCTGGGCCTCGGCGACATCGAGGGTGCCTTCGTAGATGGCACGGCCAGTGATGGCGCCGATGATGCCGGGGGCCTTGGCGTCCAGCAGGGCCTTGATATCACCCAGGTTGTGGATGCCACCCGATGCGATCACCGGAATGCGCGTGGCTTCGGCCAGGGCTTTGGTGAAGGGCACGTTGCAGCCCTGCATCATGCCGTCTTTGGCGATATCGGTGTAGACGATCGCCGAGACGCCATCGGCCTCGAAACGCTTGGCCAGGTCGATGACCTGAACAGTGCTGACTTCAGCCCAGCCATCGGTGGCGACGAAGCCGTCCTTGGCATCCAGGCCAACGATGACCTTGCCCGGGAAGGCCTTGCAGGCCTCGGCGACGAACTCTGGCTGCTTGACCGCCTTGGTGCCGATGATGACGTAGCTGACGCCCGCCTTGACGTAATGCTCGATGGTTTCCAGCGAGCGAATGCCGCCGCCGATCTGGATCGGCAGGGTCGGGTAACGCTTGGCGATGGCGGTAACCACTTCGCCGTTGACCGGCTGGCCTTCGAAGGCGCCGTTGAGGTCGACCAGGTGCAGGCGGCGGCAGCCACCCTCGACCCATTTGGCGGCCATGCTCACCGGGTCATCGGAAAATACCGTGGAGTCTTCCATGCGGCCCTGGCGCAGGCGCACGCAAGCACCGTCCTTCAGATCGATAGCGGGGATAATCAGCATCTTGGGAACCTGTCTATTTGTTGGGTTTCAGGGCTTCTCGAGTGCCCACAGGTCGCTCTCGATGCTCTCGAACCGCTCCTTGAGGTGCAGCTGAACATCGGCAATCGCCCTGTTGTAGTAATGGGGTGCAATCTCTTTGCTGAACAGGTCGAGGACCTCGGCCACTTCAAACGACCCCAGCTGCAGCTCGAAACGGTCTTCGAGAAAACGCTTGAGCGTATCGAGCGCCTCGCGCTCCTGCTCGGGGGCCAGGGTGATGATCGGGGCCTTGGTCTTCGATCGGCTCATTTACCAGCGCCCGTCCCAGGCGACGAAGTTCTGCAGCAACTGCAGGCCATGGGTATGGCTCTTCTCCGGGTGGAACTGCACGGCAAAGCGCGAGCCGTCGGCCAGCGCGGCGGCGAAGTCGACGCCATAGTGGCCGCGACCGACCACCTGGCTCGGCTTGCCGGCATTGATGTAGTAGCTGTGCACGAAATAGAAACGTGCGCGGTCAGGGATGTCGTGCCACAGCGGATGGTGGTTGGCCTGGCTGACTTCGTTCCAGCCCATGTGTGGCACCTTCAGGTGCTCGCCATCCTCTTGCAGGCCCTTGCCGAAAAACTTCACCTGGCCTGGGAACAGGCCGATGCAGTCGACGCCGTTGTTCTCTTCACTGTGTTCGAGCAGCGCTTGCATGCCGACACAGATGCCGAGGAACGGGCGGTCCTGGCTGACTTCACGCACCAGGCTGTCGAAGCCCAGGCGACGGATTTCGGCCATGCAGTCGCGAATCGCGCCCACGCCTGGGAACACCACGCGGTCAGCCTCGCGGATCACCGCGGCGTCGCTGGTGACCAGTACCTTGCCGGCGCCGACATGCTCGAGCGCCTTGGCCACCGAGTGCAGGTTGCCCATGCCATAGTCGATTACGGCTACCGTCTGCATTTACAGGCATCCCTTGGTGGAAGGCATCTGCCCAGCCATGCGCTCGTCCAGGGTAATGGCCATGCGCAGCGCGCGGCCGAACGCCTTGAACACGGTTTCGATCTGGTGGTGGGTGTTGTGGCCACGCAGGTTGTCGATGTGCAGGCTCACCAGGGCATGGTTAACGAAGCCCTGGAAGAACTCCTGGAACAGGTCGACATCGAAGCCACCGACCGTGGCGCGGGTGTACGGCACGTGCATCTGCAGGCCTGGGCGGCCAGAGAAGTCGATGACCACGCGCGACAGCGCTTCGTCCAGCGGCACATAGGCATGGCCGTAGCGGAAGATGCCTTTCTTGTCGCCGATCGCCTGGGCGAATGCCTGGCCCAGGGTGATACCGACGTCTTCGACGGTATGGTGATCGTCGATGTGCAGGTCACCCTTGCACTCGATGTCCAGATCGATCAGCCCATGTCGGGCGATCTGGTCGAGCATGTGTTCAAGGAAAGGCACACCGATATCAAATCGGGCCTTGCCGCTGCCATCTAGGTTGATCGAGCACTTGACCTGGGTTTCCAGGGTATTGCGCTCGACGGAAGCCTTACGTTCGACCATCACCAGCTCCGCAAAATCATTGGGCGAAAAGGGCTCCATTATAGGCCCAGATTGCGCCAGCTTGAAACGCGGATGACATATGGCAAAGCAAGCAATGACGGGGGGTGGATGCCGTTACAGGTCTATACAAGCTGTGAATCTGGGGCTGCGTTGCAGCCCTTTCGCCGGCAAGCCGGCTCCTACAGTGACCGCGCAGGGCTTGAGCAACCTGAAGATCCTGTGGGAGCCGGCTTGCCGGCGATAAGGCCAGAACTGTCGCTCATCAATGGAACAGTACAGCCGTCTTCTGCAGCGTAATCCACACCCCCCAAGCCAGCGGCACAACCACCGCAGCCCAGGCGATCAGCACCAACGGCAAGCTGCCCGGCGCGGCATGCCACTCCAGCGAACGCGCGCCATCGGCGCCTTTGTCATGGCTCAGCGCGCGCTCGGCGGCCAGTTGCTGGTCGCTCATGAAGTGTTTGTCGGCCACCGGGCGAATCAGCATGTTGCAGATAAAGCCCAGCACCAGCAGGCCCGCAAGGATATACAGGGTCATGTCATACGCCGCCGCCCGCTCCACGCCCGCCGCCAGCTGAGACTCGCGCAGGTAGGTGATCAGCACCGGCCCCAGCACGCCCGCCGCCGCCCAGGCCGTCAGCAGGCGCCCATGAATCGCACCGACCATCTGCGTGCCGAACAGGTCGGCCAGGTACGCCGGCACCGTGGCAAAGCCGCCACCGTACATCGACAGGATGATGCAGAACGCCGCCACGAACAGCGCCACGTTGCCCAGGTGACCCATGTTCGGCACCAGGCTGTAGAGGCCCACGCCCAAGGCGAAGAAGGCAAAGTAGGTGTTCTTGCGGCCAATGTAGTCAGAGAACGACGCCCAGAAGAAGCGCCCGCCAATGTTGAACAGGCTCAGTAAGCCGGTGAAGCCCGCTGCGATGGCGGCAATCTGCGCCAGCTGGGTGGCGTTCAATTCGCTGAAGCTCAGCTCGTTGCCCAGCAACTTGCCGGCGAACACTTCCTGTAACAGCGGCGACGCCATGCCCAGAATACCGATGCCGGCCGAGACGTTCAGGCACAGCACCAGCCACACCAGGGCGAACTGTGGGGTTTTCCAGGCCACGCTGACGTGCACATGGCGGTCGGTGACCATGCCATTGCCGGCCTTTTTCGCCGGAGCGGTCCAGCCCTCTGGCTTCCAGCCGGTCGGTGGCACGCGGTAACCCAGGGCGCCGGCGGTCATGAACACGAAGTAGATCGCCGCCATCACCACGAAGCTCTGCCATACCCCGACGTCTTCTGCGCTGCCAAAGTGGCCCATCAGCGCGGTCGCCAGGGGGGCGCCGACCATCGCGCCACCGCCAAAACCCATGATCGCCATGCCGGTGGCCATGCCGCGTTTGTCCGGGAACCACTTGATCAGCGTCGAGACCGGCGAAATGTAGCCCAAGCCCAGGCCAATACCCCCGATCACACCAGAGCCCAGCCACATCAGCCACAGCTGATGAGTCTTCACCCCAATCGCCGAGATCAGCATACCGCCGCACCAGCACAGTGCCGACACCAGCCCGGCCTTGCGCGGCCCGGCGTGTTCCAGCCAGCCGCCAAGCACCGCGGCCGAGCAGCCGAGGAAGACGAAGAACAAGGTGTAGATCCAGCTCAGCATCGAAATCGGCCAGTCGCACTCGGCGCTGAACAGGCGGGCGATGAACCCCATGTCCGCCGAGCAGGCCACCGGCGCGGTGATGCCGATGGCTTGCGACAAGGGCAGCCAGAACACCGAGAAGCCGTAGGCCATCCCGATACACAGGTGGATAGCCAAGGCGGCCGGTGGCACCAGCCATCGGTTGAAGCCCGGACGGGCGATGATGCGCTCCTTCGACAGGAAGCTCGGCGCACCGGCCAAGGTGCCCGCCGTGACGTTACTGCTCATGGGTTTGATCCTTTTTGTATGGCCTTTACTGGGCGACGCACCGCGGCAATGGGTCGCGGGCACACCGAAAGCGGCGCAAGGTTACCAGCACCCGGTGGGATGAAAGCAATCTGATATCGTGGATTTTTCCGTAGCTGAAACGGTATTTCGAGTTCACCCCGTTCCTGTAGGAGCAGCCTTGTGCTGCGAAGAGGCCGGCAAAAATCAGCTTGATTCTGGGTTGTCCGCTCTGCCGTCTTCGCAGCACAAGGCTGCTCCTACAATGGCTGCATGCGCCGTTGGAACTGTGCATATGAGAACTGTCGAAAGCCGCAACATCTGATCCACTCGTAGGGAAATGCCCTGTATCTCTTGCCGGATACGCAGGGATAAGCACTGCGGCGCTATACTCTGCCGCTGAAATTCAAATCGGACTACAAGGACTCGCCCATGAAAGCGTTCGGCAAAATCCTGGGACTGGGGCTTCTCGGGTTGCTGCTGATCATCGTGGCGCTGGGCTTCGCCCTGACCCACCTCTTTGATCCCAACGACTACAAAGACGAGATTCGCCAGCTGGCGCGCGACAAGGCTCATGTCGAGCTGACCCTCAACGGTGACATAGGCTGGAGCCTGTTCCCGTGGTTGGGCCTGGAACTGCATGACGCGAGCATCGCGACCTTGAGCAAACCCAGCGAGCCGTTCGCCGACCTGAAGATGCTCGGCCTGTCGGTACGCGTTCTGCCGCTGCTGCGCCGCGAAGTGCAGATGAGCGATGTGCGCGTCGAAGGCCTGAACCTGACCCTGGCCCGCGACGAAAATGGCCATGGCAACTGGGAAGACATCGGCAAACCATTGCCCGCCCCCAACGGCGCCCCGGCCGATACACACGCCCAGGCACCTGCCGAACAGGCCCCGGCGCAAGCCGACAGCGGCAGCGAGCGTGCGGTCAAACTCGACATCGACAGCCTGACCGTGAACAACGCCCGGGTGCAGTACACCGATGCCAAGAACGGCCAGAGCTACAGCGCCGAAAGCATCCAGCTGAGCACCGGCCCGGTCCACGAAGGCGCGAACATTGCGCTTAAGGCGAGTGCCTTCCTCAGTGCCACCCAACCGAGCATCAAGGCCCGCACCGAGCTTGCCGGCGAACTGCGCTTTGACCGCAAGCTCAAGCGCTACAACTTCGAAGACATGCGCCTGTCGGGCGAAACCTCGGGCGAGCCGTTTGCCGGCAAGACCGTAACCTTCGCCGCCCAAGGCCAACTGCTGGTCGACCTGGCAGCCAATGTCGCTTCGTGGAACGGCCTGAAAATCTCGGCCAACCAGCTGCGTGCACTGGGTGAACTGAACCTGCGCGACCTGGACAAGGCACCGCAACTCAGCGGCGGCCTGTCGATCGCCCAGTTCGACCTGCGCACCTTCCTCGACGGCATCGGCCGCCCGCTGCCCGCCACGAACGACCCTGCCGCGTTCACCAAGCTGGAACTGGTCACCCGCCTGCAAGGCACGTCGAACAGCCTGGCCCTGGCAGACCTGGCCGTGAAGCTGGACGACAGCACCTTCACCGGCCGCGTGGCCGTCGAAGACTTCGCCAAACAGGCCCTGCGCCTGCAACTGAAGGCCGACACCTTCGACGCCGACCGCTACCTGCCCGCCAAGAGCGAACAAGCCAAAGGCGCGACGGCCGCCCGCCAAGCCGAGGTCAAGCAACAGGAGGCCAGCGCCGTGGCCGGTGCCAGCAGCTCCCCGCTGCCCAACGCCCCGACCCAGGTCGCCTGGAGCGACGACAAGCTGCTGCCGGTGGACCGCCTGCGCGCCCTCGACCTGCAGGCCGACCTGACGTTCGGCGCGCTGACCCTGGACAAACTGCCCATTCAGGATGCCCAGCTCAAGGCCACCGGCCAGGGCGGCCTGGTGACCCTGCAGAGCCTGCGCGGCGGCCTCTACAACGGCAGCTTCGAGGCCAAGGGCACCGTCGATGTGCGCCCCGCCGTGCCGCAGCTTGGCGTCAATACCAAGATCAACCGGGTACCGGTGGAACACTTCATCAAGGCCGAGGGCAAAGAGCAGACGCCACCTGTCAAAGGCCTACTGACCCTGACCAGCGACTTGACCGCAACCGGCAACAGCCAGAAGGCACTGGTCGACACCCTCAATGGCAGCGCCAACTTCACCATCAACGATGGCGTGCTGGTCAATGCCAACCTTGAACAGCAACTGTGCCAGGCCATCGCCACCCTGAACCGTAAAACGCTCAGCGGCGAACCGCGCGGCAAGGACACGCCCTTCGAGGAACTGCGTGGCAGCCTGGTGGTGCGCAATGGTGTGGCCAGCAACCCAGACCTCAAGGCCCGCATCCCAGGCCTGACCGTCAACGGCCACGGCGACCTCGACCTGCGCGTGCTGGGCATGGACTACAACGTCGGCGTGGTCGTCGAAGGCGACCAACGCGCCATGCCGGACCCGGCCTGCCAGGTCAACGAGCGCTATGTCGGCGTTGAAGTGCCGCTGCGCTGCCGCGGCCCGCTGGAGCTTGGCGCCAAGGCCTGCCGCCTGGACCAGGACGGCCTGGGCAAGGTCGCTGCGAAACTGGCCGGCAACCGCCTGAAAGACAAGATTGATGAAAAACTCGACGAAAAACTCGGAGACAAAGTGAGCCCTGAACTCAAAGACGCGCTCAAGGGGCTGTTCAAACGATGAGCCCCGAGCAGTTCTCCAGCGCCGTGCTGGACTGGTATGACGCGCACGGCCGCCACGACCTGCCCTGGCAACAGGGCATCAACCCGTACCGGGTGTGGGTGTCGGAAATCATGTTGCAGCAGACCCAGGTCAGCACCGTGCTCAACTACTTCGACCGCTTCATGCAGGCCCTGCCCACCGTGCAGGCCCTGGCCGAAGCGCCGGAGGACGAAGTGCTGCACCTGTGGACGGGCCTGGGCTATTACACCCGCGCGCGCAACCTGCAGAAGGCCGCGAAAATCGTCGTCGAGCAGCATGGCGGCGAGTTTCCGCGTAGCGTCGAGCAACTGACCGAACTGCCTGGCATCGGCCGCTCCACCGCCGGAGCCATCGCCAGCATCAGCATGGGCATCCGCGCGCCCATCCTGGACGGCAACGTCAAGCGCGTGCTGGCCCGCTTTACCGCCCAGGCCGGCTACCCCGGTGAGCCCAAGGTGGCTAACCAGCTGTGGGCCAGCGCAGAGCGCTACACCCCACAGACCCGCGCCAACCACTACACCCAGGCGATGATGGACATGGGCGCCACGCTGTGCACCCGCAGCAAGCCCAGCTGCCTGATCTGCCCGCTGCAACGCGGCTGTGAAGCGCACCTGCACGGCGAAGAAACCCGCTACCCCGAGCCCAAGCCACGCAAGGCGCTGCCGCAACGCCGGACGCTGATGCCACTGCTGGCCAACCACGAAGGCGCGATCCTGCTGTACCGCCGACCGTCCAGCGGCCTGTGGGGTGGTTTGTGGAGCCTGCCGGAGCTTGAGAACATCGAACAGCTCGACGACCTCGCCTACCAGCATGGCCTGCGCCTGGCAGATAGCCGCGCCCTAGATGGCCTGACCCACACCTTCAGCCACTTCCAGCTGGCGATCGAGCCCTGGCTGGTGAAGGTCGACCCGGTCGGCCAGCACGTGGCCGAGCCCGACTGGCTCTGGTATAACCTCGCCACCCCGCCGCGCCTGGGCCTCGCTGCCCCGGTCAAGAAGTTGCTCAAACGCGCGGCCGACGAACTGATTGCAGGAGATGCCCGATGACCCGCACCGTGATGTGCCGCAAGTACAAAGAAGAACTCCCAGGCCTGGAGCGCCCGCCCTACCCAGGTGCTAAAGGCCAGGACATCTTCGATCACATCTCGCAGAAGGCCTGGGCCGACTGGCAGAAGCACCAGACCATGCTGATCAACGAAAAGCGACTGAACATGATGAATGCCGAGGACCGCAAATTCCTCCAGGCCGAGATGGACAAGTTTTTCGCTGGCGAAGAGTACGCCCAGGCCGAAGGCTACGTTCCGCCTGCTGAATGACCCCAAAAAACGTAAGCGACGGAATTAATTTAAAATTTTTTCAAAAAGTCGTTGACGGACGGTCTGGAAATCTATTTAATTCACCTCGTCGCCCAGATAGCTCAGTCGGTAGAGCAGAGGATTGAAAATCCTCGTGTCGGCGGTTCGACTCCGTCTCTGGGCACCACCTTCAGCTTCTGGTGGTTGCAAAGTTACCCGAAGCGACAACAAGAAACCCGCCTAGTGCGGGTTTTTTGTTGTCTGCGATTTTAGCAGCAGCCACCTGCAACCCCGCCAAAAAAAAGCCCTCTGCGCAGTGCACAGAGGGCCTCGTCACAAATCAGCCATTACGCCTGGCTATCGAATTCCTCGGGGGTCATCTGCCCCCGATAGGAAATGCTCAGCAGCGCCCTGGCGTCATCAACGGATGCGACCGCCTTGGCCAACTCCGCCTCGGTGATCTTGTACTCATCCAGGGCCAGGGTAAGCCAATCGTTGTAACCGGTGCCGTCGTTGCTGACACAGCTCAACACCAGGTGAAAGTAATGCTTCATGGGAAAGTCTCCTGTTAGCCCCACCTAAGCGTGGGCAGATCAGGCTATTGCGCCCGCCCTTTGAGTATCAGGTGGAAACCACCCACCTGAGGCTGGGGCCGAGCCTACCTATCCGGGTAAATTGACCCGCATCAATAAGCGCCGAGCCTGTCGCCCCTAGCATGGGAAGAGCACATCAGAACCGACAGGACCTCCATGAGCGACGACGCCACCCTGCTAGTCACATCCACCTCGAACGCCACACCGAACGCTACGCCAACCAGCCCTAACCGCCGCGCACGCCCGCGCAAAACCGCCATCAAAGCAGTCGCCGACCCCGTCATCACCCAGGTCAGCCAGCAACCGGCAGCCATGGAAGTGGCCAGGGCGCCCAAGGGCAGCAACGAAGACAGCACCCGCGCACGCCTACCGGCCAGCTACCCGTACCGCACCCGCATGCACCGCCAGGAATACGAAAAGGCCAAGCACGCGCTGCAGATCGAACTGCTTAAAGTGCAGAGTTGGGCGAAGGAAACCGGCCAGCGCGTGGTGATCCTGTTCGAAGGGCGCGACGCGGCGGGCAAAGGGGGCACCATCAAGCGCTTCATGGAGCACTTGAACCCACGTGGCGCACGGATTGTGGCGCTGGAAAAGCCTTCCGAGCAGGAGAAAGGCCAGTGGTACTTCCAGCGTTATATCCAGCACTTGCCCACGGCGGGCGAAATGGTCTTCTTCGACCGCTCCTGGTACAACCGCGCCGGGGTCGAGAAGGTGATGGATTTCTGCAGCCCGCTGCAGTACCTGGAGTTCATGCGCCAGGCACCCGACCTTGAACGCATGCTGTGCAACAGCGGCATCCTGCTGTTCAAGTATTGGTTCTCGGTGAACCGGGAAGAGCAGCTACGGCGCTTCATCTCACGCCGCGACGACCCGCTCAAGCACTGGAAGCTTTCGCCCATCGACATCAAGTCGCTGGACAAATGGGACGACTACACCGCCGCCAAAGAAGCGATGTTCTTCCATACCGACACCGCCGATGCACCCTGGACAGTGATCAAGTCCGATGACAAGAAGCGCGCGCGCATCAACTGCATCCGGCACTTCCTGCACTCGCTGGATTACCCAGGCAAGGACCTGGCCGTAGCGCACGCCCCAGACCCGCTGCTGGTGGGGCGCGCATCACGCGACTTCGAAGAGGATGAAGCGCCCGCCGCCGCCCACTGACAGCGGCAATCAGAAGTTGGCCATGGCGCTACAGTATTCAGCCTTGGTGGTCTGTACGGGTTGCTCCACCCCCAGCTGCCGCAGCTTGACGCCGCAGGCGCTGTAACCGCGCACCACCACTTCGTAATCGGCGCCTTTCTGCGGCACGAAGTAGAACATGCCCAAACAGTTGGTCACGCTGTTGTAGCTGCTACGGCCACCATCGAGAAAGTGCAAGGTGAACGGCTTGCCGGCCGGCACCAGCACTTCGCTGACCGCATCGCCCTGCATGACCGGGGCGCTGGCGGGCATGCCCAGGGTTTCGCCATTGCGGTCGGCAAAACCCTCCTTCGGCACGGCGATCACCCCGGCGCCGGGGCTGTACCAGTCAACGCAATCCTTGCCTGGTACAGCGCGCACCATGCCGTCGGCAATCACCCGCAGGCGTGCGGTATCGCCTGAAGTCGGTGAGCCATAAGGCGTGTTGAACGATTTGACCGCGGCAATATTGCCGCAGCCGGCCAGCGCCACTGCCAGCAGGCAAAGCGAGATCGGTGTTTTCATCCCTGAATTCCTCATGAGTAGATGCCGGACATCCGGCCGCTTGCCTGAGACCCTCGCATGTCGCTTGGGTTTCGCGGGCAAGTGCGATTCAATACGCGCACTTTTTCAGGCACACCCAAGGATTCACCCATGGCCACCACGACCAAGCAACAGAAACGCGCCAAACGCGCCGCCAGCAAGGCCAAGCAAAACCGCATGGTGCGCAGTGGCCAGGCGGTCAAAGCCAGCGCCGGCGACAGCGCCAGCATCGAGCAGGTGTTCAACAAGGCCATGGAGTCGGACAGCTATAAGGAGCTGTTCGACAAGATGAAGGCGGCACAGGAAACCAGCCTGGTCGCGATGATCTCGGTGTTCCTGGTCGACCCGCTGCTGGCCCTGGTGCTCAAGGGGCACAAGGAAGAGCACGCCACCGACTACATCGTGCTGGTGTTCAATGCCTACCGCACCTGGCTGGATGGCGCAGACGAAGACACCACCATGGCCTGGCTGGAAAGCGACGAGTTCCAGGAGGCTTATATCGCTGCCTCGGAAGTTGTAGCCAAGCAGCAACAGCAGCAGAAGCAGTTCGGCTAAAGAAGCCATCACCGGCCCTAGGGTAGGAGCATGCAAAAAGGCCGCGCCCTACACAGGGCGCGGCCTTTTCATTCAAAGCAACGCGGATCAGTTATCCAGCGCTACCCGCCCAGCCGCTTCGCGCTTGCGATGCACCAGCAGCCCGGCCGCCACCACTCCAATGCTCAGCAAGGCAGTGGCGATGATCTCGGCGCGGTGGTCTTCACGCAGCCCCATCACCACCAGCACAGCCACGATGAAGGCGATGGTCGCCCAGGTCAGGCCCGGGAACAGCCACATCTTGAAGTCGATCTTCTCGCCACGCGCTTCACGCTGGCTGCGCATGCGCAGTTGCGACACCGCGATCACCAGGTACACCAGCAGCGCAATGGCGCCGGAGCTGGCCAGCAAGAACTCGAACACCTGGGCCGGCGCCACATAGTTGGCGAACACGCACAGGAACGCTGCCGCGGTCGACATCAACACCGCCACATGCGGCGTACCCGCCTTGGTGGTGCGTTGCGACATGGCCGGGGCATCGCCACGCTTGCCCAGGGAGAACAGCATGCGCGAGGAGGTGTACAGCGCCGAGTTCAGGCAGCTGGTGACGGCGACCAGCACGACGATGTCGACGATCAACTTGGCATTCGGCACACCGATACGGCTCAGCACAGTCTGGTAAGAGCCCAGCTCAGCCAGGGCCGGATCGTTCCACGGTACCAGCGCCACGACCAGGAAGATCGACACCAGGTAGAACAGGCAGATACGCCAGATCACCGAATTGGTCGCGCGGCTGATCTGCTTGCCCGGGTCTTTGGACTCGGCAGCGGCGATGGTGACGATTTCGGTACCCATGAACGAGAACATGGTGGTCAGCATGGCTGCCAGCACTGCGCCCAGGCCATTGGGCATGAAGCCTTGGGTGTCGAACAGGTGGCTGACACCGCTCACCTGGCTGCCAGGCGCCAGGCCGAACATCGCCACGCAGCCGACAACGATGAAGCCAATGATCGCCAGGACCTTGAGCAAGGCGAACCAGAACTCGAATTCGCCGTAGTTCTTCACACTGCACAGGTTGGTCAGGGTCAGCACCAGTGTGATGATCAAGGAGAAGGCCCACAGATCAACAGCGGGGAACCAGGCATGCAAAATGGCGGCGGCCGCGTTGGCCTCCAGCGGAATCACCAGCACCCAGAACCACCAGTACAGCCAGCCAATGGTGAAGCCGGCCCAGCGCCCAATGGCGCGATCGGCATAGGTAGAGAAGGAACCGGTGTCAGGTGAAGCAATGGCCATCTCGCCAAGCATGCGCATGACCAGTACGACCAAGGTACCGGCGGCGGCGTAGGCCAGCAGTACGGCCGGGCCAGCGGCGGCGATGGCGTGGCCGGAGCCAACGAACAGACCGGCGCCAATCACGCCAGCGATGGACAGCATGGTGACATGCCGCGATTTGAGCCCCTGAGCGAGGTCATTGGAATTGTTACCGCTCATAAAACTACCTTTGTAAGGAGTGGACCACTCCGACTACGGGAACGAAGCGCGCCTGGGGTTAGTTAGGCGTCGCTGCAATCGGCGGTTTCCAACTGGCAATAAGTGAGCCATCGGCTGAATGCATTCGTCAGAAAAATCTTGCAACCGTAAAGGGCGCGGCTTGCAGGGCTTTCGGCCATGCCTTGACCGAAAGGCCGCCAAATCGCCATACAAGGTGCGGATTACTGAAATACCCACTTACAAATGCACCAAAGGTGCTCCCAGGTAACACCTGTGCACCGCTGCAATGCAGAAAAGTACAACCGGCAGGTACAACCCTGCCTGGCAAGCGTCAGCAATGGCCTAGAGGGGGATTACCCGCGAATGGTCCAAAACCGCTTCCAAGCGCGGGCCAAAGCTGGCACCATCGCGCCTTTTTTCATCAAGGCTCTGGTGTTGGGCTAGACCTTCGCGGTCATCCTCGCGACGTTGCACTGCAGCGATGCGACAATCTGCCCCGACAGCGACCCGAGCCCCTAGCGACCCTGTTGGCCGCCATAATGCCGCTATGCTAGCTTGGCGCACGCCAGGAAGGCCGCCAACAGCTGGGAACGCACCCGAACACATGAGGACCGCACATGGCTCAGGCCACGCCCGCGCTGGAAATCCGCAATCTGCACAAACGCTACGGCGAGCAGGAAATTCTCAAGGGCATTTCGCTGACCGCACGCGACGGTGACGTGATCTCCATCCTGGGGTCGTCCGGTTCCGGCAAGTCCACCTTGCTGCGCTGCATCAACCTGCTCGAAAACCCGCACCAGGGCGAAATCCTGGTGGCCGGTGAATCACTCAAGCTCAAGGCCGCCAAAAACGGCGACCTGATCGCTGCCGACAACCGCCAGATCAACCGCCTGCGCAGCGAGATCGGCTTTGTCTTCCAGAACTTCAACCTGTGGCCGCACATGTCGATCCTCGACAACATCATCGAGGCACCGCGCCGCGTGCTCGGCCAAAGCAAGGCCGAAGCCATCGAAGCCGCAGAAGCCTTGCTGAACAAGGTCGGCATTTTCGACAAGCGCCACAGCTACCCCGCGCAACTTTCCGGTGGCCAGCAACAACGTGCCGCCATTGCCCGTACCCTGGCCATGAAGCCCAAGGTCATCCTGTTCGACGAGCCAACTTCGGCGCTCGATCCGGAAATGGTCCAGGAAGTGCTAAACGTTATCCGCGCATTGGCCGAAGAAGGCCGTACCATGCTGCTGGTCACGCACGAGATGAACTTTGCCCGCCATGTGTCCAGTGAAGTCGTCTTCCTGCACCAGGGCCTGGTTGAAGAGCAAGGATCGCCGCAGCAGGTCTTCGAGAACCCGACCTCGGCGCGTTGCAAGCAATTCATGTCCAGCCACCGCTAACGGAGCAACACGAATGCAGACCTATAAGAAATTCCTCCTGGCCGCTGCCGCCACCCTGGTGTTCTCGGCAAATGCCATGGCAGCCGATAAACTCAAAATGGGCATCGAGGCGGCCTACCCGCCGTTCAACAACAAGGATGCCAGCGGCCAAGTGGTCGGCTTTGACAAAGACATCGGCGACGCACTGTGCGCCAAGATGAAAGTCGAATGCGAAGTGGTCACCTCTGACTGGGACGGCATCATCCCGGCGTTGAACGCCAAGAAGTTCGACTTCCTGATCTCGTCGCTGTCGATCACCGATGAGCGCAAGCAGGCCGTCGACTTCACCGACCCGTACTACTCGAACAAGCAGCAGTTCATCGCCCCGAAAAACGTCGATTTCAAAACCGACGATAAATCGCTCGAAGGCAAGACCATCGGCACCCAGCGCGCCACCCAGGCCGCGACCTGGCTGGACGATCACGGCGGCATGGACGGCAAATTCAAGGTCAACCTGTATGACGGCCAGGAAAACGCCTACCTGGACCTGACCTCCGGCCGCCTCGACGCCATCCTTGCCGACAAGTACGCCAACTACGACTGGCTGAAGTCCGAAGCCGGCAAGAACTACGAGTTCAAAGGTGAGCCGGTCAACGACAGCGACAAAGTCGGCATCGCCGTACGCAAAGGCGACGATGAGCTGCGCAACAAGCTCAATGCCGCACTGAAGGAAATTGTCGCCGACGGCACCTACAAGAAGATCAACGACAAGTACTTCCCGTTCAGCATCTATTGATTCGCCCCGACCGGCACGCCCTTGGGCGTGCTGGTCCCTAGAACGACCCTACCCATGAATATCGACCTGCACGGATTCGGTCCGGCCCTTGCGGCTGGCACCTTGATGACCGTAAAACTGGCGCTCTGCGCCTTGCTGCTGGGGCTGATCCTGGGCCTGCTCGGTGCCCTCGCCAAAACGTCCCCGGTCAAGCCACTGCAATGGCTTGGCGGCTTCTACTCGACCTTGGTTCGCGGTGTGCCCGAACTGCTTTGGGTCCTGCTTATTTATTTCGGCACCGTCGGCATGATGAACAGCCTCGGCCAGGCGCTCAACATGCCCGGCCTTGAGCTCAGTGCCTTCGCCGCCGGCGTCATCGCCCTCGGCCTGTGCTTCGGCGCCTACGCCACCGAAGTGTTCCGTGGCGCCATCCTGGCAATCCCCAAGGGCCACCGCGAAGCCGGCCTGGCATTGGGCCTGTCCAAGGCGCGCATTCTGTCGCGGATCATCCTGCCGCAGATGTGGCGCATCGCCCTGCCTGGCCTGGGCAACCTGTTCATGATCCTGATGAAAGACACCGCGCTGGTGTCGGTCATCGGCCTGGAAGAAATCATGCGCCACGCGCAGATCGGCGTGACCATGACCAAAGAGCCGTTCACCTTCTACATGGTCGCGGCCTGCATCTACCTAGGCTTGACCGTCATCGCCATGACCGGCATGCACTTCATGGAAAAACGCGCCGCTCGCGGCTTTGCGAGGGCTGAATCATGAATTGGGAAGTCATCATCAAATGGCTGCCACGCCTGGCCCAGGGCGCGACCCTGACCCTGGAGCTGGTGGCCATCGCGGTGGTTGCCGGGCTGATCCTGGCCATCCCGCTGGGCATCGCCCGCTCGTCGCGCCATTGGTACGTGCGCGCCCTGCCGTTCAGCTACATCTTCTTCTTCCGCGGTACCCCGCTGCTGGTGCAGCTGTTCCTGGTCTATTACGGCCTGGCCCAGTTCGACGCCGTGCGCAACAGTTCGTTGTGGCCTTACCTGCGCGATCCGTTCTGGTGCACCGTGCTGACCATGACCTTGCACACCGCCGCCTACATCGCCGAGATCCTGCGCGGCGCGTTGCAGTCGATCCCCAAAGGTGAGATCGAAGCGGCTCGGGCGTTGGGTATGTCGCGGGGTAAGACGCTGTTCTACATCATGCTGCCGCGCGCTGCCCGGATCGGCCTGCCGGCCTACAGCAACGAAGTGATCCTGATGCTCAAGGCCAGCGCCCTGGCCAGTACCGTCACCCTGCTGGAACTGACCGGCATGGCGCGTACCATCATCGCCCGCACCTACCTGCCGGTGGAGATCTTCTTTGCCGCCGGGTTGTTCTACCTGCTGATCTCGTTTGTGCTGGTGCAAGGCTTCAAACTGCTGGAGCGCTGGTTGCGGGTAGACGCCTGCCAAGGGCGCTAAACCTTACTGGCCTCTTCGCGGGCAAGCCAGCTCCCACAGGAATGCCACCGGGCGCAAACCTTGCGCCCCCCTGTAGGAGCGGGCTTGCCCGCGAAGGGCTGCAAAGCAGCCCCAACCCTGCCGACCACAACCATGACCCCACCCCCCATCCTCCACAGCCACCCGCTAAGCGACCGCTTCCAGGCCCTAGACCAGTTCCTGACCGAGCACCAGCACCTGTGGAAACCCAGGCCATTCACCGCCCTGCGCCTGGAATGGGAAGCCCAACACCCAGCGCTCGCCGCCCACCTGCGCCAATCCCCCCTGGCCGATGCCGACGCCGAGCCCGACCCAACGATCCTGCCCGCGCCGTTCCCACAACTGGCCCAGCAAGCCCACCACCTCAGCGCGCTGGATACACTCCCCGACGCCGGCCTGCCGCCCGCCACCCACCGCCTCGACGTCGGCGTACCCGGCCGCAAGTGGCAGCAGATCGAAGCCTTCACCCGCCGCCTGGCCTTCAACGAGCAACCCCAGCACTGGCTGGACTGGTGCTCCGGCAAAGGCCACCTTGGCCGCCGCCTGCTGCAGCCCGGCCAGCAACTGACCTGCCTGGAGTACGACGCCGAACTCGTCGCCGCCGGCCAAGCCCTGAGTGACCACCACCATCTGCCCGCGCACCATGCGCATCAAGACGTGATGGCCCCCGACAGCGCCCGCCACCTCGACAGCGACAAAACCGTGGTCGCCCTGCACGCTTGCGGCGACCTGCACGTACGCCTGCTGCGCCTTGCCAGCCAGCAAGGCTGCCGCCAAGTCGCGGTGGCCCCCTGCTGCTACAACCGCATCGAAGCGCAGCACTACCAGCCGTTATCCACAGCCGCCCAAGCCTCCAGCCTACAGCTTTCGCTGGACGACCTCGGCCTGCCATTGAGTGAAACCGTCACCGCCGGCGCCCGCGTGCGCCGCCAGCGCGACACCTCAATGGCCCGTCGCCTGGGCTTCGACCTGCTGCAACGCCAACAGCGCCAGTGTGATGATTACCTGCCCACCCCCTCGCTGCCGGTGGCCTGGCTGGACAAGCCCTTCGAGGCGTATTGCCGCGACCTGGCCGCACTCAAGCAACTCCCGCTAAGCGGCACCCCAGACTGGGCTGCCCTTGAGGCCGCCGGCTGGCAGCGCCTGGCCGAAGTCCGCAACCTCGAACGGGTGCGCAACCTGTTCCGCCGCCCCCTGGAACTGTGGCTGGTGCTCGACCGCGCCCTGTTCATGGAAGAACAAGGCTATACCGTGCGCCTCGGCTTGTTCTGCGACTATCCACTCACGCCGCGCAACCTGCTCATCCTCGCGGAACGCGACCGTTAGCCGCAGCACAACCTGTGGATAAGTCTGTGCACAAGCTTTTGATGAATGGTTGGATCCAAGCGCTATTTCAAGCGTTTGGCTTATTCCTGCAGGCCGTTCAAGGCCCGCAAAAACAGGCATTTGCGCAAAGACCAGCGGCGTATGGGTTCGGCATGCCTTTCGCGCAAGTTGGCAATGCTACTTGTGCATAAACTTTTGTTGTGCTTTCTGCAGGGGCCACAAAGCGGCCCGATGCGTCAACGGTTTTTGTTCTTGGCCAGCTCGATATCGTTCATCAAAGCCTTGGCCAGCGCCGCCAGGTAATCGGCTGCGCCCAACTGCTTGTGGTCGTCTTCCATATCGCCCTCCCTGAGCAGGTGCTTGATATAGCCGAGCAGGATCGACACCTGCTCGTAGGCGTCGTCGATGGGGATGCCGGGTTGTACGCGCAGCAGGTTAACCGGTGGGTTGCCGACTTCGAGGAAGGTTTCCAGGCCTGCGGTGGTGATCTCTATGTGGGGCTGGGGTGGATCGGGGACGATTTTGATCATGGCGGACTTCCATTTTTTCTCAAAAAGGAACTGCCACCCGATCTTTCTCACGGATTGAAGGTGGCAGCCGTACGCGGGGTGAGAAACCGAGGAGAAAAAACGCGAAAAGACTCGGCCAGACCGAAGTCTGCCCGCGCACGGCCACCATTACAGTGCCGCCAATTTCTCAATCGGGTTCTCACACCCGGTCGCCGAAACGACCCGAAAACGGTATCCGTGAGGCACTTCCCCGACAACAGCGATACTTCGGCAGCGCGCGTAGGATAGGTCCGAAGCAGGCCAACCCCGAAGCATTTGGTTTCAGGTTCAGAAATGCCTTACAGGTCACGCACCGCCTCCCCTTCCAAGGTGTATCATCCGCCCCCCAAATCATTAAAAAGACACGTCGCACGCTGACCGCCAGCCCTGCGACCTTCTGGCGTTGCGCCAGAGCCGACAATGGAACAACGGACCCTTATCGTGACCCAAGCCAAGCCCCTTGCCCTGTTGACCCTCGCCATGGCCCTGACCGCGTGTGCCGGCGGCACCCCAAGCCAGCCTTCCAGCAACCTGGGCTGGGACACCCCCGCCATGCAGCTGGGCGGCGACCGAGGCCTCCCCCTGCGCGCCGAGACCCCTTGCCGCAAGCGCGGCTGCGACAACGACAAGCTGTTTTTCAACCCCGGCAAAACCGAGCCAAACGTCAACACGATCCACCGCGGCTGGTAGGAAAAATCTTCTTTTAAGCCGGTGACTTAGCTCATTTGCAAACAATCGCAAGGAAGTGGTTTACAGGCGCCAAACGATCGTTATAATGACGCCCCATTGCCGGTATAGCTCAGATGGTAGAGCAACTGACTTGTAATCAGTAGGTCCCGGGTTCGATTCCTGGTGCCGGCACCATTCAAGGTTCCATAGAAAGCTTTCAAAATCTCTGGAACCCCCGAAAAACCCGCCTTCTGGCGGGTTTTTTCGTTTTGGCGTTCCGTCGGATTCCGAGGGTAGCCAGCGTTAATAAGGGTAGTTTTAAGGATAGAGGTCCGTTTCGATATCGGAGACTACCCTTATGGCACGCACCACTGCCCCGCTTACAGACACCACCTGTCGCACGGCAAAGCCCAGAGAGCGCGAGTACAAGCTCTTCGACGGCGGCGGTCTTTACCTGCTTGTGCAACCCAACGGCCGCAAAGGCTGGCGGCTCAGGTACGTGAAACCCGATGGCCGCGAAGGCCTGACCGCCCTCGGCAGCTACCCGGTGGTCGGGCTGGGCGACGCACGCCGCAAGCGCTTCGAGATCAAGCAGCAGCTCGCCAACGGCATAGATCCCATCCAGTACAAGCAACAAACCAAGACCCAAGCCGTGATCAACGGTCGCACCTTCGAAAGCGTTGCGCTCGACTGGCACGCGAGCATGGTGCCCAAGTGGGCGCCCGGCCACGCCAAGACTGTACTTAGCCGATTGAAGACCCACGTATTCCCTTTGATCGGTGCCAGAGCAATCGTTGAGTTGGACACCCACGACCTCATGCAGCCACTGGAAGCCGTGACGAAGCGCGGCACCATCGACGTGGCGCTCAGGATCAAGAACTACCTGCAAAGCATCATGCGTGAAGCCAAACGGCTGCGACTGATTACCGCGAACCCAGCTCACGACCTCGATGGCTCGATCAAGACACCACGGGTAACTCACCGACCCGCACTACCCCTATCGCGACTCCCAGAGCTATTGGCATGCATCGAGGACTACAGGGGTCGTCCGCTCACGCGACTCACGGTGATGCTGTCGTTGCATGTATTCGTACGCTCCAGCGAACTGCGCTTCGCCCGTTGGAACGAGTTCGACCTCAAGCGCGGCATCTGGGAGATCCCCGACACCCGCCCGGCGCTGGACGGCGTGCCGTTTTCCACAAGGGGTACAAAAATGGCCGGGGACATTCACGTTGTACCCTTATCGCCGCAGGCAGTGGCCTTGCTTGAGCAGATCCACGCGATCACCGGCAAGTTCGAGCTGGTGTTCGCGGGGGATGCCAAGCCGTGGAAACCGATGTCCGAGAACACGGTGAATGCCGCGCTCAGGACGATGGGCTACGACACCAAGGTGGATATCTGCGGCCACGGGTTCCGGGCCATGGCGTGCAGTGCGCTGGTCGAGTCCGGGCTGTGGTCGGAGACGGCTATCGAGCGACAGATGAGCCACAAGGAACGCAACAACGTGCGGGCCGCCTATACCCACAAGGCCGAGTTCCTTGAAGAGCGCCGGATGATCATGACCTGGTGGAGCCGGTTTCTAGAGGCGAACCGCGAGGACCATGTGACGCCGCATGAGTTTGCCAAACAGACGGGCGAGAACGTCACGCGCCTTCGCAGTGCCAAGAGGACCGAGTAACCCGCCGCACCACCACCTCAAACTCGCTGTGAAGTTACCCACAGCACCGCGTGAAGCTCCTCCGCGCGGGTCCTTTCAAACGGGGCTGCAAAGCCGCCCCGTTTGAAAGGACCATACCTAAGAAAAAAACCGCTGGCACAGCGTACGTCTGTGGAAAACCAGAGATGTCCACCGGGGGATAGTTTTATCCACAGGTGCTAAATTCCTGAAATCGCTTTGCTTGACGAACATTGTCCACAGGCGTAGACCGGGAGTTGCAAGCGCTCTCGATGACAGCACCCCAGGTGACCCGAACCTTAAAGGTCACGCCGCTCCCGCGGTGGTTCTCCCCAAGGGCGATTCGCATCCGGCAGCTCGCCCGGTCACTACCCATGTGATGGATGCTCTTACACATATAGCGCTCGTGCGCCAGATGCACCGTACCTCGCTGCCCTGCAGCAACCTATCCGCTTGGCCGCATATTGCGCCAACCTGTGCCCGTCTCTTTCTTCTGGAAAGAGACGGGCACTTCTACCACTGCTGCAGCCCTGATCGCACAAGGCTTTGCGGCATTCCCCCTCGTGACAATCGGCGTGACAAACGCCGATGTCACCAGCAACAGCGCTGTAGATGATGGTGCCGCAGACCAAGGAATGGACTGCACCTGACTGACAGTCAGGTATGCCCCGGTCATCGCATTGCTGCTTGCACATGGCTCAGGATCTTCAGGCGCTGGTCTCGTCAGCCAGTGCTGCCTCCACCCGCCCACCGGTAACGGTGTTCAGGAGGCCAGATCATGAGATGCCCTTGCTCCCGGACGTAAGGAGCCGCCAGTCCCGCGAAGAGGACATTCCCCACAGGTCGCAGGGGCCTTGATCCCTGATAACACTCAACATTCTTGGCGGGATGACGTGGGGCGAGGATCGGAGAGCGAACGATGAGGTGACCAACATGGCATTGGTGGGTAGGCGCGACGGCCGCAATTTTGGCTACGGTAGGCAATTGAGCTATGCAGGACCGCAGGCACTGAAAGAAATGTTCGGCGGTGGCCATTACGGGACGGTCAAAGCGCACAGTGATCGGTGGCAGGCATTTGTACGGTGGTGTCGATCTGAGGGTGGTCCAGGATTCAATGACGCTCGGCAGATTGATCGGCAGACATTACTGGACTACGCCCGGCATTTGCGCCTGCAAGTTGACCAAGGTGAACTCAGCATCGCCACTGCACAAAACCGATTGTCCAGCGTCAACCGGACCATGGGCGCGCTCCGCGGTGATCACTATGTGAAAGTGCCAAGTCCGAGCAAGGCATTGGGAATGCGGCGCATCACCGTGCGCACGACAAATCCTCAAGGTCAAGATCACAAACACGTGATACGCGTCATCGAGGCGCTCCGCGAAAAGCATCCGCGTGCCGCCGCCATCGCACAATTGGCACGCGCCACTGGTATGCGTCTGCGCGAAGCGATTTTGGCCGACCTACCGCGACTCAAGCGTGAAGCCGAATACTACTACAAGATCAACATCCAGGACGGCACCAAAGGTGGCCGCGGCGGCGCAACCGCGCCTCGTTGGATCACGGTGGATGACCATATTCGCGAAGCGCTCAGGTACGCCGAACAGGTCTCTCCCGTCGGTAGCCGCAAGCTGCTGGCACCGAACGAGAGCTACCTCGATTTCCAACTGGAAATCGTCCGCCCCGCCCGAGATATCCTCCATACACACAAGCTCAAAGGCTTCCACGAACTGCGCGCGGCTTATGCGTGCGAACGCTATGAGCAGATCACACATCACCTAGCGCCCATCAATGGCGGCAGGTGCAGGCGCCTCGATCCAGGCCTTGATCGAAAGGCACGTATACAAATCAGCTATGAGCTGGGACACGGTCGAATCGACGTGGTATCGGCGTACATCGGTGGTCGAGCATGAGTAGGCCCTACGACATGGAGCTTTTCCTGGCTGGAGTGCTGACTGGAGCGCATGCCACACGAGAACGTCACACCCGCCAAGCCAGGACTATTCAAGCAGCCATTTCTGAACGCTGGCACCGAGATAACCCATGGACCTGGCAACGAAAGCATCTGGCGTGGTTTCTTGATACGCACGTGAATCGGCGCGCTGAGTCGACGCGCTACTACTATCTGTTGACCGTAAAATTGCTCACTATTCGCTTAGGAAAGGTATGGCAGTTCAAATGACAGTCGAGGATCCGCAACCGACCAGAGACGGGCGATAGGAATTGGTTTCTTCGCCAGCTTTTCGCAACATCGCCAGCTACTAGTAACGCCACCACATGGATTTTTCCTCCTCCTCCCCCGCTTCTTGCCCTCTCAACAGAGTATCCCCAGCACCGAAACGTCCATTGTATTTTTTTCGGAGCACTGAATCGGACGCCTACAAAACCCCTACAACCCGCGATCACCGGGAGCACACTCAGCACGGTGAGCACGCACAGCCCAGCGAGCACTGAAACGCTTGCAAATGCCTGTTTTTTAACAGGTTGGCTGACAAAAAATTTTCAACTCAAATCTGAGTGGCTATTTTCTTACTCTTACTCAATACTCAGATTGGAATATACCTGCAATATCGGGTTCAGATTGCACGTTCTAAGTCTTTGATAAATAACGTTTTTTAGTCGATTCTTGGTTTCAGCGAATGATTCCCGAACGGTCGGGCTTTCAGCTGAGATTACTAACTCGGAGATTGCATCATGACTGATACCCCTATCCCCTCACTCCCAACCCCAGCGCTACCTGCCGCTGCCCAACCCTCAACTGTCGTCAATCAGACGTCTGCCGGTGTATTAGACCAGAATTTTGCTGCTCTACTGGCGTTGAATACCACTCAGAAAAAAAGAGAAAAAGTAAAGCCCATCTTAATGCAATGAAAATGCGCGGAGAGTTATGGCCAGAGCTAGATACCAGCCTTCTATGGGATCGAACAGTCAATGATGGATACTCATCGATCCCTAGAACCCTTTCACTCATAACCAACATGATTGACGATCTCGCAAAAAAACATACCGGAAAATCTGTCGCTGCTGGAAAAACGTATTTTGCTCTGTGGTGTAGGGTGTGGGATGAAAACATGCTAACTATTGAGAATGAATCTGTTTATGCCATTGAGTCGGGATATTCCGGGGAGCGGAACGTGACGACTTGGCGGCAGCATATGAAGGTCCTTCAAGAGCTGGGCTTTATCGATACGAAAGAGGGTGCTTATGGCCCCTACAATTTTGTCCTCATATATAACCCATATTTGGTACTGAAAAAACTTAAGTCACAGATACCTGCATCCTATTATCAGCTGCTCTTGCAACGTGCGATTGAGATAGGTGCAGATGGTGACCTCATAGATAAGCCAAACAAGGAAAAGAAATAATGGAAAATATAAAATTACTTATGATATTAGCCATCGAAACCGTAAGACTTATAAGTCAAATAATTAAGTTATTCCAATGATATCGGTTGCGGATGTATGAGATCTCAATAGAACTCATACTTCCGCCTATTTAATCAGTACAGGTCTATCGCAGAATATCTCGGCTCGCATATGCAAATTAGGCTGCAAGCGACCACCTAGATGCATGCTGTTTCGTCAAAAAATATTTCTGTGCCTGTCTTAGACGATACGGCTATAGTACGCTTGATAGCATTTTGATAACCTAGCTTCCAAGGGCATGGTATTTGAGACAAGAGATAGATAAAAACTATTGAACTCCGGATAGATCGAGGAATGAGACATGAGTGAACAATTCGTGTCCGACGCGGCAGGAACTCCGCATCTGGCAGAGCAGGACGATAGTCTTAAAAATCTGAAACTATTGGTTGAATCCTTCAATACAGACAATCTGAGCTCTCGCGAACGAAAGAAGCTCCAAGAACTTCGATCAATTCTTTCCCCGCTACTAAAAAAAGGCGGCGTTTTAGCAGACTTATCTCAAGATGAAAAAGAAGTTTTAGCATTTCCAATCGACGTCGACAGTGTCCTACAACATTTAAACCAAGACATGAGGGATGACTGGTTTACTGACACACTTCAACACAAAGACCTTCTCTCAAATAAACAATCACTTCATGAAGTGCTACATGAGTTGTTAAATGAAGGGAATGGACAATATATTGGCTCTTTCCGGAATGTTTACAACATACCTAAAAAAGGGCTAGGGATTAGGTACTCTTTAGAAACTGACTTCTATGATAGATTTATATATCAAGCAATCTGTACCTTCCTGATACAGTTTTATGATCCACTTTTATCTCATCGAGTACTAAGCCACAGATTCAACAAAGAAAGAAAAACAGAAAAGTATATATTTAAAAGCCGAATTGATTTATGGCAAACTTTCGAAGGTGTAACCAGAACGGCTCTAAACAACAATCAATCACTACTAGCAACCGATCTAATAAATTGCTATGAAAATATTACAATTGAAACAATTCGCACAGCTTTTGAGCGATCAATTGAAAATATAAAAACTTCCGGCCCAAACAAAGTATTAATTAGGAATGCAGTGCAAACCCTCTGCAACCTTTTGTCGCGCTGGGGATACAGTGAACGTCACGGACTACCTCAAAACCGCGACGCATCGTCATTCATCGCAAACGTCGTCTTAAATGATATTGACCATGAAATGGTGCGATTAGGTTACGATTATTATCGCTACGTGGACGACATCAGGGTAATTTGTCCCAACACGAGAGTCGCAAAGAAAGCGTTGACTGAGCTTATAAATCAGCTCAGAAAGGTTGGAATGAATATAAACTCTGGAAAAACAAAAATCTTAACCCAAGACTCTACCTCTAGTGAAATTGATGAGTTCTTCCCAACATCTGACGATCGAAGCATCACTATCGACAACATGTGGAGATCAAGAAGCAGAAGGGTTATTGCGCGTTCAGCAAAGTACATATTTCAAATATTGAAAGAGTGCATCGAAGATAAACAAACACAGTCCAGGCAGTTTCGATTCGCGGTAAACCGACTGATCAAACTGACTGATGCAGGCATTTTTGATATTCATGCAGCCATAGCAACAGATTTAAAAGCACTCTTAATTAGCTCACTTGAGGACCATGCGGCCTCGACTGATCAGTACTGCAGACTTCTTGGGATTCTGGACCTCAACGAGCAAGAGCTCAGTGATATCTACAACCATCTCAGTGATCATGAGCGCTCGGTTCACTCTTGGCAAAATTTTCATCTATGGCTACTTCTAGCAAATCGCAAGTACAAAAATATCAATTTAATATCGCTAGCAACTACAAGAATAAATTCTGACGTACTTCAACCAGAAGTAGCGGCAATTTTTATTTATCTAAGGTGTGTTGATGAGGCACAAATTTTAATTGATGTTATTTCCAAATTTGAGTCTACCTGGCCATATTATCATCAACGAAATTTTCTATTAGCTTGTAGTGACTTTGATCAAAGTCAACTGAAACCTTTGATTTCTAAGCTAGGCCCTAAACTTAAAAGGACCGGCAGCAGAGCCAAGCCATATTTTACCAATGGTATTCCTATGGTCGAACGAGAAAAAATATCCATGCTCGATCTTTATGATGAGATCACACCATATGACTGACTCAAAAAAAGCCTTACTTTTTATAGCTGACTATACAGACCAAGGGCAAGACAGAACCTTCCTATGGTCAGATGGTACTTTAGGTGAAGTCACCATATCTGACTTAGTAGATCAAAAACATGAGCTTGTCTGCCATGACTTATGGTTAATTGCCCCATCGCTCTATCGGGCGACAAACAAATTACCATCTAACATCACAGACATTGAAGAACTTCGAATCCTCACCTCCGGAAAGAAAAAAGAAAGAGAATCAAGAGACAAGAAAGACATATCCCAGCTACTATCCGCATTTGTTTCTGATGAAATTATTGCAAAATATAAAGAAATTTTTAACCGCAAGGCACCTTTAGATGAAGCCATTTTTTCTTCAATTGGCGAAGCATTATTGAAATGCTCCGAAGTTGTAAAAAAAGATGCAGAAACTGCCGGTGAATGGGATAGATTCATGGTAATCGAACGTCCCGTAAACGACTATCTAATAAAATCAGCATCAGAAGGAATTTCTATCTCTGAAGAAAAACTTAGACACCATAAAAACAAAATAGAGTTTGAATTCTATATGGCATTGAAGAATTTTTCTTCCGACTACGATATGCCTCTAGAGGTTCCTTCCGACCAAGCCGTTATCGAATACCTAGAGCCCCAAGGGTTTGATTTTACCGGTCTAGACGTGGATTACATTTTAAATTTCGTCCCTATGCAATCAAACTTTGCAGTGGACCTAATTCGCTTAAGGAAAATTCAAAATTCACGTAGAGTATTAGCAGCTATTCCCTTGAGCCAAAATCGAATTTATCCGATCGTCGACAGCTTTGGATCTATCACCTCAAGAATCTACTTTAAAGACCCGTCGTTGCAAAATCTTGCAAAACACCATCGAGACATTTTAATTCCAGACACGAACAAGCAGTTGTCATACATAGACTACGATCAATTTGAAGCAGGCGTAATGGCAGCACTCTCCGGCGACGAGAAATTATTAGCGTTATACAACAGTAGTGATGTCTATGAAATTGCTGCAGAAGAAATATTTGACGATAAGAGAAAGAGAAAACAAGCCAAGAGGTTATTTCTTTCATATGCCTATGGAATGAAGCGGCAACACATCCTTGCTGCAGCGCAGGGTTTTGGTGCAGATCGCCAAAACGCTAAGAAATTTTTTGACCAATTCAAAACATTCGAAGATTGGAAAGTCTTAGTCCACGAAGAATTTCAACGCACGGGAAGAATTGGCACTGCGTTTGGCAATTATATGCAACGTGATCGAAAAGGAGAACTAACAAGCAAGGAAAAAAGATCTGCTATCAGTCAAATTGTACAAGGAACTGCCTCATTAATATTCAAGAAAGCACTGCTATGCTTGAGTTCAATATCTGAGGTAAAACTAAAACTGCCAATGCACGACGCTGTTTTGCTGGAGCATTCCGCAGACTACGACGTAGATCGAGTAATAAATATTTTTTCAGAAGCGATGTCTGAACATTTTCAAAATAAGATTCAAGGCAAGGCTTCATTAAGCCAATTCCATGAAAAACCATAGCCAGTAAAACTGTGAATCGGTACAAAATTTTTTGAGAGTTCCTTACGGGTTGGTTAAAGGCCCCAAGTTTTTACTGGATTGATCTGTCCACATCCGGAGCTCACTGGATCTGGAGATAGACGAACAGATACCTCGATGATTTTTAACTAATCTATTTTAGATCATAAAGGTAGTTTTAGAGATAGACTGCTAATTCAACATAGATAAATGACAACACTATCAATAAGATATGAATTTATTCGACTCCTGGTGCCGCACCATACGCAGTATCAAAAAAGGCTCACCGAAAGGTGGGCCTTTTTTGTTTGTGCCATCATTGAAACGGTAATTTGAAAGCCATACCGCAACACCCAACCCCACCTTGATCTCAATCAAAACCCATACCACCAAACCGCATAGCGTGAACTCAGCCCCCACCTGCGAGGACTGAACACCATGCCCAAAAAATTCCCCACCCACCCCAGCCACCCCGAGCGCATCTGCTGGGGCTGCGACCTCTATTGCCCAGCCAAGGCACTGGCCTGTGGCAATGGGGCGGATCGGACCATGCATCCGGTGGAGTTGTTCGGCGAGGACTGGGACAGGTTTGAGGACCGGTTGGATAAGCCGATTGATGAGGTGTCGGGGGTGCAATGCAGTTGATCGGGGTGGGAAAGGGGCCGCTTTGCGGCCCATTCGCAGCACAAGGCTGCTCCTACAGGGGTGGGCGTCAGAATGACGTGCTGAGCGTCAGCGACAGATTGCGGGGGTCACCATAGATTGCCCCGGCATAGAAGCCGTAGCGGGTGTAGTAGTGCTTGTCGAACAGGTTATTGGCATTGAGGCTAACGCTGGTCTCGTCCGTCAGCTGGTACTTGGCCATGGCATTCCAGATCGCATACCCCGACCAGTTGACGTCGGTCGAGCCTGCGCTTACGCCATTGGTGGGCTGGCCTGCGGGGCTGGACACCGCACGGATGTTGCTCTGCGCGGTAACCCCTGCGCCAAGCGTCAGGCGGTCCAGTGGGCCGGAGAGGCGGTAGGTGGTGGAGGCCTTGAACAGGTGTGATGGGTCGCTGCGGCCGTCGCTGTCGATGCGGCGGAAGTGCAGGTAGGTGTAGCCGGCGTAGACGTTCCAGCTGGGGGTCAGTGCGCCGGCGATTTCCAGGTCGATGCCGTCGGTTTCCTGGCCGGAACCGGCCTTGTAGGCGTCGTTGCCGGTGGGGGTGGTCAGGTCGCCGTCCAACACGGCTTTGTTTTCCTGCTTGGTGCGGAAGTACGCGGCCGAGGCATTCAGGCGGCCATCGAACCACTCGCCTTTGATGCCGGTTTCGTAGCTTTGGCCGCGAATGGGTTCGACTTTGCTGCCGCTGCTGGTCTCGGCGGTTTGTGGGGTGAAGATGTCGGTGTAGCTGGCGTACAGCGAGTAGGTGTCGTTGAGGTCGTAAATTGCCCCCAGGTAGGGGGTGACGATGCCGTTTTCTTCCTGGCTGGTGCGCACGCCGGCGTTGCTGCGGGTAATGGCCGAGTAGTTGCTGGTACGCACGCCGACGATTACCGACAGTGGGTCGGTGATGCTCAGGCGGGTCGCTGCGTACATGCCTTGCAGGCGGGTGGTGGTCTTGCTGTGGCGGCCGGTGCGCGAGGCGAGCATGTCGTAATCGTCATCCACGCCATTGCGCCAGTCGGTCAGCGGGAAGCCGTTGTTGGCGCGGAACTGGCAACCCAGGGCAGCGGCGCTGACTTGGCTGTCGCTGACCATGTTGCAGGTGTATTCCGGCGACCAGGCGACGGTGCGGCTGTCGTTGTAGCCGACCATCGCTTGGTGTGTGCGGCCAAACAGCTGGAACGGGCCGGACAAGTCGATTTGCGCGGACTGCTGGGTGGTGTCGCTGGAGCTGTGCAGGCCGTTGAGCACGGCGCCGCTGCCGTCCTGGTCCCAGTAGCCGCCAAAACTGCCGCGCCCGGCCGAGTTGACCTTGGCCAGGCCGCGGTGGTTGAGGGCTTCCGCGGTGCTTTGCGCAGCCTTGAGGTTCAGCGACCAGTCGTTGTCGAAGCGGTGTTCGAGGGAGCCGAAGGCCGTGCGGGTGGTGTACTCGCCAAAGCTCCAACTCGGCACTACGTTGGTGCTGCGCGGCAGGTCGGTCTTGCTGCCGTCGCCGTACCAGATCGGGATATTCGCGCCCCAGCCGCCGCCAACGACTTTGTTGTATTCGTACTGGTAACCGGCGCCCAGGGTGGTGGCGTCGTCGAGGTCGAATTCGAAGTTGGCCAGCGCGGCGCGGGAGCGTTCGGACTGGTTGTCGCGGAACGAGTTGGCGTCCTGCTGGGTCATCACGAAGCGCGAACGCAGGCGGCCGTCTTCGGACAGCGGCAGGTTCAGGTCGGCGCCCAGGCGGCGTTTGTCCCAGCTGCCGTAGGTGGCGTAGGCGCTGCCGCCGAAGGTTTTGGTCGGGGCCTTGCGGATCAGGTTGACGGTGGCCGACGGGTCGCCGGTGCCGCCGAGCAGGCCGTTGGCGCCACGGACGATATCGATGCGCTCGTACAGGTCCATGTTCAGCGCATTACCCCCGCCGCTGAAATCGGAGCCACCCTGGAACTGCAGGCCATCGACCTTCCAGTTGGTGATGGAATAACCGCGGGCGCGGTAGTCGGTGCGGCCGCCCACTTCGGCCTTGCTCGCGGTCACGCCTGGCGTGGTTTCCAGCGCCTGCTCGATGGTGTGGATGGCGCGGTCGTCCATCTGCTGGCGGGTAATGGTGGTCACCGACTGCGGTGTTTGGCGCGGCGTCAGCTTGAGGCCGGTTGAACTGCGGCTGCTCTCGACCGTGTACCCTAGCTGGCCGGTTTCATCGGCAGGCACCAGCGCGCTGTCTTCGATCTGCGTGGCATCCAGCTCCAGGGGCTGGCTGTCAGCCGCCATCGCTGCGCCGCTGATGGCCACGGCAATGAAGAAGGCCAGCGGGTTGAGGCGACTTCCGCCTCGGCTGATGGGAGAGAAGTCGTTCATGATGCTCCGAGGTTTCATTTGGGAAGGCTTCGTATTCGCAGATGATTTTTTGTTACGATTCTAGGGATCCGCCCTTGAGGCTCCAGACCCGGCTTGTACGGGCTTGTAATCGAACGTAACGAGCGCCACCGGCCCTCATCGAACAGGTGTTTTTTGAAATGAGCACGACCCTGCTGGTTGTCGACGATGACGACGAGATCCGCGAACTTCTCTGCGATTACCTGACCGATGCCGGCTATACCGTGCTAGCGGCCGCTGACGGCGACGGGATGCGCCAGCAACTGGCGCTGCATAAAGTCGAGCTGGTGGTGCTGGACTTGATGCTGCCCGGCGAAGATGGCTTGAGCCTGTGCCGCCAGTTGCAATCGACGCCCGGGTTGGCGGTGATCATGTTGTCGGCCAAAGGCAGCACGTTGGACCGCATCATTGGCCTGGAAGTGGGCGCGGACGATTACCTGGCCAAACCCTTCGAGCCACGCGAGCTGATTGCTCGGATAAAAGCGGTATTGCGCCGCCCGCAGCGCCTGGATACGCCGGTTGCAAAGCCTGCGGTGGAAGCGCAGCAGTTCGCCGGGTTTCGCCTCGACCACGTCAAACGCCTGCTCACCCGCCCTGACGGCGAAACGCTGACCCTGCCCCGCTCCGACCACCGCGTATTGCGCGAGCTGCTGGAGGCCAACAACCGCGTGGTATCCCGCGATCAGCTGACCCGCAGTGCGTTCGGCCGCGACCACCTGCCAGACGACCGCTCGGTGGACATGTGCGTCAGCCGCCTGCGCCAGCAATTGCGGCGCGCGCCAGGCGGCGCTGCGCAGATCCTCACCATCCGCAACGAAGGCTACTTGCTGAGCCTTGCGCGCAGCGAGGCTGATGCCTGACATGCGCTGGCTTCGCCGGCTGTGGCCGCGCACGCTGTTTGGCCAACTGCTGTTGATCATGGTCAGTGGCACCGTGGTGATCCAGTTGATGTCGAGCAGCATCTGGTTCGATGTGCGTTTCGCCCAGGTGCTTGAAGCCCCTGTTCGGCTGATCGCCGCCCGCAGCGCGCCACTGATCGCCAGTGCCAATTGCCATGGCAGCCCGTTGCCGGCACCCGCGCATTATCAGCTGCGCTGTGCCGAAAACCTGCCTGCGGCGGAGCACGATGAACGCAGAGGGCGCAAGCGTATCGAGCTGCTGCTGCAGCAGGCCCTCAAGTACGAACTGGGCCATACCCAGGAGGTGCGCCTGCTGAAAGTGCACCTGACCGACGAACTGGGCCAGCCGATTGTCTGGCGCAGCCTGTTCGGTTTGCGCACGGCGCAGGCACATATCGCGTTTGCCGTGCCGCTGGCCGATGGGCATTGGCTGACCATCGATGGCCAGGAGCTGCAGGGCTGGAGCGGCGAGTCCGCCTGGGTGTTGATCAGCGATTACCTGCTGCGGGTGTATGCCCTGCGCATCGTCGCCGTGCTGCTGGTGTGCCTGGTGGCGGTGCGCCTGTGCCTGCGCCCATTGCGGCGCCTGGCGGATGCCGCGCGCGGCCTGGGCAGCAACCTGGAACAGCCGCCCTTGGCGCTGGACGGGCCGGAAGAAGTGCGCCAGGCCGCCCAGGCCTTCAACGCCATGCAGCAGCGGTTGATTGCGATGGTCAACGACAAGGCCTACTTCCTGGCTGCCGTGTCCCACGACCTGCGCACCCCGCTGACCCGCATGCGCCTGCGCCTGGAGCGCTTGCCGGACGACGAGCATCGCCAGCGCCTGCGGCAGAACATCACGCAGATGGACGACATGATTGGCCAAGTGCTCGATTACCTGCGGGCCGGGGAGCAGCAGAACCTGCAACAGGTGGACCTGGACCGGCTGGTGGCGCGGCAGTGTGCCGACTTGTCCACAGCCAGCGAGCCACTGCCGGTTCATGGCCAGGGTGGCAGCTTGCGGGTTGATGCGCTGCTGCTGCAGCGTTGCCTGCAGAATTTACTGGTCAATGCCTTGCGCTATGGCAAGGAGGTTTCGGTCACGCTGGAGCGCGCGACCACGGGGGTTTATATCCATGTCGATGACCGAGGGCCGGGGATCGCGCCAGGCTTGCTGGCGACGGTTGCCGACCCGTTCGTGCGGGGTGAAGGGTCGCGTAACCAGGCGTCTGGCGGGTATGGCTTGGGGTTGAGTATTGCCCAGCGGATCGCGGCCAGTCATGGCGGCGAGTTGCTGTTGTGCAACCGCGACGGCGGTGGGCTGCGGGCCAGCGTGCTGTTACCTCGATAACCTGTCACCGCGCCTACAAAAAGCTGGGCACGGGATCAGGTAACAGTGTTTTACCGATTGCCCAGGTTTTCCGCAGCCCACCATTGCCTATCCTAGGTGGGTCATCCTGCCTGCGATGGACCCATGAAACACTCACTGCCCAGCCGCTACGCCTGCCTTTTCATCTGCCTGTCGTTCACCTGTGCCAGCCTCCCATTACTGCCCCAACATGCCTGGCTCTGGCCATTCACACTGATCACCACCCTGCTCAGCCTGGTCGGCCTCAATGACCTGCGCCAGAGCCACCACGCGGTGCGGCGCAACTACCCGATCCTGGGCAACATCCGTTACCTGATCGAAACCATCCGCCCAGAAATCCGCCAATACCTGATCGAAGGTGACGACGACAAGCTGCCGTTCTCACGCTCCCAGCGTTCCCTGGTGTATGCACGGGCGAAGAACGAGAGCGCCGAAAAAGCCTTCGGCACGCTCAACGATGCCTACAAACCCGGCTTCGAATTCATCAGCCATTCGATGCTGCCGGTGGCCACGCCCGACCCCGCCTCGTTTCGCATCGCCATTGGCGGGCCGCAGTGCCGGCAACCTTACTCGGCATCGATCTTCAACATCTCGGCCATGAGTTTCGGCGCCCTCAGCGCCAACGCCATCGCGGCGCTCAACCAGGGTGCACGGCTGGGGCGCTTTGCCCATGACACCGGTGAGGGCAGCATCAGCCCCTACCACCGCGAACATGGCGGCGACCTGATCTGGGAGATCGGCAGCGGTTACTTTGGCTGCCGCACCGAAGAAGGCCGTTTCGACCCACAACGCTTCGCCGAGCAAGCCCGCTCGCCGCAAGTGAAGATGATCGAGATCAAGCTCAGCCAAGGCGCCAAGCCTGGCCACGGCGGCATCCTCCCAGGGCACAAAGTCAGCCCGGAAATCGCCGCCACCCGTGGCGTGCGTGAGGGCGAAGACTGCATTTCGCCGGCCGCCCATAGCGCGTTCCGCACGCCGGTCGAACTGCTGCGGTTCGTTGCCAGCCTGCGCGAACTGTCGGGCGGCAAGCCGGTGGGTTTCAAGTTCTGCCTGGGCCACCCGTGGGAGTTCATGGGCATTGCCAAAGCGATGCTGGCCACGGGGATCACCCCCGACTTCATCGTCGTCGACGGCAAGGAAGGCGGCACCGGCGCGGCGCCACGCGAGTTCAGTGACAACATGGGCGTGCCCATGCGCGAAGGCTTGATGTTCGTGCACAACACCTTGGTCGGCCTGAATTTGCGCTCGAGCATCCGCATTGGCGCGGCGGGCAAGATCGTCAGCGCCTTCGACATCGCCAGTGTGCTGGCCATTGGTGCCGACTGGGTGAATTCGGCGCGCGGCTTCATGTTCGCCATTGGCTGCATTCAGTCGCAGAGCTGCCACACCAACAAATGCCCGACCGGGGTCGCCACCCAAGACCCGCTACGCCAGCGTGCGCTGGTGGTACCGGACAAGGCACAGCGGGTGGCGAGCTTCCACCGCAATACCCTGCATACATTGGCTGAGATGCTTGCGGCGGCGGGCCTGGAGCACCCGTCGGAGCTCAAGCCCAAGCACTTGGCACGGCGTGTCAGCGCCAGCGAGATCGGCTTGTTTTCAGACCTGCATACGTTCCTCAAGCCTGGCGAATTGCTCAGTGGCTCGATTGAAAGCGAGTTTTATGCGCGGATGTGGCGGATGGCGCGCAGCGACAGTTTTGCGCCGGAGACTGGGGAGAGGGTGCTGGTAGCGAAGGCAACTGGCAGGCGCCGTGAGGAAAGCGTCCCAGCTTGATGAGCTGGGGCCGCTTTGCGGCCCTTCGCAGCGCAAGGCTGCTCCTACAACAGGGGCAGCGAGCGCGATGTCCATGTATTTGTAGGAGCAGCCTTGCGCTGCGAAAGGGCTGCAAAGCAGCCCCGACGCCATCCGATCAGAAGATGCTGATCGGGTACTCAACGAATACGCGGACTTCGTTACCGTCGTCGTTGTAGCCGTTCTGCTGTACGGCATTGTTGGTGCGTACGAACGAGCTGCGCAGCTTGACCGACAGGTCTTTGGCCGGGCCGTCTTGAACCACGTAACGGATCTGGTTGAAGATTTCGCGCTCTTTACCTTCACCGAAACCTTGCGGGTTGGCGACGTTGCGGGTGTTGATGTTGTCACCCACTACGTAGGCCAGCTTGTAGGTCAGGCCCGGTACGCCGTAGGCGCCGAAGTCCAGGCCGTAGCCCAGCTGCCAGGAACGCTCGTCTTCGGCGTTGAAGTCAGACCAGTACGAGTTGGCCAGGTAGATGGTCGAACCACCGTCACCCACGCCGCCGGCGTTCTGGTAGAAGCCGTAGTTGTAACCGGTGCTGCCAGTGCTGCGCTGGTGCGCGATGGTGAACGAGTGCGCACCGTAGGCGTAGGTCGCTGCAAGGCTCCAGATGGTGTTGGAGTCACCATTGAGCTCGGCCGCTTTGACGAACTTGTTGTTGATGTCCGACTTGTAGCCGTTGAAGTCCAAGGTCAGGGACTGGTCGCTGGCGATCGGGAAGACATAGTTCATGCCCAGGTAGTGCTTCTGCATCACGTCTTCGTTGTCTGCGGTGTACAGCGAAGCAGTGAAGTTGTCGGTGAACTTGTAGCTACCACCGAAGACGTTGATCGACTTCAGGCCACCACCGTCACGACGCTCGGCACTTTTGCGCGCTTCTTGGGTGAAGCGGCCGGCGTTCAGTTCCAGGCCCTGGATTTCTTTGGAAGTGATCAGGGTACCGGTGAAGCTTTCTGGCAGCAGACGGGCGTCGTCGTACTGCAGCACAGGCAGTGCTGGCATCTGGTCACCGTACTTGAGCACGGTGTTGGAGATGCGGAATTTCACGGCTGCGCCGCCACGGGCCAGGTTGTGTGGCGAGCTGGCGTTGCCGTCGGCGTTCTTGGTGTCGTGCGGTTTGAAGAAGTCGACGCCGCCGCCACCGTTGTGGCCTTTGCCGCCGTCCAGACGCAGGGCGTACAGGCCGAATGCGTCGACACCGACACCGACGGTGCCCTGGGTGAAACCGGAGGAGAAGTTGGCGATGACGCCTTGGCCCCATTCGATCTGATCATCGGTACCGTGCTTCTTGTCACGGTTGATGTAGGCGTTGCGCAGCAGAACGTTGGCGTGGCTGTCTTCGATGAAGCCCTTGCTGTCGGCCTGCTCATTGGCCTGGGCCTGGGTCGCGGCGATCATTGCCAGTGCGACCAGGCTGATCCTGGTTTTCAACATGTTGTTTTCCTTATTTCTTAATCAAAAACGCTTCGCAATATGACGCCAGGAACCAACGCCCCTTCGTAGGTTCGACGCTATGCGGATCCAGACTGAAAGGCTTGCCGGCAATCGCACGGTGGCCTTTTACAGCAGCATGGCCATGTCATGGCCAGCAGGCGTTGGCCGAATCCTAGCGGTGTGCGATTACAAATGTCAAAAAATCGTGAAATGCAGGTTGATATAACCAAAATCACCCAGGCGGCTGGTGCATTTCCATGCCTGTTGGCGCTATCAGTGGGCATTTTTTCTTCTGTCAGAAATGTCGCTTTGACCAACCCGGCAGCTTTCACGGGCGCGGAGCATACAACAGCGGCGGTTACAAAGTGATACATATGTAAAGACAACCCTTTACAGATACCCAAGCAACAGTAAATAGCAAGCATTACCATTCGCACCCTTTCTCACCTGCCACGGTCCGGATGTCTCCATGCTTGTACCCTGCCGCCTCTCCCCGCTGACGCTTGGCCTGTCGCTGCTGTTCAGCGCCAGCCTGGCCACCGCTGCCACCACCACCCTGCCGGAAATGTCAGTGACTGCCGAAGGCGAGCGCGAGGAGGACAACCCGCGGGTCAAGGAAGTCAGTACCGCGACGCGCACCTCGACGCCCGTGCGCTACGTGCCCCAGGCCATCGACACGGTAAAGACCGCCAACGTGCTGGACTACGGCAACAACACCCTGGGCAAGGCACTTGAGGGCATCCCCAACGTCAGCAGCGGCGCCGACACCCGCTTCGACAGCGTGCGCATTCGCGGCTTCGAGGCCAGCAACGACTTCTACCTGGACGGCATTCGCGACGACAGCCAGTACATCCGCGACCTCAACAACATCGAGCGGGTCGAGGTACTCAAAGGGCCGGCGGCGGTGTTGTATGGCCGCGGCAGCCAGGGTGGCATTGTCAACCGCGTCAGCAAGGCGCCGGAGCACGGCCGCCGTTCGAGCATCGAGGCGCAAGGCGGCAGCGAAGATTTGCGCAGCCTGTACGCCGACCTCAGCGCCGACCCCAGCGATACCATCAGCCTGCGCCTGAACCTGGGCAACCAAGACAACAACAGCTTCCGCGACGGCATCGATGGCAGCCGCCAGCTGTTCGCCCCGTCGATGAGCTGGCAGCTCTCGCCCGACCTGAACTGGCTGGTGCATTACGAATACAGCCGCTACAACCGCACACCAGACCGCGGTATCCCCGGGGTCAACGGCCGCCCGGCCGACGTCAGCCGCAGCACTACCTACAGCGATACCCAGCGCGACTACATCGATGACCGCGCCCAGTCGCTGCGCTCGCGGCTCAACTACCAGCTGAACGAAACCTGGCAACTGCGCCACACCCTCGGCCTGTTCAAGCTCGACAGCGAGTTCGACAACACCTACGCGACGGGCTACAACGCCAGCACCAACACCGTCACCCGCCAGCGCTGGCAGCAAGACCTGAACACCCGCAACCTGTTTAACAACCTCGAAGCCGAGGGCGACTTCACTACCGTGGGGCTGGAGCACAAGCTGTTGGTGGGCCTGGAGTTCGGCAGCCAACGGCGTGACCCGACCCTGTACACCGCTGCGCCTAATAGTGTGCCCAGCCTGGACGTCGGCAACCCCGACCGCAGCCGCCAGCACACGGGCCCAATGTTGCTGTCGAGCGACAACCACACCGTGGTCCAAAGCCGTGGCCTCTACCTGCAAGACCAGGTCCGCCTGAACGATCAATGGCAGGTGCTCGCTGGCGTTCGTTTCGACCAGTTCGAGGTAGAGACCACCAACAAGGACGGCCTGACCGAGCCGCAGGACAGCAACACCACCAGCCCGCGTCTGGGTGTGGTCTACACGCCGTGGCGCGACCATTCCTTCTATGCGTCGTGGAGCAAGACCTTCTCGCCAGTGGGCGGTGGCCTGATCGGCATCACCCCTGGCGCGCCGGGCAACACCAACGACACCGGGCCAGAGCTGACCCGGCAGAAGGAGATCGGGGTCAAGAGCGACTGGTTCGACCAACGCCTGACCACCACCCTCGCCGTGTATGAACTGGAGCTTTACAACCGCCGCACGCGTGACCCGGAGAACCCGGAAATCACCCTGCTCAGCGGCTTGCAACGCTCACGAGGCATCGAGCTGACCGCCACCGGCAATATCGTCGGCAACTGGTACGTGCGCGGGGGCATCGGCCTGCAGGATGCGACCATCGTCAAAGACAACAATAACCAGGAAGGCAACCGCATCAACGACGTGGCCAAGCGTAATGCCAGCCTGTTCGTGACCTGGAAACCGGAATTGGGCTGGTACGCCGAGACCGGCTTGACGTTGGTGGGTGAGCGTTATGCCGACAACCAGAACACCACGGTGTTGCCAGGCTACGGCCGCTGGGATGCGCTGGCCGGCTACCGCACCCACGACTGGGATGTGCGGGCGGCGTTGAACAACATTGCCGACAAGACCTACTACAGTTCGGCGACCAGTGCGGCGCAGATCCAGGTGGGCGACCCGCGGAGCCTGGTGGTGACGAGCACTTACCGCTTCTGATCTTTGTTGGCTGTACCGGCCTCTTCGCAGCACAAGGCTGCTCCTACAGGGATCACGCGCCACCTGTAGGAGCAGCCTTGTGCTGCGAAGGGGCCAGCACCGGTAAAACCGATGAGATCAGTGCCACACCGCCATCAGCGCCTGCATCTCTGCTTCACTGATCAGCCCTTGCGGGTATCGCCCGGCAAGCAGACGTCGTGGGTCGGTCGTCCTGACCTGGATGTTTCCATGGTGCTTCAACCACTGCGCCAACAGCTTGAGCGATGGGTGGTTAACGGCCGATGGGCACAAAGCCGACTCACTTGCTGCGTTCATTTCCACACGTACTCCTTTGCCCGTGAGCGGCTAATTTACGTAGGCATTGTTACAGATCAGAGAGCCCGACCCATTCGAGCTATCTAATTGAAAAACAATACAAAACGTATGCCACTCAGGCGGCCGGACGTCGCGTGGAAAGGTCGCCCGAAAAAAAAGGCCCGTCGTATGACGGGCCTCTTTATTCACGGTGGTCTCAGCGCTTGACCGGCGCCGGCTGCTGCTGGGTCAGGCAGTGGATATTGCCGCCCCCCAACAACAATTCACGGCCTGGAATCATCACCACTTCATGATCCGGGAAGCGCTCGGCCAGGATGGCTCTGGCCTGGGCATCGGCAGGGTCATCGAAGCTCGGCGCGATGATGCCGCCGTTGACGATCAGGAAGTTCACGTACGAGCCGGCCAGGCGCACCGACGGGTCGCGTTCCTGGCTACCGGCCACTTGGTCGACGCCAGCACACTCTTCAGCCGTGGCGTACAGCGGGCCCGGGATCGGCATCTTGTGCACCACGAACTCACGGCCTTTGGCGTCGCGGGTGTTTTTCAACACGTCCATCGCCGCGTGGCAGCGGGCGTAGTTGGGGTCGTTGGAATCATCGGTCCAAGCCAGTAACACTTCGCCTGGGCGCACGTAACAGCAGAAGTTGTCGACGTGGCCGTCGGTCTCGTCGTTGTACAGGCCGTCCGGCAGCCAGACGACGGTATCGACTGCCAACTGCTCACGCAGGACCGCTTCGATTTCCTCACGACCCAGGTGCGGGTTGCGGTTACGGTTGAGCAGGCATTCTTCGGTAGTGATCACCGTGCCCTCGCCGTCCACATGGATCGAACCACCTTCCAACACGAAGCCCTCGGTCTGGTAGCGCTGGCAGCGCTCCATTTCCAGGACCTTGGCGGCCAGTTCCTCGTCACGGTTCCAGGGTGCGTAAAGCCCGCCATCGAAGCCGCCCCAGGCATTGAAGCCCCAGTCCACGCCGCGCACTTCGCCGTGGTCGTTGATGACGAAGGTCGGGCCGGTGTCGCGCACCCAGGCGTCGTCATTGCTGATTTCCACGACGCGGATGTTCGGCAGGTCGAGCTGACGGCGTGCGTTCTCGTACTGGCCAGCAGAAACACCCACGGTCACTGGCTCGAAGCGGGCGATAGCCTTGGCCAATGTCACATGCGCGGCCTGTGCCGGTTTACCACCCAGGCGCCAGTTGTCCGAACGCTCCGGCCAGACCATCCAGACCTGGGTCTGCGGCGCCCATTCAGCGGGCATGTGGAAGCCGTCGGCACGGGGGGTAGAATTGAGGGTTTTCATGGTTAACCTCTGCGTAGGCCCTGAGCCGATGTGCGCTGGGGCGTTGGTCGATAGGGGTAGGAGCAACGATGGCAAATTTATAACCGATATATATCGGCTTTAAAAGCAAAAACAGCCGACTGGCAAAGCCTTATCGCTTATTAAATCGATATCCATCGGCATATCCACCATAATCACGCTCAAACCCATGATATTTGTCTGCCACCACCCTAGCCGACGAGCTAGGCTGCATGCCATAGAACTTGGTTTTCCAGAGGCGACTTGAGATGCGCATACTCGTCACAGGCGGCGCCGGCTTCATTGGCTCGGCGCTGGTCCGGCACCTGATCGGCAACACCGAACACGAAGTGTTGAACCTCGACAAGCTGACCTACGCCGGCAACCTCGAGTCGCTGCAAAGCATCGCCAACAATACCCGTTACGAATTCGTCCACGCCGATATCGCCGATGCGGCGACAGTCAGTGCCGTGCTCGAGCGCTTCCAGCCCGACGCGATCATGCACCTGGCTGCCGAGTCCCATGTGGACCGTTCGATCGACGGCCCGGCAGCGTTCATCCAGACCAATATCGTCGGCACCTACGCCCTGCTCGAAGCCACCCGTGCCTGGTGGAGCCGCCTGCCTGCCGAGCAGCGCCGTGCGTTCCGCTTTCACCATATCTCCACCGACGAAGTGTATGGCGACCTGCATGGCGCCAACGACCTGTTCCACGAGACCACGCCGTATGCGCCCAGCTCCCCCTATTCGGCGAGCAAGGCCGCCTCCGACCACCTGGTACGCGCCTGGCACCGCACGTATGGCCTGCCGGTACTGATCACCAACTGCTCGAACAACTACGGCCCGTACCATTTCCCTGAAAAGCTGATCCCGCTGATGATCCTCAATGCCCTGGCCGGCAAGCCACTGCCGGTGTACGGCAATGGCCAGCAGGTGCGCGACTGGCTGTTTGTCGAAGACCACGCCCGGGCGTTGCTCGAGGTGGTGAGCCGCGGCGAGGTCGGCGAAACCTACAATATCGGCGGCCACAACGAGCAGAAGAACCTCGACGTGGTTCACGCCATCTGTGCCCTGCTCGACGAGCTGGCGCCACAGCACCCTGAAGGCGTCGCCCGTTATGCAGACCTGATCACCTACGTTCAAGACCGCCCCGGCCATGACCTGCGCTATGCCATCGATGCCAGCAAGATCGAGCGGGAGCTGGGCTGGGTACCGCAGGAAACCTTCGCCACCGGGCTGCGCAAGACCGTGCAGTGGTACTTGGATAACCTGCAGTGGTGCCGCCATGTCCAGGATGGCAGCTACCAGGGGGAACGCCTGGGCAATACCGACATCAAGGAGCTCATTGCATGACCAAGGGCATCGTCCTGGCCGGAGGATCCGGCACCCGCCTGCACCCCATCACCCTCGGGGTATCCAAGCAACTGCTGCCAATTTATGACAAGCCGATGATCTACTACCCGATCTCGGTGCTGATGCTTGCCGATATCCGCGACATCCTGCTGATCTCCACGCCCCAGGACCTGCCTCAGTATCGCCAGCTGTTCGGCGATGGCAGCCAGTTCGGCATTCGCATCAGCTATGCCGAGCAACCATCACCCGACGGCCTGGCCCAGGCGTTCCTGATCGGTGAGCAGTTTATCGGTGACGACTCGGTCTGCCTCATCCTCGGTGACAACATCTTCCACGGCCAGAGCTTCACCGAACAGTTGCAGCGCGCGGTCAGCCACCCCAGCGGCGCCACCGTGTTCGGCTATTGGGTCAAGGACCCGGAGCGCTTCGGTGTGGTCGAGTTCGACGAGCAGGGCAATGCGCTGTCCATCGAAGAGAAGCCACTCAAGCCCAAGTCCAGCTATGCCGTGACGGGCCTGTACTTCTACGACAACGACGTGGTCGAAATCGCCAAAGGCATTCGCCCCTCGGAGCGCGGCGAGCTTGAGATCACCGATGTCACCAATGCCTACCTCAAGCGTGGCGACTTGCGTGTGGAGCGCTTTGGCCGTGGCTTCGCCTGGCTCGACACCGGCACCCATGAGAGCCTGCTGGATGCCTCGCAATATGTGCAAACCATCGAGAATCGCCAGGGGCTGAAAGTGGCCTGCCTGGAAGAAATCGCCTTCAACAAGGGCTGGATCACCCGTGACCAGCTGCTGGCCAAGGCTGAAAAACTCAAGAAGACCGGTTACGGTCAGTACCTGGGCAAACTGGCAAACGAGTCTGCATGAACATCATCCCCACCGAGATCCCTGACGTACTGATCATCGAGCCAACGGTATACGGTGACAGCCGTGGCTTCTTCTTCGAAGCCTTCAATGCCCGCGAGTTCGCGAAGCACACCGGCGTCACCGTGGACTTCGTCCAGGACAACCACTCGCGCTCCGTCAAAGGCGTGTTGCGCGGCCTGCACTATCAGGTGGAAAACACCCAGGGCAAACTGGTGCGGGTGGTACAGGGTGAGATACGCGACATTGCCGTGGACGTGCGCAGAAGTTCGCCCACGTTCGGCAAATGGGTCGCGGTGCACCTGTCGGCCGATAATCATCGGCAACTGTGGATTCCACCGGGGTTCGCCCACGGCTTCTCGGTGGTCAGCGAATCGGCCGAGTTTCTCTACAAGACCACGGACTACTACAACCCTGGCGCAGACCGTTGCATCCGCTGGGATGACGCTGAGCTGGCCATCGACTGGCAACTCGCGGGGCCGCCGGTGCTGTCGGACAAAGACAAGGTCGGCGTACCGCTGAGCGAGGCGCAACTGCTGCCATGAAAATCGTCGTCTGCGGCCGTAATGGCCAGGTTGCCCAGGCGCTTCAGGCGCAGCTGGCCGGGCTTGGCGAGCTACACGTGCTTGGCCGCGAGCACCTCGACCTGGCACAGCCCGAGGCCCTGCGCGAGCCGCTGCGCCGGATCGCCCCCGACCTGATCATAAACGCGGCTGCCTACACGGCGGTGGACCAGGCCGAACAAGAGCCCGAGCTGGCCTTTGCAATCAATGCCCATGGCCCCCGCGTGCTCGCCGAAGAAGCAGCACGGCTGGGTGCGCCGCTCTTCCACTACTCCACCGACTACGTCTTCGACGGCAGCAAGGCCACGCCCTATACCGAACAAGACACGCCCAACCCCCTGGGGGTTTATGGCCACAGCAAACTGGCCGGCGAGCAGGCGATTACCGCGGTGGCCGGCCAGCACCTGATCCTGCGTACCAGCTGGGTCTATTCGTTGTATGGGCGCAACTTCCTGCTGACAATGCAGCGCCTGCTGCAGGAAAAGCCCCAACTGCGCGTGGTAAACGACCAGATTGGCGCGCCGACGTCTGCCGCTACCCTTGCCGCCAGCACCCGCACGCTGATCGAGCGCTGGCAAGCCGGGCAGGCTGGCGACTGGGGCACCTACCACCTCACTGCGCAAGGTGAGACCTCCTGGTTCGGTTTCGCCCAGGCGATCGCCGAGCAGTTGCAGGCGCAAGGGTTACCCTGTGCCGAACTGCAGCCGATCCCGTCCAGCGAATACCCTACACCCGCCCGCAGGCCACTCAATTCACGCTTGGACTGCTCACGCTTGGCCCAGCAATGGCACATCAGCCTGCCGCACTGGCAGCAGGCGCTGATCGACTGCCTCAAGTAGCGCATAATTGCGTCAGACTTTTCTGGCGCATTGACCTGATGATCGCGAAACCCACGCCCCCACGCCGTCCCCGCTGGCGCAGCCTGGCCCTGCTGGCCGTGTGCCTGATCCCACTGCTGTGGCCGCTGCATCATCTGGCCGAGCGCTATTACCAGGAAGAGCTGGCCTCGCAGAATCGCCAGACCCTCGACCTGTACGTCGCCAACCTGTTGGGCACCCTGCACCGCTACGAAACCCTGCCGCAAATCCTCGGCGACCTGCCGGCGCTGCGCGGCGTGCTGGCCGACCCGTTCCGCCTGGAAGCGGTAACCAACGCCAACCGCCTGCTCAAGGACATCGTCCAGCAGACCGGTGCCGAGGTCATGTACCTGATGGACGTCAGCGGCAATACCCTGGCCGCCTCCAACTGGGACAAGCACGACAGTTTCGTCGGTCGCAACTTCGCCTTCCGCCCCTACTTCAACGAAGCCATGGCCGGCCACCTAGGGCGCTTTTTTGGCCAGGGCACTACCTCGGCCAAGCGTGGCTACTTCTTCGCCGCCGCCGTGCGCGACCGCGAGCGGATCGTGGGCGTGCTGGTGGTCAAGGTCGACCTCGACCACACCGAAACCCTCTGGGGCCGTACCCCCGAGCAACTGTTGCTGACCGACCATAACGGCGTGGTCATCCTCACCTCTCGGCCGGACTGGCGTTTTCGCGCCACCCGCGCGCTGACCGAGGCCGAGCGCCAGGCGATCATCGCCATCCAGCCGTACCCGACCCAGGCCCCGCAACCCTTGGTGCTGAACCAGGACGCGTGGATCACCCAGACCCGCGACATCAAGGAAACCGGCTGGCAGGTCAGCATCCTCGCCCCGCGCATCCTGGTCGACCGCTCGGTGCAGACGGTGATGGCCATCGGCGCCGGCACGTTGCTGGTGCTGGTGCTGCTGGCCGGCCTGGTGATGCAGCGGCGCCGGCACTACATCGACCGCATCGACTTCGAGGCCCGTGGCCGTCAAGAGCTGGAAAAGCGCGTCGCCGAACGTACCGCTGACCTTGAAGGCCTCAACACCCGCCTCAAGAGCGCCGTGCTCGAACGTGAAAACGCCCAGCAGGAGGCCGTGCGGGCCCAGGACGAACTGGTCCAGGCCGGCAAGCTGTCGGTGCTGGGCACCATGTCGGCGAGCATCAGCCACGAGCTCAACCAGCCGCTGGCGGCCATCCGCAGCTACGCCGAAAACGCCGAGATCCTGCTCGACCACCAGCGCACCGAAGACGCCCGCGGCAACCTCAAGCTGATCGGTGAGCTGACCGGGCGCATGGCCTCGATCATCGCCCACCTGCGCGCCTTCGCCCGCCGCGACCGCCACGCCCCGGAAAGCGTGGCCCTGCAGCCGGCACTGGACGACGCCCTGGCGCTGCTGGCCAAGCGCCGCCGCGCGATGGCCGTCGAGCTGATCCGCGACCTGCCAGAGGCCACGTTGTGGGTGCAAGCCGGCGAAACCCGCCTGCGCCAAGTGCTGGGCAACCTGCTGGCCAACGCCCTCGATGCCCTGACCGAAAAGGCCAACCCACGCCGCCTCTGGCTGAGTGCCGAACAGCGCGATGGCTACGTCTATCTGTACATCCGCGACAATGGCCCGGGCTTCAGCCGCCAGGCACTGGAGCATGCCAAAGAGCCGTTTTTCACCACCAAGACCCGTACCCAGGGCCTTGGCCTGGGGCTGGCCATCTGCGAAAGCCTGATGCGCGCCCTGGGCGGCGAACTGCTGCTGGCCAACCACCCTGAAGGCGGTGCCCTGCTTACCCTGCAACTGCGCGTGGCGGCACCCGGCGCTACCCTGCCCAATTCGGAGGACCCCTCGGCATGAGCCCCGAGACACTGATCGACAGCCAAGCCCAGGTCATTCTGGTCGACGACGACCCGCACCTGCGCCAAGCCCTGAGCCAGACCCTGGACCTTGCCGGGCTCAAAGTGGTGGCGCTGGCCGATGCCCAAGGCCTGGCCGAGCGCATCGAAGCCGACTGGCCCGGTGTGGTGGTCAGCGACATCCGCATGCCGGGCATCGATGGCCTGCAACTGCTGGAGCAACTGCACGGCCGCGACAGCGAACTGCCCGTGCTGCTGATTACTGGCCACGGCGATGTGCCGCTGGCGGTACAGGCCATGCGTGCCGGCGCCTATGACTTTCTCGAAAAGCCGTTCGCCAGCGACGCCCTGCTCGACAGCGTGCGCCGCGCCCTGGCCCTGCGCCGCCTGGTGCTGGACAACCGCAGCCTGCGCCTGGCCTTGAGCGACCGTCAGCAACTGGCCACCCGCCTGGTGGGCCAGTCGCCGACGATGCTGCGCCTGCGTGAGCAGATCGGCGCCTTGGCCGGCACCCGTGCCGATGTGCTGATTTTGGGTGAAACTGGCGCCGGCAAAGAGGTGGTTGCCCGCGCCCTGCACGACCTTTCTAGCCGCCGCGACGGGCCCTTCGTGGCCATCAACGCCGGGGCATTGGCCGAATCGGTGGTCGAGAGCGAGCTGTTTGGCCACGAACCCGGCGCCTTCACCGGTGCGCAGAAGCGGCGTATCGGCAAGTTCGAATTCGCCAATGGCGGCACGCTGTTCCTCGATGAAATCGAAAGCATGAGCCTGGATGTGCAAGTAAAGTTGCTGCGCATGCTGCAGGAGCGGGTGGTCGAACGCCTGGGCGGCAACCAGCTGATCCCGCTGGATATCCGCATCATCGCCGCCACCAAGGAAGACCTGCGCCAGTCAGCCGACCAAGGGCGCTTCCGGGCCGACCTGTATTACCGCCTGAACGTGGCGCCGCTGCGCATCCCCCCGCTGCGCGAGCGTGGCGATGACATTTTGGTGTTGTTCCAGCACTTTGCCGACGCCGCCAGCCAGCGCCACGGCTTGCCGCCGCACACCCTGCAGCCGGCCCAGCGCGCCTTGCTGCTGCGCCACGACTGGCCGGGCAACGTGCGTGAGCTACAGAACGTCGCCGAGCGCTTCGCCCTTGGCCTGGAGCTTGCCCTCGACGGCCAGGCGCCGGCTGCGGCGACGCCCACGGCGCCAGTATTGACCGGCAACCTCAGCGAACAGGTCGAACAGTTCGAGCGCTCGCTGATCGCCGCCGAGCTTGCCCAGCCGCACAGCTCGATGCGCAGCCTGGCCGAAGCGCTGGGCATCCCCCGCAAGACCCTGCATGACAAGCTGCGCAAACACAGCCTCAATTTTGACGGCGGCAGTGGCGGGCACGACGACCAGGAGGACAACCGTCCATGAGCAGCGACAGCCAGTACCTGCAATCTGTACTGCACAGCGACATCCCTCTGACCCGCGAAATGGGCCTGGAGGTCATCGATTGGCAGCAGCACACCCTGCGCCTGCAACTGCCGCTGGCAGCCAACGTTAACCACAAGAGCACCATGTTCGGCGGCAGCCTGTACTGCGCCGCGGTGCTGGTGGGGTGGGGGTGGCTGCACCTGCGCTTGCGCGAGCTGGGCATTGATGACGGGCATATCGTCATTCAGGAAGGGCAGATCAGTTATCCGCTACCGGTCACCGGCGCGGCGGTGGCCCGCTGTGCGGCGCCGGATGAGAAGGCTTGGGAGCGCTTCGTGGCGATGTACCAGCGCCGCGGCCGGGCGCGTTTGACGCTGAAAACCACCGTCAGCAACGCTGGCAGTGACGAGCCTGCCGTGAAATTCAGCGGCCAGTACGTGCTGCACCGCTAGTGAGTCTGTAGGAGCAGCCTTGCGCTGCGAAAAGGCCCGTATCGACACCATCGCTATTGTTGCTTGAACGGGCCTCTTCGCAGCACAAGGCTGCTCCTACAATGCGCGCGCCAGTTCGATCAAGGCTTGGCGCCAGGCGGCTGCGCGGGGCAAGGCCAGGAAAAACGGATTGAGCAGGGCTTCACGCGCCGGGTAGGTGAACGGCTGGCCATCCAGCTCGATCACTTCGCCACCGGCCCCCTCCAATACGCCCTGTGCAGCGGCGGTATCCCACTGCGACGTCGGTGCCAGGCGCGGGTAGCAATCAGCGCTGCCTTCGGCCAGCAGGCAGAACTTCAGCGAGCTGCCGATATTGGCCAGGTCCAGCTCACCCACCGCCGCCCCTAACCCTGCCAACAGCGCCTCTTGCTCGGGGCTGGAATGGCGACGGCTGGCCACCACCGTGAAACGGCCTTCGGCAGGCGGTGCGTTACGCACCTGGATTGGCTGGGCAGCTTCCCCCGCCTCGGCACGCCACGCACCCAACTGGCGCCCACCCGAGTAGCAGCGCCCGTTGGTCGGCATCGAGACCACGCCAAACACCACCACGCCGTTTTCGATCAGGGCGATGTTGACCGTGAACTCTTCACTGCCCGCAATGAATTCCTTGGTGCCGTCCAGCGGGTCAACCAACCACCAGCGGCTCCAGCCCTGGCGCTCGGCCAGCGAAATGTTGCAGTCCTCCTCGGACAGCACCGGGATCTGCGGCGCCAGCGCCAGCAGGCCATCAGCGATGATGCGGTGGGCGGCCAGGTCGGCGGCGGTCACCGGGGAATCATCAGCCTTGTTGGTCACCGCCACGTCGGCCCGCCAGAACGGCAGAATCGCCTCGCCCGCCAGATGGGCCAGCTTGACCACTTCGTGCATCAGTTGCAGGTCGTTCATAGCTCCAGCAGCCCCCGCTGGATCAGCAGGTCGCGCGCCAGGTACAGCGCCGCCAAGGCACGGCCCTCGGTAAATTGCGGGTGCATGGCCAGCGCCGACAGCTCGCGCAGGTTGACCTTGTCTACGCCCATGGGCTCTGGTTCATCGCCCTCGAGGCGTTCCTCATACAGGTCGGTGGCCAGCACCACTTGAATCTTCTGGCTCATGTAGCCCGGCGACAGCGACAACTCGGTCAGGTGTTCCAGCTGCCGCGCACCAAAGCCGGCTTCTTCCTTGAGCTCGCGGTCCGCCGCCGCCAGCACGTCTTCGCCCGGCTCGATCAAGCCCTTGGGCAGCGACAGCTCATATTCGTCCGTGCCTCCGCAGTACTCCTCGACCAGCACGGCATGCTCGGCATCGAGCATGGCCACGATCATCACCGCCCCGTAACCATTGCCCCGGCCGACCAAGCGTTCATACGTGCGCTCGGCGCCGTTACTGAAGCGCAATTGCACGGCCTCGACGCGGAACAGGCGGCTGCTGGCGACGATTTCGCGGTTGAGGACGGTGGGTTTCTGGCGCATGGGGCAGCTCCTTGGCGTGAACGGGTTACTATACCGTGGCTAGCCGACTGAACGAGAGTTTCCCATGCCTGTTCTTCCCTGGTCTGCCATCGATACTGTCCTGCTGGACATGGACGGCACGCTGCTCGACCTGCACTACGACAACCGCTTCTGGCTGGAGCACCTGCCCCAGCGCTATGCCGAGCTGCATGGCGTGAGCCGGGCCATGGCGGAAATGGAGCTGCAGCCTTTGTTCGAGCGCAATGCCGGCACGCTCAACTGGTACTGCCTGGACTTCTGGAGCCGTGAGCTGAAGCTGCCGATCCGCGAACTGAAACGCGAGATCGCCGACCTGATTGCCCTGCGCCCGGATGCCGACACCTTCCTGGCCGCCATCCGTCAGGCAGGCAAACGCGTGGTGATGATCACCAATGCCCACCGTGACTCGCTGTCACTGAAGCTGGAGCGGGTGGAACTGGCGCCGTATTTCGAGCGGCTGATCAGTTCGCATGATTATGGTTATCCGAAAGAGAGCCCACAGTTTTGGGATGCCTTGCAGGCGGATATTGGCTTTGAGCCTGCGCGCAGCCTGTTCATCGATGACACATTGGCGATTTTGCGCAGTGCCCAGCGGTTTGGCGTGGGGCATTTGCTGGCAGTGCGCCAGCCAGATAGCCAGGCGGCACCCCGCGACACCCAAGAGTTTGCAGCGGTCGAGGATTACCGGGATTTGCTGGCAGGCCTGTGAGGGCCCTTTCGCGGGCTTGCCCCGCGAAAGGGGCGGCACAGCCTACAGAGATCTATCAGTCCGGAATGCGCAACACCTGCCCCGGGTAGATCTTGTCCGGGTGGGTGAGCATCGGCTTGTTCGCCTCGAAGATCTTGTTGTACTGGTTGCCATTGCCATACACGACTAGAGCAATGGCTGAAAGGGTGTCACCCTTTTTAACGGTAACGAACCGCGCAGCCTGAACGACTGGCCCTGTCACCTTGATCTGATCGTCAACGCTGGCCACACCACTGATGTTGCCCGCCGCCAGAATGATCTTCTCCTTCTCCTCCTGGCTGGCCACCTCACCCTTGAGGATGATCTTGTCGCCCTCTACAGTGGCGGTGATGTTCGGATTACCCAGGCCAACCTTTTGCACATGCTCCTTGAGCTGCTCCTCGGCATTGGCATTGCCGGGGGTCAGCAGGTCGATCAACTTCTCGCCGGCTTCCTTCACGAAACTGAATAGGCTCATTGCGTTCTCCTTGTTGAAAAAACCTCGGAGCCAGGAGTCTAGGCCAGGATTGCTCGGCCTGCCCCACTGCGACCAATCGACGCGGTCTATCACGGCATAGACCCTAGCGATTAGACGTGACCGGCCCACAGGCCTAGGCTTGTGCTATCAAAAAGCCGCCGGTAGTCAGCCCCGATGAACAGCAAACCTCCGGTCTGCGCGGCCTCATCGCCTTTGGCCTTGCCCGCCGCCAGCAACACCTACGAATACGTCCAGCTCAGCGACGCCGAGCGCGCCAGCACGCCATTGGCCGAAGAAGTGGCCCTGGCCATCGCCTTCAACGGCCTCAATCAGGCCGTGATGCTGGTGAGCCCGACCGACCTGGAAGACTTTGCAGTTGGTTTCAGCGTCGGCAGCGGGATTGTCGAAGGCACCCAGGAAATCTATGACCTCAAGCTTTCTGGCAGCGGTTCGGCAATGTACGCCGACCTGGAAATCTCCAGCCGCGCCTTCTGGAACCTGAAAAACCAGCGCCGCCAACTGGCCGGCACCAGCGGCTGCGGCCTGTGCGGGGTCGAAGCCCTGGAGCAGGCACTGCCAGAGCTTGCCGAACTGCCCGGCGCGCCACTGCCGCCCGCGCACTGGCTGGCTGGCCTGCGCCAGCGCATCGACGCCTTCCAGCCGCTTGGCCAGCATTGCGGCGCGGTGCATGCGGCACTGTTCATGGACCGTAACGGCGAGCTGTTGCTCGGCCGCGAGGACATTGGCCGGCACAACGCCCTCGACAAACTGATCGGCGCCCTGCTGCGCCAAGGCATCGACAGTGAAGGCGGCCTGGCCATCGTCACCAGCCGCTGCAGCCTGGAGCTGATCCAGAAGGTCCTGCGTGCCGGCATCCAGACCCTGGTTAGCCTGTCGGCGCCCACCGGCCTTGCCCTGCAATGGGCACGCAAGCACAACCTCAACCTCATCCACTTGCCCAAGCACAGCGCACCGCGGGTCTACAGCCCAGCGGCGGAGTCGTAACAGCCGTGACCTCGTACCAGCACCTCCCGGACAACGCCCCAGCCTCCTCCCCTCGCTACAAGCCCTACCACGGCCCCGCCGGTGGCTGGGGGGCGTTGCGCAGCGTGGCCAAGGCCTGGGTCGGCAGCGACAATGCGCTGAAGAACATTCGAGCCCTGCTCAAGACCAACCAGAATGGCGGCTTCGACTGCCCCGGCTGCGCCTGGGGCGATTCGCCGGAAAGCGGCATGGTCAAGTTCTGCGAGAACGGCGCCAAGGCAGTCAACTGGGAAGCCACCAAGCGCCGCGTCGATGCCGCCTTCTTCGCCCGCTACAGCGTCAGCGCGCTGCGCGAACAAAGCGATTACTGGCTGGAGTACCAAGGGCGCCTGACCGAACCGATGGTCTACGACGCGCAACGCGACCATTACCAGCCCATCAGTTGGGAGGCGGCCTTCGCCCTGATCGCCCGCGAACTGAACAACCTGGCAACGCCTGACCAGGCCGAGTTCTACACCTCGGGCCGTGCCAGCAACGAAGCCGCGTACCTCTACCAATTGTTCGTGCGCGCCTACGGCACCAACAATTTCCCGGATTGCTCGAACATGTGCCACGAAGCCAGCGGCGTGGCCCTGGGTCAGAGCGTCGGCGTCGGCAAGGGCACGGTCACCTACGACGATTTCGAGCATGCCGATGCGATCTTCGTCTGGGGCCAGAACCCGGGCACCAACCACCCGCGCATGCTCGACCCGCTGCGCGATGCGGTTAAACGCGGTGCCCAGGTGGTGTGCGTCAACCCGCTGAAAGAGCGCGGCCTTGAACGCTTCCAGCACCCACAGAACCCGCTGGAGATGTTGACCAACAGCGACCGGCCAACCAACACCGCGTTCTTCCGCCCGGCCCTGGGTGGCGACATGGCGCTGCTGCGTGGGATGGCCAAGTTCGTCCTGCAGTGGGAACGCGAAGCCCAGGCCAACGGCGAGCCTGCGGTCTTCGACCACGCCTTCATTGCCGAGCATGGCCACGGCGTCGATGACTACTTGGCCGTGGTCGACGCCACTTCGTGGGAACACATTCAGGCGCAATCCGGCCTAACCCTGGCCGACATCGAGTTGGCAGCGCGCATGTACTGCCGTGGCAAGCGGGTGATCATGTGCTGGGCGATGGGCATCACCCAGCACCGTCATTCGGTGCCGACCATCCAGGAAATCGTCAACCTGCAGATGCTGCGCGGCAACATCGGCGCGCCAGGCGCCGGCCTGTGCCCGGTGCGTGGCCACAGCAACGTCCAGGGCGACCGCACCATGGGCATCAACGAGCGCCCGCCGGTGGCCTTGCTCGACGCCATCGAAAAGCGCTTCAACTTCCCCGTGCCGCGGCACAACGGCCACAACACCGTCGAAGCCATCCACGCCATGCTCGACGGCCGCGCCAAGGTGTTCATCGGCCTGGGCGGTAACTTTGCCCAAGCCACGCCAGACACCGAGCGCACCGCGCAGGCGCTGCGCAACTGCGAACTGACCGTGCACATCAGCACCAAACTCAACCGCAGCCACCTGATTCACGGCAAGCAGGCGCTGATCCTGCCGTGCCTGGGCCGTACCGACATCGACCTGCAGGCCGACGGGCCACAAGCGGTGACTGTGGAAGACTCGTTCAGCATGGTCCATGCCTCCAACGGCCAGTTGAAACCACTGTCGACGCAGATGCGCTCGGAGCCTGCGGTGGTCGCTGGCATCGCCGCCGCCACCCTGGGCAAGCAGCCGGTCGATTGGCACTGGCTGGTGGCCGATTACGACCGCATCCGCGACCTGATCGGCGACACCATCCCCGGCTTCGGCGGCTTCAACGAACGCCTGCGTGAACCGGGCGGTTTTTACCTGGGCAACAGCGCCGCCAGCCGCGAATGGAAGACCGCTACCGGCCGCGCCAACTTCAAGGCCAACCTGTTGCCGGACACCTTGCTTGATGAAAGGGTGCGGGCCAGCGGCCAGTTGCCAGACCTGATCATGCAGTCGATGCGCTCGCACGATCAGTACAACACCACCATCTATGGCCTGGATGACCGCTACCGCGGCGTGCGTGGCCAGCGTGAAGTGCTGTTCGCCAACGAGGCCGACATCCTCCGCCTAGGTTTCCAGCCGGGGCAGAAGGTCGACATCGTTTCGTTGTGGGGCGATGAGCATGTGCGCCGTGTGCACGGTTTCACATTGCTGGCCTTTGATATCCCGGCGGGGCAGGCGGCGGCTTACTATCCAGAAGTGAACCCGCTGGTGCCGCTTGAGAGCATTGGCGATGGCAGCCATACGCCGACTTCCAAGTTCATTGCCATCAAGCTTGAGCGGGCGCGGGACAATGGGCGCATTCTGTAGAGATGTGTTGGGTTCTTCGCGGGCAAGCCCGCTCCCACAGGTAACTCCACTAGGCTTGAGAGTTGGGGTGATGGTGTAGGAGCGGGCTTGCCCGCGAAAGGGCCGGAAGCAGCACCGCCAAAAACGAAAAAAGCCCTGTTCCGCAACGGTTCAGGGCTTTGTCATAAGTACCTCTGACAGCCAAAAACCGATAAAGTTTCACAGTAAATACAGTAACTTAGAGAATTGTGTACAACTCGTGCTACTCGTCGGATTTCAATTGCCAGCCGCGCTCCAGAGCCTCAAATTCGCCTCGTCATCCTTATGAGGCTCTCTTGATGAAGAAGTACTCCTCGATTCTGTTGTTGTCTTTCAGCTTGCTCAGCGGCGTTGCCATGGCCGGTGGCAATACCGAGGCCGGCATTGGCGGCGCATTGGGTGGGGTACTCGGCTCCGTCGTGGGCAACTCCATCGGTGGTAGCACAGGCGGCGCCATTGGTGCCGGCTTGGGCGGCGCCGCCGGCGGTGCACTGGGTGCCGACAAACGTCAGCGTGGCGAAGCCGCCATCGGTGGCGCGCTGGGCGCTGCAGGCGGTAACGTGGTCGGTCGCTCCGTGGGCGGTACCACCGGTAGCTACATTGGTGCAGCAGCCGGCGGTGGTGCCGGTGGCGCGCTGGGTAACTACATGGGTAACAAGGCCGACGAAGACGAGCGCCATGACGATCGTCGCTACCGTCGCAGCTATGACGACCGCCGTCACTACGACCGTGGCCACCATTACGGCCACCGCAAGCACAAGCGCCACTGGCGCGACTAATGCCTGAGGGCCCAGCCCTGGCAGCAAACGCCCCGCCCGCACCGGCGGGGCTTTTTTATGCCTGTTGCCCGAGCTGAAGGCCAGCGAGCACTGCCTGCAGCGCCTCAGGCAACGGCACAGGCCGGCCGCTTGCCCGCTCGATGAACACCTGCACCACCGTCCCCGCCGCACAGGCATCCGCTTCACCCGGGCGATAGAGGGCCAACCGGTACTCCACGGTACTGCCCGCCAGGCGCGTCACGCCCAGCCCCACCTCAAGCACATCCGGAAAGCCCGGCAGGGCGAAGAAGTCTGCAGCCGAACTGACCACGAACGCCGCCAGCGCACCTTCGCGCAGGTCGAATTCGGCCTGCTCCACCAGAAACGCCTGGATGGCGGTTTCGAAGAAGCCATGCACGGTGGCACCGGCGATATGGCCGTTGTGATCGTTGTCTTGCGGGCGGGTGAGGATGGGGTGGAAGTGGGTGAATGCGCTGCGCTGAGGAGATTCGGTCATTAGTTATCCACAGTTGATGACACCAGAAGGAAGCTTCCCACAACAATATCGGAAGGCATATAGTCGCAATCAACTATAGATTGCATAGCATGGTTTATCCCGATGAAACCGAGAAAAACACCCGTGCCCACTCATCAAGTAGACCATGCCAACCTGAGCCGATTGGCTGAAGCAGGGCGCATCAACGCCACTCACATCGTGGGCCAACCGGGAGGTTGGGCCATTCAGGTCGATATCAATCAGCAGGAACACATTCTGACCGCCCAACGCAGCGGCAACGTGAGGCTATTCAAGAAATTCGAAACCTTGGTGACTTACCTGCTCGATCTGGGTATTGAGCATTTCGAAGTCGATGCATCCACGTTTGATCCTGGCCAAACGAGTACCTATCAACGGCCGGATCGTGCCCAGGCCCTCAAAAAGGCCCATGAGGCCGCAGCCTATGAGCTTGGTTTACTGAACAGGTCGAGGCAAGCCTGAACGATACTTCACCGCTTATGGAGGATGAAGAAGCGGAACGACTGTTCGCCGCACACCGCGCTGCGCCCAGGGCCAAAATTCGCTGATGCGGCTGGTATGGCGTCAGATGGCACGTAAAGACCGTTTTCGCATCATGGACCATATTGCGCAAGATAACCCTTGAAGCGGCCATCATGCTGGACGAATCCTTCAGGGAGAAAGCCAGGCGCGCTGCACACAATCCTTCTGTGTACAGAAAGGGCAGGTACCCAGAAACTCGAGAAATCGTGGTACGGCCTAACTATGTGATGATTTACCGCGTCTCGGGCGAGTGCGTTGAGATCATCCGTATTCTGCATGCACGGCAAAAATGGCCTTGATTCACATACGAAAAAGCCGCCCCTAGTGGCGGCTTCCTCGGAGCAGCTGGCAGCAGTATACAGCTGTGAACAAGCAGCCTAGACGGCGTCAGAAACTTCAAATTTCTGGAGTCCAGCACGTCCGAAGGTTCGCCGAGGAAGTCAACTGATAAATCTAACAGTTTCCGCTTTTACAGAAATTGTGAATAGTCGGCTTTGTTTCATCATCTAATTACTTGGAGAGCAGATATGAGCACTGACATCAATTATGAATTTCACGACTATTTCATAGATATCTTTAATGAGGACATGAATGAAAGCGTTCGCCGGTTCCTACCGCCTCGAGATTTTCATTACAACCTTTACATGGAAACACGCGGTGGCCAAGCACAGTTCACACTTCAAACCGTTGAAGAGGGGGGGAGCTATCGAAACTATATTGAGCTGGAATATAAGCTGAGCCCTGGTACGGAAAAGGCAAAATTCAATCTCGAGTTCGTGAGTCGAGGCTCTGACCTGGCTCTGGAGTGCGACTCAGTCCAACAAGAGAGCGTGGTGCGCGCCTGGGAATGGGATGGCAGCATTATAGAAAAAAAGATCAACGGCTTGCAAACCGTTGACTTTATTGGAAAAAGAATTGTTAGAGCTGAAATTATTCCAGAGAATTCGGCCGGAACGTTGAGATTGCGGACTGTTAAATGGAACCGCAATCCAGCCAATTAAACTCGCACCAACTATAAACATAAACCCTAATTGCATACAAGCTGCAGAACTGCCCCAGCAGTTCAGCTAGTCATTAATAAGCCGCCCTTGTGGCCAATGCCAGTCAGCTTAACTGACTGGCATTGGCCACAAGGGCGGCTTATTGTTACAACCAACGACAGCTTACAGCTGTGGGCCAGCAGCCTTAATCGCGTCGGAAACTTCGAATTTCTTGAAGTTTTCGATGAACAGCTTGGCCAGGCCTTTGGCCGCTTCGTCGTAAGCGGCTTTGTCAGCCCAGTTGGTGCGTGGGTTGAGCAGCTCGGTGTCGACGCCCGGAACGGCTTTTGGCACGTCCAGGTTGATGATGTCCAGGTGCTCGGTTTCGGCACCTACCAGTGCACCGCTCTGGATCGCAGCGATCACAGCACGGGTGGTCGGGATGCTGAAACGCTTGCCAACGCCGTAGCCACCGCCGGTCCAGCCGGTGTTGACCAGGTAAACCTTGGAGTTGAAGCCGTTGATGCGCTTGATCAGCAGCTCAGCGTACTCGCCAGCCGGACGCGGGAAGAACGGCGCGCCGAAGCAGGTGGAGAAGGTCGACTTGATGCCGCCGCCCGAACCCATTTCGGTGGAACCGACCAGCGCGGTGTAACCGGACAGGAAGTGGTAAGCAGCCTGTTCGTTGTTCAGGATCGAAACCGGAGGCAGAACGCCAGTCAGGTCGCAGGTCAGGAAGATGACCGCGTTAGGCTCGCCGCCCAGGTTCGCTTCGGAACGCTTGGCAACGTGCTCCAGCGGGTAGGCCGCACGGCTGTTCTGGGTCAGGCTGACGTCGGTGTAGTCGGCGTGCTTGTTGGCATCGAGTACGACGTTTTCCAGCACTGCGCCATGCTTGATGGCTTTCCAGATGACCGGCTCGTTCTTCTCGGACAGGTCGATGCACTTGGCGTAGCAGCCGCCTTCCATGTTGAAGACAACGCCTTCGCCCCAACCGTGCTCGTCGTCACCGATCAGGTAACGGCTTTCGTCGGCCGACAGGGTGGTCTTGCCGGTGCCGGACAGGCCGAAGAACAGGGTCACATCGCCTTCTTCACCGATGTTGGCAGCGCAGTGCATTGGCAGCACGTCAGCGGCCGGCAGCAGGAAGTTCTGCACCGAGAACATGGCTTTCTTCATTTCGCCGGCGTAACGCATGCCAGCGATCAGCACTTTCTTGGCGGCGAAGTTGATGATGACGCAACCGTCGGAGTTGGTGCCGTCACGCTCAGGCTCGCACACGAAGTTGGCAACGTTGAGCACTTGCCACTGGTCACGGCCAGCCGGGTTGAACTGTTCAGGGTTGATGAACAGGCAACGGCCGAACAGGTTCTGCCAGGCAGTCTGGGTGGTCATCTTCACCGGCAGGTAGTGCTCGGCGGCGGCGCCTACGTGAACGTAGGAAACGAAGTGATCCTGGGCGTTGTTGAACGCCTCGACGCGGTCCCACAGGGCATCGAACTTGTCGGCCGGGAACTTGCGGTTGATCGGGCCCCAGGAAATGGCGTCCTGGGTGGAAGGTTCTTCGACGATGAAACGGTCAGCCGGCGAACGGCCAGTACGGTGCCCAGTCTCAACGACCAGTGCGCCGGTATCGGCTAGTACGCCTTCACCGCGTTGCAGCGCTTCTTTTACCAGCTCATCGACGCTCAGGTCGGTGTACACGGTGTTGTTGGCTTGCGTCATGAGATACCCCATCCGGCCCGAGGCCGAGTGCTCCAAACGTTTTGTAGTTGTCTGTAAAAAACTACTACAGCGAAAAAAGTGGCCGGATTATGCCAGAAAAGCCCAAAAAAAGTAGGCCCCTCCTGTCGTAACCGCGCTTTTGCGCAATTAGACAGGAGATTTCCCTGCAATTAATCGTTTCAGTGGCGAGTTTCTGAGGCCGTGTCCGTGCCGCCACCCGCAAACAGTTGCGCCACATCGCTTGCATCGAAGAAATAGCGCTCGTTGCAGAACTGGCAATCGATCTCCACCTTGCCACCACACTCCTCGACCAACTGCTTGGCATCGTGCTCGCCGAGGCTGACCAGCGCATTGCCGGAGCGCTCGCGCGAGCAGCTGCAGTGGAAACGCAGGGGTTCGATGTCGAACAGGCGCACCGCGTCTTCGTGGTACAGACGGTGCAGCAAGGTTTCGTTGTCTTCCTGCCACTCTTCAGGCTTGAGTGTCTTGGCCAGGGCTACAACGTGCTGCCAGCTGTCCTCACGCTCTTCGTCGTCCGGCTGACGATCACGTGGCAATTGCTGCAACAGCAGGCCGCGGGCCTTGCCATCTTTGGCATCGAGCCAGAAACGGGTGTTGAGCTGTTGCGACTGAACGAAGTAATTGGTGAAGCACTCCGACAGGTTCGCACCGTCCAGGTCCACGGTCCCCTGGTAGCGCTGGCCGTTGACTGGGTCGATGGTCAGCGTCAGATGGCCGTCGGGCATCAGCTGCGCCAAGGTCGCGTCGGCAGGAATCTGATCGGCTTCGTAACGGGCCACGCCGCGGATTTCGCGCTCGCCCGAGCACTCCACCATCAGCAGCGGGATCGGCCCCTGAGAGCGCGCCTGCAGGATCAGCAGGCCGTCGAACTTCAGGGCACCCACCAGCAATGCGGTGGCGGCCATCAATTCGCCGAGCAGCGCGGCCACGGGTTGGGGGTACGGGTGACGCGCCAGCACTTCGGCATAGCTGCGGTCGAGCCCTACCCACTCACCGCGGATATCGCGGTCGTCGAAGAGGAAACGTTGGGTGAAATCGGTATCCGGCAATTCGCTCATAGGTTCTGGCTATCTGAAAATGATGACAAAATGGTTACACGAGGTTTCGAAATACTGCGAAGCCCGTGGCAGAGCGCTCACAAGGCGCTCCGATTCCTGTTGGCAATAGAGGTATCTTATGGACAATCGACCACTGTTCCAAGCAAGGTGGTCCTTCGGGCCCTTGGCAGCCTGCACGCTGCTGCCCATCGCTCTACTGTGTTTCTGGTTATGGCCTTTTGGCCAGATCCTGTGCCTGACTTTCGACGAGTGGCTGTTCCACAGCCTCAATGCGCCGCTGGCCGACAACACCACCTGGCGCTACATCTGGACCCTTGGCAGCCTGCGCCCGTTCGACATCGTGGTCGGGCTGATCCTTCTGGCGGTGCTGATCCGTGGCAACTGGGTGTTCAAAGCCTGCCAGGTGCGTGAGGCGTTTTTCGGCTTTCTGGTGACCCTGATCCTATTAGTGGTGATTCGCGCGCTGTTTTCCAAGTGGGTGGATGCTGCGGGGTGGCAACACAAGAGCCCGTCGATGATCTTCGATGACGTCGTGCACCTCAGTGACTATTACCCGAACCTGGAAGCGGCCTGGGAACTCAAGGACCGCTCCAGCAAGAGTTTCCCGGGCGATCACGCCTCGGTGCTGCTGGTCTGGGCGTTGTTCATGAGCGTGTTCAGCCGTCGCCTGATGCACTACCTGGTGGTCTGGGGGCTGGCGCTGGTGTTCATGCTGCCACGCTTGGTGGCGGGCGCCCATTGGGGCCAGGACGACTACATCGGCGGGTTGCTGATGGCGGTGCTGGCGTTGGGGTGGAGTTGCTACACGCCTCTGGCGGCCAAAGGCAGTGCGGCGTTGATGCGCTGGACGGCGCCGTTGTTTGCCTTAGCAGGCAGGTTACCGTTGGTCGGTAGACTGGCGGTGGTTCGCTAACAGCGGGGGCCGCTTTGCGGCCCTTTCGCAGGTAAGCCAGCTCCTACCTCGATCGCGCTGCCTTAGGGGCCTGGCTATTCAAAGCTACCGTGCAGTTGGTGAATCTGTCGCCGCTGCTTCTTGTTTGGCCGGCCATCGGTGGTCACACCCATCGCCCCGGCCTTGCGCATTTCGGCAGCCTGTTCGCGGCGGCGCACACTCTCTTCGGTTTCTGCATACAGCGCCTGCGCTTCGGGCGCCCCGCGCCTGACCACCGACAGCGCCTTGACCACCACTGTGCGCTCGTCAAACCCGGTGCGCAGGACAAACTCATCCCCTACCCTGGGTTCCTTGCCCGGCTTGCAGCGTTCGCCCCGGCAATGCACCTTGCCACTTTCGATGGCCGCCTTGGCCAGCGCCCGAGTCTTGTAGAACCGCGCCGCCCATAGCCATTTGTCCAGGCGAACCTTGTCGTCTTCTTCCGCCTTGTGTGCCATCCCGTTACCTCGAATTCTGTCTTTAATCGAACTGTACTACCGTATCTTGCGGATGCAAAAAGTCCACGCCGTGCTTACAGTTCACCACCTTATCCCCTGGGTGCGCTTCGTGAAGACATTTGACCATTTGACTGTGATCGGCCTGCGCGAGTGGGTAGCCCTCCCCGACCTTGGCGTCGCCGGGCTGCGCGCCAAGATCGACACCGGCGCCAGTACGTCCAGCCTGCACGCCACCGAGGTGGAACAGTTCGAACGTGACGGCCAGCCGTGGGTCCGATTTACTGCGCACCTGGGTTCGGTGGTGCAGTTGCGCCACCGCCGTTGCGAAGCGCCACTGGTGACCATGAAGACCATCAAGAGCTCCAATGGCCACGCCCAGACCCGCTATGTGATTCGCACATCGCTGGCGCTGGGCGATAGCGTGTGGGAAGTCGAGTTCACCCTGGCCTGTCGCAAAGAGATGCGCTACCGCCTGCTGCTGGGTTCCAAAGCACTTATTCACGGCCACTTGGTGGTCAACCCTGGCCTGAAGTACGTACAAGACAAACCGGCCTTTCCGGCCACCCTTTCCCCTGTCACAGGTGCTGCATGAAGATCGCTGTGCTGTCGCGCAATCCGCGTCTGTATTCCACCCGCCGCCTGGTCGAAGCCGGTACCCAGCGTGGCCACGAAATGGTGGTGATCGATACCCTGCGGGCCTACATGAACATCGCCAGCCACAAGCCGCAGATCCACTATCGCGGCAAGCCACTGGAAGGCTTCGATGCGGTGATCCCGCGCATCGGTGCCTCGGTGACGTTCTATGGCTGCGCGGTGCTGCGCCAGTTCGAGATGATGGGCGTCTACCCGCTCAACGAGTCGGTGGCCATCGCCCGCTCGCGTGACAAGCTGCGCTCGTTGCAGCTGCTGTCGCGCCGTGGCATCGGCCTGCCGATCACCGGTTTCGCCCACTCACCTGACGACATTCCGGACCTGATCCAGATGGTCAATGGCGCGCCCCTGGTGATCAAGGTGCTGGAAGGTACCCAGGGCATTGGCGTGGTGCTGTGCGAAACAACTCAAGCTGCAGAGTCGGTGATCGAGGCGTTCATGGGCCTGAAGCAGAACATCATGGTGCAGGAATACATCAAGGAGGCCGGCGGCGCCGACATTCGCTGCTTTGTGGTGGGTGACAAGGTGATTGCCTCGATGAAGCGTCAGGCCAAGCCCGGCGAGTTTCGCTCCAACTTGCATCGGGGTGGGGTGGCCAGCCTGATCAAAATCACGCCGGAAGAGCGGATTACCGCCATTCGTGCGGCCAAGGTGATGGGGCTGAGCGTGGCGGGGGTGGATATCCTGCGTTCCAACCATGGGCCGTTGGTGATGGAGGTGAATTCGTCGCCGGGGTTGGAAGGGATTGAAGTGACCACCGGCAAGAACGTGGCCGGGATGATCATTGAGCACCTGGAGAAGAATGGCGGGCCGAATCAGACTCGAACCAAGGGTAAGGGCTGAAATGTTGGGGCTGCTATGCAGCCCATTCGCAGCACTAGGCTGCTCCTACAGGGGACCGCGGAAGCCTTGTAGGAGCAGCCTTGTGCTGCGAACGGGCCGCAAAGCGGCCCCGACAATCACACCGCATTACGCGGCAGCAAAAGCCCCAACGGCAACCTGACGCGCGCCTCGATCCCGCCACCCGACCGGTTGCGCAACTCGACATTCCCGCCATGCTGGGCCGCAATGCGCTTGACGATCGCCAGGCCCAACCCAGTCCCCTTGCCACCACGGGCACGGTCACCGCGAATGAACGGGTTGAAGATCGTCTCCAGCTCCGACTCGTCGATCCCCGTCCCCCGGTCCAGCACGCTGAGCACCACGTACGGCGCGCTCTCGTCGCCTGACACATAGGCCGCCACTTCCACACCCTTTCCGGCATGGTGCAGGGCGTTGCCGATCAGGTTGCCCAGCATGCGCTTGAGCGAAACCCGACGCAGCGGGAACGGCGGAATCGGCTCCAGGCACAGCCGTACACGTTCTTCGGGCTGGTTGTACGGCGCTACCACTTCGCGTACCAGGTCGGCCAGGTCGACCTCTTCCACCGGCTCGTCACGGCCATCGCGAATGAACGCCAGGAACTGGTCCAGAATCGCGTCCATGTCCTCAATATCGCGGACCATGTCATCACTAAGCTCGTTGTCACTGTCCAGCAGCGAAAGCGACAAGCGCAGCCGCGTCAGCGGTGTACGCAAGTCGTGGGAAACCCCTGCCAGCATCAACTCGCGTTCACGCCCGGCCTGCTCGACATCCTCGGCCATCTGGTTGAAGGCGCGGTACACCTCGGTCATCTCACTGGGCGTATCGCTGATTGGCAAGCGCACGCTGCGCCCCTGGCCCAGTTGCCGGGCGGCGAACACCAGGCGCTTGAGCGGCTGGTTCAGTTGGCGCACGAAAATCCAGGCAGAGGCGGTGGACAATAGGCCGATGGCCAGGAACCAGCCAAGCACGTTCCAGATCTTCTGCCCACGCAGCGGGTGCGGGTACAACGGCACTTTGAGCCAGCCAGGGCCGAGGCTCGGCGCATTGACCCACAACGCCGGTGGCGCATGGATGCGCAGGCGAACTTCGGTGTCTTCGCCCAGTTCGGCCTGCATCTGGCGCTGGTAGATCTCGCTATAAGGCCAGTGCTGCTCGCCTTCCGGCACACCCGAGCCGGTCACCCGGATCAGGCCTGCGGATTCGGCGATCTTGTCACGGTTCTCTTCATCGGCAGCCCAATAGGCGCGCAAGGTCAGTGCCACACCGTGGCTGTACTGACGATCGACCAGCACATCCTCGTTCATCAACAGATAAACGAGGGTCAGCGCCTTGGAAAACAGGACGACGATCAGCACCAGCCACAGCGTGCGGGCGAAGAAGCTCTGGGGAAACCACAACGGCGTTCTCATGGACGACGCGGCATCATTTGCCGGCGTTTCCGTCCGGCACGAAGACGTACCCTACGCCCCAGACCGTCTGGATATACCGTGGCTTGGACGGGTCGGGCTCGATCATGCGGCGCAGGCGCGAGATCTGCACGTCGATGGAACGCTCCAAGGCATCCCACTCGCGGCCACGGGCCAGGTTCATCAGTTTGTCGCGGGTCAGCGGTTCACGCGCATGCATGACCAGCGCCTTGAGCACGGCGAACTCACCGGTGGTGAGCATGTGCACTTCGTCGCCGCGTTTAAGCTCGCGAGTGGCCAGCGACAGCTCGTAATCACCGAAGGTGACCGATTCGTCCTCGCTGCCCGGGGCACCCGGGACGCTCGGCGCCTGGCGGCGCAGCACAGCCTTGACCCGGGCCATCAGCTCGTCCGGGTTGAAGGGCTTGCCCAGGTAGTCGTCAGCGCCCAGCTCCAGCCCTTTGATGCGGCTGAGTTCGTCGCCTTTGGCGGTGAGCATGATGATCGGGATCTGGTTGTTCGACTGGCGCAGGCGCTTGCAGGCGGACAGGCCGTCTTCGCCCGGCAGCATCAGGTCGAGCACCACCAGGTTGAACACCTCCCGCGCGAGCAGGCGGTCCATCTGTTCGGTGTTGGGCACCGCACGGGCACGGTAGCCCTTGCTGGTGAAGAAACGCTCCAGCAGGCTGCTCAGCCCCGGATCGTCGTCGACGATGAGAATCTTGTCACCTTCAGCGGTGTTTGCAGTGCCGGTCATGAATTACTCCTCTGGTATCGCCGCGCATTATGGCGTAGCCATTGCAACGCGTGCCGTGAGCATTGTTAGCAGATTTTTCCCCCAGCGCCAGTTCCGGGCCGTTCAGGCTGGCTTGGCGCCATCACCGCAAGCCGGTCACGATGGGTATAATGCGCGGCTTTCATCCAGTGCCGTCGGGCTGCAAACCCGCGCGCGGCCCCCGTATTCACAATTGTCAGGTGGTTTACATGGACAGCATCAACAGCCGTATCGCCGAGGAACTGGGCGTACGCCCACAACAGGTCGAAGCGGCCGTGGGCCTGTTGGACGAAGGCTCGACCGTGCCCTTCATCGCCCGTTACCGCAAGGAAGTGACCGGCAGCCTGGACGACACCCAACTGCGCCACCTGGAAGAGCGCCTGCGCTACCTGCGCGAACTCGACGAGCGCCGCGCCAGCATCCTGTCCAGCATCGAGGAACAGGGCAAGCTGACCCCGGAACTGGCCCGCGAGATCAAGCTGGCCGACACCAAAACCCGCCTCGAAGACCTTTACCTGCCGTACAAGCAAAAGCGCCGCACCAAGGGCCAGATCGCCCTGGAAGCCGGCCTCGGCGAGCTGGCCGACGGCTTGTTCAACGACCCGCAGCTGACCCCGGAAACCGAAGCGGCCCGCTTCGTCGACGCCGAAAAGGGCGTGGCCGATGTCAAGGCGGCGCTGGAAGGCGCCAAATACATCCTCATGGAGCGCTTCGCCGAAGACGCTGCCCTGCTCGACAAGCTGCGCAACTTCCTCAAGCAGGAGTCGGTGCTCAGCGCCCGCGTGGTGGCTGGCAAGGAAGAAGAAGGCGCCAAGTTCCGCGACTACTTCGCCCATGACGAACTGCTGCGCAACGCCCCGTCGCACCGTGCCCTGGCGATTTTCCGCGGGCGCAACGAAGGTATCCTGAGCGCGTCGCTCAAAGTCGGTGAAGAACTGCCTGGCACCCTGCACCCGTGCGAAGTGATGATCGGCAACCACGTCGGCGTTGAAAACCGCAGCCGGCCGGCCGACAAGTGGCTGGGCGAGGTGGTGCGCTGGACCTGGAAGGTCAAGCTGTACACCCACCTGGAAACCGACCTGTTCGGCGAACTGCGCGACAACGCAGAAAGCGAGGCGATCAACGTGTTCGCCCACAACCTGCACGACCTGCTGCTGGCCGCACCGGCCGGCCCGCGTGCCACCTTGGGCTTCGACCCGGGCCTGCGCACCGGTTGCAAGATCGCCGTGGTCGACGCCACCGGCAAACTGCTGGACTACACGACGGTCTACCCGCACGCGCCGAAGAACGACTGGGACCGCACCATCTCCATCATGGCCGCACTGTGCGCCAAGCACTCGGTGGAACTGATCGCCATCGGCAACGGCACCGCCAGCCGCGAAAGCGACAAGCTGGTGGCCGAGCTGGTCAAAAAATACCCAGCCCTGAAAATCACCAAGATCATGGTTTCCGAGGCCGGTGCGTCGGTGTACTCGGCATCGGAACTGGCCGCCCGTGAGTTCCCGGACCTGGACGTATCGATCCGCGGCGCCGTGTCGATTGCCCGCCGCCTGCAGGACCCACTGGCGGAGCTGGTGAAGATCGACCCGAAATCCATCGGTGTCGGCCAGTACCAGCACGACGTGTCCCAGCTGAAGCTGGCGCGTGGCCTGGACGCCGTGGTCGAGGACTGCGTGAACGCCGTCGGCGTGGACGTGAACACGGCCTCGGTAGCGCTGCTGACCCGCATCTCCGGCCTCAATGCCACGCTGGCACAGAACATCGTCGCCCACCGCGATGCCAACGGCCCGTTCGCAACCCGTGCAGCGCTGAAAAAGGTCAGCCGCCTCGGTGAAAAAACCTTCGAACAAGCCGCCGGCTTCCTGCGTGTGATGAACGGCGACAACCCGCTGGACGCCTCCGCCGTGCACCCTGAGGCCTACCCGCTGGTGCAACGCATCGCCGCTGGCACCGACCGCGACATCCGCTCGCTGATCGGCGACAGCAGCTTCCTCAAGCGCCTGGACCCGAAGCAGTTCACCGACGCGTCCTTCGGCCTGCCGACCGTTACCGACATCCTGCAAGAGCTGGACAAACCCGGCCGCGACCCACGCCCTGAGTTCAAGACCGCCACCTTCCAGGACGGCGTCGAAGACCTCAAGGACCTGGAGCCTGGCATGATCCTCGAAGGCGTGGTCACCAACGTCACCAACTTCGGTGCCTTCGTCGACATCGGCGTGCACCAGGACGGCCTGGTGCACATCTCGGCATTGTCCGAGAAGTTCATCAAAGACCCGCGTGAAGCGGTCAAGGCCGGCGACGTGGTCAAGGTCAAGGTCATGGAAGTGGACATCCCGCGCAAGCGCGTCGGCCTGTCCATGCGCATGGGCGATACCCCGGGCGAGAAGGTCGAAGGCAACCGTGGCGGCGGCCGTGGCAACGGCGGCAATCGCCAGCAGCAGGCCCCGCGCCAGCGTGAAACTGCCACTGCCGCCCCGGCCAACAATGCCATGGCGTCGTTGTTCGCCAACGCCAAGCAGCTGAAGAAGAAGTGATGGACGTCCCGCGCGAATACGTCGAAAGCGCCTTCAGCCAACTGCTCGGCTGCCGCCTGCAACGCCTGGATACAGGTGTTGCCGAAGTGGCCCTGGCGCTCGAGCCGCAACTGCGCAACCGTGGCCAGAAACTGCACGGTGGTGCGATCTTCAGCCTGGTGGACATCGCCATGGGCCTGGCCTGCTCGGCCAGCCATGGTTTCGACCAGCAGAGCGTGACAATCGAATGCAAGATCAACTACATGCGCGCGGTCAGTGAAGGCGAGGTGCTGTGCACGGCCCGTGTGCTGCACGCCGGGCGGCGCACGCTGGTGGTCGACGCCGACGTAGTTCAAGGCGACAAACTGGTGGCCAAAGCGCAAGGAACCTTCGCGGTTCTCTAGCTCACCAAGCTGTATCTGCGGTATTTTCAGCAGTGCGCTGGCACTGCTGGAACCGCGTAAACCAGGCGACAACGCCAGTTCCTTTCTTCCTACCCTTGTAGACCGTTATCTCTACCCCCATATTGGGGCGACTGACGCGTGAAGGAATACATCTTGAGCGAACTCCTCAACCGCCGCCTGAGCCTGCTCGGCGCAAATCTCCCCCTGCTCAAGCAGTGCCTGCACGGTATTGAGCGAGAATGCCTGCGCGTGACCGATGAAGGTCGCCTGGCCCAGACCCCGCACCCTGAGGCCTTGGGTTCGGCGCTGACCAACGAGCAGATCACCACCGATTATTCCGAGTCGCTGCTGGAGTTCATCACCCCGGCCCTCGCGGACCCGGCCAAGGTGCTCGAAAGCCTCGAACAGACCCACCGTTTCGTCTACAGCAAGCTGGGTGACGAATACCTGTGGAGCCCGTCGATGCCGTGCACGCTGCCGGCCGAGGAGGACATCCCGATCGCCGAGTACGGCACCTCGAACATCGGCAAGCTCAAACACGTCTACCGCAAGGGCCTGGCCCTGCGTTACGGCCGCACCATGCAGTGCATCGCCGGTATCCACTACAACTTCTCGTTGCCTGAAGCGCTGTGGCCACTGCTGCGCGAAGCCGAAGGCAGCACTGAAGACGACCGCGACTTCCAGTCCTCGGCCTACATTGCGCTGATCCGCAACTTCCGCCGCTACAGTTGGTTGCTGATGTACCTGTTCGGTGCCTCGCCGGCGCTGGACAAAGGCTTCCTGCGCGGCCGCCCGCACCAGCTTGAAGAGCTGGATGCCGAAACGTTGTTCCTGCCCTATGCCACCAGCCTGCGCATGAGCGACCTGGGTTACCAGAGCAACGCCCAGGCCGGCCTCACGCCGTGCTACAACAACCTGGCCAGCTACACCGACAGCCTACGCAAGGCGGTGGGCACGCCCTACCCGCCTTACGTCGAGGTCGGCACGCACGTGGATGGCGAGTGGGTGCAGCTGAACACCAACATCCTGCAAATCGAGAACGAGTACTACTCGAACATCCGCCCCAAGCGTGTCACCTACACCGGCGAGCGGCCGATCCAGGCCCTGACCTCGCGCGGCGTGCAGTATGTGGAAGTGCGTTGCCTGGACATCAACCCGTTCCTGCCGGTGGGCATCGACCTGCCCGAGGCGCGCTTCCTCGATGCGTTCCTGCTGTTCTGCGCGCTGGAAGACAGCCCGCAGCTGGACAACGGCGAATGCGGCCAGTGCACCGACAACTTCCTGACCGTGGTCAAGGAAGGCCGCCGCCCAGGCTTGGAACTGCACCGTGATGGTCAGCCCATCGCGCTGAAAACCTGGGCTACCGAGTTGATCACTCGCATTGGCCAACTGGCCGAGCTGCTCGACCGCGCCCACGGCGGCGACGAACATGCCAACGCGCTGCAGGAGCAACAGGCCAAGGTCGATGACGCCTCGCTGACCCCATCAGCCCAGGTGCTGGCACGCATGACCGAGCACGATGAAACCTTCATCCAGTTCTCCCTGCGTCAAAGCCGGGTCCACGCCGAGACATTCCGCGAACAGCCCCTGAGCCACGAGCAGCAACAGGCCTTCGAAATACTGGCCCGCGAGTCGCTGGCCAAGCAGGCCGAGCTTGAGCAGACCGAAGTCGGCGACTTCGACCTGTTCGTCGGCGCCTACCAGGCCAGCATCCTGGCGATCAGCAACTGATGAGCCGCACCGCCTCCCCGCGCAAGCCGCGCGCCAGCAGCCAGGCCAGGATCGAGACGATCCTGGCGGCCGCGCGCGAGCTGCTTGCCGAGCTGGGGGTAGCGGGGTTGTCGATCTACAGCGTGGCCGAGCGAGCGCAGATACCCCCTTCGTCGGTGTACCACTTCTTCGCCAGCGTCCCGGCCCTGCTGGAGGCGTTGACCGCCGACGTGCACCGGGCGTTTCGCGAAGCGCTGAGTGCACCGATCAACAGCAGTACGCTGACGACCTGGCATGAACTGTCACGGTTGATCGAGCAACGCATGCTGGATATCTACAACGGGGATGCCGCGGCGCGTCAGTTGATCCTGGCGCAGCATGGCCTGAGCGAAGTGGTGCAAGCCGACCGGCAGCACGACATGGAGCTGGGCGACCTGATGTACAAGCTGTTCGACCAGCATTTTCATTTGCCGGTGATGCCTGCGGATGTGGATGTGTTTGCCCTGGCCATGGAGCTGAGCGACCGGGTGTATGCGCGGTCGGTGCAGTTGCATGAACAGATCACGCCGCGCATGGCTGAGGAAGGCAAGCGGGTGTTCGAGGCGTATCTGGGGCTTTATTTGCCGCCGTTTCTGGCTAAGCGTTTGGGTTGAAATGGTTGGGGCCGCTTTGCGGCCCTATCGCGACGCAAGGCCGCTTCCACATGGGATTCGATCTCCTGATGGGAATTCGATCTCCTGTAGGAGCGGGCTTGCCCGCGAAGGGCTGCAGAGCAGCCCCCTTCAACACCAGAATCACAGCTTGGCGATGGACACTTCTGTCGACTTCACAAAGGCAATCACTTCACTGCCCACCTGCAGCTCCAGCTCACGCACGGAGCGGGTGGTGATCACCGAGGTGACCACGCCTGAGGCGGTCTGCACGTCGATTTCCGACAGTACCGGGCCTTCGAGGATTTCTTTCACGGTGCCTTTGAACTGGTTGCGAACGTTGATGGCTTTGATAGTCATGGCTTGATTCCTTCTCTTTGGCTTCAGTCGGGTAAGTGAGTGATTCAGTGCGCCCAACGCAGTTGCGTGGGCAAAGGGGCTACAGGATCCGGCTCAGGCGCAGTGCCCGGGGCCGACAGAACACGGTTGAGCACTTCGCTTTCCAGCGCCGCCAAACGGTGCGAACCACGCGACCTTGGCCGTGCCAGATCGACAGTGAGGTCGAGCCCGACCTCACCGTCTTCGATCAAGATCACCCGGTCCGCCACGGCAACCGCCTCGCTGACATCGTGGGTGACCAGCAACACGGTGAACCCGTGCTGACGCCAGAGGCGTTCGATCAATTGCTGCATCTCGATACGAGTCAGTGCATCCAGGGCACCCAGCGGCTCGTCCAGCAACAGCAGACGCGGCTGGTGAATCAGTGCCCGCGCCAGGGCCACCCGTTGCTTCTGGCCACCGGAGAGTGCTGCCGGCCACTCGTTGGCGCGGTCGGCCAGGCCGACTGCTTCCAGCGCATCCAGCGCACGTGGCCGCCAGTTGCCAGACAAGCCCAGGCCGACGTTGTCGATCACCTTCTTCCACGGCAACAGGCGCGCGTCCTGGAACATCAGCCGGGTTTCTTCGCGGGCTTCGGCCAAGGGTGCGGCACCGGCCAGCAATTCACCGGCGCTGGGCTGGTCGAGGCCGGCCAGCAAACGCAGCAAGGTGCTCTTGCCGCAGCCGCTGCGGCCAACGATGGCGACGAACTGGCCGGCCGGGATGTGCAGGTCGATGCCATTGAGCACTTCACGCTGGCCAAAGGTTTTACGCAGGCCGTTAGATGCCAGGGGGATGCCACGCAGCAGGCGTGGCGGCTGTTCCTTGAGCACGGTCATGCGCCCTCCTTCTTGGCCACTTGATAGGCCGGGTGCCAGCGCAGCCAGACACGTTCCAGGCCGCGGGCGGCGAGGTCAGCGAGCTTGCCAAGCACGGCGTACAGGACGATGGCCAAGACCACCACGTCGGTCTGCAGGAACTCCCGGGCGTTCATCGCCAGGTAACCGATACCGGCATTGGCCGAGATGGTTTCTGCCACGATCAGGGTCAGCCACATGAAGCCCAGGGCGAAGCGCACGCCCACCAGGATCGAGGGCAATGCACCTGGCAGGATCACCTGACGGAACAGGCCGAAACCGGACAGGCCATAGCTGCGCGCCATCTCCACCAGCGCCGGGTCAACGTTGCGGATGCCGTGGTAGGTGTTGAGATAGATCGGGAACAACGTGCCCAGGGCGACCAAAAAAATCTTTGCCGACTCATCGATACCGAACCACAGGATCACCAGTGGGATCAGCGCCAGGTGAGGCACGTTGCGGATCATCTGCACCGAGCTGTCGAGCAGGCGTTCGCCCCAGTTCGACAGGCCAGTGATAAAGCCCAGCGCCAGGCCGATGCTGCCGCCGATGACGAAGCCCAGCCCAGCACGCCAGCCACTGATGGCCAGGTGGGTCCAGATTTCGCCGCTGCGCACCAGCTCGACACCCGCGCTCACCACCGCGCTCGGCGCTGGCAGGATGCGGGTCGACAGCCAGCCCGCGCTGACCGCCAGCTGCCAGGCCGCCAGCAGCAATACCGGCAGTGCCCACGGGGCAAGGCGCTGGGCCAAGGTAGAAGAAGTTGCACGACTCATGGCCCGGCCCTCAGCTCTGCGACACGGACTTGGGCAGGATGTCGTTGGCCACCATCTCGCCGAACGGGCTCACGTAACCGGTACTTTTCGGTTGCTCCGGGCGCTGTACGTCGAGGTGCGGGAACAGCAGCTCGGCAACGCGGTAGGACTCTTCAAGGTGTGGATAACCCGAGAAGATGAAGGTATCGATGCCCAGCTCGGCGTATTCCTTGACCCGCGCAGCCACGGTAGGGCCATCGCCGACCAGCGCGGTACCGGCGCCACCGCGTACCAGGCCGACACCCGCCCACAGGTTGGGGCTGACTTCCAGGTTGTCGCGGTTGCCGCCGTGCAGGGCAGCCATGCGCTGCTGGCCGACCGAGTCGAAACGCGCCAGCGAGGCCTGGGCACGGGCGATGGTTTCGTCGTCCAGGTGCGAGATCAGGCGGTCAGCGGCGGCCCAGGCTTCTTCATTGGTTTCACGCACGATCACGTGCAGGCGGATACCGAAGCGCACTTCGCGGCCTTGGGCGGCAGCCTTTTCACGCACCTGGGCGATTTTTTCGGCGACGGCGGCCGGTGGCTCGCCCCAGGTCAGGTACAGCTCGACCTGCTCGGCCGCCAGGTCTTGCGCGGCCTCGGACGACCCGCCGAAGTACAGCGGCGGACGCGGTTGCTGAATCGGCGGATAGAGCAGTTTGGCGCCCTTCACCTGGATGTGCTTGCCGTCATAGTCGACGTTTTCGCCTTCCAGCACCTTGCGCCAGATACGGGTGAACTCGACCGAGGCTTCGTAGCGCTCTTCGTGGCTCAGGTGCAGGCCGTCACCGGCCAGTTCGTCCGGGTCGCCACCGGTGACCAGGTTGAACAGCGCGCGGCCGTTGGACAGGCGGTCCAGGGTCGCGGCCTGGCGCGCCGCCACGGTTGGCGAAATGATGCCGGGGCGCAGGGCCACCAGGAACTTCAGGCGCTGGGTGACAGGGATCAACGACGCAGCCACCAGCCAGGAATCCTCGCAGGAGCGCCCGGTAGGGATCAGCACCCCACCAAAACCAAGGCGGTCGGCAGCCTGGGCAATTTGCTGCAGGTAGCCGTGATCGACTGCACGGGCGCCATCGGAGGTGCCCAGGTACTTGCCGTCACCGTGTGTGGGAAGAAACCAGAAAATGTTAAGGCTCATTGGAGTTGTCTCCTCAAGGGTGGCTCAAGCCGGAGCAACGCCCCGGCGCAGGCAATTCAATCAAGGCGCACTGGCGACCTTGGCCGGGGGTGTCCAGATCACGTCCTTGATGCTCAGCGGCTTGGGAATAAGCTTCAGCGCCTGGAACGTGTCGGCGATCTTCTGTTGCGCGGCCACCACCTCAGGGGTGAGCGGCGCAGCGCCGTAGCCTTGGCGCTTGACCGAGGTCAGGGTGATGTCGGCAGGCAGCCCAAGCAGGGGCGCGACCTGATCGGTGACCTCCTGCGGGTTGGCCTGGGACCACTCGCCCACGGCACGCACTTCGTCGATCAAGGTGCTGATCACGGCAGGGTGCTGGGTGGCATAGTCACGGGTGGCGAGATAGAACTGATGGTTGTCGACCAGGCCTTTGCCGTCACGCAGGGTACGTGCCTGCAGCTGTTTCTCGGCGGCGGCCTGGTACGGGTCCCAGATCACCCAGGCATCGACGCTGCCACGCTCGAATGCCGCGCGGGCATCGGCTGGCGGCAGGTAGACCGGTTGAATGTCGCTGTATTTGAGGCCTGCATCTTCCAGGGCACGCACCAGCAGGTAGTGGACGTTGGAGCCCTTGTTGAGGACGACTTTCTTGCCTTTGAGGTCTTTCACCGACTGGATCGACGAGCCCTTCGGCACCAGGATCGCTTCGCTGTGCGGCGCCGGTGGCTCGTAGGCCACGTAAAGCAGGTCGGCCCCGGCAGCCTGAGCGAATACCGGCGGCGTTTCGCCGGTGACGCCGAAGTCGATGGAGCCGACGTTCAGGCCTTCGAGCAACTGTGGGCCACCGGGGAATTCGGTCCACTGCACCTGCACGCCCTGCTCGGCCAGGCGCTTCTCCAGCGTGCCTTTGGCCTTGAGCAGCACCAGGGTGCCGTATTTCTGATAACCGATGCGCAGGCTCTCGGCCTGGGCTTGGGTGATGGCGCCGAAGGACACAGCCGCCGCAAACAGGGCGACCAGACCACGACGCAAGAAGACTGTGCGCATGGCGCTCTCCTGTGCGAATGGGGTTCGGGTTGCACCTGCTTGCCTCGTTGACGGGCGAGTAAGGTGGATGACGCGATAAAGCCGTTGAACCGGGTCAGATGCTCCAGCGGGCACTGATCAGGCGTTCGTTGAGTACGCCGGGGGCCACGGGACGCGGCCGACGGGCCAGGGCAACGTGGAAGGTTTCCAGCGAGTCCTGCAGGCGCTCATCCAGAGCAGGTGCAAGCTGTGCCGCCTTGGCGCCTTCTGCGTAGGCGACCTGGCTGTCGTCGGCGAAGATCCCTTGCAGGGTCTCTTGCGCCTTGAGTGCCGACAGCACCGGTTTTAACGCGTAATCCACCGCCAGCATGTGGGCGATGCTGCCGCCGGTAGCGATGGGCAGCACGATCTTGTGCTCCAGGGCGCGCTCGGGCAGCAGGTCGAGCAAAGTCTTCAGCGCACCGGCGAACGACGCCTTGTACACCGGGGTGGCGACGATCAGCCCGTCAGCCTGGGCCACCAGTTGCTGGAAGTGCTGCACCTGCGGGCTGTCGAAGCGCGCATGCAGCAGGTCCTCGGCGGGGAAGTCGCGTACCTGGAAGGTCACCACTTCGACGCCACGGTGCTGCAGCCACTGGCGCGAGCGCTCGAGCAACACGCCGGAGCGTGAACGGGTACCAGGGCTACCACCGATTGAGACGACCAGCATTGGAGCGCTTCCTTGTGTTCTGTTGGGAGTGACATTAACAGCCTGCTCATATATCTAGAAATCATATTTTTTCATTTGTTTATTCCATTTTTGTTTATTCCTGAACACGGTCTCTGTGAGAGCGGGTTTACCCGCGAAGAGGCCAACACCGTTCCTTCAGGTATAAAAAAGGGCCGTCGAAACGGCCCGAAATCCCTGCTATGGCTAAGAGCAATGCAACGTGGATCCTTTAACGATTAGGTTGCGGCGTCAGGCGCAGATAAGGCTTCACCGCCCGATACCCTTTGGGGAAACGCTGCTTGATCTCCTCCTCGTCTTTGAGCGAAGGCACGATCACTACGTCGTCACCGTCCTGCCAGTTACCTGGCGTGGCGACCTTGTAGTTGTCGGTCAGCTGCAGCGAGTCGATTACCCGCAAAATCTCGTTGAAGTTGCGCCCGGTACTGGCCGGATAGGTAATGGTCAGGCGCACCTTCTTGTTTGGGTCGATGACGAACAGCGAGCGCACGGTCAGGGTGTCGTTCGCGTTCGGGTGAATCAGGTCGTACAGGTCGGACACCTTGCGGTCGGCGTCGGCGATGATCGGGAAGTTGACCACGGTGTTCTGGGTCTCGTTGATGTCATCGATCCACTTGTGGTGCGAGTCGACCGGGTCCACCGACAGCGCGATGGCCTTGACGCCGCGCTGGGCGAAGTCGTCTTTGAGCTTGGCGGTCAGGCCCAGTTCGGTGGTGCACACCGGGGTAAAGTCGGCCGGGTGGGAAAACAGCACACCCCAACTGTTGCCGAGCCACTCGTGGAAGCGGATCTTGCCTTCACTGGAATCCTGTTCGAAGTCGGGGGCGATGTCGCCGAGTTTGAGGCTCATGGGGTGCGGCTCCTGTGCTGTGTTCTGGCCTTGTGGGTTCAATGTGCCTGCATTCAGTTAAAAACAAAAAGAATAAATACTGATTTATTTATAACCGAAGAGCATACCGAATTGCAGACACAAAAAAGCCTCGCACTAGGCGAGGCTTCTGGTTCAGCTACGGCTTACAGGAAGTTGTAAGTGTAGTTGAAGATCAGACGGGTCTGATCCTGGTCAGCCAGCGAGCTGGTGCCAGTGCCACGGTAGACACCGTGACGCAGGCTCGCGCCCAGGCCTTTGAAGGTGCCTTCCTGGATAACGTAGTCGACGCGGGCGTCACGTTCCCATTCGCTGAAAGTACCGTTGCCGTTGGCGTTCTTGCCATCTTCACCTTTCAGGTAAGCAACCGAAGCTTTCAGGCCTGGCACGCCCAGACGCGCGAAGTCATACGAGTACTGACCGAAGGTGGTGTTTTCACCGGCCTTGGCGAACTGGTTGATCATGCTGTCGGTGAACAGGTAGAAGCTGGAACCACCGGCGCCTTCGTTGCGGCCATTGCCATCAACGACGTTGCCTTGGTTGAGCCAGACAAAACCACCGTCATCGTTGACGCGCTGGTGGCCGAGCATCAGCGCATGGCCGCCCAGGGTGTAGGTGAACATGGCGGACCAGGTCTTGTTGTCGACCTCGCCGAGGTTCTTGGCATAGCCACCGTTGTTGCTGAAGCGGTAGCCAGCTTCACCGTTCTTGCCGTCGCTGCTGCTGTCGAAGTAGCGCAGGTCGGTCTTGAACGACTGGTCGTCAGCAATCTTGAACACGTGGGTCGCGCCCAGGAAGTGCTGCTTGTAGAAGTCTTCCAGGTTCGAGTAGTAGTACTGCAGGGTCAGGTCTGGAGTGAGCTTGTAGTCCAGGCCGCCGTAGCGGAACTTGTTGCTGTCCTGGGTAGCGCCCGCCACGGACAGGCCGGTGCGGTTGGTCGAAGCACGGCCCATGGCGTGGGTCAGCTGACCGGCGTTGATGGTCAGGTTGTCTATTTCCTTCGACTGGATGGTGCCACCCTCGAAGGTCTGCGGCAGCAGACGACCATCGTTGGCCACCAGAATCGGCAGGTTAGGCGCCAAGGCGCTACCGAAGTGAGCTTCGGTCTTGGAGAAGCGAGCCTTTGCGTTGGCACCAATGCGGCCCCACTGGCTTACTGCCGAACCATCGCTATCGTCTGGCTGGAAGCCAGTCTTGTGATAGCCGCGGCCGCCATCCAGCTGAATGCCCCACAGAGCCTGGGCGTCGACGCCGAAGCCGACAGTGCCTTCAGTGAAGCCGGAAATGTAATCGAGCTTGAAGCCCTGGCCTGATTCACGCTGATCCGGGCGAGGGTCGCCGTGGGCTTCACGGTTGTTGTTGTCGAAGTACATGGTGCGCGAGCTGAGCGACAGTTTGCTGTCTTCAACGAAACCGGCAGCGCCTGCTTGTTGGGCGAGAACCCCCAGTGCCACGGCCAGAGCCAGGCTGGACTTGTACATGTTTTGCTCCTCTACGTTCTAATTCTTGTGTATCTCTGGAGGCGGGGTCTGCTGCCCCGCTCACCGTGGATTGGCGATTTAGTCCCAAAGCGTGACCATGAAGTCAATCGTTTCTAAACGTTTCGCGACTTTGGTCTAAGGCGCCACCTGCGCTACAGGATAATGACAATCCTATAAATCCAAAATGACCGTTTTATGAATTTGTAAGATTTTTAGGGAATATGTTAGGAACCTTTACTGCCATTTGTTGTAGACGGCACATTCGCTCATAACTGAAGGTTATTTGCAAACGTTTGCTCATAACCTAATTCCATACTGTTCTAAGGGACGAAAAAGCCTAGCAGGCGTGTCGGATTTCGCCATTGCGCGACATCAACGGCGTGCGGCTTAAAGCATTTGGCTCCTAAGCTAATTCTAAAAAGTTATTTATTTTAGATTTCTTAGATCATTTAGTCTTCTCGCCATCCATCACATTGATTGCCTGACGAGAGGTTCAACCATGATCCCGCACGCTCCGCTGCGCCTGTTCGCCGCCCTGACCCTCGCCAGCACCAGCTGGTTGGCCCAGGCCGCCGACCTGACCGTGGCCTACCAGACCACCGTTGACCCAGCCAAAGTGGCCCAGGTCGATGGCGACTACGAAAAAGCCAGCAAGGCCAGCATCGACTGGCGCAAATTCGACAACGGCGCCGATGTGATCACGGCTGTGGCCAGCGGTGATGTGCAGATCGGCTACCTCGGCTCCAGCCCGCTGGCCGCTGCGGCAACACGCAAACTGCCGGTCGAGACCTTCCTGATCGCCACCCAGATCGGCGCGGGCGAAGCACTGGTGGCGCGCGACAGCATCAAGACGCCGCAAGACCTGATCGGCAAGAAAGTGGCCGTGCCTTTCGTTTCCACCGGCCACTACAGCCTGCTGGCGGCGCTCAAGGCCTGGAACATCGACCCGTCCAAGGTGCAGATCCTCAACCTCGCGCCACCGGCGATCATTGCCGCCTGGAAACGCGGTGACATCGACGCCACCTACGTCTGGGACCCCGCCCTGGGTGTGGCCAAGGAAAACGGCAAGGTGCTGATCACCTCCGGTGAACTGGCCGAGAAAGGCGCACCGACCTTCGATGCCTGGATCGTGCGCAAGGACTTCGCCGACAAGCACCCTGAGGTGGTCAAGGCGTTCGCCAAGGTCACCCTTGACGCCTACGCCGACTACCGCAAAGACCCACAAGCCTGGCTGGCCAACAAGGATAACGTGGCCAAGCTGGTCAAGCTGTCCGGCGCCAAGGCCAGCGATATCCCGGTGCTGCTGGAAGGCAACGTCTACCCACTGGCCGCCGACCAGGCCAACGCCCTGGGCGCACCGACCACCCAAGCGCTGACTGACACCGCCACCTTCCTCAAGCAACAAGGCAAGGTCGACGCGGTGCTGCCGGACTACTCGCCGTACGTCAGCGCCAAGTTCCTTCCAAACTGATCCGGAGCCCGTCATGGCCTTGCTTGAACTGGAGCGCATCAGCGCACAGTACCCTGGCGCCAGCACCCCGGTGCTGGCCGACATCAACCTGAGCCTGGGGCCACGCCAGCTGCTGGTGGCCCTTGGGCCATCCGGCAGCGGCAAGACTTCGCTGCTCAACCTGATCGCCGGCTTCGTCGCCCCCAGCGGCGGGCGCATCACCCTTGACGGTACACCGGTCAACGGCCCCAGCGCCGAACGCGGAGTGGTGTTCCAGGACGATGCCTTGCTGCCCTGGCAGAACGTGCTGGGCAACGTCGCCTTTGGCCTTGAGCTGGCCGGCGTACCGCGCGCCCAGCGTGAGGCCAAGGCCCGCGAGATGCTGGCCTTGGTCGACCTGGACGGGTTTGCCGAGCGGCGTATCTGGCAATTGTCCGGTGGCCAGAAGCAGCGTGTAGGTCTGGCCCGCGCGCTGGCGGCCGACCCACGGGTACTGCTGATGGACGAGCCGTTCGGCGCGCTCGACGCGTTCACCCGTGAGCAGATGCAAGAGCTGCTGCTGCAGGTCTGGCAGCGCACCGCAAAGCCTGTGTTCCTGATTACCCACGACATTGAAGAAGCCGTGTTCCTCGCCAGCGAGCTGATGCTGCTGGCGCCCAACCCAGGGCGTGTGGTCGAGCGCCTGCAGTTGGACTTCGGCCAACGCTACGCGGCGGGCGAGCCGGCCCGGGCGATCAAGTCCGACCCACGCTTCATCGAAACCCGCGAGCATGTGCTGGCGCGGGTCTTCTCCCAACGCCAAAGCCTGCAGGAGCGCGCATGAGCAGCCTGGATCTGCCGGTTACCGGCAAACGCGACGCCCACACCCGGCCGGCTGAAAAGGTACGCCGCCCACTTGCTACCCGCTGGATCAGCACCCTGACCCTGGCCAGCCTGCTGCTGGCCTGGTGGCTGGTGACGGCCGCCGGCTGGATCGAGCCACTGTTCCTGCCGGCGCCCGGCGACATCCTGGCCAGGGCCTGGACCCTACTGACCCAGGGCTACATGGATGCCAGCCTGTGGCAGCACCTGGGTGCAAGCCTGGGCCGTATCGGCCTGGCGCTGGTCGCCGCCACCCTGACCGCCATCCCGGTCGGCATCGCCATCGGTTACAACCGCGTGGCGCGGGGCATTCTCGACCCGCTGATCGAGTTCTACCGCCCTATTCCGCCATTGGCCTATCTGCCGCTCATCGTCATCTGGTGCGGCATCGGCGAGCTGTCGAAAGTGTTGCTGATTTACCTGGCGATCTTCGCCCCGATTGCCATCGCCACCGCCACCGGCGTACGCACCGTCGACCCGGCCAAACTGCGCGCCGCGCAATCGCTGGGGGCGACCAAGGCGCAACTGATCCGCCATGTGATCCTGCCCAGCGCCTTGCCCGACATCCTCACCGGCATCCGCATCGGCCTTGGGGTCGGCTGGTCGACCCTGGTAGCCGCAGAACTGATCGCCGCCACCAGCGGCCTGGGCTTCATGGTGCAGTCGGCGGCGCAGTTTCTGGTCACTGACGTGGTGGTGCTGGGCATTCTGCTGATCGCCCTGATCGCCTTCGCGTTGGAGATGAGCCTGCGCGCGCTGCAACGCAAGCTGGTGCCCTGGCACGGGCAAAGCCACTGACCACGCCGGCATTTCGGCGCCTAGTAAAAACAGATCGAGACCGACATGAGCCTGACCATCACCCCTCTCAGCCCGGCGCTCGGCGCCCAGATCAGCGGCGTGGACATCAGCCGCGACATCACCACCGAGCAGCGCGACGCCATCGAGCAAGCGCTGCTCAAGCACCAGGTGCTGTTCTTCCGCGATCAACCGATCAACCCAGACCAGCAAGCCCGCTTTGCGGCCCGCTTTGGTGACCTGCACATCCACCCGATCTACCCCAACGTGCCGGAAACTCCACAGGTGCTAGTGCTCGACACGGCGGTCACCGACGTGCGCGACAATGCCGTCTGGCACACCGACGTGACCTTCCTGCCGACCCCGGCGTTAGGCGCGGTACTTAGCGCCAAACAACTGCCGGCGTATGGCGGCGACACCCTGTGGGCCAGTGGCATTGCCGCCCTCGAAGCCTTGTCGGCGCCCCTGCGCGAGATGCTTGACGGGCTGACGGCCACCCATGACTTCACCCAGTCGTTCCCGCTCGAGCGTTTTGGCACCACGCCAGAAGACCTGGCGCGCTGGGAGGCGACCCGGCGCAACAACCCGCCGCTGTCACACCCAGTGATCCGCACGCACCCGGTCAGCGGGCGCAAAGCGCTGTTCGTCAACGAAGGGTTCACCACGCGTATCAACGAGTTGAACGAGTATGAGAGCGACGCGTTGCTCAAGTTGCTGTTCGCCCATGCGACCAGGCCTGAGTTCAGCATTCGCTGGCGGTGGCAGGAAAATGATGTGGCGTTCTGGGACAACCGCGTGACCCAGCATTTTGCGGTGGATGATTACCGGCCGAATCGGCGGGTGATGCACCGGGCGACGATCCTGGGGGATGCGCCGTTTTGAACCGGGAGGCCGTTGGCCTCCATTCGCAGCACAAGGCTGCTCCTACCGGATGTGCGATCCCCTGTAGGAGCAGCCTTGTGCTGCGAAAGGGCCGCAAAGCGGCCCCAGCGGTCTAGCGGACCAGGTGCAAGTACTGCATATGCCGCTCGTACTGGTCGAGGATGTCGTTGATGATCTGCTCCTTGCTGTAGCCCACCAGGTCGTAGTTCTGGCTGCCCTCGCTTAGGTGCACTTCCGCCCGGTAATAGCGGCGGTTCTTCAACTCTTGAGCACCCAGCCCACCCAGCGCAAACGACGGCGTGAAATAGCCACGCATCTGCACCTGGTAGATGAAGGGTTGCTCCTCGCCATGGCCCACTTTCAAGCTGACGTTATCGTGGCTCGGGTCGTCCTGGGTAATCAGCACCAGGCCCTTCTGCTCGAACACCTCACGCACATCAGCAATCGCCGGGCGCACCACGTCGTCCATGAAGCGGTACACCTCATCGCGTGACGGGAAGTGCACGGCCTGGCTCAGGCGTTGGCGCCAGCCGCCGCGCCCGCGACGCGACTGAGCGAACGGCGCCAGCGAATGCATCTGTGCAATCTGCCGCTGGGACTCCAGGTAAAACGCCTTGTGCAGCCCCCACATCATGCACAGCAAGATCAGCGAGAACGGCAGCGAGGTCAGCACCACCGCCGACTTCAGCGAATCGATGCTGCCGGCGAACAGCAATGCACTGGTGATCAGCGCGGTCATCGCGCCCCAGAAAATCCGCAGCCAGTTAGGCCCGTCTTCATCCGGGTCACCACCCTTGGCCGACAAAGTCGACAGCACCACAGTGCCCGAGTCGGCCGATGTGACGAAGAACACGAAGCTGATGAACACCGTGGTCGCGATGACCACCTTGCTCCAGGGGTAGGTCTCCAGCAGCAGGTACAGGCTCATCGACGGGTTATCCAGCGCCGATTGGCCAAGCGCGGTCATGCCATGGTTGATGACCTGGTCCAGCGCGCTGTTGCCGAAAATCGACATCCACGCCAGGGTGAAGCCCAGGGGAATCAGCAACACGCCGAAGACGAATTCGCGGATGGTGCGCCCGCGCGAAATACGCGCAATGAACAAGCCCACAAACGGCGCCCAGGCAATCCACCAGGCCCAGTAGAACACCGTCCAGCCGCCCAGCCAGTCGCGGTTTTCGCCATAGGCATAGACGTCGAAGCTCTTGCGGGGCAAGGCGCCGAGGTAGTCACCCAGGTTCTGGATAAGCGTGTTGAACAGGTGCTGGGTAGGGCCGGCAAACAGCACGAACAGCAACAGCGCGCAGGCCAGGAACAGGTTGATGTCGCTCATCACCCGCACGCCTTTCTCCACCCCGGCGACCGCCACGGCCACCGCCGCGCTCATCATCAGGGTGATCAGGGCGACCTGCACCCACTGGCTGTGGCTGATCCCGAACAGGTAATCCAGGCCGGCATTCAAGTGCAACACGCCAAAGCCCATGTCAGCGCCCAGGCCGAACACCGTGGCAATGATGCCGAAGCCATCCACCGCGTAACCAATCGGCCCGTTGATGCGCTTGCCGATCAAGGGGTATAGCGCCGAGCGCAAGGCCAGCGGCAGGTTATGCCGGTAGGCGAAGTAGGCCAGCGCCATGCCGACGAAGGCAAACACGCCCCAGCCATGCAGGCCCCAGTGCAGGAACAGGATCTGCATGGCCTGGCGCCCGGCCTCTGCCGTGCCTGCTTCGCCCTGGGGCGGCTGCAGCATGTGGGTCAGCGGTTCGGACACGCAGAAGAAGAACAGCGTGATGCTGATGCCGGCGGCAAACAGCATGCCGGCCCAGGACAAGTAGCTGAACTCGGGTTCGTCGTGGTCGGCACCGAGCTTGATCTTGCCGTAGCCGGACAAGGCGGTGACCACCACGAAGACCAGGTACAGCGTCATCGCCAGCATGTAGTACCAGCCAACCGTATTGGCCGCCCAGTTCTGCGCCGCCAGCAACCAGTCGCCTGCGGCTTGCGGATTGGTGATGACGATCAGGCCGAAGATGAGGATGAAACTTGCCGCGAAATAGAACACCGGAGGGTTCATGCGCATCTTGCCATTGGCAAGGGAGGGGGTCGGTGCACTCATCGGGCATGCACCTCGTCACGTGACGTAAGGTTCGAAATGAACGGGTTCAGCAAAGGAATCCTCCTGTTGAACACCGGCAGCGGACCAGCGTTTTTTCATTGAACAAGCGTTCAAGTTAACCATGGATCGGGATTTGATGCGAACCGGGGTGCTGATCGGTGCATGCCTGAACCGCCCCGCGAAAGGGGCGGTTCAGCCAGTAAAGACCTCAGGTCAGTTCTTGTCCTGGCAATCCAGCTGCAGGTTGGCCTGGGTAATGTTGCTCTCGGCCGGCACGCTGCGGGTGAGCCACACATTACCGCCAATAGTCGAGCCCTTGCCGATGGTAATGCGCCCCAGGATCGTCGCCCCCGCATAGATCACCACGTCATCCTCGACGATCGGGTGGCGCGGCAAGCCTTTGTGCAAGGTCCCCGACTCATCGCTTGGGAAGCGCTTGGCGCCCAGTGTCACCGCCTGGTAGATACGTACCCGCTCGCCGATGATCGCGGTCTCGCCAATCACCACGCCGGTGCCGTGGTCGATGAAGAAGCTCGGGCCGATCTGCGCGCCGGGGTGGATGTCGATGCCGGTCGCTGAATGCGCCAGCTCCGAACTGATACGCGCCAGCAGCGGCAAACCAGCCTGGTACAAGTGATGCGCCAGGCGGTGATGGATGATGGCGAGGATGCCTGGGTAGCACAGCAGCACCTCATCGACACTGCGCGCCGCCGGGTCACCGTGGTAGGCGGCCAGCACGTCGGTGTCGAGCAATACCCGCAGGTTGGGCAGCGCCGCCGCAAAATCCTGAATCAGGCGCAGTGCCTGGGCATCGACGGATGCCAGGTCACCCTGGGTCTGCCGGGCGGCGTAGCGCAGCTCCAGGCGGGCCTGGGCCAGCAACGCGGTCAGGGCGGCATCCAGGGTGTGCCCTACGTAAAAATCTTCACTCTCTTCGCGCAGGTCGACCGGCCCAAGGCGCATCGGGAACAGCGCCCCGCACAACTGCTCGAGAATCTGCCGCATGGCCTCGCGGGAGGGCAGTTCGCGCCCACCCTGCTCGCCAATGCTGCGGCCATTGCGGCTGCGCCATTGCTCACGGGCGCTGCGCAAACCACTGACGATGCTGTGCAGCTGCCAATGCGCGGATGTTGGTTGTTCGCTCACGGTGTTCTCCTGCCTGGGGCCAATCTGTCGTTATGCAATCCACTCTACGGCAAATCCATCCCTTGGAAAAAACAACGCTTTATTCCATCCTGCGCTAAGTCGGGCATAAGCCGCGATGACGGCGCCAGTATCCTGGCCTACCCTCAAAGCTGACTTCACTCGGCAGAAAAACAAAATGAAATAATAAGATAATTTTTTATTATTTCCTGGCCTAAGCGGCCAACTTTATAGTCGCCACCCACTACTTCCACACCAAGCGCGGGGCCTGACATGTCGAAATTCGCCAAACCGCTACTCAACGCCAGCCTGGCCATTCTGCTGGGTACCGGCCTGCTCAGCCAGGCCTTCGCCGGCGAGCAATTGAAGACCATTCAGGAAAAGGGCGTGATCAACGTCGGCCTGGAAGGCACCTACCCACCGTTCAGCTTCCAGGATGAAAACGGCAAGCTGGCCGGCTTCGAAGTGGAGCTTTCTGAACTGCTGGCCAAGGAACTGGGGGTCAAGGCCAAGATCCAGCCGACCAAATGGGACGGTATCCTTGCAGCGCTGGAGTCCAAACGCCTGGACGTGGTGGTCAACCAAGTGACCATCTCCGAAGAGCGCAAGAAAAAGTACGACTTCTCCGAGCCCTACACCATCTCCGGCATCCAGGCGTTGGTGCTGAAGAAGAAAGCCGCAGACCTGAACATCAAGACTGCACAGGACCTGGCGGGCAAAAAAGTCGGCGTCGGCCTGGGCACCAACTACGAGCAGTGGGTGAAGCAGGACGTGCCGAAAGCCGAAGTCCGCACCTATGAAGACGACCCGACCAAGTTCGCCGACCTGCGCAACGGCCGCATCGACGCGATCCTGATCGACCGCCTGGCCGCACTGGAATACGCGCAAAAAGCCAAGGACACCGAGCTTGCCGGCGATGCCTTCTCGCGCCTGGAAAGCGGCGTGGCCCTGCGCAAAGGCGAACCTGAGTTGCTGGCGGCCCTCAACAAGGCCATCGACAAGCTCAAGGCCGACGGCACGCTGGCCAAGCTGTCGGAAAAATACTTCGGTGCCGATGTCACTAAATGATCGCTGAAAGCCTGCAACTCGTTGTCGATTCCACGCCCTTCCTGCTGAAGGGCGCGGGTTATACGGTGCTGCTCAGTGTCGGTGGCATGTTCTTCGGCCTGGTGCTGGGGTTTGCCCTGGCGCTGATGCGCCTGTCGAAGATTCTGCCGCTGAACTGGCTGGCACGCATCTACGTGTCGTTCTTCCGGGGCACGCCGCTGCTGGTGCAGCTGTTCGTGATCTACTTCGGCATGCCGCAGATCGGTATCGAACTCGACCCCATCCCGGCCTCGCTGATCGGCCTGTCGCTGAACATGGCAGCCTATATCTGCGAAATCCTACGTGCGGCCATTTCCTCGATCGACCGTGGCCAGTGGGAAGCCGCTGCCAGCATCGGCATGACCCGCACCCAGGCCATGCGCCGGGCCATCCTGCCGCAAGCCCTGCGTACGGCCTTGCCGCCGCTGGGCAACAGCTTCATCTCGCTGGTCAAGGACACCGCCCTGGCGGCGACCATCCAGGTGCCCGAGCTGTTCCGCCAGGCCCAGCTGATTACCGCGCGCACCTTCGAAGTCTTCACCATGTACCTGGCTGTGGCGGTTATCTATTGGATTCTCTGCAGTATCCTCGCGCACTTCCAGAACCGCATGGAAGCGCGGGTCAACCAGCATGACCAGGAGCATTGAGCATGATCGTAGTTAAAGGCCTGTCCAAGCAGTTCAAGGGCCAGACCGTGCTCAATGGTATCGACCTGACCGTGCAGCCAGGCGAAGTGGTCGCCATCATCGGCCCCAGCGGCTCGGGCAAGACCACCTTCCTGCGCTGCCTCAACCTGCTGGAAACCCCCGACGCCGGGCAGATCCAGATCGGCGCCATCAGCATCGATGCCAATCGCCCGCTGGGTGGGCAGCAGAGCGCGATTCGCCGGTTGCGTCAGCAGGCCGGTTTCGTGTTCCAGAACTTCAACCTGTTCCCCCACCGCACCGCCCTGGAAAACGTCATCGAGGGCCCGGTGATCGTCAAGAAGACGCCCCGCGACCAGGCCATTGCCCTGGGCCGCAAGCTGATGGCCAAGGTGGGCCTGGCGGGCAAGGAAGACGCCTACCCCCGGCGCCTTTCCGGTGGCCAACAGCAGCGGGTAGCGATTGCCCGTGCCCTGGCGATGGAGCCTGAGGTGATTCTGTTTGATGAACCCACCTCGGCGCTCGACCCGGAGCTGGTTGGCGAAGTGCTCGCCACCATCCGCGGCCTGGCCGAAGAGAAGCGCACCATGATCATCGTTACCCACGAGATGAGTTTTGCCCGTGATGTGGCGAACCGGGTGATCTTCTTCGACAAGGGGGTGATCGTCGAACAGGGTGAAGCCAAGGCGCTGTTTGCCGCGCCCAAAGAAGAGCGCACCCGGCAGTTCTTGCGCAAGTTCCTCGGTACCGCAGCATCGGAATAAACCTGTACTGGCCTCTTCGCGGTCCGACTTGCCCGCGGAGAGGCCGGCATATCCTGTGCAGATCTCAACTTCTATATATATTCCAAAAGGTTAGTTCATAATCTTTTAATAAGCCATTAGGGTATATACACCGGACCACCGGACCAGCAAACGTCTGTCGCCATCAGCTGAAGCGACGCATCTACTTTTGTGAGGTTAGGAATGGTCAGGATCACAATCACCCCAGTGCGTATCGCCAGGGCATTGAGTGCAGCCAAGGAGCGGTACTGATGTCCAGCCAGCCAAATACCCTTTTCCACAGCGACGTCGACAGCTCGCCTCTGTTGCTGCCAGCCAAGGTCCTGCGCAACGACGCCGAGGCCCTGCAAGCCGCACGCGAGCTGGCCGACGTGGCCCGTGAGCAGGCCGCACGCCGCGACCAGCAACGCAAACTGCCGTGGGCAGAGATCGAGCAGTTCACCCGCAGCGGCCTGGGCAGCATCAGCGTACCCAAAGCCTATGGCGGCCCCGATGTCTCGTTCGAAACCGTGGCGGAAGTCTTCCGCCTGATCAGTGCCGCCGACCCGGCCCTGGGGCAGATCCCGCAGAACCAGTTCGGCATGCTGCAGTTGCTGCGCCTGACCGCCACCGAAGCACAGCAGGCGGTTATCTTCCGCAGCGTGCTGGACGGCTGGCGCATCGGCAATGCCGGCCCCGAGCGCGGCACCAAAGACACCCTGACCCTGAAGGCGAAGATCACCCGCGTAGGCGACGGTTATCGCATCAGTGGTGAAAAGTTCTACTCCACGGGCGCCCTGTACGCCCACTGGGTGGCGGTCAAGGCACTGGACGACGAAGGCCGCCAGCGCCTGGCCTTCGTCCGCCGCGGCAGCCCTGGGCTGCGCATCGTCGATGACTGGTCTGGGTTCGGCCAACGCACCACCGCCAGCGGCACCGTGCTGCTCGACCAGGTACCGGTCGATGCGGAGCTGGTGATCGACAACTGGCGCCAGCGTGACACGCCGAATATCCAGGGCGCAGCTTCGCAGTTGATCCAGGCAGCCATCGACGCCGGCATCGCCGAAGCGGCCATCGATGATGCCATCAGCTTTGTGCGCGACAAATCGAGGCCCTGGATCGAGGCCAAGGTCGAGCGCGCCAGCGACGACCCGTACGTGATCGCCGACATCGGCCGCCTCAAGCTCGAGCTGCACGCTGCCGAGGCGCTGCTACGCAAGGCGGCGCGGGTGCTCGATGAGGTCAATGCCGCACCCATCGACGCCGCTTCTGCGGCCCGCGCGTCGATCGCCGTGGCCGAGGCCAAGGTGCTGACCACCGAGGTCTCCTTGCAGGCCAGCGAAAAGCTGTTCGAGTTGGCCGGCAGCCGCGCCACCCTGGCCGAGTTCAACCTCGACCGCCACTGGCGCAACGCCCGCGTGCACACCCTGCATGACCCGGTGCGCTGGAAGTACCACGCGGTGGGCGCTTACCACCTGAACGGCAGCCTGCCTGCGCGGCATTCCTGGATCTGATTATTGGCCCTGGGGCCGCTTCGCAGCCCAATCGCCGGCAAGCCGGCTCCCACCTTCAGAGCGCTACCGCCGAACATGTGGGAGCCGGCTTGCCGGCGATTGGGGCGCGGAGCGGCCCCCAAGGCCCCGGAGAAACACTATGACCACAAACATCATCACCAGCGACACCCAAGCCCTGGCCATCGCCGAAGACATCGCCCAGCAACTGCGCCGCGACAGCGCCCTGCGCGACCGCGAGCGCCGCCTGCCCCATGCCGAACTCGACCTGTTCACCCGCTCCGGCCTGTGGGCCATCAGCGTGCCCAAGGCCTTCGGCGGCGCCGGTGTGTCCAACGTCACCCTGGCCAAAGTCATCGCCCGCATCGCCCAGGCCGACGGCTCCCTGGGGCAGATCCCGCAAAACCACTTCTATGCCCTGGAAGTGCTGCGGGTAAACGGCAGCCCTGAACAACAGCAACGCCTGTACGCCGAAGTGCTGGCCGGCCGGCGCTTTGGCAATGCCTTGGCCGAACTGGGCACCAAGACCGCCAACGACCGCACCACCCGCCTGAGCCGCGACGGTGATGGGTTCCGTATCAATGGGCGCAAGTTCTATTCCACCGGTGCCCTTTACGCCCAGCGCATCCCGACCTCGGTGATCGATGACGATGGCGTGCAACAATTGGCCTTCGTCCCCGCCGACAGCCAAGGCCTGCAGGTGATCGACGACTGGAGCGGCTTCGGCCAGCGCACCACCGGCAGTGGTTCGGTGGTATTCGACAACGTGTGGGTCAGCGCCCAAGACGTAGTGCCCTTCCAGAGCGCCTTCGAACGCCCGACCCCGGTCGGCCCACTGGCACAGATTCTCCACGCCGCCATCGACACCGGCATCGCCCGCGCCGCCTACGAAGATGCCCTGCACTTCGTGCGCACCCGCAGCCGCCCCTGGGTCGACTCGGGCCTGGACAAGGCCAGCGAAGACCCCCTGACCCTGAAAAGCTTCGGCCAACTGGCGATCCGCCTGCACGCCTCCGAAGCCCTGCTCGAACGCGCCGGTGAATACCTCGACCGCGCCCAGCAAGACAGCAGCGTCGATAACGTCGCCGCCGCCTCCATTGCCGTGGCCGAAGCACGCGCCATCAGCACCGAGATTTCCCTCGCCGCCGGCACCACGCTGTTCGAACTGGCCGGTAGCCAGGCCACCCTCGCCGAGCACAACCTCGACCGCCACTGGCGCAACGCCCGCGTGCACACCCTGCACGACCCGGTGCGCTGGAAGTACCACGCCATCGGCAACTACTACCTGAACAACGAAAACCCGCCGCGCCGGGGGACGATCTGATGGCCAAGCAGATTCTGCTCAATGCCTTCAACATGAACTGTATCGGGCACATCAACCATGGCCTGTGGACCCACCCGCGGGACACCTCGACCCAGTACAAGACGCTTGAATACTGGACCGACCTGGCACGCCTGCTGGAACGGGGCTTGTTCGACGGCCTGTTCATCGCCGACATCGTCGGCACCTACGACATCTATGGCCAGTCCCTGGAGGTAACGCTCAAGGAGTCGATCCAGCTACCGGTCAACGACCCCTTGCTGTTGGTGTCGGCGATGGCCGCCGTCACCCGCAACCTGGGCTTCGGCCTTACCGCCAACCTCACCTACGAGGCGCCTTACCTGTTCGCCCGGCGCCTCTCCACGCTCGACCACCTCACCAATGGCCGGGTCGGCTGGAATATCGTCACCGGCTACCTCGACAGCGCGGCCCGCGCCATGGGCCTGGCGCAGCAACCCGAGCATGATCGGCGCTACGACCAGGCCGACGAGTACCTGCAGGTGCTGTACAAACTGCTCGAAGGCAGCTGGGCTGACGATGCCGTGGTCGCCGACCGCGAGCAGCGCATCTACGCCCAGCCCGACAAGGTGCGCAAGGTCAGCCACCACGGTGAGTTCTACAACGTCGAGGGCTACCACCTGTGCGAGCCCTCAGCGCAACGCACACCGGTGTTGTTCCAGGCGGGCAGTTCCCCGCGCGGCCTCGCCTTTGCCGGCAACCATGCCGAGTGCGTGTTCATCAGCGGCCAGGACAAAACCGCCACCCGCGCCCAGGTCGACAAGGTGCGCGCGGCCGCCAAGGCGGCGGGTCGCGATCCGCAGGCGGTCAAGGTGTTCATGGGCATCACGGTGATCGTCGCCCCCACTGAGCAACAGGCCCAAGCCAAGCATGCCGAATACCTGCGCCATGCCAGCCCCGAGGCCGGCGTGGCGCACTTTGCCGCCTCCACCGGCATCGACTTTGCGGCCTATGGGCTGGACGAGCCGATCGGCTTCAGCAAGGGCAACGCCATTCAGTCGGCCACGCGCCAGCTGCAGGAAAACGCCTGGACCCGCCGCCGCCTGCTTGATCAGCACGCCCTGGGCGGGCGCTACGTGACCCTGGTCGGCACGCCTGGACAGGTCGCCGATGCCCTGATCGCCTGGCTCGACGAAACCGGGCTGGACGGCTTCAACCTGACCCGCACCGTCACCCCAGAAAGCTTTGAGGACTTCATCGACCTGGTCATCCCGCAGCTACAACAGCGTGGCCGCTACAAGACCGCCTACGCCGAGGGCACCCTGCGCGAGAAGTTGTTCGACACCGACCACCCGCACCTGCCCGCCAGCCATCCCGGCTCGCGCTACCGCTTTACCCCAACCCCTGCCCCGACTGGAGCCCTGCACCATGCTTGAGAAACTGTTCCGGCCCGTCGCGGCCATTGCGGTCACCCTTGGCCTGTCCGCCAGCGCCTTCGCCGCCGAGCCGTTGAAAATCGGTACCACCTCCGCCTTTGCGATTCCCCTGGAAACCGCCGTGGAAGAAGCCCACAAGCAAGGCCTGGACGTGAAGCTGATCGAGTTCAGCGATTGGATAGCCCCCAACGTCAGCCTCAACAGCGGCGACATCGACGTGAACTACTTCCAGCACATCCCGTTCCTGGAAAACGCCAAGGCCGCTGCGGGCTTCAACCTGGTGCCCTACGCGCCAGGCATCATCAACAACGTCGGTCTGTACTCGAAAAAGTACAAAAGCTTCGCCGAGCTGCCCGAAGGCGCCAGCGTGGCCATCGCCAACGACCCGATCAACAGCGGCCGGGGCCTGCAGTTACTGGCCAAGGCGGGGCTGATCACGCTTAAACCTGGGGTCGGCTACAAGGCCACGGAAGACGACATCATCGCCAACCCCAAGCACCTTAAAATCCTTCAGGTCGAGGCGGTGCAACTGGTCCGCGCCTATGATGACGCCGACCTGGTTCAGGGCTACCCGGCCTACATCCGCCTGGCCAACAGCTTCGACGCCACCTCCGCGCTGCTGTTCGATGGCCTGGAAAACAAAGAGTACGTGATCCAGTTCGTCATTCGCCCGCAAAGCAAGGACGACCCGCGCCTGGCCAAGTTCGTCGATATCTACCAGCACTCGCCCGCGGTGCGCGCGGCCTTGAACAAAGCCCACGGCAACCTCTACCAGGCCGGTTGGGAGGGCTGACATGAGCCAGGCCAGCGCGCTCAGGGCGCCGACACCCCAACCATTGCCGCCAACGGCCAAGGAACAGGCCCTGCGCCCAGAGGTCAACGAAGCCCACGTGCGCTTCATCGGCCTCGGCAAGACCTACCCTGGCCAGGCTCAGCCTGCCTTGCAAGGCATCGACCTGAACATCCGCCATGGCGAGGTCTTCGGCATCATCGGCCGCAGCGGCGCCGGCAAGTCGTCGCTGCTGCGCACCATCAACCGCCTGGAGCAACCCAGCCAGGGCCGCGTGCTGATCGACCAGGTGGACATCGCGCCCTTCGACGAGGACCGCTTGGTTGCGCTGCGCCGGCGCATCGGCATGATCTTCCAGCACTTCAACCTGATGTCGGCCAAGACCGTGTGGCAAAACGTCGAGCTGCCGCTGAAAGTGGCCGGTGTGCCCAAGGCCGAGCGCCAGCGCAAGGTGCGCGCACTGCTGGAGCTGGTCGGCCTGCAGGAAAAGCACCACGTCTACCCCGCGCAGTTGTCGGGCGGGCAAAAGCAACGCGTCGGCATCGCCCGGGCGCTGGTGCACGACCCCGAGATCCTCTTGTGCGACGAGGCCACCTCGGCACTCGACCCTGAAACCACGGCCTCGATCCTTGAACTGCTGCGTGACATCAACCAGCGCCTGGGCCTGACCATCGTGCTGATCACCCATGAAATGGCGGTAATCCGCGATATCTGCCACCGCGTGGTGGTGCTGGAGCGCGGCGAAGTGGTCGAGCAAGGGGAAGTCTGGCGGGTATTCGGCACACCGCGCCATGAAGTGACGCGGACCTTGCTCGCACCCTTGCAGGCCAAGCTGCCCGCGACTTTGCAGGCCAGCCTCAAGGCCAGCCCGCAGAGCCGCGACAGCGCCGTGGTGCTCAAGCTGACTTTGCTCGGCGAGCCGGAGCTTTCTGCGCTGTTCACCGACCTCGGCGGCCGTGTGCGCCTGCTGCAAGGTGGCGTTGAAACCATCGGTGAGCATGCCCTTGGGCAGTTGATCCTGTCGGTGCAGCATTCGCCACACGACACCCACCAATTGCTGGAGCGTGCCCGCCGTTGGGCCGAAGACGTGGAGGTACTGGGCCATGTGGTTTGATCGCCTGCTTGAAGGCTTGCTCGACACCCTGCTGATGGTCGGCGTGTCGTCGCTGATCGCGCTGTTGGTCGGTGTACCGATGGCGGTGCTGCTGGTCACCAGCGACAAGGGCGGCATCTTCGAGGCACCGCTGCTGAACCGGGTGCTGGGGGCGTTCGTCAACCTGTTCCGCTCGATCCCGTTTCTGATCCTGATGGTCGCGCTGATCCCCTTCACCCGCCTGGTGGTAGGCACCACCTATGGCGTGTGGGCGGCCGTGGTGCCGCTGACCATCGCCGCCACCCCCTTCTTTGCCCGGATTGCCGAGGTGAGCTTGCGCGAAGTGGACCACGGCCTGGTGGAAGCGGCGCAAGCCATGGGCTGCCGGCGTTGGCACATCGTCTGGCATGTGCTGCTGCCTGAGGCGCTGCCCGGCATCGTCGGGGGGTTCACCATTACCCTGGTGACCCTCATCAACTCGTCAGCCATGGCCGGGGCGATTGGCGCCGGTGGGCTGGGCGACATTGCCTATCGGTATGGGTATCAGCGCTTTGACAGCCAAATCATGCTGACCGTGATCGCCATGCTGGTGGCGTTGGTGGCGTTGATTCAACTGGGTGGGGATCGGCTGGCGAAGGGGTTGAACAAGCGGTGAGCCGTTAACGGTCCGGCGCCCCGGCAAGGCTGCTTCTATAGGGGTCGCGATTCTTGTTGGAGCGGCCTTGCGTCGCGAATGGGCTGCGAAGCAGCCCCAGGATCTCACCGGCGACCCATCACCCCCAAGGTAGATCCTGCGCCGGCACCGGCCGGCCGAACCAGTAGCCCTGGCCCAACTGGCACTGCTCCTGCAGCAGGAAGCTGGCCTGCTCTTGCTGCTCGATGCCCTCGGCATGCACGTGCATGCCCATGCTGCGGGCCAGGGCAATGATCACCCGCACGATCGCGATGTCGTCATCGTCATGAGGCAGGCCCGCGACAAACCCCTGATCGATCTTCAGCTTCTGCACCGGCAAACGCTTGAGCCGCAGCAGCGATGAATACCCCGTGCCAAAGTCGTCGATCGCCAAGGTCACGCCCAGTTCACGCAGGCGATGCAGCTGCTCCAGCGCCACTTCCGGGTCTTCCATCACCGCACTCTCGGTGACTTCCAGCTCCAGCATCGCCGGGGCCAGGCCGGTTTCGTGCAGCACTTCGGCCACCTGCCGATACAACGCGTGCTGGCCAAACAGACGGCTTGAGATATTCACCGCGACAAACGCCAGCTGCCGGCCTTCGCGCTGCCACTGCACCATCTGCAGGCAAGCCTGACGCAGCACCCAAGTGTCGATTTCGGCAATCAACCCGGTGCGCTCGGCGATCGGTATGAACTCGCTCGGCGGCACCAGGCCGCGCTGTGGATGCGCCCAGCGCACCAGGGTCTCGACCCCTACCCGCTCGGCCGTGGCCAGGTCATGCACCGGCTGGAAGTACACCCGCAGTTCATCCTGCTCCAAGGCACGGCGCAGCTCGCCCGCGGTTTCCACCCGGTGCTGGGCGTGCGCGGTCAGCTCTTCGGTGTACAGCGCATAGCAGGCGCGCCCGCTGCTCTTGGCCTTGAACAGTGCCGCGTCGGCATTGCGCAGCAACTGCTCGGTACCCAGCGCATCGCTGGGGAACAGGCTGATGCCGACGCTGACACTGATGAACAGGCGATGACCATCGAACACGAACGGCTCGCGCATACGCTCGATGATGCGTTGCGCCAGCTTGCCCGCCTGGCCGACTTGCTGGCAGTTCTCCGCCAGTACACCGAACTCGTCCCCCCCCAGCCGCGCCAGGGTCACCCCATTGCCCACCACCTCGCCCAGGCGCTCGCCCACCAGCTTGAGCAACTGATCGCCGATGGTGTGGCCAAGGCCGTCGTTGATGCTCTGGAAATGGTCCAGGTCGAGCAGCAGCAAACCGCAACCGCGTTTGTTGGCTTGCGCCGTCACCAGCGCCTGCTCGACGCGGTCGGTGAACAGCAGGCGGTTGGGCAGGCCGGTCAACGGGTCGTGATGCGCCAGGTAAGCCAGTTCCTGCTCGGTATGCTTGATCGCACTGATGTCGCTGAAGACCGCCACGTAATGGCTTAGCTCGCCAGCGTCATCGCGTATGGCGCAGATCGTCTGCCATTGCGGGTAGATCTCGCCGCTTTTGCGGCGGTTCCAGATCTCGCCGCTCCATTCGCCCTTTTCGGCCAGGGTGGCAAAGATCTGCTGATAGAACGACGCGCCATGGCGGCCCGACTTGAACTTGTTCGGGCGCTGGCCAATGACCTCGTCCTGCTGGTAGCCGGTGATACGCATGAAGGCGCGGTTGACGTGCACGATCAGGCCTTGGCGGTCGGTCACCAGCACCCCTTCGAGGGTACTGTCGAACACCGCCGCCGCCATGCGCAGCCGCTCGCGGTCTTCGCAGCGCAGGCGCGCGCCAATGCCGATGAAATTGAGCAGCCGTGCCCGCGACACGAAAATCAGCACCGCGCTGAACAAGACCCAGATCACCACATTGATCTGCCGCCCCACCGTCAGTGCCAGCGGGTCGTCAGTCATGCCATGCAGGAGCATCTCTGCCAGCACCAGCCAGAGGATCGACAGCACCACATAGAGCGCAGCCATGCGCAAGGCGTCGCGAACGGAAACAGACATGTCGGGTGGAATGGCCCATGAACAAAGAGCGCGCATTATAAAGGGTGAAACATGTCGTGACGTCCTATCTGAAAGGGTGACTGGTTTTATTTCCCTGCCAAGGGATAATCAGACCCTTCCCCTGTGTTCTCGAGGGTTTTAACACCTATGTGGTACAACGGCCTGCTCGACTTGTCGGCCTGGCAACTGGTCGGCATCACTTTGTTGATGACCCATGTGACCATCGTCAGCGTCACGGTTTACCTGCATCGCTACTCCGCGCACCGGGCCTTGGAGCTCAACGGCGCGCTCAAGCATTTCTTCCGTTTCTGGCTGTGGCTGACCACGGCGCAGAACACCCGCGAGTGGACCGCCGTCCACCGCAAGCACCACGCCAAGTGCGAAACCCCGGACGACCCGCACAGCCCGGTGCACAAGGGTTTGAGCACGGTCCTGCGCAAAGGCGCCGAGCTCTACCGCGAAGAGGCACGCAACTCCGAAACCCTGCGCATCTACGGCAAGAACTGCCCGGACGACTGGATCGAGCGCAACCTCTACTCGCGGTTCAAGCTGGGCGGCATTGCCCTGCTGGCGGTGATCGACTTGCTGCTGTTCGGCACCATTGGCATCACCATCTGGGCGGTGCAGATGATGTGGATTCCGTTCTGGGCCGCTGGCGTGGTCAATGGCCTGGGCCATGCCGTCGGCTACCGCAATTTCGAATGCCGTGACGCCGCCACCAACCTGGTGCCGTGGGGCATCGTCATCGGTGGCGAAGAGCTGCACAACAACCACCACACCTACCCCAACTCGGCCAAGCTGTCGGTAAAACGCTGGGAATTCGACATGGGCTGGGCCTGGATACGCCTGTTCTGCTTCCTGCGCCTGGCCAAGGTGCAGCGCGTGGCGCCGATCGCCCACAGGGTCGAAGGCAAGGCCAACCTGGACATGGACACTGCCATGGCGATCCTCAACAATCGCTTCCAGATCATGGCCCAGTACCGCAAGCTGGTGATCGGCCCGCTGGTGCAGCAAGAGCTGGCCAAGGTCGACGCGTCGATGCGCCACCGTTTCCGCCGCGCCAAGCGCCTGCTGTCGCGGGAGACCAGCCTCTTGGAAGACCGCCACCACGTGCGCATCGAGACGCTGCTCGCGCATAGCCAGGCCCTCAAGGTCATTTACGAAAAACGCCTGGCCCTGCAGCAAATCTGGGCACGCACCAGCGCCAATGGCCACGACATGCTCGCGGCCATGAAGGACTGGGTGCACGAGGCCGAAGCCAGTGGCATCCATGCCCTGCACGACTTCGCCGCACAACTTAAAACCTACTCCCTGCGCCCAACCGGCGCCTGACCGCCGTTGATCGGCACGCCCTTCTGGCAGGGCGTGCCGCCTGGAACTTCCCCCCCTGCCCACCACTCCAATTCGGCACATCGCCCGCGTGGCGGGCCTGATGCTGGCCGCACGCTCACTTGTCGAGACTCGCTCGTGCACATGGCCAAGAACATTCCAACTTCCCTGCCCGGCACCCCACCTCCAGAGGCCGCCAAGACCTTGCTGGCCCTGCTGCACGCCCAAGGCGAAGTCGCCCGCCTGAGTGAACGCGAACAACTCTTCAGTTCGTTGCTGGACAGCGTCAATGCCGTACTCTGGGCCTTTGACTGGGAAGCTCGCCAGGTGCTCTACGTCAGCCCGGCCTACGAACGTATCTTTGGCCGCCCGATCAGCCTGGTGCTGGCCGACTACAACGAGTGGCGCGACAGCATCTACCCCGACGACCTGGAGTACGCCGAGCGCAGCCTGGCCCAAGTGCTGCTCAAAGGCTCGGTGGAAGATCGCGAATACCGCATCCTCAATGCCGAAGGCCAGGTACGCTGGCTGAGTGACAAGTGCTACATCAACCAGCACCGCGAGGGCGAACAGCGGGTCATCGTTGTCGGTATCGCCGAAGACATCACCGAAAAGAAGCAACTCGAAGGCGAACTGCATCGCCTGGCCACCACCGACGTGCTGACCCAGAGCAGCAACCGCCGGCACTTCTTCGAATGCGCCCAGCAGGCCTTCGACAGCGCCCGCGAGGACGGCACGCCACTGGCCTTCCTGCTGCTGGACATCGACGATTTCAAACAGATCAATGACAGCTACGGGCACCAGGAAGGCGACCAGGTACTGCAGCGTATCGCCGACAGCGGCAAAGCCGTGCTACGGCGAGGGGACCAGTTTGGACGTATTGGAGGCGAGGAGTTTGCGGCCGTGTTCCCAGGCTGTAATGCACAGGTGGCCGAGCAGATCGCCGAGCGTTTGCAGCGAGAGATCCAACGGCTGAGCTTCAGCCACGACGAGCACGTTTACGGGGTGACCGTGAGCCAGGGGCTGACGGCGTTGACGGATGAGGATGAGTCGCTGGACAGCCTGTTCGCCCGCGCCGATGCGGCGATGTATCGGGCCAAGCGGCAGGGGAAGAATCAGATTGTGCGGGGCTAAACTCAGCACAGGCCATGCACGATTTGTAGGAGCGGCCTTGCGTCGCGAAAGGGGCGCGTAGCGGCCCCAGGCTTTCAGCTTCGCCGCCGATATTGCCGGGGCTGCTTCGCAGCCCTTTCGCGACGCGAGGCCGCTCCTACAAGAATCGCACGTGATGTCAGATGGAGGCTTCGTCCTGCGGCTTCTCCACTTTGCGCAACCGGCCCAGCTCCGCCAAGCCGAGCTTGAGCAGCCGTGCAGTCTTGTTACTGGCAACCTGCTCCAACCCATGCTCAGCCGGAAGCCGTGACAATTGCCCGGCCAGGTTCATCGCCAGGATCTCCCGCGAATACACGCCACCGCCCAGTTGGTAGATGGCCGCAATCAGTTCACGCAGTGCCAGCGGCAAGCGCCAGCGCGTGCGCAGCGCCGAACCGAATGCCGCGCCGTATTCATCGAGCGACTTGCGGACCGTGCCCTCGTCCAGCTCACCACCGGCCAGGCGCCACTCTTGCAGGCAGCGCAGCACCGCCAGGTCGCCCAGGCAATGCAACAGCCCGGCGCAGTAACAACGCCCTTCATCCAGTTCTAACATCCGCGCCAGGCTGCGGCCGTATTCAGCGCAGTGCAGCGAGAGGTTCCAGAAGTGCGCCGCGTGCTGCGCAAGCAAGGGGTCGCTTAGCCGTGCACTGCGCTTGAGGGTCATGCCCAGGATCAGGTTCATGCTCTGGGTGCTGCCAAGCTTGTTCAACGCCTGCAGCAACGTTTGCACGGGCGCGTCGCGGTGCAGGGCGGCGCTGTTGGCGGCGGCGATCAGCACCGCGGTAACCTGCGGGTCGTTGCGCACTTCCTCTTCAAGCACCTTGAGGTTCAGGCCCTGAGGGTTCAGCGCGCGCTTGATCGCCACCTGCACATCGGCGAGCAGCGGCCCGCCATCGGCCGTTGCGCGGCGCTGCTCGAGGTAACCGGCCAGGCTGGCACCCGGCTGCAAAGGCGGCACCGGGCAGGCGATTTCTTCGCCGACGGCTAGCAGGAGTTCTTCCAGGCGCTTGCGCAGGTTATCCAGGTTCAGGGGCTTGCTTAGGTAAGCGGTGGGGTGCAGGGGCAACGCTTCGCGCACGCTGGCACTGTCGCTGCGGCTGCTCATGAGAATGAACGGCAACCCCGGGCCCTTGGCGCGGACCTTGCGCAGCAGGTCGAGGCCATCGACGCCGGCCAGCTCACGCGCAGCGATGATCAGGTCGGGCTTGCTCGACAGCGCGCTCAGCGCCTGCGAGCCATCGGCGCAGACCTGCAGACGGGCGTCGCAACGCACGCTGAGCAGCATCTCCTTGAGCATGTCACGCACCCACGGGTCGCCCTCGACAATCAGTACGCAAGGTGGGGTGGGGTCTACAGCGCTCATGGCCAACTCCTGAATATCCCTGACACGCAATCCGTCGCAGCTTCCAAGGCAAGTCCTGCGTCAACGATAGCGTTCATCGCGTTTTCTGGGCACAAAAAAAACCCGCCGAGGCGGGTTTTTTCTGAAGCGTGTCACATTAGGCGAGTTCGGCGAAGCACTCTTCGATGATCGCCAGGCCTTTGTCCAGCAGTGCGTCTTCGGCGGTCAGCGGGACCAGAATACGCAGGACGTTGCCGTAGGTGCCGCAAGACAGCAGGATCAGACCCTTGTCACGTGCCTTGGCAACCACTTGGCCAACGGCAGCAGCATTCGGGGTGTGAGTGCCTTTCTCGAAGACTTCGACGGCAATCATCGAGCCCAGACCACGGATGTCACCGATGATTGGGTTCTTTTCCTGGATCTTGCGCAGGCCAGTTACCAGGTGCTCACCAACAGCCTTGCTGCGGTCCAGCAGTTTTTCTTCTTCGAACACTTCGATCACGGCCAGGGCCGCAGCGCAAGCGATCGGCGAACCGGCGTAGGTGCCGCCCAGGCCGCCTGGTGCGATGGCGTCCATGTACTCGGCCTTGCCGCACACACCGGCCAGCGGGAAGCCGCCAGCGATGGATTTGGCGAAGGTGGTCAGATCAGGCGCAACGCCCATCTGTTCCATGGCGAAGAAGGTGCCAGTACGGCCAGCGCCGGTCTGCACTTCGTCGGCGATCAGCAGGATGCCGTGCTGGTCGCACAGGGCGCGCAGGCGCTGCATCAGCTCTTTCGGCGCTGGCAGGAAGCCGCCTTCGCCTTGTACGGGCTCGAGGATGATCGCGGCGATGTCCTTAGGCTCGGCATCGTTCTTGAAGATGCGCTCAACCGAGGCGATGGCGTCGTCGACGCTCACACCGTGCAGTTCGTTCGGGAACAGTGCGCGGAAGATGCCGCCTGGCATCAGGCCCATGCCAGCGGAGTACGGCACGACCTTGCCGGTCAGGCCCAGGGTCATCATGGTACGGCCGTGGTAGGCGCCGGTGAAGGCGATCACGCCAGCGCGGCCAGTGGCGGCACGGGCGATCTTGACGGCGTTTTCAACGGCTTCGGAGCCGGTGGTGACCAGCAGGGTCTTCTTGTCGAAGTCGCCTGGGACCAGCTTGTTGATCTTTTCGCACAGCTCTACGTAGGGTTCGTAGGCCAGCACCTGGAAGCAGGTGTGGCTGACTTTGGTCAGCTGCTCTTGCACGGCTGCAACCACTTTCGGGTGCAGGTGGCCGGTGTTCAGCACTGCGATGCCGCCCGCGAAGTCGATCAGTTCGCGGCCTTCAACGTCGATCACCGTCGAGTTCTTCGCGGTGTCTACGAAGATCGGGTGGATTTGGCCGACGCCACGTGGGACGGCGGCTACACGGCGTTGCATCAAGGATTCGTTGGTCTTGCTCATAATGCCCTCATTGCGCCGATCAGAATGGCGCTTTTATTCGGGGGTGGCTGGGAGTGCTCGCGCACAGTATTCGTTGATCGACTGCCGTGAACGCCCTGGCCACCAGGTACTGCATGTAAAAAAGGCCAGCGAGACGTCGCTCTCGCGCCCCGCTGGCAGAGGTAAAGCCTTTTAACCGGTGATCAAACGCTGATGCACAGGTATTTGATTTCGAGGTAGTCCTCGATACCGTATTTGGAACCTTCGCGGCCCAGGCCCGAAGCCTTGATACCGCCAAACGGTGCGACTTCGTTGGAAATCAGGCCGGTGTTGATGCCAACCATGCCGTATTCCAGCGCTTCGGCAACACGGAACACACGGCTCATGTCGCGGGCGTAGAAGTACGAAGCCAGGCCGAACTCGGTGTCGTTGGACATGGCGATGACTTCGGCTTCGTCCTGGAAGCGGAACAGCGGCGCCAGTGGGCCGAAGGTCTCTTCCTTGGCGACAGCAGCGGTCTTCGGCACGTTGACCAGAATGGTCGGCTCGAAGAAGTTGCCTTCGATCAGCTTGCCACCGGCCAGCACCTTGGCGCCTTTGGCGACCGCGTCTTCGATGTGTTCCTGAACCTTGGCGACAGCCTTGCCGTCGATCAGCGGGCCAGTGGTGGTGCCGTCTTCCAGACCGTTACCGATCTTCAGCTTGGCCACTGCAGCAGCCAGCTTCTCGGCGAACGCGTCGTAGACGCCGTCCTGCACGTAGATACGGTTGGCGCAGACGCAGGTCTGGCCGTTGTTGCGGTACTTGGAGATGATCGCGCCTTCGACTGCCTTGTCCAGGTCAGCGTCGTCGAACACGATGAATGGCGCGTTGCCGCCCAGCTCCAGGGAAACCTTCTTGATGTCCTTGGCGCATTCTTGCATCAGCTGGCGACCGATTTCGGTCGAGCCGGTGAAGGACAGTTTGCGAACCAGGGAGTTGCCAGTCAGCTCGCCGCCGACTTCGCCAGCGCTGCCGGTAACGACGCTCAGCACACCAGCTGGGATGCCGGCACGGTGAGCCAGCTCGACCAGGGCCAGAGCGGAGTACGGGGTCTGTGAAGCGGGCTTGAGCACCATGGTGCAGCCAGCGGCCAGGGCCGGGCCGGCTTTACGGGTGATCATGGCCGCCGGGAAGTTCCACGGGGTGATGGCCGCGGTAACGCCGATTGGCTGCTTGATGACGATCAGGCGCTTGTCAGGCTGGTGGCCTGGGATGGTGTCACCGTAGACGCGCTTGGCTTCTTCAGCGAACCACTCGATGAACGAGGCGGCATAGGCGATTTCGCCTTTGGCTTCGGCCAGTGGCTTGCCTTGCTCGGTGGTCATCAGGCGAGCCAGGTCGTCCTGGTTCTCGATCATCAGTTCGAACCAGCGACGCAGCTTGGCCGAACGCTCTTTGGCGGTCAGGGCGCGCCAGGCCGGCAGGGCCTTGTCGGCGGCTTCGATGGCGCGGCGGGTTTCCGCGGTGCCCATCTTCGGCACGGTACCGATGACTTCGCCGGTGGCCGGGTTGGTCACCTTGATGGTCTGGCCATTGTCCGCATCCAGCCACTCACCATTGATATAGGCTTGCTGGCGGAACAACTGAGCGTCTTTGAGCTGCATGTCGGCTTCCCGAATTGTTGATTGTTGAAAAGCGCCCAAAGCAGGGCATCGAGCGTTTGAAATCTCAAACGAATGCTAAGCGGCTGCTGGGGTGTAGGACAATAGGCTGTTCGAAAAAAAGAACGAATGGTTGAACAGCCTGGGGAAATTTCATGATTTTTTACACCGCAGACGGCCTCTTCGCGGGCAAGCCCGCGAAGAGGCCGATACAGGTTAGACGATCGAGCGGGAAGAAATGTGAAGGGAGGACCGACGGCCCTCCCAGACGGGATGGATCAGAACGCCTTGCCCAGGTCGATCACCAGCGCCCGATACCCGACACTGCCCGGCTGTCGGCTGTGCACCTTCAGCTCCACCAGCACCTCCTGCGTCCCGCGGCGCACCTCATTGAGCACAGTGGTAGTCAGTTTCTCTGGGGTCAGGAAATTCACCGAGGCCGAATAGATGAATTGGGTATCGGTCTCGGGCCGGTAGGCCACCACCGAGGTCACCGGGCTGTACCATTCGTCACCGCGCGCTTTGCCGTACTCCCACACCTGCTCGACCGTGCCCTTGGCCTCGTCGATCTTGTACTCCACCGCGCGGCTGTAATTGCCGGCCAGCTTGGTCGGGGCAAAATCGCGCCCCCAGCCGTTGTCGAACACAGTCAACGTGCCTTTGCCCGTGAGCCAGGCGGTGTGCTGGGTCCAGGACCAATCGAAGCCTTCGCTCTGCACCGGCGTCAGCACCTTGTCCTGCAAGCGCTGCGGCCACCCCTGCGGCGAGGCGAGAATCCACTTCACGGCTTTGTCACGGCCGATCTTCACCACGCCTTGATGGCGTGCTGAAACGATGATGCTGTCGTCATCTGCGTCGTAGTCGATGGCATTGACGTGCGCCCAGTTACGCCCGGTGCCAACGCCTGGGGTGTCACCGAACGGTAGGTCGCCTTCGGCCAGTTCGTTGGCCAGCCGGTCTTCCTGCTTATGCACGCCGTCGGGCAACTGAATCGCCGCCTTGCCAAGGGTTTCCAGCAGGTCGCCGCGGTACGGGTCGAGGATCTGGTTCAGGTCCCAGAAGTCCAACACATCACCCGCTTCGCTCACCTCGATGATGTGGTCACGGATCGAGCGCACGCGCTTGCCGTCTGGCCGGCGATAATCGCTGGTGCCGACCCGCAACAGGTAGGTGCCGTTGGCGGTCTCGCGGATTTCGTGGGAGAAGTCGGCAAACTTGTCCGGCAAGCTGCGTTGCCAGATGCGCCGGCCAAGCAGGTCGTACTTGGAGTAAGTCTGGCCCTGGCCCCAAATCAGCTTGCCGTCACGGGTCTGCTGGAAGCCCATGGTGCCGCCCAGGCCGTCCCGGCGGTTGGAATCGTGAATCTGCTCGATATCCAGGTACCAGCGCACGTCGCCATTACTGTCGGCGATCCAGTTGTTGCCCACTTGGTCCCACTCGGCCGCACCGCCCAGGGCATTCCACTTGAAGGCCCGGCCGCCCGGGATATCCCCCTGCAGGTGGTTGAACAGGTAAAGGCGGTTTTCGAAGCCGGGCGCTACCTTGATCGGTTCGACCTCGGGCAACGCCGCTGTCTGCTTCGCTACCACCGGCAGGCGCACTGCCGGCGCATAGACCTGATAACGCTCGCGGATGCGCTCGCCATCGAGTTTGTAGGTCACTTCCACCTGGTTGACGTAGTCGGGGTACAGCCCGAACACCGGGATGCCGCCATAGGTCCACAGCGAGCGGTCCGACACCTCGTACGCGATGTCTACGCCCCGCTCGCCGCGGCCCAGCACGCGCACATGGGCCGCACTCAGCGTACGCCCGCCATCGCGGATGATGGCCGTCAGCGGTGCCAGGCGGTACGGGTTGACCACCACGTCGCCCAACAGCGCCTCATCAGGCCCGGGGACCTTGGCTGTGAGGCAGGCGCCTTCAGGCAATGCAGGGGTTTCGGTTTTAGCATTCATGGCAAAGCTCCTTGTGCTCAGAAGTCGTAACGGGCGGTAGCGCCGAAGGTGCGAGGGGTGCCGAGTACGCCGGCATAGCCACCGTTGGCGGAGTTCCACAGGCTGGTGAAGTAGGTCTTGTCACCGGCGTTTTTCACCCACAGCGACAGGTCGAGCACGCCGTCGCCCTGGTCCAGGCGCACGCCGGTGGAGAGGTTGACCAGCGCATAGCTGGGGATCTGGCCGAAATCAGAGTCATCGATGGTGCCCACCGCCTTGGAACGGAAGGCGTAGCTGGCGGTGACGTAGGGCTCGACGCGCTCGGCCAGTTGCCACTTGTACTGGGCGTTGAGGTTGGCGATGTACTTGGAGGCGCCGACCACCTGATGGCCCGACAGGTCGCAGGTGGCGGTGGCATTGGCCAGGCTGACTTCGGGCGGGCATGGCGCATCGTCGTACTCGGTGTAGCGCACGTCGTTCCACGAGCCGTTGAAGTTGACCGTAAGGCCGCGCACCGGCAGCGCCGTGGCCTCGAACTCCAGGCCTCGCGAACGCACACGCCCCGCGTTGGCCAGGTACTGCACGCGGTTGGCCTCGTCATACACGTTGGCCTGGTAGCCATGCACTTCAGCCCAGAACAGGTTGGCGTTGAGCTGCAGGCGATCATCCAGCAGCGTGCTCTTGACCCCGATTTCGGCGTTGTTGACCCGCTCGGTGCCGACCAGCAGCGAGTCAGTGCCCAAGCGCGGCGCGGCGCCCACGGTAAGGTTGATACCCCCGGATTTCTCGCCATGGGTCAGGGTGGCATAACCCAGTACCTGGTCGTTGAAGCGGTAACTCAGGCCCAGCAGGCCAGAGGGGCTGAAGCTGTACTGGTTGAGATCCCCCGAGTCGTAGGCCCCCACCCGGCCCTGGCGCGCCGCCGCTGCGGCGCCGGTGACCGCCGCGCCACCCGTAGGCGCATCACGGGTCACCCAGGCGCTTTTCTCCTCGTAAGTGCCGCGCACACCGGCGGTGAAGTCCAGGCGGTCGGTAAGGTGCCAGGTGCCCTGGGCGAACAGCGCATAGCTGTCGGTGTCGATGTGGCCATCACCGAGGGTGTTGACGTTGTTCAGGGCGCCCGCCGGGGTGATGTTCCAGATGTCTGCCTGAGGGCCGTAATAGGTGAAGGATTTATTGTCCAGGTCCTGCTTGAAGTAGTACGCGCCCAGCACGTAGTCGAAGGCGCCACCAGTCGGCGAAGCCAGGCGAATCTCCTGCGAATACTGCTTGTCGCGCACCGATACACCGGCGCTGTAGAACACCGGCACGTTGAGGCCATCGTCGTTACGCGGGGTAAAGTCCCACCAGCGGTAGGCGGTGATCGAAGTGAGGGTGAAGTCGTTGGGCAAGGTCCAGTTGGCCTCGACCGAAGTGCCACCCTGGAACACCGTCACCTGCTGATCGGCATCGAAATTGACCTTGCGGTCCTTGCCCGACACCAGCGTCGCGCCGGCCTGCGCTGCCAGGCTCTCGTAGCGGTTGACGCCGTTGATGGTCGGGCCGGTGCTGTACAGGCTGAGGATGCCGTTGTTGGAATCTTCTTCGTTGTACTCGCCGATCCAGCGCAGGTTGAAGGTTTCGCTGGGCTTGAACAGCAATTGGGTGCGAAATCCCTGGCGCTTGCCGCCGTTCAGGTCGTCACCGTTGTGGATGTTCTTCACGTAGCCATCGTCTTCGGTGCGGTAGGCACTGATGCGCCCGGCCAGGGTGTCGCTGATCGGCCCGGAAAAGCTGCCCTGAGTCTGCAGGTAGCCATCTTCGCCAATCGACTGCTGAACGCTGCCCTCGCGGTGGAAGGTCGGCTTGCGCGTGGTGATGTTGAGCACACCGGCGGTGGTGTTCTTGCCGAACAGCGTGCCTTGCGGGCCGCGCAGCACCTCCAGTTGCTCGACATCCAGCAGGTCGAACACCGCCATGCCGGGGCGACCGAGGTAGACGTTGTCCAGGTAGATGCCGACGCTGCCTTCCAGGCCATCGCTGGCCGGGTTGTTACCCAGGCCACGGATCGAGATGCTCGATTGACGGGCATGCACATAGGCGACGTTGGTGCTCGGCACCAGTTGTTGCAGGTCCTGCACGCGGTAGATGCGCTGGGTTTCCAGGGTTTCGCTGTTCAGCACGCTGATCGGCGTGGGCACGCTCTGTGCGGTTTCTTCGCGACGGCGGGCGTTGACGGTAACGGTGCCAAGCTTGGCCTCCTGCTCCACGGCTGGGGCGGTGCTGACAGGCGCTTCGGCAAAGCTGCCAGTGGATGCCGCCAGCAATACGCCAGCGGCCAAGGGTTGCAGGGTGAACCGCGATGCGCGCGCAGGCCAACGGGAAACTCGGGACATGCTGATGCTCCTTGAGGCATGGGCCCTGAGCGAGCATTTCCGTTGGCGGAACCGAATCGCGGTCAGTCGGGCTTATATTCTTTTAAGTGATATAAATATTTGTAATTCATATTTAGTGGAATAAGTAACAGCCTTTATAAGGGGACTTACCCTTATCAGCAATTGCATTTGACCGAAGGTTTTAATGTAGAAAATGCATATCGATCTCCGTCAGCTGCGCCACTACATCGCCCTGGTCGAACACCGCAGTTTCGTCGCTGCGGCTGCTGCGGTGAACCTGTCGCAATCGGCCTTCAGCCGCAGCATCCAGACCCTCGAGCACAACATCGGCTGCCGCCTGGTGGACCGCGCCAGCAAAGAGCTGGCCCCCACCCGCCAGGGTTTGCTGGTATTGGAGCATTCACGGCGGCTGGTGCACGGGGCGCACAACCTGGTCAATGAAATTCACCAGTTCAACGGCGCCACCACCGGCGTGGTGCGCTTCGGCTCCGGCCCTGCGCCAGCGGGGGGCTTGGTGCCACGGGCAGTGGCGCGCTTCGTCGCCGAATACCCAGCGGCGCGCACGTGTTTTCAGGTGGATAACTGGCAGGCGTTGAACCGCAAGCTGATCGCCGAAGAGATCGAGTTTTTCGTCGCCGACACCCGCCAGTTCGAGTCAGACCCGGATTACCGCGTGCACAAGCTGGCGCCGCAGCGTTGGCATTTCTGCTGCCGCGCTGGGCACCCGCTGACCACGCGGCAAGCGGTGCAGGCGCGGGACCTGTTCGAGTACCCATTGGCCACCACCTTTCGCCCGCCGAACATCCGCAAGATCCTCAGCGACCTCAGCGGGCGGCAGGATTTTCTGCCCACGGTGGAATGCGAACATGGCTATGCGTTGCTGAATGTGGTGATGCATTCGGACACCATCGGCATTGCCTGCAATGCCAACCTGCGGCCGTATCAACGCGACGGGGGGCTGGTGGCGCTGAAGCTTTCGGACTTGGCGCCGGAGCAAGAAGAGGCGTTTTATACCCGCTATGGGGTGGTGAGCCGGGTGGGGTATGGGTTGTCGCCGTTGGCGCAGGGGTTGGTCAGGCAGCTGATTGCCTGTGATACCGACCTATGAACAACCCTACCGCCCGCTGTGTGTAGGAGCAGCCTTGTGCTGCGAAGAGGCCGGTACATGCCAAACGTAATGAGCCTGGCAGCTCCGGCCTCTTCGCAGTACAAGGCTGCTCCTACCGACTGGGTAGGTCTTAGCCTTTTCGGGTTGTGCGGCTCAGTTGCCCATCCACCCCCACCGGCACCTCACCCGCCAACGTCACCCGCCGAACCACACGCGGCTGGGTGCCATAGTCATCCACCGCATAATGCTGCGTCGCGCGGTTATCCCAGATCGCCACATCCCCCGCTTGCCAGCGCCAGCGCACGGTATTTTCCAAGCGCGTTACATGCCCCTGCAGCACGGCGAACAAGTACTGCGAGTCGGCCAGCGAATAGCCCTTGATGCGCTTCACGAAATGCCCCAACTGCAGCGCCCGCTCACCGCTGACCGGGTGCACGCGCACGACCGGATGCTCGGTCTCGTACACCGTCGAGGTGAACACCTGGCGATAACGCTCCAGCTTGGCCGGGTCGACGTCAGGCTTGAGGGACGCGTAGTCGTATTCGTTGCTGTGCACCGCCCACAACTTGTCGGCCAGCTCGCGCAATGGCTCGGGCAGCTCCTGGTACGCCGCTGCAGTATTGGCCCACACGGTATCCCCACCAGACGCCGGCGCCACCACGCTGCGCAGGATGGACGCCTTGGGGTAGGCATCGACGAAGGTCACGTCGGTGTGCCAGGAGTTGGCCCGCTGGCCTTCGGCACCATCAAGCTGGAGCAGGTAGCTGGTGCCATCGACCACCGGCACGGTGGGGTGGGCGACCGGTTCGCCCAGCAACTTGGCGAAGCCTTCCTGGCTCTGGTCGTCCAGGTGGGTCTGGCCACGGAAGAAGATCACTTTGTGCTCGACCAAGGCCGCCTGTATGGCGTCGATCGTGGCGGCATCCAAGTCGGCAGAAAGCTTCAACCCGCGGATCTCGGCGCCGATACGGCCGGCAACCGGGTGGATGTCGAGTTCAAGGGCGAGTGGCGCGGTGGCCAAGGCGGCATTGCTCATGGTCGTGGTCCTTGCGGTTATTGTCGGTTCAGAGGGTTAGCGGGCGGCCTGGACGGCCTGCTGCTGTTGCAGTGCGGTGTCTAGAAAGCGAGGTTCAACCCAGTCGGCAACCTGGAAGCCACGGCGGATCAGGCGCTCTTTGGCGGCCAGGTCGACGCCCTGCTGCAGTTGGGCCAGAAAATCAGCGTCCAGGCGTGGGTCGAAGTAATGCGCGAGGTTTTCCTTGGCCAAGTCATCGCTGAGGATGCTGCGCGGCCAGCTCGCGTTGTTTGCCACCAGGTCGACGTAGGCGTCGCGGTTGTGTTCGTCACGCAGCCACGCGGTAGCCTGCTCCTGGGCATTGACCAGGCGCTGCACCAGGTCTGGGTGCTGGCGGATGAATTCGCCGGTGCCCAGCAAGACCGCCTGGGTGCTGCCGGCGCCTTGCAGGTCGCGGGAATTGACGGGCAGCTCGACCAGCCCGCGTTCACGCAGCGCCAGCAGGTTCGACAGGCCCCAGGTGGCATCGATCTGCTTGGCGGCGATTGCGGCGTTGGCAGCGTTGAAGTCGAGGTTGATCACCTTCAGATCACGCTCGGACAGCCCCTGGCTGGCCAGCGCGCTGGCGAACGACAGCTGGTTGGCAGTGCCGCGGAACACCGCCACACGCTTGCCCTTGAGGTCGTGCAGGGTCTTGATGCCGGACCCCGGCACCACCCCCAGGTAGCTTTTCACCCCGCGCACGCCGGCCGACAGCACGCGGGTATCCAGGCCATTGGCCTTGCCGACGATCGCAGCCAGGTCCCCGAGGTAGGCAAAGTCGGCTTGGCCATTGGCCAGGGCCTCGTTCACCACCGGCCCTGCGCCCTTGAAGAAGTGCCAATCGATGCGGATGCCGTCCTTGGCGAATTCCTTCTCCAGCAATTGCTGGTCGCGCAGGACATCGACCACGCCCCCGGCGCTGTGTTTGCTGCCAGCGCTCAAGTCGGGCACGGCGATGCGGATGCTCTCTGGCTTGGCTGACTCGGCAGCGTGGGCGTTGAGGGTAAAGACCAGCCCAAGGGCGGTGATCAGGTGGCGTAGTGGGGTTTTCATGGCAAGGCTCCTTGGCAGGCTGCCACCGACGAAGGCCGGCGCTTTGGTCAGAAGCTAGGCAGGTCTGGTTAGAACCTCCAAAGATCAAAACTTCATTTTTTAGTAACCAGAAGGCATAAATCAGGCGCGCTGCGGGCCTGCGGGGGGCTTGCGGAGAACGCATGGAAAATATGAGGAAAACGCAACGGTAAGGGGTTTGCGCATGCAAGGTTTGCATGCTCTTATCTCTTGAAATGCGCACTTATGATTTTTTAATTCCATTAGTGCATAAGATAACAACGCTTCGTTCGAGAGATGCCGATGAATGGAATTCTGAACAGGAGTTGGGGGTGGCTTCGGGGGCCGCTTCGCGGCCCTTTCGCGACGCAAGGCCGCTCCTACAAGAAGGCTGCGTACCTTTCTTGGGTATTGCCGGTGTTGATCGCGGTGTTGTGGGTGGTCGCTAGCCAGCACCACTGGATGAGCGAGCAGATTTTGCCGGCGCCTTCGCGGGTGTGGGAGAGCGCGCTGGAGTTTGGCTCCGGGGAGCTTTGGGGGCACCTGTGGATAAGTGTGCAGCGGCTGTTCTGGGGCTTGGCGGTCGGGATTGTCAGCGGGTTGCTGCTGGGCACCTGGCTGGGGTCGTCGCGGCGGGCACAGACGCTGGTGCTGCCCACCTTCGTCGCGCTGGCGCAAATTCCTACCCTGGCCTGGATACCGCTGTTCATGCTGTTTTTCGGCATCGGCGAGTTGCTGAAGCTGGTGGTGCTGGTCAAAGCCGTGGTGGTGCCGGTCACCCTGCACACCCTGGTCGGCGTGCGCGATGCCCAACCCAAACTGCGTGAAGCTGCAGCGGCGCTGCGCTTGCCCCGTCATCTGTTGTTCCTGCGGCTGCTGTTGCCCGCCGCCCTGCCCGCCTTCCTCACGGGCGTACGCCTGGCCCTGGCCACCGGCTGGACGTCGTTGCTGGCCGTAGAGCTGCTGGCCTCCAGCGAGGGCATCGGCTACCTGATGGTGTGGGGCCGGCAGTTGTTCATGCTCGACCTGGTGCTGCTCTGCATCCTAGTGATCGGCCTGGTTGGGGCGCTCATGGAGCAGGGCTTCTCGCGCCTGGAGAAACGCCTGCTGTTCTGGCCGCAACCCGCAACCGGCGAGCAACAGCGTGGCCCGATCCCAAAAGGTTGGCAAAGCCTGCTGCTGCCGATTGCACTGCTGGCACTGTGGCAGGCCACCAGCAACGTTGGCTGGGTCGACCAGAACATCCTCACGTCACCGCTGGGCGTGCTGCACACCCTGTTCAACGGGCTGGCGGACGGCACGCTGCCACAGGCGTTGCTGCTGAGCCTGCAACGCACCTTGACCGGCCTGGTGCTGGGCGGTGGCGCGGGTTTGCTGGTTGGCCTGCTGCTGGGCCTTTCGCACCACGCCGAGCGCGTGTTCGGCCCGAGCCTGACGGCCGTGCGCCAAGTGGCGCTGTTTGCCTGGGTGCCTCTGCTTACGGCCTGGTTCGGCCTGGGCGAAGGCGCAAAAACTGTGTTCGTGGCCCTGGCGGCGTTCTTCCCGTTGCTGATCGCCACCCAGCGCGGTATCGCCGGGCTGTCGCCTCAGCTGGGCGAGGCCGCCCGCACCTTGCGCCTGAGCCTGTGGCAACGCTTGCGCCGGTTGGTGCTGCCCGGCGCTGCCCCGGCGATTTTCGCTGGCCTGCGCCTGTCGCTGATCTACGCCTGGCTGGGCACCATCGGCGCGGAGTACTTCATGCCTTCTGACGGCGGCATCGCCAGCCTGATGATCGGCGCCCAACAGCTGTTCCGCATGGACCAGGTGATGGCCGCCATGGTCCTGATCGGCCTGGTCGGCGCCCTGCTCGGCACCCTCGGACAACGCCTCGAATCGCGCGCCACGCGCTGGAGAACCGCATGAACGCCTTCAACACCTCGCACCTGCCTGCGGCCAATCAACCCGACGCTACCCCGCCATTGGTCAGCTTCGAAGAGGTCGGTAAGGTATTCCGCGTCGATGGCCAACCGTTGGAGGCCATTCACGATTTCAACCTGTCGATCAACGAAGGCGAATTCATCGCCATCGTCGGTGCGTCTGGCTGTGGAAAATCTACCCTGCTACGCCTGCTGGTGGGGCTCGACACCGACTACAGCGGCAGCATCCGCGTCGACGGGCGCCCGGTCAGTGGCATTGATGGCGAACGCGGCATCGTGTTTCAGGAACACCGCCTGTTCCCCTGGCTGACGGTGGAGCAGAACATCGCCCTGGGGCTGGTCAACGAACAGCTGACCCAGGGTGAGCGCGCCCGGCGCGTGCATGAATTTGTGCTGCTGGTCGGCCTTAGCGGGTTCGAGTCGGCTTACCCGCACCAGCTTTCCGGCGGCATGGCCCAGCGCGTGGCAATCGCCCGCGGGCTGGTGGCAAGCCCACGGATCCTGTTGCTTGACGAGCCCTTCGGCGCGCTCGATGCGCTGACCCGCCAGCAACTGCAGGATGAGCTGCTGGCCATTCGGGAACGAGCCGGCATCACCACCCTGCTGGTGACCCACGATGCCGAAGAGGCCACCTACCTGGCCGACCGGGTGGTCGTGCTGGAACCGCGCCCGGGGCGGATCAAGTCGGTGGTCGAAATCGACCTGCCACACCCGCGCCTGCGCACAGGCGTGGCGCTGCATGGGCTGCGCGAGAAGGTGCTGCACCAAATCACCGGTGCCGGCGGTTACCTGCCACCCGTGGTTCGCCGGGTAGAAGGGCTGCGGCCCGAGCTGATCGCACTCTGATGGCCTGTAGGAACAGCCTTGTGCTGCGAAGAGGCCGGCGATAACAGCACACGTCTGCGTTGCTGCCACTGGCCTCTTCGCAGCACAAGGCTGCTCCTACAAGCGTTATGTCCGAAGCGCGGGTAAAAACAGCTACAGATCAAGGCGATGGACGCAACCGAAACAGATGGGTATCATGCGTGCGCGTTGCACTCGTAGCTCAGCTGGATAGAGTACTGCCCTCCGAAGGCAGGGGTCGTGGGTTCGAATCCCGCCGAGTGCGCCATCTTCGAAAGCCCTGGGATTATTCCCGGGGCTTTTTCGTTTGTGCGACATGTCGCGTTTCTGGTACTCCCGTACTGCAGAGCATTGGTGTTAGCGTGGGCACCTTCCCGTTTTTCGAACGGGTACCCCCAACAATGACTCGCGAAGGAATGCGCGCGCCCATGTACCTGAAAAAACTCACCGCTACCTCACTGCTGCTGGCCAGCATCGGCCTGTTCAGCGTACCGGCCCAGGCCAACCTCTCCCAGCAACAATCCGCGGCCATCATCAAGGCCTACGACGGCACAGAACTGGCGGACTTCAAGCAGTTCATCGGCAAGCTCAACGGCAGCGACCTGGCCAAGGCCGACAACCTCGGCGAGACGCTGAGCGCCTACCTGGCCAACAAGCCGCTGGCCGACGAGCAGCAGAACGAAATCAACCGCCTGCTGGGCCTGTATACCCGTATCAAGTACGGCAAGGCCGCCACCGAGACCCTGCGCGAACTGGTGGCCATCCCCACCTTCAGCGTCGATGGCGTACCGCAGCACGAGAACCCCGAGTTCCTGAAGATCGCGGACAAGATCAAAGCCCTGGCCGAAGGTTTTGGCCTGACGTTCCGCAATATCGACAACCGGGTCTACGAGATCACCCTGGGCGAAGGCAAAGAAGTGGTCGGCATCCATGCCCACGCCGATGTGGTGCCGGTCAACCCGGACAACTGGAAGCTGGACGATGGCACTCGCCTCGACCCCTTCAAGGTCACGCTGGTGGGTGACCGCATGTATGGCCGCGGCACCGAAGACGACAAGAACGGCATCGTCGTGGCGCTGTATGCGCTGAAAGTGGCCAAGGACGAGAAGCTGCCGCTGGCCCGGCAACTCAAACTGCTGGTGGACACCACCGAAGAAACCAGCGGTGACGCGATCCCTTACTACTTCGAGCGCAACCCGACGCCTGACTACAACTTGGCGCTGGACGGCGGCTACCCGGTAGTGATCGCCGAGAAAGGCTACGGCACGGTCATGGCCAGCTTCGCCAAGCGCGCCGCCACCGGCAAGGGCGCCGAAATCACCCACCTCACCGGCGGCCTGGCCACCAACCAGATTCCGACGACGTCGGTCGCCACCCTGGCCAGCGACAAGCCTGCCGAGCTGGCAGCCAGCCTGAACAAGGCCGGGGCCGCGTATGTGAAGGGCAACGGCGGTGATTTCAGCATCGATGCCAAGGTGGTTGGCAAGGACGTGCAGCTCACCGTGAAAGGCGTCTCGGCCCACTCCTCGGAGCCGGAGTCCGGGGTTAACCCGGTGGCGCGCATGCTGGTGTTCATCGATGGCCTGGGCAAGCAGGTGCCGCTCAAGCACAACCAGTTCACCGACGCCGCCCGTTATGCCAGCGACAACTGGGGCCTGGACTACCTGGGCAAAAAGCTCGGCGTGGGCTTTGAAGACGCGTTCATGGGGCCGCTGACCGCCTCGCCGACCTTTGTCGGCGTGGACGACAAGGGGCTGAAACTGGCGGTCAACCTGCGTATCCCGAAGGGCAAGGAAATTGCCGTGATCAAGGATGACCTGGCGACCAAGCTGGATCAATGGAAGAGCACCAGCCACGTCCCGGTGGCCTTCGACTACAGCCTCGACGCGCCGATGTACCGCAACCCGGAGGGCGAATGGGTCAAGGCCCTGCTTGCCGTGGCCAGCGAGAACCTGGGCATGAAGCACGAGTTTGGCACCTCGGCGGGAGCTACCTCGGTGCATGACTTGCCCAACGGCGTGCAGTTCGGGCTGGCCATGCCTGACGTGAAATACACCGGGCACAACGACAACGAGTTCAAGACCGTGGAGCAGTTCATGCTGGATCTGCAGGTAGTGAGCGAGATGGTCGCGCGCATCGGACAGATGCCGAAGCTGTAGCGCAATCACTTGTAGGAGCAGCCTTGCGCTGCGAAGAGGCCGGTGACAACACAGTAGATCTGCGCTGTTGTCACCGGCCTCTTCGCAGCGCAAGGCTGCTCCTACAAGGGTGCGTATTACCCGGAAGGCCGGGTTACCGAAGGTCGGTACTCAGGCTAGGCGTGCCAAAGCCTTCCAACGTTGCGTTGGACGCATTCAGGTACTGCGCCCAGAAGTCGTTCAGCGCATCCATGGTCTTGCCAGAGCGGTAGGCATGCTTCACCGCGTCGGTGACCAGCCCTGCGCCAGACACATACACCCGGGCGCCTTGCAGGTCGGCGTACAGCCCCTTGCTCTGCGCAAGCTTCAGCTCGTTGCCAACGTTCAGCTGCTTGATCTGGTTGGCTGCGTAGAAGCTGGTGTAATCGGAATGCTCGAGCATGTCCGAAATCAGGTACACCACCCGCTCCTGGATACCCTGCTCTTTGCCCATGTCTTCACCGACACGGCGCAGGGTGTTCATGATTTCGCTCTTGGGGATGTCCTGACGCGCCTCGCGCAAGCCCTTCACGAACAGCCCGCCGAAACCGGTCTGAAACGCCTTTTTCTGGGTCGCCAGGCACTGGTCCAGGCCACGCAGCTTGCGCATGTTCACATCATCGCGAACCTCGCCCTGCAACGGCGTGTCCAGCTCGCCGGCATATACCAGGCGCTGATACTCACCCGGCAGAAACGCCGAGAAGGTATAGAGCCTGACGCGATCGCCCGGCTGCACGAACCGGTCGATCTGGCCCCAGGCGCTGCGCTGCAGGTCTTCTGGCATCGGGATGGTCTGATCGATGATCACCACCAGCTCGCGGCCGGAACCTGCAGGCTTGATGTCTGCCAGGCCGTTGCGCGTGTAGCAGCTCTGCAGGTCGTTGCGTTCGGCGGCCAGCGCTGCACACGGCAGCGCCAGCGCAAGGATCAGGGCCTTGGCAAGCCTCATGACAGCATGCCCTCCTTCTTCGCCGGGAACAGGCCAAGCGCCTTGAGTGCTTGCTGTTGCTCGCGGATGTCGCGCAGTTGCGCCTCGCTGACATTCAGCGCACGGCTGGCGGCGGCCAGGCTTTCTTCCGGCAGGCCAGTCACATCGTGGAACTCGGAGGCCTTGATAGCGACAGTGCCGACCGGTTCGGCCACTGCAGCAGCAGGGGCAACCGGGGCTACGGCAGGCTGGGACTCGACCGGCGTCGCGGCGACCGCGACGGCTACAGCGGCGGGTGCTGGCGCAACGGTTTCAACCGGCCGCGCTGGCTTCTCTGGCTGCTCCGATACTTTGTCAGCCTTGTGTTCGACGAAGCTGAGGAAATTGCGGCGGGCGGTGTTTTCCCCATCCAGTGCAGTCAGCACATTGGCATCGGTGTGATCGCGGCTGGACAACAAGGTCTGCAAGCGGCGCAGCTTGTCATCGGCATGGCTGGCGATGGCCGAACGCTTCTGGTCCATGGCATCGAGCATTTCTTCGGAGGTGGCGTACTTGTGGGTACGCTGCCAGGCGGTGTGCGAGTGTGTACCGGCGAAGAAGTAGCGGCTGGCCAACCACAGGCTGATGCCTTGGATCGCCACGTAGATCAGCGACAGCATCACGTAGGTCGTCAGGCTGGCCTTGCGGATCGCCTGCATCTTGTCGTCGATGGTGGCGTTATCCGCTTCATCGTTGATGGCCTGGGATTCTGCTGGCAGGTCGAACGGCGAGCCTGCGGTGCTGCTTTGCGTGGACGCTTCGGCACGCATGCCGTTGACCATCTCGGTCTCGATGCTGTCCAGGGTGGCCGAACGGATGAGGAAGGCACCAATGGCCATGGCCACCACGAACGCACCGCAGGTGATCAACCAGAAGAACTTGCGCGTGACGTTGGCGTTCACGTCCTTCACCCGGGCCAGCAGCTGCTCGTAGTCAGGCTTGTCCGAGTCGCTGAAGGAGTCTTCCAGGTTGATGGCTTTGTTGGCTTTCAGCGAGCGCGAGCGTTTGGAAGGCTCTTCACCCTGCCACCAATGGCGGGCGCGGGCGACCAGGCTGTTGTGGTGCACCGCGTGCCCGGCAGCCTCGGCCAGAAACGCCGACGCAACAGCCAGCAGAATCGCTACGAATGCCGTCAGCCAGTGACGGTCATTGGTCGACGCGTCCATGTTCACCCAGCCGGCGACCACATAGGCAAACCCCATGGCCTCGATCACCACCAGCAACAGGACAACCGCCAACACCCACCACGGCCGCGCAGAACGCCCGGCCTCACCGGCCTTGGACAGGTAGTCCAGGTAGGCACTGTAGGCGTTCGCGTCCTTGGCGTAGAGCTTGAACTTCTTGTTGTACACGTTCGACAGGGTGACTTCGTGGTTGATCCAGCCTTCAGCGTCGACCGAAGCCGGCTTGCGCGACAGGCGCGCCACCGTACCGATCAAGGGGAAGCTGTGCCAGACACGGGTCAGGAAGTAGGAAACCTCTTCCCAATAGTTACGCACGATCACCGCAGTGATCAGCAACGAAAGCAGGCCGGCAGAGAGCAACTGATTGGCGAGAATCAGTGATTTAAGTGCAGCAAGCGAAAAGTCTTCCATTCAGGACGTCCTTGACTGGGGTTATTTGGTAGCCGGGATCGGCTTGTAGGAAGCGACAAACGCGTCACTGCCGGCGGCATAGAACAAGGCACCTTGGCTGACCTCGGCATTGCCTTTGCTGAATACGATGTCCATGCACGAAATCGATGCCTGGGCATCGCTGGCGAAGACCCGGTAGAGCACTTCGCTTTCGCCTTCATAGGTGTTGGCCACGGCCTTCATGGTGCGTGGTTTGTGCTGCGTGGGCTGTTTGTAGTCTTCGACCAGCTGCAGGATCGGCTGGCGGTCGACCATGGCGTTCTCACGCAAGATTGATACCGGCGACACGGTCACCAGGTGCCCGTTGACCAGGTTGGCCCAGACCCGGTTGTTGTAACCCGGCAGGTAGTCCTTGGTGGCACGGCGCTGCAAAGGTTGGTCGTTGACCATGCTCAGCACGTCACCGGCATTGCGTGGGCGGTCGGCCTCGCAGCTGGACATCGGCATCTGCGCGGCGTATGCGCTGCTGATCAGCGTGAAGCCACTCTGTTTCGGCTTGATGCTCTGCGCCATGGTCCAGCTGTAGTTGGCCACGGGGGTACCGGCGAAATCGACCTGCGGACGCACAGCTGCAACAGCCTTCGCGGTGCTGGTGCTGGTGCTGGTGCTGGTGCTGGTGCTGGTGGTACTGGTGGTTGCGCTGGCGGTACTGCTGGCCGTGGCCGGCGTGCGCTGTGCCGTGGTCGGCTTGCTTGCGGCAGGCTTGCTGCTCGCTTGTGCGGTAGTGGTCGCCTGCCGAGGTTTGGCAGCGGTCGAGGTGCCGTAGTGCAGGTAGCGGGTGTTACCCGCTTCTGCCTGGGCGCGCATCACCAAGGCCTGTTCGTTGGCCAGCTCGACGATTTCCACACGGCGGTTCTGGCCACGCAGCAACGGGTCGCTGTTATCGGCAATCGGGCGCGATGCCCCGGCGCCTTGGTAATAGATGGCACTGGCCGGAATGCCGGCCTGCAGCATGACCTTGCCCACGGTCTTGGCGCGGCGCTCGGACAGCTTCTGGTTGAAATCGGCATTGCCCACGGCATCGCTGTGGCCAACGATCAACAAGCGACGTGCCTGCGCCTCCTTGGCGGCGGCCTGCTTGTCGGTGGCGGCCGGCTTGGCATACATCTGCGCCAGCTTGGCCACGGCGCGCTGGCCGTTGGGGGTCAGTTGGTCGGAGCCGGTGGCGAACATACCGGTGTCTTCGATCTGGGTCACCAGGCCCGCCTGTTCAGGGACGGCGGTCACCACCGCAGCCGAGGCAACGGTCAACTTCTCGGTGGTGATCTTCAGGTTCTCTTCCTTGGCGATGCGGTCAAGCTCCTGCAAGCGCGACTGCCAGACATAACCGGCGATGCACCCCAACGTGCCGCCGACTGCAACGCCCGGCAAGATGCCGTCCTTGCCTTTAAGGGCATAACCGGCAGCGCCCCCGGCGACAACCCCGACACCACAGAGCACGGGCATGCCGTAGTCCCTGCCAATGTCTTTAACGCTCTTGGAAATATTATCGATCTGTTGGCTGCTGCAACCGGCAGCGGTGATGAAGGCGCAACTGAGCGCTGTGAGGCGAAACATGCTTTGCATTGCGGCTCCTTGCCGAAACAGGTCTGGATGATGGCAACTTGACATGCATTGTCACAGATTATCGGGGATTTTGCCCCACCCAGGTAAGCATCTCCAGCGCCGGATACACGGCTTGCCGGAGTGCTGGGCACACAATCGATTCAACCATGACGTTTTTCAATCGCCTCTATGCCGTTTCTTGCATTGCTGTGCAGAGCGCCGTGCCGGATGCTTTATTTACATTGAGACAGCGATTTTTCCACCCGCAGAGGCCCGTATGAAAAACGTCGAACAAATCCTCAAGACCAAGTCGCAGCCCCAGACCGTTTACACCATCGGCCCGGACGACTCGGTACTGGACGCCCTTAAACTGCTGGCGGAGAAGAATATCGGTGCGCTGCCGGTGGTGGAGAACAACCAGGTGATCGGCATCGTCAGTGAGCGTGATTATGCCCGCAAGCTGGTGCTCAAGGGCCGTTCGTCAGCGGCAACGCCGGTACGCGAGATCATGAGCGCCCCGGTGATTACCGTGGAACCCAAGCACAATCTGGAATATTGCATGAACCAGATGACCAACCTGCACCTGCGTCACCTGCCGGTGGTCAGCAATGGCGAACTGCTGGGCCTGTTGTCGATTGGCGACCTGGTGAAGGAAACCATCGCCGAACAGGCCAACCTGATCCTGCAGCTGGAGCAGTACATCCGCGGCGAGTAAACCGCCTCAGTGGTAGGCGCGCTCCAGTTCGTCCAGTTGGTGGTCGAAGCTGCGCAGGCGCGCCGACCAAGTGTAGACCAGCACTTCAAGGTCGCGGTTGAGCACGGCAGTGGTGCCATTGCCCGTGCTCGTCGGCTCGCCCAGGTCGAGCTGATAGCGTTCGCGGGCCATGGCCGCCGCCACGCTGGAGAGGTCCCGTGCGTTGGCCAGCCAGTGGTGGTGGTGATCGTGGATTTCACGGTCGAGCGCCCGGCACTGGCGCTTTAAAGCGTCTAGGCTTTGCTCCAGCGGGGTGCCCTTGAGCTCACCCATGACTTCTTCGAAGGTGCGCCCGGAGTGCCAGTAGCTGCCCCAGAAATAGCGGTCGAATACCGTTTCGACCCGGCGCAGGGCAACCTTGGTGTTCCAGATGGTCAGCAACGTTCGCCCCTGGATCACCTCACGTTTGTTCAGACGCAACTGCTGCCAGGCGATCCAGGTCAGCGCCACCAACGCAACCGCCACGGTAACCGCGGCAGCGGCGTAGAGAAACTGCACCGCCTGGTTCATCTGTTGCGTCTGCCTGATGCCATAGAAGTAACTGGCCGTCAGCGTGCCCAGGATCGTCACGGAGCACCAGAACCCTGGTGCGTAGGGATCTTTCATCGCGCTATCCCCTTATTGTTTTCCTGAGCATAGCAACGGCCAATCACTCGTCAGGTGCCGCTCGGCGCTTTATTTTCGGGGGCGGCGCAACGCCTCGTTGAGTTGGTCGAAAGGGACTGCCCAATCAGCATCTTCGTTGATGCTGTCCTTGAGGAAGTTGCGCTGGGCATCGGTCCAGAACGGGGCATCGACCAGCTTGATCTCGTTTTGCAGCGGCGAGTGGCTGGTGATGAATTGATCGATACTCAAGGCATCGTCAGGCAAGCCCAGCTGCTTGAACAGCTCGGCGAATGGATGGATCGGTGCTTCCATGATTCCTCCTAAAAGCCGGTCAGGCCGTCCACGACGCCCGCCCGGCGTTGGCTTGAGAACATCAGCACAGCTCACGCACTTCGGCGTGCGGTACCAGCTTCATGAACTGCTCCATGCTCATGTGGATCAGGTGATCGTGGTCACCCGCCTCCAGGTAGACATCACCTTGCCGGGTAAGGGTCGGGTCGAGCAGCATTTTTATATCGTAGGCATCGCCAAGCGCCGGCACTGCGCCACGCTCGCAATCGCCGAACAGCGTCGGCAGGCCGCTTTCGCGGGTCAGTTGCCAGGCGCCCGACATGCGCACCTTGCTCATGTCCAGATGCCGGTTGGCCGGTAGCACGGCCAGGATGTAGTTGCCATGCCGGTCATCGAGCACCACCGACTTGGCGACCCGCTCGGCGGGTACACCGGCCGTGCGTGCCGACTCCAGGCTGGTGGCTGAATGTGGATGGGGAATGATGTCGTAGTCGCAGTTGGCCTTGTCCAGGCGGGCCTGCAGGGTCTTTGCCATACGCATGATGCACCTCCGGTAGTGCGCCCCCCAATCTTCAATTTTAGGCCTTGGCCCGGCAGGCATGACTAAACTTGTGTAATAGAGACGAACGAGGTGACGACAGGTGGCCGCTCGCTGGTGGCGCTGGCTGTTGCTGTTGATGCTGCTTGGGCTGGCACCGGGCAGCCAGGCAGCGCCCGGTGCCGTCTGGGTGTTGAGCATCGACGATGCCATCGGCCCGGCCAGTGCCGACTACCTGGTGCGCAGCCTGGACCAGGCCCATGCGCAAGGGGCGCAACTGGTGGTCATCCGCATGGATACCCCTGGTGGCCTGGACAGCGCCATGCGCCAGATGATCAAAGCCATCCTCGCCAGCCCCGTGCCGGTTGCCAGCTTCGTCGCGCCCAGCGGTGCACGGGCCGCTAGCGCTGGCACTTACATCCTTTATGCCAGCCATGTCGCAGCCATGGCCCCTGGGACCAACCTGGGCGCGGCCACCCCAGTGCAGATCGGCGGCCCCCCGGGCATGTCCAAGGACGACAAGGCCAAGCCCAGTGGTGATGAACAAACCCTCGCCCGCAAGCAGGTCAATGACGCTGCTGCCTATATACGCGGCTTGGCGCAGCTGCGCGGGCGCAATGCCGATTGGGCGGAGCAGGCCGTGCGCGAAGCCGTCAGTTTGTCGGCCAGCGAGGCGTTGCGGCTGAAGGTGGTCGACCTCGTGGCGACTGACCTGCCCGACCTGCTGCGCCAACTCGACGGCAAAACACTGGACGCTGCCGGCCAGCCGCAGCAGATGCACACCCGCAGTGCCAGCCTGGTCGAACACCTGCCGGACTGGCGCACGCGCCTGCTGGCCGTCATCACCAACCCCAGCGTGGCGCTGATCCTGATCATGGTCGGCGTTTACGGCCTGCTGTTTGAGTTCATGAGCCCCGGCTCCACCGTAGGCGGCGTGATCGGCGGTATCTGCCTGCTGCTGGCGCTGTATGCCCTGCAATTGCTGCCGGTGAGCTACGCCGGGGTGGCGCTGATACTGCTCGGGCTGGCGTTCATGATTGCCGAGGCGTTCTTGCCCAGCTTTGGCGTGGTCGGCTTTGGCGGCATCGTGGCCTTCGTGGTAGGCGCAGTGATTTTGATGGATACCGACGTGCCTGGGTTCGGCATCCCCTTGCCCTTGATCGCCAGCCTGGCAGTGCTGTCGGCGCTGTTCATCGGTGGCGTGCTGGGTATGGCCCTGAAAGCGCGCAAGCGCGCCCTGGTCAGCGGCGATGCCGGCTTGGTCGGCAGCCTGGTCACGGTTACCCAAGTGCTGGCAGACAACCCGTTCTGCGGTTCGGTGCAGGCGCAGGGCGAACAGTGGCAGGTTCAGTGCGCAACGCCACTGCAGCCTGGCCAACACGTGCGAGTCACGGCGCGCCGTGGCGTGATGCTGGAGGTCAGCGCTGCTGCACCTGCGGCCCAAGGAGAATGACGATGTTCATGCAATTGGGTTTCGGCGCCCTGCTGATGCTGCTGGGCGTGTTGTTGCTGTCGGCGTTCCGGATCTTGCGCGAGTACGAGCGCGGCGTGGTGTTCCAGCTGGGGCGCTTCTGGCAGGTGAAAGGACCGGGGTTGATCCTGCTGATCCCGGTCATCCAGCAGATGGTTCGGGTCGATCTGCGCACGGTCGTACTGGATGTACCGCCGCAGGACGTGATCACCCGCGACAACGTCTCGGTCAAGGTCAATGCGGTGCTGTACTTTCGCGTGCTCGACCCACAAAAAGCGATCATTCAGGTCGAAGACTTTCTCGTCGCCACCAGCCAGCTGGCCCAGACCACCCTGCGCGCCGTGCTTGGCAAGCATGAGCTGGACGAGTTGTTGGCCGAGCGCGAGCAACTGAATGCCGATATCCGCCAGGTGCTGGATGCACAAACCGATGCCTGGGGCATCAAAGTGGCCAATGTCGAGATCAAGCACGTCGACCTCAACGAATCGATGGTGCGTGCCATCGCGCGCCAGGCCGAGGCCGAACGTGAGCGACGGGCCAAGGTGATCCATGCCGAAGGGGAGTTGCAGGCATCCGAAAAACTGATGCAGGCGGCGCACATGCTCAGCAAGGAGCCAGGGGCCATGCAGTTGCGCTACATGCAGACGCTGGGGGCGATTGCCGGGGACAAGAGCTCGACCATCGTCTTCCCACTGCCGCTGGATTTGCTCAAGGGCTTTGTGGAAAAGCCGAAATAACCGGGGGCGCTTATGCGCCCCCGGTGGCCTGTCAGATAGGCGCGCGACGCAGGGTCGCGAGGAAGGTTGCCGCGCCGATGAACAACCCGGCAAAGGTGCGGTTCAGCCGCTTCTGCTGCTTGGGTGTACGCAGCAGGCGCAGCACCCGCGAAGCCAGGCCGGTGTAGCCCGCCATCACCAGCATGTCGACGGTGATCATGGTGACGGTGATGGCCACGTACTGCGGCAGCAGGGCCTCATGTGGGTTGATGAACTGCGGCAGCACCGCCAGCATGAACACCAGTGCCTTGGGGTTGCTGACGTTGACCAGAAAACCACGAAACACCAGGCTCAGCGGTTTGCCGATCGGGCGCACGGCAGACTCTTCGCTCATGTCCATCGGCAGCGCGCGCCATTGCTTGTAGGCCAGGTAGACCAGGTAGGCAACGCCAAACCACTTGATCACCGTAAAGGCGGTGGCGGAAGCGGCGAGGATGGCGCCGACGCCGGCGGCGATGATGGCGATCTGTACGATCAGGCCAATCTGCAGGCCTAGTGCGTTCCAGTAACCGCGCCAGAAACCGTACTGCAGGCCGCTGGACATCGAGGCAATCGCCCCGGCCCCCGGTGAAAGGCTGATCACCCAACACGCGGCAAAGAAGCCCAACCACACTTCCATCGACATCACACACCTCGCTCGAACATATGTTGCAAAACGTTAAGCTAAGATGTTGGCGAAAAAATAACCAGCGGATTTTGCAGATTTGTTTAGGGTTTGGGGTTTTGGGTGCGGTTGAGATCGAGCGCCGCCCGCGCGGCGCTTCGCAGCACAAGGCTGCTCCTACACGGGCCAGTTATTCCTGTGGCATGGGCGCGAGCCCCCTTTGCGCCTGACACGAACAGATGTAGGAGCAGCCTTGTGCTGCGAAGCGCCGCATGGGCGGCGCTCGATCTCACAAGCGCTAAAAGGCTCCCGCCCTAGGCCCCAAAGACCTCAGCCTCAGGACAGCGCCTCAAGTTCGGCCTGCATGCTTTCCAACGTTTCTAGCGCTTCCATCCAGGCTTCTTCAAGCTCGCCTTCGCGCTGCTTGAGTTTGCTCTGGCGGGCCAGTACATCGCGCAGTTCATCCTTGCGCGCCGCCTCGTACAGGCCACTGTCGCCCAACGCTGTTTCGATCTCAGCCAGTTGCGCATGCACCTGGTTAAGCTCGGCTTCCAGCTTGTCGGCCGCCTTCTTGTGCGGTGCCAGTTGCTGACGCAAGGCCGCTGCAGCCTGGCGCTGAGCCTTCTTGTCGGTCTTGTCCGGGTTGGCCGGGGTGTTGCTGACCGGCGCGTTGCGCTGACGGTACTCGACCAGCCAGCGGCTGTAGTCTTCAAGGTCGCCATCGAACGTATCGACCTTGCCGTCAGCCACCAGCAGGAAATCGTCAGTGGTGCTCTTGAGCAGGTGACGGTCGTGGGAAACCACCACCACAGCACCGGCGAACTCCTGCAAGGCCATGGTCAGCGCCAGGCGCATTTCCAGGTCCAGGTGGTTGGTCGGTTCGTCGAGCAGCAACAGGTTCGGCCGTTCCCAGGCAATCAGCGCCAGGGCCAGGCGGGCCTTTTCACCACCGGAGAAATTCACCACCGGTTCGTCGACACGGTCACCGTGGAAATCGAAGCCGCCGAGGAAGTCGCGCAGCGTCTGCTCACGCTCGGTCGGGGCAATCCGCTGCAGGTGCAACAGCGGGCTGGCCTTGTCGTCGAGGGAGTCGAGTTGGTGCTGGGCAAAGTAGCCCACCGCCAAGTTCTCGCCACGTACCAGGCGCCCGGACAGCGGCTCCAGCTCGCCGGCAAGGTTCTTGATCAGGGTCGACTTGCCCGCGCCGTTGGGGCCGAGCAGGCCGATACGCGCACCCGGCACCAGCTGCAGCTTGACCTTCTCCAGGATGGCCTTGTCGCCATAACCCAGGCGGCCTTCGGACATGTCCAGCAGTGGGCTGGAGATTTTCTGCGACTCGCGGAAGACGAAGTCGAACGGCGAATCGACATGCGCCGCCGACAACTCTTCCATGCGCTCCAGGGCCTTGATGCGGCTCTGGGCCTGGCGGGCCTTGGTGGCCTGTGCCTTGAAGCGGGCGATGTACTTTTCCATGTGCGCACGCTGGGCCTGCTGCTTCTCGTAGGCTTGCTGCTGTTGCGCCAGGCGCTCGGCACGGGTGCGCTCGAAGGCGGTGTAGCCGCCCTTGTACAGGTTCAGCTTGCGCTGCTCGACGTGCACCACGTGGTCGACCACGGCATCGAGGAAATCGCGGTCGTGGGAAATCAACAACAGGGTGCCGGGGTAGCCCTTGAGCCAGTCTTCCAGCCAGAGGATGGCATCCAGGTCCAGGTGGTTGGTGGGCTCGTCGAGCAGCAGCAGGTCGGACGGGCACATCAGTGCCTGTGCCAGGTTCAGGCGCATCCGCCAGCCACCGGAGAAGTCACCGACGCGGCGGTCCATCTGTTCGTTGGTGAAGCCAAGGCCGGCCAGCAATTTGCGCGCTCGGGCATCGGCGGTATAGCCATCGGCACTTTCCAGCTCGCTGTGCAGGCGCGCCAGGGCCGTGCCGTCGTGCGCCGTTTCGGCGATGGCAAGCTCGGCCTGCACCTTGCGCAGGCGCACGTCGCCATCGAGCACATAGTCCACCGCGAGGCGATCGAGGGTGTCGACCTCCTGGCGCATGTGGGCGATGCGCCAGTCGCCGGGCAGTTGGCAATCGCCGGAATCGGGCGAAAGCTCACCGCGCAGCAAAGCGAACAGGCTGGATTTTCCGGCGCCGTTGGCACCGATCAAACCGGCCTTGTGGCCGGCGTGCAAGGTCATCTCGGCGCCTTCTAGCAAGCGCTGCGGACCACGCTGTAAAGTGAGGTTGGATAGTCTGATCATGATGGTCGCGGAGTCTACCAGCTTCCTCGGCCCGTAGCGTGAGTGGAATCATGTGCACCGACCTGTGGAATCACGCCCTGGCCTTGTATGCCAGGGCCGGCGTGGAAAAGGCCTGCCTTGACGTGCAAGCGTTGGGCGGTGACGTTTGCCTGTTGCTCTGTGGCACCTGGCTGCAAGCACGCGGCGTGGCCGCGACAGGTGAGCGCGCACAAGCCCTGCGCGACATTGCCGAGCCTTGGCAGCGTGAGGTGGTGACGCCATTGCGTAACCTGCGCCAGCAATGGCGCACAGCAGCGCACAACGATGCGCAATTGGCAGCGTTGCGTGAGCAAGTAAAAGGGCTGGAATTGCAGGCCGAGAAGGCGTTGCTGGAACGCCTGCAGGCGTGTTCGCAACAGTGGCCCGCGGGCTCGCACGAGCCCACGGACGACTGGCTGGCCCGGCTAGCGCCGGACCAGGCTCGAGACCACCGCGCGCTGCATCAATTGCGCGTCGCGGCGGCAGCGCTTGAGGATGCCGAAGACGGCGCCTGAGCCGGGGTGCTGGCGGGTGCCGACGGTGCTGCGGCCGGGCTAGCCGAGTTGGTCGCGGCGGCAGGCGCGCTGGTGGCAGCCGTGGCGGGCTTGGTTTCGGCTGGCTTGCTCGCGGCAGGTTTGGCAGCAGCGGGTTTTGCAGCAGCTTTCACCGCCGGTTTTGCAGCCGGTTTGGCGGCAGCACGTGCGGGTGCTTTAGCGGCAGCTGCGGGCTTCGCAGCAGGCTTGGCAGCAGGTTTTGCAGCTGCCGCTTTGGCTGGGGCTTTGGCCGCTGCAGGTTTGGCTGCTGGTTTAGCAGCGGCGGCCTTGGCTGGCGCCTTGGCAGCTGCTGGCTTGGCTGCGGGTTTTGCAGCTGCAGCCTTGGCCGGTGCTTTGGCAGCGACGGCTTTAGCGGCTGGCTTGGCCGCAGGTTTGGCGGCGGCAGTTTTGGCGGGTGCCTTGGCGGCAGCGGCTTTTGCTGGCGCTTTGGCCGGCGCTTTGGCGGCAGCGGCTTTGGCGGCTGGCTTGGCGGCTGGCTTGGCGGCAGCGGCTCTGGCCGGTGCTTTGGCTGCAGGTGCTTTGGCAGCAGGTTTGGCGGCAGTGGCGCGCGCTGCTGGTTTGCTGGCGGCCTTAGCCGGTGCTTTGGCGGCAGCCGGTTTTGCAGCCTTGGCAGCGACGGCACGTTGGTCCAGTGCCTTGCTGGCGGCTTCACGCACCTTGCCCACACCCTGGGCCAGCTTCAGGCTGTCCTGGGCATCACGCTTGAGCTGTTGGATGTAGGTACGGGTTTGGGTCTGGCGGTCCTTGAGCGAGTCGAGCAACCCTTCAAGTTCACCGATCGCTTTTTGTGCCTTGGTCTGCGCCTTGGCTTTACCTGCCTTGGCCGCGTCCTGCAGTTTCAGGCGACCGTTGTGCAGTTTCTCTTGTGCCTTGCCACGTTGCTTTTCCAACTTGGCCAGCAGTTTTTCCGCATCAGCCAGCGCTTGCGAGCAGGCATCTTCCAAATGTTCGAGCAGGCTGCCCGAAAGTTGCTGGAGCAGGTGCAACGGCGTACTTACTGGCTTCTTTTTGGCCGACATGGTTTACCTCCTGGCTGACGAGATTGCGGCTCATACTATGCTTCTGCTGCTACCGCCGCTAGGGCATGTTGACAGTAATATTTACGCCGCGTTGCATGCCTGGGCAAAGTTGTTATCTTGCAGCTCCGTGAAAGTGTAGTTGCTGAATTAAGCGTTGCTCATATTTGGCAGATACAGGCCAACCCCGATGTTGGCTGCCACGGCCCGCTCATTGCGCAGGAACTGTCCATGCCGCGTTTTCTTGTTTTAGGTTTGTGCCTGGTGGCGCCCTTTGCCCTGGCCAATGCAGACGACCACGACCTGGCCTACAGCCTGGGTGCCAGCCTGGGCGAGCGGCTGCGCGAAGAGATGCCGGGGCTGCAACTGGACGCCCTGGTCGAAGGCCTGCGCCAGTCTTATCAAGGGCAACCGCTCAAGCTCGACAAGGCACGTATGCAGGCTGTGCTGCAGCAGCACGAAGCGCAGGCCGACAACACCGCCGAGCAGGCTCAGGCAGAAAAACTCAAGGCGGTGGAAACACGCTTCATGGCCAACGAGCGGGCACGTGCTGGTGTGCATGAACTGCCCGAAGGCGTGCTTTACAGCGAACTGCAAAGCGGCGCCGGCGCCCAGCCGAAAGCGGGTGGCAAGGTGCAGGTACGCTACGTGGGCAGGTTGCCGGATGGCTCGGTCTTCGACCAAAACCAACAGCCGCAGTGGTTCAGCCTGGATTCGGTGATCGAAGGGTGGCGGGTGGCGTTGCCTCGGATGCATGCAGGCGCGAAATGGCGCCTGGTGATTCCGTCGGCGCAAGCCTACGGTGCCGAGGGCGCGGGTGACCTGATCGCGCCCTATACCCCCTTGGTATTCGAGATCGAACTGCTGGCGGTTGGCGACTGACGCCCGCCTCAGGCTTCGACCGCGCCCTCTTCCTTGTGCGCGTTGTGCAGCACCTCGATCAGGCAATCCTCCAGCTCGAAGCGCTCGTGCAGCAGGCCGCCCAGCTTGGCCAGTTTTTCGGCGAAGCGCTCGGGGTCTGTGCATTCGCCCTTCTCGCAATGGTCATTGAATGCCAGTGCGATCTGGGTGCTGTCATCGATGCGTGGGTTGATCTGCGTGGCCAGTTCAAGGCCACGGGTATCGCCGAAGGCTTTGGCCTCACTGACCAGCTGTTCGCTGACTTCGAAATGCCAAGCCGAAACATAGTCGACCAGCACCGCGCAAAAATCGCGGTTCTTGTCCTTGTCGGCGAAGGCTGGCTTGGCGTCGCGTAACGCGCGGAAAGCCTGCACCAGTTCCTGGCGCTCCTCCAGCCAACGGTCGATCAGCTTATGAACCCCACCCCAGCGTTCCTGGGCGTTCTGACAACTATCGAGCATGGCGATCTCTTCCCTTCTGGGTAGATGCCGCTGCACCTCGCACTACGACCGCGCAGCACAAAGGTGACATCAGCAGGACGGCATCGAGCAGTTGTATTTTCGGTATGCGTGCTGGGAGATTATTCCCGCGCGTGCTGACCATCAAGGTACGCAGCAGACAAAGTTCATACAAGTGTTTAATACCCCGTTACAACACCATTGGTCGCGATAGCGTTCCAGGCTTGCGCCAAGTCAATCGCCCGCCAGGGTGCGGAAACGATACGCCAGCAGGCGGCTCAGGGGCAGCGCGCCCAGTAGCAGGAATGCCAGCAGGCTCCATTCAGGCAGTGTCAGGTCAACAAAGCTCCAGGTCAGCGCGTTGCAATCCGGGCCACCCAGTAGCAATTGCCGCGCAGCTTCACGCCAGGATTGATCGAACACATCCCAGATCGGTGCCGGGCACAGGTGAACTGCCCCGCCCGCCCCTTGCAGCCAGACATGCCGTGCCGCCAACAGCGCCCCCGCCGCCGCGCTGGCCAGCAGTGCTTGTGAGTAACGACGAATACCCGACCTGCCAGGTGCCTGCAGCACTGCGCCCAGGCAAAGCAGCCCATACAGGCCCAGGAACAAACGTTGGCTGAAGCACAACGGGCACGGCACTAGCCCCAGGGCACTTTCCAGGTGAAATGACCCGGCCAGCACGGCCAACGCGGCAAGGCAGGCAGGAAAGAAAAAAGTGCGTAAACGGGCCGGCAGCATGGGCGATGGAGGTCCCGGGGAATGAAGTGGCTTGAAACGGTAGAGGAAATAACCGCTGTGTTTCAAGGCACTACAGGGACGACAAGTCGCTGAATAGCAAAGGAAGTTTCCTGCCAAGCAGTAGGAAACGTCTTAAGAAATGGACTGCAGAACTAACTTATATCGCCGGGAAAGTTACCCGCCCCCTTAGCCCGCACGCTGGCGCGAACTAAGGGGTTACCCAGGTAAAGCGCTTAGGTGTAACTCAGGCGCGCACTGCTTCTGGCAACGGCAGCGCCAGCAAGCGCTCATCCAGCAAGCCGAGGCCTTCCTGGAACAGTTGGTTGCTGCGCTCGGTCTCGCCAAGCCCGGCGAGCAAGCGGGCCAGTTCGGCACAGGTTTCCGGGTTGCGCTCCATCTGCAAGCTGCTTTCCAGATAGTCCCGCGCCTTGCCCCACAGGCGGTTCTGCAAGCTCAGGCGGCCGAGGGTCAGCAGCAGGCTCGGGTCCTGTGGATGCGCCTTCAGCCAGCCTTCGGCTGTCTGCAACTGGCGCGCCGGGTCATCACCGCGCACCAGGCCATACAAGCGGGCCAAGTGGCTTTCGTACTCGCGCTTGAGGGCGGTGCGCAGCACTTGCTCGGCTTCGCCCTGGGCGCCGACCTGGCGCAGTTGCTCGGCGTAGGCCAGCACCAGCTGCGGCTCCTGTCGCTGGGCGGCAGTCAGTTGCTGCCAGGCACGTTCCAGGGCCTGACGCGCACTTTGCGCATCCTCGCCGCGGGTTGTCGCCAGGCTCAGGTTCTGGCCCCACGCACGCTTTTCAAGCTCGGCGAGCTCAGCCGCTGGCAGCACCTTGCCCTTGCGCAGGTCAGGCAGCAGGCGAATCAGCGCCGACCAATCGCCACGTTCCAGGTACAGGCGCTGCAGCAGGCGCAGCACCTGGGTGTTATGCGGGTGCCGCGCCTGCATCGCCAACAGGGTTTCTAGCGCACCGTCCGTGTCGCCACGGTCCATCTGCAACTGGGCATGGGTCAGGGCAATGGCCAGTTCCGCCTGCGGCTGACGCTCCAGGGCGCGCTCAAGCAGGTTGTCGCTGTCTTCCTTGCGGCCTTGCTCGTTGGCAGCGCGGGCGGCGCCGAGGTAGTACAGCAAGGGCTGGCGCTCGGCTTCGGCGGCGCGGTGCAGGTGGCGCTGGGCACTGGCCCAACGGCCCTCGGCGAGGTCCAACTGGCCTTGCTCGATGGAAAGACGGATGCGGCGGCTGCGGTTACGACGCGACCACGGGTTGACCACGCCGCTGGAGGTCAGCACCAAGCCAACCAGGTAGCGCAGCAACCCGAGCAAGGCGATCACGGCAACCAGCCCCGCCAGCGCCGCCCACAAGCCGGACTGATAGCGGAAGCTGCCATAGGAGATCAAGACGTAGCCGCTGTGCTTTGCCACCGCAATGCCCAGCGCGGCGGCGATGACGATTGCCAATACGGCCAGCAGGTAGACCCGCTTCATGGCTTGCCCCCTTCACCCTCGGCCGGCAGGTGGCGGCGCTGGATGTAGGCTTGCACCGAGGCCAGGCTCTCGCTCAGGTCAGGGGTGACCACAGACACCGGTTGCTCGGCCAAGGCGTTGAGGCTGTCGAGCATGGCCTTGCTTTGTGGGTTGTCGGCGTTGAAGTTGGCCAGCAGTACGCTGCGCGCATCATCCAGTGCCTGGGTGTAGACCTTGGCCTCGCCATTAAGCGCGGCCCACTGGGCTTGCTCGATGGTCAGGCTCAGGGCCAGGCGTAGCTGGTTCAACGACTGCCCGGCCAGCAGCGGCCGCACATTGTCATCGGCGTTGAAGTCGATCTGGAAATACTTCGAGATTTCGGCCCACCACTGCGACCAGCGACTGGCGCCATCGCCGTCGGAGGTCAGCGCACCGAGCGCATCGGCATTGCTCTCGAATTCAGGCGACTGGGCGCTGAGTTGCTGCACCAGCTCGCGCTGTGCAGCCAGTTTGAGGAACAGGCCCGTGCGGTCTGGCTGCTGCGTGCTGTTGAGGGTTGCCAGGCTGCGCGCCAACTGCTCGCGGGCGGCGAAGGCACCGGGGTCGCTCTGCTCGCGAAGGATTTCGTCGGCGCCTTCGACCAGGGCCTTGGCACTGGTAATGTCCTGCAGCGCCGAGAGGCGCAGGGTGGCCAGGCGCAGCAAATGCTCGGCCTCTGCCAGGCGCCATTCCTTGCGGCTCTCGCCCAGCACGGTTTCCAGACGCTGGCTAAGGCGTTGCTGATCGCCTTGCAGCTGCGAAACCAGGCGGCGACGGTCTTCCAGCTCGCTGGCGGCAGGCAAGCTGGCCAGCTGCGCGCTGATCTGCTGTTCACGCTGTTGCAGCGCTTCGGCGCGCTGGTTCAGGGCTTCAAGGTGCTGCCCTTGGTTGAATTCGCTGCCTTGCAGTTGCCGCACCTGCCAGACACCCCAGCCACCTATTGCGACCCCGGCCGCACCCAGCAGCAGCGCCAGCGCTGCCAGACCGGTGCCGGAGCGCTTGGCGGGTGTGGCGGTGACGGGATCCGCCGGCGTCTGGGCCGACGGCTGATCGTTATTGGACAAGACAGTTTCGCTCACGTATCCATCCTTTGCATGGGGGCGCTAGGCGTTCAGCTTAGCGCCTTAAGAGGCAGGTGCAGCGCTGCGCTGCACAGCTGCCAGCAAGGCCGTGGCACTGGCGCCACGGCAATCCACAACCTGTTGGGCCCCGGCGGCCCTGGCCTGCTCGGCAACCCGCGGGCTCGGCACGAACAGCGGCAGACGCGCCACCTGCGGCCAATCGGCGCCGGCCATCTGCTGCAAATGTTCAAAACCCTGCCCACTGCTGACCACCAGGCCATTGAGGCGTTCCGCTTCGATGCGATGCATCAGCGTGCCCGCCGGGTACTCCGGCAGGCAGCGACGATACAGTTCCAGATAATCGACACTAGCACCTTGCTCTGCAAGACGCTCTGCCAGCAGTTCGCGACCTCCCACGCCACGGACGATAAGGACGCGTGGTGTAGGAAGCGCGATAGCCTCGCGCAGGGCCGGCAGTGCGAGCAAGGCCTCGCTGTCGTCACCTTGCGTAGGGAAAGTCACCTGAAGACCGGCGGACTGCAGCACTGCGGCCGTTGCTTCACCGACGGTGAACCAGCCGGTTGCCGGAGGCTGCAGCCCGGCGTGCGCGAGCTGCTCAAGCAGCAACCTGGCGGCCGGTTTGCTGACCACAATCACGGCCTGGTAGTGCCCCAACCCGGCAAGCCGCTGACGCGCCACGTCGCCCAATCGCACAGGCTCGATCGCCAACAAAGGCAGGCAGTTGCTGGCCACGCCGGCGGCTGCCAGGCTCTGCGCCAGTGCCACGCAGTCCTCTTCAGGCCGGGTCAGCAACAGGCGCCAAGGGCTCACGGGTGCCCGGCCTCGCCATAGACTTCTTTGAGGATGGCCTCGGCGCCTTGGCTGAGCAGGTCTTCGGCAACCTGCACGCCCAACACTTCAGCCGACGCGCGCGGCGCCCGGGCTTCGGCCACCAGCAAGGTGCCCCCGCTCGGCTGGCCGACCAGGCCGCGCAGCCACAATTGGTCGCCTTCAAGCACTGCATAGCAGGCAATCGGCACCTGGCAGCCGCCATTAAGACGCTTGTTCAGAGCCCGTTCGGCCACCACCCGGTCAGCGGTGTCGAGATGGTGCAACGGCGCCAGCAGTGCATGGATTTCGCTGTCGGCACTGCGGCATTCGATACCCACCGCGCCTTGGCCGCCCGCAGGCAGGCTGTCATCGACGCTGATGCTGGCGGTGATGCGGTCTTCGAAACCGAGGCGGATCAAGCCGGCGGCGGCAAGGATGATCGCGTCATACTCGCCAGCGTCGAGCTTGGCCAGGCGGGTATTGACGTTGCCACGCAGGAAGCGGATTTCGAGGTCTGGTCGACGCGCCAGCAACTGGGCCTGGCGGCGCAGGCTGGAGGTGCCGACGATGCTGCCGGCGGGCAAGGCTTCGAGGCTTTCAAAACGATTGGAAACGAACGCGTCGCGCGGGTCTTCCCGCTCGCAGATGCAATACAGGCCCAGGCCTTCAGGGAAGTCCATGGGCACGTCTTTCATCGAGTGCACGGCGATGTCGGCTTCGTTGTCCAGCAGGGCGGTTTCCAGTTCCTTGACGAACAGGCCCTTGCCGCCGATTTTCGCCAGCGGCGCATCCAGCAGCTTGTCACCGCGGCTGACCATGGGCACCAGGGTCACGATCAGGCCAGGGTGCGCCAGCTCGAGGCGGGCTTTGACGTATTCGGCCTGCCACAGGGCCAAGGCACTTTTACGGGTGGCAATGCGGATTTCGCGAGTGGACATGGAACGCCCCGATGCAGAGAAATGCTGCCGATGATAACAGCTCCGGCGGCATCACCAGCAGATGCGGGTCAATGGCTATGTTCGTCCCGTGCGCGGCCGTGGGCAGCGGCCGCGCAAAGACGTGGTCAGAGCGTCTGCATCATCTTGCGCACGCCAGCCACATGGCGACGGCTGACGGTCAGGGCATCGCCGTCCAGGCCTTTGAGAAACAGCTGAAAATGCCCAAGCGGGGTGCGCTGCAGGCGTTCGATACGCTCGCGGGCCACCAGCGCGTTGCGGTGGATACGCACGAAGCGTTCGCCAAATTCGTCTTCCAGGGCCTTGAGGGGCTCATCGAGCAACACCTCACCGCCCTCGTGGCGCAAGGTCACGTATTTGTGGTCAGCGATGAAATAGATAACCTGGGGCAAGGGAATCAGCTCGATGCCCTTTCGCGTTCGCGCACTGATATGGCTGCGCGGGCCGCCGCCTTCATTGGCCGGCCGGGTGAGCGCCGCCAACTGGGCGCGGTTGGGCTTCTCGGCCTTGCGCAGCGCATCGCGCAACGCCTGAGGCTGGAAGGGTTTGGTCACATGGCTGAGGGTGCTGTCCTTGAAAGCCTCTGTGCCGTATTCATCGTCGCCGGTGCAAAACACCACCGAGGGCGGCGCTTCGCGCTCGCATAGGCGAGCAGCGACCTGAAGGCCATCCAGGCCAGGCATGCCGATGTCCAGCAGGACCACATCGGGCTTTAGGCTTTCGATCAGCGCCAGGGCCTCCTCGCCGTTGGTGGCGCTTGGCTCCAGCACGGTATAACCCTCTAGTTCGCCGAGTAGCCTACTGAGGCGTTCACGGCCTTGGGGTTCGTCATCAACGATCAGGACATTCATAATTGCGCTGGATTCCTGAATGAGTCTCGCACAGGTGTAGCGTAGACAAGTGTGGTTCGAGCGACACTGCGTGTCACGCTCTAGACCGGTGCAATGGCCAAAGATTCACTCGGCCGGCAGATTCACTGCCAGTCCTCTGTCCAACTGTAGACGGTCCGTGGAACACTGCCGTTCAATCCTGCAAATCCTTGCTTGCTCGTTTGCCTGCCCATTTGGCGTCATTTCTCTCGACCGGCGTCCTGCGGCAGCCAGCCCAACCCTGCTATTATCGGCGCCACTTTTTCGTTCACGCCTGCAATGAGTGAATCCATGAGCACCGACAAGACCAATCAGTCCTGGGGCGGCCGCTTCAGTGAGCCCGTCGACGCCTTCGTCGCCCGTTTCACCGCTTCGGTCGATTTCGACAAGCGCCTGTACCGCCACGACATCATGGGTTCGATCGCCCACGCCACCATGTTGGCGCAGGTCGGCGTGCTCAGCGATGCCGAGCGCGACACCATCATCGATGGCCTGAAGACCATCCAGGGCGAGATCGAGGCCGGCAACTTCGACTGGCGCGTCGACCTTGAAGACGTGCACATGAACATCGAGGCACGCCTGACCGATCGCATCGGCATCACCGGTAAAAAGCTGCACACCGGCCGCAGCCGCAACGACCAGGTCGCCACCGACATCCGCCTGTGGCTGCGCGACGAGATCGACCTGATCCTGGCCGAAATCACCCGCCTGCAACAGGGCCTGCTGGAGCAGGCAGAGCGTGAAGCCGAAACCATCATGCCCGGCTTCACCCACCTGCAAACCGCCCAGCCGGTCACCTTCGGCCACCACTTGCTGGCCTGGTTCGAAATGCTCAGCCGCGACTACGAGCGCCTGGTCGACTGCCGCAAGCGCACCAACCGCATGGTCCTGGGCAGCGCCGCGCTGGCCGGCACTACCTACCCGATCGACCGCGAGCTCACCTGCAAGCTGCTGGGCTTCGAGGACGTATCGGGCAACTCGCTGGACGGCGTTTCGGACCGTGACTTCGCCATCGAATTCTGCGCTGCCGCGAGCCTGGCGATGATGCACCTGTCGCGCTTCTCCGAAGAGCTGGTGCTGTGGACCAGCGCCCAGTTCCAGTTCATCGACCTGCCTGATCGCTTCTGCACCGGCAGCTCGATCATGCCGCAGAAAAAGAACCCAGACGTGCCGGAGCTGGTACGTGGCAAGAGCGGCCGCGTGTTCGGCGCCCTGATGGGCCTGCTGACCCTGATGAAAGGCCAACCGCTGGCCTACAACAAGGACAACCAGGAAGACAAGGAACCGCTGTTCGACGCCGCCGATACCCTGCGCGACTCGCTGCGTGCCTTTGCCGACATGATCCCGGCCATCAAGCCCAAGCACGCGATCATGCGTGAAGCGGCCCTGCGCGGGTTCTCCACCGCCACTGACCTGGCTGACTACCTGGTACGCCGTGGCCTGCCGTTCCGTGACTGCCACGAAATCGTCGGCCACGCGGTGAAGTATGGCGTGGACACTGGCAAGGACCTGGCCGAGATGAGCCTGGACGAACTGCGTCAGTTTAGCGACCAGATCGAGCAGGACGTGTTCGCTGTGCTGACCCTGGAAGGGTCGGTGAATGCCCGTGACCACATTGGTGGTACCGCACCGGCGCAGGTGCGTGCGGCCGTGGTGCGCGGTCAGGCGCTGCTGGCTTCGCGCTAACTGCTTGTTGTAGGAGCAGCCTTGTGCTGCGAAGAGGCCGGTGCAAACACCATGGATCTAAGGCGTTTGCACCGGCCTCTTCGCAGCACAAGGCTGCTCCTACAGGTTCAGCGCTAGCTACAGTTAGCGCTTGCCGCTACGAATCATCTCCATGAAGGCCGGCATCGCCGCGTCCTTGTCTGCCAGGATCCGCGCCATGTGCGGGTTCTCGCGCATTTTCTCCAGCAATGCCTTGGCCTCGGGGAAGTCCGCGAGGAAGTCGAGGTTCAGCACCTTCTTGCCCACCGCGTTGGCCAGGTCGACCGAGAAGCAGAACATCAGGTCGGCAATCGTCAGCTGCTCACCCGCCACATAGGGTGCGAAGCGCCCATTGCGCTTGAGCGTGGCGAAACCCGCCAGCAGGTCGGCACGGGCGCGTTCCTTGATCAACGGCTCCACCGCCATGCCAAAGAAGGACTCGGCATAGCAGGTACGCGCCGGCAGCTCGATGTACAGCTCGATTTCCTTCAGCAGCTCACGCACCTTGGCCTGCTCGAACGGGTCGGTTGGCAGTAGTGCCTTGCCGCCTTGGGTCTGCTCGATGTAGTCGAGGATCACACTGGTTTCGCTGATAAAGCCGTGCTCGGTTTCCAGCACCGGTACCTTGCCCCGCGGGCTGACTTCCAGTGCCTTGGGCGCCTGGCCGCCGTAGAAGGTGACCTCCTCGAAAGGCAGGCCTTTTTCCAGCAGCGCCAGCTTGACCATGTTGTAGTAGTTGCTGACCGAGAATCCGTGAAGCTTGAGCATGGGGTAACAGCCTCCAGGCCGTATGGGGATGGCCCGGCTTTTATAGCCCCTGCGCCAGCGTCTGACCAGCGTCATGCACCCGGTCGATGACCGGACATTGCCAGCACAGGCGTGGCAAACTGTATGCCCCATCACAGGAGTACCGCCATGAGCGAGCCCACCGACATCGACAATGACGACGAAGCCTTCGCCGAGGCAACGCTGACCCAGGCCATCGAGAACCAGATCGAAAGCGGCGAGCCGCCGGCCGCCAAAGCCACCTTCAACAAGCTCACTCTGGTCGGCTACGCGCGCGAGGACATCCTCAACCTGATGGCCCATGTGTTGGCCTTCGAGATCGACAACATGCTGGTGGAAGACCGCGCCTTCAATAGCGAGTGGTATGAAAACGCCCTGCGCGCCCTGCCCGAGCTGCCACCTGAGATGGATCAAGGCGACGACGAATAACCCGACTACACTCGAAGGTCAGGCACCGATGACGGTGCCGCCATCCTCGTCTGGAAGTCAGGAGTCGCCATGTCCTTTACCCCCGATCTGATCGCCGAACTGGAAGTCCTCGCGCTGTTCAAGCACGACAGCAGCCAGGAAGGCATCAAGATAAACAGCCACGCCTCCCCTGCCCTGATCGCGGCCGCTCAGCGCCTGTACGATAAAGGGCTGACCGATCAACCCGATGGCGGCTACCTGACCAGCCTGGGTCATGACGCCGTCGACAGTGTTCAACTGCTGCAGAACATTCTCAAGGCGCCACAACCGGCCTGATCGAACAGGTATACCAGGAGGGCGGCCTTAGCTGGCCGCCGCCCTGCGCTTCTCGGCCAACCGCGAGCGCCCGTACAGGAACACGATGGCCAGCAATGCCACCGCCTGAGCTGCCAGCGAGTAGGCATCGGCATGAATGCCCAGCCAGTCGAACTCGAAGAACGCCACCGGCCGCGTGCCCAGCACCCCGGCCTCTTGCAGTGCCTTGACGCCGTGCCCGGCGAACACCACCGACAGCGCGCACAACAGCGCCGCGTTGATGCTGAAGAACAGCGACAGCGGCAGCTTGGCCGAGCCACGCAAAATCACCCACGCCAACCCCACCAGCAGCACCAGCGCCGTCGCGCCCCCTGCCAGCACCGCCTGATGCCCGGCTGGCCCCGCCTGCAGCCACAGGGTTTCGTAGAACAGGATCACTTCGAACAGCTCGCGGTACACCGAGAAGAACGCCAGCACGGCAAAGCCGAAGCGCCCGCCGCCACTGACCAGGCTGCTCTTGATGTAGTCCTGCCAGGCTGCAGCGTGGCGGCGGTCGTGCATCCATACCCCCAACCACAGCACCATGACCGCAGCAAACAGCGCCGTGCAGCCTTCCAGCAGCTCGCGCTGGGCACCGCCCACGTCGATCACATAAGCCGCCAGGGCCCAGGTGGCAAAGCCGGCTACCAGCGCCAGGCCCCAGCCGATATTGACGCTGCGCACAGCCGACTGTTGGCCGGTGTTGCGCAGGAAGGCGAGGACCGCTGCCAGCACCAGAATCGCTTCAAGGCCTTCGCGCAGCAGAATCAACAGCCCGGAAATGAAGCTCAGCGACCAGCTCAGGCCATCGCTGCCCAGCAGTTTGGCGGCCTGGCCGAGCTTGGCCTTGGCTTCGGCCAGGCGCTGCTCAGCCTGGGCCACCGGCAAACCATCCTGAAGCGACTGGCGGTAAGCCATGAGGGATTTTTCGGTGTCTTTGCGCGCTTGGGTATCAATGTTGTCCAGCGAGCTTTCCACCAGTTCGAACCCTTCCAGGTACGCGGCCACCGACAGGTCATACGCCTGGTCGTGATCGCCTTCGCGGTAGGCGGCCAGGCTTTTATCCAGGGTGCTGGCGGTGTACTCGAGCAACTGCGCCGGGCCGCGTTTGGCCTGCGGCGGCTGGGCACGCTGGGCACGGAACGCGTCCAGCGCACCGACGCCTTCGTTGGCCGCGACTTCGGCCGGGGTTTGGCGGGCAAGGTCGGCCAGGTTCCAGACCTTGTCACCTTTGGCGGCTTCAGGCTGGGCGGTGAAGCTTGCCACATAGGCAGCGACGTCCCAGCGCTGACGCTCATCGAGCTGATCGGCGAACGATGGCATCTCGGTGCCTTCGATGCCCAGGCCAAGGGTGTTGTACAGGTCGAACAGGCTCAACTGGTCAAGCCGCTCCACGCTGCGCAGGTTAGCGGGCGGCGGCTCCAGGCCGACACCGGCCGGGCCATCGCCGGCGCCGGTATCGCCATGACAGATCGAGCAGTTCTGCGCATACAGCGAAGCCCCGCGGGCCGGGTCCGGGGTGATCACCGGGGCCTGGCTAACCTCGTAGGCCACCGCCAGGCGCGCGCCCAACTGGCGGGCCTGACGGGCAACGGCGGCGCCTTCATGACGCCGTTCAATGGCCTGGCGCAAACCCTCTACACCCTGCTCCAGTGCCGTTTGCTCAGCATGCGCCGGCAAACCTTTGACCAGGTCGGCCAGTAACGCAGTGAATTCCTGTTGCTCGCGGTATTCTCCCTCGTCGATCACCTTGCCGTCGCGCACGGTCGGCGGGTAGTCGGCACCGATGTAATCGAGCAGGTGCAAGGCCTTGGCGGCCTCGGCGGGGGCTTCGGCCAGCACCGCGGTGCTGCACAGCGCCAGCACTGGGCCAAGCAGTAAAGCAGGCAGCCAGGCAAGCAGACGGGAACGGGTTTTCATGGCCAGTCTCGGAGGGAATGCGAAAGAGAACATTGTTCACTTCCACTCTATTTCTCTCAAGGGTCGCGGACGGATTTCATGAAAAATCTTGTGACAAATCGAGAGGGGCGCAGCAACGGCACTTACAATTTTTGCCTATGATTCTGAAAAAAATGATCAAGGTCTCTTCAATTGAAAATTTTCCAAGCATGCTGAAAATAAAATGGCGAACTTGGACCCGGTGAAGGGATATTGAAATGGAACGGCGCGTGGGATAGTTCGCCTGATAGCGAGAGCTGAAGCACTTGGTATCAGATTCGGAAATGTCTTACGTATTCGGGGTGTTCGACGTTAGAGGTTCGGCGCCCTCAAGACCGAGCGCCGCGCGGGCGGCGCTCGATCTCATAGGCGCCGCAACCCTGTCGCCAAACACCTTCTCGCCACCACACAATGATCAAGGCTTGCCAGCAGCCCCCTTCCATCCCCCACCCAACGCCAAAAACACCCCAATCTGCCCCACCGCGACCTGGCTATTCGCCGCCGCCAACTGCGCGCGCATATCGGTATACGTCCGCGTCGCCTGCAAATCCGCCAGGAACGACTCACGCCCAGCCTGGTAATACCGGTGCGTCTGGTCCGCCGCTTCCTTGGCCGACTTCTCTGCCTCGGCCAATGCATCACGCCGGTCGAGCAAGGCGCTGTACTGCGCCAGCCGGGTCTGGGTCTCGCGGATGGCGTTCAGCACCACGCCGTCGAAATGCGCCAGCGCCGCTTGGGTCGAGGCTTCGGCCATGCGGATGCGGGCACGGGTGCCGTTGGTGGGGATGGTCCAGCTGATCTGTGGGCCAAAGCCCCAGCGGTTGGTGGAAGGCTCGCCAAGGTTCTCGAGGATACCGATGGTGCCCACCTGGGCGCCGATGCTGATATCCGGGTACAGCGCGCCCGTGGCCACGCCGATGTAAGCGGTGGCGGCCGCCAGTTGGCGCTCGGCCTGGCGCACGTCGGGGCGCCGCTTGAGTAGCGCGGCACCGTCGCCGACCGGGATCAGTTGGGCCAGGTGCGGCAGTTCGGCGCAATCGGCGGTGCCGGCGGGCAGCTGCTCGACCGGTTTGGCCAGCAGTGCGGCCAGGGTATACAGGCCGGTCTCGCGCTCGGCCTTGAAGCGTGGCAGTTCGGCGCGCAGGGATTTGAATTGGGTCTGCGAGCGGGTGACCTGGGTTTCGTCGCCACGGCCGGCATCGCGCAGGCGCTGGTTCAGCTTTACGCCTTGCTCCTGCAGGTCCAGTGACTCGCGGGCAATGTGGTATTCCTCGTTGGCCGAGCACACCTGGGTGTAGGCCTTGACCACATCCGCCACCAGGGTGATGCGCGCGGTGTCCGCTGCGGCCTGCACCGCGTCGGCGTTGGCCTTGGCCGCCTCGGTGCCGCGCTTGAACGTGCCCCACAGGTCGAACTGGTAGGAGGCACTGATGATGGCCTCACCGATATTGGCCACGGGCACCTTCTCGGGCAGCAAAAAGGCCTCGCCAGACTCCTGCAAGCGCTGGGCGCCAGCCTTGATGCCACCACTGAAACCGCCCTGCGATTCGGCCACTTCGACCTGGGCGCGGGCCTTGGCGATGTTGGCCGCAGCCACCCGCAGCTCGGTATTGGCGCTCAATGCCTGGCGCACCAGTTGGTTGAGGCGCTGATCCTGGTACAGCTGCCACCAGTCTTCGGGCACCGGCGCCGACACCACACTGTCGGCGTCCTGGCGCAGCGGGCCGTTGAGGTCGCTGCGCTGCACGGCTGCGTCTTTCGGCACTTCGTAATCCGGGCCAACCAGGGCACAGGCACCGAGGGACAGGGCCATGCCCACCAACATCAGGCGTTTCATGGGCGTTTGTCCTCGATGATCGACACCGTGGCCGTGCGCCCGGCGATCATGCGGAAGTCTTCCGGCACGTCATCGAAGGCGATACGCACCGGAATCCGCTGGGCCAGGCGCACCCAGCTGAACGCTGGGTTGACGTTAGGCAGCAGGTTGGCGCCGCTGCTGCGGTCGCGGTCTTCGATGCCAGCGGCGAAGCTTTGTACGTGGCCGCGCAGGCGGGTGTTGTCGCCCATCACGCGGATGTCCACGGCATCGCCGATGTGAATGCCACCGAGCTTGGTTTCTTCGAAGTAGCCATCGACGTGATACGAGGCGCTGTCGACCACCGACAGTACTGCGCGGCCGGCGGTGACGAATTCGTGGTTACGCGGGGCGCGGTCGTTAAGGTAGCCATCCACCGGGCTGCGCACCACCGAGCGATCGAGGTTGAGCTGGGCGGTATCGACGGCCACTTGTGCCTCGTTGACCGCCGAGCGGGCGCGGGCTTCGCGGGACTGGCTCTCTTCCAGTTGCTCGGCCGCGACCAGGTTGCCCAGCTTGCGGTTACGGCGCGTCTCGCGGGCAGCCTGGGCCAGGGTTTCCTCGCGCTCGGCGAGGGTCGCCTTGGCCTGGCGCAGGGCCAGGCTGAAGCGGTCCTGGTCGATGGTGAACAGCACGTCGCCGCGCTTGACCACCTGGTTGTCACGCACCTCGACCTTCTGGATCAGCCCGGACACATCCGGGGCGATCTGGATCACGTCAGCGCGGATGTGGCCGTCGCGGGTCCAGGGGGCGAACAGGTAGTAGCCCACCATCTGCCACACGAGCACGGCGGCGAAACTCACGACCAGCAAGGTCAGGACCACACGGCCCAGGGTCAGCAAAGGTTTTTTCATGGCAGCATCAGGTTTCGGCAAAAGTGGTCGACCGCGCCCAGCATCACGGCGTAGAGGGCAACGTTGAACAAAGCCCGGTGCCAGACCAGGCGGTAAAAATGCAGGCGCACAAGCAAGGCGTGCACGCCCAGAAACAGCAGGTAGGTGAACACCATCATCACCAGCAGCGTGGGCAGAAACACCCCGCTGATATCCAGATCACCGATCACAGTGGGGCTCCATCGATGCCGGGGGGCAGTTGCGGTTGTTCGGTCGGCTCGAGCATCACCTCGACCCCAGGCAGCAAGGCCAAGCGCAGGCCACTCAGGGCATGCAGCAGGTGCACGCGGGCATCGCCGCGGTCGTTGTGGTCGTCCAGCGCCAGCCCTTGCCGTGCACGCTCCATGTTGCGCAACAGTGTGGCCGGGGCGTGCAGGCGCTGGTTGGCGCGCAGGCAGGCGGCGTAGTGGGCGCCGACTTCCTCGATGACCGTGGCCAGGCGCTCACGGGCCTGCGGGTTGGCGCGGGGCATGTAAGCCAGCAGGTCGAGCAGGTTCAGGCCCACGCGCAGGTCACGCAGTGCCACGCCGCTGTCCTGGCCAGTCTGCGACAAGCGTGGCAGGTGCTGCATCAGGCGGTCGAGCATCTGTACGCCGACCTGGCGGTGTTCGGCCAGGGTGGCGGGCTGGGTCATTTCGACGATGTCGCGCCAGGCGAACCGGGTCATGCGCTTGGCCGCCAGCTCGACACCGAACGGGCGCAGCAGCAAGGTCCAGATGAACGCGAACAGCAGCCCCACCGGGCCGGCCAGGTTGGCGTTGATGAAGGTCAGGAAGTCTGCGTCGTACGCGCCCTGGATGCTGATGAAGGTGGCGGTGTTGACGATGGTCAGCAAGGTGCCGAGGTAGAAGCGCGGCTGCACGGTCAGCGTGCCGACGCAGATGAACGGCACGGCGAATGCCAGCACCAGCATCGGGAAGTCGTGCAGGTTGGGCAGCACCAGGAACAGGTAGACACTGGAGAAGATCACCGACATCAGCGTCCAGAAGAAGAACCGGTAGATCTGCGGCGCTGGGTCGTCCATCGCGGCAAAGAAGCTGCAGGCCACGGCGGCGAGGATGACCGCACTGCCGCCGTCGTTCCAGCCGAGCAAAATCCATAAACCGCTGGCGACGATGATCGCGGTGACGGTGGAGAACACCGAGTACAGCATCAGGCCCCGGTCGAAGAAGGGCGTCAGGCGGCTCAAGCGCCAGTGGCGGTAAGCGGCGCGCCAGGGCGTGGCGTCGTCCTTGCGCAGGGCGTGCTGGAGGGTGCAGCAGTCTTGCCAGAGGTCGACCCACTCGGTCAGGCGATACAAGGCGTTGGACAGCAACAGGCCGGCGCGCTGGTCCAGTGCGGCGGCGCTGGGTTGCAGGCGGGTGATCTGCTCGTGCAAGGCGGCCCAGGGCGCCAGGGAGGCATCGTCGGCAGTGCCTTTGAGCCACTCGCGGGCCTCGGCCAGCAACGGTTGCAACTGGGCGAACTGCACAGGCGCACGGCCTTCGAGGGCGACCAGGGCGTCGTCCAGGGCGTCGATCACCGGCAGCAGGTGGATCATCCGCCCACGCAGCTCGCTGGCGTTCTTCAGGGTGTGGGGGCCGGCACCCTCGTGGCCGAGCTGGCCGATCATCATTTCCAGGGTGTTGAACGTGGCCACCATCGAGGCACGCATGCCGCCCACCTTGTCGGCGGCGACGTCACGGGCCAGGTAGGTATCACTGTAGCGGATCGCCTCGGCAAACCAGTTGCCAGTCGAGCCAACCACCACCGGGGCCAGGCGGCGTGGCCAGAAGATTGCACCGACCACGGCCGCGCAGACAATGCCCAGGCAGATTTCCTGAGCCCGCGACGAGGCCACATCGAACACTGCGGTAGGGTTGTCGACCACGGCCAGGGCGATCATCGGGAGCGTGTAGCCCGCCAGCATCAACACGTAGTTGTTGGCGGTGCGCAGGTTCAGCGAGAGGAACAGCAAGGTGCCGGTCCACAAGGCGATGGCGACGCTCAGCAACAGCGGCGACTGCACCAAGGGTGGCACCAGAAATATCGCCCCGCCGGCCCCGAGCAAGGTGCCCAGGGCGCGGTACAGGGCCTTGGAACTGGTCGGGCCGACGAATGGGCTGGAGACGATATAGACGGTTGCCATGGCCCAGTAGGGGCGCGGCAGCTGCATGAGCAGGGCGATGTACAGGGCGATCATCGACGCGGCGAAGGTGCGCACGCCGTAGAACCAATCGCGGGCTGGGGGTACCGAGCTGAAGAATCCGTTCATGCTGCCCCGCCAGGTGTGCCGAGGCCGGCGGCTTCGAACGCGCGCAGCACACGTAAGGCGGCCTCGAGGTCAGCCTGGTCGATGCCCTGCAGCACCTCACGGCGCAAGCGCACCAGCTCGGCTTCGATGGATTCGGCCAAGGCACGGCCTTCGGCGGTCAGGCTCAGGGCCTTGGCGCGGCGGTCGAGAGGGTCCTCGCTGCGGCACACCAGCCCAGCTTTGCACAGCTGGTCGAGCAGGCGTACCAGCGACGGGCTTTCAAGGCCAGCGGCCTGGGCCACCGCCACCTGATGCACGCCATCGCCCAGGCGCACGATCATCAACAGCGGCGCGGCGCAGGCTTCAGAAATGCCGTAGCCAGTCAGGGCCGCGTGGCAGATGCGCCGCCAATGGCGAGCGGCAACCACCATGCCGCTGCTGACTTGCAGGCGCAGGAGATCAAGGGTCATGAAGGGAACCAAGGATATTCATAGTTTGCTAACTATCAATATACGCCTGGCCCTCCCCCTGTCGTCAACAGTGGGCGACGGGTAGCGTGGGTGAAATTCTGTTCATGCGTGGTCTTCAGGCCGCGAGAGCAACTGCGTTGCACATTCCCTGTGGGAGCGGGTTTACCCGCGAACACCGGCGAAGCCGGTGCCATGTACCGCGTTGCCTGCTTCGCGGGTAAACCCGCTCCCACAGGGCCCGCGACCTCCCACTGCACAGGTTCAAGGCTGGACCTGGTCTTCCAGCTTCATCGTCAGCGCCAGCGTGCTGCCCATTTGCACGGCCCGGTCGCGCCAGTCCAGGTAACGCGCGCGGTCGCGGCTGCTGAAGTGCACCGCCAGCTCCTCGGCCGCCTGCATCACTCCTGCCGCAGCCGCCAGCTCAAGCCAATACAGCGCGCCTTTGATATCGGCCTCCACGTACAGGCCATGCATCAGCCGGTAACCTACCTCGAACCGGCACCGCGCTTCGCCCCGCTGGGCACCGCGCAAAAACCATTGATAGGCCTGCACCAGGTCGACCTGCCAGTCCAGGTCGCCATCGCACACTTCTTCTTCATACAAGTCACCAAGGGCGGCGGCAGCATGCAACATGCCGCGGTCAAACGCCTGCCGATAACACTCGGCCGCCTGCACGTAAGACGTGTCGATGCCTTTGCCGAAGTAATGCTGCTGGCCCAGGTTGAACCAGGCCGCGGCGTTACCCTGCAAGGCCGCCATGCGCAGCAGGTGGCCGGCCAGCACGGTGTCGGCACGCCAGTACTTGCCATTGAGCCAGATCCAGCCGAGGTCATTCAGTGCGGCCACGCTGCCTTGCAGCGCTTGGCGGCGCAGGTCGGCGTACACACCCTGCAAATCGCTGGCCTCGTCCAGGCGGCTGACCAGCAACGACCGCTGGCTGGGCAGCCCGACCCCGGCAAACAGCCGATGACGCCTCCCGGCAGGGGCTGGCGGGGCGATGACCCGCTCTGGCAGAAGACGGGCAAGCAGCGAATGGATATTGCTGGCAGCAGACATGTTCATCCTCATTGAACGACACACAACCTCGACCTCGGCTGTGATGAGGCGTGATTCTGCGTGACGTCACGACAAAACCTGTCGCGAACGATTCGGCACGAGGCAACCAAATGCGACTTCCTTGATCTGAGCAGGCTGTGGCCAATTGCCATGCCCCGCTCGTGCCGCCATCCTATTGCGGCAAGCCTAGACAAGGACGTTATCTTTTGCCGTTCGCCACCACTCGCGCCACCCTCAGTCGTCAGTGGGCGCTGCTGCGCCAACTGCCCAGCCGCTCCCCAGGCATCACCAGCGCCGAGTTGGTGTGGCGCCTGCGTGATGTGGGGTTCAATGTCAGCAAACGCACGGTTGAGCGCGACCTCAACGAGTTGTCGCTGATTTTTCCGTTGGAGCGCAATGACAAGAGCATACCGTTCGGCTGGCACTGGTCGTCGAGTGCCGTGGGCGAGCTGCGCGGCAATTTCGACTTGCTGACGTACTTGCGCGGTGATGCGCTGCAGCCGGCCCAAGGCGAGGGGGTAGAGCTGGTGGCGCGAGTCAGTGATGCCTTGGCGCGGCAGTTGCGCGAGGCGCCGTTGAGCACCGACATGCAGCTGACGGCGCTAGAGCATGGGCATCGGTTGCGGGCCACGGTAAGCGATGGCTGGCCGCTGCGTTGGTGGCTGCTGAGCCAGGGGGATGGGGTGGTGGTTGAGCAACCAGAGGGGTTGCGCGAAGAGATTGGCAAGATGCTGAGCAATGCGGCGGCTCAGTATCAGACTCCATAGCCTGTATCGGCCTCTTCGCGGGCAAGCCCGCGAAGAGGCCGGGGGCAAGCTTACTGGCTAGCGCTGCATCCCCCACCGCCGCACGGTCAGCCGCTCCAGGGTGTTGAACACCAACCCCTCGACCAGCAAACCAATCAGGATCACCACCGCCAACCCGGCAAAGACCTTGTCGGTGTACAGCTCGTTGCGGTTCTGGAAGATGTACCAACCCAGCCCGCCCTTGCCGCTGCTGGCGCCAAACACCAATTCGGCAGCAATCAAGGTGCGCCAGGCAAACGCCCAGCCGATCTTCAAGCCCGACAGAATCGACGGCAAGGCCGCCGGTACCAGGATGTGCAGCACCAGGCGCAAGCCCTTGAGGCCATAGTTGCGACCGGCCATGCGCAACGTCTCGGACACCCCAAGAAAGCCCGCATACGTATTCAGCGCCAGCGCCCACAGCACCGAGTGCACCAGCACGAAGATCAGGCTGTTGTCGCCCAGGCCGAACCACAACAGCGCCAGCGGCAGCAAGGCGATTGCCGGCAAGGGGTTGAACATGGAGGTCAATGTGCCCAGCAGGTCACGGCCAAGCTGGGTCGACACCGCCAGGCTGGTCAAACCGAACGCCAGCACAATGCCCAGCACATAGCCCTTGAGCAGTATCACCAGCGACACGCCGACCTTGGCGGGCAACTCGCCACTGAGCAGGCCGTCCCACAGCGCAGCAGAGGTTTGCAGAAAGCTTGGCAGCAGCAGGTCGTTGCCTTGGTAGCGGGCCACGGCCTCCCACAGCGCGGCGATCACCACCAGGATGACAGCCTTGCGCAGCCAGCCTTGCTGCCACAAACGCTGGGCTAAGGGCAGTTGGCGTTCCAGAGGCACACTGAGCAGCGGCTCCAGCTGCACCTCGTATTCCTGACGTACAGGTGTAGTGGTCATGGCTGAAGCTCCTGTCAGTAGGCGATACGGATATCGTTGAAGCCAAGGTCGTCGGCCTGCTCGGGCGTGTCCGCCTCATCGAACAACAGACGATGGATACGCCGGGCACTGGCCTGGAAATCGGCGGCGCCCAGGCTGCCAAGGTCGTACTGATGGCTATGCACCTCGGCCCGTACCCGCCCTGGGTGTGGCGACAGCAGCAAGATGCGGTTGCCGACCACCAGCGCTTCTTCAATGGAGTGGGTCACGAACAGCAGGGTAAAGCGCACCTCTTCCCACAGCAGCAGTAGCTCTTCCTGCATCTTGCGCCGGGTCAGCGCGTCAAGCGCGGCGAACGGCTCGTCCATCAGCAGGATCTTCGGCTGGGTGGCCAAGGCCCGGGCAATCGCCACGCGCGCCTTCATGCCGCCAGAAAGGGTGTGTGGGTAGGCATCGGCAAAGGCGGCCAGGCCGACTTTGTCCAGGTAGTGCAGTGCCCGCTGCTCGGCCTCGGCACGCTTGAGCTGGCCCGATACCAGCAAAGGGAACATGACGTTCTGCTTTACCGTCTTCCAGGGTGGCAACTGGTCGAACTCTTGAAACACCACGATGCGGTCAGGGCCGGGGCCTTTGACGGGCTGACCCTGCAGCAGAATCTGCCCTTCCTGGGGCTCGATGAACCCGGCCACGGCCTTGAGCAAGGTGGACTTGCCGCAGCCCGAAGGCCCCAGCAAGACAAAACGGTCGGCGCGGTCGACTTCGAAGCTGACCTGGTGGGTGGCCCGCACCACGCGTTGCGCGGTGCGGTATTCGAGGCTGAGGTTATCCACCGAGAGCAGCGATGGCGTGGCGACACGGCTCAGGTTGCTGGCCGCGTGGCCTGGCAATGGGGCGGTCATGATCGATCAGCTCCCTTGCAACGGGCGTTCATCCTGGAAGAAGTAATCCTTCCACGACTCCGGCTTGTGCTTGATGGCGCCGACCCGATATAGGAAATCCGCCAGTTTGTAGGTGTTCTTCGGCGTTACCGTGAACTCGTACTGCGGGTTGTCGATCAGCTTGATCAGCACATCGCGGTCGATCTTGGCCTTGGTCACGCGGATGTACGTGTCAGCGGCGGCCGCCTTGTCCTTCTGGGCGAAGTCTGCGGCCTCGGCCAGCGCGTCGACGAAGGCTTTGTAGGTCTTGGGGTTGTCCTTGCGGAATTTTTCAGTGGCGAACAACAGGGTCGGCGAGTTGGGGCCAAGCAGGTCGTAGCTGTTGAGCACAACGTGCACGTCCTTGTTGGCCAACGCCTGGTCCTGGAACGGCGGGTTGGAGAAGTGCCCGTTCAGTTCGGTGCCACCGGCGATCAGCGCGGCCGTGGCATCGGGGTGCGGTACGGCCAGGGTGTACTTGTCGAGGCGGTTGTATTCCTTGTCGCCCCACTGCTGGGCGGCGGCGTACTGCAGGAAGCGCGACTGCACGGAGACGCCCACGGCTGGCACGGCGATGCGGTCTTTCTCGGAGATGTCAGCGATGGTCTTCACATTCGGGTTGCTGCTGACCAGGTAGTACGGGAAGTTGCCAAGCGAGGCGACCGCCTTGACGTTCTGCCGGCCTTTTGTGCGGTCCCAAACGGTCAGCAGCGGGCCAACGCCAGCGCCGGCGATATCCACCGAGCCGGACAACAGCGCGTCGTTGATGGCCGCGCCACCCGAGAGCTGGGCCCAGTCGACATCAATGTCGACGCCCTGTTCTTTACCGTGTTTTTCGATCAAGTGCTGGTCACGCACCACGTTCAGCAACAAGTAGACGATGCCGAATTGTTCCGCGATGCGGATTTTGCCTTCGGCCTGGGCCACGGCGGGGGCCGCCAGGCTGCCGACGACCAGGCTCGCGCCCAGGCCAATGCTTGCCGCCAGGCGGCTGATGGATTTACGCATGGTGTGTTTCCTCAGTCGTCAGAACGGGGCATCGCCCTGGATGGTGGTGCGATAGAGCTTGCGCCGCAGGTGCGCGGGGCAACCGGTGGCGAGGTGGATCAGCGAACGGTTGTCCCAGAACACCAGGTCGTGGGGCTGCCACTGATGGCGGTAGATGTTCTGCTCGAGCACGCTCAGGGCATACAGCTGCTGCAGCACGTCGCGGCTTTCGTCGTCCGGCAGGCCGACGATGCGGGTGGTGAAGCCTTCGCTGACGAACAGCGCCTTGCGGCCGTTTTCCGGGTGGGTGCGTACCACCGGGTGGATCACTTCCTGCACCTGGGCCAACTGCTCGGCGCTGAGGGTCGGGCGCCAGTTGCCTTCGAACTTGGTCTCGGCATACCGGGCCGTGTAGGAATGGGCCGCGTCGCGGCCGGCGATTACCTTGCGCAGGGCTTCGGGCACGGCGTCCCAGGCTTTGTGCATATCGGCGAACAGCGTATCGCCGCCCTCGCTGGGCAGCTCCTGGGCATGCAGCATCGAACCCAGGCTGGGGAGCTCTTTATACGACAGGTCCGAATGCCAGAACTTGCCAGCATCGCCCAGGCCGACGTTGCGACCGTCTTCGACAATGTTGGAAACGATCAGGATTTCGGGGTGCCCGGTCAGCAGGAACTGCTTGAGCACATGAATCTGCAGCTCGCCGAAACGGCGGCTGAAGCTGATCTGTTGCTCCGGGGTGATGCGCTGGTCGCGGAACACCAGTACATGGTGATCGAGGTGGGCGCGATGAATTTGGGTGAAATCCTCGGCGTTGACCGGTCGGGTCAGGTCCAGGCCGATAATCTCGGCACCGACGGCACCGGAGAACGGGCGGATTTCAAAGCTTTGCGGCTGGGCGCTGTCGATGGACGACAAGGCGTTCGAGGCGGCGGACATGGTTCACTCCCACGCAGTGCGCGACGTCAAAGGCGCGCAACGATCAGAAACGCACGGGGATTTCCCGTGTGGGTTCAAGTCGTGCGGCGCATCGATTGGTCGACGGGTACGCAGTGGGAGCAACTATAAAGTCATAAGAAAGATATTTTAAATATCTTTAATGAATAACCATATCACTGTAGATCGGGGCTGATCCGCGGTCAGATCAACCCGCCCTGCTCTTCTTCATCGATCAGGTTGTTCAGGCTGCCCAGCGCCTTGCGCGCCTTGGAACGGTTAAGCAGCTTGGCCTGCGCCCCGGCCGGCAGGTCGGTGATGCTGAACACACCCTTGGCGGTCAGCACATCGATCAAGTCTTCAAGCACGCGAATCATGTCCAGATCACTTTGCTTGAGCTCTTTGAGGCTGTTTTCCACTTCGTCGTCGGCAAACCATTCCTGAACGTCGGCATGGTCAGCAGGGAGTATTTCGGTGAATTCGTCAAAAGAGGCTGCTTCTACCCGCAGCAACTGGCCGCTAGCGTTGCGTTGCACGTAGAACATGGCGGTGTCCCTCGTCACGTTGGTTCCTTGTTGGTAGACAGCAGCATAGGCAAAGATTCCCGGGCACGCAGGCCCGGCGCACGAGTATGCGCTGTCAGGGGAAGGCAGGAAAGAGCCGGCACCCACCCGGGCGGTCTTCTCGACCGCCCGGGTGGGCTGGGCATCAGCTGTCTTTGTTATCGATACGGATGGTCGGGTCGCCACCGCTGATCAACGAGTTGATCGAGGTATTGGACCAGTTGACCCCTTCCAGCTTGATCGTCACATCGGCGTTGGCCAAGCCACCGGTGGCGTTGAGCTTGCCCTCGCTGCTGACCTGCAGCGTCGAGGTGCCGTCCACCGTGGTGATCTTCAGGTAGTTGTCGATGGTGCTGCCCTTCTCGAACTGAAGCAGATCCTTCAGATCGATACGGTCACCCTCGGCCACTTTGAAGTCCTTGATCACGTCGTTGCCGACATCGCCCGACTTCCACACGAAGGTGTCTGCACCACTACCGCCGATCAGGATGTCATCGCCTTGGCCACCGATCAGGATGTCCTTGCCGGTACCGCCCAACAGGATGTCGTTACCTTTGCCACCATCGAGCGTGTCATCGCCACCTTGGCCGAAGAGGATGTCGTTGCCATTGCCGCCCGACAGGAAATCCTTGCCGTCGTTGGCACCGGAGATATCGAACTCGGTGTAGTGCTCGGTGATGTACTGGTGGACATTGTTGGTGGTGATGGCACTGGCCTCGACACCGCTCTTCTGCGCAACGTACGCCTGCAGGGCTTGGTAGCCCTCGCTGACGACACCGTTGAGGGTGATCAGGTCACCGAAGATGATGTCGTTGCCGTTGCCACCATCGACCTTGTCGGCGCCTGGCAGGGTCGCCTCGGAATGCCCGAGGATCGCGCTGGCCAGGTTGGATGGGTCAATATTGGCCTGCGGCTTGCCGGCGCTGTCGTATGGCTTCAGGTCAGTCAGGCTGACATCGCTGTTCAAACCAATTGCCTGAACCTTGCTTACACCGTTAGTCCCACCCAAGAGGGCGAAGCTGGCAGAGGTGTTGCTCGCCGAGTCCGCGTAGTTCCAGGAATCGGCATAACCGGTACCGCCCAGGCCGGAGAACTCGTAGGTGCCATCCCCTTGAGCATGAATCGTCCCGATCGTGCGGGTGGAATCAAGCACCAGGTTGCCCCAACGGTTTTCTGTGTAGGTCAGCACTTTGAGGCTGCCTTCGCTGTTGATCTCAACTTTGTGCGTTGCGTCGGCCCAGACACTGAAGGTTTCACCCACCTTGTAGTTGTTGACGTTGACTACGTCATCCAGGTACTTGCCGCCGCTCCACAGGCGGTAGTTGGTCGTTTCATTGGTCTGGTAATAGGTCGGCTTACCGTCGGTGATGAAGTAGGTCAGGTTCTCTGCACCGCTGTTACCGGTAGCCATGGTGCTCTTGAAGAAGTTGGCCGTGGTTTTGAACACATCCTCATAGTTGGTACCACCGCCGTAGCTTGAACCACCCACCATCGAGTCCAGCACCGCCTGAAGCTTGGTCAGTGCGTCGGTATCGGCAAGATTGACCGCCACGTTCTTGTTTACCTGGGTATCGAAGTCGGCGATGAAGATATTCACCGTCCCCGAAGTATCAGCGCCCAGGCTGGCTTTCAGCGTCTGGAACACCGATGCCAACTGCGCCTTGGCCGCAGCGACGGACTGGGTGCTCATACTGCCCGAGCTGTCGACCATGAAGGCAATGTTGTAGTTCTTGCCCGCCACCACGTTCAGGCCAGCCACATCGGCGACGATGATGTCGTTGCCTTCGCTGCCATTGATGGTGTCATCGCCCGAGGTGCCCACCGTTGCCTTGTAGGTGGCGCCGTAGACAGTGACCGGAATCTTGCCGGTGATGCTGTCCGAACCGCCGAGGCTTTCGGTGGCCGTGGAGGTGACGGTGATGTCGAACGTGCCTTTGTAGTAGGTCGGCGGGGTCAGGGTCAGGCCGCTGAGTTTCCAGCCTGTTACGTCCACCGGCGTACCGCCGACAGTCACGGTGTGGCCCGCGCCATCGCTCAGCACAGTCCCTTTCGGAATGCCGCTGAGGGTCACGCTCAAGGTTTCGGAACCATCGGTGTCGGTCAGGCCGGTGCTGATACCGACCAGCTTGACCGAGCCACCTTCCGGCCCTTCGTTGAGCTTGTAGCCGTCGTAGTAGCTCTGGCCATTGACGGTGTGCAGGTCGGACACGCCCAGGCCAGCGTTGGCCATCTCGGTCACGTTCTGGTACATCGGGATGTTGCTGCTGCTCAGGTCGGTCACGGCACCGGAGCCCGCCTGAATGTTCAGGTCATAGCTACCAGGGCCTGATTGGTTGGCGTGGTAAACCTCGATCGGGTAGTAGCCGCTGGACGTTGGGGTGAAGGTGCCAGAAATCTGGCCACCTGCGCCCCAGGTCGCAGTTACCACGGTCTTGCCACCAATGGTGACCACCAGGCTGTCATCGGCGATGCCGCTGAAGGTGTAGGTCTTGCCGGCTTCCAGGAACAGCAGGCCCGACGTTTTCGAACCGGTGCCAGCGGTGACGCTGCCATCGGACTGCACGTTGGTGGTGGTCGCGCTGGAGGTAGCACTGCCGGAGTTGGCGAAGACCGTTTTCAGCGCATCGCCAGTGATGCCGTTGCCGTCGGTACCCAGCCCTTTGAGGGTGGTCCAGATTTCCTTGGTCAGGCCTTTGGACACGACATCGGTACTGCCAATCGTCAGGGTTGGTTTGTCGGCCACTGGGCTGATGTCGACCTTCATGGTCACTTCGCTGCCCAGGTTGGTGCCGTCGTTCGGCTTGTACTTGAACTGCGCGTAGTCAGCCTGTTTGTTGCCGACACCCGAGCCACCATAGCCGTCGGTGCCCGACTCGTTCGCCTTCGGCACGAACTTCAGGTAATTGCTGGTGATGTCGGCCTGGCTGACGACCTGGCCCGCTTTCACATCGACCCACGCGGTGCCGTTGTAGAACTTCAGGCTACCGTCGACCGGCAGCGAGGTGATGGTCACCAACAGGCCGGTGTTGCCATCGGCATCGGTGACCTTGAAGTCGTTCCAGGTGAACAGGTAGTCGGTGTCTTCCACGCCATTGACCGCGCCGCCAGTCGAAACCGGCAGGTGGTCGTTGTCGAGGATGTTGGTGGTGACACTCGCCTTGGTGCTATCGACCTGCAGGTTTTCAAAGTTGCCACCGGTGGCAGATCCGATGGTCACGATGATGTTTTCGGTACTTTCAACCAGCTTGTCGTCGATGGTCTTGATATCGAACGTGACGCTGCTGCTGTTGGCCGGGATCTTCACGGTGGAGACCGCAGTGTAGTCCTGGCCGTTAGCGGTGCCGCTGTAAGTCAGGGTAACGGTGACTTCCGTTTTAGCCGGGCTGCTCAGGGTCAGGGTGTATTTGCCGGTTTCACCTTCGGTCAACGAGGTGGTGCCGGTGATACCGATGGTGGTCACATCGCCCTGGTTGCCAGTGCCTGGGGTGCCGACACCTGGCTCGTCGTTGACCACGGTGGTGGCCGTGGTTTTGTCCAGGGTCAGCTGCTCGAACTTGCTGGCACCCGCGCCGCCTACAGACTGCAGCGCCAGGCCGACAGAGGTCTGGCCGATATAGACATCATCCGGCGCAGCCACGTTGACGAAGCCTGTTGCACTGTTGGCCGGCACGTTGATGACGGTTTTGCCGTCGCTCAGCGTGAAGCTCAGGGCGCCGTGGTTGTTGATCGGCAGGCCATCTTTGCTGGTCAGGGTAACGGTGTAGGTGATCACACCGCCTTCGGTTACCGAAGGCGTGGCGGTCAGCTTGGCGATGACTTCGTTCGAGGTGTCCTTGATGTCCACCGAGGCCGAAGGCTTGCTGACCACCAGGTTCTCGAACTGGCGACCATCCGGCACGCTGGTGCCGGTGATGCTGACGGTCAGCGAACCGGCATCGACGTATACGTCTTCGCCTTGCGCGTCGTGGGTGAAGATGGCCGAGGTTTCGCCCTTCTTGATCACCACCGACTTGCCTTCGGTCAGCTGCACCGTGAGGTCCTGGTCCAGGGCCTCTTTGATGCTGATGGTGAAGGTCGGTTTCTCGTTCTCGAAGACCGAGGTCTGGTTGGCAACGATGCTCAGTTCGACTTTGTCGCCCTGGTTGTTGCTGCCTGGGGTGCCTACGCCGGGTTCGTCGTTGACCGTGGTGGTGGCCGGGGCCTTGTCCAGGGTCAGGTTTTCGAACTTGCTGGCGCCCGCGCCGCCTACCGATTGCAGGGTCTGGCTGACCGAGCTCTGGCCGATGTAGACGTTATCCGGCGCAGCGACGGTGGCCGTACCGACGGTGCCATTGGCCGGCACGGTGATGACGGTTTTGCCGTCGCTCAGCGTGAAGGTCAGGGCGCCGTGGTTGTTGACTGGCAGGCCATCTTTGCTGGTCAGGGTCACGGTGTAGACGATCGAGCCGCCTTCGGTGACCGACTCGGTTGCAGTGAGCTTGGCGATGACTTCGTTCGAGGTGTCCTTGATGTCCACCGAAGCCGAAGGCTTGCTGACCACCAGGTTCTCGAACTGGCGGCCATCCGGCACGCTGGTGCCGGTGATGCTGACGGTCAGCGAGCCAGCATCGACGTATACGTCTTCGCCTTGCGCGTCGTGGGTGAAGATGGCCGAGGTTTCGCCCTTCTTGATCACCACCGACTTGCCTTCGGTCAGCTGCACCGTGAGGTCCTGGTCCAGGGCCTCTTTGATGCTGATGGTGAAGGTCGGTTTCTCGTTCTCGAAGACCGAGGTCTGGTTGGCAACGATGCTCAGTTCGACTTTGTCGCCCTGGTTGTTGCTGCCTGGGGTGCCTACGCCGGGTTCGTCGTTGACCGTGGTGGTGGCCGGGGCCTTGTCCAGGGTCAGGTTTTCGAACTTGCTGGCGCCCGCGCCGCCTACCGATTGCAGGGTCTGGCTGACCGAGCTCTGGCCGATGTAGACGTTATCCGGCGCAGCGACGGTGGCCGTACCGACGGTGCCATTGGCCGGCACGGTGATGACGGTTTTGCCGTCGCTCAGCGTGAAGGTCAGGGCGCCGTGGTTGTTGACTGGCAGGCCATCTTTGCTGGTCAGGGTCACGGTGTAGACGATCGAGCCGCCTTCGGTGACCGACTCGGTTGCAGTGAGCTTGGCGATGACTTCGTTCGAGGTGTCCTTGATGTCCACCGAGGCCGAAGGCTTGCTGACCACCAGGTTCTCGAACTGGCGACCATCCGGCACGCTGGTGCCGGTGATGCTGACGGTCAGCGAGCCAGCATCGACGTATACGTCTTCGCCTTGCGCGTCGTGGGTGAAGATGGCCGAGGTTTCGCCCTTCTTGATCACCACCGACTTGCCTTCGGTCAGCTGCACCGTGAGGTCCTGGTCCAGGGCCTCTTTGATGCTGATGGTGAAGGTCGGTTTCTCGTTCTCGAAGACCGAGGTCTGGTTGGCAACGATGCTCAGTTCGACTTTGTCGCCCTGGTTGTTGCTGCCTGGGGTGCCTACGCCGGGTTCGTCGGTCACAGCGGTGCTAACCGGCGTCTTGTCCAGAACCAGGTTTTCGAACTTGCCAACATCGGCGCCGTCGACGGTGGCGATCGATTTGATCACCGCGTCGTTGGTACCGACGTAGACGTTGTCCGGCGCAGTCACGGTGGTGAAACCGCTGGTGCTGTTGGCCGGCACAGTAATGACGGTGGTGCCATCGCTCAGGGTGAAGGTCAGCGCCGAATGCTTGTCGATCGGCAGACCGTCTTTGTTGGTCAGGGTGATGGTGTAAGTGATCGCACCACCTTCGGTAACCGAAGGGGTGGCAGTCAGCTTGGCCACGACATCGTCGGTGGTGTCGGTGACTTTGACCGACGCCGCGTCGCCCAGCTGCAGGTTCTCGAAGGCACGGCCATCGATGTCTGCTGCCGACTTCACGCCCAACTCGATTTCACCGGCGTCTTTGTAGACGTCGTCACCCTGCGCTTCGTGGGTGTACGGCGCGCTGGTTTCGCCGGCCTTGATAGTCACAACCGCGTTGTTGCTCAGCGTCACGACCAGGTCGTGAGCCAGGGCGGTGTTGATGTGCACGGTGAAGGTCGGTTTGACGTTCTCAGCCACCGAAACCTGATCGGCAGTGATGGTGACTTTGACCAAGTCGCCTTCGTTGCCGGTGCCTGGAGTACCCGAGCCTGGCTCGTCGGTGACAGCAGTGCTGACCGGGGTCTTGTCCAGAACCAGGTTCTCGAACTTGCCAACATCGGCGCCGTCGACGGTGGCGATCGATTTGATCACCGCGTCATTGGTACCAACGTAAACGTTGTCCGGGGCAGTCACGGTGGTGAAACCGCTGGTGCTGTTGGCCGGCACAGTAATGACGGTGGTGCCATCGCTCAGGGTGAAGGTCAGCGCCGAATGCTTGTCGATCGGCAGACCGTCTTTGTTGGTCAGGGTGATGGTGTAAGTGATCGCACCACCTTCGGTAACCGAAGGGGTGGCAGTCAGCTTGGCCACGACATCGTCGGTGGTGTCAGTCACTTTGACCGACGCCGCGTCGCCCAGCTGCAGGTTCTCGAAGGCACGGCCATCGATGTCTGCTGCCGACTTGACGCCCAGCTCGATTTCACCGGCGTCTTTGTAGACGTCGTCGCCCTGCGCTTCGTGGGTGTACGGCGCGCTGGTTTCGCCAGCCTTGATGGTGACGGTAGCGTTGTTGCTCAGGTCACGACCAGGTCGTGAGCCAGCGCGGTGTTGATGTGCACGGTGAAGGTCGGCTTCACGTTCTCGGCGACCGATACCTGATCAGCCGTGATGGTGACTTTGACCAGATCACCTTCGTTGCCAGCGCCTGGAGTACCCGAGCCTGGCTCGTCGGTGACAGCGGTGCTGACTGGGGTCTTGTCCAGAACCAGGTTTTCGAACTTGCCAACATCGGCGCCGTCGACGGTGGCGATCGATTTGATCACCGCGTCGTTGGTACCGACGTAGACGTTGTCCGGAGCAGTCACGGTGGTGAAACCGCTGGTGCTGTTGGCCGGCACAGTAATGACGGTGGTGCCATCGCTCAGGGTGAAGGTCAGCGCCGAATGCTTGTCGATCGGCAGACCGTCTTTGTTGGTCAGGGTGATGGTGTAGGTGATTGCACCACCTTCGGTAACCGAAGGGGTGGCAGTCAGCTTGGCCACGACATCGTCGGTGGTGTCAGTCACTTTGACCGACGCCGCGTCGCCCAGCTGCAGATTCTCGAAGGCACGGCCATCGATGTCTGCTGCCGACTTCACGCCCAACTCGATTTCACCGGCGTCTTTGTAGACGTCGTCACCCTGCGCTTCGTGGGTGTACGGCGCGCTGGTTTCGCCAGCTTTGATGGTGACGGTAGCGTTGTTGCTCAGCGTCACGACCAGGTCGTGAGCCAGCGCGGTATTGATGTGAACGGTGAAGGTCGGCTTCACGTTCTCGGCGACCGATACCTGGTCAGCCGTGATGGTGACTTTGACCAGATCACCTTCGTTGCCAGCGCCTGGAGTACCCGAGCCTGGCTCGTCGGTAACAGCAGTGCTGACCGGCGTCTTGTCCAGAACCAGGTTCTCGAACTTGCCAACATCGGCGCCATCGACGGACGCGATCGACTTTATCACCGCGTCGTTGGTACCGACGTAGACGTTATCCGGAGCAGTCACGGTGGTGAAGCCGGTGGTGCTGTTGGCCGGAACCGTGATGACGGTGGTGCCGTCACTCAAGGTGAAGGTCAGCGCCGAATGCTTGTCGATCGGCAGACCGTCTTTGTTGGTCAGGGTGATGGTGTAAGTGATCGCACCACCTTCGGTAACCGAAGGGGTGGCAGTCAGCTTGGCCACGACATCGTCGGTGGTGTCAGTCACTTTGACCGACGCCGCGTCGCCCAGCTGCAGGTTTTCGAAGGCACGGCCATCGATGTCTGCTGCCGACTTCACGCCCAACTCGATTTCACCGGCGTCTTTGTAGACGTCATCGCCTTGCGCTTCGTGGGTGTAAGGCGCGCTGGTTTCGCCAGCTTTGATGGTGACGGTAGCGTTGTTGCTCAGGTCACGACTAGGTCGTGAGCCAGCGCGGTGTTGATGTGGACGGTGAAGGTCGGCTTCACGTTCTCGGCGACCGATACCTGGTCAGCCGTGATGGTGACTTTGACCAGATCACCTTCGTTGCCAGCGCCTGGAGTACCCGAGCCTGGCTCGTCGGTAACAGCAGTGCTGACCGGCGTCTTGTCCAGAACCAGGTTCTCGAACTTGCCGACATCGGCACCGTCGACGGTGGCGATCGATTTGATCACCGCGTCGTTGGTACCAACGTAAACGTTGTCCGGAGCAGTCACCGTGGTGAAACCGGTAGTGCTGTTGGCCGGCACGGTGATGACGGTGGTGCCGTCGCTCAAGGTGAAGGTGAGTGCCGAGTGCTTATCAATCGGCAGACCGTCTTTGTTGGTCAGCGTAATGGTGTAGGTGATCGCACCACCTTCGGTCACCGAAGGCGTCGCGGTCAGCTTGGCCACCACGTCATCGGTGGTGTCGGTGACTTTGACCGAAGCGGCGTCACCCAGCTGCAGGTTCTCGAAGGCACGACCGTCAACATCGACGGCGGACTTGATGCCCAGCTCGATTTCGCCAGCGTCTTTGTAGACGTCATCGCCCTGCGCTTCGTGGGTGTACGGCGCGCTGGTTTCGCCGGCCTTGATAGTCACAACCGCGTTGTTGCTCAGGGTCACGACCAGGTCGTGAGCCAGCGCAGTGTTGATGTGAACGGTGAAGGTTGGCTTGACGTTCTCCGCCACCGATACCTGGTCAGCAGTAATGGTGACTTTAACCAAGTCGCCTTCGTTGCCGGTCCCCGGAGTACCCGAGCCAGGCTCATCGGTGACAGCAGTGCTGACCGGCGTCTTGTCCAGAACCAAGTTCTCGAACTTGCCAACATCGGCGCCATCGACGGTCGCGATCGACTTTATCACCGCGTCGTTGGTACCGACGTAGACGTTATCCGGAGCAGTCACGGTGGTGAAACCAGTGGTGCTGTTGGCCGGGACCGTGATGACGGTGGTGCCGTCGCTCAGCGTGAAGGTCAGCGCCGAGTGTTTATCAATCGGCAAGCCATCTTTGTTGGTCAGCGTAATGGTGTAAGTGATTGCACCGCCTTCGGTGACCGAAGGGGTGGCGGTCAGCTTGGCCACGACATCGTCGGTGGTGTCGGTGACTTTGACCGAGGCCGCATCGCCCAGCTGCAGGTTCTCGAAGGCACGGCCATCGATGTCTGCTGCCGACTTGATGCCCAGCTCGATTTCGCCGGCGTCTTTGTAGACGTCATCGCCTTGCGCTTCGTGGGTGTAAGGCGCGCTGGTTTCGCCAGCCTTGATGGTGACGGTAGCGTTGTTGCTCAGGGTCACGACCAGGTCGTGAGCCAGGGCAGTGTTGATGTGAACGGTGAACGTCGGTTTGACGTTTTCCGCCACCGAAACCTGATCAGCGGTGATGGTGACCTTGACCACAGTCGCCTTCGTTGCCTGGGGTACCCGGCTCGTCAGTCACAGTGGTGCTGACTGGAGTCTTGTCCAGAACCAGGTTCTCGAACTTCCAAGCATCAGCGCCGCTAACCGATTGCAGGCTCTGCTCTACCGGCGGGTTAGCGCCGGTGTAGACGTTGTCCGGCGCAGTCACGGTAACCGAACCGGTGGTGCCGTTGGCCGGTACGGTGATGACCGTTTTGCCGTCACTCAGGGTGAAATACAACGGCGCGTGGTTGTCGATCGGCAGACCGTCTTTGTTGGTCAGGGTGACGGTGTAGGTGATCTCGCCGCCTTCAGTGACCGAAGGGGTGGCGGTCAGTTTGGCGATGACATCGTCAGTGGTATCGGTAACTTTGACCGATGCCGCGTCGCCCAGCTGCAGATTTTCGAAGGCACGACCGTCAACATCGACGGCAGACTTGATACCCAGGCTGATTTCGCCGGCGTCTTTGTAGACGTCGTCGCCCTGCGCTTCGTGGGTGTACGGCGCGCTGGTTTCACCCGCTTTGATGGTGACAGTAGCGTTGTTGCTCAGCGTCACGACCAAGTCGTGAGCCAGGGCAGTGTTGATGTGAACGGTGAAGGTCGGTTTGACGTTCTCAGCAACCGAAACCTGGTCGGCGGTAATGGTGACCTTGACCACGTCGCCTTCGTTGCCCGGCGTTCCTGGCTCGTCAGTCACAGTGGTGCTGACCGGGGTCTTGTCCAGAACCAGGTTCTCGAACTTCCAGGCGTCAGCGCCGCTGACCGCCTGCAGGCTCTGCTCGACCGGTGGGTTAGTGCCGGTGTAGACGTTGTCCGGGGCAGTTACGGTAATCGAACCGGTGGTGCCGTTGGCCGGAACGGTGATGACCGTTTTGCCGTCACTCAGGGTGAAATACAACGGCGCGTGGTTGTCGATCGGCAGACCGTCTTTGTTGGTCAGGGTGACGGTGTAGGTGATCTCGCCGCCTTCAGTGACCGAAGGGGTGGCGGTCAGTTTGGCGATGACATCGTCAGTGGTATCGGTAACTTTGACCGATGCCGCGTCGCCCAGCTGCAGATTTTCGAAGGCACGACCGTCAACATCGACGGCAGACTTGATACCTAGAGAGATTTCACCGGCATCTTTGTAGACGTCGTCGCCCTGCGCGTCGTGAGTGTATGGCGCGCTGGTTTCGCCAGCCTTGATGGTCACAACCGCGTTGTTGCTCAGCGTCACGACCAGGTCGTGGGCCAGGGCAGTGTTGATGTGAACGGTGAAGGTCGGTTTGACGTTTTCCGCCACCGAGACTTGGTCAGCGGTGATGGTGACCTTGACCACATCGCCTTCGTTGCCAGGGGTACCCGGCTCGTCAGTGACAGTGGTGCTGACTGGAGTCTTATCCAGAACCAGGTTCTCGAACTTCCAGGCGTCAGCGCCGCTGACCGCCTGCAGGCTCTGCTCGACCGGTGGGTTAGCGCCGGTGTAGACGTTGTCCGGCGCGGTCACGGTAATCGAACCGGTGGTGCCGTTGGCCGGTACGGTGATGACCGTTTTGCCGTCACTCAGGGTGAAATACAACGGCGCGTGGTTGTCGATCGGCAGACCGTCTTTGTTGGTCAGGGTGACGGTGTAAGTGATCTCGCCGCCTTCGGTGACCGAAGGGGTGGCGGTCAGTTTGGCGATGACATCGTCAGTGGTATCGGTCACTTTGACCGACGCCGCGTCGCCCAGCTGCAGATTTTCGAAGGCACGACCGTCAACATCGACGGCAGACTTGATACCTAGAGAGATTTCACCGGCATCTTTGTAGACGTCGTCGCCCTGCGCGTCGTGAGTGTATGGCGCGCTGGTTTCACCGGCTTTGATAGTGACGGTAGCGTTGTTGCTCAGGGTCACGACCAGGTCGTGGGCCAGGGCAGTGTTGATATGGACGGTGAAGGTCGGTTTAACGTTTTCAGCCACCGAGATTTGATCGGCGGTAATGGTGATCTTGACCACATCACCTTCGTTGCCTGGGGTACCCGGCTCGTCAGTGACAGTGGTGCTGACTGGAGTCTTGTCCAGAACCAGGTTTTCGAACTTCCAAGCATCAGCGCCGCTAACCGATTGCAGGCTCTGCTCTACCGGCGGGTTAGTGCCGGTGTAGACGTTGTCCGGCGCAGTCACGGTAACCGAACCGGTGGTGCCGTTGGCTGGTACGGTGATGACCGTTTTACCGTCACTCAAGGTGAAGTACAACGGTGCATGGTTATCGATCGGCAGACCGTCTTTGTTGGTCAGGGTGACGGTGTAAGTGATCTCGCCGCCTTCGGTGACCGAAGGCGTGGCAGTCAGCTTGGCCACCACGTCATCCGTGGTGTCGGTGACTTTGACCGAAGCCGCATCGCCCAGCTGCAGGTTTTCGAAGGCACGGCCGTCAACATCGACGGCAGACTTGATACCCAGGGAAATTTCGCCAGCGTCTTTGTAAACGTCGTCGCCCTGCGCGTCGTGAGTGTATGGCGCGCTGGTTTCGCCAGCCTTGATGGTGACGGTGGCATTGTTGCTCAGCGTCACGACCAGGTCGTGGGCCAGGGCAGTGTTGATGTGAACGGTGAAGGTCGGTTTGACGTTTTCCGCCACCGAGACTTGGTCAGCGGTGATGGTGACCTTGACCACATCGCCTTCGTTGCCAGGGGTACCCGGCTCGTCAGTGACAGTGGTGCTGACTGGAGTCTTATCCAGAACCAGGTTCTCGAACTTCCAGGCGTCAGCGCCGCTGACCGCCTGCAGGCTCTGCTCGACCGGTGGGTTAGCGCCGGTGTAGACGTTGTCCGGCGCGGTCACGGTGACCGAACCGGTGGTGCCGTTGGCTGGTACGGTGATCACCGTCTTGCCGTCACTCAAGGTGAAGTACAACGGTGCATGGTTGTCGATCGGCAGACCGTCTTTGTTGGTCAGGGTGACGGTGTAAGTGATCTCGCCGCCTTCGGTGACCGAAGGGGTGGCGGTCAGTTTGGCGATGACATCGTCAGTGGTATCGGTCACTTTGACCGATGCCGCGTCGCCCAGCTGCAGATTTTCGAAGGCACGACCGTCAACATCGACGGCAGACTTGATACCCAGGCTGATTTCGCCGGCGTCTTTGTAGACGTCGTCGCCCTGCGCTTCGCGGGTGTACGGCGCGCTGGTTTCGCCAGCCTTGATGGTGACGGTGGCATTGTTGCTCAGCGTCACGACCAGGTCGTGGGCCAGCGCGGTGTTGATGTGAACGGTGAAGGTCGGCTTCACGTTCTCGGCGACCGATACCTGGTCAGCCGTGATGGTGACCTTGACCACGTCGCCTTCGTTGCCCGGCGTGCCTGGTTCGTCGGTGACAGCGGTGCTGACCGGGGTTTTGTCCAGAACCAGGTTCTCGAACTTGCCGACATCCGCGCCATCAACAGAAGCGATCGATTTGATCACTGGGTCGTTGGTACCGACGTAGACGTTGTCCGGGGCAGTCACCGTGGTGAAACCAGTGGTGCTGTTGGCCGGCACGGTAATGACGGTGGTGCCATCACTCAGGGTGAAGGTCAGCGCCGAGTGCTTATCGATCGGTAAGCCATCTTTGTTGGTCAGGGTGATGGTGTAAGTGATCGCACCGCCTTCGGTAACCGAAGGCGTGGCAGTCAGCTTGGCCACCACGTCATCCGTGGTGTCGGTGACTTTGACCGAAGCCGCATCGCCCAGCTGCAGGTTTTCGAAGGCACGGCCGTCAACATCGACGGCAGACTTGATACCCAGGGAAATTTCGCCGGCGTCTTTGTAAACGTCGTCGCCCTGTGCTTCGTGGGTGTATGGCGCGCTGGTTTCGCCCGCTTTGATGGTGACGGTAGCGTTGTTGCTCAGGGTCACGACCAGATCGTGAGCCAGGGCAGTGTTGATGTGAACGGTGAAGGTCGGTTTGACGTTCTCAGCAACCGAAACCTGGTCGGCGGTGATGGTGACCTTGACCAGGTCGCCTTCGTTGCCCGGCGTGCCTGGCTCGTCAGTAACAGTGGTGCTGACCGGCGTCTTGTCCAGAACCAGGTTCTCGAACTTCCAGGCGTCAGCGCCGCTGACTGCCTGCAGGCTCTGCTCTACCGGTGGGTTAGCGCCGGTGTAGACGTTGTCCGGCGCGGTCACGATAATCGAACCGGTGGTGCCGTTGGCCGGTACGGTGATGACAGTTTTGCCGTCACTCAGGGTGAAATACAACGGCGCGTGGTTGTCGATCGGCAGACCGTCTTTGTTGGTCAGGGTGACGGTGTAAGTGATCTCGCCGCCTTCGGTGACCGAAGGGGTGGCGGTCAGTTTGGCGATGACGTCGTCAGTGGTGTCAGTGACTTTGACCGATGCCGCGTCGCCCAACTGCAGGTTCTCGAAGGCACGACCGTCAACATCGACGGCAGACTTGATACCCAGGCTGATTTCACCGGCGTCTTTGTAGACGTCGTCGCCCTGCGCGTCGTGAGTGTATGGCGCGCTGGTTTCGCCAGCCTTGATGGTGACGGTGGCATTGTTGCTCAGCGTCACGACCAGGTCGTGGGCCAGGGCAGTGTTGATGTGAACGGTGAAGGTCGGTTTGACGTTTTCCGCCACCGAGACTTGGTCAGCGGTGATGGTGACCTTGACCACATCGCCTTCGTTGCCAGGGGTACCCGGCTCGTCAGTCACAGTGGTGCTGACTGGAGTCTTGTCCAGAACCAGGTTCTCGAACTTCCAAGCATCAGCGCCGCTAACCGATTGCAGGCTCTGCTCTACCGGCGGGTTAGCGCCGGTGTAGACGTTGTCCGGCGCAGTCACGGTAACCGAACCGGTGGTGCCGTTGGCCGGGACGGTGATGACCGTTTTGCCGTCACTCAGGGTGAAATACAACGGCGCATGGTTGTCGATCGGCAAGCCGTCTTTGTTGGTCAGGGTGACGGTGTAAGTGATCTCGCCGCCTTCGGTGACCGAAGGGGTGGCGGTCAGTTTGGCGATGACATCGTCAGTAGTATCGGTCACTTTGACCGAAGCGGCGTCGCCCAGCTGCAGGTTCTCGAAGGCACGGCCATCGATGTCTGCTGCCGACTTGATGCCCAGCTCGATTTCACCGGCGTCTTTGTAGACGTCGTCGCCCTGCGCTTCGTGGGTGTACGGCGCGCTGGTTTCACCCGCTTTGATGGTGACGGTAGCGTTGTTGCTCAGGGTCACGACCAGGTCGTGGGCCAGGGCAGTGTTGATATGGACGGTGAAGGTCGGTTTAACGTTTTCAGCCACCGAGATTTGATCGGCGGTAATGGTGACCTTGACCACATCGCCTTCGTTGCCTGGGGTACCCGGCTCGTCAGTGACAGTGGTGCTGACTGGAGTCTTGTCCAGAACCAGGTTTTCGAACTTCCAAGCATCAGCGCCGCTAACCGATTGCAGGCTCTGCTCTACCGGCGGGTTAGTACCGGTGTAGACGTTGTCCGGGGCAGTTACGGTAATCGAACCGGTGGTGCCGTTGGCCGGGACGGTGATGACCGTTTTGCCGTCACTCAAGGTGAAGTATAACGGCGCGTGGTTATCGATCGGCAGACCGTCTTTGTTGGTCAGGGTGACGGTGTAAGTGATCTCGCCGCCTTCGGTGACCGAAGGGGTGGCGGTCAGTTTGGCGATGACGTCGTCAGTGGTATCGGTAACTTTGACCGATGCCGCGTCGCCCAACTGCAGGTTCTCGAAGGCCCGACCATCGATGTCTGCTGCCGACTTGATACCCAGGCTGATTTCACCGGCGTCTTTGTAGACGTCGTCGCCCTGCGCTTCGTGGGTGTACGGCGCGCTGGTTTCACCCGCTTTGATGGTGACAGTAGCGTTGTTGCTCAGCGTCACGACCAAGTCGTGAGCCAGGGCAGTGTTGATGTGAACGGTGAAGGTCGGCTTGACGTTCTCAGCAACCGAAACCTGGTCAGCGGTGATGGTGACCTGCACCAAATCGCCCTGGTTGCCGGTACCTGGAGTACCCGAACCCGGTTCGTCCGTCACAGAAGTAGTGACGGTTTCACCATCCAGAGTCAGCTTCTCGAAGCTGTCTGCACCCGAAACCGACTCAAGCTTGTTGGCAATAGCGGCCTGGCCGCCGACGTACACGTCATCGTTAACCGTGATGGTCGCGGTACCAGAGGCACTGTCAGCCGGAATCGTGACTTTTGTGCCGTCGGTCAGGGTGAAGGTCAGTGCCCCGTGCTGAGTGACCGAAAGCCCCTGCGCGTTGGTCAGCGTGACGGTGTAGGTCACCTGGCCGCCTTCCGCCACAGTCGCCTTGTCGACAGTCAGGGTTGCAACAACTTCGCTGATGGTGTCCGAAATCTCGACGGTAGCTGGGCCGCCGATGGCCAGATGCTCGAAGGTTGCACCCGAAACAGTGGCATCGGTGACGCTCAGCGTCACGGAACCCGCGTCCTTGATGACGTCATCGCCCTGAGCCGGGGTCTTATACTCGACTTCGGTCTTGCCGGCCTCGATGGTGACGGTTTCGCCATTCGACAGGGTCACAGTGAGCGGACGGTCCAGCGCCTGGCTCACTTTGATCGTGAAGGATGGCTGCTGGTCTTCAGTGACATTACCGTTACTGACGATGCTTACGTTTACGGTATCGACACTGTCATTGATTACAGTGGACGCTGGGGTTGGGTTCGGCGTGAGTTGCTCGAAGTTGCCACCAGTAGCGTCCTTGATCGTGACACTTACGGTTGAGCCGTTGTTGTAGACGTCATTGGCCGGGGTCTGGAAATCAACGCTGCCCTGGGTCTTGCCAGCTTCAACGGTGATGGTCTGGCCATTGGACAGAGTCACGGTTACCGGAGTCTGGGCAGGGTTGCTCAGGGTCACGGTGTAGGTGATCACGCCACCTTCGGTCACCGAAGGGTTGGCCGTAAGGGTCGCAGTAGTGACGTCTACCGAATCATTGATCGTGGTCTGAGCCGGGGTCGGGTTCGGCGTCAGTTGCTCGAAGTTACCGCCAGTAGCGTCCTTGATCGTGACACTTACGGTTGAGCCGTTGTTGTAGACGTCATTGGCCGGGGTCTGGAAATCAACGCTGCCCTGGGTTTTGCCAGCTTCAACGGTGATGGTCTGGCCATTGGACAGAGTCACGGTTACCGGAGTCTGGGCAGGGTTGCTCAGGGTCACGGTGTAGGTGATCACGCCGCCTTCGGTCACCGAAGGGTTGGCCGTCAGGGTCGCAGTAGTGACGTCTACCGAATCATTGATCGTGGTCTGAGCCGGGGTCGGGTTCGGCGTCAGCTGCTCGAAGTTGCCGCCAGTGGCACCGGTGATGGTGGTGCTAACGGTCGAGCCATTGTTGTAGACATCGTTGACCGGGGTTTGGAAATCAACGCTGCCCTGGGTCTTGCCGGCCTCGACGGTGATGGTCTGGCCGTTCGACAGGGTCACGGTGACTGGAGTCTGGGCAGGGTTGCTCAGGGTCACGGTGTAGGTGATCACACCGCCTTCGGTCACCGAAGGGTTGGCCGTCAGGGTCGCAGTAGTGACGTCTACCGAATCATTGATCGTGGTCTGAGCCGGGGTCGGGTTCGGCGTCAGTTGCTCGAAGTTACCGCCAGTAGCGTCCTTGATCGTGACACTTACGGTTGAGCCGTTGTTGTAGACGTCATTGGCCGGGGTCTGGAAATCAACGCTGCCCTGGGTTTTGCCAGCTTCAACGGTGATGGTCTGGCCATTGGACAGAGTCACGGTTACCGGAGTCTGGGCAGGGTTGCTCAGGGTCACGGTGTAGGTGATCACGCCGCCTTCGGTCACCGAAGGGTTGGCCGTCAGGGTCGCAGTAGTGACGTCTACCGAATCATTGATCGTGGTCTGAGCCGGGGTCGGGTTCGGCGTCAGCTGCTCGAAGTTGCCGCCAGTGGCACCGGTGATGGTGGTGCTAACGGTCGAGCCATTGTTGTAGACATCGTTGACCGGGGTTTGGAAATCAACGCTGCCCTGGGTCTTGCCGGCCTCGACGGTGATGGTCTGGCCGTTCGACAGGGTCACGGTGACTGTAGTCTGGGCAGGGTTGCTCAGGGTCACGGTGTAGGTGATCACACCGCCTTCGGTCACCGAAGGGTTGGCCGTCAGGGTCGCAGTAGTGACGTCTACCGAATCATTGATCGTGGTCTGAGCCGGGGTCGGGTTCGGCGTCAGTTGCTCGAAGTTACCGCCAGTAGCGTCCTTGATCGTGACACTTACGGTTGAGCCGTTGTTGTAGACGTCATTGGCCGGGGTCTGGAAATCAACGCTGCCCTGGGTTTTGCCAGCTTCAACGGTGATGGTCTGGCCATTGGACAGAGTCACGGTTACCGGAGTCTGGGCAGGGTTGCTCAGGGTCACGGTGTAGGTGATCACACCGCCTTCGGTCACCGAAGGGTTGGCCGTCAGGGTCGCAGTAGTGACGTCTACCGAATCATTGATCGTGGTCTGAGCCGGGGTCGGGTTCGGCGTCAGTTGCTCGAAGTTACCGCCAGTAGCGCCGGTAATTGTGGTGCTAACGGTCGAGCCGTTGTTGTAGACGTCATTGGCCGGGGTCTGGAAATCAACGCTGCCCTGGGTCTTGCCGGCTTCAACGGTGATGGTCTGGCCATTGGACAGGGTCACGGTGACCGGCGTCTGAGCAGGATTGCTCAAAGTCACGGTGTAGGTGATCAAGCCACCTTCGGTCACCGACGGGTTGGCAGTCAGGGTCGCGGTAGTGACGTCTACCGAATCATTGATCGTGGTCTGAGCCGGGGTCGGGTTCGGCGTCAACTGCTCGAAGTTACCGCCAGTGGCACCGGTGATGGTGGTGCTGACGGTCGAGCCGTTGTTGTAGACGTCGTTGGACGGGGTCTGGAAATCAACGCTGCCCTGGGTCTTGCCAGCCTCGACGGTGATGGTCTGGCCGTTCGACAGGGTAACAGTGACCGGCGTCTGGGCAGGGTTGCTCAGGGTCACGGTGTAGGTGATCACACCGCCTTCGGTGACCGACGGATTGGAAGTCAGGGTCGCCGTAGTGACGTCCACCGAATCATTGATCGTGGTCTCGGCCGGCGCAGGGTTCGGCGTCAGCTGCTCGAAGTTGCCGCCAGTAGCACCGGTGATGGTGGTGCTAACGGTCGAGCCATTGTTGTAGACGTCGTTAGCCGGCGTCTGAAAATCAACGCTGCCCTGGCTCTTGCCAGGCTCAATGGTGATCGTCTGGCCATTGGACAGGGTCACGGTCACCGGCGTCTGAGCAGGGTTGCTCAGGGTCACTGTGTAGGTGATCACACCGCCTTCGGTTACCGAAGGGGTGGCGGTCAAGGTCGCCGTGGTGGTGTCGATGGTATCGGTAATCTGCGTAACCGCCGGCGTTTGCGGCAGGGTCACGATCAGACCGTTACCACCGGTGGTGCCGGTTACGGTGGTCGAAATCTGACCACCGTCGATGTACGGCGTGTCATTGGCCGGGATGGTGACGTTGACGCTACCGCTGGTCTGCCCTGCCGGAATGACGATCACTGCGCCGTTGGCCAGGGTGACGATCAGGTTGGACGTCGGCGCCTGGCCAACTGTCGCGGTGTAAACGATTACGCCACCCGCTTCGGTGATGGAAGGGGTGGCGTTGAGTACAAGAGCGGTGGAGACGTTGGTCTCCGTTGTGGGCGGAATGGCCTGGTTGTTGTTGCTGGTGTCCACCGCGCCAACGTCTTCATTGTCCAGCGCTGCGGCAAAGCCCAACGGGCCAGTCGGGAAGCCGATGCTCGGGTCGACCCGGCCTGCGGTCTCCTCAAGCATGACGAAGCTGTGGCCACCCCCCAGCGCACCGCCACCGCCTGCCGCTGCCGGGCCTGCTGCGGTAGCTTCAAGCTCGGTAGTCGGGTCGACACCTGCGGCGATCGCCTGCTGCAGCTCTTCAACCGACGGTGCAGCCTGCGCAGTGGCCTGGCTCAGGTCGGCGCTGCTGTAAGGCGCATCCGCGCTCCACTGACTGTCACGGCCCAGGTCGAGCATACGGCCGTCGGCCAACTCGAGGGTTACCGCGCCGCCTGGGCCGGTGAGGACTTCCTCACCCGCCAACAGGCGGTCACCTTCAATGAGTACACGCCGGATGCCCTCTGGGGATACCGCAATAACCTGGCCGACAATGCTTTTGACGATGGCTACAACGCTGCTCATTGGACTCTCCGTGTGACCCGATTGGGGTACTTCCCTGCCAGAGCGGCGCTCTTGAAAGCCACTTCAGGCGGAACTGTGTCGATTGATGTGTTGACGATTTTGACGTCAAAATTCCGTCTATAACTGTTTGGAATTAACTATCTGCCAAACTATTGACCTTATACTCGCCATCCTAAACAATCGGCAATGTAATGTCACATTGATATTTGCACCTTTGCCACCCCTTCCTTTAGTACTAATCCAGTGCCCGTCGGAAGTTCGCTCATCGGTCAGATCAGGTGCCATTTTCCAGGCCCTGAAAACCTTCAACCGTGATTCAGGACAACTGCGCCTTCGGGAACCCGCCAAAAATGCGTGCGTCACTGTTTACCGTTCTTCCCATCACCCTAGCCGCCACGTTCGTACAAGCACAATCCTTGCCCGAAGCCATGCAAACAGCCCTTGAGCGACACCCGGAAATCCAAGCCGGCGTGAATGCTCGTGTGGCCGCGGATTACCAGCTGCGCGCGGCCAAGGGCGGCTACTTGCCGAGGGTCGATGTAACGGCGGGCTATGGGCGCGAGGGTACCGATAGCCCGAGCACCGGTAACCGCTGGGACACACTGAACCGAGGTGAGTCAGCAATCCGTCTTCGCCAAATGGTTTTTGACGGTTTTGCCACGTCAAACGAAGTCGACCGTCAACAAGCCACCGCCAACGCCCGGGCCTACTCCCTGATGGGCACCTCCGAGCGCACCGCGCTCGACGTCGCCCAGGTGTATCTGGATGTACTGTCGCGGCGCGAGATGGTACGCCTGGCCGAAGACAACCTGAGCAACCACGAACGAATTCTGGATCAGATCAAACTGCGCACCAGCCGCGGCGTCGGCCGCCTGGCTGACCTGGACCAGGCCGAGGCACGACTGGCGCAGGCGCAAAACAACTTGATCACCGAGAAGACCAACCTGGCCGATGCCAGCACCAATTACCTCAGCGTCGTCGGCCAGATGCCCGATGAATTGAGCGCACCGGCGCCGTTCATCGACCTGCTGCCCGCCACGCTGGAGGAAGCCCGCACACAGTTGGTTGAAAGCAGCCCGGTGCTGCGCTCGGCCGAATCGGACGTTGCCGCCGCAGAAAAACAGTACGAGGCCGCAAAGTCGTCCTTCTACCCACGCTTCGATGCAGAACTCGGACGAACGGCGGATAACAATATCGATGGCACAGCAGGCCATAACAACGAATGGCAGGCTATGCTGCGAATGAACTTCAACCTGTATGCTGGCGGCAGCAACAAGGCAGACCTGGAGTCCAAATCGTACCTGTCCAACCAGGCGCTGGATATCCGCAACAATGCCTTGCGTCAGCTCAATGAAGAGTTGGGCCTGGCATGGAATGCTCAGGAGAACGCCAACGCCCAGTTGCCGATCGCCCAGCAGTACGTCGATCACAGCAACCGTGTGCGCAGCGCCTACCAACAGCAATTCAGCCTGGGCGAGCGAACCCTGCTCGACTTGCTCGACAGCGAGAATGAAACCTTCACTGCCCAGCGTCGCCTGGTGGAAGTGAAGAACATACAATTGTTTACTCAGTATCGAATCAAGGCGACCATTGGCCAACTGCTCAAGAGTCAGGGTGTCGTTGCCCCGATGGCCACCGTTGTGCAGAACGATCTGAAACCAAGGGTGAGCCTGCCAGGCCTGAACTGAGGCTCACCCTGCCCCACCCACCGCAAGGATGAAGAGAGCGCCGCGTGGAATCCGAAGTCAGTCGAGTCCAACTCAGCCACGATCCACGCAGTCAGCATGACGATCCCTTGCTGGATAGTCTGCTGAGCCTGTGTGTCCTGCACCAGAAACCTGCAAGCCGGGTCATGCTGACCACCGGCCTGCCGCTGCCCGCGCAGCGCCTGAGCCCCGAGCTGCTGCCCCGTGCGGCGGCCAGGGCCGGCCTGCAGGGGCGGCTGCTGCAGCGTAAACTGGAGCAGATCCCCAGTATCGCCATGCCTGCCATGCTGTTGCTCAAGGAAGGCCGCAGCGCCGTCCTGCTGGGGTGGGAGAATGAAGACACCGCACGCCTGCTGCTCAGCGAGAGCGATGGTGGCGAGGTGCACGTCAGCCGCGAAGCGCTGCTCAGTGACTACAGCGGGCGTGTGTTCTTCGCCCAGCCGCAGCACAAGTTCGACGTCAACCACGGCAACCTCATCCCGCGCGCGAAATCCTGGTTCCGCGACACCTTGCTGCGCAGCAAATGGCTGTATATCGACGCCATCGCCGCCAGCCTGGTGATCAACCTGATCGCCTTGGCAGCGCCGCTGTTCGTCATGAACGTGTATGACCGGGTGGTGCCCAACCAGGCGACCTCGACCCTTTGGGTGCTGGCCGTCGGCATCGCCGGGGCCTACTTCTTCGACCTGATCCTCAAGGGCCTGCGCGGCCTCTGCCTGGATTTGGCCGGCAAGAAGACCGACCTGATCATCTCGGCGACCTTGTTCGAACGTATCGTCGGAATGTCGATGAAGTACCGCCCGGCGCGGGTCGGCAGCTTTGCCCAGAACATCCATGAGTTCCAGGGTTTACGCGACTTCCTCGCCTCCTTGACCCTGACCAGCCTGATCGACCTGCCGTTCACGCTGTTGATCCTGATCGTTATCGCCATCATTGGCGGGCATCTGGTGTGGATCCCGATCATCGCCTTCCCGCTGGCCCTGGGTATCGGTTACGCCCTGCAGCGGCCGCTGATGGCGACCATGGAGCGGACCATGGCCCTAGCCTCGGAACGCCAGTCGAGCCTGATCGAGACCCTGGCAGGCCTGGATGCGGTCAAGGTCAACAACGCTGAAAGCGAGCGCCAGTACATGTGGGAACAGACGCTCGGCACCCTCAGCCGTCTGGAACTGCGCGTGAAGGTGTTGTCGAGCCTGGCGATGAACATCACCCTGCTGATCCAGCAACTGGCTGGGGTGGCGATGATTTGCGTCGGTGTCTACATGATCATCGACGGCAACCTGAGCATGGGTGGCCTAGTCGCCTGTTACATGCTCAGCGGCCGTGCCCTTGGCCCGCTGGGGCAGCTCAATGGTTTGCTGGCCCGCTATCAGCAGGCCAAGGTGACCATGGTCTCCACCGACCACATGATGGAGCTGCCGCAGGAACGCAACTTCGAAGAGCGCCCACTGAGCCGCCGGGTGCTGCAGGGCAGCATCGAGTTCCGCGGGGTCGACTTCACCTATCCTAACCAGCAGAACCTGGCCCTCAAGAACATCAACCTGACCATTCGCCCCGGCGAGAAGGTGGGCATCATTGGCCGAAGCGGTTCGGGCAAGAGCTCGTTGGCCAAGCTGATCGTTGGCCTGTATGAATCCGACGGCGGGTCGCTGTTGGTCGATGGCGTGGATATCCGCCAGATCGACGTCAGCGAGCTGCGCCACAATATCGGCTATGTGCCCCAGGACATCCAGCTGATGGCCGGCACCCTGCGCGACAACCTGGTCAGCGGCGCCCGCTACATCGAAGACGAAATGATCCTGCAGGCTGCAGAGCTGGCAGGTGTTCATGAGTTTGCCAGGCTGCACCCTGACGGCTATGAGCTGCAGGTGGGCGAACGTGGCCAGAACCTCTCCGGCGGCCAGCGGCAGAACGTCGCCCTGGGCCGTGCATTGCTGCTCAATCCACAGATCCTGCTGCTCGACGAACCGACCAGCGCCATGGACAACACCGGTGAAGAGCGCCTCAAGCAGCGCCTGCAGGCGGTCATCGAAAACAAGACGGTGCTGCTGGTGACCCACCGCGCTTCGTTGCTGTCGCTGGTGGACCGGCTGATCGTGATCGATCGCGGGCAGATTGTCGCCGACGGCCCGAAAGCCGCGGTCATGGATGCGCTGAAGAAGGGGCAGATCAGTGTTGCATAAGCTCGATATGGGGCAATTCAAGGATGGCCTGCGGCGCTACTTCAAAGGCTCCGACTCGCTTGGCGGGCAGCCACTGCCTGAGGTCAACAAGGCGCTGATCGAGGACGCGCCGCGGGTGGTTCGCCTGACCATTTGGGGTGTGATCGCGTTTTTCGTGTTCATGATCGTCTGGGCCAGCGTCGCGCCGATCGATGAGGTCACGCGCGGCGAAGGCAAGGCCATTCCGTCGTCCAAGGTGCAGAAGATCCAGAACCTTGAGGGCGGCATCATCGCTGAGATCTACGCCAAGGAAGGGCAAATCGTCGAAGTCGGCCAGCCCTTGCTGCGCCTGGACGAAACCCGCTTCGCCTCCAACGTCGGTGAAACCGAGGCCGACCGCCTGGCCATGGCGCTGCGGGTCGAACGCCTGAGTGCAGAGGTCGAAGACCGCCCGCTGAAAATCGATGAAGAACTGCGCAAGGCAGCGCCCAGCCAGGCAGCCAACGAAGAGTCGCTGTACCTGAGCCGGCGCCAGCAACTGCAGGACGAAATCGGCGGCCTGCAGCAGCAGTTGGTACAGCGCCAGCAAGAGCTGCGCGAGTACACCTCCAAGCGCGCCCAGTACGCCAACAGCCTGCAACTGCTGCGTCAGGAAATCGCGATGTCCGAGCCGCTGGTGGCCCAGGGCGCGATTTCCCAGGTCGAAGTGCTGCGCCTGCGCCGTGCCGAAGTGGAAAACCGTGGCCAGATGGACTCCACCGCGCTGGCCATCCCGCGCGCCGAGGCGGCCATCCGCGAAGTGCAGAGCAAGGTCGAGGAGACCCGTGGCAAGTTCCGCAGCGAGGCGCTGACCCAGCTCAACGAGGCCCGCACCGAGCTCAACAAGGCCACTGCTACCAGCAAGGCACTGGATGACCGGGTACACCGCACCATGGTCACCTCGCCAGTACGCGGTATCGTCAAGCAGTTGCTGGTCAACACCATCGGCGGGGTCATCCAGCCGGGTAGCGACATCGTCGAAGTGGTGCCGCTGGACGACACACTGGTCATCGAGGCGAAGATCCTGCCCAAGGACATCGCTTTCCTGCACCCTGGGCAGGAGGCGACCGTCAAGTTCACCGCCTATGACTACACCATCTACGGTGGCCTCAAGGCCAAGCTGGAACAGATTGGCGCCGACACCATCACCGATGAAGACAAGAAGACCACGTACTACCTAATCAAGTTGCGCACCGACCGCAGCCACTTGGGCACCGACGAGAAGCCGCTGCTGATCATCCCCGGGATGGTGGCGACGGTGGATATCATGACCGGCAAGAAGACCATCATGAGCTACTTGCTCAAGCCGATCATGAAGGCGCGTTCGGAAGCCTTGCGCGAGCGTTGAGTCTTACCCAATCCCGGTAGGAGCAGCCTTGTGCTGCGAAGAGGCCAGTGGCAGCACGGAAGATTATCGGTGCCGCCACTGGCCTCTTCGCAGCACAAGGCTGCTCCTACCCGGTCAGCGCCAGGGTGCGGGCTCACCCACCAACTGCCCCTGAATACCGCCCACGCCCATTTCCCGCAGCACCAACCTTTCCCCTTCCGTCTCGACCCGTTCAGCAATCAATGGCAGGTCGATGCTGTGCGCCGCGCGCTGTATCGCTTCGATGAACAGGCGCTTGTGTTGTTCATGGTCGATGTTACGAATATAGCTACCATCGATCTTCAGGTATGCAAGGCCCAGGTGCGCCAGGTTGCCAATCATGCTGAACCGGCCGCCAAAGCGCTGCAGCGCCAGCCCGAAGCCATGCGCGTGCAGGCGTCGGGTCAGTTGTTCGAGGGCTGACTGTTCGGGCAATTGCTCTTCGCCGATCTCGAATGTCAGGCGTGGGCCCAGCGCCGCATGCTGGCTCAACAGCTCGTAGACGCGTTGCAGCGCCTTGGGGTCGGCCAAGGTTGCAGCGGACAGGTTCAGCGCCAGCACCTGATCATGAGTGCGCAGGTGGGCAAGCACCTTTTCCAGCACCAGCAGATCCAGGCGCGGCATCCAGCCGAAGCGCTCCAGCCAAGGCAAGAAGCGCCCGGCCGGCAGCGCCTCGCCCTGCTCATCGTGCAAACGCGAGATCACTTTGTGGTGCAGTACCCGTTGCCCTGTGCCGCAGTCCACCACCGGCTGGAAGAACAGTTCGAATTGCCCATTTGCGAAGGCCTGGTCAAGTCGCTCATGCCAGGCATGATGGCTATCACCGGCCACCGCGGCCGCACCCTGTTCAAGGCACACCCAGCCCGGCTCAGGCTGGTTTTCGGCGCGCGCCAGGGCCTCGTCGGCGAGCTTCAGCAATGCCTGTGGCGCATCGCCTGGGGTGAACGGCGCAAGGCCGATGCACGCCACCGGGTCGACATCACTGGCGCCCGTCTCGTGCAGGCTCTGCAGTGTCGCTTCCAGGGCCTGGGCGAGCTGTACCGCTTCTTCATGCACCATGCCCGGCGCCAGCACGGCAAACTCGCCCCCACGGCTGCGCGAGATCAGGTCTTTGGTCTCCGGGTAGCTGGCACAGGTACGGCGCAGCTGCTCGCCCACTGCCTGCAACAGCTGATCGGTGCGCTGCCCACCCAGGCGCGCGTTAAGGCCTGCCAGGCCCTGAACCCGCAGCAACAACAAGTAACCGGCGCGCGCCTCTTCCAGGTTGCTGACGCGCGTATTCAGTTGCATCTCGAAATAGCGGCGGTTGGACAAGCCGGTGAGGCTGTCCTGGTAGGACTCTGCGCGCAGCCGCTCACTGCGCTCGGCCTGCTCGGTAAACAGTGCCTTGAGCTTCTCGACCATCTGGTTCATTGCCTGCACCACACGGCGCAGCTCAGGGGTGCGCGGCAGGTCTGGCAGGCTGAGGAATTCGCGCCGAGCGATCGCATGGGATTGCTCGACCATGTAATCCAGCGGCCGCAATTGCCGACGCAGCAACAAGGCGCCGAGCACCGCGCTGGCGGCACCGCACAACAACAACCAACCCAGGCTGCCCAACGCACTCTGCCAGAGCTTGGCAATGGCGAACATCGGATGGCTGATCACCTCCACCCGCGCCGCCTGCTGCCAGCCACGGCTGACGATGGCATCCCCACCTGCGGCTTCAAGACCGATGAGGTGGACGAACCAGGCCGGCACACCCCCGGGGTCGGGCTCGGCGTGGCGCTCCACCAGCACGGCATTGGAGCCTAGGTCGACAACTTTGATGCTCGCATAGTAGCCACTGTCGAAGATCGAGCTGACCATCAGTTCGACCATCGCCGGATCGTCAATGTTAGGCGTCAGCGACAGCGCCAAGGCAGTCGCCGCATCCTGGGCGTGCGAGCGCAGCTGGTTGACGTACTGGCTGCGCGAGCTCTCCAGGCTGACCATGAAGCTGCCGCTGAAGGCGACCACCAGGAACAGGCAAATGGCCAACAGCAATTGTTTGAACAGTGACATCTGTGCTCCTTCAGTAAACCGGCTCGGCCGGGAACCCTTCGGCCTGCATTTTCTTCAGCAAATCCTGCCAACGTGACAGGCGCTTGGTATCGCCGACCTTCTTGTTGCCGGCGGCGCCTGTCAGCCACAACCCCTCGCCATTGAAGGCGTACACCGGCAGCAAGTCGGTGCGCTGGCTCGCCGGCTTGATGGCATCCATCAGGCTGTCGAGTACCAACGGCTGAGCCTGTGGGCTGGAATAATAGGTCAGTACCATGTGCGCCCGGTTCTGCCGCAGCGCCTTGACGTAGGTGATGCGCAGCTTCTCGCTGGGGATGCCCATACGTCGCAGGCTGAAATACTTGGCAATAGCGTAGTCCTCGCAATCACCGGCCCCCTTGATCAGGGCCTGGACCGGCGTGGCCCAGTAATCGACCTCATGCCACAAGTCGATGTCTTCGACATAGCGCAATTGCTGGTTGAAGAAGCGATTGACCACTTGCAGCCGTTCCAGCTCACTGCCCTGCTTCTGCGTGGCCATCAGGTTCTGCCAGGCGTCGATACGCCCCTGCCCCGCGCCAAGCGGGCCATACAGCGCCTGCGACTGGCGGCTGATCTGGGAAAAATCCCAATCCGCGTGCAAACCGCCCAGTAGCAAGCTACCCAGCAGCGCGGCAAGGCCGACACGTCGCACAGCCGTTTTGAACATCCAGGATATCGCCACTGCGAAGACCTGTTCAGACCCGTCGAAAGCAGCGATGGTGCGGCCTGCCCGTGCAAAAAACAATGGCACCCTGCAATCACGCAGCCAATGGTCGGGCCATACTGACTTTATGGCTATCTCGTTCTATGTACCGCTTCCTTTGCCAAGCGACTTCATACACCATAGCCGCGGCCTTGGGTCGGCCGCTCCAGTGCGGTCGACGGTTTGACAAGCCCCCTTGCCTGTTACTAGTTTCATTGGATCCAACTTTTCTTATCGTCGAGGCAGACTCCGCGTGGCCGAGAAAATCAAACTGAGCAACGTGCTGGCTAGCGAACAGCTATCCCCACACATGGCACGTGCTGTTATCGAGGAGCGCCTGCGCAGCGCCATTCTTGATGGTCGTCTGCCGCCAGGTACTGCCGTGCGTCAGCAAGAGCTCGCCACCTTGTTCGGGGTCAGCCGCATGCCCGTGCGCGAGGCCTTGCGCCAGCTCGAAGCGCAGTCGCTGCTGAACGTGGAGATGCACAAGGGCGCAGTGGTTGCGCCCTTGATTGGCGAAGACGCGGTGGACACCTACGCCCTGCGTGTTCTGCTCGAAAGCGAAGCCCTGCGCCAGTCCATTCCGTTGCTCGATGCCGATGACATCGCCCACGCGCGCGGGTATATCCAGCAACTGGAAAACGAAACCCGTCACGCCGAAATCGGCCGCCTCAACCGCCTGTTCCACATGGCGCTGTACAGCAAGGCGCCGAACAAGAAGTTGCTGCGCCTGATCGAGAACGAACTGAACGAAGAAGAGCGCTTTCTGCGCTTCCATCTTTCGTCGATGGGGCTGGGCAAGCTCACCCAGGACGATCACAACGCGCTGGTGGATGCGGCCAGCGACAAGCTGGTGGATGAAGCGGTCGCGGTGCTTGAGCAGCACTTGAACTCAGGGGCGCGTGTCATCAGGCAGTATCTGGACACACAGCTAGGGCGGTAGCGGGTTCTGAACGGGACAGACGATCGCCCGACATCAGCCTGTTGCAAAATAAACGGGCTCCGCAAACAATGAGACTAATTATCATTTATGTCCATTGAAGCCAGCGCCCTCCTCCATGCCTTCCAATGACTCCGTGCAAACGCTCTACAGTGACCACCACGGCTGGTTGCATGCCTGGCTGCGCAGCAAGCTAGGTAACGCCGCCGATGCCGCGGACCTGGCCCAGGACACGTTCGTCCGGCTGTTGCAGCGTGGCGAGCAAGTTCAACTCAATACGCCAAGGGCCTTCTTGCGCACCGTGGCACGCGGGCTGGTGATTGATCACTGGCGCCGCGAAGAATTGCACCGGGCTTACCTCGAAGCCTTGGCCCATCTACCGGAAGCCTCGGCACCCTCGGCGGAAACCCGCGAGGTGCTGCTTGAACTGCTGGAGCGTATTGCTCGCATGCTTTATGGCCTCAAGCCAAAGGTGCGCCGCGCGTTCCTGCTGGCCCAGTGCGAAGGGCTGAAACACCAGGCGATCGCCGAGCAGATGGGTATCTCGGTGCGTACAGTGGAGCGCTACATTGCTGATGCGCTTTATCATTGCTACCTGCTGCGCTTTGAAGACGAGCGATGACAGCCGCCGCCCCTTCCGCCAAAGCGGTCAAGCACGCCATTCAGTGGATGATCAGGCTACGAGAAAGCGGCAATAGCCCCGTGCTGCTGCAGCAATGCGAGCAGTGGCGTAGCGCACGGCACGAGCACGAACTGGCCTGGCAACGGGTGGTTCACCTGCATCAGGACCTTGACCTGCGCGCCATCCCCGGCGCGGGGGTTGCCCTACAGACCTTGGAAACCAGCCAGCGGCGCCTGCACCGTCGCCAGGCGCTCAAGTTGCTTGGCTGCGCTGCCATGGCGGGCTCGGCGACATGGCTGGCCAAAGACCTCGATACCGTCAGCGGTTGGACTGCGGACTACGCGACTGCCACGGGCGAACGGCGTAGCTTCCAGCTGCCCGATGGCTCGCTGATGCAACTCAACACGCGCAGTGCGGTAGACCTCGCTTTCGACGATCAGCAGCGCTTGCTCCGCCTCAGGCATGGGGAGCTGATGCTCACGTGTAGTGACGTACCGAGCCAGGCTCGCCCTCTGCTGGTACAGACGCAAGATGGCCTGCTCGAAGGTTTCGACGGGCGCTTTGTGGTGCGCCAGGAGCGAGACTGCACGCAGGTCAGCGTCAGCCACGGCAACGTGGCGATACACCGGCCGGGGAACGGCCAGGTGCAGTGGATTGCCAGCGGCCAGCACTGGCGCCTGGACGCTCAGGGCGCACAACGCCTGGAGAGCGTGACCATGGACCCAGCTGCCTGGAGCGAAGGGCTGATCGTTACCCGCGACATGCGCTTGCGCGACTTTCTTGAACAGGTGGGCCGTTATCGCCATGGCTACTTGGGTTGCAGCGATGAGATTGCCGATTTACGCCTGTCAGGTGTGTTCCGCCTCGAGGACCCTGAGCAGCTGCTGCAATTGCTGCCACAAACGCTGCCTGTGAGGCTTCGTCAACGCACGCGCTGGTGGATTCGTGTGGAGCAGGCTGCCTGACCTCACCCAAGCGCTGCTCTTTTTGGCGGGTTCTGGGCGCCGAACCGGCTAGGACAGTAAGCATCATCTTCTGCCCTCCCACCCTTAAACGGACTCTTTCATGCCCAGCGCCTCACCACACACACGCCCATGCAACGAGAATGATTTTCGACCTGTCTTGAATTCAGCCACTCTGCGCAAGGCAGTCCAGGCAGCTTTGTTCGGCACAGCCTTGGGCATGTCCACCCTGCCCCTCCAGGCTCTGGCCGCCGAAGCGCCCCAGGTCAGCCAGCAGTACGCGATCCCGGGGGGGCAATTGAACGATGTACTCAACCAGTTTGCCCGTCAGGCGGGGATCACCCTGTCGAGCACGCCGCAGCTGACCAACGGGTTGCAATCCAATGGCCTGCAGGGGCATTACTCGCCTGATCAGGCCCTGCGCCAACTGCTCAATGGCAGCGGCCTGGAAGCCGTCAGCCAGGGTGGGCACAGCTACGTGCTGCGGGCCCAGCCTGAAGAGGCCGCATTGTCGTTGCCAGACACCGATGTACGCAGTTTTACCCTGGGTAATGCCCTGGGCAGCATGGACGGCTACAACGCCACGCACAGCCAGGTGGCCACCAAGACCAGCATGCCGTTGGTGGAGACTTCACAGTCGGTCTCCGTGGTCACCCGTCAGCAGATGGACGACCAGGGCTCGCAGACCGTTGCCCAGGCCATGCGCTATACGCCAGGTGTGCTGACCAACCCTTATGGCGCCACACACCGCTACGACTATGTGGCCATGCGCGGCTTCAACGACGGCTCGGTGGACAACATCTACGTCGATGGCCTGAAATCCATGGGTGACAACGGCACCTACAGCACCATGCAAGTGGACCCGTACTTCCTTGAGCGCATCGACATCCTGAAAGGGCCATCTTCGGTACTCTATGGCCGCAGCTCCCCAGGGGGCCTGGTGGCACTGACCACCAAGAAGCCACTGCTCACGCCATTCCATCAAGTGCAGGCCACAGTCGGCACCCAGGGTCAGCGTGGCATGGGTTTCGACTTCAGCGGCCCAGTCGATGACGACAAACGTATCGCCTATCGCCTGACAGGTTTGGCCGATAGCGCTGATACCCAGTTCGACCACAACAAGGAAGAACGCTACGCCATCGCACCGGCTGTCAGCATCGACTTCACTGAAGACACATCGCTGACGCTCCAGGCGTATCTGCAGCATGACCCGAATGGTGGGTACCACGGCGGTAACCCGGCAGACGGCATGCTGCACAAGCGCAACGGGCTGCGTCTGTCAGATCACTTCTTTGAAGGCGAGCCTGGGATCGACAACTACGAACGCACTCAGCAGTCGTTCAGTTACCAGTTCGAGCACCGCTTCAACGATGTGTTCACCGCCCGACAGAACTTCCGCTACCAGGACTCTGACGTCTCGATGGACCAGGTGTATTCCGCTGGCTGGGCGGATGCCGACAGCAATATCCTCAACCGCGCCTATACCGGCGGCGACGAGCGCCTGCACTCCTACATCATCGATAACATGCTGCAGGCTGAGTTCTTCACCGGTGCGGCCAAGCATACCTTGCTGCTGGGCACCGACTATCAACGCCGCAAAGCCGACGTGGAATGGCGCTACGGCACGGTCGATGCGCTGGATGCCGGCAACCCTCAATATGGCAATGGCAACCTGCAGGTACTCGGCGAGAACCGCTACCAGCGTCGCCTGCAGCAGACAGGGGTGTATTTGCAGGACCTGGTCGAGCTCGACCAGTGGCGCTTTTCGCTGGGGCTGCGTCAGGACTGGGTGAAGGTTTCTGAGGAAAACCGCGACAGCAACACCAAGGTCAATGACGAGCGCACCAAGTTCACCACCCGAGCAGGCGTGCTCTACTTGTTCGAGAATGGCCTGGCGCCTTATGTCAGCTACTCGGAGTCGTTCAACCCCAATACCGTGTCCGACCAGGATGGCCGCCCACTGGCGCCGACCGAGGGCACCCAGTGGGAAGCAGGTATCAAGTACCAGCCGCCAGGCAGTGACAACCTGTTCACCGCCTCGGTGTTCCGCATCGAGCAAGAGAACCTTGCCTCCAAACAACCGAACGAGGAGTTCTATCGCCCTGTGGGTGAAGTTCGCTCACAAGGGCTGGAGCTGGAGGCCCATGTTCAGCTGACTGATAACCTCAAGCTGTTGGGCGGCTACACCTTTACCGACATCAAGTACGCCAAGACGATGCCGAGCCTGGTGTCGACCCAGTTGGACAACAAGGGTAATTCGCCCACCCAGGCACCCAAGCAGATGTTTTCGCTGTGGGCCGACTACAACTTCCGGCAGGGGGCGCTGGACGGCCTGCGGCTGGGCGGCGGGATGCGCTATGTGGGGTATAGCTGGGTGGATGCGGAAAACAGCATGAAGGTACCCTCCTACACGCTGTTTGACGCTTCGATCGGCTATGACCTGGGCAAGGTCGGCCTCACCGGGGTGGATGTGCGCCTGAATGCGAACAACCTGACCAACGAAAGCTACATCACCTCATGTGCCAGCCTGAACTACTGCTACATGGGTGAAGAGCGAAACGTAAGCGCTACGGTCAGCTATCAATTCTGACCGGAAAAGACAAAGCCCCTGTCTGCATCGCAGACAGGGGCTTTGGGTTTGAATCTTGACGATGACCTACTCTCACATGGGGAAACCCCACACTACCATCGGCGATGCATCGTTTCACTGCTGAGTTCGGGATGGGATCAGGTGGTTCCAATGCTCTATGGTCGTCAAGAAATTCTGTGTGCCGGCCCGTCTTCAAGACGTGCCCGCGAATTTCTATGGCTTCTACTTAAAGACAAAACCCCTACCTACTCGCGCAGATAGGGGTTTTGCGAAATGAATCTTGACGATGACCTACTCTCACATGGGGAAACCCCACACTACCATCGGCGATGCATCGTTTCACTACTGAGTTCGGGATGGGATCAGGTGGTTCCAATGCTCTATGGTCGTCAAGAAATTCTGTAGCCAGAATGTCCAGATGGACAGCCCAGCGAATTCGGATATGCGATTTTGTGGTTACGAACTTTCGGGTCTTTCGTCTTCACCACCGCAATTCGCGCTAGCAAATTGCTTGGGTGTTATATGGTCAAGCCTCACGGGCAATTAGTATTGGTTAGCTCAACGCCTCACAGCGCTTACACACCCAACCTATCAACGTCGTAGTCTTCGACGGCCCTTTAGGGGATTCAAGATCCCAGTGAGATCTCATCTTGAGGCAAGTTTCCCGCTTAGATGCTTTCAGCGGTTATCTCTTCCGAACATAGCTACCCGGCAATGCCACTGGCGTGACAACCGGAACACCAGAGGTTCGTCCACTCCGGTCCTCTCGTACTAGGAGCAGCCCCTCTCAAATCTCAAACGTCCACGGCAGATAGGGACCGAACTGTCTCACGACGTTCTAAACCCAGCTCGCGTACCACTTTAAATGGCGAACAGCCATACCCTTGGGACCGGCTTCAGCCCCAGGATGTGATGAGCCGACATCGAGGTGCCAAACACCGCCGTCGATATGAACTCTTGGGCGGTATCAGCCTGTTATCCCCGGAGTACCTTTTATCCGTTGAGCGATGGCCCTTCCATACAGAACCACCGGATCACTAAGACCTACTTTCGTACCTGCTCGACGTGTTTGTCTCGCAGTCAAGCGCGCTTTTGCCTTTATACTCTACGACCGATTTCCGACCGGTCTGAGCGCACCTTCGTACTCCTCCGTTACTCTTTGGGAGGAGACCGCCCCAGTCAAACTACCCACCATACACTGTCCTCGATCCGGATAACGGACCTGAGTTAGAACCTCAAAGTTGCCAGGGTGGTATTTCAAGGATGGCTCCATGAGAACTGGCGTCCCCACTTCAAAGCCTCCCACCTATCCTACACAAGCAAATTCAAAGTCCAGTGCAAAGCTATAGTAAAGGTTCACGGGGTCTTTCCGTCTAGCCGCGGATACACTGCATCTTCACAGCGATTTCAATTTCACTGAGTCTCGGGTGGAGACAGCGCCGCCATCGTTACGCCATTCGTGCAGGTCGGAACTTACCCGACAAGGAATTTCGCTACCTTAGGACCGTTATAGTTACGGCCGCCGTTTACCGGGGCTTCGATCAAGAGCTTCGCTTGCGCTAACCCCATCAATTAACCTTCCGGCACCGGGCAGGCGTCACACCCTATACGTCCACTTTCGTGTTTGCAGAGTGCTGTGTTTTTAATAAACAGTCGCAGCGGCCTGGTATCTTCGACCGGCATGGGCTTACGGAGCAAGTCCTTAACCCTCGCCGGCGCACCTTCTCCCGAAGTTACGGTGCCATTTTGCCTAGTTCCTTCACCCGAGTTCTCTCAAGCGCCTTGGTATTCTCTACCTAACCACCTGTGTCGGTTTGGGGTACGGTTCCCAGTTATCTGAAGCTTAGGAGCTTTTCTTGGAAGCATGGCATCAACCACTTCGTCGCCTAAAGGCAACTCGTCATCAGCTCTCGGCCTTGAGATCCCGGATTTGCCTAAGATCTCAGCCTACCACCTTAAACTTGGACAACCAACGCCAAGCTGGCCTAGCCTTCTCCGTCCCTCCATCGCAATAACTGGAAGTACAGGAATATTAACCTGTTTTCCATCGACTACGCTTTTCAGCCTCGCCTTAGGGACCGACTAACCCTGCGTCGATTAACGTTGCGCAGGAAACCTTGGTCTTTCGGCGTGGGAGTTTTTCACTCCCATTGTCGTTACTCATGTCAGCATTCGCACTTCTGATACCTCCAGCAAGCTTCTCAACTCACCTTCACAGGCTTACAGAACGCTCCTCTACCGCATCACCAAAAGGTGATACCCGTAGCTTCGGTGCATGGTTTGAGCCCCGTTACATCTTCCGCGCAGGCCGACTCGACTAGTGAGCTATTACGCTTTCTTTAAAGGGTGGCTGCTTCTAAGCCAACCTCCTAGCTGTCTAAGCCTTCCCACATCGTTTCCCACTTAACCATGACTTTGGGACCTTAGCTGACGGTCTGGGTTGTTTCCCTTTTCACGACGGACGTTAGCACCCGCCGTGTGTCTCCCATGCTCGGCACTTGTAGGTATTCGGAGTTTGCATCGGTTTGGTAAGTCGGGATGACCCCCTAGCCGAAACAGTGCTCTACCCCCTACAGTGATACATGAGGCGCTACCTAAATAGCTTTCGAGGAGAACCAGCTATCTCCGAGCTTGATTAGCCTTTCACTCCGATCCACAGGTCATCCGCTAACTTTTCAACGGTAGTCGGTTCGGTCCTCCAGTCAGTGTTACCTAACCTTCAACCTGCCCATGGATAGATCGCCCGGTTTCGGGTCTATACCCAGCGACTAAACGCCCTATTAAGACTCGCTTTCGCTACGCCTCCCCTATTCGGTTAAGCTCGCCACTGAATATAAGTCGCTGACCCATTATACAAAAGGTACGCAGTCACCTAACAAAGTAGGCTCCCACTGCTTGTACGCATACGGTTTCAGGATCTATTTCACTCCCCTCTCCGGGGTTCTTTTCGCCTTTCCCTCACGGTACTAGTTCACTATCGGTCAGTCAGTAGTATTTAGCCTTGGAGGATGGTCCCCCCATATTCAGACAAAGTTTCTCGTGCTCCGTCCTACTCGATTTCATTGATAAGAGATTTTCGTGTACGGGGCTATCACCCACTATGGCCGCACTTTCCAGAGCGTTCCACTAATCTCAAACCAACTTAAGGGCTGGTCCCCGTTCGCTCGCCACTACTAAGGGAATCTCGGTTGATTTCTTTTCCTCAGGGTACTTAGATGTTTCAGTTCCCCTGGTTCGCCTCTTGCACCTATGTATTCAGTACAAGATACTCAGCTTATGCTGAGTGGGTTCCCCCATTCAGAGATCTCTGGATCACAGTCTGTTTGCCGACTCCCCAAAGCTTATCGCAGGCTACCACGTCTTTCATCGCCTCTGACTGCCAAGGCATCCACCGTATGCGCTTCTTCACTTGACCATATAACCCCAAGCAATCTGGTTATACTGTGAAGACGACATTCGCCGAAAATTCGTTTTGCTCTTTCGAGCCCACAAATTTTACCTTAGCCTGATCCACTACCAGTGAAAGTAGTGTTCAGTCTATTTCTATCACATATCCGAATTTTTAAAGAACGATCTGACAAAAGTCAGAAATCAACATTCATCAACGAATGTTCATTTCTAAGTTCTGACACGTTACTGCGTACTGCGAAAATTGGTGGAGCCAAGCGGGATCGAACCGCTGACCTCCTGCGTGCAAGGCAGGCGCTCTCCCAGCTGAGCTATGGCCCCGTATTCTACGGCTGAACCATGTAATGGTAGGTCTGGGCAGATTTGAACTGCCGACCTCACCCTTATCAGGGGTGCGCTCTAACCAACTGAGCTACAGACCTATAACAGGGTCGCGTTACAGCATCGTCTTTATACAAGTGAATCAAGCAATTCGTGTGGGAGCTCATCAGCAGGCTGATGTCGTCGATTAAGGAGGTGATCCAGCCGCAGGTTCCCCTACGGCTACCTTGTTACGACTTCACCCCAGTCATGAATCACACCGTGGTAACCGTCCTCCCGAAGGTTAGACTAGCTACTTCTGGTGCAACCCACTCCCATGGTGTGACGGGCGGTGTGTACAAGGCCCGGGAACGTATTCACCGCGACATTCTGATTCGCGATTACTAGCGATTCCGACTTCACGCAGTCGAGTTGCAGACTGCGATCCGGACTACGATCGGTTTTGTGAGATTAGCTCCACCTCGCGGCTTGGCAACCCTCTGTACCGACCATTGTAGCACGTGTGTAGCCCAGGCCGTAAGGGCCATGATGACTTGACGTCATCCCCACCTTCCTCCGGTTTGTCACCGGCAGTCTCCTTAGAGTGCCCACCATAACGTGCTGGTAACTAAGGACAAGGGTTGCGCTCGTTACGGGACTTAACCCAACATCTCACGACACGAGCTGACGACAGCCATGCAGCACCTGTGTCAGAGTTCCCGAAGGCACCAATCCATCTCTGGAAAGTTCTCTGCATGTCAAGGCCTGGTAAGGTTCTTCGCGTTGCTTCGAATTAAACCACATGCTCCACCGCTTGTGCGGGCCCCCGTCAATTCATTTGAGTTTTAACCTTGCGGCCGTACTCCCCAGGCGGTCAACTTAATGCGTTAGCTGCGCCACTAAAATCTCAAGGATTCCAACGGCTAGTTGACATCGTTTACGGCGTGGACTACCAGGGTATCTAATCCTGTTTGCTCCCCACGCTTTCGCACCTCAGTGTCAGTATCAGTCCAGGTGGTCGCCTTCGCCACTGGTGTTCCTTCCTATATCTACGCATTTCACCGCTACACAGGAAATTCCACCACCCTCTACCGTACTCTAGCTTGCCAGTTTTGGATGCAGTTCCCAGGTTGAGCCCGGGGCTTTCACATCCAACTTAACAAACCACCTACGCGCGCTTTACGCCCAGTAATTCCGATTAACGCTTGCACCCTCTGTATTACCGCGGCTGCTGGCACAGAGTTAGCCGGTGCTTATTCTGTCGGTAACGTCAAAACAGCAAGGTATTCGCTTACTGCCCTTCCTCCCAACTTAAAGTGCTTTACAATCCGAAGACCTTCTTCACACACGCGGCATGGCTGGATCAGGCTTTCGCCCATTGTCCAATATTCCCCACTGCTGCCTCCCGTAGGAGTCTGGACCGTGTCTCAGTTCCAGTGTGACTGATCATCCTCTCAGACCAGTTACGGATCGTCGCCTTGGTGAGCCATTACCCCACCAACTAGCTAATCCGACCTAGGCTCATCTGATAGCGCAAGGCCCGAAGGTCCCCTGCTTTCTCCCGTAGGACGTATGCGGTATTAGCGTTCCTTTCGAAACGTTGTCCCCCACTACCAGGCAGATTCCTAGGCATTACTCACCCGTCCGCCGCTGAATCGAAGAGCAAGCTCTTCTCATCCGCTCGACTTGCATGTGTTAGGCCTGCCGCCAGCGTTCAATCTGAGCCATGATCAAACTCTTCAGTTCAATACTGCTTGGGTTTTTAAGAAACCCTAAACTTGGCTCAGCAATCTCAAATGACTATGTGATTTCTCGCATGGTCACTTGTGATGCTGATAATCTTTGTGACTATCAGTCCATACTCACAAGCACCCACACGAATTGCTTGATTCAATTTGTTAAAGAGCGTTTGGTTAAGAGCTTTTCGTCTCAACCGAGGTGCGCATTCTACGCTTTCCTCAGGGCCTGTCAAGCGTTTATTTTGAAGTATTTTCGCGAGAAACTCGTTTTACTTCAACCACTTAACTCGCTGCGATCTCTCGTAGCGGGGGCGGATAATACAGCATTCAAAAACGCTGTCAACCACCTTTTTACCGCTGCTGAGCGGTCATTCAACCTGGTCAGCAAGAAGCTTGAGCTTCTACTTAAAGACAAAACCCCTACCTGCTTGCGCAGATAGGGGTTTTGCGAAATGAATCTTGACGATGACCTACTCTCACATGGGGAAACCCCACACTACCATCGGCGATGCATCGTTTCACTACTGAGTTCGGGATGGGATCAGGTGGTTCCAATGCTCTATGGTCGTCAAGAAATTCTGTAGCCAGAATGTCCAGATGGACAGCCCAGCGAATTCGGATATGCGATTTTGTGGTTACGAACTTTCGGGTCTTTCGTCTTCACCACCGCAATTCGCGCTAGCAAATTGCTTGGGTGTTATATGGTCAAGCCTCACGGGCAATTAGTATTGGTTAGCTCAACGCCTCACAGCGCTTACACACCCAACCTATCAACGTCGTAGTCTTCGACGGCCCTTTAGGGGATTCAAGATCCCAGTGAGATCTCATCTTGAGGCAAGTTTCCCGCTTAGATGCTTTCAGCGGTTATCTCTTCCGAACATAGCTACCCGGCAATGCCACTGGCGTGACAACCGGAACACCAGAGGTTCGTCCACTCCGGTCCTCTCGTACTAGGAGCAGCCCCTCTCAAATCTCAAACGTCCACGGCAGATAGGGACCGAACTGTCTCACGACGTTCTAAACCCAGCTCGCGTACCACTTTAAATGGCGAACAGCCATACCCTTGGGACCGGCTTCAGCCCCAGGATGTGATGAGCCGACATCGAGGTGCCAAACACCGCCGTCGATATGAACTCTTGGGCGGTATCAGCCTGTTATCCCCGGAGTACCTTTTATCCGTTGAGCGATGGCCCTTCCATACAGAACCACCGGATCACTAAGACCTACTTTCGTACCTGCTCGACGTGTTTGTCTCGCAGTCAAGCGCGCTTTTGCCTTTATACTCTACGACCGATTTCCGACCGGTCTGAGCGCACCTTCGTACTCCTCCGTTACTCTTTGGGAGGAGACCGCCCCAGTCAAACTACCCACCATACACTGTCCTCGATCCGGATAACGGACCTGAGTTAGAACCTCAAAGTTGCCAGGGTGGTATTTCAAGGATGGCTCCATGAGAACTGGCGTCCCCACTTCAAAGCCTCCCACCTATCCTACACAAGCAAATTCAAAGTCCAGTGCAAAGCTATAGTAAAGGTTCACGGGGTCTTTCCGTCTAGCCGCGGATACACTGCATCTTCACAGCGATTTCAATTTCACTGAGTCTCGGGTGGAGACAGCGCCGCCATCGTTACGCCATTCGTGCAGGTCGGAACTTACCCGACAAGGAATTTCGCTACCTTAGGACCGTTATAGTTACGGCCGCCGTTTACCGGGGCTTCGATCAAGAGCTTCGCTTGCGCTAACCCCATCAATTAACCTTCCGGCACCGGGCAGGCGTCACACCCTATACGTCCACTTTCGTGTTTGCAGAGTGCTGTGTTTTTAATAAACAGTCGCAGCGGCCTGGTATCTTCGACCGGCATGGGCTTACAGAGCAAGTCCTTAACCCTCGCCGGCGCACCTTCTCCCGAAGTTACGGTGCCATTTTGCCTAGTTCCTTCACCCGAGTTCTCTCAAGCGCCTTGGTATTCTCTACCTAACCACCTGTGTCGGTTTGGGGTACGGTTCCCAGTTATCTGAAGCTTAGGAGCTTTTCTTGGAAGCATGGCATCAACCACTTCGTCGCCTAAAGGCAACTCGTCATCAGCTCTCGGCCTTAAGATCCCGGATTTGCCTAAGATCTCAGCCTACCACCTTAAACTTGGACAACCAACGCCAAGCTGGCCTAGCCTTCTCCGTCCCTCCATCGCAATAACTGGAAGTACAGGAATATTAACCTGTTTTCCATCGACTACGCTTTTCAGCCTCGCCTTAGGGACCGACTAACCCTGCGTCGATTAACGTTGCGCAGGAAACCTTGGTCTTTCGGCGTGGGAGTTTTTCACTCCCATTGTCGTTACTCATGTCAGCATTCGCACTTCTGATACCTCCAGCAAGCTTCTCAACTCACCTTCACAGGCTTACAGAACGCTCCTCTACCGCATCACCAAAAGGTGATACCCGTAGCTTCGGTGCATGGTTTGAGCCCCGTTACATCTTCCGCGCAGGCCGACTCGA
>NZ_CP087181.1:0-137500 GCF_024748985.1 Pseudomonas sp. B21-031 | reverse complement strand
GCAGGCAGCCCTGCAGCGCCAGGGTGATCTCGGTCTGCATGTCGGCCAGCTTTTTCTGGATCAACTGATTGGCTGCCAGCGGGCGGCCGAACTGCTGACGATCCAGGGTGTATTGGCGCGCGGTATGCCAGCAGGCCTCGGCGGCGCCCAACGCCCCCCAGGAGATGCCATAGCGTGCCGAGTTCAGGCAGGTGAACGGGCCCTTCAGGCCCCGCACGTCCGGGAAGATGTTCTCCTCAGGCACGAACACGTTGTCCATCACGATCTCGCCTGTGATCGAAGCACGCAGGCCCACCTTGCCGTGGATCGCCGGGGCGCTGAGGCCTTCCCAGCCCTTTTCCAGCACGAAGCCGCGGATATCGCCAGCGTCATCCTTGCCCCACACCACGAACACATCGGCGATCGGGCTGTTGGTGATCCACATCTTGCTGCCGGTCAGGCGGTAGCCGCCGTCCACCTTTCTGGCCCGGGTGATCATCGAGCCCGGGTCGGAGCCGTGGTTAGGCTCGGTCAGGCCGAAGCAGCCGATCCACTCACCTGTGGCGAGCTTGGGCAGGTACTTCTGCTTCTGCGCCTCGGTGCCGAACTCATTGATCGGTACCATCACGAGGGAAGACTGCACACTCATCATCGAGCGATAGCCAGAGTCGATCCGCTCGACCTCGCGAGCGATCAGCCCGTAACACACATAATTAAGGCCGCTGCCGCCGTACTGTTCGGGGATGGTTGCACCCAGCAAGCCGATTTCACCCATCTCGCGGAAGATCGCCGGGTCGGTCTGCTCATGGCGGAAGGCTTCAAGCACGCGCGGCGCCAACTTGTCCTGGGCGAACTGATAAGCGCTGTCACGCACCATGCGCTCTTCTTCAGTGAGCTGCTGATCGAGCAGCAGCGGATCGATCCAGTTGAAGCTTGCTTTACCGGCCATGAGCGAAATCCTCGAAAAGAGAGAGCAAATTCTTGTGCCCTTGAGCCTAGGCCTGATCGGCCGTCGGGACAAACGAGGATTGCGCACGGATTAGTGATAATTTGTCACTTCGTAAATCAGCAAAACGCCACATTGACAGCCTTACAAGTGAGGTTGACGTACATGCGCCGCAAGATCCCCAGCACTGCCGCCCTGGTCTGTTTCGAGGCGGCGGCGCGCAACGAGAGCTTCACCAAGGCCGCGCAAGAACTAGCGCTGACCCAGGGCGCCGTTTGTCGGCAGATCGGCGGCCTGGAGGCCTTCCTTAATGTGGAACTGTTTCGCCGCTCAAGGCGCGGGGTGAAGCTGACTGAAGCCGGCCTGTCCTATAGCCGCCAGGTTGCCGCGCAACTGGATGCAGTAGAGCGCGATACCTTGTCGGTCATGCGCCAGCAGGGCGCCAATGTGATCGAACTGGCCGTGGTACCCACCTTCGGCACCCAATGGCTGCTCCCCAGGCTCAAGGACTTCCAGCAGCGCCACCCCGACGTCACCGTCAACCTGACCAACCGCACCCGGCCATTTCTGTTTGCCGACACAGCCTTTGATGCAGCCATCTATTTCGGCGATGCCGACTGGTCCGGCACCCAGTCGCACCGGCTGATGGGCGAGAACCCTATCCCCGTCTGCAGCCCGGCCTTGCTGGACGGGCAGGGCATGCTCGACGCCCGCCGCATTGCGCAACTGCCATTGCTGCAGCAGACCACACGCCCCTATGCCTGGCGGCAATGGTTCGGCGGCCTGGGCATGAACGTGGAGCGCGACATGACAGGCCCGCGCTATGAACTATTCTCGATGCTCGCGCAGGCAGCGATGCACGAAATGGGGGTCGCACTGATCCCCCCCTTTCTGATCCAGCGGGAGTTGCAGGAGGGTAGGTTGGTGGTCGCTAACAGGCATGCCCTGAGCAGTGACAAGGCCTACTATCTGATGATTCCCGAACGCAAAGTGGAGTCTGCCTCGCTGCGGGCTTTCCGGGACTGGCTGGTAGCACAAGCGCAGGCCTACACCACCGCCTCTGCGTAGCTTCCGCCAAACAACCTGACTTCGTAGTCAATTATTTTAAACACCTACAGATATATGTATTTGTCGCATATTCGAAAACTGTTATGCAAGCCTGAAAATCCCGTTTAACCCTGCTGACTGCGCGGCTTTCAGGCTCAAATTGCGACATTGAGCGAACCGTAAGCGAAATACCGCAATTTTTTTTAGTTTTATCTCCTAATCTCCCAATGGCCCATGTTTGACGGGCTGCAACCGAAGGCTTGCGACATACGGTCACAGGGTGACTTGTAGTTTTAACTTCGTTTCGCTCCAGAACCGGTTGAAGCCCCTTGGGTTCATCTGCAAAATGCCTGGCCCGCCTAGGATTCGGCGGGTTGGACCGCACCAGCGCACCACCCGAAGTACGCTGGCTTCAACAAAGACAAAAGGTCACCGCAGGAGACATAGTCGTGCACATTGGTGTTCCTCTCGAGACGCAGACGGGTGAGACAAGGGTCGCCGCGACCCCTGAAACCATCAAAAAACTGGTTGCCCAGGGCCATCAGGTCACCGTCCAACGGGGGGCAGGGCTAAACGCCAGCATTCCGGACAGTGCCTATGAGGCTGTGGGTGCCTCCCTGGGTACCGCCGCCGATGCCTACGGCGCGCAACTGGTACTTAAAGTAGTCGCGCCCAACGACCAGGAGATGGCGCTGATCAATAGCGGCAGCCTGCTGGTGGGCATGCTCAACCCGTTCAACAGTGAACTGATCGGCAAGATGGCCGAGCGCGGCATCACCGCCTTCGCCCTCGAAGCAGCGCCGCGTACCTCGCGGGCACAAAGCCTCGATGTGCTGTCGTCCCAGGCCAACATCGCCGGTTACAAGGCGGTGCTGCTGGCAGCGCACTACTACCCTCGCTTCATGCCCATGCTGATGACGGCCGCCGGTACCGTGAAGGCTGCCCGCGTGCTGATCCTTGGTGCAGGCGTTGCAGGCCTGCAGGCCATTGCTACCGCCAAGCGCATGGGTGCCGTGATCGAGGCGTCGGATGTACGCCCCGCCGTCAAAGAGCAGATCGAATCGCTGGGCGCCAAGTTCATCGACGTGCCTTACGAAACCGATGAGGAACGTGAGTGCGCCGAGGGCGTTGGTGGCTATGCGCGGCCAATGCCGGCCAGCTGGATGCAGCGCCAGGCCCAGGCTGTCCACGAACGCGCCAAGCAGGCCGACATCGTCATCACCACCGCACTGATCCCTGGCCGCAAGGCGCCGACCCTGCTCAGCGCCGAAACCGTCGCGCAGATGAAGCCCGGGTCGGTGGTCATCGACCTGGCGGCCGCCCAAGGCGGTAACTGCCCGCTCACCGTCGCCGACCAAGTGGTGCAGGAAAACGGCGTGACCATCGTCGGCCCGACCAACCTGCCGGCCCAGGTGGGGGCCGATGCATCGGCGCTGTATGCACGCAACCTGCTGGACTTCATGAAGCTGTTGTTCGACAAGGACAACGCGCTGGTCATCAACCTCGAAGACGACATCGTTGCGGCCTGCCTCATGTGCCGCGATGGGCAAGTCGTCCGCAAGAACGGCTAAGGAGCACGACAAATGGAAGACATGCTGATTTCCCATGGCATCTACAACCTGATCATTTTCGTGCTGGCCATCTATGTGGGCTACCACGTGGTGTGGAACGTCACCCCAGCGCTGCACACGCCGCTGATGGCGGTCACCAACGCCATCTCGGCCATCGTCATCGTCGGTGCCATGCTGGCGGCGGCGCTGACCGTAACGCCCGCCGGCAAGCTGATGGGCACGCTGGCCGTGGCCTTGGCGGCGGTCAACGTGTTCGGTGGCTTCCTGGTCACCCGTCGCATGCTTGAGATGTTCAAGAAGAAAGCCAAGAACGAGGCGAAGAAGTAAGCATGAGCATGAATCTGGTAACGCTTCTCTACCTGGTCGCCTCGATCTGCTTCATCCAGGCGCTCAAGGGCCTTTCGCACCCAACCACATCACGCCGCGGCAACCTGTTCGGCATGATCGGCATGGGCTTGGCAATCGTCACCACGGTTGGCCTCATTTATAAGCTGGGTGCAGAACTGGCAACGGCCGGTATCGGCTACGTGATCGTCGGCCTGCTGGTCGGTGGTACCGCGGGTTCGATCATGGCCAAGCGGGTCGAGATGACCAAGATGCCGGAACTGGTCGCTTTCATGCACAGCATGATCGGCCTGGCCGCGGTGTTCATCGCCATTGCCGCCGTGCTGGAGCCGCAGTCGATGGGCATCGTCGCCAGCATCAGCGACCCGATCCCGACGGGTAACCGCCTGGAGCTGTTCCTCGGCGCGGCAATTGGTGCCATCACCTTCTCTGGTTCCGTGATCGCCTTCGGCAAGCTGTCGGGCAAGTACAAGTTCCGCCTGTTCCAAGGCGCACCGGTACAGTTCGCCGGCCAGCACAAGCTGAACCTGATCCTGGGCCTGACCACCATCGCCCTGGGCCTGCTGTTCACCTTCACCGGCCACTACAGTGCCTTTACCCTGATGCTGGTTCTGGCCTTCATCATGGGCGTGCTGATCATTATTCCGATCGGTGGCGCGGACATGCCGGTGGTGGTGTCGATGCTCAACAGCTATTCGGGCTGGGCAGCGGCGGGTATCGGCTTCTCGCTGAACAACTCGATGCTGATCATCGCCGGCTCGCTGGTCGGCTCGAGCGGTGCGATCCTCTCGTACATCATGTGCAAGGCGATGAACCGTTCGTTCTTCAATGTCATCCTCGGCGGCTTCGGCGGCGCGACCGATGCCGGTGGGCCCGCAGGCACCCAGGAAGCTCGCCCGGTAAAATCAGGTTCGGCCGATGACGCTACCTTCCTGCTCAGCAATGCCGACACGGTGATCATCGTGCCGGGTTACGGACTGGCAGTCGCCCGTGCCCAGCACGCGCTGAAGGAGCTTACCGAGAAGCTGACCCACAACGGCGTGACCGTGAAGTACGCGATCCACCCGGTGGCAGGCCGCATGCCGGGGCACATGAACGTGTTGCTGGCCGAAGCCGAAGTGCCGTACGACCAGGTGTTCGAGATGGACGACATCAACGCCGAGTTCGGCCAGGCCGACGTGGTACTGGTGTTGGGTGCCAACGACGTGGTCAACCCAGCAGCGAAAAACGATCCCAAGTCACCGATTGCCGGCATGCCGATCCTGGAAGCGTTCAAGGCCAAGACCATCATCGTCAACAAGCGCTCCATGGCCAGCGGCTATGCAGGCCTGGACAACGAACTGTTCTACCTGGACAAGACCATGATGGTATTCGGTGACGCCAAGAAGGTAATCGAGGATATGGTCAAAGCCGTGGAGTAAGCCACGGGCTGCAAACCGTGCGCTCTATAAGAAGCCCCGCCGAGAAATCGGCGGGGCTTTTACATTTGCCTGATCCAGATCAACGGCTCTACTTCCGGGCTCCTCATACGACCATGGTCGTGGGACGGCAACCGGCGAAATCTCTAGACTGCGCTCCAGTAGCTTCAGTAGCCTGAGATAACAATCCATGTACCGTGATCGTATCCGCTTGTCCTCCCTGCACAGCAAGGTAATGAGTGCGGCTGATGCCGCTGGTCTGATCGAGGACGGCATGACCGTCGGCATGAGCGGCTTCACCCGCGCCGGCGAAGCCAAGGCCGTACCCCATGCCCTGGCCGAACGTGCCAAGCAGTCGCCGCTGAAAATCAGCCTGATGACCGGCGCCAGCCTGGGCAATGACCTGGACAAGCAGCTGACCGAGGCCGGCGTGCTGGCTCGCCGCATGCCCTTCCAGGTCGACAGCACCCTGCGCAAGGCCATCAACGACGGCCAGGTGATGTTCATCGACCAGCACCTGTCGGAAACCGTCGAGCAATTGCGCAACCAGCAGCTCAAGCTGCCGGACATCGCCGTCATCGAAGCCGTGGCCATCACCGAACAAGGCCATATCGTGCCGACCACCTCGGTAGGCAACTCGGCCAGCTTCGCGATCTTCGCCAAGCAAGTGATCGTCGAGATCAACCTGTCGCACAACGCCAACCTCGAAGGCCTGCACGACATCTATATCCCGACCTACCGCCCAACCCGCACACCGATCCCGCTGGTCAAAGTCGATGATCGCATCGGCAGCACCGCCATCCCGATCGACCCGGCCAAGATCGTCGGTATCGTCATCAGCGACCAGCCGGACTCGCCGTCCACTGTATTGCCGCCGGACGACGAAACCCAGGGCATCGCCGACCACCTGATCAACTTCCTCAAGAAGGAAGTCGACGCTGGCCGCATGACCAACAAACTCGGCCCACTGCAGGCCGGTATCGGCAGCATCGCCAACGCGGTGATGTGCGGCTTGATCGATTCGCCGTTCGAAGACCTGACCATGTACTCCGAAGTACTGCAGGACTCGACCTTCGACCTGATCGACGCCGGCAAGCTGAGCTTCGCCTCGGGCAGCTCGATCACCCTGTCGACCCGTCGCAATGCCGATGTGTTCGGCAACCTGGAGCGCTACAAGGACAAGCTGGTGCTGCGCCCACAGGAGATCTCCAACCACCCTGAGGTGGTCCGTCGCCTGGGCATCATTGGTATCAACACCGCGCTGGAGTTCGACATCTACGGTAACGTCAACTCCACCCACGTGTGCGGCACGCGGATGATGAACGGCATCGGTGGCTCTGGCGATTTCGCCCGTAACGCGCACCTGGCCGTGTTCGTCACCAAGTCGATTGCCAAGGGTGGCGCGATTTCCAGCGTGGTGCCGATGGTCAGCCACGTCGACCACACCGAGCACGACGTCGACATCCTGGTCACCGAGCAGGGGCTTGCAGACTTGCGCGGCCTGGCGCCACGTGAGCGTGCCCGGGCGATCATCGACAACTGTGTGCACCCGGATTACCGCGCAGCGCTGAACGACTATTTCGATCGGGCCTGCCAGCGCGGTGGCCATACGCCGCACATTCTGCGCGAAGCGTTGAGCTGGCACGAAAACCTGGAAGAGACCGGGCGTATGCTCGCCAGCTGATTCCCACACGCTTGTCGTTACACCGCTGCAAACAAGCCGCCTTCAACCGGTACACGCGCGATTCGTCATCAGCGCCGTATCGGTTAAAGGCGGCTTGCCGGCTATAGGGCCGGTACAGTCAAACCCCTCACTCGAAACGACGGCCAATCAAGCTACATAAACTGTACTACTGTACTGGTATTATGAGCTTACCCTCTGCTGACCACCTCTCATTCCCGAGCATTTTGCACCATATAAGTGCAGACCAGTACAGTTGCGCCTATTTCGAGTGCAACAGTAGGATTACACAGTTAACTGAACCATCGTAATGCCGCAGAACTGTATCTACTGTTATGGACAAGAGAGGAGGATCATTGGCATCAGTTAAATCACTACCTAATCCCGCCATAAGCGGAAGGATGAAACATCATGGAACGTACACTCAGTTCCGGTCTGGTTTTTGAAAGCAACGCCCAACAATCCAACGCTTCGATGCCTCTGCGTGCCCTGTCCACCCTGCTGCTGTGGCAGCGTCGCATGGCCAGCCGTCGTCAACTGGCTCGCCTGGACTCCCGCCTGCTGGCCGACGCCGGTATCAGCGAGTCGCAGCGTTACGAAGAGCTGAGCAAGCCTTTCTGGCGCTAAGCTCCGGCTTGCCGGCTACGCCCGGCACCGCGAATTCCCAAACCCGTTGCAGGCGACTGCAGCGGGTTTTTTGTTTGTAAGCCACGTGCCAGAGCGGCTCACAGCCATATAGGTACAGTTTCGTATTAATCAAAAAAACACCAGTACAGTACTAGGAAGGGCTGTTCATTAACATCCAGAAACATCGACGCGTGATACGCTTCGCTTAACAGTCTGGTAGAAACCAGATGTTGAAAAGTACCGAGGCGCACAGTGCGAGCGTCCGATTAGCAGAATTCCCTAGGAGTCCACGATCATGTCCCTTAAACACCTGATTGGCGCCGCCCTGATGCTGAGCCTGGCCGGCACCGCCAGCGCCACCAGCTTCGTCGTCACCACTGACGCAGTCGTGGGCGCTGTCGCTGCATCCACCGACGCCACCTCCGACGTATCGTCGTCGTTCCGCGACGACAAGATCGTCCAAGCCGCCCGTGACGATGCCGCCAGCTTCGTTGGCAGCCAAGGCGACATTCGTGGCGCCAAGCTGGAAAGCGCCTTCCTGCACATTCGCGCGCAAATGCCGACCCTGCAGGCTAGCGACGCACAGCTGGCACAGGCCATCCTGGCCATCTGACCTGCACTGAGCCCTGCGGCTGTACGGGTGCTCGCCCAAACAGCCGCAGTGTCTTCACCCCCTCGTTCCCAGCCGTCAGAAGCCCATGCGTTATCTGTTGCCGTTGTTGTTTGTCGCCGTTGGCATTCCCCTGAGCATGGCACCTGCCCATGCGTTGGACACCACCACGCAAAGCCTGGTCATCACAGGCTATGTCACCAGCCAAGTCACCACCGCGCCGTTCGACCGCAAGCTGGTCAGCCAGGCCCGTGACGATGCTGCGGCATTCGTCGCCAGCGATGGCCTGATCCTCGGTGCGCGCCTGGAAGCGGCGTTCGCCTCGCTGCGCCAGCACGGTGCCGCACAGGCTGTCGGCGACCTGGAACTGGCGCAGGCAATTCTCGTCCAATGACTACACCTGACTCCCTGTATTTTTCGGAGATGCTCCATGCGTAAACCGCTGATTGCCGCTACCCTCGGCATGCTGCTGCTGGCCGACCTGGCCCAGGCACAGACGCTGGTGGCCACCAGCAACATCATCGTGCGTGCCTTTGGCCGTTCGATCGATTTCACGTCCGACACCACCACCTCGATCCGTGATTCCAAAGTCGTGCGTGAAGCGCACGACGATGCCGCCAGCTTTGTCGCCAGCAACGGTGATATCCGTGGCGCTCAGCTTGAAGCTGCATTCAATACCCTGCGCGAGCGCCTGCCTGAAGCGCGAGGCGCCAGCGACCAAGTCCTGGCTGAAGCCATTCTCGCGCTGTGAACCAGGTGCGTGCCTGGCTGCTCGGCTGCGCCCTGACGCTGCTCGGCACACCCGCCCTGGCCGACCTGCAGCTTGAGCTGCAGGCTTCCGGCCTCGACCCTCAACAACGCCAAGCCAGCCAGGCACTGCTCGACGAAGCTCTGGGCAAGCTGCCGCCGCGCTTCAAGCAGCAACTGGACCGGCGTGTGCAGGTCAGCTGGACTGCGCGCATGCCCGCCGACGCCTATGGCCAGGCGTCGCTGGTTTCTACCTTGGAGCTCAACAGCCGCCTACTGCCCGGGCTGGTCGATGGCAGCGCCGCCCGCGAACGCACCCACCGCCCACACGGCACCGTGCGCGAAGAGCTGCTGGCGACTGTCCTGCATGAACTGACCCATATTTACGACCGGGCCCGGTTGTGGCCGTCCTCCGAGCGCTCGCTGATCGCCCGTTGCAAGCGCCAGCAGGGCACTGTGGGCAAAATCGGCTTGCCAGAGGCGTGCCGCGGCCAGGCCGAACGGCGCTTCACCTTGAGCGATGACCCACGCCTGCTCGACCTTGCTGGCTGGCAGCAATATGTCGGCCGCCGCGGTGAGCGCGAGCAGCACAACGGCCAGTTCGTGCGCAGCCCAGACACCTATGAGCTGAGCAGCCCCAAGGAATTCATTGCGGTCAACATGGAGTACTTCCTCCTCGACCCGAGCTATGCCTGCCGGCGCCCCGCCTTGAACCAGTACCTGCGCGACCACTTCGGCTGGGCACCCGCACAAGATAGCTGCGCCAAGGGCTTGCCATTCCTCAACGCGGGCAGCGACTTCGCTCGCCAGCCACTGGGCGAAATCGACCCCGAACGCGTTTATGAAGTCGACTACCTGCTGGCCGAGGCCAATCAAAACTGGGTCAGCCGCTGGGGCCACAGCATGCTGCGCCTGGTCATCTGCAAACCTGGGCGACCGCGCGGCCCGGATTGCCGCCTGGACCTCGACCAGCACCTGGTGCTGTCGTACCGCGCCTTCGTCAACGATGTGCAGTTGTCCAGCTGGGACGGCCTGGTCGGCGCTTATCCATCGCGGCTGTTCGTGTTGCCGTTGGGCCAGGTCATCGACGAGTACACCAAGACCGAGCTGCGCAGCCTGGCGTCGATCCCCCTCAAGCTCGACCGCCAGGAAGTCGAGAACCTGGTGCGCCAGGCGGCGGAAATGCACTGGAGCTACGACGGCAATTACTACTTCCTGTCCAACAATTGCGCGGTCGAATCGCTGAAACTGCTACGCAGTGGCACCGCCAACCCGCGCCTGAACGACCTCGACAGCATCATGCCCAACGGCCTGCTGGAAGTGCTCAAAGGGCGGGGCATTGCCGATACCCGTGTGCTCGATGACCCCCGCGAAGCCCTGCGCCTGGGTTACCGCTTCGACTCCTACCGTGACCGCTACCAAGCCATGTTCGACGTGCTGAAAAAGCAGCTGCCGATCAAGCAGGACAAGGTCGAGGACTGGCTGGCCCTGGATGCCGAACAGCGCCGCGGCTGGTTCGCCCAGGCCGATCTGCGCACCAGCGCTGCCTTGCTGCTGCTCGAGCAGGCCAGCCTGCGCCGCCAGCTGTTGCTGGCCCAGGACGAGGTCAAGCAGCGCTACCTGAACGCGGCGGCGCTGAAGGATGGCAGCATCGACAAGGCCAACCAGACGCTGCAGCAGATGCTCGCCAACAGCGGCTTCCTCAGCCGCCCGGCAGAACTGCTGGACGCAAAAGGCTATGGTCTACCGCAGCCCGATGAGCGCAAGCACCTGGAGAAAGTCAGCAGCGAGCGGCAAGCCCAGTTGCTGCGCCTGAGCACCGACTTGGACAAAGAGGTGAGGGCGCTGCTGGACCCCTCGCGGGCCAAGGAGATTGCGGCGATCGAGACCAACGTGAAGCAGGTGGGTGAGCATCTGCGAACGCTGCACAAGGCCGCAGGCGGGTTGCAGTTGTAGTCATCACAGCACCGGCCTCATCGCGGCAAGCCCGCGAAGGCCATGTGACCTAACAGATGACCTACAGGCTTTCCCCAACCTCCCCAGGCAGATCCTCATCCAGGTGCAACCAAGGCAACCGGCTACCCGTCCAGATATGCCGGTTGGCCCGCACCCGCTCCGGGTGGTCCAGCGTCGCCACCGTCACATCGATGCTGTCCGGGCTGTGCGAAGTGACCAATGCCACATGCGCCCCACACTGCCCGCAAAAATACCGGCTGCAACTGGCCGGCGCCACATAGCAGCTCGGCTCGCCCGTCAGCCATTGGAATGCGGAACGCGGCACCGTCAGCCAAGTCACCACCAGCCCGCCACTGACGCGCCGACAGATCGAACAATGGCAGTGGGCGACATCTGTCAGCGCGCCCTCCAGCCGATACCGCAAGCCACCACAGTGGCAGCCACCTTCGGTCACATTCTGCATCACCTACCTCCCGTCGCCTTTGTCACAGCGAAAGCTGGCTGAAAGCTTGCCCTCTTAGGATAGCGCCCACTACCGGCACAAGACCGGTCAGCCAGGGTACCCGGAATCTTCCGCGCCCGGCCCAATCAACAACAACAATGGTGATTCTGATGTATTCCTGTGCCCGCCTTCATGTCGTCCCCCTCCGCATGCTCCCTGCACAGCGCCTGACGCGCTGATCCGCCCGAATCGACTGTCCTTTCGCCGCGCCACGCCTGGAGTATTGCCATGCTGACCTTCCTCGGCTTTGCCATGGTCATCACCTTCATGTACCTGATCATGACCAAGCGCCTGTCGGCCTTGATCGCGCTGATCCTGGTACCGATCCTGTTCGCCCTGTTCGGCGGTTTCTCCGCCAAGATCGGCCCCATGATGCTCGAGGGCATCAGCAAGCTCGCGCCAACCGGCGTGATGTTGATGTTCGCCATCCTCTACTTTGCCCTGATGATCGACTCCGGCCTGTTCGACCCGGCCGTGCGCAAGATCCTCAAGCTGGTCAAAGGCGACCCGCTGAAAGTCTCGGTCGGCACCGCCGTGCTGGCCCTGGTGGTCTCGCTCGACGGTGACGGCGCCACCACCTACATGATCTGCTGCGCCGCCATGCTGCCCATGTACAGCCGCTTGGGCATGAGCCCGCGGATCATGGCCGGCCTGATCATCCTGGCCGGCGGGGTGATGAACATGACCCCCTGGGGTGGCCCGACCGCACGCGCCGCCAGCGCACTGCACGTGGACCCGTCGGACATTTTCGTGCCCATGATCCCAGCCATGCTGTTCGGCGTACTGGCGATCCTGGCCATTGCCTATCTGTACGGCAAGCGTGAACGTGCCCGCCTGGGCGAACTGCACCTGCCGACCGACGACATCGACCACAGCGAAATCACCGTGTCGCAGTTCCCGGAAGCGCGTCGGCCGAAACTGCTGTACTTCAACGGTGCCCTGACGGCGGCCCTGATGGTTGCCCTGATCGCAGGCGTGCTGCCACTGCCGGTGCTGTTCATGATCGCCTTCAGCATCGCCATGATCGTCAATTACCCCTGCCTGCAGCAGCAAAAAGACCGCATTGCCGCCCACGCCGGCAGCGTTCTGGCGGTAACCGGGCTGATCTTCGCCGCCGGTATTTTCACCGGCATCCTGTCCGGCACCGGCATGGTCGATGCCATGTCCAAGAGCCTGCTGGCGGTCATCCCCGAGGCCCTGGGCCCGTACCTGGCGGTGATCACCGCGATCGTGAGCATGCCGTTCACGTTCTTCATGTCCAACGACGCCTTCTACTACGGCGTGTTGCCGGTACTTGCCGAGGCAGCCAGCCACTACGGCATCAGCCCGGTCGAGATGGCCCGCGCGTCGATCGTCGGCCAGCCGGTACATCTGCTCAGCCCCTTGGTACCCTCCACCTACCTGCTGGTGGCCCTGGCCGGCATCGAGTTCGGTGACCACCAGCGCTTCACCCTGAAGTGGGCAGTTCTGGTGTGCCTGTGCATAATGCTCGCCGCGCTGCTGATGGGGATTTTCCCGCTGTTCAGTAGTCTTTAATAAACACGTATTACCCCTCCCGCGGTGCGCCCTAAATTGGGGCGCGTCGCCTTTACCGTTCGAAGGAATACACATGGAATGGCTGACCAGCCCGGAAATCTGGGTTGCCTTTTTCACCCTCACCGCGCTTGAGATCGTTCTCGGGATCGACAACATCATCATGATCTCGATCCTGGTCAGCCGCATGCCCAAGCACATGCAGCCACGTACCCGGATCTTCGGCCTGGCCCTGGCCATGGTCACGCGTATCATGCTGTTGCTGTCGATCACCTGGGTCATGCGCCTGACCGCCGATTTGTTCGTGGTCTTCGGCCAAGGCATTTCCGGCCGCGACCTGATCCTGTTCTTCGGCGGCCTGTTCCTGTTGTGGAAGAGCTCCCAGGAGATCTACCACGGCCTGGAAGGCGAAGACGAAAGCTCGGACGAACCGAAAGGCGCGGGTGGCAAGTTCTTCTACACCATCATCCAGATCGCCATCATCGACATCGTGTTCTCGCTGGACTCGGTGATCACCGCTGTGGGCATGGTCTCCCACGTGCCGGTAATGATCGCCGCGATCGTCGTCGCCGTGCTGGTGATGATGCTGTGCGCCGGTGCCATCAGTAACTTCATCGACAAGCACCCTTCGCTGAAGATGCTCGCGCTGTCGTTCCTGATCGTGGTCGGTACCGTGTTGATCGCCGAATCGTTCGACGTGCATGTGCCAAAAGGCTACGTCTACTTCGCCATGGCGTTCTCGCTGGCGGTCGAAGCGATCAACATCCGTATGCGCACCGCCCTGTCGCGCAAAGATGGCAAAGAGCATGATCCGGTGAAACTGCGCAAGGACATTCCGGGTCAATAAACCCAGGAAGCGCGTTTCAAGCAAGGGCCCTTCGGGGCCCTTTTTTGTGCCTGCCGGCCAGCAGGGCAATCATTCATGACCGGTTGTTTCAAATCGCCGACAGCCATGCGAAGCTGGCAAGCGCTGCACAAAACAACTAAAGCTTTGAGTGGGCACTGAAATTTTACAAAACGCCCACGCTCCACTTATTGGTCCACATGGGCCATTGGCAACAGGGGGCTTCGCCATGCTGACCCTGCTCAACCTGCTCTCGGCCGTGACGCTATTGGTCTGGGGCACACACATCGTGCGTACCGGCATCCTCCGGGTTTTCGGCTCCGACCTGCGCCGCATCATCAGCCAGAACATGAACAAACGCCCCCTGGCGTTCATCGCCGGGATTTTGGTCACCGCCATGGTGCAGAGCAGCAACGCCACCGCGATGCTGGTCACATCCTTCGTCGGCCAAGGCCTGATGGCCATGACACCGGCCTTGGCGATCATGCTTGGCGCCGATGTCGGTACCGCGCTCATGGCCCGGGTGCTGACCTTCGACCTGTCGTGGCTGTCGCCCCTGCTGATTTTCCTGGGTGTGATCTTCTTCCTCTCGCGCAAACAAACCCGCGTCGGCCAGCTGGGGCGGGTAGGGATTGGCCTTGGCTTGATCATCCTGGCCCTGGAGCTGATCGTGCAGGCCGCTGCGCCCATCACCCATGCCCAAGGGGTGAAAGTCCTGTTCGCGTCGTTGACCGGGGACATCTTGCTCGACGCCTTGGTCGGCGCGCTGTTCGCCATGATCTCCTATTCCAGCCTGGCGGCGGTGTTGCTCACCGCGACCCTGGCCGGCGCTGAAGTGATCAGCCTGCCGGTGGCCATCGGCCTGGTGGTGGGTGCCAACATCGGCAGCGGCTTGCTGGCCTTCATCAGCACCAGCATGCAGAACGCCGCCGGGCGGCGCGTCGCGCTGGGCAGCTTGCTGTACAAGCTGTTCGGCCTGTTGCTGATCATTCCGGTGCTGCACCCACTGGTGGAGTGGATGGACACCTTGAGCTTCAGCCCTCAGGAGCTAGTGATCGGGTTCCACCTGCTCTACAACACCCTGCGCTGCCTGCTCATGCTGCCAACCGTCAAACCCATGGGCCGGCTGTGCAACTTCTTGCTGCCCGAACGCGAAAACGGCAATGGCCAAGTACGCCCGCGCCACCTTGATGCCTCAGCGCTGGAAACGCCCAGCCTGGCACTGGCCAACGCCGCCCGCGAAACCCTGCGCCTGGGCGACATCGTCGACAGCCTGCTCGAAGCCATGCTTGGGGCCTTGCGCGGCACGCAAACCGCCCTGCCACAGCAGGTCCGCGCCTTGGCCGAGGACGCCGAGGCCCTGTACAGCGCCATCAAACTGTACCTGGCGCAGATGACGCGGGAGGACCTCAGCGAGCGCGATAACCGGCGCTGGGCCGAAATCATCGAGTTGGCGATCAACCTTAAACTGGCCTGCGACCTGGTCGAACGCATGCTGCGCAAGGTCCAGCAGCAGAAAACCAGCCAGCGCCGCGAGTTTTCCCAGGTCGGCCTGGAGGAATTGACCGGCCTGCAGGAGCAGTTGCTGTCGAATCTGCGCCTAGGCCTGTCAGTATTCCTCAGCGCCGACCCCGAGAGTGCGCAGCTGTTGCTGCGTGAAAAACGCCGGTTTCGTGCACAGGAACGGCGCCTTGCCCACGCCCATGTCAGCCGCCTGCAACGCAAGGTGGTGCAAAGTATCGAGACCAGTTCGCTACACTTGGAGCTGATCGCAGACATGAAGCGGTTGAACTCTTTGTTCTGCAGCAGTGCCTATGTGGTACTCGGTGGCTCGGACACGGGCGGGCTAATGCTCGACAGCGTGCCGGACGAAGCCCGCTTGCCGTGATTTCGCCAACCAGGAGATCCAAGCTCGCCCATGCGTTGCCTGATGTTCGTTTGCCTACTGATCTGCAGCCTGCCCACGCTCGCCCTCGACCGCTCGCGGGTTGAAGGCTACCTGCTGCCCAACGGGCTGCAGGTCATCCTCAAGAACGGTTACGAACGTGACCACGTGGCCATCCGCCTGGTGGTGGGGGTCGGCCTGGATGACTTCGACTGCGAGCAGAAAGAGCTGCCGCACTTGCTCGAGCACTTGCTGTTCAGCGGCATCGACGAAACGGGCGAGGGCGGCTTGGAAGAGCGCCTGCAAGCCCTGGGCGGCGAGTGGAATGCCTACACCAGCAGCGCCGATACCACCTTCGTGATCGAAGCGCCAGCGCGCAACCAGCGCAAAGTCCTCGACCTGCTGCTGGCGATAATCCGCGACACCCCAATCGACGCCAAGGCCCTGGCCACGGCGAAAAGGATCATCGAGCGCGAAGATGGCGGCCACTATGGCCACCTGCAGCGCTGGCTCGACCGTCAGGACATCGGCCACCCCGCCAGTGACCAGTTGGCCACCGAATTGGGCCTCAAGTGCGCCGAGCGCTCGAACATCGACGACATGACCCTGGAACAGGTGCAGGCCCTGCGCGACCGCTGGTACGCCGCCAACAACATGACCCTGATCCTGGTCGGCGGCCTCGACCGCCTGCTGCCGGCCTACCTGGAGCGGACCTTTGGCGAGCTGCCTGCCACCGAGCCGGAAGAGCGCCGCAACCTCGAGAGCATCAGCCAGCAGGCCGAACAACGCCGCGACCTGACCCGCGGCTGGCTGGGTGACAGCGTCAAGTTGCATTGGCTGTTCATCGAGCCGGTGCTGGACAACGACCACCAGCCGACCCTCGACCTGCTGTCACGCTACCTGGAATGGGCACTGTACGACCAGTTGCGCCTGCGCAATGGGCTGTCCTACGGCCCATCGGTGCAGCGCGAAAGCTTCGGCGACAGTGGCATGCTCAGCCTTAACGCCGACCTGGAACGCGACGACATCGACAAGGCGGTCAAGGTGATGCAGGGCTTGTTCGACCACCTGCGCAAGGAAGGCCTCGACCCGGACACCTTCGCCCGCATCAAGGACGCCAGCGTTGCCCGGGAAAGCTGGAGCACCCAAGGCAACAGTGCCTTGGCCGACTATTACTGGGGCGCGTTGAACGACTACACCGACGGCCGCTTTGCCAACCCGGTGCGCAAGTTGCGCCAGGTCAGCCTGGCACAGGCCAATGAGGCGCTGAAGGAATTGCTCAAGGACCCGGGTTACCTGCGCATCGAGAAACCGCTGCTGGGTTATGACGAGCTGTACGGGCTGATCGCTCTGCTGCTGGGGCTGATCCTGGCGGCAGGGTTGCTGCGCTGGCGCCGGCAAACCCCGCAACCACCGAGCGGTGCTACACGGCAGAAGTGATTCGGCGGTATCCTTTAGCCAGTACCGGCCTGTTCGCGGGCCCGCTCCCACAGCGGTAGACATTGCCCCTGTGGGAACGGGCTTGCCTGCGAAGCGCCCGGCACAGCCACCCTATCTCTCCTGTTGTAGACCCATGCCCCCAATTCCCCGCTTCGTCCAGCGCGTCATCGAACTGCTTAAACGCTACCCCGGCATCATTGCGCTTGGGGGGTTCCTCTCTGGCATCGGCAGCTTCATCCTGGTCGACCGCCAGGCCGGCCTTGCCAGCTGGGTAGCCGTCCTGATGCTGGTCAGCTGGGTCTGGCTGATGCTGGAAAACACCCTTACCGGCCTGTTCGCCCGCACCTTCAACCGCGAAATCCCGCAGCCCTTGCTGCGCTACGCGACGCAGATGATCCACCAGGAAACCCTGTTCTTCGTCCTGCCGTTCTTCTTCATCACCACCACCTGGAACAGCGGCCAACTGGTGTTCACCGGCTTGCTGGGCGCTGCCGGGCTGATTTCGATCGTCGACCCGCTGTACTACAAGTGGCTGGCCCCACGACGCTGGCTGTTCCTCGCGCTGCACACCCTGACGTTGTTCGCAGCATTGCTGACCGCGCTGCCCATCATTTTGCACCTGACCACCGCCCAGAGCTTCAAGCTGGCGCTGATCATCGCCATGGCCCTGTCGTTCCCCAGCCTGGCCAGCAGCTTCCCGGTGAATACCTGGCGGCGCGGCGTGGCCCTGGTGCTGGTGACGCTGTCGGTAGGGGCCGGAGGCTGGTTGCTCCGCTCCTGGGTACCACCGGCGACGCTGTGGATGACCGAAGTGGCCGTCAGTACCGAAGTGCTCAACCGCCAGCCCGGCGAGTCGCTGGAGGAGATCGCTGCCAGCCGCATCAAGAGCAGCGGGTTGTATGCGTACACCTCGATCAACGCACCACGGGGCCTGAACGAGCGGATCTATCACGTGTGGCAAAAGGACGGTACCGAAGTCGACCGTATTGCCCTGGATATCCACGGTGGGCGCAAGGAAGGCTACCGCGCCTGGACCCACAAGCAGAACTTCCCGCCTAACCCGGTGGGCAAATGGCAGGTGAGGGTGCTGACCGAAGACGGGCAGGTGATTGGTGTGCTGCGCTTCAAGGTGGTCGACGACACTGCGGCGAAGTGATGGTTGGGGCTTGTCGGGGCGCTGAACCGCTGCGATGGGCCGCAAAGCGGCCCCAAGCGCCCCCACTCAGCACATAATCAACAAACCAGCCCATGCCCTCTGCGCTATGATCAGCCCCTAAGCCTTAGCGCCGAGTCAGTTGCATGGAGCCTATGACCCCCCCCAGTGCCACCCTGGACACCAATCAACACCCCACCTGCCTGCGCATTACCGGTGATTGGACCCTGGCCCACTACGCCAGCCTCAAGCGCGAAAGCGACCAGTTGCGCACGCAATGCAGCAGCGACACCGTTGCCGACCTCAGCCAACTGGGCCGCCTCGACACCGCCGGCGCCTCGCTGCTGGCCGAACTGCTCGGTTCCGAGCGCCTGTCCCATTGCACCGACAGCCTGCCCGACGCCAGCCGCGCCCTGCTGAAGAACGTCTACTGTTCCGTCCAGGACTACTGCATCCCGGTCAAGGAAGCAGAACGCCCGGTGCTGCTGTTGCTGCTGGAGCGCATCGGCCGTGCCGTCAATACCCTATGGCAAGACACCCGGCAATTGCTCGGCTTCGTCGGCCTGATTCTGGAAACCCTGCTGCGAAGGGCCTTCCAGCCGCACCGCTGGCGGCTTACCCCGGTGGTCGCTCACATCGAGCAGACTGGCCTGGACGCCGCCCCCATCGTGGCCTTGCTGACCTTCCTGGTAGGTGCGGTGGTGGCGTTTCTCGGCGCCACGGTGCTGGCTGCCTTCGGCGCGACCATCTTTACCGTCGACCTGGTGGCGTTCTCGTTCCTGCGTGAATTCGCTGTGCTATTGACCGCCATCCTCATGGCCGGCCGCACAGCCAGTGCCTTCACCGCGCAGATCGGCTCGATGAAGGCCAACGAAGAAATCGACGCCATCCGCACCCTGGGCCTGAACCCGATGGAGCTGCTGGTCGTGCCCCGGGCGTTGGCCCTGCTGATCTCGTTGCCGCTGCTGACCTTCCTCGCGATGATCTGTGGCATCGTCGGCGGCGCGGTGGTCTGCGCACTGTCGCTGGACATCTCACCGGCCATGTTCCTGTCGCTGCTGCAGACTGACATCGGTGTGCAGCACTTCCTCGTCGGCCTGGCCAAGGCGCCGTTTTTCGCCTTCCTGATCGCTGCCATCGGCTGCCTTGAAGGCTTCAAGGTCAGTGGCAGCGCAGAATCCGTGGGGGCACACACCACCTCGGCAGTGGTGCAGTCGATTTTCGTGGTCATCGTGCTGGATGCGGTGGCGGCACTGTTCTTCATGGAGATGGGCTGGTGAGCGGGCGGGAAACAGTCATCGAGGCTCGGGGCATCTGTAACCGCTTCGGCAGCCAGAGCGTGCATGAAAACCTCGACCTGGACCTGTACCGGGGCGAGATCCTAGCCGTGGTCGGCGGCTCGGGTAGCGGTAAATCGGTGCTGCTGCGCAGCATCATTGGCCTGCGCCGGCCCAACGAAGGGCAGATCAAGGTATTCGGCCAGGACCTGGCCGAGCTACGTGAAGAGCAGCGCTCGTTGGTCGAGCGGCGCTTTGGCGTGCTGTTCCAGAAGGGTGCGCTGTTCTCGTCGCTGACCATCACCGAAAACGTCGCCTTGCCGCTGATCGAGCACGCTGGCTTGTCCCGCGCGGATGCCGAGCACCTGGCCGGGGTCAAGCTGGCCCTGGCCGGGCTGCCGATTTCGGCCGCCGACAAATACCCGGCCTCGCTGTCCGGCGGCATGATCAAGCGCGCAGCGCTGGCACGCGCCTTGGCCCTGGACCCGGACATCCTGTTCCTCGATGAACCCACCGCGGGCCTCGACCCGATCGGCGCCGCCGCGTTCGACCAGTTGATCCTGACCCTGCGCGACGCACTGGGCCTCTCGGTGTTCCTCATCACCCACGACCTGGACACCCTCTACACCATCACCGACCGCATCGCGGTGCTGTCGCAGAAGAAAGTGCTGGTGGCCGGCCCCCTGGCCGAGGTCGAGCAAGCCAACGACCCCTGGATTCAAGAATACTTTCACGGCCCCCGCGGGCGTGCAGCCGAACAGGCCGCCGCCCGCCCGAGGCAGGAGCGCTGAACGATGGAAACCCGAGCACATCATGTCCTCATTGGCCTGGTCACCGTCCTGGTGGTGGCCGGTGCCATGCTGTTCGGCCTGTGGCTGACCAAGTCCAGTGTCGACGATGCCTTCAAGGATTACGAAGTGGTGTTCAACGAAGCCGTCTCGGGCCTGTCCCGGGGTAGCCCGGTGCAGTACAACGGCATCAAGGTCGGCGACGTCTCGACCCTGCGCCTGGACCCCAAAGACCCGCGCCGCGTGCTCGCCCGCGTACGGCTGAGCGGTGACACACCGGTCAAGGAGGACACCCAGGCCAAGCTGACCCTGGCCGGGGTCACCGGCAACTCGTTCATCCAGCTCAGCGGCGGCACGCCCCACAGCCCAGAGCTCAAGGGCAAGGACGGCAAGTTGCCCGTGATCATCGCGTCGCCTTCGCCAATCTCACGCCTGCTCAACGACAGCAGCGACCTGGTGACCAACATCAACCTGCTGCTGCACAACGCCAACCAGATGTTCTCAGACGACAACATTGGCCACCTCAGCAGCACCCTGGCCAACCTCGACAAGACCACCAGTGCCTTCGCCGGCCAGAATGGCGGCATTGCCCAGGCCATCGAGCAACTGGTGCAGGTTGGCAAACAGGCCAGCGCCACCCTGGCCGAAACCCAGGCACTGATGCGCAATGCCAACGGCTTGCTCGGCAGCGAAGGCAAGCAAGCCATCGGCAATGCAGGGCAGGCCATGCAGTCGCTGGCCGACAGCACGGCAACCATCAACCAGCTGCTCAAGAACAACAGTGAGGCCATTGGCGACGGTGCCCAGGGTCTGAACCAGCTAACCCCCGCAATCCGCGAGCTGCGCGAGACCCTCAACGCACTGAAGGGCATTTCCCGGCAACTGGAGGCCGACCCGAGCGGCTACCTGCTCGGACGCGACAACAACAAGGAGTTCCAGCCATGAAACCTTCGCTGCGCCTGTTGGCCCTGGCGGCCGCTATGAGCCTGGCCAGTGCCTGCTCGATCCTGCCGCCAAGCGAACCTGTGGACCTCTATCGCCTGCCCGTAAACCAGCCAAGCCGCGTTGCCACGCCGCTGGACTGGTCACTGCGGCTGAACAAACCGCTGGCCAGCGAAGTGCTGGCCGGCCCCCGGATCACGGTGATTCCCCAAGGCGACGTGGTCAGCAGCTACAAGGGCGCACGCTGGAGCGACGCTGTGCCGGTGCTGTTACGCAACCGCCTGCTCGACGGGTTCCAACGTGACGGCCAGGTGCAGCGCCTGAGCGCCGACGACAGCAACCTGCAGGCCGACTACGAGCTGGCCGGCGAGCTGCAGGCGTTTCAGAGCGAGTACCGCCCGGACGGGGCAGTGGAGGTGGTGATTCGTTACGATGCGCGGCTGGTCCAGGGCCGTAGCCAGCGCATCCTGGCCAGCAAACGGTTCGAAATCCGCCGGCCGTTGGCCGACAAGCAGGTCGCGGCGGTGGTCGCAGGCTTCGGCGCGGCCAGCGACCAGCTGGCAGGGCAGGTGGTGGCCTGGACAGTCGCCCAGGCCGCGCAGGCTCAGCCGAAGAACCAGTAGCAGACGAAGATCGCCGCGACCACCCCGGAGAACTCCGCCAGCAGTGCGCAACCGACCGCGTGGCGCACCCGCTGGATGCCCACCGCACCGAAGTACACCGCCAGCACATAGAACGTGGTCTCGGTGCTGCCCTGGATGGTCGCTGCAACCAGTGCCGGGAAGCTGTCCACGCCTTGCGTCTGCATGGTCTCGATCAGCATCGCCCGCGCGGCGCTACCGGAAAACGGCTTGACCAGGGCGGTGGGCAGGCCTTCGACGAAGCGCGTATCCAGGCCCATCCAGTTCACCGCATGGCGAATGCCATCCAGCGCCAGCTCCAGGGCGCCCGAGGCGCGCAGCACACCCACCGCCACCAGCATGGCCACCAGGTAAGGCAGCAGGTTCTTGGCCACGTCGAAGCCCTCCTTGGCCCCTTCGACAAAGGCTTCGTACACCTTGACCCGCTTCAGCGCACCGATCAGCAGAAACAGCATGATCACGCCAAACAGCGTGAGGTTGCCCAGGATCGACGACAGGCTCGACAGCGCGGCCGCCGACAAGGTACCGAGAAAGGCCATGAAGCAGCCCAACAGCAGCGCACCGGGGATCAGATAAGCCAGTACCACCGGGTCCCACAGACGCAGGCGCTGCATGACGGCCACCGACAGCAGGCCGACCAGGGTCGACACGCTGGTGGCCAGCAGGATCGGCAGGAACACCATCGTCGGGTCGGCCGCGCCTTGTTGCGCGCGGTACATGAAGATGGTCACCGGCAACAGGGTCAGCGACGAGGCGTTAAGCACCAGGAACAGGATCTGCGCGTTGCTCGCGGTGGTGCTGCTGGGGTTCAGCTCCTGCAGCGCCCGCATGGCCTTCAGGCCGATCGGCGTGGCCGCGTTGTCCAGGCCCAGGCCATTGGCGGCGAAGTTCATGGTGATCAGGCCCAGGGCAGGGTGGCCCTTGGGTACTTCTGGCATCAGCCTGGCGAACAGCGGGCCAAGCACCTTGGCCAGCCACTCGACGATGCCGGCCTTCTCGGCGATTTTCAGAAAGCCCAGCCACAGGGTCAGGGTGCCGAACAGCAGGACCATCACCTCCACCGACAGCTTGGCCATGGCAAAGATACTTTCGACCATCGCCGCGAAGATGCCGGCGTTACCGCCGATCAGCCATTGGGCCAGGGCGGACACGGCCGCCACCAGAAAAAAGCCGAGCCAAAGGCCGTTGAGCATCCGTGTATCCCCTGTGAAAAATGCCCGAATGATAGCGTATCGAGCTGTTCATTAGCGCCAAACGTAGACCGCCCCCTGTAGGAGCAGCCTTGCGCTGCGAAGAGGCCGGTGACAACTGTCCTGTTTTCAGCGCTGGTCCCGGCCTCTTCGCAGCACAAGGCTGCTCCTACAGTCGGTGTGCTTTACAACAGATAACAAAAAGCCCCGACAAGTCGGGGCTTTTTGCTCAACGCATCAGCTTCAGCGTTTGGCGGTCTGGCCAACCACTGCAGCTTCCTGCTTGTCGGCCATCAGCGAGGCGTAGTACTGCTCGCCCTTGGCAGCGTCGTACATGCCTTCCCAGCGTGCGATAACCAGCGCGGCCAGGGCGTTGCCGACCACGTTCAGTGCGGTACGGGCCATGTCCATGATGCGGTCGACACCGGCGATGAAGGCCAGGCCTTCCAGCGGGATGCCCACGCTGCCCAGGGTCGCCAGCAGTACCACGAAGGATACGCCCGGTACACCGGCGATGCCTTTGGAGGTGACCATCAGGGTCAGGACCAGCAACAGCTGCTGGCTCCACGACAGGTCGATGCCGTACAGCTGGGCAATGAAGATTGCCGCGATGCTCTGGTACAGGGTCGAACCATCGAGGTTGAACGAGTAGCCAGTCGGTACCACGAACGAGCAGATCGACTTCGGCGCACCGTACTTCTCCATCTTCTCGATCACCCGTGGCAGCACGGTTTCGGAGCTGGAGGTGGAGTAGGCCAGGATCAGCTCATCTTTCATGATGCGCATGATCTTGATCACCGAGAAGCCGAACACGCGCGCCACCAGGCCCAGCACCATGAAGGCGAAGAAGGCGATGGCGAAGTACACCAGCAACACCAGCTTGGCCAGCGGCAGCAGCGAGCTGAAGCCGAAGTTGGCGACGGTGACGGCGATCAGGGCGAATACGCCGATCGGGGCGTAGTTCATGATCATGTGGGTGACCTTGAACATGGTCTCCGACACAGCCTGGAAGGTACGCACCAGCGGGTCGCGCAGTTCGGCCTGCAGGCTCGACAGGCCCAGGCCGAACATTACCGAGAAGAAGATGATCGGCAGCATTTCGCCACGCATCAGCGCTGCGAAGATGTTCGACGGGATCAGGTTCAGCAGGGTTTCGATGAACGCGTGCTCATGCTGCACTTCGGCCGCGGTGGCCTGGTACTTGGAGATGTCCACGGTACCCAGGGTGCTCATGTCGATGCCGGCGCCCGGGTGGAACAGGTTGGCCAACACCAGACCGACGACGATGGCGATGGTGGTCACCACTTCGAAGTAGATGATGGTCTTGAGGCCGATGCTGCCCAGTTTCTTCGCGTCGCCAACTCCGGCGATGCCCACGATCAGCGACGAAATCACGATCGGGACGACGATCATCTTGATCAGGCGAATGAAGATGTCACCAGCGGGCTGGAGGACGTTGCTGATCCACCATGCCTTTTCCGCACTGAAATGATTCAGTAGCGCGCCGATTGCAACGCCCAGGACCAGACCGATAACGATCTGCCAGGCGAGGCTCAGTTTTGCCTTCTTCATGTCTTTACCCTTTGTTCTAGTGGTCATGGGCGCCGAACGAAAACGCGCGTAACAGAGCCGTTGGCAACGTCACGGTGAGCGAAAAAGCTTCCGTCCGGCGACCTCATGTAAGGACACCGCGAGCGAGCGACAGGGCGCTCGGGCCAGCGAAAAGGCGGCAACTATTGCGATGGGAAAGGGGGAAATCTAATGCCGGAAACGCATACCCCATGCCGATACTGCATAATGGTTTGCGTTAAAAATGGCATGTCGCAAGTGCTTGATTTATAACGTTCGGAAACCCGAACAAGACCAAAGCGCCAGTTTTGGGCCGATATGGCAGTACATAAGGAAGGGGTTGTATGGCTTGTTCGACAATCCGAATGGCCGAAATGACACTTGCGGCGGCCGCATTGAGGGCGAAAAAAATGTGATGTACGGTCGAGACAAAATGTGTCCCGAAGCCAAAAACACGCAAGAGGGGCCATCGACTGATGACAATGATGAAGGGGTTGATGGCTCCTCGGAAGTCAGGTCGGTGTGGTGTCCCCGATGACACCCCCGACCTGAGGCTTCCGATTCCGCCTTTCCTGACCCGGCCCAATACTGGAGGCACTCCCTGTACCCCTAGGCCACTCCGATCTTGCAACAATCAGAACAGCCCGGCCCCATGGTCATGTGCTGCCCCTCCTCGGGGCGGCGCATCATAGAAGCCTGAACTATAAAAAGGTTCAGCTTCTATTACGTGACAGTGCGTTACCGTTCATCAGCGCTGGCTAAAAGCTCAGTACCACTTCGGGTCACGCTTGAGTTGCTCGCGCAACATCGCCTTCATGCCGTCATCCGGCTTGCCAAGCCAGCGGTACTGCGCATGACGGGTAGGCGACTTGTCGCTCGGCAAGCCTTCGGGTACCTCCACGAGCATCCCGTAGGCATCGTCCTTGTCCCAGCTGAACGCCACGATCAGGCGTTTGTAAGTGCAGTTGTCCGCCGTTTCGCACAGGGGGCCGACCAGGTACTGGTCGCCGTCCTCGGTGACTGCCGACATCTGCTCCTGGGCACTGCCGGTGAGGTTGACTACCCAATCGGGCAGCCGTTCCTCGCCCTTGATCGCGTCCTCCCAGGCTTCCCGGTATTCAGGGTCCGAGCCGAGCACTTGGTCGACCCGGACCTGGCCGTCATTGGCCGCCATCGCCCCTGCGCTGCCGCCCAGCAACAAGGCGGCAGCCAGGGCAGTGCAAAGCTTCCTGCTCATCGTCAACCTCGACCACGTCCAAAGAAGAAGGAGGCTACGAACAGGACCAGGAAGACGATGAACAGGATCTTCGCGATACCCGTGGCGGCGCCAGCGATACCACCGAAGCCCAATACGGCGGCGACAATGGCGATGATGAGGAAAGTGATAGCCCAACTCAGCATGGTGGTTCTCCTTTCTTTTTTGAAATCAATCCGGTCCTAGGCGTCCAGGACAGGCTCAGAACACCCAGCGATCCTGGGGTACGACAGTTTCTACGGTGGCCGGCGAGGCGCTGGCGTGGCGCGAAGGCAGCGGGTCGGCTGCCTTGACCAGGGTGCTGGCACGGGTTGCCTGAATCTGCGTCAACAGCGCGGTCTGCGCCGCCACTTGATCCGCCAGACGCGCGGTCTGCCAGCTGTAGTAGAAGAGGCCGGCGGCCAAAGTCATCAGCAGCGCCATGCCGAGAAACAGGAACTGGCGCAAAGGCAGTGCGGCGTTCTGCGAGCGGTTGACGGATTGGCGGTTCATGCCGGCTCCTCCTGCTGTAATTGTTGTTCAAACCTGAACAGGTAATTGCAGCCTGCATGCCAGCCTTTGAATTCAATAAAACTCCTTTAAAATCATATACTTAAGATAATCACGCATTGTACCGAAGGACGTATCCTGCACGATGCCGTCCCTGGCGTCGTGCGAATTGCACGATCAGCCCTCGACCTTGGTCGCGACCTTGAGCAGGTCGGCGTCCACACCGCGCACGCCGATGATCTGGCGGGCAATCTCCACGGCGATGGTTTTCTGCTCGCTGCTGACCACCTCTCCCGACAGCCGCACCAGGCCCTCTTGGCTGGCCACCTTGAGGTTCAGGCCATCGAGGTTGCGGCTGAAACGGAAGCTGTTCTGGATCTTGTCAACGATCCAGCTATCGCTGGGTTGCGGCCCGGTCGGTGCACCCACCGGGTTCTCGCGTGCCTTGGCCATGGCGGCGGTGTCCAGGCTGACCAGGTTGTTGACCAGGTGCACGCCGTCGGTGGTCCGCGCCACCACCCCGGCCAGCTCCTTGGCCTCTGCGCTGTCGACCCTGCCGCGAAGCGTCACCACGCCATCGCTGCTTTGCACCTCGATAGGCGCTTTCTCGGTCGTGCGGCTCCACAGCAGCCGTGCCCTGATCACGGCAGCTAACGTTGCATCTTCCAGCCGCTGTGCATAAGCCCGCAGTTCCAGCGGGCGCTCCACCAGTTGGGCATTGACCTTCAACTGATTGTCGACCTGTTCGATGCCGCGGGTAGCCAGGGCGACATGCTCGGCCAACTGGCGTTCGACGTCGTTCTCGACTTCTCCGGACAGCCGCGCCTGCTGGCCGTCCACCTCGACATCGATGCGAAACGGGTTGAGCATGCGGTTGAGCGATAACGCGGTTTGCAGCGAGCCCTCCAGGCGGGCGTCCTGCACAGGGTCAGCGAATGCCGGGGTCAATACCGGCAGCAAGGTGGCCGCCAACACGGCCAGTCGTGGAGAAAAGGGCATGGCTGTGCCTCCTTTGTTGGCAAAAACAGAAAATAGTCGCAACCAATGTGCCAGCGCACAGCTCTAAGCAAATCATCGAGATATCGCGGTTTTCGGCTTACTTTGGCCATTGGCTAGCATGCAAAGGACAGAATCCTTCAGAATTGACCATGCAACTTGCCCGATTTTTCCCACACTAATTGAAGATCTATCCTAAGGAGCGCAGGAAATGGAATCAGCCCAGGACAACCAAGGCCGCATTCTGCTGGTGGATGACGAGTCCGCGATCCTGCGCACCTTCCGCTACTGCCTCGAAGACGAAGGCTATAGCGTGGCCACCGCCAACAGTGCCGCCCAGGCCGAAACCTTGTTGCAACGCCAGGTGTTCGACTTGTGCTTCCTCGACCTGCGCCTGGGCGAGGACAACGGCCTGGATGTACTGGCGCAGATGCGCATCCAGGCCCCCTGGATGCGCGTGGTGATCGTGACCGCGCATTCGGCGATCGACACCGCAGTGGATGCCATCCAGGCTGGGGCGGCCGATTACCTGGTCAAACCCTGCAGCCCAGACCAGTTGCGCCTGGCCACCGCCAAACAGCTGGAAGTGCGCCAACTGTCGGCACGCCTCGAAGCCCTTGAAGGCGAGGTGCGCAAACCCAAGGACGGCCTCGACTCGCACAGCCCGGCCATGATGGTGGTGCTGGAAACGGCGCGTCAGGTTGCAACCACCGATGCCAACATCCTCATCCTGGGCGAGTCTGGCACCGGTAAGGGCGAGCTGGCCCGCGCCATTCATGGCTGGAGCAAGCGCGCGCGCAAAGCCTGCGTCACCATCAACTGCCCCTCGCTGAATGCCGAGCTCATGGAAAGCGAGCTGTTCGGCCATACCCGCGGCGCCTTCACCGGTGCCAGCGAGAGCACCCTTGGCCGGGTCAGCCAGGCCGACGGCGGCACGCTGTTCCTGGATGAAATCGGTGATTTCCCACTGACCTTGCAGCCTAAGCTGCTGCGCTTTATCCAGGACAAGGAGTACGAGCGCGTGGGTGACCCGGTCACCCGACGCGCCGATGTGCGGATTCTGGCTGCCACCAACCTCAACCTCGAGGAGATGGTGCGCGAAAGCCGCTTCCGCGAAGACCTGCTGTACCGCCTGAACGTGATCACCTTGCACCTGCCGCCCCTGCGCGAGCGCAGCGAAGACATCCTGACCCTGGCCGATCGTTTTCTGGCCCGCTTCGTCAAGGAATACTCCCGGCCCGCCCGCGGCTTCAGCGACGAAGCCCGTGCAGCCCTGCTCAACTACCGCTGGCCAGGCAACATCCGTGAACTGCGCAACGTGGTCGAGCGCGCCAGCATCATCTGCCCGCAGGAGCGTGTCGAAATCAGCCACCTGGGCATGGGCGAACAACCGGCCGGCAACGCACCACGGGTTGGCGCAGCCTTGAGCCTGGATGAACTGGAGCGCGCCCACATCGGCGCGGTGCTGGCTGCCAGCGATACCCTTGACCAGGCCGCCAAAACCCTGGGCATCGATGCCTCGACCCTGTATCGCAAACGTAAGCAGTACAACCTATGAAGTGGCAGATGAAGCTGCGCACGCGGCTTTTCCTCAGCATTTCGGCGCTGGTCACGGTGGCCTTGCTCGGCCTGATGCTGGGCCTGGTGAGCGTGCTGCAGATGGCCTCGGTGCAACAGCAGCTCGTGCGTGACACCACCCACGCCCTGGAAGTGGGGCTGAAGTTGCGGCAGAACCTCGGCGAACAGCTGACCCTGATCCTTGACGAGGACACCGCGCCGCAAAGCCTGCAAGTGCTGCAAGACAACTTCCAGTCCCTGCTCAACCAAGGGCTTGAACAAGGCGGCGAACGCACCGGCTTCAGCAAGGCCAGCAGCAACTACCAGACCTTCCTCGAAGCCTACCGCGACAGCCCCGCACCGGCGCGCAGCATGGGTATGGACCAGCCCCTGGGGGCTGCCTTCAACCAAGTGCGCACCGACCTCATCGACGCCCACAAGCAAGCGCTGGATCACATTACCCGCAGCGAGGAACATACCCGCGATCGCGCCTTGATGGTCAGCGGCGTCCTTGGCCTGATGGGCCTGGTAATCCTGGTGCTGGGTTTCATCACGGCGCACAACATCGCGCGACGCTTCGGCCAACCCATCGAGGCCTTGGCCAAGGCGGCCGATCAACTCGGCAAGGGCGACTTCGACGTGACACTGCCGGTTACCCAGGCGATCGAGCTGAACCAACTGACCCGCCGCTTCGGGCTCATGGCCGACGCCTTGCGCAAGCACCAGGCAACCAACGTCGATGAACTGCTGGCCGGCCAGCAACGCCTGCAGGCCGTGCTCGACAGCATCGACGATGGCCTGCTGATCATTGACCGCCAAGGCCGCCTGGAACACCTCAACCCAGTGGCGCAGCGCCAGCTGGGCTGGAGCGACAGCCGCCTGGGCAACACCCTGGCCGAAGCCTTGCAACGCCCGGAGCTGGAGCAACAGCTACGCCAGGTGCTGCGCGGTGGCAGCCTAGATCGCCCACCCGACGACCTGAATATCGACGTCGATGAAGAAACCCGCCTGCTGACCTACAGCCTGACACCGGTCAGCCACCCGCAGGGGCCGATCCTAGGTGCGGTAATGGTGCTGCACGATGTCACCGAGCAACGGGCCTTCGAGCGCGTACGCAGCGAGTTCGTGCTGCGTGCCTCGCACGAGCTGCGCACCCCGGTCACGGGCATGCACATGGCGTTCGGCCTGCTGCGTGAGCGGGTGAAGTTCCCGCCCGAGGCGCGCGAGTACGACCTGCTCGAAACCATCGGCGAGGAAATGCAGCGGCTGACCCAACTGATCAACGACCTGCTCAATTTCTCCCGCTACCAGAGCGGCTTGCAGAAGCTCGACATCGCCCCCTGCGCCATCGATGAGCTGCTGGAACGCGCGCAGCTACGTTTTACCGAGCAGGCCGCGCACAAGCAGATCGAATTGATCAAAGAGCTGGAACTGCCGCTGCCACGCATTCAGGCCGACATCGCCCAGCTCGACCGGGTGCTGGACAACCTGCTGCACAACGCCGTCCGCCATACCCCCAGCGGCGGCCGTATACGGCTTCACGCCAGGCGGCATGCGGAGCGGGTGATCATAAGTGTCGAAGACAACGGCGAGGGCATCGCCTATGGGCAGCAAGGGCGCATCTTCGAGCCCTTTGTGCAGGTAGGGCGTAAAAAAGGTGGCGCGGGGCTTGGCCTGGCGTTGTGCAAAGAAATCGTGCAACTGCACGGCGGCAGAATGGGCGTGTTTTCCCGGCCGGGGCAGGGTACTCAGTTCTACATGGCACTGCCGGTCTGACGACAGGGTTTGCCCTCAAGACTCATCGGTACCCCGCCGCGCCGGCACCGCCCGCCACCCGCGGGTCACCAGCTCGGCAAATTGACGGGCGTTCAACGGCCGGGCGAACAACCAGCCCTGGCCGTAATTGACCCCTTCACTGTTGAGCAACACCGCCTGGTCTTCGCATTCGATGCCTTCGGCAATCACCCGCAGGTGCAGGTCGTGGGCCATGCGAATGATGTGCGGGGCCACACCGCTGCTGGCGGCGTCGTGCCCCAAGGCATCAATGAAGGCCTTGTCGATCTTCAGGCAGTCCACGGGCAGCGTCTGCAGGTAGGCGAGGCTGCAATAACCCGTGCCAAAATCGTCGATCAATACTTGGTGGCCCACCGCACGCAGGGCCTGCAGGTTGTCGCGCGCCACCACCACGTCGATCAGGCCGCGCTCGGTCACCTCGAAGGCGATCTGGCTGGCCGCCACCCGATGCAAGGCCAACAGCCGCGCCGCCACCCGGCCAATGCGCGGGACCATCACATCGCACGCCGCAAGGTTTACCGAGATGTACAGGTTGCGGTGCGAACGCAGCAACTGGCCCAACTGCTCAAGCACCCGCTGCAAGACAAAGTCAGTGATCTGGCGGATCTGCCCGGTATTTTCGGCCAACGGAATGAACAGGTCCGGACTGGTCAAGGTGCCGTCCGGGCGGCGCCAGCGCACCAGGGCCTCGGCACCGACACAACGCCGTGTGTCGAGCTCGATGATCGGCTGGTAAAGCACCTGCAGTTCGCCCCGGCGCAGTGCGTTCTGCAGCTCCGAGCTCATCGAGCGGCGCTGCAGAATCAGCTGCAACACCAGCCAGCCAATGCAGCAGGCGGCCAGCACGCTGCCCGGGAACAGCAGCCAGAGCATGCCGTTCATGCGCAGAGGCAGGCTGGCGCGTGGCGCAATCAGCACCAATTGGTAATCTGGCGATTTGGTCGGCATGCGGTAGATGAGGCGGTCGCTCAATTCGAGCAGCGACTTGTGGCTGGCCGACCAGGCCGAGGGTGGTGGCCACACCTGCGGCGGGCCTAGTACCGGGATGGCCCGGGTACCGTTGTCCAGCACCACCACCAAGCTGCCACCGGGCGGCAGGTCGACAACATCGGTCAGGTGCCCACGCGACGTGGACACCACGAAATTGCCCCGCCCCAGCATCAGGGCCGCCAGGTTTTCGTCGGGCTCGATCGTGGTGTTCAACCAGTAACTGTAGGTCGGCCCCTTGATGTCGGGCGCGCGCAGTGGCTCGAAGGCCCGTTCATCCCCCCGGTTGGAGCAGGCCACATGGGCATCGACATAAGCGGCTTCATAAATGAAGCGCGAACTCAGGCCCACCTGCTGCAATGCCGCCAGCATCTCTGGGCTGCAGCCGCGCAAGGGCTGCGCCTGCAGGGTGTCGACCCCTTCACGAAGCTGGCCGAATACCTGCTCGAGGCGATCGAGAAAGCGCTCGCCCTGCGCATTCATCTGTTCGCTCTCGCTTTGTTTCATCTGCTGCAGGGCAATACCGATGCTGGCGGTGAGCAACAGTGCGGCGCTGGCCAGTGCTGCCAGTGAGGCCAGCATCCAGGGACGGTAAAAAATTTGGCGCAGCGTGGCGATGAGGGCTGACATCAAGGGCATCCAGTTGATTACCAAGGTATAGCAACTGAATCGAGAATCATCCTCGCCGTTGGGCGATTAACGGGTCAAGGGCTGCTGCGCAGCCCATTCCCCCTGCATCAACGCATGCGGTTGAGCACTTGCAGCATGGCGGCCGTCTGGGCATCGGGCATGCCATCGAAGCGTTGTGGGCGGAAGCGCATCTGGAACGCCGCGATCACATGCCGGGTGGCCACATCGAGTTCACCGGTTTGCGCGATGGCATAGCCGAACCGCGCCAACTCCTGCTGGTACCAGCTCACGCTCGGCGGGTTGACGCTGAAGAAGGCTTGTTGCCGCGCCACTGCGTTAGGCTCCGGCCAGATACCGATACCCGCGTCGGCCAGGCGCTTCCACGGGAACAACGGGCCTGGGTCGAGCTTGCGCAACGGCGCGATATCGCTGTGGCCAACGATATGCCGGGGGTCGATGTTGTTGCGTTTGACGATGTCCTTGAGCAGCGCGATCAAGGCCTGAACCTGAGCTTCGCTGTAGGGGTGCCAGACTCGGCCATTCGGCGTGTCGGTGAACCCGGGGTTGACGATTTCGATACCGATCGAGGTCGAATTCAACCAAGTGCGCCCCTGCCATTGGCTGTCACCGGCATGCCAGGCGCGGCGGCTTTCATCCACCAGTTGATAGACCGTGGCCGGGCCATCGCCGATCAGGTAGTGGCTGCTGACCTCGCCATGGGTCAGTAGCGCCAATGAGCGCTCGAGCGAGGCATTGGTGTAGTGCAGGACGACAAACTGGATGCGCTCGTCCTGGTTGGCCGACGGGTGGCTGCGGTCGATGCGCAGGCCCGTCGAGCAACCCGCAACAGCAACCAGCAAGCAGGTGAGCAGTGTTTTTTTAACGGTGGAAAGCACGTCGGCGGCCTCAGCGTGTAAGCGCTACAGTATAACGTGCTCTGAATGGCCTGTGCTCGCCGTGAGTCAGTGCCGCCCCTTACCCCTGCTCGACACGGTTGCGCCCCAAGTCCTTGGCACGGTACAGCGCGGTGTCGGCGCGCTTGAGCACCTGGTCACCGCGCTCGCCGGAGCGGAATGCACCCAAGCCAATAGAGGCGGTGATCACCACACGCTCGCCTTTGAAATGGAACGGGCAGGCTTCGATGGTCGCACGCAGTAGCTCAGCCATCTGTGCGGCCGCGGTGGGTGAAGTCTGCGGGAACAGCAGGACGAATTCCTCACCGCCAAAGCGGGCGATGAAGTCGCGCCCGCGCAGGCGCTTGCGCAGCTGGTCAGCGACGATCTTCAGCACCTTGTCACCCGCCAGGTGCCCATAGTTGTCGTTGATGCGCTTGAAGTGGTCCAGGTCGAGGATCGCCATGGCCAAGTGGCCGCCGTTTTCATGCCAGTCGAGCATCTCGCGCTCCAGGTGCTCGCTCCAGGCCGCGCGATTGGGCAGGCCGGTCAGCGGGTCGAGCAAGGCCTTTTGCCGCTGCTCTTCAAGGTGCTCGCGATAGCCAAGCGCCTCGTGCTCCATGTTCGCCACACGCTCGGACAGGCCTTGCAGGCGACCGGCAAGTTCCTGCTCGCGGCGATCACGTTCATGCTTGTGCTCGTCCATGGTCACCAGCAAGCCCTCGAGCCGGTTATCCAGGATGTGCTTGAGGCTGTCCACGTCGGCGGCGCCCTTAACACTGCTCTGCAGCCCATCGACCTGCTGGCGCAACTGAGTATCCAGCGCCTCGGCGGCGGTGCTGTTGTCGGCATGCCCGGCACTGGCTTCGTGCAGGTGGCTCTGGAAGCCTTCCAGGCGCTCGTTGAGCTGTTGCAGGTAGGTCTCGAATTCGTGCTGGCCGCTGTCGGTGATCGCCAGCATCAGCACCGCCAAGTCGTCGAGCACCGGGATCAGTTCGTACCAATTCAGCCCCCGCGCCACCCGCTCGCGCATTTCCAGGGCCTGGGCCTTGTGCCGCTCGGGCAGGCTGAGGTCGTCGAGCAGGCCGATCAGGGTCTGCTCGATATGGGCGGCCACTTGGCTGTAGGGCGGCTCTACCGCGTAGGGCAGGGCATAGGGGCCATCTTCACCGAACGTTTCTTCCAGCGTCTGCGGCGGTGTGGCCTCTGGCGTGGGTTGGCTGAGGGCTGGCTCTGGCGCTGGCGCCTCATCCGGCACAGGCTCGGGTTGTGGCGCGTTCGGCACGTCTGCGGTTTCGATCAGCGCCGGCCCTTCCAGCTCCGCGACCAAGGCTGGCTCGGCGAGTGCTGGGGGTGCCAGGGGCAGCAGTGCGTCAACATCCTCGGGCTGCGGGTCTTCGGCAATGCGCTGAACGGGGGCGGCAACCGGCGGCGCCACGGCCTCGACCGTTACCGCAACAGGCGCCGTCGCCAGTGCAACCTCTGCGTCGTCGGGCTGCTCGCTGTCACGACCACCAAACAAGCGCTGCAAAAAGCCTGGCCGCTCTTCTTCAGGCTTGCCCAACGCATCCAGCGCGCGACCTTGCAGGCCGCTCAGTTCACCCAGCAACGGGGGCAGCTCACGCGACTGGGCAACCCCGCCGTCGAGTTTCTTCGCCAGTTTTTTCAGCGGCCGCGAAATGTCGCTTGGCAGCGGCAAGCCTTGCAGCTGAGTGACCAGCGCTGTCAGCGCATCGCTGACCTGGTTCATGCGGGTTTCCCGGCGTTGCTCGGAATCCAGCACGGCTTTTTCCAGGCGCGGAATCAGCCCGGCAAGGCCAGCGTCCATGTTGTCGCTGCGGATGACCTCGCGCATTTCCTTCATGCACTGGTCCACCACCTTGTCACTGCCTTCGGCAGCCAGGGTGCTGCGCACCAGCCCACGACGCAACAGGTCGAGACGTGCGTCCCAACGGCGTTCAAGCTTCTCTTGCTGCTCGATGCTCTTAAGGTATTTCTCTTTCCAGCGCTCAGCGTCGTCAGTCATGCCCGGGCCCGCAAACGGTGATGGCAATTAGCTCAAAACCGGCAGCGTATCCACAGTCAATGCATCAGGCAATCGAATCTCGACGGCAACGGGAAGGTGATCGGAAATTGGCTGCGCCAACACCTCGACGCGCTCTAGGGTGAGGCTTGGGCTGAGCAGGATATGGTCCAGGCAACGCTGCGGTCGCCAACTGGGGAAGGTGGCCTCGACTTGCGGGGCGATTAGGCCCAGGTCGCGCAGGGGGGAATGCTCCAGCAGGTCGGTGGCATGGGTGTTCATGTCACCCATCAACACCTGATGGCGGTAGCCGCCAATCAGCTCGCGAATGTAGCCAAGCTGCAGGGCGCGGGTTTTGGCGCCAAGCGCCAGGTGCATCATCACCACGATCAGCGCATCTTCACCCTCGCCGAAGCGCACCAGAATGGCACCGCGGCCGGCCGGGCCGGGCAGGGGGTGGTCTTCAAGGTGCTGCGGCTTGAGGCGGCTGAGCACGCCGTTGCTGTGCTGGGCGAAGCGCCCGAGGTTACGGTTGAGCTGCTGGTACCAGTAAGGGAAGGCGCCCAGTTGGGCCAGGTGTTCGACCTGGTTGATGTAGCCTGAACGCAGGCTGCCGCCATCAGCTTCCTGCAAGGCCACCAGGTCGAAGTCACTGAGCAGCTTGCCGATTTTTTGCAGGTTGCCGGCACGCCCGGTGTGCGGCAGCAGGTGCTGCCAGCTGCGGGTCAGGTAATGCCGGTAGCGCTCAGTGCTGATGCCGACCTGGATATTGAAACTCAGCAGCCGCAGGCGCCCATCCTCTGGCAGGCCGGGCGCCTGCAGGTGATGTTCGTTGACCTGCGGCTGGTGCAGGCCAATGCCACGCGTGCTTCGGAAGCGGGGCATGGGTACGCCGCTTACTTAGCGGCGCGCTCCTTGGCGATCAGCTGGTCGGCAACATTCAGCACGCCCTCTGGCCCGCCTGCAGTGCCCAGGTCGAAGCGGTACTTGCCGTTGACGACCATGCTCGGTACGCCGGTGATTTCGTACTTCTTCGCCAGTTCCTTGGCCTGGTTGACCTGGCCTTTGATGGCGAAGGAGTTGAAGGTGGCGAGGAATTTGTCCTTGTCCACGCCTTGGGTGGCGAGGAAGTCGGCCATGTCCTGAGGGTCGGTCAGGCGCTTTTTCTGGTTCTGGATGGCGTCGAAGACGGCGGCATGCACCTTGTGCTCGACGCCCATGGCTTCGAGGGTCAGGAACATCTGGCCGTGAGCGTCCCACGGGCCACCGAACATGGCCGGTACGCGCTTGAAGTTGACGTCTTTCGGCAGTTTTTCAGCCCACGGGTTGATTACCGGCTCGAAGTGGTAGCAGTGAGGGCAGCCGTACCAGAACAGCTCGACCACTTCGATCTTGCCAGGCACGGAAACCGGAACAGGGTTGCTCAGCTCGAGATATTCCTTGCCGGCAACAGGCTCGGCGGCCTGTACGGCGGTCATACCGAATACGCTGGCGGCGACCAGCGCAGCGCTGAGAATCAGTTTACGCATGCTTTACTCCTGAGCATTCATGGGTCGCCTCGACGCGACCTGTGTTGAGACAGGCCGGGCCAGGCCCGAGTTCTGTAGTGTAACGGCTGCGGACGTAAAAAAGGGCGGTCCGGCCGCCCTTTCATCTTTGGCTTACAACATTAACCGAATGTTAATACGCCAGCCTCTTCGCGGGTTTGGCCGCGAAGAACTCGCCATTTACCTCAGTGCAGGCCCTGGATGTAGCTGGCCAACGCTTCGATATCGTGGTTGCTCAGCTTGCCCGCGATGGTACGCATGGTCATGGCATCGCCATCGTTGGTACGCACGCCTTCACGGAACTCGGTCAGCTGTTTGGTCACGTATTGCGAGTGCTGCCCGCCCAGGTGCGGGAAGCCCGCCAAGGCGATACCTGCGCCGTTCGGCGAGTGGCAGCCGGTGCAGGCGGGCATGCCTTTTTCCAAGTCGCCGCCATTGAACAAGGCGCGGCCGCGTTCGACGAGCTTGGGGTCGGCCGCCCCGACGCTGCCTTTCTGGCTGGCAAAGTACGCCGCGATATCGGCCAGGTCCTGGTCACTGAAGGCAGCCAGCATGCCCGTCATCTCCAGCACGGTGCGCTTGCCGGACTTGATATCGTGCAGTTGTTTTTCGAGGTAACGCTGGCCCTGGCCTGCCAGTTTCGGGAAGTTCGGTGCCAGGCTATTGCCGTCGGGGTTGTGGCAGGCACCACAGACGGCCGTCTTGGCCTGGCCGGCGGCGGCATCGCCTTTGATAGGTTCCGCAGCAATGGCCGCACCTGCGACACCCATGGTCAACAGCAGACTCACGACTAGTTTGTTCATCAGCTAATCCAACACGGCTAAGGGTGAAATGTTATGTATCGGGACTGCCGCTCATCCAAAGGATGACCAAACGGTAGTCCTCGGCACTGCAGTCCATGCACAATCCACGCGGCGGCATAGCCTTGAAACCCTGGGTCACATGCCTCACGAGTACATCCACACCTTGCGCCAGCCTTGGCTCCCATGCTGCCCAGTCACCCCGCTGGGGGGCCTGTGGCAACTGACCGGTGTGACAGGCCGCACACGTGCGGTTGTACAACACCTCGGGATCCTGTGTAGCCTGTGCGCTGAAAAACGGCAGGAACATACCGACAGCAAGCAGCCATTTCGCCATGCGGAACGACCTTCAGGGTTGGGGGCCGCGCTGCGTTCTGATGCGCGAGCTATTGTTCGACACCCCATGCTCGCTCTCCTTCGCTGGGAGAATGAGCACACAAAAACTGGGGCATTATATACTTCCGCCATCCAAACGGAAACGACACCGCTTGCCAGGCTCGAGCCTTCAGAGTCAGGCAACACCCACATCGGATATCCCATGCAAGTCAAGAACCCCATCCTCGGCCTCTGCCAGAAAGCCACATTCGCCCTCAGCGCAGCCAAGGTCGAACAATGCCCGGACGACCAGGGTTACGAGGTGGCTTTCGCCGGCCGTTCCAACGCCGGCAAATCCAGCGCCCTCAATACCCTGACTCATGCCAGCCTGGCGCGTACCTCGAAAACCCCGGGGCGCACCCAGCTGTTGAATTTCTTCAGTCTGGACGATGAACGGCGTTTGGTCGACCTGCCGGGCTATGGTTATGCAAAAGTACCGATTCCACTCAAGCAGCACTGGCAGCGCCACCTGGAAGCCTACCTGGGCAGCCGCGAGTGCCTGCGCGGTGTAATTCTGATGATGGACGTGCGCCATCCGATGACCGACTTCGACAAGATGATGCTCGACTGGGCCAAGGCCAGCGGCATGCCGATGCACATCCTGCTGACAAAGGCCGACAAACTCACCCACGGCGCCGGTAAGAACACCTTGCTCAAGGTGCAGTCGGAGATCCGCAAGGGCTGGGGCGACGCAGTGACCATCCAGCTGTTCTCGGCACCGAAGCGCCTGGGGCTGGACGAAGCCTACCGCGTGCTGGCGGACTGGATGGAGCTGGAAGACAAGCCGGCAGCCTGACGGCCTGCATAGACCCCAGTAGAAGCAGCCTTGTGCTGCGAAGAGGCCATGCAAGGTTGTAGATATCTGTTGCCTGTATTGGCCCTTTCGCAGCACAAGGCTGCTCCTAGAGTGGGGAGCAGCAGCGCCTGCCAGGCAAATCGCAGGCAAAAAAAACCCCGGACTTCGTATGGGGAGGGGGAAGTTCGGGGTCCAAGTCCGGACCGCTAGGGCGGGGTCCAGATATCTGCCAACACTTAACACAACATAGGAGCATCGAAGGGCTTCACCAGCCATTCAGTTACTCTGAGTTCCGCTTCACCGGTTTAGTTCCGAAGCCCTGAAAACTATTTGCGATAGTTTCATGAAACTCCAGCACTAATGGCATCTAGCCATGCCAGGATCCGCTTCACTACGTCGCAGATCCTACACAGCTTTGCCGGCTCAATCAGTGAGCTTCGTCCCAATTCGCGCCAATGCCTGCTTCAACCAGCAACGGTACATCCAGCTGCGCGGCACGGCTCATGTGCAATCGAATTTCATCTTTTACCTGCTCGACCAGTTCCTCACGCACCTCCAGCACCAATTCGTCGTGCACCTGCAGGATCACGCGGGCATCGAGGCCGCTCTCGTTCAGCCAGTTGTCCACATTGACCATCGCCCGCTTGATGATATCGGCAGCCGTACCCTGCATCGGTGCGTTGATCGCCGTCCGCTCAGCGCCTTTGCGCAGGGCCGGGTTCTTGGCGTTGATGTCTGGCAGGTACAGGCGACGGCCAAAGAGCGTTTCGACGAAGCCTTGCTCGGCGGCCTGAGCGCGGGTGCGCTCCATGTAGGCCAGCACGCCCGGGTAGCGGGCGAAATAGCGGTCGATGTAGTCCTGGGACTGCTTGCGATCGACGCCGATCTGCTTGGCCAGGCCAAAGGCGCTCATGCCGTAGATCAGGCCGAAGTTGATGGCCTTGGCGCTGCGGCGCTGGTCGGTGGTAACAGCCTCAAGCGGCACGCCGAACACTTCAGCTGCAGTGGCGCGGTGCACGTCGAGGTTGTTGCGGAAGGCGTGCAGCAAACCTTCGTCCTTGGCCAGGTGAGCCATGATGCGCAGCTCGATCTGCGAATAGTCCGCCGCCAGCAGCTTGTAGCCAGGGCTGGCCACGAAGGCCTGGCGGATACGCCGCCCTTCCGCGGTGCGGATCGGGATGTTCTGCAGGTTCGGGTCGCTCGACGACAGGCGCCCGGTGGCCGCCACCGCCTGCTGGTAAGAGGTGTGAATACGCCCGGTGCGTGGGTTGATCTGCCCTGGCAGCTTGTCGGTGTAGGTGCTCTTGAGCTTGCTCAGGCTGCGGTACTGCATCAGTACCTCAGGCAGCGGGTAGCCTTGCTCGGCCAGTTCGTCGAGTACCGCCTCGGCGGTAGACGGCTGGCCCTTGGCGGTCTTGCTCAGCACCGGCATGCCCAGTTTGTCGTAGAGGATCGCACCCAACTGCTTGGGCGAACCCAGGTTGAAGGTCTCGCCAGCCAGTTCGTAGGCGCGACGCTCCAGTTCGGCCATCTTCACGCCCAGTTCGCCGCTTTGCACGTGCAGCAGCTCGGCATCCACCAGCGCGCCCTGGCGCTCGATCTTGGCCAGCACCGGCACCAGCGGCATCTCGATGTCCATCAACACCGGCTGCACGCTTGGGGTTTTGGCCAGGCGCGCCTGCAGCGCCTGGTGCAGGCGCAGGGTGATGTCGGCGTCCTCGGCGGCGTACGGGCCGGCCTTGTCCAGCGGGATCTGGTTGAAGGTCAGCTGTTTCGCGCCCTTGCCGGCAATCTGCTCGAAGGTGATGGTGGTGTGGTCGAGGTACTTCTGCGCCAGGCTGTCCATGTCGTGGCGGGTGGCCGTGGAGTCCAGCACGTAGGACTCGAGCATGGTGTCGTAGGCCACGCCGCGCATGTGGATGGCCGGGGCGCCATTGGCCAGGATGTTGATATCGTACTTGGCGTTTTGCCCGACCTTGGCTTTGGCTGCGTCTTCGAGCAGGGGCTTGAGCGCCAGCAGCACAGCCTCGCGGTCCAGCTGAACCGGCGCGCCTTCGTAGTCATGGGCCAGCGGCACATAGGCGGCTTCGAAAGGATCAACCGCGAACGACAGGCCGACCAGCTGCGCCTGCTGCGCGTCCAGGCCGGTGGTTTCGGTGTCGAACGCAAACAGCGGGGCCTGGCGCAGTTTGTCCAGCCAGGCGTCGAAACGGGCCTGGTCGAGGACCGTCTCGTACTTCGGTTCGACCTTGGCCGCCGGCGCCGCTTCTTCAGGCACGGCCACGGTTGCCCCGGCCCTGGCAGCTTCACGCTGAACATCGGCGACCCAGCTCTTGAACTCCATCTCGGTGTACAACGCCAGCAGCGCATCGCGGTCTGGCTCGCCGCAGACCAGCGCCTCGACTTCGATATCCAGCGGCACGTCGATCTTGATGGTGGCCAGCTCATAGGACAGGAACGCCGCCTCGCGGTGCTCCTCAAGCTTGGCCGGCAAGGTCTTGGCGCCGCGGATGCTCAGGGCCGGGACCTTGTCGAGGTTGTCGTAGACATCACGCAGGCCGCCACCGATACCGGTCAGCAGGCCGGCAGCGGTCTTCTCGCCCACGCCCGGCACGCCCGGGATGTTGTCGACCTTGTCGCCCATCAGGGCGAGGAAATCGATGATGTGCTCGGGGCCAACGCCAAACTTTTCGTGCACGCCGGCAACATCCATCACGCTACCGGTCATGGTGTTGACCAGGGTGACGTGGCCGTCCACCAACTGCGCCATGTCCTTGTCGCCAGTCGAAATGATCACCGGCCGGCCTTGCGCCGCGCTGCTGCGCGCCAGGGTGCCGATCACATCGTCGGCCTCCACGCCTTCGACGCACAGCAACGGGTAGCCCAAGGCCTTGACGCTGGCATGCAGGGGTTCGATCTGCACCCGCAGGTCATCGGGCATGCTCGGGCGGTTGGCCTTGTACTCGGCGAACATGGCATCGCGGAAGGTACCGCCCTTGGCGTCGAACACCACTGCGAACAGGCTGTCGGGGTATTGCTTGCGCAGGCTCTTGAGCATGTTCAGCACACCCTTGACCGCGCCGGTAGGCATGCCTTTGGAGGTGGTCAGCGGCGGCAATGCGTGGAAAGCGCGGTAGAGGTAGGAGGAACCGTCCACCAGGACGAGGGGCGCTTGGCTCATGAGCAGAATCAACCTTTTCGGCGGGTCCGGAGCTAGAATAGCCGGATCAATGACGACAAAGGGACAAGGTTATCATGCGTACACTCAATCGCCTGTTACTGCTCGGTCTGTTGGCAACCATGCCAGTCGTCACCCTGGCGGCGGACGACGCCCCCTCGGCCGATCCCGAGGTGACCATTCGCACGGAAGGCGATAAAACCATCCAGGAATACCGTCAGAACGGCTTCCTGTATGCGATCAAGATCACGCCAAAAAACGGCAAGCCTTATTTCCTGGTACGCGCCGACGGCACTGATGCCAATTTCATTCGTTCCGACCAGCCGGACATGCTGATTCCGTCCTGGAAGATCTTCGAGTGGTAAGCTGACGCGTATCGTTCACATTAACCTGGCACTTCCCGGCGGAAGTGCCCGTATGGGCATTTTTCATCATGTCAGTTTTCACCCCCGTGACCCGGCCTGAGCTGGAAACCTTTCTGGCGCCGTACCAGCTGGGCCGTCTGCTCGACTTCCAGGGCATCGCCGCCGGTACCGAAAACAGCAACTTCTTCGTCAGCCTGGAACAGGGTGAGTTCGTCCTGACGCTGATCGAGCGCGGCCCGAGCGAAGACATGCCGTTCTTCATCGAGCTGCTCGACGTGCTGCATGACGCCGACATGCCCGTGCCGTACGCCCTGCGTGACCGCGATGGCAATGGCCTGCGCGAACTGTGCGGCAAGCCTGCGCTGCTGCAGCCGCGGCTGTCGGGCAAGCACATCAAGGTGCCCAACAACCAGCACTGCGCCCAGGTCGGCGAGTTGCTCGCGCACATCCACCTGGCCACCCGCAACCACGTCATCGAGCGCAAGACCGACCGTGGCCTGGACTGGATGCTGGTGTCTGGCGCCGAGCTGATGCCGCGCCTGAGTGCCGAACAGGTTGCGCTGCTGCAGCCGGCGCTGGACGAAATCAATGCACACAAGGCGCAGATCCTGGCCTTGCCACGGGCCAACCTGCACGCCGACCTGTTCCGCGACAACGTGATGTTTGAAGGCACGCACCTGACCGGTGTGATCGACTTCTACAACGCCTGCTCGGGGCCGATGCTGTATGACATCGCCATCACCGTGAACGACTGGTGTATTGATGAGCACGGGGCTCTCGATGTGCCACGCGCCCAGGCGCTGCTGGCGGCCTACGCGGCGCTGCGCCCGTTCACCGCCGCCGAGGCCGAGCTGTGGCCCGAGATGTTGCGGGTCGGGTGTGTGCGTTTCTGGCTGTCGCGCCTGATTGCGGCGGAATCGTTTGCCGGGATGGATGTGATGATCCATGACCCGAGCGAGTTCGAGGTGCGCCTGGCGCAGCGCCAGCAGGTGGCATTACACCTGCCGTTCGCCCTCTGAACCCACCAAGGGCGAGGATGAACCTGTAGGAGCAGCCTTGTGCTGCGAAGAGGCCGGTGAAAACAGCAGAGAATGTCTGTGTCTTTACCGGCCTCTTCGCAGCACAAGGCTGCTCCTACCAGGGTCGCGCATGGCCGCAGGCAGGGCGCAACCCCGCCAAGAGGCCGCGCGCCTTAGAGCTGTTCCAGGCACCCCGCCAGGTCGCTACCCAGCTTCTCCAGCAGACGCTCATAGCCCTTCGCATCTACCGGGTCCGTGCCACCCAAGGCGTCCAGTTCGGCCAACCGCACCGGCAACCCAGCCGTCAGCGTCTCCGCCAACCGCGGCCGCAGCGGCGGCTCGCTGAACACACAGGTCTTGCCCACTTCCTGCAGGCGTTTGCGCATCGCGGCCACATGCTGCGCGCCCGGCTGCACCTCGGAAGCCACACTGAATACCCCGGTGTGCTTCAGACCATAATTAGCCTCGAAGTAATCGAACGCCTCGTGGAACACGAAGTACGGCTTGTCGGCGATACCCGCCACCCGCGCCTTGATACGCCCATCCAGGGCATCCAGACGCTCGACGAAGGCCTTCAGGTTGGCCTGGTAACGCGGGGCATTGGCCGGGTCGACCTCGGCCAGGTCCGCCGCCATCTTCGCTGCAATCACCCGGGCATTGACCGAAGACAGCCACAGGTGCGCGTCGAGGCTGCCTGGGCGGTGATCGTGGTCATGGTCGTCGTGGTCGTCTTCATCATGCGAGTGGCTGTCTTCGCCAAAATGGCGCAACTGCATGCCAGTCAGCGACTGAACCGCAACGGTGGCCTTGTCCCGACCTTTCAGCACGCGCGGCAGAAAGTTCTCCATGTCCGGTCCGATCCAGTACAGCAGGTCGGCATCCGCAACGCGCCGTACGTCGGAGGGGCGCAGGGCGTAATGGTGTGGCGAAGCGCCAGGCGGCAACAGCACATCCGGGCTGCCAACCCCGTCCTGAACGGCGGCGGCAATCTGCTGCAGCGGTTTGATACTGGTCAGCACACGCACGTCGGCCTGCGCTGAAAATGCGATGAAAGCGACAAAAAGGGCTAGGAATCGGGACACGGTGAATACTCGGCTCGACAGAAACAGGTAACATAATAACGTCTCCATCCAGAACCGTCGCTGCCCATGTCCATCACGCCGCTGGCCAACCGCCCCCACGATCACTCCCATTGCGTACACAGCGCACTGGCCGAAGCCGATGCCTTGTGCACCCGCCAGGGGTTGCGCCTGACCGCACTGCGCCGCCGTGTGCTGGAGCTGGTCTGGCAAAGCCACAAGCCGCTGGGGGCCTACGACATCCTCGCCGTGCTCAGCGAGCAGGACGGCCGCCGCGCCGCACCGCCGACCGTGTACCGCGCCCTGGATTTTCTCCTCGACAACGGCCTGGTGCACCGCATCGCCTCGCTCAACGCCTTCATCGGCTGCAGCCACCCAGAGCATGTGCACCAGGGCCAGTTCCTGATCTGCCGCGCCTGCCATGTGGCCATCGAGCTGGAGCAGGACAGCATCAGCGACGCCATCATCAGCAGCGCCAAGGGCGTCGGCTTCAGTGTCGAAACCCAGACCGTGGAAGTGGTCGGCCTGTGCAGCAACTGCCGGAGCGCGGCATGAGCGACGCACTGATCCGTCTGGAGCAGGTCGGCGTCACCTTCGCCGGCGAGGCGGTGCTCGACAGCATCGACCTGTCAGTCGCACCGGGCCAGATCGTGACCCTGATCGGCCCCAACGGGGCAGGCAAGACCACCTTGGTGCGCGCCGTGCTGGGGCTGCTCAAGCCGCACCGGGGCAAGGTCTGGCGCAAGCCGAAGCTGCGCATTGGCTACATGCCGCAAAAAATCCAGGTGGATGCCACGCTGCCGCTGTCGGTGCTGCGCTTTTTGCGCCTGGTGCCCGGTGTAGACCGCGCGGCTGCCTTGTCGGCGCTGCAGGAAGTGGGGGCCGAGCAGGTCATCGACAACCCGATCCAGACCATTTCCGGCGGCGAGATGCAGCGCGTACTGCTGGCCCGGGCGCTGCTGCGCGAGCCACAACTGCTGGTGCTCGATGAGCCGGTGCAAGGGGTCGACGTGGTCGGCCAGACCGAGCTGTACAACCTCATCACCCGCCTGCGCGACCGCCACGGTTGCGGTGTGCTGATGGTTTCGCACGACCTGCACCTGGTGATGAGCGCCACCGACCAGGTGGTCTGCCTCAACCGGCATGTGTGCTGCTCCGGCCACCCCGAGCAGGTCAGCAACGACCCGGCCTTCGTCGAGCTGTTCGGCCAGAACGCGCCAAGCCTGGCGATCTATCACCACCATCACGACCACAGCCACGACCTGCACGGCTCGGTGGTCGCCCCTGGCACCCATGTTCACGGAGAGCACTGCAAGCATGGCTGATTTTCTTCTTTATGCCCTGCTTGCCGGTCTGTCCCTGGCGTTGGTGGCCGGCCCTCTGGGGTCTTTCGTGGTGTGGCGGCGCATGGCCTATTTCGGCGATACCCTGTCCCACGCCGCCCTGCTCGGGGTAGCCCTGGGTTTCGCTTTGGACGTCAGCCCAGCACTGGCGGTAACCGTGGGCTGCCTGCTGCTAGCGTTGCTGCTGGTGACTTTGCAGCAACGCCAACCGCTGGCCTCCGACACCCTGCTCGGCATCCTGGCCCCCAGCACGCTTTCCCTGGGCCTGGTGGTCCTGAGCTTCATGCACGATGTACGCATCGACCTGATGGCCTACCTGTTCGGCGACCTGCTGGCCATCAGCACCACTGACCTTGCCTGGATCCTCGGTGGCAGCGTGCTGGTATTGCTGCTGCTCGCCGCGCTGTGGCGGCCGTTGCTGGCCGTGACCGTGCATGAAGAATTGGCCATGGTCGAGGGCCTGCCAGTGGCGGGCCTGCGCCTGGCCTTGATGCTGTTGATTGCCGTGGTGATTGCCGTGGCGATGAAGATCGTCGGCGTGCTGTTGATTACCTCGCTGCTGATCATCCCCGCCGCCGCCGCGCAACGCCACGCCCGCTCGCCCGAGCAGATGGCCCTGGGCGCCAGCCTGCTGGGGGTGACGGCGGTGTGTGGCGGCTTGGCCATGTCCTGGTTCAAGGACACCCCGGCCGGCCCCTCCATCGTGGTCTGCGCGGCAGTGCTATTCTTGCTGAGCCTGGCCCTGCCAAAACGCTGAAAACCGGGGTGCGCAACAGCGCACCCTGCAACCTTTTCGCGGGTAAAAGGTCTGTAAGACTTGTTTTCGAGCGTGCGCACCTGGGTGTAGACTTGCTCGCTTTTTGCGCAAATAGAGAGTCGCAGGAATGAAGCCGTTCGCCTCCCGTTATCTGCTTGTTGCCGCGTTTTCCCTGTTCCTGGCTGCCTGTTCCAGTGCCCCGGTCGAACAGGCCGATGCACCTGCCCAAGCCGATGCCTGGCAGCAGTTGCAACAGAACATCGCCAGCAATGAGCTGGCTACCGCCGAAGACCAGTTGGCTGCCCTGCAGGCCCAGTCACCCGTTGACCCGCGCCTGGAGCAGTACCAGCGGCAGCTGGCCGAAGCGTACCTGCAGCGTAGCCAGATCGTCCTGCAGAAGGGCGACGTCAACGCTGCAGCCACCGCCTTGGCACGCGCCCGCGCGCTCATGCCCCAGGCCCCGGCGGTGACCGGTGGCGATGCCGTCAGCCAGGCCCGCAAGGCCGAGCTGGAAAAGGCCGAGGCTGCGCTGAAGGCGGCCGAGGCCAAGCCCCAGGCGCGTGTGATCGACCCGACTGCACCGAGCACCGTGATTGCGCTGAAGACCACGGACATTGCCGCCATGCGCCGTCAGCTCGATGAAATTGCTGCCGATGTGGTGAGTTACCAGTGCGACGTGGTGTTCCAGGTGCCGCGCACCGAGGATGCGCCTTGGCTGAAGACCCTGCTGGAAAAGCGGGTGCACAAGATTGATAGCGGGTTCAAGCTAAACCAGAAGCACGAAATTCAGCGCAAGCTGCCCGCCCAGGTGGTACTGGTCCCGCATCAGCGCTGAACCGCTTCGCGGGCAAGCCCGCTCCCACAAGGCCACCACTACCCTCAGGAACTGTGGTGCACTTGTAGGAGCTGGCTTGCCTGCGATGGGCTGCAAAGCAGCCCCCTTACGCCGGCACCGCCTCAGCAGCCGCCTCCCGCTCCCAAACCCGATGCCCTTCTACTGCTTTCACAAAGGCATCCACGGTTTTCTGGTCATCCCCCAGCAGCAAGCCCTTGTCCTCCTTGAGCCCCAAGCTGCCCAGCAATGCCTTGCCTTCCTTGGCCAACGCGATCGCCTTCAAGTGCTTGTAGCCCTCCAGCAGGAAGTGCTTGGCCAGGCCACTCGCGCCCAACGCCTCCAGCGACGCCTTGCCAGCCGGCACTAGAATGCCGTCGAACATGATCGAAGGCATGCCCTCCATCGACGCATCCACCGGCAGTGGCTTGCCTTGGGCGGTTTTAACCGGCGCCGAACTCGGCCCTAGCACCAGAATGCGCGCACTGTGTGCCTCCAGCGCCTTGACCAACTGATCGACACTCGCCCCATCCACCCCGTCGGCCACCAGCACGGCGATCTTGCGGCCTTTGATACCGACACTGCCCGGGTGATTCATCTGGCTCAAGGCCGGTGATTGCGCCAGCTTGCTGCCTTTGACCTGCACCGTGCCAGCCTTGGGCGCAGGCAAGCCAAGGTTGGCCGCCACCGCTGCTGCCAGCTTCAGGTCGATGTTGGCCAGAATCTCGTTTACCTCACGCACGCGGATATGCTCGCGCTCCACCTTGCCCAGCTCGAAGCTGTAGGCCTTGATGATGTGCTGCTGCTCATTGGGGCTCATGCTGTGGAAGAACAAACGTGCCTGCGAGAAGTGATCGCCGAACGACTCGCTGCGCTGGCGAATTTTCACCGCGTCGATGCGTTCTTGATAGCTCTCAAAACCGCCATCCTGAGCTGCGGCCGGGGTTTCTTTCGGCCAGCCGCCGTCAATCGAGTTGGGTTCGTAGGACGCGCGGCCCTTGTGGATAGTCTGCCGGTGCAGCGCGTCACGCTGGTTGTTATGGTTCGGCGCGACCGGGCGGTTGATCGGGATCTCATGGAAGTTCGGCCCACCCAGCCGGCTCAGTTGCGTGTCGGTATAGGAGAACAACCGGCCTTGCAGCAGTGGGTCATTGGAAAAGTCGATGCCCGGCACGATATGCCCAGGGCAGAACGCAACCTGCTCCACTTCAGCAAAGAAATTGTCGGGGTTACGGTTGAGCACCATCTTGCCCAACGGCGTAACCGGCACCAGTTCTTCGGGGATGATCTTGGTGGGGTCGAGCAGGTCGAACTCGAATTTGTGCTCATCGGCTTCCGGCACGATCTGTACGCCCAGCTCCCACTCAGGGTAGTCGCCGGTCTCGATGGCCTCGCTCAGGTCGCGGCGGTGGAAGTCGGTGTCTTTGCCTGCAAGCTTTTGCGCTTCATCCCACAGCACGGAGTGCACGCCTTGGCGCGGCTTCCAGTGGAACTTGACGAAGCTGGCCACGCCTTCGGCATTGATCAGGCGGAAGGTGTGGATGCCAAAGCCCTCCATCATCCGCAGGCTGCGCGGGATGGCGCGGTCAGACATGGCCCACATGACCATGTGCGCTGACTCCGGGACCAGCGAAACGAAGTCCCAGAACGTGTCGTGGGCCGAACCGCCGGTGGGCATCTCATTGTGCGGCTCGGGCTTCACCGCATGCACAAAGTCGGGGAACTTGATCGCATCCTGGATGAAGAACACCGGCATGTTGTTGCCAACCAGGTCGAAATTGCCTTCATCGGTATAGAACTTGACGGCAAAACCACGCACGTCACGCACCGTATCACCCGACCCACGTGGGCCCTGCACGGTGGAAAAACGCACGAACACCGGGGTGATCTTTTCGGGGTCCTGCAGGAAACCGGCCTTGGTCAGCTCGGCGTGGTTGCCGTAGCTCTGGAAGTAACCATGGGCGCCGGTGCCTCGGGCATGGACGATGCGTTCAGGGATGCGCTCATGGTCGAAGTGGGTGATCTTCTCGCGCATGATGAAGTCTTCGAGCAGCGACGGCCCACGTGGCCCGGCCTTTAGGGTGTTCTGGTTGTCGGCGATCCTCACGCCTTGATTGGTGCGCAGGGCCTGGCCTGTGGCATCGCTGCGCACGCCTTCTAGGCTCTGCAGCTTGGTATTGGTATTGGCATGATCAGGGCTGTTGACCCCGGCGGCCTGGCTTTCTTTGGGTGCATCAACTTTCTTGCTGGGCATGGTCGGCTTTCCTCATCAGTCATCAGGCATTGCCCGTGAGGGCTTGTTCTATTAGTGACTGGAGCCCGATTGGCTACGTTCAATAAGCTTTACCGGTTGTCGCGTTATGCCCGCCGGGTTGGTGCATTACGAAATAAATGCTAAGAACAGCTATGGGAAAAGGCTAAAATGCGCCACCCCAGCTAACCGCTGCCCCAAATTCCATGCGCCCCACAAGGTTCGCTACGTGATCGAGTTCCAACATGTGCACAAGACCTACCGCGTCGCCGGTAGGGAAATCCCCGCCCTCAACCCGACCAGCCTGACCATCGAAGATGGCCAGGTGTTCGGCCTGATCGGCCACTCCGGCGCCGGCAAAAGCACCCTGCTGCGCCTGATCAACCGCCTCGAAGAGCCTTCGGGCGGCAAGATCATCGTCGATGGCGAGGACGTCACCGCGTTCAATGCCAACCAACTGCGCGGCTTCCGCCAGCAGGTCGGGATGATTTTCCAACACTTCAACCTGCTGGCCTCCAAGACCGTGGCCGACAACGTAGCCCTGCCATTGACCCTGGCCGGCGAGCTGTCGCGCAGCGAAATCGACAAGCGCGTCACCGAGCTGCTGGCCCGCGTCGGCTTGCAAGACCACGCCAAGAAGTACCCCGCGCAGTTGTCGGGCGGCCAAAAGCAGCGCGTCGGCATCGCCCGCGCCCTGTCTACCAACCCGAAGATCCTGCTGTGCGACGAAGCCACCAGCGCGCTTGACCCGCAGACCACAGCGTCGGTGCTGCAACTGCTGGCCGAGATCAACCGTGAGCTGAAGCTGACCATCGTCCTGATCACCCACGAAATGGACGTGATCCGCCGGGTCTGCGACCGCGTGGCCGTGATGGACGCCGGGCAGATCGTCGAACAAGGGCCGGTGGCCGATGTGTTCCTGCACCCGCAGCACGCGACTACCAAGCGTTTCGTCCAGGAGGACGAGCAGGTCGATGAAGGCGAGCAGCGTGATGACTTCGCCCACGTACCTGGCCGCATCGTGCGCCTGACCTTCCAGGGCGAGGCCACCTACGCACCGCTGCTGGGCACCGTCGCCCGCGAGACGGGCGTTGACTACAGCATCCTGGCCGGGCGTATCGACCGCATCAAGGATGTCCCCTATGGGCAGCTGACCCTGGCCGTCACCGGCGGCGACATGGACGCGGCGTTCGACCGCTTCAAGGCAGCTGACGTACATATGGAGGTACTGCGTTGATGGACGCCCTGAATTTCTTTGCCAACGTCGACTGGGCCGAAATCTGGCTGGCCACCATCGACACCATGATCATGCTGTTCGGCTCGCTGTTCTTCACCGTGCTGCTGGGCCTGCCGTTGGGCGTGCTGCTGTTCCTTTGCGGGCCGCGCCAGATGTTTGAGCAAAAAGGCGTGTACGCGCTGCTGTCGCTGGTCGTCAACATCCTGCGTTCGCTGCCGTTCATCATTTTGCTGATCGTGATGATCCCGATCACCGTGCTGATCACCGGCACCTCGCTGGGCGTCGCCGGCGCCATTCCGCCTCTGGTGGTCGGGGCCACGCCGTTCTTCGCGCGCCTGGTCGAAACCGCCCTGCGTGAAGTGGACCGCGGCATCATCGAAGCCACCCAGTCGATGGGCGCCACAACGCGCCAGATCATCACCAGCGCGCTGCTGCCCGAAGCCCGTCCCGGCATCTTCGCGGCCATCACCGTGACCGCCATTACCCTGGTGTCTTACACCGCCATGGCCGGTGTGGTCGGCGCGGGCGGCCTGGGCGACCTGGCCATCCGCTTCGGCTACCAGCGCTTCCAGACCGATGTCATGGTCGTGACCGTGGTGCTGTTGCTGGTGCTGGTTCAAGTACTGCAGAGCGTGGGCGACAAACTGGTCGTGCATTTTTCCCGTAAGTAACCCCAATGGGGTCGGCCTGGCCGACCCGTTCGGGGGCCGTCGCGGCCCTCACAAGGAGTGATCAATGAAGAAGCTGCTTGCTGTTGCTGCCGCTGTCGCGGCCTTCTCGGCCCACGCCGATACCCTGACCGTCGCCGCCACCCCGGTGCCGCACGCCGAGATCCTCAACTTCGTCAAACCGCAACTGGCGAAAGAAGGCGTGGAGCTGAAGGTCAAGGAGTTCACCGACTACATCCAGCCAAACGTGCAGGTGGCCGAAAAGCGCCTGGACGCCAACTTCTTCCAGCACCAGCCGTACCTGGATGAGTTCAACAAGGCCAAGGGCACCGACCTGGTCAGCGTGACCGGCGTTCACATCGAGCCGCTGGGCGTTTACTCGACCAAGATCAAGAAGCTCGACGAGCTGCCCTCCGGCGCTACCGTGGTCATCCCCAACGACGCCACCAACGGCGGCCGCGCGCTGCTGCTGCTGGACAAGGCCGGCGTGATCAAGCTCAAGGACAACAAGAACATCCTGTCGACCGTTAAGGATGTTGCACAAAACCCGAAAAACGTGAAGTTCCGTGAGCTGGAAGCGGCCACCATCCCGCGCGTGCTGACCCAGGTCGATGCGGCCCTGATCAACACCAACTATGCGCTGGAAGCCAAGCTGAACCCTGAGAAAGACGCGCTGGCCATCGAAGGCAGCGACTCGCCATACGTGAACATCCTGGTTGCCCGCCCGGACAACAAAGACTCCGAAGACATGAAGAAACTGGCGGCCGCGCTGCACTCGCCAGAGGTGAAGCAGTTCATCAACGAGAAGTACAAGGGCGCTGTCGTACCGGCGTTCTAAGCTTCTAGATCACGCTGGATTCTTCGCGGGGCAAGCCCGCTCCCACAGGTACATCGCTAGCCTCAGGCTTTGGGATAATGCTGTGGGAGCGGGCTTGCCCCGCGAAGCTTTTAAAGCCTGTTTAGTCCCGCTTGACCAGCCCCGGCAACTGCGCCACCAGCTTCTGGTTGTTGAACGGCGCACGAATGAACCCGCGCTGACGCCCATCCGGCCCGACGATCGCCAGGTTACCGCTGTGATCCACGGTATACCCAGGCTTACTGGTATCGGCCGGAATGAACGGAATGCTCAAGGCATTCGCCAGCTTCTGGGTGTCTTCGATCGACCCCGCCACCCCGACAAAATCTTTGTCGAAGTAGCCCAGGTACTGCTTGAGCTGGTTCGGCGTGTCGCGATTCGGGTCCACGCTCACCAGCACCACCTGCAAGCGGTCCACGGCTTCCTTAGGCAATTCGCTCTTCACCTGGCGCAACTGGGCCAGGGTGGTGGGGCAGATGTCTGGGCAATAGGTGTAGCCGAAGAACAGCAGCGACCATTTACCTTTCAGGTCATCCAGCTGCACGGGCTGGCCATCCTGGTTGGTCATGGTCACGTCCGCCACCGTACGGCTCTGCGGCAAGAGAATGATGCCGGCGTCGATCAGCTCGGTGGGGTTCGGCTGATCGCGGCCATTGAGCACCTTGTTGACGGTCAGGCCCAGGATCAACGCGACCAGGGCGACGAGGATGAAGACGGTTTTCTGGGTTCGGGTCATAGGTTCAACAACAGGTAGTGGTCAATGAGCAACGCGATGAACAGCGCGAACAAGTAGCCGATAGAGTACTTGAAGGTGCCGATCGCCGCGTGCGGCCGGCTGCCACGGTACAACACCCAGGCCCACTGCAGGAAGCGCAGGCCCAAGGCGAGGGCACAGGCGAGGTACAACGGGCCGCTCATGTGGATGGCATAGGGCAGCAAGCTCACCGCCAGCAGAATCAGGGTGTAGAGCAGGATATGCAGCGTGGTGTAGCGCTCGCCATGGGTCACCGGCAGCATCGGGATATCGGCCTTGGCGTACTCCGCTTTGCGGTGGATGGCCAAGGCCCAGAAGTGCGGCGGGGTCCAGGCGAAGATGATCAGCACCAGCAACAGCGGCTCGGCACTGACATGGCCGCTGACCGCCACCCAGCCAAGCAGTGGCGGCGCCGCGCCGGCCAGGCCACCAATCACGATGTTCTGCGGCGTGGCACGCTTCAAGAAGCCCGTGTAGAGCACCGCATAGCCCAGCAACGACGCCAGGGTCAGCCAGGCGGTCAGGCTGTTGGTGAACACCAGCAACAGCGCCATGCCCAGCACCGCCAGGGCCAGCGCAAAGGCCAGCGCCGGTAGCGGCGCGACCCGGCCTGTGGCCAACGGCCGTTTGTGGGTACGCGCCATCAAGGCGTCGATGCGCCGGTCTACCACGTGGTTGACCACCGCCGCGGCGCCCGCACACAGGCCAATGCCCAGGTTGCCGAACAGCAGCACGCTCCAGGCAACACCTGCGCGGCTGGCGAGGAACATGCCTGCCAGGGAGGTGATCAACATCAGCACCACCACCTTGGGCTTGGTCAGCTCCAGATAATCGCGCCAACCTGCCCGTCGTACGCTTAGAAGCGTCGCCACGAATCGTTCCTCATAGGGTGGGAGATATCCACACCCACCACCGGCGTCAGGCGCCAGCCATGGCCGACGCGCACTTTATCGACCACGCGGATGCGGTAATTGACCAGCACCATGCTCATCAACAGCATGGCCCCGCCTGCGTTATGGGCCACTGCCACGCCAAGCGGCAGGTGAAACAGCACGTTGCTGATGCCCAGGGCGACCTGCACGGCCAAGGCCAGCAACACCAGTCGGGCCAGGCCAGAAAGGCCGCAGCGGTACAGCTTGAAGCTCAGCATCAGCAGCACGGCACTGACCAGTAGGGCACCCAGCCGGTGGCTGATGTGGATGGCCGTGCGCGCATCGCTGTCCAGTTGCCCGCCCAGGTAGTTGGGGCCGACGTGCTGAGTCAGGTGAAAGCCGTTGCTGAAGTCCGCTGCTGGCCACCATTGGCCATGGCAGGTTGGCAAGTCGATACAGGCGACCGCCGCATAGTTGGCGCTGACCCAGCCCCCCAGGGCGATCTGGCCGATCACCACCAACAGCGCCAGGGCCGCGATCCGGCGCAGGCTCAACGGCAGTTTTGGCAATGGCGCAAAGGCCCGGGATAGACGCAGAGACAGCAGAAACAGCAGGCTCAAGGTGGTGAACCCACCCAGCAGGTGCGCGGTGACCACTTGCGGCCACAGCTTGAGGGTTACTGTCCACATGCCAAACGCCGCCTGGGCCAACACCACCCCCAGCAACAGCACCGGCAAGCGGTAGGGCTGGCCATCACGTGCATGCCGGCGCACGGCCTGTAAGGCTAGCCAGGCAATCACCAGCGCCAGGGTGCCGGCGAAGTAGCGATGGACCATCTCGGCCCAGCCCTTGGCAGCTTCCACCGGGTGCTCGGGGAAGTGCATTTCGGCATGGGCCAGCTGGGCGTCGGTCTTCGGCACACTGATAAAGCCATAGCAGCCGGGCCAATCGGGGCAGCCCAGGCCTGCATGGGTGAGGCGGGTATAGGCGCCCAGCAGCACGACCAGCAGTGCCAGCAGGGTGGCGAACACAGCGAGGCGGAATCCGGGTCTGGCCATGACAGGCTCCTAGCCGATGTTGGACAGCTTGAGCAGGTGACGCAGGTCGTCCAGCACGTGCTTACCGTTGACCTTGGCGTCGTAGCGCAACACCAGGTTGCCGTGCGGGTCGACGATCCACAGTTGTGGGCCAAGCTCACCGACCTTGTTCAGGTAGCGCTGGGCATCCAACGGGTAGCGTTGCAACTGCGGGTATTCACGGCCGAGCAGCGCCTGGTAGTCAGCGCTCACCGGCTGCGCGGCAGCCAGCGCATGGCTGGCACGGCCGGCATCACGGCCCAGGCCAACTTGTATCTGCCGGGCCAGGTACACCAGACGCTGGCAATCTTCGGCGCAGGCCTCGGGCGTGCTGACCAACACTTGCCAGCGCGCGTCCTGGCCATCGATGCCGATATCGCTGCGGCTCTCGCCGTTGCCGATCATCGCACCGTGGTAGCTGCGGCCTTCTGGCACCCAGAACTTGAGCTTGTACATGCTGGTGGCCAGGATCATCGGCCCGAGCACTACCAGCAGAATCAGAATCAGCTGCAAACGCCCGCGGGTTCTGGGCTTGCTGCGTTCAGGCACGTCCAGTGGACGGGTGGCGGCGGCCATGGTGGTTCTCCTTTTTGTTGTTGTGCCAGCCAAAGTAGAGGTAAAGCAGCACCAGCGCGGTGGCCAGGGCAAACCACTGCACCGCATAGCCCAGGTGCTTTTCCGGCCCCAGTGCGACGACCGGCCAACCCAGCCGATAGCTAGCCGGCCCGGGCTCCAGGCGCAGTTCATGGGCGTAGCCTTCACGGCCCAATTGCTGCCACAGCTGGGCGGCATCGATGGCCGTCAGCAAGTGCGGCCATTGGCCGCCGACCGGGTCGGGGTGCAGCTGGAAGGTGCTGCCAGGCGCTACATACACCGACGCGTCCAGCGCCAGCGGCTGCGCCGGGGTTGCGAAATGCACAGGCACGCGGCGGTCCGGCCACGGCAACCAGCCGCGGTTGACCAGCAACCACAGCCCACTGGCCTGGTCATGGAAAGGCTGCAACAGCTCGACGCCGGCCTCGCCGTCGCGCATTCGGTTATCCAGCAGCAGGCTGTGTTCACCATCGAAACGGCCGTACAGGTGCACACGGCGGTAGGCGGCATCGTCGCGTTGCTGCAACTGGGCAGTGGAGAGCGGCGTGTCGAGGCTGCGCTCGGCATAGGTCGCCAGCAGCGCGCGCTTTTCGTCGGCGCGGCCCAATTGCCAGCAGCCAAGCGCAATCAACCCCGGTAGCAGCGCAAGCACCACCAGGGTTGGGACCCAACCTGGGCGAAACGGCCTCACAGGCGCCTCGCTATACTTATCCACATCACCGCATCCCCCCGGAGAAGCGCCATGCTCAAGGCCGCGATTGTCCTGATGCTGTTGGCCACGGTTGCCAGCCTGTTCAGTGGCCTGGTGTTCCTGGTCAAGGACGATGAAAACTCGACCCGCTTGCTGAAGGCACTGACCGTGCGCGTGACCCTGGCGGCCCTGACCATCGGCCTGGTGGCCTACGGCTTCATCAGTGGCCAGCTGGTGTCACACGCCCCCTTCTGAACCTGTATCGCCTTGACTGGCCTGCACATGTGTCAAAGCACATACACAAAGATGAACAGCCCCACCCACACCACATCGACGAAGTGCCAGTACCAGCTGGCAGCCTCGAAGCCGAAATGTTTGTCGGGGTTGAAGTGCCCGCGCAGGATGCGCACGAACATCACGATCAAGATGATCGTGCCCAGCGTCACGTGGGCGCCGTGGAAGCCGGTGAGCATGAAGAAGGTCGCGCCGTAGATACCCGAGCCCAGCGTCAGCCCCAGCTTGGTATAGGCCTCGTGGTACTCGTAGGCCTGCAGCGTGATGAAGCTGATGCCCAGCGCGATGGTCAGCGCCATCCACAGTTTCAGCGCGCCCCGGTGGTCACGCCGCAGAGCGTGGTGGGCAATGGTGATGGTCACGCTTGAGCTGACCAGCAAAATGGTGTTGATCAACGGCAAGTGCCAAGGGTCGATGACTTCCTTGGGCGGCGGGAACAATTTCGGGTCAGGCGTGTGCAGCAGCGGCCAGGCAAACTCGAAGCTGGGCCACAGCATGTGCGCAACGCCTTTGGCCCCTTCACCGCCCAGCCACGGCCCGGCCAGTACGCGCACGTAGAACAGCGCGCCGAAAAAGGCCAGGAAGAACATCACCTCGGAAAAGATGAACCAGCTCATGCCCCAGCGGAACGAACGGTCCAGCTGCGGGCTGTACAGCCCGCCACGGCTTTCTTTCACCACCGCCCCGAACCAGCCGAACAGCATGTAGGCCAGGCACAGCGCGCCGACGAAGAAAATCAACGGCCCATGGGAGTCGGGGTGCCCGGCTTTCATGTCGTTGAACCAGGTGCCAAGCCCGAACACCGTGATGAACATGCCGACCGTTGCGATGATCGGCCACTTGCTCTGCGCCGGAACGTAGTAGTGCTCATGACTTGCCATTGCTGTTCTCCTTCCCTTAACGGGCGCCCTGGACGTCCTGGGCCGCAACATGCGCGACCGGCGGGTGGCGAGCGGTGATGTCGAACAAGGTGTAGGCCAGTGTCAGGTGCTTCACGCTGGCCGGCAGATCGCGGTCAACGATGAAGCGCACCGGCATCTCGATGCGTTCGCCGGGCTGCAGCACCTGCTGGGTAAAGCAGAAGCACTCGGTCTTGTGGAAGTACGCCGCGGCCTCGGCCGGGGTGATGCTGGGTATCGCCTGGGCGCTCATCGGCCGGTCGGTCGGGTTGCGCGCGACGAAGATCATCTGGTTGACCGCACCGGGGTTCACGTCGATCTGATCGGCCGTGGAGTAGAAATCCCAGACCATGTCACTGGCGTTGGTCGACATGAACTGCACCCGTACCGAGCGCGACGGGTCGCTGACCTGGCTGCCCTCGTACTGGCCGCCGGTCTTGCCATTGATGCCAAAGGCCTTGCACATCACGTCGTAGATCGGCACCAGGGCAAAACCGAAGGCGAACATCACCACCGTCAGCATCAGCAGGCGCATGACCAGGCGTTTGAGCGACAGGCCGTTCATGGCTATTTCACGTCCGGTGGCGTCTGGAAGGTGTGGTAAGGCGCAGGCGAGGGGATCGACCACTCCAGGCCCTCGGCACCGTCCCAGGGTTTTGCCGGTGCTGGGGCGCCGCCGCGGATGCACTTGATGACGATGAACAGGAAGAAGATCTGCGTGGCACCGAACATGAACGCGCCGATCGAGGAGACCATGTTGAAGTCGGCGAACTGCAGGTTGTAGTCCGGAATACGCCGCGGCATGCCCGCCAAGCCCACGAAGTGCATGGGGAAGAAGGCCATGTTCATGCCGACGAACGACAGCCAGAAGTGCAGCTTGCCGAGGGTTTCGTCATACATGTGGCCGGTCCATTTTGGCAGCCAGTAGTAGGCCGAGGCGAAGATGCCGAAGATCGCCCCAGGCACCAGCACGTAGTGGAAGTGCGCGACCACGAAGTACGTGTCGTGGTACTGGAAATCGGCAGGCGCGATGGCCAGCATCAACCCGGAGAACCCGCCGATGGTGAACAGGATGACGAAGGCGATGGCAAACAGCATCGGCGTCTCGAAGGTCAGCGACCCTTCCCACATGGTGCTGACCCAGTTGAACACCTTCACCCCGGTCGGCACGGCAATGAGCATGGTGGCGTACATGAAGAACAGCTCGCCCACCACCGGGATGCCGACCACGAACATGTGGTGCGCCCAGACGATGAACGACAGGAAGGCGATCGCCCCGGTGGCATAGACCATCGAGGTGTAGCCGAACAGCGGCTTGCGCGAGAACGCCGGGATGATCGAGCTGACCGCGCCGAACGCCGGCAGGATCATGATGTACACCTCGGGGTGGCCGAAGAACCAGAACACGTGCTGGAACAGCACCGGGTCACCGCCACCCGCGGCGCTGAAGAAGCTGGTGCCGAAGTGGATGTCCATCAGCATCATGGTCACCACACCGGCCAGCACCGGCATCACGGCAATCAGCAGGAACGCGGTGATCAGCCAGGTCCAGACGAACAGCGGCATTTTCATCAAGGTCATGCCGGGTGCGCGCAGGTTGAGGATGGTGGCAATGACGTTGATCGCGCCCATGATCGAGCTGATGCCCATCAGGTGGATGGCAAAGATGAAGAAGGTCACGCTGGCCGGGGCATAGGTGGTCGACAGTGGCGCGTAGAAAGTCCAGCCGAAGTTAGGCCCGCCGCCGGGGCTGAACAAGGTCGAGACCAGCAGCAGGAAGGCCGCAGGCAACAGCCAGAAGCTGAAGTTGTTCATCCGCGGCAGGGCCATGTCCGGCGCGCCGATCATCAGCGGGATCATCCAGTTGGCCAGGCCGACGAAGGCTGGCATCACCGCGCCGAACACCATGATCAGCCCGTGCATGGTGGTCATCTGGTTGAAGAACGCTGGCTCAACGATCTGCAGCCCAGGCTGGAACAGCTCGGCGCGGATCACCATGGCGAACGAGCCACCGAGCAGGAACATCATGAAGGCGAACCACAGGTACATCGTGCCGATGTCCTTGTGGTTGGTTGTCAGCACCCAGCGCATCAGGCCCTTGGCCGGGCCGTGGGCATGCTCATGGCCGTGGGCGTGGTCGTCGATCACTGCACTCATGTCCTGTCTCCTGCAATCCATTGATTGCCGCGAGTAACCCGGTTCATTGCGCTTCTGCCTGCTTGAGCGCCAGCACATCCTTCGGCGTGATCATGTCGCCCTTGTTGTTGCCCCAGGCGTTGCGCTCGTAAGTGACCACGGCGGCAATGTCGACTTCCGAGAGCTGCTTGCCAAACGCGGCCATGGCCGTGCCGGGCTTGCCGTGGAAGACGATGCTCAAGTGGCCTTCCTTCGGCCCGGTGGCGATCTTCGAGCCTTTGAGTGCCGGGAACATCGGCGGCAAGCCCTGGCCTTCGGCCTGGTGACAGGCCACGCAGGTGGTGTGGTAGACCTTGTCGCCACGCTCGACCAGCTCTTCGAGGGTCCACTCTTTGCTGGTGAGTTCCTTGAGCTTGGCCGCCTCAGCCTTGCGTTCGCCCAGCCAGGTGTCGTAATCGGCCTTGGACTTGACCTCGACCACCACCGGCATGAAGCCGTGGTCCTTGCCGCACAACTCGGTGCACTGGCCGCGGTAGATACCGGGCTTCTCGATACGCGTCCAGGCCTCGTTGACGAAGCCTGGGATGGCATCACGCTTGACCGCGAACGCCGGTACCCACCAGGAATGGATCACGTCGGCAGCCGTTACCAGAAAGCGCACTTTCGCGCCCACCGGCAGCACCAGCGGCTGGTCGACTTCGAGCAGGTAGTGCTCGTCCTTGGGGGCTTTGTTGTGAATCTGATCGGCGGGGGTGGCCAGGTTGCTGAAGAACTCCACGTCCTGGCCCAGGTACTTGTAGTGCCACTTCCACTGGTAGCCGGTGACTTGGATGTCGATGTCCGACTCACTGGCGTCGTAGATGTCGATCAGGGTCTTGGTCGCGGGGATGGCCATGGCCACCAGGATCAGGAACGGCACCACGGTCCACATGATTTCGACCCAGGTGTGCTCGTGAAAATGCGCTGCCTGTTGGCCTGTGGAACGGCGGTGGACGACCATGGACCAGAACATCGCGCCGAACACCACGATGCCGATGATCACGCAGATCCAGAAGATGGTCATGTGCAGGTCGAAGACGGCGTTGGAGACTTCCGTCGCCCCCGGGTGCATGTTGACGGTCCAGGCGGCGTTGGCCTGTCCGAAAACCGTCCACAACAGGAGGCCCATCCAGACATGTGGATGTCGCATCATTGCGGGTTCCCCTTCTAATTCTTGTAGTCCCGAAGGCGTGGCCTGCGGCAAGAGGGAACGGCGGTCAAGACTGCCTGGCTTCGACGACCGAGCCCCTGCAAAAGCAGACGGGCCTCATCAACGAATCACGTTCAACGGGAGTATAGACAGCGACCAATGGCACGCAATGCAGCCTGTGAAATGAACTTCACGAAATTGCCCAATGCCCTGAAAACCGCGCGCTTGATAGGATATGGCGCAATAGTGGCATACCGATATGCCAGAGCAAGCACACGTTTGCGCGGTTTATAACAAATACGTCTTAGGTATTCTGTATACCGAGCTAATTTAGTGTCTTCCGTTTGACACGTAATGTCCCTGGAGTTGTCATGAACATCGCTGCTGTACGCGAGCAGATTAGCCAAGCCCATCAACACGAACTTGAAACCGGCCAACTGAAAGAACGTCTAGAGCTACAACTGCCGCACTTGCACCCCTCGATCCAGCTACCTGAGCAGGACGCCCAGGGCAGCTTGGCGCGTTTCGTCAGCGCCTACATCGACCAGGTTCCAGAGCTGCTGGAGGCTGCCCACGAGGTAGCCCGTGAAGCGGGGATCGAGTCGCAGATCAAACCGGTACTGAAAATTGCCGAAGCTTATTTCCAGCAGCCGCCCACGGTGATGCAAGGGCATGTCGGGCTGGATTGCCTGCTGGACGAGGCCTACCTGGCGCATCGCCTGGTGGAGGAGGTCAACGACCTGTACATCCGCCACTTCAAGCAGCCGTTGATTCCGTTCGACACCACGATGGCCAACCTGATTGCCCATCAACTGATCGGCGAGACCTTCGCCAACCAGCTCGATGAAGTGGTGCATCATTCGGTCGACGAGATGCTCAATGACGAGAGCTTTGCGGTGGAATCGGTGGAGGCTTATCGCGACAAGCTGAGCAGCCCGGAAACCGGCAACGCCTGGAAGCGTTGGCCGTGCCTGTCGCGTCAGCTGGGTGTTGAGCTGGGCCAGCCTGCCTGATACTCCTGTCCCGGCCTCTTCGCGGGGCAGTCCAAAGGGTATGCAATTCACCCTGTAGGAGCGGGCTTGCCCGCGAAGAGGCCAGATCAGGCAGATGCTAAGCCCCAACCCCCGCCGTCGTCCGCAGCCGCCCCTCGATGCGCCGCTTCAAGCGCCGCTGCTCGATCAACAAGCGCGACCCATTGGCTGCATTGCTCCGGCCCCAGTCCTCCAGCAGTTCCAGGCACGAGTGGTCGATATAGCTGAGGTTGCCCAACGGCACATGCAAGGTGGTCCCCGCCGGCACCGTGTCCAGCACCTGGGTCAACGCCGGCACCTTGAGGAAGGTCGCAGCGCCACTCAGGCGCAGCTCCATGTGCCCCGGCTTGCCCAGGCTCACCAGGTTGATTTTCAACCGCGCCGCCTTGAAGGCCAGCTTCAGCAAGGTCAAGGCAAAGCCCAGCAGTACGCCGGTCAGCAGGTCGGTGAAAATGATCGCCAAGGCCGTCGCCGCATAGGTGAACATCGGCATGCGGCCATACCGGCCCAACCCACGAAACGCCTTGAAGTCCACCAGCTTGATGCCGGTAAACACCAGCACACCCGCCAAGCTCGCCACCGGAATTTGCTGCAGCACACTGCTCAGCACTACGACAAACGCCAACAGCCACAAGCCATGGAAGATCGCTGAGGCTCGGGTCTGCGCGCCGGCCTGGACATTCGCCGAGCTGCGCACGATCACCCCGGTCATTGGCAGGGCACCGAGCACACCGCACAGCATGTTGCCGATGCCCTGGGCGGACAGTTCGCGGTCGAAGTCCGAGCGCTGGCCGCTGTGCATACGGTCCACCGCGGCAGCCGACAACAGGGTCTCGGCACTGGCAATGAATGCCAGGGCGAATGCCGCCACCAGCAGGGTCGGGTCGGCCAGGTTCATCAGGTCATCCAGGCGGATCCAGTCGATAGCCTCGGAAAGGTCTGCCGGCACCTGCACCCGGTTTACCGGCAGCGCCAGCCACAGGCTGATGGCCGTCATCGCTGCTACGCCCAGCAAGGCACCGGGCACGAACCGCAGCTGTTGCGGCCGCAAGCGCTCCCAGCCCCACATAATGGCGATGGTACCCAGCCCAAGTGCACCGGCTTGCCAGCCGGCCCCCGCGCTTTCCAATGGCAGGGCTGCGGCCAGGGTTGCCGGAAACGCCAGCAGGTTCTGCATGCCCGAAGGCTGCGGCGCCGTGTCGAACATCACATGCACCTGCGACAGCACGATCAGCACACCAATACCCGCCAGCATGCCGTACACCACGGCCGGTGCCGTGACGCGGAACCAGCAGCCCAGGCGCAAGCGCCCCGCCAGCAATTGCAACAGCCCGGCCAGCAGCAGGATCGGCCCGAGCATGGCCACGCCGTGCTGGCGCACCAACTCGAACACCAGCACCGCCAAGCCGGCGGCAGGGCCACTGACCTGCAGCGGTGAACCCGCCAGGAAGCCCACCACGACGCCACCGATAATGCCGGTGATCAGGCCCTTGGCAGGCGGCATCCCCGAGGCGATGGCGATGCCCATGCACAAGGGCAGGGCGACCAGAAATACCACCACCGACGCCAACAACTCTCGCGGCAAGGCCGCTTTCAACTGTGTCATGTTCACCGTGTTTCTCCATTTGTCTGTTGCACGGCCATTCCTCTGGCCGTGAGCACGTTGGCCCCTGAAAAGCGCGCAGGCGCAGGCCGCCAGCGAGCATGCCGGCAAGGCAATCAGGGAATTCAAGGCAGCCGAAGGCCGCGCCACACCCCTACAGGGTGCAGCCGGCTATCAAGGTTCTAGCGGTGGAAGGGTCGCTTAGTAGCGGCCTCTCGGGGTAGCGCAGGGGATCGGCTCACCCGCAGCCAGGGGCAGGAAGCTGTCGCTGGCAGCATCATAGGCTTCGATCTTGCTGGTCTCGATGTCGTAGACCCAACCGTGGATATACAGCTCACCCGCCGCCAGGCGCGAGGCGACCGAGGGGTGAGTGCGCAGGTGATGCAGCTGGGCGATGACGTTTTCTTTGGTCAGCACCTGCATGGTCTCGTGCTCGCTGCCGCAGGAGCAGTTGTTCTCGACCACGGTGCGTGCCACTTCGGCGTGGCGCAGCCAGGCAGAAACCGTCGGCATCTTGGTCAGCGATTGCGGGTTGAGTACCGCACGCATTGCGCCGCAGTCCGAGTGGCCGCAGACGATGATGTGGTGTACACCCAGTGCCAGTACCGCGTATTCGATGGCGCTGGACACGCCGCCGTTCATCTGGCCATACGGGGGCACCACGTTGCCGACGTTACGGGTCACGAACAGGTCGCCTGGCGAGCTTTGGGTAATCAGCTCGGGGACGATGCGCGAGTCGGCACAGGTGATGAACATGGCGCGTGGCGTTTGCGCGGTGGCGAGCTTCTTGAACAGCTCTTGCTGCTCGGGGAAGACGTCATGGTGAAAGCGCAGAAAGCCGTCGACGATGTGCTTCAGGGCGGCATCGGCGCTCTCGGCGGGTACATCCGGAACGACCTTGGATGGGTCCTTGACGGGCATGATTCATCCTCTTGACGGTGTGAAGGTAAGTCCATTTTACCGGTGAAAGATTCAGGCTATGCAGGGATTTAGATGACGCGCACAGGCCACAGATCACAGTCTTCGTTGACTGATTGCCTACGCTAGCGGGGAAAACTTAACTGAAACTTAATTCGGAGGCTCTAGAACAGGCGTTCCAGATAGGTAAGGCGGGGTTTGAATAATAGCAAAAAAACATCAATTGCCTAGTACCATTACTGTAATTATTCACTTGGATTAGTGGTACTAGGGTTACCTGTAGGAGCAGCCTTGTGCTGCGAAGAGGCCGCTAGCCGCACCAAACATCGATTGCAGGCTACCGGCCTCTACGCAGCGCAAGGCTGCTCCTACAACGGCGCGATCGAGCTGCTCGATTACAACGGCGTTTTTCGCCAAACCAGCCAAGGTTCGACCACTTCGCCCAATTGCCCTTGCGGCACGGCCCCGAAATAACGGCCATCGAACGACAAGCGGCTGTACTCGGAGAGCATCAGCACCTCGTCGCTGCCCAGGCGGAAGTGCGCCAACGGTGGCTTCGGCATGGGGCGGCCACTGGGGTCTTGGTGCAACGGCTGGCTACGCACCTGCAGTTCACCGTTGATGCTGACACCCTCTGGCACGATGAGCACATCGTCACCCGGCACCCCGACCAGGCGCTTGATCATATGCATGTAGCCGCCGGGGCAGGGGCCGCTGATCAAGTAGCCGCGCTCTTGGGCCAACTGGAAGACCTCGGTCTGCGGCGGGCAAAACATCACCAGGTCGCCTTTTTCCGGTGCCTTGTCGACCACCCAGTAAATGCCCGGCGGAAAACTGCTGGTGACGTTAAGCCGCGCACCACCCCACAGCACCAGCGGCACTGCGCAAAACGCCAGAATGGCCACGACAGCGGCCACGCTCAACGGCCGTTTCATGCCGGCAACTCGATGGTGCGGTCGCTTTCACGCGGTGCCGGCACCTTGGCGCGGGCCAGGAATACCGGGTCCTGGAAGTACAGCGGTTGCTTGCCATAAAACGCCGGGTAGCCTGCGCAATACACCACCATGTCGCCGGCTTCCTGGATATTGCCCTGGCCATCCTTGCGCGGGCCTGGCATGCGCAGGGCCTCGTCGGTGGTCAGCAACGGCCGCTGCACTTCCTGAAGGGTGCGCGACACCTGGCCCAGCAATGCGCTGGAACGTCGCCCGCTGGTGGTCACCTGCTCTTTGACGATGGTGGTCTGCCCGGTGAGCTTGGACAGGTGCTCCGCCGTTTCCACCCGGTTTGGCGGGTAGGCGTTCTGGATGTGGCAGTTGGAGGTGATGCTCTCGTTCTGCCCGTAGAACTCCTGCAACTGCGACAAATCTTGGATGATCAGGTAGCACTTGATGCCATAACCGGCCACGAAGGCCAGCGACTCCTGCATGATGTCGAGCTTGCCCAGGCTCGGGAACTCGTCGAGCATCATCAGCAGCCGGTGCTTGTAGTGCGCCTTGGGCCGGCCGTCCTCGAAGTCCATCTTGTCGGCCAGCAAGCGCACGATCATGTTCACCAGGATGCGCACCAAGGGGCGCAAGCGCGCCTTGTCGTTGGGCTGGGTGATGATGAACAGGCTGACCGGGTCGTCGTGGTTCATCAGGTCGCGGATCTTGAATTCCGAGCGGCTCACGTTACGCGCCACGATCGGGTCGCGGAACAGCGACAGGTACGATTTGGCGGTCGACAGCACCGAGCCGGCCTCTTCGGCAGGCCGGTCGAGCATGTCACGTGCAGCCGACCCCACCAGCGGGTGGTTTTCGCCATCGAGGTGGCCGTAGTGGGTCATTTCCGCCCACAGCTCGCTGATTGGCCGCGACGGGTCGGCGAGCATGGCGTCCAGCGCCGGCAGGCTGGCGACACCGCCCTCGTCCTGTGAGCGGTAGCACAGGTGCAGGATGCAACCCACCAGCATCGCCTGCGAGGTCTTCTGCCAGTGGTCGTTCAGGCCCTTGCCGTCCGGGTCGACGATCAGCGTGGCCAGGTTCTGCACATCGCCCACTTCAAACTCGGTGCCCAGGCGGATTTCTTCCAGCGGGTTCCAGCCCACGCAGCCATTGGCGGTGGCCGGCTCGAAACGCAATACCCGGTTGCCCGCATGCTGCTGGCGCCAGCCAGCGGTGAGCGCCCAGAGTTCGCCCTTGAGGTCGGTGATCACCGCGCTGTGCTTCCACGACAGCAACGTCGGGATCACCAGGCCAACGCCCTTACCGCTGCGCGTCGGGGCGAAGGTGAGGATGTGCTCCGGGCCGTTGTGGCGCAGGTAATGCAGCTTGTTGCGCTTGTCCAGCCAGGCACCTACGTACACGCCATCATCAGCCAACAGGCCGGCGCTCTCGATATCCTTGCGCTCCCCCCAACGCGCAGAGCCATGAAGGAATTGATTGGCCTTGGAGCTGTTGCTGCTGATCATGCGGATCACGACCATCGCCATCATGCCGACGCCGCTGACCATAACCCCCAGGGAGCCAGCGCGCAGCAGGGTGTCCTGGTACTGGTCGGACCAGTTGGCGGCCCACACCAGAATCATCCATGGGGCGTAGACGCCATTCAGGTTGGCCCCCAACGCCGCATGGTTATTGAACAGGTAGGCGAAGTACTGGGTGGCAGTAGCCAGGCCGGCCAGCAGGCAGAAAATGGCCAGGATGGCCTGCCACGTATTGCCACCACTGCGCTGGCCGCCGCGGATCTGCGGGCCCACAGCGTTGTTATGTTTCATGGGTTCGCTCCGTGAACGAAAGGATGGAATAGGGAAGGTGCTGGTTCATGGCGAGGTTGTGCGCGAACGCCCGATGTCCTGGGCCTGGGTACGCCGCTGCGCCTCAGAAAGCGTTCGCTCGGCCTGACGTTGCAAGCTCCATTGCTCGACCAGTTCTGGCTGCTCAGCACGCAGTTGGCGCACCGCCAACTCCTCGATGCGTGGGGTGTACAGGCCCATGCCGTGGTGCAGCTCCTGCACCCGCTCCAGGCGGCCTTGCAACTGCTGCAGCCGCGCCTGGCAACGCTGGTTGCCCTGCTCCCAGGCGGCGCGGGTGGAGGGCAGGGCCAGCCAGCCCGGGCGCGAGGCCTGGTTCTGCTGCAATTGCGCCTGCTGGCGGTCCAGCATGGCCTCCAGGCGCTGCTCGAGGGCCTCGGCCTGCTCGGCCTTCTGCTCGACGCACTCGCCCAGAGCCTGGTTGTAGCGTGCTTGCACTGGGCTGGCGTCCAGCAGCGCGGTCTGCTCGGCGGCCAGCGCCTGAGCCTGCGCCTCCAATGCCTGCCCGGCATCGTCGAGCGGCGGCTTGGGCGGTTTAGGCTCGTTCATGGGCATCTGCTTCATATCAGGAAGAGGTATCCGGCCTTGGCCATCGGGATGCGAATCAGCCACAGCGCCAATAGGTGCAGCGGGTAATAGGCGTAGAACAGCCAGCGCCAGCGCGGCAGGTCAGGCCTGACCCAGCGGGCGGCCAGCAGCACCGGCAACGCGGCCAGCGCCCAGGCATTGCCGTTGATCGGCGTTAACGCTGCAAGCGCAAGCACGGCCCCCACGGCAGCCAGCAGGTTCGGGCACCGCACGTACCAACCCACACACAGCCCCAACAGCACGGCCGGCCACCAGAACTCGACCCAGGCACCGCCCACGACCACCACCAGTAACGCCAGCCCCCAGAACAGCGGCCGCCCTTGCGCGGCACGCTCGCAGGCCTCGGTCGCCAGGGTAATCACCAGCAAGGTGAAGAGGATGTTCAGCGGGTAGCCGCCGTACAGCAGCCCCCCAAGGGCAATGAACGGCGGCGTCGCCAACACCCCAAACAGAAACAGGCGCAGCGCAGTGCGCCGGTAAGCACCGTTTTCCATTGTTCCCGGCCGCGCCAGGTTGTACGCCAGCACGACCACGAACAGCGGCATCGCCAAGCGCCCTGCTTCGAACAGGTAAGGCAGGGTCTCGTTGAACAGGTACTTGTTCACGTGGTCGCCGGTCATCAGCAACAGCGCCAGCCACTTCAGCGCTTCCACCGTACCGTCGGCGAGTTGCAGGCGCGGCATCGAAATCACCGACGCATCGCCTGAGAAAGCCCGGTATCGAGCTCCAGCTTCGGCGCCACATCACGGGCCAGGTCGCCGATGCCTTTCTCGTGGACAATCGCCGTGCTCTTGCCTACCTGGAAGTTGCGGCTCGGGTCGACGTCACGGCGGTCATGAATGACGAACTGATCCGTCTGGCCTACCTTCTGCAGGATGTGGTGCTCGTCCATGTCGACGACCATCCCGCTGACGGCCTTGCGCCCGCTCTCTGAAGCTTCGCCGATACTGGCTGAGGGGTTCAGGCCGCGGGCTTTGTCTTCCATCGACTTGAATGAGTCACTGCGTTGCTGGGCTTGGGGGTCGACCTGCGGGCCCGCCGTTATCCCTTGTGGAACCGGTACGGCTTGCAGCTTCAGGCCCTCGATGTAGTCCGTGCTGGGCCGCGAAGCCTTGAGCTCGCCGGATAGCGTCGCAACCTGTTCCTGCGAAGCGGCATTCAATTGTGCACGTGCCTGCTTCAAGCTATCCAAGGTCTCGGACTTCGCGTGCGTGCGCTCTTCCAAGCCCAAGAACTGCGCCGACGCCGATAGCGCCTGACGCCCGATATCCGCAATCTTGCCCCCCACACCCTCAAATCCGCGCACCAGCGCACTGCGGCTAAGGCGGTCATCATTCTCGAAGATGACACCCCGACCATTGGTCTCGTGATCGAAGGGGCGTGCCTGGCGATCAAAGGGGTTGAACGTGCCGCGTTCCATCGCGAAGGGCGTGTTGTTAACAGCCTGGTACGAACCGTCCTCGCCACGACTGAACGCTTTGTTACCTTCCTTCAGACGCGAATCGATCAGGGCTTCCTGGACCTTTTCGGGGCTCTTGACCACGTCGTTGTACTGCTCGATGCGCTGCACGTCTTCCTGCTGCATCGGCTTCATCTCGATGCCAGCGGACTGCAGGCGGTCGTGCATCACTGCCAGCGGCCCTGCTGCCAGCACGTCGTCTTGGTAGCCGCCGCCGACTTGCGAGTGCGCGCCAGCGAATTTCAGCTCTTCGATACGCGAGTTGTCGTCATTGCGCAACGCACTGGTCAGGCGGAACGTATCGCGGTATTCGTTCATCGCGACCAGGTGAGTGGTCGAGTCGACGTTCTTGCCGATTTCCAGGTTCTTGCCCAAATGGGTATCGGACTTCGCGTTGCCATACGAGGCGACGGTGTCGAAGATGCCCAGCTTATTCACATGGGCCTGGCCGGGGGGGATCAGGAAATCGCCAGTGGGTTGCCCCTGACCATCCAGCTTTGGCACACCGCGCTCGATGAACTCGTTGGCCAACGCACGGGACTGCGCCGCGCCACGGCTGAAACCGACGATGTTGACGTCGACTTTTTCGTCCGGGTACTTGTTATGAAAGGCCACGATAGCGTCGTAGGCCTGATCGATACGCTCCTGGCCACCCAGCCCGGTACCGCCCTCGAGCAAGGAACGCCCCGTGGTGTTGGCTTGGCTGCCAACGCCATCGAAGTAGATTTTTTCCGATTGCCCGGAGCGCTCATTGGCATCGTACTGCTGGGGAGGCTGCCCAGAGTTACGGGCCAGGTTGGTGCCCTGGGCCGTATCCAGTTCATATAGGCGAGCGACGTTGGTCTGCTTGCCTTCAGGTACATCCAGGTCTTTGTTGTTACCGGTGCCATCGAAGTACACCGTAAAGCGCTTAGCATCGCTCATGCCATATCCCTATGGATAATCCCCCCTTGGGCGGGATTACCTCTCCAAACCAATTCGTATCAGGAACCCTGCTTGTTCAGCGACACGATCAAATCGTGCACACCATCACCGGCGCCATCAATGAAGCTGCCCAGAAACGCGTCACTCTTGTGCAGCAATGGAGAGCCCTTCAGCGAGTCACCTGCAGCCCGAATGGCCAGCGAGCCAAAGGTTTCGCCCATGGCAGATACACTTTGGGCGCGGGCAGCAGGGTCGTCGTAGGGTTTCTTGAACCAGGTTGCAATCTGGTATTCGACGTTTTGCGACTGGAACGCACGGTTCAGATGGTCGGCCAGGGCAAAGAGCGTTTCTTTGGCCAGCGTAGGATCGACATCATTGGCTTTCAGTACGCCCTCGACCCGCTTGCACGCCGCCTCGATCAAATCCTCGTGGGTATAGCCCGGCATGGGAGGAAACACACCTTCAGGCAGTTTCATGCCAGGGGTGTAAGGTTGGTACTGGCCTTGATTGTCTTGCATGGAAAGCTCCTTGGTTTGAACTGCAGAAGAGGTGGCAGGCAGGAGCACACAGGCTCCCAGCACGAGAGGGACGAGCGCGCTTAGGCGAAGTCGCATCAATAAGCCCTCATGAATGCGTGGTTTGGTCGTTTCAATCAATCTCTCCTTGCACCCGCCATACGACGGTTCCTTGTTTCAATTCAAAGCTACTGATGATGGGTTCACCAAGGCATCATCCTGCTCATGTCCCTAGTTGGCGAGACGTCGCTATCAGGCGCTCGGCTTGTTCAAGGTCACGATCAGATCGTGGACACCATCACCGGCGCTTCGGGTGTAGCGTTCGAAGAATGCTTCGCCCTTGTTCAAGAGTGGGGACCCTCGCAGCGACTGCCCGGCAGCACGGATCGCCAAAGCACCAAAGCTCTCGCCCATGGCGGCAACACTCTTGGTGCGGTCAGTGGGATTGTCGTAAGGCTTCTGGTACCAGGTCGAAATCTGATACTCGACGTTCTGCGCCTCCAGTGCCTCATTGAGGTGTTTGGCCAGCGCGAAGAGCGATTCCCTGATCAGGGTGGGGTCTATTCCCTCAGCCTTCAGCACCGCTTCTGCGGGTAGGGCAGCAGCGCCAATCAAGTCCTCATGGGTATAACCCTTCATCGGCGGGAACACGCCTTCGGGCAGTTTCATGCCTGGGGTGTAGGGCTGGTACTGGCCTTGATTGCCTTGCATGGAAAACTCCTTGGCTTGAACTTCAGAAGAGGTCGCAGGCAGGAGCATGCAGGCTCCCAGCACGAGGGGTACGAGCGCGCCAAGGCGCAGGCGCAGCCAGAAGCGGCTGGGGCGGCGCGACGCCTTGTCGGTAACGGCGGCGCCCATACCGAGAGTGGGTAGGTTCAATCTTTCTCTCCTTGCATCCGCCTCGCGGCGGGTCCCTGTATCGTTTCGAGATGCGGCTACTGTGACCAGCGAATCCATCATTTGCTCCCCATCAGCAGCCCCCGGGGCACATAGGCTGACGTGCCCACGGGTTGCGGCAAGACCGGCTGCTGCACGACAGCCGCCTTCACCGCCGGCACTGCTTCGACCACTGCCACGGACGCCTCGGCCGGCGCGCCGGAGAATACCGCGCTCTGCGCCACCTGCTGGGTGGCAAAGCGGGCATCCAGCCAATCGGCCCAGTAGACAGCACGGCGCATGATCTGTTGGCGGTAACGGGCATTGATGGCGGGGGTGCGCGAGTGGTAATTCGCCACCCGCGTCCACAAGTCGCCGCGGTCATTGCGCACGTGGCCACGGATGCGCCAGGCGGCCAGCTCGTAGGAGTAGCAGCCGCCTTGCTCGACATCCTCAGGGGTGATGCCGTAGCGCAAGAGTTCGCGCAGGTAGGCGGTGTTGAACTGCATGGGGCCGACGTCGTAGGTGCCATTGTGGTTGCGCACCCACTGGCCAGGCTTGCCACCTTCCTGGCCGGACACAGCCAGGACGATGTTCACCGGCAGCTCGTATTTGACCGCCGCCATGATCGAGCAGGCGATGGGTTCGCTCAGGGCCGGGGGCGGAACGTCAGCGACAAATGGCATCGTGGCGCGCCTCAGATGACCTTGCCGAACTTGTTGTTGATCGACTTGGTTGCCTTCGGGTCAGCGGTCTCGCATTGGTCGAGGAAGGACTGGCGGGCGTCCGAGGTCTGGCTCAGTTTGATCTTGCCATGCTTCTTCTTGACGATGCTGAAGTAGTCATTGACCGGGTCACTGCAGTTATCGACCACACCCGCCCCCTTCAGCTTGCCCCACATACACAGGACAGTGGCGCAAGGGTCATCGGCCTGGGCGGGCGGGGCAACGGCGAAACTGGCGGCCAGCACGGCGGCTGGAAGCGTTTTTGCAAAGTTCATGAGCACTCCTTGTTCAAGTCCTGTCCTGTTTGCTCTCGCTGAAGTTCTTCACTTCGGCATCCGGTTCGAAGTCACGGCTGGACGACCGGGTGTCCAAGTTTGAACGCCGGGTGGAACCGGGTTCGGAAATTTCCATGGCAACCCGCCCGGCGAGGGAATTGTCGATGCGTGACTGCGCCGCCCGCCCCATCCCCGACATGAGGTTCGCGCCCATTTGCAAGGCTATGCGACCTGCGGTGCCTGCCCTGCTGGAGGTTGAGTTGCCAGCCCCTTCGGCATTACCACCTTTGGCACCCGTGCCACCCTGCGAACCCGAACTGCCGCTGGTTGAGCCACCGCCACTGGCTGAGGCGGTCTCGGCAGACCCCGTCTCACCACCACCTCCTGCAGAGGCACCTGAGGCACCCGCTGCACCGGATGACCCGCTGGATGAGTCAGATTGAGCGCCGCTGGGCGCTGCACCCGCAGACTCACCGCCAGAAGATGACTCAGACGAACCGCCCCCCGAAGAGGATTCGCCTCCAGCAGAAGAGGCTGCCTGCGCACCACCTCCAGATGCCGAGGATGCGGCGGACGCGGCGGACGCAAAGCCCATGGCCGAGCCGAGCGCGCTGGGGGCACCAGCGCTGCCCCCGCCGGAGCTCGCTCCGCCAGCGCTTGAAGGACCACCCAACATGCCCCCCATGCGCGAGGCGATGTCGGAGCCTGCGGCAACACTCGATTGCGCCCCTTTGAAGGCGGATTGCAAGGCTTGCGCAGCGCCCATCATGTTCGCGCCGCCCGTCATCATCGCCGAAGCGCCCTTACTCATCATTGACGCTGCGGTGGTTGCGGCACCTACAACCGCACCGGCCCCAAAGTTGCCGATACCGGTGGATGCACTGCCTGCGCCGCCCACGAGGGCTGCAATCATGGGTGGGATCTTGTTCACCAAAAACAGCAGCAAGACCGAAACCACCAACATCACGGCAAGTTCCTGCACAGCAACTTCATCACTGATTCGGGCGACAAAGGTTTGAATAAAATCCTTGCCGATCGCAATCAGCAACACCATGGCGAACAATTGTGCGCCGACACCCAGCACAGCACGGTAGTAGTTCAGCGCCATGTCGGATGTCCAGCGGGAGCCGCCGAACCCCAGAAAGAAAACGCCGGCATAGAGGAGGAACCAGCTCGATGCAAGCAATACCAAGAGGTTGATGCTCACGATCGCCAACACCAGCAATATACCGATGGCCATGAATTCCATGGTCAGCTGACGGCCCAACTCACGCCACGTCAATTGATCAGCCGCCTGGATGGTCCTGTCATATAGCTCGAAGCCAAGGTCCACAATGGTGGAGGGCTTCAGATCTGTCGTGCCGAGATTTCCCGCGGAAGCGCCAAGCTGGCTCAATGAACGAACGATGGTATCGGCGATACTCATGCCCTGCATTGCATTTTTCAGCAGCCACCAGTAAAAGCCGAAAACCACCATGAAGCGGATGAGCTCGGAGAAAAACTCTGCAATATCTGCCTTTCGCATCAGCAGCATGCCGAACGTCCAGACCATCGATATGGTAGCCAGGGCTAGAAACAGCCGTTCGGCAGCCGCTTGGATAGTCGGCAGCCACTTCTCCGTCGCCTTGTGGAACCGGAGGAGCACCTCATTCATGATGCCTGAGCTTTCCAATTGCTGATCCGCCGCGTAGACGAGCGTCGGCGTTGCAATAACAACTGCAACCAGCAGTACCATCAAGAGTGATCTCCGACGCGCCCAAATCATCAACCTGACCCCGTCTTAAAATTGGTCTTCTGGACTTTTCTTAAATTTCCACTCGGTCATCTTGCGTGCCTTGAGGAAGCTTTTGCAGTTCGTGATGAACTCATTACGATTCGCCTCTTTGGAGAGGCTATCCAGGTGTTCTTCATACAGCGGTGCAGTGCAATTTTCTTTGGTAGGCTCAGGCACTTTTTCTTCTGAGCAACCCGCCAGGGCTGCCATTACAGATAGCGCCAGGGCCAGTTTGGTAGTCGTGAACTTCATCATTGATATCCTTAGAAATTGTCTACAGGGCTTTTCTTGAACTGCCACGTTGTCAGCTTTTTGGCCTGGGCTTCACCGCGGGCTTTTTCATCCAGTTCTGCCGCCGCTCGGTTGGCTTCCGCCGCCTGTTGAGCAAGCATCAGCGTGCGCAACTGCAACAGTTGGTTTGATTGCTGACTGGCCAATTGGTTGGCGTACTGAATCGCCTTCACCTGGCCATCCGCCGTGGTCGCAGCTTGCTGCAGGCTCTCCAACTGCCTGGCATCAGCCTGCAAGTTTTCTTGCTGCTGCTGGATACTTTTGAACAAGGCGTCATTCGCCGTTTTCTGCGATTCGGACACCATCTCTTCATGCCGGACCAACTCCGCACGGTCCTTGTCTGTGCAACCGCCACCACCGAAGCATGGGGAGCTCTTGTAATAGTTGGTGTCCTGGAACTTTTTCAAATACGCATCCAGGCTTCCCGCCTGATGCGTGTAGTAATTGAGCATGTCCTGAGTTTCCATCAACTTGTTGATGGTGGCATTGGCCTTGTCCCAGATATAAGCCGCCGGCGCCGCCGTGTTTTGCACCATGTTCTCGTACTGTTCGAGCTGTTTCTGGTACTGCAAGCCCTGGCGCGCGTACTGTTCGACCTGTTTCTCGTATTCCATCAGCTGCTTGGCGGTCTGTTTCACGCTCTCCACAACCGCCAGCTTGCCGAGGGCAACGTTTGCTCCATCAATCACGGGGATACCCGCATGCGCGGGAAAGGTAAATGCAAGACCGGCCAACAGCGCAATGGTGGGTTTCAACAAGGTCGGGTATTTCATGTTGCTCTCCTTGGCAAATTGCTCAGTAGTCGAAAGACTTGTAGGGCTTCGAGAACGTCAGATCCTTGGTAACCATTACGTTGAAGCGATAGCCCGGACGGATTTCGAGGGTTGGCGCAATGTTCAGGTTCTTTCTGATCATTTGTACTGTCACCTGGCCCAACTGCTGGCCCAGCGCTTCGCTCATGGCGCTACTGGCAGTCTCCCGGTCACTTTCGTTGCTGCTGGCGCGGTCTTGGCTAAGGCTGACACCGGCAACGATCCCTGACATCAACAACGCCGAGCCGAAGATACGGACATAGTGATTGTTGACCTGGTCGTTAAAGCCGGAGTAACCGCCGCTGTCGCTACCGGGCATCGAACCGATGTCCATTGCCTTGCCATCAGGAAAGACAATGCGCTGCCAGGCCACCAGTACGCGCGACTGACCATAACCCACGTCGCTGGAGTAAGAGCCGATCAGCCGCGATCCTTGGGGCAGCAGCAAATGCTTACCCGTGGCAGTGTCGTAAACGCCTTGGGCGATTTGAGCAATGATCTGGCCAGGCAGCTCCGAGTTGATGCCGGAAATCATGACAGCGGGTATCACATAGCCGGCACGCAGCTCGTAGGGGCTACGCGGCTTTTCCATCGCCGCGTCCAAATGCCAGCGGTCGTCTTCACCAGACTTGCCGAACTGGTGGTAATCCTTGCCAGAAGTACTGGCCGCTTTAACCAGGAAAGGCGAATCACCCTGCCCACCGCCATACATGCCATCTCCACCGCCCGTACCGATCGCCCGTATTTCAGCCAGGCGCGCCTTGTAGGCCTCGGTTGGGTCGCTGCGCGACGTCTCCTGCAGACTTTGACGGGCCGCTGCGATGCGAGCCAGGGCATCCTCCCTGCTCACCGGGCCACCACTCACGCTTGAGCCAGCGCTGCGCGGTGCATCGACCTGCACGGTACTGCGCGCCCGCACCGCTTCCTGAAACTGCTGCCGCTTGATTTGACGGATGCGATCAAGCTCTTCGGAATTTGCACTGGGCGGCAGCTCGCGCGGAGGCAGCGGTGGCGCATCAATGTTGCTCGGGCGCACGACCTGGAGAGCGGCAGGTTGCACTGCTGGCGTGTCATCCAGTTTCGGCACGACCGGTGGCTGCGCTTTGCTGGGGATGATGCCGTCCTGGTCCATCCCGTTGATCTGCTGGGCAAACATGCTGCTGTTGCCGGCCTTTTCCGCCTTCTTTTTCTCCGGTTTGTCCTGCTCCTCGGCGCGATCAGACGCGACCAGCAGCATGATCAGCAGGAATACCATGGCGGCGCCGCCGATGAGGTACATCGGCCAGTTGTTGACCCGGCGCACACCGCTCTTGCGGTTCAGCTTGCCAGGCGATGCATCGGGAGACATGACATCGTTGCTGCTACTCATCGTTCGTCACTCCTTGCGCACCCAGGCCCCGGCAGGCAGCACGCGGCCGCTCTGTACCGCATAGACGCGGCTCAAGGACTCGCGCCCGACCAACAAGGTCACGCGTAACAGCTCGCTATCCTTGGGCGTATCGAGGACATAATTGACCGTAAGCGGCACTGCCGTGCCGGCCGGGGCTGGCGCAGGCTGAGCTTCGGGGTTGAATTCCTGCACCGAGAAGCCCGATGCGCGCAGTGCGGTTACCAAAGATGCGCCGTAGCCGTCAGAGGTTTTCTGGTTGACCCTCAGGCGCGTGCTGGCCGGCGGATGCACCACCGCCAATTGACGAGCAGTGGCACTGGCCAACTGCTGGTTGATCGCTGGCGTGGCGCGTTCGGCAAAATTGCCATAGGGGCCGTTGGCGCAGGCCGCAAGCCAGAGGCAGGCAAAAGGTGCGATCCATGCTCGCATCGTTATTTACCCCTCTGGATGGTGACGCGGTCTTGCGACTTGCCGACGCCGGCAATCAGGATCGCCTTGTCGAAAACGGTGTCGACGATGTAGCGGTCGCCCTGAACGCGGTAGTTGACCATCACAGTCTCGTCATCCTTGAACCAGCCACCTTCCTTGCGAATTACCAGCAGCGTCGGCGCTTCAGTCTGGCCCATGGTGCGCGGCATCTGGATGATGGTCTTGCTGCCGTCGTTGTATACACGCACTGGCTTCCACGAGGTGTCACCGTTGACGCTGTAGTCGAAGTTCAGGTTGCCCAGGTATTCGCCGGTCTCCGGAATGGTCGCCTTACGGCGCTCGGTCACTTCGCGATTCTTGATCAGGTTCCATTTCGCCAGCGCTTCCTCCGGGTAGGTGAAGGCGACTTGCGGCATGTACTCGGTACGGTGCGAACGCAGTTTGAAGTGATAGGTGCGGCGGTTTGTGGTGACCACCAACGAGGTTTCCAGGCCCACATCCATCGGCTTGATGATCAGGTGCTGGACTTCGTTCTCGCCCACGCCGGTGATAGCCGGCTCGACCGTCCAGCGCGCGGTGTCGCCGAGGTTGATCGAGTTGACCTGTTCACCCGCCTGCAAGGCGATGTCGCAGACCTGCAGCACGGCGCAGACAATGCTCGGTTGCTGGGCACCGAAAATGAAGCGGGCGGTGCCATCGCCGCCATCCACCGGTTTGATGCCGGTGGCACTGGCCTGCTGCCAGCGCTGGGAAATCGACAGCGCTGCCTTTTCCTGAGGGGTCAGGGTCGGGTTGGCATCGGAGAAATACAGATCGGCCTGGCTGGTTCCTGGCGCGGCCTGCGCGAAGACGGGCAAGGCTGCCGCGAGCATGGCGCAAAGGTAACGGTTCATGGTCGGTCCTTCAGAGTTGCTTGGCCCAGGAGAAGTCGCGCACGTAGGTCCCGATCGGGTTCATCCTTACTTGCTCTTCGCTGGTCTGAGTAGTGGGTTCGGCGGAGTAGGTGGTCACCAGCGCGCGCCAGTTGGCCTTGCTTTTGACCAAGCCCTGGCGGTCGCGGCTGACTTCTTCCCAGTCCACCTGCCAGGTCTCCGGGGTCTGCTGCATCACCGAGCGGATATCGACGTTCACGGTCTCTTCGGCGGCGCGTACGAACGGGCTCGATTCCTTGCTGCCGTTGAGCCACTCGTTCATCTTTTGCGTTGCCGGATCGTTAGGCCCCAGCAGGGCATAGATGCGGAAGATCGACTTGCGCAGCAGCGCAACGTCCGGGGTGACGGTGCGCGCATCGGTAATGAAAGACGCCACCTGCGACTTCATCACCCGCAGGTCCACCGGCGCTGCCGCCTGTGCGGGGGCGATGGCCATAGGCTGGCCAAGCTTGTCGACTTCCACCACGTAGGGCACGAACTTCGACTGGCTGCCGATGTGGATGATGCCGCCGACTCCAGCGAGGGCGACCATCATCGAGAGGATGCCCACCACCTGCCAGGACTGGCGCGAGGTCACCAGGCTGCCGACGTGGTCGTTCCAGGTACGGCGGGCAGTAAGGTAAGGGTTGTCGAGGACGGCGCCCTGAGGCGCCTCCGTTTTGACGGTGGCATTGGCGGGACGCTTGAAAACCAGTCCCTTGATGCTGTCAGCAAGGCTCATGCAGCAACTCCATAATCATTCAATCTCAGGCCTTTGGCAGCCAGCCATTCAGCCACCCATGCATTGCCATACTTGGCTTCCAGACGCTTGATGGCAGCCACGGACTCTTTGTCGGAGGAGCCGACAAAGGCCAGGGCCAGCGGCCCAAGGGCGAGGTCGTAAAGGCGTCGGCCGTTTTCCGACACGTAGTAGTACTGGCGCTTGGGCACAGCCGTGGCGAGGATCTCGATCTGCCGGGCGTTCAAGCCCATGCGGCGATAAAGGGCAGCGGTGTCCTCGTCGCGGGCATAGACGTTTGGCAGGAAGATCTTGGTGGCGGTGGACTCGACGATGACGTCGAGAATCCCCGAGTTCGCCGCGTCCGACAGGCTCTGCGTGGCCATCAGCACCAGGCAGTTGGCCTTACGCAGTACTTTCAGCCATTCGCGGATCTTCTCGCGGAAGGCCGGGTGGCCGAGCATCAGCCACGCTTCGTCGAGGATGATCACCGCCGGCTGGCCTTTGAGCGCGCACTCGATGCGGCGGAACAGGTACAGCAGCACCGGCAGGGCGTACTTGTCACCCAGGTTCATCAGCTCTTCGATCTCGAACACGGTGAAATCGGACAGCGACAGGCCGTCTTCCTCGGCATCGAGCAGGTGGCCCATGGTGCCGTCAACGGTGTACTGGCGCAGGGTTTCGCGGACCGATTCGTCCTGCACGATGATGCAGAACTCGGACAACGTGCGAGAGCCGTCGCGGTACATGGTCATCACCGCATGGCCAATCTCGTTGCGCTGGGCCGCAGTGGTTTCCAGGCCATTGAGCGCCAGCACGGTGTCCAGCCACTCCATCGCCCAGGCGCGATCGCCTTTGGTCTCGAGGAACTGCAACGGGCAGAAGGCAAGGCGCTCGTCGTCAGCCGCCACCGTAAAGTGGCGCCCGGAGCGGCCATTGCTCTCGGCGCGAATACCAGCCGCCAGCGGGTACATCGACATGCCCTTGTCGAACGCGAAAATCGACATGCCCTTGTAACGACGCAACTGGGCTGCGATCAGCGCCAGGTGCGTCGACTTGCCCGCACCGGTTGGCCCAAACATGAAGGTATGGCCCAGGTCACGCACGTGCAGGTTGAGGCGGAATGGCGTCGCGCCACTGGTCACACAGTGCATCAGCGCTGGCGACAGCGGTGGGTAGAGCGGGCAGGGCGCCTCGGCGCTGCCGGTCCAGATGCTGCTGGTGGGCAGCAGGTCGGCCAGGTTCAAGGTGTTGATCAACGGGCGACGCACGTTCTCTACGCCGTGCCCTGGCAGGCTACCCAAGTAGGCATCGAGGGTGTTGATGGTCTCGATACGTGCGGCAAAGCCCAGTCGCTCGATGGCCTTTTCGACACTGCGCGCAGACTCTTCAAGGCTTGCGCGGTCTTCACCCATGAGGACCACCACGCTGGTGTAGTAACCCTGGGCGACCAGGCCGCTGTTCACCTCGGCGATCGCATCGGCGGCGTCCTGCACCATCGACAGCGCATCCTGGTCGATGTTGCTGTTGTTGGTGTTGAACACCTGGTCAAAGAAGCCGCGGACTTTCTGTTTCCACTTCTTGCGGTACTTTTCCAGGTGCTGCACCGCTTCATGGGTGTCCATGAAGATGAAACGGCTGGACCAACGGTACTCGCACGGCAGCTCGGCCAGCGCGGCGAGGATGCCTGGCGCCGACTCCAGCGGGAAACCTTCGATGGCGACCACCTGGACGAAGTTGCGACCGATCTTCGGGACCACACCACCCCACAGTTCCTTGCCACCGATGACGGCATCCAGGTACATCGGGTTGCTCGGCAGCAACACCGGCTGGCTTACGCCGGTGACGCAGAACTGCACCCAGCTGAGCAAATCATCATGGGTAATCTGCGCACCTTCCTCGGTCACCAGACGGCTGCCCTTCAGGCGGGTCAGCTTTAGCACCGAGGCCAGGCTGCCTTCGACGCTTACGCAGTCTCGCTTGAATTGCTCGATCAGGTTACGGGTGCGAGCCTTGGCATCCGGCGGCGCAGTATCGTCATCGAACATCAGTTCAACGAATTTCTGCTGAGCCAGCATCGGCGGGAAGAAAGTGAGGGACAGCACGAAGTACCCTTCGTACATGGTCCCCAGCGATTCAAAGTACGCGCGGCGCTCTTCGTCCATGGCCTCGGTGAGGCTGTCGGCGAAATGGGATACGCCTTTGGCCGAGTAGTTCGACGCCGGGCGGCGTACCGCATCGACGTGAATCATCCAGCCATTGCCCAGACCCGCCAGCGCCTGGTTGATCCGCAGCGAAACCAGCTCGCGCTGCGCTTCGGTGCTGCTGGCGTTGTCGTCACCTCGGTAAAGCCAGGCGGCCATGAAGGCGCCGTTCTTACCCACGATCACACCATCGTCGACCATCGCCGCATGGTTTAGCAGATCGGCAAGGCCGGCATCCTTCGTGCGATGCTTCTTCAACTTGAGCTCCGCATCCACCTGCAGCAGACGCTGGATCAGCATGATGACCAGCAAAGCACCGAGGGCTGCGATGGCATACGCAATACCTTCGATCATTTGTATTGACTTCCCTGACTTGGAGGATTGTCCCTGAACGGTGTGCTACGCGCCGGGTAATACGATTTGTAACGCCGGTGACGAAGATAGACATGGCGCATTTTCGGGTCTGATTTGGCCATGATTCGAAACACGAACAGCGAGCCGAACCACAGCGTCAGGCCCACCAAGGTTGCCCGCAGCTCTTGGGCGCTGAAGATCAACGCGAACGCGAGCAACCCGGAGAACATCACCAGCTCGCGATCCCCGCCCATGAACAGGTTGTCCCGGTTGCCGGCCCTTCGGATGGGAATCGTGCGCAGTGCCATGGTTCAGACCTGACCTTGTACCGGGCCGAACTGCGGTAGCAGCTGAGCCAGCTCGGCGGTGGTGCCGAAGAATTGCTGCATGATGTTGTTGGCACCCACGATCAGCGCCATTACCAGCACCAGGAAAATCAGGGTACGGAAGAAGCCGTTGAGGTCGCCGCCGAAGATCAGCACACCGCCCGCGACCACGATGCCGATAATCGACAGTGCAAAGGCGACTGGGCCGGTGACCGATTTACGCAGGGAGTCCAGCCAGCTTTCGTACGGCAGGGTGCCGGCACCACTGGTAGCCGCAAAGGCATTGTCCGGCGCAACCATCACCGCTAGCAGCAGGAAGCTGAGGGCCAGAAAGCCAAACGTTTGGGCATTGAAACGGAACAGCGAAGTGTTGGCGTGCATGTGCAGTGTTTTCCTTAAAGATTGCGCATGATGTAGCGGCCGTTGTCGTACCCGGAAACCTCGAGGATTTCCTGAATGCGGCGGCCTTCTGGGGTTCTGGCGATGGAGATGACGACGTGAACCGCTTCGCCAATTAGCGGTTCGATTTCGGCCGGGGCCGATTTATTGCGGGAAACCAGGGATTTGAGGCGGGTAAGCCCCTCGCTGGCGCTGTTGGCGTGCAACGTCGCCGCGCCGCCAGGGTGGCCGGTGTTCCAGGCATCGATCAGGTCAAGCGCTTCTTCACCGCGCACCTCGCCCACCAGAATGCGATCCGGGCGCATGCGCAGGGAGGTCTTGAGCAAGTGGGTCATGCTCACATCGACGGTGGTGTGGTACTGCACGAAGTTCTTGGCCGCGCACTGGATCTCGCCGGTGTCTTCGATGATGAAGACCCGCTCGCTGGGGAACTCCACGACCATTTCGTTGATGACGGCGTTGACCAGGGTGGTCTTGCCGGTACCGGTACCGCCGATGACCAGGATGTTGCGGTGATCGCGGATGGCGCGCTTGATGGCGTCGCACTGGATCGGGGTCATGATCCCCGATTCGACATATTGGTCCAGGGTGTAGATGGCCACCGCCTTCTTGCGGATGGCAAAGGTGGCCGCTCGCACCACGGGCGGCAGTTGGCCGGCGAAGCGAGAACCGTCCAGCGGCCACTCGCCCTCGAGCAACGGCTTGCTGCGGGTCACTTCCTTGCCGTGGAAGCCGGCCACGGTCTTGATGATGGACTCGGCCTGGGCCGGGCGCAGGTCGCCGATGTGCCTCATCGGCTTGCCCAACTGCTCCAGCCAGAGTTTGCCGTCGCCATTGCACATCAGCTCAACGGTCTGCGGATCGTTGAGTGCATCGATGATGAGGGGGCCGGCATCGCGCTCCAGTTTCTTTTTGGCGCGCTCTTTCAGGCTGGCAGTTTCTGCGATTTCCACACTTGATCGTCCATGAAAATAGATACCACCCCAAGGTCTTGGGGAGGGCACTCCAAATATTTTTCTCGTGCAGTTCTTTGAACTAATGGCGAAGCGGAATGTCACCGCCCGCGAACTAACCTGCAATTGCAGAATTTGTTCGTGTTATGCGAGCCACTTCACAAGGGCGCGCAGGTTACCCGGCAACAATTACTAACGAAAGAGTCGATCTCTTACAGCTTTGTAAGCTTTCTCTTACACGCTTGGGACTAACGTACCATTGACTAGTCAGACAGGAATGGCTGCAGGCACCGTAAAATCTGGGCTTAACAGAACATCTATATTAATTTGATATTTAATTGCCACTATCTTTGCCAGTATTAAATGGCTTGAAAAATTTGACAGAGTTCACACTTGCACGCGACGTATTCTTACGTAAACGCCAGCAGGGAAAGTTAATCCAGTATGAATATAGGCTGGGCAGGCACGGCAACTTCACCGCCTCCGCTGAAGTGCCACTGAGTAATGGCAATTAGATGCCACTTTGATATCTAGGGTGCCACTTCGGCGTTATTGGGGGCAGTCAGAACAGTGCCAACTGGCCACCAGGCGGGCAGAACTTCGAGCAATCGAGCGCCTGTGCTTCGCGCCCCTCGAATGCCAGTTTGCGCATGGCTTTGGCGAACCGCTGAGCCAGCAGCTCGGCGAAAATGCCTTCGCCGCGCATGCGTGCACCAAAGCGACTGTCATACAGTTCACCGCCGCGGCTCTGGCGAATCAGGCTCAACACATGGGCCGCACGCTGGGGGTAATGGTCCTGTAACCACTGCTCGAACAGCGGCGCCACTTCCAGCGGCAGGCGCAACATCATGTAGGCAGCGCTTTGCGCACCGGCCTCCTTGGCGGCCTCCAGCAAGCGCTCCAGTTCACTGTCGTTGATCATCGGTATCATCGGCGAACACAAGACCCCCACCGGCACACCCGCCTCGCGCAGCACCCGGATCGCCCGCAACCTCGCCTTGGGCGATGCCGCACGGGGCTCAAGCACCCGCTTGAGGTCATCGTCCAGCGTCGTCAGGCTGATCATCACCCGCACCAGCCGCTGGCTGGCCATCTCGGACAACAGGTCGAGGTCACGCAGCACCAGTGACCCTTTGGTGACGATGGTCACCGGGTGGCGGAAGCGCAGGAGCACTTCAAGCAAGCGCCGGGTCAGCAGGTGCTCACGCTCGATGGGCTGGTAAGGGTCGGTGTTCGAGCCCAGGTTGATCGGCGCGCAAACGTAGCCCGGTTTGCTCAACTGCTGTTCGAGCACGTCGGCAGCATTGGTCTTGGCGATCAGCTTGGTCTCGAAATCCAGGCCTGGGGACAGGTCCCAATACGCGTGCGAGGGGCGGGCATAGCAGTAGATACAACCATGCTCGCAACCTCGATAGGGGTTGATGGACCGGTCGAAGGGCAGGTCGGGCGAGGTGTTGCGGCTGATGACGGTCTTGGCGGTTTCGACCCGCACCTCGGTGCCTTGGGTCAGCGGTACCTCCTGGTACCAGCCGTCATCCTCCGCAACCGAATGGTTCGGGGCAAAGCGGTTGTGGGGGTTATGCGCCGTGCCACGGCCTTTTTGCGGTGCTGGAGGAATCATCATCCACCCCTATACTGTATCCATATACAGTATAGGGGGCATGCGGTTTATTCCAGCGCCTCTGGTCAGGTCAGGCCATACCAACGTGCATAGGCGTCATGGCTGGGCAGGCGCCCGAGGAAGGCTTCGATACCATCACGCAGCGGCTGCGAGGCACCGGGTTCGAACAGGGTCTCTTGCAGCGCTTGCCCCGTTTCGCGGTCGAGCAAGCCACTCGCTTCGAAACGCGTGAACAGGTCGAAGGCATGCACGTCTGCCCACAGGTAGGCGTAAAAGCCAGCATCGTAGCCCGTGACCAAGTGATCAAAGGCATGCGCGGGGTGCTCGAAGTCCGCCATAGGCCAGTAGCCGCAAAGGCCGCGGGCTTGCTGCAGGCGCTGCTCAAGCGTTCTGCCGTCATGGGGCGCGCCATGCAGGTCGAGGTCGAACAGCGCCAGGCTCAGGTCGCGGCCGATTTCCTCGATGCCTTCCTGCTTGAACTGGCTCAGGTATGCCTCAGCCTGGGCCTCGCTCAGCGCACTGCCATCCTTACGCGGCGCCGCGATACCCGCCAGGTAACGCGCATCCCACACCCAGCGCTCCAGCAGCTTGCCGAATAGCTCCACGCCGTCATTGCCCAGCTCGGTTACATTGGACATCACCTGGTTGGTGGTGCGCACCAGCAAGTGGTGCAGGGCATGGCCGAACTCGTGGTACAGCTTGCGCAGCGACAGGTGATCGAGCAACGGCTCGGCGCCCGCCAGTGCGGCGGGGATATCGCTGTTCACCACCACCACCGCAGGCTGGTAGATGCCCTCGGCATCGATGCGCCGGTTACGCACATAGGTGGTGAACACGGCGTCGGGCTGTTTGCCAGCGTGTTGCACCGCGTCCAGGTAAAGCAGGCCTATGTAGGCGTGGTCCTGCCAGACCTCGAAGCTTTGCACGCTGTCGTCCCAGGCAGCCAGTTGCCTGGGACGCAGGTCGAGCGCAAACAGTTGCCGGGCCAGGCCAGTCAAGGCCGTGACCACTGCACTCAACGGGAAGTAATCACGAAATGCCTCATTGGCACTGGCGTCGCCCGCTGTGGCCTGTAGATAGCTGATGTCCCAAGGTTGGACAGGCCCCAGGTTTTGCGCCGTCGCCTGCTGTTGAAGCTTCGTGCGCCACTGCCCCATTGCCGGCTTCACTGCCGCTGCCAGGTCCTGAAGAAAATCACCAACCTCGCTGAGTGACCCGGCGCTCTTGCTGCGCAGGCTCAGTTCGACGTGGTTGGCAGCACCCAACAGGCGGGCTTTTTCGTCCAGGCATTCGGCCAGTTGCTGTAGATGGGTGCCGTTATCCTGCGCCAGATCGGTGCTGACGCCACGGGTATGAAGCGCGCGGTAGAGCCGCTCACGCAGGGGGCGGTGGGCCGCCTGGCGCAGCACGGCCTCGGTGGACGCGCTTTCGCAGGCGACCAGCCAGCCTTGCTCGCCGACCTCCTCGGCGCGCACGGCCAGCTCTTCACGCAGCCTGGGTGGCAGGCCACGCAGTTCGGCTTCGTCATCGACCAGCAGCCCTGGCCGGTCGAGGTTGCCTAAGAACGCTTGGCGCAGGTTGCCGATCTGCGTCTGTAACTCGACCAGGCGCGCCTTGTCGGCTGCGCCGAGCGCAACGCCACTGCTGGCGAACTTGTCCAGGTGCCAACTCAGGGTGGTGCACTGCTGTGCAGCCAGGTTCACGCCATGGGCACTGCTGGCCAAGCGTGCGTAGAGTGCCTGCAGGCTGGTGTTGGTGAATTTTTGATCGAAGCGTGCGACCGTTCGGGCGTAGAAGTCCATAACCGCCTCGCCCCAGCTCGGCGCCTTACCCATCAGTGGCATGACGGCATAGAGCACCGCCAGCAATTGCGCATCCAGCTCATCGACTGCCAACACCAGGTCATCCCAAGTGGGCAGCGCCTGCTGTTGCTCGATGATGCGGGCGATGCCTTGTTCGTGCGCCTGCAGCACATGATCGAATGCCGCCTGCATGTTCTGCAGGGTGATCGCGGAATAATCGACGGGGGTCTTGCTGCCTTGCAGGAGGGGATTGTCCATGACGCATCGCCTTGCTCAGTGGGGGAGCGGGCGAGCATGCCTGCCTGGCAGGGCGGTAGAGGCTTGATTATCTACCACCCGGTCAGGCAGGCCGGCCTTATTCGGCCGGTTTCTTCAGCTTCGGGTTGGGGAAGAACTGCACGGTCTGCACCTTGGCCGGCGCCGGCTTGGGCGCCAGGTGGTTGACCCGCGTGCCGAGCTCCGAAGGCACCGACAGCCCTTGTTCATTCAGGGTATCGGTGAAGCCGCAGGCCACGCACTCGCGGTGCGGCACGCCATCTTCGTTCCACATCATCAGCTTGTCGGGCTCGCTGCACGCCGGGCAGACCGCCCCGGCGATAAAGCGCTTCTTGGTCTTGTTCACAGCTACCTCACTCATGCCGCCGCGTCCTCGCTCAGCCCGCAGTGGCGCAGCAATGCATCGATGGAAGGCTCACGGCCACGGAAGTCGACGAACAACACCATCGGCTCACGCGAACCACCCCGCGCCAAGATCGCCTCGCGGAAGGCACGGCCGGTCTCGGCATTCAGCACGCCTTCTTCCTCAAAGCGCGAGAACGCGTCGGCCGACAGCACTTCGGCCCACTTGTAGCTGTAGTAACCCGCGGCATAACCGCCCGCGAAGATGTGCGCGAAGCTGTTGGGGAAGCGGTTGTACGCCGGTGGGCGCATCACTGTCACCTCGTCGCGCACGCCTTCAAGCACCTCCAGCACGCTACGGCCATCGCCATGGGTCGCATGCAGCTCGAAGTCGAACAGCGAGAATTCCAGCTGGCGCACCATCATCATGCCCGACTGGAAGTTCTTCGCCGCCAGCATCTTGTCTAGCAGGTCCTGGGGCAGGGCAGCGCCCGTTTCGTAATGGCCGGAGATCAGCGCCAGGCCTTCCGGCTCCCAGCACCAGTTCTCCATGAACTGGCTCGGCAACTCGACCGCGTCCCAGGCCACGCCATTGATGCCAGACACACCGGCATGTTCGATGCGGGTCAGCAGGTGGTGCAGGCCGTGGCCGAACTCATGGAACAGGGTGGTGACTTCATCGTGGGTCAACAGCGCCGGCTTGCCGGGCGCGGCAGGTGTGAAGTTGCACACCAAGTTGGCCACCGGGCTCTGCAGCGCGCCTTCAACGGTGCGGCGACGGTCACGGGCGCCGTCCATCCAGGCGCCACCGCGCTTGTTGGCGCGGGCATAGAGGTCGAAGAAGAAGCGGCCGACGTGCTGGCCGTTTTCCTTGATTTCGAACAGGCGTACATCCGGGTGCCAGCTGTCGAAGCCTTTGAGCTCGGCGATTTCGATGCCGTACAGGCGCTGAACGATGCTGAACAGGCCCGACAGCACCTTGTCGATCGGGAAGTAGGCACGCAGGGTTTCCTGCGACACGCTGTAGCGTTGCTCGCGCAGCTTCTCGCCAAAGTAACCGGCATCCCAGCTGGACAGCTGCGGGCAGCCCTGCTCGGCAGCGTAAGCCTTGAGCTGCTCCAGGTCCTGGGCAGCGAACGGCTTGGAGCGTTTGGCCAGGTCACGCAGGAAGCTCAGCACCTGGTCGCTGGACTCGGCCATCTTGGTGGCCAGGCTCAGCTCAGCATAGTTCGGGTAGCCCAGCAGCTTGGCCAGTTCCTGACGCAAGTCGAGGATTTCCTGCATCACCGGGCCATTGTCGAACTGGCCGGCATTAGGGCCTTGGTCCGAGGCGCGGGTGCAGTAGGCGGCATACAGCTCTTCGCGCAGGGCGCGGTCGCTGGCGTAGGTCATCACCGCGTAATAGCTGGGGAATTCCAGGGTGATCAGCCAGCCGTCCAGGTCTTTGGCCTGGGCTGCGGCCGCCATCTGCGCCTTGGCCGAATCAGTCAGGCCGTCCAGCACGGCTTCGTCGGTGACGTGCTTGGTCCAGGCCTGGGTGGCATCGAGCAGCTGGTTGGAGAACCGGCTGCCCAGCTCGCTGAGCTTGCTCTGCACTTCGGCATAGCGCTGCTGCTTGTCGGCCGGCAAGTCGATGCCCGACAGGCGGAAGTCGCGCAGGGCATGTTCGAGGATGGTCTTCTGCGCCACGTCGAAACCCGCCGCTTCCGGGCTGTTGACCAGCGCCTCGTAGGCTTCGAACAGCGCACGGTTCTGGCCCAGTTCGGTAGAGTAGGCGCTCAGCGCTGGCAGGCAAGACTCGTAGGCCTCGCGCAATTCCTTGCTGTTGCACACAGCATTGAGGTGGCTGACCGGGCTCCAGGCAGCGCCCAGGCGGTCATTCAGTTCGTCCATGGCCAGCACCAGGCCAGCCCAGGTAGGGTTCTTGCCCTGCTTTTCGAGGATCTCGGCAATGGCTTTGCGGTTGTCGGCCAGGATCTCTTCGATCGCCGGCAGCACGTGTTCGGCGCGGATCGCCGAGAAGGGCGGCAGATCGTAGGGCTGCAGAAGCGGGTTGGTCGCACTCACGGTTTGGATACCTTGGCAGAAGAAACACTGGACCATCTTAATTACAATCGACGCCGACCGCAGCAGGCAGCCTGCCTATCGGCACAGATGAGAGACCCTATCATGGCCATTCGAAGCTTCCAGCAACACACTCCGAAAGTTGCACCACGGGCCTTCGTCGACCGCTCGGCGGTGGTGTTGGGCGACGTGGAGATTGGCGAAGACAGCTCGGTCTGGCCATTGACTGTAGTACGCGGCGACATGCACCGCATCCGCATCGGCGCACGCACCAGCGTGCAGGACGGCAGCGTGCTGCACATCACCCATGCCGGCCCTTTCAACCCGGATGGCTTCCCGCTGATCATCGGCGATGAAGTGACCATCGGTCACAAGGTGATGCTGCATGGCTGTACCCTGGGCAACCGCATCCTGGTCGGCATGGGCAGCACCATCATGGACGGCGCCATCGTCGAGGACGAGGTGATCATCGGCGCTGGCAGCCTGGTACCGCCCGGCAAGCGCCTGGAGAGCGGCTTCCTGTATGTGGGCAGCCCGGTGAAACAGGCCCGGCCGTTGACCGACAAGGAACGCGCGTTTTTCCCATACAGCGCCAGCAATTACGTCAAGCTCAAGGACCAGCACCTGGCCGAAGGCTACGACCAACCAGAATGACTTGAGTGGAATCGCTTACATGCACCAGCAGAACATCCTCTTCGACCTTGATGGCACCCTGACCGACCCACGGTTGGGCATCACCCGCTCCATCCAGTACGCCTTGGCCAAACTGGGCATCGATGAACCCGACCTGGCCCGCCTCGAACACTTCATCGGCCCGCCCTTGCTGCAGGCATTCATGCAGTTCTACGGCTTCGACGAAGCCAAGGCGTGGGAGGCGGTCAATTTTTATCGCGAGCGTTTCCGCGTCACTGGTCTGTACGAAAACCAGGTGTTCGAGGGCGTACCTGAACTGCTCGAGGCCCTCAATGGCCAAGGGCGCACACTGTATGTGGCCACGTCCAAGCCTTGGGAATTCGCCCGCGAGATTGCTCGACACTTTGCGTTCGACCATCACTTCAAGGTGATTTATGGCAGTGAGCTGGACGGCACGCGTACCAACAAGGTCGAGCTGATTCGTCACCTGCTCGACGAGGAAGGGCTGGACCCGGCGCAAACGCTGATGATCGGTGATCGCAAGCACGACCTGATCGGGGCCCGCAGCAATGGGCTGCAGGCAGTGGCGGTGGGGTATGGGTTTGGTAGCGAAGAAGAGTTGACGGCCCAAGCGCCGGAGTTTCATTTCGCTACGTTGGCCGAGATGCATCGGGCCTTCATTAACGCCTGATAATGATTGGGGCTGCTTTGCAGCCCCAAAATCTCACCGGCTAATCATCAACCGTTGCAACGCTGCCTTCCGCTCTTCAATTGGCAATCGTCCCAACTGCTCGACCCGCTCATAAAACCGCCCCCAAATCCCACCCACCTCACCAAACACCGCCGCAAACGCCGGCACCCATTGGTCATACAGCCCAAACGGCAGCAGCTTGGCATTGCTCATCGGCCCATACATCCAGGCGTCGTAACGCGTGTCGCCCGCCCACTGGCTATCACGCACGGCTCGGTACTCGCGCCGCAACCGCTCGAACTCCGCCTGCTTCGCCACACGCTTGTGCGCGTCATCCAGTGGCCCGGCATACATCTCCTGGAGCCGTTCACGGCTGGCCAGCACCAGCCGAATGAACTGGTCACGCTGCTGCGCCTGATCATCGTCGATCGGTGCAAGCCCACGCGCTGCGCGCCATTGCCGCGATCCCTCCTGCTCGACGAAGGTGGCAAACGATTCGTTGAACGCCGTGTCGTCCTGCACATAAAAGCGCTGATGGGCCAGCTCATGGAAAATCAACGACGCCAACCGCTCATCCCCCCAGCCGACCATCGACGACAACAACGGGTCGTCGAACCAGCCCAGGGTCGAATACGCCTCGACGCCGCCCACATACACATCCATACCCGCCTGGCGCATCAACGCCGCCGCGCCACGCGCCGCCCCCTGGCGGTAATAGCCGCGATAGGCGACGCAGCCGGCAATCGGGAAGCAATGCGTCACCGGCTGCAACGACAGTTCAGGTGTGGCGAATACATTCCATACCACGTAGGGGCTCCCCAGGTCGGCATATACCCGGTAGCTGCGGTTGTCCGGCAGTTTCAGCTGCTGACTGGCGAATACCCGGGCCTGTTCGGCATGCTGCAGCCGGGCACGCAACTGCGGGCTGCTGGCCGGGTCTGCCAGCACCTTTTCTACCGGCTGACGCGCGCGCAGTAGCAGCCATTGGCCCTCTGCCAACTGGCCGTAATAGCCGACGCTGCTGCAACCGTTCAGCAGAACGGCCGCCAACACGGGAACAAAACGGGTGAAAAGGCGGTCGAGTGGCCCAGGGCCTGAGCGCTGAAAAAGAAAAAGTCGAAGCATCTGGGACTGTCTGACTCGCTCATGGCCAATTCGCTCCAAGACTATCTCGCCAGGGGGGAGTTTCGCCATGCGTCCATTGTTTGCCGCCAGCACACTCATGCTGTTATCTGCGTGCTCAACCCTGCCGGACCCGGATCCGAATCAGGCCTGGGTCGACCTCACCCCCGTTGACGAGACGTCGCTGCACGCCGTGCAGGTGGACGAACGCGACTGGGCTGACACACGCTATTTCGAAGTTGCCCCCGGCAGCCACGAACTGACCGTGCGCTACCAGTTCCCGGTCACCCCAAGCAATATCGGCCCGGTCAACGAGCCGCTGTGGCGCGATTGCCAGCTCAACCTCACCTTCAAAGACTTCAGCGCCGGCCAGCGCTACCAGTTGCAGGCGGGCAGCATTGGCTTCCGCCCCTGGATCAAACTTTACGACCACCAGCAAAAACTGGTGGGCCAAGGCCTGCCAGCGGGCTGTCAGCGCACCTGAACCCCGCAAACGGCGCTATGCTTGTAACGTGTGAATCGCAAGTGGGAGTTTTGCCATGCGCCAGCCCATGATGCTGATCGCCCTCAGTGCACTGGGGGCTTGTGCCAGCCCCTTGCCGCCCGTCGACCCCAAGCAGGCCTGGGTCGAGCTTTCCACCATCACCCCCGGCAGAGTCCTCATGGCCGACCGCCTCGACGGTCAGCGGCTGGAAGATGGCCGCTACTTCCAGGTAACGCCTGGCAAGCACGAGTTGGTGGTGCGATTTGATTATGAGATTTACGGCGGGGGCATCATGTCCCAGCCGAGGGACCGTACCTGTTATCTGACGGTGCGCTATGACAATTTCAAAGCCGGCGAACGCTATCGCCTAGAGGCCCGGGCGCCCGTGATGGAGCCGCAGGTGCTGCTGTACGACGCCAGCCGCAAGGTGGTGGTGAACGAGCCCAGCAACGTGTTTTGCATTCCGTGACATTGGGGGCGCTTTGCGCCCCTTTCGCGACGCAAAGCGGCCCCTGCATTCAGACGCTACCGATCGTTCTTCTGGTAGATGATCTTCTTGGTGCCACCTTCGCAGCTACCCACGACCATGTTCGGGTCCTTGACCTCGCTATTGGCCACAATTTCCAGGGTGTAGGACGTTACGCCCTGGGCCTGGATCTTGGCCTCGATCTCGGCTTTCAATTCTTCGCACGGCTTCACTGCCGCTAGCGTAGAGGTGGCGAGCAGGGAGGCCAACACGGCGATTGCTACGCGGATCATGGAACGGCTCCTGAAAGGGCAGTCGTGCTGCCATTGCTGGTTAGACTACAGCAAACCGCCCTCGTTGCGCCGCCTAGCCCACCAGCGAGGCATCCAGGCTGATGGTGGCATTGAGCACCTTCGACACCGGGCAACCGGCCTTGGCCTTGTTGGCGATTTCAAGGAACTGCGCCTCGCTGGCGCCCGGCACCTTGGCCTTCAGGATCAGGTGCACGGCAGTGATGGCAAAGCCGTCGGCCTGCTTGTCCAGCGTCACCTCGGCAATGGTATCAATGCGGTCTGCGGTCAGCCCCGCCTCACCCAGCATCATCGACAGCGCCATCGAGAAACAACCGGCATGGGCAGCGCCGATCAGCTCTTCCGGGTTGGTGCCCGGCGAGCCTTCGAAACGGGTATTGAAGCCGTACGGGTTCTGCTTGAGCGCGCCGCTTTCAGTGGAAAGCAAGCCTTTGCCGTCCTTCAGGCCGCCTTGCCAGATCGCCGATGCTGTCTTTTTCATGATGCCTCCTGGTCGCTACGTTTACATATCTTGGGGTGACATGCTTAAGGGTTCAGAGGTCGGCTACCTACGGCAAGTTCAGATCAATCTGACCGCAAGCATTGAATCCACCGAATGTGCCCATACAGAGTTCAAAAGGCCTCTGGCCAACCACGTTCAAGGAGGCTCCGATGACGCAGCTGCGTGACCTGAAAATTTCCACCCTCGACCTTGTGCCCGTACGCGCCGATGGCGGGCCGGCGCAGTCGCTGCGTAACTCGCTGGACCTTGCACAGCACGCGGAACGCTTCGGCTACAACCGCTTCTGGGTGGCCGAGCACCACAACATGGATGGCATTGCCAGTTCCGCGACCTCGGTGTTGCTCGGCTACCTGGCGGGCGGTACCTCGACCATTCGTGTCGGTTCCGGTGGCGTGATGCTGCCCAACCACGCGCCACTGGTGATCGCCGAACAGTTCGGCACCTTGGCCAGCCTGTACCCAGGCCGCATCGACCTGGGCCTGGGCCGCGCCCCTGGTTCCGACCAGATGACCGCCCGGGCCCTGCGCCGCGAGCGCTCCGGCAGCGCGGACGACTTCCCCGATGACGTCGAAGAGCTGTCGCGCTACCTCGGCCCGCGCACCGATGATCAAAAAGTGATCGCCGTGCCGGGGCATGACACCGAGGTGCCAATGTGGCTGCTCGGCTCAAGCCTGTTCAGTGCGCAGTTGGCCGGCATGCGCGGTATGCCCTATGCGTTCGCCTCGCATTTTGCGCCGCGCTACATGCACGAGGCGATCCGCGTCTATCGCAACCATTTCAAGCCCTCCACCACGCTGGACAAGCCTTATGTGATGCTCGGTATTCCCATGGTGGTGGCCGACACCGACGCGCACGCCGAGTACTTGGCCACGTCGGTGTACCAGCGCATTCTTGCCCTGATTCGCGGGCAGAGCCTGATGCAGCGTCCGCCCGTACCAAGCATGGATGGGCTGTGGCTACCCCACGAGCGCGATGCGGTGATGAGCTTCCTCGGCCTGGCGATGATTGGCAGCCCGCAGAAGGTGCGGGCCAACGTCGAGGTGCTACTGGAACAGACCGGCGCGGATGAGCTGATCTTCACTTGCGACTTGTATGAGCATGCGGACCGGGTCAGGTCCTATGAACTGATGGCGCAGGCCTTGAAGACTGCGTAGCCGCGCGTTACGGGTAACCCGCCCCACAGGCCGTGGAGGCGGGCTTGCCCGCGAAAGGGGCGCCGTTCAGCCGCGTCGGTAGACAATTTCCTTGGTGCCACCTTCACAGCTGCCAATCACCTTGCCCGCTGGTTCGCCTTTCTTGACGATCTCCAGCTTGTAGCCTTTTACATCCTTGGCATCCAGCTTGGCGGCAATCTCGGCCTTGAGCTCTTCACACGGCTTGCCCGCCGCCAGCGCACCACCCGCCAGTGCCATCAGGCCCGCCGCCAGAATCAGTTTCTTCATCGATCGCTTTCCTTGTACAGATGAAAATCAAGAGGGCGCCGGCAACGGCGCCCCCTCTCTATTACCCCATCTTGCCGGCGCCAGCTAGCCCGGCACTGTTTCAGCTATTAGCAATCCGAAACCCAACCTTGAGCGTGACCTGGAAGTGCGCCGCCTTGTTGTCACGGATATGACCCCGGGTGTCGATCACTTCAAACCATTCCAGGTGCTTGATGCTCTTGCCCGCTTCGGCCAGGGCATTGTTGATCGCGTCCTCGATGCTGGTGGGCGACGACCCAACCAGTTCGATCTTCTTTTACGTGTGATGATCGGACATGTGCACTCTCCTTGGATGACGGTGAAATTGAGCCTAGCAGCGCAGGCTTGGTTTACCTGCGAGCCGTCGCCAGGGATGAAAGTTCGATCGCACTTTCGCCACGCGGTGCAGTCGCAACTCTTACAGCCCATCCCCGAAGGAGAGTCAACATGCACCGCAACTCGCTGCGTAAAACATCCCTGGAAAGCATGGAAGCCGAGATCGAAAGCCTTCTGAAATCGCTGGAAAACCTCAAACACGATGCCTCGGAGGAGTCCCAGAAGTCGGTGAAGGCAATCCGCAGCAACGCCGAGAGCGCACTCAAACATTCGCGCAGCCTGCTGAGCGACGCCTACGAGGAAGTGAAGACCCGCACTCGCCAAACCGGTATCGCCACCCGTGACTACGCCCAGGAGCACCCCATCACCACCGCCGGGGTAGCCGTGGGTGCCTTGGGCCTGCTGGCGGCATGGCTGCTGTACAAGCGCAACTAAGCGATCTGCAGCCGCAATTCCTGGCGCAGCCATTGCGCCAGTTGCTCGGCGCGCCCATCCGCGGCGCGCCGTGGCACCCACAGCGCCAGCGCGGCGTGCGTGGGTGAAAAGCCCCAAGGGGCCGCCAACCGCCCAGCCCGCAGATCATCCGCCACCAACTGCTGCGGCGCGATCGCGACCCCCAGCCCAGCCACTGCGGCCTCCAGCAGGTAGTACAAGTGTTCGAAGGCCTGGCCGAACGGCAATGCGCCCGGCTCGAGCCCATGCTGCGCCGCCCACGCAGGCCACGCCTGCGGGCGTGAGGTGGTGTGCAGCAGCGACTCGCCCAGCAAAGCCTGGGGCGCCGCGCCGCGCAAACGCTCGAAACCGGCGAAGTGGGGGCTGAGCACCGGCCCGATGCGTTCTTCGGCTAACACGTGCACCTGCATGTCCGCCGGCCACGGTGGCTCGGCAAACACCAGCAAGGCGTCCAGGCCTGGGCGCCGCGGGTCCAGGTCGCCTTCCCCGGCAGACAGGTGCAAGCGCAGCTCCGGCAGGTCGGCCTTGAGCCGCCCGAGCCTGGGGATGAACCACCGCGCCAGCAGGCTGCCAGAACAGCCAAGGACGAACGGCGCCTCGCTGTTATCCCGGCTCAACTCGGCACACACGCCCCGCAACCTGTCGAATGCCTCGCCACTGGCATCGCGCAGGCGCATGCCGGCATCTGTGAGTTTGATGCCGCGGCCATCCTTGACGAACAGGGCAATGCCCAAGTGTTCTTCAAGCACTTTGATCTGCCGGCTGACCGCGCCGTGCGTCACATGCAGCGCTTCGGCCGCCTGGCTGACGCTGTTAAGCCGGGCAGTCGCCTCGAAGGCCCGAAGGGCATTGAGCGGGGGAAGGTCCTGGGCCATTGTCTTGTGAGTTTTCCTGACAGGTTTGCGCAATCTTATCGGTTTTCAGACGGGCGTTGCGTGGTTAGAGTAAAGCCCATCACTCATTCATTACGCCTTGGAGCGCCCCATGACCCAGACTCAATACCGCCCTGGCCCAGACGCCAACGGCCTGTTCGGCTCGTTCGGCGGCCGCTACGTGGCAGAAACCCTGATGCCACTGGTACTGGACCTGGCCCGCGAATACGAAGCCGCCAAGGCCGACCCGAAGTTCCTTGAAGAGCTGGCCTACTTCCAGCGCGATTACATCGGCCGCCCGAACCCGCTGTACTTCGCCGAGCGCTTGACCGAGCACTGTGGCGGGGCAAAAATCTTCTTCAAGCGTGAAGAGCTCAACCACACCGGCGCGCACAAGGTGAACAACTGCATCGGCCAGGTGCTACTGGCCAAGCGCATGGGCAAAAAGCGCCTGATCGCCGAAACCGGTGCCGGCATGCACGGCGTGGCCACCGCCACCGTCGCCGCCCGCTTCGGCCTGCCTTGTGTGATCTACATGGGCGCCACCGACATCGAGCGCCAGCAGGCCAACGTGTTCCGCATGAAGCTGCTGGGCGCCGAAATCGTCCCGGTCACCGCCGGTACTGGCACCCTGAAAGACGCCATGAACGAGGCCCTGCGCGACTGGGTCACCAACGTCGAAGACACCTTCTACCTGATCGGCACCGTCGCCGGCCCGCACCCGTACCCGGCCATGGTCCGCGACTTCCAGTCGATCATCGGCAAGGAGACCCGTGCCCAGTTGCAAGAGAAGGAAGGGCGCCTGCCCGACAGCCTGGTGGCCTGCGTCGGTGGCGGCTCCAACGCCATGGGCCTGTTCCACGAATTCCTTGAAGAGCCAAGCGTGCAGATCATCGGCGTCGAAGCCGGCGGCCATGGCGTGCACACCGACAAACACGCCGCCAGCCTGAACGGCGGCGTACCCGGCGTGCTGCACGGTAACCGCACCTACCTGCTGCAGGACGCTGACGGCCAGATCACCGACGCCCACTCGATTTCCGCCGGCCTCGACTACCCAGGCATCGGCCCGGAGCACGCTTACCTGCATGAAGTGAAGCGCGTCGAGTACGTCAGCATCACCGACGACGAAGCGCTCGATGCGTTCCACGCCACCTGCCGCCTGGAAGGTATCATCCCGGCCCTGGAAAGCTCCCACGCCCTGGCCGAGGCGATCAAGCGCGCACCGAAGCTGCCCAAGGACCACCTGATGGTCGTGTGCCTGTCCGGGCGCGGCGACAAAGACATGCAAACCGTGATGAACCACATGGCCGCCCAGGAGAAACAGGCATGAGCCGTCTTGAACAACGCTTCGCCGCACTCAAGGCCGAAGGCCGTTCGGCACTGGTCACCTTTGTTACCGCGGGCGACCCGGGCTATGACGCTTCGCTGCGCATCCTCAAGGGCCTGCCGGAAGCCGGCGCCGACGTGATCGAGCTGGGCATGCCGTTCACCGACCCGATGGCCGATGGCGTGGCCATTCAGTTAGCGACCCTGCGTGCACTGGAAGCCGGCCAGACCTTGGCCAAGACCCTGCAGATGGTTCGTGAATTCCGCGTGGGCAACCAGGCCACGCCGATCGTGCTGATGGGTTACTACAACCCGATCCACCGCTTTGGCGTCGAAAAGTTCGTGGCAGAAGCCAAGGAAGCCGGCGTCGATGGCCTGATCATCGTCGACCTGCCGCCCGAGCATGATGCCGAGCTGGCCACCCCGGCTCAGGCTTCGGGCATCGACTTCATCCGCCTGACTACCCCGACCACCGACGACGCACGCCTGCCGCGTGTGCTGGAGCGCAGCTCCGGGTTCGTCTATTACGTGTCCGTCGCCGGTGTGACCGGCGCGGGCTCGGCAACCACCGAGCACGTGACCGAAGCCATTGCCCGCCTGCGTCGGCATACCGACCTGCCGATCAGCGTTGGTTTCGGCATTCGTACCCCGGAGCAGGCTGCGAACATCGCCCGCCTGGCCGATGGTGTGGTGGTGGGGTCGGCGCTGGTCGACAAGATCGCTCATGCCAAGGATGCCGATCAGGCCGTCAATGATGTGCTGAGCCTGTGCTCGGCGTTGGCTGAAGGGGTACGCGGCGCCCGCCGTTGATTGGCGTTGCATTCTTCGCGGGGCAAGCCCGCTCCCACAGGTTCACTGCAATCTGTCAGAAAGCACTCGACCTGTCGGAGCGGGCTTGCCCCGCGAATGGCCGCATAGCGGCCCCCATCTAACCGCCAAAAATCGACAGCTTCAGCGGCCGCACAGCCCCCATCCAGATCGCATGATCCCTGTGATCGGCCAGCTCATCCCCGGTCAGCGGATGCAGAAACACCACCAACCCTTTCCGATAAAGCGCCAACCAAGGCAACACCACCCCCACCACTTCAGGCCCGAACGCCAGCTGGCAACTCCAGTCCGGATGCGGCCCCACCGGTTGCTGGTGCATGCGCCCCATGGTCACGGGGAACAGCCGCGCCGCCTCCTCGCACAGTTCTCGCGCCTGCTCGAAGGTCGATGCGTCGTAGTACACGTGGGCGTGATAGCCCTTGATCCTTTGCACGATAACTCCTGATTGCGGTCAAACCATCACCCCCTGCAAAGGAAGTGATGCAGTGAAAAACGCCGAAACCCCAGTATTCAAGCTGGTCCTGTTCGGGGCCGAGTCCAGCCTTGGCAGTGCGCTGATTACCGAGCTGCTGTCACGCCAGCACGAAGTGACCGCCGTGGTCGATGACCTCAACCGCCATGCGCCACGCCCTGGTCTGCATTTCAAGATAGGCGGGCTGGCGAGTGCCGACCAGGCAGAGCAGGGTGCCGCAGGTGGCTCAGCGGTAGTTGCCTTGGTGTCAGCCTTGGCACCCGGTGACCTGCCTGCGCAATGGCAGATGAGCGAAGCGCTGATGGCCGGGCTTGCGCGTACGACTATACGCCGGCTGTTGCTGGTGGGCGATTTCGATGTGCTGGACAGGCCAGGCGATTACAGCGATGAAGCACGCGAAGGCGTGGACCAGGTTGTCGATGGGTTGCAGCGCAGCGCGTTGCACTGGACCCTGATCAATGCACCCCAGACGTTGGTCGACCTGGAGAGGGTAGCGGCGGGTATGGCCGATATGCTGGACCTAGGGTTGCATCGGGACGAGCATTTGAACTTCGTGGTGTAGATCGCCGGGGCTGCTGTGCAGCCCCAAAATCTCACCCCCCCCGCTCATCCTCCAGCCAATCGACAAACCGCTCAATCAGCGCCCCACGCCGCTTGCGCGGTGGCAAAACCGCGTAATACCCACGTTCCGAGCGCAAACTCCCTTCCAAAGGCCGACACAGCAGCCCCTGTTCAACCAGCCCATCGACCAGGTGCCCCCAGCCAATCGCTACCCCTTGCCCGGCAATCGCCGCCTGGATCAGCAAGGTGTAGTTATCAAAACGCAACTGCCCCGGCGGCGGTGGGCTGTTTACGCCAAACCCACGAAACACACCCGCCCAATCAAACCAGCGGCTGGCCTGCTCACCGCGCAGGTGAAGCAACGGCAAACGCTGCAAAGCCACGGCTGACAAGGGTTTGCCATGAGTCAGGCGGGGGCTGCAGACGGGGAATACCTCCTCATCGAACAACCACCGGCTCTCGCCTTGATGAAAACGCCCATCACCAAACAGCACCGCCACATCGATATCCGTCCGCAGCATCGCCTGGCTGCGCTCACCCGTTACCAGGCTCACATCCACCTGTGGATAAGCTTCATGAAAGCGTTGCAACCGGGGCATCAACCAAAACGCCGCGAAGGCGAAGTCGGTCGCCACCTGAAGCACCTCGCGCTGGCCTCGCCCGCTGGCCAGGGCAAGCCCATCGTCCATGGCCAACAGCCCTTGGTGCACCTGTTCGAACAGCAATTGGCCGGCCTCGGTCAGCGCAATGCCCCGGTAGATCCGGTCGAACAGCCGGGTACCCAGCTGGGCCTCCAGGCGCTTCACCTGCTGGCTCACGGCGGGCTGCGTGGTCCCCAGCTCAAGCGCTGCGGCCGTAAAGCCACGCAAGCGTGCCGCGGCCTCGAACACACGCAGGGTATCGAGCGACAGCTCGCCAAGGCGCTCAAACATAAGCTCAGCTAATCCCAGTCATTGCCCGCCATGGGCTTTACCCATGTTATCCACAGTCGCATCTTGGTAGGCAAGCGGTTCGCATAACCTTCAACGATGGAAGCCAACCATGACGCGCCCGAATATCCTGTTCATCATGGCCGACCAAATGGCCGCGCCCCTGCTGCCGATCTACGCCCCTTCGCCCATCCAGATGCCAAACCTCGCCCGCCTCGCCGACCAGGCGGTGGTGTTCGACTCGGCGTACTGCAACAGCCCGCTGTGCGCACCGTCGCGCTTCACCCTGGTCAGCGGCCAGTTACCCAGCCGGATTGGCGCTTACGACAACGCCGCTGACTTCCCCGCCGATGTGCCCACCTACGCCCATTACTTGCGCCGTCTCGGCTACCGCACTGCGCTGTCGGGCAAGATGCACTTCTGCGGCCCAGACCAGTTGCACGGCTACGAAGAGCGCCTGACCAGCGATATCTACCCCGCCGATTACGGCTGGGCCGTGAACTGGGACGCCCCGGACGAGCGCCCGAGCTGGTACCACAACATGTCGTCGGTGCTGCAGGCCGGCCCATGCGTGCGCACCAACCAGCTGGATTTTGACGAGGAGGTGGTGTTCAAAGCCCGCCAGTACCTCTACGACCATGTGCGCGAAAACGATGGCCGGCCGTTTTGCCTAACCGTATCGATGACTCACCCCCACGACCCGTACACCATTCCCAAGCGCTACTGGGATCGCTACGAAGGTATGGATATCCCAATGCCCAGCGGCGAGTTTGACCAGCGCGAGCAAGACCCGCACTCGCAGCGCCTGCTCAAGGTCTACGACCTGTGGAACAAGCCCCTGCCTGTGGACAAGATCCGCGATGCCCGCCGCGCCTACTTTGGCGCCTGCAGCTACATCGATGACAACATTGGCCAGCTGCTGCAAACCCTCGAAGAATGCGGCTTGGCGGACGATACGTTGATCGTGTTCTCCGGTGACCACGGCGACATGCTTGGCGAGCGCGGCCTTTGGTACAAGATGCACTGGTTCGAAATGTCGGCGCGCGTGCCATTGCTGATCCACGCCCCCAAACGCTTTGCCGCCGCGCGCGTGAGTGCGTCGGTCTCCACCTGCGACCTGCTGCCGACCCTGGTCGAACTGGCCGGCGGTGCCGTGGACACGTCCCTGCACCTGGACGGCCGCTCGCTGCTGGGCCACCTGCAAGGGCAGGGTGGCCACGACGAGGTCATTGGCGAATACATGGCCGAAGGCACAGTCGGCCCGCTGATGATGATCCGCCGTGGCCCGTACAAGTTCGTGTACAGCGAAGACGACCCATGGCTACTCTATGACCTGAGCCGCGACCCGCACGAGCGGGAGAACCTCGCCAGCAACCCCGACCATCAGGCGCTGCTGCAGGCATTTGCCGATGAAGCCCAGCAGCGCTGGGACATCCCCACCCTGCGCCAACAGGTGCTGGCCAGCCAGCGCCGCCGCCGCCTGGTGGCCGAGGCCCTGGCCATCGGCAAGCTGAAAAGCTGGGACCACCAACCGTTGGTGGACGCCAGCCAACAGTACATGCGCAACCACATCGATCTCGACGACCTCGAGCGCAAGGCCCGTTATCCACAGCCCGCCCCTCTGGATTGAGAAGAGAGTTCGCCATGCAAAAAATCTCCGCCGCTGTGCTTGCCCTGGCCCTCGGCCTGGGCGCTGCCACGGCTCACGCCGAAGACGCGCAATGCAGCACCGTGAAGATGGCCGACCCCGGCTGGAGCGATATTGCCACCACCAATGCCATCGCCCGCCTGCTGCTGGAAAGCCTCGGCTACCAGGTAAAGATCGACAGCCTGGCCGTGCCGATCATCTATGGCGGCCTCAAGGACGGGCGCGTCGATGCCTTCCTCGGCAACTGGATGCCGGCGCACCAGGGGTTTCATGACAAGTTCATCGCCAATGGTGATGTGCAGCAGCTGTCGCGCAACCTTGAAGGCACCGAGTTCACCCTCGCGGTGCCCGACTATGTGTGGAACGCAGGCGTCAAAGACTTCGCCGACCTGCAAAAGCACGCCGACCAGTTCGACAAGAAACTGTATGGGATCGGCGCTGGCGCGCCTGCCAACCTGTCGCTGAAAGAAATCATCGACCAGAACCAGTTCGACCTCGGCCAGTGGAAGCTGGTGGAGTCAAGTGAACAAGCGATGCTCGCGCAAGTGGACCGCGCCGTGAAGAAGCAGCAATTCATCACCTTCCTCGGCTGGACACCGCACCCGATGAACGTGAAGCTGAAGATGCACTACCTCACGGGTGGGGAGAAGTGGTTTGGCAGCAAGGGCCAGGTCTACACCCTGACCCGCAAAGGTTATGCACAGGCGTGCCCGAATACAGCGAAGCTGCTGAGCAACCTGACATTTACCCTGGACATGGAAAACAGCATCATGGCCGAGGTTGTGGATAAAAAAGTGAGCTTCGATGAAGCAGCCAAGGCTTGGGTGAAGGCGCATCCCGAAGTACTGGAAGGGTGGTTGGCTGGGGTCAGCGCCAAGTCCGGTGGCGATGCGAAAGAGGCCGTCACAAGCAAACTGTAATCTCGATAATCACACTCATCCTGTGGGAGCGGGCTTACCCGCGAATGCTCTAGTGAAGCCACCGACGCATTCGCGGGTAAACCCGCTCCCACAGGGGCCGCTACAACACTCGGGAAACTGAAATACTTATGCACCGCCTCATCCAGCTGCTGCCTTTCCTTGCCTGGCTCCCCCGCCAATCGGGCCGCAGCCTGCGCCAGGACCTGCTGGTCGGCCTGAGCGGTGCCATCCTTGCCCTGCCGCAATCCATCGCCTACGCCCTGATCGCCGGCCTGCCCGCCGAATACGGCCTGTTCGCCGCCATCGTCCCGGTGCTCATTGCCTGCTTGTGGGGGTCTTCCTGGCACCTGATCTGCGGCCCGACCGCAGCCATCTCGATCGTCCTCTACGCCAGCGTCAGCCCCCTGGCGGTGCCGGGCAGCGCCGACTACATCACGCTGGTCCTGCTGCTGACATTGCTCGCCGGCATCTTCCAGCTCTTGCTCGGCCTGCTGCGCTTCGGCGCACTGGTCAATTTCGTCTCCCACTCGGTGGTGCTCGGTTTCACTCTCGGCGCCGCCATCGTCATCGCCCTCGGCCAGTTGCCCAACCTGTTGGGCATGGACTTGCCAAGCCAGGCCACGGCGTTGAAAACCGTGCAAGACCTGGCCAGCCACGCCGGGGAGGTCGACCTGCCGTCGCTGATACTGGGGCTGACCACGGTGCTGATCGGCATGGCCTTCAAGCTCTGGCGGCCACGCTGGCCGAGCCTGTTGATAAGCCTGGTCGTGGTCAGCTTGCTGGCCTGGTCACTGCCTGGCTTTTTTGGGCATGTGCCGCGGGTACCTGCCTTCACTGGCCAATTGCCCCCGTTGAGCCCACTGCCGCTACTGGACGTGGAGTTGATGCTGCGGCTGCTGCCGACGGCGGTGGCGGTGGGCATGCTCGGCCTGGTCACCAGCCTGTCGATCGCCCGGTCGCTGTCTGCGCGGTCTGAGCAGCTGATCGACGCCGACCAGGAAATCCGCGCCCAGGGCCTGTCGAACATCGTCGGCGCGTTCTTCTCCGGTTACCTGTCATCAGGCTCTTTCACCCGTTCGGGCTTGAGCTATGACGCCGGCGCCCGCTCACCGCTGGCCGGGGTGTTCTCGGCCCTGTGGGTCGCGCTGTTTGCCGTCGCAGGGGCAGGGCTGATCGCCCACCTGCCGATCCCGGCCATGGCGGGCAGCATCCTGCTGATCTGTTGGGGGTTGGTGGATCACCGTGGCATTCGGGCGCTGTTCCGGGTCAGCCGCTCGGAGTTCCTGGTCATGGCCCTGACCGCCGCCGCAACCTTATTGCTGGAGCTACAGACCGCGATCTATGCCGGGGTGCTGGCTTCGCTGTTCTTTTACCTCAAACGCACGTCCCGGCCACGGGTGCAGCAGAGCCGCGAAGGGCAGGCCGACGTACTGCGGGTGGGCGGGTCGATCTTCTTTGGCGCGGCGCATTACCTGCAGGTGCGCTTGCAGCGCTGCCAGGGGCCGCATGTGGTGATCGATGCGCGGCAGGTAAATTTTATCGATTATTCGGGTGTGGATATGTTGCACCGGGAGGCACGGCGGTTGCGGCGGGCGGGGGGCAGTTTGACCTTGCAGCGGGCCCGGCCGCAGGTGGTCGAGGAATTGCAAAAGTTGGAAGGGGTGGATTTGTGTCCCATCAGGTTTGAAGAGTGAGGTTGGGTTGAGATCTTGGGGCTGCTTTGCAGCCCATCGCAGGCAAGCCAGCTCCTACAAGTACAGCGCCAACCTCGGGCCTTGCGATATCCCTGTAGGAGCTGGCTTGCCTGCGATGGGCCGCGAAGCGGCCCCGACAGCGTCAACCCCGAGCAAGCTGTCGGCGCAGTTCAGCCAGCACCGGCGCCGTATCCGGCCGAATCCCACGCCAGATAAAGAACGCCTCCGCCGCCTGCTCAGCCAGCATCCCCAGCCCATCCAGCACCTTGGCCGCACCTAGGTTGGTAGCCCATTGGCAAAACGGCGTCGGCTCCTTGCCGTACATCATGTCGTAGCAAACCGTGCGCCCGGCCTCGACCAGGCTGTCGGCAATCGGTGGCATCTCGCCCGCCAGGCTTGCCGAGGTGGCGTTGATGATCACGTCCACCGGCTCCTGCAGCCAGCTAAACCCGCTGGCCACCACCGGCCCCAGCTCAGCGAACTCACGCGCCAGTAGCTCGGCCTTTTCTACCGTGCGGTTGGCGATCACCAGCGACTGCGGATCGTGCGCCAGAATCGGCTCCAGCACCCCACGCACTGCACCGCCCGCACCCAAAATGAGGATCCGCTTGCCCGCCAGCTCAACCCCCGCATTCACGGTCAGGTCGCGCACCAGGCCAGCACCGTCAGTGTTGTCCCCCCGCAGCGAGCCATCCGCCAGCTTGCTCAGGGTATTCACCGCACCCGCCCGCTGGGCACGTGGGGTCAGGCTGTCGCACAGGCGGTAGGCTTCTTCCTTGAACGGCACCGTGACATTGCCGCCACTGCCTTGCTTGAAGAAGCCGCGGGCGCAATCGCTGAACTCGTCCAGCGGCGCCAGCAGGGTGGCGTATTCCAGGTCCTGGCCGGTCTGCTCGGCGAACAGGCGGTGGATCAGCGGCGACTTGCTGTGGCCGATGGGGTTACCGAAAACGACGTACTGGTCCATGGGGGCTCCTCGGTTATCCACAGGCTTACTGGGCGAGCCAGTCGCGGTCTTGCAGGAAGTACTCGGTCAGGCGCGCTTCTTCGCTGCCAGGCGCGGCCTTCCAGTCGTAGCCCCAGCGGACCTGCGGCGGCAGCGACATCAGGATCGACTCGGTACGCCCACCCGATTGCAGGCCGAACAAGGTGCCACGGTCGTAGACCAGGTTGAACTCCACGTAGCGACCGCGACGGTACTCTTGGAACTCACGCTGCTCGGCGGTATAGGGCGTGTCCTTGCGGCGTTGGACGATCGGCAGGTAGGCCTCGACAAAGGCATCGCCAATGGCACGGATGAAAGCAAAGCAGGTGTCGAAGTCCCACTCGTTCAGGTCGTCGAAGAACAGCCCGCCAATGCCACGTGGTTCGCCACGGTGCTTGAGGTGGAAGTAGCGGTCGCACCAGGCTTTGTAGCGCGGGTACACGTCAGCGCCGAACGGCGCGCAGGCCTGCTCGGCCACACGGTGCCAGTGGATGCAGTCTTCTTCGTTGCCGTAGTACGGGGTCAGGTCGAAACCGCCGCCGAACCACCACACCGCCTCTTCGCCTTCTTTTTCGGCGATGAAGAAGCGCACATTGGCGTGGGACGTCGGCACATGCGGGTTGTGCGGGTGGATAACCAGCGACACCCCCAGGGCCTCGAAACCACGGCCCGCCAGCTCGGGGCGGTGGGCGCTGGCCGACGGTGGCAGGCCGGCACCGAACACGTGGGAGAAGTTGACCCCGCCTTTCTCGATCACCTTGCCCTCACCGATCACCCGCGTGCGGCCCCCGCCACCGGCTTCACGCGTCCAGGCGTCCTCGACAAAGCGGGCGCCGCCGTCCTCACGTTCAAGGGCGGAGCAGATGCGGTCTTGCAGGTCGAGCAGGTAGGCTTTCACGGCCTCGGTGCGGCTGGTCATCGGGTCACCTGGAGCGGGCAGAGAAGAATTCGCCGCGTAGCATACCACCGGCGGCTGACGCGCCGCAGTTGACGGCGATCAAGCAAAGGCGTCCGATAGAGGGCTGTTACCAATCCCGACAACAGGAGTGCGAGATGGCCAAGCGTATCCAGTTCAGCCAGCATGGCGGCCCGGAAGTTCTGCAGCTTGTAGAGTTCGACCCCGCCCCACCTGGGCCACAGCAGGTCCGCGTGCGTAACCAGGCGATTGGCCTGAACTTCATCGACACCTATTTCCGCAGCGGCTTGTACGCACCGCCATCCTTGCCTTCCGGGCTCGGCACCGAGGCCGCTGGTGTGGTCGAAGCCGTGGGTGAGGGCGTCACCCGCCTGAAAGTCGGTGATCGGGTAGCCCATGCCGGCGGCCCGCTGGGTGCCTACAGCGAAGTGCATACGCTGCCCGAGGCCAACCTGGTCAAGCTGCCGGATAACATCAGCTTTGAGCAGGCAGCGGCGGTGATGCTCAAGGGCCTGACCGTGCAGTACCTGCTCAAGCAGACTTATGCGGTGCAACCGGGCGACGTGATCCTGTTCCATGCCGCTGCCGGTGGCGTGGGTTCGCTGGCCTGCCAATGGGCCAAGGCGCTGGGGGCCAAGTTGATCGGTACTGTCAGCTCCGCTGAGAAGGCCGAGCGGGCCAAGGCGCTGGGGGCATGGGAAACCATCGACTACAGCCATGAAGATGTGGCCAAGCGCGTACTGGAGCTGACCGACGGCAAGAAATGCCCGGTGGTGTACGACGGCGTGGGCGCCGATACCTGGCTGACCTCACTGGACTGCCTGCAGCCACGCGGGTTGATGGTGAGCTTTGGCAATGCTTCGGGCGCGGTGAGCGGGGTGAACCTGGGGATTCTGGCGCAGAAGGGCTCGCTGTATGTCACCCGGCCGACCCTGGCGAGTTATGCCAACAATGCCGAGAACACCCAGGCCATGGCCGATGACCTGTTTGCGATGATTGCGAGTGGGAAGCTGGTTGTGGATATCCAGCAGCGGTATCCGCTGAGTGAGGCGGCCAAGGCGCAGGCAGAGCTGTCGGCGCGCAGGACTGTGGGGTCGACCGTGCTGATCCCCTGAGCCAGACACATTCCCTGTGGGAGCGGGCATGCCCGCGAATCAGCCACTGCGATTGATGGCACCGGCTCTGCCGGTGTTCGCGGGTGAACCCGCTCCCACAGGAACTGCGTCGGCCTTAAACTATAGTGCTATCCCTGTGGGAGCCGGCTTGCCGGCGATTGCGTCAGTACAGGCATTGAGGATTCAACGGACAGCTCCCACAGCATCTGGTTACCAATAGAATTGAGCTGCTCGATAGACGCGCGAAGCCGGCTTGCATTTGTTTGACCTGCAAGCAAGTACACGGTCTCATCTAGGTGAGCTGTCTGACCAGCTTGTCTCTTCATAACTGGCTTACTTCCTCGGCGGCGGTGTCGACTCGATGCCATCGAGTATCGCCTCCACCACACCCTCTGCCATTTCAATCGCATGCAGGTTCGACCAGAACATGCCACGGCCTTCTTCGCGCATATAGTCCAGGGCTTTGTAGCCAGTTTCATAGGCGCTGCGCAGGTATAGGGCGACATGGACCAAGGCGTCTTCAGCGGAAATGTTCGGGTTTACGGTGAAGAGTGGATCATGACCGGCATCGCAACGGCCGAAGGGTCGAGTTGAGGTGCTGGGTAGGGGTGGATCGGGGACTATTTTCTTGACCATTGGAAAATGCTCCACAATGCCGCCGCCAATCACTACCACGTGAATTGGGTGGCGGCTGTACGCGAGGTGGTAGACCCGGGCATTTTCCAAACCAGGCAGGCTCGAAAGCCTCCCGCGCACAGCCGCCATAGACTGTCATGGAAAAGATGCATCCGGGCTACCACACCCGATCGCCAAGTTGTTCGGCGACGGTCTGAAGCCTAGAGACAGGACTTCCCACTGAGAAGGTGATGTTATTCGTTACGAGATGTAGGAGTTTTCCCAAACTGAATGCCGGACAGCCATTTGGATGGAGATCAGAGAAATTCCAGGCGACTCGATCAATTGTAGGAGCGGGCTTGCCCCGCGAACCAGGGCGAAGCCCTGGCCATACACACTGGCCGCCTGGGCTGGCCTCTTCGCGGGGCAAGCCCGCTCCCACAAGGAGGGGTATCGGCGCTTGGCAATTTAGCCCGGCCGAACGATTTCGCCCGTCGCCAGGTTGCGAATTACACTTGGGTTCTTCCGCCCGCCCAACGCCCCGCCCAGTACCAGGTCCAGCTGGCCATGGAAGTACTGCTCCACCCGCAAGCGGCTTTTCGCCGCCGGGCGACCGCCGGGGTTGCACGAGGTGGAAATCAGCGGCCCGACCAGCGCGCACAGCTCACGCACCTGCGGGTGGTCACTGACCCGCAGCGCCACCGTGTCGTGCTGCCCGGTCACCCACTCCGGCAACAGGTCCTGGTGCGGTACCAGCCAGGTGTTCGGGCCTGGCCAGGTGCTGCCCATGCGGTCAATCCAGTCCTCGGGGAAATCTTCGAACAAAAAGTCGAACTGGCGGATATTGTCGGCGATCAGGATCAACCCTTTATCCACAGGCCGCGACTTGAGCGCCAGCAGGCGATACACCGCGTCCTCGTTCCACGGGTCACAGCCCAGGCCCCAGACCGCTTCCGTTGGGTAGGCGATAACCGCGCCCGCCCGGATCTCACGTGCGGCTTGTTGCACACGAAAACTGCTCACCATTGCTGTCTCTCCGCCTATATACCTTGCTTGTGAGCAGTGTACTTAGCCAACGCGGGCAAACCAACGCCCGGCTTCATTGCTGACTCGGCCTTCTAGCTCCAATTCGGTGAGCTGCGCCATCACCTGGGCCAACGGCAGTTCGCTGCAGTGGGCCAGGCTCTCGGTAGTCTGTGGCGCGGCATGCAGCAAGGCGAGCAGGGGGTGATCACGCTGTTCAACAATGGCCGGGGGCAAGTTCTGCCAGCCCTGCAGGCTTTCCAGAATCTGTTCCACGCTCTCCACCAGCAGCGCACCGTCGCGAATCAACTGGTGACAGCCTTTGGCACCTGGGTGGTGGATGGAGCCTGGGATGGCATACACCTCGCGGCCCTGCTCGGCCGCCAAGCGCGCCGTGATCAGCGAGCCACTGGCCAGGCTCGCCTCCACAACCAATACACCCAGCGACAAGCCACTGATGATTCGATTACGCCGCGGAAAATTGCCCGGCAGCGGGCCGGCATCCAGTGGGTACTCGGAAACCAGCGCGCTGCCGCTGTCGATCATCGCCTGGGCAAGCTCGCGATGGCGCTGTGGATAAAGTTTTTGCAGCCCCGTCCCGAGTACCCCAATTGTGCCGCCCCCGGCCTGCAACGCTGCCCGATGAGCGGCACCATCAATACCCAGTGCCAAGCCGCTGGTAATGGTGAAACCCGTCTGCGCCAAGTAGCGGGAAAATGCCCGGGCAGTGTCGAGCGCGGGGGGTGAAGCACGCCTGCTGCCCACAATGGCCAACTGTGGCCTTTCAAGTAATGCGGGGTCGCCAGCGACGAATAGCAACGGCGGCGGGTCGTCGATTTCGGCCAACAGAGCAGGGTAGCCAGGGCTGTCCCACATCAGTAAATGCTGGCCCGGGCGCTCTAACCAGGCCATCGCAGCCAGTGCACCGTCACGCACTTCGGCGCTTCTTCGGGCTTCGATGCTGGCTTGCGGAATACCCAGTGCGCGCCAGGCTGCGGCCGGCGCACTCAGCGCCGAAGAAGCGCTGCCAAAAGCTTTCAGCAGGCTGTGAAAGCGGCGTAACCCAGTGTCCGGCAGGCGGTGCAGGCGCAACCTCGCCTCCAGTTCGGCAGGCGCGCAAGGCGACGAATGGTGGGTCAACATGAGGATCATCCTTGATCGAAACGGGGCCATCGACGTGGCACAACCTGTGGATAACTGTGTTGATAACGCTTTGACAACCTGTCCATCAAATGGGTGATAAGCCGTCCGTTTAAACCCTAGCCGAGCTTTGCCAGGTGCCGAATGCCCCGATTACCTTTATTATGTGTGCTCAGTTTTCAACCGAACGCACAGTGACTGCCCGACCTTATGGCCATCTTGAACATTCTCGAATTCCCGGACCCGCGCCTGCGCACCCTCGCCAAACCGGTGACGGTGTTCGACGACGCCCTGAGCCAGCTGATCGACGACATGTTTGAAACCATGTATGAAGCGCCTGGCATCGGCCTGGCGGCGACCCAGGTCAACGTCCACAAGCAGGTGGTGGTGATGGACCTGAGCGAAGACCGCAGCGAGCCGCGGGTCTTCATCAACCCCGTCGTCGAAGAACTGACCCACGACATGGGCCAGTACCAGGAAGGTTGCCTGTCGGTGCCTGGCTTCTACGAAAACGTCGACCGCCCCCTGCGGGTGCGCGTCAAAGCCCAGGACCGCGACGGCAAGCCGTTCGAGCTCGAAGCCGAAGGCCTGCTGGCCGTGTGCGTGCAGCACGAGTTCGATCACCTCAACGGCAAGCTGTTCGTCGACTACCTGTCCACGCTCAAACGCGACCGGATCAAGAAGAAGCTGGAAAAGCAGCACCGCCAGCAAGCCTGATCCCCACCTTCCAGAAGGCTTGCTCCGGCAAGCCTTTTTCTTTTTTGCAGCGAGAACTCCATGCGCATCGTCTTCGCAGGCACTCCAGAGTTTGCCGCCGAACACCTCAAGGCACTGCTCGACAGCCCCTATGAGATCGTGGCCGTCTACACCCAGCCGGACCGCCCAGCCGGGCGTGGCCAGAAGCTCATGCCGAGCGCGGTCAAGGCACTGGCCGTGGCCCACGACATCCCGGTGCTGCAGCCGCCAACCCTGCGCAATGCCGATGCCCAGGCAGAACTCGCCGCGCTCAAGCCCGACCTGATGGTGGTGGTCGCCTACGGCCTGATCCTGCCCCAGGCCGTGCTGGATATTCCGCGCCTTGGTTGCATCAACAGCCACGCCTCCTTGCTGCCACGCTGGCGCGGAGCGGCGCCGATCCAGCGCGCCGTGGAAGCCGGCGATGCCGAGAGCGGCGTGACCGTGATGCGCATGGAAGCGGGCCTGGACACCGGCCCGATGCTACTCAAGGTGGTCACCCCGATCAGCGCCGAAGACACCGGCGGCACCCTGCATGACCGCCTCGCCGAAATGGGCCCGCCTGCGGTCATTCAAGCCATTGCTGGCCTTGCCGACGGCTCGCTGCTGGGTGAAGCCCAGGATGACGCCCTGGCCACCTATGCCCACAAGCTGAACAAAGACGAAGCACGCATCGACTGGCGCCGCCCGGCCGTGGAGCTGGAGCGCCTGGTGCGTGCCTTCAACCCGTGGCCGGTGTGCCACAGCACCCTGGACGGCGAAAGCGTGAAGGTGCTCGCTGCCACGTTGTCCACAGGCAACGGCGCCCCTGGCGAGATCCTGTCTGCCAGCAAGGACGGCCTGGTAGTCGCCTGCGGTGACCAGGCACTGAGCCTGACCCGCCTGCAACTGCCCGGCGGCAAGGCGCTGAACTTCAGCGACTTGTTCAACAGCCGCCGCGAGAAATTCGCCAACGGCAAGGTGCTCGGCCAATGAACCCACGCCTGGCCGCCGCCCGTGCCTTGGCCGCTGTGCTCAGCGGCAAGGCTTCGCTGAACAGCTCATTGCCGGCACAACTGGACAAGGTCGACGAACGCGACCGGGGCCTGACCCAAGACCTGGCCTTCGGCACCGCCCGCTGGCAGCCGCGCCTCGACCTGCTCGCTGCGCAGTTGCTGCAAAAACCGTTCAAGGCTGCCGATGCCGATGTGCAGGCTTTGATGCTGGTCGGCCTGTACCAGCTGTTCTACACGCGCATTCCGGCGCACGCCGCTATCGGCGAAACCGTGGGTTGCGCCGACAAGCTGAAAAAGCCGTGGGCCAAAGGCCTACTCAACGCCGTGCTGCGCCGCGCACAGCGCGAGGGCGAAGCGCTGCTCGCGGGCATGGAGCGCGACCCGGTGGTGCGCACTGCCCACCCGCGCTGGCTGCAGAAATCGCTGAAGGCCTTCTGGCCCGAGCAATGGGAAGCCATCTGCGCCGCCAACAACGCCCACCCGCCGATGATTTTGCGGGTCAACCGCCGTCACCACAGCCGCGATGCCTACCTGGCCTTGCTGGCTGAGGCCGGTGTGGGCGCCAGCGCCTGCCAGTACAGCCGTGACGGCATCGTGCTGAATGAGCCCTGCGACGTGCGCAGCCTGCCTGGCTTTGCCGAAGGCTGGGTGAGCGTGCAGGACGAAGCCGCGCAGCTGTCCGCTGACCTGCTCGAACTGGCCCCCGGCCAACGCGTGCTCGACGCCTGCTGTGCCCCGGGCGGCAAGACTTGCCACTTGCTCGAGGCCGAAGCTGGCCTGGCGCAGGTGGTGGCCATCGACCTGGAAGCCAAGCGCCTGACCCGCGTGCGCGAGAACCTCGATCGCCTGCAACTGGACGCCGAGCTGATCGCCTGCGATGCCCGCGACACCGCCAGCTGGTGGGACGGCAAAACGTTCCAGCGCATCCTGCTCGACGCCCCGTGCTCGGCCACCGGTGTAATCCGCCGCCACCCGGACATCAAGCTGACCCGTCAGGCCGACGACATTCCGGCCCTGGCCACGTTGCAAGGCGAGCTGCTCGATGCCCTGTGGCCGACCCTGGAAGTGGGCGGCATGCTGCTTTACGCCACCTGCTCGAGCTTGCCGACCGAGAACACCGAGGTGATCGACGCCTTCCTCGCCCGCACCCCGGGCGCCCGTGAGTTGGACCTGGCCACCGAGGCCGGCCTGCGCCAGCCACATGGCCGCCAGTTGCTGGCCCAGGAAGGCGGCCACGACGGGTTCTACTATGCCAAGCTGATCAAGATCGCCGCGTCACGCGGATAAGCACAACGGTTAGGGAGTAGCGGATGAAGATCATCATCCTCGGCGCGGGGCAGGTGGGCGGTACGCTGGCAGAACACCTGGCCAGCGAGGCCAACGACATTACCGTGGTCGACACCGACGGCGAGCGCCTGCGCGACCTCGGCGACCGCCTGGACATCCGCACGGTGCAAGGCCGCGGCTCGCTGCCGACGGTGCTGCGCCAGGCCGGCGCCGACGACGCCGACATGCTGGTGGCGGTGACCAACAGCGACGAGACCAACATGGTGGCCTGCCAGGTCGCCTACTCGTTGTTCCACACCCCGACCAAGATCGCCCGGGTACGGGAGTCGGCCTACCTGACCCGCGAAGAGCTGTTCCACAACGACCATATCCCGGTCGATGTGCTGATCAGCCCCGAGCAAGTGGTGACCAACTACATCAAGCGCCTGATCGAGCACCCAGGTTCACTGCAGGTGATCGACTTCGCTGAAGGCAAGGCGCAACTGGTGGCGGTCAAGGCGTACTACGGCGGCCCGCTGGTGGGCCAGCAGTTGCGCCAGATCCGTGCGCACATGCCCAACGTCGACACCCGTGTGGCGGCGATCTTCCGCCGTGACCGGCCGATCACCCCACGCGGCGACACCGTGATCGAGGCCGATGACGAAGTGTTCTTCATCGCCGCGAAAAAAGACATCCGCGCCGTGATGGGCGAGCTGCGACGCATCGACGAAACCAACAAGCGCGTGGTCATCGCTGGTGGCGGGCAGATTGGCGAGCGCTTGGCCGAGGCCATCGAAAGCCGCTACCAGGTGAAGATCATCGAGATGAACCCGGCCCGCTGCCGTCACCTCTCCGATAGCCTGGAAAGCACCGTGGTGCTGCAGGGCAGTGCGTCGGACAAAGACCTGATGCTGGAGGAGAACATTGCCGACGCCGACATCTTCCTGGCCCTGACCAACGACGACGAGGCCAACATCATGTCGTCGCTGCTGGCCAAGCGCCTGGGTGCGCGCAAGGTGATGACCATCATCAACAACCCGGCCTATGTGGACCTGGTGCAGGGCGGCGAGATCGACATCGCCATCAGCCCGCAGTTGGCCACCATCGGCACCTTGCTGGCCCACGTGCGGCGTGGCGATATCGTCAGCGTGCACTCCCTGCGCCGCGGCGCGGCCGAGGCCATCGAAGCCGTGGCGCATGGCGATTCGAAGTCGAGCAAAGTGGTCGGCAAGGCCATCGAAGACATCGCCCTGCCGCCAGGCACCACCATCGGCGCGATCATTCGCGACGAAGAGGTGATGATTGCCCACGACGACACGGTGATCGAATCGGGTGACCATGTGATTCTGTTCGTTGTGGATAAAAAGCATATTCGGGATGTGGAGAAGCTGTTCCACGTCGGCTTGAGTTTCTTCTAGGAGAAGAGGGCATGCGCGAATCGCTGGAGAAGATGCTGGCCAAGGGTGTGGATAACCCGCTGTTGAGGTTCGGCCTTGGCAAGGCCTGGCTGGATGAGGGCAATGGCGCTGAGGCGGCGGTGCACCTGGCGCGTTGCGTGGAGCAGGACCCGAAGTATTCGGCGGCGTGGAAGTTGCTAGGTAAGGCGTATCAGTTGCAGGGGGATTTGGCGGCGGCGCGCAAGGCCTGGGAGGACGGGATCGTGGCGGCGCAGGCCCATGGGGACAAGCAGGCCGAGAAAGAGATGGCGGTGTTCCTCAAAAAGCTGAATAAAGCCTGAAATTGCCAGGGCTGCTTGCCCCGCGAATGGGGCGCAAAGCGCCCCCAACTATCTCAATACCAACGCGGCTCACCCGCCGGGCGCTTCTTGAAGCGCTTCATGCTCCACATGTACTGGCTCGGATACTCGCGCACATACCGCTCGACCACCTTGCTCATGGCCGCCGCCGACTCGGTCACATCCGTGCTGTACATCGCCTCCGGCGCCGCTTCCAGAATCACCCGGAACCCAGACCCATCCGGAAGCCGCAACGCATGCAGGAACACACCCACCGCCTTGCCACCAGCCAGCATGTTCGGCACGAACTTGCTGGTCAGCGCCTGGGTGCCCAGGAACGGCACGAACACACCCGCCGACTCAGCAGGTTCCGGGTCGGCAGGAATGCCCACCTGGCCCCCGCGGCGCACTTCCTTGATCACGCTGAGGATGCCTTCTTTGGTCGAAGGCGCCACGCGGTTGCCCATCTGCACCCGCTGTTCACGCAGCAAATCATCCACCGCCTTCAGCTTCGGCGGGCGGTAGAAGATGATCGGTTTGCACTGGTTGCAATAGAAGTGGTTCAGCACTTCCCAGTTACCCAGGTGGCTGGTGATACCCACCACGCCCTTGCCTGAGGCCAGGGCCTGCTCCAGCACTTCCAGGCCGTGCACTTCCTTGACCAGCTCCAGCGACCGCTGCGGTGGCCAGATCCAGGCGCAAGCGCTTTCGACAAAGGACTTGCCGATGTCTCTCAGCGCACGGCCAACCAGTTGCTCACGCGCCACCGGGTCCATCTCCGGGAAACACTTGGCGAGGTTGATGCGCACCACGTTGCGCGACCCGTTCGGGACCTTCCACATCAGCCAGCCGATACCGGCGCCGACGCGCTGCACAGCGCCCCAGGGCAACTTGGCGAACAGTCGAAGCACCCCGACCATCAGGGCGCCCTTGAACTTTTCCACAGGCGAATTCCTTATTTCAGCAAGGCGCGCATTGTACCCCGTCAACGCACCAAGGCGGCGTAGCGATCACAATCGGTGGTGTGGTCCATGACCATACCGGTGGCCTGCATGAAGGCATAACAGATGGTTGGGCCGACAAACGTGAAGCCGGCTTTTTGCAGGGCTTTGCTCATTGCCTTCGCTTCATCGGTAACGGCAGGCATTTCGCTTCGGTCCTTGAAATGGTTGACCTTGGGCACGCCACCCACGAACGACCAGAGCCACTCGGCCGGGTTATCCACAGCCAGCCAGGCCTGGGCGTTGCGCCGGGCCGCCTTGAGCTTGAGGCGGTTGCGGATGATGCCGGCGTCGAGCATCAGTGCTTCGATCCGTTCATCGCTCATCTGCGCCAACTTCACCGGGTCGAAGCCATGCATCACCTCGCGATAACGCTCGCGTTTACGTAAAACCGTGATCCATGACAGCCCCGCCTGGAACCCTTCGAGCAAAAGCATCTCGAACAGCAACGCCGGATCACGCTGCGGTGTTCCCCATTCCTGGTCGTGGTAGGCCTGGTACAACGGATCGTCGGTACACCAAAAGCAGCGTGGCATAAGGCTCCAATGAGTAGAGGGCGAGGCGAATCAGGTTATACTCCCGCTCTTTACATCCGCATCCCCAGATACAGGTGAATTTCGTGAGCCAGCCTACGCCAGCCGTGCGTACCTTCCAAGACCTGATCCTCGCCCTGCAGAACTACTGGGCAGCTCAAGGTTGTGTGGTGCTTCAGCCCTACGATATGGAAGTAGGCGCCGGCACTTTCCATACCGCCACGTTCCTGCGCGCCGTCGGCCCAGAGACCTGGAACGCCGCCTACGTGCAGCCTAGCCGTCGCCCTGCCGACGGACGGTATGGCGAAAACCCAAACCGCCTGCAGCACTACTACCAGTTCCAGGTGGTGCTCAAGCCGAACCCGGCCAACTTCCAGGAGCTGTACCTCGGCTCGCTGAAAGCCATTGGCCTGGATCCGCTGGTCCACGATATCCGTTTCGTCGAAGACAACTGGGAATCGCCGACCCTCGGCGCCTGGGGCCTGGGCTGGGAAATCTGGCTCAACGGCATGGAGGTGACCCAGTTCACCTACTTCCAGCAAGTGGGCGGCATCGAGTGCTACCCGGTCACCGGTGAAATCACCTACGGCCTCGAACGCCTGGCCATGTACATCCAGGGTGTCGACTCGGTCTACGACCTGGTATGGGCCGATGGCCCGTTCGGCAAGGTCACCTACGGTGACGTGTTCCACCAGAACGAAGTCGAGCAGTCGACCTACAACTTCGAGCACGCCAACGTCGAGAAGCTGTTCGAGCTGTTCGACTTCTACGAAAGCGAAGCCAACCGCCTGATCAAGCTGGAGCTGCCGCTGCCGACCTACGAAATGGTCCTGAAGGCTTCGCACACCTTCAACCTGCTCGACGCCCGCCGCGCCATCTCGGTGACCGAGCGCCAGCGTTACATCCTGCGCGTACGTACCCTGGCCCGGGACGTGGCGCAAAGCTATCTGCAAGCCCGCGCACGCCTGGGCTTCCCGATGGCCACCCCTGAATTGCGTGACGAAGTGTTGGCTAAGCTGGAGGCTGCACAATGAGTGCTCAAGATTTCCTGGTAGAACTGGGCACCGAAGAGCTGCCACCCAAGGCCCTCGCCAGCCTGGGCGACGCCTTCCTGGCCGGTATCGAGAAAGGCCTGCAGGCCGCTGGCCTGAACTACGCCAGCAAATCGGTATACGCCGCGCCGCGCCGCCTGGCCGTACTGATCCGCCAGCTTGACGTGCAGCAGCCTGACCGCAGCATCAACATCGACGGCCCGCCCCTGCAGGCTGCTTTCAAAGACGGTGAGCCGACCCAAGCGGCTCTGGGCTTTGCCAAGAAGTGCGGTGTAGAGCTGTCGGAAATCGACCAGAGCGGCGCCAAGCTGCGTTTCTCCCAGCACATCCCAGGCAAGGCCACTACCAGCCTGCTGCCGACCATCGTAGAAGACTCGCTCAACGACCTGCCGATCCCCAAGCGCATGCGCTGGGGCGCCAGCCGCGAAGAGTTCGTGCGCCCAACCCAGTGGCTGGTGATGCTGCTTGGCGACCAAGTCGTCGACTGCACCATCCTCGCCCAGCAGGCCGGCCGTGAGTCCCGTGGCCACCGCTTCCACCACCCGGAAAACGTGGTTATCACCACCCCGGCCAACTACGTCGAAGACCTGCGCAAAGCCTACGTGCTGGCCGACTTCGCCGAGCGCCGCGAGCTGATTGCCAAGCGCACCGCCGAACTGGCCCTGCAGCAGGAAGGCAGCGCCATCGTGCCGCCGGCGCTGCTGGACGAAGTGACCGCGCTGGTCGAGTGGCCAGTGCCGCTAGTGTGTTCGTTCGAGGAGCGTTTCCTCGACGTGCCGCAAGAAGCCCTGATCACCACCATGCAGGACAACCAGAAGTACTTCTGCCTGCTGGACAGCGAAGGCAAGCTGCTGCCGCGCTTCATCACCGTGGCCAACGTCGAAAGCCGTGACCCGAAGCAGATCATCGAAGGCAACGAAAAGGTCGTGCGCCCACGCCTGACCGATGCCGAGTTCTTCTTCAAGCAAGACAAGAAGCAGCCGCTGGAGACCTTCAACGAGCGCCTCAAGAACGTGGTGTTCCAGGCTCAACTGGGCACCGTGTACGACAAGGCCGAGCGTGTTTCCAAGCTGGCCGCGTTCATTGCCCCGCTGATTGGCGGCGACGCCCAGCGCGCCGCGCGTGCTGGCCTGCTGTCCAAGTGCGACCTGGCCACCGAGATGGTCGGCGAGTTCCCTGAGATGCAGGGCGTTGCCGGTTACTACTACGCGCTCAACGATGGCGAGCCGCAAGACGTCGCCCTGGCCCTGAACGAGCAGTACATGCCGCGCGGCGCTGGCGCCGAGCTGCCAGAGACCGTCACCGGTGCTGCCGTGGCGATCGCTGACAAGCTCGACACCCTGGTCGGTATCTTCGGTATCGGCATGCTGCCAACCGGCAGCAAAGACCCGTACGCACTGCGCCGCGCTGCGCTGGGCGTGCTGCGCATCCTGATCGAGAAGCAGCTGGACCTGGACCTGACCGGTGCGGCCGAGTTCGCGGTCAAGCAGTTCGGTGCCAAGGTCAAGGCCGCCGGCCTGGCCGAGCAAGTGCTGGAGTTCATCTTCGATCGCCTGCGTGCACGCTATGAAGACGAAGGCATCGACGTTGCCACCTACCTGTCGGTACGTGCCCTGAAGCCGGGCTCTGCCCTGGACTTCGACCAGCGTGTGCAGGCCGTGCAGGCGTTCCGCAAACTGCCGGAAGCCGAAGCCCTGGCCGCGGTGAACAAGCGCGTGTCGAACCTGCTGAGCAAGGCCGAAGGCGCCATCGCCGAACAGGTCGAGCCGAAGTACTTCGACAACGCCAACGAGTTCTCCCTGTACTCGGCCATCCAGCAGGCCGACCAGGCCGTGCAACCGATGGCCGCTGCGCGTCAGTACAGCGAGTCGCTGGCCCGCCTGGCAGCCCTGCGTGACCCGGTCGACGCCTTCTTCGAGGCGGTGATGGTCAACGCCGAGGACGCCAAGGTCCGCGCCAACCGTTATGCCCTGCTCAGCCGCCTGCGCGGTCTGTTCCTGGGTGTGGCCGACATCTCGCTGCTGGGGTAAGCCTTGAAACTGCTGATTCTCGATCGAGACGGGGTGATCAACTATGACTCCGACGCTTACATCAAGTCGCTGGAGGAGTGGATCCCCATCCCCGGCTCGGTCGAGGCCATCGCGCAGTTGAGCAAAGCGGGCTGGACGGTGGCCGTGGCCACCAACCAGTCCGGCATTGCCCGCGGCTATTACCCGGTGCAAACCCTCGAGGCCATGCACGCGCGCCTGCGTGCGTTGGTGGCCGAGCAGGGCGGCGAAGTGGGCCATATCGTCTATTGCCCACATGGCCCGGATGAAGGCTGCGATTGCCGCAAGCCCAAGCCGGGCATGCTGCGGGCGATTGCCGAGCACTACCAGGCCGACCTTGGCGGCGTGTGGTTTGTCGGCGACAGCCAAGGTGACCTTCAGGCCGCCCTGGCCGTCGGTGCACAACCCGTGTTGGTGAAAACCGGCAAGGGCGAGCGGACCCTGGAAAAAGGTGTCCCTGAAACTACACTGATTTTCGACGATCTGGCAGCTATCGCCAGAGAACTAATTTAAACAGTGCGCCTTAGGGCGCATTTTCTCAGGCGGGCACGCCCCGCAACGGTACATGCCACTATGTCGATCCTGCAGGCGATCAGAATCTTTCTTTTTTACCTGCTGCTGGGCACCAGCTCGTTGCTGTGGTGCTCCCTGAGCTTTTTTGTCGCGCCATTCTTGTCGTTCCCCAAGCGTTACACGTTCATCAACGTGTACTGGTGCCGTTGCGCGTTATTTTTGACCCGCACCATCCTTGGCATCGACTACAAGATCACCGGCGCCGAGAATGTGCCGAATGAGCCGTGTGTGATCCTGTCCAACCATCAGAGCACCTGGGAGACCTTCTTCCTTTCCCAGTACTTCTCGCCGCTCAGCCAAGTGCTCAAGCGCGAACTGCTGTACGTGCCGTTCTTCGGCTGGGCCATGGCCATGCTGCGGCCCATCGCGATCAACCGCGACAACCCTAAAGAAGCCCTGCGTCAGGTCGCCAGCCAAGGTGATGAACTGCTCAAGCAGGGTGTGTGGGTGCTGATCTTCCCAGAGGGTACCCGCGTGCCGTTTGGCACCGTCGGCAAGTTCTCCCGTGGCGGTACCGCACTGGCGGTCAATGCCGGCCTGCCGGTGCTGCCCATTGCGCACAACGCGGGCAAGTTCTGGCCCAAGGCGGGCTGGGGCAAGCGTGCGGGCACCATCGAGGTGGTGATCGGTGAGCCGATGTACGCCAACGGCACCGGCCCTCGTGCAATTGCCGAGCTCAATGACCGCGCCGCCGCCTGGAACGAGGCCACGCAAAGGGCCCTGGGTTCGCTGCCACCCGCGGCTGAAAAGCCGCAGGAGCAGACTGCTTGAGTTTCTGTGGATAACGTGTGAGCAGTTTTTCTGCGATCTGTTCTATGTATGCAGTAAGTGATTGAATTAGTTGTTTATTTCTTCACATGACAGATTTGCTAAAAACGTGCATAAGTTTTTTCGCGGCATAAAAAAACCGGCTTTTAAAGCCGGTTTTTTTATGGGTGAGGCTGAGGTGTGTCAGACCTTGTCGATATCCACGTCCTTGGTTTCTTTCAGGCAGAAAATCCCCACTACCAGGCTGATGCCGGTCACCAGCACTGGGTACCACAGCCCGTAGAAGATATCCCCGGTATACACCACCAGCGCGAACGACACCGTCGGCAGGAAGCCACCGAACCAGCCGTTGCCGATGTGGTAGGGCAGGGACATCGAGGTATAGCGGATACGGGTCGGGAACAGCTCGACCATCACCGCCGCCAGTGGTCCATAGGTCATGGTCGCGATCAGGATCATCGCCACGATCAGCACCACTACCATCACCTGGTTGACCTGCCCCGGATCAGCCTTGGCTGGGTACCCCGCCTGTTCGATCGCCGAGCGCATGGCGGTCTCGTCGAAACCATTGATGGTCTTGTCGCCAATGTTGACCACCACCTCGCTGCCAGCCACGCTCACCGAGCTGTACGGCAGGCCCTGCTTGACCAGGAACGTCTTGACCTTGTCGCATGGGCTGTCAAAACGCGCCTTGCCAACCGGGTCGAACTGGAAGGTGCAGCCCTGCGGGTCGGCGGTCACGACGATCGGTGCCTGGCGGCTGGCGGCGTCGATCTGCGGGTTGGCGTAATGGCTGAGCGCCTTGAACAGCGGGAAGTACAGCACCGTCGCCAGCAGCAGGCCGAGCATCAGAATCGGCTTACGCCCGATACGGTCCGACAGCCAACCAAAGAACACGAAGAACGGCGCCCCGATCACCACACTGATGATCAGCAACGTGTTGGCCTGGGCGGGGTCCATCTTGAGCATCTGGGTCATGAAGAACAGCACGTAGAACTGCGCGGTGTAGAAGGTCACGGCCTGGCCAGCGTTGATGCTGAACAGCGCAGTGAGCACCACCTTGAGGTTCGGCCAGGAGGTGAACGACTCGCGGATCGGCGATTTGCTGATCTTGCCCTGGGCCTTCATTTTCACGAAGGCAGGCGACTCGTGCATGCTCATGCGAATCCAGGTGGAGATCGCCAGCAGGAAGATCGACAGCAGGAACGGCAGGCGCCAGCCCCAGGTTTCGAACTGGTCACCACTGATGTAACGGCTGCCCAGTACGACCAGCAACGACAGCAGCAGGCCCAGGGTGGCGGTGGATTGAATGAAACCGGTATGGAAGCCGCGTTTACCCGGCGGGGCATGCTCGGCCACGTAGGTGGCCGCGCCACCGTACTCGCCCCCAAGCGCCAGGCCCTGCAGCATGCGCAGGATCACCAGAATGATCGGTGCCGCAATACCAATGCTGGCATACGTGGGCAGCAGGCCGACGGCAAAGGTCGACAGGCCCATCAGCACGATGGTCACCAGGAAGGTGTACTTGCGCCCGATCATGTCGCCCAGCCGGCCAAACACCAGCGCACCGAAGGGGCGGACCAGGAAGCCGGCGGCGAAGGCCATCAAGGCAAAGATGAAGGCCGTGGTGTCGTTGACCCCAGCAAAGAACTGCTTGCTGATGACCGCTGCCAGCGCGCCATAGAGAAAAAAGTCATACCACTCGAAAACCGTCCCGAGGGATGACGCGAAAATGATCTTTCTTTCTTCACGACGGCTGGCGCTGCTGGCCGTCGCACCCTGCTCTTGGATGTAATCCGACATCGTTGCTGTCCTCGGCCCACAGGCCACAGTGATTATTCTTTTTGTTCCACTGTCGGCAGCCTCCGACCGCAAGCTGCCGGTGTTGCACGCACCCGGGTCAGGGCGTCGGTATCGCGTCTTCGTTTAGGTAGGTCTGGGTCGCAGCTCCTTTGAGGATAAGTTGCGCCGCCTTTTCGGCGATCATCAGCGTGGGTGAACAGGTATTGCCGGAGGTGATCTGCGGCATGATCGAGGCATCCGCCACCCGTAAGCCTGGGATGCCATGCACCCGCAGCTGGTTATCCACAACATCCTCTGGGCCAATGCCCATGCGGCAGGTGCCTACGGGATGGAAGATGGTGGTGCCAATCTTGCCCGCGGCCTCAAACAACTCGTCTTCGCTTTGCAGGGCAGGGCCCGGCAGGTATTCCTGGGGGGCGAAGGCCGCGAGGGCAGGGGCCTGGACGATGCGCCGCGTCATGCGGATGGCGTCTACGGCGACCCGCAAGTCCTGGGGGTCACTGAGGTAGTTGGGGTCGATCAGTGGCGCGCTGTGCATATCGGCGGCGCGGATGTCGATGCGCCCGCGGCTGAGCGGGCGCAGGTTGCACACCGAAGCGGTGAAGGCCGGGAAGCGGTGCAATGGCTCGCCGAACCGCTCCAGCGACAAGGGCTGCACGTGGTACTGCAAGTTGGCTGTGGCATGTTCGGGGCTGGAGCGCACGAACGCCCCCAACTGGCTAGGCGCCATGGCCAGCGGGCCGCTGCGGTCATAGAGATAACGCAGGCCCATGCCCATCTTGCCCCACAGGCTGTTGGCCATCTGGTTCAGGGTACGGGTGTTGCGAATCTGGTAGATCAGGCGCAATTGCAGGTGGTCCTGCAGGTTACCGCCGACGCCGGGCATGTCATGCCGCACGCCAATGCCCAAGTCTTCGAGCAGCTTGCGCGGGCCGATGCCAGACCGCTGCAGGATCCCCGGCGAGCCGACGGCGCCGGCGCACAGAATGATCTCGCGACGGGCAGCAAACTCATGCCAGGCACCTTGCCAGCGGGCTTTTACCGCACGGGCACGGGTGTTGTTGAGCAGTACCTGATCGACTTCTACACCGGTCAGTACCGTCAGGTTGGACCGGCTGAGCACCGGCCGAAGAAACGCCTTTGACGCGTTCCAGCGCACGCCACTGCGCTGGTTGACCTGAAAGTATCCACAGCCCTGGTTGTCACCGGTGTTGAAGTCGTCGACCTTGGCGATGCCACTTTGCTCGGCCGCGTCACGGAACGCATCGAGGATTGGCCAGCTGTAACGCTGGCGCTCGACCCGCCATTCGCCGGCGGCGCCATGGTGCTCGCTGTCACCGGCAAAGTGGTTTTCACTGGCCTTGAACAGTGGCAGTACGTCCTTCCAGGCCCAGCCTGGGTTACCTTGCTCGGCCCAGTGGTCATAGTCAGCCGCCTGGCCGCGCATGTAGATCATGCCGTTGATCGATGAACAACCGCCGAGCACCTTGCCCCGTGGATAACCCAGGCTACGCCCACCCAGGCCGCTTTGTGCTTCGGTCTTGAAGCACCAGTCAGTGCGGGGGTTGCCGATGCAGTAGAGGTAACCGACGGGGATGTGGATCCAGGGATAGTTGTCACGGCCACCCGCTTCCAACAGCAGCACGCGGCAGGAAGGGTCGGCGGACAATCGATTGGCCAGCAGGCACCCGGCTGGACCGGCGCCCACGACCACGTAGTCGAAGACAGAATCGGCTGATGGCATGTGAAACCTCGCGCCTGATTATTGTTCTTGTCCCGAACCATCTTATTGATTAATTTCGCTGTGGAAACACGAGATTTCGCGCAGCCGCTGTGCGTTTTAGCACAGTGACATGTCTGCTTTGGCCATCGCCGGCCAGAGTGAACAGCCCAAAAGGATCAGCATGTTCGACTGGAACGATCTGCGGTTTTTCCTCGAGTTGCAGCGCAGCGGCCGTTTGCTCACTGCCGCCAAACGCCTCAATACCACCCACAGCACCGTCGCCCGGCATATCGAGAGCATCGAGAAAAGCCTGGGCACGCCACTGTTCGTGCAGCATGCCCAAGGCTACGACCTGACCCCGTCCGGGCAGGCCCTGCTCAAGCACGCCGAAGCCATGGAAAACGTCGCCTTGCTGGCGCAGGAAGAAATCACCCAAGCCATCACCCCCCTGGGCAAGATCCGCCTGGGGGTGACCGAAGGCATTGGCATCATGTTCTTCACCCCGCGCATGAACGCGCTGTTCGAGCGCTACCCAGGCCTTGAGGTGGAACTGGTGGCGGTGCCGCGCTTCGTCAGCATCCTCAACCGCGAGGCGGAAATCAGCATCCACCTGGAGCGGCCCAACGCCGACCTGCTGATCACCCGCAAGCTCACCGACTACCGCCTGGCGCTCTACGCCAGCCAAGCGTACCTCGACCGCGCACCGCCGCTGCGCAACCGCGAAGACCTGGCTCGGCACAGCTGGATCGGCTACGTCGATGACCTGCTGTTCAGCCAAGAGCTGCTGTTTCTCAACAGTTTCTGCCGCGCGCCCAACGTGGCGTTCCGTAGCACCAGCGTAATCGCCCAGCAACACGCGGCGCGCGCGGGCCTTGGCATTGCCGTGCTGCCCAACTTCATGGCGCGCCATGACCCGACGCTGGTCCGGGTGCTGCCCAGCGAAACCATCCAGCGCAGCTATTGGATCTGCACCCGTCGCGAGCTGCACAAATCGGTGCGCCTGCGGGTAGTGTGGGACTACCTGCTGGCGCTGTGTGCCGCCGAACAGGGCGAGCTGCTAGCCCAGTAGCGCCTTGCCGGCCAACAGCAGGGCGGCTGCCCAACCGGCCACGGCAAACATCTGCTGCAGGCGAGGCCCGGCGAGTTTGGCTGCCAATGGCCGCGCCAGCAGCAAACCGATCACCGCACCGAGCGCAAACGGTGCGCCGACCTGCCAGTGCATCACCCCCGCCAGGCTGGCGCTGACCACGCTCCCCGTGGACACCAGCGCAATTACCGCCAGCGAGGTCGAGACGATGCTGGCCATGCGCAAATTGGTGTAGCGGTTCAAGGCGGGGATGATCACAAACCCACCGCCCACGCCCAGCAACCCAGACAGCAATCCCGACAGCGCGCCGGTAAAGGCCAGGGCGCGTGCGCAGGGCAACGTCCAGCGCAAACGGCCCTGCAGCGGGTTGAGCACGCAGGGTTCGATGTAGCGGTGAGCATCGTTGGCTTCACCGCGCAGCTCCCTGGCCGCCTTGCGCCAAATGCGCAGGCAGGCGTAAACCAGCACGCCGGCGAATACCAATGCCAGCGGCGTATTGGGCACACGGTGCGCCAGCATCAGCCCGAAGGGCGCTACCGCGATGCCGATCAGGGCAATGAACAACGCCGCTCGGTAGCGCACCAACCCCTGACGCAAACCCAGCACTGCCCCCACGGCGGCAGCAAGGCCCACCGCCAACAGGCCGACTGGCGCCGCCTCGACCATCGACAGGCCAAGGCCAAACACCAGCAATGGCACCGCAAGAATACCGCCCCCCGCGCCGGTCAAGGCCAGCACGGCACCGATGACCGCCCCCAAGCCTGCGCCCAACAGTTGCTGTTCGATCACTGTTTGGCCTCAGCTACCAATGGCTGCGGCCGCGCCAACCATTCACGCCCCTTGAGCATGCCTTTCCAGTACAACGGTGGCAGTACCCGCGCCTTGAGCAACCAGGCCAGGCGCGTCGGCCGTCGGCCATCGAGCAACCAACGTGGGAAGCTCGGCGCCACTTTGCCGCCATAGGTGAACTCGGCCAGCACGATCTTGCCACGCTCGACAGTCAGCGGGCATGAGCCATAGCCGTCATACATGGCGAGGGTAGGGAGCCTGCCCAACGCCACCAGCACGTTATTGGCCACTACCGGCGCCTGCTTGCGCGCTGCCGCAGCAGTCTTGGCATTACTGGTGTTGGCCACGTCGCCCAGGGCATGGATGTTGGTGAATTTTCGATGGCGCAAGGTCTGCGGGTCGACGTCGACCCAGCCCGCGCTGTCTGCTAACGGGCTCTCGCGAATGAAGTCTGGCGCCACTTGCGGCGGCACCACATGCAGCATGTCGAAGGCCTCGACTCGGGTTTCAGTGCTGCCGTCGGCCAAGATACGCACGAACGTCGCGCGCTTGCCGGGGCCATCCACCGCCACCAGGCGATGGGCGTAGTTGAGGTCCACGGCGTACTTGTCGATATAAGCCATCAGTGCGGGCACGTAGTCGGCCACGCCAAACAGCACGGCACCGGCGTTGAAGAAACTGGCTTTCACATCCCCCAGGTGACCATGGCGCAGCCAGTGGTCGCAAGACAGGTACAGCGCTTTCTGTGGCGCACCGGCGCACTTGATCGGCATCGGCGGTTGGGTGAACAGGGCGCGGCCGTGCTTCAGCTGCTGCACCAGTTGCCAGGTGTACGAGGCCAGGTCGTAGCGGTAGTTGGAGGTCACGCCGTTACGGCCCAGTGTCTCGCTCAGGCCGTCGATGGCCTGCCAATCGAGTTTCAGGCCTGGGCAAACCACCAACTGTTCATAGCTGATAGCGCGGCCATCTTCGAGTACGACCAACTGGCCCAAGGGGTCGAAGCCCTGCACGCGCGCTTTGATCCAATGGACGCCATGGGGAAGGGTCGAGGCCATGGTGCGCGCCGTGTCTGGCGCCTTGAACACACCGGCGCCGACCAGGGTCCAACCGGGCTGGTAATAATGCACGTCGGCGGGGTCGATCAGGACGATATCCAGTGACGGATCACGGCTGATCAGGCTGGACGCGGTCGCGATACCGGCAGCACCGGCACCGACGATGACCACTTTGTGGTGGTCGGTATTGAGCGTTTTGGCAGGGTGGAGCAAGGCAGGCATGGCGGTATTTCCTGGAAATCTCGTTATGGGTAAAAGCGGTTAAAGCGTGTTCAGTGGAATCTTCAGGTAGCTCACGCCATTGGCCTCGGGCTCAGGGAAGTGGCCGCTGCGCATGTTGACCTGCACCGAGGGCAGGATCAGCACGGGCATGTCGAGGGTCTTGTCGCGGGCTTCGCGCATGGCCACGAAGCTGTCTTCGTCGATGCCGTGGTGAATGTGGATATTGCTGACACGTTGCTCGGCCACGGTCGTGACGTATTGCATGTCGCGCCCGCCCGGCAGGTAGTCGTGGCACATGAACAATCGGGTCTGGTCGGGGAAGGCCAGCAGGCGGCGGATCGAGCGATACAGGGTGCGGGCATCAGCGCCGGGGAAGTCGCAACGGGCCGTGCCATAGTCGGGCATGAACAGCGTGTCACCGACGAACACCGCCTTTTCACCGCCATCGACCACCACATAGCTCATGCAGGCGGGGGTGTGCCCCGGCGTGTGCAAAGCACGGGCATGCAGGTTGCCGATACGGAAACCTTCCTCATCCTCCAGCAGGACATCGAACTGGCTGCCATCCCGGGCAAAGCCGGGTTCGGCATTGAACAGCGCGCCAAACACTTTTTGCACCTGGGTGATGTGCGCACCGATGGCGGTGTGGCCGCCGAGCTTGTCCTTCAGATAGGCCGCGGCCGACAGGTGGTCTGCATGCACATGGGTTTCCAGTATCCACTGCACCTTGGCATCGAGCGCCTTTACCCGGGTGATCAACCGGTCTGCCGAGGCGGTGCAGGTGCGCCCCGACTTGGGGTCGTAATCCAAAACGCTGTCGATCAACGCGCATTTGCGCGTCTCGCCGTCCATGAGCAGGTAGCTGATGGTCGAGGTCGCCTCGTCGAAGAAGGCTTCCACGTGAAGGTTGTTACCGATGATCATCACGTTCTCCAAAGTTTCCTACGCCCCCTATAGAGGCGTAGGCAGTGAACGGAGGTTTATCAAGATGCATGCCAGGGTTTTTCACAGGCCTTGGCCAATGAATACGGGCCGGGCTGGCGCTTGCCTGGCAACATGGCAGTCACGTTGGCAGTCGACTGTCAGCCAATGGCAGTGTTTGGCAGTCCTTGCTACCCTCCGCCGGGTTATCACATCGGTGCCGTCATGCCTGAGCCTCATCACATCATCCTAGCGTTGGTTTCCTACCTCGAACACGATGCCCTGCCCACCATCGTGCTGGACACGGACTACAACATTCTCGCGGCCAACGCGGCCTACCGCCGCCAGTTCGGCCGAGACCAGCAGGCGCCGCTGGGTGAAAAATGCCACAAGGTCTCGCACCACTATGCCGTGCCGTGCGACCAGGCCGGCGAGCATTGCCCCATGCGCAAGGCATGGGACAGCAAGGTGCCGGAACGTGTGCTGCACATTCATCACACGCCACGCGGCCCAGAGCATGTGGACGTCGAGCTGCGGCCGATCCTGGATGAGCAGGGCAGGGTGGTCGCCTTTGTCGAGCGCCTCACCACCATCACGCTCGCCGCGGCGCAACCTCAGCAGCAGGGCCTGGTAGGGCGGGCGCCAGCGTTCAAGGCAGCATTGGCCAGCCTGCAGCGCGCGGCGCCCGCACAAATTCCGGTGTTGCTCCAGGGCGAATCGGGTACCGGCAAAGAGCTGTTCGCCCGCGCCCTGCACATGGGCAGCCCGCGCGCAAACGGGCCGTTGGTCGTGGTCGACTGCACCGGCTTGACCGAGTCGCTGTTCGAGAGCGAGCTGTTCGGCTACGAGAAAGGGGCGTTCACCGGCGCCAACCAACGCAAGATCGGCCTGGCCGAAGCCGCGCATGGCGGCACGTTGTTCCTCGACGAAATCGGTGAAGTGCCGATGGCCATGCAGGTCAAGCTGCTGCGCCTGATCGAATCCGGCAGCTTCCGCCCGGTGGGCAGCCTGCGGACCGTGCACTCGGATTTCCGTTTGGTCTCGGCCACGCACAAGCCGCTCAAGAAAATGGTCGCCGAAGGTTCGTTCCGTGAGGATCTGTATTACCGCATCAGTGGCTTTCCTATCCGGCTGCCTGCCCTGCGTGAGCGCGTGGAGGACCTGCCATTGCTGGTCGAGAGCCTGCTCCAGCGTATGGCTGGGCAGCCTGCGCCCAGGTTGGCCGATGACGCATTGAAGCACCTCGAGCTGCATCCGTTCCCGGGCAATATCCGCGAGTTGCGTAACATCCTTGAACGGGCACGGCTGTTTGCCGATGACGGGCTGATCCGTCCCGAGCACCTGCCTGACGACATCGGCCCACCGATTGCACCCGGCGTGACCAGGGGCCGAGGCCATAGCGACCTGAGTGAGCTGGCGCAGGCGCTGGAGCAGTTTCAGGGCCCACGCAGTGAGCTGGCGCGCCATCTGGGCATGAGTGAGCGCACCCTCTACCGACGCTTGAAGGCACTGGGCTTGGGCACGTAGGGCGACTCGGCCTTGCCCACCTTTACCTGACCTTTACCTCAAGCCAAGGAGTAGCTTGGCAAAACCGCTGTCTGATCCGTTAACCGCACCAGGCGAACAGAACTTGCGCCGGGCATTAACATGCAGAGGATCAGCAACACATGAAAAAAACCCTGACCGTGCTGTGCGCCGCGCTGATGTTCAGCGCGCCGCTGGCCAGCTTCGCTCAACCGGGCCCACCCCAGGGGCATGAAAACGGCCCCGCCCATCAGGGCAACACACCGCATGGCAACGGCCAGCACGGCAAACAGCCGCAGGGTCGGCCGGGTAACGGCCATGCGCCAGCCCCTTACCAAAACCCGAACTTTCGTCCACAGCCGGGTATGCCGATACCCCATCAGCAATGGCAACGCGGGCATGCCGTTGACCCCCATTACCGCGGCGACCGCTACTGGGTAACCGACTGGCGTGCACGTCACCTCTATGCGCCACCGCGTGACCACCGTTGGTTGGCTGTGAATGGCGACTACGTGCTGGTGGCGATTGCCAGTGGGGTGATCGTGAACATTCTCAGCGGTTACTGACCCACCGTATCGCACGCATAAAAAAGCCCGCTTTCGCGGGCTTTTTTATGTCGTTCAACCTACACCTGATCAGAAGTCCAGGTTCGATACCGACAGCGCGTTGCTTTCGATGAACTCGCGGCGAGGTTCCACTGCGTCGCCCATCAAGGTGTTGAAGATCTGGTCGGCAGCGATCGCGTCCTCGATGGTGACCTTGAGCATGCGGCGCACAGTTGGGTCCATGGTGGTTTCCCACAGCTGGTCCGGGTTCATCTCACCCAGCCCTTTGTATCGCTGGATGGTGTGGCGCTTGGTGCTTTCGTTCATCAGCCAGTCCAGGCCTTCCTTGAACTCGACGATTGCCTTGCGGCGTTCGCCACGCTGCACATAAGCACCTTCGCCCAGCAGGCTTGCCAGCTTGGAACCGATGTTGACCACGGTACGGTAGTCGTTGCTGCCGAAGAAATCGCGGTTGAAGGTGATGTAGCTGGCCAGGCCGTGCGAGGTGATTTCCACTTCCGGCAGCCAGACATTGCGCTCCTTGTCTTCGCGCAGGCTGGCTTGATACGCCAGGCCCGACTTCTGGGTGCTGCTCAGACGCTCCTGGAACTTGGCCAGCCAGGCCTGCATCACAGCGTGGTCACCCAGTTGCTCCAGGGTAACTTCCGGCAGGTAGATGAAGTGCTCGGTCAGCTCCTGTGGGTACAGGCGCGACAAACGCTTGAGGGTCTTCATCACGCCACGGAACTCGTTCACCAGGCTTTCCAGCTGAACACCGGAAACCGCTGGCGCCGACTCGTCCAGGTGCAGGCTGGCATCTTCCAGGGCCGATTGGGTCATGTATTCTTCCATGGCCTCGTCGTCCTTGATGTACTGCTCCTGCTTGCCTTTCTTCACCTTGTACAACGGTGGCTGGGCAATGTAGATGTAGCCACGCTCGACCAGCTCTGGCAGCTGACGGAAGAAGAAGGTCAGCAGCAGGGTACGGATGTGCGAACCGTCAACGTCAGCATCGGTCATGATGATGATGTTGTGATAACGCAGTTTGTCGATGTTGTACTCTTCGCGACCGATACCACAGCCCAGTGCGGTGATCAGCGTACCGACCTCCTGGGACGAGATCATCTTGTCGAAGCGAGCCTTCTCGACGTTGAGGATCTTACCCTTCAACGGCAGGATCGCCTGAGTGCGACGGTTACGACCTTGCTTGGCCGAACCACCAGCGGAGTCACCCTCCACCAGGTACAGTTCGGAAAGGGCAGGGTCCTTTTCCTGGCAGTCGGCCAACTTGCCTGGCAAGCCCGCGATGTCCAGTGCACCTTTGCGGCGAGTCATCTCACGCGCCTTGCGCGCGGCTTCGCGGGCACGGGCGGCGTCGATCATCTTGCCGACAACAGCTTTGGCTTCGTTCGGGTTCTCGAGCAGGAAGTCCGAGAAGTACTTGTTCATCTCCTGTTCCACGGCAGTTTTCACCTCCGAGGAAACCAGCTTGTCTTTGGTCTGGGAGCTGAACTTAGGGTCAGGGACCTTGACCGAGATGATCGCGGTCAGGCCTTCACGGGCGTCGTCGCCCGTGGTCGCAACCTTGTTCTTCTTTGCCAGGCCTTCCTGCTCGATGTAGCTGTTCAGGCTGCGGGTCAGCGAAGAACGGAAGCCCACCAAGTGAGTACCGCCATCGCGCTGCGGAATGTTGTTGGTGAAGCACAGCAGGTTTTCGTTGAAGCTGTCGTTCCACTGCAGGGCAACTTCAACACCCACGCCATCGTCACGCTGGACGTTGAAGTGGAACACCTGGTTGTTCACTGGCGTCTTGTTGGTGTTCAGGTACTCGACGAACGCACGCAGGCCGCCTTCGTATTTGAAGAACTCTTCCTTACCGCTGCGTTCATCCTTGAGCAGAATACCGACGCCCGAGTTGAGGAACGACAGTTCACGGATCCGCTTGGCCAGGATGTCCCAGCTGAAGTGGATATTCTTGAACGTCTCAGCCGAAGGCTTGAAGTGGATGTGGGTACCGGTCGTTTCGCTGTCACCCACAATCGCCATCGGCGCTTGAGGGACACCGTGAACGTAGGTTTGCTCCCAGATCTTGCCGCTGCGACGCACGGTCAGCACCAGCTTCTCCGACAGGGCGTTAACCACGGAAACACCCACACCGTGCAGGCCGCCCGAAACTTTGTACGAGTTGTCGTCGAACTTACCGCCGGCGTGCAGCACGGTCATGATGACCTCGGCTGCCGATACGCCTTCTTCTTTATGCACGTCAACCGGAATGCCGCGACCGTTGTCGCGCACGCTGATGGATTCATCCGTGTGGATGATGACGGTGATGTCATCGCAATGACCGGCGAGGGCTTCGTCGATCGAGTTGTCGACCACTTCGAAGACCATGTGGTGCAGGCCGCTACCATCATCGGTGTCGCCAATGTACATGCCGGGACGCTTGCGTACGGCATCCAAACCTTTCAGCACTTTAATGCTGGAGGAGTCGTACGTTTGATTTTCGCTCATGCCTTCACTCCCGATGGTCGTGGGTCTGGGTGATACGGCCCTGTTCCACGTGGAACAAAGCAACTGGCGTTTCCGTCTGCCAGCCTTCCCTCAGTAATTCGTGATCTACACAGGTGATGAACACCTGGCAGCGTAATTCTTCTAGCAAGCGGCACAATGCGCGGCGGTGTTGCTCGTCCAATTCTGACGGCAAGTCATCCACGAGATAAATACAGTGACCGCGGCGAGCCTGGCTGACGAGGTGCCCTTGGGCAATGCGTAGCGCACACACCACAAGTTTCTGCTGCCCTCGCGACAGAATGTCGGCTGCGTTATTGGCAGCCAAACGAAGACGCAGATCAGCACGCTGCGGACCGGCCTGGGTGTGGCCCATTTGCTGGTCACGAAGAAGAGAGGAGGCGAGTACTTCGTTGAGTTCCCGGTCCTTGTCCCAGCCTCGGTAATAGCTCAGGGTCAACCCGTCAAGCTCGACCAGTTCGCTCAGGGTTCGCTCGAAGACGGGCTTCAAGGCCTTGATGTAGTTGCGACGGTATTCATCTATTTCCGCGCTGGCCAGGCACAATTCCCGGTCCCAGGCGGCTTGCGAAGCTGGGTCAAGTGTACCATGCCGCAACCACGAGTTCCGCTGCCGGAGCGCCTTCTGCAGACGTTGCCAAGCAGGCAGAAAACGAGGTTCCACGTGGAACACTCCCCAATCCAGGAATTGGCGGCGAATTTTCGGGGCGCCTTCCAACAGCCTGAAACTGTCCGGGTTAATCAGCTGCAGGGGTAGCAGCTCGGCCAACTGCGCAGCGCTTTTGGCATTCTGCCCGTCGATACGGATGGTGAAATCACCTTGCCGCTCGCGAGATACGCCCAGGTTGCTGGTGCCCCCCGACGTCAACTCAACCTCGCCAAACACGGTGCAAGCTGGCTGCTCGTACTGGATCACCGGGTTCAGGCGCGTGCTGCGGAAGGAGCGCGCCAGCCCCAGCAAATGCACAGCTTCGAGCACACTGGTTTTGCCGCTGCCGTTAGCACCGTAGAGGATGTTGATGCGGGGAGAGGGTGAGAGGGTCACCGGGTGCAGGTTGCGCACCGCGGTGACCATGATACGTCGAAGGGACATTCAGTCTGCTACAGGTTACAGACGCATCGGCATGACAACGTAGGAAGAGTCATCATTGCCAGCCTCCTGCAGCAGCGCACTGCTGTTGGAGTCGGACAGAATCAGACGCACCTGCTCGGTCGTCATCACGCCCAGCACGTCCAGCAAGTAGCTGACGTTGAAGCCGATCTCCAGCGCGCTGCCGTTGTAGTCGACGCTGATCTCTTCTTCTGCTTCTTCCTGCTCAGGGTTGTTGGCCTGAATCTTCAGTTGGCCAGCGGCCAGTTGCAGGCGAATGCCGCGGTACTTTTCGTTGGACAGGATCGCGGTACGGCTGAATGCCTCACGCAGCGCCTGACGATCACCGACTACCAGCTTGTCGCCACCCTTTGGCAGAACACGCTCGTAGTCCGGGAATTTGCCATCCACCAGCTTGGAGGTGAAGGTGAACTCGCCGGTGGTTGCGCGAATATGGTGTTGCCCCAGGACGATGCTGACCATGCCTTCCGGATCAGTCAGCAGACGGGCCAGCTCCAGGATACCTTTGCGCGGCACGATCACTTGGTGGCGATCATCCTGCTCGATGGGCGCGCTCATGGAGCACAGCGCCAGGCGGTGGCCATCGGTAGAGACAGCGCGCAGGGTGTTACGCGACACCTCCAGCAGCATGCCGTTGAGGTAGTAGCGCACATCCTGCTGAGCCATGGCAAAGCTGGTGCGCTCGATCAGGCGGCGCAGCTTGCTCTGTTCCAGGTTGCAGGTCAGCGAGCCAGGGCCTTCTTCCACCGTCGGGAAGTCATTGGCGGGCAGGGTCGACAGGGTGAAGCGGCTGCGGCCGGCCTTGACCAACAGTTTTTGCTCGTCGACCTTGATATCGATCAGGACGTCGTTTGGCAGGCTTTTGCAGATGTCCATCAGCTTACGGGCCGGGACAGTGATTTCGCCAGGCTCGGCTGGCTCTTCCAGTTGCACGCGGCCTACCAGTTCGACTTCCAGGTCGGTACCGGTCAACGACAGCTGCTGGCCTTGCACAACCAGCAATACGTTAGACAGGACCGGCAAGGTCTGACGGCGCTCGACGACACCGGCGACCAGTTGCAGGGGTTTCAACAGGGCTTCGCGTTGAATGGTGAAATGCATGGTCTAGTCCCTTGCCTTCAATTAGCTGCGCAGACGGCCATCAGGTCGTCAGCGTCCGCAGCAGGTTCTTGTAGTCCTCGCGGATGTCCGCGTCGGATTCCTTCAGTTCGTTGATTTTGCGGCAGGCGTGCAGCACGGTCGTGTGGTCGCGACCACCAAACATGTCGCCGATCTCCGGCAGACTGTGGTTGGTCAGCTCCTTCGACAGGGCCATGGCTACCTGGCGCGGGCGCGCGACAGAACGCGAGCGACGCTTGGACAACAGATCGGAGATCTTGATCTTGTAGTACTCGGCCACTGTGCGCTGAATGTTATCCACACTGACCAGCTTGTCTTGCAGCGCCAGCAAGTCTTTGAGCGATTCGCGAATCAGTTCGATGGTGATGTCGCGGCCCATGAAGTGCGAGTGAGCGATCACCCGCTTCAGGGCACCTTCCAGTTCGCGGACGTTGGAGCGGATGCGCTGGGCAATAAAGAAGGCAGCGTCATGCGGCAGCTCGACTTTGGCCTGGTCGGCCTTCTTCATCAGAATCGCCACACGCGTTTCCAGCTCTGGCGGCTCTACCGCAACGGTCAGGCCCCAGCCGAAGCGGGATTTCAGACGTTCTTCCAGGCCTTCGATTTCCTTCGGGTAGCGGTCGGAGGTGAGGATCACCTGCTGGCCGCCCTCGAGCAGTGCGTTGAAGGTGTGGAAAAACTCTTCCTGAGAGCGCTCTTTGCGGGCGAAGAACTGGATGTCGTCGATCAGCAACGCATCGACCGAGCGATAGAAGCGCTTGAATTCGTTGATGGCATTGAGCTGCAGCGCCTTGACCATATCCGCGACGAAACGCTCCGAATGCAGGTAGACCACCTTGGCGTTCGGGTTTTTCTTCAGCAGGTGGTTACCCACAGCATGCATCAAGTGGGTTTTACCCAAGCCCACACCACCATAAAGGAAGAGCGGGTTGTAACCATGCTTCGGGTTGTCGGCGACCTGCCAGGCAGCAGCCCGCGCCAGCTGGTTCGACTTACCTTCGACGAAGGTGTCGAAAGTGAAGGTGCGGTTCAGGTAACTGGTGTGTTTGAGCGCACCTTCAACCTGAACGGTGCGCTGTTCGGTGCGGGTGTTGGTAGCCGGTGCCGGCGCAGGCTCGGCCATGGCGTCAAAGCTGTCACGCGACGAAGGCTCGGCAACCTCGTTGACCTGCGCAGCTTCCACAGGCGCAGCGGCAGGCTCTACCGACACCGCAGCAGGCGCAGCTTTTTGTACCTGGGTCTGCGCCAGCGAAGCGGCCACAGCGGCACTGACCGGCGCATTGGGCGCGGCCCGCGGCGCCGAGCTGCGACGGCTGCCTATTAATAAGGAAAGGGCAGGCGCAATGCCGCTGCCGTTCTCACCCAACAGCTCGAGCAGACGACCCAGGTACTTTTCATTGACCCAATCGAGAACGAAACGGTTAGGCGCATAGACGCGCAACTCGTCGCCTTCGGCTTCGACCTGTAGCGGACGGATCCAGGTGTTGAATTGCTGGGCAGGCAGTTCATCGCGCAGAAGCTCCACGCACTGCTGCCAAAGTTCCACTGACAC